>UCIA01000046.1 GCA_900472295.1 Hyphomicrobiales bacterium | reverse complement strand
ATTGCCGCCCAGAAGCGAACATTGCGGCCAAAAGGCATGCCAAGGGCCTGACCGCTACGACCTTCGCCGCCCCCGTCGAGACCATTCGCCTTCGCGCCCGCTCCTTCGTCGCAGGGCGCCAAGGTCGCAAGGCCGGGAACGGCCGCCCCCGTAAGCCCGGTGCGCCCGCCCTGGGCGACAAGGCTCGCACCCGCACAGCGGCAGAGCCCTTCATCGCCTGTTAGAGACTAGGCAGTAGTTTTATACCATGCGACCGTCCTCCCAAGCATTCCTCGTCTTTATTGCCATGGCAACGCTGACGTTGCAGGCGCTCACGCGCTTCCTCGATCAAATACCTGGCGCAGGCACATCGAGAGGCGTCAAGGGCATCAACATGTTCCTCGATTTCGTTCTGGTGTCGCGCCTGGGTGTCCTGCCCGCGACCATAATTCTTGCGGTGCTCACTATATCATTCACGGCACTGGTTTATCGGCGATCACATCCGAAGCCCGCTGCCGCAGCTCCACAAAAGGCCACCGTCCCCCAGGATCGCCTTGCCAAGGTCATGCAACGGACCAAGGCCGTAGATCGGCCGATGAGCGAGGCCGACCGACAGCTTCTGCAGAGCATACTGGACGGCGCCGTCAATCAGGTCGTGCACGAACGAAGTATGATCGACGCCTCCGGACGGGAGCCTGTTGTCGTGCGCCTCGTTCCGCAGATCCCGATCCGCGATCACGAACGACCGCGGAGCTGGCTCGGCGGCGCGCCGGCCATGCCTGAGCATATCCCCTGGCCCGAGATTGACGGCCGCCACGCAAACTTCCTGGCGCAGATATGTTGCGCCGACTTTCCAGCCGATATCTGGGGCGGCCTTGGACCGCGGGACGGCTGGTTGGCTTTCTTTATTCATCCAACCGACTACAAGATGCGCGTGCTGCACCTTACCGAACTCGGCCGCTCGCGACATGGACCGGACACATTCGACGAAGACAGCTGGCTCACCGCATTGCGGCATAGGCGGCTTGCGAAGCCGCCACACGAAGCAAAGCACGCCGTTCCGCGCTGGCCCATCGACCTTGTTGCCATCAGGCCCGGCGATCCCGATCCGCGCCTTCAGGGCCGAAGCGAAGCAATTCATACGCGCTATCTGCAGGGCCACGATGTGGCTTCCGCCGAGCATCAGCCGTTCGACTGGCCTTCGACGCTGGCGATGTTCGACATTGCAGAAGCGCGTGTTGCGGAACGGCTAGCGACCGACTGGATAACGCCTCTCAAAAAACAGCTGGATGGCGTCGAGAAAGCGTTGGCAGAAGCGGAACGTGCAGCTGACCCGCCCCAGAATCTCGCCGGGCTTCGAGATCGCGCCGAGAAACTGGCGGAGCTTATCGAAGCAAGGACGCTAGGTCGCCCCTTGCTGGAAAAGGCACTTTCGTTGGTGCGGAAGCTTGCCGAAACGAGCCGGGAGCGCTCTGCGCGCATGCCTTTTTCGCAGGAGGCGATTGCGTCGATCATGAAGGAAATGCGCGCCATCGAGATATTGAGCTTGAGTGGAAAGTTGCACTCGTTGACGGTGCGTGGCACGGAGGCCGAGCTTTGGGCGGCCGACTTTGAAAACCTGCGCTTTGATTGGGCCAAACACGCCTATTCCCAATCGCCCGAATCGCTACCGCCCGCTGTTCGGGCGTATTTCGAGGAACTCTGGCGAGACATCGCTGCCCACGAAATGGCGGGCATAGGGCACGTGCCGTTCAGATATGTGCACGAATTCGACCTCGACAGCGACGTGACTCTTCTCGAACTGCCGAGTAGCGCACTTGCGGGCTGGATATTCGGCGACGTAGATGACCTCGTTCTGACGATAAAGAAAACAGACTTGGCCGTGGGCAGGTTCGACTCCCTCAAGGCGCAGGTTTCAAACTGAAGCGGCCGGCAGGACGCATTCTCCTGCACTCGGTTTCGGTTCTCGCTGTCATTCGAACGCTCCGAGAAACGAAGACGCGGAGTCTGGAAACGGATCCAGAGTTGCCCTTCCCCCTAAAGCGCGTCGCGTTTGAACGGATTCATGTGACGCGCTTTAAGTTCTTGTTTTTATGCATGTCGTTACCGCAAAACCGCTGCGCACTTTTGCGCGACATGCATTAGCAGCCCTGACTCCAGGCGGTCCTTCGCGACTGATATCCAAAGGGCTGAACTGGCCGGCAGGCGGACACCTCCCTTTGGTGATTGTGAAGACAGTATTTGTCAGTCAACCGCCGGCGGACGGATCACCCGCAATTCGTCGAGGAACTCTTCAAGCCAGGCTTCATGTCGGCCGTTTATTTCTTGCTGCCAAGTTGCTATCCACCTTGTACCGCGTTGTGCGATCAAATCGGCATTCGTCACCGCCATCCGGCGTGCCACGGTCTTGGGGACCTGCCCGGCGACGGCGTTGCGCAATCCCCAGTTCGACCAGATTTGCGAGAACGAAACGGTGTTGAAGTAGCCCATGATCGCGACCCAAAAGACGAAGTCGACCATGGCGTCCGTCCAGCCGTGCGACGCGATCATCGCCGGCACCGTCTGGCCGGCGAAATAATACTCGTGTTCGGGGTCGACGAGGCCGCCGTAGCGCTTGATCGTCGGCAAGGCGGACAAGTCGCGGACACCCAGCGTTCGGACGGCACTGGCGAGCAGACCGATGCCTTCCTCACCCACCGAAAACAGAAAGTCATTCGATGCTCCGGCCTCGACAAATCGTTCGATCAGTCTGGCCAGCGGCGGCAAGACGGCGGGTGATGCGTCCATGAGGCTGTCGAAGAACGCTGCTTCTTCCAGCGTTTCCTTGCCGACGACGAGAACGATCTTTACTTCGGAATCCCTCTCGCGGCGATAGATCGAGGCGGTCATCTTGCCCGTCAGCGCATCGATCGCTTTGATAAGGGCGGCTTCGCCCTCGCCTTCCACGCGCACGACGAGGCGGTTGGCGCCCTTGAGAAACTCGTCGGATTTACGCAGCAGCGTATCGTCGCGGCGTTCCTGGTAGGCTTTCCATCCGTCGTTGCTCATCGGAACACCCACCAGCAAGTGGGGCGAGGCACTGGGCTTGCCGTCGTAAATGAACTCTTCGGTCCCCATGAGCACGCGCGCCTTGCGATCCGGCAGCGCTTCCACGCCGTAGACCGTCGGGGCCTGAGGAATATCCCCATAACCGTGAGCATTGTAGCCACGTCGTTCGGTGAACAGCCGGGGCGAGATGGTGCCATCGATGCCCACGCAACTGACGAAACCGTTCACCTTGAACCAGAATGCCTGCTCGTCAGGCTGCCATCCCAGAAGCTGGTCGCGACCAACCAGCCTGCTTATGCCGCCGTAAACATGCGACTCGACGAATTTGCCCAGTTCTTCATTGCTCGAGAAAAGCGGCGGAAGGTCCGACAGCAACAGCGGCGGATCGGTCGGCTCCCTGTTCTGACGCCGCAGCGTATCGGAGATGGCGGCCCACAGGGCGCGGCGGCGGGTCCCATCGCTATCGGTATCGCCTGGCCAGTCAGCCCCAAAGTTCTGAACCTTCACCCAGGCGGCGGTGACGCGACGGACAAATCGCAGCGGAAACGCTTCCCAGATCTGAAACGTGATCCCGTAAAGCGGTTCGCCACTTCTCTTTCCGAAAGCCTTCTGAACGATGCTTGTCTGGGGATAGAGCGCAGGCAGTCGCGTATGGTCAAATCTGACCCAGTAACGCCCGTCCGGGCTGCAACTGATAAATCCCAGACCGGTATACAGACCAGGTATGCTTGCCGGGATGGTCGAAACCTCCCTCTCGCCACTCCTGGGATCGAGCAGCATCAGGCTATGTTTTTGGCTGTCCGGGCTCCAGGGGTCGTTCCAATTCAACAGCAGCTTGCCGTCTGGCCGCTCGACAATGCCGTTGAAGAACCTGCCGTGCAGGCCATCGTGCTGCGCTACGATTTCGGCCTGCTCCAGGTCGATCATGCGAAGGACGCAAACATCCGGCCCCACGTACTTTCCGGCTTCAAAGCCTGAGCTTGTCTGTTCGACGAGATAGAGATGCCTGCCGTCCCGGCTTGCCAGGCTGCGATGGGTGGCGCCATGAAGGCCGTTGGGAGGGAATTTGAGCTGGCCGACCTTCCGTCGCTCCAAAGCATCGAAGATGCCCAACTTGCCATCTGATCCGTAGTGCCAGAAACGGTTCCCGACAATTCCCTTTCCGATATTGGCGGGCAGCGCGCGCGTAATCCATTCGCCGCCGTCGGGATAGCCGGTGATGAAAAAGCAGCCATTCGAACCTTCAAGCTTAAGCATTTCGTCAAGTTCCATTTGCGCGCGGAGCAGCTAAACATGAAGTATGCATGCGGTTGACTTAACATCGAAATAACGCTGCTGCTGCGGTCATTGCCAACGAAGTGTCGGCCTCCGGTCGCTCGGCCTTGATCGCGTCAACGACCGCTCATGGCGCTTGGCAGACTTTCGAACTCCCGACGCGGCCGCAACCGTGGC
>UCIA01000040.1 GCA_900472295.1 Hyphomicrobiales bacterium | reverse complement strand
ATCTCCCCCCTTGAGGGGGAGATGTCCGGCAGGACAGAGGGGGTGCTTCACGCCGACATCTGCGTTCAGTCAAGCCGAACCCTTAAGCCCATTCCCCCTTGCGCATCACCGGCACTCGCGCGCCGTCCTTGTGCACGCCGTCAATGTCGATCTTGTCCGAGCCGATCATCCAGTCGATGTGAATGAAACTCTTGTTGCCACCCTTCGCCGCGATCTCGTCCTGGCTGAGCGAGGCGCCGTCGACGAAGCACTTTGAGTAGCACTGCCCGAGCGCGATGTGGCAGGCGGCGTTTTCGTCGAACAGCGTGTTGAAGAACAGCAGCCCGCTGGCCGAGATCGGCGAGGAATGCGGCACCAGCGCCACTTCGCCGAGCCGGCGCGAACCCTCGTCGGTGTCGAGCACCTTCTTCAGCACATCCTCGCCCTTCGACGCTTTCGCTTCGACGATCCGGCCGTCCTCGAATCGCACCGAAATCTCGTCGATCAGCGTGCCCTGGTAGGACAGCGGCTTGGTCGAGGAGACATGGCCGGACACTCGCCTGGCATGCGGCGTGGTGAAGACTTCCTCGGTCGGGATGTTGGGGTTGCAGGTGACGCCGTTCTTGGCGGTCGAGGCGCCGCCCATCCATTCATGGCCGTCGGCCAGTCCGACGGTCAGGTCGGTGCCGGGGCCGGTGAAATGCAGGTCGTGGAAATTGTGCTCGTTCAGCCACTTTGTGCGGCCGCGCAGCGCCGCATTGTGCGCCGTCCAGTTTGCTATCGGGTCTTCCACATCGACCCGCGATGCCGAAAAGATGGCGTCGGCGAGCTTGACCACCGCGACATCGTCGGCGTCGCCAGGAAAAACCTGCTTGGCCCAGGCGAGGTCGGGATAGGCGACGATGTTCCAGTTGATGTCGAAGCCGGTGATCTTTTCCAGCGCCGGCTGGTAGGCCATCGAATTCGCCTTGTTGGCGCGCGCCACCTTGGCCGGGTCCTGCGCCGACAGCAGGGACGGGTCTTCCCCGCGCACGGCAAGACGCGCCGCATTATTGGAAAACGCCTTCGCCATGCCTTCATACATCCAGCCGGCGGCGCGGTCGAAGCCGGCATCCGCGCCGTAGCGGAAGCGCGCCAGCGTGATCTCGTCATCGTTGAAGATCGGCGTCACCAGGCCGGCCCCCGCCTTGTAGGCATGCTCGACGATGCGCCTGGTCAGCGGCAGCGCGGCGATCGACGAGGTCAGCACCAGATCCTGCCCCGGCTGCAATTGCAGCCCGACCTTGATGGCGACTTCCGCCAGTCTGTCGAGCTTCACCGGGTCGATCGTTGCGGAAACGCCGCGCGAATGTGTGGTCATGATCCTGCCTGCCTTGGTCTGGGAGTGATGGTTCCAACATAGATCGGCATGGCCGTGCTTTCCACCGCGATTGCGCTGGGCCAGAGTTCTTGCTTCTCGCAATTCCGGACGGAAAACCGCTGCGCACTTTTCCTGGAATTGCTCTAGGCGGCACTTTCGAGCGCACTAAACTGCGCCATGGTCTGCGCGATCTCCTCGCGAATCCAGACCTTGAAATCCCGCACCTTGCGGCTTTCGGCCTTGGTCGCCGAGGTCACCATCCAGTAGCCGAGCCCGCTGTCGACGCGGACGCCGAAAGGCGCGACCAGCCGGCCGTCGGCCAATGCGTCGGCTGTCAGCAATTGCCATCCCAGCATCACGCCATGGCCGGCGATGGCCGAGTCCAGGCACAGCATCGGGTCGGTGAAGCGCGCGCCCTTGCGGAAAGTGACCGGCTCGACGCCGGCGGCTGCAAACCAGCTCTCCCAATTGATCATCGTCCGCTCGTCGGTGATGGCACAGGTCTTCGCCAGGTCCCCGATCGTGTGAAGCTTGCTGGCTATCGACGGAGCGCAAACCGGAAACACCTCTTGCGCCAGCAGAAGTTCGGCCTTTCCGGCCGGCCATGTCCCATCACCCATCCGGATGGCGATGTCGACGTCGGAATGGTCGAGATCGGTCAGCCGCACCGAGGCGTCGATGCGCAACAGTACGTTGGGGTGCCGGTCGAAATGCCGCGACAGCCTGGGCAGCAGCCATTTCGAGGCGAAGGCCGGCGCCACCGAAACCACCAGCGTGCACTGGCTTGCCTCGTCGGCAAGCGCCACCGCCTGTGCCAGCTCGCGGAACCCTGCGCCGAGCCGGGCGGAAAACACCGCGCCGAATTCGGTCAGCACCAGCCCGCTGGATGTTCTCTCGAACAGCGCCTGCCCAAGCTGCTTTTCGGTGCGGTTGATCTGCTGGCTGACGGCGCTGACCGAGACGTTGAGCTCGCCGGCCGCCGCCGCCAGAGAGCCGAGGCGGGCGACGGTTTCGACGGCGCGCAAGCCGTTGAGGTGGACGCGGTTCAGCATAGCCATTTTAGTTTTTCTAAACCGCTCCGACTGAAATCTCAATTGAAAGACGGCGAAATAGGGCAGATTTTAGCGGGACGGTAAGACCGGGACAGTGGGTCTCGGAGGCCGAGGAGGCAAGGATGGTGACGGTCATTTCATTGCTCAAAGTCCTTGCCGCCGGCTACACGCGGCGGCGTCCTGACGGCGATGCCGTCAATTGGGTAACCGATCCGCTGTCGCATCCGGTGCTCGACACCATGTCGGAACGCGAGCTTGGGGATATGCCGTTCCGGCTGACGGCGCGGCGCACCGCCTACGAGACCGGCGCGGTCGGTTGCGGTTGAGGCTTTAGTCGCCGGCCTGCTGGCCCAACACAAAGCGGATTGTTTCGGCGACGGCCAATTCTATTGTGCGCTGCAATGAATGCCGCGCCATCACCCTTACGCCTCGCCGTAGCTGGCATGATCGCCATGGCCGTCGCCATGGGCATCGGCCGCTTCGTCTACACGCCTATCCTGCCCGGCATGATGGAAGAACTGCATCTGTCGCCGGCCGATGCCGGCTGGATCGCGTCGGCCAACTATCTCGGTTACCTCATCGGCGCGCTTGCCGCGGCCGGCGGCTGGGCGCATGGGCGCGAGCGCCTGCTGATGTTCGGTGGCCTTGCCGCCAGTGCCGCGCTGGCCGCCCTGATGGGGCTGACCGAGACGATGACGGCTTTTGTCGTCATCCGCTTTCTTGCCGGTCTGGCCAGCGCCTTCGTCATGGTGTTCATGGCCTCGATCGTCTTTGGTCATTTGGCTGCCGCCAACCGAAGCGACCTGCAGGCGCTGCATTTCGGCGGCGTCGGCCTCGGCATTGCGGCCTCCTCGGCGCTGATGGCTGTCCTCGTCACCGAACATGCCGGATGGGCGTCGGGCTGGCTGTGGTCGGGCGCGATTTCCGCATGTGGCCTTGTGCTCGTCGCCTTGCTCGCCGGCGGCACCGCTCCCGCCAGCGGCGTGGCCGGCCGCGAACCGGCGCTGCCGAGGGACCGGTCGCTGCTGAAAATCATCGTCGCCTACGGCCTGTTCGGCTTCGGCTATGTGGTGACGGCGACCTTCCTCGTCGCCATAGTCCGCCAGGACGGCGGCGGCCGCGTCTTCGAGGCGAGCGTCTGGATGGTCACCGGCCTTGCCGGCTTTCCCTCTGTCTGGCTGTGGCAAAAGATAGCAGCGCGGATCGGGCTCTACGCAGCCTATGCCGTCGGCTGCATGGTCGAGGTGGTTGGCGTTACCGCCAGCGTCGCCATCGGCGGCACCGTCGGCCCGTTGCTGGCAGGCGTCCTGCTCGGCGGCACCTTCATCGCCGTCACGGCGCTTGGCCTGCAGACGGCAAGGCTGCTCGTCCCGCAGGCGCCGCGCCGGATTTTTGCGCTGATGACCGCGTCCTTCGGCATCGGCCAGATCGTCGGCCCCATCGTTGCCGGCCTGCTGGCACAGGCGTCCGGCAACTTCTTCCTCGCCTCGATCGTCGCCGCCGCCGTCTTGCTGGTTTCGGCAGCCATCACCTGGTCGGCCGCGCCAAAATCGCCATGATTGTGGTCTTGCTCGATGCCGGGCATCGGGCGCGGGCATTTTCTTTCCGGCTGATGTGTGACCTTATGCCCGCTGTCCAGCAACCCCGCTGATTTGCGCACCGACCGAGGATTTCACCACAGTGTTCGTATCCTTCTTCCCGCAGCCGAAGTTGTTTTTCTCTTCGGTCGCCATCTGGAGCCTCGCGGCAATTCTGTTCTGGTTCTTTGGAGGTGAGCAGTTGGGGGCCGTGTTCGGCATGCCGCCGGCCGCCGCCGGCGCGCCGCCCATCATCGGCATCGCGATCCTCGTGTCGAAGCCATTTCTTTGGTTCTATCTCTACTTCGCTTTTTGCGTGCTCGTTTTCTACGCGTTCTGGAGTTGGTACTCGCCGCATCCCTGGCAGCGCTGGTCGATCCTGATGACAGCGGTCATCCTGTTCTTCATCTATTTCAATGTGCAGGTCAGCGTCGCCGTCAACGCCTGGTACGGCCCTTTCTTTGACTATGTGCAAGGGCTGATGTCCGGGACTGGAAAGTCGACCAACGGCGAGTTCTACGTCGGACTGGCCGACTTTTCCTGGCTCGCTCTGGTTGGCATGAATGTGCAGGTGGTCAATGCCTTCATCGTCAGCCACTGGATCTTCCGTTGGCGCACGGCGATGAACAATTATTTCGTCGAGAACTGGGGCAGACTTCGCCATATCGAGGGCGCCTCGCAGCGTATCCAGGAAGACACGATGCGATTCTCCCAGATTATGGAGGATCTGGGCGCCACCTTTGTCCAGTCGATCATGACCCTGATTGCGTTCCTGCCGGTGATGATCCAGTTGCAGGTACACATCAGCGAGTTGCCGATTGTCGGCGCGATCCCACAGCCATTGGTGGTCGCGGCATTGGCCTGGTGTCTGTTCGGAACGATCTCGGTGATGGTCGCCGGTCTGAAACTCCCAGGGCTACAGTTCCGCAACCAGCGCGTTGAAGCAGCTTATCGCAAGGAACTGGTCTACGGCGAGGATCATGCCGACAGAGCCCAGCCAGCCACCACTGCCGAGCTGTTCGAGAATGTTCGTCAAAACTATTTCAGGCTTTATTTCCACTACATCTATTTCAATGTTGTCCGTTACACCTACCTGCAGGCCGACAACATTTTCTCGCTGTTGATCCTGGGTCCCTCACTGGTTGCGCACAAGATCACCTTTGGCACGCTGAACCAGGTATCGAACGCCTTCGGCAAGGTTACGGGGTCGCTGCAGTTTCTGCTCACGTCTTGGTCGACCATCGTCGAACTCCAGTCGGTTCACAAACGCTTGCGCGCCTTTGAGGCGACCTTGCAGGGCGAACCGCTGCCAGAGATCGACCAGCGCTATCTCGCAAGGCAAAGTGCTGAGGATCCGACCTGACTAAATCTGGCGAGTTTGTGGGCGGCTCAGCCGCCCACTGACGCCTGCTTCTCGCCGCCACGCTGCCGCGCGACATAATCGCGAAAACTGATGCACTCGACATCGGCCCTGACGCAGACTTCGCCGGCGAAGCGTTCCAGCGCGTTCCAGTAGGCGCCGTTGTTCATCAGGGTGAAGTGGAAGCCGAGCTCCAGCGGGATGCGCTTGCCCTGATACTGCTTGTCGAAGGCGTCGCGGAAGGCCTGGTAGGTCCGCTCGGTGAAGTCGGCTGCCTGGCTCGGCCGCTCGAAGCCGCCGGAATGGCGGACATAGAGATTGTAGTCCATGGCGATCACCGGCCTTGAACTCGGGCCTTCCGGGATCTGCGGCAGCGAAAAGCGGGTGAGGCCGCCGCTGGTCGGGGCCTCGACCGGGCCTTTTGAAACGCCGCTGGCGTCGAACTGGTAACCGGCCGCCGGCAGGGCTTCGTAGAGCGCCTTGCTGGTCGACAAATATGGCGCGCGAAAACCGGTCACTGCATGGGCAATGTCGCGCCAGCCCTTGGGCTCGGGCGTAATGCTGTTGATCGAGTATGCGTTCTCCAGAATGCGCTCGAACGAGGCGAATTCCTTCAGCCAGTCGGCCTTGCTCCAGTCCTTGCCGTCGAAATGGCCGCAGGCATGGCTGGCAATGTCATGGCCTTCCGACGCCGCGAGCCCGATCTGGTCCAGCCGCTCGGCGACGTCCTGCTTCGAGGCGGCAAAGCCGATGTTGGATTTGCCGGCGCTCTTGCCGGGCGCGGTGTATTCGGCGCGCGTCTGCGGCGATAGCAGGAACACACAGGACAGAAAGTAGGTGAAGTGCGCTCCGGTGCGCTTGGCCAGCGCCCGGCTGCGCTGCCATTGCGAGACCTCGCGGGCACTGTCGAACGAGATGATGACGATCTGCTTCGGCTTTGCGTGGGCTGGCGGCGCCGGCGGGTCGGCGTAAGCAGCGCCCGCCGTGGTGAGCACGGCTGTGGAAAACGCAACAACGCGGGACAAAAGAGGCATCGGCAATCGGGGCTTGATCCGGAGGCAGTCAAAGCCGGCTATCGGCAAAATGTGGCACGGGTGCGGTCAATGTCGGTGGCTGCCTACCCAGCGATTAGCCGATTTTCCTGCCCAGCCCCTTCCATGCCGACAAAATTTCGCTAAAACGCGGGGCTCAAGAAGCGCCCCTGTTGGGGCAGCAATGGTTTTGATTGATGTCCGACGACAGTTTTATCCGCGAAGTCAACGACGAGATCCGTCGCGAAAAGGCGCAGGTGCTTTGGGACCGTTTCGGCCCGGCCTTGCTTGGCCTCGCCATCCTGGTGGTGCTCGGCACCGCTGTCTTCGTCGGCTACCGCTATTGGGACGAGAGCCGCGCCAACCGCTCGGGCGATGCTTTTTCGGAGGCGCTCAAGCTTGCCAATGACGGCAAGAACGATGAAGCGCTGACAGCACTTGAGCAGCTGGAAAAGGACGGCTACGGCGCCTATCCGCTGCTCGCCCGCATGCGCGCGGCAACCGTCAAGGCCGACAAGGGCGACTTTGCCGCTGCCGTGGCAGATTTCGACGGCGTCGCCGCCGACACCGCCATTCCCCAGGGCATTCGCGACATGGCGCGCCTGCGGGCCGCCTTGGTGCTCGTCGACAATGGCTCGCTTGCCGACGTCTCCAGCCGCGTCGAAGCGCTGACCGCCGACAACAACACGCTGCGCCACACGGCGCGCGAAGCGCTCGGCCTTGCCGCCTGGAAGGCAGGCAAGGCCCAGGATGCGCTGAAACTGTTCGACCAGATCGCCGCCGATGACGGCGCCCCGCGCAATGCGCGCCAGCGGGCGACGCTGATGTCCGAACTGATCCGCGGCTCGGGCGCGTCATGATACGCATCGCCCAAAGCCTGCCCTCGGGCCTGACCCAAGGGTGCGCTGCGGTTCGGGCGATGATATGGGTGGCGCGATGACATTCAAAGTCGCCATTATCGGCCGGCCTAACGTCGGCAAATCGACGCTTTTCAACCGGCTGGTGGGACGGAAGCTGGCGCTTGTCGACGACACGCCGGGCGTCACCCGCGATCGTCGCGTCCACGCAGCCAAACTCTACGATTTGCATTTCGATGTCATCGACACCGCCGGTTTCGAGGACGCCGCCGCCTCGACGTTGCCCGGCCGCATGCGGGCGCAGACCGAGATCGCCATCCACGAAGCCGACCTGATCTTCTTCACCATCGACGCCAAATCCGGCCTGCTGCCAGACGACCGCACCTTTGCCGAGATCGTGCGCAAATCCGGCAAGCCGGTGGTGCTGGTCGCCAACAAGGCCGAGGCCAAGGGGGCGCAGGGCGGCATGCTGGAAGCCTGGGAGCTCGGCCTCGGCGAACCGATCCCGGTCTCGGCGGAGCACGGCCAGGGCATGCCCGATCTGCGCGACGCGGTGATCGAAGCTCTTGGCGAGAAGCGCGCTTTCGACGAGGAAGAGGCTGAGTCCGAGGACGAGGTCGCGGCCAGCGAGGTGCTCATCGGCGAGGACATCACCGATCCGGACGCCGAACCCGCCTATGACGACACCAAGCCGATGCGCATCGCCGTCGTCGGCCGCCCCAACGCCGGCAAGTCGACGCTGATCAACGCGCTGATCGGCGAGGAGCGGCTGTTGACCGGCCCGGAAGCCGGCATCACTCGCGATTCCATCTCCGTCGACTGGGACTGGCATGGCCGCCGGCTAAAACTGTTTGACACCGCCGGCATGCGCCGCAAGGCCAGGATCCACGAAAAGCTGGAAGTGATGTCGGTGCAGGACGGCCTGCGCGCCATCCGCTTTGCCGAGATCGTCATCATCGTGCTCGACGCCACCATCCCCTTCGAGAAGCAGGACCTGCAGATCGCCGACCTGATCATCCGCGAGGGCAGGGCGCCGGTCATCGCCTTCAACAAATGGGACCTGATCGACAATCCGCAGGAACTGCTGGCGGAACTGCGCGAAAAGACCACGCGGCTTTTGCCGCAGGTGCGCGGCATCCAGGCGGTGACGGTTTCGGCCGAGACCGGCCGCAGCCTCGACAAGCTGATGGATGCCGTCATCAAGACGCACAAGGTGTGGAACAGCCGCGTTTCGACCGGCAAGCTCAACCGCTGGCTGGAAAGCATTCTGGCGCATCACCCGCCGCCCGCCGTCGCCGGCCGCCGGCTCAAGGTCAAGTATGTGACGCAGGCCAAGACGCGGCCGCCGGGTTTCGTCGTCCAGTGCTCAAGGCCCGACGCGATGCCGCAATCCTATGTCCGCTACCTCTCCAACAGCTTGCGCGAAGCGTTCGACATGCCGGGCGTGCCGATCCGGATAGCGCTGCGGACGTCGGACAATCCGTTCGCGGGGCGGGCGAACAAGCGCAAGTGAGCGATGGTCGCTGGCCGGAACGCCCATCGCTTCGTCATCCTAGGGCGGAGCAAGGAGCGAAGCGACGCGGCGCAGACCCTAGGATGACGAAGGTCAGAGGCATAGCCCAGAAACCCTAAGCGACCTCCCTCAACCGCGCGCCCTTCGGCAGCGCCTCCACCGCCGCCTGCAGCAATATATCCGCCAGCCGCGCCGCCACCGGGTCCAGCTCCGCGTCTTTCTGGTGCAGCACCAGCGCCATGGTCGGCAGCGCCGGCAGGCCCAGCACCTTTGGCGCCATTGCCCTGACATTGGCCGGCAGGCCGATATCGGTACGGATCGTCAGTCCCAGCCCGGCTGCGACCGCCGCCCAGATGCCGCCGAGGCTGGGGCTGGAGAAAGCCATCCGCCACGGCAGGCCGGCGCGGTCGAGCGTTTCCGTCGTCACCGTGCGCAGCAGGCATGGCGCTTCGAGCGCTACCAGCGGCAGCGCTTCGCCCTCGCGCAGGCTGGTCTCGATCAGCTTTGCCGGGCCGATCCAGCGCAACTGCGCATCGCCGACATGCCGGCTGTAGGGCAGCGCCTGGCCGCTGTCCCAGGCCAGCGCAATGTCGAGATTGCCTGAGGTGATCCGCTCGGCAAGTTCGTAGCTGCGTCCGATCCGCGCCTCGATCTTGACCTTGGGGTGCGCGCGGGCGAAGCGTCCGAGCACCTCCGGCAGCACCGCCTCGCCGAAATCCTCCTGCAGGCCGAGCCTGACCCATCCTTCCAGTTCGACATCGTGGATGGCGGAAGCCGCCTCGTCATTCAATTCTAGCAGCCGCCTGGCATAGCCAAGCATCGTTTCGCCGGCTTCCGTCAGCGCCAGGCCGCGGCCCGACTTGCGGAAGATCGGCGTCGCCGCCTGTTCCTCCAGCTTCTTCAATTGCGCGCTGACCGCCGAGGTCGAGCGTCCGAGCCGCTCGGCGGCCTTGGCGAAGCTGCCGAGCTCCATGCCGGTGACGAAGCTTCTGAGGACATCGAGGTCGAAGGTGACGCGTCGCATGGAAACAGTCCTATTTTTCGGGATCAATTGTCAAAAACTTCCCGATATTCAGGATGAAGCTATGGCGATAGAGACAAGGCGTCAAGGTCGGGTCGACCCCGATACCTCAAGAGGAGTCGCGCCATGTCGATTGCTGCCACCGATCCGAATTGCGAGCCAGGCCGTGTCAGGCGCGAACCGGTCAGCGCCATCTCGGGCGTGAAAAACCTTGCCGCCAATCATCGCTGGAAGGTGCTTGGCATCGGCGTTGCCGCCAATGCCAGTTTCTCCGCCACCTTCGCCGGCATACCGGCGGCGGCGGTGTTTCTGCGTTCGGGCTATCATCTCTCCAACGGCAACCTCGGTCTGGTCCTCGGCCTGCTCGGGTTAGGGGTTGCCCTGAGCGAATTGCCCTGGGGCCTGCTCACCGACCGCTGGGGCGATCGCGGCGTGCTGTTGACCGGCCTCGGCGCGACGGCGACCTGGCTTGCGGTCATGGCGTTGTTCATCGTGCCGTCGGCGACTTATGTGCCTGGCGTCGCTATGCTGGCCGCATGCCTTCTGGTCACCGGCCTGCTCGGCGGCAGCGTCAATGGTTCCAGCGGCCGCGCCATCATGGCCTGGTTCCACGAGGGCGAGCGTGGCTTTGCCATGAGCATCAGGCAGACGGCGGTGCCGCTTGGCGGCGGGCTCGGCGCGCTGGTCCTGCCGTCGCTGGCATCCGTGCATGGCTTCGCGGCGGTGTTCGGGCTGCTGGCAGCGGTGAACGCCGTCTCGGCGCTGTTTGCCTGGCGCTGGCTGCACCAGCCGCCAGAGATCGACCAAGAGATCGATAATGCCGGCAGCACGGCCGACCCGGCCGGCCCGGCGCCGCTGCGCAATGTCGAGGTCTGGCGCCTTGCCACAGCTATCGGCCTGCTCTGCTTTCCGCAGGTGGCGGTGCTCACCTTCGCTTCCGTCTTCCTGCACGATTTCGCCGGCATGGGCACGCTCACCATCAGCGCCAGCCTTGCCGCGGTGCAGACAGGCGCCATGGTCATGCGCGTCTGGAGCGGCCGCTACACCGACCGCCACGGCAACCGCCGCTCATTCCTGCGTCTCTGCAGCATGACCAGCGCGATCGGCTTCGCGGCCCTCGGCCTGCTCGTCCTGACGGTAGCCGCCACGCCGGGCAACCATGCCGCGCTGACGCCGGCGATCGCTGTGCTGCTGGTCGTTGCCGGCATTTCGGTCTCCGCCTGGCATGGCGTCGCCTACACCGAACTCGCCACGCTAGCCGGCGCCAGCCGCGCCGGAACAGCACTTGGCCTTGCCAACAGCTTCGTCTTCATCGCCTTCTTCGTGGTGCCGACGGCCATTCCGGCCTTGCTGCTCATCTGGTCGTGGCCGGGCATCTGGCTGGTGGGGGCGCTTTGCGCACTCACCGCCTGGCCGATCTTGCTGCGGCCGAACTGACGGCTCGGCCTATTCTATTGGTCCGCAGACGGCGTTCCGTTTCGGGCCGGTTCGAGAAAACGCGATCGACGGCGTTAACCCCGCATCAAGGTTAATGCTTCACTTTGGCTCTCCAGTGGCTCAGTGGCGTTTCTGGAGAGTTCCCCGTGCATCGACGTGTCTTGAAGCGGCTGGCCGCCGCCGCCGGTGAGAAAAAACGTTCCTTCGTATCGCCATTGGTCATTGGGCTCGGCATCTGGATCGGCTTTCCGACCGTCGTCGCCTACCAGGACATTGGCAGCCTGATTTCCGGCCTTGAAGCGCCCAATGCGCGCTGGAATTCCTATGTCGAGCGCTCCGTCGCCGGCTCGGTCCATAACGCTGAAATGCCTTTCATCGATTCCGTCACCACCGGTTCGCTCTCCGGCTCCGGCGTGCACATTGCCGGCGTCGGCGCGGTCTCGTTTCGCGGCAAGGGCAATGTTGCCGGCACCGTTCCCGATGAAGACCGCGTCACGCGCGCCGACAAGAAGGGCCGCATCGTCCATATCTCGCCGGTGGCGCCGCCAAAGAACTTCAATGCCGGCTCGATCTTCCAACGCACCTCGTCGCTGCTGCGCCCGAGCATGGACAGCGGCCTGAAGCTGGCCTTCGCCAAGCCCGGCATCAAGGGCAAGGAAATCCAGATCGCCCAGGCTTTCCATACGAGGGAAGACAAGAAGCCCGATCCCGGCGTGCCGGCCATGCTTGCCGCACTCGTCAACAACGACAGGCCGGACGTGCTGGCCACCGCCTATGCCCAGTCCGAGCCCGATTACGCCAAGGCCTCGCCCTTCGAGGTGCTGCTGCAGGATGAGGAGCCGAACGAAGGCCGCTTCATTCCGCCGATGGCCAAGGGCGATCATTCGTGGATCCAGAACCCGCTGCCGGCCAGCGTCTTCTCCAAGAAGGAGCAGACCTGCCTTGCCAACGGCATCTATTTCGAGGCCCGCAGCGAATCCGTGCGCGGCCAGGCCGCGGTCGCGCAAGTTATCCTCAACCGCGTCCGCAATCCGGCCTATCCGAACTCCATCTGCGGCGTCGTCTACCAGAACGACAACTGGCTGAACCGTTGCCAGTTCTCCTTCGCCTGCGATGGCCGCAAGAAGCGCGTCGAGAGCCCCGCCCACTACAAGGTGGCTCAGGATGTCGCCATGGCGGTCACCGCCGGCAAGATCTTCATTCCGGAAGTCGGCTCGTCGACCCACTACTACGCCAACTACGTCAATCCGGGTTGGGCGCGCACGATGCAGAAGATGACCAAGATCGGCCTGCATATCTTCTATCGCACCTATGGCGGCGGCTGGAGCTGAGCCCTTCGGCTTGCCTGTCACAAACGAACCGCAAAAGGCCCCGGAAGCCGAAATCGGACAGCGGCCGCCGGACGGATTCGGGGCATGTGCCGACCCCATAGTGCCGGGCACGATGTCGCACCTCGCCAAGTGTTTGATTTTAATGAAGAAAATACATGGCTTTGAAGTTCCGCCCGTGGCTTGACGGGCGCAAACCCTCTAACTATGTTGCCGGCGACTTAGAAGCGGACGGACGGTGACGGTCTGACCGGGCAGGGGGGTTACGATGGCCGACAAGAACGGGCCAGACGGAACCGGAGAAACCGGCCGCGGCAGCAAGCACGAAGCCGACATCCGCGATGAAGATCTCGAGCGCCGCCGGCGCGAGCTTGGAGCATCGCTTGCGACAAGACGGCCGGACCGGCTCGAGGGGAATGATGGCGCGAAAGCGACGGCCGGATATGGCCAGGCGCTCAAGCTGTCCAGCGAGTTCATCGCCGGGATAGTGGTGGGTGTTGGCCTTGGCTGGTTCCTGGATCGTGTGGCGGGATCTTCGCCATGGGGTCTGATCGTCGGTCTGATGCTGGGTTTTGGCGCCGGCGTGCTCAATGTCTTGCGTTCGGCAGGCGTTGTGGCGGATTTCGGAAAAAGCGAGAAGTCGCGCGATCCGAAAGAATGAAATGGCGCCGCCAATGGCGCATAAGGACACTTAAGGCCGTTCGCGGCTTTGACGGGGATGTAAATGGCTGCTGACAAGGTCGATCCGATCCACCAGTTCCATATCGTCAAGCTGATTCCGATCAATATCGGCGGCTATGACGTATCCTTCACCAATTCGGCCCTGTTCATGGTTGCGACGGTGTTGGTCGCATCGGCGTTTCTGTACCTCTCGACTTCCAGCCGCAGCCTGATACCCGGTCGCCTGCAGTCGGTTTCGGAAATGGGCTATGAATTCGTCGCCAACATGCTGCGCGACGCCGCCGGGAACCAGGGTATGAAGTTCTTCCCCTTCGTGTTCTCGCTGTTCATGTTCGTCCTGGTTGCCAACCTGCTTGGCCTGTTCCCCTACTTCTTCACCGTCACCAGCCACATCATCGTCACCTTCGGCCTCGCCGCCCTGGTGATCGGAACCGTGGTTGTCTATGGCTTCACGAAGCACGGTCTGGGCTTCCTCAAGCTGTTCGTGCCGCATGGCGTTCCGGTGTTCCTGCTGCCGCTGGTGGTGCTGATCGAAGTGATCTCCTTCGTGTCGCGCCCGGTCAGCCTCTCGGTTCGTCTGTTCGCCAACATGCTGGCCGGCCACATCACGCTGAAAGTGTTTTCGGGCTTCGTCGTCAGCCTCAGCGCGCTGGGCGCCGTTGGCATTGCCGGCTCGGTGCTGCCGCTGGCCATGGCCGTTGCGCTGACCGCACTGGAATTGCTGGTCGCCTTCCTGCAGGCTTACGTCTTTGCCGTGCTGACCTGCATGTATCTGAACGACGCCCTGCATCCCGGGCACTGATCATAGAATTTCCGGCATCCTTCGCCGGATGGAATTGCAACGGAATTACAGATCCAAAGGAGTTTAAAATGGACGCAGAAGCAGCAAAGTACATCGGCGCCGGTATCGCTTGCCTGGGCATGGGCGGCGCGGGCATTGGTCTCGGCAACATCTTCGGCAGCTACCTCGCGGGCGCTCTGCGCAATCCGTCGGCAGCCGATGGCCAGTTCGGCCGTCTGATTTTCGGCTTCGCCGTGACCGAAGCTCTGGGCATTTTCTCGCTTCTCATCGCGCTCCTCGCCCTGTTCGGCTGAGCCCCTGTTCGGCCAGCTATTGGTCGGACAAGCATTGGGAAGAATTGGCTGGCCGCATTCCTGCGGCCATGCCTGATATCAGGGGATAGTCCATGTTCGTGACATCTGCCTTTGCGCAAGAGTCCGCACCCGCCGCTGAAGGCGCCCATACCGGAACGGAAGGCGAAACGCATTCCGGCACCGGCGTGCCCGCTGAGGCGCACGGCACGTTCCCGCCATTCGATCCGGCGACGTTCCCGTCGCAGCTTCTGTGGCTGGCGATCACGTTCGGGCTGTTTTACCTGTTCCTGAAGAAGGTGGTGATGCCGCGCCTTGGCGGTATCATCGAGGTTCGCAGCGATCGCATCACGCAGGACCTCGACCAGGCTGCCAAGCTTAAGGGCGAGGCTGACGCTGCCGTTGCTGCTTACGAGCAGGAACTGGCGGAAGCCAAGACCAAGGCAAACGCGATCGGCCAGCAGGCCAACGACGCTGCCAAGGCCGAAGCCGAGGCTGCGCGCAAGAAGATCGAGGCCGCGCTCGACAAGAAGCTCGGCGAGGCCGAGGCAAGCATAGCTTCCATCAAGGCCAATGCCATGAAGGAAGTCGGCACGATCGCCGAGGACACCGCTTCGGCTATCGTCGATGCGCTTGTCGGCGGCAAGGCCAGCAAGGCCGAGATCGCGGCTGCGGTCAAATCCGTGGCCCGGTGAGGAGCGCATTATGGACGCAACATCTCTCGCTACGGTCTGGGCCACTGTTGCCCTTGTCATTTTCCTCGGCGTTGCCGTCTACATCAAGGTGCCGGGGCTGATCGCCAAGGCGCTCGACGCGCGCGCCGCCAAGATCAGCACTGAGCTCGAGGAAGCCCGCCGGCTGCGCGAAGAGGCCCAGCAGCTGCTCGGCCAATACCAGAAGAAGCGCAAGGAAGCCGAGCAGGAGGCCGCAGCCATCGTCGCCGCCGCCAAGCGCGAGGCCGAAATGCTGGCTGCCGAAGCGCACAAGAAGACCGAGGACTACGTCACCCGCCGCACCGCGCTTGCCGAGCAGAAGATCGGCCAGGCCGAGCGCGAGGCAGTGGCCGAAGTGCGCGCCAGCGCCGTCGACATCGCCGTCGAGGCAGCGCGTGCGCTGCTTGCGGCCAAGGTCGATGCCAAGGCCGGGGCGGACCTGTTCAAGGCCTCGCTGCAGGACGTGAAGGCCAAGCTGAACTGAGCGAGGTTGGAACCGCAAGCATGAAGCCGCCCGGGCGACCTGGCGGCTTTTTTGTTGAGGGCCTATCAGTTCGTCATCCTAGGGCGGAGCAAGGAGCGAAGCGACGCGGCGCCTAGGATCCATGCCGCGACTACGAGCATTGCGGCTGTCCAGAATTCTGATAGGCCGCATTCCTCGGCAACCGTCACGGCATGGATCCTCGGGTCAAGCCCGAGGATGACGAAGCACCGCCGGCGGCTCACTCCAACCCGAAACTCTCTTCTTCCACCACCTCAACCCCGCCCAGCCGGAACGGCGCAAACGACGCCCGGTGCAGCCTCGCCACCGGCCCGTGCGCCTCGATTGCGGTGCGATGCCGCACCGTGGCGTAGCCCATATGGACTTCGAAGCCATAGCGTTCGTGATGGCTGCCGCAGCCGCACATCATGCGGTCGCGCATCACCTTGGCGACGATCGAGGCGGCGGCTATCGACTGCGAGCGTTGGTCGCCCTTGATCAGCGCGCGGCCTTCGCAGAGGAGGCCCGGCGGCACATCGCGGCCATCGGCCAGCGCCAGCTTCGCCTGGATCGGCAGACCGGCAAGGGCGCGGCGCATGGCTTCGAGGCTCGCTCTGAGGATGTTGCTGCCGTCAATGCCTTCGGCACTCACCGAGGCCATCGACACCCCGAGCGCGGACCCAAGAATTTTCAGGAACAGCGCCTCGCGCTGCAAATGGTTGAGCCGTTTGGAATCGTCGAGCCCGTCGGGAATGTTGGCGGGATCGAGAATCACCGCCGCCGCCACCACCGGCCCGGCCAGTGGACCGCGGCCGGCCTCATCCATGCCCGCCACCGGCCACAGGCCTTCAGCCATCGCCTTCGTCTCGAAGGAGAAGTCGGGCTTCTCGATCATCTCGAAAAGAAGCGGAGAATCGGAACGCGCGCGAGCCATGTTGCGGCGAGGTTCGCATCGGCTCCGATTCTCCGCAAGTCCCTCCAGGGTCGAGTGGGGCAAGACCGGGAGGGCACCGTCTGCAGGCCGGGGGACAGGCCGGACGGGATTTTTTCGCCTGCCCAGCCAACAAAGGCAGGCAGGCGAGGGTCTCTAGAGCAGCATCAGCTGCTCGGTCGCCTTGGCGGCAACGACGAACTGGTCGGTCCTCAGTGTGCGCCGCTCGGCGTTGAGGCCGAGCCGCTTGGCGGTGATCTCGAAACGCCGGCCGATCTGCCAGGCATAGGGGCCGGCGCCTTTCATCCGCTTGCCCCATTCCGAATCGTAGTCCTTGCCGTCGCGCATCGACCGGATCAGCGACATCACGTGCCGGTAGCGGTCGGGATAGTGGCGCAGCAGCCAATCCTTGAAGATCGGCGCCACTTCGAGCGGCAGGCGCAGGATGACATAGCCCGCTTCGCGCGCTCCAGCGGCGTAGGCCGAATCGAGGATGCGCTCCATCTCCTGGTCGGTCAGGCCGGGGATGATCGGCGCCACCATCACCGAGGCCGGGATGCCGGCATCCGAGAGCTGCCTTATTGCCTCAAGCCGCTTGGTCGGCGTCGACGCGCGCGGCTCCATGGTCCGCGCCAGCATGCGGTCCATCGTCGTCACCGACAGCGCCACCTTGGCCAGCCCTCGTTCGGCCATGCGCGACAATATGTCGATGTCGCGCGTCACCAGATGGGATTTGGTGACGATGCCGACCGGATGGCCGCGCGCCTCCAGCACTTCGAGGATCTCGCGCATGATCCGGTACTGCTTCTCGATCGGCTGGTAGGGATCGGTGTTGGTGCCGATGGCGATGGTGCGCGGCTGGTAGCCATCCTTCGACAGTTCCTTGTCGAGCAGCCGCGCCGCATCCGGCTTGGCAAACAGCTTCGATTCGAAATCCAGCCCCGGCGACAGGCCCATGAAGGAATGCGTCGGCCGAGCGAAACAATAAACGCAGCCATGCTCGCAACCACGATAGGGGTTGATCGAACGGTCGAAGGAGATGTCGGGCGATTCGTTGCGGGTGATGATCGTGCGCGGCTTCTCGACCTGCACTTCGGTTTTGAACGGCGGCAATTCCTCCAGCGAATTCCAGCCATCATCGAACACATGCCGGCTGACCGGCTCGAAGCGGCCGGACGGGTTGATCCCGGCCGAACGGCCGCGGTTGCGGTCCGGACGGACGCGCATGCCGCTCTGTTCGATCATTGCATTGGCCATCTCGGCTCTTCCTGCCCCGAAGGCTGCAATGTCCGCACGCACGATATGTTCCACCTTTGCCCTCTCCCAGGGACTGTCTGCCGGCTGTCGAATCGCTCTGTTCATGAAAATAATCCTATTTCGCCAATGAGAACAAAGCAAGAACTTTTTCAGTTTGCGATGCGAAACTGGCGTCGTGCGCGGCTTTCCGCTATTCGGCTAAAAATGCTCAGCGTTCTCATCGAAACCCGTGACGACGAAGAAGGCCTTGCCCGCACGCTTGCCTCGCTGATCGGCGGCGCGGTCGAGGGCGTGGTGCGCGATGTCATCGTTTGCGACACCGGTTCGACCGACCAGACGCATCGGGTCGCCGATCATGCCGGCTGCCATTTCGTCGCCGGCGGCATTGGCGCCGGTATCAGGCAGGCGAAAGGCGACTGGCTGCTTCTGCTCGAGCCGGGCGCAAGGCTGGCCGAGGGCTGGATAGACGACGTCGTCGTCCACACGGCGCGGCAAACCATGCCGGCGCGCTTCTCCCGCGCCCGCGGCAGCCGCACGCCATTCCTGTCACGGGTGTTTTCAGGAAACCGGGCTCTGGCCGAAGGGCTGGTGATCAGCAAACGCCAGGCTGTTGCCCTGTCGAAGAATGCGCACAGCGCCGAAGCGCTTGCGCGCGGTCTCGCCACCAAAAGGCTCGACGCCGAAATCTGGGTGGCGCCGAAGAAGTGATTTTTCTCCCTTCTCCCCGTTCACAGGGAGAAGGTGCCCGACGGGCGGATGAGGGGCAGCGCCGACATTTCCCGGATTGGCAAGGCCGCAGCACCATCCCTCTTTTTCGGCGGAAAAACTTATTGTGCATTGCACAAAAGTTGACGTGGGGTTAGCTTCTCCTCGATGCGGGATATCAGGGTTTGGGTAGTGCAGGAGCGGTAGCAACCGACGTGTCGTCGGCTGCCTCTCATACCTGAGGACCCCGATGAACCTTTCGACCCCTGACAAATCCGGCGCTGCCAGCCTGGAAGCCATTGCCCGCAACGGCAGCCTGTTGCGCCGCATCGCCGTGCGTATTCCAACCTACCTCAAGGACCTGCGCGAGAATCCGGCCTGGCTGCCGATGTTCATGCTCGCCCGCACCATGCCGGCGCGCAAGCTGCACTGGCTGGGGGCCAGAGCCGCCCGCCCGGCGCAAAATGCCGGGGCTACGATGTTCCGTGGCGTCGAGCTCAACTCGATCGTCGAGAAGCTCCGTTCGGACGGGCTGTTTTCCGGCCTGGTCCTGCCGCAGGCGATCCATGAGGAGATCGCGAGCTTCGCGCAGAGCACACCATGCTTCGGCAATTTCGACCGTCGGCTGGAATTCATGCCTGAGGACCATGCCGAGGCCGAGAAGCGGTTCGGCCGCTCTTTGCTCAGCGGCCACTATTTCGAGCGCATCCTCGGCTGCAAGGCCGCACTCGCCATCCAGAACGACCCGCTGCTCATTGACATCGCCCAGAACTATCTGGGCGGGCAGGCGAAGCTGATCACCACGCGCGTCTGGTGGAGCTTTCCGACCGGCGAGGCCTCCGATGCCGACAAGAACCTCGCCTCGCTCGGCAAATACCATTTCGATCTCGACGACTGGCGGATGCTGAAATTCTTCTTTTATCTGAAGCCTTGCGATGCCGGCACCGGTCCGCATGTCTATGTCAAAGGCAGCCATGCCAGGCGCAGCCTCAGGCACCAGCTGACGCTGCTGGTCGGCCATCCGGCACTAGACGTGCTCAAGGTCTATGGCGATGACAGCCCAGTCACGCTGACCGGCGAAGCCGGACTCGGCTTCGTCGAGGATCCGTTCGGCTTCCACATGGGCACCGTGCCGTCGCGCACGCCGCGGCTGATGATGGAGGTGGGCTTCGGCGTGTCGCCGCCCTCGCGCCGACGCTTTCACGGCGAACCGGTTATTCGCTGACGCCCGAGCGAATCTCGACCGGCATCCAGCGTGCCTGCCGCCGGGCAATGCGCCCCTCGCGGTTTTCGGCATCGTAATCCATTGGGACCGGCTCGCGGCTGAACCGCGGCCGGTCGTCCAGCGCATTGACGATGACGATCGCCCTTGCCTCGCCGCCATCGGTGGTCACCGCCGCGACATAGACGCCGCAGTCGCGGCAGATCAGATAGTCGGCGGTGCGCAATCCGAACCGGTATCGGTGCAAGCGCGCTTCGTCGTCGACCGCGACGATCAATCGCCCTTGCGGATCGGCGGCAGCGCGCGAACCATGCCGGACGCAGAAGGCGCACTGGCAGGCGCGGATCTCCATCTGCGATGGCTCGATCCCGGTTTCGAATGTCAGGTGGATGTTGCCGCAGTGGCAACCGCCGCGGTACGCGCTCATCGGATCTTTCCGTCTTGACCTGAAGACAGACTATCCGCCCGACGACCCGGAGGAAATGGCTCTGCGAAGGCGCAAGCGCCATTCTGCCTGACAAAGGCAGCGCTCGGTCACTATCTGCCTTGGATTACGAGCCGGCCTTGCCGCGCTGCAAATGTTCGTCCAGGCGCGGCATGATCTCGACGAAGTTGCAGGGCATGTGGCGGTAATCGAGCTGCGGCTTCAATATGCCGTCCCAGGCATCCTTGCAGGCGCCGGGCGAACCCGGCAGCACGAAGACGAAGGTGGCGTTGACGACGCCGCCCGTCGCCCGGCTCTGCACCGTCGAGGTGCCGATCTTGTCGTAGGAAATGCGATGAAACACTTCGGAAAAGCCGTCCATGCGCTTTTCGAAGATCGGCTCCAGCGCCTCCGGCGTCACGTCGCGGCCGGTGAAGCCGGTGCCGCCGGTGGTGATGACGACATCGATATCCTGGTCGCGCGACCATCCCAGCACCTTGTCGCGGATTTTCTCGCGGTCGTCGGTGACGATGTCGCGGGCGGCCAGGATGTGGCCGGCCTCGGTGATGCGGTCGGCCAGCGTCTGGCCGGATTTGTCGTCGGCGAGGCTGCGCGTATCGGACACCGTCAGCACCGCGATGCGCACCGGGATGAAGGGGCGGCTCTCGTCAAGTCTGGCCATCGGCTCCCTCCGAAGCGATGCTTCGTGTCGCGGCGACAAACCAGTCCGGCTCGCGGCTGCGGATCTCGGCGGCGGCGCGCTTGGCGACATTGCCGGTTTCGAACAGTCCGAAACATGTCGCCCCAGACCCCGACATCCGCGAAAATCCCGATCCCGCCCTGTTCAGCAGGGAAAGCGCCCTGCCGATGGGTGGCAGTATCGCCAACGCCGCCGGCTCGAGATCGTTGCGGGTGATCTCCAGCCAGTTGCGGACGCTGTGGAAGTCGAAGCCGCGCGGCAGCGGCGGCAGTGCCTCATTGTCGCGCTTCTCGAGTGCGTTGAACACATCGGGCGTCGAGACGGCGACGCCAGGATTGACCAGCACCAGCGCCAGCGCGGGGAAATCCGCCACCGGCGACAGCTCGTCGCCGACGCCGCGCGCGACCAGTGGCCTTGCCGCAAGACACATCGGCACGTCGGCGCCGAGCGAGAGCCCGATCCGAGCCAGTTCGGCCTCGCCGATGTCGAGCCCCCAGGTCCGGACAAGACCGCGCAGCACCGCTGCCGCGTCGCTCGAGCCGCCGCCGATGCCGGAGGCGACCGGCAGGTTTTTTTCCAGCCGGATGGCCACCGGCGGCGTGCTCTGATGGCCGGCTCCCCGGCGCAGCGCCTCGCGCGCCTTCACCACCAGATTGCTGTCGTCGAGCGGCACGCCGGACGCGTAGCGGCCCGATACGGATAGCTGATCGCTGTCGGCAGGCTCGATCTCCACCCTGTCGCCGAAGCGGGTGAAAACGGCCAGGCTTTCAAGCAGATGATAGCCGTCGGCGCGCCTGCCGGTGACATGCAGCGCCAGATTTATCTTGGCGGTTGCCAGCCACGTCCGTGCCGCGACATCCGCTGTGTCAGCTGCAAGCGGGATGGTGCTCAGTCCTTGGCCAGGCGGTATTCGCCGGACTTCGGATCTTTGACCAGCGTGCCGTTGGCGCCGTTCGCAGCCTGCTTTTCGGTGCGCCGCACCTTGGCGGTCACGCGCTCGGCCTCGCGCACGAAGGTGCGATAGCCGAAATAGGCGACGGCGCCGACAATCGCGAAGAAAATGATCTGTGGCATTTCAAAACTCCTCCCTCGCGAGGCGGCAAAGGCGGCCGGGTCGGGTTAGTCGGCAACCATGCTAGACGCTTTCCCCGCGTTTTCAAAGCCCGAAGCGTGCCCACAATGCGCGCTCTTCCGCCGCATCGATCACGCCGCTGGCGGCGGCAGCAGCAATATCGGGCGCCGAAAAGCTTGAGCCGAACAGGCCGATGCGGCCAAACAGGCCGCGCGGCGCGGTGACCAGCCGAAGCTGGGTTTTCGCGCCGAAGCGGGTTTTCAGCACCGTGCGCATGTCGCTCAGCGCATCGACAAGACCGAGCTCCAGCCCCTTCTTGCCGGTCCAGAACAGGCCGGTGAACAGGTCGGGATCGTCCTTCAGCTTGGAACCGCGGCGCTCCTTGACCAGGTCGATGAAGGTCTCGTGCACTTCGAGCTGCAGCGCCTTCAGCCGCTCGACGTCTTCCTTCTTCTCCGGCTTGAACGGGTCGAGCACCGCCTTGTTCTGGCCGGCGGTGTGGACGCGGCGCTCGACGCCGATCTTCTTCATCAGCTCGGGAAAACCGAACGAGGCCGAGACCACGCCGATCGAGCCGACGATGGAGGATGGATCGGCAAAGATTTCGTCGCCGGCGACCGCGATCATGTAGCCGCCCGAAGCCGCGACATCCTCGACGAAAACCAGCACCTTCTTGTTCTTCTCAACCGCAAGATCGCGGATGCGCTTGAAGATCAACCGCGACTGCACCGGCGAGCCGCCCGGCGAATTGATCGAGATGGCGACGGCGGGCGCATCGAACAGGAACGCCTTTTCGATCAGGCCCGCCGTGGACGCCAGCGACAGGCTCGGCCGGAACTGGCCGCCGCCGGCCATGATGGTGCCATGCAGCCTGATGACGGGAATGGTGACGATAGTGGATCGCCAGGATTTCGGCAGCAGGCGGTTGAAAAAGCGTTTCACGAGGTGGCTGTCTCCTGTGGCTTCAACGCATGTAGGGATTCGCCGCTCAACGGCAATGCTGCAATCCGTCTCGCTGAGCTGTGCGCCGGTTTTGCGGCACGAAGCCAAATCAGTCGCCGAACAGCGACGCCAGTCCGTTGTTGATCATTTCGGTGCGTTCCGACGGGCCGTCGCCGGTTTCGGCATGCAGCATCAAAGGCGGGCGGATCGACAATTTGCCGCGCGCGCCGAGCGCTGCCCTGACGACAATGCGGATCGCGGCTGCTTCCGGGCGTGGATGGACGGCCAGCATTTCGGCGTCGCCGAAACGGCCAGCCATGGCTTCGAGCAGATCGCCGAGCTGTTCTGGCCGTGCAATGACGGCGAGGCCGCCGCGCGGTTTTGCGACGGCGGCGGCACTTCTGATCCAGCTTTCGAACAGCCCGTCTTCCATGACATGCGCCTGCCGGCGCAGCGGATCGGGCGTGGCGCGGTCCTGCGCCGCGTTGAAGGGCGGGTTCATGATGACGAAGTCGAAGGAGTTGTCGGCAAGGCCGGCCTGCGTCCGCGCCCGGCCCGAAAGCGTGACGTCGGCGGCCAGCACCGAAGCGCGATTGCCGAGATGCGCATTGCCGGGATGGGCAAGCGTGGTCGCGGCAAAACCCGCCATCTCGTCGGAGCGTTCGACAAGCACGACCTGCGCCTCTGGACAGCGCGACAGCACCGCCAGGCCTGCCGCACCCGCGCCGGCGCCGAAATCGGCCAGCCGCCCGGCAAAGCCGGATGGAACCGCTGCCGCTAGCATCATGGCGTCCATGCCGGCGCGGTGGCCGCTCCTGGGCTGCACCAGCCAGAAACGCCCGCGGTGGAAGGCATCGACCGTATGCGCCGGCGTATCGCTGGTAAGCGGGCTCGCTTCAGCCATTATGTCTGGCGGATTTCGTTCTCGATGCCGGCGTCCTTCAGGATGCGCCGCGCCGCATCGGCCTGGTCGGCGTCGACCATGACGCGCTTCTGCAAAAGGCCGATCGACCCCTCGAGAATGCTCATATTCTGGTCGGCGACGAAGCAGACAATGCCCGCGTCGCGCATCAGCGATTCGACAAAGGAGATGATCACGGCATCGTTGGTGCGGACGAGTTCTATCATCGGACGAAGTTCGCAGGTTGCTGCGTTGATGTAAACGCTGGAGCATGGCGCCGAACGGTGTGAAGCGGTTTTCTCGGACAAACGGGTACCCGTTTTGTCCAGACGCCATGCTCTATCTCGGTGTTGACACGCTGTCACCGCAGCCGCGCCAATTCGCCTCTTGCCGTGCCCGTATGTGCCGCCCTAGTGTCCTGCCGGGACCAGGGTGCCGTCGCACGCGTAGTCAAGACGGGAGTGTTTGTTCGTGGGTGTCGTTCTCAACATCGAAAACGGGAAGCGGGAGCCTGCTTCCATCAAGGATCTCATCGATCTGACCGCTGCCGATATGGGCCGCGTCAACAAGCTGATCCTGTCCAAGGCCGGCTCCGACGTCGAGATGATCCCGGAAGTCGCCAACCATCTGATCTCGTCGGGTGGCAAAAGGCTGCGTCCGATGCTGACGCTCGCCGCAGCCCAGATGTTCGGCTATTCCGGCGAGGGCCACGTCAAGCTCGCCACCGCGGTCGAATTCATGCACACCGCCACGCTGCTCCATGACGATGTCGTCGACGAGAGCGGCATGCGGCGCGGCAAGAAGACCGCCCGCATGATCTGGGGCAACCAGGCAAGCGTGCTGGTCGGCGACTTCCTGCTCGGCCAGGCTTTTCGCATGATGGTCGATGTCGGTTCGCTGGAAGCGCTCGATATCCTGTCGAGCGCGGCCTCCATCATCGCCGAGGGCGAGGTGATGCAACTGGCGGCCGCCAAGAACCTGGATACCACCGAGGACGAGCATTTCGCCGTCATCAAGGCCAAGACCGCGGCGCTGTTTTCGGCTGCCGCCGAAGTCGGTCCGGTCATCGCGCAGGCGACGCGCAACGATCGCGCCGCATTGCGCTCCTATGGCATGAATCTCGGCCTTGCCTTCCAGCTCATCGATGATGCGCTGGACTATGGCGGCTCCAGCCAGGATCTCGGCAAGAATGTCGGCGACGATTTCCGCGAGGGCAAGGTGACGCTGCCGGTGATCCTCGCCTACCGGCGCGGCACCAAGGCCGAGCGCACCTTCTGGAAGCGCGCCATCGAGGACAATGTCACCGACGATGCCGGGCTGGAAAAGGCGATCGGCCTGATGACCCGCCACGGCGCCATTGCCGACACCATCGGACGCGCCCGCCATTTCGGCGAGATCGCCCGCGACGCGCTGGCGCCGCTGGAAGCGACGCCACAGAAATCGGCGCTGATCGACGTCATCGATTTCTGCATCAGCCGGGTGAACTGAAGCCCGCTATGCGACTGGCCCGCTATAGGACCGGCCCGCAATGGGACTGGTATGAGCTGGATCAATTTCAGCTCAGTACTGGCCGGCCGGATATTCCGGCGTCTATGAAATACTTCATAGTGAAAGCCGTTTCGCTGGACTAAGAGACACCAAATCTTCGCCGCTTGTTGGCCGATGTCGTGCCTACCTGAAGTAGTCGACTCATCCAGGATGATCTTGGTCGGGCGAATGTTATTTTTCGGCGTTGACTCCGAAGCATGACAGCATTTCTAAGTATGATAGCGGTGGGTTCTAAAGCTCCGTAAAGAGAGAATAGACCCCCTCAAATTTGCAAAATTCTGCTTTGTCTCGACATTGGTCGAGGATCGTTGCTGCGGCCTGTCTGGTGAAGGCAAGCTTTGTTGGAACTTTGCGTTGAGATGGGCCGGCCAAGTGGGGACTTGGCTCGCTGTGTCGGGACCTTGCTGGGGGGCATTGTCACATGAACAGAATTCTTATCGTCGTGTTTTGCCTGCTCTTGGCCGGCTGCACTACAATCGGCGAGCCGTACGACAAAGCCATCGACGACGAGCTGAACGCTTTCCAGAAGTCGGCGGCCGAGTTCATAAAAACCATGCAGATGAACGCCGGAACGCCTAAGGGGGCCTATGAGTCCGACGGCGCCAGGAAATACTATGCGGGCGCGACTGCCAGCCTCTCCAATCTGCAACTGAGGGCCGATGTTCTCAGCAGTCGAACCTGCCCTACATCGAAAGCCCTTCAGCTGATTGCTTCGACTGGTGTTGATGCCGGCGAAGCGGCGATCGCCAAGGCGGAAGGCCAGGTTGGCGGCGGCGCCGATTCGGCGGCTCTCGATGTTTCCGGCAACTGCATTGCGGTCATCGTTCGCGGCGTGCGCATGGCGCAGGACAATCTTGAGGCCGATCACCGGGAGGCGGGACGCCTTACACCAACGGTGGCTTTGCTCGACAGCCAGGAGATTGACGCGGCGGTGCGCGTTGCTTTGACGGCCTTGCGCGCAAAGAATTATTGAGGAGGAAGCATCATGGCTCTCGACGTCGGGGATATCGGTTCCAAAATCGTCACCCAGGCCACGCAAATAGCCGGCAGCAGCTGGAAATCCATGGCCACCGCCGCGACCGTGGAGTTGCGGGGACTGGCCCAGCGCATCGCTCTGATCATCGAAGCGTTTGCGAACGGCGAGCTTAGTCAGGCACGTGCCAAGCAGCACCTGAAAACCGCCCGGTTCCATGTCGTCGCAACCATAGCCATGCTGACGGTGATGACGGAGGCCGCAATCGAAAAGATCGTCAAAGGCGCTCTGGCGATCGTCAAGGATAGCGTCAACAAGGCTGCGGGTTTTGCGCTGCTGATCTAAGTGTCTGTGGCGGCATGTTGTTCCTCCGGCGAGGAGGCTGGGTCGCAAATCGCACTCAGGCGTCTCGACAATCGGTTGCGCGTCAAATTATCTATAAAACATGGCAAAGACCGCAGACGACACCATCGCCGTGCGCATCAGCAAGGTGCTGGCCGACCGCATCATATCGGGCGCGATCGAGCCGGGAGCCCGGCTGCGGCAGGATCATATCGCCGAGGAATTCCAGACAAGCCATGTCCCGGTGCGCGAGGCCTTCCGGCGCCTTGAAGCGCAAGGGCTGGCGATCAGCGAGCCCAGGCGAGGCGTCCGCGTTGCCGCTTTCGATCTCGGCGAGGTCAGGGAGGTCGCCGAAATGCGCGCCGCCCTCGAAGTGCTGGCGCTGCGCCATGCCGCCCCGCATCTGACGGCTTCCATTCTCAATCTTGCCGAGGAAGCCACCAAGGCCGGCGACAAATCCCGCGATGTCCGTTCCTGGGAGGAGGCCAACCGCACCTTCCACCGGCTGATCCTGGCGCCTTGCGGCATGCCGCGGCTCATCGCCACCATCGACGATTTGCACGCGGCAAGCGCCCGCTTCCTGTTCGCCGCCTGGCGCTCGGAATGGGAAATCCGCACCGACCAGGACCACCGCGCGATCCTGAGCGCGCTGAGACAAGGCAACACCGAATCGGCCGCCGCCATCCTTGGCCGCCACGTGCAGTGGATCGGCCAGAAACCGGTCAAGACGGCGTCCGGCAAGATGCGCGAAGCGTTTGCCATTGTTGGGTAGGGCGGTAGCGGCGGCCTGCCGGCTGGAATTGGGGAATTGGGGAATTGAGGAATCGGAGAACTGGAGAACTGAAGAATTGAAGAATTGAAGAATTGAAGAATTGAAGAATTGAAGAATTGAAGAATTGCCCCCTCCTTTTTCCTCAGTTCCTCAGTTCCTCAGTTCCTCAGTTCCTCAGTTCCTCAGTTCCTCAGTTCCTCAGTTCCTCAGTTCCCCAATTCCCACCCTTTTCCCAGCCACCCCTTGCCATCCCCGCGCAAATATGGATTCGATAATAGATCGAACCGAGAAATTATCTATAATTTCAAACCAGCAGGGAAGCCGCCATGACCGACATCGCCTTTTCGCCCACAAAACCGTCCTTCAGCCCGCTGCGCCTGCAAAGCCGCTCGCTTGGCTGGCAGGTTGCCGCCGTCGTCCTCGGCACGCTGTTCATTGCGCTCGCCTCCTACATCGAAGTGCCGATGCTGCCGGTGCCGATGAACATGCAGACCTTCGCGGTGACGCTGGTCGGCGCGCTCTATGGCTGGCGGCTTGGCGCCATCACCATCATCGCCTGGCTGGTTGAAGGCGCCATCGGCTTGCCGGTCCTGTCCGGAGGGGTAGGCGGCGCGGCCTATTTCGTCGGGCCGACCGGCGGTTACCTCTTCGCCTTCCCGCTTGTCGGCGCGCTTGTCGGCTGGCTGGCCGAGCGCGGCTGGAACGGCAACCGCGTGCTGTCCGCCTTTGTTGCGATGGTCCTTGGCAATCTCGCCTGCCTGGTTCTCGGCACGGCCTGGCTCGCCGCCATGATCGGCCTCGAACAGGCCATCACCTTCGGCTTTCTGCCCTTCGTCCTCGGCGGCCTGCTGAAATCGGCGCTCGGCGCCGCGACGCTGAAGTTGTTTTCGGGCAACAACGCGGACCCTGCCGCAACTGCGTCCTAAAACCGATGACCGTCAGGCTGCGCTCCCATCATCTGCTCTGCCTGCTGACCTATGTCGGCAAGGGATACAGCGCAGCCTTCACGGCAAACTATGACGTGATCGCGAAACGTCTCGGCCGGGGGGAGGATATACTGGTCGTCTCCGGCCCCGACGACATCTGCCAGCCGCTGCTCGGCGAGGCCGATCCGCATTGTTTGCGCGAAGGTGCGGCCGGCCGGGATGAACTGGCCGCACGCGATGTCGGCAAATTGCTGGCCCGGCCAATCCGGGCCGGCGTTCGCTTCAGCCTCGACACGGCAACCGTGGACAGGCTGCGCACCGCCTTTTCAGCCCGCGTGACGCGTGAGGCTTGCCAAGGCTGCGAATGGGCGGATCTATGCACCACTGTCGCCGCCAGCGGATATAGCGATGTCAGGCTGTAGCTCCCAACCCCGATCTGCTATTATCCCGATCCAGCAGTGTGTGCGTCGCCATGGTTTGTTAATCGGGTGACCCGATTGTGAATTCGGCCCGGATTGAAGCCTGACCCCAAAAAGGCCATGCTTTGTCAGGAAACATCGAGTCTATGGCGGTCCCGCCGCGTTGCGGGTCGCGTCTGGCTGAAAGGGATAAGATGCGGCAAGGACGTGCGCGCTGGCTCGCAGGGCTGGCAATTGTGACGGGCATGGCGATCTCGGCTTTGCCTGCCCACGCCAAGGAATCCACCGAGCCGGTCAAGATCACCTCCTTCTCGGGCGCCTACCTCGCTGCCCGCATCGCCGAAGGCGACAATGATCTCGACAATGCCATCGCCTATTACAAGCAGGCGCTGGCCTTCAACCCCGGCGATACTGCGCTGCAGCAGAGCCTGATGCTGTCGCTGATCGCGCAGGGACGTTTTGAGGAATCGCTGGTCTATGCCGACAAGCTCAAGGAAGTGCCCGATGTCGAGCGCTTCTCGCGGTTGGCGCTGGCGGTCGATTCCTTCCACAAGAAGGATTTCACCAAGGCGCAGTACTGGCTCAAGCTGTCGCTCGAATCCGATCTCGACCGGCTGATTTCGGGCGTCATGTCCGGCTGGGCCGAGCAGGGCGCCGGCGACGCCACCGGGGCGATGGCCTCCATCGACAAGCTGCAGGGTCCCGACTGGTTCGGCCTGTTCAAGTCCTTCCACCGCGCGCTGATCGCCGATGCCTCCGGCATGTCGGACAAGGCCGATGCACTTTATGACGCGACGCTTAGCGATGCCACGGCCGGAGGCGCTGCGCCCGAGACATGGATGCGCAACGCCCAGGCCTATGCGTCTTTCCTGGCGCGCAAGGGCAACAAGAACAAGGCGCTCTACGTGCTCGACAAGGCCGAGGCGTTCGCGCCCGGCAAGCTCGACATCCAGGCGCTTCGCGAAAAGATCACCAAGGGCGAGAAGATCGAGCCTTTCGTCTCCAGCCCGTCGGAAGGCGCTTCCGAAATCCTGCTCGACCTCGCCATCGCGCTCAATCGCGGCGGCGGCGAGCCGTTCGTGCGCCTCTATCTGCAATACTCGCTGGCGCTGAAGCCCAACAGCGATGCCGCTTTGGTGCAGCTCGCTGCCGTTGCCGAGCAGCTGAAGGACGGCGAAGGCGCCATTGCGCTCTACCGCCGCATTCCGGCCACCTCGCCGCTGAAGGAACTGTCCGACCTGCAGCTTGGCCTCAACCTTGCCGACCTCAACCGTCATGACGAGGCGATCGCGCATCTGAAGGCATTCGTCGATGCGAACCCCGACGACATGCGCGGCTATCTGGCGCTGGGCGGGGTCTATGCCTCGAAGGAGGATTTCCGCTCCGCCGCCACCCTTTACGACAAGGCCGTCGCGGCGCTGAAGACGCCGACCAATGCCAACTGGAACATCTATTACCAGCGCGGCATCGCCTATGAGCGGCTTAAGGAATGGCCGAAGGCAGAACCGAACTTCCTCAAGGCGCTGGAACTGTTTCCCGACCAGCCGCAGGTGCTGAACTATCTCGGCTATTCCTGGGTCGACATGAACATGAACCTCAAGGAAGGCCTGGCGATGATCCAGAAGGCCGTCGATCTCAGGCCGAGCGACGGTTACATCGTCGATTCGCTGGGCTGGGCCTATTTCCGCCTCGGCCGCTTCGATGATGCCGTGCGCGAAATGGAGCGCGCCGTGTCGCTGAAGCCGGAAGATCCGGTGCTGAACGACCATCTCGGCGATTGCTACTGGCGCGTCGGCCGCAAGCTCGAAGCCACCTTCCAGTGGAACCAGGCGCGCGACCTGAAGCCGGATCCCGATGTGCTTGCCGCCGTGCAGCAGAAGCTGATGAAGGGGCTGCCGCCGATCGAGTCCAACACCGCGCAGGAAACCCCGAAGGTCAAGCCGGTCCCGCCGGCGCCGAAAGGCTGAACCATACTTCCAATGAAAACGGGGCTCGCTGAGCCCCGTTTTCATTTTGAGACCACGTCTTGTTCAGAAAAGCTTCCTGTAGACCACGAACCCCGAGAGATCGCCGATCTTGTCGTAAAGCTTCATCGCCGTGTGGTTGGTCTCATGTGTCAGCCAGTAGACACGGCCCGAGCCGGCAGCTTGCGCCCTGGTATAGACGCCCTCTATCAGCGCCCGGCCAACGCCTTTGCCGCGTGATGCCTCGTTGGTGAACAGGTCCTGCAGATAGCAGTTCGGCGAAATCGCCGTGGTGCTGCGGTGGTAGAGATAGTGGACGAGGCCGAGAAGCTTGCCTTCGCTTTCGGCGACCAGCGCATGCATCGGCTCATAGGCATCGAAGAAGCGCGACCAGGTCATTGCGGTGATCTCGCCGGGCAGGGCGGTTTCGCCCGAGCGGCCGTAAAACGCGTTGTACCCGTCCCACAGCGGCAGCCATTGCTCGTAATCCTTGGCGGTAATGGGGCGCACGATGAGCTGGGCGGGCATGGCGGAACCTTTGTCGTTGAAGTTGAGGCGAGCAGACTGCTACCAGCGCCGTCCGGCAATGGGCCAGCCGGAAGCAAAGCGTTCAACCTTCCGGCCAGACAGCGCTCTGCCTTGACGCTTGCCGGCCCGGCAACTAGGGAATGTCCTTCATTTTCGCGCTTTGCGAGGCCGCCGTGACCATCGACCATATGCATCCCAGCCGCTCGTTCCAGGGGCTGATCCTGACCCTGCACAATTACTGGGCCGCCTATGGCTGCGTCATCCTGCAGCCCTATGACATGGAGGTCGGCGCCGGCACCTTTCATCCGGCAACCACACTGCGCGCGCTTGGGCCCCGCGGCTGGAACGCCGCCTATGTGCAGCCCTCGCGGAGGCCGAAGGACGGCCGCTATGGCGAAAACCCCAACCGTCTGCAGCACTACTACCAGTACCAGGTGATCCTGAAGCCCAACCCGCCGAACCTGCAGGAGCTCTATCTCGGCTCGCTCAAGGCGATAGGCGTCGATCCGCTGGTCCACGATATCCGCTTCGTCGAGGACGATTGGGCAAGCCCGACGCTGGGCGCCTGGGGGCTAGGCTGGGAGTGCTGGTGCGACGGCATGGAGGTGTCGCAATTCACCTATTTCCAGCAGGTCTGCGGCATTGAATGCGCCCCGGTGGCGGGAGAATTGACCTACGGGCTGGAGCGGCTGGCCATGTATGTGCAGGGCGTCGACAATGTCTACGACCTCAACTTCAACGGCCGCGAAGGTGCTGAGAAAGTCACCTATGGCGAGGTCTTCCTGCAAGCCGAGCAGGAATATTCCAGGCACAATTTCGAATATGCCAACACCGCCATGCTGCTCAGGCACTTTGAAGACGCTGAGGCAGAGTGCAAGGCGCTGCTCGCCGCCGGCGCCCCGGCCTCGAATGACAATCTGCCGATGCACCGCATGGTCTTCCCGGCCTATGACCAGTGCATCAAGGCCAGCCACGTCTTCAACCTGCTCGACGCGCGCGGCGTGATTTCTGTGACCGAGCGGCAGAGCTACATATTGCGGGTGCGCAATCTGGCGAAAGCCTGCGGCGAGGCGTTCCTGATGACCCAGGCGGGCGGCCTGGCCGCCTGAGTTCAGGCGCGCTTCATCATTTCGAAGGAAGAGTTGACCGGAGCCAATATCTGGCCGGTCGATCCGGCTATGGTTCGCAGGGCCTGCCGCACACCCGGCATCGAGAAGGCGCCATGGGCCTGCGCGGTGAAGCAGGCGCTGAGCGCGATGATCTGGAGGAGTCTCGATGCCGTTTTCATGGTCGTTCAGCCAATAGCTTCCCTGCCTGAGCGTTGGTCGCTTCAGCGCTGCGTTTGGTTCATGGAAATCTTTGATCCAAGGACGGGCGGGGTCCGCTCGTCCCGACAGGGCGTTGAGAATTTCTGGAAACAGCGAGTTGCTATGCGCCCTTACCTCCCCCTAGATGGGGGAGGTCGCCGCGAAGCGGCGGGTGGGGGTGACAGCGCGACGTTCCATGCCAAAACTCGATCGGTTCAAGCTGCAATCCGCGCAAAGGCTTCGCGCAGCGATGACCGACGAGGAGCGCATCCTGTGGCGGCATCTCTGGCGTATTCCAGTCGAAGGCACTCATTTTCGCAGACAGGCGTCGGTAGGCGTCTATTTCCCCGATTTCATCTCACACCGGCTGAAGCTGATCGTTGAGGTGGACGGTGTCCATCACAGCTTCGATGACCAGCAGCGCCATGACGAACGTCGAACAAAATGGTTTGAGAGCCAAGGCTACCGCGTCATCCGCTTCTGGAACCATGAAATCAAAAACGAACTGGATTCCGTACTCGATACGATCTATGCGGCGGTGGAAGAACGGAAATCACACCTGCATTTGCGCGATGGTGCCGAAGGTATCGGCGGCTGAGAGGCCGCCACCCCACCCCGGCGCTACGCGCCGACCCTCCCCATCAAGGGGAGGGTGGGAGCTTAACCATGCCTGACCTGCTTCTAGAACCCCGCTCCGAGGAAATCCCCGCCCAGCCGCGCGCCCGCAGCGCCGGAGGCGCGAGGACGCGCAAACAGGAAAACGGCATGCGGGTGGAGGAACTCTGATGCCGGATCTTTTGCTCGAACTCCGCTCCGAGGAAATCCCCGCGCGCATGCAGCGCAAGGCGGCGGGCGATCTCAGGAAGATGCTGACCGACGGTCTGGTCGAGGCGGGTCTGACCTATGACGCCGCGCGCGAATACTGGACGCCGCGGCGGCTTGCGCTCGATGTCAGGGGCCTGACCGCGCGCTCGAAGGATATCCACGAAGACATCAAGGGACCGTCGACGACGGCGCCGGAACAGGCGGTGCAGGGTTTTCTGCGCAAGGCAGGCCTTGCCTCGATTGCCGAGGCGCATGTCCATTCCGACCCGAAGAAGGGCGATTTCTACGTCGCCCATATTTCGAAACCGGGCAGGGCGGCGGAACAGATCATCGCCGAACTGGTGCCGGCCATCATCCGCAGCTTCCCCTGGCCGACATCGATGCGCTGGGGGCCGGCTTCGGCCAAGCCCGGCTCGCTGCGCTGGGTGCGGCCGCTGCAGTCGATCCTGTGCACCTTCGGCCCTGAGACCGAGGAGCCGGTGGTGGTCGATTTCGAGATCGACGGCATCCGCTCGGGCAATATCACCTACGGCCATCGTTTCATGGCGCCGGGCGAAATCACCGTGCGCCGCTTCGACGATTATGTGACCAAGCTGGAGGCGGCCAAGGTCGTGCTCGATGGCGACCGGCGCAAGGAGATCATCCTCGCCGACGCCCGCAACCTCGCCTTCGCCAACGGGCTCGACCTGGTCGAGGACGAAGGGTTGTTGGAAGAAGTGTCGGGCCTTGTCGAATGGCCGGTCGTGCTGATGGGCAAATTCGAGCAGGCCTTTCTCGCCATTCCGCCCGAGGTAGTCCGGCTGACCATCCGCGCCAACCAGAAATGCTTCGTCACCCGGCCGCAGGGCGATAGCGAAAACCTCTCCAACCGCTTCATCCTCACCGCCAATATCGAGGCCAAGGACGGCGGCAAGGAGATCGCGCACGGCAACGGCAAGGTGGTGCGCGCGCGCCTGTCGGATGCGCTCTATTTCTGGCGCACCGACCAGGGCGATCTGCCTGATCTGGAGCAGCTCGGACCATCGGCGAAAAAGTTCGGGCTCGATCTGAAAAAGCCGCTCGACCAGCGCATGGCCCGCCTCGATCATCTCGGCGTGACCTTCCACGCCAAGCTCGGCACGCAAGGTGAACGGGTGGAGCGGATGAAGCGGCTGGCGGAAGAGATCGCGCCGATCGTCGGCGCTGATCCCGTGCTGGCGCGGCGTGCCGCGGTGCTGGCCAAGGCCGATCTCACAACCGAAGCCGTGGGTGAGTTTCCCGAGCTGCAAGGTGCCATGGGCCGCAAATATGCTCTGCTGCAAGGCGAGCATCCGTCCGTGGCCGCAGCCATCGAGGAACATTACAAGCCGCAAGGTCCATCCGACCGGGTGCCGACCGATCCGGTTTCGATTGCGGTGGCGCTTGCCGACAAGCTGGACACATTGGTCGGCTTCTGGGCGATCGATGAAAAGCCGACCGGCTCGAAGGATCCTTATGCGCTGAGACGGGCCGCGCTGGGTGTTGTGAGAATTCTGATCGAGAACCGCATCCGTCTCGCCCTGTCGTCCATTTTCGGCCGCGGTGCTGCCAGTTTCAAGGACGGCGGCACAGGCCAGTCGACCGACCTCCTCGCCTTCTTCCACGACCGCCTGAAGGTCTATCTCCGCGATCAGGGCGCGCGCCACGATCTTATCGACGCTGTCATCACGCCGCAGTCGGACGATCTCCTCCAGATCGTGCGCCGCGTCGAAGCGCTGGGCTCCTTCCTCGACACCGAGGACGGCAAGAACCTGCTCGCCGGCACCAAGCGGGCAGCCAACATTCTGGCGGCCGAGGAGAAAAAGAAAACGCCCGTCGCCGAAACTGTCGATCCGGCGCTGTTTCGCGAAGAGGCGGAGAAATCATTGTTCGCGGCGGTGAATCAGGCCGAGAAGCAAGCCGGCGAAGCGATTCAAAAGGAAGACTTTTCCGCCGCCATGCTGGCGCTTAGCGTGTTGCGTGAACCGGTTGATTCATTCTTTGAACGCGTTCTCGTGAATGATGAGGACCAGGCCGTGCGCGCCAACCGTCTGGCACTGCTCGCCCGCATCCGCGCAGCGACCGACCAGGTGGCGGACTTCTCCAGAATAGCCGGTTAAGGTGAAGAAAATATCTTCGCCGCCGGCCGTTCGAGCCGGCTTACAGTCATATGGCGATGATCTCTCCGTGGCAAAAAGGACATGTTCCCAACCCCCACGGAGGCTTCCATGAATTCCGCTCACGACATCGAAGTGACAGAAGAAAGCTCGGGCACTCCCGAGGCGCTTGAATCCGCTTCCGAAAATCTCCTCGACCTTGCCGCCGCCGCTGCGGTCGAGGCTGCCGACCTGTCGGATGAAGACGAGGATGGCGACGATGAAGACAGCGACGAGTCGGAAGAAGGCGAAGAAACCACTGCCTCATCCGATGACGATGACGAAGACGACGACGAGGATGAAGACGGCGAGGACGACGACAGCGTGAAGGCCGAGGCCGGCGACGCTGACGAAGAAGGGACCGACGACGAGGACGAGACGACCGAAGACGAGTCCCACGACGACAAGGAAGAAGCGGCCTGATCTTTCAGACCGCCAGCCTCAATAAAACAGGGCGGCGCTCGCACGCCGCCCTCTCAAGGCCGACTTTGTCAGTTCTCCCGGAGACTGATTTTGTCAGTTCTCCAAAATGCTCACATGCACGCTGTCTGAATAGACGTCGACCTGGATCAGCGGCTCGCCATTGACGATGGCGCGCTTTGTCGAGGAACTCATGGCGTCGTTGCGCTTCAGCATGCGCTCCAGATCCGCGCGGGCGTCATTGCTGCGGAACCAGCCGTCGCTTTGGTCGTCGGCGTCGCGCCGGTGGAATTTATGCCAGTTGGCGCGGTCCTGCCGGATCATCTGTGCCGCGCTGCTCAGCGCATAGCCGTCGCTGGCATGGTGGTCGCGCTCGGAAATGCGCGCGACATAGGAACCCAGCATGTCGTCACCGGCTTGCGCGCTACCGACACCCAGAAATGACGCCAGCAACAGGCCGGCAACGGTCAATGATTTCGTCATGTTCATGATAACCCCTTGCTCTCTTCAAAACCCGGCGCGCTCATGCCAAAACCGATTGGCGAAATTGGGGCCGCCGCCGACGGGACGATCGTGCGCCGGGGCGCCGATCAGCGTCAAGCCGGATGGGTTGTCGCAATGCCTTACTTGACTTTGTCGACGCCGGGGATCGGTGCAGATGGCGTTGCCGCCGGCTCTGGCTTGCCGTTCGATGCCGTCGCCGTGCCCGCGGGCTTGGTATCAGCCCCAGGTTTCGTCTCCGCTGCCGGCGCTACGGGGGCGCTTGCCTTGGCTGGAGCCGGCGCGGCGAAGGCGCCGCCGACGACACCGCCGCGAATGATCATAGGGTCCCGGCCGCGCCTGGGCCTTTCGGGGATCGCCGCGACCTTCTCATAGGTGACATCGGGCTCATAGGTGACATCGGGCTTATCGGTGTTATCGGGCTCGCTGAGCGCCACGATCGATGGCGCCGCGGCGATCTTGATCGGCTCGGGTCCGCCGACCCTGACGACGGATGGCGTCGACGTCGCGATGCCGGGAAAGACAAAGGATGAAGCCTGCGCCCCAGCGGTCATTGCAGCCAAACCAAGCGCTCCAAGCACACGCACCGACATCGAAACAGTCCCCTTGCCCAACAAGCCGCCAAACCTGACCCCGATAACCCTTAAGCTTGGTCGATTGATGCCGGCTTGCCCGAAAACATAGCATTTTAGGCATTGATAATTCGCCAACGCGTGGCACTTGCCCGAAAGGCATCGCCGTATTAGGTCCGGCGCCTGTGAGGTGAAGATAGTGGCTGAAATACTTGCTGTCGGCGACGCGATGGAACGGGCTCTGGCGCTGCTCGAAAGCGGCGATGTCGTCGCCATCCCGACCGAGACTGTCTACGGACTGGCCGGCGATGCCACCAGTGGCGTCGGTGTCGCGCGCATCTTCGAAGCCAAGGGCCGGCCGCGCTTCAATCCGCTGATCGCCCATGTCGCCGATCTTGCCATGGCCGAGCGCATTGCGATTTTCGACCCGCTGTCGAGAAGGCTGGCCGACGCGTTCTGGCCCGGGCCGCTGACGCTGGTGCTGCCGCAGCGGCCCGGCAACGGCATCCATCCGCTGGTCACCGCCGGGCTGGACACGATTGCGCTGCGCATGCCCAAGGGGTTCGGTGGCGAGCTCATCGCCAGGCTCGGCCGGCCGCTGGCGGCGCCCAGCGCCAACTCCTCCGGCAAGATCAGCGCCACGACGGCGCAGGCTGTGGCGGCCGATCTCGGCGCGAAAATCAAGCTGGTGGTCGATGGCGGCGCGACCCCGGTCGGGCTGGAATCGACCATCGTCAAGGTCGAAGGCAGCACCGTGCGGCTGCTGAGGCCGGGCGGTGTTGCCGCGACCGACATCGAGGCCGTCATCGGCATGAAATTGCAGCGCGGTGCGACAGCGGGCATCGAGGCGCCGGGCATGCTGGCATCGCATTACGCGCCGGGCGCCGCGGTGCGGCTCAATGCGCAAAGCGTGGGCGTGGGCGAAGCCTTGTTGGCCTTTGGCGCGCATCGCGCGGAAGGCTGGCAAGCGGCCGTCGCCTTGCGCAACCTGTCCGCATCGGGCGACCTGCGCGAAGCCGCAAGCAATCTGTTCGCCTATTTGCAGGAGCTCGACCGCAGCGGCGCGGCAACGATCGCGGTGGAGCCGATCCCGTTCGACGGGCTCGGCGAGGCGATCAACGATCGGCTGTTTCGTGCCGCTGCCCCTCGTGACAAGCTCGACTGAGGATCATAGTTTCTCCCCATGAACGACGCACCCTTCGATCTCGATCCCGCCCTCATCGCCCGCTTCGCGGCGATTGTCGGCGAAAATTATGCGTTACGCGCCCAGGCCGATATCGCGCCATACCTCACCGAGCCGCGTGGGCTGTGGCACGGCACGTCGAGACTGGTGCTGCGGCCCGGCAGCGTCGACGAGGTGAGCCAAATTATGCGGCTGGCGAGCGAGACCGGAACGCCTGTCGTGCCGCAAAGCGGCAACACCGGCCTGGTCGGCGCCCAGGTGCCAGACGCCTCCGGCCGCGAGATCGTGCTGTCGCTGTCGCGGCTGAACCGCATCCGCGAAATCGATGTGCTCTCCAACACCGTGACCGTCGAGGCCGGCGTCATCCTGCAGACGTTGCAGGAAGCCGCCGATGCCGCCGACCGGCTGTTTCCGCTGTCGCTCGCCGCGCAAGGCTCCTGCCAGCTCGGCGGCAATCTCTCGTCCAATGCCGGCGGCACCGGTGTGCTGGCCTATGGCAATGCGCGCGAGCTCTGCCTCGGCGTCGAAGTGGTGCTGCCGACCGGCGAAGTGTTCGACGATCTGCGGAAGCTGAAGAAGGACAACACCGGCTACGATCTGAAGAACCTGTTCGTCGGCGCCGAAGGCACGCTCGGCATCATCACCGCCGCGGTGCTGAAACTGTTCCCAAAACCCAAGGGGCGCGAAGTGGCCTTCGCCGGCCTGTCGTCGCCGGAAGCAGCGCTTTCGCTGTTCAGCCTGGCGATGGACCGGGCAGGGGCGGCACTCACCGCTTTCGAGCTGATCGGGCAGCGCCCTTACGATTTCACGCTGCGCCATGCGCAGGGCGTCACCCGGCCGCTGGCGCAGGACTGGCCCTGGTATGTGCTGATGCAGGTGTCATCCGGCCGCTCGGCCGAGGATGCCGGGGGGCTGATCGAGGAAGTGCTGTCGGAAGGCCTCGAGCAAGGCATTGTCGGCGACGCGGTGATCGCCGCAAGCCTGGCGCAGGGCGACGCCTTCTGGAATTTCCGCGAGGTGCTGCCGGATTCGCAGAAGCCCGAAGGCGCTTCGATCAAGCACGATATTTCGGTGCCGGTGGCATCGATCCCGGCGTTCATCGCCAAGGCCGCCGGCGCCGTCGCCTCGGTCAGCCCGGGAGCGCGCGTCGTCTGCTTCGGCCACATGGGCGACGGCAATCTCCACTACAACATCTCACGGCCGGAGAATGGCGACGACGAGGCGTTTCTCGGCCTTTATCACGCCATGAACCATGCCGTGCACGATGTCGTGCGCTCCTTCCACGGCTCGATCTCGGCCGAACATGGCATCGGCCAGTTGAAGCGCGACGAATTGATCGCGACCGCGCCGCCGATGGCGATCGACCTGATGCGCCGGGTGAAGGCGGCCTTTGACCCGGCCGGGATCATGAATCCCGGTAAGGTTATCTGATCCTTTCAACATCTAGTGGTTGGTCTCATTCCGATAACCATCCACTGAGATCAGCAAAATTTAACTGACTTTCTTAAGCGCGGCGGTAAGGAGCCCGCGCTACTGTTTCACACAACGAGGCCGGGAAAACTGGCCCGGTGGGATCCGTGAAAGCGGGCTCTCAGGAGAAACACAGGAAGGCAGTAGATGAACAGTGTACTGAAGCCCGTCTGGGCTGGGCGCAACATGCGCCTTGACCCATTCCGCCTGCCGCAAGTGGTCAGCTACGCCACACGCGACGATTATGGCGACGTTACCTTCACCATCGACCAGCGTGGCGCCGTCATCCGCCGCACTCTCGAGATGAGCGGTGTACCGGCGATCATTGCGCTGCCCGCCAACGCGTTCCGCGGCGTCGCCGCCCGCGCGATGGAGGATCCGGAAGGCAATGTCACGGTAACCCTGGAGCTCCTGCACAACGACCCGATGCTGTCGGTGCCGTTGCTGGTGGCTGACGATCTCGACGACGTCGCCGCCGACTGGCGCGCCTGGGCCGATGCCTACCGGCTGCAGATGCTGCTGATCGAATCCGACGGCGTTGCCCGCACGCTGGAGGAATCGCTCGGCGCCGCCATCAAGGCGCTGCCGGCCAAGGATCGCCGCAAGGGCCGGGTCTCGACCACGCGCCGCCCACGCTTCCTCGCCCGCCGCAGGGCCGGCGATCTCGGCCTGAGGCTGGTGATCGATGGCCAGGAGATTATTTCGAGAGAGTAGCTTGGCCGGCGATTGGCGAAGCCGCCGACACTGCCCTTTCTCCCCGTCACTATACGGGGAGAAATGTCCGGCAGGACAATGAGGGGCAGCGCTGACTGAGCCGATTGTCTACTTCAAAAGCTGCCGCATGCGATTTAGTCGCAGTGCATTTGACCCTTGCTTGAAAGGCTGGCGCTGCCCCTCATCCGGCTGCCGCCACCTTCTCCCCGTATAGAGACGGGGAGAAGGGAACTAAACCAGCGGCTTCAACGTCACCCACAGCGCACCGCCTAGCAAACCGAGAAAAATCAGCCAGCCGACCTGGTTGTTCGATTTGAACAGCCGCAGGCACTGGTCGGGATCGTTAATATCCAACACCGCTATCTGCCGCGCCATGTGCGCGCCCGCGGCGATCAGCCCGGCCAGCGCCACCACCGGCGCCTGCGCCGCGGCAAAGGCGATGGCAAAGCACACCAGCGTGCCGCCATAAAGCCCGACCAGCCAGGTCTTGGTGTTGTCGCCGAACAGCCGCGCCGTCGAGTGCACGCCGACAATGGCGTCGTCTTCCTTGTCCTGATGCGCATAAATCGTGTCGTAGCCGATCACCCACAGGATCGAGCCGATATAGAGCATGATGGCTGGGCCATCGAGATCGCCGAATTCGACCGCCCAGCCCATCAGCGCGCCCCACGAGAAGGCGAGCCCAAGCACGAATTGCGGCCAGTTGGTGAAGCGCTTCATGAAGGGATAGGCGGCGACAATGACCAGCGAGGCGATGCCGAGCGGAATGGCGAAGTCGTTGAACTGCAGCAGCACGACGAGGCCCAGCAGCGCCTGGATGACCAGGAATATCCAGGCCTGTCGGCGCGTCACCTTGCCGGCCGGAAGCGGCCGAGAACGCGTGCGCTCGACCTTGTTGTCGATGTCCTGGTCGACAATGTCGTTATAGGTGCAGCCGGCGCCGCGCATGGCGACGGCGCCGACAAAAAACAGGAACAGATACCAGGGCGACGGCAGCAGGCTCAGCAGCGGATCGCCGGGGCGGGGATAGGCGCTGGCCGCAAGCGCTGCCGACCACAAGCAGGGCCATAGCAGCAACTGCCAGCCGATCGGCCGGTCCCAGCGCGCAAGCTGCGCATAGGGCCACAGCCAGCGCGGCAGCATCTTGTAGACCCAATGCCCGCTCGGCGCGTCGGCGACGCGGCCCTGGGCCGCTTTCGACTGGATGGTTTCCATCGTGCTGGAGTGGCAGCAGCGGCAGGCGCCGTCAAGCGGCCGCATTGTCGCTCAGGCGGTGAAAACATCGTGGCTGGCAAACCATTCCTTCGCCACCTCGATGAAGGCCAGCGCCGCCTTCGACAGCCTTTGCCTTGTGTCATGGGTGAGGATGATGCGCTGCATCGGCAACGGGTCGGATAGCGGCTTGCAGACCAGCGGCAGCCCGTCATAACTCCTGTCGCCATAGGGCCTGGTGTAGCTCACCGCGACGCCGAAGCGGTTGGCGACCATGCTGCGCTGCAGCTCGAATGAACTCGTCGTCGACTGCGAGACCGGCGACAGGCCGCGGCTGAGGAACAGGTCCAGCATATGCTGCCAGCTGTGCGGCTGGTCGGTGGTGATCAAGGGATAAGTCGCCAGTTCCGCCAGGCTGACGCTCGCCTGGCTGGCCAGCGCGTGGCCTTCCGGCAGCAGCGCGTGCGGCCGCAGCTCATGCAGCAGGATGCGGGCGAAATGCACGGGCAGGCCGAGATCGTAGGTCAGGCCGAGATCGATAGCGGAATCGCCGAGCCGCCGGCCCAGCGTCTCGAAGGTCTCGTCGCGCACGACCACAGTGACCGCCGGACAGCGCTGCGCAAACGCGCGGATCAGCGCCGGGGCAAAATAAGGCGCCAGATCCTCGAAACAGCCGAGCACCAACTCGCCGCCGACATCGGCGTCACGCGTCCCGAGCCCAACCAGTTCGTCCGCTTCGGCCAGCACCTGCTTTGCCTTCGCCACCGCGCTGCGGCCGAACGAGGTCAGCGCGATGCCGCTGCCGCGTTGGCGCACGAACAGTTTCTGGCCGAGCGTCGCTTCGACATTGTCGATCGCCACCGAGATCGAGGGCTGCGAGACGTTCAGCATCCGAGCAGCCGCGGTGACGCTGCCGTGGCGGGCAACGGCGACGAGGTAACGCAATTGGGTGAGGGTCAGGTTCATAGGCCAAGACTATAAGCGAGATGGGAAGTTATTATTTTACGCGATGTGCGGCGGCTGCGATAGTCGAGTCATCCAGACATTGGGCATCCAACAGGGGAGACATGGACATGGCCGCCAGATACATCGATGCCGCAGCGATTGCCGACTATCAGCGCGACGGCGCCGTCTGCGTCCGCGGCGTCTTCAAGGATTGGGTCGGTACCATTGCCGCCGGCATCGAGCGCAACATGCAGAACCGTAGCGCGACGGCATCCGATATCGCCAACGGCAAGGGCAGCTTCTTCGATGACTATTGCAACTGGGAGCGCATTCCCGAATTCGTCGATGTCGTGCGCAATTCGCCGGCCGCCGAACTGGCCGCAGCCGCAATGCAGTCGCGCAGCGCCCAGTTCTTCCACGACCATGTGCTGGTCAAGGAGCCGGGCACGCAGAAGCCGACGCCCTGGCACCAGGACATTCCGTATTATTTCGTCGACGGCAGCCAGACGGTCAGCTTCTGGATCCCGATCGATCCAGTCAAGGAAGCGACGCTGCGGCTGATCGCCGGCTCGCACAAATGGGACAAGATGGTCCTGCCGGTGCGCTGGCTGAACGATGACAATTTCTATGCGGGCGAGGGCGACTATCGGCCGGTGCCCGATCCCGACAACGACCCGTCGCTGAAGGTGCTCGAATGGGAGATGGAGCCGGGCGACGCCATATTGTTCGACTTCCGCACCGCGCATGGCGCGCGCGGCAATCTGACCTCGGCGCGGCGCCGGGCGCTGTCGCTGCGCTGGGTCGGCGACGACGCGCGCTATGTCGAACGCCCCGGCCGCACCTCGCCGCCCTATCCCGGCCATGACATGAAGCCTGGCCAGAAACTGCGCGAGGACTGGTTTCCGGTGATCTACCAGAGCTGATTCCGGCCGGGAACGTCGTGCCCCTTTGCGCGACGTTCCCGTGCGCAACCAGCATTGTGTAAGGTAAAACTCTTGACCCGCAACGCCCAGCGCAATAGCGCAGTCCCTGTCGTGAAATGACAAGGGACATTGGCATGCGCGTTTTGTTGATCGGCTCCGGCGGCCGCGAACATGCCCTGGCCTGGAAGATCGCGGCCTCGCCGCTTCTGACCAAGCTTTTTGCCGCGCCCGGCAATCCCGGCATCGCCAAAGAGGCCGAGCTGGTCAAGCTCGACATCGCCGACCATGCCGCGGTCACCGCCTTTTGCAAGGACAACGCCATCGACCTCGTCGTCGTCGGGCCGGAAGGCCCGCTGGTTGCCGGCATTGCCGACGATCTGCGCGATCAGGGCATCCGCGTCTTCGGCCCGTCCAAGCGGGCCGCAAGGCTCGAAGGCTCGAAAGGTTTTACCAAGGACCTTTGCGCCAAATACGACATCCCGACCGCCGCCTATGGCCGCTTTACCGATCTGGCCGCGGCCAAGACCTATGTCGAAAAGGTCGGCGCGCCGATCGTCATCAAGGCCGACGGGCTCGCCGCCGGCAAGGGCGTCACCATCGCCATGACGCTGGATGAAGCGCGGGCCGCGCTCGACGCCTGTTTCGACGGCGCCTTTGGCGACGCCGGCGCCGAGGTCGTGGTCGAGGAGTTCATGACCGGCGAGGAGGCGAGCTTCTTCTGCCTGTGCGATGGCACCACAGCACTGCCCTTCGGCACCGCGCAGGACCACAAGCGCGTCGGCGATGGCGACACCGGTCCCAACACCGGCGGCATGGGCGCCTATTCGCCTGCCCCGGTGATGAGCCCCGAAATCGTCGAGCGCACCATGCGCGAGATCGTCGAGCCGACCATGCGCGGCATGGCCGAGCTGGGTGCGCCCTTCGCCGGCATTCTCTTCGCCGGGCTGATGATCACCGACGAGGGGCCGAAGCTGATCGAATACAACACCCGTTTCGGCGATCCGGAATGCCAGGTGCTGATGATGCGGCTGAAGGACGATCTGCTGGTGCTGCTCAACGCCGCGGTCGACGGCCAGCTGGCGCACAGCTCGGTGCGCTGGCGCGACGAGGCCGCACTCACCGTGGTGATGGCGGCGCGGGGCTATCCCGGCACGCCGGAAAAGGGCTCGGTCATTCGTGGCCTCGACGAAGCCGCTGGCGACGGTGTTGAGATTTTCCATGCCGGCACCGCCATTAATGGCGGCGCGCTGGTCGCCAATGGCGGCCGTGTGCTCAATGTCACGGCGTCAGGCAAGACGGTCGGCGAAGCGCAGGCCCGCGCCTACGCCGCGCTCGACCGCATCGACTGGCCGCAAGGCTTTTGCCGCCGCGACATCGGCTGGCAGGCGATGGCGCGGGAAAAGGCTGGCGCGGCCGGGTAGTTTCGCGCTTCAGCGCTTGCGATCCAGCGCCGTCGAGGCGGTGCTGACCGGGTCGGCGGCCTGCGAGAAGGCGGCCTCGAGCAGCGCCTCCGAACGATATGTGGTCCGCTTCCAGGCGACATAGTCGGCAATGCCGAAGCGCGCGCGGCGCGGCACCGTCTTGACCACCGGCATGCGGAAGGCGGTGCGGAATGCCTGCCAGCGCGCGCCGATCACCGTCACCACTTCCTCGACCGTCGGCGGCGTCGCCACATCGGCATAGGTGATGGTGACTTTGCCGGCGAGCCCGGCTGCGCGCGAGACCGGCACCGGGATCGAGGCGAGATAGTCGGCCGGAACGTCGATCAGGCCGCCGAACGGCCATTGCTGGCGCAATGCCGCCGCATCCATCGGCGCGACGTTGACATCGATATCGTTGGGCGTGCCGGCGACCCGGTAGGGGCAGCGCAGGCGCCCGCAATTGGCCTGCGCCGAAAACTGCCACAGCGCATAGCCCTGCCAGTTGCCCATCGGAAAATGCACGTCGATGTCGGGCTTGTAGCGCGCATACCAGAGCGGCAGCCGCGACAAGAGCCGGTATTGATAGCGGTTGTCGGCGATGTACTGGGCGGTCTTGCCGTTGGTGTAGAGGATTGGAAACCGGCCGAGCCGCCGGTGCACCTGGCGCACGAATTCCTCGGCATCGTCCAGCGACATCCATTGCGAGGGGTCATTGCCTTCGAGGTCAAGCGCCAGCAGATCGTCCGGCGCCGGTTCGGCGAAATCGATGAAATTGTTGGCCTGCTCGAGCGGATTGCCGGGGCGGGCAAGATGATAGGCGCCCCATTTCAAACCCAGCGCCTTGGCCACCACCTTGCGCGTCTGGAACAGCTCGCGCGTCACCGCATGGCGTTTCCACAGCGTCTTGCAGAGTTTGACCGCGATCTCGTCGCCGAAGCAGAAATAGGGCGGCGGCAGCCCGTCGGAAGCCTTGTTGATGAAGCCGACAATGCGCTTGTCGGTGGCAAGCTGCGCCCAGTCGATGGAATTGTATTCATAGGCGTCGATCACCAGCGCGCGGTCGTTATCCCGCCACGGCTCGGAAAAGTCCGAAGCTTTAGCCGCCGATGTCAGCGCTATCATCGCCGCGAGAGCGATCGCTGAGCGGCGAAGAGGATGCGCCGGCATTTTCAAACAGGGAATCCCCGCTGACCAAACACCGATGCTGAACTGCTATGGTTAAGGAAGTGCTTTCGGGCGGGAGTCCCGGTGGGAGACGTCTTCAGGCGTTCGGAGGTTACCGGGATTCAACGACAAGCCGATTGTAAGCGGCCGCGGCTCTGCGCAGCGCCTCATTCGGCTCCGGTGGATTCACAATCGCCTCCGCCAAAGCAAGCTGATCTTCGGCGGACAAGCGGATGATGTCCTGTTCGGCATCGGGCTTGGCGTCGAGGCGGCCAGTAGGCGTCTGTTGTTGGTTGGGCATCACACTGACCTTTGATCTGGCGTTCAGCGCCGCCCGATCGGCGGCACCTCAAGCGGATCCGGCGCCGGCTCCTGTGGCAGCGTGCCTTCGGCGGTGCGCTTGCGGTAATGGGCAAGCGAGCATTTGGGTGAGCACAAAATGCCGCGATCGGTCCAGTAGGCGGGGCCTCTTTCGAGCTCGCCGTGATAATACCAGAAGCCGCTTGCCTGGTACGGCAGGCCGCATTCGATGCAACGGTAAGTCTCGGGTCTGGCAAGCATGGCAGGTTCCGGTTCGCTGGTGCCGGGCGTCGGCGATCGGCTGTACCGGAATCTAACGCGACTGTCAGAGATTGCAAAATCCGCGTGACAAAGTTTGACGTTTACGTAAAAAGAAGATCGGAGGCCGCCCAGAGGCGGATGGTTTTGCATCGGCCCGGGTCCTAGGATCGACGGGGGCGGGCAGCGGAGGAGAAAGCGGCATGTACAAGGCGCCGGTCGACGACATTTCGTTCACGCTGAAGCACGTCGCCGGCCTCAAGCCGGCGCTCGATGGCGGCGCGTTCGGCGATCTGGGCGAAGACCTTGTCGATGCCATCCTGTCCGAGGCCGGCCGTTTCGCCAGCGACGAGGTGGCGCCGCTCTACAAGATCGGTGACGAGCATGGCGCGGTGCTGAAGGATGCGGCCGTCACCACGCCACCCGGCTGGAAGGCGCTTTACCGCAGCTGGATCGACGGCGGCTGGAACGCGCTGTCGGGTCCGGAAGAATTCGGCGGCCAGGGCCTGCCGACCATGCTCGGCATGGCGGCACTCGAAATGTGGAACTCCGCCGCCATGGCCTTCGGCATCGGCCCGACGCTGACCATGGGCGCGGTCGAGGCGCTCGACAAGCATGCCTCCGAGGCGCTCAAGGCAAAATATCTGGCAAAGCTCGTCTCCGGCGAGTGGATGGGGACGATGAACCTGACCGAGCCGCAGGCCGGGTCCGACCTCGCCGCCCTGCGCAGCCGCGCGGAACCTGCCGGCGACGGCACCTATCGCATCTTCGGCCAGAAGATCTTCATCACCTATGGCGAGCACGATTTCACCGACAACATCGTCCATCTGGTGCTGGCGCGGCTTCCCGACGCACCGGCCGGCACCCGCGGCATTTCGCTGTTCCTGGTGCCGAAATTCCTGGTCAATGATGACGGGTCGCTCGGCGCCCGTAACGACGTCTTCTGTTCGGGCCTCGAGCACAAGCTCGGCATCCATGCCTCGCCGACCTGCACCATGATCTACGGCGACGGTTTTGGCGGCGTGACCCCCGGCGCCATCGGTTGGCTGATCGGCGAGGAGAACAAGGGTCTCGCCTGCATGTTCACCATGATGAACAACGCCAGGCTGTGCGTCGGCATGCAGGGCGTGGCGGTGGCTGAAGCCGCGACGCAGAAAGCGATCGCCTATGCCAATGAGCGCCGCCAGGGCAAGGCGTCGGGCTTTTCAGGCGCCGGCATGGCGCCGATCGTCCATCACCCCGACGTGCAGCGCAATCTGCTCACCATGAAGGCGTTGACCCAGATCGCCCGCACCATCTCCTATTCCTGCGCGCACGCCATCGACCTCGCGCGGGTCTCGGCCGGCGATCAGGCCACACATTGGCGCGACCGCGCCAATCTGTTGACGCCGCTGGCCAAGGCCTTTTCCACCGATGTCGGCGTCGATGTCGCTTCGCTGGGTGTCCAGGTGCATGGCGGCATGGGGTTTATCGAGGAGACCGGCGCTGCGGCGCTCTATCGCGATGCCCGCATCGCACCGATCTATGAGGGCACCAACGGCATCCAGGCGATCGACCTGGTGGTACGCAAACTGCCGCTTGGCGGCGGCGAGCATGTGCATGGCTACATCGCCGAACTGAAGGCGGTCGCCGATGAGGTGCGGACCTCGAACCTGCAGGGGTTTGGCCGCACCGCCGAGGCTCTCGACCGCGCGCTGGACGATCTCACCGAAACAACGCGCTTTCTGCAGAAGCTGCTGGCCGACGGCCGTCTCGACGAAGCGCAGGCCGGTGCCACGCCCTATCTCCGGCTGATCTCGCTTGCCGCCGGCGGCGCCTATCTGGCGCGCGGCGGACTTGCCGAGCAGAACCGCATCGCCCTTTGCCGCTTCTTCGCCGAAAACCTGCTTGGCGAGGTCAGCGCCTTGAAGGAACGCGTCATCGACGGTGCCGAAAGCCTTTCCGCCGCCGGCAAGGTGCTGATTTCAGCCTGATTTCTCAATTTGGCGTTCACAAGGAAAAGACCGTGACAGACCATATCCTCGTCGAGCGCCAGGGCGCCGTCCAGATCATCCGCATGAACCGTCCGGACAAGAAGAACGCGCTGACGCGCGCCATGTACGCGACGATGTCCAAGGCCCTGGCCGATGGCGACGCCGATCCGGCGGTCCGCGTTCATGTTTTCCTCGGCGTGCCTGGCGCCTTCTCTTCCGGCAACGACCTCGCCGATTTCCTGGTCATCGCCACCGGCGGCGAGGGCGGCACAGAGGTCTGGGATTTTCTGCAGGCGCTGGCCAAATCGGAGAAGCCAATGGTCTCCGGCGTCGACGGCATTGCCGTCGGCATCGGCACCACGCTCAATTTGCATTGCGACCTGACCTTCGCCACCCCGCGCACCGTGTTCCGCACGCCTTTCGTCGATCTCGGCCTGGTGCCGGAAGCGGGCTCCAGCCTGCTGGCGCCGCAGGTTCTCGGCCGTCAGGGCGCCTTCGCGCTGCTTGGCCTCGGCGAAGGCTTTTCCGCCGAGCGCGCCAAGGCCGCCGGCCTGATCTATGAGGTGGTCGAGGAGGGCGCGCTCGAAGCCGCGGTGCTGGCCGCCGCCGGCGCAATCGCGGCCAAGCCGCCGCAGGCGTTGAAGCTCGCGCGTGACCTGATGCGCGGTTCACGCGACGAACTGGTCGCCCGCATAGAAGAGGAAGGCGCGCACTTCCGCGACCGGCTGAAGTCCGACGAAGCGCGCGCCGCGCTGACCGCCTTCATGACGCGCAAGAAGGCATAGGCTCACGCCAGCTGTATCCGGCCTCGGCGGTGGCGGTAGACGTCAGGGGAAAACCGGTTCAAGGGTTGTCAAAGCGCTTCGGCCTGCACTATTTCTCGCTCGATCCTGGCGGGGGCCTTGCCAGGTGGAGAGGACATGACCCGAGAATTTTTCTTCGATGCGCACAGCATCGAAGCCGGCGCCCATTGACGGGTTGAACGCCAGCACATGCTTGCCGATTTTACCAAGCCGCTTGGCCTGACCTTCAGGCTCTGGTGGCGCTTCTGGCCGCAGCTGGTCGCCATGGTGCTTTTGGGCATTGTCGGCGGCGACCTGTTCATGCAGATCGCCGCGCGCACCGCGTTCGTCAACCATATGGCCGGGCTTGCGCTCTTGACGCTCGTCGCGCTCACGCAGCTCATCGTCACCGTCGCCATGTTCCAGATGCTGCTTCCCGCTTTGCCGGCGATCCGTGCCGCGCAAGAGGCCGCGCGCGGGCAGACCTCAGGCGAAACGGGCGCCGAAACGAGCAGTGGCGCCAGCAGGCTGGCACGCATGGTCAGCGTCGCGCTGTTGCCCTTCTTCGCCTACTACGCCGCCTGGGGTTTTCTCGGCGACACAGTGCGGCAATATTCGCGCGTCACCCTAGACATGGCACCGTTTGGTGAAGGTGCCGGCAACGTTTTGGATGTGCTCGATTCGCGTTGGCTGATATTTTCCGTCGTCATCTCCTGGCTGGTCAGGCGTCTGGCGCAAGCGATGCAGAAACGCGGCGGGGCAAAATCCTTCTGGCAGATCGTCGTGGTCATCTGCGAGACCAACTGGATCTTCGTCGGTCTCTACGTCATCTCGCGCTGGAAGGACGACATTGTCGGCTGGATCATGAGCCGCAATATTTTTCCGACCCTGCAGGCGGCGGCCCACGGCGTGGCCAACCCTGTCTCCACCGCCTTTGCCGATCCGATGGTGCCGGTCGAGGTGACCTCCATCGATACATCGACGAAGCTCATAGCGCTGTTCTTCTTCATGCTGCTGCCGGTGATCTGGCTGGTCATGACGGCGTTGATCTATGGCTATGACGTGCGCGATGACAAGGGACTGCTGCGCGTGCACGAACGGGTGGAGCGGCTTGGCGCACGCTACCGCACCATTCCAAAATTCATGCGCGACTTCGTCGAGCACTTTATCTCGGGTTATCGCTCGCGCTATCTGCCGATCGCCAATGGCGTGCGCATCACGCTGAGTTCGGGCGTCGTTCTCATGCTCACGCTGATCGTCGGTTACCGTCTCATCGACTGGCTGGCGGCCTGGGCGTGGCTTGGGATGACCCGCATCATCGGTCCGCACGATCTGGACACTTGGCAGGTTCTGTCTGAAGGCGTGTCGCTGCTGTTCGGCAGCGCCTTCCAGGACTCATCGACCGGCATTCTGGTCGAGCCGCTGCGCATCTGCTTCCTCGCTGCGATCCTCGAAACGGCTTTCGCGCTGCCCAAGCGTCGGGCCGTCGAGATCGCGCAGCCGGCCGGTCCGGCGGGAGCGGCGCAAGATGCTTGAGAGCGCCCGCTCACGGCTGAAGGCATGGGCGGCCGCCGGCATAGGCACGGCAGCCGCGATTGCCGTTGCCGGAGTGCTGGGTGCCTTCGAGGCAAGGCACGCGCAGGTGCCGGTTCTGGCTCCAGCCAACCCGATCGAAACCGGGCAATGGCTGCTGCAGCCGGTGAAGGCCTATGTCAGTAGCGAGAAATATATCTACGGCACGTTGCGCAAGCCCGGCGCGAAAGCGCTGGTCTTCGAACTCGACATGACCAACCGCACGGCCACATCCACCAAGGACTATTTCGAGCTCCTCCAGGCAAATCAGCCGACGATCGACCCGGCAACAAAGCCCTACATCGTGCTGACGCGCGACGGGACGTTGTCGCCGGAACTGCACCCCGGCATGACGGAGCGCATGGCCTACATCTGGGACCTGCCGGACGGTGCTGCCGTCCCGGCAAGCCTCGACCTCAACGTCATGAGCAAGATCTACAAACAGCGCGACAATCTCTATGGTCTGCCTGGCTGGTTCAATCCGAGTGCGATCGGCACGCTGGATGTTCCCGTCGGCCCTGCACCCGATAACGCGGAGGGCCAGCCGTGATGCGCAGACTGGCCAATCTCGTTTTGCTGCTTGTCGCTGTGGCGCTCTGCTACGGCCTGCAGATGTCGAAGCCGCATTATGCCGACCTGATCGGGCCGATACCGGTGCGCGGCAAGGTGGGAGATGTCGTCGTCGGTCGCAGCTTCGAGGTTCGCGTCGAGAAGGTTCAGTTTGCGCGCAAGCTTAGGGCGGACCGGTACGGCGAGACGAAGGTGCTGACCACCGGCGGCGTCTGGGCGCTCGTGACGGTCGAGTTCGCCGCGAGGGATGCATCGACTGTGGTCTCGACCGCCTCTTGGCGCGGACCGACGAGACTGACCTACGACCACACTGAGCGGCTGTCCTTCATCAACAACGGCTTTCTCCCCGTGACTGTCGATCCCGGCCTGCAGAAGAAGGCGAGGCTCGTCTTCGAGGTGAGACCGGAAGAGGTCGGCAACGCGACGGTGCTGATCTCAAGCAAGCTGCTGGCGGCACTCGATTCGCAGGCGGAGATTTCGATTGGGCCGGTGGCTGCCAGTTCCGACGGCATGCCTGCCGGCACCGTCGACACGCTCGATCTGACGCAGCCAGTTGACGGACTTCCGAAATGACCGCGCAGGATCTGGCTCAGGACAATCGCCTTGGCGAGAAGAAATGGCGCCGACGCAGCCTGTGGGCGCTACTTGTGCTCATTCCGCTGACCTTGGCCGTCGAGGCCTATGACAGCGTCAAGGCGCTGCTTGTCGACAATGATCTGTTCGAGCGCCGCGTCGCCTGGGGTGAGAGCGCGCATTTCGGCGGCAGCGACTGGAAATTGACCGATCTGCGCGGTGCCTTCGGCATGAAGAACCTGCCGCCTGGCACCGTGCCGGTGCTGGCCGATTTCGCGGTGACCGTGGGCAATCCCGACCTGCAGAACCTCTGGCTTGGCTGCAAGGTGATGTTGATCGATGCCGAGGGAAGGCGCTGGTTGCCGACATCGGCGGTGAGACTGAACGCGCCCGACAATGTGCAGACCTGCATTTCGGCGATATTCTCCGGCGCCAAGACCGGCGACGTGCTCAATCTGCGAGAGACTTTCCTGGTTCCGAAAGACGTCACCAACACTATACGACCAGCGGTCGGCGTCGGCAGCGAACGGCCGTATTTCCTGCTGTTCCAGATGGAGAAGGACTGATCGCCGGCTGCCCCGGCGATCGCGCTCCTCAGGGATAAAGCCGCGTCTTGTCCCAGCCGCCTGCGGCATTGCGCGAGAAGGTCAGGCGATCGTGCAGCCGGAATGGCCGATCGTGCCAGAACTCGATCGCTTGCGGCACGATGCGGAAGCCCGACCAGTGCTTTGGCCGCGGGATTTCGCCGATCGGATAGCGCGCCGTGTATTCGGCCACCGCTTTTTCCAGCGCGAAACGGCTTTCCAGCGGCCGCGACTGCTTTGAGGCCCAGGCGCCGATGCGGCTGCCGCGCGGCCGCGTTGCGTAATAGGCGTCGGCTTCAGTGTCGCTGACGATCTCCACCGGACCGCGTATGCGCACCTGGCGGCGCAGCGATTTCCAGTGAAAGCACATCGCCGCCTTCATGCTGCCAAGAATCTCGCGGCCCTTGGCGCTCTCGAAATTCGTGTAAAAGACAAAGCCGCCTTCATCGAACCCCTTGAGCAGAACCATACGCACATCCGGCATGCCGTCGGCATCGACGGTTGCCAGCGCGACACCGTTGGCGTCGTTGATTTCGCTGTTTTTGGCGTCCTCCAGCCACTCGGCAAAGAGCCGGAACGGCTCGGCGGCCTCGGTAAAGTCACTACTTGTTAACTCAGTGTCACTCATAGTTTTTCTCAAATTGTCTCGAGCTTCAGGAGGTTGCCGATTGTCGCGTATCGCGCAAGCTTTTGACAGCGGGCAATGGAGCGCTTTCGCTTCGGCCAGTTCGAAAGCCGCGATCGTGATCCTCGCTTTGCCGCTTGCCGCTTGCGGTGCCGGCGGTTTCAGCCTGGAAAAGGCTGACGTCGACCGTTCCATCGTCACCTCGAGCGCGCCGGCCAAGGTGACATCGAGCGATGCCGACAGCGCCTCAGACCAGACCACCATTGGCAACGCGGTGTCTTCGGCCGACATCGAGGAGCTTCGCGGCCAGGCCGTGCCATGGGCGAATGCCGATACCGGCTCGCGCGGCTCCATCACCGAACTGGCCGAACTGCAGGACAGTGGCCAGACCTGCCGCCGCTTCACCGCCTCGCGCGAAAGCTTCGACGGCGTCGCTCTGTTCAAGGGCCAATTGTGCATCGCCGCTGCCGGCGGCTGGCACATGCAGGACTTCAAGGCGCTCTGATTCCCGGGGGCATTGCAGGCGCCGCAATTTCAGCCGTCGATAAGCCCGTGCGCTACTGGAATTTCTTCCTATGCAAGCGCATATAGGGGGCAACGTGGACTCAACTCTTTTCCAGGGCAGGACGCATGCGCGACCCCTATGAGGTGCTGGGCGTTGCCAAGAACGCATCGGCCAAGGACATAAAATCGGCCTACCGCAAGCTCGCCAAGAAGCATCATCCGGACCAGAACCCGAATGATCCCAAGGCGAAGGACCGCTTTGCCGCCGCCAACCAGGCCTATGAGGTCGTCGGCGACGAGAAGAACCGCGCGGCCTTCGACCGCGGCGAGATCGACGCCGACGGCAAGCCGAAATTCCATGGCTTTGAGGGTGCAGCCGGTGGCGGCGACCCGTTTGGCGGCTTTCGTCGCCAGCAGGGCGCCGGCGGCTCGCGCTTCGAGTTTCGTTCCGGCCGCCCGGGCGGCGATCCGTTCGACGGCAACAGCGACATTTTCAGCCAGATTTTCGGCGACGCTTTTTCCGGCGCGCGCGGTGCCGGCGGGGCGGGAACAGGCGATCGCCGCCAGCAGGCGACTGCAGCCGATCTCAACGTGACCCTCGACGTCACCATCGAGGAGATGGCGACCGCCGAAAAGGTGACCGCCATGTTCCCCGACGGCCGCAAGATTGCGGTCAAGCTGCCGGCCTATGTCGAGGAAGGCCAGACCATACGGCTGAAAGGCCAGGGCGAACAGGGGCCGGGACAGCCGGGCGATGCGCTGGTCAAGATCCATATTCGCCGCCACCCGCGCTACCGCATCGAAGGCCGCGACCTGCATGCCGACCTCGACGTGGCGCTGACCGACGCGGTGCTGGGCGCCAAGGTCCCGGTCGATACGCCGACCGGCAGGCTGGCGGTCAACATTCCGGCCTGGTCGAGCTCGGACAAGGTCCTGCGGCTCAAGGGCAGGGGCTTGCCGCAAAAAGCCGGCGGCCATGGCGATCTCTACGCCCATGTTCGCATCATGTTGCCCGAAGGCGGCGACAGCGAGCTTGAAGCGCTGATGCGCCGCCGCAAAGGCTGACGCAGATCGCCTAGCTGCCCGGAGCTGCTTCCTCCATCCGCCGGATGGTTTCGCCGAAGCGGCGCAGCGCTTGCCGCACCGGAACGTGCGGGCTCTCGATCTCCAGCAGGATCATCGTCTCGCTGCCGAGGAAGGCAGCGCTGACCAGGCTGCTCACTTCGGCGGCGGAAAATGGCCCAAGGCCGCCGAACCGCCGCTCCGCCTCTTGCGCCAGCCCATCCAGCAGTTCGAACCAGCCGCGCAGGTCGCGGCGCACCGCCTTGGCGATTTCGGGGCTCGACAGGCTTGCAGCGATCATCTCGTGCAGGATGCGGACATAGCCGGATGCCAGATCATCATCGAGGAAATCGCAGGCGCGCTCCCAACGCTGCCACAGCGGCATCGGTGCCGCAAAGGTCTCAGCCTGGCGCTTCAGCAGCCCCTCGTTCAGATGATCGAGCAGGGCAAGGAACAGCCGTTCCTTGGAGCCGAAATGGTAGTGGATCTGGCTGAGCGGAACGCCGGCGATCTCGGCAACGCGGCGCGTCGACAGGTCGGCATAGCCGCCTCGATACAGGCATAGCTCGGCTGCCGAAATCAGTTCGGCGCGCGTGTCGCGCTTTTGCTTGTTCGGCGGTGGGGCAACGGCTTCGGCAGCGTCCGTCATGCGGCGTACCTGCCGCTGGAATTGGCACAATCTGGGCGGGTCATATGTTCTCCTGTCCGGGGCTGGACGTCTCGTCACCATATCTCGGTCGAGCGACCGATCAAGTTGACTCGCTATCAAATTTATGGTTTTTTGATCATGAATTCGGTCGACCGACCGAATCTTGATGCTTGCATGGAGGGGCAGTCATGGCGGGCGTAATCACCCTTATCTACGGCGTTGCCGCATACCTGATTTTTCTTGGTTCGTTTCTCTATGCGGTCGGTTTCGTCGGCAACATTGTCGTGCCGAAGTCGATCGATTCAGGCGTCGCCGGAAGTCCGGTCGAAGCCGTCATCGTCAACGCACTGCTGCTTGGCCTTTTCGCCGCCCAGCACAGCATCATGGCGCGGCCGGCGTTCAAGCGCTGGTGGACGCGGATTGTCCCGCACGCGGCCGAGCGCAGCACTTATGTGATTTTGGCCAGTCTCATCCTTCTGCTGCTCTACTGGCAATGGCGGCCGATCCCCGGCCCGGTCTGGACAGTCGAGAACCCGTTCTGGGTCGCCATACTCCATGGCGTGTTCTGGCTCGGCTGGGCGGTTTTGCTGATCAGCACCTTTCTGATCAACCATTTCGAACTCTTCGGCCTGCGCCAGGTCTTCGCGGCTCTGCGCAAGGCGGAACCGGCGCCGCCCGTATTCAGGACGCCGCTGTTCTACAAATGGGTCCGGCACCCGATCTATGTCGGCTTCCTGCTGGCCTTCTGGGCGACGCCATCGATGACATGGGGCCATCTCCTGTTCGCGGCGGGCAGCACCGGCTACATCCTGCTCGGCATCTTCCTCGAGGAACGCGATCTCGTCGCCATGTTCGGTGATCAGTACCGCGCCTACCGCAAGCAGGTGGGAATGCTCATTCCCTGGCGCAAAATGGCGGGATAAGGCCGCATCCGGTGCCGACCAGCCGATTCGGCTGGTCGGCCATGGCCTGGGCCGTCGAGCCGCGCTGGCCGCAGTGAGGCTTTCAAATCTCACAACAACGTTATTATCCCCCATTCGTTGTTCATGCCGAGCGTCTGAATTGAACGCGCTGTCCGTCTGCGCTTGAAGCGCCTTTCTGCCTGTGCGATAGGCACTCCAAAGCAGAAAATCTTTCGGAGAGCGCTGACATGGCGGGTGGACAGGGCCTTATGGCCGGCAAGCGCGGCCTTATACTGGGCGTCGCCAACAACAGATCGATCGCCTACGGCATCGCCAAGGCCTGCGTCGACCATGGCGCCGAGATCGCGCTGACCTATCAGGGCGAGGCGTTCAAGAAGCGCGTCGAACCGCTGGCGGCGGAATTGGGCGCCTTTGTCGCGGGACATTGCGACGTCACCGATCCGGCGAGCCTCGACGAGGTGTTTGCCAATGTCGCCAAGCATTGGGGCGGCAAGCTCGATTTCCTCGTCCACGCCATCGCCTTTTCCGACAAGGACGAGCTGACCGGTCGCTATGTCGAGACGACGCGCGACAATTTCCTGCGCACCATGGACATTTCGGTCTATTCCTTCACCACCATCGCCAAGCGCGCCGAGGCGCTGATGACCAATGGCGGCTCGCTGCTGACGCTGACCTATTACGGCGCCGAAAAGGTGATGCCGCACTACAACGTCATGGGTGTCGCCAAGGCCGCGCTCGAAGCCAGCGTGCGCTATCTCGCCGTCGATCTCGGCGGCAAGAAGATCCGCGTCAACGCCATCTCGGCCGGCCCGATCAAGACCTTGGCTGCCTCGGGTATCGGCGATTTCCGCTACATCCTGAAGTGGAACGAATACAATTCGCCGCTGAAGCAGACCGTTACCCAGGAAGAAGTCGGCGATTCCGGCGTCTATTTCCTGTCGGACCTGTCGCGCGGCGTCACCGGCGAGGTGCACCATGTCGATTCCGGCTATCATGTCGTCGGCATGAAGGCGGTCGACGCGCCGGATATTTCGACCGTCAAGGAATAGTCCTGCCGCGGTTTCCGTCTGCCTGTCTCGATCTCCGGAAGACCTGATGTACCCGCTGGTTTATATCGCGCGCCACGGCGAGACGGCGTGGAACGCCGAGGCCCGTCTGCAGGGACAGGCCGATACCGATCTCAATGCGGTCGGCCGCCAACAGGCGACGGCGAACGGCCATCGGCTCGCCGAGCTCATAGGCGATCCCAGGGATTTCGACTTCGTTGCCAGCCCGATGAAGCGGACGCGCGAAACCATGGAGCGCATCCGCGCCGCGATGAAGCTCGATCCGCTCGCCTATCGAACCGACGCCAGGCTGATCGAAGTCAATTTCGGTGACTGGCAGAGTTTTACCTTTGCCGAGCTTGAGACGCAGTCTCCCGGCGCAAAAAAGTCTCGCGCGCGGGACAAATGGAATTTTCAGCCGCCGGGCGAAGGCGCCGAAAGCTATCAAATGCTGCTCGAACGGGTAAAACCCTGGTTCGACGCGCTGGACCGCCAGACCGTCTGCGTCACCCATGGCGGGGTCATACGGACCCTGTTCAGGATGGTTGGAGGCGTTTCCGAAGACGAAGCGGCGAACATGGAAGTGTGGCAGCACCGCGTGCTCAGGCTGCGGGACGGGCGCCTGGAGTGGCTGTGAGGCCGGAAGCCTGAATATCGGATGGATTGAAGACCGAACAAACAGGACATTCGTCCTGTTTGAGTAGCTCGGCTTTGTAGAGCCGGCAAAAGTTGTTCGGTGACAGCCTTACTCGGTGTCCGGCAGTTCCATGTCGGTGACGACGTTCTCGCCATTCGTCACGTCATAGGCGAGCACGATATCCATGCCGGGCTTCAGCGAGTCGAGATCGGTCTCGGCGTTGAGCTTGTAGGACTTGCCGTCCTCCAGCGTCAGCGTCAGCGCCTCCTTGTCGACCTTCTTGATCAGGCCTTCGGTCTGGCCGGCATAGGCGGCAGTGGAAATCAGCAACATAGCGGCAGCAGCGCCAATCAGGGTACGCATCGTCGTCCTCTTTGTCATTGCGCCTGCACAGATGGCGGCGAGCTTTCAACGGGCGAATGGAAGAGAGCAGAAACCAACCGAATGTGTCAAAACTAAAACCGCCCGATCACAGTTTGACCGCTGTGGAAAACGCCAATAGAAGGCGACCTTGAGCCGGCTGCGACGTCGGCGAGGGCAAAATTCCATGTCTCACAACACGTTCGGCCATCTGTTCCGCGTCACCACCTGGGGCGAAAGCCATGGTGCCGCACTTGGCTGTGTCGTCGACGGCTGTCCGCCCGGCATCCGCTTCACGCGGGCCGAAATCCAGGCCGAGCTCGACAAGCGCCGTCCCGGCCAATCACGTTTTGTGACGCAGCGCCGCGAACCGGACGAGGTCAAGATCCTGTCCGGCTTCATTCTTGATGAGGACGGCGAGACGATGATCACCACCGGCACGCCGGTCTCGATGCTGATCGAGAATGTCGACCAGCGCTCCAAGGATTATGGTGAGATCGCCCGCCAGTACCGTCCCGGCCACGCCGACTACACCTATGACGTCAAATACGGCGTGCGCGATCATCGCGGCGGCGGCCGCTCCTCGGCACGCGAGACGGCAGCGCGCGTGGCCGCCGGCGCCTTGGCGCGCAAGGTCGTGCCCGGCATGGTGGTGCGCGGCGCGCTGGTCTCGATGGGCGAAAAATCGATCGACCGCGCCAACTGGAACTGGAATTTCATCGGCGACGCCGAAAACCCGTTCTTCACCCCGGATCCGGCGTCGGTTCCCGTCTTTACCCAGTATCTCGACGGCATCCGCAAGTCCGGCTCCTCGGTCGGTGCGGTGATCGAGATCGTCGCCGACGGTGTGCCAGCCGGCCTCGGCGCGCCGATCTACGCCAAGCTCGACCAGGACATTGCGTCCGGTCTGATGTCGATCAACGCCGTCAAGGGCGTCGAGATCGGCAATGGTTTCGAGGCCGCCCGCATCACCGGCGAACAGAATGCCGACGAGATGCGCATCGGCAATGACGGCAGTCCGGTCTTCCTGTCCAACAATGCCGGCGGCATTCTGGGCGGCATCTCGACCGGACAGGCGATCATCGCCCGTTTCGCCGTCAAGCCGACCTCGTCGATCCTGACGCCGCGCAAATCCATCGACAAGGACGGCAACGACGTCGACGTCATGACCAAGGGCCGCCACGACCCCTGCGTCGGCATCCGCGCCGTGCCGATCGGCGAGGCCATGGTTGCCTGCGCGATCGCCGATCATTATCTGCGGCATCGAGGACAGACGGGGAAGGGAGGGGAATAGGGCAGTAAGGCAGTAGGGCAATATGTTACGCAGCCCGCCGAACACAGCCAATTTTTCCTTTTCCCTACTGCCTTACTGCCCTATTCCGTTACTGCCCTGCGAGCGAAGCGAGCCAATGCCATACGATCAGAAGAAAATCGTCGAAGCCCTGCGCGCTTTCGAGCGCGGCGAGATCGTCGTCGTCATGGACGATGACGGGCGCGAGAATGAGGGCGACCTGATCGTTGCCGCCGTGCATTGCACGCCGGAGAAAATGGCCTTCATCATCCGTCACACCTCCGGCATCGTCTGCACGCCGATGCCGCGCGAGGAGGCCAAGCGGCTCAACCTGCAGCCGATGGTCGCCGACAATGATTCCGCCCACACCACCGCCTTCACCGTCAGCGTCGATTTCAAGCATGGGACCACTACCGGCATTTCGGCCGACGACCGCACGCTGACCGTGCGCAACCTCGCCAATGGCAATGTCGGCGGCTCGGATTTCGTTCGCCCCGGCCACATCTTCCCGCTGATCGCCAGGGAAGGCGGCGTGCTGATGCGTTCGGGCCATACCGAGGCCGCCGTTGACCTGTGCAAGCTTGCCGGCCTGCCGCCGGTGGGTGTCATCTCCGAACTGGTCAATGACGACGGCACCGTCAAGCGCGGCCCGCAGGTCTCAAGCTTTGCCGAAGAGCACGGCCTCAAGCAGGTTTCGGTCGCCGATCTCATCGCCTACCGGCAGCGCAAGGAAACGCTGGTCGAACGCGTCGCCTGTTCCGAAATCGACACGCTCGGCGGCAAGGCGCAGGTGTTCACCTACACGCTGCCCTGGGATTCCATGCACCATGTCGCGGTTGTCTTCGGCGACATCCGGGACGGCGAGGACGTGCCGGTGCGGCTGCATTCCGAGGATGTGGTAACCGACGTGTTCGGCACCAGCCACCGGCTCGACGCCATCATGAAGGCGATGGGCGAGCGCAAACGCGGCGTCATCGTCTATCTCCGAGAGGGTTCGGTCGGCGTCGCCCATCAGGAGCGCAAGCGGCCGCTGAGCGGCGACCGCGAGGATCACGAAGAGGCGCGCCGCCGCGAGAACGAATGGCGCGAAATCGGCCTCGGCGCGCAGATCCTCAAGGATCTCGGCATTTCCTCGATCAATTTGATCGCCTCGCGCGAACGCCACTATGTCGGGCTTGAGGGCTTTGGCATTCACATCGCTAAGACGGAAATTATCTAAAACAAGCAGCAGTCTCGAAAAACGCCCAGTTCTTTCGAGCCGGGCGCTTCGAGGGTCACTCCGCAGGAACGGCGGCCGCGTCGCATTCTTCGAGGTCGCATGTGTGGGTGGCCAGGCTGCGCTGGCCGGCGAGCACGGTAACCAGCGCAATAGTGCCTGAAACCACCGAGACCCAGAACCCGTTGCGGGCGCCGAATTCATCCACCACCGCGCCGGCGGCAAACGAACCCAGCGCCATGCCGATGCCGATGCCGGTCATCACCCAGGTGATGCCTTCGGTCAGCATCGCTTCCGGCACGTGCCGCTCGATCAGGCCGAAAGCGGTGATGAAGGTCGGCGAGATCGCCACCCCGCTGATGAACACGGTCAGCGCCAAGAGCGGCACCGTGTCGGCGGTGAGCGGCAGCAGCGTGCCGAGCGCGACGAGGGCGACCGCGAGGGCGAGCTGGCGTTGCAGCGGCGCCTTCAAGTTGAGCGCGCCGACGACGAGGCCGAGCACGAACGATCCCAGCGCATAGACGCCGATGACGAGGCTGGCGGCGCCCGGCTGGCCGAGTTCTTTGGTGATTGCCACCGTGCTCACTTCCGTCGTGGCAAAGGTCGCGCCGATGAAGATCAGGGCGAGGGTGATGATCTGCACTGGCCGCAGGCGAATGGCCGAGCCGCTCGAGACATGATCCACCGGCCGCACTTGCGGCTCGGTCGAGCGTTGCAGGATGAAGGCTGTCGAGCCAATGACGAGGAACAGCGTGCTGACCAGGACACCAGCCTCCGGGAAGAGGGCGGCGCTCAATCCTACCGAAAGTGATGCGCCGGCGATGTAGACCAACTCGTCCGCCGCCGATTCGAAGGCGAAGGCGGTGTTCATCTGCGGCCGACCGCGGAAAATCTCGGTCCAACGTGCACGCACCATTGCCGGCATGCTGGGCATGGCGGCAGCCGCCAGCGCCGACACGAACAGCGTCCATACCGGCCAGTCCTGATTGGCTGCCGCAATCAGCACCGCGAAAGCGAGCACGGTGAGGATGGTGGTGGGAACCACGATCCGCGTCTGGCCGAGGCGGTCCACAAGCCTTGAAATCTGCGGCGCCACGAAAGCGTTGCTCAGCGCGAAGGTCGCAGCGACAGCACCCGCCAGCCAGTATTCGCCGCGTGTTTGCGACAGCATGGCGACAATGCCGATCGGCGCCATGGCGATCGGCAGGCGGGCCAGGAAGCCGGCGGCGGCAAAGCCCTTGGCTCCAGGGGCACGAAAGATTTCCGAGTAGGGGTTTTGCATGGCTGGTTCCTCGACAAAGGCCAATTTGACAATTACATACGATGCGTATGATTGTTAGATAGAGCATACGCCGCGTATGTCAATTGGCATACGAAGCGTATGTGAATAAGGCCAGAACCATGCACAGACCTCGCAAGGAAATGATTGCGCAAACGCGTGCCAAGCTGATCACGGCGGCACGTCATGCCTTCGGCACGATCGGCTATGCCGAGGCGTCGATGGACGACTTCACCGGGTCGGCCGGGCTGACGCGCGGCGCGCTCTATCATCATTTCGGCGACAAGAAGGGCCTGCTGCAGGCGGTCATCGCCGAAATCGACGGCGAAATGGCTGTCCGCATCCATGAGATCGCGTCAAGGGCGCCGAGCCGATGGCAGCATTTCGTCGACGAATGCACGACCTATATCGAGATGGCGCTGGAACCGGAGATACAGCGCATCATGTTCAGGGATGGCCCGGCCGTGCTGGGTGATCCAGCGCAATGGCCGAATGCCAATGCCTGCGTCGGTTCAATGACCGACCATCTGAGCAGGCTGCAGGAGGAGGGGGTGGTCGTGCCTGGCGTCGACCCCGAAACCGCTGCGCGGCTGATCAATGGCGCCAGCAGCCAGGCCGCGCAACGGATCGCCAATTCGAGCGACCCCGAAGCGACCTCGAAGACCGTGGTCGCGGCTTTCAAGCAGTTGCTGGAAGGGCTGCTCAGAAAGCAGGATTCGCGGCCGGTCTGAAATCTCACCCCGCTGAGACCCGGCATTTGCCGAGATTGACAATTCCCGGCCCAGGGTCATCCTCCGCGTTCATCTCTGAGGGGGATTCGGGGCTGATGTGGGATTTTGATATCGGCAGGTCGGTGTCCATCATGATCAGGACATGGCCGTTCATCGTCTTTCGCATGATCGTCTATTTCGGCATCACGCTGGCCTATATACTGGCGACCGGCAGCGGCGCCTCGGTCGGCTATGGCGTCGGCCATATCTCCACCGATCCCGATGGGCCGCTTTCCTTCGCGCTATGGGGCGGCATCGTCGGCATAGGCGTCGTGTCGATCGCGCTGTACTGGATTCGAGAATACATCCTCTACGTCGTCAAGGCCGGCCATATCGCCGTCATGGTCCATTTGATCGACGGAAAGGAGGTTCCCAATGGCCAGGACCAGATCGCCTACGCCAAGGATGTGGTGAAGCAGCGTTTTGCCGAGGCCAACATCCTTTTCGTGCTCGACCAGCTGGTCAAGGGCGCCATCCGCGCCATCACCGGCCTGATCGGCGGCATTGCCGCCTTCCTGCCCATTCCGGGCCTCGGCGGCCTGGTCTCGTTCATCAACACGGTGATCCGCTTGTCGCTGACCTATGTCGACGAGATCATCCTCGGCTACAACATCCGCATCAATTCATCGTCGCCCTTCGAGACGGCGCGGCAAGGCGTCGTGCTCTACGCCCAGAACGGCAAAACCATGGTCAAGAACGCCATCTGGCTGGCGGTCATCATGTGGGGCGTGTCCTTCGTCATCTTCCTTTTGATGCTGGCGCCGGCCGCCGCCATCATGTGGTTCATACCGGGGCAGCTTGGCGGCTGGGCCTTCGTGCTGGCGATCTTGCTGGCCTGGGCGTTCAAGGCGGCCTTCATCGAGCCCTTCGCCATCGCCTGCCTGATGCAGGTCTACTTCAAGACCATCGAAGGCCAGGTGCCGAACGCCGAATGGGACCAGCGGCTGGCCGAGGCGTCGTCGAAGTTCAGGGAACTGAAGGAAAAGGCGCTGGCCTCCTTCGGCGGTTCGCGCTGGACCCAGCCGAGCACCTAGGCCTTGCTCGCACCTAATCCCTGTTGAACGTCGCGACAGTGCGGCGTCAAACCATGGTCAAAGCAGCCGGGCGCGCCTATATCGGGTCATGGTCACCAGGCTCTACACCCATCCGATCTTCCTCGAACATCTGACGCCGCCGGGGCATCCCGAGCGCCCCGATCGCTTGCGCGCCATCGAGCGCGTCCTCGACGACGAGGCCTTTGCCGGGCTCGATCGGGTGACGGCGCCTTTGGGTGACGAGGCCACCATCCTGTATGCGCATCCTGAGGATTTCGTTGACCGCGTCCGCGCCGCGATCCCTGAAAGCGGCATCGCCACGATCGACGCCGACACCAGCGCCAGCCCGAAAAGCTGGCAGGCGGTGGTTACCGCGATCGGCGCTGCAAATGCCGCAGTCGACGATGTCTTCGAGGGCCGCGCCGCCAATGTGTTCATCGCCTCGCGTCCGCCCGGCCATCACGCCGAAAAGACCACGGCGATGGGTTTCTGCCTGTTCAACACCGCGGCGATCGCGGCGCGCTATGCGCAGAAGAAACATGGCGCCGAGCGCGTCGCCATCGTCGACTGGGACGTGCATCACGGCAACGGCACGCAAGACATCTTTTGGGACGATCCGTCGGTGCTCTATTGTTCGACGCACCAGATGCCGCTCTATCCCGGCACCGGTGCGAAAAACGAAACCGGAGCAGGCAACATCGTCAATGCGCCGCTGGCGCCGCAGACCGGCTCGGACATGTTCCGCGACGCCTTGCTGTCGCGCGTCCTGCCGGCGCTCGACAATTTCGCGCCGGATCTGATCATCATTTCCGCCGGTTTCGACGCCCACCATCGCGACCCGCTGGCCGAGATCAACCTCAGCGAGGACGATTTCGACTGGGCGACCGGGCAACTGCTGGAACGCGCGGGACGCCATAGCGGCAACCGGCTCGTCAGCCTGCTTGAGGGCGGCTACGATCTGCAGGGATTGGCATTTTCGGTCGCCGCCCATGTCGGGCGGCTGATGAAGGGATAGGGTATGGCTGGCGAAGCAAATGAAGACGTCAAGGCGATGAGCTTCGAGCAGGCACTCGACGCGCTGGAAAAGATCGTCGATGATCTGGAACGCGGCGATGTGCCGCTCGACCAGTCGATCAAGATCTATGAGCGCGGCGAGGCGCTGAAGGCTCATTGCGACCGGCTGCTGAAGTCGGCCGAGGACAAGGTCGAGAAGATCAGGCTGTCGCGCGACGGCAAACCGGTGGGAACGGAGCCGCTCGACGCGGAGTAATTTGTCAAACGGGGCGGGCAGAGAGCAGATAGGAGTTCAAACATGTGCAGAAACATCAAGACCCTGTTCAATTTCGAGCCGCCGGCGACCCATGACGAGATCCGCGACGCCGCGCTTCAGTTCGTGCGCAAACTGAGCGGAACGACGCGCCCCTCGCAGCGCAACCAGGCGGCCTTCGACCGTGCCGTCGAGGCGATTGCCGCATCGGCGCATGAATTGCTCCATTCGCTCGAAACCACGCATCATCCGCGCAATCGCGAAGAGGTAGCAGCCAAGGCGAAAGCCAAATCGGCGCTGCGCTTCGCCTAGAGTAATTCCAGGGAAAGTGTGAGCGGTTTCCCGTCCGGAATTGCGTAAAAACAAAGAGATAGAGCGTTCGCCGTTTCTATGAAACGGTGAAACGCTCTAAAGGATATCTCGATGAGTTTCTTCCCCGGCAAGGACCCTGAGCCTGGCGATGCCTTCGCCAGCGACCAGATCGAACTGATGGTCATTCCCAACGCCAAGGACATTGGCGGCTTCCAGGTTCGCCGCGCTCTGCCGACGGCAAAGCGGCGGCTGGTCGGCCCCTTCATCTTCTTCGACCGCATGGGGCCAGCCATACTGCGCGCCGGCCAGGCGATGGATGTGCGTCCGCACCCGCATATCGGGCTTTCCACCGTCACCTATCTGTTCGACGGCAACATCAGGCACCGCGATTCGCTCGGCACCGAAATGGTGATCCAGCCCGGCGACGTGAATTTGATGACGGCCGGCCGCGGCATCGTCCATTCCGAGCGCACGCCTGAGGAATTGCGCGGCGCACCAATGTCGGTCTCCGGCCTTCAGACCTGGCTGGCTTTACCCGACGGCAAGGAGGAGGTGGCGCCGGTGTTCGAGAACACCGCAGCACTGCTTCTGCCCGAAATCGACGCCGAAGGTGTTTCCGGTCGCGTGGTGATCGGCGATTTTCAAGGGCTGCGCTCGCCGGTAAGAGCCGACACCGAGACGCTCTATGCCGATCTGCGCCTGGCGCCCGGCGCCAGCGTGAAAATTCCCGCAGACGCCGAGGAACGCGCCATCTACACGCTGGAGGGCGATGTCTCGATTTCGGGCGACCGCTTTCCGGCCGAACGGCTGCTGGTGTTCCGGCCCGGCGATGAACTCGTCGTCTCCTCCGAGCGCGGCGCCCATTTCATGCTGTTCGGCGGCGCCTCGCTCGGCTCGCCACGCCATATCTGGTGGAACTTCGTCTCGTCGTCGAAAGAGCGCATCGAACAGGCCAAGCAGGAATGGAAGACGGGCCGCTTCGATATCGTTCCTGGAGATGAGGAAGAGTTCATTCCGTTACCGGACAATTAACGCCAGCTTCACCCGCGTCACTGACACGCATTTACATTCGGGCGGCGCAGGCATATTTCGCCCATGATAGACGCGCATGAACGAAAATAGCTGGGCAGGCCCCTAAACAGTGAACGCAACGCTGCATACGCCGCTTCTCGACAAGGTCCGCATTCCGGCCGACCTGAGGACGCTTGACGAAGGCCAGCTGCCGCAGCTGGCTTCGGAGCTGCGTGCCGAGCTGATCGATGCCGTTTCGCATACGGGCGGCCATCTCGGCGCCGGCCTCGGCGTCGTCGAGCTGACCGTGGCGCTGCACTATGTCTTCAACACGCCGGAAGACCGCGTGATCTGGGATGTCGGCCACCAGGCCTATCCGCACAAGATACTGACCGGCCGCCGCGACCGCATCCGCACGCTGCGCCAGGAAGGCGGCCTGTCCGGCTTCACCCGGCGCGCCGAGAGCGAATATGACCCGTTCGGCGCAGCACACTCCTCGACCTCGATTTCGGCCGGCCTCGGCATGGCCATGGCGCGCGACCTCTCGGGCGGCCACAACAATGTCATTGCCGTCATCGGCGACGGCGCCATGTCGGCGGGCATGGCCTTTGAGGCGCTGAACAATGCCGGCGCGCTCGATGCCCGGCTGATCGTCATCCTCAACGACAACGACATGTCGATCGCGCCGCCGACCGGCGCCATGAGCGCCTATCTGGCGCGGCTCGCCTCCGGCAAGACCTATCTTGGCCTGCGCGATTTCGGCAAGAAGCTGACCTCTTATCTCGGCAAGCGCGCCGATCGCGCCATCACGCGGGCGGTCGAACATGCGCGTGGCTACGTCACCGGCGGCACGCTGTTCGAAGAGCTCGGCTTCTACCATATCGGCCCGATCGACGGCCACAATCTCGAGCATCTCATCCCGGTCTTGAAGAACGTCCGCGACAATGCCGACGGCCCGGTGCTGATCCATGTCGTGACCCAGAAGGGCAAGGGCTACGGCCCGGCCGAGGCCGCAGCCGACAAATATCACGGCGTCAACAAGTTCGACGTCATCACCGGCGCGCAGACCAAGGCTCCGGCCAATGCGCCTGCCTACACCAAGGTGTTCGCCGAGAGCCTGCTTCAGGAAGCCCGCCTGGATGATCGTATCGTCGCCGTCACCGCCGCCATGCCGAACGGCACCGGCCTCGATTTGTTCGGCGAAGCTTTTCCGACCCGGATTTTCGATGTCGGCATCGCCGAGCAGCATGCGGTGACCTTTGCCGCCGGCCTCGCCAGCGAAGGCTACAAGCCCTTCGCCGCCATCTATTCGACCTTCCTGCAGCGCGCCTACGACCAGGTCGTCCACGATGTGGCGATCCAGAAACTGCCGGTGCGTTTCCCCATCGACCGCGCCGGCTTCGTCGGCGCCGATGGCGCCACCCATTGCGGCGCCTTCGACACGACTTTCCTGGCAACGCTGCCGGGCTTCGTCGTCATGGCCGCCGCCGACGAGGCGGAGCTTCGCCACATGGTGCGCACAGCCGCCCATTATGACGAGGGTCCGATCGCCTTCCGCTATCCGCGCGGCAACGGCGTCGGCGTCGATATGCCGGAGCGCGGCTCGGTGCTCGAAATCGGCAAGGGCCGCATCGTCAAGGAGGGCACCAAGGTGGCGCTGCTGTCCTTCGGCACGCGGCTGCAGGATTGCCTGATTGCCGCCGAAGAACTCGGCGCGGCCGGACTTTCGACGACGGTTGCCGACGCCCGCTTCGCCAAGCCGCTCGACGAGGATCTGATCCGCCGTCTCGCCCGTTCGCACGAAGTGCTGGTGACGGTGGAAGAGGGTGCTGTCGGCGGTTTCGCCAGCCATGTGCTGCAGTTCCTTGCCCATGAAGGCTTGCTGGAAAGCGGCCTGAAGGTGCGCCCGCTGGTGCTACCCGACGAGTTCACCGACCACGCCAAGCCGGAGAAAATGTATGCCGATGCCGGGCTCGACGCAGCCGGCATCGTGCGCACGGTGTTTGTGGCGCTAGGGCACTCTGCCCGAGCCCAGCGCGCCTGAATCAAAGTCTCACGCCTCTGAATCAAAGCCTCAAGCGTCTGAAGCGGTTTGCCGGCTTCATGTCATAACGCTCTGTTAACGCTTCTCTTTGGCGTTTCGCTTACCGTGTCTTTTGGCCGTTTTTCAACGCCGCCCTGCTAGAACGAGACCTAGGCAGGGAGTTAAAAACAATGCGAACGCTTTTGTGCGGCGTGGCCTTTTTGGCCACCATCGCCGCACCGGCCATGGCCGAGACCCGCTATGACCGCAAGCTCGAGCAGGCGGTGGTCGAGATCGTCGCCGGCAAGATGGGCGACATCAGGGGCGGCTTTTCCTACAAGCAGGTACCGCAGCTCGTCGTCGTGCCGGATGCGCCGGTCGTGCCTATCGAGCGCCCGCGCAAACAGGCGTCAAGCGGCGTCGGCGACGGCCTGATGCCGGCCGTCGAACGGCCGGCCTCACGGACGATTTTTTAAACCACATATCGCGCACGCAGCGCCCATCACGCGGCAGATCGTCATGGGTATCGAGGCCGTCGAAATGGTCGATCGGCAGGTCGGCGACCGCTTCCGGCGGCGCCAGCCTGACGTTGACGGCGATCCGCGTGCGGCCGCTGGCGCCGGCGTGCAAGCCGCGCCAGGCGAGCACGCAGGCACAGGTCGGGCAAAACAGGATCTCGAGCGACGGCGTCTCCTTGCCGGCGCGGGTATAGGACTGCACAGGTCCCGCGATACGAATGCGCTCATCGACAAAATCGTAGGCCCACAGCGTGCCGTAGCGGCGGCAGAGCGTGCAGTTGCAGGCCGTGATCGGGCCGGGGTCGCCCTCCAGGACCCAGTGGGCGGCGCCGCAATGGCAGGTTCCCGTCAGCATGTGGTCCTCTCCGATAGTGTACGAGCAAGAGGCATCATCCCGGCATTGTGCCGCAGTGGCCGCGATGTTCAACCCGCTTTGGCATGCTCGTTCCCGAAGCCCAATCTCCCTCTCGTCCCAATCTCCTTGCCTTCGCGGCCGGCTTTCGCCATGAAGGCCGATGAATTCCCCTCTGCCAGCCAGCACACGCCAGCGGCTTGACGAATTGCTCGTCCAGCGCGGCCTGTGCGCGAGCCGCTCGCGCGCCCGTGACGCAGTCGAACGCGGCACCGTGACGGTCGACGGCGTGATCGCCCGCAAACCCGGCCAGGCCGTCCTGCCGCACTGTCTGATCGCCATCGATGATCCCGCGCAAGGTTATGTCTCGCGCGCGTCGCTGAAGCTGATCGCCGGGCTCGACCATTTCGGCCTCGACCCCGCGGGCAGCGAAGCGCTCGACATCGGCGCCTCGACCGGCGGCTTCACCCAGGTGCTGCTCGAGCGTGGCGCTGCCCATGTCACGGCCATCGATGTCGGCCATGGCCAGATGCATCCCGACATTGCGGGTGACCCGCGCGTCACCGCGATCGAGGGATTGAATGCTCGCGAACTCACCGTTGCCGATCTCGGCGGCCGTATCCCGGACTTCATCGTTTCCGATGTCAGCTTCATCTCGCTGAAGCTGGCGATGCCGCCGGCGCTCGCCATCGCCAAACCGGGAGCGCGTGCCGTGTTGCTGGTCAAGCCGCAATTCGAAGCCGGCCGCGAGGCGATCGGCAAGGGCGGCCTGCTGAAAGATCCTTTCGATGCCGCTCGCGTTGCCGGCCTGCTGCAGGAATGGCTCGAAGGTGTCCCTGGCTGGCGAACACTGGGCCTGAACATGTCGCCGATCGAGGGCGGCGACGGCAACCGCGAATTCCTGCTTGCTGGGGTCAAGGATGCGGGGATCAAGGATCGATGAGCACGCGCTTCACCATCAAGAGACTGGGCTCGCAAGGCGACGGCGTCGCCGAGACCGAAACCGGCGAGCTGTTCATTCCCTTCACGCTGCCGGGTGAGGTCGTGAACGCCGCGCGCGAAAAGGATCGCGCCACGCTGATGGCGGTGGTGGAGGCTTCGCCGCTGCGCATCGACCCGGCCTGCCGGCATTTTACCGAATGCGGCGGCTGCGCCGTCCAGCATCTGCAAGCCGACGCCTACCACCAGTGGAAGCGCGACAAGGTCGTGCACGCCTTGAAAGGCATTGCCGGCGACATCGGCCCATTGGTGCCGTGTGCGCCACACACACGCCGCCGCGTCGTGCTTGCCGCCCGGCGCACCGACACAGGCATGCGGCTTGGCTTCCATCGCCATCTGTCGCCGGAAATCATCCCCATCGAGGAATGCCCGATCTCACTGCCGGAAATCGTCGCCGCGCTCGATCGCTTGCGATCGGTCGCCGAGCTGGTTTGCGCCACCACCAAATCGTTCCGCATGGCGGTCACGGCGACGGGCTCGGGCCTCGACGTCGCGGTCTACGAGTCAGGCAAGCTGGGCGAACACCAGCGCCGCATCGCCTCCAACTTCGTCATGGCCAATGGATTTGCCCGGCTTTCGATTGACGAAGAGATCGTCATCGAACCGAAAAAGCCGGTGGTCATGTTTGGCGGCGTGGCTGTTGCCGTGCCGCCTGGCGCCTTCCTGCAGGCAACCGAAGCCGCTGAACAGACGATGGCCGATATCGTTGGCGGACATCTGAAACGTGCCAAGAAAGTCGCCGATCTGTTCGCCGGCTGCGGCAGCTTTACGTTTCGGCTGGCGCTGAAATCCGAGGTCCACGCGGTCGAAGGCGACGCCGCTGCCCTTTCGGCGCTCGATCGCGGCTCACGCTTCGCGACCGGCCTGAAACGGGTAACCGGCGAACGCCGTGACCTGTTCCGCCGCCCGCTGACGTTCAAGGAACTGAACGCCTTCGACGGCGTCGTTTTCGACCCGCCGCGAGCCGGCGCCGAGGACCAGTCGAAGCAGATCGCCCGCTCCGACGTGCCGTTCGTCGCCGCCGTCTCCTGCAACCCGGTGACGCTGGCCAGGGACCTGCGCATCCTCATGGATGGCGGCTACGTGCTGAAGAGCGTCACGCCGATCGACCAGTTCCTGTGGTCGCCACATGTCGAGGCCGTGGCGCTGCTGGAGAAGCCGAAACGGCGGCGTTGATCCGCCGATTTTCACAACGCCGGGCTTGAGTTTGCCGCCCCCGCAAGACCTAATCGGCTCGCAAAATTAGCCTTCGCGGACGCTTTCGTACCCGGCCGCTTGTGCGGCCCTTATGAACTTACGGTCGAAGGTCACAAACGCAGAGCAGTGCGAGGACATGCTCAGATGGAGCGCATCGGCGAAATCCATTCCCGTATCGGCTAGATCGACCGCGGAAGAGACAATCCCAGCATCCTCTATCTCGACAGTGGGAAGCCCGCCGAACACCCGCAGTGCGTTGACGATCGAGGCCTGATCATAGCCATAGCCGCTGCGCAACACCCACTCAGCCTCCAGGATCACCGTGACGGCGACAAAGACAGGCTGACTATCGATCAGCCGCCGGGCTCGCGGGGACTGCTCGGGATCGTCGTTCGTCAGATATCTGACGACAACGTTGGTATCAATCGCGAGCATGGCGCCGCCGCGCTTCAGCAAGGACGGCCGCGTCCATCTCCTCCAAAGTCTTCGGTCTGCCACTGTGCGGTAGGACGCCGAAGACATCTTCTGGTCGTGTCGGCGCAAAGGCCGGCTCCAACCTCAAAAGCACTCCGTCTGGCGTATCTTCGACCTGCAGGCGCGTGCCCGCGCCCCAGTCTCTCCGTTTCCGGATCGCGCTGGGCAGGATCACCTGTCCCTTGGTGGAGACGGTCGTTATAAGTTTTTCGGTCGCAGCCATTGCGAAGGACCTTTGCGTAAGGCGAAGGTAAGATAATCCTATCGCGGCAGCTATTCAAGCCGATCGGATTCGAATCCTCAAACCCTGGTGCCGCCGACCGTCATCTGGTTCATCCTCAGATGCGGCTGGCCGACGCCGACGGGCACGCCCTGGCCGGCCTTGCCGCACATGCCGATGCCGTTGTCGAGCTTCATGTCGTTGCCGATCATCGACACGCGGTGCATGGCGTCCGGGCCGTTGCCGATGAGCATGGCGCCCTTGATCGGCTGTGTCACCTTGCCGTCTTCGATCATGTAGGCCTCGGTGCAGCCGAAAACGAACTTGCCAGAGGTGATGTCGACCTGGCCTCCGCCGAAGGAGACGGCATAAATGCCGTTCTTGACCGAGGCGATGATCTCGTCCGGCTCCATGTCGCCTGACGTCATGTAGGTGTTGGTCATGCGCGGCATCGGCTGGTGCGCATAGCCTTCGCGCCGGCCGTTGCCGGTCGCCTTCATGCCCATCAGCCGGGCGTTCTGGCGATCCTGCATGTAGCCGACCAGTTTGCCGTCCTCGATCAGCACGTTGCGGGCCGACGGCGTGCCTTCATCGTCGACGGTCAACGAGCCGCGGCGCTCGGGCATGGTGCCGTCATCTACGACGGTGACGCCCTTGGCCGCCACCTGCTGGCCGAGCAGCCCGGCGAAGGCCGACGTCTTCTTGCGGTTGAAATCGCCTTCCAGCCCGTGGCCGACAGCCTCATGCAGCATGACGCCCGGCCAGCCGCTGGACAAAACGATGTCGAACGTGCCGGCCGGCGCCGGGATTGCTTCGAGATTGACCAGCGCCTGCCTGAGCGCCTCCTTGGCCGCATGCTTCCAGGCGTCCTCGATCAGGAATTCGCCGAATGCCTTGCGCCCGCCCATGCCGTAGGAGCCGCTTTCCTGGCGGTCGCCATCGCCGACCACGACTGAGACGTTGATCCTGACCAGCGGCCTTATATCGCGCACCACCTGGCCGTCAGCGCGCACGATCTCGACATGCTGCCACGATGCGGCGAGCGAGGCCGTCACCTGGCGCACGCGCGGATCTTCGGCCCGCAGCCAGGCGTCGATCTCCTGCAACAGCTTGGCCTTGACCTCGAAGGAGGGCGAGGGGATCGGGTTCTCATCGCCATAGAGATGACGGTTGGTGCGCGCCGGTGCGGCGGCAAGCGTGCCGGAATAGCCGCCCTTGACGGTGGAGACGGCGTCCGCGGCCCGCAGCAGCGAGGCCTCGGAAAGGTCGCTGGAATGGGCGTAGCCGCTGGCCTCGCCGGCCACCGCGCGCAGTCCAAAGCCTTGATCCGTGTTGAAATTGGCGGTCTTCAGCCGGCCATTGTCGAACATCAGCGCTTCGCTCTCGCTGTATTCGAGGAACAGTTCGCCGTCATCGGCGCCGTTGAGGGTCTCGGCAACGATCTTTTTGATGCGATCGTCGGAAATGTCGAATTGGCCGATCAGGCTGTTCATGGCGGGTCCGTTCACAGGAGGAATGGGTCTGCCACGATGTAGGCGCGAAGACGCGCCCGCACAATCCGCGATAACAATCCGCAGCCGGGCAGTGGACCGCTCGGAGCCTATTTCTCGTTCACAAATTCTTTGATGTCGCTGGTCATGGAGTCCCAGTTGGAGAACTGTTCCTCAAGGTAGGAGCGGGTAATCCCGCCCCTGAACATGACATCCATCTTGAAGTTCGACCCATCACCGGAGAAGGCCTTTACCCAGCGGTACTTCTTGTTCCATTCATTGGCCTGGTCGGCCGTGAAGGCATCCGTATAGCCCGAAGAGAACTGGATCGACTTGCACTTCTCGTGGTTTTCGCAGCCATAGAAGTAGACGACATATTTCATGCCCTGGAGCCGGCCGGAAACCATCGGATCGCCGCCGTCGTCCTTGTCCATCTTGGCCGAGCCATAACCCTTGGCAATCTCGAGAATGACCGCCGGATCCGGCGCCGTGATGATTTCGGCATCCTCGGCAAAGGCAACGGAAACGGCGCCGGTCAGGATCAGACCGGTCGATAGAAGCAAAGAAAAAGCACGCATGATGACCCCCACAGCCAAAAGTCAAACCCGTGGGAATTCTGCGTCAGGACCGGCTATTTCGCAAGCATCAAGCTCAGGGCAGGGCGGCAAAACCGTCGGCGAAGCCCTTGAGGTCGACGGGGATGCCGATGCCTTCTTCCGGCGTCTGGAAGACGATGAAGGTGGCCGACGTGCCGGTCTTCAGCGTATCCAGCAGCGGCTTTTCGAGGATGACCTCGGCATAACAGCCGTCCTGGAAGCAGCGCACGAAATAGGCGCGGCCGATATCCTTGCCGTCGACATTGAGACCAAGGCCGTTGGGCAAAAGCACGCCGAGCGGCGCCAGCACGCGCAGGATCTCGGCCTTGTTGTCGGCGGTGCGCAGCACGACGACGGACAGTCCCATTTCCGGGCGATCCTCGGCGACGACATTCTGCATCATCACGCACTGTTCAGAGGTGGCGCCGGCCGGCGTATCGCAGATGATCGACCACGCGCCATGCGTCGACTTGACGGTGCCGCTCGGCTGCGCCGCATTGGCGGTACCGATCGCGGACGAGCCGATACCGGTCAGGGCGGCGAGAACGATGACCTTCGCCCCATTCCTCGCAAGCCAGGAGCTTCTCGCAAGCCACGAGTTTCTCGAAAGCAAAGAGTTTCTCGAAAGCCAAGAGGTCATGACGGCTCCATTGCGAATCACGGCACTTTAAGCCGCGCCAAAGCCAAGTAAAGGACGGGAACCCCGCCAGCCCACCCCGACCAACGCGATAATCCCGCTTTTCCCTAGCAAATTGGCCCGAATTGCGACCGCCCGGCGCTTTCTGCCTTTGGGCCGGCGCCGCGCGTCCGTTCGCGATCCGTGCAAGCCCCAAGGCCGCTGAAACGGCCCGGCAGCACTTGCGCGCAAAAATGCCGCACGGTTTCGTCCGCTCCTTTCTTGCGGAGGGAAATAGAGTATGGTTTGAACCAGCCTTGGGACTGTCCGGGATTCCCATCCCGGCTATGTACGTTATTCCTGCGTCACGACGGCAGGGAACCGGGAGATGATGAGGGCGATGAGAAAATTCCCAGCAAGCGCCAAATTGATGGCAACGGCAGCTGCCGCCGCCGCATTTTTCTCCGGTGCCTCCGCCCATGCGGCCCAGCCGCAGCCGTGGGAGATGACCTTCCAGCCGCCGGCGACCGATATGATGCGCCAGATCGAGTGGTTCGGGAACTACACGATGTGGTTCGTCGTCCCGATCACCGCTTTGGTTCTGGCTCTTCTCGCATGGTGCATCTTCAGGTTCCGCGCCAGCAAAAACCCGGTTCCGTCCAAGACCAGCCACAACACGCTGATCGAGGTGATCTGGACCGTCGGTCCGGTGGTCATCCTGCTGTTCATCGCCATTCCCTCGTTCCAGCTCCTGACCGCGCAATACACGCCGCCGGAAGAAGCCAAGCTGACGGTCAAGGCGACGGGCAATCAGTGGAACTGGGACTACGAGTACCAGACCGAGAACACGCTCTCCTTCAACTCGGCCATCCTTCAGGACGCCGACCGCGCCGCGATCGGCAAGGAAGACCGCAAGATCTATCCGCGTCTGCTGGCGGTCGACAACGAGCTGGTGGTGCCGGTCAACACCATGACCCGCGTCCTGATCACCGCGACCGACGTCATCCACTCCTTCGCAATGCCGGCCTTCGGCATCAAGATGGACGCAGTGCCCGGCCGCACCAACGAGACCTGGTTCAAGGCGGAAAAGGAAGGCCTCTATTACGGCCAGTGCTCGCAGCTCTGCGGCAAGGACCACGCCTTCATGCCGATCGCCATCCGCGTCGTCTCCGACGCGCAGTACAACACCTGGCTGGCAGCAGCCAAAACCGACCTTCCCGGCGCCAACAAGGCGCTGATGGCCGAGGTCGACGGTACCAACAAGGTAGCGGCCGCCGGCAATTGATGCCGCGGGTTAGCAAGAATTAGGGAACGGAGCCGACCATGGCAGAAGCTGCAGCTCACGACGACCACGACCATAAGCCTTATCATGGCTGGGTCCGGTGGGTGTACTCCACCAACCACAAGGACATAGGCACGCTCTATCTGATCTTCGCGATCTTCGCGGGCATCGTCGGCGGCGCCCTTTCGGTCGTCATCCGCATGGAGCTGCAGGAGCCGGGCATCCAGATATTCACCGGCCTGGCGTCGATGGTCTACGGCATGAACGGCGACGCCGCCATCGACGGCGGCAAGAGCATGTACAACGCCTTCGGCACCGCGCACGCGCTGATCATGATCTTCTTCATGGTCATGCCGGCGCTGATCGGCGGCTTCGCTAACTGGATGGTGCCGATCATGATCGGTGCACCTGACATGGCCTTCCCGCGCATGAACAACATCTCGTTCTGGCTGCTGCCGCCGGCTTTCATCCTGCTCATCGCTTCGGCCTTCATGCCGAGCGCGCCCGGCGCCTACGGTGTCGGTGGCGGCTGGACGCTCTATCCGCCGCTGTCGACCTCCGGACAGCCCGGGCCGGCGATGGATCTGGCGATCCTGTCGATCCACATTGCCGGCGCCTCGTCGATCCTCGGCGCCATCAACTTCATCACCACCATCTTCAACATGCGCGCTCCGGGCATGACGCTGCACAAGATGCCGCTGTTTGCCTGGTCGGTGCTGATCACCGCTTTCCTGCTGCTGCTGTCGCTTCCGGTCCTGGCCGGCGGCATCACCATGCTGCTCACCGACCGCAATTTCGGCACCACCTTCTTCACGCCGGACGGCGGCGGCGACCCGATCCTGTTCCAGCATCTGTTCTGGTTCTTCGGGCACCCGGAAGTCTACATCCTGATCCTGCCGGGCTTCGGCATTATCAGCCACATCGTCTCGACCTTCTCGAGGAAGCCGGTGTTCGGCTATCTCGGCATGGCCTACGCCATGGTTGCCATCGGCGCCGTCGGCTTCATCGTCTGGGCGCACCACATGTACACGACCGGCCTGTCGCTCGACACGCAGCGCTATTTCGTCTTCGCCACCATGGTCATCGCCGTGCCGACGGGCGTGAAGATCTTCTCCTGGATCGCGACGATGTGGGGCGGCTCGATCTCGTTCAAGACGCCGATGCTGTGGGCCTTGGGCTTCATCTTCCTGTTCACGGTCGGCGGCGTCACCGGCGTCCAGCTCGCCAATGCCGGCCTCGACCGTTCGCTGCATGACACCTATTTCGTCATCGCCCACTTCCACTACGTGCTGTCGCTGGGCGCCGTCTTCGCCATCTTCGCCGGCTGGTACTACTGGTTCCCGAAGATGACCGGCTACATGTACTCGCCGGTGATCGCCAACACCCACTTCTGGGTCACCTTCGTCGGCGTCAACCTGATCTTCTTCCCGCAGCATTTCCTCGGCCTCGCCGGCATGCCGCGCCGCACCATTGACTATCCTGACGCGTTTGCAGGCTGGAACATGGTGTCGTCCTACGGCTCGTATATCTCAGCCGTCGGCGTGGCGATCTTCCTCTTCGGCGTGTTCGAAGCATTCCAGAAGAAGCGGGTCGCCGGCGCCAATCCATGGGGCGAAGGTGCAACCACGCTCGAATGGCAGCTGCCTTCGCCGCCGCCCTTCCACCAGTGGGAACAGCTGCCGAAGATCAAGTAAGGCAGCCCCGATACAGAACCGCCGGCCCGCCGGCGGTTTTGGCCAACGGAATGATTGGACTTAAGTACGCATGGCCCTAGTCGACGACCCAATGATGGACGAAGCGGGCTTTCGCATTTCGGAAGCCACGGCGGGCGATTTCTTCGCCCTCCTGAAGCCGCGCGTCATGTCGCTGGTGGTTTTCACGGCCTTTGTCGGCCTCGTTGCCGCACCCGTTACCGTCAACCCGCTGATAGCGATGGTCGCAATCCTGGCCATCGCCATCGGCGCCGGCGCCTCGGGCGCGCTCAACATGTGGTACGATGCCGATATCGATGCCGTGATGAGCCGGACCGTCAACCGTCCGGTGCCTTCCGGCCGCATCCTGCCCGGCGAAGCGCTGAGCTTCGGCCTTGTGCTGTCGGTGCTGTCGGTGATGACGCTGGGCGTGCTGGTCAACTGGCTGTCGGCGGCGCTGCTCGCCTTCACCATCTTCTTCTACGCCGTCGTCTACACGATGTGGCTGAAGCGCTCGACGCCGCAAAACATCGTCATCGGCGGTGCCGCCGGCGCCATCCCGCCGGTCATCGGCTGGGCGGCGGTGACCGGAACGGTCAGCCTGGAAAGCCTCGTCCTGTTCCTGATCATCTTCCTGTGGACGCCGCCGCATTTCTGGGCGCTGGCGCTGTTCAAGTCCGATGAATACGCCAAGGCCGGCATTCCGATGATGCCGAACGTCGCCGGCCAGGCCTCGACTCGGCGCCAGATCTTTGCCTACGCGCTGATCCTCGCGCCGATCGGCGTGCTGCCCTGGGTGCTCGGCTTCACCACCGCCGGCTACGGCATCGCTTCGCTGGTTCTTGGCGCCGGCTTCGTCTGGTACGCCTGGAAAGTGCTGCGCATGGCTGACGACGACCGCGTCATGAAGCCCGCCAAGGCGTTGTTCGCTTATTCGCTGCTCTACCTCTTTGCCATTTTTGCCATCTATCTGGCCGACAGCGTCGTCGGTCGCGCTCTGGCCATCGGTGGAGCATGACCATGACCGACAAGAAGCTTGAACTGGTCACATTGACCGAGCGCCAGCAGAAGGCGCGGCGCAACCGGTCGGCGGCAATAGGCTTCGCGTTGGCGGCGCTGGTTGTCATCTTCTACGTCATCACCATCGTCAAAATCGGCCATAACGGATCTTTGTGAGGCCGATGATGACGCGCCAGACCGTGACCGATCCCAGGAAGAAGAACACCAACCGCGTCGTCGCCGGCGTCTGCCTGGCCTTTTTCGGCGGCATGATCGGCATGGCCTACGCCGCAGTGCCGCTCTACAAGATGTTTTGCCAGGCCACCGGCTATGGTGGCACCACGCAGCGCGTCGAAAAGCAGTATGCCGGTCGTGTCCTCGACCGCGACATCACCGTGCGCTTCGACGCCAACACCAATGGCATTCCCTGGCAGTTCCAGCCGGTCGCCCGCTCGGTCACCATGAAGATCGGCGAGACCACGCAGGCGCATTACAGCGCCACCAACAAATTCGACCGCGCCGTCACCGGCCGCGCCACCTTCAACGTGCAGCCGGAACTGGCAGGCCCCTACTTCAACAAGGTCGAGTGTTTCTGCTTCACCGACACGACGCTGAAGCCCGGCGAGACGCTGGATATGCCGGTCCTGTTCTACGTGGACCCTGATATCGTCAACGTGCCGGAACTGAAGGACTTGAAGACGATCACCCTGTCCTACACCATGTTCCCGGTCGAAAAGAACAAACCGGTGGCGTCATCGGCGCCGGACAGCACCACCAAAGTTTCAGATACCGAAGCAAATCTCGGGGGTTGATATGGCAGACGCACACGCAAAACCGCAACACGACTACCATCTCGTCAACCCGAGCCCGTGGCCCTTCCTGGGCTCCATCGGCGCGCTGGTCATGGCCATCGGCGGCGTCGCCTGGATGCAGTATCTCAAGAACGGCGATTTCCCGGTCTTCGGCCACAACATCGCCAATCCGTGGCTGTTCTTCGTCGGCCTGATCATCGTCCTCTACACCATGTTCGCCTGGTGGTCCGACACCATCAAGGAAGCGCATGAGGGCCACCATACCCGCGTCGTGTCGCTGCACCTGCGCTACGGCATGATCATGTTCATCGCTTCCGAAGTGATGTTCTTCGTCGCCTGGTTCTGGGCCTATTTCGACGCCAGCCTGTTTCCGAGCGAAGTGCAGCAATATGCCCGCACCGCCTTTACCGGCGGCGTCTGGCCGCCGAAGGGTCTCGAAGTCCTCGATCCCTTCCATTTGCCGCTCTACAACACCATCATCCTGCTTCTGTCGGGCACCACGGTGACCTGGGCGCACCACTCGCTGATCCATGGCGACCGCAAGGGCCTGATCAACGGCCTGGTGCTGACCGTTGGCCTCGGCATGCTGTTCACCATGGTGCAGGCCTACGAGTACATGCACGCCCCGTTCGGCTTCAAGGATTCCATCTATGGCGCCACCTTCTTCATGGCGACCGGCTTCCATGGCTTCCACGTCATCATCGGCACCATCTTCCTCTTGGTCTGCCTGATCCGCGCCATGAAGGGCGACTTCACCGAGAAGCAGCATTTCGGTTTCGAGGCGGCTGCCTGGTACTGGCACTTCGTCGACGTGGTCTGGCTGTTCCTGTTCGCATCGATCTATGTCTGGGGATCGGTCGGCGCGGTGATCGAAGGCCACTGACGGTTTTCGCCGGCGACCGGCGCCAGGAAATCGAGGAGGCGGCCGCGGCAACGCGGCCGCCTTTCTTCTTTTCAGTGCCCATCTTCTTTCCGGCGCAATGATGCCCGATCGGTAGCCGATGCGGCTGACGATTTTCTCTGCGATCTGCACCTTCCTGCTCGCGGCCTTCCCGGCCTTTGCCCTCGAACGCGCCGATCTGGTGCGCGTCGACAAGTCGGAGCGGCGGCTCGACCTGATCCGCGCCGGCAAGGTCCTGCGCAGCTATTCGATTGCGCTCGGCAATGCCCCCGTCGGGCAGAAAAGCCGGGAGGGCGACGAGCGCACGCCGGAGGGGCGCTACATCCTCGACTGGCGCAATCCCGGCAGCATCGCCCACAAGTCGATCCATATCTCCTATCCCAACGCCGCTCAGGTAAAAGCCGCCAAGGCCGCCGGCGTCGAACCCGGCGGGAACATCATGATCCACGGCCAGCCCAACGGCTTCGGCTGGTGGAGTTGGCTGCTTCAATTGGTCGACTGGACCGATGGCTGCATTGCGGTTACCGACTCCGACATGGATGAAATCTGGGCTATGGTGCCGGATGGAACGCCGATCGAAATCGAGCCGTAAAGCATGAGTGAAGACACTATCCATGAGTGAGGATCGGGCGATCTGGCCACCCGTCGAGCCGATTTCGGCCGGCCTGCACGGACGCTGTCCGCGTTGCGGCGAGGGGCGGCTGTTTTCCGGCTTCCTGACCGTCGGCAAGCGCTGCGGCAATTGCGGCCTCGATTATTCCTACGCCGATGCCGGCGACGGACCGGCCGTGTTCGTCATCCTGATCATCGGCTTCATCGTCGTCGGGCTGGCGCTTTGGGTGGAAGTGACGTTGAGCCCGCCGCTCTGGCTGCATTTCATCATCTGGATACCCTTGGCGGTGGCGCTATGCCTGACCGCGCTGAGGCTGATCAAGGGCGTGCTGTTGACGCTGCAATACGCCAACAAGGCCGCTGAAGGCCGGCTGGACAGCGAGCAATGAGCGAGGCACAGGCCGGGACCATCGGCCGTTCGCGGCCGAAGACGGCATTGCTGCTCGGCCTCGGTCTGGTGCTGTTGGCCATCCTGATTGGGCTTGGCACCTGGCAGATGCAGCGCCTGCACTGGAAGGAAGGCTTGCTGGCTACCATCGACCAGCGCACCCATTCCGCCCCGCGTCCGTTGGCCGACATCGAGAAGGAATTCGCCGCCACCGGCGATGTCGACTACACGCCGGTCACCGTCAGCGGCACGTTTCTGCACTCCGGCGAGCGGCATTTCTACGCGACCTGGGACGGTGACGCCGGCTTCAATGTCTACACGCCCTTGGCGCTCGACGATGGCCGCTTCGTGCTGATCAACCGCGGCTTCGTGCCCTATGACCTCAAGGACGCTACCAAACGCCCGCAAGGCCAGGTGGCGGGCAAGGTTACGGTCACCGGGCTTGCCCGCAACCCGCTGCCGGCCAAGCCGTCGATGATGCTGCCCGACAATGATGTGGCCAAGAACATCTTCTACTGGAAGGACCGCGACGCCATGGCGGCGAGCGCCGGCCTGCCGGCGGGTGCCGTGTTGGTGCCGGTTTTCATCGATGCCGACAAGACGCCGAACCCCGGCGGGTTGCCGGTCGGCGGCGTCACCATCATCGATCTGCCGAACTCTCATTTGCAATATGCCTTCACTTGGTATGGCCTCGCAGCCGCCCTGGCCGCGGTGCTGATCATCAGGCTGCGCCGTCCGGCAAAGCCTGAATGATCCAGAACATGATCCCGAAAAGTGGGAACCGGTTTTCTCGGACAAACGGAACCGTTTTGTCCGGAGATCATGCCCCAACAGAGACCTGCCCTTGACAGGGCAGGGGTGCACACCTCATTTCGCCTCTGAACAACGGCCCGGATTAAATGCTTCACACCAAGACCAAGCCTCCCCTGACGATCCGGCTCTGCCAGCCGCGCGGCTTTTGCGCTGGCGTCGACCGCGCCATCCAGATCGTCGTGCTGGCGTTGAAGAAATACGGCAAGCCGGTCTATGTCCGCCACGAGATCGTGCACAACCGCTATGTCGTCGAAGGCCTGCAGAGCCTCGGCGCGGTGTTCATCGAGGAATTGTCGGAGATCCCGGCCGAGCATCGCAAGTCGCCGGTGGTCTTCTCCGCGCATGGCGTGCCGAAATCGGTGCCGGCCGATGCCCAAGCGCGCGAACTCTTCTATCTCGACGCCACTTGCCCGCTGGTGTCGAAAGTCCACAAACAGGCGATGCGCCATCAGCGGCTCGGCCGCCATGTGCTGTTGATCGGCCATGCCGGCCATCCCGAAGTGATCGGCACCATGGGCCAGCTGGCCGAGGGCGCCGTTACGCTGATCGAGACCGAGGCCGATGCCGCGACCTTTGCGCCCGTCGACCCGGAGGCGCTCGGCTTCGTCAGCCAGACGACGTTGTCGGTCGAGGACACCGCCGGCATACTGCGCGTGCTGCAGGAGCGGTTCCCGCACCTCAATGCGCCAGCGGCCGAATCGATTTGCTACGCCACCACCAACCGCCAGGAGGCGGTCAAGGAAACCGCCCCCGGCGCCGATCTCTATCTGATCGTCGGTGCGCCCAATTCCTCCAATTCGCGCCGTCTTGTCGAAGTGGCGGAGCGCGCCGGCGCCACCATGTCGCTTCTCGTACAGCGCGCTTCCGAGATTCCATGGAATGACATTGCAGACATTTCGACGCTCGGCCTGTCGGCGGGCGCGTCGGCGCCGGAAATCATCGTCGACGAGATCATCGATGCCTTCCGCCAGCGCTTCGAGGTGACCATCGATCTCGCGATCACGGCGACCGAAACGGAGGATTTTCCAGTCATGCGGGTTCTGCGCGATGTCGAACTGACGCGGGCCGACATGGCCTTCGTCAACGGGGCCGCGTGAACAGCCCATGGCGGTCTATACCGATGTCAGCGAGGGTGAGCTCGGCGCGTTCCTGAAGGCCTATCCGGTCGGCGAATTGCTGTCCTACAAGGGCATCGCCGAAGGCACCGAGAATTCGAACTTTTTGCTGCACACCTCTGATGGTTCCTACATCCTGACGCTCTACGAGAAGCGCGTCGACAAGGCCGACCTGCCGTTCTTCCTCGGCCTGATGGGTCATCTCGCCAGGAAAGGGCTTTCTTGCCCGCTGCCGGTGACCGCGCATGACGGCACCGTCATCGGCACGCTGGCCGGCCGCCCCGCCGTCATCATCACCTTCCTCGAGGGCCTGTCGCTGCGGCGGCCGACAGCGGCGCATTGCGCAGAGGTCGGCAAGGCGTTGGCCGCCCTGCATATCGCCGGCCAGGACTTTGCGATGACCCGCGACAATGCGCTGGCCATCGACGGCTGGCGCAAATTGTGGAACGCCTCACGCGACCGCGCCGACGAGGTCGAACCCGGACTGGCGGCCGAGGTCGATGCCGATTTCGCCGATCTCGAACGCCATTGGCCGCAGGGCCTGCCGGCGGGCATCATCCATGCCGATCTGTTTCCGGACAATGTCTTCTTCCTCGGCGAAAAACTGTCGGGCCTCATCGACTTCTATTTCGCCTGCAATGACCTCTACGCCTATGACGTCGCCACCTGCCTCAACGCCTGGTGTTTCGAGAAGGATTTTTCCTTCAACCTGACCAAGGGCACGGCGCTGCTGGCCGGCTATCAAAGCGTGCGGCCCTTGAGCGATGCCGAGAAAGCGGCACTGCCGATGCTTTCGCGCGGCTCGGCGCTGCGCTTCATGCTGACGCGGCTCTATGACTGGCTGACCGTTCCCGTTGGCGGGCTGGTCATGAAGCGCGATCCGACCGAATATATCCGCCGCATGCGCTTCCACCGCGCGATCAGGTCTCCTTCGGAATACGGACTGACATGACCACCAAGCAGGTTGAAATCTTCACCGACGGCGCCTGTTCGGGCAATCCCGGACCCGGCGGCTGGGGCGCCATCCTGCGCTTCAACGGCAAGACCAAGGAATTGTCGGGCGGCGAGGCCGAGACGACCAACAATCGCATGGAGTTGCTGGCCGCCATCTCGGCGCTGAACGCGCTGAAAGAGCCTTGCGCCGTCGAGCTTCACACCGACAGTAAATATGTCATGGACGGCATTTCCAAGTGGATCCATGGCTGGAAGAAGAACGGCTGGAAGACCGCCGACAAGAAGCCGGTCAAAAACGGTGAGCTCTGGCAGGCGCTCGACGAGGCCAACAAGCGCCACAAGGTGACCTGGAACTGGGTCAAGGGCCACGCCGGCCACACCGAGAACGAACGCGCCGACGAACTCGCAAGGGAAGGCATGGCGCCGTTCAAGAAGGGCTCGGCCAGACCTGCGGCGCCGAAGCCCGCGGCGGCGCTGAAGCCGGTCGCATCCGAGAAGCAGCCGGCGGCGCCAAGGGCAAGGCGCTCGACCCAGAGCTATTGAGTTTAGGCTTCCCGGCAGGAAGATCTCACCCGTGCCGATTGCATACTACATCACCCATCCGCAGGTTCAGGTCGACGCCAACGTTCCCGTGCCGGAATGGGGGCTGTCCGACATCGGCCGGGCGAGGGCCGTCGCCATGCTCGAGCAGCCATGGGTCGGCTCGATCCGGCGTATCGTCTCGTCGGCGGAGCGCAAGGCGATCGAAACCGCCGAGATACTCGCATCGCATCTCGGCGTTGCGATCGAGGTGAGGGAGGCCATGCATGAGAACGACCGCTCGGCGACAGGCTTCCTGCCGCCGCCGGAGTTCGAAGCGGTCGCCGACCAGTTCTTCGCCAACCCGCACAAAAGCATTCGCGGCTGGGAACGCGCCATCGATGCCCAACATCGTATTGTGAGCGAGGTCGAGACTGTACTCGGCACCACTGGCGCCGACGATACTGCCTTCGTCGGCCATGGCGGCGTCGGAACGCTCCTGCTGCTCTCACTCAGCGGCAGCGAGATCAGCCGCGACGCGGACCAGCCGGCCGGCGGCGGCAACTATTTCGCCTATGATATCGGAGCGCATCGCGTCGTCCACGGGTGGCTGCCGATAGACAAGACAGCTCAGCGTCACCGCGAGGCCTGAGCCACCCTCAGCGGATCAGCAGCGCAGTCCCGTAGAGACCGAGCGCGAACACCGTATGCGAGATCACGTTGAAGGCGCGGATCTGCATCGGGTTGGGGCGCTTTGAGGCGGCCCAGCCGGCGCCCATGCCGGGCGCCAGCAGGAACCAGCCGGCGCCGATCGTGACCATGCCGAGGATGAAGGCCGGCAGGAAGGTCGGCGCGTCGAGCCACGCTTTGCCCACCAGCGCCACCAGGACGAAGCCGTAGACGATGCCGGTGAAATAGTGGAAGGCCCAGCCCAGCGCCTTCTCATGCGCATAGGGTGCGGCCTTGCCGATATCGTCGTGGAAGACCTTGCCGTCTTTTAAATGCCATACCCAGCGGCCGGGCGGCCCCCAGTTGGGCCGCGGCTGGGCGAACGCCAGATGCAGGAACACCGCCCAGACGTCCATCAGCACCGTGGCGCCGATGCCGATCGCAACACTGCGCCAGATGATGTCAAACATCGTCGAGGTCCCCCGGAGGCAGGCACTGCGGAGCGGGCGATCGTCGCCCGCGCTGCCGTCGCTGTTTAGAGCTGGCCCAGAATGTGAGCGGCACCCGATGTGTCGACACCGGGCTTGGTCTCGACATTGAGCGCGGTGACCTTGCCGTTGTCGACGATCATCGAAAAGCGCTTCGATCGCAATCCCATGCCGCCGCCGGAATAATCGGCGTCGAGACCGATCGACTTGGCGAAGTCGCCATTGCCGTCGGCGAGATAAAGGATCTTGCCTTCACCGCCGGTAAAATTGGCCCAGGCGCCCATGACATGGACATCGTTGACCGAGACGACGGCGATGGTGTCGACGCCGCGCGCCAGAATGGCGTCATGGTTCTCGAGATAGCCCGGCAGATGGTTGTTGCTGCAGGTCGGCGTGAAGGCGCCGGGAACGCCGAATAAGACGACCTTCTTGCCCGTAAAAATTTCGGCCGAGGTGATCACCTTGGCGCCGTCGGCGGTCATTTCCTTGAAGGTCGCATCGGGCAGTTTGTCGCCAACGGCAATCGTCGTCATGATGGTCCTCGTGTGAAAGCAGGGAAGGTTTCTTGCGATAGCGAAATCAGGCATCTCCCGCAACCGCGGACACCGTCTGGATCAAGGAAAAGCCGAGCAGGAAGCCGCATCAGGGGAACGGCAGGACGCCTTCGACCGCGCCTTCGGCACTGGTCAGCGTATAGTGCAGCCCGCCATCGGTCGGCGTTGTCGACGGACGGTCGAGGATCGGCACGGTAAACACCAGCCGGCCGTCCTTTTCGCTGCGCGCAGGCGCGCCGAACATGTAATCGCGTTCGCCGGCGACGAAGAAATCCGCAGCGTCCGGATTGCCCGGAAAAGTCGCCTCGACAATCAGCGTCTCGTGGTCGCCCGGCAGCACCTTGATGCCGAAATCGGGCTTGGCGGCGGCAGGCAAGGTGGCAAGCGCCGCCTTCACCAATGCCGCATCCTCGGCATTGTCGGGATCGGCGGCGGGGTCGACGCTCAGCCTCGTCTGCACCGGAATGCAGATCGTCTCGCAGATGCCGAGAAAGATGTTGGCATCGATGACGGCCGCATCCCCAGGCGACGACAGGGTGAATGTCACCGGCAGCGAAACCGGATGGTTGTAGCCGGCCCATTTGCCGTAGCCGTCATCATGGCGCTGCGGCGGCGGGAAGGAGAATGCCGCGTCGGAAATGTTGGTGCTGGCCGAGACATCGATCTGCGGCGGAACGCCGGCGTCGCCCGGATCGCGCCAATAGGTCTTCCAGCCGGGCTTGAGCGCGATGTCGAGCACGCCCTGGATACGGCCGGCCTCGTCGGCCTTGCCTGATGTCACCAGCCGCACCTTGCCGCCTTCGCTGTTGTACCATTCCGACGAGGAGGCGGCGGCGGGCAGCACTGCTCCACATCCGATGGCGGTAGCGAGCAGCAGGATTTTCAAGCTTTGCATGGCGGTGATTTGATCGTCAGTTCATGGCCGCGCAATGTTTTCATGGCGCTGTGCGTATCATATTTGCGTGACCTTTGGGCAGGAGATCGTCGGCTTCAACCATTCCTCCGGGACGAATTGAAGCCGGGGAATCCATTGTTCCAGGCATTGGGCTTAGGTCGAATCGCGCGCGGCGCATCTTTTCGGCGCTCCGGAAACGCGTTACGCTCCCGTTCATGGACTTGTTGCGCCACAAAAAGACGGCCGGCGAACGCGGCTTTCTCGACGACCAGTTCCTCATTGCCATGCCCGGCATGAAGGACGATCGCTTCACGCGCTCGGTCATCTACATCTGTGCGCACAGCGATGAAGGCGCCATGGGCCTGATCATCAACCAGACGCAGCAGATGCTGTTTCCCGATCTTCTGGTGCAGCTCGGCATCATGAACGAGCAGGAAGCGATCAGGCTGCCGGCACAGGCCCGCGACTTCGTCGTGCGCAATGGCGGACCGGTCGATCGCAGCCGCGGCTTCGTGCTGCACTCCGGCGACTATCGGGTGGAATCCTCGCTCACCGTCTCCGATGATATCTGCCTGACCGCCACGGTCGATATCTTGCGCGCCATCTCGTCCGGCCGCGGCCCAAGGCGTGCGCTGATGGCGCTCGGCTATTCCGGCTGGGGCGCCGGCCAGCTGGAAACCGAGATCGCCGAGAATGGCTGGCTGACCTGCCCGGCCACGCCGGAGCTTCTCTTCGACGCCGACATCGAGCGCAAGTACGATCGCATCCTCGCTTCGATCGGCATCGATCTGGCGCATCTGAGCCTGGCTGCCGGGCACGCCTGACGTATCAGCCGACCCAATCGGCCTCTCAAGCCTGCGTCATCGGATACTGCTCTTTCAGCGCCTTCAGCACCTGATCGCCGGGCATAGGGGCGCCGAACATGAAGCTCTGCACGTACTCGCAGCCCATCTGGCGCAGTTCGAGCGCGTCGCTTTCGTCCGAGATGCCTTCGGCCACCACCGACAGGCCGAGTTCATGCGCCATGTTGACCATGGATTTTAGCAGCACCGCGCGCTTGGGCGTCGTATCGTCGACGAAGCTCTTGTCGATCTTGATGGTGTCGAACGGGAAGCGCGTCAGATAGGCGAGCGACGAATAGCCGGTGCCGAAATCGTCGAGCGACAGGCCGATGCCGAGCTGCTTCAGCTTGGTCAGCACATGCGAAGTCTGCTCGGGATTGTCCATCACCAGCGATTCGGTGAGTTCGAGCCGGAAGCAGCGCGGCTTGAGATTGGCGCGCGCAATGACCGAGCGGACATCGCTGACCAGGTCGCGGCGGATCAATTGGCGGCTGGACAGATTGACCGACACCGACAGCGGCGTGTCGCCGATCTGCTTTTGCCAGCCGGCAAGATCCTCGGCCGCCTGCTGCATGGCGAACAGGCCGAGCTGCACGATCAGGCCGCAGCTTTCTGCGACCGGAATGAAATCGCCCGGCGGGATCATGCCGCGGCGCGGATGGTCCCACCGCAGCAGTGCCTCGAAGCCGGCAATGCTGCCATCCTCAAGCCGCACGATCGGCTGGTAGGCAAGGGTGAATTCGCGCCGCTCGATGGCGCGGCGCAAATCGGATTCGAACTGCAGCCGGTCGGTGCCGACGGTGCGGAAGGCCGGCCGGAACGGCTCGATCCTGTCGCCGCCGAAGCGCTTGGCCTGATGCATGGCAAGCTCGGCGTCCTTGACCATGTCCTCGGCCGACATCTGCGGCGAATTCCAGCTGATCAGGCCGATCGAGGCGGTCAGCACGATCTCGCGCTTGGCGAAGGTGATCGGATTGTTGATGGCGTGCTTGATGGCGTCGGCCACACCGGCGATGCGGGCAGGGTCCTGCTCGGACAGCAGCATCAGCGCGAACTGGTCGCCGGCAAATCGCGACAGCGAATCCTTGGGCTTCAACAGCCGGTGCAGGCGGCGCGCAATGGTGAGCAGGATGGTGTCGCCGGCCGAGATGCCGAGCCCGTCATTGACCTGCTTGAAACGGTCGATGTCGATGACGAAGACGGTCGGCCGAACCTTCTCTTCGGTGCGCGCGATCGAGATGATGGCTTCCAGCCGGTTCATCAACAATTCGCGGTTGGGCAGGCCGGTCAGATTATCGTGAACGGCATCGTGCAGCAGCCTTTCCTCGGACTTTTTCTGCTCGGTGACGTCGACCATGGTGCCGACGCAGCGAATCACTTCGCCGTCCGAACCGATCACCGGCCGCGCCCGCAGCGAGAACCAATGGTAATGCCCGTCGGCGCCGCGCAGGCGGAAATTCTGCGACACCCGGCCGCGCCGATGTTCGAGCACCACGTCGAGCGTGGTGCGGAAGGTGTCGCGGTCGTCGGCATGCAGCACCGGCAGCCAGTTGCGGGCGGCACCCCCCAGGCTGTTGGGCGCAAGGCCAAGCTGGATGCTGACATCGGGCTTGGTGACGACGCGGTCGCGCAGCACGTCCCAGTCCCACACCGTGTCGCCGGAACCGGCCACGGCCAGCGCTTGGCGCTCGAGGTCGGAGAACAGGCCCTGGTGCAGCGCGCCGCCGGCAAAGGCATGCTGCATGACGGTGAAGCCGATCAGCAGGATGATCAGGATCAGCCCGCCGCCCAATGCCGGCTGGGCGATGTCATTGTCGAGCATGCCGGTGATCGCCATCCACGACCCGCATAGCCACAACAGCACCATCACCCAACTGGGCACCAGCATGATGGCGCGGTCGTAACCACGTATGCCGAGCAGGATGATGAGGCCGAGCCCGGTTAGCGCCGTGGCGGCGAAAGATAGCCGGGCGATGCCGGCGGCGACCGCGGGATCGACGATGGCGACACCCGCGATCAACACCAGGCCGAGGATCCAGACCAGCGCGCCATAGCTGAAATGGCCGTGCCATCGGTTGAGGTTGAGATAGGCAAACAGGAACACCACGAAGGTCGCCGCAAGCGCCACCTCCGTTCCCGCCCGCCACATCTGCTCATTGCCGGGCGATATCTCTATGATCTTGTTTAGAAAGCCGAAATCGACGCAGATATAGGCCAGCACCGCCCAGGCAAGGGCGGCTGTCGCCGGGAACATCGAGGTTCCCTTGACCACGAAAAGGATGGTCAGGAACAGCGCCAGAAGGCCGGCAATGCCGATGACGATGCCGCGAAACAGCGTGTAGGAATTGACCGAGTCCTTGTAGGATTCCGGCTCCCAGAGATAGACCTGCGGCAGCTTGGGCGAGGCGAGCTCGGCGATGAAGGTGATCACCGTCCCGGGGTTCAGCGTCACCCGGAACACGTCGGCGTCGGAGCTCGACTGGCGGTCGAGCGCGAAGCCCTCGCTGGGCGTGATCGCGGCGATGCGGGTGGCGCCGAGATCGGGCCAGAAGATGCCGGAATTCACCAGCCGGAAATGCGGCGCCACGATCAGCCGGTCGAGCTGCTGGTCGGTGGTGTTGGCCAGCGCGAACACCGCCCAGTCGCCGGTCGAGCGCGCGTCATTGGCCTCGACCTCGATGCGCCGCACGATGCCGTCGGGGCCGGGCGCGGTCGACACCTGGAAGTTTTCGCCCTGGTTGCGATAGATCTCGACGGCGCGCGACAGGTCGAGCGCGATATCGTCGCGGGCAATCTTGATCGGTTCGACGGCGAAGGCCGGGAGCGCCGCGCAAAGCGTGACGACGGCAGCCAGAACAAAGGCCAACAGCGACCCGTTTCGCAGGAAATTCGTCAAAAATCAGCCCTTCATTCCAACGTCCGGTGGATCGTCCGCGATCCGGGCGTAGAGGTAATGGTCCTGCCAGATGCCGTTGATCCTGAGGTAGGATCTTAGGAGTCCTTCGCGCCGGAATCCGGCTTTTTCAAGCACGCGGATCGACCTGATATTGTCGGGAATACAGGCAGCTTCGATCCGGTGCAACCTCAGCGTATCGAAGGCAAAGCGGCAGACCACCTTGACCGCGTCGGTCATCAGGCCGCGGCCGCCGAAACGCTCGCCGATCCAGTAGCCGACATGGCCGCTTTGCGAGACGCCGTGGCGGATGTTGCCGAGCGTAATGCCGCCGGCAAGCTTGCCGCTCGTCCGCTCGAAGATGAAGAAAGCGATCGCCGTTCCTTGCGCGTAGTCCTCGCGATAGCGGCTGATGCGCAGCCGCCATGCCGTGCGGTCGAGTTCGTCGGGCGTCCAGCGCGGTTCCCAGGGTTCCAGGAAGGCGCGGCTTTCGCCGCGCACCGCCGACCATTCGCGATAGTCGTTGGTGAACGGCACGCGCAGCGTCACCCGGTCGCCCTTCAGTGCCGGCAGGTCACGGCGAAAGAAAGGGAGCGCGAACACGGGCGCCTGGGAGGGTTAGACGGCGAGCTTGCGGGCCGTGGTCTGCGTGCCCGCAAGGGAATCGAGGATCGCCTCATAGGGCGCAAGCGTACCCACCGGCCCGACAGCAGTAAGCGTCGGCTTGGTCGAAAACAGCCGTGACGACAGGTCGGTCAGCCGCTCGATGGTCAGCGCCGACAGTCGTTCCATCAGTTCCTCCTTGGCGATCGGCCGCCCGAACAGAAGCAGCTGCCGTGCGATCTGCGAGGCGCGGCTGGCCGGGCTTTCGGCCGACATGATCAGGCCGGCGCGATATTGCGCGCGGGCGCGGTCGAGTTCTTCCTGCAGGATGTTCTCGCCGGCCTTCTGCAATTCGTCGATGATGACGGGCACCAGTTCGGCGATGTCGCTCTGCCCGGTCGCGGCATGAACGCCGAAAATGCCGGTGTCGGAAAAGCCCCAGTGGAAGGCATAGACCGAATAGCACAGGCCGCGCTTTTCGCGGACTTCCTGGAACAGGCGCGATGACATGCCGCCGCCGAGGATCATCGACAGCACCTGCGAGGCATAGAAGTCGCGCACATGATAGGCGCGGCCTTCGAAGCCAAGCACGATCTGCGCGTCCATCAGGTCGCGGTCCTCGCGGAAATCGCCGCCGACATACTGCGCATATTGCGGCATCGTGCTGTCGGATTTGCTGCGGAAGCCGCCGAGCTGCTTTTCGACCTCGCGCACGAAATTGTCGTGCTTGATGTCGCCGGCCGCCACGATCACCATCTTCTCGGCGCCGTATTGGCGTTCGATGAAATCGTGCAGCTGTTTGGAAGTGAAGGATTTGACGGTTTCCGGCGTGCCGAGAATCGAGCGGCCGATCGTCTGGTGGCGGAAGGCCGTCTCGGTGAAACGGTCGAAGACGATATCGTCGGGCGTGTCGTGCGCCGCACCGATCTCCTGCAGGATCACATGCTGCTCGCGCTCCAGCTCCTGCGGATCGAATTCGGATTCCTGCAGGATGTCGGCAAGGATATCGACGGCCAGCGGCACGTCGTTGGACAGCACCCTGGCGTAATAGGACGTCGTCTCGACGCTGGTGGCGGCATTGATCTCGCCGCCGACATCCTCGATTTCCGAGGCAATCTCGAAGGCGGTTCGCCGTTTCGTACCCTTGAAGGCCATATGCTCGAGCAGATGGGCCATTCCGTGCTCGTCGTCACGCTCATTGCGCGCGCCTGACTTGACCCAGGCGCCGAGGGCAACGGATTCCATGCTTGGAAGGGTTTCGGTGGCGACTGTCAGGCCGTTCGACAGACGGCTTACCTCAACACCCATATGGCAAGTACTCCCTAACGCGCTGCCCTTGAGTGGCTGCTCACGTAATCTTCCACCATTTTCAGGTCAGATGGAAGTACCGTGTATTTTTCGTCGGCTGTCATCAAGTGGCCTAGCCATGCGGGCAGGGCCGGTGAGACGCCGCTGGCCGCTTCGACGGCGGCCGGGAATTTTGCCGGATGGGCCGTGCCCAGCACCACCATAGGGGTAGCGCCATCAGCCTTCCCTGCGGCGACATGCACGGCGGCGGCCGTGTGCGGGTCGAGCAGGTAGTTGCTGGTTTCCAGCGTCGAGCGGATCGTGGCGGCGACCTCGTCCATATCAGCGCGGCCGGCGTCGAATTCTGCGCGCATCCTGGCCATTTCAGCCGTTTCGATGGTGAAGGCGCCGGACTGCTTCATGCCGGCCATGTAGCGCCGCACCGTTGCGGCATTGCGGTCGGAGGCTTCGAACAGCAGGCGCTCGAAATTCGACGATACCTGGATGTCCATCGATGGCGACGTCGTCGCAAAGACACCCTTGGTACGGTATTCGCCGGTGGCGAAAGTGCGCGCCAATATGTCGTTGTCGTTGGTGGCGATGATCAGCCTCTCGATCGGCAGGCCCATTTTCTTGGCGGCGTAGCCGGCGAAGATGTCGCCGAAATTGCCGGTCGGCACGGTGAAGGAAACCGGCCGGTCCGGCGCGCCGAGCGACAGCGCCGAGGAGAAATAATAGACGATCTGGGCCATGATGCGGGCCCAGTTGATCGAATTGACGCCCGACAGCGACACCCCATCGCGAAAGGCATGGTCGTTGAACATGTCCTTCAGCAGGCCCTGGCAATCGTCGAAATTGCCTTCGATGGCCAGCGCCTGGACGTTGGCGGCGGTCGATGTCGTCATCTGCCGCTGCTGCACCGGCGAGACGCGGCCATGCGGGAACAAAACGAAGATGTCGGTGCGGTCGCGGCCGGCAAAGGCGTCGATGGCCGCCCCGCCGGTATCTCCCGAAGTGGCGCCGACGATGGTGGCGCGCTGGCCGCGCTCGGCCAGCACATGATCCATCAGCCGGGCGAGCAACTGCATGGCGACGTCCTTGAAGGCCAGCGTCGGACCGTGGAAGAGCTCGAGGATGAAGGTGTTCGGGCCGGTCTGTACCAGCGGGCATACAGCCTGGTGACGGAAGGTGGCGTAGGCCTCGCGCACCAGTCGCTCGAAGACGGGTGGCGCGATCTCGCCGCCGAGGAACGGCGTCAGCACGCGGATGGCAAGGTCGGGATAGGGCAGGCCGCGCATGGCGCGGATTTCGGCGGCGGAAAACTGCGGCCATGTCTGCGGCACGTAAAGCCCGCCGTCGCGGGCGAGCCCGGCCAGCACCGCGTCGGCAAATCCAAGCACGGGCGCTTCCCCGCGGGTACTCACATAGCGCATCTTCAAAAGTCCATTGCTGCCGTCGGTTTCATCCACGGCAATTGGTTAATTTTCCGAGCCGGCTCAGTCGCATTTTTGCCGTGGCGTTGCTATACGTCACCAACTTTGCGAGAGGGAAGTGCAGTTTCATGGCGTTTTATAAGTTCAACAGCCGCTTTGTCGCGGGTCTGGCGCTTACCGGCTTTATGCTTGCCGCCGCCGGCTGCCAATCGAGCGACAATGGCATACTCAACCTCGGATTGGGCAAGAAGACCGACCCGAATGCGCCAATACCGCCGCAGGACCCCAAGGTGCTCGCCAGCCAGTTGCTGGCCTATTGCCCGAAAGTGACGCTGCGCGACGGCACCGCCTTCTTCAACACCTACGCCAAGGGCGCGCCGCAGCCGAAAAAGAAAAAGCCTGATCCGGCGCAGGATGCCGAGGCCGCCGCCCAGCCGGCAGCCGACGGCACCATCGTCGACCCGGACAAGGATCCGACCAAGATCATCTACCAGGCCTCGATCAGTGACGTGACCCGCGATTGCAGCCGTGCCAACGGCCAGCTGACTATGAAGATTGGCGTTGCCGGCAAGATCGTGCCGGGGCCGATGTTCACCCCCGGTACCATCACCATGCCGATCCGCATCGCCGTCATGCATGGCCCCGATGTGCTTTATTCGCAGGTCCACCCCTATCAGATTCAGGTCAGCGACCCCTCGACCGCCACCCAGTTCGTCTTCACCGATTCCAACGTCGTCGTCCCCGAGCCCTCAGCCCGGGATTACACTGCCTATGCCGGCTACGACGACACCGCGCCTGCGGCGGCGGACAAGAAGTCCGGCAAGAGAAAGAAGCGCGCTCCCGCGACGAACTAGGAACTGCCCGGACTTGGTCGCTGCACTTGCGGCGGCTCCAACTCGTTGAAAGACAACATGATTTGACCACACCCTGCAGGAAAGCACCTGCAGGGGGCCGGCGTTCGCGCTTTAAATCCTGATCCATTTCACCAGCGCACTTGACTCATTCATATCCCGTCGGTTATACGTCAATCAATAGCTCGCAGGTTATTGATCCCGATGACAGATGCTCACGACGCCCTGTTTAGAACGCTTGCCGATCCGACCCGGCGGGCCATCTTCGAGCGCCTTTGCCGCCAGGGTGAGCAGACCGTGGGGGCGCTGACGGCGCAGTCTGGGGTCTCGCAGCCGGCGGTGTCGAAACATCTCGGCGTCCTGAAGCAGGCCGGCCTGGTGCGCGACCGCCATGCGGGACGGCAGACCCATTACAGCGCGCAGCCCGCGGCACTTGCGCCCCTGAATGATTGGACGAGTGAGATGACCGGGTTCTGGGAGGCCCGCTTCGATGATCTCGAGAACCTGCTGAAGAGGATGGATCAGTGAGCAAGCCCGAACTGCGCACCGTCGTCGTCGAGCGGGACATATCGTGGCCGGTGGAAAAGATCTGGCGCGCGCTGACGCAGCCGCATCTGATGGAGGAATGGCTCATGAAGAACGATTTCAAGCCTGCCGTCGGCCACAGTTTCAATCTTCGGGGCGACTGGGGCGGCGTGCTCGACTGCGAGGTGCTCGCCATCGAGCAAAACAGGACGCTGTCCTACAGCTGGGATTTTGCGCATGAGGATGCCGCCTACAATCTGAAGAGCGTGGTGACGTTCACACTCACGCCCACCAGCACGGGGACCCATCTGCGCGTCGAGCAGTCGGGCTTCCGTGCCGATCAGAAGCAGGCCTATGGCGGCGCCAGGGCCGGGTGGCAGCAATTCCTCACCAAGCTGGAGCAGGTCCTGGCGAAGCCGGATTGAGGCCTGCCGACACGATTCAGCGCCATGCCCCGATCGCAGGGCACCGAATATAAAATGGAGAAAATCGATGAAGATCAAGCTGACCAGCGTCTATGTGGACAACCAGGACAACGCACTGCGTTTTTACACTGACGTGCTGGGCTTTGCCGTGAAGGCGGACTTCAGCAATGGGCCTTTTCGTTGGCTGACCGTAACCTCACCCGGTGAGCCCGAGGGAACCGAGCTACAGCTGGCGCTCAACGACAACCCGGCCGCCAAGGCCTACCAGCAGGCCATCTTCAAACAGGGGCAGCCCGCGCTCATGCTGTTCACCGACGACGTCAAAGGCGACTACGAGCGCATCAAGGAGCGCGGCGGCGCGTTCGCCATGGCGCCGACCGAAGCGACCGGCTCGACCATAGCCCAGCTCAACGATAACTGCGGCAATCTCATCCAGATCACCCAGCTGGCACGCTGGTAAGGCGTTCGTTTTCAAAAGGAGGTGGCAATGAACTGGAGCAAGTGGATAAGGCAAAGCCATCGTTGGCTGTCGATCATCTTTACGGCGACCGTGGTCGCCAATTTCGCCACCATGGCCTTCGGGCAGCCTCCGGCATGGGTGGTCTACTCCCCGCTGCTGCCGCTCTTCCTGCTGTTGTTCAGCGGCCTCTACATGTTCGTGGTGCCCTATGTCGCCCGGCCGCGCGGCGAGCAGCGCGCGCAGGGTTAGCGACGATGGCCAAGGCACCTGGACGATCGAAGACCGCAAAGCCGGCCCCAACCAAGACGGACAAGCCGGCCCTGCTTTCAGGCGGCAACCCGCAGATCCCGAAGGGCTATGGGGACGCTCCGGTGCAGGCCTATATCGCGGCCATGCCGGGCTGGAAAAGCGATGTCGGACGTCGCCTCGACGCGCTCATCGAGCTCGCCGTCCCCGGCGTCTACAAGGCGGTGAAGTGGAACTCGCCGTTCTATGGCATCGAGGGCGAGGGTTGGTTCCTCAGCCTGCATTGCTTCACCAGATACGTCAAAGTCGCCTTCTTCCGCGGCGCGTCGCTCGATCCCGTCCCTCCCGGCAGTTCCAAGCAAAAGGAAGTGCGCTATCTCGACATCCATGAAGGCGAAGACATCGACGAAGCCCGCTTCGCCAACTGGGTGAAGCAGGCCAGCCGATTGCCCGGCGAGAAGATGTGAACGGAGGCAGACCATGAAGACCAGCATGTCGAACAAGGACGAGGGAGGCGCCTCTGCCTCCGAGCGGATAGACGCCAGAATCCGGGAGCTCGACGATTGGCGCGGCAAAACCTTGGCCAGCCTGCGCAAGACCATCCTCGACGCCGATCCCGAGATCGTTGAGGAGTGGAAGTGGATGGGCAGCCCGGTGTGGTCGCGCGACGGCATGATTGCCGTCGGCAATGCCCACAAGGACAAGGTGAAGCTGACCTTTTCGCACGGCGCCAGCCTGCCGGACCCCGACGGGCTGTTCAACAACGGGCTCAACGGCAAGGTGTGGCGGGCGATCGATGTGTCCGAAGGCGAGGAGATCGATGCGGATGCGCTGAAAGAACTCGTCCGCGCTGCCATTGCCTTCAATCAGGCGAAGAAGAAGCCGGCTCGAGCCAAGTCGACCAAGGCCAAGAAGTAAGCTCGCTCAGGCGTCCGACCACTCCGACAGCGCGGCAATCACGCTTTTCAGCTCGGCCCAGCGGCGGATGACCGTTTCGGCGCCGGCTTCGGTCAGCGCGTCGGCATGGCCGGGATAGCTGTGCGAAGCCCCGGTGAAGCCGATGACGCGCATGCCGGCGGCCCTGGCGCCGGCGACGCCGTGCACGGAATCTTCGATGACGAATGTGTTTGCCGGATCGGCGTTGAGCTTCTCGGCAGCGAGCAGGAACACGTCGGGCGCCGGCTTGGTCTTCTTGCTCGGTATCTCCAGCGCCGAAAAAATCCGCCCGGCGAAGAACGGCAGCAGGCCTACCTTCTCCAACATGAATTCGATCCGCTCGGAACGAGAATTCGAGCAGACGCAGCGCGGCGCTGTCACCGCAGCAACCGCCTCGCGCACGCCGTCAATGGCGCGCACGTCGCTGCGCAGTTTGCGGTCGACCAGCTCCTCGGCGCGGTCGATCATCGAAGCCTGGAACGGGATGGCGGACTTCGCCTCGACCCGCATCATGATGTCCTTGAAGGTCAGCCCGGCATAGGTTTCCGCGAGTTCCTCGGGCGATATTTCGAAGCCGGCGAGGGTCAGCAATTCGGCCTCGACGCGCGCTGCGATGATTTCGGAATCGACGAGCACGCCGTCGCAATCGAAAATGACAAGATCTGGCTGGGGCATGGCAATCCGAAACTGGCACAGGAGGAGGGGGGCAAGCCGACAAGGCTCAGGCGGCGCGGCATACACCAACAGTCCGAGCTTCGCAAATGAACCGACCCGAGCTGCCACGTCCTTCACCGAATATTTACGCTGATCGGTAACCATAACGGGGAGTAAACAGTAACGCGTGCCTAGGGTGTAAACATGTCTGCCGTGCGTCTTCTCGCCGACCTTTCCCACGCTCCCCAGCAGTCCGAGTGGCTGGACACCATCCTCAAGGGCGATTGCGTTGCCGCGCTCGATCGGCTGCCGGAAAAGTCCATCGACGTCATTTTCGCCGATCCGCCCTACAATCTGCAGCTCGCCGGCGATTTGCATAGGCCGGACCAGTCCAAGGTCGACGCCGTCGACGACGACTGGGACCAGTTCGAGAATTTCGAGGCCTATGACGCCTTCACCCGCGCCTGGCTGCTGGCTGCGCGTCGCGTTTTAAAGCCCAATGGCACCATCTGGGTCATCGGCTCCTACCACAACATCTTCCGGGTCGGCGCCAAGATGCAGGATCTCGGCTTCTGGATCCTCAACGATGTCGTCTGGCGCAAAACCAATCCGATGCCGAATTTCCGCGGCCGCCGGTTCCAGAACGCCCATGAGACCATGATCTGGGCCTCGCGCGACCAGAAGGGCAAGGGCTATACCTTCAACTACGAAGCCATGAAGGCCTCGAATGACGACATCCAGATGCGCTCCGACTGGCTGTTCCCGATCTGCACCGGCGGCGAGCGGCTGAAGAACGACAATGGCGACAAATTGCATCCGACGCAGAAGCCGGAAGCGCTGCTTGCCCGCATCATGATGGCCTCGACCAAGCCGGGCGACATCGTGCTCGACCCGTTCTTCGGCTCCGGCACCACCGGCGCCGTCGCCAAGCGCCTTGGCCGCCATTTCGTCGGCATCGAGCGCGAGCAGGCCTATATCGACGCCGCCAATGAGCGCATCGACGCGGTGCGGCCGCTGGAAAGCGCCGATCTCACCGTGCTCACCGGCAAGCGCGCCGAGCCGCGCGTCGCCTTTGTCAGCCTCATCGACACCGGGCTGATGCAGCCCGGCGCCACGCTTTACGACGCCAAGAAGCGCTGGTCGGCTAAGGTCCGCGCCGACGGCACGGTGGCGATCGGCGAGAGCGCCGGCTCGATCCACAAGATCGGCGCCGAAGTGCAGGGGCTCGACGCCTGCAATGGCTGGACCTTCTGGCACTATGAGCGCAGCGGCGGCCTGACCCCGATCGATGAACTGCGCCGCATCGCCAGGCTCGGCATGGAGCGGGCAGGGGCTTGAGCGCTACCGTCTAGAGGTCGGCGCCCTACGGCGCCCCCCTCTGNNCTCTGCCCTGCCGGGCATCTCCCCCTCAAGGGGGGAGATGGGCCGTCATCAACGCTTTCGCCAATTTTTGATCTTGCAAGGTGAGAACGGCCGCAGACGCAACTGATCTCCCCCCTCGAGGGGGAGATGGCCGGCAGGGCAGAGGGGGGCGCCGTAGAACGCTACCTCCGGCCCTCTGCGCAACTCACACCGCGATCCCATACCCCGCAAGATCGGCTCGCAGCGTTTTTGCATCGGTAAACAGCACCGACTGCCAGCCGGCCGCCTTGGCGCCGTCGACGTTCTTCTGGCTATCGTCGATGAACAGCGTGGCTGACGGTTCGAGCCCGAACGCGGCGACGTGATGGTCGTAGATGGCGCGATCGGGCTTGATCTCACGGATATCGGCCGACACGGTGACGCCGCGCGGGCGGCTGAGGAAGTCGAAGCGCAGCCGGGCCTCGGCCAGCGTATCGGCGGCGAAATTGGTCAGCATGGTCACGTCACGGCCGCTGTCGATCAGGCCGAGCATGATGGCGACGCTGTCCTCATAGGCATGCGGCACCATATCGTTCCAATAGCGACGGAAATTGCGAATGTTTTCAGCATGATCGGGGTGCTCGGCGATCAGCAGCGCCTCGGCTTCTTCCCACGTGCGGCCACGGTCCTGCTCGAGGTTCCAGTCATGCGTGCAGACATTGTCGAAGAACCACTTGCGCTCCTCGGCATCCGGGATCAGGCGGCTGAACGGAATGTTCGGATCGTAGTGGATCAGCACGCGGCCGATGTCGAACACGATGTGGCGGATTTCAGTCATGTCTGGCCTTTCATACGAATGCTATTTTTTGGTCGCGCCCGGTATCGCCGCTTCGATGACTTTTTTCATGACGGTGGGCAGCGCTTCCCCGGAAATGTCGTGGGCCAGCGACCAGAAATACCCTTTCGGCGCATCACTTTTCACCCGCGCGTGAAAGACTTCAAGTTCGAGCGCGAAATGGGTGAAGACATGCGTGATCTGCCCAGCGCGCCGCCAGTCGGCGGGGATGGGCGCGGCGTCCGCCGTGGTGGCGCCGTCGATGCGCGCGGTCCAGCTGGTGGTCGGCACTTCCGTCATGCCGCCGAGCAGGCCTTTGTCCGGCCGCTTGCGCAGCAGGATGGCGCCGTCGCTGCGCTCGGCCACGAAGGCGGCGCCGCGCCTCAGCGGCTTGTCGGCCTTGGGCAGGCGCACCGGAAAGCGCTCGGGGTCGCCGGACAGGATGGCGGTGCAATCCTCGCGCACCGGGCACAGCATGCAGCGCGGCCGCTTTGGCGTGCAGATCGTGGCGCCGAGGTCCATCATCGCCTGGGCGAAGTCGCCGGGTCTGGATTGCGGCACGAGCTTCTCGACCAGCGTGCGGATCTCGGGCTTGGCCTCGCTAAGCGGTGTTTCGATGGAATAGAGCCGCGAGATGACGCGCTCGACATTGCCGTCGACGACCGCCGCCGGCCGATCGAAGGCGATCGCCGCGATTGCCGCCGCCGTATAGGCGCCGATCCCAGGCAATTCCCGCAATCCTGTCTCATTGTCGGGAAACCGTCCGCCGCTCTGCGCAACGAGATCGGCGCAGGCCTTGAGATTGCGGGCCCGTGAATAATAGCCGAGCCCGGCCCAGGCTTTCATCACATCCTCGATCGGTGCCGCGGCGAGTGCCCCGACATCAGACCATTTCTCGACAAAAGCGCGAAAATAGGATTTCACCGCTTCGACCGTGGTCTGCTGCAGCATCACTTCCGACAGCCAGATGCGGTAGGGATCGGGCTTTGCGCCGCCGGCAGCCGCGCGCGGCGTGATCCGCCAGGGCAGTTCGCGGTGATGCATGTCGTACCAGGCAAGCAGGCGCGAAGCGATGTCGGATCCGGCTCCGCCGGTATCCCCGGACGCAGCTTTGCTGCTGTCTCCGGATGCGGCCTTGCGGGTCTGTTCGTGCAGTGCCATTGATCGACGGCTGGCTCTAGGCTGGTGAGGAGCGTGGCTGGAGAACGCACATGGCAGGGAAAAGGCCCTACGGCAATCCCGTTCCGGTGAGCGATCTCGCGACCGCGATCCTCGATCCGGTTTTGCGCAAACGGGCCGGCATTTCGATCGGCCTGGTGCAGTCCTGGGAAGAGATTGCAGGCCCCAGGCTCGCCGGCCGTTCGCGCCCGGAAAAGATCCAGTGGCCGCGCCGCATGCATGAGGACGACCCGTTCGAGCCGGCGGTGCTGGTCATCGCCTGCGAGGGCATGGCGGCACTGCATCTGCAGCACGAAACCGGCGAAATCATCAACCGGGTCAATGCCTTCCTCGGCTTCAACGCAATCGGCCGCATCAGGATCGTGCAGAAGCCCGTGCTGTCCGAGAAAGCCCGACCGAGGCCGGTGCTGAGGCCGCTGACCGCGGCCGAAAAGGCCAAATTGTCCGATACGGTCGGCAAGATCGAGGATGACGGCTTGCGCGCCTCACTGGAGCGGCTCGGCGCCACAATCCTTGGTGAAAGGAAGCGGCCAGGGTAATCAATCGGTAGTCAGCCGGTCATGAACCCGTCATCTATCTCGCGCATTCGTGATGATGCATATAGAGCTAGGCGATTGGAATGGGGACGGCGATGCCTTAATTCCCGCCAACTCTCGCCTTTTCTAGCCTTTGCATTGCAAAATCCAACCATAGTCAGGTGATTCGCATGAACCGTACCTTGTCCCGCAGAAACCTCCTGTCGTCGCTGGCCGTCATTCCGGCCGTGGCAATGCTTGCCGCATGCAGCGATTCCGGCGAGGAGGCCAAGGCGGCGGATGTGAAGCCTGCCAATCCCGCAGCGCCCGCCACAACCCCGGCGACGCCGGCCGCCGTCAAGGTCCCGGAATCGGCGGGCAATGTCGACATGGCGGAACTCTTGAAGCCCGGCGCTCTGCCCGACAAGCAGCTCGGCAAGGACGACGCCAAGGTCACCATCGTCGAATACGCCTCGATGACCTGCCCGCATTGCGCGCATTTCGCCGCGACCACCTTCCCTGAGTTGAAGACGAAATACATCGACACCGGCAAGGCCCGCTATATCCTGCGCGAATTCCCGTTCGATCCGAGCGCCGAGGCCGGTTTCATGCTGGCGCGCTGCGCCAAGGACAATTATTTCCCGATGGTCGACGTGCTGTTCAAGCAGCAGGCCAACTGGGTCGGCGTCAACAATACCAAGGACGCGCTGCTGCAGATATCCAAGCTCGCCGGTTTTACACAGGAGTCCTTCGAGGCCTGCTTGACGGACCAGAAACTTCTGGACGATGTGAGATCGGTCCAGAAGCGCGGCGCTGATGAATTCAAGGTCGACTCGACACCGACCTTCTTCATCAATGGAAAGACCTACAAGGGGGCGTTGTCGATTGAGGAAGTGTCGGCCATCATCGACCCTATGCTCTGACGTCCAGGCGGCGCCTGAGCGACTGCGCTTTGGCGTCCGCGCACCTCTGTGCCTTATAGGCAGGCGCGAATGAAGTTTTCGCGTCTTCGCCTCCTCGGCTTCAAGTCCTTCGTCGAACCAGGCGAGTTCGTTATCGAACGCGGCCTGACCGGCATTGTCGGGCCGAATGGCTGCGGCAAGTCGAACCTTGTCGAGGCGATGCGCTGGGTGATGGGCGAAAGCTCATACAAGAACATGCGTGCGTCCGGCATGGACGACGTGATCTTCTCCGGCTCGGGAACACGTCCCGCCCGCAACACCGCCGAAGTCACGCTGTTCCTCGACAATAGCGACCGCACTGCGCCCGCCGCCTTCAACGACGCCGATGAATTGCAGGTGTCGCGACGCATCGAGCGCGAAGCAGGTTCGCTCTATCGCATCAACGGCAAGGAAGCCCGCGCCAAGGATGTGCAGCTTCTGTTCGCCGACCAGTCGACCGGCGCTCGCTCGCCTTCCATGGTCGGCCAGGGCCGCATCGGCGAACTGATCCAGGCGAAGCCGCAGGCGCGCCGGGCGCTGCTCGAAGAAGCCGCCGGCATTTCCGGCCTGCACACGCGCCGTCACGAGGCCGAGCTGCGGCTGAAGGCGGCCGAGCAGAACCTGGAGCGGCTGGACGACGTCGTCGGCGAGCTGGAGAGCCAGATCGAAAGCCTGAAGCGCCAGGCGCGCCAGGCCTCTCGCTTCAAGAACCTTTCGGCCGATATCCGCAAGGCCGAAGCCACGCTCTTGCATCTGCGCTGGACGCTGGCCAAGACCCAGGAAGGCGAGGCGCGCTCGGCACTTGCCGTCGCCACCGCGCTGGTCGGCGACCGCGCCGCCGCCCAGATGGCTGCCGCCCGGGAGCAAGGCATCGGCGCCCACCGTCTGCCCGACCTGCGCGATGCCGAGGCCGCCGCTGCTGCGGCCTTCCAGCGCCTGTCGATCGCCAAGTCGCAGATCGAGGAGGAGGCCGGCCGCATCCGCGCCCGCCAGGCCGAGCTCGAGCGCCGGCTGCAGCAGCTCGACGGCGACATCGCCCGCGAAGAGCGCATGGTCCGCGACAATGCAGATATTCTTGAGCGCCTGCGCGAGGAGGAGGCAACGCTCAACTCCGAAAATGCCGGTGCCGCCGAACGCGAAGCCACCACGCGCGCCGCTTTCGAGCAGGCCGGCGCGACGCTGTCGCAGAGCGAAGCAAAACTCGCCGCACTGACCGCCGAACGGGCCGAGGCCGCCGCATCGCGCAACCAGATCGAGCGCACACTGCGCGAGACCGCCGAACGCCGCGACCGTTTTGCCCGCCAGCTGGCCGATGTCGACCGCGAATTGTCCGAGATCGTGTCGAAGGTCGCGGGCTTGCCCGATCCTGCCGAAAAGCGTGCCCTGGTCGAGGACGCGCTCGCCCGGCTGGAGGAAGCCGAGGCCGGCGCCATATCCGCCGAACAGGCGGTGATCGAGGCGCGCGCCACTGAGAGCGCCGCCCGTCCGCCGCTGCAGGATGCACGGTCTGAACTGGCCGGGATCGAGACCGAAGCCCGCACGCTGACCAAGATCCTGAATGCCGCCAGTGGCGATCTTTTCCCATCGGTGCTCGAGCAACTCAGCGTCGAACGCGGCTATGAGACGGCGCTTGGTGCTGCGCTCGGCGAGGATCTTGACGTGCCGCTCGACCGCAGCGCGCCGGTGCATTGGGGCGAAAGCCAGGTTCAACCCGGCGACGCGGCTCTGCCCGAAGGCATCAAGAGCCTTGCCAGCGTGGTACGCGCGCCTTCGCAGCTTGCCCGCAGGCTGGCGCAGATCGGTATCGTCGAGGCTGCAGACGGCCGCCGCCTGCAGGTGCTGCTGGCGCCCGGCCAGCGGCTGGTCAGCCGCGACGGTGCGCTGTGGCGCTGGGACGGTTTGACGGCCAGCGCCGATGCGCCGACCGCGGCCGCGCAGCGGCTGGCGCAGAAGAATCGGCTGGCCGAACTCGATGCCGAGGCGGTGCAGGCAACGCAGATCGTGCGCGAGGCCGAAGCCGCCCTTGCCCAGGCCGAGCAGTCGCTGCGCCAGGCGAGCGAAGCCGAGCGCAATGCCCGCCAGGCCGGACGCGATGCCCAGCACGGGCTGGATGCCGCCCGCAGCGCACTGGCCGAGGCCGAAAAGGCCGGCGGTGAACTGGCAAGCCGCCGCGCTGCTCTGGACGAGGCGCGGGCACGCATCGTCGACAGCCATGAAGAGACGGCTGCGGCCTTCGCCGAGGCCGAAATGCTGCTGCAGGACGCGCCCGATCTCGGCGACCTGCAATTGCAGCTCGAACAATCCGCCGCCAATGTCAGCCGCGACCGCGCAACCCTTGCCGACGCGCGCGCCGTCCATGAAGGTCTGCGCCGGGAAGCCGAGGCGCGCACACGCCGGCTCGATGCCATCGGCGCCGAGCGCAGCAACTGGCTGCATCGGGCTGAAAACGCCTCGACGCAGATCGCCTCGCTCGGCGAGCGCCGGGCCGAAGCCGAGGCCGAGCGCGAGACATTGGCCGACGCTCCCGACGAGATCGACGCCAGGCGCCGCGCGCTGCTGTCGCAGCTGACCGAGGCCGAGACCTTGCGCAAGGCGGCAGCCGACCGCTTGCAGGAGGCCGAGAACAAACAGGCCGAACTGGACAAGGCCGCCACCGCGGCGATCCAGTCGCTGGCCGATTCCCGCGAAACCCGTGTCCGCGCCGAAGAGCGGCTGACCGCTGCCGACGAACGCCGGCTCGAGGTCGAGGCGCGCATCCAGGAAACGCTGAACACGCCGCCGCATCTGGTCATCCGTCACACCGGCCTGGAGGTTGACAGCCCGATGCCGGAAATGGCCGAGATCGAGCGCCAGCTCGATCGGTTGAAGGTCGAACGCGAACGTCTCGGCGCCGTCAATCTGCGCGCCGAGGAAGAGCAGAAGGAACTGTCGGATCGGCTGGAGGCCATCGTTTCCGAGCGCGAGGACATCATCGAGGCGATCCGCAAGCTCAGGCAAGCGATCCAGAGCCTGAACCGCGAGGGCCGCGAGCGGCTGCTTGCCGCTTTCGAGGTCGTCAACGGCCATTTCCAGCGGCTGTTCTCGCATCTGTTCGGCGGCGGCACGGCGGAGCTGCAGCTGATCGAATCCGACGATCCGCTCGAAGCCGGGCTCGAAATTCTGGCCCGCCCGCCCGGCAAGAAGCCGCAGACCATGACACTGCTCTCCGGCGGCGAGCAGGCCCTGACGGCGATGTCGCTGATCTTTGCCGTGTTCCTGACCAATCCGGCGCCGATCTGCGTGCTCGACGAAGTCGACGCGCCGCTCGACGATCACAATGTAGAGCGCTTCTGCAATCTGATGGACGAAATGGCGGCGACCACCGAGACGCGCTTCGTCATCATCACCCACAATCCCATCACCATGGCGCGCATGAACCGCCTGTTCGGCGTGACCATGGCCGAGCAGGGCGTCAGCCAACTGGTGTCGGTCGACCTGCAGGCCGCCGAGGCCATGCGCGAAGCGAGCTGACGCGTCAGCTTGGCCAGTGGCCTCAATTCAGGCTTTCGATTATAGCACCTGTGGAATGCAGCCGGTCACCGCCGACGGCTGGCTCGCCCATGCGCTTGGAGAATCCTGTTGCCTGTACTCGTCACCGGAGCCGCGGGGTTCATTGGAAGCCATGTCTGCCATCATCTGCTGAGCCGCGGCGAAGCGGTCGTCGGCGTCGACAACATGAACGACTATTACGACCTGGCGCTGAAAGAGGGCCGGCTTGCCCGGCTCACGCCGCACAAAGGTTTTTCCTTTCACCAACTCGACATTGCCGAGCCCGGCGCGTTGGTCGATGCGCTGGCAGGGCAAGGCATCGTCAAGGTCGTGCATCTCGCAGCGCAAGCGGGCGTGCGCCATTCGCTCGACAATCCCAGGCTCTATGTCCGCTCGAATGTGATGGGTCATCTCGAAGTGCTCGAATTCTGCCGCGCAGCACCTGGCTTCGAGCATCTGGTCTATGCCTCGTCGAGCTCGGTCTATGGCGGCAACCGCAAGGTGCCGTTTGCCGAGACCGATCAGGTCGACCGGCCGGTGTCGCTCTACGCCGCCACCAAGAAATCAGACGAACTAATGAGCCATACCTACGCCCATCTCTTCGGCCTGCCGCAGACGGGCTTGCGCTTCTTCACCGTCTACGGTCCCTGGGGCCGCCCTGACATGGCCTACTGGATCTTCACCCAGGCGATGCTCGAGGGCAAGCCGATCCGGGTCTTCAACGATGGCGAGATGTGGCGCGACTTCACCTATATCGACGACGTGGTGCGCGCCATTGTCGCCGTGCTCGACAAGCCGCCGGCGGAAGCACCGCCATGCCGGATCTACAATGTCGGCAACAACCGGCCCGAGCGCCTCGACGATTTCATCGCCACGCTGGAGCGGCTGCTCGGCGTCACCGCAATCCGCAACAGCGAGCCGATGCAGACCAGCGATGTCGAGCAGACCTATGCCGACATGACGGCGCTGGAACGCGATTTCGGCTTCAGGCCGAGCGTTTCGATCGAGGACGGATTGAAGACATTCGTCGACTGGTACCGGTCGGAATGGATGGCGAGGTCGGCAGGCCGCTGACTACAGGAAACACGCTCGCCTTGCCCCCGGTGCCTTCCCACAAAACTTGACTACGATTATCATATTAACTATTGGATGATCAGCCAGGCGCGTGGGACAGCGGCCTAACCTCGCGTGACTGCCAGAAGCCTTCCCGGGAAACGAAGCCTTGCCCTTCAAGCGTTTGCGATCCAGCCAGCAGGAAGGCCTTGTTCTGAACGGCTGCCCGACGGCCGGGAAGGGCCGGCCATGAATTTCAGCCCGCGCATGGAAGCGCGAATAAGCGGCTTCTCCGTCATCGGCGCGCTGCAATGGCGCCTCTGGAACGGCGTCGTCGCCGATGTCTGGGAAGTCGCCTGCGAGGCCGATGCCGGCGGCTATTACATCTCACCTGATCCTCGCCTGTTTGTCGTCCTCGACATGGAAGGGCCGGGCGGGTCGTTCGAGATTCAGTCGCCGGACCGCACCGACAGCGGCGTGCATCGCAGCCCCTGGTCGATGAGCTACCTGCCCGCCAATTTTGCGATCACCAGCCACGCGCGCGGGCTGAGCCGGCTCAGGCATCTCGACCTGCATTTTTCCGAGAATGCCTTCAGGCAGCGTTTCGGCAAGGCATTCGACTATCAGCAACTGGTCAGGGAGCGCTTGCAGTTCGAGGATGGCAGGATCGCCGCCCTTGCCGGCCAGATCGCGGCCGAATGCGCCAACGCGCAGCCCCTTCACGACCTCTATGGCGAGGGCCTCGTCAATTCCCTGCTGGCGCTGCTTTTCGATGTGCGTCCCGAACGCACAAGGCGCCGCGCCGCGCTGTCGCGCCGGCAACTCGCCGACGTCACGGAGTTCATCGAGGCGCATTGTTTCGAAACTATCCGGCTGGCCGATCTAGCGGCCCTGGTCGATCTCTCCCAGACCCATTTCAGCCATGCCTTCAAGGCGTCGACGGGAATGCCGCCGCATCGCTGGCAAATGCATTCGCGCATCCGCCAGGTGCAGCAGAAATTCGGCTCCCGGGAGACGTCGCTCACCGACGTCGCCAACATTTCCGGCTTCGCCGACCAGGCGCATTTCACCCGCGTTTTCAAAAGCGTCGTCGGCCTGACGCCGGCCGAATGGCGGCGCCAGTCTTTGCCGTGACATTTCTGCACCACCGGTACGGTTTCGGCCTCGTACACCAAAAACCGACAAGCCGAGTCAAGATCGTCCAATATCGCCCGGATAACTTGATGTAATCAGTCCACTTATGTCTGGCGCCTGAGGGTGGCGCCTTGTTGCGGGGTGGACGATGCGATCTGGAATGATGCGTTCATGGCTTGGCGCCGGTGTGGCAGGCATTTGCATGCTGCAAGCTGCCGGCGCCCGCGCGCAGGACGGCACGACAGCGGTACTCGCGCCGGTAATCGTCGAAGGCGGCCAGGCCGCTGACGGCACCGGCGTGTCTGAGGTCAATGGCGTCGTCGCCAGGAAAACCAGAACCGGCTCGAAGACCGCAACCGACATCACCGAGGTGCCGCAAGCGGTTTCCGTCGTTGGCCGTGAAGAGATCGACGCGCAGGGCGCTCAGAAGGCCGACGAGGCGTTGCGCTACACCGCCGGCGTGTTCGCACAGCCCTTCGGTCCTGACAGCGACACCAACTGGATCTTCATCCGCGGCTTCCAGGCCACCGCGACCGGCATCTACATGGACGATCTGCAGCTCTACAGCTACGCCTTCGGCGGCTTCTACGTCGACAGCTTCGGCCTCGAACGCATCGAAGTGCTGAAGGGGCCGGCTTCGGTGCTCTATGGCGGCACCAATCCGGGCGGCATGATCAACTTTGTCAGCAAGCGCCCGACCTTCGAGCGCAAGCGCTATGTCGAGACCGGCATCAACGACGCCGGCAATGCCTATCTCGGCTTCGACATTGGCGACGTCGCCAACAACGACACCGTCAGCTATCGCATGACCGGCAAGGTTGGCGGCGGCAACACCTACAGCGACAACCAGGATGGCTGGCGCGGCTTCCTGTCGCCCAGCATCACCTGGAAACCCGACGAGCAGACCAGTCTCACCATACTTGGCAACTACAGCCACATCGATGAGAACCACAATGGCGGCAGCTTCCTGCCGTATGAGGGCACCGTCGTCGACTACATCGACAGCCAAGGGGTAAACCACGGCCGCATTCGTCCCGATTTCAACCCGACTGAGACGAGCGTCGACCTCTACAATCGCGAGCAGGGGTCGATCGGCTACGAATTCGAGCACACTTTCGACAATCAATGGACCGTTCGGTCCAATCTGCGCTACGGCGCTGCGCACATCAAGGAAGTGAACATCTATCCCTCCGGTTGGGCATCCGATGCACAGCTTACCCGGATCGACTTCGCGCACAATTCCAAGGTCGAAACTCTGCTCGCCGACAATCAGATCGAAGGCAAGGTCGAGACCGGCCCGATCGAGCATACGATCCTGGCCGGCCTCGATTACAAATATTACAATATCGATCAGGTGCAGGCGTCAGCGCCGTTCGGCTCGACGCCAACCATCGATCCGTTCGACCCGGTCTACGGCCAGCCGCTCCCGCCGCGCCTGACCTACCTCAACCAGGATCTCACGCTGCGCACACTCGGCCTTTACGGGCAGGATCAGATGCGGTTCGGCGATGGCTGGCTGGTTACACTCAACGGCCGCTACGACTGGTCGAGACTTGAAACCGTCAACGGCTCGACAGACTATACCAATGCAACCACCCGAGGCGAACGCTCCGACGGCAGTCTTTCCGGCCGCGCTGGTCTCGCCTATGAATTCGCCAACGGCGTCACGCCCTATGCCAGCATCGCCACCTTTTTCAATCCGGCCATCGGCACGCTTGCCGATGGCGAATTGTTCAAGCCCGAGGAAGGCGTGCAGTATGAAGTCGGCGTCAAATACCGGCCAAGCTTTATCGACGGCCTGTTCACGGCCTCGCTCTTCGACCTGACACGGCAGAACGTGGCAGTCGCCGATCTGGCGACGCCCGACCTGTTCGACCAAATCCAGACCGGCGAGGTGCGCTCGCGCGGAATCGAGCTCGAGGGCAAGGTCAATGTAACGGACGATTTCAAGCTTACCGCAGCGTTCACCGCATACGACATCGACGTCACCAAGGACACGAACGCGAGCCTTATCGGCAAGACGCCGTTCATCGTGCCCGAAATATTCGCTTCCGCTTCGGCCGATTACACATTTCGCGGCGGCTGGTACGACGGCATTATTGTGGGTGGCGGCGTGCGTTACATCGGCTCGTCATGGGCCGACAACGCGAACACGCTCAAAGTGCCCGCAGTCACGCTTGCCGACTTGAAGCTGGGCTACAAGAGGGACAATTGGGGCGTCGACCTCAACGTCACCAACCTCTTCGACAAGACCTATGTGTCAAGCTGTCAGGGCGAACTCGTCTGCAGCTACGGCGAAGGGCGCTCGTTCAAATTCAAGGCGCATACGAGTTGGTAATCGACGCGTTCGAGTTGCGACCTGGCGCTGTGGCAGCAGGCTGAACAGCGGCCGGGTTTATCTCTATCGGGCCGGCAAAGGCGCACCAGCAAAAACCCCCGCCTTGCCACTTGGCGATGCCGCAATTGCTGCATAGGGATTCCGGGCTGCGTCGATTCCTGTTTGGCGGCACGCCAGCTCTGGAGGCTTTATGCGACTGATTCTCGCTTTGTCCGCGCTCGCCATGGCGGCTCAAATGGCTGAGGCCGATACGATCAAGGAAACGATCGATGGCGTGACGCTGAACATCAGCGTCGAAGCGGTGAAAAAGCAGTTCGGCGCGCCGCATAAGGAAACGATGAGCGAACCGAACGCCTGCAATGACGACTTGCCCGACATGCAGCTGCAGTACGATGGCGTGCTGGTGACTTTGTCGAAAGATGCCGATGGCGGATACAGCGTCACATCGATCGATCTGACGTCGCCAAAGCGCAGCCTCGGCAACATCCGCATCGGCGACAGTGCGCAGAAGGTCAAAGAGGTGTTTGGTGCCGCCGACTTGGCCCAAGGGACGTTGTCTTACGACTTCGGGGAGCCAGGCAGCGGCCAGGCCTATGAGTTCACGATCCAGAACGGCGCGGTCAGCCACATCAAGCTGAATACGTATATGTGCTGACACAAACAGCGTTGTCCCGGTTTGGCAGACGCCACGTTATCGGAAGCCCAGGAAGCCCAGTATCGCAATCACGATAACGACTGCTCCGACGAGCCAGATTATGTTGTTCACGGTATCTCTCCCGAAAATCTGTTGCTGGGAGTGAACTCGTAAGAGCCTACTAATGTTCCCGCATTTTTCTGCGTTGAAACAAATGGCCACCACCCCTTCGTTGGCCGGCGGACCAAGGTCCGAACAAGGTATGACTGAAGTCCTGCCGTCAGGGCTAAAGGTCTGACGGCGGGCAACCTATGCCCTCCCAATACATTGCAACTGGGCTGCCGAATATGAGTCCCTTCATCGGCGGTCAATCGGGTGCCCGCCATTCTCCAGAGACTAGCGGGCACCCGATTGTCTTGGGTGGCACCGCCAAGCGGCGTGGCGTGTTCAACAGCGAGGCTAACAGTGACCTTTGTCCAGAGATCAGTGCGTGAAGGGGCGACCCGGCCCGCAAACGACAACGATAGTCGTGCGTCGGAAGTTTCTTCGGTCCTTGACCTCATACCGGCGGCTGACGACGACAAGGTCGCTGACCTTGTCAGGCGAACAGAGCGCCTGGCAATCGCCGTGCTTGTCGCGATGGGGATTTTGCTGATCTTGGCACCGGTTGTCTACATTGCACTTGCGTACGGGATCTGAGGCGGCCTGATTGGTTCGTCCTCTCAGAATCCTGAAAGCTGGCGGTCTTCCTCGCAGGATAGATGCTTCACACCACAGATCAGGAGATCGAACGCGACACAGAGAGGTAGTACGAAGCGCGGCCTTGTCGAGTTGCGCAACTGCTCATAGTCGGCTTTGAAAAAGCGTCTCCACCGGCAGTTGCCAACAACACCTGGTGTCGCAATTCCCCCTTTCGACATGCCGTGTTGCGCGGGAACATCCGTCACTGATCGCGCCGCGGGAACTGACGACGTCGCTCGGAACCACGGTATCCCCGCACGGAACGGTTACCTTCTACGGCCACGACCGCAGACATCATCGTCCGGATACTGTTATCGTGACCGGCTCGACCGAGCGTCGCCATCATCGCGTTGGCGTCTGTAAATCATTGATCTCGAAAGGCATGTGAAATTGGCTGGGGCGCCAGGATTCGAACCTGGGAATGTCGGTACCAAAAACCGATGCCTTACCACTTGGCGACGCCCCAATTGCCGTCAGAGTCGCTTGTGCGGCGCGTTATTAGCAGAGCAGCCGAAAAGCACAATGGCAATGAAGGATGGTTTTCGGGGTAGTGGAGGGTGGTTTTTGGTCGCCTGATTTCGCGGTCAAATCGGCCCGCCAAGGGACGTGCTATTCGCCCCAGACCGCCATTTCATTGCCGGCCGGATCGGTAAAATGGAACCGCCTGCCGCCTGGAAACGAGAAGATCGGCCTGACGATGGCGCCGCCGGCATTCTCGACCGCGTCGACCGTTTCTTCCAGATTCTTGGAATAAAGCACCGGCAGCGGCTTGGCGGGCGCTTCGCCGGATCGGCCTGGAAACCGCCGTCGAGCCCTTCGCCAAAGGCCGAATAGGTCGGCCCGTAATCGGTGAACGACCACGAGAAGGCAGCGCTGTAGAAGGCCTTGACGCTGTCAAGCGTGCCGCCGGTCGCGGGCAGTTCCAGATAGTCGAGTTTCCCGTTGAGTTTCATCACGCTACTCCCAACTTGTTCATGATATGTTCTATATCGCAGGAGCTGGCGCGGCAAGTCTTTTTGACGCAGCTTTTGCTTAATCGATTGTAGTGGCGGGGCTTGGCTGGGCGCGCCTTGCCTTTCGCACTGCAGCATAATAACGCTCGGGTCGTAACGCGCAGGAACCGGGCCTCTGTCCCGGTGTTGTCTATCTTCCAGGGAAGTGTTGTCTATCTTCCAAGGACTTGGAGGGCGAGCATGACCAAATGGGTCTACACCTTCGGCGATGGCGCCGCGGAGGGACGTGCGGGCGACCGCAATCTTCTCGGCGGCAAGGGTGCCAATCTGGCCGAGATGTGCAGCCTCGGCCTGCCGGTGCCGCCGGGCTTCACCATCACCACCGAGGTCTGCAACGCCTACTACGCCAACGGCAACGCCTATCCGTCCGAGCTGAAGGCCAGCGTCGTCAAGGCGCTTGACCATATCGGGACGCTGACCGGTCGCCGTTTCGGCGACCCGTCGAAACTGCTGCTGGTCTCGGTCCGCTCCGGCGCGCGCGCCTCGATGCCGGGCATGATGGACACCGTGCTCAATCTCGGCCTCAACGACGAGACGGTCGAGGCGCTGGCCGCCGATTCCGGCGATGCCCGCTTTGCCTATGACAGCTACCGCCGCTTCATCCAGATGTATTCCGATGTCGTCATGGGGCTCGACCATGAAGTGTTCGAGGAAATCCTCGAAGACCAGAAGGCGAGCCTCGGCCACGAGCTCGACACCGAGCTGACATCGGAGGAATGGCAGGGCGTCATTGCGCTCTACAAGGCTAAGGTCGAGGAAGAACTCGACAAGCCGTTTCCGCAGGACCCGCACGAGCAGCTCTGGGGCGCCATATCAGCGGTGTTTTCCAGCTGGATGAACAACCGCGCCATCACCTACCGGCGCCTGCACGACATTCCCGAAAGCTGGGGCACGGCGGTCAATGTCCAGGCCATGGTGTTCGGCAATATGGGCGACACGTCGGCCACCGGCGTCGCCTTCACCCGCAACCCCTCGACCGGCGAAAAGATGCTCTATGGCGAGTTCCTGGTGAACGCACAGGGCGAGGATGTCGTGGCCGGCATCCGCACACCGCAGAACATCACCGAGGCGGCGCGCATAGCCGCCGGCTCCGACAAGCCGTCATTGCAGAAGCTGATGCCGGACGCGTTCCGCTCCTTCGTCGACATTTCCGACCGGCTGGAGCAGCACTACCGCGACATGCAGGATCTCGAATTCACCATCGAGCGCGGCAAATTGTGGATGCTGCAGACACGCTCCGGCAAGCGCACCGCCAAGGCGGCGCTGAAGATTGCGGTCGAGATGGCGCGCGACAAGCTGATCACCACGGAGGAGGCGGTCGCCCGCATCGATCCAGCCTCGCTCGACCAGTTGTTGCATCCGACCATCGATCCGAAGGCGGCGCGCGATGTGATCGGCGTCGGCCTGCCGGCGTCGCCCGGTGCCGCCACCGGCGAGATTGTTTTCTCGTCCGCCGATGCGGAAGAACTGAAGACGCAAGGGCGCAAGGCGATCCTGGTGCGCATTGAAACCAGCCCCGAAGATATTCACGGCATGCATGCTTCGGAAGGCATCCTGACGACGCGCGGCGGCATGACCAGCCACGCCGCGGTGGTGGCACGCGGCATGGGCAAGCCCTGCGTGTCGGGCGCCGGTTCGCTGCGGGTCGACTACAAGGCCGGTACGCTGATGTCGATGGGCCAGACCTTCCGCAAGGGTGACATAATCACCATCGACGGCAGCAACGGCCAGGTGCTGAAAGGCGCGGTGTCGATGCTGCAGCCGGAACTCTCCGGCGATTTCGCCGCCATCATGGAGTGGGCCGACGCGGTGCGCCGCATGAAGGTACGCACCAATGCCGAGACGCCGCTCGATGCGCGCATGGCGCGTTCCTTCGGCGCCGAAGGCATCGGGCTGTGCCGCACCGAGCACATGTTCTTCGACGGCGAGCGCATCGTCGCCATGCGCGAGATGATCCTGGCCGACACCGAGAAGGACCGCCGCACGGCTCTGGCCAAGCTTTTGCCGATGCAGCGCTCGGATTTCCTCGAACTGTTCGAGATCATGGCCGGCCTGCCGGTGACGATCCGGCTGCTCGACCCGCCGCTGCACGAATTCCTGCCCAAGACGGAAGCCGAAGTGGCGGAAGTCGCGGCCGCCATGAATGTCTCGCCGGACAAGCTCAGGCAGCGCACCGAGGCCTTGCACGAGTTCAACCCGATGCTCGGCCATCGCGGCTGCCGTCTGGCGGTTTCCTATCCCGAGATCGCCGAGATGCAGGCGCGCGCCATTTTCGAGGCCGCCGTCGAGGCCGGCAAGAAAGCCGGCGCGCTGGTGGTGCCCGAAATCATGGTGCCGCTGGTCGGCCTGGTGAAGGAGCTCGATTACGTCAAGGCGCGCATCGATGCGGTCGCCAAAAGCGTCATGGAAGAGACCGGCGTCAAGATCGACTATCTCACCGGCACGATGATCGAACTGCCGCGCGCGGCGATCCGCGCCCATGTCATCGCCGAGTCGGCTGAATTCTTCTCCTTCGGCACCAACGACCTCACCCAGACCACCTTCGGCATCTCGCGCGACGATGCGGCGTCCTTCCTGGAGACCTACCGCCAGAAGGGCATCATCGAGCAGGATCCGTTCGTCTCGCTCGACATAGAGGGCGTCGGCGAACTGGTGCGCATGGCTGCCGAAAAGGGCAGGGCGACGCGGCCCGACATCAAGCTCGGCATTTGCGGCGAGCATGGCGGCGACCCGGCCTCGATCCGCTTCTGCGAAGAGGTCGGCCTAGATTATGTCTCCTGCTCCCCCTACCGCGTGCCGATCGCAAGATTGGCCGCCGCGCAGGCTGCGGTGCAGGTCGCCAAGATGGCGGCGCCGCGCCCTAAAGAGAGCGCTGCGGCATCCTGATTTCGACATAGTTCTTTCAGCGTCAAAGAAACGGCCATCCTTGCGGTGGCTGTTCGCTGCTAACCTTACGATTTTGTAAGCAAATTCACGCTGATTTGCGCGCCTGCGCACGCAATCCCGACATCGTTTCTGCCCAATTTCACGGCCCCCAACCCCGCCCGGTGCCGAGAAACAGATGTTACAGATTTCGCCCACACCCTTCCGCTCGATCCTGATCCTCCAGACCAAGTTCATCGGCGATATCGTGCTCTCCTCCACGCTCGCCAGGAACCTGCAGCTCGAATATCCCGGCGTCAGGATCGTCTTCCTGTGCGAGGCTCGCCTCGCCAGTTTCGTGACCGCCCACGGCATCGCCTCGGAGGTGGTCACCTTCCGCCGCGCTGCCATGCGTGGCACGCCGCTGGAGCGCGGGCGCGAACTTTATTCGATGATCAGCAAGCTGCGCCAATTTCGCTTCGACCTGACCATCGATCTCACCGATTCCAAGACATCGCGGCTCATCGTCAGGTTCCTCAACGCCAGGACCCGCATCGGCTACAATCCTCCGGACAGGCCGCTGCGCTGGCATGAGCGTCAGCCCGCCAATGTCTTTGCCAAGCCGTTCGGGTTTGGCGAGAAGCACTATCTCTACCGTTATCTTTCGCCGCTCGAACCGCTTGGCGTCGCGTTGCGCGTGCGCGCGCCGTCGATCCGGCCATTGCCGATGGAGACGGCGCGAGCCGTGGCGCTGCTGGACAAACACCGTCTGCGGCCAAACGGCTTCATCGCCGTGCATGCCGGCGCCAGTTTTCACGGCCGGCGCTGGCAGCATGAACGCTTTGCTGCCGTGATCGACACGATTGCGCGCGAAACCGGACTGGATTTCGTGCTTGTCGGCGGCCCGGACGAGCGCAAGCCTGCCGAGCAGATCCTCGCCAGTGCCGCGTCGATCGTCAACCTCGTCGGTGCGCTGTCGCTGGAAACGCTGCTGGCGGTGTTGCAGCAGGCGCGGCTGTTTGTCGGCAACGAGAGCGGGCCCATGCACATGGCCGCGGCGGCGGGAACACCCGTTGTCGGCCTGTACGGCCTGACCAGCCCGGTCACCTGGGGCCCCGTCGGCGCACCTAGCATCGCCCTGCAACCGTCCATGCCGTGCGACTGCGTGGCGAGCGGCTTGTGCCGCCCGCTGGACCCCAGCAAGGCTTGCTGCGTCTGGCGGCTGGAAACTGGACCCGTCATCGCCGCGGTGCGCGAAATGCTGGCGCGGACGCGTGTCGAGCTGGAACACGCCGTCTGACGATGCGCGGCGGTCACAATGTCGGGATATCAGCTTTTCTCATGGCCGATATCCCGATTTCCGCCTTGTTGCGGGTCTTGGGGTGCCGCTATGACAGCGCCGATTCTCAGACAAAACAGGCATCCCTTGCAAAAGCTCACTTGCGCCTTGGCGCTATCTATCTTGGCCGTGTCTTCGGTCCAGGCTGCGCCGCTCGTCGAGCCGACGCTGCATCTCAAGGCCGACGCGGGCGGCAGCGTGGGCCGTGTCGCGCTCACGCTTGACGCCTGCGGCGGGCAAACCGATACGCGGATACTTTCCGCTTTGGTGGAGAACCGGATTCCGGCCACGATTTTCGTCACCGGCATCTGGCTGAAGCGCAACGCCGCCGCCGTCGACATCATGCGCGCCCATCCCGATCTGTTCGAACTGGAAAACCATGGCGGCCGTCACATTCCCGCCGTCGACACACAGCGCAAGATCTACGGCATCCGCAGCGCCGGCAGCCCTGAAGCGGTTCAGGCCGAAGTCGAAACGGGCGCGGCTGCTCTCGCCCGCACCGGCGAGCCGGCGCCGAAATGGTTCCGCGGCGCCACCGCCGAATACAGCCCGTCGGCCATTGCCATGATCCGCAAGCTCGGCTTCAAGATCGCCGGCTTTTCGGTCAACGGCGATGGCGGCTCGTTGCTCGGCGCCAAGGAAACAGCGCGGCGCATCGGCGCCGCCAAGGATGGCGATGTCATCATCGCCCACATCAACCAGCCGACCCACGCCGCCGGCGAGGGCGTCGTGGAAGGTCTGCTGGCGCTCAAGGCCAAGGGGCTCACCTTCGTGCGCCTCGAGGACGCCGATGGCGTCGGCAATGACGGCACCACGGACTAGACAGCACTCGCAGAAGCGGCGTTGGACCGGTCAGGCCACGACGGCACGCTTGTCGTTGACGAGTGCCGGCAACACGCGCGTCGACATGACGGTGCGCACGGTCATCGGCTCGTTGCGGCCGCGGATCGCGACCTCCTGCGCCGGCAGGGCATCCTCGGCCACTTCAGCGGTCGCACGTACCTCGTCCGAGATCACGGCTTCGCATGCGAGGCTCTTCGTCATGTCTTGCAGCCTTGCCGCAACGTTCACGGCATCGCCGAGCGCGGTGAACACCATGTGATCGCGATAGCCGATCTCGCCGACGATCACCTCGCCGCCATGGATGCCGATGCCGAAGCGGATCGGTTCGTGCAGATCGTGGCTGAGGAACTGGTTCAGTTTCTCGACATTGGCCGCAATCAGCGCCGCCGCCCGCAACGCCTGCCGGCAAGCCTCCTTCGGGGTGGTGTCGAGCCCGAACAATGCAAGCATGCCGTCGCCGAGGAACTGGTTCGGCCGTCCGCCGGAGTCCAGCACCGCCTGCGAGACTGCGCCGAGGAAGCGATTGACGATGAACACTGTATCGAACGGCAGCCGTTTCTCGGCAAGCCGGGTCGAGCCGCGCATGTCGACGAATAGACTGACCAGATAGCGCTCCTCGCCTATTCGCGCAGGCAATTTGCCGGGCACATGCGTTGACATCATGTGCGGCAGGAACAACTGAAAGAAGGTCAGGTCGGTGGCCGGCCGCAACTGGCAGGCCAGCCGGATCGACGGGTCGGCGCTGCCGAGCCGGCGCAGCACGAAGGCCTCGCGCGGCGACGGTTCAGGCAGGGCGGTGTGGTCGCCGATGATGCGGATGCGGCAGGTCGAACAGCGCGCGCGGCCGCCGCAGACGCTGGCGTGCGGCACGTTGTTGCGCAGGCTGGCCTCGAGAACGCTCAATCCCTTCGGCACCCGCACTGTGCGGCCGCTGCCATAGGATAGCGCGATCATGCCGCCGCGATGCTCGATCAGGGCGCGCGCGCCGCGAGCGACCAGGACAAGGCCGAGCAGGCCGATATAGCCGATCATAAAACCGCTGGTGACGCGGTCGAGCATGTTGCCCTGCGCCTCCGTGCCGAGCTTCTGGGTCGACAATTCCTGGCGGCGCCAGTCGGCATCCTGGTAATCGGACACCGTGGTACGGCCGCCCTGGTAGATGCCGAGCATGGCCAGCGTCGGAACCAGTACGGCTGCAGCGAGCAGGAACGGCGAAGCGCGTTCGAAGAAAGGCCGCATCCGCAGCCAAAAATAGAGACCAATACAGCCGTGCACCCACGCCACCACCAGCACCGTGAGCATGACCCAGATGCGGTATTGCGAGGCGACGAAGTACAGATAGAACGCCTGCGGATATAACTTCTCATGCCCGTACAAGGATTGGCCAAGCCTGATGCCGACGACATGGGCGACGATCAGCATCGGGATGCTGAGGCCAAGCACCAGCTGCAGCGGCTCGATCGCCTTCCAGCGGAATTCCCGGCGCTGGTACAGCGCCCAGACGCCGAGAGCGGTATGCACCAGGCAGGCGGTGTAGAACAGCACCGCGACCGGCAGGAACTGCCAGAACATCGTGTGGTAGTGGACGCCGGTCGCCAGCGCCTCCATCGAGATGTTGCCGAGCGCGTGGTTGAGGAAATGGCTGATCAGATAGGCGAACATGACCGTGCCCGAGATCAGTCGGATCTGGCGCAGCCCGACGCCGCGCGCCATTTTCTGCAAATCCGCGCGCGACAGGGAGATCATGTGATTCATGATCGGCAATTCTAGTGCGTTATTCCTGCGCTGAACACCACCACGGAGCGAGCCGAAGGGGTGACAGCAGGCGCCGCCGTGCGTGCCTATGTAAGGTAAGCTGGGCCAAGGGCTGATCTTCGTGGGCTCGAGACGCCGATGGTGCCGGCAATGGCGGGACGGCTGATTAACCTCGTCATCCACGGGCGAAGCAGGAGCGAAGCTCCGTCGCGAAGACCCGAGGATGACGAAGCGATGGCGCTTGAGCCGTCTACTTCAGCCAGGCGTGACTTCGATCGTCACCCGGTTGGGGTAGAAGGCGCCGTGGTCGCGGATCTCGGCCACTTCGTCGAAGGGCTGCTCATAGCCCCACATGGCGTCCTTGCCGGTCTCGCCGGCGGGCAGCACGCTCCAGTAGCTGGCGTCGCCCTTGTAGGGGCAGTGGGTCGACAGCGCGGTTTTGCCGAGCTGGCTGAAATCGATGTCTGCGAACGGGATGTAAAAGGCGCCGGGGTAGGGCGGTTCGGACAGAAGCTTCGCCCGCGTCGACGTGGCGATCACCGCATCGCCGGCGCGCACGACGACGGTGCCATGGTAAGGCTCGACGGTGATGACCTTGCCGGGATTGCTCTGGAAGCCGGGAGCGGGGTTGGCGATCTGGTCCATGCTGGGGGTCTCCTTGTCCGGTTGGGAGCACGGGGGGAATTTGCTCCCGTCATCCCTAAAGTGTGTCCGGAGACTCTGTTGCGCAAGCCTTCATCGCTAGGCCAGAGGTGGCCTTTCGATCGTTGAACGATCTCGTATGCGAACTCAGGCCGCAGTCTTGAACGCATCCATGAGGCCGGCATAGGCAGCGGCAATGCCGGCCACCGGATTGCTGCTGCGCGATGCGGTTTCGACCTTCAGCGCGCCGCCGCCGGTCGGCAAAGTCAGCAGCAGGAACTGGCGATTGCCGCCGTCGCCGATCGATGCGGCCGCGACATGCTGGCCCTTGCCTTCGTTCTGGACGCACATCTTGAACAGCAGCGTGCCGCCGACCGCCTCAAGGGCGCCGCCGACCACCTCGACGAATTCGTCTTCGGATACGGCGTTGGCCTCCGGCACGAGATCGGCCAGACTTTCGGCCAGCGTATCTTCAAGCTCTTTGTCGTCGAGTTGAATGTCGTCCAACTGCACGTCTTCCAACTTGCTGCCGTCCAACTGCTTGTCATCCAGCTGCGCGTCCATGCGAACCTCTTTCAGTCGCCAATCGCACCCCTGCCCGTTAACGAACCTTAACGTCGACGATGGCCGGATTGTGGCGGTTTTCCCCGCCTTTCGATCACTGCATGCTTCAGCCGTTAACGGTTGGAGACGTCATGGCTGGACAATCCGCCAGTTCGTCTCACAATGGAACAAAAGACGGGAGAACGAAGAGCCAATGGGAGGAATGCGATGCTCGGACTGATGCAGGAATGGCCACTGCTCTGCCACAAGCTGATCGACAATGCCGAGAGGCAGCATGGCAGGCGCGAGATCGTGTCGCGCTCGATCGAAGGTCCGATCGTGCGCACCACCTATGCCGAGATCCATCGCCGCGCGCTGAAAGTCGCCCAACGGCTCGAACGCGACGGTTTCACGCTTGGCGACCGCATCGCGACGCTGGCCTGGAACACGGCGCGCCATATCGAGGCCTGGTATGGCATCATGGGCATCGGTGCCATCTATCACACCCTCAACCCGCGGCTGTTTCCCGAGCAGATCGTCTGGATCATGAACAATGCGCAGGACAAGGCGATCTTCGTCGACCTGACCTTCATGCCGCTCTTGGAAAAGATCGCCGGCGCCGTTAAGTCGCTGCAAAAGGTGATCGTGCTGACTGACAAGGCGCATATGCCTGAAACGGCGCTGCCGAATGTCGTCGCCTATGAGGACTGGCTGAACGAGGCTGATGGCGACTTTGCCTGGAAAGTCTTCCCTGAAAACACCGCCGCCGGCATGTGCTACACCTCCGGCACGACGGGCGACCCCAAGGGCGTGCTCTACAGCCATCGCTCGAATGTGCTGCACGCGATGATCGCCGCCATGCCGGACGCCATGGGCATCTCGGCGCGGGACGTGATCCTCCCCGTCGTGCCGATGTTCCATGCCAATGCCTGGGGCCTCGGCCAAAGCGCGCCGATGATCGGCGCCAAGCTGGTCATGCCTGGCTCCAAGATGGACGGGGCCTCGATCTACGAGCTGCTCGACACCGAGAAGGTGACCTTCAGCGCCGCCGTGCCGACCGTGTGGATGATGCTGCTGCAGCATCTGGAGGAGTCCGGCAAGAAACTCCCGCATCTCAAGAAGGTCGTCATCGGCGGCTCGTCCTGCCCGCGCGCCATCACCAGGAAATTCCAGGACAATTACGATGTCGAGGTCATCCATGCCTGGGGCATGACCGAAATGTCGCCGCTCGGCACGCTGTGCACCATGAAACCGCAATATCAGGAACTCGAGGGCGAGGCACGGCTCGATATCCAGGGCAAGCAGGGCTATCCGCCCTTCGGCGTCGAGATGAAGGTGACGGACGACGACGACAAGGAACTGCCCTGGGACGGCAAGACCTTCGGCCGGCTGAAGGTGCGCGGTCCGGCCATCGCCAGCGCCTATTATGGCGGCGTCGGCGCCGAGCAGTTCGACGCCGACGGTTGGTTCGACACCGGCGACGTCGCCCATATCGACGCCGGCGGCTACATGCAGATCACCGACCGCGCCAAGGATGTGATCAAGTCGGGCGGCGAGTGGATATCCACCATCGACCTCGAGAACCTCGCCGTTGGCCATCCCGATGTCGCCGAGGCCGCGGCTATCGGCGTCCATCATTCGAAATGGGGCGAGCGTCCGTTGCTGGTCGTGGTCGCCAAGCCGGGCAAGGAGCCGAGCAAGGCCGACATACTGGCTTTCATGGACGGCAAGGTGGCGAAGTGGTGGATGCCCGACGACGTCGCCTTTGTCGGAGAAATCCCGCACACCGCCACCGGCAAGATCCAGAAGATCACCTTGCGCAAGCAGTTCAGCGACTACCGCCTGCCGACGGATTGATCGGGATCGTGCGATTTCTGACCTCCAAAAACGTTAGGGCAGGGGATGTTCAATTTGAGCATCCTTTGCTCTAAGCCTCTGTGCGGGTTGAGGCGGTGCTGAAGACAATGGAAATTGACGAGCGGCAGACATCGATGGCGGCCGGCTGGTCGCGGCGGACCGGCGCTTTTGCCCTAGTCCTGCTGCTGACTGTTCTGGCCGGCCATTATTTCGAGCTGGTCGAGACGCCGGCTTTCCTGTGGGTGCTGGCGATCGTGGCGCTGCTTGCCGCATTCGCGCTGTTGTTTGCCGGCCTCGCTTTATCCAGGTTGTGGCATTTCGGCGACCGCGGCGGACGCGACCTCTCGGTCGGCGCCTTGCTGGCGCTGCTGGTGCTGACGCCCTACGGCATCGGCGCCTATTGGGCGGCCACAACACCTCCCCTCAGGGACATTTCGACCGATCTCGACAATCCGCCGGTGCTCGACACCAGCGAGCGCACCAAGGACATGAATGTGATCTCGGCGCCAACGCCGGGCGAGGCGCGCCTGCAGGCCGACGCCTATCCGCTGGTCACCGGACGCAGCTACAATCTGCCGTTCGAAACCGTCGTCGACGCCGTCGAAACCGTGCTCGACCGCCGCGACTGGCAGCTGACCGCGCCATACCCTGTGACAGAAGGCCAAAGCGAGGTGACGGTCAACGCCGTGGCCAGGAGCTTCGTGGTTGGTCTGCCCGCCGATGTCGCCATTCGGGTGAGCAACGACGGCGACACCATCGTCGTCGACATGCGCTCGGCCTCCCGCTACGGCCGCTACGATCTCGGCGACAATGCCGGGCGCATCGTCGCGTTCCTGGCCGAACTCGATCAGGAGGTTGCCGGCCAAGTGGGCGCGGCGCCGGCGGAGTGACATCCAGAGCATCGGACGGCCAATCGGAATCGCTTGGCGCCACAAAAATGCGGATTGAGCGCGCGGGCAGACTATTCGGCCGGTTCGAATCTGCCTTGCACCAAGATTGCAGCGACCGGCCCAAGCGGATTGGCGATCCGGCTCTCCAGGACCTCGATGAGTTTGTGCCCGACGTCTGCCATGTCCACGGAATGAACGCCGATCTTCGCCGGCATGAAGCGCGCCAGACGCGTGTTGTCGCGTGTAACGACGTGAACGTCGCGGCCAGGCTCAAGACCGCGCCTGCCAAGAGCGTGCAACGCTCCCAGCAGGCCCAGTTCGTTGGCGCATGCCAGGCCCGTAGGCGGATCTGACGACGCCAGCAGGCGATCGAACCAGGCTGCGCTCGATTCCACCGTGAAGGTGCCATCACCGATCAGCGATTGGTCAATCGGAATACCGGCCCCGGCCATCGCCCTTCCATAGCCTGCAAGCCGCATGGCGCTCGCCTGATCCTTCGGCACGAGAAGTTGCAGTGCTATGCGTCGACAGCCCTTGTCCATGAGCCGTTGGGTCGCATCATAGGCAATCTGCTCATTGTCGATATCGACATAGGGATAGGCGATGTCCAGGTCGGTTCTTCCAAACGCGACGAACGGAACGCGTTGATCCAGCAGCAGCTTGACGCGCGGATCACCCGAGACCATTCGCGTGATGATGAGGCCGTCCGCGCTGCGCGCGTCGAGCAGGCGCTGTACGCTTTCGACGGGATCGTCATCGGGCGTGGTCGAATAGATGGACAGACTGTAGCCTGCTTGCCGCGCCGCCATCGTCATGCCTTCGATCAAGGGAAGCTTCGCCAGATCGGACAGGTAGTCGCGTGTCTCCATCGGCAGCACTGCCGTCAGCGTCAGGGTTCGTCCGGTCTTCAGCGCGCGACCGTGATGGTTCGGGACATAGCCGACCCGCCTCGCCACCTCCTTGACGCGCGCCGTGGTCGAGGGGTGCACTTCCGGCCCGTCCTTGAGAGCGCGCGATACCGTGGTCACCGAAAGGGAAAGTTCCGCCGCGATCTGTTTGAGATTGGCCATTGTCGCCTGACTTCATTTGCGAAAGCGCCGGCTGATTTTGCAGACCGTCGCAACGTTACCGGATTCCACCTCGCGGTCAATCCAAGCCCTCGCTAAAGCAACTTGACTCCGGTATCTTTGAGTGCAATCGTAACGTTACGATTAAAAGAAAACGGCTCTTTTGAGCGACATTTCGATGAATCCTAGGGAGGAGAACCCATGTCCTGGCTACGCATTTCCTTGGCCGCAATCGCGGTCACCGTTGCCTTGCCCGTTTCGGCCCAGACGGTCACCATCACGACCGCGGGCGGTGATTATGGCAACGCCGTGAAAACGGCCATGTGGGCCCCCGCTGCAAAAGAGCTTGGCTATGATGTCCGCGAGGAGACACAGAGCGACGGCCTGGCAGCTCTCAAGATGCAGGTCACCTCGGGCGCAGTCTCGACAGACATCATCCACCTGGGCTCGCCGGAAGGCGCGCAGGCGGCCGCACAGTCGCTGCTGGAGCCGCTCGACTACAAGATCATCGATCCAAAGTCCGTGCCGGACGGCGCAAAGTCCGACTACTGCTATCCATTCGACTCCTATGGCACCGTCATGTCGTGGAACACCAAGACCTATGGCGAGAATCCGCCGAAGACATGGGCGGAGTTTTGGGATGTCGCCAAATTCCCGGGCCGCCGCGCGCTGCGCGCCAATGCGCAGGACCTGATCGAAATCGCACTTCTTTCCGAAGGTGTGGCGCCGGCGGACGTCTACCCGGTGCTCAGCACACCGGACGGCCTGGCGCGCGCCATAAAGCGGCTTGAAGCGATCAAACCGAATGTCTCGGTCTGGTGGACCTCGGGGGCGCAGTCGGCGCAGTTGTTGAAAGACGGCGAGGCGGATTTGCTTGTTACCTGGAATGGACGAGCCCAGACCGTGAAGGCGGATGGCGGCGCAGCCGACTACACCTTCAAGGGCTCCGTCATCGGCACCGACTGCCTGGGGGTGCCGAAGGGAGCGCCGAACAAGGAAGCGGCCATGAAGCTCATCGCGGCGATGACTCAGCCCGCGCGGGTGGCGAAGCTGACCGACTTCATCGCCTATGGCCCGGTCAACCCTGCAGCCTATGAGGGCGGCCTTATCCCCGAAGACCGTCTGAAGACCCTGGCGACCGCACCTGAAAATGCTGGCACTTCGGTGTTCTCGAATGCCGACTGGTGGGTCAAGAACGGTGAGGCCGCTCAAAAGGCTTTCGATGAAATGATGAACCGCTGAGCTTCGAATTCGTCAGCTCTAGCCGGAGCCCGTCATGAAGTCGCTCCCGATCACCATCGACAGCGTGCGCAAGGCCTATGGGTCCTATGTCGCGCTGGACGATGTTTCGCTCGACATTCAGGCTGGCGAATTCCTCACGCTGCTGGGACCGTCCGGGTCGGGCAAGACCACGCTGCTCATGGCTCTGGCCGGTTTTGTCCGGCCCGATTCCGGTAAACTCCTGTTGGGGGATCGCGACATTACCCGCCTAGCCCCCAACAAGCGGGACATAGGCATCGTGTTCCAGAACTACGCCCTGTTTCCCCACATGAACGTTCTGGCAAATGTCGAGTATCCGCTGGTGCTGCGCAAGACGCCGAAAGCCGAGGCCCGCCAGCGGGCGCTCGACACATTGGCCCGCGTGAAGCTGGACGGTCTGTCGGAGCGCAACATTGCCGCACTGTCCGGCGGCCAGCGCCAGCGCGTGGCGTTGGCGCGGGCGATCGTCTTCGAGCCACGCGTGATGCTGATGGACGAGCCGTTGTCGGCGCTCGACAAGAATCTGCGCGAAACCATGCAGTACGAGATCCGGCGTCTGCACGATGATCTGGGCATCACCACAATCTACGTGACGCATGACCAGCGCGAAGCGCTGATCATGTCTGACCGGGTTGCCGTGATGAATTCCGGCCGCATCCAGCAGATCGACACGCCACAGCAGATCTATGACCGTCCATCGACCCGCTTCGTCGCGGAATTCATGGGCGAGGCCAACATTGTGGCCCCGGGCTCGGTGCGCAGGATAGACGGCGCCGATGCGTCACGCGAGACCCTGATGATCCGCGCGGAAAGCTTCCATCTTGATGCGAAACTCGTCGGGCGAGACGGGGTGGCGCTTGAGGGAACGCTCCGCGCCAAGGCGTTTCGCGGCGAGAACTGGCTTTTGACGCTTGCGCTTGACGGCGGGCGAGAGGTTCTCGTCTGCATTCCGGCAGCGCTGGCCGGCGGCTGCGCCGAACTTGCCACCGGTCAGCGGGTGACCGCCTATGCACCGGCAGCGAAAGTTCACACGATACCGGGAGCGGTAGCGTGACCGTCCTTGCCGACCCTGCGCTCGCGGCAGACGCTCGACGTGAGCGGCGGTTCTTCCTCTCGCTTTCACTGCCTGCGCTTTTCATCGTCGGACTGGCGGCGATCCTGCCCATCGCCTGGATCATCCGGCAATCCTTCCTGACCACAGGGGGCGAATACACCGTCGGCAATTACGAGAAGGTGCTTTCGAGCGGACTGACATGGTCGGCGCTCGTCACGACCCTTGAACTGTCCCTCGGCACGCTGGCGATCTGCATTCTTCTCGGCACCCCGCTGGCGCTCGCCCTGGCCAGCGCCAGACCAAGGGTCGCCAATTTGCTGATGGCTTTTGTGATGCTGCCATTGTGGACCTCCATTCTGGTGCGCACCTATGGCTGGCTCGTGCTCTTGCGGCGCGAAGGCCTGATCAACGCGGCTTTGACCGGGTCGGGCCTGACAGCGGAGCCATTGCCGCTGGTCTACAATTTCACCGGAACGCTGATCGGCATGGTTCACTACATGCTGCCGCTCTTCCTGCTGCCCGTTTATGCTGCGATGCGCGATATCGACGCCAACCTTGTTCGCGCTTCGGCGAGCATGGGCGCCACGCTCGGGCAAACGATCCGCACCGTCATTCTGCCGCTTTCGGCCGGCGGCATCGTCTCGGGTTCATTGATCGTCTTCATCTACACCATAGGTTTCTTCATCACGCCGGCGGTGCTCGGCGGCGGCAAGGTAAATCCTCTCTCCATCCGGATCGAGCGCACGCTGTCGACCTTTCAGGACTGGGGTTCAGCGAGCGTCCTGGGCATTCTGCTCCTCGTTCTCATGGCGCTGATCGGCGTGATGTTCCTGGCGGCGCGGCGGCTGTTGGCGCGCAACAAATTCGGTGCGGCCCATGCTTGAAGCCTATCCGGACAACAGGCTGGCCCGCATCCTCCTGTGGAGCTTTTGCGCGCTCGCAATGGCGTTCCTGATGCTGCCGACGCTGGTGGTCGTGCCGCTCTCCTTTTCAGCGTCCGATCTCCTTGAGTTTCCGCCGCGCGCATACTCGTTGCGCTGGTACGAGAATTTCTTCGGTTCGGCGACATGGATGGCCGGGCTCAGGACGAGCCTGATCCTTGGGACATTGACGGCGACGCTCGCAGTGCCTCTGGCGCTGCTGGCCTGCATTTCGATCAACCGGATCGGCGGAAGGACCGCCTTGGCCATTCAGGGCGCTCTGCTCACCCCGTCCATCGTGCCGGGAATCCTGCTTGCGATCGGTCTCTTCTTCGTGCTCGCGGCGCAACGTCTGGTCGGAACGCTGTTCGGTGTGCTGGTCGGACATGTGGTGCTGGCCATTCCGGTCGCCTGCATTGTGTTGTTGCCAGCCCTGGCCCGCTTTGACTGGAACCAGGTTCAGGCGGCGCGCAGCCTCGGCGCAAACTGGGCGAGAGCCATTGGCGGCATAATTGTTCCGCAACTTCAGATCAGTCTGTTGTCGGCCACGTTGATGGCCTTCCTGACGTCGCTGGACGAGTCCGTCATTTCGATCTTCGTCGCCAGTGGTCAAAACAGCACGCTGCCGAAGCTCATGTTCCTGTCGCTGCGCGATCAGATCGACCCGACCATTGCGGCGATCTCGACATTGTGGACCGTCATCGTCCTGGTCGCCGTCCTGATCGTGACCCTTCGCAAAAAATCCTGACCGAGACTGGAAACATGCCCGACAATCATCATGCAGCCGACGATCTGGCGGATATTTCAACGGACATACCCCAGGTGGGGTTGGCGATCATCACCGGATCGGCGAATTGGGGTCTCGCCTTTCCGGAAGATGTCGAATTCGAGGGCGTTCGCACCTTGCGGCGAGACATGAGTTTTGAAACGCCTTTCGGTCGCAGCGACAACTGGAAGCTGCTCGAGTTCGATGCGTCGATTACCGTCGAGGGCAAAACGAAACGCGCCCTGTGCATGTATTCGCACGGCAATCCCCGCGACCATATCGACCATTCCTGCCATCGCCGCGCGTTCTGGGTCTTGATGGAAGCGGGTGTAAGGCAAGTGCTGTCCTGCTCGACCATTGGCGCCGTCAACAAGGCGATCCAGCCCGGTGATATGGTGGTCAACGCCGATATCATCGAACTGACGCAGACCCCGTTTTCACTGCTTCCCGGCCGCCAGAGCTTCGACTGCTCGGGCAAGCAGATCGTCTGCCCAAGATGTGCGGCGGTTCTGGTCGAAACCGCCCGCCGTCATTGGCCAGCCGAATGCCGCGTTCATGGTGTCGAACAGCAGTTGGTGGCTGCCCACTGTTACGGGCCGCGACTGACCACCCCGGCCGAAGCATTGGCGTTTCGAAGCATGGGAGCGGATGTGCTCAACCATTCGATCGCCCCTGAGGCTACCTTGTCGCGCGAGATTGGCGCGTGTTTCGTGCCTCTTGCCTTCGTGACGGCGGGTTTCAACGACTATATGGACCGCAATCGCCAGAAATTGCTGCAGGACGACGTGTTGCCGAGCCTCTCCATGACAGCCTCGCGGGTCGCGCTGGAGACCGCGGCGCGACTTCCGGCCAACCCGGAATGCTCTTGCCACGGTTTGAAGTCGCCCCAACCGGAAGAACGTTCCAGCCGATTTTAGCCAACAGGCACAAAGACGCCGTCGATGGCCGGATCGCCCTCGGTAGCGACCATGTCGCGCGCCACCAGATCCTCGAGATGGGCAAGCACCGACAGGCCGGCGGCGCCATGCAGGCGCGGGTCGGTGTCCCTGTAGATCGCCTTGACCATATCGGGAATAGTCCGGTCGCCGCCCCGGATACGCTCCAGGATCGCCCGTTCGCGCATCTTGCGGTGGGTTTTCAACCCGCGCATCAGGCTGCGCGGGGCGGTCACCGGGCCGCCATGGCCAGGCAGCAGCAGGCGGTCGCCGCGCGCGATCAATTTGTCGAGCGAGGCCATGTAGTCGGCCATGGCGCCGTCCGGCGGCGCCACGATCGAGGTCGCCCACGCCATCACATGGTCAGCTGAAAACAGGATGCCGGTGCCTTCGAGCGCAAACGCCGCATGATTGGCGGTGTGGCCCGGCGTCAGCACGGTCCTGATCGCCCAGCCGTCGCCCTCGACCAGCGCATCGTCGGGCAGTGCCGTATCGGGAACGAAGGCAGTGTCGGCGCTGGCATCGAGCGGGTTGATCTCGCCGATCCGGAGCGCCCGCGCCGGGCGATGCGGGCCTTCGGCGAGCACGACAGCACCGGTATGCGCTTTCAGCCGCGCAGTCAGCGGGGAATGGTCGCGATGCGTGTGGCTGACGAAAATATGGCTGACCGGCCGGTTTGCGATCAATTTGAGTAGCGTCTGCAAATGCGCGTCATCGTCCGGACCGGGGTCGATCACCGCCACTGTGTCGCGGCCGATAATGTAGCTGTTGGTGCCGTGAAAGGTGAATGGGCTGGGATTCTTGACGGTGATGCGCAAAACGTCCGGCGCGACGCTGACGCCCTCGCCATAGGCCGGATCGAAGCTGGTGTCGAATTTGAGCGCCATGGCGGTGTCGTTGAATCTCTGTTCAGGAAGACGGCAAAACTGATTGCCGCATAACACGGAAGCCAATATAGAAAAACGCAAGGCCGCAATCTGCGGCAATCCGAAATGGGGAAGACCATGGCACTTGCAACGACGATGCGTCCGCTTGTTTCTCTCGCTTTGCCTCAGGAGGGTGCGCTGCGCCTGGCAACCCAGCTTTTGCTGGCAATCGCCGGAACGCTGCTCCTGACCTTGTCGGCCAAGACGAAAGTCATGCTGGGACCTGTCGACATCTCGATGCAGACGCTGGCCGTCCTGCTGATCGCCACCACCTTCGGCATGCGCCTCGGCGTCGCCACGCTGCTTCTCTACATGGCCGAAGGCGCCATGGGCTTCCCGCTCTTCCAGAGCACGCCTGAAAAGGGCATCGGCATCGCCTATATGCTCGGCGGCACCGGCGGTTATCTCGCCGGCTTCGTGGTCATGGCGGCAATCGTCGGCTGGGCCGCCGACCGCGGCTGGGATCGCCACCCGATCAAGCTGTTCAACGCCATGCTGGTCGCCGAAATCGTCATGATGGCCATGGGCTTTGCCTGGCTGGCCACCCTCATCGGCGCGGAAAAGGCGTGGCAGTTCGGCGTCCTGCCGTTCATCCTCGGCGATCTGATCAAGGTTGCGCTCGCCGCCAGCCTGGTGCCGGCCGTCTGGTCGCTGCTGCCGAAGCAGCCCTGAGACCGGGCAATATCGGGCAATATAATGAGCCGGCGGGCCAAACACCTGCCGGAACAAAGAGATAGAGGAGTTCAACGTTTCCTTGAAACGGTGAACTGTTCTAGCGTCAGGCACTCGCCAGACGTCGACGGAAATAGGCGACGGTTTCCTTCAACCCGTCTTCCAGCCCGACTTTGGGCTCCCATCCAAGCGATTTTCTGGCCAGCGAAATATCCGGGCATCGCTGTTTTGGATCGTCCTGCGGCAACGGCCGGAATTCCAGCCTGGAGCGGCCTCCGACAATGCCGAGCACGAGTTCGGCAAGTTCCAGCATGGTCGATTCGACCGCATTGCCGACATTGACCGGACCAGTAAAATCCACCGGCGTTGCCATCAACAGAACCATCGCTTCGGTGAAGTCGTCGACATAGCAGAAGCTGCGTGTCTGGCAGCCCGTGCCGTAGATCGTCAGCGGCTCGCCCCGGATGGCCTGGACGATGAAATTGCTGACCACACGCCCATCATCGGGGTGCATGCGCGGACCATAGGTGTTGAAGATGCGCATCACCTTGATATCGAGCTGGACCTGACGCCAATAGTCAAAGAACAGCGTTTCGGCGCAGCGCTTGCCTTCATCGTAGCAGCTGCGGATGCCGACCGGGTTCACCCGCCCCCAATAATCCTCAGGCTGCGGGTGGATGTCGGGGTCGCCATAAACCTCGGAGGTCGACGCCTGCAGGATCCTGGCGCCGCGGCGCGCGGCAAGATCGAGCATATTGATCGCGCCGAGCACACTGGTCCTTGTCGTCTGGATCGGGTCGCGCTGGTAATGCACGGGCGCTGCAGGGCAGGCGAGATTGTAGATACCCTCAACATCGACATCGAGCGGCAGCGTGACGTCGTGACGCATCAGCTCGAACAAGGGGTTTTGCGAGAGGTGCCGGACATTGTCCTGCGATCCCGTCAGGAAATTGTCTGCGGCGACGACCTGGTGCCCGAGACCGACAAGCCGGTCGCACAAATGCGATCCGAGAAAGCCGGCGCCACCGGTCACGAGCAACTTGGCCATGGAATGTCCTGCCCTCTACGCGCAATGGCGACCCGCCGCTGTTTAGCACCGGAAAGTGGTTTGCCAAATCGCCACCTCCTGTTACAGCGCCTGGTTGCATCCGCTCGATCAAATCGCCGCGAGGCGGCAGCTGCAGGTCGATCCCGGCGCTGATCCAGACCGAGATTGAATTGACAAGCCTTTGCGCGAAA
>UCIA01000058.1 GCA_900472295.1 Hyphomicrobiales bacterium | reverse complement strand
GATGTCTCCGGTCCAAACAAAGGCGAGAAGGGAAGACCCACTTCTAAATATGCAACGCATGCCCCAGCGCCTTCAGCGCCGCTTCCTGGAACCCTTCGCCCTGCGTCGGATGTGCATGGATGGTGCCGGCAATGTCCTCCAGCCGCGCGCCCATCTCCAGCGCCAGCCCGAACGCCGCCGCCAGTTCCGACACGCCTTGCCCGACCGCCTGGATGCCCAGCACCAGATGATTGTCCGCACGCGCCACGACGCGCACGAACCCGTCCTCGCCGAGCTTGGTCATCGCCCGGCCATTGGCGGCGAAGGGGAATTGGCCGATCTTGATTTCGCCCAGCGCTTTCGCCTCTTCCGGCGTCAGCCCTGCAGTGACCAGTTCCGGGTCGGTGAAGCAGACCGCCGGGATCGACCGCTTGTCCCAGCTGCGTTTGTGGCCAGCGACGATCTCGGCCACCATTTCGCCTTGCGCCATCGCCCGGTGTGCCAGCATCGGCTCGCCGGTGACGTCGCCAATGGCATGGATGCCGCGCATCGAGGTACGGCACTGATCGTCGATCCTGATGAACTTTCCCGCCATGTCGAGGTCGATCTGGTCGAGGCCCCAACCCTCGGTCACCGGCTTGCGGCCGACCGTGACCAGGATCTTGTCGGCGGCAATTTTGGCGCTCTTGCCGTCCGATGTCTCGACGAGCAATGCATCGCCTTTGATACCCTTGGCCTTGGCGCCAGTCATGACTTCGACGCCGAGCTGGGTGAGCCGTTTCACCACCGGCCGGGTGAGTTCCGCGTCATACTGCGCCAGCACGCGCGGAAGCGCTTCGACCACGGTCACAGCGGCGCCCATCTTGGCAAAGGCCATGCCAAGCTCCAGCCCGATATAGCCGCCACCGACCACCGCCAGTTTCTTCGGCACATCGCTGAGAGCCAGCGCCTCGGTCGATGAAATCACCGGCCCGCCAAACGGCAGGAACGGTAGTTCGACCGGCGCCGAGCCGGTGGCGATCACCACTGTCTCGGCGCGGATCACCTGCACGCCGATCTCGGTCTCGACCTCGACGGTCTTGCCGTCGCGGAACGTCGCCCAGCCATAGACAGTCTTGACCTTGGCCTTCTTCAGCAGCCCGGCGACGCCACTGGTCAGCCGGCTCACGATGCCGTCCTTCCAGGCGACGGTCTTCGACAGATCGAGCACGGGCGCCGCCACCGAAATACCGAGCGGGCTGGTGCCGCCGGCCATGTGCGCGACCTTCTCGAACTCCTCCGCCGCATGGATTATCGCCTTGGATGGAATGCAGCCGACATTGAGGCAAGTGCCGCCCGGTTTGCCGGCTTCGACGATCACCGTATCGATACCGAGCTGTCCGGCGCGGATAGCGCAGACATAGCCGCCGGGCCCGGCGCCGATGACCAGCAGCTTGCAGGAGATTTCTTTCATGATGGCTGTCCTTTCGGCGACGGCGGCCGCGCGCCTTGCCTTCTCCCCTTGTGGGAGAAGGTGGATCGGCGCGTTAGCGCCGAGACGGATGAG
>UCIA01000039.1 GCA_900472295.1 Hyphomicrobiales bacterium | reverse complement strand
TCGGCCGGCTTCGCCATGCCGAAATTCGGCCTGCGCGGCCTGGCGCAGTCGATGGCGCGCGAACTCTTCCCAAAGAACATCCACGTCGCGCATTTCATCATCGACGGCCAGATCGCAGCACCAGGACGGACGCCCGAGCGGCCGGATAGCCACCTGTCGCCCGATGCGATCGCTCAGACCTATCTCGCGACGCATCGCCAGCACCGCAGCGCCTGGAGCTTCGAGGTCGAACTACGGCCCTGGGTAGAGACATTCTGATCGTCCCGGCGCGGCCGTTCTCGCAAGTGCACAATCTTTGAGAGAATATTCCCGGCTTCGTGTTTGAGAAGAAATTCGGTTCTTTGATCCGGCAGGCAGCATTGCCGATGATGTCGTCAAGGCTTGGTATTCCACCTCGCCGCAATGACTTCAGGATTACGAGGGATCGACAATGTCCGAACGCGGAAACGCTTCCAATACTCTAATTTTTTCAACCATCAGCCGGCGAGCTGCCCTAGCGNNACTTTTCGCCTCGGCCGTCACGCTTGTCGGTCTGGCGCAGCCCACGCCTTCCTTCGCCGAGGACAAGAAGTCGATCAAGGTCGGCATCATCAGTGGCGAGGATGAGGACGTCTGGCGCGTCGTCGTCGCCCAGGCTGCCGAAAAGGGCCTGGCCATCGAGACCGTGGTGTTCAACGATTACACCCAACCCAACGAGGCGCTCGAGCGCGGCGAGATCGACGCCAACGCCTTCCAGCACCAGCCCTATCTCGACAACCAGATCAAGACGCAGGGCTATCATATCGTGCGCGTCGGCTACACCGGCGTCTGGCCGATCGGCCTCTATTCCAAGAAATACACCAAGGTCGCCGACCTGCCGGAAGGCGCCGTCATCGGCCTGCCCAACGATCCCTCCAATGAAGGCCGCGCGCTGCGCGTGCTGCAGAACGAAGGCGTGATCAAGCTGAAGGACGGCACCGGCATTCTCGCGACCACCGTCGACATTGCGGAAAATCCGAAGAAGGTCGTCATCAAGGAGCTCGACGCCGGTGTCGTCGGACGCGCGGTCGAGGATCTCGACGCTGNNCCGACTGGGCGCTGAAGAGCGGCCTCGGCCCCGACAACCGCATTGCCCAGGAGCCGGTGGCCGACAATCCCTACCGCAACTTCATCGCCGTCAAATCCGGCAATGAGAACGAGGCCTGGGTAAAGACGCTGGTGGCGTCCTACCAGAACGAGGCGGTCAAGGCCGAGTTCGACAAGGTCTACAAAGGCACCGGGATCAGCGCCTATTGATCGGCGCCTGGCTGTCAGGAGCAGGCGGCCCGCTTTTGAGCGGGCCGCTGTCGCATTTGCCTACCGTTGAAACGGACAGTGAGATGAACCAGCACGTCACGGCCGAACTGGTCGATCCGGTCCAAATATCTGTTGCCGGGCAGGAAGATGTGGTCCGCCTTGTCGACCTCAAGCGGCGCTTTGGCGCGACGCCCGCGCTCGACGGTGTTTCGCTGACGGTGCGCAAGGGCGAGATCCTCGGCATTATCGGCCGCAGCGGCGCCGGCAAGTCGACGCTGATCCGCTGCCTCAACGGGCTGGAGCGCCCGGACTCCGGCGAGGTCTTCATCGAGGGCCGCGAGATCGGCCGGCTCGGCGAACGTGAATTGCAGCCGCTGCGGCGGCGCATCGGCATGATCTTCCAGCACTTCAATCTGCTGTCGGCCAAGACCGTCGAGGACAATGTGGCGCTGCCGCTCAAGATCGAAGGCCGGCCAAAGGCACAGCGGCTGGCGCGCGCCGCCGAATTGCTCGACCTCGTCGGCCTGTCGGAGAAAGCGAAAGCCTATCCGTCCTCGCTGTCGGGCGGCCAAAAGCAGCGTGTCGGCATTGCCCGGGCACTGGCCGCGCGCCCGGCGCTGTTGCTGTCCGACGAAGCGACATCTGCGCTCGATCCAGAGACGACGCGCTCCATCCTGGCTCTGCTGAAAGACATCAACCGCCAGCTCGGCCTCACCATCCTGCTCATCACCCACGAGATGGAGGTGATCCGCTCGATCGCCGACCGCGTCGCGGTGATCGATGCCGGGCGCATCGTCGAGCAAGGCCCGGTGTGGTCGGTCTTTGCCGAGCCGCGTTCCGAAATCACCAGAAGCCTGCTCGGCGGCATCCGCCCGCAACTGCCGGCCGAGATTGCCGGCAGGCTGCTTCCGGGCGCCGGCGCCGNNGCTTATTCTCAGGATCGATGTCGCAGGTGAGGCCGCGCGGGGTCCGTTGCTGTCCGATCTCGCGGTTGCGGTGCCGGGTCCGTTCCGCCTGGTGCATGGCGGCATCGACCATGTCCAGCAGCAGCCGGTCGGCACGCTGTTCCTGGCGGTGTCGGGCAACGATGCACGCCATCTCACCGAAGTGATCGCTTTTCTGAAGGCCCGCGACGCGCGGGTGGAGGTACTTGGCCATGTCGCCGGTTCTGTTTGAACTTCTGCTGCGTTCGATCTGGGAGACGATCCTGATGACGGCCGCGTCAGGGCTGATCTCGCTGGTCTTCGGCCTGCCGCTCGGCCTGGCGTTGATTGCCACCGAACGCGGCGGCATCGCTGAAAACATATGGGTGAACCGCGCGCTCGGCGCCGTCATCAACGGCTTCCGCTCGGTGCCCTTCATCATT
>UCIA01000035.1:504-29407 GCA_900472295.1 Hyphomicrobiales bacterium | reverse complement strand
GCAACCGGTGCCACGGGCGATCCAGGTGCCACAGGCGCCACTGGTGCAACAGGTGCAACAGGCGCTACGGGTGCCACCGGTCAAACGGGTGCAACCGGCGCGACTGGATCGACAGGCGCCACCGGAGCAACCGGGAACACTGGTCCGACCGGGGCTACTGGTGATGGTGATCATGATCATGATCATGATCACGACCATCACCATCATCACGGCAACCACCATCACAACGGTCACCATGGTCACAATGGCAATCACAACCACGATAGCCACAACGGCAACGGGAACCGCCATGACAATGACCGTGATCGTGGTGGCAACAATGATCGCGGCAACCATGACAATGGTCGTGGCGGGCATGGCAACAATGAGAACGGGTCGAACAGCAGCCAGGCCGGCAGCATCTCGACCGATACGCTTGGACTGAAAGACATCAAGCAGTTCATCCAGTCCGGCGGCCTCAGTGAAAGTCCAGACTTGTTCCGGCAGCTCATCAGCCTCGTTGTTGTTTCGATCGCTGCTGACCTCCTGCACCTGCTCGCTTCAGTCGCGGGCTTCGGTCAGACCCAGAACAAGCCGTCCGGTTCAACCGTCGACCTGACGTCTGACAAGCAGAGCACCGGATATGCTCAGACCGACGACTCGCTGAAGAAGGCCCTGAACAATATCCTGAAGCCGCATGACTGAGCGTAGGTTGAAAACAGAGCGCGCGGACCTGGCTGGAAAGCCAGGCCCGCGCGCACGGGTTTCTCGGTTGCAACCAAGTGCTGGGACTATCCTCGAACTCCCGCTCTTGGTTCACAGGAGCTATGCAAGGTGACTGCACATCACAACCAAGGGCCTGTATCGGATCCAAACCATCCAAAGACTGCCGGCAAGCTTCCGAACGAGGTTAAAGCACGACAGATTCCGACCGGGTTCGATGAGACAGGTCGGGTCGCTCCGCGCCTAAGGGCGATGATCAACGTCGCGCGTTATCACGGCGTCGAACTCGACCCCAACGAATTCAGGGCAGCGCAACCGGGTAGCATCCCAACCGCTGCAGACCTCTCCCAATGGGCGCACAATGGCGGAATGTGGTCGCGCGCGGTCCGCGTGCGCTGGTCGCATCTGCTGCGCTTGGAGCAAAACGGACCGGTGGTTCTGCTGTTCAGCGATGGCCGGGCCGGCTTGCTTACCGGCGCCAGCGCCGAACGCAATCTCGTGTTCCTGAAGAGCGTCGACGCGCCGGATGGCGCCGAGGCGATTGCGATCGACGAATTGAGACTGTCGCGGGTCTGGTCGGGTGAGGCGGTGCTGCTGCGTCCGCAGCGATCCTCCGTCGCCGCCGATGCGCCCTTCACACTCGGGTGGCTGGTAGATCTTGTGCGGCTTGAGAGCAAGCCGCTACGCGACATTGGCATTGCTTCGTTCACGCTCAGCATCCTGACCATTCTGCCGCCTCTCATCGTCATGACGGTGGTCAACAAGGTGCTGCAGTACAACAGCATTTCGACATTGGCTTTGCTGAGTGCGGTGATCGTCGTGGTATTCGCCTATGAGACGCTGCTCGGTCACGCGCGACGGCTGATCATTAATGTGGTCGGCACTCGCCTCGACACCAAGCTGAACCTGCACGTCTTCGGCCGGCTCCTGCGCCTTCCCCTTGACTACTTCGAGCGTCATCCAGCTGGCGAGACACTGTACCACCTGGCACAGGTCTATCGCATCCGCGAGTTCCTCACGGGCAAACTTCTCAGCACATTTCTTGATCTGATCACTCTGTGTGTGCTGATCCCGGTCATGTTCTACATCAATGCGACACTCGCCTGGATGGTGCTCGGTTGCGCGGTCATGATCATGTTGATCATCTTTGCCTTCCTTGCTCCGCTACGGCGCAGGTACCAGCATGTTGTCGATGCAGAGACCTGGAAGTCGGCGGCGCTTGGCGAAACCGTCGTCGGCATCAAAACGGTAAAGGCACTTGGTCTCGAACCGCAACGCAAGGCGCTGTGGGACGAACGAGTGGCGGACGCCGGCAAGGCGCGCCTGGCTTTCGGGCAACTCGCGAACTGGCCACAGACCCTCGTCACACCGGTCGAGCGCACCATGGTGCTCGGGACCATGCTGATCGGGGCCTATCTCGCCATGAACGACAAGACCGGCTACATGGTCGGCAGCCTTTTCGCCTTCATGATGATCGCCCAACGCGTGGCGCAACCGCTTGTCGGCCTGGCAAAGCTGGTCGAGGACTATGAAGAGGTCGGCGCCGCCATCGGCGAGGCGGCGTCAGTTCTCAACCGCCCGTTGGAAAGCAGTTCCAATTCCGCCGGCCTGAGACCAAAACTTGTCGGCGAAATCCAGTTCAGCGACCTGACCTTCAGCTACATCGGCACAAAGACGCCGGCGCTTGACCGAGTCAGCTTCGATATCGCCGCCGGCAGCATGTTCGGCATCGTCGGGCGGAGCGGCTCGGGAAAATCGACGATTGCCCGGCTGTTGCAGGGCATCAACCGAGACTACAGCGGGTTCCTCAAGCTTGACGGCGTCGATCTCAAGGAAATCAACCTGCGTCACCTGCGTCAGGGGCTGGGCGTCGTTCTTCAGGACAATTTCCTGTTCCGCGGCTCGATACGCGACAACATCATTGCTGGACGGCAGGGTTTGACTTTGTCCGACGCCATGCGCGCGGCTCACCTTGCCGGCGCGGCCGAGTTCATCGAACGCATGCCAAATGGCTACGACACGTATATCGAGGAAGGCTCGCCCAACCTGTCGGGCGGACAAAAGCAGCGGTTGGCGATTGCCCGCGCGCTTATTCACGATCCGACGATCCTTATACTGGATGAAGCGACAAGCGCGCTCGACCCAGAGAGCGAAGCGGTGGTCAGTGCCAACCTCATGCGCATCGCCAGCGGCCGCACGATGATCATCGTTTCACACCGGCTGGCATCGCTCACCGAATGCGACCAGATCCTCGTCGTGGATCAGGGCAAGGTTCTCGATGTCGCGCCACATTCGGTCCTGCTGGAGCGATGCGGCGTTTATCGCCAGCTTTGGGCGCAGCAGAATCGCCATCTTGAGGGCCGGCATGGCCGGCTGGCGGCTGTGCCGCCCGGACTGATGTGAGCTCGATGAACATGAGCCTCATCGCCCACTCCCCCATTGTTGCCCGCAGGCGTCGGACAGAGCCCAACGATCCGACGGCGCCTGCCATTCTCGAGTTCCAATGGCCGTCAACGGCTGTCGCCAACGCACCCATTCCGCAGGTGGCGCGCAGCATCGTCTGGATCATATCGAGCCTGGTCGTCGCATTGGTAACACTGGCTGCGGTGATACCGGTTGACCAGGTCGTCACGACCAGAGGCATGGTGGTCTCGCAATCGCCCAACATCGTTGTTCAGCCGCTGGAGACAGCGATTGTACGTTCGATCGCGGTGCGCGAAGGACAGCTTGTAAAAGCTGGTCAGTTGCTGGCCCGTCTCGACTCTACCTTCGCCTCTGCTGATCAGACCGCGCTAACCGCTCAGGTCTCGACCCTCGAGGCCCAGGTGGCCCGACTAAAGGCGGAGGCTGATGGAAAGCCGTTCAACTATACCGGACTTGACCCAAGCTGGACGCTGCAGGCCTCGATCTTCGACCGTCGCAAGGCGGTTTACGATGCCAAGCTGAACGGCTTCGATCAACAGAATGACGAACTTAGTTCCGTCATCTCACGCTCCCAGTCAGACGCCGCCGGCTACAGGCATCGTTTGGCCGTTGCGGGCTCCATCGAGAAGATGCGCAAGCAGCTCGAAGAAAAACAAGTTGGAAGCCGCCTCAATACTCTTCTTGCCGAGGACAACACGGCGGAGATGCAGCGCGCTCTCGCCAATGCAGAACAGACATCCGAGGCTGCCAGGCGCCAGCAGGCGGGCGTTGCGGCAGAACGTGACGGATACGTTCAGAGTTGGCATGCGGATGTCTCGCAGAGCTTGTCGGAAACCGGCTCGCGTGTATCCGATGCCCGTGAGCTTCTGAACAAGGCGATGCTGCGCAAAAAGCTGGTGGAACTCAGGAGCGAGGTCGACGCGACCGTTCAATCCGTGGCCAAAGTCTCCGTGGGCTCGGTCCTGCAGTCTGGAGAGCGGCTGTTCACGCTGGTCCCCGCCGACGCTGTGCTCGAAATCGAGACAAACATCGTCGGTCGCAGCAGCGGCTTCGTTCATATAGGCGACCCCGTGGCAATCAAATTCGACACCTTCCCCTATTCGCAATACGGCTTGGCCCACGGCACCGTTCGCCGGGTGAGCCCGGATTCCTTCTCGGCCAGGGACCAGGCGCGCGATCCAAACAGCTCTTTGGCCATCCTGCCCTCCGATGCTGATCTGTTCTACCGCACGCAGATTTCGATCGACGACGTCGCCCTCCATGGCGTACCCGCCGGCTTCTCGATAATTCCTGGCATGCCTGTCACCGCGGACGTCAAGGTGGGCCGCCGGACGGTGCTCAAATACATTCTGGGGACGGTTCTGCCGATCGGCCAGGAAGCGATGCGGGAGCCCTGAGATGATGATGATGGACCGGTTGGCCGGACGCATCCACCCGGCGCTGGCGATGCGCAGAGCAATTCGGCTTGCCGAGAACGGCAAGCCGGCGGAATCCTTTCGTCTGATGGCCACCGCCGCACGTGCCGGCATTGCCGAGGCGCAACATCGCGTCGCGCGGTGTTATCTCGAGGGTTTGGGTGTGCCGCCAAGCAGATTGGAGGGTGCACGCTGGTTGCGTCGCGCTGCCGACCAGGGCAATGCCGATGCGCAGGCTCTTCTTGCAGCGCTTTACACCGTGGGGTTGGCTGAAGACGAGGACAACGCCGGAACCAGCGGTTCGGAAAGTCTGTTCAAATCGCAACCGTCGCGAAAGCCTGATTTCGAGACGGCCCTTCCGCTCGCCCAAAAAGCCGCGGAAGCCGGCTCGCGAAATGGACAAGCCATACTCGGGTACATTCTGAGCAAAGGCCCAAAGGCCATGCGCGATCTCGAAACCGCGCATTTCTGGTATGAGAAATCAGCCGCCGCCGGCTGCCCGGAAGGATGCCTTGGCCTGGCCCTGTCCCTTATCCGCGGCAAGCAGCCTGAGCACAGGATAAGGATCGCCGAGGCGCTTCGCAGCGCAGCCGACGCGGGTCTGCCGACAGCGATCTATCTTCTTGCAGTCATCACCGAGCGCGGAATGGGCGTGCCCGTCGATCTCGAGTCAGCTGCCGAGCTTTATCAGATGGCCGCGGAAAAGGGCCTCGCTGCTGCCCAGTTCCGACTTGGCCTTGCTCTCATCGAGGGCACATTGTCGCGCCAGGATACCGCGGCTGGTGAAGCGTGGATGCGCCGCGCCGCGTTGGCCGGAAATCCTGACGCCGCCTATCGTATCGCCGAATTGTATGTGAGGCGTCCGCAGCCGGACTATGTGGAATCCGCAACATGGTATCGACGTGCGGCGGAGGCGGGCCATGAAATGGCTGCCCGTTCGCTGGCTTCGCTTTATATTTCCGGGAACGGCGTCGCTCAGGATGCCGATGAAGGGAAGCGCTGGCTGCGCGTTGCCGCAAAAGGTGGCAGTCGGCAATCCCAGGTTGACCTTGCAAACCTCGTCCTGGAAGGCGCTGGCGATGCTGCGGATGGTGTGGAGGTCGCGGACTGGTTCGGCACAAGTGCGTCATCGGGGGACGCCGTCGCAGCCTTCAATCTCGGACTATGCTTTTCCGAGGGGATTGGCGTGGGCCAGGATCAGGAGCAGGCGGCGAAGTGGATGAGACGCGCAGCCGATGGCATGGCTCAGGCGCAGTATATGTATGCGCGCATGCTTCAGGACGGGCGCGGCATGATCGCTGATCAGAAGCAGGCCCGGGTCTGGTTTGAGCGCGCGGCCAACGCTGGCATGGTGGACGCGCAGGTGGCGCTGGCCGAAATGCTCTATAACGGACGTGGCGGAGAACGCTCGCCCGTTGCCGCGGCTCATCTTTTCAAGCAGGCCGCCGCGACAGGGCATGCTGGTGCGATGTATGCAATCGGGGCGCTGTTCGAAAGTGGGGAGGGATTGTCTCTTGATCGCATGGCGGCTCAGAAATGGTTCGCCGCCGCCGCCGAACGAGGTCATGGACACGCCCAACTCATGCTCGGCCGCTATCTTTCCAATGGTATCGCCGGTGAACGCGATCCCGTTGCCGGCCGTATGTGGCTCGAGCGGGCCGCTGCTCAAGGCGTCAGTTGAGCTGCTGTCGTATGTAGATGTGGCGGCTCCAGCCTGATTCTGGGCATTGAGCCAGTGTTGCCGCTTCATCCTCTTCACGATTCACGACGACTCTACATTTCACCGAAGCGTGTCGCGCTGAAGCGGATTCATACGACGCGCTTCAGGTCATTGTTTTGATCCATATAGTCCCTTAAAACCGCGCCACTTTGAGCGACATGCATCAGCCATCCAAAGATACGAACCGGTATCCGAACATCGTCGTTGCGTTTTCGCAAATAACCATTTTGGCATGGTGACACTCACCGTTAGGCTTACTTGCCTCATTGCCGGGAGCACGCGCATATTTGAACAATACTGATGGTCCCGGCCTGACTGATGAATGCGCCTTCAGAACGCTAGACTTTGCAGTCAGGCCCCGTCCATACCGAGGGAGCTTCAAACAATGTCCACTCAGCGCTTCAGCCGTCCCGTTCATGTGTTCGTTGGGCTCGGCTTTCCCCATGCGGTGTCGTCTGTGCAGGAAGCCCGTGAAGTCCTCGATGAATGGACGGGTCGGCGCAATGCCAAGCATGCAGCGGCATTTGCTCTTTGCCAGTCGGCATTTGCCTGCCAAGAAGACGTTGAGGCGGCTTGCACTGCCTTTGAAGCCTTTGCTGAAGCCAACGGAATTCTGGCTCCAGATGCAATCGACCGCGCGGTTGCGCGCGCGGCTGAGGAGTGGATGACGGCTTAATTTCCGGTCTGAGATTTCGCTAGCGGTCAAGGTCAACCGCGAAGGTCGATCACGCGGCAAAATCCAAAGTAACGCGGCTTTGATCGCCTATTCGCGGCATTGACGGCATCGTGGCGCAGCGCTGGGCAGCCTACACTTAGCACCCCTGCCGGATCCTTGAACCCATGTCCTTGCCAAGCGCGAAGGAGGAGTAGCTGTCGAATTATCCGAAGGTGGCATTGCCCTCGCGTGACAGCAGCCAAATACGTGCCCCGGCACGAGCTTAAATATCAGCAAGGTGGCCGCCTCAAACGCGAGGAGGCTGTCGGCCCTCTACAGAAGTTTGGGGGCAGTCGCCAGCGCATAATTAGACAGCGAATTCAACACTTAGATTAAAGCCGATGGTACCGTTGGCTGGGATCGAACCAGCGACCTCCGGATCCACAATCCGGCGCTCTAACCATCTGAGCTACAACGGCACATTCGCTGAGCAGATCTTGGTGAGAAGTTGTTCTCACAAATCCGCTCTGTCGTTCGGCGATGCGTCCAATACGGGCTATCAGAGTCTAATTCAAGGCCTTTGATGGGGAAAGCCCGGTTCCTTGAAAGGGCCCCGCTTTTCATCAGGCAAAAGAAAAGGCCGGCGGGAGGAGGTGCCGGCCTTTTCCTGTTACGAGCCAGCGGGAGGAGGTGCTGGCTGGTCACCCCGGGGAGCAGAGGGAGGAGGTTCCACTCGCCGGGTATTCGCTAGTTCAGTCTATCACACATCTATTTGTCTGACGAAATGCGACGTTTTGATGCATCGCGCAATTGTGCGCAATTATTAGGCGGCCTTGATGTCCTTCAGGGTCTTCTCGAAGGCGGTCTTGACCGGCTTGGAGACGTCTTCGGCTGCCTTCGAGGCAACAGCCTGGAGTTCCTTGGCCTGCTCGACGGTGGTCTCGACGCGCTTGCGCAGGAAGGCGGTCTGCAGCTCGACGACTTCCGACAGCGACTTGGCGCCGATCAGGGCTTCGAGATGCGAGAAGCCGGCTTCGGCATTGGCGCGGAAAGCAGCAATGGTCTTCAGCGACAGGTCGCTGGAGACGGCCTTGGCGGTCTCGAAGGTCGACTCGAGAACCTTCTGGGTCTCTTCGGCGCCGGTCTTCAGCTTGGAGTAAGCTTCCTTCGACTGCTCAACGCCCTTTTCGGCGAAAGCGCGGATCTGGTCGGTCGCCTTGGAGGCGTCGAAGCTCGGGAATTCAACGTTTTCGATGGTCTCAGCGGTCTTGGCCTTGGTCATTTTTCCATCCTTTCGGGGGTAGCGGCTTTGACAAAAAGCCGTCTCGTTCATGTATGATGGCAATATAGAGGTTTTTTTGTGCGATGCAATATCTTTGTTGCAGTGCACCATAAATTTCTTACCCGACGTTACCCCAAGGCATCCAAGGGCGTCTCCCAAGGGGCCATTAACCAAGTGGCCAGAGATTCCATCTGCTTTCCGCCCCGGCTGTGGACCTTCACCGCGCGGGCTTTTATTAACAAAGCGTTAACTGCAAATTGTCCGCCTTCTTATAGGTTCGCTAGGAAGTCAGACCCGCCAAAAGGGTTCACCGAAAAGGTCCGCCAAGCGCATGCCGTCTGAGAACTACTCCTTCCTCGATGTCGCCGTGCTCGACGCGGTCCGCCAGCGCTTTGCCGCCGGCGACGCGATCGCGATTCTATCGGCGGACCTCGAACAGGTGATCTGGGCCAACGGACCAGGTGCGGCGGTGTTCGGCTATCCCGATATCGAAGCCATCATCGGCGCCTCGGCACAGCTGCCGCTGATCGCCAGGCGCCAGATCATGGCGACCACCGGCTTCCCCAAGATCGGCAGCGACCGCGCCATCACGGTGCGCCTGGCAACCGGCATGACCAGTCGCGCCGTCGGCTTCCTGGCCAGTGCGGTGACGATGCCGGACGATGAAGCTGCTATCATGCTGGCGGTGCCGGCGGCACAGACCGGCTCGCGCACTGCCGCCGAAATTGCCGCCCGCGCCATAAGCGGCTTTACCGAGGACGGCCATTTCATCGCCTTTGTCGATGCTGCCGGCACCGTCGAGGCGGCTTCGGATGGTTTTGCCGCGCTGGCCATTCGGCCGCAGACGCTGGCAGCGCTTGTCGCCGACGTGGCGAGCCAGGACGACCGCATCGTCAAACGGCTGGTCCCGGGTGGCGCCACATCTTACCCTGCGGGCTTTGCCCGCCTGACCGAGTCCAGGCATCTTCTGGTGGTCATCGACGAGGATCAGCTGGGTGACGAAAACCCTGTTGGCGAACTGGATGCCAGAACGAGCACAGTGGGAGGGTCCGCCCCACCAGAGTCCGGACAAGAGCCGACGGCAGCGACACCGGCGGCGGATACCACAACTGACCAACCGGCCCCTATCGGCGACCCCGTCGCTCCGGCTGCGTCCGGCACCGAAGCAACCGGCCGCGAGCAGGCGGCGAACGACAGCGCGCCGGCGCAGCACGATCATTGGTACTTCCATGCCGGCGAAGAACCGCCGACGAACGAGCCGGACGCGCCAGCGCAGGCCGTATCAGAACCGGATGCCCCAGCGGAGAGCCAGCCGGACAGCGCTGCTGTCTCGCCCGCCCCGCCTTCTAATGAAGCCGCGCCGACCGTGCTTTCTGCCAAGCGCGACATCGACCGTTCGGCGCCGCCGCTGCGCTTCGTCTGGCGCACCGACGCCGAGGGCAAGTTCAGCGCGCTGTCGCCGGAATTCGCCGACATTGTCGGCAAGCCTGCCGCCGACGTGATCGGCCGCCGCTTCAAGGACGTTGCGACGATTTTCGGCCTTGATGCCTCGGGTGAGATTGCTGGTCTGCTCGAACGGCGCGACACCTGGTCGGGCCGCTCGGTGCTGTGGCCGGTGGCCGGCACCGATCTGAAAATACCGGTCGATCTGGCGGCGCTGCCGGTCTATGGCCGCAGCCGCGCCTTCGAAGGTTTTCGTGGTTTCGGCGTCGCTCGCGCCAGCGATGCTGTGGTCGATCCCGAAGCGATCGGCATGGCGCTGATCCCCAATGGCGCGCCACCGGCCGCAAGCGAGCCGGCTCCGGACAGGGCTGAGCCTGCCCCGGAACAGAGCGTGGCGGAAGCTTCCGAGACGGCCGATCCGTTCCAGGGCGAAGTGCCGGCGCTGACCATCGTGCCGAAACAGGAACGGCGCTTTGCCGACAAGGTCATCCGGTTGGCCGAGCATCGGCAGCCGGCCAATGACAAGCAATCGGGAAGTAACGGGCAGCCAACAAGCGAGCGGGGCCTGTCGACCCTGGAACGCAGCGCCTTCCGCGAGATCGGTGAGCGGCTGAAGAAGGACAATCCTCCGCCGGAGCAGCCGGAAACCACCAAGCCGGCCGATCAGGCCAGCACGGATCTGGCAACCGCCGATCAGGCCAAGGTTGAGCAGCCGAACACGGACAATTTCCCGCTGCCGGAGACAAGCAAACCGCTCGAACCGTCCCGCGCAGATCAGGCAACGCCAGGTCACACAGATCACGCTGCCACGGACCAGGCTGAAACGACTGCGGAGCAACCGACAGAGGCTACCAGCCAGGACGAGACCGACCCGGCGGCCGTGGCTGCACCGTCAGCAGACACGTCTGAAAGCGAAGCCGCAGCAGCCGAGCCGCCGGAAAGCGACGCCGAGGACGAACAGGATCTGGCGCGGCTTGACGGTGCTGAGCCGGACGCAGTGGCCGCGGAAGAAATTGGCGCGGTAAAAGCGCCAACGGTCTCGCGCTCTCTGCTGGACTATGCCGCCTCCGAACCGGAGCCGGCTGCCGGCTCCGGTGACGCGGCAACGTCTTCCGACGGCGAACCGGCTTTGGTGGAGGCGAGCGCGCAAGAAATCGCCGAAGCTTCCGAACAGCAAGCTGCCGTCGCCGAAGCACAATCCGGTGCCGGCGACGACAGCATGACCACGGATGATTTCCGCGACGCCGAAGACAGTGAGGATTGGACGGCTTCCGACGAGGCGGCCGGCTCGCCTGTCGACAACGAAACCGTCGCTTTGGAGAGCGCGCCGGCAGAACCGCCGCGCCTGAAAGTGCCGCCGCTCAAGCTTGACGGGTTCACGCCCTCGGCATTTTCGGCTGGCGACGAACACAGGACGCCTGATACGTCGCTGCTCGGCAAACTGCCGGTGCCGCTGCTCATCCATTCCGGCGACGAGCTTCACTATGCCAATGAGGAATTCCTCGGCCTGACCGGTTATGGCACGCTTGAGGAGTTGGGCGATGCCGGCGGCCTCGACGCCCTGTTTGCCGATCCCTATTCCGAAGCGACCGACGAAAGCGACCACACACTCAGGCTGAAGACGCGCGAGGGCCAGGAATTTCCGATCGAAGCCATCCTGCGCTCGGTGCCGTGGCGAGCCGGCAAGGCGCTGATGCTGGTGGTGCGGCGCACAGGCGACGACGCGCCGATGGCCCTGCATGCCGCAGCCGAAGAGCAGACACAGCCCGACGTTTCCGAGCTCAAGTCGCGCATCGCCGAAATGCGCACCATCATCGATACCGCCACCGACGGCGTGGTGCTGATCGGCCGTGACGGCGACATCCGTTCGATCAGCCGGCCGGCCGAGGCGCTGTTCGGCTTCGACAGCGACGACGTCACCGGCAAGCCCTTCGCCTCGCTGTTTGCCATCGAAAGCCAGCGCGCGGCGCGCGACTATCTCAACGGGCTCTCCGAACCAGGCGTGGCGAGCGTGATGAACGACGGCCGCGAGGTGATCGGGCGCGAGGCGCAAGGGCGCTTCATCCCGCTGTTCATGACCATTGGCCGGCTGCCCAACGACAGCGGCTTCTGCGCCGTGGTGCGCGACATCACGCAGTGGAAACGCGCCGAAGAAGATTTGACCCAAGCGCGTGCCGTGGCCGAGCGCGCCTCCTCGCAGAAGACCGATTTCCTCGCCCGCATCAGCCACGAGATCCGCACGCCGCTCAACGCCATTATCGGTTTTTCCGAGCTGATGGTGGACGAGAAGTTCGGCCCGGTCGCCAATGACCGCTACCGCGACTATCTCAGGGACATCAACCGCTCGGGCAATCATGTTCTCGACCTCGTCAACGACCTGCTCGACATCTCGAAGATCGAGGCCGGCCAGCAGGAGATGGATTACGAGGCGGTGTCGCTCAACGACACGCTGGGCGAAACGGTGGCGATGATGCAGCCGCAGGCCAATCGCGAACGCGTCATCATCCGCTCCAGCTTCGCCTCGCGGCTGCCGGAAGTGGTTGCCGACCTCAGAAGCGTGCGCCAGATCGCGCTCAACATCCTATCCAACGCCATTCGCTATACACAGGCCGGCGGCCAGGTGATCGTGTCGACCGCCTATGAAACCTCCGGCGACGTCGTGATGCGGGTGCGCGACACCGGCATCGGCATGAGCCACGCCGAGATCGAGCAGGCGTTGAAGCCGTTCAAACAGATCAACGCGCTGAAGCGCGGGCGCGGCGACGGCACCGGCCTCGGCCTGCCGCTGACCAAGGCGATGGTGGAGGCCAACCGCGCGCGCTTCACCATCACCTCGACGCCGGGCGAAGGGACGCTGGTCGAGGTCGCTTTCCCGTCGACGCGGGTACTGGCGGAATAGAGCCAAGCCCTTATGGCGACACAAAGAAAAGGCGTCCAACAGGACGCCTTAAAGGGATTTTGCTGTCACAACGGGGGCTTGAGCGAATCTGATCCTCAGGGGACGAGGAACGGGATTTCTCCCTCAAGTTACGTGCGACTATCGATGCCGGGCCTTAACAACTCCTTACCGGCCGGGCAAAAAATTTACGAATGTGTACCACTCATGAAATCTAGGTAAATTCGACCGACATATCTGGTTAACCATGCCGGCGGCATTAGCCCCTGGGTTTACTCCGCCAGCTGCGGCAGGTTCCTGAACAGCTCCAGCGCTTCCGGATTGGCCAGCGCTTCCTTGTTCTTGATGGCGCGGCCATGCACGACGTCGCGCACCGCAAGCTCGGTGATCTTGCCCGATTTGGTGCGCGGAATATCGTTCACCGCGACGATCCTGGCCGGCACGTGACGCGGGCTGGCGCCGGTGCGGATTTTCGCCCGGATGCGCTTTTCCAGGTCCTCGTCGAGGCTCACCCCGGCGGCCAGCCGCACGAACAAAACGACGCGCACGTCATTGTCGAAATCCTGGCCGATGCACAGCGCCTCAAGAATTTCCGGCATCTGTTCGACCTGGTTGTAGATCTCCGCCGTGCCGATGCGCACGCCGCCCGGATTGAGCGTCGCGTCGGAGCGGCCATGGATGATCATGCCGCCATGACCAGTCCATTCGGCGAAGTCGCCATGGCACCAGACATTGTCGAAACGCTCGAAATAGGCCGCCTGGTATTTCTTGCCCTCGGGGTCGTTCCAGAAACCTACCGGCATTGACGGAAACGCTTTTGTGCAGACCAGTTCGCCTTTCTCCTGGCGGATCGGCTTGCCGTCATCATCCCAGACGTCGACGGCAAGGCCGAGGCCTGGGCCCTGGATCTCGCCGGTCCAGACAGCTTGCGTCGGCACGCCGAGCACGAAGCAGGAGACGATGTCGGTGCCGCCGGAGACCGAAGCCAGATGGACATCGCTCTTGATGCCGTCATAGACGAAGCGAAAGTCCTCCGGCGACAGCGGCGACCCGGTCGAGGAAATCGCCCGCACACTCGACAGGTCATGGCTGCGGATCGGCTTCAGGCCGGCCTTGCGCACGGAGTCGATGAATTTGGCCGAGGTGCCGAAGAAGGTCATCTTCTCGGCATCGGCGAAGCTGAACAGCACATTGCCGTCGGGATAGAAGGGAGAGCCGTCATAGAGCAGCAGCGTCGCACCCGAAGCCAGGCCCGACACCAGCCAGTTCCACATCATCCAACCGCAGGTGGTGAAGTAGAAGAAGCGGTCGTCGTCGAGAAGCCCGGCATGCAGCCGGTGTTCCTTGACATGCTGGATCAGCGTGCCGCCGGCCGAATGAACGATGCATTTGGGAATGCCCGTGGTGCCCGACGAAAACAGGATGTAGAGCGGATGCGAGAACGGCAGCCGCTCGAAGGTGAGCGCTTTGGCGGCGAAAGGCGACAGCGCCTCTTCGAGCGCCACGGCCTTGTCGATGATATCAGCGACATCGCGTGACGAGCCGAGATAGTCGACGATCAGCACCTTGCCGACGGTTTCAAGCTTGGTCGCAACCGTGGCGATCTTGTCGGCGACTTCGATCGCCTTGCCATTGTACCAGTAGCCGTCCGGCGCGATGAAGACGACCGGCTCGATCTGGCCGAAACGGTCGAGCACGCCCTGTTCGCCGAAATCGGGAGAACAGGACGACCAGACCGCGCCGATGGAGGCGGCGGCCAGCATGGCGGCGACCGTCTCCGGCATGTTGGGCATCATCGCCGCTATGCGATCGCCCTTTTTCACCTTGAGCGACACGAAAAGCTGCTGGAAGCGCGAGGTCAGCTGGTGCAGTTCGTTCCACGACAGCCGCCGCTCGATCTTGTCCTCGCCGCGAAAGACGATCGCGTCATCGGACCCGGTCTTTTTCAGCAGGTTCTCGGCGAAGTTCAGCGTCGCGCCGGGGAAGAACGATGCGCCCGGCATCTTCTCGCCATCGACCAATATGGCCTCGCCCTTGGCGCCAACGATGCCGCAAAAATCCCACAGCAGGCTCCAGAACGCCTCGCGATCCTCGACCGACCAGCGGTGCAATTCGGCGTAGGAGGCGAAGGATGTGCCGGTTTTGGCTGCCGCTGCCTTCATGAAAGCGGTCAGCGGTGCTGCGTCGATCTGGTCTTGCGTCGGGGTCCAGAGCGGTGCTTCAGCAGCCATGATCGATCCTCCTTGAAGCCCATCGCGTCGCAAGACTGATATGGTTTAGCCTCAGCTTTACAGGCGCCGCTGTCCCAAAAACGTCGCGCTTTGTGAGAGGCTGAAGCTGCATTGCTTATGCCCATCGCCTTGCGGCAGAGCAAGATTTTGTTCGGCTAAACTCGCTCACATGTGCGCAATTGCCATCGCCGAGCCATAAAGACTTGAAATGCGTCAGCGCTGGGTTACACCCGACCGGGCAATTTTTGTCGGAATGAAAGCATACGGGGCGATATGCCATCACCTTTGATCCGGCGCGGAATATGGGCGATCGGCGTTGCCGTGCTCGTCGTCGCGCTGGTCGTCGCCGCTTTGCCGCTGATTGCCTCGACCCGGATCGTGCGCGACCGCATTGCCTGGGAGATGAGCGCGTGGAGCGGTTTCAGGGTCACCATTGCCGGTTCGCCACGCATCGAGGTGTGGCCGACATTCCGCGCCATACTGAGCGACGTCACGCTATCGCAGTGGACCGAAAACGACGCGCCGCCGGTGATCGAAGCCGAACGGGTCGAGGTCGACCTGTCAGCCATGGCGGCGCTACAGGGCGACGTGGTGTTTTCGACGGCGCGGCTGGTGCGGCCGACGATCCGGGTTCAGCACACCGCAAACGGCATGTTCCTGCCCGCCATACCGACCGGCGGGCGCATCACACGTTCGATCGACACGGCGCGCGGCGTGGTCAGTGCCGATCCGTCGAAGCCTGACCTCAGCAAGCTGCCGGCCGATCCGTTCGGCACCGTGGAGTTCAGGGATGGCCGCATGGTTGCATCCATCGGCGGCAAGGACGTCGAATTGCTGACCAGTGTGAGCGGCCAGGCGACCTGGGCGGCGATGAACAGCAATGGGACCTTGTCGGCGACCGGGATCTGGCGCGGCGAGAGCGTCACCGTGGATGCCGCCTCGCCCAAACCGCTGGTGCTGTTTGCCGGCGGTGCCGCGCCGGTCACCTTTTCGTTCAAGGCAGCGCCGGCCAGCTTCTCGTTCGACGGCACGGCCAGCATGTCGCAAAACGCCTATTTCGACGGCCAGGCGAAGTTCGCCGCACCATCGCTGCGGCGCGTGCTGGAATGGTCGCAGGCCGGCATTGCACCTGGTGCCGCGATAGGTTCGGTCTCGATTTCGAGCAAGGTCACGGCGACGGCCGGCCGCGTCAAATTCGAAAACACGGCGGTTGCGCTCGACAACAACCCCGGAATGGGCGCGCTGGACTTCTCGTTCGGCGAAGCGCTGCCTGTGATTTCCGGTACGCTGGCCTTCGATACGCTCGACCTCAGGTCGCTGTTTTCGGCCTTTACGCCGCTGGCGCCCACAGGTGAAACCGGTCCCGGCGAAATCGACACCAGCTTTGCCGACCGCATCAATCTCGATTTGAGGCTATCGGCGGCGCATGCCTCGGCCGGCGCGATCCAGCTCGCCGACGTCGCTGCCACCGCGCAAGTCAAGAACGGGCTTGCCGTCTTCGACATTTCCGACGCCTCGGCCTTTGGCGGCAACGTCCAGTCGAGCCTGCGCTTCGACCGCAAGCCGGAGGGCAGTCAGGTCGAGATCCGGCTGCTTGCCTCCGACATCGATGGTGGCGCCTTCGGCACCGCAGCCGGAATGACGCGGCTGGTGCCGGCCAGCACCGGCACCGTCTCGGTCATCCTCAAAGGTCCCGGCAAGTCTTGGAACTCGATCTTCGAGAACGCCGACGGCTCGGTCTCGGCGACGTTCGGGCCGGGTGCGCTAAGCGGGCTCAATTTGCCGGCGTTTCTGAAGCACACCGAACAGGGCGGCTTCTTTGCGCTCGACGACGTCGCGGACGGCACGCTGCCGATCGATGGCGCCGAGCTAAAGGCGACCATTTCGAAGGGCGTCGCGCGGCTGGACAAGGCCGAGGCCAATTCGGCGAAATACAAGATCTGGCTGTCCGGCATCGCGTCTTATGGCGGACGCGGGCTGGCGCTGTCCGGCGGTGTCACCCAGACGGACCCGGCGGCCGCGCCGACCAATGGCCAGCAAGGGCCAAACCAGTCGTCGTTCTTCGTTGGCGGCACCTGGAGTACGCCGTTCATTTCACCGGTCAACCGCGGCATCTCGGGCGAATAAGCGGAGCCCTCGAAAGGGGGCGCCGCGGGCCGAGATTTCCTCGCTCAATCAGCCGCGTTGCGCGGCCTGCTCGTCGATCTGGCGCTGCACCTCACGCCGCTTGTTGGCGACAGAGGCGATGATGACACCGACCGCCACAACCGCGATGAGGATGGTGCAGGCGGCGTTGATCTCGGGCGTCACGCCGAGACGCACCTGGCTGTAAATCTTCATCGGCAGCGTGGTGGCGCCGGGGCCGGAAGTGAAGGAGGCGATCACCAGATCGTCGAGCGACAGCGTGAAGGCCAGCATCCAGCCGGAGACGATCGCCGGCGCGATGACCGGCAGCGTGATCTGGAAGAACGTCTTCACCGGCGTTGCGCCGAGGTCCATCGCGGCTTCTTCCAGCGACCGGTCGAAGGAGACCAGCCGCGATTGCACGACGACGGCCACAAAGCACATGGTCAAGGTGATGTGGGCAAGCGTGACGGTGAAAAAGCCGCGGTCGAGACCGACGGCGACGAACAGCAAAAGCAGCGACAGGCCGGTGATGACTTCCGGCATGACCAGCGGCGCAAACACCATGCCGGAAAACAGGATGCGGCCCCTGAAGCGGGTGTAACGGGTCAAGGTCAGTGCCGCCAGCGTGCCAAGCACGGTTGCCACTGTAGCCGAAATGACGCCGACGCGCGCGGTCACCCAGGCGGCGTCCATCAGCCCCTGATTGTGGAACAGCGAGACATACCATTTGGTCGAGAAGCCGCCCCAGACGGTGACGAGCTTGGACTCGTTGAAAGAGAAGACGACGAGCAGCACGATCGGCAGATAGAGGAAGGCAAAGCCCAGCACGACCGAGGTGACGTTGAAGCGGCTCCAGGTGGTGTTCATTTGCCTTCCTCCTGGGCACGCGCCTGGGCCTGCTGGAAGAGCATGATCGGCACGATCAGGAGCAGCAGCAGGATGACGGCGACAGCCGACGACACCGGCCAGTCACGATTGGAGAAAAACTCATTCCACAAGGTCTTGCCGATCATCAGCGTCTGCGACCCGCCGAGCAGGTCTGGAATGACGAACTCGCCAACGGCGGGGATGAACACCAGCAGACAGCCGGCGATGACGCCGGGCAGCGACAGCGGGAAGGTGATCTTCCAAAAAGCAGCGGTAGGCGGGCAGCCGAGATCCTTGGCGGCTTCGATCAGCGTATAATCCATCTTTTCCAGCGACGAATAGAGCGGCAGCACCATGAATGGCAGGTAGGAATAGACGATACCGATGAAGATCGCCGTGTAGGTGTTGAGGATGATCAGTGGCTGATCGATGATGTTCAGCGACAACAGCAGCTGATTGAGCAGCCCCTCGGGCTTGAGGATGCCGATCCAGGCGTAGACGCGGATCAGGAACGAGGTCCAGAACGGCAGGATCACCAGCATCAGCAAGGTCGGGCGGATCGTTGCCGGCGCGCGCGCCATGCCGTAGGCGATGGGGAAACCGACGAGCAAGGTCAGGATCGTCGAGATCGCAGCGATGATGACGCTGGTCACGTAGGCTTTGACGTAAAGCGCGTCCTGCGTCAGCCAGACATAGTTGTCGAAGCTGAGTTCGCGGAAGCCGGCGAAGAAGCCGGAAATGCCGTCCGTGAAGTCGAGCACTGGCGTGTAGGGCGGCATGGCGATTGCCGACTGCGACAGCGAGATCTTGAAGACGATGATGAACGGAATGAAGAAGAAGAACAGCAGCCAGAGATAGGGGACGATGATGACGAGCCGGCTGACGAAGCCGGTGGCGAGCCGCGTCAGCATTGGCTTGGCCGCGGTCGATGGGCCGGCATCGGTGATGGCGATGTTGGACATGGCCGCCCCCTACCGCGTCAGCACGACGCCGGCGTCGGGCCGGAAGGAGACCCAGGCGCGGTCGTTCCAGGTCAGCGGATCCTCGGTGACACGCGCCGCGTTAAGCGCGCTTGCCCTGATGATCTGCCCGTCATCCAGCCTGACGTGATAGACGGTCATGTCGCCGAGATAGGCGATATCGTAGACCTCACCCTCGAGCGCATTGACGGCATCGGCCGGCTTCTTCGACGACACCTTGATCTTCTCAGGCCTGATGGCGAAGACGATGTCGGAACCGGCCTTTGTGTCGGTGCTGTTTTCGACGACGATCTGGGCCCCGGTCGAGCCGGTGATGCGTGTCGTGTTTGCGGCGCGCTCGGCGACCTTGCCTTCGAACATGTTCACATTGCCGACGAAGTGGGCAACGAAGCGCGAACTGGGGGCTTCGTAGACTTCCGCCGGCGTCGCCACCTGCATCACCTCGCCCTTGTCGATAATGGCGATACGGTCGGCCATGGTCATGGCCTCTTCCTGGTCGTGGGTGACGACGACGAAGGTGAGACCGAGATTTTGCTGCAGGTCCATCAGCTCGAATTGCGTTTCCTCGCGAAGCTTCTTGTCGAGCGCGCCGAGTGGCTCGTCGAGCAGCAGCACTTTCGGCCGCTTGGCAACCGAGCGGGCCAGTGCGACGCGCTGGCGCTGGCCGCCGGAGAGCTGGTGCGGCTTGCGTTTGGCGAACTGCTCGAGCTTGACCAGCTTCAGCATCTCGGCAACGCGCTTTTCGATATCCGGCGCCGGCATGCCTTCCTGCTTGAGGCCGAAGGCAATGTTCTTTTCCACGCTCATATGCGGGAACAGCGCGTAGGACTGGAACATCATGTTGACCGGGCGGCGATAGGGCGGGATGCCGCGCAAATCCTGGCCATCGAGCAGGATGCGGCCGGCGGTCGGCTCTTCGAAGCCGGCAAGCATCCTGAGCAACGTCGACTTTCCGCAGCCCGATGCGCCGAGCAGGGCGAAGAACTCGCGCTCGAAGATGGTCAGCGACAGATTGTTGACGGCGGTGAAGTCACCGAACTTCTTGGTGACATTCTCGAATTGAATGTATGGCTTGGCGTTCGGATCGGTCCACGGCGCAAAATCCCTGCGGATGCTGCCAAGCGATTTCATATCCCCACTCCGTCCTGTTTTTTGCTTCTTGCCCCTGAGAAGAATTGGTCCCGGCAGGTGACTGCCGGGACCATGTCGGATTGCCTACTGGCCGGTGACGATCCTGGTCCAGCTGCGCGTGATCAGGCGCTGGGTCTTGGGATCATAGGGCTGGACCGTGTAGAGTTTCTTCAGGGTCTCGGCGTCCGGATAGACCGCCGGGTCATCCAGCAGCGCCTTGTCGACGAACTGCTGCGAAGCCTTGTTGCCGTTGGCGTACAACACATAGTTGGACGACTTGGCGATAACTTCCGGCTTCATCATGTAGTTGAGGAATTCGAGCGCTTCGGCGACATGCGGCGCATCGGCGGGGATTGCCATCTGGTCGAACCACATCTGCGCGCCCTCCTTCGGCACGGAGTAGCCGATCTCGACGCCTTGCTTGGCCTCCACGGCGCGGTTGCGTGCCTGGAAGACGTCGCCCGACCAGCCGACCGCCAGGCAGATATCGCCGTTGGCAAGCGCGTTGATGTATTCGGACGAATGGAATTTGCGGATATACGGCCGCACCTTCAGCAAGGTCTCCTCGGCCTTGGCAATGTCGTCGGGCGAAGTGCTGTTCGGGTCGAGGCCGAGATATTTCAGCGCCGCCGGGATGATGTCGGCCGGCGAGTCCAGCACATAGACGCCGCAATCCTTCAGCTTGGCCAGACTTTCAGGGTTGAAGAACACGTCCCAGCTGTCGATCTTGTCGGTGCCGAGTGCCGCCTGCACCTTCTTGATGTTGTAGCCGATACCGACGGTGCCCCACATGTAGTTGATCGAGTATTCGTTGCCGGGATCGTATTTGGCGGTCCGTTCCAGAACCGTGTCCCACATGTTGGAAATGTTCGGCAGCTTCGACTTGTCGAGCTTCTGGAACACGCCAGCCTGGATCTGGCGCGCCAGGAAGTTGCCGCTGGGCACGACGACGTCATAGCCGCTGCCGCCGGCAAGCAGCTTGGTTTCGAGAATCTCGTTGGAATCGAAGGTGTCGTAGACGACCTTGATGCCGGTTTCCTTGGTGAACTCGTCGATGATCGAACTGTCAATATAGTCCGACCAGTTGAAGACGTTGACGACGCGGTCCGCGGCATGGCCGCCGACCGTGAAAAGCGTCAGAAATGCCGAGGTCGCCGAAAGCCAGAGCGCTTTGCGGATCATGCTGTTCTCCTTTGATGAGTGTTCCTTCGCCAAATCGTCGCGGCCACAGCGCGATTGGGCTTTTGCTTCAGACTATTGAGCTTTCCGGGCAGCCACAAGCGCGAAACGGCAGCGCTTGGCGGGTGCTTCGACGAGGGGCGGATAATGGCTCTGTGTGCCCGCTTGAGGGACACGCCTACGCCGTCAAAAGCTTTCGCCGTGGCGCGGGCCGGGATACGACGATGTGGTCCGGTCTTGGTCCGACCGGCGGGGACACTTGGCAAGATAAGCCTGTCTTGTTGTTGCCGTGACCCCAGCCTGCCCGCGTGGCAGCAAGGTTGTCAATGGCCCGCGCGGGAGACGCCCAGTCAATAAGGTGTGTGGCTCTTCAATTAGGGGAAGGACGGGTCAATTAGGAGATGGCAGGCCGGTGACACCCGGCCGCGCCGGCCTCGCCTGGCGCTTGAATTCGAGCCCGATATGGACAAGCAGTGCTGCGACCACCACCGCGCCGCCGATGATGGTGCGCACCGACGGCACCTCGCCATGGACGAGCCAGACCCAGATCGGGCCGAGGATTGGCTCGAAGGTGCCGAGCAGCGCCGCAATCGCCGCCGGAACCAGCCTGGCGCCGGTGGCGAAGAAGGCAAGGCCAAGGCCGAGATTGATGACGCCGAAGGCAAACAGGAAAGCCATGTCGTGGGCCGACGTGGCGAACTGCGCGGTTTGCGATGCGGCGAAAGCGGCAGCCAGCATCGTGCCGAGACACGTCGCCGGCGTCATGCGCACATGGGCGAAGCGCCGGGTGATGACGGTGGCGATCGAGAACATGACGGCGATCAGCAGCGACAGGCCATCGCCGATCGGCGATACGGCGCCGTCGAGCGATTCCGACACCATGATGGCAACACCGGCGATGACGGCGGCGATCGCCACCCAGGTCGCGATGGCGACACGTTCGCGAAACAGCACCCAGGCAAGCAATGCCGCCAACAGCGGCACGCCGGCCTGCATCAACAGGATGTTGGCGACGGTGGTGTAGGCGAGCGCGACGACGAAGCATGTCGACGCGGTGGCGAAGCAGACGGCGACGGCAAGGCCGGGCAGGCCCATGTCGCGAAACAGCCGAAGCATGCCACGCCAGCCATCGCGCCAGACCATGAAGCAGATCAGGAAGGCCGCCGCCCAGACCGAGCGCCAGAACACCACCGTCCAGCTGTCAGTAGTGTCGATGAAACGGGCAATGGTGCCGCCAAAGCTCCACATCAGCGCCGACAGGAACACCAGCAGAAAGCCGATACGCTCCTCGCGCGGCGAGACGAACGGCGAGGCGGATATCGGAGCTGATGCGGTATCGGTCATGGGCTGCGACTGTCGGCTATCTCGGGACGGCATGATGCACAATGGACGACAGAAACGTGCCGTATTCGCGTACCGGAAAGGGGCCGGCTGGACGTGATCCAGCCGGGCATTCCCTTTGGCGCACCGCCACCGGGCCAAGTCCTAAAATGTCACTGGAAATCGAAGGCGCTCAAGCCCGTCACCATCTCGTCAAGGCCGAGCGGGCGGGTCACCGGCGGCTCGGCGCGGGCGAGGCAGCCGATGCGTTCGCACAGCCGGCACGCGGGGCCGATCGGTGTCGCAGCGCCCTGTCCGGACTTCCCGGATGTGACCCCCGGCAGTGCCGCGCCATAAACGATCTCGTCGCGAAAGCCGATATCGCAGCCGAGCAGCAGCGCGGTGCGGCGCGGGCGCTCGGAGAACGAGCCTTGCGGTCCCTCGAGCGTGCGGGCGATGCATAGGAATTCGGCGCCATCTGGCATTTCGACCGCCTCGACCAGGATCTGGCCGGGCAAAGCGAAGGCGGCATGCACCGGCAGTTTCGGGCAGCCGCCACCAAAACGGCTCTGCGGAAAGCCCTGGCCGCCGGCCTTGCGGAAGCGATTTCCGGCATTGTCGACCTCGAGCATGAAGAACGGCACACCGGACGCGCCAGGACGTTGCAGCATGGTCAGGCGGTTTGCCGCCTGCTCGAAGGACACGCCGAAGCGAGAGCGCAGCACGTCGATGTCATAGCGGGCTCGAACGGCAGCGGCATGAAAAGCCTGGTAAGGCATCATCAAGGCGTGGGCGGCATAGCGGCCAAGCTCGAAGCGGGCGAGCCGGCGGGCTTCGTCCGTGCCGAGCTTCAGCGCCTGGATCTCGCCGGCCACGGCGACCGTCATGCGGATCAGGCAGGCTTCCATCGCAACTTCGCGCAACTGGTCGAAGGGCGACAGCCGCTCGGACAGGAACAGGCGCTGCGAATGCCGGTCATAGCGGCGGCGCCAGTTCGGCATGGTGGCGACCGGCAGCACCTTGACGACGATGCCGTATTCGCGCTTCAGCCACGCCTTTAGCGCGCCGAACAGATCGTCGCCGGGATCGAGCACGGAGGTGAAGGCCTCGGCCTCTTCCTCGAGTGCCGCAAAATGGTTCGGCCGGCGCTCGAAGATTTCGTGCACCTCGTCGATCGGCAGTCGCGCGCCGGAAAGCGCGGTGGCCCGGCCCTCGCGCGCCAGCAGCTCGTTGAGGTCGGACAGCCGCTCGGCCTGCTCGCGATAGGCGCGAAACAGTTTTATCATCGCGGCCGACGCGTTGGGCGCCGCCTCGGCAAGCTCGATCAACTCCTGGTCGCCCGGCAATTCACCGGCAAGCAGCGGGTCGCCGAACACTTCCTTCAGGGCCGAGATCGATCCCCTCGCCTCGCCCTGCAATTCATGCGGGTCGACCTTGTAGACCGAGGCCAGCTTCAGGATCAGCTGCACCGTCAGCGGGCGCTGGTTGCGCTCGATCAGATTGAGATAGGACGGCGAGATGCCAAGCCCTTCGGCCATCGCCGTCTGGGTCAGGGCCTTGGCGACGCGGATGCGGCGGATGCGCGGCCCGGCGAAGATCTTCTGGTCAGCCATTGGCTATCCTTGACAGGAATTTACACGATCTTCACACGATGTAGACGCATCGGCCTTTTACAATCATGACAAATTTACAGCGCCCGTCAGTCAAACACAACACAGGTTTTCTTTTATTTTACGGCGAAAATGGCGGTTTTGCTCGTTCTTCTTCGCGGCGCAATGTAAATGATGTCACACACCGGCGGCGCAAAACCCGATGACGCGGCGTTGCAAAGACACTGACATTGATTGATCTGGAGTGACCAATGACCGATTTTTACAACCTCGTTCCCTCGGCCCCTGAAGGTCGATTCGACGGCATCGAACGACCCTATTCGCCGGACGATGTGAAGCGGCTGCGCGGCTCGGTCCAGATCCGCCAGAGCCTGGCTGAAATGGGCGCCAACCGGTTGTGGAAACTCATCCACGAGGAAGACTTCGTCAACGCGCTCGGTGCCATGTCCGGCAACCAGGCGATGCAGCAGGTGCGCGCGGGCTTAAAGGCGATCTATCTCTCAGGCTGGCAGGTCGCCGCCGACGCCAACACCGCCTCGGCCATGTATCCGGACCAGTCGCTCTATCCCGCCAATGCAGCGCCCGAACTGGTCAAGCGCATCAACCGCACGCTGCAGCGCGCCGACCAGATCGAGACCTCGGAAGGCAAGGGCCTGTCGGTCGACACCTGGTTCGCGCCGATCGTCGCCGACGCTGAAGCCGGCTTCGGCGGACCGCTTAACGCCTTCGAGATCATGAAGGCATTCATCGAGGCAGGCGCTGCCGGCGTTCACTATGAGGACCAGCTGGCCTCGGAAAAGAAGTGCGGCCATCTCGGCGGCAAGGTGCTTATCCCGACCGCGGCGCATATCCGCAACCTCAACGCGGCGCGCCTTGCGGCCGACGTGATGGGCACGGCGACACTGGTCGTGGCGCGTACCGACGCCGAGGCGGCCAAGCTTCTGACGTCAGACATCGACGAGCGCGACCAGCCCTTCGTCGACTATGACGCCGGCCGCACGGTCGAAGGCTTCTACCAGGTCAGGAATGGCATCGAACCGTGCATCGCGCGCGCCATCGCCTATGCGCCGCATGCCGACCTGATCTGGTGCGAAACCTCGAAGCCGGACCTGGCGCAGGCCAGGAAGTTCGCCGAGGGTGTGCGCAAGCATCACCCGGGCAAGCTGCTCGCTTACAATTGCTCGCCGTCGTTCAACTGGAAGAAGAACCTGGACGACGCCACGATCGCGAAGTTCCAGCGCGAACTCGGCGCCATGGGCTACAAGTTCCAGTTCATCACACTTGCCGGCTTCCACCAGCTCAACTTCGGCATGTTCGAACTGGCCCGCGGCTACAAGGCGCGGCAGATGGCGGCTTACTCCGAGCTGCAGGAAGCCGAGTTCGCGGCCGAAGTCCACGGCTACACCGCGACCAAGCACCAGCGCGAGGTCGGCACCGGCTATTTCGACGCCGTGTCGATGGCAATCAGCGGCGGCCAGTCTTCGACCACCGCCATGCATGAATCGACCGAGCACGCCCAGTTCAAGCCGGCGGCGGAATGAACCGATCGACATAACCAACAGAGGAAACGCCCGAAGGGCAAAGGGAGAAGAAAAATGGCATCGATAAGCCGCGTCAAGGAACGTGCAGAAGAGCAGTCGACCACGATGAGCGTCGACCAGCAGGCGACCATCCGCATGCTGGCCAACGATCTGCACCGGCTCAATCAATCGGTGATGAAGGCTGTCGAAGCCGGCGTCTCGGTGGAACTGGTGCGCTCAGCCCGGCATCATGGCGGCGACGGCAATTGGGGCGACTTGCTGATCCCGGTGATCGTCACGCAGCAGCGCCACGGCTGATCTTCCCTTACGGCAACTTTGTGCTTGCAGAGTATTTGATCTGGCCTTTGACTGGCCAGTCACGACGTCATCCGCGCATTTGTCAGCGCGGGTGACTTTCGTAATTTCAGAACCGTCCAACTACAGTCTGGAGACTGAACTTGCGTTGTCTCCTAATATTTCTTTCTATATTCGTGCACTGCAGCATTTCAGCTTGACACGGGCCGCGATCTCGCGCCAATTGCCTCTCGGATTTCAACCCTGCATTGAAGCAGCGCCGAGTGCCCGCCCCGCCCATGTGTCCTGTGAATCGCGAGACCGATATCGCCAAAATTCTGAATTCGGCAAGCCGGGACACGAACTCCGAAATATCAACGGATTCGTCCCAGGTACTGGTCGTTGGCAAATCGCCGATCAACCGGGTGGTGGTCTCGAAGATCGTCGAGAAGTCCGGGTTGAAGCCGATCTCCGAGTCGCCCGAGATGGCGTCCAGGATATTGCGAACTCACATTCCTGGCGCCATTGTTCTCGACGGCGGCGCCGACAACAAGGACTGCGACGCGCTGATGTCGGCCATCGATGCTTTGCGGCGGGCATCGGGCCGGTCGCTTCCCTCGGTGATCCTGCTTTCAACCAAGACCGGCACGCCTGAAAGCCTCGGCCTGTCGAACGTCGTCGATGCGGTGGTGACCAAGCCGATCACCACCGAAAGGCTGCAGCCGGTAATCGACCGGCTGATCAGTCTCGGACGCGGCTGATCGCAGTTCGCGCCTTGCCATTCAAAACGAAGCGGTCAACCTGACTTGTCGATGCTTTCGATCAAAGCCGGCAGTTCGCCAAGGTCAACAAGCTGGCGGAAGCGCGGTGCCTCGACCGGTGGCTCGACATGCTCGAAAACCCAGGTCAGTTCGTGCGGAACGTAGACGCCCCAGCTGCCGGCCTCGATGGCCGGCACCACGTCCGACTTCAGCGAATTGCCGATCATCATGCTCGCTCGGGGGTCGCCGTGGCGGCCGAAGATTCTGGTGTAGGTGGCAGCGCTCTTGTCGCTGACGATCTCGACGGCATCGAACAGATCGCCAAGGCCCGATGCCGCCAGCTTGCGCTCCTGGTCGAACAGATCGCCCTTGGTGATCAGCACAAGGTGATAGGCGCCGGCAAGCTTTTCCACGGTATCACGCGCATGCGGCAACGCCTCGACGGGATGTCCCAGCATATCGCGGCCGGCGGCAAGGATTTCGGCGATGGTCGAGCCCGGCACACGGCCCTCCGTCACCTCGATCGCCGTCTCGATCATCGACAGGGTGAAGCCCTTGATGCCGAAGCCGTAAATGGCGAGGTTGCGCTTTTCGGCCTCGAGCAGCCGCGCCGAAATGTGAGCCTCTTCGCCGTGATCGGCCAGCAGCGCTGCAAAGTGCTTCTCGGTCAGGCGGAAGAACTGTTCGTTCTGCCACAGCGTGTCGTCGGCGTCGAAGCCGATAGTGGTCAATTTGCCTGGCATGCGGTGTCTTCAATTGCTCGATCTGCGGGAGGTCGACCCTAATCTGCCCGCGGCGATTTTCAACCGTCAAGGCGAAGGTTGGGTGGCCTCCCCTTCCCTTCCATCACCCGCGCCGGCTATACTGCGAAATCCGCAACCCAAACTGGTGAATGATGCCGCCTGCTAAAAAGGAAGTCCGTCCGTCGAACCGCGGAGGACGCGTCCGCACGCCTGCCTTCGTGAAAAATCATCGCGGCGTGAAGAACTGGAAGGAAGTCAGCGCCTGGCTGGAATGGCGTGGCATCGAAGACATAGAATGCATCACACCCGACCAGGCGGGCGTCGCGCGCGGCAAGATGATGCCGTCGAAGAAGTTCACCTCCAACACCTCGCTGGCGCTGCCTTCGGCGGTGTTCATGACGACGATTTCGGGCGGCTATCCCGAAGACGGCAACGGTTTCCACTATCCGGAGGATGATGGCGACCTGAAGCTGATGCCGGATCTGTCGACGCTGACCGTGGTGCCGTGGGAAGAAGACCCGACGGCCGCCGTCATCTGCGATCTCGTCCACCAGGACGGCCGCTCGGTGGAGTTCACACCGCGCAATGTCTTGAAGCGCGTGGTGGCGGCCTATGACAAGCGCGGGCTGAAGCCCGTGGTGGCGCCCGAGATCGAATTCTATCTGGTCCGCAAGAACCCCGATCCGGATTATCCGCTGACCCCGCCGGTTGGACGTTCGGGGCGGGCGATCGGCGGCGGCGCCGGCTATTCGATCGCCGGCGTCAACGAGTTCGACGAGCTGATCGACGACATCTACCATTTCTCCGAAAGCCAGGGCCTGGAGATCGACACGCTGATCCATGAGGAAGGCGCCGGCCAGCTTGAGATCAATTTGCGCCACGGTGATCCGATCGAGCTCGCCGACCAGGTGTTCATGTTCAAGCGCACCATCCGCGAGGCGGCGCTGAAGCATGAGATCTATGCCACCTTCATGGCCAAGCCGATCCAGGGCCAGCCAGGCTCGGCCATGCACATCCACCAGTCGATCATCGACAAGAAGACCGGCCGAAACATATTCTCGGCCGAGGATGGTTCGGAAACCGACGACTTCTTCCATTTCATCGGCGGCATGCAGAAGCATGTGCCGAACGCGCTGGTGATGTTTGCGCCCTATGTCAATTCCTACCGCCGGCTGACGCAATCAGCCTCGGCGCCGGTCAACAACAAATGGGGCTATGATAACCGGACCACGGCGTTCCGCGTGCCGCGCTCGGATCCGGCGGCGCGGCGTGTCGAGAACCGCATCCCGTCCTCCGACGCCAACCCCTATCTGGCGCTGGCGGCGTCGCTTGCCTGCGGCCTGATCGGCATGACCAACAAGATCAAAGCCGAGCCGCCGGTGCTGACAACCGCCAATGCAGACGAGATCGACCTGCCGCGCGGCCTGCTCGAGGCCGTCGACCTGTTCGAGGGCGACGAGGAGTTGTGCTCGCTGCTGGGCAAGTCCTTTGCCGCAACCTATGCGGCAATCAAGCGGGCGGAATTCGAGACCTTCATGGAAGTGATCAGCCCGTGGGAGCGGGAGTATTTGTTGCTGAACGTTTAGGGGAGTAGGGGAGTAGG
>UCIA01000035.1:0-481 GCA_900472295.1 Hyphomicrobiales bacterium | reverse complement strand
CAGTAGGGCAGTAGGGAGAGATGGCGGCCAAGATTGAATCGTACAAGGATTTGATTGTTTGGCAGCAAGCTATGGATCTGGCTGTTTCTATCTACGAAACAACCCGAGCTTGGCCAAAGGATGAGCGCTACGGGCTGACGGCTCAAGTACGCCGTGCAGCTACCTCCGTTCCCGCCAACATCGCCGAGGGCTACGGTCGAGAAAGCCGGGCTTCCTACCAGCAGTTTCTCAGAATCGCCCAAGGGTCCCTCAAGGAGGTGGAGACCCATCTCATGATTGCGCAACGCGTCGGGATCGCCTCGCACGAGGCAGTCAGCCCCTTGATGAGCAGCAGCGAGAGCGTAGGGACGCTCTTGCGGCTTCTGATCCGCAAATTGTCTCCCGAATAGCCCCCTACTGCCCTACTGCCCTACTGCCCTACTGCCCTACTGCCCTACTGCCCTACTGCCCTACTGCCCTACTGCCCTACTCCCCTACTCCC
>UCIA01000028.1:7369-107993 GCA_900472295.1 Hyphomicrobiales bacterium | reverse complement strand
ACCTCGCTCGCCATCCGCCCCCTACCCCACCTCCGCAAACAGCCAATCCCGAAACGCCTTAACCCTCCGCTGCCGGACCAGCCTCCCCGTGGCGAGGTCGGCTGAGCATGGTGCGGCTAGCACCACGCCTTCGCCCCACTCGACCGCGAAGGTGGTGGGATCGAAAGTGAGACCGCTAGGGGGGTCGATGGCTTTGGGCCCGCTACCTACCCCTCCCCAGCTTCAACACCCTCTTCACCATCAGCTTCAGCCGCCGCACCCGGTACTGCCGCCGCAGCTCTGCCAGCGCCTCCCGATGAGCCGCATCGATCTCAGCCAGCGTGTCCGGCGCGCTCACCTGCGGCAGCGCCAGCAGCGCGTTGGCGTGACGGTCGGCAAAGGGTTGCGGGTCGTAGCTGGCGAATGGCGTCGGCGGGTCGCTGAGCACGGTGGGGTTGCTGTTGATCTCGAACACCACCAGCCTGCCGTCCACGAACGTATAGTCGATGCGTCCATACTGCATGCGGGCTTTTTCGAAGACCTGCATGACCACTTCGGCATCCGGATTTGTATCGATGTAGGTCCTGATTTCTTCGATGTGGGCCGGCAGCAATTGCGCGGGCGAATTCTTCACGAACCATGATTTCGACATGGCGCAATGCTGGCCATAGATCGTATCGCCGACCCGATAGGCCGCGTATTTCCTGAAGTAACCGTCCGCCCCGGGTGTGCCGATCATCTCCACCACCATCGGCCGCACCAGAGTGGTGCCGTCCAGCCGGGCGATCGCGGCGTCCAGCGCCGGCCGCTCGTGCAGCAGCGGCGGCTCCCTGTAGAGCGCGCCCGTCTCGTCACGGATGAAAACGGGATAGCGTATCGCCTCTTCCAGCTCATCCGGCCTGAACACACGAAACGCGTTGCTGCCGTCGGCGTGAAGCAGGCGCAGCAGGTCGAAACGCTGCAGGCTGGCGGTCGGGTGATTGAGCTGCGTCAGGCCGGTTTTCCCGGCCAGTTCGGCGCTGATGCCGGCCGCGCGGCTCAATTCGTCCGCGGTCAGCCGGTCCATGTCGGACCAGATGACCACACCGGCGTGAACGCCGCGCAGCAGCCCGGCATCCTCATAGCGCACCAGCCGGAACGACGCCTGCAGGTCCGTCCGGAGATACAAAAGCACCACCGCCTGGGTGTACGCGTGCTCCCTGTGCGCTACGTAAAATATCATGCGTTCCCATTGTCCGTATGTAATTGCAAAGGGGAACCTTGATGATTAGACATGTTTTAGCAAACCGTGAAATGGTTTTCATTCCGGCGTTTCGTCAAACTGGAGATAGACAGGCTGGTGTTTCCGTGAAGCTGCAAACCGCATTGGCAAAAACCTGCCATGCGCCACCAAGGCATTGGAAGTCGAGGCAGCCGACAGATGAATTTAGAAAACGTTGCGATACCCATCCGCCAGTTAGACCTGGATGACATGCCGTTGCTGATGGAACTTGAGGCTGCCGCCTGGGCCGCCCCGCTGCGGGCGAGCGAAACAACCATCCGCCACCGGCTTGAGCTTGGACACACCATGTTCGGGGCAATCGATGGCAATGTTCTTGCCGGCACGATCTGCTTTACCGAGACCAGCCAGGATCCGCTGGTGCGCGCCGATTTCCCCAGGGATTTCGATGCCTATGCATCGCTGCCGCGCAGCGAGCCGGTCCACGCGCTTTACGCCTACAATCTGTGCGTCCGGCCCAGCCATCGCGGCTCCAACACGGCGATCCGGCTCTTGAAGGAGATGGAGCGCCACGGCCGCCGCCTCGGCGCCCGCTGGCTGATCGGCGATGGCCGCTGCTCGTCCTATGCCGGCTCCCCGGGCGACGACGATGACCATGTCAAGGCAGACCCGAGGTTCCGCGCCACCATCGACCTTTGGAACGAGACCGGCATAAGACCGCCACTGGAAGAAATCATCCGCGATCCGCTGCTACGCCTGCATTATCGCGCCCTTGAATGCGAGTTCCTCTATGTCATGCCGGATTTCTTCCCGCAGGACCCGGCATCAGGGGGCTTCAGGGTCATTTCAGCCAAGGATCTCAAGACCAAGAATCTCAACATATGAGACGCGCGCCGTCATGACCGTTCCACATTTCGATCCGTTCGCGCTCGGCGACGACCCGTTTCCGCATTTTGCCCGCATGCGCGCCGCCGGCGGCATTGCACGCGGCGTCGCGCCCTATCCCGAGCTTGCCGACGCGCATTATGTGTTCAGCCATGGACTGGTGTCGGGTGCGCTGAAGCATCCCGCCCTCCTGCAGGCGCCGCCCGGCAGATACGAGGAGGTGCGCCGCAAGCTCGTCGACCAGGCGCCCATGGCGCTGCTCAGCCGCTCGGTGCTGCTTGCCGATCCGCCGCAGCACGGCGCCTTGCGCCGGCCGGTCGCCGGCTTTCTCTCCCGGCCGGCCGTCGAGGCGTTGACGCAGGGTCTTCGTGCGCTAAGCCGCGACCTCGTCGACCGAGCGTTGGCGGAGGGCGGCATCGACGCCGTCGCCGGCCTCGCCGTGCCGGTGTCCTTCTGGCTGCTGCAGGAAATCCTCGGCATCGAGATCGAGGACCCTTGGACGCTGAAATCAATGACCCGCCGCATGGCCAGCGCCTTCGACATGCGAAAGGAGCAGCCGGCAGCGGCAAGCGCCGAGGCCTATCGCGAATGCCGGGCTTTTGTCGAGGAGCGGCTGGCCCGACACGCCTACCGGCCCGATGGAATGGCCGCCGGCATGGTCCGGGAGGCAGCGGAAGGCCGCTGGCTGCGCGAGGATATGGTGGCCAACATCGTCTTCATGCTGTTTGCCGGACAGGAAACCGTCGTCGACGCTCTCGGCAACGCCATCGTCGCGCTGGATCGCTTTCCCGATCAGCGCGCGCTGCTCGAGCGCGGCATTGTCGACTGGAGCAGCGCGGCGGCCGAACTGCTGCGCTATGGCGCCTCGGTGCAATACGCCGTCGCCCGCATCGCGGCGCAAGATATCGACCTCGGCGACGTCAGGATTGCCGCCGGCGAAGCCGTCGTGCCGGTGCTCGGCAGCGGCAACCGCGACGATGCCGTCTTCCCCGATGGCGACCGGCTGAACCTCACGCGCCCGCCGGCAATGTCGATGACGTTCGGCACCGGCCTGCACGTCTGCCTCGGCCAGCATGTCGCCCGCATCGAGATCGCGGCGATGATCGAAGCCCTGTTCACCCGTGCGCCCGGCTGGCGGTTCGATGCCGCAAATGCCGAGCGCCGCGCCTCGATGTCGTTTCACGGCATGGCCACCGCGCCGCTTATATTCAGCCGCGCTGCATAAAGCGTTTCACCGTTTCACGGAAACGGCGAACCGCTCTATTTTTTTTATTTTACGCAATTCCCAAGGGAAAGCGCTACGCGCTTTTCCCGGGAAACCGCTCACACTTTTCCTGGAATTGCTCCGAAAAGCGGCCGCGTCTGGGCGATGACCGCCGGGTCGAGCGATCTGACAATTTCCGCAACCTTTGCCCGCAAGGCACCGACCGTCGCATCGTCGAGCGGATCGAGGACATCGTTCTGATCTCTCGACGCCCTGTACTCGTCCAGCGACGGCGCCTCGCTCGACGGCGTGAAGCCGCCGCCGCGGGCGTGCTTGTCGGCCAGTTCCTGCCTCGATTTCACGGCATAGTGGCGGATCCAGCCAATCTTCCATTCCATCGGCATGGCCGCCGGGTGCTTGTCGAGCGTCATGCCGTCGACCAGCGTCTTGCGCAGCGAAATGCGAAAGCCGTGCGGGTGCGGCATGAACTGCCTGGGGTCCCGCAGCGCCTTGCGCAGCACCGACGAGACCCGGGCAAACGACTTCTTCCAGCGCGCGGTCGGCGCGTCATGCGTGCCGCGCCGTTGAAACCGCACGGTCACCAGCTCGTCGTCATAGACCTCCTTGCCGTCGCTGCCGAAATTCACCCAGCGAAAGGCGACGCTGCGTACGCCAGGACGGTCCAGCAGCGAACGGACCATTTCCGCTCCGCTCCAGGGCGGTCCGTCGAGCGGCTCGAGGAACTCGTCGGCGTCCATGAAGCCCAGATAGCGGTAGCCGTGGCGCAATGCCTGCCAGTAAAGATAGGAGTATGCCCGCCGCTGCGGCAGCACCGTATCGTGCCGCCAGTCGACCAGCCGGATCCAGCCGGCATTGCGCAACGCCTGGAGCACCGCCGTCTGCGGTCCAGCGGTGCAGTTGTCGGCGATCATCAGGTCGAAGCCATGCAGCTTGTGCCAGGCCACCCACTCGATCACATAGGGCTGCTCCAGCTTCATGATCGCGCAGATCACCGGCCTGCTTAGGGAAAACGGAATTCTCATCGCAACGCTTTCCCCGCGCCATCGGCTGCTGCTTGAGGCTCGACCTGCCGGAACGGTATCGCATCGCCATAAAAGGCTGCAAGCTGCTCCGAAGAGCCCGTCCAGTCGCCCATGTCGAACTGGTGGAACCGATAGCGGGCGTCGTCAAGCGGTAGCAGATCGATATCCGGCCTGTTGCGCGGGTCGAATATGCCGGCCACCGGCAGGTGGATCGTTCGCGCCGAGGACAACCAGCCGGCCAGCCAGGAGAAGCTGCTGACCCCGGTGACGAGGTGGCTCGCCCGGCGCAGCGTCTCGAAATCCGTCAATGGCGACGCTTCCGGCGCGAAGGCGGCATCGGGAAAGCGCTGACGCAGGCGCCGGCAATAATCATTGTCATCATGGGTCTGGCCGACGAAGACCGGCTTGCGTCCGCTGTCCTTGATCAGCGTCTCAAAGAAGCCGAATGGCATCGGGCAATAGTTGCGGTGGAAGCCGTCGAGGATGTCGCCTGCCCGCACATGGATGACGAGGAAATCGTCGCCATAGGTCGGAGCGTCGACCGCGCGTCCGTCAAACAGGCCGGAGACATCATCCCGGTCATAGTAACCCAGCCTCTGCGCGAAGCCCTTGAACCGGATGCTCCGCGCCCGTCTGTCACGGAATGCTGCCGTGATCGCGTCGAGGTCGTAGCGGTGATAGCCATCGACCCGAAGCAGCCGGTATTTCCACAACAGGGGCGGCCGCACCTTGGCAATGGACCATTCCGGCAGGTCGGCGTCGCAGACATAGCCACCGGGAATGCGCTTCGCCAGCACATGGCAAAACATGTACTGGAACATCCTGTTCGCCATGCCGCCAAACGGTTGCATCACGATGGGCACGTGCCGCATTGGGCCCCTTTCGCCAAAGACGGGCATTGTTACCCGAGCTGCGCGGGCCGGTCGACTGGCCTGCTGACGCCAAGGGCGCATCATCATCGCTGACGGCAAGCCACCCTCAGGGATAATGCGTCGGCTTTGGCGCGTAGATTTGCGGATCGAAGTTCAGATCCTTTGGCAAGGGCAGGCTCGAGCATTGCAAATGCACCTCACGTGCGAGCAGCCTGCGCCGCTTCTGCTCATTCTCCTTGATGGCCGCGACGAGGCCCATGCTGTAAGGCCCAAGCACGACGCCGGCGGCCCATCCGGGATTCTGCTTCTCGCGCCGGTCGTAGTTCAAGGCATCCATGCGCGCCTGCTGGCATTCCGGCGTCGCCCATTTCGGGTCCTGCGGCGAAAGCGAGGCGCCGTACTGGACCGGAGACGACACGCATCCCGCCACTGTCGCGGTCAACGCGACGACCATTGCAACCCTCATCCGCAAGCCTCTCCTAATGTAGGACCGCCACTACAGGACGATTTTAGCCGCAAAAAGGCAACTTCAGCGCGCCCGCCGCGACGTGGGTGCCCGCCGGATCGCCCTGTTCAGGAATCGCTGTGGTCCAGCGTTCCGGATCGCTGGACCTTGCCTGTGAAGTACCTCAGCGTAGTTTGACCGGCATCGGGAGGCCTCGCGGCTGATGCCACATCGGCTTCCCGACGAAAGGGAATGGTTTGGAACCCTCACTCAAAGCAAAGCACCTGACCGGCGGCTGCCAATGCGGCGCCATCCGCTACCGCATCAGCGGGCAGCTGATCAAGCCGCATGTCTGCCATTGCCGCATGTGCCAGAAGGCGGTGGGGGCGCCGTTCTGGGCGCTGGCGGAGATCGATACCGCATCCTTTGCCTGGACGCGGGGCGAGCCGGCCTGGTTCAGGTCGTCGCAGGCCGTCGAACGCGGCTTCTGCCCGCAATGCGGCACGTCGCTTCACTTCCGCTATGTCGGGGCCGACAGACTCGACGTTGCCATTGCCAGCCTGGATGACCCCAACGCCATTGCTCCCGAACAGGAGTTTGGCTGCGAAAGCCGGATCGAGTGGCTGGACCGCATCGGCACCTTGCCGCGATCCGCCACCGAAGCGACGACACCGGCGGCCGCGCTCAAAACCTATGCCAGCCGGCAGCATCCGGACCATGATTGATCGCGCGGAGGTCCGGCCAGCCTGGGCGCCGATCAGCCCAAAAGGTTGCGCGCCGTGCGCATGAAGATTTTCGAGCCGATCGGGATCAGATCGTCGGGAAAATCATAGTCTGGATTGTGCAGCGAAGGCGTGCGCTCACCGGCGCCGAGGAAGAACATCGCCGACTTGGCCTTGTGGCCGAAAATGCCGAAATCCTCCGAAGCGCGCATCGGCAGGGCTTCCTCGCTGCGCGCCACGCCTTCTTCATCCAGCGCGCGGTTGAGATGCTCCACCGCATCGGGCGCGTTGACGCTGGCGACGAAGATTTCGTGATAGTCGCAGCGGACGGCGAGCCGGTGCTCGCCCGCGATCTTCGCAGCCAGCGCTTCCGCCGCCGCGACCAGCTCCGCCATGCGCTCGTCGCGCCTTGTGCGCAGCGTCGCCCAGACCTCGGCGTGAGCAGGCGAGATGCCGAACACCGCCTCCCCCATCGTCGCATGGGTGACGGTCACCATGCTGAAATCGTCATCGGCAAAGGTGCCGCGCCCGAGCGCCGGCAGCAGCGGCATCAGCTCGCTCACCGCCAGCATCGGCGACACGCCGGTTTCGGGCATGGACGAATGCGCGGTCTTGCCTTCCAGCACAATACGTATGCCGCGCGAGGCACAGTTGACCACGCCGGGCTTGAGGCGCACTTCGCCGAACGGCACGCCCGGCATATTGTGCAGGGAGAAAGCGAAATCCGGTGCGATCTCGCCGAAGCGCGGATCGGCGACGACGCCGGCCGCGCCATTGCCGGTCTCCTCCGCCGGCTGGAACATCAGGACGACACGGCCGCGCGCCGGCCGTTCGCGCCCGAGCTGGCGGCCAAGTGCGGCGAGGATCGCGGTATGGCCGTCATGGCCGCACATGTGCGATTTGCCCGGCACCTGCGAGGCATGTTCGACACCCGAAAGCTCCTCGATCGGCAGCGCATCGATCTCCGAACGGAACAGCACCGTCGGCCCTGCCTTGCCGCTGTCATACACCGCCGCCACACCATGACCACCTAAGCCGGTCAGCACCTTGTCCGGCCCGGTATCGGCGAGGAATGAGACGACCTCCTTCGCCGTGTTCTCCTCTTCGTTCGAGATTTCCGGCTGCTGATGCAGCTTGCGCCGCCATGCCGTCAGCTCGATGATGTCGCGATTGGTCAGGGTCATGGCGGGGCTCCGCTAGGGCTTTGCCGTCTTCATAGCATGCATGGTTGCATTGGCTATCTGCCAGTCCCCATCGCCATCATGACAGCGATGAGTGGTGCCGCCCCTCTCGAAGTCATTCGATCTTGTCTCCGACATCGCGCGGCCGCTCCTGAGGAGCACGGCGCGCTGGCATGTGCCAAATCATTGCGGATAATGGGCACCATCCACCCGAGGCACCAGTTCCGGAACACCAATGGCCAGGCGGTTTGCGTTTCTCTTGGTTCGCGACTTCACATTGTCGCCGCTGTCGCTGTTCATCGACACGCTGCGACTGGCCGGCGATGAGGGCGACCGCAGCCGCAGGATCGAGTTCGACTGGGAGATCGTCGGCGAACGCGGCCTGCCGATCCGCGCGAGCTGCGGCGTCGAATTGCTGCCAACCAAGGCGATGGGCAATCCTGAGGAGTTCGACAATGTCGTCGTGGTCGGTGGCCTGCTCGACACCAACCGCAGTCTCAGTTCCGAAAAAGAGGCCTTCCTGCTGCGGGCGGCCGAAAAGGGCGTGCCGCTGACGGCGCTTTGCACCGGCAGCTTCGTGCTCGCGCGCTACGGCCTGCTCGACGGCTACAGCGCTGCCGTCAGCTGGTTCCACATCAAGGATTTCCGCAATCAGTTCCCTGACGTGAATGCCCATGCCGACAGCCTTTTCTCCGTCGACCGCGGCCGCTCGACCTGCGCCGGCGGCACCGGTGCGGCCGACCTCGCCGGCCATTTCGTCTCGCAGTTCATCGGCCGCAAGGCGGCGGAAAAGGCCGCCAAGATCCTCGTGCTCGACCGCATCCGCTCGAGCAGCGACGTGCAGCCCGTCGGCGACCTCTTTCCGGCCGCGTCGAGCCGCGCGGTGAAACGGGCCCTGCTTTTGATGGAAAGCAACCTTCAGGAGACGCTGACGGTCGAAGAGATCGCCAGCCGGCTGAACCTGTCGCGCCGCCAGCTCGAACGCCTGTTCGGCGCCGAGCTCGGCATCGGCCCGATGGCGGCCTATCTTGCGCTGCGTGTGCATCATGCCAAGTCACTGCTCGAAGGCAGCGACCTGCAGATCGGCGACATCGCCTATCGTTGCGGCTTTCCCAATGCCGGCCATTTCAGCCGCGTCTTCCGCCAGCAGACCGGCATCACGCCGACCCATCTCAGGCATCCGAACCGCGCGGCCGGTGGCACCGCATTGCCCACTGCTTGATCGGCGCTCTGGCATCGACGTCAGCATCCGGCAAAAAAATCTGGCAGCCTATGTCGGATCGGCTAAGACCCGACCGTCCTTGGGGCATCAACAACGAACACAGAGGATACCAAAGACATGCCTGGCACCGTACGTTTGCACCGCGTTCTCACGACCAGCCCGGAGAAGGTTTATCGCGCATTCACTGAAGCCGATGCGCTGGCGAAATGGCTGCCGCCGAACGGCTTCACCTGCACGGTTCACAGCTTCGACGCCAAGGTCGGCGGCAGCTTCAAAATGTCGTTCCGCAACTTCACCACGGGCGACAGCCATGCCTTCGGCGGCGAATATCTCGAGCTCGTTCCCGGCGAGCGCCTGCGCTACACCGACAGGTTCGACGACCCCAATCTGCCCGGCCAGATCGAAGTGACGGTGATCTTGAAAAAGGTGTCGGTCGGCACCGAGATCGACATCACGCAGGCCGGCATTCCAGACGTCATTCCCGTCGAGGCCTGTTATCTCGGCTGGCAGGACTCGCTGCGCAACCTGGCAAAGCTCGTCGAACCCGAGATCAATCAGTAGAGCCGTACGGCGGCGCGGTCATCCGCGCCGCCGACGATGCCTGGACTCATCGCAGCCGCTCACGGATCTTTGCAGATCGGCGTCGGCTGTGGCGGCGGTGGCGGATTGTCCTTCCTGTACTGCGCAATGACCGGCTCGAGGCTTTTGCGCGACCAGAATTTCGGCTTGCCGATCTCCTTCAGGCAGGACGAGTTCCAATAGGCGCCTGATTTGCCAACCGCGGCGATGTCGCGCGATTCCGGATAAATGTAGAGCGTCGTCGGGTTGCCCTTCACCATCGAAATGATCTGATCGGCATCGGCCGGCGCCCAGCTGGTGCAGCCATTGCTGCGGCCGCCGGCATAGTCGACCAGCTTGCCATAGGCCACGAAGCCGTCATGGTCGGCATAGGAACTGTTCGGCTTCTTGCGCAGGCACATGCCGCGCAGCAGCCGCGCAGCATGGCCGCCGATCACGCGCTGCCTGGCATTCGCCGTCTCGCCCTCGCCATCGAACTGGATGAAGGTGCGCAGCAGCGCCTGGTCCTTTTTCGCGCCGATTCGGTAAAAACCCTTGAACGAGGTTTTTGCCTCGCTGGTCATATAGGCGCCGCCGGTGGTCAGGGACGAGTCCAGCGCATTGCCGAAGTTTTTCGCGCAGCGTTTGCCGTTGGAGAAATCGACGACGCCCTTCAAATTGCGGCCGCTGCCATGGCCCGACGAAATCGCGCGGAACGACTGCTTGGCCTCGCAGATGACGTAATAGCGCCGCCCCAGCACGCCACCACCGAGATCTCCGGGGCGCGTGGCGTCCATGGCGAAATAGCAGCCATTGTGGACCGCACCCTGCGACACCTTCTTCTGATAAAGCGCGCGCGCCCGTTCCAGCACCACTTGCGAAATCTCGCCGTCGCCGTCGCCGACATGGGCCTGCAGCCAGTCCGGAATAGTGGACGGCGCGGCAAAGGACCGGGCCGACACTGTCATAGCGATGACGGCGACGGCAATTATGCCGAAGACAAAGACAGAAAGAGATTTCAACCGCACCGGACAACCCTCCCGCCCGAACCGTTCCGCGATTCTCGGAAACGATCATAAATCGCCGCGCGCCAAAGGGCGAAACACATCTTGTTCAGCACCGCGCCGGCGTTGGTAAGGCCAACGCGCAACAACTTCTTACGCCGTTATAGCGCCAGGCTGCCCTGCTCCGCCTCGACAGCGTTGGGGTCGCCCGGCGCCGTTGCCCAGGCGAGTTCGACCAGCGTTACCGTGCGGCGGCCGGTGCCGTCGAGCTGGCAGACGATGAGGCCCTGCTCCTCGATATAGGTGAGCAGGCGCCTGGCGCGGCGCAGCGAATGCGAACCATAGGCACGCGCGATCGCCGCATCGCTCGGGCACGGCCAGCCCTCCTTGGCCGCGCGCGCGATCATCATGAACACGCCCTGCATATCCTCGGGGAGCAGCGAGGCGCGCACGGAAACGTCCTGCCAGGCATCGTCGCCCGCCATATCGGCGCCGAGCCCGGCGCGGGCGCGCGTCAGCATGCGGCGGAACTCGGTGAGGTCCGGCACGACCGAAGCCAGGCCCTCGATGCGGCAGCGGACCACGAACTCCTGATAGAGCACGCCGATGACGCGAAAGCCGGCATCGGGCTCGGCCAGCACGGCGCGCAGCACGCGGTCGACACGCCCGCGCCGCTCAGCCAGATCCTCGGCGCTGATTGCCGGTTCCGCCGGTTCCGGGCGGATTTCCATCGCGGCCGACTTCGCCGCCATCAGCTGGTCGAGCAAATCGGGCGAGGCCACCCGGCGCGGCGCGCGAGTCGTCTCGGGCGGCGGCGCCGCCAGGATGATGGCTCGGGCGTCCTCGAGTGCTGATTCCGGCATCGCCATCAGCCGCGGCGTGCCATTGCGCGGACTGGTCTCGGTCTGCCCGATGCGCACGCCGAGTGGACGGCGCGACAGCGCCGGCCCCAGCGCCATGAAGTGGCCGCGCTCCAGATCGCGAAACGCTTCCGCCTGCCGCCGCTCCATGCCCAAAAGGTCGGCGGCGCGCGCCATATCGATGTCGAGAAAGGTGCGGCCCATGAGGAAATTGGAGGCCTCCGCCGCGACATTCTTGGCGAGCTTGGCCAGCCTCTGGGTGGCGATGATGCCGGCCAGGCCGCGCTTGCGGCCGCGGCACATCAGATTGGTCATGGCGCCGAGCGAGAGCTTGCGCGCTTCGTCGGACACCTCGCCGGCAACCGCCGGGGCAAACAATTGCGCCTCGTCGACCACCACCAGCATCGGGTACCAGTGCTCGCGGGCGACCTCGAACAGGCCGTTGAGGAAGGCAGCAGTGCGCCGCATCTGGTTTTCGGCGTCGAGCCCTTCGAGATTGAGCACGGTGGACACCCGATGGATGCGAGCCCGCTCGCCGGCCGCCTGCAGGCCGCGCTCGGTATGTTCCTCGGCATCGATGACCAGATGGCCGTAATGGTCGCCCAGCGAGACGAAATCGCCTTCGGGGTCGATAATGGTTTGCTGTACCCAGGGCGCGCTCTGCTCCAGCAGACGGCGCAAAAGGTGCGATTTGCCGGAACCGGAATTGCCCTGCACCAGAAGCCGGGTGGCCAGCAGCTCCTCAAGGTCGAGCGCCGCCGGCGTGCCCGCCGTCGTCTGTCCCATCTCGATGGCTACCGTCATGTCACGACTCTCCTTGAGGAGAGGGCTTATCAACCCGGCCGCAAGCCGTCGAGCGCGCCGAGCCCTTTGGCCCGCTGTTCCACACCTATGCTGCCAAAGCGCCACACACATCGGCGAGCCTTCCCCAAGGGAAACCCTTCAGGCAGGCTTCACCGGCGGCAGATGCGGCGCTTCCAGCCCGTCGAAGGGATCGCGCCAGGCGTCGATGGCTTCGAGCCGGCGATACCAGGCGAGAACGGAGGGATAGTCGCCCAGCGGCAGGCCGGCGACCTCGTTGAAGGGCAGGAATGTCGCCATGCGGAAATCGGCATAGGAAGGCGTGGTGCCGACCAGCCATTCCCGCCGGGCAAGCTCAGCCTCGAGAATCGCCGCCGCCCTATGGAATTCCGCCAGCCCTTCCTCGACCTTGCCCTGGTCGATCGGGCCAATCCCGTAGCGCTGCTTGGTGCCGCGCTCGAAATGCACGGTGTCGCAGGCTCGCATGAAATTCTCCTTACCCCAGCTTAGCCAGCGGATCATGTCGGGTTGGTCGTCGCCGGCGCGCCAGAAATCCTAACCCGTCTCCCGCGACAGCTTGCAGGCTATGGCGTCAGCCTCCCACAGACTGCCGCCCGGCCATGCCAGTATGGGGACGGAAAGATTGGGATTGAGCGGCCGGAAGCGCTCGGCCTGGCCCGGCGCGAAGGGTGCTGCGAACTCAAATTCGACCTGTGCCTGCAGATGCCGCGCCGTGGCCACCGCGAGGCGCGGATTGGGATTGCGGCTGAAGAACAGTTTCATGTCAGGGCCGGTCCTTCGACGCTGTTGGCTCGCTCCCATCAAACACGCAATCGTGCCCTCTCGGCAATCTGGTCGGACCACGATTCCTCTGGCGCAAGCCGTCGTTCGGCGTATCATTCCCGTGGGAGAGGGTTCTTGGCAGGAGGAAGCCAATGAACGCAGTATCGAGTGCACCTGTCATCGACCTGACGGCACAACAACTTGTTTCCTCTACGCTTTCAAAATTCCGCACCGGCGACACCGTCTCGACCAGGGCGGCGCTCGCTGCCATCCGCCGCATGGATCCGGCCCGCACGGACAGCGATGACGATCTGGTCAAACTCATCGTCATGGCGGCAATTGGTCGGACCATGGGCGTCGTGTTCGACCACCGCTCCCGCTGATTCTGGAACGAAACGCGGATTGCGCCGTTTCGATTGTCTTCAAGTTCGAGCAATTCCAAGGAAAGTGTGAGCGGTTTTCCGTCCGGAATTGCGTCAAAACAAAGAGTTGAGTTCCAGGAGTAGCGTCAATGCGCGATGAACAATTCGACGTTCCCGTGACCATCGAAAGCGAAGGCAGTGGACTTACCGTGACCGGAACGGTCCAGGCCGCTTCGCTGCTGGTCGACGGATGGCCAGATGAAGAACGCGGGCCGAAATACCGGTCCGCGCTGAAAGCGATGATGGATGCGATGGAACAGCGCCGCGCGGTCGGCACGGCCCGTCGCGCCTTTACCGCCGCAGCCCGGGAAGCGCACGTATTCGTGCGCGAAGGCCAGCAGCTAGACTCCTGACGTAGCGGAGCGCGCCTCAGCTCCCCAGCGGGTGCGGCATGTAGCCGACGAAGCCGGCGATCTTCCAGCGCCCCGACACTTTCCTGCAGAAATACAGCGTCTGCCATTTCAGCCGGTCGACGCTGCCGTCGGCCTTGGCCACCGAACCGTTGAACTTCTTGTGCAGCACGGCGCGGTCGCCATCGACATCGATGTCACGCATGTTGGTGACGCGAAAGAGCGCCTCGCGCAGCGGCTCGGCAAATTCGGTCGCCGCCGTCTCCTTGGCCTGGCGCAGCCACTCGTCGCGATAGACCGTCAGGCTCGGGAACTGCAGCCGCCAGGCGTCGGCATCGCTAAGGAAATGCGCGTGCATGCCGAAGAAACTGTCGGCGACGAAATCATCCTCGACCATCGACCAGTCCTGGCCGATGAAGGCGTCGATGTCGCGCCGCACCAGCATTTCCCAGAGCGCGTGACGATCGACATCGCCTTCCGGAAACGGGTTCTTGTCGAAGGTCATTGAAATCTCCTGTCGGGAAAATGCGACGCGCAAGATGCTGGCCGTCCCCCGATAAAGCAACACGCATCTGGAAAAATCTTGCTTTCCGAAAACGCCCCTATGAGGATCACCGGGACAGGCGTAGAGCGGTCGGCGAAAACGGGGCGCAGCCCGCCAATCTGAACAGGAGTTTCCCTTGCCCAAAGAGTGTTTTGGAACATCCCATGTGCCGCTGTCGCCAGCGGTGCGCGCCGGCGATTTCGTCTACATCTCAGGTCAGGTGCCGGTCGATGCCGACCGCATCGTGGTCAAGGGCGGCATTACGGAGCAGACTGAGCAGGTGCTGCAGAATGTGAAGGCAGCACTCGCACTGGCCGGCTGCACCATGGACGACGTCGTCAAGACCACCGTCTGGCTCGAGGACGCGCGCGATTTCGGCGCCTTCAATGCCGTCTATGCTAAACATTTTCCCAGCAATCCGCCGGCCCGCACCACGGTCGAATCGCGGCTGATGATCGACATCAAGATCGAGGTCGAAGCCGTCGCCTACCGGCCGGTCTGATTAGCCGGGGCATGATCCCGAAAAGTGGAAACCGGTTTTCTAGGATAAACGGGAACCGTTTTGTCCAGAGATCATGCCCCAAACCAAAGAGAGGCAGGCTCCGATGCAGTTCGATCTCCTGATCAAGGGCGGCCGCCTCATCGACCCGGCCTCGGGCGTGGACACCGTGCGTGATGTCGCCATCGCCGGCGGCCGTGTTGCGGCGATCGAGGCGGCCATCGATGCCGAGCACGCCACGCAGGTCGTCGATGCCAGGGATTGCATCGTCACGCCCGGCCTCATCGATTTGCACAGCCATGTTTATTGGGGCGGCACTTCGCTCGGCGTCGACGCCGACCGCTTGGCGGCCAAGAGCGGCACCACCACCTTCATCGACGCCGGCAGCGCCGGCGCCGGCAATTTCCTCGGCTTTCGCCGCCATGTCATCGAGCGCTCGAAGGTGCGTATTCTCGCTTACGTCAACATCTCGTTTGCCGGCATATTTGGCTTTTCGCAGACGGTCTCGGTTGGCGAATGCAGCGATCTCAGGCTGTGCGAGCCGCGCGAGACGGTGGCGGCTGTGCGCGAGCATGCCGATGTCGTCGTCGGCGTGAAAGTGCGTTCCGGCAAGCATGCCGGCGGCACCAGCGGCATCGCGCCGGTCGACCTCGCGCTCGAAGCCGCCGACCAGGCCGGCCTGCCGCTGATGGCGCATATAGACGAGCCGCCGCCCGGCCGCTCCGAAGTGCTGCCGCGCCTGCGGAGAGGCGACATCCTCACCCACTGTTTTCGCCCATTCCCCAACGCACCGGTGTTCGCCTCCGGCGCGGTGCGGCCGGACATGTATCTGGCGCGCGAACGCGGCGTCATCTTCGACATCGGCCACGGCATGGGTTCGTTCGACTTCGCGGTGGCCAAGGCGATGCTGGCCGAAGGCCTGGCGCCCGACGTCATCTCCAGCGACGTCCATCTCTACTGCGTCGACGGTCCCGCCTTCGACATTCTGGTCTGCATGTCGAAGCTGATGGCGCTGGGCATGCCGCTGGTCGAAGTGCTGCGCGCCGCAACGCAAAAGCCGGCGGAGGCGATTGCGAGGCCGGAGCTGGGTACGCTGAAGGTGGGCGGCGTCGGCGATGTCGCCGTGCTACGCCTGACCTCGGGCCGCTTTACCTTCGTCGATGCGGTTGGCGCGGCACTGGTTGCAGACCAGAGGCTCACCTCGGATGGTATCGTCATCGGCGGTATCTGGTATCCGAACGAGGCGCCCGATCACAACGAGACCGAAAGGTTCGAACCGCATGCGGCGCATACGCATGTCGAGGTGGCGGCCAGGCATTTCGGGCGTGGTGATTAGCCAATCTCCCCCCTCGTGGGGGAGATGCCCGGCAGGGCAGAGGGGGGCGCGAAAGATCGCCAACCTTTATCCCCCTGCGACCGACCAAGAACCAGCTGACGATGCATTTGTAGCCAGATGAGCGGTCGGCGGGACAGCGCCCCCCTCTGGCCTGCCGGCCATCTCCCCCACGAGGGGGGAGATTGCAGCCTCACCGTCCTGCGTTACTCACCGCCCCAAACACCGGCGTCGCAATCCCCTCCATCCGCGCCTTGATCTGCAGCGCCACATACTTCGAATAGAACCGCGACAGCGCCAGATTGCCGCCGTGGAACCACAGCGCGTCCTGCGCCGTCGGCTTCCACATGTTGCGCAATTCGCCCTGCCAAGGGCCGGGATCGCCCTTGACGCCTGAGCCGAGCCCCCAGCACGGCCCGACCTTGTCGGCGACTTCGCGCGAGACGATCGCCGCCACCGTCTCATTCATCGACTGGTAGCCGGTGCAGGAGACGATCGCATCGACCGCCAACTCGCTGCCGTCATCGAAGGCAATGCCGGTCGGCGTCAGCGACTTGATGCCGACGCCGCTCTTCACCTTGATCTGGCCATTGATGATCAACTCGCAGGCGCCGACATCGATGTAGAAGCCGGAACCGGTGCGGTAGGCTTTCATCAGAAGCCCGGTCTCGTCATCGCCGAAATCGATGGCGAAGCCAGCGGCACGCAGCCGGTCGTAGAAATCGGCGTCGCGTTCCTTGATCACCTCGTAGAGATCCCGCTGGCCCTTGGGCACCAGCGCGAACGGCGTCGAGGCGACGATCAGGTCGGCTTTGTCGGTGGTGATGCCGCGCGCCAAAGCCTTCTCCGAAAAGATCTCGAAGCCGACTTCCATCAGCGTGTCGGATTTGACCACCGTCGTCGGCGACCGCTGGATCATGGTGACGTCGGCGCCGCTCTCCCAGAGGTCGACGCTGACATCGTGTCCCGAGCTTGCCGCGCCGATGACGGCGACCTTTTTGCCGCGGAATTTCTCGCCGCTGGCATACTGGCTGGAATGTAGCAGCTCGCCCTTGAAGGCCTCGGCGCCCGGCAGCGCAATCTGCCGTGGCGGCCCGTAGGCGCCGGTGGCAAAGACGATATGCTTCGGTTTCAGCGTGATGTGCCGGCCGACGCGGTCGACCACGACCGTCCACGCCTTTTCGGCCTCGTCATAGCTGGCGCTTATACATTTGGTGGCGACCCAGTAATTGAGTTCCATCACCCTGGTGTACATCTCCAGCCAGTCGCCCATCTTGTCCTTGGGCGTGAACACCGGCCAGTTCTCAGGGAACGGAATGTAGGGCAGATGGTCGTACCAGACCGGGTCGTGCAGCACGAGCGAGCGGTAGCGGTTGCGCCAGGAATCGCCGGGGCGCGCGTTTTTCTCGATGATGATCGTGGGCACGCCGAGCTGCCTCAGCCGCGCGCCGAGCATGATGCCGCCCTGGCCGCCGCCGATGACCAGGCAATAGGGCTGTTCGGTGGCGCCGAGGTCGCGCGTCTCGCGCGCCCGCGCTTCCGCCCAGGTCTCGCGATCCGGGTCGGCCTTGTGGCGGATGCCGAGCGGCCGCGCCGGACCCTTTTGCTCCTCGAACCCTTTGAGCTCACGCACCGCCGTGAACAATGTCCGACAACGTCCATCCCTCAGGCGCACGATCCCCTCGCCGCGCGCGACAGAAGTCTCGAAGGTGAACCAGGCTTCGACGGTGCCTTCATTTGAGGTCGCCTCGCCCGACAGGGCCCAGTGTGAGGGCTTCGCCGTCGCCAGTGTTGCCTGCAGCATGTCTCGAATAGCGTCACGGCCTTCCATGGTCGTGATGTTCCAGGTGAAGGCCAGCAGATCGCGCCAGTAGCAGTCGTCGACAAACAGATTGGCGGCGGCCTCGGCATCATCAGCCTCAAGCGCTCGCGCAAGCGAGGAAAGCCATGTGGACGCCTGTTTCGATGGTGCCATGTCGAGCATTTTCTCTTCCCGTGTTTCCGCTCTCATTGTTTCGAAACACGGCGCCGCCGCAAGAGGGGCCGCGATATCAAGACATCATTTCGGGCCCGCTGCCGCGTGTCCGGCATGCCCCTAAACATATGAGATTTTTATATTCTTTGTCTTTTCCCTGTCTCGAATACAAATGCCTGGCCCTCTATTTTTCCCGAAGCAGCCGGTTCGATCCGCTGCAGGCAGTCGCCGCATCCCGGCGACGACCGTGAAGGAAGAAGGCAGATCCGATGCATCGCAGTCACGGAATTTTTGTGCCCACCCATCGCCCTTTGCCGGTGTCGTCGGTGAAAGCCGACATGCAGACAGTGGAGCATGGAAGGCGCAGACCGCCGATCGCCCCGTTCAGACTGACCAAGTTGCTTCTGATGATCGGCTTCCTGCTGACTGCCGCGGCCATCGCCGCCTCGGTTTCCTGATCCCAATAGACGAGAACAACTATGCCCACCTCCGTACCTCGAACTTCGAATGCCACTCACCGCTTTGTCATCGGCCGCGATGGTGAAGGCCATTGGATCGCCCGTGACGAACAGGGCCAGACCGGCGGCGTTTTCGCCGACAAGGTCTCGGCCATCCGCTTCGCCACCATGGAAAGCGACCACCAGGCCGACGCCATTCGCTTCGCGCCCCGCTCGGCCAAGCTTTCGCTGTTCAACTGAATTGTTCACGCGGCCGGACACGCAACGGCATCCCGTCATGGAAACCCCTGATGCAGTCGATCTGGGCAGCCTGCTCGATCGTTTGGTCCATACGCGCCGGCTGCTCGAGCACCAGCTTTGGGCAGCCGCGCGCAGCCTGCCGCTCGACAGGTCGTCGACGGCAGGCCGGCGCTTTGCCGGCCTGGTCGAGGCCGGCGCCATGCTCGACGCCACCTTGCTGCTGGTCACTATCTCGGGGCGTGTCGTCTCGAACCTCATCACCACCAACGAAGGCTGGACATGCGCCGTCCGGTCCAAGGCCGTGACGCGAGCAGCGCCAACAAGCTTCACCTCAAGCCATGCCGACCTGCCCGCCGCGATCCTGGCATCGCTGATATCTTCGTTTTCTGAAGTCAGATGAAAGCCTTGCGGCAAAGCGGCTTTCTCCAATCGAAAGGACATACAATGATTCTGGAACGCGTACGCAGCCGCCTGAACGGCGCCATGACTGCGCTGGTGACGCCATTCTCGAACGGCGAAGTCGACCTGCCAGGCCTGAAGGCGCTGGTCGAATGGCAGATCGAACAGGGCATTAACGGCCTGGTCCCCTGCGGCACCACCGGCGAAGCGCCGACGCTGTCGTGGGAAGAACGCCTCGATGTCATTGCCACCTGCGTGAAGACAGCGAGCGGCAGGGTGCCGGTCATCGCCGGCACCGGCACCAACAGCACCGAAGCGACGATCGCCTTTACCTCGGAAGCGCAAGCCTTTGGCGCCGATGCGGCGCTGATCGTGACGCCCTACTACAGCAAGCCGACCCAGGAAGGCATCTATCGCCATTTCGAAGCCGTCGCCCGCAAGGTCAGCATTCCGATCATCGTATACAACGTGCCGGGGCGCACCGGCGTCGATCTGCGGCCGGAAACCATCGAACGCCTGGCGCAGATCCGCACCATCGTCGGCATCAAGGATGCGACAGGCGATTTGAGCCGGCCGTCGGCGCTCGCATCAGCGATCGGGTCTCATTTCATCCAGCTTTCCGGTCACGATTCGACCTCGTTCGGCTTCAACACAATGGGTGGCCGCGGCACGATTTCCGTGGTCTCGAACATCGCGCCGCGACTGTGCGTCGAAATGCACGACGCCTGCCGGGCCGGAGATCACCATACGGCCAGGGCGATTCACCATCGGCTGCGGCCGCTGATTGCGGCGCTGGAACTGGAGAGCAACCCTATCCCGGTGAAATACGCGCTGCACCTGGCGCTCGGACTGAGCGCCGATGTCCGCCTGCCGCTGACATCGGTAGAGCCGCAGACCGCCGCCGCCATCCGCGAAGCCATGCTGACGCTGGCCGGCAATGACGGCAGCATCTTCAATTCGAGACGCGCTATTTCGAACAACGGGCTGTGGTGGGGCTAGACTAGCCCCTAATGTCGGAATTGGGCGCCCACTCGGCGCACTTCATGGCGCCTTCCTCACGCCCAGGCATGAAGCTGTCCTTGTCCTCTCAAGGAGAGTTTGCATGCTTGGTCATTGCTTATGTCGCGCCATTGCTTTTGAAGTCGATGGCCCGGCGCAGGCCTGCGTGGTCTGTCATTGTGAAAGTTGTCGGCGGCAATGTTCCGCGCCGATGACCGCTTACATTGGCGTCCTGGACAGCCAATGGCGATGGCTGTGCAAGCCACCGAGAATATTCAACTCTTCTCCCGGCGTGGAAAGAACATTTTGCGATAACTGTGGCTCGCCGCTGTCCTTCCGCTCAAAGAACATGTCCGGCGTCATGCATTTCTTTTCGGCAGCGATGGAGGAACCGGAAAAATTTGCACCCACGCTGCATGTCGCTTTTGAGGAGAAGCTCCCCTGGCTGCAACTCGCCGACGGCCTGCCGACCCGTGTTGGGCCTGACTATACGAAGAATAGGACGGGCGAGCGAGCGCTGGTTCAGCCGGCCTTTTGCTTATTTTCCAGGGCATAGAGAAGCCCCGGACGAACGATCCATTCGCCGGTGCGCAGCGCATCGACATCGAAGCGCCCGTCGGCCGCGCGCGGCGCAACGCCGACATAGCGATAACGATGCCCGCTCGTGTCGACGACGGTCTCCACGATCGGATTGCCGGCGAGCTGGCCGATGGTAGCGCCCTCGGTCCGAACATCGTTCAGGATGAAACACTCGGTCGGCACGCCGCGCCCGACCCTGGCAGTCATTGCAGGCAATTTGAATGGATTGAGGCCGTTGCGCATGGCATCACCGATCGCGTTTCAGCGGCGATCAGGTGCGTCATCCCCGGATCAGCCGATGCGCATGACATAGTCGGCGAGCGCATAGGAATTCGAGAGGACTGCGCGGCCAAATTCATAAACGCCGTATAGGAAGCGGCACGCCGGCGCGCGGGTTCGCGCAAAATCTTTATAGGAATTTTATATCTTTCCTCCCGGGCCCGTCTCGAACCTTTATGGCGATCGGGTCCATATTCCACGACGAGCAAAAACGCTCCGGACGCCGTAGCCTTCGAAGCTACGGCGGGTCGTTCTCATGGAATTTACGGCCTGCCAGCAGCTGGCGCCAAGTACAAGCAAGGACCAACACAAATGGACATCGTCGTCATCGGGATCGAGGTTTTGTTTTTCGCCCTTTCCCTCGCCTACATCAAAGCCTGCGACGCTCTTTAAGCGGAAGGATCGCATCATGTTTGTCGATTACATCCTCGGTGGCGGCGTGACCTTGTTCCTGCTCGTCTACCTGACATACGCCCTCGTTCGCCCAGAACGCTTCTGATCGCTCCCAAACGCGACGCACTTTAGCGCAAGGCACGGAAAGCTATTCTCATGACACTCAACGGATGGATACAGATCCTCGTCTATTGCGGGATCGTCGTTTTGCTCGTGAAGCCGCTCGGCGGCTACATGTATCGCGTCTTCAACGGCGACCGCACATTGCTGTCGCCGATACTCGGGCCCATTGAACGCGGCCTCTACCGCATCTCGGGAACCAGCGAACGCGAGGAGCAGCACTGGACCGCCTATGCGGCCGGCATCATCTTCTTCAGCCTGGCCTCCTTCCTGGTGCTCTACTTTCTGCAGCGCCTGCAGGGCGTCCTGCCCTACAATCCGGCAGGCATGACCGCGGTTGAGCAAAACCTTGCCTTCAACACCGCCGTCAGCTTCGTCACCAACACCAACTGGCAGAACTACGGCGGCGAAAGCACGATGTCCTATCTCGTGCAGATGGCCGGCCTCACCGTACAGAATTTCATGTCCGCCGCCGTCGGCATTGCCATTGCGGTGGCGCTGATCCGCGGCTTCGCCCGCCATTCGGTCAAGTCGATCGGCAATTTCTGGGTCGATATGACCCGTTGTACGCTCTACATCCTGCTGCCGATCTGCATCGTGCTCACCCTCGTCTATGTCTGGCTCGGCATGCCGCAGACGCTCGGACCTTATGTCGATGCCACCACGCTGGAAGGCGCCAAGCAGACGCTCGCCCTTGGGCCGGTCGCCTCGCAGGTCGCCATCAAGATGCTCGGCACCAATGGCGGCGGCTTCTTCAACGCCAATGCCGCGCATCCTTTCGAAAACCCCGACGCGATCTCCAACCTGATCCAGATGGTGACGATCTTCGCGCTGGGTGCCGCGCTTACCAACGTCTTCGGCCGCATGGTCGGCAATCAGCGCCAGGGCTGGGCGATCCTGGCCTCGATGGGCGTGCTGTTCATCGCCGGCGTCGCCATCTGTTACTGGGCGGAAGCAGCGGGCAATCCGCTGGTCCATGCGCTGGGCATCGACGGCGGCAACATGGAAGGCAAGGAGAGCCGCTTCGGCATTGTCGCCTCGGCACTGTTCGCCGTCATCACCACGGCCGCCTCCTGCGGCGCGGTCAACGCCATGCATGATAGTTTCACAGCGCTTGGCGGCCTGATCCCGATGCTCAACATGCAGCTCGGCGAAGTCATCGTCGGCGGCGTCGGCGCCGGCTTCTACGGCATCGTCATGTTCATCGTCATCACCGTCTTCGTCGCCGGCCTGATGGTCGGCCGCACGCCCGAATATCTCGGCAAGAAGATCGAGGCCAAGGAGGTCAAGATGGCAATGCTCGCCATCCTCGCCCTGCCGCTGGTCATGCTTGTCTTCACGGCCATCGCGGTCGTGCTGCCGAGCGCCGTGGCCTCGATGGCCAATGGCGGTCCGCACGGCTTCTCCGAGGTTCTCTACGCCTACACCTCGGCGGCTGCCAACAACGGCTCGGCCTTCGGCGGCCTTTCCGGCAACACGCCCTGGTACAACATCACGCTCGGCATCTCCATGTGGGTGGGTCGCTTCTTCGTCATCATTCCAGCGCTTGCCATTGCCGGCTCGCTGGCGACGAAGAAGACGGTTCCGGCTTCCGCCGGCACCTTCCCGACCGACGGTCCGCTGTTCGTCGGCCTGCTGGTCGGCGTCATCGTCATCGTCGTCGGCCTGACCTTCTTCCCGGCACTGGCGATCGGACCGATCGTCGAGCACCTGGCTGCCATCAACGGGCAGACCTTCTGAGGCTTGTCATGTCCCTGTTCAAACCCAAACTCGGGAAAGCACGGCCACGATCCGCCCCACGGGTCGGCAATGAGGGGGAGGCAACTCCCCCTCCCTTCCCCAGCGTGTCCACCTTCCTCGGCATCGCGGCAGTCATGATCGTGATCTGGCTGCTGGCCTATGGCCCGCCATTTTCGGCATCCGATCGATCGGTGCCGGCCAACATTTCAGATACTGGAGCCACCAAATGAGCCAGTCCAAATCCGCGAGCATCATGGATGCCCGCATCCTGTGGCCCGCCATCGGCGGCGCCTTCAGGAAACTCGACCCCCGCACTTTGGTCAAGAACCCGGTGATGTTCGTCGTCGCCGTTGTGTCGCTGCTGACCACGGTCCTGTTCGTCAGGGACCGCTTCACCGGCGGCGGCGATTTCAGCTTCACGCTGCAGATCATCATCTGGCTGTGGTTCACCGTGCTGTTCGCCAACTTCGCCGAAGCCGTCGCCGAAGGCCGCGGCAAGGCGCAGGCCGACTCGCTGCGCAAGGCGCGCACCGAGACCCAGGCCAAGCTGCTTGCCGGCGATGACCGCTCAAAATTCAAGCTGGTGCCCGGCACCAGCCTGAAGGTCGGCGACATCGTGCTGGTCGAAGCCGGCGACATCATCCCGTCCGACGGCGAAGTGGTCGAAGGCGTGGCTTCGGTCAACGAGGCGGCGATCACCGGCGAATCGGCACCGGTCATCCGCGAATCCGGCGGCGACCGTTCGGCTGTCACCGGCGGCACGCAGGTTCTGTCCGACTGGATCCGCGTGCGCATCACCGCCGCCTCCGGCCACACCTTCCTCGACCGCATGATTTCGCTGGTCGAGGGCGCCTCGCGCCAGAAGACGCCGAACGAGATCGCGCTCAACATCCTGCTCGTCGGCATGACGCTGATCTTCGTGCTTGCCACCGCAACGATCCCGAGCTTTGCCTCCTATTCCGGCGGCTATATCCCGGTGACGGTGCTGGTCGCGCTGTTCGTCACCCTGATCCCGACCACCATCGGCGCCTTGCTGTCGGCCATCGGCATTGCCGGCATGGACCGCCTGGTGCGCTTCAACGTGCTGGCCATGTCCGGCCGCGCCGTCGAAGCTGCCGGCGACGTCGACACGCTGCTGCTCGACAAGACCGGCACGATTACGCTGGGCAACCGCCAGGCGACCGAGTTCCGCCCGGTGAAAGGTGTGACCGAGCAGGAACTGGCCGATGCGGCGCAGCTTGCCTCGCTCGCCGACGAGACGCCTGAGGGACGCTCGATCGTCGTGCTGGCCAAGGAGAAATACGGCATACGCGCCCGTGACATGGCGACATTGCATGCCACCTTCGTGCCCTTCACCGCGCAGACCCGCATGAGCGGCGTCGACATCGATGGCTCGTCGGTTCGCAAGGGCGCCGTCGACTCGGTTCTCGCCTATGTCAGCCAGTCGACCTCGGCCACCCACAGCACACGGCCCGGCACCGACACCGTCCGCGACCTGCAGGCGATAGCCGACGAGATCGCCAAGGCGGGCGGCACGCCGCTGGCGGTCGAGCGCGACGGACGCCTGCTCGGCGTCGTCCACCTCAAGGACATCGTCAAGGGCGGCATCCGCGAACGCTTTGCCGAACTGCGCAAGATGGGCATCCGCACCGTGATGATCACCGGCGACAATCCGATGACGGCGGCGGCAATCGCGGCCGAAGCCGGCGTCGACGACTTTCTTGCCCAGGCAACGCCGGAAGACAAGCTGAAGCTGATCCGCGACGAACAGGCCAAGGGCAAGCTGGTCGCCATGTGCGGCGACGGCACCAACGACGCGCCGGCCCTTGCCCAGGCCGATGTCGGCGTCGCCATGAACACCGGCACGGTGGCGGCGCGTGAGGCCGGCAACATGGTCGACCTCGATAGCGACCCGACCAAGCTGATCGAGATCGTCGAGATCGGCAAGGCGCTGCTGATGACGCGCGGCTCGCTGACGACCTTCTCAATCGCCAACGACGTTGCCAAATACTTCGCCATCATCCCGGCGATGTTCGCCGTCTTCTACGTCGCACCTGGGCACACCACCGGGCCGCTGCAGGCGCTCAACATCATGCATCTGGCGACGCCGCAAAGCGCCATCCTGTCGGCCATCATCTTCAACGCGCTGATCATCATCGCGCTGATCCCGCTGTCGCTGAAAGGCGTCAAATACCGCGCCATCGGCGCCGGCGCCCTGCTCAGCCGCAACCTGCTGGTTTACGGCCTCGGCGGCATCATCGTTCCCTTCGTCGGCATCAAGGCGATCGACATGATCGTCACCGGCCTCGGCCTCGCTTAAGGAAACACGTCCATGCTCACCCAGATACGACCCGCAATCGTCATGATTGTCTTTTTCACGGTGCTGACCGGCCTGATCTATCCGATCGGCATGACCGGTATCGCCCAGGCTCTGTTTCCGCACCAGGCCAATGGCAGCCTGATCGAGAAGAACGGCACGGTCATAGGCTCCGAGCTGATCGGCCAGGGCTTTGCCGGCGACAAGTACTTCCATGGCCGCCTCTCGGCTGCCGGCGACGGCTACAACGCCGCCGCCTCGAGCGGCTCCAATCTCGGCCCGACCAACCCCAAGCTGATCGACCGCATCAAGGCCGATGCCGAAAAGCTGAAGGCGGAGAACCCGAACCAGCCTGTGCCGATGGATCTGGTGACGACATCCGGCAGCGGCCTCGACCCCGACATCAGCCCGGACGCCGCCTATTTCCAGGTCGCTCGCGTGGCCAAGGCCAGGGGCTTCGACGAAGCCAAGGTCAAGGCGCTTGTCGACAGCCATGTCGAGGGCCGCGAACTCGGCTTCCTCGGCGAGCCGGTCGTCAATGTGCTGGCGCTGAACCTCGCGCTGGACGATACCAAGCAATGAGAGACAGTCGTTAAAGCAAAAGCGCCGGGGATCGACACCATCCCCGGCGCCGTTCATGATCGAGCCTGATGCCGGACGACAGAAGCAACGACAACAGACCCTCTCCGGACGCACTGCTTGAGCATGCGGAACGGGAAGAGCGCGGCCGTCTGCGGATATTCCTGGGCGCAGCGCCGGGCGTCGGCAAGACCTATGAAATGCTGATGGCGGGCCGCGCCAGGCTGGCCGACGGCGTCGACGTGGTGATCGGCATCGTCGAAACCCACGGCCGCAAGGAAACCCTGGCCCTGGTGGAAGGCTACGAGGTCATCCCGCGCCAGAAGGTCGACTACAAGGGCCGTGTTCTGGACGAGATGGACATCGATGCCATCCTCGCCCGCCGACCGGCGCTGGTGCTCGTTGACGAGCTTGCCCACACCAACGCGCCGGGCAGCCGCCACCCCAAGCGTTATCTCGACGTCCAGGAAATCCTGAGGCGCGGCATCGACGTGTACACCACGCTCAACATCCAGCATGTCGAGAGCCTGAACGATGTGGTGGCGCAGATCACCCGCGTCAGGGTGCGCGAAACGGTTCCCGATTCCATCATCGACCAGGCCGACGACATCGAGATCATCGACCTCACGCCCGACGACCTGATCAAGCGCCTGAAGGAAGGCAAGGTCTATTTCCCCAACACCGCCCAGCGCGCGGTCGAGAACTATTTCTCGCCGGGCAACCTGACCGCACTCAGGGAGCTGGCACTGCGCCGCACCGCCCAGCGTGTCGATGAGCAGTTGGTCAGCCACATGCAGGCGCACGCTATCCAGGGTCCTTGGGCAGCGGGCGAAAGAGTGCTGGTCTGCGTCGATGCGCGTCCGGGCGGAGCCTCCCGCATCCGCTATGCGCGCCGGCTTGCCGACAGGCTGCGCGCGCCATGGACGGCGCTGCATGTCGATACGCCGCGCTCCGCCGCCATGTCCGAGGACGACAAGGACCGGCTGGCGACGCTCTTGCGCCTGGCCGAGCAGCTCGGCGCCGAGGTGACGACTATTCCAGGCCAGAACGTCGCCCAGGATATCGTGCGCCACGCCACGGCCAACAACTTCACCCATATCGTCGTCGGCAGGCCGACCCGTTCGCGCTGGCGCGAACTGATCGAAGGCTCGCTCACCTACGATCTGATCCGCAATGCCGGCGACATCAGCGTCCATGTTATTTCAGGAACCGAACGCAACGCCGAGGCGGCTTCGAGGAACCTCAAAGCGGCGGACGAACAATGGCAGTTCGATGTCTGGCCCTATCTCAAGGCGACGGCCTTCGTTGCCGGCTCGCTCGGCTTCGCCGTCCTGCTCGATCAGTTTCTCGACGTCCGCAATCTCGCGATCATCTTTCTCATCGGCGTGCTGACATCGGCGGTGGCCGGCGGTCTGTGGCCGGCTTTGTACGCCTGCGTCGCCAGCGCCTTTGCCTTCAACTATTTTTTCCTCGAGCCACGTTACACGCTGACGATCCGCGATCCGGAAAGTATTGTTGCGCTCGCCGTCTTCCTCGTCGTCGCCGTCATCGCCAGCAATCTGACGGCGCGCGTGCAGCGCCAGGCGGTCGCCGCCCGCTCCCGGGCGCGAGCGACGGAAGACATCTACTTATTCTCCAAGAAACTCGCCGGCGCCGGCACGCTCGACGACGTTTTGTGGGCCACCGCCTTCCAGATCGCCTCGATGCTGAAGCTGCGCGTGGTGCTGCTTTTGCCGGAAGACGGCTCGATCACCGTGAAGGCCGGCTATCCGCCCGACGACACACTGGCCGAGGCCGACATCGCCGCTGCCCGCTGGGCCTGGGAGCACAACCGCGCCGCCGGCCGCGGCGCCGACACGCTGCCCGGCGCCAAGCGCCTCTATCTCCCCTTGCGCACCGCACGCACGGCCATCGGCGTCGTCGGCCTCGACAATGACAAGCAGGGGCCGCTGCTGACGCCCGAGCAGCAGCGGCTGCTCGATGCGCTGGCCGACCAGGCGGCGGTCGCCATCGAGCGCATCCAGCTGGTCGCCGATGTCGACCGCGCCAGGTTGGCGGCCGAGGCCGACCGCCTGCGCTCGGCTCTGCTGACCTCGATCTCGCATGATCTGAAGACGCCGCTGGCTGCCATCATGGGCGCCGCCGGCACGCTGCGGGAATTCGCGCCCTCATTGCCCGAGAACGATCGGGCTGAGTTGCTGACCACGGTGCTGGATGAATCCGAGCGGCTGAACCGCTTCATCGCCAATCTGCTCGACATGACCAAGATCGAATCCGGCGCCATGGAGCCGAATTTCGCCCTCCACTATGTCGGCGATGTCGTCGGCTCTGCCTTGCAAAGGGCGCGCAAGATCACAGCCGACCACGAGACCGAGGTCGATATTCCGGCCGACCTGCCGATGCTGAAGCTCGATCCCGTCCTGTTCGAGCAGGTGCTGTTCAATCTGCTCGACAATGCCGCCAAATACGCGCCGCCCACATCGACCATCCGGCTGCAGGGCTGGGTCGACAATGGCTCCGTCGTCCTGCAGGTCATGGATGAGGGACCGGGCATTCCGCCCACCGACCTGGAGCGCATCTTCGACAGCTTCTACCGGGTGCGCAAGCGCGACCAGGTCCAGGCCGGCACCGGGCTCGGCCTGTCGATCTGCCGCGGCTTCATCGAGGCGATGGGTGGCACGATCACGGCGGCGAACCGCAGCGACCGCCCGGGCGCGGTCTTCACCATCCGCATGCCGAGGCCGGTACAATCGCCCGGCATGGACGAACAGAGCGCGGACGGGCAAACATCTGGTGATCCGGGATGACAAATTCCAACGTCAACATACTGGTCGTCGATGACGAGCCGCCGATCCGCAAACTGCTGCGTGTCGGCCTCGGCAGCCAGGGCTATGCGGTCAGCGAGGCGCCCAACGCCAGAGCCGCGATCGAGCTTGTCGACGCGCAAAAGCCGGATCTGATCCTGCTCGATCTCGGCCTGCCTGGCATGAGTGGCCATGAATTGTTGCGCAAATGGCGCGACGACGGCCTCGATGTTCCCGTGGTCATCCTGTCCAGCCGCACCGACGAGGCCGGCATCGTCCAGGCACTGGAGCTAGGGGCCGACGACTACATCACTAAACCGTTCGGCATGAATGAACTGGTTGCCCGCATCCGCGTGGCGCTGCGCCACAAATTCCAGCAGCAGGGCGAGAAGCCGGTGTTCCACACCGGCGATCTCAGCGTCGACCTGGTCAAGCGCATCGTAAAGGTCGAGGGCAAGGAGATAAAACTCTCGCCGAAGGAATACGACATACTACGCATTCTGGTGCAGCACGCCGGCAAGGTGCTGACCCACCATTTCCTGCTCAAGCAGGTGTGGGGCGATTCGACCGACGTGCAGTATCTCAGGGTCTATGTCCGCCAGCTCAGGCAGAAGATCGAAAAGTCGCCCGACCAGCCGCGCTACATCACCACCGAGACCGGTGTGGGCTACCGGCTGCGCGAGGTTGAGTGATCGGGCGCGTTTCCTCAGTCCGCCGACAATTCCGCGGTCCGCGCCAGCGCACCACCAAAGCCGTTGAGCGGTACGGTGAAACTCACCGCTTGCCCGGTGTCGGCGGCAAAGGCGTCGATCTTCAGCGTGGTGGCTGCCTTCAGCAGCGGCGTGACCGCGGCGTCGAACGCCACCGGCACCAGGCAGCCGACGGCCTGGCAGGTGTTGAACGGCAGGCTGCCTTCCAGCTTCTGGTCGTCGATCGTCAGGCTGACGCCTTTGGCCAGCGCCAGGCCGAAAGGCAAAGCGAGCGTACCGGTCGCATCCTCGCCGCTCTTGCTCGACAGCTCTATGGCCAGCAGGCGCTGGTTGTTTTGCTTGTTGAACTGTTGATGCGAAAGGCTGCAGACCTTGGCCGCGCCCGCTATCTGGCAATTGACCGTCCAGTCGCCATGCGTCTCGGACAGCGCCGACGCACCGCCAGGCAATGACGGGCCGGCAGCAGGGGCAGGCGCCGTCGCAGCAGGCGCTGCCTTGTCGGTCTTGGTCTGCGCCGCGACCGCTCCCGAGCCGAGGATACAGACGCACCCCAGTATCGCCGCGAAATATACTTGCCTGCTTTTCATCAATATGCTCCCGATTGCGCCCCGAGCCAGCCGCGATTGAGCCCAGGGCCCGCGCCCGATAGAGCGGTCAATCGAGCTTTTCTGTCAAGTGCGGGCAGATCGCTTCCGCCACACGATCCGCTGATTTCGGTGGCGCGTGGCAGATCGGGACGGACGCCCTATATAGGGAGGAGAGAATGTTTTGAACGGGAATGAACGGATGTCGACGCTTCGTCTATCGACGGTCCTGATATCGGCGGTGCTGGCTGCGGCGACGTTGCCGGGCATGGCGCAATCTGCCTCGGCGCAGGCCGTCAATCCCAGCACCAACCGGCTGATCCAGCAAAATCAGCTGCAGCAGTTGCGCAACAGCCTGCAGCGGCAGCAGTTCCAGCAACAGCAGCAGCAATATCGCGAGCAGGATCGCCGGATCGTGCCGCAACCGCGCCCCGAAGTGCCTGTCGTCAGGCAAGCTTGCCCGATTCAGATCGTCAACAACCAGATTGTGCGTGTTTGCCGTTGATATCGGTCGCTTTCGATTTACTTAGTCGACTTATTTAATAAGAATGCTCCATTGCCTCGCGGGCATTTCTAGGGTTTGCAGGCGGCGTGCGGCGGCGCGCCCGTCGACCGGGTTTTCAGCAAATGGCGACGACGAAGAAAAAGGCGGTGCGCAAGGCAAGGCGAGGCGAACGGATTCGCCAGGTCGCCGCCATCCCCTTTCGCCTGGATGTTTCAGGCAATTTCGAAGTCATGCTGGTCACGTCGCGCACGACGAAACGCTTCATCGTGCCGAAGGGCTGGCCGATGAAGGGCAAGAGCGGGCGCAAGGCCGCCACCATCGAGGCGCGCGAAGAAGCCGGCGTGCTGGGCAAGACACGCAAGACGCCGGCCGGCACATACTCCTACTGGAAGCGGCTGGAGCACAGTTTTGTGCGCGTCGACGTCGTCGTCTACCTCCTGGAGGTCTCGGAAGAGCTGGCCAACTGGCAAGAGGCCAAAAGCCGGCAGCGGGCCTGGCTCAAGCCACTGGACGCGGCATTGCTCATCGATGAGCCCGATCTTTCGACGCTGATGGCGAATTTGGCGCCCCCGCAGCCCACAGTGCCGGACCCGGCCTGAGCCTCACTTGCGCTCGTCATCCTCTACGGGAAATGGCCGCAGCGGCGTGCCGGTATAGGCCCACAGCCATTCGCGCGGCAGCGGCCCCTTGTTGCGCTCGCTTTGCTGCGATTGTTCCCAGGCATGCGCCAGGATTCCGACCGAGCGCGACAACACGAACAGGCCACGCGTCAGCGGCGGCGGAAAACCGAGTTCGCCATAGATGACGGCGGTGGCGCCATCGATGTTGAGCGGTATTTTTTTCCCCTTGCGCCGGGCGACCTCCGCCTCGACGGCCTCTGCAATGTCGGCGAAGCGTCCGCTGACGACGCCGCGGGCGGCAAAATCGCGGGTCACCTCGATCAGCCGCGGCGCGCGCGGGTCGACCGGATGGAAGCGGTGGCCAAAGCCCGGCACATAGCCTTTCTCCTCGGCGAAGAAGCGGTCGAGCCGCGCCGATACCGCCTCGTTGAGCGCCGCACCCTGGTCGAGCGCCACGGCGATATCGCCATAGAAGGACAGCGCCTGTTCGCCGGCGCCGCCATGCACGTCGCCCAGCACGTTGACGGCCGAGGCCATGGCGCTGTTGATGCCGACGCCGCAGGTGATGGCCATGCGGGCAATGGCGATCGACGGCGCCTGCGGCCCGTGGTCGACGGCCGCGCCCAGCGCGATGCCGAGCAGCGCCGCCTGCTCTTCGCTTGGCAATTCGCCGCGCAGCATCAGCCAGATCGTGGCCGGAAAACTGACGCGGCCGATCAGCTCCTGGATCTCATAGCCGCGCAGCCGGATGACGCCGGGGCTCATCTCGATGATGCCGGTCTGCCACCATTCCTCGCCGCGCTCGCGGCCGGTTTTTTTCTCGCTCACGCCCGTCTCCTGGCGCGCGGCGGCAGGTCGGAAAACACCTCGTCCATATGCTCGCCCAGCACCGGCGGCGGCAGGACCGGCAGAGGTGCCGCACCATCGACCATGAAGCCGCCGCGCACGACGGTCAGCGGCTGGTCCATGCCAGGCAGGCCCTGGAAGCGGGTGGTCATGTCGCGCTCGACCACCTGGCGTTCCTCCAGCACCTGCGGGATCGTCAGAACCCTTCCCGCGGGCACGCCGGCGCGGTTGAACTTTTCTTCCCAGATGGCGGCCGAAGCACTCGCCAGGGCCGCCTCGATCAGCACCTTCAGGTCGGCGCGGTTCTGCTTGCGGATCTCGCGTTCGGCAAAGCGCGGATCCGACGCCAGCTCGGATTGTCCGATCAGCCGGCACAGCGTGACGAACTGCTCCTGCTTGTTGGCGGCGATGTTGAGCAGGCCGTCGCCGGTGCGGAACGCGCCGGAAGGGGCCGCCGTCATGTTCTCATTGCCCATCGGCTTCGGCTCGACGCCGGCGGTCAGATAGTTGGACACCGGCCAGCCCAGCGCCGACAATGTGCATTCGAGCATGGAGACATCGAGAAACGCGCCCTCGCCTGAGGTCTTCTGCTTCACAAGGGCCGCGGCAATGGCGAAGGCCCCGACCAGTCCGCCCAGCGTGTCGGCGACGGGATAACCGACCCTGAGCGGCGCCGTCTCCGGCGTGCCGGTGATGCTCATAATGCCCGACAGCCCCTGGATGATCTGGTCGTAGGCCGGATTGTCACGCATCGGCCCGGTCTGGCCGAAACCCGATATGGCGCAATAGACCAGGTCGGGACGGACCTCTTTCAGTTGCTCGTAGCCGAGGCCCAGGCGCGCCATCACGCCGGGGCGGAAATTCTCGACCAGCGCGTCGGCCGACGCCACCAGATCGAGAAAGCGTTCGCGGTCGGCCTCGTTCTTGAGATCGAGCACCACCGATCTTTTGCCGGCATTCTGTGCCAGGAACGAAGCGCCCATCCCTGCCTCGTTGAGCGCCGGCGAGGCGCCAAGCTGGCGCGCCAGGTCGCCGCCCTGCGGCGCCTCGACCTTGATGACGTCGGCGCCGAGCAGCGCCAGCTGATAGGCGCAGTAAGGGCCTGCCAGCACATTGGTCAGGTCGAGGACGCGTATGCCGGCAAGCAGATCGGTCATGATGCTCCAGATCGCTCAGGCATCGCCCGGCACATGCTCCGGTCCGCGCCGGCGGCGATGCTCGATGAAGGCCCATATATGCGGCCCGGCCAAGCCGATGAAGGCGAGGATCAGCAGCACCAGCGACAGCTTGTGGGTGTAGAACACCGACCAGTCGCCGTTCGAGATCGTCATCGCCCGGCGGAACTGGGTTTCGGCGAGCGGCCCCAGGATCATGCCGATGATGACCGGCGCGGTCGGGAAATCGAAGCGCCGCATCAGGAAGCCGGCGGCTCCCAGAAGATAGAGGATGACGAGGTCGATCGGCGACTGCGAGATGCCGTAGGTGCCGACGGTCGCGAACACCAGGATGCCGGCATAGAGCTGCGGCGCCGGAATTTTCAACAACCGCACCCACAGCCCGATCAGCGGCAGGTTGAGGATGACCAGGATGACGTTGGCGATGAACAGGCTGGCGATCAGGCCCCAGACGAGATCGGCCTGCGTCGTCAACAACAGCGGTCCCGGATTGATGCCGTAGCTCTGGAAGGCCGACAGCATGATCGCCGCCGTTGCCGAGGTCGGCAGGCCAAGCGTCAGCATCGGCACCAGCACGCCGGCAGCCGAGGCATTGTTGGCGGCTTCCGGGCCGGCAACGCCCTCGATGGCGCCGACCGTGCCGAACTCCTCCTTGTGCTTCGACAGCTTCTTCTCGATGGCATAGGACAGGAAGGTCGGTATCTCGGCGCCGCCGGCCGGCATGGCGCCGATCGGGAAGCCGATCGCCGCGCCGCGCAGCCAGGCCTTCCACGAGCGGCCCCATTCGGCCGCGGTCATGTAAAGCGAGCCCTTGAGCGGCACGATCTCGTCCTTGCCGGCATAGCGGCGCGAGGCCATGTAGAGCGTCTCGCCGACGGCAAACAGGCCGACCGCGGCAATGATGACATCGACGCCGTCGAGCAGCTCGTTGGTGCCGAAGGTGAAGCGCGGCTGTCCGGTCTGCAGGTCGACGCCGATCATGCCGATGACGAAGCCGATGAACAGGCTGGTGAGGCCGCGCACCGACGACGAGCCGAGCACTGCCGAGACCGTGATGAAGGCGAGCACCATCAGCGAGAAGTATTCGGCCGGCCCGAAAGCCAACGCGAACTTGACCACCACCGGCGCCAGGAAGGCGACGCCCAGCGTGCCGATGGTGCCGGCAACGAAGGAGCCGATCGCCGACGTTGCCAATGCGGCGCCGCCACGACCGGAGCGGGCCATCTTGTTGCCTTCCAGCGCGGTGACGATGGTGGCGCTTTCGCCTGGCGTGTTGAGCAGGATCGACGTCGTCGAGCCGCCATACATGGCGCCGTAATAGATGCCGGCAAACAGGATGAAGGATGCCTCCGGCGCCACCTGGTAGGTGATCGGCAGGAGCAGCGCGATGGTCAGCGCCGGTCCAAGCCCAGGCAGCACGCCGATGGCGGTGCCGAGCGTGGTGCCGATCAGGCACCACAGCAGGTTCATCGGCGAGAAAGCGACGGAAAATCCGTGGGCGAGATGACCGAGCGTCTCCATGGCGTCAGCCCCTCAACGTTGCGATGATCGCGTCGATCACCGTGTTCAGCTGGTTTTCGATGAAGCCGGCGCCAATGTTGACGCCGAGCGCCCGCGCAAAGCCGAAATAGGCGGCCAGCGCCAGGACCAGGCCGGTCAACGCATCGCGCAGCGTATGCCTGCTGCCGAAGGCGTAGCAGATGAGCACGAACATCACGACCGAGGCCGCTGTGAAGCCGAGCGGGTGGATCAGCACCAGGTTTGCCACCAGCCCGGCAACGACGATGCCCATCGCCTTCCAGTCGGTCGGCGTGTCCTTTTCTTCCTGCGGCTGCCAGCCGCCGCGCAGCGCGGCGACAATGAGCAGCAGCGAAAGCACGATCATGCCGGTCATGGTGAGATAGGGAAAGACGGTCGGGCCGACCTTGGAGTAGAGCGGCGACACCGGGATCACCAGCGTCTGCCAGGCTACCGCCCCGGCGCAGGCGAGAAGCCCTATGCCGATCAACAATTCGGGCATGGCAAGGCGCGTGGGCGCCGGTTGCTGGTCGCTGGTGCTCATCAATGTCCTCCCGAGATGGCCGGCATCCTCCCGCCGGCGGCATCCGCAGTTTCACTCCCACCGCATGATATGTCCATGCGGCAGGTGAAAGTCTGAGGGGGCGGCAGTCGCCACCCCCTGAAGACATCAGGCGAGGCCGAGATCCTTGAGGATCGCGGTGATGCGGGCGGTGTCGTCGGTGAGGAATTTTGCATAGTCGTCACCGGTGAGCAGGATGGGCGTCCAGTTGCGGTTCTTGCATTCGGCCGCCCAGGCGTCGCTCTTGGCCATCGTTTCGATCAGCGTGACCATCGCCGCCTTGTCGGCGTCCGAGACGCCGGGCGGTGCAAAGACGCCGCGCCAGTTGAACAATTCGACATCGATGCCGGCTTCTTTCATCGTCGGTGCGTCGATGCCGTCCTGGCGCTTGTCGGCGGAGATAGCCAGCAACCGAAGCGCGCCTGCCTTGACCTGTTCGGAGAACTCGCCAAAGCCGGAAATGCCGGCCGCGACCTGGTTGCCGAGCAGTGCCGACAGCGCCTCGCCGCCACCGGCGAACGGCACATAGGAGAGGCTGGTCGCCGGAACCCCGACCGTCTTGGCAATCAGGCCGAACAATATGTGGTCGGAGCCGCCGGCCGAACCGCCCGCGACCGGAACCTTGGTCGGATCCGCTTTAAGTGCGGCAACGAAATCGCCGGCCGTCTTGAACGGCGACTCCGCCGGCACCACCAGCGCCTCGAACTCGCCGGTGAGGCGGGCGATCGGCGTGACTTCGGAGAGGTTGTTGGCGGATTTGTTGGCGATGATGGCGCCGACCATGACCATGCCGGCCACCATCAGCGAGTTGCCCTTGCCGTTCCACTGGCTGATGAACTGCGGCAGGCCGACCGTACCGCCGGCGCCGGCGACATTGGTGATCTGCGAGCCGGAGATCAGTTTTTCACTGCGCAGCACCTGGTCGATGGTGCGCCCCGTCTGGTCCCAGCCACCGCCGGGCGCCGCCGGCACGAAGATCTGGATCTGCGGTGCGTCCTGCGCGAAGGCGGGCGTCAAATGCGTTGCGACGAAACCGGCAGCGCCTGCGGCTGCGGTGCTCATCAAAAATCTGCGTCTGTTCAGCATGGGATTCCTCCAAATCACGACACCTCCTCCGGTGCCTGCCAGAAACGTAGCCTGAATCCAGACCCGCTCGGTAAAAATTCATGCCGACTCCGGTATGTTCTGTCAACAGGAACGCCGTTCTTCTAGACAGAACGCGCTGCTTGCGGCACAATCGCTTCGGTAGGCCTGAGCAATTCCAGGAAAAGTGTGAGCGGTTTTCCCCCAGGAATTGCGCAAAAACAAAGAGTCCTAGCGGGTAAACTGGAATGAAACCGTCCGTGAGATGACCGAAGCGCGACCTCAGCCTCTGCAGGCCGATGGCGTTGCCGCGCTCGACCGCGCGATCGCCATTCTCGACGCTTTCGCCACCGCCGACCGCTCGCTCAGCCTGGCCGAAATCGCGGCGCGCACCGGGCTCTACAAGAGCACGATCCTGAGGCTGGCGAACTCCTTGCTGCGCGGGCAACTGCTGGAGCGGCTCGACGATGGCCGCTACCGCATCGGGCCGGCCACCTTCCGGCTCGGCGCGCTCTACCAACGCTCGGTGGCGGCGGTCGACATATTGTTGCCAATCATGCGCGATCTCGCCGAGCGCAGCTGGGAAAGCGTGGCGTTCTATGTCCGCTCCGGAGATGCCCGCACCTGCCTCTACCGCGTCGAATCCAAACATCCGATCCGCTACACGATCCGGGAAGGCGACCTGTTGCCGTTGCTTTCCGGCTCGGGCGGCCGCGTGCTGGCGGCGTTTTCAGGCAAGCAGGGCGAGCCTTACGAGACCATCCGCCAGACCTGCCATTATCTGTCGATCGGCGACCGCGACCCCGAGACGGCGGGCGTATCGGCGCCGGTGTTCGGACCGGGCCGCGTTCTGCTTGGCGCCTTGACGCTCGCCGGCCCATCGACGCGCGTCGATGCGGCCTTCCTGCGGCGCATGACGCCGGCTTTGCTGGAGGCTGCCGCCCGCGCCACCCGCGCCTTCGGCGAGGATGCCTCAGCCCTTGAACATGCAGGCGCGAAAGCAGGCAACCTCACCTAGTGCGGCCAAGCTCCGCAACGCAATCAAGCATTTGCGGGCCACGTCACGTGGTGTTTCCACCCGCTCTTGCAAGCTCCCGATGCCAAATGTATTCTTGTATTTACTCGAATACAATCTAATTTTGGCGAAAGATTGCGTGCCAAGCAAATTTCACAGAATTAGGGACAATCCGAAAGCAATATCCAAAGAATTTATTCGCTGTTAATGACGGCAGGCTATTTCAGTCAATCGTCGCCAGATATAGGCGGCATTGGGAGAAGACGTCGCTTGGCCGACATCTGGTCGGCAGGCAATTCACGAGGAGCCATGGCCATTTCCATGAGAGCTTGATGAGGCTGCCACCAACAGACACCGGTCCCCGTCTTCTCGGGCTGGTCTGGCCATTCATCCTCGTGGTTCTTGTCCAGGCCCTGGTTGCCAGCGGCAGCCTTTACACGCTCTCAGCCGTTCGCGCCTATGTCGGCGGCGAGAGCCACTGGTCCAAGGGACAGAAGCAGGCCATCTATTTTCTCAGTCTCTATGCCGATACCGGCAAGGAAGAATTCTTCAACGAGTATCGCGGAGCCATTGCCGTTCCGCTCGCCGATCGTTCGGCTCGACTTGCCCTTGAGCAATCAAAACCCGACACCGATGCGGCGCGTGCCGGCTTCCTGCAAGGCCGCAACCACCCTGACGATCTGACGGGGATGATCTGGCTATTCCAGAACTTCCGCGACGTGAGCTATCTCGACGTTGCCATCCAGCGTTGGACGGCCGCCGACAGCATGATCGTTGAAATCGATCAGCTCGGCACCACGATACACCAGGGATTTGTGGAAGGGGCGGTTTCGGCTGCACAAATCAACACCTGGAAAGCGGAAATCCATCAGCTCAACCATCTGATAGGTCCCCTGTCCAAGGCCTTCTCCGACAGCCTCGGCGAGGGATCCCGTTTCATCAAGATGGTGCTGACGCTCGCCAACCTGGTTACTGCCGCCTTGCTGATCCTGCTCGCCGTGTGGCGCACCCGCAAACTGCTGGCGCAGCGCCGAGCTTTCCAATCCGCGCTCAACGCCGAACGCGAGCGCGCCCAGATCACCCTCGCCTCGATCGGCCAGGCTGTCATCAGCACGGGAGCGGGCGGACTGTTGGACTATATGAACCCTGTCGCCGAGCGACTGTTGGGACACTCGCTCCACACCGCCAGGGGCATGCCGATCGCATCGCTGTTCCGCTTGCTGGACAAGGATACCGGTATCGAGGAACTCGGGTTGGTGGAGCGCCTGCTGGCTGGCGAGCCACGCCCCTCCGGCGTCCGCCCGCAACTGCTGCAGAGCTCTAATGGCTCAGTCGTTCCAGTCGCGCTGACAGGTGCGCCACTGTTCGTTTCCGGCCGCGTGGTTGGCGCTGTGCTGGCTTTCCACGACATGACGCGTGAGCAGGACTACATAGAGCGGCTCTCATGGCAGGCTTCTCATGATGCGTTGACCGGACTTGCCAACCGTCGCAACTTCGAAAGCCGGCTGGAGTTGGAAATCGCCGAATTGCGTCACAAGTCCCGTCAGCACGCTCTGATGTGCCTGGATCTCGATCAGTTCAAGCTTGTCAACGATACATGTGGTCATGCGGCCGGCGATCAGCTGCTGCGGCAGATTTCCGTTCTTCTCGGCAATGCGCTGCGGCCGGGCGACATGCTGGCGCGGCTGGGTGGCGACGAGTTCGGCGTTCTGCTGTTCGATTGCAGCCTTGATCTCGCTGTCGACATCGCCGAACGCCTGCGTGCAACGGTGCAGGACCTGCATTTCACCTGGGAAGCCAGGCTCTTCAACAGCAGCGTCAGTATCGGCATGGTTCAGATCATCAATGCCGAAATCACGCTTGAAGAGATTCTGCGGGCTGCGGACGTCGCCTGCTACATGGCCAAGGAAAAAGGCCGCAACCGGGTTCAGCTGCACAGTGACAGCGATGTCGCCTTGCGCGAACGCTTCGGCGAGATGGCCTGGGTTCAGCGCCTGCACGCCGCGCTGGAAGAGAACCGCTTTACGCTTCATGCCCAGGAGATCTGGCCGCTGAACGAGACGGCCGCCGAAGCCGGCGCGCATATTGAGATCCTGCTGCGGCTGACCGCCGAGGACGGTCTCGTCGTCTCGCCCGCCAGCTTCATTCCGGCTGCCGAGCGCTACGGGCTGATGCCGTCGATCGACCGTTGGGTCGTGCGCAACACCTTCCGCGTCCTGGCGGCACGCCTCGCCAATCCGTTGGCTTCTCCCATCACAACCTGTGCCATCAATCTTTCCGGCGCGAGCTTCGGTGACGAGACCTTCCTCGGCTTCCTGCGCGAGCAGTTTCTTGCCTCTGGCATTCCGCCGAAAACGATATGTCTGGAGATCACGGAGACCAGCGCCATCGCCGATCTCGCCAATGCCATGCGCTTCATTGCCGATCTGCGCGAGTTGGGTTGCCGCTTCGCCCTCGATGACTTCGGCTCCGGCATGTCGTCCTTCGCCTACCTGAAGCACCTGCCCGTCGACTATCTGAAAATCGACGGCAGCTTCGTCAAGGACATGCTGGAGGATCGTATCGACCGCGCCATGGTCGAGATGATACATCATATCGGCAAGGTGATGGGTAAGCGCACCATTGCCGAATTCGCCGAAAGCGACGGCATCATCGCGGCATTGAAGACCATCGGCGTCGACTATGCGCAAGGCTATGCGATAGCCAGGCCGCAACCTTTCAACGCCTCCATGAGGCTGCTGAATCCGGCGGAACCTGCAACGGGGACGGACAAAGATCGTTGGAACGGCCTTGCGCGAAAATTGCGCAAGGCCGGATGACGAGGCAAGCGGTCGCCGATTTTCGTCAGTTCGCCTTGACCAGCACCACGCGGCGGTTCTTGGCGCGGCCGGCTTCGTCGTCATTGCTGGCGACGGGCGCCATCATGCCGGCGCCGGCGGCGGTCAACCGCCCGCCATCGATGCCGTATTTCGAGACCAGCGCCGCCTTCACCGACTGCGCCCGCCGCGACGACAGATCGATATTGTAGTCGAAAGCGCCCTGATTGTCAGTGTGGCCGACCACGATCACAGCCATGCCGGGCTCGTTGGTCAACAGCGTCGAGATTTCCTTCAATGTCGGTTCCGATTCCGGCTTGATGTCGGCCTTGTCGGTGTCGAAGAAGATGCCGTAGAGCGAAATCGAGCCGGTGGCGGACAGCGAATCCGCCATCTTGGCGGCCTCGACCACCACCATCTTCTTGTCGCGCGCCTTGGGTTCCAGCACCTGAACCACTGCAATGGTGCGACCGTTGAGCTCCTTGCAGTAGAGGTCGTCGATCAGCGAATAGGTCTGCACGGTGACATAGGCGTCGCCACCGTCCTGCGGCACCTTGGCGGCGAAAAAGCGCTGGTCGTTGATGCCCGCGGTCAGCGCGCAGGCGCCGTTGGAAAAGGCCGCGTCCTTGACGTCGCTTTCGTGGAAGAAATACATCATCAGGCTCATGTCGCCGCCGCCGCCGCTCGACGACCGGTCGGCGGCGCCGCCGCATTCTTCCTTCTTGCAGTCGAACAGCACTTCGCCGCCGGCGGCCTGGATCACATCCTGGTAGTTGCGCAGCACTTCGAGCGGCGAGCGCTCGGCCGGCAGCACATAGGCGATGCGGCTGAGCGCACCTTCGACCTCGGCCTTCTTGTCCGGTGCAAAGACGCGATTGTTCATCGTATCGCGCGCGTCCGGATCGGCGCTCGGCTTCAGCGGCGACAGCGGCACGGTGAAATCGGTGTAGGCGAATTTTTCGTAGGAGACGATGAACGACCCCTCATAGCGCTTGGCCAGATGATTATCGGCAGCACCCTCGATGTCGGCGGTCGGCACCGTCGCATCGGCGCCCGCCAGCCGCACGGCCGCAAACAGCAGCAGTCCCGCCCAAAAAACCTTCAGAAGTATCGCATTGATCGTACGCATTGGCCTGCCTCCCCCAAGAGCAATTCCAGGAACGTGTGAGCGGTTTCCCACCGGAATTGCGTAGCTAGATCAGGATGGCAATTTTTGCGGAACGAGGCAATTGCGTCGATGAAGTGCTTCACACCCGCCGTTCGAGCAGGATCGTCGGCCCGTCGTGATAGGTGGTTTCCAGCACCTTGGTGTAGCCGCACTTTGCCGCAACGTTCAGCGAGCCGGTGTTTTCCGGGTCGATGATGCAGACGGTTCGTGCGTCGGCAAAAGTTTCGTCGCCCCAGGCCAGCGCCCGTTTGACGATTTCGCTGGCAAGGCCCTTGCCATGCGCCTCGGGAGCCAGCGCCCAGCCGGCTTCCGGAATGCCCTCGAGCGACGGCTCTATATCGCGCTTGAGATCATGAAACCCGGCTTCACCGATGAAGCGGCCGCTGGCCTTGTCCTCGACCGCCCAGAAGCCATAGCCGAGCAGAGACCACAGGCCGGCGTGCCTGAGGAACCGCATCCAGCTTTCCTCGCGCGTCCGCGGCTTGCCGCCGATGAAGCGGGTGACGGCTGGTTCGGCCCACATGGCGGCATAGGCGTCGAAATCATCGATCCGGTGCGCCCGCATGATGGTCCGCTCCGTTTCGAGAACCGGGACGCCGGCTGCTTTTGGACTGTCCATGAAACTCTGCCTCCGTTGACGTGGCCGCGCTTAGCAAACCAGCGCGCCCGGACAAGAGCCAGGCCGGATCATCGTACGGCCAGCGAAACTGTCTCGATCCATCAGCGAGCTGTCAGGATGTGGCGTCAATGGCACTGATGACTGGGCCAGAAGCAAGCCCGCCTCTGGGAATTTTGCCGAACGATGCTACCTTTCGCAACCGATCCGGCGTGGGCCGGTCTCGATACCGGCAAGGGGAGGAGAACGCCATGGACACCACGGATCTTGTGCTGGCCATTTTCCATCATCTGCTGGTGTTCTCGCTGGCCGGCATCATCGGCGCCGAATTCGTCCTGATCCGCGGCGACCTGTCCGCCGCCACGCTCAAGCGGCTTGCCGGCATCGACCGCCATTACGGCATAATCGCCATGCTGATCATCATCATCGGCATCTGCCGCGTCGTCTACGGCCTGAAGGGCTGGGAATTCTACGTCTACAATTGGGTGTTCTGGACCAAGATGGCGGCGTTCGCTATTGTCGGCCTGCTGTCGATCGTGCCCACCATGCGCTTCCTGTCCTGGAGCCGGCAGGCCAGCGCCAGTCCCGGCTTCCAGGTGCCGGCGGCGGAACTCGCCTCGGTGAAGACCTATGTACGCGCCGAGGCGTTCGTCTTCCTGCTGATACCGATCTTCGCGGCGGCAATGGCGCGCGGCTACGGCTACTAGAGCTTTGGTTTACGCACTTCCCAAGGGAAAGCGCTCAGCGCTTTTCCTGGGATTGCTCTGAAAGCAACGCCAACACCAAACCCCATTCCCGCCGGGCTTCCCCCCCGCTGAACGCAATGGTTGCGCACTATTGTATTTTACAGTTTGCGTCAGGCGACAATCTGTTAGCTTGCCTATGTTGCACCATCGCTGCCGGATCGCACGGCGGTTGGAAATCGATATCCTGGGAGGAGAATTACAATGAGGAAATTTGTTGCCGCACTGGCCGCCGCCGCGGCTGTGTCGCTTTGTTCGTTCACCGCCGGCGCACAGACCTATCCCGAACGCACCATCACCGTCGTGGTGCCGTTTGCGGCCGGCGGCCCGACCGACACGGTGACGCGCCTTGTCGCTGAAGCCATGTCGAAGGATCTCGGCCAGCAGCTCATCGTCGAGAATGTCGGCGGCGCCGGCGGCACGCTGGGCGCCGGCCGCGTCGCCAACGCCGATCCGGACGGCTACACGCTGCTGCTCCATCACATCGGCATGGCGACGAGCGCCACGCTCTACAGAAAGCTCGCCTACGACCCGCTGAACGCCTTCGAATATGTCGGCCTCGTCACCGACGTGCCGATGGCCATCGTCGCCCGCAAGGATCTGGAGCCAACCGATCTGAAATCGCTGGTCGAATACGCCAAGGCCAACAAGGACACCATCACCGTCGCCAATGCCGGCATCGGGGCGGCCTCGCATCTGTGCGGCATGCTGTTCATGAGCGCCATCGGCACGCCGCTGGTCACCGTGCCCTACAAGGGCACCGGCCCGGCCATGACCGATCTTCTCGGCGGCCAGGTCGATATCATGTGCGACCAGACCACCAACACCACCAAGCAGATCCAGGGCGGCACGATCAAGGCCTATGCCGTCACCACGCCCGAACGCCTCGATGTCATGAAGGATGTCCCGACGACGATCGAAGGCGGCCTGCCCGCGGTGCAGGTCGGCATCTGGCACGGCCTCTATGCGCCGAAGGGCACGCCGGCCGCGGTCACCGAGCGCCTGTCGAAATCGCTCCAGGTCGCGCTGAAGGACCCTAACGTCGTCGCTCGCTTCGCCGAGCTCGGCACCAAGCCGTCATCCGAAACCGATGCGACGCCGGCAGCGCTGAAGGCCAAGCTGGAAGGCGAGATCACGCGCTGGAAGCCGATCATCGAAGCCGCCGGCCAATATGCCGACTGAGGGACTTGAACGGGGCGCCAACAGCGCCCCGTTTTCGCTTCGGTTTTCAAATTTCTAACGGCAGGCCCGCCGCAAGGGTCTGGGAGGACCGTCATGAAACCTTTCGCAATCGACAGGACCAACGGCCTGTGCGCCGCGCTGTTCATCTTTTTCGGCGCGTTTTTCGCCATACAATCGCTCGGACTTGAGATCGGCACCGCCTTCCGCATGGGACCGGGCTATTTCCCGCTGGTGCTGGCGATCGTGCTGATCGTGCTCGGTGCCATCATCCTCGTCCAGGCGGTGCGCATCGAGGGCGAGCCGATCGGGCCCATTGCCTGGCGCGGCATGCTCTTCATCCTGCCGGCGCCGATCTTCTTCGGCCTGACGGTGCGTGGCCTCGGCTTCGTCCCGTCGATCTTCCTGACGGCGCTGATCGCCTCCTTCGCCAGCGGCCGCATGAAGCCGCTGACCGCGCTTCTGCTGTCGGCCGGCCTGACGCTGTTTTCGGTGCTGGTCTTCAGCTACGCGCTCGGGTTGCCGTTCCAGCGCTTCGGCCCCTGGCTCCCCCAATGGCTGGCATTGTGAGGCGCTGACATGGATCTCCTCCGCAATCTCGAACTCGGCTTTTCGACAGCGACAACGCCGGCAAACCTCGGCTTCTGCCTGATCGGCGTCCTGCTCGGCACGCTGATCGGCGTCCTGCCCGGCATCGGCGCCACCGCAACCATCGCCATGCTGTTGCCGATCACCTTCCAGATCGGCGATCCGGTTTCGTCGCTGATCATGCTTGCCGGCATTTATTACGGCGCCCAGTATGGCGGCTCGACGACCGCCATTCTCATCAACATGCCCGGCGAATCGTCCTCAGCCGTCACCGCCATCGACGGCTACCAGATGGCCAAGAACGGCCGCGCTGGGGCAGCACTGGCAATCGCCGCCATCGGCTCGTTCTTCGCCGGCACGGTGTCGACCTTCCTCGTCGCCGTCTTTGCCCCGCCGCTGACGGCGATCGCCCTGCAATTCGGCGCGGCGGAGTATTTTTCGCTGATGATCGTCGGCCTCGTCTCGTCCATCGCGCTTGCCCACGGCTCGATCGTCAAGGCGCTGGCGATGGTCGTGCTCGGCCTGCTGCTCGGCATTGTCGGCACCGACATCTACACCGGAACGCCGCGCTTCACGCTCGGCATCCGTGAATATGCCGACGGGCTGAACTTCGTCGCCGTGGCGGTCGGCGTCTTCGGCGTCGCCGAGATCCTGCGCAACCTCGAAAACGAGCATGAGCGCTCGGTGCTGATCAAAAAGGTCTCCGGCCTGATGCCGACCCGCGAGGACTTCAAGGCCATGGCAGCGCCCATCGTGCGCGGCACCATCATCGGTTCGGCGCTGGGCATCCTGCCCGGCGGCGGCGCGGTGCTTGCAGCCTTTGCCTCCTACACAGTCGAAAAGCGCGTATCGAAACACCCGGAGGAATTCGGCAAGGGCGCCGTCGCCGGCGTCGCCGGACCGGAATCGGCCAACAATGCCGGCGCCCAGACCTCCTTCATTCCGATGCTGACGCTGGGCATTCCGGCGAACCCTGTCATGGCGCTGATGATCGGCGCCATGATCATCCAGGGCATCGTGCCCGGTCCCAATGTGGCGACCGAGCAGCCGGCGCTGTTCTGGGGCATCATCGCCTCGATGTGGATCGGCAATCTGATGCTGATCGTGCTCAACCTGCCGCTGATCGGGCTGTGGGTGAAGCTGCTGACGATCCCCTATTACGTGCTGTTTCCGATCATCATGGCGTTCTGCTCGATCGGTGTTTACAGCGTCAACACCAATGCCTTCGATCTCTACGCCGTCGCTTTCTTCGGCCTGCTTGGCTACGTCCTGACCAAGTTGCGCTGCGAACCGGCGCCGCTGCTGCTCGGCTTCGTGCTGGGGCCGCTGCTCGAGGAAAACCTGCGCCGCGCCATGATCCTGTCGCGCGGCGACCCCACCACCTTCGTGACGCGGCCGATCAGCGCCGGCCTGCTGCTCGTCGCACTGGCCGTGCTGGTCGTCGTCTTCCTGCCCTCGGTCAAGAAGAAGCGCGAAGAGGTGTTTGTCGAGGAGAACTAGTTACTCGGGACGGTCCCTTGCTTCGTCCGCCGAGCCGGGCGCCGCGATTTCCACCAGCGGCGCCGGCACATCGGTGGTCTTCTCCGCCGCCTTGCAGATATTGGCGATGACGCAGGCCGGGCAATCCGGCTTGCGCGCCTTGCAGACATAGCGGCCATGCAGGATCAGCCAGTGATGCGCATGGCGCATGTACTCATCCGGAATGATCTTCAGCAGCCCTTGCTCGACCTGTTCCGGCGTCTTGCCCGGCGCCAGGCCCAACCGGTTGCCTATGCGGAAAATGTGGGTGTCTACCGCCATCGTGTGCTGGCCGAACGCCATGTTGAGCACGACATTGGCGGTCTTGCGCCCGACCCCCGGCAGCTTGACCAACTCATCGCGCTCGCCTGGCACCTCGCCGCCATAGTCGCGGATCAGGGCTTCGGACAGCGCGATCACATTCTTGGCCTTGTTGCGCCAGAGCCCGATGGTTCTGATGTATTCGCCGATCCTGGCCTCGCCCAGCGCCAGCATTTTGTCCGGCGTGTCGGCGATCTTGAACAGTGCCCGCGTCGCCTTGTTGACGCCGACATCGGTCGCCTGCGCCGACAGCACCACTGCCACCAGCAGCGTGAACGCATTGACGTGCTCGAGCTCGCCCTTCGGCTCAGGCCGCTGTACCGAAAACCGGCGGAAGATCTCGTGCACTTCCGCCGCGCTGTAGAGCGAGCGGACGCGTGCCGGCCGCGGCCGCGGCATGGCGTTCGAGCCGTCGCGCCGACCGGGCGGCAGTTCACTTTTGGACAGGGATAGATTTTTGGACTTGGGGCTCGCCATTCCCTTCCTATAATATCCCGACATGACCGACACAAACGCCTCGTCCATGGCCGATGAACCATTCTTCCAGGCGCTGCTGACGCCGCACCGGTCGCTTGGCCGCACCGGCTTTCTCATCCTGATGGGCGCGCTGTCGTTCGGCTGGGTGGTGACGGGAGCATTTTTCCTGTCGCGTGGCGCCTGGCCGGTGTTCGGCTTCTTCGGCCTCGACGTGATCGCCGTCTACATCGCCTTCCGCATCAATTACCGTGCCGCCCGCGCCCGCGAGGAAGTGTCGGTCTCGCGCACCAGCCTCGACATCCGCAAGACGGCGCCCTCGGGCAAGTCGGAAGCGCATCGGTTCAACCCGTTCTGGGCGCGCTTTTCCGTCGCCCGCCATGCCGAGATCGGCATCACCCGGATGGCCGTGGAAGCACAGGGACAGAATGTGCCGATCGGGTCTTTCCTCGACCCTGACTCCCGTGAGAGTTTTGCTGCGGCCTTTTCGCGTGCTCTGGCAACCGCCAGAACGCGGTGAATTAAAACTGGAAGCGCAGAACCCTGCCGCCCTTGCGCAAATGCAGGGATGTGTCTCCAGAGCCCGACGAACAATTTCGAGAACCAGCCCATGCGGGCTGCGTTTGCAGGGCATGCAGATAGGGGCGGCAACAAGGCACGTTTCGGGTGGTTGCGAAGGGCCGAAAGCCCGATATTCGCGGTCAAGGAGATATTGCCATGAACGCCCAGATGACCATGAATACGCATATGAAACCGACTGCCATCCTGCAGAACGACATTACCCCTGAAGGCAGCGACTACGAGGTCGTTCGCCGCGCCATCGAGAAGATCAGCCTCGACTATCGCGACCAACCCTCGTTGGAGGCCTTGGCCGCCGATGTCGGCGAGACGCCGACCGGCCTGCAGAAACTGTTCACCCGCTGGGCCGGTCTGTCGCCAAAAGCCTTCCTGCAGGCGGTGACCCTCGACCATGCGCGCAAGCTGCTCGATTCCGGCATGCCGTTGCTCGAAACCTCGTTCGAGCTTGGCATGTCCGGCCCCGGCCGGCTGCACGATCTGTTCGTCACCCATGAGGCGATGTCGCCGGGCGATTACAAGACGCGCGGTGCCGGGCTCACCATCCGCTACGGCTATCACATCTCGCCCTTCGGCATTGCCCTGATCATGGTCACCGACCGCGGCCTTGCCGGGCTCGCCTTCGCCGATCCGGGCGGCGAGCGGGCGGCTTTCGCCAACATGTCGGGCCGCTGGCCGAACGCGACCTATGTCGAAGATATGAGCGCGACGGCGCCCTATGCCGCGCGCATCTTCGATCCGACGCTGTGGCGCGCCGACCAGCCGCTGCGCGTGGTGATGATCGGCACCGACTTCCAGCTGCGCGTCTGGGACGCGCTGCTCAGAATCCCGATGGGCAAGGCCTGCACCTATTCCTCCATCGCAGCCCGGATCGGCGCACCGTCTGCAAGCCGGGCGGTGGGTGCGGCGGTCGGCGCCAATCCGATGTCCTTTGTCGTGCCCTGCCACCGGGCGCTCGGCAAGTCCGGTGCGCTGACCGGCTACCACTGGGGGCTGACGCGCAAGCGCGCCATCCTCGGCTGGGAAGCGGGCCAGACCGCATCCTGAGACGTGCTCGTACCAAGCGACACCGGCGAGGACCCTTCGCCGGTGTTTTCTTTTGCGAACCCTCGGCGCAAAACATTCGCACGCTCTGGCAAGCTGCCAGCTAACGGGTTAGCGTCCGGCACATTCTGCTGGAGGCATTTTCGTGATCATCGTTATCGGCTCGATCAACCTCGACCTCATCGCCAGTGTCGACCGCTTGCCCTCGCCGGGTGAGACGGTCCGCGGCTCCGGTTTCACCACCGCTCCCGGCGGCAAGGGCGCCAACCAGGCGCTGGCGGCGGCGCGCGCCGGCGCCAAGGTGCGCATGGTCGGCGCCGTCGGCAAGGACAATTTTGCCACCGAGGCGCTCGCTTTGCTCGTTGCCGGCATGGTCGATCTGTCCGGCGTCGGCCAGAGCTTCGCCTCCACCGGCACCGCGCTGATCCTGGTCGGCGCCGATGGCGAGAACGTCATTGCCGTGGTGCCCGGCGCCAATGATTCGGTGCTGCCGGGCGATCTCGCCAAGGCTTTCCTTGCAAAGGGCGACGTCGTCCTTCTGCAGCACGAAATCCCCCTGCAGACCGTCGATGCCGCACTTGACGCCGCGCGCGCCGCTGCCGCCATCACCGTGCTCAACACAGCGCCCTTCCGTGGCGAAGCCGCCGCCTTTCTGGGCAAGGCCGATTACGTCGTCGCCAACGAGACCGAATTCGACCTCTACGGCGAGGCGCTGTCGCTGAAGGGCCGCGACCGCCCGGCGCGCATGCGCGACTTCGCCGGCAAGACCGGCCGCACCATCGTCGTCACGCTTGGCGGCGACGGCGTGCTGGCGGCGACGCCGGACGATTTCCTGACCGTGCCAGCGCTGAAAATCACCCCGGTCGACACGGTCGGCGCCGGCGACACCTTTTGCGGCTATCTCGCTGCCGGGCTGGCATCCAACCTGCCGCTCGAACAGGCGCTTGTCCGCGCCGCCGCCGCCGGCTCGCTGGCCTGCCTGAAACCCGGCGCCCAGCCGGCTATCCCGCTGGCGGCTGATGTCGACGCCGCCCTGCTCAACAACGCCTGAGTCCGAAGTGACAGCGATACGCCCCGCAACCAAACATGCCGTGCCCCCGGCCGGCGACATCTGCCGGATGGCCGCCGTTGATCTCGCTGAGGCGATCAAGAGCCGCCGCCTGTCCGTGCGCGAGGTGGTCACGGCCTTCCTCGACCGCATCGACGCGGTAAACCCGCTGGTCAACGCCATCGTGTCGTTGCGCGAGCGCGCCGACATTCTGCGCGAGGCCGACGCGGCGGACGCGCATCTGGCGCAGGACAAGCCGGCCGGCGCCCTGTTCGGCCTGCCGATGGCGATAAAAGACCTCGCCATGACCAGCGGTTTGAGGACAAGTTTCGGCTCGCCGATCTTTGCCGATTTCGTGCCGCAGGAGGACGATTTCTTCGTCGAGCGCATCCGCAAGGCCGGCGCCATCATCATCGGCAAGACCAACGTTCCCGAATTCGGGCTGGGATCCAACACCTACAACAGCGTCTTCGGCCCGACGCTGAACGCCTTCGATCCGGCGCTCACCGCCGGCGGCTCGAGCGGCGGCGCTGCCGTCGCCCTTGCGCTGAACATGGTGCCGGTCGCCGATGGCAGTGACTTCGGCGGCTCGCTGCGCAATCCGGCCGCCTGGGCCAACGTCTATGGCTTTCGCCCCTCGCAGGGGCTTGTCCCGCCCGGGCCTGACCTCGACGTCTTCCACTCTCAGATGGGCATAGACGGGCCGATGGGCCGTAACATCGCCGACATTGCCCTGCTGCTCGATGTGCAGGCTGGCTACCATCCTCAGGCGCCGCTGTCGCGCGACAGCGAAGGCTCCTTCCGTGAAGGGCTTGCAACACCGGCAAGCGGCGGCCGCATCGCCTGGTTCGGCGATCTCGGCGGCCATCTGCCGGTCGAGCCGGGGATACTCGAGCTTTGCGAGGCAGCACTCGGCCATTTCGCCGGCGCATCTTTCACCAGCGAGGCGCTGGTGCCGGCTTTCGACTTCGAGGCGCTGTGGCAGGCCTTCGTGACCCTGCGCCAGGCGAGTAGTGGCTGTTCGCTCAAGGCCCACTATGACGATCCGGCAAAACGCCTTCTGCTGAAACCCGAGGCAGTCTGGGAAGTCGAGCAAGCCATGCGCCTCACAGCACCACAGATCCATGCCGCAACGGTCATCCGCACCGCCTGGCACCGGACGCTGCTGTCGCTGTTCGAGCGCTTCGATCTCATCGCACTGCCCACGGCGCAGGTGTTTCCCTTCGAAATCGGCACGCATTGGCCGCGCGAGGTCGCCGGACGGGCCATGGACAGCTACCACCGCTGGATGCAGGTCTCCGCCTTCGCCACGCTCGGCGGCTGCCCGGCGCTCAACGTGCCGGTCGGCTTCGACGCCAAGGGCCGGCCGATGGGCATGCAATTGATCGGCCGGCCGCGCGGCGACCTTGCCGTGCTCCGAGCCGGCGCGGCCTATCAGGCGACGCTGCCGTGGCCAGTGGGTGCGGCTTGAACCGTCACATGGTGGCCGGCTTGGCGAAATCGCCGACCTCGCCATCGGCGATGTCGACCCATACATCGCGCTCGATGATGAGCGTCGCCGTGTTGCGGCCGGTGCCGCAAACAATCTCGTCAAGGTCGAGCACGGCGCGATCGATGAGCACGCGGGCACTGCCGATCGGCAACGGCACGATGCCTCCTTGTTCCATGTCGAGCTCCCTGCGCACATCTATCGGGTCGGCGAGCCGGAGATCGGCCCTGCGCAACCCGAGCGCGTCGGCGATCTTCTTGTAATCCGCCCGATCCGCCGCCCGCAGCGCAACGATCGCAAAACCGCCGGGCCTGGCGAAGGTCAGGCCCTTGACCATTTTTGCCGGGTCTAGCGACAGGATGCTCTTCGCATCGTCGAGGGAGATCAGCGGCGCATGTGTCTCGACGGCATAGCTCGCGCCACGTTCTTCCAGGAATCGTTTGACCGTGGGGCTCATGCGTCCGCCATCTCCGCCGCCGGCAGCCGCGCTGCCGCCTTTTCGGCCCACGAAAACCGCGCCGTGAAGTGGCGCAGGATCGGCGGTTCATAGGTGAAGTCAAGCCCGCTGATCGTCTCTGCCCGCCTGGCGACGGCGATCAGCGCATCGGCGATGTAGTCCATGTGGTCGTTTGTGTAGACGCGGCGCGGAATGGTGAGACGCAGCAGTTCGAGCGGCGACTCCTCCTGTTTTCCGGTTACCGGATCGCGGCCCAGCATCAGCGAGCCGATCTCGACCGCGCGGACACCGGCTTCCAGATAGAGTTCGCAGGCCAGCGCATGGGCGGGAAAGCGGTCGGCGGGGATATGCGGCAGCATCGCCGCGCCGTCGACAAAAACAGCGTGGCCGCCAGTCGGGTATTGGATCGGCACGCCTGCGCTCCGCAACCTTTCGCCGAGATAGGCGACCTGGCCGATGCGATAAGCAAGGTAGTCACTCTCGACCGCCTCTTCAAGCCCGATCGCGACCGCCTCCATGTCGCGCCCTGCCAGCCCGCCATAGGTTATGAAGCCTTCCATGGGGACGCATCGGGTCTGGACGGCGCGGAACAAATCCTCGTCCTGGCGGAAGGCGCAGAAGCCGCCGATGTTGACCATTCCATCCTTCTTGGCCGACATGGTCAGCATGTCGCCGTAGCACATCATCTCCCTCACGATGTCGCGGATCGATCGGTCGGCGTAGCCGTCTTCCCGCTGTTTGATGAACCAGGCATTCTCGGCAAAGCGCGTGGCGTCGATGATCATCGGAATGCCCATTTCGCGGGCATATCCTGAAACAGCCCGCAGGTTGGCCATCGACATGGGCTGGCCGCCGGCGCTGTTGCAGGTGATGGTTGCGATGATGCCCGCGACATTCTGGCGGCCATGGATTTCGATCGCATGGAGCAATTCCGCCTGGTCAAAATTGCCCTTCCAGTCATCATAGCGCGCGGTGTCGCTGGCCACTTTCGTCAGCACGTTGATGGCTTTGGCGCCGGCAATTTCGACATGCGCCTTGGTCGTGTCGAAATGGTAGTTGGACAAGAACACCGGCGTCTGCGAACCACAGCGCTTCACCAGTTCGGGAAACACAATCTGCTCCGCCCCTCGCCCCTGGTGGGTCGGGATCGTGTAGGGATAGCCGAACAGCCGATCGATCGTTTCGGCGAGACGATAGAAATTGCGGCTGCCGGCATAGGCCTCATCGCCAAGCAACAACCCCGCCCATTGGCGGTCGCTCATCGCACCGGTGCCGCTGTCGGTCAGAAGGTCGATATAGACGTCCTCGCTCCTGAGCAGGAACGGATTGAGCCCCGCCTCGGCCAATGCCGCCTCGCGGTAGGCACGGTCGGTCATGCGGATCGGCTCGACCATCTTGATACGGAAGGGTTCTGGAATGCGTTTGGTCATGGCATGCTCCATCGTTGCGGCCTGAAGCGCCGCGTTCGTTGCAGGGAAACGGTTAGGTCAGGTCAGGTCAGGTCAGGCCAGGTCAGGCGGCGAAAGCCGCGCGATAGGCGCCTGGCGGCACACCGACGCGCGCCTTGAAGATGCGGGTCAGATGCGCCTGGTCGCTGAAGCCGATGGCCATCGCCACCGACAGCGGATCGAGGCCGCTGCGCAGCATCGCCTTGGCCGCGTCGACACGGCGATTGACCAGAAAGGCGTGCGGCGTCATTCCGGTCCTGCGGTGAAAGGCGCGGATCAACCGCTGCCGCGACAGCCCGGCCTCCATGGCAAGGTCTTCCAGCGTCAGCCGCTCGGCAAAGCGCTCGGAAAGAAGCTCGACAATGCGGGCAACAGGCCCCCGCTCGCTTCCCGAACGCGGGAAACGCACGCCGGCATGCACCGACAGGCAGTAGACATAGGCGGCGAGCAGCTTCTCCTCCGCCTCCATCGGCGAACACTTCTCCTCCCACAGGCGATGCGCGGCGAAGAACAGGGCAGCACCCCGCGGGTCATGCACGATCGGCTCGCGGAATGTCGGTGTTCCGGCCCGGTCGAGCGAGGTATTTTCGGAAGCGATGTCGCGCAACAAAGACGTCGACGGATAGCTGACGCGGTAGCTGAAACCGTCATTGGCCGGCGCGCCGTCATGCACCTCGAAAGGATTGTACAGTGTCAGATCGCCGGCGCGGACGGCATGACTGCGCCCTCGGATGAAAATGGTGCCCGTGCCGCGCGACAGCGCGCCGACAACGAAGGTGTCGTGCGCATGCGGCTGGTAGCGATGGCGCGTGAAGGTTGCCGAGAGGCACTCCACCCCACCCACCGGTGCGGTGAAGTAGGTCGCCTTCTCGTTCTGGCCCAACGCGTTCATGGCATGCTCCCTGCACTGCATGGTCTAAAATCTAGCATCCCGGGATGCCGGCGGTATTGCACAAAGATATCACTGGTCGAATTTGTGAAAGTGCCGAAAAATCAGATGATAATTTTCCTTGGCTTGCCTTCCCGACATGTGCATTCTGCGGCGCCTGCCGGCTGAGCGGCGGAAGAGTGAGGGAAGATCATGTCGCTGGAGCTTTTTGCCGCCTACGCCGTCGCGTGCATCGTCATCATCCTGGTGCCCGGCCCGACGGTGACGCTGATCATCGCCAACAGCATCCGCCACGGCGCGCGCGCAGGGTTTGCCAATGTCGCCGGCACCCAGGCCGGTCTTGCCATCATGATCGCCATCGCCGGCATCGGCCTCACCACGCTGATATCGGGCATGGGCCACTGGTTCGAATGGGTGCGCCTGATCGGCGCCGCCTATCTGATCTGGATGGGCGTGCAGATGTTCCGCGCCAAGGGCACGCTGAACCCCGACGGGTCGGCGAAAAAGCCGCGCGGCGGTTTCTTCCTGCAGGGCTTCCTGGTCGCCGTCAGCAATCCAAAGACCTTGGTGTTCTTCGGCGCCTTCTTCCCGCAGTTCATCGCGCCTGAGGGCAATTACACGCTGCAGATTGTTGTCATGGGCCTTACCGCCATGATCTTCGCCGCCGTCTCGGATTCGACCTATGTGCTGGCCTCGGCGCGCGCCGGCCGCCTGCTGTCGGCCAAGCGCATCAAGCTGATGTCCAGGATCAGCGGCAGTTTTCTGGTCGGCGGCGGCCTATGGCTGGCGTTTTCAAAGGCGAAGTAACGGCGGCCAGAAGCCGGAGCGCCAAAAGCAATCTCTCGGAACAGGGGGCCGATTGAAAGTCGGCCTTCTCTCCACCACATGAATCCGCGTTGGGGGATTCATGTCGATGTCATGGACTTACGCTGGCATAAAAAGGAACGCGCCCGGCGTGATCCTGATCGCCGCCCTGTTCGCGGTGTTCGTTCCTTCGGCTCTCCACAAATGGACGAATGACGCGAGCCCCATCCGGTCGGTCGACACGGTCGACGCGACGGTCGAAAGCGGCCAGGGCAAGGGTCAGTATATCCACTATGTACTGCTTCTCGAGAATGGTTCGGCGGTCCTCGTTTCTGACGATCGCCCACGCATGATCGGCTCAACCGTCCGACTTGAGCGCGTTACACGCGAAAACGGCTTCGTCTTTTACCGGTTTCCAGAATGACCCGCCTGGCACCAGCACGCTTGGCTCTCGCCTTGCCCATTCTGCGAGAAAACTTCTGGGGCATCGCTTTTGCTGCCCTGCTGCTTGGCTCGTGCATTTTTGCGATCATGAGGCCAGCTTCCGGGTACAGCAGCCCGATCATCAGCGTGGAGCGGACGACGGGCACGGTTGTCAGTGTTCTCGATGCCTCGCCGAATCCAAAAGGCTGGATCAACGGCGGGTTTCGCTATCTGTATGGTGTCCGTCTCAGCGAAAAAGATCTGATTTTCGTACACGGCGATGCGGAAACACCACGAGCCATGGGCTCGCAAGTCCCGGTCGAGCAACAGCATAGACAGGATGGCAGCGAAACCTATCGGCTGCTCAACGAGTAAGCAGCCGATGTCGCCCGGAAGCGCTACGCCTCCGGGCGATGACATGCCTCAAAGAATGGTTTCTAAAGCCGCCCCAGCCGCTCCACCAGCAGCGCAAAAAACGCGTCATGATCGATGTCGCGCATCACCATGGCGTTTGTCGGCCGCTTGGTGACGCCCCACCAGTCGATGACGGTCATGCCCATGGTGAGCTCGGAAGCCGTTTCCACCGTGACGTTGCAGTTGCGGCCCTTGAACAGCTCCGGCTTCAGCAGATAGGCGATGACGCAAGGGTCGTGCAGCGGTCCGCCATCGGTGCCGTATTTCTCCTCGTCGAAGCGCTCGAAGAATTCGAGCATCTCGGCCGTCGCGGTGCCGACCCTGGTGCCGAGCTCGCGGATGGCCTGCGTGCGCTTGGCCGTGGTCAGCGCCTTGTGGGTGACGTCGAGCGGCATCATGACGATCGGAATGCCGGACTTGAACACCAGGTCGGCGGCCTGCGGGTCGACATAGATGTTGAACTCGGCGGTCGGCGTGACGTTGCCGCCTTCGAAGAAGCCGCCGCCCATCAGCACGATTTCCTTGATGCGCGGCGCGATCTTCGGCTCGCGGATCAGCGCCAGCGCGACATTGGTGAGCGGGCCGAGCGCACACAGCGTGATCGTGCCGGCCTCTTCCTTCATCAGCGTCTCGACGATGAAATCGACGGCATACTGGTCCTGCAGCTTCATCTTCGGATCGGGCAGCTGCGGACCGTTGAGGCCGGTCTTGCCATGCACTTCCTCGGCGGTGACCAGTTCGCGCGCCAGCGGGCGGATGGCGCCGGCATAGACCTTGATGTCGGGCCGGCCGGCCAGTTCGCAGATTTTCCTGGCGTTCTTTTCGGTCAATTTCAGCGGCACGTTGCCGGCAACAGCTGTGATGCCGACGATCTCCAGCTCGGCGCTGCCCAGCGCCAGCAATATGGCGACGGCATCGTCCTGGCCGGGATCCGTGTCGATGATGATCTTGCGGGGTTGGGGCATTTCATTTCCTTATGCGGGGGAGTCTTTTGGCGGGGGTGTTCGGCGGCTTGAACTTGGCCGCGGCGCGGACCATATCAAGACCATCGGGAAAAATGCCATCCGGGTTTTTCCAGTTTATGTCGCTCTAAAGAGGACAGTGTAACATGAGCCGAATGACGCCCTTCTCCAGCCCGCTTCTCCTGGGTTTCGATGCCATGGAAAAGACCTTGGAACGACTGGCGAAATCCGGTGACAGCTATCCTCCCTACAACATCGAGCGCCTCAGCGGTGCCGACGGCAAGGCCGAAAGGCTGCGCATTACGCTCGCTGTGGCCGGATTCGCCGAAAGCGATCTCGATGTCACCACGGAGGAAAACCAGCTGGTCGTGCGCGGCCGTCAGACCGACGACACCGAGCGCGAATTCCTCCACCGCGGCATCGCCGCGCGCCAGTTCCAGCGCTGTTTCGTGCTGGCCGACGGCATGCGGGTGATCGCAGCGGAACTGAAGAACGGCCTTTTGTCGATCGATCTCGATCGGCCGGAGTCCGAACGGCTGGTACGGAAAATAAATATATCGGTGAAAGACTGATCTTCACCGTGGCTCTCATGCGGGATGGCCCCTCGCCCTTGGACAAGGGCGGCGTCTCGCGCCAAGGAGGCTTGAAATGACCAGAACTGACGAAACCATCACCATGACCAGCGGCGAATTCGCCCATCTCGGCGAAGGCTCGGTCGCTTACCTCCGCAAGGTCTCCAGCGACGAACTGCTCGGACGTTTCCCCAATCTCGGCGAAATCGCGCCCGGAATGGTGCTGTGGGCGCTGTTTGCCGCCAACGGCCAGCCGATCCTGCTTTCGGATGCGAAAGACCGGGCTTTGGCCGGCGCCATGGAAAACGACCTGACCACCGTCGCCATTCACTAAGGCGAATCGGTCAGCGTCTGAAATGGAAAGGGCCGCCCTCGGCGGCCCATTAAAGGCTTAATTTCAAAAAATATCAGGCTGCGTGCGAGGCCTGCGTGTCCGACAGCAGCGCGTGGATGGCGACCGCGTCGCGCGTGCCTCGGATCTTGGCCACCGTATCGGCGTCGCGCAGCACCCTGGCAATGCGCGACAGCGCCTTGAGGTGGTCAGCGCCGGCGCCCTCCGGGGCCAGCAGCAAAAACACCAGATCGACCGGCTGGTCGTCCAGCGCCTCGAAATCGACCGGCGTTTCCAGCCGGGCAAAGACGCCGGCGATGCGCTTTACCCCGGCAAGCTTGCCATGCGGAATGGCGATGCCGTTGCCGACGCCGGTGGAACCCAGCCTCTCGCGCTGCAGGATGGTGTCGAACACCTCGCGCTCCGGAATCCCGGAAATCGCCGCCGCTCTCTCGGACAGCAATTGCAACAGCTGCTTTTTGGAGTTCGCCTTCAACGTCGGCAAAATCGCCGGAACGTTGATAAGATCGCTCAGATCCATGCTTGAAAATCCCTTATTCGCCTGCCGTCGCCAGTCCTCGCCCCTCGCGCGGCTGGCCCTTTTATCCCTGTGCGACCATTGTCGTCACCTGTGCGACCATTGTCGTCACCTGTGCGACCATTGTCGTCACGCTTGTGCGACTTTGGTCGTCGACGGGTCGATCCAGCCGATGTTCCCATCCGGCCGGCGATAGACGATGTTGAGGTGATCATTTCCGGCGTTGCGGAAGACGAAGACCGGACTGTCCTTGGTGTCGAGCTCGATAACCGCCGACGCCACCGACATGGTCTGCAGCGTCATGGTTGATTCGGCGACGATAGCCGGAGCGTAATCCTCCGGAATGTCCTCATCGTCGTCGGTCAGCGGCGCCATCACCGTATAGGCGATGTCGGTGATTTCGCCATTTCCATTGCCTGAATTGTGCGATTTCAGACGGCGTTTGTAGCGCCGCAGCCTGGTTTCGAGGCGGTCCGCGGCCGCCTCGAAGGCAAGTGTCGGATCCTGAGAATCGCCGGTTGCCTGCAGCGAAGCGCCGGAATCCAGCCTGATCATGCAATCGGCCGAGTAACGCGACCCCGATTTGATGACGGTGACGTGCCCTGAAAAACCGCGATCGAAATATTTTCCGATCGCCTCGCCGACACGATCGTTGATGCGCGTACGCAACGCATCGCCGATATCCATGTGTTTACCCGATATGCGCAATTTCATCTGAAAACTGACCTTCCTTGCTCAGGCTTCAAACTGGCCGGAGTTTATACTCGTGATCCGTGCGCACAAGCTTTGCGGCGTCAACTCGCGCCGATTTTAGATCCGAACTTTCCGGTTGATCACAATCCGCCTTCTTGGCCGTCCCGTGGCCTTCATCGTGACGGACCATCCGCATGCGGGCAATCCAGCCCTTCTCATGCGGGCGGGCTTCTAGACACTTCATTGCACCTTGTCAATGAAGCACCAAAGTTGTGGAAATCCAGCAGTAGCAAAAGCCCAGCCGTGCAAGCAGAACTAGCGCCCGGCGCTGGCCAGAGCGCGCTTTTCACGCCGCCGCTGCACCGAGGAGGGAATGTTCATGCCTTCGCGGTATTTGGCGACGGTGCGCCGGGCAATATCGACGCCGCTTTCCTTCAACATGTCGACGATGGCGTCATCGGACAGCACGTCGGCGGGTTTTTCCTCGTCGATCAGCTGCTTGATACGGTCGCGCACCGCTTCCGAGGAATGCGCATCGCCGCCGCCCGACGCCGCGATCGAGGCGGTGAAGAAATAGCGCAGTTCGAACACGCCGCGCGGCGTCAGCATGTATTTGTTGGCCGTCACCCGGCTGACGGTCGATTCATGCATGCCGATCGCATCGGCCACCGTGCGCAAATTGAGCGGCCGCAGGTGGCGCACGCCATGGACGAGAAAGGCATCCTGCTGGCGCACGATTTCCGAGGCCACTTTCAGGATCGTCTTTGCCCGCTGGTCGAGGCTGCGCGTTAGCCAGTTGGCGTTCTGCAGGCACTCAGTCAGGAAATCCTTCTCCGCCTGGTTCTTCGCCTGGGGCGAGACGTGGGCAAAATAGATGTGGTCGACCAGCACCCGCGGCAGCGTCTCGGCGTTGAGCTCGACCGTCCAGCTGCCGTCACTGGCTGCCCGCACTTCGACATCGGCGACGATGGCGTCGCTGGTGCCGCCCGAAAACGCCATGCCGGGACGCGGATCGAGCGCGCGGATTTCGGCCAGCATGTCGAGAAGATCCTCCTCATCGACCCCGCAAAGCCGTTTCAACGTCTGGAAATCGCGCCGCGCCAACAGTTCGAGGTTGGCGACCAGCGTCTCCATCGCCGGGTCGAGCCGATCACGCATGGCAAGCTGCAGCGACAGGCATTCGGCAAGGTCGCGCGCAAACAGGCCGACCGGCTCGAATGTCTGGCAGACCGTCAGAACCTTGGCCACCATGGCCTGATCGGCGCCGAGCCGCTTGGCGATCTCAGCCAGATCGGCGCGCAGATAACCGGCCTCGTCAAGGCCATCTGCCAGTTCGCCGGCAATCAGCCTTGCGGCCGGATCGGCAAAGGCCAGTGCGACCTGCTCGCCGACATGCTGGCGCAGCGTGATCGCCGCAGCCGCCATGTCGCCGACGTCGAAACCTTCCGACGAACCGGACGAGCCGTTGCCGGTAGCCGACTTCCATTGTGCCGTCAGGTCGGGGCCGAGCCGCTCGCTGGTGCCGGGATCATCGGGAAACAGGTTCTCCAGCGAGCTGTCGAGCTTGTCGGAGATCGCTTCGGCGCTCCACACCGTCTCGGCCTCGAACCAGTCGCCATCGGCGGCAGGCTCAGGCGCGGTATCGCCCTTCTGCGCCTGGTCGCTTGCGGCGTCGTCCTGGGGTTCGGCGCGCTCCAGCAGCGGATTGCGCTCGATCTCGTCGTCGATGAAGTGTTCAAGCTCGACATGGGTAAGCTGCAGCAGCCTGATCGACTGCATCAGCTGCGGCGTCATCACCAGCGACTGGGACTGGCGTAGCTGTAGTTTTGCCTGCAGCGCCATGGTTCGGTTTCAAACGCCCTTCTGCACCCGGAAGTCTACACACATCGGAAACTGCCGGAGCGAATTTTTCCGACCTGCCATAGAAACTGGCCCGGCTTTTGCTTGTCAAGGCGAACGCTAGCAAAAGCCGCTTACCACAGCGTTATCTCAGGCAAAAATCGGAGAAAACGGTCCGGCGGGCGGCAATAATCGCGTCAGGAAACAAATTTCACGCTCAGAGCGTGAAACCCTCGCCGAGGTAGAGCCGGCGCACATCGGGGTTGGCCACCACTTCGTCGGCGCGGCCATGCGTCAGCACCTGGCCGGCATGGATGATGTAGGCTCGGTCGATCAGGCCAAGCGTTTCGCGCACGTTGTGGTCGGTGATCAGCACACCAATGCCACGCGCCGTCAGGTGGCGCACCAACTGCTGGATGTCGGCCACTGCAATCGGGTCGATGCCGGCGAAAGGCTCGTCGAGCAGCATGTAGGCCGGACGTGTCGCCAGCGCGCGGGCGATTTCCAGGCGCCGCCGCTCGCCGCCCGACAGCGACATGGAAGGCGCCTTGCGCAGATGGCTGATGTGGAATTCCTCGAGCAGCTCGTCGAGGTTGCGCTCGCGCACCTTGCGGTCCTTCTCGACCACTTCGAGCACGGCACGGATGTTCTGTTCGACATTGAGGCCGCGGAAGATCGAGGCCTCCTGCGGCAAATAGCCGATGCCGAGCCGGGCGCGACGGTACATCGGCATCGAGGTGACGTCGAAACCGTCGATCTCGATCGTGCCTTCGTCGACCGGCACCAGGCCGGTGACCATGTAGAAACAGGTGGTCTTGCCGGCGCCGTTCGGGCCGAGCAGCCCGACGGCCTCGCCGGCGCGCACGCCGATGGTGACGCCACTGACCACCTTGCGGCCCTTGTAGCTCTTGGTCAGCCCCTTGGCGATCAAGGTACCCTTGAACTTCGAGGAATCGACGGTGACCGTGGCCGGTGCCGCGAGCGGACTCGCGGCACGCCGTGACAGACGTGCCATCAGCGAAGTACTGGTCATTAATTCGATTTCGGCGGCGGCGTGATCGACATGATGACGCGGCAGCCGCTGAACTGAGCCAGCCCGGTCTTCATCTGCACCGTAAGCTTGCAGCCCTTGAGGATATTGGCACCCTGCGAGAGCACCACTTCTTTGCCTGAAAGCACCATCACCTGAGTCTTCATGTCGAACGTGGCGTCGTCGCCAGTGGCGACCTGATCGTTCGATTTTATATAGACTTTGTTTTCGACCACCAGATGGTCGATGTTGCTCGAACCGGTCATCGCCGACGCGCCGGCGGCTGCACCCTTGGCGGCATTGGCATCCTTGACGTAGTAGACCGTCATCTTGCCGGCCTTGAGCAGTGTCGGCCCTTGCGTGACGGTGACATTGCCGCTGAATATGGCGGCACTGTCCGTCTGCCGGACCTCCAGTTTGTCGCTTTCGATCTGGATCGGTTTGTCGCCGGACAATTGAAGGCCGGACATCTGGCTTGTGACACCGGACTGGCCCCAGGACGGCGCCATGCCCATCAGCAGCAGCGCCGAGGCCATGCCTAGAAGCCGTGCCGAATTACTGGGACGCATTCGATTCTCCGCTCTTTGCCTCTGCCGCCTTCATAGTGGCCGGATCGATGTTGACGCTTACCTTGTTTTCGAAAACGACGACCTTGCCATTCTCCTCGACCGACATCGAACCCGCCGTGATCCGCGAACCGCCACGGCTGACATCGACCGGATCGTCCGTCTTCATAGTGCCTTTGCTCATGTCGAGAAAGACCGATTTGAACTTCGCCGCGACGCCATCGGTTGTCGAGACGCTGACGTCGCTGGTCATGTTCATCGTGTTGGCGCTTCTGTCGTAGATGCCGCGCTTGGCGTCGACGATCGCAACATTGTCGGCCGTCAGCGGCAATTTGGCATGGATGCCTTCGAGTTCGATGATGTCCTGCTTGCCGACATCCTGGATGGCGCGCACCGCCGTCAGCGAATAGGGCAGCTTGTCCTTGGTGAAGCCGTTGAGCTTGGGATTGGCCATCACCAGCTTGCCATCGGCGAAAGCCGTGCCGTCGGCCTGTATCTCGACGGAAAACGGCGCCGCGAGATAGGAATAGATCGGAAATGCAACCGCGATTGCGGCGGCAAGCACGGGCACAGCGAACTTCAACACCCGCACGCGGCGCGAATGGCGCTGGGCACGGTCGAAGGCGTCGCCACGCGTGCCCGCTGGCGCCGTTGGCGCCAAGGCCACATCGGCGTTGGTCGGTTCGTTCGATCGCGCTAGCATGACTGTCTTCTATAAACCCTTGCCGCCAAAACACCCGGTATAGGTGGGTTGCCGGCCCCCGCAAGCAAGCACAAGCGGAGGAAAACCGCAAAAATGTGACGGCCGCTGTTTTTGCAAACGGAAATCAAGGCGACACAATTTCCGCACTCATAGCAGAAACGAAGGCCCCGCGTAAATTTTTCCTGAGATGCCGCCTCCGTCCCGGTCGCTTCGTCGCAGGCCCGTCAGGAAGAGGTAGCCGGGCGCGGATGCTTGCTTTAAAAGCATCGCTTCCCACCGACTATGAGGCAGACCATGGCACTGAGAGCCGACGACCTGATCGACCGCCGCCGCTTGCGGCGCAAGCTGACCTTCTGGCGCGGCGCCGCCATTGCCATCGTGGCGCTCGGCGTGATTGCGCTTGCAAGCTGGTTCTATGGCGGCGACCTCGGCGGCTCGTCGGTCGACCATATCGCCAAGGTCAGGATCGAAGGCACCATCACCGAGGACGAGGAACTGATCAAGCGGCTGGAGGCCATCCGCCTGTCCTCGCGGGTCAAGGGCGTCATCCTGGCCATCGATTCGCCCGGCGGCACCACGGTCGGCGGCGAATCTATCTACGAGGAAGTGCGCAAGCTTGCCGCCGACAAGCCGGTGGTGGCCGAGGTCGGCACGCTGGCCGCATCGGCCGGCTACATGATCGCCAGCGCCAGCGACCATATCGTTGCCCGCAAGACCTCGATCGTCGGTTCGATCGGCGTGCTGATCCAGTATCCCGATGTCAGCGGCCTGATGGACAAGGTCGGCATCAAGCTCGAGGAGGTGAAATCATCGCCGCTGAAGGCCTCGCCTTCGCCCTTCAAGCCGACCAATGACGACGAGCGTGCCATGGTCCGCAAACTCATCCTCGACAGCTATGACTGGTTCGTCGGCATCGTCGCCGAGCGCCGCAAGATGACCCGCGAACAGGCACTCGCCTTGGCCGACGGTTCGATCTTCACCGGCCGCCAGGGCCTTGCCAACGGGCTGGTCGATGCCGTCGGCGGCGAGAGCGTGGCGATCGACTGGCTGGCGACCAAGGGCGTCGACGCCAAACTCAAGGTGGTGGAATGGAAAGATACCGAACGGCCCGGCGGCTTCCTGTTGTCGAAGGCGATGGCGCGCAGTGTCGGCAGCGCGCTCGGCCTTTCGGACTCGGGAAGCGACGTTCTTCACGAAATCGGCGCCGACCGCTTGTTTCTTGACGGTCTCGTTTCCGTCTGGCACCCTTGATCTGCCGTCTGGGGCGAGTAAAAAAGCAAATAAAATCATCCTGATAATTTGACCGCAGCGCTTTCACGGGGACCTTTCTGATGATCAAATCCGAGCTTGTGCAGATCATTGCCACGCGCAACCCGCATCTTTTCCTGCGCGACGTCGAAAACATCGTGGGAGCGATTTTCGACGAGATCACCGATGCCTTGGCGGAAGGCAACCGGGTCGAGTTGCGCGGCTTCGGCGCCTTTTCGGTGAAAAACCGCCCTGCCCGCACCGGCCGCAACCCGCGCACCGGCGAATCCGTCGAGGTCGAAGAGAAGTGGGTGCCGTTCTTCAAGACCGGCAAGGAATTGCGCGAAAGGCTGAACGGCGGCAAATAGGCGCGGATCCACGCGCCGGCCTTCCGACAGGCCCGCCTTCCCAGGGAATTCTGATGTTCAATCGCTTCATACTCATCGTGGTGTTCGTGCCGCTGGCCGTCATCCTGATTGCGCTGGCCGTCGCCAACCGCGAGCTGGTCGCCTTCACGCTCGACCCTTTCAACCCGGGCAATCCAAAGCTGACGCTGACCTTGCCACTGTTCATTTTCCTGTTCGTGGCGCTGGCCATCGGCATGGTCGTCGGCAGCCTGGCGACCTGGGTCAAGCAGGGCCGCTACCGCAAGCTGGCGCGCCAGCGCGGCGTCGAGGCCGAGAATTTGCGCCAGGCGGTCAGCCGCGTGCCGGCCGCGCCGCAGGGCTCGGCCCCGGGGACGGCGCTGTCCAAGCCAACGGCCTGAGCCGGCCCGGCGCTTTTACCGTCACGGAGTTTTGCATGCTGACCATTTCGGCCGACGCTGTCGACCAGGCGCTGACCTTTCCCGGACTGGTCGAGACATTGCGCGCGGCCTTCCGCGACGGCGCCGTGCAGCCGGTGCGGCATCATCATGGGGTCGAGCGCCCCGACGGCGCCGCGTCCACGCTGCTGTTGATGCCGGCCTGGACCGATTTTCATGCCGCCGGCACCTCGGTTGGCGGCCATATCGGCGTCAAGATCGTCACCGTATCGCCCGACAACAACGCCATCGGCAAGCCGGCCGTGATGGGGCTCTATCTCCTGCTCAACGGCGCCACCGGCGAGCCCGAGGCGCTGATCGACGGCCAGCGGCTGACGCAGTGGCGCACCGCTTGCGCCTCGGCGCTGGCCGCCTCCTATCTCGCCCGCGAGGATGCCTCGCGGCTTCTGGTGGTCGGCGCCGGCGCACTGTCGCCATTCCTCGCCAAGGCGCATTCGGCGGTGCGGCCGATCAAGACCATCCGCATCTGGAACCGCACGCCGGCCAATGCTGAAAAGGTCGCGGCCGATTTGCGTCGGGAAGGTTTCAACGCCGAAGCCGCTAGCGATCTCGACGCCGAGCTTGGTCAGGCCGACATCGTCTCCTCGGCGACGATCACCACGACGCCGCTGGTCAAAGGCGCACTGTTAAAAGCAGGCGCGCATGTCGATCTGGTCGGCGGTTTCACGCCGACGATGCGCGAAAGCGACGACGAGGCGATCAAGCGCGCCCGCATCTATGTCGACACCCGCGCCGGCGCCACCAAGGAAGCCGGCGACATCGTCCAGCCGCTCGCCTCCGGCGTGCTGAAGCCGGAAGCCATCGTCGCCGATCTGCACGAACTGGCGCGCGGCGAGAAACAAGGCCGGCAGAACGCCGACGAGATCACGCTGTTCAAGTCGGTCGGCGCCGCGCTGGAGGATCTTGCCGCCGGTATTGCCGTCTACAACGCGCTCAAGCGGTAGCGCCTGCCGGGGCCTTGCGATCGAACTTCCTGATCGCGTCCGCGCTGACCGGGGTGAAGAAATTCACCAGATTGCCGTCGGGGTCGCGCAGCAGCAGCGATCGGTTGCCCCATGGCATGGTCGTCGGCGTCTGTACGAAGTCGCCGATGGTTCCCATCAGCCTGCGGTACTCGGCATCGACATCGGCGACACGAAACTCGATGATCACTGAGCGATTGGCGGCCGGCTGCGCCACATCCGCCCCGAACAGCGCCAGCGTGCGCGTGCTGCCTATGGCCAGCGTGCATGAGGCGGTTGCCAGTTCGGCGAAATCCGGCGTGAACCAGGTCGCGGTCAAGCCGGTGATCGCCTCGTAGAAGGCCACCAGCGGTTTGATCTCATCGGTGATGATGCGGATCGATACGAAGTCCATACTCTTCTCCTTGGGAACAAGTGCGGCGTTTCGGATCGCCACGGTATTGTTGTCGTACAAGGCTGCTGACGGCTTGGCCTCGGCAGCCTTTTCGTCATTGCCAACTCGGATGGTCGCTGAAGACATCAGGCTGCCTTTGCGATCTCGACGCCCATCGCCTGCGCGATCAGCCGGAAATCGTGCGCGCTAATCTCGAACAGACCGAAGCGCAGTTGATAACCCCAGTTCGATTTGCCCTTGGTGAAGTCGAGTTTCTCAAGCAGCGGCTTGATCGGCGCCTCTTCACTTTTCGACCATTGGACGTCGCGCCGGAACGGCGTGAAGCCGGCGCCCATGTCACCCTGGTAGGGCTCGCCTTCGCGCACCGTGCCGATGGCGGTGAAAGCCTGCAGCCCGTCCTTCTGGCGCAAGATGGTGGTCGGCGAGTAGTAGACCACCCCGTCGCCCGGCCTGATGCGGCGCAGCGGTGCGGCCTTGCCGTGATTGACCTGCATGAAGCCGGCCTCGCGGCCACGCCGCACATGCTCGGCCGACGCCACCGCGATCCAGTGTGCACTCATTTCTGTTCCCCATTGGCCTGTTCTCCGGCGTTCAGCCAGTAGACACGCAATCGATGGTCGTCGGGATCGAGCGCAACGAAGGTGCGGCCGAAATCCATGTCGGTCGGCGTTTGCAGGATGGTCAGGCCGCGCCCTGCCCAGTCCTTGTGCGCGGCGTCCACCGCATCGGGCCGGTCCAAAGCAAAGACGAGCTCCGCACCGCCGCCCGCGGCCGCGGCCGACGGCTCCACCGTGTGGCGCGACCACAGGCCGAGCTTGAAACCATTGTCGAGCACGAACAGCACAAAGGTCGGCGACGTCTCCACCGGCTGGCGTCCGAGCAGCGCGCTGTAAAAGGCGCCGCTCCGCTCCGGGCTGTCGACATAGAGGATGACGAAATTGGGGGTGTTCATGTCTGCTCTCCAAGGTTTCGATTGGAGGAGCTTAAGCGACCCTACTGTCAGATTCTGGCAGCAGCGTTTATCCAAGCGGCAGAAAGAACCATCAGGCGTCGGGCTGACGCCTCTGCGCATCCAATGTCACCCGCCATTCCTTCAGCAGCACCTGCCGCCGGCGCGGATAACGGATATCGGTAGGGTTGAGATCGGACATGCGGTCGGCGCGAAAATGGCGAAAAGCCTGCCGTGTCTCGCACCAGGCCGCCACCACCCGCACCTTGTCGAAGAAGCCTAGCGCAAACGGCCAGACCAAGCGCTCGGACGCGGCGCCGCCGGCATCGCGGTAGAGAAAGCCGAGTTTTCTTTCGTTGCGGATCGCCTGGCGCACCGTACCGAGGTCGATGTTTTCGACCAATTCGCTGCGTGGCCCGACCAGAAGCGCAGTGGCATCGAGATCCTCGCGCAGATCCTCCGGCAGCACGGCCGCGATCTTGGCCAGCGCATCGGTGGCTGCCTCCGACAGCCGCGTGTCCGGTTGTCTGGCAACCCAACGCGATCCGAGCACGATGGCCTCGATCTCTTCGTCGGTGAACATCAGCGGCGGCAGCATGAAGCCGGGCTTCAGCACATAACCCAGCCCCGCCTCACCCTCGATCGGCGCGCCTTGCCCCTGCAGCGTGGCGATGTCGCGGTAGAGCGTGCGGATCGAAACGCCCATCTCGCCGGCAAGCGTACGGCCGCTGACCGGCCGGCGATACCGGCGCAGGATCTGGATCAGGTCAAGCAGGCGTTCGGAACGGGACATTACTCCAGATTGCCTGTTTCCTCAGCGAGGTCCACCACCTCAGACATTCGTATGCTGGACCATTTTGTTTGCGCAGCCGGTGACCCTATGTCAAAAGCGGCCTGCCGCCTCCGGAGATGCTCCTGCTTGAAGTCTTTTCGCGACAAACGCCGCGACAACCGCCCGCCCGCAAAGGGCAGGGCCGAACACGCGCGGCCGCGGCCAGAGACCGCACCAGTCCGATCGGAAGCCAAACAGCAACGCCACGAAACAAAACCGGACGACCGGTCTGATCCGAAGCCAACGCCGCGCATCCTTGCCCGCCGTGACGGCGCCCTGCCCGCCGAACGGCTGCCGGTAATCCTCGAAGTGGCGCCGAACGCAGATTATGCGCTGCTCGACAGCGGCGCCGGCGAAAAACTCGAACAATACGGCCCCTACCGCATCGTGCGACCCGAGGGACAGGCGATCTGGCAAAAGGCACTGCCGGCGAGGGACTGGGACCGCGCCGACGCCATCTTCACCGGCGACACCGACGAAGAAGGCATCGGCCGCTGGCGTTTTCCGAAGGTGCCGCTCGGCGAGACCTGGCCGATGAAGCATGACGGCATCGATTATCTCGGCCGCTTCACCTCGTTTCGCCATGTCGGCGTCTTCCCCGAGCAGGCTTCGCACTGGGACCACATGGCGGCCCAGATCGCGGCGGCGAAGCGTCCGGTCAAGGTGCTGAACCTGTTCGGCTATACCGGTCTTGCGTCTCTGGTCGCGGCCCGCGCGGGCGCCGAAGTCACCCATGTCGATGCCTCGAAGAAGGCGATCGGCTGGGCGCGTGAAAACCAGGAAATGGCCGGTCTCGGCAGCAAGCCGATCCGCTGGATCGTCGACGATGCGGTGAAATTCGCCGAGCGCGAGGAGCGCCGCGGCAGCCGCTACGACATCATCCTGTTCGACCCGCCCGCCTATGGCCGCGGCCCCAAGGGCGAGGTCTGGCAATTGTTCGAGGACCTGCCTGGGCTGACGGATCTCTGCCGCGCGATCCTGACGCCGAAACCGCTGGCCGTGGTGCTGACTGCCTATTCGATCCGCGCCTCCTTCTTCGCCATCCATGCCCTGATGCGCGACACCTTTGCCGGCATGGGCGGCACGGTTGAATCAGGCGAACTGATCATCCGCGAGCAATCGGCGGGACGGGCGCTCTCGACATCGCTGTTTTCGCGCTGGGTGGCCTGAATGCCCGGGAGTCATGAATGAACGAGCGGCAAATCGGTGCGCCGGGGCAGGTCAAGGAAGTCACCAGCCTCGCCAACCCGCTGATCAAGGACATCAAGGCGCTGGCGCAGAAGAAATTCCGCGACCAGCAGAACGCCTTCATGGCCGAAGGGCTGAAGCTGGTCATCGATGCGCTCGATCTCGGCTGGTCGATCAAGACGCTGGTCTTCGCCAAGGCCGGGCGCGGCAATGCGGCGGTCGAGAAGGTTGCGGCACGCACGGTCGCTGCCGGCGGCACCGTGCTCGAAGTCTCGGAAAAAGTGCTGGTCGCCATAACCCGCCGCGACAACCCGCAAATGGTGGTCGGCGTCTTCCAGCAGAAGCTGCTGCCGTTGAAGGACATCCGCGCTCATGATGGCGATGTCTGGGTGGCGCTCGACCGGGTGCGCGATCCCGGCAATCTCGGCACGGTCATCCGCACCGTCGATGCCGTCGGCGCCAAGGGCGTCATCCTGGTCGGCGAGACCACCGATCCGTTTTCCGTCGAGACCGTGCGCGCCACCATGGGCTCGATCTTCGCCGTGCCGGTGACCAAGGCGACGCCGGAAGCGTTTCTTGCCTGGCGAAACAGCTTCTCGGGCCTCGTCGTCGGCACCCATCTGAAGGGCGCGGTCGACTACCGCTCGGTCGATTTCTCCCGTGGACCGGTGCTGTTGATGATGGGCAATGAGCAGCAGGGCCTGCCCGACAATCTGGCCGAAAGCTGCGACAGGCTGCTCCGGATTCCGCAGGCCGGCCGCGCCGATTCACTCAATCTGGCGGTCGCCACCGGCGTGATGCTGTTCGAGATCCGCCGCGGCGCCCTGAAGCTCGCCCCCGAGGACGCCAAATCGTGAAATCATGGTCCCCCTATGCGCTGCTGGTCGTGGTGGCAATCGCGCTTGACCAGTGGATAAAGCATCTGGTCGAGACCGGCCTCGCCTTTCAGGAAAAGCTCGATCTGGTGCCGTTCCTGGCGCTTTTCCGCACCTACAATACCGGCATCGCCTTTTCGATGTTCTCATCCTTCGGCGACACCGGCCTGGTCGTCATCGCCGTCGTGGTTGTCGCCTTCGTGCTTTACCTCGCGACGCGCACCCCGGCCGGCCATGTGCTGGCCCGCATCGGCTTTGCGTTGATCATCGGCGGCGCCATCGGCAATCTGATCGACCGCGCCGTCTACGGCCACGTCATCGACTACATATTGTTTCACACGCCGGCATGGTCCTTCGCCGTCTTCAACCTCGCCGATGCCTTCATTTCGGTCGGTGCGGCGCTGGTCGTCTTCGACGAGTTCATCGGCTGGCGGCGCGAGGCCAAGCCGCAAAGCCCCGACGCCTGAATGCTGCTTTTGACTGATTGACCGCGCCGGATGGCCGCCGCACAGTCCGGCCAGCCTATGCCAGCCTTCACAGTTGCTCGACCGGGGAGAAAAAATGTCCGAAACCTTCAAAGCCATCCTCGTTTCGCGCGACGCCGACAAGAAGCAGTCGGTCGAAATCGTCGATCTCACTGAGGCCGATCTGATGGAAGGCGATGTGACCGTCGCGGTCGAAGCGACAACGGTCAACTACAAGGATGGGCTGGCCATATCAGGCAAGGCGCCGGTGATCCGCCGCTGGCCACTGGTGCCGGGCATCGATTTCGCCGGCACCGTTCTCTCCTCGTCGCATGCCGACTGGCGCAAGGGCGATAAGGTCATTCTGAATGGCTGGGGCGTCGGCGAAACGCATTTCGGCGCCTATGCCGGGCGCGCCCGCGTCAAGGGCGACTGGCTGGTGCCGCTGCCCGACGGCATCAGCGCCCATGACGCGATGGCGGTCGGCACCGCCGGCTATACCGCCATGCTCAGTGTCATGGCGCTGGAGCGTCACGGCATCTTGCCCGATCGCGGCCCGGTGGTGGTGACGGGTGCTGCCGGCGGCGTCGGGTCGGTCGCGGTCTCGCTCCTGTCCAGCCTCGGCTATCACGTCATCGCCTCGACCGGCCGCAACGCAGAAAGCCCCTATCTGATCGACCTTGGTGCGGCCGAAGTGATTTCGCGCGAGGAACTGTCCCAGCCGGCAAAGCCGTTGGCCAAGGAGCGCTGGGCCGGCGGCATCGATTCCGTCGGCAGCAACACGCTGGCCAATGTGCTGTCGATGACGGCCTATGGCGGCGCGGTCGCCGCCTGTGGCCTGGCCGGCGGCATGGACCTGCCGTCGAGCGTCGCCCCTTTCATCCTGCGCGGCGTCTCGCTGCTCGGCATCGATTCGGTGATGGCGCCCAAGGCGGTGCGCCTGGAAGCCTGGCGCCGCATCGGCGCCGATCTCGACCTCAAGAAGCTCGCCGGCCTGTCCACCACCATCGGCTTCGACGGCATCATCGCCGCCGCCCATGACATCGTCGAGGGCAAGATCAGGGGCCGCGTGGTCGTCGATATGTGAACCTTCAGACGCATGATCCCGAAAAGTGGAATCCGGTTTTCGGAAAAGATCATGCGAGCCGGAAAATCGCAAAATGCATGATCGCTAAAATTCGAACGATCCGCCGCGCTTTTCCATAATCTCTGTCTGGCATGGATTTCCGCATGATCGCGGAGTCTGCCAGCCGAGAGAAGAGCCGGGCCGAAAGCATCGACGGGCAGAACCCGACGGCGCCCAAGCGGCAACTCGTTGCCGCGCCGCCGCTGGTGCCGGATTTGCCGCGCGCCAATTCCGAGGGCCTGCCCTTCGTGACTGTCGTCGCCAGTGTCGCGCTGGCAGGACTGGCCCAGCTCACCGGAGCGCCGGTGTTCATCACGCTTGGCCTGCTGGCGACCGGTCTCGCCGGCCTCGCCGTGCACCTGCACGGCCGGCGCACCGCCCGCCGCGCGGCGGCCTTGCACGACGAAACCGCGGCCCGCAGCCGCGCCGAGATCGAGACGCTGGCCGACCGCATGTGGGAGATGCAGGAGAGCGAGGAGCGTTTTCACGGCCTGATCGATGCGCTTGGCGATCTTGTCGTCCACCGCGACCGCGACGGTCACCTCGTCTATGCCAACAAGGTTTTTGCTGACCTCGTCGCAACCGACCCGCGCTATCTTGCCGGCAAGACGCTCGCTGAACTCGGCATCGATGTCGGCATCGTTCCCGACGCCGCCTTTGCGGATCATGAATGCCTGAGCTCCACCGATGTCGCCATCCGCACGCCGAGCGGCCCGCGCTGGTTCTCGTGGATCGAACTGTCGGTGCGCGACAAGGACTCTGGCGCCGTCTCGCACCGGGCGATTGCCCGCGACATTACCGCCCGCAAGCGCGCCGAATCCTCGCTGATCACCGCCCGCGAGCGCGCCGAACATGCCAGCCAGGCCAAATCGCGCTTCCTGGCCACGGTCAGCCATGAGATCCGCACGCCGATGAACGGCATCATGGGCATGGCCAAGCTTTTGGCCGACACCAATCTGTCGCCCGAGCAGCGCACCTATGTCGGCGCCGTCTCGACCTCGGCCAGCGCCCTTTTGGCACTGATCGAGGATTTGCTCGACTATTCCAAGATCGAGGCCGGCCGTTTCGACCCGGAGCCGCACCCGACATCGCCGCGCGAAATCGCCGACAACATCATCGAGCTGATGGCGGCAAAAGCCTTTGCCAAGCAAATCGGCCTTGGCTGTCACGTCGAGCCCGACGTGCCGCAGATGATATCCGCCGATCCGGGCAGGGTGAGGCAGGTGCTGCTCAACCTCATCGGCAACGCCGTCAAGTTCACCGACACCGGCGGCGTGCTGGTCTCGATCGCGCGCGCGCGCACCGACACCGACGACCGTATCTGCTTCACCGTCACCGACACCGGCCCCGGCCTGCGCGAAGACGACATGGAGCGCATCTTCGAGGAATTCGAACAGTCGGACGGCACCTCGACCCGCGCCCATGGCGGCGCCGGCCTCGGCCTCGCAATATCGAGGCGCCTGGTGACGGCAATGGGCGGCACTATTTCGGTGTCGAGCAGGCTTGGCGAGGGATCCGAGTTCGTCTTCGAAATCCCGGCCGTCGCGGCAACCGAAGCGCCACAGAACCGGCACAACATCCTCGCCGGCCGGCGCGCCGTGATCGTGTCGAAGAACGCCGTAGAGGCCGACGCCATCGCCCGCACCATTCGCGCCCATGGCGGCGCCGTCGATGTCGTCGCGACCGCCGCGAAGGCCACGCCTTTCGCCGCGCATTGCGACGCGCTTTTGATCGACGCCGCCATGGAACACAGCGACGGCAGATTGCTCAAGCGCCTGCGCCAAAGCGGCTTTGCCGATTGCGAGGCGATCACGCTGATCGCGCCGACCGACCGCGGCATGCTCGGCGACTTCCGCGCCAGCGGTTATGCCACCTTCCTGGCAAGACCGGTGCGCGGCGAAACGCTGCTGCGCGTGCTTTTGACCAGCCATGCCCCCACTGTGCCGCAGCCAAAGCCGGAAAAAAGCAGAGCATCGTCGCTTCGGGCCGTCGTCGGGCGCCATACCGGCCTGTCGGTGCTGATCGCCGAGGACAACGACATCAACGCCATGCTCGCCCGCGCCACGCTTTTGAAGGCGGGGCATCGGGTGAAAGTCGTCGGCAACGGCAAGGCCGCTGTCGAGGCGGTCACCGGGGCCGGGTTGAAACACCGCTTCGACGTGGTGCTGATGGATCTGCACATGCCGGTCATGGACGGGCTTGATGCGATCGCAGCCATCCGCCGCCATGAGGAGGAGATGGCAATGCCGCCGGTTCCGATCATGGTGCTTTCGGCCGATAGCCAGGAAAAGACGCGCCACACCGTGCTCGCCCATGGCGCCAGCGGCTTCGTCACCAAGCCGCTCGATCCCGAGGCGCTGGTCCATGCCGTCGAGGGTCAGGTCGCCGCCTGAGGCATGCCGCTCAAAAGTGGCCCCGGTTTTCAGAAGACGACATGCATGGAAGCAAAGACTTGAAGTGCTTTGCTTGAATCCGTTTCAGCGCGACGCGCCCTAAGGCCATGTTGGTGCAATCTTCGCGCACCATAAGGTAGCCGGTTGAACGTTTTCGCCAGCCGACGAAGTATTGCCCGTGGAGCCGTATCACGGTACTGTCACAATCCTGTTGCACCTACACCGTATCCCCGTGCCAAGAGGGATGGCTCGAAGGAGAATCACTCGTGCATACAGTTATGCCGGAATGTGACACTCGGCCCAACGCAGGCGGCGCCATGCTCGCCGCGCGGAATACCGATGCCGTTGCAACAGGCGCACCGCTGGGCCGGATCGGCAATCTCGAAGTGCGGCTTGCCCGCAACGAGGCCGAGATCGCAGCCGCGCAGGAGGTGCGCTACCGGGTATTTTACGACGAGCTTGGCGCCAGGAAGGACCTGTTCCAGGCGCAGGACAGGCGCGATGCCGACCGCTTCGACCCGCTCTGCGACCATCTGCTCGTGCTCGACACCTCGATCTCCGGCCCCGAGCATCGCCGCATCGTCGGCACCTACCGCCTGCTGCGGCAAGAAATCGCGGCGACCGCCGGCGGCTTCTATTCCGAAGGCGAGTTCGAGCTGACCAAGCTGATTGCCCGCCATCCCGGCCAGCGCTTCCTCGAACTCGGCCGCTCCTGCGTTCTCAAGGAATACCGCTCCAAGCGCACCATCGAGGCGCTGTGGCAAGGCATCTGGGCCTATATCAACCATTACGAAATCGGCGTGATGACCGGCTGTGCCTCGTTCCATGGCACGGTGCCGGCCGCGCATGCCGAGGCGCTCACCTATCTTGCCCATCACTGCCGCACCAATTCGGCCTGGGATGTCAGGGCGGTCTCAGGGCGCTATTGCTCGATGGACCTGATGCCGATCGAGGCCGTGAATGCCAAGGCGGCGATCGCCGCCATGCCGCCGCTGGTCAAGGGCTATCTGCGCGTCGGCGCCCGCATCGGCGACGGCTGCGTCATCGACCGCGAATTCTCCACCGTCGATGTGTTCGTGGTGATGCCGGTCAAGGAAATCGGCGCCCGCTACGTGAACTACTATGGCGGCGAAGCGCAGCGGTTTGCGGCGTGAGGCAGTAGGCAGTAGTGAAGGCTGCCGAGATTTGTGACTACTGACTATTCCCTAATCCCTCTCTTCACGGAATATCCTCCGGCCGCCGTCCCGGCCGGCTTTTGTAAGCCGGAAACGTCCAGCCGAATTTGAGCGCGCCGCCACGCACCAGGAAAGCCGCGACAAAACCGGCAATATCAGAGGCGAGCGGCGGCAGTCCGGCAAGATCGCCAAGCGTGTAGAGACCAGCACCCGCCAGCGCCGCGCTGACGTAGATTTCGGGCCGAAGCAGCACCGACGGCTCGCCGGCCAGCAGATCGCGCAGGATGCCGCCGAATGTGGCGGTCAGCACGCCCATAATGACGGCTACGACCGGCGAGCCGGTGATCGCCAGCCCTTTGGCCGCGCCCATCACCGAAAAGGCCGCCAATCCGATGGCGTCGAGCCAGAGCAGCCATTTCCAGCGGGATTCGACGCGGTGGGCGATGAAGAAGACCAGCACCGCAACCACTGCGCAGATCAGCACATAGCCGGAGTTGGCGACCCAAAAGACGGGCAGGTTGAGGATGACATCGCGAAGCGTGCCGCCACCGATGCCGGTGACGCTGGCCAGGAACAGGAAGCCGATAATGTCGAGCTGCTTGCGCGAAGCCGCAAGCGCCCCTGTCGCCGCGAAGACAGCGACGCCGGCATAGTCGAGGAGGTCGATGGCGTTTAAGGGCATGGGCAGTAGGGGTTAGGGATTAGGGGAAGTATGAATAACATGAAGCCGCGCGATTGATACGGCCCCTATTCCCCTACTGCCTACTGCCTATTCCCTAACTACGCATCCTTCTCGGCCTGCTCGTTCACCGGGCCCGGCTCGACCGGCGGCTCAGCGGCCGCGAACTTGGGGCCGCCCTTGGCGACGCCGACCATGGCCGGACGCAAAACGCGCTCGCCGATCGAATATCCCGGCTGCACGACCTGGACCACGGTGTTGGCGGGCACGTCGGGATTGGGCACCTCGAACATCGCCTGGTGGAAGTTCGGGTCGAACTTCTCGCCTTCCGGCGTCAGCTTCTTCACCCCGTGCCGCTCGAGCGCCGTCAGCATGGCGCGCTCGGTGAGGTCGACGCCCTCGATCAGCGCCGTGAAGCCGGCGTCTCCGGCAGCCTTGGCCTCGGCAGGGATAGCGTCGATGGCGCGGCGCAGATTGTCCGACACCGACAGCATGTCGCGGGCGAAATTGGCCACCGCATAGGTGCGCGCATCATGCACGTCGCGTGCCGTGCGGCGGCGCAGATTTTCCATTTCGGCCGCAACGCGCAGCGCGCGGTCCTTCAGTTCCTCGTTTTCCTTCAGCAGCCGCACCAGCGCTTCATAGTCGCCGTCGATGCCGCCTTGCGCGCGCTCAGTCTCAGTCGCTTCGATATCCTCGGGCGCGCGTTCGTCGTTTGTCTGGTCGCTCATCGGCGTTTCCCGTCATTCGAATGGTTTGGATTTGCGCCCGATATCGAGGTTTGGCAGCCAAAAATCAAGGGGCAAGCAACGTTTGGAGCCGTTCGGACGAACCCGGCTCAGGCCACGAAGACTCTTCAAAATTAATTCAAACTTTACCGTGATCACCGGCTTTGCTTGCCAGGACGCAGCACCGGGGGAACCATTCCAAGGCTGGAGGAGTTTCGAAGCCAACACAGGATTGGAACAATGAACCGAAACAATGGCAACAGAGGCGAAGAGCTCGCCGCCGATATCAGGCGCCAGTTCGGCACCGAGGCGACGAAGCGTTTTCTGCGCACCTTGCCGGCATTCAGCACCGAGGCCGACATTCCCGACCGTTTTCGAGACCTGCTCGACCGTCTGGATGGCATTGAAGCCAGCATGGCCGGCAGCGACCGCAGGCAGTAGCCACGCAATCGCGCGACAATTACGCGCAGTAATTTGGCGTGAGCTTTGCCTTGCGGCAGCGGGACACGCCGCCTATGCTTCCTGATGAACATGATTTCCCCCGAGACGGCCGCCAACAGCAAGCGCGCCTGGTTGAAGATTTTGGCTCGCTACAAGAAGCCCGACCGGCGGCGCAGCGCCCTCGAACTCGCAATCACCCTGATCCCTTTCGTCACACTGTGGGCGCTGTCTTCGGCCGCCTATTCCTACGGCCATTGGTGGGGCCTGATCCTCATCCTCCCCGCCGCCGGCTTCCTGGTGCGGATCTTCATGATCCAGCACGATTGTGGCCACGGCTCCTTCTTCGCCAATCGTACCGCCGACGACTGGATCGGCCGCGTGCTCGGCGTGTTGACGCTGACGCCGTACGATTGCTGGCGGCGCGCCCACGCGGTGCATCATGCCAGCGCCGGCAATCTCGATGAGCGCGGCATGGGCGACATCCGGACGCTGACCCTCGCCGAGTACCGGAGCCTGTCATGGCGCGGGCGCCTTGCCTATCGCCTCTACCGGCATCCCCTGGTGATGTTCGGGCTGGGCCCGATCTGGCTGTTCATCTTCGAGCAGCGGCTGCCCATTGGCATGATGCGCGGCGGCCTGACGCCCTGGGTGTCGTCGATGACCACCAATCTCGGCATCGCGGTTGCCGCAGCCCTGCTGATCTGGCTGGTTGGCCCCGGCGCTTTCCTGGTCGTCCATTTGCCCATCGTCATCCTCGCCGGTTCGGCCGGCATCTGGCTGTTCTACGTCCAGCACCAGTTCGAGGAGACGGAATGGGCGAAGGACGAAGAGTGGGAGTTCCAGCATGCCGCGCTGCACGGCTCGTCTTACTACGACCTGCCGCCGGTGCTTAACTGGTTCACCGGCAATATCGGCGTCCACCACGTCCACCATCTCTCGGCCAAGGTGCCGGGCTACCGGCTGCAGGAAGTGCTGCGCGACTATCCGGAGCTGCGCGGCATCGGCCGCGTCACGCTCCTCGACAGCTTGCGCTGCGTCAAGCTGGCGCTGTGGGACGAGAAGCGCCACAAGCTGATCTCGTTTCGCGAAGCGCGGGCCGCGGCCTGAAAGCAATTCCAGGAAAAGTGTGAAGCGCTTTTCCCGGAAAAACGCGCCGCCGCACCAAAGGCGCGGCGGCATCTCTCAAAAACCTGCTCAGGCAGCATTGCGCTCGTCGCGCATCAAGACCTTGCAGTCCTGATCATATCGGCCGCCTTCTCGGCAATCATGATGGTCGGCGCGTTGGTGTTGCCGCCGATCAAGGTCGGCATCACAGAGGCATCGACCACACGCAACCCCTGCAGCCCGCGCACCTTGAGTTGCGGATCGACCACGGCCATCGCGTCGACGCCCATCTTGCAGGTGCCGACCGGGTGATAGATCGTATCGGCGCGCGCCCTGATATGCGCCATCAGCTCGGCATCGCTGGACACGCCCGCGGTATAGATTTCTTTGTCGCGGTATTTCGCCAGCGCCGGCGCCTCCAATATGCCGCGCATCATCTTCACCCCCTTGAGCAAGAGAGCCCCGTCGCGTTCGTCCTCGAGAAAACGCGGGTCGATGCGCGGCGGCGCCAGCGGATCCCGGCTCGACAGCCCGACCTCACCGCGCGAATGCGGCCTGAGCACGCAGACATGGCAGGAAAAGCCGTAGCCCAGATGCAGCTTGCGGCCATGATCGTCGACGATGGCGATGCAGAAATGCAGTTGCAGATCGGGCCTGTCGATCGCCGGATCGGATTTGAGGAAGGCGCCGCCTTCGGCATAGGGCGTGGCGATCATGCCGGTGCCGCTCTTGCGCCAGCGCGCCATATGCCTGAGCAGGCCGGGCAGACCGCGCAGGCCAATGCCCATCAGATCCGTCTCGCGCGACGTCCAGGCCAGGATGAAATCGAGATGATCCTGCAGGTTCTTGCCGACGCCGGGCAGTTCATGGGCGACGGCAATGCCCTGCGCGGCAAGCTCATCCGCCGGACCGATACCGGACAACAACAAAAGTTGCGGCGAGCCGAAAGCGCCGCCGCAGACGATTACCTCGCGCCTGGCTTTCGCCACGGCCTCGCTGTTGCCCTTGCGATAGCGCACGCCGGTGGCGCGCTTGCCGTCCAGCACAATGCCGGTGGCATGCGCCCCGGTGATGATTGTGAGGTTCGGCCGGTTCATCGCCGGATGCAGATAGGCGGCCGCCGCCGAGCAGCGTTCGCCATTCCTGGCCCCGCCCCAGAACTGCGTGACCTGGTAGAGCCCCGCCCCTTCCTGTTCCGGCCCGTTGAAATCATCGTTGCGCCGGATCTGGTTTTCGCCGCAAGCCTCGACAAAGGCTCGCGCTATCGGGCGCGGCTCCTGCTGTTCGCCGACCCTGAGCGGCCCGTCGCCGCCATGCAGGGCGTCCGCCCCGCGCTGGTTGCCTTCGGCGCGCCGGAAATAGGGCAGCACCTCGTCCCACGACCAGCCCTGGCAGCCGAGGTCGGCCCATTCGTCGTAATCGTTGCGGTGCCCTCGCGTGTAAAGCATGGCGTTGATGGCGCTGGAGCCGCCGAGCGCCTTGCCGCGCGGCTGGTAGCCTTTGCGGCCGCCAAGCCCTTGCTGCGGCACTGTCTGCAATCCCCAATTGTTGATCCTCGGCCGGCCCGGCAGCAGCGCGATGACGCCTGCCGGCGCGCGGATGAGCAGGTTCCTGCCTTCGCCGCCGGCTTCGATCAGGCAGACGGTAACGGATGGATCTTCAGAGAGCCGTGCGGCAAGCGTGCAGCCGGCAGACCCGCCGCCGGCGATGACATAGTCGAAATCCAAGCCTTCCTCCCGCTGGAGCGCCGCGCGTCCCAGGGATGCGCTAAGGACGCCCAGGACTCACGGCACTGCGCCCAGCGGATATTTCCGTCTGGACAGCCAAGAGAAGGCCTGATTTCAGCCGATGTAAAGGCGTGCGGAATTACCGCTGCATCAGCTGTTGCGAACGCGCCGCCAGGAGTATTTCGGCCCCTTCGGCTCCGTGGCTTCGGTCGGCTGGTAATACAGGCCCAGCCCGCCGATGTTGCCCTCTTCGAGCCGCTTCAGCAGCACCGGGTTCGAAATCTCGAACTCGTCGAAGCCCAGCCGCAACATATGCGGCAACGGATCGACCAGCACCTGGCCGGTTGCGCGGACCGCGCCCTCGAAATGATAGCGGCTGCGTAGCAGTTCGGCCTTGGAGAAAGAGCGCCCATCGCTGAAGGCGGGGAACACCAGCGCCACCAGCGACAGTTGGTCGAGCAGGTCGGCTATCTTCTCGAGCTGGTCACCAGGCTGCAAGGTGACGCCGAGCCGCTCCCTGGCCGAGCGGCGCACCTCGGCATCGAGGCCGAGAAATGCCTGCAGCGGCAGGATGAAGCGGCCATTGCCCGACAGCGCGTCAGCGCTCTCGGCATGGCTCCACTCGTCCTCGCGAAACCCCTCCGGGGTCCAGAGCCGGGTCTCCGGTGTCGTCTGTTCAGTCATCGAAAATTCCTAAAGCCCAAAAAATCGAAAGTCCGCTGAAGGCCAGTCCACACGAAACCGGCGGCGTCCGAGTGGAAGCCGCCGTTTGCAGGCCGGTCTCACCTGAATATCAACATATCCTATAGCGATGCGTCGGTCAGCGACTTCTCCAGGCCCGACAGATGGATGCCGCACTCGGTCTTGGCATGACCGGCCCACCGACCGCTGCGCGCATCCTCGCCCGGCTGCACCGGTTGCGTGCACGGGAAGCAGCCGATCGACAGATAGCCGTAGGCGACCAGCGGATTTTCACGCAGCGCATGCGCCCGCATGTAGTCGGCCTGGTCGGATGTCGTCCAGTGCGCCAGCGGGTTGATGCGCACGCGCGGGCCGACCGCCTCGAACACCGGCAATGCTGCCCGCGTCGCGGCCTGGAAGCGCTTGCGGCCGGTCAGCCAGGCGCGGAAGGGCGCGACGCCCCGCGCCAGCGGTTCGACCTTGCGCACATCGCAGCAGGCGTCGGTGTTGCTCTGGTGCAGAGTGCCGGTCGGGTCGATCCGTTCGAGCGCTGCCTCTTCCGGCTTGATAACCCTGATATTGGTCAGCCCGAAATCGGCGGCGAGCGCGTCGCGATAGCCCAGCGTCTCCTCGAAATGCTTGCCGGTGTCGAGGAAGATGACCGGCAATGTGCGGTCGACCTCGGCGATCATGTGCAACAGCACCGCCGAATCCGCGCCGAAAGACGACACGGCCGCGATCTCGTCGTGGAACAGCTCGCTCGCGGCGCGTTCGATGATCTTGAGCGCGCTCAGATGCCCGTAGAGCGCATCGAAGCCCGCCGCTTTCGCGGCGATGCTGTCATCGACGTCGACGATACGGTCAAGCGGCCTTGGTTTCGCCAGCATAGAGCGCCTCCTTGAACGGCGCGGGACCGACACGGCGGTAGGCGTCGATAAAACGTTCACTCGGATTAAGCCGAAGGCCGAGATAGGTGTCGACGATCTGCTCGATGGCGTCGGTGATCTCTTCCGAGGAGAAGCCGCGGCCGATGATCTCGCCGACCGAGGTGTTCTCGTCGGCCGAGCCGCCCAGCGTCACCTGATAGAGTTCGGTACCCTTCTTCTCGACGCCGAGAATGCCGATATGGCCGACATGGTGATGGCCGCAGGCATTGATGCAGCCGGAGATCTTGAGCTTCAGCTCGCCGATCTCGCGCTGCCGCTCCAGCGAGGCGAAGCGCAGCGAGATCTCCTGGGCGATCGGGATCGAACGCGCCGTCGCCAGCGCGCAATAATCGAGGCCCGGGCACGCGATGATGTCGCTGATCAGATTGGAATTGGCCGTCGCCAGCCCGATGTCGACCAGCGCGTCGTAAACCGCCTTCAGATCGGCGCGCGCCACATGCGGCAGGATCAGGTTCTGCTCATGGCTGACGCGCAGCTCGTCGAAAGCGTATTTCTCGGCGATGTCGGCAACCGCTTCCATCTGGCTGTCGCTGGCATCGCCCGGTACCTCGCCGATGCCCTTCAGCGAAATCGTCACCGCCGCATAATCGGGATGGCGATGCGTCACGACGTTCTGGTCGAGCCAATCCGAGAAGCTTTTGGAATCGAGCCGCGCCAGCTTGATCCCCGCGTCGCCTTCCGGCCGAGCCACCAGCGCCGGCGGCGCGAAATAGGCATCGATCGCGCGGATGTCGGCATCCGGCAGCTTCAGCTCGGCGTCTTTCAATTCCTGCCATTCGGCCTCGACCTGGCGGGTGATTTCCTCGACGCCGGTCTCGTGGACGAGGATCTTGATGCGCGCCTTGTACTTGTTGTCGCGGCGGCCATAGAGGTTGTAAACGCGCAGGATCGCCGTGCAGTAGGAGAGAAGATCGGCTTCCGGCAGGAAGTCGCGGATCTTGCGTGCCACCATAGGCGTGCGGCCCTGGCCACCGCCGACATAGACGGCAAAGCCGAGCTCGCCGGCAGCGTTCTTCTTCAGATGCAGGCCGATGTCATGCGTCTGGATGGCGGCGCGGTCGCGCTCCGCGCCGGTCACAGCGATCTTGAACTTGCGCGGCAGGAACGAGAATTCCGGATGCACCGACGACCACTGCCGCAGGATCTCGGCATAGGGGCGCGGATCGGCGACCTCGTCGGCGGCGGCGCCGGCGAAATGATCGGCGGTGACGTTGCGGATGCAATTGCCGCTGGTCTGGATGGCGTGCATCTCGACGCTCGCCAGATCGGCCAGGATCGCCGGAATGTCCGACAGCGCCGGCCAGTTGAACTGGATGTTCTGGCGCGTGGTGAAGTGGCCGTAGCCCTTGTCGTATTTGCGCGCGATGTGGCCGAGCATGCGCAGCTGGGCGGCGTTCAGCGTGCCATAGGGCACCGCGATACGCAGCATGTAGGCGTGCAGCTGCAGGTAGACGCCGTTCATCAGCCGCAGCGGCCGAAACTGCTCCTCGGTGATTTCGCCGGACAGGCGGCGCTCGACCTGGTCGCTGAACTCGGCGACACGGGCCTGGACAAAATCGTGGTCGAACTCATCGTAGCGGTACATGTTTCGTCTTTCAGGGCGCGTCCGCCCGTGTCTGATTAGGCTGCCCGCGCAGCCTGCTTGCCTAGATCTTCCCGGATGGTGGGACCGGCGGCGCGGATCTTTTCGCGCAGCCGCACCGGCTCGACGACGCCATTGACGACGTCAGCGTCGATCAAATTGACGTCGACCACTTCATTGTCGGCATAGGCCTTGGCGCCGATCGCTTCCAGCCGGTCCTCGGCCGCCTTGTCATGGGCGAGATCGGCATGGTCCACCGTCTCGGCCCAGCCGCCATCGGCATACCAGACGGCGATGCCGTCGGTGAGGCGGTTTGCGGTCAGTATCTTCATGGCTCGACCTCTGCGCCGGCCGCGTTGGCGGCACTCTCATGACTATGTGCCGCGAGCGGCTCGGAACGTTCAAAGTTGGCGCCGGCAACCGCGTCACCAATGATGGTCATCACCGGTCCGGTGAGATCGGCGCGCGCTTCCAGCGACGGCAAATCGGCCAGCGTACCGTGGAAACGGCGGCGGTTCTGCAGGCTGGCATTCTCGACCACGGCGACCGCCGTGTCCGGCGACAGGCCCGCCTCGATCAGCCGTCCCGCCACCTCGGCCGCGACCGAGCGGCCCATATAGACGGCGACAGTGGCGCCGGAAATGGCGAGCTTCGCCCAGTCCGGCAGCGAATTGCCCTTGAGATCATGGCCGGTGGTGAACACCATCGACGAAGAAACTCCACGCAGCGTCAGCGGCAGTTCGAAATCGGCGGCAGCGGCAAATGCAGCGGTGACGCCGGGAATCACGTCATAGGCGATGCCGGCATCGCGCAGTGCGGCCATCTCCTCGCCGGCACGGCCGAACACCAGCGGATCGCCCGACTTCAGCCGCACGACGCGCTTGCCTTCACGGCCAAGCTCGACCAGCAGCGTGTTGATCTCGGCCTGGCTCTTGGTGTGGCAGCCCTTGCGTTTGCCGACCGGCAGCCGCTCGGCATCGCGGCGGCCCATGGCGACGATCGCCTCCGGCACCAGCGCGTCATAGACGATGACATCGGCTTCCATCAGCAAACGGTGCGCGCGCAGCGTCAGAAGATCCTCGGCGCCGGGGCCGGCGCCAACCAGGGCGATGTGGCCCGTTACAGGCGCTTTCGCCAGCAACAGATCGACGGCGGCGTCATGCGCCTGCGACAGTTCGCCGGCCTCGACGGCGCGGGCCGGAGCACCCTGGAAAAAGCTGCCCCAGAACTGGCGGCGGGCATTGCCCTTCGGCAGCAGCTTTTCGGCGGCGCCGCGGAATGAGGCGGCAAGCGTTGCCAGCGGCCCGAGCGAGGGCGAGAGCATCTGGTCGATGCGGCTGCGCAGCATCTGCGCCAGCACTGGCCCCGCACCTTCGGTGCCGATGGCAATGGCGACCGGCGCGCGGTTGACCAGCGCCGGGGTGAAGAAATCGCAGAGCTCCGGCCGGTCGACGGCATTGACCGGAATGCCAAGCCGACGCGCATCCTCGGCCACGCGGCGGTCGAGCGTCTCTTCGCCACTGGCGGCAAACACCATGACCGCGCCTTCGAGATGCGCGGCGTCATAGGGAACAGCAATATGTGTTGCGCCGGTGCCGGCGATGAAGCTGAGCAGTTCGGCGTCGGCAACATCGGCGATGATGCGCAGCACAGCACTCGACTGATCGAGCAGCCGCGCCTTGGCCAAAGCCTCGGCGCCGCCTCCGACGATGGCCACAGCTTCACCCTCGACCCGCAGGAAGACCGGGAACGCGTTGAGCTTGGGATTGGCTTGCGGCATGAGAGACGGATTCCGGAACAACGTGGCAGTTTTACGCGCGTACGCTAAAAAGCTGAAGGAACCCACTCGCGCATCCCCTCACGGGAGGCAATCGGTTTTCCGCAAGCCTGAAGGCCAAGAGAAAAATATTCCACATCCGCACATTGGGCGGATTCAAGCTGCTGCCACAGGCCTTTGTTCTGCGGTGCTTTTATCCGCGACTGGCTCAAGCTGCAAAATTGTTTTTTCTAAATTCTACCAATTTAGTAGATTAAAGCCGCCACCACGGACGTTGCTCCGATTGCCGGTTGAATCGGCACAATATGGGCTGCGAGCGCGCCCGGCGAAGCAGAGTGGAACGTTCCCGCTCCGCCACGCGTTCTGACCTTGTCGAAGCCGGCACGTGTCGGCTGGATTTGAACCCTTCAAGCAGGAGCGCGCGATGAGCAAGATCAACCTGAAACATGGCCTTCTGGTCATGGTGGCCGATGGCGAGAAAGCGCTGTTCCTGAAGAACGAAGGCGATAATCTTCATCCGAACCTGCAGCTTTTCCAGGAGATGAAGCAGGACAATCCGGCGACGCGTGAGCAAGGCAGCGACAGCCCCGGCCGCTACAATGACGGTCCGTCGGTGCATCGCAGCGCCGTCGAGGACACCGACTGGCACCGGCAGGGCAAGGAACGCTTCGCCGAGGAGATCGCCGACCGGCTTTACAAGTTCGCCCATCACGGTGTCTTCGACAACATGGTGCTGATCGCGCCGCCGCTGGTGCTCGGCGCCATGCGCAAGAAACTGCACAAGGAAGTCACCGACAAGGTGCAGGCCGAGATCCCGAAGACGCTGACCAACCGCCCGCTGATCGACATCGAGGCCATGCTGCAGGCAGCTTGAAATCAAACCGGATGACCATCCGGTATCTGCTATCAGGCGCGCGCAGGAGTTTGCTGCGCGCGCCTTTCGTTTTTTGACCCCGCGCGCCACCAATTTCCGCCTTGCGGGTTGCATCGCCGCCACCCCATCCACCATATTGCAAAGGCGGCGGCTTCGGGCGGCGCACCCCGACATCCCGGTTTTTGAAAGGCGCTCCATAGACAATGCCGCATGACACGCCCCTTATCGCCACCATCGTCGCCGGTCTGGGGCTGGCATTCATCTTCGGAGCGCTTGCAAATCGGTTTCGCATCCCGCCGCTGGTCGGCTATCTCGTCGCCGGCGTGCTGGTCGGGCCCAACACGCCCGGCTTCGTCGCCGATGCCGGCCTTGCCAATGAGCTGGCCGAAATCGGCGTCATCCTGCTCATGTTCGGCGTCGGCCTGCATTTCTCGCTGAAGGATCTTCTCTCCGTCCGCGCCATCGCCGTGCCCGGCGCCATCGTCCAGATCGGCTTTGCCACCGCGCTCGGCGCCGGCCTTGCCTGGATGCTCGGCTGGTCGATGGGCGCCGGCCTGGTCTTCGGCCTGGCCCTGTCCGTCGCGTCCACCGTGGTGCTGCTGCGCGCCCTGCAGGAGCGCCGGCTGATCGAGACCGAGCGCGGACGCATCGCCGTCGGCTGGCTGATCGTCGAGGATCTGGCCATGGTGCTGGCGCTGGTGCTTTTGCCGGCGCTGGCCGGCGTTCTCGGCGGCCAGCCGCAGGTCGACGACCATGCAAGCCTTTTGTCGCTGCCGGCCAGCTACGGCATCTGGGGCGTCGTCGGGCTCACGCTGGCCAAGGTCGTCGCCTTCGTCGTCGTCATGCTGGTCGTCGGCCGCCGGGTCATTCCATGGATCCTGCACTATGTCGCCCATACCGGTTCGCGCGAGCTGTTCCGGCTGGCGGTGCTGGCGATCGCGCTTGGTGTCGCCTTCGGGGCGGCCAAATTGTTCGGCGTCTCGCTGGCGTTGGGCGCCTTCTTCGCCGGCATGATCATGAGCGAATCCGAGCTCAGCCACCGGGCCGCCGAGGAATCGCTGCCGCTGCGCGACGCTTTCTCGGTGCTGTTCTTCGTCTCAGTCGGCATGCTGTTCGACCCGTTCAGCCTGATGAGCAATGGCTGGCCGATCCTGGCAACGCTGGCCATCATCGTCATCGGCAAGTCGCTGGCGGCCTTCGTCATCGTCATCGCCTTCCGCTATCCGCTGTCGACCGCCTTGATGATCTCGGCCAGTCTCGCGCAGATCGGCGAGTTCTCCTTCATCCTGGCCGATCTCGGCGTCGGGCTGAAACTGCTGCCCGAACAGGGACGCGACCTGATCCTGGCCGGCGCCATCCTGTCGATCCTGGTCAATCCGCTGATGTTCCTGGCTCTCGACTGGATGAAACCCTGGCTGGACGCGCGCGCCGCCAAGGCAGCACCAGCGGAAGAGGCCAAGCCGGTCGGCCCGGCAACGCAGCCGGGACAGGTGGCCTCAGTGGCAGCCACGGCGAAAGAGGATGGCCCGCCGCCGCGCACCATGCTTTCGGGCCACACCATCCTGATCGGCTACGGCCGTGTCGGTAGCCTGGTAGGTGCCGCGCTGAAGCAGGCATCCCTGCCCTTCCTGGTCGTCGAGGACGCCGACAAGACACTGGCGAGACTGAGGGACGACGGCGTCGAAATCGTCTCCGGCAATGCCGCCAATGCAGGCGTGTTCGCCGCCGCCAATCCGCAGGGCGCCAAGCGATTGATCCTTGCCATTCCGAACGCCTTCGAGGCCGGGCAGATCGTGCTCAGGGCACGCGCCGCCAACCCCGGCATCAACGTCATCGCGCGCGCCCATTCCGACGCCGAGGTCGAGCATCTCAAGGGGCTCGGCGCCGACACCGTCATCATGGGCGAACGCGAGATCGCCCGCGGCATCGTGGAAGAGGTGCTTGGGCAAAAGCCAATACCGCGGCCTGAGGCTATTGAGCCCTCCCCGGCCTGAGGCTTGCCCGCAGGTGCGTTGATTACGCCACGAAGGCGGAGCCGCCATTATGCGCGACGCTCGCGAGATACTTTGCCGGCGGCTTGCCAAGCGCCTTCTTGAACATGGTGATGAAGGCGGTGACGGAGCCGTAGCCGAGATCGCCCGAGACCTGCTGCACGCTGGCGCCCGAGGCCAGCTCCCTTATAGCGACGATCAGGTGCAATTGCTGGCGCCAGCGGCCGAAGCTCAGGCCGGTCTCCTGCACCACGAGGCGGGCGAGGCTGCTCTCTGAGAGCGCGACGCGATTGGCCCACTCGGCAAGCGTGCTGCGGTCGGCAGGGTCCTGCGCCAGCGCTTCGGCAATGCGGCGCAAGCGCGGCTCGGCTGATATCGGCAGATGCAGCTGCTGGACCGGCATGCGTGGCAGTTCCGAGAGCAGCATTCCAGCCAGAAGCTCGTCCCGCACCTGATCCTCCTCAACGCGATCGGACAGCTCGATGATCAATTCGCGCAGCAGCGGCGAGATCGACAGCGTGCAGCAGCGGTCCGGCAGGGCGGCGGCTCCCGGCTCGATGTAGACGAAGAAAATCCGCGCATTGGCGGTCGCGATGTTGCTGTGTTCCATACTGCCGGGAATCCACACGCCGCAGTGCGGCGGCACCATCCACAGACCGCTGGGGACGCGGCACGTAACACCGCCGCCAAGGGCGAAGACGAGCTGACCCTTGCGGTGCCAATGGGCGGCCACTTCCGCCCGGGTTTCGGTGACGTCGACGCGCACCGCAATCGCCGGCGCGGCCACATCATCGACATCGAAATTGATCCAGGGGTAGCGGAGTGGTTGTCTCATCATTGACCGGTTTTAGCGATTACTCGACATGATAGCTAAATTCTTTGAACGGGGAAGTCGATAGAGTCCGGTGCATCCACAAACCACCGGGAAGGTTCGACCATGCTCGCCCTCGTCATGTCTCCCGACAGCGCCACCGGGCTCAGGCTCGCCGAGGTCGACGAACCCCGGCCGCTTGCCAACGAGGCGCTCGTCTGCATCCACGCAACCTCGTTGAATCGTGGCGAACTGCGGCTGCTGACCATACGTCCCGAAGGCTGGATACCTGGCCAGGACGTGGTTGGCATCGTCGAACGGGCAGCCGCCGACGGCTCCGGGCCGGCAGTGGGCGCCCGAATTGTGGCTTTGGTCGACGAGGCCGGCTGGGCGCAACGTGTCGCCGTTCCAACCGACCGCCTCGCCATCATCCCGGATGAGGTCGGCTTCGTCTCGGCCGCCACGCTGCCCGTCGCGGGCACGACCGCGCTGAGGGTTTTGCGCCATGGCGGCGACCTCGCGGGCCAGCCGGTGCTGATCACCGGCGCCAGCGGTGCGGTCGGCCGTTTCCAGATCCAGCTCGCCCGCGAGCAAGGCGCCGTGGTGACCGCGGTCGCCGCCACGAGGCATGCCGAGGATCTGCGCAGCCTTGGGGCTCAAGAGGTTGTCGAGTCGATCGAGCAGGCCCGTGGGTCATTCTCACTCATCACCGAGTCGGTCGGCGGCCAAAGCCTCGCACACGCCATCGAACGCGTTGCACCGGGCGGCACCATCGTCATGTTCGGTTCGAGCAGCGGCGAACTCACGCCGGTAGGCTTCAGACAATTCGTTCCCGGCCACGAGGGGGCGAGGCTTCAGACGTTCGCCTACTACACATCCGGTCCAGCCATCGGCGCCGACATCGCTTCGCTGCTCGTTCCGGTCGCGGCTGGCCGACTGGAAACCCGCGTGTCCCTGACCGTCCCATGGACAGATATCGGCCAGGCCCTGGACGCGCTCAGACAGCGCAGCTTCAGCGGCAAGGCCGTTCTCACCATTGCCGGATGAACCGACCGTTTCGGTCTCAGCACAGCACCAACAGCAATTCAGGAGTCTGTAATGACGGTACGAGAGGTTATCAGGACATCCAGCGGTCAAGGGCTTCTCATATTGGGCATCCTGCTGATCGCATCGACACTCCGCACCCCCATCACCAGCGTGGCGCCGATGCTGGGCATGATCCGCGATACCAACGGCATCAGCGCAACCGAAGCAGGAATGTTGATGACCCTTCCCTTGCTGGCGTTCGCGGCTATCTCACCATTTTCCGCAGGCCTGGCGCGCCGATACGGCATCGAAAAGTCCTTGTTCGGCGCGCTGATTGTTGTTGCGACCGGTATTGCCCTGCGCTCGTCCGGGCCCATTTGGGCGCTGTTCGTTGGCACCGGCACGCTTGGGACAGGAATTGCTGTCGCCAACGTGCTGCTCCCAAGCCTGCTGAAGCGGGATTTTCCCGATCGGGTCGCCGGCCTGACCGGCGCCTACGCTATCGTTTCCGGACTTGCGCAGGCGCTCGCTTCGACAGCGGCGATCCCGCTTGCCCAATTGCCGGGATCGAGTTGGCACCTCGCACTTGCCGGCACGTTGATCTTCCCGGTCGCCGCCCTGATTGTCTGGATACCTCAGCTTCAGATGCCCGCCGCCCCAAGGCAAGAGGCATCGTCCATGGATGGCCGCGGATATGTCTGGCGCTCGGCCCTTGCGTGGCAGGTAACGGGCTTTCTCGGCCTCACCTCGCTCGTCTTCTACGTGATCGTCGGATGGTTGCCCTCGATCCTCGCAGAGGCAAGCTATCCACCGGCGACCGCCGGCTCGCTGCATGGGCTGTGCCAACTGGCAATCGCGATCCCCGGCTTGCTCCTCGGTACCGTCGTCAAACGTATGAAGGACCAGCGGGCGCTCGCCGTCGGCGTGGCACTGACCACCTGCCTTGCGCTGCTCGGCCTGTGGCAGATCCCGGCTCTTGCCGCATTCTGGGTAGCGCTGTTCGGTTTTAGCGCGGGCGCCGCCTTCATGCTTGGCCTTTCTTTCGTCAGCCTGAAGGCCTCGCACGCCCAAGAGGCGGCGGCGCTGTCGGGAATGGCGCAATGCCTGGGCTATTCGCTGGCGGCCGCTGGCCCGCCGCTGGCCGGTCTTGCCCATGACCGGACCGGCAATTGGAGCTTTGTTCTAGGCGCCTGCGCCGTCGCCACCTTGCTGATGGCGGTCCTGGGAAGCCTTGCGGGACGGGCGAGGACGATCTGACCGAATGCGTCAGCCGCTCACACGTGCTGGCCGCCATTGATGTGGATTTCGGAGCCCGTCACATAGGACGCCTGCTGCGAGCACAGGAAGTAGATGATGTCGGCAACTTCCGACGTGGCGCCGAGGCGCCGGAGCGGGATCGTCTCGACGATCTTGTCGGTGCCCGGCGACAGGATCGCCGTGTCGATCTCGCCCGGCGCAATCGCGTTGACGCGGATGCCATGCGGCCCGAAATCATGCGCCATCTCGCGCGTCAGCGAGCCAAGCGCCGCCTTCGAGGTCGCATAAGCGGTACCGGCGAAGGGATGCACGCGGGTGCCGGCGATCGAAGTGACGTTGACGATCGAGCCTTTTGCTGCCGCAAGCTCCTTGAACAGCCCACGGGCCAGCATGATCGGCGCGAAGAAATTGACCTGGAACACATCGCGCCAGACATGCATCGGCGTGTCGATCGAATCCATCCGGCTGTTGCCGTCCTTCAGCTTCGGCGAAATGCCGGCATTGTTGACCAGCGCGTGCAACTGGCCGCCATGCGCCTCCAGCCGGTGACGGATTTCTGAAACGGCAATGCCGACATCTTCCTGGTCGGCGAGGTCGACCTTGATGTGGTCTTCCGGCCCGGCCGGCCACGGACAATCCTCGGCAAAGGCCTGTCGCGAACAGGTGATTACCCGCCAGCCCTCGCGCGAAAAGCGTTTGACCGTGGCATGGCCGATGCCACGGCTGGCGCCGGTCAGCACGATGGTTTTTCTGGTGTCGGTCTCAGCCATGTCTGTCACTCCGGCCGGAGATGTAGCCGAATGCCGCCGAGGTGGCGAGAGGCCGAATTGTCACCTCAGCCCTCGGACGAGGAACGGATTACCAGAGCGCCGTTGGTTCGAGCCGGAATAGCGGGCCGCTCAGCCGCCGCCGAGAATATCCAGGATCGACGTTTTCCGCTTTTGGGTCGGGCCGCCGACGCTGCCTGGCGGCACCGGGTGCTTGATTGAGGCCGTGGCACCGCCATCGCCCGGCATGTCGAAACCGTCGGCATCGACCGTTTCGGCCGGACGGCGGACCGGGGCCGGGGCTGCGGCGGGTGCCGGGGCAGGCTCCGAACGTCCCAAGGCCACGGCAGGCTGCGGCGCCGGCTGATTGTTGTCGACCGAAGGAATATCGTCAGGCACGATGGTGTCTGGCGGCGTCGACTTCCAGGTGCCGGGCAGTGGCCGAACCGGCACGCCCTCATGCGCGGCAACCATGAATTCGTGCCAGGCCTGTGCCGGCAGCGCACCGCCGGTGACCTTCTTCATCGGGCTGCCGTCGTCATTGCCGAACCAGACACCTGTGGTGAGATTGGCGGTGTAGCCGACGAACCAGGCGTCGCGCGAATTCTGGCTGGTGCCGGTCTTGCCCGCCGACGGCCAGGCGAAGGCCGCCTTCTTGGCGGTGCCGATCTCGACCGTGCCGGTCATCATCGAATTCATCATGCCGACAATGTCGGCTTTGACAACGCGCGGCGCACCGCCGCCATTGCCGTCATAAAGCACCTTGCCTTCGGTCGTGGTGATGCGGCGGATGAAATGGATGTCGGGCTTGTAGCCGCCATTGGCGAACGGCACGTAGGCCGATGTCAGTTCCAGCGGCGTCACTTCCGAAGTGCCGAGCGCGATCGAGGTGTTGGCAATCAGGTCGGACTGGATGCCCATGCGGTGCGCCGCCTCGACCACCGCGTCGGGGCCAACCTCCATGGTCAGCTGTGCGGCGACCGAATTCAGCGATTTCGCCAGCGCGGTCGCCAGCGTCACCTTGCCGAAATATTTGCCGCCGTAATTGTCCGGCGTCCATTTGCCGATCTTGATCGGCGCGTCATTGCGCACGCTGTCGGGCGTACGGCCGGCCTCCAATGCGGCCATATAGACGAACGGTTTGAAGGCCGAGCCCGGCTGGCGGCGCGCTTCCGAGGCACGGTCGAACTGGCTGGTCGAATAGTCGTAGCCGCCGACCATGGCGCGCACGGCGCCCGAATTGTCGATCGACACCAGCGCGCCCTGGCTGACATTGAGCTTCTTGCCGCTTTCGTCGATCAGCCGGCGGATCGACTCTTCGGCAAGCTTCTGCAGGTTGAGGTCGACAGTGGTGTCGACAACGATGTCGCTGCGCACGTCACCGATCAAATCGGGAAGTTCTTCCATGATGGTGTCGGCGACATAATTTTCCGAGCCGGTCCAGTAGGACGGCGCGCGCGTTGCCGGCGCGCTCATCGCCGAGGCCAGCTCCTTGGCGCTGATCTTGCCTTCGTCGCGCATGGCGGCCAGCACCAGCTGCGAGCGCTCCTCAGCCGCCTTCGGATCGCGGGCCGGCGACAGCCGCGACGGCGCCTTCAACAGGCCGGCGAGAAGGGCCGCCTCCGAAAGCGTGACATCGCGCGCGCTCTTGCCGAAATAGCGCCGCGAGGCCGCCTCGACGCCATAGGCGCCGGAGCCGAAATAGACCCGGTTGAGGTACATTTCGAGGATCTGGTCCTTGGTGTGCTTGTGCTCCAGCCACAGCGCCAGCAGCACTTCCTGCACCTTGCGCTCCAGCGTGCGATCGGGCTTCAGGAACAGGTTCTTGGCCAGCTGCTGCGTCAGCGTCGAGCCGCCTTGCGAAAAACGCCGGCCCAGAACATTGGTCACCATGGCGCGCGACAGGCCGATCGGATCGATGCCGAAATGCGAATAGAAGCGGCGATCCTCGATCGCGATGACGGCTTCGGGAATATAGGGCGACATTTCGTGCAGGCCGACCGCCTCGCCGCCGCTCATGCCGCGGTTGGCAAGCAGTTGCCCGTCGACCGAGACGATCTTGATGTTGGGGGCGCGGTCGGGGATCGACCAGGTGGTCGCCGCCGGCATCTTGGCGCCGTAATAGACGACAATGCCGGCCACCGCGATGCCGCCCCAGATGCAGAGCACGAAGCACCAGTAGAACATCCGGGCCATCACGCCGAACAGGCCGCGCCGGGGTTTGCCGCGCTTGCCGCGCGACGATGATTTTGCCTTGGATGACTTGCGCGCCGAAGAGGTTTTGCGATTGGCCGGCACGACGCGATCCTCCTCGTTCACCGAAAACCCGTCCTGGGATTTCGCTGGCCGCGATCCCTCGAAGCTGGGTTCGATGCGACTGTCTCTGCGGTTCGCCATGCGTTGCGCTGTCTTCCCGGTGCCAATGGCGCTCGGGTTGAAGGGTAGATGCGGCGGTTTAAGGGCGCGTTAAAGCAGGGTTTATGCACCCTTTTGAAATTCCTTAAGAATTTCTAAAATCCGCTGCCGAGCAGTATACGAAGCGTCTGTCTGCCTCCGGCACGGCGCATCAGCGCGGCTAGCCTGCAGCGGAAGGTTGAACGCTAGCCCGACCTGCTCAATTCTGCTGGATAGAAATGCCCTTGTCGTCGATCTTCAGTTCGACGCCCTTGGGCTTGGTCTGCTCGTGATAGACATACGCACCCAGCGCGACGACCACGACAACGAGCGCGCCGACGAGAAGGTAGAGTGTGTTCTGTTTCATGGCGCGCTCCTTTTGGAGCAATTCCACGGGAGAGCGACCAGCGCTGCCCGAGGAATCGCTTTCGATAAAATTTCGAGCGTCACGCTCGCTTCAGCACCTTGACCAGCACCAGCAGAATTACGGCGCCGATCGTGGCGTTGATGATGGCAGCCAGAATGCCGCCGCCGATGGCGAAGCCCAGCCGTGGGAACAGCCAGCCTGCGATGAAGGCGCCGATAATGCCGACGACGATGTTGCCGATCAGGCCGAAGCCGAAGCCCGACACGATGAGGCCGGCGAGCCAGCCGGCAATGGCGCCGATGATGATGAAGATGAGAAGGCTTTCGATGCCCATGGCGAGTTCCTCCAGGAAGAGAGGCGGCGACGGAGCGGAAGGCCCCGAATCGGCCTCGTTATCAACGACTTCAGGCTATGCTAAAGTGCACGACCCTGCCAGCGGTGCTACTGGTCGTCATCATCGTTGCTGGAGGCCGGCCGCCAGCTGGTCGGATCGACCTTTTTCTGGGTATCGCTGTCGGTATAGACCCACCAGCCGCCGTCGCGATATTGTCCGACGGATTCACTGACGACACCGGCGCCGTCCTTCCACAGAACAGTAATCTTGGACCCGTCCGTCGGGGCGGTTGCTATCGGCTTGCGGTCTGCCATGTCATCCCCTCTTCGAGCAATTCCATCCGGAACGCGCAAAACAACGCCGCCGCCCGCATCCGGTTCCCGGCGGCCCGGAAGACCCCGAACCGTCAGCTGTGAGCGAAAATATCCTCTTCGTCCCAACCCATCAGGTCGAGCTTCGCACGCGTCGGCAGGAAGCGGAAGCAGGCGTCGGCCTCCTTGGCCCGCCCGTCGCGCACCAGGCGTCCATTAAGCACGTCGCGCAGCCGGTGCAGATAGAGCACATCGGAAGCGGCATATTCGAGCTGTTCGGGCGACAAGGTCTCGGCCGCCCAGTCCGACGATTGCTGCACCTTGGACAGGCCGACGCCGAGCAGTTCGAAGCAGATGTCCTTCAAGCCGTGCCGGTCGGTATAGGTACGCGTCAGCCGCGAGGCGATCTTGGTGCAGAAAACCGGCTCCGGCATGACGCCGAAGGCATTGTAGAGCACCGCAAGATCGAAACGCCCGTAATGGAACAGCTTGGTGATGCCGCGGTTGCGAAGCAAGCTCACCAGGTTCGGCGCCTTCTTCTGGCCGGCGGCGATCTGGATCACGTCGGCCGACCCGTCGCCTGGCGAGATCTGCACCACGCACAGCCGGTCGCGGTGCGGGTTCAGCCCCAGCGTCTCGGTGTCGATGGCTACCGCGTCGACATTGTAGTTGGCGAGGTTGGGCAGATCGTTCTTGTGGAAGCGGATGTCGGCCATTGTTTTCTCCGGATCGCGGCGTAACTCGTCCTCGCCGCGATCCGCTGAAAAATCAACCAGAAAACTTGTCTCCCAGCCTACTCAGCGCGTCAGCGCATCAAGAATGCGCGCCCAGGAGCGCTGGCCCTTGTGGAAGGAGGTCAGCTCGTATTTCTCGTTGGGCGAGTGGATGCGGTCATCATCGAGGCCGAACCCGACCAGCAGCGATTCCATGCCGAGATAGGTCTGGAAATCACCGACCACCGGTATCGAGCCGCCGCTGCCTGTCGTCACCGCGGGCTTCGGCCATTCATCCGACAGCGCATTCTTGGCCTTGGCCAGGAATGGCGAGTCGTAGGAAAGCTGAATTGCCGGCCCGGCGCCATGCGGGTGGAATTCGACCGAGCAGTCCGCAGGAATGCGCGCCTCGACGAATTTCCGGAAGGCGGCGCGGATCTTCTCCGGGTCCTGCTTGTGGACGAGGCGGAAGGAGATTTTCGACGACGCCTCCGCCGCGATCACCGTCTTGAACCCCTTGCCGGTATAGCCGCCGATAATGCCGTTAAACTCGGCCGTCGGCCTCGCCCAGGTCAGTTCAAGTACCGAGCGGCCTTTTTCGCCCGACGGGATCGACAGGCCGATCGGCCCGAGAAAGGTCTCGGCTGTCTCGCCCAGCGTCTCCCATGATTTCAGGATTTGCGACGGCGTTTCCTCGACGCCGTCATAGAAGCCTGGGATGGTGATGTGGCCGTTCTCGTCATGGATGTCGGCGAGGATTTTCGCCAGGATGCGGATCGGATTGGCGGCAGCGCCGCCATAGAGGCCCGAATGCAGGTCGCGATCGGCCGCCTTCACGGTGATCTCCTCGCCGACCAGCCCGCGCAAGCCAACGCAGATCGACGGCGTCTCGCGATCCCACATGCCGGTATCGCAGACCAGCGCGAAATCGGCCTTCAGCTCCTCGGCATTGGCTTCGAGGAAAGGCTTCAGCGATGGCGAGCCGGACTCCTCCTCGCCCTCGAACAGGATGGTGATGCGGCAGGGCAGATTGCCATGCACCTGCTTCCAGGCGCGGCAGGCCTCGACGAAGGTCATCAACTGCCCCTTGTCGTCAGCCGAACCGCGGCCGGTGATCACCTTGTGGTCAGGCCCGACCTCCTTGATCGCCGGCGCGAACGGATCGTTTTCCCAGAGCTCGATCGGGTCGACCGGCTGTACGTCGTAATGGCCGTAAAACAGCACATGCGGCGAACCGGCCGGGCCGTCATGATGCGCCACCACCATTGGATGTCCGGGTGTGTTGCGCACCGAAGCGTCGAAGCCGATCAGCTTGAGGTCCGCCACCAGCCATTCGGCGGCCTTGCGGCAGTCGGCGGCATAGTCGGAATCGGTGGAGATCGACTTGATGCGGAGCAGGCCGAACAGGCGCTCCAGGCTCTGGTCGAGATTCTTGTCGAGACGGTCGAGGACGGGGGAGATCGTGGACATGTTTTGCGGGCCTTTCTTTGCGGTGGCCGAACCGTAAAGGCAGCGCATCAAAACGAAAAGCCCGCGATCGTTAGACCACGGGCTGCAATTGCCTGCTCAACCATCAGAAGGCAAAAAAAGAGCCGCCGTGGTGGAGGGGGAACCACGGCGGCCTTTTACTCGAAACGATGCGGCAGCCCGGAGAGGGGGGATAGGCTGCCGCAGTTGTCCGGGATAGGCGGGGGACGGGCCTTGCTCCGGACTCGGCGAAAACTGCCGATGACGTGTATTTGTGTCTTCGAACGTGGCGTTTCAAGGGCACGAAAATTACACTTTTGTAACATGGTCGTGAGTACCGAGGCATACAGCAGCAGGGCCTACTGGCAGGCAGGCTCTGTCAGTATGTCGCCGCAACAGCTGTTGGAAGCCCGCCTTTGCCATGGACCGCGCCGCCCTGCCGCGCTATCCCTGCCGGCATGAAAAAAGGCGATCATCTCTTCCTTATCGACGGCTCCGGTTACATCTTTCGCGCCTACCACGCGCTGCCGCCGCTGACCCGCAAATCCGATGGCCTGCCGGTCGGCGCCGTCTCCGGCTTCTGCAACATGTTGTGGAAGCTGATGCAGGACGCCCGCAACACCGATGTAGGCACTGTGCCGACGCATTTCGCGGTCATTTTCGATTATTCGTCGAAAACCTTCCGCAACGAGCTCTACCCGGAATACAAGGCAAACCGCAACGCGCCGCCTGAAGACCTGATCCCGCAATTCGGCCTCATCCGCCAGGCAACCATCGCCTTCAACCTGCCTTGCATCGAGATGGAAGGCTTCGAGGCCGACGACCTCATCGCCACCTATTGCAAGCTTGCCTGCGAGGCCGGCGCCGACACCACCATCATCTCCTCCGACAAGGATCTGATGCAGCTGGTCGGCCCCACGGTCGGCATGTACGACCCGATGAAGGACCGCCAGATCGGCATTCCCGAAGTCATCGAGAAATGGGGCGTGCCGCCGGAAAAGATGATCGACCTGCAAGCGCTGACCGGCGATTCCGTCGACAATGTGCCCGGCGTGCCCGGCATCGGCCCGAAGACGGCGGCGCAATTGCTGGAACAGTTCGGCGACCTCGACGCGCTGCTGGCGCGCGCCGGCGAGATCAAGCAGGACAAGAGGCGCGAATCGATCATCGCCAATGCCGACAAGGCGCGCATATCGCGCCAGCTGGTGACGCTGAAGAACGACGTGCCGGTGACCGACGGGCTCGACGACTTCGTGCTGCATGCCCCGGACGGACCGAAGCTGATCGGCTTCCTCAAAACCATGGAATTCACCTCGCTGACCCGCCGCGTCGCCGAGGCGACCGAAACCGAAGCCGGCGATGTCCAGGCCGTCTCGGTGACCGTCGAGCGCGCCGACACCGCGCATGGCCCCGACGTCGGTTCCGGCGTGCCGGCAGCCGCTGCAACGCAGGCTGCAGCCAATGCAGAAACCGCCAAGGCTGGTGACGCCCCTTCCCTGCTGGCCGCCCTACGCCTCGAAACGGCCACCGCCGCTAAAATCGACCCCGGCGCCTATGTCGCGATCCGCGACACGGCAACGCTCAAGACCTGGCTTGCCCAGGCGAAGGAAACCGGCATCGTCGCTTTCGACACCGAGACGACGTCGTCGGACCCGATGCTGGCCGACCTCATCGGCTTCTCCCTGGCGATCGGCCCCGGCCGCGCCGCCTATGTGCCGCTGGCCCACAAGAGCGGCGCCGGCGACCTGCTCGGCGGCGGCACGCTGGAGAACCAGATACCGGTGCGCGAGGCGCTGGCGCTGCTGAAACCCTTGCTGGAAGACAAATCGGTCCTCAAGATCGCCCAGGACGCCAAATACGACATCGTCGTCATGAGCCGCCACGGCATCGATATCGCGCCCTTCGACGACACGATGCTGATCTCCTATGTGCTCGACGCCGGCACGGGCCACCACACTTTGTCGTCGCTTGCCGACAAATGGCTCGGCCATGCCACAACCCCGCTCAAAGACCTCGCCGGCTCAGGAAGAAGCTCGGTCGGTTTCGACCAGGTCGATATCGACAGGGCAACCGCCTACGCCGCCGGCCATGCCGATGTGGCGCTGCGGCTATGGCAGGTGCTGAAGCCGCGTCTGGCGGCCAAGGGGCTGGTCTCGGTCTATGAGCGGCTGGAGCGGCCGCTGGTGCCGGTTCTGGCCCGCATGGAGCAGCGCGGCATCTCGGTCGACCGCCAGATCCTGTCGCGGCTTTCCGGCGAGCTGGCGCAAGGCGCTGCGCGGCTGGAAGAGGAAATCTACGGCCTGATTGGCGAACGCATCAACATCGGCTCGCCAAAACAGCTCGGCGACATATTGTTCGGCCGCATGGGCCTGCCTGGCGGCTCCAAGACCAAGACCGGGCAATGGTCGACCTCGGCGCAGCTTCTGGAAGATCTCGCCGCCGAAGGCCACGAATTGCCGCGCAAGATCGTCGACTGGCGCCAGCTGACCAAGCTGAAATCGACCTATACCGACGCCCTGCCCGGTTTCATCCACCCCGACACCAGGCGCGTGCACACATCCTACGCGCTGGCCGCGACGACGACGGGCCGGCTGTCCTCTTCCGATCCCAATCTGCAGAACATCCCGGTGCGCACCGCCGAAGGCCGCAAGATCAGGACCGCCTTCATCGCCGACAAGGGCCAGAAACTGGTCTCGGCCGACTACAGCCAGATCGAATTGCGCGTGCTGGCCCATGTCGCCGAGATCCCGCAGCTTAAGCAGGCCTTCGCCGACGGCGCCGACATCCACGCCATCACCGCCTCGGAAATGTTTTCCGTGCCGGTCGAAGGCATGCCTTCGGAAGTGCGCCGCCGCGCCAAGGCCATCAATTTCGGCATCATCTACGGTATTTCGGCCTTTGGTTTGGCCAACCAGCTGTCGATCCCGCGCGAGGAAGCCGGCGCCTACATCAAGAAGTATTTCGAGCGTTTCCCCGGCATCCGCGACTATATCGAGGCGACCAAGGCCTATGCCCGCGAACATGGCTTCGTCGAAACCATCTTCGGCCGCCGCATCCACTATCCTGAAATACGATCCTCAAACCCGTCGATCCGCGCCTTCAACGAGCGCGCCTCGATCAACGCCAGGCTGCAAGGCACCGCCGCCGACATCATCCGCCGCGCTATGGTGCATATGGACGAGGCGCTGGAGAAAGCCGGCCTGTCGGCCCGCATGCTCTTGCAGGTGCATGACGAACTGATTTTCGAGACGGTGGAAGCGGAAGTCGAAGCGACGATCCCCGTGGTGCGCAGGGTGATGGAAAACGCGCCGATGCCGGCAATCTCGATGTCGGTGCCGCTGCATGTCGATGCAAGGGCAGCGAACAATTGGGACGAGGCGCATTGAGGCTCCGCCGCACCAGGCAAGGTCGCGTTCCGTCCCACCCCCCTCTGCCCTGCCGGGCATCTCCCCCTCAAGGGGGGAGATTGGATGTCACAACGCCTTTCGCCAGTCATCAACGTTACAGAATGAGCAGGCGCCAAGACTGCCAATCTCCCCCCT
>UCIA01000028.1:0-7352 GCA_900472295.1 Hyphomicrobiales bacterium | reverse complement strand
CGGCAGGACAGAGGGGGGGGTGCTGTCCCGCCATCGTCGCTGACTAGCTGGCCCTGTTCTCAGGCGGCCTCAGCCCGACACTTCGCACATGTCCCGCGAAACTCGATCACCGCCTTCTTGGCAGCGAACCCGGTCGAGCGCACCCATTCGTCCAGCCGATGATCGACATCGTGATCCGACATCTCCGTCACCTGCCCGCAGGTGTCGCAGATGGCAAAGGCGGTCATCGAGTGCGTGTGGTCATGCGGTTCGGCGCAGGCGACGAAGGAGTTGAGGCTTTCCAGCCGGTGCACGAAGCCTGACTTCACCAGGCTGTCGAGCGCCCGGTAGACCTGCAGCGGCGCACGGAAACCACGCTCGCGCAGCTGGTCGAGCAACGTATAGGCGCTAAGCGGCCCGCTGGCGGCCTCGAGCTTCTCCAGCACGTTCAGCTGATTCTTCGTCAGCACATCTCTTGCCGCCATGATCCTGTCTTTCGATCGTTTAGAGCATGATGCCGAAAAGTGTGAAGCGGTTCTCGGACGACATCATGCTCTATCTGTTTGATCCAGCGCCGCTCGCAAATCATTTCTGCCATGCGGCGGTCTCAATTCCCTTGAGATAGCGATGAACCGGGCTTTTTGCCACTGTTTCCGTTATCGCCATCAACAGCATGACCGCTGCTTGCGATTGACGGCACCGACCACATTCAAAATACTGACAAAATTCAAAACGAAAGGTGCCGCACTTGCAAATTCGATCTGGCTTGGGGAAGCAATCATGATCAAACTCACTCGACGCACGCTGCTCGTCGGCACCTCGGCACTGGCCGCAGCTGGCGGCATGGTGCCGTTCCGCGTCCTTGCCGCGGCGCGCACCTACCATGCACTGCTGATTGCCTGCACCGACTATCCCAACCTGCCGCAGAAGAACTGGCTGATCGGGCCGAAGAACGATGCCGGCCTGATCCGCGACTATCTCCTGAAGAACACGCCCGATCCGGTGAAGTTCGCCCCGGAGAACGTCACCGTGCTTGCCTCGGAAGTCGAAGGCGCCAACGGCCCGCCGACGCATGCGGCGATCAAGGCTGCGCTTGCCGATCTTGCCGCCAAGGTGCAGCGCGATGATTTCGTCTATCTGCATCTCTCCGGCCATGGCGCCCAGCAACCGCAGGCCAAGGCCGGCGACGAGACCGACGGTCTCGACGAAATCTTCCTGCCTTCCAACATCGAAAAATGGGTCAACCGTGAAGAGGGCGTACCGAACGCACTCATCGACAACGAGGTCGGCGCCGCTCTCGATGCCATCCGCGACAAGGGCGCCTTCGTCTGGGTCGTGTTCGACTGCTGCCATTCCGGTACGGCTACGCGCGCCGCGGAAGTCGATGACGAACTGGAGCGCAAGGTCGAGTTCGCCGATCTCGTCGGCGGCGACGATGCGGCGAGAGCAGCAGCCGTGAAGGCCTATGACGACATCACGGCCAGCGCCTCGCGCGGCTTCGACGAAAATGGCGGCCGAAAGCCGGCCTTCAACCTGACGCCGACCGGCGCCGAGCCGATCGCCCGGGGCAAGCTGGTCGCTTTCTATGCCGCGCAGACGGTCGAGACGACGCCGGAAATGCCACTGCCCAAGGGCGCGCCGGGCGCGGAGCGCTTCGGGCTCTTCACCTTCACCATCCTGTCGAAGCTGGCCGAGAACCCTGACGTTACCTATCGCCAGCTCGGCCAGGCCGTGCTGCAGCAATATTCGGCGGACAGCCGCACAAGGCCGACGCCCTTGTTCGAGGGCGAACTCGACGCCCGCGTGTTCGGCACCGACCGGACCGACGCCATCATGCAATGGCCGATTGCCGTCAAGGACGGCGACGTCGCGATCGGCGCCGGCCTGCTGCAGGGCCTTACCCCCGGCAGCAAGCTCGCCATCCTGCCTTCGGCACTGTCGAAGCTGTCCGACGCGGTCGGTTATCTCGAAGTGAAGTCGGCGAAAAACCTGGAAAGCCAGCTGGCGCCGGTCGAATTCGACGGCAAGCCGGCGCTTGCGGCGACAGCCGTGCCTGCCGGCGCCTATGCGCGCGTTGCCGAACTCGCGGTCGACTACAAGCTGCTGGTGGCAAGGCCAGCGACAACCGCAGGGCTCGAAAAGGAAACCGAGCTGGTCAATTCTGTGCTGGACGAACTGGCGGCGAAGACGAATTCAGGCTTCCACATCGCGCTGGTCGAGCCCGGCAAGAGCGCCGATCTGCGGCTGGCAGTGCTGCGCGAAAAGTCCATTGCCGGCGCGGCCGCCGACGCCACCGACGAGCCGTCGCTGTGGTTCCTGCCGGCGTCCGGCGATATCAGCTTGAAGGCCGGCAGCAAGCCGCCGCGCATCGTCATTCATCCGGATGGCCGCGACAAGCTCACTGAGGCCGCCGCCAAGAACCTGACCACGATCTTCCGCGCCACGGGCCTGTCGCGGCTTGCCGCCGCCTCCGACTACCGGCCGGACGAGGTCAGCGTGCAGTTCCTCATCAAGCGCCAGGACAGCGATGCGATGGAGCCGATCGAATCCTCGACCGTGCCGCGCGTTTCTCCGGGCGACCAGGTGCATATTGCGGCCAAGAACGAATCCGACGCGTTCGTCGACATCAACGTGCTCTACATCGGCAGCGACTATTCCATCACCCACATCGTTTCCGAGCGGCTGGCGCCGATCAACCAGCAGGATGATCAGGGCCTGAAGGAAGGGCTGCTTGCCTTTACCGATACCAGCTTCGGCATGGAGCGCATGATTGCCGTGCTGACCGAGGCGCCGCCGCAGAGCGAGAAAGAGGATTTGAGCTTCCTCGCCCAGGAAGGCGTGCGCGCCGTGACGCGGGCTGCGGGAACACCGGGCTTCTCCGACATGCTGGCCGATATCGGCATGGCGCCGGCGACACGCTCGGCGATGAAGCTTGCCGACAAGAGCGGTCCGAAAGGCGCGGTGATGGTCTTCCCGATGGAGACGGTGCCGCGCGCCTGACCCGCAACGGGATCGACATTACTTTGTCGGCTCTTGCGCAAAGGCCATGATATATAAACATTTCCCGGCTCGCGGCGCTTCGATGTGCCGCGGTGAGACGAAACAGATGAGGACATCAGTGACTATCCCCGTGCTTTCCTGGCGTGCAGCGACCGCCGGCCTTGCCGCGAGCCTGTTGCTGGTTGCCAGTGCCTCGGCGGACGAAAGCTGCGGCCTGTGCGCCAAGCAGGTTGTCACCAATTCCGAGTTGGCCACCTGCTTTCTCGACCAGTACGACCAGATCGCCAAGACCGGCAGCACTGCCGTCGTTGTCGACCTGAGCAATTGCGCCTCGCGGGGCGTGGTCGAGCCCTTGCCGTCACCCAATAAGGCGGCTGCCGAACCGGATGTGCAGTTCATGATTTCGCGCACGCAGCTCGATTGCCTGAAGAAAAAGCTGGAGGCGCCCGGCGTCGTGCTGGATCCGACCGCCACCATTGATCTGGACAGCTGCAGATGAAAAAGCCGGGGGGCACAACAACGCAGAAATCGCCGGGACTGCCGGCTCCAGCACCGGCGCCGGCCAAGAAACGGGAAACCTTGCCGGAAACCACCGAAGGTTTTCCGTGGCCGAGCAGCCACGAGATCAAGAAGGAATCAAACCCGTTCACCGATCGCGACTGGCGCATGCTGCTTTACGCATGGGCGGGCCTGGCCGTGCGCCTGGCGATCATCTTCACCCTGGGCTTCTCGGTCTTCCAGTATCTGGCCAACCAGGAACAGAAGCGCGTCGAACAGACCATGGCGCTGGTCGAGCTCTGGGAAAGCAAGAATTTTCAGCAGGCGCAACGCGCGCTGAAGGAACGGCTGGCGGCGCTCAACGCCAAATACGACAATCTGCTCAGCGCCACTCCGTCGCCGACCGAGGAACAGGTGTTCCGGCAGCGCATCGGCATCGAGGCGATGACGCCTGAAGGCGGCGCCATGCCGGTTGCCGATTTCAACGACAATTTCGACCGCATCGTCTATTTCCTCAACCGTCTCTCCATCTGCGTCGAAGGCAAGCTCTGTTCGCGCGATGTCGCCGATGCCTATTTCCGCGACTATGCCGTGTCTTTCTGGGGCTACTTTGCCAGCTATATAGAAAAAGAGCGCAAGGCCGGCTCCGCCAACTATGCGCAGGCGATCGAGGCCTATGTGCGCCTCGGGTCGCCGCCTGCGGCCCAGTCAAAATAGCGGCATGACAGAGGTGCCGGATCGCTCTCATCCCTTGCGTGCTTTCCGGTGGCTGATCCTGATTGTTCTTCTGGCGCTGGCGTCGGCAGCCCGCGCTGAAGACCTCGACTTCCATCTCGATCTCAATACCGGTGGGCACAGCGCACGGGTCAGCGACCTTGCCTTCACACCGGACGGCCAGGAACTGGTCTCCGCCTCGGATGACAAGACCATTCGCATCTGGGATTGGCAGAGCGGGGTGACGCTGCGCACCATTCGCGGCTATCTCGGCAATGGCAATGACGGCAAGATCTTTGCGATTGCCGTGTCGCCTGATGGCAAGACGATCGCCGCCGGCGGCTATTTCGGCGCCGGCATCGGCGACAAGCCGCCCTATGGCGATGTCAGGCTGTTCGATTTCGCCACCGGCAAGATCAAGGCCGTGCTCAAGGCCGCCGACTTCGCGATCTATGACATTGCCTTTTCGCCGGACGGAAACACGCTGGCCGCCGGCGGTGGCGATGGCTTCGTCTACCTCTGGCGGGCCGACGACAAATCCGCCTCCGGCTGGACGCTGGCGACAAAACTCGATGCCGATTCCTGGCGTGTCGAAAAGCTCGCCTTCGCCGCCTCTGGAACCCGGTTGGCTGCGACGACGACGGACAATGGCATCAGGCTTTGGGACGTCGCCAAGGGCGAAGAGATCGCCCTGCCCGACGAAGCCGAACCGCTGCGCGATGTCGGCGTCGCCGCCCTCGCCGTTTCGCTGGACGGCAAACTCTTCGCCACCGGCAGCAAGGATGGCTATGTGCAGCTCTGGCAGGCCAGCGACGGCAAGTTTGTCCGCGCCATGCTGAAGCAGGATTTCCAGATCGGCGCGCTGAGCTTTGCAGCCGGTTCGCGGCTTGTCGCCTCCTGCAGCTATCGCTGCGCCGACAAGCATCGCTCGGTGGTCTGGAATACGGACAGCGGCGAGCAAGTGCTCGACTACAGCGGCCATGACGGCACGGTCTTTGCCAGCGTGAGCAATGCCGATGGATCGCTTGTGGCAACAGCCGGCGGCAGCCGCAACGCCATCCAGGTCTGGAACCCCACGACCGGCGAACGCAAGGCACTGCTGCAAGGGGTCGGCGAGCCGGTGACGTCTGTCGGCATAGATACGGCGAGCGGTTCCATCGCCTGGGGCAATGCCAATCCCTGCCCCGAACGCGTGTCATGTCCCGAGCTTCTCGGCACGCTGGACAACACCCTGGCGCTGCCGACGGCCGAGCGGTTCTTCGAGAGCCCTGAGGTCTTGGCGGAACAGGGCGGCTATGCCCGCGCCGCCACGGCCGCCGGTGAGTGGTCGCTTCGCGCCGTCCCCGGCGGCAAGGACGGCCTCGAGAATGCCGTGCTGGAAATCGCAAGTGGCGGCAAGGTGCTGCACGGCATCGAAAATGCCGCCAGCAGTGGCTTCGTTCATTCGGCCTATACGCTGATCGGCAACGGGCTTGGCCTGATCACCGGCGGCAGTGACGGGACGCTGCTGGAGTACAAGACTGCGACCGCCGACGTCTCGGGCGAATTCACCGGTCACACCGGCGAGATCAACGCTATTGCCACCTCGCAAAAAGAGGGACTTCTGGTCACCGGCAGCGCCGACCAGACAGTTCGGCTGTGGAATTTGAAGACGCGCAAACTGATCGTCTCGATGTTCTTTGCCGGCTCCGAATGGATCGCCTGGATGCCGCAGGGCTACTATTATTCCTCGGCCGATGGCGACAAGCTTATCGGCTGGCAGGTCAACCAGGGCCGCGATCACGAAGGGCGCTACATCAGTGCCGGCCAGCTGAAGAAATACCTCTGGAGCCCGGAAATGGTGCGGCGCGCCATTGTCCTGCGCAGCGCCGAGCAAGCTGTGCAGGAAATGCGTCCGGGCGTCGACCGCGAGCTTGAAAAGCTGCTCGAGCGCAAGCCGCCGGAATTCGGCATCAAGCTTGCCGACGACCAGAGCAATGTCCGCGAGGGCTATGTCGCCGTCGAGATCTCGGGCGCACAGGAAGCCGGCGCCGATGTCGCCGGGTTTTCGATCTTGTCGAACAGCCGCAATGTCGGCGATGTCACGGCGCGCTCGGCCGATGGCGGCAAGAGCACCATCGTCGAAGTGCCGGTCGAGAATGGCGAGAACACCATCCGCATCACCGGCACCAATGAGTTCGGCTATCTGACCGAGCGCAGCGTCACCGCCCTTGGCCGAAAGACCGAGAAGCCAGCCAACAAGGGCAAGCTTTACGTCGCCGTGATCGGCGTCGATAAGTATCCCTTCCTGACCGATGCCTGCGCCGGACGCGCCTGCGATCTGCGCTACCCCGTCGAAGACGCCACCGAGTTCCTCAAGGTAATCGCCCAGAAATCCGCACCCTTGTTCTCGTCCATGGAGACGCTGGTGCTGGTCAACCGCGCAGCGCTCGATGAGGCGCCCGATGCCGGCAAGGACGTGTTCAAGGTCGCCAGCGCCGACAGCATCCTCGAGCCGGATTCCGACACGATCGACGACCAACTCGCCGATTTCCTCGACAGACCCGGCGAGAACGACACCACCATCATCTTCGTCGCCGGCCACGGCATCAACATCGACGAGGACTATTATTTCATCCCCACCGACGGTCGCAAACAGGACGCCGATCGGTGGAAGCGCTCCTCGCTGGTCGACTGGGGCGACATCCAGAAATCGGTCGAGCGGGCCAAGGGCATGCGCTTCATGCTGCTCGACACCTGCCATGCCGCCAACGCCTTCAATCCGCGCCTGGAAAAGGATGCGCAGGACGCCCGCATCGTCGTATTCTCGGCCACCGCCGCCAACAACACCGCCGCCGAACTGCCCGAGCTAGGCCACGGCGTCTTCACCTATTCGATCCTCGAAGGCCTGCGCGGCCGGGCCAAGACCTCCGACGGCGGCGTGACGCTGTTCGGCCTCGCCGATTACATCTCGCGCGAAGTGGTGCGGCTGACCGCGTCGAAGCAGAAGCCGTTTTATTATGTCGGCGGGGTTGAAAACATCGTTTTAGCTGAGCCGTGACGAGGCCAAGTCTGCGCCCAGGCCCCCCTCTCTGTCCTGCCGGACATCTCCCCCCAAGTGGGGGAGATGTCCGGCAGGACAGAGGGGGGCGCGAAGGAACGCGACGATTCCCCCAAGCCAA
>UCIA01000043.1 GCA_900472295.1 Hyphomicrobiales bacterium | reverse complement strand
CGTCGTCGGCTTCGACGACGATCCGATCACGCTGGGCGGCGTCAAGGAAGGCACCGTGGCGGCGACCGTCGTGCAGCAGCCCTTCGAATGGGCCTATCAGGGCATGAAGCTGATGGCCGCCTATCTCAAGGGCGACAAGTCGGGCATTCCGGCCGACGGGCTGATCATCATCCCGACCAAGATCATCGGCAAGGACGATGTCGACGCCTATGCCGCCAGTCTGAAGGCGATGTCCGGCAAGTAATCGATAGGCGGTTTCGCCGGCTCGGGGTCCTCCTTGAGCCGGCGTCTCTGTTGACGGGCCTTGGAAGGCCCGTCAGTCTGTCGTCCACCGGCTTCTTTTCAGGCGTGATGAACTATTCCGACACATCCATCGTCGCATCCACCACTGCTGCGTTCCTCAGCCTGGAGAACGTGCGCAAGACCTATCCCGGCGTTGTCGCGCTGGACGGCTTTTCCATGGAAGTCCGGCCTGGCGAGGTAATCGGCCTGGTCGGCGAAAACGGCGCNNCGGCAAATCGACGCTGATGAAAATCCTCGGTGGCGTTACCGCGCCCGACAGCGGCACCATCACTGTCGATGGCACCGCCCATAATGGGCTGACAGTCGAAGGCAGCCTGGGCTCCGGCATTGCCTTCGTCCACCAGGAACTCAATCTGTTCGAAAACCTCGACGTCGCCGCCAACATCTTCTTTGGCCGCGAGCCGTTGCGCGGCGGGCCGCTGCGACTGGTCGACCGGGCAAAGCTGCGGGAAATGGTGGCGCCATTGCTGAGGCGCGTCGGCGCCAATTTTTCCGCCGATACGCCGGTTGCCTCGCTGTCGCTTGCCCAGCAGCAGATGGTCGAGATCGCCAANNTCATCCTCGACGAGCCGACGTCGAGCCTGCCGCTCGCCGAAACCGACAAGCTGCTCGACGTCATCACGGCGCTGAAGGCCGACGGCATCAGCGTCATCTTCATCTCGCACCGCCTGCACGAGGTCGAGCGTGTCGCCGACCGCGTTGTGGTGCTGCGCGACGGCATGCTGGCGGGCACCTTGCCGAAAAACGCCATCAACCATGACCAGATGGTCAAGCTGATGATCGGCCGCATGCTGAAGGAGCGGGAAAAAGCCTCCGAGGCGGCGCGAGCGCCGGGCGCCACGGCACTTTCGGCCAAAGCCATCCGTACCCCAGCCTACCCTGCCCGGCCGGTCGATCTCGATGTCAGGCGCGGCGAAATCCTGGGCCTTGCCGGCCTTGTCGGCTCCGGCCGCACCGAACTGGCGCGGGTGTTCTTCGGCATAGACAGCGCGCTTGGCGGCGGGCTCGAACTCGACGGCAAGCCGCTTGCGCTGGCTTCAGCGGCCGATGCGGTGGCGCACGGCATTTTTCTGGTGCCGGAAGACCGCAAGCTGACCGGCATACTGCTCGATCTCTCTATCGCGCAGAACATTTCGCTGCCCAACCTGCCGGCCCATGCGAAGCGCCAGCTGGTGTCGGCAAGCTCCGAGGCGGCCACCGCAGAGAAGCAGAAGAGCAATCTCGGCATCAAGGCGCCGTCAGTGCAGACGCGCACCGGCTCGCTGTCGGGCGGC
>UCIA01000041.1 GCA_900472295.1 Hyphomicrobiales bacterium | reverse complement strand
CCCTCGCACTCCCCGCCCGACCCCTTCGTGCCTGGTCTTACTTTTCGGGTGGGGATTGGCTGCCGCAGATCGTGACGAATGCGGAACTACCCCAAAAAGCACGAGGCGCGAACGTGATCGAATAGTCGCGGCTGCTGGTCGTCGGGCCGAACCAGGAATGAGGCGAGGCGCTTGTCCACGCCGGAAGTTCCATTGCCGGCGTTCGGTCTTCGTCAGCAGCCGGTTCCGGCATGCCGTCGCCGCCGATGCTGATCATGGAGACCCCGATGTAGCTCCCGGCTTTGAAGCGGCCGACAAACTCGACCGCGTCTCCAAAATAGTGGAAGCACCCGTCACTTGGGCCGAGCTTGAATCGCTGGACCGGCCCTGGCTGCGTTGGTCCCTCCTGGCTTTTTGCCTGCGCGGACAGGACCACCGTTGCCCCGACAGCGCAAAGGATGGCGCGTAGGCAGGTCATCAAGCTGCCTATCGCTTCTCCAAATTGGCGTCGAAGTAATCGCCTTCGAAGCCCTTTTCGAGGGCTTGTGCTCTCACAAACTCGCATTCTATCTGGCCGAAACAAAATACCGCGCTGTACTTCGTAAAGTCGAAAGGCCGGGCGATATCCTTCGGCCGATCGCCATCATTGTAGGTTTGGTAAGCGTATGGGAAGCTCTTGGCTTCCAGCCTCGCCTTGATCGTGTCGATAGTGTTGCGGGTCCAGCCCTGTTTGTTATGGAGAATGAGGAAATGACGTTTGTCGGCCTTGGCCATTTCCTGGTCGATGAATCCCACGATGTCCTTGGCCGCTGCCGGCGCCACAACCGCCAGCAAACCGACGGAAAGGGCAGCAGTTCTTAACACCCGGGCGCGCATAATCAGTTTCAAGATCTGTCTCCTTTGGTTGGGAAGTCTAAAGTTTGGGCGCTGTGGCGTGCGCGTCGCGGACTTGCTTGGCACCGTCCGCGACTGACTTCTGGAACCGGTCAATTTGGTCCCAGTTCGCTTGTCTTGCGGCATCGTCGAGGAGCGAATAGGTCACGCCCTTCACATAATCGCCGTCGGTATCGATGCTGATCGCCATCTGCTTGTCGTGGGCGTCGGACGCGACAAGCCGACCGTCACGCCAGAACCACAGCATCTGTGTCTTGTTGTCGAAGCTTGGCGGCCCGTATTTCTGGATGATCGCCTCACGAAGCGTCGTGAGAAGCGGACCTCTCTCTGCTGCGTAGCGGACGAAACGCTGGACATTGATCGAGAGCGAGCCTGCCAGAGGGGACGAGAATTCGGCCCTGACGCTTTGGGTGGTTGTGGGATCCTCGGGTCCGGACCAAATGCTGGAGGTGAGGTATCGATTAGGGCCGCTAGCTACAATTTCGACCGTGAAATACTCCTCATCAAGGAGGAACAGTGTCGATGGGTCCTCATGGGAGAAATGCTGACCTGTCAGTAGCTTGCGTATATCGCTGTCCGTCTGGCCAAGACCTACGCCGAGGAAATCGGCCGGTCGGCCACCCGGGCTGAACAGGTCTGATGGTCGGCTCACCGCAGGCACGGTGACGTCATAGGAGAGGGCCTGCTGCGCCGAAGCTGGACCGATAGCGGCCGCAAGAGCGAACAGAAAAGAGCCCAGCGTGGCGCAGTTCTTCAACCACCCGCCCTCGGTTTGCCCCGGAAGGATGGCGGGAATCGCTGGGGTGGCAGGCAAGGCTGCGTCGCGTCTCAACGTGCACCTATGGGGGTGGAGGAGATTGAGACGTTTACTCAGAAATCACGATATTTGCAATAGAGACCCCCTCACCTATTTGACCTTTCTTTCCAAGCGTATTGCCTAAAACGTGAGCAAAAAACCGAGCGCGCGCTTAACCGTGACTGGTCCATAGTCCGCCGCAAATATCGTGATTTTTGAACCAGCAAGGAGGCGCATGTGAATGAAATTTGGATATGCGCGGGTTTCTACCGAGTCACAGGACCTGGCGTCTCAGGTTGAGCGCCTGGAGGCGGCCGGCTGCCAGAAAGTCTTCCTTGAGAAGCTGAGCGGTAAGGACACCAACCGTCGTCAATTGCAAAGGCTGCTTAAAGTCCTGAAACCCGGTGACGTCGTCCACGCCGTTGTCAGCGACCGGATGGCGCGGGATCCCTTTGATATGCTGCAGATCGTGAGGACCGTTACCTCAGCTGGCGCAGAGCTCCGCTTGCTCGATGAGCCCTTTATCGACACCACGTCGGAAATGTCAGACCTCATCGTGTTTCTCGTCGGATGGGCCGCCAAATGGCAGCGGCGCAGGATCCTGGAAAACACTTCGAACGGCCGCGCCCGTGCCAGGGCCAGAGGCGTGAAATTCGGGCGCAAGCCGAAACTCTCTCAGCAGCAGCGACGGGAGGCCCTGGCCAGTTTAGAAGCCGGGGAAGCGATGCGTGTCGTGGCCAAGCGCTACAATGTCAGCAAGAGCACGATCTCGCGGTTGCAGCCGTAGAACCACAACCCCTCTATTTTTTAAGGCAGCTTTGGTCTTTGGACGCCAGCGCCCATAAACTAGGCGGTGCCGTAGCTGCCCCGCCGGAAAAGCCGTACTATTACGAAGTGTTAAATCAACTCCGCGTGGTGTTGAAGGTGGTGCTGTCGACCGTCCAGTCGCAACAATGCCGCCGCCATACAAGAACCCAAGGAAAGACCCCTATGTGAAAACATCTCTCTCTCTGATCGCCGCAGTCATGGCGCTGGCGTTGCCCGCCTTGGCGCAGGAGCGCGCCGCCACCGGCCCGATGGATACCCAGATGACATGGACGGCCCTTTCAACCATGATCAGCAGCGTGGGCACCAAGGTGGATGGCGCCAACAAGCGCATGGACCAGCTCGTCATTTGCAGCAAGAAGGGCATGCTCTATGCCCCGGGCGATGCCGCATCGGATGGCCAAGGTTGTAAAGCCAGCACCGCCGCACCGACACTCGCCAGCTGCTACCAGCGCGCCGGCACTTTTGGCACCCACGTCACTTGTAACAGTGGCGAAGTCGTCACCAAGGTATGCAGCAGCGGTGGCGATCCCGACTGTATAGCGCCTGCCGGTGCTATTTACAGTGGCGGCCAAACAGCCGGCAACGACTGGCAGGGGCCTAGAACACCTGTGACCCTCACGGCACCGCGGAGTGCCTTTACCGTCACGACCTGCTGCAAACTTAAGTAAATTTCTCTACACTAGCTAGACTATCGGCAGTTGCGGCAAGCCCGACTGGATTCTGCACTGGCTTTGGCGCCGATCGACCAGATTAACAGACAGCCCTTTGAGGGTTACGGCGAAATGCCAGCCAACAGAACGGCCCCGGGGAGGAAACTCGCCGGGGCCGTTGGCTTTTAGATTAGTTGCCGAAGTGGCCGCTGCCGCCGCCGCGTATATCGCGGACGCGCTGCATTTCAGTCCTTGTTCGGTCGACGCCAAAGACGGGGTTGTTAATCCTATCCGAGACACAGGTGCTGGCCACCGGGCAACCGTCTCTCATGCCGCCGCCGACGAGATGGGCATGAGGTCCACAGTCAGGGGTTTGCACCGGAGCGCACTTCACCTTTTTGCCGTCGTTGTCGCCGACGTGGTCGTTAATCAACATGTTCGGGACACAGATGCTGGCCGCAGGGCAGCCGTTGGCCATGCCGCCACCTACGAGGTGGAAACGGGGGCCGCAGTCAGGGGTTTGCACCGGNNTCGGGGCCATCGCCGACGTGATCGTTGATCATATCCGGAACACAGATGCTGGCCACAGGGCAGCCGTTGGCCATGCCGCCGCCTACGAGGTGGAAACGGGGGCCGCAGTTCGGGGTTTGCACCGGAGCGCATTTGGCCTTCTCATCGGGCCCATCGCCGACGTGATCGCTGATCATATCCGGAACACAGATGCTGGCCACCGTGCAGCCGCCTCTCATGCCGCCGCCGACGAGATGGGCATGAGGCCCACAGTCAGGGGTTTGCACCGGAGCGCACTTCGCCTTTTTGTCGTCGTTGTCGCCGACGTGATCGTTAATCGTGCCCATGGCGTTGATGCGGTTGAGTTCGGCGCGGCCGTTGGCGGTCAAGCCACCAAAGGTGATGGTGCCACTGGGGGTGCGGAGCGTCTGCTCGCGCGCCATGCGGCCGTCGCGGCCGCCACCGTGGGAGGAGCCGTCGGCTTGCGCGTGGGCGGAAAGAGGGCACAGGAGGCCGAGGGCCAAGGCTGCGAGTGTGTATGTCTTGATTTTCATAATATAATTATAGAGTTGCGGATGATATTTTCAAGAGTATTTAAGTATTTTAAATATTACCTGGTAGTTTTGGCAGTGTTGGGAGTATCTTTATAGCAACAATTACAGGTTTATGAAGTTGCTGTTTAGAGTCGGAAACTAAAAATTGCCACTTATCAACGCCATGGCCGATCTTACGGCCTGGCTGGAGTTCTGGTGAACAACGCCATTCTGGCTGCCAGCTGGTCCACCAGCGTGGACCAGAGCAACCTGCGCGACATCCTGCCCGGCTTCCGGACGTCCGGCACAGGCACATCGTCTATCGTCTACCACGGTTTCGATGGCGGTAACCGTACCTGGTGCCATCACCCAGCAATCCAACGTCATGGCTACTGTCAGCGGCGATATCCTTATGATGGTCCAGTTCAGAGTCTGCCGGAAGCCGTCCGACAGGGCGGCCTTTTAAGCGCTTGCTGCACTTAACCGTTTCGATTTCGGGCGGGCCCATCAAAGCGTGGTGGCCGTGGGACCAGCGAAGTCGGCCTAGGTGGAACAGGCCACGTGGCGGAGCAGCAACGGCGGTTGCCCCAATTGGCAGCACCGGCAACGCCAAGCGGTTGAGGTTGCGCTAGATTGGGGTATGTCCCGCTTATGTCGCTTCCTGCTCTTCGCCGCCATGCTCATGGCGGCGCCGGCGTGGGCACAGGACTGGGGCGTTGTCGCCAACATCTCCAGCACCATGGGCGTGAGTGACCACCGCCTTTGCTACGGCGAGGCAAGCCGGGGCGATATCGGGTGCCCGGCCGACGCGCCCACAGTCAGTGGCTCGACCATCACTGGCAAGTTTGTGGGGGATGGGTCTGGATTGACCGGCCTTGTTGGCGCCTCGGCCGATCGTATTATCAGCGGGACCGCTCAGGTCATTGCCAATGGCAACAGCAACTCTATCAGCATCACCGAAGCGGGCGTCACCACCGGCTATTTCTATGGCGGCAAGCTTGTAGCTGGCGGCGTCTCCACCACCGGCCCCATCTCCGCCACCAACGGCTATTTCAATGGTAATTTGCAGCTGTACCAACCCAACACTAGTCCCAACTTACTCGTAAGTCGGGGGAATGGTGGTGCCACTTCAATGCTGGTCGGTGGCGCATCCTGGGGTTTGGTCGGAACATTCTCCAACCATGACTTCCAAATCTACACCAGCAATACCGCAAAAATGGCTATCACCAACGCTGGCAACGTCGGCATCGGAACCACCGACCCAAGCAACACACTCCATCTCAACGGTACCATTCGCTACGATACCGCCGGAGCCTATCCCGCTAAAATGTTTGGAAATTCCACGGCTTCTTATTTCCAAGCCGGAACTACCGCGGCAACCAGCTCGGTCAATAATATCTACTTCACCGGTTGGAACGGCGATCCCATCCAAATGGTCATTACCAGCAACAGCCGCGTGGGTATGGGCGCCAACAACTCCAATCCCTCGACCACCCTCCACGTCTCCGGCACCCTGCGTATCGCCAATGGCGGGGAAGCCTGCGACAACAACCGCTCTGGCGCCATCCGCTACACCGGCGGTACCTTCCAAGTTTGCTACGGCAGCGGCGGCTGGGCCAACCTTGCCGACACTTCCAGCACTGTCGCGACAGCGGACCGCATTACCTCCGGCACCGCCCAGGTCATCGCCAACGGCAATTCCAACAGCATTTCCATCACAGAATCTGGCGTCACCACCGGCTACTACTACGGCGGCGTCTGGGTCGCTGGCGGCGTCAGCACCACCGGCCCCATCTCTGGCACCAATGGCTACGTCGCGGGAGACCTGGCCGTCGGTACTGTCAACACGAGCAGCGCTTCGGTAACCATCGGCAATCCTGTCACAATTCCCTCAAAGGCATTGCTCTGGGTTAACGCCAACACGATTGGGTCCGGAGATACCAGCTTTGGTGCGGTTTTCAAGCAGTTCAGCGGTAACCGTGGCAACGTCTTCATGGAAAACACGAGCTCCTCGGGAAGTGGTCCGGTTCTCACCCTTAAGCAGAACAACACCTCGGGAGAACTTCTGGTCGTGGCCAAGGGAACCAGCCCATACATGTACATCCAGAACAGCGGCACCGTCGCCATCGGCAAGGCAACGGCTGATACCCGCCTCGACATCTCCGGCACCATCCGCATCGCCAACGGCGGCGAAGCCTGTGACGCAAACCGCCTGGGCGCTATCCGCTACACCTCTGGCGCCTTTAACATCTGTCAGAGCGCCTCGAACGGCTGGGAACCGCTCGCCACAGCCGGGGTCTCCTCCACCATCGACCGCATCACGTCAGGCACCACCAACGTTGTCGCCAACAATGGCAGCAGCATTTCCTTCACGACAGGTGCCACGGAACGCATGGTGATCTTAGGGGGCGGGGCCAGCTCAACCTGGGTCGGCATTGGCGGCATGGCCACACCGTCCGCTACCCTGCACGTCTCAGGAACCCTCCGTGTCGGCACGGCCGGCGACAGCTTCATCCGCACCATGAGTGTTGGCAACGGCGGTAATGCGGGCATCGAGCTTTACGGCGCTGGCCAGCGCGGTCTTATCTATGGAACGGCTGGCTACGATATCTACATCGCGCCCAACGATGCTTTCGGCACCAACCAAGGGCGGGTTATCATGGTCAACCAAACCGGCAATGCCCCGATCCGCGTCGGTATCAGCACCACTGCCCCCTCCACCAGCCTCCACGTCAACGGCTCCATCCGCATGGGTAGTGAAACTTCCACCACGCTCAACATCTGTGACGCCAACCGCGCTGGCGCCATCCGCTACATCAGCACCACCTTCCAGACCTGCGACGGCACCGGCTGGGCTTCCCTCGTCAACACCTCCGGCACGGTGGCCGCAACCGATCGGATTATTTCCGGCACTTCCGTGGCCACCATGAGCCCCAACGGCGTCCTCACCGTTCGTGGGTTGATTGATATTGTTACCGGCACCAGCAACATTGGCGTAGGTCAGAATGCCGCCATCAGTGGCCTCGGCAGCCGTGTGACCGCCATCGGGGCAAGCGCCGCGCGAACCAACTCGGCCAGCGACGTCACCGCGATAGGGTATCAAGCGGCCTATTCTAATACGAGCGACTATCTCACGGCGGTTGGCGGCGGTGCGGCACAGGGTAACTCTGGCCTGTACACCACAGCCATCGGCTATTTGGCGGGCTACACCAACTCCGGTAACTATTCCACCGTCGTGGGATATGGCGCCGGCCAGAGCAACGCCGCTTCCGGCATGACAGCGGTCGGCTACGTCGCGGCCACAGCCAGTTCTGGGAGCAATGTCACCGCTATCGGCGCTAGTGCAGCCCAAACCAACTCCGCCAGCAATGTCACTGCTGTCGGTAGCAGTTCAGCCCAGAACAACACGGGGAACTTTCTCTCGGCAGTGGGGTATGGTGCGGGGCAAACCAACTCGGGCCTCAACGTCACTGCCATTGGCTATCAGGCTGCTCAGAATAACACCGCCAACAGTGTTGTCGCCGTTGGTCATTATGCAGGTCAGTTAAACACCGGCCTCGGCGTGAACGCCCTCGGCTACGGGGCGGCTCGCTACAACACCGGCGCTAACCTTACGGCTATCGGCTTCCAGACAGCTTCCTACAACAGCGGAGACCGCAACACCGCCAGCGGTAACTACGCCATGCAATTCAAGGTCGGGGGCGCCGACAACGCGGCCTTTGGCTACTTTGCAGGCTCTGGTATTAGTAACACCGCCGCCTACTCCCAAAACAGCCTCTTCGGCTCCTCGGCCGGTGGCGCACTCACCACCGGTTCCTCTAACACCATCCTTGGCTACAACTCCGGCGCAGGTATCACCACCGGCAACAGCAACATCGTCATCGGTGCTAACACCTCACCCTATTCCAATACCGGGGACAGCCAGCTCAACATCGGTAACGCCATCTTCGGTAACCTCGGGGGAGGCACAGGCCTCAAATCCAAAATAGGCATCAATGTCACAAGCCCCACCGCCAATCTTGAGGTTTCGGGAACCATCTCCGGGACCTTTGTGGGTGATGGCTCCGGCCTCACCGGCGTCGTCGCGGCGGGCTCCGACCGTATCGTCTCCAACACCGTTAAAGTCATTGCCAACGGCAACAGCAATTCCATCAGTATCACCGAAGCTGGCGTCACAACCGGCTATTATTACAATGGCATCTGGGTTGCGGGCGGCATCTCTACCACCGGCCTTGCCCGTTTCAACGATGTTAGCGTCACCGGCAGCCTCTCCGCTGGCGGCCTCGTTAGCACCAGCACACTGATGCTCTACAGCGGTAATAGCCTGGGCGTTAGGCTGTTTGGCAACAACGGCTTCACCAGCCACATTGCTGGGCTGCTCATGCTTGGCAGCACCAGCACTTCCGGGCTTAGCGGCGCCAATAAGCTCGCGGTCCTCGGCGGGACTGTAATCGGCAACACGTTTAAGAGCGTAGCGGCACCGACCAACGGCTTGCTGGTGGAGGGCAATGTTGGCATCGGCACTGCCACCCCCACTGTCGCCCTCGAAATTTCCGGCACGGTCTCTGCCACCGCCTTACAGCTAGCGGATAGCCCCGATATCACCTGCGGCCCGGCCACCTACGGCACCACGAAATTCATGAACGGCCGTCCCTACTACTGCCGACCCTAACGGGGCGGCGGTCAATGAAGACCTGTCTATCGTTTGACGGCGCGATCGCTCAGAATCGCTTTTTCAAACCAGTCAGGGACCTGTTCCTCGCCCCCAGAGACATTTTCCGGGACGTCGCGCCAGAACGCGATGATCGCATCCGAGAACGCCTGGAACTGGTCATCGGTCACCTTGAGGTGCGTGTGGTTGACCAGCTTCTCTGACCACGAGGGCCGCACGCCCTTGAGCGGATCGTCGAGATACTCGGGGTAGTGCTGTTTGAGGTCTTTCAGGGATGGTCCGTCGCCGTGCTTATAAACGTTCACGACGACGCGGCATGCGTCGAGCGTCTTGAAGTAATCCGTGCTCCGGAGCTTCCAGCCAAAACTCTCCAGCAGGTCCGCAATCTTGCCGAAATCCGCCGACCAGACCTTCGCGGGCACCGTATCGCCGTGATGCCAGTGCTGGATTTCTCGCACCAGCCAGTCGCGGAGTTTTTTGTCCCACTCATGGAACATCCCGGCAGTGACGCTCAGGCGGGTCTGGTCCCGCATGTCGCTCAGGAGCTGGTAAAACTCGATGCTGAAGTCGTGGGCCGCCTCGTAGAAATCTCCGGGATCATGGCGATCGGGATCAAACCGGTCGCTGCTCTGCTCCAGCCATTCTTCCCCAGCCTTGTCGGCCTCCTGTTCCAAGTTCTCGAACTGGGACAGCACGCGTTTGCGGGCCTGTTCGACATAGAACTGATGGCTCTTGATAAGGGACTGCCGGTAGGGCTCCCACATCTGAAACAGCACGTAGTTGCTCATGTGGGTGTCTCACTTGCGGGCCAAACCCGTCGACCGAGGCGCTTGAAGTCGGACACCGCCAACGCGCCACGCTCATTGCGGGCAATCGAGCCGGGTTCCGCCAAACGCGCTACCACGGCAGGGAAAGGAGCTTCCCAGATCTCCACCGGGTCGAGGGTCGCGTTGTGCAGCAACACCAGCATCACGGTATCGCAGGGGCCCGCTGGCTTGATTTGGCCGATGCGCTGACTGCGTTTGCCGGCCGGGTCGTAGGCGCGGCCCTTGATCTGGATGCGTTCCGGCCCGTCTGGTGTTTGCCGGATGGCGTCAAAGCCTGTGGTCCGGGGCGGGGATAGTTCCAGACCCAGCACAGTTGCCGCGACGTACTCGGCGACCTCGCCGGTCACGCCAAGCGGCTTTCCGGTCAGTTGGTAGTAGTCTGCCGCCAGAGGCTTCACCGCCGCCAGGATGGCTTTGACGCGTTCCGACACTTCTGTGTTCATGCTGACGGTTCCGATGCCTTGACGCCCGTGTCACTCCGGGTGCGGATAATTTGCCCTGACACCTGCATGGTGCCGGCTGGGGTAGCCACGCGGGTATTCTGCATCTCAATCCGAAAGTCCCTGTTTTTCTCGATGAACGGCGGGATCCAGGGGGCGTCGTCGCGATAAAACACGGTGTCCTCGGCCGACCGGACAATCAGGCGATTGATGTCGACCACTTCGTTACGCGCGACTGCGCGGTAGCGAGCCTTGAACTGCCGGAATTCGAAATCCGCCTGCCTGCGATCGAGGCGAAAGTTTGGCACGATACGGATGGCGAGGTCCGGGGCCAGCGGTACAATCCGGTTGAGCAGGCGAGGATCGTCGGTGGTCTCGATCGCGACCGGATAGTCACTGGTCAAGAACGGACAATCCGCGTGTTCGTTGATGAGAACTTCCCAGGTGAAGTTGCCGAAAACGGCGACGCGCTGGAGGATATTGGCAACGCCGATGGCGTTGGGATACTTCGGGTCGATGGCAGCCTTCACCGCACCGGACTTGAGAAGCTCGGTCAGATTCTCGCCGCCTAATTCCGGTGGCGGCGCCGGGAGGGCGCCCATGCCGTCGAGCAGCTCGGCCGTGAGTTCCACTATGCCCTTCAAGGGTTCAGCAAAAATCCGGAGGCCGGCGGGCGCGCAAATCATCACATAGCAAGTGAAGCCGGCGATGGTGTAAATCGTGTTGGCTTCGATCTTTCGAGCGCGCACGCTCTCGACGGCGACATTGTATTTGCCCTCGATCGTTCGAAGAAACTCCTCGATCGCGCGCGGCTCGGTCAGGAACTCGTTGGTATTGCCTTCATCGATGCGGCAGACCGCCTTGGCATTGGGTGTGAACTTCTTCAGGTCGCTCTTGCGGATGGCATACATGAGCCCATCGAGCGCCGGCGAATAGAAGCGCTTGAGGTGGACCTGCGAAACGTAGTGATCAAGGGCCATGGCGTCAGATGACGGTCACTGCGACTGATCGCGACCCCATGTCCAGGAGGCGTCGCGGCATTCGTGATGAAAGGCCAACTCATCGACGACCGGAATTCCCAGGCGTCGGGCGCCTGCCGCGAACCCGGCCAGCGAGTATTCTTCAAGCTCGCCTGTTTTCAAGCCGCCCTGGTTGACACAGAGGGCCGTCAACAGCGGCAGACCACGGGCGTGGCAGACATCGAGCAACCGGTCCAAGTGGCCGTTTGCGCCACTGATCCGACGGTGAGCCTGGCTCCATGCAACACCACTGGCCTTGGCCAGATCCCCATATGTTACGCATCGTTGTTCGATTGCAGCCTGGCGCAGGAGAGCAAGCGACTTGTCGATATCGAGCTTATGCTTGGCTTGGCTGCGCCTGGCCCGCTCCTCCAGAAGGTCATGATAGAACGGTAGGGATGTAGCGCCCTTCTGCTCGTGGTTCCGGATGAAGTTCTCGATCTCCTTATCTGTCTTCGCGGACAAATCTGTCATAGCACCCCCCATATGTGACCTCGGACAATAGCACAGATGTGCCCCGGCAGAATCAGGGTTACCGCCCGACATTGAGAATTGCATCTGCGAAAATCACGCGTATCCTGCTTGCGCGCATGTGAGCATAAGGTGGCGCCTGGCGCCTTGATCAGCCACCACACTAAGAACCACCGTCGGATAGGCGACCGACAGGCTGATGTCATCGAATGCCACTCCAAAAGGAAGATCCTCTCATGGATTCCACCGCTATTATCGCGTCCTTGCCAGTCGCTGGGGCCGACCGAACTGTGCTTATTGAGGCCGCCAACGCTGCATTCGAGCGGGTTATCGAGCGGATTGAACCCGACAATAAGGAACTGACCCGAAGCCTCTGGGATGCGGGTGAATACATCGACAGTTGGCTAGCTACCGACCTCGCCGGCAAGCTACCGATGCCGCGCGACGAGGTGGCGTACTACGTCGATGTCTTCCTGGTCCATCATGTCGTTGGCTTGGCAACTGAGGCAGACGGGGAGGCGACCGAACCGCAGCCTTGATGTGCAGGCCTTGCATCCGCTCAGGTTTTGCCTGTTACGGTCGCGATGGCCACCGTGACGGTCCGTGAGGGCGACGCGATCAAAAGCGTAACCTTGGCCGCCACCTCTTCCAGGGTGGCAGTCAGCCGGTTGATCTGCGAGACGGTTGCGGCCAGTTCCGGGCCGTAGCGGGTGACCAGATATTCCCGGTTCTGGCTGAGGGACTGAAGATGGTTGGCGGTTTTCGCCCGGAGGCGCAGCCCCGCATCGACGGTGTGCTTCGCTCTCGCCGCCAGGTCGTGGTGCATCTTGCGGATTTGATTGGGGTCGTGGCCACGGTGGAGCAAAAGGGCCGTCAGATAGAGTTCGATCGCGTGAATGGCCGACAATCTGAACGGCGCTCGAGTAAGCGGCTTGCCGGATCGGCCGAGCTGAAGCAGCAAGGTTGCGGCCTTTCGGTACTCTTCCGCCAGATCATGGATCTGCTTTGGCGACGCAAGCTCTCCCGGATATTTGCCCTCTGTCATCGCCCTTCACGCAATGTGGAATGTTACCGTTTGCGGTAGTAAGCATCCCACGCCAGCTTGATATCGGCAAATGTCCATTCCCGTCGCCGACCGTAGCCGGGGCTAGGGCGGGTAAAACAGGCGTTCAGGCCGGTTTCCCTCTGGAACTTCATGAACCACGCCGTGGATTTCGGCTTGACGCTCGCAGTTTGCTGGATCCGGCGAATGAGTTCGCTATGCGCCCAGTGGTCCTGCGGATTGGCGAGGGAAGCAGGGTCAGCCAGATAGCTGCGGAGCTTTTGCAGGGTTGCATCATCCGGTGACTGATGAAGGTCTGCGCGGAGTTCTTTGACGGCGAGGGCGGCTCCCAGTTTGGCGGCTTCCGCCAGCATGTCGCGCAATTGCGTGCTGGTCAGCACCAGCGCCTGCAGGGCTTCCATGAACCTAACTTTCCTTGGTGGGATTTGCGGCAGGGATACGCCGCGGGTTCATTGCGTCACAGCCAAAAAATGACGTCAAGCCTTTGTAATGAAATCAAATTCGACTCGTGGTTCTGTGGTCATAGTAGCCCGTGAACGTCGCTGAGATTATTCTCCCTTGTAAACAGCACATGCCCGCCCAATACTTGAACTAGCACCATATCGCCATATCCCGTTTGCCGCTCCTCGTAGCGGTCCCCGTCATCCGCCTTCCGGCGTGACGGGAGGCCTCCACAGGAGATACTTGATGCCTAGCAATAGCGCTTCCGAACTTAACCTGCCCATCCGCGGCAACCTCAACCTCAACGGCCGCAAGGACCTGACGACTCTGCCGGACAACCTCCACGTCGGCGGTACCCTCGACCTTGTCGGCTGCACGGGTCTTACCGGCCTGCCGGAGAACCTCCACGTCGGCGGTGGTCTCTACCTCGTCGCCTGCACGGGTCTCACCACCCTGCCGGACAACCTCCATGTCGGGGGTAACCTCGCGCTCACGTTCTGCACGGGTCTTGTTCGCCTGCCGGACAACCTCAACGTCGGTAAAGACCTCTTCCTCGGCAGCTGCACGAGTCTGACCAGCCTGCCGGACAACCTTCATGTCGGCGGTGACCTCATCCTCGCCGGCTGCGCGGCTCTTACCCGCCTGCCGGACAACCTCCAGGTCGGCGGTGATCTCGACCTTGCCGGCTGCACGAGTCTGACCGGCCTGCCGGACAACCTCCAGGTCGGCGGCTTCCTCGACCTTACCGACTGCAAGAGTCTCACCCGCCTGCCGGACAACCTTCATGTCGATGGTTTCCTCGACCTTACCGGCTGCACGGGTCTTACCGCGCTGCCGGATAACCTCCACGTGGGCGGTGACCTCGTCCTCTCGGGCTGCTCGGGTCTCACCGCCCTGCCTGACAACCTCCACGTCGGCGGTGACCTTGACCTCGCCGGCCGCATGGGTCTCGATCTCACTGTCCTGCCGGATAATATGAAAGTCGGGGGCCGGATCATCCACTGACTGACTACGAAAGCCCCCGGTTCACGCCGGGGGCTTTTCGCTGCGTTCTTCAAAATTGAGAGGGCGCGACGATCTGAGTGATTTGGAGCCATGTCCGGCAGAAGGGGGCGCTGGCCGCCAGTTTGGAAGCCCTTGTAAACGGAACATCCCCGCCCAATACTCCCACAGCAATATCCATATCCCGTTCTCCGCTCCTCGTAGCGGTCCCCGTCACCCGCCTTCCGGCGTGACGGGAGGCCACCACAGGAGATATTTGATGCCTAGCAATAGCGCTTCCGAATTTAAGCTGCCCATCTTTGGCGACCTCGACCTCAGTGGCCACAAGGACCTGGTCAGCCTGCCGGACAACTTCCACGTCGGTGGAAATCTCGACCTTGTCGACTGTGCGGGTCTCACGGCGCTGCCGGAAAACCTCCACGTCGGCGGTGGCCTTGACCTTACGGGCTGCACGGGTCTCACCGCCCTTCCGGATAATCTCCACGTTGGCAGTCACCTCGACCTGACCGGCTGCACCGGACTGACCACGTTGGGGGATAACCTCCACGTTGGCGGTTATCTCGACCTGGACGGTAGCACAGGTCTCACCGCCCTGCCGGACAACCTCCGCGTCGGCGGTGACCTCTACCTCCCCGGCTGCTCAGGTCTCACGGCGCTGCCGGATAATCTCCACGTCAGCGGTGACCTCGACCTCAGGGGCTGCACGGGCCTCACCTGCCTGCCGAACAAACTCCATGTCGCCGGCTTCCTCGACCTTACAGGCTGCACGAGTCTCACCCGCCTGCCGGACAACCTCCACGTCGGCGGTGACCTCGAACTCATCAGTTGCACGGGCCTGCCTGCGCTGCCGGAAAACCTCCACGTCGGCGGTGACCTCGAACTCGTCGGTTGCACAGGTCTCACCGCCCTGCCGGAAAACCTCCACGTCGGCGGCGACCTCTACCTCGCCGGCTGCACGGGTCTCAGTCTTACTGCTCGGCAGGTCGACTTCAAAGTCGGAGGGCGGATCTTCAATGACTGATTACGAAAGCCCCCGGTTCACGCCGGGGGCTTTCTGCTGCGTGCTTCAAGAATTGTGAGGGGCGAGTGGATCTTTGCGATTTGGCGCCATCGCCGGCAGGAGGGCGCTGGCGGCCAGTTTCCCCTTAGGGGCCACACGTAAAGCCCTATACGCCCAGAAGGTCGCCAAGCTTTTGGGTGACCGGGCGCATCGGGTCCACAAAGCCAAGATCGTAGATCATGGTCGTTTCCAGGTTTCCTTTATGGTCGACGTAGTGGGAGATGGCCTCATGCGACACGCCTTGGCCGGTGAGCATCAGCGAGATCGCAATCCGCTTGAGGTCGTAAAGCTGGAAATAGTCCGGCACGCCGGGTAGGGCCTTGAACCTGTCCAGCCCCTTGCGAAAGTTGTCGCGGGGCAGGGTCATGTCGGTGTGGGAGGGGAACAGCAGCTTGCTGTCAGGCCAGCGCTGGCGCTGGGCGTGCACCATATCGGCAACCCTGGCGTGGATCGGCACCGATCGGTAGGCGTACTCATAGAGCGAACGGGAGAGTTTGATCCCCTTGGTGTTGTGTTTGTGCCAGACCAGCGTCTCCAGGTCGAAGTGGGCGAATTCGGCCTTGGTGAGGTCGCTGGGGCGAGCCATGGTCAGGAACAGGATGCCCATGAAGTTGCAGAGTTCCTGCATGTGGTCATTGGCGGTTAGCGCTCGCGCTTTGGCCAAGGCCATGTCGCGCTTGGCGAACCCTTCCAGATTATCGGTTTCGGGCACCAGTTCGAACGCGGGGTAGAAGATGTGGGCCGCAATCTGCCGGATCTGCTCGGTGGAATAGTCCCGGCGCTGGCGGATAACCTTCCTTGCCCGGATCGGGCTGCATGGGTTGCGCATGTCCACGAGCTGCATCCGGATGGCCCAGTTGAATAGGGCCGTGACATGCACGAGAGCGCCGTTGTGACTGTACGGGGAGGCAAACTGGCGCTGGAATCGTTCGATGTCCAAAGGCTTGATGGAGGAGAATGGCCGGTCGGCGAACATCGACCCGAAATCTTTATAGGGTTTGCGGATGTTCTGACCGCGGCGTGTAGCCGTTTGCGGTCGTTTCCTGAGCCATCCGGCAACGAACATCGCGAAATTGGTCTTATACCCGGCTGAGAGCGTCTGGATGTGGCTTTCCCAATAGCGGTCGATGGCTTCGCGGACGGTCAGCAGGTGGGCGCGACGGGTATCGCTGTCTTCAAAATCAGGGTTTTCGCCCACCTCAAGCTGCCGTTGGCGTTGGCCAACGGCCAGGCGAGCAGATGCGACATTGAAAATGACGGTAGAACCGAGCGCTTTCCGGTAGCGTTTGCCGTTGAACTGGTAGGCATGGACGAAGGATTTATGCCCGAGTGCAGTGACGCGCAGGCCCAGCCCTGAGACAGACCCATTACGGATACGTCCGTCCTGACCAATGGGATGGTCCCAATAGATTTCCTGGTCCTTTTCAGAGGGGCAGTCGGCGGTGAGGATAACGGATTCATCTAAAAATAGCTTAGGCATTTCATGTAACTTCCATGTAACGGATTTATAGCAAATGTTACATGGGAAGTGAAGTAATGATGGTGATGATGTCGAAAAAATGACCAGAAAACAAATGATTACATATTTCAATTATACGGTAATATCGGAGAGTTGGCCTTCACACTGTAGGGGTCGTAGGTTCAAATCCTATACCGCCCACCATATTTTCCAAATAATTACACTAAAGCATACCGTGTCAATCAAGCTCATGTAACTTTCATGTAACCGGAAAGGCTCTAGGTCAGAAGAGGCGGTTCTGGTCTGAAGACACTCCATGCTGCCATACACCTGTGCCGGGTAGGCCAGTCTGAGGATGAGAGCCGCAGTGGAACCCATATGCTGTCACCAATGCACGGTTTCGCGCAGATAGGTCGAGTGAGCCTGGAGCAGTTCGTCAACGTCATACCATCGGTTTCGCGACGGGGCATGCGTTCGACCCGCATCGGGTGCGCCAAAATTTCAATGAGTTGTATAATGATCGGCGCAATCAATTATATCCCATGTAATTTTCAACGTATCGGAACTTTGACGTCTGGAAATGTATAGTCGTTGCGTGACGAGATGTAGGCTATCCGCTATTGTCTTAAGACGGGGAGTGATATGGCGCGGCCTAAGAAAACTAACGAAAACAGGACACTAGCAACTGGTGGGGGCAATGCCACTGCCGCTGGAGTGAATTTTCAGGCTTCGGCAGCTTCGTTTCTTGCTGTGCGGGGTATCGCGGGCATCCCTTTGGACGGTCGCCTTGGCCTTGGTCCTGCATCGGCTGTAGCTCTTCGCTTCGAAACCGAGGCGCCAGTCGACGACCTGTTGGTGGAGTTGGATTCCGGGGGCTGGATCTTTGTTCAAGCAAAGAACACGCTGAACAGCTCACCTTCTCTAACCAGCGAGCTCGGGAAAACGTGTGACGAGTTTGTTCGGCTGTGGGAGCTAAGCGCGAGCGGGACCGGTAAGCGCGGGTGGGATCGACCGCTATTGAGTGGGCTGGACGCACTAGTGATTGCCGTAGGCCCAGGCACCTCCGGCAAGATCAAAAATGACCTAGCGCAAGCGCTTGAGAAGTATTGCTCCAGCTCGGACGACACCATGAATGGGGGCCAGAAAGTGGCGCTCAAAAGCCTACGATCGCTTTTAAAGAAGGCCATCGATGCACGCGGTACGAAAGCGGGGTCCATCAATGCCGACGACATTTTGAGGCTTATCCGTATTTTGGCGTTTGATTTCGGGGGACCAGATCGTTCCGCCGCAGAGGCGTGGCTGGCGAACGCACTTGAAGTTCCCTCAACCGCACCGTCTGCTTTTGCTGTCTTGGAAAAAGAGTGCGAACGCCGGATGGCTGCGCGCGGCGGCATCACCATACAAGGCTTTCGAGCGGTTCTCTCAAGGAGCGGTGTAGCCGTCAAGGCGCCGCCAGACTACCAGGGAGATGTTGCCAGGCTTCGTGAAAGAAGCGCCAAGGTGGCCGGAACTCTATCAGATTTCGAGCGAACCCAGGTGAGTGGCGTCGACGTTACGATTGATCGCGCTTGTACAGGTGCTTCAGTCGCCGCCGCGGCAGGAGGCTCGTTTGTCGTCCTAGGCGATCCGGGAAGCGGTAAGAGTGCCGTAATCAACGAGACCGCGCGGTGTCTTAGATCCCTGGGGAGCGAAGTCATTCTCCTTGCGGTCGATCGTCTCCAGGTTGAAACGCTTGAGGGTCTGTCCGCTGAGCTGGGGTTGTCGCACCCTCTTTATAGGGTGCTTGAAAATTGGCCAGGAGTCGGCCCGGCGTTTCTGGTGCTTGATGCTCTCGACGCCTGTCGATTTGGAAAAAGCGAAGCACTTTTCCGAACGCTTATGCAGGACGTGCTGCAACTGGACGGCGGGCGGTGGCATCTCATTGCATCTATACGTACCTTTGACCTTTTGGTCGGCCAAGAGTTCGCAACGCTGTTCCGCGGAGTGCCGCCTGATGCCAGCTATGTCGATCGCCAGTTTCCGGCGGTAAGGCACATCAAAGTGCCAGAATGGTCCGACGCAGAATTCAACGACCTGCTGAGTCAGCTTCCCACGCTCGGCGTTGCGGTGAACAATGGAGGTCAGAAACTTGCCGATCTTGCACGTGTACCGTTTAATACGCGTTTGCTAGCCGACCTGCTCACGGCGGGCGCCACTGCCGACGACTTCAAGGATTTAAGCTCCCAAGTTGAGCTACTCGACCTGTACTGGAACAAGCGCGTTCGTTCCATCGGCGCGGCTGCCGAACAATGCCTGCGCAATACTGTCATCTCGATGATCGAGCGCGAGCGAATGGAGGCAACCAGGTTATCCGCCGGCGTCAATACCGGTGATGCGCTTGACAAGCTTCAGCGCTCGGGCGTGCTGATCGCGGTTAACGGCGACCGCGACGTGGCCTTCCGTCACCATATTCTGTTCGACTACGTTGCAAGTCGCGTCTTGATCGATTTGGGAGACATCCCCGCGACGCAACTGTTACTGAAGGGGTCCGGCGCCGGCCTCCTCCTCGCACCAGCGCTATCCTTTGCACTTCAGCACCTTTGGGAAAACTCTGCGGGTGGGCGAGAGCGTTTTTGGTTCGTGATCGCCTCACTCGCTGGGGGCGCCGATGGGGGGCCTATAGCCCGGACAGCGGCAGCCAGAGCCGCCTGCGACCTTCCGCGTGTAGAAGGTGATGTTGATGGTTTGCTAGCCCTTATTCTAGGAGGGTCTCCGGAGACCGCCTTCAACGCAGTACGTCACATCATTGGCTCCCTAGCGGTGCGGCTCGAAGATGAGAAGGACAGTGTGGAGATCGCCCCTTGGTGCCATTTGGCTGAGGAATTGGCTCCGGTAGTAAAAGAGATCGCTTGGTCGCTCCGCATTCTAATTGGCAGTTTGCTTGATCGGGTCGAAAGCGACGGAATCAATAAGACGCGGTTGGGCGCAGCATCGCGGGCGTTGATGGGCCATTCCTTTGATGCCCAGGGAGGCGGGGGGCTCATGCCGCTCGCGATCAGCTTTGTTGGAAAGACCTTCGACACCGATCCTGCAAAATCACGGGGCCTGGTTGAACGCCTCCTTGAGCCTCGGCGGTTGGCGGACCACGCATCAAGCGACATGCACTGGCTTGCGCAAGAGGTGGGTTCGATCGGAGACACCGATCCTGATCTGGTCGTTTTGATATACGACAAGGTTTTCAGTCACGTCGTAACGGATGATTCCCGGACCCAGATCGGGCAGAGCCAGATCCTTCCGCTTTTGAGCAACAAGAGGCAGGATTTCAAAATGGCCCAATGGGCCTTGAGCGAAAAATTTTCCGATTTCGCAAGAAAGCATCCTTTGGCCGCTGCAGCCGCTGTGGTTCGGGTCGCGCGAGCCTATCGAGCCACCGAGCACCCTCTAAGCGAGCCGGAAGAAACTGTTAGAATTAACATAGGCGGCGTGACAGCCGAACTCTGTCCGGATTGGAGTTGCATCTGGGCCGCAAATCACAAGCAGGAGTATGCCGACAATGCTCTGAAGATCGTAGATGCGTTCGTTGACCTGCTCTGCGATGTCCCTGACGACGATGCCGTAGCACTGGCACAGTGCGTGATCGCCGCAAATGAGCTGGCTTGGTTATGGAGTCGCCTTTTCATGGTCGCGGCCCAACGCGGCGGGGCACTGGCGGCCATGCTTTGGCCATGGGCAACGCAGTTGGCCTTCCTAAAGGCTCGCGACACACAGAAAGACGCCATAGATCTGATAAGCTCGGCGTATGGCGAGCGAACGGACGCCGAACGGAATACTTTCGAAACGAAGGTCGGTAGGCTGACGGTTGATGGACTGAATCCGTCCCTTTTGGACGCGGCCACACGACTACAACGCAGAGTATTCGGCGCAATCGGCGTTGACGGCCTCGCCACTCCTGAGGCGAGACAAATCGTCGAGACTGCGATCGCACAAAATAAGATCGTAGCGAATGATCGCAATCACGTTCCGGGTAGAGCCGAATGGATCGAGAGCGGAGATTTCGATTGGTTACGCGAGCAAGGTGTCGATACAACTGCAGCTGAAAACGTTCCTGTCTTGGAGGCGATACGGGCATGTGAAGCGTCGAGCCCGGAGGCCTCCCCTAGTCAGAGGACAGCAGCTGCGCAAGTCCTATATGATTGCCTTTTAAAGCCTCCGGCTTCCACGCATCCGGTAGCCCTCTCGCGAGGTTGGGAAGTTCTTACCCAAACGCTTGAAACCATTACCGAGAGACCGGAAACGCTCCGTTCGATTGGCGCCCAAGAACGATCATTCATCGAGAAGGTTATCGGAGAAGTCGCCGGTTCAACGGCGTCCCAGGCTGGACCTCAGATTGGCGATCGCTCGCGGGCCAATTTGGCATGTGCAACAATGAATTTGGCGCGCTCAGAGGCTGCTTTGGCCGCTCGTCTCAAGCCCTCCATCATATTGTGGGCAAAGGACTCATCTCCTCATGTCAGGCACGACATCGCTCGGAGGCTCAATTACTTATGGAACGTTGATCGGGAGTTAGCATGGATACTCGCGCAGGCCTTTGGTGAAGCGGATAAGGACGCTCGAGTCATATTCGGCTTGGTTGATTTTCTGGTCCGGGTTGTGGATGCGGATCCCGCACGCGTCGGTCAGATCGCAAAAGTGATTGATGCCAGAAATGACGTGGCCAGTGATGATTCCGGCAAAGAACTGCAAGATGCCTTTGGGGCGTTGATCTTCTTATTATGGGTCAAACAGGGCCACGCCGGTGCACGCGCCACGATTGATCGCTGGCTGGCAAACCGCGTTGAAAGTAAGATCGAGCTAGGCAAGGGGGCGTACTGCCTTCGCGAAGGTTTGGTGGTTGGATACGATAAGGACAGCGCGAAGGAGGACCTTATTCGGGGGCGCTGCCAAAAGTTGGCCTACGAGATCATCGATAAAACTGCGAATGGAATCGAGTCTTTCGTTGGTCTGCCCGAAACAGCCTGCACAAACGAGTTGCGAACTATAGCCACGAACGATGCAGAGCTTCTTGATCGCATGGCCGACCAATTTCTCTTCGCTGTCGGTCCGACCGAAATAAGGGAAGGTAAAGAGCCGCGTGCTCTTACCAAGCCAGTCGAGCAACAGCGATTCATCGATGACAATTTCAGTACGCTGATACGGGTAGGCGACGCTGGCCTACCAAAGACCATCCATTACCTACTTCAGCTGCTTGATTTTTTAATGCTCAGCAACCCGGCTGCCGTGTTCGATCTCACGTCCCACGCCCTACTGAAAGCCGGCAAACTGCACGGTTATCAATTTGAATCTCTTGGGGCAGATCTTTTTACGAAGATGATAGGCAAGGCGATCGCAGACCATCGATCGATTTTTGACGACCTACAACGACGGGCTTCTCTGGTCGCAGTGCTCGAGGTATTCGTCGAGGCTGGATGGCCAGCGGCGAGAAGGCTTCTCTACCGCTTGCCTGAGGCGTTGAGATAACGCGCTGGATGGTGTCGAGTTGAATGCATCCAGCTAGCAGCTCGGGGGTGGAACAATTTCGATGTCGGCCAACCATTCGCTGGATTGGACAGAGGTCGGCTTTACACAAATCCTTGCACACCCAATTCGGGGTCGGCTATAAGCCTATTGTAAACAACGAGATGGACAAAGGCTATTCGGTCTCCAAAACCGCAGGTCGTAGGTTCGAGCCCTGCTGCCCGTGCCATTTCTAGAAATGGCGATTCACGAACAAACTCGGTCCCGTGCCCCGCATTGAAAAATGGCAGGTGGCTTGCCATATTAGGGAAACTGAGGCATAAGGCCCCGATAGCCGGGACGGAACGACTGGATGGTTCCGAGGCGGCGTTTGGTCATAAAGCGGACACTTGCCACTTGCGTGGATCAAGAATCGGTTTTATGTAGACACAACAGACACGCGGCGCGTGGAGCTGGGAAGCCGGCTTTACGCGTCCGATTTGCATGGGCGAAATGGCGCTGATTCGGCGCTGACTTGAACCCAGGCGGCACGTCCCGGCCAGCGGGATCATCCAGGAGACCCGGCCAACGGGTCTTGAAGACAGAGCGGCATATGGCTTCGAAAACCACAAATCCTTTCGTCTTTCTCCAGCAGGTCCGCGCGGAGACCGCCAAGGTGACTTGGCCGTCGCGCCGCGAGACAATGATCTCGACGGTGATGGTGCTCGTGTTCGCGGTGATCGCGATGATCTTTTTCTTCACCGCCGACGTGGCCATGGGCTACGCGATCGAGTTTATTCTGACCCTCGGACAATAAGTTCGGCGACTACGGAGAAGTCTTGAAATGACCGCGCGGTGGTACATCGTCCACGCCTATTCGAACTTCGAAAAGAAGGTCGCTGAGGACATCGAGAACAAGGCCAAGCAGAAGGGCCTGTCCGCCGATATCGAGCAGATCGTGGTGCCGACCGAGAAGGTCGTCGAGATCCGCCGCGGCCGCAAGGTCGATGCCGAGCGCAAGTTCTTTCCGGGCTATGTGCTGTTGAAGGCCAATTTGACCGACGCGGTGTTCTCGCTGGTCAAGAACACGCCGAAGGTCACCGGTTTTCTCGGTGACTCCAAGCCGGTGCCGATCACGGAAGCTGAGGCGCAGCGCATCCTGAACCAGGTTCAGGAAGGCGTCGAGCGGCCGAAGCCCTCGGTTACCTTCGAGATCGGCGAGGCGATCCGCGTTTCGGATGGTCCGTTCGCCTCGTTCAACGGTTTCGTCCAGGAAGTGGACGAAGAGCGGGCGCGGCTCAAGGTGGAAGTCTCGATCTTCGGGCGCGCTGTGCCGGTCGATCTTGAATTCGGACAGGTCGAAAAGGGCTGATCCGAAAATCCTGCGCCGGTTCGCCGGCAAGGGGAGGCGGCGCGAAGATGCGCGGCCTGAACGGGTGGGAGGCAAGTGTGGCTTTAGCCGGCCACAGGAACCGCACCACCAGACTGCAACCGCTGGTATCCCCGATAGTGGGGCCGGCATGAGACAAAGGCAGGAAAGAGATGGCTAAGAAAATTGCAGGCCAGCTCAAGCTCCAGGTCAAAGCGGGATCGGCTACGCCGTCTCCGCCGATCGGCCCGGCACTTGGTCAGCGCGGCATCAACATCATGGAATTCTGCAAGGCGTTCAACGCGCAGACCCAGGAAATGGAAAAGGGATCGCCGATTCCGGTCGTCATCACCTACTACCAGGACAAGTCGTTCACCTTCGTCATGAAGACGCCGCCGGTGAGCTACTTCCTGAAGAAGGCAGCCAACTTGACGTCGGGTTCGAAAGAGCCGGGCAAGATCAAGGCCGGCACGATCGGCCGCGACAAGGTGCGCGCCATCGCCGAGCAGAAGATGAAGGATCTGAACGCAAACGACGTCGAAGCGGCCATGCGCATGGTCGAGGGCTCCGCCCGCTCGATGGGTCTGGAAGTGGTGGGCTGAGATCATGGCAAAGATTGCAAAGCGTGTATCGAAGACCCGTGACGGCATCGACCCCAACAAGGCTTATGGCCTTGGTGAGGCGCTGAAGCTGCTCAAGGACCGTTCGACGGTGAAGTTCGACGAGACCATCGAAGTTGCGATGAACCTCGGCGTCGACCCGCGTCATGCCGACCAGATGGTTCGCGGCGTGGTCAACCTGCCGAACGGCACCGGCCGCTCGGTCCGTGTCGCCGTGTTCGCACGTGGCGACAAGGCTGAGGAAGCCAAGGCCGCCGGCGCCGATATCGTCGGTGCCGAGGACCTGGTCGACATCGTCCAGAAGGGCACGATCGACTTCGATCGCTGCATCGCCACGCCGGACATGATGCCGCTGGTCGGCCGTCTGGGCAAGGTGCTCGGCCCGCGCGGCATGATGCCGAACCCGAAGGTCGGCACCGTGACCACCGACGTCGCCGCCGCCGTCAAGGCATCGAAGGGTGGCGCTGTCGAGTTCCGCGTCGAGAAGGCTGGCATCGTCCATGCCGGCGTCGGCAAGGTCTCGTTCGACGTCAAGGCGCTGGAAGAAAACGTCCGCGCCTTCGCCGATGCCGTGACCAAGGCAAAGCCGGCTGGCGCCAAGGGCAACTACGTCAAGAAGGTGTCTGTCACCTCGACGATGGGCCCGGGCCTTAAGCTCGACGTCTCGACGCTCGCCGCGTCCTGATACGAACATCTGGATCGGCCGCTAAAGCGCTGATCCGCAAGTGAATTCCGGGCCTCCGACTTGTCGGCGGCCCGGTACCGGAAGTCGAGAGGCTTCCGGACATCCTGTCCGAGATTGCAGGCGGCCCAGAAGCCTTAATTGAATTGGGCCTGCATGAGACGGGTGAAAACCGGACAACGGAGCGACAAGCTCCAATGAAAGGTTCGAACCGTGTTTGCCTTTTGTCTGCGCATCGTTCGGCTTGCTGGCCGATGTGGCGAAAGGGGGCAGGATCCTCGAGCGTCGTTCGGGAGATCCGTTACTGGATGGCCCGGCCGGCAAAAAGGCAACCCGACGCCTGTCCTATTAGTGGGGCAGGGGTCAACTGGAGATAGGCAGTGGACAGAGCGGAAAAACGCGAACTCGTCACGGGCCTGAATGGTGCTTTTGCAGGCGCTGGTTCAGTCGTCGTGGCCCACTACGCCGGTATCACCGTCGCGCAAATGAACGACCTTCGGTCGAAAATGCGCGCTGCCGGTGGCACCGTCAAAGTCGCGAAGAACCGTCTCGCCAAAATCGCTCTTCAGGGCACGGACTCCGCATCGATCATCGACCTGTTCAAGGGACAGACGCTGATCGCTTATTCGGAGGATCCGATTGCGGCGCCGAAGGTCGCGTCCGATTTCGCCAAGGGAAATGACAAGCTTGTCATTCTCGGCGGCGCAATGGGCACAACCTCGCTCAACGCCGACGGTGTGAAGGCACTCGCCACACTTCCGTCGCTCGATGAGCTGCGCGCCAGGCTGGTTGGCATGATCGCCACGCCGGCAACCCGGATCGCCCAGATCGTCAATGCGCCAGCGGCTTCGGTCGCGCGCGTCATCGGCGCTTACGCCCGGAAGGACGAGGCGGCATGAGGCCGTTCCTCGCTATCACAAACACACGTTCGAACCTTATGAAGGAACATAACAATGGCTGATCTGGCAAAGATCGTAGACGACCTTTCGAAGCTGACCGTCCTCGAGGCGGCCGAGCTGTCGAAGCTTCTGGAAGAAAAGTGGGGCGTTTCGGCTGCTGCTCCGGTGGCGGTTGCCGCTGCTGGCGGCGCTGCCGCTGCTGCTGCTCCGGCTGAGGAAAAGACGGAATTCGACGTCGTCCTCACCGAGGCAGGCGCTCAGAAGATCAACGTCATCAAGGAAGTCCGCGCCATCACCGGCCTGGGCCTCAAGGAAGCCAAGGATCTGGTCGAAGCAGCTCCGAAGCCGGTCAAGGAAGGCGTTTCCAAGGCCGACGCTGACAAGTTCAAGGCCCAGCTGGAAGCAGCCGGCGCCAAGGTCGACCTGAAGTAAGCGTAAAAGCGGCGGGCGGCCTCGCGCCGTCCGCCACTCCCTTCACGTCGAAGGGAGGATGCGTAGCGCGAGATGTACGAGAACCTCTTTCCTGAGGGCCGAAAGCGGCCTTCAGGAAACGGGTTTTCTCCCGTTTTAGCCGCTGCCGTGAGGCGGCGGGAAAACAGTTCAGGGGCCGCCGCCGAGGTGGCCGTGCATGCAAGGTGAGCCGCGGCGAGGCTCCCCCCGAGTTTATAGCTAAGGAGCGACGATGGCCCAGACCCAGACTTTCAATGGCCGCAGACGCGTACGCAAGTTCTTCGGAAAGATCCCCGAAGTTGCGGAGATGCCGAACCTGATCGAGGTTCAAAAAGCATCCTATGACCAGTTCCTGATGGTGGACGAGCCCAAGGGCGGCCGTCCGGACGAGGGCCTGCAGGCTGTTTTCAAGTCGGTCTTCCCGATCCAGGACTTTTCCGGCTCCTCGATGCTGGAGTTCGTGAAGTACGAGTTCGAGGGACCGAAATTCGACGTTGACGAATGCCGTCAGCGCGACCTGACCTATGCCGCGCCGCTCAAGGTGACGCTGCGCCTCATCGTGTTCGATATTGACGAGGATACCGGCGCCAAGTCGATCAAGGACATCAAGGAGCAGGACGTCTACATGGGCGACATGCCGCTCATGACCTTGAACGGCACCTTCATCGTCAACGGCACCGAGCGCGTTATCGTCTCGCAGATGCACCGTTCGCCGGGCGTCTTCTTCGACCATGACAAGGGCAAGTCGCACTCGTCGGGCAAGCTTCTGTTTGCCGCGCGCGTCATCCCCTATCGCGGTTCCTGGCTCGATATCGAGTTCGACTCCAAGGACGTCGTGCACGCCCGCATCGATCGCCGCCGCAAGATTCCGGCGACGTCGCTGCTGATGGCGCTCGGCATGGACGGCGAAGAGATCCTGTCGACCTTCTACAACAAGATCACCTACAAGCGCGCCGGCGACCATTGGCGCATCCCGTTCAACGTCGAGCGTTTCCGCGGCCTCAAGGCTGTCGGCGACCTGGTCGATGCCGACACCGGCGAGATCGTCGTCGAGCAGGGCAAGAAGATCACCGCCCGCCAGGCACGTGCGCTTGGCGAAAAGGGTCTGAAGGCGATCAAGGCGACCGACGAGGATCTGCTCGGCAACTACCTGGCCGAGGACATCGTCAATTACGGCACCGGCGAGATATTCCTCGAAGCCGGCGACGAGATCGACGAGAAGACGCTGAAAGTGCTGCTCGGCACCGGGGAAAACGAGATCAAGGTTCTCGACATCGACCACGTCAATGTCGGCGCCTATATCCGAAATACGCTCAACGTCGACAAGAACGAGAGCCGCCAGGACGCGCTGTTCGACATCTACCGTGTCATGCGCCCGGGCGAGCCGCCAACGCTTGAAACCGCCGAAGCCATGTTCAACTCGCTGTTCTTCGATAGCGAGCGCTACGATCTGTCGGCTGTCGGCCGCGTCAAGATGAACATGCGCCTCGAGCTCAAGGCCGAGGATACCGTGCGCGTGCTGCGCAAGGACGACATCCTGGCCGTGGTCAAGACGCTGGTCGAACTGCGCGACGGCAAGGGCGAGATCGACGACATCGACAATCTCGGCAACCGTCGTGTGCGTTCGGTCGGCGAGTTGATGGAAAACCAGTACCGCGTCGGTCTGCTCCGCATGGAGCGCGCGATCAAGGAACGTATGTCCTCGATCGAGATCGACACGGTGATGCCGCAGGACCTGATCAACGCCAAGCCGGCGGCTGCCGCCGTGCGCGAGTTCTTCGGTTCCTCGCAGCTGTCGCAGTTCATGGACCAGACCAACCCGCTGTCGGAGATCACCCACAAGCGCCGCCTGTCGGCGCTTGGACCGGGCGGTCTGACCCGCGAGCGCGCCGGCTTCGAAGTGCGCGACGTGCACCCGACGCATTACGGCCGCATCTGCCCGATCGAGACGCCGGAAGGCCCGAATATCGGTCTGATCAACTCGCTGGCGACTTTCGCGCGCGTCAACAAATACGGCTTCATCGAAAGCCCGTACCGCAAGATCGTCAACGGCAAGCTGACCAATGAGGTCGTCTATCTCTCCGCGATGGAAGAGTCCAAGCACCACGTTGCGCAGGCCAATGCCGAGCTCGACAAGAGCGGTGGTTTCGTCGACGAATTCGTCATTTGCCGCAGCGCCGGCGAAGTGATGATGGCGCCGCGCGAAAACGTCGATCTGATGGACGTGTCGCCGAAGCAGATGGTGTCCGTGGCCGCGGCGCTGATCCCGTTCCTCGAGAACGACGACGCCAACCGCGCGCTGATGGGTTCCAACATGCAGCGTCAGGCCGTGCCGCTGGTGCGCGCCGAAGCGCCGTTCGTCGGCACCGGCATGGAGCCGATCGTTGCCCGTGACTCGGGCGCCGCCATCGGCGCCCGCCGCGGCGGCATCGTCGACCAGGTGGACGCGACGCGTATCGTCATCCGCGCCACGGAAGATCTCGATCCCGGCAAGTCGGGCGTCGACATCTACCGGCTGATGAAGTTCCAGCGTTCGAACCAGAACACCTGCATCAACCAGCGTCCGCTGGTGCGCATGGGCGACCGCGTCAACAAGGGCGACATCATCGCCGACGGTCCGTCGACCGAGCTCGGCGATCTGGCCCTCGGCCGCAACGTGCTGGTCGCGTTCATGCCGTGGAACGGCTACAACTACGAGGACTCGATCCTGCTCTCCGAGCGCATCGTGGCCGACGACGTCTTCACCTCGATCCACATCGAGGAGTTCGAGGTCATGGCCCGCGACACCAAGCTCGGACCGGAGGAAATCACGCGTGATATTCCCAACGTTTCGGAAGAAGCGCTGAAGAACCTCGACGAAGCCGGCATCGTCTATATCGGCGCCGAAGTGCAGCCGGGCGACATCCTGGTCGGCAAGATCACGCCGAAGGGCGAAAGCCCGATGACGCCGGAAGAAAAGCTCCTGCGCGCCATCTTCGGTGAAAAGGCGTCCGACGTTCGCGACACCTCGATGCGCATGCCTCCGGGCACCTTCGGCACCGTCGTCGAAGTGCGCGTGTTCAACCGCCACGGCGTCGAGAAGGACGAGCGCGCCATGGCGATCGAACGCGAGGAAATCGAACGCCTCGCCAAGGATCGCGACGACGAGCAGGCGATCCTCGACCGTAACGTCTATTCGCGCCTTTCCGACGTTCTCGTCGGCAAGGAAGCGATTGCCGGACCGAAGGGCTTCAAGAAGGGCTCGAAGCTGTCGAAGGACACGCTGGACGAGTATCCGCGTTCGCAGTGGTGGCAGTTTGCGGTGGAGAACGAAAAGCTCCAGAGCGAACTGGAAGCCCTGCGTGGCCAGTATGACGACTCCAAGAAGGCGCTCGAGCAGCGCTTCATGGACAAGGTCGAGAAGGTCCAGCGCGGCGACGAAATGCCTCCGGGCGTCATGAAGATGGTCAAGGTCTTCGTGGCCGTGAAGCGCAAGATGCAGCCCGGCGACAAGATGGCGGGACGTCACGGCAACAAGGGTGTCGTGTCGCGGATCGTTCCGGTCGAGGACATGCCTTTCCTCGAGGACGGCACGCATGCCGATATCGTGCTCAACCCGCTGGGTGTGCCGAGCCGCATGAATGTCGGCCAGATCCTGGAAACGCATCTGGGCTGGGCATGCGCGGGCATGGGCAAGAAGATCGGCGACCTGATCGACGCCTACAAGACAGCCGGCGACATCAAGCCGCTGCGCAAGACGCTGGAGAGCTTCATTCCGGCCAACGACCGCAACGAGCCGGTCCGCGAGTATGACGACGAGAGCATCGTTCGCCTCAGCGAGCAGATGCGTCGCGGCGTCTCCATCGCGACCCCGGTGTTCGACGGCGCGCACGAGGCTGACATCAACATCATGCTGGAGCAGGCGGGCCTGCACACATCAGGTCAGTCGCAGCTCTATGACGGACGCACCGGCGAGCCGTTCGATCGCAAGGTGACGATGGGCTATATCTATATGCTCAAGCTTCACCACCTGGTGGACGACAAGATCCACGCGCGTTCGATCGGTCCGTACTCGCTCGTTACCCAGCAGCCGCTGGGCGGCAAGGCGCAGTTCGGTGGCCAGCGCTTCGGCGAAATGGAGGTCTGGGCGCTGGAAGCCTACGGCGCCGCCTACACGCTGCAGGAAATGCTGACGGTGAAGTCGGACGACGTCGCCGGCCGCACCAAGGTCTACGAGGCGATCGTGCGCGGCGACGACACGTTCGAAGCCGGCATTCCGGAGAGCTTCAACGTGCTCGTCAAGGAAATGCGGTCTCTCGGCCTCAATGTCGAGCTGGAGAACACCAAGCTCGACGACAACCCTGTCCGGTTGCCCGACGCAGCCGAGTAACAACAAGACATCCGGTCGCGGAACCCGCGACCGGATGCACCAAATTCTTCGGCCGGTGGGCCGACCACTCAGCGGACGTTTGGTCCGCGTTAGATGCAAGGGGTTTTCGAGGACCCCGAAAAGGAGAACGGCATGAACCAAGAGGTCATGAATCTCTTCAATCCGCAGGCGCCGGCGCAGGTGTTCGATTCCATCCGGATATCGCTCGCCAGCCCTGAGAAGATTCTGTCCTGGTCGTTCGGCGAGATCAAGAAGCCGGAGACCATCAACTACCGCACCTTCAAGCCGGAGCGTGACGGTCTGTTCTGCGCGCGCATTTTTGGCCCGATCAAGGACTATGAGTGCCTGTGCGGCAAGTACAAGCGCATGAAGTACAAGGGCGTCATCTGCGAAAAGTGCGGCGTCGAAGTCACGCTGTCGCGCGTTCGCCGCGAGCGCATGGGCCATATCGAACTGGCGGCACCTGTCGCTCACATCTGGTTCCTGAAGTCGCTGCCGTCGCGCATCGGCACGCTGCTCGACATGACCCTGAAGGACATCGAGCGCGTCCTCTACTTCGAGAACTACATCGTCACCGAGCCTGGCCTCACCGCGCTGAAGGAGCATCAGCTGCTCAGCGAAGAAGAGTACATGATCGCCGTCGACGAGTATGGCGAGGATTCCTTCACCGCTATGATCGGCGCCGAGGCCATTCATGACCTCCTGGCCGGCATGGACCTGGAGAAGATCGCCGGCGACCTGCGTTCGGAACTGGCTTCGACCACGTCCGAGCTGAAGCAGAAGAAGTATCTGAAGCGGCTCAAGGTCGTCGAGAACTTCATGGAATCCGGCAACCGTCCGGAATGGATGATCATGAAGGTGGTTCCGGTGATCCCGCCGGATCTGCGCCCGCTGGTTCCTCTGGATGGTGGACGTTTCGCGACGTCCGACCTGAACGACCTCTATCGCCGCGTCATCAACCGTAACAACCGCCTGAAGCGGCTGATCGAGCTGCGCGCCCCCGGCATCATCGTGCGCAATGAAAAGCGCATGCTCCAGGAAGCCGTCGATGCGCTGTTCGACAACGGCCGCCGCGGCCGCGTCATCACCGGCGCCAACAAGCGTCCGCTGAAGTCGCTGTCCGACATGTTGAAGGGCAAGCAGGGCCGGTTCCGCCAGAACCTGCTCGGCAAGCGCGTCGACTATTCGGGCCGTTCGGTCATCGTCACCGGTCCGGAGCTCAAGCTGCACCAGTGCGGCCTGCCGAAGAAGATGGCGCTCGAACTGTTCAAGCCCTTCATCTACGCCCGCCTCGACGCCAAGGGGTTCTCCTCGACCGTCAAGCAGGCCAAGAAGCTGGTCGAGAAGGAGCGTCCGGAAGTCTGGGATATCCTCGACGAGGTCATCCGCGAGCATCCGGTGCTCTTGAACCGCGCGCCGACGCTGCACCGCCTCGGCATCCAGGCGTTCGAGCCGATCCTGATCGAAGGCAAGGCGATCCAGCTGCATCCGCTGGTCTGCACCGCCTTCAACGCCGACTTCGACGGCGATCAGATGGCCGTTCACGTGCCGCTTTCCTTGGAAGCGCAGCTTGAAGCTCGCGTGTTGATGATGTCGACCAACAACATCCTGCACCCGGCTTCCGGCGCGCCGATCATCGTGCCGTCGCAGGACATGGTTCTGGGTCTCTACTATCTCTCGATCGTCAACCAGAACGAGCCGGGCGAGGGCATGGTGTTTGCCGACATGGGCGAACTCCAGCATGCGCTCGAGACCAAGGTGGTGACGCTGCACTCCAAGATCCGGGGTCGCTTCCGTTCGGTCGACGCCGAAGGCAAGGTCGTGTCGAAAATCTACGACACCACGCCTGGCCGCATGATCATCGGCGAGCTGCTGCCGAAGAACGTCAATGTGCCCTATGAGACCGCCAACCAGGAGATGACCAAGAAGAACATCTCCAAGATGATCGACACCGTCTACCGCCATTGCGGTCAGAAGGAGACGGTCATTTTCTGCGATCGCATCATGGCTCTCGGCTTCAGCCACGCCTGCCGCGCCGGCATTTCGTTCGGCAAGGACGACATGCTGATCCCGGACGCCAAGATCAAGCTGGTCTCCGACACCGAGGCTTTGGCCAAGGAATACGAACAGCAGTACAATGACGGCCTGATCACCCAGGGCGAGAAGTACAACAAGGTCGTCGACGCCTGGGCCAAGTGCTCGGAAAAGGTCGCCGACGAAATGATGGCCCGCATCAAGGCCGTCGAGTTCGAGGACAATGGCCGTCAAAAGCCGATGAACTCGATCTACATGATGTCGCATTCGGGTGCGCGCGGTTCGCCCACCCAGATGCGTCAGCTCGCCGGCATGCGCGGCCTGATGGCCAAGCCGTCGGGTGAAATCATCGAGACGCCGATCATCTCGAACTTCAAGGAAGGCCTCACCGTGCTCGAGTACTTCAACTCGACCCACGGCGCCCGCAAGGGTCTGGCCGATACCGCCTTGAAGACGGCGAACTCGGGCTACCTCACCCGTCGTCTGGTCGACGTGGCGCAGGACTGCATCGTCAACTCCGTGGATTGCGGCACCGACAAGGGCCTCACCATGCAGCCGATCGTCGATGCCGGTCAGGTCGTTGCTTCGGTCGGCCAGCGCGTGCTGGGCCGCACCTCGCTCGACGACATCACGCACCCGGTTTCGGGCGAGGTTCTGGTCAAGGCCGGAACGCTGATGGACGAGCGCGACGTGGAAAAGATCGAAAAGGCCGGCGTGCAGTCGGTCCGCATTCGCTCGGCACTGACGTGCGAAGTCAGGATCGGCGTCTGCGCGGTCTGCTACGGACGCGATCTTGCCCGCGGCACCCCGGTCAACCAGGGCGAAGCCGTCGGCGTCATCGCGGCGCAGTCGATCGGCGAGCCGGGCACCCAGCTCACCATGCGTACCTTCCACATGGGCGGTACGGCGCAGGTGGTGGATAGTTCGTTCCTTGAAGCCTCGTATGAGGGCAAGGTCGAGATCCGCAACCGCAACGTGGTGCGCAACTCCGACGGCCAGCAGATGGTCATGGGCCGCAACATGGCGGTCCTGATCCTAGACGAAGCCGGCAAGGAGCGTGCCTCGCACCGCCTCACCTACGGTTCGCGCATCTTCGTGGACGATGGTGACAAGGTGAAGCGTGGCCAGCGTATCGCCGAATGGGATCCCTATACCCGCCCGGTCCTCACCGAAATCGAGGGCAAGGTATCGTACGAGGATCTGGTCGACGGCATTTCGGTTCAGGAAACGGCCGACGAGTCGACCGGCATCACCAAGCGTGAGGTCATCGACTGGCGCTCGACGCCACGCGGCAACGACCTCAAGCCGGCGATCGCCATCCAGGACGCCAAGGGCAAGGTCGGCAAGCTGTCGAAGGGCGGCGATGCCCGCTTCCTGCTCTCGGTCGAGGCCATTCTCTCGGTCGAGCCGGGTTCGCAGGTTCGTCCCGGCGACGTTCTGGCGCGTATCCCGATGGAAAGCGCCAAGACCAAGGACATCACCGGCGGTCTGCCGCGTGTTGCCGAACTGTTCGAGGCACGTCGTCCGAAGGATCACGCCATCATCGCCGAGATCGATGGCACGATCCGCTTCGGCCGCGACTACAAGAACAAGCGCCGCATCATCATCGAGCCGCATGACTCGACGCTTGAGCCGGTCGAATACCTGATCCCGAAGGGCAAGCCGTTCCATCTCCAGGACGGCGACGTCATCGAGAAGGGCGACTACATCCTCGACGGCAATCCGGCGCCGCACGACATCCTGGCGATCAAGGGCGTGGAAGCACTTGCTTCCTACCTCGTGAACGAAATCCAGGAAGTCTACCGTCTGCAGGGCGTGTCGATCAACGACAAGCACATCGAGGTGATCGTTCGCCAGATGCTGCAGAAGGTCGAGATCACGGTGCAGGGCGACTCGACCTACATCCCGGGCGACCACGTCGACGTGATCGAACTGGAAGAGGTCAACGAGCGCCTGGTCGAGGACGGCAAGAAGCCGGCCGAAGGCCAGCCGGTGCTGCTCGGCATCACCAAGGCGTCGCTGCAGACGCCGTCCTTCATCTCGGCCGCCTCCTTCCAGGAGACGACCAGGGTGCTGACGGAAGCAGCAGTAGCCGGCAAGACCGACATGCTGCAGGGCCTGAAGGAAAACGTCATCGTCGGCCGGCTGATCCCGGCCGGTACCGGCGGCACGATGAGCCAGATCCGGCGCATCGCCACCTCGCGCGACGAACTGATCATCGACGAGCGCCGCAAGGCCTCCGGTGTCGAAGTCGCCGAGCCGATGCTTGCCGATATGACGACCCCCGCGGAGTAAGCGCGGCAGGACGAGAAGAAGAGAAGGGGCCTAAGCGGCCCCTTTTCGCGTTTTGGGCCTGTGAACGAGGAAGCACCATGAGCAGCAAGACCTGGGCGGCCGTCGACGACTACATCGTCTCCTCTCTCTTCGAGGCGGATCCCGTGCTCGACGCGGTGATCGCAACCAATCGCAAACAGGGCCTGCCGGCCATCGACGTCTCGGCCGCACAGGGCAAGTTGCTCTCGCTTCTGGTGCGCATCCGCGGCGCGAAGCGGGTGTTGGAGGTAGGCACGCTCGGCGGCTACTCCACCATCTGGATGGCGCGCGCTCTGCCTGCCGACGGCAAGGTGGTGACGCTGGAACTCGATCCGCACCATGCCAAGGTCGCGCACTCGAACTTTGAGCGGGCAGGGGTCTCGAAGCTTGTCGACCTTCGGGTCGGGCCGGCATTGCAATCGCTTGAGACTCTGGCTGCCGAGAATGCCGGTCCGTTCGACCTGATCTTCATCGACGCCGACAAGCCGAACAACCCGAACTATCTCACCTGGGCCATGCGCCTGTCGCGGCCGGGAACGGTCATCATTTGCGACAACGTCATCCGCGACGGCGCGGTGCTCGATGAGGACGGTCGTGACCCCCATGTCGAAGGCGCACGCGCCGCGTTCTCCTTCATCGGCGGCGACAAGCACCTGGACGGTACCGCCATCCAGACCGTCGGCGCCAAGGGCTATGACGGCTTTGCCATCGCAATCGTCGAGTGAAATCACACCGTGATCGTCTGAATGACGCTGATGTCAGACCAACTCGGTCGTGCTCACTTGTCATCGGCTGTTCGTTTGACGACCGGATTCCCCCGATCCGTCGCTGCTTCGCAGCGCCACCTTTCCCCCTCCGGAGGGAAAGGAAGGGAGCGTCGTTGGAAAAGCGTTGACGGCAATAGGTTCGCGCCCTTCCTCTACCCCGTCGATCGGGGGAGAGGTGGCTCGGCGAAGCCNNAAGCCGAGACGGAGTGGGGGTCGACCTGGCACGAGCGTGCGTTCCAGCCAGATTTGCAATCCCCTCGCGTGCACAACTCAGTCGAAGAACGCGTCCACCACATTGCGCTTGCCGAGCATGAAGGCGTCGGCGACATGTTGCAACGGCGCCAGGTCGACATCGGAGACGCCGGCGCGCACGATCTCGGCGAAGCGCTTGTAGAGCTGGGGATATTCGGCCTCCGGCTCGTCATGAACCACCTTGCCGTCGATGGCGAGCCTGGTGCCGCCGCCGGACAGCACCATCTTGCCCTTGTCGGTGTCGGCCAGGATGTCCCAGCTCTGTGGTCCCGTCTGCAGCCAGTCGAGTTCCATTGTGATCGGCAAACCATCCGAGGTGCGGAAGTTGACGTGGGCCGCGACCGGCGAGGCGCGATTTTCCGGAAAGTCGAGCACGGCTGACGTGATGAACATCGCCGGCAATATGTGGGTCACGATCGACAGGGCGTTGATGCCGGGATCGAAGACGCCAAAGCCGCCCGGCGCCCAGATCCAGTCCTGGTTCGGGTGCCAGCGGCGGACATCTTCCTTCCAGACGATGGCTGCCGAGCTGATTTTGGCTGAGCCAAGAAAGGCCCTCGCTGCCTCCACGGCCGGCGCGTAGCGCGAATGCCAGCTGGCGAACAGGGTGACACCATTGGCGTCCGCCAGCCGCTTCAGATCCTCGACCTCACTGACGGTGGCGCCCGGCGGCTTCTCCAGGAAGACATGCTTTCTCGCCATCAGCGCGGTGCGCGCCGCGTCATAGCGGAACTGCGGCGGCATGCACAGCGACACCGCCTCGAGTTCGGGCACCGCCTCAAGCATCGCCTCAATGGTCGGGAAGTTCGGGATAGCGTCGACCTTGCCATGCCGGCTGGCGGCGGCGATCAGCTGGTAGTCACCATCCTTGGCCACTGCCGGCAGATGCTGGTCGCGCACGATTTTGCCCACGCCGACAATGCCGAGCTTGATGGGGCCATTTTTCGAAGGCATGGGAACTCCGCGGGCAGGAACTTAGGTTCTTGGATTTTGTCCGGTTTCTTAGCAGAGAACCGGTGCCGGGCAAGCCGGCGTGGTGACAAGTGCAAGCCGTCAGCGACCCTGCGACTCAGATCGGAACTTCGAACGTCACGATCGACACTTTGCCTTCGAGTGCGCCCTGAAAGGCCGACAGGTGCGGCTCATCGTCCGGTTCGCCGTCCATATCGCCGATCTGGTCAAGCTCGGCCTCCGCATAGCCCTGGGCGGCAAGCGATTCGAGTGCGCGGCGCACGGCCGAATCGTCGTCGGGCGCAACCAGCATCACATGCACGCCTTCGGGCTTGCCGCCCTTCTTTTTCCAGACGCGGCCGGTGATGATGGTGACCGGGCGCTCCTCATTGTCGTTCACGGGCTGATTCCTCTTTAAATTCGGGCGGGCGAGGGTTTTGGGGCTGTCCATGGCGCCTTTTGGCACGAAGTGCCGATGCAGGACAGCCGCAAGCCGGTCACTTTCTTCCTCTCCCTTGCAAACTTAAGAAAGAAAATTACATGCGTTTTCCGCATGGCTGCCAAGCCTCGGTCTGCGCGCAATATTTGGCACGTCGGGGTTGACGGTTCACGGTCTTGCGAGTAGAAGCCGCCCAGTCAGAACCGATGTGAGGCTCTCCCTTCCGAAGCGACACGCTTTGGAGTTTGCCTCAAACAGGGTTCGTTTTACGAGCGAAAAGACATTTCCGGCGCGCATGAAGCGGTTTCCGCTTCCTCTGCATTTTGTTCGGGCAGGACCGCGAGGCGCGGTTTATGGCCCGAATTTGCGTATGGAATTGACGCTTTGAGCGGCCCTGACCGGGCGAGACACGGAATTGAGAGACAAGAGGGTTTAATGCCTACCGTCAACCAGCTGATCCGCAAGCCGCGCATTGCGCCGGTGAAGCGCAACAAGGTCCCGGCCATGCAGCAGAACCCGCAGAAGCGGGGCGTCTGCACGCGCGTCTATACAACGACGCCGAAGAAGCCGAACTCGGCGCTGCGCAAGGTGGCCAAGATCCGCCTGACCAATGGTTTTGAAGTGATCGGGTACATCCCCGGCGAAGGCCACAACCTTCAGGAACACTCCGTGGTCATGATCCGCGGCGGCCGCGTCAAGGATCTTCCGGGCGTGCGCTACCACATCATCCGCGGCGTGCTCGACACGCAGGGCGTGAAGAACCGCAAGCAGCGCCGTTCGAAGTACGGCGCCAAGCGTCCGAAGTAAGATTTTCCGGCCTTCGCGCTTTTTCTGCGCAAGGCTACGAGATTGAGAGACAAAAGCCATGTCGCGTCGTCACAGTGCAGAAAAGCGTGAGATCAACCCGGATCCGAAGTTCGGTGATCTGATCGTTACCAAGTTCATGAACGCCGTTATGTATGACGGCAAGAAGTCGGTTGCCGAGACCATCGTCTACGGTGCGCTCGACCAGGTTCAGTCGAAGACCAAGCAGGAGCCGGTCACCGTCTTCCATCAGGCGCTCGACAATGTCGCGCCGCATGTGGAAGTCCGGTCGCGTCGCGTCGGCGGCGCCACCTACCAGGTTCCGGTCGATGTGCGCCCCGAGCGCCGTCAGGCCCTGGCGATCCGCTGGCTGATCGCCGCGGCCCGCAACCGCAACGAGACCACGATGGTCGACCGCCTTTCGGGCGAGCTGATGGACGCGGCCAACAACCGCGGCACGGCCGTCAAGAAGCGTGAAGACACCCACAAGATGGCTGAAGCCAACCGCGCTTTCGCACACTACCGCTGGTAAAGCGCGAACGAGACTGAGAAGGCATCCAAGATGGCCCGCGAATATAAAATCGAAGACTACCGCAATTTCGGTATCATGGCGCATATTGACGCCGGCAAGACGACGACCACCGAGCGCGTCCTCTATTACACGGGCAAGTCGCACAAGATCGGCGAAGTCCACGACGGCGCTGCCACCATGGATTGGATGGAGCAGGAGCAGGAGCGCGGCATCACCATCACGTCCGCCGCCACCACGACCTTCTGGAAGGGTCGCAGCGGCAAGATGTACCGCTTCAACATCATCGACACCCCTGGACACGTCGACTTCACCATTGAAGTCGAGCGTTCGCTGCGCGTGCTCGACGGCGCCATTGCGCTGCTCGATGCCAATGCCGGTGTTGAGCCGCAGACCGAGACTGTCTGGCGCCAGGCCGACAAGTACAAAGTTCCGCGCATGATCTTCTGCAACAAGATGGACAAGATCGGCGCCGACTTCTACCGCTCGGTCGAGATGATCGGTTCGCGCCTTGGCGCGCATGCCGTCGTCATGCAGTTGCCGATCGGTGCTGAGACTGAATTCAAGGGTGTTGTCGATCTCGTCGAGATGAACGCGCTGGTCTGGCGTGACGAGACGCTGGGCGCTGCCTGGGATGTCGTCGAGATCCCGGATGACCTCAAGGAACGCGCTGCGGAATACCGCGAGAAGATGATCGAAGCCGCCGTCGAAATGGACGAGACGGCTCTTGAGAACTACCTCGAAGGCAAGATGCCGTCGAATGACGAGATCCGCGCTCTGATCCGCAAGGGCACCGTCGCCGTCAAGTTCTACCCGATGTTCTGTGGCTCGGCCTTCAAGAACAAGGGCGTGCAGCCGCTGCTCGACGCCGTTGTCGAATACTTGCCGTCGCCGGCCGATGTTCCCGCCATCAAGGGCGTCGACGCCAAGACCGATGCCGACATCGAGCGTCATGCCGACGACAACGAGCCGCTGTCGATGCTGGCCTTCAAGATCATGAACGATCCGTTCGTCGGTTCGCTGACCTTTGCCCGCATCTATTCGGGCAAGCTGACCAAGGGCATCTCGGTCGACAACACCGTCAAGGGCAAGAAAGAGCGCATCGGCCGCATGCTGCAGATGCATGCGAATTCGCGCGCCGACGTCGAAGAAGCCTTTGCCGGCGACATCGTCGCTCTGGCTGGCCTCAAGGACACGACCACCGGCGATACGCTCAGCGATCCGCTGCACCCGGTCATCCTCGAGCGCATGGAATTCCCCGATCCGGTCATCCAGATCGCGATCGAGCCGAAGACCAAGAACGACCAGGAAAAGATGGGCCTCGCCCTTCACCGCCTGGCCGCCGAGGATCCGTCCTTCCGCGTCAAGACCGACGAGGAAAGCGGCCAGACCATCATCTCCGGCATGGGCGAGCTTCACCTCGACATCATCGTCGACCGCATGCGTCGCGAGTTCAAGGTCGAGGCCAATGTCGGCGCTCCGCAGGTTGCTTATCGCGAGACGATCACCCGCAGGCACGAACAGGACTACACCCACAAGAAGCAGACCGGCGGTACCGGTCAGTTCGCTCGCGTCAAGATCGTCTTCGAGCCGAACCCGGAAAGCTCGGAGTTCGAGTTCGAGACCAAGATCGTAGGCGGTGCGGTTCCGAAGGAATACATCCCCGGTGTCGAAAAGGGCATCAACAGCGTCATGACGTCCGGCCCGTTCGCCGGCTTCCCGATGATCGGCGTCAAGGCGACGCTCATCGACGGCGCTTACCACGACGTGGACTCCAGCGTTCTGGCCTTCGAAATAGCCGGCCGCGCCTGTTTCCGTGAAGCCGCACCCAAGCTTGGCGTGCAGCTGCTCGAGCCGATCATGAAGGTCGAAGTCGTGACCCCGGAAGACTACGTCGGCAGCGTCATCGGCGACCTGAACGGCCGTCGTGGCCAGATCCAGGGCCAGGAAGCACGCGGCGTGGCCGTTGTCATCAACGCGATGGTGCCGTTGGCCAACATGTTCAAGTACGTCGACAACCTGCGCTCGATGAGCCAGGGCCGCGCGGCCTACACGATGCAGTTCGATCACTATGAGCCTGTGCCGACTGCGGTCGCCCAGGAAGTCCAGAAGAAATACGCGTAACCCCATCGGGTTGCAGCAGTAACTTAATTCAAGGCCCGTATGGGCGAGCAGATTGGAGACATCACATGGCAAAAGGTAAATTCGA
>UCIA01000034.1 GCA_900472295.1 Hyphomicrobiales bacterium | reverse complement strand
CCGCATCGCCGTCATGCATGAGGGCCAGATCTCGGGCATTCTCGACAAGGAACAATTCAGCCAGGAAAACGTGCTGTTGCTGGCGGTCGGCAAGCCGGCAAACTAGCTGGTTTCCGGCAATTGCCGGTCCGGCATTGGGGAGAAGACGATGAGCAAGAAAGATCTCGGCCTGCTGATCCTGATCCTGGTGGTCGGCGCGGTTGTGACCGCCATCAACCCGCGCTTCCTGCTGCCGATCAACCTCGCCAACACCTCGAACCTGATCGGCCTGTTCGGGATTCTGGCCATCGGCCAGGCCTTCGTCATCATCACCGGCGGCATCGAACTGTCCGTGGGATCGCTGGTGGCATTGCTCGGCACGCTGTTCGTCGACTTCATCGCCGTGCGCGACATGCCATGGCCGATGGCTTTGCCGCTGATCCTGGTGCTGGGCGGCATCATCGGGCTGGCGCATGGCTGGCTGATTACGCGGCTCAAGCTGCAGCCGTTCGTCGTCACTTTGTGCGGCCTGCTGATCTATCGCGGCATCGCTCGCTTCTACACAGGCGACGGCACCGCCGGCTTCGCCTTCGGCCAGAATTTTCCCGAGCTTGAATTCCTCACAGCGGGCCGCAGCTACGGCGTGCCGAACAGCTTCATCGCGCTGATCGTCATTTCCATCGTCATGTGGGTGGTGCTGCACCGTTCGGTGTTCGGCCGCTATCTCTATGCCATCGGCAAGAACGAGGAAGCGGCGAAATATTCGGGCATTCGCACCGGCCGCGTCGTCATGGCCGCCTATGTCATATGTGGTGTGCTGACGGCGCTGTCGGCGATCTATTTCGCCATGTATACGCGCTCGATCTCGCCGGCCAGCCACGGCCAGTTCTATGAGCTCTACGCCATTGCCGCGGCCGTGCTCGGCGGCTTCTCGCTGCGTGGCGGCGAAGGCTCGCTGGTCGGCGTCATCCTCGGCACCGTGCTGCTGCAGGAGCTGCAGAACCTGGTCAACCTGCTCGGCATCCCGTCCTCGCTCAACTTCGCGGTGATGGGCGGTGTGATCCTGATCGGCGTGCTGGTCGACCAGCAATGGGGCGTGTTCCGGGAACGGCGGCTGATGATGGACGCCAGCCGGAAGGGTGCCGTGGCGGCGGAGTAGCGCTAGCCTTCCCCTTCTCCCCCTGTGGGAG
>UCIA01000036.1 GCA_900472295.1 Hyphomicrobiales bacterium | reverse complement strand
GAGCCGATATAGGCGACGCGCTTGGTCTGCGGGGCGTCGCTATCGGTGGTGAACAGCGCCGTTTCCGAGGCGATCTTGTTCAGGCCGTCGGTCGAGGTCTTGGGATCGACGGCCGAGACCATGATCGCCTTGACGCCGGCGGTCACCAGATCGTCCATCAGCCGTTGCTGGATGGCGACCGAGGACTGCTCGGGATATTTGAGTTCGAGATTGTAGTCGGGCAGTTCGCCCTGCGCCTTCTTGACGCCGGCTTCGGCAGCCTTCCAGAAGTCGGAAGCGCCGTTGACGACGAAGGCCAGCGTCGGCTTGTCGTCGGCGCGCGCAATCGCAGTCGCTGTGAGGCCAAGCAGCAGGGCTGCCGTGGCTACGGATGCATGTCGTATCAAGGATTTCATGTTCAACCTCCCGTTTTTGGCTCAGTCGTCGGACTGAACCGATCTTGCATTCACTGATTGGCCGCTTGCGACCTGGACGCCCTCCTCCTCAGGGTTCCCGGCACTGAAAGAATGGCGTCGTTCCAGTCGCGATCACGGACCTTAGAGACTCATCCCATGCTCGTAAATAGTCTGATTTGTCCGACATATCACATGTCCGAGACAAGGTTTGCGGAGGCAATCGCCGCTCGCCATCAGGCCGTTCACGTACCTTCCCGCCGCGGTGGTCCCAGCCGGACCGGGCGCGACGGATTGACGTTACCGCGCATTTTTGTATTAGTAAACAGTATTAGTAAAGGTGCCCCTGAGCGGAGCCGAGGTCGCCCTCTCCACCCATTGAGGGAGCCTGCCGCTTTGCCGTGCTTAAGCGGCGCCCTTTGCAGGATATGGGCTAACGCCAGTATGGAAGGCCTGGCCGAATGGCCTTGGAGATACTAATAAACATAATCACATCCGGCGACTTTTATTAGTAGATGCCCGCCAGGTCCATCTTGTCGGCCTGACAGGCTGCCGCTAGACAGTCCGGGGATTGGGGATGGGACACGAATGCCATGAGCGAGACGAGGGATCCGGACGACACGGCGCGGCGGCGCAAGGCGCCGGCCAAAAGCGCCAAGGGCGGCCGCGTCACCATGACCGACATCGCCAGGGCGGCCGGCTGCTCACAGGCGACGGTGTCCTTCGTGCTCAACAATTCGCCTGGGATCAGGCTGTCGCAGCAGACCCGTGAGCGGGTGATCGACGCCGCGCGTTCGCTTGGCTACACCGCGCCCGCCTTTTCGGCCCTGCGCAAGCCGGTGCCTGCCTTCGATGGGCCAACTTTCGATGGGCTTGATGGCGTCATCGGCTTTGCCGTCGACCAGCTGGCCACCAGCCCGGAAGCCGTCGTCGCCATCGAGGGCGCGCGCCAGGCGTCATGGAACGCCGGCAACGTCCTGCTCGTGGCGCAGACCATGGGCGACGCCGTCATGGAGCCGCGCGCCATTGCGGCGCTGACCAAGCGCGGCATCTCGGCGCTGATCTACATGACCATCTTCACCCGCGAGATCACCGCGCCGGATTTCCTCTACGGCCTCGCCATCCCGGTCATCCTGCTCAACTGCTACACGTCGGACTATGCGTTTCCGGCCGTGGTTCCCTCAGAGATCGCCGGCGGCCAGAGCTCGACAAGGCATCTGATCGGCCACGGCCACCGCCGCATCGCCACCATTACCGGCGAACCCTGGATGCAAGCCGCGCAGGACCGGCTGAAAGGCTACCGCCGGGCGCTGGCTACCGCCGACATCCCGTTCGATCCGGAGCTGGTGGTCGAAGGCGACTGGTCGGCCAGTGCGGGCTATGCCGCGACCGTCAAGCTGCTGGCGCTGAAAGACCGCCCGACCGCCATCTTCTGCCAGAACGACCGCACGGCAATCGGCTGCTATGAAGCGCTGAAGGAGGCGGGCCTGCACATCCCGCAGGACATTTCCGTCGTCGGCTATGACGATGAGGAGATCGCCAGGCATCTGTTCCCGCCGCTGACGACATCGATCCTGCCGCACATGGCCATGGGCCAATGGGCGATCGAGCAGCTGGAAGTGCCGCCGCCCCCCGGCCGCGGCCGCTATCCCANNTGAAACGGTGAAATGCTCTATCTTGGCCCATCCCGAAGCAAATCGGGATGGGGTGCGCCGTTTCAGCATTTTGCGCCTCAGGTCAGGACCTATCCGAACCCCGGGATCAAGCCGCGGCTAGAACCGCAATATGATGTACTCACGCCTGCGGTAGCAGCGCCTGCGCAGCCTTCCATGCCGCCAGAACGTGCGGCAACGCCGTCTCCACACGCGCCGCCTGTGGTGGCGGCGGTGTCCGCGACGATGCCTGATTTGTTCGACATCGCCCGTGCCTTCATTGTCGTCGAGCAAGCCGGCATCCTGCTTGTCGAGATCATCGAGAATGCCGTTGCCGACATTCGGAACCCCGGCCACGGCCTCGAGCGGCCGAACCGTACTGGCAAGGGCCGCCGCCCCTGCAACGCCCAACAGTGCTGTCAAGAATGATCGCCGATCCATTTCAATCCTCCATCAGCGTGACAAGACTAACATGACATGACTAACACAAAGCAGTTAGAGCGGGTGAAACAAAAGGCCAGAGGCAAATCTTCGAGCCGATCGGGGCGGCGCTCTAGCGCCGCGCCAACAGCCGGCACAGCTCCTTCAGGTCGCGATCATAGGTGCCCTTGCCGCTGAGCACGTTGACGCAGCGCTTCTTCATCTTGGCGATCTGTCCCGCCGACATGGCGCTGATGGCGACCACCGCCGGTCGCGTCGGCACCGCCGGCGTGTTGGGATCTCTCGGGCTGGTGGGCGTGGTCGGTGAACCAATGCCGACGCCGGCCCCAACGCCGACCCCGCTGCCAACGCCGCCGACCGATGCGCCGACACCGGCGCTAACGCCGCTGGTGCCGCCAACCGTAGCGCCGACGCTAGCGGTGGTGCCGCTGGTGCCGCCGACCGTTGCGCCGGCATTGACGCCCTTGCTGCCGCCGACCGAGACGCCGACGCCAAGCCCGCCATTACTGCCGCCGACCGAAACACCCACCCCACCGCTGCCGCCGATGCCCACATTGAGCCCGCCCGCGCCCGCCGGAAAAGACAAAGCCACGGCAACGCCGCCGCTGCCCAAGATTTTGGTGAAAGTTTTAAACAAACCCATAACGACGCTCCCCTTTTTGGTTGCCTGGATGCAAGCTGAAGGGCAACCGTTACCAATATGATTACGGGAGTGTAGCGTTTTTAGTTTCTGCAAGAATAGGTGTTGCTGGAAATCGTTGTTGTGGTTGCTTGGGAGAGTTGAGATAAATATTTGGCGGATTTCGAAAAGAATCGAGAATTTTGAAGGTCGGGAGGAGAGGGCATGTGCCCAGTGCGGAGCTATGGGAATTGGCGCACCCGACAGGATTCGAACCTGNNCTATCCAGCTGAGCTACGGGTGCCTTCAGGGAGCCTGAAAACGAACCAGCCGATAGGCCGGCCAGCAACGGCTTCTTAGCGGAAGCCGCGCCGGGCTTCAACGGGCAATTGCGCCGCGAACTTGGCTCGGCCCGCAAATGGTTTGGCTGGATTGTGCCGCGTCCTGCCCTTCGCTGGCTCCCTGCCCTTTGGGCGTTCATCCCCTTCAAAAGGTCCACTGGACCTTTTGATCCGCCCAAAGGCGGACCGTGTCTTCACCGTTCGTCGTTCGAACAGCCAGGGCTTTTCGTCCGCTGCGCGGACCTCACCCCTCCACCTTCGCCACTGTCCGCCTCCGCACCCCCGCCCGCTTCGCCTTCTTCGCCCCCGTCAGCTCGTGCATCGCGTCCAGCTGCATCTGCTGCATTTCGGCCAGCCGCGTCCATTGGCGCGAGATCAGATAGTCGAGCTTTTCGTGCAAATGGCGCACTTCCAGCTCGGCTTTCAGGTTCACCCGGTAGTCGTTGAAGGAGCGCAGGCGGTCCTTGGCCTCCGTCCGTCTCTGGCTCATCATGATGATCGGCGCCTGGATGGCGGCGATGCAGGAAAGCAAAAGGTTGAGCAGGATGAAGGGGTAGGGGTCGAAGGCGCTGCTCAGGCCCGCGATCAGGTTGATGCCGATCCAGATAGCAAGCACGCTGCCGAACGAGATCAGGAACCACCAGCTGCCGCCGAAGGCCGCCATATTGTCGGAGACGCGGTCGGCGAACGACCTGTGCTCCTCGAACTCCTCTTCCGAGTTTTCCGAGATCGTGTCCTGCCTGGCGATCGATTCGACCACCTGGCGGTCGAGCTCGGAGAATTCGCCATGCTCCTGCTGCAGCAGCTCCTCCATGTAGCGCATGCGGTAGCGGCCGAGCTCCTCGCGGCTGATGCGGGCGCCGCGCGGCAGGTCGGGATGGTCGGAGCGGATGCGGTCGGCGAGGCTCGGGCGCAGGTCGTCGATGCGCACCAGGTCGCGCTTGCGGAATTTGCGGCCTGATATTGCCGACGGCTTTCGCTTTGGCTTCAGCCGCCCGGGGCCGGTGGGTTCCGAATCCGGCACATCGGGCGCTTCGAGCGCCTCGTCCGCAACCAGTTCGCCTACGTGGTCGGTCGGCGCCTCGAAATACTCGCCGCCGCTGTCATGTTCGTTGGCGGCCTCGGATGGTTTTGGGACGGTGCTCATGGATGCCGGCTCCTGCTGTCGCACATACGATACGCCAAGCCGGCGCGGCATAGCTATCGTGGCGATGAAGATTGGGGACCTTCGCAAGCGCTTGTGATGACGGGGGCATAACGCACGCCAGCGCGCGGCTGGCGCCATGGTCATCGGCGGCTGGCCTTATCGTGACCC
>UCIA01000037.1 GCA_900472295.1 Hyphomicrobiales bacterium | reverse complement strand
CCCTCATCCGTCTCGGCGCTGCGCGCCGATCCACCTTCTCCCACAAGGGGAGAAGGAGAGGCGCTACTTGATCGTCTTCCCATCAGCCCCAAACCGATACGTCTTGCCCGGCTCCGGCGTCGCGTACAGCGTGGCACCCGGCTCGGCATCGTACACACCGAAAATCCGCACCGTGATCAGCCCGGCCTTCTCGCAATCGAGATAAAGGTTGGTGTCGGCGCCGAGATGCTCGGCATGCACGACCGTTCCTTTCCAGGCGCCGGCCTTGGCATCGACGGTTAGATGCTCCGGCCGCACGCCGATGGTCTTGGCCGTCTCGCCCAGACGCGCGCCATCGATGAAGTTCATCTTCGGCGAGCCGATGAAGCCGGCGACAAACTCATTTGCCGGCGAATTGTAGAGCTCCATCGGACCGCCGATCTGCTCGATCCTGCCGGCATTGAGCACGACGATCTTGTCGGCCAGCGTCATCGCCTCGACCTGGTCATGGGTGACGTAGATCATCGTCGCCTTCAGCCGGCGGTGCAGCTGCGCGATCTCCAGCCGTGTGTTGACGCGCAGCGCGGCATCGAGGTTCGACAGCGGCTCGTCGAAGAGAAACAGTTTTGGCTCGCGCACCACGGCGCGGCCGATGGCGACGCGCTGGCGCTGGCCGCCGGACAGTTCGGCCGGGCGCCGCTCGAGATAGGGCTCCAGCGACAGCATCGACGAGGCGATGCCGATGCGCCGCTCGATCTCGGCAGCCGGCGTGCCGGCCTGCTTGAGGCCGAGGCCCATATTGTTCTTCACCGTCAGATGCGGGTAGAGCGCATAGGTCTGGAACACCATGGCGATGCCACGCTTTGCCGGCGGCGTCGCCGAAACGTCCGCGCCGTCGATCACCACGCGGCCCGAGGTCGAATCCTCCAGCCCGGCAATCACCCTGAGCAAGGTCGACTTGCCGCAGCCCGAGGGGCCGACGAAGACGACGAATTCGCCATCCGTCACTTCGAGGTTGATGCCCTTCAGCACCTCGACCGGCCCAAAGGCCTTTTTCACGTTTTCGATGTTCAGCGAGCCCACGGCGTCGTTCCTATCGTTAGAGTTTGACGGCTGCGCCGCTGCGCACGCTCTCATCGGCGGCAAGGCAGACGGCGAGCGACTTCACCGCGTCGTCCATGTGGCGGGTCAGGTCGATGTCTTCCCGGATCGCCTTCAGCACAAAGGCCTGTTCGAGGTCGCAGAGATCCTGATGGCCGGGCTCGCCTTCCATCGACAGCATCTCGTCGGGCCTGGCGAATGTGCCGTCGGCCCCGGTTGCAGCGCTGTGCAGGCGGATGGTCGAGGTCTTGGTGTGGGTGTCGATGTCGTCGGACTTCACACCCTCCTTCATGACGATCGACACGCAGCCATTGGGCGAGATCACGTCCTTCACGAAGAACGCCGTTTCCGAAATCATCGGTCCCCAGGCGGCTTCATACCAGCCAACCGAACCGTCATCGAACAGCACCTGCAGATGGCCGTAATTGTACATGGTCGGTGCGATTTCTTCGGTCAGCCTCAGCCCCATGCCGCGCACCTCGACCGGTCTGGCGTCGGTGATCTGCAGCATCACGTCGAGATAGTGCACGCCGCAATCGACGATCGGCGACGTCGTCTGCATCAGCTGCTTGTGCGTTTGCCAGGTGGGGCCCGACGATTGCTGGTTAAGGTTCATGCGGAACACATAAGGGCCGCCAAGCTTGCGCGCCTCGGCGATCAGCCGGACCCAGGACGGGTGATGGCGTAGAATGTAGCCGATCACCAGTTTCCGGCCGTTGGCCTTGGCAGCGGCGACGACGCGCTTGGCGTCGGCCACCGTCGTTGCCAGCGGCTTCTCGACAAAGACATGGCAGCCGGCCTCGAACGCCTTCACCGCATAGTCGGCATGGCTGTCGGAATAGGTGGCAATGCAGGCGACGTCTGGCTTCTCGTCGCGCAGCGCGTCGTCGAATGAGCGCTTGATGCCATAGCCCGACAGCCCCTCAGGCAGCGGCACGTCGGAGCGGTTGATCAGCGCTGCGATCTCGAACCCCGGATTGGTGTGATAGGCCAGTGCATGGCTGCGGCCCATATTGCCGAGGCCGGCGACGAGGACGCGAAGGGGTTGTTCCAAACTCACTTGACGGCTCCGGAGGTAATGCCGCGGATCAGCTGCCGCGAGAAGATGACGTAGAGGGTCAGCACCGGCATGATCGCCAGCGACAGTGCTGCCAGGATGGCGTTCCAGTTGGTGACGAACTGGCCGAGGAAGAGCTGCGCGCCGAGCGTCACCGTCTTGGTTTCTTCCGACGGCGCCAGGATCAGCGGGAACCACAGATCGTTCCAGATCGGGATCATGGTGAAGACGGCGACCGTCGCCATCGAGGGGCGCACCAGCGGCAGCACCAGCCGGAAGAAAATGGTGTATTCCGACAGCCCGTCGATGCGGCCGGCATTCTTCAGATCGTCGGACACCTGCTTCATGAATTCCGACAGGATGAAGACGGCCAGCGGCAGGCCTTGCGCGGTGTAGACCAGGATCAGCGCCGTCAGCGTGTTGACCAGTCCGCTCGCCACCATCAATTGCAGGATGGCGACGGTTCCGAGCCGGATCGGGATCATGATGCCGAGCGCGAGATAAAGCCCCATCAGCGTGTTGCCGCGAAAGCGGTACTCCGACAAAGCGAACGCTGCCATGGCGCCGAACAACAGCACGAAGAACAGCGAGGCGACGGTGACGACGAGGCTGTTCTGGAAATAGTGGATGAAGTCGCCCTGGCCGATCACGGTGGTGTAGCCGATCAGGTCGAACGTCTTCGGCGTCGGCGGCGTCAGCGGCTCGCTGAAGATGCCGGCGCGCGACTTGAACGAATTCATGATCACCAGGATCACCGGGAACAGCGCGATCGCCGTATAGGTCAACAGGATCGCGTGGGCGCCGATGGTGCGAGGCAGCGAACGGGTGGCGGTGCTCATCTCTCGCTCCTCAGAACTGATAGCGACGCAGGCGCGTCTGGACGAGGAACAGGTAGACGCAGACGCCGCCGAGGATGATCAGGAACATCATCGTGGCGATCGCCGCGCCCATATTGGGATCGCCGGTTTGCAGCTGAAAACCGAAGAAGGCGCGGTAGAGGAAGGTGCCCAGAATATCGGTCGAATAGTTCGGCCCGGCGAGCGCCCCTTGCGCGGTGTAGATCAGGTCGAAGGCGTTGAAATTGCCGACGAAGGTCAGGATCGAAATGATGCCGATCGAGGGCAGGATCAGCGGCAGCTTGATCTTCCAGAACTGCGACATTCCGGTAATGCCGTCGCATTCGGCGGCTTCGATCACCTCTTCGGGGATCGACAGCAGTGCTGCATAGATCAGCATCATGGGGATGCCGACGAACTGCCACACCGAGATCAGGCTGAGCGCGGTCAGCGCATATTGCTCCTTGCCCAGCCATGGCGTGAACAGGCTTTTCAAGCCGACCAGATCCATCAGATGCGGCGCCACGCCCCACAACGGCGACAGGATCAGCTTCCAGGCGAAGCCGACGATGACGAAAGACAGGATGGTCGGCACGAAGATCGCCGTGCGGTAAAAGGCGGCGAACCTCAGCTTCGGGCTGGACAGCAATGCCGCAAGCATGACGCCGATCGGGTTCTGCACCACCATGTGGATGACGAAGAACCAGGTATTGTTCCGCAGCGCGTTCCAGAACCCGACCGACCAGTTGGGGTCGCCGAACAAAGTGCGGAAATTGGCGAGGCCGACGAACACCTGGTGCTGCTCGATATTGCGGAACAGCGACAGCTGCAGCGTGCCGGCCAGCGGCAGGATCATGATCGCCGTATAGACCAGCACCGCCGGCGCCAGGAAGACGGCGATATGCCAGCGGAACGGTCGTTTCGGTCGTGTTTCTGCGGCCATGAGTGCGGTCCCCGCCGTCTCTCGGTTCAAAAGGGTATCGATGCCAGATGATGCCTCGATGCACGGCCCAGATGTCCTTGCCCCGGCATGGGCAGGACCAAGGCCTGCGACAGGTCAGCTAGCCTTTCCCCACAAGAAAAGAGGGTAAGGCCGAGAGGCAGTGCCGACAATCGCAATCTGCAAATTGAAGACCGGCTGGGCACGTGCCCGGCCGGTCTGTCTTGGGAGCTCTTATTTGCCTGGCTTGTACCAGCTGTCGAGGCCGGTCTGCAGCTTCTTGGCGGCAGCTTCCGGCGTATCGGTGCCGTTGATGACGTTGGCCGATTCAACCCACGTCTCGTTTTCCAGGTTCGGCGTGCCGCGCGACAGGATCTGGTAGGTCGAGCGGATCGTCGACTTGCACTTGTCGCGCCAGGAAACGAATTCCTGCGCCAACGGGTCTGCCATCTTCACCGGGGTGGAATTCAGGCTGAAGAAGCCCGGCAGCGCGTTGGCGTAGATGGTGGCGAAGTCCGGCGAGGCGACCCAGGACAGGAAGGTCTTGGCCGCGCCGGCATTCTTCGACGCCGCATTCAGGCCCATGCCGATATCGGTATGGTCGGAGATGTAGCAGGTGTCGCCGGCCTTCTCGACCGGCGGCGGGAAGGCGCCCATCTTGAACTGCGCCTGGGTGTTGAACAGGCCGATCTCCCACGATCCCGCCGGGTAGATGGCGGCGCGGCCGAGCGTGAACAGGTTCTGGCTGTCCGGATAGGTCTGGGCTTCGAAGCCGTCGCCGAGATAAGGCTTCCACTTGGCCAGTTCCTCATAGGGAGCAACCCAGTCCTTGTCGGTCAGCTTCTGGTCGCCCTTGATCAGCGCTGCGCGGCCTTCTTCGCCCTTCCAGTAGTTAGGGCCGATGTTCTGATAGCCCATGGTTGCGGCTTCCCAGAGATCCTTGGTGCCCATCGCCAGCGGGATGTAGGTGCCGTCGGCCTTGATCTTGTCGAGCGCGGCGAAGAACTCGTCACGTGTCGTCGGCACTTTGAGGCCGAGCTTGTCGAAAGCGTCCTTGTTGTAGATGAAGCCGTGGATGACCGAGGCCATCGGCACGCAGAAGCTCGACTTGCCGTCGTCGGTCTGCCAGGCCGCCTTGGCGACCGGCGAGAAGTTCTCCATGCCGGGCAGCGCGCTGAGGTCAGCCAGGTTGCCCTTCTTGAACAGTTCGAGCGACTTGTCGAACGGGCGGCAGGTGATCAGGTCGCCAGCGGAGCCGGCTGCGAGCTTGGCGCCAAGGGCGGCGTCATATTCGGTTGGAGCCGACGGCGCGAACACCACCTTGATGCCCGGGTTCTTGGCTTCGAAGGCCGGGATCAGCTTGTCCTTCCAGATGGCAAGGTCGTCGCCGCGCCAGCTTTCGATGTTGAGCGTTACGTCATCGGCGTGAGCCAGCCCGGCGGTGCCGAGAATGCTGGTGCCGAGCAGCAGTGCCGTCAGTAGTTTCGTTGTCATGCTAGTCTCCCTGTTGACCTTTTTCAGGTTCGGTTTTGAGAACAGGGGCCTTCGCGCCCTTGTTCCCCTCAATCGCGGAAAGTGCTGGCCTGAGCTTCTGGCCGGTTCCTTCCAGTATCTTCTCGGCCGCATCGGCGTTGGCAGCGCCGGCGGCGAGCAGAATGGCGGTTTTGACTACGCCGCCGCTCGCTTCGAGCAGGCGCGCTGCCTCTTGCCTGTCGCGGCCGCTGATGGCGGCGACGATGCGTGCCGCGCGGTCGCGCAGCTTGATGTTGTCGGCGGTGAGGTTGACCATGTAGCCGTCATGGACATGGCCGAGATGAATGGCGGTCAGCGTCGACAGCATGTTGAGCGCGATCTTCTGCGCGGTGCCGGCGCCCATCCGCGTCGAGCCGGCAATCACCTCCGGTGGTGTTTCCAAAAGGATGGCGACGTCGGCCAGATTCAGAAGCGGCGTGTCCTTGTTGTTGGCGATGGCGATGGTTGCCGCGCCCCGGTCGCGCGCATCCTTTAGCGCCTGGACTGCATAGGGTGTCGAGCCACTGGCCGAAATCGCGATCAGGCAATCGCCCTTGCCGATGCCGGCGCCGGCAATTGCCGCCGAGGCTTCTTCGGTGTCGTCTTCCGGCCCACCGGCCAGTGTCTTGAAGGCCTCGTCGCCGCCGGCGATCAGGATGACGATGCGCTCGCGCTTGATACCAAATGTGCCTGGCAACTCCAGCGCGTCGGCCACCGCCATCAGGCCCGAGCTGCCGGCCGCCGCATAGGCGAGCCTGCCGCCGCTGCTCAGCCGTCCGGCGATGATCTCGGCCGCGGCAGCGATGGCGGGAATGGCGCCGCGCACGGCCTTGGCGGCCTCGATCTGCGCATTGACGAGCGAGGAAAGGATGGCCTCCGGGGCCTGGATGTCCAGTCCCTCGGCATTCCCATGAAGCGCTTCGGTGCGCGGTTCGGCCATCCCTGTCCCTCCGATGCAGGAACAATACCAAAAAAATACCACTTGTCCACACGCATTAACGAAATTGCGAGCTGGAAATCGCTGAGCCGACGAAATGCCTAGGTTTTTCAATAAAATACGGCTTAATCTTTTTGAAACGGAAATTAATCCTTGGCTATTGGTATTTTATTGGTATTATCCGCCCGGAGGAGAAATCGCGTGAATTTCGTGCTCGGTATCGATGGCGGCGGCACCAGCTGCAGGGCAGCCCTTGCGACAGGCGATGGCGCTGTCATTGGCCGTGCCAAAAGCGGCGCCGCCAACATCCGCACCGACCTCACCGGCGCTCGCACCCATATTGTCGAGGCGGCGCGGCAGGCTTTCATCGCCGCCGGGCAGGATCCGGACCTGATCCCGCAGACACCAGCCATTCTTGGCCTGGCCGGCGCCAATGTCGGCACCTACCGGCAGCAGCTCGAAGCCATCCTGCCGTTCAGTGTCAGCCGCGTCGAGACCGACGCCGAGATCGCGCTTGAGGGCGCTGTCGGCTCGGGCGATGGCGCCATGGCCATTCTCGGCACCGGCACTGCCTATATGGCGCGCAAGGGCTCGATATCGCGCGCCATTGGCGGCTGGGGTTTTCAGGTCGGCGACCAAGGCAGCGGCGCGCGTATCGGCCGCGACCTGCTGGAGCAGACGCTGCTTGCCCACGACGGCGTCCGCGCGCGCTCGCCGTTGACCGACAGCATGATGGCGACCTTCCGCAACAATCCTGAAGACGTGGTCGAGTTCACCACCAACGCCAAGCCGGGCGATTTCGGCGGCTTCGCGCCAAAAGTGTTCGAGCATGCGCAAAAGGGCGACGCTGTCGCCAACTGGATCGTCGACAAGGCTGTCGCCGATGTCGAGGCCTCGCTCGGCGCACTCGATCTTTCGAAAGATGCCCCGCTCTGCCTGCTCGGCGGACTGGCGCCGCTCTATGCGCCGCGCCTTTCCCAACGCTACCAGGCGTTGCTGAAGGCGCCGCTCGACGATGCGCTGGGCGGCGCCGTGCAGATGGCAGCCCGCATCTTCGCCAAGACGGAGGCGGCGCGATGAGCGACGCCGCCGACCAGATCTTCGCCACGCTGAAGCAATCGTCGCAAAGCGGTGCGCCGCTCTATCTGCAGCTGAGGAAAAGCATCGAGGACGCCGTCAACCGTGGCCTGATCGGACCGGGCGATGCACTGCCTTCGGAGCGCGACATCGCTACCAAGGCCGACATTTCGCGGGTCACCGTGCGCAAGGCGGTCCAGGACCTGGTCAAAGGCGGCATCCTCGTGCAGCGCCATGGCTCCGGCACGTTCGTGGCGCCGCGCATGGAGCGCGTCGAGCAGTCGCTGTCCAGGCTCACCTCCTTCACCGAAGACATGGCCCGCCGCGGCATGGCGGTACGCTCGGCCTGGCTCGACCGCGGCCTCTATGCACCCTCGCCGGATGAGATGATGGTGCTCGGCCTGTCCTCTAGCGAGTTGGTGGCGCGGGTGTCGCGCCTGCGCATCGCCAACGACACGCCGCTGGCCATCGAGCGCGCCTCGCTGTCGGCCAGCGTGCTGCCGGATCCGGCAGGCATAGGCTCCTCGCTCTACGCGGCGCTGGAACTGACCGGCAACCGGCCGGTGCGCGCGGTGCAGCGCATTTCCGCCGCCAATCTCGGCGACGCCGATGCGCGGCTGCTCGAAGTTCCGCCGGGCATTGCCGGTCTGCACATCGAACGCATTTCCTATCTGGCGAGCGGCAAGGTGATCGAATTCACCCGCTCCATCTACCGCGGCGACGCCTATGATTTCGTCGCCGAACTGCGCCTGACAGGGCCGAGCGAAGAGGGCCGACCATGATCGCCAACACCACGCATATGCGGCGCGAGATCGACGAAATCCCCGAGGCCGTCGCGCGCCTGCTCGACGGCTCGGCGGCGGTGCTGGCCGAGGCTGGACGCGCCATTCGCGAACGCGATCCGAGCTTCGTCGTCACCGTCGCGCGCGGCTCGTCCGACCATGCCGCCACCTTCATGAAATACGCCGTCGAATTGACCGCCGGCCTTGCCGTCGCTTCTGTCGGCCCGTCGATCGCCTCGATCTATGGCGCAAAACTCAAGCTCGCCGGCTCGGCCTGTCTGGCGATCTCGCAATCCGGCAAGAGCCCGGACATCGTCGCCATGGCCGAAACGGCGCGGGCCGGCGGCGCGCTGACCGTCGCCATCACCAACACCGCCGATTCGCCTTTGGCAAGGGCCTCGGACTTTGCCATCGACATTCTGGCCGGCCCCGAACGCAGCGTCGCGGCGACGAAGACCTTCGTCAATTCGGCGGTCGCCGGCCTGGCGCTGATGGCGCATTGCAGCGGCGACGACAGGCTGCTCGCCGCGCTTGCCCGCTTGCCCGAGCATTTCAGCAAGGCCATCGCTTGCGACTGGATGGCGCTGGCCGGCGCATTGGAGACGCCGCAATCGCTGTTCATCCTCGGCCGCGGCCCGTCGGCGGCGATGGCCAATGAGGCGGCGCTGAAATTCAAGGAGACCTGCGGCATGCATGCCGAAGCCTATAGCGCGGCCGAAGTCATGCACGGTCCGCTGGCGCTGGTCGGGCCGGGCTTTCCGGTGTTGGCGCTGGCCGCCCGCGACGCCTCGGAACCGTCGGTGGCCGAGGCCGCCGACAATCTTGCCGGCAAGGGCGCCGCCGTCTTCATCACCTCGGACAAGTCCAGGAGTGCGCGACCACTGCCGCATGTCGCTACCGGTCATCCCTTGACCGACCCGCTGACGCTGATCGTGTCCTTCTATGGCTTCGTCGAGGCCTTCGCCCGCCATCGCGGTCTCGACCCGGATGTACCGCGCAATCTGCGCAAGGTGACGGAAACCGTATGAGCGACCGTTTTGCCCTGACTGGCGCCCGCATTTTCGATGGCGACAACTGGCACGACGATGCCGCCCTTATTGTGCACGGCGATGTGGTTGAAGGCATTCTTCCCGCCGGCGCCATTCCGTCCGGCGTTGCCCGCATCGACACCGGGGGCGGCATGCTGGCGCCGGGCTTCGTCGACCTGCAGGTCAATGGCGGCGGCGGCGTCATGCTCAACGACCATCCCGATGTCGCCTCGCTGGCAACCATCTGCCGGGCGCATGCGCCGTTCGGCACCACGGCGCTGCTGCCGACACTGATCACAGACACGCCTGATATTACCGCCGCCGCCATTGCCGCCGGCGCTGAAGCGGCACGGCAGAAGCTGCCGGGCTTTCTCGGCCTGCATCTCGAAGGACCGCATCTCTCCATCGCCCGCAAGGGCGCGCATGACCCGGCGCTGATCCGGCCAATGACGGATACCGATCAGGCGGCGCTGATCGCGGCGCGCAAAAACCTGCCCGTGCTACTGACGACAATCGCGCCCGAATCCGTCGATCCCGCTCGCGTTGCGGCACTAGCCAAGGCCGGCATCGTCGTCAGCCTCGGTCATTCCGACACCGGCTACGCCACGGCCAAAGCCTTTGCCGATGCCGGCGCCAGCGTGGTCACCCATCTGTTTAACGCCATGAGCCAGATCGGCAACCGCGAGCCGGGTCTGGCGGGAGCGGCCATCGACATAGGCGGTCTCTCGGCTGGCATCATCGCCGACGGCATCCATGTCCATCCCGCCACCATGGCGATCGCGCTGCGCGCCAAGCAGGGACCGGGCAGGATCGTGCTGGTCACCGACGCCATGGCGACGATCGGCACCGACATGACCTCGTTCACGCTCAACGGCCGCATCATCTACCGCAAGGACGGCAGCCTGCGACTGGCCGATGGCACGCTGGCCGGCGCCGATCTCGATATGATCTCGGCCGTCCGGTATGTGCACCGGGTCGTCGGGCTGAGCCTGTCGGAGGCGTTGCGCATGGCCGCGCTCTATCCGGCGCAAGCGCTCAGTCAGGCGCACCGCCTCGGCCGCTTCGCCAACGGCACGGCTGCGGATATCGTGGCGCTGTCGGACGAGCTCGACGTCAAAAGTGTGTGGATCGGCGGCGACAGGGTTTTTGCTGCAGCCGGGAGTTTGCGCTAAGGGTCAAAACTCAAAGAGTTTGGTCTCAGTTGGAGCCTCGCTGATGGCCTTGGTGCAGAATTGGATCTGGGCGGGCAACTGGAATCCGCTAATCGATGAGATCGGCCGCATGGCCGGCGAGGTTCTTGACGTCGGGTTGCGCAAGATTCTCGACGATGATCTCAAGGACGCCGACACAGACGCGTCTCCGCCGCGATGGGCATCGTGCCAATTCGAAGGCCCCCATCCGGTTGCCGCTTCGTTCGGCATAGATCGGGGAACAGACGTCTTGCTTGTCCGAATGGAGGTGCTCGACCACCTTTCCATTCGCGCCGAGACAATGCTTGATCTTATGCAGTCTTATGCATTTGTGGCGCCGGGCTGATCGTGCGCGGGGTGGGATCGTGAGAGTGGCTGGCCCTGGAGAGCGCGATGCATGATGTCGATTGCGTTGTCGCTGGCGCCGGTGTTGTCGGCCTCGCCATTGCCCGTGCGCTGGCGCTGTCGGGCCGCGAGGTGCTGGTGGTCGAGAAGGCCAACGCCATCGGCACTGGCACCAGTTCGCGCAATTCGGAAGTCATCCATGCCGGGCTCCACTATCCGCCGGGCAGCCTGAAGGCGCGTCTCTGCGTTGAAGGCCGCGAGCGTCTCTATGCCTATTGCGGCGAACACGGCATCGCCCATCGGCGCACCGGCAAGCTGGTCGTAGCTGTCGAGCCCGACCAGTTGGACAGGCTGCGGGCGATCCAGACCAATGCTCGAAACTGCGGCGTTGGCGATCTCGAACTTTTGACCCGAAGCGAGGCCGAAAGCCTCGAACCGGCGCTGACCTGCGCCGCTGCGCTGCTGTCGCCGTCGACCGGCATCGTCGACAGCCAGGCGCTGATGCTGTCGCTGCGCGGTGATGCGGAAGCGGCGGGTGCATCTTTCGCCATGCTCACCTCTGTCTCGGGCGCGATCATCGAAACCGATGGCATCCGGATCGATACGCGCGACGCTGATGGCGAGGGGTTCACCCTGAAGGCCGGCGCCTTCATCAACGCTGCCGGCCTCGATGCCCAGGCCTTGGCCGGCCGCATCGAAGGTTTTCCGCAAAACCTTGTGCCGCCCCTATGGCTGGCGCGCGGCAACTATTTCTCGCTGTCCGGCCGCTCGCCCTTTTCACGGCTGATCTATCCGGTGCCGGTCCATGGCGGTCTCGGCGTGCACCTGACCCTCGACATGTCTGGGAGCGCGCGCTTTGGCCCGGATGTCGAATGGATCGACCGCGTCGACTATACGGTCGATCCCGCTCGAAGCGTCGCCTTCTATGATGAAATCAGGCGCTACTGGCCCGGCCTCGCGGATGACGCACTGCAACCTGCCTATGCCGGCGTCAGGCCGAAACTGTCCGGCCCGGGTCAGCCAGCCGCGGATTTCATCGTGCAGGGACCTGCCGACCATGGCGCCGGGCAAATCGTCAACCTGTTCGGCATAGAGAGCCCCGGCCTGACGTCAAGTCTGGCGATCGCCGACCATGTTGTGGATCTGCTATACCCGGAATGAGGCGTCAGCGAGATGCAGTAATTTGCCGGCTATCTATTGGCCGTAAATGCTCTTGTACGTCTCGCGCAAAACATTCTTCTGCACCTTGCCCATCGTGTTGCGCGGCAGTTCTTCGACGAAGATGACCTGCTTCGGGTGCTTGTATTTCGCCAGCTGGCCGGCAATGGCGCCAACGATCTCGGCGCCGGTGATCTGCGACCCCGGCGCCCGCACCACGACGGCGGTGACGCCTTCGCCGAAATCGGGATGGGCGATGCCGATGACGGCACTTTCCAAGACGCCGGCCAGCGCGTCGATCTCGCTCTCGATCTCTTTTGGGTAGATGTTGTAGCCGCCGGAGATAATGAGATCCTTGCCGCGGCCGACAATGTGGACATAGCCATCGGCGTCGACGATGCCGAGATCGCCCGTAATGAAGAAGCCGTCGTCGCGGAATTCCGCCTTGGTCTTCTCCGGCATGCGCCAGTAGCCGGAAAAGACATTCGGCCCCTTCACCTCAATCATGCCGACCTCTCCATGGGCGAGCGCTGTGCCGCTGTCGGGATCGGCGATGCGAAGCGAAACGCCGGGCAGCGGGAAGCCGACCGTGCCGGCGCGGCGTTCGCCCTCATACGGGTTCGACGTGTTCATGTTGGTCTCGGTCATGCCGTAGCGCTCGAGGATGGCGTGGCCGGTCAACTCCCGCCAGGCCTTGTGCGTTTCGGCAAGCAGTGGCGCTGAGCCGGAAACAAACAGCCGGATGTTTTTCGCTGCCTGGGCGTTCAGCCCGTCCTGCTGCAACAGCCTGGTATAGAAGGTCGGCACGCCCATCAGCACTGTCGCGCGCGGCAGCAGCGAGACGATACGCCTCGCGTCGAATTTCTGCTCGAACAGCATCGCGGCGCCGGCCATCAGGGCGACGTTGTTGGCGACGAACAGGCCGTGCGTATGGAAGATCGGCAGTGCGTGGATCAGCACGTCATCCCTGGTGAAGCGCCATTGCTCGACCAAAACGCGCGCATTGGAGGCCAGGTTTTCGTGGCTGAGCATGGCGCCTTTCGAACGGCCGGTCGTGCCCGACGTGTAGAGGATCGCAGCCAGATCGTTCGGCCCGCGCCCCACATCGCCGAAATCCGCAGGCTGTTGCGCGGCACAGTCGGTCAGCGATCCCCGGCCATCACTGCCGAGCGTGGCGGTGACCGCGCCCGACGACTCGGCCAGCGGCGCGATAGCGCCGGCACGTGCCGGATCGCATACGACCAGCCGCGGCTCGGCATCGCCGAAGAAATAGCCGAGCTCGGTCAGCGTGTAGGCGGTGTTGAGCGGCAGGAAGACCGCACCGGCGCGCAGGCAGGCGAGGTAGAGAAAAATACATTCGGGGCTTTTCTCGACCTGCACCGCGACACGGTCGCCCGGTTCGACGCCGAAATGCTTCAGCGCCTGCGCCAACTGCGCCGAGCGCGCCAGCATGTCGCCATAACTTATCGAGCGTCCGTCATCCGTCTCCATCAGGGTGCGTCCGGGGGCCGATATCCGGTCGCGAAAAGCGTCGAACAGGTGATTGCTCATGCGTCTTCCCTAGCGCATGGCCTTGAAAAAAAACAATCGCTTTTCGGAAAACCGCAGCAGGCGGACTCCGGACCGCAGCCCGAGCCGTGCTATCTGCGGCCGCGCAGTGCCTTGGCAGCGCTCGCTCGCGGATCGCCGCTCTCGTTGAAGCGCTCCATGCACATGGCCGCCGTCAGGCGGTAGTGGTTGAGCAAGGCTTCGACAGCGCCATCGGCATCGCCTTCCACGGTGCGCTCGGCAATCAGGCGATGCTCGCCGATTTCATCGCGCTCGGAGCCGTCCTGGGAGATCAACCGGTAGCGGGAAGCCTGGTCGGAAAGCTGGTCGCAAAAGCCGGTCAGCCAGTGCGACCGGCAGCCTGCGATCAGTGCCCGATGGAAGGCGCGATGCAGTTTTTCCCATTCCGGATTGTTCGAGGACGGGTCCTCCGGCAGGCGGCGCTGCGCACGCGCCAGGCGATGCAAGGCCAGCACCAGCTGCTCTTCCCATTCGCCGGTGCGGTTGGCGATGGATTCCCGCAGCGCCCGCTCTTCCAGCCAGCAGCGGGTGCGCGTCAATTCGTCAAGTTCCGGGCCACTGACCGGCATGATGAAGAAACCGCGCTGGTCGTGGCGGCCAAGCAACCCTTCCGAAGCAAGGCGGTTGAGAGCCTCGCGGACCGGCGAGGCGCCGGCGCCGTAGCGGGAAACCACCCATTCGACACGAAGCTTGCTTTCACTTTCAAACACGCCGCGCAAGAGATCGTCGCGAAGCTGTTGATAGACCGTACTGGCGAGCGTGCTCTTGGGTCCCGCGCTTTCGCTCATATCGGCAGATCCGTAGGTCAATATGACTCCTGTAGCTCTCCCGTGCTCCGCCAGCCCGTTCGCGAAGCAAACGAATCCCCCATCAAACTACTGTACATCGTAAGGCATCCGCCCCTCAAGCGAAAGATCACGATATTCGACCTAAAGAGGAAGGCTGGCCGCATCTTACTCCGCGGAAGTAACAAATATCGTGAAAAACTTGTTCTTCTGGAGAAAGTTTGTTCGGCTGAGCGGCCAGCTTGTCGAAGCCCGCCAGGGAGATCAGCAAGCTCGGTAGGGAGACCAGGAATACGGGTAATTTTTTCTTAACGCGCGTCAGGCTTGCGGACGAGCTCCTCCCGCTAGAGCCGTGTTTTCCACTAGATTTTGGCTTCAAAATGTAGTGCCCGGTTGACCGTTGTGACAGTCAGCCCGGGCGCCTTGCCGCGCGATGGGCTGCTTTTGGGGGGCTCGCCGGATGAAAAGATCGGGCCAGGGGTCAAGCCCGTGACCAGGAATGGAGAATTGTCTCGACGCTGATGTCAGCCGGCGGCTCGGTCGGCCGCGGTTCGGATGGCTTCGATGTTGGCCCGGTAGGCCTCGACACTGCCGCCTTTGAAAATGGCGGCGCCCGCCACAAGCACGTCGGCCCCGGCTGCCGTGACCAGCGGTGCGGTTTCCGGCGACACGCCGCCGTCGATCTCGATACGGATCGGCCGGTTGCCGATCAGCGCCTTGACCCGTTTGACCTTGTCGACCATGGCGGGGATGAAGGCCTGTCCGCCGAAGCCCGGGTTGACGGTCATGATCAGGATCAGGTCGAGCCGGTCGAGTACATATTTGATCGTCGTTTCCGGCGTCGCCGGGTTGAGCGAGACGCCCGCCCTCTTGCCGAGGCCCTTGATGGTCTGCAGCGAGCGGTCGAGATGCGGCCCGGCCTCCGCATGCACGGTGATGCCGTCGCAGCCGGCCTCGGCGAACGCCGCCAGATAGGGGTCTGCCGGCGCGATCATCAGATGGCAGTCGAAGAAGGCCTTGGTGCGGTTGCGGATGGCCTTGATCACCGGCGGGCCGAAGGTGATGTTGGGTACGAAATGCCCGTCCATGACATCAAGGTGAATCCAGTCGGCGCCGGCCGCCGCCACCGCCTCGACCTCGTCGCCGAGCTTCGAGAAATCCGACGCCAGCACCGACGGTGCGATCAGGGTCTTCCGGCTCATGATGCAGCCCTTTTTGGGCACCCTGTTTGCGGGCGCTGTCTTAACGACTGCCTAGACCATGATCCCGAAAAGGGAAAGTCGGTATTTGCTGCACCGGCAGCGGCCGCTCGAACGCCTCGCCAACCGCTCCTGGTTTCCCATTTGCCGTGCGACAAACTGATTGCAATTTGCAATCAGTTATGTCTTACTAGGACAAACGGAGAGTTCAGATGGGAAAGATCGTCTATTCCATGCTGACGTCCTTGGACGGCTATATCGAAGGACCGTCCGGCGACATTGGCTTGCCGGTCCCGGAGGAGGAATTGCACCGGTACTTCAACGGCGAGATGCGGCGGACGGTGACCGCGCTTTGCGGACGCCGGATGTACGAGGCCATGCGCTTCTGGGACAGTCCGGAGCGCGAGACCGGCTCCGAGGTCGAGCGCGATTTTGCCCAAGCCTGGCAAAAGACGCCGAAGATCGTGTTTTCGACGACGCTGCGCGAGGTCGGACCCAATGCAAGGTTGGCGGGCGGCGATGTCGAGACCGTTGCAAACCAGCTCAAATCGCAGATGGATGGTGAGATTTCGGTCAGCGGTGCCAATCTGGCCGCCCAACTCGCGCGAGCGGGGCTCATCGACGAATATCGGCTCTACGTGCAGCCAGTCGTACTGGGCGGCGGCAAGCCGTACTTCCAGCCCGGTCTGTCGCGGGCATTGCAGCTGATCGGCACGCAAAACCTCACCCAGGGCGTAACCCTGCTGCGCTACGCACCCGCCGGCTAGAGAAGTCAAGAAACCCCCGCCGGATCGCTCCGGCGGGGGGGGTATGGTTTTGGCTTGGATCCTGATCCTAGTTGGTAGACAGGTTCCTTTGCGGCACTTGCGGGTCCTGCTGCTGCTGTCTGCGCTTGGGGATGAACTGCTGAAGCACATCCGGATTGAGCAACAGGCTCGGATCGAGCGTCGGCTGTTGGCGGATCGCCCTGCAGTTCGGGAACCGTCCAACCGTGCCTTCCGGGCACCGCCGCTTGATGATCGGCACGCACTGGCCATTCACCACCTGCGAGCCCGGTGCGCATTCCACTTGCGGCCTCGGCTTGCGGCATGCGCCGTTGATCACCTGGGTGCCGCGCGGGCAAACGCACTCGCCGCGCTTGTTGTGCACCTGGCCGCGTATGTCGCACTGTTCCAGCACAGGCCGCTTCTGCCGGCACGCACCGCCTCGCACCTCGGTTCCCCGCGGGCAGACGCAATTGCCATTGGCGTCATGAACCTGGCCACGGATGCTGCACTGCTCGGGCTTCGGCCGGATCGGCCGACAGACCTTGCCCCTGACTTCGGTGCCGGCCGGGCAGACACAATCGCCATTGGCGTTGTGAATCTGGCCGCGGATCGAGCACTGCTCAGGCTTCGGCTTGATCGGCCGGCAGGCACCGCCCCTGACTTCGGTGCCGCGCGGGCAGACACAATCGCCAGCGGCATTGTGGGTCTGGCCGCGTATGCTGCACTGCTCGGGCTTCTGCTTGTCGCGCACGCAGGCATTGGCCTGTCGGTCGAGATGCGTGCCATCCGGGCAGTAGCAGCCAGTGCCGTCCGATGTCGGGACCGAACCGGGGATGGTGCACTGAGGCTTGTCGGTCTTGACGCAGGCGCCGTTCTCGAGCTCGGTCCCGCGTGGGCAGACACAGCGTCCGTCCTCGGTGCGGATCTGGCCCTTGAGCAGCACGCACGGCCTCGGCTCGACCGGCGGGACGATGACGCCGCCGTCGGGAGAGCACTGACCGTTGCGGAACGTCGTGCCTTCCGGACACACGCACCGCCCGGCGTCGTTCATGACGAAGCCCGGCGAGCACTCCTTCTTCACCTCGCGTTTGATGGTGAAGGGATGGCACGCATAGGCCTTGCCGCGATCGCCCTGGATGTTGACCTTGTCGCCGGGCAGCACGTCGCCGCCGCCTTGCACCCTGGTGTCGGGAGACAAGACGCCGACGCAGTTCTGGCCGCTGACATTGCCCTGCAGATTGGCCAGCGGGGCGTCGGGAAGGACCACGGTGACAGTGTGCACGTGGCTTTCCCCGGCGCCGAGCGTCAAATTGGCAATGCAGGACAAAGGCAGGGTCGTCGGTTCCGGCGAGCAGCCGAAGGGTGGTGAGATCGAGGTGATCTCGACACCTTCCAGCCGGCCGAGCCCATCTATCCCGATCGCATCGCCGATGCGGACCGGACCGGAGAAGGGGGTCTGGCCATCATTGGTGATGGTGATCTCGAACGAGCAAGGTTCTCCGGGCTGGCACTCGGCATCGCCGGTCTTCTTGACGCTGATGGTGGACGTGCCACCACCTTTGGCGCAGGCCTGGCCGATCGGATAGACGATGTCGTCTCCGGGGGCCGGGCCATATGAACCGCGTGCGCAGTTCTCGAACGCGCCCTTGGCCGAGACCGTCACGTCGAAGTGCCTGGATGTTCCGGGCGTCATCACGGCGCCGGGAATCTGGCATGACAGCGCATTGGCCGGTACTGCTCCGCAGGCCCATTCCGCGCCGTCTGGTGTGACGGTCTGGATCTGGACCGGCGCGCCGCCCGATATCAGCGTGGCGGCGTCGCTGACCCGCACCGGACCGGTGGGGGCAGCATTGCCGGCATTGCTGACGGTGATGCGGCAGGAAACCACTGCTGCACCGGCGAGCGAGCCATTGCACACCTTGGCGATGCGCAAGCCTGGCTGGCCGCCATTGGGACGACGGAAGCGTTCCTTTGCGCAGGCCTTGTTGTTGGTGAGGTCGACCTCACCGGGGACGGGCTTCAGCGCCGCGCAGTTTTCGACCGTGTCCGACTGATAGCCTGCCGGCATCACCGCCTTGACGACGATCGGCGTCGAGGCGCCCGGCATCAGCACGATGCCGGCATTGTCGCAGCGGAATTGGCCGGGGCCGTTCGGTCCGCATGTCCAGGGCGGAGACGGGCCGAAGGTCGAGGAGGCCGGCGCACCGCCTGGGTAATTATCGATGACCGTCAGCGGCCCATTGTAAGGAACGGTGCCGTTGTTGATGATGTCGATCACGAAGTAGCAGATGCCGTCGGGCGTGCAGACCGGAATGCGGGCACGCTTCTTCAGGATCAGATCGACCTTCTTGTCGACCGGCGGCCGGCAATCCGGGTTGCGATCGCCACGCTTGCAGATCGGGATCGAGGCGCAGCCGCGATCGTTCTGCTGGCTGCCGAACAGCGGCTTGCCGCTGGCGCCGTAATTATAGGTGGCGCAGTTGCGCAGCGCGCTGCCTTGCCAGCCTCCGGCCGGCTTGAAGCCGAGCTTGAGGTTGACGGAGGCCCCCGGATTGAGCGTGGTCACCGGATGGGTGCATGTCATCGGGGTTACGCCGGGCACACAGACCCAGGGTGGATTGGGCCCTGAATCCAGTGTTGAGCCGGCCGGCAGCGTCACTTCGTCGAGCACGATCTTGCCGTTGTAGGGGCCGTCGCCGACATTGGTGACCTTGATGGTGAAGTCGCAGCCGCCGGCCATCGTGCAACGCGTCACATCGGCGCGTTTCTCGACCTTGAGGTCCGGTTCCTTGTCCTTGGGCGGGCACCTCTGGTCACGCGGGATGACGATGTCGATGGTCTGCGTGCAGCACAGGCCCCAGCCCTCCTTCGGGCCGGCATAGGTCTCGATGCCCGTGACGATGAGGTGGATCACGTCGCCAGGCGATGCGCCGACGATCTTCCAGTTGAGCACACCGCCGCCCGCCGGCACCAGTTGGGTGTCGGGAATGATGGTGATGCCGGGGGTGGTCGTTGAGACCTGCACCCACTTGCCGCCCATGTCGGCGCCGACAGGCATGTGGTAGATGAAGGCGCCGCCGCCGGGCACGCAATCGACCGTGCCGCGCTCCACCTTGAAGCATTCCCGGTCGGGAGGCGGAGGCCGCTTGTCACAGTTGGTGAGGTCGATCTTGATCGAGGTCTTTGCACCGGTCTTGAAGTCGCCGTCGTCGGGCTTGCCCGGATCCTGCGATGGGATGCTGGCTCCGAGGCCGACTTCCGGCGTCACCTTGATCACGCCCTGGTTGTCGATCACGGTCGGCGAAGGAAACGCCGCATGGTCGATCTTGGCCGTGATCTGGAAATTGATGACGCGTTCGTTCGGCGCACCGGCGCCGTCGAGATCAGCGGCGGAGAGCCGGAAATCGGAAACCGTGGCCGTATCGTTCGGATTTGCCGAGGTGCTGATCGTTGCACCCGGCAGTGGTCCGCCGCCCGAATCAGTGCCGTCGCCGGACACATTGACGTTGACGATCGCAAGACCGGCCGGAAGCTGGTCCTTGAAGTCGATCTTGAGCTTTTTCAGTTTGGCGACGAAACTCGGGTCGGCAAAGCCTTGCGGATCGCCGCGCAAGCCGAAGCTCAGGGAATAGACGACGTAGTCGCAACTTCTCTGAGCGCCTTTCTTGGTGAAGAAGGGCACGACCCGGTCCGGCCTCGGACTGACGACGCGCGGATTGTCGAGCTCGAGCTTCAACTCCGGGCTGATCTGGACAGCGTCTTGCGCGTGGCTTCCCACAGGGGTGAACATGGCGACCGCGATACCGGCCGCCATCAGCCAGCGCGCGCCGCGCCTGGCGTATGACAGGGGTTTCATGACGGTCTCCATGACGGTTTTCTGGTTGCGAGTTGCAGTCGGGGAAAGTGCTGAAATGTTCATCTTCCCCTCCTCAACGTTCGCAGCTGACGGCTGGGGTTCTGAGCGGCAAGGTCATCTTGCAGCAAGGGTAGTAGCCACCCTTGTCCTTGTCGGACTTTCTGTAGAAGCAAAGCCCAACATCCACTCGGTCGCCCGGATAGTGGCCGGTGATGTCGACCGTGTAAGGCTTGCCGGGCGCATGCGACTGGGGTGATGTCACCCCGACGCCTGGCGTCCTGGATTGGGCCTTGATCGAATCGCCGCCGAAGCCGGCATGGTCATGGAGATAGAGGTCGGCCTGGAGGCCGCGAGGCGTACAGTAGAACTGGACATCCTCGACATCGATGCACGGCGGCAGATCGCCGGGCGGTGGGAAATCAGGGGGGTAGAAGGGCGGCAGGAAACCGCCGCCGGGGATTTCTTCATAATAGCCGGCACGGCCTTCGCAGGGACGCCAGACCTCGACGTCGCCGACATGGCCTTCCACCTCAGGGTCTTCGAAATAACCGTCGAAATCGACGAACCACGAGCCGAAGGGCGGCACGTTGGCCGGCTTGACCAGCGGTGTCGGCGTGATCTGCACGCCATGCACGGCAAGCGGTCCGCCGGCGGCGAGCTGATCGGCAAGGGTAGGGTTATCGCGCAGCTTGTCGCCGGTGTTGACCAGCGTGTCGGTGCAGACGCCGGTGTTGAGATTGCCGTCGGCATCATAGCCATATTGCAGGTCAAGACCGCCGGCCGACTGTCGGTTGCCTTGCGGGAAGCCAACCGCATATTCCTGCGGTTCTTCCACCCAGACAGATTCCGTCTCCGGATCGTCGGGGTTTTCGCGCCAGTAGCGAATGACCTCGCCTTTGCCGGAATCGGCGAACTGGCTGTAGTCATAGCGGTTTTCCACCGGGCCGCGCTGCGCCAGGTACATGAAGCCCTTATTGTCGAAGGCGATATCGGTGACGGCGTAATCCTTGTCGGCCTTGACCGTCAGTTCCCAGCGCGGATCGCCGGCGAAGCTGCCGTCGCGGGCAATGCCGACAGACCAGATCTCGGCCTTTTCGCCGACCGAATAGTAGACCCGGCCGCCATGATAGGCGACGGACCAGACGCGGCGATCGTCCTGCGTGTAGCCCCATGTGTCGGGGTCTTCCGAGTCGAAGGCAGCGCCCTGTATGTCCATCACCGCACCGTCGTCGGCGACGGGAGCCAGCCCATGCGCCGGCCGGCCGGCAACGCCGTGATCGAACGTGTCGATCAGCGTGCCGTTGGCGTCGAGGCGGTGGATGAGGCCGGTGTCGAGGTCGCTGGCGAAGAACTCACGGTGATTGCCGTCGAAAGTGACGTCACCGATGCCGGGACCGCTGTTGGTGTCGATATCGGCGAATTTGGCGACGGCACCGGTGATGCCGTCGATCTTCCAGATGGTGCCGGGACCGCCACCGTTTTCAGTGCCGAACTGGCCATCCATGAAGCTGGCGCCCGCCGTGCCGCGGCGCTGCCGCTCGGGCCGGTCGTCGGCATCTTCGTCAGGTGTGACGATCCGGATGCCGTGCAGCGAGGTGGCGCCGGCATAGAGGTTGGGGATACCGGAAGGGATGCCGTCGCGCACGCCGTCATCATAGGTGACGGCGAAGACCTGGCCGATCTGCTCGGCCGTCACCTCGAAAGGCGGCGGTGTGTTGACGAGCTGGCCCGAGGCCGGTCCGCCCAGCGCCGAAGCGTCGAAAACGCGCAAGGTGGCGCGCGTCGTATCGATGAAGGTTTCGTCGACCGGGTCGACGCCGGGCGGCAGTCCTTCCTCGAAATTGGGAATGACGGTGCCGGAAAAGCCTGTCACCGCCATCGAGCCGGGATAGATGATCTGGGTTTCCTGCGCCTGGGCAGCAGTGCCCAGCCAGAGCGTGGCGCTCAGCGCCAGGGCAAGCAACCCGCCGGCGAGTTGGACCGAACGGCGCAAACCGCCGCTGAGAGATGGCATGGTGACGCGATTGCAGGACATAAAACTCCCCCCGAAGTTTTCGGGAGGAACACCAGGTCCGGCCATGCGAATCAGGGCAAGGCGCGGTGTTCCGGCACGTTCATCCCTGATCGAATTGTCTGCTTTCCTCATCCTCACGATACGCCTGCTCCTGCGCAGGGTCAACGGAATCAGCCGAAAGCCCAGCGCATCGACCCCATCCCGAAGGCGGTGGTCGCGCTGGGCTTGCGTTGGTCCCGGAGACCGTGGAGCCTCTGGGGTCCTGGTCATTGGGGCATCCTTTCCGGCCCCGCACCATGCGGCGCCTGGTCGTCAGTCGCAGGCTGGAACGGAAAGGTTCATCCAAAACGGCGGCTGGGTCTGTCCGCCATTTCACAGAAGCGGGCGAACTGCCCTGATTTTTTCAGGCAGCTTGTCGGCGAGCGATCACCAGATCCAGTTGCCCTTGCCCAGCACGGCGACCGCCTCGACGATACGGCTGAAGGAGGCGCGGGCCCTGCCGACCGTGTGCCTGGCCCGGAGATAGCCATGCACCAGCCCCGGCTCCTCGAACCAGAACGCGTGCCCGCCTTCTGCAAGGACGCGGTCGCGATAGGCTTCGCCGTCGGAGGACAACGGATCGCACTCTGCGGTGATCAGCACCGTCGGCGGCAGTTTGGCGAAATCGGTATCGGCCAGCGGCGACAAAGTAGTGTCGCCGGCGCTGCCCGCGCCGCCGGTGCGGATATTCTTGTAGAACTCCAGATCGCGCATGGTCAGCATCGGCGCTTCGGCGTGCGTGACATACGAGCCCATCGAACGGTCGCCGCCGAGGCCCGGATAGATCAGCACCTGGCCGATCGGCTTCTTGGCATGGCCACGCGTTGCGTGAGCGACGGCCGCGCAGAGATTGCCGCCGGCGCTGTCGCCGCACAGCAGGACAGGACGGTCATAGGTTTTGGCTGCCCATTCGAAGGCATGCAGCGCATCGTCGAAAGCGGCCGGGTGCAAATGCTCCGGCGCCAGCCGGTAGTCGACGGAAACCACCTCGTAGCCGGTGCGGGCGCAGAGCTCGGCGCAGACATCGTCATGGCTGTCGAGGCCGCCGAGGATGAAACCCCCGCCATGGATGTAGAGCACCATCGCCGCCTTGTTCGGGGTAGCGCTGCGATAGATGCGGATCGGGATGTCGTGTGATGGGTTGGCAATGAAAGTCGTTTCCGCCGTTACGCCATTGGGATAGCCGGCAAAGAACTCGCGGCACATCCGGTCATAAATCGCGCGCTGCTGGGCGATGGTGTAGTCGATGGTGTCGGGCGGATAGTAGGAATTCGTCCGCTCGATGAAGGCCCAGGTCTCGGCATCGATGAGGGTCTTGTAGTCGGTCATGCAGCTCCTTTACCTACCCCTTGATGGGGGAGGTCGCCGCGCAGCGGCGGGTGGGGGTGGCGGCGCATCACCCCACCCCGGACCTTCGGTCCGACCCTCCCCATCGAGGGGAGGGTAAATGGCTATCTCCCCTTCCACACCGGGTCGCGCTTCTCAGCAAAAGCACGAAACCCTTCCATACCGTCCTCCGAGCCATAAAGCGCATCGACCGTCGCCAATTGCCTCCGCGTCACCTTGTTCATCGCATCCTGGAAGGTCAGCGCCTCGGCCACCCGCGCCGTCTCCTTGATCGCGGCAAACACCAGCGGCGGGCCGCTGGCGAGCAGGCGGGCGATCTCCCAGACGCGGTCTTCGAGCTTTTCCTTGGGCAGCACTTCGTTGACCAGGCCCCAGCGATGCGCTTCGGCGACATCCATCCAGCGGCCGGTAAGCAGAAGGTCCATGGCGACGTGATAGGGAATGCGCTTCGGCAATTTGATCGTCGCCGCATCGGCCAGCGTGCCGGCGCGGATCTCGGGCAGCGCGAAGGAGGAATGGTCGGAGGCGAAGATGAGGTCGCAGGACAGCGCCAATTCGAAGCCGCCGCCCACCGCCATGCCGTTGACGCAGGCGATCACCGGCTTGTTGAGGTCGCGCAGTTCCTGCAGGCCGGCAAAGCCGCCGACTCCATAATCGCCATCGACAGCATCGCCGCCGGCCGCGGCCTTCAAATCCCAACCGGCGCAGAAGAACTTGTCGCCGGCGGTCTTGACGATGGCGACGCGCAATTCGGGATCGTCGCGGAACGCCTTGAAGGTCTCGCCCATCAGCCGCGAGGTCTTGAGGTCGATGGCGTTGGCCTTGGGCCGGTCGAGCGTGACCTCGAGGATGGTGCCTTCGCGGCGGGTCGAAATGACGTCAGACATTCTTCTTCTCTCCCAGCACCAGCAGTGCGTCGGCAATCCAGGCGCCCTTGCCCTCGGCGCAGACGATCAACGGGTTGATGTCGAGTTCCTCGATCTCGCCGGCATTCTTCTGCACAAAGTCGGCAATGCCGGCGATAGCGTCGATGGCCGCGCCGACATCGGCTTTCGGCCGGCCGCGATAGCCCTCAAGCAGCGGGAACAGTTTCAGGCCGCGCAACGCCGCCTCGATGTCGTCGCGCGTTGCCGGCAGCATCAGCGTGACGCTGTCGCGCAACAGCTCGACCAGCACGCCGCCAGTCCCCAGTGTCATCACGGCGCCGAACATCGGGTCGCGGGTAAAGCCGACAATCAGCTCGGCGACGCCGTCGCGCACCATGCGCTCGACATAGAGCCCGGTTCCGAGCGGCAAGAGATCGTGAGCCGCGGTGCTGACGGATTCGGCATCCCTGAGGTTCAGCCTGACAGCGCCGACTTCCGACTTGTGGGTGACGCCCAGCGCCTTCAACGCCACCGGGAAGCCGAGCGCCATCGATGAGATCACGGCGTCGACGGCATTGGCGGCGCGTTCGGCCTTCGGCACCGGCAGGCCGGCCTTGATCAGCCGCGCCTTGGCTTCGGCCTCGTCTGGCGTCACATGCTCGCCGCCGGCAGCACCGGCGGCCGTCGTGTCGATAGGCTGCGCCTGCGGCTCAGCCCAGGCCCAGCCGATGAAGGCCGCCGCGCCTGCGGCGTCCATAGCCTCGGAAATTCCGAACAACGGCACCATGCCGCGCGCCATCAGCTCGGCGGTGTATTCCTCCGGCAGGTTTTCCGGCAGCGAGGAGACGATGGCGCCATGCGCCTTGTTGGTCTTCAGCGCCGATTCGAAGGCGCGCAACGTCGCCCACCAGTCGGTGACCGAGCAGCGGTCGGGGCGCGGGAAGTCGAGCACCAGCATGTTGAGGTCGAACCCGCCCGACACCATGGCGGTGAAGGTGGCGGTCATAGCCGGCTCGTTGTTCCAGATGAAGGTGTGATAATCCAAAGGGTTGGCGACCGCGACCAGCGGCCCAAGCGTCGATTTGACATGGGCTCGGTGTTTTTCCGTCAGCACCGGAAAATTGACCCAGCGCCCCTCGGCGCTGTCGGCCATCACCGAGGCTTCACCACCGGAGCAGCTCATCGACGACAGTCTGTAACCGGGCAGCGGTCCGGTGACGTGCAGCAGCTTCAGCGCTTCAATGAAGGCGGGGATGGAATCGACACGGGCAATGCCGAGCCGCCTCAGGAACGCGCCCGAGGCCGCATCCGAGCCGGCTAGCGAGGCCGTGTGCGAGACCGTCGCCTGCCGTGCCTGTTCGGAACGGCCGACCTTCATGGCGATGATCGGCTTCTTCAGCTCGCGCGCCCTGGCGGCCAGCCGTTCGAAGCCGGCTACGGAGTCAAAAGCCTCGATATGCAGGCCAAGCGACGTCACGCGCTCATCCTCGATCAGGCCGAGCGCCATTTCGGACAGGCCCGTCTGCGCCTGGTTGCCCGCCGTCATCAAGAAGGCGATCGGCAAGCCGCGCTTCTGCATCGTCATGTTGATGGCGATGTTGGACGACTGGGTGATGATGGCGACGCCCTTGCCGCCTTCGGCCAGCCGGATGCCGCCATGCTGGTCGGGCCACAAAAGCGCGCCATCGGCATAGTTGATCAGCCCATAGCAGTTCGGGCCGATGATCGGCATCTCGCCGGCAGCCGCCACCAGTTCGGCCTGCAGCCGCTCGCCATCGTCGTCATAGGCCTCGGTTTCGAGAAACCCCGCGGCAAAGCACACAGCGCCGCCGGCGCCGCGCTCGGCCAGTGCCTTGATCACCTCGATGGTGAGGTGCCGATTGACGCCGACAAAGGCAGCGTCGGGCGCGCCGGGCAATTCGGCGACCGAACGATAGGCCTTGCGTCCCGCAACCTCATCCTTGGTCGGATGCACCGGCCAGATTTCGCCGGCAAAGCCCATCTTGATCGATTGCGCAACGACGGCAGCGGCCTGCACCCCGCCGAACACGGCAATGGATTTTGGGCGCAGGAGACGTTCAAGCTTGTGCATATTTTCTGTCTTTTCTATTAGGCCCCGAACGGCCGCAGCAGCGCCCGCGAAATGATATGGCGCTGGATTTCCGACGTGCCTTCCCAGATGCGCTCGACACGCGCGTCGCGCCAGATACGCTCCAGCGGCAGGTCGTCCATCAGCCCCATGCCGCCATGGATCTGGATTGCTTCGTCGGCAACGTAAGCCAGCATTTCGGTCGCCTTCAGCTTGGCCATCGCCATGTCCTGATCTGTGACGGTGCCCTGATCGTACTTCCAGCCGGCTTCGAACACCATCAGGTCGGCCGCCTTCAATTCCGTCGCCATGTCGGCCAGCTTGAACGACACGCCCTGGAACTTGCCGATCTGCTGGCCGAACTGCTGGCGTTGCGCGGAATATTCGATGGCGTGGCCAAGCGCCCGCTCGGCGCGGCCGAGACAAGTGGCGCCGACCTGCAGGCGCGTGGCGCCCAACCATGAATTGGCGACGTCGAAACCCTTGTGCACTTCGCCCAGCACCTGGCTTGCCGGCAGCCGGCAATCGTCGAATTCGAGGATGGCATTGGTGTAGCCGCGATGCGAGACGTTGCGGTAGCCGTCGCGCACTGTGAACCCTTTAGTCCCTTTGTCGACGAAGAAGGCGGTGATCTTCTTGCGCTTGCCGCGCGGTGTTTCTTCCTCGCCCGAGGCCATGAAGCAAATCGCGAAATCGGCGAGATCGGCGTGGCTGATGAAATGCTTGGTGCCGTTGAGTACCCAGTCGTCGCCATCCTGCACGGCGGTCGCCTTCATACCGCGCAGGTCCGAGCCTGCACCCGGCTCGGTCATCGCCAGGCAGTCCCACTTCTCGCCACGGATGCAAGGAAACAGATACTTCTCGCGCTGTTCCGGCGTGCCGGCGAGAAGGATGTTGGAGGGACGCGCCACGCAGGTCCAGTGCAGCGCGTAATTGGCGCGGCCGAGCTCCTTTTCGTAAAGCAGCCACGTCACCGTATCGAGCCCCGCGCCACCGACTTCCGTAGGCATGTTGGCGGCGTAGAGCCCGGCCTCGATCGCCTTGACCTTGATCTCCTCGATCAGCTCGCGGCGCAGGACGCCGGTGCGCTCGACCTCGCGCTCATGCGGGTAAAGCTCATTCTCGACGAAAGCGCGCGTCGTCTCGACGATGAGCTTCTGTTCCTCCGACAGCCCGAAATCCATGATCTCAGCCCTTCTTCTTTTTCTTCGGCTTTTCCGCTTTCTTCACCGGCTTCGAGGCCTTGGCCTTTTCAGCGGCTCTGGAAGCCGCCGGCTTCTTCGCCGCCAGCTTGGCGAGCTGCTTGGTATAGTCCTTGTGCAGCGCGCCGGCGCCCCAGCCCTTGCCTTTGTTCTGCTTCGACAGCGCATCCATGATGGCGACCAGATTGTCGTCGCGGATCTTTTCCAGCTCGCGGATCGACAGGCCATGTGCCTGGTCGTCCGACTGGGTGGCGATCAGATCGACCAGCTCGTCGTTGAACTCCGGCACATCCATCAGCTTGGTCCACGGCCATTTCAGGCATGGCCCGAACTGCGCCATGAAGTGGCGCATGCCTGCCTCGCCACCGGCGACGCGATAGACCTGGAACATGCCCATCTGCGCCCAGCGCAGACCGAAGCCATAGCGCATGATGTCGTCGAGTTCTTCGACCGTGCAGATGCCGTCCTTGATCAGCCACAGCGCTTCGCGCCAGGCAGCTTCGAGCAGGCGGTCGCCGACAAAGGCCTCGATCTCCTTGCGGATGACGACAGGCTTCATGCCGATCGAGGCATAGATCTCCTTGGCGACCTCGATCGCCTCGGGAAACGTCTGCTCGCCGCCGACGATCTCGACCAGCGGCAGGAGATAGACCGGGTTGAAGGGATGTCCGACAACCAGACGTTCCGGGTGCTTCTTCATCGCCACCTGCATGTCGGTCGGCTTGATGCCGGAGGTCGACGAGCCGACGATGGCGTTGGCCGGCGCATAGAGGTCGATCTCGGCCAGCACGCGGTGTTTCAGGTCGAGCCGTTCCGGCACGCTTTCCTGGATGAAGTCGGCATCGGCCACCGCTTCGGCGATGGTCTTGGCGAAGGTCAGCTTGCCCTCCTTCGGCAGGCCGCCTGGAACCATCTGCTTGTAGGCGCGGCGCGCGCCCTTCATCACTTCCGAGACCTTGCGCGATGCTTCCGGGTCCGGATCGAAGATCGACACGTCGATGCCGTTGAGCAGCAGCCGCGCCACCCAGCCGGCGCCGATGACACCGCCGCCGATGGCGGCTGCCTTGTTGATGATGCTCATGCGGAAGCTCCGGTTCTTGTCTTGGCTGTTTGGGGATCGATGAGAGGCACGCGCTCACCGGCGCGGATCACCGAGGGGTCGTAGGCCTTGCGGGCGAAGACTTCGAGCACGAACGGTCGGAAGAACTCGATCGGCAGCGTGTCGTAGTCGGGATCGAAGCTCGACTGGTCCCAGCGTTCGCAGAACTGGTCGCAATCGTCGAAATAGGCATGGCCGGCGAAGCGGTCGCGGGCATGGCGGTTGCCGCCGAGATGATGGGCGTAGTAGAGGCGCTGGAAGTCGCCATGCTTTTCCACCACCCAGGTGCATTGCTCACGCACGAAAGGCTTCAGGATAGAAGCGGCGTATTCGTCGTGATTGTAGGGCGCGTAGATGTCGCCGATGTCGTGAAGCAGCGCGCAGGCGATCCAGTCCGTATCGGCGCCATCGCGCCAGGCCCGCGTCGCTGCCTGAAGCGAATGGCCGAGCCTTGTGATCTTGTAGCCCGACAGGCCTTCGTCGAGCTGCACCAAAGCGTCGAGCAACCGCTCGCCGGTCTTGGCGGCATAGTCGATTTCATGGGCGGTCAGGAACTCGTAATCGTCCCTGTCGCCATCCTTCATCGCGGTGAATTTGACGGTATCAGCCATCGCCAACTCCCGCCTTACGCCGCGGCTGCGATCGGCGCCCGCTTGGTCAGGTTGAGCTTCTTGCGCACTTCTTCCGGCCCAAGGATCCTGGCGCCGAGATTGGTGACGATGCTGGCAGCGCGCTCGACCAGCTGTGCATTGGTCGCCAGCACGCCCTTGTCGAGCCAGAGATTGTCTTCCAGGCCGACACGGACATTGCCGCCGGCGAGCACGGCTGCAGCCGCATAGGCCATCTGGTTGCGGCCGATGGCGAAGGCTGACCAGTTCCAGGTCGACGGCACATTGTTGACCATGGCCATGAAGGTGTTGAGGTCGTCCGGCGCGCCCCATGGCACGCCCATGCAGAGCTGAACCAGCGCATCGGCGTTGAGCACCTTTTCCTCGACCAGCTGCTTGGCGAACCAGAGATGGCCGGTGTCGAAGGCCTCGATCTCCGGCTTGACGCCGAGCGCCGTCATCATGCCGCCCATGGCGCGCAGCATGCCGGGCGTGTTGGTCATGACATAGTCGGCTTCGGCGAAATTCATGGTGCCGCAATCCAGCGTGCAGATTTCCGGCAGGCACTGGCGCACATGTTCCATGCGGTTGGTGGCGCCGCCCATGTCGGTGCCTTTTTCATTGAGCGGCAATGGCGCTTCCGGCGAGCCGAACACCATGTCGCCGCCCATACCGGCAGTGAGGTTCAGGATCACGTCGACTTCTGCGTCGCGGATACGCTCGGTCACCTCGCGGTAGAGATGGACATCGCGCCTGGGTTTGCCGGTCTCGGGGTCGCGGACATGGCAGTGGACGATGGCAGCCCCGGCCTTGGCCGCGTCGATGGCCGAATCGGCGATCTGCTTGGGCGAGCGCGGCACATGCGGCGAGCGGTCCTGCGAGCCACCGGACCCGGTCACGGCACAGGTAATGAAAACCTCACGGTTCATCGCGAGCGGCATGGAACTCTCCTCCCATAGAAACAGAGCCCAACAATGATCCGACTTGCAGGGAACTGTTTTGCGATTTACGAAGCTACCATGATCAAAAGCGAAAAGCCGACGATCTTTCGCTCGGAACGCTCGCCGCTCAAGGTGACGCTGCTGGTGTTTTCCGGCTCGTCTATCATGTGCGTGGCGTCAGCCGTCGACCCGCTGCGGGCCGCCAACCGCATCTCCGGCGAGACGCTGTTCGATTTCAAACTGGTCTCGGTCACCGGCGAGGCGCCGGTCACCACTTGCGGCCTGCCGGTGGCGGTCAGCTGTCGTTTCGACGCAGCCGAGCCCACCGACGTCCTCGTCGTCGTCGCCGGTTTCGGGACGCAGAATTATGCCACATCCGCTTTGCTTTCGGGCTTGCGCCGCGCGGCCCGCGCGGCCCGTGCCTGCGGCGGCGTCGAGGCCGGCACCTGGCTGGTGGCGCGGGCCGGCCTGCTCGAAGGCCGCAGCGCCACAACGCACTGGGAAGACATGGAGGATTTCTCCTCGGCCTTTCCCGGCGTCGATGTTCGCCCGGACCGTTATGTCATCGACGGGCCGGTGTTCACCTCAGGCGGGGCGTCACCGACCTTCGACCTGATGCTGCATCTGATCCGCACCCGCCTCGGCATGGCCGTGGCGCTCGATGTCGCCAGCGTCTTCATCTATGATCAGGCGCGCGCCGCCACCGACGCGCAGCCGCTGGTCTCGCTCGGCCGGCTCGACGGCTACGACCCGCGCCTGGCGCAGGCCATCCGCTTGATGGAATCGCATGTCGACCAGCCGCTGACCATCGATGCGGTGGCGAAGCGCGCCGGGGTGACGGCGCGCACGCTGGAGAGCATTTTCCGCAAGTCGATCGGCGAGACGCCTGGCGCCTATTATCTCAGGCTGCGATTGGGCGCGGCGCGGCGGCTGGTGGTCGACACCAGGATTGCCATGGCGGATATTGCCGGACGGACGGGGTTCTCGTCCGCCGCGGCATTTTCCAGAGCGTTTTCAAGAGCTTTCGGTGAAGCCCCGGTCAGGCTGCGCCGGGGTTAAGTTAGTTCAGGGAGTTACGCGGCCTTTTGCCGATCGCTACCGGCGTCGATCTGCGAGCGCATATGCTTCGCCAGACGGGCTCCAAAGCGGTTGCTGACGGCGCGATCCCATTCATTCTTCACGTCGTCGGTTGGTCTCGGCAGTGCCATCAGCCGATCGATGATCGATTGAGCCTCACTGGGCGAGAGCAGGGCGTCGATTTCGCGTTCGTGTTGCATTATCGGTTCGCCTCCTTCCTTTTCACCCGCCACAACGGACCTCTTATACGAGATACGTGACGGCTGTTTGAAGGCAAGAGCGAGGTCATTGAGGGGCGGCAGAGGGCAAAACCTTGTCGCCGAACAAGCCATTTGGCGCAAAGCTGTGCTGCGCGCCAAAAATCCGAATCAGAAGCTCAGCCGAGCTGCTTCTCGAACAGCACGGTGGTGAAGCCGCTGTCCCATTCATCGTCGGGATAGCGGTCTTTTTCGACATAGCCGACCGCCTTGTAGACGCTTTGGGCGCGCTCGTTGAACGTGTCGGTCTCGAGCCGCACCTGCGGGAAGCCGGCCGCAGCGATGGCCTGCTCGGCATGCGCCAGCAGCTTGCCGCCGATGCCCTGGCCCTGATGGCCGGCCCTGACATGCACAGCCTCGATGAAGTCGCCGCGCCAGTGGATCATCCCGGCAATCGCGCCATCGATTTCAGCCACGATAAAGTCCGGCCAGCTTTCCTCGACATAGCGCCCGCCAATATCGGTCTCGACATAGCGCTGCGCCGACGCCGCGCTGACATGCGGCAGCCAGGTGCCTTCAAACGTCTCCTGCAGCACCTGCTTCAGAGCCGAGACATCGCTTGCCTGCGCCTTGCGTATCGTCATCTCGGCCATCGTCATCTCCATCGCTTGCGAAGGGCTGACTAGCAGAGGCCAGCCGCGGCGGCTTTCAGCCACGCGCGGCTTACGTCGATCCAGGCATCTGACCTCAGACGTAGCGGTTGACGATGTTCTCGAGCAGTTCCTGGCTGCCGGAGCGTGGCTGCGGCTCGATCTTCTTCTTCACCACGCGCTCGGCGATGTCCTCCAGCGAGCGCTTGCCCGACAGCATCGCCTTGCCCTCGGCCGTGCTCCAGCCGGCATAGCGCTCGGCCAGCGGACCCGACAGCGCCTTGTCCTCGACCATCTTCGCGGCAGCCTTGAGACCGCGTGCGCAAGAATCCATGCCGCCAATGTGGCCGATCAGCAAATCCTGCGGGTCGAGCGACTGGCGGCGCAGCTTGGCGTCGAAATTGGTGCCGCCGGTCTTGAAGCCGCCGGCCTGCAGGACTTGGTAATAGGCCAGCGCCATCTCCGGCACATTGTTGGGGAACTGGTCGGTGTCCCAGCCCGACTGGTAATCGTTGCGGTTCATGTCGATCGAACCAAAGACGCCAAGTGCATTGGCCAGCGCCAGCTCATGCTCGAAGGAGTGGCCAGCCAGGATCGCGTGGCCCTGCTCGATGTTGAGTTTGACTTCCTTCTCCAGGCCGAAGCGCTTGAGGAAGCCATAGACCGTGGCGACGTCATAGTCGTACTGGTGCTTGGTCGGCTCCTGCGGCTTCGGCTCGATCAGGATCGTGCCCTTGAAGCCGATCTTGTGCTTGTAGTCGACGACGAGGCTGAGGAAGCGCCCAGCCTGCTCCTGCTCGCGGGCTAGGTCGGTGTTGAGCAGCGTCTCATAGCCCTCGCGCCCGCCCCACAGCACGTAGTTCTCGCCCTTCAGCCGCTTGGTGACGTCGATGCAGCTTTTCACCGTTGCCGCCGCATAGGCGAACACATCCGGATCGGGATTGGTGGCGGCGCCCGACATGAAGCGGCGGTTGGAGAACAGGTTGGCTGTTCCCCACAGCAGCTTGACGCCGGTCTTCTTCATCTTGCCGGCGAAATAGTCGGCGATCTCGTCAAGGCGCGCGGCACTCTCGGAGAAATCCTTGCCCTCGGGGCGCACATCGGCGTCGTGGAAGCAGAAATAGGGCGCGCCGAGCAGCGAGAACATTTCGAAGGCGACGTCTGCCTTGAGCTTGGCCAGTTCCATCGTGTCGACGCCGCCAGCCTTGGGGAACCAGGGGCGGTCAAAAGTCTGGCCGCCGAATGGGTCGCCGCCCGGCCAGGCGAAGGAATGCCAATAGGCGACGGCAAAGCGCAGATGGTCTTCCAGCCGCTTGCCGGCCACCACCTCGTCGGGATTGTAGTAGCGATAGGCCAGCGGATTGGTCGAATCCGGTCCCTCATACTTGATCGTTTTGATGTCGCCGAAAAATCCGCTGCTCATGGTTCCTGTCCTCTCCAAATAGTCGCGCCTGATTACCTCAGGCGTAATTGGTTTCGCTCTCGCTCGGGGTGAAAAGGGTCGTGTCAAAGCCACTCAGAACAGGAGACAGACCATGACCGACCTCAACAAGATCGCCCAAAACTACATCATCGTCTGGAACGAGGCCGATGCGGATCGCCGCGCCGAACTGCTCAAGGCGACCTTCACCGAAGACGTCAGCTACCGCGATCCGCTGATGCAAGGCGACGGCCATGCCGGCGTCGCCGCGCTCATCGATGGTGTGCAACAGCGCTTTGCCGGCTTCCGTTTCTCGCTGAAGGGCACGCCGGACGGGTTTGGCGACACGATCCGCTTCTCGTGGAATCTCGGACCGGAAGGCGTGCCGTCGGTTATCGAAGGCACCGACATTGGCGTTATCGAGAACGGCCGCCTGAAGAGCATCACCGGGTTTCTGGACAAGGTGCCGGCGCAATGATCGGGTAAGGCGGGTGCGAGGCACCCCCCTCTGNNGGGGGGTGCCTCGCGCCCACTCATGTGATTGCCGGGTGCCTCGCGCTCACTCACGCGGTTACGCCCTTAATCGCCGGATACAGCGCCCGGTAGCGCTGATACGCATCCGCATACGCTGCACCAAGTGCAGCATCCGGCTCAATGGTGGCATCCGTCCGTGGCGCCGTGCACACGGCCAGCGGATCCGCCCCCGTCGCAGCAATCAGTCCAAGCCTTGCCGCTCCAAACGCAGCCCCGAAATCGCCGTCCGCCGGAATGTCCACCGGCACCTGCAGCGCCGTGGCGATCGCCTTCAGCCAGTAGCGCGAGCGCGAGCCGCCGCCGATCGCCGTCACCCGGGTCAAACTCGTGCCGGCCGTCTTCAGCGCTTCGAGACTGTCGCGGAAGGCAAAGGCAACGCCCTCGAGCACCGCCTGCGTCAGCACCGCGCGGCTGGATTCATGCGCAAGCCCGGTGAAGGAACCGCGAATGGCGGAATCATTGTGCGGCGTGCGTTCGCCCGAGAGGTAGGGCAGGAACGTCACCCCGCTCGGCGCCTTCAGCGCCTCGCCGAGTTCTGCGGTCAACTCGCCGGCCTTCTTGCCCGATATTTCCGACAACCAGTTCAGCGAATCCGTCGCCGACAGAATGACGCCCATCTGGTGCCAGGTGTCGGGCAGCGCGTGACAGAAGGTGTGGACAGCACTTGCCGGGTTCGGCAGATAGGACGCATTGGCCGCAAACAGCACGCCGGATGTGCCGAGCGATACAAAGGCATGGCCGGCACCGACCGTGCCCATGCCGCAGGCCGAAGCCGCATTGTCGCCAGCGCCGCCGGCAACAGGGATGCCGGCCTCGACGCCCCATTTCGACGCCAATTCGGCGCGCAGGGCGCCAGCCTTGTCAGTGCCTTCGGCCAGCGATGGCATCTGCTTTTCATCAAGCGATGTCGCTGCAAGCAATTCCGGCGACCACCGCCGCTTGCCGACATCGAGCCACGACGTGCCGGCAGAATCCGACATTTCGGAGATGTGCTCGCCGGTCAGCCACAGCCGCAGGAAATCCTTTGGCAAAAGCACTTTTACGACTTTGGCGAAGATAGCCGGCTCGTTGTTCTTCACCCAGGCGAGTTTTGGTGCCGTGAAGCCGGGGAACACGATGTTACCGGTCAACTGGCGAAAGCGCGGGTCGGCGTCGAGTGCGGCGGCCTCGGCGTGGCTGCGCGTGTCATTCCATAGGATGCAGGGGCGCAGCACCTGGTCGCCGGCGTCGAGCAGTGTGGCGCCATGCATATGGCCGGACAGGCCGATGCCTTTGACCGCGGCAAGCTCTTTCGGATGGGAGGCCTTCAGCTCGGCAATGGCCGTTTCGCAGGCATGGATCCAATCGGTGGGGTTCTGCTCGGACCAGCCGGGATGCGGCCGCGATACATCAAGCGAAGCATGACCGGAACCGATGATCTTCTGGTCGGCATCGATCAGCAGCGCCTTGACGCCCGACGTGCCCAGATCGAGGCCGAGATACATGCAGTCCTCCCATTGCCATTAATTTTTTCGGGTCTCGAAAAAATCTGGCTTGGCCAGTTTTTAAAACAAGATGCGTCGCGGGTCAATTCTCTGACAAATTGGCGGCGCGTCGCGAAAACAGCGCCGACAGCGGACTGTCAGGCCGCGCCATCTCGCGCTCGGCCGTCAAGGCCCGTGCGAGCGCCGTGTCGCCGGCGCGCAACGCTGCCTCGATCAGCGTCAGGTCGATCACGTCGCGCTGCGCATGGCTGCCGCCGAAGCGGTGGGCGATGGCGCGGATTGGTCGGATCAGGCGCACCGTTTCGGCATAGTTGCCCTCGCCGAAAGCCTTGATCGCCAGCGTCAGCGGCTGGCCGATATCCCTGGTGAAGGCGGCATTGTCGTCATTGCCGCGCATCGCCTCACGCTGCGCGTCGAGCAAGGTTTTCGCCGGTGCTTCGAGCCCAGCGCCGACGAAAGCCATCATCGCATGCGCATCGTTGAAGGCATAATTGCCGGCACCGACCTTGGGCCAGTTGGCGGCGAGTGCAATCCAGCGGTCGCCGACATCGACGCCGCCGAGATAAAGCCGCCACAGGATCGCCGAGGCATCGACCATGTTCAACGCCATAGTCGACGGCGTGCCGTAGATCGGCCCGTCATAGAGCGCCAGCACCTCGCCGGTCTCGCCGAGATCGTAATGGAACAGCGCCAAATGCCACCAATTGTGCACCTGCAGGAAGCTTTCCTTCGTCCACGCTTCGGGATTGGCGCGCATCCAGGCAATGCCGTCCCTTTGCCGGCTCTGCATCTCCATGACATGGGCGACAGCATGCTGCGCCCAGCCATCGCGCGGCTCGATCTCGACCGCCTGCCGGCCGAGCTTTTCGGCGCGCGCATAGTCGCCCATTTCTTCCAGCCCGAAGGCCTGCATGCCAAGGATGGCGTGGTAGCCGGGCATGCCGCTTTGCCAGGACGGCAGCGCGCGGCCGATGCGGTCGCGCAGCATGCGGGCATTGCCGGTGAAGAAGTCGATCTGGTGGCCGGTCTGCAGCGCCACCATGTCGAGCGGGAAGTCGATGGCGATATCTTCGAGCAAGCGCGAGGCCTCGTGCCAGTGGCCGGCGGCGAGATGACCAAGGGCGGCGACATGCGCCTGCTCGCGCGTCGTTGCGACAAGTGGCAGCGCAGTTTCGTAGCATGCCTTGGCGACTGCGGTTGCCTCGCGCTCGGTGGCAAGGCCGAACAGATAGCCCTTGAACACATGCGCCATGACGAAGCCCGGATCGGCCGCAAGGGCGCGATCGACGGAAGCGACGGGGTCCCCGATGAAGCATTGCAATTCACGGACAGCCTGGCTGTAGGGCGTGAAGCCGGCCTCCGTTGCGCCCGAATAGGCCAGGCCGAATGCGTCCCTGACTGCCATGGTCGGCTCCTTATGCTGCGCTGACCCTAATGCCCCGAGCGCGTCGCCACCGTAGCGATGCCGGCGCCGACCAGCAGCGTGCCCCCGGTGCGGTTGAAGATGCGGATCGCCTTGGGGTTGCGCACGACGTTGCGTGCGCGCGACGCGATCAGCGCGTAGCCGAACGCATTGGCGAAAGCGAGCGCCAGGAAAGTGGTCTCAAAGATCAGCATCTGCGTCCAGAAATCGCCTTCCCGGTTGAGGAATTGTGGCAGGAAGGCAACGAAGAAGGTGATGCTCTTCGGGTTGAGCGCAGTGACCAGCCAGGCATGCGCCATCATCTTGGCCGCCGAGACGGCGTCGGTGCGCGGTTCTGCCTTAAGCGCGCCGCCGGCACGAAACAGCTTTATGCCGAGATAGATCAGATAGCAGGCGCCGATCAGCTTCAGGATGGTGAACACGGTCGCCGAAGCCGCCAGCAGCGCGCCGATGCCCAGCATGGACAATGTCATGGCGGTGAAGTCGCCCAGCGCCACGCCGACCGCCATCGGCAGAGCAGTGCGCCAGCCCTGACCCAGCGCATAGGACACGACCAGCAGGATGGTCGGACCGGGGATGATGAGCAGAACGGTGGAGGCGGCGGCGAAGGCTGCCCAATTTTCGAAGGACATCTTTGTCTCCTTGAGCGCAAAGAAAAGGATAAATCCTTGGGTGCGCCAGAATGTAAAGACCCGTCTCAAAAAATTCGCGGCGGATCGTTTTGCATTGCCGACATACGCAAATACGGCACAGGGTTAAGGCTGGTGAGCGCGCCTTCATCCTTTTTCAACCATGTTTGGCGAAACTGCCTGCTATTCGGCCGGACCGTGTTTCCCGCCGACAGCGTAGGGTTTGGGTGCATGCGTGAGTTGCCGCAGAATCTGACGCCGCCTTTGGGCGACGCAATCGAAACCGAAAATCTCTACTCCCGCCGCTTCGTCCTGTCAGGGGCGGGCGCCATGGCGCTGCTCGGCATGGCCGGCTGCAGCACGTCGACGCTTGAGCTGCCGCAATTGCAGCTCGACGACACCGTCACCGGCTCGGTGCGGCCGATCCGTCCGTCGATCAGCGTCGACAAGAACGTCACCGGTCCCGATGTCATGTACGCCGCGCTCAACGATGGCGGCTTCGAAGTGCCGGCAGTGCCCTATCAGAAGGTCAAGCCGGAATTCCGCCGCCAGATCGTCGTCAATGAGACCGGCGAGGCGCCCGGCACGATTGTCGTCCATCTGCAGGAACGAAAGCTCTATCTCGTGCAGGAGGGCGGTGACGCCATCCGTTACGGTGTCGGCATCGGCAAGGACGGCTTCCGCTGGTCGGGCCGCGCCAACATCCAGTATGGCAAGGAATGGCCGACATGGACGCCGCCGCCGGAAATGATCCAGCGCAAGCCGGAGCTGGTGAAATGGCAAAACGGCCAGCCCGGCGGCCTCACCAATCCGCTCGGCGCGCGCGCGCTCTACATATACCAGGACGGCAAGGACACCGGCTATCGCATCCACGGTTCGCCGGAATGGGCGAGCATCGGCCAGGCGATGTCGTCGGGCTGCGTGCGCCTGATCAACCAGGACATTATCGACCTCTACAGCCGCGTTTCCAAGAAGAACCCGGTGGTCGTCGTCTGATCCCTGCGGCGTGTTGGCGCCGTTCGAAACTCCCGTTGCGCGATGCGGCAAGACAGGCCAAGGTGCCTTGAAAACCACAGCGCCGGGAGACATCAAGCATGGCTGGAACGTTTGTTATCGCGCAGGGCGGCGGCCCGACCGCCGTCATCAACCAGACGGTCGTCGGCGCCACGCTGGAAATCCGCAAGCGCCATCCCGGCGCCAAGGTGCTGGGCTCCATCCACGGCGTGCGCGGCATTCGTGACGGCAATTACGTCGACCTCTCCGCCATCCCCGAGGACCGGCTGCGGCTGATCGCCGGCACGCCGAGTGCTGCGCTGGGCTCGACCCGCGACAAGCCGGATGCCGCCTATTGCGAGGTCATCCTCAACGGCCTGAAGAAGGCCGGCGCCGACGCCTTCATCTATATCGGCGGCAACGACACGTCCGGCACGCAACAGATCCTGACAGATGCCGCCGGCGGAAGCATCGCTTTCGTCCATGCGCCAAAAACCATCGACAATGATCTCGAGGAAAACGACCACACGCCGGGCTTCATCTCGGCGGCCGAATTCGTTGCCGGCGCCTTCCTCTCGGTCGATCTCGATTTCCGTGCGCTGCCCGGCATCTATGTCGGCATCGTCATGGGCCGCCATGCCGGCTTTCTCACCGCGGCTGCCGCCGCCTGGCAGCTCGATCCCGACAGCGGCCCGCATCTCGTCTACGTGCCGGAGCGGCCATTCTCGGCCGCCGGCTTCATCGACGATGTGCGCGCCACGCTCGACCGTCACAAGCGCTGCATCGTCGCCGTCTCCGAAGGCGTCAGCACCGCCGACGGCAAGGCGCTGGTCGAAAGCCTGGTGCCGCCGGACAAGCTCGAGCGCGACGCGCATGGCAACGTCAAACTCTCGGGCAGCGACCTGCCGGCGGCGCTGGAACGCGCGCTGGCCGAAGGCCTGCCGGGCAAGCGCGCCCGTGTCGACGCGCTTGGCTACATGCCACGCGGCTATGTCGGTGCGATCAGCGCCGTCGATGCGCAGGAGGCCTTCGATGCCGGCGCCTTTGCGGTTGCCGTTGCCGGGGAAGGCGGCGGCTCGGTGGCGCTGCAATATGACGGCAGCAAAACCGTGCTGAAGAAGGTGCCGCTGAAGAATGTCGCCGGCAAGACGCGCCATATGCCCGACGATTTCATGAAGCCCGACGTCAACCAGCTGTCGGAAGCAGGCATGGCCTATCTCAAGCGGCTGGTGCCGGAAAAATACAAGGTCGGGAAGCCCTTCGTCTGATGGGCGACCGACTTGGCGGCTCCCGATTTGGCGGAGAACGCATGGTCGGCGACTGGTTCGGCAAAACCGTCATTGACGACCGGACGACGATGCTGACCGAGCCCTTCGTGCACGATTTCGTGCGCGCCAACATCTGGCATTTCAAAGGCCGCGACGCCGACCTGCTGGTCGACACGGGCATGGGCATCTGCCCGCTCGCGCCGGAGATCGACACGCCTGAAGGCAAGCCGCTCATCGTCGTGGCCACGCACATCCATCTCGACCATGTCGGCTCTCTGCACGAATTCCCGCTGCGTGCCGGGCCGAAGCACAGCGCCGAGCATTTCGAGACCATGAACGAGACGGTGACCTACGCCTACATGTTCTGCAATCTCGACGGCGCTGTCTCGAAACTGCCGAGGCAGGGCTGGAAGGCGGCCGACTACAAGATCCCGCCAGCGCCGCTGACCCGCGTGCTCGCCGAGGGTGACATCGTCGACCTCGGCGACAGGCAGTTCAGCGTGCTGCATCTGCCCGGCCATTCGCCGGATTCGATCGCTTTGATCGACGAGGCGGACGGCCTGTTCTTTGCCGGCGACGCCATCTACGATTCCATGCTGATCGACGACCTGCCGGACTCCTCCAAACCCGATTATCGCCGAACCATGCAGCGGCTGCTTGAGCTGCCTGTCCGCCTCGGCCATGGCGGCCACGGCCCGAGCTTTGACGGCAACCGGATGCGCGAGATTGCCACCGCCTATCTCAGGCGCACCGAAGGCCGCTGAAGGTTGGCCGCGCTGTCATCTAACGAAAATGTGAGCGGAAATTAAATCTTCGTAAGATGGCGCAAAAACCCTAAATCGGGCCGATCCGCACCCTAGATGCAGGGCTGTCGATCCGGCCGGCTGCCATGCCAGGCGAGACGGGCAACCGCGACCGCCGACACGCCGATGACCGATTCCGCCTCCCGGAAAGCCACGGCGCAGGATCATTTCTCGCCCGGACAAACGACCATGTCAGACATAATTCGCAGACATCGCGTCGCGGCCTTGCTGGGCGCTGCGCTGATCGTAAGCCCCTTCGTCGCGTCTTTCGCCCAAAGTGCCGGCTCCACCGTTGCCACGACGCAGACTCCTGTCGCCGGCATAGCGGCGCCCAACGGCTCCTTTGCCCCGATCGTGGCAGTCGCCAAGCCGGCGGTGGTGACCGTCACCACCGTGATGAAGGCGCAGCCGCAAGATATGAGCGAGGAGCAGCCTTTTGGCGGCAATTCACCCTTTGACGACTATTTCCGCCAGTTCTTCGGCGACCAGGGCATGCCGAAGGCGCCGCCGCAGCAGCAGGCGCAGCGCGCCGAGGCGCTTGGCTCCGGCTTCATCGTCAACGCCGACGGCACCATCGTCACCAACAACCATGTCGTTGACGGCGCCACTTCGATCAAGGTCACGCTGGACGACGGCACCGAGCTTCCCGCCAAGCTGGTCGGCCACGACGCCAAGAACGACCTCGCCGTGCTGAAGATCAAGGCGGACAAGCCGCTGCCGACGGTCAAATGGGGCGATTCCGACAAGCTCATGCCGGGTGACCAGGTGCTGGCCATCGGCAATCCGTTCGGCATCGGCACCACGGTTACCGCCGGCATCGTCTCGGCGCGCGGCCGCGACCTCGACAGCGGTCCCTTCGACGATTTCATCCAGATCGATGCGCCGATCAATCACGGCAATTCCGGCGGGCCGTTGGTCGATGTCGCGGGCAATGTCGTCGGCATCAACACCGCGATCTATTCACCCAATGGCGGCAGTGTCGGCGTCGGCTTCGCCATTCCCTCGGACCAGGCGCAGAAGGTCGTTGCCAAGCTGATGAAGGGCGGCAACATCCAGTACGGCTATCTCGGCGTCCAGATCCAGCCGGTGACGCCGGATGTCGCCGGCGCGGTCGGCCTCGACCATCCCGGTGGCGCGCTGGTTTCCGAGGTCACGGAAGGGTCGCCGGCGGCAAAGGCCGGCATCAAGACCGGCGACGTCATCACCAGCTTTGCCGGCGAGCCGATCAAGGACCCCAAGGACCTGTCGCGCGCCGTGGCCGACGTCTCGCCCGGCGCGAAGGAAACACTCGATGTCTGGCGCGGCGGCAAGACGGTGCAAATCTCCGCCGATGTCGGCCGCAACAGCGACGATGCAAAGACGGCCTCGACCGAGGGCGACAATGCCAAGCCTTCGGCCGGCGAGGCGCTGCGCGTGCCCTCGCTCGGCCTCGGCCTGACCGACCTCACGCCGGATATACGCGAGCAGCTGAACCTTGCGAACAACCAGCGTGGCGCGGTGGTCGAGCGCGTCAATCCGGACAAGGCGGCTTCCAATGCCGGCCTGCAGCCGGGCGATGTCATCGTCGCCGTCGACCAGTCGCCGGTGCGCAATGCCAGGCAAGCCAACCAGGCGATCGCCGAGGCCGGCAGATCGGGCCGCAAGTCGGTGCTGCTTCTGGTCGACCGCGGCGACGCGCAGATCTTCGTTGCCGTGCCCTTCGCCGCCGGCTGAGGCATGACGCGGCAAGTCGCCGGAATCATCCCCGGCGACTTGCCGCGCCAAGATTCTTGTTGCCCGTCGGGACATCTTCGAGAACACTGCGGCAGGCCGGCAATGGCCTGCTGAAAAGGGATTGTCCCGATGGTTACTCGCGGTTTCTCCTCCGGTCGAAAGCCTCCAACGGAGACCGATGCGCGCATCCCGCCCGGGCAATATCTCGAACAGGGTTTTCCGGTGCTGTCGGCGGGGCCGACGCCGCGCGTGCGCACCGAGGACTGGTCGTTCACGCTCAAGCACGGACCGCGCCCGATCAAGAAATGGAATTGGGCCGAGTTCAACGCGCTGCCGCTGACCAAGATGACGCGCGACATCCATTGCGTCACCGCCTGGACCAAGTTCGACACGGCATGGCAAGGCGTGCTGGTCGACGACATCCTCGCCGATGCCGGCATCGAAGCTCCGACAAGCTTCCTGCTGGCGCATGGCTATGACGGCTACACCACCAACGTGCCGGCCAAGGATCTCACCACCGGCAAGGCGATGGTGGCGCTGCTCTATGAAGGCCAGCCGATCACGGCCGACCATGGCGGTCCGGCGCGGCTTTTGGTGCCGCATCTCTATTTCTGGAAATCGGCCAAATGGTTGAACGGGCTGCAGTTCACCGAGCGCGACGAGCCGGGCTTCTGGGAATTGCGCGGCTATCACATCTATGGCGATCCCTGGCGCGAGCAGCGCTATAGCAGCGATCCATGAGCGAAGCGCCGCAATCTCCCTGGCAGACGGCGAAAATCACCCGGATCGAAAAGCGCACGCCGCGCGTCACCAGTTTCTTCTTCGCGCTGTCGCGCCCTTTCGCCTATTGCGCCGGACAGCATGTCGATGTCAGGCTGACGGCGCCTGACGGCTATCAGGCGCGCCGTTCCTATTCCATAGCCTCGGCGCCGGAGAGCGGCGCCACGATCGAGCTGGCGATCGAGAAACTCGACGATGGCGAGGTCTCGCCCTTCTTCCACGAGGTCGCAGCGGTCGGTGACGAGATCGAACTGCGCGGGCCGCTTGGGGGCCATTTCGTCTGGTCCGATGGGGATGGCGGGCCGCTGCTTCTGGTCGGCGGCGGTTCCGGCGTGGTGCCGCTGATGGCAATGGTGCGGCACCGCACCTTGCGCAAATCCACGGTGCCGGTCGCACTGATGTTTTCGGTACGGGTCTGGGACGAGGTGATTTTTCGCGACGAGCTGATCGGCCTCGACGACCGCCGCTACGGTCTCGAGCTGATGCTGACGCTGACGCGCGAGGCCGCACGGCGTCCGTCCGACTATTCGAGGCGCATCGACACGGCGATGGTGATGCAGGCGCTGGCGCGGCTGCCGAAGCCGCCAGTGCTGGCCTTCGTCTGCGGCTCGAACGCCTTCGTCTCGGCCGCCGCCCAGGCGCTGATCGACGCCGGCATATCGGCGGACATCATCCGCACCGAGCGCTACGGCGTCTGAGCGAGCGGCGTCTTTCAAGCCTCGATCTCGAGTGCCGACAGCGGTTTCGAGCAGCAGGCGAGGATGAAGCCGTCATCGATCTCGTGGTCGAGGATGCCGCCATTGTGGCTCATCTCGACATCACCGGAGACCTTCTTCACCTTGCAGGTGCCGCACAGGCCGAACTCGCAGGCGGCGGGTATTCGCACGCCCGAGCTGCGCGCGGTCTGCAGCACGGTCTGGCCGGCGACGCAGTCGGCGTCGACGTCCGAGAGCGAGAAGCGGATCGGCGTCACGGCTTCGACAGGTGCGGCGATGCCGTCCTCGGCGGGGGATGCAAACGGCGATGCGATTTCCTCCACCACAGGCGCGGCAAAGCTCTCCTGATGGTATTTCGTCATGTCGAAACCGGCGGCGTCCAGCATGCCGCGCACGGCGCGCATGAACGGATCGGGGCCACAGCAGAAGATTTCGCGCTCGCGGAAATCGGGCGCCAGCAAGGGCAACCGGATCGCGTCGATGCGGCCCATATGGCCGTACCAGCCTTCGCGGCTCGACCGCTCTTCGATCATGAAACCGAGCGACAGGCCGGGCATATGGCCGCCGAGCAGCTCGAGCTCCTTGCGGAAGATGATCTCTTCCGCACGCCGCGCGCAATTGACGAAGCCGACATCGGTCCATGGCGCGCAGTCGTTCAGCCAGCGCAGCATCGACATCATCGGCGTCACGCCGGAGCCGGCCGAAATGAACAGATATTTGGCCGCCGGGTGGCTGTGCAGTGAGAAGTCGCCCGCCGGCCCGTACGCCTTGACGTGCGAACCGGGCACGAGATGGTCGAACATCCAGCGCGTGCCGATGCTGCCGGCCTGCGCCTTGACCGTCACCGCGATCGAGAACGGCCGCGACGGCGAGGACGACAGCGTATAGGTGCGCATCAGCGGCCCGTCCGGGGTCGGCAGTTCCAGCGTCACGAACTGGCCCGGCTTGTAGCGGAACCAGGTCTGGTTGTCGGAGCGGAAGGTGAAGGTCTTGACGTCAGGCGCCTCGTCGCTGACGCCGATCACTTCCAGCACCTGCAGCCTGTCGTTCCACGGCGCCATCTGGTCGAGATGGCGATAGAGGCCAAGATCCGTCATCGCATTCATCCCTCAACCTCTCATGCCACGCTGCGCAGCGCCGGCCGCCCGCCTTCGGCCAGGCGCGGACCGATGAAGCGCGCGTACCAGTCGACGAACTGGATCACGCCGCCTTCGTGCAGCTCCGAATAGGGACCGGGTTCATAGGCCGGCGACAGGATGCCAAAGGCGTTTTCCTCGACGATGCGGCGGTCCTGATCGTTGGTTTCGGTCCAGACATGGGTGAGTTCGTCGACGGTGTAATCGACGCCCTCGACCGCATCCTTGTGCACCAGCCACTTGGTCGTCACCGCAGTCTCGGTGGCGCTGATCGGCAGCACCCGGAAGGTCACCGCATGGTCGATCAGTATGTGGTTCCATGTCGTCGGATAGTGATAGTGCATCAAGGTGCCGATGCGGTCGGCGCCAACCGTGTCGGAGAGGTTTTTCGCCACCGCGCGCTTGCCCGTCATCGTGTAGCTGACGGCGTCGCGCAGCAGCGGCGCGCGGGTGGCGCGGAATTGCCCGGCTGGATCGATGCGGAATTTGCTCGGCAGGCCTGCCGCCTCGCATTTCGCCCAATGCGCCAGCATCTCCGGATCGCTGTCGGCGCCCTGCACGCCGGTCACGGTCGGCGCTTCCGGGAATGTCTTGCACAGTTCCGGATGGTTGCCGGCGCAGTGGTAGCACTCGCGGTTGTTTTCCCAGACCAGCTTCCAGTTGCCCTTTTCGATGATCGTCGATTCGAAGGCGACTTTCGCTTCAGTCAGCCGGTGCGGCTTGAGGTAAGGCTCGATCATGGCCCGCATCGGCGCGAAATCGGCGGGTTCCTTGGCCAGGCAGATGAAGATGTAGCCGGCGACGCTCTCACAAGCGACCGGCTTCAGGCCGAACTGGCTCTTGTCGAAACCCTCGGCCATCTGGCGCGCGAACAGCAGCCGGCCATCGAGCTCGTAGGTCCATTGGTGGTAGGGACAGACGAGCTTGGCCGCCGTGCCTTTGTCGGTGTTGCAGACGCGGCTGCCGCGATGGCGGCAGGAATTGTGGAAGGCGTTGATGTTGCCCTTCTGGTCGCGGACCAGCACGACCGGATAATCACCGATTTGCACGGTGATATAGCTGCCGGGCTTCGGCAGTTCGCAATCATGGCCGATGAACAGCCAGTCGCGATACCAGATCAGCTCCATGTCGAGCTTGAAGAAATCGGGGTCGGTGTAGAAGGGTTGTTCGAGCGAAAACCCATCCCTGCGGCTGTTCAAGAGCCTCAGCATATCGTTGCGCGCATCCATAGTTCTGTCCTCATGGTTTAAGGACTGAACTTGGTGGTGATGGAGGAAGGATCGGCCGCAGGCCGGCAGCGCCGGACATGCCTATCCACCTCTTGACCGCCCACCGCGATCAGTCGAGTTCAAGCATCTCGGGCTGGTTTCCGGGCTCTGGAGTTGTCCTTGCGGACCATCGCGACACCTTCCCAGGCTGTTGCCCAGTGGTCTCCCGTTGCGACTTGAACTCCACCACCGTTGCGGGGGCAGCGCCGGATTCTGACCGGCTTCCCAATTCTCCGCTCCGTCGTCACGAAGCGGCACCTGAGATGTCATCATCTAATCACGGCAGCGATCGCGACATCGGCATGAAAGCGACATCGTATCCATGCGGCGCGACACGCTGGCCGAACGCTCCGGCCGGCGATTGAACCGCTGAAACCCTGTTTCGTGTAGCCATCATTGCCGTTTCGAATCGCCTCTTGTCCGGCCCCTTGGCAGGGCCAAAAAAGGCTAGCGGTATCGAAAAGTGACTATTAGCAACTTCTAAAATCGAACCGAACGGTTCGTTTCTGTTGACAATGCGTGCAGGACGGTGTGAACGCTGACACCCGGACACACTCGGTGAGCTGAGCGGTGCGGTCATTCAAGTTATTGTATTTCCTTAATAAAATAAGATAATAGGCATGCTTATGAAAATTACAAGATGTAAAGTCATGGCCCAGCCGGAACAACTTCGTGATTGGAATCCGGCAGGCGGCCCACCCACATCGGGGCTGTCCGAACGACGCGAACTCCTCTCAGGACACGCCGCTAGACGGACAGACAAACTGGAGTACCAAAAATGAAAAAGATCATCCTCACTGCCGCCGCCGTTTTGGCCATCACCGGCAGCGCCTTCGCTGGTAGCGACAATTACGGTTCCAAAGGTGCGAACCAGCCTGCCGTCTCGGTTGACAGCTCGTACACGGCTTCCATTCAGAAGTCGGCCCCCGCTGACAAGCAGCCCGTCGTTCAGGGCAGCGACCGCGACCTCTACGGCAATCGCTGATCCGACCAACAAAGAGCGGCCAGCTCGTCGCTCTTGGGATCCCCAAAAATTCAGGAGTATTTGAAATGAAAAAGATCATCCTTGCTGCCGCCGCCGTTCTGGCCATTTCCGGCAGCGCTTTCGCCGGCAGCGACAACTACGGGTCGAACGGCGCCAACCAGCCCGCGGTTACGTCGACCGACAGCGGCCATACGGCTTCGGTTGAGAAGTCGGCTCCGGCCGAACAGGCGCCTGCCCACGGTGCCGATCGTAACCTCTTCGGCCGCTAACAGACGATTCTCAGCGCGCGGCGGGTTTATCCGCCGCTTCTGCTGACATCGGAAAATTCAGGAGACTTGATATGAAGAAGATCGTTCTTGCTGCCGTCGCCGTTCTGGCCGTTTCCGGCAGTGCATTCGCTGGCAGCGACCATTATGGTTCGGCTGGCGTCAATCAGCCGACAGCTACGGTCGACACCACGCGCACCTCGTCGTTCAACACCAGCTCGCCGGTTTACAAGCTGCTGAACGCGTCGGGCGACCAACAGAAGTCCGCTCCTCAGAGCAGCGACAGGGATCGGTTCGGCAACAACTAGCTAACAGCCGAAACTTCCAGAAAAAGAGCGGCGGGGCTTGGCCCCCCGCTCTTTTTTTATGCCGATACGACGCGCCCATCTCAGGCCGC
>UCIA01000033.1 GCA_900472295.1 Hyphomicrobiales bacterium | reverse complement strand
AGGTGAGGGGCGGCGCCGGCGTCAAGGGTTGGCCGAACCAACTGCTCAGCTCACTTGCCTCAGCTTATTGCAACCGGCATAGATCGGTCATGACAAGCGAACCCTACCGCCCGCGCCGTTCGGCGCTTTACGTCCCCGCCTCCAACGACAAGGCGCTGGCCAAGATCACGCAACTGGCCTGCGATGCCGTGATCATCGACCTCGAAGACGCCGTCGCCCCCGCCGACAAGATCGCCGCGCGCGAAAAACTGGCCAGCATTTTCGCCAACCGGCCGAAACGGCGCTGCGAGATAATCGTGCGCGTCAACGCGCTGTCCAGCGAATGGGGCAATGACGATCTGCTCGCCGCGGCAAAATTCGAGCCCGACGGCATTTTGTTGTCCAAAGTCGCCACGCCGCGCGACATCCTCGAGGTCGGCGACGTGCTCGACGACAATTTCGCCCCCGACAGCGTCAAGCTCTGGGCGATGATCGAGACGCCCAAGGCCATGCTCAACATCGGCGCCATTGCCGAACTCGGACGCGATCCAGCCTCAAGGCTCAATTGTTTCGTTGCCGGAACGAATGACCTTGTCAAGGAAACCGGCATTCAGGCGACGCCCGACCGACGTTACCTCGTGCCCTGGCTGATGCAGATGGTGCTGGCGGCGCGGGCCGGCGGCATCGACATGCTCGACGGCGTCTCCAACGATTTTCGCGATCTCGACGCTTTTTCGCGCGAATGCACGGAAGGGGCGGCCATGGGCTTCGACGGCAAGACGCTGATCCACCCGGCCCAGATCGAAGCCGCCAACCGCGCCTTTGCCCCCGCGCCCGAAGCCCTGGCCGAGGCGCGCGCGGTCAAAGATGCTTTCGCCTTGCCCGAAAATGCCGGCAAAGGCGTGATTGCGCTGGACGGCAGGATGGTCGAGCGGCTGCACCTGGCGCAGGCCGAAAAACTGCTGGCGAAAGCCGCCGCTATCGGCGCATGATTGCCTGAGCCGGCTTCGGAATATCACGCCGCGACAAGACGAACTCACGACAGGACCCGACCCATGAGACTCTACCGCTTTCTGTCCGCCCCCGACGATTCCACCTTCTGCCACAAGGTGACCGCGGCGCTGAACAAGGGCTGGCACCTCTACGGCTCGCCGACCTACGCCTATGACAAGAAGACCAAGACCATGCGCTGCGGCCAGTCGGTGGTGAAAGATATCGACGGCCAGGAATACGGGCCGGATACCAAGCTCAGCGACTGGTAGGGCGCTCGCGCCTGTCCACAGCCAACCGGCAAGCCATGCGTCGCGTCGAAAGAGTCATTTGGCCTGGGTCGCAGTCGGCTTCGCCCGATTTTTGAGGAGGCGAAAGATCTGGATCATATTCAGGCTGATGAAGAACATGTTCCAGGCCACCACATTGAACATTGGCTCCGGCTGGCTGTAGAAATATGCCGCCAGGCAGCACGCCGCCACGATCGTCAGCAGGCGCAGGCGCAGCATGTCCATTGTGAAGTACGCAATCACATACAGAATGTTCGCGATGTTGACCAAGAGTTCCATTCTCACGTCCTTCCGAGCGGCGCCTTTGCCGCGGGTCTCCGGCCCGTTTCTTGCTCTACGCAGGGTGGCGAGCAGCCGCCCTGCGTAGAGACCTGCTGTTACTCGCCGCTGAAATCAGCTTTGAAGGTTTCAAAATCCACCTGAAGACCGTTCAACACCGTGCTCCAGTGGCGAACATAGGCTGCCTGCACCACCGCTTCGGCAACTTCCTCGTCCGTCGCGCCCGCTTTCTTGGCGAGGCTTGTCTCGAGCCAGATGCAGTATTGGCAGGGGATCTGCGCCGCGACCGCGAGGTTGATCAGCGACTTGACTTTCGGATCGAGCTTGTTGCTCGAGTCCATTGCCAGACCCTTGCTGAAGGCCCAGGCGCCGGCGACAGCGCTCTTGGGATATGCCTTCAAATAGCCAGGCACGAAGCCATAGGTAGCCTGAACGTCGCTGTAAGTCTGTTCGGGCGTCGGCATCTGCTGGGCTTTGGCCGGCGCTGCAAAGGCGAGGGTGGCAACAGCGAAAGCTGCGGCGAGGTAAGTCAGTTTCATCATCGTTTCCTTTCAAGTTCACCCCTTCGTTGAAGCAAGTGAACGATTTTGGGCGAACCTGATGGTCCGGCCGTTGTGGTTGGATTTCGAAGCTTGGCCTCGAGCAAAGTTGCTGCCGGCAAGTGCCGAATACATCCATTTCGAGGACGGCTTCGGGGCAACATCGACAGACCCAAATGTTCGTCGGCGTTTGCTCCATGTCGTTGAGCAGCGAGCCGGGTTCCACTTGGGTGGCTGGTGTCTATGCGGGAGGACCTTTGGCAAACAGGTCGGGTTTGGAAGGAAACGGTCCGAAACGGACACGTTGATGCGCAAGCCGATTTCACGCAGCCGACGGCATCTGCCATCTTCTATCCGGCGGGAGCCTGAAAAAACGCAGACGGAGGCGGAAGCATTCGACGGCGGTATGCGGCTGGCGAAAGGCCTACAAGTCGCTTGAACAAGCGACGGAAACTCGACGTCTCGGCGTAACCCACCTCGCCCGCTATGTCGTCCGGCAGCATGTCGGTGGCTTCGAGAAGATGCTTGGCTTCTTCGATGCGCAGCGTCTGGACATATTCAACGGGTGATTGGCCAGTGGCGGCCCGAAAGCGACGCAGGAAGCTGCGCTCGGTAAGCCCGCTCTGCTCGACCATCGCCGAGACCGGGTTCATGCTTGCATAGTTGTCGGCTGCCCAGAGCTGCGCGGCGGCGATCAGAGGGTCCTTGTGCTGGCGCGTGACCGTGAGCGATGCGAACGGAAGCTGCCCGTCCGCGTGCCACTGCAGAAGGAAGAACTTTGCGATACGACGCGCCTCCTCCAGGCTGTGAACGCGCGCGATGAGATAGAACAGCAGGTCGTGCCAGGACGTCGTGCTGCCGGCCGTGATGATGCGGTGACCTTCGCCGGCCGGCACCAGCACGCGCTCCTTGCGCAGCTTGACCTGGGGAAACCGGCTGCGGAAATCGCCTTCCCACGCCCAATGGGTGGTTGCATCTTCTCCATCGAGCAGGCCGGTCAGGGCCAGCAGAGTTGAACCCGTACAGACAGAGCACACGATGGCGCCGTTGGCGTGGGCTCCGCCGATCCAGTCGGCGATGGCGGAATAGGTGTTGGGCACGGGTTCGCCCGGCATGACCGCGAGGTCCGGTATGATCACGATGTCGGGCGACGGATGATCGCCAAATCGGCCGTCGGGGTGGATTGTCACGCCGTTGAAAGTCCGGAACGGTTGGCCATCCATGGACAGCACAACCGGCTTGAAGACCGGCGCAGGGCTCTGCCGGTGCAAGAGCTGCCAGGCGAGCCCTACCGAGGACAGGACTTCGTAGATGCCGTAGACCACCGAGGCGGCAGCCTCCGGCGTTGCGACAATCGCAACCGCCAGGGGACCGCTATCGTCGGGCTTGCGTCGCTTCATGTCCGATTCGCACCGTTTCAGGCAAAATGAAGGTTTACCATTTCACGGGGCGTGCGAACAGTTCAAGGCGTCGAATGGAGATCGCCTGGCGTAGGTTGACGGGAAGCCTGACGGAGGAAACCGTTTACTCCGCCGCCTCTTCAAGCTTTTCCATATCGTCGTCCGACAGGCCGAAATGGTGGCCGATCTCGTGGATCAGCACATGGGTGACGATGTCGCCCAGCGTCTCCTCGTTTTCGGCCCAGTAGTCGAGGATGGCGCGGCGGTAGAGCGTGATGCGGTTCGGGCCTTCGCCGGTCTGCGGGTTCCAGCGCTCGGCGATACCGCGGCCCTCGAACAGGCCGAGCAGGTCGAACGGCGTCTCCAGCGACAGATCGTCCATGATCTCGTCGGTCGGGAATTCGGCGATCATGATGACGATCTCGCCGGTCAGCTTGCGAAAATCGTCGGGCAGATGCGCATACGCCTCCAGCGCCAGGAACTCCATCTCCTCGATCGAGGGAGAGAGTTCGTCATGCCAGGTGCGGGTCTTGTAGATGCGGGCCATGCTTTGTCCTTCTGATCCCGGCATATAGGCTTTCCCCAGGGAATCGGCAAATGGGCTGGCATTCCATGGTGTCAATCACCGCAGAGGAATAAATTCCTTCTGACTCCGCTTGACTCTTCCAGCACCCTCTGGAATCTATAGGAACATAACAGGAACAATTGTGAGAGACATTGATCGTCATGGCGACATCGGCCGTGGCGCGGGAGACTGTTTTTGCCCTGCGCCGCCAGATCGCGAAGATCGAGAGAACGCTGCCCGAGCGCCTGGCCGCGCCGGCCGGCGAGCGGCTGCGCGCGGGCCTTGGCGGCGATAGCGGAGCGGCGCCGGACCTCGATGTCGCGCCCGATATCACAATCATCCGGCGCGGCCTTGCGGTCGCTTCACCCGACGCCTTCCTGCCCACCGGCGTCGAGCGCCTCGATGCGGCGCTGAGCGGCGGTCTGCCGAAAGCCGCGCTCAGCGAAATCCATGGTCTTGAGACCCGCAATGCCGGAGCTGTCGCCGGCTTCGTGCTGTCGCTGGTCAGCCTGATCCTGAAGGGGCAAGCCCTGCCCGTGCTGTGGATCGGCACGTCGGAGATCTTTCGCGAGGCCGGCTTTCCCTATGCCCGGGGGCTTCAAAGCCTGTTCGGCATCGCGCCGGAGCAATTGCTGTTTTCCGAGGCGCCGAAACTCACCGATGCGCTGTGGGTGGCCGAGGAGGCAGCGAAGATGACGGCGCTCGCCGCAATCATTCTCGAGATACGCGGCAGCCCGCAGCGGCTCGACCTCACCGCGACACGCCGGCTGCACGCGCGCGCCCAAAACGCCGGCCGGCCGGTGTTCCTGCTGCGCCAGGCCGGCGAGGCCGAGCCGACCGCCGCCCCGGTGCGCCTCATCGTGTCGGCAGCGCCAGCGGCATCGCGTCGGACGATCGCCGGGCCGCTTGCCGGCTCGATCGGTCGCCCGGCCTTCACCGTCAGCATCGGCAAGAGCCGCACCGCTCTGCCTGGACAATTCACACTGGAGTGGAACCCCGATGAACACCGTTTCGAAGAAAGACGGCCCCGCCAGCCAGAGAATTCTGTCGCTGTGGTTTCCGTATCTGGCCGCGGAGCGGATCCTGCGCCAGCGCCTGGGACGGTCGTGGCGTTCCCGGCCGTCGGATCATTTGCCGCCATCTCACCCACCATTGGTGATCAGCCATCGCGACACGAACGCCCAGCGCATATCGGCCCTCGACGAGCGGGCTGAGGCGCTGCATCTGAAGCGCGGCATGGGCATTGCCGACGCCCGCGCCATGCATCCTTCGATCGACATTGTCGAGGCCGATCCGGAGGCCGATCGCCGGCTGCTCGAAGGCCTTGCCGACTGGTGCGACCGCTACACGCCGCTGGTGGCGCTCGACGGCGTCGACGGTCTTTATCTCGACGTTACCGGCTGCACGCATCTGTTCGGCGGCGAACGCGCCATGCTGGACGACATTCTTGCGCGCTTTTTCCAGCAGGGTTTCGATATCCGTGCCGGGTTGGCCGCGACGCCGGGCGCGGCCTGGGCGGCGGCGCGCTTTTGCGGCGACCGCATCGTTGTCTCAGGCGAGGAGGAAGCGCTGCTCGCCCCCTTGCCGCTGGCAGCATTGCGCATCGAAGCCGATATCCGCGCCAGCCTGGAAAGCGTCGGCCTGCGCACCGCCGGCGCCGTCATGGCGGCACCGCGCGCACCGCTCGCCCGCCGTTTCGGCGCCAGCCTGCTGCTGCGCATCGACCAGGCGCTTGGCCGCCTCGACGAAGCGGTGTCGCCGCGCCTGCCGGTGGCGCCGCTTTCGGTCGAACGCCATCTCGCCGAGCCGGTCGTGCTGACCGCCGAGATCGAGCGGCTGGTGCTCATGCTGGCGGTGACGCTGAAGGCCGACCTCGAGCGACGCGGCGAGGGCGCCAGGATGCTGGCGCTGCTGTTGTTTCGCGTCGACGGCGCCGTCAGTCGCATCGCTGTCGGCACATCGCGTCCCTTGCGCGAACCCAAGCTGATCCAGCGCCTGTTCCACGAGCGGCTGGCCGCGCTCGAGCAGGATATCGATGCCGGTTATGGCTTCGATCTGGTGCGGCTCTCGGTGCTGGCTGTCGCCACCTTCGACATGCAGCAGGCCGACCTGACCGGCGAGGCGCAAGATGACGGCGCCGATATCGCGATGTTTGCCGACCGCATCCGCGCCCGGCTTGGCGACAATGCGGTGCTGAAGCCGGTCGCCGTCGAGAGCCATCTGCCGGAGCATGCCGTCGCCACCATCCCGTTCTCGGAGGCGCCGCAACGCAAAACACCACCCAGGAAGCCGGGCGCGAAAGACGCGCCGCCGATGACGGTCTTTCCGCCGGAGCGGCCGATCCGGCTGTTCCGTTCGCCCGAACCGATCGAGGTGCCGGCGACCGAAATGCCGGAGGGACCGCCGATGAATTTCCGCTGGCGCCGTGCGCTCTACCGGGTCGCGCGTGTGGAGGGGCCGGAGCGCATCGCGCCGGAATGGTGGCGTGAAGCCGTCGGCGATCCGGTCGCATCGACGCGCGACTATTTCCGCATCGAGGATGCCGACGGCCGCCGCTACTGGCTCTACCGGCAAGGCCTTTACGGCAACCCGCAAATGCCGCCGCGCTGGTTCATGCATGGGGTGTTCGCATGAACGCGCTGACCGTCATCCCCTATGCCGAGTTCGGCATCCAGTCGAATTTCTCCTTCCTGCGCGGCGCCTCCAAGCCGGAGGAACTGGTGGTGGCCGCCAAGCTGATGGGCTTCTCCGCGATCGGGCTTGCCGACCGCAACACCGTGGCCGGCGTGGTGCGCGCCTGGCAGCAGGCCAAGGCGGAAACATTCTCTTATCACCCCGGCTGCCGGCTGGTGTTCGGCGACGGCACGCCGGACATTCTCGCCTATCCACAAGACCGAAAGGGCTGGGGTCATCTCTGTCGCATGCTGACCCAGGCCAATCTGCGCGACGACACGGAAAAGGGCGCCACCCTTCTCCAGCGCAGCGACCTGCTCGAATGGGGAGATCTGATGTCGCTTGCTGTCGTGCCCGATCTGACGGCGGACGCGCAGGATGATCTCGCCTTGCTTCGCCAGCTTGGGGATCGTTTCGGACGACATCTCCGTCTCGCCGTTTCGCCCGATTATGCCGGCAATGACCGGTTCAGGATCGAGCAGGCGGCAGCGATGGCGCAAGCCGCCGGCATTCCGCTGATGGCGACCAACGATGTGCTCTACCACACGGCGGAGCGGCGTCCGTTGCAGGACGTGCTGACCGCGATCCGCCTCAACACGCCTGTCGCCGAAGTGGGGCTGCAACTGGCAGCCAATGCCGAACGCCATCTGAAGCCGCCGCTGGAAATGGCCAGGCTGTTTCGCAGGCATCCGCAGGCGCTGGCCGAAACGCTGCGCTTTGCCGAAGAGCTGACCTTCTCGCTGAGCGACCTCCAGTACAATTATCCGGACGAGCCAACGGAATCCGGCCTAGCCCCGCAGGCCGAGCTGGAAAGACTGGCGCGGGAGGGCGCGGTCAACCGCTATCCGGCAGGTGTGCCTGAATCCGTAACCAGGCGCATCGAGGAAGAGCTCGTTCTGATCGAGCGCCTCAACTACGCCCGCTACTTCCTGACCGTGTACGACATCGTCAAGTTTGCCCGCAGCCAGGATATTCTCTGCCAGGGCCGCGGCTCGGCCGCCAACTCGGTCGTCTGCTTCTGCATCGGCATCACCGAGGTAGGGCCGGACAAAATCAATTCGCTTTTCGAGCGCTTCATTTCCGAGGAGAGAAACGAGCCACCCGACATCGATGTCGATTTCGAGCACGAAAAGCGCGAAACCGTCATGCAGTACATCTACGAAAAATACAGCGCCAAGCACACGGCGCTGGGCGCCGCCGTGATCAGCTATCGAGGCCGCTCCGCGTTGCGGGAAGTGTCGAAGGCCATGGGCCTGTCGGAGGACGTCAGGGCGGCCCTGTCCAGCTCGATCTGGGGCTGGTCTACATCCGAGCTTGGCGAGAAGGAAGCAAGGGCCGGCGGTCTCGACCGCACCGACAAGGTGTCGCGGCATGTGATCGAGCTCGCCAATGAGATCATGGGCTTTCCTCGCCATCTGACGCAGCATGTCGGCGGCTTCGTTATCACCAGGGATCGGCTCGATGAGATCGTGCCCATCGTCAAGACGGCAATGGACCAGCGCAAGATGGTCGAGTGGGATAAGGACGATCTCGACTCGGTGAAGATCCTCAAGGTCGATATTCTGGCGCTCGGCATGCTGACCTGCCTGAAGCGCGCTTTCACTTTGATCACCGACCATTATCCGAAGGCCCGCGACCCATATGGGCGACCCTATGTGTTGGCCACCCTGCCGGCAGAGGACGAGGACGTCTACGACATGATCTGCCGCGCCGACACGCTGGGCGTCTTCCAGATCGAATCGCGTGCCCAGATGTCGATGCTGCCGCGTCTCCGGCCCCGCGAGTTCTACGATCTGGTCATCGAGGTGGCGATCGTGCGGCCCGGTCCGATCCAGGGTGACATGGTGCACCCCTATCTGCGCCGTCGCCAGAAAAAGGAGATGCCTGAGTATCCCAAGCCGGAATTGGAAGAAATCCTGGGCAAGACGCTGGGCGTGCCGCTGTTCCAGGAGCAGGCGATGAAGATTGCCATCGTCGCCGGCGGCTTCAAGCCAGGCGAGGCGGACGAACTACGCCGCGCCATGGCCACCTTCAAACGCACCGGCACCATCGGCAATTATCGCCAGCGCATGATCAAGGGCATGACTGACAGGGGCTACACCGAAGACTTCGCCGAGCGCTGCTTCAAGCAGATCGAGGGCTTTGGCGAATATGGCTTTCCCGAAAGCCATGCCGCCTCCTTCGCGCTGCTCGTCTATGCCTCCTGCTGGTTCAAGACTTTCTATCCCGACGTGTTCTGCGCCGCGATCCTGAACTCGCAGCCTATGGGCTTTTACCAGCCGGCCCAGCTGGTGCGCGACGCGCGCGACCATGGCGTTGCCATCCGCGAGGTCGACGTCAATTTTTCCGATTGGGACTGCGCCCTGGAGAAAGACCAATTCGATCCGGGCCGCATCCTCGCCCGCCATGCCGAAATGCGCGGCGTCATCAAGACAAGGCACGCTGTCCGGCTCGGCTTCCGCCAGATCAAGGGCCTGTCGGAGAAACGCATGGCGGTTTTCGTCGAGCGGCGCGGCATGGGCTACGAATCCGTCAGGGATATCTGGCTGCGCTCGGGCCTCGATGTCGACGACATCGAAAGGCTGGCGCAGGCCGATGCCTTCCGCTCGCTCGGCCTCGACCGCCGCGCGGCACTCTGGGCGGTGCGCGCGCTGGACGGCAAGAGTGCCGCCGAACGGCTGCCGCTGTTCGACCAGCCGGCGATCCGGCTGCGCGAGCTCGAGCCTGAGACAAAACTGCCCAAAATGCCGCTCGGCGAACATGTCATCCACGACTATCGCGCGCTCGGCCTGTCGCTGAAGGCGCATCCGGTCGCCTTCCTGCGCGAGCGGCTCGACCGCGCCGGCGTCATCCCCAATGCCAACCTTGGCGCGGTTCGCGACGGCAGGCGGGTCTCCGTCGCCGGTCTGGTGCTGGTGCGGCAGCGGCCAGGCAAGGGCAATGCGATCTTCCTGACGCTGGAGGACGACAAGGCGGTGGCCAACGTCATTTTCTGGGAGAGAACTTTTGCCCGGTTCCGGCCCATCGTCATGGGTGCGCGCTTCGTCAAGGTCACCGGCAAGCTGCAGGCGGAATCCGGCGTCATCCACATCGTCGCCGAAAAGATCGAGGATCTGACGCCCTGGCTGACCGTGCTTTTGGAAGAGATGACGCCTTCTGTGCCGGTCCGACCGGATATCGCAACACTGTCGGACAAGGCCGAGAGGGTCATGCCCAAGGGCCGGAATTTTCAATAATGCATGTCGCCCAAAAGTGACCTCGGTTTTGGGACCACGACATGCATCAGACAGAGACCGCCGACGGTTGACCGCTATACGAATCCGCACGATGTGAGGGAACTCACAGTCGCAGCGCTCGATACATGCTGAACTGCTTATGGATCGCGCGCATGGCGAAGCCTTCGCCGATTGCGGAGCGGATTCAGTTTCGCAGGAAGGGGGAAGTCATGAAATTGGTTCTGCGGCTCGTAGCTTGTGCAGCTCTTCTTTCGGCATTCACCACTGGCGCAGAGGCAGGCACCGCGCCCGGCGGCTGGTATACCGGCAAATGGTCGTGCCAGCTCGACGGCCGGCCGACCAGGATGGAGTGGCGCATCGTCAATGTCGATTACGGTGGCCCCGGAACCAGCGTGGCCGGCGCCGAACTGCGCGGCCGGCTCTGGGACCGCAACGGCCCGTGGGCGACGCTCACCCGTACCGGCTCGACGGCATCGACGCTGACCTTCCGCCATGCCGATGGCAACAGGTGGTTCCTGCGCCGCGGTGGCGGCAATACCGCCAGCGGCTATTCAACCTGGCAAGGAAACCGCTACCCCTTCGACTGCCGCAAGCGGTCCTGAGACAGGCAGCATTGGTCATTGCGCGGTGCGCCGCGCGGTGATCTCTACGGGCGCGGCGCCGGCAAGGCGTCGTCGCCGGAAATCGTCCGCGCCTCCGAGGGCAGCATGATCGGGATGCCGTCGCGCACGGGATAGGCGAGCTTGGCGACCCGCGAGATCAGTTCGCCGCGCTCCGGGTCCCAGGCCAGCGGCCCCTTGGTCAGCGGGCAGGCCAGCAGCTCCAGCAGTTTTGGATCGACATTGGCCGTCTTGCCGTCACGCCCATCCGCAGCCATCGGTTCCTCTTCCCGTGCAATTGCCGGCCCAAGATGTTGAGACTCAGGTCAGGCCGGCCTCACCTGAATATCGACGCATCTTACTGGAGGCTGGAACCAAAATCCTCATTCTCGCGCGCCAGCGCCATTTCGGTGATGGCGATCAGCGTCTCCGCGCGGGCTTTCAGGTCCGGCGCCTCCAGCAGCGCCTGTTTTTCGGCCGGTCCGTAGGGCGCCATCATCGACAGCGCGTTGACCAGCATGGTGTTCTCGGCGCGGCTGACGCTCTCCCAATCTGCTTCGAGATCGTTGGCCTGCAGATAGGCGCGAAACGCTTTCAACAGCGCCGGCCGGTCGACTTCGCTTGCCGCCTGGTCTTCTGCAAGGTCGGTGAGGAACGGCGCCAGCTTGCACTGCCGGAACGGCGTTTTCACCGGCAGCTCGCGGGTGATGCGGAACCGGCACACGCCCTGCAGCGAGATCAGATAACGGCCGTCGCCGCTCTCGGCCAGCGAGATAATGCGTCCGACGCAGCCGACATTGCACAGTTCCGGCTCGCCATCGACACGCAGCGCGCCATTGAGGCTGGGCTGGATGATGCCGATCAGCCGCGAGCCGGCGATCGCCTCATCCACCATCTGCAGATAGCGCAGCTCGAAAATGTTGAGCGGCATGCGGCCGCCCGGCAAAAGCAGGGCGCCGGCAAGCGGAAACACCGGGATGGTCGACGGCAGATCCTTGCCGACCCGGTAATATGCATTTCCGACCTGCACTTAAGTCCTCCGATCGCTTCCTGGCATGCGACCCACCGCAGCCCGGCATCGTCAGCATCGCCCTAATCTGGCGCAGCCGCAGCCGGCCGCAAGGCCCGACAACCGTTCCGCCTGCAATTTCGCCGGCGAACGGCTCAGGAAAACAGCAGCGACGACAATTTGCGCCGCGCCGCCAGCGTCGCCTCGTCGGTCATGCCCCAGGCCTCGAACAGTTTTAAGAGCTGCGCCCTGGCGCCGTCCTCGTTCCAGGTCCGGTCCGCCTTGATGATCGCCAGCAGATTGTCGGCCGCCGCGTGGCGATCGCCCCTGGCGTTCTGAACCATGGCGAGATCGAACCGCGCCTGGTGGTCGCCGGGATTGGCGGCCAGGCGCTGCTCGAACTCGGCCGGATTGCCGAGCGCGGCTGCTTCGGCAGCCAGCGTCATCCTGGCGCGCAGCGCGGCAAGCTGCGGCGCATCCTTCTTGGCTTCCGGTGCCGTCGCCAGCAGTGCCTCCGCACCCTCGCTGTCGCCGGCTTCGAACAGAAGCTCGCCAAGCCCGGCAATGGCCTCGATCGTCTCCGGCGCCTGCGCCAGGATAGCGTCATAAATGTCGGCAGCGGTCTGCGCGTCGCCCGCCGCATGCGCTTCGGCCGCCGCAGCCAGCGCCTCGGCCACCGGCGGCGCGCCATTGCCCTTGCCGCCGACCTTGGTGATGAATTCCGCGACCTGGCTTTCGGGAATGGCGCCCATGAAACCGTCGACCGGCTGGCCGTCCTTGAAGGCGATGACCGCCGGGATCGACTGGATGCCGAGCTGGCCGGGGATCGAGGGATGGTCGTCAATGTTCATCTTGACCAGCTTGACCTTGCCGCCGGCGGCCTTGACCGCCTTTTCCAGCTGCGGCGTCAGCTGCTTGCAAGGGCCGCACCATGGCGCCCAGAAATCGACCAGCACCGGCTGTTTGCGCGATTCCTGGATGACGTCGGCGGCAAAGGCAGCGGTCGTGGTGTCCTTGATCAGCTCGCCCGCGGCAGGTGCTGCACCGGGTGCCGGGCCAAGTGCCGGGCCAGATACCGATTTGGCCGGCTCGGCGCCGCCATACTGCACGGAGGTGGTGTACTGGCCGGAATTGCCGCCGAATTGGCCGCCAAACGGATTGTTGTTGTCGCTCATGTCGTCGCCCTTCAGGTCGCGCCCAGCGGAGCAGCGCGACGTCCTTAAACTAGAGGTCAGTTTTCGCCATGCATGTGGCGATCAAGCCGAGACTTTCAAGATAGCAGCATCATGCCCGGTTGCCTCGACGAATCTGATGAGGTCGGCGGACGCGATCGATGTCGTCGCCTCATTGGTCAGCGGATGCGCATTGACTGTAGCGTGCGCCATCAGATCCTGGTCGAGCACCACCTTGACCCGTCCTTGGGTGTCGTTGATCAGGCCGAACACCGTGACGGCGCCGGGAATGACGCCGAGCAGCTCCATCAGCATCTCGGGCTTACCGAAGGAAACGCGGCTGGCGGCGCCGATGACATGATGAATCTGCTTCAAATCGACAACCGCGTCCTCGCCGACGCTGACCAGGAAGAAGGCGTCCTTCTTGTCCTTGAGAAACAGGTTCTTGGTGTGCCCGCCCGCAATCTCGCCGCGCAGCGACTGCGAATCGGCCACCGTATAGAGCGGCGGATGGCGTACGGTGGACACGTCTATGCCGAGATCGGCAAGAAAGGCGAAAAGCTCGGCTTCGGTCTTCGGCATCATCTTCCCTTATGTAATCGTGGGCAAAGCCGTTTACGGCCAATGATGCCATCGAGACAAGACCGTCATGTGGGAAGTCGATGAACCGTCAGCTGCGCACTGTGTGCTGCTGCCGGCCAATTGTCGCGACCAAAAAGCCCGTCATTTCCCTGTTGCAATCGCCGCGCTCTTCAGCCATATAGGCCCGGCTTGCGGCCCCGAGGGCCGTGTGAGCGGGTGTAGCTCAGGGGTAGAGCACAACCTTGCCAAGGTTGGGGTCGAGCGTTCGAATCGCTTCACCCGCTCCAATTTTCCTCCGGGAAATCAAGCATCGAAAAGCCGCGGTTCGCCGCGGCTTTTTCGCATTCTGGATTGAAATCGCAAAGCGTTGGAGCAAGCCCGGAAGACCTAGGCTACGCGCGTGTTACCGGCTCGCGATTCTATGGACAGCATCGCTTGGGACTTAGGCGCGGCCGTCGGCACGCCAAGGATTACATGCATTCCAACCTTGCGGCAGCTGCTAACCAGCCGAAGCTTTGCTGATCATATGACAGTCCGCTAATTCTCGATATTTCAAATTTTAATCAATATTTATCGATTAAAGCGGGAACGATCCGACCGCCTCAGAAATTTAGGTGCGCTTAAAAGAGGAGCGCCGATGAGGTTCGCAGCAATGCAAGATCCAAGTGACCGCTGGCTGGTCTACGATTTGATGTCTGACATGCCGGCGGAGGTGGGAGGAAGACTGTTGATGGGCCTCGCGCAGAGCGAGGCTGAGCGGCTTGCCGAACAGGCCAATGCGGGGTTCGTCAGGCATGTCACCCCGCCAGTTCCGCACCCGACCTTCGCCTGAACACGCCAGTCTAACGACGGCTACGCCAACCGCGCCCTGGTCGTCCTCGGCGTCGCCAGCAGCAGGCTGGTCTCGCTGCCCGTTATCCCCGGGATCAGCCTGATCCTTCGCAGCACCGCGTCGAAGTCGGTGAGCGACGCGGTGCCGAGCTCGACCACCAGGTCCCAGCGGCCATTGGTGGTGTGAATGGTCGAAACCTCGGCCAGACCGCCCAGCGCCCGGACCACGCGGTCGGCGGCATGGCCCTCGATCTCGATCATCATCACGCCGCGTATCCGCTGGTCGACGGCGTCGGCGCGCAGCACCACGGTGTAGCCGATGATCTCGCCCGCCTTTTCCAGCTTCTCCATGCGCGCCCTGACCGTGGCGCGTGACACCCCGAGATCGACCCCGAGGTCAGAGATGCTGCGCCGTGCATCGTGCCGCAGCAGCGTCACCAGCCTTTCGTCGAGCGCATCCATGCAGACGTTCCATTTTGGTCATAGTGACTAATCGGAATGATAAATCATTCTTCTCGAAATGCCAATTTCGCCTGTTCAAACTGCCAGCCGGCAATGGTTCATTCCACGCATCAATCGCAAGGACAAAAAGAATGCGTTGCAGGATCGTTGGCGCGCCGGTGCAGGACGGCGCGGGCAGGATGGGATGCGAGATGGGGCCGAGCGCTTTGCGCACGGCAGGGCTTGTCTCGGTGCTGTCGGAACTCGGCCATGAGGTCGAGGACTGGGGCGCGGTGCAGCCGGCTGCGGCACGCGCCATCGCCCATGGCAATCTTGCGCTGAAGGCCTTGCCGGAGATTTCCGCCTGGACGACGGCGATCGCCGAAGCCGCCTACACAGCATCACAGGACGCCATGCCGATCTTCCTTGGCGGCGACCATGCGATCTCGGCCGGCACCGTATCGGGCATAGCCCGCCGGGCCGCCGGACGCGACCGGCCGCTCTTCGTGCTGTGGCTCGACGCGCATCCGGATTTTCACACGCTCGACACCACCGTCAGCGGCAATCTGCACGGCGTGCCGCTCGCCTATGCCAGCGGCCGGCCGGGTTTTAGCGGCTATTTCCCCGACCTGCCCGTCGCCGTCGATCCGGCCCGCATCTGCGTCATGGGCCTGCGCAGCGTCGATCCGGCCGAGCGCCGGGCGCTGAATGAAGCCGGCGTCACCGTGCACGACATGCGCACCATCGACGAGCACGGCATTGCGCCTTTGCTGCGCGCTTTCCTGGCGCAAGTCGAAAAGGCCAACGGCCTGCTGCATGTCAGCCTCGACGTCGACTTCCTCGACCCCTCGATCGCACCGGCGGTTGGCACCACCGTGCCCGGCGGCGCGACTTTCCGCGAGGCGCATCTGGTGATGGAGATGCTGTCCGACAGCGGCCTGGTCTCCAGCCTCGATCTGGTCGAGCTCAACCCGTTCCTCGACGAGCGCGGCCGCACCGCCACGCTGATGGTCGACCTCGCCGCCAGCCTGATGGGCCGCCGCATCATGGACCGCCCGACCCGCAGCCATTCCGGAAGCATTGCATGACCCAGCCATCGCGCCTTGCCATCGTCCCCTTCGTCAGCGTCGATCGCATGATGAAACTGGTGCTGACCATCGGCGTCGAGCGGTTCCTGACCGAACTCGCGGCCTATATCGAGGAAGATTTCCGCCGCTGGGAGCTGTTCGACAAGACGCCGCGCATCGCCTCGCACAGCCATGACGGGGTCATCGAGCTGATGCCGACCAGCGACGGCAAGATGTACGGCTTCAAATATGTCAACGGCCATCCCAAGAACATGCGCGAGGGCCGCCAGACCGTCACCGCCTTCGGCGTGCTCGCCGATGTCGGCTCCGGCTATCCGATGCTGCTGACCGAAATGACGATCCTGACGGCGCTCCGCACCGCGGCCACCTCGGCTGTCGCCGCCAAATACCTGGCGCCGAAGGGCGCGCGCTCCATGGCCATCATCGGCAACGGCGCCCAGTCCGAATTCCAGGCCGTCGCCTTCAAGGCGCTGCTCGGCGTCGACCGGCTGCGGCTCTACGACATCGACCGCTCCGCTTCCGAAAAATGCGCCCGCAACCTCGCCGGCAAGGGCTTTGACATCACCATCTGCACGACGGGCCAGGATGCTGTCGAAGGCGTCGACATCATCACCACGGTGACCGCCGACAAGCAGTGCGCCACCATCCTCACCGACAACATGGTCGGCTCCGGCGTGCACATCAACGCGGTCGGCGGCGACTGCCCCGGCAAGACCGAACTCCACCGCGACATCCTGCTGCGCTCCGACATCTTCGTCGAGTTCCCGCCGCAGACGCGCATCGAAGGCGAGATCCAGCAGCTCGACGCCGACCATCCGGTGACCGAGCTGTGGCAGGTGATGACTGGCAAGGCAGAGGGTCGCAAGACAGCGGAACAGATCACGCTGTTTGATTCCGTCGGCTTCGCCACCGAGGATTTTTCCGCGCTCCGCTATGTTCGCGACCAGCTCCAGGCCACCGGCCTTTACGAGGAGCTCGACCTGCTCGCCGACCCCGACGAGCCGCGCGACCTCTTCGGCATGCTGCTCAGGGCAGGCTTGGAGTCGGCCGCGTGAAGAAATTTGCTCGAGTAGTCAAAGCCGATCGAAACTCTGCTTGCCACGGCAGCGCCGCCCCTCATTGCCCTGCCGGGCATTTCTCCCCGTATAGTGACGGGGAGAAAGTGGCTGACCTTACCTTCGGCACTATGTCTTGCAACGCCGCCGATTGGCGAAACCATCGATGAGAGCGCCCCTCTCCCCGTCACTATACGGGGACAGGATGCCGGCAGGCAGGTGAGGG
>UCIA01000008.1 GCA_900472295.1 Hyphomicrobiales bacterium | reverse complement strand
CGGCAGGCAGGTGAGGGGCAGCGCAATCGCCGGGGGAAATTCAAATCCTGAATCGCTTGCCTTGATCACTACCGGCAAAAGACTTGCCTGCCCGACCGATCCGTCCGAAACGTGGTTCAACGACGATTCGAGAAAGCGACCATGGAACCAATCTGGGCCGTCGGCCTGATGACCGGCACCGTGCTTGACGGCAATATCGACGTGGCGCTGATCAAGACCGATGGCGAGCGCATCGCCGATTTCGGCACCTACACGCTGGCCCCTTACCCCGCAGAGATCCGTACCTTGCTGGAAGAGACGCTGCGCGCGGCGCGGGCGTGGAATTTCGATGGGCCGGAGCCAGCGATCTTTGCCGAGGCGGAAGAGGCACTGACGCGGGCGCAGTCGGCTGCGGTGAAGGATCTTGTCGAGAGTTACGGCCTGACCATGGCTGATATCGGCGTCGTCGGCTTTCATGGCCAGACCGTGCTGCATCGCGCCCCGCAACCCGGACGTCTCGGCGATACGCGCCAGCTCGGCGATGGCGAGCTGATGCATTCGATCCTCGGCGTCAGGGTCGCCTATGATTTCCGCTCGGCCGACGTGCGCGCTGGCGGCCAGGGCGCGCCGCTGGCGGCCGCCTATCACGCGGCGTTGCTGCGGGAAGCAGACGCCAGCGGCGACACCGCGGTGCTCAATCTCGGCGGCGTCGGCAACATCACGTGGTGGGACGGCAAGGACAATGTCGTGGCGTTCGACACTGGCCCGGCCAATGCTCCGCTCAACGATTTCATCAAGGCCAACGGCCTCGGCGAGATGGACCGCGACGGCGCACTGGGCGCGGCCGGCACGGTTGACGAGGCGCGGCTGGCCAAATTGCTGCAGCATCCCTATCTGACCAAGCCGTATCCGAAATCGCTCGACCGCTTCGACTTCGGCGCCGCCATGGCTGACGGCCTCAGCGCCGAGGACGGCGCCGCGACGCTGACGGCCTTCACCGTATCGGCCGTCGGCAAGGCGCTTGACCTGTTGCCGCGCCGGCCGAAGCGGCTGGCGGTCAGCGGCGGCGGCCGCCACAACCCGACGATGATGGCGATGCTTGGCCGTCGCGCCGGCGTCGAGGTGGTGCAGGCCGAGACGCTGGGCTGGAAGGGCGATGCGGTCGAGGCCGAGTGCTTTGCGTTCCTGGCCGTGCGCGTGCTGCGTGGCCTGCCGATCTCTTTCCCGAGCACGACAGGGGCGCCGCGACCAATGCAAGGCGGACGACTGGCGGGTTAAAGCTTCTTCTGCAGGAAAATGCGGCTGCGGCCGACGGGAAAATCCGGCAGTTCACCGAAACGCCGGTAACCCTGCCGCTCGTAAACTTTGGCCGCTGTCGGATTGAACGTGTCGATCCAGGCGTTCTGGCAGCCGCGCGCGACTGCTTCGCGCTCGGCGGCGTCCAGCATGTCGCCGGCTGTATGTTGGCCGCGCAGGCGTTCGTCGACCCACAGCCATTGCACATAGAGCCAGCCCCAGGCGGTGTATCCCGAAATGCCGGCGACGACAGCGCCGGCCTCGTCGCGCACGAAGACGGCGATCGGCTTGCGGCCGGAGGGTTCGACATCGCCGTCATTGAACGCGGTCAGCCGCTCGCCCAGGAAGGCGAGGTCCTCGGGCAACGGATCGGCGGTGGTCTCGAGCGTCGTCTTCATCTGAGTGGGGCTCGCATGGCAGGCCAAGCACTAGCGAAGGACGGGATGGGGACGCAAGCTTTGCCGCAGGCCTTTACGACCTGACGGGCGAGCGCCAGCTCCCCGCAGCAGCCGCAACCAGCATCAGCACTGCCGCGACCAGCGAGCAGGCGGCAAAGCCGAAGGACGAATAAAGCGGGCCGAAGCTGGTGGTGCCGATAAACACCGCGAGATAGGTGACCGAACTGTTGAGGCCCATAATGGTGCCGCGGCGCGACGGATCGAGCGCGGTGAGGCGCATCACCAGCACGTTCAGGCCGAAATGATTGGCCAGGCCCCATATGGCGATCATGGCCAGGATCAGCACGAAATTGCTGCTTGCCAGCGCAATCGCGACATAGACGGCGGCGACCAGCAGATAGGCGAAAGGCATGACGCGCCGCGCGCCGATGCGGTCTATGACGCCGTCGAGAAAGGCCGCAGTGCCGAAGCCCGCGCCATAGGCGAGTGCGGCCAGCGCATTGGCGCTGACAGGCTCGCCGAGATCCTGGTGCAGATGGTCACCGAGATAGCCGTAGACACCGTAAAAAGCGGTCATGAAGGCGATGCAGGCGATGAGCAACGGCACGATGCCGGGAATGGCCAGCGCCCCGAACGGCGAAGGCGCCGGGCCGCTCTTCCTGACGTCGCTAAGCGAGGTCATCGACAAGGCGGCGAGCGCAATGGCTGACAGCACCGCAACCGCGGCGAAGACAGCGCGCCAGTGCACGAGGTCGGCAAGCACGGCCGACAGCGAGACGCCGGCCACCATGGAGACCGTCCAGCCGGTGAGCACGACGCCGATCGTGCCGCTTTCGCGGCCGGGCGGCGCGATCGCCGCCGCACTGGCATAGATGGCCGGCATGGCGACGCCGGCGGCAATGCCGGCGACGGCCTGGGCCGCGACCAGCATGATCACCGTCGGCGCCAGCGCGCTGGCGAGAAGCCCGACCGCCAGCAACAGCAGCGCGCCCTGCAACATGCGGCGGGCGCCGACGCCGTCGATGTAGCGGGCGAGGAACAGGGCACTCGCCGAGGTGCCGAGACCGAAGGCAGCCGACGCGGCCATCACCGCCGGCACGCTGGTGCCGAAGGACGCAGCGACTGCCGGGGCGATCGGCCCCAGAACCAGCGAGTTCGAGCCGATGACGGCGATGCAGCCGGTCAGCAGATAGGCCAGCGCCGGGATCGGCGCTGTTGCTGGGAGCGTTGCGGCTTGATGTGCGTTCGTCATATCGGCATAGTGGCCGAATTAAATTCTGCGACAACAAGGAATTTCGTTATGGATGAAGAAACAGATGGTGTTCAGCAGAACAAGGTAGCTGCCCGTGAGATCGACGCGATCGACCGAAAAATATTAGGCGCGCTGGTCGAGGATGCAACGATCAGCTACGCCGAACTTGGCGAACGCGTCTGCCTGTCGCCACCGGCGGCGCATGAGCGGGTGAAACGCCTGCGGCGCAGCGGCGCCATCCGCGGCACGGCGGTGATCATCGACCCCAAGGCGGTGAAGAAGCCGCTGCTGACCTTCGTGCATATCGATACCAAGGGCTGGGGCAAGACGCCGGAGCTGATGGCCGTTTCGCAATATCCTGAGGTCGAGGAGATCCATTCGGTGGCCGGCGATACCTGCATGCTGCTCAAGGTCCGCACCGAGGACACCAGGGCGCTCGAGGGCCTGCTGGCGCGTCTCTACGAAACGCCCGGCGTCACCTCGACGCGAAGCTATGTCGTGCTGTCGACCTATCTTGAGCGGCCGGTGCAGCCCGAGATTACGGCGCAATGGCCGACGCCCCGGCATATGGCTACACCGCTCTACTGATCCGCGCCATCTTCATCTTGCCGGAGCCACAACAATCCTTCACAAACGGCACCCTATACTGATGCCAGGCATTGATTTGGGGTGACGAGAGGCGCGGCTTGGAATTCGACCTGAAAACCATCGAGGCGCTGGCCCCCGATCAGGCGTCGCTGAGCGCCGCCTCGAAGCTGACCAAGCGCTCGAACTGGCCACGGCTGGAGAAGAACGAGCAGCAGGCGCTGATCTGGGGCGAATGCCAGGGCTCCGGATCCAACCCCTATCGCACCGTGGTCGACACCGGCGACCACGGCTACAAATGCACCTGCCCGTCGCGAAAATTTCCCTGCAAGCATACGCTGGCGCTGATGTGGATCGCCGCCACCGCGCCCACCAGCTTCACAGCAGCGGAAACAACGCCGGAATGGGTCAATGACTGGCTTGGCAGGCGCAGGAAGACGACAAGCCAGCCGGCCACTGCAACATCGGGCGCGGGAGCCGGGGCGGCCGGCAAAAGCATCGGCGAGGCCTCGCAACCGGAGGAAAACACCGTCGAAGATGCCGCAGCGGCGGAGCGCCGTGAAGCAGCGCAGCGCAAGCGGGCGGAAGATACGCGCACTGCGGTGGCCGGCGCGCTGGACGAACTCGACCAGTGGATTGCCGACCAGCTGCGGCTTGGCCTTTCCGTCTTTGCCGATGCCAGCAGCGAGCGTTGCCGGCGGATTGCCGCGCGGCTGGTCGACATGAAAGCGACGGCGCTTGCCGGACGCATCGACGAAATCCCGGCGCGGCTGATGGCGCTGCGCAGCGAGGAACGGCCGGATGCGGCGATCCGCGAGCTTGGCAAGCTGGTGCTGCTGGCCAAGGCGTGGCGCTCGGCGCCGGACGATCCCGAACTGAAGCGGCTGGTGTCGGCGTCCGAGACCCGCGACCAGGTTCTGGCCAATCCCGATGCAAAACAGGTCGACAGCCAGTGGGAAGTCATCGGCGAGAAGATCGAGACCCGCCGTGACGGCCTTGTCAGCCATTCGACCTGGCTGCTCGACCTGAAAAGCCCGACGCCGCAATTTGCGCTGCTGCTCGATTTCTTTCCGGCTTCGGCCGGCCGCCGCTCGGCGGCGTTCACGCCTGGTGACCGATTCGATGCAAGGCTGGTGTTTTATCCGTCGCGACAGCCGCTGCGCGCCCTGGTGGCGGAGCGCAAGGGCGATGTCGCGTCCGGCGCCTGGCCTGATTTCGGCCTCGGCACCATTAGGGATCCGCTGGCGGCGCATGCATCGCATCAGGACGCAGCACCCTGGTCCACCGATAGCCCGCTGATGCTGCCGGCCGGCGCGATCCTGCTCGACGAGCGCGGCGCTGCCTGGTGGCAAGCGGCGCACGATCCGCAAGGGATCGCCCTGCCCGTCGCCGGCAGCGTCGATCAAACCGTGCTCGGGCTCGATCTCGCGGCCACGGCAGCACTGTGGAACGGCGCGCGGCTCGATCTGCTCGCCGCGCAAAGCGGCTTCGGGAGGCTCGATCTGTCATGAACGAGCTCGAACTGGCCGGCCTGGCGACGATGCGCGACTGCTGGATCACCGGCGGAACGACATTCGATCTGGCGCCGGCCGCGTGGAAGGAAATCGCCGCTGGTGCAAGCCCGGATGAACGCGAGCGGCTGTTGCTGGCGATCGCCGCGCAGGCGCTCGATGTGGGCTTAAGGCCAGCCGCGCCGAAGACGCTGAAGCGGCGTCCGCCGTTGCCAAGGCTTGACCTGCCGCTGCTGCCGGAGCGGTTGCGACCGCTGTTGCGGGCTGCCTTGAAGAACGCCGCCGATGCGCGGCGCAAGTCGCGCATTGCAACGCTCGTCGCCAGCCGGGGCTACGTGCTGCATCCGATGGACTGGATGCCGTCGGCATCGGACCCGAACAGCCCCGACGTCTATGCCCCCTGGATCGACTGGCAAGCCAGCGTGGAAGGTCTGAAAACTACCCCGCAGGAGCAGCTGACGGTTCAGAACTGGGATGACTTCTATCCCGCCGCGCGGCGCATAGCGCTGGGCGAGATGCGACGCCGCGACCCGGCCACGGCCCGCAACCTGATCGAAGCCAAGGCGCCGGGCGAACCGGCGGAAGTCCGGCTGGCGCTGATCGAACTCATGCATTTCGGGCTGACGCCGGAGGACGCGCCGTTCCTGAAAGGCCTGGCCACCGACCGCTCCGGCAAGGTGCAGGAGCTGGCGGGACGGCTGCTGGCAAGGCTGGGCGAGCACGGTCGTGTTGGCGATGGCGGGGCCGACGACCCCGTTGCCGAACTCGCTGCCTTCATCGTAGAAGGCAAATCCGGCTTCATCCGCCGCCGCACCACCTACACCCCGGCGAAACTCAAATCGGTTGCGCAGGAAAGCAGTCGCGTCGACCTGTTTGCAAGCTGTTACCTGGTCGATCTTGCCGCTCGCTTCGGCAAAACGGAGTCCGATTTCATCGAGGCATGGCAATTCGGTGCCGACGACAAAGCGGATCTGTCTCTCGTTCGGATGGTCGCGGTGTCCGGCAGCGATGCCACGGTGGCGCTGTTGGCGGACACGCTTGTCGCCGAAGGCGGCAAGCCGGCGCTATTCGTCTTCCACCTCATGTTGCGTCTGGATAGCGGCAGGAAGCGTACCCTGATCAGGCAGATCCTGAAGGATGCGCAAAATCTTGAAGCGCTCAACCTGGTCGAAGGCGCCGAAGCAAGCTGGCTGGAATGGGGCGATCTGGCAAATGGCAAGGCGCTGTCGGCGCTGCGCACCAAGGTTGCGGGAAACGATGAGCCGGCGAAGCGAAGCGCGGACCACGCTCTGGAAACGATAGGCTTTCTTGCCGCGGCAGCGGCTGCGGAACGATTGATCGCCGACATTGTCGCGGCCGGCATGCCGCCAGCGGCAGCCTCGCTCGCTTTCCTGCGCCTCAACGCGGCCCTGACGGGAACCAACACATGACAATCCGGAGAACAGCACAATGAACGCAGCCATCCGCCTCCCCGTCGAGCAGGCCTATGCCGCTGAACTGCAGGCGCTGGCGCGCAATGACGACAAGCAAAAACCTGCGGGATGGAGCCTCTCGCCAAAGGCCGTTCTGACCTATCTGCTCGGCGGCAAGGTAAGCGACGGCACCGTGATATCGCCAAAATATGTCGGCCGCCGCCGACTGATGGAAACGGCGGTGGCGACACTCGCCACCGACCGCGCGCTGCTATTGCTCGGCGTCCCCGGCACTGCCAAGTCGTGGGTGTCGGAACATCTCGCCGCCGCCATCATGGGCAACTCGACGTTGATCGTGCAGTGCACGGCCGGCACCGACGAGAACCAGATCCGCTATGGCTGGAGTTATGCGCAGCTTCTGGCCAAGGGGCCGAGCCAGGACGCGCTGGTGCCGACGCCACTCTACCGCGCCATGGAGAGCGGCAAGCTCTGCCGGCTGGAAGAGCTGACGCGCATGGGCTCCGACGTGCAGGACACTTTGATCACCGTGCTGTCGGAAAAGATGATGCCGATCCCGGAGCTCAACACCTCGCTCTATGCCCAGCGCGGCTTCAACATCATCGCCACCGCCAACAACCGCGATAAGGGCGTCAACGAATTGTCCTCGGCGCTCAAGCGCCGCTTCAATGTGGTGGTGCTGCCGCTGCCCGAAGACATGGCCGAAGAGGTGGCGATCGTCGCCAAGCGGGTCGACGAGATGGCCGGCGGGCTCGACCTGCCGGTGCCGAAGAATGTCGGCGAGGAGATCGCCCGCGTGCTGACCATTTTTCGCGAGCTGCGCTCCGGAGCGACGGCTGACGGCAAGGTGACGCTGAAGACGCCTTCGGGTTCCCTGTCGACCGCCGAGGCGATCGCGACCATGGTTGGCGGCCTCAGCCAGGCGGCATGGTTCGACAGCGGCAAGCTCGGCGCCGAAGGTCTTGCCGCCAGCCTCGTCGGCGCCATCATCAAGGACCCGGTGCAGGACAAGGTGGTGCTCGAGGAATATCTCGAAACGGTGCTGAAGAAGCGACCGGACTATGCCGGCTATTACGCGGCGCTGAACGCAGCGATCTGAGGTCATGAGCGACGTCGCCTATTTCGGCATTCGCCATCACGGGCCGGGCTCCGCCGCCAGCCTGGTGCAGGCGCTGCGCGACTTGCAGCCGGTTGCCGTGCTGATCGAGGGGCCGAGCGACGCTTCCGCGCTGCTGCCATTGCTGGCGCGCCCGGAGATGCAGCCGCCTGTGGCGCTGCTCTGCTATCCCGAGGACGACCCGGCCGCGACCAGCTTCTGGCCGTTCGCAGAATTCTCGCCCGAATACCAGGCGGCGGTGTGGGCAGTCGAAAACAAGGCGGCGCTCCGGTTCATCGACCTGCCGTCATCGGCGCGGTTCGCAGCACCGGTCACCGACGATGGCAAGACCGATGAGGGCGAGGAAACCGAGCCGAAGGACGAAGCCGGCGAGGATGGCGAGCCCGCATCGCATCGCGATCCGATCGGCACGCTGGCCGAGGCCGCCGGCTATGAGGATGGCGAAAGCTGGTGGGCCGACATTATCGAGCAGAACCCGCAGCCGGGTCCGATCTTTGCGGCCATCGCCGATGCGATGACGACGCTGCGCGACGGCGAAGGTACGATCGCGCCGTTCGAGGCCAAGCGTGAAGCGCATATGCGGCTGGAAATCACTGCCGCGTGCAAGGAATTCGACGGACCGATTGCGGTCGTCTGCGGCGCCTGGCACGTGCCGGCCCTGCAGGCCGCGCACACGCAGAAGAACGACCAGGCGCTGATCAAGGGAATTGCCCGGCGCAAGAGCATCATGACCTGGGCGCCATGGACGGGACCGCGCCTGGCACTGGGCTATGGCTATGGCGCTGGCGTCGTCGCGCCCGGCTGGTGCAAGCATCTTTGGCGCACGCGCGACCGGCGCGATGCCGCGACGCTGTGGCTGGCGATGATCGCGGCGGTGCTGCGGGTGAAAGGCCATCTGGTCTCGACGGCGTCGCTGATCGAAGCCGAGCGGCTTGCCCGTACGCTGGCCGCCATTCGCGAGCGGCCGAAACCCGGCTTCGAGGAATTGCGCGACGCCGCGATCGCGGCGCTGTTCAACGGCGAAGCGGTGCTGTGGGCGCTGGTCGAGGCCGAGCTGCTTTTGGGTGCGGATGTCGGCGAAATTCCGCCCGACACACCGCTGGCGCCGCTGATCGAGGATCTGCAGCGCAACCAGAAAGCGGCGCGGCTCAAGCCGGAGGCGCTGGAGCGCGAACTGTCCGTCGATTTGCGCAGCGACAGCGGTCTGTTTCGCTCGACATTGCTGCATCGGCTGAACGTGCTTGGCGTGCAATGGGGCAGGCTGGCCGATGCCGGCCGCAGCCGCGGAACGTTTCGCGAGAAGTGGACGCTGGCCTGGGAGCCGGAATATGCCGTGCGGCTGGTCGAGAACCTGATCTATGGCCCGACCATCGAAAAGGCCGCCAATGGCCGCCTGACCCAGATGCTCGGCGCCGCAGCCAGCCTCGACACGCTGGCCGCCCTTGTCCAGAGCGCCATCACTGCTGACCTGTCGGAGGCCGCGAGCGCCGGCCTTGCGGCGCTGGAGGCGCGGGCGGCGCACAGCAGCGAATGCCTGGAGATGCTGGCCTCAGTGCCGCCGCTTGCCGACATCATCCGCTATGGTGAGGCGCGCAAGACCGAAACAAACCGGCTGTCCGGTTTGTTGGAACGGCTGATCGTCGAAGGCGCGATCGCATTGCCCTATGCGGTGCGCGACCTGGACGAGCAGGCCGCCACGACACTTGTCGGCGCGGTGCGAAAGGCCGACGCGGCGATCCGCCTGGTTGAGCCCGGCGACGATGTTCTCGACGCCTGGCGCAACGGGCTGACCGGAGTGCTGGAAGGGCCGCGCTCGACGGCGCTGCTCGCCGGCTGCGCCGCGCATCTGCTTTACGAAGCCGGCCAGCTGTCAGCCGAAGACGCTGCCGGACTGCTTGGGCGCAGGCTGTCGCCGGGGACGCCGGTCGTGCAGGCAGCCGGCTTCTTCGAAGGTTTCTTCAGCACCGCCGGCCAGCGGCTGATCTATGACGAAGGCTTGCGCGGCGCGGTCGATGCGTGGCTGAAATCCCTCGACGAAGACGCCTTCGTCGCGCATCTGCCGCTGCTGCGCCGCGTCTTCTCCAATCTGGACTCGATGGAGCGCCGTCGGCTGATCGAGGCTGTGCTCGGCCGCACCGCACGGCTGCCGGCCGGGCTGACGCCGGCGCCGGATGGCGGCGAGGGCTGGCGCCGGCATCTGGAGCGGCTTGGGCCCTTGCTGGTGGGCGGAGCATGACAATGGACGACGACACAGAAGTGCCCGAACCCGGCCCCGCGTCCTCCGATAGTGGGCGAGAGCGCCGCTGGCGGCTGGCGATCGGCGCTGACGACGAGGCTTCCTCCGCCCTTTCCAGCGATGACAAGAAACTGTCTTCGGCGCTCGATGCGCTTTACGGCGACGGCGCCAATGCCGATGCCGATCCGCGCAAGCGGCGCGGCGGGCTCGGCCGCTCGGCGCCGCGTGTGGCGCAATGGATGGGCGATATCCGCTCCTTTTTTCCGGCGCAGGTCGTCCAGATTGTGCAGAAGGACGCCTTCGAGCGGCTGAACCTGAAGCAGATGCTGATGGAGCCGGAATTCCTCAAGGCGATCGAGGCGGACGTCAATCTCGTCGCCGACCTGATTTCGCTGCGCTCGGTGATGCCGGCCAAGACCAAGGATATTGCCCGCACCATCATCGCCGATATCGTCGCCAAGCTGATGCAGCGGCTGGAGCAGAAGACCGCCGAGGCGATCCGCGGCGCACTTGACAAGTCGCGACGTACCAACCGGCCCCGCCAGCGCGACATCGACTGGCCCCGCACCATCTCTGCCAATCTTCGCCACTATCAGCCTGAGCACAAAACCATTGTGCCGGAGAAACTCGTCGGTTTCATGCGCAAGCAGCGCCGGCTGGTCGATCTCGACGAAGTGGTGCTGTGCGTCGACCAGTCCGGCTCGATGGCGAGCTCGGTGATCTACGCCTCGATCTTCGCCGCTGTGATGGCCTCGCTGCCGGTGGTTCGCACCAAGCTGGTTTGCTTCGACACGGCCATCGTCGACCTGACCGAAGAGCTCAGCGACCCGGTCGAAGTGCTGTTTGGCGTGCAGCTTGGCGGCGGCACCGACATCAACCAGGCGGTCGCCTATTGCGCCGACCGCATCGAGCGGCCGACCAAGTCGCATTTCGTGCTGATCACCGACCTCTATGAGGGCGGCAACGGCCAGGAATTGCTGCGCCGTCTGGCGGCGCTGGTGCGATCCGGCGTCAATGTCGTGGTGCTGCTGGCGCTGACCGATCAGGGCCGGCCGGGCTACGATCCGGCAATGTCGGCCTCGGTCGCAGCGCTTGGCATACCGGTCTTTGCCTGCACGCCGGATCTGTTTCCCGACATGATGGCGGCTGCGTTGCGGCGCGAGGATATCGGCGCCTGGGCGGCGGGCGCCGACATCAAGCTGATCCGCGCCGAGGCGGAGACGCCGCAATAGAGGGGGCTCGCAGTCAGGCCTGACTATTCGAACGAATAGGCAAACCCGTCGGCTGAGGCGCTCACCGTCACCTTGGTCATCTTCTCGCCGTCGAGCGACCGGTTCAGCACGCCGCGGCTGAGTTCGGGCAGCAGCGTGTTGGTGAGGATGGCGTCGATCATGCGGCCGCCGGACTCGATTTCGGTGCAGCGCGCCTTGACCAGCGCCATGACGCCGTCGCCGATCACCAGTTCGGCGTCGTGGGTTGCGCGCAGCCGCCGCGCGATCTTGCCGAACTGATGGCGGGTGATGGCCTCGATCATCGAATCCGACAGCGGATAGTAAGGGATGGTCACCACGCGGCCGAGGAAGGCCGCCGGAAAGACCTTCAGCAGCGGGGCGCGCAAGGCGGCATCGAGGCCGTCGAGCCCTGCCCTCACCGTGCCGTTGCCGGTCCGCTCCATGATCACTTCGGAGCCGACATTGGAGGTCAGCAGGATCAGCGTGTTCTTGAAGTCGATGCGCCTTCCCTCGCTGTCGTCCATCATGCCCTTGTCGAAGACCTGGAAGAAGATTTCGTGGACGTCGGGATGCGCCTTCTCGACCTCGTCGAGCAGGATCACCGAATAGGGTTTTCTGCGCACGGCCTCAGTCAGGATGCCGCCCTTGCCGTAGCCGACATAGCCTGGAGGCGCGCCTTTCAGCGTCGAGACGGTGTGCGCTTCCTGGAATTCGGACATGTTGATCGAGATCAGGTTCTGCTCGCCGCCATAGAGCGTTTCGGCCAGCGCCAGCGCCGTCTCGGTCTTGCCCACGCCGGAGGGGCCGCAGAGCAGGAACACGCCGACCGGCTTTTCCGGCGCGCCGAGCCCGGCGCGGCTGGTCTGCACGCGCTTGGCGATCATTTCCATGGCGTGGTCCTGGCCGACGACGCGTTCGGACAAAGTGTCGGCGAGCTTGAGCGCCTTCTCGGTCTGGCTGGACAGCATGCGTCCGGTCGGGATGCCGGTCCAGTCCTGGACCACGGCAGCCACCGCATTGCGGTCGACCGACGGCAGGATCAGCGGCGTCTCTCCTTGCGCGGTGGCAAGCTCGGCCATGAGTTCGCGCAGCCGCGCCAAATCGGCGACAGGATCTGACGGTGCGGGTTCGGCAGCCGGCGTCTCGTCCTGGGTCTTTGCCTTGCACGCTTTGGCCTTCGTCTCCGCCTTCGCCGTTTCAGTCTTGGGCGGCTCGGCCTTGGGCACCTTGGTCTTTTCTTCGTCCGGCACTGCAGTGTCGGCATCGGCTTCGGCGGTCGCTACCTCGTCCAGCGGCACACCGTCACCGCGCAGCCTGGCGCGCAATTCGAGTATCTCGGCAACAAGCGCCTTTTCGCGCTTCCAGCGCTCCTCGGCGGCGGCGAGCGTCGTCTCGGTCTCAGTGAGACCGGCATCGACCCGCGCCTGGCGCTCGGCCACTTCGATGCCGATCGCGGCCTCGCGGCCGATGATGCCGCTTTCAACCTCCAGCGCCTGGCGGCGGCGCAAAATGTCTTCGACCTCGGCCGGCGTTGCATGCTGCGAAACCGCGACCCTGGCGCAAGCGGTGTCGAGCAGGCTCACCGCCTTGTCGGGCAATTGCCGCGCCGGAATGTAGCGATGCGACAGGCCGACCGCCGCCTCGATCGCCTCGTCGAGGATCTGCACCTCATGGTGCTGTTCGAGCACGCCGGCGACGCCGCGCAGCATGAGCACGGCCACCGCTTCCGACGGCTCGTCGATCTTGACCACCTGGAAACGGCGGGTGAGCGCGGGGTCCTTTTCGATGTGCTGCTTGTATTCGGCCCAGGTGGTTGCCGCGATGGTGCGCAGTTCGCCGCGCGCCAGCGCCGGCTTCAAGAGATTGGCGGCGTCACCTGTGCCGGCCGCACCGCCGGCGCCGATCAGCGTGTGCGCCTCGTCGATGAACAGGATGACCGGCGTCTCCGACGATTGAACCTCGTCGATTACCGCCTTCAGGCGCTTTTCGAACTCGCCCTTGACGCTGGCGCCGGCCTGCATCAGGCCGATGTCGAGCATGCGCACGCTGATGCCTTGCAGCGGCGGCGGCACGTCGCCCTGGGCGATGCGCAAGGCAAAGCCTTCGACCACCGCGGTCTTGCCGACGCCGGCCTCGCCGGTCAGGATCGGGTTGTTCTGCCGGCGACGCATCAGGATATCGATGATCTGCCGTATCTCAGGATCGCGGCCGACGACCGGGTCGATCTTGCCGTCATGGGCGCGCTGGGTCAGGTCGGTGGCGTATTTGGCCAACGCCGAATCTCCGCCCGGAGCCCGCCGCGGCGCCTCGGCAGCGAGAGTTGCCGCAGCCGCGGCGCCGGCTTCGAGCGACCCCTCCACCACCTCGGCGAAGCGGGTGATGACCGCGTCGGCGTCGATCTTGTCGAACTCGCCGCTGATCTTCGACACCAGGCCTTCCAGCACCGGCGTCTTCAGGCAGGCGAGCACGATATGGGCGCTGCGCACCTCTTCCATGCCGAATTCCAGCGTCGCCAGGTTCCAGGCTTCCTGGATGGCGTGGAAGATGTGGTCGGAAAATTCCTCGATCGAGGTGGCGCCATAGGGCAACTTGTCGACGGCGCGTGTCATGTCGCTGGTAAGGCGGCTGGCATCCAGCCCGGCATCGGCGACGATCATCTGCACATCTGAGCGCTCTGACAGCACCAGTTGCTCGATGAAATGGACGAGTTCGACGTAAGGATTGCCGCGCAGCTTGGCGCTGTCGGCAGCAGCCTTGAAGGCGCGCAGACAGACCGGATTGAGCTTTCCAACCAGTTCCTTGCGTTTGAAACCCTGCGACGACCGGCGCTGTTCCATCGAACGTGCTCCTGCAATCTGCCCGTCGACAGCCTGCCACATAAGCAGCCGCTTGACAAAGCGCGTGATAGAGCCGGCCTCTTCCCCTTGTGGAAAGTCCCGCGCCACCAAATGCAGACAACCACGATTTTTTCTAATCCTATGCGACGCGCTTCACATACGAGGTTGGGTAGGCACGCCATGAATTGCGCCATTCGAGATGCAGTTGCACCGGCTTTCATTAGCGACCGTTAACTTTTGAGCGGTTGCTTAATTGTGGTAATGTGCAACCGTGTGCTAACGTTAGGTCACGTACGGTTTTAGAGCCGGTCGCTGGGGGTAGCTGTGATCGATCTCGCACTCTGGCTTGCTCCGCTGGACGGTGAAAATCCGTCAGGCGAAGACTTGCGCAACGATCCTGCCTTCCATGAGCTGGAGCGCCTCACCGAGCCCCAGGTCAAGGTTGTCCATGACGGGCGTAACAAGCCTGCCGCGCAATCGACCATTCCGGTCGACTGGCCTGCAGTGCTGGGCAAGGCGGAGGAGTTGCGTTCGCATGGCCGCGACCTGCGCCTGCTTGTCATTGTCGCCCGGGCGCTCGCCAATGAAGAGGGGTTGGCTGGACTGGCACAGGGCCTGACCCTGATTGCGCGGACTTTCGAAGCGCATTGGGAAACGATGCATCCGGCGCTGCGACCCAGCGCCCAGCCGCGCGACGCCGCTTTGCGCCGTCTCAACGCGCTGGCTGACCTGCAGAATGGCCAGGAGGGCCTGCTGGCAAACCTCAGGCAGATGGTTTTCTTCGCTCCGCGTCCCATCGGCCCGATCAGTGGACGCGATCTCGAACAGGGCGCGCTTGACGACCGCGTCATGCTTCAGGAAGCGGCTTCAGGATTGAATGCTACGGAGAAGGCGGCGCTGGTCAGCGCCCATGGGCAACTCCTGAACCGCGTGGGCAGCGGATGTGCCGCGCAGATGGATCAGGCCGGTGAACAGATGACGGCGCTGATCGCCGGCGCTCATGCCGCGATCGAGGCGCTCGACGCGGTCGACACGGCGCTGAACGCCCGCCTTGAAGGCAGCGGCGCTACCGTGCCGGACCTGAAGCGGTTCTTGCAGCGCGTGCTGACAACGCTCGAACGCAATACGGCGGCCGAGACGACGGCCGAGGCAGCGACGAACGGCGCAGCCAGCCCGGCGCCTGCCCCGGCAAGCCCGGCAATGCCGGCCAGAAACGGTCATGGAGCCGAGACGATGGCAAGCTACGCAGAGCCCGGCGCGGGGCTTCCCGACAGGATTTCCTCGCGCGACGATGTGGTGAAGTGCCTCGACCTTGTGGTGGCCTTCTACGACCGCACCGAGCCGTCGAGCCCGATCCCGCATCTCGCCCGCCGGGTGCGCCGCATGGTGCACATGGATTTTGTTGAACTGATGGAAGACCTGGCCCCGTCGGGGCTCAAGGAATTCCGGCTGCTCGCCGGCGTTCCGGACGCCAAGAAGACTGCCCAGAAGGATGAAAGGTAGCAACACATGCCAGCCGAAAGCAAAGCGAAGGTCATCGAGCGAAATCGCGCCCCGCGCGTGCAGATCGCCTACGATGTCGAAACCTACGGCAGCCCGACGACGATCGAACTGCCGTTCGTCATGGGCGTGATGGCCGACCTGTCAGGCGCATCGCAGACCCGGGAAGCTTCCAAGACGGTGCTCGACCGTTCCTTTGTCGAGACCGATGCCAACCGCTTCCCCAAATTCATGGAAGCGCTGGGACCCAGGGTCAAGGCGCGGGTGAAGAACACGCTGCCGCAGGCCGAGGGACAGGAGCGCGACGAAGAGCTGGCGCTCGACCTGACCTTCACCAAGATGGGCGATTTCGCCCCCGACAAGATCGCCGAACAGGTGCCGCAACTGGCCGAGATCCTCAAGATGCGGCGCCAGCTCGAGGAGTTGCTCGGCTTCATGGACGGCCGCGTCGATGCCGAAAAGCGCATCGCCCAATTGCTGAACAACCAGCCGCTGCTTGGCCAGATCGCCGCCCAGGCGCTGTCCGACGACAAGGGTGAGGAATAGATCATGGCCGAACAGCAAAAGACCGCCGCATCCGTGGCTGAGGCCGAGGCCGTCGATCTCGGCGAATTCAGCCAGCTCCTGGAGAAGGACTTCAAGGTCAAGAAGGACGACAGCGAGAAGCTGCAGCAGCTGGTGCGCAACCTGGCGCTGGCGGCGCAGTCGCGATCCGAGACGACGACCATTTCGTCCAACTCGATCAAGTCGATCAAGTCCTTGATCGCCGGCATCGACAAGATGCTGACGACCCAGGTCAACGAGATCCTGCACGCGCCGGAAGTGCGGCAGATGGAAGGCACCTGGCGCGGCCTCTGGTACCTCATCAACAACACCGAGACGGATCAGAAGCTGAAGATCCGGGTGATGAACATTTCCAAGGAGCAGCTGGCCGACACGCTCGAAGACTATGAAGGCCAGATGTGGGACCAGAGCCCGATCTTCAAGAAGGTCTACACCGACGAATATTCGATGCTCGGCGGCGAACCCATCGGCTGCGTGATCGGCGCCTACGAGTTCTCCAACCATCCGCGCGATGTCGGCCTGTTGCGCAACATTTCCGGCATCTGCGCCTCTGCGCATACGCCGTTCATCGCGGCGGCGTCGCCACGGCTGTTTCGCATGGACAGCTGGCAGGAACTGCCCAACCCGCAGGACCTGCAGCAGATCGTCTCCAACCCGGCCTACGCCTCGTGGCAATCGCTGCGCGAGAGCGAGGATGCGCGCTATATCGGGCTGACCATGCCGCGCGTGCTGGCGCGGCTGCCCTATGGCTCCGAGACCGTCCCGGTCAAAGGCTTCTCCTTTGAGGAGGAGGTCCAGGGCGACCACAACAAATATGTCTGGATGAACGCCGCCTTCCCGATGGGCGTCAACATCAACCGCAGCCACAAGCTCTATGGCTGGGGCACCCAGATCCGCGGCGTCGAGAATGGCGGCACGGTGCTCAACCTGCCGGTGCATTCTTTCCCGACCGATGACGGGTCGATCGCGATGAAATGCCCGACCGAAGTTGCCATCGACGACCGGCGCGAGGCGGAACTGGCCAAGCTCGGCCTGATGCCGATCCTGCACCGCAAGAACACCGATCTGGCGGCCTTCATCGGCGCGCATTCGCTGCAGGATGACGAGACGCGGGCGGGCCGCCTGGTCGACCCCGACGCTCAGTCCAATGAGCGGCTCTCCGCCAACCTGCCTTATCTATTCCCGGTCTCGCGCTTCGCCCACTACCTCAAGGCGATTGCGCGCGACAAGGTCGGCTCGTTCAAGGAACGCACCGACATGCAGATCTGGTTGACCGAATGGATCAACCGGTACGTGCTGGCCAATCCGGCCTTCGCCGACGACAAGGCGCGCGCCAAGCGTCCGCTTGCCGCTGCCGAGGTGCAGGTCGACAGCGTGGAGGGCCGGCCGGGCTATTACAATGCCCGCTTCTATCTGCGCCCGCACTACCAGCTGGAGGGCATCAACGCCTCGCTCCGTCTGGTGTCGGAACTGCCGTCCGTAAAGACCTGATTGCAGCAGCCAAACCTTGTTTTTTTGAAAGCGGTGGAGAAAAATTATGCCATTGAAAATTGACGGTTTCCTGAAGGTTCCGGATATCAAGGGCCCGAGCGTTCGCGACGGCCATGACGACGAGATCGAGATCCACGGCATCGACTACAAGATGGTCGCGCCCTACGATCCGAATTCGCTCTCGCGCCGTGGCCGCGTGTCGATGGGCATGATCAAATTCGTCAAGCACTGCGACAAGGCCTCGCCCTATCTGATGAAGGCCTTGTTCGACAACAAGGCCCTGGACGAGGTGGTGTTCTCGGCACGCCGGACCATCGATGGCGAAACCAGCGACTATCTGGTCATCACGCTCACCGATGCCTCGATCATGGAATTCGATATGTCGCAGGCCGACGATGAAGAAGACCTGATCCAGGAAGAGGTCTCCTTCGCCTACAAGAAGATCAAGTTCGTCTATGACGGCAACGACGAAGCCGAAATGGATGTCTATGTCGGCAAGTGAGGCGCGGGCAAAGCGCCCCGGCACGGACAAGGCCGGCGGTTCACGGGCGAAACGTGAGGCGGTCCAGCCTTCGCTGTGGGACCGCCTCGTCAACGACCTGCCAGGCCTGAGCTCGGAGATAGACGGGCTCAGGCAGGCTCTGCAGGAGGAGCTTGGCGGGGAGCGTCTGGACGAGTTGCTGGCGGAAGGGCCGCGGCGCATCGACGCCGACGACGCGCTGAACCCCGATCAGAAACGCCGGCTGCATAGGCTGGCGTTTCAGAACCGGCATCGCGGCGAGCTTGAAAGCCGCGGCATCGTGGTGTCGCCCGACGTGCTGCGCGAAGCCGTGCGGCGCGACATCGAGGCGCTGTTCAACACCGAGCGTTTCGAGTCCATGCCGCTGCTTTCCGATCTTGAAGCCGAGCAGATGACCAATAGCCCGACGTCGCTGGCCGACTTTCCGGAAGTGCGCCGCAGCGTCGTCAATTATGGTGTGCCGTCCTTCTCCGGCCGTTCGTCGCGCGACTTCGACCGCGACGTGCTGGCGCGCGAAATTCGCGCCGTGCTTGCCACCTTCGAGCCGCGGCTGAAGGAGAGCGCGACGAAAGTCACAGTCAATCTGAGCGACAAGACCGGCCTGAAAATCGAGATCGACGCGGTGCTGATCATGACGCCGACGCCGGAGCGCATGCGCCTGCGCACGACAATCAACCTCGACAACGGACTGGCGCGCACCGAGTTCAGGGAAGCCTGAGATGGACCGGGTCTTCGTAGAATATTACGAGGAGGAACTGTCCCACATACGTGGGCTGGCGGCGGAGTTCGCCGACATGCATCCGGCCGTCGCCCGCAATCTATCGCTGGATACGGTGCCGTGTCCGGACCCCTATGTCGAGCGGCTGCTCGACGGTGTCGCCTTCCTCGCCGCGCGAACGCGGCTGAAGGTGGATGCCGAGCGCTCGCGGTTCTCGCGCAGCATCCTCGACGTGCTCTATCCCGATCTGGTCACGCCGGCGCCCGCAACCGCCATGGTGGTGCTGAACCCCGGCCAGCAGGTGCAGACGATGCTTGCCGGCCATGTCGTCAAGCGCGGCACGCGGCTGGTCTCCAGCCTGCAGGCCGGCCTGTCGACGCGCTGCACTTTCACCACCGCGCAGGACATGACGCTGTTTCCGATAGCGATCAGTTCGGTCGGCTATTTCCAGGACCGCAGCGCGCTTGCCGCCGCCGGCATCGGCCCGATCGACGGCAAGGCCGGCGAAGCCGCATTGCGCATCACGCTTGCCCGGACCGGAAAGGGCAACCTCGACGAACTGGCGCTCGACCGGCTCGACTTCTATTTCGCCAACCGCACCAAGGCGCCGCTGATCTTCGATGCCATCTTCGGCGTCTGCTCGGCCGTCGGCGCACGCGCCGAAGGCAAGACCAATCGGCTGTCACCCTTGCCGGCGCCGGAGATGGTGGGGATCGCGGATGCCGAGGCGCTGATGCCGCGCACGCGGCCGACCTTCGAAGGCTACCGCCTGCTGCGCGAATATTTCATGATGCCCGAGCGCTTCCACTATGCGCGCGTCACCGGCCTGCAGCCGGTGGTGCGCAAATGCCAGGCCGGGCTCGAAATCATCTTCCTGTTCCGGCGTCCGGTGCCCGAGCTCGCCGATCTGACGCCGGCCGATTTCGACCTTTTCGCGACACCGATCATCAATCTCTTCGAGCGCGAGTGCAACGTCATCGAGCTCGACCAGCGCAAGACGCGGCAGGTGCTGCATGCCGATCGGACGCGGGCGCGGGATTTTGAAATCTACCGCGTCATCCGCGTCGAGGATGCCGACGCCGAAGGACCCGATGCGGAAATACCGGAGCTGTTCAGCCTCGGGCAAAACCGCGGCAGCGGCTGGGTGTACTCGACCGAGCGGCGTCCGCGCCGGCCGACCGAGGACGAACGGCGCCAGGGCGTGACGCGCACCTCCTATGCCGGCGACGACGTCTTCCTGGCGGTCTCGCGCCCGGTCAACAGTCAGGCCAACCGGCCGCTCAAGCGCATCGATATCGTTGCGCTGTGCACCAACCGCGACCTGGCCATTCTTGACGACACGCCGACGCTGACGCTGGAAGCCGGCGATCCCGTCGAGACGGTCAGGCTGCTCGGCGCGCTGCGTTCGCCGCAGCCGGCGATCCCGGCCGCGCTGCCGACCGGCGCCGACGGCGAGTCGCGCGCCGACGACCTGGCCTGGCGGCTGGTGTCGCAGCTGGCGCTGAACTTCCTCAGCCTGGCCAAGGAAGGCCGCGGCGTCGACCCGCTGCATGCGTTGCTCGATCTCTACGCCGAGCGCGGCGATCCCGGCCTTGCCCGCAATGTGCGCTCGATCGTGCGCATCGATTCGCGCGCGGTGATCGAAAGGCTGGCGATCGACGGGCCGATGTGTTTTGGACGCGGCACGGAGGTGACGCTGCATGTCGACCAGTCGGTGCTGGCAGGGCAGAGCACCTTGCTGATGTCGGGGCTGCTTTCGCGGCTGTTTGCGCGCCATGCCGGGATAAACGGGTTCGTTCGCACCCGCACGCGATTGCTCCAGAAACAGGAGGATGTGCCATGGCCGATGACGCCCGGCAATCGCTACCTGATCTAGAGCGAGCCGCAACGCTATCCGAGAGCTTCGACTTTTTCGAACTGCTGCGCCGGCTCGAACGGCAAGGCGGCCTGTTCGGCCATTCCGGCCGGCCCGACCGCGAGCCGGCAAGGCTCGGCCAGAATGTGCGCCTGTCTTTTGCAGTGCAGGACGTTGTGGATTTCCGCGAGCCGACCGACACGTCGCCGGCACGGGTCACGGTCAACAATCTCGGCCTGCTCGGGCCCGAAGGGCCGATGCCGCTGCATCTGACGCGCTGGGTGCTCGATCGCCTGTCGCAACGCTGGTATGCCGGTGCTGAGGCACGGCAGACGAGCGACACCACCTTCGTCGATTTCGTCAACATCCTGCAGCACCGGATGATCGCGCTCTACTACCGCGCCTGGGCGGATGCGCATCCCGCGGTGCAGGTCGAACGCGGGGTCGGCGGCCGCGTCCGTTCCATGCTGGAGGCGATGGCCGGCATCGGGCTGCCGGGCACGCAGGATGACGAACTCGACGCTGTGAAACTTCGGCAAGCCGCCTCGCTTGCCAGCCAGATCGACGGCCCCGAGCGGCTGACGCTGTTCCTGGCCGAAGCCTTCAAGGTGCCGGTGGTGCTGAAGGAATTCGTCGCCGCCTGGCTGACGATCCCCAGGGCACTGCAGACCCGGCTTGCCCAGAGCTATGCCACGCTCGGGGGCGGCGCCACCATCGGCCCGCGCTCGTTCAGCCGGCAAAGCCGGATCGAGTTGCGCATCGGCGCGCTCGGATACAAGGACTACAAGGCTTTCCTGCCGGGCGGCGAGCGGCTGAAGCTGTTGAAGCAGGCGGTGCGAGACCTGATCGGCGAAACCATCGATGTCGATCTCAGGATCGTGCTTGACGCGAAATCAGTGCCCCCGGCAAAGCTCGGCACCGTCCAGCTCGCCCGCACCGCCTGGCTGGCGCGGCCTGTTGAAAAAGGCGATGCCGACGACATGCGGCTGCGCACCATCGTCGGCTGGCGGCCCGAATTGGTTGAGGTGGCGGCATGAGCCTGCTGCTGACGCTCGAGCAGGGACCGCGCGCGCAAGTCACGCGGCAGGCGCGGCTGGATGAGGGCGAGCTGGTAATCGGCCGCAGCGCCGACGCCGACTGGCAGATCAACGATCCCGACATGTTCGTCTCGCGCGCCCATTGCAAGATCACCAGCCAGCAGGGCGGCTATTTCGTCACCGACACCTCCAGCAGCGGTCTGTTCATAGACGATGCCGGCAGCCCGCTCGGCGCCGGAAATTCGGCGCGCCTGCAGAGCGGCATGCGGCTGCGGCTGGGCGACTATGTCGTGTGGGTCGATTTGCAGACAGCGAAGACCGAGGCGCCGGCGTCGAGGCCTTCGATGCCTGCCAGTAAGCCGGCGGCGTCGCGGGCGCCGGTCAGCCTCGGCGGCGACGATTTCTTTTCGTCCACGACGCAAGAAGAGCCGGGACGGCCACGCCCCGCCGACCTGCCCGATCCGTTCGAGAAGCCGGTGCCCGGCGCATTCGAGCGCGCGCGCGGCAACGAGCGCAGCTCACAGGCTTTCGACGATCCGTTCAGCCTCGATCCGGTGGCGACGCCGGCGCCAGAGGCCACTGATAGAAGCGGCGCCAAGCCATCGTTCGACGATCCCTTTGGCCTCGACTCCGCGCCGCCGTCGAGGGAGGTCAAGCGATCCACCACCGAGACGCCGCAGACCTTCGATGACGGGTTTGGTTTCGGGCCCGCCGAGACCACCGGCCTTGACGCCGCCGCAACGGGAGAAGCCGTTACCGGTGCGCCCTCGCCTGCTCCCGCTCATGCCCCTTGGGAGTTGCCGGTCCGGACAGCCGAGCCTTCGCCGCAGCCAACCCCGCAGCCGCCACCGCCACCGCCGCCTCGCGCTCCTGTCCGGCAGGCTGCAGTGCGGCCATCGGCCGGACAGCCGGACGCTGAGTTGCGCGCCGCTTTCCTGCGCGGCATGGGGATGGACGAAGCCGACTTTCCCGGCCGCGATCCGGTCGCCGACATGGAAAAATTCGGCCGCGAATACCGGCTGATGATGGAAGGGCTGATGCAGCTTTTGCGCAAGCGTGCCGAAGAGAAGGGCAATGCCCGCGTCGCACAGACCGTGGTCGGCGCATCCGAAGTCAATCCGCTCAAATTCCTGCCCTCGGTCGACGACGCGCTGGCGACCACTCTGGCCGACCGCAGCCCCGGTTTCCTCGGCGCCGAAGCGGCGATCAAGGACGCGGTTCGCGACCTGGCGCAGCATCACGTTCGCGCCTGGCGCGGCGTGCAGGGCGCGCTCAAGCGCATGATCGACCGCTTCGATCCGGCGGCGATCGAGCAGGAACTGAAGTCGAGCTCGGCGATCGGCAATCTGCTGACCGGCGGGCGCGGCGCCAAGCTCTGGGAACTGTACCAGAAACGCCACCGTGAAATCGCTCACAGCGCCGAGACGCGTTTTCTGGGCGAAATCGGCGCGGATTTTAGGGACGCATATGAGGAGGACTAGGACATGATCGACAGACGTGAATTCATTCTTGCCTTGGGCGCGACGGGATTGCTGACGGCTTGCCAGAGCGGGCCGCCGAAACCATCCGTCATCACCGTAAACCTCGCCGGCGGCGCCGGCATGAACCCGGGACCGGGTGGCGGCGACAGGCCGGTGACGGTGATGATCCTGCGCCTGAAGAGCACCGGCGCCTTCAATTCGGCCGATTATTTCGCCCTGCAGGGCGGTGCCGGCGCGGCACTTGGCGGCGATCTCATCGGCTCCGACACGGTTTCCGTCGGACCGGGCAAGACCGCATCGAAGACCATCACCGTTGAACCGGAAGTGGCGGCACTCGGCTTCGTCGCGCTGATCCGGGAACCCGGCGGACGCAACTGGCGCACCACCAAGTCGGTGTCGCCGGGATCGAAGTTCACCGTCAATGTGAAGCTCGGCAGCGGCGGCATTTCCGCCTAGCGCGGAGCCGCGAAGTCATGATGCAGAAAGTACCGGCATGAGCGATGCAAACAGAGTGCTGTGGTCGGAGGGGCTGTTCCTCCGTACCCAGCATTTCCAGCAACAGGACCGCTTCTTCGAGGCGACGGTGCGCGGCGCCTTGCAGGCCGGGCATCTGCATACGTTCGGCTTTCGAACCTTGACGCTCGACCAGGCACAGCTCGATGCCGGCCAGATCTCGGTGCTTTCGGCGCGTGGCATCTTTCCCGACGGGACGCCGTTTTCGATCCCCGAGACGATGGATGCACCGCGGCCGCTGGCCGTGACGCCGGAGATGGGTGCGGGGCCGGTGCTGATCGCGCTGCCGCTCGAACCGCCTGGCGGCATCGGTTTCGACCCGGCGCATGCCGAGCCGTCCGGCGCGCGCTATCGCGGCCGGATCGTCTCGGTGCGCGACGCCGTGCATGGCGGCTCCGACCCCGAGGAAATCGAGATCGCGCGACCGCAGGCGCTGTTGCTGGCGCCGGGCACTGCGGTCGGTGGCTACACCGCGCTGCCAGTGGGCGAGCTCAAGGGCGTTCGCGCCGATGGTGGCGTGGCGCTGGACGACAGCTTCCTGCCGCCGACCTTGGCCATCGGCGCTGCGTCCTGGTACAGCCGGCTGCTGCAAGAGGTGGTCACCGGCCTCGACCAGATCGCCGAGGCGCATGGCAAGATGGTGTTGGGCGGTCCTGGGCGCAGCGTCGAGGACCTGTTGATCCTCAACCTGGTCAACGCGGCGCGGCCGCGGCTGGCACACATGCTGGCGCAGGACGTCTTCCATCCGGCCGAAGTCTATATGGAACTGGCCGGTCTTGCCGGCTCGATGGCGACCTACGGTTCGAGCGCGCGGCGGCTGGGCGAGCTGCCGGTCTACGACCACATGGCGCCCGGCCCGGCTTATTCGGCGCTGGCCGACGCGCTGCGCTCGCTGATCCTCAGCCTGCGCTACATCGAGCCGAAATCGCGCGCCCTGCCCGTCATGCGGCACGCCACCAATGTCTGGAAGATCCGTATCGACAATCCCAAACTTCTGGTGGCGAGCCGGATCGTGGTGCGCATCGGCTCCGAACTGTCGGAGGATGCCTTGCGCAAGATTTTCGTCAATCAGGCGACGGTCGGCTCGGCCAGCGAATTCGAGGGGCTGTGGAAGTCGCGCCTGCCCGGCATTCCGCTAAAGCCGCTGCATTCGCAGCCGCGCGAGATTCCCTATGACGGCGACCGGCTGTGTCTCGAACTCGACCAGAAAAGCGAGCACTGGGCCTCGCTGCTCGAAGCACCCGGTTTTGTGATCGGCGTTTCGGGCGTGCTGCCCAGCGAACCGCAGGTCGACTGCTACTCGGTCAACAGGTGAGATGATGAGCAGGGACGATCCATTCGGACTGTCCGAGGATCGAGAGCGTACACGCATCCGTCTGAGCGGAGCGCCGACGCCCCGCGCCATGCCGCTGCCGGCGTCGGGCGTCACGACAAAGCGATCCGCGCGCGCGCATCCCAACGTGCTCGTCAACGCCTTCTCGCCGCTGCTCGAATTTGCCCCCGAACTGGAAAACGCGCAGCCGCCGGAAAATCCCGAAGCGCTGCGCACAAGGCTGCTCGACGAACTGGTGCGCTGCCGCGACGTCACGATGGCGCAAGGCTCCTCGCTCGAACGCGCCGACCAGGCGGCATGGCTGGTGGCTGCGTTGCTCGACGATCTGGCGCTGAACACGCCGTGGGGCGGCGCCAGCGCCTGGCCGCGCCAGCCGCTGGTGGTGATGCTGCGCGGCGATGTCGACGCCGGCGCGCAGTTCTTCGCCCGGCTCGAAGAGCTCGAGCGCCATCCCAACCGCGACCGCGAGATGCTGGAGCTGCAGTATCACTGCATGGCGCTCGGCTTCCGCGGCAAATACCGTGTACCGGGCCGATCCGGCGACCGCTCGCTCAATGCCGTTCGCGTGGCAGCCGCGCGTTTCCTGCGCGACAGCGACGCCGAAGGCGCGCCGTTGTCGCCTAATTGGAAGGGCGTGATCGCGTCCGACGAACCGCAGCGCTTCATCGTGCCGATCTGGGTGATGGCGGTGGCCGCCACGGTGATCGCGACCGCCATCCATATCGGCCTGTCGATGGGGCTGAGCAGCCAGGCGGTCGAGCTTTCGGCGCTGGTGCGTGCTTTGCCGCCGCCGACACGCGCTGACGTCAGCCGCGCCTCACCGAAAGTTGACGCGCCGCCGCCGGTGGCGGTGGATTTCGCGCTGCTGCCGGAGTTCCAGGCGGCTGCACCCGACGAACTCAAGCGAGCACTGAGCGGCACCGAGAGCGTGTCGCTGGCGCGGCTGGTCATCCAGGCTTCCAATCCCGAACTGTTCCAGTCGTCGCGGGCGCAACTGACCGACGGTTTCGATCCGCTCATCGCTTCGGTCGCCAAGGTCATCCTCGAAAACCAGGAGCTGATCGGCGATATCACCGTGGTAGGCCACACCGACGGCATTCCGCTGCAAAAGACCAATCCGCTGTCGACCAACCAGCGGCTGTCGGAAGCCCGCGCCGCCGAGATTGCCGACATACTGATCCAGAACGGCGTGCCCAGGGATCGCGTGCGCTCCGAAGGCCGCGCCGCGACAGATCCTGTCGCCGACGATGGCACACGCGAAGGGCGGGCCTTGAACCGCCGCGTCGAAGTGCTGGTCGAAAAGAGGCTGTGAGATGTTCATCCTGCGCTTCCTCTGGGCGGTCCTGACCTCGCGTTTCCTGTGGACGCTGATCGGCCTGGCGCTGCTGTCGCTGATCATCTGGGTGTTCGGCCCGATCGTGCGGGTCGGCGATTACGTGCCGATGGCGTCGGAGACGGTGCGCATCGTCATCATCGCGCTCTTGGTGATCTTCTGGCTGATCTGGCTGATCGTTGCCCAGCGCCGGGCGATCCGCGCCAACCGGATGTTCGTCGCCGAGATCGCAGCACCCGTCGAGGAAAAGCGGTTCAGCCCCGGCGAGGAAAATGTCGCCGCGGTCGGCGCCAAGTTCCAGGACGTCATGGTCGAGCTGAAGCGGCGCAAGCTCGGTGGCCGCAAGTTCCTGCGCGAAATGCCGTGGTATGTGATCGTCGGTCCGCCGGCCACCGGCAAGACGACGGCGCTGCGCCAGTCCGGGCTCAATTTTCCGATCGACCTGACCGACGATCTGCAAGGCATAGGCGGCACGCGCAACTGCGACTGGTTCTTCTCGGAAAACGCGGTGATGATCGACACCGCCGGCCGCTATGTCCAGCAGGAGAGCCAGCCCGATGTCGACGCGGCTGAGTGGCTGGGCTTCCTCGATCTGTTGAAAAAACATCGTGGCCGTCGTGCGCTGAACGGCGTCATCGTCGCGCTTGGGATCGATGCGCTGTCCGAGGGAGACGAAGCCGTCAAGGCGCATGGCCGCAAGATCCGCAGACGGCTGGCCGAGCTCGAAGAGCGGCTGGAAATCCGCCTGCCGGTCTATCTGATGCTGACCAAGGCCGATCTCATCAGAGGCTTCGAAGCCTTCTTCGGCGGCCTGTCGACACAGGCGCGCGAACAGGTGTGGGGGACGACCTTTCCGCTCGACGCGCGCGTCGACGCCAAGACCATCGCGGGCGAAATTACGACGCTGTCGAGGGAGCTCGAAAAGCGGCTGGTGCCGCGGCTGGAGGACGAGGACAAGCTCGCCGAGCGGGCCGAGATCTTCCGCTTTCCAGCCCAGCTGCAAAGCCTGTCCGAACCGATCCAGGTGCTGGTCGAAGCGATGTTCGGCGAAAGCCGCTACGAGGAGGCGGCGTGGCTGCGCGGCCTCTATCTGACCTCGGCCACCCAGGAAGGCGCGCCGATCGACCGGCTGACCGCCGCACTCGCCTCCTCCTTCGGCCTGCCGGCGCGGCGCTCGATGCCGGCGCAGCGTTTTGAAAAGCGTAGCTTCTTCCTGAAGAACCTTCTGACCGAAGTGATCTTCAAGGAGGCTGGGCTTGGCACGTTCGATCCGCTGGCGCAGCGCCGCCGCAGCTGGATCTGGCGCGGTGCCGCCGCTGCCTGCGCGGCTGTAGCCATACTCGCCGGCGGGCTTTTCACCTGGTCATATTTTGACAACCGCAACGCCATCGCCGCGCAGGCCAGCCAGTTCGAGGCGCTGCAGGCGCCGCTGACGTCGACCGCCGCGACGCCGGCATCGGTGCAGCAGCCGGCGATGGACGTCGCCCTCAACGCCATGGACGAGGTCGTCAGTGCCAGGACTGCGCCTCCCGACAAGCCGCAGGACCTGCTCGGGCCATCGGCTTCCGCCGAAATGATGCGGGCGCAGGCCGACACCTATGACCACGCTTTGCGCAACGTGCTGGAGCCGCGCATGGTGGCGCTGCTGGAAGCAACCATGTGGCGGCAGATCCGCGATCCGGATTTCATGCTCGGCGCGCTAAAGACCTACCGCATGATGACCGGCCTGTCGCAGATGGATCCGGATTTCGTACAGAATTGGTGGGTCAACGATCTGCCCGAATTCGCGCCGGCCGCACCCTTCCCGACCGCCGATGCGGAGGAGCATCAGCTGGCCGCGATCCGCCGCATGGCGGTCGACGACAGCTACATCACGCCCGACCAGGGGCTGGTCGCCGAAGCGCTGAAAACGGTGTGCACGATTTCGCTGCCGGCGCGCGCCTACAAGCAATTGCTGGCCGACCCGGCGGTGGCCGGATTGAAGGAATGGATTCCCGCCAACTTCGCCGGGCCGAACGGCGCCAAAGTGTTTGCCCGCCGCTCCGACAAGACGCTGCGCGTCGGCATATCAGGCGCCTTCACCTATGACGGTTTCCACGACGCCATCCTCGACCGTGTCGAGGACGTTGCCGCCCAGGCGGCCCTCGACCGCGCGGTGTTCGCCGGCGGCTGCTCGGAAAATTCCGAGACGTCGGTGTCGGCGCTGTCGGAAGACATTCTGAAACTCTACTACGACGACTACATCGCGCAGTGGGACAGTTTTTTGCGCGACATGCGGCTGGCGCCGCTCAGCGACCTCAACATTGCCTCAGAGAATCTGAAGGATCTGTCCAGCGCCGATTCCGCGCTGAAGCGGCTGTTGACGGCGGTGGTTCAGGAGGTCGACCTTACGCGCTCGGACGATGCGCCGGCGACCGACGACAAGGCGGCGGCGAAGGGCGGCTCGAAACTTTTGGGCAAACTCGGCAAGCTGGGCAAGATCGTCAAGACAGGGGCCAAGCTGTTGCCGCGCGCCGGCTCGGCGAGCGAGGTCGACCTGACCGGCACGCTGGTGGCCGAGCATTTCAAGCCGCTCAAGAGCACGATCGCCGAGGTCGACGGCCAGCCGCCGGCGCTCGATGCCGCGGTGGTGGCGCTGACGGCGCTATCCAACGTGCTGCAGACGGTGACCGCCAATCCCGATCCGCAGGATGCGATCAAGAAACAGGGCGGGCTTGCCGAACTGACCGGCGCCGTCGCCCGGCAGGCGCAGATCCTGCCCGACCCGGTCAACACCTGGCTGAGCGGCATTGCCGGCGACACCAGCGGCCTGACGCAAAAGGCCGTGGCCTCTGAGCTCAACGCCATCTGGCGCGCCGACATCCTGCCCTTCTGCCAGGCCGCGCTCAACGACCGCTATCCGTTCAGCGCGGAAAGTGCTGTCGACGTCAATGTGCGCGACTTCGCCCGCCTGTTTGGACCTGCCGGCATGATCGACGCCTTCATCAACGACCATCTGATCAGCTATGTCGACACCTCGGCGCAGCCGTGGAAATGGCGCGCCGATTTCGGCCTCGACCCGTCGGCCCTTGCCGCTTTCGAACAGGCCAGGCGCATCCGCGACGATCTTTTTCCCGGCGGCCAGGGCCCGGTGATGGCGTTCACGCTCGAGCCGACCGACCTGTCGCCCAACATCACCCGCGTCACCCTCAATCTCGACGGCCAGAACCTCGTGTATTTCAACAATGCGACGCGGCCGCAGCCGATGACCTGGCCCGGCAAGGACGGCACCGGCGTCATCTCGCTCGCCTTCCAGCCGATCGACGGCTCGCCCGAAATCATGCTCAACGAAACCGGCAGCTGGGCGTGGCTGCGGATGCTGCGCGGCGGCCGCTTCACCGGCACGTCGCTGACCGACGTCTACAGCCTGCGGCTCGGGACGAAAGGCATGTATGCCGATTTCAAGCTCAAGGCGGCGAGCGTCGAAAATCCCTACAACCTCCAGATGTTCAAGAAATTCTCATGTCCGCCGCAGATCTGATCCTGCCCGGCTACTACGGCAAGATGCCCGCCACCGGCGATTTCGTCACCCGGCGGCTGACGGGCGAGTTCGTGCGCGCCTGGGACCGCTGGCTGGCCCAGCATCTGGTGCCGCTGTTTGGCCAGGAGATCTGGGCCTCTGGTACTGCGCTGCGCTTTCTGGCCGGCGCGAATTCCTTCGGCGCGTCGGCGGGCATCATCCTGCAAAGCGCCGACAAGGTTGGCCGGAAATTCCCCCTGAGCGTCGTCGCCCAACTGTCTGACGCGTCGGTCACGCTGACGCATGCCGAGGCATGGTTTGCGGGAATCGAAGACGCGGCCATTGCCGCCCAGCAGGGCGAGCTGACACCCGACGAGCTGGATGCCGCACTCGCCGGGCTGCCTGTGCCACCGGCCGAGCCGGGCGAAGAGCTGATCGCCGACATGGTGATGTGGACGGCGCACTCCGACATTTTCGACATCGACCCGCACTCGCCGCAAGCGACGCTGGAGACAATTCTCGCCGGCAGTTGGGAGACCAGCTGATGCAGATCTGGAACCAGATGGGGTATCAGCACGAATTCACCATGGGCTTGGACAAGGCCGGCCATGAATGGGTCGTCGTAGTTGTGAAAGCTACGTTCGACTTTCCCGCGATGCCGGGCGAACCGGTACGCAAATCCGCGGAGCAGGCGCCGCTCGTCTTTGCCGATACCCAGACTGGCGAGCCAGGCTACTCAGCCACGCTATGGGAAACCGATTTCGCCTTCCGCAAGCCGCGTTGCGATGTGGTCGCCAATGGCTGTGCCTATGCACCAAACGGCAGACCAACCGAGCGCGTGCCGGTCGGTATCAAAGTCGGCAATTGGTCAAAACTGTTCGAGGTCGTTGGCCACCGCGAATGGCGCTCCATCGGTCCGCTCTTTACTACTACGTCGCCGCAGCCCTTCCTGAAACTGCCGATCTCCTATGACGTCGCCTGGGGTGGTGTCGACAGGCTCGATCCGGAGGACAAGCTTCCCGCCAGCTACAGATACAACCCGGTCGGAACCGGTTGGTCGCGGGCCAAAAACCAGCGTCTCATTCCCGGCCTTCGGCTGCCGAACACGCAAGCTGTCGGCGAGGACATCCGCTCACCTTTTGGCGACTACAAGCCGATGAGTTTTGGGCCGATGGGTCGCGGCTGGCCGGGGCGCATCGAATATGGCGGCACTTATGACCAGAACTGGATCGACAATATATTCCCTTTCCTGCCGCAGGATTTCGAGGAACGCTACTTCCAGATGGCGCCGCCTGACCAGCAGATCGACGCGCCGAGAGGTGGCGAGGACGTGCAGTTGGTGAACCTGACCCGTGAGGGGCGGCTGAGCTTTCGCCTACCGCAGACGGCATTGCCGATGCGGTTGTTTAAAGGAAGGCTAACTGCCTTCGAAGGGAACGTGAGTCCCGACACCATACTGTTCGATCTCGAGGCACGACGCTTTTCGATAGTCTGGCGCCTGTCTCATCGAATCGAGCGAACGGTGCTCGACTTCACGGAGTGCTGGGTCGGCGCCCCAACGGAATCGATGATTCATGCCCACGAGACCGGTCGCATCTTCATTCGGGCAAATGGCGCAGCGCCAGACGACGAGGAGGAGGACGCTGCTTGAACGGCAAGATCGACATAGCCTCGGTTGGCATGGTGACCCCCGTGGGGCTTGATGCGCCCGCTTCTTGCGCCGCGATGCGCGCACGGCTCGACGGTTTTCAAGAGACACGTTTCACAGGAGCACGCGGCGAACCTTTGATCGGAGCGCCGATACCGCTACCGCGGGACTGGATCGGTGAGCGAAGAATTGCGCATCTGGCAGCCGGCGCAATCTCCGAAGCATTGGCCGAAGGGCATACGGCTGGCGAGCAAACAGCCCTCATTCTATGTTTGGCCGAAGACAACCGCCTAGGAAAACCAGTTAGAGACGCGTCGAGGCTTTTGACCCAAATCGCCGAGATCGTTGAGATAGCTCCGCACGTAAAATCGCGCGTTATCAGCTACGGCCGACCTTCGGGCCATGTGGCGCTCGAGCAGGCTCGTCGCCTGATCTCTTCAGGACAAGTGCCCAACGTCGTGATCGTGGGCGTCGACAGTTACCTCACTTCGCGAACGGTCCGACACTATCTCAATCAGAGCCGGCTGATGACCAAATTCAATCCAAACGGATTCATCCCCGGAGAGGCCGCCGCGGCCGTGCTATGTACGAAGCCTGGAAAGGGCCTGCTAACGTTGCTTGGGCTTGGCTTATCACGCGACCCCGCAGCCATTTACAACAAGGAGGATCTCCCACTCCGTGGAGACGGTATGACTGCTGCATATGGCGTTGCGCTGCAGGAATCACGCTTCGACATGATCGGAATTGGCTATCGAATATCGGATTTGATCGGCGAGCAATACTGGTTCAAGCAGACGGCTCTGGCGTCGCTCCGCCTGACGAGGGGCCATATCGAATTTCAGGACCTCTGGTCCCCGGGCGAGTCGATGGGAAATGTCGGAGCCGCCGTTGTGCCCACGATGATCGGAATGGCCTTTACTGCGGCAAAGAAGGGATATGCTGCCGGCAATCCGGTGCTCATCGAGGCTTCGAACGACGAAGGGGCCTGCGGCGCCGCCGTAGTGGCGTCGAGGCCGAACTAAATGTCCAACGTCTTTGCAAACGGACTGGAGATTTCCGGCAAGGCGGTTGACGCAAAGACAATCGCAGCTTTTCCCGACGTCTGCTTCACCCCGCCGGAAAATCCAGCGACTCCACCCGGAGTTCCGATCCCATACCCTAGTTTTGGATTTGCTTCCGATACGGAGGATGGTACCGGGACCGTGAAAATTGGCGGCAAGACGATAAACATAAAGAACAAGTCTGACCTAACCAAAACATCTGGAACAGAGGCCGGATCTGCCGCCAAAAAAGGGGTGATAACTTCCAATAATACCGGCAAAGAATACTTCAACTCGTGGTCGCCAAATGTGAAAGCAGATGGAGAGCCTGTAATAAGATTTACCGATCTTGCAACGAACAACCACGGATCGACAATAGCCAACACACCACCTTGGCTGCATGTATGCAAGCTAAACCCCGGATGGACTCCGACTTGTCAGAAATTGTACGAAGATTACCTATTCATGTACAAGCCGAACAAGTGTGCCAAAGGCTATGAACCGCACCATATTATAGACAATTGTGCTTTCGTACGAGCAGGTGCGCGCGCCTCAACCAAGAAATCCTTTAAGTCGGCAAAAAAGATGGCGGCCCGCGTCTGGAAAAAACTTAAGAATATCTTCCAGGCCGGAAGCCCCCATCCGGGCCGAAATTACAACGAAGACGATGCACCCTGTATCTGTCTGAAAGACAACATGGATCATGGTGAGCAGCACAAGGTGGCACATGACGTTACGCGGGCGGAGGCAAAGAAGGCGAATGTCAAGGCCAAGGGCGGGAAATGGAAGTACAGTCAGGCGAGAGCTGCAGGCGTCAAATCCGTGAAGAAGGCGGCCAATTTGACGGACGCACAGGCCGAATGCATCAAGATCGTGCTCGATTCCTACTACAAGAAACAAATGGGCTGCACGGATAGTACGGAGGTTGGCGGGCCTGAGACCAGCGCTCCGACCGCGACATCTTTCGCTACAGGTAGCGGCGGTAACGCCAACATCAGTGCCGTCCCGTCGTAGAGCGGAGCGCCGCAAGGAGTTAGACGTATGAGGTATCGCACGCCTGGTGGTTTGTATCCTACCTGCATCGCGTTGCACGATGCGGGCGCATACGTGATTGCGCATCCGATTGGCGATGGGCCGGTAGACGCGGATCGAACGCTCTTGTTCGAGGTTCGTAACAACGTAGCCACGCTTATCCGGGACTTTGGCATCGAAGTGACCGGGATCGCTTGCGTGGCCGATTCCTTGTTCGCCGTGGACGGCTATTCGGGCCTCTATCGATTGCGCGGCGGCCAATGGACGGATCTGCCGGACGTTGGCGATCCCGTCCCACGAATAAATGCGTTGCGCGTGGTCACCGGCAAACTGTGTGGCCTGACTTCAGAAGGTGTCATTTGCCTGTGGCAAGATCCGGCCTGGGTCGAAGTGACCCCCAACGATGACGACACATACCTGTTCGACCTTGCACTCGACGGCAGCGGAAAGATGGTGGCGACCGGCGACAACGGCTTCCTGGCCTACGTCGTGAACGGCGCGTTTCAGCAGATAGACGTGCCGACAAATGCCAGTCTTACATCGGTGTCCGCGCTGTCCAAAGACACGATGCTGGTGACGGGCTGGAACGCCACGGCTTTGATAGGCAACGCCGACCAGCTAACCCAACTCGACGTTGACGGACGCACCGAGACCCTCATGAATTCAGCTCGCTGGGACAACAAGGTCTTGATTGCGGCAGGCGAGGAAATACTCGAACTGAATGGTACGACCTTGTCGGTTTTTGACTCAACGCCGGCGATCAGGCTGACCTGCGACGGAAATCAGCTGTGGAAGCAGTATGGGCGCGGCGTCGACAAATTCGAGAACGGCCGGTGGATAAACATACCGCTGATTGCAGATATCTAAATGGACGTGTCGGCGTTTTAGCCGAGACAATTGCGGCGAGGTCAAGAGCGCGGAGCGGTACGCAGGTAGGTCCGCACCTTATCAAGGTCGAGATCGAGGATTCGTGGCGGTTCGGCCGCCGATAGCATTCTAAGCACGAAAAGCTCACCCTGTTCGGGGAACTCCTCATATCGCTCCTTTGCGATCCTGAGCCCGGCTTCGCGCGCGACCCGCAGACCGTCGAGATGAGCCTCAAGACGCTCTATCAGCCGAGCAATTCTGATCTCGTCCAGTTCAGCGTTTTCCTCAGGGTGCAGGAGGTGGTGGTCATAGACGGACCAAAGAAACGCGGCCATCTCCGCGTGCTGCCGGACGATTTTTTCCAGGACAAACTTGCTCAATTGAGATTCACCGACCCGCCTCGAATGTTATTCGTGGCACTGGCATGGCTTGTCACATACGTTCCTCGGATGGTGATGTGACCATCCTTCTCCATGATTATAGCCGCCTTGCCGCACCGCAACTCGATCCGTTCCTTGCCAACGATCTTCACCGTCTCTCCGTCCCTGACGATATGCACCGCACTGTCGCCGCGACTCGGTTCGACGATGCGGCCGACAATCAACGGCCGTAACGGATCTCCATCCTGAAACAGCAGTGCAACCTCGGTTCCGATCATACCGGCGGAAAGATCCGTCAGCGTGCGTGCGGGGATCGCCGTGTCGTTGGGATTTCCGGGAAATACGACGAGTGGTGCGTCGTCTCCAAAGCCGAGGAATACGCCGATCACCACGCCTTCAATTCGATCAACGACCGTTGTCATAGCTGGCCTCAGTTCTGCTTGATCTCGGAGCCTTTCATCGTGATGTCGCTGGAAGCCTTGACGTTCACTTTGCCAGACGCCTTCACGATGATGTCCTTTCCGCTGATGGTGATTTCCCCGTCCTTCTTCAAAGTGATGGACGAGGATCCACAATTGAAGATGATCTGCTCGCCGGCTGTGATGGTCATGCCCTTGGCGACCTTGATGAGACCGTCTTCGCCGATATCGAGCATGTCCTTCTTCGCAACCTTCGTGCTGCGGGCACCTCCGATCTCTGTCGAGTCGTCTTCGCCGACTTTTGCGCCGCGCTCCTTGGCGATTTCGGTGCTGTGAGCGCCGCCTATCTTGAACACCTGGTCCGCCCCCGTCTGCACGGTCTGATCTGCAGAAATCTGCCAAGTGTCACTTGCACCAATCGTGTGGCTTTGACCCGCGCCAACGGTCATTGATCGCGTGGCGCCAATATCGTTCATTTGAGGGCCACCAACGCTACGCTGCTCCGCTGCGCCAACGGTGTCGATACGCGCTGCACCGACCGTGATCGTCTGGACGATCGCCACGGTCTGTGTGTGATTGGCGCCGATCGTCTCGGTCGAGTTCGAGCCGATGCCGATCGTCTCGTCGACCCCGACCGTCAGCGAGCGGTTCTTGCCGACCGTTTCGGTATCGTTGTTGCCAATATTGGTGGTCTGGTCGACGCCGACCTTGACCGTCTTGTTGTTGCCGACGTCCTCGTCGAGGTTGTGGCCGACGGAGTGCTTGGCGTCGTGGTCGATGCGGTCGGACTGGTCGTGCTGCACCAGCTTGGTGCGGTCGTTCTTGATCAGAAGGTTGTGGTCCTTCTGCGCCTGGAAGTTGACCAGTTCGGAGCCGGCCTTGTCCTCGAACATCAGCTCGTTATAGCCGCCGCCGCCCTTCGACGAATTGGACTTCCAGCCCGACTGCGTGGCGTTGCCGGGCAGGCCGTAGGGCGGCATCTGCGAGGCGTTGTAGACCCGGCCGGTGATGATCGGCAGGTCCGGATTGCCCTCGATGAAATCGACGATCACTTCCTGGCCGATGCGCGGAATCTGGATGAAGCCCCAGCCGCTGCCGGCCCAGGTCTGCGACACCCGCACGAAGCAGGAGCTTTTCTGGTCTTTCTTGCCCAGCCGGTCCCAGTGGAATTGCACCTTCACCCGGGCATATTTGTCGGTGAATATCTCCTCGCCGGACGGACCGACCACGGTCGCCGTCTGCGGCCCGCGCATGATCGGCCGTGCGGTGATCCGCGGCGGCCGGTAGGGCACAGATGTCGGTGCCACGCCGAGCACGACCTTGAAATTCTCGCCATCGGTGTCGACGCCGGCGCGATAGCCCGGATCGAACAGCCGGTATTCGGCGCTGACCACCAGATACTCCTTGTTCTGGTCGTCGCGCGGAAAGCCGTCGAGCTTGAAGGTACAGCCTGAGAACAGACCGCGCACGGTGCCGACGGCGGCAATGCGCATATGCGGCGCCTGGATTTCCTCGCGCCTTATCGCCGCCAGGCTGTCGCCGCGGCCGACTTCCAGATGGGCGCCGGGGTGGCGATAATTCTCGCCGGCCGCCTGCTTGTGGCCGAAGGGCTGCGCCGACTTCGCCATCAAATCGGCGGCGGGCTTTTCGAAGTCGTAGTCGGTGTGGGCATAGGCGCCGGGGCGCACCGCGCTGCCTGGAATCCAGTCGGTGATGTATTCGACGTCGCGGCGCGAGCCCTGCCCTTCGAACTGATAGAGCACCGTCTCATAGCCCGGTGCCGGCTTGAGCTTGCTCATGGCGTCGGCCAGGATCAGCGTGTGCTCGCCCTCGGCATGCTCGAAGAAATACATTATGCCTTCATGCTCGAGCAGCCGCTGGACGAAATCGAGATCGCTCTCGTCATATTGCACGCAATATTCCCGAGGCGGGTAGGAACCCTGCAAGCGCTTTTCGAACTTGGCGATGCCGCCATATTTGGAGAAGATTTCCTCGACGATCTCGACGGCGGTCTTGTCCTGGAAGATGCGGCAGTCGGTGGTATTGCCGAGGAACCACAGCCACGGCCTGACAACCGCTTCGTAGTGAGCCAGCCGATCTTCGATGCGGGTAAGGCGAAACTCGGCGATGAGGCCGCTGAACCAGCGTTTGGGGTCGGCCTCGCCCTCGATCGAGACGACGCCACCCAGCATCTTCAGCGGATCGATATCCGTATTGGTCGAGACAAACCCAACGGTGTAAGCCAGACAGCGGCTGATCTCGTCGCGGCCGACGAGATGCGTGAAGGTCAACAGCTCGGCGCCGACCGGCGTCTGCACAAGTGCGGCGCGTTGTTCACTCGGCATGGGTCGTGCCCCTCCTGGACGCGGCCGGAGCATGATCCCTAGAAGTGGGTCCGGTTTTCGGAAACGATCATGCTCAAACAAAAAACAGAGCCCCATCCCGACCTGTCGGGATGGAACAGGCTCTAGTGTGGCAGGTTCGAGGCCCCTCTTGTGTTAACGACCTCACGTTCAGGGATATTTCGCAACCTGCCACCCTATGCCATGTTGAGCCTACCACATGTTCCGTGGCAGACCAAAGAGGACAAGCGGCTGGCAGGTTCTGCCTGCGCCGCTTTCGCCAGTGTGAAACGCCGCGCTCCCACTATGCCCGCAAGCTGCTAGACTGTGGCGCATCGGATCAAAGGCAAAGCCAGCGGTCGACAGGCCAAAACGCATGTTCATCAGTCTGCAGATCAGCAATGTCGATGTCCTGACCGGCGGGTTGCCGCCCGGCTACGCTTCGCGCGACCGCGGCTTCGAGATCGGGCGGGAGAACTGTGCCTGGACCTTGCCCGATCCGGACAAGTTCATCTCCGGCCGGCACTGCGAAATCCGCTATGAAGGCGGCGCTTTCTTTCTCCACGACGTCTCGCGCAACGGCACTTTCGTCAACGGCTCGAGCCAGCGCCTGACCGGCCCGCACCGGCTGGCGCAGGGCGACCGGCTCAGGATCGGCCGCTACATCGTGTCGGTGTCGATCGATGACGGGAATCCGGCCTTCGGTGGCCATGGCTCGACGCAACGGCACATGCCCGGCGATGGGTCCGGTCCGGCCCAAGTCGCTGCACCGTCGCCGACCGCGCCACCGGCTTCGGCCGCCGGCCGGCCACAGCAAGCCGACGAGATCCTGCGCGCGATTGCCGCCGGCGCCGGCATCCCGCCGGAAGTGCTTCTGCTGCGCCAGCCGCATGAGGTTGCCGGCGAGATCGGCGCGGTGCTGCGCATCGTCGTCGACGAGCTGGTGATGCTGCTGAAAGCGCGCGCCGCCGCGAAAGTCCTGGCCAAGACCAGCGACCGGACGATGATCAACGCCGCCGACAACAATCCGCTGAAGTTCGTGCCCGGGACCGACGAAATCCTAGACGTCATGTTCGCGCGGCGCAGGGCCGGCTATCTCGATGCCCGACACAGCATCGAGGATGCCTTCCACGACCTTAAGACGCATGAATTCGCCACCTTCGCCGCCATGCAGGCGGCGCTGGCGCGGCTGCTCGACGATCTGTCGCCGGAGGCGATCGCGAAGAAACTGCCGCCGTCATCCTTTGCCTCGAAAAAGACGCGCGCCTGGGACGCGCTGGTGGCAACCTGGCGGGCCAAGGAGGAAGCGCACGAAAACGGGCTGCTCGACATATACCTCACCTATTTCAGCGAAGCCTACGCCAAGGCCGCCAAACAGAAAGGCGGCAAGGGCTAACAGCACGCATTAGGCCTGTCCGGACACCGTCGGGCGATCAAAATTGCGCCGGGTTTCCATCGGAACCTTCTGAGACTACGATCACATACGACAATTGAGCACGCGGGTACGGTTGGTTGACCTCGGGGGTCTGCGGCAAATGTCATGTCACGGCGAGATAGCGTCCTGCGGTCCGCGTTCGCGCGGACATGGCGCTGTGCGTCGCGTGGCCGCGCGCGCGTCGGAGCACGACCGGCGATGAGCTCCGACGATCCTTTCGATCCGGGTGGCAAAACCGTCATCCGCCCCAGCCGCCTCAATCCCGGCCGCAAACCAAAGACGGTTCTGGCCCGTGATGCGCCGCCGCCGGACAGCACCATGATCGCCCCTGCCGGCATCCCGGAATCGACGGTTTTCGATCCCAATGCCGGCCGCGCGCCGCCACAGGGCGATGTAACGGGAACCGTGATCTATCAAGGCGCGCCTTTCACCGAGGCGCCGGCCGATCCGTCGTTTCACGGCTCGGCCGGGACGGCGGCCAAAACACCGTGGGATGCCCTGCTCGGCGCCAGCAACGGCGTCGACTATGGCGCAACAAACCCGATCGTTGCTGCCGCGGCGCCCTTGCTGATGCTGCTTGGGCATCTGCGGCTGGTGGCTGTCGAAAGACAGGCCGACAAGCTGGCGGAGCATGTCGCCGGCCTGATCGAGGATTTCGACCGCAAGATCGCCAGGACCGATACCTCCGAGGAGGATGCGCGCATCGCCAGCTATGTGCTTTGCGAAACCGCCGACGACATCATTGCCAACCTGCCCGGCTCCAGCCGCGATGCGTGGGCGCAGCACGCCATGCTGCAGCGCTTCTTCCAGGTCAAACCCACCGGCGCCGGCTTCTTCCAGGCGCTGAACACGGTGCTGGCGACGCCGGAACCGCACCGCAACCTGATCGAGCTGATGCATGCCTGCCTGTCGCTGGGCTTCGAAGGCCAGTATCGCGGCCAGCCGCGCGAGGGGCTCGAACGTGTCCGCCGCGACGTCTATGAGACATCAGCCTACTTCAGGGCGGACAACGACGACGAGATCTCGCCACGCTGGCAAGGCCTGTCGCTGACATCGGCGCAAGGCTCGCGGCGAATTCCGCTGTGGGCCATTGCTTCAGCGACGGTGGCGGTTTTGACCGCGGCTTTTTTCACGCTGCGGGTCCTCATCACCAATGATGGCGAGGCTGTCGCCGGCGAATTGCTGGCGCTCAATCCGGCAACGCCGGTCGCCATCGAGCGCACCGGCTTCGTACCGCTGACCGAGGAGGTGAAAGTCGTCGCAGCACCGGCGGCGATAGCGCAGGTCGATCGCATCCGCACTGCCTTGGCCAAGGAGATCGAAGCCGGCGGCGTCAGCGTCGGCACCAAGGGCGATTTCATCGTCGTGGAAATCAGCAACGCCTTGCTGTTCCAGTCGGGACGCGCCGACGTCAAACCGGAGTTCGAACCCGTGGCCGTGCACATCGCGGCGGCTCTCGATGCGGAGCGCGGGCCGATCCGGATCGTCGGCCACACCGACAACGTCAAACCGAAGAAGACCAGCGCCTTCAAATCTAATTTCGACCTTTCCGTCGCCCGCGCCCAATCGGTCGAAAAGATGATCGCCGCGCATATCAGCGATCCGTCGCGGACAAAGGTCGAGGGCAAGGGCGAGGACGAGCCCGTCGCCGACAATGCAACACCGGAGGGCCGTGCCAAGAACCGCCGTGTCGATGTGATGATCCCCCGGGAGGAGACGCTGTGACCGGCTGGCTGCTGCGCCTCTTCTCAACGCTTGCGCTGGCCGGCTTTGCCGCCGCGGTCTGGTTCGCCGGGCCGTTGATCCGCTTCGCCGGCACCGGGCCGCTGGAGCCTATCTGGCTGCGGGCAGCGATCATCGGGATCGTCGTCGGAACGGTGGTGATGATCTATGCGATCCGGTTCTGGCGCAGGCGCAAGGCGCAGAAGGCGCTGGAGGCCGCCATGGTCGCCGCCAAGGATGACGGCAGCGACGCCAAGATGCTGGATGCCCGCATGAACGAGGCAGTGGCGACGCTCAGGCAGTCGAGCGGCAAGCGCAATTTCCTCTACGAGGTGCCCTGGTACATCGTCATCGGCCCACCGGGCGCCGGCAAGACCACCGCACTGGTCAATTCCGGCCTGAACTTCCCGCTTGCCGGATCGGGCCAGGCGCAGCCGGTGGCAGGCGTCGGCGGCACGCGCAATTGCGACTGGTGGTTCACCGACGAGGCGGTGCTGATCGACACCGCCGGGCGCTACACGACGCAGGATTCCAATGCGGCGACAGACAAAAAGAGCTGGCTCGCGTTCCTGTCGCTGCTCAAGCGGCATCGGACGCGGCAGCCGATAAACGGTGTCATCCTGGCGATCAGCCTTGCCGATCTGATGGCGGACGGCGAGCAAGCGACCCGTGTCGCCGAGATCCGCAGCCGCCTGCAGGAAATCCACGAGGTCCTGAAGGTTCGCTTCCCCGTCTATGTGCTGTTCACCAAGGCCGACCTGGTCTCTGGATTCATGGAGACTTTCGGCGACTTCGATGAAGCGCGCCGGCGCAAGGTGTGGGGCGCGACCTTCCAGACCGCGGAGCGCGGCCTGAATTTGGTCGGCGAAGCCCCGGCCGAGTTCGACGCGCTGGTGAAGCGCTTGAGCGAGGAGATGAGCGAGCGCCTGCAGGCGGAGACCGACCCGGTGGCGCGCATCGCCATTTTCGGCTTTGCCGCGCAGCTTGGCGCCCTGAAGGGCCGCATCGTGCATTTCCTCGATGCCGTCTTCGAGCCGGCGCGCAGCCGAGTGAACGCGCCCATGCGCGGCCTGTACTTTTCCTCAGGCACGCAGGAAGGCACGCCGATCGACCAGCTGCTGGGTAGCATCGGGCGCAGCTTCGGCAAAAATGCGCAGGCGCATCTGTCCGGCACCGGCAAGAGCTTCTTCCTCCACGATCTGCTGAGCCGCGTCATTTTCGCCGAGTCCGGCTGGGTGTCCTATGACAAAGCGGCCGACAGGCGGGCGGCGATCGCCCGCTATGCCGGTCTGGCGGCGATCGCAACTATAGCGCTCGCAGGACTTGGAATGCTCGGCTTGAGCTTTGCAACCAACAAATCGCTGGTCACTGCCACCAGCCAGGCGGCCGGCCAATACCGCGAGACGGCCGCGCCGCTGCTGGCAAGCACGACGGTGTCGGATGCGGACCTCGAAACCGTCATCGGTGCGCTCGACGCGCTGCGCAGCCTGCCGGCCGGCTATGACGCAAAAGACCAGCCGACGCCGGCCAAGGCGACGTTCGGCCTCAGCCAGCGCGAACGCATCCGCTCGGCCTCCGAGACCGCTTACCGGCAAGGGCTGGAGCGCATGTTCCGCTCGCGCCTGCTGTTCCAGCTCGAACGCACGATCGAGGCCAGGATGGCCGATCCGATGGCGCTGTACGAGCCGTTGAAAATCTACCTGATGCTGAGCGGCAAGGCGCCGAAAGTCGACGATGAACTGGTCGTCACCTGGCTGAACCGGGACTGGGAACAGAACCGCTATCCCGGCGCCCATAATCGCGACGGGCGGGCGCAACTGGAGAAGCATCTGCGCGCCATGCTGGCGCTCGATGACGACCAGGATCCCTCGTTCGAGCTCAACCGCTCGCTGGTCGAGTCCGCACAACGTTCGCTTGGCCGCATGAGCCTTGCCGACCGCGCCACGGCGCTCATCCAGTCGGCCACCTATGCGGCGGCGCTGGGTGATTTTGCGGTGGCCGCGCAAGCCGGCCCTGAAGCGCCGGTGCTGTTCGAGCGCAATGACGGAAACGATCTGGCTTCGCTTCGCGTCCCCGGTCTCTACACCCATGCCGGCTTCGACTTCTATCTGGCGCAGCTCGCCAGGAGCGCGCAAGCGCTGGTCGACGACCAGTGGGTGATCGGCTCGAGCGGCGAGCAAGGCGGCTTCGACCAGGAACTGCTCAAGCTCGGCCCCGAACTTCTCGACCGCTACGGCAAGGGCTTTGCGGCAGCGTGGAACGAGGTGCTCGACAGGTTGAAGTTCAAGGCGATGGCTGCCGACAAGCCGCAATATCTGGCGCTGTCCGCCGCGGGATCGCCGACCTCGCCGCTGATGCAGCTGTTCGAGGCGATCGCGCGCGAAACGGCATTGACGCGCGAGAGCGATGCTGCCGAGAACGGGGCGGCCCCGTCTCAAGACAGCGACCAGGAAGCCGCCGCTCGCGCCAAGGGCCTCGCCCGCATCGGCATCGCGCTGGCGGCGCGCAAGTCGCAGAGCCGGGCCGGAACCGCCTTTGTCAGCACGCAGAACCAGGATCCAGGCGCCAACATCGAAGCCCAGTTCCGGTCTTTCCAGGCTCTGGTGGCCGGTGCGCCGGGACAGCGACCGCTCGACGCCCTGACGCAGAATTTCCGCGAGATCTATCAAAGTGTGCGGCTCGCTGCCGATGTCCCGGCGCAGACCGACCAGGCCAACGCCAATCTGCAGCTGCAGATTTCGACGCTGCGCGCCAACGCCTCGCGGCTGCCGAAGGCGCTGGCCAGGATGGTCAGTGCGGCGGCGGACGATTTCGAAGGCACAGTCGCCGAAACATCGACCACGCATCTCAACGACATGCTGGAAGAGACGGTCGGCCGCCCGTGCGAAGAGGTGATTGCCGGGCGCTTTCCATTCGTGCCTGCCGGCACCGATGATGTCGCCATGGCCGACTTCGCAAAACTCTTCGCTCCGGGCGGGGTGCTCGACCGGTTCTATGCACAAAACCTGGCGTCGCTGGTCGACATGAGTGGGCAGGACTGGGACTGGAAACAGGACACCAAGTTCGGCCGCAGCCTGGCGAAATCGACGCTGAAGAATTTCCAGCTTGCGGCGCAAATCCGCGCCGCCTTCTTTCCGCTCGGCGGCCCGGTGCCGTCGATCAACATCACCTTCACGCCGTTGTCGCTGCATGGCGATGCCGACATGGCGCTGCTCAACATCGACGGCCAGGTGCTGCAGGCCACCCAGGCCGGCAATACGCCCGGCTTGATCCCGTGGCCGGGCAAGACCGGCTCGGCCAGCCTCAGCCTGACGCCGGAGCTGCCGGGGCGCGAGTCGGCGATCAGGTTCGACGGCCCGTGGGCGTTGAAACGATTGCTCGACAAGGGACAGGTCACCGCCAATGGCGACAGTCTGGAGGCGCGTTTCGTCATTGGCGGGCGCGATGTCGCCTACACGATCAAGACCGGAGGGGACGGCAACCCATTCACATTGCCGGCGCTCTCCGCCTTCAGCTGTCCGAAGGCGTTCTGATGGGAAATTGCATGGCAAGACCAGCGATTGCGGGGCGAAGAGAGGCCGGGGGCACCATACCGTCCACCCCCCGCGGCCTAGATTTCGATACGCTAATGGACGGGGCTGTGGCAGACTGGCCATGCGACAAGGCGTTGCGGAGGGTAGGCAAGTGAACGATGCCGCCTTTGAGAGCTATGGCGTCAGCCACAAGGGCTGCGTGCGCGACCATAATGAAGACAGCTATCTGGTCGAGCCGCAGATCGGCCTGTGGGTCGTGGCCGACGGCATGGGCGGGCATGAGGCCGGAGAAGTGGCTTCGGCAAGCATTGTCGAGCACCTGGCGACGATCGGCATCGCCAGTTCGGCGCCCGATCTGCGCGCGCGCTTCGAGGACCGGCTGAGCCGGGCGCATGCCGAGATCCGGCGGATCGCACGGTCGCGCGGCGTGACCATCGGCTCCACCGTTGCAGCACTTCTGGCCATGGACGGCAGGTTCGCCTGCCTGTGGTCGGGCGACAGCCGCGTCTATCTCGTTCGCAACGCCGCGATCTCGCAGATTTCGCGCGACCATACCGAGGTTCAGGAACTTCTCGACAGCGGCGCGATCAACGCCGCCGAGGCAGAGAACTGGCCGCGCCGCAACGTCATCACCCGCGCCATCGGCGTCAATGACGAGATCGACATCGACTTCCAGCAAGGCGAGACACTCGTCGGCGACGTTTTCATCCTCAGCACGGACGGGCTGACGGCACATGTCAGCGATGCGGAGATCGCGACAGCGGTGCTCTCGGCGGCGCCACAGGCTGCCTGCGAACAGCTGCTTTCCATGGTGCTTGAGCGCGGTGGCACCGACAACGTCACCATCGTGCTGGTCAAGATCACAGACAAAGGCAATGGCGGCTTGCCCAGGGCGGGAGGCCGTGACCAATGAGCGCCGAGGACAAGACGCGCCTCTTGCCCAACATGGCCGATACCAGCGTCGGCACCCAGCTCAGCGGCATCTACGAGCTCGACGAACGTATCGCCTCGGGCGGCATGGGCGAGGTCTATCGCGGCCACAACATCCAGACCGGCGACCACGTCGCCATCAAGATCGTGCTGCCGGAATTTGCCCGCGACCAGACGATCCTGTCTCTATTCCGCAAGGAAGCCTCGATCCTCAACCATCTCTCACACGACGCTGTCGTGCGCTACCACGTCTTCACCATCGATCCCGGTATAGGCCGGCCCTATCTGGCGATGGAGTTCGTCGACGGCCAATCGCTGTACGACGTCATGCGCGGCGGCGCGATGGCAACGCAGGATGTGCGCAAGCTGTGCCACCGGCTGGCGTCGGGCTTGAGCGCCGTGCACCAGGCCGGCGCCATCCACCGCGACCTGTCGCCCGACAACATCATCCTGCCGGGTGGCCGGGTGGAGCGAGCGAAAATCATCGATTTCGGCATTGCGCGATCGGCGGCGGTCGGCGGCGAGACACTGATCGGCGGCAAGTTCGCCGGAAAATACAATTACGTCTCTCCCGAGCAGCTCGGGCTCTATGGCGGCGAGGTCAGCGAACAGTCCGACATCTACAGCCTGGGGCTGGTGCTGGCGGCGGCGCTGCGCGGCAAACCGATCGACATGGGCGGCTCGCAATACGAGATCGTCGAAAAGCGGCGAACCGTGCCCGATCTCTCCGGCATCGATGCCGATTTCAGGGACATTGTCGAAGCCATGCTGCAGCCCGACCCGAATGATCGGCCGGCCAGCATGGCCGAAATCGCCCGGTGGACGCGCGACGACAGCGACGCGACCTTGCCGCCGGCCTCGCTTGCGCCCCGGCAGGGCCAGCCGCGAACCGGGCAGACGGCTGGGCCTGTCTCGATGGTCGAGGGCCAGACCGCGCAGAGCTTCAGTTCGGCCCCAACAAGCGGCACGGCAGAGCCGTCCTTCGTGCCGCACGTCCGTCCGGCGCATCTGTCGCAGCCGAAACCGGTTGCTGAAAATCCCAGGCGAGCAAGCACACCGACAAAGCCTGCTGCTTCAGGCCGAAGCCTGACGATCGCGGCGTTGGCAGCGGTGGTCGCGGCATCGCTGGTGGGGCTCTATGCATCGGGCATTCTGGGTTTCGGAGACCGGCCTCCTGTCAACGAAACCGGCAAGACACCGCCGCTCCAACCCGAGCTGACAAAGCCGATCGCCGCGGACAAGCCCGCCCCGGACACGGCAAAAGTGGAGGTGGCGCCAGAGCCGAAGCCAACAGAACCTCCTGACAAAGATCAGGCCAAAGCGCCGATCGAGCAACCGCAGCTGACGCCGCCCGTCACCGCTCCGCAACCCGGAGGCCAGACCGCCGAGACGACAGTTCCGCCGGACGCATCGACCACCGTGGACCGACAGCCGGCAGACAAGACCGTCGCTTTGCAACCGCCGACGCAAACCGATGTCGTGAAGCAGCCCGAGCCTGCCGTACAAGCGCCGAAACCGACGATACAGGAACCAGTAGCACCGGACCCCAAATCCACTGTGCAGACGCCGGAGCCTGTCGAGCCGGCGCCGCAGCCCACCGTGCAAGCACCCGAACCGACACCTGTGCCCGAACCTTCGGTAGGGCAGACCGACAACGGGCCGGGCCAGCAGGCCGACAAGCCGGCGAACAACCCCGACATTGCCATGAATGTGCCCAAGCCGCAGGTGCCACCGCCGGGCGATGCGGCCGCGGAACGGGTCACCTGGGTTCGCGCCTTCAATGGTGGTGACTGTTTCTATGCGACGGTGACTTCGGCTGCCGACAAGGCTGTCGCGATCGAAGGTTTTGGCACGTCCGTGCCGCCCTTCGAACAATTGCTCGGAGCGTTCCAGGCGAAGTTCCATGTCGAGCCGGACATCAGCGTCCGCCTCATCCAGCCGACGCAATGCGGGATCACCGACTTCCTGCGTTTCATGGGGGCGAGCACGGCGGATAGACCGCAGTTGGTGCTCGACCAGACGTCGGTGCCGGACGGCGCGCCGATCGACGGCACGCTGGTGACGCATGGCGGGCTGGTGTCGAGCGTCATCCTGATCGACCACAGGGGCGTCGCCTTCAACCTCGACGACCGTGTTGTCGTACAAGCCGGCAAGGCGACCTTCCGCATCCCGATCGCTCTCGGCGCCGCCGACAAGGCTGAAGGCAAGGCGCTGCCGCAGATCATCATGGTGATCACCGGCCCCGAAAGCATCAAGGCGGCGGAATTCACCGCACCGACGCCGACTTCGGTGCTGTTGCCCAGGATCCTCGACGAGATCGGCGGCAAGAGCGCGGCATTTTCGGCCACTGCCAAATACTTCCGCCTCGGCGGGTAGCACGGACGCCGATGCAACGCCGTCGCCGTGATCCCGTCCTGCTTGCGCTGAATGCCCGCGTGAGGCTCGCCGCGATCGCGGTGACGACGCTCTTGCTGGCACTCCTTTCCACCGGACAAGCGCGCGCCGAATTCACCGTCTGCAACCAGACGCTCGACGTCGTCAATCTCGCCGTCGGCGAGAAGGTCGACGATTCCGACCAGACCGATGGCTGGTGGACCATCGGCGCCAATCAATGCGTCAACGTCATCCGCGAGGAGCTGACCAACCGCTACATCTATATCTACGCGACGGATGTGTTTGGTCACGCCATCCTGGCCGGTTCGACAGAGATGTGCATCGAGCGCCGGCGGTTCTCGATCCGCGGCATCGATGAATGCTGGCAGCGCGGCCATATCGCGGCGAAGTTTGTCGAAGTCGACACGCAGGACCAGGCACGCTGGACCTTCTTCCTGACCGGAAGCGCGCCGTGACGCACCGCATCGACACCAGCTTCAAGGCAAAGAAGCAGGCGCGAGCCGCGCAACGCAGGCGCAGGCTGTGGCTTGGGCTGGCGGCTTGCCTGGCGACAGTCGTCCTTGCCGCGATCGCCACCGGTTTCTACCTCACTTACGACGAATGGTCGTTCGGCGACGAGGACGAGGAACTGCACGCCGTCGACGGCTCGGACGACGTCCCGGCCGACGCTTCGGTCTATGTGCCAGCCATCATCGATCTTGCCGGCGACCCGATGTGGATCACGCTGGCGCCGGAGGCGGGCGCCGCCAAGAGCCGCGAGATGCCGCGCCCCGCCGAGCTCGACCAGGCCGGCATCTCGCCGCAGATCGTGGTCCTCTCCGACGTGATGCTGAGCGCCAGCGAAAAGTTCATGACGACGATCCCGTCGACGCAAGAGGATTTCGCTTTCTTCCAGGCGCAGCGGAAGAGTGCGGCGCCGCCACCGACCGAACCCAGCGATCCGCAGAATGATCTGCAGAACGATCTGAATCCACCACCCGGTGCGGACGAGGTTCCAGCCACTCCCGGCCCAGCCCCTGATCCTCAGCCGGTTCCAGCTGCGCCGGAAGTTTCAGATTCGGCGGCAGCCGACGATCCTGAAGCCGGCTGGGGCGAAACCATAGATGAGGGTGAAGCAGCACTCCCCACCTTCCAGAAGACAGCGGTCGAGAACAACACCAGCGTTGCCATCGTCACCTCGGAATATCAGCGCTTCGAGGCGACCGAGGACATTTTTGTCAAGATCCTCAACGACCGTAGCCTCGACAGCGTCGCGCTCGATGCGCATTTTTCTGCCGACGACGCCAGGCTTGCCGGCGAAGCGCTGAAGGCGCTGTTTGGCAAGGACGGCCTGCAGCCCGGCTATGTCGTGGCCATGCGCGGCTTCAGGCCGACGCGCGAGACCACGACGATGTCGCTGATGCAGGTCTCGATCTACGCCAAGAATGTCTTTGTCGGCACGCTGACGCGCAACGCCGCCGGCGCCTTTGTGTCAGGCGTCGACCCTTGGGTGCGCGAGGACTTGTTCAACTATTCCGGCGCCGAGACGGAAGGCACGCACAAGCGACAATACCGCCTGCTCGACGCGATCTATTCGACCGCCGCGCGCAACAATGTGCCGACCGGCATCATCGGCGAAGCCATCATGTATCTGTCGCGAGGGCAGGATCTGGATGCTTTCGCCAGCGAGGACCAGCGCCTGGTGCTGATCTATTCGCAGACGCCGCGTGGCAAGAACGAGACAGACGGACGGGTGCTCTATGTCGGCGTGCAGGGCGCGCAAAAAAGCCTCGACTGTTTCGTCTTCCAACAGAGCGACGGCCAGTTCTCCTGCGTTTCGGGCGACGACCAGATACGCTCACTGACCGTGGCCAACGGCATGGTGACGCCTGTCAGCGGCGTCATGACCTCGACCTTCGGGCCGCGCAAACATCCGATCCTCGGCGTGGTCCGCATCCACAAGGGTGTCGATTGGGCAGCACCGGTGGGCACGCCGATCGCCGCCGCCTTCGATGGCGAGATCGTCTTCCAGGGCGATGGCAGCGGTTATGGCAATGTGGTGAAGATTGCGCATGCCGGAGGCCGCGAGACGCGCTACGCGCATATGTCGAAATTCGCCATCGCCAGCGGTGTCGGCACCAAGGTCAAGGCCGGCGACATTATCGGCTATGTCGGCACCACCGGCCTGTCGACCGGGCCGCATCTGCATTTCGAGCTCTATCAGAGCGGCCAGGCGATCGATCCGCTCGGCACCGTGACCGCCGCGATCGCCACCACGTCCAGCGATCCCGCCGTCGAAACGCTGACCAGCCGTATCGTTCAAGTCGAAAGCGGCGGCAACGCGCGAGCCAAGAATCCGCTGTCTTCGGCGACAGGCGCCGGCCAGTTCATCTCGAAGACCTGGATCCGGATGATGAACACCTATCGCCCGGAGCTTGCACGCTCGCTGTCGACCGCCGACCTTTTGGCGCTGCGCTACGACGCCACCATTTCGCGCGAGATGGTGCGCAACCTGGCGCGCGAGGGCGAGGCCTATCTCAAGGCGCGCGGCCACCAGATCACGGCCGGCCGGCTCTATCTCTGTCATTTCCTCGGCATGGAAGGTGCGCACCAGGTGCTGGCATCGCCGGGATCGGCGCAGCTGAGCGCCGTGCTCGGCTCGTCAGTCATCCAGGCCAACCCATTTCTTACCGGCAAGACCGCCAGCTACGTCGTCGACTGGGCGGAACGGAAAATGGGCCGCAAATTGCCGGCGCCCGCCACCACCGATGCAAGCCAGCAGACGACGACGGAAGTCCGCCAGACATCGCCTGAGTTCGAAAAATACAAGCAGGCGATAACGGCGCTGGTCAGTTCGCTCCAGAACGGCCTTGAGCCTGGCTAGCCGCCGTTCAGCGGTCAAACCGTCCGGGTTTTTGCCCAAGCCGTTGGTTTTCAGGCCGGCGGATGGTATATTAGCCGACGTTTAGAAATGTTTTTTGGGTCCTTGTGAACCAAAACTGTGGCTGGGATCACATACGCCCAGGAGCCATTTTGGCAGAAGCGACACTGTCGCTGGTGGAATTTAGCATGCGCAGACATCCATAGCGCGCCCGCTGGGGGCGGAGGGTCGATCCATGAAAGCGTTTGCCGTCCTTTTGAGCGGATTTTTTCTTCTTATCCTGACCGCGCTTGGCACCGCCCAGGCGGCGGCGCCGGATGCCGGCGCACCGGGCGCCAAACGCGTCGCGCTGGTCATCGGCAACAGCAAATACGTCCATGCCGTCGAGTTGCCCAATCCGGCCAATGACGCGCGCCTGATCGCATCGACTCTGCGCAATGCCGGCTTCGAGGTGATCGAAGGCGTCGACCAGGACAATGCCGGCATGCACAGCCTGATCAGCAAGTTCACCGAGCAATCCTACGACGCCGACCTTGCCGTCATTTTCTATGCCGGCCACGGCATGCAGGTCGACGGCAAGAATTTCCTGATCCCGGTCGATGCCGAATTGACATCGCCGGCCTATCTCAAGACCCGCACCGTCCAGATCGACGACTTCATGGCCGCGTTGCCGCCCGACCCGGCAGTCGGCGTCATCATCCTCGATGCCTGCCGCGACAATCCGCTGGCGAGGACGCTTGCCGCCGCGCTGCCGAAGACGCGCTCGCTGGGCTCCGGCCTGGCGCCGATCGAAGCAAGATCGGAAGGTGTCGGCACTGGCGGCATCCTGATTGCCTATGCCACGGATCCGGGCGCCATCGCCTTCGACGGCAATGGCGTCAACAGCCCCTACTCCACCGCGCTCGCCAGGCACCTGACGGAACCCGGCATTGAGATTCAGAGCGCGCTGACCCGCGTGCGCGGCGAAGTGACCGAGACCACCCAAGGCCGTCAGCGGCCCTGGCACAACGCATCGCTGGGCCGCGAGGTCTTCATTGGAAAGCCCGTCGTGACGGCGGCGCCTGCAGCAAAGCCGGCCACCGACGCAGCCGGCGCCGCGGCAACAGCCGCTCCCGCTTTGGTCGTTGGTGAACCTCCGTCGTGGGAAGTCGAACAGCGGCTGTGGGACGAGGCTTCGAAGCGCAACACCGCGCCGTTCTACGAAGCCTATCTCGAGCAGTTCCCCAACGGCCGCTTCGCCACGGTGGCGCGGCTCAACATCGACGCGCTGAAGGACCCGAAAGCCCAGGAGAAGCAGGTCGCGGCGGTCGAACCAGACGAAGTGAACCCCGGCTCCGCCGTGCGCACCTCGGTCGGCATTTCCGACGACATGAAGAAAGTGCTCGGCACCGAGGCGACGGAGAGCGCGATCGGTCTTGATCGCCCGGGCCGGATCGACCTGCAGTTGCGCGTCGAAGCGCTGGGCAATGAGCTTGGCCGCGTCGACGGCAACATCGGCGCCAAGACAAGGCAGGCGATAGGCGACTGGCAGGAGGAGAACGGACTGCCGCCGACCACTTTCCTGACGCGCGAGCAACTAGCGTTCCTGGTGGTCCAGACCGATCCGATGATGGAGGCCGTGCGTGCCAAACACGAGGCCAATCAGGCCGGCGTGGACAAGCCGAAAAAACAGGCGGTGCAGAAGGCACGCACCCTGAAGCCGGTGGCCGAGAAACCGCGCAAGAAGCAGTATGTCCAGAAGCCGCGCAAACAGCAGTTCGCGCAGAAAAGGCGCGACCGCGAGATCGTGCGCGAGGACGAACCGCCGCCGCGGGACAACAATGATTTCCTGACCAAGGCGCTGATCTTCGGCACCGGCGTGGCGGTCGGCGGCGTGCTCAACAAGAACTGACCGATCAGATCAAACCAAGGCAGCGCCGCGCGTCCATTGAACACGCGGCGTTGCCGTTAAAGCGCGTCGCGCTGAAACGGATTCATGCGACGCGCTTTAAGTCTTTGTTTTGATGCATGTCGTTGTCCCAGAACCGCGGCACACTTCTGGGCGACATGCATCAGATCGATAGAGACCAAGTGCTGCCGAACGGGCGCAGCCGGCTATTGCGCCTTTATCCGCATCTCGACCCGGCGGTTGGCGGGATCGTAAGGATTGGGATTGCGTGGATTGGCCTCGCCGAGGCCGACCGGCTTGATGCGGGTGGCTTCGATGCCGTTGGATTCCAGGAAAGCCGTCACCGATTGCGCCCTGCGCTGCGACAGGCCCTCATTGTAGGTCGCCGAGCCTCTCGCATCGGTATAGCCTTCGACGACGAAGGACAACTTGCTCAGCCGGTCGTCTTTCAGCGCCTTGGCGAACTCGTCGAGTTCGCTGCGTGCCTTGGCGTCGAGCTCGGACGAGTCCAGGCCGAAATTGATCAGCATGTCGAGGCCGGTCTTCTCGGGCGGCGACTCCTTCTGCTTGCTCTTGCACTCGTCCTCGGTGCCGACGCAAATCCCGCGCGCCAGGCCGTGATCTGCCGTACCGGCAAAGAACTTGACGATGTCTTCCGATTTCTGAAGAGGGTCGGCGTAGACGTGCGTCGAAAAAAGCACGACCGCCAACGCTAGAACCGAACTACCCCGCTGCATAACGGCTACTCCCGCTTTGAGCTTCCGATGTCATCAAAGCCCGCTCCGTCGGATCACGACGGTCAGGCTCCATGTTCTTGTTCGACCGTGATCGTTCGTCCGAAAACCGGCCGCGCCTTTTTTCGGGATCATGGGTCTGATTGTGGAATATACCAAACCGTGAGGCGTTTGTCTGTGAACAACGTCATGGACATGTGGCGGTCGGCAGGTTTGGTCGGAGACTTGACCGGCGCCTCGCCGCCGGGTTGAGTACCAAATCCCCCTGGGGGAGGGAAACAACGGCGATGGTCAACGGGCTCCGATTTCAGACCGCACGCGATCTCTTCGCCGCGAACACCGCTGTCGCCGGGGACATGACGGCGGTTCCCACCGACCAGCCTTCGCTCGAGTTTTGCCGCAAGCTGATGGCTGGACGCACGCCTGAAGAAGCGATCACCTTTTGCGCCTATCTGCTGCCGGACCGGGCAGCGATCTGGTGGGGCCACGAGTGCCTGGGCCATCTGAGCGAACTGCTCGAGCAGCAGGACCTCGAAACGCTAGCGCTGGTCCAGGACTGGGTCGGCGAACCCGGCAGTGCAAGCCGGCGTGCGGCTGTTGTCGAGGCGGCGACAGCACTGCAACAGACCCCGGCCGGCTGGATCGCGCTCGCGGCGCGACGGCATATCGCTGGCTCGGCGGGAGAACGGACCAACGGATCGAGGCTGCGGCCGCTGCCCGCCGCGCACGCCGTCAATGCCGGCATACTGGCCGGCCTGGCGCGGGTGGCGCTGGCCGACCGTTTCTCGGTGCTCACCGCCTTTGTCGAAATGGGCATTCAGCTGGCCGAAGCCGAGGCTCTGCGCCGAGCCTAATTGCTCCTCAGCCTATCGGCTGGCCCACAGGACGCCGCGCTCGAAAATGGTTCGCATTTGCGGCACGGAAAACTCATCCGCCGTATGGCCGAGCGCGCTGAAGAAGACGCGGCCCTTGCCGTAGCGGCGCTTCCAGACCACGGGCATGACGACACCGTCGATGAAGTCGAGATGGTCGCCGCCAAACCTCGTCGTCGCCAGCACTTCGTTGCTCGGGTCGACATGCATGTAATACTGCTCGGAATGGTAGGCGAAACCGTCGATACCCCTGACGATCGGATCATCGCTGATGATGTCGACATGGTAATCGATGATATCGCCGGGATGGGCGACCCATTGGCCGCCGGTCATGAACTGATAGTTCGGCTCGTTGCGAAAACTGTCGCCCATGGTGCCGTGAAAGCCGGCAAGGCCGGTTCCGCCGCTCACGGCGGCGACGAGGTTTTGCAGCTCCAGCTTTTCGATCGTCGACATTGTGACCACCGGGACGATCAGATCGATTGCCGAAAGCTGTGGATCGGCAAGCGCGGCGGTGCCCTCCACCACCCGCACGTCAAAGCCATGCCCGGTCAACATCTCGCTGACGACCGCGGCGCTGCGGGCCGGCGTGTGGCCTTCCCAGCCGCCCCAGAAAATCAGTGCCGTCTTGCTCATGCTCGTCTCTCCCTTGGTCGGCATATTGATAGGCAAGCCGAACTGGTTTGTCTTCCCTTCCATGAGGGCATTTCTGGTCAGTACGCGGTGATCCGGCGATGAGTTCCGTGGTCAGGCGATGTCGAAAACCCGACCGGGATTGAGGATGTTGTGCGGGTCGAAGGCCGCCTTCAGGCGCCGCATGGCTGATATCTCGGCGTCGCTGCGCACCAGGCTCAGCCATTGCTTCTTGTCGAGGCCAATGCCGTGTTCGGCCGAGACGGCGCCGCCGCATGCGGCCACGCCGCGATAGATGATCTCATAGGCCGCCGCCTTCTCCCTGGTGTCGACCTGATAGTGCAGATTGCCGTCGCCGAGATGGCCGAAGACGTAGATCTCGGCGCTGCCGTCCCTGGCGCGGATCGCGGCTTCGGCGTCGCGCAGGAAATCCGCCATCCTGGCCAGCGGAATGCTGATGTCGACACCGAGCATGCCGGGGATCGCGAACAGGAAACGGTTGGCCTCTTCGCGCACGTCCCACAGCGCACGGAATTCACGCGGCGACTGCGAGACGACCACGTCGTCAACGATGCCGTCCTCGACGGCCTGCATCAGCACCGAAGCGAAACGCTCACCGTCCAGCTCGGCCTGGTTTCCCTGGATCTCGGCCAGCACGTAGACCGGCGCGCCGGCAGGCAGTGGCGCCGGCGCCGCCATGCCGGCAATCATGGCGCCGTAGAGCGGCGAGAAATTCACCTCATAGGCTGACAGCAAGGGACCGAGGCGCTGCTTGAGCAGGCCGAGCAGCGCGATGGCCGCTTCCAGCGAACCGAGCGCGCAGAAGGCAGCGACCTCGGTGGCGGGCTTCGGGTGAAGCCGCATGCAGGCGCGTGTGACGACGCCCAGCGTGCCTTCGCTGCCGATGAACAGCTGGTTGAGATCGTAGCCGGAATTGTCCTTGGCCAGGCCGCGCAGCGACGTCAGGATCGAGCCGTCGGCAAGCACGGCCTCCAGCCCCAGCACCTGGGCGCGGTACATGCCGTAGCGCAGCACGCGGATGCCGCCGGCATTGGTGGCGATGTTGCCACCGACGGTCGCGGTGCCGCGCGCGCCGATATCGACGCCGAACATCAGGCCGGCCGCATCGGCGGCTTCCTGCACCATCTGCAGCGGTACGCCGGCCTCAGCGACGATGGTGGCCGCCGCGCGGTCGGGAGCTTCGAGCACGGTCATGCGCTCCAGCGACAGCACCGCTTCGCCCGGCTGCACGCGCGCGCCGCCGGCCAGCCCGGTGCGGCCGCCATGAATGACCAGCTTCTGGCCGATGCCGCTGCACAGGCGCAGGATTTCGGCTACCTCGGCGGTGGTGCGCGGACGTATCACGAGGTCAGGCCGGCCGCCGCCCTTGCCGGATAGGTCGTCGCTATAGCGCGGATCGATAGCATCGCCGACGACGATTGCGGTGGCGTCGAGCCGCGGCTGAAGTTGGGAAAGAAGCTGATCTATCTGCTGCGTCATTGGGCCTGACTATTTCGCTTGCGCGCTGCGGTCGAGACTTTCATGCCAACAATTTCCGCGTCAATTGAATTAATTTACGCACGAGATAATTTGTTATTGCGCGTTGAAAGCACCGACGTTTCCTGTAAATTTCGTCTTGCGGTTGCGCGGCGTGCCACGGGCAGAGATCACCGAGGTTCCGGGCATCCGCAGGCGAGGGACTGAATGCCGACGACGCACAAGACGATGGAGGATTTCGCCCGCTCCTGTGGCGTCTCCAGGCCGACCTTGTCGAAATATTTCGACGATCCGACCAGCGTCAAACCGGCAACGCGCAAGCGCATCGAGGAGGCTCTGCGCTCGTCCGACTACCAGCCCAACCTGTTTGCCCGCAACCTCAACCGCAAGCGCACCCGCAGCATCGGCATCGTCGTGCCGACGGTCGCCGATCCGTTCTATTCCGAAATGGTCAGCCGCATCGAACTCAGGCTGCGCGACGAAGGTTATTGGCCGATCGTCATCTCCTCGCATGGTTCGACCGAGCTCGAAGTGGAGGCGACGCGCACCATCCTGTCGCTGAAGGTTTCCGGCGCATTGATTGCGCCGCTCGGCCTGCGCTCGGACCATCGCACGCTGGAGAAGCTGACGCAGACGATGCCGATCGTCTATTTCGACACCTATATCGAAGGTGGCGCCCCCTTCGTCGGCAACAACAACAGCCAAAGCGTCTCGACCATCGTCGACTATCTCTGCCGTTCCGGCGATGCCCCGGTCTATTTCGACATCCCGCATGTCAACCACAATTCGCCGGAGCGGCTGAGCAGCTACCTCGCCGCGATGCAGCGGTTGGGCCAGGAGCCCGTGGTCATCGGCGATATCAGCGACTACACATGGGATTTCGAGCGCATCGGCTACGAGCAGATGGAACAGATGCTTGGGGCCAGCGGCCTGCCCGGCAAAACCCTATTGTGCGCCAACGACCGCCTGGCCTTCGGCGTGATGGCGGCAGCCTTCGCGCAAGGCAAGAAGGTGGGGCGCAAAGCCGATTGCGACCTGCGCGTCGCCGCCCATGACGACCATCCGCTGAGCCGCTACACTTGTCCTGCCCTTACCACCATCGCGCAGGATTTTGCCGCCATGGCGGGACGCAGCGTCGAGACGCTGCTCGCTTTGCTCAACGAGGATACGGCAAGCGTGGCGCCAAAGGTCAGTCTCGACGCAACGCTGGTGATGCGGCAGTCGGCTTAAATCTTACCGAAGGCAGGATCGAAGCCGCGCCACGCAGCAACGGCAGCGGCAACCGCCTGCCTTGCCGCCGGGCCGTGGCGGCCCATCGAGACGAAGCCGTGGATCTGGCCGCGCCAATGCCGCAGTACGACCGGCACGCCTTCCTCCTGCAGACGCCTTGCATAGGCCTCACCCTCGTCGGCGAGAATGTCGTGACCGGCGATGGCGATGAAGGCCGGCGGCGCGCCGGCAAGGCTTTCCGCCTTCAGCGGTGAGGCGCGCCAGTCGCCGATGTCGGCGGCGTCACGGATATAGTGATCGCGGAACCAGGCCATCGTCGAGGCGGTGAGGCCAAAACCTTCGGCGAAACGGCGATAGCTGTCGGCCGTCTGCGCAGCGTCGGTGTTGGGATAAAACAGCAGCTGCGCCGTCAGCTGGATGCGGTCACCCCGCGCGAGCAGGCAGAGCACGGTGGCCAGATTGCCGCCGGCGCTGTCGCCGGCAACAGCTATGTGGCCGGCATCGATGCCGAGTTCATCGGCAGCGCTCTGCATGAAGGCGAGCGTTGCGCGGCAATCTTCGATGGCCGCCGGGAATTTGTGTTCCGGCGCCAGCCGGTAGTCGACGGAGATGACGACGGCGCCCGCTTCATTGGCGAGCCAGCGGCAGATCTCGTCATGCGAATCCAGATTGCCGATCACCCAGCCGCCGCCATGGAGATAGAGCAGCGCCGGAGCCTCAGTCGCAGGCGCACCCTGTCCGCGATAGATCCTGAGTGTGAGCGGTCTGCCGGGTCCGGCGACGATGCGCTCGCTGATCGATGCGACCGGCTCGCGCTCGCCTTGCAGAGTCGGGAAGCCTTCATTGTATGCACGGCGCGCCTGTTCAGGCGTGCCCGCTTCGAACGGCGGGGCCTCGGCCTGCCGGCCGAGTTCGAGCACATGCCGGGCCTCCGGATCGAGAGCCGACAGTGACGGCGTCAGTGGCAATGTCGTCACGGGCGGCGCTCCCGTCAGGCCAGCAGGCTTGCCGCTTCGTCTTCGCCAAGCAGCGGCGGCTGGTCGACGGTGCCGTTGACAGCTACCGAGCCACGGCTTTCGCCCGAAGCCAGGATCGCCTCCATGATCTCCAGCACATGCAGCGCCAGTTCGCCCGAGGCGCGCGGCTTTCTGCCCGTCGTCAGCGCGCGCGACAGATCGGCGACGCCGAGCATGCGGTAGTTGGCGCGGTCGGGCGCGGCATAGGGCCAGTTGCGGGCGCCATAGAGTTCGCCCTCGCTGGCGAAGTCGGCCCAGTCGGCGCCACGCGCCGACAGCGAGACCGTGCCGCCGAACGTGTCGGGATCGGGCAGCCTGAGCGAGCCCTCGGTGCCGTGCAGTTCGATCGGATGGTTGGAGTGCTTGAACACATCCCACGAGGCGCCGAAGGTGACGGTGGCGCCGGATCGGAATTCGAGCAGCGACAAAATGTTGGTCGGGGTGCCGACCTTGAAGGTCGTGTTCTTGAACGGGCCCTCGGCGGTGATCAGCCTCTCCTCCTGGCCGCGTGTCGCCATCGCCATGACGCGGTCGACCGGACCGAGCAGATTGACCAGCATGGTCAGGTAGTAGGGACCCATATCGAACACCGGACCGCCGCCGGGCTGATAGTAAAATTGCGGATTGGGATGCCAGTGCTCCATGCCGCGCCCCATCATGAAGGCAGTGCCGGTTACCGGTTTGCCGATTGCGCCGTCATCCATCAGCCGGCGCGCCCGGCGGCCGGCGGCGCCAAGGAAAGTGTCCGGCGCCGAGCCGATCAGCAGGCCGCGCTTGGCCGCCTCGGCGACAAGGCGGCGGCCGTCCGCGGCCGAGGTCGCCAGCGGCTTTTCGGTGAAGACGTGCTTTCCCGCCGAAAGCGCCGACAACGAAATGTCGAAATGCGCCGCCGGGATGGTCAGGTTCAGCACGAGGTCGATATCGGGGTCGGCCAGCAGCGCGTCAACGCCGAGCGCGCGGATGCCGTATTCGCTGGCGCGCAGCTCTGCCATCTCGGCCGAGATGTCGGCGCAGGCGCGCAGTTCGACGCCGCCGAAGAGCGCTGCATTGCGCAGATAAGTCATCGAGATGTTGCCGCATCCGATGACACCGATACCAAGCTTTATCTTTGATTTTCCGTGCATTTCCAGCTTTTCCTCTGAAGCCATTGGCATGCTTGGGGACCATCATGGGTGCAGCGGTCCACCTTCACAATCCGCTATACAGGATTTTAAATGTTGACGCGCGTAAAATTTTTATAGAGCATGTGGTAATTCTGGCGGCATTGGGAGGCCGCCCGCTTCACACTTTTCGGCATCATGCTCTGGGAGGAGAACCATGACTGACATGAAAAACGGCCGACCGCCGATGCGGAGCCGTGGGCGCGCATTGGATCCTTCCGTCACCGTCGTGGACCGAGACGGGCTCAGGCATAGATCACCTTGGCCCCGATCCTATCAAGCTCGCTGCGTATTGGACCGGGCAGGCCATCGTCGGTGATCACCACATCGACGGCCGACAGCGAAAATGCCTTGGACGTCCCGCTGACGCCCCATTTGCTCGAATCGGCGAGGAGGACAACGCGCCGGGCCATGCGCACGAGGTTCCGCTTCGTTCGCGCCATGTCTTCGTTCACGTCAACCACATCCAGTGACGAGTCTATCGCATGCGCTCCAACAAAGACCTGATGCGCCACCAGGCCGCCGAGAGCCGTATCGGCATCGGTGATCAGCGTGCTCACCGTGTCGGGATAGACCCGGCCGCCAATCATGTGAACGTCGAGCCCGGGACGATGCATAAGATGCTGCACGATATTCATGGCCGTGGCGGCGACCACGACATTGCTGAGCGGCGGTAGCTGCATGGCAACCTGCATCAAGGTCGAGCCGCCGTCGAAGATGACCGACTGGTTGTCCTCGAACAGGTCCAGCGCCGCCCGGGCGATGCGCTTCTTTGCGTCGAGGTTCGTTTGCATCCGCCGGGCGAACGCGGCCGTGGTCGAATCGGTGGTCCGGGTCACCGCCCCTCCACGGGTCTTGGTCAGCAGTCCCTTGCGGTCCAGTATTTCGAGGTCGGAGCGCACCGTGACCTCCGACACGCCAAACCCGTCGGACAGGTCCTTCGTGCGAACCTGTCCGCTGCGTTGCACCTCACCCAGGATCGATTGGCGTCTCTGCTCCGACAACATTGCCCTGCCCTTGCCTTCCTGCGCCAAGCAATCGCCCTGGCCTCGGCTTACCTTACCAAAAATTTGCAGATTCGAAAGCTTTCGAAAGATTGTTTTTCTTTTTCCTTTCGGAAACACTGGTTTGAGCATTTTAAAACCAACCGATCAGGGAATGTTGAACTCATGAGTCTAGGAACCAAGGTGCGTCTCGCGCGCCTCTTCTCGCATCCATCGGGGAACCTTTTTGGCGGCGCGGTCGACCACTTCGTCGGCTATGGCGACGTGCGCAAAGGCGGCCTTGCCGACCTGCCGGGTGCGCTCGCACGCGTCATGGCGGGCAAACCCGACTATGTCAGCATCCAGCCCGGCACCGCGCGCCATCTGTGGCCGCAATATGCGGGCAAAGCTTCCCTGGTGATTCAGGCGGGCTGCTTCACTGCGGACGATCGCATCAGCGAGCTGATCGCAACGCCCGAGGATGCGGTGCGCGCGGGGGCCGATGCGTTGGCCGTGGCGATTCCGGTGCGCGGCGCGACGGAGGGCAAATACATACGCTGGCTGACCGATTCAGTGAATGCAGCGGCCCGCTACGGCATGCCCGTGGTGGCGCATATCTACCCTCGCGATTTCACCGACGGGGCAAAGATCGTCTTCACCCCCGACGAGATCGCCTATGCGGCGCGCATCGGCTACGAGTCCGGCGTCGACGTGATCAAGATCGGCTATACGGGCGATTTCGAGTCGTTCAAAGAGACCGTCCGGACCTGCCCGGTGCCGGTTGTGATCGCGGGCGGTCCAAAGACCGATACGCTGCTCGGCGCGCTTCAGCAGACGGCGGACGCCATCCGTGCCGGCGCACGCGGCGCCGTGGTAGGCCGCAATCTCTGGGGGCACGGCGATCCGGAGAAGGCAGCGCTTGCCTTTCGGGGCGTCATCCATGACGGCCTTTCAGCGCAAGACGCGCTGGCAAAGGCGGGTGCCTGAACCATGCCCACCGTCCCCGCAACCCTCGGCTTCGGCGCTATTGCGATCGACGACATCGTCTACGTCGATCAGCCGTTGTCGGCGGGCAAGGGGAAGGTTCTGCAAAGTGCCCGCGCTTTCGGGGGAAATGTCGCGACGGCGCTGGCCGCCGTCGCGCGGCTCGGCGGAACCGCCGGGTTCGTCGGATGGCTGGGAAGTGCCGCGGACGACGCGGTGCTGCGCGATCTCGTGGCGAGCGGTGTTGAAACCGCATTCGCACCGCGCCATCCCGACGCGCGTCCCGTGCGTTCGCGGATCACCGTCGGCTCGGACGGGGAACGGTTCATCGCGTATGACGACGATGCGATGCTGGGCACCGCTCCGGACTTACCGGACGACATCCTCAGCCGCGCCACCGTCCTGATCGTCGACAGCTACGCGATCCGGTCGCTGGATGTCGTGGCTCGGGCTCGCGATCTCGGCCTTGCGATCCTCGGCGACATCGAATGGAGCAGCGGCGCAGCCACGGAGCGGCTGATCGCGCTCTGCGACCATCTCATTCTTCCACTCGGCTTTGCGCGGACTGCCACGGGGTGCCGATCGCCTGCCGAGATGCTCGATGCATTGTGGTTGCCGTCGCGATCGGCCGTGGTTCTGACCGATGGTGGCAGGGGCGTGTACTATCGCGGGCGTGAAGAGACAGGTCTCTGGCACCTGCCACCGCACCGGGTTGCCGTCGTCGACTCCACCGGCGCGGGCGACTGCTTTCATGGCGCCTATGCCCATGCGTTGACACGCGGAGCCGACACAGCGGGCCGGGTGGCATTCGCGGCCGCGGCGGCCGCCGTTTCGATAACGGGGCGCGGCGGGCGCGAGGCGCTTCCGACCGAGGACCAGGTTACCGAACTCCTGGCATCTACGAACGCGCCGTCAGCAGTCCAACTGAAAAATGCGCATGTCGATGCTGGGGCATGATCTGAAACTATCTGAGGAAACATTTCGCAGGCGAACATAAGCCCAAGAGAATCATAAAAATCGGTGCTTATACTTGTGGAGGGAGGAATATGGCAGAAGTCATTCTTGAGAATATCTGCAAGACCTATGGCAACAGTTTTCGCGCAATCGACCAGTTGAACCTGTCGGTCAAGGACGGCGAGTTCTTGATTCTCGTCGGACCGTCCGGCTGCGGCAAATCCACGGCATTGCGAATGATCGCGGGGCTGGAAGACATCACCAGCGGCAGCCTCCGGATCGGCGGCATCGACGTCGTCGACATGCCGCCCAAGGACCGCGACATCGCGATGGTCTTCCAGAGCTACGCGCTCTATCCGCATATGACGGTGTTCGAAAACATCGCCTTCTCGATGCGGCTGGCAGGCAAGCCGAAGGCCGAGCGCAAGAAGCGCGTGGACGAGATCGCCAAGACCCTTCAGCTGACGTCTTTGCTGGACAGCAAACCCGCGAACCTTTCAGGCGGACAGCGTCAACGGGTTGCCATGGGCCGCGCCATGGTGCGTGAGCCGGCCGCCTTTCTCATGGACGAGCCGCTTTCCAATCTGGATGCGAAACTACGTGTGCAAATGCGCGCCGAAATTACCAGCCTGCAAAAGCAACTCGGCGTCACGACCATATACGTGACCCACGATCAAATCGAAGCGATGACGATGGGGGACAGGGTCGCGGTGTTGAAAGGCGGCGTGCTGCAGCAGGTCGACACACCCAAGAGGCTCTATGAATCGCCGGTGAACGCCTTCGTTGCCGGCTTCATCGGCTCTCCTTCGATGAACCTTTTCGAGGCGACCCTGACGGGCGACGAACTGACGTCCGGCACCTTCGCCGTCCGGCTGCAGGATGCAGCCTTCGTGCGCAGGCCGGCCTTGAGGTCGTATGCTGGGCGCAAGGTGGTGTTCGGCGTACGACCGGAGGATCTTTATGACAGCAGCCTCGAATCCGGCCGCAAGTATCAGACGATACCGGCCAAGGTGACCTCGATCGAAGAACTCGGATCCGAACATATCGTCCATCTCAGCATAGACGCGGTCCGGGTGGACTCAGGCGATCCGGATGCGGTGGACGATTTCGGCCTGGCTTCGAACGCGGTGGCACGATTCGAGCCGATCAGCGCAGTCCACTCCGGCTCGGAAATCCGGGTGGCCGTCGATGATGCCAAATTCCATTTCTTCGATCCCGAGACGCATCTGGCGATCTGAAGATATGCGGAAGGCCGCAGGCGGGAGCGAGGTGCCTGCGGAAGACACTTGCAAGAAAGATTCTGAATAAGACAGACGATCGCCCGCATTGTGCGGTCGATCTTGAAGCAGGAGGAGAAAATGATGTTTCGGATACAACCCGCGATGCTGAAAATAGCCGCGGCCGCATGGTTGCTTGGCGCAACCAGCGCCATGGCGGCGGACACGACACTGGAATTCACCCAATGGTGGGAGCCCGAACTGCCTTCCGGCTCGCTCAGGGCAATCATGAATGACTTCGAGGCTGCAAACCCCGGCATCAAGGTGACGCTGGTCAGCGGCCCCTATGCGACCACGCGAGACCAGATCTCGGTTGGCGCTGCAACGGGAACGCTTAGCGACGTCGTCGGTCTCGACGGCGCCTGGGTGAACAATCTGAACGCGCAGGGTGCGCTGGCCGACATGAACCCGATGATGGATGCGAGCGGGTTCGACAAGACCCAGGTCGCGGATATCATCAAGGTGGATGGCAAGGCGGTGATGTTTCCCGTGGCTTCGTTCGTCTATCCGGTCTTCGTGAATTTGGACCTCGCCGCCCAGGCGGGTGTCACCAAGCTGCCGTCGACCCGCGCGGAATTTCTCGAAGCCGCCAAGAAGATGACCCATGCCGACAAGAACCAGTATGGCTGGGTTCTGCCGCTATCGCTGCAATCGCCGTCCGGTGTGCAGAACGACCTGATGTCGTGGGTTTGGGCCTCGGGTCAATCGATGATGGCTGACGGCAAGCCGGCTCTCGAGGCCAAGCCGGTCGTCGACATGCTCACCTTCGTCAAATCGCTGAACGACGCCGGCGTTATTTCGCCCGGGATTGCCACCAAGACCGAGCAGGAAAAGGTCGAGGAATTCGTCAACAACCGGGTCGGGATGATGATCGACTCGCTCGCGCATGTGAACCTCATTCGCGAACGCAATCCCAAGCTGAACTTCGACATCATCCCCGTCCCGGTCGTAGAGAACTATAACGGCAAGCGCGGCCTTCCCTACGCCTCGTGGGGCATCGGCATCTCTGCGTCCTCGAAACATCAGGAGGAAGCCTGGAAGCTCGTCCAGTATCTGATGAGTGAAAAGGTGAACGCCAAGCTCGTGTCACTTGCAAACGCCTTCCCGGGCAACGTCAACGCCAAGCCCGATTTCGTGACCTCGGACAAGGCTTTCGCCAAGGCTTTCGAAATCTTCAAGAGCGGCTATCTCGCCAACGAGTTCACGGGTCTGCCGGTGGCTGAAGACCTGATGACCCAGTTCGACGTGCAAGCCCAGAAGATGCTCGCCGGAGAGCAGTCTCCGGAAGAAGCCGCAGCCAGCGCTCAAAAGGGCTGGATGGCGAAATTCTGAGCGGCTTGTTGCCCGTTTGCTCTCTTCCATCGGGTGGCCTGGCTTCGGGCAGGCCACCCGTCAACAACGGATCGGCAATTTGAGATGGACCTGTTTCCGAAGCGCACCTTCCTCTTGAAGGCATATCCCAGGGGTGGCACATGACTCGGCAGAAGCGCTCCCACCACAAATTGAAACGAGCGATCGCACCCTATCTCTATCTGTCACCCGCGCTGCTCATAATCGGCCTGCTGATGCTGCTGCCGATGGTGACGGTGATCGGCTATTCGTTCCAGAACAGCGCGGTGCTGCGTCGCGACCCGTCCTTTGCCGGACTGAAGCATTACCAGGCGATCTTCGCCGATCCGGTGTTCTGGGCCTCGCTGTGGCACACGCTCTACTTCACCTGCATGAGTGTCGTCTTCCACATGACCATCGGCATGGTCTTCGCACTCATGCTGAACAGCGACCGCATCAATCCGACGCTGCGCAACATTCTGCGCGTGCTCTACATACTGCCCTGGCTGTTCACCGCGGTGATTATCGCCGTGATCTGGCGCCTGCTGCTCGAGCCGAACGGAGTCGTGAACAGCGTTCTCATGCAGATGGGCATCATCGGTTCCAAGGTCGAGTGGTTTTCCTCGACCGCGACCGCGCTGCACGCCGTCACCTTCGCCAATATCTGGGCGGGCTACCCGCTTTTCATGGTCAGCCTGCTCGCAGGCTTGCAAGGCATTCCCAAGGATTTCTATGAAGCCGCCGATATAGACGGGGCGAAGGCCTACCAGAAGCTGATCTTCATCACCATCCCGCAGCTGATGCCGATCATCATCAGCATATCGCTGCTCGACTTCATCTGGACCATGCAGGTCTTTCCATTGATCTGGATAACGACGGGCGGCGGTCCGATCTACTCGACCGAAGTGCTCAGCACCTACACGTACAAGCTGGCGTTTTCGAGCTACAACCTGTCGCAGGCGTCGGCGAGCGCCGTGGTCATCCTGCTGATCTCTCTTGGCCTGACGCTGTTCTACATCCGCTATCAAAAGGCTCGGTAGTCACATGAGGAAAAGGCACACACCCAAAGACAGGCTGATCACCGCCGCGCTCCATGTCGCGCTTGCCGCGGGGCTATTTTTCGCGGCCTTTCCGATCTACTGGATGCTGAGCAGCTCGTTCAAGTCGAATACCGAAATCTTTGCCCTGCCGCCAACCGTCCTGCCGAAGGCCTTCACGCTGGAAGCGTATGCGGCCATCCTGGGCGACCCGGTAAAGCTGCGCTTCTTCTTCAACAGCTACTTCGTGGCCGGAGCGGTGACCGTACTGACGGTGCTGATCGCCCTGCTGGCGGCCTATGGGTTCAGCCGTTTCAATTTCCGCGGCAAGGGCAGCCTCAACACACTCATCATCAGCACGCAGACGATCCCGCCGATTACGCTTCTGATCCCGTTCTTCGGGCTTGTCGTCTCGTATGGCATCTTCGACACCTACGTCGCATTGATCCTCACTTACCTGGTGTTTACGCTGCCCTATGCGATCCTGCTGATGACGGGATATCTGAACACCTTGCCGCGCGATCTCGATGAAGCGGTGGCTGTCGACGGCGGCACCAGCTGGACTGCGCTTTGGCGGGTGATCGTGCCGATTTCACTGCCTGGTATCGTGGCGACGTCGGTCTACACCTTCCTGCTGTGCTGGAACGAATTTCTCTTTGCGCTGACGCTGACGAAGTCGACGTCCATGCGCACCGTCCCGATCGGCATCCAGATGTTGATGGGGCAGCACGCCTTCGAATGGAACCAGATGATGGCGATGAGCGTGCTCGGCTCGCTACCGCTCCTGGTCATCTACCTCGTTGCCCAGAGGTTCTTCCTCGCCGGCATGACCGCGGGCTCGGTCAAGTAGGGATGTCCGGCCTACGCAGATGGAATCAAGGAATGAAAGGATGACCGTGAAAGAGCTGAAAGTCGGCTGCCAGACCTTTACCTGGGAAATGCTAGGAGACCGCTTTGCCGGCGGCCCTGACGATCTGTTGAAGGCGATCGGCGATGGCGGCTATGCCGGCATCGAGATCACCGACACGATGATCGGCCACTATGCCGGCAAGCCGGCGGAGTTCGCAGCCGCGCTCAAAGCATCCGGCCTGACGCTGGTCTCCTTCGCCTTCGGTTCGAAGAGCGGTTTTACACTGCAAGATGAGATCGGAACCGATCTCGAAGCCGCCAAACGCTGGATCGATTTTGCGGCAGCCTTTCCCGGCGCGCTGGTGTCGATGGGTTCGGCGACTGTCGTTTCCGAAGGACCGCGCGACGACAAGTTTGCCATCGCGGCTGAAGTCTACAACAGAGCCGGCGAACTCGGGCGCAAGGCCGGCGTCCAGGTCGCGGTGCATCCGAGCTCGCATCACAATACGCTGCTCTTCGACCGCGCCGATTATGACCGTATCTTCGCGCTGCTCGACGCCTCGCTGGTCGGCTGGGTGCCGGACACCGGCCACATCTTGCGCGGCCACGAGGACATGGCGGATACGCTCACCACCTATCGCGACCGCATCCGCTATGTGCATCTGAAGGACGTCGACGCCAGCGGCACCTGGGCGATGCTGGGCAAAGGGGTGTGCGACACGGCGAAGGTGATCGAGATTGCTGGTGCCGCGCCCAATTTCAACGGCTGGCTGGTGCTGGAGGAAGAATCCGAGACCGCCGCCGCCGATCCGGCGGGTGCCGTCAAAACCAATCGCCAGACCATGCGCGGCTACGGAGCCTGAAACGATGATCCGCAAACAGGAACGTCGCCTTCGTGTCGGTGTGCTCGGCTGCGGGCCGATCGCACAGTTCGCCCATCTGGAATCCTGCGTGAAGGCCGGCAATGCCGACCTCTACGCGATCTGCGATGCCGCGCCCGACCTTTTGGCTCGCATGGGCGCGACCTACGAGCCGCAGAAAATGTATGGCGACTATGACGCGATGCTGGCCGACCCTGAACTGGAAGCGGTGATCGTCGCGACCTCGGATGCCTATCACGTGCCGATGTCGATCAAGGCGCTGGAGTCGGGCAAGCATGTGCTGTGCGAAAAGCCGATCGGCGTGTCGGTCGAGGAAGGCCAGATGCTCGCCGATGCGGTCAATCGTTCCGGCAAGGTGCTGCAGGTCGGCCATATGAAGCGCTTCGATCCGGCGCTGGAAGCGGCGCGCGATTTCGTCCGCGACGAGATGGGCGATATACTGGCGCTCAAGGCTTGGTATTGCGACTCCACCCATCGCTACACCAACACCGACGCCATTCAGCCGCTGCCGGTGACCAGCAGGCTGGCAAGGAAACCGGCCGGCAATCCGAAGGCGGATCTCAGGCAATATTTCATGCTGGCGCATGGCTCGCATCTGGTCGACACGGCGCGTTTCCTGTGCGGCGACATCACTGCCGTGCGCGCGCGTCTCCACGAAAAATTCGGCGCCTATTGCTGGTTCGTCGAAACCGAATTCGCCAATGGCGCGCTCGGCCATCTCGACCTCACCGTTGCCGTGCGCATGGACTGGCATGAAGGGTTTCAGCTCTATGGCGAGAACGGCTCGGTGATCGCCAAGACCTTCAACCCCTGGTACTTCCGCGCCAGCGAAGTCGAAATTTTCCACGAGAAGGACGCGACATCGCGCAAGCCGCTCGGCGCCGACGGGCATTTCTTCCGCCGCCAGCTCGAAGGTTTTGCTGACACGGTGCTTGAGGGCAAGCCGATGCGCGGCGCCAATGTCGAGGACGGGCTTGCCTCGATCCGGGCCATGGTGGCGATTGCCCGCTCGGTCGAAACCGGCGATCGCGTCGAGATCGCCAGCGTGACGGGTGCGGTCTGATGCAGGTCGGCGTGTTCGCCAAGACTTTTCCGGGCAGCGATGTGGCCAACGTTCTGGCCGCCGTGCGCGATGCCGGATTTGGCGTTACCCAGTTCAACCTTGGCTGTGCCGGCCTGCCGTCGATGCCGGACAAGGTGCCGCTCGATGCCATCCGCGCCATTGCCGCCGCCTCCGATGCCACCGGCATTGCACTGGCGGCGCTGTCCGGCACCTACAATATGGCGCATCCCGACAAGGCTATGCGCGACGACGGCCTGCGCCGGCTGGCTGTCGTCATCGAGGCGGCGGCAGCACTTTCCATTCCGCTGGTCACGCTGTGCACCGGCACGCGCAACCGCGACGACCAGTGGGCGCACCATCCCGACAATGCCGATCCCTCGGCATGGGCCGACATGGCAGCCGAGATGGAAAAAGCGCTTCTTCTTGCCGAGCGTAACAGTGTCGATCTCGGCATCGAACCGGAACAGGCCAACATCGTGACCTCGGCAGACGACGCCATGCGGCTGATCGCCGAAATGGGATCGAAGCGGCTGCGTATCGTGCTCGATCCGGCAAATCTGTTCGAACAAGCAAGCGCAGCCGAAGCCCGCGCCATCGTCGCCGCTGCCGTGGAGAGCACGGCCGGCCACGTCGCGCTGGCGCACGCCAAGGACCGTTTCGCCGATGGGCGTTTCGCCACCGCCGGTCATGGCGTCGTCGACTTTGCTGACTTCGTCGCCCGGCTCAAGGCAACCGGCTTCGACGGCCCGTTGGTGACGCATGGTCTTTCGGCCGCAGAGGCACCCGGCGTTGCCCGTTTCCTGCAAGGGCTGACTTGATGACACGCCCGACGACCTTGCTCCGGGATGACGCCGTGCTTCAGGTCTCCGACACAGGCGACGGGACGGCGGTCGTCTTCCAGCATGGCCTCGGCGGCAGCGAGGCGCAGGTCGCGCAATCCTTCCCTGCCGGCGCCGGCTTCCGGCGCATCACGCTGGAATGCCGTGGGCATGGTCGCTCGGCGCCCGGCAGCGTCCGGCCGTTTTCATTCCAGATATTTGCGGACGATGTGCTTGCCGCCGCCGACCAGGCCGGCCTCGACCGTTTTGTCGCCGGCGGCGTCTCGATGGGTGCAGCGATCGCGTTGCGCCTCGCCTGCCGCCATCCCGACCGCGTTGCCGGCCTTGTGCTGGTGCGGCCGGCCTGGACGTTCGGCGCCGCACCGCGGAACATGCAGTCGATCGCCGAGGTTGGCCGCCTGATCCTGGAACATGGACCAGGCAAGGCCCGGACGATCTTCGCCCAATCGGAGGCTGCCGCACAGCTCTCTCGCGAAGCGCCCGACAATCTGGCTTCGCTGCTCGGCTATTTCGAACGACCCGACGCTGCGGCGTTCGCGCAGGTGCTCGCCGATATCGCCAGCGACGGACCGGGGGTTTCGGAAAAGGATGCCGCGGCACTCCGCATTCCGGCGCTGGTCATCGGCAATGCCAGGGATGCGGTGCATCCGCAGGCCGCCGCTTCTGCGCTGGCCGCGGCGATCCCCGGGGCGGTGCTTGCCGAGATCACCTCCAAGGCGCTCGACAGCAGCAGGCATTTTGCCGAGCTGCAGCAGCAGATCGCAGCCTTCCTTCACGCCAACTTCCGGAGCCTTATCTAGTCATGACGACCAAATCCCTCTCAGGACCCGCAGCAATCGCCGCCTTGCCGCGCAACCGGCTGCTCGGTGAGTTCTCGCTCTGGTCGGCCGACCTGGCCAATATGGAACGCGATTTGAGGCGCATCGAGACCCATGCCGACATCCACCATATCGACGTTGCCGACGCCCGCTTTACACCTGGCTTTCTTTTCTTTCCCGATCTGGTGGCGCGCATCGCCAGGCTGACCGCGAAACCGATCCATGTGCATTTGATGGTCGAGGCCGAAATCGTCGAGGAACAGACGCGGCAGTTCATCGAGGCCGGCGCCGATTTGATCAGCGTGCACGCCGAAAACGGCGAGGCCGGCCTGCGTGCCGTGCGGCTGGCGCATGAACTTGGCGCCGAAGCCGGTGTGGTGCTCAGGTTGGAAACACCGGTTGCGACCGTCACACCCTTCCTGCCCGAGGTGGCGTTCGTGACGCTGCTTGGCACCTCCATCGGCGTCAAGGGCCAGAGCCTGTCGGAAAAAGCCTGCCCGCGCCTGATAGAGGCGCGCGCGCTGATGCGCAAAGCCGGCCGAGAGGCCGACATCGTGCTTGCCGCCGATGGCGGCATTCGCCACGAAACGGTGCCGCTGCTGCGTGCCGCCGGCGCGGAAACGGTGGTGCTGGGCTCGCTGGCTTTCGGCGACCCCGACCTTGCGCAGCGCATGGCCTGGCTGCATGGCCTGCAGGTCGCTGCCTGATGAGCAAGCTTGCCCTGGCCTTCGATCTCGGCGGCACGGCCCTGCGCGGCGCGCTGGTCGAAAGCGGCGGCCGTGTCGTCGCCCATGCTTCGGCGCCGACGCTGGCAGGTGCGGGATCGGAAGCGGTGATCAGCCAGATCATCGCTTTGGCCGGCGATCTGCTGGCGCAACAGCCGCGGGCCGAAATTGCCGGCATCGGCGGCGCCGCACCAGGACCGCTGGACCCCAAGGCGGGCATCGTGATCGCACCGCCAACGCTGGCCGGCTGGCACGACGTGCCGCTGATCGACATTCTGGGGCAGCATTTCGGCCTGCCGGTTCGGCTGGAGAACGACGCCAATGCGGCGGCGCTCGGCGAATGGCGCTTCGGCGCCGGACGCGGCAGCGCGTCGATGGTGTTCGTCACCGTTTCGACCGGCATTGGCGGCGGTGTCATCGCCGACGGCCACATCTATCATGGCAGACGCGGGCTGGCGGCCGAGATCGGCCACATGACCATCACCAGCGAAAGCGATCGCTGTTTTTGCGGCGCCATCGGCTGTTTCGAGGCGGTCGCTTCAGGAACCGCGCTTGGACGCCGCGCCACACGGCTGACGGCGCCCGGCGACGGTTCTGAGCTGCGGCGGCTTTCCGGCGACGGCGACGTCTCGGCCAGGCATGTCGTTGAGGCCGCGCGCGCCGGCGACGCCAACGCTCTCGAGCTGATGGAGACGGAAGCCAGGTGGCTGGGCATCGGCTTCACCAATCTGCTCCACCTCTATTCGCCGGACCTGATCGTGATGGGCGGCGGCCTCGCCAATGGCTTCGACCTTTTGGCGCCATCGATCAGGGCGATCGTTCAGCAGCGGGCGATGCCGGCCTACCGCGACGTACCGATCGTGCAGGCCGAGCTCGGCGACCGCGCCGGGCTGATCGGCGCCGCGAGCCTGATCCTGTGGGAAGGCGAACCCGGTGCGCCGCTGGCAATGGCCCAGGACGACAAGGACAGCGGTGCGACCGCCAGGGAGGCAAGCCATGGCTAAGCTCAAGCTGTGCGGCGCGCGCAGATGGTGAACGGTCCAAGTATGGACGCGGCGCCAGGATCCCCGGAGAGGAACCCTACCCGCCGCCATTCCAGCTGGCGTATCTGCGGATCGTCTGCCGCTTGTCTTCCGACAAGCCAATAAGGAGATTCTCGTCCAGATATCCTTGCCGGATAAGGCTGGCGAAGACCTCTATCAGCCTGGAATAACGATAGTCGAATAGCTGGTCGATCTTCCGTCTCTGCTGCCGCAGAAAGTCTTCGACATCCCACATCTCGGAAGGCGTCGCCGCCGCGTGGGCCCTGCTCTTGAGTTCAGCCAGCGTCTTGTTGAGCGCCACCTTCAGCGCTGCGTCGTAGGCGTTGCGAGCGACCTTCTTTTCGGACGGTGACCATTTTTCATCGGCGGTCATCGAATATCTCTATCAAGTTCGCGGCGACTGGCATGCGGCAGAACCTGCGACACGCGCAGGACAGCCCGGCCTTTGGGGCCAATCTATTTCCCGCAATGGTGATCGTTGACCTTGTTCAGCGCATTCGCGTCCGGCCCGACCCGGTCGTAGGAGCAGGGGCCGGCCGCCGTGGTGACCAGCATCTTGTCATAGTAGCGCGGGCCGCCGAACAGCTGGTAGAAGAGGTCGCGGTGGGCAGGAACGTAGCGTTGCTCCGGTTCCGGCTGGCGATGGCGGTGCTTCCTTTCCTTGGCGAGGGCTGTGGTGGACAGGCTGAAGCCAAGCGCGAGAACAAGCGCTGAGGTCGCGAGTATCTTGATGGTCATCGGCAATGCCCTTCTGACGGTTCGGAATCGCAGCATATCCAAAAGCGCCGGCCGAACAAAGGTTCCCTGATCGTCCATAGCTGACACCAGATTCAGCCCGCGATGGCGCTGCGCGCCCGCCGCCTTTCGGCCGCAACCAGCAGGTCGACGAAAGCGCGCACCTTGGCCGGCCTGAAGCGCGCCGGTGGAAAGACGGCGTGAATGCCACCGGACGGCAGGGTCCAGTCCGCGAACACCCGCACCAGCCGCCCCCGCGCAATGTCGTCGGCGACGCTGTAATCCGGGAAGATGCCGAGCCCTATGCCGGCGAGAACGCAGGACAGCACGCCCGGCGTCTTGTCGCAGCTGACGACCGGATTGAGTTCGGCCAGCACCGTCTCCGTGCCCTTCGAAAACAACCACTGACCGACGCCGCGCAGCTGGGCGTTGCCGACCCAGGGCAGCGACTTCGCCAGCCTGGGGCCGGCATCCGCAGGCAGTCTGGCGGCGAGTTCAGGGCTCGCGACGACGAATTGCTGCAGACTGCCCAGCCGCCGCGCCAGATTGCTGGAATCGGCCAGCCAGCCGACACGGATGCCGAGGTCGATCTGCTCGTCGACCAGATTGCTGACGGCATCGTCGAAGATCGTCTCGACCCGCATATTCGGGTATTTTTTGAGATAGGCGGCGATGGTTGGCGCCACGACCTTCTCGCCATAATCGAGCGGCGCGGTCAGCCGCAGCGTTCCGGTCGGCTGCGCCGCCCGTTGCGAGATGTCGCCATAGGCCGCCTCCGCTTCGCGCAGGATGATCGCGGCGCGGTCGTAGAACAGGCGGCCCTCCTCGGTCAGCGTCACGCGCCGCGTTGTGCGCCGCAGCAGCGTTGCGCCAAGCTCTTCCTCGAGCTTGCCGACCTGATGGCTGACCACAGCCTTGGCGACGTCGAGCCGGTCGGCGGCGGCCGTGAACGAGCCGGTCTCGACCACGGTGGTGAAGTAGACGAGACGGTTGAGGTTGAGAAGTTCGGTCATGCCTGATTGTCTGAACTGATCAGACAGTTTGTATGATTGATTGCTGTTTTTCGCAAGCGGTTGGGCTGCCATCTATCTCCCGACAAATGGGGCAGACCGTGATCGACGCAACCGTGACCTATCTTTTCGACCCGCTCTGCGGCTGGTGCTATGGCGCCACGCCGATGCTGGAGCGGCTGGCGGCCAGCAATACAGCACTTGAACTGTTGCCGGTGGGGCTTTTCTCCGGCGCAGGGGCGAGGCCGCTGGATGCAGGCTTTGCCGCGCATGCGTGGGACAACGACCAGCGCATCGCGCGGCTGAGCGGACAGCGTTTTACCCAAGCGTATCTCGACAATGTGCTCAATGTCTCCGGCACCTTGCTCGATTCCGGCGCCGCCACGCTCGGCATCGTTGCGGCCGGCCTTGACCAGCCGGACCGCCGGCTGACCGCGCTGAAGGCGATACAGCATGCGCGCTATGTCGACGGCCGCGACATCGTCACTGTGGATGGCGTCGCCGCGGTGCTGACCGACGTCGGCATGACCGATGCAGCCGAGTTGCTGAAGGTGCCGACGAACGCATTGATGGCGGCGCACCGTGACCTGCTCGGCCGCGGCCGTGCGCTGTTCCAGCGGCTCAACGCCAATGGCGTTCCCGCGCTCGCGGTGATCGGCCGTACGGCGCCGCGCCTGATCGGCGCCAACGCGCTGTTCGGCAGCTACGACAATCTCGTCGCCCATATCGAGGCGGCGTGATCCAAAAATCCTCCCCAGACGAAAGGAAAATCCCCATGAAAATCGCACTCATCGGCGCGTCCGGCCAGGTCGGCTCGCGTCTCCTGAAAGAGCTCTCCGATCGCGGCCATTCCATCACCGCCATCGCCCGCAACCCGGACAAGATCGCAGCCCTCCCCGGTGTGACGGCCAAAAAAGGCGACGTCTTTGACAAGGATGGCCTTGCCGCCCTGATCAAAGGCCATGACGCGGTGATCTCCTCGGTGCATTTCCTCGACAGCGATCCCGACACGCTGATCGCCGCAGTGCGTGCTTCGGGCGTCAAGCGCTACCTCGTCGTCGGCGGCGCCGGCAGCCTGGAAGTCGCGCCGGGCAAGCGCCTGGTCGACACGCCGACATTCCCCGCGATCTACAAGGCCGAGGCGCAGAAGGGCGCCGACTTCCTCGACACGCTGCGCACGGTCGACGATCTCGACTGGACCTTGCTGTCGCCGTCGGCGCTGTTCGTCGCCGGCGAGCGGACCGGCAAATACCGCATCGGCAAGGACACGCTGCTGACATCAGACAAGGGCAGCAGCATTTCCTTCGAGGACTATGCCATCGTCATGACCGACGAAATCGAAAAGCCGGCGCATATCAAGCAGCGCTTCACGGTCGGCTACTGACCGGATTTATCTGCAGACGACAAGTGCCATCGGAGCCTCCGATGGCACTATCGTTTTCTTCCGTTTCCACTCCCGCCGCCGGTCTGCGAAGTCTCGCCCCGAAACGGTTCAGGATCGGAACGGAACATGGCAGACATCGCAAAATCAAAAATCGTTATCGTCGGCGGCAGCTCCGGCATGGGGCTGGCGCTGACAAGGCGGTGCCTGGACTCAGGGGCCAACGTCACCATCGTCGGCCGCAGTGAAGAGAAGCTGAAACGCGCCAGCAATGCGTTGCAGAACCCGCCCAATTTGAGCGCCATCGCGGCCGATATCGCCAGGGAAGACCAGGTCGCCGGGCTGTTCGAGCGGATCGGCCAGCTCGATCATATCGTCAGCACCGCGGCGGATATCGAAGGCGCCTATGAGTTGCTGCCTGCGGTCGATCTCAAGGCGGCACAGCGGGTCGTCGAAAGCAAATTCTATGGACCGCTGCTGCTGGCCAAACATGGCGCGCCACGGCTTTTAGCCAATGGCTCCATCACCTTCACCTCCGGCATTGCCGCCTACCGGCCGGCGGCGCGCGGCTCGGTCGTCGCCGCCGTCAACGCGGCGCTGGAAGGGCTGGTGCGGGCGCTGGCAGTCGAATTGGCGCCGATCCGCGTCAACGCCGTCTCACCCGGCTGGGTCGACACGCCGATCTGGAGTTTTGTCGCCGGCGACAGGAAGGAAGAGACGCTCGATGCGATGGCTAAGCGGTTGCCGGTCGGCCGCGTCGGACAACCAGAGGACATTGCCGACGCCATCGCCTTTCTGATGGGCAACGGCTTTACGACAGGGACGATACTGCATGTCGAGGGCGGTCACCGGCTGATCTGAGCGAGGCGAAACTCTTGGCTTCGAGCAGCAGTTTCAGCGCCGGCGGCTGGACCCGCCGACGGCGCCAGATCATTACCAGCGACGCCGTGGTGGCCGAACCCGGCCACGGCAGTTCGACGATCTCGCCGCGATCGAGCGCCTCGGCGACCGCCAGCCGTGGTACCAGGCCCATGCCGACACCCTTCGCCACCAGGCCAGCAATGGCGCCGATGCTGCCGACTTCGGCGGCAAGTTTTGGCGCGGCCATGCCGGTCTCGGCAAAGGCCTTGTCGAACAGATGCCGGTAGACGCATCCGGTTTCCGTCACCACGAAACGCATCGCGGCGAGCGCCGCCAGGTCGTTCGGCCTGGATGCGGCCGCATCTTCGGCGGAGGCGACAAGGACCAGCGGCTCGGCCGATATTGTGCGCCTGGCAAGGCGTTCGTCGAGGCCGCCCTTGTCGAAACAGAAGGCGATATCGATCTCGCTTTCTTCGAGCTGACGCAACAGGGCGTCGCTGCCGGCGATCTTCAGGCGTAAGCTGATCTCGGGATGATCGCCCTGAAAGGCCGCCAGCCATTGCGGAAGTTTGACAGTGGCGATCGTCTCCAGCGCGCCGATCGTCACCGTCGCGGTAGTCGTTCCCCTCGTTGCCTCGACGGCAATCCGCGCCTCGTCCGCCAGTTGCAGGATCTCTTCCGCATAGGGTTTCAGCGCCTCGCCGGCCGCCGTCAGGTCGAGGCCGTGGCGCGAGCGGAAAAAAAGGGCGACGCCGAGTTCGCTTTCCAGCGACTGGATCTGATCGCTGACGCTCGACTGCGCCAGATGCACCTCCCGCGCGGCGCGAGTGATGTTTCTGTGCCGTGCCACGGCGAGGAATGTCTTGAGCGATCTTGGATGCATTGCCGTTCCGGATCTGGTCTGTGTCCGATATTTCGGACGTGGCTGGCCTATTTGCAACGGCTGATGCCGGGGCCATCCGGTTTTGGCGGATGAGTTTTCGCTTGTGATCGCATCGGCGGATTGTAGCTTGCTCACCGCAGAGAGAGGATTTCCATGACCCGCCCGCAAGGAACCATCGCCCCGATCCTGACGCCGTTCGAGAACGATGGCCGCATCGCCCGCGACCTGTGGACCGCGCACGCCAAATGGGTGCTGGACCAGGGCGCGCATTTCCTGTCGCCGTTCGGCACCACCGGCGAGGCGCTGTCGCTATCGCTTCGTGAACGCATGCAGGCGCTGGAATGGCTGGTTGCATCAGGCATTTCGCCTGCCCGGATGATGCCCGGCACCGGCGTCACCGCACTGCCCGAAACCGTCGAGCTGTCGAAGCATGCTGTCGGCCTCGGCTGCGCCGGCGTGATGGTGCTGCCGTCGTTTTTCTACACCGCGGCCGGAGACAATGGCCAGGCGCGCTACTATAGCGAACTGATCGAGCGGGTGGCCAACCCGGCGCTGAAGATGATCCTCTACCATATCCCGCAGAACTCCGGCGTGCCGGTCAGCCCTGATTTGACCGCCCGGCTAAGCAAGGCGTTTCCAGAGACGGTCGTCGCCTACAAGGACAGCGCCGGCGACTGGAACAACACGGCGGCGGTGATAGCCGCCGCACCTGATGTGGCGGTGTTTCCGAGCTCAGAGGCGCAACTCACCAAGGGCCTGGCCAGCGGCGCTGCGGGCTGCATCTCGGCGACGGTCAATCTCAACGCCGCCGCCATCCGCGCCCTTTACGATGCGACGATCGCCGGCGAGGACATCACGGAAGCGGACGCTGCGATCAAGGCGTTCCGCAAGGTGATCCAGGATGCTGGGCTGATCCCGGCGATGAAGGCGGTGCTGGCGGTGCGCTCAGGCGACCAGCGCTGGCTGAACCTGCGCGCGCCGCATGAGAATGCGACGCTGGAAAGCGGCAATGCGCTGCTTGTCGCTCTTGGTCCCGCGGCGGACCATATTGGCCGGGGTCAGGCATGATGGTGGCTGGTGCATGCCCGCATCTTTTCAAGCGGCCTAAAGCGCGTCGCATTTGAGCGGATTCACGCGACGCGCTTTAGGTCTTTGTTTTTGTGCATGTCGTTCTCTCAAAACCGGGGCCACTTTTGAGCGACATGCATTAAAGTGACGAGCCAGCCGCCTCCAACGCCGACCCGGGCTTAGGCGGTCGCGGACGATCAGCCCTTGCAGGCACAGTGCGATGCCGCCATTGGCCCTTGAATGGTCAAAATGGAGGCGTACCATCGCGGCATCTGAAACTGAGTCTGTTTTCATTCGCCTGGGCTAATGTCCGGGCCGGATTGGATATTTTCCTTGGCAATGGATGCAACCAGCGGCGCGGGCAAGCGCGGCAAATCATTTGCCCATGTGGCGGAGGCTTCCTGGGGCAAGGGCCTCAGCACGCTGCTGCGCATCGTGCGCATGACGCTGCGCCATCCCTGGCAGGTGGCGATCACAATCGTCTCGACCTTCATCGCCGCCACGCTGCAGCTGTTCATCCCGCGCCTGCTGGGACACGCCATCGACCAGGCGCAAGGCGTGATGCAAGCGGGCGGCGGTGCGGCAGCGGAGCAGGCGCTGTGGACGACGGCGCTGACCCTGCTCGTCGTCTCGATCCTGCGCGGCCTGTTCACCATGGCGCAGAATTACTACGGCGAGGCCGTCGGCCACCGCACCGGCTATGAGCTGCGTCTGGCTTTCTACGAAAAGATCCAGCGCCTGAGCTTCAACTTCCATGACAGGGTCCACACCGGCGACCTGATCACGCTCGGCCTGCTCGACCTCGACGGCGTGCGCATGTTCTTTTCCACCGGCATTTTGCGCGTCGTGCTGCTCGGCGTGCTGATCGGCGTCGGCTCCTATCTCTTGATCAGCACCGATCTCGTGCTCGGTCTGCTCAGCCTGAGTTTCGTGCCGTTCGTCGCCTGGCGCTCCTCTGTCACGCAGCTGCGGCTGCGCAGCACCTGGCTGACGCTGCAGGAGCGGCTGTCGGTGCTGAGCCGGGTGATGGACGAAAATCTCGGCGGCATCCGCGTCGTGCGCGCCTTCGCCGCGCAACGTCACGAACTGGAGAAATTCGACCGCGCCAAAAAGTCGGCGCTCGAGCTTGCCGACCAGCGCGTCGACATCCGCGTCTCCAACACCAGCGCCATGAATTTCTCCTTCCTGGCAGCCATGGGGCTGGTGCTGTGGTTCGGCGGCCAGAAGGTGATTGCGGGCGAGATCAGCGTCGGCACGCTGGCGCAATTCCTCACCTTCATGACCATCCTGCAGATGCCGGTGCGCCAGCTCGGCCTGATGGTGAACTCGTTCGCCCGGGCGTCCACCTGCGGCACCAGGCTGTTCGAACTGCTCGACGCCGAACTCGACATCCAGGACGCGCCCGGCGCCAGGGATCTTGTCGTCACGGACGGCGTGCTGCGTTTCGACAATGTCGGCTTCCGTTATGCCGGCACAGGCGGTCGGCCGGCGCTGTCCGGCATCTCCTTCGAGGCGAGGTCCGGCGAAACCGTCGGCATTGTCGGCCCGCCGGGCAGCGGCAAGTCGACCATCGCGCATCTGATCCCGCGCTTCTACGACGTGACGTCGGGCGCGATCACCATCGATGGGCAGGACATCCGTGAGGTGACGCTGCAATCGCTGCGCAAGGCGGTCGGCGTCGTACAGCAGGATGCGTTCCTGTTCACCACCTCGATCGAAAACAACATCGCCTATGGCAATCCGTGGGCGCGCGAGACGCGCATCGGCCAGGCGGCCGAATACGCCCAGCTGCACAATTACATCATCGGGCTTCCCGCCGGCTACACCACGGTCGTCGGCGAGCGCGGTTCATCGCTTTCCGGCGGCCAGCGGCAACGCTTGACCATCGCCCGCACCCTGATGCTGCGGCCTTCGGTTCTGGTCTTCGACGATTCCACCGCGGCCGTGGACGCCGGCACCGAGCAGCGTATCCGCACCGCGATGAGACGCTTCGCCAAGGACCGCGTGACACTGATCATCTCGCACCGGCTGAGCTCACTGATGCATGCCGACCAGATCCTGTTCGTCGAGAACGGCCGCATCGTCGAGCGCGGCACCCATCAGGAATTGCTGGCGCTCAAGGGACGCTATCGCGCGCTTTACGACCTGCAGCTGCGGCCGGATGACGATCTGCCGGTGACTGTCGGAGCGGCATGATGTCGACACAGGATCACGACGAAAAGGAAGACACCAGCGGCCGGCCGACCAAAGCCGTCGTCGGCTCGCATCGCGACGAGGAAGAGGTCTTCGGCAAGGTCTACGATCCGCGCATCGTGCGCCGCATCTGGAGCTTCGTGAAACCGTATCAGGGCCAAATTTTCATCTCGGTCGCTGCGGTGCTGGTGTTCACGCTGACGCAGCTGGCGATCCCGCTGGTCATCCGCTACGCCATCGACCACGGCATGGCGGCTGGCAAGGCCGACCGCTCGGTGATGAACTGGGCAATCGGCGCCTTCGCGGTGATCATCCTGATCAACTATGCCGCCAGTTATGTCCAGGAAAGTGTCGTCGGCAAGGTGGCCGAGAATGTGCTGTCGGATTTGCGCCGCGCCATGTTCAGCCATTTGCAGCGCGTGTCGCTGAGCTTCATGGACAAGACCGAAGTCGGACGGCTGATGTCGCGCCTGCAGGGCGACGTCAATTCGATGCAGGAATTCCTCGAGACCTCCGTCATGTCGGTGGGCGACATCGTGCTGCTGTTCGGCATTGTCACCGTGCTGCTTTGGCTCGATTTCCGGCTTGGGCTTTTGACGCTGTCGACCATGCCGGTGCTGTTCATCGTGCGCCTGTTCTGGCTGCCGCGCGCCAAGGTCGCCTTCATGGCCGCGCATGAGACCAATTCGATCGCCAATGGCGCACTCGCCGAAGGCATCCACGGCGTGCGCACGGTGCAGAGCCTGGAGCGCCAGCACGTCAATTTCGACCTCTATGACGAGAAGGTGCTGGCCAATCTCAGGACGCATCTGACCTCGGCCAAATATGCGCAGGTGATGGTGCCTATCGTCGACACGCTGACCGGCATTGCCATGGCCACCGTCATTGTCGTCGGCGGCTCGATGGTGCTGTCGCACAGTCTCGACATCGGCGTCATGGTGGCGTTCCTGTTCTACATCCAACGCTTCTTCGACCCGATCCGCTCGCTCACCATGCAGTACTCGGTGATGCAGCGCGCCATGGCTTCGGGCCAGCGCATCTCCGAAGTGCTCGACGTGCCGGTCGACGTCAGCGACAAACAAGGCGCCGTTGAGCTGACGCGCGACATGGACGGTTCGGTCGAGTTCAAGAACGTCACCTTCGGCTACCGGCAGAACCAGCCGGTGCTGAAAAACATCTCTTTCCGCGTCAATCCGGGCGAGACGGTTGCGCTGGTCGGGCCTACCGGTTCGGGCAAATCGAGCTGCATGGCGCTGGTGCATCGCTTCTACGATGTCTGGAAAGGAGAGGTGCTGGTCGGCGGCCACGATGTGCGCGACGTGACGCAGGATTCGCTCGGCGACCAGGTGGCCATGGTGCTGCAGGAGCCGTTCCTTTTTTCGGGAACGGTGCTGGAAAACATCCGCTATCACAAGACCTCGGCGACCCGCGAGGAAGTGGTGCGCGCGGCACAAGCGGTCGGCGCGCATGATTTCATCGAGCATTTGCCGGACGGTTACGACACCGAGCTCGAGCAGCGCGGCGGCAATCTTTCGCTCGGCCAGCGCCAGCTGATCAGTTTTGCACGCGCACTGGTGGCGGATGCAAAAATCCTGGTGCTCGACGAGGCGACGGCGAGCATCGATTCCTACACCGAGATGCTGATCCAGAAGGCGCTGGTGACGCTGCTGGAAGGCCGCACCGGGCTTGTCATTGCGCACAGGCTGGCAACCATACGCGGCGCCGACCGCATTATCGTGCTGCAGAATGGCGAGATCGTCGAAAGCGGCAACCATGACCAGCTGATGGCGGCCAAGGGTCTTTACGCGCGGCTCTACAACATGAACTACGCCTCGTTCGACGATATGTCGGAGGAAGACATAGGCGCGCCAGCCGGCAAGGCGACATGAGCTGCCGGCTTTTGCTTGATGGCGATCCGCTAACCCTCTACTTCAACGGCGACCACAGCGGCGCAATCGCCTGCCTTGGCCAGGCCGGGGAAATGCCGCGCCGCCAGCATGCCGGACATTTTTGCCTTGATCTCCTGCGGAGCAACGCCGGTGCGGCCAACCGAGTGGATGCGCGCCAGCACGGCGCCCTGCTCGACAGGCTCGCCGAGATCGACCATGGTTTCGATCATGCCGTCATCCTCGGCGAAGGAGAAGCAATCGCCGGACGGCATGTCCAACCACTGAGTTCTGCCCTTCTCGACCGCACCATCAACAATGCCGGCATGACGCAGCACATTGCTGATGCCGCGCCGCGCAATCCGAACGGTCTGTGCACGCGAGGTGCCACCGCCGCCGAGCTCGGTGCTGACGAAGACCTTGCCCATCTCCTCGGCCGCCGTGTCGTACATGCCGACGGAATCGATCTCGATCATGCGCATCGAGAACGGCGCCGAAAATGCCGCGACCGCGTCGAAGGCTTTCTGCTCCAGCGCCTTGTCGGGCAGAGTGTGCGCGGCACAGAACGGCACGAAGTCCAGTGTCTTGCCGCCGGAATGGAAGTCGAAGACGAGGTCGGCGCGGGGCAGCAATTCGCGCTGGAAATAGTCGGCGATCTTTTCCGTCACCGTGCCGTCGGGACGCCCCGGGAAGCTGCGGTTCATGTTGCCCTTGTCGATCGGCGATGTGCGTGTGCCGGCGCGAAAGGCCGGATAGTTCATCGCCGGCACGATGATCACCGTGCCGCTGACGTCCTTCGGATCGAGCGTGCGGGCGAGATCGTAGAGCGCCAGCGGCCCTTCATACTCGTCGCCATGATTGCCGCCGGAAAGCAGCGCCGTCGGCCCCTTGCCGTTGCGGATGACGCAGATCGGGATCATCACCGAGCCCCACGCCGAATCGTCGCGGCTGTAGGGCAAGCGCAGGAACCCGTGCTGGACGCCGTCCCTGTCGAAATCGACAGTCGGCGCGATGGGGGATGGGCGGAGGCTGGACATCGGGCTCAATTCTTCACCACAAGTTTGCGCGGCACGTTTGCCAGGCACTCTACACCGGTTTCGGTGATCAGGATGGATTCGGTTATTTCCAGTCCCATCGTCTCCAGCCACAGGCCGGTCATGAAATGGAAGGTCATGCCGGGCTTGAGCTCTGTGCGGTCGCCGGGGCGCAGGCTCATCGTGCGCTCGCCCCAGTCCGGCGGATAGGACAGGCCGATCGAATAGCCGGTGCGGTTGTCCTTGACGATGCCGTACTTCTTCAGCACGGCGAAGAAGGCGTTGGCGATGTCCTCGCAGGCATTGCCGGGCTTCGCCGCCGCAAGCCCCGCCTCCATGCCTTCCAGCGTCGCCTTCTCGGCATCGAGAAATTCCTGCGTCGGCTTGCCCAGAAAGACGGTGCGCGACAGCGGGCAATGGTAGCGGTTGTAGCAGCCGGCGATCTCGAAGAAGGTGCCCTCACCCGACTTCATCGGCTGGTCGTCCCAGGTGAGGTGCGGCGCCGAAGCGTCGGCGCCCGATGGCAGCAGCGGCACGATCGCCGGATAGTCGCCGCCGATGCCGTCGACGCCGCGCGTGCCGGCGTCATAGATTTCGGCGACCAGATCGCATTTGCGCATGCCGACCTCGATCTTGTCGACGATGCGCTGGTGCATGGCTTCGACGATACGAGCGGCCTTGCGCATATAGTCGATCTCGGTCGTGCTCTTCACCGCCCGCTGCCAGTTGACCAGGGCGGTGGCGTCGACAAAGCGGGCATTGGGCAGATGCTTCTGCAGCGCTGCGAAAGCGGCGGCGGAAAACCAATAATTGTCCATCTCGACGCCGACGGTGAGTTTGCCCCAGCCACGATCGGCCAGCACGCTGGCCAAAAAATCCATCGGGTGGCGCTCGGTCGACTGTACATAGTGGTCGGCGTAGCCGACGATATTGTCGTGTGCGAGATAGGCGGTGCGCCTGGCGCCGTTGGCATCCTGGCCGCGGCCGTACCAGACCGGCTCACCCGAGGGCGGCACGATGACTGCCTGGTGGACATAGAACGACCAGCCGTCATAGCCGGTCAGCCACGCCATGTTGGACGGGTCGCTTATGATAAGCAGATCGACGCCCTTCACCTCCATGGCCTTTCGGGTCTTGGCGAGGCGTTCCGCAAATTCGCCGCGCGAGAATTTCAGGTTCGGTTGCATTGTTCTTGATCCTCGTTTGTTGGTGTCCTGGAGCCCGTTTCAACTTCGTTGAATCCGGCTCCAGGAATTCTTGCTTGAGCATGATCTGATCGGAAAACCGGTTCCCACTTTTCCGGATCATGCTTTGCGGCCAGCATCAGCTTTCGAAAATCGTCCCGGCATTGGTCGCCCGTGCACGGTCTCGAGCGAGCGTTGCGATCGCCGTATCCTGCACGCCGGTGCCGGTGAGGTCGGCGATGGTGATGTCACCGACAGAGCGTCTTCCGTGCTTTTCACCGGCGATGATTTGGCCGAGTTCGGTGACCTCGGCATCGGCTGCCATGACGCCCGACGCGATGGCGTGATGCAGTTCGCCGAGACGCCGGGTCTGCTTCGCGCTGTCGGCGACATAGAGGTCGGCCATGCGCAGGATCGCCGGGGCGATCTCGTTCTTGTGTTCGGCATCGGATCCCATGGCGGTGATGTGCTGGCCGGCCGAAACGAAGCCGGCCTTGATCAGTGGCTCGGTCGACGGTGTGGTGGTGACGATGATGTCGGCACCGCCAACGGCCTTTGCCGCGTCCGGTTCGGCGCGCACGAGGATGCCAAGTTTTTCACGCAGCGCGCCTGCTGTCGCCTCCGCCTTGACGGCATCGCGCGCCCAGATGCGCGCCTCGGCGATCGGCCGCACCAGCATGAGCGCTTCGAGCTGCAGCCCGGCCTGAACGCCGGCGCCGAAGATTGCGGCAGCCGAGGAATCCGGCCGCGACAGATGCTTCGCCGCGACGGCGCCGGCGGCAGCGGTGCGGATATCGGTGAGGTAGCCATTGTCGAGCAGCAGCGCCTCGACCACGCCGGTTCTTGCCGATAGCAGCACCATCATGCCGCCTCCGCTGGGCAGGCCGAGCTTCGGATTGTCGAAGAAGCCGGAACTTATCTTGACGGCGAAACCATCTATCCCCGGCACATAGGCCGACTTCACATCGACCTCGCCGCGATGCTCGTGAATGTCCAATCGAAGGATCGGCGGCATCGCCACCGGCAATGTGGCGAGCGCCCGGAAAGCGTTTTCGACGCAGGCGACCGCGTCGAGATCGAGCGTCACGATTGTGCGCAGTTCTTTCTCGGTGAGGATCGTCATCCGGCTCATGCGGCGGTCTCCGAAATCGATAGCGCCTCGCCGCAGATGATTTTTCTATGCAGGCCCATATCGATGTTGCGGCCTGACAGGAGAACCACCACAGGCCCGTTCGCCTTGACCTTGCCGGCCAGCAGCGCGGCGATGCCGACCGCGCCGGCGCCTTCGACGATCTCGCGCTCTTGTTCATAAGCATGGCGGATGCCGGCGGCGATCTCGTCCTCGCTGAGCAGGACGACATCGTCGAGCAGGTCGCGGCACATGGCGAAGGTCAGCCGGTTGTCGAGGCCGATGCCGCCGCCGAGCGAATCCGCCAGCGTCGGCAGCTCCTCGACCTCGAGCGGGCGGCCGGCATCGAGGCTCGCCTTCATCGCCGCGCCGCGCGCCATCGAAATGCCGATGACGTTTGTCCCGGGGCTGACGCTCTTGACGGCTGCAGCGATGCCCGAGGCCAGGCCGCCGCCGGAGAGCTGCACCAGGACGAGAGCGGCGTCTGGAACCTGCTCGATGATCTCCAGCCCAAGCGTGCCTTGGCCCGCGATGATGGCGGGGTGATCGAAGGGCGGCAGCATCGCCAGCCCCTCTTGCGCCACCAGACGCTCGACCTCCTGCTGCGCTTCGTCCTGGCTGTTGCCGACGATGCGGACATCTGCGCCAAGCCGGCGGATCTCGTCGAGCTTGTTTTGCGGTACCAGCCGCGACATGCAGATCACCGCACGCATGGCTTCGAGCTTTGCAGCATGGGCCAGCGCGCGGCCATGATTGCCGGTCGATGACGCAACCACGCCGCGTGCCTTCTCATCAGCGCTCAGCGAAGCAACGGCGTTGGAGGCGCCACGCAGCTTGAAGCTGCCGGTGGTCTGGCGATGCTCCAGCTTGAGGTGGACGGGGACGCCGAGCTGCTCGGAGAGGCTGTGAGACAAGACTGTTGGCGTGCACTCGATCTTGTTGGCAATGCGCTCACGCGCGGCACGAATATCGCTGAGAGTGACGAATGCCATGATCGTCAATCGCGCGGCAATGGCAGCGTCATCAGACGGCCGAGTTCGGGACGGGATGTCTCGTCACCGCAAAGGCGCAAACAGTTCCAGGCGCTGGCCTGGTTGCTGGTCACGACGGGGCGACCGATTGCCTGTTCCATGCCGGCGACCGCGAGCGCACCGCGCAGCGCCGTGCAGGACACGAACAGCGCATCAGCCTCGGCGTGCGTCGCCTTGCGTGCCAATTCGACGATGGATGCCGGCGCAATGCGCGCCATCTCGCGATCGTCCTCTAAGCCGAGGCAAGAGAAGCTGGCGATCTCGAAGCCGCGCTCGGCGAAATACGTCGCCATCGGCCTGGAGGTCTCGACGGTGTAGGGGGTGAGGATGCTGATCTTTTTCGCACCCAGCGCCTTCAGCCCGCGCACGCCGGCCATCGGTGGCGTGACCACGGAAACACCAGGCTTGGCAGACTGGATCGCTTCCTCGATCTCGGCGTCGCCAATCACCACCGAGGCCGAGGTGCAGGAATAGCAAATGGCGTCGAGGGTCTCGTCGGGCAGGATGAGGGCGGCTCCCGCCGCCAGCTCCGGCTGCATCTTGCGCAAGTTCTCCGGCGTGGTCGGATTCTTGTAGGGGATGCGCGCGACATAGACGCCGATGCGCTCGCTCGCCACCATGCGGCGGAAGTCCGGCTCACTGGTGTGGTCGGTGGCAAGGATGATCAGGCCGACGCGCCTTTCCAGCGGACGCGCGTCAAGCGCCAGCCTTGTCGGCATCAGCCTGATTTCGGGCAGCGGTTTCATCAAGGACTACCTTTCGATCTTGCCGTAGCGATGTTCCAGCCAGCGCAGCAGCACGACCGAGAAGAGGCTGATGACGAGGAAGAAGGCACCGACCAGCGTAATCGGCTCGATGTAGCGATAGTAGGTGTTGGCGACGCTCTTGGCCTGGTTCATCAGCTCCAGTACGGTGATCGCCGACAGCAGTGGCGTCTCCTTGAACATGGCGATGAAATAATTGGCCAGCGCCGGGATCATCGGCGGGATGGCCTGCGGGATGATGATGTTGGTCCAGGTCTGCGTGGCGCTCAGATTGCAGGCCTTGGCGGCCTCCCACTGGCCGCGCGGTACGTTGTCGATACCGGCGCGGTAGACCTCCGCAGTGTAGGTGCCGTAGTGCAGGCCAAGCCCGATGACGCCGGCGACCAGCGGCGGCAGCAGGATGCCGAAATCCGGCAGCACGTAGAAGATGAAGTAGAGCTGCACCAGCAGTGGCGTGCCGCGGATGAATTCAGCAAGGAAGCCGACCGTGCGCGACAACGCCTTGTTGGGTGAGCGCCGCGCCAGCGCAATGCCAAGCCCCACAATTGCGGCCAGTACAGAGCCGAGCAGCGTCGCCAGGATGGTGATCTTCACGCCCTGGATAAGGGTCGGCATGATCTCCCAGACGAAGTTCCAATCCCATTCCATCAGACGCGTACCCCATCAAGGCCGCGCGCCATGCGGCGTTCCAGCGAACGCACGCCCCAGGAGATGATCAGCGCCAGCGCGAAATAGATGATCAAAATGGTGGTGAACGGCACCAGCGTGTTGCCGGTCTGCGAGCGCACCACTTGCGCCTGGAAGGTGAGATCGGCGAGCGAGATCAGTGAGACGACAGAGGTCGCCTTGAGCAGTTCGATGGCGTTGTTGCCGAAGGTCGGCAGCATGATCAGCAGCGCCTGCGGCAGGATGACGTGGCGCATGCCTTGCCAGCGGCCGAGGTTGAGCGCGATGCAGGCTTCGTATTGCTCACGGCCGACCGACTGGATAGCGCCGCGCACCACTTCGGCCGCATAGGCTCCGACATTCAAACCCAGCGCCAGCACCCCAGCCTGCAGCGGGGTCAGCTCGAGGCCGATCAACGGCAACACGAAATAGGCAAAGAACAGCTGCACGAAGATCGATGTGCCGCGGAAGAATTCGATATAGGCGGTAGCCAGCCAGCGCAGCGCAAAGAAGCGCGAGACGCGCCCCATGCCGGCGAGGAAAGCCATGATCAGCGCCAGCACCGACCCCATCAGCGTCAGCTCGATGGTGACAAGCGCTCCCTGCAATATCAGGCCGAGATAGCCGGACCACTGGGTCATTTGATGAACTGTCCGGTCTGGACGTCTGGTCGACCCCCCCTCACCCGGCCTCCGCTACGCTCGGCCGACCTCTCCCCGAGGGGAGAGGAGACTGTCAGCATCGGCGCCAGACTCTTCTCCCCAACGGGGAGAAGGTGGCCCGAAGGGCCGGATGAGGGGGTCTTTTTCCTCACTTCGCGGCGCAGAGTTTGTCTCGCGTCGTCGACATCGCTGCCGCCGCCGAGAAGCCGTAGGGCTCGATGATCTTGGCGAACTCGCCGGACGTCTTCAGCTTCGCCAATTCGACATCGAAGGCGTCGCGCAGCGCCTCATCGCCCTTCTTGAAGGCGGCGCCGTCACAATAGACCGGCGCGCCGACCACTGGGGCGATGACTTCGAGGTTCGGATCGTTGGCCTTCTTGACCAGGTCATTGATCGACAGGACGGGCAGCGAATAGGCGTCGATGCGGCCATCCTGCAGCATCTTCAGACCGCTCTGGCCGTCCGGAACGACGATGACGCGCTCGCGCGGCACGCCGGCATTGAGCGCCAGCTTCTCCTCGGTGCCGCCGCCAGGCGCGCCGACGGTGGCGCTGGTGTCCTTGGCGATGTCCTCATAGCTCTTGAAGCCTTTCGGATTGCCCTTCTTCACCAGCAGCGCCTCGGCGTCGCACAGCACCGGTTCGGAATAGACGACGGCGGCGCAGCGCTCCGGCTTCATGAACAGGCCGGCGGTGACGACGTCGAAGCGGCCGGCCTGCAGGCCGGGGATCATGGCGCCATACTCGGAGATCGACGCAACGATGTCGCCAACGCCAAGACGCTTGAAGACCTCGCGCGCCACATCGGGCGCAGCACCCGAAACCTTGCCGTCGGCGGCGACCGCCGTATAGGGCGGCTCGTTGGCGATGGCGACGCGGGCAAAGCCCTGTGCCTTCAGTTGCTCGAGCTTGCTGTCATCGGCCGAGCCTGCGTTTGAGGCGGCGAGCACCGCCGTCAGTGCAAGACCGGCGACGCCGGCCAGAATGCCAAGTTTCTTCATTGTTCCCAACTCCTTGTTTTCTTGTCTTGGTTTTGTCTGGGGCGGTCTTCCGCCCCGCAAAGCGGTCACACACGATGTCCGGCCGCGATGATCTTTTTCAGGAAGCCTTGCGTGCGCTCCTGCTTTGGATGGCGGAAAATCTCGTCGGGTTTGCCTTCCTCGACGATCCTGCCGCGGTCGAAGAACAGCACGCGGTCGGCGAAGTCGTGGGCAAAGCCCATCTCGTGGGTGACCAGCAGCATCGTCATGTCGGTCTCGGCGGCAAGCTTGCGCATGACGTTCATCACCTCCTCGACCAGTTCCGGATCGAGCGCCGAGGTCACCTCGTCGAACAGCATGATCTTCGGCGACAAAGCCAGCGCACGGGCAATCGCCACGCGCTGCTTCTGGCCACCAGACAGTTGCGCCGGCATCGCCTTCGCCTTGTCGGCCATGCCGACCATATCGAGCAGCTCCATCGCCCGCTTCTCGGCGGCGGCGCGCGGCGTGCCCTTGGTCAGCATCGGCGCCAGCGTGACATTGTCCATGACGCATTTGTGCGGGAAGAGATTGAACAGCTGGAACACCATGCCGATCTTCTGCCGCATCTTGGTCAGATGGCGCTCGTCGGCGGGCAGCAACTGGCCGTTGCGCTCCATGTGGTAGAGCTGCTCGCCATCGATCTGGATATGGCCGCCGTCGATCTTCTCCAGCGTCATCAGGATGCGCAGGATGGTCGTCTTGCCGGAACCCGACGGGCCGATCAGCGCCAGTTTCTCGCCGGGCATGACCTGCATCGACAGGCCGTTCAGCACCTTGAACGAGCCGAAGCTCTTCGAAATGGCGTCGACCTTGATGATGGGTGTGGACAAATGAATTTCCCCTGCTGGAGAAGCCTGTGCCCTTAACGATGCGGAACGTGTCAAATCATGTCAATTGGGAAAATAAACTCATGACAATATTTCCGACGGCGCACAATTTCAGGGCAATTTCCGCTCAGATTGCGAGCAGCAGATGCTCCGGATCGCCAAGCAGCAGCTTGGTGACAACGCCGAGGCCGGCGCGCAGTTCCCCCTCGGTGGTCGAGCCCAGCGAGATACGCACCGCCGGATGCCAAGGCGCTTCGGAAATGCGGAAGGACGTGCCGGGCGCGATCGCCACGCCTTGCAGGCGCGCCTGGGCGACGAAGCTCTCCTCGGCACGGTCGGCGGGCAGTTGCAGCCAGACATGCAGCCCGTCGCGCCGGGCGCGATAGTCGACGCCGGCCAGCACCTCGGCGGCGATATCCTGGCGCCGCCGCAAGGCAGCGCGCTGCCAGCGCACGAGCTCCATCGCAGTGCCGTCGGTCACCCATTTGGTGGCGATCTCGGCCACCAGCGGCGTTGCCATCCAATTCGACACCAGATGGCGGTTGGCAACGGCGGCGACGTAGCGATCTGGCGCTGCGAGGTAGCCGATGCGCAGGCCAGGCACGGTGATCTTGGTGAAGGATGTGACGTAAAGGGTGCGCTCCGGCGCGAAAGCCGCGACCGGCGGTGGCCGGTCCTCGACCAGGGGACCCAGCACATCGTTCTCGATGATGGCGATGTCGTGCTTGCGCGCGACCGCGGCGATCTCTTCGCGCCGCCTTGCGTCCATCAGCGTTGCCGTCGGGTTGATCACCGATGGCTGCACGAACACCGCGCGAATGTCGGTGAGCCGGCAGGCCTCGTCCAGCGCCTCGGGGATAAGGCCGTTGCCGTCGATTGGCAGGCCTACGAGGTTGAAGCCGAGATAGCGCGCCAGCGGCACCAGCGTGTGATGGCCGATGGCCTCGGTGGCGACGGTCGAGCCCGGCGGCGCCACGCTCATCAATGCCACCGTCATGCCGGCAGTGGCGCCGTTGGTCAGGCTGATGTTCTGCGCGGAGACATCCAGCCCGCAAAGTTTCAGCCAGTCCACCGCCACCGCGCGGTGGCGCGGGAACACCATGTTGGGCCGGAACGACAGCGCCGAACTTGACGGCAGATTTTCGGCCAGCCATCCCAACGCCTGCTTGAGCCGCTCCAGATGCATCGGCTCGCAAACCGGCTTCAGGATCGACAGATCGATGACCTCGCCAAGGCGCTCCGGCAGGTAGGGCGGCTCCGGCTCGCGGCGCTGCGTCTGGACAAAGCTGCCGCGGCCGATCTCACCCGAGATCAGGCCACGCCGGATCAATTCCTCATAGGCGCGGCTGACGGTCTGCACCGACAGTTTCAGATCGTCGGCCAGCCGGCGATGCGTCGGCAGCCGGGCGCCATTGACCAGCCGCCCGTCATGGATGGCGCGCGCGAACTGGTCGGCCAGCGATTGATAGGCTGGCCGGCGAAGGAGCGCGGGGTCGGGTTGCCACAATGTCATGACTTATTAGAGATCGAAATCAGTGCAATTGACAATCGAAATAATGCGCCGTCATGGTGATGCCGACAAAAAGCGGACGCCTATGACATCAGCGAAACTCGACGCGATCGACCTCAGAATCCTCGACGCCATCCAGCACGACGGACGCATCACCAAGTTGGCGCTGGCCGACAAGGTCGGCCTGTCGCCGACGCCGTGCTGGATACGGCTGCGCAAGCTGGAGAAAGCCGGCATCGTCTCGGGCTATCACGCCAGGATCGCCATGCGCGTTGTGGCGCCGGTCGCCACCGTGCTGATGGAGGTGACGCTGGCCAGCCATCGCCAGGCCGATTTCGACCGTTTTGAACGCGTCATCCGCGATATCCCCGAGATCGTCGCCTGCTGGTCGGTAGGCGGCGGCGTTGACTACGTCGTTAAGGTTATGGCGCGCGACATCGATGCCTACCAGCGCCTGGTCGACGGCCTGCTTGAGCGCGAGATCGGCATCGACCGCTACTTCACCTACATCGTCACCAAGACGGTGAAGGAAGAGACCGTGCTTCCCGTCGCCGACCTGTTGCCGACCTCGGCCTAGGCCGGAGAGATTGTCTCCCGAGGCATCGAAATAGAGAGAGTCTCTCTACCGAAAGGCAGGCAAACAGTCTCTCTGTCTGCCGGTGGCCGATAGTCTTCCCGCATCAATCCGAACCGGGAGGCCTCGACCATGTCCGCGCATTTCGCCCGCTCGCATCGCCACGAAGCGCTCGACCGTCTCACCGATCGCCGGCTGCTGCGCGAACTCGCCTATGTCGATGGACATTGGACGGCAAGCGAGGTCGCGGAAAGTTTCGAGGTCACCGACCCGGCCACCGGCACCACGGTTGCCTTCGTCGCAGCACTCAACGCACAGCAAACGACAAAGGCAATCGATGCCGCTGCCTGCGCCTTTCCAGGCTGGCGCTCCTTGTTGCCGCAGGAGCGTTCCAAAATCCTGCGAAAATGGTTTGAGCTGATCATTGCCGCGGAAGACGATCTCGCTCTGCTGATGACGCTCGAGCAGGGCAAGCCGCTGCAGGAATCGCTCGGCGAGATCGACTATGCCGCCTCCTTCGTCGAATGGTATGCCGAGGAAGCCAAGCGCTTGAACGCCGAGAGCGTCACCAGCTATCTGCCGAATGCGGAGATGATGGTGAGGCGCGAGCCGCTTGGTGTCATCGGTGTCGTCACGCCGTGGAATTTCCCATCCGCCATGCTGACCCGCAAGGCAGCGGCCGCTCTTGCTGCCGGCTGCACCATCGTCGCGCATCCCTCCTCGGAAACGCCGCTGTCGGCGCTGGCGCTGGCTGAACTTGGCGAGCGCGCCGGTCTGCCCGCCGGTGTCTTCAACATCGTCACCGGCAAGGCCGCGACGATCGTCGGCCGCATGTGCGAGGATGCGCGCGTCCGCGCCATGAGCTTTACTGGTTCGACCGAAATCGGCCGGCTGATCGCCGCCCAGAGTGCACCGACGATGAAGCGATTGGTGATGGAGCTTGGCGGCCACGCGCCGCTAATCATCTTTGCCGATGCGGACATCGACAAGGCCGTGGGCATTGCCATCGACGCCAAGTTCGCCACGTCAGGCCAAGACTGCCTGGCCGCCAACCGCATCTATGTCCAGCGACCGATCTACGATCGCTTCTGCGCCGCCTTCGCCAAATGCATCGAGGCGCTGCGCACCGGCAACGGGCTTGCCGACAGAACTGACATCGGGCCACTGATGCATGAGCGCGCCGTCATCAAGGTCGAGGAGCAGGTTGCCGATGCCATCGCTCATGGCGCGCGTTGCCTTAGCGGCGGCAAACGACATCAGGCTGGGCCGCTGTTCTACCAGCCGACGTTGCTGGCCGACGTCAGCGACGAGGCGCTGATCATGCGCGAGGAAACCTTTGGCCCGGTCGCTGCCGTCACGCCCTTCGACAGCGAGGACGAGGTCATCGCCCGCGCCAACGCCACCGAATATGGTCTGGTCGCCTATGTCGTCACCGAGAACGGCGCCCGCCAACAGCGCATGGGCCGGGCGCTCGACTTCGGCATGGTCGCCATCAACCGCGTCAAGATCACCGGAGCGCCGATCCCGTTTGGCGGCGTCAAGCAATCCGGCATCGGCCGCGAAGGCTCGCGCCACGGGCTCGAAGCTTTCACCAATCTGAAGTATCTCTGCCTGGACGTCGCATAGTCCGTCCGGCCACCTCTCAAGGAGTCCAAAAGAATGCTCGACCAATCCAACGAACTCGCCGCCTGGGATCGCGACCACTTCTTCCATCCCTCGACCCATATGGGCACGCATGCGCGGGGCGAGAGCCCGACCCGCATCATGGCCGGCGGCGAAGGTGTCACCGTCTGGGATAACAATGGCAAGAAGAGCATCGATGCCTTCGCCGGCCTCTATTGCGTCAATGTCGGCTATGGCCGCCAGAAGATCGCGGATGCGATCGCCACCCAGGCAAAGAACCTCGCCTACTACCACGCCTATGTCGGTCACGGCACCGAGGCGTCGATCACGCTGGCCAAGATGATCATCGACCGCGCGCCGAAAGGCATGTCGAGGGTCTATTTCGGCCTCTCCGGTTCCGACGCCAACGAAACCAACATCAAGCTGATCTGGTACTACAACAATGTGCTGGGCCGCCCGGAGAAGAAGAAGATCATCTCGCGCTGGCGCGGCTATCATGGCTCAGGTGTGATGACCGGATCACTGACCGGGCTCGACCTGTTCCACAACGCTTTCGACCTGCCGCGCGCACCTGTTCTGCACACCGAAGCGCCGTACTATTTCCGCCGCGCCGACCGCTCGATGAGCGAGGAGCAGTTCTCGCAGCATTGCGCCGACAGACTGGAGGAGATGATCCTGGCCGAAGGCCCCGAAACGGTCGCTGCTTTCATCGGTGAGCCGATCCTCGGCACCGGTGGCATCGTGCCGCCGCCGGCCGGTTACTGGGAAAAGATCCAGGCCGTGTTGAAGAAGTATGATGTGCTGTTGGTCGCCGATGAGGTGGTGACGGGCTTTGGTCGTCTCGGCACCATGTTCGGCTCCGACCATTATGGTATCAAGCCGGACCTGATCACCATCGCCAAGGGCCTGACTTCGGCCTATGCGCCGCTGTCAGGCGTCATCGTCGCCGACAAGATGTGGCAGGTGCTGGTGCAGGGCTCCGACAAGCTCGGTTCGCTCGGCCATGGCTGGACCTATGCCGCGCATCCAATCTGCGTTGCCGCGGGTGTCGCCAATCTCGAACTGATCGACGAGATGGATCTGGTGACAAATGCCGGCGAGACCGGCGCCTATTTCCGCGCCGAGCTGGCCAAGGCCGTTGGCGGCCACAGACACGTCGGCGATGTGCGCGGTGACGGCATGCTGGCGGCGGTCGAGTTCGTCGCCGACAAGGACGACCGGGTGTTCTTCGATGCCTCGCTCAAGATCGGGCCGCAAGTGGCGACGGCGCTTGCTGCCAGCGGCGTCATCGGCCGCGCCATGCCGCAGGGCGACATACTCGGCTTCGCACCGCCGCTCTGCCTGACCCGTGAGGAAGCCGACATCGTCGTTTCGAAAACAGCCGAGGCGGTGAAGAGCGTTTTTGCCAATCTCTGAGATCGATCATGAATGCCATGACCAAGTCCCTCCCCGCGACCATGGCCGCCGTGCTTCTCACCGGGCACGGCGGACCGGAGAAACTCGTCTACCGTACCGATGTGAAAGTGCCTGTGCCCGCCCCGGGTGAAGTGCTGGTCAACGTCAGTGCTTGCGGCATGAACAACACCGATGTCTGGGTACGCCAGGGAGCCTATGGCACAGAGGAAGATGCTGCCGCCGTGTCGACCTGGCGGCGGCAAGGCAACACGCTTGTCTTCCCGCGCATCCAGGGCACCGACACGGTGGGCACCATTGCCGCCGTCGGCGAAGGCGTTTCGCACGATCGTATCGGCGAACGGGTGATGGTCGATTTCTCGATCTACAACCGCGACGACGATTCACTCGCCGACATCGACTATATGGGCCATGGCCGCGATGGTGGTTATGCCGAATATCAGACGGTGCCGGCCGAGAACGCCCATGTCGTCAACACCGAGATGAGCGACATCGAACTCGCTACCTTCTGCTGCGCCTACCTCACCGGCGAGCAGATGCTGGAGCGTGCCGCACTCAAGGCCGGCGAACGCGTGCTCGTCACCGGCGCCTCGGGCGGCGTCGGCTCCGGCATCGTGCAGCTGGCGCGGGCGCGTGGCGCCATTCCCTATGCCGTCGTCGGCAAGGGCAAGGAGCAGGCGGTGCGCGACATTGGCGCCGAGGCGGTCATCACCCGTGGCGTCGCCGACCTGCCCGCAGCGGTCAACGACGCGACCGGCGGCCAGCCCATCGACGTGGTCGCCGATCTCGTCGGTGGCGCCATCTTCAACGACCTCTTACGTATCCTGCGGCCTGAAGGCCGTTACACCACAGCCGGCGCAATCGCCGGCCCGGTCGTCCAACTCGATCTCCGGACCATGTATCTCAAGCAGCTGCAACTGCACGGCTCAAGCCAGGGCACGCGCGCTGATTTCCGCCGTATCGTCGGCTACATCGAGGCGAAAAAGATCCGGCCGTTGGTCGGCGGCGTCTACAGGCTGTCCGACTTCCACAAGGCGCAGGCCGACTTCATCGCCAAGGATTTCGTCGGCAAGCTGGTGGTGGTGCCGGATAGCATGTTCGGCCGCACCTAGACGCTGCCGAGGCAAAGAGGGCGCAGGGCCATCCTGCGCGATGCGCGCTGCGGCTTGCGACTGACCCTCGGCAAACGACGCCATCATACTTTCGTTTCTTAGCCGCCGCATGAAACTCGCCAGGGAACAGGAAGGCTTGTCGTGAGTTTCTGTGTCGGTCCGCGCAATCAATGGCGCGGCAGCGCCAGGGAGAAAAGCACATGGGCCTCGGAACCATTCTCATCATCATCCTGATCCTTGCCTTGCTAGGCGGCTTCAGTGGCCTCGGCGGCGGACCGTTTTACGGTACCGGTTACTATGGCGGCGGCGGTCTCGGGCTGGTTCTGGTCATCGTCATCATTCTGGTTGTTCTCGGACGCATATAACGCCTCGTTCATCGACGGCCACCGGCCCCGTGGGGACGGTGGCCGCACTATTTTAGAGATATTTAAAGCGCTGATCGGCAGCTGAAGCAGCTGACATCTGGAGACATTGGTGGCACGCAAACTCGACCTGCGCAGCGGCCGGCCGGTCTGGTTTGCCTATCGGGCGCCATCGGTGCCGACGGAGAGACTGACGCGCGATGTCAAGACCGACGTGCTGATCGTCGGCATGGGCATCAGCGGCGCCATGATGGCCGAAACGCTAACCGGCGCCGGTCATTCGGTGATTTGCATCGACCGGCGCGGACCGCTATTGGGCTCAACCTCGGCAACAACCGCTTTGGTGCAGTTCGAGCTCGACCAGCCGCTGACCAAACTTTCGCCAATGGTCGGCAAGACCAGCGCCGGACAGGCATGGCGGCGTTCGCGCCTGTCGGTGTCCAACCTGAGCGGACGGATAGCCGAACTCGGTATCGACTGCAGCCTGACACCGTCTTCCTCGCTCTATCTGGCCGGCAATGTGCTCGACCCCGCTGCGTTGCGGGACGAAGCAGGGGCGCGTCGGCAGGTCGGTATCGCTGCAACCTACCTCACCCGCAAGGCGCTCACCGACAGTTTTGGCATCGATCGCGCCGGCGCCATCTTGAGCCACGGCAACCTTGCGCTCGACCCGCGCAAGCTGACCGCGGGTCTGCTGTTGAAGGCGCTTGAACGAAAGGCGCGCTTTTATGCGCCGGTGCAGGCGACAGCAATCGAGGACAGCCGCGACCAGGTCGTCGTCGCCACCAGCGGCGGCCCGACGATCACCGCCCGGCATCTGGTGCTGGCAACCGGCTACGAATTGACCGACATCATTCCGAAGACCGCGCACAGCATCGTCTCGACCTGGGCGATCGCAACAATGCCGCAACCGAAAAACATCTGGCCGGGAGCGGCCTTCATGTGGGAGGCATCCGACCCTTATTTGTACATACGCGCGACAGAAGATGGCCGCGTGATCTGCGGTGGCGAGGACGAGGAATTCACCGACGAGGCGCGGCGCGACACGTTGATCGCCGACAAGACGAAACGTCTGGCGAAGAAGCTGCATAGTCTGCTGCCGCAGCTCGACGTAACGCCCGAATTCACCTGGACCGGCTCATTCGGCACTACCAGCACCGGCATGCCCTATATCGGCGCGCTGCCGCGCCATCCGCGCATCCATGCCGTGATGGGCTATGGCGGCAACGGCATCACCTTCTCGCAGATTGCGTCGGAGATCGTAGGCTCGGCGATCGGCAGTGTCGAAGACGTCGATGCGAAGCTGTTTTCATTCAGCCGATCCTGAGCGGCCGCATTTTAATATGATTAGAAAAATCCAGTTTAATTGACATGATGGCGACAGGGACTTAGGACGTGCGAGTTCCGCGATGGCGATCTGCATCCCGCACGCAAGCGCGCAGGAGGGTGCGACGCAACTTGAGCCCATCACCGTCGAGGGCGACGGCAAGCAGAATCCAAAAGGACCGGTCAAAGGCTTTGTCGCCAAGACCAGCGCGACGTCGACCAAGACCGGCACGCCGCTGGTAGAAACGCAACAATCCATCTCTGTCATCACAGCTGATGAGTTGAGGGCAGCTACTATGGCGAAGGCTGCACCATCACGGGCCGGGTCGCCGTCACATGGTGACTGTCGACTGATGCCAATGACGGCCAAGAAGGAGCCCGGTCCATGATGCTGGACCGGCGGCATATGCTGGGCCTGCTGGCGGCGGCGGCATTGCCGATGCGTGCCATTGGAAAACCCATCGCCCGCGTTGCGGCAATCGACTGGGCGATGCTGGAGACATCGGTGGCGATCGGCGTGACGCCGATCGCGGCGACCGAGCTTTTCCGTTTTCGCCTGGATGCCATCGAGCCCGAACTTCCCGACAGCGTTGCCGACCTGGGCTTGCGCGGCGCGCCCAATTTCGAGCTGCTGCATCTGATGCGGCCGGAGTTCATCCTGAGTTCGCCCTTCTACGCCAAGTACCGCGACCGGCTTGAAGCCATCGCTCCTGTTGTGTCGATGCCGTTCTACATCAAGGGTGAACCACCGCTCGACAAGGCGCTCACGGCAGTGAAGGGCCTTGGCGATGTCCTCGACCGCCAGGCCGAAGCAGCCCTGGTTGTCGAGCAGGCGGAGCAGAAGCTGACGGAGATAGCCGGCGCACTCGCGGCCTTCTCGTCACGGCCGAGCTACATCATCAACATAGGCGATTCCAGGCACTTCAGAGCATTCGGCGCCGACAGCATGTTCGGCAGCGTACTCGACCGTCTCGGCCTGCCCAATGCCTGGACGGAACGGTCGCGCTTTTCCTTCAGCGCGTCGGTGCCGCTGGAAACGCTGGCCGAGGCGCCGGACGCCCGCATCGTCATTGTCTCCGACGTGCCGGTCGAGGCGCGCGGCGGTCTTGCCGACAGCAAGATCTGGCATGCTCTCGAGCCGGTGCGGGCCGGTCGGGTGATCCAGCTGGCCAACATCAATCCCTATGGCGGGATCACCGCCGCCATGCGCTTTGCCCGCCTGCTTTCGACAGCGCTGCCTGCGGAGGGCAAAGCACTTTGACCTTGCGAACGCAGTGGGCCGTGTTTGGCCTCGCCCTCCTCCTGTCGCTCGGCCTGGCGCTGCACGCGGCGCTGGACACCCTGCCCTTCGGGGCGTGGCCGGCACTGCCGTTCGATGCCAGTCTGATGGATGTCAAACAGATCATCCTGGCCTACGCCGTCCTGCCGCGCGCTGTGGTGGCGCTGCTTGCCGGAGCAGCACTCGGGCTGTCGGGCGCGCTGTTCCAGCAGGTGCTGCGCAACCCCATCGCCGACCCTTCGACGCTCGGCGTCTCGGCCGGGGCGCAGCTGGCAATCGTCATCGCGACGCTGTTCTTCCCGGCGGTTCTCGATCTGCATCGGGAGCTGATCGCGCTCAGTGGGGCAGGCGTTGCCACCGCCCTGGTTTTTGCGTTGGGGGCGAGACGCTCGTTCGAGCCGGTCACCATGATCATCTGCGGCCTTCTGATCGGCATCACCGCCGGTGGCCTGTCGGCGGCTTTCACGCTCTCGCAGGGCAAGTACCTGATGTCGCTGGTCAGCTGGAATGGCGGCTCGCTCAGCCAGCAGGACTGGTCCGTAGCCTTCAGCCTTGCCGTTCAGCTGGCCATCGGCACGGTGCTGGCCATCGTGCTGTCGCGGCCGCTTCAGGTGACCAGCATCGGCGATGCAAGCGCCCGCTCGCTCGGCATCTCGCTCGGCTGGCTGCGTGCCGGCGCAACGCTGGTCGCGACGGTGCTTGCCGCCGGGGTTGCCGCCAGCGTTGGCCTGATCAGCTTCGTTGGTCTCGCCGCCCCCGCCTTTGTCAGGGCGGCGGGTGTGCGGCAGCCTATGGCGGTGCTGCTGGCCTCGCCGCTGGTGGGCGCCCTGCTCTTGTCTGTGTGCGATGGTCTCGTGCAGCTTGTCGCTTCCGGCTCGGACAACACATTCCCGACGGGTGCTGCGACCGCCTTGATCGGCGGCCCGCTGCTGCTATGGCTGCTGCCCAAGGTGCGGCCGATGGCGATCGCCGACGACGCGGCGCCTGTCTCGAAAAGACGCTCATGGCGCGGCCTGCTTGTGCTTTTGGCATTTCTGCCCCTTGCCGCCTTGCTTGGGCTTGGCATCGCCAGGACGGCGCAGAGCTGGGTCCTCCTTTGGGGCGCCGACTTCGCTGATCTCTGGCCCTTACGGTGGCCACGGCTCGTCGCGGCGGCCGCTTCGGGCGGTCTGCTGGCGATGGCCGGGACGCTGCTGCAGCGTTTGACCGCAAACCCGATGGCAAGCCCTGAAGTGCTGGGCGTCAGCGGCGGCGCAGGCATTGGTTTTGCCGCCGTGGTCACGCTCTTTCCCACCCCCAATGCGCTGCAGCTGCTGGCCGGCGCCGGCTGTGGGGCGCTGGTAGCGCTGTCGGCCAGCGTCGTCTACGCCAGCAAGGCGCATCTGGCGCCGGAGCGCCTGCTGCTGGCCGGCATCGCAATCAGTTCGCTGGCCTCGGCTTTTCTCAGCGCGCTGCTGGCGATCGGCGACCAGCGATCCTGGCAGATCCTCAACTGGATCGGCGGCTCGGCCTCGAGTGCGACGGCCGGCCAGGCAGGGTTCCTGTCTGCGCTCGCCTTGGTGGTGCTTGCCCTTGGACTGGCTTGCTCGCGCTGGCTCGGCATCATGCCACTTGGACAGCCGGTCTCGCTCGCGCTTGGGTTGCCATTGCGCTTCGTGCGCGTCAGCCTGATCGTCACCGCGGGCCTCGCCACGGGTGCCGCATCGATCCTGGTCGGCCCACTCAGCTTCATCGGGCTGATGGCGCCGCACATTGCGCTCCGGGCCGGCTTCACCACCGCCAGGGATCAGCTGATCGCCGCCTGCCTTCTTGGAGCGGCGCTGATGGCGATCGCCGATTTCGGCGCACGAACAGTGACCTTCCCCTACGAACTGCCGCTTGGCCTGTTCGCCGCCTTGATCGGCGACCCCTATCTGCTCTGGGTCTTGGCAAAACGCTGACGACCACAATCGGCCGCAGCGAGACGCTCAAGGCGCGGGCAAGAGCGATCCGTGACGAGCTGGCAGACGTCCTCGCGGTGTCGCTGTCAGAAGGCGCAGGGCGGGATGCCACCGATCCCGAAACTCGTCTTGCAGCCGCCCTGCTGCTCGCGACGTGGAGCGTGGCTTATATTCAGGCGCACCGGATTTTTCGAGAGACGCGGGATACAGAGCAAGCGACAGCTGCTTTTCTCGCTATCGTCGACAAGGGCAGCATAGGCCTGAAAGCCGCAATGGCAGGCACACCCTACGCCTGAGGAGCGCGCTGGGGCGGCCACGCTTCCTTCAGGCCCGCCCCCGCCGAGGCGATGTTCGCCTATTCCATCTGGTTTCGGGCTGAGGTAATCAGAAAGCCTATCCGACAGGCATTCACCTCGAATTGGTGATAGCCAGCGCCACTTTTAGCCACGAGGCGCTGTCCCGCGGCGGCTCGAACAGCCTGAACCTTGAGTGATTAATGAACTTGGACGACATTATCGAACGTCGTATAGCGGACGACGACCAACTTGAAGGCACGGTCAAGAGCGCGTCATCCTTGGCCCCTCCTCGGTAATACGATTTGAAAATTGCGGCCTCATGTTCCAAAACAGGCGGTAGACCCGCGAGGGTTTCGAAGCCTGCGGGGTCGCCCGGCCTCAAGACGAGAATTCTAAAAGACGTTCAACGATGACCCAGCACGCTCAAAACGCTCGAATTCTCATGTACAGCCACGACACGTTCGGGCTCGGCCACCTGCAGCGCTGCCGGACGATCGCGCATTCGCTGGTCGAGGACTTCCGCGGACTTCAAGTGCTGATCATTTCGGGCGCGACGATCGCCGGCGCCTTCGATTACCGCGCCCGGGTCGACTTCGTGAAGATCCCCAGCGTCATCAAGCTGCGCAACGGCGAATACACCTCGCTGGAAAAAGATATCGACCTGCATGAGACGCTGAGGATGCGTCAGTCGATCATCCGTCACACGGCCGAGACTTTCCGGCCGGATATCTTCATCGTCGACAAGGAGCCGCTCGGCCTGCGCGGTGAGATCGAGGACACATTGGCCTACCTCAAGACGCGGGACACCACGCTGGTGCTCGGCCTGCGCGAGGTTATGGACGCGCCGCATCTGCTCGAAGCAGAGTGGGCACGCAGGGATGTGATGCGCAAGATAGGCCTGTTCTACGACAAGGTCTGGGTCTATGGCCCGCCGGATTTCTACGATCCGTTGACTGGCCTGGATGTGCCGCCGGCTGTCAGGGCAAAGATGAGGTTTCTCGGTTTCCTGCAAAGGAGCCTGCAGCGCAATCAGTTGCCCGGTCACCGGCCCGAGGGCGACTATATCCTGGTTACCACCGGCGGTGGCGGTGACGGCGCCGAACTAATCCACGACGTCATCGATGCCTATCAGCAGGATCCGCAGTTGCAGCAGCATAGGGCGCTGATCGTGCTGGGACCCTATATGCCGGCGCGCAAGCGCAACAAGCTGCTCAGGAAGGGGGCCAAGATCCCCTATGTCAAGATCATCGAGTTCGACAACCGCATGGAAGACCTGATTGCCGGCGCCAAGGCGGTGGTGGCGATGGGCGGCTACAACACTTATTGCGAGATATTGTCGTTCGACAAGCCGGCGCTGATCGTGCCGCGCGTCACGCCGCGCGAGGAACAGCTGATCCGCGCCCGGCGCGCCGCCGAACTCGGCCTCGTCGAGATGCTTTTGCCGGAAGAGGCCAAGGATTCCCAGCGGTTTGCCGATGCACTGAAGGTGCTGGCGGACCGGCCCCGCCCCTCGCAGAGCAACCCGCATCTGACGATGGAAGGGCTGCCTCATATTTCCGAAATCGTCGCGGAACTGCTCGACCGGCGGGCCGGCCATCACCTTTCGGTCATTGAAGGCATCAACTGAGTTGCAACATCGCAAGATCGTCGTGGTTCTGAAGGGCTATCCGCGGCTGTCGGAAACCTTCATCGCGCAGGAACTGCTCGGTCTGGAGCGGGCGGGGTTCGACCTGGTGCTCGTCGCGCTCAGGCGGCCGACCGACGCAAAACGCCACCCCGTGCATGACGAGATCAAGGCGCCGATCCATTATCTGCCGGAATATCTGCATGACGAGCCGCTGCGCGTGGCCCGCTCGCTGTTTGCCTGTCTGCCGCGGCCCGGTTTCTGGCGCGCGCTCAAATCGCTGGCTGGCGATCTTCCCCGCGACTTTACGCGCAATCGCTTTCGCCGCTTCGGGCAGGCGCTCGTGCTGGCGGCCGAATGGCCAAAGGACGCGGGATGGTTGCATGCCCATTTCGCGCACACGCCGGCATCGGTGACGCGCTATGCCAGCCAGCTTCGCGGCCTGCCCTGGAGCTGCTCGGCCCATGCCAAGGACATCTGGACCTCGGCGGACTGGGACCTGGCCGGCAAGCTTTCCTCGGCACGCTGGACGGTCACTTGCACCAAAACCGGCTTTGACCGGCTGACAGAACTCGCCAATGGCAGTTCGCCCGTGCATCTGAGCTATCATGGACTCGACCTTGATCGCTTCGGCAGTTTCGGCGAGGTGCGAAACCAGCATGACGGCTCGGGCGAACCGGTCGTCATCTTGAGTGTCGGACGCGCCGTTGCAAAGAAAGGCTACGATACGCTGCTGCAGGCCCTTGCCCGCTTGCCCGGCGCTCTGGCGTGGCGTTTCGAGCATGTTGGCGGCGGCGAGGAGATGGAACCGCTCAAGGCGCTGGCGCAAAAGCTCGGACTGAATGACCGCGTCTCCTGGAAAGGCGCGCTGGCGCAAAAGGAAGTGCTCGAACACTACCGAAGCGCCGACATTTTCGCCCTCGCCTGCAGGATCACCGCCGACGGCGACCGCGACGGTCTGCCAAATGTTCTGGTGGAGGCGGCCAGCCAGCGGCTTGCCTGCGTGTCGACCAATATTTCCGGGGTGCCGGAGCTTTTATCGCCTGACGAAACCGGGCTGCTGGTTCCCTCGGAAAATCCGATTGCGCTGGCACTGGCGCTGGAGCGACTGATCCGCGATCCCGTGCTGCGCACCCGCCTCGGCGCCGCCGCAGAGCGGCGCGTGCGCAGCCATTTCGATCATACGGCAAGCATTGGACAGCTCAAGCAACTGTTCCAGCAGGAGTGGCAGGCTGCCGAATGAGGCGGCTTGGCGCTTTCTTCTATGTCCAGCACCTGCTCGGTATCGGTCACCTCGCGCGCGCCAGCCGCATCGCAGCGGCCTTGGCCGAGGACGGGTTTGACGTCACTGTCGTGACCGGCGGAGCGCCGATCGCGGGGTTTCCGGGACCGGGGGTAAAATCTGTAGCCCTGCCGCCTGTTACCTCCGGTGATGAAGGGTTTTCCGGCCTTGTCGACCTGCAAGGCAAACCCATCGACGATGATTTCAAGGCACGGCGTTCAGGGATGCTGCTGCAGGCTTTCCGGGATTGCCGGCCTGATATCGTCATTGTCGAAGCGTTTCCATTTGGACGCCGGCAGATGCGTTTCGAACTCTTGCCGCTGGTCGAGGCCATCGAGGCGACGTCGCCAAGACCGCTGCTGGCGACGTCCGTCCGCGATATCCTTCAGGAGCGCGTCAAGCCGGGCCGAAACGAGGAAACCGTCGATCTCCTCAACAGGCATTTCGACCTTGTCATGGTCCATGGCGATCCGGCTTTCGCAACCATCGACAAGACGTTTCCACTGGCTGGAGCGATAAAGGCCGAGGTGACCTACACCGGGCTCGTTGCCGCGCCTCCAGCGCCCGCGGCTTCCGAGCGCTTCGACGTTGTGGTGTCGGTTGGCGGCGGTGCTGCTGGAAAGAGCCTTGTCCGCGCCACCGCTGCCGCGGCGCGGAACGCCCAAAACGGTTGGAAATGGTGTCTCATCACCGGCCCCAACCTGCCGAAGGACGAGTTTGACGCGATTTCAGGCGATGCCACGCCGGACCTGTTTGTCTTCCGGTTCCGTGAGGATTTCGCCAGCCTGCTGACCGGCGCCCGCCTGTCTGTCTCGCAGGCGGGTTACAACACGGTCTGCGATGTGCTGCGCGCCGGTTGTCGCTCCCTGCTGGTGCCATTTGCGGCCGGCGGGGAAACAGAGCAGACGGGTCGCGCCCTGATGCTCGAAGAGCTGGGTCTGGCTACGGTGCTGACGGAAAAGGACCTGACATCAGAAGGTCTGGCGCAAGCGATCGAACAGGCGCTGGCGGGACCCGCGCCATCCGCACATCGTCTCGACCTGGACGGCGCACGTCACTCGGCACAAATCCTGCGCGAGCAGCTCAAACAGTTCCGATCAGCATGAAGCGCGTATAATTTTTGGTCGGCAGTTCGCCGGAGAAACGGACCTCCCGCAGCGCCGCCATTTCCTCGAAGGCTGACAGCGAAGCCACGCAATTAATATGCGTCGGTTCGCTGAAATAGTCGTTGGATTGCAGCAGCACGTTCGTGCCCCGCGGCAGCAAAGCCAGCCAGGCGGGCAGATCGGCTATGTGTTCGCAGCTCGTATTGACGATCAGGTCGGCCTCCCCGGCCGCATAGTCGAGCGCGTACATATCAGCCGTCAGCGCCTGGAACCGGTCACCGGCGTCGCGGTTGAGGGTCCGGGCGACCGGCGTGACTTCAGCATCTATGTCGATGCTGTCGATCGCCGCTATGTCGAAGCGGGCGTCGTTGAAAAGCATTGCCGGCAATATGCCATACCACCCACCCAGAACCCATATGCGCTTGAACCGGCCGCCGAGGGTTTCGAACAGCCTGTCGCGCGCCCACATCTTGCAGGCGACCTGCTTGTGGTTGAAGGCATTGGCGAGATCGGCCTGCGGATGCTTGGCGATGACGCGCGCCAGCCCTGTCACGAGAGGGTTGTTGACATAGGCGGCAATTCCCCGTGTCAGGTCCAGGGTTTGCTCGTGCCCTTCCAGGCTGGCATTGCCCATGCCGGCATTGCGCGGTTGCGTGACATCCATCATATTCGTCTTCTATGTTGGGATTTCGGGCGATACAACGCAATCTTGCCTCCCGCAAGGCTGTTCGGTATGCGGGCGCGACTCTGCCGCTGTCGCGCAGCTGCCGTCTCGTGCTGCCTGGCTGTTCGGCAAAACTCTGCGGAAGCCGCCAGCCGTTTGGCCGCCTGCATCTTTCCAGTTGAAGGGCCCACAGCCGCATATGGAACCCAGCCTAGCCCGCTATATCTGGACGCACACCAGGAAGCAGCAGCTTTGGATATTGATGATCGTCGTGCTTTCGATGATCCCGTATTTCATGTCCTTCGACCTGCCTAAGCTGATCGTCAACGGCCCGATCCAGGGCAAGGGGTTCGAGCAACCGGGCGCGACCCAGCCATTCATGAGGCTGCACTATGACCTGCCATTCATTGGCGAGGTCCAGTTCTTCTCCGGTTTTCAGCTCGACCGCGAGGCAACGCTGCTTGCGCTCAGCCTTGTGTTCCTCTTGCTGGTCGTCATCAACGGCCTGTTCAAGCTCTACATCAACACCTACAAGGGCCGCCTCGGCGAACGCATGCTGCGGCGCATCCGTTTCGATCTGGTCGATCGTGTGCTGCGCTTTCCGCCTGGTTACTTCAAGCGGGTGAAATCCGCCGAAGTGGCAACCATGGTGAAGGACGAGGTGGAGCCGCTGGGCGGCTTCATTGGCGATGCCTTCCTGCAGCCGGTGCTGCTCGGCGGCCAGGCGCTGACGGCCATGCTGTTCATCATGGTCCAGAACTTCTGGCTAGGCATGATAGCGGTCGTGATTGTGGTAATCCAGATCGTACTCATCCCGCGCATGCGGCGGCGGCTGATCGTGCTCGGGCGCGAACGGCAGTTGACGGCGCGCGCGCTCTCGGGCCGGGTTGGCGAAATCGTCGACGGTATCGGCGCGGTTCACGTCCACGATACGTCAAACTACGAGCGTGCCGACATAGCTGCCCGGCTCGGCCTCATATTCAAGATACGCTTCGATCTTTACCAATGGAAATTCATGGTAAAGTTCCTCAACAATTTTCTGGCCCAGCTCACGCCCTTCCTGTTCTACATGATCGGCGGCTATCTGGTCATCGAAGGGCGGCTGGACGTCGGCCAGCTCGTGGCCGTGATCGGCGCCTACAAGGACCTGCCCGGACCGATGAAGGAACTGATCGACTGGGATCAGGCGCGGCAGGATGTCCAGGTCAAATATCAGCAGGTCGTCGAGCAGTTTACCGTCGAGGATCTCATTGCGCCTGGTATCGGGGCACTGACGATCGACGATCCAGGCCCGATGACCAACCCGCTGTCTGCGATCGGTCTTTCCATAGCCGACGATGGCGGTGCCATGCTGCTCGACCGTATCTCCCTGCAGGTCAAGCCGGGTGAGACGGTGGCGCTGGTCAGTACCGCAACAGGTGGAGCGGAGGCGCTTGCGGAAGCCTTCGCGCGGCTGAACTGGCCGGACAGCGGACGGGTCGCTTCGGGCGCCGATGACCTGCTTGAACTTCCCGAAGCCGTGACCGGCCGGCGCATGTCCTATGCCTCGTCGGATGTTTTCCTGTTCCAGGCAAGCCTGCGCGACAATCTGCTCTACGGGTTGAAGCATGCGCCGCTGACGGAGATGACTTATGACGGAGCCGCGGCGGACCAACGCCGCTGGAACATCGCCGAGGCGAAACGGTCTGGCAATCCGGATCTCGATGTCCACAGCGACTGGATCAACTATGCTTCGGCCGGTGCTACCGGCCCGCACGATTTGTTCGAAGCCGTGCGCCGGGTGCTCGACGCGGTTGTTCTGTCGCGCGATATTCTGGATCTTGGCTTGCGCTCTTCGGCCGACGTCACGCGTCACACGGAGCTTGCCCGGCGGATCGTCGAACTGCGTGCAGCACTGCGGGCCCGGCTGGACGAGGAGGGGCTGAGCGGACTGGTGGCTCCTTTCGAGCCGGGCGCCTACAACAAGGAAGCAACGATTGGCCAGAACCTGCTCTTCGGCGCAGCCGCCGGCCCTCAACTGGCCGACCGGGCCCTGGCAGCCAATCCCTATTTTGCTTCGGTGCTGAAGCAAGCCGGCCTCGACCGAACGTTCTACGACATGGGCATGGAGATCGCCGAACAGGCGATCGAACTGTTTGCCGACCTGCCGCCCGATCACCCGTTCTTCCAGCAGCTCGCCTTCATGAGCGCCGAGGAGATTCCCGCCTACGAAAGCTTGCTGCAACGGCTCAAGAACCGTCCCTACGAGACGGTTGCGGACAACGATCGCGCCATGATCGTCACCTTGAGCTTTGCCTATATCGAGCCCCGGCACCGCTTCGGCCTGCTGAGCGACGAACTGATGGGCAAGATCGTCACGGCGCGCAACCAGTTCTATGAAAACTTGCCGCCCGAGCTGCAAAATGCGGTCGAACGGTATGATCCTGCCAAATACATCGCCGCGGCCACCGTCATGGACAATGTCCTGTTCGGGCGAGTGGGCAACAACCATCCCGACGCGCCGGATCGCATCCGCTCCATCCTCCATGACATTCTTGATGAACTGGGGCTTTACGGCGAACTTCTGAATGTCGGCCTGGACTTCAACGTCGGCGCCGGCGGCAGGCGGCTGACCGGCGGACAGCGACAGAAGCTCGATATCGCCCGGGCCCTGCTCAAGCGTCCCGATTTTCTCATTCTCAACCGGCCGGTCTCTGCGCTCGACCAACGCATGCAGGATAGGGTGCTGCGAAACGTGCTCGAGGAGGCCCGACGCGACGGCCATTCCCCGGCAATTGTGTGGGTGGTGACAAATCCGGCAATGGCGATGATGTTCGATCGCGTCATCGTCTTCGATGGGGGGCAATTGGTGGAAGACGGAACACACGAGACACTTTTGGCAGGAAACGGTATCTTTAAGGAACTGCTGTCATAGAGAATTGGACATTCAGATGGGATCATTGTGCCGGTGGGAGCTTGCTGCAAGGAACACAACTGACCGGGCTCGCCACTTTCCGGAAACAGAATTGTTTCCATCCGGGTGCCGGTTACTTTAGTCTGGCAAACGCCAGTTTTAGGAAGGTTTGCGACAATGCTGCTCAAGGATGAGGTTGGAATGCTGCAACGCGTTCCCTTGTTCTCCGGCGTCGAGCTAGCAAAGCTCAAGCTGCTTGCGTTCACGTCCGATCGCGTGAGCTACGACGCCGGCCAGATCCTTTTCCGGCAGGGTGACGAGGGAGACGCCGCCTATGTCATCCTTTCAGGCAAAGCGGATATTCTGGTCGATTCCGACGACGGACCGATAAAAGTGGCCGAACTGGTGCCAAATTCGATTGTTGGCGAGATCGCCATATTGTGCAACAGCTCCCGCACGGCCACCGTCAGAGCCGCAACTCCGCTGGAAGTCTTGAGGATTCGCAAGGATCATTTCCTGAGGCTGATGCGGGAGTTCCCGGAAATGACCATCGAGATGGTGCGGGTTCTTGCCGATCGCCTGAGCCATACGACCGCGGATCTGATCGACGCGCGAAGCGCAAACAACGAGTGACGTGCGCATAATCCTCGCCGCCGTGATGGCACTCGCTGCCATGGGCGACTGGATTGCCAAGGGGTAGCATGGACGACGACGTTTTCCGGGTCAGGTTTTGGGGCGTCCGCGGCACCATTTCGGTATCCGGGCCAGAATTCGCTCGCTATGGCGGCAACACAAGTTGCATCGAGATGCAGTGCGGCAAGAACACGCTTCTGTTCGATGCGGGCTCTGGCGTGCATCCTGCCGGCAGGGCGCTTCGCGCGGCAGGCGTGACCGATTTCGACCTGTTTTTCACCCACTGCCATTACGACCACATTATCGGGCTGCCGGCCTTCAAGCCTATCTATGAGAGAGGCAACAAGCTGACGCTTTGGTCCGGGCATCTCGCCGGACGCATGACGACCCGCCAGATGGTCGATGAATTCATTCAACCGCCGTGGTTTCCGATCAAACTGAATATCTGCAAGGCAAGCCTGGACTTCCGCGATTTCGCATCCGGAGACGTGCTGCGGCCACGCGAAGGGGTGGTAGTCAGGACCGGCAGTCTCAACCATCCGGGAGGCTGCATCGGCTATCGTGTCGAATGGGGCGGCCGCGTCGTGGCGATGATCACGGACACCGAGCACGAACCGGGCAAACTCGATCAGGCCGTGCTCGACCTGATCAAGGGCGCCGACCTCGTCATTTACGACTGCACCTACACCGAGGCGGAACTGGAGCGCTACCGCGGCAACGGACACTCGACATGGCAGCAGGGCGTCAAGCTCTGCGAGGCTGCGGGTGCGCACGGGCTTGCGCTGTTTCATCACGATCCATCGCGCACCGACGAGCAACTGGACGAGATGGAGAGACAAGCCAAAGACAGGTTTGCCGGCGCTTTTGCCGCGCGCGATGGCCAGACGCTCAAATTCCCGGTGCACAAAAAGCGCTGAACTATTTTGCGGCGCCTCGCTCCATCAACGTCCTGGCCGGAAGCCATGCGCAGGCTTCAGCCTGTGTGGTGACCGCGAACAGCCGGTCGAGGAAAAGCCAGGCCGGATCGTCATGGACGAGATGGTGGGTGAGCAGGCCGACCGGTTCGCCATGCTGCAATTGGGCGACAATTGCCTGAACCAATTGGCCATGGTCGCGGCAACCGCGCGTGCCGTGCCAGTCCATGATGTCGACATTGCTGTTGATGACCGCCAGCGAAGCCGGCTTCGGCGGCCCATAGACCGACAAGGCCGTAAATCCCGTCGATGCAAGGTCGGATATCAGGCCGGCGTCGATCCTGTTCCAGGGCGGCACCAGCATCGCAACGGTGCGTGCGCCGTGCAGGCCGATGACCCGCGTCAGCCCGCGCGCCAGTTCATCGAGCACCGCCTCGCGCGGCCGATGCGGGCCAAGCTCCTGTTTTTTCTCGCCCTCGGGCGCATGATTTCGATGCGCCCAGCCATGGATGGCGACGGTGGCGTGCGGCGCCTCGTCAAGCCGGGCGACAAGCTTCCCGTCGGTCATGGCCGGAATGACGGCCAGCGTGACCAAAACCGCGAATTCACCAGTGAGACCCAGCAGCCGATCGAGCGCCGGCGTCGGCTCCACGGCGTCATCGTCGCGCAGCCAGAACTCCGCCTTGCGGCCCGCACGCTGCCGGCGCGCCAGTTCTTCCACCAGGGGTTGCCAGATCCGATCGGATGTCATGACACCGGGACCTTCTTGAGAAGTTCGGCCAGACGCGCCGCCGCAACGTCGAGGGAACGTCCTTCGAGGACGAAACGTCTGGCCTCCGCGGCCATGATCGCTCTTTCGTCATTACGGGCCAGAAGTCCTTCAATGGCAGAGGCGAACGCCGCCACATCGCCCGGCGGGGTGAGGAACCCGGTCTGGCCATCCCGCACGACCTCCGGCACGCCGGCGATATGCTGAGCCACCACCGGAAGGCCAGCGGCCTGCGCTTCAAGATAGGCAATGCCATAGGCCTCGCCAAAGCCCGGCCAGACGTAGATGCCGCCGCTGTAGAGGACATCCGGCACGGCGGCCGGCTCGATCGCGCCAAGCCATTCGATGCGGTCGGCGGGCAAGCTGGCGAATAGCGCTTCGACCGCTTCGCGGGCAGGCCCGTCGCCCACGACCGACAGGGTCCAGGGAAGGTGAGCGATCGAACCTAGCGCCTGCGCCAGCAGGCGATAGCTCAAGACTTTGTCGCCCGGGCGCATCATGGCGACGGTCACGAGGCGCGTCGGAGAGCCCCATGCCGGTGTTTCCCCGAATGCCGACGTGTCGATGAAGGGGGGAAGCATGCCGAAGGCAGCATTGGGTATCGCATCCGCCAGTCCCTGATGGTCCCTTTGTGTGAAGCAGATGTTCAGCGCCGCCTGTTCGACGGCGCGCGCCACCAACGCCTGGCTGTCGGCCCACAGACCGGCGTTGCGCCGCCTCGAATAGGAAGCTTCCGCCGTCACATAGGGGATGGCAAAGGCCGACGCCATCTCGGGCCCGATCAGGTCGGGCGCCTTGTAATAGGGATGATAAGTGAACCAGAGATCAGGCTTGCCGTCACGATCCCAAAGCCTGGCAATCCGTGCTGCTTCCTCTGCGGCCTCGATCTTGAGCGCATCGAAACTTTGCGGCTCCGGTTCGCGTAGATACAAGCGTAATTCCGATGCCAGTTCGACGCCGTGCCCTTCCTGCTGAAGCGCCTTGACCAGCATCCGCGCCATCTGGCGATCGCCGGAGGCAACGGGATGATTGGGTGACTTCAGCGGTGCGTAGAAGGCAATTCGCATTGCCGGACCCTATCATCGCAAAGCCGCGCCAAGTCAATTTCGAAGCATGATCGACTTCACCTCCAAAGCTGTGGAATATGCTATCTGATGCTCATGGAAACAGCTGCCGCGCCCGACCCGTTTGTCGCTTCCCTGCCGGTCTTCGCAAAGTTCGAAAGCGTTGCCGATATCGACAACTATCGGCCCCTCCCCGATGACTGGGCGCTGGCTACTGCCGACATCGTCGGCTCGACCAAGGCGATCGAGGCCGGGCGCTATAAAACCGTCAACATGGCCGGCGCCAGTGTCATTTCGGCGCTGCTCAATGCGCTGGGCCGGCAAGATCTTCCCTTCGTCTTCGGCGGCGACGGCGCGCTGGTGGCGTTTCCCGGCTCGGCGCTGGAGATAGCCCGCAACGCGCTTGCTTCCGTCCAACGGTGGGTGGCGGACGAACTGGACCTGACCTTGCGCGCGGCAATCGTGCCGGTAAAGGACATAAGAGCGCAAGGCCTCGACGTACGCGTGGCGAGGTTTCAGGCCTCCGAAGCGGCCTTCTATGCCATGTTCGCCGGTGGCGGCGGCAGTTGGGCGGAAGCCCAGATGAAAGCGGGGCGCTATCGTGTCGAGCCTGCGCCGGCCGGCGCGCGGCCGAATCTGACCGGCCTCTCCTGCCGCTGGAACCCGATCGAAGCCCGGCATGGCGAAATCGTCTCGATCATAGCCCTGCCAGGGGCATCGCGCGACTTGCGCGGTTTTCAGTTTCTGGCCTCTGACATCATCGCTCTTGCCAGCAGGCAGGAGCGCGATGGCCATCCGGTGCCGGTCGACGGGCCGAGCTACAGTCTGCTGCCCGCCGGCCTCGACGTCGAGGCGCGGGCCACGGCGCCGCCAGGGCGGCGGTGGCGGGCGAAGCTATGGGTGATGTTCCTGATGACGCTTACGGCGGTCACCGACAAATTTGGCTGGACGATCGGCCGTTTCGATCCAAAGGTCTACAAGCGCGAGGTGGCGAGCAATTCGGATTTCCGGAAGTTCGACGACGGCTTGAAGATGACCATCGACGTTGACGCGGATGTGCTGCAACGGATCGAGAGCCGGCTGAAGCAGGCGGAAGCGGCTGGCATCTGCAGCTACGGCCTGCACCGCCAGAAATCGGCCCTGATGACATGCCTGGTCATCTCGCCGCTACAGCCCGACCACGTTCATTTCATCGATGGCGCCGACGGCGGTTATGCAGTGGCTGCCGCAAGCCTGAAGGCGAAGGCGCGGGCTTGATGACGGCTTGCGGAGTTCGATCTTCCGCAATATGCCTCGGCCACTGTTCTTGGGACCAAGGCGAGCCTCGCCACGGGCGCGTACAAGCCAGTCCGAATTGAGAAAGCAGATTTTTGGACGCCTCACGATCGACATATGACAGTCTGCTGGACCGGATTTCGACGCGCGCCGCGCAAGTCGGCGTGATCGGACTGGGTTATGTCGGGCTGCCGCTGGCGGTTGCGATCGCGCGCGCCGGTTTCCCGGTTTCCGGCTTCGATATCGAAGCCCAGAAGGTCGAGAGCCTGAACAACGGCCAATCCTATATCGAGGCGGTGACGTCGACAGCCCTTGCCGGCCAGGTGGCGAACGGACGGTTCCGCGCCACCGCGGATTTTGCCGAGCTGGCGGTCTGCGATGTCATCATCATCTGCGTCCCGACACCGCTGACGAAACATCGTGAGCCGGATCTCTCCTTTGTCGAGAACACGGCAAGCACCATCGCCAGGCATTTGCGTCCCGGCCAGTTGATCGTACTGGAATCGACCACCTATCCCGGCACCACCGACGACGTGATCAAGCCCATACTGGAACAAACCGGCTTGCGGTCGAAGACGGATTTCTTCCTCGGCTTCTCGCCCGAACGCGAGGATCCCGGCAACCGCAGCTTTGAAGTCGCAACGATCCCCAAGGTCGTGGCAGGCGACGGCGCTGAAGCAGCGGCGCTCGTGCAGGCTTTCTACCAGAGCGTGGTCAAGACCGTCGTTCCGGTTTCCACAAATGCGACCGCCGAGGCGGTCAAGCTGACGGAGAACATCTTCCGTTCGGTCAACATAGCGCTCGTCAACGAGTTGAAGGTCGTGCTCGGCGCGATGGGCATCGACATCTGGGAGGTGATCGAGGCGGCAAAGAGCAAACCCTTCGGCTACATGCCTTTCTATCCCGGCCCCGGACTTGGCGGGCACTGCGTGCCGATCGATCCCTTCTATCTGACGTGGAAGGCGCGCGAATACGAACTGCCGACCCGCTTCATCGAGCTGGCGGCAGAGATCAATACGGCCATGCCGCGTCATGTGGTCGATGAACTGGCGAAGGCGCTGGATCGGCGCTGCGGCAAGGCGCTCAGCCGCTCGCGCATTCTCATCATCGGGCTTGCCTACAAGAAGAATGTGCCCGACATCCGCGAAAGCCCCTCATTGCGGCTCATTGAACTCATCGAGGAATGGGGCGGCAAGGCGGAATTCCACGATCCGCATGTTGCCGAAATCCCGACCACACGCGAGCATATGGCGATCAAGGGTCGCCGCTCGGTCGAATTGACCGCGGCGGCCTTGCAGGATTTCGATGCTGTCGTCGTTGCAACCGATCACGATGCGATCGACTATCAGACGATCGCCGATCACGCCCTTCTGATTGTCGACACACGCAATGTTTTTGGTCGCCTCGGCCTAGTCCGAGAGACGGTGGTGAAGGCCTGACGGTGTTGAGCCGGCGTATTTTTGTCCGATGTCAGGATCGTGATTGCACTCTGAGGGCAGACTCGCCACATAACGCCCCAAGATAGATGCAGCGGCGCCTACCCCTTTGGCCGCAAGGACAGTCATCCGACACGTTCTTCGCCGGCTTTTGCCGCCGAAGCCGGTTTCATTGACTTGTCTTCGGTCGTTGGCGGACTGTGTTGCGGCGAATCAAAGGAGAATGGCTCGCCTTCGGCGGGTCTCAAGACAGTATGAGCACAGCGCAGGCAGAAATTTCCACCATTCTCATGGATAAGGTTGCCGATTGGCTGAACCAATCGGCGCTGGCGGGCAGCGACCTGGAAACATTGGTAAAGGGCTTTTGCGAGAGGCTGGCTGCCGCCGGCCTGCCACTGAAGCGGGTGCATTTGAGCTTTTCGATGCTGCATCCGCTTTATGACGCGCTTGGCTTCACCTGGATTCGCGGCCAGGGCATAGAAGTGGAAGGCTTCCGCGTCGAGCCCGGCGAGCCCTCCGACAGATTCCTGACCAGCCCATACTACCATCTGCTCAGCAACAAGCTCGACCATCTGAGACGCCGGATCGACCCGACGTTGCCGCCGGAGTTTCCTATATTCGATGAGCTCAGGCTTATGGGCGTCACGGATTACATGGCTTTCGTCCATCCCTTCAGCGGCAACACCAGTCAGGGCATGATCGGATCCTGGTCCACCGACAGTGCTTCAGGCTTCAGCGACAGCATGATTTCGGCGCTGCTGCGCATCCAGAGCCATCTCGCTATCGCAACCAAGATGGCGGTGCTTACCAAGCTTGCCGACAACATGATGACCACCTATCTCGGCGGCGACGCTGGCAGGCGCGTGCTTGACGGTCAGATCAGGCGCGGCGAAGGTGATACAATTCGGGCCGCACTGGTCATGGGCGATATGCGCGGCTCGTCCAGGCTTGCCGCAACCTCGGGCCGCGAAGTCTATATCGATACGCTGAACCAGTTTTTCGACGCTGTTGCTGCACCTTTCAATCGCAAAGGCGGGCAGATCATGAGTTTCATCGGGGACGGCTTCATTGCCGTCTATCCTTGCGAAAGGCACCGCTCCCAGTCCGAGATCGCCTGCCAGGCTGCTCTTTCGGCAGCGCACAAGGCGAACGCGCGCGTGATTGAGCTCAATCTGCGCAGAAAGGAACAAGGGTTGTCCGACATAAAATTTGGCATCGGCCTGCATGTCGGCAATGTGATGTTTGGCAATGTCGGGCTTACCGACCGGCTCACATTCTCCGTCTTCGGCTCGGCTGTAAACGAGGTCCAGCGCCTCCAGGTCCTGACCAAGAAGTATCCGCACAGCGTTCTCGCCAGCAAGGACTTCGCCAGCTATTGCGGCGCAAACAGCTGGCTGACGCTGGGCCACGAGGAACTAACGGGCATCAAGCAGAAGCTGACGGTGCTTTCACCCGACCTGTCGGGTGCGCTCACACCCGATGAAGACGGTGCGATGGAGACGATTCACGACCGAAAATCGGAGGCCGAGCAGGTCATGCTGCTTCATCGCGATACCGCGCGGCTGTCGGCGGGCGACCCGAGCAAGCTCCAGTAGCCGCCACGATCTGATCCGAAGGCCTTGTTGAGCAGTCCTGTCGCCGGTTCCGCCACTGACGACTGTTCGAATCCAAGTTGCTCTAGGCCGACAATGCGCTAGTCTTGCTTTCTGGGACTGCCAGAGCGGGGCTGGTGCGAGAATGAATTCGGATGTTGATCTGCTGCGGATCGAGGATGTTGGCATTTCTTTTGCCATCATAGGGGGACCGCTGCATGCCGTCAGGCGTGCAAATCTCCGCGTCCTGCCCGGCAAGGTTACCGCGCTTGTGGGCGAGTCAGGGTCCGGAAAATCGGTTCTCAGCCAGGCAGTGATGGGCATTTTGCCGAACACCGCCCGTGCTCGCGGCCGTATCCTGTTTTCCGATCCTGAAAAGCCCGGCACGACGCAGGATATCCTGCAGATGCCGCGTGACGGACCCGAAATCCGGGCGCTCAGAGGCAGCCGCATCGGCAAGATCTTTCAGGAGCCGATGACATCGCTGTCGCCGCTGCACACGATCGGCAACCAGGTCAGCGAATCCCTGCAGATTCATACGCCCATGGCTCGGGCGGAGCGCAAGGCGCGGACCGTGGAAATGCTCAGCCTGGTCGGCTTTCCCAACCCCAAGCGCGCCTATGACATGTATCCTTTTGAACTTTCGGGAGGATTGCGCCAGCGCGCCATGATCGCCATGGCCCTTATCTGCCGGCCCGCTTTGTTGATCGCCGACGAGCCGACGACGGCGTTGGACGTCACCATCCAGGCGCAAATCCTGCAATTGCTGCGCGAGCTTCAGACCAAGCTGAACATGGCGATGCTGCTGATCACGCACGACCTTGGCGTTGTCGCCAATGTCGCCGACGAGGTGGTGGTCATGTACCATGGCGAGATCATGGAGGCCGGACCCGTGGAGGCGATATTCCGCCGGCCGGGCCACCCTTACCTGAAGGGCCTGATGGCAGCCGTTCCGCATTTCGACCTGAAGCCCGGCGAAAGGCTGAAGGCGCTTCGCGAAGTGCCGGTGAATGTCGGGAACCTGCTGGGCGAGCAGACGGCGCCGGCATCGAAGGGGCCGGACGACATCCTGCTATCGGTCAGGGATCTGAGCAAGACTTTCACCATCCGCAATTCGGGATGGTTTGGCAACAAGCAGCAAACCTCGGTTCGCGCCGTGGACGGCGTGAGCTTCGATATCAGGCGGGGTGAATGCCTGGGCCTGGTCGGCGAAAGCGGCTGCGGCAAAACCACCGTCAGCAAAATCCTCATGCGCGCTATCACGCCCAGCGGCGGCTCGGTGATCTTCAACGGCCGCGATGGACCGATCGATGTCCTGGAGGGCGAGGGAGACGCCCTGCGCAAGCTGCGCGCGAAGATCCAGATGGTCTTCCAGGATCCGGTTTCGTCGCTTTCACCGCGCATGACGGTGGAGAACATCCTGAGCGAGCCGCTGGAGATACATCAACGCGGCAATGCAGCGTCCCGACTGGCCACGGTCAAGAGCCTGATGCAGGCAATCGGACTCGATCCGCGCTTCATCAAGCGTTATCCGCACAGTTTTTCCGGCGGGCAACGCCAGCGTATCGGCATCGCGCGGGCGTTGGCGCTGGGGCCAGAGCTGCTGATCTGCGACGAGCCGGTTTCGGCGCTCGATGTCTCCGTCCAGGCGCAGATCCTCAACCTTCTGAAGGACCTGCAGAAGGAACTCGGCCTGACCTACCTGTTCATATCCCACAATCTGGCGGTGGTGGACTACATGGCGGACCGCATCGCGGTGATGTGCGGCGGGCGTATCGTCGAGCTCGCCCCGCGCGAAATTCTGCTCAGGAAACCGATCCACCCCTACACGCGCTCGCTGGTCGCCGCGGTCCCTTTCCCTGATCTCGACAGGCTGATGGATTTCAAGACGCTGAAGCTCGGCGGCGCTTCCGACGCCGGCACATGGGGACCGCAATTCCGCGACGATGGCGAGGAGAATACGCTGTCGCCGCTCGATCTTGGCGGCGGCCACCTCGTGCTGGCCCGACGTTCGGCCGATGCCCGCGAGCTACGCCATTGATCAGCCGGCGCACCGTCCTTGGGCTGATGGCTTCGGCATTTCTGCCGAGCCCGTTGCGCGCCGCCGATCTGGAGCCGGAATTTCTTCGGCCGCAATTGGAGGCCAAGGCGCTGCCGGCACTCACTGAGCGCTTGCCCAAGAGCCCGCGCGTGTTGAATCTCGCTGCGGTGGGCCGGCAACCCGGCCAGTATGGCGGCACGCTGCGCACGATCATCGGCAGCCAGAAAGATATCCGGATGATGACGATCTACGGATATGCTCGCCTGGTCGGCTATGATGAAAAGCTCAATTTGCAGGCCGACATTCTCGAAAGTTTCGACGTGGCGGACGATCGCGTCTTCACCCTCAAGATACGGGAAGGACATAGATGGTCCGACGGCAGCCTGCTGACGCCGGAGGATTTCCGCTATTGCTGGGAAGATGTCTGGCTCAACGATGAGCTTTCGCAAGGCGGACTTGCCCCGGCCCTGCTGGCGGACGGCAAGCCGCCACGCTTCGAGATCGTCGATCCGTTGACGGTCCGCTACAGTTGGGATGCGCCCAATCCCGACTTCCTGCCCAAGCTCGCTGCGGCTTCGCCGATATCACTTGTTCTGCCGGCCGCCTATCTCAAGCAGTTCCACAAGAAATATCAGGACCCGTTCCGGCTGGCCGGCCTAATGAAGGAGAACCGGGCGCAGAAATGGACGCTCCTGCATATCCGCATGTCGCGGCAGTATCGCCCGGAGAACCCTGATCTGCCGACGCTCGATCCCTGGCAGAACCGGACCAAGCCACCGGCCGAGCAGTTCATCTTCGAGCGCAACCCGTTCTTTCACCGAACAGACGAGAATGGCCGGCAACTGCCCTATGTCGACCGGATAATCATGAATGTCAGCTCATCGGCGATCATTTCCGCCAAGACCGGCGCGGGCGAGAGCGACCTGCAATGCATGGGAATTGACTTCGGCGACTACTCCTTCCTGAAGGACGCGGAGAAGCGCTACCCGGTGAAGATGCATCTGTGGAAACGCACACAGGGTTCGCGGCTGGCGCTGCTGCCCAATCTGAATTGTGCCGACCAGGTGTGGCGTGGCCTTTTTCGTGACGTGCGCGTGCGCCGCGCCCTTTCGCTCGCCGTGGACAGGCGCGAGATCAATATGGCCGTGTTCTATGGACTGGCGCAGGAAAGTGCCGATACGGTCCTGCCGGAGAGCCCGCTCTACCGGCCGGAATTCGCGAAAGCCTGGGTCGCCCATGATCCCGACCAGGCCAATACCCTGCTCGACGAGGCCGGGCTTCAGGCGCGTGACGATGACGGCGTGCGTATCCTTCCCGATGGACGCCCGGCGCAGATCATCGTGGAAACGGCCGGCGAAAGCACGCTGGAAACCGACGCGCTCGAACTCATCACCGATCACTGGCGCAAGATCGGCATTGCCCTGTTCATCCGGACTTCGCAGCGCGACATCTTCCGCAGCCGCGCGCTTGGCGGGCAGATCGTGATGTCGATGTGGTCGGGCATCGACAATGGCGTGGCGACCGCCGACATGAACCCGTACCAGCTGGCGCCGACCATCGATGACCAGCTGCAATGGCCGCTCTGGGGGGCTCACTATTTGTCGCATGGCGCGGTCGGCGAGGCGCCCGATCTCCCTGAAGTGGTCGAGCTGATGGCTTTGCTCAAGCGCTGGAACGCATCGACCGAATCCAGCGAGCGCGCCGAAATCTGGAACTCGATGCTGTCGATCTACACCGATCAGGTGTTTTCGATCGGCACCGTGAACGCAACGCATCAGCCGATTCTGGTGTCCTCGCGGCTGCGCAACCTGCCTGACAAGGCACTCTTCGGCTACGACCCGACCGCCTATTTCGGTGTCTACATGCCGGATACATTCTGGCTTGGAGACAGCTGAGCGTGCTTCGATATCTTGTCTGGCGCATCGCCGTGATGGTTCCCACGCTGCTGGTCATATCGGCGCTGGTGTTCACCATCATCGAACTCCCCCCAGGCGACTATTTCGACAGCTATGTCGCCGAGCTTCGAGCCCAGGGCGAAGCGGTGGATTCCGATCGCATTCAGATGATGCGCAAGGAGTACGGTTTCGACCAACCGCCGGTCATTCGCTACTTCTACTGGGTCGGCGGGATGCTGCACGGCGATTTCGGCTATTCCTTCGAATATGAGCTGCCGGTTCGCGACGTCGTTGGGGACCGGATGTGGCTGACCGTGCTGGTCTCCTTCGTCACGATCATCTTCACCTGGCTCATCGCCTTTCCGATCGGCATGTACTCGGCCACGCATCAATACAGCTGGGGCGATTACGGCCTGACTTTCTTCGGCCTTCTCGGCCTTGCCATTCCGAACTTCATGCTGGCGCTGATCCTGATGTATTTTGCCAACATCTGGTTCGGCACATCCATCGGCCATCTCATGGACCAGCAATATCTCGGCGAGGCGATGAGCTGGGCCAAAGCGAAGTCGATTCTCGCTCATCTCTGGATTCCGGTCCTGATCATCGGCACCGGGGGCACGGCAAGCATGATCAGACGGCTGCGCGCCAATCTGCTCGATGAGCTGCACAAGCAATATGTCGTGACCGCGCGCGCCAAGGGACTTCATCCCTTCAAGGCGCTGGTCAAATATCCGCTGCGCATGGCGCTCAATTTCTTCATTTCCGACATCGGCTCGATCCTGCCTGCCATCATCTCCGGCGCCGAAATCACGGCGATCGTTTTGTCTTTGGAAACGACCGGACCGATGCTGATCAAGGCGCTTCAAAGCCAGGATATGTATCTGGCAGGGTCGTTCCTGATGTTCCTCGCCTTCCTGACGGTCATCGGCGTGCTGATTTCCGATCTGGCGCTGGCGCTGCTTGATCCACGAATTCGTTTGCAGGGCGGCAGCACCAAATGACCACGGATTCGCCGCTGCCGGCTCCCGGCGCTCCACTGCAACACTACGTTTCGACCGCGCCCTTCGACCTGCAATCGGTCGAGGCGATGACGCCGGAGCAGTCGAAGGTCTTCCAGGCGTCGCAGTTGCGGCTGATGTGGTGGAAATTCAAGAAGCACCGGCTTGCACTGGTATCCGGCATATTCCTGGCAGTGCTTTATCTGGCGATACTGATCAGCGAGTTCCTGGCGCCCTACAATCTGCACACGCGCAACATGGACTACATCTATTCGCCGCCGCAGCGGGTGCACCTTTTCCACGACGGCCAGTTCATCGGGCCGTTCGTCTATGGCCGCCAGATGACGCTGGATATGGACACGCTCAAGCGCAACTACGTCGATAAAAAGGACGATGTTCAGCGGATCCGTTTCTTCTGCAAGGGCGATGCTTACCGGTTCTGGGGCCTGATCGATGGCGACACGCATTTTGTCTGCCCTGCCGAAAACGGCCAGCTGTTTCTGGCCGGCACCGACAGGCTGGGACGCGATGTGCTCTCGCGCATCCTCTATGGCGCACGCATTTCACTGACAATCGGCCTCGTCGGTATCGCTTTCAGCTTCGTGCTCGGCATCGTCATCGGCGGGCTGGCCGGCTATCACGGCGGTATCTTCGATCTGATCGTCCAGCGGATAATCGAAGTTCTGCAATCGATCCCCAGCATTCCGCTATGGCTGGCCCTGGCGGCGATCATGCCGATCACCTGGAGTCCGGCGCTGATCTATTTCGGCATCACCGTCATTCTCGGGCTTCTCGACTGGACCGGACTGGCGCGGGCCGTGCGTTCAAAGCTTCTGGCCTTGCGCGAGGAGGATTACGTCCTGGCCGCGCAATTGATGGGCGCCGGCAGCAGCCGCATCATCCGGCGGCATCTCATTCCCGGATTCATGTCGCATCTGATCGCGACCGCGACGCTCTCCATACCCGGCATGATCCTGGGCGAGACGGCGCTGAGCTTCCTCGGGCTCGGCCTGAGGGCGCCGATAACCAGCTGGGGCATCCTGCTCACCGAGGCGCGCAGCGTCAGCGTCATCGCTTTCTATCCATGGCTGCTTTTGCCGATGCTGCCCGTCATCCTCGTCATCATGGCGTTCAACTTCCTCGGCGACGGTTTGCGGGACGCCGCAGACCCCTACAAGTGACATCGCTGTTGCGCCGTGTGCCGGGCCGCACTCTTCGGCCCGGCATGATCCTCGGCGGCAGCCCGTGCGGTTGTTGCAGCGTTCATGGTTCGCCTCTATATGCGGCGAGTTGCCGATCTCTTGAGCCGGTTCAGGACACAAACGCATATGAGTCGCCTCGAGAGTTTCATCCGCAGGTTGACCGCGCAGCGCGACATTCTCGATCAGATCTGCGCGGAGGTGGCCAAGATCGAGGGCCCCGTGCTCGAGCTCGGCCTCGGCAATGGCCGGACGTTCCACCATCTGCGCGAGCGCCTGCCCGGACGCCGGATCGTGGCGTTCGACCGCGCGCTTGCCGCGCACGCCAGCTCGATTCCCGACGCTGAAAACCTCGTGCTCGGCGAAATACGCGAGACGGCCGTCAAGTTCATTGGCATCGACGCCGCTCTTGTTCATGCCGATATCGGCACCGGCTATGAAGATCGCGATGCAGTGACCGCAACCTGGCTTCCCGATCTGACCGTGCGCCTGCTTCGCGTCGGCGGCCTCGCGGTCAGCGGCACACCGCTCGATCGCCCGCAGTTGCAACGCCTGCCGCCGCCGCCTTCGGTACCGGCCGATCGCTATTTCATCTATCGGCGCGTCTGAAGGGCTGAACGCCCAAGGCCTCAAGGGATGGTATAGACTGCCATCTCCCGCTCGATGCCGCGCAGCGAGACGTCGTGGGGCACCGGCGTCAGCGCGTTCCTGTGCAACAGCTCGACGGTGAGACTGTCCTCGACCACCGCACGCGTGGCGAAGATCGCCTGAGTGTCGGCAAGGCTCTGGACCCGCGACGCAATGTTGACTGTCTGGCCGAAATAATCCTGCCGCTCGTTCATGGACACGGCGATGCAAGGGCCGGCATGAACGCCGATCTTGAGCAGCAGATCCTCGCGCCCGCTCTGGTCGTTGAGCGCACGCATGGCCTCGCGCATCCTCAACGCCGCGGCAATCGCGCGATCGGGCGTCCCAAAGGTCGCCATCACCGCATCACCGATCGTCTTCACCACCGCGCCTGCCTCCGCCGCGACGATCTCGTGAAGAACCTGGAAATGCGCACGCACGAGATCGAAGGCCGAGAGGTCGCCCACCCGCTCGTAGAGCGCGGTCGATCCACGCAGGTCGGTGAACAGGAAGGTCAGGCTGGTGATCTTCAGGCGCTGGTTGATGTCGAGCGTGTCCGTGCGATAGAGATCGCGGAACGTATGGTTGGTGAGCAGGCGCTTGGCGGTGAGGAAGGGCCGGCGTTTGCCCAGGAAATCATGCAATGCCTGGCCGGCGATGAAGACCGTCGGCAATACGCGGGTTTCGGTCCTGTTTTCCAGCGAGATGCGCAACGGGCCGGGTTGCATCTCCAGCGTCTGGTTCTGAACATGGTCGCGGTCGAAGACCAGAGAGAGGCTTCGGCGCTCCTTCGTGAGTTCGCCCTTCCCGTCGATGAACTGCACTGAATGGGTGACCGGCTCGAAGACGATGACGAATTCGGATGGAAGCTGTATGAGCAGAACCGCCTTTTCACCGGGCGCCAGCTCGATATCTTCCAGCGTGAATGCTTCCAACGTTTTTGCGAAACCCTCACCCGGCAGCTCGACGCCGGACCCCCAGTAGATCTGGCGGAAATATTCCATCGCCGGCAGTTCGTGTGGATTGTGAGCGGCAATCCTGCGCATGCGGGGACTGACGGTGAATGTCACCTCGACCATCTCGTCGAGAGTCGGCGAATAGTCCTCGGAGCATAGCGCGCAGGTATATTCGTCCTTCTGCAGGGTTTTCAACGTTGCGTTGGTATCGAGCACGCCGCCGCAGCCGGGGCACAGAACATTCCAGGAAATATCGAAGATACCCACCCGCGCCGCATGGAGAAAGGCGCCTATGGCGCGCTCCTCGTCGAGGCCATGCTTGCTGGCGAAGGCCGGGACATTGATGCGGCACAATTCGCGGTCCTCGCCCTCCGCGATAATTCGCTTGATCGCGTCGATTACCGCTGGATCGACATCGGTCGATTGCCGCAGAAGCGAGAACAGATCCTGAGCTTCGTTCATCGTGCAGGCTCCGGAAAATGCGCCTAGAGGCGTGTTGACCGGACCGCTCCTTGGTCCGAGTTCGGCATTTTACGCCGAAACGGACCGTACGGCCATTCGAATAGACGAGGCTGGTGACAGTTCAATTTCCGCTCTACCGATTTTCACCGGCCGCAAGCGGCACTATGATGATATATTGGGCGTTCATCTTTGGGGCTTTCTCCCATGCCGACATCCGACAATCCGCCATTTCCGGCGGCTCTGCGCCTTTTCTCCGCAGGGGTTATCATCGTCCTCATCGTGGGCGCCGGGCTGTTTTTCGCGCCTGTGCTGGTCAAGCCGCGCTGGCCTTGGGCCGTCACGCCGTTCAATGCCCGCTTCCTCGGTGGTTTCTACACCGCCGAAATGGCCGTGATGGCAGCGCTGCTGTTCTGGAACCGCTGGTCGCCCGGCAGGCTCGTGCTGGTCATGGCCTTCATCTTCACCATCATCGTGTCGGCGGCTTCGTTCATCAATCTCGATTATTTCAACTTCGGGCGCAAAGCGCCCTGGCTCTGGTTCCTGGTCTATCTTGCGTCGGCTGCGGTATCCGGGCTGTTCCTGTGGCGGGCCCGGGCGCGTCCTTCTGCAAACGGCGTGACCTTAAGCCCCGCATGGCTCACCTACATGCCGGTGGAATCGGCGATCCTTGGGCTCTATGGCGCCGGCCTGTTGCTGTTTCCCCTGACATTCAGCGGCTTCTGGCCATGGCCGATCGATGCCTTCCACGCCCAGGTCTACAGCGCCATCTTCCTTGCCGGTGCAGGCGGCACCTATCTCGTCTGGAAAAGCGCGCCGCGCGAGGAACTGCTGGTGCTCGGCCTGGCGCAGTTTCTGGTTGGCCTGCTTGCCATAATTGGCCTCATCCTCACCGACGCCCAGGTGCACAAGATCGACTGGACGGCGGTCGGGACATTGTGCTGGCTCGCGCTTTTCGGCTGGATCGGCATCAGCGGCGCCTTCAAAGTCTTCGCCGCCTCACGCTATTTCGGCGCGCAATCGGTATAGATTGCAGAGACCGCTGGATTTTCAGATGGTGCCCGGTGCATCGTGCGGTCCCGTTGCCTTAGCCGGAAAAGCCATGACCAGCACGACCTCCTCCGAGACGATCCAGCCGCAGCTCCGCGCCGTACGGCCAAGCGATGCGGAGGCGCTTTGCGCCATCTTCAACATGCCTGGCTTCCGCTGGGGTACGCTCAGGATGCCGTTCGAGATGGTCGAGCAGGTGGAGCGGCGCATCGCCAAATCCGGTCCGGAAACGACCTGGATCGTTGCCGAGCTGGACGGCAAGGTCGTCGGCCATGGCAGCCTGGTGGTGCAGGGTTCGCCGCGCCGTTCGCATATAGGCGAGATCAATATCGGCCTTGACGATGGCTTTGTCGGTAAGGGCATCGGTTCCGCCATCCTAGGCGCGCTGCTTGACGTGGCCGACAACTGGCGGGCCTTGAAGCGGGTCGAATTGACCGTCTATGCTGACAACGAACCGGCCATCCGTCTCTACACAAGCCACGGCTTCGAGGTCGAGGGACGGCATGTGAAGGCCGGTTTTACCGACGGCCAGTACCACGACCTCCTGAGCATGGCCCGGCTGCGGTTCTGATGACCGCCGTTTTTGATCCAACGCCTGCGCCTCCGGCGGACATTCTGGCTGTGCTGTCGCGGCTCTGCCCGGAAGTCGTGCGCGACATCGAACAGCACTGGAATGCGCCAGTTTCCGAATATGCCCGCCATCTGTGGCGGCCGGTGGCAAGGCCTGCATCGGGCCCGGCGATCGCTGCCCGCTCGATCCTGCGCGACGTCCTGCAGCAGCGGCTCGGTGCGATCATGCAGCCTGAAGACATCCGCAACGCCCTCGACGAGTTCGAGCACAGGCCGGTGATCCAGTCCGGCCTGCACTGCCTGCTTCTGATGGACCGGATCACCTTCGATGCCCTCCTGCTTGCCTGGCTCGGCGCGGTCGAAAACGGGCTGCCGGCCTTCGTCGGCTTCATGGGAACGACGATGACCATGGAAACAGTCGGCCGGGAGGGGCCGGGATGGCTCGATGTCGGCGACGACAAGGTCAACCTGTTTGGCATGGGCCGCCACAAACTGTGCCGCAAAAGCGTCTGCGCGGCCGGTCCCGTCTCCCTCAACAAGCGCGCGCTCGAAGCGGTAGGCGATGAGACGGATGCCACTCGCTGGCTGGGAACGCTGCTTGCCAGCCAGGACAAGGTGTTTGCAACCGCCGCCGATGCGCTGACGGAACTCAACGAGGATCTGTTCGCCAATTGGGATCGTTCCGGCACGGCGCTGCCGGTTTTCATCGATGACCGGCTCGCCGCTTCCGCCATGGCGCAGCATCTGGAAGATGACGACAGCCTTCTTTCCAGGCTGCTCCTCGAGCCCGCAAGACGCCAGCGTCTCGACCACGTCTTGCGAGAGGCCGCATCGGGGCCGTTCGGCAGGTTCCTGCCCAACACCACGGACTATTTCTGGGGCATCCGCGAAGAGCGCGTGCGCAAGCTCGTGCTGGAGAACGGGCATCTGATCGAGCCCGACAGGCCGCATGGTGTTTCCATCCCGTTCGAGCGGCTGCATCTCAGGCAGGCGCTGCTGGACGGCGTGCTTTTGCCGAATTTATTCCTGATGTTCCTCGTCCTCGCCATATTGCCGCGGGTGCGGGTTGTGGGCGGCCTGAGACAGATTGGCTATGTCGCGCTTTTCCATCAGATCCTGCTGGCGACGCTGGACGAGAACGCACCGGAAGAGCGCGATCTGGCTGCCGAGCTGCAGGTTCGGGAAAATGCCTGGGGCATGCGGGTCATCGATGAAAAGGTCTCGGTCCGCGAGCAGCTTGCCGGCCTGCCGGAAGGGGTGCTCTTCCCGGACCTGCTGCGGCAATACAGATCGCAGACATTTGCCGAGACGACCGACGGCCTGAAACTGGTTCGCGAAAATGCCCGATGGCGCAAGATCGGCCGGGCCTTTGAGGTCTGACCCGGCTGCATGGCCTCACCCTGTCACTGCACCACACCGGCCTTGCGGAGCCCGTCGACCATCTGTTCGAAATGGGCAGGGTTCTTGTAGGGCAAGACCTTGCGGCGGTGTTCCAGCGAATAGGTGGGATTGACGCGAAGCAGCTCCTGCCATGCAGCGTGGGCCTCGGCCAAACGGCCGAGATGGCCGTAGCAGGCGGCCAGAAGCGCGCGCGAGACGTCGGTGACAGCGTTGCGAGCCAGCCGTTGCAGCAGGAGGCCAACAGCCTCTTCGTACCGTCCCAGTTGAAACAATGCCAAAGCCTGGAAGTGCAGAAGCACGTCTGGAAAGTACGGATTCAAGGTCTGTCCCCGGGCGAAACTCTCGAGCGCCTCCTCGGGTCTGCCCGAATAATACAGCACCTCGCCGCGGCAGACATGCCCTTCGGCGAAGTTCGGATTGAGGACGAGCGCGCGCTCGACCTCTTCGATGGCCCCATCGTGCCGTCGTGTGTACAGCTTGGCCGATGCCAGAGCCCAATGTGCCCAGGGATCGCCTTCATCCAGCGTTACGGCTCGCGTTGCGGCCTCTTCCGCTTGCGCCATCGAGTCCGACGCACCCCATTTGTTGAGGTAATCGAGCCCGTGCGTGAGGGCTAGGAAAGCGTGGGCAGCGGCAAAGTTCGGGTCCAGTTCGATGGCCCGTTGCAAGAGGTCACGGGCTGCGACGTTCGTCTCCTTGGTCAGCTGGTGCCACAACTCACGGCCGCGCAGGAAATAATCATATGCCTCCGTGTTGCGCGGGTGCTCGGGCGCCAGCCGCTGACGATCATCCTCGGTCAGATTGAGCGCCAGCGCACCGACGATGTGCTGCGTCACGTCGTCCTGCACGGCGAATATGTCGGTCAGGTCGCGATCGAACCGCTCCGCCCAGAGATGGCCGCCTGAAATTGCATCGATGAGCTGCGCGGTGATGCGCACCCTGTTGCCCGACTTGCGTACGCTGCCCTCAAGGACATATCGCACTCCGAGCTTCACGCCCACGTCCTGCACATTGACGTTCTGGCCCTTGAAGGTGAACGACGAATTGCGGGCGATCACGAACAGCTGCGACAGTTTGGACAATGCCGTGATGATGTCTTCAGAGATGCCGTCGGCGAAGTAGTCCTGTTCGGGGTCACCACTCATATTGGCGAACGGCAGCACTGCGATCGACAGCTTCGGCGGCGCTGCCGCAGCCGGCCGGCTCGTCGCGGCTTCCGGGGTCGCGGTCGCCTTTGTTCCGGCGCTGCCAACCTGCAGTGAATAGACGCGGATCGGCTCGGCGATGTTCTTGAGCCGTGTGCTGCCGAGATCGCTGACCGAGAGGTCGAGCCTCGCCTTGACCTGGCGATAGGCGTCCTCGGACAGGCAGATGGCGCCGGGCGCCGCAACGCCCTCCAGACGCGAGGCGATGTTGACGCCGTCGCCCATCAGGTCGCCGTCGCTTTCTTCGACCACATCGCCCAGATGGATGCCGATCCTGAACTCGATGCGGCGATCCTGCGGCACGCCGGCATTGCGCTCGACCATGCCATTCTGGACCTCAATGGCGCAGCGCACGGCATCCACCACACTGCGAAACTCAACCAGCGCCCCATCCCCGGTGCGCTTGATCACCCGCCCGTGGTGGACTGCGATGATCGGATCGATCAGGTCGCTGCGCAGTGCTCGCAACCTCGCCAAGGTACGATCTTCGTCCGCACCCGCGAGCCGGCTGTACCCAACCACATCCGCCGCCAGGATTGCGGCCAGCTTACGGTTCTCGCTCATGGGGTCCGCCTCCTCATCTTTACAATAGCAGGAAGACGGCGAATGGAGGCAACTTTCGCAAATGACGGCGCGAGTGGCAGCGCTCTGCCGCCGACCCCCAGGCTGCCATTTGCGCTGCCGCTTGCTGGTTGACGGCTATCGGTTCATCCTTGTGAATGTCCTGGCCGTGAAGAGCGTAGCGAGATCGCGCCATCACCGCCCCAAGTGAGGTGTCCATGGACTGCTCGGGCTGCGGTTTCGAGATCGAGGGCGGTTACGCCTTCTGTCCGAAGTGTGGCCGGCGCCAGCCCGTACCATGCGCCAGCTGCGGCTACGCTTGCGCTCCTGATTTCGAGTTCTGTCCGAAATGCGGGGCAAGCCTCGGTGCCGCCGCAAAAGCCGCCGAACGGCCTGCTCCGAGCCGGACCATTGTGGCGCCATCTCGAACTCCGTCGCCGAACATCGAAAGCGTAGAAGGGCCGCCTCCCGTATCTGACGCCGATCGACGGACGGTAACGGTCCTGTTCGCCGATCTCTGCGGCTTCACGACACTCAGCGAGCATCTCGACCCCGAGGTCATGCAAGCGTTGCAGAACGAACTGTTCAAGGAATTGACGGCGGCCGTGCAAGGCTTTGGTGGTTTCGTCGACAAATTTATCGGCGACGCTCTGCTTGCGTTGTTCGGTGCGCCGATCGCGCATGAGGACGATCCGGAACGTGCGCTTCGCGCCGCCCTCGACATGATTGCCCGGACGGAGCGGCTCGGTGAAAGCACCCCCCAGTCCGGCTCGCCCCTGTTGCTCCACATCGGCATAAACACGGGTCCGGTCGTTACCGGCGGATTGGGCATCGGCACCGCCAAATCCTATTCGGTAACCGGCGACACGGTGAATACGGCGCAACGCCTGCAATCGCTGGCCGCACCGGGTGAGGTGCTGGTGGGCGAACTCACGCACAGGCTGACCCGGCATGCCTTCTCCTACGAGTCGCTTGGTGATGTCGCGCTTCGCGGTAAGGCCGGCAGTGTGCTCGTCCATCGATTGGATGCACCGCTTGCGGCGCCGCGCGCTGCGCGTGGGCTTGAGGCGCTCGGCCTCAGTGCGCCGATAATAGGTCGCGATGCGGAGCTCGACAGAATGCTGGCGAGCCTTGGCCAGGCGTGCGGCGGCTCGGCACAACTTGTCCGCCTCGTCGGCGAAGCCGGTATCGGGAAATCCCGGCTGGTGAAGGAGTTCGTCGCCCGCGTCGGCGACGAGGATCGTTTTCGCAATGTCGCCGTGCGGCAGGCCACGTGCTCGCCACTGGGCGAACAATCATTCGGCGCCCTGGGCGCAGTGGTTCGCAGCGCTGCCGGGATGATGCAAAACGACAGTGGGGACGAAATGCGGGGGAAGCTCGCAGCCTTGCTTACCGACCTCGGCCTGCAGGGCGAGGAGGCGAAGCGGCTGATGCCCTTGCTCTACCATGTGCTTGGCCTTGGCGACCCCGATGCCACCTTGCAGCATGTCGAGCCCGAGCAGTTGCGGCGGCAAATCCTCTACGCAGTTCGCACAATCATCGAGCGGCGGCTTGCGTTGTCGCCGCTGTTGATTGTCGTCGAAGACCTGCACTGGGCCGACGCCGTCTCGCTCGAGGCACTGCGTTTCGTGATGGACAGGCTGGAACGCACGCGGCTGATGTTGCTGGTCACGCACCGTCCGGCGCCGGACAACGACCAGCTCGACTCAAGTCGGGTCAGTCACACAGCGCTCAGGCTTTCGCCGCTTAACAGCCATGACGGACGCAGCCTGGTGGCGGCGCTTTTCGGCGAGAGCTGGGTAAACTCCGCAGGAGGGCTTCTCGACCAGATCCTCGAGCGCGCGAGCGGCAACCCGCTTTTTATCGAGGAGATCGTTCGCGGCCTTATCGATCGCGGTGTATTGACGCGCGAGGGCCAGCAATGGCGGACCGTGGCAGGTGAAGTCGCAACCGGCATCCCTGCTACTATCCAGGCAATGTTGCTTGCCCGCGTCGACCGGCTGCCCCAAGAGGTGCGCCGGTTGGCCCAGGAAGCCGCAGTAATCGGCCCGCGCTTCGATGCCACACTTCTGAAGACCGTGACAGCCGACCCCAGCCGGCTGGACGCCGGCTGCGAGCTGCTTTGCGATGCGGAAATCATCGAGGAAGTTGCCGGATCAGGCTCGGTCTCGTCGCAAAGCTACCGCTTTACACAAACATTGCTGCAGGACGTGATCTACCAGAATCTGCTCCTGCAACGCCGGACCGACATCCACGGGCGGGTCGGTGCTGCCTTGGAGCAACTGTGCGGCGACAAGCCGGAACGGTTCGAGGATTTGGCCGTCCTCGGTCATCATTTCGCACAGAGCGCTGAGCGAGAGAAGGGCGCGCATTACCTGCAGGCGGCGGGTGATCGCGCGCGCGATATATACGCCAATGACGACGCGCTTCGTTTCTACGAGCGAGCATTGGCTACGTTGGGCGCGATCGGGCAAACACCGCTCAAACTGGCAATTGCAGAGCGCATTGCCGATTTGAGCGGCCCTGCAGGCCGCCGCGAGATCGCGCACCGCCACTACGAGACGGTGCTGCAGGCCTACCGCGAGTCAGCCGATCGTGTCGCGTCGGCGCGCGTTTTGCGCAAGATCGGTCGGCAGTTCTGGGACGTGGGCAAGCGGGACAACGCAGAATCCCGCTATGCTGAAGCTGCAGCGCTCCTCGATGGAGCGGATGCCCCGATCGAGCAGGCGCATCTCTGGCAAGAACGTGGCCGACAGGCGTTCCGTAGCGGAGATCACGCGCTCGCGGCAAAATGGGCAGATGCGGCGCTGGATTGTCTTCGCGCTCCGACAACGGAGCATGTCTGCGAGGATGCCACTCTTGTGACCTCCGAGGCACTCAATACCAAGGGTGTCGCGCTGGCTCGCCTTGGGCGAAACCATGAAGCCGTGCGTGAGGTTGAGCGCAGCATTGAACTTGCCGAAGCCGCCGGTCTGCTGGGCGCAGCCTGCCGCGGCTACACCAATCTCGGCGTGCTCTACACGACCATCGATCCGGCGAAGGCGATGGAGGTCTGTCGACGCGGTCTTGAAGTGGCACGCCGTATTGGTGATCTGGGTTTCCAGGCGCGGCTCCTCGCCAATCTGGCGGTGGCTTGTTGTACTTTCACGGACCGCTGTCCAACGGAGGGCGTGCCTGCCGCCGAGAAGGCCATCGAGATCGACCGGGCGCTCGACCAGCGCGAGCACCTGCCGGTGCCGTTGATCGTGCTTGGGCAGATCCACCAGTGCAACGGCCATCCGGAACTGGCCGTCGACTTGTTTCGCGAAGCACTGGAGGTAGCCTGCGAAACGGGTGAGCCTCAACTGCTGTTTCCGTGCTATGATGGCCTCGCAACGCTTAATCTCGACCTCGACAATCTGGCCGAGGCGGAACGCTACTTTTCCCTGGCGCAGGGTATATGCGCCCAGCACGGGCTCGACCCGGAAGCGCTTGTGGTGCTGCCTTTTCTCGACTAGCCGGGGTTGGGGGTTGGAAATGTCCGCGCCTAGTGACTTGGTACCGCTTCAACCGGGCGACCGTGCGCCGAACGTGATCCTCGACGCCATTACCCAGGAAGGCAAGATTGCGCTTGACGACTTTCGCGGGCAAAAACCGGTGCTGGTCGGCCTGTTTCGAGGTCTGCATTGTGCGTTTTGCCGGCGGCACATCGCCGCCCAGGCGCGTCTCGATCCAGAACTGCGCGAGAAGGGCGTGGAGAGCCTGACGGTGGTCAACACGCCGATCGAGCGGGCGCGTCTCTATTTCCGCTACCATCCGATGCCGAACCTGCTGGCCGCCTCCGATCCGGAACGCGCTTCACATCGTGCCTTTGGGCTGCCCAATCTCGAATTTACCGAGAACGAGACGAACTGGCCGTACAAGGTCGCGATGGCAGCGGCACAGGACATGCGGGTCGACATACCTGGCGAATTGCCCGGTCCCATGGATCCTATGACGGCCGCCGCAATCCTCGACAAGAAGGACCACTACGAACTGACCGAAGCCGACCAGCAGATGATGGCAACGGGACACGGACAACTGGTCGGTCAGTTCCTGCTGGACCGGCAGGGGATTGTCCGCTGGAGCTTCACGGAGGTCCCGGAGGGTGGGCGATACATGTTTGGCGCGCCAAACCCGAAGGAGCTAATGTCAGCCGTATCCCAAGTCGCCCAATAATGAACTGACACGTTCACCGTTCATCGAGCACGGCCTCGACAGTGGCGACGAAGTCATCAAGCGAGCGGTCGCCGCGAATCTCGATGCGCGGAAGGTCGATGGGGTCGCCATCGAGGTCCGCCGGCCCGTGTCTGCCGCCGAAGCCGATCCGATAGCCGCACTCCCTGGCCAGCCGGCCCAGCCGCCGGTCGGTGACAGAGAAAGGGGCAGCGAACGACGTGGTTGGCCGACCGGTCCACCGCTCGATGAACATGCGGGAGCGCAGAAGCTCGGCGGCCAGGTCAGAGGTCGACAGACCATCGATCGCGCGGTGCGTCGCCATATGGCTGCCGAAAAACGCACCTTCGCTGGCGAGGCGTCGCACCGTCCCGGCGTCCATAAGCTGCGTCGGCAGGCCGATGGCGGCGTCCCACCGCGCGCTGTCACCGACCAGATCCGTCACCAGGAACACTTCCGCGGTCAGGTCGTTGGCGCGCAAGATCGGCCAGGCATTGTCGGCAAAGTTCTGAAAACCGTCGTCGAAGGTGATGAGCACCGGGCGGCCAACGAAAGGCTGACGCTTGGCGATGGACTCTTCCAGCTGTTCCGTCGAAATCGCGTGAAAGCCGTTGGCGCGCAACCATGCCATCTGGCTGCCGAAGAGAGCGGGCGTGCACCGAAACCGGGCGAGCGCGGCCGGACCATCATCAGCGACGCTGTGATACATCAGGACAGGGATACGCTGCCGCTGCTCTCTGCGGGCGACGTCGCGGCGCAATGCCCGCGCCCCGCCCCAGACGATTTTTCGCGCGACGCCCATTTCGATCGGCGCGCGGATCGGCACGTGATCGATCCTCGCTTCCGCCACCACCTCGTCTGGTGACAGGCGGCGGAAGCGGTCTATGCGATAGAGCTCGGTCTGGATCGATTGCTCCAGAGCGAGGCCCTCGGTCGCTGCCAGCGTCTCCGAGATCGCTTGTGCACCGAACGTGTTCCAGTCGAAGCCCGTCTTTTCAGGATTGTCACGCAGGACGAATGCGTGCGCGCTGATGAAACTGCCGCCAGGCGCCAACGCCGCAACGAGTTTTTTGGCGACGCGCCGCAACTCCGCGAGATCATCCAGGTAGTAGAGCACCTCCGAACAGACGATCAGATCCATCTCGCCCGGCAGCGCGTCGGCGGAGAAATCGAGGACGCCGAACGCGACATTCGGCTGATCGCTGCAGCGTTCGCGCGCGCGCTCGACGGCCACGGCGGAGATGTCGGTGGCGGTCAAATGGTCCACGCGCGGCGCCAGCTGCCGTGTGAAGTGGCCCTCCGCGCAGGCCAGCTCAAGCGCCTGTCCTATGGGACCGGCAGGCAGAATTTCGAGCTGCCGCTCATATTTTTCCTGCTCATAGGGCGAAGCGTAGTTCCAGCGGTTCTCGGTCGCGAAATGGCGATCCCAGAACGACGCGCGATCATTGTCGTGCCCATCCGCAGCCGGTGCACGGCGCGGCGCCGGAAGAACGTCTGTAGCTTCGGCGCTCGACTGGACCAGAAGCTGCGCTTCCTCGGCCAATCGCGCGAGTTTGCCGAAGTGGCTGTCCCGATCCGACTGGTTTTCAAGCCGCAGCTCAGGGGCTACGAAATTCGAGGACAATTCAGTCCAATGACCGCTTGTCACTGTCCCGAGTGCGCCGAACTGCACGCGAGCCTCGATCTGGCCATCGATCATCAGCCAGGCATAGATTTGATCTACTCCTTCCGGGAGTTCGGTCGAGGCCGGATTTCGAACGTCGACGCGGATTCCGAGTGTTCGCGCCAGTTTGCGTGGCGCGGCAAGGTCGTCGACGTCGAGAAGCATTTGCTCAAGGTAATACTGGACGCGGCGGCCGGCTGCGGGGTCGCCCCAGACCTTGCCGAGTTCAACGATCAACGCGGTGACGGAGCCGCCGAACCTGTCCCACCTGGCAGCCAATTGCGCTGGCGCCGACAGGCTTCCTGCCACAAGCCCATCGAAGACCACCTTGGCGGCCTCACGCGCCCACTTGCGTCCTGCCGGCAGCGCGCGCAGGGACTGCGGGTCGATCGAGCCCGAGCCTGCGCCGCAATCCGACGCAGCGTTCCACAACGCCAACCACGCGCGTGCTTCGGAAGCGTCGCCGCCATTCGCCTCGATCGCATTGTCCTGGACCATCGAGCTTTCGTTTCTTCGGCAGGAGTTGGCGAGGCTTGGGCCGACATCGGAATGCCCTGCCCCCGGCGGCCAATAAGCACCGCCAAGTACCCGGCGCAACGGTCTGGCCCGGAACGATGACGTCTTGCACCACAAGATCGGCTTGTTCAAGGTAGGAGCAACGACGACATAGATGTCATTGCCGCCGATTTGGCCGGAAGGTTACAGCACGATGCCGATCATGATTCGACGATTGAGAGCCGGGAACCTGGGGCTTCCGGCACGTGGTCTCCGTGATCTGACGGCGATGCTTGTCCTGATTGCCGGGCCACTCGTCATTGGGATCGCCCTCCTGCTGGCTGGCCCGGCACAGGCGCAGTCACCGGCAACGGCTCCGCCGGAGAGGGTCAAACAGCTGTTCGAGCTTCTCGACGATCCGTCGGTAAAGGCCTGGGTGGCTGAACAACGAACTCAGGGGGCCGGATCGCCGGAAGCGCCTGCCGAGGCCGGCGCTCCACCGGCCGACGTCGTGGCAGCGCCAGGCCAGATGAATACGATGGCATCCTCGACGCTCGATCGGATCAAACGTCATATCGAAAAGATCGTGCGAACCTTGCCTTCGCTGCCGGGCCAGTTCGCGCGCGTCCGGGCCAATACCATGGACGATATGTCTAGCAAGGGGCCAGTCAGCATCCTGGTGCTTATTGCGATGTTCATCGCTGCCGGCCTGGCACTCACCTGGGCAATATACAAGCTCACCCGTCCATTTCGTCTTTGGATCATCGCACAATCCAGAGATACGCCCACCGGGCGAGCCAAGAAGATAGGCGGCCGCATGCTCTATTCCAGCATGATGATCGGCTCGTTCGCGCTTGGCAGCGCCGGCGCGTTCATGCTGTTCGACTGGCCAATGCTCATTCGCGAGATCGTGCTGACATTTCTGATGGCTGCGGTCTTTACGTGGGCTGTGCGCCTGTACGTGATGGCCACGCTCGTCCCTTCCTTCATGCAGGTCGAGCACGCCACGGAAGTTCGTGCCCTGCCGATCACCAACGAGGTGGCTGACCATTGGTCCTATTGGCTGCCCCGGATCGTGGGCGTTTTCGCCTTCTTCGCCGCCGCCTTTGTCCTTTTGCCGGGTCTCGGCATAGATCATGACGGTATGATGGTACTGTCGGTGGGCGCCGATTTCATCCTGCTGGTGCTCTTTCTGCTGGCCGTCTGGCGTCGGCCAAGAATACTGCGAGACGATGCGCGCCACAGCGGCCACACGGCAGTGACATGGTTATTGACGGTCTATTTCGTCGTTTTGTTCCTGGAGCGCATCGCCGGCCTCTACACGTTCTTCTGGTTTACCTTCGCCGCATTCTTCCTGCCCCTGGCAATCGTGCTGACGGAGCGCGGGGTTAATTTCGTCCTGCGGCCGGGTTCGGAAGATGTGGGCCGGCCGACGATCCCGGCGGTGACGATCGCTGTCATCGATCGCGGTATCCGGATGATTTTTATCCTCGCCGCGGCTTACCTTCTCGCACGTGTGCTCGGCCTGGACATGCAATCCATGCGCGACGGCGATACCACCACCACGCAAATATTGCGCGGCCTGATCAACGTCGTGGTCATTGCGCTTGCTGCCGATTTCGGCTGGTCGATCATCAAAGCGTTGATCGAACGAAAGCTGGGCGTCGCGATACCGCAAGCCGTGGTGAGCGAGGAGGACATCCTGACCCTTGATCCGCATCAGGCGCGGCTGCACACGCTCTTGCCGATCATCCAGAACATTCTGCTCGCAGTGATCCTCGTAATGGCGGTTCTGATGATGCTCGCCTCGATCGGCATCCAGATCGGCCCGCTGATCGCCGGCGCCGGCGTCGTCGGCGTCGCTGTCGGTTTTGGCGCACAAACCATCGTCAAGGACGTGATTTCAGGCGTGTTTTATCTGCTCGACGATGCGTTTCGTGTCGGCGAATACATCTCATCGGGCAGCTACAGGGGTACGGTGGAGAGCTTTTCGCTGCGCTCGGTGAAGCTGCGCCACCATCGTGGCCCGCTGTTCACCATACCGTTCGGTGAACTCGGGGCCGTGCAGAACCAGAGCCGCGACTGGGTGACCGACAAGTTCAACATCACCGTTGGCTATGACACCGATATCGACTTCGCCCGCAAGCTGATCAAGCGCATCGGCCTGGAGCTGGCGGAAGATCCCGAGTTCAAACATTGGGTGATCGAACCGATCAAGATGCAGGGCGTGCAGGAGTTCGGCGAGTACGGCATCGTCTTGAGGGTCAAGGTCACAACCAGACCGGGAGGCGCCTTCAGCATGAAAGGCAGATTCTTTTTACGCCTCCGCCAGGCCTTCAAGGAGCAAGGCATCGAGCTCCCCTTCCCCACCGTCCATGTCCAGGGGCTGCAGAACCCGCATGAGGCAGAGACTGCACCTTTGGAGATCACACCCGAGTTGAGAATGGCAGTCGCGCAGTCGCACACCAATCGGCGCAGAAAGAAAGCCGGCACAACGGAGTAGGAAAGCTGTGGCACCTGCAGGTTACGGCGCGGGTTTGCGCACCGCCCGTGGCCGAGATAGTCTTTTACGTTCAACCGTTTAGCATGGCGGTCCAATTGCCCAGGGCCTTGGCCAGCACATTTGCCTCATCCGCGCTGCCGTTCAATTCGCGATGGAGCCGGTCCGAGAAGAACCCGTTCTCGACACCTGCACGGCGATCGGCCGTATGGTTGGAAATGACTCCTGTCGGCAGATCGACGCGGAACGTATCTTCGACCACTCCGTCGTCGGACACCGCCTGGACGCGCAAGTCGATGAACTGCAAGCCGACCGGCGCCAGTCCGATGGTCACGCCATTGCGGGTCACGCCAAGCCATTCCGGCAGCGCCCTGCCGTCCGCTTGCGTGACCCGGAACTCGATCGCGTCGCTGCCTTCGCGCGCGGAGATGAGGATGTAGAGCAGTCCCTCATTGAGGATCGTGTCGGCCTCGAACCAGGTCCGCTCGCCGGCGCCACCCAGATGGATGGTCGAGCCACCCCGGAAGGGTTGGACCATCAGGTCGTCGATCCGTTTCGTGCTGTCGGACCACTCGCCGATCTGCCTGACCGCATGCAACACCGCGCCTTCAGCAGGCAGGCCGGAAACGCCGTTCAGTGAGCCGAAATTGTTGACCACGCTGTCGATCAGCCCATCGGTGGTGATGCCGTCATAGATGCTGTTGAGATCGCCGATCGATTGCGATATCTCGCCATCCACCGCAATGCCGGACGGCCCTGGAGGGCGATCTTCCGGAAAGACCATCGGCGGATCGATCTCGAGTGGCGCGCGCTCGCCGGCCGGCAGCACATTGAGCGTGATCGTATAGGTCACCGTGGCCGTGCCGTCGCTCACCGTATAGGTGAAGCTGTCGGGGCCGACATAGTCCGGGGCGGGCGTATAGGTGAATGTGCCGTCGGGATTGACCACCAGCGTGCCATGAGCGGGCTGTGAGCCGGCTCCATAGGTCAGTGGATCGCCATCGACATCGGTCGCAACGGGTAACCTGCCATCGAGCGGCGTGTCTTCGTTCGCATCGATGGTCGCATCCGATCCCACGGGCGGGTCATTCACCGGCGTGACATCGATGGAAACGGTGTAGGTCACCGTCGTCTCGCCGTCACTCACCGTATAGGTGAAGCTGTCCGGACCATTGTAGTCGGGATCGGGCGTGTAACTGTAGGTACCGTCCGGATTGACCGTCACGATGCCATGACCGGGCTGCGAGCCGACGCCATAAGAGAGCGGATCGCCCTCCGGATCGGTGGCCGACGGCAATGTTCCGCTGAACGGCGTGTCTTCGGTTGCGGTGATCTCGGTGTCCTGCCCGACCGGGGCGTCGTTGACCGGCGTGACCGTTATGGTGACCGTCGCGGTCACGATCCCGCCATGGCCGTCATCGACCGAAACCTGGAAGGTTTCGGTGCCGTTGAAATCGGCGTTCGGCGTGTAGAGGTAGCTGCCGTCGGCATTGAGGACGACCGTGCCGTTCGGCGGCTGGCCAACCAGCGTGAATGTCAGGGCATCGCCATCCACATCCGAGGCGGTGATCTGGCCGGCGACAGGCGTATCTTCCGGCGTGACGGGAGAATCGCCCGAGGCAACCGGCAGATCGTTGACCGGCTGCAGAAGGATCGTTGCCGTGTCGGTATCGGACAATGGCCCACCACTGCCGGTATTGCCGCCATCGTCGGTGGTCATCGTCAGGGTGACCGGATCATTGGAATTGGCAATGGGCGTGTAGACGGGAGCCGATGCGCCGGCGAGATAGGCGTTGATGTCGGCCAGCGTTCCCGACAGCGTAATGGATCCGGTGCCGGAACCTGTCACGGTGATTCCAGCCGCAGAGGCCGCTGCCAGCGTGCCCGCATCGACAGACAGCGTGACCGTGATCGGCCCGCCGCCAGCATCGACATCGGTGACCGCAAGACCGTTGAGCGTCAGCGGCTGGTCTTCGGTGCCATTGAAGGTTGGCGGCAGCGTGTTGACCGGGGCGTCGTTGACCGGCTGAACCGTTCCGCCGACGGTGGCCTGCGCGCTCACCGTGCCATCGGACACCGTATAGGTGAAAGTCGGCGCGCCGTTGAAGTCGGGATTGGCGGTGAAGCGCAACGTCCCGTCCGCATTGAGCGTCACCGTTCCGCCGGTCACGGGCACTGAACCGCCGACCGCAATCGGCTGCCCGTCGACCTCGGTCACGGTCAGCGTGTCGCCGTCCACGTCGCTGTCGTTCTGCAGCACAGGGATGTCGACGCTGCCGTCCTCGTTGACGATAAAGCTGTCGTCACGGGCAATCGGGCTGTCATTGACCGGCGTCACATTGATGGTCACCGTTGCGGTGTCGAAGCCGCCATTGCCGTCGCTGACCTGGTAGGTGAAGCTGTCGATGCCGTTGAAATCGGCGCCCGGGACGTAGGTGAAGGTGCCATCCGGATTGAGCGTCAGCGCGCCATTGGCCGGTGGCGACACCAGCGAGACCGAAAGCGGATCGCCGTCGGGATCGCTGTCTGCGCCGTTGCCATTGTCAGCCAGGACCGAGCCAGAAAGGCTGCCGTCTTCGGCAACCGTGACGTCATCATTGACGGCATCCGGCCCCGGATTGGTCACCGTCCAGGTGAAGGTACGGGCGACGCTGCCGCCATTGCCGTCGTCGGCGGTGACGGTAACGCTGTAGTTTGTGGTGCCTGTCAGTCCCGATGCATCAGGGTCGATCGTGCCGCTGATCGCTCCGGTTGCCGGATCGAAGGCAAGGCCCGGCGGTAGGCCGGTTACATCGAAGGTGAGTGTGTCGCCATCGACATCGGAGAATGCGGAGCCCGCATTGAAGGAAACCGACGCGCCATCCTGGTTTGACTGGGCAGGCAGCGTCGTCGCGTCCGGAGCGTCGTTCACGCCGGTCACGGTGATCGTCAGCGTTGCCGTGTCGGTGCCGCCATTGCCGTCGGAGATCGTATAGGTGATCGTCGTGGTCCGGATCTGGCCAACGGGCAAATTGTCGAAATCGCCGCCCGGATTGAAATTGAACGAGCCGTCCGGCTGGATCACGAACGTGCCGCCATTGCTGCCGGCAATCGGAGCGGCCACACCGCCCGCCGGGCCGCCTACACCGACTACGGTAAGCGCATCGCCGTCGACGTCGCTGTCGCGACCGGTGATATCGAGGACAACATTGCCGGAGACGGTCGTGTTCTCGGTGGTGGTGGCCGTATCGTCGACGGCCACCGGCGCATCGTTGACGGGCGTGACGTTGATCGTCACCGTTGCCGTAGTCTGGCCGCCATTCGGATCAGCGACGAGGACCGTGAAGGTATCGATGCCGTTGAAGTCCGGATTGGCAGTGTAGGTATAGGTGCCATCGGGGTTGACGACCACGGCCCCGTTGGCCGCTGGCGTCTGCAGCGAAACCGTGATCTGTGCCGGCGTGTTGTCGACATCGGTGAAGCTGATGGCGCCGCTGACCGAGCCATCCTCGGCGATGGTGTGGCTATTGTCCTGGGCAACCGGCGGGTCGTTGACCGCGCCGACCCCCACCGAAACCGTATAGGTCACGGTGGTCGCCCCATCCGTCACCGTATAGGTGAAACTGTCCGGGCCGTTGAAGTTGCCGTTTGGCGTGTAGGTGTAGGTGCCGTCCGGGTTCACCGTTACCGTGCCGTTGGACGGCTGCGTGCCGACGCCGTAGGTCAGCGGGTCGCCATCGGCATCGGTCGCCACCGGCAAGGTGCCACTGACCGGCGTGTCTTCCTGTGTGCCGATGGCCGTATCCGAACCTGCCGGCGCATCGTTCTGACCGTTCACGGTAACGGTGAAGGTTGCCGTCGACGTGCCGCCCTGCCCGTCCGAGATGGTGTAAAGGATGCTCGTCGTGCGGCTTTCGCCAACCTGGAGCGAATCGAAATCCGTCCCGGGATCGAAATTGAACGTGCCATCCGGATTGATGGTGAAGCTGCCGCCGGCCGAACCGGCAACGCCTGTTCCGACGCCCCCGGCCGCGCCGTTGACCGCGCTGACCACGATCGTATCGCCATCGGGATCGCTGTCGGCGCCGCTGCCATTGTTGGCGAACACCGAGCCTGAAACTGGGGTGTTCTCGGCCGTCGCGGCGCTATCGTCGCGGGCGACGGGCGGCGGATTGGTGATGGTGACCGTGAAGGTCTCGCTCACCGGATTGCCGGCAGTATCGGTTGCGGTGACGATCACCGTGTAGACGCCGCCACCTGCCTGCGAGGCATCGTTCGCCACCGTGCCGGTGATCAGGCCGGTCGCCGGATCGAGCGACAGTCCTGCCGGCAGGCCGGTCTGCGTGAAGGTCAGCGTGTCGCCATCGATATCCGTGAAATAGCCGGACACGTTCAGCGAGACAGCCTGGGCATCGACATAGGCGGCATCGGGAATATCGCTGCCGACAGGCGCATCCTGGTCCGGGGTGACGTCGATGGAAACGGTATAGGTAACCGTCGTCGTGCCGTCGCTGACCGTGTAGGTGAAGCTGTCCGGCCCATGATAGTCCGCAGCCGGCGTGAAGACATAGGTGCCGTCGGCGCTGATCGAGACCGTGCCATGCGCCGGCTGGGTTGCCGCTGCATAGGTCAAGTCATCGCCATCGACATCGGTCGCCGCCGGCAAGGTGCCGATGAAAGGCGTGTCTTCGACGGTGGTGATGGCATCATTGGCGCCAACGGGCGCGTCATTGGCGCCGGTGACGACGACGGTCAGCGTTGCCGTTGCCGTACCGCCATTGCCGTCCGAAACCGTATAGGTGACGGTGGTGGAGCGTGTTTCTCCGGCCTGAAGATCCTCGAAAGCCGTTGACGGATCAAAGCTGTAGCTGCCGTCGGCGTTGATGACGAACGATCCGCCGCTCGAGCCTGTGACCGTGCCGCCGACGGTCCCGCCAGTCACGGCGCTCACCACCAGCGCATCGTTTTCCGGATCGCTGTCGTTGCCAAGCACGCCCGGCGCAGTGCCGGTCAATGGCGTGTTCTCGCCGGTGGTTGCCGTGTCGTTCACGGCGATCGGGTTGTCATTGACCGGAGCAACGGTGATCGTGGCCACGGCGGGCGCTGAAATTGCGCCTTGCGCGTCGGTGACGCTGAAGGTCAACGTTCTCGCGCCGGCCGTCGGGTTGTCGCTGGTGTTGTCGTATTGCAGCGCGCGCACCAAGGCGCTGGCGTCACTGCCGACCATGGGCGTGGATGAACCGGCGGCATTTTCGAAATGCAGCCCGCTGGCGCCGTCATAGGTGAATGCGAAAGTGGTGCCGCCAAAGGTGATGGTGCCGCTGCTGGCCGTGCCGTAGATGAGATCGACCGAGCCGTTGAGGTGGATACGCTCGGCGCTGCCATTGACGAAACCGGCCAGCGAAACGTCCAGGCTGACGATCTGGTCTTCGACATCAAGCGCGACCGCGTCGCCATTGGCTATCGCGACCGGGCTGCCGCCTTCCGTGTAAGTCGCCGAATGCCCTGTCCCGCCGGTCGAAGCATTGAGGTCGATCGTCGGCACGTCGTTGACCGCGTTCACCGTGACGGTGATCGAGGCATCGGCAAAGCCGCCATTGCCGTCGCTGATGCGGTAGTCGATGACCGCCGTGCCGTTGAAATCGGCGGACGGCGTGAAGGTCAGCGTGCCGTCGGCGTTCAAGCGCACAGTGCCGTTGGTGACCGTCACCGTTCCATTGGCGGCGATGGGCTGGCCTTCGATCTCAGTGACAACAAGCGGGTCGCCATCTGGATCGGCATCCGCGCCGCCGGCGCCACTGGTCGTGCCGGCGCCGCTGATCGGGTTGAACGTAACGGCGGTGTCTTCATTGGTGGTGACCGTGTCATTTGCCGCAACCGGCGCCGGGTTGGTGACGGTGAAGACGAAGCTCATCGTTGCCGCCAGGCCGGCGCCGCCATCCCGATCGTTTGCGGTCACGGTAACGGTATAGGGGCTGCCCTGCGATGCGCCTGCCGTAAGCGTGCCGGTGATGACGCCGGTTTCCGGGTCGTAACTCAGGCCCGGCGGAAGGCCGGTCACCGTGAAGTCAAGATCGTCGCCGTCGACATCGCTGAAGAAGGTCGAGACGTTGAGATTGACTGACGAGGAATCCGGCTGCGACTGGTCCGGTATGGTGTTGGCCACCGGCGCATCATTGACGGCGGTCACGTCGATGGCGACGGTCGCGGTGTCGACGCCGCTGTTGCCGTCGTCGATCGTGTAGGTGAAGGATTCGGTACCGACATAGTTCGGATTGGGCGTGAAGCGCAGCACCATCTCGGTGCCGTCCATGACCAGGCTGACCGAGCCGTTGGTCGTCTGTACGGATGGGCCATCGAGGATCAGGTCCACGCCATTGACGGTAATGACCACGCCGGTATCGCCGTCCGGATCGCTGTCGTTGGCGAGGACTGGAATGTTGACCGGCGTGTCCTCTGCCGTCGTCGCACTGTCGTTGTTTGCCTCGGGCGCCAGATTGTTGACGATGAAGGTGAATTGCGTCGCCGTGTCGCCGCCCGGGAACCCGTCGCTTGCCGTAACCGTCACCACATAGCTCTGCGTGCCCGTCGGGCCGGAGGCACCCGGCGCGATCGACCCTGATATGACGCCGGTGTTCGGATCATAGGTCAGGCCCGGCGGCAGGCCGGTAATGTTGTAGGTCAGCGGATCGCCTTCCGGATCGGAGAAATTGCCGGTTACGTCTAGGCTGATGACATCGCTGTCATTGCGCTGCATGTCCGCAATCGGCGTCACGCTCGGAGCGTCGTTCTCGGCGCCGACATTGACGGTTACGACGCCTGTCGAGAAGCCGCCCTGTCCGTCGCTGACGCGGTAGACGATGGTGTCGACGCCATTGTAGTCGGGGTTCGGAACGTAACGCAGCGTGCCGTCCGGATTGATTGTTACCGTGCCATGGCCGGCCAGCGGCGGGAATGCCGGATCGACGAACAGCGCATCGCCGTCGGGATCGGTGTCGTTGCCGATCACGTCGATGCTTTCGACAGGGGTGTCTTCGGTGGTTGTCGCCGTATCGTTTTGCGCCGTCGGCGCCGGATTGGTGACGTTGAAGGTGAAGGCCTGCTGGACCGTGCCGCCATTTCCGTCGCTTGCCGTCACGGTCACCGTGTAGGGACCACCGGCGGAAGCATTGTTGGCAATGGTGCCTGTTATGTTGCCGGTGGCATCCATCGACAGGCCGGGCGGCAGACCGGTTGCGCTTAGGGACAGCGTATCGCTTTCCACATCGTGGAAGAAGGCCGCCACGTTCAGCGGATTGGTTGTCATCGACTGGCCGTCGGCGTGGGTATAGGCCGGGATCGTGTCGGCAGTCGGCGCATCGTTGACGCCGTTGACCGTCACGGTGATCGTGGCGGTGTCGCTGTCGCCATCCGTATCGGTGATGCGATACGTCACCGTCGTGGTGCGGGTCTCACCGAGTTGCAGGTCGTCAAATGCCGTGCCGGGATTGAATGTATAGGTGCCGTCGGCATTGATGACGAACGTGCCGCCATTGGAACCGAGCACGGGCTGGCCGACCGCGCTTGCGTTGCCGTTTACCTGATCGATCGCAATCGGATCGCCATCGGGATCGCTGTCATTGTCGAGAGCATTGCCACCGCCGGAAGCATTTTCCGAGAGGGTCAGCGTATCGCTGAAGGCCTTGGGCGGCAGGTTGGTGACGATCCAGGTGATCGTCTGCTGGACGGTGCCGCCATGACCGTCCGAAGCGGTGATGGTCGCGACATAGGGGGTATTGTTGGACGCGTCCGCCGGCAATGTGCCGGTGATCCGTCCGGTGGACAGATCGATCGACAGGCCGGGCGGCAGCCCGGTCGCGGAGAAAGTCAGCGTATCGCCGTCCACGTCACCGAAGTAGCCGCTGGCATCGTAATCGACAGATTGCGAGTCACTGTCGATCTGCGTCGGAACCGGATCTGCTGTCGGCGCGTCGTTGACTGACACGACCGTGATCGTGACGGTGGCTGTCGAGGTGCCGCCGTCACCATCGGAAATCGTGTAGATGATCGTGTCGGTGCCGTTGAAATTGGCGTTCGGCGTATAGGTCAGCAGGCCGTTGGCGCCAATGGCCACCGTGCCGTTGCCGGCGCTTGCCGCGGTTACCGTCAGCGTGTCGCCATCCGGATCCGTATCGGCTCCCGCCGCCCCGCTCGTCGTGCCGGCGCCAGTGAGGACGTTGAAAGAGGCGGGCGTGTCTTCATTGACCGTCACAGCGTCGTTGGCGGCTGTCGGCGCAGGGTTGGTCACGGTCAGGTCGAAGGTCTGGACGGTGGAAAGCCCGGTGCCGCCCGGCCTGTCATAGGCCGTGATCGTGACCGCATAGACGCCACCTGTGCCGCCCTGGCTGGCGGTATGGTCGATGGTGCCTGAAATGATGCCGGTTGCGGGATCATAGCTCAGGCCCGCGGGCAGGCCGGTGATCACGAAATTGAGACCGTCGCCGTCCGGATCGCCGAAGAAATCACTGACGTCGTAGTTGAATGTCTGGCCATCCGCGCGAACGCGGTCGGGGATCGGATTGGTGATGACCGGGTCGTCATTGGCCGGCGTTACCGTGACCGTGACGGTCGCCGTGTCGACGCCGCCATTGCCGTCGTCGATCGTGTAGCTGAACGTCTCGTTGCCATTGTAGTTGGCGTTTGGTGTGAAGCGCAGCACCTCCTGACCGCCACCGTTGAGGATCAACTGAACCGAGCCGTTGGCCGTGGCGACCGCTGGTCCTCCAACCGTCAGCACGACATTGTTGACGCGGATCACTTCGTCGGCATCGCCGTCCGGGTCGCTGTCATTGGCAAGGATATCAATCTCGACCGGCGTGTCCTCGGTCGTCGTCGCCGTATCGTTCTCAGCCACCGGCGGCAGGTTGAGAACGGTGTAGCGGAAGGTGACAGGCGTCGTTCCGCCATTGCCGTCGCTGGCCGTTACCGTGACCGTATAGACCTGCTCGCCTGTCGGGCCGGAAGCATCGTTCTGGATGGTGCCCGAGATCACGCCGGTTGGGGGATCGATGCTCAGTCCGGGCGGCAGACCGGTGGCAGTGTAAGCCAGCGTGTCCCCATCGGCATCCGAGAAGTAGGCGGAGACATTGATGGCGTCCGTGTCGCCATCGTTGCGCGTGCGATCCGCGATCGGCAGACCGGCGGGTGCGTCGTTGGCGGCGTTGACGGTCACCGTCACGGTTGCGGTGGCGGTTCCGCCATTGCCGTCGGAGATGGTGTAGGTGATCGTGTCGGTGCCGTTGAAATTGGTGTTCGGCACATAGGTGATCTGGCCATTCGCGCCGATCGTCACGGTGCCGTTGGCGGCACTGGCGGCGGTCACCGCAAGCGGGTCTCCGTCCGGATCGCTGTCTGCCGTGCCGCCGCTGGCGGTGCCGTCGAGCACATTGATGGTGACCGGCGTGTCTTCGTTCGTGACGGCATTGTCGTTCACGGCCACGGGAGGCGGGTTGCCCACGGTGAAGGTGAAGGTCTCGCTGGTCGTGCCGCCTTGGCCGTCACCGACCGTCACCGTGACCGAATAGACGCCGTTCCCGCCTGGACCACCCTGGCTGGCCTGCCGGTCGATGGTGCCCGAAATGATGCCCGCGGCATTGATGCTGAGGCCTGGCGGCAACCCACTTTGCGTGAAGCTCAAAGTGTCGCCGTCGACATCGCTGAAGAAACCGGACACGTCGAAGCTTACCGCCGCGCCGTCCGGGTGCGCCCGGTCGGGAATGGGCGTGCCGGCCGGTGCGTCATTCTCAGCGGTGACGTCGACCGTGACCGTATATTCGTTGGTGCCGCCATTGCCGTCGCTGACGACGAAGCTGAACGTATCGGTGCCGTTGAAATTCGGATCGGGAACGTAGCTGTAGGTTCCGTCCGGATTGATGGTGACCGAACCATGCCCGGGTGTCGTGGTGCCGGCCGCGTAGGTCACCGTATCGCCATCGAGATCGGTCGCCGGCGGCAAGTTGCCATTCAACGTGCCATCTTCCGGCGTCGTGACGCTTGCGTTCGATGAGACGGGGGCATCGTTGACGGGCGAGACCGTTCCATTGACGGTCGCGGTTGCCGTGCCGCCCAGGCCGTCCGAGATGGTGTAGGTGAAACTTGGCGTGCCGTTGAAATTGGCGTCGGGCGCAAATGTCAGCGTGCCGTCCGTGTTGAGCATCACGCTGCCACCGGTGACGGCCACCGAGCCGCCAATGGCGATGTTGGCGCCGTTGATCTGGGTGACGGTGACGGCGTTGCCGTCGACATCGCTGTCATTGGCGCGGACATCGATGATGACAGGCGTGTCCTCATTGGTGGTGAAGCTGTCATCTGCCGCCACCGGCGGGTCATTCACGGGGGTTACGATCCCCATCACGGTCGCGTTCGCGGTGCCGCCCTGCCCGTCCGAGATCGTATAGGTGAAGGATGGGGCGCCATTGAAATTCGCGGTCGGCGTAAAGGTCAAGCGACCGTCGGCGCCAAGCGAGACCATACCGCCAGCAACCACGACCGAGCCGCCGGCCGAGATGTTCTGGCCATCGACCTGCGTGACCGACAGGGGCCCGCCATCGATGTCGGTGTCATTTGTCCTGACGTCGAAAACCGCGGCCGTGTCTTCATTGGTGGTGAAGGCGTCATCGGCCGCTATCGGCGGATCGTTGACGGGATTGACGGTGCCGTTCACCGCCGCAGTCGCCGCACCACCCTGGCCGTCGGAGATGGTATAGGTGAAGGATGGCGCGCCGTTGAAATCGGCCGTTGGGGTGAAGGTCAAGGTGCCATTGGCATTCAGCGTCACCGTGCCGCCAGTGACGCTGACCGAACCTCCAACAGAGATGGTCTGGCCATCGATTTGGGTGATGGTCAGCGGGTCGCCATCGGCATCGCGATCATTGCCGAGCACGGCGATGTCGACCGCGACATCCTCGCTTGTGGTGAAGCTGTCGGCAAGCGCCACCGGCGCATCCTGCACCGGGGTAACCGTGCCGTTGACTGTAGCCGTCGCCGTGCCGCCCTGGCCGTCCGAGATCGTATAGGCGAAAGATGGCGCGCCGTTGAAATCGGCAGTCGGGGTGAACGTCAGCGTGCCATTGGCATTCAGCGTCACCGTACCGCCGGTGACGGCGACCGAGCCACCGGGTGCAATGTTGATGCCGTCGATCTGCGTGACCGAAAGCGCATCGCCGTCGGGATCGCTGTCATTGCCGCGCACGTCGAAGGTGACTGCAACGTCTTCATTGGTCGTGAACGTGTCGCCCACCGCGACCGGCGGGTCCTGTACCGGATTGACCGTACCGTTGACCGTCGCGGTTGCAGTGCCGCCCTGTCCGTCCGAAACCGTGTAGGTGAAGGAGGGCGTGCCGTTGAAATCCGGCGCCGGCGTGAAGGTCAGCGTGCCGTTGGCATTCAGCGTCACCGTGCCGCCGGTGACGGGCACCGAACCACCGGCCGTGATGGCCTGGCCGTTGATCTCCGAGACTGCGAGCGTGCCGCCATCGACATCGCCATCGTTGGTGCGCACGTCGAAGGTGACCGGCGTGTCTTCATTGGTGGTGAAGCTGTCGCCGGCTGCGACCGGCGCATCGTTCTGGCCCGTCACCGTGACCGAGACGGTAGCGCTCGAGGTTCCACCCTGGCCATCGGAGATGGTGTAGGTGACGGTTGTCGTGCGCGTCTGCCCGGCGGCGAGATCGTCAAAGCCCGTTCCCGGCACGAAACTGTAGGTCCCGTCGGCATTGATGGTGAAGGCGCCGCCATTGGAGCCGGCCACAGCCGCGCCAACGCCGGCGGCGCTGCCGCCGACTGCCGAAACCGTGATTGGATCCCCGTCAGGATCGCTGTCGGCGCCATTGCCATTGTCGGCAAAAACCGAACCGTTGAGCCCGGTATTTTCGGTCGTGGCCAGCGCATCGTTGCTGGCGACGGGCGCTGGGTTGAGCGCGGTCCAGGTGAAATTCCGGCTTGTCTGCAAGCCCGTGCTGTCGGTCGCGGTGACGGTGACGGCATAGGGTCCGGACAAGCTCGCGCTGCGATCGATGGTGCCCGAAATGACACCCGTCGCCGGATCGATGGTCAGCCCGGCAGGCAGACCGGTCGCCGTGAACGACAAGGTGTCGCCAGCGTCCGGATCGCTGAAATTGCCGCTCACGTCGAACGACACCACTTGCGCGTCGTTCGATGTCTGGTTCGCGATCGGTGTCGACACCGGCGTGTCGTCCGTTCCGATGACGGTGATGGTTAGTGTCGCGGTATCGAAACCGCCATGACCATCGGAAACCTGATAGGTGATGGACGTCGTCCGCGTCTGGCCGGCAGCGAGATCGGCAAAGGCGCCGGCCGGGTTGAACACGGCAACACCGTTTGACCCAATTGTGAATGTGCCGCCATTGCTGCCCGCCACAGCGGTGCCGACATTGGCGGAAGCGCCGTTGACCTCAGCGACCGTCAAGCTGTCGCCGTCGGCGTCGGTATCATTGCCGATGATATTGACGTTGGCGGCCGTGTTGGCATCCGTCTGCGCGCCATCATCGACGGCGACCGGCGCATCATTGAGCGGATTGACCGTCACCGTGACCGTATATTCCACCGCCACCGTTCCGTCGCTCACCGTATAGGTGAAGGTGTCGGGGCCGCTATAGTCAGCGCCGGGCGTGTAGGTGTAGCTGCCGTCGGCATTGATCGTGACGGTGCCATGCGCCGGTGCCGTCGCGCCGGCGCCATAGGTCAGCGTGTCGCCATCGACGTCCGTAGCCGCCGGCAGATTGCCCAGGAATTGCGTGTCTTCGTTGGTCTCAATCGCGGCGTTGGACGCCACCGGGGCATCGTTGACCGGGGCAACGGTAATGGTCGCCGTGTCGGTGTCCGTCAGCGCGCCGCCAGTGCCGGTGTTGCCGCCGTCATTGGTCGTCATGGTCAGTGTAACCGGGCCGTTGAAATTGGTGGCCGGGTTGAAGGTCGGCCGCGATGCCGAGGCCAAATAGGCGTTCAGATCGGCGACGGTACCTGTCAGCACCAACGTGCCGCTGCCGGAACCGCTGACCGCGACGCTGGACCCGGCCAGTGCGGACAAGGTGCCGGAGCCGACATTCAGCGTCACCGTGACAAGGCCGTTACCAGCGTCGACATCGCTGACCTGCAGTCCCGTCAGGCCGAGCGCATTGTCTTCATTGACGCCGTATGAAACCGGCAGAGTGTTGACGGGCGCATCGTTTGTCGCGGTGACGTTGAAGGTGAATGTGTTCGGCGAAAGATCGGTATCCTGCCCGCCATTGGTGCCACCACCATTGTCGCGCACCTGGAAGGTGAACGAGGCCAGCGCGGCGCCGTTTGTGTTGGCTGCCGGTGTCCAGGTCAGGTTGGCGATATTTGCCGCGGTGATCACCTGTCCGGCCGTCACCGGCGTGCCGCCGAGCGAGAGAACCCCGTTGGCCGGGATGGTGGTGATGACGACCGAAGCAAGCGTGTTGTTTGGGCTGTCGTTCGGGTCGGAGAATCCGAAATCGGCGGCGGTGAAGGTGAAGCTCGTGTCTTCGCCGATCGTCACCGTATTGTCCGCGCCAGCCGGTGCATCGTTGACCGGCGTGATCGTAATCGTCGAGGTGTCGATATCGACGAGCGCCGGGCCCCCGGTATTGCCGTTATCGCTGGTGGTCATGGTCAGCGTGACGCTGGCTGTGGCATTGGCGGCAGGCGTGAAGGTAGGCCGCGACGCGCCGGCGAGATAGGCGTTGATGTCTGCCAAACTGCCGGAAAGCGTGATCGATCCTGTTCCCGAACCGCTGACGGTCACACCGCCAGCCGCGCCGGCTGTCAACGCGCCGGCGTCGACGGAAAGCGTGACGGAAACGGTACCCGCCCCGGCGTCGGCATCGGCGATCTGCAGGCCGGTGAGGCCAAGTGCTGTATCCTCTACGGCGGAGTAGGCCGAGGGCAACGAGTTCACCGGCGGGGTGTTGATGGAGGCGACCGCGACATTCACCGTCGCCGTCTCGGTGACCCCGCCGGAGTTCACCGTATAGGTGAAGCTGACATTGCCGTTGAAGTCCGTCGTCGGGGTGAAGATGAGCTGTCCGGCGGTGTTGAGCCGCACGGTGCCGTTTGCAACAGCGACGGCCCCACCGCCGGGCGTGATCGCCAGGCCGTTGACCGCGGTTATTGCCCGACTGGTGTTCTCGAAATTGTCGTTGGCAAGCACTGAGATCGTGACCGGCGTGCCTTCGTCCGTCAACGCGTTGTCGTCGCTGATGTCGGCGACGGGCGTGACGTTGATTGCGATCGTGTCGCTGTCGGAAGCCGTGCCATCCGAGGTCTGTATCGTGAGTTGCGCCGGGCCATGATAGTCGGCGGTGGGAACATAGCTCGCGCCGGCAAGGGCTGCGTTTATCGCGGCGGCGGTTCCCGAGAAAGTCATCGTCGTGTCGGAGGTGCCGTCGCCGGTGGCGAACGAAAGCCCCGCCACACCGGCGAGCGAAAATGCGCCGTTTGTAACCGACAGCGTCACCGTGAGCGTACCGCCGTCGACATCGTTCACCGAAATCGCATTGCCAGCCGACGGGGTGAAGACGATCGTGGTGTCTTCCGCCGTCGTTTGCGCCGATGGCACCGTGTTGACCGGGGCATCGTTGACCGGATTAACGGTGACCGTCACCGTCGTGGTTTCGGTGACGCCGCCCGAGGTCACCGTGTAGGTGAAGCTTGTCGTGCCGTTGAAGTTGGCGGCAGGCGTGTAGGTGATCGTGCCGTCGGGGTTGAACGTCACCGTTCCTTCGCCCGCCGCAGGCTGGGTGACCGCAGACAGGACGCGACCGGCGTTCTCGAAATTGTCGCCCGAGGCGCCGTTGGTGCCGGTGATGGCATTGAAGCTGACCGGCGTGTCTTCATTGGTCGTGACGGCATCGGCAACGATGTCGACCACCGGCGTGACGGTGATGGCGACAATATCGCTGTCGGAAAGCGTGCCGTCGGAGGTCTGGACGGTGAGTTGCGCCGGCCCATTGTAATCGGCGGTGGCGTTGTAGGTCAGGCCAAGCAACGCGGCATTGATCTGCGCCGCGGTACCGGAAATGGTCACCGTGCCTGAACCGTTGCCGCCGATGGAGGCCCCGCCGCCGCCTGTCACCGCAAGCGCTCCGTGGGTGACCGTCAAGGTGGTCGTCAGCGTGCCGCCATCGACATCCGAGACCGTCACACCGCCGATGGCAAGCGGCGTATCCTCCGCGGTCGTCTGTCCATTAGGAACAGCATTGACGGGCGTGTCGTTGATCGCCGTGACCGTGACATTGACCGTTGCCGTTTCGGTCACGCCGCCTGATGTCACCGTATAGGTAAAGCTCGCATTGCCATTGTAGTCGGCGGCAGGCGTGAAGCTCAGCGTGCCGTCGGCATTGAGCCTGACGGTGCCGTTGGCAACCGGCACGACGCCGTTGACGACGATCGAGGCGCCGTTGATCGCGGTGATCGAGTGGCCGCCATTCTCGAACGTGTCATTGGCATTCACATCGATGATGACGGCTGTGTCTTCATTGGTCGTCGCGGTATCCGTCGCGATGTCGGTCACCGGCGTCACAGTGATCGTGCGCGCATCGGTGTCGCTTTCGATGCCGTCGCTGGTCGTCATGTTGAGCGTGACGGGACCGTTGAAATCGGCGACTGGCGTGTAGACAGGGCAGGAAGCAGACGCCAGATAGGCATTGATCGACGTCAGCGTACCGGTAAGCGTAACCGTGCCGGTGCCTGAGCCCGCAACCGTCACGCCGCCCCCCGTGGCGGCCGCCAGCGTGCCGGAGCCGACGCTCAGCGTCACCGTGACCGTGCTTGTGCCGGCATCCGGATCGGTGACCGACAGACCGCTCAGCACAAGGGCCGTGTCCTCGTTGACGGTCCAGCCGGCGGCCGGAAGCGTGTTGACGGGCGCATCATTGACCGCCGTCACCGTGACCGTGGCGACCGCAATATTCGAGTCCGCCGCACCGTCATTGACGGTGACATTGATCGTGCGCGTCACGGTAGATGGATTGTCGGATGTCGAGGCGTAGCGGACCTGCTCCAGCGCGGTCTCATAGACCGCCTTCGTCGCCGAACCGGTCAATGTCAGGGTGAAGGTCGCGGGGTCCCAGGTGGCGGTGATGCCCGCCGGCAAGCCGCCTGCGATCGACAGCACATCGCCGGCCTGTCCATTGGCGATGACGACCGTCGCCGACGCCATATTGGCGCTGTCGATGTCGGTAACCAGGCTGTCCGTATCGACGATCGCGACGCCGACGCCATTTTCCGTATAGCTGGTGGAAAAGCCGGTTCCCGCGCCCGACGCATCGAGATCGAGCATCGGCGGATCATTCACCGGGTTGACGGTGATGGTGCGTGTATCGGCATCGCTCAACGCGCCGCCCGAGCCGGTGTTGCCGCCGTCGCCGGTCGTCATCGTCAACGTCACGGGGCCGTTGAAATCAGCCAACGGGGTGAAGGTCGGTCGCGAAGCGCCCGACAGGAATGCATTGATATCGGCCAGCGTGCCGGTAAGCGTCAGCGACGAGGTTCCCGCCCCCGCCACTGTCACGCCGCCGCCGGCAATCGCGGACAGATTCCCGGAATTTACCGCAAGCACGACGGTCATGGTGCCGCTGCCGGCGTCGATATCGGCGATCTGCAAACCGGTCAGGCCGAGTGCCGTGTCCTCATTGGTCGCGTAGCTCGACGGCATGGTGTTCACCGGCGCGTCGTTGACCGGCGCGATGGTGATGGTGCGGCTATCAGTGTCGGTCAGCGCACCGCCCGAACCGGTGTTGCCGCCATCATTGGTGGTCATCGTCAGCGTGACCGGACCGTTGGCGTTGGCTGACGGCGCAAAGACGGGCGCAGCCGCGGAGGCGAGGTAGGCGTTGATATCGGCCAGCGTGCCCGTAAGCGTCAGCGTGGCGGTGCCCGAACCGCTTGTCGCAACGCCGCCGCTTGCCTCGGCCGTGAGTGTGCCGCTGCCGACATTGAGCGTCACCGTGATCGTGCCGGCGGCGGCATCCAGGTCGGTGACGGAAAGGCCGGTCAGCGCGACGGTCGTGTCTTCGTCGGTGGTCCAGCCCGAAATCGGCAATGTGTTGACCGGCGCATCGTTGACCGCACCGACGGTGACGGTGACGGTCGCGGTTTCGGTCACGCCGCCCGATGTCACCGTGTAGGAGAACGTCGTCATGCCGTTGAAGTTGGTGGCAGGCGTGTAGGTGATCGTGCCGTCGGCGTTGAACGAGACGCTGCCTTGTCCCGCCGGAGGCTGCGTTACGGCGGAGATCGCGCGTCCGGCGCTCTCGAAATTGTCCGCCGAGGCGCCATTGGTTCCGGTGATGGCGTTGAAGCTGATCGGCGTATCTTCGGTCGTCGTCACAGTGTCGGCGACGATGTCGGCCACCGGCGTCACCGTGATCGCGACCGTGTCGGTATCGCTCAGCGCTCCGTCGGAAGTCACGACGGTGAGTGTGTCGCTGCCATTGTAGTCGGAATTGCCCTGATAGCGCAGCGAGGCCAGGACGCTGTTGACCTGCGCGACGGTGCCGGAAACCGTCAGCGTGCCGGTGTTGTTGCCGGTGACCGTGCCGGCGATTACGGATGGCGAAAGCGTGCCGTTGGCGACCGACAGCGTGACCGTTACCGTGCCGCTGTCGACATCGGCAACAGAGATGCCGGAGAGCGCCGTCATAACATCTTCGGAGACTAACGCCGATGCCGGGACGGTATTCACCGGCGCATCGTTGACGGCGATGACGTTGACGGCCGCGATTGCCGTGTTGGAGTTCGCCGCACCGTCATTGACGGTAAAGTTGATGGTTCTCTGCACCGTCGACGGGTTGTCCGACGTCGAAGAATAGCGAAGCTGTTCCAGTGCGGTTTCGTACGCGGCCTTGGTCGCGGAACCGCTGAGTGTCAGCGTGAAGGTCGCCGGATTCCAGGTCGCGGTGATCCCCGCGGGCAGGCTGCCTGCGACCGACAGCACGTCGCCGGCCTGGCCATTGGCGATGACAATCGTTGCCGACGTCAAATCGGTGCTGTCTATGTCGGTGATCAGGCTGTCGGTGTCGGCGATCGCCACACCGGCACCATTTTCGGTATAGGTGGTGGTGAAGCCGGTTCCCGATCCGGAAGCGTCGAGGTCGAGCACGGGTGCATCGTTGACCGGAACGATGGTGATGATGGCCGTATCGACATCCGTCAAGGCGCCGCCGGTGCCGCTGTTGCCACCGTCATTGGTGGTCATGGTCAGGGTGACGGGACCGTTTGCATCCGCCACCGGCGTGTAAACCGGCGCCGAGGCCGAAGCGAGATAGGCATTGAGGCCGGCGAGTGTTCCGGTAAGCGTTATCGAGCCGGAACCCGAACCTGCAACCGCCACGCCGCCACCTGCGAGCGCCGTCAGCGTACCCGAACCGACCGAAAGCGTGACCGTCATCGTGCCACCGTTGACGTCGGGATCGGCAACCGACAGGCCGGTCAAGGCAATGCCGGTGTCCTCACTGGTCGTCCAGCCCGCACCGGGCAGCGTGTTCACCGGCGCATCGTTGACGGCGGTTATCGTGACGGTGGCAACAGCGATGTTCGAATTTGCCTCGCCGTCATTGACGATGACGTTGATCGTCCTCGATGTGGCGCTGCCGCCCAGCGTCGGGTTGTCGGATGTCGACGAATAGCCAACCTGCTCGATTGCCGTCTCGTAGGCGGCCTTGGTCGCCGAACCCGTGAGCGTGAGGGTGAAGGTCGCTGGATTCCACGTTGCGGTGATGCCGGCGGGCAAAGCGCCCGCAACGGACAAGACATCGCCGGCCTGCGCGTTTGCGACGACGATCGTGGCGGATTCGATGTTGGTGTCGTCGATGTCGGCGATCAGGCTGTCCGTGTCCGCGATCGCGGCCGCCGTTCCACCTTCGGTGTAGGCTGAGCCAAAACCCGTGCCGGCGCCCGAAGCGTCGAGATCGAGAGTCGGCGCGTCATTCACCGGATTGATGGTGATGGTCCGCGTGTCGGTGTCGGTCAGCGCACCGCCAGTGCCGGTGTTGCCGACATCGTTGGTGACCATCGTCAGGCTGACGGGGCCGTTTGCATTGGCGACAGGCGCGTAGACAGGTGCCGAAGTCGCGGCGAGATAGGCGTTTATGTTGGCAAGCGTTCCCGTAAGCGTGAGTGCAGTGGAACCGGAACCGGCAACCGTCACACCACCTGCATTGGCTGCTGTCAGCATGCCTGAGCCGACGGTCAAGGTGACGGTTATCGTACCGGCGCCTGCATCAGGGTCGGAGACTGAAAGCCCGTTGAGGACCAGGCTGGTGTCTTCGTTGGTTGTCCAGCCGGAAGCCGGCAGTGCGTTGACAGGCGCATCGTTGACCACCGCGACCGAAATCGTCGTCGTGGAGACCGCCGAGGTCAGCGCGCCGTCATTGACGGTGACGTTGATGATGCGATTGTCGGTCGACGGATTGTCGCCCGTGTTGGCGTAGGTGATGCCCCGGATCGCCGCGGCATAGTCTGCCTTGCTACCGACGCCAGCCAGCCGGATGGTGATCTGTCCCGCGACGGACGTGTCGACAGAGCTGGTGATGCCGGCCGGCAGCGCGCCGACATTGAGCACGTCACCGGCAGTGGCATTGGTCAGCACGATCGTCGCCGACGCCATCGAGGTGCTGTCGACATCGCGAACGGTGTTGTCGGTATCGGCAATGGCGACCGGCGTTCCATTCTCCGTGTAGGCGCCGCTGAAATTCAGGCCGGCCGTGGCATCGACCTGAGTCAGCACGCTGACATTGTCGATGAACATGTCGTCGCGGCCAGGAACGAGAATGCTGCCGCCGGCATTGAACGAAAACAGAAGGTCGCCGGTTGCCGCCACCGTCGACGGCAGGTTGAGGGTGATCGATGTCAGGCTGCTGGCCGAGCCAGCGATTGTTGCCGGGCTTCCGGACGCACCGTTGAGATAGGTGATAGTGGCCGTGTTGGCGGTGCCGGAGGTGTTGCCGCTGGTGATCCTCGCATAGACAACGCCGCCGACCGAAACGTCCATCGTCGCCGATGAACTGTTGTCGGGCGAACCATTGTTCCAGCGGAAGTCGAAACTGAGCTGGGCGGCGCCCGAGGGGGCCGAACCGACATCCCAGCCGCTGATGCCGGCTTGGCGCAACGTCCCGGTCGTGAAGTCGCCGCTCCAAAGATAGCCGCCGCCGCTTGCGCCGCCTGTCCCGGTCGTCGTCCATCCGGTCGTGCCGGTGAAGCCGCCATTGGAGACGATCTGGGTCGGATCGGTGCCGGAATTCAGGTCGACAACGGGCGCGCGGCCGATATTGATGGTCGTGTTGGCGCTGGTGGTAGCGGACGATATTTCGTTAAACACGGAAATCGTCAGGCTGCGGTTGACCAAAGCCGAACTCGTCGAGCTGAACATCACCTGCCGCAGCGCCGCCTGGTAGGCCGCTTCGCTGGCGCTGCCGGTCAGGGTCACCGTACCGCCGGAAATCGAGGCGGTGATACCAGTGGGCAGTGTTCCAAGGACGCTCAAAACGTCCCCGGCCTGGAGGTTGGTGATGGTGACCGTGGCGCTCCTGATGTCGGCGACCACGTTGGTGATGACAGTGTCCGCGTCGACCACGTTGATCTGCGCGCCGCTGCCGACACCGTAGGCGGTGACATAGTTGTTGCCGGCGGCCGTGCTGTTGTTTCCGTCAAGGTCAAGCGTCGTATCGCTGTCGAACACCAGCCGGTAGCTGAAGGTGGTGGCCGAATTGATGGCGCCGAGATTGAACTGCACGCCAATCCCGTTGTCGGTGGCGGCGGCCGTGGTGATGGTGTTGACGATGTTGCCGCCACCGGCAATGCCGGTGCCATTGCCCGCACCGCTGCCGTAAAGGTTGGTGGCGTTGTACAGACCGGAATAGACACGGTCGAACTGGCGGCCGCCATCGACTTCGGCAAAGCCGACAAAGACTTCGTCGGCGGTGCCGAAATCGCGCCGCGTGCCGATGACCGAGAGGTCGGCGGCGGGGTTGGTGGTGGAACCGATGCCCGGCGCCAGCGCATAGGCAGGTCCTGCATCCGAGCCGCCGAGATAGGTGTCCGCCGCCTGGTACCATTTTATCTGGGCGGTGTTGGTGGAGGGCGGCGTCACCGTCACCGTGTTGGTGAAGTATTTCGTGCCGGCTGTGTAGGAGGTGAGCACGGTTGCCAGGAAGTCGGCACTGGCCTGATAGCCGGCAGTGCCATTGGCGTTGTAATACATGGTCGTCGTCACGACCCAAGGGTCAGCGGCAGTGCCCGAGCCGGTCAAGGTCTGAGACAGCGGCTGCCATGCAACCTTGGTCATGCCCTCGGCGCCGTGATCAGGGCCGACGACCTGACTGCCGACGGCCATGTACAGGCCGTTGAAGAGATTGGTGTTCGTGTCGGTGATGGTCGGCGAATAGAACTGGTTCTGGTTCTGGTAGAGAACCTGTATCTGCCCGAGATTGGTGACGTAAATCCTGAGTCCGTCAGCGCCGCTCGCAAGCACGCCGCCGGTCGAATTGATCGTCGTCTGCGCCAGCAGGCTGTCATAGTCGTGAATGTCGATCGCGTGGGCCTCGATCGCGCCGGCGTGGTATTCGAGGTTCCAGTTGCCGCCGAGCTCTTCGGCTCCGGTGTCGTCCGTCGTGGCGGCAACGTCAGCGCCGGTCAGGTCGCTCATCAGATTGGCAGCCCTGATACCGGCCTCGCCCTGGGCGAAGTCGCAGCCATAGATCATGATGTCGGCATTGTCCGTCAGCGAAGACCGGATCGCAGAAAGCTCGTCCCGGTATTCGCCGGCCATCGTTTCGGCTGTCAGCGTTGCGGTGCCGAGCGACAGGGTGCCCTGGTTACCGTGCGAGATGATGTGGATGGCCTCCACATTGTCCATATTCTGGAGCACGTTGGCCATCTGCTTGACGCCGTCCTGACCGGCATCAAGGACGACCACCTCGTACTCGCCTTCTATGCCCTGCAGAAGCTCGTCATAGTCCGGGACGGAACTGTCGACGAAGACAATCTGAATGGGCTTCTCAACTTGTGGCTGAGCAGGAGCGTCGTTCGCGTCTGGAATTGTGTGCCTCAACGCTTCGACAAGCGCGGCGTGATCCGTGTTGCTGTCGCCCTGCTGCTGTTCCGCCTGGTCAGCGGGATGATCCGCATCCTGCTGTACTTTTTCGACCGTCGCAGCGCCCGCGGCATCGAACGCGATGCGCTGTTCGAGCTCCATGAGCATTGTCGAAAATTTGTTCCGGGATTTGCGCGACGCTGCCGACCCGACTTCCATGCCGGATTTCGGGTGACGGGGACGTTCGTTCATAAGTCGCCCTCGCAGAGGTCGCAGCCAAGCAACCCTTGAAGTTTAACCCCACGCCCGCTTGTTGTCCAAGCGCCCACTCGACAACAACTGCCGGTGAGTCGATTTCAAATCACCTCAACCAGCAGGCTTAGCTTTAACGACCTTCGGAAAATGCTCAAGCTGAATCTCGGACATGGTGAACGGTGTCGACCCCTGATCCATCAATCTATATTTTTCTTTTAACTTTACCAATCTATCGTTTTTTTTTGCAATTGCGCGCAACCGCCAAGGCACGATACACGTGTGGGGTGAATCGGGACGGGGTAGCTCGGGCGGCGGGCGAGATCCGGGGGTTCGATACGGTGAAGGTGCATATTCTGGCACTATCCGCCGGCTTGCTGGTGGCCGGCTGCGCGGTGAAGATGGAGCCTTTCTCCAAGGGCGAGACTGTGGTCTTCGGCAATGAGAGGCTGGTCCGTGCAACAGCCAATCAGGAGCCGATCACCGGTCCGATAAGCCTCTACGACGCAATGGCCCGCGCGCTGAAGTACAATCTGGACGCGAAAGTCGAGATCATGGAGGCCGCGCTCAAGGTCCGTGAACTCGATCTGGCAAATTACTCGGCGCTGCCGAAACTGGTGGCGACTTCCGGCTACGCCGGCCGGACCGATCCGGATTCGAGCACGCCATCGACGCGTGATAGCGACATCTTCGACGACGATCTGACATTCTCCTGGAATATACTTGATTTCGGCCTGTCCTATGTGCGCGCCAAGCAGGCGGCCGACGAGGTGCTGATCCAGGAGGAGATGAAGCGCAAGATCGTCAACCGGACGATCGAAGACGTGCGCACTGCCTATTGGCGCGCCTACAGCTATGAACGGCTTGTTGGCCGCATGCGCGCGCTGGAAGGCCGTGTCCGGGGCGCTTTGAGGGACACGCGCCAGCTGGCAACCGGCGGCGAAACTTCGCCGCTCGTTGCCCTTACCTATGAACGCGAGTTGATACAGGTCCAGCGGGAGATCGAACTTCTCGAAGGCGACCTCCAGGTGGCCAAAAGCCAGCTTGCGGCGCTGATGAATGTAACCCCTGGCTCGAAGTACACGCTGGCGGCTCCCAGGCGCAGCACGACCAAGCTCGGGCTCCCGGGCAAGGCCGGCGACCTGTTCCAGATCGCCGCGACGAACCGGCCGGAGATGCGCGACGTCGCCTACCGCTTGCGGATCAACGACAGGGAAGTCGATGCGGCACTGCTCGAGCTGTTGCCGAATTTCAACCTTTATGCCGGCATCAACTACGATTCCAACAACTTCATCGCGTCGAACGACTGGGTCTCGTGGGGCGCCAAGGTGAGCTGGAACCTGATGAAGCTGGCTACCATGCCAGCCGTCATGAAGAAGGTGGATGCGCAGGGCGCGGCATTGGATGCCCGTTCGCTTTCAGTCGCCATGGCGATCATGACCCAGGTCCATATCAGCCGTGTCCGCTATGCCCATCTGCAGAAGTCCTATGGAACCGCGGCAGCGCTTTCCAACGTGTCGCACCGCATATTGAGGCAGGTTCGCGTCGAGACGGCGGCGCAGCGCACCAGCCAACAGGTTTTGATCCGCGAGGAGATGAACGCGCTGCTGGCCGACGCCAAGCTCGACATGGCTTATGCCGACCTGCAGAACGCCTATGCCAATGTCTATGCCTCGCTCGGTCTCGATCCATTCCCGCGCGGCCTGAACACGGACGCAAGCGTTGCGACCGTCTCGGAAAGTCTCAGGGACATGTGGAACGGACGCGGCGCCAAACCCGGCGCGGAGGTCGCTGGCCTGCAATAGGGATAGACGGGCGACGAAGAAGGGGGGAGGAGCACAACAGCATGATCACGCCACGCTACGCCTTTGCCTCGACCTTGCTTGTCGGCCTGATGACCGCGGCGCCGGCATCGGCCCAGAACGAGGAAACCTCTTTTCGCGGCATCGTGCGTGCCGTGGATGAAGCGTGGATATCGACCGACCTCGGTTTCCGCGTCGAGACATTGCCGTTTCGCGAGGGTCAATCCTTCAACAAAGGAGCTACGCTGGCGACCTTCGATTGCAGCGATCTAAAAGCCGAGTTGAAATCGGCCGAAGCCCAGCTGCACGCCGAGCAGATTACGTTTGAGAACAATGCCCGTCTGGCCAAGCTCAACGCGGTGGGCAAATTCGAGGTTCAACTTTCCGAGGCCAAGGTCGATCAGGCAGAGGCGACGGTTGAAGCCTATCACAGCAAGCTCGCCCGCTGCACCATCAAGGCGCCGTTCGCCGGTCGCATCGCGGTGATGCGCGCCCACGCCTTTGAAATTCCCGACCGCACCCAGCCCATCATGCAGATTGTTGGTCAGTCCGAGCTGGAAATCGAAATGCTGCTGCCGTCGCAATGGCTGAAATGGCTGAAGCCTGGTGTCGGTTTCGACTTTGGCATCGATGAAACCGGGGGCTCCCTGCCCTGCGAGGTGTCGCGCGTGGCCGCAATCGTCGATCCCGTCAGCCAGACCGTCAAAGTGGTTGGCCGTTTCACCGGAGACCCCAAGGGCGTGCTGCCGGGGATGAGTGGCCCGGCAAGGTTCAAGGCCCCCGATGGCTGAGAAAGCCGGTCCCGTACAGGCGCTGCCGACGCCGGTTCAGGCGACGCCTCTCCATGGTTCCAAGCAACCGCAGAACCAGCAGGCATTCGACCTGCTGCTCAAGATCGAAGCCGATGCAAGGCGGGCCGAAACCGTCGGCGAACTGGTCTTTCTGATCGCCAATGAAACGCTGCGTCTGACGCGCGCACGGCAGGTATTCACCTTTGCCGCCAAGGGCTCCCGGCAACGGGTCGCAGCGGTCTCCGCAATCGGCAAGGTCGAGCGGGATTCACCGCGCATCCGCTGGATGGAAGGGGTGGTGCGTGCGCTCGAACGCGATGCCGGCCTGAACGGCAAGCGCGAGTTCGTGCTTCCGGCCTATTGTCCGCCGGACGACGAGGAGCACAAGTCGTTTCCCTATCGTTTCCTGGTCTGGCTGCCCTTCAAGCTTAGGGATGGCCATGTGTTCGCCGGCATGCTGCTCGCGCGCGAAGTGCCGTGGAACGAAGGCGACCTGGTCGTCGCGGCGCGGCTGGCGGAGACCTATGGCCACGCCTGGGCGGCCCTGACGGGAGAGAGGCGGCTGAAACGTCGCTTCCGCCTCAAGCCCTGGCTTGCCGTTGGCGCTGTGGCGGCGATCGCGGCGGGGTTCTATCCCGTACCGTTGACGGTCCTTTCCCCGGCCGAGGTCACGCCGATCGAACCGCGGATCGTGGCCGCCCCTCTCGATGGCGTGATCGATGCGATCATGGTCGATCCCAATGCCAATGTGCAGGAAGGACAACTTCTCCTGCGTATGTCCGACACGGCGCTGCGCAACGAACTGGCGGTTGCCGAACAGGATGTGAAGGTTGCCGAAGCCAAGCTCAAGCAGGTGTCGCAAGGCGCGGTGGCCGACCCCAGGGTGCGCGGCGAACTGGCGGTCACGCGCACGGAGCTGTCGCTTGCCACCGCCAAGCGCGACTATGCCGCCGACCTGTTGCAACGCAGCAAGGTGACGGCGCCTGCCTCCGGTGTCGTCATCTTCACCGACAAGCGGGACTGGATCGGACGGCCGGTTTCCACCGGCGAACGCATCATGGAGATTGCCGACCCGCTAAAGGTGCAGATCCGGATCGATGTGCCGGTGGCCGATGCGGTCGCGGTGACATCCGGCGCCAGGGTGCGCGCTTTCCTCGATTCCGATCCGCTGCGCCCGATCGCCGCCCATGTCCGCTCGGCCTCTTATGAGGCGCAGCTGGTTGAAGGCAATGTGCTGGCATACCGCGTCTACGCCTCGATCGATGAAAGCCGGGCCGACCTGCGGCTCGGCATTCGCGGAACGGCGCAGGTTTTCGGCGAGAAGGTGCCGCTGGCCTACTATCTTTTCCGCCGTCCGATCGCCGCCATAAGGCAGCGGCTGGGCCTATGAACGCGCCCGACAAACCGCTGCCGCAGCTGCGTGAGGATCTGCAGCTCATGCGCGGCGGGACGAGCTATTCCGGCGAGCCCGTCTGGGTGGTGCTCGACCCGCTGCGCAACCGCTTCTTCCGCGTTACCTACGAGATGTTCCAGATACTGTCGGTGTGGAACCGCAGTCCGACCGTCGGATCGCTCAACAGGATACTCGATGCAAGCTTCGGGCGTCAGACGGACGCCGAGGAAGTCGGCATGGTCCTGCGCATGCTGGATGCGAACTTCTTCCTGGCGCAGCCGGCTTCCGGATCATGGCGCGGTCTCTACGATGTTTCGCAGCGACGCCATTCGTGGTTCATGCAGCTCATTCATGGCTATCTGTTCTTCAGGATACCGCTGGTCAGGCCCGAGCCGTTCATCCGCGCGACATGGCCCTATGTCGCGTTTCTGTTCAGCCGCGGCTTCCTGCTCTTCGCGGCACTGATCGGCATCGCCGGCCTCTACCTTGTCTCCCGGCAATGGGACGCATTCATCGGCACCTTCCCCTTTGTCTTCTCGCTCGAAGGGTGCCGCGATCTCGATCGTCTCGATCGTCTTCATCAAATCGCTGCACGAGCTCGGCCATGCCTATGTCGCGCACCGCCATGGCTGCCGGGTACCGACGATGGGCGTGGCTTTCATGGTGATGATGCCGCTGCTCTATACCGATGTCACGGAGGCCTGGAAGCTCAGGTCGCGCCGATCGCGCATGGCGATCGATTCCGCCGGCGTCGTCACCGAGCTTTGCGTGGCCGCCTTTGCGCTGTTCCTCTGGGTCTTCATTCCGGACGGCCCGTTGCGCAGCGCGGTCTTCGTGCTGGCTGCGGCGGGCTGGATCATGAGCCTGCTGGTCAACATCAATCCGTTCATGCGCTTCGATGGCTACTACATGATGGCGGATCTGCTCGGCATCGAAAACCTCCAGCCAAGAGCGTTCCGCCACATGCGCTGGCGGCTGCGCGAATTCCTGTTCGGATTGGGTTATCCCGCACCCGAACCATTCCCGCCGCGGCTCGACGCGGTGGTGACCATCTATGCAGTCCTCACGGCGATCTATCGCCTGACGCTTTATCTCGGCATCGCGCTTCTGGTCTATCACTTCACGATCAAGCTGGTCGGCGTGATGCTGTTTGCTGTCGAGATCGGATTTTTCATGATCCGCCCGGTCTGGGCCGAATTCAAGGAGTGGTGGACCATGCGCCATGATATACTGGCTAGTCGCCGGACCTATGTGAGCCTTGCGATCGTTACCGGCCTGGTCGTCCTAGCTGCCATGCCGCTGTCGACCAGGATCAGCGCGCCGGCCCTGATCCTGCCGGAGACCTTCGTGCGGCTTTTCCCGCAGGAGGTCGGCCGAATCGAGGCAATCAATGTCCGGCTTGGCGATGAAGTGCGAAAGGGCGACGTGCTGTTCGTCATCTCCTCACCAACGCTGGCGCAGGAGCGCAATCTGGCGGAAATCGAGATCGACCTCGCCGAGCAGCGCATTGCCCGTATCGGCGCCGATGCCGAGGATCTTGCCGCGCGCGGCGTGATCGCCACCCAGTTGAGCAGCTTGACGGCAAAGCGCGATGGGCTCAGCCAGCGCGAGGACAAGCTGGTCATCAAAGCTCCCTTCGATGGCCTCATCACCGATCTGAACGGCGAGATCGCACCGGGACAGTGGATATCGCGCAAGGAGCAACTGGCCTTCCTGTCGGGCGGGGATGGCTCGGTCGTGCGCGGCTATGTCTCCGGCAATGATCGCGGCCGCATCGAGCCCGGCTCGACCGGCTGGTTCATCCCCGACGACCTCACCCAGCCGAAGCTGAAGGTGGCTCTCGCAACCGTTGCGGTGTCAGGCGCCCAGCAGCTCGAAATCCCGCAACTGACCTCGCAGTTCGGCGGCCGCATCGCGGTGCATCAGACAGACGGCAGGCGTCTTGTGCCTATCGCTGCCGAATATGCCGTCACCGCGAGGGTGCTGGGCGTGCCGGGCGACCCGAACCAGACATGGCGCGGCGTGCTGCTGTTTGATGGGCGCGCCGAAAGCCTGCTCGCGCGCGCCTGGCGTCAGGTTCTCAAGGTTCTGGTGCGTGAGGCAGGTGCGTGAAGCTTGACGGGTTCGACCCGGCAGGCGATCTTCTTAAAGCCCCGCCTTGGCAGCGAGATACGGCGCCAGGGCAAGCGAATAGCTGGCCGTCAAATGATGATTGTCACGCCAGACTATGATGTTGCCGACAACCGCCGGGCATAGTTGCGGCCCGCACAAGGCATCGATCATATCCATGGCGCGTACATTTTTCTGTCCTGCCGCAGCCAGCATCAAAACGTCGCTCCGCTCAACGTCGCTCAGCTTGGTGAAGCATTTCGTAGGTGTTGCGCTCAGGCAGTCGCCGGGGTCGAATTTCATATACGGCGTGTTGCGGATGGCGACGATTTGCGATCCTGCTTCCGTCAGCCTGCCCCAGACACCTCGCAAGCCCCCCATCATCAGGTCTTGCGGGACCGATCCATAGTTGGATTGGCTGACGAATATCAGATCCGGCTTCAGCTTGAGGATCTCGACGAGCACCTTCTCCCGCCACTCGGCGCAGGACACATANNCATGGTCCCTGGCGATCTTGTCTATCGCCGGTATCCATTGGGCGGCGTGAGAATCGCCGACGACGACCATGGTCCTGGCGCCCACCGGATCCCCGAGAGAACACCCCACCGGGTCCGAACTTTCCTCCTCTTGGTGGCACTTCGTTGCGTACACTAGTGGCACGTCCCGTCTTAGCCGGGCCAGCGGCGGCATAAGGTCGACGCCGTCCGGAACTACGGCGCCGGAGACAAGAGCCGCAGGTCCGGGGTAGGAAGGCGTGCCGATGAGCGCCGTGTCGATCTTTTCCACCTTCAGGAAGATGAGCAGGCTGCTGGATGCAACCACGCACGCCAGAACCGCTGCTGTGCCGTATCCCAACGGCTTCCACCATGCACCCGTTCGGGCTTCCCGATAACGCTGCTCGACATATCGATAGGACAGCTCCGATAGAACCAGGGTCACCGCGACCAGGCCGATGCCGCTGGCAAGCGTCAGCGAATAGCCTTGCGCCAGGAAGATCGTGATCAGCGGCCAATGCCATAGATAGATCGAGTATGAGCGATCGCCAATGAAACGAAGTGGCCCTGAGGCAAGCCCACGAAACCAATCGATCCCGCGAAACCGGCCGACCTCGACCTCGCCTGCCAGAATGATCAGTGCTGTGGCCAGCGTCGGCAGCAGCGCACTGGCGCCGGGAAATGACGTCGCTGCCGAAAACAGCAAGGCGGATGCGAGGATACCGGCGAAGCCGGCAATCGCCATCCACTGCCTGGCGATTACGGTAAGTTGAAACCGGTGTTCGGTAAGCACCAGCAGGCCGCCCAGCGCCAATTCCCACAGGCGGGTATGGCTGACGAAATAAGCCTGGGGGGGATCTGACGCCGTCAAAACGACAGAGGCAATCAGCGATGCGACGAAAATCACCGACAATGCCCCGACCAGACAGGCCCTTAGCGGGAAGTTCCACCGGCGCGACAGCCAGACCACGCCGATCATGACCAACGGCCAGACGATGTAGAACTGCTCTTCGATGGAGAGCGACCAATAGTGCTGCACCGGACTCGGCAGGCTGTCAGCGTCAAGATAACTGACAGCGATCGCCGCCAGCCGCCAGTTCTCGACATAGAGCGCGCTTGCCAGGATTTGGTTGGCGGTTTCTTCCCAACGCGCCTTTGAGATGAACAGCAGCGTTGCGCAGAGTGTCACCAGCAACACCAAGGTTGCTGCCGGCAGCAGCCGGCGGATTCGTCTGGAGTAGAACTCGATCAACGAAATGCGACCGTCTCGCAGCGCCATCTGCGCCAGCAAGCCGGTGATCAGATAACCTGAGATGGTGAAGAAGACATCGACGCCGACATATCCGCCCGGCAGCACATCCGGCCACAGGTGATAGATGACGACAAGCGCGACTGCCAGACCGCGCAGTACCTGAACCTCCGGGCGAAAAGAGCGTCGCTCATTCCCAAGCTGCAAAATGACACCGAAATTCGAAAGACTTCCATCAGTTGGGTGCGCCGGGCCGCATTTCGAAGTCGCGCGAGCCACCGGAACCATTTACATGTCGCTCGCTGATGTCAACTTGCTTGGGCGAGCATGGCAGAAGCGCGCTCGCCCAGGTGCAAGGACGCGCGCAAGCCGCCTCGAATAGTACCGTCATCGCTCAAACCAGCGCATCTTTTCGCCAAGGTGGCTCGGCTTTATGCCCAGCACCACCACCTGATTTCGCGCAAAGGCGCGGTCACGGCCGACCTGCTTAACGCTGTCGAAGCCGTATCGCGATGGTGGCCATCGCGTCTTGCGCCCGATAGAGGTACCCATCCTGTCAAGCGGGCCTCATCGTCACACACTATGATTAGACAACGAGGCCACCGTCTTCAGCGCGCCATCGAGCATGTCGCCCTTCTCGTCCTTCAGCGCGGCCTCGCGCAACCGCCGGATCCAGTCGGCAGCGTCAGCGCGGCCCTTGACCAGATCCAGCGCTGACAGGACGCGGTCGAATTTCGACTGGGCGCGGACATGGGTGTCGCTGTAGCCCTTGATCAGCCGGCGGCAGTTCAGGATTTCGACGGCCAACGCGTAGTCCTGAGGCACATATCCAAGTGCCAATGCATACCAGCGATCGACATGTGTCATCTCGACCTTGTGGCGCAACAGGCGACGGCGCCAGCGGCGCAGGCCACCGATAAACCACAAAGCGGCAAAGCCGGCGAAACTGTCGGTGCGGATGCGCCGGCCATGGTTGATGCGCCGGTCGAGAAAGCCGGCGAGTTTCGGCCGGCTCTCGATGTAGCTGCCCAGCCCCGCCGGCAAGGTGCCGCAGAACTCTTCGATGCGCGGATGGAAATACTCGGTCACCTGCAGGATCGAGCCATCCTTGACGCCGACCTCCTTGCGCACACGCCGGTCACGCGTCGAGCGCGTCTTGAGATCGGCGACGCGGATCATGTCGTCGTAACACAGCGCATTGGCGAGATGCTTGGCGGCAGCGATGGACAGCGCATGGGCATGGCCGGGATCATCCAGCGCGACGGCCTTGTCCAGCCGGTCGAGATACTCGCTTCCATAAGCGATGTCCTGGTAGTCGACGACTTTTCTCAGGCCCCGGAGCGCCATATCATGCACCGCGGCGGGCATCCGATCGATGCGGGCGGCCAGCGCCTGCCAGCCTTGCAGCAGCTTTTGCGGGCCGGCTACGCGCCCTGCGCCTGAAGCAGGTTCGACAATCGCCGGCTCTGCTGGTTCTGGCCTCGGCGCGACTTTGCCGCGCGCGCGGTCAAACGCAGCGCCGAAGGCGGCGAGGCTGGCTTTCACGCCGCGGCCACCGGCGCCGATCGCTTGCTCGTAGCTTTCGCGTGTAAACGGCAGCGCATCGGAGCCTGCCAGAGCGCCAAGCAGGCTGGCGGAAATCATCGAGCCATTGTCGGCGGCGATCTTTTCCATGTCGAAAGCGATGAAGCGTTTCGATGCAGCTTCCGCCGTCGCGTGTACCTTGGACGACGAAGCCCGGCCGTCGCCCGGCTCGATCTTTTCCGACACCGCGGCGATGCGGTGCGAGGAGGTGATCAGCGTGGTTCGATCGGGCGTGACGAAGCCCCTGATGATGGCGCGGCCGGCTTCCATCAGCTCGGCGGCGATCAATATGTCGACGTCGCCTTGCGAAGGCGACAGGGCAAACACCGGCAACCGTCCGGTGTCGCGGGCCATCTCGACGTAGTAGATGGTGGCGCCGGTGCGCTGGGCGACGCCGGCGACCGAGGTCGATTGCGCGACGTAGCCATTGCGCTCGGCGACATCGGTGATCCAGTCGGCCAGCACGCCGCCACCCTGGCCACCGACCGCGAGCAAAGCGAGCTTGATCACCGGCTCGGTATCGGCGGCACCGGATTTCGGACGCAAGGGCGAAGCCTGGTCAAGCATCGGCGAACGTCAACCTGCGGCTCTCGCGGCGGCGCTGCAGCAGGCCGATGGTGGCACGACGAGCGCTCTCCAGGAAGCGATCCCAGCGGCTTGGATTGTGCACGACATCGGCGCGGTAGAAGGATGGACACAGCACGGCGGCATCCGCCACCTCGCCGCAATTGCCGCAGCCGACGCAGCTCTGGTCGATCGATGCCACCGGATCGTCGCGCAAGGGATCGTCGAGCGACTTCACCGACAGCGACGGGCAGCCGGACAGACGCATGCAGGCGTGGTCGCCGGTGCAGATGTCTTCGTCGACGCCGAATTTCGGCTTCACGACACGGGTCCCACCCTTGATCGCCTGGTCGACCAGTGGCTTTTCGCGGCGCTGGCGGTTGAGCATGCATTCGGAAGAAGCGACGATGACTTTCGGTCCCTTTTCCTCCGTCGTCAGCGCTTCGCGCAGCGTGTCCTGCATCTTGGTCACGTCGTAGGTGCGGTCGATGTGGCGCAGCCATTTGACGCCCATGCCTTTCACCGCCTCGGTGATCGGATGCTTGGTCGACTTGGTCTTGTTGCCCGCGCGGGAGGAAAGAATGTCCTGCCCGCCTGTGGCGGCCGAGTAGAAATTGTCGACGATGACGATGACGCCATCGTTCTTGTTGAACACCGCATTGCCGATCGAGGAGGTCAGGCCGTTGTGCCAGAAGCCGCCATCGCCGACGAAGGAGATCGAACGGCGCTTGGCGTCGGGCGAATTGAACGCCGAGGCGGAGGCTGGCCCAAGCCCATAGCCCATGGTGGTGGCGCCGAGCTCGAAGGGCGGCATGATCGAGAACAGATGACAGCCGATGTCGGAAGCGATGTGGTGCTTGCCGAGTTCCTGCTCGACCAGTTTGGTCGCGGCAAAGATCGGCCGCTCCGGGCAGCCGATGCAGAAGCCCGGCGGCCTGCCCGGCACGACGTTGATCAGGTCAGCCGTGTCGACGCCGTCGCCAACCTTGTTGGGCGCGCGCACTTCGCCAGGCAACAGATGCGGGGATTCGGCGCGCAGGAAGGCGCCAATGCCGTCAAGCATGACCTGGCCGGTATATTCGCCGGCCATCGGCAGATACTCCTTGCCGACCAGCCTGGTGCCGCGCCCGGCCTTGTGCAGCATGGCGGCAAAAGCCTGTTCGATGTAGTTGGGCTGGCCTTCCTCGACCACGAGCACCGCCTGCTTGCCCTCGCAGAACGACAGGAATTCATCGTCGATCAAGGGATAGACGGCGTTGAGCACATAGAGCGGCACATCCGTCTCGCCATAGGTGTCGGCGAGGCCGAGACGCTGCAGGGCGCGGATGACCGAATTGTACATGCCGCCCTGCATGACGATGCCGACCGAACCATGATCGGAGCCGAAGAATTCGTTGATCTTGTTCTTGGCGATGAACTCTACCGCCGCCGGCCAGCGTTTCTGCACCTTTTCCTTCTCGTGCAGGAAGGAAGCGGGCGGCAGCACGATACGGCCGGTATCGCGGCGCGGCGCGTCGAGCGCATCGGCCACCGTCATCGGCGGGCGCTTGTTGTCCTTGGCGATGAAGTGGCCATGGACATGGCAGCAGCGGATGCGGACCTGCAGCATCACCGGCGTGTTGGACGCTTCGGACAGCTCGAAACCATCCTCCACCGCCTTGACGATCGACGGCAGATTCGGACGCGGGTCGAGCAGCCAGACCTGGCTCTTCATGGCGAAGGCATGGCTTCGCTCCTGCATGATCGAGGAGCCTTCGCCATAGTCCTCGCCGACGATGATCAGCGCGCCGCCGGTGACGCCGCCGGAGGCAAGATTGGCGAGCGCATCGGAGGCCACATTGGTGCCGACGGTCGACTTGAAGGTCGCCGCGCCACGAATGGGGTAATGCACCGAGGCGGCCAGCATGGCGGTGGCGGTGGCTTCCGAGGCGCTCGCCTCGAAATGCACGCCGAGCTCGCCCAGAATGTCCTGCGCGTCGGCCAGTACGTCCATCAGATGACTGATCGGCGCACCCTGGTAGCCGCCGACATAGCCGACGCCGCATTGCAGCAGCGCCTTGGTGATGGCGAGGATGCCTTCGCCGGCAAACTCCTCGCCGGCGCCGAGCCTCAGTTTTTCGACTTCTTTGGCAAAAGACCGTTCGGCCATTTTCTCAATCCTTCCGTTACCGCCCGAAGCCGGCGGCGCGTAGGTCTAGATGTCGTGCTTGCGAATGTTCTTGAGCATCTTCAAGAGCGTCGCGATCAGTGCTGCGTATTCGGCATCGTCGATATCGTCGAACATCGCCTCGAAGGCGTCATGCATAGCCGGCCAGGCGCGGGTGAACTCGGCGCGGCCCTCATCGGTGAGGAAGACATGGCGGATGCGGCTGTCGGTGACGCCCTGCTCGCGCCGCACAAACCCTTGCCCCTCCAGCGTGTCGAGCGTGCGGCTCAAGGTCGACTGCTCGATGACGGTGTAGACCGAGAGGTCGTTGACGGTGACGCCATCGGTGACCGACAGCACGGCCAGCGTGCGGACCTGCGGAATGGTCAGGCCCTGCTTGCGGAAATCATCGCGCAAGGTGGCGTTGTAGCGGCCCATGATGCGGTTCATCAGATAGGGCGCGAATTGCTGCAGGCCGATCTGTCCGAGGGTCGAAATGCGCTGGCGCTTTTCCGGAACCTTCTGCTCCATCACAGCCTCCCCGCCAGAAGAAAGCCGGAGCCGCCGCCAAGGCCAGCGCCCGGATGGGTCGATGCGCCAATATGGTAGAGGTTTTTGATGGCGGTCTGATGGTTGCGGCTGGCCTTGAACGGCCGCCACAGGAACGACTGGTCGATGGTCGAGGACCCGCCATAGGGGTCGCCGCCGACCAGGTTGATGTTCATCGCTTCGAGATCGGCCGGCGAATAGGCGCGCCGCGCAATGACGCCGGCCTTGAAACCATCGATATGGCTGGCAAGGATGGCTTCGGCACGATCGGCGTAGGCTTCACGCAAAGCGTCGGTCCATTGCCCATCCGCCGGTGCCTGCAGCTTGCCGCCGGCGTCACCCTTGATGTGGCGGGGCGCCTCGGGCAGTTGCAGCCACAGGATCGCCTTGCCCTCCGGGCAGCGCGATGGATCGAGCGCGTGCGGCTGGCCCACGCAGATGGTCGGCACGTCCGGAAGCATGCCGCGTGTCGCCTCGTTGCAGGCTTTCGAGACGCCATCGAGCCCCGGCGTCAGGTGCAGCAGCGCCACCTTGTCGAGACCTTCGCCGCGCCATACCGGCGGCTTGGTCAGCGCGTAGTGGATCTGGAAATTGCCTTTGCCGTAACGATATTTCTGTGTCGCCTCAATATCGGCTTTGGGAGCCTCGCTGCCGAGCAACCGGCCGTAAAGCTGCGTCGGCGTGACCGAACAGATGACGCTCTTGTTGGCGGCAATCGTTTCGCCGGAGGCCAGCCGTACGCCGGTCGCGCGGCCACCGCTCTGGACGATCGAGGCGACATCGGCGCCGGTGCGGATCTCACCGCCACGTTCGCGGATCAGGGCTTCGAAGGCGGCGAGCAAGGTCTTCGCGCCGCCCTTGACGATCGGCGCGCCGGCCGCCTCCAGCGCGAAGGCAATGACCTTGGCTATCTGCCCTGAGAAGGCGTCTTCCGGTCCAAGCCCGGCATGCAGCACCCAGGGCGCCCACAGCGCGCGGATTGTCTCGGACTGATACGTGCTTTCCAACCAGCTGCGCGCCGGCACCAGTGCCTCACCGAGAAAAGCGGCAAGGCCACGCGGGCTGCGCCGCCAGGCATGGCCGGCCAGCAGCTTGGCTGTCGGATAGGACCACAGGCTGCCGCCGAGCAGGCCGAACAGCAGGCCGGCATTGCGCTCGATGCCGCCGACATCGTCGGCGTGCTGGTCGCCATCGCCGGCGGCATTCGCATTGATTGCCGCAACATTGGCGGCGCGGTCGGTGGTGAGCACGGCATGACTGCCGTCCGGCCGCAGCACGCCGGTCGGCGTGCCGGTGTGGCAGAACTCCAGCCCATGCCGGGCGAGATCGCCGCCCAATGCTGCAAAGGCCGGCGAAGTAATGAACAGCACGAAGGTGGTCGCCATCACGTCATGGATGAAGCCGGGCGCGGTGATCTCCTCGGTCCGCATGCAACCGCCGATGCGGTCATTGCGTTCGAGGATGAGCACCTTCGCGCCCTTGCCGCCAAGCATCGCCGCGCAGACCAGCGCGTTGATGCCGCTGCCAACGATGATGTGATCCGGCTGGCTCACCTCAGCGTGCTTTCTCAGCCTTTCGAGACCAGCGCCAGCGCGCGGATCGGGCTGCCGGTGCCATGCTCGATCTTGAGCGGTGCGGCGATCAGGATGGCGCCCCTCGGCGGCAGCTGGTCGAGGTTGCAGAGGCTGGCCAGGCCATAGCGGTTGGCCTTGTGCATCAGCGTGTGCGCCGGGAATGGCGGCTCCATGCCGCCAGCCTTGCCGGCATCGGTGCCGATCGTCTCCGAGCCCCAGCCCTTGATGTCCTTGCTGATCAGATACTGGATGGCTTCGGCCGTCGGACCTGGCGTATGCGGGCCGGTCTCGTTGGCGTTGAGGAACTCAGCCTCCGAACCATTGCGCTTGTACCAGTCAGTGCGCATCACCACCCACTCGCCGGCATTGATGGCGCCATGCTTGGCTTCCCAGGCCTTGATATGATCGACGGTGAGCAGGAAGTCATGATCGGCGGCAGCTTCCTTAGAGCAGTCGATGACATTGACCGGGCCGACGAAATTCTGCGCCGGAATAGTGTCGGTGGCGCCGTCCGGATAGTCCTTGCCGCTGATCCAATGCTGCGGCGCATCGAAATGCGTGCCCGAATGCTCGCCGAGCTTCAGCCAGTTCCAGGCCCACCACGGGCCGTTCTTGTCATAACGCGAGATGTTGTGGATCTCGACCTTCGGCGTGTCGACTGCGAGTTCCGGCGGCAGCTTGATCAGAGGTGTGTCGGGTCCGAGTTGCGCTGAGAGGTCGACCACCTTGATGGCGCCTGAAAGCAGCTGGCCGGCGACTTCGCCGAGGAGTTTTTGGGTGTCCATGGTCTGAAGTTCCCTCTTTCCGGTGATGATCAAGGCTCGTCTCGGCCCTTAATATCCTACTAGACGAAAACATATGCATCTGCAATTATCTTTAAGCATAAAGGAAATGGGAACGGGGCGTGAGCGAGTTCGACGCCATCTTTGTCGGGGCGGGCCACAACAGTCTGGCATGCGCCGCGCATCTGGCACTCAAAGGCTGGAAAACCGGGATTTTCGAGCGCAGCGCAGCAATCGGCGGCGCCGTGCAGACTCACGAATATACACTCCCTGGCTTCCGCCATGATTTCGGCGCGATGAATTTGAGCCTGTTTGCCGGCTCCGCCTTCCACCGGAAATATGCAAATGAATTGAAAACCCACGGGCTGGAATTCGCGCCGGTGGCCGACTGTTTCGCCAGCGCCTTCCCGGATGGACGCTGGTTCGGCGTCAGCAACGATCTGGAAAAGACCGCCAGCCGCATGGCCGCATTCTCCGCTGCAGATGCCGCGACATGGAGCAGACTGGTCGCCGCCTTTCCGGGGGAGGCAGAGCATCTGTTCCGGCTGCTGGGCTCGCCGATGAGCGCGCGTGCGCTTGCCGGCACCGCCTGGAACCTGTGGCGCAAGAAGGGCATGTCGGGCGCGCTCGACACCGGCCGGCTTTTGCTGTCATCGCCCCGCGCCTGGCTGGAGGAAAATTTCGAGTCCTCGCATGTGCGGGCAACGCTTGCCACCTGGGGCATGCATCTCGATTTCGCGCCCGACATCGCCGGCGGTGCAGTGTTCCCCTATCTGGAATCGATGGCCAATCAGAGCTTTGGCATGGTGCTGGGCAAGGGCGGCGCCGATACGATCATTCGGGCGCTGTCGGGCATGGTGACATCAGCTGGCGGCAAGATCGTCACCGGAGCAGAGGTTACCGAAATCACCGTATCCGGAGGCAAGGCATCGGGCGTGCGGCTCGCATCCGGTGAGACGCATACGGCGACCAAGGCGGTGATTGCCGGTGTGGCGCCAAAGGCGCTGAGCGGCAAGTTGCTGCCCAATGGTTCCGGCGACGCCGGCTTCGATGCGGCGATGCAAAAATTCCGCCACGCGCCGGGCACGATGATGATCCATCTGGCGCTCGACGACCTGCCGGACTGGCGCGCCGGCGCGGAGCTGCGGCAGTTCGCCTATGTGCATCTGTCGCCCTCGCTCGACGCGATGTCGCGAACCTATCAGCAGGCGATGGCGGGCATGCTGCCGGACGAGCCGGTTCTGGTGGTCGGCCAGCCGACTGCGATCGATCCATCACGCGCGCCGCAGGGCAAGCATGTGCTATGGGTGCAGGTGCGCATGCTGCCTGCAGAAATCCTGGGCGATGCGGCCGGCAAGATCGCGCCCGCGCATTGGGATCAGGTCAAGGACGCCTATGCCGAGCGCGTGCTCGACATCATCGAGACCTATGCGCCCGGCCTGCGTGCGAAAATCCTCGGCCAGGCGGTGTTCTCGCCCATCGACCTCGAGCGCGAGAACCCCAACCTTGTCGGCGGCGACCAGGTCTGCGGCAGCCATCATCTGGCGCAGAACTTCCTGTTCCGCCCGGCGCGCGGCTACGCCGGCTGGAACACGCCGGTGGCCAATCTGCATCTCACGGGCGCCGCGACATGGCCGGGCGCCGGCACCGGCGCGGCCTCGGGCTTCATGCTCGCGCAACAGCTTGGCGGGAGGTAGCTCGCAAGATTTCATGAAGGCGACGAGAGGCAAGGCGCTGCTGCCCACGAAGCCCGGATCGATAAACTGACAGTGCCGCGCAAAGACAACAAAACCAACAAGGGGAACAACCATGACAATCAACAGACGCGAATTGCTGGGATACAGTGCCGCCGCACTTGGGGTGGCGGCGATCGGCCTGCCGCAGATCGCCAAGGCGGCAGCCGGCGAGCTGACCATCGCTTATAACGTCAATCTGCCGTCCTGGGATCCGACCACCGGACCGTCGGCGGTCAACCCGACCATCCAGGGTCTCTACCAGTCGGTGTTCGACCAGTTCATTCCGCAGAAGCCGGACCTGTCCTTCGCACCTGGCCTGCTCACCGAATGGGGCTGGAACGAGGATCGCACCAAGGTGACGATGACGGTGCGCGAAGGTGTCAAATGGCATGACGGCTCGCCTTTCACGCCCGAGGATGTGGTCTGGTCGCTGCAGCGGGCGGGCGACGAAAAGACAGGCAACCCGATCCAGTTCGTCTGGAAGAACGTCAACAATTTCAAGATCGACGGCAACAAGATCACCGGCGATGTCGTCCAGTTCGATCCGGTCTATTTCAAATGGATGTCGTTCCTGACCGGCTACATCCTGCCGAAGGCCTATTACGAGAAAGTCGGCGCGGAAGGCTTCGAGAAAGCGCCGATCGGCACCGGCCCGTACATGGTGGAAAAGTTCGAACGCAACGCCTTCCTGCGGCTGAAGGCCAACCCGGACTATTGGGGCGGCAAGCCGGCGTTCGAGAATGTAACGATCAAGTTCGTTACCGACGCGGCAAGCCGCGTGGCCGAGATCGAATCCGGCTCCTCGCAGGTGACGCTCGAAATCCCCTATGAGGAGTATGACCGGCTGATCGCCAAGGATGGGCTTGCCGGCTCGTGCAAGCCCGTTTCCGACATCGGCATGATCTTCTTCAACGACATTGAGGCGATGCTGGACAAGAACGTCCGCCAGGCCGCCGTCATGGCAGTGGACAAGGAGCTTCTGGTCAAGCGGCTGCTGCGCGGCTATGGCCAGCCGATCGCGACGTTGGAGACGCCGGAGTACGAGGCCTTCGATGCCTCGATCAAGGTCGAGCACAATCCGGAAAAGGCCAAGGAGCTGCTCGCGGCTTCCGGCTATTCGCCGGAAAAGCCGGTCAAGTTCACCATCCAGACGACCAAGGGCTTCAAGCCCAAGGACTATGAGATGGTCCAGGCGATCGTCGGCATGTGGCGCAAGGTCGGCATCGAGGCGACGATCGAGGTCTACGAGATCGCCAAGCACTATGAGCTCAGAGCCGCCGACAAGCTGGCGCCGGCCGCCTTCTATAATTGGGGCAACGCCATCGGCGATCCGACGACATCGACCGGTTTCGCCATGTACGGCCCGAGCCCGCACTCGGTGTGGGACGGCCAGGACCTGATCGACATGATCAACCCGCTGTGGGGCGAGAAGGACGAGGCCAAGCGCATTGCCGGCTGGAAGGCGGTCGACAAATACATAGCCGAGCAGGCCTATGTGCTGCCGCTGATTCAGTATGCGCAGCCGATCGTGCATGCCAAGGGCGTCAATGTGGTGCAGCATGTGTCCGGCGCGCTGCTGCCGGCGCTGATGACCCCGGCCTGATATCGGCATAGACTGCATGCGCGCCACCGCAACCGGTGGCGCGCCCCTTTTCGCCGGAAATACAGGCGACCATGCTTCTGCAAAGATTTCTGATCCGTCTTCTGACGATGGCGATCACGCTGTTCGGCGTGGCTGTCGTCGTCTTCGTCGTTATCCGCGTCGCTCCCGGCGACCCGATTGCGATGATGCTGCCGCCCGGCGCGACGCAGGAGGATATCGACCGGCTGCGGGCGCTCTACGGACTGGACAAGACCATCGTGCAACAGTTCTTCATCTGGCTCGCTGGCGTCATACGTGGCGATTTCGGCACCTCGATTTCGCTCCGGCAAGATGTGCTCGGCCTTGTCTTCAACCGGCTGCCGGCGACGCTGGAACTCGCCATCGTTGCGCTGATCATGGCGGTGGCGCTCGGTGGCACGACAGCGGTCCTCGGCGCCCGCGAGCACGGCACGGTGGTTGAAGCCGGCATCGACATCGCCAGCGGCGCCGCGCTTTCGATACCCGATTTCCTGTGGGGTCTCGTGCTGATCCTTCTGTTTGGCGTGCTGGTGCCGATCTTCGACATTTCGGGCCGCGTGTCGCCGCAGCTCGACCTGCCTTTCGTCACCCAGTTCTATTTCTTCGAGAGCTTGCTTCGGTTGCGTCTCGACCTGACCTGGGACCTGCTCAAGCACATGCTGATGCCGGCGGTAGCGCTGGCGCTACCGCTGGCGGCAATCATCTCGCAACTGCTGAAACAGTCGCTGAAGGAGGTGCTCGACCTCGACTATGTCGTGCTGGCGCGGGTGAAAGGGTTTTCGGAAACCCAGGTCATCCTGCGCGAGGCGCTGAAGAATGCCGCCCTGCCGACACTGACCCTGGTCGGCGTGCAGTTCACTTTCCTCATCGGCGGCACGGTCATCGTCGAGCGGCTGTTTTCCTATGAGGGGCTCGGCAACATGGCGATCGACGCTGTCATCAACCGCGACCTGCCGCTGATCCAGGGCATCGTACTGGTGTTCGCGCTGCTGTTCGTGCTGATCAATCTTGCCGTCGACATGATGTATGCGCTGCTCAATCCGAGGCTGCGCCATGGATGAGGCGCGCATCGCCCGGCGCGGACTAGGCCCGAGGCTGTGGCTGGCCGGCGGCTGGCTGCTGCTGGCGCTGCTGGCCGCGATCTTCGCGCCGCTGGTGGCGCCGCAGGATCCGCTGGCGCAGGATCTGATGCTGGAGCGGCTGCCGCCATTCTGGATGAGCGGCGCCGAACCAGGCTATTGGCTTGGCACCGACAGCCTCGGCCGCGATCTGTTGTCCCGGCTGATCTTCGGCGGCCGCATCGCCTTCATCGTCGCTTTTGCGGCGGCGATTGCCGCCTGTCTGGTCGGCTCGACGCTGGGGCTGATCGCAGGCTATTTCGGCGGCTGGGCCGACCGCATCATTTCGCGCATCGTCGATGTCTGGATGGCTTTTCCGCCGGTGCTGTTCGCCATCCTGCTGGTCGCGGTGCTGGGCACCGGCCTGAGCTCCGTCATCCTCGCCATCGCCATCATCGACTGGACGCGCTTTTGCCGGGTGATCCGCGCCGAAGCGATGGGCCAGTCGCGCATGGACTATGTCGAGAATGCCCGCATCGCCGGTTATGGCCGCATCGGCATCATGCTGCGCGAAGTGCTGCCCAATGTGGTGCCGTCGATCGTGGCGCTGCTGTCGCTGGAAATGGGCATCGCCATCATCGTCGAGGCGATCCTGTCCTTCGTCAATCTGTCGATCTCGACCGACGATCCGACCTGGGGCGGCATCATCGCCGAGGGCCGGCTGTCGATCCATCAGGCCTGGTGGGTGCTGGTGTTTCCGCTGATCACGCTGATCCTCACCGTACTGTCGTTCAGCCAGTTCGGTGAGGCGCTGAAGACACGTTTCGATCCGGTGCTGCGATGAGCGCTTGCCTGGATATTGCCAATCTGAGCGCGGTGCTGCCGAACGGCTTGCGCGTGCTGCGCTCGGTGTCGCTTTCCGTGCAGCCCGGCGAGGTGCGCGCTCTGGTCGGCGAGAGCGGCGCCGGCAAGACGATGATCGGCAAGGCGGTGCTTGGTGTGTTGCCATCCAGCGTGCGCATCGTCGAAGGCACTATGACGCTCGAAGGCGAAGACCTCGGCAGGCTGCACCCCAAGGCAAGGCGCACGCTGATCGGCGCCCGCACGGCGCTGATCCCGCAGGATCCGCTGACCGCGCTCAACCCGTCGCGGCGTATCGGCCCGCAAATGACCGACCGGCTGGTGCGCATTCTCGGCTGGAGCACTCAAAAGGCAGATACCCGCATCCGGCAATTGCTGGACGAGGTGCAGATCCGCGATCCCGATCGCGTGCTGAAGAGCTATCCGCACGAACTGTCCGGCGGCATGCGCCAGCGTGTGCTGATCGCTGCCGCCTTCGCCGCCGAACCAAGGCTGATTGTTGCCGACGAGCCAACCACCGCGCTCGATGTGACGGTACAGAAACAAATTCTGCGGCTGATCGCTGAGTTGCAGCGCGAGCATGGCACCGCGATCCTGTTCGTCACGCACGATCTTGGCGTCGTTGCCAAGATCAGCCAGAAAGTCTCGGTGCTCTATGCCGGCAAGGTGGTGGAAGAGGCCGACACCGCAGCACTCTTCGCCTCTCCACGGCACCCGTATACGCGGGCATTGATGGCTGCGACGCCGCGCTATACCGATCCCTTCGCATCGCTGAAGCCGGTGGACGAGACGGTGCTGGCAGGACTTGCCGCCGAGATCACTGCTGCCGACCAGGCGTGGAGGCGGCCGCATGGTTGAGCCGCTGTTTTCCGTGCGCGGGCTGAAGGTCGCGCTGCCCGACATGACCCGCAAGCCGTTGATCGGCCGCGCGCCGCTGGCCGAGATCTTGAAAGGCCTCGACTTCGATCTGCCGAGGGGCTCGGTGACCGGCATCGTCGGTGAATCCGGATCGGGCAAATCGACACTCGGCCGCGCGCTGGTGCGCCTGCTGGAGCCAAGCGCCGGCTCGATCCGTTTCGAGGGCCGCGACATCACCCATCTGCCTGAGGCGGAGCTGCGCCCTCTGCGCCGCGACCTGCAGATGATCTTCCAGGATCCGATGTCGTCGCTCAACCCGCGCCGCACCATCGCCAGCATCATCGCCGCGCCGCTCAAGCAGAATGGCCTTGGCGACAATCTGAAAACGCGCGTCGCCGAGGCGTTGCATCGCGTCGGCCTGCCGCAAAGCTTCGCCAGCCGCTATCGTCACCAGCTGTCGGGGGGCCAGCGCCAGCGCGTCGGCATTGCGCGCGCGCTGGCGCTGTCGCCGAAATTCGTGCTGGCCGACGAGATCGTCTCCGGCCTCGACGTATCGACGCAGGCGCAGATCCTCACCCTTTTGGAGAAGCTTGCGGCGGAGATGGGGCTGACCGTCGCCTTCATCAGTCACGATCTGTCGGTCATCCGGCGGCTTTGCCAACAAGTCATCGTCATGCGCGAAGGCAGGATCGTCGAGGCGAGCGCAACCGATGCGCTGTTCGACAATCCCAAAGAGACCTATACGCGCGACCTGCTTGCCGCCATTCCGCTGCCGGAGATCGATCCGGACTGGCTGCGGCCAGCGGCAAAAGCGCCGGCATAGGACGTCCAAGGCACGTTGTTCGGCACCACCCGGACAATCATTCCAATATGAAACTTTAAGCTTGAAATATTTTATCTCCGGCGCGATACTTGAGATGCAGCAAGCGAAGAGGAGATCGCACAGATGAAGGTTGCGGTTCTCGGTGGCGGACCAGCCGGCCTCTACTTTGCCATTTCGATGAAGCTGCGGGACGCCGCGCACGAGGTCACGGTGTTCGAGCGCAACCGCGCCGACGATACGTTCGGCTGGGGCGTCGTTCTGTCGGCCGAAACACTCGACAACCTTGCCAAGAACGACCCGGTCAGCGCCGTCTGGATCAAGAAGCATTTCGCCTATTGGGACGACATTGCCGTCATCCATGACGGCGTGCGCACGGTCTCGTCGGGCCATGGTTTCTGCGGCATCGGCCGCAAGCGGCTGCTGACCTTGCTGCAGCGGCGGGCGCGCGAACTCGGCGTCAAGCTGATGTTCGAGAGCGATATCGCCGACCCTCAGCCATATATGGAGACGCATGACCTGGTCGTCGCCGCCGACGGGCTGAACTCAAGGGCGCGCAACACCTTCGTCGATGTCTTCAAGCCCGACATCGACACCCGCAAATGCAAATTCGTCTGGCTCGGCACCAAGCAGAAATTCGACGACGCCTTCACCTTCATCTTCGAGAAGACCGAGCATGGCTGGGTGTGGGCGCACGCCTATCAGTTCGACAGCGAGACGGCGACTTTCATCGTCGAGTGCAGCGAACAGACCTGGGCTGCCTTCGGCTTCGGTGCGATGTCGCAGCAGGAATCCATCGCGGTGTGCGAGCGCATCTTTGCCAGGCATCTCGGCGGCCACGCGCTGATGACCAATGCCAATCACATCCGTGGTTCAGCCTGGATCAATTTCCCGCGCGTGCTGTGCGAACGCTGGTCCCACAAGAATCTGGCGCTGATGGGCGACGCGGCGGCCTCGGCGCATTTCTCGATCGGCTCCGGCACCAAGCTCGCTTTGGAAAGTGCTGTGGCGCTGGCCGAGTATGTCAAAACCGAACCGGATCTCGACGCCGCCTTCCGCAAATATGAGGACGCCCGCCGCACCGAGGTGCTGAAGCTGCAGTCGGCGGCGCGCAATTCGCTGGAGTGGTTCGAGGAGGTTGAGCGCTATCTCGGCCTCGATCCGGTGCAGTTCAACTATTCGCTGCTGACCCGCTCGCAACGCATCAGCCACGAGAATTTGCGGCTGCGCGATGCCAAATGGCTTGAAAGCGCCGAGGAATGGTTCCAGCGCCAGGCCGGCGCGGGCGGCAACAGGCAGCGCCGGGCGCCGATGTTTGCGCCGTTCAAGCTGCGCGACATGCAGCTCGCCAACCGCATCGTCGTCTCGCCAATGGCACAGTACAAGGCCGTCGACGGCTGCCCGACCGACTGGCATTTCGCCCACTATGCAGAGCGTGCCAAGGGCGGCGCCGGGCTTGTCTACATCGAGATGACCTGCGTCAGCCCGCAAGGGCGCATCACACCCGGCTGTCCCGGCTTCTATGCGCCGGAGCATGAGGTAGCGTGGAAGCGGCTTGTCGATTTCGTCCACACCGAGACCGAGGCGAAAATCTGCGCCCAGATCGGCCATTCCGGGGCCAAGGGCTCGACCCGTGTCGGCTGGGAAGGCACCGACGTGCCGCTCGCATCTGGCAATTGGCCGGTCATGGCCGCCTCAACTGTCGCATGGTCGCCGCAAAACCAGGTGCCGAAAGCCATGGACCGCGCCGATATGGATTTGGTGCGAGACCAGTTCGTGGCGTCGACCGAGATGGCAGATCGTTGCGGCTTCGACATGCTGGAGATCCATGCCGCGCACGGCTATCTGCTGTCGTCATTCATCACGCCGGTCACCAACCTGCGCACGGATGAGTATGGCGGTTCCCTCGAAAATCGTATGCGCTATCCCCTCGAAATCTTCCATGCGGTGCGCGCCGCCTGGCCGGCGCAAAAGCCGATCTCGGTGCGCATTTCTGCCAATGACTGGGTCGGCATCGAGGGTGTGACGCCGGCCGATGCGGTGGAGATCGCGCGGATGCTGCATGAGGCCGGCGTCGACATATGCGACGTCTCGGCAGGCCAGACCTCGATTGCCGCCAAGCCTGTCTATGGCCGCATGTTCCAGACGCCGTTCTCCGACCGCATCCGCAACGAGGTCGGCATGGCGACGATGGCGGTCGGCAACATCTACGAGCCGGACCATGTCAATTCGATCCTGATGGCCGGCCGCGCCGACCTGGTAGCCCTGGCACGGCCGCATCTCGCCGATCCCTACTGGACGCTGCATGCGGCCGTGACGCTCGGCGACCGTGGCGTCAAATGGCCGGATCCCTACCTGCCCGGACGCGACCAGATCTACCGGCTGGCCGAGCGCGATGCAGCGGCGGGGCTGAAAGTATGATGGCGGCCTCGGCGATTTCAGGCAAACATGCGCTGGTCACCGGCGGCGGGTCCGGCGTCGGTCGGGCCATCGCACTGGCCCTGGCCGAGGCCGGCATCGAGGTGACGATATGCGGGCGGCGCGACGCCGAGCTTGCCAAGGTGGCCGGCGAGAACGATCGCATCCACGCTCTGTCGGCCGATGTTACCAACGAGGCGGCGATGACCTCGCTCTACGCGCAGGCAGAAGCCCTGCGCGGCCCGTTCGACATCGTCGTTGCCAATGCCGGCATGGCCGGCAGCACACCGGCGCACAGGACCTCACTTGCCGACTGGCAGCGGACGCTCGACGTCAATCTGACCGGCGCTTTCCTGACGGTGAAGCCGGCGCTGGCCGGCATGGCCGCGCGCAAGGCAGGCCGGATCGTCTTTGTTGCCTCGACTGCAGGCCTGAAAGGCTACGCCTATGTCGCGCCCTATGTGGCGGCCAAGCATGGCGTGGTCGGGCTGATGCGGGCGCTTGCAGCCGAGACGGCGAAATCCGGCATCACCGTCAACGCTGTCTGCCCGGGCTTCGTCGAGACCGACATGCTGGAGGAGTCCATCCAGCGCATTGTCGAAAAGACCGGCCGCTCGGCCGAGCAGGCGCGAACAAGCCTGGCCTCGACCAACCCGCAGGGCCGCTTCATCCAGCCGCAGGAAGTTGCCGCCGCCGTGCTGTGGCTGTGCGGCGATGCGGCGGCGTCGATCACCGGACAAGCAATTTCGATCTCAGGAGGCGAAACATGGTAGCCGGCCCATTGCCCGTGCCGTCGGGACCCGGCAAGGACCGGCTGCGTCTTTGGATCAGGCTGCTGCGCGCCTCGCGCACGATCGAGGCCGAGCTGCGCGAGCGTCTGAAGAAAGATTTCGATACGACGCTGCCGCGTTTCGACGTCATGGCCGCCCTCTACCGCGCGCCGGAAGGCATGCTGATGAGCGATCTGTCGCGCTTCCTGCTGGTATCCAACGGCAATGTCACCGGCATTGTCGACCGGCTGGTTTCGGAAGGGGTGGTGGCGCGTGCGCGCCGCAATGGCGATCGTCGCACATCCATGGTGCGACTGACTGATGAGGGTTCCAAATCCTTTGCCGCAATGGCCGCGGCGCATGAGGGTTGGATCGGCGAATTGCTGGGCAAGGTCAGCGAGGAGGATGCGCGCCGGCTGACCGGCATGCTGACCTCGTTCCGCAGCAACTGGGAGGGACGCGAATGACTGCGATGGCCGGCCTCAAGCCGAAGCACTTCCTGTGGGAGGTCGAAGGCAGGATCGCCAGGGTGCGGCTCGACCGGCCGGAGCGCAAGAACCCGCTGACCTTCGACAGCTATGCGGAACTGCGCGACACGTTTCGCGACCTCGTCTATGCCGACGACGTCGACGCCGTGGTGTTCCTGTCCAATGGCGGCAATTTCTGCTCGGGCGGCGATGTCCACGACATTATCGGCCCATTGGTCAAGATGGACATGAAGGAATTGCTCGCCTTCACGCGCATGACCGGCGATTTCGTCAAGGCGATGCTCAACTGCGGAAAGCCGATCATCGCGGCGATCGACGGTGTCGCGGTCGGCGCCGGCGCCATCATCGCCATGAGCGCCGACATCCGCATCGCCACGCCGGAGGCCAAGACCGCCTTCCTGTTCACCCGCGTCGGCCTTGCCGGCTGCGACATGGGTGCCTGCGCGATCCTGCCGCGCATCATCGGCCAGGGCCGTGCCGCAGAACTGCTCTACACCGGCCGCACGATGACGGCGGCGGAAGGCGAGCGCTGGGGCTTCTACAACAGGCTGGTCGATGCGGCGGCGCTCGAGGCCGACGCGCTCGAGATGGCGGCACGCATCGTCTCCGGTCCGACCTTCGCGCATGGCATCACCAAGACGCAGCTCAACCAGGAATGGTCGATGGGACTCGACCAGGCAATCGAAGCCGAAGCGCAGGCGCAGGCGATCTGCATGCAGACGCGTGACTTCGAGCGCGCCTACAAGGCCTTCGTGGCCAAGGAAAAACCGGTGTTCGAGGGCAATTGATGGCTGACAAGAGTTTCCTCAACTGGCCGTTCTTCGAAGATCGCCACCGCGAACTCGCCGAACGCCTTGATGCCTGGTGCGCCAGGAACCTGCCGGTCGATCACCATGACGTCGATGCCGCCTGCCGCGAGCTGGTGGCCAAGCTTGGCCGCGACGGCTGGCTGAAGCCGACGGCCCTCGATACCGATAATCCGGGACCGCTCGATGTCCGCACTTTGTGCATCACGCGTGAGACGCTGGCGCGCCATGACGGGTTGGCCGACTTCGCCTTCGCCATGCAGGGGCTCGGCACCGGCGCGCTTAGCCTGTTCGGCACGCCCGACCAGCAGCAATGGCTGGCAAAGACCAGGGCCGGCAAGACCATCTCGGCCTTCGCGCTGTCGGAGCCACGCTCCGGCTCGGATGTCGCCAACACCGAAATGACGGCAAGCCGCGATGGCGACTTCTATAGCCTCAGCGGCGAGAAGACCTGGATTTCCAATGGCGGCATCGCCGATCTCTACGTCGTCTTTGCCCGCACCGGCGAGGCGCCGGGCGCCAAGGGGCTTTCCGCCTTTCTCGTGCCTGCCGACAGCAAGGGGCTTGGCATCGCCGAGCGCCTTGAGGTGATCGCGCCGCATCCGCTGGCGCGGCTTACCTTCGACCAGGTGCGGGTGCCGGCGTCGGCGTTGATCGGCAAGCCCGGCGACGGCTTTCGCATCGCCATGTCGGTGCTCGACGTGTTCCGCTCGACGGTAGGCGCGGCGGCACTTGGCTTTGCCCGCCGGGCGCTTGATGAGAGCATCAAACGGGTGGCCGAGCGCAAACTGTTCGGCGCGCCGATGGCAGAACTGCAGATGGTGCAAGGCCATATCGCCGACATGGCGCTGGACGTGGATGCGGCGGCGCTGCTGGTCTACCGCGCTGCCTGGACCAAGGATATGGGCGCCCCGCGGGTTACCCGCGAGGCGGCGATGGCCAAGCTGTTCGCCACCGACAAGGCGCAAGAGGTGATCGACAAGGCTGTGCAACTGCATGGCGGCGACGGCGTCCGCAAGGGCCATATCGTGGAGAGCCTGTATCGCGAAATCCGCGCCTTGCGCATCTATGAAGGCGCTTCCGACGTGCAGAAAGTGGTGATCGCGCGGCAAGTGATGGGCGCGGCCTGACGGCGACGTATTTGATTTTGAGACTTGGTTTTTAGGAATACCGGGGAGGCTTGAAAATGCACGAGATCCTGCAGCCGGAAGGCTGGGCGAAACCGGTCGGCTACGCCAACGGCATAGCTGCGCGCGGCAGGCTCGTCTTCGTTGGCGGACAGGTCGGCTGGAACGGGCAGTGCCAGTTCGAGACCGACGATTTCGCCGGCCAGGTGCGGCAGACGCTGCAAAACATCGTCGCCGTGCTGGCAGAGGCCGGCGCGGAGCCACGGCACATCACTGCGATGACCTGGTATTTCACCGACAAGGCCGAATATCTCGGCAACCTCAAGGGTATCGGCGAGGCCTATCGCGAGGTGATCGGCCGGCATTTTCCCGCGATGGCCGCCATGCAGGTGGTGGCGCTGGTGGAAGATCGCGCCAAGATCGAGATTCAGGCCACCGCCGTTATTCCGGAATAACGAATTCGTTATTCCCGGATTGATCAGCCGCGCAGCCCCGCCCGCTTCAGCAGCGGCAAAACATGATCGCAGAAATAGGGGAGTTCCTGCGTGTAGTTGACGAAGGACAGCGCGATGCCCTGGTAGCCATGCCCGGCAATAGCGGCCATCTCGGCGGCAATCGTCTCCGGCGTTCCAACCAGCGGGTAGGTGCCGGCGCCGCCGGCGAAGCGCTGCCGGTAGCGGTCATAGGCATGCGGGTCATGCGACTGCGAGAACTCCTTCTTGCCGGCCATATGGGCATCGACCGCGTCATGGTCGGCCAGATCGACGGCATAGCGCGTGTAATAAGCCTGCGCCTCCTCCATGGTCGGACGGCAGACGACATGCGCCACCGTGTAGACGCCGACATTGCGGCCCACCTTGTCGGCCCGCTCGCCGATATCGGCGACATGCTTGCCGGCATCGCCCATCTCGGAAAAGGTGGTGAACAGATAATCGCATCGGGCGGCGGCGAAATCGCGACCCGGACCACCGAAAGCGGCGTTCATGGTCACCGGGCGCGGCACCTGCAGGCTGGCCGGCCGGCTGACCGCTTCCTTCAGGCGATAATAGACGCCTTCGTAGTCGAGTGGCTCGCTCGATGCGTAAAGCCGCTCCAGAACTTCAATCCATTCCGCAGCCTGCTCATAGCCCTTTTCGACCAGCGGCGTGCCGAACATGCCGAATTCCTTCGGGTTCCAGCCGCACACGATGTTCAAGCCGGCTCGGCCCTGGCTGATATGGTCGACCGTTGCCAGCGCCTTGGCGGCGTAAAGCGGATGCACCAGCGGCACATGCACGGTCATGAACAGGCCGATCTGCTCGGTAGCCACCGCCAGAGCTGCTGCCCAGGTGAAGGTCTCGAACGACCATTCGCGCACCTTGTTGCGGCCGCCAAAGCCACGCCAGCGCGCGATCGGCAGCATAAATTCCAGCCCGGCGCGGTCGGCGATCTGCGCTGCCGTCAGATTGTCCTGCCAGCTTGCCGTCCAGCGTTCCGGCACATCGGTGATGGCCAGACCGCCATCGGCGTTGGTCGAGAAGACGCCGAGCTTCAGTTTGTTCGGGCCATGCAGGGGATGGGTTTTGATCATCGTGGGAACTCGTGGCGGGAGACCCACACGCTAGGCCCGCGCAAAAATATTTCAAGCCTGAAATAGCTTCGCCTCGCTGCCGATTGCGGTTATGAATTTGGGCCAGACGAAAAAGGGGATGGAGATGAGCGAGTTCCGTCAGAAGTGCATGGGCAAGGCCAATCTCGTCGGCTCTTTCGCCGCCATTCCGCATCCCGTCGCGGTCGAAGTGATGGCGCTCGCCGGCCTCGACTTCCTCTGCATCGACTGGGAACATGCCCAGATCGCACGCGACACGATCGAGACCATGGTGCGCGCTGCCGACGTGCACCGCGTGCCGGCCATGGTGCGCGTTCCCGGCCATGCGCCGGAAGCCATCCAGGCGGCGCTCGACAGCGGCGCGCAGGGCGTGCTCGTTCCCCGTGTTTCGACTGCCGCCCAGGCTGCGCTGGCGGTGAAAGCCTCGCGCTATCCGCCGCTGGGCGAGCGCGGCCTCGGGCCTGGCCGCGCGGCCGGCTACGGCTATCGCATTCCCGAATATCTGGCCGCCGCCAATGACAGGATCGTCGTCGCGGTCCAGGTCGAGACATCGGAAGGGCTGGCCAACATCGACGCGATCGTTGCCGTCGATGGTGTCGATGTGATCTTTGTCGGCCCCGGCGATCTCTCCGTGTCGATCGATGCGATCGGACCGAAAGGTGCGGACAAGCTCAACGAGGCGATCGGGACGATCATCCGCGCGACGATCGCACACAACAAGGTAGCCGGCATATTTTGCGCCAGCCCACAGGCGATCAGCCGATGGGCAGCGATCGGCGCGAGTTTCTTCGTGCTGGCCAGCGACACGATGTTTCTTGGCGCAGGTGCGGCGGCCAACTTTGCCGCCGCACGTGACGAATTGGCATGAGACGAACGCAGCCAGGAAAACAGGCCGTGCCGGCGGAGCAACAACCGAGCCAAACTTTTTAAGCTTAAAACTTTTTCCTTGAAAAGCGCCGCGCTTTGGATAGCATCCAAAGTCGATGGCGGCTGTCGTGCCGGCGGGCTTTCAGGCAGTCCATCATGGTGCTCCGGGTGGGAGGGGTTTCAGTCCTTGTCGTTCATACTGCCCCAGTCATCGTCCAGCGCGCGCTATGCGTTCGACGGCGTGCGCGCCCAGATCCGTGACCTGCACACCGAAAACATCGCCAACCTTGCCGTGCGCGCCCGAGAGTTGGGCGACGTTATCGCGCTCTGGTACGGCGAAGGCGACATGGTGACGCCGGCTTTCATCCGCGACGCGGCGAAGGCCGCCTTCGATGAAGGCCAGACGTTCTACGTTCCCAACATGCGCGGGCACGGCCTGCTGAACGAGGCGCTGTCGGAATACCAGACGCGCATTCACGGCCGCTCGATCCCGATCGCGCGCACCACCGTCACGCCGGGCGGCATGCAGGCGTTGTACCTGGCGCTGGAGCTGCTGGTCGATACCGGCAGCAACGTCGTCTATGTCGCCCCGCAATGGCCCAACATCCACAACGCCATCCATCTGATCGGCGGCGAGCCGCGGCCGTTTTCGCTCGACTTCAGGGGTGACTGGCAGCTCGATCTCGACCGGCTGTTCGCCACCTGCGACGCGCGCACCCGCGCGATCTTCCTGTCGACGCCTTCCAATCCGACCGGCTGGACCGCGTCGCGCGAAGAGATGCAGGCGCTGCTCGATTTCAGCCGGCGCACCGGCATCTGGATCATTTCCGACGAGGTCTATGGCCGGCTCTATTTCGACGGCGATGTTGCCCCCTCCATCCTGCAGATCGCCGAGGATGGCGACCGGGTGCTGTCGGTCAACAGTTTTTCGAAGGCGTGGGCGATGACCGGCTGGCGCATCGGCTGGCTGACGCATCCGTCGGGGGTGGCCGACCAGCTTGGCGCCATGACGCAGTACATCAACAGCGGCACCGCCGCGCCGATCCAGGCCGGCGCTGTCGCCGCCATCCGCCAGGGCGAGCCGCTGGTCAAGGAAATCAGGCAGCGGATCAAAACCGGCCTCGACCTTGCCTATGACAGGCTGGCCCAAATTCCCGGCATCATCCTGCCGACGAAACCGCGCGGCGGCATGTATGCCTTCTTTGCCATGGACGGCGAAAGCGACGCCCGGCAGGCCTGCGCCAGGATACTGGAGACGGCGCGCGTCGGGCTGGCGCCCGGCCACCTCTTTGGAAATTCGGCAACGGCCTTCCTGCGCATGTGCGTGTGCCGTGAACGCGACCAGATAGCGACCGCGCTCGAGCGCATGGTCGCCGCCATGAATTGACGCCCCGCTGGGAGGCGGGACGGCAACAAACCGTGCGGGAAGACCCCGCCCGATCAACAACCAGGGAACACCCCGGAGGGAAACACCTATGAAGCTTAACCGTCGCAATCTCATCCTTCTCGCCGCAGCCATCGGCATCGCCGCCGGCCCCGCCACCGCTTATGCCGCTGATGTGCTCAATGTCGGCGCCTACCCGACCAACCCGCCCTTCGAATACAAGAACGAGAGCGGCACTTTTGAGGGTTTTGAAGTCGACATCGTCAACGAGGCGGCCAAGCGGATCGGCATGACCACCGAAATCGCCGATCTCGGCTTCCAGGCGCTGTTTGCGGCTGTCAGTTCCAACCGCATCGATGTCGCGATCTCCTCGATCACCATCACGCCGGAGCGGCTGAAAACCCTGTCGTTCACCCAGCCCTATTATGATTCCGACATGGGCATAGCGACGAAGACAGACAGCGCGATCAATACCGAGGCTGACCTCAAGGGCAAGATTATCGGCGTGCTGTCAGGCTCGACCGGCGAGACCTGGGTCAAGGAACATCAGGAGGCCGGCGGATACAGCGACGTGAAGGGCTACGACACGCAGCAGAACCTGCTGCTCGACCTCAGCGCCGGCCGCGTCGACGCCGCCGTCAGCGATATTCCGGGCATGGAATACTCCTTCACCAAGATGAAGGACCTCAAGGTCAAGCAGCGCATCAAGACCGGCGAACAGTACGGCCTGATGATGAGCAAGGACCATCCGCTGCTCGGCAAGCTGAACGACGCGCTGACCGCGATGAAGAAGGACGGCACGCTGGCCGCCATCCACAAGAAGTGGTTCGGCAGCGACGCGCCGGCCGATTCCTCGACGGTCAAGGAATTGCCGATGCCCAAGGCCTGAACGGCCGCCCGGCAAACTTACACGTGCCGGCTGCAAATGCCGGCACGTCTCGTTTCCATCCATGATCCCTCCCCGGAGCTACAGGTCAGCGCAGCAAACCGCTTTCGATGCTTTCGGGCCCTTCTCCAGCGTCGCGTGACGCATAACGGCCGGGAATGCTCTGATGTCGCTGATCGACACCTTCTTCAATCCCGATGTCATCATGTCCAGCCTGCCGGCGCTGTTGCGCGGCTTCCTGAACACGCTGCTGCTCGGCATTTTGAGCATCGGCATCGGCATTCCTATCGGCCTGGGGATAAGCCTGTTGCGGCTCTACGCGCCGAAGCCGCTGCGCTGGCTGGCGATCGGCTACACCGATATCTTCCGTGCCCTGCCGGTGCTGGTGGTGCTGATACTGATCTACTACGCCCTGCCCTTCCTCGGCATACGCCTGTCGTCCTGGGCGTCGGCGGTTACCGCGTTCGCCATCATCATGTCGGCCTATTCGGCCGAAGTTTTCCGCTCCGGCATTGAGAGCATTCCGCGCGGCCAATTCGAGGCGGCGCAGGCGCTTGGCCTGCCGTTCCTTTTGACCCTGCGCAAGGTGGTGCTGCCGCAGGCGATCCGCGTGGTCATCCCGCCGATGACCAGCAATTGCGTTTCTATGTTCAAGGATACGTCGCTGGCCTCCACCGTGGCGCTGCCGGAACTGCTGAAAGAAGCGACCAACGCGCAGTCGCTCTATGCCAACCCCTCGCCGCTGATCGGCGCCGCTTTGGTCTATCTCATCTTCCTCTGGCCGATGGTTCGCCTCGTCAGCCTGCTCGAAGACCGCTTCAAGACCGAGAAGACGCGCTGACCTCGCCAACCGACCCCCGCTTCCCAAGCCCTTCGCAGGAGATACAGTTGAGCACTTCCCAAGCCGCCGGCGACTTTCCGGTCGACACCATCCGCGCCATGTTTCCCGCCTTGCAGCGCGCCGGCGATTTCATCTTCATGGACAACGCAGCCGGCGCGCAGATTCCGCAAAGCGTGCTCGACGCGGTGACCAACCATCTGGTCTCGCACAATGTGCAGCGCGGCGGCCGTTATGGCCGCTCCGTCACGGTCGACCAGTCGGTTGCGGATGCCCGGACAAGCGTGGCGCTGCTGATCAACGCCTACAGTCCGTCGGAAATCTGCTTCGGCATGAACGCCACGTCATTCATCCGTCTGGTCAGTCTCGGCATCGGCCAGATGCTTGCCAAGGACACAGATGGGGCGCGCGACGAGATCGTCATCACCGACATGGACCATGACGCCAACATCGCGACGTGGTTGGCGCTGGAATCCGCCGGGGCCAAGTTCAAGTGGTGGCGTATGCGCGAGGACGGCAATCTGCATGTCGACGACCTCAAGCCGCTGGTTTCGGAACGTACCCGCCTGGTCGCCTGCACGGTGACGGCGCATTCGATCGGCTCGATCGTCGATGTCGCTTCCGTGGCCGGGATCGCGCATGCGGCCGGCGCCGAAGTGTTCCTCGACTGCGTACATTACGGACCGCACGGGCTGATCGACGTGCAGGCCTGGGACTGCGACTATCTCGTCTGCTCCGGCTACAAGAACTTCTCGCCGCATATGGGCTTTCTGTGGGGCCGCTTCGAAACACTGAAGCGGCTGCCGACCTTTCGCGAGGATTTCATTCCCGACGAGCCGCCCTACAAGGTCGAGGCCGGCACATTCATCTACGAGAACGTCTCGGGCATGGATGCCGCAGTGCAGTACCTGGAACTGATCGGCCGCAATCTGGCTCCCTCCAACAACCGCTCGCGGCGCGACAACATCGTTGCCGGCATGGGCGCCATCCGCGACTATGAACTGGTCTTGGCGCGCGAGATGCTCGCGGTGCTCAAGGGCTGCAAAGCCACGATCTACGGCGTCGCCGACGAGGCCCGCATCAACGAGCGCGTGCCGACCTTCTGCTTCAACATCGGCAAGCTGTCGCCGCAGCGGATCGTTGAGGAAATGGCCGAGATGCAGATCGGCATCCGCGACGGCCATATGTACGCGCCGCGGCTGATGAAGCGTCTCAACCTGTCGATGGACAGCGGCGCCATCCGCGCCTCGCTGGTCCATTACAACACGGTCGACGAGGTCAGGCGTTTCGGCGAGGCGCTGCGCGCCGTCATCGCCAAGCTGTCGTAGCTGGGCCGTTAAACCTCTCCGGCGTGGAACATCGGCCCGCCCTTGTGGGCCGGGAAGCCATAGCCGTTGATCATCACCAGATCCATGTCGGAAGCGCGCGCCGCGATGCCTTCGGCAAGCAACGCCTTGCCCTCGTCGGCCATTGCCGCCAGAAGCCGCGTGACGATCTCGTCGGGTGAAAAGCGGCGCGGCACGATGCTCTTGGCCGCCCGCGCGGCCTCGATCAGCGCGGTTACTTGCGCGTCGCTCCTGCGCTCGCCGTTGGAATAGTCGTACCAGCCGCGCCCGGTCTTGCGGCCGAAGCGGCCGGCCTCGCACAGAAGGTCGGCGATCTCGACATAACGCGCTTCCGGATCGCGCGTGGCCGACTGCCGCTTGCGCCGCGCCCAGGCTATCTCCAGTCCGGCCATGTCGTTGACGGCGAATATCCCCATCGGAAAGCCCCAGGCCTCAAGCGCGGCATCCACCTCTTCAGGTGCTGCGCCATCCTCCACCATGAACTCCGCCTCGCGGCGGTAGGCCGAATAGATACGATTGCCGATGAAACCCTCGGTAACGCCGCACACGACAGGCAGCTTGCCGAGCTTTCTGACGAAGGCGATCGCCGAGGCGAGCACGTCGGGCGCGGTGGCCGCACAGTCCACCACTTCGGTGAGCCGCATGACATTGGCCGGCGAGAAGAAATGCAGGCCGACGATCCGCTCGGGCCGTGCGGTTGCCGAGGCGATCTCGTCGGGGTTGAGGTAGCTGGTGTTGGTCGCAAGGATGGCGTCGGGGCGGACGATGCGGTCGAGCTTGCGGAAGAGCTCGGTTTTTACCGTGAGGTCGTCGAACACCGCCTCGATGACCAGATCGGCTTGCGCCAGCCTGCCGGCGTCGCTGGCCGTTTCAAACCTGCTCAGCGCTTCCCTGCGCGCATGATCGGTGAGACGGCCCGATTGGACCGACTTGTCGAGCAGGCCGGCGATACGCTCGTATCCTTTGGCTGCGGCGTCGTCGGTCTGCTCGATGCCGATCACGCGATAGCCCGCATTCAGGGCCGACACAGCGATGCCTGCACCCATCAGGCCGGTTCCGACGATGCCAACGGTCTCGACCTTGCGAGGCGTGACACCGTCCAGCCTGTCGACCTTGCTGGCTTGCCTCTCGGCAAAAAAGACGTGGCGCAACGCTGCCGCCTCGCGGGAATCCCTGAGGCGCAGGAAGGTGGCGCGTTCGTCGGCGAGACCTTCTTCCAGTCTGAACGTGCACGCAGCCTGGACCAGTCTCACAGCTTCCGCAGGCGCGGTCTGTCCACGGCTGCGGGAAAGCACCTTCTTTGCGGCGGCGGCGGCGGCCTCAAATTGCGAACTCGGCACGGAAAGTGCGCCCGTGCGCCGCAACGGTTGGCCAACGAGAAGGCGGGTGGCATCGAGCGCGCCTTCGGGAAGATCGTCGGCAATGGCATCGATCAAGCCGAGCGTGAGGGCTTCGTCGGATGTCGCGGCGCGACCCGTGCCGATCAGATCGATTGCGGCGACCGTACCGACGAGGCGGGGCAGGCGTTGGGTTCCACCGGCTCCGGGCACGATCCCGAGCTTGACCTCGGGCAGACCGAAGCTGGCCGCCTTGCTGGCGATACGATAATGGCAGGCCAGCGCAATCTCGCAGCCGCCGCCGAGCGCCGCGCCGCCGACTGCCGCGACGACCGGTTTCGCGAAGCTCTCGATCGCTTCGATAACGTCAGGCAGTGTAGGTTCGATAGCGGGCTTGCCGAATTCCTTGATATCGGCGCCGCCGACAAAGGTGCGTCCGACACCGGTGAGCACCACGGCAGACACGTCATCCGACCTCGCGCGCTCAAGCGCAGCCGTCAGCCCGCGCCTGACATGGAAGGAGAGCGCGTTGACCGGCGGATTTTCGATCGTGACGACGAGAACGCCGGTGACGATGTCGCCCGTGACACTCTGGGAAAATCGTGCTGGGCTCATGGAGTTTCATTCCGGAACGACGGCAATCTCCCTCCTCCTGCTCAGCAGCCAAATGCCGGATGTCTCAGCTTCGATGAATGGAGCGCCATGGACTCTTCAAAAAACCTTGAAGCTTAAAGTAATTAGAATTCAAAAAACTTCAAGCCTGTCGGCGTTCTGTTTATTTCATTAGTTATTTCAATGATTTACAACGACGATGGCGCGTCAGCCTGACGGGCCGGCGGTTAGCCGCCGCCACCGCCCATGGTCACGGACATGAAGGCCCGGAAGGCCGCCGCCGCCGGGTCGATTGGTCTGTCACGCGACCAGGCCAGGCCGACATCCATAGTGGGGATCGGCTCGACAAGCCCGCGCACTTCGATGCGCTGCCCCTCCAGGGACCAGGGGCGGTAAACCATGTCGGACAGGACAGTGACCCCCATGCCAGCAGCCACGAGCGACCGCACGGCCTCGACCGAACTGGTGGTAAGGACGGCACGGAGCGAAAGGCCCGCGGCATCCCAATAACGGGCGGCCGTCGTGCGTGCCTCGTCCACCGTCAGCATGACATAGTCTTCCGCCGCCACATCGGCGAGGCTGATTTCCTGCCGCGCGAGCAGATGATGATCCGCCGAAAGCCAGAGCCGGCGGTTCGACCGCATCAAGACCTCCTGCGCCAATTCCTCGGTGTGCTCCAGGTTGGACACCAGCATCACGGCCATGTCGATGTCCCCGCACATCAAGCCGCCTTCGAGAGCGTCCCGGGGCAGTTCCAGCACCTCGACCTCGATCTCGGGATAGGTCTTTCGAAACCGCGCATAGTGGCGCGACATGTAGTAGCCGACGACCGTGTAGGTCATGCCCAGCCGCAGCTTGCCCGCCAGGCCTTTCCTATCGCGCAGCGGGCTTCGGACGGCGGCGGCGACGGCCCCCGTGATAACACGCGCATGTTCAAGAAACCGCGCGCCCTCCATCGTCAACCTTACGCCGGCGTGGTTGCGCTCCAAAAGCCGTACGCCCAGGTCAGCCTCCAGCGTCTTTATCGCCGCGGTGACCGCCGATTGTGAGATGTTGAGTTCCACCGCGGCATGACTAACCTGTCCGCTTTCGGCGGTCGCGATGAAATAATCGAGCTGTTTCAAGGTGATGGTCATGGCGCACTCCGACCCAGGACCATTATCTGTTTTTTTGATATCACAATCAACAAACTACTATTTCACAATCGCCCTCGGCTGCGCAAAAATGCTGCAACGCCGCAAAAGACGGCAGCTTCGAGGGGTAACAATACGATGGCGGTGACGCTAAACTGCGACATGGGCGAAAGCTTTGGCCTTTATAAGGTTGGCGACGATGTGGGCATGATGCCGATCATCGACGTTGCCAATGTTGCCTGTGGTTTTCACGCTTCCGATCCCGATCACATGCACGCCGCCGTCCGCGGCGCCAAGGCGAGTGGCGTAAAGGTCGGCGCCCATCCAGGCTTGCCCGACATTCAGGGTTTCGGTCGCCGCGAGATGCGGATGACCCGCGACGAGGTCAGGAACGCCATCATCTACCAGGTGGGCGCGCTTGCCGGCTTCCTGAAGGCCGAGGGTGTGGAACTCCACCATATCAAGCCGCATGGCAGTCTTTACTTCATGGCCATGCAGCAGGAGGCAGTCGCCCACGGCGTGTGCGATGCCGCAGAGGTTTTCGGCGTACCTCTCTTCGGCATGACGGACACCCTGCACGAGAAGATTTATCAGGAGCGCGGTATCCCATTCGTCGCCGAGTTCTATGCCGATCTTGACTATGATGCCTCCGGCAAGCTGATCCTGACACGCGTTCACGACGCCAAGAACCCCGCGGAGATGGCCGAGCGTTGCGTGCGGGCCATCAGCGAGGGAAAGGGCACGGCAGAGGATGGCAGTTTCTTCCCTGTACGCTGCGAAACCATCTGCGTGCATTCCGATACGCCGAACGCCATCGAAATAGCCAGGGCCGTGCGCACCGCAATCGCCCCTTGGCACTGAACTCGACCTAACCCGCCCGCGCAGGCGGTTCCAAATTAGTCTGCCTGCAGTTTTCCGGAGCTTTTTATGGCCCAGATTCTTTCGCCTCTTCCCGGCACTTTTTATCGGAGCGCTTCGCCAGACCAGCCGCCCTACAAGGCGGATGGCGATGCGGTCTCCGCCGGAGACGTAATCGGTCTCATCGAAGTGATGAAGTCGTTCCACGAAGTGAGGGCCGAGACGGCCGGTACGAACATCCGCTTCCTTGCCGACAATGAGGACCCCATCATGGCCGGCGCACCTATTGCGGATCTCGACTGATGCTGAAAAAGCTTCTGGTTGCCAACCGGGGCGAGATAGCGGTCAGGATCATCCGGGCCGCGCAAGATATGGGGATCGCCACCGTGGCGGTGTACTCGGCCGCGGACGCGGAGTCGCTCCATGTCCAGCTTGCCGACGAAGCGGTCAACATCGGTCCACCGGCAGCAAAGAAGTCCTATCTGAACGTCGAAGCAATTCTGAAGGCTGCCCGCGACACCGGCTGCGACAGCGTCCATCCTGGCTATGGTTTCCTTGCCGAGAATGCCGCGTTTTCCGACGCGGTCACAGGCGCTGGATTGGTCTTCGTCGGCCCGTCGGGAGATGCGATCCGGATGATGGGAGACAAGGTCTCGGCGCGCTCGGCCGCTGCCGCTGCAGGTGTCCCTGTGGTGCCGGGCTCGGCTGGTCGGGTCGAGGGCCTCGAGGCTGGTCGCCAAGTGCTGACCGAAACCGGCTTTCCGGTGATGATCAAGGCTGCGGCAGGCGGCGGCGGACGAGGCATCCGCATTGCCAACTCGCTCGAAGAATTCGAGCAAGCCTTTCCGCAGGCCGAAGCAGAAGCCCTCGCCGCCTTTGGCGACGGCGGTCTCTACATGGAAAAGGTGATCGGCAAGGCCCGCCATATCGAAGTTCAGGTATTGGCGGACGGAAGCGATGCCATCCACTGCTACGAGCGGGAGTGCTCGCTGCAGCGGCGGCGCCAGAAGGTTTGGGAGGAGGCGCCGTCGCGCGCGCTGTCCGACGGGCTGCGCGAGGCGCTCTGCGCTTCCGCGGTCGCATTGGCCAAGGCGGTCAAATACTCTGGTGCCGGCACGGTAGAGTATCTCTATGACCATGAAGCCGACCGCTTTTACTTCATCGAAATGAACACCCGCATTCAGGTTGAGCACCCGGTCACCGAGGCGATCACCGGCATCGACCTCGTTGCAGAGATGCTTCGTATCGCCGGCGGCGAGAAGCTGCGGATTCGGCAAGGTGACGTCCGCGTCAAGGGGCATTCCATCGAAGTACGGCTTAATGCCGAAGATCCGGCGAAGGAGTTCGCTCCATTCCCCGGGCAGGTGGCCGAGCTTCGCATTCCCGGCGGGCCGGGCGTTCGCTTCGATTCCATGCTCTACCAAGGCTATCAGGTGCCGCCCTTCTATGACTCGCTGCTTGCCAAGCTGATCGTGCATGCAGAGACGCGCGAGGCGGCGATGGTGCGTCTGATCCGCGCGCTTAAAGAGTTGAAGATCGGTGGGCTCAAGACCACCAAGCCGCTGTTTCTTGCGCTGGCCGCCGATCCGGCGGTGCGGACAGGAGACGTGCATACACGCTGGCTGGAAGGCTGGCTCATCGAAAATGCCGCAGCATTGGCGGACTAAGGGGGACCGATGTCGATACGATTCAACTTCGGCGGTGACGAGCATATCTTCGGCGAGGTGTCCGAAGAAATGTCCCTCACCTCCTTCTTTACCGGCCTTTCGATGACCAATGCGGTACGCACCGCAGGCATCCGAGGCGTCACCGAGATCTGCCCGGCCAATGCCAGCTTCCAGATTCGCTTCAATCCCGACATCGTCAAGCCGCAGGATTTGCTGCGCGAACTGAAGTCGATGGAAGAGGCGGCCTCAAAGGCAGACCCGGTGCTGAAGACCCGGATCATCGAACTGCCGGTTTATTTCCAGGATCCGTGGACGCGTGAAACCTGTTTGCGCTTTCGCGAGCGCCATCAGGACCCCTCCTCCACCGATCTTGAATATTCGGCACGCATCAACGGCTACGCCACGGTGGAAGAGTTTATCGCCGCCTATTCCGGCCAGCCCTGGTTCGTATCCATGGTCGGCTTCGTCGCGGGACTGCCCTTCCTGTACCAGATGGTTGAGCGCAAGAAACAGATTCAGGCGCCGAAATATCTACGTCCACGCACCGACACTCCCAAGCTCACCATCGGCCATGGCGGTTGCTTTGCAGCGATCTATTCGGTGCGCGGCGCCGGCGGCTACCAGATGTACGGCATAACCCCGGCGCCGATCTACGACCCTGCCATGAAGGTGCGCTACCTCTCCGATGACATGTGCCTGTTCAAGCCGGGCGACATCGTCAAGTTCAAGGCCATTGGCCGCGATGACTACGATGCCACGCTGGAGGAAATCGAAGCCAATCGGTGGCAGCCGACAGTTCGCGAGTGCAGCTTCAGCCTGAAGGACTTCAACAGCGATATTTACGGCACCAATGCAAAGCTGATGGAGCTCATCAATGGCCGTTAAGGTAGTCTCTCCCGGCCTCTCCACCTCCGTGCAGGACCTTGGCCGACCAGGCCACTATCATGTTGGCATCCCCGAAGGCGGCGGCATGGACCGCTTTGCCACACACATCGCAAACCTGCTTGTCGGCAACGATCCGGGTGCCGCGGTGCTCGAAGCCACCTTCATGGGCCCCGAACTCGAATTCACCCAATCCGCAGTCATCGCCGTCACGGGTGGAGAGCTGCCACCGAAACTCAATGGCGAGGAACGGCCGACCTGGGAAAGTTTTCCGGTGAAGGCAGGTGACCGGCTTTCCTTTGGCTTCCTCAAGGGCGGCGCGCGCGCTTATCTGGCAATCTCCGGCGGCATCGACGTGCCGGTGGTTCTCGGCTCGCGCTCGACCTATATCCTGGGCGCACTCGGCGGCCATCAGGGCCGCACGCTGAAGGCGGGCGATGAGCTTCCCATCGGCGAAGGTTCCGGCAAAGCCGGTCTTTCGCTGCCGGCACATCTGCGCCGCGCGCGCAACAGTCCGGCGGAACTCAGAATGCTTCCCGGCCTGTATTGGCATCGCATCACTGAAGCTGCCGGCAGTCGGTTCTTCGAGGAGACCTGGAAGGTCGCGCCGGAAGCCGACCGCATCGGCTATCGCTTCCGTGGCGGAACGCCGCTGGAGTTCGTGGAGCGCGAGCAGCCTTTCGGTGCAGGCTCCGACCCCTCGAACATCGTCGATGCCTGCTATCCCTATGGATCGGTCCAGGTGCCGAGCGGCACCGAGCCTATCGTTCTTCACCGGGACGCGGTTTCGGGCGGCGGCTACATGATGCTGGGCGTGGTCATATCGGCCGACATGGACCTGATCGCCCAGCTCCAGCCCCACACCCCGGCGCGCTTCGTTTCGGTGACGCTGGAAGACGCGCTAGCCGCGCGCGCCGAACAGGGCGTCGCGCTGGCGCGTGCCGAAGCGCATCTGGCCGGCTGACATCGGCCGGGAAATGCCGGCGGAGGAGCCGGAGGCGAGGAGATCGGTCGGCCAAAACCGACCGCGCGTGGCGGAAGACAAAATCCGGTGCGCGAAACGACAAGACGACGCCGGGCAACGGCGTGAATTTGGCCATCCGAGCAGTCCGATAGAGACCGCCGGAACCGACAGGGGAAGACATTAGCAACGTGACTGGCCGCAAGGCCGGATGCTTCGCGCCTTTCCGTCGGTAAAAAGAAGGAAAGGCACATGAGTCATCTGAGCGCGGAGAACGTCTCGGTGTCGTTTGCGGGGCTGAGGGCCCTGTCATCGGTCGACCTCCAGATCACGCCTGGCCGCATCAGTGGTCTCATCGGCCCCAATGGCGCCGGCAAGACCACGCTCGTCAACGTGCTGACGGGCTTCCAGGCTCCTACGGAAGGCACCGTCAAGCTCGACGGGGCAGCACTCACGGGCCTAAAGCCGCATCAGGTCCGGCGGCGCGGCATCGCCCGCACCTTCCAGGGTGGGCGGCTCTTCCGCGACCTGCCTGTGCTGGACAATCTTGAGGTAACCGGGGTTGGTCTGGGAATGAGCCGGCGCGCCGCCATCGCCGAAGCGGAAGCGATGCTCGACTGGATAGGCATCGGCGCGCTGGGCTCACGCATCGCCGGAACTTTGCCTTATACGGATGAGCGCCGTGTCGCCATTGGCCGTGCCCTGATGGGACGGCCCGCATACATCCTGCTAGACGAGCCCGCCGCCGGCATGAGCACGCCGGAGGCACGGGAGCTTTCGAGCCTGATAAGACACATCGCCGGCGATCTCGGCTGCGGTGTCCTGCTCATCGAGCACAATGTCGGGCTGGTGCTCGGCCTTTGCGAGCATATCGTCGTGCTCGATTCCGGAGCGATCATCGAGGAAGGTCCGCCCGCGGCGATCCGCGACAGCGAGAAGGTGCGCCACGCTTATATGGGCACGGCCGCGAACACCGACCTGCCTGTGCTGGAGGTGATGGAATGAGCCTGCTCGCCCTTTCCGATATCACCATCCGCTATAGCCGTCTCACGGCGGTCCGTGACGTCTCCTTCTCCATGGACGAAGGAGAAATCCTGTTCATCACCGGCCCGAACGGAGCCGGGAAGTCCTCGCTGCTGCGCGCGATCGCCGGTGTGACGCCGGTGGCGGGCGGTCGGATCGACCTTGCAGGTCATGAGATCACCGGCCAGGCGCCCGAGAACATCGCCCGGCTCGGATTCTCCATGGTGCCGGAGGGGCGCGATGTCTTCGGCTCGCTGACGACCGAAGAGAACCTTCTGGTCGGCACCGGCATGCACGCCCGCGAGCGCGGCTGGCGCAGCCGCGCGGCCGACGAACTCGAAGCCGTCTACGCAACCTTCCCGATGCTGAAAGAGAGACGGCACGGGCAGGCGGGACTGCTGTCCGGCGGGCAGCAGCAAATGCTGGTCATCGGACGCGCCCTGATGACCAATCCGCGGCTTGTAGCCATCGACGAGCCTTCGCTGGGCCTCGCCCCCAACATCAACGACCAGGTCTACGAGCGGCTGATCGCCCTGCGTGCGCAGCGCCAGCTCACGCTCCTGATCGTTGAGCAGAGTTCGGCTCGGGCGATGATGGTGGGCGGGCGGATGATCCTGATGCGTGGCGGACAGATCGTGCTCGACGGCGACGCCCGGACGCTCGGCAATGGCGAGGCGATCCAGGCTGCCTATTTCGGTTACGAGGACCATTGAGATGCTCCAGATCCTGTTCGACGCACTTTCGCTGGGTTCGCTCTACGCGCTGGGCGCGCTCGGCATTGCCCTTATCTTCGGCGTCATGCGCCTCGTGAACTTCGCCCATGGCGACGTCATCGCCTTCTGCGTCTTCGCACTGCTGTGGCCGTCGACGGACGCAATGGCCATCGTCTTCGCTGGTCAACTGCCATGGTACCTGCTGGTGCCCTTCGTGCTCCTATGCGGGGCCGGGCTGTCGGTGCTGTGCGAAATCATCGTCTTCAGGCGGTTCCGCCAGGCAAATCCGGCAACCATGATGATCGCCTCCTTCGCGCTCGGTTTCGTCATTCGCTACTTCCTGCTCATGCTTTTCTCCAGTCGGCCGAAATCGATCTCGCTGCTGCCCGCGCTCTCCCAACCGGTGGAGATTTTTGGTGCCCGGCTTCCGCTCCTCCAGCTCATAACGATCGTCACCACCATGGTCATCCTGATCGGCCTGACGCTGTTCATGCGCCAAACCCGCTTCGGCCTGGAAATGCGGGCGGCGGCCGAGAACTTTTCGATGGCCCGCATGCTGGGTGTGCGTGCGAACCGGGTCATCATGGGCGCGTTCGCGCTCTCCGGTGCGCTGGCCGGCGCCATCGCGCTGATCTTCGGCAGCCAGACGGGCACGCTCGACATCCAGATGGGCGCCTCGATCATGCTGATGGCCTTCATCGCCACGGTCATCGGCGGCCTCGGCAGCCTCGGGGGAGCAGTGCTCGCCGGCTTCCTGCTGGGTGCCGCCTCGGTAATCATGCAGGTCATGCTGCCCATCGACGCCCGGCCATTCCGCGATGCCTTTGTCTATGGAGCAGTCATCCTCGTTCTCCTCTTCCGCCCGCAAGGGCTTATTGCCGCGCGCGGCACCAAGGAAAGGGTCTGATTTCATGGGCGCCGCCGCCTCCCTCGCCAACTCTACCGCTGCCAGTGCCGCGGCTGCCGAGCGAAAGCCCGCCCGCTTCGCGCTTGCCCGCCGCACAATCCTGACGCCGGTCCTGCTTTCTCTGCTGCTGCTGGCCATCGCGCTGATCACGGTGATGACCGGATCGCGGCCCTTCAACCAGACGGTGATCGACGTGTTCGTCCGTGTCATCCTCGTCGTGGGCCTATACATCTTTATCGGAAATTCAGGCGTTCTCAGCTTCGGGCATATCGGCTTCACCTGCCTTGGCGCCTACGCGGCCGCGTGGCTCACCATCAATCCGATGATGAAACGCGGTTCGCTGCCGGGACTGCCCGAATGGCTGCTGGCGACCCGTTTGCCGTACTGGCAATCGGCTGTGCTGGCGGCACTGTTCGCCGCCCTCGCCGCTCTCATTTTTGGGCGGGTGCTGATGCGGCTATCGGGTATCGCCGCATCGATCGCGACCTTCGCGATGCTCGCCATGATCAACACTGTCTACTCGAACTGGGAGAGCGTGACAGGAGCGACGTCTTCCGTCGTCGGCATTCCGATCGTCCGCACGATCTGGCCGTATCTCATCGGTGCCGTGGTCGCAGTCTTCATCGCCTGGGCGCACGCGATCTCCCGGTCCGGCCTTGCCCTTCGTGCTGCCCGCGACGAGCCCACCGCCGCCGCGGCTTCGGGTGTCGACATTCCGAGGGAAAGGCTGGTGGCTTTTGTCGTGTCGGGCGCCATCATGGGACTGGGCGGTGCGCTGATGGCTCATTCCATCGGCGTGGTTACACCCGACACCTTCTATCTCGGCCTCACCTTCATCACTCTTTCCATGCTCGTCGTCGGCGGCATGGGCAGCCTGTCGGGGGGTGTAGTGGGGGTCGTCCTGCTGTCCGCCCTCATCCAGGGGCTGCGCTGGCTGGAAGCAGGCGTATCGCTCGGCGAGTCCACTTTCGCCCTGCCGAAAGGGTTCAGGAAATAGCCCTCGGCGTCATCATGATCGTGATCCTCGCGCTTCGCCCATCCGGACTCATGGGCAACCGCGAGCTCACCTTACCCCGCAGCAGCCGCAACAAGTGACCGGCGGCACAAGCCGACCGGAAACCAAAAGGAGACGTGCATGACATACAAAATGAGAATTGTCGCAACCGCCCTGGCCTCGATGTCCTTCGCATACCCGGCCATGGCAGATGACAAGACTATCGTCATCGGCTTCGCCACTGCGGAGTCGGGCTTCATGGAAGCCTATGACAAGCCTGCCCAGGAGGCGGCCATGATCCGCATCGACGAGATCAACGCGGCCGGCGGTCTGCTTGGGAAACAGATCAAGGTCGTCAAGGCCGACACCAAGTCCGACCGGGCCGAAGGCGCCAAGGCGGGCCTCTCCGTGCTCGACCAGGGCGCGGATCTCGTGGTCGTCTCCTGCGACTACGATTTCGGATCGCCGGCTGCGCTCGCGGCCGAGGACGCGGGCCGTATCTCCTTTTTCCTGTGCGCGGAATCGGTCAAGGCCGGTATCCAGGGTGTCGGCCCGCACAGCTTCTCCGCCTCGGTGCTGGCGGCCGTGCAAGGAGCGACCATGGCCGAGTGGGCATTCAAGGAGAAGGGCGCAAAGGACTTCTACCGTCTGCTCGATACCTGGACGGCCTACAACAAGGGCATCTGTGACGGCTTCGACTGGATGATGCCGAAGCTCGAAGCCCAGGGCGCGAAGCTTGTCGGTGACGACACCTTCAAAAACGAGGACGCCTCCATCGCCGCGCAGATCACCCGGATCAAGTCTCTGCCGAAGGAGCCGGATGCGATCATGCTTTGCACGATGATGCCGGGCGCCGTCTCGGCCATCAAGCAGCTTCGCGCCGCGGGTATCAACTCCATGATCCTGAACGGCTCGGGCGTCGACGGCAGCTATTGGCTTTCGGCTGTGCCCGATCTGACGAACTTCTACGTCCCCGTTCAGGGATCGATCTATGGCGACGATCCCAATCCGGCCGTGCTGAAGTTCAATGCCACGTACAAGGAAAAGACAGGCGCCGATCCCTCAAGCCAGTATGTCTTTCCGGGCTACGTCATGGTCGAAGTCTGGGCCAAGGCGGTGGAGCGTGCAGGCACGACCGATGCCGACGCAGTCGTCGCGGAACTGGAAAAGATGAAGGATGAGCCGACGCTGTTCGGGCCTCGTACCTTCACGCCGGAACTGCATCACCAGAACCAGACGCGGTACCTGATCGTCGAGACCAAGGCCGGCAAGCCGGGCGTTGTCGGCAACTGGACGATTTCCGAGCCGGTGCCGATGGACGCCTTGCTCAAGTAATAGCAGATGGGCCGGATAAGCCCCGCCCTTCACATGCGAAAGGCCCCGTTCCGTTGGGACGACCGGGGCCTTTCGTGTTTTGAGAACGTTGCCTTTGAGCGAGAAAAAAGGTGGCCCGCTTGGACCACCCGCTTGGACCACCCTTTACCGCCCTTCGCTAGCCTCGCGCTTTGCGGTAGGAATCCTTGAGCGCGATGAGCTCACCCGAAAAAGCGAAGATATCGCAGCCGTCGACTTCGATTTGCTGCCCCGCTGCCGTGGTGCCGACGAATCGCCAGGATGAAAGTCCGGTATCGCCCGTCACGACGTGCCGTCCCCTGGTCCAGGCGGCTTGCGGGAAGGCATCGAACAGTGCCGCATAGGCGACGCGCACGGCGTCACGCCCCAAATGCTTGCGCCCTTCGGCGTCGGGACCAGCCGAACCGTGGAAAGCGCAATCCTCGGCCATGCAGTCCATCAGAGCGCCCACGTCGCGGGCGTTCCAGGCAGCGAGGAACCGGTCGAGCACGGTGAGCCGCCTGGCTGAGAGGTCGCCAGCCTCCACGACCTCGACCTCCAGGAAGGCGAGCGGCGCATCGCCGGCATTGATGACGTTGTGAGCCACACCCGTCCGCCGCGAGTAAGGTACCCCTTGGGTGAGGGCGGCTTGCGATAGCGCGCCATCCGGACCTTCGAGACCGAGTTTGCCGTCCGTAAGCGGCACGATGACGTAGTCATGGCCATGGATGTGCCAGCCGGTCTCGGCCCCGGTGGCAAAGCGCCATTCGGTGACTCGAAAGCGGTCGTCGTCGATATGGACGACCGGTTCGGCTTTCATGCGGGTCATTCGAGTCTCTCCCAGGCGACCGCACCGGTCAGGCGCTCAAGCGTCCGGCCCATGCGCGTCATGATTTCCTTCACATCGTCTTCTGTCGTGATCATCGGTGGACAGAGAGCAAGCTGATCGCCGATGGCGCGGAAGATGAGGCCCTCCTCGTGGCCGATCCCTGATGCGATAGCCCCTGCCCGTCCGACCTTGGCGAAGGGGCGTTTCGTCGCCTTGTCCGCCACCAGCTCAACGGCGCCGATAAGACCGGTGCCCCGCGCCTCGCCGACAAGCGGGTGATCGGCGAATGAGCGGATGCCGGCCTGGAACGACGTCTCGAGGCGGGCCGCGTTTCCGATCAGGTCCCGCTCCTCGTAGATGGCGAGGTTTTCGAGACCCACCGCCGTGGCGACCGGATGACCCGACGCCGTGAAGCCGTGGCCGAAATTGCCGATCGCTGCGGTGTTGTCGGCGATCGCCTGATAGATCGCCTCCGAAAACACCACCGCGGCCAGCGGCATGTAGGAGGAGGTGATCTGTTTGGAAAGCGTCATGATATCAGGCGTGAAGCTGAATTTCTGGCAGCCAAAGGGCGTGCCGAGCCGCCCGAAACCACAGATCACCTCATCTGCTATCAGAATGATATCGTTTGCCCGGCAGATTCTCTCGACGCCTTCCCAGTACCCGACCGGCGGTGGCAGGACGCCGCCAGCTGCCATCACCGGTTCGCCTATGAAGGCTGCGATGGTGTCGGCCCCTTCTTCCGCGATCACCGCTTCCAGTTCGGCGAGCAGACGCGCCGTGAAGGCCGCTTCGTCTTCGCCCTCCATGCCGAAACGATAGAAGTGCGGGCAGGTCAGGTGGCGAACGGGAATCGCCGGCAGGTCGAAGTCGCGATGGTTGATCGGCAGGCCCGTCAGGCTGCCGGAGGCGACGGTGATGCCGTGATAGCCCTTGGTCCGTGCCAGGAATTTCTTCTTTTTGGGCCGGCCCAACGCGTTGTTCATGAACCACATCATCTTGACGATGGTGTCGTTGGCTTCCGAGCCCGACGAGGTGAAAAAAACATGCGTCAGGTTTTGCGGCGTCATCTCCACGAGTTTCTCCGCGAGCCGGATGGACGGCTCATGCGCCTTGGAGGAGAAGGTGTGGTAATAGGGCAGCTTCAGCATTTGCTGATAGGCGGCGTCGGCCAATCGCTTTTCGGAAAAGCCGACGGCCACCGACCACAGCCCCGCGAGCCCTTCGATATATTCCTTGCCGTGCTCGTCATACACACGGATGCCGTCGCCGCGGCTGATGATCAGCGGCCCGGTTTTTTCGTGCTGACGCAGATTGGTATAGGGGTGCATGGTGGTGGCGATGTCGGCGGCGACGAGAGAGTTGGAAAGCGCTTCCATGGAAGTCCTCAGCGGCTTGTGGAAATGGTTCGGGCTGTGAGTTCGAGATCGTCGTCGATCTCATGCGTGGAGCCTTTACGATACAGAAAAATGAATCATGAAAGGCTTTTGGATTGGGCGTCGATGACCCGCCGCATCAGCGCGGCGACGTCGCGCGCATTCGGCGGATCGGAGTGGATGCAGACGGTGTCGAAGTCAACCGGGCGGACCGTGCCGTCTGTGGTGACGAGTTCGCGTCGGGTAAGCGCCCTCACCATGCGGTGCTCGGCAAGCGTCAGGTCGATGGCCGACTGTACGCGCGGGATGATCAGGCTGCCGCCGGAAGCGTAGGCAAGATCGGGAAAGAACTCGCCCACGAAGGCAACGCCGAGTTCAGCTGCTGCCGTCTCGTGACAGGTTCCCGCCATACCGAAGAGCGGGACGCCGAACGGCTTGACCGCCGCGGCAATTGCTCGCGCAGTATCCATGTCGTGCGCGGCCATGCCGTAAATGATGCCGTGCGGCTTGACATGCCCGAGCTGCCCGCCCTCGGCGGCCAGCATCCCTGTCAGAGCACCGATCTGGTAGAGGAAGGCGGCGGTCAGCTCCTCCGGCTGAAGTTTCATTTCGCGCCGGCCGAACCCCTCGCGATCGGGAAGCGAAGGATGCGCGCCAACCTGCTTGCCATGCGAAAGCGCGAGCCGCACGGTCTTCAGCATCGTCCATGGATCGGAGGCGTGGAAGCCGCAAGCGATGTTGGCGCAATCGATATGAGGCATGATGCCGGCATCGTCGCCGAAGCGCCAATTGCCGTAACTTTCCCCCATGTCGCAGTTCAAGGTGACCATGGTTTGCTTGCCTCAGCCCAGAGTGTTTGCTGCCCAGCCGGGGGCGATGTGCGAGAGTTCCGGCGGTGGTTCGCGCTCGTGCAGCAGTCGAAGCACGCGCGGCGGCGTCAGTGGCAGCTGCCGCACCGGCTTGCCGATGGCGCGTGCCACCGCGCAGCCGATCGCCGCGCCAACCGCCAGGATTGGCACCTCGCCCGCGCCCTTGGTGCCGAGCGGCCCCATCGACGGTGCGCCCTCGTAGAGGTCGGCGGCAACCGGAACCGCGTCCTGCGCCAGCGGCAGGCGATAGGTCTCGAAATCGTCCTGCGCGATGCGTCCGTCGGCGGTGAGCGTCACCTCCTCATGCAACGCATAGCCCAGCCCCTGCACCACGCCGCCTTGAATCTGGCCCAGGATGGCGCGCGGGTTGAGCGCACGGCCGACATCTTGAACCACGCGATAGGCCAGCACCTCGACATGACCGGTGTCCGGATCAACCGCCACCTCGGCCTCGTGAACGACGAAGACGGGGATGTCGAGCGCATCGATGAAATGCCCCATGGCGCAGCCGGACATTGCCGGCGTGTTCCTGGCGGTAAAGGCGCCGCTTCCCGTGATCGGGCCGGTGGTGGCCTGCGCATGGGCGACGACAACGGGGATCGACATGCCGGAACCGGGACGTGCCGTAATCTCGACACGACCGTCCCGCAGCACCAGGTCTTCCGGTCGGGTCTGGAGCATCTCGCCGGCGGTGCGCAGCAGCTTCTCCCGCACCTCCGCGCAGGCGGCCACGCTTGCCGCGCCGATGGAGACGGTAGTCCGTCCGCCACCAACGCCAACATCGAGACCGGCGGCATCTGTATCAGCTTCGCGCACGATCACCTGGTCGGGAGCAAGGCCGAGCTGCCCAGCAACGATTTGCGGCAGGGACTGCACCATCGTGCCCGATCCGATCTCCACACCCGACGTGACCAGCGTTGCGCTGCCGTCGGCGTTCAAATTCACCGTCGCCGCCGAGGGTCCGACGAAAACGAACCATGTGCCGACCGTGGTCGCCATTCCGTAGAGCCTGCCGTCGGCCTTCGCTTCCGATGTGCCGGTGGTGGCACGCAACGCCTCCATACGACCCAGCATCGGACCCAGCACGTCGTCTTCGAAAACCTGGCCGGTGGCACCGAGATCGCCATCTCCCAGGACATTTTTCTTCCGGAACTCCATCGGATCGAAGCCCAGCGCATCGCAGATTTCGTCGGTATGTCGCTCCAACGCGAAGGCGTTGTAGACGCCGTTGCAAGCCCGGAAAGCGCCGTTGGGTGGCGTGTTGGTGTAAACGGCGCGGCTGACGAGCCGCGTGGCGCCGACCTTGTAATTGCCGCCGAGTGTGTGCGCCGTCATCGTCGTCAGAAAAACCTGTTCGCCGCCATAGGCACCGCAGTCCATCAGCACGACCGCCTCGCGCCCGGCGATGTGTCCTTCGGCGGTGACAGCGGAGCGAATGCGGATTTCCGCATTCTCGCGACAGAGGCAGGTTGCCATCTCTTCCTGTCGGGTGTTTTCCAGCACCACCGTGCGCCCGGTCATCCGCGCCAGAAGTGCCGTGATCGGCTCTATGGAGGCATCGAATTTCAGGCCGAACCCGCCACCGACAGGAGGTACGGTGACCCGCACACGCCCGGGCGGAAGCTGCATGACCCTTCCGGTGACGTTGCGCACTGTCCAGGGCACCTGCGTCGAGGTCTGGATGTGAGCACGGCCGTCCTCCCAGGAGCCGATGGCAACGCGCGGCTCGAAGGGCACATGGCTCTGCCTGCCGACGGTGAAACTGCTTTCGACAATGCGGATATCGGGGCGAGCGAAGGCAGCGTCGACATCGCCGCGACTGGATTTGGCCTCCCATGCGATGTTGCCGGCACGTGCACCGCCTTCCGTGATCACCTCATAGCCGCGCCAGCCCTCGTGGACGAGACGGGCGGCGGGCTGGAGCGCTGCAGCCATGGTGGAGACCGGTGCCAGCGGCTCGACCTCGAGCATGATGGCGGCAAGTGCCGCCCGCGCCTGCTTCTCCGTCTCGGCGGCGATGACGGCTATCGGCTCGCCGTGATAGCGGATCGTGTCGATGGCCAGGAGCGGATGGTCGGCAATGCCGATGCCGTAGAGCCCTGGCGCATCGGCGCCGGTCGCCACCGCGCGCACGCCAGGACAGCGAAGTGCCGCCGAAACGTCGAGCCTGCGGATACGCCCCGCAGCAACGGTCGAGCGCAGCAGAACGGCATGCAGCATGTCGGGGCGAACCCGGTCGTTGGTGTATTTCGTCCGCCCGCGCAGCTTGTCCTGCGCATCGCGGCGGGGAAGATTCATCACCGTGGCGGACAGCTCAGACATTGATGCCTCCCACCAACTGGCCGGCCTTGCGCGCCTGGTCGAGGCAGTCGGCCACGGCGTCGACGATCCGCTCATATCCCGTGCAGCGGCAGATGTTGCCGACCATCGCGGCCTTGATTTCAGGACGGCTCGCATGCGGATTGTCACGCACGAACGCCGAAAGGCTCATGACCATTCCCGGAAAGCACATGCCGCATTGCACGGCGTCGGCGGCCTCCAAATTGGCCTGGAGCGGGTGCAGCGCCTGGTTTCCGGAACTCAAGCCCTCGATGGTCGTCACCGCGCATCCCTCGACGAGCCCAACCGGCTTCAGGCAGGACGGCACCGCTTCGTCGTCGACATGCACCGTGCACGCGCCGCAAAAGCCTTCGCGGCACACGGCTTTGGTTCCGGTCAGGAATCGTTCCTGCCGCAAGATGTCGACGAGCGGCGTCATCGGATCGCCATGAAAGCGGCAGTCCTCGCCATTCAGCTGGAATGTCACGGTCATGCCAGGCCCTCGGTCTTGAGAAGTGCGGCAACACCGCGCTTGACCAGCGGCGGAAGAACCTGGCGCCGGTACCAACCCTCGGCTTCCCTGCCGTCGCGGCCCTGAAAATCATTGTGCTCCAGTGCAAACCCGGCGGCGCGTTCCGGATCGAGCGCGGAAGGCGGGCCTGCCGCCATGGCCTGTTCGAGCGCCGTCCAGCGCCGCGCTACCGGCTCCACCGAGCCGACGGCAATGCGACATCGTTTGTCCTTGTCCACCGCAAGCGAGACGATGGCGACCGGGTAGTCGCCGGCTTTGCGAAGCGGCAGGCGGATATGAGCACTTGCGATCAGGTCGCGGCGCAGATGAATTCTCGTCACGATCGCTTCGGTCAGCAGCGTATGCCGGTCTTTGAGGAAATCCGAAATACCGAGGAGTTTTGGGCCTTTGAAGGTCTCCAGCTCCACCGTCGCCTCACAGACGAGAAGCGCAGGGGAGAGATCGGCGGCGGCAAAGTCGAAAGCACAAAGGTTGCCGCCCACGGTGGCCACCCTTCGGATGCCGGGATTAGCCGCACCCTGCGCCGCGGCAACCAGACCTTCGAAGCCCGCTGCCCCGTGCAACGCGCGGCCAAGCACCACGTGGGTAACAGCTGCGCCGATCACGACATGATCCGGTTCGATTTCGACCTTGGACAAGGCCGGTATCCGGTGGAGCGCGACCACCGCCTCGGGAAGGTCGATCCCGCGCCGTGGATCACGCATCATACAGGTGCCGCCGGCCAGCACCGCCGCACCTTGCCGGCGTGCGGCCATTGCCTCTTCAAGTGTGCTGGCCGCGGTGAACGATCGTTCCACGCCTGGTGCCATCTGTCATACCCCTCGGAAGCAGCCGACTTTCGCGGCGCTGCAGCATTGTTGCTCCAGCTTCAGGCTCCTGTGAAATAGTAATTCCTTGAACATGGTATCGAAAAAACAGATAGCTCTGGCATCCAGCGCTCAGGCCCAGTGAGCGACGGTCCGTTTCTCGAAGCTCTCGCGGAACTGGGCGGTGGTTTTGGGAAGGAGCTCGCCAGTCTCCCAGTCGAGGATCACGGCATAATGCCGAACCGCATCGAGCGTATCGATCTCGCCGGAGCGGTATTTGCGCGCGACCTCCTCAGGATCCATGCGTGCCCAGTCCTTCCGTTTCGCCCGGATATCGGCACGACAGGCTTCGGTTGCCGGCTCGTCGATTTCGTACTGGCACAGGTCGCGGTCGATTTCGCGGATCACCACGCCGTAGTCAGTCTTGGCGCGCTCCAGGGAAACGTAGTCGTCGATCACGTCCTCCATCACCTTGCGTGGCTCGCGCTCCAGTGGATCGCCGAAACCGCCGCCGCCGGCCGTCGGACGAGCGAACTGGTCACCTGTGTGGACGGAGTAATCGGAGAATACGGAGCCGAGCCAGATCTCGGTCTCTTCTCCGGCGCGCTTCATGGTCAAGCCGTGGGGCATCGACGGCAGGCCTCCTTCGACGCCCCAGACGACAGCGCGCTCGCGGTCGCAAATGTAGGACATGACGGCATTTTCGGCTTCCAGCAACAACGAGGTCTTCTGCACGCCGACGCCGCCGCGCCATTTGCCGGGACCGGCTGAATCCTGCTTGATCTGGAACTCGATCGTCCGGGTCGGATTCACCCGCTCGTTGCCTTCGTTCGGCTGCGACATCAGCCCCGTTCCGAAGCAGGCCGTGGTGACATCGGCGCCATCCTTGCCGTTGCGCCCGCCCCATCCGCCGGGCAGCCATTCGTAGAACATGAAGATCGGCTTTTCTGGTTTGCGCGCATCCCGTCCCCCGGCCAGCAGATATTCGAGGTTGAAGGCGCAGGCGATCGCGCGTTCGGGCATGATCTTCGACCACATCTCGAAGATCGCGTTCATGATCTTTTCGAACGGCATCAGGAACCCGGTCACCGCCACCGGCCATTCCGCGCTGACGACGCTGTTCTTCGGCGCGGTCACCTCGATCATCCGGTAAAACCCGCTGTTGAGTGGAAGGTCCGGGAAGAAGGTCTTCATGCCGGCGACCACTGCCGAAAAGGTCGCGCCCGGGGCGGAATTGTACATCGAGGCAATGGTCGAATGGCTTCCCGTAAAATCGTAGTGGATCGTGTCGCCCTTGATCGTCATCTTGATGCGGATCGGGATCATGCCTTCGCCGGCACCGAGATCCCGATCGATGTAGTCAACCGTCTCCCAGGTGCCGTCCGGCAGGTCCGCGAGGCGCTTTCGCACGGCACGTTCGACGTAGTCCTGGACCTCCTCCATACCGCGCATGACCTGGCCGCGCCCGTATTTCTTGACCAGCCGCAACAGTTCGCGCTCGGCCGCCTGCGTCGCCTGCGCCTGGGAATGGATGTCGCCAATGATCGATGCCGGATCGCGCGTATTGGCCGCGATCATGTTGGCGACGTCGGAGCAGAAGCGGCCGCGCTGGAAAAGGCGCAGCGGCGTGATCCGCAGGCCTTCGCGGAACATGTCGCGGGCGGTGACGTCGAAGGAACCAGGCACGGAGCCGCCGAGATCCGACCAGTGGCCGTTCGACTGGGAGAAGCCGATCAGTTTGTCTTCGTCGAAGATCGGCCGGACGAGCCGAACATCGCTGAAATGCGTACCGCCGGCATAGGGATCGTTGATTGCGTAGACGTCGCCGGGCGCCATATCGCCCTCGAAGACCCGGATCACCTCCTTGCACGTGTTGTGCAGCGTGCCGACGTGGACCGCGATGTCGTAGTTGCCCTGGGCGACGGAGTTGCCATCGGCGTCGTGCAGGGCGTTCGAAAAGTCTCGGTTGTAGATGACGAAGGAATAGCAGGTGCGAAGCATCTGTTCGGCCATCTGGTCAACGGTGGTGATGAAGGAGTTCTTCAGCACCTCGAACGTTACCGGATCGAGGCCAGGGCTCGTTTCAATCAGCTTTGCCATGTCTCAGCCTTTCGTCACGATGAGAATGTTCAGGAAGCCATCGACGGTCGCGCTCATTCCCGGCGGAACCACCGTGGTGGAATCGAACTGTTCGACAATGGCGGGCCCAGTGAAGGCAGCCCCGGCGCTCAGTTGGTCGCGTTCATAGACGGCTGCGTCATGAGATACGCCGTCGAACCAGACGCCGCGGCGGCCGACCGGCTCTGGCTTATGCGGCGAGACTTCGTGCCGCGGTATCTCGGCTTTCGGGACGATGCCGATCGCCTTGACCGCGATGCGGAAGATCGACACCGGCGCCTCTTCGCGACGGTAGTTGAACTCGCGTTCGTGCTCGTTGTGGAACGCCTCGATCAGTGAGCAGATGCTCTCGATCCGCGCCGGCGCCGACACCGCAAGCGAGCGCCACTGGCCCTGGTACATCATCTCGACCGTACGCTGCAGCGCCATGTCTTCCTGCGCCACGCCCTCATGGGTCAGACGCTCGACGGCCTGTTCTTCCATCAGAACAAAGGCTGTCTGCATCTCGGCAGGCGAGACCGTCGAAGCATCGGCCATAAAGCTTTCGGAGAAATCGTGCTGCACGTCGACGAGAAGGCAACCGAGCGCGGAGGTGACGCCGGGATTGGGCGGCACGATCACGGTTGGAATTGAAAGCTCCTTGGCCACGGCCGCTCCGTGCAATGCGCCTGCACCGCCGAAAGCGACGAGTGCAAAGTCGCGTGGATCATAGCCTCGGCTGATGGAGAGAAGCCGGACGGCATTGCCCATATTGGCGTTGGCGACGGCGATGATCGCCTCGGCCGCCTGGTGGAGTTCCATGCCGAAGGGTGCCGCCACCGTCTCCTGCACCGCCTGGGCGGCCAAGGCGGGGTCGAGCGTGATCTTGCCGCCCGCAAGGCTGGTGCCAAGACGGCCAAGCACGACATTGGCATCGGTGTTGGTGGCGGTGCGGTTGCCATTCTTGTAGCAGGCCGGACCCGGAAAGGCGCCGGCGGATTGCGGTCCGTTGCGCAGGCTGCCGCCCTCGTCCTGCCATGCCAACGACCCGCCGCCCGCGCCGATGGTCAGCACTTCGATGGAGGGGAAGCGGATCGGATATCCGAATTCGATGTACCAGTCTTTTGTGATGCGCGACTCCCCGTTCCATGCGAGCGAGACGTCGGTGCTGGTGCCGCCCATGTCGAAGCCGATCGAGTTCGGGAAGCCGCAGAGATTTCCGATGAAGCGGCTTGCGATCGCGCCGGCGGCGATGCCCGATCCCGCGAGCCGGGCTGAAAAATCCTTGACGCTTGCGGGCGTCATGACCCCGCCACCGCTGTGCAGCAACAGGAGATCTCGCTTGTATCCGGCCGCGGCAAGCTTTTCCCCGAGACGCGACACGTAGTCGACGACAACCGGGGCGCAGGCGGCGTTCGCCATGGTGGTGGAAAAACGCTCGTGCTCGAAGATTTCCGGCATGACCTCCGAGGAGATCGAGACCGGCAGATCCGGCATTGCCTCCTTCAGGATCTCACGCATGCGGCGCTCGTTGGCGCCGTTGACATAGGAGTTCATGAAGCAGACGGCGATGGACTTGACCTGCCGTTTCACGAGAATTTCCGCGACGCGGTGCGCGGCCTCTTCGTCCAGCGCTTCCAGGATCGTGCCCTCGGCACTGACCCGTTCGCGGACTGTCAGCCGGTCGCGGCGCGGGATATAGGGCTTGGCGACATCCTTGTAGGTGTCCCAGAGGTCTTCCTTGTTGGCGCGGCGGATCTCGACAACATCACGGAAACCCTCGGTGCAGACCATTGCGGTGCGCGGCAGGCGGCGGGTAATCAGCGCGTTGGTGGCGACCGTCGTACCATGAGAGAACATCGTCACCTGCGAAAGATCGATGCGGCCCTGCTCCACGCCATTCATGATGGCCCGCATGGGATCGTCAGGCGTGGAGGCGGTCTTCTCGATGCGGATCGCGCCGCTATCTTCGTCCATGATGCAGATGTCGGTGAAGGTCCCTCCGACATCGACGGCAACTCTTATACGGCTCATGACTTTTCCTTCGCAGGGTCTTTGCGGGCAAGGCTCGGCTTTCGCCGGCCCTGCCGGGGCGACGTCGTGACAAATGGTGGAATTGGCCCGGATTTCGTCGGGTCTAGTGCCGCTCTCTCGAGGTCGAGCTGCGGCCTGCCCGGTTCGCTGCTTCGCGACGGGTATCCGTCGGTGCGCAGCCGAACCGCGTCCGGTAGTGCTTGCAGAACTGAGACTGGTCGGCAAAGCCCCAGCGGTAAGCGATCTCGGCAACGCTGCTGATGTTGGTCACCGACATCAGCTCCTCGGCGCAAAGTTCAAGCCGGGCGTCGCGGATGAAGCCGTTGATCGACTGGTTGCTGTCCTGAAACAGAACCTGCAGGTAACGGAGCGAGATGCCACAGGCATCAGCCACGGCCTGCGGGCCGAGGCCGGAATTCTTCAAATTATCGCGAATATACTGTTCGGCGCGATGCAAATGGCCGGCCCGGATCGACGAGATGCTGCTGTCCAGCACGCGGTCGTCACTCACGATCGACAGGCACAGCATTTCCAGGATGTGCCTGCCCATCATCTCACGAGCGACTTCAGTGATCTCATCGAGATGGCCGATCGTGGTTCGCACCGTGTCGAGGAAGAGCGCGGCGACGCCTTGGGTCGCATCGAAACTGAGTGCACTGAGCCGTTCGGCGGATCCGATCCGTGCCCGAACGCTCGATGACGGCACCTTCAGGACCCACAGCGCGTTTGGCTTGCCGTGCCAGAATTCGTAAGGCGCATCTCCCCTCTCAACGAGGAAGCCCCCCGGACTGCAATTGACGGTTCTCGACCCTTGCGAGAAATTCACCTCCGACATCTCCGGGATGGTGATGAGCAGGCTGGCGTCACGCTCGTTGAGGAAGTGGCGGCGATGGCGGCGATAGCTTACGGCATCGCAGCGCATCTTGGACACGCTGACGAGCCCGAGAGAGAAGGTTTCCAGCGTGCCTGAAAATTCGCGACGGTTGCGATACTCGGTGTCGAGCGGAAAATAAGCTTCGGTAACAGCGGCTTGCCAGGCATCACCGCCTGCGGGACCGCCGATCGTATCGACGACGTATTTCATTCCCCGACCTTTCTGGTTGGCCCGGTTAGCCCGGTGTTTTTCTGAAGATTACAGGAATCCGCTCGCGCGTATTGGTCAAAAACGAATAAACTTATGTGGCCGTTGGCACGACCGCGAAGTTCTCGTCCTCGTCAGACGATATCTGCGCATTCAGCGAGGCTTTGTCCGTCATCTTATCAATCGCGCCAGCCAAATCGCCCAGTTCAGCCATCCTCCCTGGCGACCAGCAGAAAGGGTTCGCGCTCCGGCGTGGTCACCGAAAAGCCCGACGGGCCTACCGCGCTGAAAAAGCGATGGAACATGTCGATGAAGACACGCACGAAGAGTGGCTTTGCCGAACCGTACATGTCGGCGACGATCAGCGTCGGTGGCGGCAGTTCATCGAGGATCGGTCTTCGAACGATCTCCTCGCCATCGGCGGTGGCGCGACCGATCGGCCGCATGTTGAGGACAGCCATGCCGAAGCCGGAGGCGACGGCCGAGCGCACCGTTTCGTAAGAGCGCGTGCGAAAGCGCACCTCCGGCCGTTTCGCCAGAACGTCGAACAGGGTCAGAAGATATGTTGCCGTGTGCGGCAGGTCGAGCAGGACCAGCGGCCGTTCAGCCAGTTCCGCCAGCCAGATGCCATCGCGCCCGGCGAGCGGATCGTCCGCATTGAGCACGGCGTGAGCGGGCACCTTGCAGATGCGGGTGACGCTGTCGATGCCGATCGGACCGATGTCGTAGAGAATGGCCAGATCGATCTGGCCGGCGACAAGCCGTTCCTGCAACTGGACCTGGTCAGCCTCGACCAGGTCGATCTCTACATAGCCGACGCTATCCAGATAGCTGCGCAGCATTTCCGGCATGAACAGAGCGCCGAATGGCTCGAAACAGCCGATGCGCAACACTTTCGGCACGCGGCGGCTGAGATCGCCGATCGACCGATTGAACTCCGTTTCCGCCGCGAGCATGATGCGGGCTGCAGCGACGAAGCGTTGACCGGCCGGCGTGATGAGGACACCGCGCGCCGGTCGTCTATCGAAAATGCGCGCCCCCATCTCGGCTTCCGCCAGCGTGATCGCCGCCAGAATGGAGGACTGCGAGATGTAGAGCGACTTCGAAGCCGCTAGCACACTGCCGAGGCGAGCGACTTCGCTGACATAGCGCAACTGCCGGATTGTCAGGTTCATAGCTATCCCTTGTTGCGCTATCCCTTGTTGCATTTAATGTCGAATGTTCCCCACAATAATACATTTTATGGAGACAAAGAAACCCGCGAGACTGCCGTCGCTGACAAGGCTGCCGGAAGAGTGGCCATGGAGTGAGGGGTTCGAATTGCATGCCGAATGGGATCTCTCCCATTGCCGACGCCGATGAACTGTGCCGCCTGAGCGCCGCGGCGCTGGCCGCCGCCTACCGCGCCGGGTCGCTGTCGCCCGTGGAGGTGGCAATGGCGGCTGTTGACCGCGCCGAAACAATCAATCCGCTGTTCAACGCCTTCACCATGATCGACCGCAAGGGCGCGATCGAGGCAGCCAGCGCCTCCGAAAAACGATGGCGGTCCGGCGAGCCTCTGTCGGCGGCTGATGGAATCCCGACAACTCTCAAGGACATCGTCTGGGTCGAGGGCTGGAGCGTGCGCTACGGCAGCGCGACCACGATTTCTGTCGCTTGCGACAAGGATGCGCCTTCCGTTTCGCTGCTGCGCAAGGCGGGCGCCGTCTTCATCGGGCAGACGACAACGCCCGAATTCGGCTGGAAGGCGATCACCGACAGCCCGTTCTGCGGCATCACTCGCAATCCCTGGAATGTCAGGAAGACGCCCGGCGGCTCTTCCGGCGGGGCGGCGGTGGCGGCCGCCACCGGCGCCGGCGTCTTCCACCTCGGCACCGATGGTGGCGGCTCGATCCGCATCCCGGCTGCCTTCACCGGCATCGCAGGACTGAAGCCGACCTTCGGTCGCGTGCCGGCCTATCCGTCGAGCGCGTTCGGAACCGTCGCTCATGTCGGACCGATGGCCCGGACCGCAAATGATCTTTCGGTCATGGCGGAGGCCATGTCCGGCCGCGATGTCGCCGACTGGTTGCAGGGCGCCGGCACCCTGGCGCCGCTTGGCCGGATCGAGGACACCTTGCAGGGCGCCCGGATCGGCTACTGGTCGAAACCGCCTTCCGGCGTGCTGGATTTCGAGATCGCTGCAGCGATTTCCGACGCGCTGACGCATTTCAAGGCGTTCGGCGCGGCGGTTGAGCCAATCCATCTTCCAGGCAGCGATCTCCTCGAGCTTTTCCAGTGCCACTGGTTTGCCGGCGCCGCCGCACGGCTTGCGCTGATCCCGCAGAAGGAACGAACGGGCATCGATCCGGGCTTCCTGGAGATCGCCCGGGCCGGGGCGGCTTTCGATGCCAAGACGCTGGTCGCCGCACAGATCCAGCGCGGCGAATTCGGCGCCGCCATGGACCGCCTGCTCGACGCCTATGATTTCATCGTTTCGCCGGCAACAGCGGTCCCGGCTTTCGACATCGGACTTGAAGTGCCCGCCGGAAGCGGCCTGTCCAGCTGGACCCAATGGGCGGCCTTCAGTTACCCGATAAATCTCAGCCAGCAACCGGCCTGCGTCATTCCTTGCGGCATGACCGCGGCCGGCCTGCCTATGGGGTTCCAGATCATCGGCGCACGCGGCGACGATGCCCGCGTGCTTTCGGCGGCGGCCGACCTGGAAACCGCCTTTCGGCCGATGACCCAAGCGTTTCGCCTGAAAGATTTCGTATGAAAAGAGCATAACCAACCGCAAAGGGGAACTTGCCATGATGAACAGACGTGCAATGCTTCAAGGCGTGGTCGGTGCCGGAGCCACCGGTGCCGCTCTTCTTTCCGACATGAACACTGCGGCGATCGCCCAGGACACCAAGCCCATTCCGGTCGGCTCGGCCCTGCCGATGTCCGGCATCGCCGCCGCCGACGGCATCGAGTTCAAGAACGGTCTCGAACTTGCCGCCGAGGAAATCAATGCGGCGGGCGGCATTCTCGGCCGGCCGGTCGAAATCCACATCGAAGACACCAAGGAAATGGGCGCCGACCTCGTCAGCCAGTCAATGCAGCGTCTGATCGACCGTTTCGAGGCGCCGGCCATCATCAACGGCTACAATCTCGGCACCAACATGATCGAGATGGATGTCGCCGCCGACAACGACGTCATCATGATGCACTACAACACGCTGATTTCGCACAATGAGAAATTCAAGACCGACCCTGCCCGTTATTACAGTTCCTTCCAGGGCGACCCACCGGAGTTCTGGTATGGCCCCGGCTGCCTGAATTTCCTGAAGTCGCTCGTCGCGGACGGCAAATGGAAGGCACCCAACAAGAAGATCGCCATCATTCCGTCGGCCAACGAATACTCGATCGTCATCGCCAACGCGATCCGCGACAAGGCGGCCGAATATGGTTTCGAGGTTAGCCTGTTCGAGACGGTTCCGTTCCCGACCAACCAGTGGGGACCGACGCTGGCGAAACTCCGCCAGGACCCGCCGGCGGCGATCCTGGTCACGCACTTCCTGCCGCAGGACCTGGCGCAGTTCATGGTCCAGTTCCTCGCCGAGCCGATCAACAGCCTGATCTACATGCAGTACGGACCATCGCTGCCGGCTTTCCGCGAGATCGGCGGCGAGGCGGTCAACGGCGTCGTCTATTCGACGGTTATCGGCTGCCTGCCGGACGATTTCTCCAAGTCGTTCCGCGAGAGCTACCGCGCCAAATTCGGTCCGAACTCGGCCTACATCACGGGATCGCAGACCTATGACGGCCTGTGGATGTGGGCGCTTGCGGCGGCAATCGCCGGCGGTCCGGGCGAGCCGATGAACAAGGAGCAGACCACAAAGGTGGCCAATGCCATGAAACGCCTGGTGTATCGCGGGGTCAACGGCACCTACCGGGCCGATCCGGCCGGCCAATCGGCCTTCTGCTATCCGACGCAAGTGGCCGATCCGTCGCTTGGCATGCCGCACCAGTTCCTGCAGCATCAGGATTACAAGACCGATCCGAAGCTGATCGCGCCGGTGCTCTATGCCACGGACAGCTTCATCCTGCCGCCATGGATCAAGTGACCGGACGCGGAAATGAAACCAACGACACCGGCCGGGCCCTGTGCCCAACCGGTTCCCCCGACCGGTTCCATTGGGTGAGAATATGACTGAGGTCGCCGGTCCGATGCTGGTTTGTGACAGTGTGGTCAAACGGTTCGGCTCGTTGGCCGCCGTCGACGGCGTGTCGATGGTGGTCAATGCGGGCGAGATCGTCGGCATTGGCGGGCCGAACGGCGCCGGCAAAACCACCTTCTTCGACGTGGTGACCGGGATCACGCCGGCCAGTGGCGGCCGGGTGCATTTCGGCGACACCGACATTTCGGCACTTCCGGCCGACCGCATCTGCCAACTCGGCATGGCCCGGACCTTTCAGCTCAATGCCGCCTTCGACAGCCTGACCGTTCGCGAAAACATCGAGATTGCCGCCTACTTCGGCCGGCAGCGGCGAAGGCTGGCCGGCTTTCGTCTCGGTGACGATGTCCGGCAGGCAACGATCGAGGCGCTGGAATTCGTCGGACTTTCGGCCAAGGCCGACGAAACCGTGGCGCGGCTGCCGGTACTCGACCGCAAGCTGTTGATGATTGCCGGCGCCATCGCCACCAAGCCGAAGATGCTGTTCCTCGATGAGCCGGTCGGCGGGCTCAACGTCGCCGAGATCGACCAGATCATGGCGATGGTACTGAAACTGCGCGACCAGGGACTGACCATCGTCCTGATCGAGCATGTCATGCGCTTTCTCCTGGCGCTGTCCAGCCGCGTCATCATCATGCACCACGGCAAAGTGATCTTCGAGGGCAGGCCAGACAAGGTCGCCGAAGACCAGACCGTCGTCGAAACCTATCTCGGCCAGGGCACGCAGAAACGCTTGAAAAAATTCTTTGACGAACAAGCTGCCGCGGCAAACCCAGCCATGGGCTCGCTATGATGAGCGCCACGGCCAGACCGCCTGTCCTGCATCTCGAGGCCATCGTCTCCGGCTATGATGGCCTCGACGTTCTCAAGGGCGTTTCGCTGACCGTCCACGCAGGCGACTTCGTGACCGTCGTCGGCCCCAATGGCCATGGCAAATCGACGCTGCTGAAGACGATCTCCGGCCTCGTGCCACTGCGCGGCGGGCAGATCAGCATCGAAGGCCAGAGCCTTTCCGGCAAGCCGCATGAGACCGCAATGCTAGGCGTCGCCCATGTGCCGCAGGGCGACATGCTGTTTGCGCAGATGAGCGTGCTCGAAAATCTGCTGATGGGCGCCTATCTGGCGCCGGACAAGGCCGAGATCAAGCGACGGCTGGACGAGGTCTACACGCTTTTGCCGAAGCTCGCCGATCGCCGCAACCAGATCGCCTCGACGCTATCCGGCGGCGAACGGCGCATGGTCGGCATCGGCCGCGGCCTGATGATGGGCGGGCGCATCCTGTTGATCGACGAGCCCTCGCTCGGTCTGGCGCCGCTGATCATCGATCAGGTCTACGACGTCATTTCGCAACTCAGCAAGGCAGGCCGGACGATCCTTCTGGTGGAGGAAAACCCGGCGCGGGTAGAGGATCTCGCCGACCACCTGCACCTGCTCGACGACGGCGCAATCGTCTGGTCGGGCAAGCCCGCCGAACTGATGGTGCGCGACGAGCTCCTCGCAACCTATCTCGGAGGCTGACGCCCATGACCGACGTTCTCATGGCCATTCTCGTCGCCGGCTTCACCTCGGGCGCGCTCTATGCGCTAGCGACGGTCGGGCTGTCGCTGGTCTGGGGTTCGATGGGCATGCTCAACATGGCCCATGCGGCGATGCTGACGCTTGGCGGCTACGTCGCCTTCACGGTGATCACCTCGCTCGGCCTGCCGATCGCGCTCGGCTTTGCCGGCGCCATCCTTGCCGGTGCAGCGGCCGGCGCCATCCTCTATTTCGCGATCGTGCGCAACCTGTTGAAGAACGACAAGTCGACATTCGAAGCCAATGTCATGATCGCCACGGTTGGCGTCGGCATAGCGCTGGAGAACGCCATCCTGTTGACCTATGGCGGACAACCGCTGAAGCAGCCGGTGTCGATTGCCGGCGTGCTTCGCATCGGACCGCTGACGCTGCCTTGGCAGAACCTTTTGATCATCGCGGTGGTCGTCGTCATGATGGTGGCGGTTTCGCTAGCACTCGGCCGCACGCGGATGGGCCGGGCGATCCGGGCGACGGCGCAGAACCGGGATGCGGCCCAACTCATGGGCGTTGCCGTCAACCGCGTCTATCTGCAGGTGCTTATGCTTTCCGGCGCGCTTGCTGGCATCTGCGGCGTCATGGTCTCCTCAATGACGCAATTATCGCCGCCGCTCGGCAACGACCCAATGCTGAAGGCCTTCATCATGTGCGTGGTCGCGGGCCTCGGCAATTTGCCGGGCGCCGTCGCCGCAGCGCTTGGGTTGGCGCTGCTCGAATCCTTCGTCCAGTACGCTCTGGGTGCCCGCTGGGGTTTTCCGTCGCTGCTCTTCGTCGTCATTGCCGTTCTGATCTGGCGACCGTCCGGCCTTTTCGGCCGCGCCGAAATCCGGCGCATGTGAGGGCAAATGACAGACACAAGATCCATGTCTCTGCCCACAATGTCCCGGTCTTCCATGTTCCGTTTAGCCAGGACCGATCTGGCCATCACCCTGTTGCTGATCGCGGTGGCGATCGCGCTGCCTTTCATCGTCGACAGCCGCTACATTCTCGGCCAGATCGTTCTGGCGCTGTTCTATGCGACAATCGCGTCGCAGTGGAATCTGTTGTTCGGTTTCTCCGGAATCTTCTCGCTGGCGCAAATGGCGATCTTCGCCTTTGGCGGCTATGCGACGGCGATGATCTGCTTCTATTTCGGCTGGAACGTCTGGGCGGCACTTGTGCCCGGCGCGCTGGGCGCGGTGTTGTTCTCGCTCGTCGTCGGCCTGGCCTGCCTTCGCCTGACCGGCGTCTATGTGGCGTTGCTGACGCTTGCCATCGCCCAGGCGATGTATCTGCTGATCGTAACCGATACCGAATGCTTCGTAATGGTCGGCTCCGTCTGCCGCCAGTTCACCGGCGGCGCCGTCGGCTTTGCGCGCTTCGGCGACCTCGGTACCAGGGCCTTGCTGAAGACACATTGGCTGGTCGGCAATTATGCGATCATCTCGGTCCTGTTCGCGATCACCATGCTCTTCACCTACGTCATCGTCAAAAGTCCGATCGGCCTTGCCTTCCGGGCTCTGAAGGACAATCCGGGCTATGCGGTCGCGCGAGGCGTCAACCGCTTTCAGGCGCAGCTTCTCGTGTTCGGCATTTCCGCCTTTTTCACCGGACTTGCCGGCGGTTTCTATGCCGCGCATTTCCAGGCGATCGGCCCCGGAGTACTGTCGATGTCGCAACTGATGTTCATCATCGCCATCGTTGTCGTCGGCGGCGTCGGCACGTTCTGGGGACCACTGGTCGGTACGGTGGTGCTGGTTTTGGCCGACGAATTGATGCGCGAGAGTGGTGAGTTCCGCACACTCGGCCTCGGCCTGATCATCGCGCTGTCCGTAGTGCTGATGCCGAAGGGGCTCGTCGGCCGGTTTGGCGACCTCGTCGGCTGGCTCACGCGCCGGCGCGCTGAACCGGGAGACAGCAAGCCAACGGACAGCAGAATTGTGCAAAGCCCGCCTCCGACCGGAAAGTGAGAGACTGACGATGTTCGATACGATCATAGTGGGTGCCGGCTCGGCCGGCTGCGTGCTGGCAAATCGCCTCAGTGCCGATCCTGCCCGCAAGGTGTTGCTGCTGGAGGCAGGACGCGAGGCGCCGCTCGCCTCGGACGTGCCCTCCGACTGGCCGACCATGTTCAACACAGCCGTGGATTGGGGCTACTACACCGAGCCGCAGGCCGGTTGCCGCGGCAGGCGGGTGTTCTGGCCGCGCGGCAAGATGATCGGCGGTTCCGGCGCGCTGAATGCCATGATCTATATTCGCGGCCTGCCGTCCGACTACGATGGCTGGGCGGCCATGGGCTGCCCCGGATGGGCCTGGGAAGACGTGCTGCCCGTGTTCAAGGCCTGCGAAAGCAATGCCGAACTCGGTAACGACCCGCTGCACGGCGCCAATGGGCCACTGCATATCGGCAATGTCGCGCATGTCGATGCCAACGAGCTTGCCTGGATCGAGGCCTGCAAGGCCGCCGGCTACAGGCACAACCGCGATTTCAACGGCGTCGAGCAGGAAGGTGTCGGCCTGTTCCAGTTCACCATCAAGAACGGCGAGCGCTGGGGCACCAGCAAGGCCTATCTGCGCCCGGCGCAGGAACGCCCCAACCTGGTGATCAGGACCGGTGTGCTGGCGACCGGCCTGATCGTCGAGAAGGGCCGGGTCAAGGGCATCCGCTATCTCGTCAATGGCGAACCGGAGACCGCCTTCGCCGACACGGAGGTGGTGCTGTCTTCGGGCTCGATCGGCAGCTGCCAGTTGCTGCTGCTGTCGGGCATCGGCCCGGCCGACGAACTCACACGTGTGGGCGTAGCACCCGTCCACGACCTGCCCGGCGTCGGCAAGGATCTGCAGGACCACATCAACATTCCGATCACCTTCTATACGAAGGACAAGATCGGTGTCGGCGCCTGGACCGACGAGACGCTACAACGCGACTTCCTGGAATGGGAGACATCGCGCAGCGGTCCGCGCTCCTCGCCCTGGGTGGCGGCGGGCGGCTTCGTCAAGAGCCGGCCCGATGTCGAACCGGATCTGCAACTTTACGGCGCCATCAGCCCACATCGCGATTATGTTCGGTTCCTTTCGTCCAGGCCCGGCATCACGCTGCACACCACGCTGCAGCGGCCAGACAGCCGCGGCGAGATCCGCCTGCGCTCGGCCAATCCGATCGAATACCCAGCGATCGACCCGCGTTACTTCATCAGCGACGAGGACGGCTCGGACATCGCCACGCTGGTCGAAGGCATCCGCATCAGCCGGCGGATCGCGGCGCAGTCGCCGCTTGCCGAATTGCTCGTCGGCGAAATCACGCCGAGCGCCGAATGCGAGAGCGACGCCGAGATCGCCGACTATATTCGCGGCCACTGCACGACGCTCTATCACCCGACCAGCACCTGCCGCATGGGTTCAGATGCGATGGCCGTCGTCGATCCCGCGTCGATGAAGGTCCATGGGCTGGACGGGCTTTGCATCGCCGACGCCTCGGTCTTTCCGAAAATGGTGTCGGGCAACACCAACGCGCCGACGATCATGATCGCCGAACGCGCCGCGTCAATGATCATGGCGGGATGAGGCACGAGATGACGACGGGCTGGAATTTTCACGAGCTGTATCTCTGGCACGAGACCGGCAACGCCGCGCAGTTCTTTCAGCCGAGCCTGACCATCGAGCCGGGCGAGCATGCGGAGAATGCCGACACGAAACGCCGATTCCGCAATCTGATGGAGGTTTCGGGCCTGACCGAAAAATTATCGAAGATCGCCTCCGTCGCGGTGAGCGAAGACGACCTCGCCCTGTTTCACGACCGCGACTACATCAGCCGCATCAAGCTGCTCAGTGACGGGCGCGGCGGCGATGCGAGCTATCTCACCCCCTTCGGCCATGGCAGCTACGAGATCGCCTGTCTGGCCGCCGGCGGCACGGTGGCGGTGATGGATGCGGTGTTGAGCGGCGATGTCGACAATGGCTATGCGCTGGTACGGCCGCCCGGCCATCATGCCGAGCGCATGCAAGGCATGGGCTTTTGCCTGTTCGGCAACGTTCCGGTGGCTATCCTGAAGAACCGGGCCAAACATGGCTTCGAGCGGGTCGCGAGCGTCGACTGGGACGTTCATCACGGCAACGGCACCCAGTCCGCATTCTATTCGGACCCGTCGGTACTGACCATCTCGATCCATCAGGACGGGCTCTATCCGCATGACAGTGGTCTTCACAAGGAGCGCGGCGAGGGCAAGGGCGAAGGCTACAACATCAACGTGCCGCTGCCGGCCGGCTGCGGTCACGGCGCTTACATGTCCGTCTTCGAACGCGTCGTGCTACCGGCGCTCAATCTCTACAAGCCTGATCTCATCGTCGTGCCGTCGGGTTTCGACGCCTCGGCGGCCGATCCGCTGGGGCGCATGATGCTGCATAGCGGCAGCTACCGCGACATGACGCGTATGCTGATGCAGGCGGCGGACGACCTCTGCGGCGGGCGCCTGATGATGTCGCATGAAGGCGGCTATTCGGCCTCCTACGTTCCCTATTGCGGCCTGGCGGTGATGGAGCAACTGTCCGGCATAAGGACGCATATCGACGACCCGTTCCTGCCGGTCTTCGAAAGCTACGCCGGCCAGCCCTTGCAGCCGCATCAGGCGGCCGCTGTTTCCAGGGCGGAGGAACTTTTGGGCGGCATCGCCTAGAATCCGGATCGGACGATCCGCCAGTGAGGCGATCTTTCGGCTTTCGACAAAGGGAACCGGCGCATCCCCTCAGGGATGCGCCGGGACAAAAGACTCAAGGATGGCGGATTTCCGTTCCCAGCACCTTCAGGCATTCACGGATGAACGCCGCAAGCGCGGTCCAACCTTTGGCTGAAACCATCGTCCCGTCCACATAGGCATCGGTGGGAGACAGATCGATGTAGGTGCCGCCCGCAAGCGTCACCTCCGGCTCGCAAGCCGCGAGCGCCGCCACCTTCTTGCCGCGGACGACGCCGTCGACCGCGATCAGAATCTGGACCCCATGGCAGATCGTGAAGATCGGCTTTTTGGCCTCGTGGAAATGGCGCACCATTGCCTGTATCCGTTTGTCGGTGCGGATGTATTCAGGGCCACGGCCACCGGCGCAATAGACAGCGTCGTACTGGCTCAGCTGCTTCTCGGCGTCGGCAAAGGTCTTGTTGATCAGCGCGTTGTGGCCGGGCTTTTCGGTGTAGGTCTGATCGCCCTCGAAATCGTGCAGCGATGTCTTGATCATGTCTCCGGCGCTTTTGTCGGGGCACACGACATGAACGGTGTGTCCCACCGCTTCCATCGCCTGCTGATAGACGAAGATTTCATACTCCTCGGTGAAATCACCCGTCAGCATCAGGATTTTTTTGGCTGGCATGTTTTCTCCTCTCGGCTTGTTGCAGGGGCGAGGTGCACTTCGCGCCTCGCTTCCCGGGATCGAAATCGGCTTAGAACGGGGGATGGCATTCGAAGACGGCAGCCTGGGCGAACAGCGGCGCGCCGCGCTTGAGGGTGCCTCGGACAAACAACATCGCCAGGGCTACTCGAATGCAGGCAGAAGCCTGTCCCGCGAATTTTCGATGTGCACGCGCATGGCTTTTTCGGCGGCGTCCGGATCGCCCGCGGAGAAGGCAGCGAGAATAGCCTCGTGCTCGTCGAGCGCCTCTTCGGTCACCCTGGAGTGATACATCAGGCGGAAGATGTGGAAGTGGGTATGCTGGTGGTTCAGTGTCTCGCGAATGAGTTCGTTCCGAGCGAACTCGACGATCTTGTCGTGGAAGATCGCATCCTGACGGGCGAAGTTCGAATAGCGCAGGCGTTCGTCTTTCCCCACCCGCCTGGTCATGACGCCGGCTGCCTCCTGCAGCGCGGCAAGGCGCTCCCTATCCATTGTTGCGGTGGCTTTGGCCGCGGCGGCAGGTTCAAGCAGAAGACGCAGCTCGTACAGCTCGTCAAAGCGCCGGCGGGTGATTTGTGGGGCGGCCCGATAACCAATCAGGTGGGTTTTCAGAACCAGCCCTTCCCCTTCCAACCGGCCAAGCGCTTCGCGAATGGGGGTATGCGAGACGTTGAATTCCTTGACGAGATTGTCGACGGTGATTCGCGATCCCGGCGCAATCCTCAAAGACATTAGTTGCGCGAAGATTGCCTCGTAGACGTCGCCAGCAAGGCTGTTGGCGCGCTGGATGCGGCCGGTCGCGCGGGCTTCATCGTCAACCGTCAGGTCCGTGTTCTGCATCGTTTGCCTCTTGACAGAACCACCCACTAACACGATGCTCCGCCAAACTCAATCCTATATCCTATACGATTTTATAGAGGATATCGCGTGATAATAGACTGCAGCGTCGAGGTCGGTGTCTCGAACGAAGCCAAGCGTGCCGGCGTCCAATCCGTCTTCGAAGGGTCCTGTGCATGAGCATGTTTGCAGCGGCGCGCCTGCCGAGCGAGATACTATTCGGCAAAGGCCAGCGTCATGCGCTGCCTGCCGTTGCCGCCAAATATGGGCGCCGCGCGTTCGTCTGTACCGATGAGCGCTTTGCGGCGACGTCGCACTTCGCCGAGATTCTCGCGGGCTTGCACAACGCAGCGATCGACACGCTGGTCTTCGACCGAACGCTGCCGGATGTACCCCGCGACAGCGTCGCCGCCTGTATTGCGCAGGCGAAGAATTTCAAGCCGGACATGGTGATCGGAATCGGCGGCGGCAGCTGCCTCGACATGGCCAAATGCGCGGCACTTCTGCTCAGCCATGGCGGCAGGCTTGAGGACTACTATGGCGAGTTCAAGGTACCCGGCCCTACCCTTCCGGTGATCGCAGTGCCGACGACGGCCGGGACAGGCTCCGAGGTGACCCCCGTCGCCGTGATCTCCGACCCGGATCGGACGCTGAAAGTGGGTATCGCCAGTCCTCATCTCATCGCCGTTGTGGCGCTTTGCGACCCGGATCTGACAGCGACCTGTCCCCCGTTCCTGACGGCGATCGCCGGCGCCGACGCGCTGACGCACGCAATCGAGGCCTTCACAGCGGGCAGCCGCGGCGCCGACCCTCATTTGCCGCAACAGCACGTGTTCATCGGCAAGAGCGCGCTCACCGACCATTTCGCGCTTCTGGCTATCAGGCTGCTGGGCCGCAGTCTGGAAAAGGCCTATCGGGACGGATCGGATGAGGCGGCGCGCGCCGACGTCATGATGGGAGCGTTGGCCGCCGGTTGCGCCTTCGGCACGGCGGGTACAGCCGCCGCCCATGCGGTGCAGTATCCCGTCGGCGCGCTTACCCACACGCCGCACGGCCTGGGCGTTGCCACCATGCTGCCCTATGTGATGACCTACAACCTTCCCGCCGCGACCGCGGAAATTGCCGAGGTCGGCACTGCTCTTGGCCTTTCCCACCAGGAGGGCGACGCCGGTGCGTTGGCGCACGCCACCATCCGGGAGGTGAGCCGGCTGTTTGGCGCCATCGGCATCACACCGACATTGGCCGAATTGGGTCTTCCCGAAGACAAGATCGACTGGACGGCCGAGCAGGCGCTCGGCATCGACCGGTTGATCAAGAACAATCCGCGTCCCTTCGACCTCGCCGCGATGCGACGGCTGGTCAGGGCTGCTTATGACGGCGACATATCCGCCACCATGATGTGATCGACCAGGAGCCCATCCAATGAACATTGCCGCAGGCATCTCCGACGAGGATCAAGATATGTTCGACTACGCCACGGTCTCGCACGGTCTCTACATTGGCGGGCGCTGGCGGCCCTCATCGGAAGGCCGCGTGATCGAAGTGACCGATCCATCGACCGAAGCCGTGATCGCGGCGGTTCCCGATGCAACGCTCACTGATGCCGCCGCCGCCGTCGACGCGGCTGCGGCGGCGGCGGCCGGCTGGCGCGAGACCCCGCCACGCAGGCGATCGGAAATCCTGCGGCGCTGCTTCGAACTGATGACCGAGCGCGCGGAGACGTTGGCTGCGCTGATCTCGCTGGAGAACGGCAAGGCGCTGCGCGATGCGCGCGGTGAAGTCGCCTATGCCGCGGAGTTTTTTCGCTGGAACGCCGAGGAGGCGGTGCGCATCAGCGGCGAGTTCGGGCTTGCGCCCTCTGGCGCGAACCGGATCATTGTCGACTACCAGCCCATCGGTATTTGCGTGCTCATCACGCCATGGAATTTCCCCGCCGCCATGGCGACACGCAAGATCGCTCCGGCGCTTGCGGCCGGCTGCACGGTGATCCTGAAGCCCGCCAGCGAGACGCCGCTGACGGCCTATGCGCTTGCGGCGCTCTACGAGGAAGCCGGCGTGCCGCCCGGCGTCGTCAACGTGCTGACGACCTCGACGCCCGGGCCGGTGACGGCGGCCATGCTGGCCGATCCCCGCGTGCGAAAGCTGTCCTTCACCGGCTCGACCGGCATCGGTCGCGCGCTGCTGGCCGAGGCCTCAAAACATGTCATCTCCTGTTCCATGGAGCTTGGCGGCAACGCACCCTTCATCGTCTTCGACGACGCCGACCTGGAAGCAGCCCTCGACGGTGCGATGGTTGCCAAGATGCGCAACGCCGGCGAAGCCTGCACGGCCGCCAACCGGCTTTACGTCCAGGCCGGCATCCATGATGCTTTCACGGATGGGTTGAGCAAACGCATGGCGGCACTCAACATCGGCCCGGGCACAGACTCAGAAACCGAATGCGGGCCGATGATCACCAGGAAGGCTGTGCACAACATCGACCGGCTTGTGCGGGACGCGGTTGCCCGCGGCGCCAAGGTTCTGTGTGGCGGCGGCGTATCCGAAGGCAGAGGCTTTTTCTATCCGCCAACGGTTCTCGCGGACGTGCCGGCCGACACTGCCATGGCTCATGAGGAGATCTTCGGCCCGGTGGCACCGGTCAGTCGCTTCGACGACGAGGCGGAGGTCATCGCAAAGGCAAACGACACCGAATACGGTCTCGCGGCCTACATCTACACGCGCGATCTGGCCCGAGGGATGCGTGTGGCGTCGAAGATCGAGTCAGGTATGATCGCGCTGAACCGCGGCCTGATGTCGGATCCGGCGGCGCCGTTCGGCGGGGTCAAGCAGAGCGGGCTGGGACGCGAAGGCGGTCAGAAGCACGGCGTTGCCGAGTTCATGGAGGCGAAGTACATCGCCGTGACCCTGTGAGCCGACATCACCCCAAAGATCCGTTTCGCATTCGCGATCATGTGGTCGAGTTCGACGACATCGTTGCCGAGATCGCTCGCAGAAGCGAAGACACCAGGGCGAACGTTCCAATGGTCGCCGATGTCGCCTACGGCGCTGACGCCACCGAAACCGTGGATCTGTTCTTTCCGCAGGGCAAACGGGACCGCCTGCCGGTGCACATGTTCATCCATGGCGGCTACTGGCGCATGTTCTCCAAGCGCGACTATTCCTATGTCGCAGACACGGTGACGCGCGCCGGTGCGATCGCGGTCATTGTCGACTATGCGCTGATGCCGGCCGTCAGGATGGCCAGGATCGTCGACCAAGTGCGCCGCGCCAAGCAATGGGTGCTTGACCATATCGCGGACCATGGCGGCAATCCCGACCTCTTGACCGTCAGCGGTCATTCCGCCGGTGCGCATCTGGCAACGATGCTTTTCGACGGTGACAAGCGGCCGTCCGGCATCAAAGCTGCGCTGCTGCTCGGCGGCCTTTACGACCTGAAGCCGTTGCAGATGTCGTTCCTTGCCGCCGAGATCGCGATCACTGGCGAGGAGGCCCGGCGATTCTCGCCGATCAACCACAGTTTCGATCCATCCGTGGCCATAGAGATCTCGGTCGGCGCCGATGAAACACCACCCTTCCACAGCCAGGCCGCAACCTTCGCGGACCACCTTGAAAAACAGGGACTGGCTGTTTCGCGCACGACCCTTGCGGCTGCCAATCACATGAGCAGCGTCCGCGACCTTGGCCTGGCGGGCACCGATGCCGCGTCACTGTTGGCCCGCCTCGTGGTCGCCTGAGACTTCGGCCAGAAGCGCTGCACGCAATTGTTCTTGCGGCGCGCCCATGATTCGCGGGCATGATGCCCGCTCATTCTGACGTCAGCGCTGGTGTGAAATCTATGTCTCGCCTACGCAGATGCCAAAATTGCAATGCTTGGCAGCGCCCTCCTGCTAAGGACGATGTCTCGATGCAACAAGCTCTGCCTTGCGCCGCGCCGTCTCCAGCCCGATTGCGATGAAGGCGCGCGCATGCCGGGCCAGCTCCATATTGTCGGCCCACAGATTGCGCCAGATGGCGGTCTTCCTGGACAGGTTCTCGTCGACGATCTCCGACGAGAAGGATTCGAAGCTGAGGTCGTCGCTATAGCCTATTGCGGTCAGCGCATCGAAGATCGCGGCAAAATCAATACTGCCGGTGCCCAGGAAACCGCGATGGCTCTCGCCGATATGGACATAACCGATCTTGTCAGCGGCATGGCGGATAGCCAGTCCGACATCAGCCTCCTCGATGTTCATGTGGAAGGTATCGAGATGCAGAAAGATGTTGTCGGAGCCGGTGTCCGCGATGAAGGCCAAGCCTTGTGAAGCGGTGTTGAGCAGATTGCTTTCGAAGCGGTTGACGATCTCGAGATTGAGCGTGACGCCGGCGGCCTTGGCGGTCTCTGCGACCTTCGCAAGGGCGCCCGCGCTGCGGTTCCACTGATCGCGCGTCGGCGCCTGCGTCTGCAAGCCATGGCTGGTGCTGAGGATGCCGCCAATCTTCTGGCCGCCGAGATCGCGAGTGAGCGCGATCGTCTCGTTGAGGATCTCGACGCCGCGCGCGGCAATCGCCTTGTCGGCGCTTGAAATGTCGCCGTCCGCCGGCAGGCCGATGCTGATCGCCACGCCAAGCTTGAGATCGGCGATGCGCTTGGCCAACCCGCCAATATCGACATTGGCTGGGTCAAGATAGGAGAATTCGATCAGGTCGAAACCGGCCTCCCTGGTGTTGGCCAGCGTGCGTTCGAGGTCGCCTTGCGCCGAACTCGCCGACCAGACGAAAGAATGGATTCCAATGCGCGACATGATCGTCTCCCGTTTCTGAATTGAGATGCGGCCGGGTTGCCCCGGCCGCATCGGCCTTGGGAGGCTTAGCGGGCTGCGGTCCAGCCCTTGTAATCCTTCAGGTTCTCGGCCGTGATCAGCTTCGGATCGAGCAGCACGGTCGGCTCCGCCGGCTTCTTGCCGGCAAGCAGTTCAGCTGCCATCGTCAGCGACTGGCCAGCCATCACGTACGGATCCTGCGAGGCCGAGGCCTTGATCATCGACGTGCCGGAAGCGAGTTCCTTCTCGATGTCAGGCGCGCCGTCGACCGCGGTGAAGATGAACTCCGAACGGTTGAGCTGCTTGGCCGCAAGCTGGGCACCGATGGCGGTCGGATCGTTGATGGCAAACACCGCATCGATCTTGTCGAAGCGGGTAAGCAGCGACTGGAATACTTTCAGGCCGCCGTCGCGCGAGCCTTCGGCATTCTGGTCGTCGGAAAGGATCTTGATGTCGGGATGCTTCGCAAGCACGTCCTTGCAGCCCTTCACCCGCTCCAGGATCGACGACGATGCCGGGCCGTTGAGGATGACGTAGTCGCCCTTGCCGCCGGTGTGGTCGACCAGATACTGGCAGGCCTCTTCGCCGGCCTTGACGTTGTTGGTCATCACGGTGACGTCGGCGCCCGGCGCCGAAACGTCGAACGCGGCAACGATGATGCCCGCCGCCTGTGCCTTCTTAACCGCCGGGCCGATCGCCTTGGCATCGACCGCATTGAGCATGATCACGTCAACCCCGGCGGCGATGAAGGAATCGACCTGGGAGACCTGCTTGTTGAGGTCGTAGTCGGCCGACACCGACGTCACCTCGACGTTCGGGTTGATCTTCTTGGCCGCGTCCTCGATGCCCTTGATGGTGGCGACGAAGAAGGGATTGCCGAGCAGGCCGACCGAGATGCCGACCTTGTTGAGGTCCTTGGCCGATGCAGGTGCGATGGCGACGGCCGCGAGCGCGACGCCGCAGAGCAGTTTAGCGATGGTCTTCATTGCTTTCCTCCGATTGCCCCGCGCCTCTCACGGTGCGTTACACAAACCGGTCGTTTACGCCGGCGACTAAGGTCAATCACGTTCTTGCTCCTGCCTGGAGCCTGTAGCGGTCGAGGGCGACTGCCACGATGATGACCAATCCCTTGATGATGTACTGCCAGATGTCCGAGACACCGGCCAAGATGAGCCCGTTGGAGAGCACCGCGATAATCAGTCCGCCGATCAGCGTGCCCCATATCGAGCCGACGCCGCCGACGAAGCTGGTGCCGCCGAGGATGACCGCTGCAATGGCGTCGAGTTCGTAGGACTGCCCGAGCTGCAGCCCATTGGCCGCATAGAGCCGGGCCGCCGACATGGCGCCGCCAAGACCGGCCAGCATGCCCGAAACGCCATAGACGAAGAGCAGCACCAGCGGCACCTTGATGCCGGTCAGCCGCGCTGCTTCGGCATTGCCGCCGACGGCATAGATCCAGGTGCCGAGCACGGTGCGCTTGAGCACCAGCCAGGAAAGCACCACCACCGACAGCGCGATTATCACCAGCCACGGAATGCCGAACAGCGAACCGTTGCCGATGAAGTCGAACGGCAAGTCGGAGTTGAACACCGTCGTGTCCTGGCCGAGCAGACGGGCGACGCCGCGCACGGCTGTCAACGAACCCAGCGTGACGATGAAGGGCGGCAGCTTGATATAGGCGACGAGCACCCCGTTGATGGCGCCGAAGCCGAGCCCGACAAGAATGGCCGCCGGCACGCCGAGCAGGCCCCAATCCGGGACCAGCGACACCATCACCGCCACCATCGCCGAGGCGGCGAGGATGGCGCCGACGGACAGGTCGATGCCGCCGGTCAGGATGACGAAGGTCATGCCGGCCGCCAGCACGATGTTGATCGACGACTGCTGCGTGACGATCAAGAGATTGGTCTCGGTCAGGAAGCGCGGGTTCATGAACTGGAAGCCGGCCGCCAGCAGGATCAGCACCGGCAGCATGCCAAGGGCGGCGAAGGCGGTGCGCAACCGCCGGCCGGTTGCCTGGCCGCTCGAGTTGTCGGTCATCGCTTGGCTGCTCCCGTTGCAAGTTCCATGATCGTCTCCTGGCTGAGCGGCTTGCCTTCGGATGCCGTCACCTCGCCCGATATGGCGCCGTCGCGCATCACCAGCACGCGGTCGGCGACGCCGATCACCTCCGGCAATTCGCTCGAGATCATCAGGATGGCGATGCCCTTTTGGGCAAGGTTATCGATCAACCGATAGATTTCCGACTTTGCTCCGACATCGACGCCGCGGGTCGGTTCGTCGAGGATGACCACTTGCGGCTCGGTCTCCAGCAGGCGGGCAAGCAATACCTTCTGCTGGTTGCCGCCCGACAGCGAGCCGGCATTGGCCTGCACCGATCTGGTGCGGATGGAGAGCTCGGAGACAGCCTTGGCGGCGCGCCTCTCGGCGGCTTTGAAATCGCGCAAGCCGCCGGCCCGCGCATCCCTGGCCAGCACGCCCATGCTGATGTTGTCGGAGATCGACATGTCGAGGAACAGGCCGAGTTCCTTGCGGTCCTCGGTAAGATAGGTGATGCCGGCAGCCAGCGCCTCGCTTGGCGAGCCGACGGATACCGGCTTGCCATCGAGTTCCAGTGTGCCTGATGTGCGCCGGTCGGCGCCGAAGATCAGCCGGGCAAGCTCGGTGCGGCCCGAGCCGACCAGGCCGGCGAGCGCCAGCACCTCGCCCTTGTGCAGGTCGAAGGAGCAGTTCTTCAGGAGGTTGCCGTCAGACATGCCGCGCACCGAGAGTGCTACCGCGCGCTTGCTGTCCGGCGGGCGGTGATCCTTCTTGTAGAAGGCAGACAGATCGCGGCCGACCATCATCGAGACCAGGCGCGAGGCGTTCAGCTCGTCGCGCTCGAGCGTGCCGACATAGCCGCTGTCGCGCAGCACGCTGACGCGATCGGCAAGCTGGTAGACCTCTTCCATGCGGTGGCTGATGTAGATGATGGCGATGCCTTGCGACTTCAGCGTCGCGATGACCTCGAACAGCCGGTCGGTCTCGCGCGAGGTCAGCGACGTCGTCGGCTCGTCCATGACGATGATGCGCGCGCTGGTCGATAGCGCGCGGGCGATTTCGACCAGCTGACGTTCGCCGAGCGACAGGCTGGAAACCCGGGCACGTGCCGTGAAGGAGACGCCGAGCCGCGCGATGATCTCGTTTGAACGCCGATTGCACTGGTCGCGGTCAACGATGCCGAACCGCCTCGGCTCATTGCCGAGGAAGATGTTCTGCGCCACCGTCAGGTTGGGCGCCAGCGACAGTTCCTGATAGATGACCGCAATGCCGTGTGCGCGCGCCTTGACCGGATCGCCGGTAGCGGCCGCCACGCCGTCGATCAGGATCTCGCCGCCGGCATCTGGCCGATAGGCGCCGGACAGCACCTTCATCAAAGTCGATTTGCCAGCGCCGTTTTCGCCCATCAGCGCGTGGACTTCGCCGGCGTGAACGGTCAGCGACACATCGTGCAAAGCGCGGATCGGACCGAACGTCTTCGAGATGTGGCGCATTTCCAGCACCGGCTGGCGCGCCACCTCAGCCTGGACGGCGGCGATCACCGCGCGCCTCCTGCTGCCGCGCCGTCGACACGCCGGTCGGCGGCGAGGCCACGCCAGCTGTCGCGGTAGCCGGCAAGCCCGGCGAAGCTCAAGGCATGCACCGGCTCGGGTGCCTCAGCGGCGAATTCGCGGCCGACGCTCTCGAAGGCGAGCGCTGCCGCTCCGGTGGCGCTGCCCTCCAGGGTGGCGCCTTGCATGAAGGCCTGGCCGGGGCGCAGTGCTGCCAGCAGCCCGGCGAGCAGGCCGCCGGCGTTCAGCCCGCCATCGACGATCACCGTGTTGTTCGAATGGATGAGGTCGAGGCAAAGGTCGACCATCAGCGCCACGTAGAGCAGCGCCACGGCTGCGCGTTCCTCGGCGTTGGGCATGCGCCCGACCAATTCGCCGGGATGGTCAGGCAGCGGCCCGCCCGGCGCGAAGCTTGGCAACGCCATGATGCCGGCGTCGATCACCCGTTGCACTGTGGCCGGGGCGATCACGCCTTGCCAGTCGGCGCTGACGACAGCGAATTCGCGCCCGCCCATGAAGCGGATGGTCGGCACCGGGCCGCCATCGACATCGACATTGACCAGCATGTCGCGCTGGCGATCGAGCGCGTCGAGAGGGCAGTCCGGATTGAGCACGACGACCCAGGTGCCGGTCGAGACCACGGTGACCGGGCCAAGCTCTTGCCGTCGATAGGCATGCAGCGCGGCGTTGCTGTCATGGACACCGTTGTGGATGGCGGTCGGCCGCGCCGCCTCGCCGAGCGGTTGTTCACCGATGACAGCGCCGGCGCGCGCGAAGGCCGGCATCCGGCCGCGCCACCCCTCGGCATCGACCAGCGAACTGAAGTCACGCCTGCGCGGCGCCCAAAGATGCGAGTGGCAGCCGAGATAGGATACTTCCGAGACCGCCCCGCCGCCCAGGCGCCAGCTCCAGTATTGGGGATAGCCGAGGATCGATTTCGCGGCAGTGAAGGCACCGGGTTGGACCGCCTGTAGCCACAGCATGTGGCGACCGTAGTTGAAGCCGAGCGGCAACCGTGGCGAGAAGGTCTCGGCAAAATCCGGAATGCGGCGATCGATCCGCGCGGCAATCTCGGCCGGCGGTTCCTGCTCGTAGTCGAGGATCGGATGCGTCAGCGCCGCCTCGTCGACCAGGGCGAAGGTGCAGCCATGGCCCGACACCATCACCCCTTCAACGCCATGGCTGTCGACCGCCTCGCTTATGGCGCCGACCGCCCAATCGTGCAGTGCTGCCTCGTCGAGCACGCTGAAGCCGTCCTTGCGCATCCAGTTCGGCCGGGTCCGGCGTTCGTCGAGAATGCGGCCGTCCTGAGCGAAGACGAACAGCTTCGAATTGGTCTTGCCGAAGTCGAGCACGGCCACCTTCATGGGATGGCTCCCGAAGCGGAAGCGATACGCACCATGACGCCCGCATCCTCCAGCATGCGCGCATCGGCGTCGGACAGGCCGTCATCGGTCACCAGCGTGCCGATGCGCGACAAGGGCAGCGCGACATTGCGGGCGTGGATCGACAGTTTGCGGCTGTCGGCCAGCACCACGATCTGATCGGCGCAGAGACTGAGGTCGACGATGGAGCGGACCAGCAGCGGATGCGATTCCAGCACGCCGTCCTGGCCAAAGCCTTGTGCGCCTAGAAAGAACTTCGACGCGTAGAAGGGCACCGCCTGGGTCAGCGAATGGATGATGCCCGGTTCCCGATGCAACTCGCCGCCGGCAACGGTCAGGCTGCAATGGCCGTGGTCGCTCAGATAGGCCGCGAGCGGCATCGAGTTGGTGTAGAGCCGGATGCTGCGCTCGGCGAGCTTGACGCCGAGATGGAAGCAGGTCGAGCCGCCATGCACGATGACGGCGTCGCCGTCGCGCACCATGGTCGCGGCAACAGCGGCTATCTGCCGCTTGGCCTCGACCGCGAGGTCGCGGTTCTCGTCATAGGGCCTGGCATAGGCGATGCCTGCCTGCGAAGCGCCGTCGAGCGCCGAGATGCCGCCATAGACCTTTCGGGCGTCACCGGCCTCGTCGATCTTGTCGATATCGCGCCGTACCGTCGCGGCCGACACGCCGAGTTGCTCCTGCAGTTCGCGCACCGATGCGAACGGGCGATCCCGCAACAGCTCGACGATCTGACGCTGACGGCCGGAGTCGCTCAATTTTCCCTCCCAGGAGCCATTTTTACGATGGCATTTGGTGCAACTTAATCAACATTCGTCAGATTGCAAGCGCGATGTGATGAGATTAGATCACTGTTGACGGAAGTCACTCGCGTCTGCGATACCAATGCCAACACTCGCTCCGACGACGGGGCATCCGAAGCCGTGAAGCACACGGCCTGCTGCTGGAGGAGATGCGCCCATGGCGACTTATGCGGATGCGCAGGAACTGACCGCTCTACGGTCGCTTTCCGCCAGCATCGGGCGCAGCCCGCATCTGACCCAGGCGGCCGGCGGCAACACCTCGCTGAAATCGGGCGACACGCTATGGATCAAGGCCTCCGGCACCTGGCTGAAGGATGCGGTCACCGATGACATCATGGTGCCGGTGGCGATGGCGCCGCTGCTCAGGGCTGTCGAACAGCGCGACAGTGCCGCCGAGCAACCGCAGATCTTCGCCATCGAAGCGCTCAATGCCCGCAAGCTGCGTCCCTCGATCGAGACCACGGTACACGCGCTGATGCCGCAACGCGTCGTCCTGCATGTCCATTGCGTCGACACCATTTCGCTGGCGGTTCAAGCCGATTGCGAGGCTGAGGTCGCCAGGCGGCTCGAAGGTCTTGAATGGGCCTATGTTCCGTATCGAAGACCGGGCCTGCCGCTCGCCCAGGGCATCGCCGAGCGCCTTCGCCCCGGGGTCGATGTGCTGATCCTCGCCAATCACGGCCTGGTCGTCGCGGCCGAGACTGTCGCCGAGGCCGAAATTCTGCTGCGCCGTGTCACGCTGCTTCTGGCGCGGCCGGCGCGCCAGGTCGTGGAGGCGGATATTGCGGCGTTGACGGCACTCGCTGGAAGCAGCGGCTACAAATTGCCGGCGGATATCGAGGCGCATGCGGTCGCGATCGATCCCGAAAGCTGCCGCATGGCGGCGGCGGGCAGCCTCTATCCGGACCACGTCATCTTTCTCGGCCGGGGCTCGGTGCTGGCGAAGCCCGGTGAGGACGTGCCGGGCGTCACCGGGCGATGCGGCACCGCGCCCATGGCGATCCTGTTTCCCGGTCTGGGCGTGCTGATGCGCGGCGATGCCAGTGCCGGCGCCAACGCCATGCAACGCTGTCTTGCCGACGTGACGGCACGGGTCGATGTTGCAGCGAAGCTGAACTATCTCACCGCCGCCGAGAATGACGAACTGATCAACTGGGACGCCGAGAAGTATCGCCAGAAACTCAATGCCGCCAGCAACTAGACCATGACCCCGAAACATGGAAACCGGTTTTCGGAAAAGATCGTGGTCAGGCAAGGAGAAACGCCGCTTGCCGTAGGCATCGACATCGGCACGTCCGGTGTGCGCGCGGTTGCTATGCGTCCGGACTTTTCCATCGCCGCGCGTTCGGCCGTTTCGCTAGAGCGCTTTGGCCCGAATGCCCGCGACCCCGCGGCGTGGTGGTCAGCGGTTGGCGCAGCGCTGACGGAACTGCTTTCGGGCGTCGATCGCACTGCGGTCAGGGCGATCGCCGTCGACGGCACCTCGGGCACATTGCTGCCGGTCGACGGCACTGGCCGGCCATTGGCCGAGCCGCTGATGTACAACGATACCGTCGCCGACAATGCCATTCTGGCCACGATTGCCCGCGAAGCCCCAGCAACGAGCGCTGCGCTGGGTGCGACCTCCGGCCTCGCCAAGGCGCTGTGGTTCCAGCGCACGCCCGGCGCCGCCGCGGTACTGCATCAGGCCGACTGGATCGCCGGAAAATTCTCCGGCCGCTTCGCTGTCAGCGACGAGAACAATGCTTTGAAAACCGGCTACGATGTCGAGGCGCGCTGCTGGCCGGGTTGGATTGCTGCCACCGGGATGCACATGGAATTGCTGCCCGGTGTCGTCAGGCCGGGCGACGTCGTCGGCAGGCTCACCGTGGATAGTGCCGATATGTTCGGCTTGTCGCGCGAAATGGCCGTGGTCGCCGGTACCACGGATGGCTGCGCCTCGTTCCTGGCGACAGGGGCGGCGGCGATAGGCGACGGCGTCACCGCGCTTGGGTCGTCGTTGACCATCAAGATCCTGTCCGATCGGCCTATCTCGGCGCCACGCTTCGGCATCTACAGCCACCGGCTGGGCGATGCCTGGCTGGCCGGCGGCGCGTCGAACTCCGGCGGCAAGGTGCTGGCGCAGCATTTTTCGCTGCCGCGCATCATTGAGCTCAGTGCCGCGATCGACCCGACGACCGCAACCGGCCTCGACTATTACCCGCTTCCCGCGACAGGCGAGCGATTTCCGGTCGCCGATCCTGCCCTGCCGCCGCGCCTTGCGCCACGGCCGGAGAACGACGCCGACTATCTGAAAGCAATGTTCGAGGGTATCGCCGCGATCGAGGCGCTCGGCTATGACAGGCTTGTCGAACTTGGAGCGCCTGCGCTGACATCGGTCAGAAGCGTCGGTGGCGGTGCGGCAAATCCTGCCTGGACGGCGATACGGCAGCGCCGGCTGGGCGTTGAATTCCTGCCGGCGCTTTCAGACGAGGCGGCTGCCGGCACGGCGCGGTTGGCGCTGGCGGGCGCAAGCACGGCGGGGCTTCTATGAGCGCGAAACCGGTCGAACACCTCAACGGCATCGGGCCGCTGGCCGAGCGCTACGATGTTTTCCTGCTCGATCAGTTCGGCGTGCTGCATGATGGCACCAGCCCCTACCCAGGCGCGGTGGAAGCACTGTCGGCCCTGAAGCGCGCCGGCAAGACCATTGTGCTGATCTCGAACTCCGGCAAGCGGGCGGGTCCCAACGAGAGCCGGCTGCTTAAGCTCGGCTTCGAACCGGGAAGCTGGGACCATTTTGTCTCTTCCGGCGAGGTGGCGTGGGAGTTCTTCCACGATATGGCAACATCCGGAAGGCTGCAGCCAAACACGAAATGCCTGCTGATAAGCCGTGACGATGACCGCTCGGCGATCGAAGGTCTGCCCTTCACATTGACCAAGGACGGTGACGATGCCGGGCTGGTGCTGATTTCGGCCAGCGAGGGCGACCGCTACGACCTTGAACACTATCGCAGGCTTCTTGCACCGGCTGCAGTGCGGCAGGTGGCATGCTTCTGCACCAACCCGGACAAGATCATGCTGACGACAGTGGGGCCGCGCTTCGGCGCCGGGCGGCTGGCGGATCTCTACGAGAACCTCGGTGGCAGCGTCACGCGTATCGGCAAGCCTTACCCTGCGATATTCGACGCCGCGCTGGCGCTGGCAGGCAATCCTGACCGCAGCACCGTGGTCTGCGTCGGCGACAGCGTCGAACACGACATCGCCGGCGGACTTGCTGCCGGCGTGGCCACAGTGCTGGTTCAGTCTGGAATATTGGCGGACACCGCTGACCTGACCGACCTGTTCGACACGATGGACGCCTACCCGGATTACACCATGGATCGCTTCAGCTATTGATGATTTGATTCACCTGGCACCGCCGATGTTGATCGGATCGTAGAGCAGCGCCCGCATAGTAGCGACGCTTCAGCTCGGTCCGGCAGTCAGGGTTTTGCAATCATGTAGGTGTCGATGGGAAGTTCTTCAGCATCTTGGAATTCGCTCCAGTCGTGGGCCGCTCTAGAGTCCGAGAGCACAACCGTCCTTGCGTGGCTCTGACCCGCCGAGCAGCGTCCCGTTAGCCCAATCGATGCGGACTGCCTGCGCGCCGCCGATCGGATCCATTGCAGGAATAATCTCGAAACCGCGTCGGCCAAGTTCCGCTGCAGTCGTGCGGTCGAGGCCGAGTTCGGCCTGGACGTTCATCGTACCACTGACGGGAACGACCCTTGGCAGATCGATCGCCTCCTGGAGATCCATGCCAAAGTCGAGCGTTTTCGAAAGCAGGTGGGCGTGACCCATCGCCTGGTAATAGCCACCCATCACGCCGAAAGGCATTTCGGTCCGACCGTTCTTGACGAGCATGCCGGGGATAATGGTGTGCAAAGGGCGCTTGTTTGGCCCCACTGCATTGGGATGCCCGGGCTGTAGCGAAAAGCTTTCCCCGCGATTGTGGAGAACGACGCCGGATTTGGGGGAAACCAGGCCCGAGCCAAAGCTGTCAAAAATCGAATTGATGAAGCTGACAGCGTTGCGGTCCCTGTCCACGACCGAGATGTGGACGGTGTCGCTGTGCAGCGGCAGATCGAATGCGGGCAGATCCGTGCGCGCGCGCTTCAGGTCGATCATACCGGCCAGGCGATCGGCCCAAGCGTCAGACAGCATATCGTCCACCGGGATTTGGGAATGGTCCGGATCCGCGACGAGCAGGTCACGCGCGGCGTAAGCGAGGCGCGTCGCCTCGATTTCCAAATGAAGCCTGTCTGCGGATTGGGGATCACCCTTGGCATCGAAGCGGGAAAGAATGTTCAGGATCATCAGGGCTATGACGCCCTGGCCGTTTGGCGGGCACTCATACACCTGATAGCCTCGAAACTCGGTGCTTATCGGGGTTACATATTCGCCCTTTGCCGTGGCGAAATCTTCGAGCGTGTGCAACCCTCCAATGCCTTGAAGATACATGACCATGTCTTCGGCCACAGGACCGGTGTAAAATGCGTCTCGTCCCTGCCTGGCTACAAGCCGCAGGGTGGCCGCCAATTCCGGCTGGCGATGCACCTCTCCGACGCGTGGCGCTCGACCGCTTGGCAGGAAGATCCGTCTGGCCGTCATATCGCAGGCCAGAAGTTCTTCTTCCAGCGCCCAGTCTCTGTGGACACGCGGCGAAATGGCGTAGCCTTCCTCGGCAAAACGGATGGCTGGGGCCAGGATGCTGTCGAAGGGCAGATGACCGTGATCTGTGTGCAATCTAGTCCAGGCATCGATTGCTCCGGGTACGGTAACCGAGCCGGGGGAGTTGCGCTCTACCTTCGTCATGCCGCGATCAAGAAACCAGTCGACGGTCAGCGCCGAGGGTGTCCTGCCCGATCCATTGTAGGCGATGACCTTGTCTGATCCGTTTTGCGAAAAAAGCGCAAAGCAATCGCCGCCGATGCCTGTAGAGGCCGGTTCGACGACACACTGTACCGCGCAGGCTGCGATGGCTGCATCCATGGCATTGCCGCCTGCTGCCATGATCTCGATCGCCGTCAGGGTTGCTGAGGGATGAGAGGTTGCAGCCATGGCCTCGCGGGAGACGACGACTGAGCGCGTGGGTTTCTCAAAATTTCGCATGCTATGCCCTTCCGATCGTGCTCAAGAGGCAACGCCGCCGCTCATCATTGAGGGGATGCGCCGCAGATGCCGCGACATCGCGTATTCGAGTGCAGCCAAGGCACGGATGACGGCGAAGTTTAAGGTGAGATAGATTGCGCCGGCGCAGATGAAGACCTCAAAGGCGCGGTAGGTCTGCGAAATGAGACCCTGGGCAATCCCTGTCACCTCCATCAGCGTCACGATCGAGGCAAGAGAGGTTCCTTTGACCATCAGGACGATTTCATTGCCGTAACTTGGCAAGGCCTGACGAAACGCTAGTGGCAAAATGACATGGCGGTACGTTTGGTACCTGGACAAGCCCAAGGAACGAGCTGCCTCAACAAGGCCGCGCGGAACGGATTGAATGCCACCCCGCAGAATCTCGCTACCGTAAGCGGTGGTGTTCAATGTCAACGCGATGACAGCGCACCAATAGGGTTCGCGGAACACACCCCAAAGGCCAATAGCGGCCAATTGCGGACGGAACTGGCCGACGCCGTAGTAAATCAGAAATATCTGCACCAGAAGCGGCGTTCCCCGGAACAGCCCGACGAAACCGCGGATCGGCAAAACGACGATACGCGATGCACACTGTTGGGCGAGCGCCAATGTCAGAGCGAGAACAAAGCCGACCAGAATGGACGTAAGGGCGAGTTCCAACGTCAGCGGCAGGCCGCCGAGCAGCTTGGGCAGGATCTCCGCAAAGAAACCGAAATCAATCATGCCGAACGCACCCGCCACGGCGCCTTTCGCTCCAAGCGGTAAAAGGCATTACCTGTCACGGAAGCAATAACCAGGTAGAGCAAAGCAGCTGCGATGTAGAAGACAAACGGTTCGCGGGTCGACCCGGCACCGATCTGCGCCTGTCGCATCAGTTCGACCAGACCAATTACGGATATTAGCGAGGAGTCCTTCAGAACCAGTTGCCACACATTGCCAAGACCCGGCAGCGCGTATCGCAGGAGCTGGGGGAAAGTGACATGACGCAGACGCTGAAGCCGGTTGAGACCAAGCGAGCAGGCGGCATCGTGCTGGCCTTGATCTATCGCAAGGTAAGCACCTCGATAAACCTCGGCTTGATAGGCACCCGAAATGATTGCGATGGCCAATGTTCCGGTCGCGAAGGCTGGTACGCCGACGAAGCCGGCTCCGCCCAGGAGATGACCTATCGAGGTCAGGACAACACTTCCCCCATAGTAGAGCAGATAAATGGTCAGCAGGTCGGGCACGCCTCTGAAAACCGTGCAGTAGCCGAGAGCCAGAGCCCTCGACACACGAGACTTGTGCAAACGTCCTGCCGCCGCCAGTGCGCCAAATACAGCGCCCAGAGCAAAGCCCAGAACCGATAGAAGCGTGGTAACCGAGGCAGCCATCAGAAGAGCAGGCCCCCAGCCTCCATGCGCGAAGCCAAGCAGCCGGATTGCGTCAATCATCAATACCTCCGCGAGGCGGGCGGCTCAGTCCGCAGTGCAAGGAATGGCCGCTCGCTGACACGCGCTTACTTTACGGGCGTGACGTCGCTTTTGAGCCACTTCAGCGACAGAGTTTTGATCGTGCCGTCCGCGATGGCGGCATCGATCGCGCCGTTGAACATTTCTTTGAGCTTGGCGTCCTCCTTGCGGATGCCGGCACCGGAGCCAAGGCCGAAGAAGCCTCCGACAAATCCCGGTCCTGCGAGCGTATAGTCGCCGTACTCAGGTTTGCTGAGTGTGGCGGCAAGAGCTGTCTGTTGCGCGAAGAGCGCATCGATGCGGCCGGCGGCAAGGTCGAGATCGTGTTGCTCAGTGGTTTTGTACTCACGAATCTCGGCAACGTCGGAAAAATACTTCTTCAGGAATTCAAGGTTCGCCGTTGCGGCCTGGACGCCGATGATCTTTCCTTTCAGCAACGGCTTGAGCTTGTCGATTTCGGCTTGCGTCGCGGGCTGATCTTCGAGCTTGAACCTTTGGCTGGAAACCCCCAGCTTGCCCAACTCGCTATCCTTGGCGACCGCGAAGCCCGAGGGGTCCACGGCATAAGGCTGAGTGAAATCGATGACCTTCAGACGCTTTTCGGTAATGAACATGCTGGCCATGATGACGTCGAATTTGCCGACGGTCAGTGCCGGGATCATGCCGTCCCAATCCTGTGCAACGATCTTGCATTCGATCTTCATGCGCCCGCACAAATCATTGGCGAGATCGACCTCGAAGCCGTCCAGTTTGCCGTCGGCTGTTGTGAAATTCCAAGGAGCGTAGGCGCCTTCCGTGGCGATGGTAATCGCCTTGGGCGCGTCTTGTGCCGCGGCGCTGTGGATGAGCCCCAGCAAGGCCGTTGCAATGGCTGCGATGCTAATCACTTTCATGTCAGTCTCCTCATTGTGTGGTAGTTCCCTTTGGTCGTGCCGGTTATGTCCCGGCTTCGACGCATTGTTGATGGTATTGATCTAGCGGCGGCCAGGACTTGCGAAGTCGGCCAACAGCGGCGCGGTCTCGACAATATGGTCGCGCATGACGATCTCAGCCTTTTGGGCATCACCTGACCGCATCACCTCAATCAGAATCTCGTGCTCGGCGCGCGCGCTGAGAGGCTTGTCGACATAGTCGAACCAGATGCGCAGGTAGGGCTCGATCCCGACGTGCAGGCTGGCAATTTGCCGGACCAGCTTGGGTCGGTTGCTCAACTGGCAAATCTGCAGATGGAAGGCCTGATGGCGCACGACCCAGTCGCTGCTGCCGGTCTGGCTGGCACGCTCCATGCGGTCCAGATGGCGCTCCAGTTCTTCAAGCACCTCAGCATCGATATGCGGCATGGCAAGCCTTACCGCCAGCCCTTCAAGGACCGATCGTATTTCGAACGTTTCGTAGATTTCGTCGACCGTAAGGCCGGCTACGATGCATCCCCTGTTAGGGCGAATGACCACAAGACCTTCGGAAGCGAGCCGACGGAAGGCTTCTCGAACCGGCATGCGGCTCATCCCGATTTCCGTCGCGATCTCCTCAGGGATAAGCCGGTCTCCGGCCCGGTAGCGTCCCGTCCTGAGGCCGTGCTGAATGTGGCGATACGCCTCTTCCTCGGCAGTAGCGGCACCCAGCGGCTCAATCGAGTTTACTGCCATGTCTTTTGTTCACCTGAATTTGTGTATCCACTTATCCATCTGCCAATAAGCGTGTCAAGCGCGCGAGCTGGAGGAGGCACTGGCGGTAGCAACCCAAAAGCCGAGTGGCCTGCGCGTTCATTCTGCGCAGCCACCTCATCAGCCGAAGCATTTCCACTTCATCAAGGGTGATACGGGCGATCGCCAAAGTCGTCGCATAGGAGTCCAACTCTGCCCGGATGTCGAACACGTTCCGCAGCATCGTTTCGTCAAATTGAACCACCGCAAATCCCGTGCGGGGACGTTCGATCACGCTTGCCTGCTCTCCAAACGCATCGATCAAGGACGGTTTGGATGGCCCCGCCTGGCCGAGCCAGGCGGCACGGTTGGCGATGCAGTTTCCAATGCTTTGCGTAACCCGGGACCCGATCGTGAACGAGCGGTCGTTTTCGGATTCAGCCCTTGCGCTCCTGAAGGCTGTTGCCGCCGTCGACCACCAGCAGGGCGCCGTTGACGTAGCTGGCGCCTTCCGACGCCAGGAACACCACCGCGGCGGCAACTTCGTCCGGCCGCCCGGCCCGCGCCGGCGGCGTGTGCAGGGCAGCTTGCCGCTCCATCGCGCTCGACGAGCCCGTTTCGATCCAGCCGGGGGCCACGGCATTGGCCGTAATGCCATTTTTCGCGACTTCCAGCGCCAGCGTGCGCGTCAGGCCGACCATGCCGGCCTTGGCCGCGGAATAGGCTGCTGTGCCTTCGAAGGACACCACCGGTCCGGTGACCGACGCCACATTGACGATGCGCCCATAGCCTGCCTCTACCATCGCCGGCAGAAACGCGCGGGTGACCAGGAACGCGGTCTTCAGGCTGACGTCGATCCCTTGGTCCCAGTCGGCCTCGGTCATGGCGAGAAACGCCTTGTCGACCGAGGGCGATGCCAGCGAACCCATGCCTGCATTGTTGACCAGGATGTCGACAGCGCCGACATCGGCCCGCAGCCGCGCGACTTCGGCTGCGATGGTGAGATCGGCGACCGCTGCCTTGGCATTGATGCCTTCGGCGCAAAGCTCGGCGGCGCGACCGAGCACACGCGCGCTGGCACCGTTCAGAAAAACGGCATGACCGGCAAGGCCGAGCTGCCGCGCAATGGCAAAGCCGATGCCGTCGGCAGCACCCGCCCCGGTGATCAGCGCACGCTTGGTGGTCGATGAAGGCATGGTCAAATCAGGCTCCGCTGGTTCCGCCGCCGAGGCCTTACCACGCAGATTGAGCGACGGTGCTGCGAAGATTTGCTCTACAATATTCCGCGCCGCTTTGCGTTCTCGAAATGCTGAAGCCGGCCGCTCATGGGTGTCCGCTCTGCTGCCTGAATCATTCCCACTCAATCGTGCCGGGCGGCTTGGACGTCACATCATAGACGACGCGGTTGATGCCGCGGACTTCGTTGATGATGCGGGTAGCGGCGGCACCCAGGAACGTCATGTCGTAGTGGTAGAAATCCGCCGTCATGCCGTCGACAGACGTCACGGCGCGCAGCGCGCAGACGAATTCGTAGGTGCGGCCATCGCCCATGACGCCGACGGTCTGCACCGGTAGTAGCACGGCAAAAGCCTGCCAGATGGCGTCGTAGAGGCCGGCCTTGCGGATCTCGTCGAGATAGATGGCGTCGGCCTCGCGCAGGATCTCCAGCTTTTCGCGGGTGATGCCGCCGGGGCAGCGGATGGCGAGGCCAGGGCCCGGGAAGGGATGGCGGCCAATAAAACTTTCGGGCAGGCCGAGTTCCTTGCCGAGCGCCCTCACCTCGTCCTTGAACAGTTCGCGCAGCGGCTCGACCAATTGCATGTTCATGCGCGCCGGCAGGCCGCCGACATTGTGGTGCGACTTGATCGTCACCGACGGGCCGCCGGTGAAGGAGACGCTTTCGATGACGTCGGGATAGAGCGTACCCTGGGCCAGGAAATCGGCGCCGCCGAGCTTCTTGGCCTCTTCCTCGAACACTTCGATGAACAGCCGGCCGATGGTTTTGCGCTTCTTCTCGGGGTCGGATTCGCCTTCCAGCGCGGAGATGAATTTTTCCGAGGCGTCGACCAGGATCAGCGGCAGATTGTAGTGCTGGCGGAACATCGCCACCACGCCGGCCGCCTCATCCTTCCTCATCAGGCCATGATCGACGAGGATGCAGGTCAGCTGGTCGCCGACCGCTTCGTGGATCAACAGTGCCGCGACCGAGGAATCGACGCCGCCCGACAGCGCACAGATCACCTTGCCCTTGCCGACCTGCTTGCGGATGGTTTCGACCGCGTGCTCGCGGTAGGCGCGCATCGTCCAGTCGCCTTCGATGCCGGCGATGTTGTGGACGAAGTTGCGGAGCAGCCTGGCGCCATCGGGCGTATGCACCACCTCCGGATGGAACATGATGCCGTACATTTTGCGCGCGACATTGCCGAAGATGGCGAAGGGCGAGCCTTCCGACTTGCCTAGGACTTCAAAACCCTTGGGCAGAGAGATGACGCGGTCGCCATGACTCATCCACACCTGGTGGCGCTGGCCCGGAGCCCACAGGCCCTCGAACAGCGGGCTGTCCTTTTCGATCTCGACGAAGGCGCGGCCGAATTCGCGATGGTTGGAGCTTTCAGCGACGCCGCCCATCTGCACGCAGAGCGCCATCTGGCCGTAGCAGATGCCGAGCACCGGCACGCCGGCGTCGAAGACGATCTGCGGCGCGCGTGGGCTGCCAATGTCCGATGTCGAGGCGGGACCGCCCGACAGGATCACGGCTTTTGGCTGGATGCGCTTGAAGGCAGCTTCGGCCGATTGGAACGGCACGATCTCGGAGAACACGCCGGCCTCGCGGATGCGGCGGGCGATGAGCTGCGTAAACTGGCTGCCGAAATCGACAATCAGGACTGTATCGGGGTGATTGGCTGTCGTCATGGCGAGCCTTTAGAGAAAGAAACGAGTCGGCGCAATGGGGTGCGTAACCCGACTTTCAGAGCGCTGCCGGCTCGTCTTTCGGGGAATCCTTGCGCAGCGTGCCCGACCCGATGGCTTGTTCGAGGCGCGTGACCGCATCGGCCAGCTTCTGGTCGATGACATGGAGATATTCGGTCCAGTCGCCGACATGCCTGAGATCGGCAGCGCCGTCGGAAATGCCGCGCAGGCCGATCAGCGGGATATCGAACAGCTGGCAGGCGCGCAGGCAGGCAAAGGTCTCCATGTCGACCATATCGGCGGCGATGGCGTCATAGGCGGCACCGGTGATGATGGCGCCGCCGGTCGACAGGCTGGCTTCCTTGATGCCAGGAATCCGCAACGGCAGCGGCACGGTCACCGGCAGGTCGAGAAACGGCGTCGCACCCTTCTCGAAGCCAAGCGGCGAGGCGTCGATGTCGCGGTAGCTGACCGAGACCGCCTGGTAGATTTCGGTCTGCTCAAGCGTGCGGCTGCCGGCGGAGCCGAGCGAGACGACCAAATCGGGCAGCGTCTTCTCAGATTTCAGCCAGGACAGTTCGGCGCCGAGCCGCACGCCCGCCTCAACCGGACCGACGCCCGTCATCAGCGGCGTGAACAGCTTTTGCAGATGCGGACCGTATTCGGCCTGCGCCGCCATGACGAAGAGGACGTCCTTGCCGCCAATGCGCGTAATTTTGGCCATCGTATCAACCCGCAATGCCATCCCGCCCAACCACTGTCATCATCGTGCCGGTCATTGTAGCGATCAGCTTGGCCTCGCCGTCGGCCGCGAAGGCGTACGCCTGGCCGTCGGCGACAATGATGGTGCGGCCAGGCTTGGTCACCGAGCCACGGAACAGGAAACGCTCGCCCCTGCCCGGCGCCAAAAGATTGACCTTGAACTCGATGGTCAGCACGCCGGAATTTTCCGGCATCAGCGAAAACGCGGCATAACCGCAGGCCGAGTCCAGCGCCGTCGAAATAACGCCGGCATGCAGGAAGCCATGCTGCTGGGTAAGTGCGGCCGAATAAGGCATTTCGATCTCGATGATGCCCGGCGTCACCAGCGTCAGCTCGGCGCCGATGGTTGCCATCGCCTGCTGGCGGGCGAAGGACGCCCTGACGCGGTCCTCATAGTCGGGTGCGGGTACGATCTTTGCTGCCATGGCCATCGCCCTGATTTTTCTGCGAAAAGCTTATCGCAGACGCCGCAAGATCAGGCAAATGCTTTTGCTGCACTGCAACAAAAGCGACTTCTGCGCGTCGCACTGAAACGGAAGCATGCAACGCGCATAAGTCTTTGTTTTGATGCATGTCGTTCTCTCAAAACCGGAGCCACTTTTGTGCGACATGCATTAGTTCAGCAGCAGGAGCGACGCATTGAGCAAGGTGGCGAAGGCGACCCATGCCGCATAGGGCACAAACAGCCAGCCGGAAACCCGATCGCGGTTCCAGACCTTGGCGATGAACAGGATAATCGTGGCGAGAAGCAGCAAGATGACGACCAGTGCCGGCCCCATCAGTTTGGCGCCGAAGAAGGTTGGCGACCAGGCGAAATTCAGGACGAGCTGAACGCTCCAGATCTTCATCGCAGCGCCCGAGGGATCCCGCAGCCATGTCCGCCAGCCGGCCACGGCGATCAGCACGTAGAGCAGCGTCCAGGCCGGCGCGAAGACCCAGTTGGGCGGGTTGAAGGGCGGCTTGGCGAGCGAGGCATACCATTCACCCGGCAGCGTCGCGTAGCCGATCAGCAGGCCGCCGCCGAGCACCAGAAGGAGGAAAAGCAGAAGCGACAGATGTCTTTGCAAGAATTCTACCCCGTGATGGCGGCCTAGCGCCGCGCATCTGCAACTGGGGCGCTATCCAAGCCTGTCAACGGCAGCGTCAATTCGCCCGGCGCAGCGCGCAGAAGTAAAAACCGTCGGTGCTGCTGAGCGCCGGCGACAGCGAGATGTCGCTTGTCTTGCCAATCCGCGCGGCGGCCGTATGGCCGGGAAAGCTGCTGTCCCAGAGTGCGCGATGATCGACCGGGGCGAAGCCCTTGTGCCGGTCAAGGAAGGCGGCGATCTGCTCGCCATTCTCCTCGTCGAAGACCGAACAGGTGATGTAGACCAGCAGGCCGCCGGGTTTGACATAGGCTTTGGCTGCATCGAGGATCGCCGATTGCTCGCCCTTGCGGGCATCGAGCTGTCTCTGCGTCAGCCGCCATTTGGCGTCGGGACGGCGCCGCCAGGTGCCGCTGCCGGTGCAGGGCGCATCGACAAGGACGATATCCATATGGTTGGTGAGCGGCGCCAGTTCGGCCGGCTTGGTGACCACCTGGACGTTGCGGTTTTCCGAACGGCGGATGCGGTCGAAGATCGGCGCCAACCGTGCCTTCTCGGAATCATGGGCGAAGACCTGGCCCTTGTTGCCCATCGCCGCCGACAGTGCCAGCGTCTTGCCGCCGGCGCCGGCGCAGAAGTCGAGCACCTGCATGCCGGCTTGCGCGCCGGCAAGGGTTGCGACGATCTGCGAGCCCTCATCCTGGACCTCGTACCAGCCCTTCTGGAAAGCCGGCTCGGCCTGCACATTGGGGTGCCTGCCGTCGCCGTCGATCGGCGGGATGCGGATGCCTTGCGGGGCGATAGCGGCCGGTTTGGCGCCGGTGTCGGCGAGTTCGGCGAGCACCTTGGCGCGGTCGGACTGCAAAGTATTGACCCTGATGTCGAGCGGTGGGCGGGTGGCCAGGGCCGCACCTTCCGCGACCCAGTCTGCGCCAAAGGCTCGTTCGAACAGCGGCTCACACCAGTCGGGAATGTCCGCCCGCACCACGGGCGGCGCGTCGCCAATCTGGCGTTCGGCGATCGTCTGAAGTTCCGTCTCGCTGAGCAGCGGCGGCGCGAACTTGTCGCCGTCGAGCGCGTCGTTGAGCGACTGCGCCGTCTGGCCCCATTCGATGAGCAACGCGCCGAAGCCGATGGCGCGCGGCGTGTCTTCGCCCAGAAGCCAGCCGGCGGACCGTTTGTGGCGCAGCGCGTCGTAGACGATGTTGCCGATCGCCGCGCGGTCGCCGCCGCCGGCAAAGCGATGCGACAGGCCCCAATCCTTCAGCGCATCGGCCACCGGCCGGTGGCGCCGGCCAATGTCTTCCAGCACTTCAATGGCTGCCGCCAGCCGTCCGCCCAGTCGCATTCGTCATTCCATCCAATCGAGCTTCTGGCCTGCTCTTAGAGCCTTTCACGTCCGGATTGAACCCCACCTGCATTTCGCGGTGACGAGGCCGTCCCGATCGCGGCCGGTGAATTTCCCACCAACCAAATGTCTTCGCACCCGCAGCAACAAAATCGCAGAATAGATGCAGGGCACCTAATGTTGGTAAACTGGCCGCCGCAAGCATGGCCTGTGGCGCAACTGCTCTGCTTTTCAAGCTTTTGCGTTGGGAATACTCTTTGCACCATGATTCGCGGCGCAGAAAAGGCGGACCGGCGGATCGATACGAGGAGAGGGCAATGAAAACGTATCTTGCGGAAGTTCTGGGGACATTTCTGTTGGTGTTCATCGGCACGGCGTCGGTGGCGACGGGCGGCTTTCTCGCCGACCTGCCACTCGGCCAGGAAGCCATCGGCCTGGCGTTCGGCATCGGCCTGATCGCGGCGGCCTATGCGGTCGGCCCGATCTCGGGCGCGCATCTCAATCCGGCCGTCACGCTCGGCGTCTTCCTTGCCGGCCGGCTGCCGGCCAAGGATGTCATCCCCTACTGGATCGCGCAGATCATCGGCGCCATCCTGGCCTCGCTGGCGCTGTGGATCATCGTGTCGGGCCAGACCGGCGGGCACACCACCGGCTTCGGCGCCAATGGTTGGGACGTGGCCAAATGGGGGATGAGTTCGGCCTTCCTGTGGGAGCTGATCGGCACCTTCACCTTCGTCACCGTCATTCTCGGCGTCACCGCTGAAAAACACTCGACGGCGTTCGCCGGCCTGGTCATCGGCCTGACACTGGCAGGGCTGCACTTCGCCATGATCCCGGTGACCGGCACCTCGGTCAATCCGGCGCGCTCGATCGGCCCGGCGCTGTTTACCGGCGGCGCAGCACTCAGCCAGCTCTGGCTGTTCATCGTTGCCCCGTTGATCGGTGGCGCGATTGCCGGTGTCGTCGCCAAGGCCCGCATCTTCGAAAAGGACTGATTTCGAAGCCTGCATAAACAAGAAAGGCGCGGGCCTCGGCCCGCGCCTTTCTGCTTGGGAGGATGTAATCAGGCGACGATGTCGAAGCGGTCGGCGTTCATCACCTTGGTCCACGCCTTGACGAAATCGCCGACGAATTTCGGCCCGGCATCCGACGAGCCATAAACCTCGGCCAGCGCGCGCAACTGCGCATGCGAGCCGAAGATCAGATCGGCGCGAGTGGCGGTCCATTTGACCGCCTTGGTCTTGCGGTCGCGCGCCTCGTAGACCTCATGTGCGCCCGGCTCGGTTGCCGGATCCCAGATGGTCGCCATCGAGAGCAGGTTGACGAAGAAGTCGTTCGTCAGCGTGCCGGGCCTGTCGGTCAACACGCCATGCTTCGAGCCACCGGCATTGGCGCCGAGCACGCGCAGGCCGCCGACCAGCACCGACATTTCCGGCGCCGTCAGGTTGAGCAACTGCGCCCGGTCGACCAGCAGCGCCTCGACCGACAGCGGATGCTTGCCCCTGATGTAGTTGCGGAAGCCGTCGGCAAGCGGCTCGAGCGCGGCGAAGGAGACGACGTCGGTCTGCTCCTGCGAGGCGTCGGTGCGGCCCGGCGTGAAGGGAACCTTCACCGCGTTGCCGCCATCGTTCGCCGCCTTCTCGACCGCGGCGACGCCGCCGAGCACGATGAGGTCGGCCAGCGAGACCTTCTTGCCGCCGCCGGCGTTGAACTCGTTCTGGATGGCTTCGAGCTTGGCCAGCACCTTGGCCAGTTCGGCCGGCTGGTTGACCTCCCAGTCCTTCTGCGGCGCCAAACGAATGCGCGCGCCATTGGCGCCGCCGCGCTTGTCGGAATTGCGGAAGGTCGAGGCCGAAGCCCAGGCGGTCGAGACCAGCTCCGACACGGACAGGCCCGAGGCCAGTATCTTCGCTTTCAGCGATGCAATGTCCTGCTCGCTGACCAGCTCATGGTCGACGGCAGGAACCGGATCCTGCCAGATCAGCTCTTCCTTCGGCACCAACGGGCCGAGATAGCGCACGGCCGGACCCATATCGCGATGGGTGAGCTTGTACCAGGCGCGGGCAAAGGCGTCGGCAAACTGCTCCGGGTGCTCATGGAAGCGGCGCGAGATTTTCTCATAGGCCGGGTCGGCGCGCAGCGCGAGGTCGGTGGTCAGCATCGCCGGCGCATGGCGCTTGGACGAATTGTGCGCGTCCGGCACCGTAACCGCGCCGGAACCGCCTTTCGGCGTCCACTGATGGGCGCCGGCGGGGCTCTTGGTCAGCTCCCATTCGAAGTTGAAGAGATTGTCGAAGAAGTTGTTGCTCCATTTGGTCGGCGTCGTCGTCCAGGTGACTTCGAGGCCTGACGTGATGGCATCGCCGGCAATACCGGTGGCGTGCTTGCTGGACCAGCCGAGGCCCTGCGCCTCGATGCCCGCACCTTCCGGCTCGGCGCCGACAAGTGCCGCATCGCCGGCGCCATGGGTCTTGCCGAAGGTATGGCCGCCGGCGATCAGCGCCACGGTCTCTTCGTCGTTCATCGCCATGCGGCGGAAGGTTTCGCGGATATCGCGCGCCGAAGCCAGCGGATCCGGCTTGCCGTTCGGGCCTTCCGGGTTGACGTAGATCAGGCCCATCTGCACGGCGCCGAGATGGCCATGCAGCTCACGGTCGCCGCTGTAGCGCTCATCGCCAAGCCACTTGGCTTCCGCACCCCAGTTGACGTCCTGTTCGGGTTCCCAGACATCGGCGCGGCCGCCGGCGAAGCCGAAGGTCTTGAAGCCCATCGATTCCAGCGCGACGTTGCCGGTGAGGATCAGCAAATCGGCCCAGGAAATCTTGCGGCCGTATTTCTGCTTGACCGGCCACAGCAGGCGGCGCGCCTTGTCGAGATTGGCGTTGTCTGGCCAGCTGTTCAGCGGCGCGAAACGCTGCTGGCCCGCACCGGCGCCGCCACGGCCGTCGCCGATGCGATAGGTGCCGGCGCTGTGCCAGGCCATGCGAATGAACAGCGGCCCGTAATGGCCGAAATCGGCCGGCCACCAATCCTGCGAATCCGTCATCACCTTGTGCAGGTCCTGGATCACCGCATCGAGGTCGAGTGTCTTGAACTCCTCGGCATAGTCGAACGCTTCGCCCATCGGGTCCGAAAGGTTCGACTGCTGATGGAGAACGCTGATGTCGAGCTGATTCGGCCACCAGTCACGGTTGGTCCTGGCGGAGGCGCCGTGCGGCACCGGGCATTTGCCGGCGCTGTTGTCGTCGGTGTTCGCGTCCATCTTACTCTCCGAATTGCTGATTTTCGTGTTGGTTTTCCGGGCCGGCCAGGAGCCGCGCCACTCTGGAACAATTCCAGACTAGGCCGTCTCGCCGATAAAAACAAATTGCCTTTCCTGTTTGTTGCGATAGGTTTTCCTTATGATTGGGCTGACCGTCCGGCAGATGCAATATTTCGAGGCTTTGGCGCAAACGCTGCATTTCGGCCGCGCCGCAAAAATGGCCGGCGTCAGCCAGCCGGCGCTGTCCGCGCAGATCGCCGAGATGGAGCAAAGGCTCAATTGCCGGCTGTTCGAGCGTGGCGGCAAGTCGGTGCGGCTGACCGAGGAGGCGCTGGCGATCCTGCCGCGCATCGAGCGCATTCTGCGCGATATCGGCGAAGTCGAAACGACGGCCAGGCGCAGCCGCCCGGCGATGGAAGGCCGCTTCCGGCTGGGCATCATCCCGACGGTGGCACCCTATCTGTTGCCGCATGTGCTGCCGGAGCTGAAGCGGCATTTTCCCGCCCTGCAGCTCGAACTGCGCGAAGCGGTGACGGCATCGCTGGTCGAGGATACGGCAACGGGGCGGCTCGACGCCTTCATCGCCGCGCTGCCGCTCGACCAGCCGGGCCTGGTCAGCGAAGAGCTGTTCGCCGACCGTTTCTTCCTTGCCGTGCCGTCAGGCGATCCCGCCTTCGCCTCGCCGCCGGTGCCGCCGGAAAGCCCGGCGCTGGAGCGGCTGATGCTCTTGGAGGAAGGCCATTGCCTGCGCGAACAGGCGCTGGCGCTCTGCGGCAGCGTGCGGCCGGTGGCGATGGCAAGCTACGGCGCCACCAGCCTGACGACGCTGCTGCAGATGGTGGCGCATGGCCTGGGCGTCACGCTCATCCCGGAAATGGCGGCGAAGCCGGCCAGCGCCATGCCGGACCTCAAGATCGTGCCGTTCCAGGAGCCAATGCCGCAACGCACGATCTGCCTGGCCTGGCGCCGCAACAAGGTGCGGCATGACGAGTGCGTGGAACTGGCCAAGATTATACGCGGGCTGGATGGGGTGGTGATGGGGGTGGCCTGAGGTGGAGGTCGATTTAGGTCTGCTGTTGGCCAGAAGCGGACTCTCACAGCTGAGGGCGCGCATGACTGCTTTGCGCCTCATGCAGTTGTTCCCGAGACCGCCGCCAATCTCTCAGAAGCGGCCGTTGCACCTTCGCTAAACCGAGACCGTGGCCAGGTTTGATTTGAGCGAGCGAGCAAGACCGTCTGCTACGCCGATGTGTCGAGGGACGGTAAGCCCGGCCAGGATAGTGACTATATCACTGCGGCGACGCCTCCCAACGCGTCGAGGCGACAGCCAACCCGCGCTTGGCGGACCTCGATTTTGCCTTGTATTGCATAGCTGATGCGAACGTCGATCGGCGCCGTCAGCCAATCTCTGCCTTGGTCGACAGGACCAGCACTCACGGCGGAAACGCGTACTGCGCCAAAAGGCGTTGCGGCAGACGAGATAGCCTCGCGGCAAGCCCTCACTATCGAAGGCGGTGTCCCTGGTTTCGTCCTGAGTGAAGACAAGGGTTTATCGGCACCTCGCCACGAGTTACCGTGACCAGCATCAGGCCTGAGCGTAGCTGGAAGTCGCATTGTTTGTGTAGCGCCTTCCCTCGGAGCGACGGCAGCGTTGTCTGGTGGCGCACTCCCCACGGCCGGGGTGGTCGCAGTTGCGCCTAAGTTAGTCGAGACGCCTACTTGCGCCGCGCCAGCGCCAACCCCAGCTTTTGCGCCCACTGCGCCGCTGCTTGTGCTGACCGATCCTCCAATGGCCGCTTGGTTTGCCCCGCCTAAGCTCACGCCCACGCCCACAGATGCGCCTCGCGAACCGACTCCCAAGCCAGCTCCGATGCCAAGACCGCCAACCTTGCCGCCAACCCCAACGTCGAGTGCCCAAGCGGGCCCAACAGTGATTGCGATCATCAATGCAGCCACGCCGTGTCTATACATCACGAACCTCCGGCTTTTTTTATATGCGAGCCGTGCACTTCTGCTCTAATCCATGGATAAACTGAGGGGTCTTGATGTTGGAAGCAATGCGTCGGGAAGGGTAATAGTCGCAACTACACCCGGTGACGATCTTTGAGCTTTCGATTTATGTTTTGTCTGCGATCGCGGTTGTCGAGCAGGTCGACTTAGCGAGCTTGTAAGCCGGCTTGCACCCACCGCTTTCCGCGATTGCAGACTAAGCACAGCGCGCCGCTCATTCTCAGTTTTGACGAGATCGATTGCCTTACGTGCGGCGCTGAGATAGCCGGCCAAACTTATGCTCTTTTCACGCTCCTGCTCAAGCGAAGCGGTCAGCGTTATCGAGACTTGCTTTGCGGCGTCGAGCTCCTGACGGGTCCGCTCCAGATCTGTTGCGGTTGACTCTGCACGTGCATGCTCATTTCCCAGTGCGGCGCTGGCCTGCCTCAAAGCAGCCTCGGTCAATTGATTGTCTTTTATGGCTGCATCCGCCAACACGCGGCCATTTTCGAGTGACTCGCGCGCCAGCGTCAAAGCGGCCTCTGCCGCTAGTTGGCTCTTTACCGCTTTGGCACGCTCGGATGCGGCAAGCTCTGCGCTCATCTGAAGTGAGGCACTACTTTGTTGAGCCGCGATGAGTTCTGTTTGAATGAGTTCATTATTGCGACGCTGAGCATCGAGCTGTCGGTTGGCCTCGGCCAACGAAGCCTCCATATCGCGGCGGGCCCTCGATGCAGCAACGGCATTGTTTACGAATTCTCGCTGCGCCGCTTCCAGATCCATCTTCAACGCTTCGTATTTTTGACGCGCCTGTTCTAGATCTAGTTTTTGCGCGGCTGCGGTGTTCGCCGCAATTCCCGCCCGCGTGTTCGCATCGCCTGCGGAGCGCTGCATTATCTCCAGCTCGGCTTTTTGCGAGGCCAATTCGCGCTGCGCCGACGCAAGCATCTGCTCTATCTCAGCGCTCTTGTTTACCGAAAATCCCAGCAGCAGGATCAGGCCGGCGGAAACGAGGCATGACGCGGCGGCCCACTTCCAGTGGCGCATGGCTGGCAGCGTCTTGGCCTGGACCTTTTCATTTGGATCATCTGTAACAGTCACCAGCCGCGCCATGCTTGATGCTGCGGCACTGCTATCAAGCTGGTGCGAACGCGAGAGTTGGTGCGCACGGCGCTCCAACCACTCACGAGCCGCGGCCGTTTCCCATGGCCTGACGTTATGTGGTCCTGCTTCGGACCCTTGCTCGCCGTCAACCTTGTTCAAGCCCCTGAAGGCCCGCTTCCGCTTTGTGACAGGCGTTTGTTCGTGGCTACTCATCTATTTCTCCCATCATGCCGGTTTCGACAGACGATCGAACAGCCTCTTTCATTCGGGCACGGTCGGTAGCAGCGCGGCATTACCTCCGAGTTCCAAATTGGATACGTATACGTAGCAGGTTTAGTTCCAAGATGAACGACGCTCCACGGTCATCCAAAAGGTGTAAGGCCGTAAGCGTTGCTTACTCCCGAGGAGAACAATTTCGTTGCTCATTATAAGTGTTTAGAGCCTCAAAATCTGCACTATCCGATCGTGCTAGCAGATTGCGCACAGCATGTATTGGCAACTGTTGGCTGCGAAATCCCAACAGCAAGAAAGCGATCCAGCCAAAGAGCAAAAAGGGAAAAGCGCATGCGCCACGGAGGGCCGGCTGCCGTTCGGGAGGAGGTGGAGGCGGCCTTCGCCTACCGATTTTTGAAGATCTGATACCGAGGTTCGCCAAGATGAGGTCGGCTCTCGTACGGGAGGCGCCTTTGACCGGCGCGACGACTGATTGTTCGTCGATTCGGAACGACAGCTTAACGCTGCAGGTGGTTCGAACCGGACAGTCCGCTGTCGGCCCCTTGAGGCGTTCAGTGCCCCGGTACAAAGCGTCGAAACGCGCTGCCATCCCCTCAAGCCGTCTTCTGCACCACCAGCCCCAGCTCCTCCACCATCGCCTCGCGCATCAAAAACTTCTGCGGCTTGCCCGTCACCGTCATCGGCAGTTCGGTGCGGAAGCGGATGTAGCGGGGGATTTTGTAGTGGGCGATCTGGCCGGCGCAGAAGTTCTTGATCTCCTGCTCGGTGGCGATCTGGCCCGGTTTCAGCACGATCCAGGCGCACAGCTCCTCGCCATATTTGGCGTCGGGAATGCCGAACACCTGCACTTCCCTGACCTTGGGATGGCGGTAGAGGAATTCCTCGACCTCTCTGGGATAGACGTTCTCGCCGCCGCGGATGACCATGTCCTTGACCCGGCCGACAATGTTGCAATAGCCCTCGGCGTCTATGGTGGCGAGGTCGCCCGTGTGCATCCAGCCGTCGCTGTCGATCGCCTCGCGCGTCTTTTCCGCGTCATCCCAGTAACCCTTCATCACGGAATAGCCGCGGGTGCACAGTTCCCCCGGCGCGCCGACGGCGACGGTGGCGCCCTCGGCGTCGATGGCCTTGACCTCGACATGCGGATGGATACGCCCGACGGTGGAAACGCGCTTTTCCAGCGGGTCGTCGACGCTGCTCTGGAACGAGACCGGGCTGGTCTCCGTCATGCCATAGGCGATCGTCACCTCTTCCATATGCATCAGCGACACCACCTTCTTCATCACCTCGATCGGGCATGGTGAGCCCGCCATGATGCCGGTGCGCAGGCTGGAGAGATCGAAGCTGGCGAAGTCGGCATGATCGAGCATGGCGACGAACATTGTGGGTACACCATAGAGGCCGGTGCAGCGTTCCTGCGCCACGGCTTTCAGCGTCGCGCCGGCGTCAAAGCCTTCGCCTGGAAAAACCATCGTCGCGCCCTTGGAGACGCAGCCCATCGTGCCCATCGACATGCCGAAGCAGTGGTAGAGCGGGACCGGGATGCAGAGCCGGTCGTCGATGGTAAGCTTGATCGCCGCGGTAACGAAATTGCCGTTGTTGACGATGTTGGTGTGGGTCAGCGTCGCCCCCTTGGGCGCGCCTGTCGTTCCTGATGTGAACTGGATGTTGATGGCCTCGCCCGGCTTCAGCCCTTCGGATATGCGGTCGAGGCTGTCATGCTCGTCGCGGCCGGCCATCGACAGCACGTCGGCGAAATTGAACATGCCGGGCGAATTGTCGTCGCCCATGCGGATGACGATCTTCAGCGCCGGCAGTTTCTGCGCCTTGAGCTTGCCGGGGGTGGCCTTGGCGAGCTCCGGAGCCAGCGTCTCGATCATGCCGAGATAGTCGGAGGTCTTGAAACTGGCGGCCGTCACCAGCGCCTTGCAGCCGACCTTGTTGAGGGCATATTCCAGCTCGGTCAGCCGGTAGGCCGGGTTGATGTTGACCAGGATCAGGCCGATGCGGGCGGTGGCGAATTGCGTCACCAGCCATTCCCAGCGATTGGGCGACCAGATGCCGACGCGGTCGCCTTTTTCGAGGCCAAGCGCCAGGAAGCCGGCGGCGAGCGTATCGACCGTATCCGACAGCTCGCTCCAGGTGAAGCGCTTGTCCTGTCCGACGAAGACGGCAGCATCCTGCGTGGCGTATTTGCTGACCGTGTCGGAAAACAGCTGGGGAATCGTCTTGTCGAGCAGCGGCACGGAGCGGTCTCCCGACACATGCGCCCGGCCGTCGAGCGGTGCGATGAACGCCCTGCCGCGCCCGCGCAGGTTGGTGGCGTTCTTGAGCTCGTCGAGATTGATCGCCATCGCCGTTCCTCCCGGGATGAGTCGAGCCTAGCAGTCTGATGGGGCGGTGGAAATCCCGTTGATGGTAGCGAGGCACAAAGGCCCCCTCTCCGTCTCGGGCTTCGCCCGAGCCACCTCTCCCCCGCTTTGCGGGGGCGAGGAAATCGCTCATTTTTGAGGTCGCGGCCTTCGCAGAACTTGGGTTCCTCGCCCCCGCAAAGCGGGGGAGAGGTGGCCGCGAAGCGGTCGGAAAGGGGGCTGCGCCGCCCTAACCGACTATCGTGCTCATCTTCGCAGCGATATCGCGCACGAGCGCCTCATCCGCCGCCGCACGGTCCTTCTTCGACGCCACCAGACAGGCCTGCGACTTCAGCACCACCCCATCAGCCAGCACCTTGAGATGGTTGGCGCGCAGCGTCGAACCGGTGGTGGTGATGTCGACGATAACGTCGGCGAGGCCTGCCGCCGGCGCGCCCTCGGTGGCGCCCAGGCTCTCGACGATGCGGTAGACCTGGATGCCGTGCTTCTGCGAGAAGAATTGCTGCGTCAACCGCCAGTATTTGGTGGCGATCCGAAGCCGCCTGCCGTGGCGCTGGCGGAAATCGGCGGCGACATCGTCGAGATCGGCCATGGTGTCGACGTCGAGCCAGATGCCGGGCACGGCCACGACCACATCGGCATGGCCGAAACCGAGACGCGCGACGATCTCGGCGCGGGCCTCCCAATCGCTGAGAGTCTCACGCAGCAGATCCTCGCCGGTGATGCCAAGGTCGACCGAGCCTTGGCCGATCTCGCCGGCGATTTCGGACGCCGACAGGAACGCCACCTCAATGCCTTCCGCGCCATCGATGCGGGCGCGGTACTGGCGCTCGTCACCGGGCAGGCTGACGGCAAGCCCGGCCTTGGCCAGCACCTCCAGCGCCTGCTCCTTGAGCCGGCCTTTCGACGGGATCGCCAGCGTGATCATTTGGGCTCTCCGCGCAGCGCTTCGATGCGGTCGAGCCAGACGGAGAAGCCGACACCCGGGATCGGCGTCTTGGCGCCGAGCAAGGTCAGCAGCCGGTCATAACGGCCGCCGCCGGCCAGCGGCCGCTCGCCGCCTTCAGCCGCGATCTCGAAGACGATGCCGGTGTAATAATCCAGTGGACGGCCGAAGGCGGCGTCATAGCGAATTGTTTGCGTCGGCAGGCCGTGCGCCTCGATCGCCTTGGCGCGGGCGGCGAATTTTTCCAGGGCTGCACCGAGCGAAAGGCCGGCCGAAGCGGCGAAGCTTTCGAGCGCAGCACTGGCGCCATCGAGCGGCACGTCGATGGCGAGAAAATCCCTGAGTGCCGCAAAGGCCTCGTTCGACAGCCGCACGCTGCGCAGCTCGGCCTTTTCGATCAGCCGCCGGGCGATGTCCGATGGCGTGCGCCCACCAGATGCCAGCAGGCCGGCTTCTTCCATGCCGCCGGCAATGTGGGCGGACAGCGCTTCGAGATCACCGTGGAGGACAAGGGCGGCGACATCGCCGTCGAGCTGGCCGTTGCGCGGCGGGTTGGCGAGATCGGCGAGCGCTGCCTGCAGCATCGGCGCCGAACCGAAGGCGCGGGCCAAGCGCATGCGCCAGCCGCGCGGCAGGCCGAGTGCTGCCAGCACCGCCTCGAAAATGGTCTGGTCGCCGAGCGTGATCGCCAGCGTCCGGCCCGGCAGCACCAGCTCAAGCAGTGCATGCGCATCGGCTACCGACCGAGCATCGGCCTCGGCCGTGTCGCGGTCGCCGAGATCCTCGATGCCGGCCTGGAAAAACTCATTGCCGCCCTCGCGGCGCTGGCGAAACACTTCGCCCAGATAGGAATAGCGGCGCGGCGTGCCGGCCTGCGAGGCGATGTGGTCGAGGCAGACGGGAATGGTGAATTCGGGACGCAGGCACAGCGTCTTGCCGGTCTCGCTTTCGGTCAGGAATATCCGGCGACGCAGATCCTCGCCGGCCATGTCGAGGAACGGATCGGCCGGCTGCAAAACGGCGACATCGACCGCATGCGTGTTGCGGGTGGCGAAGAGGTTGGTGATTTCGGATGCGATGGCGGGGCGGGAGGTCATAAGGCGCTGCCTTCCCTTCTCCCCCTGTGGGAGAAGGTGTCGCCGNNCCCTCATCCGTCTCGGCGCTCCGCGCCGATCCACCTTCTCCCACAAGGGGAGAAGGGCAGAACAGCGCGGCGCTCATCATTTCGCTCGTTCCTCGGCCTGCGCCGCCAAGATCTTCTTCACCTCGGCGACCAGCTCAGCCTCCGCCACCGTCACCTGCGCCGGCCTTGCGGCGCGCCATTCGGCGTTGTCGGTGATCTCGGCCGACATGCGCGCGCCTTCGATCAGGTCCTTGATCTGCAGCTCGCCCTTGGCGCGCTCGTCGCCGCCCTGGATGATTGCCACCGGGCTGCCGCGGCGGTCGGCGTATTTCAGTTGCGCCTTCATGCCGGCGCCGCCGAGATACATTTCCGAGCGGATGCCGGCGGCGCGCAATTGCGCAACCATCTTCTGGTAGCGGCCGAGGCTTTCGGTGTCCTTGTCCATGACCAGCACGACGACCGGCGCGATGACATCGGTTGTGTCCAGCTTGCCGAGGTTCTTCAGCGCCGTCATCAGCCGGGACACGCCGATGGAGAAACCGGTCGCCGGCACCGGCTCGCCACGAAAGCGCGAGACCAGACCATCGTAGCGGCCACCGCCACCGACCGAGCCGAAGCGCACGATCTGGCCGTCTTCATTGGGGATTTCCGCCAGCAGCTCGGCCTCGAAGACCGGGCCGGTGTAGTATTCGAGGCCACGGACCACCGAGGGGTCTATGCGGATGCGATCCTCGCCGTAGCCGGCCATCGCCGCCATCGCGCGGATCTGTTCAAGTTCCGCCAAGCCTTCTACGAAGGATGAGGTTTTTATGCCCAGCCCGCCAAGATACTGGATCGCCGCCTCGTTGCTCGAACCGGGTGTGGCGGGTGGCTGCGCCAGGCCCGCAATGTTCTCGTCCGGCGCCATTACTACGAAGAACGACACCACGATCGCCGCCTGGGTGTCGTCGAGCCCGGCGCCCTTGGTAAAATCCCCCTCGCCGTCCTTGCCGCCGTCCCAGCGGCCCGGCCCGAGCAGCAGCCGCACGCCGTCGACGCCAAACTTGTCGAGCTTGTCGATGGCGCGCAGCACCGTCAGCCTGCGTCCGGCATTTTCCTCACCGCCGAGCCCAATCGCCTCAAGCACGCCGTCCAACACCTTGCGGTTGTTGACGCGGATGACGTAGTCGCCGCGCTTGATGCCGAGCGCTTCCATCACGTCGGCCATCATCATCGCCATCTCGGCGTCGGCGGCGACGCCCGGCGTGCCGATGGTGTCGGCGTCGAACTGCATGAACTGGCGGAAGCGGCCGGGGCCGGGCTTTTCGTTGCGGAACACCCAGCCGGAACGGTAGCTGCGATAGGGTTTTGCCAGCTTTTCAAAATTCTCAGCGACATAGCGCGCCGTCGGCGCCGTCAGGTCGTAGCGCAGCGACAGCCACTGCTCGTCATCGTCCTGGAATGAGAACACGCCCTCATTCGGCCGGTCCTGGTCGGGCAGGAATTTGCCCAGCGCATCGGTGTATTCGATCAGCGGCTGGTCGGCCGGCTCGAAGCCGTAGAGCTCATAGACCGAGCGGATCGTCGCCATCATCTTCTCGACGGCGCGAATGTCGTCCGCACTGCGGTCGGCAAATCCGCGCGGCAGCCGTGCTTTCGTCTTTTCCGATTTGTCGGCCATGGGATGGGTCTTTTCGCTGGGGAATGCTGAGTTGTTTCAAGTGGGCGTGTCCTAACCGAAGCAGCTTGGTGCGGCAAGGGTTAGCGCTCTTTCCCTCTCCGCCCGAAACAAAACGCACCAAAAGGAAACAATTCCGCCATCGGCGCGGCATCGTGCCGACACAATCAGAGCCGATAAGCGCGCCGAAACAAAGGGTTGGGGCATGACCGCGGCACAGAAGTTCGACATCAGAGACGACGGCTTGCATGAAGTTCGACTGCGGCCGGCCGAGAGCCGTGCGCCGGTGACGGCGAGCCTCGGTCCGTTCGAGGTCACTGCTGATGAGCGCAAGGGCTCGACCATGCGCGAGGCGCTGATGACCGGATTGCTGGTGATCTATCCGGCCTTTGCAGCACTGGCGGCGATTGTCGCGGGGCTTTTTCTGACCGGCGCCAGCGGGACGTGACGTGCACCTTGCCTTCTCCCCTTGTGGGAGAAGGTGGATCGGCGCGCAGCGCCGAGACGGTTGAGGGGTGTTCCAGCGAGTGAGGCGTCCGTGCTTTCTGGAGCACCCCTCATCCGACCTCGCTTCGCGAGGCCACCTTCTCCCACACGGGGAGCCACCTTCTCCCACACGGGGAGAAGGAAGAGAGGCGCTCTACTTCGGCCGTTTGAACGCCTTCCTGTCCTTCTCGACCTCCTTGCGGCAATAACAGCCTTCGAGGTGGTCGTTGACCAGACCCATTGCCTGCATGAAGGCGTAGACCGTCGTCGGGCCGACAAAACTCCAGCCGCGCTTCTTCAGTTCCTTCGATATCCGCACCGAGACCGCAGTCGTCGGGTTGGCGCGCAGATGCGTCAGGTCCACCACCGCCGGCCGCTCGTCCGGCCCCGGTTCGAACTTCCAGAACCAGGCGGCCAGCGAACCGAACTCATCGACCATTTCGCGCGCGCGTTTGGCGTTGTTGATGGTAGAGACGATCTTGCCGCGGTGGCGGATGATGCCGGCATTGCCGACTAGGCGCTCGACATCCTCGTCGGTGAAGGCGGCGACCTTGTCGAAGTCGAAACCGGCGAAGGCCTCGCGGAAATTCTCGCGCTTGCGCAGGATGGTCAGCCAGGACAGGCCGGACTGAAAGCCTTCGAGGCAGATCTTTTCGAACAGCCTGCGGTCGTCCGCCACCGGCCGGCCCCACTCATGGTCGTGGTAGTGCAGATAGTCCGGCAGATTGCCGTGCCAGAAGCAGCGCGTTAGCCCGTCGGCGCCGGTCAGCAGGCCGGTGTTGTCTTGTGCCATTACCAAAGGTCCGTTCGTTAACGCGCTTCGCGCTGCATTTACTGCGGCTTTACCAGATTCCTGAACCCGGCGGTAACCACACCAAAAGGTTTACTGACAAAGCTGCATTTTACGCATTCCGATTCATGTTTCGGTTGCGGCTTCGCGCCAAGGATCGCGCAACCGGGGGCACGTCCAGCCTCCGTCCGTTCGACGATCAAGGTGCGTTCCGATGAAGATCTTTTTGCGTTCCATGCTCGGCGCCGTGGCCATCCTGGCCGCCGGCGTCACCTCGTCCGCCGCCAACGACCGCTATGCCGACAGGCCGCCGGTGATGGTGAGCCCCGACCTTTCCGCGCCCTGGGTGCTGCAGCTTGGCCGCGCGCCCGGCATTGTGCGGCAGAGCCGCCAAGTGGTCCAGCAGCCGCGCGTTCGCTATGCGCAGCCGGCGCGACCCGACCGGGTACGCACCGCTTCCGTGCAGGCACCGGCCAAGCGCCTGGTGCGGCCGCAGATCAACCCGCTCTATCTGCCGCAGGAAGTCGCCTATGATGGCCCGCAGAAGCCGGGCACCATCGTCATCGACACGACGCAGAATTTCCTGTTCCTGGTCGAGAGCAACGGCAAGGCGCGACGCTATGGCGTCGGCACCGGCAAGCCGGGCTTCGAATGGTCGGGCACGCACAAGATCACCAACAAGCGCGTCTGGCCCGATTGGCGCCCGCCGGCGCAGATGATCAAGCGCGAGGCGGCCAAGGGCCGCTACCTCCCGACTTTCCTGGCCGGCGGTGAAGAGAACCCGCTCGGCGCCCGTGCGCTCTATCTCGGCACGACCGAGTACCGCATCCACGGCACCAACCAGCCCTGGACGATCGGCGGCGCGGTGTCTTCCGGCTGCATCCGCATGCGCAATGAGGACGTGGTTGACCTTTACGAGAGGGTCAATGTAGGAACGACCGTTGTCGTGATATAGTCGGCTACCGAATCATCTGATCCAGAAGGCTAGACCTTCAGGCATCGGCAAGAGTTTACGGGGGACGGGCCGTGTGGGGATGCGGCCAGTCAGGAAAGGGCAGCGCGGGAAACCGCGCTGCCCTTTCTTTTTTAAGCGACACCCGCCGAGTCTGAGCCAGGCTGCGCCAGAACGTCGCGCCAGGACGAAGATGGTGCGCTTTCACGCTGCCTTTGCCACATTTCCCCTGCTATAGGGGCGGCCAAACTACCTTCGCCAAACTCCCGTACAAAGGTCCAGCCATGTCTCAGCCAGACGACAGCCGCTATCTCCGGGGCGGCCCGGTTGCCCAGCGCATCATGGCATCCGTGCGCGAGGATGCCGCGATCGCCACTGCCGAAGGTTTCCCGCCGAAGCTGGTGTCGATCACCGTCGGCGACACGGATGCGGTCGATGTCTATGTGCGCAACCAGCGCGCCAAGGCTGCGCTTGCCGGCATCTCCTTTGAGGAGCGGCGCTTCGCCGCCGACATCAGCGCCGGCGAACTCGAGGCGGCGATCCATGGGCTGAACGCCGACCCGCGCGTCACCGGCATCATCATCCAGCGGCCGGTGCCGGCGCATATTCCGATCAAGACGCTGCAAGCGGCGGTGCATCCGCTGAAGGACGTCGAAGGCATGCATCCGGCCTCGATCGGCAACATCGTCTACAACCAGCTCGACCTCGCCCCCTGCACGGCGGCGGCTTCGGTCGAACTGCTGAAGGAGACCGGCCTCGACCTCAAGGGGCTGGAGGTCGTCGTCGTCGGCCATTCCGAAATCGTCGGCAAGCCGATCGCCTTCCTTTTGATGAGCGAAGGTGCAACGGTGACGGTGTGCCATCACATGACGCGCTCTGTGGCTGCGCATGCGCGCCGCGCCGACGCGCTGTTTGTCGCCGTCGGCAAGCCGCGGCTGATCAAGGCCGATATGGTGAAGCCCGGTGCCGCCGTCATCGATATCGGCATCAACTCCGAGATCGGGCCGGACGGTCAAAGCCGCATCGTCGGCGATGTCGACACCGAGAGCGTCAAGGAAGTTGCATCCTGGATCACGCCGGTGCCGGGCGGCGTCGGCCCGATCACCGTGGCGATCCTGTTGCGCAACACCATGGTGGCGCTCAGCCGCCAGCGCGCACGCTATCAGGCCACGTATGGAACGGTGGACAGGCTGGCGGCGGAGTAGGCGGCAGTCGCCTCTAAGCAATTGCAAACTACCAATTCTCAAAAGCCGGCGCCGCCCCTCATCCGCCTGCCGGCACCTTCTCCCCGTNNCGTATAGTGACGGGGAGAAGAAGGCTGGCCGCAACGCCTGCGCCTCTTCTGCAACGCTGGCGATTGGCGAAACCATCCGCGACAGCCCTTTTCTCCCCGTCACTATACGGGGAGAAATGTCCGGCAGGACAATGAGGGGCAGCGCCAACGCTTGAGATTTGGAGCGCACAAACTCAGGTGCCTCCATCGCGTCGAAGCGTCACTCCGCCGCGACCAGCTCCGCCTCGGAAACGCCGTCCGGCCTTGGCCCCCCATAGGCCCAGTCCAGCAGCTTGACCGTATGCACCACCGGCAGTTTTGCTGCGGAAGCGATCTGGGTGATGCAGCCTATGTTGCCCGTGGCGACGATTTCGGCACCGGTCGCCTCGATGTTTTTCACCTTGCGGTCGCGCAGTTTTGCGGAAATCTCCGGCTGCAGAATGTTGTAGGTGCCGGCGGAGCCGCAGCAAAGATGTCCCTCGCGCGGCTCTCGCACGACGAAGCCGGCTTTGGCGAGAAGCTCCTTCGGCTGGCGGGTGATCTTCTGGCCGTGCTGCATCGAACAGGCGGAGTGGTAGGCGACGACCGTGCCGGGCTTGCGCACCGGCTCCGGCAGGTCGAGACCAGAGAGATACTCAGTGATGTCCTTGGCCAGCGCCGAGACCTTCGCGGCCTTGTCGGCATAGGCCGGATCGAGGCGCAGCATGAAGCCGTAATCCTTGATCGCGGTGCCGCAGCCGGATGCGGTGATGACGATGGCGTCGAGCCCGCCTTGATCGATGGCGCGCGTCCAGGCATCGACATTCTGCCGCGCCGACGCAAGGGCTGCTGCCTCGCGGCCCATATGATGGACCAGAGCGCCGCAGCAGGCCTCGCCTTGCGGCACAACGACTTCGACACCGAGTCTGTTCAGCAATGCAATCGTCGTCTCGTTGATGGCGGGATCGAGCACCGATTGGGCGCAGCCGGTGAGGATGGCGACGCGGCCTCTTTTCGTCCCCTGCCCGGCATGGATTCCGGGTGAGGCCATTGGCGAAGCGGAAGGGATCGAAGCCGGCGCCAGCCTCAGCATCGCACTGAGCGGCTTCAGGGCCGGCAGCCTTTCGAACAGGCCGATGAACGGCTTGCCCAATTTTGCCAGTTTCAGCGCGGCGCGGAAGCGCGCGGGATAGGGCAGCACGAAGGCCAGCATGGCGCGGGTCAGCCGGTCGAGCAGCGGCCGCTTGTAGGTTTCCTCAATGTGGGCGCGGGCATGGTCGACCAGATGCATGTAATTGACGCCCGACGGGCAGGTCGTCATGCAGGCGAGGCATGACAGGCAGCGGTCGATATGGGTGACGATCTCCTTGTCGGCCGGGCGGCCGTTCTCCAGCATGTCCTTGATCAGGTAAATGCGCCCACGCGGCGAATCGAGCTCGTTGCCGAGCGTCACATAGGTCGGACAGGTGGCGGTGCAGAAGCCGCAATGCACGCATTTGCGCAGGATCTTTTCCGATTCCGCGACATGGGGATCAGCTAGCTGAGCGAGGGAGAAATTGGTCTGCATCTCTTGGAGTCCTAGGCCATACGGCCGGGATTGAGAATGGCCCTGGGATCGAACTCTGCCTTGAGCCGCGCCGACAGCGCCGCCAGATGCGGCGCCTGCGGCTCGAACACCGGCACGGCGGCGCGATAGGCAGGGGCGGCGCGCACCAGCGTCGCGTGGCCGCCGCCATGTTTTCGGATCAGCCCGCGCAGCAGGGCGGCCTCGGGATCGCCCTCCTCCATGCGCAGCCAGACCAGCCCGCCCTGCCAATCGTAGTAGGCGCTGACGCCGATCTGCATGCGTAGCGTCAACACCATCTGATGGGCCTGGGACGGCGCCATGGAGACGCGCCAGACCGGCTTTTCGCTGCCATCGGCGAAGGGCACACAATCGCGGACGTCGCGCCAGACGGCATGCGAGGCATCGCCCGCAATCTCCTGCAGCGGGCCGGCATTTTTCAAAAGGACTTTCAACGCCTCGATGCGATAGGCGACCGAAGGGCCGAACCCTTCGACGCGCAGCAGCGTTGCGGCGTCAGCGCCAAGCGCGCCGCTGGCAACGCGCGCTGCAATGCGTTCGGGCAGATGGGCGGCGCTCGACACTTCGGCGCTGGATCCGAGCGCCAACGCCATGGCGCTTGCTGCCGCGTCGTCAAGCAGACCGCGCACGGCAAGCGTGACTTCGGTCTCGGCCGCCGGCAGTACCTTGAAGGTGACGTCAGTGAACACGGCCAGCGTGCCCCAGCTGTTGGCCATCAGCTTCGACAAATCATAGCCGGTGACATTCTTGACGACGCGGCCACCGGACTTGAAGGCTTCGCCGCGACCGGCCACCGCATTGATGCCGAGGATGTGGTCGCGCGCGGCACCCGCCTTCAGCCGGCGCGGGCCGGACAGGTTCGCGGCAAGCACGCCGCCGATGGTGCCCTTGCCGGGTGTGCCGCCGAGCAGCGGGCCGTAATCCATCGGCTCGAAGGCGAGCTGCTGGCCGTTTTCGGCAAGCAGGTTTTCGATCTCGGACAGCGGCGTGCCGGCCTTCGCCGACAGCACCAGTTCGGCTGGCTCGTAAAGCGTAACGCCGATGAGCTTCGAGAGGTCAAGCGTGTGCTCGCTCTGCTGCGGCCGGCCAATGCCGCGCTTGGAGCCGTGGCCGATGGTTTCCAGCGGCGATTCCTCTGCCGCCGCCCATTGGACGGTGGAGAGGACTTCGGCCGAAGTGGTGGGGGTGAAGGTGGTCATGGCGATGTGGCCATCTCAAAGGAAGATACGTCCAGTTCCTTCGCGCCCCCCNNGCAGGACAGAGGGGGGCGCTCAAGCGCGAACATATCGCTCAAAACCTCGGAATATCCGGAAACGCCACCTGCCCGCGATGCACGTGCATGCGCCCCAGTTCGGCGCAGCGGCGCAACTGCGGGAAGACCTTGCCGGGGTTGAGCAGATGATTGGGGTCGAAGGCGCATTTGACGCGCATCTGCTGGTCGAGGTCGATCTGGTTGAACATCTCCGGCATCAAATCACGCTTCTCGACGCCGACGCCGTGTTCGCCGGTCAGGACGCCTCCGACCTTGACGCAGAGCCGCAAGATGTCGGCGCCAAAGCTCTCGGCCTTGTCGAGTTCGCCCGGCACGTTGGCATCATAGAGGATCAGCGGATGCAGATTGCCATCACCGGCGTGGAAGACATTGGCGACGCCGAGCCCGTATTTCTCCGACAGTTCACGCATGCCGGCGAGCACTTTCGGCAGTTCCTTGCGCGGGATCGTGCCGTCCATGCAGTAATAGTCGGGCGAGATGCGGCCCACCGCTGGGAAGGCCGCCTTGCGGCCGGCCCAGAAACTCAGCCGCTCCTGTTCGGACTGCGAGATGCGGCAGGTGGTGGAGCCGTTCCTGTAGGCGATCGCCTCGACCAAGCCGATCAGGTGATCGACCTCGACGCCCGGCCCGTCGAGCTCGACGATCAGCAGCGCCTCGACATCGAGGGGGTAGCCGGCATGGACGAAATCCTCGGCCGCATGGATTGCCGGGCGGTCCATCATCTCCATGCCACCCGGAATGATGCCGGCGCCGATGATGTCGGCGACGCACTGGCCGCCCTGCTCGCTGGTCGGAAAACCGATCAGCAAAGCGCGCGCCGTCTCCGGCTTCTTCAGGATGCGCACGGTGACTTCGGTGACGACGCCTAGCAGGCCTTCGGAGCCGGTCATGACGCCGAGCAGGTCGTAGCCCTCGGAGTCCAGATGATTGCCGCCGAGGCGCACCACCTCGCCATTCATCAGCACCATCTCGATGCCGAGCACATTGTTGGCGGTGAGGCCGTATTTCAGGCAGTGCACGCCGCCGGAGTTTTCCGCGACATTGCCGCCGATCGAGCAAGCGATCTGCGAGGACGGATCAGGCGCGTAATAAAAGCCCTCCTGCTCAACGGCGATGGTAATGCCGAGATTGGTGACGCCCGGCTGGGCGACGACGGTGCGGTCGGGATAGTCGATGGCGAGGATACGGTTGAAACGGCTCATCACCAGCAGCACCGCATCTTCGAGCGGCAGCGCGCCGCCCGACAGCGAGGTGCCGGAGCCGCGCGGCACGACGCGGATGTTGCGATCGTTGCAGTATTTCAAGATGCGCGACACCTGCGCCACCGTTTCCGGCAGCACCACGACCAGCGGCAATTGCCGGTAGGCGGTGAGGCCGTCGCTCTCGAAGGCACGCATTTCGTTGGTGGCGTCGACGACGCCCTCGCCCGGCACGATGATGCGCATGTCGGCAACGATCTCCGAGCGCCGGCGCATCGTGGCGTCGTCTGGCTTGGGCATGACAAGGCCGGACATCGGCAGCGTCCTCCGCTTGACTGGTAAAAATCTTTTACCAGCGGCCGGTGATTGTTGCAAACCCTGCTTTGGTCGAGCGCGGGGGCGGGGCAAAGCAGCGAGCTTCCGCAGCGGCAATCTGCCGCTGCTTTTTACCCTCCCCCTTGTGG
>UCIA01000032.1 GCA_900472295.1 Hyphomicrobiales bacterium | reverse complement strand
CACCCTCCCCGTCCCCAACGACCGGGTTTTAGGAGCCGGCCCCGTCCCCGGGCCGGCTCCACCATTTCTGGCTAAGCCTGGGCCTTCTTCAGCCCGGCCTTGAAGCGTTTGCCGTTGGCGACATAGTGCGCGGCAGAGATGCGCAGCCTGGCAACCGCGGCCTCGTCCAGCGCCCTGATCACCCGCGCGGGCGAGCCGACAATCAGCGAATTGTCGGGAAATTCCTTGCCCTCGGTGACCAGCGCGCCTGCGCCGACCAGCGAGTTCCTGCCGATCCTGGCGCCGTTGAGCACGATGGCGCCCATGCCGATCAGGCTGTTGTCGCCGATCGTGCAGCCATGCAGTAAAGCGCGGTGGCCGATGGTGCAGCCCGGCCCGATGGTCAGCGGATAGCCCGGATCGGTGTGCATCACCGTGTGTTCCTGGACATTACTGTCGGCGCCAATGGTGATCGGCTCATTGTCGGCGCGGATGACGACACCGAACCAGAACCCGGCATTGCGGCCGATCCTGATGTCGCCGATCAGCGTCGCGTCGGGCGCGATCCAGTTCGAGTCGGCATCCTCGAAGCTGGGTGCCTTTCCGTCGATCGCATAGGTCGGCATCTCCAGTCTCCGATTCGTCTCACGCCGGGACGAACCCTAAAACGTCCGGAGAAAACCGCGTAGCGGTTTCTCCTGGGAAAACCGCGTAACGGTTTCCGCCCAGATTTGCTCAAGACAAATACCGGGCCAGCGATTCCACCAGAAGCTGAAGTGCTCCAGGAGAACCGACTCCCCAAGCGGCAATGGCGATCAGCACGACACCCAGTGCGAGCGCCCAGGCAATCACCGTGCAGCCGCAAGATATCAGCATTAACGTTGAAATACGGCCTTCGCGCCGCGCATCCATTGCATCGTTGGCCAACATGAACGGCCCGGCGCAAGCGGTCGCGGCCAGCGAGCGCAGGATGTGCGCCGGCGACACATAGGGCTCGGCAAAGGCAAGCCGGCGGCCTGCCGCCAGTTCCATCACCGATCCGGTGAGCCCGCAGGTGGTGAGCCCTACGGCAAAAGCGAAGAGAACTGGCAGCAGCAGGCTCATCTTTACCTTCCGTTTACCATGAAATCGCACAGTCGCGTCCAGCGCAGCAAGAGCCATGCCGCGGCATGTGTGCCGTCCAAGGACACGGGAACGGAGGATTGCGATGAAGCAGGCAGCGACCGCCGAAGAATTCAACGTCGTCGATTCCGCGCTGATGAAGCGGGTGTTCTATGCCTTCGCGGCACTGGCGCTGCTGTCGCTGGCGATCAGTTTTGGCGGCAAATGGTTCGGCCGCTCGATCGCCATGGCCGGCTACACCGACGACACCACGATCCACCGGGTGGTGATCGGCAACAATGTCATTGCGGTGCCTGCCAACGCCATCCGCTTCCTGCAGGCGCGACGCGACGGCATCGCTTCGCGCCTCGACCTCTATCTGCGCTATCCTCAAATGGACGGCTACAGCGAAGCCGCCCGCGACGATTTCAACCATATGGGAGCGGCCAAAAACATCATCTTCCTGTCGTTCGAGCCGCAAATGATGTCGCGCGACATGAGCGGCCGTTTCGCACCGATCTACAGCGAACTGATCAGCCAGCCCGGCGCGCCCGGCCCCGGCGGCACGATGATTTACGGTTTTACGGAGAAATCAGGTTATCTCAACGAGGTGCTCGCGGTCGCCGGCCGCCCCGGCAAAGACCCGTTCGTCGCCCGCTGCCTGAGCGGACCGAGTGCAGAGCAATCGCTGGCGCCCTGCGAGCGCGACATCCAGGTCGGCGACAGCCTCAGCCTGACCTACCGCTTTCCCCGGGAGTTTTTGGGCAACTGGCCGGCGCTTGACGCGGCAATTGTTGCGGAAGCCACGCGCGTTCTGCAGGCAGGGCGCTAAGCGCTGAAGGCGTGAGCGCTGCCGGCCTGCACCATGGCAGGTCCGGTCAGCGGCAAATTCCTGGACTCAGGCCAGGTCGATGTCGAGGATCGCCATCGAGAAATTGTAATCGCCGTCGTCCTCATCCTTGAAGACGATGCCGAGGAACTCGTCGCCGACATAGACTTCGGCGGAATCTTCCTTGCGCGGCCGCGCCTTCACTTCGAGTTTGGGATTCTGGAAGACGCGCTTGAAATAGGCGTCCAGCTTTCTGATTTCGTCCGGCTTCAAAAGTCTTCTCCGATCGTCGGGCTTGCTCGTTGGAACGCGCTTCTGGCACGTCGACAATGGCGATGTAAAGGCAAGCCGGCTGGATAGAACGCGAACTTGAGAGGCAACCGCGCCAGCGCCGGACTTCGGTCCGGCGCAAGGGCCTAGCAAATCAGATGTCGAAGCTGACGACCTGGTCCATCGACTGCGACGGCAAAAGCTGGTCCATCTGGCGCGACGGCTGGTCGCAGCCGGTCTCGCCGACGACGCGGGCCGGTACGCCGGCAACCGTCTTGTTGTGCGGCACCGGCGACAGCACCACCGAGCCTGCCGCGATCTTCGAGCAATGGCCGATCTCGATATTGCCGAGAATCTTGGCGCCGGCGCCGATCAGCACGCCGTAACGAATCTTGGGGTGACGGTCACCGCCGGCCTTGCCGGTGCCGCCAAGCGTCACGCCGTGCAGGATCGACACATCGTCCTCGATCACCGCCGTCTCGCCGACGACAAGGCCGGTGGCGTGGTCGATGAAGATGCCTTTGCCGATGCGGGCTGCCGGGTTGATGTCGGTCTGGAACACCGAGGACGAGCGGCTCTGCAAATAGAGCGCGAAATCCTTGCGTCCCTGGTTCCACAGCCAATGCGCCAATCGGTGCGTCTGGATGGCGTGAAAGCCTTTGAAATACAGCACGGGCATGATGAAGCGGTCGCAAGCGGGATCGCGGTCGTAATAGGCCTGGATGTCGACACGCACGGTCGACGACCATTCCTTGTCGTCGGCCAGCATCGACTTGAAGGTCTGGCGGATGAGATCCGAGCCGATGTCCTGATGGGCCAGCCGCTCGGCGATCCGGTGGATGACCGCTTCTTCCAGGCTCTCCTGGTTGAGGATGGTCGAATAGAGGAACGCCGCCAGAAGCGGGTCGCGGTTGACCGCGTCCATCGCCTCGTCGCGGATCGAGCGCCAGATCGGATCGACCGGCTGCACCATTGTGGGGCGGGCAATCGTAATGCTGTTCATCGACGTCTCCGGCCTGCCGGCTGTTATCTGGCGGCACATATAAGCCAGATCATAGCATGATTGAACTCAATTTTCCTTATGTAGCTTTCAAATGGATTTGGTTCATGCAGATTCAAGCCGCCATGGAAAACGAACCCTTGATCGACAAATCCATTAAACGCGAACTCTCAGGCATCTACCGGGCTGAAGACCGCCACTACCATAACCTCAGCCATATCGAGGCGATGCTGGCATTGGCCGAGGACTATCGCGCATCGCTGCATGATCCTGAAGCCGTCGAAGCCGCGATCTGGTTCCACGACGCCATCTATGACAGCAAGGCCAAGGACAATGAGGCGCAGAGCGCTGCCCTTGCGGAGAAAAGCCTGGCCGGACGCACCGATGCCGGGCGCCTCAGCCGCATCTCAGCGATGATCCTCGCCACCGCCACGCACCAGCTGCCGTGTTTCGACGACGCGGCGGCGACGCGCGATGCAGGCCTGTTCCTCGACATGGACCTGTCGATCCTGGGCGCGGCGCCGGCGGCGTTCGATGCCTATGAGCGTGCGGTCCGGCTCGAATATGCCTGGGTCGAGGAGCCGATGTGGCGCGCCGGGCGTGGGGCTGTCCTGAAGAGCTTTCTCGCTCGCGACCACATCTTTCACACCGACGAATTCCGGCGCCGGCTCGAGCCGCAGGCCAGGCAGAACATCGCGCGCTCGATCCAAGCTCTGGCGGCCGGCACCTGAATATCAGCGTGCCCTAGTCTGGAAACGTCTCCATGCGCTGCTCGTACGGCTCGAAGCCGGCACGCCTATAGACCGATTGCGCGGCTGGATGGTCGTAGGTGTCGGTATGAAGCCAGACCCTTTGCGGCGCATGCGACCAGGCGGCGCGAAGGGCCCGGTCAAGCAGGAACGGGCCCAGCCTGCGGCCGTGGAAGGCGGGAACCAGGCCGAAATGGGTCAGCTCCACTTCAGGCTGGCCGACGCCGTTGAATTCGCACAGGCCGGCCGCCTCGCCCGCGACGCGCAGCACGTGGATATGCGTCGAGGGTAGCGCCAGCAGGTGCTTGAGATCTTCAGTCGCCATGCGCAGCCGCTGGTCCCACTGCACGGGTTCGCCGACGGCGCGATACAGGCTGACGTAATCGGCGCTGCCCAGCCTTTCCAGCGCGACCGTGGCGCCCGCTACCGGACTGGCGCGGGCAGGCGCCGGATCGGCCTGGCGCATCTCCATGTAGGTGACGAGAAGATCAACCAAGCCTGCACCAACGCCGCAACCCACTGCACGCCGAAAGAAGATCGATCACGTAAATGCGCCTATCGACGATACCGCCGCCGCCAGCAGCGCCAGCCCTGCCGCCAGCGACAAGCCGTTGAGAACAATCCCCAGCAGGCCAAGCGCGCGATTGTCGTTGGAGCGCGCCAGCGCCATCACACCGAAGACCATGCCGGTGACATGCGCCACCGGCGCTGCGAGCAGAAACACCACCATGAAGAACCCCGTCCCGATGTTCTGGGCGAGTTCCGATGCGTCGCTCGGCATCGCCACCATGATCGCGATTGCAACCGCCCCGGCAGCGAAGGCGGCCAGCGCAAGTATAACCGAACGTTTGCCGAGCTTTGTCCGCACGACCTCGCCTGGAACGGCGGCGGTCGAGCCTCTTCCCCATTGTGCCACATTGCCCCCTTGCCCTCCGCCTCAGAGCGGATTTTCGGCATAAAACTCCAGCACACGCTGCTTGAAGGTCTTGTCGCCGACCGCCAGCATATGGTCGCGCCCGTCGATGTGAAACGCCCTGGCATTCGGCATCAGCGCGGCCAGTTCGTCAGGCGAGCCGCCAATTTCGTCTGTCGTGCCGACGGCAATCAGCGTCGGCTGGGCAATGCGCGCCATATCGTCTTCGCTGAGCAGCTCACGTGAGGTGGCGATGCAGGCGGCCAGCGCCCGGCGGTCGCTGCGGGTCTGATCGGCAAAGGCGCGGAACGAGCGACCACGCGGATGGCTGGTGGCGGCCGGATCGTCGGCCAGCAGCGCCTCGGCGATCGGGTCCCAGTCGCCGACGCCGTCGACCATGCCGATGCCGAGGCCGCCGAAGACCAGCGTCGCCACCTTGTCGGGATCGGACAGCGCCAGGAACGCCGAGATGCGCGCGCCCATCGAATAGCCCATGACATGCGCACGCCCGATGCCGAGATGGTCAAGCAGGGCCGCCGCATCCGAGGCCATTTTGGCCGGCGTGTAGTCGGCCTCGTCATAGCTCTTCGAAGACGAGCCGTGGCCGCGATTGTCGAAGGCGATGGCGCGGTAGCCGGCGTCGTTCAGCGTCTTGAACCAGCCGGGCGATACCCAGTTGACATAGTGGCTGGAGGCAAAGCCGTGGATCATCAATACCGGATCTCCCTCGCCCGACGCCGGCTGGCGGTCGAGGAAGGCAAGGTCGAACCCGTCATGGGAAAAGAACTGCATCGCGAGCCGCTCAACCGGCGCCGGGCGTCGGCGCATCGCCCTTGTCCGTCGGTGGCACGCCGGAGCCGGGCACCGAGCCGACGGCCGGATGGCGCAGCAGATCGCCATATCCGATGCCGTTGGCGGCGGCGGTGCCGGCCTTGAGCTCAAGCACGAAGCGCACCGGCACACCCGGCGAGACGACCGCCTCGGAGAACGGCTCGCCATGCTTGACCGCGCGGATCTTGCCGTCCTGGCCGACAAAGATCAGGTCGAGCGGCATCGGCGTATTGCGCATCCAGAAGCCGACCTGCTTTTGCATCTCGAAGACGAACAGCATGCCATGATCGTCAGCCATGTCCTGGCGATACATCAGGCCGGCCTCGCGCTCTGCTTCCGTGTCGGCGACTTCGATGGAAAAGGATCGGTCCCCGCCTTTCGTCACCACGACCAGTGGCGTCGGATCGACGGGAAGGATCATCGCCTGGCCGTCGCCGGCAGCCGGCTGCTGGGACGCGGTCGGCTGTCCGGAATAGAAGTAAGCGCCGGCGGCCACGGCAACGATCACGCAGAGCGCGCCCGCAGTCAGCCAGTTCCTGTGCGCCATTTGAAACCCCCGACCGAAAACCGTGATCCGTAGACGTGGTCTCAGGTATTCGGATAAGATCATGGTCAAACAAAGAAGAGAGCCGTCCCGAATGCTTCGGGATGGCTTGCTCTAATGCGCGACCGGCAAGGTGCCCATATCGGGGTGAATTTCGGCAGCCATGAGGCCTTTGTCGCCGCGGCCGAAGCGCACCAGAACGACCTGCCCGGGCCTGAGTTCGGTGATGCCGTAGCGGCGCAGCGTCTCCATGTGGACGAAAATATCCTCGGTGCCCTCGCCACGCGTCAGGAAGCCGAAGCCCTTGGTGCGGTTGAACCACTTCACCAAGGCCCGCTCGAGGCCGCTTTCCGGCGTCACCGACACATGGGTTCGCTGTTCCTGCATTTCGGCCGGATGGATCGCCGTGGTGGTATCCATCGACAGCACGCGGAAGGCCTGCAATCCGCGATCGCCATGCTTGACGAGGCAGACGACGCGCGCGCCCTCCAACGCAGTCTGGAAACCGTCCTTTCGAAGACAGGTGACATGGAGGAGGATGTCGCCCGAAGAGCCGTCATCGGGAAGTATGAAGCCGTAGCCCTTGGCCACGTCGAACCATTTGATGGCGCCGGCGATTTCGACCAGATCGGCGGTACCGCCGCCACTGTCGCGCATCAGGGCGTCGTCAAGGTTCTCATCCCGCCTCGTGAAAGAGGCCTTATCCCCCATAAGAACGCCCCCTTCTTTTTCAAGAAAACCGCAAGTGATTCTTGACATCAGATTAACACCGCCGCTTCCGGGGTGTGCAAGACCTGCCGTGCCTTTTTTCACGGTTGGATACAGGAATAGCTGATTTGTTGTTTGCCGGCGCTGCCGGCCGGTGCGAACAGCGATCGAACCGGCATTCAACCGGTCGACAATCCGGGGCTGATTTTCTGGAAAACGGCAACCAGTTTGTCCTGGATGCTTTTGTCCGAGCAATCTGACTTTTCAAAAATCGGCGCCAGTTTTTCAAACTTGGGATCGATTGCCCTTCGGCCGGGTCGACCCTATGTTGCCTCGCAACCCAAACATCCCTGAGGAAACTCCTATGCGCTACCTCCACACAATGGTCCGTGTCGCCGATGTCGATGTCTCGCTCGATTTCTACTGCAACAAGCTCGGCCTGAAGGAAGTGCGCCGCTACGAAAACGAGCAGGGCCGCTTCACGCTGATCTTCCTTGCCGCATCCGAAGACGAAGAGAGCGGCATCACTGAGAAGGCGCCGCTGATCGAACTGACCTACAATTGGGATCCGGAAGACTACAAGGGCGGTCGCAACTTCGGCCACCTCGCCTATGAGGTCGACGACATCTACGCCACCTGCCAGCATCTGATGGACAGTGGCGTCGTCATCAACCGGCCGCCGCGCGACGGCAACATGGCCTTCGTCAAGTCGCCGGACGGAATCTCCTTCGAGCTGCTGCAGAAGGGACCGGCCAAGCCCAAGGCCGAGCCCTGGGCCTCGATGCCGAATACCGGCACCTGGTAGCGATCACGCCATCTTGAAGCGAGGCGGCCGAGGTAAAAGCCGGCCGCCTTTGCGATTCTGGGCCACGCCACCTATGTAGGCGGTCATCGCGCCCAGCCGACAGCCAGCGCCCTGACCAAGGAATTATTCATGCCGTCCAGCCATGCCGATGTCGCCACGGAGCACGCCAGCCGCTATCTGCAGCAGCCGTGCAAGCATTGGGCGCATAAATTTCCCGTCGAGTTCAACCCGACCCACGGCAGCATCGATCTCTCGCTCGGCCGCACCGTCATGGATGCCGATGCGAGCGCGCTCCACATCACGGTGTCGACGGATGAAGGCGGATCGCTCGAGCGCCTGGAAAGCGTCGTTGCCGATCACATCAAGCGCTTTGCCTTCCGCGAGGAGCTGATCTTCGACTGGAAGCAAGCCCCGGCGGCATAACGCTACTTTGCGCCGGCTTGGCCGGCCATCTCCAGCAGCGCCAGCACCGACCGCCAGTTGCGCGCGGTGCACGGCACTTTCAGTGTGCGCGGAATGAGGTTGGCGAACACCGATTTTCCGAGCCCGTCCGGCGCTTTGAGGTAGAGAACGTCGCCCTTGACCTCGAAACTTTCGGGGCCGGTGCACTTTTCGGCAAGCCTGGCAATCTCGTCCGCCGTCGGCGGGCGCTCCAGCGTATAGGCGTGCAGTTTGGTCGGATCGCCGGCCACTTCCGGATAAGGGTTCTCGCTCACCAGTCGTTCGAGCCAGCCGAGATCGCGCACCATAATGCGCGAATGAAAGCCCCATTGTTTCTCGAAGGCGGCCTCCAACTGTTTGGTCAGCGCGGTCGCGTCGCCCTTCTTCGCGCGGAACACGACATTGCCGCTCTGCACATAGCTGGCGACGTCGGTGAAGCCGAGTGCTTCGAAAAACGCCCGCAACTCCACCATCTTGACGATGCGGTTGCCGCCGACATTGATGCCGGAAAACAGCGCGACAAAGACCGTACCGCTCATATGATGAACCCGGCCAGGGTCTCGTTGTCGGTGATGTCCTGGTAGTGGACACCCTCGGCCTCGAAGTTCGCTTTCAGCAGGTCGAAATTGCGCCGGTCCTTGGTCTCGATGCCGATCAAAACCGAGCCGAAATTGCGCGCCGATTTCTTCAGATATTCGAAGCGGGCGATGTCGTCGTCGGGACCGAGCAGATCGAGGAAGTCGCGCAGTGCGCCGGGCCGTTGCGGGAAACGGATGATGAAATACTTCTTCAGGCCCTCGAAGCGCAGCGCGCGCTCCTTCACGTCGGGCAGCCGCTCGAAATCGAAATTGCCGCCCGACACCACCGCAACGATGGTCTTGCCGCGGATTTCCTTCCTCGAAAAATCCTTCAGCGCATCGATCGCCAGCGCGCCGGCCGGCTCCAGCACCACGCCCTCGATGTTGAGCATTTCGATCATGGTGGCGCACAGCCGGTTCTCCGGGATCAGCCGCACGGCATCGGCGGCAAACTCCTTGAGATGCCGCAGCGGCTCGCGGCCGATCTCGGCCACCGCCGCGCCGTCGACGAAATTGTCGACATTGGCCAGCCTGACGCGTTTGCCGCTGGCAAGGCTCTCATGCAGGCTTGGCGCGCCTGAAGGCTCGCAGAAGACGTAGCGGGCTTCGCGCTGCTGGTCGGCGAAGTAATGCGTTACGCCGGCGGCCAGGCCGCCGCCACCGACCGGCAGCATGATGATGTCGGGCATGCGCGCGCCGGGCATCTGGTCGGCGATCTCATAGGCGACGGTCGCCTGCCCCTCGATGATGTCCTTGTGGTCGAAGGGCGGCACCATATGCGCGCCTGCACTTTCGGTGAACTCGAAGGCGGCCCGGTAGCAATCGTCGAAGAAATCGCCGACCAGCCGGATCTCGACGAAGTCGCCGCCGAACAGCCGCGTCTTGTCGATCTTCTGCTGCGGCGTCGTCACCGGCATGAACACCACGCCCTTTTTGCCGAAATGGCGGCACACGAAGGCAAAGCCCTGCGCATGGTTGCCGGCCGAAGCACAGACGAACAGCTCGGCATCGTTGCCGGCGGCAAGCGCCTTGCGGAAGAAGTTGAAGGCGCCGCGGATCTTGTAGGAACGCACCGGCGACAGATCCTCGCGCTTCAGCAACACCCGCGCGCCGGTCTTCTTCGACAGATAGTCGTTCTCCTGCAGCGGCGTTTCGGGAAAGATTTCGCGGATCGCGGCTGCGGCGATGCCGACACGGGCGGAAAAGCTGTTCATGAAATCATCCCCAGATCGCTTGGCGCAGCCGGCCCGGCGGCTTCGGCAAAACCTGCCATGACGACAATGGCCCGTGCCAGAACGGTTCGTAGTACACGCGGCCCTTCGACAGCAAGCCGGCGACATAGCTCAGCGAGCTTTTCGCCATGATCAGGCAATCTGCCGCGATCAATGCCGAGATCGTTTCCAGGACATCCGAATTCAGCTCGAACGCGCAGATGTCGGCCAACGGCCCGAAATCGGATTCGACGCCTTGCGAGAAGATGACGACACGGTGCCGCGGGTGGTCACGCTGCACGCGCCTGATGTTTCGCAGGATGGTGGCGTTGTCGGTCATGCGAGGCGCATGGGCGGCCTCGCCAACGACGTCGCCGCGCCGGACGTGAACGGCGATGGTGGGAGCCTCGAAGCTCCGCGGCGGCAACGCAAGCCGGTCGCGAAATTCATCGGCCAGTTGGCCGTAAAGATCGGGATTGCGTTCGGCAAAGCCGTGGAAATGCCCCTGCGCGACAACAGCCGGAACGCCGCTATAGCCCCGGCAGAAGGTCTCGGCCGAAATAATCGGCACGCCATCGGGAACGCCGGGAGCGCCTTGCGAGAGATTGAAGGCCGCTTCCCACCTTGCCGCAAAAACCTCCGGATGGTCGCCGTGACGCACAGACGTGAACGGCGAATGGAAATAGGCAATCCCGGCCATCCGCGAAAACAGGATAGCCGACATCACAGCATGGACCTGGGCGCCACCGCCGTCCGTCCTGCCGGCGCAGGTGATGCCGAGCAGCGAGCCGGTTCCAATCCTCGACGGGTCCAGAAGATCCGTCTTTGCGAAGCTGCGGCGTTTGAACCCGAACATGGCCAAGGCCTATTGCATAATTCGCCGTTTGCGGCCACCGATGCGGTCGCTCGATCCTTCCATCGAAGCGCCATCAAAGTCACTGGAGCGCCTTTCCATGCCTGTTTCGGCTGTCGCCCTGAAGACCGTAACCCTTCCCGAATTCGGCGAACCGACCGTGATGCCGCTGCTTCAACGCCAGACCTACGAAGCGCGCATCGAGGCGCTGCTGGCGCGCGGCGCCAAGGCCGGGTTTGATGCCTTCGCCGTCTATGGCGACCGCGAGCACGCGGCCAATGTCGCCTATCTCTCCGGTTACGACCCGCGTTTCGAAGAGACGCTGCTGGTCATCGTTCCAGGCCAGCAGCCGAAACTTCTCGTCGGCAATGAGGGCTGGGGCTATGCCGAGATCTGCGACGGGCCCTATGAGCGCGTGCTCTACCAGACCTTCTCGCTGCCGGCGCAGCCGCGCGACCGCTCGGCCTCCCTGTTCGACACGCTTGCCGCCTGCGGCCTGAAAGCCGGCCAGAAGATCGGCGCCATCGGCTGGAAGCCGTTCGGCCCCGGCGATGCCGGTTTTGGCGAGGCGACGCTCGACCTGCCGTCCTTTATTGCCGACACACTGCGCACGCTGGCCGGCGACCGGGGCGCGGTGGTGAACGCGGCCAACCTGCTGATGAACCCCACGGATGGCCTGCGCGCCATCAATGAGGCCGACCAACTGGCAGCCTTCGAGTTCGCCGCTACCTTTTCCTCGCAAGGCCTGCGCAATGTGCTGCAAGGAATAGAGCCCGGCATGAGCGAATTGCAGGCCGCGAGGCTGATGGGCATGAATGGCCTGCCCCTGTGCTGCCATCCGATGCTGTCGGCCGGCAAGCGTGCGGCCTATGGGCTGCCGAGCCCACGCCTCGACATCATCAAACGCGGCGACCCCATCACCATGGCGTACGGCATCCAGGGCTCGCTCAACGCCCGCGCCGGCTTCCTGGTCGAAAGCGCGGCGGAACTGCCAAGCGAGATAAGCGACTATGTCGACAAACTGGTCGCGCCCTACTTCGCCGCCGTCGTCGACTGGTACGAAACGATCGGCATCGGCGTTGCTGGCGGCGCGCTGTGGAAAGCGGTGCACGACCGGATCGGCGATCCGTTCTTCGGCGTCTCGCTCAATCCAGGCCACCTCGTCCATATCGACGAATGGATGCATTCGCCGGTGTTTTCGGGCTCGGACATCAAGCTGCAATCGGGCATGGCGCTGCAGGTCGACGTCATCCCGGCTACCGGAACCGCCTATTTCACCACCAACATCGAGGACGGTATCGCGCTTGCCGATGAAGCCTTGCGCGAGGAGATCGCGGCCCGCTACCCCGAGGCGTGGCGCCGCATCGAGGCGCGCCGCGCCTTCATGGTGGACGTGCTCGGCATAAGGCTGAAGCCCGAAGTGCTGCCCTTCTCCAACATACCGGCGTTCCTGCCGCCATTTTGGCTTTCGCGCAACAGTGCGATGACTGTCACCCGCCGCTGACCACATTTCGGCTGGACACGACTTAGTTCTGCCGCACTCTACCTGTCCGGGAGGTGTCGCGGGGGTGGATGGGTCATTCGGCCAGAGTTGGAATTTCTAAGTGCCTTTGAAGAAGATCCTTACCGTTGTCCTGGCCCTGCTCGTCGCCGGTTGCGCTGGCCCGCAAACACAGGAACTGCTCGGCAGCGCCGTGATGTCCACGCCGGTGACCGAAATCTCGGGCAATCACTCGATCTTCATCGCCACGACGCGCAAGAAGTCCGACGATCCCAACAAGGTTTTCGACGGTGAGCGCTCGGCAACGCTGAACTATGCCCGCGTCAATGTCACCGTTCCCGGCATCCACCAGACCGGCCAGATCGAGCGCCGCTCGCGCGGCAAATCGAATGACCCGGCCAAATACTTCATGGCTTCCGAGGTCGTCGGTTACGATGCCCAGCCGAAATTCTCCAGTGCGCTGAACGCCGACATCGCCGCGCGCGGCGGCCGCGTCATGGTCTTCGTGCATGGCTACAACACCGGCTTCGACGACGCCGTCTACCGCCTGACCCAGATCGTCCACGATTCCGGCTATCCCGGCACCCCGGTGCTGTTTTCCTGGGCGTCGGGCGCCCGGACCACCGACTATGTCTACGACAAGGAAAGCGCCAGTGCCGCCCGCGACCAGCTGGAGGTGACACTCAGGATGCTGGAGCAGTCCGGCGCGCGGCGCATCGACATTGTCGCCCATTCGCTGGGAACCTGGGTCACCATGGAGACGCTGCGCCAGATGGCCATCACCGGCGACCGCGATCTCGGCGGCAAGCTCGGCGATGTCGTTCTGGCTTCTCCCGATATTGATGTCGACGTGTTCAAGAGCCAGATGCGCCGCTACGGCAAGCCCGACAAGCCGTTCATCCTGCTGCTCTCCGACGACGATCGCGCGCTCAGGCTGTCCGGCCTGATCGCCGGCTCACGGCCACGCGTCGGCGACTACAAGGATGCCGCCGACCTTGCCGCCTATGGTGTGACCGTGGTCGATCTCTCCAAGGTCAAGGGATCCGACAGCTTCAACCACACCAAATTCGCCGACAATCCCGAACTGGTGAAGATGATCGGCCAGCGTCTGCGCGCGGACGATGGCTTTGCCAGCGACCAGTCGGTGACAGACCGCATCACCCAGCTCGGGCAATAGATGATGCTTCGTGCGGCGGCACGCGATTGCCCGCCGCACCACTTTGAACTGGACCGGGCTTGTCTCTGGCTTTATCGGAATAGAAGGCGGCGTTAACATTTTACCGCCTTGAGGGAATTCCGGGTGATTGTGCGTGTGAAGATTGTTCTTGGCCTTGCGTTCGCGCTCGCCGTTAGCGGCTGTGCCGGCAGGAACACGCATGACCTCTTGAACAAGACGACGGTTTCGGTGCCTGCCTCCGATATCGCGGCCACCCACGAAATCTTCGTCGCCACCACCCGCCAGCCGGCGACCAAGGATCCGCGTCAGGTGTTCGATGGCGATCGGTCGCTGACCACCAACTACGCCCGCGTCGACGTCACCGTGCCGAAAGTTCACCAGGTCGGCGCCATCGAGCGGGCCAAGGGTTCGGCCAACTCCAACCCGGCCAAGCAATTCACCGCCACCGACGTCGTCCACTACGGCGACGCCCAGCAATTCGCCAAGGCGGTCGGCGCCGACATCGCCATGCGCGGCGATCGCGCTTTGGTCTTCGTGCACGGCTTCAACAACGGTTTCGACGACGGCGTCTACCGGATGACGCAGATCGCCCACGACACCAAATATCCGGGCACGCCGGTGCTGTTTTCCTGGGCTTCAAGCGGCAAGACGACCGGCTATATCTACGACAAGGAGAGCGCCAACGCCGCGCGCGACGACCTCGAGGCGACACTGAGGATGCTGGCCAAGACCCGCGCCAAGAGCATCGACATCATCGCCCACTCGATGGGAACCTGGGTTACGATGGAAGCGTTGCGGCAGCTCGCCATCACCGGCGACCGCGATCTCGGCGGCAAGCTCGGCTACGTCATCCTGGCCTCGCCGGACATCGACGTCGACGTCTTCAAGAAGCAGATGATCCGCTATGGCAAGCCCGACAAGCCGTTCGCCATCCTGCTTTCCGCCGACGACCGGGCGCTGAAACTGTCGTCCATCATCTCCGGCGACAAGCCGCGCGTCGGCGACTACGGCAATGCCGCCGATCTCGCCAGCTATGGCGTGGTCGTGGCCGACCTCAGCCAGACCAAGGGCGGCGACCGCCTGAACCACGCCAAGTTCGCCGACAATCCGATGCTGGTGCAATTGCTCGGCGATCGTCTGCGCACCCCGGCAGCGCTCGCCCCCGACGAGCCCGACGGACGCATCGGCGATCTCGGCCAGGGTCTCGGCAAGGCCGTCGGCTCAGCCGCCGAAATCATCATCACCACGCCGTTCAAGGTGCTGACCATCGCCACCGGTGGCTGAGAGCCAAGCGTCGGCGTTGATCTCAGATAAACAGATCGACCTTCTGGAATGTCGTCACGTCGACCAGGCCGACATCGGAAATCCTGAGCTCCGGGATCACCACCAGCGCCAGCAGCGAGTGCTGCATGTAGGCGTTGTTGAGCGAACAGCCCATCTTGCGCATGGCCTCGGTGAGCTTCTCGGCCTTGGCAGCGACGATCTCGGCACGCTCGTCCGACATCAGGCCGGCGATCGGCATTTCGACCAGCGCCAGTTCCTTGCCCTTTGAGAACAGCACCACACCGCCGCCGACCTCGCCCAGCCGGTTGACGGCCAGCGCCATGTCTTCCTTGTTGGTGCCGACGCAAATGATGTGGTGGGCATCATGCGCCACGCTCGACGCCATGGCGCAGTCGCCCATGTAGCCGAAGCCGGAAACGAAGGCGTTGGTGACGCCGCCCGTGCCTCTATGGCGTTCGACCAGCGCGATCTGGCAGATGTCGTTGCGGCGATCCATGGCGACCAGCCCATCCTCGACCGGTAGATCGGCCTCCAGCGCCCGCGTCGGCGCCTGGTTCTCGATGACGCCGATGACCCGGACCCGCACCTCGTTGGCGCCCTTGGGCGCCGCGATGTCGAAATCGCTGTCCCTGAGTTTCTTGCCGAGCTTGACCGTGTTCTTCGCCGTCTTCGGATAGTCATAGGCTGGAATGTCGATCTCCAGCTTGCCGCCCTTGGCCAGCCTGACACCGCGGGCATAGACCTCGTCGATGGTCATTTCAGCGAGATCCGAGACAATCAGCAGATCGGCCAGCCGTCCGGGCGCGATCGAGCCGATCTCACGCTCCAGCTTGAAATGCTGGGCGGTGTTGAGCGTCGCCATCTGGATCGCCGTCACCGGCTTCAGGCCTTGGCTGATGGCGTGGCGCACCACCCGGTCCATATGGCCTTCATGCACAAGCGTGCCGGAATGGCTGTCGTCGGTGCACAGGATGAAGTTGCGCGGGTCGAGACCGCTCTCGGTCACCGCCTTGATCTGCGACGCCACATCGTACCAGGCCGAGCCCAGCCGCAGCATCGCCTTCATGCCCTGGCGTACCCGCGCAATGGCGTCCTCGGCGCGCGTGCCCTCATGATCGTCCTCTGGGCCGCCGGCAACATAGCCGTGAAACGGCAGGCCGAGATCGCGAGAGGCATAGTGGCCGCCGACCGTCTTGCCGGCCTTGACCGTGGCGGCGATCTCGCCCGCCATCACCGGATCGTTGGCGACGACGCCGGGGAAATTCATCACTTCGCCAAGCCCGATGATGTTTTCCCAGGTCATCGCTTCTGTAACATCGGCGACCGTCAGTTCGGCGCCGGCATGCTCCAACCCCGGCGCCGACGGCACGCAGGACGGCATCTGCACATGCACGTTGATGGGCATGGCTATCGCCTCGTCATGCATCAGCCGCACGCCGGGCAGGCCCAGCACATTGGCTATCTCGTGCGGGTCGATGAACATCGAGGTGGTCCCGTGCGGAATGACGGCGCGGCAGAACTCGGTCACCGTCACCATGCCGCTCTCGACATGCATATGCGCATCGCAAAGGCCGGGCACGAGATAGCGGCCGCCGGCGTCGACCACCTTGGTGCCCTGGCCGATGGCGTGGCCGGCATTCGGCCCACAAAAGGCAAAGCGGCCGCCTGATATGGCGATGTCGGTGCCGGCGATGATCTCGCCCGAATGCACGTTCACCCAGCGCCCGTTGCGGATGACGAGATCGGCCGGCTTGCGCCCGGTCGCGACATCGACCAGATGCGTCGCCATCTCGGTCCAGGGCTTGGGTTTCGTCGCCGGCGGCTTCTTGGCCATGAAGAGACTCCTGTTTGCCCGACTGTGCCAAGCCGGCAGGGCTTTGACCAGCGAGGATGCGAATTGAAATTTTAATTGGGGTCGCCGCAGAGAAACGGTCGTTCGTTGACTCCCCGCTTGAGAAGGATGTTAGATCGGCCTCCGAAATCTCCAGAGGTGAAGTCATGATCAGGTTCCTGCAAGCCCTCGCCTTCGTCACTCTGTTCCTGACCTCGGCCGGCTTTGCATCCGCCGAGGAGCGCTGGCTGACGCTGCCCGAACCGGCGGCCATGCCCAAGCCCGAACAGAGCGGCTACGCACCGGTCAACGGCATCCAGATGTACTATGCCGTGTTTGGCGCAGGCGACCCGGTACTGCTCATCCATGGCGGCCTGGGCCATGCCGACATCTGGGCCAGCCAGGTGGCAACGCTATCCAAGACCCACAAGGTGATCGTCGCGGACAGCCGCGGTCACGGCCGCTCCACCCGCACCGATCAGCCCTTCGGCTACGACTTGATGGCATCGGACTATCTGGCGCTGCTCGACTATCTCAAGATCGACAAGACGGCGCTGGTCGGCTGGAGCGACGGCGGCATCATCGGCATCGACATCGCGCTCCATCATCCAGAGCGGCTGACGAGGCTTTACGCGCAGGCGGCCAACGTCACCACCGATGGCGTCGATCCCGGCGTCATGACGAACAAGACGTTCGGCGCCTATATCGAGCGGTCCGGCGGCGACTACAAGAAACTCTCGAAGACACCGGACCAGTATGACGCCTTCGTCGCGCAGATCAGCCATATGTGGGAGACGGAGCCGGCCTGGACCAAGGAGCAGCTCGGCAAGATCACCACGCCGACGGCCATCGTCGCCGGCGACCATGACGAGGCGATCAAGCGCGAGCATACCGACTACATGGCTTCGGTCATTCCGGGCGCGAAGGAAATCATCCTGCCCAATGCCAGCCATTTCGCCATGTTGCAGGCACCGGACGAGTACAGCCAATCGGTGCTCGATTTCATCGACGCCAAGTAAGGGCGGCATCCTTTCAAGCCACGGCCAAACGCCCGATATCGGCCACCGCCAGAAATACGATTTCGTTTTGCGGCAAATAGGGTTAGGCTGCGCAAACGATCGTTTTGAATCGACATTCGGAGAGATCGATGCGTCCCCGCCTGACGCTCGCAAGTGCCGGATTTCTGATCGCTCTGGCCGCGCCGGCTTTCGCCGCCGACCCGATAGTAGTCCCCATGACTGAGCCGGGCTTCGACTGGACCGGCTACTATGCCGGAATGCAGGCCGGCTACGGCTGGGGCCAATCCGATATATCGGTGACGGAAGGCGCGCCGTTTTCCATCAAGCCCGACATTGACGGCGGTTTTGTCGGCGGCCATGTCGCCGGCCTGTGGCAGTTCGATCAGGCGGTGCTCGGCGCCGAGGCCGAGCTCAATTATTCCGCCATCGACGGTACGGCGGCATCAGGTCTTGGAAGCACATTTCGCACAGATATCAAGTGGTTCGGGTCGGTGAACGCCAAAGCGGGCTTCGCCATGGACCGCGTCCTGGTCTACGGCGTCGGCGGCGTAGCCTTTGCCGGCATCGAAACATCGCAAGTCGCAGGCGCGTCGTTCGCCGGCACACGCACGAATGTCGGCTGGACCGTGGGCGCCGGCGTCGACTACGCGCTGACCGACAAGTTCATCGTCGGCGCGCAATACCGCTATTATGATTTCGGCTCCGAGCACTATGACGTGGCGGAACCCTTCAATGATCGTGATCAGAACGTGAAGCTGAACACGGTCGGCATCAATCTCAACTACAAGTTCTGATTGCCCCCCGGCGACTGAGATTTTCGCCACAACCCATTGTTTTTAAATAACGAGCCACCTTTTGCCCTCTCGGGCGATGGCGCGAAGCAAAAGATGGCTTGACGGGTTTTCGCTGGCGTCTGAAAAGGGCTGGCCTGCGGACGTGGCGGAATTGGTAGACGCAAGGGACTTAAAATCCCTCAGCTACGGCTATCCGGGTTCGATTCCCGGCGTCCGCACCACCCTTCGCTCTTCGAGCTTCGGATGGCAGGCCACCCTGAACCAGAATTTATTACCGGCGACGTCGCTCCAGTCGCATCAGTCGGCAATTCCGTCGCCACTACGCATCGCAGCGAAGTTGTACGTACAGAGCCGAGCGCAAGGTTCTCATCCGCCTTCAGCGAGCCAACAGCGCTTACGCAACGCCATTCGGAACGACCAATGACAGTAACCATCGACAAAAACGCCAGTTGGCGCGATATCGCGCAGGTGAGCGAAGGCGACTCCCTGGCACTGAGTGAGGCAGCGTGGGAGCGGATCGCTTTTGCAAACCAGCTCGTGGCTTCCATCGTCGTAAAAGGCATTCGCGCCTATGGTGTCAACACCGGGGTCGGGGCATTGGCAAGCAAGGTCGTGGCGCCTGCCCTGCACAAGAAATTGTCGCGCAACATCATTCGCAGCCACGCCTGCGGCGTCGGCGACCTGGTGCCAAGGCGCGGCGTGCGCGCCATCATCGCGGCTCAAGTTGCAAATTTCGCGCATGGCCATTCGGGCGTAAGCCCTCAGATCGTGCGCAATCTGCTCACCTTTATCGAGCACGACTGCGTTCCCGACGTGCCGTCGCGTGGGTCGGCCGGGTATTTGACGCATAACGCCCATGTAGCGCTGGTGCTGATCGGCGAAGGCAGCGCAACGGTGGCAGGCCGCTCGATGAGCGGGATGGAAGCGCTGGCTGAGATGGGCCTGGAGCCCCTGGAGCTTGGCGCCAAAGAAGGCTTGAGCCTGGTCAATGGCACCGCCTGCGCAACCGGCCTGACCAGCATCGCCGTCCAGCGCGCCGAGCGTTTGCTGGGATGGGCTGATGCCGCGGCAGCTCTGACGCTGGAAGCCGCCGGCGCGCAAATGCCGGCCTTTGGCGAACAGATCCTGGCGATGCGGCCCTCGCCCGGCATTCAGGATGTCGGCAAAGCGCTGCGCGGCTGGCTGCATGGCAGCGAGCTTATCGAGCTGGCCCATGGCAGCCGCACGCAGGACGCGCTCAGTCTTCGCGCCGTCCCGCACGTTCATGGCGCCGCCCGCGAGGTGCTGGACCGGTCCGCCGAGCTGGTCGACCGGGAGCTGGCTGCCGTCACCGACAATCCCGCTGTCTTCGGGTCGTTGGACGATCCTCAGGTTGTTTCCGAGGCGCATGCGGTGGCGCCGGCGCTCGGGCAGGCCGCCGACGGGCTGACGATCGCCTTGGCGCAGGTGGCAGGCATGAGCGAGCGGCGGATCGACCGTCTGGTCAATCCGCTGGTCAACAATCTGCCACCCTTCCTTGCCGACGAGGACGGGGCCAATTCCGGCTTCATGATTGCCCAATACACCGCCACATCGCTCAGCAACGTCAACCGGCGCCTGGCCGCCCCGGCAGCGACCGACGGTGGCGTCACATCCGGCCTGCAGGAGGATTTTCTGGCCCATCCGACCGTGGCCGCCAACAAGCTGCTGGCGGTGATCGACAACGCCGAATACATTTTGGCGATCGAACTGATGGCGGCCGCGCAAGCTCATGATTTTCTCGCGGAACGCGGTGCGCGTGCGCCCGGCACCGATGCCATCTACCGCATGGTCCGGGACAACATCGCGCACTATTCCGACGACCGGCCTCTATCCGGGGACATGGAGGAATTGCGCAACTTCATCCGCGAAGTGGACGTACCGCCCTGCCCGCAGGACACCATGTGAGGCACGTGCCCGCCCAGCGTCGCGGGCTAGCCCTTCATGGGGACAGCTTCAAATGCTGGTCCTTGACGTAGGGTTTTCGGCCTAACCGGCCCCGGCGTCAGTGCCTGCGCCATGGCGCGAGCCGGTAACCGAGCTCGTTTGCCTCAGCGAGCTTGGCCAGCGCTTGTTCGACCTTCTGGGCCGAGGCATCAGTGCGCTCGATATGGTGGACCACTTGGTGCCTCAGCATCGCAAGCCTTGCAGCGCGATGCATGTCGCCGTTTCGCTGGGTCTCAAGGTTGAAGATCGGGCGCATCGTTGGCTCCAGGTCAATTCATGCTGGCGGGATCGATCTTCGTGAGGCGCTTTCTGGCCTCTAACACACGCCGTTGGGCGGACCTTATCGTACTGCAGAGCGCGAGGTTGACGGCTACGCCACAATCGTCGTCCAGCATCTCTTCCGCGCTTTCGAGGGCGAGTTCGGCTCGGCCAATGCGTTGTCTTGCTCTGGCGAGCTCCAGCGCCAAAATATCGGCCGCCATCCCGCGACCGTGGGGGTCCAGTCTGTTCATCATGAGTTGCTAACCCCTGGCGGAGCAGTTCGTTCCCTCGTTTCGCTGGTGCTGCGGCGGCTCGCCGCATGCTTGCCGTCAAGAGGATCGCTTCTGCACTCGGGAGCAGTAGCATTGGCGCCGGCGAAGTATTCGCGGCAGTCGATGTGCCCTCCGGCGCAGGAACAGGATGCGGATCAAGCCTTCATCGGATACAGCTTCAAATGCTGGATCAGCATAATCGTCTTGGCGTCGATGATGCGGCCGTCGGCGATGCCGGCCAGCGCCTCGTCGAGCGGCATTTCGAGAACCTCGATGTCCTCGCCCTCTTCCGGGGCGCCGCCACCGGCCGAGATGCGGTCGGCGGGCGAATAGCGCGCCACGAAGAACCACAGCCGTTCGGTAACGCTGCCGGGGCTCATATAGGGCGCAAACAGCCGCTCGATGTTCTTCAAGTGATAGCCGAGCTCTTCCTCGGCCTCCTTGAGAATGGCGGTTTCCGGATCGTTTTCGTCGAGCAGGCCGGCGCAGGCTTCGATCAGCGGTTCGCGGTGGCCGGTGACATAGGCGGGGTAGCGGAACTGGCGCACCAGAAGCACCGTCTGGCGCTCGGAATCGTAAGGCAGGATCACCGCGCCGTCGCCGCGATCGTAGGTCTGGCGGATCTGCGTTTCCCACTGCCCGTCGCGCCGGCGATAGTCGAGGACGGTCTTCTTCAGAATCGCCCAGTCGTCGGACAGGACTTCCTCCGAGCGGATGCGGATGCGATCTTCCATGATGAACTCCCTGCTGTCGGCGCCATGGCCTAAAGCAATTCCAGGAAAAGTGTGAGCGGTTTTCCCGGGAAAAGCGCGTAGCGCTTTCCCTTGGGAATTGCGTCAAACTAAGAGATAGAGCAGCGAACCGTTTTGCACGCAACCGAAACAGAAGCTTTCACCGCCTCGTGTCTGGTGCCGGCAGCTGCCATTGCCTAAATAGCTGCAGCCCCCACCCGGAGTTTTTTGATGACCGCAGCGCTTTTCCAGCCGATCACCCTCGATGGCCTGACCTTCCCGAACCGCATCGCGGTGGCGCCGATGTGCCAGTATTCCGCCGATGACGGCTCGGCCAGCGACTGGCATCTCTATCACTGGATGAATTTGGCGATGTCGGGCGCCGGCATGATCACCGTCGAGATGACGGATGTCGAGCGGCGCGGCCGTATCGGCCATGGCTGTCTCGGCCTCTATTCCGACGACAACGAGGCTGCCGCCCGGCGCACGCTGGATGCAGCCAGGCGCGTTGCAGCACCCGAGACGAAATTCGGCATCCAGCTTGCCCATGCCGGCCGCAAAGCCTCCAACAGAAAGCCCTGGGAAGGCGGCGGTCCGCTGCAGCCGGGCGAGGATCCCTGGCAGACCGTCTCGGCCTCGGCTGTTCCCTACGACACCGGCTGGAACGTGCCGCACGCGCTGGAGGAGCACGAAATCCTGCAGCTCGTCGAGCGCTTCGCTCAAGCGGCACAGCGGGCCGAGCGCGCCGGCTTCGATTTCCTCGAACTGCACGCCGCGCATGGCTATCTGATCTTCCAGTTCCTGTCGCCGCTGTCCAACCAGCGCACCGACCGCTGGGGCGGCTCGCTGGAGAACCGCATGCGTTTCCTGCTCGAAATCGTCAAGGCGGTGCGCAAGGCGATTCCCGGCCTGATGTTGGGCGCGCGCCTGTCGGTAAAAGAATGGGTCGATGGCGGCTTCGAGGTCGAGGATGCGATCGAAGTGGCCAAGGCGCTGAAAGCGCTCGATGTTGCCTATCTCTGCTGTTCGAGCGGCGGCAATTCGCCGTTGCAAAAGCTGCCGACCGGCCCGGGCTACCAGGTGCATCTGGCGGAAGCGGTGCGCAAGGGCGCCGGCATCCCGACGCGCGCCGTCGGCCTGATCGACGATCCCGCCCAGGCCGAGGCGATCGTCGCCGACGGCCGCGCCGACATGGTGGCGCTGGCTCGCGCCTTCCTCGCCGATCCGCGCTGGGGCTGGCGCGCCGCCGCCACCTTTGGCGAGAAGATCCATCCGGCGCCGCAGCTTGCGCGCTCGGTGACGACGATGCAGCACTGGATGAAGGGCTAACCCGACTTGCGTCGCCGCGTGCGTAAAAACGCATTCGCTGGACAGGCTGCCGCAGCTTCGCTTTAATCCACCCCGCACTGTTTCCTAGGGGTAACGCCGCCTTGGCGGCTGGGTTGGGAGCAAAATCATGGCATCAAGGGCAATTTATCCCGCGGCCGCCGCTCTGGTGGTCGCGCTGTCGTTCGGCGCGTCGTCTCCGGTCGGCGCGCAATATTGCGAAGGCACCGTGCACGGCCTGTCCAGGCACTACGATCTGGATACTGGAAGCGGATTCCTCGCTGTGCGGTCGCGCCCAAATTCGTCGTCGCGCATGATCGGGCAGTTGTTCAACGGCGATCACACCGAGATTTTCGACCGCCGCGGCAACTGGTATCAGATCGACTTCAACGGTCGGACCGGCTGGGCCAACGCGCGCTGGCTGCGCAACGATTGCGGCTACTGAGACGTTTGGGCGCAGGCTGAGCGCCACTTTTGCAACCAATTTGGCTGCTTTGCGTTGCGGCCATCATGGATAGCAAACCTTTTGAAACGCCCGTCGTGGTCGAACTCGGCCATGTCGGCAAATATCGCCAGATCCGCAGCACCCAGGAAGCGGCGGAGTGTCTGATGACGGTGTGGCCGCTCAATCGCGGCCCGCGCCATCGTGATGCTCTCGACACTTGCCTCAAAGTGCTGGAAGGTTATCGTTCGACGGCCGACGCGCGCCGGGCTTTGATCGAAGCGGCCAAGGAATCGGAAGTGCTGGTTCCGGCCGACCGACTGCCCGACGCCAAAATGCATTGAAGCCCAAATTGCATTGAAAAACGGCCCGCATTGAACGGACGGACCAACCGGAGGATTTCATGGCGAAGCTGACTTATAAGATCGTCGAGCATGATGGGGGCTGGGCCTACAAGGTCGGTTCGACATTCTCGGAGACGTTCCCCAGCCACCAGGACGCGCTGCGCGCCGCCGAGATCGCCTCGGCCGAGCAGCAGGTCGCCGGCACCACGGACGGCATCCAGTATGAGGACGCTGACGGCAAGTGGCATGACGAGCTGGCCGACGGCCGCGATCGGCCGCAGACCGAGGTTTCCGACTAGACTCAATCCGAACCGAAGGTCCGGCCGGCGAACGCTCGCTCGGCGATACGCTTGATGAAGGCGATGACGCGCTCCGGCTCGACGAATTGCGGCATGTGGCCAAGGCCTTCGACCATCTCGAAATCGAGCCCGCCGATCCTGTCCTTCATCGGCTCGCCGTGGATGCGCATGTCGATGACGCGATCGGCTTTGCCGAAGAAAATGCCGGCCGCTATGGCGATCTCGCCATAGCGCTGTTCGATGCGGCCAAGATCGTCTTCGACCGCCACGAAATCGGTGGAGGTCGCATGGAAATGGCTAGGCCTCAGCCCGAGCCATCCGCCGCCATTGACCATGTAGTCGGTGGGAACAGACTGCGGACTGAAGATGAACTCCATTGTCTGCCGCGCATATCTGAGGCTTGTCGGTACAGCGACGGTATAGGCCATGATCCAGCGCCAAAGCCGCGAACGAATGTAGAGCAAGCCCGCCTTCTCGCGCACGCCGGCCTCCAGATGCGTCAGCGGCGCCAGCAAGGCGATGCCTGAAATCGCATCTGGGTGCTCCACGGCCAGGGTGAGCGCGACGGCGCCGCCCAGCGAGTGTCCAACCACCAGCGGCTTTTCCAGCCCGAGTTCTTCGATGAAGCGGCTCACGATCTCGGCCTGTTCAGGCAGACGGCCGGTGGCGCCTTTTGCCCGCACCGAATAGCCCGATCCCGGCCGGTCGAGCGCGATCAGCCGGTAGCCCTGGCCGAAGCGGTTGAACAGCGTATGCCGGAACTGGTGGAGCTGGGCGCCAAGGCCGTGCACGAAGACGATCGGCCTGCCCTCGCCCTCGTCGACATAGTGGATGCGGTTGCCGTCGATCTCGACGAAGTTTCCGCTCACCGGCACCAGCCTTTCGGCCTTGACGGCGATCCAGAGCGTCGCCGCCACCAGACAGGCGGCGATGAGCAGAGCCAGCGCGAGCAGGCCGGCGACAAGCCCTAGCAGAATCGATACCAGCATGTTTCACCCTGAGCGGAACGGTGCGCACCATCACCCACGACCCGGCTCACGGCAAGGCAGTCGGCTTCCGTCGGCATTGCCGCCGGTTCCGTGTCGCGCTATCTCAGGCAACCTTGTCTGCCCAGGGTCTGCCCTGAGGCGCCTTCCGCCGGAGCCTTCCATGCCTGAAATCGTCACTGCCGCCATGCTGGTCATCGGCGACGAGATTCTGTCCGGCCGCACCAAGGATAAAAATATCGGCCACCTCGCCGACATTATGACGGCCATCGGCATCGACCTGAAGGAAGTGCGCATCGTTGCCGACGAGGAGGACGAGATCGTCGCTGCGGTGAATGCCGTGCGCGCCCGCTACACCTATGTCTTCACCACCGGAGGCATCGGGCCGACGCATGACGACATCACCGCGGATTCGATCTCCAAGGCCTTTGGCGTGCCGTGCGAATACGACGCCAAGGCCTATGCCATGCTGGGCGAGAGCTATGCCGCGCGCGGCATCGAATACACCGAGGCGCGCAAGCGCATGTCACGCATGCCGCGCGGCGCAGACCATATCGACAACCCGGTCTCCGTCGCGCCCGGCTTCCGCATCGGCAATGTCCATGTCATGGCCGGCGTGCCGTCGATCTTCCAGGCCATGCTCGACAATGTCGTGCCGACGCTGAAGGCCGGCGCGAAAATGCTGTCGGCCACCGTCCATTGCCCGTTCGGCGAAGGCCTGATCGGCGGACCGCTGGGCGATATCCAGAAGGCGCATCCCGACACGATCATCGGCTCCTACCCGAAATATGGCGACGGTAAATTCTGGACCGAGTTGGTGGTTCGCGCCCGCAGCCAGGAGGCGCTGGATGCGGCGCGCAAGGACGTTGAGGCGATGGTGGCCGGTTTCACCGCCGCGGCGGCCACCTGATCCCAAGTTCCGGCCCCAATCGGCCGGAACCAAGCGCCGCACTTCCACGTTTTCCCTCGGGCGCACCCTGCGCCAGCAGATTTGAGGGATTCCCATGCGCTTCAAGACCATCGTTGCCATATTGCAGAACGAACAGGATGCCGAGCGCGTGCTCGACTGTGCGATCCCGCTTGCCGACCGGTTCGAGAGCCATCTCATCGGCATCCATGCCGAAGCGCTGCCCGTGCCCTACACATCGGCCACCGGTTTCCCTGACACCGAATTCCTGCAGGTCTCGGCCGACATGAACCGCGAGCGCGCCGAGAAATTGCAGGCGCTTTTCCTCGGCCAGATCGAGAAATCCGGCCTGTCCTTCGAATGGCGCAGCCTGGAAAGCTTTTCCGGCGACAGCGCGTTGACCGGCATTTCCAGCGTTCGCGCCGCCGACCTGATCATTGCCGCGCAGCGCGAGGCCGGCGGCGATCCGAGCGCCGATGTCGATACGCTGGTCTACGATGCCGGCCGGCCGGTGCTGGTGGTGCCGCATGACGGGCCGCTGGTTACCAGCTTCAAACATGTGCTGCTGGCCTGGAACGGCAGCAAGGAGGCGGCGCGTGCCGCCTTCGACGCCCTGCCCTTCATCATCGAGGCCGAGAAGACCGATATTCTCGTCATCGATCCGCCGGACACACTGGACGACAACCCGGAGGCAGCCGGCGCGGAGATCGCAGCCGCACTATCCCGGCATGGCGCGAACGTCAGCGTCTCGGTGCAGAAATCGGGCAATGCCTCGGTCGATGACGTCATCCAAACCCGGATCGCCGAGACCGGTGCTGACCTTCTGGTGCTTGGCGCCTACAGCCATTCCTGGCTGCGCCAGCTGCTGTTCGGCGGGGTGACGCGCACCGTGTTGCGTACGGTGCCGGTTGCGGCTTTCCTGTCGCGCTAGATCGACATCCGACGCAGCCCTTGCCAAGGCCAAGCCTTTCCGGCTAATTCCGCGCGCATTCCCTCGGCGCGCGGAGTGCAGCACAAATGTCCCTTCCCGAAAAAGCCTTTCCGGTCTCCTGGGACCAGTTTCACCGCGACGCGCGGGCGCTCGCCTGGCGGCTTGCCGGTGCCAACAAGGGTCAGTGGAAAGCGATCGTCTGCATCACCCGCGGCGGACTGGTTCCCGCCGCCATCATCTCGCGTGAACTTGGCATCCGCATCATCGAGACGGTCTGCGTGGCGTCCTATCATGACTACACCAGCCAGGGGCAGTTGCAGGTGCTGAAGGAGATCACGCCGGCGCTGCTCACCGATGATGGTGAGGGCGTGCTGATCATCGATGACCTCACCGATACCGGCAAGACCGCAGCCATCGTGCGCGCCATGATGCCCAAGGCGCATTTCGCCACCGTCTATGCCAAGCCGAAAGGCAGGCCGCTGGTCGACACCTTCGTCACCGAAGTCAGCCAGGACACCTGGATCTACTTTCCCTGGGACATGGGTTTTACCTACCAGAAGCCAATCGCCGACGACCACGCCGGCTGATTCGCTACCGCCCTTTTCTGTCCACGCGGCCGGCCCCGCCTTGTTTGCTATGGAAACTGGCGCCGCAAGACACAATATTCTGTTGAATCGACACCTGTTGGCGGAATTTGACGAGTTGGTGTGACGTTTTTTACTTTTATGACTTACACTTGGCCGTAAGATTCGTGTGACGGCAAACGATTCTGAGGGCTGGGGTAGCTTTCTGCGATGCTGACGAGACCAACGACGCACAACCATATGGCCGAAAGGGTCAGGCGACTCTTCGGCACCGCGCCGTGCCGTCTGCAGGTTGCCGCACTACCCTGGCGCACCACCGAAAACGGCATCGAAATCATGCTGATCACCAGCCGCGACACAGGCCGCTGGGTGCTGCCGAAGGGTTGGCCTGAAGCCCGGGAGCCGCTCTGCGAGGCTGCGGCGCGCGAAGCCGGCGAGGAAGCCGGGTTGCGCGGCAAGATTTCGCATTTCGAAGCTGGCCGTTATTTCTATGCGAAGGCACTGGCCTCCGGCGAGGAAGTGCCTTGCGAAGTGCTGGTGTTTCCAATGCAGGTCGAGCGCGTCTCCGACCGCTGGAAGGAAAAGCGCGCGCGCACCCGCAAATGGGTCAACGCGACCGAGGCCGTGCGCATGGTCAACGAGCCGGACCTTTGCCAGATCATCGCCGATTTCTGCGCCGATCCCGACAAGTTCGTCATTAGAACCTGAACGTCGCAAGGCTGCCAGCGGCACATTGAAGCGCCGGCAGACACTTCAAGCGCCGCCATCGTCTTCCGCGAATTGAGCATCAATGTCGCGATGCCCTTCGATGATGTTGGCCACCTCGAAATAGCTTTCGCGATACCGGAAGAAGATCACGTACCCCCTGTACGGGAAGCTTCTCACGTCGGGCCGAAGCTCGGGTCGGGCCCGACCGATGGTCGCCGGCAAGGTTGCCAGGTCGCGGCACTTTTGCCGCAGAACGCCTACAAATCTCATAGCGATCTGCAGGTTGCCGGTCTCGTGGGTGATATGCTCCAGAAGATGGACCAGGTCGGCTTGTGCCGATGGCAGCATGCGCAGGCGTGGCACGCTTTAGAAACCTGTCTTGGCGAGTTCCGCAGCCTTGGCTTCCAGGGCGGCATCAATGTCGCCTTCCGTAGCCTCGCCGCCTTGAGAGAATGACTTGTCGAGCATGGCGCTGAGCGCTTTCAGTTTTTCCTCGCGCTCCTCGACCAGACGCAAGCCCTCGCGAACAACCTCGCTCGCCGAACCGTAGCGGCCGTGCTTGACGATTTCCGAAACGAAGGTCTCCCAGCGATCTCCCAATGATACGTTCATGGCACACCTCCTAGTTTGCATATACTGTACCTCAATAACAAAAACTGCGCAATTGATGACATCCAATCACTTCTGATTTCGCATTGCCCGGAACCTCATCGATCCATCTGATACCGATAGATCCTCCCTTTCAGGCATTCCTGGCCGCAACTTGACATGCAGGTATTTACCTGCATATTCTTATCTCAAGATGAGTGAGACCGATGGACGCCGACAAGGTTTTCAAAGCGCTGGGTGACCCGACACGCAGAAGGCTGCTCGATCTTCTGTGTGAGAAGAACGGACAGACGCTCGGCGAGCTTTGCCAAAACCTCGACATGGCAAGGCAATCCGCGACCCAGCACATCGATCTTCTGGAGGCGGCCAATCTGATCAGCACGGTCAAGCGTGGCCGCGAAAAGCTGCATTTCATCAACCCCGTGCCGCTGCACGAAGTCTACGAGCGGTGGGTGCGCAAATTCGAACGGCAGCGGCTGAGCCTGCTGCACGACCTGAAACAAGAGCTCGAAGGAGACGACCAATGACCCGGGAAACAACCAGTTTTGTCTACGTGACCTATATCAGATCGACGCCGCAAAAGGTGTTCGAGGCCATCACCAAACCAGATATCGCAAGGCGCTACTGGGGCCACGAGAACGTCTCCGACTGGAAGCCCGGCTCGAAATGGGAACATATCCGCGACAATGACGAGCGGACTGTCGAGCTCGTCGGCAAGGTCGTCGAAATCTCGCCGCCGACCCGGCTGGTCATGAGCTGGGCCAACGCCTCGCAGGCCGATGATCCGACCAAGCACAGCCGGGTGACGTTTGCCATCGAGGAATACGACACCATGGTCAAGCTGACCGTCAGCCATGACGAGCTCGAGGCCGGCAGCGGCATGGCCAAGGGCATCAGCCAGGGCTGGCCGGCCGTGCTGTCCAGCATGAAATCCTTCCTCGAAACCGGTACCGGAATCGACCTTTTCGCCAAGCCGAAATCGGCCTGAAGCAGCCAACGGGAGAACGACGATGACCAAGCATTTTATCGGCGGCTGCGCCTGCGGCGCGATCCGTTATGAGGCAAGCGGCGAGCCGATCTTTCAGAACCACTGCCAATGCCTCGATTGCCAGAAGCGCAGCGGCACGGGCCATGGCTCCTATGTGACCTTCGGCCGGCGCGACGATGTAAAGATCACCGGCGAGCCAAGCACATGGCGGATGATCGCCGACAGCGGCAATGAAAAGATCCAGGCCTTTTGCCCGACCTGCGGCACGCCGCTCTATTTGACCTTCGTCGCCATGCCGGAGCTGACGGCGATCCACGCCACCAGCCTTGACGATCCCGGCCAGTTCAATCCGCAGGCGGTCACCTACACCGTGCGCGGCCACGTCTGGGACACGATCGATCCAGCACTTCATGCATTCGAGCGAATGCCCGGATAACACAAAACCCTATCCCGGCTTCTCCGGGATAGGGTTTGCGTTTAGAGCAATTCCAGGAAAAGTGTGAGCGGTTTTCCGTCCGGAATTGCGTAAAAACAAAGAGATAGAGCGTTTCGCCGTTTCCGTGAAACGGCGAAACGCTCCAGGTCAGATCACCAGGCCCTTGGTCAGTTCCAGCGCCTGGCGTTCGAACAGGCGGCGGTAGATGCCGCCCTTCAGCCGGATTAGCTCGTCATGCGAGCCCTCCTCGACGATCTGGCCGCGGTCGAACACCAGCAGCCTGTCGAGCGCCCGCACCGTCGACAGCCGGTGCGCGATGACCAGCGTGGTGCGGCCGACCATCAGCCGCTCCATCGCCTGCTGGATCAGCACCTCCGATTCCGAATCGAGGCTCGATGTCGCCTCGTCCAGGATCAGGATGCGGGCGTCTGCCAGGAAAGCGCGCGCGATCGCCACGCGCTGGCGCTCGCCACCCGACAGTTTCACGCCGCGTTCACCGACCAGCGTGCCGTACCCCTTCGGCAGGCTGGTGATGAAATCATGCGCGCTGGCGAGCTTCGCGGCATGCTCGATCTCCGCCTGCGTGGCGTTCGGCCTTGCATAGGCGATGTTCTCGGCCAACGAGCGGTGGAACAGGATCGGCTCCTGCTGGACAATCGCAATCTGCCCGCGCAGCGACGCCTGCGCCACTTGGGAGATGTCCTGGCCGTCGATCAGGATCTTGCCGCCGCTGACGTCATAGAGACGCTGGATCAGCTTGACGAACGTCGTCTTGCCCGAGCCGGAATGGCCAACCAGTCCAACCCGTTCACCGGCCGCAATCTCCACCGAAAAGTCGCGGTAGAGCGGCAGACGATGGCTGCCATAGTGGAAGGTGACTTTGTCGAAGCCGATATGGCCATCGGTGATCCGGATCGGTGAAGCACCGGGCCGGTCCTCGATGCCGAGCGGTTGCGACTGGAAATCGACCAGTTCCTCCATGTCGTTGATCGAACGCTGCAAATTGCGGATATGCGTGCCGATGTCCCTGAGATAGCCCTGCAGCACGAAGAACGAGGTCAGCACGAAGGCGACATCGCCGGCACTTGCCTGGCCCCAGGCCCACAGCATCAGCGACAGTCCGATCACCGCGGTGCGCAGCACCAGAAGCATGGCGCCTTGTGTGGAGCCGTTGATGGTGCCGCGCACCCAGGTGCGGCTGGTGCGCGCGCGCCATTTGGCAACGACCTTGGCAAGGCGGGCTTCCTCGCGCGTCTCGGCGCCGAAACCCTTGACCACGGCATTGCAGCTCACCGCATCGGCAAGCGAGCCACCAAGCCGCGTATCCCAGCTGTTGGCGAGTCGTGCCGCGGGCGCGACATAGCCGAGCGACAGCAACGCCGTCACCGTGATGAACACGACCGAGCCTACCGCAATCACCAGCCCCATCAGCGGCCAGAACCAGCCAAGCAGCAGCGTCGAGCCGACCAGCATGACGACCGACGGCAAAAGCGCGATCAGGATGGTGTCGTTGAGCAGGTCGAGCGCCCACATGCCGCGCGTGACCTTGCGTACCGTCGATCCGGCGAAGCTGTTGGCATGCCAGTCGGTGGAGAAGCGCTGGACGCGGTGGAACGCATCGGCGACGATGTCGGCCATCATCTTCAATGTCAGTTCGACGATGCCCATGAAGGCCAGGTTGCGCAGCACCAGGCCGGCAAGAGCCAAGCCAATGAGCGCGAAGAAGGCCGCCATTGCTGCGTTCCACGCGACATCGTCGGCCGCCGCTCCGCTGGCGACGGCGTCGACCAGCCGGCCGGAATAGAGCGGCGTCAGAACGTCGGCGAGCGTCGACAGCAGGAAGCCGCCCATGATCAGCGAAAGCCGCCACGGCTGGCGCCGCCAATGGCTGAACGTGAAGCCTAGAACGCTGCGAAAGGCGCTTGCGCGCAGATCGATTCGAAAACGAGCCATGATGTCCATCCGGGCGCAAAAATGCCCGGTCCCGGTAAGGTCGAAAATTGAAAACCGCGCTGGGCAATTCGCCCTGAGATGCGGAGGTTCGGCAAAAATGGCGGCGCGCCCGATTTGTCGGGTGGCGACCGGCATCGGCAGAAGCCTGTACTCGACCCGGCATCGGCGCGAAGGACGAACCTTCGTTGGACACCAAGCGAGACCTAAGCTTCGCGGCCTCGCATTACCATGTGTAGTACTGCCATTCGGACCTCCCGCAAGACAATTGCGGAGGGGTCCTTATAGAGACGCCATGACCGATCGCCAAGACGGGGCGCGCCGCAAAAGCGCAACTGGTCCAACCAGTGAGGTTATTTTGCAACAACTGCGGGCAAGCCGCCTCAGTGCCTCATTCCGGGTTGCGATCGAGGCGCATGTAACGGCCATCGGTCGATGCCTTGAAGCCCAGCTTCTCGTAGACACCGTGCGCGTCGCTGGTCGACAGGCTCCAGTGCGAGACGGTGCTGAGTTCAGGGCTATCGATGAGCGCCCGCACCAGTTGCAAGCCAATGCCCTGGCCGCGATGCTGCGGCCAGATGATGATGTCGGCGAGATAGGCAAACACCGTGCGGTCGGTGATGGCCCTGCCAAAACCGACTTGATTCCCGCCGATATAGGCGGCGGCGCAAAGCGAGTTGGCGAAGGCGCGGCGATGAAACTCATCGCTGCGACCGGCGCCCCAATAACTCGCCATTAACAGGTCGGAGGTCGCCCGGAAATCGATCCGTGACATTTCGAAGCTGATTTCACAGTCGGGCATGGTGCCTCGCAAAAAAGAGCGACCGAACTTCGGTCCGGTCGGTGATTTGGCTACCGACGTGGCGCACTTATGGCACCACGAGATAAGCCTTCTGGTCGGCGATCGCGATCGTCACGTCGGTGCCGGAATTGAAGTCGACGAAATCGACCTCCATGCCGTCGCTGAAGATGACGCCGCCCCTGCTCTGCCTGGAGGAAATCACCAGCGGCCGGTCGCGGGTGATGACGCCATGGACCAGCGACACGCCAGTCGTGTTGCTCGGAAACGGTTCGCGCACCGAAAAGAACAGCTGCTCGCCTTCGCGGTCATAGCCTTGCGGCGGCACGGTCGGCACCGAATTATCGCCATAGGCAGCGGCCAGTCCGGCGGCACCCGCCATGACCGAGCGCAGCCAGCCGGTGGAGCCGGCGCCGGTCGAAATGATGATGCCGCTCGACGACTGGCGCTCGGTCCTGCCGCCATAGGTCAGCTCGTAACGGGCAGAGACATGCGTCGAGGCGCCGACGAACAGATCGTTGAAGGCGATCAGCCGGCGGCCGTCATTGGAGCGCGCCTCGGCCATCACCACCGCCTGGCGCTTCGCCTTGCCGGAGAGTGTCAGGCCAAGCACGGTTTCGGTGTCGCCGGCATTCCACGGCAGCAACGCGCCGTCGAAAAGTGCCGGGTTCGGATTGATGCCGATCAGCGGCTGATACGGCAGGTACTTCGCGGTGTTGGAGACCAGCCCGTCCTGGCCGAGCGCGATCACCACGTCGGTGCCGAACTCGAATTGCGGCACCAGTTCCCGGTCGAGCCGCAACTGCTTGAGGCCTTGCGGAAGCGATCCCATGACCCGGTCGAGCGCCTGATGATAGGTATCGTGCGCCGCCTTGACCGGGTCGAAATTCATCCCGGCCTGTTTCAGGTAAAATCGCGCCTGTCCCTGCGTGTTGAAGCGCGTCGTCAGTTCCTCAAGCTCGGTCTTGCGGGTGATGACGATCACCCGGTCGATCGGCCTGCCACTCTGGTCGCCGGCCACTCTGGCTTACCTTCTAGGTCTTCGGCGTGGAAAGCTGGCTCAGCGCGCTGGTCAGCATGTCGGGCGTGATCGACAGATTGCCGACCGAACCGCCCTTCTCCGCCCAGGCCTTGAAGGCCATTGCCGTCAGCACGTGGGCCGGCGCCGACGAATAGACGGTCAGTTCCAGCTGCTGCGCCTTGGCTTCCGCCTCGGCCAGCGTCAGCTTGTTGCGTGCCTCGGTGTCGACGAGCAGCTTGTTGCGTTCGGCAAGCTCGATCTCGGTCGCCAGTTCGCTCTGCTTGATTTCGCGCTCCTTCTCGACGCCCCAGGCCCGGCGCCCATAGATCGCGGCATCGGCCTGGCGTTGCAGCGCCTCGCGATATTCGGTCTGCAGCGCCTTGCGGATCTCCGGTGTCGGCTGCACCGAGGTGATGTGGACCTCCTCGATCGACAGGCCGGCGGTCGCGGCAATCGGATCGTTGCGCAGGAGTTCGGCGAGATTGGCGCCGAGCTTGGTCACCTCGCCCAGCGCCTGTTCCAGCGTCATGCCCGACACGACCGCCCGGGCGCGGCTCTGGATGGCCAGCACCAGGCGTTCGGCGATCTTCTCGCGGCCGTCGCCGACGACGTCGGAACGGCTGAGCTTGGCGCTGAAGTCGAAGCCTTCAGCCGCCTTGAGCGGATCGACGATGCGATAGCTGACGGAGCCCTGGATCGCCAGATCCTGAAAATTCGCCGTCGTCTCGGTGAAGATGAACGGGTTGTCGAGCGAGGTCACCGGCACCATTGCGATGGTGGTGCCGAACGTGCCGTACCAGAAGGAGATGCCGCGCCCCTGCTGCCTTATCTTGCCATTCTTGAAGCAAAGGATGTGGTATTCGGGCGTTCCCTTGAAATAGCTGATAAACATGCGAGCCCCCAAGGTTTTCTAACAAAATCAGCGTCCTAGCCGCGATCCCTGAAACGGTTGGTGATGGGATAGCGGCGGTCGCGACCAAAATTCTTCCGGGTGATTTTCACGCCCGGCGCCGCTTGCCGGCGTTTGTACTCGGCAATGTAGAGCAGATGTTCGACGCGCGTCACCGTCGCCCGGTCATGGCCGCGCGCGACAATGTCATCGACGCCCATCTCGTTCTCGACCAGACATTCGAGAATGTCGTCCAGCACCGGATAGGGCGGCAGCGAATCCTGGTCGGTCTGGTTCTCGCGCAGTTCGGCCGACGGCGCCTTGTCGATGATGTTCTTCGGTATCACCTCGCCGGAAGGTCCAAGCGCGCCCGGCGGCACGTGCGCATTGCGCCAGCGCGACAGCGCATAGACCTGCATCTTGTAGAGGTCTTTTATGGGATTGAAGCCGCCATTCATGTCGCCATAGAGCGTGGCGTAGCCGACCGACATCTCGCTCTTGTTGCCGGTGGTGACCACCATCGAGCCGAACTTGTTGGAGATCGCCATCAGGATGGTGCCGCGCGCGCGGCTCTGCAGGTTCTCCTCGGTGATGCCTTCCTTGGTGCCCTCGAACAGCTGCGTCAGCGCATGCAGAAAGCCTTCGACCGGCTCGAAGATCGGCACGATGTCATAGCGGCAGCCGAGCGCGCGGGCGCAGTCCTCGGCATCCTTCAGCGAGTCCTTCGAGGTGTAGCGGTAAGGCATCATCACCGCGCGCAGCCGCTCTTCGCCCAGCGCGTCGACGGCAAGCGCCGCACAGATCGCCGAATCGATGCCGCCGGAGAGACCCAGCACGACATTCTTGAACCCGTTCTTGTTGACGTAGTCGCGCAGACCCAGCATGCAGGCGCGGTAATCCGCCTCCTCGCGCTCGGGGATCTTCGACATCGGCCCTTCAGAGCAGACCCAGCCAGCATCGGTTCGCTTCCAGGTGGTGACGTCGACCGTCTCCTCGAACTGGCTCATCTGGAAGGCAAGCGTCTTGTCGGCGCCGATGGCAAAAGAGGCGCCGTCGAAGATCAACTCATCCTGGCCGCCGATCTGGTTGGCATAGATCATCGGCAAACCGGTTTCGATGACCTGGCGGATAACGACCTGGTGGCGGACGTCCATCTTGGCGCGGTAGTAGGGCGAGCCGTTCGGCACCAAGAGGAGTTCGGCGCCGCTCTCGGCCAGGGTCTCACAGATGCCGACGTCGCCCCAGATGTCCTCGCAGATCGGAATTCCGATGCGCACACCACGGAAATTGACGGGTCCCTGAGCCTCGGGGCCGGCCTGGAAGACGCGCTTTTCGTCGAACTCGCCATAGTTCGGCAAATCGAGCTTGTAGCGCTCGGCCAGGATCTTGCCGCCATCGGCGACGATGATCGAATTGTGGGTACCGCTCTTGCGCTTCAGCGGCGTGCCGATGATGACGCCCGGCCCGCCATCGGCGGTATCAGCGGCGAAATCCTGCGCCGCTTTTTCGCAAATTTTCAGGAAGGCCGGCTTCAGCACCAGATCCTCCGGCGGATAACCGGCAAGGAAAAGCTCGGTATAGAGAACGATGTCGGCGCCCTGGCGCGCGGCATCCGCCCTCGCCTCGCGCGCCTTGGCAAGGTTGCCGGCGACATCGCCGACCGTCGGGTTGAGCTGGGCGACAGCAATGCGCAGAATATCGGGAGCGGTCTTCTTGATCATGCCTGCGGTTTAGCGCGGCAAAATTGCCTCGGCAATGGCGTTCGTTTGGACCAATTCGGACCGACGGGCGACCCGCCTAATCAGCGATATATTCGCGCAGCGCCTCTGGCGAACGGTTCTCGCCGATCGACATCGCCAGGATGCGCGAAATGTGCCGGCGCGGCAGGCCGGTCTCTTCAGACCATTGGTTGATCTGCGCCTGGATCTTGCCGAGATCCTTCTTCGATGTCGGGCTTTCGGCGATATCGAGGCCGGCATCGCGCAATGCCGCACCCATATCGGCCGAGATGACGAAGGCGTCCCATTCCAGCCAGCGCAGAAAATACTGGCCGGTGTTGCCGCCGAGCCGGCTGCCGTGCTTGCCGAGCCACGCCATCAGCCCGATTTGGTCGTCCGCCGGCCACTGAGCAAGAAACTTGCCGAAGCTGCCATGCTCCTTGGACACGCGTTCGACGAAGGCGGCGTTGTCGCGCACCGATTTGATCTTCTGCGGATTGCGCACGATGCGCTTGTCGGCCGTCAGGTCGTGCCAGAAATCGTCTGGCTGGAACAGCAGCCGCTTCGGCTCGAAGTGAAGGAAGGCTTCTTCGAAACCAGGCCATTTCTGCTCGATGACGCGCCAGACGAAGCCGGCGGCAAACACCCGCTCCGCCATGGTCGACAGGATGCGGTCGTCGGTGATCTTGCCCACGGCCGCATTGTCGGGCCAAGGCCCGAGCAGCGACGTCAGCACCGCGTCGCCGCCTTTGCGTTTGGCCGCACGGGCGCGAATCCTGTGGAAGTCAGCCATTGGCACCCTGATTCACTGTGGGTGGACGCGGCAATCTACCACTTCCCGTTCGCGCCGGTAGTCTCTAGGTCTAGGCCAGACTCTGACGATGGAGGCGACCATGCACAAGACAGTGCCGGAACTGGCCAACCGCTGGCTGAGGCGAACGCCTGAGGCGCTCAGCGAGCTGGAGCGGCGCGTGTTGCAGAGCACCGTCGACCGCAAGCCGATCTCGCAGGACATCAATGACAGCCTCACCGGCCTTCAGGGCGCCGGCGACCGCATCGCCGACGCCATCGCCCGCATCGGCGGCTCGTGGTCGTTCATCCTGTCTTTCATCGCCTTCCTGGTCCTGTGGATCGGCGCCAATTGGTGGCTGCTGGGGCGCGACTCGTTCGATCCCTACCCGTTCATCTTCCTCAATCTTGTGCTGTCGATGATCGCAGCCTTGCAGGCGCCGGTGATCATGATGTCGCAGAACCGCCAGGCCGCACGCGACCGCATCGACGCCGCGCACGACTACGAGGTCAATCTCAAGGCCGAGATCGAGATCATGGCGCTACATGAAAAGCTGGACGAGCTGCGCCACAGCCAGATCATCGGCGTGCGCGAGGACATTGCGCGCCTGGCCGAACAGGTGAGCCGCATCGACGAAAAGCTGTCGCAGACGTCTCGATGACCGAGATCATCCATCGCCTCATTGAGCACTACGGGCTGATCGCGGTTTTCCTGGGCTGTGTCGCCGAAGGCGAAAGTGCCGCCATTCTCGGCGGCTTCTTCGCCCATCAGCATGTCTTCGTGCCTTGGCAGGCCTTTCTCGCGGCTGCTTTCGGCGCCTTTGTCGGCGACACTTTTTTCTTCGTCCTCGGCCGCAGCTTTGCCGATCACCCCAGAGTTCTGAAACTAAAGGCGAGGCCCGGCTTCAACCACGCCTACCGGCTCGTCTCGTCCCATCCCAACATCTTCGTGCTGTCCAACCGTTTTATCTATGGCCTGCGCCTGGTCGGCGGCATCGCGGCCGGCTTCGCCAGCATTTCGGTGACGCGATTCGTCATTCTCAATGCGGTGTCGTCGCTGGTCTGGGCGGCCCTGTTCTGCGGCATCGGCTATGTCTTCGGGCTCGGCGCGGAGCAGATGATCGGCAAGGCCCTGCTCCATCATGAGCGGCTGCTGATCGCGCTTGCCATTGGGCTCGCCGTGGCCATCCTTGCCTGGCTCATCGCCCGCACCTTAGCCGGCAAAGAGCGCGTCAAGGATGCCCGCGATAGCCAAGCCACCTCGTAAGGCTCAGTCGTCGTCCTCGACCAGAGCGCGGTCGCCGCGATCGAGGATCAGCGGGATGATCAGATCTTCCTCATCGGCAAGATGCCGCTTCAGCATGGCGATCAGCCGGCTGTTCTCGTTCGCATAGGCATCGGCGGCGAAGCGCTGCCTGTCCTCAGTCTCCTCAAGCGTGCGGATGAAGGCATTGGCCGTCTCGGCGTTGCGCTCCAGCCCTTCATGGATGGTGTGGTGATCGGCGTCGAGGATCTCGAAGCCGCGCTTCAGCCTGGGCTCCGCCTTGGCGAAAGCCGGGAAATATTGATAGTCCTCGACATTGTGGTGGCCGTCGAGATTTCCGAGAAAGTGGTTCAGCCGCGGCGCGAACCAGCGCGCGAAATCCGGCGCCGTCAGCCTGTCTTCGCGATAGTCGCCAATGCCGCTGGTGAGCATGCCGCCGAGCTCGCGGAACATGTCGTGCCGGCTGAGCCACATATTGGCGAGGCCATGGATGTTGGCGTGACCCTGCCAGTTTTCGCGTGGATATTTTTGCACCAGCCAGCGCAGATCGTCCGGCAGGCCGGCACGTTCAAGCAAGAGGGAATTGGCGGGCGCGGTCATGTCGGTCTCCTTTGGATACCGTCATGTAGTGCCTCAATTGTCAGATCGGTAGTCCGGTGATGCGCTCGATGATGGCGATGCCCCAGACGCCGGCGACGATAACAACCGAAATCAGCACCGCCAGCGAGCCGCAATCCTTGGCCAGCTGGATATCGACGTTGAACTCGCGGCTGAAGGCATCGCAGGCCGCCTCGATGCCGGTGTTCAGCACCTCGACCATGATCAAAAGCAGCACGGCGCCAATCAGCAGCGCGTAGCCGCGCCACGACACCGAGACGAACCAGCCGAGCGGCAGCGCCAGCACCAGTAGCATCAGTTCCTGCTGGAACGCCTTTTCACTGGCGGCCAGCTTGCGAAACGCCCGCACCGAATTGAAGAAAGCATCGATCAGCCGCTGCATGCCCACATCCCCTTCGAATCACCGGCAGGGGATAACGCAATGGCTTGATCAAGGGAATAAGGCAGCGACGCCAAAAATCACTCGTCCGCAACCTTGATCGTCGGCGTCGACTTCTCGAACTGCGGCAACCCATCGTCGATCGTGTAGTAATCGCCCTTGTCGCCGACGAAGATATGGCATTCGCCCTCGAGCCCGGTAGGCGCGTCGAACGACCCGGCCAGAACCGAGACGTAGGCGTCCTGACCAGGCTTCCAGAACAGCACCGAGCCGCAGATCTTGCAAAAGCCGCGTTTGGCAAAGGAAGACGCTTCGTACCAACTGATGTTGTCGGTGCCCGAAATGGTGATGTCGTCATCGGCGACATTGGTTGCGGCGTAGAAATGCCCGCTCTGCTTGCGGCACTGCGAGCAGTGGCAATAAATCACCCCGCGCAAAGGCCCTTGCGTCTGGAAACGCACCGCCCTGCACAGGCAAGATCCGCTGTGGCTGTCACTCATCCCTGCCCTCCACCGGCAATCATTTCGCGGCTTCGCCGTCAACAGCAGGATTTCAGTTTTGCGAGAACCAGGCACGAGCAAATGCGACACGCAATGGGCGTGTTCGGACTTCATCTCAGGATCGTCGAAACACATTATTGCAGCCTGAAGTAGAATACTCGCATTACTTGGCGGCACATTAAGGAAACTTTAGCGCTGGCGCATTTATGGTTCTTGCCAGCGAAGGCCGTGATTGGGGACTCGGTTTCTCGCAGGATGATCCGAAATACGGCCGGCGCACTCCGGTCGGCGGCATCTGGCACGGTCTGCGATGGTTCCCAGAGGCAGAGTGAACAGTATGCAGCCGGCAGCCGCCCAGACGGACCGAAGCACCGACATCGCAACAGCCGTTGTGACGACCATGCGTCAGCTCGGCGTGCTTGGCCTGCCGCGCAATTACGAGATATTCTATGAAGCGCTGAAAGGCACCAATCGCGAACTCGGCCTTGCCGTCGTCGCGCTCGGCAACCGGCCGACGCAGGACGATCTCGACCGTATCGGCCGCGCTTTCTTTGCCCAGCACCACGGTCCCGGCATTGTCGAGCACGCGCGCGACGTGCTGGCCAGGGAACTCGAGGACATCGCCTCGCTGTTGCGCAGCGAGCGCAGCCATATCGAGAAATATGGCAAGATCCTCGACGAGACGTCGAGCGGACTGGCCAACCGCAGCCTGCTTTCACAGGATCTGCTGCAGAAGGTCGCCAGCGCCATGGCGGTCGCCACCAATTCAACCCTCGATCATGGCAAGCAGGTCGCCACCACGCTGAGCGACAAGACGGCGGAACTTGAGAGCGTCAAGTCGAAGCTTGAGGAGTACAAGCGGCTCGCCGACACCGACCCGTTGACCCATATCTGGAATCGCCGCGCCTTCGACAAGGAAATCACCAGGATTTACACCTCCAACAAGGGCATCCTGTTCAACGCGCTGATCCTTGCCGATATCGACCATTTCAAGGATGTCAACGACCGCTACGGCCATCCGGTCGGCGACAAGATCATCCAGATCGTCGCCGACATCTTCCAGACCAGCATCCGCGACGACATGTTCGTTGCCCGCACGGGCGGCGAGGAATTCGCACTGATCATCGAGGGCGCCAGCGAGGATACGACCTATGAGATCGCCGAACGCATCCGCGTGCTGATCGAACAGACGCCGTTCACCAGCAGCCAGACCGGCACCAACTACGGCACGGTGACCGTCTCCATGGGCATCTGCATGGCTTCCGAGGCCGAAAGCCCGGAGGATCTCTACACCAAGGCAGACCGGGCGCTCTACCGCTCCAAGGTCGGCGGGCGCAACCGGGTGACCAGGCATTCGACAATGGCCGGCCGCACCGGCAAGAACTGGCTGCTCTACAAGAAAGACTGACGCCGCAGCACACAGCCAATTCGATGTGCATGCGCAAATTTATCGGACATCGCCCCTTTCCATATGAATTTTCGTGGACTATATTTTCCATGGAAAGAGAGAGGCCATGTCCACTATACAACCCGATGTAGCCGCCAAGGCGGCTGAAAACGCAGTTCTGACCAAGGCCACGCTTCGCGCCGCCGAGCTGCTTGATATAACCTCCAGGATGCTGGCGTCGATCATCGGCGTCTCGGAAGCCACGGTTTCACGCATGCGCAGGCAGGATTTCCTGCTGGAGCGCGGCACCAAGCCGTTCGAGCTCGCGGTGCTGTTCGTGCGGCTGTTCCGTTCGCTCGACGCCATAGTCGGCGGTGACGAGACGATAGCCCGGGCATGGCTGAAGAACGCCAACACGGCGTTCAACGGCAGCCCGCTTGAAAAGATCCTCACCATTACCGGGCTTGTCGATGTCATTGCCTATCTGGACTCCCGGCGCGCTCTCGTCTGAAGCCGTAACTCTCGACGGCAAATGCTGGCGCATGGTCGAGGCGCAGCACCGCGTCTCGACGCTGAAAATCGTCGACACGCTGGATGAACAGGCGCTGCTTGAAGACCTGATCGAAGAGACCAAGCCGCAAATCCCGCTTGAGTGCCGGCATCTCCACTATCTCCTGGCGACGCCCTTCCGCTACGGCTCGATCTATCCCTACGGCTCGCGCTTCCGCCGCGCCGGCCGCACTTTGGGCGTCTACTATGCGGCGGAAACGATCATGACGGCGGTCGCCGAAATGGCCTTCTACCGTTTGCTGTTCTTCGCCGATTCGCCCGACACACCGTGGCCGCACGACGCCGCCGAATACACCGCTTTCGCCGCCGCGATCCGCACCGACAAGGCCGTCGACCTGACGCGGCCACCGCTCGACCGCGATCAGGCTCGGTGGACACATCCGACCGACTATGCCGCCTGCCAGGCCATTGCCGATGTCGCGCGCGAGGCCGGGATGGAGGCGATCCGCTATCGCTCGGCGCGCGACCCCAAAGGTGCCAACATCGCGCTGCTGGCGTGCCGCGGCTTCACCAAGGCCAAGCCGTTGGAGCCGCACACATGGCGCATCCGGCTCGGCTCGTTCGGCGTCCAGGCGATCTGCGAGTTTCCCGAAAGGCGCCTCGAATTTTCGAGAGCGGCCTTCGCCAGTGATCCTCGGCTCAACGGATTGCGCTGGGAACGCGCTAGTTAGGCGCCTACGCCAGAATGTTGACGGCACGCGCCGCCACCAGCGCGATCGTCAGCAACGAAATCATGGCCTCCGCCATCATCAGCAGCTTGGCGCGCTGGCTGAGCGGCAAGGTGTCGGTGGGCGAAAACGCGGTCGCGTTGGTGAAGGCCAGGAAGACATAGTCGATGAAGCCTGGCAGCCAGCCGCGGGTTTCGCGGTCGGGCAGCGTCATTTGCGGGAACAGGAAATCAGCCTGCGCGCGCTTGACGAGACCGCAGGTCGGCGGCCCGCCCCGGTCGGTGCTCCAGAACCACAGGGCAAACACGATGACGTTGGTGACCCAGATGTTTAGCGCATCGACCAGCAGCGTCGTTCCGGCGCCCGCATGGCCCTCGAGCAACGCCTTGACCAGCAGGACCAACGCCCCGCAGTTCATGATGCTGATGATGCCGGTCGTGACCAGCGCCGTCCGGCGGATGTAGACGCGAAACCGGCCGATCTCGTACCAATGCTCGTGGTCGACGGCCTTCTGCGTCGCCATTTGTGTCCAGGCCGTCGCGATCGACAGCGGCACGAGCAGCGTCGCCTCGATCGCCGGCGCCAACCAGCGCGGCCCGAACGACAGGTCGTTGATGACGAGAAGCTGCAGGCAGATGATGACGAGGACCGCGGCGCGCGCCGACCAGAAGTCAAGCCCGCGGTGGTGGATGATGGCGTGCTCGTGGCGCATGGTGCTGGCGATCGGATGCAGAGGGCTCGGGGCTCCCGCGTTCCACCTCAATCTTGTTTTTGCAATGGACGTGTCAGAACACGTTTTCGTAAGTTTGGATGTGATGAGGGCTGATCATGCATCCCCGCGAAACGAAAAAAAGCGCCGGATTTCTCCAGCGCTTTCGATCAATTCAGCAAGCAAACAAGCTCAGCCGTTAGCCACCTGCTTGTGCTGCACCGGATGGCTCTTCTTCAAGAGGTCCGACACCAGGAACGCCAGCTCAATGGCCTGGTCGGCGTTGAGGCGCGGGTCGCAATGGGTGTGGTAGCGGTCCTGCAATTCCTCGGCGGTGATGGCGCGCGCCCCGCCAGTGCATTCGGTGACGTTCTTGCCGGTCATCTCGACATGGATGCCGCCAGGATGCGTGCCTTCGGCGCGATGCACCTCGAAGAAGGTCTGCACTTCCTTGAGGATGCGGTCGAACGGCCGCGTCTTGTAGCCGGCGGCCTCGATCGTGTTGCCGTGCATCGGGTCCGACGACCAGACGACGCTGCGGCCTTCCTTCTGCACCGCGCGCACCAGCTTCGGCAGGTGGTCGGCGACCTTGTCGGAGCCGAAGCGGGCGATCAACGTCAGCCGGCCCGGCTCATTCTCCGGGTTGAGCAGGTCGATCAGCTCCAGCAGGCCATCCGCCGTCAGCGACGGGCCGCATTTGAGGCCGAGCGGGTTCTTGATGCCGCGGCAATATTCGACATGGGCATGGTCGGGCTGGCGGGTGCGGTCGCCGATCCAGATCATGTGGCCCGACGTGGCGTACCAGTCGCCCGAGGTTGAATCGACGCGGGTCAGCGCCTCTTCATAGCCAAGCAGCAGCGCCTCATGGCTGGTGTAGAAATCGGTCTCGCGCAGCGCGTAGTTGGTCTCCGAGGTGATGCCGACGGCCTTCATGAAGTCCATCGTCTCGGTGATGCGGTTGGCGAGCTTGCCGTACTTCTCGCCCTGCGGGCTGTCGGAGACGAAGCCCAGCATCCAGCGGTGCACATTCTCCAGGCTGGCATAACCGCCCTGGGCGAAGGCGCGCAGAAGGTTGAGCGTTGCCGCCGACTGGCGGTAGGCCATCTCCTGGCGGGCCGGATCGGGAATGCGCGACTTGGCGTCGAACTCGATGCCGTTGATGATGTCGCCACGGTAGCTCGGCAGCGTCACCTCGCCCTTGGTCTCATTGTCGGACGAGCGCGGCTTGGCGAACTGGCCGGCGACACGGCCGACCTTCACCACCGGCTGCGCGCCGGCAAAAGTCAGCACAACCGACATTTGCAGGAAGACGCGGAAGAAGTCGCGGATGTTGTCCGCGCCATGCTCGGCGAAGCTCTCGGCGCAGTCGCCTCCCTGGAGAAGGAATGCGTCACCGGCAGCGACCGCCGCCAGCTGCTTCTTCAGCTTGCGCGCCTCACCGGCAAAAACCAGCGGCGGAAAGGTGGCGAGCTGGGCTTCCGTGTTCTTCAGCGCGACAAGGTCCGGATAGGCAGGAACCTGCTTGATCGGCTTTGCTCTCCACGAATTCGGCGACCATTTCGTCATCGCTGCACCCAAACGCTCTTTCCAGCAGGGCTTTTGCCCGCCATTCCCGCCCCATATGGGGATGGCGGCTCCATACACGAAGCCGATTTCCTATTCTAGACCGGAATTCAAGCGCTGGCGAATGATGGCCGGCGGCTACGCCGCCTTATCGACCAGCCGCGCCAACTGGGTCATCACCACAGCAGAGCCCGCCAGGCGCTTCTCCGCCGTCGGCCAGTCGCGAATGAAGACCACGCTGTGGTCGGCCCGGATCTTGGCCAGCGAGCCCTGTTCACCGATATACTTGACCAGTCCGACCGGGTTGGAGAATTCGCGCTTGCGGAAATGGATGACGATGCCCTTTGGGCCGGCATCGAGCTTTTCGACATTGGCCTTGCGACAGAGCGCCTTGATGAAGACGATCTTCAAGAGATGCTTCACTTCCTCCGGCAGCGGCCCGAAGCGGTCGATCAGCTCGGCGCCGAAGGCGTCGATTTCCTCGGTGTTTTCGAGGTCGCCGAGGCGGCGGTAAAGCGCCAGCCTGAGCTGCAGGTCCGGCACATAGCTTTCCGGGATCATGACGGCCGTGCCCACCGCAATCTGCGGCGACCAGCCACCATCCTGGACCTCGCCGGAATCCTTCACCTCGGCCACCGCCTCCTCCAGCATCTGCTGGTAGAGCTCGAAGCCGACCTCCTTGATGTGACCGGACTGTTCTTCGCCCAGAAGATTGCCGGCGCCTCTGATGTCGAGGTCGTGGCTGGCGAGTTGGAAGCCGGCGCCGAGCGTATCCAGCGACTGCAGCACCTTCAGCCGGCGCTCGGCCGTGTCTGTCAGCTTGCGGTTGGCCGGCAGCGTGAACAGCGCATAGGCGCGCACCTTGGAGCGGCCGACGCGGCCGCGCAGCTGGTAGAGCTGCGACAGGCCGAACATGTCGGCGCGATGGATGATCAGCGTGTTGGCGGTCGGGATATCGAGACCGGATTCAACGATGGTGGTCGACAACAGCACGTCGTACTGGCCGTCATAGAAGGCGTTCATGATGTCGTCGAGTTCGCCCGGCGGCATCTGGCCATGGGCCACCGCGACTTTCAGCTCGGGCACGGATTCACGCAGGAAATCATGGATTTCCGCGAGATCGCTGATGCGTGGCACGACATAGAAGGAATGCCCGCCGCGGTAGCGCTCGCGCAGCAGCGTCTCGCGGATGACCAGCGGGTCGAAGGGCGAGATGAAGGTGCGCACCGCCATGCGGTCGACCGGCGGCGTGGCGATCAGAGACAGCTCGCGCACGCCGGTCAAGGCAAGTTGCAAGGTGCGCGGGATCGGCGTTGCCGACAAGGTCAGCACGTGGACGTCGGTCTTGAGGTCCTTCAGCCGTTCCTTGTGCTTGACGCCAAAATGCTGCTCCTCGTCGATGATCAACAGGCCGAGATTCTTGAACGAGATCGCCGAGCCAAGCAGCGCGTGGGTGCCGATGACGATATCGACCTGGCCCTCGGCAATGCCCTTTTTGGTTTCCGCCAGTTCCTTGGCGCCGACCAGCCGAGAGGCCTGACCGACTCGGATCGGCAGGCCGGAGAAGCGCTGCGAAAACGTCTTGAAATGCTGGCGCGACAGAAGCGTCGTCGGCACCACGACCGCAACCTGGAACCCCTCCATCGCCGCAATGAAAGCGGCGCGGAGCGCCACTTCGGTCTTGCCGAAGCCGACATCGCCGCAGATCAGCCGGTCCATCGGCTTGCCGGCGCCGAGATCGTCCACGACGGCATCGATGGCGCCCTGCTGGTCGTCGGTCTCCTCATACGGGAAGCGCGCCGAGAATTCGCCATAAAGCCCTTCCGCCGGCACCATGGCTGGGGCGCTACGCATCTGTCGCTCGGCGGCGATGCGGATCAGTTGCCCGGCCATGTCGAGCAGGCGCTTCTTCAGCCGCGCCTTGCGCGACTGCCAGGCGCCGCCTCCGAGCTTGTCGAGTGAGGCTTCGGCCGAATCCGAACCGTAGCGCGACAGAAGCTCGATGTTTTCGACCGGCAGGAACAGCCGGTCATCGCCGGCATAGTGGATTTCCAGACAGTCATGCGGCGCGCCGACTGCCTCGATGGTGCGCAGGCCGATGAAGCGGCCAATGCCGTGATCGGCATGGACGACGATGTCGCCTGCCGACAGCGACGATGCTTCGGCAATGAAATCGGAAGCCCGCTTCTTGCGCTTCGAGCGCCGGATCAGCCGGTCGCCGAGAATGTCCTGTTCGGCGACGACGACCAGTTGTTCGGTCTCGAAGCCGGATTCCAGCGGCAGCACGGCGAGCGCCGCCTGCCCCGGCTCGAGCTTTTCCGCCTCGGCCAGCGTTGCCACCGGGACGAGGTTGCCAAGGTGATGTTCGGCCAGGATCTGGCCGAGCCGGTCGAGCGAGCCCTCAGTCCAGCCGGCGACAATGACGCGGCGCCGCAACGCACGCTCGTCGGCAATGTGCTTTACCACGACGTCGAAGACGTTGGCGTTGGGGTCGGCGCGTTCCTCGGCAAAGCTGCGGCCATGGCGCGAACCGCCATGGAACACCTTCTTCGCCCCGACATCCGGCGCATCGAAAGCGGTGAAATCAATGGCTTCGCGTGGCCCGAGCGACGCCACGAGGTTTTCCGGCGAGAGATAGAGCAGGTCCGGCGCCACCGGCTTGTAGGGCACGGCATCCTTCAAGGCGGCGTCGGCCTGTTTGCTGCGCGCCTCATAGTGGTCGAGGATCAGCGTGTGGCGCTCGGCCAGCGCCTCATGCGCCAGATGGTCGAAAATCACCGGTGCATCCGGCAGATAGTCGAACACCGTCTCCAGCCGCTCGTAAAACAGCGGCAGCCAGTGCTCCATTCCGGCGAAGCGCCGGCCTTCGCTCACCGCTGCGTAAAGCCCGTCGTCGCGCTGCGGCGCGCCAAAGGCCTCGATATAGGAGCGGCGGAAGCGGCTGATGGTTTCGGGCGTCAGCGCCACTTCGCTCATCGCCTGCAGCGCCATCGACTTGCGCTGGCCGGTGGTGCGTTGCGTGCCGGCGTCGAAGACGCGGATCGATTCCAGCGTGTCGCCGAAGAAATCGAGGCGCAGAGCCTCCGTCCAACCGGGAGCGTAAAGGTCGAGAATGCCGCCGCGTACCGCGAACTCACCAACGCCGCGTACCGTCGGCACCCGTTCGAAGCCGGAAATCTCAAGCCGCGACACCAGCGCGTTCATGTCGATCTGGTTGCCGGGCTTGGCGTGGAAAGTCTGCGCTTCGACCAGATCCGCCGGCGGAATGCGCTGCAGCAAGGCGTTGGCAGTGGTCAAAATGACGGCGCGATGCGGCTTTTTCGACAACGCGATCATTGCGGTGAGGGCATCGAGCCGCTTGGCGGCGGCATCGGAGCCGGGCGAGACACGGTCGTAGGGCAGACAGTCCCAGGCCGGCAGTTCCAGCACCGGCAGGCCGGGCGAAGCAAAGGTCAGCGCCTCCGTGATCGCCGGCAGGCGCTGGCCGTCGCGAGCCACGAACAGCACCGGCTTGTCGGGCGCGATCTCATGGATTGCCTGCACCAGCGCAAAGGCTTCGTAGCCGTCGGCGACGCCGTCGACAATGAACTGGCCGGCGCGGCCTTTCGGCAGACCGATTTTTGGGATGAGGCTCATGAAATCACGGTCTTGGTTGTCGCAATTCCCGGGGGAAAACCGCTTCGCACTTTTCCTGGAATTGCTGTTTAAGTTGTCGCAATTCCTGTGGGAAAACCGCTTCGCACTTTTCCTGGAATTGCTTGCGTTCAGAATGTCATGGTCCGGCGCGATAACAGGATCTTTTGCAGGACGGCACAGTCGATGTCTGCCGGCACCGGGCTCTCGCCGGTGACCATGGGCAGGAATTCTGTGTCGGGAATGTCGAGGAGCCTTTCATATTGGTCGATTTCGTCGCCGGTCAAGGCGCCGATCTCGGCATCGGCGAAGGTGCCGAGGATAAGGTCCATCTCGCGCAAGCCGCGATGCCAGGAACGGAACAACAGCTTGCGGCGCCTGATATCCAGCCCCTCGCTTGATCGTTTCGTCCCGGTCATGGTGCCGCACCCTTGCTTGAAGCGGCGCATATAGCGTGGATAGAAGGCGGTGTCAGCCTTGCAACGGCCCGATGGGCGGCTAAACATCCCGGTTGTGAAGAACACTCCTGACAACGTTGGTGCGCTCACCCCCCTCTGGCCTGCCGGCCATCTCCCCCTCAAGGGGGGAGATTGGCTGTCGCCATCGGTTTCGCCAATTTCCAATTCTGCAAGATGGGCGGCGCGGCCAAGACTGCTGATCTCCCCCCTTGAGGGGGAGATGGCCGGTAGGCCAGAGGGGGGTGAGCGCCGGCATCACGTGGTGTCTTTCAAATGAGACCCTCCCTCCTCGACCCCCTCTTCGTCCCCATCACCTCGCTTGCCGGCGTCGGCCCCAAAGTCGGCGCGCTGATCGAGAAGGTGGTGGCGGCCGATCTCGGCGACCGGCCGGCACGCGCCGGCGACCTGTTGTTCGTGCTGCCGCACACCGTCATCGACCGCCGCAATCGTCCCGGCATCGCGCTCGCACCTGCTGGCGCCATCGTCACGCTCGACGTGCGCATCGACCGCCATCAGCCGCCGCCGCGCGGCAATCGGTCGGTGCCCTACCGCGTCTACGCCCATGACGACACCGGCGAAATCGGCCTGACCTTCTTCCATGCCCATGCCGCCTATCTCGAAAAGGCCATGCCGGTGGGCGAGCATGTCATCGTCTCCGGTCGCATGGAGTGGTTCAACGGCCGCCCGACCATGGTCCACCCGGACCATATCGCGCTGGTCAGCGAGGCGGAAACCTTGCCGCTGGTCGAGCCGGTCTATCCGCTCACCGCCGGCCTGTCGGGAAAGGTGCTGCGTCGCGCCATCGGCCAGGCGCTCGGCCGCTTGCCGGAACTGCCGGAATGGCAGGACGGCGCTTTCATGCGCAAGCAGACTTTTCCGGCCTTCGGCGATGCGCTCGCCCGCATCCACTATCCCCCCGACCCAATCGATGTCGCCATCGAGGGCTCGGCATGGCGCCGCCTCGCCTATGACGAGTTCCTCGCCGGCCAAGTGTCGCTGGCGCTGGTGCGAGCAAAGGTGCGCCGCCTGTCGGGCCGGCCACTGATCGGCGACGGCCGCATCGTCGAGAAACTGCGCGCGGCCCTGCCCTATTCATTGACCGGCAGCCAGGAATTCGCGCTGGCCGAAATCAATGCCGATCTCGCCGACCCCGAGCGCATGCTTCGCCTGCTGCAGGGCGATGTCGGTTCGGGCAAGACGGTGGTGGCGCTGCTGGCCATGGCGCGCGCCGTCGAGGCCGGCGGCCAGGCAGCACTTATGGCGCCGACCGAAATCCTGGCGCGCCAGCATCTGGCGACGATCACGCCGCTGGCCGAACAGGTCGGCCTGCGCGTCGCCATCCTGACCGGCCGTGAAAAGGGCCGCGAGCGCAGCGAAACGCTGGCGGGACTGGCCAGCGGCGACATCGACATCGTCGTCGGCACCCATGCTTTGTTTCAGGAAACGGTGAGCTACCGCGACCTCGTCTTTGCCGTCGTCGACGAGCAACACCGTTTCGGCGTCCACCAGCGGCTCGCCATCACCGCCAAAGGCGACGCGCCCGACATGCTGGTGATGACGGCGACGCCAATCCCGCGCACTCTGGTGCTGACCGCCTTCGGTGACATGGACGTTTCCAAGCTGACGGAAAAACCTGTTGGCCGCCAGCCGATCCGCACCGTCACCTTGCCGCTGGAGCGGCTGGACGAACTGGTCGGCCGCATGCTCGATGCCGTTGCCGACGGCCAGAAGATCTACTGGATCTGCCCGTTGGTCGAGGAATCCGAAGAAATCAAGCTGATGTCGGCCGAGGACCGCTTTGCCTCGCTGCAACCCTTGTTTGGCGATCGCATCGGCCTCGTCCACGGCCGCATGAAGGGCGCGGAAAAGGACGAAGCGATGCGCGCTTTCAAAGCCGGTGAAACCCGCATCCTCATCGCCACCACGGTTATTGAGGTCGGCGTCGACGTGCCCGATGCCACCATCATGGTCATCGAGCATGCCGAGCGCTTTGGCCTGGCGCAACTGCACCAGTTGCGCGGCCGCGTCGGGCGTGGCGACAAGCCCTCCTCCTGCGTGCTGCTCTACAAGGACCCGCTCGGCGAAACGGCAAGGCGTAGGCTTTCGGTGATGCGCGAGACCGAGGACGGGTTCCTGATCGCCGAAGAGGATCTGAAGCTGCGCGGCGAAGGCGAGCTCTTGGGCACACGCCAGTCCGGCACGCCTGGTTTCCAGGTGGCGCGCATCGAGGCGCATGCCGACCTTCTGGAAGCCGCCCGCGACGATGCCAGGCTAGTTCTGTCGCGTGACCCGGAACTGCAATCGGAGCGCGGCGAAGCGCTGCGGCTGTTGCTCTATTTGTTCGGCCGCGACGAGGCCGTACGGCTCTTGCGGGCCGGCTGAGCGCCCCCCGGGATCAGACTGCCGACCGACGGGTTGGCGAGATCTCCGTCGATCGGCTCGCCGTTCACCGTCATCATTTTCGGCTTGACCTCGGGCGCCACCAGCCCGGCGGAGACGATCAGCCTGGCGCCGTCCTCGATCGTCATGTCGAGCAGCACGATGTCGGATTTCAGCACATACATCAGGAAGCCCGTGGTCGGGTTCGGCGTGCACGGCATAAAGACGGCGATCATCGGATCGCCCTCCTGGTCGAGCTTCTGGTTGATTTCGGTTTCCTTCTCGCTGGCGACGAAAACCAGTGACCAGACGCCTTTTCGCGGATATTCGACCAGCCCGACCTGGCGGAACATGTCGCCCTTGTTCGACAGCACCGTCTGGAAAATCTGCTTCAGCGACCCGTAGATGCCGCGCACCAGCGGCATGCGGCCAAGCAGCCGCTCGCCGAAATTGACGATGGCGCGGCCAACGATGTTCGCGGTCATGAAGCCGATCAGCGTGATCAGGATGAGCGCCACGATCAGGCCGAAACCAGGGACCGGAAACGGCAAATAGGTGTCAGGGCTGTAGCGTGCCGGAATGTATGGCTTTACCCAGGAATCGACCCAACCGACAAACGACCAGGCGATGTAGGCGGTGATCGCCAGCGGCGCGCAGACAATGAAGCCTGTGAGGAAATAATTCCTCAGCCGGGTCATGCCGGAAGTTCTGGGAGCATCGGACATGGTTCACCGGGGGCGCGGGTTGCAGCGCAACATTAGAGCATGATCCCGAAAAGTGGGAACCGTTTTCGGAAAAAGATCATGTCCAGACAGAAAAAGAGCCGCTGTGATGCAAATGACATCACAGCGGCTCTTCGAACCGGACGGCGCCTTGGGACTGCGAAGTGTTTAAAGAGCCAATTATGAAGCGGTCACCTGCCCTCCGCTCTTTCAAGCCTCGGCGCAGAAGGGGTCGTCAGCGGGATTCAAGCTCGGCAGCGCGTTTCGCAGTCATTCCCAGGGCGCAATCGCTCGCCTCCAGCATCTGACCCGTACCGCCACCGGCGTCGGCCTCGCAGCTTTTGTCGCGCAGAGCCAGCCATTTCCTCTGCTCGCCGAGCAGCTTGCGTTTGCCTTGCTGGTCGAGCCTTTCGCGCAATGCTCGGTAGACCTTGTTGAGACGCGCATCCTGGTACTCGAACTCAGCCGCGATACAGTCCTGCATATCGGACGTGACGCCGCCGGTAGCATTCAGGCAGGTGGTATAGGACGGCCGCAGCCCGCCAGCCATGGCTGCCGTCACTGGCGCGCTGCAAAGCAACACAAGGAGCACAATAATTTTACGAGACGCAAAGACAGTCATCGTACAAATCCTTCCCTCAAAACGGCACTCGTTGAAACACCAACGTCCGGCCACGCAACGAACCAATGCTATTGCAATGCGATGATCGAAAGGCATAGTCCCAATTTTTTTAATGGACGAATCCACAGTTTTTATTCTTTCACCCGATGCTAAAATACCAGCCATTGGGTGACGAAGGCCTCGATGAAAACGCGAGAATCATCCTCAATCCTCGGATTCTTTCGTTGACGCCTCACTTGCTGCCCCTCATCGTCGGCTTCTCGCTACCGCTGCCAAATTTGTCTGGATTGAGGATGCAAGCTGGCGCTGGCGTTCGATGGTCTGATGCGCCAAGCCAAGGTGCGCGTATCTCGAAAAAGAAAATCCGCGGCCTGAATTTTGACAGGCCGACAGAACAGATGTTGCCAGGCAGGGTGGATCAAGCCAGCTCCCATCACCTCGATTTTAGCGGCCAGGAACTATGAGAGGCCCATGCGCAGACTTATTCTCGTGACCGCTCTGGCTGGTATGGCGGGTATCGCCCATGCCAAAGACATCTATTTCTACGACCTTTTGAAAGACCCGGTTCACGCTCGATCTTGGAAGGCAGCGCTTGATTCGGCAAAGGGCGTACCGGCCTGGCTGCGTGACGAAGACAGGTACATCGCCTCGCCGGCCAAGACCGTGTCCATCGACACCAAGAACTACTCGATCAGCGTGCTGGCCAAGCAACACGCGACCGATGAAGGCCAGGCTGCCGTGATGTTCAATGCCGATGGCTCGCAGGCCTGGGCTGAAATCCAGGAAGAGGGCAAGCCCACGCTCTATCTGGCCAAACCATCTGAAGCCCAAAAGACTGCTCTCGACAACGCACTGGCGGAGTAAACCTATGATTTCCTGCTTTTCGTTTCGCCGCATCGCCTTCTGTGCGTTGCTGATCAATGGCTTCGCTTCAGCTGTCCATGCCCAGCAAAAGGCCGAAGTGGTTTTGGCCAAGTCGGATGTCGCCGGGATCGAGTTCGTCGCCCTCGGCCATCTTCCAAAGGCGCCGGCCTCCGCCACATCGCAAAAGGATTGCGACTGGATGCTGGCCAAGCCAAAGACGGCCGGCGGACAAGCCGTTGCCGCGCAGGGCTGGGGTGTTACGGCTGAGGTGCCGCTTGGCCCCTATCAGGCCGTGAGTTTTGCCGGCCAGTTCGAGCCATCCACCAGTGGCAGCTGCCAGATCGACAAGGGCAATGTCGCCATCTTTTCGGACCGGCAGCTGATTGCGCTGGCCTATGCCGGCAAGGGCGCCAAACAGACCATCGGCAGCATCGCGGTGCTGCAGGAGGGCCTGCGCATTTGGGACGGCGATCTGGTCGCCGCGCCCGTCGCCGATATCCATGTTCTCGATGGCAAAAGCCTTGAGGTCGTTGCGATCGCCGCTGAAGATGCGGTTTGCCAGAGCGCGGGCAAGGTCCCCAATGTCTACGGCAAACCCATCGACCAGGCGCGCCAATCCTTGATCTCGGCAGGCTGGGCGCCGCTGAAGAATCCAAAAGATCTCGCCGCCGACGAGGCGCAGTACGGTCAGGAATTGGAACTCAGCAAGCAGGGCATCATCGAAGTCGATGCCTGTTCGGGAACCGGCTTCAATTTCTGCAATTTCTACTACCGCAAGGACGCCATGGAACTCTCGGTCACCACAGCTGGCGAGGAAGGGCTCCCCAGGGTCGTTGGCTATGGCGCCCAGTGCGACCAGGCTCATTGGCACCAGCCGGATTGAGCTGATTTCTTCAACGTCTCGCCGAACTGCCTCTGGTGCATGCCGCCCCAAAGTGGCCTCGGTGATGCACTCTAATCGAGGCCGGTTGGCGAGCTTGGAGACTGGAATGCGAAAATCAATGGTTCGGATGGCACTGGTCGGCGCCATAGCCTCGTGCATGCCAACGCTTGCCCATGCCAGCGGGCAGCTGCCAGTTCCGCCCTCCACCGAGCAATTCGAGTCTCACGAGGCTTGCCTTGCCGCGCTGCAAGACACTTACGCGCAGGACAAGAAGCAGATCAGTGCGAAGCAACGCGAGCCGAATGGCGACACGCGCGAGGTTGTCCTCGACACCAAGGGAATCGAAAGCCTCGGTCCCAACCATGCCCGCTATGAGGCAACGCTCTGGTATCACAACGGCCGTTTCGACAGCGAGCTGCAGAAGACGGAGACCAGCCACACCTACGAGCGCCTGCTCAGCGAGTGCACGGACAAAACCCTGCAAACGAGCGGCGAGAACGGCTACACGCTGAGCACGTTCGATCCCTGAGGGTTAGAGATTACGCCGCAGCTTCCAGCGGCTCGATTTTTTCGAGCTCCGGCGCCAATTTCCTGGCCTCGGTTTCCAGTTCATAGGCCTGTTGAAAATTCATCCAGAACTGAGGCGTCGTGTTGAAAAAACGGGCGAGGCGCAAAGCCGTGTCGGGAGTCAGACCGATCTCCTCCTTCGCAATGCGTTCGATGCGCGTGCGCGGAAGATTGAGCTTCTTTGCAAGCGCACCGGCACTCATGCCGAGCGGAACGAGATACTCCTCGCGCAGGAATTCGCCGGGATGAATGGGGCGTGCGAACTTGAGCATAATTCGAGGTCCTCAGAGGTAAGGGCAAGGCCTGCTAGTGATAGTCAACGATCTCCACGTCTTCGGCGCCAGCGGCGGTCCATTTGAAACAGATACGCCATTGGTCGTTGATGCGTATCGAATGCTGTCCGGCACGGCACCCTTTCAGGAGTTCAAGGTGGTTACCGGGCGGCGAACGAAGATCGTTCAGTTGAACAGCATTCTCGATCGCGCGAAGACGGCGTTCGGCACGCGCAACGACGTCGGGCGGAAAACCTTTCGGCGCCCTTCCCGCAGCGACTGCCTCCACCGCCTTGCCTTTGAACGAAACGATCAAAGCTATCCCCTCGTCTGTATCATACTCTGATACAAAACGATTGGCAAGGACAACGTATCAATGGTTGATACAGGACCCAGAACGGCGCGCTACTCCACCGTCACCGATTTCGCCAGATTGCGCGGCTGGTCGACGTCGGTGCCCATAAACACGGCGGCGTAGTAGGCCAGCATCTGGATCGGCAGCGCGTAGATGATCGGCGAGATGATCTCCGGCACCTCGGGCAGGATGATCGTCTCCATCGTCTTGACGCTGACCTGCGCCGCACCCTTGGCATCGGTGATCAGGATGATCTTGCCGCCGCGCGCCGCCACCTCCTGCATGTTCGACACGGTCTTTTCGAAAATGCGGTCATGCGGGGCAATGACGATGACCGGCATGTTCTCGTCGATCAGCGCGATCGGCCCATGCTTCAGCTCGCCCGCGGCGTAGCCTTCGGCATGGATGTAGGAAATTTCCTTGAGTTTCAGCGCGCCTTCCATCGCCAGCGGGAAATTGGTGTCGCGGCCGAGATACAGCACGTCCTTGTAGCGCGAGATTTCACGCGCGATGCGCTCGATCTGCTCCTCGAGCTTGAGCACCTGGTTGGCGTAGCGCGGTGCTTCCGAAAGCGCGCGCACCAGCGTCTTTTCCTGGTCCTTCGAGATCGTGCCGCGCGCCACGCCGGCGCGCACCGCCAGCGACGCCAGCACCGAAAGCTGGCAGGTAAAGGCCTTGGTCGAAGCGACGCCGATCTCCGGCCCGGCCAGCGTCGGCAGCACGACGTCGGATTCGCGCGCCATGGTCGATTCCCGAACATTGACGATGGCGCCGATCTTCATGCCGGCCTTGCGGCAATAGCGCAGCGAGGCCAGCGTGTCGGCGGTTTCGCCCGACTGCGAGATGAAGAAGGCGGCGTCATCAGCCGATAGTGGCATTTCGCGGTACCGGAATTCGGAAGCGACATCGATGTCGACCGGCAGCCGCGCATAGCGCTCGAACCAGTATTTGCTGATCAGCCCGGCGAGATAGGCGGTGCCGCAGGCCGAGATTGCCAGCCGGCCGATCTTGGCGAAGTCGAACGGCAGGTCGAGCGGCTTCGACACGCCGGAGACGAAATCGACATAGTGCGCCAGCGTGTGCGAGATCACTTCCGGCTGTTCATGGATTTCCTTTTCCATGAAATGGCGGCGGTTGCCCTTGTCGACCATGAAGCTGGTCGACAGCGACTGCTGGCGCTTGCGGGCAACCTTGTTGCCGTCAATGTCGAAGATGGTGACGCCATCGCGGCGCACCACCGCCCAGTCGCCGTCTTCGAGATAGGTGATGGAATTGGTGAAGGGCGCGAGCGCAATGGCGTCCGAACCCAAAAACATCTCGCCCTCGCCATGGCCGACTGCCAGCGGGGGGCCGTTGCGGGCGCCGACGATCAGGTCTTCATCACCTGTGAACATGATGGCCAGCGCAAAGGCGCCTTCCAGCCGCTTCAGCGCCGCGTGCGCCGCCTCGATCGGCTTCAGCCCCCTGGCCAGTTCCCGCGCCACCAGATGTGCGACAACTTCGGTGTCGGTCTGCGACGAGAAGGAATAGCCGTCACGGATCAGCTCATCGCGCAGTTCGGCGAAATTCTCGATGATGCCGTTATGGACGATGGCGACGCCGTCGGAAAAATGCGGATGCGCGTTGGTCTCGTTGGGCACGCCATGCGTGGCCCAGCGCGTGTGGCCGATGCCGATCGTCCCGTCGAGCGGCTGGTTTTTCAGCAGGCGTTCGAGGTTGATGAGCTTGCCTTCGGCGCGGCGGCGGCCGAGCGCACCTTTCTCGACGGTGGCGACGCCGGCCGAGTCATAGCCGCGATATTCCAACCGCTTCAGAGCATCGACAATGAGCGGCGCAACCTGTTGCTGGCCAACAATTCCGACGATACCGCACATGCGCCTGCCCCCAATTCACGCTGGAAAATCAGTCCCGATGGAAACCAGCGTTATCTAGGGATTGCCGGCCTGCCGTGAAAGTCACTTTGCGTTTCGTCTGGTGTAACGGAACGCTTCTCAACCCGATGCACCATGACACACCGCCCTTGCAATCCGGTTACTGCAATTGCTCGATTTTTCTGACGTCCGGTTCTCGTTTTCGCAATATCTGGCTAAGGTCCGGCCATGATGAGCCAAGCCACCGTCACACTCTGGCGTCCTGTCGGACCGAAGGAACTCGAACTGATCAAGGCGTCGGGGATGCGAGAATTCCCGCCGCGCCTGCCCGATCAGCCGATCTTCTATCCGGTTTTGACCGAGGCCTATGCAACGCAGATCGCCCGCGACTGGAACGTGCCGGCCAGCGGCTCCGGCTATGTCACCCGGTTCGACGTGCTGAAAAGCTTTCTTGACCGATACAGGGTCGAACATGCCGGTAGCAAGGCGCATCTCGAATACTGGATTCCGGCCGAAGACCTCGCTGACTTCAACAAGGCGATCGTTGGCCAGATCCAGGTGACGGCTAGCTTTGGCCAAGGCAATGCCGGCTGAGCGTTAGTGGTCGGCCGCGGCTTTCTTCTTCGCCGCCGCAGCCGACGCAAAGCGTTCGCGCAATTCCTTGCCCTTGCCGGGGATCGTCTTCTGGCGGGCGCGGCCGAAGGCCAGCGCATCGTCGGGGACGCTTTCGGTGATCACGCTGCCCGAGGCGATGTAGCCGCCCTTGCCGATGGTGACCGGCGCCACCAGCGATGAATTCGAGCCGATAAAGGCGCCCTCACCGATGTCGGTGAAGAATTTCGAGTAGCCGTCATAGTTGCAGGTGATGGTGCCGGCGCCGATATTGGCGCCCGCGCCGACGCGGGCATCGCCGATATAGGTCAGATGGTTGACCTTGGCGCCTTCCTCGACAACCGCCTGCTTCACCTCGCAGAAATTGCCGACCTTGGCCTTGTTGCGGAGATCGGCGCCCGGCCGCAGCCGCGCGAACGGCCCGACATCGCAATTGGAGGCGATGGTGGCGCCCTCGATATGGCTGAAAGCGTGGATCTTGGCGCCGGTGGCGATTTTCACGCCCGGGCCGAACCAGACATTGGGCTCGACAATCGTATCGGCGCCGATTTCGGTGTCGTGCGAGAAATACACGGTTTCCGGTGCGATCAGCGTCACGCCCGACAGCATCGCCTCGCTGCGCCGGCGCTGCTGCCAGATGCCCTCGGCCTGCGCCAGTTCGGCGCGGTTGTTGATGCCGAGCGCGCTTTCGAAGCTGGCTTCGGTGGCGACGACATCGAGGCCCTTTGCGCTGGCGATCTCGACGATGTCGGTCAGATAATACTCGCCCTTGGCGTTCTTGTTGCCGACCTGGTCGAGCAGACCGAGCGCATGCTTGCCCGCCACCGCCATCATGCCGGCATTGCAGAAGCTGATCTTTTTCTCCTCTTCGGAGCAATCCTTCTCCTCGCGGATGGCAGTCAGCTTGCCGTCTTTCTCGATCAGCCGGCCATAGCCGGTCGGATTGGGCGGGCGGAACCCGATCACGACCACCGCCGCACCCTCCGCCAGCTTCAGCCGCGCCACTGTCAGCGCATCCGCATCGATCAGCGGCGTGTCGCCGAACATCACGAGAATATCGTCATAACCCTTTGATATTGCTTCGCGAGCGGAGAGCACCGCATGCGCGGTTCCGAGGCGCTTTTCCTGCATGAACGTCTCGGCTTTGGGCGCGAATTTGGCAGCCGCCTTGCGCATCTCGTCGGCGCCATGGCCGATCACCAGCGCCTGGCTGCCGGCACCGGCGGCTTCCGCCGCCTTCACCACATGCGCAACCATCGGCAGCCCGGCGATCTGGTGCAGCACCTTCGGCAGCGCGCTCTTCATGCGCGTGCCTTCGCCGGCGGCGAGGATGACGGACAGGCAGGATCTCTGGCTCATGGAAAGACAACCGTATGAAAAGGGTTGGGAATCAAGACAGGGTAGCAGTGGCGCCATGCTGCACCAATGCGGTTAAATTCCGGTGAGATATAGGAAGAGCAACCGACTTTTAATCAGTAGCTCATCGGCTCGATCCCATTGCGCTCATCATCATCCCGACACCGGCCGGATCAAGATACCGGCACTCGACAAGCTCTTGTGACGGCGAGAGCGGCTAGTGCCGGACACGGTCTCCATAGTACGGCGGCGCGGGGCTTGCCTTGCCGCGTGGTGAGACCCGCTTGTAGATCAGGCGCAATACCAGACCGATGTATCCGACCTGTAGGATAATCAGGGCGAGCAGAGCCCAGCCGAACGCACTCCAGATGGAACCGGTCACTATGTAAACCCAGATCCCCGCGCCGAGCGACGTCGCAAACATGCCCACCAGAAATTGCGGAAAGTACATAGCCTGCTCAGCACCTGACATTCTGGCGACGTAGAAGGCTTTCACACCAGCCCTAATGGCTCGCCGCGTTGATTTGAATCAAATCCGACTGAATGTCTTTCCTTTTCATTCAGGCGTGCGAAACATAAGGACGCGCATAACATCGATTGCCCGTTCCGGTAGGTTCCGGCCCCCGTCCATTGTGCTGTAGGGGGGACCGAGGCGGCATCAGCCGCCTCGGTCGACGCGGGCTTCGAGCACATCCCAACAATGCTGCCCCCGCAGTCTGCGTCGACCACCACAGTGCAAGTGTCGTGCCAGCAAAATCCGACCTATTACGAGGCACACCCGGCCTCAGACGCTTCATACGAGTGCGTTTCGTTTTGGCCGTTGTCCCATTGTGGGAAAGTGCCCGCGCGTCCTGCGCCAACCCTGGTTCAGGCCGCAAATGCGCTCGATGCGGTTCTAGAGGCGCGACCAGGCGCCAACCTCGTACCTGCCGACACCGCATATGGAGTGACGAAAAGGTACCTGCGCGTCTCTTCCCACCGACTGGGAGAAGCGCCCGGAAGCGGCTTGCAATCAGTAGTTCAAAGAGCCCTCGAACAAGAAGATTGGCTCGGCATCAGACAAAAATCACCCCAGCCGTCCCAGCACCGGAAAATTCTCCAGCAGCCAGTAAGAGACCGTCTGCACGCCGCCGGTGAGGAAGAAAACACCGGCGACGACCAGCAGGGCGCCGATGGCCTTTTCGACGCGGCCGAGATGGACGCGGAATTTGCCGAGGAAGCGCATAAAGGCGCCGGAAAACAGGGCCGCGATCAGGAACGGGATGCCGAGGCCGAGCGAATAGGCGGCAAGCAGCAGAGCGCCCTCGCCCAACGTCTCGCGGCCGCCGGCCAGCGTCAGGATCGGCCCCAGCACCGGGCCGATGCACGGCGTCCAGCCGAAGGCGAAGGCCAGACCCATGACATAGGCGGCGACCATGCTTGCCGGCTTGCCCTGCGACTGGAAGCGCGCCTCGCGCGACAAAAGCGGGATGCGCAGTATGCCCAGAAAATTCAGCCCCATCAGGATGATCAGCACGCCGGCGGCCATCGCCAGCGGCTCCTGCCAGACGCGCAGCCAGTGGCCTATGGTCGAGGCGCCGGCGCCGAGTGCGACGAAGACCGTGGAAAAACCAAGCACGAAGGCGATCGAGGAATAGATGAGCGCGCCGCGAGCGCCGGCCTTGGCGGTGACGCCGGCATTGTCCCCGCGAAAATCGTCAACCGACACACCGGCCATGTAGCAGAGATAGGGCGGCACCAGCGGCAGCACGCAAGGCGACAGGAACGAGAGCGCTCCTGCTCCGACCGCGCTGACATAGCCGATGTCCAATGCCATTCCCAACTCCAGATCTGTTGCGCCGATATAGCGAAGCAAAGCTCAATCCGCCAATCACCATCGTGTGGCATTTGGCTACAGACATTTGGCTACAGATAGGTACGGCCCGGCGGGGAGAATTTTTACCGGCCAATCCCAAGTTGACCAGGCCTGGGAAGAATCGCCCCTCGCCAAGCGTTCACAGAGCGAAGCCGCGATTTCTTCGCGCTTCTTCGGATCACCCAGGGAGATTTCCATGAAAACCATCACTGTTGGCCTGGCCGCGCTTCTGCTCAGCACCGCCGTATCCTTTGCCGCCGAGGCGTGGAAGGAAGCCGAAGTCGGCGGCGCCAAGATCTACACCGACGCCAAGGGCATGACGCTCTATACCTACGACAAGGACGAGAAGGGCAAGACCAACTGCTACGACAAATGCGCCACCAACTGGCCACCGCTGAAGGCCGAGGACGGCGCCAAGGCGGATGGCGATTGGACCATTGTCGATCGCACCGACGGCACCAAGATGTGGGCCTATGAAGGCAAGCCAGTCTATACCTTCATCAAGGACGAGAAGGCCGGCGACGTGACCGGCGATGGCGTTGGCGAGGTTTGGCACATCGTCAAGGCCGACTGATCTTCCGAACTTCTTTTCCGCCCGACCGGCGGGACACAGTTGGCTGCCGGCTCCAGGCGACCCGGCGGCCAGTCTTGCATTTTCAGCAGAGCCAAGGGGCGCACCGTGTGCTTTCTCAACCCTCGAAACACGAACCGTCCCAGCCAAAAAATTTGTGATCTTCTCCATACACTCTAAGAGTGTATTGCGGCAGACGCCTCCGCATTTTGGCCACTTGCCCTTGACCGATCGCAAAAGCGCGGCCATGTGAGCGGCAACTGGGATGCGTCACGCAGCGGAATTCTTCTGCCGCCCCACAGCTGATATGAGACCTCATGGACGTCGTCGTCGTCGAATCGCCGGCCAAGGCGAAGACAATCAACAAGTATCTCGGCAAGAACTTTAAGGTTCTGGCTTCGTTCGGCCATGTCCGCGATTTGCCCGCCAAGGATGGCTCGGTGCGTCCCGACGAGGATTTCGCCATGTCCTGGGCGGTCGACACCGCGTCTGGAAAACGTCTCACCGACATCGCCAATGCGGTCAAGGATGCCGATGGCCTGATCCTCGCCACCGATCCGGATCGTGAAGGCGAAGCCATTTCCTGGCACGTGCTGGAAGTGCTCAAGCAGAAGCGCGTGTTGAAGGACAAGCCGGTCAGCCGCGTCGTCTTCAACGCCATCACCAAGTCGTCAGTGCTGGAAGCGATGGCCAATCCGCGCCAGATCGATGCGCCATTGGTCGATGCCTATCTTGCCCGCCGCGCGCTCGACTATCTCGTCGGTTTCACGCTGTCGCCGGTGCTGTGGCGCAAGCTGCCCGGCGCCCGCTCGGCCGGCCGTGTGCAGTCCGTGGCCTTGCGCCTGGTCTGCGACCGCGAATCCGAAATCGAACGCTTCATCCGCGAGGAATACTGGCAGATCGCCGCCCTGCTGGGCACGCCGCGCAACGAGACTTTCGAGGCACGGCTGACCGCCTTCGAGCGCAAGAAGCTGCAGAAGCTCGACATCGCCAACAAGGCGCAGGCCGACGACATCAAGGGCATGCTCGAAGGCGCGACCTTCAAGGCACTGTCGGTCGAAGCCAAGCCGACAAGGCGCAATCCCGGCCCGCCCTTTACCACCTCGACGCTGCAGCAGGCGGCATCCTCCGGCCTCGGCTTTTCGGCGACGCGCACCATGCAGGTGGCGCAGCGGCTTTATGAAGGCATGGAGATCGGCGGCGAAACCACCGGCCTGATAACCTATATGCGAACCGACGGCGTGCAGATGGCGCCGGAGGCGATCGACGCCGCGCGTGACGCCATCGGCAAGGAATTCGGCGCAAGATACCTGCCGGAAAAGCCGCGCCAATACACGGCCAAGGCCAAGAACGCCCAGGAAGCGCACGAGGCGATCCGCCCGACCGATTTCATGCGCACGCCGGCATCGGTGAAGCAGTATCTCGATTCCGACCAGCTGCGGCTTTACGAGCTGATCTGGAAGCGCGCCATCGCCAGCCAGATGCAGTCGGCCGAGATCGAGCGCACCACGGTCGAGATCGAGGCGGTCAATGGCGCCCGCACGGCGGAGCTTCGCGCCGTCGGCTCGGTCGTGCGCTTCGACGGCTTTATCGCCGCCTACACCGACCAGAAGGACGACGACGCGGAAGACGAGGAAAACCGTCGCCTGCCCGAGATCCGCGCCGGCGAACAGCTTGCCCGTCAGGCCATCAACGCCACCCAGCACACCACCGAGCCGCCGCCGCGCTACTCCGAGGCGTCGCTGATCAAGAAGCTGGAAGAGCTCGGCATCGGCCGGCCCTCCACCTACACAGCGATCCTGAAGACGCTGGAAGACCGCGACTACGTAACCATCGACAAGCGCCGGCTGGTGCCGCAGGCCAAAGGCCGGCTGCTGTCCGCCTTCCTCGAAAGCTTCTTCCAGCGCTATGTCGAATATGATTTCACGGCATCGCTCGAAGAGAAGCTCGACGAGATCTCCGACGGCAAGCTCGCCTGGAAGGACGTGCTGCGCGACTTCTGGAAGGACTTTTCCGGCGCCGTCGCCGACATCAAGGAACTGCGCGTCACCGACGTGCTCGATGCGCTGAATGAGGAACTGGCGCCGCTGGTGTTCCCCACCCGCGAGGATGGCTCGAACCCGCGCATCTGCCCGAAATGCGGCTCCGGCAATCTGTCGCTGAAGCTCGGCAAGTTCGGCGCTTTCGTCGGCTGCTCCAACTATCCGGAATGCTCCTTCACCCGCCAGCTCGGCGACGCCGCCAACCCGAATGGCGAGAATGGCGGCGGCGAGGACGGCACCAAGGTGTTGGGCAAGGACCCTTACACTGCAGAGGAAATCACGCTGCGCTCAGGCCGCTTCGGCCCTTACATCCAGCGTGGCGACGGCAAGGAAGCCAAGCGCTCCAGCCTGCCCAAGGGCTGGACGCCCGACTCCATCGACCATGAGAAGGCGCTCGCTCTGCTCTCTCTGCCCCGCGATATCGGCAAGCATCCCGAGTCCGGCAAGATGATCTCCGCCGGGCTTGGCCGCTATGGTCCGTTCGTTTTGCACGATGGCACCTACGCCAATGTCGACAGCATCGAGGATGTGTTCTCGATCGGCCTCAACCGCGCCGTCACGGTGATCGCCGAGAAGCAGCTGAAGGGCAAGGGCGGCCGCAATGGCGGCACTGCCGCAGCGCTCAAGGAGCTGGGTGACCATCCCGATGGCGGCGGCAAGATCGTCGTGCGCGACGGCAAATACGGGCCTTACGTCAATTACGGCAAGGTCAATGCGACGCTGCCCAAGGGCAAGGATCCGCAGTCGGTGACGGTCGAAGAGGCCCTGGCGCTGATTGCCGAGAGGGAAGCCAAGAGTGGTGGCGGCAAGAAGCCGTTCCGCAAGGCCGCCGCTGCCAAAGCGCCGGCTGCCAAGAAAACCACGGCCAAGAAGTCGGCGACCAAGAAGCCGGCGGCGAAGAAAAAGGGCTAGCAGCGTGGCGCGCAGGATCACCGGTAGAAGCCACGGCGATCCGCGCACCGCCGACACCAGGGCAAAGGTCAAGGACGACTACCGGCCCTCGCGTGACGAAATCCTGCGCTACATCGCCGAAAACCCCGACCGCGCCGGCAAACGCGACATCGCCAAGGCGTTTGCCTTGCGTGGCGACGACCGCATCTGGCTGAAGGACATTCTGCGCGACCTGCAGGACGAAGGCGTGCTGACCAAGGAGCGCAAGCGGCTGGCCCGTGTCGGCGCCCTGCCCCATGTGGCCGTGCTCGACATTTTTGGCCGCGACGGCGACGGTATTCTGCTGGCGCATCCGGCCGAGCCTGTCGGAACCGGCGAACCGCCCGTCGTCTCGATCCGCGTGTCGCGCGGCGGCAGCGGCCCGCAGCCCGGCATTGGCGACCGCGTGCTGGCAAAAACCTTCCCGACCGATGATGTGACCGGGCCTGCCTACACCGGCCGGGTGATGAAGATTTTTGAGAAGCGCACCGATGCCATCCTCGGCGTCTTTCGCATCCTCCAGGATGGCACCTTCCGCATCGAGCCGGTGGAACGGCGCCAGCCCGAACTGATCGTCGACAAGGAATTCCAGAACGGCGCCAAGAATGGTGACCTAGTCGAGGTCGAGCCGGCGCGGGCATCGCGCTACGGCCTGCCGCGCGCAAAAGTGCTGGCGGTGCTGGGTTCGCTGACCAGCGAGAAGGCGGTCTCGATGATCGCCATCCACGCGCACGACATTCCGCATATTTTCCCGGCCGACGTCATCGCCGAATCCGAAGCCGTCAAGCCGGCGACGATGGATCACCGCGAGGATTGGCGCGACCTGCCGCTGGTCACAATCGACCCGGCCGACGCCAAGGACCATGACGATGCTGTCTTCGCCACGCCCGATACCGACGAGAAGAATCCCGGCGGCGTGATCGCGACCGTGGCCATCGCCGATGTCGCGGCCTATGTCCGCTACGGCACGGCACTCGACCGCGAGGCGCTGAAGCGCGGCAATTCGGTCTATTTCCCCGACCGCGTCGTGCCGATGCTGCCCGAGCGCATCTCCAACGACCTCTGTTCGCTGCGCGAAGGCCAGGACCGCCCGGCGCTTGCCGTGCGCATGATTTTTGCGGCCGATGGCCGCAAGATCAAGCACACCTTCCACCGCGTCATGATGAAGTCGGCGGCCAAGCTCGCCTATCAGCAGGCCCAGGCGGCGATAGACGGCGTGCCCGACGACAAGACCGGGCCGATCCTCGACACCGTGCTGAAGCCGCTGTGGGACGCCTACACCATTCTCAAGCGCGGCCGCGATGGCCGCCAGCCGCTGGAACTCGATCTGCCGGAGCGCAAAATCCTGCTCAAGCCGGACGGCACGGTCGATCGCGTCATCGTCCCGGAACGGCTCGACGCGCACAAGCTGATCGAAGAATTCATGATCCAGGCCAATGTCGCCGCGGCAGAGACGCTGGAGGCGAAGAAGCAGGCGCTGGTCTACCGCGTTCATGACGCACCATCGCTGGCCAAGCAGGAATCGCTGCGCGAGTTCCTGCAGACGCTCGGCCTGTCGCTGGCGCGCGGCGCGCAGATGCGTCCCGCCCAGTTCAACGGTATTCTCGAGCGCGTGCGCGGCGCCGACAATGAAGGGCTGGTCAACGAGGTGGTGCTGCGCTCGCAGAGCCAGGCCGAATATTCGCCCAAGAACATCGGCCATTTCGGCCTCAATCTGAGGCGCTACGCGCATTTCACCTCGCCGATCCGCCGCTATGCCGACCTGATCGTGCATCGCGGGCTTATCGCCGCACTTGGGCTTGGCCCTGGCGGGCTGACGCAAGACGAGGAGACGCGGCTCGAAGACGTGGCGGTGCTGATCTCCGGCACCGAGCGCCGTGCCATGGCGGCCGAGCGCGACACGGTCGACCGGCTGATCGCCGCCTATCTCGCCGAACGCGTCGACGACCGCTTCGACGCCCGCATTTCCGGTGTCACCAAATCGGGACTCTTTGTCCAATTGCCGCAGTTCGGCGCCGATGGCTTCATCCCGGTGTCAACACTCGATGGCGATTACTATATATATGACGAAACCGCGCGATCGCTGTTCGGAGAACGCACCGGCAAGGGGTACCAGCTTGCCGACCGCGTCGAGGTTCGCCTGATCGAGGTGGCGCCGATGGCCGGCGCGATGCGTTTCGAGATGCTGACCGACCCGAAGCCCCTGCCCGGCTCCAAGCGGTCGTTTCACAAGGCAAAGGGCCGCGCCCGTGCGTCACAATCGCGCCCGGGGTCGCGCGGCCGGAGACGTTAAATGCCAATGGAATTTGGAGTACAGGAACAGGTTTTCGGCGGCGAACACCATTCGGGCCGGGTTGCCCGCCCGCTGTGGATGGCGATGAAGCGCGGCGCGCTTGGCCGCTGCCCGCATTGTGGTGAAGGCAGATTGTTTGCCGGCTTCACCAAGAGCGTCGACAAATGCAGTGTCTGCGGCGAGGAGCTTTACCACCACCGCGCCGACGACTTGCCCGCCTATCTCGTCATTGTCATCGTCGGCCACATCGTTCTCGGCGCTTTCATGGCGGTCGAGGCGACATCGACGCTTTCCATGTGGCAGCACATCGCCATCTGGGTGCCGCTGACCATCGTTTTGTCTCTCGTCTTGCTGCAACCGGTCAAGGGCGCCGTCATCGGACTGCAATGGGCGCTCTATATGCACGGCTTCGGCGGCGAAAAAGACGAGATCGAGCCGCATCCTGAAACCTGACATACATCGGGCAATGTTGCCTGGCGCAACATGCCGACCGTGAAAGGCCACTTTCGTTTGCCAGAAGTTTCCGCTAGGTCCTGCGCATGGAAGGTATGACCAAGGCGGAAGTCGATAGAGTGGAGCGGGGCGCGATCGCCCTCAGCGACCAGCCCATGCGTCCTCGCGACGCCGCCACGCTGATCCTGCTCGACCGCAAGGGCGACGACATCCTGGTGCTGATGGGCCGGCGCCACGCCGGCCACGCCTTCATGCCCGGCAAGTTCGTCTTTCCCGGCGGCCGCACCGATCCGGCCGACAGCCGTATCGCCGTTGCCACACCCCTTCATGCCGAGGAAGAAGCGAGGCTGACCGCCGGCATCGGGCGCATCAGCCCGTCGCGGGCCCGCGCCATTGCGCTCTCGGCCATCCGCGAAACCTATGAGGAAGCCGGCCTGCTCATCGGCAAGAAAGGCGCCTTCGCAACCGACAAGCGCGACTGGCAGGGCTTCGTCGAACATGGCGTGCAGCCTTCGCTGGCGCCGCTGCGGTTCATCGCCCGCGCCATCACGCCGCCCAACCGTGTGCGCCGTTTCGACACCCGCTTCTTCAGCGCCTGGCGCAGCGACGTCGCCGTCGAGCTGCCGGATGGCGGCCCGACCAATGAGCTGGAAGAACTGGTCTGGCTGCCGCTCGCCAAGGCCAGGCAGGCCGACATACCCGACATCACCAGGACGATCCTGCAGGAACTGGAGAAGCGGCTTGCCGACGATCCACGCCTGCGGCCCGGTGGCCCCGTGCCGTTCTACCGGCTCATCCGCAACCGCTTCGTTCGCGAAATTCTTTAGGGCAGTTCCAGGAAAAGTGTAACGCGGTTTTCCCACCGGAATTGCGTAAGATCAAACAGACAGAGTATTCAGGCATCCCATGACGGTCGATACCCAGCAAGAGGGCGACGAGCGCGTACATTGGCTACCGATGATCGCCGCGATCTCGTCGATCAGCGTCGTCGGCATCGCCATCGGCCTCGGCATGCCGCTGCTCAGCGTCATTCTCGAATCGCGCGGCCACTCGGCCTCGATGATCGGCCTCAACACCGCGGTCGCCGGCCTCGCCTCGATCGCCGGCGCTCCGCTGGCGACGCCGCTGGCGATGCGCTTCGGCGTCGCCTGGACCATGATCGCCATGATCGCCGCCGGTGCGCTGGCCTTCGTCGGCTTCCACTTTGCACCAGACTTCTGGATGTGGTTCCCGCTGCGCATCGTGCTGCATATTGCGCTGACGGTGCTGTTTATCCTGTCGGAATTCTGGATCAGCACCTCGGCGCCGCCGCGCCGGCGCGGCCTTGTGCTCGGCATCTACGCCACCGTGCTGTCGCTCGGCTTTGCCGCCGGACCGTGGATCTTCGCCCATATCGGCAGCAGCGGCTTCAGGCCGTTCGGCGTCATCATCGTCCTGGTGGCGCTCGCCGCCATACCGGTGCTGGCGGCGCGCAACGAAAGCCCCACCATTGTCGCCAACGGCGAGACCAGCAATTTCCTGCGCTACATCTGGCTGGTGCCGACGGCGACCGCTGCCGTGCTGGTGTTCGGCGCTGTCGAGACCGGCGGCTTTGCGCTGTTCCCGGTCTATGGCAACCGTATCGGCTATTCCGAAGCGGACGCGGCCCTTCTACTCACCATGATCGGCCTCGGCAACGTGCTGTTGCAGATTCCGATCGGCATGATCAGCGACCATGTCAGCGACCGCCGCTATCTGCTGCTGGTCTGCGCCACGGTCGGGCTTGCCGGCACCATCTTCATGCCGTTCTTCGCACAGAATTGGCACCTGATGGCAGCACTTCTGTTCGTCTGGGGCGGTGTTGTCGCTGCCATGTACACGATCGGCCTTGCCCATCTCGGCTCCCAGCTTTCCGGCCACGAACTCGCCTCGGCCAATGCCGCCTTCGTGCTCTGCTACGGCGTCGGCATGGTGCTTGGACCGCAGGCGATCGGTATTGGCATGGATGCCTTCGGACCATCCGGCTTCGGCTGGTCGCTCGGCCTGTTCTTCGCCGCCTACATTGCCCTGGTCAGCGCCAGGCTGATCCGCAAGATCCTGTAGAGTGTTTCACCGTTTCACGGAAACGGCGAACCGCTCTATCTCTCTGTTTTTACGCAATTCCGGACGGAAAACCGCGTACACTTTTCCTGGAATTGCTCTAGCGCATCCGCCCGCCAACACGCGCAATCCACGGCGAGACGACACCGCTGCTGACAGAACCGTGTCAGGAGGCCTCAGCTAAAAGGGTGTCCCAAAACACCCGAGCTTGAGGATAGGACGATGATCGACAGCGGCTTTGAAACCACATCGTTACGCATGACGCTTCTGCTGCTTGTCAGCTTCCAGGCGCCGGCAGCCGATGTCGACCGCATCATGGACGCGGTGGTGGCGATCGCGCCGCTGGCGATGGGCAAGTACGATCGCAACGCCTACCAGTCCGCGCACGGCATCGAACGCTACCGGCCGCTGGAAGGTGCGGCAGCCGGTGCCGAGACCGAACTGCGCCGACGCCCCGGCACGGTCGAGGTTTCGTTCGAACTGCCTGATGACCAGGTGCTGGCAGCCCGCGTCGTCGAGGCCATTTTCCAGGCGCATTCCTACCAGGAGCCGGTCATCCGCATCCAGCCGATCCTCGCCAGCCGCTCCAAGGGCCTGGACGACCGCGCCAATCCGAATCGCTGGTGGAATACCACCGGCGACTGGAAGAAAGTGGCGGCTCCGGTGGCTGAAACCGTGTGATTTCCGGCCAAAGGCCGGCTTGCTCGGGTCACACCAAGCGTACCGGGCTTGACTTTCCGGGCACGTTCTTTATGTGTCGCGCCAAGTTTCCCGCGTCCGGGTGTTTTCCCGTGCTCCAGCGGCCAAAACCCCACGAACATAACGGACTGATACAATGGCCAAAGCCGCAAACATCAAGATCAAGCTTCTGTCGACCGCAGACACCGGTTTCTTCTACGTCACCAGCAAGAACAGCCGTACCAAGACCGACAAGCTGTCGTTCCGCAAGTACGATCCGGTCGCCAAGAAGCATGTCGAGTTCAAGGAAACCAAGATCAAGTAATCTGGTTTTCACACGCTCTACAAAAGCGCCGCCCTTCGGGCGGCGTTTTTGATTCAAGGCTCCGAAAAACCAGAACCCTCCGCGGTTTGGCGCGGAGTGCTCATGTCATTTTCGGCAAAAAAAGGGGGCCGGTCGGCGTATGGCAGCGGTACGAGGAGGCCACTATGTGCCAGCGCCGGCCGGCCGACCCCACGGACCCAGGAGATGCGGCGGACCTGAGCATCATGGGGTATTCGGAGCGATGCGGCTGTCTACCCTCGTGCCCGCATCGCCTTTGTTCTTGCGCTGCACATTCGCGCAACAATGTTTGAAAATCAATAGTTTCTTAACCACGCCTGCCGAATCACTTGGATTAAGGTAAATTCCCAACCCTGCGCGATTGACTGCATAATGTGGAGTTCAATGCATGTTGCACAAAAGTGCCCCCCGGTTACACCAAAGAGCTAAAGCACGTCGCGCTTTAGGCTAGGCAGCCTTGGCTACGACACGGTTGCGGCCGCCGCTTTTGGCTTCGTATAGCGCCACGTCGGCGCGCTTCATCAGCGCCGCGACCGTATCCGCGCCCTTCAGCACCGACGACACGCCGACACTGACCGTGACTTCGATCGTCTTGCCGTCATGGCCGACTGCAAACGGCAACTGGGCTATCTCGGCGCGAATCCGCTCTGCGACCTTTTCCGCCACCGCGCCATCCGTGTCCGGCATCACCACGACGAATTCCTCGCCGCCGAAGCGGCAGGCAAGGTCGATACCTCTGACATTTTTGCGCAGCCGTCGGGCGAACTCACGCAGCACATCGTCGCCGCCGTCATGGCCAAACGCGTCGTTAATGGTCTTGAACCGATCGAGGTCGGTGATCATCACCGACAGCGACCGCCGTCGCGCCACGGCGCGGTCGAACAACGTCTGCAGATGGCTGTCGAGGTAGCGGCGATTGTGCAGCCCGGTCAGCCCGTCGGTCACCGCCATTTCGATGGTCTGGGTAACACTGGCGCGCAGCTGGTCGTTGTAGCGCTTGCGGCGCACCTGCGTGCGCAGCCGCGCCGTCAGCTCCTGCTGGTCGATCGGCCGCATCAGATAGTCGTTGATGCCGAGTTCGAGGCCTCTGATGAGGCGCCCCTCCTCACCTTCGTCGGCAAGCAGGATGATCGGCAGGAAGCGGGTGCGATCGAGCGAGCGTAATTGCGAACACAGCCGCAGCGGATCGAAATCGGCAAAGGCGGTCGAGATCAGCACGCACTCATACGGCTGCTCGGCGGCCTGGAAGAAGCCGGCATTCGGATCGGTGGCAATGTCGAGCTCGGCGCTGCCGCGCAGCATTTTCTTGATGCGTTCGAAGGAGGATTTTCGCTCGTCGATCAACAGCACCTTCGGCGTCGCCCCGTCGGACGCGAAGCTGCGGCTTAACAGCTCTTCGATACCGATATTGCGGGTGGTGGAGGCGCGCAGGCGCAACTCGTCGGTCAGCGACTTCAGTCTGACCAGGCTTTTCACCCGCGTCATCAGCTGCAAATCATTGACCGGCTTGGTCAGAAAGTCATCGGCGCCGGCCTCAAGGCCGCGCACCCGGTCGGCAACCTGGTCTAGCGCCGTGACCATGACCACCGGTATATGCGCGGTCGCCGGATCGCTCTTCAGCCGCCGGCAGACCTCGAACCCATCCATATCGGGCATCATCACGTCGAGCAGCACGACGTCGACCTTGCCGTTTTCGCAGGTCTCGATCGCATCCGGCCCGTTGGAAGCGGTCAGCACCTCGAAATATTCGGCCAGCAGCCGGACCTCGAGCAGCCGGACATTGGCTGGGATGTCGTCGACGACGAGGATCCGCGCGGTCATCTCACAAGGCTCCGGCTCGAATGTGCATCAGGCATCGCCCAGGTAGGATTTGATGGTTTCGATGAAACGCGGCACCGAGATCGGCTTCGAGATATAGGCCTCGCAACCGCCCTGGCGAATACGTTCCTCATCGCCCTTCATGGCGAATGCCGTGACGGCAATGACCGGAATGGAATGGAGGTCATCGTCCTCTTTCAGCCATTTCGTCACTTCCAGGCCGGATACTTCCGGCAGCTGGATGTCCATCAGGATCAGGTCCGGCCGATGCTGGCGCGCCAGATCGAGCGCTTCGAGGCCGTTGCGCGTACGCACCGTCTCATAACCGCTGGCTTCGATGAGGTCCCTAAAGAGCTTCATGTTGAGCTCATTATCCTCGACGATCATCACCTTCTTAGGCATTCAATTCCCGTCCCGGCCTGACTTCTGCCCGAAGCCCGCCGTCATGCGCCCTTGTCGGAGCACACCAAACCCTCCTTCACTCTAAGGCAATATGATTGACGAAACGGAAACCCGCAGCTGCAAAAGCCATTCGGATTCCACCTCGAAAATCACATTGGATTGGGGCGGTGGCTTGCCGCAAGCGACGCTTGCGATTACTGCGGAAAAGAGACTCATTTCCGCAACCCAGAAGGTAATGATGGCAAACGCAGCGTCAATGCGCGAGGAAGCGGAAACCATTGCCGTGAAGGCACTGGGCTTCGTTGCCGCCGACCCCGAACTCCTGCCGCGCTTCCTGGCGATCACCGGCATCGAGGCGTCTGCCATCAGGCGCGCCGCTGCCGAACCAGGGTTCCTTGCCGGCGTGCTGCAATTCATCCTCGCCCACGAGCCGACCCTGTTGCGGTTTGCCGAGGAAACCGGCACCCCGCCGGCCTCGGTCGGCAAGGCATTGCGTGCCCTGCCGCTTGGCGGCGATGACCATGAGCATTCGATATGAGCGACGATCCCGAGACGGCGCGCCAGATCGCCGAACTTGCCGCCGACGACCGGCCGCTGCTGATCCTCGACGTCGACGATGTCGTGCTCGAATTCATCCGGCCCTTTCCGAATTTCCTGAAATCGCGCGGCTTCGGCCTGACGCTGGCGTCCTTCCGCCTTACCGGCAACATCGCCGAAACGGCGAGCGGCCGGCTGATCGAACAGCCGGAAGTTACCGCACTTCTCGGCGACTTTTTCGATGCCCAGGCCGAGTGGCAAAGCGTCACCGACGGCGCCGAGCAAGCGCTTGCCAGCCTTGACGGGCAGGCTGAAATCATCCTGCTGACCGCCATGCCGCACCGCCATCGCGCGGCGCGCCGCGCGCATCTCGATGCGCTCGGATTGAACTATCCGCTGTTGACCACCGAAATGGCGAAAGGCCCTGCAGTGGCCAAATTGCGCGGCCAAAAGAGCCGGCCGGTGGCCTTTGTCGACGACCAGCCCTCCAATCTCATCTCGGCGCGCAATTCGGTCGCGGACGCCCATCTCTTCCATCTGATGGCCGACAATTCGCTGCGTGCCTTCCTGCCGCCGGTGCCGGATGACATCGTCTCCGTCGAGGACTGGCATGAGGCGGCGCCAAAGATTGCCAGCGCACTGGGGCTCTGAGTTGGCCGCCTCTTAGTCCAGCGCTCAGGGCTTCGTTGCCGTCCCAGGGATGGCACCCGGATCGGCGTTGTCTTCCACGACCGGATCCGGGCCCTTCAGCATGGCGCCATTGACCGTCACCGACCCGTCGTGCCTGGCGTTGATCACCCATTCGATACGGCCATCCGGCAGCGTCTTGGCAAATCCCTTGATGGCCAGCGCCCCGGTGAAAGCCTGCGAGGCCTGCGGGTCGGTTTTTGCTGCCTCCTGCAAGGCCGCCACGATCTTGTCGTAGCCGGCGACGTCGATGGTCACGTTGGCATCGGGCTTCTCGCCATCGGGAAACGTCATGTCGCCCTCCAGCGCGATTTCGGCGCCGCCGCCCTTGACCGTGCTGTGGCCGATGACGATCTTGGGGCCGTTCGCCAGAAAATCTTTCTTGAGACCGTCGCCGAAATCCGCCGAAAGCGGCGGGTTCTTGTTGAGATCGAAGGCTTCGATAGCCTTCTTGGCCATTGTGTCGAGATCGATGTTGGCGCCGCCGAAATTGAGGTCGATGTCGGTGGGCAACAGCGCGACGCCCCAGGCTGGAACCAGATTTTGCGGTATCGAAAGCCCCGACGCCTTGATCCCGTAGCTGATCGCCCCGTTGCGCGCGACACCGTCCATGCCGAAGGCGATGCCTAGTTTTGCCGCGCCGAAACTGCCGACCGGGCTGCCGACGCTGAAATCCTTGAGGGTATAGGCCCCATCGATCCGCTCCCAAATTGGCAGCGCGGTCAGAAGATGCGACTTGAGCTCCGCCTGGTTGGCCTTCAGACTTGCCTCGTCCTCATTGGCCACGGCGAAGGCCAGCAGGTCCAGAATAGGCTTCGTGCGAAGCCCCTTGCCTTTCGCGTCCACCGAAAATTCGGGCGACTTGACCGTCAGCTGCATTTTCTGCCCGCTGTTCGGGTTGTCGATCGTGATTGCCTCTGCAAAATCGGCGATGGTCTGAACCATGTTGAAATCGACGCCGCCATTTGCGCCCTTGGTGGAGCTCATGGTGGCGGTTCCAGCACCAGAACTCATCTCCGTGCGCTGCATGGTATCCTGCGACGTCATCGTCATGCCTTCCAGTGACGACGTCGCGCTGCTGAAAGTCGCCAGTTCGGGATCGTAGACACCGACGAACTTCCCGCCCTTGATAGACACCTTCATGCTTTGCGGACCCTGAGGTCCGTTGAATTCCATCGACCCTTCCGGCGCCAGAGTGCCTGAGACATCCCACGCGCCATCGCTGCGTGGTTTGGTCAACAGCGCATAAGGGGTGAGATCGAGCTTCAGGCCATCCTGTTTTGCCAAGAGTTCCACGAGCGGCTTGAAATCGAATGCGAGCTTGTAGGCATCGCCTTCGACCGAGATCTTCAAAAATCCGATCTCGAACGGCTTCTTGCTGAAATAGTGCGCCAGATCGTCGGTAAGGCGCTTCGCGCCCTCGCTGTCGACCGTCTGGCCAAACGCCGGCGCACTGCAGGCAAGAAGCAAAACAACTGGCAAAACGCGCTTCATATCGATCCTCCACTTTATTGCAGTCGTCAAAACCGTTTCTACCACTGGTAGGGAAATACCATCACAGCCGCAAGACAAGACCTATGGATTGCTGCGGCTACAGCACCAGCCGCATCAGCGGCCGGCCCGCCTTGCGTTCGACGAGCCGCTCGAAGCCGGCTTTTTCGAACACGCGCGACGAGCCGACGAACAGGCCGATCGAGCGCGAATCGCGCGACACATCGATCGGACAGGCTTCGACCAGCCGCGCTCTGTTCTGGCGCGCAAAAGCGATGCCGCCCTCGACCAGGCGGTGGCTGATGCCCCGGCCGCGGGCATTGGCGCGGATGAAGAAGCACGAGATTGCCCAGACACTCTGATCGGCGGCATCGGCAGCATCGACCGGCGCCGAGCCCCTGCCCCGATTGTTCCATTCGGGCACGTCGGCGCGCGGGCCGATCTGCATCCAGCCGACCGCTATGCCATCCTCGAAAGCCAAAAGCCCCGGCGGCGGTCCGGCCTCGATGCGCGCCTTGATATGATCCTTGTTGCGCTGTTTGTCGCTGGCGCGCCGCACCGCCGGCGCCATCCGGAAATGCGTGCACCAGCAGCCGTAACAGGCGCCCTGCTTGCCGAAGAGATCCTCGAAATCCGCCCATAATTCCGGCGCCAGCGGCGCTATGGTCGTGCTCATGAGTTCTCTCCCGGCTAACCGCTTGTAGCGGCTTCCGTCCTGACGTACCATTGCATCTGTTCTCTTTATGTTCGCAGCGATGGCGGCCCCTGTCAACAATCCCGAGCACGGTTTTTGCCGCGACTGCCTGACCTTTCAGCGCAGCGACACGCGCCGTTGCGAGCGCTGCGGCAGCCCGCGGCTTGCCCGCCATCCCGAGCTTTACCGGCTGCATCTGGCCCATATCGATTGCGACGCCTTCTATGCGGCGATCGAAAAGCGCGATAACCCGGCGCTGAAGGACAAGCCGCTGATCATCGGCGGCGGCAAGCGCGGCGTCGTCTCCACCGCCTGCTACATCGCCCGCATCAAGGGCGTGCGCTCGGCAATGCCGATGTTCAAGGCTCTCGAAGCTTGCCCGGAAGCGGTCGTCATCGCGCCCAACATGGAAAAATATGTCCGCGTCGGGCGTGAGGTGCGCGCTCTCATGCAGGCGCTGACGCCGCTGGTCGAGCCGCTCTCCATCGACGAGGCGTTTTTGGACCTTGCCGGCACCGAGCGCCTGCACGGTGTGCCGCCGGCAGTCGTGCTGGCGCGCTTTGCGCAGACCGTCGAAAAGGAGATCGGCATAACCGTTTCGGCTGGGCTGTCCTACTGCAAGTTCCTGGCCAAGGTGGCGTCCGATTTCCGCAAGCCGCGCGGCTTTTCGGTGATCGGCGAGGCAGAGGCGCTGGGTTTTCTGGCCGAGCAGCCGGTGACGCTGATCTGGGGCGTCGGCAAGGCCTTTGCCGCAACGCTGGAACGCGACGGCATTCGCAGAATCGCCCAGCTGCAGCGCATGGAACGCGCCGATTTGATGCGCCGCTACGGCGTCATGGGCACCCGGCTCTATCATCTATCGCGGGGCGAGGACGACCGCCGTGTCGACCCTGATCAGGACGCAAAAAGCGTCTCGGCCGAAACCACATTCGACACCGATATTGCCGACATGGCCGAGCTGGTTCCAGTGCTGAGGGGGTTGTCGGAAAAGGTCTCGGCGCGGCTGAAGAAGTCAGGCATTGCCGGGCGCACCGTGGTGCTGAAACTGAAGTCGCAGGACTTCAAGCTGCGCACCCGCAACCGCCAGCTCGGCGACCCGACTAGGCTGGCAGACCGCATTTTCCAGACCGGGCTCGACCTCCTGCGCAAGGAGGCGGATGGCACGAGATACCGGCTGCTCGGCATAGGCGTCAGCGATCTCTCGGATGACGAAAAGGCCGACCCGCCCGATCTGGTCGATGTCGGCTCGCGCAAGCGCGCCATGGCCGAAAGCGCCATCGACGCGCTGCGTGACAAGTTCGGCAAGAAGGCGGTGGAAACCGGCTACACCTTCGGCAAGGGCCGCAACGCCAACCCGCCGGAGCCGATCGAGGAGTGACACACTCAATAGGCTTGTCGATATCGTCAGGTTCGTTTGAGGTCGATCCTGCTTGTCACCACCGTCTTGCCGGTCTTGGGATCGACGTCGGTCACGGTCAGACGCATGGCGTTGTCGCCAATCTTTTCGACGGTCATCTGAGCGTCGCGATCGCCATTGACGATCTTTGCCCAACGAATGTTGAGGTTGATCGCATCGCCGGTGCGGCCGCCGCTCAGCGTTGCCGGTCCGCTTTTGGAACCGACATAGGTGCCGCTGTAGGTCGCTCCGCTGGTCGTCAGGTCGGCACGGATTTCGCGCGTCATGATCATCATGGCGCGGCAGGTGCCGTCCAGCGAAAGCGACATCGCCGTGGCGTCCGATGTGAAGGTGCAGGAAATGTTCATCACCGGCGAACTGGTTCTGATCCTGACCGTTCCTTTGCCGGCAAACTTTCCCTGCAAGGACTGCAGAAACCCGGCCTCGTCCGCATGCGCCGATGGCGCTGACAACAGGCAGGCGGCGACCAGCAGCCCGATGATTGATTTCATAAAATCCCCCTCTCGCGATCACAGGGCGGCTATTCCCTCCAAAGGAATAGCCAAAGCGTGGACTCAGAAAACGAGCGCCCCGCCGGCAGGTTCCGCCCTTGACGTGACCGTTTTTTTACAACCGTTTTTCTACACTGGCCCGCTGGCCCAGTCGAATGCTTCGACTACAGGTTGCGACGCGACCGCCAGCTTGCGACATAGCGCGCATGGCCCCTGCTCCCTCGATCTCCAAAGCCGCGTTCTGGATGGCGCTGTCGATCGCTTCGTTCCTGGCGATGTCGGTCGCCGGTCGCGCCACCACCGCCGAGCTCAACGTCTTCCAGGTGCTGGAACTGCGCTCGGTGATCGGCTTTTTCATCCTGTTGCCGCTGGTGATGATGAGCGGTGGGTTCGCCGCGATGCGCACCGGCCGGCCGGTCGCCCATATCGCCCGCAATGTCGTCCACTATGGCGGCCAGGCTGCGTGGCTTTACGCACTGACACTGATCCCGCTTGCGGTGTTGATCTCGATTGAATTCACGACGCCGATCTGGACCGCGATCCTCGCCGTCAGCTTCCTCGGCGAAAAACTGTCGCGGCCAAGGCTGGTGGCAATCGTGCTCGGCCTGATCGGCGTGGTGGTCATCGTGCGCCCCGGCGTCGGCTCCATGGATCCGGGCCATCTGATCGTTCTTGGCGCGGCCATGTGCTTCGGCATCTCGCTGGTGCTGGTCAAGTCGCTGACCCGCACAGACAGTGTCGTGCGCATCATCTTCTGGATGCTGGTCATCCAGTCGGCAGTCGGCCTCGTGCCGGCGCTCTATGAGTGGCGCAATCCTTCGCTGGTGCTCTGGCCGTGGATTTTCCTCATCGCTTTCACCGGCATGTCGTCGCATTTCTGCATGGCCCGCGCGCTCGCCTATGCCGATGCGACCCTCATTTCGCCAATGGATTTCTTGCGCGTACCGCTGTCGGCGCTGATCGGCTGGCTGCTCTACAGCGAGCAGATCGACATTTTTACCGCCGGCGGCGCCCTGCTGATCCTGCTGGGCAATCTGCTCAACCTGCAGCGCAAGGCGGTAAAACCCGCCGAGGTCGCGGCATCCTAGCAGCCGTCAGCTACCCTCATCCGGGATGTTGAGAAGGTGGCCGCAGGCCTTGCAATGCACGGCGTCGGGTTCGTGCCGTTGCAGGCCGCATTGCGGGCAGGGAAAGAACACTTTTGTCGGGCGAAACAGCGCCTGCGCCAGCCTGACGAACAGCGATATGCCGATGATCATGGTGGCGATCGCCGTCAGCTTGCCTGCAATCCCCGGCAGCACGATGTCGCCGAAGCCGGTGGTGGTCACCGTGGCGACGGTGAAATAGAGCGCGTCGATGTAGCCTTCGAGGCCTGCCCCGGTGCGGAAGAAGAAAGTGTAGACGAAGCCGGTGATGACGAAGAGAAACGTCAGCAGGTTGATCACCGCCTGGCTCGCCTCGCGCCACGGCCTGAGGCCGCGCATCTCGAAGTGCCGCCACAGCGAACCGCCGCGCGACAGCGACCAAAGCCGCAGGATGCGCAGAAACCCCAGATTGGCGAACGTCGCGGGCATCAGCAACGTCAGCAGGATGAAGGCGTCGACCCAGAATGTCGGCTGTTTCATCAGCCGCAGCATGTCGGTGCAGGCGAGCAACCGGGCAATCAGATCGGCGGCGACCAGCACCGCGACGGAGTAGTCGAGCCACAGGAACGAAGGCTTGTCCTGCAGCACCGGCGTGGCGATGAAGAAGGCAATAATGGCGAGGTCGATGGTGACGGCCGCCAACTGGAAGCGGAAAGCCGCCGGCGTGTGCCCGTGATAGAGCTTGCGCAGCCTGTCACGCAGCCGTGCGATCGTCGAGCTTTGCTGCAATCCGTTCTTGTCGGCTGCTTTCATCACCAAGTGCGTAACGGTCCTAGCCGGAGCCGTCTAGTGGCCCCTGAGATCCTCAGCCTTCCACCACCTTGCCGTCCGGCCCGACAAGGCGCCAGGCCGAAGCGGTGTCGTAGACGAACCGCTCCTCGGCGATCCGGTCGCCGCGCCAGCGCTGCAGGGCAACCTCTTCCAGCCGCCGCACCGTGCCAGCCTTGTCGATGCGGTCGAACGTCCAGCGGATGGCGACATGGTCGCCATCGACCAGGAATGTCTGGACAGGATGGGTGTGCATCCGCTCAATCCGGTCGAGTGCTGCCTGCTCATGCGCCATCAACGTTTCGATGCCGCGACGCGGGACGCCGAGATTCTCCTGCATGGTCGCATCGTCATGGTAGAAATCGGCGATCGCCTTGACATGGCTGCCTTCGACCACCTCCTTGAGGAAGGCTTCGACGCGTTCGCGACTGGGCATGGTGGCGCATTCCTTTGATGGTCTCGGGCACAACGCATGTGGGTTAGACCGGCGCCACTTCAACCGCGCCCCGCACGCTGGCCTTATCGTCCGCGATGTCAGGCCCAGAGCACCATCACGTCGCGATGGGCTGGCCGACATCGATGCGATTGCCGTCGGCATCGCCTGCATATCAGCGCAGCCTACACCAGTTCCACTTCCACCACGCCCGGCACGGCGCGCATGGCCGACGCGATCTGCGGCGAGATGCGGTAGCGGTTGGGCAATTCGATCTCGATCTCGCCCTGGCCGGCGTCCTTGATCAGCACGAAGCTGACCTGGCCTTCGCCCTTCACCGCCAGCTGGCCGGCCAGCATGCCGATCGGGGCGGCGTCGCGCACGAAAATGCGCAGCGCCTTCTGGATGCGGCTGGCCTCATCCTCCAGCGATTGCACCGTCTGGATGCGCAGATTGACGCCTTCGGGCCTGTCCTCGGCCGAAACGGTGATCACCACCGAACGGCCCGGCTCGAGCAGGTCGCGATATTGCGCCAGCCCCTCTGAAAACAGCACGGCCTCATACTGGCCCGACGTGTCGGAAAAGGCGATGACGCCCATCTTGTTGCCGGTGCGCGTCTTGCGCTCCTGCTTGGTGGTGACGGTGCCGGCTAGACGGCCGGCGGCGGCGCCGCGTTTGACCGCGGCCGAGAACTCGCCCCAGTTCTGCACCCGCATCTTCTGCAGGGCGGCCTTGTACTCGTCGAGCGGATGCGCCGAGAGATAGAAGCCGACCACCTGGAATTCGCGGTGCAGCCGGTCGGCGGCTAGCCACGGATCGGTCACAGGCAGATTGAGCGCCTGCGACTGGGCGCCCAGTGACGCGCCGAAAATGTCGTGCTGGCCCGAAATGGCATTCTGCTGGGCCAGCGAGGCCAGCCCCATCATCCGCTCGACGCCGGCCACCATCTGGGCGCGGTCATGGCCGAAGCAGTCGAGCGCACCGGCCATGATCAGGCTTTCGAAGACACGCTTGCCGACGATCTTCGGATCGACCCGCTCGCAGAAATCGGCGAGGTTCTTGAACGGCTTTTCGCCGCGCATGGCAACGATATGCTCGACCGCCGCATCGCCGACGCCCTTGAGTGCCGCGAGCGAATAATAGATGCGGTTCTCGCCGACCTCGAAATTACGGAAGCTGCTCATCACCGATGGCGCCACCACCTCGATGCCGAGACGCAGAGCATCCTGGCGGAAATCGGCGAGCTTGTCGGTGTTGCCCATGTCGAGCGTCATCGACGCGGCCAGGAATTCGACGGGATAGTGCGCCTTGAGATAGGCGGTCTGGTAGGAAACGACCGCGTAGGCTGCCGCGTGCGACTTGTTGAAGCCGTAGTCGGCGAACTTTGCCAACAGGTCGAAGATGAAATCGGCCTGCGGCTTGCCGACGCCACGCTCGACAGCGCCGGTGACGAAGCGCTCGCGCTGCTTGTCCATTTCGGCGCGGATCTTCTTGCCCATGGCGCGGCGCAGCAGATCGGCTTCGCCGAGCGAATAGCCCGACAGTTCCTGCGCGATCTGCATCACCTGTTCCTGGTAGACGATGACGCCTTGCGTCTCTTTCACCAGATGGTCGATCTTGGGATGGATCGAGGCCATCTCCTCTTCGCCATGCTTTCTGGCGTTGTAGGTCGGGATGTTCTCCATCGGGCCGGGGCGGTAGAGCGCCACCAGCGCGATGATGTCCTCGATGCAGTCCGGCCGCATGCCGATCAGCGCCTTGCGCATGCCGGCACTTTCCACCTGGAACACGCCGACCACTTCGCCGCGCGACAGCATGGCGTAGGTGTCGGGATCGTCGAGCGGGATCGTCGCCAGGTCGATCTCGATGCCGCGGCGGCGGATCAGCTTCACCGCCGTCTCCAGCACCGTCAGCGTCTTCAGGCCGAGGAAGTCGAATTTTACCAGTCCGGCCTGCTCGACATATTTCATGTTGAACTGGGTGACCGGCATGTCGGAGCGCGGATCGCGGTACATCGGCACCAGTTCCGACAAAGGCCGGTCGCCGATGACGATGCCGGCGGCGTGCGTCGAAGCGTGGCGGTAGAGCCCTTCCAGCTTCTGCGCCATATCGAGCAGTGTCTGCACGATTGGCTCTTTCTCGGCCTCCTCGGCAAAGCGCGGCTCGTTGGCGATGGCATCCGCCAGCTTGACGGGATTGGCCGGGTTCTGCGGCACCATTTTGGACAGCTTGTCGACCTGGCCATAAGGCATCTGCAGCACACGGCCGACGTCGCGCAGCACGGCGCGTGCCTGCAGCGTACCGAAGGTGATGATCTGCCCCACCTGGTCGCGGCCGTATTTCTGCTGGACGTAGCGGATGACCTCTTCGCGCCGGTCCTGGCAGAAGTCGATGTCGAAGTCGGGCATCGACACGCGGTCGGGATTGAGGAAGCGCTCGAACAGCAGCGAGAAGCGCAGAGGGTCGATGTCGGTGATGGTGGTGGAATAGGCCACAAGCGATCCCGCGCCCGAACCACGGCCGGGCCCCACCGGAATGCCTTGCGCCTTCGCCCATTTGATGAAGTCGGCAACGATCAGGAAGTAGCCGGGGAACTTCATCTTCTCGATGATGGAGAGTTCGAAATCGAGCCGCTCGCGATATTGTTCGACCGTATAGCCGGCAGTGGGTCCGTGCGCCGCCAGCCGCGCCTCCAGCCCCTCCTGGGCCTGGCGCCGCAGTTCGTCGGCCTCCGCCTTCAGTGCCGCCTCATTGTCGGCGACATCGCCGCCGGTGAAGCGCGGCAGGATAGGGTTGCGGTTCTTCGGATAGTAGGAGCAGCGCAGGGCGATCTCGACGGTGTTGTCGATCGCCTCCGGCAGATCGGCGAACAGCCTGGCCATATCGGCCTGGCTGCGCAGGAAATTGTCCGATGTCAGCCGGCGGCGATTGTCTGCGGCGACGACCGAGCCTTCGGCGATCGCAATCAGCGCGTCATGCGCGTCATAGTCGTCGCGGGCCGAGAAGAACGCCTCATTGGTGGCGACCAGCGGCAGCTCGTGGATGTAAGCGAGATCGACCGATGATTTCTCGATGGCGCGGTCATAGCCAGAGACCCGGTCCAGCTCGACATAGAGCCGATCGCCAAACAGCGCCTTGAGCGCCAGCAGCCGCGTCTCGGCGAGATCGCGACGATCCTCCTTCAACGCCCGGCCGATCGGCCCGCGCGGCCCGCCGCTGAGGCAGATCAGGCCATCGGAATGGCCTTCCAGCATTGCCGACGTCAAATGCACGGGTTCGCCCGGCGGCGTCTCCAGATAGACCTGGCTGACCAGCCTGACAAGGTTGCTGTAGCCGGCCTCGGTGGCGGCGAGCAGCACCACGGCGTGCATCTCCGGCCCCGTGCGGCGGCGGTCGCGCTGCGCATCGCTCGTCTCGCCGGAAAAGGCGAGATCGATCTGGCAGCCGATGATCGGCTGGATGCCTTCCTTCACCGCCTTCTGGGCGAATTCCAACGCGCCGAACAGATTGTTGGTGTCGGTGACGGCGATGGCCGGGCACTCGTCCTTGACGGCATGACCGACAACGGCGGCGACCTGCAGGGCGCCTTCGAGCAGCGAATAAGCCGAATGCACGCGCAGATGGATGAACGGCCGCGCCGGCACCTCCGGGCGCGCAGCGGCAATCGCTGCTTCGCGCTTCAGGGGATCGCGTGGAAGTTTGTCATCCGCCATGATTGTTCAATTGCTCGAAGGGGCTTGAGTCGATGGAGATGTATTGTCCCGGACCGGGCGATACCAGTCCAGCACAAACGATCCCCGACCACACTATTCCAGCCTGCTCAGGCGAATTCCATGATCACCGCGTCGACGGCCAGACTGTCACCCGGCTTGGCGTTGAGCTTCGACACGACAAGATCACGGTCGGCGCGCAGCACGTTTTCCATCTTCATCGCCTCGACCACCGCCAGCGTCTCGCCGGCCTTGACCTCTTGCCCCTCGGTGACCGCGATCGACACGACCAAGCCCGGCATAGGGCAAAGCAGCATTTTCGACGTGTCCGGCGCCACCTTCTCCGGCATCAGCCTTTCGAGTTCCGCCGTGCGCGGCAGCATGGCGCGCGCCGTCACCGACATGCCTTTCCAGGCGATGCGCAAGCCGTTCGGCAGCGGCCGAATCTGCGCTGTGACCTTGCGGGCGCCGACCTGGCCGCGCCAGATAAGATCGCCCGGTCGCCAGTCGGACGCCACCGTCAGTGTCTTGCCGCCATCGATCGACAGGTCGATTTCCATCGGAATGGAGATCATGCCTTCAAGGATCGCAGCCTGGAGATAGTCCTCGCCGATCTTTACCACCCAGTCGCGCTTGAGCGCGCCCGAATGTGGCGCCAACCGTCCGCCTAAGCGGTCGAGCCGGTCGCGGCGCAGCAGTTCGACCGTGGTGGCGATCGCCGCCAGCACCGCCTTTTCGTCGGCATCCGGCACGATCGGCGCAAAGCCGTCGGGATATTCCTCGGCGATGAAACCCGTCGATATCCGCCCTTCGCGCCAGCGCGGATGCTGCATGAGTGCGGCCAGGAATGGGATGTTGTGCTCGATGCCGTCGACGACGAAACCGTCGAGCGCTTCCGACATGGCATCGATCGCCTCGATACGCGTCGGCGCCCAGGTGCAGAGCTTGGCCACCATCGGGTCATAGAACATCGAGATCTCGGACCCCTCGGTGACACCGGTGTCGTTGCGGATGACGATATCGCCGAACGTGCCCTCCTCCGGCGGCCGGTAGCGCGTCAGCCGGCCGATCGACGGCAGGAAGTTGCGATAGGGATCCTCGGCATAAAGGCGGCTTTCCACCGCCCAGCCGTTCAGCTTGACGTCGCTCTGCTTGATGCCGAGCTTTTCACCGGCAGCAATGCGGATCATCTGCTCGACCAGATCGATGCCGGTGACGAGTTCCGTCACCGGGTGCTCGACCTGCAATCTCGTATTCATTTCAAGGAAATAGAAGTTCTTCTCGCTATCGACGATGAACTCGACGGTTCCGGCGCTCTGGTAATCGACCGCCTTGGCCAGTGCCACGGCCTGCTCGCCCATCGCCTTGCGCGTCTTGGCGTCGAGGAAGGGTGACGGCGCCTCTTCCGCCACCTTCTGGTTGCGGCGCTGGATCGAGCATTCGCGCTCGCCCAGATAAAGTGCTGTGCCATGCGCGTCGGCCAGCACCTGGATTTCGATATGGCGCGGATCCACGACGAACTTTTCGATGAAGACACGGTCGTCGCCAAACGAGCTTTTGGCTTCCGAGCGTGCGCGATCAAAACCGTCGCGCACTTCCGACTGGCTCCAGGCGATGCGCATGCCTTTGCCGCCGCCGCCGGCGGAAGCCTTGATCATCACGGGATAGCCGATCTCGCCGGCGATCTTCTCGGCATGGTCGGCATTTTCGATGACGCCGAGCCAGCCGGGTACGGTCGACACCTCGGCCGCGTTGGCGAACTTCTTCGATTCGATCTTGTCGCCCATCGCCTTGATCGCCTTGGGCTTCGGGCCGATGAAGACGATGCCTTCAGCCTCAAGCGCCTCGCAGAACGCAGCGCGCTCCGAGAGGAAGCCGTAGCCGGGATGAACGGCCTGCGCGCCAGTTTCCTTGCAGGCAGCGATGATCTTTTCCGGCAGGAGGTAGCTCTGTGCGGCGGGCGACGGCCCGATATGCACGGCTTCGTCGGCCATTTCGACATGCACGGCGTCGCGGTCGGCATCCGAATAGACCGCGACGGTGGCTATCCCCATCTTGCGCGCCGTCTTGATGACGCGGCAGGCGATCTCGCCGCGATTGGCGATCAGGATTTTCGTGAACATCAAAGGCGTTCCCTCTTTCTTCCTTCTTATGGGCTTCGGCACGTCGGCTCAAGCATGGCGAAGGGCTGGTCTTGCCAAGCGCATGCCGCTCACCGAAAACCGCGTCGCCACGAAAGGAAAGCCGCTGAATGCAAGATACCTTGCATATCCATTCGCGCCTGATCATGTCCGGCGTGATGATGCATCCCGGTTTCGATCGTCGTTGGATCCTGGCGGCGATACCCGAGGCGGCAATCACCGTCGTGCGCCTGCAGGCCTCGGAAGAGGCACTGGCCGAGCGCCTGTCGCGGCGCGAAATCGGATCCGGCGCTGAAGAGCAGCTGCAGCGCACCTTACGCCGGGCGCGCCGCATGGCGGGTGAAAACCGCGAAGGTCTTCTGTGCATACCGACCGACGGCAAGGGACCGGCGGAACTCGCAGATACGATCCTGAGAGCCGCCGGTTGGCAGGATGGCGGAAAACCGGACGCATGACATTACGCCAGCCGCGAAAAGCCTGAACGCCTTCAACGTCCGATGAAAGTTGCCTTGCTCAAAGGCACGCCGTTGTGGCGCAGGATGTCGTAGGCGGTGGTGACGTGGAAGTAGAAATTGGGCATGGCGACGTGCAGCAGATACTGCATGCCGGGCATCGAAACCTCGCGCGGCCCAAACTTCAGCTCGACTATTCTGTCATCCGAGCCGTCAAATTCGGCAGCCGAGAATGACGCCAGCAGATCGAGCGTCTTGGTGAGGCGCGCCTGAAGCTCGGCGAAGGTCGCTTCATTGTCTTCGTATTTCGGCACTTCACGGCCGGCCAGCCGTGACGGCGCGCCCTTGGCATGATCGGTGGCAACCTGAACCTGCCTCGTCAACGCATACATGTCGGGCGCCAGCCTTGCGGTCAAAAACACCTGCGGGTCGATCTTGCGTTCAGTTGCATTCTGTTCGGCTGCCGTCAGCACGCCGGACAGCGCCTTCAGCCTGGCCGAAAACACCGGCACCGAGGCCTCGTACATCGATAGTGTCACGTCAGAAATCTCCTGCGGCCGAAGCGCCGACGGGGGCGACGTAGCGCCTTCCCCGGCGATTCTTCAAGCTTCGGGTGACGCGCGTCACTGCGTCGCCGCAATCTCCGTGGTAGAATCTTCGTTATCGAGCGGAGATTCCCGATGAGACGCGTTCTTCTCGCTGCGACAGCCATTCTCTCCCTTGCCGGTATGGGCCAAGCAGCGCTCGCCGCCGACGACGCGCCTGAAGCCCCTTATCTCGATGATCGCTCCAGCGCCGAAGCGGTCATCCTCTCGCTCTACAGCGCCATCAACCGGCACGAATTCGCCCGTGCCTGGGGCTATTACGGCGACACAAAGCCGGCAAAGGATTTTGACACTTTCGTCAAGGGCTATGACGGCACCGGCAAGGTCGATGTCGAAACCGGCGCAGTTTCCGACGAAGGTGCGGCCGGCAGCATTTATTACAGCGTCCCGGTCGCCATCCGCGCCACCGACAAGGACGGCAAGGAAGCGGTGTTCGCCGGCTGCTACACGCTGCGTCAGGTCAGCGCCCAGGTTCAGGCGCCGCCCTTCCGCCCGATCTTCATCGACAAGGGCGAGCTGAAACCGTCCAAGGCCGAGTTCGAGCAGGCGCTGCCGGCAAGCTGCGGTGACGGACCGCTGCCGCCGAAGAAAGACGCCATATTGGAGCAGGCCAAGAAGGCTTTCCTGGCGACCTATGGCAAGCAGTGCGACAAGCAATTTCTCGGCGAGGAGCCGAACGCTTTTTCCATCAACTACAAAGACAAGAATGCGGCTGAAGGCGATCCCGACAAGGAGACACGGCTTTTCGAATTCTACTGTACCGCCGCAGCCTATAACACCAGTTCGGTCTACTACATGACCGACGGGCTCGACGGCGTCCTGCAGTTGCAGTTCACCGAACCGGAACTGGATATACGCTACGAGAACAATGACAGCGACGGCAAACTGCTGAGTGTGACCGTCACCGGCTTCCAGACGACCGGCTGGGCAACCAATCCCGAATACGATGAAGAAACCAGGACAATCCGCACGTTCAACAAATGGCGCGGCGTCGGCGATGCCTCTGACAGCGGCACATATTTGTTCCGCAACGGCAATTTCTCACTGGTCCAGTACGATGTGGACGCCTCTTATGATGGCGAAGAGAACCCGCAGACGGTGGTCGACTACAATACTGCGCCCTAGCCTGTTCTAGCTCAGCGACTCAGGGCGCCTTCGAGAGCATCCAATTCAACGCGTCGCGCCAGTCGATCATGCGGATTGGCGTGCCATGGGTGCCGGTCTCGAAGCGGACGAAGCGTGTCGGATAGGCTTTCGACTTGGCGATGATGGAGCGGAAGAAGGCTTCCTGCTTTTCCACCGGGAAGACCGGATCCTTGCTGCCCTGGCCGAAGAACACCGGCACACGGCGCTTGAAAGCGGGGCTGGAGAGAAAGCTTTCGTCCCACAGCGAACCCAGCAGAAGCAAACCGTTGACGCGCTTTCCCGTATCGTTGCCGCCAGCCAGCTTCCAGCACAGTGAACCGCCCATGGAGCCGCAGGCGACAAAAATCTTCGCGCCCGGCGAGGCCTCGGCATAGTGGCCGATCAGTGCGGCGACCTGGGCCGCGCCCTTGTCGCCGAAATCGGTGAAATCCGGTGAGAGATAGAGGCCGCCATTGCCGGCCATCAGGTTCTTGATGCGGTTGAAATTGCCGCCGAAGGTGAAGTCGTCGACGCCCTGCTTGCGGCTGCCGCCCTGCCCGTGCAGGTAAAGCACGATGATGCCGGCGCCTTCGGTCTTGCCGACCGCGACATGCCTGACATCGCCGGCATCGGTTTTCAGCAGCAAATCCCGCTGCACCTTGCGTACGCTGGTGTCGGTATATCGCGCATGCACGCGCCTTTCCGGCACCTCGTCACGGTCGTTGATATCGCGCATTTCGCGATAGTCGATGACGGTGTAAGCGCCCTTATCAGACGAAGAGAGCGTTGCCGGATAGGCGAAGAGATCGTCCTTGTAGGGCTTTAGTTCAAGGGCGTCGGCGTGGGTAGCTGACGCGGCAAAAGCCATTGCGGCGAGGGAGAGACCTAGAAACTGCAGACGAATAGCCATGCCTCAGCCATGCGTTTTTCAGCCGCGCTTTGTCAATCCTGCAGCACGCCGCCGGCGTGTTCCAACGCCTCGCGGGTGTCGACGTCGATCGACGCACCGTCGCCGATCTCGACATCGATGACATAGAGCCCTTCGGCCTCGACCAGATGGCGGGCGCCGGTGTCGCCTTCGAGATGGGCGACGCCTGCAAACAGCGCGCGCGGCAAAAGCACCGGATTGCCGCGGCGGCCGTCATGCGCGGCGCGCACAACCGACTGGCCGCCAGCCTTGCGGAAGGCGCCGATCAGCCGGTCGAGATCGGCCGCAGAGACGCCCGGCATGTCGCCGAGCACGATCATCGCGCCGGCTGCATCGGCTCCGACCCGGGCGATGCCGGCTTTCAGCGATGAAGACAGGCCCTCGGCAAAATCCGGATTGTCGGCGAAGGTCACGTCAAGGCCGGCCAGGGCCAGCTGCACCCGCTCGCGCTGATGGCCGGTAACGACAATGATGCTGGATGCCTTGGAGCCCAGCGCGCGTTCGGCGGTGCGGCGCACCAGCGGCTTGCCGTCGAACAGCGCCAAAAGCTTGTTCGGCCCGCCCATGCGGCTGGAGCGGCCGGCGGCCAGAAGCACGATGTCGACCTTCAACCCGGCCGGCAGCGGCTCGCGCGGCTGCGGCCGGGTCGGGATTTCCATCAGCAGCCCACCAACGCCCATGCCGGCGATGTCGCTCGCTGTCACATCGAGACCGGCGATCAGCCGGTCGAGCACCCAGTCAAAACCATTCTCCTTGGGGCTGCGCGCGCAGCCGGGCGCGCCGATGACCCGCTTGCCGTCGAGTGTGCCCAGCACCAGCAGATTGCCGGGATCGACCGGCATGCCTGCGCGGATGACCGTGCCGCCGGCCCTCTCGATCGCCGCCGGAACGACGTCGCTGAAATCGCTCATCGCCGAGGCGCCGAAGATCACCACCATGTCGTTGTCACGCGCCAGCGCGGCCGCCGCCTCCGCAACGGGGACAATCTCGTGCGGCGTGCGGCGCTCGGTGGTCAGCCGGGCGCCGGAGCGCGCCAGTCGCGCCTCGGTGACGCGCAGCGTCTTGTCGAGCACACTGGCCTTGATGCCGGGCAGCACCGTCTGGATGACGCCGATGCGCACCGGTTGAAAAGCGTTGACGGCGAAGATCTCGCCACCGGCGCAGATTTTCGTCACCTCGTCGACCAGGGCGGAGGCAACGGCAAACGGGATGATCTTGACCGTCGCCACCATCTGGCCCTTCTCGACCGGCGCATGCTGCGCCAGAGTGGCGATGGTGATGGTCGGGTCAACGGCGTTGATGGCGTCGATCATTGTGGCATCAACTGTGAAGACACCGGCCGCCTTGGCGTGCAGATTGACGCGGCCGGTCGCGGCACCTTTTGCCTCGATGTTGCGATGGGCCATGCTTGCAGCGATCTTTTCAGCCGCTGCATCTTCGCTCAGATCATCGGTAGCAAGCACCGCCGCGACGATCTCGGCAATGCCGGCCGCCTTCAGCGCCGCCACATCCTGCGCACTCAAGTTGTGTGCCTTGCGAAAACGCCGCTCGCCCGCCGTGGTGGCATGCGCGAGTACCGCTCCTTCAGCCTGATCGATCGGGACCGGGCCGAATTTCACGCCGCCGCACCTTTCGCTTCCAACCCGCGCGAGCGGAAGGCGTGGATCGTCTGCGCCAGAATGGCGACGGCGATTTCGCCCGGGCTTGCCGCACCGATGTCGAGGCCGATCGGCGCGTGAATGCGGGCGATCTGGTCGGCAGTCGCGCCCAGCGCCAGCAGGCGCTCGACGCGCTTGGCATGGGTTTTGCGGCTGCCGAGCGCGCCGACATAGAAACAATTGGCGTCGAGTGCGGCCTTCAAGGCGAAATCGTCGATCTTCGGATCATGGGTGACGGCGGCGAGCGCCGTGTAGCTGTCGAGTGGCTGGCGTTTCAGCACATCCTCCGGCCATTCGGCATGCAACGCGACATCGGGAAAGCGGTCCGGCGTGGCGAAGGCGGAGCGCGGATCGATGATTTCCAGAGGATAGCCGGCGATCTTGGCCATCGGCGCCAGCGCCTGGCTGATATGGACGGCGCCGATCACCACAAGCCGCGGCTGCGGCAGATGCGCATTGAGAAAGAAGGTCCGCCCTTCCGCCTCGACCGAACCCGAATTGCCGGTGCGGAATGCCTTGGCGATCGCTTGCCCGAGTTCGCCGGCAACGGAATCGCCCTCACGCACGAGCCGGTCGCGGCCGTCGCCGAGATCGGTGACCAGGATCGCGGCGCGGCGGGCGCGGCGTTCTGCATTGAGCGTTTTGAGGGCGTACGGGTCCATGGCGTTTTAACCGAGCCGCTCGACGTAGACTTTGATGCGGCCGCCGCAGGACAGGCCGACCTGCCATGCCGTTTCGTCGGCAACGCCGAACTCCAGCATCCTGGCCTTGCCGGAATCGATGACGTCGATCGCTTCGCTCACCACCGCGCCCTCGACACAGCCGCCCGAGACCGAGCCGTGAAAATTGCCGTCGGCGTCGATGACCAGATGGCTGCCGACCGGCCTTGGCGCTGAACCCCAGGTCTCGACCACAGTGGCGATGGCGACATCCTTGCCGTCTTTCATCCAGCCTTCCGCGATGATCAAGGGGTCGCGGGCCTCATCGAGATAGATGCTGTTGTCCATAATCACTTCTCTCAGAGTCTGTTTTTCAGATGGGATATCATATGGCTATGCGGCGCGCCTGACACCAGCGTCCAGCCAGCGGCGTGGATCGACCGAAGCGGCCGATTTCTTGTCCAGCGAGGCGCAGAGGTCGGCCAGCGCATCGAGATTGTGCACCGAACGGAACTCGTCGACATGCGGCAGCATCGCCTTGACGCCGCGGGCGCGTGCCTCGAAACCGTCGAAGCGCAGCAAAGGGTTGAGCCAGATCAGCCGCCGGCAGGATTTGTGCAGCCGCTCCATTTCCTCCGACAGTCCGGCGACATCGTCGCGCTCCAGCCCATCGGTGATCAGCAGCACCACCGCGCCCTGCCCGAGCACGCGGCGCGACCACTGCTTGTTGAATTCGGCCAGCGTGTCGCCGATGCGGGTGCCGCCCGACCAGTCCTTTACTGCCGCCGAACAATCGGCGAGCGCGGCGTCGGGGTCGCGGTGGCGCATCTGCCGCGTCAGGTTGGTCAGTCGCGTGCCGAAGACGAAGGTATGCACACGCCGGCGTTTTTCGGTCAGCGCGTGCAGGAAATGCAGGAAGATGCGCGTGTACTGACTCATCGACCCGGAGATATCGGCGAGAACCACCAAAGGTGGATGCACTTCGCGGGCTGAGCGGAATTTCGGCAGGATCAGCTCGCCGCCGGTGCGCGCGGCCGAGCGCATCATGGCGCGCGGATCGATGCGGCGGCCATGCGGATCGGCCCGAAAGCGTCGCGTCCGGACCATATCGAAGGGCAGCCGCAGCCCGGCAATCGCCTTCTTGGCGTCGGCCATCTCGGCGGCGTTCATCTGGGCAAAGTCCTTGCCGCGCAAAACCTCGTTGCCGGAGAAGGTGAAACGGGCGTCGACCTCGATCTCGGGGGCTTCCTTGACCGGCTGATTCTTCTGGTGGCCTTCGAACATCGCCTGGCTGACGCGATTCTCGGCCGCGCGCGGCTTTTGCTTCTCTCTGGTGTCAGGCGCCACCGGCGAAAACATCGCCAGCAGCTTTTCGATCAGTTCGCGCGATTTCCAGAACAGCCGGAAAGCTTCGTCGAAGACAGGATGGTCCTCATGCCTGGAGACCAGCACGGCGTGCAGCGTCCAGTAGAAATCGTCGCGCGAGCCGATGCCGGCGGCCAGCACCGCCTCGATAGCGTCCTTGACCGAAGCCGGGCCAACGCGCATGCCTGCTTTGCGCAAAGTGCGGGCGAAATAGACGATGTTGTCGGCGATGCGCCCGTCTTCCGTCGCCTCTCTGGGGTCGGGCGCCTTCAATGCCCTACTCCGCCGCCGCCAGCTCGGCCTTGACCTCGTCGAGGATGCGCCGGCCCTCGCCCGCGCCAATGCGGGCAATGTCGTCCTGGTATTTCAACAGAACGCCGATTGTGTCGGATACGGTCTCGGGGTCGAGCGCCACCTTGTCGAGTTCGGTCAGCGCGCCGGCCCAATCGATGGTTTCAGCAACGCCCGGCGCCTTGAACAATTCGACCCGGCGCAGCTTCTGGATGAACGACACCACTTCGGCGGAAAGCCGCTGATTGGCCTGCGGCACCTTGCGGCGCACGATCTCCAGCTCGCGCTCGGCATTGGGATAGTCGACCCAGTGATAAAGGCAGCGCCGCTTCAGCGCATCGTGGATCTCGCGGGTGCGGTTGGTGGTGATGATGACGATCGGCGGCTCTTCCGCCTTGATCGTGCCGAGTTCAGGCACCGTCACCTGAAAATCGGACAGGATTTCGAGCAGGAAGGCCTCGAACGCCTCGTCGGTGCGGTCAAGCTCGTCGATCAGGAATACCGGGGCGGCACCCGCCTTGCCGGTCAGCGCATCGAGCACCGGGCGGCGGATCAGGTACTTTTCCGAAAAGACATTGCGCTCCATGTCGGAGCGGTCGACCGAGCCTGCCGCCTCCTCCATGCGGATCTCGATCATCTGCGCGGCGTAGTTCCACTCGTAGACGGCGGAGGAGACGTCAAGGCCCTCATAGCATTGCAGGCGGATCAGCCGGCGGCCGAGCGCCTGCGCCAGCACCTTGGCAATCTCGGTCTTGCCGACACCGGCCTCGCCCTCCAGGAACAGCGGCCGCTGCATGCGCAGCGACAGGAACAGCACGGTTGCCAGCGAGCGGTCCGCGACATAGTTCGCGCCGGTCAGGAGATCGAGCGTTTCGTCGATCGTCCGCGGCGCGGGGCGCGGTTTCAGCTCGGTCATTCTTTCTCCGTTGCCGCCTCTGCTCCGCTTTCCAGCACGTGGTAGTCGCGGGCGTGGTAGATCAGCGGCCGCAAATTATCGCCCATGCGCAGGCCTGTCACCTTGCCAAAAAGCACACGATGCGTGTGCAGATCCTTGGTGTCGGTCAACTCGCAGTCGAAAACGGCGAGAGCACCCTTCAAGGTAGGCGCGCCCGTTGATATGACATCCCACTCGCCGAGCGCGAAACGCTCATCGGCCGAAAGGCCTGTCAAGCCGGAAAACGCCACCGATAGCGGCTGCTGGTGCGACGCCAGCGTGTTCAGTGCAAAACGGCCGTTTTGCACGAACAGCTCGTTCTTGGCATTTTCGCGGTTGAGACAGACGAGAACCGTCGGCGGCGTGTCCGATACCGAACAGGCGGCAATCACCGTTGTGCCGCGTTTGCCGGCGGGACCGTCGGTGGTCACCACATGGACGTGGCCGGCGAAATGCGCCATCGCGTCGCGATAGGCCTGAGGCCCTATATCGTTCAACTTCAACACCGGTGATTTTCCATAAGCAGGAGCCTGAGCGTTATATATGGCGGCATATGATAGGCCACACAAGCGAAGTGCTTGACGCCAATCCGCAAATTCGCGTGTTGCGCCTGGGGCGGGCAGCCTTTAGGTCTTGGCGCAAGAGACGCTGGAAGCATGCGACCGGCACGGAGGAATTCGTCGTCAGAATGCGACCCCTAACAGCTGTAATAGCGGCACTGCTCTGGCTGCTGCCTGCGGGCGCCGGCGCGCAGACGCTGCTTGTCGGCGTCGCTGCGCCCCTGTCCGGCCCGTCGGCGATCCTTGGCAAGCAGATCGAGGCCGGTGCTGGTCTCGCGGCTGAAGCCAATGGCGTCGAGATCAAGACGGTCGACGATGGCTGCACCGCCGATGGCGGCGCTGCCGCCGCCAGGGAATTTGTGGCCGCGAAGGTCAATATCGTCGTTGGCTTCCTCTGCACCGAGGCGATCCAGGCGGCGCTGCCGATCCTCAAGGACGCCAACATTCCGGTCATCACCGTTGGCGTGCGCACCGAAAGCCTGACCGATCGCCGCGCCAAAACCGGCTGGCCGGTCTATCGGCTTGGGCCGCGCGGCGACGACGAGCGCAATGCGGTGGCCGCCATCCTGACCCGATTGTGGCAAAGCGAATTGTTCGCCATCGTCGATGACGGCACCATCTATGGCCGCGAACTTGCCGAGACGCTGCGGGCAGCGGCTGAACAAGCGGCGTTGAAGCCGGTGTTCGTCGACACCTTCCGGCCGCAGCTCGACAACCAGATCGGTCTGATCGGCCGGCTGAAGAAATCAGGCGCGACGCATGTCTTTGCCGGGGGCGACGGTGACGACATCGCCATTATGGGCCGCGACGCCGGCCAGCTCGAGGCGGGCATTACCGTTGCCGGCGGCGAGAATTTGCGCACGCCGCCCGGAGATGTGCCCTACGCCACCGGCACGCTGATGATCGCGCCGCCGGAATGGGCCGATGTTGCCGACCCCAAGGTGCTGGCGGCGTTTACGGCGAAAAACATCGCGCCCGACGGCTATACGCTGCCGGCCTATGCGGCGGTGGAAATCGCCAAGGCGGCCTCGGCAGCGTCCGAGACCTCGGGCAAGGGGCTGGCCGACATGCTCACCGGGCATGATTTCACCACCGCGATCGGCCCGCTGCGTTTCGACGACAAGGGTGATCTGAGCCAAAACCTCTATCGCGCCTTCCGTTTCGATGGGACGCGTTTCGTGTCGGCGGAGACGAACTGATGTTTCGCACCGGGCCGCGCAATTTGATCACGGATGTTGCCGGATTGCGGGTCGGCAACGCATCTGATGCCAGGCTGAAATCGGGCGTCACGACCGTGCTGTGCGACGAGCCGGCGGTCGGCGGCGTGCAGATCCTGGGCGGCGCGCCCGGCACGCGCGAGACCGATTTGCTCGAACCGCACAATTCCATCGAGGCGGTCCATGCCGTGGTGCTATCGGGCGGTTCGGCCTTCGGCCTCGACGCTGCTTCAGGCGTACAGGCGGCATTGCGCGAAAAAGGCATCGGCGTCGATGTCGGCGGCTTTCGCGTGCCGATCGTGCCGGCGGCGATTCTGTTTGATCTGCGCAATGGCGGCGACAAGGATTGGGGCCGTTATCCGCCTTACCGCGATCTTGGCTACGAAGCAGCGCAAGCAGCTGTGGTCGATTTTCCGCTCGGCACCGTCGGCGCCGGCACCGGGGCGCTGAGCTCCGGGCTGAAGGGCGGCCTCGGCTCGGCCTCTACCGTGCTCGAGAGCGGCGTCACCATCGGCGCGCTCGCCGCCGCCAACCCGACCGGCTCGGTGACGATTGCGCGAACGCGGTATTTCTGGGCTGCCCCTTTCGAAATCGGCGATGAGTTCGGCGGGCTTGGCTATCCCTCGCCGATGCCGGACGACGCCAGGCGGATTCTTTTGAAATACCGCGACAAGCGTGTCGGCGGAACGGACGGCGGCAACACCACCATCGCCGTTATCGCCACAGACGCCGTGCTGACCAAGGCTGCTGCCAAACGACTGGCCATATCGGCGCACGATGGTTTCGTGCGCGCCATCTGGCCGGTGCACACGCCGGCCGACGGCGATCTGGTGTTCGCGCTGGCGACCGGCAAGAGCGGCATTGAACTCAGCGCCGACGCAGCGGTCGACTTCTTTGCCGCAGCAGGCGCCACCATGGCACGCGCCATCAGCCGCGGCATTCATGCCGCGACGCCGGCCGAAGGCGATCTGTTTCCGGTGTGGTCGTCGCGCTGACTCTAAGTCAGATGGAGCGATCAGGTCGGGTCGGATTCTTCTTCCTCGAAGGTCACCGCAACGTCCGAATTCGCCGACAGCCAGACTTTCTTGCCGTCGACCTCGGCAAGCAGGCTCAAGGGAATGTAGTGGTGATGGCCCTTGTGGGCGCCAGAGCCGCTGTCGGCCTTGGTCAGCTTGATCCGGTCGCCGTCGACCCTGTCGACAGTGCCGATGTGAACGCCGTCGGCGCCGACCACTTCCATATGTTCGCGAATCTTGCTGGCCTCGGTCATGGGGTGTTCTCCTTTTGAAAACGATCAACGATAACAAACGGTGGCGCAATTGGATGCATCGCCTTTTGGGATAGCACGATGTTTTGACTGTCTCATGATAGGGAACGATCGAACCATGGCAGCCGGAGCGGAGACCCGATGCGAAATCTTGTCCTGATTGGCGTTTGCCTGCTGGTGCAGCTGGCATCTGCCATTGCCGCCCAAGCGGGCGATGTCGCCGAGCTTGAAATTCTTGGCTTCACCAGAGATGGCAGTGTCTTCGCCTTTGAAGAATACGGTGTCGCGGACGGGTCGGGCTTTCCCTATGCCAATCGCTACTACATCGACACCAGCAACGACAGCTTTCTGCCGGGCACGCCGATCCGGGTCCGACTGGAGGACGAGACCGCCTCGCTCGACACGGCCCGTCAGCAAGCGAAGCAGAAGGGCGAAGCCATCATCGCCCAGGCCGAACTGACCGCGAACCGCGGCATCACCGCCGGCTTCAATCCGGTGACCGAGCTGTCGGCCGACCCGTTCCGCATGGTGGTCAACCCGCGGCCAATCTTTTCGCCGGTCGACCCGCCGCTGGAATTCCGGCTCGACGAGATCGGCATGAACAACACGGCAGGCTGCGAGAGCCAGGGCGAGATCAACGGTTTTCGCCTGCTGCGCATCGAAGCCAGGGATGGCGGCCAGACGCATCTGCTGCATGAAGACAAATCGATCCCGAAAAGTCGCGGCTGCCCGAATGGCTATCGGATCGGCGCGGTGCAGACCTTCTCGATGGACAGCATCAGTGCCTATGCTGTGCTGATTGCGGTGCGCCAGTACGGCTTCGAGGGGCCGGATTTCCGCTGGATCGCCGTGACCGGCCGCCTGTGACATCGCTCGATCAATCCAGCTGGCGCAAGCGCGTCGGCAATCGTGCAAGCCGCGCCGTGCCGCCGACCCTCACGGCCCTGCTCGGCGCCTTGCTGTGGGCGGTGGCCATGGGCGCCAGCGCGCTCACCGGCCTTTGGCTCGACAATTGGGAGACGCCGGAAAAGATCCGTTTCGTCGTCCTGCTCTATGCCATGGGTGCGGCAATCGCCTTCCCCATCGGCCTGTTCGCGGCGCGGCTGGTCTCGCTCGGTCGGCCGTCGGAAGTAGCGTTCGCCGCCGCCTTCGTCTGCCTGCTTGCCGCGACGCTCGCCTTCACCGGCGGGTTGTTTGCGCTGCAATACCGCTCCTACTATGCCGAATGGCATGCCGAAGCCTTCACCGCCCGCTGGGCGTTCGAACTGGTCTTCACCTCGCTGACGGCGCTCTACCAGTTCGTGGTGCTGGGTATCAGGCTCTATTTTCCGCTCGGATTCATCGCGCTTGCCATTGCCAGCGTGTGGTTTGCGCGCCAGCAGCGTTGAGCATTTGGCCCGCCTCTGATAGGAGGCGGACTTATTCACCCATACATCAGGACTGACGGATGATCCCTCGCTATTCCCGGCCGGAAATGGTCGCCATCTGGTCGCCGGAAACCCGCTTCCGCATCTGGTTCGAAATCGAGGCGCATGCCTGCGATGCGCTGGCCGAGCTCGGCGTCATCCCCAGGGAAGCCGCGAAAACCATCTGGGAAAAGGGAGGTGCGGCCAAATTCGACGTCAGCAAGATCGACGAGATCGAGGCCGTCACCAAGCATGACGTCATCGCCTTCCTCACCCATCTCGCCGAATTCGTCGGGCCGGATGCGCGTTTCATCCACCAGGGCATGACCTCGTCCGACGTGCTCGACACCTGCCTTGCGGTGCAGCTCAGCCGTGCCAGCGACCTCCTGTTGGCCGACCTCGACGGCCTGCTCGCCGCGCTCAAGCGCCGTGCTTTCGAGCACAAAGACACCGTCACCATCGGCCGCAGCCACGGCATTCATGCCGAACCGACCACGTTCGGCGTCAAGCTGGCGCAGGCCTATGCCGAATTTTCGCGCTGCCGCGAGCGGCTGGTGCACGCCCGTGAAGACATAGCCACCTGCGCAATATCAGGCGCAATCGGCACCTTCGCCAACATCGACCCCTATGTCGAAGAGCATGTGGCGAAAAAGCTTGGGCTGAAGCCGGAACCGGTGTCGACGCAGGTCATCCCGCGCGACCGCCACGCCATGTTCTTCGCCACGCTCGGCGTCATCGCCTCGTCGGTCGAGCGCCTGGCGACCGAGATCCGCCATTTGCAGCGCACCGAGGTGCTGGAAGCGGAAGAGTATTTTTCGCCGGGCCAAAAAGGCTCGTCGGCCATGCCGCACAAGCGCAATCCGGTGCTGACCGAAAACCTCACCGGACTTGCCCGCATGGTGCGGTCGATGGCGCTGCCGGCGATGGAGAATGTGGCGCTCTGGCACGAGCGCGACATTTCGCATTCCTCGGTCGAGCGCATGATCGGCCCGGACGCCACGGTGACGCTGGATTTCGCACTGTCGCGGCTGACCGGCGTTATCGACAAATTGCTGGTCTATCCCGACAACATGCTGAAGAACATGAACAAGTTCCGCGGCCTGGTGCATTCGCAGCGCGTGCTCCTGGCACTCACGCAAGCTGGCGTCAGCCGTGAGGACGCCTACCGTCTGGTGCAGCGCAACGCTATGAGGGTATGGGAACACGGCGCTGATTTCCTTGAGGAATTGCTGGCCGACAAGGAAGTGACGGGAGCCCTGCCCGAAGCCGAGATCCGCGAGAAATTCGATCTTGGCTATCACACCAAGCATGTCGACACGATCTTCAAGCGGGTTTTCGGATAGGATTTTTCGATGCGGCTGGCTGTCCTTTCCGACATCCACGGGAATCTGCGCGCGCTTGAGGCGGTTCATGCGCAGATGAAAGACGCTTCTCCCGATATCACCGTCAATCTGGGCGATTGTCTCTCCGGGCCGCTATGGCCGGAAGAGACCGCACAATATCTGATGGCACAGAATTGGCCGACCGTGCGCGGCAATCACGACCGCGTGCTGGTCGAGCCGCCTGCATCCGGCCTGGAAGACGTCGATGCTTTCACCCACCAATGTCTCTCGCAGTCGTCACTGGCCTGGCTTTCGGCATTGCCGTCAACCCTGTCGCTCGCCCCTCACATCCTGCTGTGCCACGGCAGCCCCAGCAGCGATGAGGTGTTCCTGGTCGAGGAAGACGGCGGCAACCACTTTTACCCGTCCAATGAAAAGCAGATTCGGCACAAACTGGGCCACGTCGACGCCGGGCTGACCTTGTGCGGTCATACCCATACGCCCCGCGTCGTGCGGCTTTCCGACCGGCAGACGATCCTCAATCCCGGCAGCGTCGGCGTCCAGGCGTTTCCCGGGCTCACCGTGACCGGCAGCCCGCATGCCCGCTATGCCCTCGCCACGCACAAGGACGGCGAATGGTCGTTCAGCCATCATTTGGTCAATTATGACTGGACAGACGCATCCAGCCGCGCCAGCGCTACTGGCTTCGACAGCTGGGCGCACGGGCTGCTGACTGGCTACGCCGCCAGCTCCGTCTAGGAGGCGAGCAAGCGCTTAGACAGCGGCGCCTGGTACGGTACGGATCACCGTGCCCCACGGGTCTTCCCTGGTCGTTTCTGTCGTGGCCTTGTCCGAACGCATCTCGACCCAGGCGAGGCCCGAGCGGGACGGATCGCGGCGGCCGGCGCCGGCGCTGTGCCACGAATTGCCACCGATATGGTGGTGGTAGCCGCCTGACGACAGAAACACCGCCTGGCCGCCATATCTGGCGACGGTGTCGAAACCGAATTCCTGGTTCCACCAGGCTTCGGCGTCTTCCGGCCGACCGACGCGCAGATGGACATGGCCGACAACGCTGTTTTGCGGCGCGCCCTGCCAGCCGGCGTCACCGGCCGGCACGCTGGCGGCCAACGCCGCCAGGTTCAGACGCTCCGTCGCCATGGCGATCTTGTCGCCGTTCCACTTCCACTCCTCCGGCTGGCGGTCTCTATAGATTTCAATGCCATTGCCTTCGGGGTCGGTCAGGTAGAGCGCCTCGCTGACCAAATGGTCGGAGGCGCCCTCGATGCGGATCTTGTTGGCAGCGGCATGGTTGATCCAGCGGCCGAGATCGGCGCGGCTGGGCAAAAGGAACGCGGTGTGGAACAGGCCGGCGCTGCGCGGATCGTCGGGTTTTGCCGCCGCATCCGCCTCGATGACCAGCAGAGGACGCTCGGCGGCGCCCAGCGTGATCGCACCATCGGCGCGACTCAATTCCTGCAGGCCGACTACGGCGCGGTAATAGGCGGCGAGGCTCTCGGCGTCGCGCGCCTTGAGGCCAACGCGTGACACACTGACCGGGGTGGTTGCGGCAAAAGGCAGTTCGCTCATCAAAATCTCCGTTGCGGCGTTCGACGAGGTTTCCAAAGGCAGGAGCCTGGCGCCGCGATTGCTTAACGCCGCTTCAGCCCAGAAAAATCCTGGTTTCGGCGCTCGTTCTTTCCAGTCAGATCGTCCATCCTGATCGTTCACACAAGACAACAAGAGTCGAACAGGTTGTTCACAATTACGATGCATTGCCCTGCATCAGCATGGTTGCGCGAGACGGAGCGGCTCGCTATCTCAACGCCATGAAAGTCAAAGACGCAGATATTCTGATCGTACCGGGCTACACCAATTCCGGTCCGGAACACTGGCAGACACGCTGGCAGTCCAAACTGTCGACGGCGCGCCGGGTCGAGCAGGCCGAATGGTCGAAGCCGGTGCGCGAGGACTGGACGGCGAGCGTGGCGAATGCTGTCAATGAAGCCGAGCGGCCGGTGGTGATCGTTGCCCATTCCCTGGGCGTGGCCGCGGCGGTGCAGGCCATTCCGCAATTCAGGAAGCCGGTCGCCGGCGCCTTTTTCGTGGCGCCGCCAGATGTCGCCAACCCCAGGATCAAGCCGAAGCATTTGATGACTTTCGGCCCCTATCCGCGCGAGCCGCTGCCTTTTCCGTCCATCGTCATCGCCAGCCGCAACGACCCGTTCTGCGCCTTCGAGGTCGCCGAGGACATTGCCGGAGCCTGGGGCTCGCTGTTCATCGATGCCGGCGAAACCGGGCACCTCAATGAGGACGCCGGTTTCGGCCCGTGGCCCGAGGGGTCAATGACCTTCGCCAAGTTCCTGACCGACCTCAAGGCCTGATCGGGCAAGGCACCACGCCTCAGCCCTTGATCGAATCGTTCATGCTTTTGATGAGGGTTTTTGCGCCGAGCGAAATGAGCGCGTGGTCCGATCCCATGGCCAGCAGCCGGTAACCCATTGCCACCACGCGGCCGGCTATCGCCGGCTCGACGACGTAGATGGCGGCATGCTTGCCGGCCTTGCGTGTCCGCTCGGCGATGGAGGCGACGGTTTCCATCATGCTTTCCAGCGTCGAATTGACGGTGGCGCCGTTCGACCAGGCGATCGAGAAATCCGATGGGCCGAGGAAGATGCCGTCAATGCCTGGCGTGTCGAGAATGCCGTCCAGCGCGTCGAGCGCGGCACGGGTTTCGACCATGGCAAATGCCATGGTGCGCTGATTGGTGTCGCGCAGCCATTCGGCAAAGTCGCCCTTGCCGTGGCGCGGAAAGGCATAGGTCGGGCCCCAGGAACGCTCGCCAAGTGGCGGATATTTCATCGCGGCGGCAAACAGCTTTGCATCGGCCACCGAATTCACCATCGGCGCAATCACCGCCTCGGCGCCGAAATCGAGCGCGCGGCTGGCCATGTCGAAGCGGCCTACCGGAATGCGCACCAGCGCCGGCTTGTTGGCGGCGAGCACCGGCACCAGGCCGCGCAAGACCGAGTCTTCGTGGTGTCCGCCATGCTGCATGTCGAGCGTGACGGCGTCAAAACCCTGCTTGGCGATGATTTCGACCGTCAAGGCGTCCGGGACCCCGGACCAGGCGGTGAACAGCGTTTCATCCGCCGCCAGGCGTGATTTCAGGGACATGGGCGCTTTTCCTTGGTTGGCACAGGCCCTCGGCAGGCCTGCACGCAGTTTCAGCCGGAAAAGGCTGAAAAGGCAAAGAAAAACCGCCCGGCTGGACCGGGCGGTCGATTGGTCCAGCGCTACTCGCTCTAGGTGTTCTTGATCTGCTCGATCGCCTGCGCCATCAGTTCGTCCATGGTGCGGCGGATCTGATGGTCCGACTGGTCGACGCCAGCGGCATCGAAATCCTTGCGGATCTTGCGGAATACATCGTGATCGCCGGCTTCCTCGATGTCGGAGACAACCACTTCCTTGGCATAGGCGTCGGCGTCAGCGCCGGACTTGCCCAGCTTCTCGGCGGCCCACAGGCCGAGCGCCTTGTTGCGACGCGCCGAAGCCTTGAAGCGGAGTTCTTCGTCGAAGGCGAATTTGCGCTCAAAGCCCTCTTCGCGGTCTTTCATGCTGCTCATGGCTTCCCTCCGGTGAAATCGATTCGCGTTGGCGGTGAACATGTGTCGTGCCGCAGCACAAACCAAAAGGGCGCGGGCCGGTCAATATGTTACATCACTTGCTGCGCTGCGGCATTTCATTCCTCAAACCGGTCGGTGGAAAGGATTTGCCGATTGAGCAAACTCTGCGATTGGGATAGACCCGACATTGAACCCCACCCGTCGCCACACTAATTTAGGCAGACGGACAGGAACTGGTCGCTTGCCGCCTGCCCGCAAATCCAGAGAAAAAATCAGATGAAAAATCGCCGCCGCATTTATGAAGGCAAGGCCAAGATCCTCTATGAGGGACCGGAACCGGGCACGCTGATCCAGTTCTTCAAGGACGATGCTACTGCTTTCAACAAGAAGAAGCATGAGGTCATCGACGGCAAGGGCGTGCTCAACAACCGCATTTCCGAATACATCTTCAACCACCTGAACCGCATGGGCATTCCGACCCACTTCATCCGCCGGCTCAACATGCGCGAGCAGCTGATCAAGGAAGTCGAGATCATTCCGCTCGAAGTGGTGGTGCGCAATGTCGCCGCCGGTTCGCTGTCCAAGCGACTCGGCATCGAGGAAGGCACCGTTTTGCCGCGCTCGATCATCGAATTCTATTACAAGGCCGATGCGCTCGACGATCCGATGGTCTCGGAAGAGCACATCACCGCTTTCGGCTGGGCGAGCCCGCAGGAGATCGACGACGTCATGGCGCTGGCCATCCGCGTCAACGACTTCCTCTCCGGCCTGTTCATGGGCGTCGGCATCCAGCTTGTCGACTTCAAGATCGAATGCGGCCGCCTGTTCGAAGGCGACATGATGCGCATCGTGGTGGCCGACGAGATTTCGCCGGATTCGTGCCGGCTGTGGGACGTGGCAACGCAAGACAAGCTCGACAAGGACCGTTTCCGTAGGGATATGGGCGGTCTCGTCGAAGCCTATCAGGAAGTTGCCCGCCGCCTTGGCATCATGAACGAGAACGAGCCGCCGCGCCCGACCGGCCCGGTGCTCGTCGCCTCGACCGATGGCCTCAAAGGCAAGCCGCACTAAAGAAAATTTTCGAACAGGAACCTGTCCAGCATGATCAAGGCCCGCATCACCGTCACCCTCAAGAATGGCGTGCTCGACCCGCAGGGAAAAGCCATAGAGCACGCCCTGTCGGGACTGGGTTTCGGCGGTGTCGGCCAGGTGCGGCAAGGCAAGGTCTTCGACCTCGAGCTTGCCGAGACCGACAAGGTCAAGGCCGAGGCCGACCTCAAAGCCATGTGCGACAAGCTGCTGGCGAACACGGTGATCGAGAATTACGCAGTGGAGATCGCCTGATATGAAATCTGCCGTCGTCCTTCTGCCTGGCCTCAACCGCGACCGCGACATGATCGCGGCGCTGACCAAGATTTCGGGACAGGCGCCCGCGACCGTCTGGCAGACCGACACGGAAATTCCCGATGTCGACCTGATCGCCATTCCCGGCGGCTTCTCCTTCGGCGATTATCTGCGCTGCGGCGCCATTGCCGCGCGGATGCCGGTGATGCGGGCAGTCGCTGAAAAGGCCGCCAAGGGCGTCATGGTCATTGGCGTCTGCAACGGGTTCCAAATTCTGGTCGAGGCCGGCCTGTTGCCCGGCGCGCTGATGCGCAATGCTTCGCTGAAATTCGTTTGCCGTGAGGTGAAGCTGCAGATCGCCAACGCCAACACCATGTTCACCCGCCGCTATCAGCCGGGCCAAATCATCCGCACGCCGGTGGCGCATCATGACGGCAATTATTTCGCCGATGCCGACACGCTTGCGCGCCTCGAGGGTGAAGGACAGGTTGTGTTCCGCTATGCCGAAGGCACCAATCCCAACGGCTCGATCAACGACATTGCAGGCATCATCAGCGAGAAGGGCAATGTGCTCGGCCTGATGCCGCATCCCGAAAACCTGATCGAAGCCGCGCATGGCGGCAGCGACGGCAGGGCGCTGTTCGAAGGCGCACTCGGCATCGCCGCCTGATATCTTCTCGAAATCTACGACAACGCAGGGGCGGCTGACCATGAGACTGACGATTGCCCGGATGGCTCTCCTGACTGCCGCCGGCCTCGCGCTGGCCTCCTGCCAGTCCGCCCCGAAGAGCGCGCCGGTGCCTGCGGGCAAGAGCGCTTCGCTGCTGGCCATGGAACAGGTGGCGATATCGGCCCACAAATGCTGGATCGCCAGCAAGGATCCCGCCTTCAAATCGTATCAGATGGCCAATGAGCTGAATTCCTTCAGCGGCACGCCACGTTTCCTGCTGGTGCCGGCCAAGCATTATGGCGGCAAGCCGCTGCTGGTCGTCCAGGCGAAAGGCAATTCGAGGCGTATCGACGTGTTCGGCCCGCTGATGGCCGATCCGCTCGGCGCGCGCATCGGCTCCGACATTGCGCGCTGGCAGACGGGCAATCCGTCCTGTAGCGCGACCGCCTGACGCCGATGGGCCGCTTCCTGCAGATTGCGGGATTGATCATCGGTCTGGCCGGGCTTGTCCTGCAATTCTGCATCAGCATTCCGGCATCGATGGAAGCCGGACGCAGTTTTCTCGGCTCCATCGTCTTCCTGTTCAGCTTCTTCACCATCCTGACCAACATCGGCGCGGTGCTGGTCCATGTCTCGCTGCTGTCGCCCTCCGGCTATGCCTGGCTGCCGGCCTTTGCTGGACCGCGGATGCGCGCAGGCGTCGCGGTTTCCATTGCGCTGGTCTTCATCGTCTATGCGACGGTGCTGGCGCGGCTCTGGCAGCCGCAGGGCCTGTTCCTGCTCTGCGACGTGCTGCTGCACTATGTGACACCGGTGCTGTTCGTGCTGTGGTGGCTGGTGGCGGGCGCCGACGGCAGGACACGGTGGAGCGACATTTCCTGGTGGATGGCCTATCCGATCGCCTATCTCACCTATGCGCTGGCACGGGCGCCAATTGCAGGCGAAGTGCCCTACCCCTTCCTCGACGTTGCAAAGAATGGCGCGGCCAGCGTGGCGCTTTCAGCGCTGGCCGTCACCGGGGTTTTCCTGGTGCTGTGCATCCTTGCAATCGTCGCGGACCGAGGCGTCTCGCGCCTCAGGGCGTCAAGCGTCCGCTAGACTAACCGGAAATCGCCGCCTGGAAGCCACGCCAGCGCCGGCGCTAGTTTTTGTAGATCGCAGCGACCGAACGTTGAAGCGCAAAGCCAAACCCCGCATCGGGATGGTCCTTGAGAAGTGCAGCTTTCAGTTCGTCAGCGGATTTGCTTGCCGCCAAGGCCTTTTCCCAGCTGTCGAGATAGGATCGCGTATAGGCAAATATCGACGCGTCTGAACGGCTATCCGGCTTGCGATGTCCCGGAATGACGGTTTTCGCACCGATGGCCTCCAGTTCCCTGGTGCTGTCGCGCCACTTGCTGACCTGATCAGGAGTTGTGTTTTCCTCCAGCCAGAGATGCGTGTCGGTGTATCCGACATCGGCCGCGATGAGGGTGTTCAGAGAGGGAATGTGTACGGGCGTGACGAACTCCGTGTCGCCATGCATCGGGTCCAGGATTTCGATGCGCTCGCCTTCCAGCAGCAGATGATCCTTGGTCAAGACATCGGGCACAATCAGCTTATCCGGGAAAACGCCCTTCGGCGCCTGTGCGGTCAGGGCCTTCAAGGTCGGCGCGGACGCTTTGTTGATCATGGCAAGCACTGACGGATGAGTGAGAGGCTTTGCTTCGGGGAAGCGGTCCAGCAGTACCGACAGGCCGAGAAGGTGGTCCGGATGGTAGTGAGTGATGAGGATGGTCGTGACCTCTTTCCCGGTCGCCTGGATAACATCGGCAAGCGCCTTGGCATTGGCTACCGTGAACTGCGCATCGACGACGATTGCCGATTTCTCGCCGACGATGACCGTGCTGTCGACCATTACGCCGGCCTCATCGGCTGTGAACACCTTTGTATCGGCGACAGCAGCGAGCGAAAGCCTGCTTGCCATTGCCGTTGCGGCGCCGGCCACACCGAGCGCCAGAAGATTTCGTCTGTTGAGAATGAACATGGATCTGTCTCCGCGTTGCTGGCGGCATTGGTTCGCCGACCAGTCAGGATTTCTGAGAGCTGGTTGCATTGATGAGGATTTCGGGCCGTGTTCCTGCCAGAAAGAGTGGCCTTGGCCTGGCCTCCGACATCAATCCTTGCAAGCGGACCGATGCCGACTGACGAAATCCTTCAAGCCGCTATCTTGGTCACCAGCGGAGACACCGCCTTGAGGGCATCGCCCATCGAACTGGTACGGGCATCCTCGCCGCGCGACATGTTTTCCGCGCGGATGAAATCGAGATCCTTGATGCCCATGAAGCCGAAAGCCGTCTTGAGGTAGCCCTCCTGGAAGTCCATGGCCGCCATGGGGCCGGAAAGATAGGAACCTCCGCGGGTCGAAACGATCACGACCTTCTTGCCACCAACGAGACCAATCGGCCCCGTATCGGTGTATCGGAAGGTTTTACCGGGCTGGATGACGCGATCGAGCCAGGCCTTTAGCTGGCTGGCAATCGAGAAGTTGTACATCGGCGCGCCGACGACAAGCACGTCGCTGGCGATTAGCTCGTTCACCAGTTGATCCGATCGCGCGTGCTCTCGGCGCGTCGCCTCATCGGATTCGTCGAAAGCGAGCGGTCTGAAACCCGCCCCGATCGGTCCGTCCAGGTGCGGGATCGCCTCCTCCACCAGGTCATGATATGTCACCGCCGCGCCGGGATGCTGGTTGAGCAAGTTCGTCACGATGGCTTTGGTGAGTGTGCGAGAGGCGGACCCGTCTCTCAGGATGCTCGAGTCGAGTTGAAGGATTTGCATGGTATTTAGGCTCCGTTGAAGTGTGTGAGCCATACCTATGCTCGCCCACGGGTGTTGCACCAGCGGAGCAAATGGCACAGATTGTTCTATCTGTGAGACAATCAAATGCCCGGAGATCCAGGTGGAAGACCTCAACGAATTGACGATGTTCGCCTCAGTGGCGCGTCACGGGAGCTTTTCGTCAGCTGCTCTTGCCCTGGGCATACCCAAGTCGCGCATCAGCCGACGCATAGCGGCCCTGGAAAACCGTCTCGGCGTGCGGCTGCTGCAGCGATCGACCCGTTCGGTCAATCTCACTTCAGTGGGGCAGGAATTTCTAAAGCACTGCAATGAGATGATCGATGCCGCTCGCATGGCCTTCGAGGTCGCCGAGCACGCCGGCGAAGCGCCGGCGGGGCGCCTGCGGGTAAGTTGCCCGGTGGGCATTGCCCATATTTTCGTTGCGCCCGTCCTGTGGAAGTTCATGCGAGCCCATCCGGCCGTAAGGATCGACCTTGAGCTTACAAACAGGCGAGTGGATGTTATCGCGGAAGCCTATGACATTGCCTTGCGAGTTCGCTCGACCATCGACGATTCCCAGTTGATGATCAGGCGGTTGGGAACCAGCGAACAGTGGCTCGTGGCGAGCCCTGAGTTCGTTTCATCCCGCGGACCTTTCAACGCGCTGCAATCCTTGCACCTGCAGAGAGGGCTCGGTCCGGCCGGAGTGAGAGGCGAACGAAACCTGTGGCACATGACGGCGCCCGATGGGCAAGCCATCGACATTGAATATGTTCCGATCCTAGCCACGGATGATATTCATATGCTTGGCCAGGCCGCTCTGGAGGGGATGGGCATCGCTCAACTGCCGCGCAACCTGTGTGGTGATGCGGTTCGCAAAGGCCGACTGATCAGGCTGTTGCCGGACCACACTTTGCCTTCGCATCAACTCCACGCCATATTCCCTTCCCGGCGCGGACTTGTGCCAGCGGTGCGCGCCTTCCTCGATTTCCTCGGCCATGAATTGCCGCTGCTGACCGCCAAAATCGAGGACGGCTACGCTATGGGTTCCAGAGATGATGGTTTGCTGAGTTTGTGAGCTTGGCTCGCCAAACAGCAGCGTTCCAGTTCAGGTTTTTGGCGGGAACAATCCCAGCCCCCGAAGCGTCGTTTCGCTGAGCAGCCATAAATCGTCCTCGTCCCGGACGACTTTCGAGAGAACGTTTAGCCCTATCATCAGGTTTTGCAGCGCCAGCGCCAGGGCATGAACATCGGCAGTGCCGCCGATTTCGCCCTGCTCACGCGCGACAGTCATCAGTTCTTCGATACGGCTGGTCGAACCAGCGGCCAGCCTGGCCAGCATAGGTGCTGGTCCGTCGGCGGATGGGCAAAGCTCGCTGATGGAGTTTACAATGATGCATCCGCGGCCTTCCGGATCGGCTGCGCGAACACGGCAGATGTTACGTACGACCTCATACAGGACAGGCATGACAGGGCCCTTGACCTCGCCATACAAGGGCGCGTCGGGTGCCGTCATTGAATAGCGGGCAATGATTTCCGCGAAAAACGCCTCGCGCGATCCGAAAGCATTGTAAAAACTCGATCGGGAAATTCCTAAGCGCTCGGACAGGGCCTTTACTGAGGCCCGTTCATACCCGCCGCTCCTGATCGCTTCCGTCGCGATGTCCAGCGCCTCCTTGCGGTCAAACTTGCTGGGTCGTGCCAACTCCCACCTCTCGTTTTTGTGTTTTGTACATATGTGGACAAAACAATTCGAATGCCATATCGCCGGAACGATCATGAATGATTTTTACATCAGGAGATGAAAATGACTGCACTCGTTCTTGTCCAGGTTCGTCCGAAGGCAGGCGATAAACTGGCTCAGTACTCGGCTGCCTCCGCGCCCACGATCGCGGCTTTTGGAGGCGAGTTTATCCATCGTGGCAAGTTGCATGAGGTGCTTGCGGGTACTGAGACCGCCCCTGGCCTCGGGATTATCCGCTTTGCTGATGTAAAGGCCGCCAGGGACTGGTTCGCGTCCCCGGAATACCAGTCTATCGTGCCGTTGCGCGACGAGGCAGCTGATATGAGCTTCCTCCTTTACGAGACCGCCGGCTGAGGCCTCAAACCATCGTTTACCCCTATCGACCAATTCGCCACGCGCGGAACCAAGGACGGATCTTTATGTCTGCAGCAACTGGATATCCAGAGATTGTCGAGAACCACGGAAGGTCGCGAGGCGGCCAACTGCTGAGAAGCATTGCGGGCGGTGTCATGGCGCTGGCCCTGACCGTCGCGGTCATGCTTTTACCCGCTACCGCACGGGCCGCCGACACAACGCATGTTCGAAACATCGTGCTCGTGCATGGCGCCTTTGCAGACGGCTCGAGCTGGTCGGACATCATCCCGTTGCTGGAAGCCAAGGGCTATCACGTCACTGCCGTGCAGAACCCTTTGACATCGCTTGCCGATGACGTTGCCGCGACACGTCGCGTTCTGGAGCGACAGAAGGGTGACGTGCTGCTCGTCGGCCATTCATGGGCCGGCGCCGTCGTGACCGAGGCCGGCAACGCTCCGAATGTAAAGGGCATCGTTTATTTGTCCGCGCTTGTTCCCGACAGCAACGAATCGGTCGCGGAATTGCTTCAGAAACGCAATGCGCCCATGGACGGCATGGCGCCGGATGCCAATGGCCTTGTCTGGCTGGACGATCCCACTGCCTACGCCCACGTCATGGCCGGCGACGTCGCTGCAAAGCGAGTTGCTCTCCTTACGGCTGTCGAGCAGCCGATAGCGGCCAAGAGTTTCGGGGAAAAGGTCCAGCAAGCCGCCTGGCAGAACAAGCCCACCTGGTATCTTGTCACGCAGGGCGACAACGCGCTGCCTACTCCAGTGCAACAATGGCTCGCGGACCATATTGGAGCCAAGACCGGCACGATAAAATCCAGTCACATGTCGATGGTGTCACACCCTTCCTTTGTCGCCGACTTCATCGCGAACGCGGCTAAGGGTGCCTTGAAGTAGCCACCAACGGCTTCGAACCCTTAGCCAAAGGCGAAACATCGCCAACTGCGCCGCAAGGCGTGCCCAGCACGATGTGCTTCAGTCCCAGAACGGCCTGATGCCCTCGCGGTAGGCGTCGCCACGCGACACACCGATATCCCTGAGCTGCTCGTCGGTCATTTCAAGCAAAGCCAGGCGGCCGCGACGGCGCTCGAACAACGCGTCAAGCTGCCGTGCCAGCGACCTGACGACATGCACGATGCGGCCGACAAAGCCTCGCCGGCTCGATGGCCCGACCAGTTCAATGCCCGTACTGCGGATTGTCTCGATTGTGCTCATTGTCTTTCTGCCAAGGTTGCAAATTGTACCCATTTCGGTACGCCGCTGATATGTATTGACTCCTAATCCGGTGCAATATACAAAATTGTCACCATGACAAATTGGCTTCCCGATCTCACCACAGGTTCCGGCCCGCTCTATCAGCGCCTAGCCGACAGCATCGAGTCCGACATCGACAAGGGCGTCATCGATGCCGGGGCAAAACTGCCGCCGCAGCGCGATCTCGCCTATGACATCGGCACCACCGTCGGCACGATCGGCCGCGCCTACCAGTTGCTGCGCGAGCGGGGCCTGGTCAGCGGCGAGGTTGGGCGCGGAACCTATGTGCTGGCGCAGCAATCGGAAGCGGCGTCACAAGAATTCGTCGAGCCCGCCGTGCAAGGCACGCGCTTTGTCGATGCGCCGCCCGGCAAGCTGCGCTTCGACAGCACCGCCGCCCCCGACATCGGCCAGGGCGCCATTGTCGCCGACATGCTGTCGCGCACGGTGCAGGATCATCCGCACGAGATTTCGAGCTACACCAGGGACTTTCCGGAGCGCTGGTTCGAGGCCGGCGCGCGCTGGCTGTCACGCAATTCGTTCCGCCCGGCCGCAGACACCATCGTTCCGACGCTCGGCACCCATGCCGCCGTCATGGGAGCGATCGCGGCGCTGACCACGCCCGGTGATTACATTGCCTTCGAGCATCTCACCTATTCGCAGATCGCCCGCAGCGCCGGGCTGATCGGGCGGCGCGTAGCACTGGTGGCATCCGACGAGGAAGGCCTCGATCCCGAGGATTTCGAACGCGTTTGTGCGCAAAAGCACCCGAAAATGATCTTCCTGATGCCGACGGTGCAGAACCCGACGCTGACAATTTTATCCGCGGAGCGCCGCGAGGCGATTGCCCGTGTGGCGCGCGCGTACAATGTCTTCATCATCGAAGATGATCTCTATGGCGGCCTGACCGATGATCGGACCCCGCTGCTTGCCGAATACGCGCCCGAACGCACCATCGTTGCCGGCGGTCTGTCTAAATCGGTCGCGGCAGGCGTCCGCGGCGGCTGGCTCTCTTGCCCGCCCGCCTATCGCCATCGCATCCGCGTCGCCCACAAGATGATGACCGGTGGCATGCCGTTTTTGCTGGCGGAGGTGAATGCACGGCTGGTTCTTTCCGGACAGGCCGGCGACATCCGCCGACGCTGCATTGCCGAAGTTGCCGCCCGCATCGCCATCGTGCGAGAGGCCCTGGCCGGCTTCGCCTTCAAGTCAAACGACAGCGTGCCCTTCGTCTGGCTCACACTGCCCGACCCCTGGCTGTCCGGCACCTTCAGGAGCGCATGCCTGGAAAATGGCGTGCTGCTCGATGACGAGGACGAATTCAAGGCGGGCCGTTCGGAACAGGTTTTCCACGGCGTTCGTTTCGGCGTCTCGCAACCAAGGCGGCGTGAAGAGATCGCCGGCGGCGTCGCGGTGATCCGGCGACTGCTGGAGGAAGGGCGCGCCGGCTACGACAGGTCTTCCTGACCCGCTGAGGTTAAACTGGCGCTCGCAGGATCTAGTTTCAGGTCAGCCCTCCGCCTTGAAATTCCTGGCTTCCTTCGCGCCCTTGTCCTTGCCGTGCTTCGCGGCCAGGTCCTTGGCCTGCTTGGGCGAAACGTCCGTGGTCTCGGCAATATGCATAGCCTCCTTGTCCGAGAGGCGATTGTCTTTCTTGCCTTGTTTGGTGGCCATATCCCGATCTCCTTGATTGATGGAGACCTAACGGCCGGAATGGCATAGCGTTCCCCAAGGGTTCCCGCTGCCATTGTCACCTTGTGGCTTTCCGGCGTTTTTCGTCATCCGATGGGGTGTATCGCGCCAAAGCTTGCGATAAGAGGGGACTCAGAAATCCCCCTCTCCCATGGATACCAATCGCTGCCCATGACCATTTCCAATTCCGTGCCGATCACCCCGGAACTCATTGCCGCGCACGGGCTGAAGCCCGACGAATATCAGCGTATCCTCGACCTGGTCGGACGCGAGCCGAGCTTCACCGAACTCGGCATCTTCTCGGCGATGTGGAATGAGCACTGCTCCTACAAATCCTCGAAGAAATGGCTGCGCACGCTGCCGACCACCGGACCGCAAGTCATCCAGGGTCCGGGCGAAAATGCCGGCGTGGTCGATATCGGCGATGGCGACTGCGTCGTCTTCAAGATGGAGAGCCACAACCATCCCTCCTACATCGAGCCCTATCAGGGTGCTGCGACCGGCGTCGGCGGCATCTTGCGCGACGTCTTCACCATGGGTGCGCGGCCGATCGCGGCGATGAACGCGCTGCGCTTCGGTGCACCGGATCATCCCAAGACCAGGCATCTGGTCTCAGGCGTGGTGTCCGGCGTCGGCGGCTACGGCAACGCGTTCGGCGTGCCGACGGTCGGCGGCGAAGTCAATTTCGATGCCCGCTACAACGGCAACATACTGGTCAACGCCTTTGCCGCGGGCCTTGCCAAGACCGATGCGATCTTCCTGTCGGAAGCCAAGGGCGTCGGCCTGCCCGTCGTCTATCTCGGCGCCAAGACCGGCCGCGATGGTGTCGGCGGCGCCACCATGGCCTCGGCCGAGTTCGACGACAAGATCGACGAGAAGCGCCCGACCGTGCAGGTCGGCGACCCCTTCACCGAAAAATGCCTGCTTGAAGCCTGCCTCGAACTGATGGCGTCGGGCGCCGTCATCGCCATCCAGGACATGGGCGCGGCCGGCCTCACCTGTTCGGCGGTCGAGATGGGCGCCAAGGGCGATCTCGGCATCGAGCTTAACCTCGACCAGGTGCCGGTGCGCGAAGAGCGCATGAGCGCCTATGAGATGATGCTGTCGGAAAGCCAGGAGCGCATGCTGATGGTGCTGCGCCCTGAAAAGGAAAAGGAAGCCGAGGCGATCTTCCACAAATGGGGCCTCGACTTCGCCATTGTCGGCAAGACTACCGACGATCTGCGCTTCCGCGTCATCCACCAAGGCGACGAGGTCGCCAATCTGCCGATCAAGGATCTGGGCGACAAGGCGCCGGAATATGACCGCCCCTGGGTCGAGTCGAAGAAGCCGGCGCCGCTTGCCGCGAATGATGCTCCGAAGGCCGATGTCGCCGATGCGCTGCTGAAGCTGCTCGGCGGGCCGGATTTGTCGTCGCGCCGCTGGGTGTGGGAGCAGTACGACACGCTGATCCAGGGCAATTCGCTGCAGCTGCCGGGCGGCGATGCCGGCGTGGTGCGCGTCGAAGGCCATGCAACCAAGGCGCTGGCCTTCTCCTCCGACGTCACGCCGCGCTACTGCGAGGCCGACCCCTATGAGGGCGGCAAGCAGGCGGTGGCCGAATGCTGGCGTAACCTGACCGCCACCGGCGCGCTGCCTTTGGCTGCGACCGACAACCTCAATTTCGGCAATCCGGAGCGGCCCGAGATTATGGGCCAGCTGGTCGGCGCGGTGAAAGGCATTGGCGAAGCCTGCCGGGCGCTCGGCTTCCCGATCGTGTCGGGCAACGTCTCGCTCTACAATGAAACCAACGGCCAGGGAATCCTGCCGACGCCGACCATTGGCGGTGTCGGCCTGATTGCCGACTGGTCGAAAATGGCCCGCATCGGCTTTGCCGCCGAGGGACAGATGATCCTGCTGGTCGGCGCGCCGGCGACGTGGGGCAGCCATCTCGGCCAGTCCGCCTATCTCAGGGACATTCATGGCCGCACCGACGGCCCGCCGCCGCCGGTCGACCTCGCGCATGAAAAGCGCGTCGGCGACCATGTGCGCGCCCTGATCGCCTCGGGCGTCGTTACCGCTTCGCATGACCTTTCCGATGGCGGCCTGGCTATCGCGCTGGCCGAAATGGCGATGGCGTCGGGCATCGGCGCCACCATCCCCGGCCTTGCCGGCACCGACCCGATCCCGGTCTGGTTCGGCGAAGACCAGGGCCGCTACTTGCTGACGCTGTCGGTCGACCCGCAAAGCAAGGAATGGGACGCCATCCGCGAGGAGCAGAGCAAGCTCGGCATCTTTGCGCCATGGATCGGCTCGACCGGCGGCAGCGAACTGAAGCTCGGCGATGCCAGGGCGATACCGGTCAGCGAACTCGTCAACGCTCACGAAGGCTGGTTCCCTAGCTTTATGGATAAGGCCAGTTGAGCAGAGCATGATCCCGAACCGTAGGACCGCGTCAGCGAAAAGTGGAACCCGGTTTTCGGAAAAAGATCATGCTCAATCAAAGGAAACTGGCCACCAGGGCGCTGATCGCAGTCGTCTTCTGGCCGTCGCTGTTCTTCTTCTGGTTCCTCGGGCCGTTCGTCTTCTTCCTGCTGTCGACGACCTCGAGCGATCTCTGTCCGCTGTTGGAAAGGCGTGAGCAGTTCCTGGTTTCGGCCAATGGCACGCTGCCGATGCTGGCCCTGCAGAGCCTCATCTATGCGACCCCGATCGCCTGCCTGGTGCTGTGGAGCCGCCTTTCGCCGGACCCGGCGCGGGCAAGGCATGTTGCGACCTGCATCAAGCTCTTTGCCATCGCGATTCCTACGGGCGCTCTGTGGCAATACGGCTCATCACTGACCTGCGACGGTTACGGCCAAGGCTTCTTCTCGCCGCTCTGGCAGATGACGAGCTATCTTCCCATTGTCAGCCTCGTGATCAACATTCCGCTCTACGTGCTGGTCTTTGCCCTTGGCCGGGGGTTCTCGACCCGCGATGACATTACCGAGGACGGTGTGGTCCACCCACCGCAGGATGGCCCTTAGGTCTCTCGTCCGGGATAGAACGACTTCAATCCGAAGCCGAAAGGCTTTAGGCTTGCCCCCGAGTCACTTCGTAAAAGCTGCCTAGCCGCCGACCAGAACAGGATTTTTGCCATGGCAATGGATGCCCACGACATCGAAAAAATGATCAAGGACGGCATCCCGGACGCCAAGGTGACGATCCGCGACCTCGCCGGCGACGGCGACCACTATGCCGCCGAGGTGGTGGCCGAGAGCTTTCGCGGCAAAAGCCGCGTCCAGCAGCACCAGATGGTCTATGACGCGCTGAAGGGCAATATGGGCGGCGTGCTGCATGCGCTGGCCCTGCAGACCAGCGTTCCCGAATGAACCTCGGTGCTGCCTAGAGCGGTTCACCGTTTCACGGAAACGGCGAACCACTCTATCTCTTTGTTTTACGCAATTCCCAAGGGAAAGCGCTATGCGCTTTTCCCGGGAAAACCGCCCACACTTTTCCTGGAATTGCTCTAGATCTTCACCAGCATGGCCGTCAGATACATGAAGCCAATTCCGGCGGCCAATCCGGCCATAGCGCTCGGCCCGAACAAGGCACGTGTGCCGTCGCCGCGCTGACGAAACTGCATCGAAACCAGCTCGACGATCACCTGCAGGATTGCGCCTGCCCCGACCGCCAGCGCCAGTGCCGACCATTGCGGCGCATAGGCGAGGCTGCCGATCCACAGGCCGACGACCGCGGGCCCGCCCGCGAGCAATGTCAGCGCGGCGAAGGTCCGCAATGGCGGGCGCTGCTTCAGGATCGGAGCGGCAATGCCGATGCCCTCGGTGATGTTGTGCAGTGTGAAGCCGAGCACGAGGAAAGTGCCCAGCCCCGCCGCGCCCGAGGCAAAGGCGGCGCCGATCGCAAGTCCTTCGCCGAGATTGTGAAGGCCGATGCCGAACGCGATGAAGGTGGCGAGCGCCAGGCCGGTCGGCGTCCCGCTCCGCCGGCCAGCCGCCATCAGCAGCAGGAAACTGGCGGCGGCGGCAAGCACCACCATCGTTGATCCCTGGAACAGGGCGGCGGCTTCCCCGGCCAGTTCGAACGCATCTTCGAGCGCATCGACGAACAGGAAGGCAAGCAGCCCGACGGTCAGCGACAGGAGAAAGTCCATGCCGCCGCGTCCGACGCCGCGTAGCGCGGGATAAAACATCAGGCCGATCGCCACCGGCAGGATGCCGACGAAGGCGCCAAGCACGGCCTGGGCGGTGAAACTCAGGGAATCGCGCGTCGGCGTGGATACGGCGACAGCGATCTCATGCGTGAACGTCGCCCCGGTGTTGGTGACGAGGTTGATGGCATGCGCCTCTCCCAGCACCCAGGGATATGGCAGGCTGATCCATGCCGTGCCGCCGCGTGCGATCGGACCCGGCGGATCCTGGGTGAACTGCCAATAGGCATCGTCGACCTGCACCTGTGCAACGGTCATCGGCTCCGAACCACCGGCGCGCACGAGCACACGGATGCCATCATTTCCCAGGATCGTCCGCTCGAAAGTAAGATTCTCGACCGGCGGCGCGCCGTTGCGGAAGCTCGATAGCGGATCGGAGGAGACCAGCCAGGCGATGGCCAGCCCGAGCACCGCGAGCGGCAGCACGACCCAGAGCAGATTGGCCCACCTTGAACGGTCGGCGTCGGCGGAAGGCTGGCTCAAATCGCTCACGACACGGCCTCCACGACGTCGAACATCCCGGACCAGCCGAGTTCGGTGAATTCCGACTGATGGGGATGGAACATGTACAGGCCCGCCTCGTGCTCCTTGAAATGAAACTCGAGAATGCCGCGCTCGGCCTGGCACTGGGTGATCAGGTCGACAGTCCTGAGCGTGGGGGTAAGCGTCGTGCCCTGATTGTAATAGTCGAAGAAATTGGCGTGCAGATGGAAGGAATTGATCGGATCGAACTCGACGACATTGACGAGATAGATGCGGACGGGCTTGTCCTTCAGCACCCGGATCGGCTTTTTCGCATAGGCGTGGGCGACCGTATTGACGGCGTAGACCTCGTTCCCGCCATCGAAGTTGGTGTCGAAGGCGTTCATGACCATGACGAATTCCTGCCAGCCGGCATTCTCTGGCGTGCCGAGGAGGCGAGAGCGGGCGACCGCCTCGTGTTCGGGATGCCGGGCCGGATCGGGATCGATCACGAAGGCGCCGTACATGCCCTTTTGAATGTGCCGCTTCAGCGGCAAAGCGTGGCAGTGGTAGAGATGACAGCCGAACGGCCTGGCATCGAACTCGTAGACGAACTCCTCGCCCGGCCCGATCAGGCCGGCGCCGGGAACGCCATCCATCCGCGCGGCGTGGATGCCATGAAAATGCATCGAATGCGGATGCGAGCCCTGGTTGCGGAAGACGATCTTCAAGCGCTCGCCTTCGGTCGCGCGCAGGGACGGCCCCGGCACACGGCCATTGTAGGTCCAGGCCGGGAACATGATGCCCGGCGCGATCTCGATCTCCTTGTCCTCGGCTGTAACCTCGAAGGTGCGAAGCGTGCGCCCATCCGTCAGCGTCGACACCGTCCCGGTGTCCCAATCGGTGAGCATTTTCGATGGATCGAAGCCGTTGCGCGCGTCGTCGACATCGCCGACCGTGATCATCGCCCCATGCGCGGCGAGATGCGCCGGCGGCGCTTCGGATGCGGCGGCGGCCGGCATCGAATGGCCGGCGTGGCTTGTCTGCCCACGGGCGGCACCGGCAGCGACCGCTGTGCCCCCGGCGGCCGCAAGTCCGCCGGCCAGAAGCAGCCTTCGGTCGAGCTTTCGCTCCAGCAAGGGTTTCATCTCGCTCATGCCCGCGTCCCTCCAGATTGGAGTGATCGTAGTTCATGCTTCAAGACTTAGCTAGTGCTATATTTCGACTTACAACCATTGATGCCGTACAAGCAGGCACGGTTCTCTTTGGCGGGCTACTCGGTCGCGGGCTTCCTCGCCGACACCGGTGCGATCGGCTTCGCCGACACTGGCGCGATCGGCTTCGCCGACGCTGGCGTGATCGGCTTCGCCGACACTGAGATGATCGGTCCCGCCGGGTATTTTCCGCCGATGATCATCCTTTTGCCATCCGACAGCGCCGAGACCGTGCCGTCGAGGAACAGCGCGTTGTTGCAGCCGAGCGCGTCGCGGAACAGCCGCGCGAAACTGCCGAAACTCACTTCCGAACGCGAGATCGCCAGCACGACCGTGTTTCCGTCCCGCACGCCGACGCCGTTCCTGATGTAGCGGGAGGCGCCATTCGCCTCGAAGCGAGGATGAAGCGCGCCGGCGATGACCAGCATCGGGCCAGATTGCGTGGCGAAAGCGACGTCGGGTTTCGCGGCGGCATAGGCGCTGCTTTCCATGACCGCGGCCTTGCCGTCCTTGCCGAGCAGGAAGACGCCGTTGGGCTTGAGGAAGAAATTGCCCTCGGCATCGGCGAGGTTGAGCGGCGACTTTTCAACGCCGTCCTCGACCAGCAGGCCGACCGGTGACAAATCCTCGTGATACATGCCGCCATTCATGGCGAGCAGCACTGGCCTGCCCTCGCCCATCATTGCCTTGTCGAAGGCCTCCAGCGAGCCGAAGGGCTTTCCGTCGCCCCCGGCATGAAAAACACCGACGCTGTCGGTGCGAAGATCGATTTCGCACACGACATAGGTCACGGCCTCGAAGGCGACATTCCGGCAAGGCGCCGGAAGGTCGCCGCCGATGACCAAAGGCGGCGGCGCGGGACTCCTTGGCCACCAGATGATGGCCATCGCCGCCGCCAGCAGGACGGCGATCAGAAGGGCGGCGCCATATCGTCGTTTCATCATGTCCCGCAGGCTGCAATCGGCTCGGAGGCTTGGCCCAACACAGGCGATCCTTTGCGCCATTTCCGCGGCAGCGGCGCAAACATCTTGTTTCGGCCCATCTATGGGTTTATTTGATGGCTATGCTTCGAGCCTGACTCCCACAGGCGTGAAAGGATATTCCATGAGCGGCATCAACGACTACATCGACAGCGAAGTGAAGGGCAACGACGTCGTCCTTTTCATGAAGGGTACCCCCGGTTTTCCGCAATGCGGCTTTTCCGGCCAGGTGGTGCAGATCCTCGATTACATCGGCGCCGACTACAAGGGCGTCGACGTGCTGACGTCGGCCGAACTGCGCCAGGGCATCAAGGAATATTCGAACTGGCCGACGATCCCGCAGCTCTACGTCAAGGGCGAGTTCGTCGGCGGCTGCGACATCATCCGCGAAATGTTCCAGGCCGGCGAATTGCAGACGTTCCTCGTCGACAAGGGCGTCAGCGTCAAAGCGACAGCCTGATTCCGGGTCGCTTGAACCTGATTTGAGACCGGGGCAGCCCCGCCCCGGCAAAATGTTGCCTCCCCGTGTCGGGTGAGGACGAACGGATGCGCCGGTATGCCGGCGCATATTCGTTTTGAAGATCGGACCTGCCGTGGACCAGCCAGCAGAAGCGCCGCAACAGGCAAGCAAATTGCCTATTCCGCGCTGGGAATTCATCGCGCTGTGCGCGGCGCTGATGGCGTTGAACTCGCTGGCCATCGACATCATGTTGCCGGCGCTGCAGCAGATCGGCGCCACGCTCGGCGTCGAAAATGAAAACCACCGCCAATATGTGATCACCGCCTATATTCTCGGCTTCGGCGGCGGACAGCTGTTTTTCGGGCCGATCTCGGACCGGTTCGGGCGCCGTGCCCCGCTGGTCGTCGGGCTGGCGATCTACGTTGTAGCGGCAGCGGCCGCTGCCATTGCCCCGTCCTTCGCCATTCTTCTCCTGTGCCGGCTGGTGCAAGGCATCGGTGCGGCAGCGACGCGTGTCATCGCCGTTTCGATCGTGCGCGACACATTCGACGGCCGGCGCATGGCCGAGGTGATGTCGCTGATCTTCATGGTGTTCATGGCCATCCCGGTGATTGCTCCGGGGATCGGCCAGTTCATCATGCTGTTTGCAAGCTGGCACTGGATCTTCGTCACCATGGCCGTCGGGGCGCTGATCGTATCGGCGTGGTCGCTGCTGCGGCTGCCTGAGACTCTGCATCCCGAACATCGCCGGCCACTGACAGTCTCGTCCGTCGTCGGTGGGTTCCGCATCGTGCTGACCAACCGCATGGCGCTTTGCTATGCCTTTGCCAGCACCTTCATCTTTGCCGCCATGTTCGGCTTCATTGCCTCGGCGCAGCAGATCTATGTCGACATTTTTCATGTCGGCGAGATGTTTCCGGTTATCTTCGCGGGTGTCGCCGGCGTTCTTGCTTTTTCGAACTACCTTAACTCGCGCCTGGTCGGCCGCATCGGCATGCGCCGCCTGTCGCAGAGCGCGCTGCTGCTGTTCCTGGTGATCAGCCTTGCCTGGCTCACCGTGTCGCTGCAAATGAAGATGCCGCTCTGGCTGTTCATCACCTTCTTCGCCAGCGCGATGCTGCCGTTCGGCGCGTTGGGCGCCAATTTCAATGCGCTTGCGATGGAACCGCTCGGTCAACTGGCCGGCACCGCGTCGTCGATCCTGGGCTTCATGCAGACGTTTCTCGGCGGCATTCTCGGCACGCTGATCGGCCAGGCCTTCGACGGCACGGTGACGCCGCTCGCCGCCGGCTTCTGCAGCGTCTCGGTCGCGGCCCTGCTGATGATCCTGATCGCCGAGCGCGGCAAGATGTTCCAGCCGCACAACCCACCCGTTTCAGGACACGTCACCGACCTGCATTGAGCGACGCGCCTTCTGGGCGACATGCATTAGGCGACGCGCCTCAGGATGCTCCGCCTGGTGCTGCGGTGAAGCGAGGAAACAGCGGACGCCCTGCGATCGCTCCGCCCATGCTGTCCGAAAGAGGCAGCGGCAGAGCCTTGTCGAGCGCCTCGAGCACGGACGTGACGAAGACCCGGTTGAGCGCGGCATCGTCTCCCATGTGTGAGAAAGTGGCGCGCGGCTTGCCAATCAGCGTGCCGTTTTTGCGAATTGAAAAACTCAATGTCAGGGTCAGGCCAGCACTTCCCGGCGGCGGTTGCCAGCAGGCAAAGATCGCGTCGAACATCTCGTCTATGGTGTCGACGGGATCGGGGCTGCCGCACGCGCGTTCCTGCGATCTTGCCTCGGTGACGCCGGCGACCAGGGCAAGCGCAAGTCCCGCTGCAACGATTGCGGACGAATGATTCATTTCGCGGCTTCCGGCTTCGCGAGAGATTGAATCACTATAACAGAGCCAATCTACTTGACGAAAGCCCTTGCCGGCAGTTGAAATCGACTACTCAGCCCAGAGTTCCCGGCGCAATTCTTTCCAGCTTTCCTTGTCCGGGGCGACAAGAATGCCGCCGTCGACATGCGACGGCAGATAGGCGCTGCCGTCGATGCGCGCCGTATAGCCGCCGGCCTCGGCGTGGATCAGCACGCCGACCAGATGATCCCACGGCATCAGCTTGTTGTAGACGACGAAATGCGCATGGCCGCTGGCCAGCAGCCGGTATTCATGCGCAGCACAACGATAGCCGAACTGCGACAGTGCCTTGGTCTGGTTGCGCGCCAGAAGCGAGCGCTGCGGTTCCGCCAGATATTGCCAGGAAACCGACCCGGTCATCTGCGAGACCGGCACGGCATCGGCGACATGCACCTTCTCCAGCGCGCCATGCGCGTGGCGGATATGGCTGCCGGCGCCCTTGGCGCCGATCAGCCAGTCCTTGCCGACGGGATCATGGATGATGCCGGCTACGGTCTCGCCCTTGACCACGACGCTTAGCATGACGCCGAACAGCGGCACGCCGGAGGCGAAGTTGAAGGTGCCGTCGACCGGGTCGACGACAAAGGCAAGATCGGCATCGCCGAGACCCTGGAGCAGTGCCGGATTGTCGGAACAGGCTTCCTCGCCGACGATCATCGCCTGGGGATAGCGCTCGCGCAGTCTGGCCGTAATCAGCCGCTCGGCGCTGACGTCGGCCTCGGTCACCAGATCGGCGGCCGAGGTCTTCTGGCGGACGTCGCCCTCGCCCAGCCGGCGAAAGCGCGGCATTATCTCGGCCCTGGCTGCATCGGCGAGAAGCTCGGCCAGCCAGTCGATCGCTTGGTCGTCAAATGTCATCGGAAATGTCTTGTCCTGTGCTGAGGCTGCCGTTGAGTGCAGCAAAGTCGAACAGCTTTCTGTCGAGCAGATGCGAGGGCCTGGTGTTGGACAGCGCGCGCAGCATCGTATCCTTGCGGCCCGGCATGCGCTTTTCCATGTCGTCCAGCATCGCCTTCATGGCGTTGCGCTGCAGGCCTTCCTGGCTGCCGCAGAGATCGCAAGGGATGATCGGGAACTTCATCGCGCCGGCGAATTTTTCCAGATCGGCCTCGGCGCAGTAGCTCAGCGGCCGCAGCACCATGACGTCGCCGTCGTCATTGAGCAGTTTTGGCGGCATGGCGGCGAGACGGCCGCCATGGAACAGGTTCATGAAGAAGGTTTCGAGAATGTCCTCGCGGTGGTGGCCGAGCACCAGCGCCGAACAGCCCTCTTCGCGCGCGATGCGGTAGAGATGGCCGCGCCGCAGCCGCGAGCACAGCGAGCAATAGGTGCTGCCCTGGGGCAGCTTGTCGGTGACCACCGAATAGGTGTCCTGGTACTCGATGCGATGGGCAATGCCGTGTGCATTGAGGTAGTCGGGCAGAATATGCTTCGGAAAGTTCGGCTGGCCCTGGTCGAGATTGCAGGCCAGAAGCTGTACCGGCAAAAGCCCGCGCCATTTGAGATCGAGCAGCACGGCGAGCAGGCCGTAGGAATCCTTGCCGCCCGACAGCGCCACCAGCCAGCGGTCGCCGGGCCGCGCCATGGCGAAATCCTCGATAGCCTGGCGTGTCTGCCGCAACAGCCGCTTGCGCAGCTTGTTGAACTCGACCGAGGACGGCACGTCGGCGAACAGCGGATGGAAACCGCCCTCTTCGCTCTCGATATCTGCCTCGTGCCTCATTTGAGCATGCCCTGCCTGTCCTGCCTGGCGCTGAAATAGGCCAGAATCGCCAAAGCTGCAAAGATCGATATGCCCAATTCCAGCGTCTCTTCCGCTTTCACAAGCGTAAGGATGGTTTCCAGAGTGATTGGAAAGCCTAGCTTCGCAAGAGGACGCGCAATGCCGTCCAGGCCTTCCGAGAGCGCAATCATCGATACAGAGAGCGCTGCCGCAACGCTCATCGGGCTCAATCGTCTCAAGCCGGCCAAAAAATCCCTGCCATAGGTGACAAGCATGTGAATGACGGCCCAGGCGGTCAAAGCCAGCGCCGCGAATGCCAGGATCTTGGCATGCAACGGATCATCGGCTGACCGGAAAAAGCTCACCTTGGTAACGCTCATCGTTGTGAAGCGGTTGTTGAAATCGAGCTCGCGCGTGGCCATCGCCAGCAGTACGACAATCAGGCTAAACGCCCGCGTCAGCGCAAATTTGCTGCCGCCAAGCGCGATAATAAGCACAACACACAGGATATAGCCGACCGGCGACAGCGCCTCGATCGGACCATCCTCGCGGAAGAGCGGATGTACCTTTCCGACTACCGGCGAGTGAGTGAGCACCACGGTCAGAAATTGAACGAGGAGCACTGCGGCCATCAACACAAAAAATCGGCCGTTGCCGATTTTGGAATCGGCAAGCTCATAGGCCGACAGGTGCTGATGAGACATGGGCCGAAACTCGCTCGTTGTGACGGTTCGTTAGCCAACACAATTCGGTTGGTTTGACAACACGAGAGGCGAAACCAGCTCGAGGACTACAAACGAAGAAAGCCGCCCGGAGGCGGCTTTCAAAATCTGCAACGCAGACCTTCTACGATCAGCGCGAATAGAATTCGACGACCAGGTTCGGTTCCATCTGCACGGCGAACGGCACGTCGGCCAGACCCGGGATGCGCGAGAAGGTCGCGACCATCTTGTTGTGATCGGCTTCGATGTAGTCCGGCACGTCGCGCTCGGCGAGGCCGACCGCTTCAAGAACGATAACCAGCTGCTTCGACTTTTCGCGCACTTCGACGACATCGCCCGGCTTGCAACGGTACGAGCCGATGTTGACGCGCTTGCCGTTGACGTTGACGTGGCCGTGGTTGACGAACTGACGGGCGGCGAAAATGGTCGGCACGAACTTGGCGCGGTAGACGACCGCGTCCAGACGCGACTCGAGCAGGCCGATCAGGTTCTCGGAGGTATCGCCCTTGCGGCGATCGGCCTCTTCATAGACCTTGCGGAACTGCTTTTCGGAGACGTCACCATAGTGACCCTTCAGCTTCTGCTTGGCGCGCAGCTGCAGGCCGAAGTCGGAAAGCTTGCCCTTGCGGCGCTGGCCATGCTGGCCGGGGCCGTATTCACGCTTGTTGACCGGGGACTTCGGGCGGCCCCAGATGTTTTCGCCGAGACGGCGGTCGATCTTGTACTTCGCGGATTCGCGCTTGCTCATCGCATTCCCTTTCAAAACAAACCACCCGGAACCTCATGGTCCGGGTGAAGGAAACGCGCCCTCCTCTGGCCTCCGTTTTCGAGGCCTGACAGGGTTTTCCCACGCAACGCGGCGGAAAACCCACGGGACACGTCATTTCAAAACAAGACCAAGGAAACGAAAAACCTGATTTCCGGGGGCTTGCCATGCAAAAGAAACAACCGGGCATTGCGGCCCGGTGTTGGTGGGCTCGTTAAACGGAGATTTGACCGGAGTCAAGCGCGTCGCCGGCGCTGGTCAGCGCAGGCATTCGGCATGTCAGGCGCGATGCAGAGGGTTTCAATCCGCCGATTTCTTCTTCGGCAGCCCTTTGCGCTTGGTCTCGGCGAATTCCTCAAGCTGTCTTTCGCTCATCGATTCATACATTTCGCGCGAAGCACCTATCAGCTCGCTTTTCTTGCTCTCGCCGCGTTTGGCCGACAGCGCGGCGCCGGCGGCCTTTTGCTGTGCTTGTGATTTTGCGGGCATATCCGTTTCTCCTTCGCTCAGGAAGAACGTCGCTTCAGGGCAGCAGTTCCAGCGCGCCGGCGGCAAAAGCTTTAATCCACTTTCACATCTGTCCAGCAGCCGGCCTTCCCGTGCCCGGAACGCCAGTGTAGGACAGCGCCATGAAATCGTTGACCGATCCCTCGCAAGCCCTCGCTATCGGCCTCGCGAAAATCCGCACCGAATTCCATGTGCCGGACGGATTTCCGCCTGATGTAGTGGCCATGGCGCAGAAAGCCGCCAAGCGCGTGCCCAACCAACATGCCGACCGGACGGCGATGCCGTTCGTGACACTCGATCCGGCGACTTCCACCGATCTTGATCAGGCGTTTTCGATCGAGGCGAGCGGCGGCGACCTTCTGTTGCACTATGCCATTGCCGACGTGGCCTGGTTCGTCGAGGACGGCGATGCGATCGATCTCGAGGCCTGGACGCGGGGCGAAACCCTGTATTTGCCGGACGGCAAGGCCGGGCTCTATCCCCCGGTGATTGCCGAGGGTTCCGCGAGCCTGCTGCCCAATGGACCGCGCCCGGCTGTTATCTTCACGGTCCGGATCGCCGGAGACGGAGCGGCAAGACTGGACGGCGCGGAACGCGCAATCATTCAAAGCCGCGCCAAGCTTGCCTATGACAGCGTGCGCGCCTCCGACGTTCCGGCTGGCTTCGCCGAGATTGCACGGCGCATGGCGGCCGCCGAAGAGCGTCGTGGTGCTTCCCGTGTCGACCCGCCCGAGCAAGAGGTGGAACAGCTTGCCGATGGCACATTCCAGCTTGCGTTCAGACCGCTGCTGCAATCCGAACGGGACAACGCAGCACTTTCGCTGGCCGCCAACATGGCCATTGCCGACGCCATGCTGGCGCACCGGACCGGGCTGTTCCGGGTGATGGCGCCGCCGGATGCTTCCAAGGTGCAAAGACTGCGCAACGCGGCACAGGCTCTCGGCCTGTCCTGGCCGGCATCGACCAGTCTGGCCGACTATCAGCGAACGCTTGATCCCGGCAACAGGCAACAGGCAGCGCTGATGCTGGAAATCCGCCGTGCCGGCTCCGGTGCGTCCTACCAACCCTATGAGGAAGGCGTTGTGCCCTGGCACGAGGCGATGGCCGCGACCTATGCCCACGCAACTGCGCCACTCAGGCGATTGGCCGATCGCTACGTCGTGCGTTGCGTGCTGGCAATCGCCAATGGTCAGCCCGTGCCGCATGCCGTCACCGAGGCGTTTGCCAGACTGCCCAAGGTTATGGGGCGCGCAGGTGCCCGCGCCTCGCAGATCAATCACGCGGCCATCGACCTTGCCGAGGCAGTGATGCTGAAGGGGCGCGAGGGTGAAACGTTCAAGGCCGTCGTCACCGATGCAGGCGATCAGCGTGTGCGCGTCCAGCTCTCGGACATGCCTGTCGTTGCCAATGTGAGGGCCTCAGGGCCTAAACAGGGCGATGGCCTGACGCTAAAACTGATTTCGGCCGATCCGGGTCAACGCCTCGTTGTCTTCGAACCGGCCTAGAGCAGTTCGTCGTTTCACGGAAACGGCGAACTGCTCTATCTTTTTGTCTAACAATTCCGGACGAAAAACCGCTTCACACTTTTTCTGGAATTGTTCTAGCGCGCGCTCAGTCCAAAACCCTGCATCAGCCGGCTGATGGCGAAATCCGCCTTTCCGGAGGTAAAGACGGCAATGTCGGGCTCGCCTTGCGGCAATGGCCCGTCGACTGCCGGAAGCAACGACAAAGCGCGCCGCGCAATCGCCTCGGCCGGATCGATCCAGTCGACCGGCCAGGGTGCGGTCTTGCGCATGCGGTTGGCCAGGAACGGATAGTGCGTGCAGGCGAGCACGACGATATCGGTGCGCAATTCGTCATGCTGGACGAAGCACGGCGCGATCTCGGCGCGCACGGCCTCCTCGTCGACAAAACCCTGACGCATATAGGACTCGGCCAGTCCGGCCAGATTGTCGCTGCCGACCAGGCGGACATGGCATTTCTGCGCCCATTTGCCGATCAGGTCGCGCGTGTACTGGCGCTTTACCGTGCCCGGCGTCGCCAGCACCGAGACCAGCCCTGAGCGGGTGCGTTCCGCCGCCGGCTTGATCGCCGGCACAGTGCCGACAAAGGGATGGCCGGAAAATTTGTCGCGCAGCGCATCGATCACCAGTGTCGAGGCGGTGTTGCAGGCGATGACCGAAATCTCTGGGTCAAAACGATCGAGCAGCTTGGCGAAGAGTTCGAGGATATGCGCCTGCAGCGCAGGCTCCTCCCAGGCGCCGTAGGGAAAGGCCTTGTCATCGGCGACGTAGATGAAGCGCCGGTCGGGCATCAGCACGCGCGCTTCGCGCAGCACGGTCAGTCCGCCGACCCCGGAATCGAACATCAGGATCGGACGGTGGGTTGATCGATCGCTCATTGATATCGGACCACGAAAAGAGGCTGGAGATCAGAAGGACTGGCCGCTGATTGGCCAATGCCGTTCTATCCGCAACGATCATGGTCTTGAAGTGGCGAATTCAGCCAAGTTTTGAGCAGTGTCAGCGAAGATGAGTTCCGGGCGATTGCTCTACAGCCCGCGCTTGCCGAAGCCGGCGGGCTTTGGCCGGCCATCGGCTGGACGGACGGCACCGAGCGCGTGGCTGGCACAGCAGTGCGCATAGCGGATGGTGCGGCGCTGGTAGCCATGCGGCCAGCGCTCGAGGGAACAGCGCCCTCGAAGTCGAAAACCGACGTCAACTCATCGATATCGATGCCCGCCACCGGCTTTGCCACCATGATCGTGCACCAGAGACCAAAGATCGACAGCGCGTGCAGGTTCAAAACGCCGGGCGTGCTGTCTAGTCTTCTTTGTCGGCCAAGCGTTTTCGGGCAGCGGCAGGTAAGCGCCGCGGATCGTCGCCGGGCGATCCGTCGCCACGCGGCATTGCCGGCGAAAACCGGTCGAGCGACGAGATGATGCCGCGCAGCACTTTCAGTTCCGGCTCGGCGAAACCGGCGCGCGTCAGTACGGCACGCAGATTGTCGACCATCTTCGGCTTCTTCGGCGCCGGGCGGAAATAGCCGCGCGCTTCGAGCGCGCCTTCGAGATAGGCAAACAGGCCGTGCAGTTCTTCCTTGCTCGCCGGCTTCATTTCCGGACTGGCAAAATTGGTTGCCGTCTCGTCCTCCAGGCCCGACTTCATCCATTCATAGGACATCAACAGCACGGCCTGGGCGATGTTGAGCGACGAGAAGCCGGGATCGACGGGAAAGGTGACGATCTCGTCGGCCAGTCCGACCTCGTCATTGTAGAGCCCAAAACGTTCGCGGCCGAACAGGATGCCGGTGCGCAGGCCGGCCATTTGACGCGCCCTCAGCGCCGTGCCCGCTTCGACCGGACCGCGCACGGGTTTGAAGCCGTCGCGCTCACGCGCCGTGGTGGCGAAGACGAAATTGAGATCGGCGACCGCAGATGCCAGGTCGTCGAACACGGTTACGGCATCGATGACATGGTCGGCGCGGCTGGCGGCGGCGCGCGCCTTCTCGCTTGGCCAGCCGTCGCGCGGATTGACGAGCCTCAGTTCGGCAAGGCCGAAATTGGCCATGGCGCGCGCGACCATGCCGATATTCTCGCCAAGCTGCGGCTCGACCAGGATGATCGCCGGGCCGGCGGGAGTGTTTTCAGGAGGTTGCGCGGCGGACATGATCTCTACGAACTGCTGTTTGCGGCATTTTCATCGTTCCCTGCCACATCCGCCCGCCAAAATGAAGCGTTTGCAAAAACACCGGGTCGCGGCACAGACGACCCATTCTGCATGGATCGGCGTTTGCGCGGCCAAAAGCGCTTTGATATACGGGCGACATCCCCGGCCGAAAGCCATGCGGGCAAGGCCGTTCCGTTCCCCAAAAAGCGAGGCATTCTTTCCATGGCGAAGATCAAGGTGGCGAACCCGGTCGTCGAACTCGACGGCGACGAGATGACCCGCATCATCTGGCAGTTCATCAAGGACAAGCTGATCCACCCTTATCTCGACCTGAAGCTTGAATATTACGATCTCGGCGTCGAGCACCGCGACGCCACCAACGACCAGGTCACCATCGATTCGGCCAACGCCATCAAGAAATGGGGCGTCGGCGTGAAATGCGCGACGATCACGCCTGACGAGCAGCGCGTCGAGGAATTCAAGCTGAAGAAAATGTGGAAGTCGCCGAACGGCACCATCCGCAACATTCTTGGCGGCACCATCTTCCGCGAGCCGATCATCATGAAGAACGTGCCGCGCCTGGTGCCCGGCTGGACCAAGCCGATCATCGTCGGCCGCCATGCCTTCGGCGACCAGTACCGCGCCACCGATTTCCGCTTCCCCGGCAAGGGCAAGCTGACGATCAAGTTCGTCGGCGAAGACGGCAAGGTGATCGAGCATGACGTGTTCGACGCACCCGGCGCCGGCGTCGCCATGGCGATGTACAATCTCGACGATTCGATCCGCGAATTCGCCCGCGCCTCGCTGAATTACGGCCTGCTGCGCAACTATCCGGTCTATCTCTCGACCAAGAACACCATTCTCAAGGCCTATGACGGCCGCTTCAAGGACATCTTCCAGGAGGTCTACGAGGCCGAATTCGAGGCTGAGTTCAAGGCAAAGAAAATCTGGTACGAACATCGCCTGATCGACGACATGGTGGCCTCCGCCCTGAAATGGTCAGGCGGCTATGTCTGGGCCTGCAAGAATTATGACGGCGACGTGCAGTCCGATACGGTGGCACAAGGGTTCGGTTCACTCGGCCTGATGACCTCGGTGCTGATGACGCCGGACGGCAAGACGGTGGAAGCCGAAGCCGCGCACGGCACCGTCACCCGCCACTATCGCCAGCACCAGAAGGGCGAGGAAACCTCGACCAATTCGATCGCCTCGATCTTCGCCTGGACGCGTGGCCTGGCGCACCGCGCCAAGCTCGACGACAATGCCGAATTGAAGCGGTTTGCCGACACGCTGGAGAAGGTCTGCATCCAGACCGTCGAGAGCGGCTTCATGACCAAGGATCTGTCGCTGCTGATCGGTCCCGACCAGCCCTGGCTTTCGACCACCGGCTTCCTCGACAAGATCGATGAGAATCTGCAGAAGGCGATGGCGTAAGCCGACAACGAAGGCTCCGAGAGGGGCCTTCGCTCTTTTTGGGCAAAACGAGGGGCTGATCGATGACCAAGCCGATCCTCTACGGCGCCGATTACAGCGTCTATGTCCGCATTGCTCGGCTGACACTTGCGGAAAAAGGCGTCAGCTATGAGTTGGTGCCTCTCGATATCTTCGCCGCCGATGGCATTCCGGCCTGGTATCTGGAGCATCACCCGTTCGGTCGCATTCCGGCTTTCGAGCATGGCGGCTTTCGCCTGTTCGAAACCAGTGCGATTGCCCGCTATGTCGACGAAGCATTCGACGGTCCGGCGCTGCAACCGAAGGACCCGCGCGGCCGCGCAACGATGAACCAGATCATCGGCATGCTCGATGCCTATGCCTACAAGTCGATGGTCTGGGATGTCGCCGTTGAGCGGCTGGAGAAGGAAGCGCCCGACGAGGCGCTGATCGCCAGCGGGCTGCGCCAGGCCGAAAGGGTGCTCAAGGCGCTGACCGCACTCAAGGCTCCGGGGCCATGGCTGCTCGGCGATCAGCTGACGCTGGCCGACCTGCACGCGGCGCCCATCATCGCCTATTTTCTCAAGGTCACCGAGGGGCAAAAGCTGCTCGCCGGGTTCACCGATATCCTGGCGTGGTGGGACCGCATCGCGAAACGTCCGAGCATGGCGGCGGGCTGATGGTTCCGGGCCATGGCTGACCTTTCTCGCCAGGACGCGCTCACCATCGCCAGAATAGTCAGGGTCAACCACGCCGGCGAGTTTGGTGCGATCAGGATCTATTCGGCGCAGATTCTGGTGGCCCGGCGTTTCTGGCCGGATTGTGTGCCATCCTTGTCGGAGATGCTCGGGCACGAACGCATCCATTGCGCTGCCTTCCGCGCCGCCATGCCGGCGCGCCAGTCGCGGCCGTGCCGGGTGATGCAATTCTGGAGCTGGGGCGGCTGGCTGCTGGGTTTTGTGACCGCTTTGCTCGGCCCGCAAGGCATCTGGGCCTGTACAGCGGCGGTTGAAGCCGCGGTTCACCGTCATCTCGACGATCAGCTTTTCTTTCTGGCCGACCGCGACCGCTACCTGCACGGCATCATCCTGGCCATCCGCGAGGAAGAGCTCGCCCATCTCCATCACGCCGAAGAGCAGCTGAAATCTCCCGGCCAGGTGCTGAACTTTTTACGATCACTGATTTCGATCGCCACCGACGTGCTGATCTGGCTGTCCACCTGGGGCGACTCCAGCAGAATGACCCGCGCGCTGAAAGCGGCAAAGCACCCTTGACGCGCATGCGCCATGTCTGGCCACCGCTTGCCGCTCAGCGCGCGGCGTTGATGATGTTGCAGAGGCCCGTGCGCACAACTTCCTTGGTCGCGACTTGTCCCGGCTGGATGCCAAAAACAGCGTCGACCCTGACGCCGGCGCCTTTTTGGCGGGCGACAACACGAAGGGTCTGGAGCCTGCCGCTGCCGCTCGTCTCCTGATGAGCGTCGATCGACGAAAGGTCCTTGTTCACGGAAATGCCGGAGAAGCCTTCGGCTGCCACTGCCTGCGCGAGCTTTTTCAAAACAGCGGGAGCCTTTGCCTTTGGAAATTCCTGCCAGGACCGAAAGCTGACTGCAGTCACGATCGGCACGCCGGAAACCTTGAAATTGGCCTCGCATGAAGCAGCCTGCGCAAGTGTCGCCGAACCGAGGACCAGAGCTGCGGCCGCAATTATGATTTTCAATTCTGTCTCCTGGGAAAAGTGCCTATCGAATTGAGCCGGGATACATGACTTCAAGGCTGGAGAATAGGCTCTCGCAGGTGTCGAGCGCTCAGCCAAATCTGTCGGCGCAGTGGACGCGTCGCGCTTTAAAGCCCGATCGCCGGCCGGGTCACCATCAGCCACAGAATGGCAAGCACGGCGGCGAAAGCCGGGAAGCCGCAGAGAAACCAGATGCGAAACAGGCGCTTTTCCTCTGCGGGCAGCGGCGCGTTTTGGCTGGCCGCCTGGCGCGCCAGGTTGCGGATGCGGATCTGGATCCAGACCACCGGCAGCCAGAACAGGCCGGTCACGACATAAAGCAGCAGGGACAGCACGATCCAGCCTTCGGAGAGGGGCCAGCCCACGGCCTGCGCCAGCAATATGCCTGTGATCGGCTGGACGATGACGGCGGTCGCCGTGAAAATGGTGTCGGCGATGACGACTGTGCCGGCGACATGGGCGACGATGTCGGCGCGCCCGCTGCGCTGCGCCATCAGCATGAAGAAGGCGATGCCGGCGCCGGTGCCGAACAGGACCGTGGCGCCGATGATATGAGCCCAGCGCAGGAGGTCGATCCAGAGGCTCATCGCTCGTCCAAAATCGCCAGCGCCACCAGGGCAAGGCAAAGCGCGGGCACCGCCTTGACCATTGCCCCAAGAGGATCGAGCCACAGATCGGGCGCAAGTGCGGTTGCCGCGCCGAGATAAAGCAAGGTGATGGCAATCATCCCAAGCAGCGCAAAGCGCGCCAAGGACCGCACGAGAACAGCGGCTCCGACCACGATATCGGCAACGCTTCCGGCCAGAACCATCCCAAGCGCGAGGACGGGCGTCAGGCCATGCGAGACCAGAATGCCGGCTGCAGCTTCCTGCATGATAAAGCCGACAATGCCGGAGACCAGCCAGAACAGCGACAGCACCCCGAACACCACCGGTTTTAAGAGCCAGAGGCGAGCGAACCAGCGCTCCTGGACATGGGCCGGCATGGCTGCCAGCGTTGCTTCCAGCGGCTGCAGTTTTTGATCAGAAATCTCGTTCCAGAATCTGGCGTTGCCGGTCACGCCGCGCGCCAAAGCGGCCAAGGCTGCGCTGCGCAAAGGCGATCGCCAGCCAAGCTGGCCGAGGCCATCGGCAACGACAGCCGCAAGCCGGCCGAGAAAGGCCGGCATCGGCACAATGCGGGCCGGTGGCAGACCGAGCCATGCACGAAACGCAACCAGCACGTCGGCCAGCGATCGCGCTTCGGCCTCGACGAGATCGACGGAAAGACGCTGCGGCAGCGATCCGGCGACCGCGCGCGACACCGCTTCCGTGACGTCTGTGACGGCCACGGTCTGGATCGGCTGGCGCGCCATGACGGCAGGGATGAAACCGGGAAAGGCCGCGAGGGCGCGAAGAAGAGCCGTGCCGCCATAGGCGGCGGGCGCGATCACCAGCCCCGGACGCAGGATCGTCCATTCGAGTGAGGAGCTAGCGATGGCCTTGTCGCCTTGCGCCTTGGTGCTGAAGAAAGCATCCGGCGACGCGGGATCGGCGCCGATCGCGGAAATCTGAACAACGCGGCTGACACCGGCCTGTTCGCAGGCAGCGACCAGCGCCACAACCGAGGCGCGGTGGATGGCGTCGAGACGGTCGCGCGGGCAGTCCTGCAAGGCGCCGGCCGCATTGACCACAGCGTCCATGCCGGCGACGATCGGCAGCCAGTCTTCAGCGGCAAGCAGTTGCGCCATGTCGGCCGTGATCCAGCGCACCGCCGGCCAGCGCCGCGCGGCATCCCTGATATCGCGGCCGAGGCCGGTGACCTGATGCCCGTCGCGCAGCAGGCGGCCGACGACGGCTTCGCCGATCAGTCCATAGCCGCCGAGGACGAGCACCTTCTTGGCAGGACTATCCGGCATGAAGTGGCTTTCAGGCTGCCTCCAGCGCCGCCCTGACAGCGGCGATCGCATCATTGGCCTTCGAGGCATCCGGGCCGCCGGCTTGCGCCATGTCGGGCCGTCCGCCGCCGCCCTGGCCGCCCAATGCAGCCGAGGCGACGCGCACCAGATCGACGGCGCTGAAGCGGCCTATGAGATCATCGGTCACGGCGACCACGACGCTCGCCTTGTTGTCCTCACCGGCGCCGACAAAGACGACGACGCCCGAACCGAGCGAAGTCTTGCCGGCATCGGCCAGCGGCTTCAGATCTTTCGGCGAGACGCCCGAAACCGCCTTGCCGAGAAAGCCGACCCCAGCGACGGTTTCGGTGGTGGCCGGAGCATCGGCCGCAGCACCGCCGCCCAGCGCCAGTTTCTTGCGCGCCTCGCTCAGCTCCTTCTCGAGCTTCTTGCGCTCATCGAGCAGCGTCTCGACGCGCGCCGGCACGTCGGCGGGCGAGATCTTCAGCACGGCCGCAGTCGCCTTCAGCCGCCTGTCCTGCTCGTCGAGATACTTTCTGGCGGCCTCGCCCGTCAGCGCCTCGATGCGGCGCACGCCGGCGGCGACCGCGCTGTCGGAGACGACACGCACCAGACCGATATCGCCGGTCGCCCGGACATGCGTGCCGCCGCACAGTTCGACCGAATAGGGCCGGTTGGCCTTGGCGCCATGCACGCCGGTGCCCATCGACACGACACGCACCTCATCGCCGTATTTTTCGCCGAACAGCGCCATGGCGCCCTCGGCAATGGCGTCGTCGACCGACATCAGGCGCGTCGTCACCGGGCTGTTCTGGACGACGATCTCGTTGGCCATGCGCTCGACCTCTTCGAGGTCTTCGGCCGAAATCGGCTTGTTGTGCGAAATGTCGAAGCGCAGCCGCTCGGGCGCCACCAGCGATCCCTTCTGCGCGACATGGGTGCCCAGCACCTCGCGCAGCGCCTCGTGGATCAGATGCGTCGCGGAATGATTGGCGCGCAGCCTGGTGCGGCGCGCGTGGTCGACCTTGAGCTCGACGGCCGCACCGGCCTTGACCGTGCCGCTCGCCACTTTGCCCAGATGCACGAACAGGCCGTCAGCCTTCTTCTGTGTGTCGGAGATCTCGATGGAGAAACCTTCGCCGGAGATCACGCCGGTGTCGCCCATCTGGCCACCGGATTCGCCATAGAACGGTGTCTGGTTGACGACCACCGCCACCGCGTCGCCCTTGGCCGCGCTGTCGACGGTTTTGCCGTCCTTGACCAGTGCCTGGATGAGGCCTTCCGCAGCTTCCGTCTCATAGCCGAGGAATTCCGTGGCGCCGGCCTGCTCGCGTACCGAAAACCAGATGGTCTCGGTGGCCGCGTCACCGGAGCCAGCCCAATGCTTGCGCGCCTCGGCCTTCTGCTGCTCCATCGCATGGGTGAAGCCGGCGAGATCGACCGAGATGCTGCGCTCACGCAGTGCATCCTGCGTCAGGTCGAGCGGGAACCCGTAAGTGTCGTAGAGCTTGAAGGCCGTCTCGCCATCCAGCATGTCGCCGGCTTCAAGCGTTTCCGTCGCCTCCGAGAGCAGGCCGAGGCCACGCACCAGTGTCTTGCGGAACCTGGTCTCCTCAAGCTTAAGCGTCTCGGTGATCAGCTGTTCGCCGCGCAGCAGTTCGGGATAGGCCTGGCCCATCTCGCGCACCAGCGCCGGCACCAGCTTCCACATCAGCGGCTCTTTGGCGCCCAGCAACTGCGCATGGCGCATGGCGCGGCGCATGATGCGGCGCAGCACGTAACCACGGCCCTCGCTGGACGGCAGCACGCCATCGGCGACCAGGAAGGAGGACGAGCGCAAATGGTCGGCAATGACGCGGAAGGAGGCGACCGTTTCCTTGTCGGGCCCCTGCCCGAGCGCGGACGACGCCGCATCGATCAGATGCCGGAACAGGTCGGTCTCAAAGACGCTTTCCACTCCTTGCAGGATGGACGCCATGCGCTCCAGGCCCATGCCGGTGTCGATCGACGGCCGCGGCAGGTCGATACGCTCCTCCTTGGTGACCTGCTCATACTGCATGAACACCAGGTTCCAGAATTCGAGGAAGCGATCGCCATCCTCTTCCGGGCTGCCGGGAGGGCCGCCCCAGATGTGCTCGCCGCGGTCGATGAATATCTCCGAGCACGGTCCGCACGGCCCGGTGTCGCCCATCGCCCAGAAATTGTCCGAGGTTGGGATGCGGATGATGCGGTCGTCGGAAAAGCCGGCGATCTTCTTCCAGAAACCGGCCGCCTCGTCATCGGTGTGATAGACGGTGACCAGCAGCTTGTCCTTGTTCAGCCCGAACTCCTTGGTGATCAGGGTCCAGGCCAGTTCGATGGCGCGCTCCTTGAAATAGTCGCCGAAGGAGAAATTGCCGAGCATCTCGAAGAAGGTCAGGTGGCGCGCGGTGTAGCCGACATTGTCGAGGTCGTTGTGCTTGCCGCCGGCGCGCACGCTCTTCTGCGCGGTCGTGGCGCGCGAATAGGGCCGCTTCTCCAGGCCGGTGAAGACGTTCTTGAACTGCACCATGCCGGCATTGGTGAACATCAGCGTCGGATCGTTGCGCGGCACCAGCGGGCTTGAGGCAACGACCTCGTGGCCCTCCTTGCGGAAGTAGTCGAGGAAAGTCGACCGGATGTCGTTCACGCCACTCATGACTGCTGCCTTTTCGCGAAAACCGCCGGCGCGGCCGGCGGGAAACTGGTCTCTGCTGTTCAGTAGATAGACTTGGCCTTTTAGCGGGCACGCCCCACCCTGTCCAGAAACACGGAATTGGGCCAATCGAGCAGCGCGTCGACTATCCAAAAACGAAAACCGCCGGCGCGACGGCCGGCGGTTTGGAACGCAATACCAGGAACTCGATTACTTAAGCATCAGCCTATAGGCAAGATTTATGGCCGAACCCTGGCCGTGCCTTACATGGCGCCGGATTCTTCCTCGAAGCCGTCATCGCCGTCGCCGCGCTCAGGGCCGCCATTTTCGAGGAATTTTTCGGCGATCAGCCCGGCATTCTGCCGCAGCGCCAGTTCGATCTCGCGCGCCGTGTCGGGATTGTCGCGCAGGAACAGTTTGGCGTTTTCGCGACCCTGGCCGAGGCGCTGCGAATTGTAGGAGAACCAGGCGCCTGACTTCTCGACCACGCCGGCCTTGACGCCGAGGTCGACCAGTTCGCCGGTCTTGGAGACGCCTTCGCCATACATGATGTCGAATTCGACCACCTTGAAGGGCGGCGCCAGCTTGTTCTTGACCACCTTGACGCGGGTCTGGTTGCCGACCACCTCATCGCGGTCCTTGACCGAGCCGATGCGGCGGATGTCGAGGCGCACCGAAGCGTAGAATTTCAGCGCGTTGCCGCCGGTCGTGGTTTCCGGCGAACCGAACATGACGCCGATCTTCATGCGAATCTGGTTGATGAAGATGACCATGGTGTTGGAGCGCGAGATCGAGGCGGTCAGCTTGCGCAGCGCCTGGCTCATCAAACGCGCCTGCAGGCCGGGCAGCGAATCGCCCATCTCGCCCTCGATTTCAGCGCGCGGCGTCAGTGCGGCCACCGAATCGACCACCAGCACGTCGATGGCGCCGGAGCGGACCAGCGTGTCGCAGATCTCCAGCGCCTGTTCGCCGGTGTCGGGCTGCGAGATCAGCAGGTTTTCCAGGTCGACGCCGAGCTTGCGGGCATAGACCGGGTCGAGCGCGTGCTCCGCATCGACGAAGGCGCAGATGCCGCCCTTCTTCTGGGCTTCGGCAACCGTATGCAGCGCCAGCGTCGTCTTGCCCGAGCTTTCCGGCCCGTAGATCTCGACGATGCGGCCGCGCGGCAGGCCGCCGACGCCAAGCGCGATGTCGAGGCCGAGCGATCCGGTCGGCACGGTTTCGATCTCGACGACCTGCTCATTGGCGCCAAGCCGCATGATCGAGCCCTTGCCGAAGGCGCGCTCGATTTGCGACAGCGCCGCGTCCAGAGCCTTTGATTTGTCCACCGCTTTGTCCTCTACAAGCCGCAAAGAATTCTGAGCCATGATACATCACCCCTTGGTCGTCAATGAAGGCCGGACAATCCGTAATCCCTGCCCACTTTGTACCTTTTTTGTTCTCGTTTGGCAAGAGGGGTCAAATATCTGAAAAACAATCTTTATCCGGATTTGTTCTTTTTTTGTCTCGTGGTTTGGTTTCGGACGCATTCCGCATTGGGCCAGACGCTCCGGCGGTTTGGCTCCGCCCGAATCGCTGGCTTGCCTGCGAAGCTCCGTCGCACAGCCTAGCGCTTGTCTGGTTCGAATAACAAAGGTCATATCGCCGGCATGGTGAAATCAGCAAAAATACTGGCGGTGGGCGGCGCCCATATCGACCGCCGCGGCCAGGTGTCCGGCGCTTACGTGCCGGCGGCGTCCAACCCCGGCACGATGCGCGAGGATGTCGGCGGCGGCGTCTTCAATGCGCTGCGCAGCGTTGTGCGGCGCGGCGTCTCGGCCTCGCTGATGTCGATGCGCGGCGGCGACGCAGCGGGCGAGACGGTTGCGCGCGCCATCGCTGACGCCGGCATTGCCGATCTGTCGGCGGTGTTCCTCGACCGGACGACACCGAGCTACACGGCGCTGATCGACAGCGACGGCGAGCTGATCACCGGCTTTGCCGACATGGCGCTCTACGACCTCGCCTTCCCCAAGCAGATGCGTCGGTCCAAGGTGCGCGAGGTGGTCGCCGAAGCCGACGCCGTGCTGTGCGACGCCAACCTGCCGTCCTCCGCCCTGGAGCGGCTGGTTGGGCTCGCCGCCGGCAAGCCGGTCTATGCCATCGCCATTTCGCCGGCCAAAGTGGTGCGGCTGATCCCGGTGCTTGGCGCGCTGGCGGTGCTGTTCATGAACCGGCGCGAGGCCGTCGTGCTGGCCGGCGTCAATGCCAATGCCACAGCGCGCGAGATGATCGACGGCTTGCGCTGCAGTGGCCTGACCAGCGGTGTGGTGACGGCGGGCGATGGCCCGGTGCTGGGTTTCGATGCAGCCGGCGCCTTTTCGATCCTGCCGCCGCCACCGAGAAAGGTCGCCGACGTCACCGGCGCCGGCGACGCGCTGGCCGGAGCAACGGTCGCCGCACTGCTCGGTGGCCAGACACTGCGCGCGGCCCTGCGCGAAGGCGTAGCCGCCGCAACGCTCGCCATCGAAAGCGCAGACGCGGTTCCGACTTTTACGACTGCGACCTTCACCGAGGCGCTGGCTCTTGTGCCGGATGCGCAGGAAATGGCATGAGGGCGGCCAATTGCCATTGCCGGAGCGCGACGTCCAAGGGGACGCGCGGTGCTTCGGACCGGAGACCGTCATGACCCCGCAAAGCGCCCGCCCCTTCATCGACATCCACCCGCCCGTGGCAGAGGCGCTTGCCGCCGGCCGCTCGGTGGTGGCGCTGGAAAGCACCATCATCACCCATGGCATGCCCTACCCCGACAATGGCGCCATGGCCGCCAATGTCGAGAAGATCATTTTGGACAATGGCGCGGTGCCGGCGACGATCGCCGTGGTCGCCGGCCGCATCAAGATCGGGCTGTCCGACGGCGAGCGCGAATCACTGGCCATGACCGGCGACGCCATGAAGCTGTCGCGCGCCGATCTCGGCTTTGCGGTGGCGCAAGGACGCACCGGCGGCACCACGGTCGCCGCCACCATGATCGCGGCTGACATGGTCGGGATCAAAGTGTTCGCCACCGGCGGCATTGGCGGCGTCCACAAGGGCGCGGAGAAAAGCTTCGACATCTCGGCCGATCTCGACGAGCTGGCGCGCACGCCGGTCATCGTCGTCTCGGCCGGCGCCAAGGCCATCCTCGATATCGAAAAGACGCTGGAGGTGCTGGAAACGCGCGGCGTGCCGGTGATCGGCCATGGCTGCGAAACCATGCCGGCTTTCTGGTCGCGCCAGTCGCACTTCCGCGCCCCGCTGACCCTGCACACACCGCAAGAGATCGCGCATTTCTACAAGACGCGGGCTGCCCTGGGTCTGGTCGGAGGCATGCTGATCGCCAACCCGGTGCCGCAGGATGACGAAATCCCGGCCGACGAGATGGCCGGCTACATCGAGGCCGCGCAGAAGGCGGCGGTAGTGCAGAATGTGACGGGAAAGTCGGTGACGCCGTTCCTGTTGGGAAAAATCCTCGAACTCACCGATGGGCGGAGCTTGAAGACCAACATCGCTTTGGTCGAGAACAATGCGCGGCTGGCGGCGAGGATTGCGAAGGCGCTCTAGGTTCACGCGGCGAAGGCCCCCTCACCCGGATTGCCAAGACCGAATTGCAAAGTGCAATTCGGGGCAATCCGACCTCTCCCCGAGGGGAGAGGAGCGTGTCGGCGCCGACGCCAATCTCTTCTCCCCAGCGGGGAGAAGGTGGCCGCGAAGCGGCCGGATGAGGGGGCGGCCTCGCGCTAACGGGGAACCCACTTCCCCGCACGCAACCCCGCCTCATAAGCCCGGCGTGCCCACACAATCATCTCGTCTGGATCGTCAAAAGCATCATCGGGAATGCTCCAGTACGGCATGGCGACCAGCTTGCCGTGGCGCGTGCCGGTGTAGGTCCACTGCTTGCAGCCGGCGGCTTCGAAATCCGGCACGGTCAGTTCGTCGGCCTTGAGCAGCAATTCGCCGCGCAGCACAATGGCGACGATGACGCCGTCGAAATAGATGCCCTTGCCGCCGAACAGTTTTCGGATCGAGACCGGCCCAAGGCCTTCGAACAGTTCGGCGATGCGTTCATTGTCCATGCCGCTGTTATCTCACCGGGCTTGCCATTGCCGCAACCAAAACCATGCTGACAAGTTGAGAGCCATCCGTCGGAGTTTTGCCATGCCGCTTCTGCTCAAAGGATCCTGCCGCTGTGATGCCGTCCGCTTCGAGGTGGAAAGCCACACGCCGGTGCCGTTCATGCTGTGCTACTGCTCGATCTGCCGCAAGCAGCAGGGCGGCGGCGGTTTCGCCATCAATCTCGGCGCGAACTACAAGACGCTGAAGATCAAGGGCAAGCGCAGCCTTGGCGTCTTTCGCGCCAAGATCGAGGACGACGAGCATCCAAAGTGCGAGATTTCGACCGGCGAGCGCAATTTCTGCAAGAAGTGCGGCTCTGCGCTGTGGCTCTACGATCCGACATGGCCGGAGCTGGTGCATCCCTTCGCCTCGGCGATCGACAGCGAGCTGCCGAAGCCGCCGGAAAAGGTGCATCTGATGCTGAAATACAAGGCGAGCTGGGTCGAGCCCGTGATCGGCAAAAAGGACAAGGCGTTCGACGTCTATCCCGAGGAATCGATCGCCGACTGGCACAAGCGGACGAAGATGTGGGTGGAGTAGGCAGGGGGGCGCGCAGCGCGACTTCCGATGGTTAGCGCTGCCCCTCGTCCGGCCCTTCGGGCCGTTCGTCATTCGAAAAGCCAAGCAATTGGCTTTTCGCCCGCTGCGCGGACCATTCCTCACCTCCCCGTGAACGGGGCGAAGGAAGATCAGGCGGAAGCGCGCGCCTCGGCCAGCGCCTTCAAATCAGCCGGCTTCAGCTCGACCGATTCGCCGCAGCCGCAGGCCGAACTCTGGTTGGGATTGTGGAAGGTAAAGCCGGTGCGCAGCGTCGTCTGCTCGAAATCCATCTCGGTCCCGAACAGGAAAAGTGCAGCCTCAGGCGCGACATAGACATGGGCGCCATCGCGCTCGATGTGGTCGTCCTTGGTATTGGGCTCGGTGACCAGGTCGACCGTGTATTCCATGCCGGCGCAACCGCCCTTTTTGATGCCGAGGCGAATGCCGTGCGCGTTGTCGCGGGTGGCAACGATCTCGCGCACCCGGTCGGCGGCCTTTTCGGTCATCGTGATGACGGCGAAGCGTCCCATTCTTTTTCCTCTTCCATTCCATGCAGGTTCAAGGCCTGCCCGAATGATTCCTCACCTAAAATGGTGAAGTTTTACCACTGGTGCAAGTGCACCAAACCCTGTCCGTCTAGTACCAGCCCACCGCCACCTGCGCCTCTTCCGACATGCGGTCGGCGGACCAGGGCGGGTCGAAGGTCATGTTGACCTCGACGCCGGATACGCCTTCGACGGCGCCGACGGCGTTTTCGACCCAGCCGGGCATTTCGCCGGCTACCGGGCAGCCGGGTGCGGTCAGTGTCATGTCGATCTTGACCGAGCGGTCGTCCTCGATGTCGATCTTGTAGATCAGGCCGAGTTCGTAAATGTCGGCCGGGATTTCCGGGTCGTAGACCGTCTTCAGCGCCGAGACGATGTCGTCGGTCAGCCGCGCCAGTTCGTCGGCGGGAATGGCCGAGGCGGACACCAGCGGATTGACTGCTGCTTCCGGTTCGGTGGTGTGGCTCGCATCATCCATGGTCATCATCCAAAAAATCTTCAACCGAAGAATTTGCGCGCTTTCTCAAGCGCTTCGGCCAAAGCGTCGACTTCGGCCCGGGTATTATACATGCCGAACGATGCCCTGCATGTGGAGGTTACGCCAAAGCGTTTCAACAGCGGCTGGGCGCAATGGGTGCCGGCGCGCACCGCCACGCCCTGCCTGTCTATCACCATAGACACGTCATGGGCATGAATACCCTGCAATTCGAAGGAAATGATGGCGCCCTTGTTCGGTGCGTCGCCGAAGATGCGCAGGGAGTTGATGGAACGCAGCCGCTCATGCGCATAGGTCTTGAGGTCGGCTTCGTGGGCGGCGATACGCTCGCGGCCGATCTTTTCCATGTATTCCAGCGCTGCACCCAGCCCGATCGCCTGCACGATCGGCGGCGTGCCGGCCTCGAAACGGTGCGGTGGCTCGTTGTAGGTGACGATGTCTTCCGTGACCTCCTCGATCATCTCGCCGCCGCCCATGAAGGGCCGCATGCCGGAGAGGATGTCCTTCTTGCCGTAGAGCACGCCGATGCCGGAGGGCCCATAGACCTTGTGGCCGGTGAAGACGAAGAAATCGCAGTCGAGATCCTGGACGTCGATCGGCATATGCACGGCGCTCTGGCTGCCGTCGACCAGCACGGGAATTCCGCGCGCATGCGCGATGCGCACGATCTCCTTGATCGGCGTTACCGTGCCCAGCGCATTCGACATATGGGTGATCGCGACGAGCTTGGTCTTGTCGGTCAGGCGCTTTTCGAATTCCTCGATGTGGAAGACGCCGAGATCGTCGACCGGCACCCAGACCAGCTTGGCGCCCTGCCGCTCGCGGATGAAATGCCAGGGAACGATGTTGGAGTGGTGCTCCATGATCGACAGCAAGATCTCGTCGCCCTCGCCGATATTGGGCATGCCATAGCCATAGGCGACGGTATTGATGGCCGCGGTCGTGTTGGAGGTGAAGACGATGTTGTCGGTGCTCGGCGCATTGAGGAAGCGGCGCACCGTCTCGCGCGCCTTCTCATAGGCGTCGGTCGCCGCATTGGACAGGAAATGCAGGCCCCGATGGACGTTGGCGTATTCCTGGGAATAGGCGTGCTGGATGGTGTCCAGCACCACCTGCGGCTTCTGCGCCGAGGCGCCATTGTCGAGATAGACCAGCGGTTTGCCATAGACTTCGCGCGACAGGATCGGGAAGTCGCGGCGGATCGCCTCGACGTCGTAGGGGCGGCCGTCATCCTCGGGCTTGTCCCGAGGATCCATTGCCTTTTGACTGACAGAACCGACCATAATTTCACTCCGGGACGCCGCAGATCCTCGGGACAAGCCCGAGGATGACGTCAGCACCAATTAGCCGTGCGCCACAAACCAATCATCAAGTCGCGTCTCCAGCGCCTCGACGATCGTTTCGTCGTCCAGTTCCTCGATCACTTCCGCCACGAACGCCTTGACCAGCAGCCCACGCGCGCTCTTCTCGTCGACGCCGCGCGCCATCAGATAGAACAGATGGTTGTGGTCGATCTCGGTGACGGTGGCGCCGTGGCCGCAGATGACGTCGTCGGCGAAGATTTCCAGTTCCGGCTTGGTCGAGAACTCGCCATCGTCCGACAGGAGCAGCGTGTTGCAGGCCATCTTGGCGTTGGTCTTCTGCGCGTATTGGTGAACGTTGATGCGGCCCTGAAAGACGCCGTGCGCCTTGCCGGTCACCACGTTGCGGATCACTTCCGTCGACGTCGTGTGCGGCACGGCATGGTCGAGCACCATGGTCACATCGGTATGCGTGTCGCCGGCCAGAAGGTTGATGCCGCGCAGTTTGAAGTCGGCGCCTTCGCCCGTGGTCTTCACCACGATCTCCTGGCGAACAAGCTTGCCGCCGGCATTCATGAAGAACAGCGTCAGCTTCGAATTCTTGCCGAGATGCGCCTTGAACTGGGCGAGATGCGTGGCCGTTTCCGGCTGCTCCTGCACGATCAGCCAGGTAACCTCGGCGCCCTCGTCCAGCACCAGCTGGCTGACGGAGCTGGCAAGTGCTGAGCCCTCGCCGGCCTGACGCTCGACGATAGCGGCCTTGGCGCCGGCGCCGACACGCACGGGAAAGCGCACATGCACCTGGCCGCCAGCCTGCAGGTTTTGCAATTCGATTGGCTTTTCCAGTGCTGCGCCATCGGCGATGTCGACAAAATAGCCGTCTGCGACGAAGGCAGTGTTCAGCGCGCCGATGGCGTCATCGCTGCCATAGGGGTCGAGGCCGGGCGCCAGACTGCCGTCGGTCAGCTTTTCCGACAGGCGCTGAACCGTCACACCTTCAATATCAGGGAATTTCGCGCTCGACACGCCGTTCAGCACGGCCAGCACGGCGGAGCCTTCAACGATAGGCGCCAATGCCTTTGCGGCGGCCGTCGGATCGAAGGCCGGCACCGCAGTCAGCAGCCGGCGCAAATCCGTATAGTGCCAGGATTCGACGCGCCGCGTCGGCAGGCCGTGCTTGATCGCCTCGATGGCGTCGTCGCGCTTCAGCATCACCGCGCCGTCGCCCGGCAGCAGCGACAGCCGCTCGCCGAAGGCGTCGATGAGCGCCGTTTCGGCCTGCGTGCGCTGGGGTGTCGAATGCATGTTCATCAGTTTTACCTCAGGCATCTCACGCCGCTTCGCCGATCACGCCGGCATAGCCATTGGCTTCGAGATCGAGCGCCAGCGACTTGTCGCCGGACTTGATCACCTGGCCCTTGTAGAGGACGTGCACGCTGTCGGGCACGATGTGCTCAAGCAGGCGCTGGTAGTGGGTGATGACCAGGAACGCGCGGTCCGGCGAGCGCAGAGCGTTGACGCCGTCCGAGACGATCTTCAGCGCATCGATGTCGAGGCCGGAATCGGTCTCGTCGAGCACGCAAAGCTTCGGCTCCAGCAGCTTCATCTGCAGGATTTCCGCCCGCTTCTTCTCGCCGCCGGAGAAGCCGACATTGAGCGGCCGCTTCAGCATCGCCATGTCCATGTTGAGCGAGGCTGCCGCCTCTTTCACGCGCTTGAGGAATTCCGGAATCTTGAGCGGCTCCTCGCCGCGCGCCTTGCGCTGCTCGTTCATCGCCACCTTCAGGAATTCCATGGTCGCCACGCCCGGTATCTCCATCGGATACTGGAAGGCGAGGAAAATGCCTGATGTGGCGCGCTCGGCCGGATCCATTTCGAGGATCGAGTGGCCGTTGTAAAGGATATCGCCTTCGGTGACCTCATAGTCCTCGCGGCCGGCGAGGATGTAGGACAGCGTCGACTTGCCCGAGCCGTTGGGACCCATGATGGCGGCGACCTCGCCGGCTTTCACCGTCAGGTTGAGGCCGCGGATGATCTCGGTACCGTCATCGACGATGCGGGCATGCAGGTTCTTGATCTCAAGCATTTTCTTCTTTCACCTAGTCATTGCTTCCGGCAGAAACCGGATGTCGATCCCATCAACCGGACCGACATCCGCAATCTGCCTACGTACCAAAGATGCCGCGCAGAAACGGCAGTACAATTGCCGAGGCCAGCCCGGTCACGGCGCCCGCCGCCATCCGGCGCGGCGTCGACTGGATAGAGGGTGCGACCGCGCCAAGCGCGCCGCACACCAAAGCGTAAAAAACGATCGGAACCGCATCCATCACTTGAACTTCCTTTCAAACGTTCAGTTTCATTCCGTGCCTTGCGCACGGTCCTGAACGCCTGAGGGGTCGCTATCCTTCCTGTGTCCATCGCATTGCCCATCCGAACGCCTAAACGCCCATGCGGTTCGTGAAGATGCTCAATTGTAGTCATTCCACATTTTCGTGTTCGGATGAGGCCGATAGACGTTTTCAACCTCATCAATGCTTTCGTACAAATCCAGCCAAGTCGGGTTCAGGCCTTCAATCAGGTTTGTCTTCCATTCGCGTCGATAGCGTTTTAGGGACTTCTCGCGCCGGATCGCGAGGACGATATTCGGATGCCGTTCGAACCAGACCAGATTCTTTGCCTTGTATTTCGACGTAAAACCTCGGTGGACATCGTTGCGGTGTTCCCACACGCGTCCGTGCAAATCACTGGTTACCCCAATGTAGATAACGCCACGCGGCTTGTCGGACATCATGTAGACAAAGCCTGTCATCGTCCTCCAGACCGGCCGTCATCCTCGGGCTTGTCCCGAGGATCTACGGGCCTCTTGATCGTGGTCGCACCATAGTCTCGTACTTCGGCAGATCCTCGGGACAAGCCCGAGGATGACGGCGCTGAGCCTACGCTACGCATGCGCGAAGCAGCAATTCCACCCATCACCCCACGCTTCCCTCGAGGCTGATGCCGATCAGCTTCTGTGCCTCAACCGCGAACTCCATCGGCAGCTGCTGGATGACATCCTTGACGAAGCCGTTGACGATCAGCGCGATCGCCTCTTCCTCGGGGATGCCGCGCTGCATGACGTAGAATTTCTGGTCCTCGGAAATTTTCGAGGTCGTCGCCTCATGTTCGAACTGCGCCGTCGAGTTCTTGGCTTCCATGTAAGGCACGGTGTGCGCGCCGCACTGGTCGCCGATCAACAGACTATCGCAATTGGTGAAGTTGCGGGCGTTGGTCGCCTTGCGGTGTGCCGAGACCTGGCCGCGATAGGTGTTCTGCGAAAAGCCGGCGGCGATGCCTTTGGAGATGATGCGGCTCGATGTGTTCTTGCCGAGATGGATCATCTTGGTGCCGCTATCGACCTGCTGATAGCCGTTCGACACGGCGATCGAATAGAACTCGCCCTGGGAGTCGTCGCCGCGCAGGATGCAACTCGGATATTTCCAGGTGATGGCCGAACCGGTCTCGACCTGCGTCCACGAGATCTTCGAACGGTCGCCACGGCAGTCGCCGCGCTTGGTGACGAAATTGTAGATGCCGCCCTTGCCCTCGGCGTCACCGGGGTACCAGTTCTGCACCGTCGAATATTTGATCTCGGCATCGTCGAGCGCCACCAGTTCGACGACGGCGGCATGCAGCTGGTTCTCGTCGCGCTGCGGCGCCGTGCATCCTTCGAGATAGGATACGTAAGCCCCCTCCTCGGCGATGATCAGCGTGCGCTCGAACTGGCCGGTGTTCTTCTCGTTCATGCGGAAATAGGTCGACAGCTCCATCGGGCAGCGCACGCCCTTGGGCACGAAGACGAACGAGCCGTCGGTGAAGACAGCCGAATTCAGCGTGGCGTAGAAATTGTCGGAGGTCGGCACGACCGAGCCAAGATATTTCTGCACCAGCTCGGGATGCTCTCGAATGGCTTCCGAGATCGAGCAGAAGATGACGCCGGCCTGCGCCAGCTCCTTCTTGAAGGTGGTGACGACGGAGACGGAATCGAACACCGCGTCGACGGCGACACGGCCCGATTTGTAAACATTGTCGCTGGGCTCTTCGAGTTCGGAGGCGTCGGTCTTCTGCACGCCGGCGAGGATTTCCTGTTCCCGCAGCGGAATGCCGAGCTTCTCATAAACCTTCAATAGTTCAGGATCGACGTCGCTGAGCGAGGTCGGGCCAGGCGTGCTCTTCGGCGCCGCATAGTAATAAAGGTCCTGAAAGTCGATCTTGGGATAATGGACGCGCGCCCAGGTCGGCTCTTCCAGCGTCAGCCAGCGCCGATAGGCTTCCAGACGCCATTCCAGCATCCAGGACGGTTCATCCTTCTTGGCCGAGATGAAGCGAATAATGTCTTCGCTCAGGCCCTTCGGGGCCTTGTCGACAGCGATCTCGGTCTCGAACCCATATTTGTATTGGTCGACGTCGATCTTTCGGACCCGATCGATCGTGTCCTGCACAGCAGGCATAAGCGTTCTCCATCCACGCCGGGGTCAAGGCCCGACAGTTTTCAAACTATGGCATCGCCACGGCTGCCCCTGGAGGCGCCGAAGGCGGCGTAAGTTCCATATAGTGCGTCTCGACCGGGAATTCACCCGGCCAACATGAAACGCACGGCTCTACCAGGCCGCGAGGCCTGAGTTCATTGTCACCACCCTCAGGCGGCTTTTTCCCTGCCCGCACGGCGCTGGGCAATTCCAGCAAGTGCTGCGCGGAACAGTTCCATGTCCCCGGCGCTCGTGGCGTGCCCAATGGACACGCGCAAAGCTCCAAGGCTGTCACCATAACCCATGGCCTTCAGCACATGGCTCGGACCGACCTTGCCCGACGAACAGGCCGATCCCGCCGACAGCGCTACGCCAGCCAGATCGAAGGCGATCTGCGCCGTTTCGGCCTTGATGCCGGGAATAGCGAAGAATGTCGTGTTGGCAAGCCTTGGCGCGCCGGTTCCGAAGATTTCTGCGTCCGGCACCAGTGTTTTGACTGTTGTCTCGACCTCGTCGCGGCGCTGCGCGATCGCGTCGATGTCGTTCAAACCGGCCAGAGCCTGGCGCGCCGCCGCGCCGAAACCGGCGATGGAAGCGAGGTTTTCGGTGCCGCCGCGATGGCCCTTTTCCTGGCCGCCGCCATTGATCAGCGGCTTCGGCATCATCAGATCGGCCGCAGCAACGATGGCGCCGACGCCCTTGGGACCGCCGATCTTGTGCGACGACAGAATCAAATAGTCGGCGTAAGGCGCTGACATGTCTATGGAAATGCGGCCCGCCGCCTGCACCGCATCGACCACCAGAATGCCGCCCGCCGCCTTGACGATTGCGGCAATGGCCTCGATCGGCTGGATGACGCCGGTCTCGTTGTTGGCGGCATGGATCGCCACCAGCGGCAGGCCGTCGGCCTTGTCATGGCTGGTGAGTGCCGCCGTCAGCTGCGTGAGATCGGCGATGCCGTTTGCATCGAGGCCGATCCGCGAAACCTGAGACTCCGGGAAACGGCCGCCATTGAGCAGGCAGGGGTGATCGGCTTCGCAGACATAGAGCCGGCTGATGCGCACCGCGCCGCGGCCCATCTGCCAGTCCGGCGTCAGAAGCGTCGAGGCGGCCTCGGTCGCGCCGGAGGTAAAGACGACATGTTCGGGCTTGGCGTTGACCAGTGCCGCGACATCGCGCCGGGCAGTGTCAATCAGGCGCCGTGCCGCGCGCCCTTCCGCGTGCACCGACGACGGATTGGCAGCGAGATCGAGCGCGGCAAGCATCGCCTCGCGCGCCTCTGCAATGAGCGGCGCGCTGGCGTTGTAGTCGAGATAGGCGCGTGCTGCGGCCATTTTCGTTTCAATCGGTCCCGTCAAAAAGCCAATCGCCAAGGGTAGCGCGTTATTTCCTTGAATTTGCAAGGCGAGCCGTCCTATTTACGCGGCTTGCGGCGCGGATGGACGAACGATTGCGTTTGGCCACCCAGTTTTGAACAATTCTAAACTAGCTTCTAAGAAGACGCTCGCCCTGCGTCAAGGCCAGAGGAAGAGTTGTTCCGGGCGCCGCGCATTCGTATGCCAAGTGGAGTATTTTATGCCTGAGGTCATTTTCACCGGTCCGGCCGGTCGCCTGGAGGGCCGCTACCAGCCTTCCAAGGAAAAGAGCGCGCCGATTGCCATCGTGCTGCACCCGCATCCGCAGTTCGGCGGCACGATGAACAACAAGATCGTCTATGACCTTTTCTATATGTTCCAGAAGCGCGATTTTACCACGCTTCGCTTCAATTTCCGCGGCATCGGCCGCAGCCAGGGCGAGTTCGACCACGGCACCGGCGAGTTGTCGGATGCCGCCGCAGCCCTCGACTGGGTGCAGTCGCTGCATCCGGATTCCAAGAGCTGCTGGGTCGCCGGCTATTCCTTCGGTTCGTGGATCGGCATGCAGCTTCTGATGCGCCGTCCCGAGATCGAAGGTTTCATCTCGATCGCGCCGCAGCCCAACACCTATGATTTCTCGTTCCTGGCGCCCTGCCCGTCATCGGGCCTAATCATCCATGGCGATGCCGACAAGGTGGCGCCGCCCAAGGATGTGCAGGGCCTGGTCGACAAGCTGCACACGCAAAAGGGCATCACCATCACGCAGAAGACCTTGCCCGGCGCCAACCATTTCTTCGCCAACGATGCCGAGCTGCTGCTCGAGGAATGCGCCGACTATCTCGACCGGCGGCTTGCCGGCGAATTGTCCGATCCGCGGCCGAAGCGGCTGCGCTAAGAGCAATTCTAGGAAAAGTGTAGAACGGTTTTCCGTCCGGAATTGCGTCAGAACAAAATCCTGATCTGATGCCATGCACAGTCGTGCCCATGACGGGCGCGACAATGCCCGTCTCGGCTGATCCAGACGGTGAAGCCAGCCTGACATGTGGCGCGGCTTGGCTGAACGGTGCACAATGCCGGTTCAGCTGGCCGAAGAAGGCATGAACCGATCATGTACCAACCTCCTCATTTCATAGAGACCCGGCAGGACGTCCTGCACGGGCTGATCCGGGCGCATCCGCTGGGACTGCTGATCTCCAATGGCGTCGACGGGCCTGTCGCCAACGCCATTCCCTTCCTGCTCGATGCCGAGGCAGGGCCGAACGGCCGCCTGCGCGCGCATCTGGCCAAGGCCAACCCGCAATGGCGTCAGTTGGCCGACAATCCGACATGGCCGGTGCTTGTCGTGTTCCAGGGCGCCGACGCCTATGTGACGCCGTCCTGGTACGAGACCAAGCGCGAGACCGGCAAGGTCGTGCCGACCTGGAACTATGCCATCGTTCAGGTACGCGGAACGGTCAAGGTGATCGAGGATACCGCCTGGATCGCACAGCAGATTGCCGATCTGACGCTGTCGCAGGAAGGCAGCCGCGAGGCGCCCTGGGCGGTGACCGATGCTCCGCCGACCTTCATCCAGTCGCAGATCAAGGGCATTATCGGGCTGGAAATCGAGATCGCCGAGGTCAGCGGCAAATGGAAAGTCAGCCAGAACCGGCCTGTGGCCGATCGCGTCGGTGTCGCCGAAGGGCTTGAGAAGGAAGCCGCCGGCGCGGACGATATGGCCCGGCTGGTGCGCAGCTGGGGCGGCATCGACGGCAACTAGCCGGAACGCCGGCAGTTCAAGTGCTTGCGGGCGTTGGCCCAATGTCGAAATTCGTTTTCCGCGCCGCATCGGTGCGTTCCGGTTTCCGGGCTCGGAACAGCCTGAACGTGGTTTTTGCCACCGGCAATCCCACCGTCGTGTAGCGGAAGATACACCCCAGCCGGCCAAGCACCATCGCGCAGACGATGGCAACAGCACAGCCAAGACCGAATCCGGCGACGGTGTCGCTCGGATAGTGCGCGCCGATAAAGATCCGCGTCGATGCGACCGACAAGGTCGCGGCCAGCAGCAACCATCTGCGCTGTGGCAACAACAGCAGCGCTATGCCGAAAATGACGCCCATGGTCGTGGCATGGCCGGACGGGAAGCTGGCGAAGCGCGCGTCCATGGAAAGAGGATGCAGCGACAGATCGCCGAGCTTTTCGAAATTCATCGGCCTGGCGCGCCCGATGCCATATTTCAGCACATTGACGACCAGCGCCGAGAGCCCGACCGAACCTATGACCATGAAGGCAAAGCAGGTCCAGTTGTAGGCCGCCATGCGCGCACGCCTGGAAAGGCTGCGCCAGTCCGTCAGATTTGCTGCAATCAGCACCAGGGCCGACGGGATGAGGTACCAGCCGCCCAGGCCAAAGAAGGTGAAAAACTCGGCGATCCGGGAGAGACGGGTCGAGCCCAAAGCCCACTGCGTCGCCATGGACCCTGCAAGATGATCGAAACGCATCGACACCGCTATGGTCAGCAGTAGCCAGGCCACAGCCCAGACCGACCACTGGATTGTGGGGTAGCGGGCCGGGCGCGTTGCCAGGCGGTAGCGAAAAATCCGGAACGTATCGCGGAAATTGCTGAGAGACTGCCGGAGCAAGGCAGCAGGTGTTGCGGCACGCGACGGCGACTTCATCAACATGCGGGGCTCGAAGCGGTGATCGAAGAGGTCTCAGTTGGCCATACGATACAGGCCAAGCGACAATCTATCACCTGACGAATAGTTGATGCCATTGATTTCGGCGACGCGGCTGGCCTTCTTGCCTTGCCCCGCCAGCAGCTCGTCCAGCCTTTTCTCGTCGCCGACCGGCGCAAGACCCAGCGCGCAGGCCGGATCGCCAAGCAGATGTTGCGCAACCCCGTCGACATCGGTCAGTACCGTCTTTGTGCCCACCAGAAAAACCAGGCTCGGTTCGTGAAACTCGGCGGAAGCGAGCACGCTCGTCTCACAGGGACGATCGGCGCGAACCGCCGCCTCGATCTCCCGGCTCATCCAAAGCGGTTTCAGTGACGGCACGATGACACCGAACAGCAAGGCGTAGGTTATGCCAGCGCAAACCGCCGTTCCGCCGATGCGGACCAGCGGCACAAATGCCTGGCGCGAAACAGCCAGATAGCCAGCGCCGAGCGCTGCAGCAGCAGCCGGAACGCTCCACCACGAGAAGGTTTTCATGAGATAGATCGGCGCGCCGATGCACAGCACGGCAAGGCCAGCTGTAACCAGGACGGTGCCGAAAGCGGTTGCCCACCACAGCCATGTCTGCCAGCGCCTGAGCGGCGCATTTGCCTCATGCGGCGTCAATGTCAAAAGCCAGCCGATGAGCAGCGCCATGCCGGGATAGGCCGGCAGCATATAATGCGGCAGTTTGGTCGGGATCAGCTCGAATACGAGCCAGAACGGGATGTACCAGGCGAGGCAGAAACGCAGGCGCGGATCGTCGCGCAGGCGGTTGAGCGCCTGCAGCCCCGCGCCGAGCGCCACCAGGCCGAACGGCCACATGAACAGGCAATAGGTAAGCACGTAGAAACCGGGCGGAAGGCCGTGCGATTCCTCGCCTTGCGCGACCTTGCCCAGCATGTCCTTGCCCACGGCCTGCTGCAGGAAGGCGCCGTTGCTCTTCCAGGTGATGAGGGCGAGCCACGGCAGCACGATCAACAGCACCAGAACCAGCCCGCGCCCGGCTTTCAGCTTGGCCAGCCAGCGCCAGTCGCGCTCGAAAACAACCAGTGTCAGCACCGTCAGCATCGACAGTAGCGGCGCGATCGGCCCTTTGATGAGGATCGCAGCACCCTGCGCGGCCCAGAAAACCCACGGCAGATGACCGGCGACGGGCTCGTTGCGGCGCGATGCCAGATAGATCTGCGCCAGCGCGCCTTGCGCCAGAACGCAGCAGGCAAGCAGCATTGCATCGGTCTTGGCGTCGCGGCCCTCGAAGGCGGTGGCGAAAATCGCCGCCATGACAAGGCCGGCGGCAAGCCCGGCATTGGCGCTGAACAGATTGGTTCCGGTCCAGGCAATTGCGACGACGGCGACCGCGATGCCCAGCGCCGAGACCAGCCGGTAGATCCAGATCGGCGCCTGCGCCCCCTCGCCGCTCAGCGTCACCGCCGCCGATTGCAGCCAGTAGATGCCGATCGGCTTTTGGTAGCGCGACGCCTCCTGGAAGCGGATGTCGACATAGTCGCCGGTCTCCGTCATCTGCTTTGTCGCCTGGACGAAGCGCGGCTCGTCGCGGTCGAGCGGCGGCATCGAGGCCAGACCCGACGCCGTCATCATCAGGCTGAACAGGAAGAGAAAGATGTAGTTCCTGCTCATTGCAACACCGGACAGGCTGGATTGTTGGGGGAACGGGCCGCTCAGTCGACCTTGGTCATCGCCGCCTTGCGCTCATTGGCGATGAGCCAGAGATTTCTGACATAGATGAACATGCCCATGGCCTGGCCGGCGATGAACACCGGATCCTGGCGCACGATGGCATAGATCAAAAGCAGGCCGCCGCCGAACAGCGAAAAGAACCAGAAAGCGACGGGCACGACGCTGCGCTTGGCCTTTTCCGAGGCAAGCCACTGCACGACGAAGCGCATGGTGAAGAAGAACTGGGCGATGAAGCCGAGCAGGATCCAGGCGTCAAACTGCTTGACGAACACCTGATGCAGCCAGGTCGCCAGTTCCTGGAACACGTTAGCCATGCGTGATTTCCTCTACCTTTGGCATTCTGCGGCGCCTGCGCCGAAGCCACCAGACGCCGGCGAGATCGAGCACGCCCTGCAGGCCGCGGTCGAAGATGCCGTAATTCGACTTGCCGTGGCGGCGTGAGCGGTCGACGACGTCGCAATGGACGACGCGGTAGCCTTCCTGGATGACCAGCGCCGGAACAAAGCGATGCGTGCCGTCGAAAAACGGCAGTTTACGCAGGATATCGGCATGCACCGCCTTCAGGCCGCAACCGGTGTCGCGGGTGTCGTCATGCAGGATCGCGCCACGCAGCCAATTGGCGAAGCGTGACGCCAGTTGCTTCACCTTGCTGTCGCGGCGCTTCAGCCGCTGGCCTTGCGCGACACCGAAGTCCGGGCCGGCCTGACGCAACGCATCGACCAGCACCGGAATGTATTGTGGGTCGTTCTGGCCGTCGCCATCGATGGTGGCGACGATTGCGCCGCGTGCCGCCCAGGCGCCGGAGCGCACCGAAAGCGATTGGCCGGCTGATTTCTCGTGCCGCAGCTGGCGAAGCGGAAACGGACGTTTGGCGGCTTCAGCGGCAAGCACCGCAGCGGTATCGTCGGTCGAACCGTCATTGACGACGATGATTTCAAAGTCGCGTCCGGCCATCGCCGCCTCGATCTCATCGATCAGAAGCGGCAGGTTCGCCGCCTCGTTCCTGCAGGGAATGACGATGGATATCAATGCGTCCGGCATATCGCGTGTGGCTCTGTCGTCTTAGAGGGCATTCGATGGATGCCGTGCGGTGCCGTTCGGATCGTGGGCTGCGGGAACCTTTTGGCGCGGCGCCTCATTACGCCAGCGGAAACGATGAAGCAAGCATTCGCAGCCGAGCGCCCCCTTGCCTGACCTCAAGATCGGGTGATCGCCCGCCACCTGAAGGTCTGGGTCCAACCGGAAACCACTTTTGCAAAACGCGCTTGGGTGCTAAACGCCCGCGTTCATATATGCCCGCCTTGCGGCGGCCCAGCACTTTCAGGAAGAAACCATGCCCGCCTTCAAATCCGATTTCCTGCGCGTCATGAGCGAGCGCGGTTTCATCCACCAGATCTCGGATGAGACAGGGCTCGATCAACTTTTCGCCAAGGAAACGGTGACCGCCTATGTCGGCTATGACGCCACGGCGACCAGCCTGCATATCGGCAATCTGATTTCGGCGACCATGCTCTACTGGATGCAGGAGACCGGCCACCGGCCGATCGCGCTGATGGGCGGTGGCACCTCGATGATCGGCGACCCGTCCTTCCGCGACGACCAGCGGAGCCTTTTGACACCCGAGGCGATCGCCACCAACATCGAAGGCATCAAGCGTATTTTCGGCCGCATCCTGCGCTTCGGCGACACCGGCAACGACGCCATCATGGTCAACAATGCCGACTGGTTGATGAAGCTCAACTATGTCGAGTTCCTCAGGGATGTCGGCCGGCATTTTTCGGTCAACCGCATGCTCACCTTCGACAGCGTGAAGCTGAGACTCGACCGCGAACAGTCGCTGTCGTTCCTCGAGTTCAACTACATGATCCTGCAGGGCTATGATTTCGTCGAGCTCAGCCGCCGCCACGATTGCCGGCTGCAGATGGGCGGTTCGGACCAGTGGGGCAACATCATCAACGGCGTCGATCTCGGCCACCGCATGGGCACGCCGCAGCTCTACGCGCTGACCACGCCGCTGTTGACGACATCGTCGGGCGCCAAGATGGGCAAATCGGCCAAGGGCGCGGTGTGGCTGAACGGCGACCTCTTCTCGCCCTATGATTTCTGGCAGTACTGGCGCAACACCGAGGACGCCGACGTCGAGCGCTTCCTGAAGATTTTCACCCGCTTGCCGCTGTCGGAGATCGCAAAGCTGGCAGCCCTTGGCGGCTCCGAGATCAACGAGGCCAAGAAGGTGCTGGCGACCGAAACCACGGCCATCGTGCACGGCCGCGAGGCAGCGCAAGCGGCGGAAGAAACCGCACGCAAGACGTTCGAGGAAGGTGTAACAGCCGAAACCCTGCCGACCGTCGAGGTGGATAGTGCTGCGCTGGAAGCCGGCATTGGCATCCTGTCGCTGCTGGTCACTGCGGGTCTTGCCGCCTCCAACGGCGAGGCCCGCCGCCACATCCAGGGCGGCGCCGTGCGCGTCAACGACCAGCCGGTGTCGGACGACCGGCGGATGGTGACGCCTCAGGATCTGAGTCCGGAAAACGTCGCAAAGCTCTCATTGGGCAAGAAAAAACACGTTCTGATGCGGCCGGTGTGACCAGGCCGTGAACGCATAAACCGGATTCACCGAGATGACTTGGGAAAGCGGGCGTTGCCATGCGTTCCAAGCTGCTGAGCCTAGGTGCAGGAGTCGCAGCCGTCCTCCAAATATGATTCTTACGCGTCGCTGTGCCGCTCGATCTCGCGCAGCAGTCGCGTCTGTTCCACTCGCCATTGCGCCGAAATGTGCTCAAAGAAACCGTTGACGATACGGCGCGGCGAAAAGAAGAACCGCCGCGAGGATTGTTCGCGGCGGCTCAGATGGACGGGACTGCGGCATCGCGTTCAATTGCATTCCAGTCCAAATATCAGGCGGAGATGAACAGGAAATCATCCTGGTGCAGGTTCGCCAAGGCCACGTTCTTCAAGGTCACGACATTGCTTCCGTCATACGTGATCACCGTGTCGGTACCGACCTGTGCGGCCGCGGCGAGGACCGAGGCCAGGTCGTCGAAGACGTCGTGGGCGAAGTGAATGACATCCTGAGACCCGGCGCCGGCTCTGAAATCCGTTATGTTGTCGAGACCAAAGCCAGCTTTGAAGACAAAGATGTCGTTGTCTGAGCCCCCGCTCAATGTGTCGGCACCCGCGCCTCCAATCAGAATGTCATTTGCTCCACCGCCATAAAGTGTATCGTCGCCCTCCCCGCCGTCGAGCACATCACGTCCTGGCCTGCCGGTATTCCCCCCTGGAACTTCCGCCGGCGCCACGGAAACGTTGAGTTTGTAAATTCCATCATTCGGTATCGTCGGCGAAGAGCCGGAGCCATAGCTATCTACTTGTATATAGTAGGTTCCGCTTTCGGGGACGGTAAAGGTCAGAGCGGAATCCGTGCTGTTGCTTGAACCCATATCCCCACCCGCGTCGTCATTCTCGGCAATAACATCTCCGTTGTGATCCAGAAGACGAATTATCGTGTCAAACGACGCGGCGTCGACATCAAGTATGATCGTCACGGGTGAGCTAAATGTAACCTTATAGAATGCGCCCGATCCATTGCCAACAGCACTAACCGTCGAATGCGGGCGTTCAGTGGCGTCAACAATATCTTGGTCTGGGGCCGATGAAAAATTTTCAGTGAGATCTATCGCATCTTCAATCGAATTGTTTGTTGCCGTCGATAGCACTTCCATATAGCCAGAACCTATGCCGATTCCTGAATCTGGTGGAGGAGCAGCAGCGGCGAAATCCCCATTGAGCGAGTCGTTTCCTGCCCCCCCAGCAAGGGAATCGTCACCCTTGCCCCCTTCGAGCGTATCGTCACCACCGGCCCCACTAAGCGTGTCATCGGCGCCACCTCCCTGCAGTGTGTCGGGACCATCGCCACCCGTCTCATTGATCGGTGAGGGGCGGAGAAAATCTGCTATATTTAACGTGGGTCGATCGAAGTCACCCGCCCTGATCTCGTCAGAGAAGATTTTCGCGGCGTTGCCGTACCAGTCCTTCTGCCAGCCTTCGTACGATGTGTGAAACAGGGCTTCCAAAAATGTCTTTGGGTCCTTGCCGATTATGACAGGAAGACTGGGATCCCAGACGTAGTCTTCAATGAAGTTGGTAATAATCTCCGCGGTCTCCCATTCACCAACCTGCCACAAGTCTTGCTCGGACTTCACCGCAGCGGCATATGGGTTTTCAATGTCGGTACTGATGCCAAAATCGCCATCGTTGAAGCCAACAAGACTGACACCGCCGTGTCTGCCATCATTAAAATCTCGTTGATCGGGCCCGTTCATCTTATAATAGTAGTAATTCTCGATGCTTTTCTCATATGTATAACCCGCGTAGGCACTTCCACCTTCCGGAAAGTATAAGAGATTTACACCTTCAGATATATACGGCGTCATTTCCGTCTCTGAATTCTGCTCCAAAACGCCGAGGGAAAGTGTCCTGATGCCGGCAGTGCTCCCGTTCGTGGAAATGGTGCCTGTTTTCAAGGTGTAGTCGATGTTGCCGTCCTTTGCCCCATACTGTTCCGAGGTACCATACACTCGCCTGTACAGATCTGTGTAGTATGCGTTCGCCTCCGAACGATTGTCTGCGTATTCGATAAATTTAAGCGGATTGGCATCGACGACGGTAAAGGGGTGATAACTGGTCGAAAAGCTCGATTCCCGTATCTCGGTCTCATGATAACTAGACGTGTAGGATTGCGGAGTGCCCATCTGGCTGGAATTGTATTTCAGAACATCGTCGGCATCAGGATTTATAATGACAATGTCGTTTGCTCCTCCGCCGTAACCATCGCCATCGTCAATCTGGGCAATATATTCTTCGATTTTCTCCAGATCGAGCGACTGGAAGTTTTGAGCATCAACTCCTTCGATCTGCAGCACATAGACATTGATGCCCATGTTATCCGGATCAAGGAGGTCGAATGTGTCGCTACCGCCTCCGCCATAGACTACTGTAAGAGGTGCTTTGTAGGCAGACTGGAATACGAAGACTTCATTTCCGGCCGTGCCGAGAACAGCACTTGCGACCAAAGGCGCATTGGGATCCGCGACCGCTTCGGGATCCGGCTCAGCCGCACTCGAGAAATCGAGAATGACCTTCTCGCCGCTGGAAGCCATGACAAGGTTTTCGCCCTTGTCCAGCTTGTAGATATTCTCTTGATCAGCGCCACCAAAGAGGATGTTTTTCCCATCGCCGCCATTCAGGATATCCTTTCCCTCACCCCCTCTGAGGACGTCATCACCGGCATCGCCAAAGAGGATGTCGTCACCTCCCTTGCCCCAAATGATGTCGTCGCCTTCACCTCCTTTGAGAACGTCTGTGCCGAAAGACAAATCTAGCAGCGAGGCATCGTGCCCGAAAATCGCATCATTGCCCTTGCCTCCGTCAAGCTCTGCGCTTGAGGTGCTTTGCAACGTATCGTTTCCATCTGAGGCGTTGGCACGCCATATCGACCTATCAGAGTTATTCTCAGTAAGCGGAAGTGGTTGCTGCTCGTCTCCGTTGAAACTTCCGGTATGGTTTTCATTGGCATTTTCCGGGTGAACATCGCCATGGACGCTAGGCCAAATCTTTTCTGCAATTCGATCCGCAATAATCTGAGAAAACAACTGTCCATCAGTCAGAATGGATTCCATGCCTTGGAGGCTGACATTAAGGGCGGTCGCAAGTGCGTTTCCGGTAGCCTCCACAAGAGTATCGTTGTAGTCGTGCAGGAAAGCACCCTCAACGTGGCCGTCTGCGCCCACATAGATTTGAAATCCATTGGGTCCTTGGACGTATTGCCCGCCCGACATGTTGGACGGCTGCTTTTCGAACCTGTCATAGACAAGCGTCGCGAACACCGACAGCATGGCACCTGGCGTGAAGAGCGAATCCAAACGCGACAAAGCAGCGTCAACCGATGTCTTTAACCGTTGGGCATCATCTTCCGCGCTGGAATCGGCCCACTTCGCCGAAAACGCCGCAGCGAACGCCGAACCCATCTCGCTGAGTACGTTCAGTGTGGCGTCGACAAGATTGCCGGGAAAGTAATCGACAACGCCGCGATTTACCCAGGCCTGTCGGGCGCTATCAAAGAAATCCAAATTCTCCAGAAAGCCCCCGTTATCAGGCAACCGAAGCTCAATTCTCGAATATGCACTTTCCGCAATCTCTTGAGAGAGCAGATAGATACCCGGATATCGCCCGTCCTCCGTTCCGGGACCTATCTCTTCCTGACCAAGTCGGTTTGCGCCAAACGCCGCGCCGCCAACCGAGCCGGAGAACGTTGCGATGCGCGCCTGGAGGGACGCTTCTTCGCTGTTGGTCATCGCATTATAGGTGAGGTAAAACCCGCCGCGGTCATGTGCCTTCAGATTACTGTCCAACAAATCCATTTCGAGCGATGTCAACTGTAAATTGCCGTCGGCTGAAAGCGCCGGTGATCCTATTGTCATCTGCCGCTCCTGAGAGATTAGAATTGAATTTTGTCGCGTCTTGCCGTGTATTGATCCAGGAAGCTCCGCACTACCGCACAGACATGCTCCGGGGATTTATAGAGGTCGAGAGTGGCGGAAACGCTGACATCCCAACCATCGACGGGGATCTGAATCTTGCACATATAGTTGCGGTATTCAGGGTCCGTACATGGAGTGTCGCGCGAACGACTCCCTATCACTTCACTCAACCGCTCCTGTGGCACGCACCCGCCTGCGTCGACCAACCCCGGATGTGCAGGGAAGTTCCTGATATAGATTATTACTGAACGACTGCGGCGAAGTTCTTTCGGGATTTTAGTAGTGGCAACGAGCGTTTTGTCATCCGCCGATAGACTAGCTGCTAAATCCGCTCCGAAGAACGTCTCTCCTCCACCTTTCGAATCATTAATAGATCCGTTGAAGCCAAGCTTATCAAAAACAAAGGCCCTCGGCGGGGCCAATATCCATTCGCTCACTTTCGGCATGCCGTTGGCTTTGTCGATGAGACGTTTGCGGAACTGCAATTCGTAGGGCTCGTCGCTCGTCGAGGGCGCCATCGACACCCCGGGCCAGATGTGCCTCATGACATCAAGCGCATCGCGCATCATTACGGCCACCCCAAACACACACACCAACCCAATAGATCCGAGCACTGCCGCCACCAGCCGTTTTCTGGGCATAGCCAATCCTGATTTCTGGGCATAGCCAATCCTGACTTCATGGCGGCTAATGGGTACAATCTATCATCCGCAGCGCATGCCAAAGCCATCTTCTTGGCAGATTTTGCTTGCGCAACCGACTACGATATCAAATGCGATGCTGGCTATCTTGTCTAGCATTTACCTTGCTAACTTCAACCCTGAGCGCGAATATACACGCCGATTGCCCGTTCGCAACAGCATTCCCAATGCTTGAGAAATATTTCTAGTGGGTAGAATTAGTATGTGGAATTTCGTGGCTCCAAATATTACCCTCGTCTGTGCAAATGACAATTATTAGCAATTTCTAATTTAGACCAAAGCGATATGCCTGCGACTGCCTAGCTTTCGATTACTGTCAGTAAAATATACTTTTTCATGCAAAGAGATGCGGCCTTGGTACGATTAGCACTCGGGAAAGTTGACTTGAGCGCCCGCAGAACGACACAGCGGAGCCACTAGCATGAAAGCCAAACGAATTCTTGTTCTCGTCGCAGACCAGCGCAGGCGCGTGGATGCGCTAGCTCACACTGCGCATGCAATCGACGCAAATCCACTTGCCTATTTCGATGTCAAATCGGCTGAGATTAGCGTTTGCAACCTCGAGATCTCGCGTACGCCCGACGCTGCCGCAATCAAGGCAAGAAACTCCTCAGATGCCATCGTCGTTACTGGCGATATCATCGGCGATCCCACGCTTGACCACAGCATCGAATTTTGGCGAGCCTCTCGCCTTCCAATGATCCTTTGGGGCGGTGGAGTATCTTCTCCGGTTTCGCCGGGCAACATGGAGGATTATCAGCATCTGCGTGCTTTCGCGCTGATTGGTTTACGAGATTGGGGGCTCGGCTTTCGATGGGTACCGCCAGCAACTTGTCTTGATTCTGTCTTTTCGGGTCCGGCGCCGGGCGGTAAGGGAATTGCGATCGTACTGAGCCGATTGTCTTCGTTGAAGGCTGTCGGAGCGGAAAGCTTGCCCCCTCATGCCGACATGACGCATATCGATACCATTTGGCCAGCCAAGCGACAGATCGGGGCGATCAGCCAAGCTGAATTCATTGTCACCGATTCTTATGATGCCGCCTACTGGGCCACACTTCTTGGCAAACGGGTGATCGCCATCGAGGGAGGAGCCGGTATTCATCTGTTGAAACACACGCCGATTTTCGCACAACCCGGCAACTGGGGGTCGGCAATCGAACGTTCATTGCGGTATCCAGCAGCGCTCGAAGAGTGTCGCGATACCAATATTGATTTTGCAGGGCGGGTCACGAAGCTTGTGGCAGCGGCACCAGCGGCGGCTCCTTTCGTGCGCGATCCGATCCAGGAGCGCTCCGATGAGATTATTGCACCGGCAGCGACAAGGAATTCTGGTTTCGCTCGCCATCTGGTGCCTCGCATCCTGCACTTCGTTTTCTTTGGCGGCGGTGAGCCTTTCAACTTAATGCACCAGATTGCCGTCCTGTCTGCCGTCGACAAGATCAAGCCGGAACAGGCTTTCTTTTACTATCGGCACCTCTCTGACAGCCCTGAATTTGAAGCCGTGCGGGGATACCTCACGCTTCGAAAGCTTCCGCCTGCCGACAAGGAAGCACCCATGCACTTTGCTCATCAAACGGATCTATTGCGTCTGCAGCTGCTTCACGATGAGGGGGGCATTTATCTCGATCTCGATACGGTCACCGTCAAAGGGTTTGATCAATTGCTCGTCCACCCCTTTACCATCGGCATACAGGGGCGGACGCTGGTAGACGGCCTCTGCAATGCGACATTGCTCGCACAACCACGGAATGCGTTCGTAAGGGGCTGGCTGGACGCATATGCTCGCTTCACCGACGAATGGGATCTCTTCTCGGTCCGCTTGCCATATGTCATGTGGCGCAGCGGACGGTGGGTAGCACATGTTGAACCCTACAGCAGTTTTCATTGGCCAACTTGGCGAAATGACGGGCTCAAAGCGATGTTCGAGCAGGACATAGAGTTTCCCGCCGCCTACAGTCACCACCTATGGGAGTCGCGATCTTACCCGCTATACTTTGGTGGCCGGTCTGCCGGACAGATGCTTGATCGGATCAAGAATGGCCGGTCGACGTATGCGCGGCTCGCGCGCCCATATTTTTAGAGCCGCATCCGACGGCAGCTTCGACCGAGTTGAAGCGGGTAGAGAGCGGCGAATGCTGGTCGACACATCCGATTTGAAAATTCGTTCTATATTACAGCACGTCCTCAACCATCCTAACAACTGTATCGACAGCTGTTTGGGTACTAATTCGATCATACTTGGCTGCAAACTTTTGCGCTTCGGTGGCGTAGCGGCTAGATGGGTACAGCAGCCTGATTACATCATTGATCGTGTTCGTGCTGCACCCTGGAGGGAGCATAAGGCCGGCACCCAATGCAGCAAGTCGCCGCCCAGCCATTAGTTGTTCATTGTTTTGAGGACAAAATAGCACCGGTTTGCCAGCAAGCAGAGCGTCCTGCAGCGTACCGGTGCCATAGGTGATAACCAGATTTGTTTTGAACATCGTCTCTTGGATGTTGACCGGCTCTCGTTGAACCGTGAGATGTGGACTGCCAAAACGGGCGATCGTTTCCTGATCGGCGTCAGGCATCACGCACAAAGAATGTCCGTCGCCCATACTGAGAACCTGCAAGACATTCTCGACATTCGGCGTTGACCTTCTCAAATAAGCAAAAATCCCAGACATATTTGCGGATGGCCAGGAATATGAGCCATCCACACGCATTGAGATCGGCCCTACATATTTATACTGTCGGGGACCGTAATGATCGAGCTCGGGCAGAGTAGTCATGACGATCCTAGCCTCGGAGAAAATCTCTGTTAGATCGCCTATGGGAGCTTTTCCTTTCGATGCGAGTACTGTGTTCACCGTACTGATGACGTCAATTTGTGCCGACAAGGCTTGCTCCATGGCAATATCGCCTTTTGTGAACAGCACCGGTGCGTCGGAACGAGGTGGCAACTCGAAGCCAATACAGGTTCCGACAACGGAAACACCCAGGCAACGCATGGCGAGAACTGCTGTTGGCGCATGGTTGGCGATGACCAGATCTGCCTGGTGATTTTGAGCGATTACGCTCCAAGCGTCGACGAGCGCGCTCAGCAAAGATGAACTCTTGTACCCGTTCGCCAGCAGTATTTCTGCATAGGACCCTGGTACCGCACGATCTTTTTCCAATAGCAGAGGAGCCTGTATGAAAGGGAATTCCTCGCGCTTCAGAAGGTTATCGGCCACGCGAGTATCTCGCACCGCGAACAGAACATCATGCCCGTCAGCGCGCAACGCAATCGCAACGGGCAGATCTCGCGAAAGGTGGCCGAAGTTGGCTCCTAATTCCCATGCAAAGAGGATATTTGCCATGCGAATGCTCCTTACAATCCTGTCCTATGGCGTGATGCAGTACGCGGCATCGCTCCCGTGCTTTCGGCGCGGGGTGCTCTGATTGCACCAAAGCTTTAGAGTGGGATGGCCCGTGGATGAGTCGGTAACACACCTGTGGTGGTCTGTTTAGAGCGCGTGAAGAAACAGAGCAAGCCAGGCTTGGTTCTCGCAAGCCAATGCGCAGAACTAGCGTTGGAAGATAGGCGCATGTCCCTTTCGCGATTCGTTGAGAAGTGGACCATCCCTGAATATCCCCCTGATTCAGTCTCAGCAACCGGCGCTGGAAGCCCTGCTTCAGCTAACGCCTCTATCGCGAGCGCAATCTGATCGGGCGGTTCTTCTTCAAGCTGAAGCACCCGCCGCGCGTCGCAACCAGCTCGCCGACAACTTCCTCGCCATGGTTCAACTCGCCTCAATGCGGATATGGCTGTGCGCATTTGAGTACGGCCTGGCTTCAGCGGTATTCGAAGATCGAGCGGAAAATACCCGGCGCTATCACCGATAGCGGATTAATATCCAGCACCGGCTTGTTGGCGTTGCCCTTGAGCCGGTAGGTGACGCCGATCAGGCCTCGGTCGCGGCCATTGCCGAGCAGCGCGCCGACCAGCGGCAATTCGCCAAAGATGCGGTTGAGGCCATAGGCCGGCATGAACGTGCCGGTCATGTCCATATTGTTGTTCTGGTCGTAGAGCGTGCCCTGGAAAGTGGTGCCGATGCGCGGGCCACGCAGCACGCCATTGGCCAGCCTGAGATAGCCGGAGCCCTTGTCGATCTCGGTAAAGCCGCGCTCGAACTTCACCCGCGAGGTATCGATCTTGCCCTTGACCGCTTCGTTCAGGCTGCGGCTGTCGCCGGCCGGCGTGGTCGACACGATCGAGGCGAGTTTCGGCTCGTTGACGATGAAGAAGTTGCTCGAATCGACCTGACCCCGCATTGGCCCGTCGGCTGCGCCGCTGAGCGCCAGCGTGATCGACCCGCCTTCCATGTGCTCGTAGATGTTGAGGAAGCGCAATATGGCGCCGGCGTCGGCCGACTTCATGGTGAGCGCGCGCGCGCCGTTGCCGGCCGTGTTGCTGATGGTGATGGCGGCGCCCGAACTTGCCGTCGCGCTGACCTTGAGCCCGTTCACCCTGGAGCCGGCAGCGCTGTAGTCGAGTTTCAGGTTCGACAACACCTCGTCATGGAAACCGGTCAGCGAGTTGACATCGGCGCTGACCGAAACCGCGTCCGTGCCGGTGGTCTTGGTGGCGGTATCGACGTCGGACGTGAACTGCTTGATCAGCGAGCGGGCGTCGAGCGCGTCGCCGCTGACGTCGACCGCAAAACCCTTGCCCGACCGCTTCACCGTCACGGCGACATCGTCGCCCCTGTTGAGCGCGACCTTGCTGAAGCGCGCCGACGACAGCGCGCCCTTGACCAGGGTGACATCGCCGTCGACTGAGAAGCTTTTTCCGTCGAGTTCGAAATCGGACAGCGTCGTGGTGTCGCCGGATTTGGCCATGGTGAAGGTGGCTTTGGCGGCAATTCCCGGCCCCTTGCTCCAGCCTGCCCAGGGAATGTCCAGCCTGGCGCTGGTCAGGTCGACGGCGACGTTCTGCTTGCCGCCGTCGCCGCTCTTGTCGATCGCCACCTTGATGGTGCCGGAAATCAGCGGTGACAGGCCAGGCATGGCGCTGGCGCGTGTCTTGTCCTCGAGCACAAGCGCCACCTTGCGGCTGCGCGGCGGTCCGCCATCCCTGAGCGGCTCGACCAGATCGAGCTCGGCCGGAATGCCGTTCAGCTTCGCATCGGCCGTGATCACCGCCTTGTCGGGTCCGACCTCTATCGAACCGTCGGCGTCGGTCACCGTCTGGTCTTCGAAAGGCTTGGCGAGCGACAGGTCCTTGTAGTCGAGCGACACCAGCCAATCGAGTTTCGAGGTGTCGACACCGGACTGCAGCGGAATGTCGGCCTTGACGTGGCCGGTCACCGTGCCGGACAGGTCGTCCGGCGCAATACCGACATGGCGCATGGCGTTGATCGGCTCATAGGAGGCGAGCTCGGCGATCGCCGGCGCCTCGCCGGCGACGTCGATGTCGAGCGCGCCGATCACCGGCGGGCGGTTGGCCGCCTTCACCGCCAGCGTGCCATTGCTTGCCGCCACGGTGCGGCCGCTCGGCATATAGACGCTGCCCGAGGACAGCGCGATATCGACATCATTGCCGCGGAAAGACACCACGCCGACGGCATCGCGGATCGGCGGGATGCGGCCGGCCGTGTCGAAGCGCGAGCCCTCGACCTGGAAGCGGCCAAACACCTCATCGGCGGAAAGCGGCACGCCATTGCCGAGACGTCCCGGCACGACCTGGAACTGCAAATTGGCATCGACGACGCGGCCGCCGAACAGGTTTTGCAACACCCACAACCGGGCGTTCCTGGCGGAAAACCAGGGCCACAGCTGTTTGACATGTGAGACCGGCATGTCGTGGACATTGAGCGACAGCGAGATGCCCGGCGGCCCGTTGTCGATGAAGGCAAGCGCGGCCGTTCCCAGAACCTCGCTGCCCGATCCCGATCTGACGCCGATCTGCTCGGCGACGAGTTTGCGACTCTTCGTCTGATAGACGCCAGCGATGCGGGCAAAGAAACTGAGCGCCGGTTCGGGCGATTCCGCCGGCGCCAGCGTCGAGCCGTCGCTGGTCAGGTCGTAGCGGTAGGAAGGCTCCTCGCCCGCCGCGCCGGTGGGCGGCCTGGGCCCGATCGAACCGGCGAAATTGAATGTCGACCGCCCGGTCTTCAACAGCAGCCTGTCGATATCGATCTTGTTGGAGCCGGAGACAAGCGTGGCATTGAGATCGACGTCCGCCGGCAACAGTCCGCGCGTGCCGAGGTCGAGCACCGAGCCGGTAGACGAAAGCGACGCCGTCAGCCGCGAGTCGCTGTCGCCGGAACCTTCGGACCCTGTAAGCTTCAAGGCAATCGCACCGGTTTTTCCACCGGCCGCCGGCGTTGTCTCCGGAATATCCGCCACGTCGATGGCGGCGTTCAACGCGGTGACGCGCAGCGACGCCGTATCGCGGGTGGCGGTAGCGCTGACCGTGAGCGCCCGGCCGTCGACATCCGCCTCGGACGAAAACTCCATGGAGCCCGGCCCCGATTGCAGCACAGTGGCATTGGCAATGTTGACCAGCTTGACCGATCCGGCTTCGGGCAGTTCGAACTCGACATTCCTAAGATCGATGCGGCGCATCGAATCCTCGCGCACGGCATCGAGCGCGTGATTGACGTCGCCAAAGACCGCCGCGGCCAGTTTTTCCGGATCGATGAGGCCGTCTTCGTTGCGCAGCCGCGCCGTCAAGTCGCCGCCCGACGGCAATGACGCGGTGACGATATGGGCGTCGGAAATCCTGGCGCTGGTCAGCCGCACCTCGCCCGAAAGCAGCGGTATCAGCCGGATGCCGAAGCGGACGCGGCCGGCATCGGCCATCGGCTTGCCGTCGGCCGTCTTGACGCTGACATCCCTAACCTGCAGCGCGATGAAGCTCGATCCGTCGAGCGTCAACCGGGCCGGACCGACGGCGACATTGACGTCGAAACCGGCGAGTTTCTCGATCGCCGTTTCGGCTTCCGCCCGCAGCCGCTCGCTGCCGATACCGGTGGCGCCGATGAGATAGACGGCGGCCGCGGCCAAAAGCACCAGGGTTGCGACGCCGGCAAACAGGCGGGCGAGGATGCGAAAGCCGCGGCCGATCCGCGCCTTGCCAAGTGGCGGCACGCGGCAGGCAGACGGGAAAGTCCCCAGGTCGGTGATCTCGTCACGCCTGAACCGGATCTTCTCGTGCTGCGGTTCTTCCTGATCCACGCAATTTTCCGTTGTACGAATTCGATCGTGGACGAATCCCCGCCCGACCTTATAACGATGCGACCCAGAACGTGATGCCGAAAAGTGTGAAGCGGTTTTCGGGCGACATCACGCTCTACCTCTTTGATTTAGGGCCGCGTAACCTCAAACAAGGGCATCGATATGGCTGATCTCGACATTGGCGACACTGCTCCGCAATTCGATCTTCCGCGCGATGGCGGCGGCTCGCTTAGCCTTGCCGCATTGCGGGGAAAACCCGTCGTACTTTACTTCTATCCGCAGGACGACACCACAAGTTGCACTACCGAGGCGATCAGCTTTTCGCAGTTGAAGCCGGAATTCGAGAAAGCCGGCGCCGTCGTGATCGGCCTGTCGCCCGACAGCGTCAAGAAACACGACAAGTTCAAGACCAAATACGATCTCACCGTCGATCTGGTTGCCGACGAAGAGCGCAAAGTGATCGAGGCCTACAATCTGTGGGTCGAAAAGACGATGTATGGCCGCAACTATATGGGCGTCGAGCGGGCAACGTTCCTGATCGGCAAGGACGGCCGCATCGCCGGCATCTGGCGCAAGGTCCGCGTCAAGGGCCATGCAGAAGAGGTGCTCGAGGCGGTGCGCGCACTCTGACGCCGCCGATCCCGCCACCATCCCTATAACCTGACACACCTTTTGCGCGCGCATTCCCTGCCGTTCGGCGCCCGCGGCAAAGCTTTGTTAACCCTAATAATGTGTAATCAGGCTTCGTTGGTGTCTTAACGAAAGCTTGGTCCCGTGAACCCAACCGGTCAATCAGCGGTCTTCGGCAGGCGCAAGGAGCCCCATACGGTCATTATCGCCCGGGGCAACGAGATCAGACATTTCACCATCCGCCCCTGGTTGGCCGCCCTTCTCGGTTCGGCACTGGCGGCGATTGCCATCGGCTACCTCCTGGCGACCTCCTATCTGGTGCTGCGCGACGATCTGATCGGCGCCACCACGGCGCGCCAGGCGCGCATGCAGCAGGCCTATGAGGATCGCATCTCGGCACTGCGGGCCCAGGTCGACCGCATCACCAGCCGCCAGCTTCTCGACCAGCAGCTCATGGAAACCAAGGTCAGCGAATTGATCGAGCGGCAGAGCCAGCTCAGCCAGCGCCATGGCCGCCTTGGACCGATACTCGAACGGGCCGAAAACGAAGTCGGAACGCCGCCGGCCACCGATGCGGCAGCAGCGGCAAAGCCCGACGAGCATGCCGAACTGACCGGCGGCGAGCCCCTGGCCTATTCGGTCGCCAGCCTCGGTTCGAGCGACACCAGGCCGTTCTCGCTGTGGTCGACGCGCACCGATCCGCTGCCCAGCGAAACGGCAGCCGACCGTGCCGACAAACTGTTCGTCACAATCAACGAATCGCTGAAGACCATCGAAAGCCAGCAGCTGACCCGCATCGACACCCTGGCCGACAATGCCTACAAAAATGCCGACGCCATCACCCAGGTGCTGGAAGCAGCCGGCCTGCCGGTCGACAGCGACTTCGGCAAAAACGAAAGCGATGTCGGCGGCCCGCTGATACCGCTCAATTCCTCGATGATGTTCGACAGCAAGGTCAAGGAACTGGACGAGGCGCTGGACACGCTCGACCAGCTGAAGAAGGAGGCGCGGCGGCTGCCGCTCGCCAACCCTGCCCCCGGCCACTCCGTCACCAGCCCGTTCGGCGTGCGCACCGACCCCATCCTGGGCACCGCGGCACTCCATTCGGGCATGGATTTCCGCGCTCCGGTCGGCATGGCAGCCAAGGTCACGGCGGCCGGTGTTGTCACCAAGGCCGGCTGGAACGGCGGCTATGGCCGCATGGTCGAAGTCGACCATGGCAACGGCTTTGCCACGCGTTACGGCCATCTGAGCGAAATCGACGTGGCCGTCGGCCAAAAGCTGGCGGCCGGCGACACCATCGGCAAGACCGGCAGCAGCGGCCGCTCGACCGGCCCGCATTTGCACTACGAAGTCCGCCACAATGGCGAGGCCATCGACCCGCTGCGCTTCCTGACCGTCGGCAAGAAGGTTGAGCAGTACCTTTAGGATCAAGGCGGCTGGTTGGTACCCCAACCCAGCGTCCTGCCCATCTCCGCTGGTTCCGCGATCCAGCGTCGTGCCAGGCGTCATGACAGGTCATCCATGCCGCAACCGCACTCCGATATGTTGGCCGTTGTGGATTTCTCTGTCGATCGCGGCGCAGGTTCGTTGACTCTAATCTAGTTGTAGGATGATATGCATCACCCTATAGCCAGACATCGTTTGACGGCCGCCAATGACCATCCATGCTCTATCGCCAGACGCTCTCACCGCCCTGCAGGGCGCGGTAGGACCTAACGGCATCATCAGCGATGCCGCCGGCATGGCGAAATATCTCGGCGACTGGTCGGGCGATCACCATGGCGCGGCACTTGCCGTGCTCCGGCCGGCTTCGGTGGCCGAAGTCCAGGCCGTGGTGCGGCTTTGTGCCTCGCTCGGGCTCGGCATCATCCCGCAAGGCGGCAACACCGGCCTGGTAGCGGGCGCGATCGATATCGAGACGCAAAACTCCGTGGTCGTCAGCCTGGAGCGGCTGAACACCATCCGCCGGGTCGATGCCGACAATTTCGTGCTGCAGGCCGATGCCGGCTGCGTCTTGCAGACGATAAAGGACGCCGCCGACGCCCAGGACTGCCTGTTTCCGCTGGCGCTCGGCGCCCAGGGCAGTTGCCAGATCGGCGGCAATGCGGCCAGTAATGCCGGCGGCATCAATGTGCTGCGCTACGGCATGGCGCGCGATCTCATCCTCGGCCTCGAAGTGGTGCTGCCGGACGGCGAGCTCTGGAACGGCTTTTCCGGCCTGCGCAAGAACAACACAGGCTATGATCTGAAGCAGCTGTTCATCGGCTCCGAAGGCACGCTCGGCATCATCACCGGCATCGAACTGAAACTGTTTCCAAAGCCGGTGCGGACCGAGACCGCCTATATCGGTCTTGCATCCTTCGAAGCGGCGATCGCGCTGTTTCGGCAAGCCCGCCGCGCCTCGGCCGACCTGATGTCGGCCTTCGAAATCATCGGCTCGGAATGCATGGCTTTGGCCCGCCTGATCGACGCCAACATTGTGTCGCCGGTCGAGGCTCCCGTCCATGTGCTGATCGAACTGTCGGCCAGTGCCGCCATCGACCTGCGGACCTTGCTGGTCGACTTCCTTGGCGAGGCCATGGAAAGCGGCCAGGTCATTGACGCCGTGCTTGCCGAAAGCACCGCCCAGGCAAAATCCTTCTGGGCAATCCGCGAAGGGCTGGTCGAGGGCCAGGCCAAGCGCGGCTACCACGTGCGCACCGATCTTTCGGTGAGGATTTCGGATATCCCTGCCCTCATCGATCGGGCCCGCCGCTTCGTGGCGCAGGATCATCGTGGCTGGCTGCCGCTGGCCTATGGGCATGCCGGCGACGGCAACATCCATTTCAACGTGCTGCCGCCGGAAGGCCTGGACGAGCGCGAGGCACGTAGCCAGGGCGCCGACATCACCGCCGGGCTCTACCGGATCGCCCACACGCTCGGCGGCTCGATCAGCGCCGAGCACGGCATCGGCCGCACACGCCATCACACTTTCATGGCCGGCCTGTCGCCGGCCCATCGCCGGCTGGTTCGCACATTGAAGGACGCGCTCGACCCGCAAGGGCTGATGAATCCCGGCTGCCTTCTGCCGGCAACGGAGATCCCCTAATGAAGCAAAGACTGGCCGCCATCGGCACTGTCGAAACGCTGCCGCATCGTGTCGCGACCTTCCTCGGCCGCGAGATCGAATCCGGCGACCTCAGTCCGGGCACGCGGCTGCCGACGGAACAGGAGCTTTCGGAAAAATTCGGCGTCAGCCGCAATGTGGTTCGCGAGGCCATCGCCCAGCTCCGCGCCGACGGCATGATCGAGGCGCGGCAAGGCATCGGCGCCTTCGTGCTGGCGCCGGAGCAGCGGGCGTCGATCCGGATCGACGGCGAGACGCTGAAAGAGGGGCAGAACATGGAGCGGCTGTTCGAGCTGCGCTGCATCCTCGAGGCCGAATCCGCCGCGCTTGCCGCCGAGCGGCGCGGCCAGGAGCATCTCGACGCGATCAAGGCGGCGCTCGACCGGATGGGCGGCGAGGAGCGCTGGGAAGAAGGCAGCATCGACGCCGACCTTCTGTTTCACCGCGAGATCGCGCGCGCCACCGGCAATAGCTACATCCACACCTTCATCTCCTTCGTCTGCGAACAGATCCGCCGCTCGATCTACTACGCGCGGCAAACCAACCCGCTGCACGATCTGGTCGAGGTCAATGTCGGCGAGCATGTGCGCATCTACGAGGCGCTGGTTGCCGGCGATCCCGCGGCAGCGGAAGCCGCCATGCGCGCCCATATCATCGGCGCGGCCGAGCGCGTCGGCGTCAAGCTGCCGGCGGCGCGGCGCACCAGCAAGGGGATTTAGCCATGCCGCTCGGAACCGACCACGCGATTTCAGATGTCTGCCTGCTGGTCGAGGATATCGGCCGCACCGTGGATTTCTATGTCGACAAACTCGGCTTCCGGCTGCGCCGGCGCGCTGAAGGTTTTGCCGATTTCCATGGCGAGGGCGTGACGCTCGCGGCGTGGGAGATCGACCACATCAGTCAGCACACCGGCGTGTCGAAGCTCAAATCACCGCGCCAGGCGCACAAGGTCTGCGTGGCGGTGAAGCTCGATACGCCCGGCGACATCGACCGGCTGTATGGCGAACTCAGCGCAAAAGGCGTGCCCTTCTACGGCCCGCCCGAAAACTATGTCTGGAACGCGCGCTGCGCCTATTTCACCGACCCGGACGATACGCTTTGGGAACTATACGCCTGGCTCGACGGCGGCCCCGGCGACTACCACGACGAAAAGCCGTGACGACAGCGCGCCGTTGGGAGCGGTGCGCAATGAAGAGGAAAACTCTCGCAACAGGAGCGAAAAATGAGTGGGAACTTTGAACTGAACCGCCGCAACTTCGTGACCTCCGGCATCGCCGCCGTGGCGGCTGCATCCGCCGGCATGCAGCTGGTGCTGACACCGGGCGCCAGAGCGGCCGGCAAGGTCGTCATCCAGTATGACTGGCTGGTGTCGAACGGCCAGATCGGCGACATCGCCGCCGTCGCCAATGGCTATTTCAAAGACGCCGGCCTCGACGTGGAATTCAGCCCGGGCGGGCCGAATTCCGCGACCGTGCCGCCGGTCGTCTCGGGTTCCGCCCAGCTCGGCCAGTTCTCCGAAACGCCGCAGCTGTTTGCCGCGCGCGCCAGCGGCGTGCCGGTCAAGATCATCGCCTGCGGCTTCCGCACCGGCCCCTATGCCTTCACCTCCAAGCCGGCCAAGCCGATCCGCGGCGTTGCCGACCTCAAAGGCAAGAAGATCGGCATCCAGCCGACGGCCCGCTTCGTCATCGATGAGATCCTGGCCAAGAACGGCATCGACCCGGCTGACGTCACCGTCGTCAATGTCGGCTTCGACAAGGGACCGCTGGTGCGCGGCGATGTCGACGCCATTGGCGGCTGGATCACCAACACGCAGGCGCTCAGCGTCGTCGGCGACGACCGCATTGATCTTCTCGTGCGCGACCTCGGCCTGAACTCCTATGCCGACGTCTATTTCGCCACCGACGCCGCGATCGAGAAAGATCCGGAAACGCTGGCCAAGTTCATCGGCGCCGTCGCCAAGGGCTGGGGCTGGGTGCACGCCAATCCGCAGGAAGCGGTAAAGACAATGGTCGCCGCCTATCCGGAAATGGATCTCGGCTGGGAAGAAAAGACCGTCAATCTGGTGCTGAAACTCTCCTTCGACGGCGCGACGGCCAAGGACGGCTGGGGAACCTTCGACCCGGCTTCGATCGAGGAGCAATTGGCGCTGCTGGACAAGGTCGGGCAATACCCGAACGGACGTCCGGCCGCGGCTGACGTCTACACCACCAAAATCCTCGAATTGTCGGCCACTGAGCGGCCCAAGCTCGACGCGCCCGCGGCCTGATGACAAGCGCGATCGAGGCGAGAAGGCTCGATGTCGGCTATGGCGGCCGGCATTCGGCCGTCAAAGTGCTCACCGGCCTCGACCTGACCGTCGCGGCCGGCTCGTTCCTGTCGATCCTGGGGCCATCGGGCTGCGGCAAGTCGACATTGCTGCGGGTCGTTGCCGATTTGCTCGACCCGCTTGGCGGCACGATCAGCGTGCTTGGCGACACGCCCCACGCTGTGCGTTCGCGCCGGGATGTCGGCTTCGTCTTCCAGGATTCAACGCTGCTGCCCTGGCGCAGCGTACGCGACAATGTGCGTTTGCCGCTCGGCGTCGGCCAAGGCAGCCTGACCCGCCAGATCGAGGATCGCAGCGATGAACTGCTGGAGCTGATGGGCCTCGGCGGCTTCGGCGAGCGCCTGCCGCATCAGCTTTCCGGTGGCCAGCGGCAGCGCGTGGCGATCGCCCGCGCGCTGCTCGGACAGCCGAAGCTGCTGTTGATGGACGAGCCGTTCGGCGCGCTCGACGAAATCACCCGCGACCGTCTCAATGACGAGTTGCTGGCGCTGTGGCGGCGCAGCGGCACGACCATCCTGTTCGTAACCCATTCGATCGCCGAGGCCGCCTATCTCGGCGAACGGGTGATCGTGCTTGCCGCCAATCCCGGACGGCTGGTCAAGGATCTGGACATGCGGCCGTTCAAGCAGGACGGCAACCGTTGTTCGCGCGAAGATCCCGCCATCGTCGCGGCCATGGCGGAACTGCGCAAGGCGCTGGAACTGGCCTCATGAGACAGGAGCCTTTGCCACCGACGCTGGCGATCGCCCTGCCCGTCCTGGGCGCCGCTTCCATCCTGCTGGCATGGCAGTTCCTGCTGCCCTGGCTCGGCGTGCCGGCCTATATCGTGCCAACGCCAACCGCGATCCTGAGTGTCTTCCAGAAGAGCTATCCGCTGCTGCTCGGCAATCTGTGGCCGACGCTGATCGAGGCGCTGGCCGGCTTCGTCATCGGCAATCTCGCCGCGGTGGTGCTGGCGGTGCTGTTCGTGCACAACCGCGTGCTGCAGGCGGCCTATTTCCCGATCGTGCTGTTCTTCAACACCATTCCGATCCTGGCGCTGTCGCCGATCATCCTGCTGATCTTCGGCCTGGGCATGACACCGAAGATCGTCATTGCCGCGGTGATCTGTTTCTTCCCGACGCTGGTCAACATGATCCGCGGCCTGGGTTCGGCCAGCAGCAACGAGCACGAGCTGTTTCGCGTGCTGTCGGCGACGCGCTGGGAAGTGTTCTGGAGCCTGCGTCTGCCGCGCGCGCTGCCGATGCTGTTCTCGTCACTCAGGATCGCCTCGGCCACAGCCGTCATCGGCGCGATCGTCGGCGAATGGATCGGCTCCGACAAAGGCCTCGGCGCGCTGATCATCCAGGCGTCCTTCAACTACCAGTCGGACCGCCTTTACGCAGCGATCGTGCTGTCCTCGGGCCTGTCGATCGTACTGTTTTGCCTCGTGGTGCTGATCGAGCGGCGGGCGATCCGATACTGAGCGGATCCCCGTCAGGCGCGGACGCCATCCGCAGCGACTGGCCGGTCAGGATTTGACATGAATGTCTCGCGGGAATTTGGTCAGCGTCTCATGGCCCGTCTCGGTCACCAGAATGGTCTCGCTGACCTCTATGCCCCAGCCATCCATCCACATGCCGAGAATGGAATGCACGACATTGCCGGGCTGCAGCACCGTCTTGTCGCCGGGCCTCAGGCTGATTGTGTGTTCGCCCCAATCCGGGGGATAAGCGACGCCGATGGAATAGCCGATGCGCGATTCCTTTTTCAGCCCGTAGCGCTGGATGACCTTGCGCCAGGCAGCTTCAACCGCCTCGGCTGACGTGCCCGGCCGGACCGCGTCGAGCACCGCATCCATGCCTTCGATCACCGCCTTTGCCGTGTCGGCCACACGCGTCGGCGTCTTGCCGAGCTGCATCGTCCTGGCGAGACCGGCGGCATAGCGGCGGCAGACGCCGGCGAGTTCGAGCGCGATCGTCTCGTCCTTGCCGAACCGCCTGTCGCTCCACATGATGTGCGGGGCGGATGCATTCTCGCCGCCAAGAATGGTTGGTGGCAGTGCTGTGATATCGCCGGCAAAGTCCGGACTGCCGGCAATCTGTGCTGCCTGGATGGCCGCGATCGCATCGCATTCGCGCACGCCGGGCGCGATGACCTCGAAGGCTCGCGAAACCGCCGCTTCGGCCAAGGTCGACGCCTTGCGCAGAAAGGCGATTTCTGGCGCCGATTTGACGGCGCGGATCCAGTTCACCAGCAGATCGGCGTCGTGCCATTTTGCATTGGGCAGTCCAGCGATAAGCCGGGCGTGCGCCTTCGGCGAGAAATAATACGCTTCGAGCTCGATGCCGATATGCCTCGCGCCCCAGCCCTTGGCGACAATCCAGGCCGCGATCCAATCCATCGGATGACGGTCGGCGCGCTGGACATGATCTTCCGGGAAGCCGACGACATTCTCCGGCTTCATCCAGGCCGTCAGCAGGCCGCCGGCGGCATCCATGGCGCGGCCGATCCAGACCGGCTCGGCCTCCTCTTCGATTGGGACCAAGACCACCTGCGGCGTGTAGAACGACCAGCCATCATAGCCGGTGATGTAGTGCTGGTTGGCCACATCGTTGACGACAAGCAGTTCCATCCCGCGCGCCGCCATCTCGGCGCGGATCCTCTTGAGCCGCTGCTGGTACTCGTCGCGCGCAAAGGGCAGTTCGATCATCTGTTTTCCCTGCTGGATATTTTGGTCGGGCAAGCCCCGCGCTCCGCTGACATCATTCACCATTGAAGTGCTTTCAACCCGGCTGCAATCGGCCAGCGCGACGCATGGGACAGGTCCTGCACCTTGGTCCGACCCTGTCACAAATTATTTTTGAATTCCATTTGACTGAATAAATTGCCTGTGCAAGTCTCGCCTCTCCCAGGGGAGAGGGACAATGGCACTGCGGGGAACCAATCAGGAGTTCGGGCGGCCTTACAACCGGCGCATCGTGCTGGAGTCCATCCGCCTGCACGGCCCCATTGCCCGTGGCGACATTGCCAGCCGCGTCGGCCTCACCGTCCAGACTGTTTCGACCATCGTTCGCGAGCTTGAAGAGCACGGCTATGTGCTGTCGCTGCGCGAAGAGCCGCGCGGGCGCGGACTGCCGCCGGCGACGCTGAGGATCAACCCGGAGGGCGGCTATGCCGTCGGCGTTCACCTCACCCCGCTGGGCATCGACGCGGCGCTGATCAATCTGAGCGGCGATGTCATCGAAAGCACGCATCGCGAGGCGCCGCACGCGACGCCCGACCACGCCTTCGAGCTGATCGGCGCGATAGTGCCCGAATTGACAGCGTTACGGCCCGGTGGGCGGGTGCTCGGCATCGGCATGGCCCTGCCCGGACCATTCGGCGTGGAATCGATGAGTTTTGTCGGCCCGACGACCATGGCCGGCTGGAAGGATGTGGCGCTGCCGGAACGGCTGACGGCGTCGACCGGGCTGCCGGCTTTCTTCGAAACCGACATGGCGGCGGCTGCAATGGGTGAGCGGCTCTATGGCCTCGGCGCCAGCTATTCCGAATATTACTACCTCTATTTCGGCGTCGGCCTCGGCGGCGCCATCGTCCATGACGGCGCGGTGATGCGCGGCGCCTGGGGCAATGCCGGCGAAATCGGACACATTCCGGCTGTTCCCGACGGCGAACTCTGTCCCTGTGGCAACCATGGCTGCCTCGAACGCTATCTCTCGCTGGAAGCGCTGCGCCGCCGCAACATCGGCGAGGCCGCCTGGGTGGCGGAAGTCGCGCCGATCTTCCGCAACGCCATCATCACCATCGAAAACCTGTTCGACCCCGAAACCGTTATCCTCGGCGGGCTCGCGCCCACCGACCTCCTGGAAAAACTCGTCGGCGCGGCGGCCCAGCTTCCCAATTCGATCTCGGCGCGGCGCGATCGCAAGACGCCTCGCGTCATGGTCGCTACCGGCGGCCAGCATTCGGTGCTGCGCGGTGCCGCCGCATTGGCCGTTTCCGGGGTGCTGTCGCCACGCTTCGGCCAGATGTTCATCGCCGAGCGCGAGCGCCGGTCAGACCTCATGCACAGCAAAGGAGTGGCGGCATGACCGAACCGCTGCTGGTACTCGAAAACGTCACCAAGAATTACGGCGCCATCCAGGCGCTGAGGGGCATCAGCTTCTCGATCGGCAAGGGCGAAGTCGTGGCGCTGCTCGGCGACAACGGCGCCGGCAAGTCGACACTGGTCAAGATCATCGCCGGCGGTCTGGAGCCGAGTTCCGGCCGCATGCTGTTCGAGGGCAAGGAGTTTCTGGCGAAAACGCCGGCCGAGGCCAAGGCTGCCGGCATCGAGACCGTCTACCAGGACCTGTCGCTCTGCACCAATGTCGACGTCGTCGCCAATTTTTTCATGGGCCGCGAGATCACCAGAAAAGTTCTCGGCATCCCGATCCTCGACGAACGCGCTATGGAGGCCGTCGTCGGCAAGGCGCTGGCCAGTGCCGGCACCCGCATTCCTTCGCTGCGCACCAATGTCGAACACCTCTCGGGCGGCCAGCGCCAGGCCATCGAACTCAACCGCTTCGTGCATTGGGGCGGCAAGCTTGTGCTGCTCGACGAGCCGTTCGCCGCGCTCGGCGTCGAACAGACCAGACGCGGCCTCGAGATGATCCGCCAGGTGGCCAACCAGGGCATCGGCGTCGTCATCATCACCCACATCATGCAGCAGGCTTTTCAGGTCGCCGACCGGATCGTGGTGATCCGCCAGGGCGTGGTGGCAGGCGATGTCGCACGCAACAAAACAAGTCCCGATGCGGTGATCAACATGATCACCGGGGAGACGCTTGCCGGTGCCGGACCGGCAGGTTGAGGGACAAAAGAGGGGTCCGGTTACAAAAAGAGGAGCGAACTACATGAAGCGAATATTGGTTCTTGTCTTCGGTATCCTGGCACTGGCTCTTGCCTCGCTCACGCCGGCAATGTCCCAGACCAAGGGCACCGTATATTACATGGTCCCCACCCTGCTCGATGAATTCCAGACCGGCTCGGTGAGCGCGCTGGAGCTGTTCCTCAAGCAGGTCGGCTATGAGATGAAAACACTCAATGCCGACAACAAGACCGATGCGCAGCAATCGCAGATGAACGACGTCATTGCGCTGAAGCCTGCGGCGATCATTCTCGCCGCCGTCGATTTCAATGCGCTGAAGCCGTCCATCGAGGCAGCACGTGCCGCCGGCATCCCGGTGGTCGAGTTCGACCGCCAGATCACCTCGACACCGTCCGACTTCACGTCCGTGGCGGGCACGGTCGAGATCGGCTATGTCGCGGCCGAACAGGCTGAAAAGCTTCTGAAAGCCAAGAACGGTTCGGTGAAAGGCAAAGTGTTGCAGGTGCTCGGCGATCCGGGCGATCCCTACACGCTCGACATCCAGAAGGGTTTTGAGGAGAAGATGAAGGCGTTCCCGGATGTCAAGATCATCTCGCTGCCCGCCATGCAGTGGGAAGCCAGCAATGCCGGCACCATCGTTGCCGACCAGCTGGTCGCCAACCCCGACATCGACCTGATCTTCAGCCATGCCGCGCACCTCTCGGTCGCTGCCGTCGCCTCGCTCGAGGCTGCCGGCAAGAAACCGGGCGACGTCATGCTGATGAGCTCGAACGGCGCTCCGGTAGGCCTCGGCCTGATCCGCAAGGGCTGGCTCAACGTCGAAGTCGAGCAACCGCTCTACGCGCAGGCCGCAGCGGTTGCCATGTTCATGGACAAGATCGCCGGCAAGCAGGAAATCAAGCCCGGCGAGTATGACGTGCTCGGCTTGAAGTCGACCGTGACCAAGGAAGCCTGGGGACCCAACATCAAGATCCCGGGTGCCGCCATCACCAAGGAAAACGTCGACAATCCGGCCTTCTGGGGCAACCAGAAGCCGCCGACGGACAGTATCAAGCCGGTCGAATAGCCGCTTGGCGAGCGCTCCGGGCCGCCCAGGCCCGGAGCCTGACCTTCACAACGCCGCGTCCGACAGGGACGCCTTGGCGAATTTAGAACCGCGCCTGATCCCAACGAAATCACGATGATTTCGCGGGGGCGCCAACCGGATCAGCCCATGAACCCGCGCAGCCGCAAAGCCCTGGAGTTCGTCCTCGACAACCTCGTCTGGTTCATGCTGGTCTTTGTGTTGATCGTCTTCTCCATCTTCGTACCGAACTATTTCCAGCTCGGCATTTTCGCCAACATCATCGAGGCCTCCAGCGTGCTCGGCGTGATGTCGATCGGCCTGGCGCTGGTCATCATCGCCGGCCATATGGACCTGTCGGTGGAATCGGTGGCCGCGCTCAGCGCCATGACCGTCGGCATCCTGTTCTGTTCGTCGGGCATCGGCTTGGGCATACAGCTTAGTCCGCAGTGGCTGATGGTTCCGGTATCGCTGCTGGCCGCGCTCGCCGTCGGCGGCATCGTCGGCGCCCTCAACGGCTTCCTCGTGGTCAAGTTGAAGATGAGCGCCTTCATCATCACGCTGGCGTCCTACATCTGGGTGCGCGGCCTGGTGCTGGTCATCTCCGGCGGCCGCTCGGCACAGGATCTGGCGCCGTCCATCCGGTGGTTCGCCATCCAGCGCCTGATCGGCCTGCCGCTCACCGCCTGGATCGCGATTTCCTGTTTCGTCATCTCTTCGCTGGTCATGGCCAAGACCCCCTTCGGCCGGCATTTGATGATGATCGGCGGCAATGAGACCGCAACCTTCCGCGCCGGCATCCGCGTCAACCGCAATCTGGTCATCGCCTTCGTGCTTGCCGGCGCCATTGCAGGCCTCGCCGGCTGGCTGCTCGCCATCCGCACTTCCGGCGCCACGGCCAATCTCGGCACCGGGCTGTTGTTCAACGCCTTTGCCGCCGTCGTCATCGGCGGCGTCAGCCTGAAAGGCGGCGTCGGCACCTTGCCCGGCGTCTATGCCGGCGTGCTGCTGCTCTCCTCCATCAACACGGCGATCAACCTGATGGGCCTGCCGGCCAACTTCACCCAGGTGATCCACGGCCTGCTGGTGCTCGCCGCCGTGCTGCTCGACGCCTTCAAGCAAACCATTCGCCAAAGGCTGGCATAAGGGGATGGCTGGCATGACAGGACGGCTGCAAGACAAGGTCGCGCTTATCGTCGGCAGCGCGCGCGGCATCGGCAAAGGCATCGCCCTGCGCTTTGCCGAGGAAGGCGCAAGGCTGGTCCTGGCCGACAACGAGGCCGAGGCAGGTCAGGCGACCGCGGACGAGCTTGGCGCCGCCTTTATCCGCACCGACATCTCGCTGATGGCCGACGCGGAAGCCGCGGTGGCGCTGGCACTGAAAAGCCACGGCCGTCTCGATATCGTCGTGCAGAATGCCGGCATCTATCCATGGCAGCTGATCGAAAACACCAGCCCGGACGACTGGGACCGGGTGATGGCGGTCAATCTGCGCGGCACCTTCAACGCCACGCTGGCAGCCCTGGCGCCGATGAAGGCGCAGCACTATGGGCGCATGCTCTACACCTCGTCGATCACCGGCCCGCGCGTCTCCAGCCCCGGCCACGGCCACTACAGCGCCAGCAAGGCCGGCATCAACGGCTTCATCCGCTCGGCGGCACTGGAATTTTCGGGCTATGGCATCACTGTCAACGGCGTCGAGCCCGGCAACATCCTGACCGAAGCGATCGAGCTGCATCGCGGCGCCGCCTACATCAAGAACATGGAGGACTCGATCCCGTTGGGACGCCTCGGCAGCCCGCGCGACGTCGCCAACGCCTTCCTGTTCCTCGCCTCCGACGATGCCAGCTACATCACCGGCACAACCATCATCGTCGACGGCGGCCAACTGCTGCCCGAAGGCAAGGATTTTAGGCTGCTGCCGCCTTGATCATCGGCTAGGTGGCAATCTCGTCCGCACCAAGAAAGGCGCGATCAGCCGGAGTTCTTGTACAGCAGCAGCTCGGGTCGATACTCGAAGTGCATGGTGTCGTAGTGATACCAACGCCCGCCCCAGATGAAGCCGTTTTGCTCGAACAGGTCGACGATCGGCAGCGGAATGCGATTCTTGTACGGGATCGGCCCCTTCGGGTTCGATTTGTTCCGGTTGTTGTACCAATAGTCGGAGAAGCCGACATTGATATCGAAGGCTGCGCCGAACGAGTGGACGCTCAACCGGTTCGTGCCGGCGATGGGGCGCCAGACAAAGCCGCCGCCGGGCTTGAGCCCGTAACGGCTGAGCTCGGCGGGCATGGCCTCAAGCGCGTCGGAGACCTTGCCCAGCAGCTCATCGATGCCGAACACTTTGGTGACCTGCACGGTCTTCTTGCCGAGTTTCGGCAGCCATTTGACGTTGGCGATGTGCTTGCCCACTTCCGCGGCGCTTGCCCCGTAGAGCTTCTCGAAGAAATCTTCGTTGCGAATTCGGCCCGGATCGAAATCCTCGGCCGGCACCAGCGCGCCCGCTGCTGCTTTCGGATAGACGTAGCGAAACATGTCCTCGATGTCGGGGCTCTCCAGCAGCGCTTCGGCGTCGCGCTTCTTGCCGTCGTCCCACACCATCGTGGTGCCGTCGGTCCAGGTCAGGACATTGCCCTTGATGGTGAAAAGCCCGGGATAGGCCTTGAGCAAGGCCGCCTTGGCGGCCCGCTGGTCGACGCCGTCGCCGGCATTCGCTGCATAGGCGAGGTGCCAAGTGCCGCAGAATGCCAATACAAACAGGAGCCGCAACACCAGGCGCCCTGGATGGTCAATCATTGTCATGCCTCCCGGAGGGCTTTCATTCATCGTGCAATTAACACGGCTGCTGTACCATGCTGATCGAATCGAACGGGAGACAAATCGTGTCAAAAACCTTCAATGCCTTGAACCGAATGCTGTTCACATTCATCTGCTTAGTCGGCCTGGCCTCGGCTGGCTCTGTACTTTTCCCCGCCACTGCGTCGGCCCAGCGCATGCAGAAATGCGCCGATGAAGGCGGTACGTGCCGCCTGCCCTACCCCTCGGAAGTGGTCTATGGCGCGCGCGGCCAGACCACCTCGCGCTTCTTCGATCGTCGTTCCGTGACTTGCTCGAATCGCGTCTTCGGTGACCCCGCGCCCGGCCGCGATAAGGCTTGCTACATCGTCAAGCGCGGCGGCGGTAACGATTATGGCGACAATGACGACGACAATTACGGCGACGACAACGGACGGCCGGATCGCGGCAGGTGGGTGGCCTGCGCCAGGGAGAATCAGTTCTGTGATTTCCGTGGCCGCAAACTGGTCCGCTACGGAGCGCGCGGTCAGTTCACGCAAGGCGTTTTCAGGAATGGCGTGCGCTGTGGCAACGACGCCTTTGACGAGGATCCCGCTCCCCGTGCAAAGAAGACCTGCTACATCAAGCAATAGTTTGGAGAAGAACGGCGGGTGAGGCTCGTTGCGGCCGCGCCCGACATTCAAGATATGATGAGCCGGGATATGGTGGGCGATGACGGGCTCGAACCGCCGACATCTTCGGTGTAAACGAAGCGCTCTACCAACTGAGCTAATCGCCCGCTCCGGGCCGGACCTTTAAGCGGTCAGGACTGGCTTCGCAAGGCCAAATGAGCAGGCACGAGCTTAGCCGCATAGCGGTTTCTGGCGGCAAAGTGCCGCCTGTCAAAAAACCTTCTCCAGTTTGTTGTTATGCTGTCGAGGTGCGCTTGACACCCGGTGGCGAACCCCTTATCCAGCGGCCCAACGACGAACACGGCTGACACGTGCTCGTCTATGCGCGGGTGTAGCTCAGTTGGTTAGAGTGCCGGCCTGTCACGCCGGAGGTCGCGGGTTCGAGCCCCGTCACTCGCGCCATTTCTCCTCAGGAGGAATGTGACATAATCGTTAGAAAATATGGTCTTGCATGAGACAGTTCAGATTTGACCGGATCTGAACTCGATGTCTCTCGTTAACGCGTCACCCCTTCGCAAGCAGCGCCTCGACCTCTTGCAGCGTCGGCATCGACGGCGCCGTGCCTGGCCTCGTCACCGAAATGCCGGCCACGGCGCAGGCGAAGCACACCGCTTGCAGCGGCTCCACGCCTTTGGCGAGTGCCGCGGCCAGCCCGCCATTGAAGGCGTCGCCGGCACCTGTGGTTTCGACCACGGGGCCTGCGCTAACCACGGGAACGTGGTCGGAACGATCCGCCGTGTGCAGCAGCGCGCCCTTTTCGCCGAGCGTAATGATGACCGAGCCGACGCCCTTTGCGAGCAGGCTGTCGGCGGCGCGGCGGGCGTCGTCGATCGAAGAAACCTTGATGCCGGTGAGCTCCTCGGCCTCGGTTTCGTTCGGGGTGACATAGTCGCAGAGCGTGTAGATGCGATCCGGCAGCTTTGCCGCCGGCGCCGGGTTGAGAATGGTGGTCACCCCTGCCCCGCGCGCGATCTCAAGGGCGCGCAAGGCTGCGTCTATCGGCTGTTCGAGCTGGGTGACGAAGACGCCGGCGCCGCCGATCAGTCCGGCATTGGCCTCGATATCTTCAGGCGAAATCAGCATGGCAGCGCCGGGGCTGACGATGATGGCGTTGTTGCCGGTCGTCTCCTCGATGAAGATATAGGCCGCACCCGTATAACTCTCGGGCGTGTCGATGACGGCGGATTTGACGCCCGCCTGCGCCCAGGTCTGTCGCGCCATCTCGGCAAACGGATCGACGCCAAGCCGGGTCAGGAAGGTGACGTCGGCGCCAAGCTTGCCGGCCGCCACCGCCTGGTTGGAGCCCTTGCCGCCGGGGCCGAGCCTGAAGGAATTGCCCAGAATGGTCTCGCCCATGCGTGGCTGGCGATCGGCGCGGTAGGCGGTATCGGCGACGAAGACGCCCAATATGACGACAGGCTTCATAACGACAGGCTTTCCCGACGCCATTGTGTTACTCCGCATCCGGCGGCACGACGCCCTTGCGCAAGGCAAAGCAGCCATAGAAGCGGCGTTCGCCGGTCTGGATGACGCAATAGGCTTTCTTGGCGCGCTCGTAGAAGGCGTAGCGCTCGACCGAGATCATTGGCCAGGCCTTGCCTTCCGCCGCATCGATCTCTTTCTGCACCTCTTTTTGCACAGGTGGAATCTCGTTCGGCTTGCCGACAATTTCCATGCGCGCGGCCGCATCGTCGACGAAAGTGTCCAGCGGGTAGAGCGACAGCACCGCCTTGACCACCTCAGCCGCAGGCGCATCGATGCGCAGCAGTTTTCCGAGCACTGTCTGGCGCGCCACCGAATCGGCGGGGAAGTTGGTGTCGCAGATGATCAGATCATCGCCGTGTCCCATCGCCCGCAGTGCCTGGAGCACGTCGGCATTGAGCAATGGGTTGATACCCTTGAGCATGGCAGTCCTCGTCAATAATTTTGTTGGGCGAAAAGTCGGTTGAGATCAGAGCCGGTTGCCGGTCTCCGCGTCGAAGAGATGGACCTGGTCGAGACGCGGCTTGAGATTGAGCGTGTCGCCGGGCTTGAAGTCGTGCCGCTCGCGAAACAGCGCCACCATCTCGCCGCCGTCGCCGAAGCGCACGAAGACCAGCGTTTCGGAACCTGTGGGTTCGACCACCGAGATTTTTGCCGGCACGCCGTCGGCGTGGATTTCGAGATGTTCGGGCCGCACGCCATAGACGACGGCCTGGCCGTTCTGCGCGGCGTTGCCGGCGGGAATTGGAAAAGCGGTGCCCGCTATCTCGACACTGTCGCCTTTCCTCACGCCCTTGAGCAGGTTCATCGACGGCGAGCCGATGAAGCCGGCGACAAACAGATTGGCCGGCCGGTCGAACAGTTCCAGCGGCGCCCCGACCTGTTCGATGCGGCCGTCGCGCATGACGACGATCTTGTCGGCCATGGTCATGGCCTCGATCTGGTCGTGGGTGACGTAGATGGTGGTGGTCTTCAGCCGCTGGTGCAGTTCCTTGATCTCGGTGCGCATCTGCACACGCAATTTGGCGTCGAGATTGGAGAGCGGCTCATCGAACAGGAACACTTGCGGGTTGCGCACGATGGCGCGGCCCATGGCGACGCGCTGGCGCTGGCCGCCAGATAGCTGGCGCGGATAGCGCTTCAGATAAGGATTGAGGTCGAGAATGTCGGCGGCGCGCTTGACCCGCTCGGCGACCACGGCCGGGTCGGTCTTGCGCAGTTTCAGCGCGAAAGCCATGTTCTGCTCCACCGTCTTGTGCGGATAGAGCGCGTAGTTCTGGAACACCATGGCGATGTCGCGCTTGGCCGGCGGCAGATTGTTGACGATGCGATCGCCGATGGCGATCGTGCCGCCGGAGACGGTTTCCAGCCCGGCCACCATTCTGAGCAGCGTGGACTTGCCGCAGCCCGACGGGCCGACCAGCACCACGAACTGGCCATCGGCGATATCGACGCTGACTTCGTGCAGGACCTTGACGGTTCCGAACGCCTTGGCCACATTGCTGATCGCGACTTGAGCCATCGTCCTCCCCTTTTCCTCGCGGTGAAGCTAGCCATTGCCAACGGCAAGGGCAAGTCGGTATGTTATCGATAAAAAGTCATTCGTGTTGACAACGTAATCGATTACGCGAATATTAGCCGTTGCCAATCCGACAGTCGGATTTTTAGCCGAAAATCGGAACTCCAGGCGACGCAGGGTGGGGTCCCACGTCCCCGTATGATAAAGGAGAACCGACGACGTTTCGGCGTCCGAGGGATTGGCATTTCAATTCACGACTGTTGTTCTGGGAGGAATAAATGAGAGTCGGTCTGTACGAAAAACTCGTCCGCGCGGGAGCGAGCCGCCGTGACATACTCAAAGGCGCGGCCTCGATGGCCGCGATCGCCGCCGCATCGGGCGCCGGGCTTGGCGCCTTCACGCGCCCAGCTGAAGCCGCCAGCGAGCTGCGTTCGCAAATCCTGCAGATCCCCGGTGTCGGCAAAGGCCAGCCGACGGATGCCGACTTCCAGAAGGTCGGCGAACTGTGCCTCGCAGCCACCAAGGCCAACGTCAAGGAAGGCGAATTCGCCGGCGTCGAGCTCACTTTCATGGGCCTCAACAACCAGAACCTTCACAATGTTTTGTTCCGCGGCTTCCTGAAGCCGTGGGAGGCCTATACCGGCGCCAAGATCAGCTGGATCGACCTGGCGCAGGCCGATTACAATGCCCGCCTGCAGCAGTCGATCGCCACCGGCACCGTCGATTTCGACATCATCGAGATGGGCGCGCCTTTCGAAGGGGATGTCTGCGGCAAGGGGCTGACCTCCGAAATGCCCGACTGGGTCAAGACGCAGATCGATTTCGACGATCTGGTCAGCTACCTCAAGCCGCCGGTCGGAACCTGGGACGGCAAGCAGTATCGCGTCACGGTCGACGGCGATGCGCATAATTTCAACTACCGCACCGACGTGTTTGCCGATGCCGACCTCGCCAAGGCGTGGAAGGACGGCGGCGCCACCACCGAATGGGGCGTGCCGAAGACCTGGCAGGAAGTCCAGGCCGTCACAAAATTCCTCAAGGGCAAAAAGTTCAAGGATCAGGACGTCTTTGGCTATCTCGATGCACCCAAGGCCTGGGGCGGTTTCGGCTTCTACTTCCTCGGCAGCCGCGCCACCGCCTATGCCAAGCACCCCGACGACAAGGCCTGGTTGTTCGATGCCGACACGATGAAGCCGCGCATCAACAATCCGGCTTGGGTGCGCGCCATCCAGGACGTTATCGACGCGCTGCCTTCGGAACCGGCCGACCAGATCAATGCCGATCCGAACACGACAGCCTTCCAGCAGTTCCTGGCCGGCACCGGTTCGATGGTCACCTGGTGGGGCGACGTCGGTTCCAACGTCAAGACCAACGATAGCTCGGTGGTCGGCGACGTCACCGGCTTCTCGATCCTGCCGGGATCCGACGATGTCTACAACTCCAAGACCGGCGCCTGGGACAAGCTCGCCAGCGGCCCGAACTATGCCCCGAACTGCGCCTATCTCGGTTGGGGCGTCTATGTCATGGCCCGCGTCGATGCCGACGAGAAGAAGAAGAAAGCGGCATGGTCGGCCGCTGCCCATCTCGGCGGCAAGGACCTGTCGATCTGGACGGCAATGTATCCGTCGGGCTTCCAGCCCTACCGCAACTCGCATTTCGACATTCCGGAATGGGTCGCGGCAGGCTACGACGAGGCGTTCATCACCTCGTATCTGAAGTCGGAAGCCGACAGCTACAACCATCCGAACGCGGCGATCGAGCCGCGCATCCCCGGCATCTTCCAGTATTATTCCGCCGCCGAGGACATTCTGGCCAACACGTTCGCCGGCAAGATGAAGGCGCAGGAAGGCGCCGACGCCATTGCCGCGGCCTGGGAGAAGCTGACCGACCAGATCGGCCGCGAAAACCAGATCAAGCTCTACAAGGCCTCGCTCGGCGTGTAGCCTATCGTGACAACAGGTCCGGCGGTGCAAGCCGCCGGACCTGACCGGCCTCATCGGCTGCAGGTTTAGTTTTGAACGGACGGGACGCGTGGCTGACCAGACCACCACTGCATGGCCGGCAAACGGTCCAGCCGATCTGATCTCGCCGGGCCGCAAGCGCGCCGGCTTTGCCCTGATGGCCGCCGCCACGCTTGGCCTTCTGGCGGTGATCGGCCTGCAAACTCTCTACAAGAATGAAATCATCACATTCGGGTTCGAAACCTGGCGCCCGATCGTCTATGCCTATGTGCTGTGGGGCATGGCGCTCGGCGTCGGCCAGGTGCTGACGCGCGGCGAGGACGGCCAGCGCGCGCTGTTCCTGCTGCCGGCGCTTTTGTTCACCATCGCCATGGTGATCTTCCCGACGCTGTTCGGCTTCTACATCGCGCTGACCGACTGGAACCTGTCGTCCTTTTCGGGCCGCAAGTTCAACGGGCTCGACAATTTCTGGCAGATGCTGGCCGATCCTTACTACCGCAACGCGCTGTTCAACATGGTGCTCTATGTGCTGGCAGTGCTGGTGGAATACGTCATCGCTTTCGGCCTGGCGCTGCTGCTCAACGCGCAGATCCGGGCGCGCAAATTCTTTCGCGTCGTCTTCCTGATGCCGCTGATGCTGTCGCCGGTCGCGGTGTCGTGGATGATCGGCAAATCGCTGATGGAGTACCGTTTCGGGCCGGCGGCGGCGCTGGCCCGCTATCTCGGCTGGGAAAACCCCGCCTTCTTCTCCAACCCGATCATCGCCCGCATCTCGATCATGGTGCTCGATGCCTGGACCTTCATCCCGTTCATGATGATCATGCTGCTTGCCGGCCTGCAGGCGATGTCGCGCGACGTGCTGGAAGCGGCGCGCGTCGACGGCGCAACGCCCTGGCAGACTTTTTGGCAGGTCACCTTCCCGCTGATGCTGCCGGTGTCGGTGACGGCGGTGATCCTGCGCATCATCTTCAAGCTGAAGCTCGCCGACATCATCATCACCGTGACGTCCGGCGGCCCCGGCGGCGCCACGGATTCGGTGTCGAGCTTCATCTACCGCGAGTACCGCGACCGCTCGAATGTCGGCTACGGCACCATGCTGGCGATGGCCTATCTGGTCATCATCGTCGTGTTCGTGACCTGGCTGTTGAAATTCGCCAATCGCTTCGTGCGCAACGTGAACTGACGAGGCACAATGAGCGTCCAGACCACCGACTATGCCGCCTCGGAAATCCGCTCGCCGCTGGGTTTTCTGGCCAACCGCGTCTTCATCTATGGCGCGCTGGCGTTCTGGGCCTTCATCTGCCTGTTCCCGATCTACTGGACGATCTCGACCTCGTTCAAGACGGCTGTCGACGTCACCCAGGGCCACCTCATCCCGTTCGTCGATTTCCAGCCGGACTGGAAGGGCTGGCGCTCGCTCGGCCTGTCGCCGGACTCGATCTTCCAGACCTCGACCGTTCGCGAGGAGTTCCTCAAGCGCTTCATGAATTCGGTCATCACCTCGGTCGGCGCATCGAGCCTGGCCATCGTCATCGGCAGCCTCGCCGCCTACGGGCTGACGCGTTACCGTTACAAGTTCGCCTGGTTCAAGAACGAGGACATCTCGTTCTTCTTCCTGTCGCAGCTAATCCTGCCGCCGGTGGTGCTGGCCCTGCCCTTCCTGGTGCTTTACCGCGAGATCGGCCTGCTCGACACCCGAATCGGGCTGATCCTGCTCTACACGCTGATGGTGCTGCCGATCGTCATCTGGATCATGCGCGACCAGTTCAACTCGATCCCCGTCGAGCTCGAGGAGGCAGCGCTGGTTGACGGCCTGTCGATCTGGGGCGCCTTCTTCCGTATCGTCATGCCCATCGCCCTGCCCGGCATGGTCGCAGCCTTCATCCTGGCGATGGTGCTGTGCTGGAACGAGTATTTCTTCGCAGCACTCCTGACCTCCACCGATGCCAAGACAATTCCGGTGATGGTGGCGAGCCAGACCGGCTCGCAAGGCATCAACTGGTGGTCGATGGCGGCGCTCGCCACGGCGGCGATCGCGCCGCTGGCGGTGATCGGGATTGCGCTGGAGCGCTATCTGATCATGGGCATGACGGCGGGCGCGGTGAAGTAGCTGGCGCTCCTTCCTTCCCCCCCCTGTTTGGACCGGAGACATC
>UCIA01000031.1 GCA_900472295.1 Hyphomicrobiales bacterium | reverse complement strand
GATGTCTCCGGTCCAAACAGTGGGGAGGGTTAGGGTGGGGGTCCTCTTCGTAAAAACTCATATGCGATTGCCCAGCCCACAAGGGGGGAGATTGCCGCTCAGCGTCAGCGTGCCGCAAACTCCGCCAGCAGCCCTTCAAAATCCTCGAAGGCCGGCAGTGCCTCGTAGCTATGCATCGCCGGCGTGGTTGCCCAGGGCAGTTTCTCGCTGGTCCATGTCTCGATGAACGGCGTGTACCAGCCGGGTTGGTCGAGCATGGTCGGGCGCAGATTGACGAACCAGTCGAGCCCTTCGGGGCGGGTGAACATCCATGTCATGCAGTGGCCGCAGAAATAGTGTTTCGAGGCGCCGTGCAGGCCGCCGATCACCGGCTCGCCCTGCGTGATTTCGAACCCGTCCGAAGGGATGGCGGCGCTCAGCGAATAGGCGCTGGACGACATGGACTGGCAGCCGGTGCAATGGCAGGCCATGGTCAAAAGCGGCTTTGCGGAAATCTTCAGCCGCACGCGTCCGCAGCGGCAGCCGCCTTCGGCCGGCAAGGTCAGGGTTGGCAAGGCAGGTCTCCTGTATTCGTCGCGATCCGTGCGCGTCAACCGCCGGTCAGCGCCCTGGTCGTCACCAGCGTGACGCCGGCGTCGGTGAAGTCCGCATTGTAGCGGGCGATGATATCGGCCGCGGTCTCGCCATCGGCGTCCAGCGTGGAATGCGCATCGGATACCACGGTGACGGCAAGGCCTTCGGCCAAGGCGCCCTTGACGGTGCCGGCGATGCAGAAATCGGTCTGCGCGCCGGCGAGCACGACTTCGCTGGCACCCTGCTCCGTCACCCATGCGCCAAGCTCGGCATTCGAGAAGGCGTTGCGGACAGTCTTGGAGAATGTCGGTTCGTCCCCAGCCTGGCCAAGTTCCGGCCACACCGGCCAACCCGGCTCGCCCGGCGCCAGCGGATCGCCTGCCGGGCCGTCATGCCTGACGAACGCTATCCGGCGGCCCTCGCGCCGCGCCCAGTCGATCAGCGAACGGGTACGCTGGGCAATGCCCGGCGCGTCATGGATCGGCGGCTCGACACGGCCGTCGAACATGTTGGTCTGGAGATCGATGACGATGAGGGGAGCGAGGTTTGGCATGGCGCGAAGATAGCGCGGGCGGTGGATGGGTCAAGCGGGCTGAGCTGCGGAAGCTGCTGATCTCCCCCCTTGTGGGGAAATTAGCCTCACCCTCAACCGATTCCGCCCGTCACCACATAAGCGCCGGCGGTCCGTCCGTTCTCCAGTCTTATGATGGCAGTCACAATCGAGCCGTAAGCGCCGCGCCACACACTGTGGATCCTCTCATGCTCGACAGCCGGCACCAGGATGCTGCCATGGAAGCCTGAGCCGCTTCGCGTCATGGTGACAGGTTCGCCGTTGACATGGACCTTGAGGTCAGCGGTCCCCGTATCGAGCTCAACCGTTACGGCGATCTCGGCCTGGTCTCCCTGATGTCTCGTCTCGGCCACCAGCCTGAGCGCCAGCGGCGGCGTATCGCTGGCATGCAATCCGTCGCGCGCTGCAAACACATCGTCCGACAGCTCCGGCGTACGCGGCGGCGCGGTGCGGCGTTGGGTGGCGTGCTCGTAATCACCGGCGAACTGCAGCAGCCTGACATCGTCATAGGCTTTCCCCGCGAAGGTCAGCCCGACCGGCATGCCGATATCGGCCATGGTGCCCATCGGCACCGTGACGGTCGGGATGCCGAGATGGCGCCAGACCAGATTGCCGTTGGCGACCCAGGTGCCGTTGCGCCAGGCCAGGGCCGCCGAAGCCTCATTGACGTCGGCATCGGCCGGCCCGACATCGGCGACCGCCGGCAGCACCACGGCGTCGAGCCTATGCTCGTCCAGCCAGTCCTCAAAATCGATGCGCCGTGTCGCCTCCAATCCCTTCAGCCCGTCCTCCAGCGTGGGAATGTCACGGAACGGCGTCACGCCTTGCCTGGCGCGGGTGACATAGTCGGCCAGATCGAAGCCGTCATCGCCATAGCGGTCGGGAAGCGTGCCCGGCGGCTGCGGGAAAATTTTTGGGCCGTCGACCGTCGCCAGGTCGGGGATAGCAGGATCGGCATTGGCGCGCAGAAAATCGTCCCAGCCCCAGATGCACAGATCCCAGATTTCGCGCTCGGCGAAGGCTTCCGGCACCAGCCCGCGCTCGACCATGGTTTTCGCGCCCGGGCGGTCGCGCTCATAGTTGGAGACGACGGGAAAATCGACCTCGACCACTTCGGCGCCAAGCTTTTCCAGATCGCGCGCCGCTTGCCGCCAGAGGTCGAGCACCGAGGCGCGGGTTTCGATCGGGCGCGCGGCGCCGTCGTCACGGCCGATATACATTTTCGGCACACCGAGACGCTTGCCTTTCAACGAGCCCTCCAGCTGGAGCTCGGTATAGCTCGGTGGCCTGAGGTCAGCGCCCCTGGGGATCGTTACCCAGGGCTGCGCGCGCCAGAAATCGCCGCGCGTGTCCGCATCGTCGGCAACGATCATTTCGAGCAGTTCCAGCATGTCGGCGATGCCGCGCGTGTGCGGCACGACCACATCCATGGTCGGCACCAGCGGCCAGTTGCCCCTGACGGAAATGACGCCGCGCGACGGCGTGTACGCGGTAAGCGCGTTGTTGGATGCCGGCGCGCGGCCCGACGACCATGTCTCTTCGCCCAGCCCGAACGCGGCAAAGCTGGCGGCGGTGGCGGTGCCCGAACCATTGGACGAGCCGGAGGCGAAGGCGGCGGTCAAATAGTCGGCATTGTAGGGGCTTTCAGCGCGGCCATAGACGCCGCGCTGCATGCCGCCATTGGCCATTGGCGGCATGTTGGTCAGTCCGATCAGCACAGCACCTGCGGCCCGCAATTGTGCGATGGTGAAGGCGTCCTCATTGGCAACCAGATGCTCGAAGGCCGGCGAGCCGGCCGCCACCGTCAGGCCTTTGACCTTGTAGCTGTCCTTGGCGGTGTAGGGGATGCCGTCGAGCGCCCCGAGCGTGGCGCCATTGCGGCGGCGACGGTCGGACGCGGCGGCCTCCTCAAACATTGCCGGGTTGAGCACGGGCACGGCATTGAGCGCGATGCCATGGCGGTCGTAGTGCGCGATGCGCCGGAGGTAGGCGCCGACCAGCTCGACACTGGTGACGGTGCCGTCTTCCAACGCGCGGCGCAGGTCGGCGATCGAGGCTTCGACGAGGTGAAGATCGGGCATGGGTCGGCTCAGTTGGCGTTCCGTCACCTCTGCCCTGCCGGGCATCTCTCCCGCAAGGGGAAGCTTCACCGATTTCGCCGGCGTTGCCTGAGTCCGCAGTTCACAACGTCTTGCTGTCGAACTGGCCTTTTTCCTTCATCATTTCAAGAAAGGTTCTGGCTTCGATGTTTCCGTGTCCCGCCGCCTTGGAGAACCACTTGGCGGCTTCCGGATAGTTCGGCTCGCCGCTGATCCCGGTGTAATAGAGCTTGCCAAGGTTGAGTTCTGCTTCCGCATTTCCCGCCTTGGCTGCCTTAAGCAACCAGAATTCGGCGGATTTGTTGTCCTTGGCTGTCCCTCTGCCCTGGGCATAGGCACCCCCCAGATACAGTTCGGCCGAAACATCCCCCTGCTTTGCGGCCTTGAGCCACCACGAGACGGCATCCACGTCGCTCTGGGTCAGGCCAGCGCCTGTCCAATAAGCAACGCCCAGGTTCCCCTGCGCACTGGCGTCTCCTCGGCTCGCGGCCTTCATCCACCAGGATGCTGCTTTTGCGTCACTTTTGGAAACGCCCCTGCCCGTCGCATAGGCGTAGGCCAGCGCAGACTGCGCAGGAACATTGCCCTGTTCCGCCGCCTTCACCAACCAGCCGAACGACTGGGCGTCATCCTTGCCTACCCCTTTTCCCAATTCATACGCGTTTGCCACGGAGTATTGCGCTTCCGGCACGCCGGCGGCAGCGGCCTTCATCCACCATTCGAAGGCCAGGCGGTCATCCTGACCGACGCCGTGGCCAAGCGAATAGAATGTGCCCAGCAGAGACTGGGCATTTGGTTCGCCCTTGTCCACGGCCTTTCGCACCCACGTCACGGCGAGCTGATCGTCCTTTTCGATGCCTTGGCCGAGATAGTAGGCCCGACCGACGACGAAAGCCGCCTCCGCATGTCCCTGGTCAGCCGCCTTACGCCACCAGTAGACTGCTTGCTCGTCGCTCCTTGGCAACCCCTGGCCCTGAGAGTACAAAACACCCAGCAAATATTGGCTGCTTGCCTCCCCCTTTTCGGCCGCCTTGCGCGCCCAGTTAAAGGCCAATACGTAATCTTGCGCGATACCCCTGCCGTCGTAGTAGGCTTGGGCTAACCCGGTCGCGCCTTTGACATTCCCGGCCTCGGCCGTCTTGTGCCAGAGATCGACCGCCAGCGCGTCATTTCGAGCAACACCTTGGCCTGTCCAATACATCAGGCCGATATTGTTTTGGGCATCGATGTTTCCGGCATCCGCCATGACCTTCCATTGGCGGAATGCCTCGGCATAGTCCTTTGCCTGAAAGGCCGCTGCGCCCTTTTGTGCCGCCGACCACTGCACATAGTAATTTCGGACCGGACCGAGCAGCACAAAAGCGGCCAGCAACACCAGAACAACGGTGAGGACCCCTCGGCGACGCGACTTGGGCGGGCTGTAGACAGGTGTATCCACTTTGGGCGGCCAGTCGTTGTTGCTCACGGTCTCCAATCCATTTTCAGCCACCAGTAATCCTTAGCGCAAGCCAGTCTGTTCTGAAACATCCAAAGAATATAAGGTCGCACTACTTCGGCGCGCCGGCGAACAGTATTTCGCCATCACCGCTTGCCGGCCAGTCCCGGATGGTGCGGTCGTTGCCGCCGGTGAGCAGCGTGCCGTCGGCGGCGAAGGCGACGGCGTAGATCGCGCCGGTGCGGCTGTCGAACATGGCGATCTGGTTGCCGGTGTCGACATCCCACAGCCGCGCCGTGCCGTCGAGCGAGCCGGAGGCGAGGCGCTTGCCGTCGGCCGACAGCGCCAGCGTGTAGACGGTGCCTTCATGGCCCTCGAAGCGACGCACCTCCTTAAACGTATCGAGGTCCCAGAGCTTGATCGTATAGTCGCCGCTGCCGGTGAAGACGTGGTGGCCGTCGGCGGTGAAGACGGCGCCATAAGTGCCCTTTTCGTGGCCGTGCCAGCTGCGCAACTGCTTGCCGCTTTCGACGTCCCAGAGTTTCAGCGTGCCCTCGATGGAGCCGCTCAGCGCGCGCGTGCCGTCGGGCGACACGGCTACGCCGCTGACCGGCCAGTCGTGCCCGGTCAGCACATGAAGCACGGATTTTCCGGCGAGGTCCCAGACGATGACGTTGCCGGTGCCGTGGCCGCTGACGGCGCGCTTGCCGTCCGGGCTGATCGCCAGTTTTCGGACACCGCCATTCGCGCCCGACGAGAAGACATGCAGCACCGTACCGTCGGCGAGCTTTCGCAGCACGATTTCGCCGTCGTCGCCGGCGGTCAGCGCCGTGGCGCCATCGGGCATGAACAGCGCCGTGCGCGCCATGTCCTTGTGCTCACCCAGGTTGCGGATCAGCCGCTTGCCGGCGATGTCCCAGAGCTTGATCATGCGGTCGGTGCTGGCGCTCATGATCTCGCGGCCATCGGCTGACACGGCCAGCCAGACGACGGCATCGCGGTGGCCGTCTGGCGCAGTCGGCAGCGGCGGTTCGGCCGGCGGCAAGGGCGCGACGGTCTGAGGTGGCGCAGGAAGTGCTGCCTGCGGCGGTGACGCCGGCGCCGGTGGTGGCTCCGGTGGCGGGGTCGCCGGAGCAAGGGCGACTTCCGGCGGCTGTGGCGGCGCGGGAAGCGGTTGGACCGGAGGCTCTGGCGGTTTGCCCGCCTGCTCAGGCGGCGGCGCCGCTTGCACTGGCGGTGTCGGCGCGGCCGGCGGAGCCGGCGGCGCGCTGGCAACATCCTTCGGCTCATTGCTCTTGGGCTCGGCCGGTTCCTTCGGTGCGGCGATCTCGCCGCCCGGGCCAGCTGCACGCCACGGGCCGAACCGGTCGGCCAGCAACGCCAGGACGACAAGGGCCGGCAGGACCAGGAAGGCTTGCCGCAGCCTCGGCCTGCCGGGGTTTTGCACCTCGGCCGCCCGACCGAACAAAGGTGCTCCGGACAGGTGGCTCGGGCCGCGCGGCAACAGGCCGGCAAAGAACAACAGCGCGCCGATCACGCAGACCGCGCCCGCCACGAACAAGGCAACCAGGCGCACGGAGGCGAAGGAGGCAGCGATGCCCGCATCGCCCTGCTCCAGCATCTGCACGGCGAAGCAGACCACGCCGATCGCCAGCAAAAACAGCCCAAACAGCCTGTCAGTGTTCATCACGCCCTCCGCCCAGGGGAAGACTAACAGCGCCATTGGCAGATCGCAAAGCACCGCCTGTCCATCATCCGCGATCGCTGCGGATCAACGCGCTGAAATTTCGTGTCTACGAGCAGATGTTCAGGCGTTGTCCCTGCATATCCCCGCATATAGTCGGCTGTCCACAATGCAACATTGACTGAGAACCGCGATGTGTCACTATCATGGCGGGGGATATAATGGAGAGCGATTGTGAAGAAGATTTATGAACGGCCCACACTGGTCAAGAAGGGCAATCTGAAGTCCGTTGTGGCTGGCCCCTCGACTCCCGAACCGGGCTGATCTCAGCGCTCCAGGGCGTTCAATATCTTTTGCCGATGGTGTTTCGTCGAGAGACGGGTACACGAGGTAATCAAAGTTGCGGTGGCACGGGCTTGCGCAGCATTGTTGCGTGACGTCCTCACCTGATCTCCACCCACACCGGCGCATGATCGCTGGCGCCATCCTCGCCGCGCACGTCACGGTCGATGCCGGCAGCGGCCAGCTTGCGGGCGAGTTTCTTTGACAAGAGGATGTGGTCGAGCCTCAAGCCGGCGTCGCGCGGCCAGCGGTTTCTGCGATAATCCCAGAATGTGTAGAGTGTTTCCTTGGGATGCTTCTTGCGCAGCGCATCCGTCCAGCCCTGGTCGAGCAGGCGCTGGAACGACGCGCGGCTTTCCGGCTGCACCAGCGCGTTGTCGTCATAGGAGCGGGTGGCGTAGATGTCGCGCGGCTCGGGCACTATGTTGTAGTCGCCGACCAGCGCCACCGGCAGGCCGGTGTCGAACAGTTCTGCGGCATGCGCCTCCAGCCGCTCGTGCCACGCCAGCTTGTACTGAAATTTCGGCCCCGGCTGCGGATTGCCGTTGGGTGCATAAAGACAGGCGATGACGACGCCATTCACCGCCGCCTCGATGTAGCGGCTCTGCTTGTCAGCCTCGTCGCCGGGCAGTTCGTCACGGGTCAGCACCGGCTTAGCTCCCCGCGCCAGTATGGCAACGCCGTTCCAGGTCGGCTCGCCCTTCCACACCGCGCCATAGCCGGCGTCGGCCAGTGCCGTGCGCGGAAACTGCATGTCGCGCGCCTTCAGTTCCTGCAGGCAGACGACATCGGGCTTGGCTGCCGCCAGCCAGGCCAGCAGGTTTTGCAGCCGGCTGTTGATGTTGTTGATGTTGAAGGAGGCGATTTTCATTGTGGCGATCAGGAAACGATCCGCCCCGTCCACGCCTTCACCGTCTCGGCCAGCGTCTTCAGATGATCCGCCGTCGAAAAACCCGACACGCTCTTGCGCGGCTTCAAGTCATGGTCGCCATCCTCCAGCCAGATCACCTCGATGGCGTTGGAAAGGCCATAAGTCGCGACCTCGTCCCTGGTGCCGAATTCGTCGCGCGTGCCCTGGAAGATCAGCGTCGGCGTCTTGAGACCGGCGAGATGTTTTGTCCTCAGCTGCTCGGGTTTGGCCGGCGGGTGAAAGGGATAGCCGAGACAGACGAGGCCGGCGATCTCGCCCTTGGCAAACATCTCGTCGGCGACCATCGAGGCGACGCGGCCGCCCATCGACTTGCCGCCGATGATGAGCGGGCCGGTGACGCCCCTCGCCCTCAGATCGGCGATGGCCTTGATGTATTCCGGGTTGACCGTCTCGGCGCGCGGCGGCGGCTTGCGCTGGCCATAGCGGCGGGCCGCCATATAGTGAAATTCGAAGCGCGCGACCTGGAAGCCGGCCGCGGCCAGCGCCTTGGCGGTGGCGGTCATCGAGGGAGAGTCCATCGACGCGCCAGCACCGTGCGCCAGCAGGATGGTAACCGGGGCGGTGTCGAAGCCGTCGAAGAGGAAGCTAGTGGACATTAGATTGCGGGCTCCCGAGAGAGAGTTGGGAGAGTGCGGAGCCTCCCCTTCTCCAATGCTCCGGATGAAAGACGAGCGAAGCGAGAGCAATTGAGAAAATTGCAGCTAGGAAAATGAGGATCGGCCGACCGAATAGGATCCGCTCCTTATTGGACATCAGATCCTGGATATCCGAGCTCTCTCCGCGATAGTATTTGCTTAAACTGATGTTGTTGTCTTGCGAAAAACCCCAGTGATTCCTCCGATAAAAATGCAATTCACGAATCTGCTGCACCATCAGGAAGAGGAAGGTTGAGGTACAAACCGCGAGTAACAAACACAAGAAGGGAAATTCCCCACCTTTCCAGTCCATCACCAGATCCTCCACCTGCAGAACCCTTGCAGCCCTTCTATCCTCAACCCTATTCATCAGGGGAGGAAGTAGAGCAAAGAATGGACGCTCAGGAAACGGACTTCCGTGTCATCTGCAGATCCACGAACTGTATTCCCTTTTGCGCCATGCGGGCCCACTCGCTATCCGCGTCGAGTTCGAGATAACGCACCCAGTTCCTCCGTGCCTCCGCCAAATTGCCGGCGTCGAATTCGAGCCTGGCGAGGTTGAACACCGGATCGGCATAGCTCTTGTCGAGCACGATCGCCTTTTGCAGATGTCGGCGCGCCGAGGCCGCCTTGCCCTGATCGCTCATCAGCCCTGCGAGGTTGAACCAGGCTTCAACGAAGGCCGGATCGAGTTTGATGGCGCGGGCATAGTCGTGCGCCGCGTCAGCCACGCGGCCGGCGCCGCGCAGGCAGTTGGCGCGGTTGAAGGCGGCGATGGCGTCGGTCGGATCGATTGCGAGGCAGCGCTGGTAAAGGGTTGCGGCCTGCTCATGATCGCCCTGTTCTTCCGCGCTTTCCGCCTCAGCGAACAGGTCCTCCAGCGTGTCGTCGCCGGCTGCGCTTGCGCTGCCGAGATCGAACAGCAGCTGGCCGTCGAGTTCGCTTTGGCCGCCTTCGAGATAGATCTGATCCGGCCGGCCATGCTGCGAGCCGACATTGAGCGATTTGGCGGTGAGCGAGGCGACCGGGCCGGAGCGATGCACCGACCGCGCAATCGCTCCCCAGGAGGCGCCGCCGGCGACCAGTCCGGCATATTTGCGGGCAAGGATCAGGTCGCGGAAGGAATAGGGCTCGCCATCGTGCTCGAAAGCGTCGAACAGGCTGAGCAGGTCGAGATCGGCACCGGACAGTCTGGATTGGTCGATGAGCGACTGCCGCGACAGCGACGACGCTTCCGGCGCCTTCATCAGGTCGAGCAGGCGCAGGAACCCATTCTCGCTAAGGAGTGTTCGGCCAGCGGCGCGCTCGGCGGCAACGCGGCGTTCGATCTCGGCATCGCCGCCCTTCGCCGTGCCGGCCTTGGCTATCAGCGTTCGCCCGAACACAACATGGCTGGTGCGCCGGGTGACGCCGCGCCGTAGCTGACCGTGCCTGCGCTCCACCTCACGGGCGGCGAGCCGCAGCGGAAACGCCGTCAGTGCGCCGATGGTGCCGAAAACGGCGCCGGAGGTTATACCGGTCGGCGCCGTCACCCCTTGCTCTTGCCGACGGCCTTGAGCAAATTGGCCTTCAACGGGTTTTCCTTGGCAGCACCTGCCTTGGCCTTGGCTGCGGGCTTTTCAGCCTCGTCGGCCTTGCTCTTTGACTTGGCCGGCGGCTTGGCCTGTTGCGAGAGGCTGGCCTTCAGCGCATCCATCAGGTTGATGACATTGCCGCGCTCTGGCGCGGCCGCGATGATCGGCTTGTGACCTTTGAGCTTCTCGCGGATCATCTGCATCAGCGCGATCTCGTAGCGGTCCTCATAGTTCTTCGGGTCGAAGGTGGTTTCCTTCTGCTTGATCAGCGCTTCGGCGAGTTGCAGCATTTCGGCGTCGGGCTTGCCGGCCGGGATGTTGCCGAAATATTCAGCGGTGCCACGCACTTCGTTCGAGTTCCTCAAGGTGCACACGAACATGCCGTTCTCGCGCGAACCGATCGTCACCACGCGCTCGCGGCTCGACAGGACAAGGCGGGCGATCGCCAGCTTGCCGGATTTGCGCATGGCTTCGCGCAGCACGCCGAAGGTTTCCTCCGCCATGGCGCCATCCGGAGCCATATAATACGGCGCATCCTGATAGATGACGTCGACCTCGTCTTCGTCGACGAAGGCCTCGATGTTCATCGTGTGGTTGGATTCGATGCGCACCGCTTCGAGGTCGGCATCATCGATGATGATGTACTGCTTGTCCTCGTATTCGTAACCCTTGATCAGGTCCGAGCGTTCGACCAGCCCCAGCTCAGGGTCGACCGGCTTCATATTGATGCGGTTATGCGTCTTCTTGTGCAATTGGTTGAACGAGATGCGCTCGCTGGTCGTCGTTGCCGGATAGAGCCGGACCGGACAGCTGACGAGGCTGAGCTTGAGGTAACCTTTCCAACTTGCCCTGGGCGCCATGAACTCTCTCCTACGCGGCCACGCACTGACATTTCAGATTGAGCATGATCTTATCCGAAAACCGGTTCCCACTTTTCGGGATCATGCTCTCTGCAGTGCTTATCGTCCAAAGGACGAGCAACACCGCGGAAATCCTACACTGGCCCAGAACATACCGGCAAATTCCTGACGAAACCTTCCAGGCGGGTTGGTGGGACTTGACTGAAGGATAAATCAAATTGTCTGAAGCGTCGATGGACTTGGGTTCCTCGCCCCCGCGGAGCGGGGAGAGGTGGCTCGGCGAAGCCGAGACGGAGAGGGGGAATGGCGCGAACCGATGTTTCTTAAGTGCCCAATCCGCTACGCCGGCGCTGCCCCCTCTCCGTCCGCTTCGCGGACACCTCCCCCACGTTGTGGGGGCGAGGAACCTAGATCTTGAAGGCCGGCAAATCCCGGGCGAAATCCCCGATATCCGCCCAGGGGTCTCCCGACGTCGCCAAGAGCCCCGGCAGCGACGAATAGTTCAAATCCTGCGGCGCATCGATCGTCTCCAGGTCGCTCCAGCTCACCGGCGTCGAGGCCGGGAGATTCGTGCGCGCGCGCAGCGAATAGGGCGCCGCGGAGGTGTGGCCGCGGGCGTTCCGGTGATAGTCGATGAAGATGCGCCGCTTGCGGTTTTCCTTGCCCATTGTGGTGGTGAAGGTGTCGGGTGCAGTGGCCGCCAGATGCGTGGAGATGGCGCTGGTCGCCTGGTGCAGTTTCTTCCAGTTCTGCTTTTGCGTCACCGGCACCGTGATGTGGATGCCGCTGCCGCCGGATGTCTTTGCGAACGGCACCAGCCCGACCCGCTCCAGCTCGCTTTTGATGTGCACGGCGGCCTCGACAACTTCGCGCCAGGCGATACCTTCGCCCGGATCGAGATCGAAGACGATCTGGTCCGGCTTGTCGAGGCTGGTGCGGTGGGTGCCCCAGGTATGAAACTCGACGACACCGAATTGCGCCAGCGCCAGATAGCCCTTGGCGCCCTCGACCGACAGGAAGGATTTGGTCTCGCCCTCGGAATTGATGCTGTCGAACGTCACCACCGAAGGCGGCATGCCGGTGAAGGCGTGGCGCTGGAAGAAGCAATCCTTGGGCAGGCCGGTTGGGCAGCGAACCAGCGACACCGGACGGCCCATAATGTGCGGCAGCATAAAATCACCGACCAGCGCGTAATAGACGGCGATGTCGAGTTTGGTCGGCCCCGTCTTGCCGAACAGGCGGCGCTCCGGATTGGTCACCCAGATGGTGGCGAGATCGGCCTCTGCGATCAGCCGCTTGCGCTTCGGCGACACCGGCGTCGACAGGCCGACATCGCGCAAGCCACGAAACACGCCGTGGCGCAGCGCATTGTCGCCAGTACGGTTGGCATAGTGGATGCGGGCCGACAGCAGCGGCCGCACCCATTTCATCTCGCGCATGATCTCGCGCGGCACGCCTTCGGGCGCTGTCGCGCCGTCGCGCAGCGGCTCCAGCCGGGCCAGCAATTCGGCTGCGGTTGCAGAATCGAAGCCGGTGCCGACCTTGCCGCGATAATGCAGTTCGCCATCCTCGAATTCGGCCATGCCGAGCGCTGCCAGCCCTTCGGCGGCGGCGGAGACGGTGTAGCCGGCGATAATGAAATCGCCATTCTCCAGCGCCTTGACCTTGGTCCAGCTCTTGGTGCGGCCGCTCTGGTAGATGGCATTGGCGCGCTTGGAAACGACGCCTTCCAGTCCAAGGTTCGAGGCTTGGTCGTAAAGCCCCTGCCCGTCGCCCTCGACATGATCGCTCAGCTGGATGGCGGAGTTGGCGCCCATCCCTGCGAGCAACTCCGCGAGCAAGGCTTTGCGCTTTACGAGCGGCGCCTTGCGCAGGTCCCAACCGTCGAGATGCAAGAGGTCGAAGGCATAGAAATGCAATTTGTTGCCGGCGCCCGCCGACAGCGCATCCTGCAGCAGCGCGAAACGGGAAATGCCCTTCTCGTCGAGCACCATGATCTCGCCGTCGATGATAGCCTGGCTGAGCGGCAACCGAGAAAACGCCTGCGGCAGGTCGCCGTAACGTTTCGTCCAGTCAATGCCGCCGCGGGTGATCAACCGGACGTCGCCATCGACGATATGCGCCATGGTGCGATAGCCGTCGAACTTGATTTCATGCAGCCAGAGTTCGCCTGTGTCCTCCATTGGCCCGCCCGGCGGTTTCGGCACCTGGGTTGCGAGCTGCGGCTCGATGCGCGACGGCGGATCGCCCCTGACCGCGCCGGGCAGTGCACCGGGTTTCAGCGCGCCGGGCTTTGGCGGCAGCCGCGCCGGCTTTTTCGGCGGCGCCACCAGCTCCTCGATGCGCTTGCCGGACTTCACGCTTTCCGGCCGCGCTTCTAGAATGTCGAGGCTGGTGTCGGAGGCGAGGTCGCGCTCCTTGAACAGCAGCCAGTTTTTCTTGTTCTCGTCCTCGCCGGGCTTGGGCTTCAGCCGGGTCAGCATCCAGCCGCCATTGAGCTTTTCGCCGGCCAGCCGGAATTTGAACGCGCCGGTGCGCAGGCTTTTGTCGACATCGTCCATCGGCGCCCAGGTGCCGGTGTCCCAGACGATCATCGGCCCGCCGCCATATTCGCCTTCGGGAATGACGCCCTCGAAGTCGATATATTCGAGCGGATGGTCCTCGGTCTCGACGGCGAGCCTTTTGTCGGCAGGGTTGAGCGAGGGTCCGCGAGGCACCGCCCAGCTTTTCAGCACGCCGCCGACCTGCAGGCGCAGATCATAATGATCGGCGGTGGCGTGATGCTTGTGGACGACGAAACGGTTGCCGTCGTCCGAAACGAGGCCGCCCGCCGGTTCCGGCGTCTTCGAAAATTCGCGCTTGGCGCGATAGGTTTTGAGTTTGGGCGGGGTGGTCATATCCGCATGCCAGGCGGGATGCGACGGCTGCTCAATTGATGCAACTCAATCGTCGACAGCCGGCATCAGTTCAAGCTCGGCCGGGGACAGACCCTGCTGCAGCTGGCTGAGCCTGAACTCGTCGACCCAATAAGCCTCGCCATCGACCAGCACGCGGGCGGAGTAGATCCCACCGGAAAAGCTTTGTGCTGTGACATAGACCTTGTGACGGTCGAGCGCCTTGCGCACCGCGGCGCGCTTGGAATTCTGGTTGGTAGTAGGACTGACCATCCGACGCTCATACACAACAGCCGCAAGACATGACGGCTACCTGAGGATGCTGGAGATCAGCTGTTCTGTCAATTTTGACTGCTTGCCGGCATCAGGCAGCCTTGCGCTGTATCAGACTGGCAAGAACGGTGCGCATGCCCGAATACGATGGGCCGCCAATTTTCACGTCCCAATCGGTATTGCGTTTCCGAGGGTGCTTTGCGCTCCGCAACGCTGCGCGGAATGTGTCGGGGTCAACACCTACAGTTCGAGCCATATCTTCGGCGGTGGTGCGGTTGGCGATCATGTCGTCTCCTATGCCTTCAGCCAGACATATAGGGCGTTTTCGCAACTCGACCAAGGAATTAGGGCGTTTGCTCAAACTTCAAACTGAGACATCACCTTATTCCCCGGAAGCTCGTGCCCTCACCGCGCAGGGATAGATGTTGGGCGCGCTGCAGGTGATGCGCTTGAAGGCATTGGAAAAGGCGCTGTGCGACATGGCCGCGGTGGCACCCGGTTCAAAGTGAGGCTATTCGGCGTCTACGCCGATTGATCGGTGCGGCCTGTCCCTGTCGCGCCTGTCCTTGCGTAATCGTTTTTCCTTGGCTAGCATCCCTTGGTCGGCGCCGAGCGGAGGAGACGTTGCGGTGGACCGGCTGGAGCGCCGTCGCGTCCCATGGGCGCTCACAGGACACTCCATCTTTGAATCGACGCACGGACCGTCCCGAACCGCTCCCGGTTTCGGGGCCCTGCGCTTTGTGGAGGATACCAGATGAACAGACGCGAATTCCTGCTGTCGACCGTGGCGACAGGCGCAATGGCGCTGGCCGCGCCCACGGCCTTCGCCGCCGACAAACTGACCATACTGGGCTCAGTGCCCAGTCTCGGCTTCCCGTTCTTTGTCCACATGCTGAACGAGATCAAGGCCGAGGCGGCGACGCAAGGCGTCAACCTGATCGAGAGTGACGGCCAGAACTCGGCGCCCAAGCAGACCGCCGACATCGAGGCCGCACTGGTGCAGAAGGTCAACGCCATCGTCATCTCGCCGCTTGACGTCAACGCACTGGCGCCGGCGATCGAGGAAGCGGTCAAGGCCGGCGTTCCCGTGGTGACGATCGACCGCCGCGTCGACGGCGTCGAAGGCATTCTGGCCCATGTTGGCGCCGACAACGTCAAGGGCGGCGAGGCCGAGGCGCAAGCCATGGTGGCGGCGTTCCCGAACGGCGCCAAGATTTTCCATCTGCAGGGCCAGCCTGGTGCGGGCCCGGCGATCGACCGCAACAAGGGCGTGCACAATGTCCTCGATCCGCTCAAGGACAAATACCAGATCATCTTCGAGCAGACGGCGAACTTCGCCCGCGCCGAGGCGCTCTCGGTGACCGAGGCCGGCCTTGCCGCCAACGGCAAACCGGACGCGATCGTCTGCGCCAATGACGACATGGCGCTCGGTGCGCTCGAAGCGTGTGCTGCGCGCAACTTCACCGACGTCAAGATCTACGGCTTCGATGCGCTTCCCGAGGCGCTGGTCGCAGTGCGCGACGGCAAGCTGGCCGGCACTGTCGAACAGTTCCCAGGCCAGCAGTCGCGTACCGCGGTGCAGATCGCGGTCGCCTTTGCCAAGGACAAGACCGAACCGAAAGAGAAGCTGGTGCTGTTGACGCCCATCGTCATCGGCAAGGACAATCTCGACAAGGCGGAGAGGCTGAACGAGACGAAGTGAGGCTGCGGCGCATGATGGATGGAGGTTGCGCTTTGTCGCGCCCCCCTCTGTCCTNNGGGGAGATGTCCGGCAGGACAGAGAGGGGCGCTGTCCCGCTGCCTATCGCAATCCGGGAGCAATCCTTGTCCGCAGCTGAAGCCATCGCCCCCTCACCCGCCCTGCTTTCCGTCGAAGGCGTGACCAAGCATTTCTCCGGCGTCACCGCGCTCAGCGACGTCTCGCTCGAGGTCCGCCCCGGCGAGATCCTCGGCCTGCTCGGCGAGAACGGCGCCGGCAAGTCGACGCTGCTGAAAATCCTGTCGGGCGTGATGCCGCCATCGAGCGGCCGCATCGCCTTCGACGGTGCCGACTATGCACCGTCCAGTCCGCAAGACGCAAAACGCCACGGCATCGTCACCATCTACCAGGAGCTCAGCCTGATCCCGACGCTGACTGTAGCGGAGAACATCTTTATCGGCCGCGCGCCGCTCGGGCCGCTTGGGCTGGTCAGCTGGCGCAAGATGGAAGAAGCGTCCCGCGCGATCATCGCTCGCGTCGGCCTCGACATCGATCCGGCGACGCCGGTGTCGTCACTGTCGGTGGCCGAGCAGCAACTGGTCGAGATCGCCCGCGCGCTGTCGCTGAAGAGCCGCCTCATCATCATGGACGAGCCGACCTCGGCGCTGACCGAGACCGAAGTGCAAAAGCTGATGTCGATCATGGACCGGCTGCGCAAGGACGGCGTCGCCATCATGTTCGTCACCCACCGGCTGGAAGAGGCATCCGCCATCTGCGACCGCATGACGGTGCTGCGCGACGGCAGGCTGGCCGGCCATCTCGACCGCGACGGCCAGCCGATCCAAATTCCCAAAATCATCGAGAAGATGGTCGGCCGCGCCGCCTCCGAGCTCTACGCCCGGCCTGCGCAACGCGAAGTCGCCGGCGCGGTGAGGCTCTCGGTGCGCGGCCTGCGGACGGTGCGCGATCCGCTGGCGCCGCATGCCATCGTGCTCGAAGGCGTCGACCTCGACCTCAAGGCTGGCGAAATCCTCGGTGTCGCCGGCCTCGTCGGCTCTGGCCGCACCGAGCTCGCCCGCGCCATTTTCGGCGCCGACCGCATCGCCGCCGGCACGATTGCGCTCGACGGCAAGCCGATCGCCCCGGCCTCCCCCGCCGACGCCATCAAACTCGGCATCGGCCTGGTGCCGGAGGACCGCAAGCACCAGGCGATCTTTGCTGCGCTCGGCATTCTCACCAATTTCTCCATCGCCTCCCTTGGCCGCTACTCGAACGGCGCCGGCTTCATGGCCGAGCGACGCGAGCGCGAGGCGCTGGCCGGCTACCGCAAGGCGCTGTCGATCCGCATGGCCTCGCCCGAACAGGCGATCGAGGGCCTGTCGGGCGGCAACCAGCAAAAGGTGATCCTCGCCCGCTGGCTGGCGCGCGACCCCAAGGTGCTGATCGTCGATGAGCCGACGCGCGGCGTCGATGTCGGCGCCAAGGCCGAGGTGCACCAGATCCTGGTGCAGTTGGCGGCACGCGGCATTGCCATCATGATGATCTCCTCGGAACTGCCCGAAGTGCTGGCGGTGTCGGACAGGATCGTCACCATGCGGCGCGGCCGCATCACAGGCGAAATGCCGGGCATCGAAGCGACAGAGGAAAAACTGATGGAACTGATGGCGCTCGACCGCAAGCAGGAAGCGACGCAATGAGCAGTACGACAGACCAGACCCAGCGCAGCGGCATCAATGTAGCGCGCCTGCTGATGAGCTTTGGGCCGCTGATGTTCCTGGCGGTGCTGATCGTCGTCTTTACCGTGCTGAAGCCGAGCTTCATCGACCCGATCAACATCTTCAACATTTTGCGGCAAATCTCGATCACCGGGCTGATCGCGCTCGGCATGACCTTCGTCATCCTCACCGCCGGCATCGACCTGTCGGTCGGCTCGCTGCTCGCCTTCTGCGGCATGGTGGCCGCTGTGGTGGCCAAGGGCGGCACCGCCAACACGCTGTCGCTGTCGACCACGGGAACGCAAGGTTTTGGCTGGTTCGCGGCCCTGCTTGCCGCCGTCATCGTCGGGGCACTCGCCGGCGGCGTCCAGGGCTTTGCCATCACAAGGCTGAAAGTGCCGCCCTTTGTCGTCACGCTGGGTGGGCTCACGGTGTTTCGCGGCCTGACGCTGACCATCTCCAATGGCGGCCCGATCTCCGGCTTCGATGCTTCGATGCGCTGGTTCGGCACTGGACTGATCGGACCGGTGCCGGTGCCGGCGATCATCTTCGCCATTGCCGCGATCCTGTGCCACATCGTGCTGCGCTACACGCGCTACGGCCGCGCCGTCTATGCCGTCGGCGGCAATGCCGAGGCAGCACGGCTGTCGGGCCTGCGCGTCGACCGCATCCTGATCTCGGTCTATGTCATCGTCGGCTTCTTCGCCGGCCTTGCCGCTTTCGTTTTGTCAGCGCGGCTCAACTCGTCGGAAGCCGTCGCCGGCATCGGTTACGAACTGACGGTGATTTCCGCCGTCGTCATCGGCGGTACCTCGCTGTTCGGCGGCATCGGCTCTGTCGGCGGCACGGTGGTGGGCGCAGCCCTGATCGGCGTGCTGCAGAACGGGCTGCAGTTCAACAATGTCTCGTCCTACACGCAAAGCATCGTCATCGGCCTGATCCTGATCCTGGCCGTGGCCTTCGACCGCTGGCTGAAGTCGCGGGTCAGGCGGTAGGACGATGACCCAGATCAGGGCCATGACCGCAAAGGACGTGCCGTCGGTGTCGCGGCTTTTGGGCGAGTCCTGGCGGCGGACCTATTCATCGATCATGGGAGCTGAGACCACGGCACGGCTCTCGGACGACGAGCACGCGCCCGAACGGCTGGCGGCGGAATTGCTGGATGACAACAAGATGTCGTTCGTGGCCGAGCGGCCGGACGGTTCGATCGCAGGCTATGCGATGGCGGCGATGGACGATCGTGGCGATGTCCTGCTCGACCGGCTGCACATCGACAAATCAGAGTTCGGCAGCGGGCTCGCCACCGACCTGCTGCACGCCGTGCTTGTCGCCCATGCCGGCATTGCGAGCATTGCGCTGGAAGTGATCGAGGGCAATGACCGTGCGATCGCCTTCTACCGCAAGCACGGCTTTGAAGTGGTCGAGCACCGCGCAGCCGCGCACGGGCTCAGTGGCCACGCCTCGCTGATCATGCGCCGGCCGCTGTCGAGGGCGTAGGGTGAGGGCAGTAAGGGAATAAGGCAGTAGGGCAGTAGGGCAGTAGGGGAAAGATAAGGTAGCGCCGACCGCACGCACCTACTGCCCTACTGCCCTACTGCCCTACTGCCCTACTGCCCTGTTCAGGCCGAACTTCGCAGCATCAACTCGGCGCTGAGCAGGATGCGCCCGCTGCCGGGTCTGACGGCCGGCGATTTTTCATCCAGCCTCTGCAACAGAAGCTCGATCGCCAGGCGGCCGATCTCGTTGTAATTCTGCGCGACTGTCGTGATCGGCGGGCAGGCGTAGCGTGACAAGGGGTGGTCGTCGTGCCCCGCAACCCTGAGGTCGAAGTCCGCCCCGTGGCCCACTTTCAGGCCCAGCTGATAGGCGGCGGCGATGACGCCGAAGGCGACACGATCGTTGGCGCAGAGCACCGTTTTGGTCGGAAAGCCTTGCGCCTTCAGGATGCGAAGCGCTTCGTCAAAGCCGAATTTCTCGAAATCCCACGACCGCGCGTCGGCAACGGGCACGATTTCAGGCGTCATCTTCAACTGCTGCATGGCCTCGACATAGGCGTCCTGCCGCGCCGAGGCGTTGTTGTTGACCAATGGCATGGCGAAGTAGCAAGGCGGCTCGCCGGACCGGCAGAGATAGTCGACGATCAGCCTGAAGCTCTGCCTGTTGTCGGTGCCGACGAATGACGAGGTCTCGTCGAGCGGCGAGTCGACATAGATCAGCGGGATGCTCGATCCGAGTTCGGCAAGGATGCGGTGATGCGATTGCACGCCGAGCGGCGCGATGATGGCGCCGGCAATGTTCATCGACCTGAATGTCTGGATCGCCTGGTCTTCCATTTCGGCGCGTCCGTCGGAGGACAGCACGAACGCCAGGAAGCCGGCTTCGTTGGCGATCAGCTCGATGCGGCGCGTCAGCGCCATGTAGAACGGATCGGTCGAGTTCGGAATGATGACGCCCAGAATGTTGCTGCGGCGGCGGTTGAGATTGACCGCGAACATGCTCGGCCGGAAGTCGGATTTCTTCAGCGCCGCCTCGATGGTGCTGCGGGTGTTCCTGCGGACCGAATTGGGATCGTTGAAATATTTGGAGACGGTGGTGCGAGACAAGCCGACAAAGGCTGAGAAGTCCTCCATCGTCCTGATCGTCTTGGCCATTCACGCGCTCCCTGCTCGGACTGTCATCTTGATAGATGAGTCACCGCTTTGCGGAAAGCTCAGCCTTTCGCCCCGCGGGGCCACCCTGACTGGCTGCGGCAGCCGCTCAATTGGGATTTTACTATTCCGCAGAGAACTGCACCTTCATCGTCGTTGGATCGCTGCTGCCTTTGGCGAAGAAGGGCAGGATTTCGGAAAGCTGCAACCGGTGGCTGACCAGCCGCGCCATCGTTCCGTCGTCGCGGCTGAGAATATCGAGCGCCTGCGGGATGTTGCGGTTCAGCGAATGCGATCCTGCCAATCTGATCTGGCGGCGGAATATCTCGAACGGGGCAACCGAAATCCTGGCGTCGGGCGCGCAGACGCCGAAGACGAGCGCCGTGCCGCCATCGGCGGTGAAACCAATCATGCCTTCGACCACCTTGGCGACACCGGTGGCGTCGGCGACGAAATCGAAGCCTCGCGCCCTGGCAGCGAGTTCCTGCGATCCGGATACCATCGGCTCCAGCCCGAGCGTTTCGGCGAAGGCGAGACGTTGCTCGCTGATATCGGCTACCGCCACGTTTCTGACGCCCTTTGCCCTGAGCGACAGAGCGAGCAGCAGGCCGATCGGCCCGGCGCCGAAGACCAGTGCGGTGCCGGGCACGCCGTTGCTGGCGTCGAGCCCGGCGCTACCCAGACCATTGAGGACACAGGCAAGCGGCTCGGCAAGGGCTGCGGTGGCGAAACCGAGATCGCCGATCCCGTGCAGATGGTCGACGGCAACCAGGCTGAACTCGGCGAACCCGCCATCCGCGGTCACGCCATAGGCTTTCAGGCCGGCGCACAGATTGGTGAGGCCCTTGCTGCAGGCGGGGCAATGCCCGCACGGGATATTGGGATCGACGGCGACCCGGTCACCGGGCCTGACGGTGGTCACATCGTCGGCGACCACTTCCACCGTGCCGGCATATTCATGACCGGGAACCAGCGGAAACGCGCCCTCCCCGTAGCGGCCATGCAGGACCTCGATGTCGGTGTGGCAAAGTCCGGCCGCGCGGACCCGAACCAGAGCGTGTCCCGGTTTGATCTGTGGCAGATCGATGTCCGCCATGCCGGCAACGCCCGCGGCGGTAAATCTTATGGCTCTCATTTCGGTCTCCCTTGAGGACGATGCCTCAGCTCATCCAGTTGCCGCCGTCGACATTGTAGGTCTGAGCCAGGATGTAGTCGCTGTCGGACGAGGCGAGGAATACGGCCAGCCCGGCAATGTCCTCAGGGTTCGCGAAACGGCCGATCGGGACGGACTTCGCGACAGCGGCCTTCTTCTCTCCCGGCTTCAGTCCCTCCCAGCGGGCAAAATGAGCATCGACGATATCCCAATGCTCGCCGTCGACGACGCCGGGCGCGATGGCGTTGACGTTGATGCCGTGCTTGACCAGCGCAAGTGCTGCCGACTGGGTTGCCGAAATGATCGCCGCCTTGGAAGCGCAATAGAGCGTCACCAGCGCCTCGCCGCGGCGACCGGCCTGGCTCGCCATGTTGATGATCTTGCCGCCGCGGCCGCGCGCGATCATCACATTGGCCACAGCTTTCATCATGAACAGCGGCGCCTTGAAATTGATGGCGAAGACCCTGTCATAACTCGCCTCGGTGATATCGGTGATCGGCGCCATGTCGAAGATGGCGGCATTGTTGACGAGAATGTCGATGCCGCCGAGATCACGATCGATCTCGGTGACCACCCTGTCGATCGCTTCGAGGTCGGTGACGTCGAGCTTGACGGCGCTGACCGAAGGACCGATCGCGGCAGCCGCCCGCGTCGCACGCTCGATGTCGATATCGGCAATCACCACCCTGGCGCCTTCGCGCGCATAGGCTTGGGCAAAACCGAGGCCAATGCCGCGCGCGCCGCCGGTGATGAGGGCAATCTTGTTCTTCAGTCTCATGTCAAATTCCTGCGTTTCTCGAAAAGCGCCGAATGGGGGCCGGCGCGACGTCATGGGGGCCTGCCACTCGCCTGCCTGCAAGAAAAGCACGGACCCGCTGTGGGACGGATCCGTGCATTCTCCGGACCTGCGGCAAGGGAGGTTTTCTTCAGGCCCGGATCAACAGGGACGGCACACGCATCGTCCCTGGCTTGAACGCGCCTATTTGATGTAACCTGCCTCCGTCATCGTCTTTTCCACCGCGGCCTGGACTTCGTTGAGCACGTCGTCGACCGACTTCTGGCCGGTGACCGCGGCGGCGATCGCCTGACCGACCTCGGTTCCGATGCCCTGGAATTCGGGGATGGCGACGAACTGGATGCCGGTATAGGGGACGGGATCCTTGGTCTGCTTGGTCGGATCGGCGGATTCGATCGCCGCAAGGACCGTCGCGGCGAAAGGCGCCGCCTTTTGATAGTCCGGGCTGGAATAGGTGGACTTGCGCGTCCCCGGCGGTGCCGCAACCCAGCCTTCGGTCTCGCCGACGCGCTGGACATAGGCTTTCGAGGTTGCCCATTTGACGAAGGATTTTGCTGCATCCACCTTCTTGGTCGAGGTCGGGATGGCGAGACTCCATGCCCAGCCCCAGGCCGAGCCGTTGGGAGTGACAGCCACCGGCGCTTTGGCGAAGGCGACCTTGTCTGCAACCTGGCTTTGCTTGGGATCATAGACGCGGCCAGCCGCCGACGTGGCATCGATCCACATGGCGCAATGGCCGGAGGCAAACAAAGTCTGGTTCTCGTTGAAACCGTTGGAACTTATACCCGGAGGTCCGTCCTTCTTCATCGTGTCGACATACCAGCCGATCGCCTTCTTCCATTCGGGCGAATTTAACTGCGGCTTCCAGTCCATGTCGAACCAGCGGCCGCCGAACGTGTTCACCAGCGTGCCGACAAAGGCCATGTTCTCGCCCCAGCCCGGCTTGCCGCGCAGGCACAGGCCGTATTGCTCCTTGGACTTGTCGGTGAGCTTGTCGGCGAATTCCGTAATCTGGTCATAGGTCGGCTGCTCCGGCATCTTCAGCCCGGCGGCGTCGAACAGATCCTTGCGGTAGAGCGTGAACGAACTCTCGGCGTAGAACGGCACGGCGTAGAGCTTGCCGTCGACGGTCAGGCCGCTGCGGACCGGCGCGATGAGATCGGCATAATCGTAATCGTCGCCGAGATCGTCGAGCGATGTCAGCCAGCCGCTCTTGCCCCAGATCGGCGTCTCATATCCGCCGATCGTCAGGACGTCGAACTGGCCCCCCTTGGTGGCGATGTCGGTGGTGACCCGCTCGCGCAGCACGTTCTCCTCAAGAACCACCCAATTGACCTTGTTTCCCGTCGCCTTCTCCCATTCCGGGGACAGCTTCTGCATGATGATCATGTCGCCATTGTTGACCGTCGCTACCGTGATTTCCTCGGACAGGGCGGCACTCGCCGCCAGTGCCGAAGCAGCGACCGACGCGGCAAAAATTCCAATACGCTTACCAATTGGCATTTCGTCTCCTCCTTTACGAATGCGCATGCGTAAGTGGACATGCGTATATATTTTATTGCGCTTGAAGACAGACGAGTCAAGCTCGGCACTATGTGATTTTTGGCGCCATTGCCGCGTCACAGGCATTACGTTGCAGAAAAAGACATGCCAGTTTAGCCGCATGCGCATTGATATAAGTGTACGTATGTACAGTTTGTGTTGACTTCGCTGTCACGGCGATTTACCCCGGTTGCAGCCCGGCACACGCTGCCGCGATCCGCGCGGTCTGGCTGGGGAGAGAAGGAATGCAGGAATGAGCCTTTCGCGTCGCAGCGAGATCGCCGCCGAGGCCACGGGAAAGACGATTGTCGCCGGCGAGATACTGGTCGAGATCATGGCGACCGAACGGGGATTTGGCTTCCTCGAGCCGCAGACGCTGATCGGGCCGTTCCCCAGCGGTGCGCCGGCGATCTTCATCGACCAGGTCGCACAACTGGGCGGCAGCGCCGGTATTGTCGGCTGCGTCGGCCGCGACGATTTCGGCACGCTCAATCTGGAGCGGCTGAAGCGCGACGGCGTCGATGTCTCCGCCGTCGACGTCAGCGACCGCTTCCCGACGGGATGCGCCTTCGTGCGCTATCGGCCCGATGGCGGCAGGGACTTCGTCTACAACATCGCCGAATCCGCCGCCGGGCAAATCCGCCTCAGTGCCGCAGCGCGCCTGCTGGCCGACAAAGCCGGTCATCTGCACATTATGGGATCGACGCTGTCGGTCGCCGGGTTGAGAGAGATCGTCGCCCATGCCGGCAAGGCGGTGCGGGCGCGCGGCGGCTCGACCTCCTTCGACCCGAACATGCGCAAGGAGCTGATCGCCGGCGCCGACGGCAACCTGTTTTCTGCACTCATTGACGATGCAGACCTTTTGTTACCGTCCGGCGACGAATTGCTGGCTGCTGCCGGCGTCGATGACGAACACCAGGCGGTGACGGCGCTGTTTGCCAGGGGCGTCGGCGAGATCGTGCTGAAGCGCGGGGCCGCCGGTTCGTCCTGGTTCGGCGCCGACGGCACCAGGATCGACTGCGCCGGTTTCCTGGTAGAGGAGATCGACCCGACCGGCGCCGGCGACTGTTTTGGCGCTACCTACCTGACCTGCCGTCGGCAGGGAATGGAGCCCGGCAAAGCGCTGCTTTATGCCAATGCCGCCGGCGCCCGCAATGTCACCCGGCGCGGGCCGATGGAAGGTGTTGCGGGCTTCGACGGGCTTGACCAATTCATCAAGGGAACGGCGAGATGATGGCCAATCCCCTCGCCGGTCTCGCCACTGCCCGCCGGAACGGAGCACCCTACGGCATCACCTCGATCTGCTCGGCGCATCCTCTGGTGATCCAGACGGCGATCAGGCGTGCCGTCGCGGACAAGGAAACCATCCTGCTGATCGAGGCAACCTGCAATCAGGTCAACCAGTTCGGCGGCTACACCGGGATGACCCCGGACCTGTTCGTCGCCTTCGTGCTGGAGATCGCAAGCAGGGAAGGTCTCGACCCGCAGCGCATCATCTTTGGCGGTGACCATCTGGGACCAAACCCGTGGCGGGCGGAGCCGGCCGCACAGGCGATGAGCAAGGCCGAAGCCATGGTCACGGCTTACGTCTGGGCTGGCTTCAGCAAGATCCACCTCGACGCCTCGATGGGCTGCGCCGGCGAGCCGGCGGCGCTCGATGACGAGACCATCGCCACCCGGGCCGTGCGACTGGCCAAGGCGGCTGAAAAGGCGGCGCGCGCGGCCGGCAGCACCTTGCCGGTCTATATTATCGGCACCGAGGTCCCCGCCCCCGGCGGGGTCGACCATCCGATCAGCGACTTGACGCCGACCGAAGCGGCTGCGGCGCGACGCACGATCGAAGTGCATCGCGAGATCTTTGCCAGGGAGGGCCTTACCGAAGCGTTCGGCCGCGTCATTGCCGTGGTGGTGCAGCCGGGCGTCGAATTCGGCAGCCAGAACGTCGTGCCCTACGCGCCGGAAAAGTCGAACGGCTTGACCGGATTGCTCGATGAGCAACCCTCGCTCGTCTACGAGGCGCATTCCACCGACTATCAGAGCCGCACGGCGCTGACGGCACTCGTCGCAAACGGCTTTCCCATCCTCAAGGTCGGCCCGGGTCTGACATTCGCCCTGCGCGAGGCGCTTTATGGGCTCGACCTGATCGCCTCCGAAATGGTCGCCGACTATGGCGACCGGTCGCTTGCCCGCACGATGGAGCGCGTGATGCTGGCAGCACCCGGCCATTGGCACAGCCACTATCATGGCAGTGAAACCAGCCGCTACCTGCAGCGGCATTACAGCTACAGCGACCGGATCCGCTACTACTGGAGCAACCCCACCGCCATCGCCGCAGTCGACCGCCTGCGCAAGGCGCTGACGGGCGTGGCCATTCCCGAAACGCTGATGCGCCAGTTCCTGCCGACACTGCCGGCCGAGCTTGGACCAGCCGGCAATCCCGAGGCGATTTCTCACGCGGCGATCGGCCAGGTGCTGGCCGACTATGATGCCGCCTGCCATGGCGGCCGGGACTAAATTCCCGAAGCCGCTTTGTCAGCCGCCGCGACCGATGCTAGAGCGAAGGGCATGACATCCTTGGCTGCTTCGATATCAGCATGAAATCAGTCGTTCTGTTCGCCCTGCTGGCGACCTCGCTGCTTGCCTCTCCGGCCCGCGCCGACTGGAAGCCGGTCGAGAAGGTCGAGAGCTACGCCATATCAGGGCAGACCGGTCCCGAACTCTACGCGTCGATCGGGCAAGCCGGTCCCCTGCTCGGCAAAGGCCGCGTCATTGCGTTCACCAATTTCAAGCTGACCTGGACCCGCGATTACAAGCCGCAAGGCGATGCCTGCGTGTTGCGGTCGGCACGGCCGAAACTGATCATCACCTACACTCTGCCGAAGCCGGCCGTGCGGCTCGCCCCTGCTGTTCAACGGAGTTGGGAAACGTTCGCCGCCGGGCTTGCCGCCCATGAGAAGGTACATGGCGCAGCCATTGTCGAGATGGTGCGCAAGATCGAAGCCCTGAGCGTTGGCCTGACCGTCGCCGGTGACCCCGGCTGCAGCAAGATCAGGACCGAACTGACCCGGCAGCTTGCCGAGATTTCACTGGCGCAGCGCCAGGCCAGCCGAGATTTCGACCGCGTCGAGTTCGGCCCCGGCGGCAATCTGCGGCAGCTGGTCTTCAACCTGATGACCGGAAAATAATGCGCCGATCATGATTGGCATCCCGCGCCGATCGCTCCGAGGGCTCCGCGTGACAAGAACGTTGGCCGCATCGCCGCTTTACAGGCTTGTTTGGTAGCGCTACCGTCACCTTGTCGCGCGACCTGTGGGGGACTGGGGAGACGGTTGCGAGGCTGGAGAGGAGCGGTTTCCTTCGGGGCGTCGCAAGAAGCTGTTCGGGAGGAAATCCATGGCGTCTGTCGCGATCGGCGACGTTTACAAATCGTTCGGGACCACCGAAGTCCTGCATGGCGTCAGTGTGGATATTGACGACGGCGAATTCGTCACCCTGGTCGGGCCGTCGGGTTGCGGAAAATCAACCCTTCTGAGGATGATCGCCGGCCTGGAAAAGATCTCGCGCGGCCAGATCGCGATCGGCGAGCGTGTCGTCAACAACGTGGCGCCAAAAGAGCGCGACGTTGCGATGGTGTTCCAGAACTACGCGCTCTACCCGCACATGACAGTCGCCGAGAACATGGCGTTCTCGCTCATGCTCAAGGGTGTCTCGAAAGCGGATTGCGCTACCAGCATCCAGCGCGCCGCCGAAATCCTCGGGCTGGTGCCGTTGCTGGCGCGCTACCCGCGCCAGCTTTCCGGCGGCCAGCGACAGCGCGTCGCCATGGGCCGGGCGATCGTGCGCGACCCGCAGGTGTTCCTGTTCGACGAACCGCTCAGCAATCTCGACGCCAAGCTCAGGGTGCAGATGCGCGCCGAGATCAAGGAGTTGCACCAGCGGCTCAAGACCACGACGGTCTATGTCACCCACGACCAGATCGAGGCCATGACCATGGCCGACAAGATCGTCGTCATGCACGACGGCATCGTCGAGCAGATCGGGCCGCCACTGGAACTCTACGACAGGCCCCGGAACCTCTTTGTCGCCAGCTTTATCGGTTCGCCGGCCATGAACCTGATCAGGGGCGAAATCGCAACCGAGGGATCCCCGTCCTTTCGGGGCGCCGGGGGAATTTCCCTTCCATTGACGACCGCGCCGGCCGTCGCCAATGGCCATCCGGTGGTGCTGGGAATACGGCCTGAGCATCTACGGTTGTCGCCCGACCAGGGCATTCCGGTCACCGTCGTGGTGGTCGAGCCGACCGGGTCGGAGGTACAGCTCATCGGCCGGACCGCCGGCGGCGACGAGATCGTCGCCAATTTCCGCGATCGCCATGAATTCACGCCGGGCGAAACCATACGGCTTGCCGCCGCGCCTGGCCTGATTCATCTCTTTGACGGCAAGACCGGAACACGATTTGAAACACGTAACGGATGGTAAGGACTGAACAATAAACCGGAGGAGACGACCATGAAATTCACGCGACGCGATGTAATCCGCACGACCGCAGGTGTTGCGGCGGGTGCCTTGGGAAGCCGGTTCGTCGGCACGCCCGCTTTTGCCCAGGAAGGATTGAAGTACAAGCCCGAGGACGGCGCCAAGCTGCGGCTGCTGCGTTGGTCGCCCTTCGTCAAGGGCGACGAGGATCAATGGTTGGCCAACACCAAGCGCTTCACCGACGCGACGGGCGTCGAGGTCCGTGTCGACAAGGAGAGCTGGGAGGACATTCGCCCCAAGGCGGCGGTTGCCGCCAATGTCGGCTCCGGCCCGGACCTCATGCTGGTCTGGTTCGACGATCCACAGCAATATCCCGACAAGCTGCACGACGTGACGGAACTTGGCGAGTATCTGGGCGCTAAATATGGCGGTTGGCACGAGGGACCAAAGCAATATGCGACGCGTGACGGCAAGTTCGTCGGCCTGCCCCTGGCGACGATCGGCAACGCCATCGTCTATCGCGAAAGCTGGGTGAAGGAAGCCGGCTTCTCCGAATTTCCGAAGGACACGGCAGGCTTCCTCGAACTGTGCAAGGCATTGCAGGCAAAGGGACATCCGGCGGGGTTCACGCACGGCCATGGCGTCGGCGACGGCAACAACTACGCGCATTGGCTGCTGTGGAGCCATGGCGGCCAGATGGTCGATGAGAGCGGCAAGGTGGTGATCAACAGCCCCGAGACCCTCAAGGCGATCTCCTACGCGCAGGAGCTTTACAAGACCTTCATCCCCGGCACCGAAAGCTGGCTCGACGTCAACAACAACCGCGCCTTCCTGGCCGGCGAACTCGGCGTCATCGCCAACGGCATTTCCGCCTACAACACGGCCAAGATCAACAAGGACAACGATCCGAAGCTGATTGAAATCGCCAAGGACATCCGCACCACCAACCTGCCGATCGGTCCCGTCGGAAAATCGGTCGAGCTGTTCCAGGTGACGACCGCCGTCATCTTCAACTACACGCCCTACCCCAATGCGGCCAAGGCCTATCTGCAGTTCATGTTCGAGGATCCGCAGATGACGGACTGGATCACCTCCTCGGCCGGCTATTGCTGCCAGACGCTGAAGGCCTTCGACAGCAACCCGGTGTGGACGGCTGATCCGAACAATGCCGCCTACGCCAAGGCCTCGGCGACGCTGCGTCCGAACGGCTTTGCCGGGCCGCTCGGCTATGCCTCGGCTGCGACCATGGCCGACTACGTCCTGGTCGACATGTTCGCCAAGGCCGTGACCGGCCAGGCGACGCCGCAGGAGGCGATGGAAGAGGCGGAGAAGCGCGCCAACCGTTACTATCGCGTCTAAGAGCACAACTGGGCCGGGCAGCCGCCATCGCGCTGCCCGGCCGGTTCCTGAAATCGCTTGCCTGAAAATCGCTTGCCTGAAAATCGCTTGGCGGCCGCCCGGACCGACCAAGGAGACCTCCTGAGGAAGCTGTCCATGGCCGTGCCGTCCGTTGCCGCCCAGCCGCGTCCGTCGATCCTTTCGCGGATCTCTGAAAGCCGCAACGCCCTTGGCTTCGGCTTCATGCTGCCGGCGGCGGTGCTGCTGCTGGTTTTCCTGACCTATCCGCTCGGGCTCGGCGTCTGGCTCGGCTTCACCGATGCCCGGATCGGCCGTCCCGGCATCTTCATCGGCACCGAGAACTATCAGTACCTGTGGAGCGACGGCGTCTTCTGGCTCTCCGTCTTCAACACCTTGCTGTATACGATCAGCGCCTCGATCGTGAAATTTGTGCTCGGCCTGTGGCTGGCGCTCATCCTCAACGAAAACCTGCCGTTCAAATCGTTCTTCCGCGCGATTGTCCTGCTGCCCTGGGTGGTGCCGACGGTGCTGTCGGCCATCGCCTTCTGGTGGATCTACGATTCGCAGTTCTCCATCCTGTCCTGGGCGCTGCAGCAGATGGGCCTGATCGACCACCGCATCAATTTCCTCGGCGATCCGACCAACGCGCGCGCTTCGGTCATCGCGGCCAATGTCTGGCGTGGCATTCCTTTCGTCGCCATCACGCTGCTGGCCGGCCTGCAAACCATCCCGCAGTCGCTTTACGAGGCCGCCACGCTTGACGGCGCCAGCCGCTGGCAATTGTTTCGCTATGTGACGCTGCCGCTGCTGACGCCGATCATCGCCATCACCATGACCTTCTCGGTGCTGTTCACCTTCACCGATTTCCAGCTGATCTATGTGCTGACCCGCGGCGGACCGGTGAACGCCACGCATCTGATGGCGACACTCTCTTTCCAGCGCGGCATTTCCGGCGGCCAGCTTGGCGAGGGCGCGGCCATCGCGGTGGCCATGATCCCGTTCCTGCTGGCAGCGATCCTGTTCAGCTATTTCGGCCTGCAACGCCGCAAATGGCAGCAAGGCGGCGGAGACTGACATGGTCATGAAAGCGAAACGACAGGATATCGACGAAGGCGGCATGGGCTATTTGCAGAGCCTGCCTCGCCGCGTGGTGACGGTCTATCTGCCGCTGCTGGTGTTCGTCATCGTGCTTTTGTTTCCGTTTTACTGGATGACGATCACGGCGGTTAAACCCAATCTCGAAATGACCGACTATGCGCAGTTCAATCCGTTCTGGGTGGTGAATCCGACATTGGAACACATCCACTATCTCCTGTTCGAGACGTCCTATCCTGGCTGGCTGCTCAACACGATCATCATCTCGACCGCCGCCACCTTCCTGTCGCTGCTGGCGTCGGTGTTCGCGGCCTATGCGATCGAGCGGTTGCGCTTTTCCGGAGCGCGACAGGTCGGCCTCGGGATTTTCCTCGCCTATCTTGTGCCGCCCTCGATCCTGTTCATTCCGCTGTCGGTGATGGTGTTCAACCTTGGGCTCTACGACACGCCCTTCGCGCTCATCCTTACCTACCCGACCTTCCTGGTTCCGTTCTGCACCTGGCTTTTGATGGGTTACTTCCGTTCCATCCCGTTCGAACTGGAAGAATGCGCGCTGATTGACGGTGCGAGCCGGTGGCAGATCCTCACCAAGATCGTGCTGCCGCTGTCGGTGCCCGGCCTGATTTCCGCCGGCATTTTCGCATTCACCCTGTCATGGAACGAGTTCATCTATGCCCTGACGTTCATCCAGTCCTCGGAAAACAAGACCGTGCCGGTGGGCGTGCTGACCGAACTGGTGCGCTCCGACGTCTACGAATGGGGGGCGCTGATGGCGGGCGCGCTGATCGGCTCGCTGCCGGTGGTCGTGCTTTATTCGTTCTTCGTCGAGCATTACGTCTCGTCGATGACCGGCGCGGTGAAGGAATAACGCGCCGGCTCACGCAAGATGATTTTCTGATCAGATCGCGCGGATGATGCCGCCGTCGACGCGGATGTTCTGGCCGGTGATGTAGCCGGCGCCTTCGGAGGCGAGGAAGGCGATGGTCGCGGCGATCTCATCGCTGGTGCCGTAGCGTTGCATCGGCACGCTGTCGCGGCGCTCCTCGGTGGCCGGCAGGCTGTCGATCCAGCCTGGCAGCACGTTGTTCATGCGCACATTGTCGGCGGCGTAGGTGTTGGCGAAGATCTTGGTGTAAGCGGCAAGACCGGCGCGAAACACGGCCGAGGTCGGGAACATCGGGCTCGGCTCGACCACCCAGGCGGTCGAGATGTTGATGATGGCGCCGGCCTTCTGCTTGACCATCTGCGGCGCCACGATGCGCACCGGGCGGATGACGTTCAGGAGATAGACGTCCATGCCGGTGTGCCACTGCTCGTCGGTGATCTCGAGGATCGGCGCGCGCGGTCCGTGGCCGCCGCTGTTGACCAGCACGTCGATGCGGCCATAGCGCTCGAGCGTCAGGTCGACAAGGCGCTGCAGATCGTCATTCGACTGGTTGGAGCCGGTGACGCCGAGCCCGCCAAGCTCCTTGGCCAGCGCCTCGCCCTTGCCGGAGGACGACAGGATCGCAACCTTGAAACCATCCGCCGCCAGCCGCTTGGCCGCCGCCGCGCCCATGCCGCTGCCACCGGCGACGATCACTGCCACTTTTTCTACACTCATTCTTGCTTTCCTTCTCCGGCTGGCGGGTCTGCGCCCGCGATTGGCCACGCTATAGCCGGTTTCCGCTAGGAGTTCGAACCAGAAAGCCTGAAGGCTGGTGCAGAAAAACTGCGCGATGCCGGGTCGAAACCAACGACAGCAAATCTCGCGCTACTTGCCGTCAGCACAGAATAGATTGCAGTCGGCTGTCTTGATTCCTCCATGAAGGTTTTGAGAGACTCCTGGGCGGGCACGGGAAGCTGGCCAACCAACGGGACGAACAGGTCGATCATGGCCTGGCGACGATCAAGCGAAACGCTCTGCGCCAGATAAGGACCGCTGGTTCTCAGTGCCTCAACGAGAAGTATCTTGTTTTTGTCCTCCAACGCTCGGTCTGACAGAGAAATCGCCGCGCCACGAAGCATTTTCTCCACACCTCCCCGAGCCTTGGCGCCACTGCCGCGCAACAGTTCGGCAACATTGGATTGGTGCGCGAGATAATCGGCGAAAGCCGGTTGCGAAGCGCCGACAACCCTAATTAGGAATGCCATCGAATGCGTGGCTTCATCGTGCAAAGATGGGCCGCCCTGAACGTAGGGTTTTGCCAGCGTCCCGCTCTTGGCCATTATAAAAAATAGCGTGTCCTGATCGCTGGCATCGTACGGCGGCGCGCCGATCAAGGCCTCATGGTCCCAAAGCTTGCGCAGCAGGTCGCGGTCTTTCGGCCTCTTAAGCGTTGGCAACTTTCCTTCAGCTTGGCGCTGCCGCAAAAGCTCATCGAATTTGGCGTACAAATCCGTGGCGTCAGCCAAGGCTGTTGGCGGAACATGCGCATGCGCCCAGGTCGAAAATAGGACGGCAAAAACTGAACACAGCAGACGTTTCATCGCCGTTCCTTAGTGCCCGCACCGCGTTGCTGCAAGAAACTCCATTCGACGCTCAGCCTCGCCGCGCGATATCAGCCGCCACCGCAATCGCCTCGCGGCCCATTTCCCTGAGGCTACGCGCAGAGACGCAGACCGGACAAGCGGCTCCTGTCCTTCTCCCCCTGTGGGGAGAAGGGGGACCGCTCCTCACCCCTTCCTCAGCATCCCCGCCTTAGCCAGCGTCTCCATGCCGTCGCTGAGATGCTTCTTCAACACACTCACCGCTTCCGCGGCGTCGCGCTTGCGGCAGGCGGCGAGCAGGTCGCGGTGTTCGGCCTGCGAGACGCCGCGATAGTCGAGGCTGGACAGGAGCATGCGGACATAGCGGTCGGCAGCATTGTGGTGCGCCTCGATCAGGCTGAGCAGCCGGGCGTTGCCACAGGCGCTGTAGAGCGCCAGATGGAAGGTCCGGTTCAGCACACCCCACCGGGCGACATCAGGCTCGGCGTCGATGCGGGCGAGCACTTCCGCGGCTTCGTCGAGCTTGTCATCGCCAAGCGTTGGGATGGACAGGCTGAGCGCTTCGCTTTCGAGCAGGTCGCGCAGCGCAAAAATCTCCCTGATCTCGGTGGCGTCCATGGAGGCGACATGAGCGCCCTTGGTCGGGTGAATCTGGACGATGCCTTCGGCATCGAGCTGGCGCAACGCGTCGCGGATCGGCATGCGGCTGAAGCCGAAGCGCAGCGCAAGGTCGTCCTGGCGCAGCGCCGTGCCGGCGGCCAGGCTGCCGTCGGCGATCGCCTCGCGCAACACATTGGCGACCTGTTCGGCCACCGTCTGCGGCCGCTGCATTTCGGCAAATCCACGCATGCGATCCCTCCTGCCTGATTCTCTCAGCAGCTCCCGCCGCTAACGTCACAGGCGCAGTCCTCACCCGCCGGCCGGCATCCCCATTCGAAAGCCGGCAATTGGCCCTCATCCGTACGCGTACATTCCCCGATTGTGACGAAGAAAAGGCCGAAGGTCCGGTTAACGGCGTCCGCCCACGCCATTCTTTGCGCGAAAGGTAAATGGCGACGTCGGCAAAGCGACAACTCCCAATAGGCATCAGCTTGCGCTGATACAGAAATCTCGTATACGAGTATACGAGATTTGATGGAGCAAATCATGGCGGCATGGGCTCGATCGGCATGCATGCCGCCCCCGCCACCGCGCGCTGGCTGGTCGAGGCGGTCCTTTCGGGCGACGGCAATCCGGCGCAGGCTTGGCTCAGGCCACAGCGCTTTGCAGGATGGGGTTGATCTCACGCAAATGCCAAAGCTCAGTCGAGCTTGGCCAGCTTCGCCGCATGCCGGATGGTTTTGGCGGCATCCGGGTTGGTTACGGGATAGCCGGCGATGAAGCGTTCGACCGAAAACTCGGGAAATTCGGTGCGCAGACGCGCCGCGACAGCGGCAGCCTGCGACACCTCCCCAATCGCCGCATGCGCCCACGCCAGGAAGATCAGCACACTGGAAGAATCCGGCGCGCCCCGGCGCAGCGATGCGATGGCCTCACGATGCCTGCCGGCGGCGAACAGGATTCGGCCATGCATGGCGAAATACCAGGACGGCGGCAGCGGATTGAGACGCAAGGCGCGCTCGATCAGCGGCATCGCCTCGGCCGGATCGCCAACGACAAGCGCCTTGCTGCCGGCCAGCACCGCCAGCGTATCGGCATGGTTGGAACCGTATTCGAGTGCGCGCCGGTGTGCGCGTTCGGCCGCATCGAGATCGCCCAGGCATGCCATGAGGTCGCCAAGGCAAGCCTGGGCGCTGCAATCCGTCGGGTCGAGCTGGAGGGCGTTTTCGATCGCCCACCGCCACTTCTCGAGCGCTCCCTCGAGATCGCCACCGAAGCCCAGGCAGCACTGAATTGAATACGTATAAGCGAGTTCCGTCCACGCCCTGACCAAGGTGGGGTCGAGCTCGAGCGCGCGCGAAAACAGCCGGATTGCCTCCTCATTGCTGGCGCGGCTGAATGTTTTTTGCTGTTCGAAGCCAAGCAGGAACAGATCGTAGGCGCGCAGGCTGGCGGGCGGCTTGCGGCGAATGGCGTTGCGGCCGATCGTGGCAATCGCTCCGCTGCGGCCGGCCAGCACGTTGATGACGCTGTCGGTCAGACTGTCCTGCAGGTTGAACACGTCCTCCAGAGGGCGATCGAAGCGATCGCTCCACAGGCTGACGCCGTTCAGCGCATCGGCCAGTTCGATGGTCAGGCGGATGCGATGGTCATCGGCGCGCAACTGGCCACACAAGATGTAGGTGGCGCCCAGCGCCTTGCCGTTGGCGGCGAAGTCAGCCGGTTTGCTGTCAAGCGCTTTCATGGTGTGGAAGCCAATGACCGGCAGATCCCCATAGCGCGCAAGATCGATGGTGATGTCGGACGACAGGCCATCGGCGAAGCGGCGCCAGCGTTCTTCCGGGCTCAGGCTTTCTATCGGGAAGATGGCAAGGATCGGCAGGCCGTCCGGCGGATACGAGGCCGGTTGCGCGACGGCGCCGACCGCAAAATGCGAAGCAAGCGCGATCTTGTTGCGGACGCCAAGCTTTTCGTAGACCGCGGCAAGATGGGTGCGCACCGTCGAAGGAGCGATGAACAGCGCCTCGCCGATCTCGCGATAGGTCAGACCGGAGGCAAACTTCTCCGCCACCGCGCGCTCACGGTCCGATAACGCGTCAACCGGTGAGGCAGTGCGGTTCATTGGAATAAAGTCCTGCCATCGGATCACAGCGGTTTCAACCGCGGCCGCTGCAAAATACTACAAATGCATGACCCCAAACACCGCACCTGACCGATGGTGCGCGTCCTCGTCAAAGCCCAGATTCCGAGCGTGTCCCGCTGATTGGGAATGCCAAAGGAGCAGGTGATGAGAACCATGCTGACCAACATGTCCGATGTCGATGGCGCGGTGCGTTTCGACCCCAGCGAAAAACAGGCGAGATCGGCCGAAGATGCGGAAAGTCCGCGCAGTTTATGGGGCCTGATCAAGACTTGGGACGACCGCGCCTACTACCGTGGCCAACTGGCAAGACTAGCCAGTCATACGCCCGAACTGATCGACGATATCGGGCTGACGAGAAAGCAGATCGAGGCCGAGATCGCCAAGCCGTTCTGGCGCCGCTGAGCCATGGGCGCCGGGAAAGATCAAAGCGCAGCAAAAGTCGCACTTTTGCTGCGCTGACCTTCGGTTCGCGATCTAGCCGATATGCGCGGTGCGCAGCTTCTTCTTCATCTGTTGCAGAGCCGCCTCGCCGCCGGCCGCCAGTTCATCGGCGATCCTGGCCAGTTCGTCATCGGCGTGGCGGTATTTGCTGCCCCAGGCGCCGAGCGTCGCCAGCACCGGCAACAGGTCGATGCCGGCCTCGGTCAGCCGGTAGATTGCCTTGAGCTTGTGCGAGGGATCATCGCTTTTCGTGACGATGCCTTCGTCCTGCAAGGTCTGCAGCCGCTCAGCCAGCGTGCGCGACGAGATGCCCTCACCTGACAGCAGGAATTCCCGGAAGTGTCTCTTTCCCGCGAAAATCATGTCGCGGACGATCAGCAGCGTCCAGCGGTCGCCAAGCAGTTCGAGCGACAGGCTGATCGGGCAGCCGGATCTTTCTCTGGTCGACATTTCTATGGTTCCATTTTTAAATCACTTTACTATTGACATCATTTTTCGCCTGCGTCAATGGTTCCAAAAGTAAAGCATTTATCCCACACGGACTTGCGCCGGTGACACCAGCGATCAACGAGGAGAACAACGATGAGAAAGCTGATCCTGCAAATGCAGATGTCGGTCGACGGCTTTGTCGGCGCCGCCGTCGGCGAGCACTGGCAGCTCTGGGAATGGGGCGACAACTGCCCGTGGGACGACGAACTGAAGCAGGATTTCAACGCCGTGTTCGCCGGCATCGACACCATCCTGCTCAGCCGCAAGATGGCCGAAGAGGGTTATCTCACCCATTGGGGCAATGCGGCGAAAAACTATCCGCTCGATCCCTTCTACGCCTTTGCGCAGCGCATCGTCGAGGCGCGCAAGGTAGTGCTGAGCGACAAGCTTGCGGCGTCACGATGGGAACGCACGACGCTGGGCAGCGGTAACCTGCCGCGCGAGGTCAAGGCGCTGAAAGCCGAGGTTAGCGGCGACATGGCGGTGTTCGGCGGCGCCGGCTTTGCCTCGGCGCTGATTGCGGCGGGACTGGTCGACGAGTTTCAGCTGTTCATCAATCCGGCCGCACTGGGCGACGGCGAGCGGATTTTCGATCGCGGCGGCTTCCGGCAATTGCGCCTCGCCGGCTCGAAAGCCTATGCCTGCGGCATGGTGGTCAACCGCTACACGCCTGCGATGTGAAGCGCTTCAACGACTGAATCCGTGAACCGCACCAACGCTTTGTTTTTACGAGAATTACGGGCAGACAAACGCTGCCCGCTTTTCCTCGAATTGCTCTAGAAATTGATCTCGACCGAAGCAGCGCTGCGCTTCGCTTGCCCGTGGAACACCGCCTCGATGTTGTTGCCGTCGGGGTCGAGCAGGAAGGCGGCGTAGTAGCCGGGATGATAGGGCCGCTCGCCCGGCGCGCCATTGTCGGTGCCGCCGGCAGCAAGGCCGGCCTTGTAGAAGGCATCGACCATGGCGCTGTCCCTGGCCTGGAAGGCAAGGTGATGGCGCCCGGTCAATTGCCCCCTCGCCGCGCGGCTGTCGGCGCTGGAGATGAATAGCTCGTCGGCCCAGAAATAGTCCTCGGCCTCGCCGCCGATCGGGATGCCGAGCACCCTGAAGACAGCTTCGTAAAAGCGGCGGCTGGCCTTGAGATCCCTGACCACCAGTTGGACGTGGTCGATAAGGCGGCCGCGATGCAGTTCCATGAGCGATCTCTCCCTGTTCACGAAATCACAAAGCTAGCGCCGCAGGCCAACTCGTCAATTCGGCGGAGTGTTTGTTGGCTCGCTCCGTGGGCTGTGATCCTGTTGCCGGATGGACTTCCGCGCAAACCAGATAAAAAATGCAACCGGATTGTCGGATTCGAAATCGCGTCAACGTCCTTCGGACGCAGCGGCGCAACGGGAGACATCGCGCCGCATCGAACCGATTTCGGGAGAAGACCATGAACAATTCCTACCGTTGGGTGATCGTCGCGGCAGGCGCGCTGATGAGCTGTGTGGCGCTTGGCGCGATGTTTTCGCTGGCGATCTTTCTCGAGCCGATGGCGCTCGACACCAACTGGTCGCGCACCGGTATTTCCAGCGCCATGACGTTGAATTTTTTGGTGATGGGCGTGGGCGGTTTCGCCTGGGGTGCCATATATGACCGCGTCGGCGCCCGCCCCGTCGTCTTCGCCGGCGCGGTGCTGCTCGGCCTGTCGCTGGTGGTGGCAAGCCGCGCCAATTCGCTCATCGTCTTCCAGCTCAGCTACGGCGTCATCGTCGGACTTGCAGCGAGCGCGTTCTTCGCGCCGATGATCGCGCTCACCACCGCCTGGTTCGACACAAATCGCAGCCTGGCCGTGTCGCTGGTTTCGGCCGGCATGGGCGTGGCGCCGATGACCATCTCGCCTTTCGCGCGCTGGCTGATCACCGCCTATGACTGGCGCACGGCCATGTTCGACATCGGCATCATGGCCTGGGTGCTGTTGCTGCCGGCCGTCTTCCTGGTGCGCCAGCCGTCGGTGGCGGGCGCGGCAGCGGACGAAAGTGCGCCCGTCCCTGCCGCGGACCCCGGGATGTCAGTCGGCCATGCGCTGCGCTCGCCGCAATTCCTGGTGCTGGGGATGACTTTTTTCGCCTGCTGCGCGGCGCATTCCGGACCGATCTTCCACATGGTGAGCTATGCCATGTCGTGCGGCATAGCACCGATGGCGGCGGTGACGATCTACAGCGTCGAGGGGCTCGCCGGCCTTGGCGGGCGCGTGCTCTACGGCGTGCTCGGCGACAGGCTGGGCGCCAAGCCGGTGCTGATCGTTGGCCTTGCCATCCAGGCGGTGGTGATCGCCGCCTATCTCGCCGTCGGCAATCTCGAGCAGTTCTATCTGCTGGCCATCATCTTCGGCGCCACCTATGGCGGTGTGATGCCGCTCTATGCCGTGCTGGCACGCGACTATTTCGGGCCGCGCATCATCGGCACGGTGCTTGGCGCAGCGACCCTTTTGTCCAGCCTCGGCATGTCGTTCGGGCCACTCGCCGGCGGCATGATCTTCGACACCTATGCCAGCTATTCCTGGCTGTTCATCGGCTCCGCGCTGATCGGCCTGGGTGCGGCCGGCATCGCGATCGCCTTTCCGCCGCAGCCGGGCCGGGAGAGGTTGCAGGCGGCGTAGAGAATGAACGCAGGACAGAGGGAGCGCCGCAATCAGCAGACATTGTCGACCATCAGAGCGGTCGATTCCGGCCGGCCTGCCGCCCCCTCAACCGGAAAGTGCGCGCGATGACGCTTGTATGCGGTGAGCGCGACCACCAGGACACAGCATGCGGCGTTCAGCCAGTTGATCACCGCCAGCATGTTGTCGTGCAGATTGATGTGGGCGTAGAGCCCCGTCGTGGCGTTGGCGCCTGTCCACAATAGCCAGGTGGCGTAGGAAATCGCCGATGCCCCGTGCCTGTCGCGGGCCACCCGCACGATCTGCGGCAGGTAGGAAAACACGCGCAAGCCATTGAAAATTGTGAAGAGATAGAAAGACAGATCAGCAAGTGTCATCCGAAACCCCTGTCATGGCCGGATGTCCCATAGCGCCCCTCACAATAGCCGCCTGTGAGCCTCTTCACATGCCGGCCGCAAAATCGCTGCCGTGGCCGGCGCATCCTTAAGCCGCGATGCGCACGCGGTGGACCCGCCATCGCTAACGCCGTAGCTTGGCCGTTACGTCCGCAGCAGAGATTATTTCGTCGAAGCCATGCCGGAAGCCGCAATGGCGGGTTAATCAGACAGCAATCCGTTCACAGCCGGCCAATCGCGCAAAGTTCGGGTTGACCGCTGTGGGGCGCGAAGCGACTATCCCTGCAACGTGCAGGAGGATATGCAATGGACGAACCCGATCGCTGGCGGCACATGGCGAGCGCGCCACGGGATGGCAGCCGGATCCTGGTCACGGTCAAGCCGTCCGAGCAGGGACCGGCGGAAGTCGACCTCGCCTACTGGTCGCGCGCCGACCAGTTCGGCACGGAAGGCTGGCGCTCTTCCGATTCGTCTCCGGGACGGGTGATCGAATATCCCGAGCCTGAGCTCAAATGCTGGATGCCGCTGCCGACGGCCAATCTGAGCCGGGCTTCCCTGCCGGCGCCGTGGGCAGGCGAAGACGCCCAGCAGCTCGACGGCTCCGGGATATGATGACGGCGGGAAGGCAGGCGCCATAAGGCGCCGCCGGCCGCGGCTTTACTTCGGCCGACGCACCGCTCGCACCATACCGCCGGGGCCGCTGCCGCAGAAGAAGCGGTCGCTGCCGTCGGATTCGAGCCCCGACACGCCCATGCCTGCCGGCATGTCGAGCCGCTCCAGCACCTTTCCGGTTTGCGGATCGACGCGCCGGACATCGCTCTGGTCGCCTTCCCAGGTGCCGTGCCACAACTCGCCATCGACCCAGGTCACCCCGGTGACGAAGCGGTTGGATTCGATGGTGCGCAGGATTTTCCCGGTCTCGGGATCGATCTGGTGGATCTTGCGCTCCCGGTTCTGGCCGACCCAGAGCGTGCCTTCGGCCCAGGTCATGCCGGAATCGCGACCGCCGCCGGGCGACGGGATGGTGGATAGCACCTCGCCCGTATCGGGGTCGATCTTCTGGATGCGATCTCCGGCCAATTGAAACAGATACCGGCCGTCATAGGCGGTGCCGGCATGGGCCGCGACATCGATCGAACGCAGCGTCTCACCGCTTTCCGGATCGAAGGCTGTCAGCTTCTCACCCGCGGCAAACCAGACTTTTTGTCCGTCGAAGCTCACGCCATGCACGGCGTCGACACCCGGGAAGGGTCCGTATTCGCGCAGGATTTCCGCAGTTGAATGTTTCATGTGTTGATCCTCGACCATGGTCTCCTTCCCTAAAACGCGTCGCGCTGAAACGGATTCATACGACGCGTTTTAAGTCTTTGTTTTGATGCATGTCGTTGTCCCAGAACCGCGGCACACTTCTGGGCGACATGCATTAGCCGTTCGGCAGCGGTGCCGGGAGTAACAAGGTGGTCGTGAAACCGACGACCGGCGGCGTCATCCAGCGGCGCGCCCGGCCATGGCCGAACGACTGTATCTTGCCGCTCTCGGCAAGCTGCTCGAGCGCCCGCTGCACGCTGCGCTGGCCGGCGCCGAGCGCCAATGCCAGCGCCGAGCTGGCCCAGGCTTCACCGTCGGCCAGGAAGGCCAGCACGGCTGCGTGCCGCTCCTCGATCGGTCGCGCCAGCACCGCCACCGCGCCAGCCTGGCGGGGCGCCAGCGCGAAGCCTTGCCTGGTCGCCTCGATGCCTGCCAGTGGCCGCAATTCGGCGCGCAGCCGGCCGATCTCGACTCGCAGCCTGGCGCGGTGCGATTCATCCACATGCCTGCCGCCAAAGGCGCGTGCGATGAGCGTCGCCCTTGGCACATCCGCCGGCCAGGCTTCGGCGAGCGCACGCGCCAGCGCAAACAGCACCGGGCGCGTGGCCAGCGAGACCGTGGTTTCCTGGCTGCGCACGGCGTAACGGAACGTATCGACGACCAGCGCCGGTGAAGCCTGCAGCGCTTCAACATCTTGGAGCAGCAGCGGGCGTTCCGCACCAGCCGCGATCAACCGCGCTGCCGGCGTCTCCAGCGCCAGGAAGGCGCTGTCGACCTCGGCCATGAGGCCTGGAATACCGGCCCGGTGGGCGGCCAGGCGTGCCCACTCCAATGCCTGGCGCGCGGCTTTCGTCCTCAGACGGCGCATGGCGATACCGGCAACGGCGAGTTCATGCGCGGCGCGCGAGGCCGGCGGAAGCGGCGCCGGGTCGAGCCCGGCCAACACGTCTTCAGCCTCGTCGAGGCGGCCGAGCAGCAGCAGGCGCCGTACCTTGAGATGCCCGGCATGCGCGGCGTTCAGCCGGTCGCCGTGTTTTTCCAATGTCGCCCGCGCCGCATCGAGCGCCTTCGTCGGCCAGCCGAGGTCGCGCGAGACCAGCGCGATCTCGGCCTCGGCGACGACGCATCTGGCACGCGCCACCGCCTCTTTCGGACCGAAGGCACGCCCGGCCCGCCGTAACAGTACTTTGGCGCGATCGAGGTCGCCGAGCTGCGCCATGGCGATGCCACGCAGCGCCAGAGCCGGCGCATCCTCACGCAAGGCGACGCGGTCGAGTGCGGCGAGTGGATCGCCCGCCGCCAACGCCAGCCCTGCCGCGGTGATCAGCGAGTCCATGCAAATCCCGTCACACTTGTAACTCCCACCCCGGCGCTGCTCGGCCCTAACTTAAGCCACCACTGCCAAGCAGCAAGCCGGGGGTGACAACCTAGCCATCTGGGCTGACTGAAGACGCCTTGGCCGCCGTTGACGCCAATATCCGCATTCGCTAGCCTGAGCATCTCAGATAGTCGCATTAAGCTTCTCAATGGAGAAAACTGACTATGCCTGTTTCCGAGGATTTTGAGAACATTGCGCGACCCCGTCACCCCTGTTGCGGTGGCCCGCCTGCAAATCCCGTCACATTTGTAACTCCGCCCTCGCCGCCCTGCGGCCCTACCCTAGCTCTCGATCAGCAGGCAACGACAGGCCGCAACGGCTTACCGACTGACAAAATGACTGGCACTGGCAAAGGAGACGAGCAATGACCAAGCACGTGGCAATGAAGACCCCGCCAATCGTTTCGAGGCAGGAATGGGAAGCCGAGCGCGAAAAGATGCTGGTGAAGGAGAAGGCGACGATGCGCGCCAGGGACGCGCTGTCGGCCGAGCGCCGGCGCATGCCGTGGATGGAGGTCGACAAGGCCTATGTGTTCGAAGGCCCTAACGGCAAGGCAAGCCTGCTCGACCTGTTCGAAGGCCGCCGCCAGTTGATCGTCTACCGCGCCTTCTTCGAACCCGGCGTCCATGGCTGGCCCGATCATGGCTGTCGCGGCTGTTCGCTCGGCGCCGACCAGGTTGGCCATCTCGCCCATCTCAACGCCCGCAACACCACGTTGGCTTACGCCTCGCGCGCACCGCAGGCCGACATTGTCAGGCTGAAGAAGCGGATGGACTGGAAGATGCCCTGGTACACGATCACCGACAGCTTCGACAAGGATTTCGGCGTCGACGAATGGCACGGCCACAACGTGTTCATCCATGACGGCAAGAAGGTGTTCCGCACCTATTTCATCAACAGCCGTGGCGACGAGCAGATGGGCACCGTGTGGAGCTATCTCGATGCGACGCCGCTCGGCCGGCAGGAGGTCTGGGAGGACTCGCCGGAGGGATATCCGCAGACCGAGCTCTACAGCTGGTGGAACTGGCACGACAATTACGACGCCGCGCCGGACAAGGCATGGGAAGAAGTGTCCGCCGCCGGCGAAGCGGCGTTCCGCGACAAGGACGGCAAGTAGGGCCTATCCAGCTGGGTTCCTCTCCCCGCCTTCGGCAGGGGCGAGGAAACCTAATCTTGGAAGGTCTCGGCCACCGAGGGAATGACTATGAGCAATTCTGGAACCGGCCAAGCAAGCTCCGAAACCACGGCCCGTCTCGGCATCGCCGACTGGCTGTGCCTCGCGGCGGCTCCGACCTTCGCCGTGATGGCGTTGCTCACCGGCATTCATACCAGCGATGGCGTCACGTCGTGCCTGGGCGCCGATGCCTCCCCGCTCACCGGCATGCCGGTGATGTATCTGCTGATGAGCGCCTTCCATCTGGCGCCCTGGCTGCGCGTGATTTCCGGCCGGTCGGTCCGATAATAGTCCGGCTCGCCATCGCCATAACACTCCCACGTCGGAGAGAGACAATGAGGCTGGTCAGGCTGAGAGCGCCGGGCGGGTTGGACAAGCTTGACCTGGTCGAGGAAGATAAGCCGCAGCCAAGGCCGGGTGAGGTTCTGGTCAGGATCCGCGCCTGCGCGCTCAACATGCGCGACGATTTCGCGGTGCAAGGCAAGGTGCCGCTCGCCGACAGGCGCGTGCCGCTGTCGGACGGCGCCGGCGAAGTGATTGCCGTCGGCGACGGCGTCGATGCCTTCAAACCCGGCGACAATGTCGTCAGCGTTTTTTATCCTTGGTGGCTGGACGGCGGCATGACGCCGACCACAAGGCGGGATGTGCCGGGAGACAGCTTTGATGGCTTTGCCAGCGAGTATGTGTGCATGCCGGCGCAGGGGTTCACCAAGGCGCCGGCGGGCTATACGCATGTTGAAGCGGCAACACTGACCTGCACCGGCGTCACCGCCTGGCGAGGTCTGGTGACGTGCGGCAAGGTGAAACCCGGCGACACTGTGCTCGTCCTCGGCACCGGCAGCGTGTCGTTGTTTGCGCTGCAATTTGCCAAGGCCGCCGGCGCTTGGGTTATCGCCACCTCTTCCGACGAAGAGAAACTGGAGAGGCTGATCCGTCTCGGCGCCGACGCAACCATCAACTACAAGGCCGTGCCGGAGTGGGGACGCGAGGCCAAGGATTTGACCGACGGGCGTGGCGTCGACCATGTGATCGAGGTCGGCGGGCCCACCACGCTGGCGCAGTCGATAGCGGCCTGCCGGACAGGTGGGCACATTGCCCTGATCGGCGTGCTGACCGGCTTTGCGGCGGAGGTCTCGATCCCGGCGCTGTTCTCGAACCAGATCCGCATCAGCGGGATTTCCATCGGCAGCAAAGCCGACCAGGAGGACATGATCCGGGCGATAGAGGTCAACCGCCTGAAGCCTGTCATCGACAGCAGCTTTCCGTTGCAAGACATCGCTGCCGCCTTCAGGCATTACGAAGCGCAAAAGCATTTCGGCAAGGTTTGCCTCGAACTTTGAGTTCCCTCAGGCGCGCCGAAGGTCAGCCCGCCGGTGTCGCACACCCGGTTGATCCAACCATTCAGCACCTTGCTGCGATCTGTGAGACTTGTCACATACCCGGCCTCAAAGCGCGTGCTACTGCCCACCCTACGGTCAACCGGCGCTGAAAGAAATCGGCTGCCATGGTCTGGCGGTGACGGGGCTTTCACTTTATCCTGTGGCAGGTTGCATACTCTTAACGGACCTCATGCCGCAGGATGCCTTCGTCGGCGCCAGGCGGCAGTTGCCAGGAGTTTTGCCATGCTCCGACTTTGTGGATTCATCGCGGTCTTCATCCTCGCCGGCCTCACGACGTTCGAGGCCAGCGCCGATCGGAGGGTCGCGCTCGTTATCGGCAATTCCGACTACCGCAACATCCCGGCGCTGAAGAACCCCGCCAAGGATGCCGCAGATATATCCTCCACGTTCCGGCTTGCCGGCTTCGAGGTTTTCGTCGCCGAGAACCTCACCAAGCTGCAATTCGAGGCTCAGTTCCGCGACTATCTGGCTGCTGTCGACGGAGCCGACCTCGCCGTCGTCTACTATTCCGGCCACGGCTTCCAGATCGGCGGCGAGAATTTCCTGATCCCGATCGACGCCTCGTTGAAAAAGGCGGCCGATATCGAAGTCCAGGCCATTAAGCTCAACGACGTGCTGGAGCAGTTGCGCTCGAAGTCGAAGATCCAGGTGATCATCCTCGATGCCTGCCGCAACAACCCCTTTCCGCGCAACAATTACTGGCTGCGCGACCAGCTCGTCACCGCCGGCAACACCGGGCTGGCGCAGGTGCGAAGCTCGCTCAACACGCTGATTGCCTTTGCCACCGAACCAGGCGCGGTCGCCTATGACGGCAGCGGCGACCTCAGCCCGTTCTCATCGGCATTCTCGCGTCGCGCTCTGGCGCCCAACCAGGAGATCCGCACTGTCATGTCGGCGGTGCGCCGCGATGTCGTGCAAGCCACCAACGGCATGCAGGTGCCCTGGGAAAATTCCTCGCTGATCGACGATGTGGTGCTGGTGCGCCGCAGCAACCGACCTTCGCTGCCGCCAGTGCTGGAGAAGGTCGTGCTGTCCGGCGTCGGCCCCGTCGATCTCGGCCTGCCCGAACCGGTGGATGTCGATGGCGGGACCATCACCGTCAGCATCGAAAGGCCGCCGGCAATGGGCCGTCTGATGCTCAACGGCAAGGACGTCGCGGTGGGCGAGCCGATCGCGGGCAAGGACCTGCCGCGCCTGCAGATGGATGTCCCCAAAGGGACTGCCACGCAGGACGAGGTGGATATGCTGGCCTATGCCACGCATGACAATTGGGGCGGCGGCAGCCAGGGCATATTGGTGTTCCGCGTCAAGAGCGGCGAAAGCGCTGCCGGCCAGCAGATCATGGCTTCGCTCGAGGCCGAGCAGAAGCAGCAGGTGCTGGAGCGCGGCATCCACATCACGGGTGCTGCCGAAGCGATCGAGAACCGCAAGATCGATATTCCTGTCGGTGTTGGCCCGGTCGCGCTGAACCTGGATTTCCCGACCGACGATCCGGCGGTCAGCCTGAAGGTCTCGGGGTATCCGGCAACGGGCACGCTGTCGCTGCCGGATCGTACACTTTCGCCGCAATCGAGCCTTCTGGCCGGCGAAGTCGACCATCTTCGCTACGAGCCGCAGATCGGCGCCGGCGCGCCGGTCGTGGTCGGCTTCGAAATCCGCGCCGACAGCAGCTCATCCAAGCCGGCGACGATGAAGCTGTCGCCGACGGTCGATGCTTGCGACATGGCCGCCGGCGAACCTCTCGATCTGCAAGGGGTGGTGGCCGGCCTGTTGCCGAATGAGATCGGCGCAGATGCCGTGGCGACCTGCGAGGCCGCAGTGAAAGCCTATCCGGATGTCGCCCGCTTCCGCTACGAGCTCGGGCGCGCACTGCTTGCGGCCGGCAGGGTCGGCGAAGCCAGAACAGCGGTCGACGATGCCGCCAAGAAAGGCCATGTGCGCGCCGTGTTCGAACTCGGCTATTTCCATGCGACAGGCACGGGAACGGCCATCGACCGCAGCCAGGCCAACGCCCTCTACAAGGCTGCCGCCGACAAGGGCGATCCCTATGGAATGACGTCATGGGGGCGCGCTCTGTTCAACGGCTATGGCGTCAACCGCGATACCGCCAAGGGCCTCGACCTGCTGCTCAAGTCAGCAGCCATGGGCCATACCTATGCCATGAACGATCTCGCCGCGATCTTCACCGAAGGCCGCAACGGCGTGCCCGCCGATCCGGCCCGCGCAGTTGCTTTCTTGCAGGCCGGCGTCGAGCGCCAGGACATGTATTCCATGAACCTGCTCGGCCGTAATTACCTCAGCGGCCAAGGCGTGGAAAAGGATCCGAAGGCGGCGCTGGCGCTGTTCCAGAAGGCTATCGATCTCGGTCAACCCTATGCTCCGGCAAGCCTTGGGCGCATGTACCGGGACGGCGTCGGGGTGGAGCGGAACCTCGAGGAAGCAGAAAGACTGTTTGAACTGGCGACAGCGCGTGGTGATTACTCGGGCGCCTATGATCGCGCGGCCTTGGAAATGGCGAAAGGCGACAGCGCCGATCAGGCTGCCGCGGTGCGTTTCCTCGCCTTCGCCGTCGCGCTCGATCTGCGCAAGGCGTTTCCGGACGCCAAGAAGGGCTTGGCGCAATTCGGAACGAAACCGAAAACGGTGGCGCTGGACGCGCTGCGCCAACAGCTCAAGTCGAAGACACCCCTGTCCGGTTCGCTGGACACGCAACTGGTCAATGCGGCCCGGGGAGTCTGGGAAGAAGCCAATCCGCGTCGGGACTTGTTCTAAACAATGGAGGCAATGGTGGGCAAAGTATTGAAGCAGGCATTTTTCGGAGCAATTCTGTCCGGCGTTCTGGCCGGGCTCATGGGCTGCACCTCGGTGACGCCAATGTTCGAGCCGGCACAGCCGGTGAAACATCGCAAGGTGGTTCGCACGACGCCACCACCAAAAGTGGTCAAGTACAAGAAGGCATCGGCCGCGAAAGTGATCAAGCCGTCAGAGGAGGCTCCCAAAAAGCCACCCGTGATTCCCGCGCTTGGTGGCGGCGGCGATGGCAACGGCGGAAGCAGCGGCGGCAACGGCGGCTGGGGATGAGGTTGAGCGAGCGAGAGGGCGCTCGAGCCCTTAGCCCGCGCCATCGACCGCCAACACCGCGAAATGGTCTTGCAGCACCTGATCGGTCGCGGCTCTGGTCGCGGCCACCGCATCAGGGCCGGCGATGGTTGCCTGGACCGAGAAGAAGGTCAGGATAGTGTTGCTCGGCGATTCCGCCGCGCCGTTGAGGACTCTCTGCGTCGTTCTCATCCTGGCCGGCGTGATCGGGCTGAAGCTGGTTTCCTGAAGCCGAGGGGATTGCCCCTCACCTCGCCTTCGCAGCCCCAAACCGCAACCCGTCCATCAGCAGCTTGACCAGCCGGCGCGAGCGGTCGCGCCAGTCCTTGGTGTCGGGCGCCGAATAGATGCCTCCCAATGCGTGCAGCACATCGGAGGCGTCGACATCGTTGCGGATCGAGCCATCGGCGACTGCCGCCTCGACCAGCCGGCGCAGCGCCTGTGTCACCCGGCTCGACATATCCGAGAACACTGCGGAATTGGTGTTGAACAGGATGCGCAGGCTCGTCGCCAGCCCGCGCTTGGTGGCGATGTAATCGACGAAGCGCTGCATCCACTTTTCCAGCGCGACATCGGCCGGGTGGTGGTTGGCAAGGTCATCGGCGGCCGCGCAGAGCGCCTCGACTTCCCGGCGATAGACCACTTCGACCAGATGCTCGCGCGTCGGAAAATGCCGGTAGAGTGTTCCGATGCCGACACCGGCCTGGCGGGCAATCTCTTCCAGCGACGCATCGACGCCCTGCTCGGCAAAGGCCGTGGCCGCGACCTCGACCAGCCGGTCGCGATTGCGCTGCGCGTCGGCGCGCAGCGCCTTTGGCGCTGCGGCTTCGCGCGCGCCTTGGGCGGTTGCTGTCTGCTGGTCGTCCAATTTTTTCTCCACTGTCGACATATGGGGGCTTGAACCCTGAGGGGTAAGCCCCCAATTAAATAAACGGAGGCGCCTCCGTTTTAGTGGAGCACCCTTATCATATAATCAGGGGAGCCGTTATGTCACGTGCTGAGATTGTGCAAACCACAGAGTTCCCTGCCCGCTGGAGTGTCGGGGCGGCGAAGCTGCCAATCTGCCCCCTCGTGGGGGAGATGTCCGGCAGGACAGAGGGGGCGCTGTTCCACAAGCTTATCAGGTCCTGACCAACCCCTGCTCGGAAAGGTTCGTTTCGAAGCATGTAAATCGCAAACGTTGCATTCCTTCGCGCCCCCCCCCCCCCCCCCCCCCCCCCCCCCCCCCCCCCCCCCCCCCCGCGGGGGGGGGNNCATCTCCCCCACAGGTGGGGAGATTGGCAGCTTCGCCGCCCTTGCCCTCTTCTATTCGCACGCCATTTCAATCCCCTAGCGTCAAGCAACTGGAGCCAGACGCCTCATGACCGACCAAACCAAATCCACCACCATCCCCATCCATCTCACCATCAACGGGCATAATCATGAACTGGAGGTCGAACCGCGCGTCACGCTGCTCGACGCCTTGCGTGACCGCCTCGACCTGACCGGCACCAAGAAGGGCTGCGACCAGGGCCAGTGCGGCGCCTGCACGGTGCATGTCGACGGCCAGCGCGTGCTGTCCTGCCTGACGCTTGCCGCACAAGTCGAAGGCCGCGAGATTACCACCATCGAGGGGCTGGCCGGCGAGGACGGTACGCTCAACGCCGTCCAGGCCGCCTTCCTCGAACAAGATGCCTTCCAGTGCGGCTACTGCACGCCCGGGCAGATCATGTCCGCGGTCGCCTGCATTCGCGAAGGCCATGCCGGCTCGGATGACGAAATCCGCGAATACATGGCCGGCAATCTGTGCCGCTGCGGCGCCTATCCGCACATTGTTGCTGCCGTGCGCCAGGCGGCCCTGGAGGTTGCATCATGAGGGATTTTTCGTACGTTCGCGCCGATACGCTCGATGCCGCACGCCAGGCGTCCGCCCTGCCCGGCGCCATGCTGCTTGCCGGCGGCACGACGCTGGTCGATCTCGCCAAATGCGGCGTTGCCGAACCCGACAGCCTGGTCGACATCACCCATCTCAAAGGGCTCGACGCAATCAAGGTTGACGGCAACGGCGCCATGATCGGTGCGCTGGCAAAGATGAGCCATGTCGCAGATCATGCCGACATCAAAAGCCGCTTCCCCGCCGTCTCGGAGGCGCTGTGGCAGGCGGCGTCGGCGCAGCTCCGCAACATGGCGACCATCGGCGGCAATCTGATGCAGCGCACGCGCTGCCCCTATTTCCGTGATCCCGCAAATTTCCCCGCCTGCAACAAGCGCTCGCCCGGCAGCGGCTGCTCGGCGATCGGCGGCGTCACCCGCGGCCACGCCGTGCTCGGCACCAGCGATGCCTGCATCGCCACTTATCCCGGTGATCTCGCCACCGCGCTGGTCGCCTTCGACGCCGTGGTTCATCTCGGCGAGCGCCAGATCGCGGTCGACGATTTCTTTCTGATGCCCGGCGCCACGCCCGATAGGGAACACGCCATCGAGCCGGGCGAGATGATCACCGCCATTAGCATCCCGGCTTCAGCCTCTGCCCGGCGTTCGACCTATCTGAAAATCCGCGACCGGCAGTCCTATGAATTCGCCGCCGCAAGTGCCGCGGTCGGCATCGACTTCGAAGACGATGGCCGCACCATTCGCGATCTGCGCGTCGCGCTCGGCGGCGTCGCGACCAAGCCGTGGCGGGCGCATGCCGTGGAAGCGGCGCTGAAGGGAAAGGTGCTGGACGAAGACTCCGTGCGAGCCGCCAGCCTGCTCGCTGTCGAAGGCGCCGTCGACCACGGCGCCAACCACTACAAGATCGAACTGGCGCCGCGCGTTGTCGCCCGCGCCATCCTCAAGACGGGAGCCATGGCATGACCATTCACGACCCCAGAACCCGGCACGGCGACGCTTCGGATGGCGCCATGGATCAGGTCGGCGGGCGGCTGTCGCGCGTCGACGGCCCGGCCAAGATGACCGGCGCGGCAAAATACGCCGTCGAGCAGCAGCTCGACGGGCTGACCTATGGCGTGTTGGTCGAAAGCACGATTGCATCGGGCAAGGTCCGTTCGATCGACATATCAGCCGCCGAGGCGGCACCCGGCGTGCTCAAAGTGCTGACGCCGGACACGATCATGAGCCTGCGGACCGCGTCCGACTGGTTCGGCACGCCGCCGCCGGACAAGCCCTATTGCCCGCTGGCGCGCGACATCACTTTTTCCGGCCAGCATGTCGCCGCGATCATCGCGGAGACGTTCGAGCAGGCCGTTGCCGCAGCGGCGATGGTCAAGGTCAGCTATGACGAGACGCCGGCGATAACCGACCTCAGCGACGGCAAGGCCGGCGACGGCATTCCGATCGACGCTATGACCAAGGAATGGGGCGATGCTCAAGGTGCTTTCGCCGCCGCCCCGGTGCGCATCTGCGGCGCCTACAACACGCCGCGCGAATACCAGGCGCCGATGGAGCCGCATGGCTTGATCGCCCGCTGGGAGGGCGACAAGCTCACCGTATGGGAACCAAGCCAATGGCTCGACGGCATGGCGCGCACCTACGCCGAATGGTTCGGCGTGCCGTTCGAGAATGTGCGCCTGGTCTCGCCCTATATTGGCGGCGGCTTCGGCTCCAAGGCGCTGGCGCTCGGCCATGGCGCGGTGGCGGCTGCCGCAGCCAAGATGCTGGGCCGACCTGTCAGGGTTGTGATGACACGGCCGCAGACGTTTACCGGCTATGGCGGGCGTGCCGCGACACGGCAGACGGTGACGATCGGCGCCGACACGAATGGAATAATCCAGTCGATCGTACATCGCGGGGTCAACGAAACGTCCATCGACGGCATGTGGGTCGAGCCGTTGGGCGTGGTCACCTCGATCATGTATGCGACGCCCAACTTCTCCTCCAAGCAGAATGTCGTGCGGGTGAATTCGGTGGTGCCGGGCGCCATGCGCGCGCCGGGCGAAAACCCGAGCGCCTTCGGCATCGAAAGCGCCATCGACGAGCTCAGCTACGAGGTCGGCATCGACCCGCTGGAGATCCGGCTGAGGAACTATGCCGAACAGGATCCGGAGGCGAAAAAAGCCTGGTCGACAAGGCAGTTGCGCGAAGCCTTCGCGGCTGGCGCCGAGCGCTTCGGCTGGGCCAGGCGTACGCCAGAGCCGCGTTCGATGCGTGACGGCAACCAGCTGATCGGCTGGGGTGTCGCCGCCGGCACCTATCCGGTGCGGCGCGCCTATGGCGAGGCTGTTGTGCGCATCCTCGCAGACGGTTCGGTCGAGGTCGAAAGCTCCTCCATCGACATGGGCCAGGGCACTTACACGATCCTGGCGCAGACGGCCGCTGAGACAGTCGGCGTGCCGGCCGACGATGTCGTGGTCAAGCTTGGCGACTCGCGCTTCCCTCGCGCCGGCGTCGCCGGCGGGTCTCGGCTGGCCGGCGTGATGACGGGGGCGGTCTACAAGGCGGCGACATCGGCGCTCGACCAGCTGATTGGTCTGGCGATCAGCGATCCGCGCTCACCCTTCCACACGCTGCAGGCCAACACGCTGGTGGTCGCCAATGGCCGCATCGGCTCGCCGCGCGGAGATGGTCCCGATCTTTCCATCGCTGAACTGCTGGCGAGCGTCGGCCGAGACCATATCGAAGCCACCGGCGACACCATGCCGGCCAACTCGACCGCCGAGGACCGCTACAAAAACTACACCACCATCGCCACATCGGTGCCGCACACCGAGGGCGACTATTCGCGCCACTCCTGGTGCGCGCATTTCATCGAGGTCCGTGTCGACGAGGATTTTGGCACGGTGCGCGTGTCGCGCGTGGTATCGGCGTTGGATTCGGGCCGGCTCTACAACCCGAAACTCGCCGAGAGCCAGTGGAAGGGCGGCATCATCATGGGCATCGGCCAGGCGCTGCTCGAAGAAGGCATCGTCGACCGCAGGCATGGCCGCATCGTCAACAACAATCTCGGTGACTATCTGGTGCCGACCAATGCCGACATTCCCGATATCGACGTGATCTCGGTCGGCATTCCCGACCTGCACTCCTCGGTGCTTGGCGGCAAGGGTGTGGGCGAACTCGCCATCGTCGGCGTGGCGCCGGCGATCGCCAATGCGGTGTTCCATGCAACGGGAAAAAGGATACGCGATTTGCCGATCACGCTGGAGAAGCTGATTTGAGGCAGGCACGAGGCACCCCCCTCTGCCCTGCCGGGCATCTCCCCCTCAAGGGGGGGAGATTGGCAGCTTTAACGCTCCGCCAGCTCTTGCAACATTGGAGACTGGCAAAAGCGGCGGAGCGAATAATCTCCCCCCTTGAGAGGGAGATGGCCGGCAGGCCGGAGGGGGGCTGTCCCGTCGGCGTCTCAGAAGAACTCCTCAATGCATCAGTCGCTCGCCGGCTTTCGCCAATTTCTGTATGATCTACTAGTTGAGGCTATCTCGACGGGGGGAAGGATCATGAAAAGCGCATTCGCATTAATCGCCCTGACCGGCCTGCTGGCCGCGCAGCCAGCCTCAGCCGCGTCCTGCAACTGGAGCGCCAAGATGGAGGAGGACGAAGGCGGCAGTGTGCTGACGGCTTCGGTGTGCGGTGGGCCGAAAGCCGACGCGCATCTGATGCTGGTCTGTTTCGACAAGCCGGTGCTGAGCTACGATCTCGGCCCCTCCGGCCAGCAGCTGGAGCCCGGCATCAGCGCTTCCTTCACCTTCAAGGCCGGCGACAAGAGCGTGATGAAGACGCTCCAGCTCGAGGCGATGTACAATTACTTCACGCTGGAATTGTCAGGAACCACCGACCCGCTGCTCGCCTTGTTGCGCGGCAAGGGCGACGTCACGGTTACGGCCGATAAATATGGCGAGAACAGCTTTCCGCTGACGAAGTCGAGTGCCGCTATCGGCAAGGTGCTGGCCCAGTGCGGCAAAAGCTCTGCCGGCGACGCGGACTGAGGCCTGCGGGCCACTCAGGCGGTCTTTCGGTCCGCCATTTCTTTGCCGGCTTGCCTGGCAGCCCCTTGCGCCTCGGCCGCCGATTGACCAATCTCGCGGACACTGTCATGAGCCGCGGTTGGGGGATCGCATATGCCTACGCTCTATCAACTGAAACCGGCCTTTCAGGCCAGGTTGCGGCCGCTGGCCGACCGGCTGGCCGATGCCGGCGTCACCGCCAACCAGATCACGCTTCTCGCCGCCGTGCTCTCCATCGCCGCGGGCCTGGTGGTCGCGACCTTTGCTGGATATCGCCTGATTTTCCTGTTGATGCCGGTGGTGCTGTTCGTGCGCATGGCGCTTAATGCCATTGACGGCATGCTCGCCCGTGAACATGGGCAGGCCTCGAAACTCGGCATGTATCTCAACGAACTCTGCGACGTCGTCTCGGACCTGGCGCTGATCCTGGCCTTTGCCGCCTTGTTTCCGGCCTGTGGCGTGGTCGCCTTCGCCATCGCCGCCCTGCTTGTCGAATTCGCCGGCGTGCTCGGCGTGCCCGCCGGCAGCGGGCGCAACTATGCCGGGCCGTTCGGCAAGAGCGACCGGGCGCTGGCGCTCGGCGTCATCGGCTTCCTCATCGCCTGCGGCCTGTGGGTCGAGGCGGTCGTCCCCTTTGTGTTTCCGGTCTTGGCTACACTGTCTGTCGTAACCGCCATCAACCGGATACGCAGCGGCCTTAGAGCGGGCGGCACCTGATGCCCAAGCGTCAGCGGCCCGACCGCCAGAGGGAAACCATGATCCACCAGACAATCGACGCCGCAGCACCGGCAAGCCTTGAGCGCGTCGCGCAGGAGCGCACCTTCAAGAGCCATGACGGCACCGAGATCTTCTACCGCTATTGGCCAGCAGTCGGGCAGACGCCCAAGGGCGCGATCCTGCTTTTCCACCGTGGCCACGAGCATGGTGGCCGCATGGCGCATCTGGTCGACGAACTCGCCATGCCCGACCATGCCTTCTACGCATGGGACGCGCGCGGCAATGGCCGCTCGGCCGGCGAGCGCGGCTATGCGCCGTCCTTTGCCGCCCTGGTGCGTGACATAGACTGCCTGGTGCGCGAGATCGGCCGGGACGGCTTTGGCCAGCGCGACGTCGCGCTGATCGCGCAATCCTTCGGCGCCGTTCTCGCCGCCGCCTGGGTGCACGACTATGCGCCCGACATCCGTGCGCTGGTCGTGGCTTCGCCGGCCTTTTCGGTGAAACTCTATGTGCCTTTCGCCAAGGAAGGCATTGCGATGTGGCAGAAGATCAAGGGCCGCTTCTTCGTCAATTCCTACGTCAAGGCGAAGTTCCTGACACATGATGCCGAGCGCATCGCTTCCTTCGATGCCGACCCGCTGATCACGCGGCCGATCGCCTCCAACATACTGGTCGAACTCTACGACCACGCCGCCCGCATCGTTGCCGACGCGCGCGCCATTACCGTGCCGACGCAATTGCTGATCTCGGGCAGCGACTGGGTGGTGCGGCATGGACCGCAGCACGAATTCTTCGTCAATCTCGGCAGCAGCGCCAAGGAGCGGCATGTGCTGCCCGGCTTCTTCCACGACACGCTGGGCGAGCGCGACCGCAAACAGGCGATCGAGCTGATCCGGCCATTCCTCGAAAAGCAGTTCGCTGCGCCGGAAAAGACCATCGACCTGACCTCAGCCGACCGCGCCGGCTATACGCGCGACGAGTCCGACAAACTCGCCTCGCCGCTGGCGCTGCTGTCGCCCAAGGGCCTCTATTGGGCGATGAGCCGCGCCTCGATCCGCATGGGCGCCTGGCTGTCGTCTGGCATGAAGACCGGCATTGCCACCGGCTTCGATTCCGGTTCGACGCTCGACTATGTCTATGAGAACGACGCGCGCGGCACCGGCTTCATCGGCCGCATGATCGACCGCACTTTCCTCGACGCCATCGGCTGGCGCGGCATCCGCCAGCGCAAGCTGCATCTGGAAGAGCTGATCGGCAACGCCGTCGCCAGCCTGAAGGCGGCCGGCCGTCCCGTCCACATGCTCGACATTGCCGCCGGGCATGGCCGCTATGTGCTCGACGCCGTTGCCAAATGCGCGGAGACGCCGGCAAGCGTGCGGCTGCAGGATTATTCCGAACTCAATGTCGGGCTCGGCTCGAAGCTGATTGCCGAGCGGCATCTGCCGACCAGCGTCAGCTTCCACCAGGCCGACGCGTTCGACGCCGAAATGCTGGCTGGCTTGAACCCGGCGCCGGATCTGGCCATCGTCTCCGGCCTCTACGAACTGTTTCCCGACAACGCGCTGATCACCCGTTCGCTGGGTGGACTGGCCAGCGCCATGCAGCCCGGCAGCCTGCTTGTCTACACCAACCAGCCATGGCATCCGCAGCTGGAAATGATCGCGCGCAGCCTGACCTCGCATCGCGGCGGCCAGGCCTGGGTGATGCGGCGGCGCACGCAAGGCGAGATGGACCAGTTGGTGGCGGCGGCGGGCTTCGAGAAGATCGACCAGCGCATCGACCAATGGGGTATCTTCACCGTCTCGGTCGCACGGCGCGTCTGAGACCATGGCCGCACCTGCGACTGACCCTGCTTCCGCCCCGGCGCGGGAACCCTATTTTGGCATCGTGCTGAGGGCCGCCCTTTGGCTGGCCCTTTTGGCGCCGTTATTCTACTCGACCTATGGCTTCGCCAACTGGCTGGCGTCGCGGCGCGACCATGTCGGCAGCATCGTCTATGCCTGGGAGCACGCCATCCCGTTCGTCGCCTGGACGATCGTGCCCTACTGGTCGATCAATCTGTTCTACGGCCTGTCGCTGCTGCTCAACACGACCAGGCGCGGCGTCGACCGCCTCGCCGGCCGCTACCTCACGGCACAGATCGTTGCCGTCTCCTGCTTCATCGCGTTTCCACTGGCGGCGACTTTCGTGCGGCCGGAAACCAGCGGACTGCCGGGTTTTCTCTTCGCGGTGCTCGGCGGCTTCGACAAGCCGTTCAACCAGGCGCCGTCCCTGCACATCGCACTTCTGGTGATCATCTGGGACCATTGGCGCCACGTTCTGGCACGTCACCGTCTCGGCGGCATTCTGAGACCCGTCTGGCACATCTGGTGTTTTCTCATCGGCGCCTCGGTGCTGACGACCTGGCAGCACCATTTCATCGACATTCCGACCGGCGCGCTGCTCGGCCTGTTTGCGCTGTGGCTGTTTCCTGCAAAAGGCGAATTGCCGTTCTGGGGTTTTCGGTTGACCGCCGACCCAAAGGCACGGCGGCTGGCGGGTTACTACGGGCTGGGCGCAGTCCTTGCCCTGACCGGCGCTGCTGCGGGCGCATTTATCTCCGCCGATTTTCTCATCCTGTTGTGGCCGGCGCTGGCGCTGGCCATCGTCGCCTTCGCCTATGCGGGGGCCGGCCCAAAAGTGTTCCAGAAGGCGGCCGACGGCACTGTCTCGCTGGCCAGCCGCCTCCTGCTCCTGCCCTACCGGCTCGGCGCCCGCGTCAATGTCTGGGCATGGACCCGCGCGCTCGCGCCACAAACGGAAATCACCGACGGTGTTTTCTTCGGCCGCTTTCCGAGCGCGGAAGAGGCCAACCGCTTCGGTACCGTCATCGACCTTGCCGGCGAGATGGAACGGCCGCGCGGCGTGACTTGCCGCTGGATCAGCTATGCCATGCTAGACCTCGTGGCGCCTCCGCATGACAGGCTGGAGCGGGCGGTGGCGGCGATCGAGCTGGCGCGCCGGCGCGGCACCGTTCTCGTCTGCTGCGCGCTCGGCTTCCAGCGCAGTGCGGCAATCGTCGCCGACTGGCTGGTGGTGACCGGGCGCTCGCACACAGCCGCACAGGCGCGCAAAAAACTAGCCGCGTCGGGCCGGCCTGTGCATCTCCACGAGGCTGACAAATTGGCATGAGTGGGCTGGCATGAACGACGGGACCTATCACGACAAAGCCGAGGCTTTCGCCGCGGCGCTGGTGCTGCAGGCGGCATGGCCGGTGCTGCTGGTGACGGCTGGCCTGATCGCCGCGCCGGTCATCGGCCTCGGCGGTCCCCGGGGTGCAGCAATCTCCCTGGTGGCGTGGCTGCTCACAACTGCGAGTGGCGCTGCCGTCATCGCCTTTTCGGCGCTGCTGTTGTTCGACGCGTGGCTGTTCCGGCTGATGGCCAGTCACGCCAGCGAAGCCGGCGGCGCTGCCGCGGTCGACGATGTGCTGGTGCGCATGCGGCTGAAGCCGACCGCTACCGCCGGCCGCACGCTCGACCAGCGCATCGCCGGCACGCGCCGCCTGCTGATGCGGCAACGTCTGCTCCTCGCCATCTTCGTGGCGGCGTTTGTCGTGGCGTTCCGATGAGCCCCGCAATGCCAAAGCTCCACCTTCGCGCCAACACCTTCACGCTTCTGCAGACGGTGACGTCGGTCGGCCTGTCGGCGATGGCCTGGGTGGTGACCGGCGTCAGGCCGATCTGGAACGGCAGCCAGCCGTCTGAGCGGCAGCGCATCTACTTCGCCAACCATGCCAGCCACGGCGACTTCATCCTGTTGTCGGCGTGTCTCAGCGAAAAGGTGCGCGCCCGTACGCACGCCGTGGCGGCGGCCGAATACTGGGGCAAGTCGCGGCTGCGCCGCTTCATTGCCGAGGACATGCTGTCGTCGGTGCTCATCCACCGGCAGTGGACCGACGAGACGCAGAACCCGATCTCGATCATGCTGTCGGTGCTTGATGACGGTCATTCGCTGATCCTGTTTCCGGAGGGCACACGCAACACGACGGAAGCAGATCTGCTGCCGTTCCGCTCCGGCCTGTACAATCTGTCGATGGCGCGGCCCGATGTCGAACTCATCCCGTGCTGGATCGAGAACATGTCGCGCGTGCTGCCCAAGGGCCAGTTCCTGCCGGTGCCGCTTCTGTGCCGCGTCGTCTTCGGACCGCCGGTGGCGATCGCGCCCGGCGAAGAACGCCGCACCTTCCTCGAGCGGGCGCGCCAGACGCTGCTGTCGCTCGACCCTCGCCCCGATCGGGACGACTAAACCATGATCCCAAAAAGTGGACCCCGGTTTTTGGACAAGATCATGGTCAGGCAAAGAGACGTCGCATGACACTGCCGCCAATGCAAGAAACCGTCATCCTGCTGGTCGGGCTGGTTGGCGTGCTGACCACGGCCAGCATTGTCGCCGGCATCCTGTCATGGCGGGCGCCGAAGCCGCTGCCGTCGACGCTGGTCAACCTCACCCAGCGCATCAACGCCTGGTGGGTGATGGTGGTGGCGATCACTGTCGCCTTCTTCTTCGGCCGCACCGGCATGACCATCCTGTTTGCGCTGATCTCGTTTGCGGCGCTGCGCGAATTCGTGACGCTGACGCACAGCCGGCGCAGCGACCATTGGGTGCTGCTCGGCATGTTCGCCATCATCATCCCCTATCAATACTGGCTGGTGTGGACCGCCTGGTACGGGCTCTTCACCATCTTCATCCCGGTCTACTGCTTCCTGTTGATGCCGGCGATCACGGCGCTCAACGGCGACACCGAGCGCTTCCTCGAGCGCGTGTCGGCGCAGCAATGGGCGGTCATGATCTCGGTCTACTGCGTCAGCCATGTGCCGGCGCTGCTGACGCTCAACGTGCCCGGCTTCGAAGGCCGCAATCTGTTGCTCATCGCCTTCCTGATCATCACCGTGCAAGGCAGCGACGTCTTCCAGTATATTTTCGGAAAACTGTTCGGCAGGAATCTGCTGTCGCCGTCCGTTTCGCCGTCAAAGACCTGGGAAGGGCTGGTCGGCGGGCTGGTGGCGTCGAGCCTGCTTGGCGCGCTGCTGTCGTTCCTGACGCCATTCTCGCCGCTGGCGGCGGCAGGCGTCGCCTTCGTCGCCTGCCTGATGGGATTTCTCGGCGGGCTGGTGGCGTCGGCAATCAAGCGCGACCAGGGCGTCAAGGACTGGGGCCATTTGATCGAAGGCCATGGCGGCATGATGGACCGCGCCGACAGCCTGGTCTTCGCCGCGCCGGTGTTCTTCCACATCGTGCGCTATTTCTGGACGTGAGTGAGGGCCGGGCCACTCACTCGCGGATGGCGCGGCCTGCTTGCTGCAGCAATTCGAAAGCGGCGAAGCGTTTGTCGTGCCAGGGCATGAGATCGCCGCCGGCCGGGCGATAGATCTCGCCGATGCGCGACATGCCGGTCATTGCTGCTGTTACATCAGGGTAATTTCCGGCCGCCACCGCAGCCAATATCGCCGAGCCGAGCAGCACCGGTTCGGGCGAGGTCGAACCGGCCACGGTCAGGCCTGTCGTATCAGCCAAAAGCTGACGCACCAGATCGCTCTGCGCAGCGCCGCCGCTGACGACGATGGTGTCGATGGCGATGCCTTTGTTGGCCATCGCCGCCAGGATCTGGCGCACGCCATAGCCGATGCCCAGCAGGCCGGCGACATAGAGCGCGACAAGGCTGTCGAGGGATGTGTCCATGCCGAGCCCGGCGATCAGCGCCTTGGCCTCGGGATCGGCGAAGGGTGAGCGGTTGCCGAGGAATTCCGGCACGACATGCAGTCCTTCGGCAAGATGCGCGACCGCAGAGAGGTCGGCGGACTTTGTTGCCGCCTGCCGGCCAAGCCAGGCGGTCAGGCCGAGCCCTTCCGCCTTGGCTTTTGCGGATGCCTCGGCCGAGGCCGGGTGGAGAGCGACGAGATGATCGATCGCGGCACCTGCCGCCGACTGGCCGCCTTCGTTAAGCCACAGACCTGGCACCATCGAGGAGAAATACGGGCCCCAGACGCCCGGCACGAAAGCTGGTTCGCTGGTGCTGGCCATGGTGCAGGCCGAGGTGCCGAAGACATAGGCCATGCGCGACTGCAGCGTGCCGACGGACCCGGTGCCGCCGACCGTACCGACACCGCCGGCATGGGCATCGATCAGCCCTGCCGCGACCGGCGTTCCCGGCAGCAGGCCGAGATCGGCCGCGGCAGCAGCGGTCAGGCCCTGGGCAAGTGCTGTACCGCCTTCGACGATATCGGTGCCGATGCGGGCAAAGCTTTCGTCAGCCAGCGCGCCGAGGCCGATGGCGCGGAAATAGGCATCGTCCCAGCGTCGTTCATGCCCGAGATAAGTCCATTTGCAGGTCAGCGTGCAGATCGAACGAGCCAGGCTGCCGGTCGAGCGCCACGTCAGATAATCGGTGAGGTCGAAGAAATGCTCGGCCGCATCGAAGGTGGCGGGCAGATTCTCGCGCAGCCACAGCAGTTTTGGCGTTTCCATCTCCGGCGAAATCGTGCCGCCGACATAGTCGAGCACGGCATGCTTGCCGGCATTGATGCGCTGCGCCTGGTCGAGGGCGCGGTGATCCATCCAGACGATGATGTTGCGCTCACTGTCACCAGAGCCGCCAACGGCCAAAGGCGCTCCGCCCTTGCCGACCACGACCAGCGAACAGGTCGCGTCGAAGCCGATGCCGGCAATGTCGCGCCCGGCCAGCCCCGACTTCGTCACCGCCTCGCGCACGCTGGCGCACACCGCGCGCCAGATGTCTTCGCTTGACTGTTCGGCGATCTCACCGGGTTCGATGAACAAAGCGATGTCGCGCTTGGCCGAGGCAAGCATGGTGCCCTTGCTATCGAACACCCCTGCCCTGGCGCTGCCAGTGCCGACGTCGATGCCGAGGAAGTGGGACATGGGGAACCTCAAAGATGGGGCAGTAGGGCAGTAGGGCAGTAGGGCAGTAGGGCAGTAGGGCAGTAGGGAGAGTGTCAGTCGTGAACAGTCGGCCGCAAGGGCAAAGCTCCCTCACCTACTGCCTTACTGCCTTACTGCCCTACTGCCTTATTCCCCTTACAAATCATTGCTCTGCGGCAGGATCACCAGATCGCGAATGGTGACGTTCCTTGGCCGCGTCAGCATGAACAGCACGGCTTCGGCCACCTCGATCGGCTGAAGCAGACCGCCCTTGGCCAGTTCATCCTCGAGCTTGTCCTTCGGCCAGTCGCTGATCAGCGCTGTCACCACTGGCCCCGGCTGCACCGCGCCGACGCGCAGGCCGTGCGGGGCGACCTGCCTTCGCACCGTGTGGACGAAGGCCTGCACGGCGTGTTTGGACGCGGTGTAGATCGGCTCCCAGACCACGGGCACCAGCCCGGCGATCGATGACGTCACGATGATGTCGCCGGTCTTGCGCTCGACCATATGCGGCAGCACGGCGTGAATGGAACGGAACACCGCATTGATGTTGAGGTTCAGCATGCGGTCCCAGGCATCGGGGTCGCCGTCGACCACCGGGCCGCCGACATAGGCGCCGGCATTGGCGTGGAAGATGTCGAGCTGGCCGGCCTTCTGCAGAATCTGCGGCATCATGGTGGCGACGCTGGCCGGCTTCATCAGATCGATGACCAGCGGGATGGCGTTGGGGCCGAGTTCGACGCAGACGTTTTTCAAGGCATCTTCGGCGCGGTCAACGAGCACGACGCGGACGCCGGCGGCAATCAGGGCTCTCGCGCATTCCAGCCCGATGCCCGATGCCGCGCCGGTGATCGCCGCGACTTTTCCACTCAAATCCTGAGCCATTCTTCTTTTCCTCGTATTGTTGTTTTGTTCAGGCGCGGCCGTGGGAAGCCCGCGAGCGCCGTGCCAGGGAGTCGACGATGACCGCGATCGCCAGGACGGCGCCGGTGATCATGTAGCGAAGCGACGACGACAGGTCGAGCAAGGTCAGCCCGCTGGCGATCGACTGGATGACGATGATGCCGAGCAGCGCGGAGTAGGCGCTGCCACGGCCGCCGAACAGGCTGGTGCCGCCGATCACCGCCGCCGCAATGGCGTTGAGGTTGACGTCGCCGGTGCCGGCCTGCTGGCTGGCCGAGGCCAGGCGGGCCGCCGACAGCACGCCGCCCAGCGCGGCAAACATCGAACACAGCACGAAGGCGCTGAGATAGATGGAGCGCACCTTGATGCCGGCGCGGCGCGCGGCTTCGCGGTTGCCGCCGACGGCAGTCATCGAGCGGCCCCACTGGGTGCGGGTCAGCGCATAGTTCATCGCCACGACAAGGCCGACGAACAGGCCGAACATCCACGGTATGCCCCGCGCCTGGTTGAGATAGCCGACGATCGCCTCAAGCAGGATGGTCAAGGCGGCGACGCGCACGATCAGCCCGCCGACCGATGGCGCCGAAAGGTTGACGGCGCGGCGGCGGCTGACGGTGCGCAGGCCGGTGATCAGCATGACGATGCCGGGAACTGCCGCCAGCGCATAGGACAGCCAGTCCGGCATGACCAGCAACTGGCCGAAATTCACCAGGTTCGAGCCATAGGGCAGATTGATCGAGCCGGTCGAGCCAAGAATGTACAGCTGCAGGCCGAGCACGGCGAGCAGGCCGGCCAGCGTCGAGACGAAGCTCGGCATACCGAGCCGGTTGAACAGCAAGGCATAGAGAGCGCCGATGAAGCCGCCGACGGCGATCGCCGCGAGGATGGCCAGCGCCACCGGCCAGCCCTGATTGACCCACAGCGTGCCGACCATGGCCGAGGCGAAGCCGCTGATCGAGCCGACCGACAAATCGATCTCGCCGACCATCAGCACGCAGACGATGCCGAGCGCGATGACCCCGACGGTCGAGCAGTCGAACAGAAGATTGACGAGGTTGCTGGAGGAGACGAAGACGGGGTTAAGCGCAGTGAAGACCGTCCAGATGATGACGAGGCCCACGATCACCGGCAGCGAGCCGAGATCGCCGGAGCGGACGCGGTCGAAGAAGGCGCTGATCGCGCCACCGACGCCGGCCTGGTGCTTGACGCGCACGTCGCTGCGGTCGAGTGCGGTCGACGCAGACGTGTCCTGCTTGGGCTCTGCGCTCATGGCCGTTGCTCCTGGTTGTTCGCTTGCTCGGCTGCCTTGCGCCGTTCGGCGCGGCGCGACACTGCGTTGTTGGCCGCACCCGTGATGGCGCTGACCAGTTCCTGGTTGGAGGCGTCCGGTTCGAAGACGCCATTGTTGCGGCCGAGCCTCAGCACGACGATGCGGTCGGCGACGGCGCGGACGTCTTCCATATTGTGGCTGATCATCAGCACGCCGAGGCCGCGTTCGCGCACCCGGTCGATGAGGTTCAGCACCTCCGCCGTCTGGGCGACGCCAAGGGCGGCGGTCGGCTCATCGAGCAGGATGACTTTGGGGTCGAGCAGCAGCGAACGGGCAATCGCCACGGTCTGGCGCTGGCCGCCCGACAGCGAGGCGACCGCCTCGCGAACACTGGGAATGCGCGCCGACAATTCGTTGAGCAGCGTCCAGGCGCGGATCTCCATCGCCACCTCGTCCAGCCGCAACGGGTTGAGTTCCTTGCCGAGAAAAATGTTGGCGACGACGTCGAGGTTCTCGCACAGCGCCAGATCCTGGAAGACGGTGGCGATGCCAAGCGTCAATGCAGCACTCGGGTCAGGCATTGTCACTTGCCGGCCGCGGAAGTTGATCGTGCCAGAGGTCGGCTGGTGGACGCCCGCCAACACCTTGACCAATGTCGACTTGCCGGCGCCATTGTCGCCGACCAGCGCCACCACTTCGCCGGCATGGACGTCGAGATCGATATCGGTGAGCGCGGAGACGGCGCCGAAATTCTTGGAGATGCCGCGCAGGCTGAGCACCAGCTCTCCTGTCGAAACCGGCTTGTCGGCAATGTCGGTCATGAACGGCAATCCTTTCGGGATGGGTATCCGGTCGCCACGAGGGCGACCGGAGCCTGATGATACTGTTGTCAGTTGATGATGCCGAGCTTCTTGCAGCCCTCGACATAGCGGTCGACGCAGAGCTCCTCGGCGGTGTTGATCTTCTTGTCGATGATCTCGGCCTTGAGGTTTTCCTGCGTCACCACCGCCGGCGTGAACAGCTGCGATGGCGTGTCGTAGAGGGTCATTTCGGCCTTCGGAGTCTCACCCGACAAAAGCTTGACGGCGATGTTGGCGGCGGCGGCCGCAACGATCTCGCTCGGCTTGGAGATAGTGTTGTACTGGTCGCCGGCGATGATCAGCTGCAGCGCGGCGATCGTCGCGTCATTGCCGGTTACCGGCGGCACAGGGTCGACGCCGGCGGCCTTGAAGGCGGCAATGGCGCCACCGCCAGTTCCGTCATTGGCGGCAACGACGCCGACGATCTGGCCGGAGAAGCGGGTGATCTGGCCGCTTGCCCATTGCTGCGCCTTCGGCGGCGCCCACTCCGGCGTGTCGTATTCGGCCAGGATCTTGTAGCCGCTGTTGTCGAGCCCTTCGTGAATGCCCTTCTTGATCAGCCCGGCGGCCGCGTCGGTCGGCGAACCGTTGATCTGCAGCAGGCCGCCGCTGGCCGGATCGACCTTCAGTGCCTTGAGGTGCTCGACCAGCGAATCGGCGATGGCCTTGCCGATGCCCTGGTTGTTGAACGAGACGTAGAAGTCGGCAGGTGCTGTCGGGATCGGGCGGTCATAGGCGATGACCTTGATACCCTGGCTCTGCGCCAGCTTGACCAGCGAGGCGGCGGCAGTCGAGTCGACGGGGTCGAGCACGATCGCCTTGGCGCCCTGCGATATCACCGAGTTGAACTGCTGCTGCTGGCGCGAGGCATCGGCATCGGCGTTCTGGTAGATAACCTTGCAGCCGGGGCAGAGTTTCTTCATCTCGGCGGCGAAGCCGGGATAGTCGTGCTGCTCGTAGCGCGTCGAGGCCTGGTCGGGCATCAGGAAGGCGACCGTGGCGTCGGTAACCTCGGCGGCGAAGGCGGCGGTGCCGCTGAGCAGAGAGAGGGTGAGCGCAATGGCTCCTGTCGAAGCAAATCTGGTCATTTCGATATCTCCGTTTCAATTGTTTTCACGAAGCCCTGCACACCACATGGCGCGCCGGGCCTTGACTGCAAGTCGGACTGTTGCGAGGAATGACGACGCACTTGATCTACGCGACGCATCCTCTTGATATCGCTGGATTTCGAGACAAGCGATCTCCAGCACGGAGCGCCTCCAACGCACCCCGCGTCTTTCCTTTCAAATGTCTAGGCTCCTCCCGGTCCTCCCTGTTAGGCGGCAATCTCCGCATTGATGTTTTCCGCCAGCAAGGCCCTGAAGCGCGACGGCGACATGCCTTTCTGCGTCAGGAACTGGCGGTTGAAATTCGAAATGTTGTTGTAGCCGGCGGCGTAGCAGATCTCGGTGATCGGCATGTCGGCCTCGCTCATCAGCAACTGACAGGCAAGGTTGATGCGCAGCCGGTTGACATACTGCACCAGCGCCATGCCGGTGTGGCGGCGGAAGCTGCGCGAAAAAGCGCTCGGACTGCGCCCGGCAATCGCCGCCAGATCGCTCTCGCTGAACGGCTCGGTAAGATTGGCGTTGATGTAGGCGAGCGCCTTGTTGACGCCGGCCGACATGAAGCCGGAGGGATCGGGCAGATAGCTGGCGCTGGTCAGCGTCCGCACATCGGATGCGCGGCTCAAAATGTCGAGGAGTTCCATGAACAGCGCGATGCGGCGCACGCCTTGCGCTTCGACCAGTTCGGCCAGCACAGGTGCTGCAAGCTTGGCGGTGGCTGCGGAAAACAGCGCGCCGCGGCGGCTGAGTTCGAGAATGTTTGCGCAACCGGCAAGCTCGGGAAGTGCGGTCGTGGCGTCGGCGATGAACTCCTGCGAGAACTGGACGACGCGGCCGCGCAGCGGCACGCTGGTGCCATCCGGCACATCGCTGACCCAGTTATGCGGCAGGTTGGGGCCGGTGAGCACGAAATTTCCGGGTTCGAATTCGCCGATGAAGTCACCGACGAAATAACGGCCCGAGGTCGCAACGACGTGATGGATTTCGTATTCGGGATGGAAGTGCCAACGCACGGTGTGGAAGGGATAGCCGTGGGCCCAGGCCTTGAACGACTCGCCACGTCTGATCTGGACGACTTCCAAGTCCGGATTCATGTCAGTTCCTCCCGGCGCCGGTCCGGTCATGCGACCAGTTGCAGTGCCCTCTCCCGCAGGCCACGTTAGCCGTTCTCTGCAGTGATCGAAGCTTAGGCGGCAATCGGTAGGTCCGCCACCACGGTGTGTCCACCTGACTGATACTTTTTTGACATTTTGGCAATCGACGCGGTGTTACCGGCAATGCAACGGCGGTCAGGCGCCCCAGATCACCGCTTGCTCATGGCGCTTGATCAAGTGCTTGAGGTTGTCGAAGCTCTGGCGCACGTGCTTGGCGAAAGCGTCGACGGCGGGCGCGCGGGGCGTGTCGGCGCGCCTGAGCAGGCCGAGCGCACGCTCGGGATGCGGGATGGCCACGGGCAATGCAGTGATAGATTTATCCTTGCGAAAGGCAAAGACCACGCTGTGCGGCAGCACCGTCAGCGCATCGGTCTCCTTCATGTAGTTGATGGCGCTGGTCAGCGATCCCCCGGAATAGCGGATTTTGATCTCGGTGGCGCCTAGTGACAAAAGCAGGCTGCGCAGGTCTTCCAGCAGCGGGCTGCCCGGCGGCGGCGCGATCCAGGGATAGTCGAGCAGGTCGCCGGTCTTGAGCTTGCGCCGCAGCAACAGTGGATGCGTGGCGCGGCAGGCAACGACGTTGCGGCCCGGCAGGATCTCGCGGAACTCCATGCCTGAGCCCTCTTCGAGAATGTCGATCGGGCAGACCGCAAGGTCGATGCGGTCGGCATTGATGGCGGCGCGCAGGTCGGAGAGATAGCCATAGCTCTGGTCGACGCGCACATCCGGATAGGCGTTCTGGAAATCGGCGATCATGCCGGAGATCAACGCATCCATGAAGAATGGCGTGCCGCCGACCCGCACCACGCCCGAACGCCCCTGGCTGAAATTGGCGGCGATGTCGGAGGCTTTGCGCGACGCAGTCAGCATCACTTGGCCATGATCGGCAAGCGCCCGGCCAAGCGGCGTCGGTTGCAGTGGTCGCCGCCCCTTGAGGAACAGCGGCTCGCCCAGCCGCTTCTCCAGCATCGACAGTGTGCGCGAGACAGCCGGCTGCGACAGGCCGATGAGGGCAGCCCCCTCGGTGACGCCGCCGGCCTGCACCACGGCGGCCAGCTGGATCAAATGCCTCTCATCGAGCTTCATAACGATATGGTATATTAAATCTGGCAGAAATCATCATCTTTGTCTTTGGCCTGCGGTAATGTCCTCCCTGAGATGAACCTGGGGAGGAACATGTCCGGCATTCCGTCCTTCAACGAGGCCAATTCGGCCGAGATGGTTGGCAAACGCCTGCTCAAGGCGAAGGCCGGGCCGCTGCCGCGTTTTCTCGCCACCGTTGTCGACCATCTCCACCAGATTATCAGGGAAACCCGACCGACTGCGGCTGACTGGCGCCAGGCCATCGCCTTCCTCACCGAAATCGGCCATGCCAGCGACGACAAGCGTCAGGAATGGGTGCTGCTCTCGGACCTGCTTGGCGTCACTGCGCTGGTCGAGGACATCAACTCGCGGCGGCCGAACGGAGCGACGCCTAACACCGGACGCGGTCCCTTCTATCGTCCGGATGCGCCAAGGCTGCCGCTCGGCGCCGACATTTCGCTTGATGGCGTCGGCGCGCCGCTCACCGTGTCGGGACGCGTTGCCGATCTCGACGGATTGCCGATCGCCGGCGCGACGGTCGAGACATGGCAAGCCAACGCGCAGGGATTCTACGAGAACCAGCAGCCCGATCTGCAGCCGGAGAACAATCTGCGCGGCGTCTTCACCACCGACAAGGATGGCAGCTTCCACTATCGCACCGTAAAGCCCGCCGGTTACGGCGTGCCGGACGATGGACCTGTCGGACAGATGCTAGGGCAGTTGAACTATCCGCTCAGCCGCCCGGCGCATATCCACTTCCTCATCCGCGCCGATGGCTTCGAGACATTGACCACGCAAGTGTTCGAGAGCAGCGATCCGCATCTGAGAGAAGACGCGCTGTTCGGCGTCAAGCCGGAACTGGTCGGCGATTTCAAACGCGCCGGCGAAGACTGGTCGCTCGACTTCGCCTTCGTCCTGGCGATGGCGCGCAAGGGGAGCCGGGCGGCGTGACAAGGGCGTTCACCTATTCCGGCAGCCCTGCGCATATCGTCTTCGGCAATGGCGCATCGGCCGAGGTCGGCACCTGGATCAAAAAGCTCGGCTGCAAGCGCGCGCTGGTGTTGTCGACACCACACCAGGCAGCCGATGGCGAGGCGCTGGCCAAGACACTCGGAGCGCTGGCCGCCGGTACGTTTTCGGGCGCAGCCATGCACACGCCTGTCGAGGTGACAGAAGCGGCGACGGCCAGGGCGCAAGAGGTCAAGGCGGACTGCGTCGTCGCGCTCGGCGGCGGATCGACCACGGGGCTGGGCAAGGCAATCGCGTATCGCACCGACCTGCCGCAGATCGTCATCCCGACCACCTATGCCGGCTCGGAAGTGACGCCGATCCTCGGCCAGACCGAGCATGGCGAAAAGACCACGGTGCGTGATGCAAAGATCCTGCCGGAAGTGGTGATCTACGATCCGGAACTGACCATCGGCCTGCCGGCGGCAATGAGCGTCACCTCCGGCCTCAACGCCATGGCGCATGCGGCCGAGGCGCTCTACGCGCAGGACCGCAATCCGATCTCCACTTTGATGGCCACAGAAGGGCTGCGAGCGCTGAAGGCAGCACTTCCCGCGCTGGTGAAGGAGCCAAAAGACCTCGAGGCACGCGGCGATGCGCTCTACGGCGCCTGGCTGTGCGGTACGGTGCTGGGCACCGTCGGCATGGCGCTGCATCACAAGATCTGCCACACGCTGGGCGGTTCCTTCGACATGCCGCATGCCGAGACCCATGCGGTGATGTTGCCGCACACGATCGGCTTCAACGCCGCTGCCGTGCCCGATCTGCTTAAGCCTGTCGCCGATATCTTTGGCGGCAGTGCCGGCGGCGGTCTGCATGATTTCGCGACGTCGGTCGGTGCCCCGCTGACGCTCAGGGAGCTTGGCCTCAAGCAGACTGATCTCGATCGCGCTGCCGAGATCGCGACCAAAAATCCATACTGGAATCCGCGGCCCTTCGACCGCGCCGCAATCCGCGCCCTGTTGCAGGACGCGTGGGAGGGAAGACGACCACAGGACTGACGCAACAAGGGAGGAACAGGACATGATTACCAGACGCGAATTCATCAGGAATACCGCCGCGACCGGCGTGCTTGCCGGGACATCGGGCCTCGCCATGCCGGCGATTGCGCAGAACGCGCCGATCAAGCTCGGCTATGTCAGCCCGCAATCCGGCCCGCTGGCCGCCTTTGCCGAAGCCGACAAGTTCATCATCGACGGCTTCCTTGCCGCCACAAAGGCGGCAGGCCTCAATTACGAGGTCGTCGTCAAGGACAGCCAGTCCAACCCCAACCGGGCGGCGGAAGTCGCCAAGGAATTGATCGTTAACGACAAGGTCAATCTGATGCTTGTCGCCTCGACGCCGGAGACCACCAATCCGGTCGCCACCACTTGCGAGGCCGAGGAAGTGCCGTGCCTGTCGACGGTCGCGCCGTGGCAGCCCTGGTTCATCGGCCAGCAAGGCAATCCCGGCGACCCGGCCTCATGGAAGCCGTTCAACTATGCCTACCATTTCTTCTGGGGTCTGGAGGACGTCATTGCCGTCTTCACCAACATGTGGGCGCAGGTCGAAACCAACAAGAAGGTCGGCGGCCTGTTCCCCAATGATGGCGACGGCAATGCCTGGGGCGACGGCACGGTCGGCTTCCCACCGGTGCTGGCCAAGGGCGGCTACGGCCTGACCGACACCGGCCGCTACCAGAACCTGACCGACGACTTTTCGGCGCAGATCAGCGCCTTCAAAGGTGCCTCTTGCGAGATCATCACCGGCGTGATGATCCCGCCCGATTTCACCACCTTCTGGAACCAGGCCAAGCAGCAAGGTTTCACGCCCAAAGTGGCGTCGATCGGCAAGGCAATCCTGTTCCCGCAATCGGTCGAGGCGCTCGGCAAGTCCGGTCACAATCTGTCGTCGGAAGTCTGGTGGACGCCGAACCACCCCTTCAAATCGTCGCTGACAGGCGAAAGCTCGGCACAGGTCGCCGAAGGTTTTACCAAGGCCACCGGCCGCCAGTGGACGCAGCCGATCGGCTTTGTCCATGCGTTGTTCGAGATTGCCGTCGATGTGATGAAGCGCGCGGGCGAGCCCGGCGATGGCGACAAGGTGGCGGCGGCGATCGCCGCGACCAAGCTCGACACGCTGGTCGGGCCGATTGCCTGGGACGGCGCCAATCTGCCGCCCTTCGCCGCCAAGAACATCGCCAAGACGCCGCTGGTCGGCGGCCAATGGCGGCTGAAGGATGCCGGCGGCTACGATCTCGTCATCACCGACAACAAGACCGCGCCGAACATTCCGACCGGCGGCAAGATGGAAGCGATAGCCTAGCCATGGCCATCCTCGCCCTCGCCAATGTCTCGAAACGCTTCGGCGCCCTCACGGTCGCCGACGCGGTTTCGTTCGAGCTTGGCGAGGGCGAGGCGCTTGGCATCATCGGCCCGAACGGCGCCGGCAAGTCGACGCTGTTCAACCTGATCACCGGCAACATAGCGGCCGATGCCGGCAGCATCATTTTCGATGGCCGCGACGTGACAAGGCTGCCGCCGATGCAGCGCTGCTTTGCCGGCGTCGGCCGCTCCTTCCAGATCCCGCAGCCTTTCGAGAAACTGACCGTGTTCGAGAACCTTTTGGTCGCCGGCGCGTTCGGAGCACGCAAGACCGAAGCCGAGGTCAGCGAGCGCTGCGCGCAGATCCTGGTCGAGACCGGTTTGATCGACCGCGCCAACCATCCGGCCGGTGGCCTCAGCCTGTTACAACGCAAGCGGCTGGAACTTGCTCGCGCCCTGGCGACGGAACCAAGGTTGCTGCTGCTGGACGAGATCGCCGGCGGCCTGACCGAGGGCGAATGCGGCATGCTGGTCGACACAATCAGAGGCATCCACAAGGGCGGCATGTCGATCATCTGGATCGAGCATGTGCTGCATGCGCTGAACTCGGTGGTCGAACGGCTTTTGGTTCTGAACTTCGGCAAGATCATCGGCATGGGCGTACCGGATGCCGTCATGGCGTCGCGCGAGGTCCGCGAAATCTATCTCGGGATCGAAGTCTGATGGCGCTGCTGGAGACCAGGAACCTCATTGCGCGCTATGGCGATTTCCAGGCGCTGTTCGGCGTCGACATCGCGCTCAACCAGGGTGAGACCATCGCCATCATCGGCGCCAATGGCGCCGGCAAGACGACGCTGATGCGCTCGATCTCGGGCATATTGGTGAACCAGCCGGATGCGGTGTTGTTCGACGGCGCGGAGATCGGCGCCCTGCCCGCGCCCGACATCGTCGCGCGCGGCATCGCCATGGTGCCGGAGGGACGAAAACTGTTCCCCTCGCTCAGCGTCGAGGAGAACCTGCTCATTGGCCGCTTTGGCCGCGCGGTCGAAGGGCATTGGAACCTCGACACCGTCTACGAGCTGTTCCCGATCCTGAGGGAGAGGCGCACCAATCCGGGCACGGCATTGTCTGGTGGCCAGCAGCAGATGGTGGCGATCGGCCGGGCGCTGATGTCCAACCCGCGCGTGCTTCTGTGCGACGAGATCAGCCTTGGCCTGGCGCCGGTGGTGATCAAGGATATCTACGCCGCCTTCCCGCGCATCCGCGATGCCGGCGCTTCGATCGTCGTGGTCGAGCAGGATATTGGCCAGGCGCTGAAAGTTGCGGACCGGGTCTACTGCATGATGGAGGGGCGGATCACGCTGACGGGGGTGCCGGGCGAGTTGACGCGTGAGGTTATTCACTCCGCGTATTTTGGGGTGGCCTGACATGGCGTGGCTCGACACCATCATCCAGGGTATTCTGCTGGGAGGTCTCTACGCTCTCTTCGCGGCTGGCCTCAGCCTCGTCTTCGGCATCATGCGACTGGTCAACCTGGCGCATGGCGACCTCATCGTGCTCGCCGCCTTCCTGATCCTTGTGCTGGCCTCGGCCCTTGGCCTCAACCCGTTCATCGCAGCCTTGGTAGCGATGCCGGTGATGTTTGCGATCGGCTGGGCGCTGCAGTTCTATCTGCTCAACCGCACGTTGGGCGCCGACATCCTGCCGCCGCTGCTGGTCACCTTCGGCCTGTCTGTTGTCATCCAGAATGGCTTGCTCGAAGGCTTTTCCGCCGACAGCCGGCGCATCTCCATTGGTGGATTGGAATCGGCCTCGGTTGCGCTCGGCCCGATCAATGTCGGCGTCATGCCGCTGCTGACGCTCGCCTCCGCCATCGCGGTCATCATCGGGCTCAACCAGCTGTTCTATCGTACCTCGCTCGGCCGCGCCTTTCGCGCCACTTCGGACGATCCGGTCACCGCCGGGCTGATGGGCATCCAGCCGAAGCGCATCTTCGCCACCGCCACCGGCATCGCCATGGTGGTGGTCACGATCGCTGCCCTCTATCTCGGCACGCGCTCCAACTTCGATCCGACCATCGGACCGGCGCGGCTGATCTATGCCTTCGAGGCGGTGATCATCGGCGGCCTCGGTTCGCTGTGGGGGACGCTCGCCGGCGGCATCGTCATCGGCATCGCCCAGACATTTGGGGCCGCCATCAATCCGGAATGGCAGATCCTCGCCGGGCATTTGGCTTTCCTGCTGGTGCTACTTGTCAGGCCGCGCGGGCTGTTTCCGCGATCAGTGGACTGAGCGTATGACTGACGTCTCAACAACGCGCTGGAAAGTCGAGACGCGGACCAAAGCGTCGGCGACCTTCGCCATTGTCGCCGCGCTGGTGATCCTCATCGCCTTTGCCGCGCCGCTGTTTGCCTCGCGCAGCGTGTTGCAGGATCTGTTCTTCATCCTGACCATGCTGGTGCTGGCGCAGAACTGGAACCTGCTCGCCGGCTATGCCGGGCTGGTCTCCGTGGGACAGCAAGCCTTTGTCGGTTTCGGCGCTTACGCCATGTTCGCGCTTGTCATCCTCGGTGGGCTCGACCCGCTGATCGCGATCCTGTTCGCCGGCATTGCCAGCGCGCTGCTCGCCATCCCCACCGCCTTCTTTCTGTTTCGGCTGCAGGGCGCCTATTTCGCCATCGGCAGCTGGGTCATTGCCGAAGTGGTGCGGCTGACGCTGGCGCAGTGGAAGATGCTGGGCGGCGGCACCGGCACCTCGTTGCCGCGCGAGGCGACCCGCGACATGCCTGCTCTGAAGTTCGTCGGCGAGCTGTTCGGCGTCAAATCCTCCGGCGCCGGCGACATCCTGACCTACTGGCTGGCGTTGATATTGGCCATCGCCACGATCGGTCTCGCCTACCGCCTGTTGCGTTCGAAACAGGGGCTGGGACTGGCCGCCGTGCGCGACAACCAGGAAGCCGCACGCTCGGTCGGCGTCGACGCGCGCCGCATGAAGACGCTGGTCTATCTCGCCGCCGCGTTCGGCACCGGACTGGCCGGTGCGCTGATTTATGTACAGAAGGCTCGCATTTCGCCCGACGCCGCTTTCTCCGTCGTCGACTGGACGGCCTACGTCATCTTCATCGTCGTCATTGGTGGCATCGGCACCATCGAGGGGCCGATCGTCGGCGTCATCGTCTTCTACATCCTGCAGAGCCTGCTGGCCGATTATGGCTCTTGGTATCTGCTGATCCTCGGACTGATCGGCATCGTCATCATGCTGTTTGCGCCGCGCGGCCTGTGGGGCCTGTTTGCCGAGCGCACCGGCATCCAGCTTTTTCCGGTCCGCCGCCGGCTGACCGGTGGACCGCTGACATCAAGCAAAAAGGGAGGGCCGCATGGCTGACATCACTACCGACGTGCTGACCATCGGCACCGGGCCGGCGGGCTCGGCCACTGCAGCGCTGCTTTCGACCTACGGTGTCGAGAACATGGTCATCAACCGTTATCGCTGGCTGGCCGCGACGCCGCGCGCGCACATCACCAACCAGCGCACCATGGAAGTGTTGCGCGACCTCGGCAAGGACGTCGAGGGCGAGGCCTATATGCACGCCACCGAGCAGGATCTGATGGGCGAGAACGTGTTCTGCACCTCGCTTGCCGGCGAGGAGATCGGCCGCATGCGCAGCTGGGGCAAGCATCCGCTTTCCCGCGCCGAACATCTGCTCTCCTCCCCCTCGCACATGAACGATTTGCCGCAGACCTTCATGGAGCCGCTGCTGTTCAAGACCGCGTGTTCGCGCGGGACGCAATCGCGCATGTCGATGGAATATCTCTCCCACGTGCAGGACGACGACGGCGTCACCACCACCTGCCGCGACCGGCTGACCGGCAAGGACATCACCATCCGCTCAAAATATCTGGTCGGCGCCGATGGCGGCAATTCGCTGGTCGCCGAACATGCCGGCCTGCCGTTCGAAGGCAAGATGGGCGTCGGCGGTTCGATGAACATCCTTTTCAAGGCCGACCTGTCGAAATACGTCGCCCACCGCCCCTCGGTGCTCTACTGGGTGGTGCAGCCGGGCGCCGATGTCGGCGGTATCGGCATGGGCCTGGTGCGCATGATCCGTCCTTGGAACGAGTGGCTGATCGTCTGGGGTTATGACATCAACCAGCCGGCGCCGAAGGTCGACGACGCCTTCGCCAAAAAGGTCGCGCGCGACCTCGTCGGCGATCCTGAGCTGGAAATCGAAATCCAGTCGGTGTCGACCTGGACCGTCAACAACATGTACGCGACGCAGACGTCCAACGGCCGCGTGTTTTGCATGGGCGATGCCATCCATCGCCACCCGCCGTCGAACGGGCTCGGCTCCAACACCTCGATCCAGGACGGTTTCAACCTCGCCTGGAAGCTTGCCCATGTCATCAAGGGCAAGGCCGGCCCAAAACTGCTCGACAGCTATTCGCAGGAGCGCGCACCCGTGGCCAAACAGATCGTCACCCGCGCCAACAAGTCGATCGAGGAGTTTGGGCCGATCTTCAAGGCGCTCGGCCTGCTCGATTCCATCGACCCGGTAAAGATGCAGTCCAACATGGATGCGCGCTGCGACAACACGCCGGCGGCCGAGGCGCAGCGGGCAAAGATCCGCGAGACCATCGCCGCCAAGGTCTATGAATTCGACGCGCATGGCGTCGAGATGAACCAGCGCTACAAATCGAACGCCATCGTCACCGACGGCCAGAAGGAGCCGGCTTTCGACAAGGACGCCGAATTGCACCACCAGCCGACCTCATGGCCAGGTGCGCGGGTGCCGCATGTCTGGGTGCACTCCGACAAAGGCGACAAGGTTTCCACGCTCGATCTGACCGGGCATGGCAAATTCACCGTGCTGACCGGCATTGGCGGTCAGGGCTGGCTCGATGCCGCCAAGACAATCGGCAAGGAATTGGGCATCGACATCGCTGGCCATCTCATCGGCCCGCGCCAGCCCTGGCAGGATTTTTCCGGCGACTGGGCGCGCGCCCGCGAAATCCGTGACAGCGGTGTGCTGCTGGTGCGGCCCGACCAGCATGTCGGCTGGCGCAAGGATGCCATCAGCAGCGATCCGACGGCCAATCTGCGCAAAGCCCTGACATCAATCCTGGACAGGTGAGCGATATGGAAGCGCACGAAAGAGGCTTCTTCACCGAGGCGAACTCCGTCGAGGTCGTCACCGGCCGCAACAAGAACACCAAGGACGAGCGGCTGAAGGCCGTGATGGAGGTCATCACCCGCAAATTGCATGAGGCGGTGAAGGAGATCGAACCGACGCAGGACGAATGGTTCGAGGCCATCATGTTCCTGACGAAAACCGGCCAGCTCTCCACCGAATGGCGGCAGGAGTTTATTCTCCTGTCCGACGTTCTCGGCGTTTCGATGCTGGTCGACGCAATCAACAACCGCAAGCCGTCAGGCGCATCGGAGTCGACGGTGCTCGGGCCGTTCCACGTCGCCGACGCGCCGGAACTGCCGATGGGCGCCAACATATGCCTCGACCAGAAGGGCGAGGACATGTTCATCCATGGCCGCATCCTCGACACTGAAGGCAGGCCGATCACCGATGCCGTGCTCGATGTCTGGCAGGCCAATGACGAAGGTTTCTACGACGTCCAGCAGAAGGGCCTCCAGCCCGATTTCAACTTGCGCGGCGTCTTCCGCACCGGCGCCGACGGCCGCTACTGGTTCCGCGCCGTGAAGCCGAAATTCTACCCGATCCCGGCTGACGGCACGGTCGGCAAATTGCTCGATGCGCTGGGACGTCATCCCTTCCGCCCCGCGCATCTCCACTACATACTCAAGGCCGACGGGTTCGAGACGCTGACCACGCATATTTTCGACCCTGATGACCCCTACATCAATTCAGATGCGGTGTTCGGCGTGAAAGAGAGCCTTCTCGCCAAGTTCAAGCGAGTCGACGATTCTGCCCGCGCCAAGGAGCTCGAATTCGCCGGCCCATTCTGGGAGGTCGAGCACGATTTCGTGCTGGCCAGAGGCTAGCTCAGCCGTTGATCTCGGGCCGGGACCGCGCGCCTGGCCCTTCCTACATCGCCAACAGACATGAGTGGCCACGCCAGATCGGCGCAAAGCCGCTCACGCTTTTGTGCGCGCGAAAAAGTTCGCTGCTGAAGAAGCCCATTGACATCGGCCGTATTTCCGACGCAAACGTTATATTGTTACCGTAATACAATTACACAGCACCGCCTCTCGGCGGCATGCCTTCCCGACTGCAAGGAGACCACGGATGCGTTCCCTTCCCTTTCTCGCCGCGCTGCTGGTTGCTGTGCCGCTGCTGACGGGCACAGCCGCCCGCGCCGAGGACAAGCCCACCATCGTGGCGGCCGAGAATTTCTATGGCGACCTCGCCCGCCAGATCGGCGGCAGCAACGTCACCGTCACCAGCATCCTGTCCAGTCCCGACGACGATCCGCATCTGTTCGAGACCAGCCCGTCGACGGCGCGCACCATCGCCGACGCCAAGATCGTCATCTACAACGGCGCCGACTATGATCCGTGGATGGACAAGCTGCTGTCGGCATCGACCAGCAAGGATCGCACCACCATCATTGCCGCCGACCTGATCGGCAAGAAGTCGGGCGACAATCCGCATTTGTGGTACGACCCGGCGACGCTGCCGGCCATCGCCAAGGCGCTGAGCGCCGATCTTGCCAAGCGCGATCCCGCCAATGCCGTGCATTACGAGGCCAATCTCAAGGCATTCCAGACCTCGCTAGAGGCCATTGACAAGGAAATCGCCGAGGTCAAGAAGACCTATGCCGGCACCGAGGTGACCGCCACCGAGCCGGTCTTCGGCTACATGGCGGAAGCTCTCGGACTGAAAATGCTGAACTACGATTTCCAGGTGGCCCTGATGAACGACGCGGAGCCGAGCGCCACCCAGGTGGCGGCGTTCGAAAACAGCCTGAAGGACGGCTCGGCCAAGATCCTGTTCTACAATTCGCAGGTGACCGACGAGGCTACGACACGGTTGCTCGACATCGCAAAACAGAACAAGGTCACCGTGATCGGCGTCACCGAGACCGAGCCGGCGGGCAAAACGATCCAGACCTGGTTCGGCGGCCAGATCGATGAGGTCCAGAAGGCACTCGCAGCCCGCACACAATGAACGTGACTGCAAATGACCGTGACTAAATGAACGCAATCGAGTTTGACAAGGTCACGCTGACCTATGGGGGACGCCGGGTTTTATCCGACGTCTCCTTTTCGATTCCGCAAGGCGCCTTTGTCGGCCTGCTCGGCGCCAATGGCGCCGGCAAGACGACGATGCTGCGCGCCATACTGGGCCTGATAAAGCCGGCCGGCGGCGCCATCTCCGTGCTCGGCAAAGCGCCGACGCGCGGCAATGCCGCGATCGGCTATATGCCGCAGGCGCGGCGCGCGCTTGGCGATGTCGGTATCAGCGGCCTCGACTTCGTGCTGAGCGCGGCCGGCGGGCATCGCTGGGGCTGGCCCGTTGCTTCTGCCGCCGAGAAGGAGGCTGCCTGGAAAGCGCTTGAAGAGGTGGGCGCCGGCGATCTTGCGCGGCGGCCGCTGGGCGAGCTTTCCGGCGGTGAACGCCAACGCATCCTGATTGCGCAATCACTGATCGGCAATCCACAACTGCTGCTGCTCGACGAACCCCTGATCAGCCTCGACGCTGGCCATCAGCGCGCGATCATCGACCTGGTGCATGAGATCGGCGAGCGGCTCGGCATTGCGGTGCTGTTCTGCTCGCATGAGATCAACCCGCTGCTGCGCGCCGTCGACCGCGTACTCTATCTCGGCAAGGGCAAGGCGGCGATCGGCTCTGTCGACGAGGTTATCAGCGGACCGGTGCTGTCGAAACTCTACGGCACGCACATCAATGTGGTGCGGGTCGCCGGCCGTATCTTCGTCATGGCCGACGATGTCGAACTGGAAAGCAGGGCGCATGTCCACGATCTTTGACTATGAATTCATGCGCAACGCCTTCTATGCCTGCACCATTGTCGGCATCGTGTCCGGCGCGGTCGGCTATTTTCTCGTGCTCAGGGGCCAGACCTTCGCCGGCCATGCGCTCTCCCATGTCGGTTTTCCCGGCGCCACCGGCGCTGGACTGATCGGCCTGTCGCCGTTTCTCGGACTCACCGTGTTCACCGTCGCCGCCGGCATCGGCATTGGGCTGCTCGGCGAGCGCGCGCATCGCGACGTCGCCATCGGCATCGTTTTGACGCTGTCGCTCGGTCTCGGGCTGCTGTTCCTGCATTTCTACACCGCCTTCGCCTCGCAGGCGACCAACGTGCTGTTCGGCAATGTGCTGGGCATCAGCCTGCGCACCGTCATCGTGCTGGCGGTGCTGGCGGTGGCGATCCTTGTCGCTTTGGTACTCATCGCCCGACCACTGCTGTTTGCCAGCCTGCAGCCGGAGCTTGCCGAAGCCCGGGGCGTGCCGATCACCCTGGTCTCGACGCTGTTCATGGTGCTGGTCGCCGTTGCCACCTCAGAGGCGGTGCAGATCGTCGGTGTGCTGCTCGTCTTTGCGCTGATGGTGGCGCCCGCCGCCACCGCGCTCCGGCTGACCAGCGGCGTCGGCGCCGGCGTGCTGACCTCCATCGCGCTTGCCGTGGTCATCGCCTGGATCAGCCTGACGCTCGCCTTCCTGACCGACTGGCCAACGAGCTTCTGGATTACCGCGCTGGGCGCGGCGGCCTATGTCGTCAGCGGCCTGGTGCGGCGCCCGTCAGGCGCACCGGAGGCGTGATTGGCCGACGGCAATCCCTGACCGCTACGCCGGCATGACTGGGCGCCCTGACCAGCTCGTGGGTTCAAAACCGACGCCAGGGAATTACACCCAAAAAAAGTCAGGTTGAAAACCAGCCTTCTGAAACGTTTCAGCCCGGAAAGCCAAATCGATTCAAGCGCCTAGATCGCGACCGATGTGACACTGGTGGCGCCGCTCCCGAGCCACAAGAAAGCCCGGAAAACCGCCACTTACATCGATTTTTGTGACGGCAAACAGCGCACGCGTGATGCGTCGGAAAGCCTCTCGGATTGGTAAAAACCGGCGCTCCTATGCTCCTTCGGGCGACGTTGACAGGCCGCAGGGGTGCATGCGTATACCAAGCCATGGGTCACGCCATGGCCGTGGCGGTTGAGACGGGGCTGGGGGGTTTCGTTACAACAGCATTGACGGCCCGGCGCCGGACGAGCGGCATGCACTCAGCAGAGTGCGCCGCTCGCTCTTGGCTAACGCGCCGGAGACCCGGCAGCAGTCCTGGCCCGCGTTCTGTCGATCAGGCTTCGCAGAACGCCATCGTCTCGGCTTTTCGATCCGCATCGGTTCGAAGCGAACGAGGTGACGCCCTCTTAACCGATATTCGCTTCGCTACGTCCCCCTCTCCCTACGAGGCGAGGGGGACGCTGGCGTTCGCGCAACAAAACCGGCTGGTGCCGGCCGGATTGATTCAATTCGCGACTCCGGACCGGCAATGGTGTAAGAGAAGAGGCTGAGCGGAGGCGAATGCGCCTCCAGATCGGCTTTAAGCCTTGTTCCACCCCATCGCGAATATCGAGGACGCGCAGACGCTGGCGCAGGCGATCGTCAATACGATTGTCGAGCCGTTTCTCGTGCTCGACGAGCAGTTTCATGTGCTGGCGGCCAGCCGCTCGTTCTATCAGACCTTCAAGGTCGACCCCGGACAGACGCAGGGCGCCCTGCTCTATGCGCTCGGCGACGCCCAGTGGGATATTCCGGCGCTGCGCATGCTTTTGGAGACCATCATCCCCGAGAAGACCGCCATGGACGGTTTCGAGGTTTCCCATGATTTCCCCACCATCGGCCATCGCACGATGCTGCTCAACGCGCGCAAGGTGCTTTACGATCACAGTTCGACAATCACCATCCTGCTCGCCTTCAACGACATCACGGCCCGCCGTTCGATCGAGAAGGAAAAGGAAGAGCTCCTCGCCCGGACCGAGGAATTGCTGCGGCAAAAGGACGTGCTGCTGCGCGAGATGGAGCACCGGGTCGCCAACAGCCTGCAGATCATCGCCAGCATTCTTTTGCTGAAGGCGCGCTCGGTCACTTCGGAGGAAACCCGCCAGCACCTGAGGGATGCGCACCAGCGGGTGCTGTCGGTGGCCGAAGTGCAGCGCCACCTCCACACCGAGGCCGGTCTCGAAGAGATCGACGTCGTGTCCTATCTGTCGAAACTGTGCAGCAGCCTGGCCTCCTCGATGGTCGGCGATGTCCAGCCGATCGCGGTCAACGTCACGGCGCAAGGCGGCAGGATCGATTCGCAAAAGGCAGTGAGCCTCGGCCTGATCGTCACCGAACTCGTTCTCAATGCGATCAAATATGCCTTCCCGATGGAGAAGGCCAAGGCGCTGATCCAGGTGACCTACGAGACTGATGGCGGCGACTGGAAGCTGACGGTGTCGGACAATGGCGCCGGCAAGCCCGCCACCATCGTCGCCAATGCGGGCCTGGGAACGGCCATCGTCGAGGCGCTGGTCAAGCAGCTCGAGGCCAAAATCGAGGTCATCAGCGACAGCAACGGCACCAGCGTGTCGGTGACCAGGGCAACCTTCACCTCGCGCGTGCCGCGCGCGGCGTAGCTTGATCCATCCGGTAGCGGGAGCCTTGGGCTCGTCAGATTGGATTGCTCCAAGGCGTGGGATCGTTAGTCGATATGCCGCAGATAGTTGAAAAGTCCGAAGAGCAGAAGGACGCCGAAGCCGACGTCGAGGGCTTTCACGACGACCTCGGCCCGTTCGTGGTTGCTGCCGAGACGACACGAATGGCGATGGTTTTCACCGATGCTAAGGAAGACGGCAATCCAATCATATTTGCCAACGACGCCTTCCTCGCTCTGACCGGATACGCCAGGCAAGAAGTGCTGGGTCAGCCCTTCAATTTCCTGATGGCGGACGCTACCGACGCCGGAGCGCTGAAGCGCATCAGGATCGAGTTCGAAGCCAATGCGGAGGCGGGCACGGAAATCCTCTACAGACGCAAGGATGGCAGCGAATTCTGGGGCGGCCTTTTCGCCAATCCCGTCCGCGACGAGAGCGGCGCCATCGTCCAGTATTTTGCCTCCTTCGTCGATCTGACCAAACACAAGGAGGAGCAGGCGCAATCCAAAATGCTCATCGACGAACTGAACCATCGGGTGAAGAACACGCTTGCAACCGTGCAGTCGATCGTCTGGCAGGCATCGCGCGCCAATAGCGATCCGCGGATGATCCGCGAAGCGGTCGAGTCCCGGCTGTTTGCGCTCTCGCGGTCGCACAATTTGCTGACCCGTGAAAACTGGCACAGCGCCGGGCTGCTCGATGTGCTGCACGATGCGCTGGAACCGTTCGGCGTCAGTGACGGGCAAGCGGAGCGCCTGGTGATTTCAGGCGAGAACATTCGCCTCTCGACCAAGGCGGCCCTGGCGCTTGGCATCGCTTTCAACGAACTGGCGACCAACGCGGTGAAATACGGCGCGTTTTCCAATGACAAAGGTTCGATCCGGATCGACTGGACGATCGAGCCGACGCCCGATGGCCGGTTGCTGGTCCTTTCCTGGCGAGAGAAGGACGGACCGCCGGTTGCGCAGCCGCTGCGAAAAGGGTTCGGCTCGCGTGTGATCGAGCGCGGCCTGACCCACGAACTCGAAGGCACTGTGCAACTCGACTATCGCCCGGACGGGTTGATCTGCACGATGAACATTCCGATACCGGGATCACGCGATGGATAAACTGCTGCCTGGCGATAAACTCCTTTCTGGTCGTCGCCTCCTCGTTGTCGAGGATGAAATTCTGGTCCTGATGATGATCGAGGACATGCTGGGCGACCTTGGTTGCGAATCCGTGACCTCAGCTGCCACGATCGACAAGGCCATCGCCCTGATCGAAGCACAGGTCTTCGATGCCGCCATGCTGGACATGAATCTGGACGGCGACGACAGTTCCACCGTGGCCGACGCACTTGCCGAGCATGGCGTGCCGTTCATCTACTCGACCGGCAACAACGACCGCGACATGCGCGAAGGCTTCAGCAACCGCGCCGTGCTTCGCAAGCCGTTCAGCTTTGACGAACTGACCGCAACACTCGATAGCCTTCTCGCTCCCTGACCGCGGGAAAAATTGTTTGGCCGGCTGTTCGTTCATCTGTGACCGCACCGTGGAACAAGAACGCCACGCAGCCGTTTGCATTGAGTGGCAACAGTTTTTGCCAACAGCTCAAGAAAAAGGCGGACCGTCATGAACAGCATTATTTGGTTGGTCGGAGCCGTGGTTATCGTACTCGCGGCACTTAGCTTTTTTGGTTTGCGTTAGACCACCCGGTTTACGGCAGACACAAATTACTGGTCAGGCAACAGCGGCAGGCGGCGAAAACCGGTGCCGCGCATAGGAGACGGATATGGATATCACCACAATTCTGGTCATCGTTCTTATTGTTCTTGTACTCGGCGGCGGCGGCTTTTACGGCCGTGGACGCTGGTATTAAAAACTATCTTCGAAGGGAACAAATCCCTTGCTGATGTGTTGATAGGTACATCGAGCGTCCCAAAGCGCTTGGTCGTTAAAGAACCCGCCTCCCGACCCCCTCCGGACGCGGGTTTTTTTGCGCCTTCCACCGAGCTGTTCCAGGAAAAACGTGATCGGGTTAACCTTGGGAATTGCGCCTAAACAAAGAGAGCGGTTCGCCATTTCTGCAAAACGGTGAACCGCTCCAGGAATCTTGCCCGGGTGGGCCTCAAGGCGGCGTGGCCGGAAACTAACCGCGCGGCCGGGGTTTGGGCTTGTCGGATGTATCCGATGGATTTGCTGCCAGCCTGGCGGAGCGCTGATCGTCAAGTCGCACTGCCTTCTTCTTCGTATCAGCCGCAACAGCGGCAGGCGTCAGCTTCGACTTTGCTGCAATCGCATAGTCGGCTCTATTCGTTCGGTAATCTGTTGGAACGGCCATTGTTTTGATCTCCTCGTGGAGATCAACGCGGCGCGGTGCCAACACGTTCCAAAATGACGTCGTAGGCGACTAGCGGCGCATCAGCAGGATGATCGGGCGCAGCCAGCAGCGCCTAGCGATACGCTTGCCGCCCGGACATCGTCTCGATCTTGATCTGGTAGAACATATGGCTGCCCGAACCGGCCTGCTCGCCGGGTTTCAACGCGCCCGGCTCCCACCAATTGGCGTGCTTCTGCAGCAGCGACCAGGCAAATTCCCGGTCATGATTGGATGCAGGTGTCTGCTGATCCCTGGCGGGGATCGTGGCGTCGAGCGCGGGCGCCTTGGGCAGATCCTCGAACACGCCATCGACGACGACGCTCTTCCAGCCATGAACGGTGCCGACGTCGTCGACCTGCAGGCAGACACGAGGGTTCTGGCGCATCCATTCGACCTTCTTGCCTGGCAGCGAGAAGCTGAAGATGAAATTGTCGCCGAAGGCAAAGTGGATCGGCACCACGTAAGGTCTGTTGTCGCGGACGCAGGCCAGGCGGCCGAGCCTGGCCGATTTCAGCATGGCGGTGCATTCCTGCTGCGTCATCTCCCTGATGTCCATTGTTCTTCCCCTCGATAGTCGTGTGCGTTGAATCAGGCGCCGAGATCGATGCGCCGTATGGCCCGGACCGCTTCGGACTCGGCGACGCCGATCAGCGCATCGATGGCCTGGATCGTCTCGATATGGCCACGTGCTGCCACCGTCCTGCGCAGGGCGTGCAGATCGTCGCGAATGTTGCAGAGTGTGGTTCGAACCGTGGGGGGCATGGGGCCGCCTTCCTGCGACACAACAGTCGGGGATGGCGATCGGTTCCGTCGCGAGCGGAATGCGCAGCAAGATCGTGACTGAACCGGCGCGATAACCGCGCCGGCCGCTGATGTCAGCGCCGATCAAGCGAGCTTGTCGACGTGTCGATCAGGAAACCCTGACGACGTCGATCAAGCAAGCTTGACGACGAAGTGCTTGGTCACTGGCTCGAGTATCTGCCAGGTTCCCTTGAAATCGGCTTCGACGACAAAGGCATCGCCCGGGCCGACCTCGACCGGCGTGCCGCCATCGGGCGTGATGATGATGCGGCCGGCGATCATGTGCACGAACTCATAGTCGGTGTAGGTGGCGTGGTAGGTGCCGGGCGATGCCCGCCAGGTGCCCGACAGCACCTTGCCGTCGGCGGTGGTGTGCTGAACCGCGGTCTGCATCGTCGGCCTCCCCTGCACCACGACCCAGCCCGGCAGATCGCCGCCCTCGGCATGATCGACAGCGCCGAATTTGAGGATGGTGGTGTTGGTCATGGGAGGGCTCCGTTGTGCCGGCATTGGCTGCCGGAGGGATAGCCGATGCGTGTGACGGGGGCAACGCGGGTGACGACCGCAAATGTCGGGGATTGGCGAAAGCGGCGATGACAGCGTCCTTCTCCCTGTTCACGGGGAGAAGATGGCGGCAGCCAGATGAGGGGCGGCGCGAACGCTTGTCATCCTGCCAATTCCGCATAGGGATAATAGGGCGCAGCCCATACTGGACCGGCGTCGGTGCTGCCCCTCATCCGCCTGCCGGCACNNCCGTGAACGGGGAGAAGGAAGAATCTCGACTTGTGTTGCACTGCGATAGATTTGTTGCGTTGCGATATCGACCCATAGGGCGGAGTCTTGCGCCGGGTGGGCTGTCAACGGCCGCAGCGCCGTGTCCCCTTGGGCACGCAAAGCTGCCGCACGTATGATCCCGGTGCGTTCGTTACTCGCACCAAGGCGAGATCATGCACCAGCACGAGGTGGCAAATCGTGTCAGCATCGTTCCGACCCGATATCGAAGGACTGCGCGCTTTGGCTGTGGCGGGCGTGGTCGCCTTCCATTTCGGTTTTGCCGGCCTGCCTGGCGGCTTTGCCGGCGTCGATATCTTCTTCGTCATCTCGGGCTATCTGATCACAAAGCACTTGCTTGCCGAGATCACCGAGACCGGCCGGCTGGACCTGTGGCGCTTCTACGCCCGGCGCGCCCGGCGGCTGTTGCCGGCGTCGCTGTTCGTCATCCTCGCCACGCTGGTGGCCGGCGCCTTCATCCTGTCGCCGGAGGAACAGTCGCTTTATTCCAGGGGCGCCATGTTCGCCTCGGCCTACATGATCAATTTCTGGCTGATCCGCTGGTCGTTCGACTATTTCGCCGCCGATGCAGCCAGCAACCCGTTTGTCCATTTCTGGTCGCTGTCGGTGGAGGAACAGTTTTATCTCGCCTGGCCGGCGCTGCTGATGCTGGCGGCATGGCTGCGCCCCGGCAAGCGCGCGGCGATGCTGGTGATCGGGCTGGCCGGGCTGGTGTCGTTCGCCGTCTGCGCGTGGCTGACCACGGTCTCACAGCCCTGGGCCTTCTATTTCTCGCCGCTGCGCGCCTGGGAGTTCGCCGCCGGCGGGCTCGCCAGCATGGTGCCGCACCAAGTCTGGCAAAACCGCTCGCGGCTTGCCGCGCCGCTGGCGTGGCTCGGCCTGGCGCTGATTGCGGGCGCCTACATCTCCTTCAGCGAGGAAGCCCCCTTCCCCGGTTTCATGGCCCTGGTGCCGGTGGCCGGCGCCGTGCTGTTGCTGCTTGCCGGTTCGGCCCATGCGCAGCAAGGGCAGAGCGCTGAGAAAAGCCCGAGCGTGGCACTGGCGCTGCCGCCCCTGCAATGGGTCGGCAAACTCTCCTACTCGCTCTATCTCTGGCA
>UCIA01000030.1 GCA_900472295.1 Hyphomicrobiales bacterium | reverse complement strand
GGGGGGCGCTGTCCCGCAGACCATCCGGTGGCTGCTCACCGCCTCGCATTGGTGCCTAAACCACCTCCACCACGGGCCGATGAAACCTCGCCTGGTGATAGTCGCAGTAGCTCTTCAACGCCCTTGTGCGCAGGCCGCAGCACAACATCTCCTCGCCAGGCCGACTGCCGGGAGCATCTTTCTCCGGGTCTTCCTCCAGCGTCAGGTCGAGCGGCGCGCGGCAGCGGTTGAACAGGCAGTCGATGAAGCGCATGGCGGCGACATGCGGCTGGCGCCCGATGGCGGCAGGGCGCGGCGCCGGCAGCTTGAAGCGGTAGATTTCGCCGTCGACCACCAGCCGCCCCTCGCCCGGGATCGAGAGCACCGGCCGAGCTGACGGCATAGGCTTGGCCGATGCCTGCTTTGCTGGTTTGGCGACCGGGCTTACGGGTTCAGGCTGCTTCGAAACTGCGGCCTGCCTTGCGGGCGTGCCCGGCTGAGCCGGCAGATTTTTCCTTAGCACGTTCTCGTTGGCCGCAGTCTTCCCCGCCGCGTTCTTCCTCGGTCTCCCACCGGATCGGCCGCTCTTGGGATTGGCAAAGCCGATCGTCTTCAAGGCAGCGTTGCGGTGGACGATGCCGATAATGGCGTTGCGCGAGACCGGGCTGCCGCGCAGCGCCGTGAAACGGACGGCGATCCTTGTGGCCGACAGGCCATCTCTGAGCCAGACGGCGATCTCCTGCAATTCGGTGTCGGTATAGGCAGTCATGTCGGGATCCATTGATTGCGCGCAAGGGCAAGCGCTCAGCCTGAAGGCCAAGGCAGAGGTTCAGAGCGTCTGGTTCGGTGTCGTCAGGCGGTGCTGGCGGCCGGCAAGCCGGCGAGGCGCCGCAACGCGGCTTCGGCGGCCGCCTTGGTGAGGCCGGAAACCGCCCTGCCCGTCAGCCGGTCGAACAGGATGACGGTGCCGTCTTCGGTGCGGATGCAGGAGAGCCCGCCGGAAGCAGCCTTTGGCGAGCCGGTGGCGCCATCGGGCGAAAAAATGGCCGGAGCCGGGAGAGGAGCGGCTCCGGCCGTTCCGGTCGACAGGGGGAATTCGACCGGATCCGGGGCAAGAGCCCCGGTCTGCGTCCGGACCGGGGAGGAGGACAGCCCGGACGATGGGAGAAAGCTTGCGATGCCTGCGGAAAGGCTTGCGGTTTGTTCGATCATGCGCTAAGCGTACGATATGTACGAAGCTGACGCAAGCGAAATCGTACATATTGGACGACAAATTTCGGGCAATTTGTACGATGCAGGAACCGAGGCACAGATTGCAGCAGGCGCGGGCCGAGGCGGGCTATGCCTCGCCGAGCGACGCTGCGCGGGCATTGCGCGACATCAACAAGAACACGCTGATCAGCCACGAGAACGGCAACCGGCCGCTGTCGCGCAAGGCGGCGGAGAAATATGGCCGCCTGTTCGGCGTCGACCCCGGCTGGCTGTTGTTCAACGGCGATGGCGGCAGCCTTGCGGGCGGCCATTTCGGCTTCGACGAGGCGGGCCGGCAGATCCCGATGCCGTCGCTGGCCACCGTCGACGTGCCCATCGTTTCGTGGATCAGCGCCGGCGAACTCGGCAGCCAGGACACGGTGGCCAATCTCAGCGACTATCCGACCATCCCCACCACCGATCTCGAGCAGGGCCAATGGATCGCGCTGCGCGTCGACGGCCCGTCGATGAACAAGATCTCGCCGCCGGATTCGATCATCTTCGTCAATCTCAGGGACAAGCGGCTGGTGACCAATGGCTGCTATGTCATTTCGGACGAAAGCGGCCAGGCCACCTACAAGCGCTACCGCCCCAACGAGAACCCGCCCTTCCAGCCGGCCTCCTATATGGACATCCCGCCCCCGGCGCTGGAAGGCGCCATCACCATCATCGGCCGGGTGAAGCGCTCGATGATCGATATGTGAGGGGCTGGCCGGGATGGCGCGACGTTCCTCCGCGCCCCTGCGTTCTGGCAACCTCTTCAGGCAAATCGGATTTTTAGTGTCGCTTAGCCCCAGACCAAGCGTGCAAATGAAGCCACCGCAATTTATGCTTGCATTCTGGAACAAAAAGAGAACTATATAAGTATCCGCGAGTGCAGTCGCGGCAATTTCCGGGGGGAGTTCAGAACCGTGTTACGCAGCACAGGCGCATTGTTGCGCAGATTTGTTGCCGGCCTTTTGCGCGGCCCGCTGCTCGGGCTGGCGGGGATGGCGATGCTGGGCGGACTCTGTACGCAGGCAGCGGCTGTTACGAGGGACTACGCCCTTTGCTTCGGCCTCGAAGAGGGTCCAGACGGTGGCAGCGGCCCGGTTTATGAAATGAAACCGGGCGTAGGCAAGGGTGTTGCCGACCAGCGCATCGCCGCCTGCACGGTGATTGCCGAGGATGCGACGGAGACGCTGCGCCTGCGCGTCAGTGCCTATTTCTACCGAGGCGTCGCCCGCGGCAGCCAACAAGACTGGGACGGGGCCATCGCCGACTACAGCGGAGCGATCGCACTCGATCCCAGACGCGCGTCGGCCTACTTCAACCGCGGCGCCGACTGGTACAACAAGGGAGACGACGAACGCGCAATCGCGGACTTCACCAAGGCTATCAGCTATGAGCCGTCCGCCGTCGATGCGCTGACCAGCCGCGGCTCGGCGTTCATGCGCCAAGGCAAGATCGACGCGGCCATCGTCGATTTCCAGCAGGCGATCGAGGTCGATCCGCAAAACGGAAAGGCCCATACCGGCCTTGGCTCGGCGTGGGACAAGAAAGGCGAACACGACAAAGCGATCGCCGAGTTTGACGAGGCGATCCGCCTCAACCCCAAAGACTTGACGGCCTTGGTCAATCGCGGCGTCGCGTGGTCTGCCAAGCGCGAGTTCGACAAGGCCATAGCCGACTATGACGCCGGGCTCAGCGTCGATCCCGCAAACGCCGTTGCCTATGCAAATCGCAGCGCCGCCTGGATCGGAAAGGACAGCTGGACCCACGCCATCGCCGACGCCAACAGAGCGATCGAACTCGATGCCGCCAGTGTCGACGGCTACTATTACCGCGCCATCGCATGGGCGAGCAAAGGCAACAACGATCGCGCCATCGCCGATTTCGACAAAGCAATCGCGCTCGACGCGAAAGACGCGAGAGCCTGGCTCGGCCGTTCGCTGACGCGGGCGCGCAATGGCGATGCGGACGGAGCAACTGCCGACTGCCGCAAAGCCGTCGAACTTGATGCAAAAAAGACTGGAGATTGCGATATTGGGGACAGCCTTGGCGCATCCCGGTACGCGCCGGTCAAACCCACGGAACTGTCAGAATACGGTCCGATTCAATTGTACCCGAAGAAGCCAGACAATTCCTCTGTCGCCGACTGGCACCTGAAGGAGGGATTGGAACAACAAATGCGGGGCAATGTCGAGGGTGCGATAGATTCCTTCAGCTTTGTGATCGAGCGCGACCCGTACAATGCCGAAGCCTTTTACGACCGTTCACTCGCGGAAGCATCGCAAGGAAACTACGCTGCCGCCGCAGCAGACTGCCGGCGTGCCATCGACCTCGATCCAAAGCGCGAAGGTTCGTGTATCGACCATGCGCCAGGTGAAATCGCCAACTCATCCAGTTCGGATAAAATAGACCCTGCTGCGGCGAAAATCCTGGTGGAGCGCGCCGAGGCACGGCTTGCGGATTACAATGCCGGCGGCGCCCTTCTCGATCTGGCAAAGGCCATCCGTCTCGATCCGGACAATGCCGATGCCTACCTCGTCCGTAGCCGCGCACGCGTGCTGAACGGTGACAGAGCGGGGGCAGCGGCGGATTGCCGTCGCGCTATCGAACTCGATCCGAAGCAGGCTGGAGCCTGCAACGAGCAGATTGCAGACGACGGCGGCAAGCCCAACCAGTCGCCGGATGCAAAGCTTCAAAAATCTGGAACGGCCGCGCCAAAGTTGCCGGTCACGGCTGAACAGCTGAACGCGTTAGGCGCCAGAATCGCTGCCAAACAGCGCGGCGCCGAGGCTGCGGACGCCATCAAACGTGGCGATGAGCGTACCGAGCACCAGGACTACGATCAGGCGATTGCAGAATACGACCGCGCCGTCTGGTTCGACCCGGACAACGCCCTCGCCTACTATCGTCGTGGGATGGCACGGGCGCAATCTGGTAACATGGATGGGGCTCAGCAGGACTATGACAAGGCGATCCAGCTCGACCCAAACAATGCCGATGCCCGCAAAGGCCTCGAAGCGGCGATGGCTCGGACAGGACAAAGCGGGCCTGGCGATGCTGAAAGAGGCCCCGATTTGTCGGCTGTCGTGGCATTGTTGGAGCGCGGCGACGCCTTCTACAAGAAAGGCAAATACGCTCGCGCCATCGCTGAATACAGCCGCGCTGTGGCGCTCGCTCCAAATGAACCAACGACCTATTCAGCACGTGCCTTGGCGCGCCTGCAGAAGGGCGAGTATGACGGCGCGTTGGATGACTACAGCAAGGCGATCGAACTCGACCCCTCTTATGTCGCAGCTTACAATGGCCGCGCCCTGACGCTGGTGAAGAAGCGACAGCCGGAAAAGGCCATCGCCGACCTCGACCGCGCGATTGCGATGAAACCGGACCAGGTCTCGTTGTATTTCGGACGCGGCAGCGCACGGTACTATATGGGCGACTACGACCTCGCCATCGCCGATTTCGATCGGGCGCTTGAGCTCGACCCCACATATGAAGATGCTCGGCAGGCTCGGCAGTTGGCGATGGCGGCGAAGGGGGAAAACAAGCCGGCGCCAAGGTTTGAGACTGCGCCCGTGAACACCGACCTGAAGAGCGGCATCGCCCTTTACGGCAAAGGCAAGTATGACCTTGCAATCGCAAAATTCGATCATGCGATAGCGCTCAACCCCAACAATGCAGGGGCTTTTGGATATCGCGGTCTCGCATGGGCGCAGAAGGGGAATTACGATCGAGCGATAGCGGACTACGGCAGCGCGATCGCAATCGAGCCCGAAAACGGTAGCCATTATTTCGCCCGCGCTGTCTCATGGACAGCCAAGGGCGACCATAGACGTGCCATCGACGACTACAGCAAGGCGATCGAGTTTGGTTCCACCAATGCCCAGATCTTCTACGGTCGCGGAATCAGTCGAACGACGATAGGCGACTACGATGGGGCGATAGCGGACTATGACAAAGCCATCGTCCTTCGTCCAAACGTCGCCAAAATTCGCGTCGATCGCGGAACTCTGTGGATTGTCCAAGGAGACTTGAAGCGAGCCAAGGCCGATTTCGACATGGCGATCCAGATCGATCGCAACAGCCCAGGAGGTTACTACGGCAGAGGTCTCCTGCAGGCGCGTGCTGGTGATCAAGACGGCGCTATCGCCAACTTCAATCAAGCGATAAAGCTCTATCCCAAATATGCCGACGCTTACACCGGCCGAAGCCGATCCTGGGCGGCCAAGGGCAACCAGAAACGTGCCAAGGCCGACCGCAAAAAGGCGCTCAGCCTCGGGGGAAACTGACCACCCCTATACCGCAAACTCATTGCTGAAATACGCTCCAAAATCCGGCCGCTCCTTCAGAACCTTGCCATCACCATCGAGCAGGATGCCGGCGTTGAAGAGATAGGTTCCGATCGCCTCGATCTTGGCTCTGTCGATGGTGCCGATAACGCCGCTTTGGCTGCGCAGGAAGTGGCCGTCGACCAGCATCTTCAGCGAGGCGTGGATCAGGGCCGAGTCGGTCAGTGCGTCCTTGTTGGAAGCGATCAGCAGGTCACCAGCCTCTTGCGGATGATCGACGGCGAATTGATAGCCGCGTCGCGTAGCCTCCACGAAGGCCGATGCCGCTTTCGGGTTTGCCTGGAGAAACGCATCGCTGGAGGCGATGAATGTGGTGTGTTCATCGGGCACGCCGTAATCGGCATAGCGGAAGCCGCGCTGTTTGATGCCCTTCAGTTCGGCATTGACGCCTTCCCAGGTCGAGACCTCCAGTGTGAAGTCGACCGAACCGTTGGCCAGCGCCTCATAGGCCGAGGTGCCGAGCGTCACTGTCTCGAAAACCCCCTTGCCGCCATCGTGGCGGATGATGGTCGAGATCAGTGTGTTTTCCCAGGCGCTGCCGAAGCCGCCATAGGTCAGGCCGTCAAGGTTTTTCGGGCTCTTGATCTCGCTGCGATCCGCGTTGAAGACCAATCGGCCGGTCTCCTGCTGCACCACGGCGTAGACCGCCTTGAGGTCGGCGCCGGCGGCGCGCTGGGTGAACAGGCCGACGCCGGCAATGCCGAAATCGGCGATGCGGTTGGCGACCAGCGCGCCCGCGCCGGTATCGCCATAGGGCAGGATTTCGACGTCGAGCCCGGCCTCGTCGTAAAAGCCTTTGTCGCGGGCGACGAACAGGCCGATATGGTTGGTGTTGACGGTCCAGTCGAGCGCGACGGTGATTTTTTGCGCAGCCGCTTGAGCGCGCGACGCCAGCGGCAATCCGGCAGCCAGGGCCAACAGCAGGGCTTGCCGGCGGGTGAAATCAGTCATGAAAAACTCCTTTGGACGGTCTGCGGGAACGAGGTTCGGTCAGTCGAGGGATTGAGGAGCGTGTCGAGGATCTCGGCTTCGAGCACCGCTGCCTGGCGCGCGGTATCGCTGCCGGTGGTGCGCGGGCGCGGCAGCGGCACGGCGATCTCGCTGATGATACGGGCCGGCCGCGCCGACAGGAGATAGATGCGGTCGGACAGGTAGACGGCTTCGCGCACATCATGGGTGATCAGCAGCGCCGTCCAGCGATGGCGCCGCCACATGCCTTCCAGCCAGCGCTGCATACCCGCGCGTGTCAGTGCATCCAGCGCGCCAAAAGGCTCGTCGAGCAGCAGCATGTCGCGCTGTTGCACCACGGTGCGCAAAAGCGCTGCACGCTGGCGCATGCCGCCGGAAAGTTCCGCCGGCCAGGCGTGTTCGAAGCCGGCAAGGCCGAACTCGGCAAACAGCGGCGCGACTTGCTCCCTGGCCGCCCGTCGCGAGACGCCCTGCACTTCCAGCCCCAGCGTCACATTGTCGATGACGCGCCGCCACGGCATCAGCGCGTCGCGCTGCGGCATGAAGGCGAAGGGGCTGCCTTGCAATGGCGCACCGTCGAAGCGCATGTCGCCCTCGCCCTTCAGCGCGCCTGTCAACAGCTGGAACAGCGTCGACTTGCCGGCGCCGGAAGGACCGAGGATGGAGACGAACTCGCCGGCCGCGACATGAAGCGAAATGCCGGCGAGCACCTCCAGCGCGCCGAAGCTTTTGCTGATATCGCGCAGCTCAAGCCGCGTCATGGCCGGCCCTCCCCGCAGGCCCGGACTTGCGATCGTTGCTCTCGCTCCCTGCATTTTCCCAAGGCATGGCGAGACGCTGGACGAGCACGGCAAGACCGAACAGAGCGAGCGTCAGCGCCGCGCTGACGGCGACGGCGGCCAGCACCAGATCAGGACGGAAATTGTTCTTGGCGTTGAGCATGTAGATGCCCAGCCCCTTCGCCGCGCCGGCATATTCGGCGAAGATCGCGCCGACCACGGCATAGGTGATGGATATGCGCAGCCCGGCGAAGAAATAGGGCAGCGCCGAGGGCAGCCGCGCCAGCCAGAAGATGCGCCAGCGCCCTGCCCCCATGGCGGCGAGCATCTGCGAAATCTCCTTGCTGGTCGCGGCGAAACCCTCGACCAGCGCCACCATCATCGGGAAGAAGGTGACGAGTGCGACGAGCAGGATTTTCGGCATCAGCCCGAAGCCGAACCACAGCACGATGAGCGGCGCGATGGCGACCAGCGGCAAGGTCTGGCTGACGATCAGTAGCGGGAAGAGCGCGCGGCGCAGCGGGGCCAGGAAATCGACCAGCACCGAAAGGATGAAGGCAGCGACCAGCGAACAGGCAAAGCCGGCTGATGTGGCACGGATGGTGGGAAGCGTGTTTTCGGCAAGTGCCGCGCGATTCTCCCAGGCCTGCAGCAGCACACGCGACGGCGCTGGCAGCATGGTGGGGGCGATGCCGCCATAGCGGGCGTAGAACTCCCAGGCGGCGAGGAGCAGGGTGAAGGCGAAGGCGGCGGGGATTGCCTTGGCTAAGGTGTCGGTGACAGCTGGTCTCCCCCCTTGCGGGGGAGATTGGATGTCCCTTCGGCTCTCGCCAATCGCCGAAGATTCCTCTCCGCCTTTCCGCTCAAGCTCAGAAGCGGAAGCATCTCCGCCACGCAATGGATCAAGCAAAACAGCCACGGCAATATCCCCGACGAACGACGCCTGAGCCGCGGCTCAGACGGCGCTCGGGCTGTTGGCCGAAATCGTGATGTCGAGGGTGACGTGGCCGGCGCCGGGGCCAAAGCGGCAGAAGGCTTCGGCAAGCGTTGCAAACACCGCGCCGGCATCGCCGCGCAGTTTGGTGCAGAAGTTTTTGGAGCGCTCGAACACGCCGGACTGTTTCAGGAAATCGATGCAGCCATAGATCTCGTCCATGTGGTCGCCGGTGCCCATGACATAGAGCGAGAATTGCGCCGCCACCTTCTGGCCGGTCGATGGCGTCGCCTGCACGGCGCGGATCGCGGCGAGCTTGCGTTCGTCCAGCGGAATGGCAGGTCCGCCGGTCTCGTCGGAGTGGCAGATGGGATCGTCCGGTTCGCCGGGGCAGCCGCGCGAGACCGCCGCCGACAACACGCAATGCTTGCCGCTTTTGGCCGCCGCCACGAACAGGTCGCGCATCGCTGGAAACAGCACTTCGGGCGGCCCGACCAGGAGGGTCGAGATGTCGTCGGTCTCGATTCGCAGCCGGTCGCGCCAGGGATCGAGCGCGCCGAGCGCACCAAGGATGACGCCGACGAAATCGTCGGTCATGGGATAAAGGGAAATCTGTGCGCCTGAAAACATCGCCCGCCTCGCTCCGCTGGTATTATCCAGATCAGCTTTAGGGTCCGAAGGCTTGCCGCCCTCATCTCAGCCCCGACCATACGGAGCACCCCTGTGGATGCCCGGGTTAAAGCACTGTTCGAGCGATTGGGGAAGAGGTTTTTTGGGAGCGTGCCGCAAGAGTGTTGGGCCAGTTTGCCTTCTCTCCTGTGAAAGAGGCCAAGTCGACTCTCGATCCGATCTCGTTCAAATTGTACGAATTTCGCTTGATGTTGTTTCGTACATACAGTACGATTACTCTTTTCGCGGAGGATTTCCTTGAGCACAGCGAACCATACCGCTTTCGCCGACCTCTCCCGCCCGCTGCTGTCGCTTCCACTACTATCGCCCTTGTCGCTCGAGCAGCGCGAACGCCTCGCCGGCGCCTGGCGGATGGCGAGCCAGGACATCGCCGACGACATCCGTTTCATCCGCCAATATCTGCAGGTGATTGCCGAGAAAGATGAGCGGCTATCGACCGGGACGCTCGTTCACGGCCGCGCCTATGTCGAAGCCTGCGCCGGCTGGCTACCGCAAACGGTGGCGCGCTATCTGCGCCACCTGCGCCAGATCACCGAATGCGAACTCGCAATGACCGAAGCCGGCATCCGCTTCGCGCTGTCGAGCTATGCCTGGGAGGCGTGACACCGGAGTCGTCCATTGGGCGGAACGTCCTCGGCGCATCATCGACATTGCCAGTCACGACCGCAACCGACCGGCGCAAATGATGCCGCCGGCCGGATCGATTGATCCGGTTCCCAATCAGCGGGCCGATGAGGGGCTCGCCGCACTCAAGGCCGACTCAAGATCCGCGGGGTCAACCCTTGCCTGAAGTCGGACTGGCGGACTTGAGCGATTTGGCGGCCTTGGCGGGCTTGGCTGTTTTAGGGGGCTTGGCTGCTTTGGCCGGCTTGGCCTTGGCGTCTGCCTTCTTCGCCGATTTTTTTGGCTTGGCGGCAGCGCCGTCGACCTCGGCCGTAGCCTTTTCCCAATGCTCCTGATGCGCGCCTTCGGGCCGGCCTGCCTGTTCCCAGATCTCGTGCGCGCGCCGGCGAATGCGATCCTGTCTGTCGTCCGTCACTTAAGCCTCCGTGGTTAGGTCCGATCGGTTGGTCCAGATTCCACGAAAACATTAGCCGATATTTCTGCCGGCGTCTTGAGCGACGAGAAGCCTCAGTGCTGATCGGAAACGACGGCGACGCCAAGCAGGGCTGCCTTCTTCGCGATCAGTCCGGCAAGGTCGGCATCCGAACGATCTGTGCCGCTTCGCTCGCGTAGAACCGCGATCGCATCCTTCATGGACAACAGCGCCGTGCGACGCTCGGCCAGCAGCTTATCGCAACACGCCGCAACATTGGTGGAGTTCGGGGTGTCAACATTTGGCAACATGGCAAACGCTCCTTCCCGATTCGACCCCACCATCCTTTCGCAAGAATAGCGGGGCCGGATAATCAACGATGATTTGTCAGTCGGGACTACTCGACGACCTCGATAATCCTGCGCGTGCTGGGGTCGACCAACACGGTACGATTGTCGACGACGGCGTACCTGTACTGAACATCGGGCACCTCCTGCAGTTCGACGGTGTCGGGCAAAGCGGAACCGACATTCAGTTCGAGACCGAGCAGATTGACCGAGGCAAGCGGATGCTTCTTTACGTATTCGTGCACGACCGTACGCTGTTCGGGTGTGATGATCACCTGCTGCTGCGCCGGCTGCGTGACGATGATTTCGTCAGCAGCGGCGACACCGAGACCGGCGATCATGGCAAGCCCGGCGACGGCGGGAATGAGGACGGTTTTCATCTTCGTCTCCTGTCATTGATGGCGAGCTCCGCCGGTGTTCCGCCCGAGGCGAAACAACACGAATTCCTATGGGCAGGCTCCTGAAGGGCAAACGCCGCGGGTACGGTCTTGTTCCGCAAGCAGAGACTAAATTGATCGGCTTCCCGGTCATGTCGGCTGGAACCGCATCGGCATCATTTGCATTGAAGACGATCCTTTTTCAGGAGACTTCGGTATGGACGATATGCGGCTCCAAATTCCGGTGGCGATCGCGGTCGGCGCCGGCTTCAAACGCGACATCGCAACGCTGGCCGAGATGCAGAATTTTCTTAAGGAATGGCCGCAGGCCCGACGCGGCAAAATCTACGATACCGCACTCAGGGCCTGCGAAATGGCCCGGGCCGGACACCTGACCAGGGACCAGGCCCGGCGAGCCTTTGCCGCCTTTGCCGAGACGGCCGGCATCGTGTGGACCGGCATCGACCCGGTGACGGCGCTACGCATGGCCAAGACCGGAAGCGGCCGTTACCGGGCCGCTCCGTAAAGTCTCAACCATGATCATTGCTTGGGTGGCTGCACAGGCACTTCGCCGGGTTTGATTACCGGAGTATTGCCCTGATCCGGTGGCGGTTGGGTGATGCTCTGGTCACCACTGGGCGGAGGTTGCAAGACGCCACCGCAGGGAGCGAGCTTGCCCGTCAGCCCACCGCTGTCGCCATTGGCAGGTGGCTGGTTGCCGTCCTTGGCCTGCGGCTCAACCTGGCAAGGTGCGGGAGGATTCAGGTCGTTGTCTTGCGCGGCTGCCGGGCCAGCCAGCGCCAGCAGCAGCGCGCAGAGCAAGAGGGTGAAAATCTTCATGATCCGGCTCCTTGTCTGGGATCGTCTCCTTGGCAAATCAGCCCGGCGGCAATTGGTTCCCAACGGAAGGTGGAAGGCTCGCGGGAACTTGCCTGCCGGCGGAGAGTTTCCACTTCCACGGAAAGCACCAATCCAAGGAGGCAATCATGGACCGACGCAGAAAACCCAGCGATGAGGTCGAGGCGCCGACGGACGAAAACCAGACCCGCGACAGAACCGCCAATGACGAAGTGGAAGCGCCGGCACCACGCGAGCAGGACTGGGATGCCTTGCGCGGCGCAAGGATTTTGCCCGACGGAGCAGATGAGGAAAGCCTGCCGGACAGCACCGGCATCGAGAAGGAAGGTGATCTGCCCGAGGAAGACGACGATAACCCCTATCAGGACAGTGACGAGGCCTTGCCTGACGATGCCGAGGAGGCCGCCATTGGTCGCGACCCGGCGCGACGCGGCGGCCCTTTCGATGAGGTGTAGCCGCGTTGGAACTCTTGGCCTGTTCGCAGGTTAGGACATATCCACCCCAAAAAGGAGACCTGACATGGACCACACCAACCACGCACGACTTGCCAGCACGGAGCTGACGCAAGACATACTCGAAGGCGCGACCATTTATGGCCCTGACGACGAGAAGATCGGTTCTGTCGATCATCTGCATGGCAGCGAGGTCGTTATCGACGTCGGCGGCTTTCTTGGCATTGGCGCCAAGCCGGTGGCTGTCGCCACGAGTGAGCTGGATTTCATGCGCGACGAGGACGGCGATGTCCACGCCGTTACCAGCTGGACCAAGGACCAACTCAAGGCGATGCCCGAGCATCGCGACTGATACTTTGAAGGGTCCGGCTCTGGCCGGGCCCTTCTTCTTTCGCAACCCGAGGCGCCCTCGCGGTTGGCTAAAGCGGCGCCCCGGTGATCAGGGGAGAGACCGATGATCAGGAAAATCAAATCGGGAAAATACCGTCTCTATTCGCGCAAGGTCGATGAAAAGACCGGACGGCGACGCAACCTCGGCACATTCGATAGCCGTGATGCGGGCGAGAAGCACGAACGCGAAGTCCAGTATTTCAAGCGCCATTGAGGTCTTAAGCGCGCAAGGATCGCCTGAAGCGCGCGAATGCACGCTCCAGCATCGCAAGCAGGCGACAACCGCCGGCACGGAGTGCCGACGGCGCGCGTGCGTTCAGTTCACAGCGGGATCACCCAGCGCCTCCGTGACGAAGGACGCTGCGATCAGGTCGTCGGCGTCCAGTCGCAGGGAGCCCTCGGTGCCCCCCATGATGGCCGCGACCTTCTGGAAGGTCTGCATCTCGTGTACGGTAACCTTGGCGTTTCGCATCCTGGCTTTCAGATCGGCAATGCGTCTGCCCAATGAGGCGGACGTTCCGATTTCTCTTTTCGACATGGCGTCGTGCTCCTCCCCCAACCCATGCTTGGTTTTGCCCTCTGCCCGCGTAGGCGTACCCTTTGCTGCCTGTTTATAAGGCAGCACGAATACAGTCGCGGCAACGCGCGGTACTGGGGAAGGTTCCAGCATCAACCAGTCACAAAATAATTCGGGAGGGCCGGCAGGCCGGGGCCGCGAAAGCGACCGCGACCGCCGGCTGCAAATCTTCACGCCAAGCCCTTCCCGCGTCGTCTTTTAGGGACGCAGGTCAGACTGCAATCGCGTTGCGCGATCGGTCAGCGAGCGGCGGAAGGCACCCCGGAAACCGAGCGCGTCGTTTCGGGCGAGAACACCACGAAAGCAAACACCAGAACGGCGACGGCGACAATCAACGAGCCGACAATGGCGAACGGTTCAAGCGCCGGGTGTCCATGCATCATGAAGTAGAGCGCCGGCAACATGAGCACCAGGCCAACCGTATAGAGCCAGTAGTGGATCGTGGCGATGCGGCGCGCCGCCTTTTGCGGATTGAGCGCGTAGTAGCCGCCGAAGATGGCGCTGGTCACCCAGCCCAGGAGATTGATGTGCGCATGCGCCGGGAAGGCGCTGTGATCCTCCGAGATGGCCATCTGCAGGCCCGCCGCAATCCCCAATATGAGGAACACGATGGCAGTTTTGAAAAAGAGCTCCGAGACCTTGGGCATGTCGTTTCTCCCCCGATGCCGTTTACCCCGACATTGCGAAGGCTACACTCGGCAGTGAGGATTTTCCATACCGTACTTGGGGTTAGCAACGCTTTTCGCTTAGGACTGGGCGTTCCGTCGTGCCGTCCAAAAAAGCCGCCGGGGCGAGGCCCCGGCGGCCTGGACGTTCGAGGGTCGTTTCAGCCCGCGGTCGGCTTTACGGTGTTGCCGCAGGTGCCAGCTTGGCGGCTACCTGGTCGATCTTTTCGGCAAGCACACCGTTGGCCCATTCGGTGACATCGGGGTCGACCGGCTTGTTGGCCATAGTGGCAAGTGCCGCATCGAGCGATGGGATGCCGGCGGCAGCCGTCTCGGCCGCCGTCTGCGCCTCGGCAGCCGCTGTTTCAGCATCCGTGACCGCAGCTTCCAGATCCGCGATCGTTGCGGCCTGAGCCGCCGCCACCTCGGGCGTTGGAGGCGTAATGGCATTCGCCGCGTCGAACAGCGCCTGCTGTGCGGCTACCGCGTCCTCGGCCTCCGTCACCGCCGCATTTGCCTTGTCAAGCGCAGCCTGGGCGAGCTTGGCATTCGCGGACGCCGTCACAAAAGCCTGAACGCCGGCGAACTTCTTGCTCTTGGAGTTCATAAACGCGTTGGCGTTGCGTTGCAGCGAGCTCAGCCGGCCAAGCTTGGCGTGGATGTTCTTTTCCTTGGGCGTCGCGGCGACCTCAACGTCATCGACGGCGGCCTGGTCGTCGGTCGAGGCCTTCTTTCCGGCATGAGCCGATGCCGACTTGCCATGCGAAGCGCTGTTGCCGGATTTGCCGCCGGAATTACCGCTGCCGCTATTGCCGTTGCCGCCGCCGTTACCGTTGCCGCCGCCATTGCCGTGGCCGCCGCCATTGCCGTGGCCACCACCGTTCCCACCAGCACCAGCCAGGGCCGGAGAAGCCAGGAGCGCAAACGCGGCAAGCGCCGCCAAAAGGGTTTTTCGGGATGTCATGATACCTCCTCGGGGGATAGCCACCTCCGCCGACTCGCTATAGCAGCGCCACATGAGAATCTGCTAATTTGGTGGAGTAAACTTTAGATAAATGTGGTTGCGATACGCGACAATCGACCTGTAAAAGGCCGCAGACAATTTTGTAACTAGTTGAAATATAACACAGATGCGAAGATCGCTGAGCGGATCGGCCCTTTGCGCGACTGACGCCCTATACTGGTCGGACTTTAGGCCCAATCGCTGCGATACTTAGGTCTGAACCATGACCCTCTATGGCGTGCGCGGAATATCGGCGCCGGCCTGTTCGTCGAACAGAACCGCGCCCAGCGCCCCCGCCGACAGCGCGTTGGCGACTGCCTCGTGAGGCGACACGAAATCATCGGTCAGCACCCGCAATTCTTCCACCGCCTTGGCCATCGACACGCAGCGCCCGACAGCGCGGTCGCTCGTGCAGGCGTCAACGACGCTGACGAGATCAATGATTTCGAAGTAGCCCATGATTTCGAAGTGGCCCACGTCGGCCTCCACAAAACGGCTTTCCTGTCGCGACAATCAACGCGCCGTCGAGCGACAATGTTCCCAGCTCAAGGCCAGTCACAGCCGCGCTCCGAGCGGCTGCGGAACAAAGCCACCGGACAGGATGTACCGTGCTTGACAATGAGCCCTTTTTGTTCTCTATTTGTTCGGTAAAACCACCCTAGCAACAGACGTGGCTAATGCTGCAACGCCCAAAGGAACAGCCGGGATGGAAGCCACCATCCTGCATGCTGATCTCGATGCCTTCTATGCCTCGGTCGAGCAGCTGCTCGACCCGTCGCTGCAGGGCAAGCCGATTGCCGTTGGCGGCGGCGTCGTGCTTGCCGCGTCCTACGAGGCCAGGGCGTTCGGCGTGCGCGGCGGCATGCCCGGGCGACGCGCGCGGGAGCTTTGCCCCGGGCTGATCTTCGTCGGCGGCCATTTCGGCGACTATCAGCGGTTGGGCGACGCCGCCATCAAGGTGCTCGACAACTTCACGCCATTGGTCGAGCGTATCTCCATCGACGAAGCCTTTGCCGACGTCGCCGGCTGCACGCATTTGTTCGGGCCGCCGGCCGAGATCGCCGCCACGGTGCGGCGGCGCGTGCGCGCCGAGCTCGGCCTGCCGATCTCGATCGGGGTGGCGCGCACCAAGCATCTGGCCAAGATCGCCTCGCAAGTGGCAAAACCCGACGGGCTGGTCGTGGTCGACCCGGCGACCGAACTGGCCTTCCTGCACGATCTGCCGGTCGGCCTGATGTGGGGTGTCGGTCCGGCGACCAGAGCGCGGCTGGCAGAGATCGGCGTCGAGACCATCGGCCAGCTGGCCAAGACACATAGCGGCGCGCTGCGCCGGTTGCTTGGGCCTGCGGCCGGTGAGAAGCTGGCGTCGCTGGCGTGGAACCGCGACCCGCGAAAACTTGTGACGCAGCGGCGGGCGCATTCGGCCGGGGCGCAGTCGGCGCTTGGCAGGCGGCCGGCCGATCCCCGTGTCTTCGGACCTGTGCTGCTGCATCTGGCGGACCGGGTCGCCAGCCGGCTCAGGGCAAAATCGCGGCCTGGCCGCACGGTGACGGTGCGCGTGCGCTTTGCCGATCTGCGCGCGGTCACGCGCTCGCTGACGCTCGAGCAGCCGATTTCGGCAACCGCGATGCTGGCCGAGATCGCCGAGGAGCTGGTGCGCAGCGTGCTTGCCGCCAACCCTGGTGAGAAGACCATCTCGCTGTTGGCGATCTCCGTGTCGCAGCTTGAGGAAAGTGCCGAGTTGCAGTTGGACCTGCCGCTCGGGCTCGCCGACGAGAGACAGCGGCCCGGCAGCAGACAAGGCCTGGCGCGTTTCGGCGCCGACCGTGCCGTCGACAAGATCCGCCAGCGTTTTGGCAAAGAGGCCGTCGGCTATGGCGCAGTGGCGCTGGAAGCGCGACGCTCGGTTCCCGACGCCTTTCGCGAACTGGCGGAAAAGGAGCTGTGATAACTATCGGCCGGTGCGCCAATGGCGATGCACCTTGACGCCGGCTGCGCTTCCACCATTCGAGGCCGGCATGGCCAGCCATCTCAACCTGCCCGACCTGCCGTGGCGGCAATGCATTGGCCAACGCGGAACCGGCAGGAGCATCATCCTTGGCGGCCAAAACTTTCCACGGACGCAGAATCTTGCATAGGCAATGTCGCAAACGCTGCGGGGCCTCTATAACAGGCACGGGCGGGAAAGGTGGATCGTGCGATTGCTTGGGGTTTTCCTGGGAGAGTTCTTGCAACGTTGGGGCAGACTGTCGCTGGCCCTGCAGTTTCTCATTGCCGGCGGTATCGGGCTGCTGGTGGTGATGCTGGTGGTCGGCCTGTGGGTGACCTCGCAGATCCGACAAGGCGTCATGCGCAATTCCGCCGCGACCACGGCGCTCTATGTCGACAGCGTGATCGCGCCGCTGTTGCCCGACATGCGCAAAAGCCGCGAGCTCGACGATACCGTCAAGCGGGCGCTCGACGAGACACTCGACCAGGGTGCACTCGGCAAGCGGCTGGCATCGTTCAAGCTGTGGCGCCGCGACGGCACGATCCTCTACGCCAAGGATACGACGCTGATCGGCAAGGTGTTCGAGCCGAACGCCAACCTGGTCGCCGCCTTCAGCGGTAATGTCGTGGCCGAGTACAACGACCTCGACGACGACGCCGAGAGCCTATACGAGAAAAAAACTGCGGCTGGACCGCTGCTGGAAATCTACAATCCGATACGCGAACCCTGGTCGGGCGAAGTCGTCGCCGTTTCGGAGTTCTACGAGATTGCCGACGGCTTCGAGTCGACGCTGAACGTCGCCTTGTGGCAAAGCTGGCTGGTGGTGGCCAGCGCCACGGCGGCGGCATTGGCGCTTTTGTCGGGCATCGTCTTTCGCGGCAGCCACACCATCCAAACCCAGCGGGCGGCACTCGAGGCCAAGATCGCCGAATTGCGGGCGCTGCTGTCGCAGAACTCATCGCTGCGCCAGCGCGTGCAGCGCGCCTCGCGCCGCGCCACCGCGCTCAACGAACGCTATCTAAGGCGCATCGGCGCCGATCTTCACGACGGGCCGGCCCAGCTTGTGGCGCTGGCGGCGCTCAGGATGGACAGCCCGATCTTGCTTGATCCCGGCGCGTCCACCGAGCTGCGCGAAGCCGAGATCGCCAGCATCCACAAAACGCTTGACGAAGCGATCCGCGAGATACGTGGCATCTGCAGCGGCCTCGTCCTGCCGCAGATCGAGACGGCGGCGGTGCTGGACATATTGCGGCTGGTGGTCGCCGAACACGAACGGCGGACAGGGACCTCGGTTTTGCTGACGCTGCCGAAGCGCTTGCGCGAACCCGGCCCCTCCGAGAAGATCAGCATCTATCGTTTTGTCCAGGAGGGCCTGAACAACGCCTATCGCCACGGAAAAGGCAAGGATCAGGCAGTGAAAGCGGCTATGAAAGGCGGCAAGCTGGTCGTCGAGGTGCTGGACGGTGGTCCCGGATTCGACCCGGCAAGAAGCGAGGGCCTTGGGCTTGCAGGGCTCAGGGAGCGTATCGAGAGCATCGGCGGCCGGTTTGAAACCGTATCCGGGCCACAAGGCACACGGCTGGTGATAACATTGTCTATTGAGGAGCAGTCGTGACCCACGCCATCCGCATTGCCATTGTCGACGACCATCCGTTGTTTCGCGAGGGCGTAGCGCGCAGCCTCGGCGAGATCGGCGGTTTCGAAGTTGTCGGCGAAGGCGCCAGCGCCGAGGACGCCGAAAGGCTGGTCGCGGCCATGCGGCCCGACATCGTGCTGCTCGACATCAGCATGCCGGGCGGCGGGCTCACCGCCGCGGCAAACATCATGGCCGGGCACCCCGGCCAGAAGATCGTCATGCTGACCGTGTCGGAAGCCAACGCCGATGTCGCCCAGGCGCTCAATGCCGGCGCACGCGGCTATGTGCTGAAAGGCGTCGGTTCGAAGGCACTGGCTGAAATCCTCAACGATGTCGCGGCTGGCGAAAGCTACGTATCGCCGACACTGTCGGCCCGGCTTCTGTCGGACCTGTTGCAGCCGGCGAACCGCAAGGCCGACCCCATCCAGCAGCTCACCAGCCGCGAGGCCGATATCCTGCGCCTGGTGGCAGAAGGCTTGAGCAACAAGGAAGTCGCCGCACGGCTTTCGCTGCAGGAGAAGACGGTCAAGCATCACATGACGCGGGTTCTGGCCAAGCTCAATGTCCGCAACCGCACCGAGGCGGCGCTGCTGATGCGCGAGGCGCGGGAGCGCGCGAGCTGACGCGCGGCGTACGGACCACACTTATCCGCACCAGGCACTGAGGCAAAAAACACATCCGCCCGAAAAGCGGCTAGAGCGTTTCACCGTTTCACGGAAACGGCGAACCGCTCTATCTCTTTGTTCCTACGCAATTCCCAAGGGAAAGCGCTACGCGCTTTCCCGGGAAAACCGCTCACACTTTTCCTGGAATTGCTCTGGCCCTCACAAACTTTTCAAAACGTGCCATGTCGGCGGCGGTCGCCGCTCTTTCGACGATGGTGCGGTCGAGCGCATCCTTCATCGTGAAACGGCCATTGTGGATATCTTCCTTCATGCCGTTGGGATGGGTGACCGTGATGCCGGTTGCGTCGATGTCGACCTGGTCGCCGGTTGCGGAATTCACGCGGCTGGCATTGCCGGTATTGCCTTTGCCCTTGCCGCCGCTGTTGCTGTTACCGTTTCCACCGCTGTTGCCGTTTCCACCGCTGTTGCCGTTGCCTCCGCCATTTCCGTTGCCGCCGCCATTGCCGCCACCGCCGCCATTGCCGCCGCCGTTGCCGCCGTCCTTGGCGAAGGCGCTGCTGGCGGCAATCTTGGCGGCGCCGTCAAGGCTGAGGTGATAGGGAACAAGGACCAGGGCAAGCGTCGTGGACGCCCGCAAGGCAAGCCGGCAGAGTTGGTGCAAGCGCGTAATCTGCCCCTCCTCTGATGGTCGGCGAGGACCGATCCGATCCGTCCAAAACGGAATGGCGTTGTTACCAGAACAGCATTCACAAATCGACGCTCTGCGAAAGCGGCTTACGACCTTTGTCTCAGCCAATGCAGACCTTTTTTGTAAAATTGCCAGACTTAAGTCTGATATTTTGCAACCGCTAGCTGCACCCGGCCTGTTTGAGCAGGCCGACCAGCCAAGCCAGGCCCGCATCCATCAGGGCGACTTTCGGCACGATGCTGTTGATGTTGAAGCGGCCAAGCGTGATGGGGGCATCGACGCCGACCACACCGAAACGACCACCATACATGGCAAGGAACCGGCGCGGATAGGCCGAGATCAGGTCGGTTTCAGCCAGCACCGCCAATCCGAAGATGAAGTTGGGAACAGTCAGCGCGACGCGGCGCGACAGGCCGCGCTCAGCCAGTACCCTGTCGACAAACCCGTTCGGATCGCCATTGTTCGAGACAACCATATGCTGCATGGCGCAATAGGCTTCAAGGCTCGGATCGCCGGCAAAGCGGTGGCCGGCGCGCATGGCGACGACGAAATCCTCCTCAAAGAGCGTGTCGACGGCAAAACGCAACGGAAGGTCGTCGAATGGAAGCACAGCGACATCCATGATGCGCGCTTCGAGCCCGGCGAGGCAGTCGGTCCAGGACAGGAACGGCGACGGTTCGCCCTGCCGCGGCAGCAACTGCCGGATGCCGATGTCGATACCGGGTGCCACCCGTCGCACCTTCTCGAGCAGCGGCGGCAGGAACACGGACGACACCGCATCCGGCGCACCGATGGTGAAGCGGCGCGTCGAGCGCGCGGGTTCGAACGGCTCGGCGCTGGCGATCACCCGGCGCACCCGCGCCAGGATTTCGGCCACCGGCTCCGCCAGCTCCGTCGCGCGATCCGTGGGCACGACGCCGCGCGGCGTCTTCAGAAACAGAGGATCGCCAAGCAGCTTGCGCAGCCGGCCGAGGCCGTGGCTGACCGCCGACGGCGACAGGTTGAGCCGCTCCGCCGAGCGGCCGACATGGCGCTCTTCCATGATGGCCTGGAACAGGACCAGCAAATTGAGGTCGGCGCGAGCCAGGTCAATCTTGTTCAGCATATTCCTGAAATCATATCACTAGATTCAGCATAGTAAAGTTGCGAATGACTCCTCCGACGCGAAGGCGGCGGTTGCCGGCTTCATCGGCACATCAATCAAGAGGAGCATATCCATGCCAAATTTCCCCAACTCGGTCCTGGTCACCGGCGCTTCCGGCGCTCAAGGGTCGGCCATTGTCAGCGCCTGCCGCGCCGCCGGTGCCACCGTGCGCGTGCTGTTGCGCAAGGGCTCTCCCGATCCGTTCGGCGATGGCGTCAACATCGTGCGAGGCGACCTTGCCGACCCCGACCGCCTGGCCCTTGCCTGCCTCGGCGTCGATGCGGTGGCGCTGACCTTGCCGGTGAATGCCAGCCCCGAAGAGATCCTGCGCTATGGCCGCAACGTGGTGGATGCGGCGCAGCAAAGCGGCGTCAAGCTTCTGGTGTTCAACACCAGCGGTCATGTGTCCGGGCACTCCGGCACGGCGGCGATGGACGCCAAGGTCGAACTCATCGACTACATCAAGGCGTTCGGCCCGCCATCCATCATCCTCAAGCCGACGCTGGCGATGAGCAATGTCGCAGCCCCCTGGAGCGCGCCGGCGATCATGCATCAGGGCGTGCTCGCCTATCCGCTGCCGGCCAACTTCCAGACCTCCTGGATCTCGTGGCAGGACATGGCCGCCTATGTGGTCGAAGCGCTGCGGCATCCGGAGCTTGCTGGCGCCAGCTTCGACATTGGCGGGCCGCAGGCGCTGACCGGACCGGAGATGGCCGTCATCCTGTCGGGCATTGTCGGCCGCGAGGTCAGCTACTATCCCGTGCCGTTGGCGGACTTCGCCGCCGCGCTCGAAACCATGCTGGGCAAGGATGCCGCCGACCAGGTTGCCGCCAGCTATGCCTGGATCCACAGCCAGAAGGAGACCGTGCTGGCCGTCGATCTCGGCCAGACGACCCGGCTGCTGCCGGTCAAGCCAACCTCGTTCGCCGAATGGGCGAGAGCGCTGGACTGGGCAGCGCTGGCCGGCAACGCGAAGGCGGCTTGATCATGGACGCAGTCTCAACCGTCGAACCGGGCGGCCTCGCCGCCCGGGAGAATGTGCCGGACGCCGCTGCCGCGGTGGTCGGCTTCTGGTGGCAGGCGGGGCCTGCCGCCTGGTTTGCCAAGGATGCGGCCTTCGACCGCGACTTTCGCGATCGCTTCCTGCGGCTGCATGAGGCGGCAGCGCGTGGCGACTGCGATGGCTGGGCGGCGACGCCCTATGGCGCGCTGGCGCTGCTGTTGTTGCTCGACCAGTTCCCGCGCAATGCCTTTCGCGACACGCCGCGCATGTATGCCAGCGACGCCAAAGCCCGAGCGATCGCCACCGAGGCGATCGATGCCGGGTTCCAACGCCTGGTGGACCCGGCGTTACGGCTGTTCTTCGGACTGCCCTTCGCGCATTCCGAATCGCTTGCCGACCAGGACCGCTCGGTGACGCTGGCGCGCGACATCGGCCCGTCCGACCTGAAACGCGCCGAGCATCACCGCGACATCATTCGCCGTTTCGGGCGCTTTCCGCACCGAAATCCGATCCTCGGCCGCACCATGCGACCACAAGAACAACGCTTTCTCGACGAAGGTGGATATGCGGGTTAGCGCATGCCGCCTCTCCCCGATTGCCAGTTGTCGGCGGGATAGGTTGCCGGCCGGCCCATCTTCATCGTGGCCGCGAGAAAAACCGGCCGGTGGTCCGAAAAGTGCGTGCCGGTCAGCACGCGAAGCGTATTCAATGTCCTGGGAAAGAAAGCTTCGCTCCAAGGTCCCTGCGCGATGATGTCCGAGACGATGTAGCCGCTGGGGTTCTGCCTGGAAAAGCCGTCCAGCCATTGCCTTGGCTCGACGCGATTGCCGTTGACGACGATGCAGTCAGGCATCTGGACCAGCCTCATCGCGCCTTTGCCTTTGCCCTCGCCGGCGGGTTTCAGAAACAATTCGCCTTTTTCGGCGAGCAGCTGAAGCAGCGCATTCAGTTCAAGGATTTTGCCATTATCAGCGAGGCTTATGAGCTTTCGCCCGGCAAGATAGTGGGTGGTCGGCGGCGCCACCGACGGCATGACGCAGTCGAGCCAGAGCTTCTGATCCAATTTGTTGAAAAATGCCTGCGCGAGGCGGAGATTGTAGGTCGCCTTGCGTCGTCTTTCCAAGGTGAAGCTGAAATAGTCATGCTCGCGGTAGGCCCGGTCTTCCAGCATCACCAGGCCTTTGGAGGGATGGCCTTTGAGCAGGCTGCGAAGCCGCCAGCCGAGCGTCGGCGCGGAACCGGAAAACTCCACTTTGAGAAAGGCTTTGTAAAACCACCACCGACGCGCAATCGCCATGTCCACCCCTGCCCTACAGGCAGATATAACGATTTTCGCAGACAATTCACGCGCCATCGGTCGCGCCGGTTCGTTAGCGCCGGCCAGCACGCCTATTCCGGCGATGGCACCGGCGGCTTCGTCGTCAGCGCGGCGCCGAAGGCGGCGACGACGACGGCGGCGATCCCCAGGCATTGCAGCCCGCTCAGGATCTCGTGCAGGAACACGAAGCCGGCCAGCGCGCCGAGCGCCGGCTCCAGGCAGGTCAGCGTGCCGTAGAGCCTGGCCGGCATCCGGGTCAGCGCCACCATCTCCAGCCAGAACGGCAAGGCGCTGGAAAACAGCCCTACCAGCAGCGCACCGACCAGGATCGAAGGCGCGATCAGGTCGGCACCCGCCTCGGCCAGGCCGAACGGCAAGCCTATCAGCGCCGCAATCGCCAGGCCGTAAGCCGTGGTCTGGCTGCCGAGCTCGGCGCCCGCCTTTTGCGCAAAGACGATGTAGAGCGCCCAGCAGCCGCCTGCGGCCAGCGCCAGCATGACGCCGATCGGATCAAGCGTGCTCCCGGAGTGGATCAAGGGCGACAACAGCAATATGCCGGCAACGGCCAGCGCCACCCAGACAAAATCGCTGGCGCGCCGCGACGACAAGGTCGCCACCAGCAACGGCCCGGAGAATTCGAGCGCCACCGCGACGCCGAGCGGGATCCTGGCCAGGGCGGCATAAAACAGCAGGTTCAGCGCCGCGAGGTTGACGCCGTAGGCGATGAGCCAGGGCAGCACGGCGCGCGACGGCCGCACCCGCCACGGCCTCAGCACCGCCGCCAGCATCAGCGCGCCGACGACCAGCCGCAGCGCCGTGGTGCCATTGGCGCCGATCAGCGGAAACAGGCCCTTGGCGAAGGCAGCGCCGATCTGGATCGACACCATGGCGCCAAGCAGCGCGCCGATCGGCAAGGCTTTCGCTTCGGGTCTGGCTGCTGGCGTCGACGTCAATTGGTTTGGTCCTCCCTGCCCGGCTTGAGCGCGGCGCTCAACGACATGGGCATAGGGCGAACCCGCGTGCCTGTCGTGAGACACGAAAGCGATGGTTGATGGCGCAAGGCGGCGATCCTTCGCGCCCCCCTCTGTCCTGCCGGCGTAAACAGGTCCAGCAGAGGCGAGGCGTGGAAAAGCCGGGCTGCCCACCTCTCCCTTGTGGGGGTGAGCGCCGGTTCGCGGAGCGAATTTATCGTTCCAGTGGCACCATGAAAGGCGGCGAGCGCTGGGACGCTGCAAAGCAGCGGGGACCCGGCAGAGGACCGCAGGTCCGGGTGGGGGTGCTTGGCGTTGGCCGCCCGCAACACGGATCCCACGAACAATATGGCGGAGGCCCGCGCAGACCCCCACCCCGATCCGCTTTCGGATCGACCCTCCCCACAGGGGGGAGGGTAAAGTGCCCTCACCCAGCCATTGCCAGCGGCACTGCGCTCTTGTTGGGGATCTGGATGTCGATCTCCAGCGTCGACATGGTCTCGCCGCGGTCCATCGAGACCTGGAGGTAATCCTGGTCGATCTGCACATGCTTGGCGATCACCGCCATGATCTCCTCGCGCAGGATGGAGACCAGATCGGGCTGGCTGCGGTTGCGGCGCTCATAGGCGAGCAGCACTTGCAGCCGTTCACGCGCCACCGGGGCGCTGGTGCGCCGCTTGAAGATGTCGAGCAGGCTCATGCCGCCCTCCTTCCCAAGAGACGGTCGAGGAAGCCCTTGCGTTCGAAGGGAACGATGACCGGCAATTGTTCTCCTTCGAGCCGCCTTGCCGCGTCGAGATAGGCCTTGGCCGCAGCGTTCAGCGGCTCCGACAGCGTCACCGGCGAACCGAGATTGGAGGCGCGCAGCACATCCTGGCTTTCGGGGATGATGCCGAGCAGCGGCACCGACAGGATTTCCAGCACGTCGTCGATCGACAGCATTTCGCCGCGCGCGGCGCGCCCCGCATCATAGCGCGTGACCAGCACATGCTTGGCGATCTGCTCGCCCTCCTCGGCACGCAAGGTGCGCGAATCGAGCAGACCGATGATGCGATCGGAATCGCGCACCGACGACACCTCAGGATTGGTGACGATGACCGCTTCGTCGGCAAAGCGCATGGCAAGCTGGGCGCCGCGCTCGATGCCGGCCGGGCTGTCGCAGAAGACGTAGTCGAACACCGAGCGCAGCTTGCCGATGACATCGGCCACACCCTCCTCGGTCAGCGCATCCTTGTCGCGCGTTTGCGAGGCCGGCAGCAGGAACAGCGTCTCGACCCGCTTGTCGCGGATCAGCGCCTGCGACAGTTTTGCCGAGCCCTGGATGACGTTGACGAGGTCGAACACCACGCGCCGTTCGGCGCCCATGATCAAATCGAGGTTGCGCAGGCCGACGTCGAAATCGACCAGCGCCACCTTCTTGCCGGTCTTGGCGACCGCCGCCCCCAGGGCCGCCGTCGAGGTCGTCTTGCCGACGCCCCCCTTGCCCGAGGTGACCACCACTACCTTGCCCATCAATAAAGCCTCCGTTGTTGTTCGTTATGTCGTTGGCCGGGCGAGACGCCCGCCGCATTAGCTGAAAGGGGCGATGCGCAGCATGCCGTTGTCGAGAAATGCCTGCACAGGCTTGCCCCGGACTGACGGGTCCATCTCCTCGGCAGTGCAATACCAGCCGTCCACGGAGAGAAGCTCGGCTTCGTTCCTGCGGCAGAAGACACGGGCGGCCGTGTTGCCCTGCGCGCCTGCCGAAGCGCGGCCGCGCAGCGTGCCATAGACATGGATCGAGCCGGTGGCGACGATTTCTGAACCGGAAGCGACGGAACCCAGCACGATGACATCGCCATGCGGATGGAAAATGAGCTGGCCCGAGCGGATCGGCGAGCGGATCATCAACGTGCCGGCGTCCGGCGCGGGAATTTTGGCGTCTTGCGGCTGCGCCTTGCCATCGCCCGCCGGTTTCAACTCGCCCGCCTTCAAATCGCCGGCCTCTGCCTTGATGTCACCGGCCGCCTTGGTATCGCTTGCCGCCGTGGCGTCCCTCCCCGCCTTGCGGCTCGGTTGCAGCAGCAGGCCGTCGGTCGTCGCCTCCTTGGCGCCGACCAGCACCGGCGGCAGATGCGCGCCAAGCTCGGTGCCGCCATCGAGTTCCATGGCATAGATGCGGATGCCGCGCTGGCCGAGCAGATCGACCAGCGCTTCGATGGCGACGACATCGGGCTTCAGCACGTTCAGGTCGAGCACCACCGGGCGCCCGGCAAAATAGCCCGGCGAATTGCCGACCCAGCGATCCAGGCTCTCCAGCCAAACATCCAAAGGCGCCTCCGGCGTCAGCGTGAAAGCGACGAAGGAGCGGGCGCGAAAGCGAATGGATTTGGCCTCAACGGGGGCGGCAAAGGTCACGGCGGGCGATTCCTTACTGAGAGGTAAACGCTAGCGGTGGTATGGTTAATGAAAGGTTAACGAGGAGCGCAAAGCGAGGGCGAGGGGGCAGTTGATCGGCAACTAGTCGACAATGGCAATCCTCGTCGCATTCACGAAAGACTCATAAGCTTTGGGGTCTCCACGAAGAATCTTGCGCAGTCCTGCCCTGATCTCGATCTGCGCTCCGACCTTGAGCATACCTCGATTGCAGATGTTGAGCAGATCAGCGCCGCCATATCGGCCGGTGATCTCCACTTTGCTATCGAAGCCAGCCTTGCGAAGAGCAGCGTCGATCCGCGCTCGCAAATCTACGTCACGGCCGCCGACCTGAATCTCCATTACCCCGCCTTCGAGGCCGTGCATGGTTATGACCTGTCGGCAGGATTTGATCAGATCTAGGCATTGGGGTTCATCAAAGTTCGAAGACGTGACATGCAATTCCCTATTATTGGAGAGTTTCATGCCTTCGAAGGTGTAGTAATTGTGGTCGGCGCCCGCAATCGATCGAGCTAGCTCCGAAGTTAAGAACTCAATCTTGCCACCGTGCGGCGCAAGAATTGCTACTTCACTGCTGGGTACGACCTTGGAGACAATTCGGTAGTCGTGGCCCTCGGCTTCGTGTCGGGCAAGATCTTCGAAATTCAGATACTTATCTTCATTTGCCATCGCGTAGCGAGTCCGGCGCTTTCTTGGCCCCTAGGCGTTTAACCGATTTCTTTTTGTCTTTAGCTTCGACCTTCACCTGCTTCACCGCCGGGCGGCTCACGTCTAGCACGAACAGTTTTGTCTTCCCATCAATTGGTCGGGGCGACAGATCAGCCAGCAAACGCAACATGTCGGCTGCGGTGTCTGGAACTGCTTTGCCAGCAAACTGTGGGGGGTTGTAGTGAGCAAGTCTTCCGAACCAAATTACTAAGAAAATGCCTCGTCCCTCAGCGCGATACTCGCGCACGTAATTGTCTTCCAGCTGCCGACAGGCAGCCGTCCAGACGTCAGCATGCCACTGCCCTTTAACTTCTATGGGCAAATCCATAGCACCCGAGATGCACAGCACGTCGCATCTTGTATTGTCGGGCATTGCAGATTCTGGATGCGCTCTTACAGCCCGCCGTTCGAGCCGGTGGTGAATACCGTCGATAATTCTGTGGCGGCAGTAGTTTTCGTCATGTGGTTTTGCGCCATTCCAGAATGGTTCCACTGCCTCAGTAGTTCCGTCTTGTATCTCTCGCTGAAGCATTTCCAACTCGTCCATAACGAACGCCTGTAGGTCATCGATCGTACCAGGCGGGCCGCTACGAAAAATGCTGCGTACGTCCTCAAGTGTCCGAGATCCCCAAGATAACTCAGCAAGTTGGCGCTCTTGAAGTGCGACGACATGCTGTGCTTCGTCCCTGTGATTGCCCAGCTTCCCGTCGGAAATTATTCTTAGCAAAACGTTTCGCGCTTCTTGGGTCGGGATCGAGCCCAGCCTCTTTATGAGAGAACCGATATATTGACCGCCATCGCAATCCGATTTCCTTCCCCACTTGGCGACTGGCATTGCCGTCAGGGGAAACTGCGACCCAAAGTGATCCATAAGAAATGTCAGCCGAGCCACGTCCATGATGGGCTGAACTTCGATCTCATATCGCTCTCGCTGGTCGGCACGCTGGAACGTCCAGAGATGTTCCCGCTTCTCGGCCGCAAATGATTCGATATCTGAACGAAAGTGCTCGAAATCCAGTTCAAATGCAGCGCCATACCACAACTCGCGGTGTCCCTCGCTTGGCCACATTCCCGCTTTCAACTGATCGGAAGTTAGATTTATCACGATTTGTTTCGGCCCCCGGGCCACCGCAGCGTCTAGGATATGCCCTAGGACCTCGACTGGTACGTCAGGAAAACGCTGAAGCCAATCTATACTTAGGCGACCGGAGAGATCATCATATTCCTTGTCGTGCATAATGTGACTGATACCTGATACGATATTATTCTTCGCTTCCAGGAAAGGCTCCAGGTCATTCCGTACAAAGGCTTCGAGGTGCTCTGGTGTGTCAAAGACCAAGGCGCGCAATTTCACTTCCAAGTCCGCAAGATGAGCAGACTCGTTTGAAAATAATCCCCAATCCAAACCAGCCAGCGCGCTCTCCAGAATCGGGCGCGGAAGTGCCGACAAATCTCCGCCTTCAGCTAAATGCAGGGCGCAGCTAGCAATCGAAATTCGTTCGAGGAAATAGACCTTGTTTTCTCTCGCACCCAGTTCGGCGCCAGCCCGCACCGAAGGAATGTCATTTCGACTTCGCACCGCCCTTAGTCCGGCCAATGCTGCGTCGACGTTCGCTCCTCCAACAAAGTGGGTCAGCCGATCCAATGGAGTCGCAGCCCTATCGAAGTCCGAAAACCAGCCGAAGTAGGCATTAGTTATCGCGTCCAAGCTGTACGTATCTTGGCCCGACACGATTCTATCGTTTGCCTTGGAAAAGACATTCCACCGGCTCTTCGTCGCCTTCTCATCCTTAACCGCTTGAGTTCTCTTGTTCTCGCGCTGCTCCCGCTGCCATTCGGGCTCAGGCTCATTGTCGAGAGCTTCGACGAGGGACTTCAATTCCGGAACGCCATCCGCGCACGCCCGCGCGTGCGTGATCGCAGCCCCTGTCGCGCCGAATGACTGTGCGAATCGAAAAAGGTAGAGCCAACGTTCGGTCCAATCCTTTGGCTTTCTGCTCTCAGCCAACAGGCGATCCATATGTATGATGAGATCATCGTCCTGAAAGGCCAAGCCGCTTGCTATTCTATTCAAGTCGAAAACGGCCGACCACACATCCGATGCGGTCTTAGCCTCCTTTAGTGCAATCGCCTGCATTTGCCTTCGAAGCGCAATCTGTGAGGCAAAGTACTCATTTGAATAGCTATTCCACTGCGTACGCCGATAAGAACGTCCATTAGTATGTCGTAGCCACCCCCAAAGCTCTTCGGCGTTAACTTCAGCGCCTACACGAAGGTAGGCCTCAATTGCGTCGAGAACCTTGTCCTCGATCTCACGTGAAAAGTCGTTCGTGGCACGTCGCGCCTTTGATAGAATCGACACGAGAACATCTAGGAAACTGCGCAGCTGAGGCGGGCTCATATCGCGCATGAGTCTATAGCCAACGCCTACGACCCTTTGACCGCCTTGCGCTTTGTGGAACGCAGCCATCGTCTGAGCAATCGCCGTTCCTGAGAAAGCGGCAGAGCGACCTTCCATCGTCTCGATGGCCAATCTCGTCGATGAAGAGTCTGCGAGCGCGCATAAGTCCTCGACGAACACTACTACGAATGCATCGTCGCTTCCGTCGGTCGCCGCTTCAGCTGCATGGACCCGCTCGACGTATGTCTCACTACTATCCAAGGCCAACGCGCGAAGTTGGTCCCTTATCTGGTTGGCAAGCGTTGTACCTTTCACGCTCTCAAGAATGATCGTAGTCAGTTGATAGGAGGCATCCTTGTCGGCGATCAGTGCAACTATATCGTCCTTCAACGAATCCCTGGCCAACGACCGCCCTATGTCCAGATTCCAATCTTCACTACGGAAAAGTGGATCTGAACGAGAGAGCGCCGGCAGTGCACGAAGAAGCCGCTTAATCTGATCGTCAGCTAGCGAGCCTGCGTCTCCGTACCTGAGAACACCGTAGGGGTCTGCGTCGATGAACCTCTCGGAGTCGCTGGCGTCTAGGACAGCAAGCCATGCATGGACGCCACGCAATGACGTAGGAACGGTTGTCGAGCCAGCAGCATAGACCAAGGACTCCAAGCGGCGGAGTGAGACGCCGTCCGCTAGGGCAGTAGCTAGCCATCGTGCCGCCAAATACTCGGCTACTGTGCGGTGGCACGGCTCTAGTGTCTGAGCCGATGAAACCCGCATGAGCGCCGAGCGCATAGCAGTTTCAATTTCTTCTGCGGTAGCGTAGTCGCCCTGTAGATCGGCCGCCCGTGGATAGAGATTATCTAGTTGGCCGTCGGTGGCAACGCCTCGTTTTCCGGACAACAGTATCTGTGCGAATACGAAGCCTGCCGCTTGCATTATCCGTTCGCCGTTTGGCCGATTTGGCCGCATTGACTGGTGCTGGGGATTGGCTTCGCGCGTCAGCCGCAAGCAAGCGTTGTCATAAAGAATACGCCGAGTTTTCGGCCATCCATCTTCCGCGATGGCTTCCAGCAGCAGAAGAAGCGACTGCGGATTTCGAGCTAGTTCGATAGCATTATGCTCGTAGGCTTGCGCCACGAACTTCGCACCGTTTTGTCTACCCGACGAGAATACCTCCACCATCGAGGCTATTTCCTCATCGTTTAGCGGCTGCAGTTGTCCAATAATCGGCTTAGCGTGGAACCGCCTGACAATCTTCGCTTCTGACGTGGCATTCCGCCAGTCCATGGCTCGGCATGTGAGAACGAAGTCCTCCACCTTGTCTTCGAGCAAGCGGTTCAGAATTGTTGCTATGGGATCATTGGCGCTGTTGGCGAACACCTCATCGACACCATCGATGATAACCGTCTTGTGATTTAGTTGTATGGTAGGAGCGTTTGACGCCAATAGCTCGGCATGGATTGAATGCCCCGCCGAAAGCCTTTGAATTTCGGTTGCGGTGTCGGACTTTCCCGCGCCTGGTTCACCTAGAAGAATACGTGGGCCACGAATGTTGACGAATTCCGCTTCAGTAAGTTCAACAGCCGTACCGTCTTCTTGTGCAAATAATATACGTCGCAGGACATATGTCATCCTTTCAGTCTAGCTTTGAAGTGAAGCAGACGTCCAGCGCTATACCCGGATAATTTCATTTCCCCGATTAAGACTTCGCTCCTCGCTTCTCCTCAATCCCCCGTCCCGCCTGCTTAACCGCCGCCCTGTCAGTGCCAAGCCTGTCGATCAGCTCCTGCGCTTCGTCGCCCGATATGCCGGTGCGCACGGCCAGTTCTTCGACCGTCAGGACGTCCGTGCTGGCGATCTCGCTGGTTTGCGGCTCGTCGGCGGTCAGCGGCAGAGCGGCTTCCCGGTCGATCTCCATCGCGGACTGGTGCCAGTGGCGCTCGTGGTCGCCGTGGGCGCCGCCTTCGCGTTGCCAGATGTGGTAGGCGCGGTCGCGGATCTTGTCGTTGCGGTCTTCGGTCATCGTGGTTCCTCCGGTGGGTGTGAGGAAGGAACGCGGGGGTGGTGGGAATGATCCGAAAAGTTTTCGTGATCGGGGGATGGCTGAGCCGGCGTGATCGTGACGCTCTGGCGGCAAGGTAGCGCTCTACGGCACCCCCCTCTGTCCTGCCGGCGTCACCAAACGCAAAGGCGACAACTGGCCCGCAAGCGCTACTCCGCTGCCTCGGCATAATTCACAGGCACATAGTTTAGGATCGGGCCGAGCCAGCGCTCGACATCGGCCAGCGGCATGTCCTTGCGGCGCGCGTAATCTTCGACCTGGTCGCGCTCGACCTTGGCGACGCCGAAATAATAGCTTTCGGGATGCGCCAGATAGATGCCGGACACCGATGAGCCCGGCCACATCGCATAGCTCTCCGTCAGGCTGACGCCGGCATTGCGCTCGCCATCGAGCAGCCGGAAGAGCGTCGCCTTCTCGGTGTGGTCAGGCTGAGCGGGATAGCCGGGCGCCGGGCGGATGCCGCGATAGGGTTCGCCGATCAGCTCGTCAGGCGCCAGATTTTCGTCCGCCGCATAGCCCCAGAATTCCTTGCGCACCTTCTCATGCATGCGCTCGGCGAAAGCTTCGGCGAAACGGTCGGCGAGCGCCTTGACCATGATCGAGGAATAATCGTCATTGGCGCGTTCGAAGCGCTCGGCGATCGCCACCTCCTCGATGCCGGCGGTGACGATGAAGCCGCCGATATAATCAGGCTTGCCGATGTCGGCGGGTGCGACGAAATCCGACAGCGCGACATTGGCCTTGCCATCGCGCTTGGTCAGTTGCTGGCGCAGCGTGAAGAAGGTGGCCAGGCCCTCGGAGCGCGCCTCATCCGTGAACAGCCTGATGTCGTCGCCGACCGTATTGGCCGGCCAGAAGCCGATGACGCCGCGCGGCGCGAACCATTTTTCGTCGATGATTTTTTTCAGCATCGCCTGCGCATCCTCGAACAGCTGGCGCGCGGCTGGCCCCTGTGCCTCGTCATCGAGGATCTTGGGGTAACGCCCCTTCAGCTCCCAGGTCTGGAAGAACGGCGTCCAGTCGATGTAGCGCGAGAGTTCGGTCAGATCCCAATTCTCGAAAACCTTCACGCCTGTGAAGGACGGCTTCGGTGGCTGGTAGGCAGACCAGTCGACTTTGTGCGCTTTGGCTCTTGCCTTGACCAGCGGCAGCCGCTGCTTGTCGGCTTCCGAGCGGGCATGCGCGTCGGCGACCTTCTTGTACTCGGCCCGCACGGTGTCGACGTAATCTCCCTTGGCGTCATTCGAGAGAAGCGAGGAGACCACGCCGACGGCACGGCTGGCGTCGGTGACATACACCGTCTGTCCCTTGGCATAGCGCGGGTGGATCTTCACCGCCGTGTGCACGCGGCTGGTCGTGGCGCCGCCGATCAAAAGCGGAATATCGAAACCTTCGCGCTCCATCTCGGCGGCCATGTGCACCATCTCGTCCAGCGACGGTGTGATCAGGCCGGACAGGCCGATGATGTCGACATTTTGCTCGCGCGCCGTCTGCAGGATTTTGGCCGCCGGCACCATGACGCCGAGATCGATGATCTCGTAATTGTTGCAGGCCAAAACGACGCCGACGATGTTCTTGCCGATGTCATGGACATCGCCCTTCACCGTCGCCATCAGGATCTTGCCCGCTGTCTGGCGCTCGCCATTGTCGATTCCGTTGGCGGCGTTGGCTAGTTTCTCGGCCTCCATATGCGGCAGCAATCCGGCCACCGCCTGCTTCATCACACGCGCCGACTTCACCACTTGCGGCAGGAACATTTTTCCGGCGCCAAACAGGTCACCAACGACATTCATGCCAGCCATCAGCGGGCCTTCGATGACATGCAGCGGGCGCTCGGCGGCCAGCCGCGCTTCTTCGGTGTCGGCGTCGATGAATTCGGTGATGCCGTTGACCAGCGCGTGCGAAATCCGCTGCTCGACCGTCCATTCGCGCCAGGCAAGATCGCGCTCCCTGGCTTCCTTGCCGGCGGTGCCCTTGAAGCGCTCGGCGATCTCCAGCATGCGCTCGGTGGCGGTGCCACCGGCCCTGGGCACGCGGTTGAGCACGACGTCCTCGCAGGCCTCGCGCAGCTCCGGCTCGATCGTGTCGTAGACGGCAAGCTGGCCGGCATTGACGATGCCCATGTCCATGCCGCGCTGGATGGCATGGTAGAGGAACACCGCGTGCATGGCCTCGCGCACCGGCTCGTTGCCGCGAAACGAAAAGGACAGGTTCGAGACGCCGCCGGAGATATGGACGTGCGGCAGCGTCGAGGTGATCTCACCGGTGGCCTCGATGAAGTCGACGCCGTAATTGTCATGCTCCTCGATGCCTGTGGCGACCGCGAAGACGTTGGGGTCGAAGACGATGTCTTCCGGCGGGAAGCCGGCCTGTTCTGTCAGCAGCTTGTAGGCCCGGGTGCAGATCTCGACCTTGCGCGCCTTGGTGTCAGCCTGGCCGGCCTCGTCGAAGGCCATGACGACCACGGCGGCGCCATAGGCGCGCACCAGCCTGGCATGATGCAGGAACGCTTCTTCGCCTTCCTTCATCGAGATGGAATTGACCAGCGGCTTGCCCTGCACGCATTTCAGGCCGGCCTCGATGATTTCCCATTTCGAGGAGTCGACCATGACAGGAACGCGGGCGATATCAGGCTCGGCGGCGATCAAATTGAGATACTCGACCATCGCCTTTTTCGAATCGATCAGGCCTTCGTCCATGTTGATGTCGATGATCTGCGCGCCATTGGCGACCTGGTCGCGCGCCACGTCGAGCGCCGGGACATAGTCGCCCGCCGTGATCAGTTTTCGGAACTTGGCAGATCCCGTGACGTTGGTGCGCTCGCCGACATTGACGAAGGGAATCTCGTCGGTCAGCGTGAACGGCTCCAGCCCGGACAGCCGCATCTTGCGCTCGATCTCGGGGATGGCGCGCGGCGGGTATTTCTTCACCGCTTCGGCGATGGCGCGGATGTGATCGGGCGTCGAGCCGCAGCAGCCGCCGACGACATTGACCAGCCCTTCCCGCGCAAAATCCTCGATCTGCGCGGCCATGAAGTCCGGGCTCTCGTCATAGCGGCCGAATTCATTGGGCAGGCCGGCATTCGGATAGGCGCAGACGAAGGTGTCGGCGACACCTGAAATCTCAGCCAGATGCGCGCGCATGGCGTTGGCGCCGAGCGCGCAGTTGAGGCCGATGGTGAAGGGGCTGGCATGGCGCACCGAATGCCAGAAGGCGGTCGGTGTCTGGCCCGACAGGGTGCGGCCGGAGAGGTCGGTGATGGTGCCGGAAATCATCACGGGCAGGTGCACGCCCTTTTCGAGAAAAATCTCGTTGCAGGCGAAGATCGCCGCCTTGGCGTTCAGCGTGTCGAAGATGGTCTCGATCAGGATGATGTCGGCGCCGCCATCGATCAGGCCGCGCAGCTGCTCGCCATAGGCCAGGCGCAATTCGTCGAAGGTCACAGCGCGGTAGCCAGGATTGTTGACGTCGGGCGACATCGAGGCGGTGCGGTTGGTCGGCCCGAGCGCACCGGCGACGAAGCGGCGCTTGCCGTCTTCATGTTCGGCGCGAATGGCGGCGCGCCTCACCAGCCGCGCGCCGTCGCGGTTCAGTGCATAGACCGCGTCCTCCATGCCGTAGTCGGCCTGGGCGATGGAGGTCGAGGAAAAGGTGTTGGTCTCGAGAATATCAGCGCCTGATATGGCGTATTGATAGTGGATCTCTTCGATCGCCTTCGGCTGCGTCAGGATCAGCAGGTCGTTGTTGCCTTGCTGATGGCAGGTGCAGCCGGCGAAAGTCTCGCCACGGAAATGCTCTTCGTCAAAGCCGAGACCCTGGATCTGCGTGCCCATGGCGCCGTCGAGGATGAGGATACGCTCGCGCGCCGCCGCAGTGAGTGCCGCAAGCACTTCGGAACCGTCGGGCTTTGCCGCGACGGGGCCGAACAATAGGTCCAGCGATGCAGTATCTTGCGACATTTTTTATCCCTTTGGCGACACATGTCACATAAGGATATCTTTATGTCAATATACGGGATGCGGTCGAGCATGTCACGGCCGACGTCGTCGACAGCAAACCAAGGGCCGCGCCCTCCTATTCCCCCACCACGTCCCGATAGACCCTCACCCCACCGTCCAGCCCGCGAATGCGCCAGTTATCCCCGTCCTGCGCCTCGACATGGCATGGCCCAAGCGGAACCTTGCCGCCGCCTTCCGGCAGGTCCAGCACATAGACGGGATTGCAGATGCCCGACAGGCGGGCGCGCAGTGCGGCGGCCAGCGCCTGTCCCTGCGCAATCGTGGTGCGCCTGTGCGCCATACCGCGCGCGAGGTCGCCATGATGGAGATAATAGGGTTTGACACCGAGCCGGTACATCAGCTCGCGGCATAGCTCTTCCAACGCCTCGACCGTGTCGTTGACGCCCTTGAGCAGGACGCTCTGGTTGAGCAGCACGAAACCTGCCTGACGCAAGGTGCGACAGCCCATCTCGGTCTCTGGCGTGATCTCCCGCGCATGGTTGAAATGAGTGACGATTGTGACCATCAGCCGGCCCTGCAAGGCACCAACCAGCCCCGGCGTGATGCGCGAGGGCAGCACGACAGGCACGCGCGTGTGGATGCGCAGCAGCCGCACATGTGCGATCGCCTCGACGCGGGCGCGGATTTCGGCCAGCGCCTTGTCCGGCAGCGACAGCGGATCGCCGCCGGTGAGGATCACCTCGCGGATTTCGGTATGGGCTTCGATATAGGCATAGGCCTCTTCGAGCGCCTCACGCGTATAGCCGCGGCCGATCGAGGTCAGCGACTCCTTGCGAAAGCAGAAGCGGCAGTAGACTGCGCATTGATAAGTCGGGAACAACAGCACACGGTCGGCGTGGCGATGCGTCAGTCGCGGCACGGGGCTGAAAGCATGGTCGGCGATCGGATCGTCGAGCTCGCCTTCGGTTTCCACCAGCTCGTCCGGCGAGGGAATGACCTGCGCGCGGATGGGGTCGGCGGGGTCGTTCCAGTCGATCAGGTCGAGATAGGTTTTCGGGGCACGCACCTTATGGCGCACCGCCGCCTCCTGCGCCGCCGCCCGCTCGGCCGGCGACAGCGGCAGCAAAGCGAGATCGCGGACATGGCGCACGCCGGCGCGAACGTCGTCCTGCCAGGCGGTGTCGGAGGTGGCATTTTTAAGATCGGCGTCTGTGGTCATCGGGGTCTCGTGGAAGCAATTTGCGCGGAGCTATCGGCCGGATGGGAGGGTTGGTCAACCGTCTGTAGCCGTCCCACCTTCATCCGCAGAGCTCCCGCCTACGTCAGAGGCTGACGCTGCCCCTCATTGCCCTGCCGGGCATTTCTCCCCGTAAACGGGGAGAAAGTGGCTAATCCTCGACTTTCGCCGCAATCGACCAACGCATCGATTTCGGGCAATCTGGCGGATGAGGCGTTTCAAGGGGAGATGGGCGCTGCCAGGGAGGACTGCCATGAGCAAGATGCGGCGTTATGACGACGCCTTCGCGCAATTCCGCATCGAGGATGAGATCGCCCGGTTGCATGGCAACCCTACAACCGGCATCAACGCCTATGTCGAATGCTGCGGCCGCTATACCGGCGAAAACCGGCTGGCGCTGCGCGCGATTGCGGCCAGCGGGACCTTGCGTGAATTCAGCTTCGACGATCTCGCCGACATGTCGGGCCGCGCCGCCAATGTGCTCAAGGCCGCCGGCGTTGGCGCCGGCGGTGTCGTCGCCGGCATGCTGCCGCGCATTCCTGAGCTGGTGGCCTTGATCCTCGGCACATGGCGCATCGGCGCCGTTTACCAGCCGCTGTTCACCGCTTTCGGCTCGAAAGCCATCGAGCATCGCCTCAAGACCAGCGGCGCCAGGCTGGTGGTGACCAATCCGGCCAATCGCAGCAAGCTCGACGAAGTGGAGAACCATCCGCAAGTCGCGACCATTCTCGCTCCAGGCGAAATCCTGCCGGAAGGCGACATTGATTTTCGCGCGGCGCTCGCCGCCGCCTCGCCCGGCTGCGAACCAACCCTGCGCAAGGGCGACGACCTGTTCATGATGATGTCGACGTCCGGCACGACGGGCCTGCCCAAGGGCGTGCCGGTGCCGCTCAAAGCGCTGCTGGCCTTCGGGGCCTATATGCGCGAGGCGATCGGCTTGCTGCCCGATGACATCTTCTGGAACATCGCCGACCCCGGCTGGGCTTACGGGCTCTACTACGCCATCACCGGTCCCTTGCAGCTCGGCATCGCCACGACCTTCTATGAGGGCGCCTTCAATGCCAAGAGCACCTACGACATCATCGAGCGCCTCGGCGTCACCAGCCTGGCCGGCTCGCCCACCGCCTATCGCCTCCTGGTGGCCGAAGGGCCGGAGGCTGCTGCCCGTGTCAAAGGCAGGCTGCGCGTGGTGAGCAGCGCCGGCGAGCCGCTCAACCCGGAAGTCATCCGCTGGTTCGACGCCCATCTCGCCGCCCCCATCCTCGACCATTACGGCCAGACCGAGAACGGCATGATGGTGAACAACCACCACGGTCTCGCGCATCTCGTGCGCGCGGGCTCGGCCGGCTTCGCCATGCCCGGCTACCGCATGGTGGTGCTGGACGAAGCGGGCAACGAACTCGGCCCCAACCAGCCCGGCATCCTTGCCGTCGACATCGCGAAGTCGCCGCTGCGCTGGTTCGACGGCTATCACCAGGCGCAGACGCCGGCGATATCGGGCGGCTATTATCGCACCGGCGACACTGTGGAGTACGAACCGGACGGCTCGATCTCCTTCATCGGCCGCGCCGACGACGTCATCACCTCTTCCGGCTATCGCATCGGCCCGTTCGATGTCGAAAGCGCGCTGATCGAACATCCCTCAGTCAACGAGGCAGCGGTGGTCGGCGTGCCCGATCCGCAGCGCACCGAGATCGTCAAGGCCTTCGTGGTGCTGGCGCCGGCCTACAAGGGCAATCCGGAGCTTGCCGAAGAGCTGGCCCAGCACGTGAAGAAGCGGCTATCGGCGCACGCCTACCCGCGCGAGGTCGAGTTCGTCACCGAACTGCCGAAGACCCCAAGCGGCAAGATCCAGCGGTTTTTGCTGCGGAAGGCGGAGGTGGAGAAGCGCAAGGCGGGCTGAGGCCTTCGCTCTTTGAGCGTCGAATGCAGCAAAGGCACTGCCGCCAGATGGCGGGGAAGTAAGGCCCACGGAAGAGCCCCAGGTGGCAAGATCAGGCGGCTGGTTGCGATTTCAGACGAGTATGACTTCGCCGCTGGGTTGCAGAACTCTGCAACCTGACGCCCTACTTTCGGACACTCATTCAGATTTCGGCTGGACGCTGGCAACCAAAAGCTTAACGTTATTCTGAGACTCATCTTGAAGTTCAAACTTAAGCTTTAGCTACTATGGTCGACCGAAGGACTACTGTCCTGGAAAGGTCTTCGGATCGAGTTGGCAGGTGCGATGCTCAATCCCGGCCGGTTGAAAAGGGCCATTTTCTCTTCCGCCAACTTGCCGGCGGCGATTGCCTTTGTCGTGCTTCTCGTCTGTGCCCTGGTTGCCGACCAGAGGAACAGAGACGTCTCCGATCAGCTGGCGCGCGCCGATGTCCTGGCCAAGGTCAACATCATCCGGGCCAAGCTCGAAGGCAACATAACCGGCAATCTCCAGCTGGTTCAGGGTCTCGTTTCGACGATCGTGACCGAGCCCTATATGGGCCAGCAGAGATTTGCGGCACTCGCCCGCAATCTGTTCGAGCAAAAATCGCAGTTGCGCGACATTGCCGGCGCACCCGACCTCGTCATCGCGCTGATCTACCCGCTGGAAGGCAATGAGAAAGCCATCGGGCTGGACTACCGCAAGAGCGATGCGCAACGCATGGCAGCACTTCGCGCGCGCGACCAGCGCGCGCTGGTGCTCGCCGGACCGGTCAAACTGGCGCAAGGCGGACGCGGCTTCATTGGGCGTATCCCTGTCTTCGTGCCAACGGCAGGTGGCGGCGACCGGTTTTGGGGTATTGTCTCGGCCGTGATCGATGTCGATCGGCTCTACGCTGCCAGCGGACTAACCGATCCTGACCTGGACATCGATGTTGCGCTCGTCGGCAAGGATGCGCTCGGCGGCGGCGGCGAATTGTTCTTCGGCGACGACAACGTCGTGACCGGCAATCCGGTGACGGCAGAGGTGCAACTGCCTTCAGGCTCCTGGCAAATTTCGGCCATACCGAAGGGCGGTTGGCCGATCGCTCCGAAAAATGAATGGCTGTTGCGGGCGCTCATGGCGCTCGCCGGCGCGCTGGTCGTGCTGCCGATCCTGGTGGCCGGACGTCTTTTCGGTGAACGGCAGAAAAATGACGCCGAGTTGAGGCGCCTGTCCCGGCGGCTGGAGCTGGCCTTGGAAGCCTCGGGCATAGGCGTGTGGGAACACGACATCGCCAGCAACGAGCTGGTGTGGGACGACCGCATCAACGAAATCTATGGCAAGCCCGCCGGCGGAAAGACCCGGAGCTATGACGACTGGGCGCTGGCCATCCACCCTGAAGATTTCGAACGGGCCAAAGCAGACTTCGATTCGGCGGCCGCGACACAAGGCCCCTACTCCTCGCAGTATCGGCTGCTGCGACCGGACGGCACCATTCGCCATGTTCGCACACGCGCCAGTTTCTTCCAGGACATCAACGGCACGCCAAAAATGATCGGCGCCGAATGGGATGTGACCGGCGACGTGCTGCTCAACGAGAACCTCGTGCGCGAACGTCGCCTTTCGGAATCGAAAAATGCCGAACTGAACATGGCCAAGGCCCGCGTCGAGCATGTGGCGCTGCACGATTCGCTGACCGGCCTGCCCAACCGCCGGTATCTCGATGAGATGCTTGCCGAAAACCGCGAAACCGAGGGCCGCGCGGCATTGCTGCATCTCGACCTTGACCGCTTCAAGCAGATCAACGACACGCTCGGCCACGCAGCCGGCGATGCATTGCTGGTGCATGCCTCGAAAGTCATCAAGGCCAGCGTCGGTAATGCCGATTTCGTTGCCCGCATCGGCGGCGACGAGTTTGTCGTGCTGAGCCATGGCCGTGACGACGAAGAGCTTTCCGCCCTTGCCGACCACATCATCGACGCCATGCGCCAGCCGGTCGACTATCTGGGTCACCAATGCCGGTTCGGCGTCAGCATCGGCATTGCGGTCAACAGCGGCGTCGATGCCAAGCAGTTGCTCGTCAATACCGATCTCGCGCTCTACCGGGCGAAAGGTCGCGGCCGCAACCGCTACGAGTTTTTCGACGAAGAACTGCAGAGCGAGATCGTGCGGACCAAGCAGACCGCCGACGAGATTCTGGGCGGGCTCGAGCGCAACGAATTTGTCGTCTACTATCAGCCGCAGTTCGACGCCAGGACGCTGGAGATCGTCGGCGTCGAGGCGCTGTCGCGCTGGGACCATCCGCAACGCGGCATCCTGACCCCTGACGCCTATCTTAAGGTGGCAGAAGAACTCAATGTCGTGGCGCTTATCGACCGCACCGTTTTGAAGCAGGCTCTTGATAATTTCGAGCGCTGGTCGCGCAGCCACCTCAACATCCCGCGCGTGTCGGTCAACGTCTCCGCCCGGCGCCTGGAAGACAGGGACCTGATCAAGGGGTTGCGCAAGCTTGCCATCAAGAAAGGGACCGTGTCGTTCGAGCTGGTGGAGTCCATTTTTCTCGACGAGAACGACGAACTGGTCACCTGGAACATCGAACACATCAAGGGGCTCGGCATCGACATCGAGATCGACGATTTCGGCACCGGCTATGCCTCGATCGTCTCGCTGCTCAAGCTGCGGCCACGGCGCCTCAAGATCGATCGCCAGTTGGTCACACCCATCGCCAGCTCAGCCGCACAGCGGCAACTGGTGTCGTCCATCATCGACATCGGCAAGTCGCTCGGCATCGAAGTGATCGCCGAGGGCGTCGAGACGATGGAGCACGCCCGCATCCTGAAGGAGCTTGGCTGCGATATTCTGCAGGGCTTCCTGTTCGGCTACCCGATGGACGCCAAAGCCTTCAAGGCCTTCGCGCAGTCACGCAAATGGCTGGCGGCGGGGTGACTGATTCTGGCTTTGTCGCAAATGCGGACGCAGGCATCAGCTGCGCAACCCTGGCGCTTCCTGTCCTGTGCGCTCCACATATTCCGTATAACCGCCGCCATAGGTGTGGATGCCTTCGGGCGTCAGCTCCAGCACGCGGTTGGACAGTGCCGCCAGGAAGTGGCGATCGTGCGAGACGAACAGCATGGTGCCTTCGTATTGCGAGAGCGCGGTGATCAGCATCTCCTTGGTGGCGATGTCCAAATGGTTGGTCGGCTCGTCCAGCACCAGAAGATTGGGCGGATCGAACAGCATCAGCGCCATCACCAGCCGCGCCTTCTCGCCACCTGACAGCACGCGGCATTTCTTCTCGATCTCGTCGCCGGAGAAACCGAAGCAGCCGGCGAGCGCCCGAAGCGGCGCCTGGCCGGCCTGCGGAAACGCGTCCTCCAGCGTCTGGAACACGGTGCGTTCGCCCTCCAGCACTTCCATGGCGTGCTGGGCGAAATAGCCCATTTTCACACTCGGCCCACGCGCCACCGTGCCGGTGTCCGGATCGGAGGCACCCGCCACCAGCTTCAGCAGCGTCGACTTGCCGGCGCCATTGACGCCCATGATGCACCAGCGCTCACGGCGACGGACCTGGAAGTCGAGCCCCTCATAGATGGTGCGGCTGCCATAGGCCTTGTTGACGTTCTTCAGCGTGACGACATCTTCGCCGCAGCGCGGCGCCGGCTGGAAGTCGAAATTCACGATCTGGCGGCGCTTGGGCGGCTCGACGCGGTCGATCTTGTCGAGTTTCTTCACCCGGCTCTGCACCTGGGCGGCATGCGACGCGCGCGCCTTGAAGCGCTCGATGAAGGCGATCTCCTTGGCCAGCATCGCCTGCTGGCGCTCGAACTGCGCCTGCTGCTGCTTGTCGGCGATCGCCCGCTGTTGCTGGTAGAATTCGTAATTGCCGGAATAGGCGGTGAGCGAACCGGCGTCGATCTCGACGATCTTGTTGACGATGCGGTTCATGAACTCGCGGTCGTGCGAGGTCATAAGCAACGCGCCCTCGTAGCCCTTCAGGAACTGCTCCAGCCAGATCAGGCTTTCGAGATCAAGATGGTTCGACGGTTCGTCGAGCAGCATGACGTCGGGCCGCATCAACAGGATGCGGGCGAGCGCCACGCGCATCTTCCAGCCGCCGGAGAGTTTGCCGACATCGCCGTCCATCATCTCCTGGCTGAAGCCGAGGCCGTCGAGCACCTCGCGCGCCCGGCCATCGAGCGCATAGCCGTCGAGTTCCTCGAAGCGGTGCTGCGCCTCGCCGTATTTCTCGATGATCTCGTCCATGCGGTCGGCTTGCTCGGGATCGGCCATGGCCGCCTCGAGTTCGGCCATCTCGGCGGCGACATCACTGACCGGCCCGGCGCCGTTCATCACTTCGGCAACCGCGCTATGGCCCGCCATGTCGCCGACATCCTGGCTGAAATAGCCGATGGTAACGCCGCGATCGACCTGGACCTGACCTTCGTCGGGCTGCTCCTGGCCGGTAATCATGCGAAACAAAGTCGTCTTGCCGGCGCCGTTCGGCCCGACAAGGCCGACCTTCTCGCCCTTCTGCAAGGCGGCCGAGGCCTCGATGAAGACGATCTGGCGACCGTTCTGCTTGCCGATGCTTTCGAGTCTGATCATGCGATTTCCGAGGGGAATTGGAATTTGGGAGGATTTCCCCGGGGCCATACGCGATGGCGGCCGCGATAGGAAGAGGCGCAAGCGCCGCAGACAGCGCCTCCTGAACGCGGAACAGCCCGCCGCGCCATTTTGCGCAACGGGCTGTGTTGAAAACAGCTCTTAGTCCCTATTCGTCGTCCACTTCTACCGACAGAACCTGGGCGGCGATCGAGGCAAGTTTGCCCCGTCTGACAAGCGTCGGCTTCTCATAGGATCGTTTCATATAGTCCCCTCTCTTTGCACAAGTGGAGACTGTTCCGCCGAACTCGCCGTGTCAATGAGCAATCGCTAATGAAAAGCTAGGCTCTAGCCCGACGAATTGTCACTTCGCATCGTGGAAAATGATGCCGACCGTATGCCGCTTGCCGGAGCGCAGGCGGCTGACGCCGTGCCGCAGTTTGACGCGATAATGCCCTTTCGTGCCCTGCACCGGGCGATTGTGGACAGCAAAGATCACCGCGTCGCCCTGGGTCAGCGGCACCACTTCGGCGCGGCTTTGCATGCGCGGGCGCTGTTCGGTCAGCACGAACTCGCCGCCGGTGAAATCCTCGCCGGGTTGCGACAACAGGATCGCCACCTGCAGCGGGAAAGCGAGATCGCCATAGAGATCCTGATGCAGGCAGTTGAAGTCGCCGGGGCCGTATTGGAGGAGCAGCGGCGTCGGTCGCGTCTGGCCGTTTTCGTGGCAAAGCTGGAGGAAGGCGGCGTGGTCGGCGGGATAGCGCTGGGCGACGCCCATGCGCTCGTTCCAGTCGTTGGCGACGCCGGCCAGCCTGGGGTAGAGCGCGGTGCGCAGGCCGCCGATGAGATCGGGCAGCGGATAGCGGAAATAGCGGTACTCGCCCTTGCCGAAGCCATGGCGCGCCATCACCACATGGCTGCGAAAATGCTCCTCATGCGGATAGAGTGAGGCGATCTCAGCGCATTCCTCGGGTGAAAGCAGCGCAGGCATGACGGCTGAGCCATGGCTGTTCAGTTCGCCGGCCAGAGTGGCCCAGTCATGCGCCGCCACGCGGGCTTCGGCCGAACGGGTTGCGCGTTTGATGCTTATCGAGTGAATGGTCATGGATGCCTCCTTTGCTTGGGTCAAAGTGGGGCGAAGGAGAGGTGCGAACCACCCGATTCCTGCGGAGACGGGGCGGGTTCTCCCTTCTCCCCCTGTGGGAGAAGGTGGATCGGCGCGTAGCGCCGAGACGGTTGAGGGGTGTTCCAGNNCCACAAGGGGAGAAGGAAAAACCGCACGTCACCGTTTGCGATACCCCTCCAACTCCGGATCAAGATCAACCCGCACCGCATTGGTGAACACGCAGGTCGCCACCATGATGCCCGCGAAGGCGACAAGATTGACCAGCAACGTATTGTCGTAGCGGCCTTTAAATGCCGCCCAGATATCGTCCGGAACGGCATTGGCATCAGCAGCAATCGATTTGCCGAAGCTGATAAGCAACGCTTCATCCATGGTGGGCGTAATCGCCTCGGGATCAAGGCCGCTATCGATCAGCGCGCGGCGGAAGAAGGTGACCGGAATCTCGGCACGGCAGACTTGCGAGATCGCCAGCGACAACAGCCAGATGGCGCGGTCGTCGAGTGTGGGTTTGAGCAGATCGCTCAGGGTGAACCATTCGGCATAGATGCGGTGGGCCGCCGGTGAATGCAGCAGGATGCGCTTCATGTTGGTCATGCGACCGCGCAGGCCAAGCTCCCTGTCGTGCTCGGCGCGGATGTCTTGCGATGCCGAGGCGTAGTCGATCGGCGGGATCATGGCCATGGGATGGTCCTTGGTTGGTGGCGGCGCGAGGCGTTTTGCGCTCACCCAAGCGTGGCGTGCAACTCCGGCGCGGCGCGCAGCGTGTTGGAGACCGTGCAGATCACCTCGGCATCCTCGACGATGCGCTGCTTGGTCGCTGCATCGAGATCGCCTGCAACGTCGAGCCTGATGTTGATCTTCTGCACGCGCGACGGCTCGTCCTTGGCCTTCTCGCCGCTGACCTCGGCGCGCACTTCGCCAAGCTCGGCAGCGACGCCGAGGCGGGAGGCAGCGATGCGGGCGCTCAGCACCATGCAGGCGGCGAGCGAGGCGTAGAGCAGGTCGAGCGGGTTGAAGCCCGGCGCGCTGACCCCGGTGACGACGTCGACGGCACCGCCGGTCGGCGTTGTCACGACCGGCAAGCCGCCCGGCTGCATCACGGCCAGCGCGCCGGTCTCTCGGGTCCTGACCTTGAGTTCTAGCATTTCAACTATCCTTTCGGGGTCGGGCAAAAATGCAAGGCGCGGCCGCCATGGCGGCGCGCCCTGCCACGCAATGCCGTTATATGGTAGTCTCGGGACCGACATCGCAACATCGACCGACGAACAAAATCGTCTGCTTCGAGGTTCAGCAATGAAGCGCAGTTTCAGTTTGGCCGTGATTGCCGGCGTTGGCCTGCTCTGCGGTGCCGCATTTTTGATTGTCGGCCAGTCCCCAGTCTCGCCAGACGCCATCCAGTCGTCGGTTGTTCGTACCCCTGCTTTGATCGACAGCGCCTGGAAGTTGCCCGTGGCTGCTACCTTCGATGCCAACCTTGACTGGCAATCGAACGGGTCGCGCTGCGGTCCGGCAAGTGTTGCAAACACATTCCGCTCCATCGGCGAAGAGGAGACGACCGAAGCCGAAGTACTCGAGGGAACAGGAAAGTGCTGGACCGGCTTTTGCATCGTCGGTCTGACGCTGGACGAGCTGGCCGACGTCGCTCAGGCGAAAACCGGGCGCAAAGTCTCCGTGCTTCGGAACCTGAGCGCCGACGAGTTTCGCGAGCACATGAAGCATGCCAACGATCCCGGCCGCCGCTACATCATCAACTTTACCCGAGAGACGATCTTCGGCGCCGGCAGTGGTCATTTTTCACCGATCGGCGGCTATCTGGAGGGCGAGGACTTGGTTTTCGTTCTCGACGTCAACGAGCGCTACAAGCCTTGGCTTATCGAGCGTGAACGCCTGTTCTCGGCCATGGATACCATCGACAGCGATGGCGACAAAAAGCGCGGGTTGCTTCTGATCGAGTAGCAGGGTCCCTAAGCGGTTTTGCAGCAACGATACACTCGCTACCTGGTGACGAAACCGTCCTCGTCCCGCCGCGGCGGGCATGCGAGTGCGGTCACACGCGCGTCGCCGAAACAACATGCATTTGATTAGACACGACCGGCAAACAAGTGCCTAACTGCATTGCCCACGGGGATGCGGATAACTGAGGAGTGACCCATGATTGCGCTCACTGTAAACGGCGAGGATCGCAGTGTCGACGTGCCGGACGACATGCCGTTGCTGTGGGTGCTGCGCGACATCATCGGTCTGACCGGCACAAAGTTCGGTTGCGGCATCGCCCAATGCGGCGCCTGCACGGTGCAGCTTGACGGTCAGCCGGTGCGCTCCTGCGTGTTGCCGGTCGCGTCGGTCGGCACGCGCCATGTCACCACCGTCGAGGCGATCGGTGCGACGCCATCGGGCAAAAAAGTGCAACAGGCCTGGCTCGATCTCGAAGTGATCCAATGCGGCTACTGCCAGTCCGGCCAGATCATGTCGGCCTCGGCGCTGCTGGAGCGCAACCCCGACCCGAGCGATGGGGATATCGATGCCGCCATGTCCGGCAACATCTGCCGGTGCGGCACCTACACGCGAATACGAGCGGCCATAAAACAGGCCGCGAAGGCCTGAGGGAGATAGCCAGCCATGAGCAAGCCGTCCTCCTCCCCGCAAAAAGTCACCTCGCGCCGCGCCTTCCTGCAAGGCAGCGGCCTTCTGCTCGGCTTCACCATGCTGGGCGCCGGCATCAGGCCCGGTTTTGCCGCGGCCGAGCCGGTCGAGGGCGACGTCACCGCCGCCTTTTCACCCGATGCCTTCATCCGCATCGACAGCGACGGCAAGATCACGTTCATCCTGCCCAACATCGAGATGGGACAAGGCACCCACACTGGCGAAGCCACGCTGATTGCCGAGGAGCTGGAAGTCGGCCTCGACCAGGTGAAGGTTGTCGACGCGCCGCCCAACGACAAGCTGTACGCCACCGCTGCCCTTGGCGGCCAGGCGACGGGCGGCTCCACCTCGATGCGGGCAACTTGGGAATCGCTGCGCAAGGCAGGTGCTGCAGCCCGCACGATGCTGGTTGCGGCGGCCGCCGCGCAATGGTCGGTTCCGGTTGCGGAATGCAGCGCCAGGCTTGGCGTGGTCACGCATCAGCCGACAGGCCGGCAGCTGGCCTATGGCGTGCTCGCCGATGCGGCAGGCAAGCAACCGGTACCTACAGACGTCAAGCTCAAGGACCCCAAGGACTTTCAGTTGATCGGCAAGTCGCTGCGGCGGGTCGACACATCGGGCAAGGTCAATGGCGCGGTGATCTACGGCATCGACGTGCGCGTGCCCGGCATGAAGGTGGCGACGGTCGCCGCCTGTCCGGTGGTTGGCGGCAAGCTCGGCGCTGTCGACGAGAAAGCCGCGCGCGCCGTTCCCGGTGTGCGCGATATCGTTAAGCTCGACAATGCAGTTGCGGTGATCGGCGATCATTTCTGGGCGGCCAAGAAAGGCCTCGAGGCCCTCACCATCAGCTGGGACGAAGGCGCCCACGCGAAGCTTTCAAGCGCCGACATGATGGCCACGCTCAAGGCTGCGTCCAAGAACAAGACACCGATCATGGCCCGCCAGGAAGGCGATGCCGCCGGCGCGCTGAAAGCAGCCGCCAAAACGGTCGAGGCGAGCTATGAGCTGCCGTTCCTTGCCCATGCGCCGATGGAGCCGATCAACTGCGTCGTGCATGTGCGCGCTGATGAATGCGAGATCTGGGTCGGCACCCAGGTGCCCACCCAGGCGCAAGGCTGGGCTGCACAGGTCACCGGCTTCCCGCTCGACAAGATCATCGTGCACAATCATCTGATCGGCGGCGGTTTCGGCCGCCGGCTGGTCGCCGAATCCGTCGGCCAGGCGGTGGCGATCGCCAAACAGGTGAGCTACCCGGTCAAGGTCATCTGGACGCGGGAAGAAGACATCCAACACGATCTTTACCGGCCCGCCTATTTTGATCGCATCTCCGCCGGTCTCGGTGCTGACGGCCTGCCAACGGTGTGGATCGACCATGTCGCCGGCGGCTCGGTGCTCGGCAACTACATTCCAGGCGGCTGGCCGCAGGACAAGCTTGACGACGACGCCGTCGAGGGCGCCGCCAAACCGCCCTATGACCTGCCGGTGATCCAGGTCGACTGGGTGCGCGAGGATCCGCCGGTGCCGATCACCTGGTGGCGCGGCGTCGGGCCGACGCACAATGTCTTCGTCGTCGAAAGTTTCATGGACGAACTGGCTCATGCGGCGGGCAAGGATCCGGTGGAGTATCGCCGGGCGCTGACCAAGAACCAGTCGCGGGCCGCGGGCGTGCTCGAGCTTGCGGCTGAAAAGTCGGGCTGGGGCTCGCCGCTTCCGGCCGGAAGCGGCCGCGGCATTGCCCTGCACGATGCCTTCGGCAGCTTCATGGCTGCGGTGCTGGAGATCACGGTTTCATCGGCCGGCGAAATCACGCTGGATCGCGCGGTGGTCGCGGTCGATTGCGGCATTACGATCAACCCCAACACGGTCGAGGCGCAGATCGAAGGCGGATTGATCTTTGGCCTGTCGGCGGCGCTTTACAGCGGCATTACCTTCAGCAATGGCCGCGTCGACCAGAGCAATTTTCACGACTACCGCATCCTTCGCAACAACGAGGCGCCGAAGATCGAGATCCATCACCTCAAGAGCCTGGAATCGCCCGGCGGCATCGGCGAGACGGCAACGGTTTCGGCAGCCCCTGCCCTTGCCAACGCGATCTTCGCCGCCACGGGAAAACGCCTGCGCAGCCTGCCCTTCGACCGCAACCAGCTGAAGAGCGACGGCGCCGACAAGACCAAGGTGTCGATGGTGCCGCCGCTGGCAGCGCCTTTGCTGGCGGTGCTGGCGAACAGCAAGCAGCGCTCGGAGACCGGCATCGAAACCGACGTCGAAGCGCAGTGAGGGCCGAGCCATGAAAAGATTGGTCCGCATCATCCTCGCTGTCGTGGTCGTCATCGCTGTCGGCGTTGCGATCTTCCTGTTCAAGCCGGCGCCGCTGCCGGACGTTTCGGAGGCGGCGGCAAAACTGCCGACCGGCCAGGCGCTGATCGACCGCGGCGAATATCTGACACGCGCGGCCGATTGCGTCGCCTGCCACACGACATCAGGCGGCACGCCCTATGCCGGCGGCCTTGCCTTCAAGCTGCCGTTCGGCACCGTCTACTCCCCCAACATCACCGCCGACAAGGAGACCGGTATCGGCGACTGGAGCGACGCGGAGTTCGTGCGCGCGCTGCATCAAGGCATCGACAACAAAGGCCGCAATCTCTACCCGGCCTTTTCCTATGCCTCCTATGCCAGGATGACCACGGAAGATGCGCTGGCGATCAAGGCCTATCTGTTCAGCCTGCCGCCGGTGCACGCCGAGGCGCCGAAGAACGATCTGAGCTTCCCGTTCAACCAGCGTTATGTGCTGCGGTTCTGGAACCTGTTGTTCGTTCCCAACGGGCCGCTGCCGCAGGACGAAAAGCAGAGTGCGGAGTGGAACCGTGGCGCCTATCTCACCGAAGCCATGGCGCATTGCGGCGAATGCCACACGCCCCGCAACCTGTTTTATGCGCTCGACAACAGCAAGAAATTCGCCGGCGCCGAGTTGCAGGGCTGGAAGGCCTACAACATCAGTTCGGACAAGACGACCGGCATCGGCAGCTGGAGCGACGAACAGCTCATCGACTATCTCTCCAAGGGCCATGCCGAAGGGCGCGGATCGGCCACCGGCAGCATGGGCGAAGCCGTCGACTACAGCTTGCGCCATTTGACGCCGGAAGACATCAAGGCGATCGTCACTTACGTAAAAACCGTGCCGCCGCAGACAAGCGGCGACAAGGCGATCGTCGAGGCGGAGCCGCCGGCCACGCTGAAGGCTTCCACCGCCTATGCGCCAGCAGCAGACGCAGCAGCGCAAGGCGGGCTCGGCCTGAAGCTGTTCCAGGGCGCCTGTGCCAGCTGTCATGGATGGAATGGCGAAGGGTTGCAGACCCCTTATGCGGCGCTGCGCGGCAGCCGCACGGTCAACGATCCCGATGGCACCAATCTCATCCAGGTCATCCTGAAGGGCGCCCATATGACGACGCCGCTCGGCAAGCAGTCTATGCCGGCTTTCGCCAATGCCTATTCGGATGTCGAGATCGCGGCGCTTGGCAATTATGTGCTGGCGCATTTCGGCGGCAAGCAATCCGCCATCACGCCGGCCGATGTGGCGAAGGCGCGCACGCAATGAAGGATGGCGGTGATGCCCAGGCTCACCGCCAGCCGCGCAAAATGTGTTTCTGGATCTTGCCTGACGCGGTGCGCGGCAACGCGTCGGTGAGCCGAAATTCCTTCGGCACCTTGTAGCGGGCGATACGGTCCGTACAGTGAACGGCAAGAGCTGCCGGATCGAGGACACAACCGGCCTTCAGCACGACGAAGGCGCGGCCGACCTCGCCCCAGCGCTCGTCGGCGATGCCGATGACAGCCACCTCCGCAATGTCGGGATGATCGAGCAGCGCCATCTCGACCTCGGCGGGATAGACGTTCTCGCCACCCGAAATGAACATGTCCTTGCGGCGGTCGATCAGAGTGACGAAGCCGTCTTCGTCGCGGCGCGCAATGTCGCCGGTGCGGAACCAGCCATCCGATGTGAAGGCCTGCGCGGTCTCGTCCGGGCGGTTCCAGTAGCCCGGCGTGACATTGGGGCCGCTGAGCCATATTTCGCCTGCCTCGCCGGCTGCGACTTCGTGGCCATCTTCATCGACGATGCGCAGGACAAGCCACGGCGCCGGCAGGCCGGCGGAGCCCGCCTTGCGGGCGATCTGGCCGGCCTCGACGGGCATGCCGAGCACGGTGCCGGCCTCGGTCATGCCGAAGCCATCGACCATGCGCACGCCCTGCTCCAGCCACCAGAGGATGTCGGCAGCCGGATTGGGCGCGCCGCCGGTGAAGATGGCGGTGAGCGTGGTCCAGTGCGACGGCGCGAACGCGGCATCTGCTCGCAGCATTTTGGCCATCTGCGGGACGCAGAAATAGTGGGTGACGCCGAGGTCCGGGTCGGCCAGGCGGCGGTTGGTGGCGCCGGGCTCGAAGCCGGGCGAGATCAGCACGGTGCCGCCCTGCAGCAAGGGCGGGCGCAGGCTGGTGATGAGGCCGATGACATGGAACATCGGCGCGTCGCAGAGGAAGACGCTTGAATTGCCGACCCGCCCCAGCACGCCGAAATTGACGGCGGTGACGAAGGCGTTGGCCTCGGTGACGATCACTCCCTTGGGCCGGCCCGATGTGCCCGAGGTGTAGAGAATGATCGATGGCTGGTCCGCCGGCGGCAAAGGCCGGCGCGATGCCGGCGCCTGCGCTTCCACCGCCGCCGCAAAATCAGCGACCGCGAGCGTCATGCAGCCCTCTAGCGGCGTCAATTCAAACGCTGTGTCATGCAGCAGCAGTGCGGGATCGCAGTCGGCAAGGATCGCCTGTTGCTCGGCCGCTGCGAGGCGCCAGTTGACCGGCACGAAGATGGCCCCGAGCCGCATGGCGGCCTGCTGAACAATCAAGAGGTCGGCGCTGTTGCGGGCGAGCGTTGCGATGCGCTGTCCCGGATCGATGTCGTAGCCGCTCTCAAGCACGCCGACGGCACGCTGTATGGCTTCATCGAGCTTGCTGTAGGTCCAGCGCCGCCCGGAAGCGAGGTCGACGCAAGCGATGCGTTCGGGCTGCGTCGCGGCATGCAAGGCCACGGGATCGGGCGTCGTCCAGGCCGGCATCTCGCATCTCCTCCCCGATCGAATATCTTACCTTGCCTTGTCGTAGGCGCCGAGGCCGGGCTTGTAGCTCTTCTCGTCGATGAACTGGCGGATGCCTTCCTTGCGGCCATCATTGTCGTAGGAGTTGGCCGCCTCCTGTGCGCGCACCAGATAATCCTCGGCATTGTCGTAGGTCATCTCGCCGACGCGTCGGATGGCGTCCTTGGTCGCCTTCAGCGCGACGGGGTTTTTCTTCAGCAGAATGTTCGCCACTTCGGTGACGCGCGCCTTCAGCTGTTCCAGCGGCAGGCTTTCATTGACCAGCTTCCAGGCCGCCGCCTTCCTGCCGTCGATCAGTTCGCCGGTCAGCGCGTGGTACATGGCGTCGCGCATCGACAGCAGATCGACCACCACCTTGGTGGCGCCGCCGCCGGGCAGGATGCCCCAGTTTATTTCCGAGAGGGCGAACTGCGCCTCGTCGGCGGCGAAAGCGAGATCGCAGGCAAACAGCGGGCCATAGCCGCCGCCAAAGCACCAGCCATTGACCATGGCGATGGTCGGCTTGCGATACCAGCGCAGCCGCCGCCACCAACCATAGGCTTCGCCTTGCGCCTTGCGGACAGCGCCAAGACCCTTGGCTTCGGTCTCGCGAAAATACTCCTTGAGGTCCATGCCCGCCGACCAGGCATTGCCTTCGCCCGACAGCACCAGCACGCCGACATCGTCGCGATATTCGAGCTGGTCGAGCACGTCCATCATGCGCCGGTTGAGCGCCGGGTTCATGCAATTGCGTTTTTCAGGCCGGTTGAAGCGAACCCACGCGATGCCGTCTTCGATGTCGAAGGCTACGGTATCTTCGGTCAAGGCAAATCTCCTCCGGCTTGCGTTCCCGCTTTGCAAAATCGCTATGTGGCATAGCTTTTATAATTACTATGTCGCATAGTATTTTTCTCTTGACAAGAGCCTTGATCGTGGCGATCGGTTACAGCATGGCCGAGATCGCAATCCGCAGCAAATCCGGCAAGGCCGGGACCGCCCCCGAAGACAGGCTCGATGCGCAGATCGGCTACAATCTACGGCGCGCCTCGACGCTGGCGCTCAGTGATTTCGCAGTCGAGATGGCCGATGCGGCGCTGCGCCCGGTAACCTACGGCATGCTGGCGCTGATCGACGAAAGGCCCGGCATCAGCGCCGCCGAGCTCTGCCGCCTGCTCGGCATGAAAAGCGCCAACATGGCGCCACTGCTGGCCGAACTCGAAGAGCGCGGGCTGGTCGAGCGCGACGACCATGCGCGGGACAAGCGCGTGCAGGTGCTCGCTTTGACCAAGGCAGCCAAAACCGCCATGCCGGCATGGCGGCGGCAGGTGCGCAACCACGAGGACCGGTTCCTGCAGCGGCTGACGAAAAAGGAGCGAGCAACGCTGCTGCGGCTGCTGCGGCTGATCTGGAGCGAGGAAGCCGACTGAGGGCAGCCCGAAATCGACAACATGGTCGTCTTCCTCGTTACCTTGGCGGGTGCGGATCAGGCGGACAATGAGGGCGCGCTCGCACTGATCAAGGCCTGAGCGCGATTAGCGTCACTTGATCGCCCCAATCGCATATCTATGATTGCGCGGGCAATTCTGTGGGGTTTCATGCGCGCGTCGCCGTGGCGGTTTTCAGCCCTGATGCTGGTAATGCTGGTCGCGCTGCTCGGCGGCGCGCCGGCAAGCCATGCCGGCCTCGCCATTCGTGAGAGCTGCGAGGGCAAATGCGCCGACACGCTCAAGGCATGGCTCGCCGCCGAACAGTCGACCTGGTTTCCGATTCTGGATGAGACGGCCGAGCGTTTCGAGGCGGCGGGCGAACCGGCCACTTGCCCGGCCAGGCAAGGCGCCCAGCCGGTGGTGCATGCGATCGTGCTTGCCCCCTACTACCGCAACTTCATCGAATTGCCGGGGACGCAGAATGATGCCGCCCTGCTCAAGGCGCTGTTCGAGAAGCGCGGCGTCGCGCCCGGCAACCTGCACGTGATGGACGGCGAGACGGTGACGCGAAAGGCCGTGCTCGATGTCATGCGCAAGACCGTTGCCTGCGTTCGCGAACGCGACCAGGTGGTGGTAACCTTTTCGGGCGGTGCCACGTCTTATGCAAAGTGGGGATCGCGCCACGACGCGACAGCCTTCCTGTTGCGACACTGCTCCGATTCTGCACTTGCCGAGGAGACGCGGCGAGACCTGTGCGCCGACACGGTCCGGAACGTCGTCTCCGAGCGCTTTCTCCAACTCGAGAAAGGCTTCGACGAGCATGTGCTGTTCACCTCGGACACACGCATCGTCGGGCAAAACTATATGGCCGATGGCACCGCCGTCAGCGGCATACGCACCAGCGAGTTGTCGAACTTAGCCATCCAGATCCAGAACCGCGGCGCCGACATCATCTTCATCCTCGACACCAACTATGCCGAGGATTTCCGGCTTCTCAGCCAGGACGAGGCCGCCCGCTACAAGGCGACTTGGCGCTGGCAGCGCGGCGACGATGATGCCACCCCCGCCGATGCCGTCGAGCTGTTCGGCTCGGGCGAGATGGCGGCGCTCTATGCGACGCGATCGAACGAATTCGGCTTCGAAACCAGGAAGACTGGTGGTGTCGTGTTGGGCGAACTGACCTTCGCAGTCTCCCAGGCGCTGCGCAGCAATCCCAACCCGACCATCGAGCAGCTGGCGCGCGAGGTCGACCGCACGATGGCCGTGCAGAACCAGCAGCAGACGCCGGTGTTCGAGGCGACCAACCCAAATCTGCGCTTTCTCGCCACCCGCGACGAGCCGCAATCCAACCCCGACCGCATCGAGGTGATCAACCCCAAGCTCTCGCGCGGCGCCACGCCGGTCCATGATCCGCAGATGGATATCGTGGCCAGATACAGCGGACCCGGGCCGGCGGGCTTCGCCTCGATCGATGGCGTCAATGTCGAGGTCGACGCCAACGGCCAGTTTCGCCGGCCCGTCAAGCTCGAGGCCCGCAGCGAACTGCCGATCCGCGTTTATGGACGCGACGCCTCGCTGCTTGCCGAACGGCGGCTGCTGTTCGGCGCCAGCGAGACGGTGGCTTCGCTGGCGCCGGTTGGCCGGCGGCTGGCGCTGGTGATAGCCAACCAGCACTACGCGGATCCAGCCTTCCCGACACTGCAGACGCCGATCGGTGATGCCAAGGCGGTCGAGCAATTGCTCGCCGAAAACTTCGGCTACACCACGACGCTGAAGATGGCGTCGGGCACCGACCGCAGCCTGTTGCTGATTGACGCGACCAAGGCCGACATCCAGAAGGCGCTGTTCGACCTGCGCAAGTCGCTGACGGCGGAAGACCAGCTGATCATCTACTATGCCGGACACGGCCAGACCGATCAGGAAAATACCGCCTATTGGGTGCCGGTCGACGGCGATTCCAGCGAGGACTTCACCTGGGTGCGCGCCTTTGAGATCACTGAGGATCTGCGCAAGCTCGCGTCCGGTTCGGTGCTGCTGATCTCCGATTCCTGCTATGCTGGCGGACTTTCGCGTGATGCGATAAAGGCGCCGGAAGGCCCTCGCGACCGCTACCTTGCGAAGGCGACGCGATTCAAGGCGCGCCAGTTGATCGCCAGCGGAGGCGACGAACCGGTGCAGGATGGCGGCGGCGGCGGTCATTCGCTGTTCGCCCGCGCCCTGATCGAGGGACTGGCCGAAATGCCAGACAAGGTGTTCACCGCTAACGAGCTGTTCGCCGGCAAGGTCAAGCCGAAGGCCATCGAATTCGCTTTTTCGACCTCGGCCAGCGGCCAGACCCCGGTGTTCTACCGCATGACCCAAGCCGGGGACGAACCGGAGTCGGAATTCGTTTTCGTGCGGAAATAAGCGCGGGCGGAACCTTGCTCAAATTGCCGAGACCTCCTGTCAGCAGTCTTCATCACGCCCGTTACCTCTCCACCCTGCCCTTTGCTAGGCTCGCCCCACCTACAACAGGAGCGCGAGAACCATGATCATCCAGGCCTGCATCAATGGCGCGCGCGCCGCCGATTTTCATCCCACGCTGCCGCTCGACCCCGAGGCCATGGCGCGCGATGGCGCGGCTTCGATTGCCGCAGGTGCGGCCGAACTGCATGTCCATGCGCGCGGAGCGGACCGCCGCGAGAGCCTTTCGCCGGCAGCGATGGATCCGACGATCGCAGCACTTCGCCGTGCATGTCCTGGCACGCTGATCGGTGTCTCCACCGGCGCCTGGATCGAGAACGACGATGTTAGCACGCTGGTCGCCATCGCCGGCTGGCGCGAGCTGCCGGACTACGCCTCGGTCAATCTCAGCGAGACGGCGGCACCCATCGTCATGGAAAGCTTGCGCCAGCGCGGCATCGGCATCGAGGCGGGCCTGGCGTCGATCACTGATGCCGAACGGCTGGTCAGCCTCGACCATGGCGGACGCGTGCTGCGCGTGCTGATCGAGATTTCCGAACAGACACTGGACGAGGCGTTCGCCGTGTCGGACGGCATCGAAAAGGTGCTCGAGCGCGCCGGCATCCGCCGCGCAATCCTGTTGCATGGCGAGAACGCCACAGTCTGGCCGTTTGTGCGCCGTGCGGCGGAGCGCAATTGGTCGACGCGCGTCGGACTGGAAGACGGCAAGGACCTGCCGGATGGAACGGTGGCCTCCGGCAATGCCGCGCTGACGGCCGCGGCGGTGGCGATTTTTCGGGCCGGGCGATAGGCCACTGACGAAGGCATCGATGGCCGATCTCCTTGCGAGGATTGATTGCCTCCCGCAAGCCTCCGCAGAATCAAGCTGCAACTCCCCTCTTGCTGCTATTAGAAATTTCTCATAGGCTATTTTCATATCAGGAAGAAATTCAATCCTATTTTTCTCTTTTATGAAAGCCTTAGCCTTTGCGCGAGCATCTCGATCAAACCGATCGGCGGCTGGTCAAGCTGTTGTCGCAGGATGCCCAACCCGGCATCAACAAGCTCGCCGAGACGATGGCGATCTCGGTGCCGACCGTGCGCTCACGGCTGCGCAATCTGCTTGACCGCAACCTTTTGAAAATCGTCGGGCTGCTGAATTTGACCGAGCGCCCGGAGCTGATCTCGGCCATTGTCGGCATCAATGCGCAGGGGCGCGGCCGGGCCCGCGAACTGGCGCAGCGCATTGCCGAACTGCCTTTCGTCAACTCGGCCTCGGTGGTCACCGGGCGCTTCGACATCATTGTCGACGTCACCGTCGCCGGCGATGTCGCCGACCTCTACCGCATCACCAGCGAGCTGATCCCAGGCGCCGGCATTCCCGGCGAAGTCGTGCGCAGCGAGACCTTCGTCGTCATGGCATCGTGCAACAAATGGGTCAGCCTGCCCGAAGGCTGCTGGTCGGAAGAGACGCCGGCACGCAAGGAGCCGGCATGAAGATCGCTGTTCTCGGCGGCCTCGGCCTGCAAGGCCGGGCGGCCATCGCCGATCTCGTCGCCAGCGCCGGTGTCGAGGAAGTCGTCTGCGTCGATACGGCAGCTGACGGCCCTGCCCGGCTTGGCGGGCTGACTGATCTTTCCCGCGTGCGTTTCGTCGTGCCTGAAGGCGCGATCGGCCCGGCACTCGCCACCGTGCTGGCCGATGTCGACGCCGTCATCGATCTGTTGCCGCAGCCATTGATGCGCGAGGCGGTGCAGGCCGCGATCGCGACGCGCACGCCGCTGGTCACCACCAATTACAGCAAGGCGATCGCAGACCTGGCGCCCTCGGCTGAAGCGGCCGGCGTTTCGATCATGACCGAATGCGGACTCGACCCCGGCATCGACCTCGTGCTCTACGCCCGCGCCGCAAAGCAGTTCGACAGCATTTCTTCGATCGATTCCTATTGCGGCGGCATCCCCGAGCAGAAGGCGATGGCAAAGCCGCTCTGCTACAAGGTGAGCTGGAATTTTGACATGGTCCTGGTCAGCCAGAACCGCGACAGCGTGATGATCGAGGACGGCAAGCGTGTCGAAGTGTCGGCCGGCCAGCAGCACGACAACCGCTTCATCCACGAGATCGAGGTCGCCGGCCTCGGCCGGCTGGAAGCCTTCCCCAATGGCGACGCGCTGCACTATGTCGAAATGCTTTCTGCCGCCAAGGGCTTGCGGCGCTCCGGCCGCTACACGCTGCGCTGGCCGGGCTGGTCGGCATTCTGGGCGCCGCTGAAGGAGCTCGGCTTCCTCTCCGAAGACAAGGTGCCCGGCACGAGCTCAAGCCCGCGTGAATTTCTCGGCCGCCTGCTTGGCCCGCAATTGCAGTATGGCGCCGAGGAGAAGGACCTTTGCGTTATGCGCAATGTCTTTTCCGGTCTCGAGGGCGATCGCCGCAAGACGGTGACGTCGGACCTGATCATCGAACGCGACCTCGCGTCGGGCCTGTTCGGCATGAGCCTCGGCGTCGGCTATCCCGCCAGCATCGTGGCGCAGATGCTGGCGCGGCGCGAAATCACCATACCAGGGCTTTTGAACCCGCTGCAGCATGTGCCCGACGGACCGTTTTTCGACGAACTCGCCAGGCGCGGCATCAGGGTTGCCGAGACGGTCGACTGGGACTGAGGAGACAGATTTCGAGCGGTCGCCGGCAACAGCGCTGCCGCTCAAAAAGCACCCCTAAGGGTGGAATAACAAAGTGGAACAACAACGATAACAGGAGGAATGCCCAATGAAGATTGCCAAACTTTTCATCGCCGGACTTGCGCTTGCCGGCCTCACCACTGCTGCCAGTGCCGGAACGCTCGACGAGATCACCAAGCGCGGCGAGCTGCGCGTCGCTGTGCAGACGCAAGGACCGCCCTTCTCGCTGGTTGGTGCGGCCGGCGAACGCACCGGCAGTTCGGTTGAACTCGCCGAGATGATGGCCAAGGAGATGGGCGTCAAGATCACCTTCCTCGACTATGACTGGGACGGGCTGATCCCGGCGCTGCTTTCGGGCAAGGCCGACCTTTTGGTCGCCGATATGACGCCGACGCTGGCGCGCGGCATGAAGGTCGCCTTCACCACGCCTTACATGTATACGGGCAGCACCGTCTTCACCAAGGCCGACAGCAAGTTCAAGACCGCCGAGGACTGCAAGGCCAAGGGCACCAAGATCGCCGTGTTGCTCGGCGCCACCGGTGAAAAGGAAGCCAAGAAGGCTTTCCCGGATGCCGACATCAAGAGCTACAAGGGCGGCGGTCCGCTGCTGCTCGACGCCGTCAACAACGGCCAGGCCGATTGCGGCGTCAACGACGTCTCGGCGGTTAAAGGTCAGTCGACCGCCTATCCCGCCGGCACCTTCACCATCATGCCGGAGCTTCTGTCGAAGGAGCCGCTTGCCTTCGCCACCCGCTATGACGAGCCGGACCTGCTGATCTGGATGAACCTGTTCCTCAACCAGGTCACCATCGACGGCCGCCTGCAGCAGAACCTCGACTACTGGGTCAACTCCGACGCCTGGAAGAAGGATCACTGAGGAATAGGGATTAGGCAGTAGGGATTGGGCAGTAGAGTAGCAATTATCCGTTCCTGACACCCTACTGCCTACTGCCTACTGCCTATTCCCCACTACCGCCATGCTCGAAAATTTCAGCTTCCGCACCATCATCGAATATCTGCCGCTTTTCGGGCAGGGTCTGATCACGACCGTGTGGCTGTCGGCACTGTCCTTTGCCGGCGCGCTTGCCGTCGGCATCGTGCTGGCCGCCATGAACCTGCAGCGCGGCCGGCTGTTTCGCATCGCGGCCAAGGCCTATATCGACGCCGTTCGCGCCACGCCCTTGCTGGCGCAGCTCTATTTCCTCTATTTCGGCCTGCCGCGTCTCGGCTTGGTCCTGCCCGAACTCGTCGTCGGCATCATCGCCTTGTCGCTGAACAGCGGCGCCTATGTCGCCGAAATCATCCGCGCCGGCATCCTGTCGATCCCGCGCGGCCAGGTCGAAGCCGGCGTCGCTTCGGGGATGACCTATGTCCAGCGCATGCGCCTGGTCATCCTGCCGCAGGCGTTCAAGGTGACGATACCGCCACTGCTCGGCCAGGCAATCGTGCTGGTCAAGGATTCGGCACTGCTGTCGCTGATCTCTGTTTCCGAACTGACGCGCGCCGGCCAGTTGCTGGCGTCCGACCGCTTCATGCCGGCGGAAGGGTTCATCACCATCGCCGCCTTTTACCTCCTGCTCTACTACGGCCTCAAAGGATTGGCGGCGCTGTCCAGTCGCTGGCTCGGCTTGCAGCCGGCAAGGAGCAGCACATGATCTGGCAACAGCTGCAAAGCCTCGCCGGCAGCTATCCACTGGCGCTGCGTGGCCTCGGCATGACCGTGATGCTGTCGGCGATCAGCCTGGTGCTGGGCACCTTGCTCGGCTTTGGCCTCGGCATCTTGCGCACCGGCGGCAACCGGCTGATCTCAGCCGTGATCGGCGCCTGGGTCGACCTGATCCGCGGCACACCGTTCCTGGTGCAGATTTTTCTGATCTTCTTCATCCTGCCGGAATTCGGCATCGAGCTCGATGCCTTCACCGCCGGCATCATCGCGCTGACCAATCTGGCGGCGTGCTTCATCTGCGAGATCGTCGCCGCCGGCATCCGCTCGGTGCCGACCGGCCAGGTCGAGGCGGCGCTGGCCTCCGGCCTGTCGCGCTGGCAGCGCATGCGCCAGGTGGTGCTGCCGCAAGCGATGCGCATCGTGCTGCCGCCGCTGGTCGGTCAATATGTGCTGTTGATCAAAGACTCTTCCGTCGTCTCGGCGATCGGGCTGACCGACCTCACCCGCGTCGGCTGGCTGGTGGTGCAGCGCGTGCCCAACGGCCTGCTGGTCTTCTTCCTCGTCGGCGTCGGCTATTTCATCGTCTGCTACCCCCTGATCATGCTCGCCCGCAGGCTGGAGCGCCGCATGGGCGCGGCGCATGGCGAGGTGCAGCTGTGACATCGAACCCAAAAGGGCCGACTGCCATGACCAATGCGACCAAGACCGGCATGATCGACTTTCGCGGCGTCAACAAATGGTTCGGCTCGCTCAACGTGCTGAAGGACATCACGCTCAGCGTCGAGCCGCGCGAAGTGGTCGTCGTCTGCGGCCCGAGCGGCTCGGGCAAAAGCACGCTGATCCGCTGCATCAACGGCCTGGAAGCGATCAAGGATGGCGATCTCGTGGTCGACGGCCAGCGCCTCGGCGACCCCGCCACCAACATGACGCAGTTGCGCACCGAGATCGGCTTCGTCTTCCAGTCGTTCAACCTCTATCCGCACAAGACAGCGCTGGAAAACGTCACGCTGGCGCCGATCCATGTGCGCAAGATCCCCCGCGCCGAAGCCGAGCAGGCCGGACGCGACTTGCTGGCCAAGGTCGGGCTGGCCGACAAGATCAACGCCTATCCCTCACAACTGTCGGGAGGCCAGCAGCAGCGCGTGGCGATCGCGCGTTGCCTCGGCATGCGGCCCAAGATCATGCTGTTCGACGAGCCGACCTCGGCGCTCGACCCGGAGATGATTTCCGAAGTGCTCGACGTCATGGTCGCGGTGGCCGAAGAAGGCATGACCATGATGGTGGTGACGCACGAAATGGGCTTTGCCCGCAAGGTGGCGCAACGCGTGGTGTTCATGGACGCCGGCGCCATCGTCGAAAGCGGCACGCCGGAGGAGTTTTTCTCCGCCCCCAAGACCGACCGCAGCCGGGCTTTTCTGAGCAAGATTCTCAGGCATTAGGGTAGAACGAAGCTCAACCAACGGGCTGCGGCCAATCCTGCGCCACGGCGCCATAATACCTGTGACATCGCGGGTGCTCGCGGCGAGGTCATCGTCGCGGAAATCAAAAACAGCCATCACAATGCCGGTCTACATCGCTCTTGACTCATGCTGCCTATAGGCTGAAGGTCAATTGGCCAGACCAATTGACCAAATTGGATAGAGGCGACTTCGGGAGGGAGCGATGCCCATCCAGGCTGTTGAGCCGCGTCGGCTCTATCGACAGGTCGCCGATCAACTGCGGCAGTTGATCGACTCTGGCGAGTTTACCATTGGCGACCGTTTGCCGACGGAGCGAGAGCTGGCCGACCAGTTGGGCATCTCGCGTCCGACGGTCCGCGAAGCGCTGATCGCGCTCGAAGTCGAGGGCCGCATACGCATTCGTGTCGGCTCCGGCATCTACGTCACTGCCCCGCCACGCGCCGAAATACTCGCCACAGAAACGGATGAAGGCCCGTTCGAACTGCTGCGGGCGCGGGAGTTCATTGAAGGTGCTATCGCCGCGGAAGCCGCGCTCCAGGTCCGGCCGGCCGATATCGATCTGCTGGACGATGCGCTGCGCCGGATGGATGGCATAAGCCTGCCGATCACGACGACCATCATGCTTGACCGGGAGTTCCATACGACGGTGGCGGGCATCCTCGGCAACGCGGTGTTGGTGCGTTTTATCGGCGAGATGTTCGACCAGCGCATGAACCCCTATTTCGAACGTCTCTCGAGCTATTTCGAGAACGATGACTCCTGGCGGGCCGCCGCGGCAGAGCATCGCGCGGTGCGCGACGCGATTGCGGCGCGCGATCCCGAACGGGCAAAGGCGGCGATGCGGGAGCACCTGCGTCGGTCGCAACTTCGATTCTCACGCAATTTCGGTGAGAGCCACGCGACCATGGAGGTTGCGGAATAGAACCGGCCGGGAGGAGATTCGGCCGTCATCGGTCCATTCACAGGGAGGAATGAAAATGCTTTCAAGGTATACCGCACTGCTCTGCGCGATCGCCACGATCGCTCTGCCCATGGCTTCGGCATCGGCACAAACGGCGTTGAAATGGGCGCATGTCTATGAAACGTCCGAGCCCTTCCACACCGAGTCCGTGTGGGCGGCAGAAGAAATCAAGAAGCGCACCGACGGCCGCTATACGATCGACGTGTTTCCGGCGTCCCAGCTCGGCAAGGAAGCCGATATCAATCAGGGTCTGACCCTGGGTACGGTCGACATCATCATTTCCGGATCAAGCTTCGCGGCGCGCGAATTCGCCCCGATCGGCGTAACCTATTTTCCGTTCACCTTCCGCGACGCCGACCACCTGCTCGCTTACGCGAAAAGCGACAAATACAAGGAACTGACCGGTGGCTACGAGGAAGCATCCGGCCATCACATCACGGCGACCACCTACTACGGCACGCGCCATACCACCTCGAACCGGCCCATCGCGAAATGCGCCGACATGGCGGGCCTGAAGATCCGGGTGCCGGATGTGCCGGCCTACCTCGCAATGCCGCGCGCCTGCGGTGCCAACACAGCGCCCATCGCCTTCGCGGAGGTCTATCTCGCTCTGCAGCAGGGCACGGTCGAGGCGCAGGAAAACCCGCTGACGACCATCGATGCGAAGAAATTCTACGAGGTGCAGAAGCACATCGTCCTGACCGGTCATATCGTCGACCATCTCAACACGATCGTGTCGAAATCGCGGTGGGCCGAGCTCTCTGACGCGGACAAGGCGATCTTCACCGAAGTGATGCAGGAAGCCGCTGCGCGCGCCACCAAGATCATCGTCGATCGCGAGAAGGCTCTCGTTCAGACCTTCAAGGATCGCGGCCTGACCGTGACCGAAGTCGATCGGGCCGACTTCGAGAAGAACGTGATGGAAAAAGTGACGTTCGAGGAGTTCGGCTACCGCAAGGCAGATTGGGAGGCGATCCGCGCCATCAAGTAATCGTTCTCCAACCGGTCCGGACATCCGTCCGAACCGGTTGGACCATGACAGCGCAGGTCGTTCATCCGGAGCCAAGCAGATGACTGAAGAGATTCACAACCCGGTGACAGCCGAAGAACTGGCGCATGCCTTCGAGGAGGAAACCGCGCCCGTTGACCTCTCTCGCTACGCCGTCGAGGATTGGGCGACGCTCGCCGTATTCTGGGGCATGTCGCTCTGCGTCTTCCTCCAGTTCTTCACCCGCTATGTCCTCAACAACAGCTATGCCTGGACCGAAGAGATTGCGATCAACTGTCTTGTCGTCGTTGTGTTTCTGGGTTCTGTGATGTGCACCCGCATGTCGCGCCACATCCAGGTCGACGTGCTCTACCACTATCTGCCGCCGTCGGTCGGGCGCTATCTGGCGCTTGCGGTGAACCTGATCACCATCGGCTTTTTCGCCTATATGTCCTGGCTTCTGTGGCGCTATGTCGGGATCGTCCACCGCGAGCGGATGGTCACGATCGACCTGCCGCGAAACATCGTCTTCTACTCCGTGTTCGCCGGCTTCGTGCTGATGACGCTTCGCGCGATCCAGGTGTTCGTCGGCAATGTTCGCCGCGGCTACCCGGTGCTCGAGCGCCCCGCCGCATTCGACGGGCTGGGGGAGTAAGGCGATGCTGCTACTGATCGGAGCCTTTCTCGTCCTGATGCTGATCGGTGTGCCCGTCGCCGTGTCGATGGCAGTCTCGTCGCTGCTTTACCTCGTCTTCTACGGTGTGGCGCCCGACATCATCGCCGCGCAGCGCATGATTGCCGGCGTCGAGAGTTTTCCGCTGCTCGCCGTGCCCTTCTTCATCTTCGCCGGCAATCTCATGAACATCGCCGGCGTCACCGGGCGCATCTATTCGTTCGCGCTGGCGCTCGTCGGCTGGATGAAGGGCGGCCTCGCTCAGGTGAACATTATCGGATCGGTGATTTTCTCCGGCATGTCCGGTGCGGCCCTCGCAGATGCAGCCGGGATCGGCACGATCGAGATCAAGGCCATGCGCGATCACGGCTATCCGGTCGAGGCGGCGGTCGGCGTCACCGCCGTATCCTCGACGCTCGGCCCGATCTTTCCGCCGTCGCTGCCCTTTGTCATCTACGGCATGATGGCCAACGTATCCATCGGTGCGCTGTTCATGGCGGGCATCCTGCCCGGCGTCGTCATGACGGTGCTGATGATGGTGACGGTCGCCATCTTCGCCTATCGCCGAGGCTGGGGTTCCGACACGCCGTTCGAACTGCGCAAACTCGGCGCTGCGTCTCTCGAGATTCTGGTCGTCGCCTGCTTTCCGGTTCTGGTCTACATATTGGTCAGCGCCGGGTTGTCGCTCAACATCTCCGTCGGCATCGCTCTCGCGGTTCTGATCGCCTGCGACTGGTATTTCGACTTCTCCGCCGTGATGGCCTTGATGACGCCCATCATCCTGATCGGCGGCATGACAATGGGTTGGTTCACGCCAACGGAGGCGGCCATGGCCGCGGTCATCTGGTCGCTGTTCCTGGGGCTCGTGCGGTATCGCACGATGACTTTCGCAACGCTGGCCAAGGCCAGCTTCGACACGATCGAGACGACGGCGTCGGTCCTCTTCATCGTCACCGCCGCGTCGATCTTCGCCTGGCTGCTGACGGTCAGCCAGGCGGCGCAGGTGTTCTCGGTCTTCATCACCTCGCTGACAGAGAACAAATGGGTGTTCCTGATCCTGGTGAACATCCTGATGCTGGTGGTGGGATGCTTTCTTGATACCATCGCCGCGATCACCATCCTCGTGCCGATCCTGCTGCCCATCGTCGTTCTGTACGGCATCGACCCCGTGCACTTCGGCCTGATCATGACGCTCAACCTGATGATCGGCCTGCTGCATCCTCCGCTTGGCATGGTGCTGTTCGTCCTCTCGCGGATCGCCAAGCTGTCGGTCGAGCGCACGACGATGGCGATCCTGCCCTGGCTCGTGCCGTTGCTGGTGGCGCTGATCCTGATCACCTTCATCCCGGCCATCACGCTGTGGCTGCCGACACAAATGGGACTGATCAAGTGACCGGCAATGTGATCGCCGCGACGTTGTTCAGCCCCGAAGACCTGCGCATGGTGGAGCGTCCGCTCGAACCCCTCGCGTCGGGCATGGTGCGCGTGCGTTTCGGCGCTGGCGGCATCTGCGGCTCCGACCTGCACTATTTTCGCCATGCGCGGACCGGCGATTTCGTCGTCACATCTCCGATCGTACTCGGTCACGAGGTTGCTGGAGAGATTGTCGCGATCAACGCGGCAGCGTCCGGGCTTGCCATCGGTGACCGCGTTGCGGTCAACCCCTCGCGATGGTGCGGGCACTGTTCGCGATGCACTGAGGGCCGCGCCAATCTCTGCGAGAACATCTACTTCATGGGTTCGGCTTCCAGGACGCCGCATATGCAAGGGGGGTTCGCCAGCGTCTTCGACGCCACGCCGGCGCAATGCGTCAAGGTCCCGCGGCATGTGGGGTATCAAGCGGCGGCACTCGCCGAGCCGCTCGCCGTCAGCCTGCACGCAGTGGCGCGAGCCGGCGCGATCGCTGACAGGAATGTCATCCTCTTCGGCGCCGGGCCGATCGGACTGCTCACCATGCTCGCGGCCAGGGTCAAAGGCTGCGGCGGGATAACTGTCGCCGACATAGCCGCGGCGCCGCTCGCCTTCGCCACCCGGCTCGGTGCAGATCAGACGATCGATCTTTCCGGCGGAGATGCCGAACTCAAAGCGCTTGCCGCCGACAGACCATTCGATATTGCTTTCGAAATTTCAGGCACCGCGGCCGGCCTCACCGCGGCGATCGCCAGCGTCCGGCGCGGCGGCGTGGTTGTCCAGGTCGGCAATCTGCCGGGCGGACAGATCCCGGTGCCGGCCAACGCCGTCATGGCCAAGGAGATCGACCTGAAGGGGTCATTCCGTTTCGGCGCCGAATTCAGTCAGGCGGTCGCTCTCATCGTCGATGGAGACGTCGACGTCTTGAAGCTGGTTACCGCCGAACGCGCCCTTTCGTCCGCGCCCGAGGCCTTCCTCCTCGCCGCCGACCGCTCCCAAAGCGTCAAGGTTGTTCTGACCGCAGAGTGACCGGGGCGCATGCTGTGGCGCTGGCCTCCTGGCTATGACAATGATGGTGGTGACGCACGAAATGGGCTTTGCCCGCAAAGTGGCCCAGCGCGTGGGGTTCATGGACGCCGGCGCCATCGTCGAAAGCGGCACGCCGGAGGAGTTTTTCTCGCAGCCCAAGACTGACCTCAGACGGGCTTTTCTGAGCAAGATCTGAGGCACTAAGGGTCGGAACTCAAGCAGAGAAATGCCGTCGAAAAGCTGTCTACTTGCGGTCACGCACCCGTGGCAGGCCACACAGACTCTTGCGAGCGCATATCGGGTCGATCGCCAATGACGCCTCGAAATGATTGCATCCGACGAGTTCGAGATAATCCGCGCCGGCAAGGGCTGCAATCAGGCCGGGACCCGCCACATTCGCACACGACCTGCACCGCGCAATTCCGTTTCCTCGAGTGGGTCGCAAGAAAACTTTGGTCCAAGCAGTTGGCGCGTTGCGTCGGAAATACGGATTTCATCGGGCTCCGCGGACGTTTGAATACGTGAGGCGAGATTAACTGTCTCGCCCCACAGGTCATAAGCGAACCGCCTCTTTCCGATGACGCCGGCGACGATTGGTCCGGAGTGGATTCCAATTCTGAGTTTTATCGGTTCTCCTGCGAAGCGTTCGCGCTTAACCGCCTTGCGCAGCTCAACTGCATAGCGCGTGAGAGCTTTTGCATGATCGGAGCGCGCGGTGGGCAGGCCAGCGACCACCATAACACAATCGCCAATTGTCTTGATCTTTTCGCAGCCGTATCGCTCAGAGAGCCGATCCGCCGCCCTGAAGAAGTAATTCAGAATAGCGAGCGTCGTCACCGCTCCGACGCTCCGCGCTCGTTCCGTAAAACCGACGATGTCGGCAAAGAGCACACTCACCTCTGAATGGTTGTCGGCAATTTTCTTCTGCGCTTTTAGCCGCTCCGCAATAGACGCAGGAAGAATGTTTAGGAGCAAGGTTTCGGCGCGCTGGTATTCGCGCGCCAATCCCTCTTGGCTCTTCCTCAACGCCTCGTTCGTCAACAGTAATTTCTCGTTGAGTTGACGCTCCCGCTCTTGCAGGAGCGTCATTTCATAAGCTTTCTGTTGAAGCCGCTGCCTGTTGTCGCGTTCGGCAGTGGCGTCCAGAAAGAGCAGCCACACGCAGGCGTCGTCAGCAAAAAGATGAAGGTCCGCGACACGCCCGCTGGGCAGTTCGACCATGGCCATATGAAACGGAAGCTCCGGGCAAGGCAGCAAACCTTCCATGAATTCAAGCTGCTCAGCAACAGGCTTGCCAATTCGAAGCGATGAGAGTCCGTAATGTTCAACATTGCCGCCCTTGGCAGCTATGCAAAGTTGGGCATCGATTTTCAGATAAGCGACAGAGTGCCCGTCGAAGAAGAAATTGAAAAACCAATTTCTGACTTCTTTTGGCAATTCATGCATGGTCTATTTTGTGACCATCAAGGCAAGTTGACGAAACGCGTCATCAACCTGCTCGCCCGAGAGCGCACTTGTCAGATAGATTTGCCATCCACGTTGCCTCAGCTCGTTAATCTCACCATCCGATATCGCCCACCGATCGGCCAGATCGGACTTGTTGAACAGCAATACAAACGGCATAGCGCCGAATTCGGCCTCGACCCGTTCCCGCAGCGTGAGCGCCACGGCAAGAGTAGCGGCGCGGGTTCCATCGACGACAAGCACGAGCCCGGTTGCACCACGAACATAGCTGACGCGGAATGAGCCGATATCGTCTTCGCCGGCCAAATCCCACAAAATCAGATCAACGGTTTTGTCCGGGAGCGCGACACTCTTCTTGTCGATTTTCACGCCAACCGTGGTCAAGTAGGTTTCTGAAAAGATGCTTTGCACGAACCTGCGAACCAGGCTTGTCTTTCCGACAGCGAACCCGCCCACCATGCAGATCTTTTTTTGCAACATCTTGGGCTCCGCTAGTCCAGGTTCACAGTAATCGAAACCCGGCGGTTGGTGGAGCTCCCGGCTTGACTATTTTCAGGCACAGCCGGCTCAAAGGTGCCCGCGCCCCGAACCAGCAGCAGTTCCGGAGCGACGCCGCGCTTGTTGAGAAGCGCACGGACCGCCTCGGCACGGGCGGCGCTGATCGATGCGTTGGCTGTCTCGCGGCCCGTGGCGTCCGAATGCCCGGTCAACATGAACCGCGCTGTTACGCCTGACTTGCGGGCACTTTGGGCGAATTCCTTGATTTGATCCGCCAATCTGTCGAGAACCGGCATCTGCTCTGGTCCCGGCACAACCTTGCCAGAGGAGAAGAAAATATCGGTCGTCTGGATGGCCTGTCTCAAGTGATTAAGTTCTACAAGGTCCAGCTCACGCAGCTGCGAGACATCCAGAACCACTCCGTCCGCCGAAAGTTGTTCTGCGGCGGCCCGCGCCCGGTTGATCCAGTTGGCAGGAGCCTCACCCACGACAACGATGCGACCCTGGATGATCGAAAGCTGAACCGATTTCGGCGGGGTGAGCGACGCCGTCAGCCGCTTGACCACGAACTTCGGATCAAGGCTCTGATAGAATTGCCACTGTGAATGAACGCGGGCAGGATCAACCTTCGTTCCGGAGAGCAGAGCTTGCGGGTCGGCGGCCAGCGGGTCTCTCAGGCCGGAAATGTAGAAATGTCCGCCCCTCACCGTTTGTTGGGCGACGATGATCCCCGGCTGGGCCTCAAGTCGCGACACATAATACTGCCAGTGCTCCGCCGCACGTGCTTCGGGACTCACATCACGAACCTTGGATATGTCGAATTCCGGTCCGCCTGCCGAAAGCTGTCGGGCCGCCGCGCGCGCCCGATCTATCCAGGTGTCGGGAGCCTCACCCTCGGCAACGATGCGATCATTGACGATCGAAAGTCGTACTGTATCCGGCGGATAGAGCGACGCCGTCAGCCGCTTCAAAACGAACTCCGGCTCAAGGCTCTGATAGAATTGCCACTGCGAATGAACCCGGGCGGGATCGACCTGCGTTCCAGACAACAGCGACTGCGGGTCGGTGCCAAGCGGGTCTCGCAGGCCGGCAATATAGAATTGGCCGTCGCGTATCTTCTGTTCGGCAACGACGATGCCGAGCTGGGTCTCCAGTCGCGACACATAGGCCTGCCAGCGCTCCGCCTCCCGCACTTCGGGGCTTACATCGCGAACCCCCGAGATATCGAATACCGGCCCGCCTGCCGACAGCTGCTGCGCCGCCACGCGCGCCCGATCTATCCAGCTCTCGGGCGCCTCACCCTCGGCAATAATGCGATCATTGACGATCGAAAGTCGGACTGTTTCCGGCGGAGCCAGCGACGCCGTCAGCCGCTTCAACACGAACTCCGGCTCAAGGCTCTGATAGAATTGCCACTGCGAATGAACCTGGGCGGGGTCGACCTCAGTCCCAGACAATAGCGACTGCGGGTCGGCGGCAAGCGGGTCTCTCAGGCCGGCAATATAGAATTGGCCACCGCTTACGTGTTGTTCGGCAACGATGATGCCCGGCTCAGTCTCCAGTCGCGATACATAGGTTTGCCAGCGCTGCCCGGATTGCCAGGAAAGAAAGAACCAACCGCCCGCCAGACTCAAAAGCAGCAGGGCCGAAGCCGCCACCAGCCACGGAAATCCCGCGTTTGATCCCTCCTGCTTCAGCTCGACGCAAGTCTGCAACTGCGCCTCTACACCGGCCAACTGTGAGCTGTCGCCGTCAAAGTCCACTAAAGCCTGTGAGGATCCCTCATGGATGCGAAGCAACACATCGCGAACTATTTCATGCAATTCCTCTGGTGGATTTCCTCTGATCACCGAAACCAGGGTCGCAGACGGTCCAACTTCCGACCAGAGACGAAGGTCGCCGAAACGAATTGTGTCCAGGCCGCTCTGCTCTTTCTCGTTAAATGAGTCTTTTACAAAATCTTGAATTGCACTGAGCATCGAAGAGATGAGCTGAGGATCTTCGCTCGTTGCATTGTCAGCCGTTACATGCGCTATCAAAAGACCGGAATTGCGATGAATGAGAAAGGCGTGCTCTACGCGATAGACAAGGGAATGTTTCAGAACAACTTCCGAGAAGCTGGCACCAGTTCGCCAGGCTTCAAGTCTCCACTTGAGCCCATGCCAGGTGAATATGTGCCTTAAAGTTTCATTCAGCGACTGAAAAGTCTGGTCGATCTTTTCCCCGATCGACTTGCGAATTGCTGGCAGAAACACCGGGTACAATATATCCGTCAGCGTCCGCGGGCTCTTTTGAATTGACCGTTGCACAGCCCGTTCGACAGCTGGCGCAAGGGCCTCGCCGAGCTGCGAATGAGGCGCTCGTGCAGCCGCGCCGGGGAGAACATCGCCCACGGCTGCCGCAAGCTGCTCCGGTTCGTTCAGCAGATGCGTGACGCGTGAAAGCTCCGAAATTTCGCGGCTGACCAGCAATTGGCGCAGCGTTTCCATGCGAGGATCGGCGGTCGGAACTGCCTCGAACTGCGCGCGGTAGTCCGGATCAACGTTCCGGGCAATTTCGATCAAAAGACGAGCCAGAGCCTCGCGATCAATTTCTTTATCGTTCGAGGCTGTTCTTTCAGGAAGGCTGATTGGATCGACGGTTGACGTCAAGGTCCCATCAACTCACTTTCCAGCTACGGTCCGAGTTGCTCTTGCTGCCGACAGGATCCTGATTCAGACATTTCGCGACCTCGACAAACAGGCCAGCCAAAAGATTTCGGTCGGTCTTGACGTTGCTGAGATCGGCAAACATTTTCTCGATCAGCATCTGAACGCCTTCATTCTTCTGCTTGATTTCCTCACGCAGCAAATGATCGTTTCGATTTATCCGGTCCGAAACGTCGCGCTCAAGCGCGCTCAGTTGATCCGACAACGCGCGCACCTGCTTTTCAAGTGCCTGGTTTTGCTCGCGAAGATTCCGATCAATCTCCTTGTCTGCATCGGCTCGTGAATCCTTCTCGTTGCGCAATTGCGCCGCGAGAGAATCGACCTGCTTCTTGGCGTTTGACTCGTACATGTCGAGATTGCGCTTGGCCTCGGATTCGACATCCTTGAAACGCTGCAGTACCCGCTCTTCAAGCTTTGAAAAGCGGCGGTCATAATCCTGCATCTGGTTGCCGAACAGCAGGTCACGAATCTTGTCGACACCGACTGCGTCGCCGGAACCCCCGTTCTCGCGACCTTGGACCCCCATGAAGTTCAGCCCGTTTCCTTCTGTGTTACCTATGATATTTCCGTCCGCCTTTTTTTCTGAAGAAGCGGTATTCGAAGATTCCTTGGCCATACTTACACCCTCATTTGAACACCTTCCGCAACGGAAACCATGTCAGCAAACTACCCGACCTGCAAGTCGGATTCGTCTTGACATGTGCCTACTCATGAGGCAGCCGAGCACTACTAAGCCTGGACTCAGCAACTGCAATACGGTGCGATGCCATAGCAAGGGCGGGCTGCAGCGACTGGTTTATTGAAGGCGGCAAGTGCGCGGCCATCGAGGCGGAGGCCTGCAATCCCGGCGCTTACGGCATACCGCAGTGCGGAGCGGCGGGCGCCGATCCCTGCCAGGGTGTAAGGCTGGCGGAGAGGAACTTCACTCAGAGTCACCGCACAGTCTCTTCTCACGCAGCACATTGGTTGACCCGGAACGTTACTATGTAGGGGTATACGTGCCAACTGGTTCATTCGATTGAACGAAGAATCGAAATCTTCCAGCACCCGTTGAGTGCTTCAAAAGTTCTGGCTCAATTTTCGATGAGGATGGCATCCACTACAGCCGAAGCTGCCGTCCATCGAACGCAGACGGATTGATTGTCCGAATTCCGTTCCTTCACGTGCGGCTGCCGAGATGGAATGTACGCGGCTTTCGGGGAATTTGCGGGCGCCGTTGGATGACGAAGTTTAGGCGCAAACCAGGTATGTTGGCCTTCACTTGTGGAATTCGGCCATCATGTCAGATCGTGTCCCGCGTGCCCTCAGAGCGTCGCCAGCCGCGAGTTTGTCATGGCCCTGCCATAGGCCTGCCGCAGCGTCTGTTTCTCCTCCAGCGCGGCGATGACGCTGGCGGCAAAATCCGTTGCGTACATGTCGGCGAGCCTAGTCAGCCCGCCCGGCGTGAAGACGTTGATCTCGAGCAGTTTGTCGCCGACGATGTCGAGCCCGACCATGAACATGCCGTCGCTGATCAATTTGGGGCGCACCATCTCGGCAATACCCAGCATCGTGGCCGTCACCTTGACCTTGCGGGCCGTTCCGGCGGCATGGATGTTGGAGCGGACATCGCCCTTGGCCGGAACGCGGCGGAAGGCTGCGTATTTGCCGTCGCGCACCAGCGGCAGGCCGTTCATCAGGAACAGGCGCACGTCACCGGCCTTGGCTTCCGGGAGGTAGACCTGCGCAATGAGATAGCCGTCGCCGCTGGCGGCTTCGAAAATCTGGTTGAGGTTGGAATCGGCAGGCGTCGCAATGTGGAAGACGTTCTTGCCGCCCGACCCTTGCAGCGGTTTGACGATGCAGCCCTTCGGCTGTTTTTCGATGAAGGCGCGGATCTCGGCAATGCTGCGCGATATCAGGGTTCCCGGCCTCACCGCCTCGGGAAAAGACTGGAGATAGAGTTTGCTCTGTGCCTGCGCCAGACCGTCGGGATCGTTGACGACGATGGTGCCGCGTTCTGCCGCGAGCCGGCCGAACATGATGCCTGCATTGGCCGCCCACGGCCGATCGGTGCCGTCCAGCGACGGGTCGTTGCGCAGAAACAAGATGTCGATGTCGCTCATCGCGACGGTCTTCTTCTGCTTCGCGGCTGCCTGCAGGGCAGCATGCAGTTTGTCCGATGTCTTGTAGGGAGCATCCGGCAGAACCGCCACGCTGACAGCCAGATCGTCATCAGGACGCAAGATGAAATCGCCCGGCTCGACATAGACGACGGAATGGCCGCGCTGGACGGCAGCCAGCGCCAAGGCCGTCGTCGTGTAGCCCGGCGTCTCGCTCTCAACGGAATTGACGAAGAACGCAATGCGCATTTGGAGCCCCCCTCAGGTTTCAACCATATCGATCGGATCAATTCCCGCCATCGCTTTCCTGAGGCGCGGACGGGCAGCGTCGGAAGAGAGAAACGCAGGTTCGAGGCGCGGCGCCCGCAGCAGGCCGCGCGCGTTGAGTTCCTGGATCGCGCCGAAATGCGCGGCGGAGATCTTGCCGATCCAGAAGGGCGTGAGACTGCCGCCATTCCTCAGATGATCGAGGATCTGCAACAGGCCACGCAGATAGATCGCGTCCTTTGCGAGGCCGCCGCCGCGATAGACGCGCAGAGCGACGTTGAAGGCTTCGCGGTCGTCGAGATCCTTGCACAAGATGCGGAAGGCTTCCTCGAACGCTGCGCCATCGAGCATCGCTTGACAGGCGATGACCCTGGCAGCGATCAGCCGCAGCCGCGCCGCTGTCATGCCGCCGACCAGATACTCCGCCAGCACTGCCAGTCCCTCCTGCATGCCCTCATAGCCGGCGAGCCCGCTACAGAAGATAGAAAGTCCCTGCGCGGCGCCATTGAAATAGGTCAGCAGATGAACACCGATCTCGTGGCTCAACAGCGCCGTCAGACGTTCCGGTGGCAGGTTGGTATCGCGCGACACCAGCAACCGGTTTCGCGAGACCAGCAGCCCGGCAGGCAGGTCGCCGCGTATTTCCACCGAAGCATCGAAATCGGGATAGGCGGCGCGGTATCCGGCGATCATGTCGCGCGCGGCGGCGGCCACGGCGTCGGCACCGAGGCCCTTCTGCCGCGTCCCGGAAACACCTTGCGGAAGCCTTTCGAGAATAGCGCGCGCCCTCGCCGCCAGGCTCGGCTCGACGCTGCCATAAAGCGCTCGTCCGAGTTCGACGAAGCGCGGCGTTTCGCGGGCCGCCAGCATCGACAGCTGGAGGTCGAGCTCCTGTTGCTTTTCGGACAGCAGCCTGGTCAGCAGCGTATCTTCCAGATGATCGAGCGAGACCGAATAGAGCTTACGCTTCTGGTCGGCGACCTCCAGTTCGAGCGGACGATAAAGCAGTATGGGCATGCGGTCGAAGGCGCCTGCCTCGAATTCTCGCCAGGCCGGTTCGGCATTGATCGGGGTGACGGCAAGCAGAAAATCGAACGTCGAGGCGACAGTGTCGAGCGCACGGTCGGCGCGCACGACAGCGTCGATATAGGCTCGGCGGCCGAGTGAACGATGGGTCGCCGGCTGTTCCAGGCTCGATGCCTTGAGGAAGGCGCTGACAGCCTGCAGCGCGGAATCGACCATGTTGGCGACGACGAGGTCGCGGAGTTCGGGATAGACACGCTCGCTGCCCGGCACCCTGTAGATCGGTGCGAAGCGCACCGTCAGGCATGCCACATCACCGGGATCATCCCAGAGCCGTGACTCGGCACGTGTCGTGGCGGTGAGGTCGTCGACGCGCGGCGTGCGGTACTTTGCTTCGCGTGCCGATGCAGCATCTCGGAAGCGCTTGAGTGCCGCCTTCTCCGCCGCGGTGTTGCCGCAGGCCAGCGCAATCTCGAAAGGCGGCAGGAACGGCACATCATCGGTCAGGAACCGATCTTCGGCCAGTTCGCCGATGTCCAGCAGGAGGAAGGCGCCGCAATGATCGCGTAGCCTTGACGCCACCAGCCGCGCGACCTCACCGGCGAGGTCGCTGTCGGCGGCGATCAAATAGGATGCGTTGGCCGAGACGGCATGGAATGCCGCATCCTGATGCGACCCGACATGGACACACAAAAAGGGCAGCGGCCGATCGATGTGCAAACGGTTGCCGTTGCCGAACTCGCGGCGGATCGGCTTGCCGCCACGGAAAAGCGCGTCCAGATCCGCTTCGATTTGCGCCAATGGAGAGATGGGCTCGACGAGCTTCGGCTTCATCGCATGGCTCGCAGCGCCGACTCGAGGACGGGCACCGTCGACGCCAGGGCGGCGCGCAGCTGGTCGACAACACCCCAATCGGGTTTGCCGCTCCACTCGTCCATGAATATCTTCTTGAATTCGACCGCGATGGCGCAGCCATTTTCCGGGAAATTGGCATGGACGAAGCGTGTCTGTTCGCCCTTGCCCTGAAAGGACACGTTTTCGCGCACGTCGATCGGCTCGCCGTTGAGACGCTGGCCGCGAAGCGTTTCGATGAAAGCATCGACGACTGGCGCCCAGCGCTCGCGGTCCATGGAAGACGTCCCGATGTTGATGTCGGGTGCCAAGTCCCGAGACGTCGGGGAAGCGTCTGGCCCATCGCGACGGTGATTGTAGCTGTGGACGTCGATGAGAACGAACCTGCCATGGCGCTTCTCGATACCGGCAAGGACACGCTTCAGTTCGCTGTAGAAAGCGTCGTGAAAGGACAGTGACTCCTCCACGACCTGCTCGGCCGGCGGCTCGCGCCAGACTTTGAGGCCCCAGGACTGATCGGGCGACAGGTAGACCGCAGCGTCGCGCGCGCGGTTCAGATCGACCTGGAAGCGCGAGCGATGAACGACGATCTGGGTCGGAAAGTCGGCGATGAAGCGTTCGGTGAACGGGTCTTCTTCTCGAAGCCGGTCGGGATCAGAAAGGGAAATGAGCGATCGACAGGCCTCGCCCACGTCGGTGCCGCTGTGGATGGCCGTACCGACGACAGGACCGTCTCCAAGCTTGATCGTCCAGCCCGTTTCGGTGTTGGAAGTCGCCTTGTCCATGCTCCGAAATGCACGGAGCGTGCGGTCGGTTCCGCCGCATCGATACAGCCATTGACTCATACCGACCGTATGGTATGTTTCTGAAATGTCGAGACCCACCAAACAATCGCCCGAACGCGGCAATGCACGTATCCGGCTGCTTGAGTCAGCGCGCGATATCGTCCGCGCCAAAGGCTTCGCAGCCACCACGGTCGATGACCTCTGCAGGTCGGCCGACGTCACCAAGGGCGCGTTTTTCCACCACTTCGAAAGCAAGGACGCTCTGGGGGTCGCGGCGGCTGAATTCTGGACCGAGAAGACATCCGCCTTCTTCGCCGCCGCCCCCTATCACGACCTGGCCGATCCTCTGGAGCGCGTTCTCGGTTACGTCGCGTTTCGCAAGGCGATCATAGAAGGCGATCTGGCCGCATTCACCTGCCTGGTCGGAACCATGGCGCAAGAGGTCTACGCCAGTTCGCAGGGCATTCGTGAGGCCTGCGGCAGAAGCATCTTCGGTCACGCCGAAACGCTGGAGGCCGATATCGAAGCGGCACGACGCGAGCGTGGCATCACCGGCGACTGGACTGCGCAGAGCCTTGCACGGCACACGCAAGCCATTCTTCAGGGCGGGTTCGTGCTGGCCAAGGCGGGGAACGATCCAGCATTGGCGCGAGAAGCCCTGGACCATCTTGCCCGTTACATCCGGCAGCTGTTTCACGTCACGGAGGAGACCATAGCATGAGCAAAATCACGACCATCGGCTGCGCTTGCGGGCAAACATGCCTGGAACTGCAAGGAGACCCTATCCTCGTCTCCGAGTGCCTGTGCGACAGCTGCCGGGCGGCTGCGGATCGGCTTGCGATGCTGCCTGGGGCGAAGAACGTCCTCACACCCTACGGCGCTACCGCCAGCGCGGAATATCGCAAGGACCGCATTCGCATCCTGTCCGGCGCGCACCATCTGCGAGAATTCCGGCTGTCCGCGGATGCGGGCTCCCGTCGCGTCGTTGCAACCTGCTGCAATACGCCGGTCTTCCTCGAAATGAAGGGCGCGCACTGGCTGAGTGTCTATCTCCACCTTTGGCCGGACGGTGCGCGGCCGAAAGCCGAGTTGCGAACGATGGTCGGCGACCTGCCTGACGCCTCCAACCTGCCCGACGACATCCCCAATCTGAAGAGCCATACAGTCTCGTTCTATGCCAAGCTGCTGGGCGCGTGGATCGCAATGGGATTTCGAAATCCTGGGATTGAAGTGGCGGGCCGGATCGATGCCTGAGGACAAGATCGAGATCGAGAACATCAACACGCCCGGCCGGACCAACAGGGTCGATCGAGCAAAATATGATGCGATGCGCGATGCATTGCTTGCGGTCCTGCCTGGCGAGGCGCCGGGGCTGCCGGTGGCCGACGCGAAGGAGGCGCTATTGCCACGCCTGCCGGACGTGCTGTTTCCGCAAGGCAAGACGGCGGGATGGTGGTTGAAGGCTGTCCAGCTCGACCTTGAGGCAAAAGGCGTCGTCAAACGCGCGCCCCGCAAGCCCGTCCATCTCTACAAGCAAGGGCCGATCTAAGCCCGGGGCGCCGGCGCGTTCAGTCGAATGTCGCCAGCGGCTCGGCGTTGATCCCCATCCACTCACAGCGCCGGCTGTCATGATAGAAGGACTGGAAGGGCGGCGGGAAGGATGGGTCGGCGAAGGCGCCGACCGGGATGGCGATCACACCGGGCTGCGTGTCGATCCGGTAGTGGACGCTGGCGCCGCACTCCGGGCAGAAATTGTAGATGACATGGCCGCCCTCATCGCCGATGCGCGTGAACTGCTTCGCCCGTCCCTCGATCGACACGTCGCCTTCGGCGAAGCGGACATTGTAGCTGAAGGCACTACCGGTGCGGCGCTTGCAATCCAGGCAATGACAGACCGAGATGCGCACCGGCTCGCCCGTGCAGATTGCTGACAGCTGGCCGCAGAGACATTGCGCGCGGCGCGTGACCATGGCTTGCTCCTCCCCCTCCGAGATTACTGCGTGTCGGCGCCCGCCCTCAACTCCGTCCGCTTCTCTTCCGACACCATAGCAAGATCCAGCACCTTCTGCAGTTCGGCGGCATGGTGGAATGACGGTTCGGCCTGCACGCCACTCTTAACGGCATCGACGAAGCGCTGGTAATTGGTCGGCACCGTGCCGGCATCAAGCACCTGCCATTTGGCGGTCTCGATATCCTCGCCGATGCACGCCTTCAGCTCCGAACCTTCCAGATTGTGTACGACCTCGATGCCGCCCTTGTCGCCATAGATGCGCAGGCGCAGTTCGTTCATGTGGCCGGTTGCCCAGCGGCTGGCATGCACCACGCCGAAGGCGCCGTTGGAAAAATCCAGTGTCATGGCGAAACTGTCGTTGGCGTCGAGGTCGTATTCGCCGATGCGGTTGCCCGGCGCCTTGTCGAAGGCGCGCAGCCGGCAGAAGACGTGATCGATATCGAGGGCGGCGCCATAGCTGGCGAAGTCGAGAATGTGGATGCCGACATCGCCGAGCACGCCGTTGGAGCCGTGGGCGCGCGATAGCCGCCATAGCCATTTGGGATCGGTGTGCCAGTCGCCCCAGAATTTCGACACCAGCCAGCTCTGCAGATAGGAGGCCTCGACATGGCGCACGCTGCCGATTTCGCCCGCCTGCACCATCTGCCGCGCCTTCTGCAAGGCAGCGACATTGCGATAGGTGAGATTGACCATGTTGACGATGCCGGCGGCTTGCGCCGCATTGGCCATCTCGCTCGCCTTGGCGAAGTTTTCTGCCAGCGGCTTTTCGCACAGCACCGGCTTGCCGGCCGCGATCAGCGCCATGGTCGTCGGATGGTGGATGCGGTCGGGCGTGACGTTGGTGACGGCGTCGAAGCCGCCCCAGGCAATCGCCTCCTCCAGTGAGGTGAAGCGCTTCGGGATTTTGAAGCCGTCGGCGAATTCGCCGACACGCTTTTCATCGACATCGACGGCGGCGACGATCTCGACGCCGTCAATGGCGCCAAAGCGCCGGGCATGTTCCTGCGCCATCCAGCCGGTGCCGAGTATCAGAAGCCGCATTTTTTAAACTCCGAGCGAATTGGTTCGATTCAATCATATGGGACGAATGCGGTCCAGCCCGAATCCATACGGAAGCCGCCACGCCTTTTTCCTGGGTTTTGTTTTAGCGGAAACCGGCCTCGCCCGAGGCGTGCAGCTTGCCGCCGCGCTCGACGATCGGCTCCAGCGCCTTGTCGACCGGCACATTTGGCGCATCCAGAATGGCCGATTTCGTACCTTGCGGGTTGTGCGCCCACTTCACCGCATTACGCAGCACCTTGTGCACATTGGCGTCGTGGTAGGTCGGATAGGTCTCGTGGCCCGGGCGGAAGTAGAAGACATTGCCGGCGCCGCGCCGGTAGGTCAGGCCAGAGCGGAACACTTCGCCGCCCTGAAACCAGGAGATGAACACCGTCTCCAGCGGCTCCGGCACGGCGAACTGTTCGCCATACATTTCTTCGTTCTCGAGCTCAAAAAACTCACCGACACCTTCGGCGATCGGATGGCTCGGGCTGGTCACCCAGAGCCGCTCGCGCTCGCCCGCCTCGCGCCATTTCAGCGTGCAGGGCGTGCCCATCAGCCGCTTGAAGATTTTCGAGAAATGGCCGGAATGCAGAACGATCAGCCCCATCCCTTCAAAGACACGGCGGGCGACGCGCTCGACGACGTCGTCGGCAACGGCGCCGTGATCCTTGTGGCCCCACCAGACCAGCACGTCTGTCTCGGCCAGACGATCGGCCGGCAGGCCATGCTCGGGCTGTTCGAGGGTGGCGGTCGAGGCGGAGATCGCCTTGTCGGTGTTCAGCGCCTTGGCGATGGTCGTGTGCATGCCCTCGGGATAGAGGGCAGCCACCACGTCATTGGTCCGCTCATGGATGTTCTCGCCCCAAACGACAGCGCGTATTGTCATGGATGTCCTCGTGGAGTGTCAGCCGATCCGCCGCAGTCAGTCATAGTCTGACCGGAGCGGAATGGAAACGTTTTTGGAGAAAGGCAGTAGGGCAGTACGGCAGTAGGGGAAATATGGGAAGAAAAACGAAAAGGGCAGTGAGAGCCTGAGCCCTACTGCCCTACTGCCCTACTGCCCTACTGCCCTACTGCCCTAGCTTTGCCGGCCTTCCTGAGCAACCCGCGTCAACGGCTTGGTCATGCGCGGCACCACGACGAGGCGCTTGATCTTGCCCTTCTTGTAGGCGGCCAGGAAGCGCGCATAGTCCTTGAAGGCCACGCAGCCATGGGATTCCGCACGGCCGCCGCGCAGCAGGTAGGAGTGGGCGAGCAAGCCGTCGCGGCCATATTGGTTGCTGCCGCCGGTGGGGGTGAGCCGGATCGCCTCGACGCCGTAGAAGCGCGATTCGCGCAGCTTCAGATCATAGGTGCCGGGCGGTGTCGGGCCGACATTCTTGCGGTTGACGTAGCGCGGCTGGTCGGCCATCGCGCCAATTCCCGAATGCGCCTCGAGCCGCGAACCGTCCGGCATGTAGACGGTCTTGGCCGAGATGTCGTAGACGGCGACGCCGCCGCCCGTGCCGGGAGAATTGAACAGGTTCCGGAAGGCGTTCCCCAGGCCGTCCTTGGGCGCGTCAGGCTTGGCATAGGCCAGCATCTCGGCGGCTTGCGCCTTGGTGCGCTTGCCCGGCTTGGTCCGGATGGTCTGGCTGCTGGGAACGCCCGGCAGTGCGGCAATTTCCGCGGAATTGCGTGGCGAAGAATTGCGCGGCGCCAATTTGCCCGGTGATTGCGGCGCGTCGGCAGATGGGGCCACAGCGGTCCTGTCCGTCCGAGGCTTGGCTTGCGCCTTGGGTGCTTGCGGCGCCTCGGCCTGCTGATCGATCGCGGCGCGCGGACGCCAGCCCGGCAGCGCGATGTTGTCGGGCAGATCGTCCGGCGGCGGCAGCGAAGCGACCTGAACCTCGGTCTGCTGCGGGTCTTGCGCATCGCCGATGGCCGGCGGCGGCGACAGCATGTCGGCCTCTTGCGGCATGCTGTTGGCCAGTGCCAGCGCCAGGCGCGATGAACGTTCGATCTCTTCCACCTGAGGTCCGAAGCGCTCCGAGGCCGGGCCATGCTGGTCGGGCATGCGGACTTCGGCAAAACGCGTGGCCACCGGAAGGCTGGCAAGCATGAAGGGCGCGTTCGTGGCCTTGGCGAAGGCGGCAGCCAGCTTTTGCGGCGACAGCTTTGCCTTGGCGACCACGCCGTCGAAGCGCGTCTCGCGCGGAGTGACAAGTGCAATACTGGTGTTTGAGGCGACGCTGTCAGCCGCCACAGGGTGCGCGGCCGGCTGCAGCCGTGCCGTCTTGCCGTTATGGGCGAAGCTGGCGGCGGCGCTCCTGCAGCCGGCATCACACTGGCTGAGCAGGGAGGCCTGTAATTTTTGGGCCGAAAGCCGCGGCGCCCAGGAATTGGCGAGGCTGCGGCGCGAATCGGCAAGTGCGGCGTTTGGCAGAAGCAGGCTTTGCGGAAGGCTGCTGGACGCGGCGGTGAGCGAGTTGCCCAGCGAATAGAGGCCGGCCATGGTCGCCACCGACCACAGCGCAAGGGCCGCGCCGACAACCGGCACCACCACCCAGCGCTGGCCGGATCTCTTCGAAGTCAAATCCCGTTCAGGATTGTCGCCCCGGTTTTTCAAACGCAAATACGCCATACAACAACTCTCAATCGGCTTGCCGGCACGAGGTGCTCGCATCCGTGACATCCACAGTCCGCTGGTGCCCCCTGCACCCTTCGCGCCTGTTGCCGATCGATCAAAAGATGGACAAAGTTGGTTAACCAATCCCTCCACCGGTCGCAGATTGTGCGGCGGTCGATACGAAAAAAGAGCCCTCCATGGTCTTTGCCACGGTAGAAATGCTCTCCCTCACCTGTGCCTTGCTGCCTGTTTTTACGCCACGAGTCAAGAAAACGCTGCGTAAGGTCTCGGCAAGCCTGGGCTGATTGCCCGCTGATCGGCTTCTTCAATCAGTTGACCTTCCATCGGCTGGAAGGTCTATCCACCTCGGAGACAGAGACCTCCGACGACGGATATTTACCAATGTGTCTCGGCATCACGATCGAAGGATCCGACCTCAAGGCGGACTTCTGCTGCGGCTGGGCGATCACGGATGGATGGGGCGGCGAGGCCATGGGGCCGTGAGATGGACTGTGAAAGCGGCGCTGCTGTGGCTGGTCTGTGCCCTCACGATGGCCGCGTCTGCCGGCGACGGACCGATCGTGGCGGCGCGGCAAGCGTCGATGAAGGAAATGGCGGCGGCGGCGAAAACCATCGCCGCCATGTTCGACGGCAGGCAGGCCTATGACGCTACGGCCTTCAAGGCGGCGGCGCAAACTCTTCGCATGCGCACCGGCCCTGCCCTGATTGCCGAATTTCCAAGCCCCTCGCTGGGTCCGCCTTCGGAGGCAAGGCTGGAGATCGATCCGGCGCGGGCGGAATTCGAAGCGCTGGCAAATCACATCGGGACGCTGGCCAGCGCTCTGGCCGCCAAGGCCGAAAGCGCGCCAGCCGCCATCACCGATGATATGCGCATGGGTGCCGGCCTGGCGATGGGCGGCGGCAGCCTGCTCGGCAAACGGTCGGTTGCAGCGGAAACCGACCCGGCCAAACTGCCGGCGGAGCATATCCTGCATCTCATCCTGCAGGATTGCTCGACCTGTCATTCGAAGTTCCGGCAGAGAACCGAATGAAGCTGCCTGTCACGCCAGCCACGCCTTGATCGCCGGGTGGGCGAGAACGGCGCGCATCCGGTCTTCCGCATCCGGGACGGCCAGCGCCATCGGCGCGCGGGTTGGGCCGCAATCGACGCCGATGACACGGAAGGCCGCTTTCATGCCCGGCAGCACGCCGGTTTCGAGCAGCGCTTCGACGAAGTCCTGCGACACCATCTGCAAGGTTTTCGCCCGGGCCAGGTCGCCGGTGCGAACCGCCTGGTCGACCGCCACATAGAGCCGCCCGAGCAGATTGTAGGTGGTGCCGATGCCGCCCTCGGTGCCGAGCATGCCGGCGGCGGCGTAGATCTCATCGAAGCCGTAGAAGAACAGCTTTTGCGGCTGCCGCTTGCGCAGCATCGAGTATTTGAACAGGTCGGTGGAGGTGTATTTGATGCCGACGACATTGGGGAGATCGAGCAGCCTGACCAGCAGCGCCAGCGGCAAGGGACGGCCAGTGCGCAGCGGAATCTCGTAAACGATCAGCGGCAGATCCGTCGCCGCCGCCAGCGCCTGATAGTAGCCGAACACCTCCTCGTCGGAGAACGGATAGGAATGCGGCGGCAGCGCCGACAGCGCGTGATAGCCGAGCTTTTTCGCGTGCCGCGCCAGGCGGATGGAGTCGCGCAGATTGGGCATGCCGACATGAGCGATCAGGTTTAACCCCGCCCCCGCGGCGCCGGCAAAGACCACCTCCTGCTGCGCCAACAATTCATCCACCGTCAGCAGGCCGGACTCGCCGCTTGAGCCGCCGACATAGAGGCCGGCCAGGCCCTGGCGCAGCACATAGTCGTTGATGTTGCGCTGACGCTGCGGGTCGAACTCGCCGGCGTCGCTGAGGCCGGTCATCAAGGCGGCATACATGCCCGCCAATTCTCTGGTCATTGCTAAGTCCTCGGTGCTGTCAGGATTGTCTCGGGGAAATCGGCGCCTGAACCACTGATTCCGGTTCCGACGCTATGGCATTGTTTCGGCATGATCTTTTTCGACAGCCGGCTTGTGCTTCGAAGCATCGGTCAGGCCTCTCCGGCGTGGTGGCAGGCGACGAGGTGCCGGCCCGACGCCGGCGATCCGAAATCGCGCGATTGCGGATCCACCTTGCCGCAGATGTCGCTCGCCTTCGGGCAGCGCGGATGGAAATGGCAGCCGGACGGCGGCTTCGACGGGTCGGGCACGCCGCCGCCAAGCACGATGCGCCGGCGGGTGCCGCCGGCCTTCGGGTCAGGCACCGGGATCGCCGACAAGAGCGCGCGCGTATAGGGGTGCAGCGGGCTGCCGAAGACCGACGCCGTGGTACCAATCTCGACGATGCGGCCGAGATACATCACCGCGACGCGGTCGCTGAGATAGCGGATCATCGACAGATCGTGGCCGACGAACAGATAGGTCAGGCCGAGACGCGTCTTGAGGTCATCGAGCAAATTGACGATCTGCGCCTGGATGGAGACGTCGAGGGCCGAGATCGGCTCGTCGGCAATGATGAATTTCGGATTGGTGGCAATCGCGCGGGCGATGCCCACGCGCTGGCGCTGGCCGCCGGAGAGCTCGAAGGGGTAGCGGTTGCGCAGCGCCTCCCTCAAGCCGACCAGCGCCAGCAGCTCGCTGACCCTGACATCGCGCGAGGCGCGGGTGCCGATCTTCTGCGCACGCAGGCCTTCACCGATGATGCGGCCGACGGTCATGCGCGGATTGAGCGAGCCGAACGGGTTCTGGAACACCATCTGCATGTCACGGCGGCGCTGCTTCAATTCTTCGCCCGTCGCACCGGCATAGTCCCTGCCCTCGAAGACGATACGCCCAGTGCTTGGTCGCTCCAGGCCAAGCACGGCGCGGCCGGTGGTCGACTTGCCGCAACCGCTTTCGCCGACCAGCGCCAGTGTTTCGCCGCGCAGTACTTCGAAGCTGACGCCGTCGACGGCATGCACAGCGCCGACCTGGCGCCTGAGCACGCCGCGCCGGATCGGGAAATGTACTTTGAGATCGGTGACGGTGAGCAGCGCCTCCTGCCCGGCTGCGGCAGCCGGCTTCACGGCTGATGCGCCTACGGGCGAGCGTGGCAGATGATCGACCTCCCGCCAGCGCCAGCAGGCGGTGGTGTGGCCGGCGCCAACCGCTTCCAGTGGCGGCTTCACCTCGCGGCAGCGCGCCTCGGCATAGCCGCAGCGCGGCGCAAAGGCGCAGAAGGTCGGCGGCAGCGTGACATTGGGCGGCGCGCCCTTGATCGGCACCAGCCTGGTGTTGTCGGCCGTCAGCGACGGGATCGAGTTCAACAGGCCGATCGTGTAGGGATGCGTCGGTGCCGAAAACAGCGCATCGACGTCAGCGCATTCGACGATCGAGCCGGCATACATCACCGCGACGCGGTCGACGAAGCCGGCGACCAGGCTGAGATCATGGCTGATCCAGATGATCGCCATGCCGAGCTGTTTTTGCAGGCGCACCACCAGTTCGACGATCTGCGCCTGGATGGTGACGTCGAGCGCCGTGGTCGGCTCGTCGGCGATCAGGATCGAGGGCTTGCAAACCAGCGCCATGGCGATGCCGATGCGCTGCAGCTGGCCGCCTGAGAACTGATGCGGAAAGGCGCGCATGCGCTGCTGCCCGTTGGCGATGCCGACGAGATCCAGCATGTCGAGCGCCTGGCGCTCGGCCTCGGCCTCGCTCAGGCCCTGATGCTCGCGCAGCGCCTCGGTCAATTGCAGGCCGATGGTCAACACCGGGTTCAGCGACGACATCGGGTCCTGGAAGATCATGGCGATGTCGCGGCCGCGGATCTGGCGCAACTCGCTGTCGGGCATGGCCAGCAGGTCGCGGCCGCGAAACAGTGCACGGCCTGACGTCACGCGGCCAGGCGGCTTGCGGATCAATCCCATCAGCGTTTGCACGGTGACCGATTTGCCGGAACCGCTTTCGCCGACAATGGCCAGCGACTCGCCTTCGGCAAGCTCGAAGGAGACGTCGTTGACGGCATAGACGGAATTGCCCTTGGGGCCGAACTCAACGCTCAGGCCCTGCACGGACAGCACTGCTTGCTGCCCGATCCCCTTTGCTCCCCTTTCGACGGCAAGCGTGTCGGCGCCCATCATTTGCCGCCCCCGCCCATAATGTGCTGCGGGTCGAGCGCATCGCGCAGGCCGTCGCCGACGAAGTTGATGCTGAGCACCGCCATCGCGATCATGGCGCCGGGCGGGATCCACATCCAGGGCTGGCTCTCCAGGATCGAGAGCGTGCGCGCATCGCGCAGCATGTTGCCCCAGCTTGCAGCCGGCGCCTGCGCGCCGAGGCCGAGGAAGGAGAGCGAGGCCTCGAGCAGGATGACAGTCGCCACATCCAGCGTGATCGCCACCAGGATCGGGCTCAGCACATTGGGCAATATATGTTCGAGGATGATGACCGATGGCGAGGTGCCGAGCGAACGTGCGGCAAGGATGAATTCCTGGTTGCGCAAGGCGAGGATCTCGCCACGCGTCAGCCGCGCGATGGAGGGCCAGCTGAGCAGCCCGATCACCACCATTGTGTTGAAGATGCTGGGGCCGACGACAGCGACGAAGGCGATGATGATGACCAGGCGCGGAAATGTCAGCACCATGTCGATCAGGCCCATCAGCAACAGGTCGACCTTGCCGCCGAAATAGCCGGCGACGCAGCCGATGAAGATGCCGATCGCCGCCGAGATCGCCACGGCGACGAAGCCGACGGTCAGCGAGATGCGGCCGCCATAGAGGATGCGGGCAAAGATATCCCTGCCGGTGCCGTCGGTGCCCAGCCAATGGACCATCCCCGGCGGCTGGTTGCGGCCCCTGAGGTCGATATCGTTCGGCCCGTAATGCGCGATCAGCGGCGCCAAAACGCAGGCAAGCACGATGATGGCGAGCATGATCAGCCCGAGCGTCGCCAGCCGGTGGTTGAGGAAGCGGCGCGCCGCCTCGCCCCACAGGCCGCGCGAGGCGCCGGCAGCGATCGCCACATCGGCGGCGGCGGCGTCAGTCATAGCTCACCCTGGGGTCGAGCACGCTGTAGGCAAGGTCTGTCGCGAGATTGGCCAGCATGACGATGATGGCGGTGATCAGAACATAGCCCATGATGACGGGGCTATCCCGGTTGACCACGGAATCGATGAACATCAGGCCGATGCCCGGCCACTGAAAAATGGTCTCGATCACCACCGAGCCGCCGAACAGGGTCGGCAGCGCAAGGCCGAAGACGGTGACCAGCGGGATCAGCGCGTTGCGCAGGCCATGGCGCAGCGTGATGGTGCTCGGGCGCAGGCCTTTGGCCTTGGCGGTGCGCATATAGCTCTGGTTCAGCACTTCGAGCATGCCGGCGCGGGCATAGCGCATGAAGATGGCGGCGCGGAACAAAGCGAGCGCCGCCGCCGGCAGGATCAGATGCCGGAGATTGTCGATGAGCGAAAAACCGTCGCCCGCGGTCGAGATGCCCGACGACGGCAGCCAGCGCAGCTCCAGCGCGAAGACATAGACCAGCAGCAGGCCCATGAAGAAATCCGGGATCGAGACGCCGACAAAACCGGTGAGCGTCAGCGAATAGTCGGTGAGCTTGTATTGCCGCAGCGCCGAGATCACGCCCAGCGTGGTGCCTATGATGAAGGCAGCAAGCAGCGCCACGCCCATCAGTTCCAGCGTCATCGGCAGCCGCTCGGCGATGATGTCGCCGACGCTGCGGCCATTGACGAAGGAGCGGCCGAGATTGCCGTGCAGGATCTGGCCGATCCAGTTGAGGTACTGGATGTAGACAGGCTGGTCGAGGCCGAGCTCGCCGCGCCGCATGGCGATCAGCGCTTCGCTCGACGGCGCTTCTGCGGTGATCATTGCCAGCACGGCGTCGCCCGGCATGGCATGCGCGATGGCGAAGACGATCACGGTGACGCCGAACAGCACCGGAATGCTGAGCAAAAGTTTTCGCAGGAGATAGCTGAGCACTGGCCTCTCCTATGGCTGAAGGCGGCTCTTGAGACGTCGGGTCATGAGGCTCCGGCGGAGCCCCATGACCGACTGGTGAGGACGTTTTGCAGCGTTACTTCGCCACTTCCCACTTCTCGACTTCGTTGTAGACCGGGTGGTTGAAGATCACGAGCGGCTGCTCCTTGAAGTGCTGCGCGAGACCGACAATTCGGTTGTTGAAGGCCAGCGGCCGCACCTCGTTCCACAACCAGGCTTTTGGCAGCTCCTGGTTGAGGATGCGCGACGCCTCCTGATAGCTTGCGGCGCGCACGGCCCGATCCGCCGATTCCAGTCCCTTGTTGAAGAGTTCGTCGACCTTGGGGTTGCAGTAGCCGAAGCCGAGCGGCTTGGCGCCGCAGACGACCAGCGGCGAACCAAGCGAGGGATCGAGCCCCATACCGTTGGCGAAAAAGCCCATCTGGAAGCTGCCATCGGCATAGACTTGGTTGATCGCCGCCGGGTCGAGCAGGCGCGGCTGGATGTTGACGCCGACAGCGGCCAGATAGCTCTGGATGGCGGTGACGGTGTCGACGTTCATCTGGTCGGAATAATAGTAGATGAAATCGACAGGCTGGCTGCCGTCCCAGCCGGCGTCGGTCAGCAACTGCTTGGCCTTGTCGGGATTGTAGTCGTAGGGTTCGAGATCCTTGGCGCGCGCCCAGTCCTGCGGGAACAGCGTGTTCGACACTTCGCCGGCACCCTGCTTGACCGTCTCGATGATGGCCTTGCGGTCGATGGCGTAGAGCATCGCCTGGCGCACTTTGACATCGGCGAAGCGCTTGTCCCCGAGGTTGAACTGCAGATAGGTCGGCAGGCCGGCGGAGAATTTCGGCAGCACCGTGAGATAGTCGAGCTTCTGCAGGCGGGCGAGCTCGGAGATCGGCACGCCGCCACCCTCATAGGACATGGCGTCGACTTCCTTTGTCTCAAGTGCGGCGATGATCGGCGGCACGTCCTTGTAGATCTGGTAGATGATGCGGTCGAGCTTCGGCGCGCCGAGGAAATAGTCGGGGTTGCGGTCGACCTCGACATACTGGTCGCTCTCGTATTTCTTCCAGATGAACGGGCCGGTGCCGACGCGGTTGACCCAGAAAGCATTGCCCTTGATGTCGCCGGGTGCGACCTTGCCCAGAAGGTGTTCGGGAAAGATGCTGATGGCGATAAGTTGCAGCTCGACCCAGAGCGGCTTGGCGCTGTCGAGTTCGACCTGGACGGTCGTGTCGTCAATCGCCTTGACCCCGGCAAGCGAGGAGGCCGAGCCATCCTGGAAAGCCTTGTATCCGGCCACCGCGCCAAGCTTCTGTGCCCAGGGCGAGCCGACCTTGGGGTTGGCATAGAGGTTGAGGCTGAACACCACATCCTTGGCAGTGAAGGGCGTGCCGTCATGCCATTTGACGCCGTGGCGCAGGTTGAAGATGTAGGTCTTGCCGCCGTCGGGCGTCTTCCAGCTCTCGGCCAGCATCGGCTGCACGCCGTCGCCCGTCCATTTGATGTGGACCAGCCCCTGCAGAACTGTCTCGTCAAGCCGGTGACCGCAAGTGGTGTGCAGCGTGCCCATCTCGATGCAGCCGGTGCGCATGGCGGAGCGGAACGTACCGCCATCCGCGGCGTTCGCGGCGCCGGCAGCAAACGTCAGCGCCAGCGCCGACAGAAAGCTCATCAACAGTCTTCTCATGGAATTTTCCTCCCGTTGCTTTCCGCTGGGCGAAATCGGGAGCCATGCCCCTCCAGGCCTGCTCCCGCGCCAGGCTCCGCCTGTCGCACCGGCCGCCGCGTCTTCGGGCGGCCTCCTCCAACCATCGGTCGCGCAAGTCCTCACTTGCGACGACTGGTCTAATAGCTTAAAAGGTAGACCATGCACAATATGCCGGTACGAAAAAAATTGTCGGACGAGGTTCGCCTGCGCCTGGAAGAGATGATCCGCGACGAGGTCTATCCGGTCGGCGCCTCGCTGCCCTCCGAGCGCGATCTGATGGCGATGTTCGATGTCGGACGCCCTTCGGTGCGCGAGGCGTTGTTTGCGCTGGAAAAGATGGGACTGGTGCGCATCAACAGCGGCGAGCGGCCGAAGGTCACGCGGCCGACACCGAAGAACATGCTGGAGCAGTTGACCGGTACCGCGCATCTGTTGATGGACCAGCCTGACGGCATCGGCCATTTCGAGCAACTGCGCCTGTTCCTCGAAGTCTCGATCGCGCGCCATGCCGCCGAGGTGGCGACATCAGCGCAGATCGCGTCACTCGGCGGAGCACTTGCCGAGAACGAGCGCGCAATTCCCCGCGCCCGGGCCTTTGCCGTCACCGACGTCGCGTTTCACCGCGTGCTGACCGAGATCCCCGGCAATCCGATCTTCCTGGCGGCGCACGAAGCGCTGGTCGAATGGCTGATCAACCAGCGCATCCACATGGCCAACACCGAGTTGGAAAACCGCAGGAGTTTTGCCGGCCACATGGCGGTGTTCGAGGCGATCGAGCGGCACGACCCGGAAGCGGCTGGCCAGGCGATGCGCGAGCATCTGGAAAACGCGCGGCGCAAGTTCAATTCAAGCAAGCAGGATTAATGCATGTCGCCCAGAAGTGGGCCGCGGTTCTGGGACAACGACATGCATCAAACCAAAGACTAAAGCGCGTCGCATGAATCCGTTTCAGCGTGACGCGCTTTAGCCGGCTGACATTGGCGGGCGAGTTCGACAGTCTTGCAGGCCAAAAAAAGCCCGCCGTTCAAGACCGGCGGGCTTTCTATTGGATAACTGAATTCGAGCCTTAGCGGTGATCAGGGTGCCTTCGACGATGGTGCAGCGACCAGCGATGCGAGCTTTCCCGCCTTGCGCAGTTCAGGCTTTTCGTAGGTTCTTTTCACGGATTCTCTCCTCGACTATTTCGAGAGTCTCCCCCGCCGGGGCCATTGTGTCAATGCGCCGACGCTGCCGCGATGGCCGCCTGCAGCAGGACCCGCGCGCCGGTGACCGCGTCGGCAGGCTCGACATATTCCGCTTCGTTGTGGCTGAGCCCATCGCGGCATGGCACGAAGATCATCGCCGCCGGCGCCACGCGGGCGATGAACAGCGCGTCGTGGAATGCGCCCGATACCATCCGCTTGTGCGGCAGATGCAGAGAACCGACGGCAGCCTCGACGATGCTGATCATAGCGGGCGAGAATGCCGCGCCGGGCATGTCGAACGACCGCCTGATCGTTACCGTACAATCCTGGGCCTTGGCCTCCGCGCCGCAGACCCGGCGCACCTCGGCCTCGATGGCATCGAGCCGCTCCGGCTGCGGATGCCTGAGATCGACGGTGAAGGTCACGGATTGCGGTATGGCGTTGATCGATCCCGGCTGGGCGGCTATCCGACCCACGGTCAGCCGCGCGCTGGTGTCGAGCGGCATGATCGTGGCCTGCAGAGCGTGCATTGCCGCAGCCGCGGCGACCATCGGGTCCCTGCGGTAGGCAAGGCCGGTCGTGCCGGCATGGCCCGCACTGCCCTGAATGGAGACTTCCAGCCAGCGCGTGCCCTGGACAGCGGTCACGACACCGATTGGCAGCTGCTCCTTTTCCAGGGACGGCCCCTGTTCGATATGTAGCTCGATATAGCCCGATATCGGCATGCCGACCGGCCGAGGCGCCGCCTCCGGCAAGGCGGCAATCGTCGCCTCGAGCTCCCCTGCCAGGCATGCGCCGTCGCTGCCGACAAGGGATTTCCATGCTTCGGTATCGGCACCGGTGAATGCCATGGAGCCCATGACGCCCGGCGCGAAGCGGCTGCCCTCTTCATTGACCCAAGCGACGACCTCGATCGGCATGTGGGTTTCAGCCTGCGCATCCTCCAGTGCCTCCAGTGCCTCGAAGGCGGAAAGCGTGCCGAGCGCCCCGTCGAAGCGCCCCCCCGTCGGCTGGCTATCGAGGTGACTGCCGATCAGCAGCGGCGGCAGCGTGGCATCCGAGCCTTCGCGGCGAATGAAGAGGTTGGCCATGCCGTCCTGAAAAACCGAAAAGCCGCGCGCAAGCGCCAGTTCCGCCAGCAGGCGCCGGGCGCTGCGATCCTCGACGCTGAACGCCTGGCGGTTGACGCCGCCGGCCGGCGTCTCGCCGATCCGGGCGAACGCATCGAGCCGTCCGAGCAGCCGCTCGCCGTCGATCTGCGGCACCAAAGTCACCGCTTGAGGCCACCGATGAAGGCTTTCACCCGTCGCGGCTCAACCTGGTTCCACCAGACGCCTTCATATTTCAGCGAGCTGGCGACGATGACGCCGTCGACAATGTCGAGAATGTCATTGGCGTTCTCGGCCGTCACACCGCTGCCGACAAGCGTCGGCAGTCCGGCTGCTTCCTTGATCATCCTGATATAGCCGAGGTCAGCGGCGTGGCCGGTGCGCTGGCCGGTGGCAATCACCGCATCGGCATCGAAGAACACCAGATCCTTGACCTGTTCCTCGACCGGCCGGTCGCCAACGATCGCATGAGCGCCATGCTTGACATGCGCATCGGCGAAGATGCGGATGCCGTTGGCGCGAAGTTTGGCGCGAAACCGCATGGCGCGCGCCGCTTCGCCTTCGATAAGCCCCTCATTGGCGACATACGCGTTGGCCCATTGATTGACGCGCACGAAGGCTGCACCGGAGGCACTGGCGATCGACAGCGCGGGAATGGCGGCATTGGCGAGCACGTTGATGCCGATCGGCCGGCCGAGTTCGCGGCGGATCCGGTCGGAGACCACGGACATATAGGCTGAAGTCTCCGGCCCGATGTCATCCGGTTTGGCAAACGGCACGTCGCCATGGTTTTCGACGATCACGCCGTCGCAACCGCCATAGAGATAGGCTTTAGCATCGTCGAGGCCGCGTTGATATATGGCCTCGACCGCCTCGCCATCGTAGCGCGGCGCACCCGGCAAGGGTGCGAGATGAACGACGCCGATCACCACCTTGCTCCTGCCGAAGATCGACTGCAGCACATCATCCGCGACCTGGCCAATGGGCTTGGAGCCGGTGGAATTAGGGGGGGTTGTCATGCGGTTTTCGCTTCCGTCGTTTCCATGAGCATTTTCATCTCCCGCCTGTCGGGGCAGGAACCGAGCGTGCCGGCGCGCCCAACCGAGATGGCCGCGGCGTGGACCGCGATCCGCGCTGCCGCAGTGAGGTCGATGCCGGCCGCGAGGCAGCCGGCGAGGCAACCGCAAAAGACATCACCGGCGCCGCTGGTGTCTACCACGGCGACCCTGGGCGCCGCGATCCGGTCGATCCGTCCTTTGCCACCAGCGACCAGGCAGCCATGAGCGCCAAGCGTCACGATGGCAGCGCCGGCGCCCTGACGGATCAAGTCGCGGGCCGCCGTATCGGCATCGCCGGCCCCGGTCAGTTGAGTCGCCTCGCCCGCGTTGACGATTGCGAGGCTGACGGCACTCAGATCCGGTACGTGGCCGGCGGCCAGCGGGCTTGGATTGAAGATCGTCATGGCGCCTGCGCCGCGCGCCGCCCTCAGGCAGGCCGTCGTTGCATCGGGACGAAGATTGCCTTGCATCACCATGATGTCGCCGCGTTCGATCGACGATGCGAAACCAAAGTCGGCCAGCGGATCGAAGGCGGCGGCGCAAGCGGCGCCGGTGACGATCAGGTTCTCGCCCCGCGCATCGACCATGATCGTCGAACGATCGCTGGGCAGCGGCAGCGTCGTCAGATGACCGGCATCGAGATCGCGGCTCAGTTGCTGCCGGATCCATGTTCCGGCGGCATCATTGCCTATCGCCGCACGGAACCGGACATCGGCTCCGGTACGTGCCGCGGCCACCGCCTGGTTTGCACCCTTGCCGCCAAGTCCGTCGGCATGGTCCGATGCGTTCAGCGTTTCGCCTGGCTGCGGAAACCGCTCCAGCCGAAACGTTGTATCGACGCAGACATTGCCGACGACATGGACGCGCATGGCTAGTCCTTGGCCGTTGCCCAGCCCAGCATCTGTTCGAACAGCGTCTTGTAGCCGTTCCAGGCGATGAAGCCCGGCGGCAGCCAGTGCGGGCCGACATCCGAGGTCCAGGCGACGGTGCGGCCCTGGCCATATTTGCCGGTTACCAGCAGCGGCAGCGAACGATAGTCGGAAGACACGGTGGCGAGAACTTCCGCTCCGTCCTTGACGACAACTTCGTTGAAGCCGAGCAGGACCGGCCAGTCCTTGCCGAGGCCCTTGAGGATGGGATGGCTCTGCGGGCCGACCACGACCGGCGCATAGCCCTCTGGAACCTCGACGCGGTCGTCCACTGGCAGGCACGTGACCGGCAGGACGTCCTCGACCGGGGTCTTGTGATAGCGCGCGCCGCCATTGATGCCCTGGAAGCTGTAATAGCCGCCGAACATCAGCAGGCCACCGCCCTTGCCGACATAGTCGCGCAACAGGCGCAGCCGGTTCGGCGTCGGTTTGGAATGGATCCAGGTGTCGGGGTGAAGCAGCAGCGTGTTGGCGCCAAGATCCGACAGCACGACCGCGTCATAGGCCGAAAGCGCTTCCATGGTCTGCGGAAAATTCCGCTGCGCCTCATGCGCCGGCATGAAGGTGACGTCGAACGGGCTGTCCTTCAGCGCCGCCAGAAGTTCATCGGCGCCGGTGTGATAGGTCACGGTCGGAAACTGGTCGAAGCCCTTGATGTGGGTCGCGGTCGAGACCCAGGATTCGCCTGCGAGAAGAACCTTCTTCCTGGACATTTTTACTCCCTGTTTTGCTTAGACGCGCGGCTCATCAATGTTCGCCGAAAACGGTCTTTGGATTGTCGATGAGCATGCGATCGATTGCCGACTGCTCGACGCCAAGGCGTTTCAGTCTCGGCACGAAATGCTTGAGGATGAAGCCGTAGCCGAAGCCACCAAAGCGCGTCAGCATGATCTTCAGAAACACGTCCTGCGAGAGCAAAATCCGGTCGACCAGACCCATGTCGATCAGCGAACGGATCGCCTGCGCGTTCTGCTCGTCGGAAGGCGATTGCGCGTCCTGGTCGGCATAATAGAAATCCATGCCGATCATGTCGTACTCCAGGAAGGCGCCGCGTGCGGCGAGGCTTTTCTGGTAGTCGAGATCGTTGTGGCTCGGGTTCATATGGCACAGCACCGTGTGCCGGAGATCGGCGCCTTCCGCTTCCACAACGTCAAGCACATCATGCGCCAGCCGTTCCCAGCCGGGCAGATGGATGGTGAGCGGCACGCCGGTGATTTTCGCAGCGCGGGCCGAAGCCCGCAGCGACTTGCGCTCCTCGTCGGTGAAATCCTTGCTGACGCCGACCTCGCCGATGATGCCGGCCATAATTTCGGGCTGCGTCGACCCGCCACCGACATCGTTGACCAGGAATTCGGTGACGTCGTCGACGTCCATCGCCTTCAGCCAGTCGGGGTGGGTGTGCTGCAGGTAGAAGCCTGTGCCCATGACGATGCGCAGTCCGGAAGTGCGCGCGATACGCGCGAGCTTCACCGGATCGCGGCCAATGCCGATATTGGTCGCATCGACCACGGTATGGCCGCCAAGCGCCCGGTACTTCGCCAGTTCCGAAAGCGCCAGGTCGCTGTCGTCGAGCGAGACGTTGTCGCGGTTCATGTAGGGGTTCATCCGCAACTCGCCGATGATCTCCATGCTGACCGGCTGCTCGGCGATTTTCTTCTCGTCGGGATGGCAGGGGCATTTCCACGATGTCGCGCCATCGAGAAGGATGTGCTCATGCATCAGCGTCACGCCCATATCGGCAACCGCGACCGGGCCGGTGACGGTCATGACGGTGCCGGAGGCAACGCCGATCGGCGCCCGTTCCCTTGGCTTGTCGTCGAACAGATGATCCATGTCAGCGGCTCCGCGTTGCGCCCTTGAACAGGCGGAAATTCAGCCAGATGGCAACGAGGATGATTGTGCCGGTAACGATCGGCGTCAGGAAGGGCGACATATGCGCGAGGATCAGGCCGTTGCCGATGACCGCGACGGTCAACGCGCCGAGCACGGTGCCGATGATCGTGCCGCGCCCGCCGAACAGGCTGGTGCCGCCAAGCACCACGGCGGCGATGACATCGAGCTCGAAGCCCTGGCCGGCATTCGACGAGCCTGAACCGAGACGGGCGGCCAGAATGATGCCGGCCACCGCGGCAGCCATGCCCGACAGGATGTAGACGAAGAGCGTCATGAAGCGCGTATCGACACCGGCGCGGCGCACGGCCTCGGCATTGGCGCCGATGCCGGTGACATAGCGGCCGAACGGCGTCTGGTTGAAAGCGAGATAGGCAATGATCAGCACAATAAGGGCGAGCAGCGCCGGCACCGGCACACCAAGAAACCAGGCCCTGCCGATGTTGACGAAGAAGCTGGTCGGCTCGACCGGGATCGAATAGCCGCCGGTGATCAGCAGTGCCACGCCGCGGATGACGGAAAGCCCGGCAAGCGTGACGATGAAGGCCGGTATCCGCTCATAGGCAATGAAGAAGCCTTGCAAGGCGCCGATCGCAGCACCAAGCGCCAGCATGGCGATGACGACCAGCGGCCATGGCAGGCCGGCCTGCAGGAAAACCGCCGATAACGTCGCCGTCAGCGCCAGCACGGAACCAACCGACAGATCGATGCCGCCGGTGGTGATGACGAAGGTCATGGCGGCCGCAACGATCAGCAGCGGCGCCGACTGGCGCGCGATGTTGAGCAGATTGGGCGTCGTCAGGAAGGACCCGGTGATCAGCGAGAAGACCATGCAGACAACGATGAAGAACAGCGCAATGGAGACGACACTGCCATTGGCGATCGCTACATCCTTCCACGTGCTGTTGTGGGCGCGTTTGGGCGGCGAGGCGCCAACGCCGGCGGAGGTAACGTTCATGGCTGGGCCCCCTCATCACGGCTGGCGCGGGCTGAACGCGCGGTGAACTTCCGGCCGACGATCAGGTTGACGACCTCCTCGATGCTGGTGTCGCCGATCTTGCGCTCCGCGACATTGCGCCCTTCGTACATGACCTGGATGCGGTCGCAGACCAGGAACAGATCCTGCAGGCGATGGGTGATCAGGATGACGCTGACGCCGCGGGCGCTAACGGCGCGGATCAGCTCCAGAACCGCCTCGACCTCCGCCACCGCAAGCGCGGCCGTCGGCTCGTCCATGATCAGCACCGAGGGATCGAAGGAAGCAGCGCGGCCGATAGCAATCGACTGGCGCTGCCCGCCCGAGAGATTTTCGACCTTGAGCTTTGTATCGGCAATGACGATGCCGAGCCGGTCGAGCATCTGGCGCGTCTCGCCATGCATGCGTTTGTTGTCGAGAAAGGGCACGCCGAGAATGCGGCGACGCGGCTCGCGGCCGAGGAAGAGATTGCCCGCCACATCCACCGTGTCGCAGAGCGAAAGGTCCTGGTAGACCATCTCCACCCGTGCGGCGCGGGCATCGGCCGGCGAGGAAAAGGACACCGCCTTGCCATCGATCTCGATGGTGCCGGCATCAGGAATGACCGCACCGGACAGGACCTTGCTCAATGTGGATTTGCCGGCGCCATTGTCGCCGACCAGGCCCAGCACCTCGCCGGGCTTCAGGTTCAGCGAGACATCATCCAGCGTCTGGATAGGGCCGTACCGTTTGGAAATACCGGTCATCCTGACGCGGTAGGTCTCGCCATCGCTCATCATGGTTCCAGTTCTCTGGGCACAACATGTTCAATCGGTCGCCGGGCTGCGCAGGCAACCCTCAGGTCGATGCGCAGCCCGGCGGTCTGGGGAGGATACTACTTGAACATGTCCTTGAACTGGCCGACATTTTCCTTGGTCACGATGGTGATCGGAACATTGATGATCGGCTCGATCTTCTCGCCCTTCTTGAGCTTGACCAAGGCTTCGATGGCAGCCTTGCCTTCACCGGCCGGATCCTGCTGGACGACAGCGATCACCCAGCCCTCTTCGAGACCCTGCACCGCCGATTTGGTCAGGTCCCAGCCGAACACCTTGACGTCGCCCGTACGGGCCTGACTGCTCACGGCGGAAACCGCGCCGAGCAAAGCCGGCTCGCCGGTCGCGTAAAGCGTCGTCATGTCTGGATTGGCGGTCATCAGGTTTTCCGAGGCGGACAGGGCGACGTCCTGGACGTTCTGGCCGTCGACCGTGTCGAGGAAGGTGACCTTCTGGCCGCTGTCGGTGACGGCTTTCTTGAAGCCGTCGAGACGCTGGTTCTGGATGAACGAATTGAGCGCACCGACGACGCCGATCTTGGCGGTGCCGCTCAGCTTGGTCTTGACGTATTCGGCGTAGAACTTGCCGATATCTTCACCGGCCTTGGTGTTGTCGACGCCGACGAAGGCGACGTTGTCGCCGTCGGGAATCTGCGCGTCGATGGCAATCACCGGGATGCCGGCGGCCTTGGCCGCGGTGATCGCCGGTTTCACACCGTTGACATCGATGGCGACGAGAATGATGCCGTCGACCTTCTGGGTGATGTAGTTCTCGATCGCGTCATTCTGCGCGCTCGGTACATTGTTGGCGTTGTAGATGACGAGGTCGACGCCGGCGGCCTTTGCGGCAGCCGTCGCGCCGTCATTGATCTGGTTGAAGAACAGGGCCTGCTGGTTGATGGTGACGAGCGCATAGGTCTCGGCCATGGCGGAAGCGGAGCCGAGGGCGAGGGTCATGGCAATGGCTGCGGCGCAGCCTGAAAGGATCTTGGTAAGACGCATTCCGGTTCCCCTTGGTTTTGCGGAAAAAGGCCCTTGATCGGGCTCACATGGCGCCTGAGCGCACAGCCATAATTCAAGATACTTGATTTCTTGTCAAGTGACTTGAATTAGCAACAACGAAGAGAAATGAGGGCTCGTCCGATCAGAACGTCGCGGGCGTGTTGACCCAGAAAATGCTGGCGCGTTCGTCGCCGACATTGCGGTACCAGTGCGGCAGTTCGGAATTGAAGACGAAGGAATCTCCTGCCGACAGGCGAAACGTTTTTTCCGCGACCATCAGTTCGATGGCGCCTTCGAGGAGATAGCCGACTTCCTCGCCGGCATGCTGGATCGGGCCGGCACTTTCACCGCCCGCCTCGATATGATGGATGTTGCATTGCAGGAGATGGCCCGGCGAATAGGGAATGACGCGCTCAAGCGAAATGCCCTCGCCGCGACGCAGCGGATCGAGCGCGATCAACGGCCGTGCTCCAGCCCGGAAGACGATGCCCTCCTCACCGTCGGACTCCTCGAACATCCAGCCAATATTGGTGCCGAGCACCTCGACAAGCCTGTGAAGCATGGGAAGCGAGGGCGAGACCTTGCCGTTTTCGACCTTGGACAGCAGGCTTTCAGAGCAGTTGGCGGCGGTCGCCAACGCCTTCAAGGTCAGGCCACGCGTCTGCCGGGAGAGCTTCAACCTTGTGCCGAGCCGCAAAAGGCTGGTGGCGGCCGAGCGCTCGTCGCCACCCTTGTTGTTGTGGGTATCGATCTTGTTCATTGGTGGGCGCGAACATCTCCGCTGGTTGGGCTGACTCGTAAAACCGATCCCGGGCGTTGTCCATCCTGTGAAGATGAACAACACCCTGGATCGCAATCACGAACCCGTCCAGTCGCCCGGCTTTTCACTACTCGCGAAAGGCCCTTACGCCGGCTCGCGCTTCAGCGCCTGCGCCATGCAATGAATGCCCCCGCCGGTCTTGGAGATCTCGCTCATGTCGACGGCCGCAACCTCGAAGCCGCGCGCCTTGAGCTGGCCGATCAGCGACTGGCTCGAGGTCGGCGCGATCACCCTGTCCTTGCCGAGCGACATAAAGTTGCAGCCGAGCGCCATCGTGTCCTGGAAGGGCACGTCGATGATCTCGTGGCCCTTGCCCTTCAGCCAGTCGACGATGCCGGGCTCGGTGCAGGCGAGGCAGACGGCAGTGAGCTTTTCGGCGATCGGCACCACCATCAGGTCGATATGGACGTAATATTCGTCGATGAAGGCGAGGCGTGTTTCCCAGCCTTCCTTTTCGAACCAGTCCTGTACCTGGCGGGCGCCCTCTTCCTGCGTGCGGGCGCCGCCGCAACCGATCAGCACCACGCCCTCCTCGATGACGTTGAAGTCGCCGCCCTCGAACGTGCCTGCGGTGACCATGTCGTAGATCGGGATGCCGAGTTTTTCGTAGGTGCGGATGGCGGCGTAATTCTCGCCGCGCCGCCACCAGTTGGCCATGGCGGTGATGAAGGCGCCATAGGGCGTCATGACGCTGGAATCGCGGGAATAGACCTGCATCGGCAGTTCCGGCGTCGGCTCGTGCCAATGGATGTTGACGCCGAAATGCTCATAGGCGGCGACGAGGTCCTTGTGCTGCGCCTGCGCGATCTGGACGTTGCAGGGCGCCTCGCGCAGATGCTTGCGCGACAGCGAGCTGGTCGAGAGATGGCGCAGGAAGTTTGGCGAGCCAAGCAGAACGTCGGTCAGCACATCGGTCTCGTTGGCAAAACCCCATGATGTCAGCGGCTTGGTGCCGCCGGCGGGATTGCGGCGCTGCAGCGAGAACGGTTCGGCGACGATGCGGTCATGGACGGTCATGGGGTTCTCCTCGTGGTGATGGTCATGCGGTGCCGGCGGAAGGGATCCACCAGTCGCGCCCACGCGCGGTGGTGACATATTCCGGCCAGCGGAAATTGATCGGCGGGTCATAGTCGCAAAGCGGCGCGATCCAGTTGGAGCCGCCAATGCCGCCGCCGGTGCGGGTGGTGAATTCGTCCATCGCCGCATCGCGCGCGGTCTTGTCCTCGAGCAGGCGGAGCGCCGCGAGAGCTACCGTCTTGGCGGCGCAGATGACCATCGGATCGATGGTGGCGGCAATTCCGCCCAATGCATTCATCGCCCAGGATGGGTAGGCATGGCCGTTTGCAGAACGCAACGCTGGACGGGCGACGTAGAAACGTGCGGTCGGCGCGTGCCAGCTCATATCAGTGTAATCGTCGGAGGTGGAATTGATCTGCGAAGGCGGCAGGTCGCGGCGCAGGATCGCCTCGGCTTCCTGTGGACTGATCAGCCGTTCCATTTCGTCGATGAAAGGATTGTCGGTCGCGGTGCCGCCGGCATTCACCTGCACCTCGCGGGCAATCGCTTCCGCCGCCTCGTCCCAGCGCGGCGGACCGACCGTGGACAGCGCTTCATAAACGATCCCTGCCATTGCATGGTTGGCGAGACCCGGACGCGACTTCGACACCCAGTGGCGCTCGTAGCGGCAGCCGCTGATCGTGGCGGCGGCTTGCGCATTGCGGTCGAGCACAGCGGTGACCTGTTCGGCCATGGCAATGGTCGGAACGCGGATCATGTACTGGATCTCGGCCAGCCCCGCCGGCAGATTGTCGGCGGTCGCCTGGCCTGCGGTGAGGATCGCCTCGCTGATCGACCAGCCGCCCTGGTGAGGAAGCATGGAATCGCGCAGCGCCTTGGAGGCCATGTACATGGTCATCAGCGCGTCATTGGCGCCGGGCGCCCGCACCGCCGAATGCGCCTGCGGGATCGGCGCGCCACCGCCGGCACGCACCCAGTTTTGCGGTTCGTCGCAGACAAAGCGGTAGATCATCGCGTAGGCGGCGCCGCAATGCGTGTCCCAGCGCGCCGTGTTGCACAGCGGCAGCATGTAGAAAGGGTGAAAGGAGATCATGCCGGCAAGGCCGTCATAATAGCCTTTTGCTGCATGGATCGGTTTCGAGCCCCGCACCTTCTCGGCCGGCTCGCCGGTGAAGCGCAGCGTGCCCTCGATGCCGTGGCGCTGCATCGCCGCCTTGGTGGCCAGAAGCCCGCCTAGACTGGCAATGCCAAGTCCCGAATGGGGATCGGTGTGGCCGCCGGCCTCGCCGCCGAGACCCGGGCGCGGCCGCTTCACCGTCACTGCATCCTGGCAATTGCCGGGCACGGCGTCATACTCTGCGTACATGCCGATGGTCGGCCCCGGGCCGTTCGTCCAGTGGGCGCAAAAGGCGGTCGGCATGCCGGCCGACCCTTCCTCGACCGAAAAGCCCTCATGCTTCAGCCGCGCGATATACCAGGCGGCGGACTGGTATTCGCGCCAGGCGGTCTCGCCAAAATCGAAAATGGTGTGCGTCCACGCCGACAGCGACGGCTGGATGCCATCGAGACAGGCAAGCGCGGTGGCTTGCGCCGAGGTCGTCACCGGTTTCTCCATGCAACCCAAGAAAGCAGTGAAGCGGCTTTGCAAAAAGTGATATGTTTTTCCGGCTCGTGCAAATTCGGTTCACCTGAGGCCTCTTGCGAATACCTTCCACCCAGGCGCTGCGCGCCCTCGACAGTTTTGCCCGCCATGGCAGCGTGTGGCGCGCCGCCGATGAACTGCATTTGACGCGCAGCGCGGTGAGCCATCAGTTGCGGCTGCTCGAACGCGACCTCGGCTTCGATCTGCTGGAGCGTATCGGCAAGGGCGTGGCGCTCACGCCGCGCGGCCAGCGCTATGCGGCCGATGTGAGGAAGGCGCTGACCGTGCTTGGCGACGCGGTGACACGCCAGGCCGGCACCGGCGTCGGCGGCTCGTTCGCCGTCTCCTGCACGCCGGGCTTCGCCTCGCTATTCCTGTGCACGCATATCGGCGAGTTCCGGCAGATGTATCCGGATGTGGCGCTGTCGATCCTGACGCCTCGCCGCCTCGACGACGTCAGCAACCCGGACGCCGACGCCTTCATCGCTTTCGGCGTCGGCAACTGGCCGAACCGGGCGGTGGAGCTGCTCTGCGAAATCTCGTTCACGCCACTCTGCAGCCCGACCTTGCTCAACAAGGTCGGTGGCTTTTCCAAGCCGGCCGATGTGCTGCGCGCCAATCTTCTGCATCTCGGCGACACCGAGGATTGGGCGCGCTGGCTGGCGTTGTCCAAGGTGGAAAACCCCGACACCGAAGGCGGCATCTTCTTTTCCGACATGAACCTCGTCTTCTCGGCCGCGATCGCCGGCCAGGGCATCGCCATGGGCGACGAACTGACCAGCCGCCGGGCCCTGAGCGAAGGCCGTCTGGTGCGCCCCTTCGACATAGCGATCAAATCGCCGCGGTCGTATTTCCTGGTGTCCGAACACGCCAAGGCCAGCCACCCGGTGCTGGAAGCGTTTGCGGGATGGCTGAGGTCGAAGCTGTCGGAGATTAGCTGATCTCCCCCCTCGAGGGGGGAGATCAGGCGCCATCCGTGAATCAAATTTGCCGGTCAGGCGAAAACTATTCGGTTGCGGTGAGCCAGCGCCCTGCCCTAGGCTCAAGGTACGACCAAGGAAGAGGCAGGATGCAGCAACCCGGCCGGGCCGCAGAGATCAAGGCAATCGGGATCGGCAAGAGCTTCGGCTCGTTCCGTGCATTGGATGATCTGACGCTCAATATCGGCCGCGGCGAGTTTCTGACACTGCTCGGTCCCTCCGGTTCGGGCAAGACCACCTTCCTGATGATCCTGGCCGGCTTCGTGCAGCCGACCGAGGGCAAGCTTTTCAGCGATGGCGTCGACATCACCGAGCGGCCCGCCGAGCAGCGTGCCGCCGGCATGGTGTTCCAGGGCTATGCGCTGTTCCCGCATATGTCGGTCGAAGCCAACATCGCCTTCCCGCTCAAGGTGCGCAAGAAGTCCGCCGCCGAGATCAAGCGCCGCGTTGCCGAGATGATCGAGCGCGTCGGGCTGAAGGGCCACGAGACGAAACTGCCGGCGCAGCTTTCCGGCGGCCAGCAGCAGCGCGTGGCGCTGGCGCGCGCACTGGTGTTCGAGCCAGGCGTTCTGCTCCTCGACGAGCCGTTCTCGGCGTTGGACAAGAGCCTGCGCGGGCAGATGCAGGCCGAGATGAAACGGCTGCACCAGGAGACCGGCACCACCTTCGTCTTCGTCACCCACGACCAGAGCGAGGCGCTGGCGCTGTCGTCGCGCGTCGCCATCTTCAACCATGGCAAACTGCTGCAGGTCGGCGCGCCGGACGAGGTTTATGACCGCCCGGCCAACCGCTTCGTCGCCGAGTTTTTGGGCGAGATCAACATGCTGCCACTGAAGGGCGTGAAGCGCGCCGACAATGGCGCCACTGCGCTCTGCGAAGACCGCGCGATCACGCTGCGCGGCAAGACCGAGGCGGTGAACGGCAACGCCATATTGGCGATCCGGCCCGAGCATATGTCGATCGCGCGCGAAGCGGCCGCCGGCGAGAACGGAATTGCCGCCACCGCCGTCGGCTCGACCTATCTGGGTGCGGCGACCAAGCTCGACTTGACGACGCGCCAGGGCGCCAAGGTGACGGTGTCGGTGCCGAATGAGGTCGCAGCCGCGGCGCTGAGCAAAGGCAATTCCGTCTGGCTGACCTGGCCGGCGGAAAAAGGTTTCCTCCTTCCGGACGGAGGATGACGACGAGGACGGCGAAGTCTTCCAGCACAGAATCTGGAACGCGCCATAACCACTGGAACCAACAACGAAAAAAGGGGAACTGACATGACCAATGAAACCAAGAAGAATGCCATCGAAGGCCTGTCCGCACGGGCAGCGCGCGGCGAGATTTCACGCCGGCAATTCACCCAGCTTGCAGCGCTCGTGCTGGCCGGCACGCCGATGCTGCTGCGGTCGACAGGCGCCTTCGCGCAGGCCAAGGAGCTGGTGCTGGTCAACTGGGGTGGCGATGCCCTCACCGCTTATGACGCCGCCTACGGCCAGGCCTTTACCAAGGACACCGGCATCACCGTCAAGATGGATGGCTCGGGCCCGACCGAAGGCGCGATCGCCGCACAGTTCAAGAGCGGCGCGCCGACCTGGGACCTCGTCGACGTCGACCCGTTCTCGGCCATCACGCTCGGCGCCCAGGGAGCGCTCGAGCCGATCGACTACGCCATCGTCGACAAGAAGAAGATGCGCGAGGGCTTTGGCTGGGAATACGCGGCGTCGACCTATTTCTTCTCCTATGTCATCGCCTATGACTCGGAGAAATACGGCAAGGATGCGCCGACCGGCATGGCCGACTTCTTCGACGTGAAGAAGTTTCCGGGCAAGCGCTCGCTCTACAAATGGGGCGTGTCGAGCTGGGAAGCAGCACTTCTCGCCGACGGCATCGCACCGGCTTCGCTCTACCCGCTCGACCTGAAGCGCGCGCATGACAAGATCGCCGCCTTCAAGGAAAACGTCGTGGCCTATTGGGGCGGCGGCGCCGAGAGCCAGAGCGTGCTGCTCAATGGCGAGGCTTCGATGGCGATTGTGTGGTCGACCCGCGCCTCGCTGATCGAGCAGGATAGCGGCGGCAAGATCAAGTTCATCTGGGACCAGGGCCTGATCTCGCCCGGCGCGCTCGCCGTGCTCAAGGGCAACCCCGGCGGCAAGGATGCGGCGATGAAGTTCATCGCCAGCGCCCAGGATCCGGAGAAGCAACTGGTGATGTTCGACAAGCTCGGACAAGGCCCGGCCAATCCGGCCGCCGACGCGCTGATCCCCGCCGACAAGAAGCGCATCAACCCGGTAGACCCCGAAAACATGAAGAAGCAGATCGCGCTCGACATGGATTGGTACGCCAAGAATTACGGGGCAGCGCTCGACGAATACACCAAGATCATCTCGGCTTGATCAGGCCGGTGTGATCCTGAGATGAGAGGCACCCTCTCAGACAGGATGGGCGCGGCGCTGTTGATGGCGCCGCTGCTCCTGTTCCTGGTGCTGGCCTATGCCTGGCCGTTCCTCGGTGTCGTCAAATGGAGCTTTACGCTGCCGACGCCGGGGCTCGGCCAATATGGCGCGCTCGCCACCGACGCGCTGGTGCAATCCGTGTTCATCCGCACTCTGCGCATTGCGCTGATCGTCACGGTTGTGTCGGTCGCGGCGGCCTATGCGATCACTGTTGTCTGGGTGCGCGGCACCCCGACGCAGCGCATTGTCGCTGAATTCTGCATCCTCGTGCCGTTCTGGATCTCGGTGCTGACGCGCGCCTTCGGCTGGGTGGCGCTGCTCTCCAATCGCGGCCTGATCAACAGCTGGCTGCAATCGATCGGCTTCATCTCCGAACCGCTGACTTTGGTGCGCAACGAGTTGGGCGTCATCATCGGCATGACGCATTTCCTCATTCCCTTCGCGGTGTTTCCGCTGGCCTCGGCCATGCGCAGCCTGGACGAGCGCGTGCTGCTCGCGGCGCGCGGGCTGGGCTCCAGCCGCATGCGCACCTTCTGGACCGTGTTCGTGCCGATGACGCGTTCCGGCATCATCGGCGCGGCAATGATCGTCTTCGTCTTCTCTCTCGGCTTCTTTGTCACCCCGGCGATCCTTGGCGGCGGCCGCAGCGTGATGATCGCCGAGCTGATCTATCTCCGCATCTTCCAGAGCCCGGACTGGGGCCTGGGTGCGGCGATCAGTGTCGTGCTGGTGCTGTTCGTCGGGGCGCTGATGGCGCTCTTGTTTCGCTACGTCAAACCGAAGCAGTTGGTGTAGCGATGCCGACCTATCGCCCCGGCCCCGTCTCGCTGATCCTCGCCGTGTTGGTGGCGCTGTTCCTGCTGCTGCCGCTGCTGGCGGTCATCCCGGTGTCGCTGACGCCAAGCCGCATGCTGGCGATGCCGACGGGCGAGCTGTCGCTGCGCCACTACCGCTCGCTGATCGAGGATCCGCGCTGGCTCGACGCCATCCTGCTGTCGGTCCGCATCGGCATCGTCAGCAGCATCATCTCCACCGTGCTGGCGCTGTGCTTCAGCCTGGGCGTCTGGATGTTCCAGCCGCGCTTTACTGGGGCGCTTGTCGGCTTCGTGCTGTTGCCGATGGTGGTGCCGCCGGTGGTGTCCGCGATCACGCTCTACTTCCTGCTCACCTCGATCTCGGGCATGAGCTCGTTCTTCGGCTACGACACCTGGCTCGGCGTCGCCATGGCGCATTCGGTGATGACGGTGCCCTTCGCCACGGTGCTGATCCTGGTCTCGCTCAGCCAGCTCGACCGCCGCATCGACCTCGCCGCGCGCGGCCTTGGCGCCAGCGTGTGGGAGCGCGCGACACGCATCATCATGCCCAACATCAAGTTCGGCATCGTCACCGCCGCACTGCTGTCCTTCGTGCTGTCCTGGGAAGAGATCGGCGTCACCTTGTTCATCACCTCGGTCAACGCCATCACCTTGCCACGGCTGATGTGGATGGGCCTGCGCGACAACATCGACCCGGCGATCGCCGCGCTCTCGGTGATCCTGATCATCATCACCGTGCTGGTGCTGGCGGTACGGACGGTGGTCACCAGGCAACGCGCCGGGCACTAAGCAAACCGCACCGAGACTCTGCCAAACCTGCCCAAATCGCCGATGACTTCGTCACCGGCCTCGACGCTTATCGGCGTCACGCAGGTGCCTGTAATCGCCACTTGTCCCGGCTGAAGTGCTATGCCGAGACCTGACAGTTCATTGACGATCCATGTGAGCGCAATACGAGGGTCGCCCAGCACAGCCGCGCCCGATCCGTTGTGCCGCGACTTGCCGGAAACGACACCGACCACCGGATGCTCTGCGAGGTCCACGGCACACCAATCGTCGTCCGCAGCCTCGCCGATGACAAGGCATTGTCGGCGATGAGTTGCGGCGCTCCGACGGCGCAAAAATCGTCATAGCGCGAGTCCGGTATTTCGATCGCCGGGTGCAGGCTCGCCACGGCATCCATCACTTCAGCGATTTCATAGGGTGACGGACGAGGCGGCAACTGGCGGCCGAAACGGAAGGCGAATTCGATCTCGGCAACGCGCATCTTGCTCGTAGCCAGGGAAACGACGCCGCCCACCTCAACCGCTTTTTCGGCCAGCAGCCGCCCTGCCATCGGGCCATCGACGTTGATGTGCTTTTGTCCGGCCAGGCTGGTTGCGGCAATCTTCCAGCCGAAAAGCGTGGCACCTGAGCGATCCATCACATGCGACTGGACAGCGTAACCTTCGATCCGCGTTTGCGGCCGCAACTCCTGGGTATGGCGTCGAGACGGGTACCGTTGTCCCAATGGCTGACCAGCAAACACGACGCGGCTTTGGCTTTTTCTGGATCGAGCATCGTCAGTTCCGGAAATCCGTGGGGGAGGATGATCGCCTCATATGCCAATCATAGGCGACAACCAGAAGCCACGGCCAGAGGGTGCGAATGGACTATCCGATGCCGGCCTCAACCCGCTCCGAACCGGAGGTCAATGCAGCAAAATCGATTTCCGATATTCGCACGCACGGTTCTCCGGTTCGGGATCACGCGCTGCCGCCTCAAGCGGCGCGCTGGCTTTCTTTCGGCCGCAGATTCTGGTTCATGCGGAACAGGTTCAACGGGTCGTAGCGCTGCTTGATTTCCAGAAGCCGGCGATAGTTGCCGCCATAGGCCGCTTCGACGCGGTCGACCTCATCCTCCGGCATGAAGTTCACGTAAGCCGTGCCGGCGGCATAGGGCTTGGCCGCCTCGTAGATACCACGAGCCCAGTCGATGCAGGCCTTGTCCATTGCCGGTTCGCGCCAGCGGGCGTGCACATTCATGACGAAATGCGAGCTGCGCTGCGGAAATGCCGTTGCATCCGCCTTGACGCGGCCTGCCACACCACCGACATGGCCGAAGAAAATTTCGCACTCGGGACCGGGAAGCCTGGTAATCGCCGCAGTAGCGACTTCAATCGCGCTGTCGGAAAGCTCGGTGAAATCATGGCTCTTCCAGTAGTTGCGGGCGCCGGGCGTCAGCAGCGGGTCGAAGGCCTGCTGCCAGCCGGTGAACGGGTTGGGGCCGACGACATCGGCAATCGGCGTGCCGATGGCGCGAAGCTTCTGCGTAGCCTTTTCGCCCGCCTGGATGTCGCCGCAATAGCACATGGCCAAAACCAGCACCTCCTTGCCATGCCATTCGGTCGGCAGGAACGGTAGCGGCGGTGCCTGCCGCATGACCACCCAGCAGGTCAGTTCGTCGGGCGCGGTTTCGAGCGCCTTGCGGTAGTCCCGCAGCACCTTTTCGGCATCGGCGAAGGGATGGACGACGAGCCCCGACAGAACCTGCGGACCCATCTGGTGGAGTTGGAACTCGAACGCCGTGACAACGCCGAAATTACCGCCGCCGCCACGCAGCGCCCAGAACAGGTCCGGATTGTCCTTCTGGCTGGCGCGCAGCAACTTGCCATCGGCGGTGACCACATCGGCTGAAACAAGATTGTCGATGGTCAGGCCGAATTTGCGGGTGATCCAGCCGAAGCCGCCGCCCAGCGTCAAGCCTGATATGCCGGTGGTCGAGTTGATACCCGTCGGCACCACCAGGCCAAAAGCCTGCGTTTCCCGGTCGACATCGACGAGCGTGGCGCCAGGCCCGACCCATGCTCGTCGCGCCACGACATCGACCCGCACCGACTTCATCGCCGACAGATCGATCATCAGTCCGCCATCGCAGACGGCACTGCCGGCAATGTTGTGGCCGCCGCCGCGCACCGAGACGAGAAGCCTGTTTTCCCGGGCGAAATTAACGGCACTGATGACGTCGGAGGCGCCGACGCAACACACAATAAGACCGGGGCGCCGGTCGACCGTGGCATTCCAGACGGTGCGCGCTTCGTCGTAGGCGGCGTCGCCCTCCTGAAGCAGTGTGCCGCGCAATTGTGCCGAAAGCGCTTCAAGGACCGCAGCGTCGACGGTCGTCTTGCCGCGTTCAAGCGTGGTGAGGCTCATGCTGTTCATGGTTTCCTCCCAATTTTATTGTTTGTGAGCCGTTCTCCCTCAACGCTTCGAACTGTGCTCTTATATTAGAAATCACGCAAGTTCGGCACGGACCGGCCCTGCGCCCATGTTGCGGCTTTGAGGGTCCGCGAAGAATCTCGACAGCGTGGCCGCCGTCTCCTCAGGATGCTCCTCCGGGAAGAAATGCCCACCCTTGGCCGGGGCGCCTTCAACGCTGTCGGCCCATTGCCGCCAGATCGCCAGCGGGCCGCCGTCCTCCGCATACCAGTTTTCCAACCCGCCCTCGCCGCTCCAGAGCGCGAGCAGCGGGCATTTGATGCGACGGCCGTCGGTCTGGTCCTGGGCGTCATGCTCACGGTCTATGCCGGCGGCGGCGCGGTATTCCTCGCAGATGGCATGGACATGGGCGGGGTCACGCAATGCCTCGATATAGGCCGTCCTCACCTCGGCCGGGAAAGCCTCGGGAGCCGAGCCCCAACCTGCGATCGCATTGTCGACGACGGTGTCGGGTGCTGCGGCCAGCAGGCGCTCCGGCAGCGGTTCGGGCTGCGCAAGCAGGCTCCAGGGCCAGAAGGCCAGCGCCAGCCTGGCATCGGCGCGATCCCAGGCTGCAGCCGTGGGAATGACATCCAGGACAGCGAGTTTCGACACGATTTCGCAATGGTCGAGCGCCATCCGGTAGGCGACGCGGCCGCCACGGTCATGGCCGGCAACCATGAAGCGGTCGAAACCGAGCGCGTTCATGACCTGCACTAGGTCACGCGCCACGGCCCGTTTGGAATAGGCGGCATGATCGGCAGTGGAGGCCGGGCAACCGCTTTGGCCGTAGCCCCGGAGATCGGCTGCGACCACGCTGAAGTGCTCTGCCAAGGTCATGGCAATGTCGCGCCACATCACATGCGTTTCGGGAAAGCCGTGCAGAGCAGCAGAGGCGGCCCTGAGCCACCGGCCCGGACGAAGATCGATGTCTCGTCCACCGGTACGGTTTTGGCGTCAAAGCCCGAAAACATCAGGTGCCCTCAACCCGTCCGTGGCTGGAACGGATTTGGAGCACCTGAACGCCCTTCGGCAATTCGATCAGGAATTCCTTGTCGCGGTCGAGATGGTGAATGCTTTTGGGATCGCCGCCGGTGAAGGCCGCCATCGCCTCGACGCTTTGCCAATAGGAGATGGTGACGAACTCCGAATGGGTTGGTGTGTCCTCACGAAAGGTCTGCACGCCAAGCGCTTTTTCGATCAGCGGCTTGATGCCCATCTCATAGTTGTAACCCTCATAGGCGTCGGCCTTGTCGGGCAAAGTCCTGCCGCGCCAGATGCGCGCAATGGTCGAGGTTCTCTGTGCCATCTCGGTTAAACCCCTCACAGCCGGGCCTGTTCCCACCGCTCGTGACCAATGGTGACAGGCAATCCGGCGTCGGCTACCTCCCTCGCCCGATCGACGAACGCCAGGCGCAGAATTTGTTGAATGTAAACGGAACCTTGGGCGGTCCAGAGCGTTGCAGCGGGTCAGGGCCAAGAGGGGGAAAACTTGCCGGCCACATATGTTGAGAATTATCCGTTTCTCGCCGGCGGCGGGGAAGCCGCCGACATTATTGCCGGCTTCGATTGGGGCAAGACGTCGCTCGGCGACATCGGCCGATGGCCGGATTATCTGAAAGCCCACATCTCCTTCATCCTGCGTTCCCCGGTGGCGCTCGTCTCACTGTGGAACGAAGACGGCGTGATGATCTATAACGACGCCTACTCACATTTTTCAGGCGGTCGCCATCCCGGCCTGTTCGGCTCGAAGGTTCGCGAAGGCTGGCCGGAGGTCGCCGACTTCAACGACAACGTCATGAAGGTCGGTCTGGCCGGCGGCACGCTGGCCTATCGCGAGCAGTCGATGACGCTCTACCGAAACGGCAAGGCCGAACAGCTTTGGCTTGACCTCGATTACTCGCCGATGCTCGACGACAAGGGCAAGCCCGCAGGCGTGATCGCCGTGGTCGTGGAAACCACCGGCAAGGTCAATCTCGAACGGGAGCTCAAGGCCGAGCGCGAAAGCCTGCGTCGCATGTTCGACCAGGCGCCCGGTTTCATCGCCATGCTGAGCGGCCCCGAGCACCGCTTCACCATGGCCAATGAGGCCTATCTCACCCTGGTCGATCACCGCGACATTTTGGGCAAGCCTGTCACCGAGGCATTGCCCGAAGTCGCCTCGCAAGGGTTCACCAGCCTTCTCGACACTGTCTATGCGTCCGGCGAACCTTTCATCGGTCGCGGCCAGAAGGTGATGCTGCGCTACGACAGCGAGGAGGACGCGCGCTACCTCGATTTCGTCTACCAGCCGATCATCGATGCCGGCCAGGTGACGGGCGTCTTCGTACAGGGGCATGACGTCACTGAACCAAGCGAAACGAGATTGCGCTGCGCGCCGAGACGGCCAAGCTCGAAGTGCTGAACCGCTCGGCAGTAGCGGTAGCGGCGGAGCTCGAAGTCGACAAGGTCGTGCAGATCGTTACCGACGCGTGCACTGAACTGGTCGGTGCCGAGTTCGGCTCGTTCTTCTACAATGTCATCGACGACAAGGGCGAGCACTACATGCTCTATGCCCTTTCGGGCGTGCCGCGCGAGGCCTTCTCCAAATTTCCGATGCCGCGCAACACAAAGGTGTTCGCGCCGACCTTCGGCGGCGAAGGGGTCGTGCGTTCCGACGACATCACCAAAGACCCGCGCTATGGTCACAGCGACCCGCATTTCGGCATGCCGAAGGGCCATTTGCCCGTCTGCAGCTACCTGGCCGTGCCTGTCATCTCACGAACCGGCGAAGTCATCGGCGGCCTGTTCTTCGGCCATCCGAAGCCGGCCCGCTTTGCCGAGGAGCATGAGGAACTGGTGGTTGGCATTGCCGGCCAGGCGGCGACCGCAATCGACAATGCGCGTCTCTACCAGGCGGCGGAACGCGAAATCAAAGAACGCCGGCGGGCCGAAGAGGCGTTGCAGACGTTGAATGCGACGCTTGAGGAACGGGTCGTCGAAGAGGTGCTCGAACGTGCAAAGGCCGAAGAGCAACTGCGCCAGGTGCAGAAGATGGAGGCCGTCGGGCAGCTGACCGGCGGCATCGCGCACGATTTCAACAACATGCTTGCGGTGATCATCGGCGGCCTCAATCTCGTTCAGCGCAAGCTGGCCAAGCGCGAGACCGATGTCGAACGCTTCGTCGAAGGGGCGATCGACGGCGCCCGCCGGGCGGCCGACCTCACCAAGCGGCTGCTCGCCTTCTCGCGCCAGCAGCCGCTGGCGCCGGAGCCGGTCAATCCCAACCGCATGGTCTCCAACATGACCGAGCTGGTGGCCCGCACGCTGGGCGAGCCGATCACCGTCGAAACCGTGCTGGGTGCCGGCCTGTGGCAAGTCAAGGTCGACCCGGCGCAGCTGGAGAGCGCGGTGCTTAACCTCTGCGTCAACGCCCGCGACGCCATGCCCAATGGCGGCAGGCTGACCATCGAAACCTCCAACGCCTTCGTCGACGATGCCTTTGCGCGCGAGTTCGCAATCAATTCCGGGCAATATGTGCTGATCGCCGTTGCCGACACCGGAACCGGCATGGCCGCCGACGTGATAGCGCGGGCCTTCGATCCCTTTTTCACCACCAAGGAAACCGGCAAAGGCACCGGGCTTGGCCTGAGCCAGGTCTATGGTTTCGTTCGCCAGTCCGGCGGCCATGTGAAGATTTACTCCGAACTCGGCGTCGGAACATCGGTGAAGATCTACCTGCCGCGCTTCTACGGTGATGCTCCGATGCCCTCCAGGGATGTCGACGCCACCGTACTGCACCGCGGCCTGCCGTCGGAACTGGTGCTGGTGGTCGAGGACGAGGACCGTGTGCGCGCCGTCTCGGTCGAGGCGCTCAAGCATCTCGGCTATAGCGTACTTGAGGCGCCGAACCCCACCGACGCGCTGCGCATGTTCGAAACCGGCCAGAAGGTCTCGTTGCTGTTCACCGACGTCGTCATGCCGCAAATGTCCGGCCGCGAACTGGCCGATCACGCCCGCAAGCACCAACCCGACATCAAGGTGCTCTACACGACCGGCTACACGCGCAATGCCATCGTCCACAATGGCGTGCTCGATGCCGGCACCAGCCTGTTGAGCAAGCCGTTCAGCATCGACGAACTGGCGGTGAAGGTGCGCAAGATCCTCGACGATTGAGGAACCAAAGACTGGAATTTGGTGACCCGACAGGGTCGGAACCCGGCAACGAAAGTGAGGGCTTGGATGAGGGGGAAGTGAGTATGAGCGAGCCGTTTAGCCAGGATCAGTTCTTCCGAGCCGTCGCATCCCGCCAAATACCGCGCATTCGAGTGGCGGGGATTGTCGTGGATGACGGCAAGCTGCTTGTCCAAAGGCCCGCCGATGACCCGAGTTCGTTCTATGCTTTCATCGGCGGCGAGTACGAAATCGGCGACACGTTCGAGACGCGGCTTCGTAAAGAGTTCGAGGAGGAGACCAACGCCCTGGTTGTGACCGCTCGCTACCTGTTTTGCGTGGAAAACCATTTCGAATACAAAGGCCAGACCATTCAACAGGCCGAACATTTCTTCCTGGTGTCCATCGACCGTAGCGACGTGACCAGCCGCGAAGGCCATCTCGTTCAGCACTGGTTGCCTCTGGCGGATTTGGCGGATGCAAACCTTCGCCCGTTCGTCGTTCGTGACGCCGTGGCGTCTGGAACGTATCTCTCCGACCGTCACCTCATTCAGATGCCAGACCAGGCTTAGCCGTTCCGCGCCGTAGCCGATTGCCGAAATGGGTTCCTGTCACCGGAAGGTGCGGAAGGTATTACGGGACTATTCCGGGATCTTGTGATCCATTCCAAGTGATTGGCTTGGAAAATCCTTGTTTTTCAAGGAAATAATGGCGATCCCGACAGGATTCGAACCTGTGACCATCGGCTTAGAAGGCCGGTGCTCTATCCAGCTGAGCTACGGGACCGCTGGCCGGCATTCGATATCTTGGCCGGCTGATGTCTTTGCGCCGGACGCTGACCGGGCGGTCAATGCGTCCAGGGTATTCTGCGGTCATAGCGGAAATTTTCCGCATAGGAAATCTGCCGACGCTTGGTCTCTTTCGGCTCCTCGACACGGAAGGCCAGCCCCTGCTTTTCGGCATAGGCCACGGCCTCTTCCCTTGTGTCGAAGGTCAGCCTGATCTGGCTCAGCATGTCGCCCGATGTGGTGTAGCCCATCAGCGGGTCGATCTTCTTGCGCTGCGCGGGATCGAATTCCAGCACCCAATGGCCGGTCTTGGCCTTGCCGGACTGCATGGCGGTTTTGGCTGGGCTGAAAATACGTGCGGACATGGGCACCTCGTGGCTGCGTGGGCGACCGTGCCGCCTTATTTCAGTCAATACTGTGCAACACTGCCGACGGCAAGGCCGAAGCGGTTGCAACCGTGGCGCATCGGCGGCGCATGGCGAGCGGCATCGGCCAGAAACACTGGCGTGGCATTAAAAGTCATGGTCATGATGGCGACACACAGAGGCATGGACGCGGGGATTTTGCACGCTGAGGCCGACAGCCAAGCGATTTTCGACGGCGTGATCGTCATCGGCGCCGGTGGAGCCGGCTTGACCGCCGCCCATGCGCTGCTCAAGGCTGGCGTGCCTGTAGTGGTGCTGGAAAAGGAAGCCCGGCTGGCCGAGCCATGGCACGGGCGGCACGAACAGCTGCACCTCAACTCGCATCGCGATCTCTCGACGCTGCCGGGCGTCTCCTTTCCCGCCGGCACCCCTGCCTTTCCGCACCGAAACGCAATCATCCGCCATTTGAACGAATTCAGCGCCACGCACCGGCTGCCGGTCGAGTTCGGCATCGCGGTCGAGGAGATAGCTTTCGAGGGCGACCAGTGGCTTGTGCGGACCAGTGCCGGTCCACGGCTGGCGCGCCATATCGTCATCGCCACCGGGCGCGACCAGCAGCCCTTCATTCCGGCCTGGAAAGGCATGACGGCCTTTGCCGGACGAATCATCCATTCGGCCGCATTCGGCGACGCCAAGACCTATGCGGGCAAAAAAGTGCTGGTCGTCGGCGCCGGCAATTCAGGCTTTGACGTGCTCAATCACCTGGCAGCAGCGGACACGGGACAGATATGGCTGTCGGCGCGCAACGGCCCGGCGCTGCTGCCCAAGCGTATCGGCCAGATCGCCGTCCACCGGTTTTCGCCAATCCTGGCGCGGCTGCCGTTCAAGCTCGCCGATGCGGTGATTGCAGCCACACAGAGATGGATCTTCGGCGACCTCACGGCGTATGGCCTGCCACCGACGCCTTCGGGCGGGGCAAGCCGGCTGGCTTTTGACAACATCGCCATCGCCACCGATGACGGCGCCGTCGATGCCATCAAGGCGGGCCGGATCATCGTGCTGCCAACGGTGCGGGAATTCACCCGCGACGCGGTCGCTTTCGACAATGGCGCGACGATTGAGCCCGATATCGTCATCGCCGCGACCGGCTACCGCACCGGGCTAGAGGCCATGCTGGGCAAGCTCGGCGTGCTCGATGAAAAGGGCGTACCGCTGTTCAACGGCGCCGACAGTGACCCGAAACTGCCGGGCCTGTGGTTCACCGGGATGCGACCGAGCATTCGCGGCTGCTTCGCCAATGCCCGTATCCAGGCCGAGGCGATCGCCGAAAAAATTGCGCGGCAACGAGAACGGTGAGCCGAACGGCACCTGGCTGGAAAGACGCCAGCAGCCGCGCGAGACCAGCATGGCTTGCCCGGCAAACGCGGCCTGATCTTTTAGGGGTTGCGCGGCAAGGCCCGGAACCTTATACGCCGCATGGTTCGGAGTGTAGCGCAGCCTGGTAGCGCATCTGGTTTGGGACCAGAGGGTCGGGAGTTCGAATCTCTCCACTCCGACCATTTCTTCCCAAAAGCTCGTCACTGCGCAAGGCCGCCACGAAGAGGGGAGATTCCGGATGCTTGGTCTCGAAGCGTGGCTATCGCTGGTTGGCCCTGCCTACTTCGCCTATATCGGCATCACGGTTCCATTCGTGGTCGTCTGGGCTGTTGTCTGCGCCGCCCTGTGGATCTGGAACAACCGGCCGAGCAAGAGGCAGGGGCCTCCCCGGTCGTGGCCAGCCAGCGTGCTGTTCTTTGTCATCGTCGCCGCTTGCTACGTGGCGGCGCATATGGCGGTGTATCTGCTGATCCGGTATCTGGCCCCGTTGTGGGGGTAAACCTACAGAACGCTCTCAATATCGGTCTTCGAAAAGTCGTCGCCAACATAGAGCAAGCGGCAGGCTCGATCCTTTGCCACTTCATAGGCAAAGCAATCGCCGAAATTGAGCCCGGCCGGATGGATGCCCTTGCCCCATTGCGCATACGCCTCGGCGATGCGCCGGGCGGAGGCCGGCGTCACTGCTGCGACCTCGAAACCGAGGCCGTCGAGCAGCCCGGCCAGTTCCTCACCGACATTGCGCCTGGCCGCCACGATCAGTGCCTCGGCCACAGTGCCAGCCGAGATCAGAATATCGTCTTCGGCTTCCAACGCCGCGATGCAGGCGCTGGACTGAGGTTCGTCAAGGACGATCGCCATCAGTGCCGAGGTATCGACCACGATCATTCGGGCAGGCCATTATCGCCATAGAGGAAATCCTGGCTGCGCGCGGCATCAGGCCCGGCCTTCGCTTTGGCGCCGCCGGATGCTCGCATCGCCTCCAGCAATGCCCGACGGCCTTTTCTGTCAGGGACGGCCTTGATGGGAACCAGGCGCACGGCCGCATGACCGTGGCGGGTCAGAATAATTTCATCTCCCGCCTCCGCACGACGGACCAGCTCGGTCAGCTGCCCCTTAGCGTCTGTCACGGATACCTGCATATGGCCGCTCCTTTATGGACCATGGTCTGGTCCACATCTCAGAAGTAGACCATCCGATGGTCCATTTCAAGTCAGGATGAAGGTCTTGTGACTGTCAATCTGAAGGTAAGCTCGCCGGGCGAGAACCCCAATCATCACTCCCGGCGAGCCTACAACCCGATCAGGAACGCGACCAGGACCGGGGTCAGCCGGCGAGTTCCGCGGTGCAAGACGGATGCCAGGAAATGTTTCCCGAAATGGGACAACGAAGCACCGAGAGTTACCGCTGCCAGGGATCGATGACAGGCACGCCGGCCGCATGGAACGGCGCCGTGTCACGCGAGGCGACATGAAAGCCCTTTGCGGATGCGATCGCCGCGATGTAGCCGTCGGTCACAGACAACCCCTTGCCAGCTGCCCTCGCCTTCACCGCGAGGCCGGCATAGTGCCGGGCGGCCTCGGCATCGAAAGGCAAGACGCGGCGGTCAAACACTGAACACACGCCGGCGAAGGTTTCAGCGAGCGCAGTCCTGCGACGACCGGCGGGCATCGCCTCGAGGCGCAATCTTCGTCGCAGGATTGCGTCAGGGCCTAAATCTCTAGCTCGCCCTGCCCTTCGTCCATGGCGCTGACGATCTCGGCGGCGAGCGCCCTGGTGATTGGCGTCTTGCGCTCGAGCGCGTTGCGGTCGAGCCGTTCGACCACCCGCATGGCGGTGGCCAGCGAGCGCTCGATGCGGCGCACCAGATATTGCACGACATGCGGCTCGACCTCGACCTGGCGGTCGGCGAACAGCTTGGTGATGACGCCGGCCAGAAGCAAATCGTCGGGTTCGTGGATCTCGACGGTCGCTGCAGCCCTGAGCCGCGAGGCGAGATCAGGCAGCCTTACACCCCAGGCAGCGGGAAAACGCCGCGCCGTCAACAGCAAGGTGGAGCCGGCGCCGCGCACTTCATTGATGAGGTGGAACAGGCCCGCCTCGTCGATGGCTGTCTTGTCGACATCGTCGATCAGCGCCGGCCTGCCGCCGAGCCCGTTGATGGCATTGCCGATGCGGTTTGCATCGACCGCCATTGCATTGGCCCGCGCCTGCCAGATCGAACCCAGATGCGTCTTGCCGGAACCGGCCGGCCCGGCCAGCACGATCACTGGCGACGGCCAGTCCGGCCAGCGGTCGACAAGGGCCGCCGCCTCGCGGTTGGTGGCCGACACCACAAGTTCGTCGCGCGAATAGCCGGTGCCGTGGCCGAGGTCGAGCGGCAGCTGGCGCGGCGGTTCGGTCTTCTGGTCGGCCACGTTCAGCCGCGCGGTGCGCGGCGGCCGCCGCCGCGATCGGCGGGCAGCGGCGGCACGGGCTCGGTGGCGTGGCCCTTGTAGAGCGGCGATTCGAGATATCGTGCAATGGCAAAACGTACCAGTACGGCCACGGCGGCCGAAGCGGGCACGGCAATCAGCAGGCCGACGAAGCCGAACAGGACACCGAAGGCAAACAGCGCGAACATCAGCCACACCGGATGCAGGCCGACGCTTTTGCCGACCAGCCTGGGCTGCAGGATGTTGCCCTCGATGAACTGGCCGACGACGAACACGCCCGCCACCGCCGCCACCATGGTCCAGTCCGGCCAGAACTGGACGAAGGCGACGCCGACGGCCAGCACCAGGCCGGTGAGGGAGCCGACATAGGGAATGAAGGAGATCAGCCCGGCGAAGAAGCCGATCAGGATGGCGAAATTCAACCCGGTCAGCGTAAGGCCGGTGGCATACATGGCGCCGAGCACCAGGCAAAGCGTGCCCTGGCCGCGCACGAAGCCGGCGGTCGCGGTGTTAATGTCCCGAGAGATCGCCCTGACAGTACTGACATAGTCGCGCGGCACCCAGCTGTCGATGACCGCCACCATGCGGTCCCAGTCGAGCAGCATGTAGAAGGCGACAACCGGGGTGACCACGAACAGGCTGACCACCGAAACCAGCGCCACGCCCGAGCTCCAAATCGATGTAAACACGGTGCTCAGCAGGCCGAAGCCCGAAGTCAGCAACGAATTCAACCCGTCGCGCAGGCCATCGGCGTTGACGCCGAATTTCTGCTCCAGCCATTTCGGATCGAAGGAGGTGATCAGCGACTGCAGCCGGGTCAGATATTCCGGCAGCTTGCCGGCGAAATCGGCCATCTGCGTTGCCAGCACCGGAACCAGGATGACGAAGGCCAGCACCAATATGACGATGAAGGTAACCAGGATGACAATCGTCGCCATCAGCCGGGACAGGCCGAGGCGCTGCAGCCGGTCGGCGACCGGATCGAGGAAATAGGCGAGCACCATGCCGGCGACGAACGGCAACAGAATGTCGGAGAAGATGTAGAGGAACAGCGCCAGGAAGACGGCGGTTCCCAGCCAGAAGAAGATCTGGCGGCGAAACGCCAGGGACGCAGCCGCCTCAGCCAGCGCTGCAGTCGCGGCGCTGTTGTCAACTACCCGGGGTGGAGCCTTCGCCATAGCCGCTCATATGCCTCAACCAAGCCACGAGATAGGCCGCGGCCGAAGCCACGGTCAAGACCCCGGACAGGATTATGAGCGCGGGCCTCAGCGGGTCGAGGTGGAGGCCAAGGGCAAGTTCGCCCAGCACGACGGCCGCCAGCACGATCTGGGCGGCGGTGTTGGCCTTCGACACGTAGAGCGGCTTCATCTCGACCGGATGCGCCATGACGGTGGACAAAAGCACGGCGCAGATGATCAGCGCATCGCGCGACACCATGGTCACCACCAGCCACAGCGGCAGCTCGCCGATGAAGCCCATGACCACGAACACCGACACCAGAAGCACCTTGTCGGCCATCGGGTCGAGATAGGCGCCGAGTTTAGAATGCTGGTTGAAACGGCGGGCGATGTAGCCGTCGACGCCATCGGAAATGCCGGCGACGAGAAAGCCGGCAAAGGCCCAGTCCCAGCGCATATTCAGCATCGCCAGCACCACGGCCGGCACCAGCACGAAGCGCATGATCGTGATCAGGTTGGGAATGGTCACAGGCATGTCCCGATGTGGGTTGTCGAGAGATACATGAGCGGTCTACCCGGCAGGCGCAAGGACCGTTTGTTCATTCACGGCCGCAGCGGACAGGTCAGCCGCAAGACGGCTCCAGCCCGAGTCGTGTCTCCGCGCCTTGGGTCGCGGGAATGAATCCGGCCGAACCACCGCGCCCCTTCGCTCTCGTCAGTCCGAACTTCCCGAGATAGACGAGGTTCGTATAGTACTTCGACACTGGCGGCGCCTGTGGGACAGGCCCGCTTTGATCAGGTTCGATGTACCCGAAGCGCTCCTGTGCGCCCGGATCTGCTGCTTCCCGCTCTGTTCGGCTGAGATTCAACAGCCGCGCGCCAAGCGGTGTGCGCGTTGGGAGGGTTTCAGGATTGCAGCTAGGTTTCAACACCCCTGAGGAAGGCTCGAATGTGAATAGCCGATGGCCCAGACCTAGATAGTAATTTTCCGTCATCGACGGAACGATAAAGCGCCAGCCCCGAATTATACGGTCTTTTCCAGATTTCAACCCACCCGCTAGACGGCCCGGGGAGCCATGCGCCATCAGGTGCGAGGCTGAATTTCTCGCTCATTCCCCAGCCCCATGAGACGGTATAGGTCTGGCTTAAACCTGCAGGTTCCAACCTGACTGTCGCCGAACTCGTCATATTCGACTTCCACGAGTTACAGGCTATCAGTACAGCGATTGCCGTCCAAGAAACTAACGAAACATATTTCAAATGCTGGCCCTTCGTTGCACTCCAGCACATGCTGACAATTTTTGCTGGCTGATATCCGAGCCTCAACATCAGTAGACAGAGCGCACCTTTGTGAGGCGAATATGCTGATTTGTTTGCAATTTTTCCCGGCTGAATTCGAACGAGCCTTCACGGCACACTCGCGCTAAAAATATCCACGCTTTTGTCGCGCCAAACGGCATGGCTCCCGTCGTCATCCTTGCCCCCCGAAACCATTCATGCGAAGAGCCGCCAAGGGAAACAGGGATGCGCCGACGATGAGCAAGGGCGACCAGGCCAAGCGCAAGAACGGGCTCACTTACGCCGAGGCGGGTGTCGACATCGATGCCGGCAACCTCATGGTCGAGAAGATCAAGCCGCTGGTACGCGCGACGCGCCGACCGGGCGCCGATGGCGAGATCGGCGGCTTTGGCGGCCTGTTCGACCTCAAGGCGGCGGGCTTCACCGATCCGGTGCTGGTTGCCGCCAATGACGGCGTCGGCACCAAGCTGAAAATCGCCATCGATGCCGGCAAGCACGACACGATCGGCATCGACCTTGTCGCCATGTGCGTCAACGATATCGTCGTGCAAGGCGCCGAGCCGCTTTTCTTCCTCGACTACTTCGCCACCGGCAAGCTCGACCCCGACCAGGGCGCTTCGATTGTCGGTGGTATCGCTCAGGGATGCCGGCTGGCCGGCTGTGCGCTGATCGGCGGCGAGACGGCCGAAATGCCCGGCATGTATCATGGCAACGACTACGACCTTGCCGGCTTTGCCGTGGGTGCGGCCGAGCGCGGCCAGCTGCTGCCGACCGACGACATCGTCGAGGGCGACGTGCTGCTGGGCCTGGCCTCGTCGGGCCTGCATTCGAACGGCTTTTCGCTGGTGCGCCGCATCGTTGCCACCAGCGGCCTTGCCTGGAGCGATCCGGCGCCGTTCAACGATGAGGCGACGCTGGCCGAGGCGCTGCTCGAGCCGACCCGCATCTACGTCAAGTCGATCCTCAAGGCGATCCGCGGCACGCACGGCATCAAGGCGCTGGCCCACATCACCGGCGGCGGCTTCCCCGAAAATATTCCGAGGGTGCTGCCGAAGGACTTTTCCGCCGAGCTCGACCTCAATGCCATCGATGTGCCGCCTGTTTTCTCCTGGCTGGCGAAAACCGGCGGCGTGGCGCCGGAAGAGATGATGCGCACCTTCAACTGCGGCATCGGCATGATCCTCGTCGTCGCCTCGGGCCAGGCGGCGCAGGTCGCCGCCGTGCTGCAGGAGGCCGGCGAGACGGTGACGCCGATCGGCCGCATCGTGCCGCGCCGCGACGCCGGCGTCATCTATCGGGGCTCGATCGGCCTATGAGCAGGAAACGCACGGTTGTCTTGATCTCGGGGCGCGGCTCCAACATGACCGCGCTGATCGCGGCGGCGAGCGATCCGGCCTATCCTGCCGAGATCATCGGCGTCATCTCCGACCGGGTGAACGCTGCCGGCCTCGGCATCGCAGCCGCGCGTGGTATCCCGACCAAGGTCATCGTGCGTTCCGACCATGCCAGCAAGGACGCCCATGATGCGGCGATCGACGCTGCCCTGGTTTCCTTCAACGCCGAGATCGTGGCGCTGGCCGGCTATTTGCGGATCCTTTCGCGCGGCCTGGTCGAGAAGTGGCAAGGGCGGATGCTTAACATCCACCCTGCCCTGCTGCCGGCCTTCAAGGGCCTCGACACGCATGCGCGCGCGCTGCGCGCCGGCATGCGCATCCACGGCTGCACGGTGCATTTCGTCACGCCCGAGATGGATGACGGCCCGATCATCGCGCAGGCCGCGGTGCCGGTAATGGTCGGCGACAATGAGGACACGCTGGCCGCTCGTGTGCTGAAGGCCGAGCACCGTCTCTATGCGCTTGCGCTCGGGCTGGTCGCCGACGGCAAGGCGCGCATGGAAGGTGGCCGCACCGTTTTGGCGCATTTCGCCGACGATGCCGAAAACGGAACGTCCGTGGTGATGGCGCCCGACCCGCTGCGTGAGGAACGCGATCTCGAGCAGTTGGCGCGGATCACGCCCTAGGCACTTATGCAATCACAATTTGATTGCATTTCCAGCCACACCTATCTATTTGTGCTTGCATGAACAGCAAGCACAAGCGTGTGCTCAGGGCCATATTCACCGATCCAGTTTCAGGCAGCATCGAATGGATCGCCATCGAAACCTTGCTGATCGCGGTCGGTTGCCAGATGATCGAAGGAAGCGGCTCGCGCGTGCGTTTTGTGTTCAAGGGCGAGGTCGAGACCTTCCACAGGCCGCACCCGTCCAAGGAAGCGAAACGATACCAGGTGAGAGATGCTCGCCAATTCCTGTCGAGGATCGGAGTGAAGCCATGAATGCGATGACCTACAAGGGCTATTCCGCCCGCGTCGACTATGACGATGACGACGAGATTTTCTTTGGCCGGATTGCCGGAATTCGCGACGGTGTATCGTTCCATTCTGAAACTGTCGCGGGGCTGAAAGCAGCCTTCCATGAGGCTGTCGACGACTATGTCGAGACCTGCGCAAAAATCGGCAAATCGCCGCAAAAACCATATTCCGGAAATCTCATGCTGCGCGTCGATCCGTCGGTCCACTCGAAAGTCGCACTGGCCGCGGAAGTCGCTGGCAAGAGCCTGAACCAGTGGGGGGAAGAGGTCTTGCGTGAGGCCGCCGAAAAGCAGATCGCTTGAGGCGGATGAAACACCTGCTCCTGCTGCGCCACGCCAAGTCGAGTTGGGATGACCCCAGGCTCGATGATTTCGACCGCCCGCTCGGGCCGCGCGGGCTGAAGATGGCGCCGCTGATGGGGTGCGAGCTTGTCCGGCGCGGCTGGCTGCCGGATCTGGCGCTGGTGTCGCCGGCGCTTCGTACGCGCGAAACCTGGCAGCTGGTCGCGGCGGAGTTGCCTGAACACGTGCCGGCGGAATTTGCCGAGACGCTTTACGAAGCATCGGCGGCGACGATCCTGACACGGGTGCGACAGGCGAATGCCACGACGCTGATCGTGATCGGCCACAATCCCGGCCTGCAGCACCTAGCTGTGCGACTGGCGGACGCCGGATCGAACGCGGACGCGTTCAAGACAGTCGAAGCGAAATTCCCGACTGCCGCACTCGCCCGTTTCGCGGTGGAAGCGGATTGGGCCGATCTTGCCTTCGATGGTGCCAGGCTGACGCATTGCATCAGGCCGAAGGATTTGGGCATCAGGCCGAAGGATTTTGGCTAACGCACGCTAAAACAAAAGCGGCGGCCCCAGCCCGCCGCTCTCTGGTTTTCTAAATGCGCTCAGCGGTTGCCGGCGCGGTGCCTATCGCTGCCCGGCCCGACCGGTTCCTGGACCGGCTGGACCGGCTTCTTGATCGAAGCCGTGGTCGTCGTCGATTTTACAAATGGCTGCTGCCAATCGTCCGAGCCATAGTGGCCGCTGCCGCCGCCGTCATGGTGGTCGCCGGCAAAGGCCATGGCCGTCGCCGCTAGGACGGCCATGGCCGTCAGAGTAATCCTGGTCATTTCAGTATTCCTTGTTTGTCGGTCAAACGGCGCCATGGGAGGATGGCCCGCTCCCGCCACAAACTTCCAGCGGCCGGGTTTTATTCCCGGATGCGGCGATCTTTTCGAAATTTCGGATTTCAGGCCAGGCTTCCCGGAGACGGGAACCGCAAAATCGCCTTTTGAAAAGATCTCGGCCGAACAAGGAGATGGCGCCAGCTGTTGGCGAATTGATTCAGGTTCTTTGACGCCCGATCCGGCTGCACAAAAAACAAGAGCGGCGGGCCAGGCCCACCGCTCTTTGTGGTCGACGATTTCTCAGGAAATCAACGGCCCCAGATGCCCTGGCCGGATTGCGGCTGGTTCGAGTCGCCCTTGATCGTGAAGCCGCCAAGGCTGGCCGGCTTGCTGATCGAGGCGGTATAGCTGTGGTCGATGTTGCCGGCGGATGCGGTCACGGCGGGCTGGTTGACACCGTCAGAGCCGTAGTGATCGCTGCCTGCGAAAGCGGTGCCGGTGGCAACGAGAAGGGCAGCAGCGGTGAGAGCGATCTTGGTCATTTTAAATACTCCTGATTTGAGATTGATGTCTGATCGGTTCAGGGATGAGCCGGCTTAGCGGCGGCCCCAGATGCCCTGGCCGGATTGCGGCTGGTTCGAGTCGCCCTTGATCGTGAAGCCGCCGAGGCTGGCCGGCTTGCTGATCGAGGCGGTATAGCTGTGGTCGATGTTGCCGGCGGATGCGGTCACGGCAGGTTGGTTGACACCGTCAGAGCCGTAGTGGTCGCTGCTTGCGAAAGCGGTGCCGGTGGCAACGAGGATAGCAGCAGCGGTAAGAGCGATTTTGGTCATTTTAGGTAATCCAGATTTTCAGTTCTGTCCGTCAAGTGGCGTGGCCTTGGGAGGAATTCGCGTCGCTCGGACCACCCCGAAATGGGTCTGTGTTGCTGCCATTACCAATCACGAAAATGTGCGAACCGAACCGTTCGGTTCGATCTTGAAAGTTGTGAAGTAGCGTAGCCACTACTATTTTATAACTTGAAATCAATCACTTAGATTATAGCACTGGCTATAAAGACTCTCGAGCCGCCGATTTGGCGTTCACCATCGCGATACAATCCGTCAATACGAATCGAGCCGAACGGTTGGGCTTCTTAAGCATCTCGACTGATTAGGCGGCTCAAGGACCATCGCAACCGCCCTTCGCTGCCGTTACCGTTGCATTTCAAAAGGCGGTGAAGCCGAGCACGTCGCGCATGTCGTATTCGCCGGCCGGCCGGCCGGCGACCCAGAGTGCAGCCGCGATGGCGCCGCGCGCGAACATCGAGCGATCGCCGGCTGAATGCGAGAGCGCAAGCGTCTCGCCCTCGGCCAGCAAGCTCACGCTGTGCTCGCCGACGATGCTGCCGCCGCGCAGCACGGCAAAGCCGATCTCGCCCGATGGGCGTGGCCCGATGACGCCATCGCGGCCGCGCTGTGCCACATCGTCCAGGCTGATCCCGCGTCCCCGTGCAGCAGCCTCGCCCAGCATCAGCGCCGTGCCCGATGGAGCATCGACCTTGAAGCGGTGATGCGCCTCCAGGATTTCGATGTCGGCGTCGGGACCAAGGGCTCGCGCCGCCTGCTCGACCAGCCCGGTCAGCATGTTGAGCCCCAGCGAGTAACTGCCCGAGCGCACGATGGGGACGGACTTCGCTGCCTCAGCGATACCGGCGAGTTCGGCCGGCTCGAAGCCGGTCGAGCCGATGATCAGCGCCGGGCCGCCGCGCGTGGCACAGGTCTTTGCCAGTTCGACGGAGGCAGTCGGTGTGGTGAAGTCGATGACGACATCGGCAAGCGACAGCGCCTCGCCTTGCTCGACCAGCCCCTCACCGGCGCTGCCCGGCTTGTGAAAGCGGGCGACAAGCGTCAGCCTGGGATCGGCCTCGACGGCCTCGACCATCTGCCGGCCCATGCGGCCGAGCGCGCCGGCTATGGCTATCTTGAGCGGCTGCGGCATGCGGCTCTCACTGGAAATGCTTTACCGAACAACCGTCTGGCATGCAGCTCTGCCAAATTGATTCAAGCTGCGCCATTGATCTTGATCATCGTGCCGGCGATCTCCTTGACCAGCTTGGCGGCGACCAGCGCGGTCAGATTGGAGACATCCTGGTTCGGATTGTATTCGACGACATCGGCGGCAATGATGGGTTGGTCAATGGACTGGATCAGACCGATCACTTGCCGGGTTGTAAGACCACCGGGTTCGCGGTGCGAGACGCCGGGCGCACAGGCCGGATCGAGGCCGTCAAGATCGACCGAGAGATAGACCGGCGTCTTGAGGTCGAGCCGCAGATCCTCGCTGAAATGGCGCGCCTCGATCACCTCGACGCCAAAACGTTCGAGCTGATCGCGAAGCTCGTCGTTGAGGGTACGCAAGCCGATCTGGATCAGCCGGTCGGCCAGCCCCTCTTCCAGGATGCGGGCAAAGGACGAGGTGTGCGAGCGCTTGTTGCCCTGATAGACATCATAGATGTCGGGGTGGGCGTCGATCTGGACGATCGTCAGTTTGCGATGGCGCTGGCGTACCGCGCGCAGCACCGGCCAGGCGATGGCGTGATCACCGCCGAGGCTGATCAGCGGATGGCCGGCATCCAGCGTGCGGCCGACTTCGGTCTCGATCCGCTCCCACGGATCACCGTCGCCTGAAAAGTCGATGTCGCCATGGTCAAGCAAATCGGCCGCCACATCGAAGCCGGTTTCGCTCCACGAGCTGTAGGCATCGCTGCCGAGCTCACGGCGGATCAAAGCCGGCGCTGCTGCCGCGCCCTTGAGATAGGACGAGTTCTCGTCATGCGGTATTCCCAGAAGCGAAACCCTGGTCATTGGTGTGCGGTCTCCGGCAACAGCATGTCCCTAAACCCGGGAGCTGGCTGGCGATAGCGGTGCCGCTTGGGCCAGCAGCGAACACCACCTGGCGATCAGGCTGCCATCATTTCCCGGTTTCGCCGCCCAGTCTTTGCCTGACGATCGCGACATGGAAATTCGTGCCATGCAACAACCCGTCATCGTTGAAGTCGTAGCTGGAATTGTGCAACGGCACTGATGCCTCGCCATTGCCGAGGAAGACGAAACAGCCCGGTACGTGGTCGAGGAAGCGGGCGAAATCCTCCGAGGCGGTCATCGGTTCCGCCGCGACGCGGACAGCGTTGTCGGCTAACACGCGCCTTGCGGCGGCAAAAGCCTCGCCGACCAGTTCGGCATCATTTTGCAGCGGCACGAATTCCCTGCTGTAGGTCACCTCGGCGGCAATGTTGTAGGCGGCGGCCGTGCCCGCCGTGATGACCCGCATCTGCCGCTCGATCTCGGCGCTGACTTCAGGGCGAAAGCTGCGGGCGTCACCGAGGATACGGGCAAGACCGGGTAGTGCGTTGCGGGTGCCGTCGGTGATCAGTTCGGTCACCGAAACCACCGAGATGTCGGCCGGGCTCAGCCGGCGCGAGACGATGGTCTGCAGATTGGTGACCAGCGCGCAGGCGGCGACCAGCGTCTCATTGCCCGAATGCGGCCGCGCCGCATGGCCGCCGAGCCCATTGAGCACGATCTCGAAATTGTCCTCCGCCGACATGAACGGGCCCGCACGGGTTTCGAAATGCCCGATGGGCAGGCCGGGCATGTTGTGCAGGCCGAAAATCTCGTCAAAGGGGAAGCGTTGCATCAGCCCGTCGTCGAGCATGGCCAGCGCGCCCCTGCCCCACTCCTCCGCAGGCTGAAAGACGAAGCGCACTGTGCCGTCGAAACCGCCCTCGCCGGCCAGCAGCTTGGCGGCGCCAAGCAGCATTGTGGTGTGGCCGTCATGGCCGCAGGCGTGCATGACGCCATGGTTCTGCGAGCGATAGGCCGCTGCCGACTGTTCTGTAATGCGCAGTGCATCCATGTCGGCCCTGAGCGCAATCGCCCGATTGCCGTTGCCGCGCTTCAATGTGCCGACGACGCCGGTGCCGCCGACACCCTCGGTAACATCGTCCAGGCCGAATTCACGCAGCTTGGCGGCGACGAAGGCGGCAGTGCGCTCTTCCTCGAAGCCGAATTCGGGATGCGCGTGCAAATCGCGCCGCCAGCCGGTCATCTCACGCTTCAGCGCATCGCGATCGAACTCAGCCATGTTTCTCCCCGACCTATTTGGCAAGCTGGGTGGCGACATCAAGCAGGATGTTGGCGCCGGCGACAAGCTCGGCATCGGCGGTATGTTCGCGCGGATTGTGGCTGATGCCACCGGCGCTCGGCACGAAGATCATCGCCGTCGGCGCGAGGCGGGCCATCATCTGCGCATCGTGGCCGGCGCCCGATGTCATGCGCCTGACGCCGAGACCCCGGGTTTTGGCTGCAATTTCGATCCGTTCGACGATGCCGATATCGAACAGCACCGGTTCGAAGCGGGCGAGTTGCTCGGCTGAGACCGCAACGCCCTCGGTGATGGCAAGCTCCTCGAGATAGGCGGCAAGGGCCGCTTCGTGCGCCTGCAGGCGCTGTTCGTCGGGATCACGCAAATCGATGGTGAAAACGGCGCGCGCGGGAATGACGTTGATGGCGTCGGGTTCGAAGCGCATCGTGCCGACAGTAACCACAGTCGGCCCATTGGAAGCCTTCGCCCGGTCATGCAGAAAGGTGATGACGCGGGCAGCGGCGTGGCCGGCATCGCTGCGCATCGACATCGGCGTAGTGCCGGCATGGTTGGCGGCGCCGTCGATGGTGATGCGCTGCCAGGAAATGCCTTGCAAATTCTCGACCGCGCCGATCGGCACGCCTTCGCGCTCCAGCACCGGTCCCTGCTCGATATGCAGTTCGAGATAGGCATACGGCTTGAGGAAGCCGGGTTCGCGGTCGCCGGCATAACCGATGCGGGCAAGTTCCTGGCCGAGCACGCTGCCATCCGTGCCGATAGCGGCCAACATCGCGTCCGCGCCGGCTCCACCGGCATGGATCAGCGAACCCATCATGTCGGGGGTGTAGCGCACACCTTCCTCATTGGTGAAAGCGGCGACCGCGATCGGGCGTGTGGGCGAAAAGCCCGAAGCCTTCAGCGTCTCGATCACCTCCAGCCCGGCCAGCACGCCATAGCAGCCATCATAGATACCGGCATCGATGACGGTATCTATGTGCGAGCCAATGAGCAGCGGTGCCTGATCTGCAATGTCGGGGCTTTGCCAGATGCCGAATATGTTGCCGACCCGGTCGACGGCGACATCGAGCCCGGCCTGCTTCAGCCAGCCGACGAAGAGGTCGCGGCCCTGCCTGTCGGTGTCGGAGGCGGCTAGCCGGATCAGCCGACCCTCGTCGTCACGGCCGACGGCGCCGAGCTCACGGATACGGCCAAGCAGGCGCTGTTCATCGATCCCGATCATGACAATGCCTCGGCCTTGCCGGCCAACACGTCGGCAGGGGTTTGCTCGACCAGTTCGGTATATCGATGCGGGTCGGTGGCGCCTTCGGTATTGATCAACAGCACGCGGGCTTTGCCATCGAGCTCAAGCTCCACCTTGTGGTCGGCCACCGCCCGGATCAGCCCGGCAAGGCCGACGCCGCCGCTTTCGCCGGCGACGATCACCGGGTCACCGCCAGCCGGTCGTGCCAGCCGCCGCATCACCGCGACGGCCTCGTCCTCGTCCACCGTCATGAAGGCGTCCGCAACCCGCGCCAGCACGCGCCAGGCGACGGCTGAGGCCTCGTAGCATTCAAGCATCGCCATCACTGTCGGCTGGCCGTGTGCGACCTTGACGACGCGGCCTGCCTGGGCCGCCGCGACAACGCAGGCCGCACGCGCCGGCTCGACCACAATGAAGGTCGGCCTGGCATTGCCAAGCACGATGGCGAGATGACCAGCCACGGCAGCGGCGATGCCGCCGACACCGGCCTGCACGAAGACATGGGTCGGCGGCTGCGGCAGCTGGCGCAAGGCTTCGCGCACGATGGCGGTATAGCCCTGCATGACTAGGCCCGGGATGCGCTCGTACCCCGGCCAGGACGTGTCGGACACCACCGTCCAGCCCTTCTCGGCCGAAACCTCAGCTGCCTGCCTGACCGAGTCGTCATAATTGCCGTCGATGCGGATCATCTCGGCGCCATAACGGGCAATGGCCGCGATGCGCTCCTCGCTGACGCCGGCGTGAACGAAGATTGCCGCCTTGGCGCCGACGAGCTGCGCCCCTTGCGCAACCGAGCGGCCATGATTGCCATCGGTAGCGCAGGCAACCGTCATGCCGGCTGCAACGGCCCGGATGTCGGGCTGGTCAAGATCAGCCACATCGACAGGGCGACCAAGCGAGCGGCTCGCCTCCTCCAGCACCAGGCGAAAAACAGCATAGGCTCCGCCCAGCGCCTTGAAGCTGCCCAGGCCGAGACGAAAGCCTTCATCCTTGATGTGGATGGCGCCGAGGCCGAGTTCGCCGGCCAGCGCCGGCAGCGCATGCAACGGCGTCTCACGATGATTGTCGCGATGGCCAAGAAAGCGTTCGACCGTGTCGGCGCCGGCAATCCCCAGCGTTTCGGCATCGATCGGATCGAGCGGCTGGCGGTGCAAGGCATTACTGTTGAGCAGGAACACGGCTGACTCCTTGGGATCGGACGAAATCATATTGCGAGAGAGGCGCAAAGAGCGCTGTAATTGGTACTTCGAAATGCAAGTTTGTTTCGCCGGACAGCGCCTTTGCCTCAATCGCCTTCACTCGACAGTTTCGACCTCGCCATCCTTGCCATTCTGCAGCGCGACAACACCACGCCGCAGCGGCTCATCGGCGAAGCCGTCAATCTGTCGGCGCCGGCGGTGCAGCGGCGCATCAAGCGCATGGAACAATCCGGCGTCATTTCAGGCAATGTCGCCATGGTCGATCCGGCGGCGGTCGGACAGCCCATCACCATCTTTGTCGAGGTGGAACTGGAGAGCGAACGCTCGGACCTGATCGACGCGGCCAAGCGGCAGTTCTCGGCGGCTCGCGAAGTGCAGCAGTGCTATTACGTCACCGGCGAGGCCGACTTCATCCTGGTCATCACCGTGGCCGACATGGGCGCCTACGAGGCGCTGACGCGCAAACTGTTTTTCGACAGCAAGAATGTCAGAAAGTTCCGCACCTTCGTTGCCATGGACCGCGTCAAGGTCAGGTTGACCGTGCCTCTGCCCGGATAAACAGGTCTCTTTTTTTCGCAATCCCGGACGGAAAACCGCTGCACACTTTTCCTGGAATTGCTTTAACCAGCCGGCCGCAGCCAGACCTTGTTGTCGTGGAAGGCTGCACCACCATAGGGTGCGGGCGCATCGGAGCCGGTCAGCACATTGATGCCCTCGCCGCGCTCATGCGCGCTGTTTGGCCATATGCCCTCGGCGATGACCACGCCGCGCTTGAGGCCGTCGAACAGTTTTGTGTGCAGCACCACCTCGCCGCGCCGGTTGCCGACCTCGATGCGGTCGCCATCGCCCAATCCAAGGGCTGCGGCATCGTCCGGATGCAAGAGGAGTTCCGGCCGGCCTTCCTTGGCCCTCGACACCGGGGTTTCCGAAAATGTCGAATTCAGAAAATTGCGCGCAGGCGATGTCGTCAGCCGGAACGGATGCTCAGCATCCGCAACCTCGATCAGGTCGACATGGTCGGGGAACTCCGGGAGATCCGCCACCGGCCCGAACAGCCCCATGCTTTCGGGCGGCCGGTTGGGCGCCGCCTGCCCGCTCCAATTGGCGCGGAAGTGGAATTTCTTGTCGGCGTGACCGAAGCCCTCGATGAAATGGGCGGCCTCGAAATCCGGCTGCAGATCGATCCACTTATCTTCCTTCAAGCTGGCGAAGCTGCCCAGCTTGCCCAGGATGGTGTCGATATGCTGCTGCTCGGTCAGGCCAAAACCCGGCCGGTCGGCGACGCCGAGACGCTGCGCCAATTGCTCGATGACGAAATGGTTGGTGCGCGGCCCTTCAGGCGGCTCAATCAGCTTGGGACCAAGCGTGATGTGCTGGTTGCCGCCGCCCTTGTAGACGTCGTCATGCTCGAGAAACATCGTTGCCGGCAAAACGACATCGGCGAGTTTTGCCGTGTCGGTCATGAACTGCTCGTGCACGCAGGTGAACAGATCGTCGCGCAGGAAACCCTGCTTCACCAGCCGCTGCTCGGGCGCGACATTCACCGGGTTGGTGTTCTGGATCAGCATCGCCGTCACCGGCGGGCCACCGTAAAGCGCGTCCGCGGCACCCGTCAGCACCGGGCCGATGCGCGACTGGTCGAGATGGCGGATGTTGGGATCGCGCATCTCGGCGCCTTCCAGCACATCCTGGTTGAGCATGAAGATGCCGGAATTGGAATGGAAGGCGCCGCCGCCCTCATATTGCCAGGCGCCGGTGACGGCGGCGATGCAGGATGCGGCATGCATGTTGACCGCGCCGTTGCGCTGACGCCCAAAGCCATAGCCGAGGCGGAAATAGGTCTTTTTGGTCGTGCCTACCAATCGCGCGAAGGCTTCGATCTCGGCGACGGCAAGGCCGGTGATGGCAGACGCCCATCCCGGCGTGCGCGTCTCCAGATGCGCTTCCACGCCCTTCGGATCGTCGGTGTATTTCGAGAGATAGGCGCGGTCGGCCATGCCTTCCCTGAACAGCACATGCATGACCGCGCAGGCCAACGCGCCATCGGTGCCGGGCTTCAGCACCAGGCCCATGTCGGCCTGTTTCATCGTCGCGTTCTCGTAGACGTCGATGACGACGATTTTCGCGCCGCGTTCCTTGCGCGCCTTGATGGCGTGGGTCATGACATTGACCTGCGTGACCACGGCGTTGGTGCCCCAGATCACGACGCAATCGGATTTGGCCATTTCGCGCGGGTCGGGCCCACGCAAAGCGCCTGCCCCCATCATCCAGCCGGTCCAGGCCAGGTTGGTGCAAATCGACCCGAAGAAGCCCGAGTATTTTTTGGCGTGGCGCAGCCGGTGGATGCCGTCGCGCTGCACCAGCCCCATTGTGCCGGCATAGAAATAAGGCCAGACGGTCTCCGATCCGTATTTTGCCTCGGCTGCGATGAATTTCTCGGCGACGAGATCGAGTGCCGCCTCCCAGCTCGATTCTTTCCAGATGCCGTCGCCCTTGGCGCCGGCGTGGACAAGCGGCTTCAGCAGCCGGTCGGGATGGTGGACACGGTCGGCATAGCGCGCGACCTTGGCGCAGACGACGCCAGCCGTATAGGTGTTGGCCTTGGCGCCATGAACGCGGCCGATACGGTTACCATCGAGCAGTTCGACCTCGAGCGCGCAAGTCGACGGACAATCATGCGGACAGGCGGAGTGGCCGATGCGGAGCTGCTGGTTCATGGGGGCAAACTAGCCGTTTATGACGGCGACGTGTAGGGCCAGATGGCACCTCTTCCTTCTCCCCTTGTGGGAGAAGGTGGATCGGCGCGATAGCGCCGAGACGGTTGAGGGGTGTTCCAGCTGAGTGAGGCGTTGGTATTCCCTGGAACACCCCTCATCCGACCGCTTCGCGGCCACCTTCTCCCACAAGGGGAGAAGGAAGAACGCTCCCCTACTCCGCCGTGCCTTCCTCATATTCCGCCGACATGGTCAGCCACTTTTCCTCGTGGCCGGCAAGCTGTTGCGACAGTTGCGAGCGCTCCTTGGCCAGTCTGGTCGCCGTCGATGGATCTTTCTCATAGACCGCCGGGTTGGAAAGCTCGTCTTCTATGCCGTCGATGCGCTTGCGCAGCCGGTCCATCAGCGCCTCCGTGGCGCGGATTTCCTTGGCCAGCGGCTCGAAGGTGGCGCGGCGCGCGGCTGCGTCGCGGCGGCGGTCGGCCTTTGAGGCCTTGTCGGCCTCGCGCTTGCCGCGGCGGTCGCCGGACACGCCGGTGACCAGCGTCTTGTAGTCCTCCAGGTCGCCGTCATACGGATTGACCGCGCCGTCCTTGACCAGCCACAGCCGGTCGGCCGTCGCCTCCAGAAGATGGCGGTCGTGCGAGATCAGGATGACGGCGCCGGGAAACTCGTTCAGCGCATGGATCAGCGATTCGCGGCTGTCGATGTCCAAATGGTTGGTCGGCTCGTCGAGGATGAACAGGTTCGGGCCCTCGAAAGCCGACAGGCCCATCAGCAGGCGCGCCTTCTCGCCGCCGGACAGGTCCTTGGCCGCGGTGTTCATCTTTTCGGTGGTCAGGCCGAACTGGGCGACGCGGCCGCGCACCTTGGATTCCGGCGCTTCCGGCATCAGCCGGCGGACATGTTCGTAGGCGTTTTCGTCAGGGCGCAGATCGTCGAGCTGGTGCTGGGCGAAGATTGCCACTTTCAGGCCCGGCGCCACCGTCATGGTGCCGGTCTCCTGCTTCAGCCGGCCAGACAAAAGCTTGGCGAAGGTCGACTTGCCGTTGCCGTTGGCGCCGAGCAGTGCAATGCGGTCGTCGGCGTCGATGCGCAGCGTCATCTTCTTCAGGATCGGCTGGCCTTCGGTATAACCGACATTGACGTTGTTGAGCGCCACGATCGGCGAAGCCACGGTCTTCACCGGCTCGGGGAAGGAGAACGGCCGCACCGTGTCGTTCACGAGCGCTGCGATCGGCTTCATCTTTTCCAGCGCCTTGATGCGCGACTGTGCCTGCCTGGCCTTCGAGGCTTTGGCGCGGAAGCGCTCGACGAAGGATTCCATGTGCTTGCGGGCGGCTTCCTGCTTGACGCGGCCCTTCTCCTGCAACTCCTTCTGCTCGGTATACTGGCGCTCGAACTGGTCGTAGCCGCCGCGCCAGAACGTCAGCTTCTTCTGGTCGAGATGGACGATGGAGTTGACGGCCCGGTTGAGCAGGTCGCGGTCGTGAGAGATCAGAAGCACCGTGTGCGGGTACTTCGAGACATAGTTCTCCAGCCACAACGTACCTTCGAGATCGAGATAGTTGGTCGGCTCGTCGAGCAACAGAAGGTCAGGCTCGGAAAACAGCACGGCGGCAAGCGCTACGCGCATGCGCCAGCCGCCGGAGAAGGACGAGGCCGGACGGCGCTGCGCGGCGTCGTCGAAGCCGAGGCCGGCGAGGATGGTGGCCGCGCGCGACTCGGCCGAATGGGCGTCGATGTCGGCCAGCCGCATATGGATGTCGGCAATGCGGTGCGCGTCGGTGGCGGTCTTTTCCTCTTCAAGCAATGCGGTGCGCTCGAGGTCGGCCTTGAGTACGATCTCGATCAGCGGCTCCTCGGTGCCCGGCGCTTCCTGCGCCACCTGGCCGATGCGGGTGTTCTTCGGCAGGCTGATGGAGCCGGTCTCGGAAGGGAAGTCGCCGGTTATGGCCTTGAACAGCGTCGTCTTGCCGGTGCCATTGCGGCCGACCAGGCCGGCCTTGGTGCCGGCCGGCAAGGTCAGCGAGGCATGGTCCAGAAGCAAGCGTCCGGCCATGCGGAGCGAAAGATCGTTGATGATAAGCATGCCGGGGCTTTTGCACGGGAGGGCGGCGTTTCGCAAGGGCTTGGGCGCCGGCCGGGGCATAAGGCATGAAAACGGCGCGCCCAAAGCGCGCCGTCCATGACTGCAAAACAGCAGACTGAATTTCAGAGACTGCTGGTTCAGGCTTTGGGTTTGCGCTTCGTCACCTTGGCCGCGGCGGCCGCAACGGCCGGCTTGCGGCCAAGCCCGGAGGATTTGGCCAGTGCCGAGCGGGTCGCCGAGTAGTTCGGCGCCACCATCGGATAGTCCGACGGCAATCCCCATTTGGTACGATAGTCGTCAGGGCTGAGACCATGATCGGTCATCAAATGGCGCTTCAGCGACTTGAATTTCTTGCCATCCTCCAGGCAGACAATGTGGTCGGGAAACACCGACCGCTTCGGATTGACAGCGGGGTTCAGAGCGGGGCTTTCCACGGGGGCAATGCTGCCCAGCTTGCGCACCGAGGCGCTGACGCTGGCGATCAGATCCGGCAGGCCGGACGCAGGGAGGGGATTGTTGCCGACATAGGCTGAGACGATGTCAGCGGTCAGTTCAATAGCGGTCTTGTTGTCGATGCTGTGCAATTCTGTATCTCCCGCCGGTCATGAAGTTGCCGGCCTTTTTTAAGACTTCTCTTGATGTATCGACTTAACTGCACCCCCCCAGCGGGTCGTTAAGTCTCAATAAACAATCAAGAATCGGAACGGGAGGATGTTTCCACATCAGGTTGCAACGTTGCAAATTAGAAAATCTAATACTTGGAAACGGCCGACTTCGCACCCGCAGATTTCAAGTGCACAGACCCTGCAGGTTTGGCGTCGGCCAGTATCTCCAGAATACGCTTCCAGCGGGCGCACCGGCCGAAATCCTTCTGCTCGATCGCCTTTTCGGCCTTCATCGCCGCATAGAGCGGCGCCTCAGCGCCGAACTCCTTGATCAGCCAGTATGCTTCCTGTCTAGCGAGGCGTTCATCGTCGTCAAGCATGGTTTTCAGCCTCCGAGCGTTCAATCCCCACCACAATGCAACTGCCGATGACGAGGGCGGCGCCGGCAATCGCGGTCAGCGTCAGCCTTTCGCCCGACAGCGTCAGCAGCAGCGTCGAGGCGATCGGCGTCAGATAGGCGACGACCGCGACCTTGCCGCTGCCATCGAGCCTCAAGGCGCGCGACCAGAAATAATACCCCAAGCCCATCGGACCAGCGCCGAGATAGAGGCCAAGCAGGAGGTCTGCGCCGCTCGGCCATGAGGCGCCGTCATGAAGACACCACAGCAAGGTCAGGCCGACACCGACCAGTGCCGAAGGCAAAAGCAGGCGCTCCGACGGCATGGCCAGACGGGCGACCACGATGGAATAGAACGCCATGCACAGCGCCGAGCCGAAGGCAGCGAGATAGCCCACGATGCTGCCCTGCAGAAATGGCTGGCCGCGCCCTCCCGAGATCACCAGCGCCACACCGACAAAGCCAAGCACGGCGGCCAAGCCGAGGAGCACCGGGCGTTGCGGGTTTCCCAGCACGATGACCGCTGCCGCCACCATCAACGGCCAGGTGTAGGCGACGAGATTGGCATCGATCACCGGCATCGAGGCGAAGGCGATGTATTGCAGCACCATGGTGCCGACCAGGCCGATAACACCCACCACGACTGGGCCAACCGCGACCGGCGCCAGGGCGCCGGCAGTACCCTTGGCGAGGTCTGTGTGTTGCGGCGCGACGTCTTTCCGGCTTGCCAGACCGATGATGGCAAACACCAGCGCCGCGCCGCAAAACTGCAGCAACTGCACCAGCGACACCGGATGGCTGGCCAGCAGGGATTTGCCGACCAGCGCATTGGTCGACCAAAGTGCGACCGCGCCGGCGGCAAAAACCAGCGCCGATGGCGAGCCGGAACCATCCCGGAACCGCCGGGACGGTTCCTTGTCCTTATCGCCGACCATGATGCTACCGACGGCCAAACCGGTGTCCACTTCTATGCTCTGACTACCATGATTCCCTTGATCCACCTGGCAAAGGCGCCTCGACCGGCGCCGCCACCACCGGACGCTCTTCCTCGAAGCGGCGATAGGCTGGCAGCTGATTTGTCCAGACGTCTTCGGCCAGTTCGTTGACCCATTCGCGATCGTGATCGTTGTCGGCGGCGAGATAGAACATTCTGTTGTCGTCGACATAGGGTTTGGCCACCGAACGCTGGTTGAGCACCAGCGTGACGCGCGAGCCGAGCTGGATGGGCGCGGTGCGATGCAGCACGCCGAGAAACTGGCCAAGCGTGGCGTAATTCATCTTGTGATCGATGCGCATGACCTGGTTGCGCGGGATTTCGCGGCCGGATTCGAGGATGGCGCGGCCGGTCTCGGAATCGTCGCAGTAGATTTCGAGATGGCCGCCGACCAGGGGACTGCTGATCGACAGCGGAATGAGTTCGGTGACCGGAACGCCGTCGCAATGCCATTCGACGGCGCCGTCCTTGGGATTCATGAAGGTGACCGTCGAGCCGACGATCGACAGCGGATAGGGCTCGAGCTTGGTACCCATCATGTCGGAGAGACGCTCCAGGCGCAGCTTGTCGTGCAGGAGTTCCTTGATCTCCGGGATGAAGCGGTCGGCGCCGGTGATGAAGGTCAGGTCGAGGTGCTTGTGTATGGCGTGGCTGGCCTTGAGCTTCAACGCCGCCTCCTCGATCGCCGCCAGCAGCGCCGGGTCGTAGCCATGGAGATACTGCGCAACGCCGAAACTCGACACTTTCCAGGCTGTCTCATGACCGATAATGGCTTCACGGCTCATCGCATAGCGCAGTTCAGGTATGGTATGGGCGTTCATTCTACTTCTCCAAGGTGGGGGCATCACTTGGTAAACAGTCGATTAATTCCCCTGCCCCTGTAAAATTAGGAATGCTGGTGCTAGTGTAAGCCCAGCTTAAGGTCAAAACGCGTGCGTCTGCTCAGTCAGGTCAACCTCAATTCGCTGAAGATCGTCGAAAGTGCCGCACGGCACCGTAACTTCACGCGCGCCGGCGAAGAGCAGTTTATTACTGCTTCCGCCGTCAGCCAGCGCGTCAAAAGCCTCGAGGACCAGCTGCGTTTCAAGATTTTCGAGCGCGGTGGCAATGCGGTTTCGCTGACACCGGAGGGCGAGACCTATGTGTCGCGCGTTCGCGAAGCGCTGGAGCGGATCGTGGCGGCCAGCATGGAAGCGACCGGACAGTCGCAGGCGCATGTGCTGAAGATTTCGGTGCTGCCGACTTTCGCGGCGCGCTGGTTGTTTCCGCGCCTGCCGCTGTTCCAGCGGCAATATCCCGATATCGAGATGCGGGTCTCGACCTCCTACGCCACGCATGAATTCGCCGCCTCCGAGTTCGACCTGGAAATCCGCTATGGCGACGGCAACTTTCCCGACCTGGCGGCGCAGCTGCTGTTCAAGGAGGATTTGACGCCGGTATGCAGCCGGAAACTGTTCCACGAAGTTCTCGGCGACAAGCCGTTGTCAAAGGTGACGCCCGACGATCTCCGGCATTTCACCCTGCTGCATTCCGACACCTGCACGCAGAACTGGCAGTCATGGCTGGGTTTTGCCGGAGCGAGCTTCGTGCTTGGCGAGACCAAGAGCATCTATTTCGATTCCTGCATGATGTCCTATGAGGCGGCCAATGCCGGTATGGGCTTTGCAGTCGCCAACCGCGCCTATATGGCGAGCGACATCCGCGCCGAGCGCTTGGTGGCGCCGTTCGCGGTGCATCACCCCAACGCCGCCGGCTGGTATTTCGTCAGTCCCGTCACTGCGCTTTATGCGCGCAAGGTCGAGCTGTTCAAGCAGTGGATCATAGCCGAGGCGGCGATTACGCAGTGTCAGCTGGACGCGGAGATCGCCAACGGCCCGGCTGTGCGGGTGGCCTGAGGTCGTTGCTACTGAGGCTGCTCGAGCGCTATGATCTCTGGCACGTCGCCATAATTGCCTACCAACGGCTTCGCGTATTTTCCGCAGTGCCCCTGGTGTCCAGTATTTTGCCATCGGCATCGATTGCGAATTCTTTTAAGTAATACGGCTCGGATATCCCGCCGACCCTATAGCTCATCTGCACCACCGAGAGGCCGTCCTCATACAGCCTCGCCGGGAACCTCAACCATTCATGGCCCGAATGCCTGACAATGCAGCATCCTGGATTGAGCCTTATCAGCTCTTCGGCGGAACTGTATTTGATCGAGCCATGTGTAGATTTTACAGCATTGGCAACCGCTATCGAGATGAGTTGACGGTCGCTTAGCCGTTCCTGATAGCTGTAGACCACAGTCCACGAAACCAGCGCCGCGATAATGGTCGAGGCGAATATGAGGGCACCGGACAGAACCTTTTTCATCCTTCCGGCAGTACCCGTGCAGGGTGGACTAGCCGTGGCGGGCCCCTGCAGGGTTTCAGGATTTTTCTGCTGATTTCGTGCAGGAGCGCGCCCGGACGCAGGCCGTTGCGGCCACCTCATGACGCAGCTGAGAGACTCAGCTATCTTCGGTTGTGCGGCGGACCTGATATCCGCCTGGCCGGCGCTATCAGCTCACCTCCCAAGCGGCGCCGGCCTTCTTCACCTGGAAGCGATTCGTTTCATCGTCCCGCCAGAAAACGATCATTGCGCCGGTGGTGGCTGATCCGTTGCCGGCTTCGGCGCGGGATCAGCCTGCGGTGCCAGATCGAGCAGGTGCCAGATCGAGCACCGGGGCTTTGGTCGGCTGGACGTTGCTGTCGCAGGCCACAAGCGCCAGGCTGACGGCAAACAGGATCAGTAGCGTTTTCATGGCAACCTCCTTCGTCCGCCTTCCCCCCTTGGGAAAGCAACGAGGCGGCTCGATTTTGGTTGCACATCGGCAAGCCGCCGGCTGGAACCAAATGCCGCCGATACGGTTGGTTGACCAAAGGAGATCGCATCATGATCCGTCTGCTCATAACCGGCCTTGTTGCCTATGCAGCCTATCGCGTTGCCAAGAGGGTCGTTGACGAGGTTCCCAACAATTTCGATCCACTGCCGATTCCAAGTGACGAGCGCGCGGCCTTGCGGCGCCAGTCGGCGGCGATGGGCGTTGCGCCGCGACGATAGGCACAGGCAATCTCCACGTTTAACGGCGGGTTCAATCCCGTTGCGAACAAAGCGGAAACGATGCTTGATGGGCGATGACCATCGCCATCAATGATTCGACCTTGCAGCCTGCCTATCTCGCCAAGCTCAACGCCGAGCAGCGGCTGGCCGTCGAGCATGGTGACGGCCAGATCGCCGGGCCGCTGCTGGTGATCGCCGGCGCCGGCTCCGGCAAGACCAACACGCTCGCTCACCGGGTTGCGCATCTGATCGTCAAGGGCGCCGATCCCCGGCGCATTCTTTTGATGACATTCTCCCGCCGCGCCGCCACCGAAATGGCCAGGCGGGTGGAGCGCATTGCCGGCGAGGTGCTGGGCCGCGATGCGTCCGTCATCGCCGACGCGCTCGCCTGGGCCGGCACGTTTCACGGCATCGGCGCCAGGTTGCTGCGCGATTATGCGCAGACGATCGGCCTCGATCCAGCCTTTACCATTCACGACCGCGAGGATTCCGCCGACCTGATGAACCTCGCCCGGCATGAGCTCGGTCTTTCGAAGACCGAAAGCCGTTTTCCGACCAAGGGCACCTGCCTGGCAATCTATTCGCGCGCTGTTAACGCGCAGGCGCCGCTCGGTGAGGTGCTGGGTTCGGCCTTTCCCTGGTGCGCGGGGTGGGCAGATCAGTTGAAAACGCTGTTCGCCGGCTATGTCGATGCCAAGCAGGCGCAGAACGTGCTCGATTACGACGACCTCCTGCTCTACTGGGCGCAGATGGCGGCCGAGCCCGAGATCGCGGCGCATCTTTCCTCCCGCTTCGACCATGTTCTGGTCGACGAATATCAGGACACCAACCGGCTGCAGGCCTCGATTCTGACGGCGCTGAAGCCGGATGGCGCCGGGCTGACGGTGGTCGGCGACGACGCGCAGTCGATCTATTCGTTTCGCGCCGCGGAAGTGCGCAACATTCTCGACTTCCCGCAACAGTTTGCGCGCGCCGCAGACGTCATCATGCTGGAGCGCAACTACCGCTCGACCGAGACCATTTTGGCAGCGGCCAACGCGGTCATTTCCGAAGCATCAGAGCGCTTCACCAAGAACCTGTGGTCGGAGCGCAAATCCTCGCAGAAACCGAAACTCGTCAGCGTGCGTGACGAGGCCGAGCAGGCGAACTATGTCTGCCAGGCCATCCTTGCCGAGCGCGAGGCCGGCACGGTGCTGAAATCGCAGGCGGTGCTGTTTCGCGCCTCGCATCACAGCGGACCGCTTGAGATCGAACTGACGCGCCGCAACATTCCCTTCGTCAAGTTCGGCGGGCTGAAATTCCTCGATGCCGCCCATGTCAAGGATGTGCTGGCGGTGCTGCGCTTTGCCGAGAACCCGCGCGACCGCGTCGCCGGCTTCCGTGTGCTGCAGCTCCTGCCTGGCATCGGTCCTTCGGCGGCCAGCGCCGTTGTCGACGCCATGGCGACATCGCTCGACGAAGAGATGGGGCTGGCCCGCTACCGGCCGCCTCAACGCGCGGCGGAAGACTGGCCGGCATTCGTCGCGCTGTTTTCATGTCTGCGCGCCAGGTCAGGCAAATGGCCGGCCGATCTCGAACAGATCAGGCTGTGGTACGAGCCGCATCTCGAGCGCATGCATGAGGACGCTACGACCCGGCGCGCCGACCTCATGCAGCTCGAGCAGATCGGCTCGACCTATGCCTCGCGCGAGCGTTTCCTGACCGAACTGACGCTCGACCCGCCGGATGCAACCAGCGACCAGGCGGGACCGCCGCTCCGCGACGAGGACTATCTGATCCTGTCGACCATCCATTCGGCCAAGGGCCAGGAATGGAAGAACGTCTTCGTGCTCAACACCGTCGATGGCTGCATCCCGGCCGACCTTGGCGTCGGCACCAAGGAGGACATAGAGGAAGAACGCCGGCTGCTTTACGTGGCGATGACGCGGGCCAAGGACGGCCTGCATCTGGTGACCCCGCAGCGCTTCTTCACCCACGGCCAGGCGGCGCGCGGCGACCGCCACGTCTATGCCTCGCGAACCCGCTTTATTCCGCGCGCGATCCTCGGCGCCTTCGAGCAGACATCGTGGGCGAGCGTCCACGCCAAGGACGATCCGCGCCACAGACCTGAAGTCCGCGTCGACCTCGGCGCGCGCATGCGCGGCATGTGGAAATAGCCACCGACGGGCGTCCGCAACCGCGGATGCCGAGCGCGCTAAAGCCGCGTCAAAAGCAAATCTCCTTGTCATGGAACCTCGGGCCGACAACCGCGTTTTCTGGCGTCCAACCCGCGATCGGAGAGCGGCGACCGCCGCTTCTCCATCCATCCAGAGAGGCCAGAATGCACGACGCGATGTTCTTCACCCCGGTTGCCGTAACCGTTGGCGCGGGCCACAAACGCATGCTCGCCTCGCTGTTCGAGATGCATGATTTCCTGACCGAATTCACGCCGTCGCGCCGGCGCCTGAGCTATGGCGCGGCGGTGAAGGCTTGCGAGGCGGCACGCGCCGGTGAAATTTCCGCCGAGGCCGCACGCGATGCCCTGATCACCTTTGCGGTGACCGCAGGCATCCTCTGGCCCGCTGTCCAGCCGATCATCTCGGTCAAGCCGGTCGCACGCGGCTATGGCGGCTACGCCGCCTGACAAGCGGCAGGAATCCCAGGCCTAACTGCGAAAGATAAATTCGGCCGCCCGGTGCCGGCCGGCTTCGATCAGCCTTGCCCCCGCGCAAGTTGCTTGGGCTTGCCGACAAACGGATAGGCAAGCCGCTGATGTTTAGAGCGACAGAATCGGGTCGTTGGTGCCGTACTTCCGCAGCATACTGCCGGCATGAAGAAGATGCCGCCCAGCATGTCGAGCAAGGGCAGGTGCCCGGCAAAATCCCCACCCAAGACTTCGCACCCACCGGCATGATGCCCGTGGTGAAACTACGGTGACACCCAGCAGCCATTTCCGAGTCCGGGCGGGCGGATTTCCCGACTGCCCTTTCGGACCACGCGAGCAGAAGGTGCCTTGGCGCCCGACCGTGACCCGCCATGCATGCCTTCAGAAAAAACGATACTCCCAATCCATATAACGAAATTTCTCACTATCTACCGAGACATCCTCAGATTCATACGTTTCTCTCGTCAATCATCAAAATATGACTTTTTTAGCAATCGTGATGATTATCTGTATTTTTCGTCAATTTCAAAACTGAGATCGGAATTTTACTAAAAGCATAAGATAAAACATGCAGATAACCTGTGAATTCATATTGTGGAATTAAGATTTGGCAGCTAGCCTGCCTCAACGAGCCAGGAGAGGGGCTCGGTATTTTTGCAGTGTGCACATCCTAGAACAAATATAGAAAATAATATCAGCGCGTAGGTGGGCGGAATCTTGGTGAATACGCAAGGTATATTGATACTTAAATCGGGACATTTTTGGAATAGATCTAGTCTTGGCTCTCTGTTTACAACAGCCGAGCGATTAGGCGTTCGGCGGTTTTTCCCCTCCAGGCGGGAAGCTGTCGGTAACGCCAATGCCCCGCTTGGCGAAACGCTGCATCGCGGAATGCTACCGTCAGGGAAATTCGTTTATCTGATCGACTACATGTGGTGTGACAGGCATGGTGTGTTCCTGAAGGGCTGGGGGCATGCGCATGAGCAGCCGATCACGGCGATGTCGCTGCACAGCGGCGATTTTCAGGCGCAGGTCACAGAGTTTGAGGACAGGCCGGACCTGCTGAACTTCTATCCGCATCTTCCTTCCACCAAATGCGGATTTTCCGTCTATCTGGCCTGCAGTCCGTTTCGTCCGGTCACGCTGGTGGCCGAGACGCCTGCTGGCTGGACGGAGATCGACATCACGGCGCTGCCCGCCGAACACCCCCTAAACGCGCCGCTGCCCGCCGTCGACAACGGCATGGTCGACTTCATCAACGAGATGAAGAGGGTCAAGGGAACCGTCGTGGAAATCGGCGCCCGCGTCGTCGGACCCGCATCGTCGCTGCAGGCGCCGCTGTTCAAGCCGGAATGCAAGTTCATCGGCGTCGACATTCACGCGGCGCCAGGTGTCGACGTGGTGGCGGACGCGCATTTCCTCGGCGACCATTTTGAGCCGGGTTCGATCGATGGAATCATGTCGTTTGCGGTCATGGAGCATCTGGCATGCCCGTGGTTGCTGGCGGCCGAGATCAACAAGGTGCTCAAGGTCGGCGGGCTGACGCTGCATTCCCTGCCGCAAGCCTTCCCCATCCATGAAACGCCAAACGATTTCTGGCGCGCATCGGATGAAGCGCTGAAGATTCTGTTTTCGCCGGAGATGGGTTTCGAGATCCTCAAGGTCGGGATGTGCACGCCGCTCAGGATGTATGTGCATCCGGATTTCCGCGAAGGCGCCATGCATCAGTTCCCGCTGTTCGACGGCATGGCCTCATCCTTCGTGCTGGCGCGCAAGACGTTCGATCTTCCAGACGGCTCCGTCGCATGGCCGCTGCAGAAAAGCCAATCCATCAAACACAGCCAAGCCTATCCCGCGCATGGCAGCGACGCTGCGGCGAGCCCGAAAAGCGAAGCGGCGGCTTCGAATGGCGTGGTGTCGGAATCAGCCAAGCCCGCGCCCCGGCCGGAATGGGCCATGCCGGAGCGGACCAAGCTGCTGTTGTCGATGTTCGACGCCAGCGGCTTCGGCCTCGAGGTCGGACCGAGCTACAATCCGCTGTTGCCGAAATCGCGTGGCTACAATGTCGAGACGATCGACCATGCCGACGCCGCCACCTTGCGCGAGAAGTACAAAGATAACGCATCGCAGATAGAAGAGGTTGACTACGTTTCGGACGGCCGCAGCATCCTCGAGACCATCGGCAAGAAGAAGCGCTACGACTTCATCTATGCTTCGCACGTCATCGAACATGTGACCGATATTGTCCGCTTCATCCAGGATTGTGAAACCTTGCTGAAGCCGGACGGACGGCTGGTGCTGGCCGTCCCCGACAAGCGGTTCTGTTTCGACGCCTTGCGGCCTTTGTCCACGGTCGGGCAGGCGCTGCAGTCCTATTTCGAAAAGCGCAAGCGCCACTCGCCGGCGGCTCTCTTCGACCAAGCCTTCTATGCCTGCTGCAAGGCTCAGCAGACCGTCTGGATCGAACCGACCCTCGACGATGTCGCCCTGATGCTGACTGAAGAGACAGCAAAGGACCACTTCGACAAGTCGCAGAAAAATCCGGACTACCAGGACGCTCACGGCTGGCAGTTCACGCCAACTTCGTTTCGCTATCTGGTCAAGAAACTTCGCTCTCTCGGCTACATCAAGGCGGGTGAGATGGAATTTCACACCAACCCTGCAGGGAAACCGAACCTGCACGAGTTTTACATCACCCTTTCCAAGAGCGCGCCAGTCGTGACGACCTCAGACGTCGACCTCATCAAGCAAGCGGAGCAGGAACTTCGCGATCTCTTTGTGAGCCGGCAAGAGATGGTGACGAAGGAGCAGGTCGAAGCGCTCGAGCGCGACGCCCAGGCAGCGCGCCAGCAGATCGAAGATGCAAACCGGCAGATCCAGCTGCTGACGGCCAGGAACGATGCCCTGCTGCATTCGACATCGTGGAAAGTGACAGCCCCGCTACGCTATATCAGGTCGGTGTTCCTATGATGCACGTATCCCCCAAATTTTCGAAGCTCGCCTCGCAAAAAGCCCCCACGGTGGTGGTCGTCATCCCCTACTACAACGGGTCGGCTTTCATCGAGAGGTCCGTCAGAAGCGTCCTCAACCAGACGCTTCGGCCAGATGAGTTCATCGTCGTCAATGACGGTTCGACGGCCACCGAAGCAGCATTTCTGCACAAGCTTGCCAGACGGCTGCATTTCAAAGTGATCGACCAGCCCAATGGCGGCCAGGGATCGGCCAGAAACGCCGGCGTTCGCGCGTCGACCTCGAACTACATCAGCTTTCTTGATCAGGACGATTTCTATCGCGATACGCATATCGAGGCGCTGGTGCGGGCCATTCCGTCAGACGATCCGCATCTGGGCTGGGTCTATGGCGATCTCATGGAAGCGGACGGCGCCGGCAACGTCCTGCGCACTGCAACTGTCAAACGCCATAGTGCTCACCCGAAGCGCGACATCGAACAGATGGTGGGCTTCGACATGCACGTCCTGCCTTCCGCGTCGCTGATCTCGCGGACCGCCTATGAAGCTGTCGGCGGTTTCGACCCTCAATTCATAGGCTATGAGGACGACGATCTTTTCCTGCGCATTTTCCGCAGCGGATATAGCAATTACTTCGTCGACCAGCCGGTGACCGTCTGGTGCATTCGTCCCAACAGCACGTCCTATACCGTGATGATGTCGCGTAGCCGGTTTCGTTATTTCACGAAACTTCTTGCCATGTTTCCTGACGACCGAAAGATGGTTCGTTATTACATGCGGGATTTGCTGATCCCCCGCTTTCATTCGCAGTTCGTCCACGACGCGGTCCGATGGGCTGTCCAGGAAGACAACCATCTTCCCGAGCACAGGGACGAGTTGGTCTCCATTTTCAATGGCTATGGGCGAGCAGTGTTCAGTAACAAGTCCATACCCTGGCGCTTCAAAGCGAAGGTCTGGCTCGAGCGTCTGGTGGTGAACACCAATTCCAAGGTGATCATCCTTACGGCGATCAAGCTGGCACAGGCCGGTCATGGCTTGCGCGTGTTCTTCACCCAGTCGCTGCGCTAGACCATGACGCGGATTGACCTGTTTCAGTGCGGGATCGGGTAATGCTCAATCAGTTTTTCAAATTGCCGGTCACCGCCACGCCGGACTTGAAGAGCCGCCCCGACGGCTCTGTCATGGATGACCTGGCGACGAAATATTACAGCAATGATGGGACCCGCAAGGCGCTGTCCTACTTCGCCGAATATGAGCGCATCATCGGCGACAGGCGAAACGAGCCGCTGCGCATTCTCGAGCTTGGTGTCTTCTCCGGGGCTTCTATGCTGATCTGGCGCGACTACACCCCTAACGCGACCATCATCGGCCTCGACAGCGCGAAAGTCCCGCCTGCGGCGATTGCAGGCGAAAGGAGAATTCATTTCATCAGCGGTCTACAGGACGACCCGGCGGCTCTTGATGCCGCCTTGCGCGCCGCTGGCGGACCGCTGGATCTCGTCGTCGATGACTGCTCCCACATCGCCAGGATCACCAAGCGCAGTTTCAACCATCTGTTCCCGCATGTCCGGCCCGGCGGCCACTACGTGATCGAGGACATTGGCACGTCGTTCCTGACCGGTGTGTTCGACGACGGTCAGGACTTCCGCGAGCCGCCGATGGTCGATGCCAACCCGGCAATCACCGACTTTCCGAGCCACACCAACGGCCTGGTCGGCGTGGTCAAGCAGTTGATCGACCATGTGCAGCGCGATGTTGCGACACGTTCGCACAAGGTTCTGCCAATCGAAAAGGTCACCATCATCACCAATATGGCCGTCATTCAAAAGACGGCATAGGGGCACGCACCGGGGCGTGGGGAATGCGGGAGCGGGTAAAGTCTATTCAGGGTCTTCGGGCCCTGGCGGCAATGCTGGTGCTGTTCTGCCACGCGCCGAACAACCTATGGTTCTTCAAGTTCGGCTATTCGGGAGTGGATTTCTTTTTCGTCGTAAGCGGTTTCATCATGGTGGTCAGTACCGGCAATCATACCGGCCCGCGGGCTTTCAAGCTGTTTGTGATCAACCGCTTCGCGCGGGTATGGCCGGTCTATGCAGCCACCAGCCTCGTTATGGCGGTTGCCTTCTGCATAATCGGGACAGTTGCACCTCAAGATGTGGCAGCACGGCTGATGAACGATCTGACATTTCAGCCGGCATGGAACAATCCGCCAATCAATGCCCCGGGTTGGTCGCTTACTTTCGAGGTCTACTTCTACGCGCTTTTCGCCTTCAGCCTGCTGTTCGGCCGCTGGCGTTATCCGCTGCTACTCGGGACGATGGGGACCTTTCTGTTGCTTGGCGGCCAATCGGCCCGGACCGACGGTCTATGGGGTTATGTCGCGGTGGCGACGAACCCGGTGTGCGGTTGCTTCATCGCCGGAGTTCTCGCCGGTCTTGTCTATCGCTCCAAGTGGCGCGGCCCGCCTCGTCCGCTGGCGGCATGCCTTCTGGCGGCGTTTGCCATGCTGACTGGGTATCTTCTGTTTTTCAGCACCCGCGAATTCAATCATGGTCTCGTCTGGGCAGTAGCGTTTGGCGGCATCGTCATGTCCGTTGCGCTGATGGAGAAGCGCGCTCCGATATGGGTTCCCAACTCATTGGTCAGCGTGGGGAATGCATCTTTCTCGGTGTATATCTCGCAATGGCTGGTTGTTGTCCCCTTCGCCGTTTACGCGCCACCGATAGAGGGTACTGTGCAGATACTCATGTTGGCGTGCGCGTTCCTTCTGACGATCGCCGCCGTATCAGCCGTAACATACCGGCTGCTGGAAACAGACCTTTCCTTGTGGACCCGGACCCGGCTTCATCGCTTCTTCCAGTCTGCAGATCGCGAACCTGCTGAAATCGCCGCCAGCTCCGTCCCCGCCCCAGTGAGGTAAGAATGTTCCAGTTCCTGAAACCGCGCCCCGCCGCCCACAGCCCGACGACACCCCTGAGGCCAGCCACCGAAGACTGCGTCGACCGGCTTTCCATCCTCGACGGCATACTGATTGCCACCGGATGGACCACGGGCGCCGACCCGGTAATCCTCTACGATGGCAAGCAGGTTCCCAACCAGGTCTGCGCACGCTTTGCCCGCTCCGGCCTGGCAACAACGGCGCATCATGGTTTTCGCATCGCTGCTCCCCTGGTCGACAGAAACATTGCCAACCAAAATGTTTCGGTCGGGTTCGACAATGGCAACCGGCTGAGGCGCTCGCCCAAACACCCGGAGACGTCGACCTCAATTCACGCCAGATTCTGCAAGGCGGTGGCCGACAAGCCGGGCGCGCCATTGATAGAAATCGGCTCGCGAGCCCGTTCCGGCAACACCTACCGGCACTTTTTTCCCGACTGCAAATATTTCGGTATCGACGTATCGGCCGGGCCCAATGTCGACTTCGTCACCGACGCCCACACCATGAATGGCGTGACCGAAACGTTCGACTTTGCCTTCTCCATATCGGTCTTCGAGCATCTGATGATGCCGTGGGTCGCAGCGCACGCGCTCAACCGGGTGCTCAACGTCGGCGGCCTGGCTTTCATCCAGTCGCATCCGGCCTGGCCCCTGCATGAGGTGCCCTGGGATTTCTTCCGCTTCTCCAAGGAATCATGGTCGTCGATCTTCAACAAGTTCACCGGCTTCGAAGTGCTCGACGCCGGCTACGCCCTGGAGGCGGCGATCGTGCCGGCAAACATGGAGGGCGGGCCGCTGCAGACCTTTGACGAACACCCGACATTCCTTTTGTCGGCATGCCTTGCCAGAAAGATCGGACCTCCAATCGCCGATTGGGCTGCCGACCCCGCCACGATCTACAATCTCAACTACTCACATTGAAGCCGGCGATCGGGGTGGGTCATGCTGAACAGGACTGAACTTCTGTTTTCAATGTTCGATCCCAACGGCTTCGGCCTGGAAGTCGGACCGAGCTACAATCCGCTGTTGCCGAAATGCCGTGGTTTCAACGTCGAGATCGTCGATCATGCCGATGCTGCGGCTCTGCGCGAGAAATACCGCGACAACGCCTCACAGATTGAAGAAGTCGATCATGTTTCGGACGGCCGTAGCCTGCTTGAGATCATCGGCCAAGAGCAGCGCTACGACTTCATCTTCGCCTCGCACGTGATCGAACATGTCACCGATATCGTTCGTTTCATCCAGGACTGCGAGGTCCTTCTGAAGCCAGCGGGCCGACTGGTGCTGGCCGTGCCCGACAAGCGCTTCTGCTTCGACGCATTGCGGCCGTTGTCCACTGTGGGGCAGGCGTTGCAGGCATATGCCGAACAGCGCAAGCGCCACACGCCGGGAATCCTGTTCGACCAGGTTTCGTATTTTTGCACCAAGGCCCAACAGGTCGTCTGGCTCGAGCCGACCTTTGACGACATCGTCTTCCTGCAAAGCGGCGAAGAGGCAAAAAGCATGGCCGAAGCCGTGCAGGTCGACACGGCCTATTACGATGCTCACGCGTGGCAGTTCACGCCGGCGTCGTTCCGATTTCTGGTCAAGAAACTTCGCTCTCTCGGATACATCAAATCCGGCGAGATTGCGTTCCACAAAAACGAGCCGAGCCAGTTGCACCTGCATGAGTTCTATATCAGCCTGACGAAGACCGCTCCCGTCCTTGAAGTCTCCGATGTCGATCTGTTCAAGCAGGCGGAAGCGGAGCTGCGCGAAACTGCGGTGAGCCGGGACAGGTTGCATCTAAAGGAAAAAGCCTTTGCCCTGAGGCATCATATCGACACGGTCAACCAACAGATCGAGGCGGCAAACCGGCAGGTCCAGCTACTTGCGGCGAGGAACGAAGCGTTGCTGCACTCGACATCGTGGAAGCTGACGGCGCCGTTGCGCTTTATAAGGTCGGCGTTGCCACGATCCGCCTGAACGGGCCTTGGGCCGGCTGAAGTATTCTCAATGGAGCGTCGGATCGCCGGCGAGCAACCCGCGCGGCCCGGTTGTCTCGAAGCTGACCTGGTCGCGCCCATTCGACTTGGCCTTGTAGAGGTGCCGGTCCGCCGTCAGGAACATGTCGGCATAGGTGGTGGGGCCGCTGAATGCGACGCCGCCGATGCTGACCGAGAGCGGACAAGGCCGTCCGCCCGGGGCAAACTCGACCTCACGGATTCTGCGCCGGATCCCTTCGGCGATCAGCCAGGACTGCGACGGGTCGGCGCCAGGCAGGAAGATGGCGAATTCCTCGCCACCAATGCGCCCGACGATGTCGGCGCCGCGCAGCTGGGCCTTGATCGTCTGCGCAATCAGTTTGAGCGCCTGATCGCCGCAATCGTGGCCGAGACGATCGTTGATGGTCTTGAAATGGTCGGCGTCGACGATCAGCAAGGCGCCGGCATTGACGACGGTCTGGCTACGGGCCTGTTCGAGATAGGCTTCGACCAGCATCGAAAAGGCGCCGCGGTTGAACACCGCCGTGAGGCTGTCGGTCGCCGCGACAATGCTCAGGTTCTTCTGGGCGATCGCCAGCTGGCGCATCTTGTACATCAGGAAAGAGAAGAACGATCCGCCCAGCACGAGCGGCAGCAGCAGGTCGGTGAGTTGCGCCCAGCGCAGCGCCTCAGGCGACAGCGAGGGAAAATTGTAGGAATCGACAAAGAAGGCCGCCGCGATACAGATCGCCGTGCCGGCAACTGTCACCGCTATGACCCTGCCCCAACTCGTGGGCGACAGATCGATCCGCATGTCATTCCTCCCACTGCGGCCGCCATTTTGCAGCGGGAACACCAATGAAACCCTAAAACCTTGCCTTCAATTCTAATGTGGTTAACGGCCAATCGAAAGCACGAGCGATTGCCGTGACGATGCCGGCAGTCACAAAAAGCCCGCCACTTGCGTGGCGGGCTTTCCGACTGGCCGGAGGCTTCTCGTCAGCGTATGTCCCTCGGGAAGTCCGGAACATACGGTAGGAGAGTGCCGTAAAGCCTCACGGCTGGTTCGACACTCCCGGCGAAACCCGTCTCAGCGACGGGAGATCATAAGACATAGCTGCCGCAGGTCACTGTCATAGGTGCCCTCGCTGGCAAGGATGTCGACGCAGCGCTTCTTCATGCGCATGGTCTGGGCACTCGACATGCTGGCGACGACCCCAGGTGTCCCAGGGGTGCCCGGAGTTCCAGGATTTCCCGGGGTTCCAGGGTTACCTGGGGTACCGGGCGTGCCGGGCGTCCCAATGCCGACACCGACACCAACATTAATGCCGTTGCCGACACCCACGCCGACACCCACGCCAATGCCATCGCCGACCTTGGCGCCAACACCCGCCTTGATGCCACCGGCTCCACCGACCGAAGCGCCAACACCGGCCTTGATGCCGCTGTTGCCGCCGACCGTAGCGCCGACACCAGCCTTGATGCCGCTGTTACCGCCGACCGTAGCGCCAACGCCGGCCTTGATGCCGCCACTGCCGCCGACCGAGGCGCCAACACCCGCCTTGATACCGCCGCTACCGCCGACAGAAGCGCCAACACCGGCGTTGATACCGCCAGCACCGCCAATAGATGCGCCAACACCGACGCCAATTCCGCCTCCTGCATTCGCGGGAGCGGCAAAAATAACGATAATCGCACCCGCCGCCAGTGTTCTAGCGATTTTTGTGGTGATATTCATCATGACACTCTCCTCTGTTGCCCTTCTACTTTGTGCACTGCAACATGCCAGCAAACTCGCCTGGCTGATGCTTTATGCACTTAGGATTACGCACGAGTCTTCCTTTAAGTTTCTTTATTTTTTTCGACTTGATCGGATGTAGTTCTCAATCTCTGTACTTGGTTTCTAAAAAAAAATATGTTTTTGCTTCAATATTTAAACTTTATTGAATCTCTTCAATAAAAACTCCACTGTAAGTTGGAGCAGGTTGTACGCGGCTGGCCGAGAGCCAAGGGTTGGCGCAGAAGGGGCGGAACGAGCCACCGGGCAGCGTTGTGCAACCACAGTCTTCAAGAGACCCGGCTGAGATTCAGGTTGGAAATTCAGGCCTTGGCGCTATTCCTTGCCGCGTCCAGAGGGGCGGCATCCAGACGTATCGACGGCCGGTCACGGACGGGCGGCGCAGAGGCATCGAAGCGATGCCGCGCCCCTGGTGTCTTCAAACGCAAACCGCGGTCAAGAAATCAGGCGTAGGCGCGGCCTTCGTCGGTGCGCTGGAAAAACGCCAGATCGAGCTGCACCGAAGGCCGGCCGAGAATGGTCAGGATGGCGTGCGCTTGGCCGCGGTGATGGGTCTGGTGGTTGAAGAGGTGACCCAGCGCCGGCGCCAGTCTTTGCGAGACTGTGCGCATATCGGAAACGGTCATGTAGGAGAAGCGGCCGGACAAGGCCTTTTCGCTCAAGCCGCCGACCCAGTCGGCGATCCGCCTGTCCTCGACCTCGCGCGCCAGCCTGAGGCCAGGCAGAGCCCGGTGCAGGATGGCGTCGAGCTTCGTCGGCGCATCACCCTCGCCGGTGAAGCGTTTCATCCAGATGCGGTCGGTCGCGAGCAGATGATTGAGCGTGCCCATCATGGAGCCGAAGAAGACGCCGACATTGCGGTTGAACTCTTCCTCGTCGAGCCCGGTCACGGCATCGTAGATGCGGCCATTGGCCCATTGATTGTAGGCCGCAAACATCATGAAATGCTGTTTCATCTTCTCTTCCCGCCGACGAGTTCCGCTTCAACCGCAGGCGCCTAATTAGACCGCGAGGACGCAGCCGCCAATGACCATTCTGTTGTATGAACTCGTCGGACGCGACGCTGCCCGTCCGTTCAGCCCGCATTGCTGGAAGATTGCCATGGCGCTCGCGCATAAGGGGCTGGACAGGTCGAGCCTGCCGACGCGTTTCCTCGATGTATCGGCAATCGAAGGCGGCATCTCGAAGACCGTGCCGGTGATCCGCGACGGCGAGCGGGTGGTAGCCGATTCCTTTGCCATCGCGCTCTATCTGGATGAGGCCTATCCTGAAGGGCCGACGCTGTTTGCCGGCGACGGCGGCAAGGCGATGGCGCGTTTTATCGAGCGCTGGTCGCAGCTCACCATCCACCCCTATGTCACCACAGCCGCGCTGCTCGACATCCACGCCATGCAGGACAACGAGAACGCCGCCTATTTCCGCTCCAGCCGCGAGCAACGCTTCGGCAAGCCGCTGGAAGCAGTGACCGCCGATCGCGACGCCGGGCTCGCTGGCTTCCGCGCCGCGCTGGAGCCGCTGCGTTCGACGCTCGGCTACCAGCCCTTCATCGGCGGCGCCTCGCCGCTCTTTGCCGACTACATCGTCTTCGGCGCGCTGCAATGGGCGCGCATCGTCTCGTCCTACCGCTTGCTCGACGACGGCGACATGGTGGCGCAATGGTTCGAACGCTGCCTCGACCTTCATGGGGAGCTCGGTCGCACGGTGGCAGCTGCCGCTGCCGCCTAGGGATTAGGGAATAGGCAGTAGGCAATAGGGTCCGAGCACTGTATTCCCTGCTGCCTACTGCCTATTCCCCCAAAGCCTCCCCGACCGCCATGGCATCACCACCCGATTTTACCGACGAATTTCGCGCCGGGCTCGTTGCGCTGCTGCGCTGGCGCCGGGATGTGCGGCGCTTCGAGCGAAGGGCTTTGCCCGAAGGCACGCTGGAGCGGCTGCTGGAGCTTGCCAGCACAGCACCCTCCGTCGGCCTCAGCCAGCCCTGGCGTTTCGTGGTGGTCGACAGCGCCGAGCGGCGCGCGGCGGTGAGAGGCTCTTTCGAGCGCTGCAATGCCGAGGCGCTGGCATGCTTCTCAGGCGAGCGCGCGGCGCTCTATGCCCGGCTGAAACTTGCCGGCCTCAACGAAGCCCCCTGCCAGTTCGCGGTTTTCGCCGATCGCACGACGGCACAAGGCCACGGGCTTGGCCGCATGACCATGCCGGCAACCATCGACTATTCGGCCGTCATGGCGGTGCACACGCTGTGGCTGGCGGCGCGGGCGCAAGGCATCGGCATGGGCTGGGTGTCGATCCTCGACGCGGCCGAGATCACCGGGATCCTCGACACGCCGCCCGAATGGACGCTCATCGGCTATTTCTGCCTTGGCTATCCCAGCGAAGAGCACGATGTGCCGACGCTGGAGCGCGAAGGCTGGGAGCGCCGGCAGCCGCCCGTGCTGATCAGGCGGTAGCGAGACTGACAGTCACTTCGCCTCTCCCTTGCCAACCAGCTTGACGCAGATCGGGTCGCCCTTCGGCATCGGAGTGCACTGCCATTCAGGCCCGAAACCGTAGTTCGTATTTGTGCGGAGACCCGGAAAGAGCAGCAGAACAAGGCCGAGGGCGGCAAAGATGCCGATGATCAAAAGGCTGCCTTTTATGTCTCCCGGCCTGAGGTGGAGGTAGGGCCAGCGCGTCCCATCAAACATGTCTGACATCTTTCCGTTCAGCTATCCGCCTGTGCCTGCGCAATCGCCATTTTCCCGCGGAGTCTTGCCTTTGACCAGTGCGTTGCGAAACCGCCGTCCCGGCGATCGCGACCGAATAGCGCTGGCGAGGCGCCTCCCCTTGGCAATGGGCCGGGCGGCTTGTATAGAGCCCGCCACTCCCAATTCCAATCTCAAGACAAGGACGACCAATGGCGATCGAACGCACCTTTTCCATGATCAAGCCGGACGCGACGCGGCGCAACCTCACCGGCGCCATCACCAGGATGCTGGAAGAGGCCGGCCTGCGCGTCGTGGCCTCGCGCCGTGTGTGGATGAGCCGCCGTGAGGCCGAAGGCTTCTACGCCGTCCATAAGGATCGCCCGTTCTTCGGCGAACTGGTGGAATTCATGTCGTCGGCGCCGACCATCGTCCAGGTTCTGGAAGGTGAGAACGCCATTGCTCGCAACCGCGAAGTGATGGGCGCCACCAATCCGGCCAACGCCGCCGAAGGCACCATCCGCAAGGTGCACGCGCTGTCGATCGGCGAGAATTCCGTACACGGTTCGGACGCGCCGGAGACCGCTGCCGAGGAGATCAAGTACTGGTTCTCGGCCACCGAGATCGTCGGCTGAGCCCCAAAGTCAGCCCTATATCGACAAGGCCGGCTCATTGCCGGCCTTTTTCGTTGCTGGCCGTGATCACCGCGCCGCACTGAACCGCAAGATTTCGCGACTATCCTTGTCCGCAATAATCAGCCTGCCATCGTCGACACGATAGGACGCTGCCTTGGCCAGCGCCTCGAACAGCGCCTTTTCCTCGGCCATCAGCTCCGGCGCACAGGCCTTGTCGGTTGACTCGATGTTGCTGATCACGATTGTCTCGCCATCGACCTTGGCGGTGGCTGAGTAGGTGTTGCAGGGGCCGCTGGCGCCTACCCTGCCGGCCTTGTTGACCCTGAACGTCGCTTGCGGCGCGGCGATGGCGCCAATGCCGTCGATATAATCAACCAGCCAGAGTTCACCAACAACCGAAGCTGTGGACCCGGAAGTCGGCGCTACCATTTTCAGCACGATGGTCTGCGGCGCGTCACTCAACGGATCGACCTGATAGCGTGTGTCCGTGATGAACAACAGCTTGTCGTCGGCGGTGATGCGGGCCTGCAGCGCATAAGTCATGTTGGGCCGGATCACGGTTGGGTCGAAGCTGATCTCGAACTTGATCGGCACCTGGCCAGCCGGTGCCACCTTGCGCTCACCGACGACAGCGGCCGGGGCATCGGCGAGCGAGACATCGGCAAGCTGTACGGACAGCACGGCGTTGGGCGGCAGCGCGATGCGCTCTCGATATGTCACCTCGCCCTTCAAGCTTCTCTCGGCGGCGACGGAAAGCTCGGGAACAGCCAGCATGCCGATGACCAGCGGCACAAAACCGAAGACGAAGAATTCAGCGACCCTGTCCAGCATACCCTTGCTCCCTTTTGCCAGATGCGATCTGGCCAAGGGATTGCGGTCAATGGAAGGCGGCTGAAAGGCATTATTCCGGCTGCGGATCAGTCCGCCGGCGACTGTGTCCAGCGCGCCGCAGCCCGGTCGTCGGCATCCTTGGCCTCGACCCAGCCGCCGTCGCTGCCGTCGGCGCGGTGCTCCTTCTTCCAAAACGGCGCGCGCGATTTCAGGAAATCCATCAGGAAATTCGCCGCCTCGAAGGCCGCCTGCCGGTGCGCGGACGCCGCCACCACCAGCACGATGTTTTCGCCCGGCGCGATCTTGCCGTGGCGATGAATGGCGGTCAGCCCCTGCAGCGGCCAGCGCGCGATGGCTTCGGCGGCGATGCGGGCGATTTCGGCTTCGGCCATACCGGGATAGTGCTCGAGCTCCAACGCCGACAGCTGGCCCTGCTCATCGCGGCAGAGGCCGGAGAAGGACACCACGGCGCCAATGTCCGCCCGCCCCTCGGTCAGCTTGGCGATCTCGGCGGCGACGTCGAAATCCTCGCGCTGGATGCGCACCGTCGGCGCGCCGGACATGGTGTCAGCCCCCGGTCATCGGCGGAAACAGCGCGATCTCGCGCGCGCCGGCGATCTTTTCCCGATGCTCGACATGTTCCTGGTTGATGGCGACGCGGATCACATCGGGATATTGCAGCGCGTGCTCATACTCCTCGCCGCGCGATTTCAGCCAGCGCAGGAGGTCGGCCACCGTCTCGATGCCGGCGGGCAGTTCGACATCCTCTTCCGGCTTGCCGATCCGCTCGCGCACCCAGGCGAAATAGATGAGCCTGGTCGACATCTCACTCATCCATGATGTGCTTGAGGCCGGCGCGGAAATAGTCATAGCCGGTGTAGAGCGTGACCAGTGCTGCAATCCACAGCAGCACCAGCCCGGTCTGCGTGGTCAGCGGGAAGATCTTGTCGCCGGCGGGGCCGGCCAGCAGGAAGGCGATGGCGACCATCTGGATGGCGGTCTTCCATTTGGCGAGCTGCGTCACCGGTACCGAGACCTTCAGCGCCGCCAGATACTCGCGCAGGCCTGAAACCAGGATTTCGCGGCACAGGATGATGATTGCCGCCCACAGCGACCAGCCGGCGATTCCGGCATGGCGATCGGTGTCGGCGGCGAGCAGCAGCAGGCAGGTGGCGACCAGCAATTTATCGGCGATCGGGTCCAGCATCTTGCCGATGTTGGAGGTCTGCTGCCAGGCCCGCGCCAGATAGCCGTCAAGATAATCGGTGATCGACGCCAGCAGGAAGATGATCAACGCCGACCAGCGGGCAAAGTCGCTCGATTTCAGATGGCCTTCGAGAAAAAAGCACAGCACCACCAGCGGCACCGCGACGATGCGGGCGTAAGTGAGCATGTTGGGCAGGTTGAACGCGCGCTTGGCCATGTGTGGGGAACTCTTTCTGCCTGCGTACTCAAATCAGAACCTGATGTAGGGGGTCAACAGGCGAGAATCGATTGGCCAGACGAAAATAGCCTGCGCTCTCTCAAATTGGGCGACCTACGTCAGCTCTCATGGAAATGATTGTAGACCAGTTTCGCCACCTGCTCGGAAATACCGTCGACCTTGACCAGATCCTCGACCGCGGCACGGCTGACCGCCTTGGCGGTGCCGAATGCCAGCAGCAGCGCGCGCTTGCGGCCGGGACCGATGCCGGCGATCTCGTCGAGCGGGCTCTTGACCAGCTCCTTCTTGCGCCGCGCGCGGTGCGAGCCGATGGCGAAGCGGTGGACCTCGTCGCGGAGCCGCTGGACGAAATAAAGCACGGGATCGCGGACGGGCAGCGAAAACGAGTCCCTGCCCCTGACGAAGAAGCGTTCGCGGCCGGCATCGCGGTCCTGCCCCTTGGCAATGCCGATCGCCACGACGCGATCCTCGATGCCGAGATCGGCGAGGATCTTGCGCACCGCACTCATCTGACCCTGACCGCCGTCGATCAGGATGACATCGGGCCAGGCCGGAAAGCTGCCGGAAATGTCTTCCTCGATGTCGTCGCCTGTCTCACCGGCAGGCGCATCATCGGCAACGGCGACATCGCCATGTTCCTTGAGCAGCCTTGAAAAGCGCCGTTCCATCACCTCGCGCATCATGCCGAAATCGTCGCCCGGCGTGATCTCGGTCGAGCGGATGTTGAATTTCCGGTACTGGTTCTTCACGAAGCCTTCCGGCCCGGCGACGACCATGGCGCCGACCGCGTTGGTGCCCATAATGTGCGAATTGTCGTAGACCTCGATGCGCACGGGCGGTTTGGGCAGCCCGAAGGTCTCGGCAAAGCCGGCGAGCAGCCGCCCTTGCGTCGAGGTTTCTGCCAGCCGGCGGCCGAGCGCCTCGCGGGCATTTTGCAGCGCGTTGTCGGTCAGGTCCTTCTTCTCGCCGCGCTGCGGCACCGAGATCGACACTTTACGGCCGGCGCGGGTGGACAGCGCCTCGGCCAGCAATTCCTGGTCCTCAACGCCTCGCGACAGAAGGATTGTGCGCGGCGTCGGCTTGTCGTCATAGAACTGCGCCAGGAACGAGCCCAGCACTTCCGACCCTTCCAGCGCCGGATCGGCCTTGGGGAAATAGGCGCGGTTACCCCAGTTCTGGCCGGTGCGGAAGAAGAACACCTGGATGCAGACTTGGCCGCCTTCCTGATGGATGGCGAAGACATCGGCCTCGTCAACCGTGGCCGGGTTGATGCCCTGATGGCTCTGCACATGCGACAGGGCTGCGAGCCGGTCGCGATAGATGGCGGCGCGCTCGAAATCGAGCTCCTGCGATGCGTGCTGCATGGCGGCCGAAATTTCGGTCTTCACCTTCTGGCTGCGGCCGGACAGAAAATCCTTCGCCTCGGTGACCAGCTCGGCATAGTCGCCATGCGAGATCTCGCCGGTGCACGGGCCGGCGCAGCGCTTGATCTGGTAGAGCAGGCACGGCCGGGTGCGGTTCTCGTAGAAGGAGTTGGTGCAGCTCCTGAGCAGAAAGGCGCGCTGCAGCGAATTGATGGTGCGGCCGACCGCGCCGGCCGAGGCAAAGGGGCCGAAATAGTCGCCCTTGCGCGAGCGCGCACCGCGGTGCTTGTAGATGCCGGGCGAGACGTGATCGCCGGTCAACAGGATGTAGGGGAACGACTTGTCGTCCCGCATCAGCACATTGAACCGTGGCCGCAAGCGCTTGATAAGATTGGCTTCAAGCAGCAGCGCCTCGATCTCCGTGCGGGTGACGACGAACTCCATCGTCGAGGTCTCGCGCACCATGCGGCCGATGCGGGCGGTGTGGAAGCGGCCTTGCGCGTAGTTGGTGACGCGCTTCTTCAGGCTGCGCGCCTTGCCGACATAGAGCACGTCGCCGGCGGCGTTCATCATGCGGTAGACGCCGGGCGCATTGGGCAGCCGCTTGACCAGCGTCTGGATGACCTCGGCGCCGACCATGCCGTCGGCGTCGCCGGCATGCGGCGCCCAGTCGATCGCGGTGAAGGCGACATCGGGGCCGGCGGCCTCGGGCTCGACGATCTCCTCGGCCGCCTCGTCCTCGAGGTCGATGTCGGGCGGCATGTCGTCGGCGGCGCCGCGCTGCTTATCTTTGTGGTCTGCGGGACTCATTCCACCATGCCTGTCACATCCGGCGTCTGCCATGCAAGATGCTGGCCGCCGTCGAGCGCGATCATCTGGCCGGTCACCGAGCGCGCATTCCAGAGATAGCGAATGGTGGCGCCGAATTCAGCCAGTTGCGGGCCGCGCTTCAGGATCAGCCCATCGACCTGCTTGTCGAAATCGTGATCTTCCTGGCGCGCATTCTTCAACGTCGGACCGGGTCCGATGGCGTTGACGCGGATGCGCGGACCGAGCGCCTGCGCCAGCATTTGCGTCTGCGTCCACAAGGCCGACTTCGACAGCGCATAGGAGAAATAGCGCGGTGTCGGCCGCCAGACGCGCTGGTCGACGATGTTGACGATCAACCCCTCTTGCCCCTGCGGCAAGGCGCGGGCGAAGTTTTGCGCAAGCACCGCCGGCGTCTTCACATGGATGGCGAAATGACGGTCCCAGGCGGCCCAGTCGAAATTCTCGACACTGTCATCGACGAACAGCGAGGCGTTGTTGACCAGAAGCGTAACCGGACCGAGCGCTGCCTCGGCGCGGCCGACGAGATCGCCAACCGCGTCCATATCGGTCAGGTCGGCGGCAACTACGGCGGCGCGGCCGCCCCCGCCTCTGATACCAGCGGCCAGCGCGTCGGCCTCAGCGCCCGAGCGGTTGGCATGGATGGCGACGGCAAAGCCATGCGCGGCCAGATCCTCGACGATCGCCTTGCCGATCCGCTTGGCCCCGCCCGTCACCAGCGCCGTTCCGGCGGCTTCGATCATCTGTCAATCCTCAATTCGTGCCTCGATTTCGCTAGCCGGCACATTGTGACGTATCCAGGGGTTAAATCCCGTTTCCACCTGGGGCAGGAATGTGGCGAAACGGCTTATTCGGCGCTTGGCCCGTCCCGGATTCGGGTCGGCAGGACCGCAATATAGGACGCTGGACTCCTTGCACCAAGCCGAGTGCAGTGCAGCATCACATGCTTGCTGACATTTCGCTGTTGCGAAGATGCAACGTCAAGCTTCGGCCTCATTCGCGCCGGGGAATGACCCAGTTTCAGGTTCGCTGCCGCCGCATTTTGACACGACATTCGGAACCGTTGAGTGCCAGATCCGTTTCAACCCCCGGGCGGGTCGATGGCGCTCAGGACAAACAAGCCTACGTGTCTTGTGGCTTAAGGAGTAAACAACAATGCAAGCCAATCTCAAATTCGCGCCTCTCGCGGTCGCGATCGGGCTCTTCGCCCTTAGCGGTACTGCTTTTGCGGCGGATGTCGTCTCGGAAGAGCCGCCGGCGCCCGCCCCGATCGCCGACCTCCCCGTCGCTTCCTGGGCCGGCCCCTATGCCGGTATCAGCGCCGGCTACGGTTTCGCCGGTCATGCCAAAGTTCAGGACGGCGGTCCCGACATCAAGACCAAGGGCTTCGTCGGTGGCGTTTTCGGCGGCTACCAGTGGCAGCAGGAAAACTTCGTCTACGGTGCTGAAGCCGACCTCGGCTACAATGGCACCAAGGGTGACAGCAGCGGCGTCAATTCCAAGGGCGGCTTCGAAGGCTCGTTGCGCGCCCGTCTGGGCTACGCAGTGACCCCGGAGATCCTGCTCTACGGCACCGGCGGCGGCGCCCTCAAGAACCAGAAGGTCTCGGTCCCCGGCGACAGCGACAGCAACACGATGCTCGGCTGGACGGCTGGTGTCGGCACCGACATCAAGATCACCGACAATGTGTTCGGCCGTGTCGAGTACCGCTACACCGACTTCGGTTCCAAGAGCTTCGACAGCGTCGGCACCAAGGTCAAAGAGAGCGACAACCGCGTCACCTTCGGCGTCGGTATGAAGTTCTAACTGTCGTTCAAGCCACGACACAAGAAAGCCGGGCCTCGCGCCCGGCTTTTTTTGTTGCTTCTTCCCTTCTCCCACAAAGGGAGAAGGACTAAGCGCTTGGCTCTCAGGCCGGCACAGCCGCCTTCAACTCCGGAAACTTCTCATCGAAGCGCGCTGCCCATCGGGTCAGCCGGCCGTGGCCCTTTTCCCATTTGCCGGCGAAGCGCAGAGAGAGGTAACCGAGGCAGGCGCGCAGCGCCAACTGGCCAAGCGTGATCTTCTTCGGCAGTTTCGGCGGATTGGCGTTGAGGAAGTCGAGGGCGGCGGTGATCTTCGCCCACTGGCGGTCGAGCCAGGGCTGGTAGACCATTTCCTCGGGCCGCGTGCGCCGCTCATAGACCATCGACAGCGCGCAGTCGCAGATGCCGTCGGCCAACGCTTCCAGCACTTCGGCCTCGAGGCGCTTGTCGGCATTGCGCGGCAACAACAGGCTCTTCGATGCGCGGTTGAGATGCTGGGTGATGGCGCGGCTGTCGTGGATCGAGCGGCCGTCGTCGAGCACCAGCACCGGGATCTTGCCAAGCGGGTTGGCCGTTATCAGTTCGGCCGGCTTGTCCTCAGTCTTGATCGGCACAAGGTCGACGGCGATGCCGGCATAGAGCGCCGCCATGCGGACCTTGGAGCTGTAGGGGGATGAGGGCGCGTAGAGCAGCTTAGGCATGATCGGTTCCCTGTTTTGCAGACGGCCAGCGTATATCGCTCAATAGAGTGGTTCCGGTCTTGAGAGAACGACGCGCATAAAACAAAGGTCTGGAGCGCGTCGCCTCAACCCACCGAATGCGACCGCTTTAGTGTTGGCCGATCTTCTCTGAGGGAGCAACTGCCAGAAGGGCAAAACCAGGCGGCCAATCCGTGGGCAATGAAGTGGTCACTGCATGTCGCTTGGAAGTGGCGCCGGTTTGGAGAGACCGAGATACCTCAGGACAAAGATCTGAAGCGCAACAAAAAAGCCCCCGGGAATCTGCCAGTCGGCAAAGTTCCCGGGAGCTTTGAGATGGAACGTTGTTTGCTCCAGCTTCGACCGCTCAAATCCGAAACCGGCAAGAGGGGTGCCTCGACAGCACTCCCCTCAACTGTCGGCGTTCGCGAGCGAAGCCATACTGCTACTTCTTGGCGGCTGGCTTCTTGGCCGGTGCTGCCTTCTTCACGGCTGCCGTCGACTTGGCGGCGGCGGCCTTCATCGGAGCCTTCTTAGCAGCAGGCTTGGCTGCTGCCTTGGCTGCCGGCTTCTTGGCGGCGGGCTTGGCTGCTGCCTTCACGGCAGGCTTCGCTGCTGCCTTGGCTGCCGGCTTCTTGGCTGCGGGTTTCGCTGCTGCCTTGGCGGCGGGTTTTGCCACTGCCTTAGCTGCCGGCTTTGCCGCTGCCTTGGCGACGGGCTTAGCCGCTGCCTTGGCTGCCGGCTTTGCCGCTGCCTTCGGTGCTGCCTTCTTTACTGCTGCAGGTTTCGCGGCAGCTTTCGGTGCCGCTTTCTTGGCCGGCGCTTTCGCCGCCGGCGCCTTCGTCGTGGTCTTTGCCATGCGATGCCCCTTGCGTTTGTGCCAATGGCCGTTAGTGACCCGGCAAGTTAATTCATATCTGACTCGCGTGTGTCTAGCCAGCGAAGCATTACATAGAATTTCGCAGATTAAATTTCGGTTACGCTGAGAGCATGTTCGCGATGATCGACACAGAGATCGGCAACGATTCTTCGTGCCATCAAGCGAACTGTTGCGAGAGAAAATTCGAGCACAACGACTCATGTGATCTTCTCGTCAAGCGCACATTCTCTTTCGACGCTGTCGATCTCGTGCGGTCATCGGCGGCTTATCGGATGGCAAAAGAATCGCTGCACGACAGAGACTAATCTTGCTTCATCCCTGCGGCTGCAGAAACAGCACCAAAGACAAATGCGAGCTTTTTGCTTGCTTATTGAAAGAGGTCAGGCGGAGGTTGAGAGAAGCGGCGTTTGAGGGGACAGCACCCGCCCTCTTGTGCTGGACATTTTTCAGACGAGAAGGGAGGTCGCCGGCTTCGGCGCAGCAATATGCCCAGCGGACAAAAGGGCATGAAGGATCACGGCAATCATCATCTTGGGAAGCCTGTACCCCTTGGAATACAAGGGGTACAGGCGCTACACTCCAAGCGGCTCGCGCACCTGCAACCGGCGCAAAGGCTCGGTCTGATGCAGATGGACGGCAAACGTGTCCCATGGCGGCGTAACGCCAATCTGGGCCAGGATGCGCCCGATCTCGCCGCGGTGGTAGCCGCCATGGGTGACGACATGGGTCAGCATTTCCTGACGCGACATCATCGCCTTGTCGCCGTCGGTGAAGACGAAAGGTACAGGCTGCGACAGAATTTCAGGCGACACGGTTTCCAGATAATCGAGATACCAATGATCCGTCGCAGTGACATCGGCGCTGAGTTCATCGCGCTTCGGCGTGTCCTCAGTGTTGTCTGACGTGTAGCCATGACGCGTGCCGGAAAGATGCGCCGCGAATATTTTCGATACGACAAGATTGTGGTTGATGAGACGGATCGCTGCGTGATGATCATCCGCATGCATCTGCTGGTCGAGGCACGCGAGCTTTTCCAGCAATTCACCATTGGCCCAGGCTTGATAGACGAAGAGGCTGCGAAGCAGATCCAGCGCGCTCATGGTCGGTATCCTTTCCTGAAAATGTGAGTATGTTGTCTATATTCTTGGCTGATGGAGCGGACATGTCTACTCGCATTGCTAAGCCGCGCTCGCGCATGCGCAAGCAGCCGCGCCAGGCGCGCTCGCGCGCAACCGTCGAGGCGATCATCGAAGCCGGTGCTCACGTTCTGAGCGCGCTCGGCTGGGCCGGCTTCACCACCAACAAGGTGGCCGATGCGGCCGGCGTCAGCATCGGCTCGCTCTATCAATATTTTCCCGACAAGCTGTCGCTGGTCGAGGCAATTCGCCGGCGACATTTCGACCAGGTGCTGTCGGTCATCGCCGAATCAGCAGAAGGCGACAAGCCGCTCAAGCGATTCGCGCAGGAGTTGGTGCGCGGCATGATCGAGGCGCACAGCGTTCATCCGACGCTGCATCAGGTGCTGCTCGACGAGGTGCCAGGCGATCGCGGTTCACGTGCCGCCCACGCCTCGTTCCAGTCGCGCTATCTCGATCATTACACGGAGGCGGTGGCGCAATATCGCAAGCGCAGGAAAGACAATGAGACCGTTGCCCGGGTGCTCTCCTCCGCGGTCGAAGGCGTCATCCACAATGCCGCGCGGCGAGACATGCTCGATGCGCCGGAACTGCAAAAGCAACTCGTCGAGCTGATCTGCGCTTACCTCTCGGGTGCGGGCCGCAGCGCGTGAGCAGGATCGGATCGATATCCCTCGCCACTCACGCCTAATAGCCGAGGCAGATGGCGCCGAGCGCGACGACGGCGCAGGCGCCGATCCGGCGCGGCGTCAGCTGCTCGCCAAGGAAGAACCGGCCGATGAAGGCGGCAAAGACAACGCTGGTTTCGCGGATGGCGGTGATCGGGCCTGCCGGACCGAGCGCGAAGGCGGCGACCACGACGGCATAGGCAAGCAGCGCGAACAGGCCACCGGCAAGAGCCTTGCGGGTTTCGGGCGCGCTGAAGTTGACGACGAGCCTGCCGCGCAGGACGACGAAGGTCGCCGGCAGCAAGGCGCCATAGATTAGTAGCACCCAGGCCGTGTAGGCGCCGCTGTTGCCTGCGGCGCGCACGCCGATGGCGTCGACCGTGGCATAGGCGGCGATGATCGCGCCGGTCGCCAGCGCATAAAGGATCGAGGTCGTCGACGCCCTGCCCCTGCCTAGCGACAGGCCCATGATGCCGCAGGCGACCAGCGTGACGCCGACGATCTCGGGCATTGTGAGTTGCTGGCCGGCCAGCAGGAAGCCGCCAAGTGTGACCAGCAGCGGCACGCTGCCACGCACGATCGGATAGACCTGCCCCAGTTCGCCATAGCGGTAGGCGGCGACCAGGAACACGCTGTAGCCGACCTGCAGGCCGGCCGAGAGCGCGACATAGGGCCAGGCGCCGGCCGCGGGAAGCGCATGGAAAAGCGCCATCGGAATAGCGATGAGCGTGCTCGAAAAGCTCATGACGGTAACCGTCCACAGCCTGTCGGCGCCGGTCCGCAGGAAGGCGTTCCAGCCGGCATGCAGAATGGCTGCGAACAGCGCGAGCGCAATGACCGTCGTGCTCATTGAACTGCACGCGCGCTGGCGATGATGGCGTCGGCCGCCTTGCGGGCGCTGTCGATGGTGGGCTGCCCCATCTGCGCCATCAGCGTCGCGCCCTCTATCAGCATCAGCAGTGCAGCGGCGGCGCCCGCCGCTTGCCTGGGCGGCATCACCGCCTCGAGGATAGCCTGCATGCGCCGCTTGAGGCCATTCTTCTGCCTGACAACAGCCTGGAACACCGGATGGGCGGGATCGCCAAACTCGGCCAGCGCGTGCGCGAACAGGCAGCCATGGAAATCCGGGCTGCTGAACCAGCGCTCATGCCAGTCGAAGATTTTCGCGATCTTCCGTTCCGGCGTGGCGACCTCTTGCGCAAGTTGGTCGAGCTGGCGCTCGAAACGGCGGGCGCGATGCTCCAGCACCTCGACGATCAATTCGTCCTTGCTCGGGAAATGCCGGTACATCGTCATCTTGGCGATGTCGGCCTCGGCGATGATGCGGTCGATGCCGGTGGCATGGAAGCCGTCGCGCTTGAACAACGCATAGGCGGTGTCGACGACATGCTGGCGTTTGGTGGAGGATGGTGAGGTTTTCATAGAAGCGCCAAGTGACGAGACAGGTCTGTCTCATATCTATGCGGCCGATCAACCTCCCCTGTCAACACGACAAATGAAAACGCCTGCGGCCGATGTCACCGCAGGCGCGACAGATAAAAGGAAAGTTGATGAACTCAGCGCAGGACGCGGCAGCGGCCGTTGTAGACCAGCCAACGGTCGAAGCCCGAAACGCAGAATTCGACATTGTCGCCGATCGAGGCAAAACCCTGGCCTTCCTCGATCAGGTACCAGATGGTGCGGGCACGGCCATCGGAAAGGCTTACCGTAGCGCCGCAATAGCGACGGCCGATCGGCCATTCCTCGCTCGCCGGCAGATAGCGGTGCTCATGGATGCGCTGGAAATCGGTGATCGAAACGTCAGGCAGATGCGGCACGTGATGCACCTGGTAGGAGAACCGGCTGGAAATCTTGTTGAGCACCCAGGCCTGCCCGCAGACGCCACTGTCGGCGTCGGAATAGAGGTCGGCGGCCTGCGCAGCCTGGGTGACGCCGAGGGGCGCGGCCAGCGGCGTGCAAAGCGAAATCAGGGCAGCAAGGGCAGATTTGGCAAAGCGAGTCATGGCAGCCTCTCAAAGGTCGATTGCGTGCACTCTGCGGATTCGGCGGCGCGCGGTCAAGCGGTCGCGCTGACGATGGTTTCCCGGTTCGCAACCGGTTTTGCCGGTGCGAAGCGGAGAAACCACCGTGCTTGAGCCTTTCGACAACCCGCCTTCCTCTGTTTTGGGAGGCGGCTGCGATGGCCGGGCCTGCCTAGGCCCGGTTCAGCCCTGCTTGGCGTCGCCCTGCGGTATGGCGGAGGGGTCCATCCACATCGCTTCCCAGACGTGGCCGTCAGGGTCGGCCAGGCTGCGATTGTACATGAAGCCATAGTCCAGCTGCGCATTGATGTCGGCGGTACCGCCATTCTTCGCCGCCGCCTCGTTCATCGCGTCGACCGCCGCACGGTTGTCGCAGGATACCGCAAGCATGACCTCGCTCGAGGTTGCCGGCGGGATCGGCCTGTTGGTAAACTGGCGCCATTTGGCATGGGTGAGCAGCATGACGTTGATCGTATCGCTGAGCACCATGCAGGCTGCGGTGTCGTCGGTGAAGTGAGGATTGTTGTCGAAGCCGAGGGCTTTGTAGAAGGCCATCGACGCAGCGAGGTCGGCGACGGGCAGGTTGACGAAGATCATGCGGGGCATAGGGTACTCCTCTCTTTGACAATGCACATTTGAACCGGACCGGTTTTGTGCCGGACCATCGCCGATGCCTTCTCTCAACGCACCGGCTTAGCTTTGCCGCGCAGCCTCTCGGTCTGCGCCTTCTGCATCGTTTCGACCTCTTCGATGAAGCCGAGCAGAAACTGCATCTCGGCCACCGTGTATTTTTCCAGCAGTTCGGCACCCGCCTCGAAGATCGGATGGTAGCAGCGCCGGACGAGTTCCTCGGTCTTCCTGCCGGCCGCGACCATGACCTTGCGCCTGTCATCAGGATCCGGCTGACGGCTGACGAAGCCGCGCTTTTCCAGTCGGTCGATCAGGGACGTAACCGCCGCCGGCGTGAGATTTGTCTCGCGCGCGATGAGGTTTGCCGGTTGCGGGCCGTGGCTGATCGCGCCGAGACAGCGGTGCTCGGCCGCGCTCAGCACATAGATTTCAGCGACGGTTCCATCAAAGGTTTCAACGGCATCCTGCCAACGCGAAATCGCGAAGCCTATGGCGTTGACCAGTTCCTTCCTTGTCGATCTTGGCATTTAGTTCGTAAATCTAATAATCAGATTTTCTGCCTATCCGATTTTGGAATGAGCGTCAACGCTCACCACCTCGGCTCAATGGACACATCAGGGCGTCTACGGAAGGCGGCGACCGTCAAAATCTCCAGCGACTTTACTTCGTCTGCCGAGGGCCGCTACGGCTGTTCCCCAGCCAGCCATTCCAGCGACCAGTGCGCCGGCTTTTCGACCGCCAGCAATCGGTGCAGGACCGGTAGCACGATGCGCAGTTCGCGCTCCAGCGTGAAGGGTGGATTGACCACCACCATGCCGCTGCCATCGAGGCTGGGTTCTCGCGAAGCCGGCCGGATCTCGAACTCGATGTCGAGCAGTTTTGGAACGCCGGATTGCTTGAGCGCCTTGCGGAAGGCGATGATCGCCTTGCGATCCTTGATCGGGTACCACAGCGCATAGATACCGCCTGGCCAACGCTTGTGGGCTTTTTGCATGCCGTCGACGAGGCGGTCGAATTCGCCCGCTTCCTCGAAGGGCGGGTCGATCAGCACCAGGCCGCGCTTTTCCTTCGGCGGCAAATGCGCGCCGAGCGCCAGCCAGCCATCGAGCTCGATCACCCTGGTCTGAAAATCGCCGGCGAACAGTGTCTTCAATCTGGAGGCATCCTGATCGTGCAGTTCGATCGCCGACAGCCGATCCTGCTTGCGCAGGAGATGCCGGGCAATCAGCGGCGAGCCGGGATATTTCTTCACGCCGCCATCGGGATTGAGCGAACGCACCGCTTCGAGATAAGGCGCAAGCAGCGCCGCCGCCGATTTGTCGATCTGGGCATCGATCAGGCGGCCGATGCCGCCTTGCCATTCGCCGGTCTTTTGCGCTTCCACCGACGACAGATCGTAGCGGCCGATACCGGCATGGGTGTCGATGACGCGAAACGCCTTGTCCTTCTGCTTCAGGTAGTCGATCAGCCGGCTCAGCACGACATGCTTGACGACGTCGGCGAAATTTCCGGCGTGATAGGCGTGACGGTAGTTCATGCCGCACTCATGTCGAGGAGCCCCTGCCCCAGCGCGGCGGTGGCGGCTTGGAATTCGGGTTCTCCGGCTTGCGGCCGCCGAAAGCCAGCGTGAACAGGAAACCGATCAGGCCGACGGCCATCAGCGCATAGCCGACCGGACGCGCACGGCTGTCGATCTCGCCGACGCCGGAGCGCAGCACCAGATCCACCGCGCGGATCGGGATGTCATCGGCATCGCCCGGACCAGCGGTGAAGAGATAGGGGCCGGGGCTGACGGTTTCGATCACGCCGGCCTCGTCGCGAAAGATTTTGTCGGGCAGTTGCGGGCTGACCTGGCGTGGATTGTCGGCATGGTTGAATTGCAGCGTCGAGGCAAGCACCGTGCGGCCGCCGGTGGCGGCAGTCAGCGTCAACACGGTGCGCTGCTGCGAGACAATGCGCTCGGCCTTCGCCGTCAGGTCGACCAGCACCCTGACCGGCGCGTCGCCTGCTTTCAGCGTCACCGTCACAGGCCTGAACCGTCCCTGGTCGTAGACGCGCCAAACGCCGATCTCGTGGCCGGAAAAATTGCTCATCGCCCAGGGATAGACGAGGCCGATGCCGGCGCCGGCAAGCAGGATCAGGACAAACAGAAAGCGCATGCAGGACCACCGGTGTGTTCTACGAGTCTGCCAATAGCGCCCTGAAGGTCAAAAGGCGATGGCTCGTTGCAACGGCTTGCGCTTGCCCAGAAAGGTTATCCACCGGATCGATGGCGCCGGTCGTCCGAGGCAGTTGCTTTTCAACGAACCGGGTTCGTCTGCTGCCAGGCACGATAGACGGCAAGCGTCGCCGGCCCCAAGATCGTCGGTCCAGTTTTCCAGCTGAATTGGTACCGCAAGCCAGCAACAATGCCATTTGCATTCTGCCAGGCGCTCAAAAAGCCATCGTCGATTAACAGCTATCGCTAAATTGAACAATTTAGACATAATAGGAAAAGCATCGGCGCCTTTACGACGATGCCGATCAGGGATTCGCACGTCATGGTTTGAGGGATTTCGATGCGAGAGTACTGCACGCAGCGCCATGACGTGCCCCACAAGTCGGAATTTGTTTCAATGCGCGTGTCCAATTTTAGGCACCTGACCATTGGCATGCTGCTGGCAGTAACCGGCTGCCAGCAGTCGGCAACAGACGGCACCATGTCGCTAACCTCTCCTCGAAACGGTGGAACGTCTCCCCATGGTCTGTCTCCGGATCGCAACATCGAGACCATCAGCGTAACCGGCCCGACGCCGCTCAACCCTCAGATCGGCAGTTCCGTGTATATTTGCAGCCCAAGTGGCTTTGGCCAGCAATCGCAGTGCTTCCTGAGGAACTGACAGCAGATTCCACATCCTTGGCAGTTGCAATGTCAATAAATATCAAAACATATTTCCGTGTCGGGACACACTTACCGGCTTTTCTGGTTTCGGCTTATGAGAATTTTGCCTTTAGTTTTCGAATATCGATCAGAGTACTCGAGAACTAGCTTTTGCCGATTTTTCGGGATACTTGAGTATACAAGTCCGATTCCCATCACGAGGCAGCGACGACCTTGCCCGACCCGCCGAAGCTGCCGGGTATGATTAACCACTCGCCAACGATTGCAGTTAACGTTTCGCTAATTTAGTTGACTTGGCTTTCCACAGGTATATTTTTGACCCGTTGGGATGTGCAATCTGGGCGAGCAATGAGCGGTGGGGGCACCACGCATGATCGCGGTTTTCGAGGCGATAGAATGCTGAACGGCAACGAATAAGCCGCATAGCACCGGCCTCGCGAACTCCGGGAAGTCATAAGCGCACATCAGTTATGGGCGATTCCGCGGAAGCGGAATGTTTGTCGCGTTCTCAGGGACGTGGCCGGGCAAAGCTTTGCTTTGCTTCGGCTGCGCCACCCGAGGCGGCGGCGTGCGCTGGGCGTAAGGGGTAGAGCATGAGCAAGATCATCAAGGTCCTGGAACTCGGATCCGGGAACAGTCGAAGAGGCGCCAACCAGAATCGGGGTCGCGCGCTGGTTGCCGGAGGAGCAGGATTTCTAGGCTCGCATCTGTGCGAACGTCTTTTGCTGGACGGGTATGACGTCGTCGCGCTGGACAATTTCCACACCGGGAAGAGATTCAATCTCAAGGCGGTTCTGCACAATCCGCGTTTCACCTGCATCGAGCACGATATTGTCGACGCGCTGCCTTCTAACCTTCGTGTCGACGAGATCTACAATCTTGCCTGCCCGGCGTCGCCGCCGCATTATCAGGCAGACCCGATCCACACGTTCAAAACGAGCGTGCTCGGCTCGCTGAACCTGCTGGAACTCGCCCGAAAGCACAATGCGAAGATATTTCAGGCCTCTACATCGGAGGTCTATGGCGATCCGTTGGTGCATCCGCAGCCGGAGAGCTACTTCGGCAACGTCAATACGCATGGTCCGCGATCCTGCTACGACGAGGGCAAGCGTTCGGCCGAGACCCTGTTCTTCGACTATTCGAGAACGTATGGCCTCGACGTCCGCGTCGCGCGGATCTTCAACACCTATGGCCGTAGGATGCAGCCCGACGATGGCCGCGTGGTCTCGAATTTCATCGTCCAGGCGCTGCGTGGCGACGATCTGACCGTCTACGGCAGCGGCCTGCAGACCCGGTCGTTCTGCTACGCGGACGACCTGATCGAAGGCTTTGTCCGGCTGATGAATGCGCCGAGCGCACCCGCGCATCCGGTCAACCTCGGCAACCCCGGCGAATTCACCATCATGGAATTGGCGACACTGGTCGTCGACTACACCAACTCCCGATCGAAGATCGTGCACCGGCCGCTGCCGGTCGACGATCCCAAGCAGCGCAGGCCAGACATTTCCTTTGCCAGGAACAATCTCGGCTGGGAGCCGAAAATCAACCTCGCCCAGGGGCTTGCGCATACCGTCGAATATTTTGACACTCTGCTCTACGGAAACCGGATGGCCAAGGGAGCCGCAGCTTCATGAGCCGCCCGGCAATCCTGGTGACGGGAGGGGCTGGCTTCATCGGCAGCCACACCTGCAAGATGCTGGCCGCCGCTGGCTATCGGCCGGTGGTTTTCGACAATCTGTGTCGCGGCAACGAGAAATCCGTCGGCTGGGGCCCGCTTGTCGTCGGCGATATCCGGGACAAGGATGCGCTGCAGGCGGCGATGAAGACATACCGGCCAAAGGCAGTCATTCACTTTGCAGCGCTTGCCTATGTCGGCGAGTCCGTTCGCGAGCCGGCCGAATATTATTCGACCAATGTGACGGGCACCATCGCGGTGCTCGATGCGGCGCGCGCGAACTCCATCGAAAACATCATCTTCTCCAGCAGCTGCGCAACCTACGGCGTGCCGGAAGCATTGCCCGTTCGCGAAACCTCCTCGCAAAATCCGATCAGTCCTTACGGACGCAGCAAGCTGATGGGCGAACAGATCATCAGCGACTATGCGTCGGCATACGGAATGAAATTTGCGATCCTTCGCTATTTCAACGCTTGCGGCGCCGACCCCGATGGCGAGCTCGGTGAATGGCATTCGCCGGAAACGCATCTGGTTCCCAGGGTGCTCATGGCCGCATCAGGCATCATAGACGAGATCGAGATTTTCGGCACGGACTACGACACGTCGGACGGCACCTGCGTACGCGACTATATCCACGTCAGTGACCTGGCCCGCGCCCATCTGAAGGCTCTCATGCATCTTGAGAGTGGCGGAGAAAGCCTCGCGGTCAATCTCGGCACCGGGCGGGGCGTGTCCATCAAGGAAATTGTCCAGGCCGTCAGCCGAATGACGTCAAGACCGGTTCCGACCGTCTTCAGGACCCGGCGTCCAGGAGATCCGGCGGAGCTCTATGCCGATCCGGCCAACGCACGCGAACATCTCGGTTTTGTTCCGGAGCTTTCCGACATCGACACGATCGTCAGGACGGCTGCCCCATTTTTTGGGCTGGAGACGAGGCCGATGAAACTGCCGCCAACCGAGGCGGCAGTACCTCTCGCCGCTCGATGGCTCAGGAATAGCGGGGGCGGCAGCTCGCGCGCTGGCCAAATCCGCTAGGGCTGCAGATATAAGGCGAACTGCCGAGGAACTTGCCGCCATTGGCCGGATTGTAGGACACTTTCACCGGAGCTGGTGCGCGGACATTGATCGGCCGCGGCGATGTAAAAGCGTAAGCTGTTTCAGTCGGCCGCACTGAGCTCGTCATCTGGATCAGAGGCTCGCTTCTAAGCGAATGAGCCATGGGCCTGCCGTGGACCGGCTGGATTGCGGGTTTGCTGTGAACCGAGTGGACCACAGGCTTGTCGAGGACCGAACTGGTTTTGGTTGCATCGACACTCTGACATCCCGAAACCATCGCGATCACCGCAGCAGCCACAACAACAAAGGCGCTATTTTTACCCCGGCGAAACGCGCCCCTTGCGGAATTTTTCATTACGTGTCCCCTACCATCAAGCGCAAGCGGCATGCTTTACTTCGTCGCACGCCGCATGAGTAACCCCTCGCTACTCACATCTCGCAGGAATATTAGACACAACTTATTAAAACTCTTGCAAACCGCATGGTAAGCTTACCGTCAGTTTGTTCTGTCAGATCTTACTAAAATGCAATCAATCGGATTGGCTGGCGACGGCGCTGGCCGGGCCACTTGAAACTTCACGGTAAGTGATTCGCCAATGCCTTGACAGGAGCAGCCAGCTCTACGACCAGAGACGAATCCGGGTGGTCGCTCGGCCTGTCAGGATGGGTCGGATCGGGGTCGCAAAAAACAACGCTGCGTCAAGGCCAGGCGACAGATCAACCGCCGGCTTTGACTGGAGCAGGTTGTCCGCCAGGGCTTACCATCTGGCGTATCTTTTCGAAAGTCGCGGCGGCTATATCGCCGGGTTTGAACTTGTCGTACTCTTGCGCGGGCTGCGCCGGCGACGCTTGGAAAACATACCAGGAACCGCCCGGATCTTTCATCTGGTATATTGTGCCGCCTAATCTGTGATGGCTGAAGCAGGTTCGTCCCTGTGTGCTACCGGCAAGCGTCTTCCATTTTGCGTCCATGCATAATTTGCCATCCTTGGTGAGCAACCACTTGCCCTGGCCGATGGACGCCTTCTCGCCGCCGGTCCAGGCGCGAAGCTGGCGCCCATCCTTGGCAAAATAGGCAGCGCCATTTTCCCAGACCCATGTGCGATCGGCGTAGAGGTGAAACAACTCCCCCGGGGTGAGCGGCGCGGCCGCGGCGACCGCCGACAAGTGAGCGTCCTCGGCCGTCGCTGCGTTTTGGCCGCAGACCGACAATGGCAGCGCAACAATCACCGTCAACAGAAAGCGGCGGATCGACAGGATACTAACCACGCAAGTGATCCTCCAAATGACAACCGACAGAGAGGAAGACGCTGCCTCCATAGTACCATCTCTTCTGTTCGTCACCGACCGTTTCCCCAGCCGGGATCGAAGTAGAAATTGCGGTCACCGATCTCGCCCCGGCCGGCGCCGGAAACCACATAGGCGATCCTGACGATACGGACCCCGCCGGCACCCTGTTGCAGGCCATATATGCCTTCCAGTCCGCGGTCGTAAAATCCCGCGACCGGAACCGAAAGCGCAACGCAGGCGAGCGATGCCTGCCAGGCGAGATTTACAACATTGGTTCGCATCGAAATCCTGTTCTCGATGAGATGCCTGGTGACGATCACAACCACAAGCAATCCGTAGATCAACGCATTGAATGCGGCGAGCAAGTAGAAGCCGGTGGCGTTCGAAGCATGATCAACGAGAAGAACCGGCAAAGACGCGCCGACCGCCAGCACCACATAGGGAACGATGACGCGGGCGGGCAGAAGATCTTTGGGGCCGCTGCCCTTGGGAGTGACGCGGAAATCGACGAACGATTTGGTCAGATAGTCGCGGATCGACGACAGCGTGCCGGCGAGCACCCACGGCCAACGCGCGAAGAAAAGGAACAGCGTCCCCTCCCAGCTGAGCGTCTTGGCGGTGATCGGGCGCGAAAGGCCGAACGCCTTCAGCATCATCACGAGGAGAACCAGGGCGATCGAGTTCGGCGCATAGTAGAAAAGGAAGTCGGCATACATCACATTGGCAAAATTCCGGCCCGAGCAAAGCGCGTAGATCGGCATGACGTACATCAAAAGCGCAAACACGGCGAACAGCGGATACCAGAGCTGGCAGAACAGGAACTGAAATTTCAACCGCCGCGGCAGCTTGGAAATGTAGCTGGGCGAGTATTCAAACAAGATCGTCATCAGGCTCCGCGACCATTGGAATTCCTGGGTAACAAGATCAGCAAAGGTTTGGGGGCCGTCGCCATGGGCGATGGCGTCGATGGCATGCACACCACGCCATCCGGCCGCATTGATCAGCATCGACGTGGAATGGTCCTCGGCCAGTTCCGGGCCAAGACCACCCGCTTGCCTCAATGCGACGGTTCGCACGGCATAGTGCGAGCCAATGCAGAGCGGAGCCCCACCGCCCGTATGGCCGGACTGCAGGGGCCCGTGAAACATCCCTTCCGGAAACAGCCTGCCACGCGCCGACCAGCTTTCCGCGGCGTTGTTGTCGCAGATGCTCGGCGCGGAGACATAGCCAACCGAGGGGTCGGCGAAGGGAAACAGGATTTCCCTGAGATAGGTTGGCGTTGGTACGTGGTCCGCATCCATCTGAGCGACGAAATCATAGCGATCATAGCCATAGTGATCGTAGAAAAATGCCAGGTTTCCCTCTTTGCAGCGCGTGCGGCGCGGCCACACCTTGCGATGATAATCTTCCCGGCCGCGCCGCGTCGAAATCATGACGTTGTGGGCAGCGCACCAGGCGATCGTCTCCTCGGAGGGATCCTCGTCGGCAAGCCAGGTATCATGCGGATAATCCTGGGCCAGCATCGCTTCGAGCGTGCGCGCAACCACGGCAAACGGTTCGGAAGGGGCCTTGGTGACCACCATCGCGACCCGCGAACGCTTCGGGATGGTGTGGAGCTTGGACGGCTTTTTCGACGCATGCACGTTCAAGAGGAAATACAGCGGCATGAGCGTGAGCCATACCAGAATGACCGTCGCGAATGCGTATGGCCCGATATGTTCGACGTGCTCAGGCTTCAGCCACCAGAGCCAGAAAAACCCGATCGTGACGGCCCAGAAAGCCAGGGCCAGTCGCAAGGTCCATTGCTGGGCAGCCGAGAGCACGGGCACCAGAAAGGGGCCCTTCCGCGCACTGGCGACCAGAGCCGTCTCAGGTCGCCGTGCCAGCCTGCTCGCATCACCAACGATGCCTGCATCCGCAGAACCACTCATACACTTACCCGCCGCCACTTTGGAACTTCAGCCGAACGATGGCTGAAAGCTCTCAAATCCCGGCGACAGAATCCGCCCGTACTGTCCGAGAGTCAACCAATTTAAGCCTTCGTTAACGACGATTCTTGAGAACTGGTTAACCTAACACCTTGAATCACAGGAGGATTTTTTGTGGAATAGTCACCACCTGGCGGCTCTGGAATGAAGCGCCGTCGAATTTTCAACGTTGGAAAATTCACCGACGTGGCCAAGGCGGATCGACAGGAATCCAGCCGGGAGCAGCGATTAACCATGTTGCGAACAACAGGGTTAATCAACCGTAAATTGCGCTTGACTCTCGATCGTAAGCAGTTCTTAATTTAGCTGGGGATGGTATATCGGGTTATTGACGCGAATTTGTGAGTATCGCGGCGAATTTTCTCTCAGCGCTCCTTGATTGTCGGTGGCTTGAGAGACAATTTGGGGGGCCAGTGCGATGGTTTGCACGCCCACCTACGGCGCTCCGAAATCCCGCAAATTCCGCCAACGAGCCGATTGATTTTGGGTAGTCGTGTCGATCGAGCATCGACACGCACGGGCGAAGCCTCGACTTCCGCAGGATGTCGAGGCTATGGGAGATCAAACATGAAACACACCGCAGCAAATGCACTTGCAATCGCGCTGGTATTGGGCGGTAGCGCCGCATTCCCTACAGCGGGAGGCGCCGGCTCCGTAGCCGCGACGGACCCCGTTCAGACGAGCAGCGCCGCTTCGGCGTTCGGATCCTATGATCCCTACGGGGACTTCAGTGCCGACAAGAGTGCCAGCATCGAGGAACTGTTCCTGCCCTGGGAAGACGTGGACCTGGCGAGCCTTCCGCTGGCCGATGCCTATGCCCTCCAGCGCGGGCGTTCGCTGTTGATCACAGTCGAGCCATGGACCTGGTCGAAGGATTGGCGGACCACGCCAAACCAACTGCGCAACGGCATCCTGAGCGGTAAACACGACGCCAACATGCAGGCGATCTGCAGCCTGGCGGGGGCCATGAAGAGCCCCGTCACCATTCGTTGGGCGCAGGAAATGGAAGACAAGACCGGCCGCTTCACCTGGGCCAACTGGGCGCCGAAGGATTATATCGCGGCCTACAAGCGTGAAGTCGATGTCTGCCGCAAGGTGGCTCCGGCCGTCAAATACATGTGGTCGCCGAAAGGCGAAGACGGGCTGGAAAAATATTACCCTGGCGACGACTACGTCGACGTCGTCGGCCTGTCGGTGTTCGGCCTGCAAAAGTGGGACAACGACAAGTTCGGCCGCGACCGCACATTCCAGGAACTGCTGAAGCCTGGCTATGATCGCGTTGCAGGGTTCAACAAACCGATCGTGGTGGCCGAGCTCGGCTATGTGGGGAAGCAACAATATGTTGACCAATGGCACATCGATTCACGCAAATCCTATGCGGAATTCCCGGCCCTGACTTCGGTCGTCTATTTCAACCAGAAGGAAGTGGCGCCGTGGCCCGATGGATATGGGCTTCCCGATTGGAGGATTACCCAGCACGTCTTGCCTTAGGGGTGATGTAGCGAGCGGGGCAGAACTGGGCGTAGCGTAAAGTAGCAGGGGGTAGGTGTGAAACGGGCGCTGGAGAATTGGATTGGAACGGCGCTTGCCTGTTCCATTGTTATCTTTGCTTTCGAGCTTCCTGCAACGGCCAAGACAGCGGGTCAAATCGCCGAATTGGCCAAGAAGGCCGAGATGGTGCCCGATGAAGGCATCTACCAGATGTACCACAACCGTTCGTGGCTTTGGGGTCGAAACGGCGCCGGATACTTTGCTGTGCAGCGCCGTCAATTCAGCGCCTGGACCTCAGACAAGGGCAAGCTGGGCTATGGTGACGGCATCTGGTTCATTCCTGGAGGGGGCAAGCTTTGCTTCCGCGCAAAATGGCATGGAGCCGGAGGCGACTCCGAGGCCCTCACCTGTTTCGAGCATCGCCAGGCCGGCAGGGTGCTTTACCAGCGCAAGTCTCCAGATGGCGACTGGTACGTTTTCAGGAGCTCACATCGCAACCTGGCGGACGAGTTCATGAAACTGAAGTACGGCGACTACGTCTCCCGGAAACAGAAGCGGATCAAGGCAGAGCAGTAGACGGTATCATCTGCGACAAGCCGCTGGCCTACGCCTTGCGCTCCCAGCGCAGGTCTGGCGTTTGCTGCCAGTAAGTGACCGCGTGGCCGGCCTCTTTCAACACCTTCCAGTGCATCCGGGCCAGTGCGTCCGCGCGCCTTCGACCTAATGCATGTCGCTCAAAGTGGCCCCGGTTTTGAGACAACGACATGCATAAGAACAAAGAACTAAAGCGCGTCGCCTGAGTCCGTTCAAATGCGACGCGCTTTAGGCCGCGTCGTGGCCGTCGAACAGGAACATGGCGCGTTCGTAGCCACAGATGCTGGTCGAGCGCGTCGCGCCGTTCCTCGGTACCGGTCTGCACCACGGCGTCCCTGCGTCCGGCAATTGCATCGGCACGTTGTCAACACTGCCGATTTCGCGCAAAGCCTGAATGGGAGAGTCGCAAATGGCGAGGGCTTGATGCAGGTGTTCGATGGCAGCTAGCACCGTGCTGGTCACCGGGGCACGCGCGCCGGTGGCGCTGCATCTGGCGCGGCTGCTGCACGGCGCCGGGCGACGGGTGATCCTGGCCGACAGCCCGATCCGGCCGATCGCCGCGGCGAGCATGGCATGCGCTTCCTACCATCGCCTGCCGCCGCCGCGCTTTGCCACTGAGGCCTATGCAGAGGCCGTGGAAGCGCTGGTCCGCACCGAAGGTGTGGTGACAGTTATCCCGACCTGCGAGGAAGTCTTTTATCTCAGCCGCCTCTGGCAGGACGGCGCCATGCCGGCCCGCCTGTTCGCGCCCGATATGGCGCTGCTTGCCCGCGTCCACGACAAACATGCTTTCATCCGGCTGGCGCAAAGTCTCGGCCTCGACGTGCCGGAAACGACGTTGCTGCAAAGCGATACCGATCTCGAAAGCGTACGCGGCCATTCGCGCGAGCAGGTGTTCAAGCCGGTGTGGTCGCGTTTTGCCCGTGACGTGCTGCTGCGGCCGTCACCCGGCGAGCTCGATGTTGTCCGCCCCTCACCCGCCGCGCCCTGGGTCGCGCAGCGCTTTGTCGACGGCGAAGAGATCAGCGCCTATGCAGTGGCGATCGAGGGCAAGCTCAAGGCGCTGGCGCTCTATCGTTCGCTCTATCGCGCCGGCAAGGGCGCCGGCATCTGTTTCGAGCCGGTCGAGGATGGCGCCGCGCGGCGCTTCGTCGAAACCTTCGTCGCCGGCACTGGCTGGACCGGCCAGATCTCCTTCGACCTGATGCGCGAACCGGACGGCACCGTGCTGCCGCTGGAGTGCAATCCGCGCGCCGTGAGCGGCCTGCATTTCTTCCGCGACCCGCAGCGCTTCGCGGATGCCGTGCTGGACGCCGGCCCGGAGGTGAAGCCCGATGTGACGGCGCCGCAGACGGTGCGGCTGGCGATGTGGATTTACGGATTGCCGGCAGCCTGGCGTTCAGCCGATCTCGGACGCTTCCGCCAGGCGATGCGCGACGCCGGTGAACTGCTCGACTGGCCGGGCGACCCCGCACCGAAGCGGGCGCAGTGGCGGACGCTGGCCGAGATCGCCGGCACGGCGCTGCGTCAACGCATCAGCCTGCAGGCCGCCTCGACACGCGATATCGAGTGGAATGGACCGGATCAGGAGCGGTCGAGTTGAATCGATCGTTCTGGCTGTCGCCGGGGAGCGCACAAACCCCTTCGGTTAAGGCACGTCGACGGGATTAGCTGGCTTCGCGGATAGTTGCAGGCCTAGCGCTTTGGTGACGCCCAGTAGCGTGCTGAGGCGTGGATCACCCTTTTTGCTCAGCGCCTTGTACAGCGCCTCCCTGGTAACGCCGGCCTCCTTCGCCACAGCCGTCATACCGATAGAGCGCGCAACATCGCCGAGAGCGTGCGTGATGAGTGCGGGGTCCCCGTCTTCGAAAGCAGCCTCGATATAGGCAACGCGATCTTCCGGCGTCCTCAGGTACTCAAGAGCATCGAAGCGAGTGGTTTCGAGAGGCATCGTCATATCTCCTTTGCCATCTGTTTCGCTTTGGCGATGTCGCGCTTCTGGGTGGATTTGTCGCCGCCACACAGAAGGATGATCACGGCGCTTCCAATCTTCACGAAGTACACCCGATAACCGGGGCCGTGATCGATGCGAAGCTCGCCAATGCCGTCGAAGTACTTGGCATCACCGATGTTGCCGATCTCGACCCGGCGGATGCGAGCGACAACGCGTAATCGCGCGGCCGTATCGCGAAGGCTATCGAGCCATTTGGTGAAATCGGCTGTCAGCCGGACTTCGATCAGTCGTGAACTATAATTCACGAATGGATCAGAATCAAGTGCCGTGAACTTTTAATGCATGTCGCTCAAAAGTGGTCCCGGTTTTGAGGGAACGACATGCATAAAAACAAAAAACTAAAGCGCGTCGCCTGAACCCGTTCAGACGCGACGCGCTTTAGATTACAGCTCGGAGCAGGAAAGGCGGCCATCCTTTGCCGGGACCCAGCTTTCCACAAACGGATAACCTCAACCCGCCGCAGGCTCATTGATCATGGCTTCGATGTTGTAGCCGTCGGGATCGAGAATAAAGCAGGCGAAGTAATTCGCCGTATATTCCGGGCGCGGACCCGGCGCGCCGTTGTCGGCGGCGCCCGCATCGAGAGCGGCTCGATAGAACGTCTCGACCTCGGCCTTGTTCTTGACCCGAAAGGCGACATGCAGATGCGTCAGCGGCGGTTTGCTGTCTGACTGCTGAATCTCGAACAGGCTGCCGTCGCCGACGTCAAAGGCCCAGAACACGTCCTCCTTGCCGAAGGACAGGGAATAGCCGAGAGGCGCGAGAGCGCTTTCGTAGAATTTTTTGCTTTTTTGCAGATCGCTCACGGCGATGGTTATGTGGTCAATCATCTCAATCCCGGTTCCTAGAGCTCGATCTGGTAGACACGCGGCTCTGCCGCCGCCGGCGGCATCTTGCCATCCATAATGGCTGCTATGTCGCGGCGCAGGAAATCCAGCGGGCCGATCGCCGGCTGGACTTGCGGCGGGATGCGGGCATTGTCGCTGGCCGATTTCAGCACACGGCGATCCTGCTGCAGGGCAAAGGCGAAGAGCGGCCGGAAGGCAAGCGCCTTGAGCTCGCCGAACAGGCCCTGGCGCGGGCCGATCAGCCAGCCGACGCCTTCAACCGTCCTTTCATCCGCCTGGCGCAGATGGAAGGTGGTCGCCAGTGCCAGGCCGCCCTTGCCCCAATACTCCAGCTCGACGATGCCCGGATGGCGGTAGCGGCCGATGGTCCTGGCACGCTCGCCTTCCAAGAGCCGGCTGACCAGCCCTTGCTGGCGGTCCTCGCCAGTGTAACAGCTTTCGACCCAGCCCTCGCCGCCGGTCACCTCGACGCGCACCAGATGGCGCTTTGCGGTGAGGCCGCGCAGCACGCCCTTGTGGGTGAAGTGGGTGTGGGTGGCGTCGAGAATATTCTCGGCCGCGTCGAGCACCGTCGATTGCGCCGAACTGCGCACCCGCTTCACGACGACATCCTTGCCCTGCATGCAGTGGAGGTAGGGCTCGTCGTCTGGCGTGCCTGCCGAGACGAAGACGACACCGTCGCGCTCGATCGCATTGTACCGGCGAACACGGTAGTGCGGGACGTCGCCGACATGGCCGGGAATGGCGGTGCAACGCCCTTCGCCATTGTAGCGCCAGCCATGATAGGGACATTCGATCTCACCGCCGATGACCTTGCCGGTCGACAGTTCGACCAAGCGGTGAGCGCAGCGGTCGAACAGGGCGGCAATGCCTTGCGCCGAGCGGAACAGCACCAGTGGCGCACCGTCGAAGAGGATGCGCTTCGGCTTGGCTTTGATATCGGCAGACCGCATCACCGCCTGCCAATAGTCCTTGCCTTTGTGCTGCCGGGCTTCGCTCACAGTTCAAATCTCCTGAGCAACGGAATGCCTATCTTCGCCAGCACAAATTCCATGGTCCGCACCGCCACGCGTTGGCGGCGCGGCAGATGGCCGGCATAGACGGCGTTGTATTCGACAGTCGCCACCGCGCCACGCAAGCGTTTGAAGGCGGCGGCGCCGGCGCTCATGTTGAAGAACAGGCCATGCGCGGTGGCATGATCCTGCGCGAGCACCATCATCATGCGGTAGAGCCCCTCGCTCACCGGCAGGCCGGTGTCATAGCCGACGATGGGCTGCGTCAATGTCCTGCCGTTCTTCGACAGCGCGGTAACGGCGACCAGTTCGCCGCCGAGGCGACGCAGGCCGGCCAGTTGCAGAATGCCACGACGATGCATCTCGGCGATATAGCGGGCGGTGTAGTGCGGGTTGAGCGGCGTGTACTTGTCGAGATAGAGCATGCGGTAGAGTTCTTCGGCGCGCGCATAGTCCGCCTCGGTGAAATCGGCGTCGCCGACCATTTCGAAAGGCGTCGTGCGCAGCCGCTTGCGATCGCGCTTCATGTCGTTGGTCATGGCCGGACCGCGCCCAGCGAAGATGTAGATCTGCCGCGCCGCCAGCAGGCGAAACCCCTCAGCCTTCAGCGCCGCAATGGTCGAGGGATCGGCGATCTCGTTCAGCGAGCGGATGAGAACAGCACGATCGGGAAAACGCGCGGTGAGATCGTCGCGCATTTGGGCGACCGCGTTGCGATCGAGCAGCGGCACCGGATTGGTCGAATAGAGCCAGTTGTTGACCTGCACCTGATGGTCGAGGCCGCTGGCCCTGACCAGCGGCGCGCATAGGCCGATCAGCATGCGGATTGCTCTTTGCAGCAAAGGCGAGGAGATGAAATTGCGGGTCTCGTCGATGGCATAGTCGATATAGGCGCTGGACGGGCAGCAGATGTAGCAGTTGGGCGCTTCGCTTCTGTCGTTCAGCGTCAGCGGAAAGGAGCGGCCTGCACTCTCGTAAGCCTCTACAGCGACCGTCAGATTGCCGACGAGGTCGCGCACCGGCACTTCGTTGAAAAGCTGCACGAAGGCGTCGACCTCACGCGGATTGTTCTCGACCCGGTCAGCCTGTTCTCGCGGCAATGCGGCAGGCCCGTTCACGGCTTCATCCCCAGCCGGCATTCGACGCGGCGCAGTTTGCGGCCGATCTCCAGGGGCAAGTCCTTGCGCACCAGGCTTATCGTCGCCTTGGCCTGACGCGCGGCCAGCAGTGTCCGCACCGCCGCATGCGCGGCGACAGCGGCTTCGTCGGCAAGCCCGGGTGCAAGGCTAAGTTCGATCGCATCGGCAGCGGTCTGAACCAGGCGGAAATCGTCGATGCGCCGGTCCGCCTTGAGCACGGCGTTGCGCAGGATATCGGGCGTGACCAGAATCTGCCCATGCGGCGAGGCGAGCCGGAAGGCATCGTCCATGCGACCGACGATCTCATCCACAGTGCGCAGCGGCGAGCCGCAGCGGCAAGGCGTTTGCGAAAGCCGCAACAGATCGTTCATCCGGTAGCGCGCCATGATCTGGGTCTGACGGCGAAAGGCGGTGACCAGTGGCATGACCAGGCCGTCGCCGGCCGGCTCGAACTCGAAGAACACCGAATCCTCGGCCAGATGCAGCCCGCCCTGCCGGCACGTGACGGCGAACAGGCCTTCGGTCGCCATATAGATCTGGTCGAGCTGACGACCAAAGAATGCCTCGATGACCGGGCGGTCGATCGGATCGAGTGTTTCGGCTGCACTGAAGATACGCTGCGGCTTGAGCCGAAAAGCCTCGGCCGCAAAGTACCGCAGCATTTTCGGCGGCGCGATGATCACCGTCGGCGCGAAATCCTCGAGGCTAGAGCGCCAACTCTCCGGCCCGCGCGTCAGGTCGAAAAAGCCGAGGTCGATGCGCCGCCATTTACGCGCACTTTCGTAGAGCCCGGTGTTTTGCGGCAGGATCACCGCGACGCGTTGCCGGCGCCAGAGCAGATCGGGCACCGCCTTGGCCAGGATCGTGCCCAGCCAGCGGTATTTTTCGGCCTCTGAAATGACGAACAGACCGCGATTGCCCGACGTGCCGGTGCTGGCGCCGACTGTGAGGCCACCGATGCGGCCGTCGCCCGCCTGCGCTTTCCAGGCCTCGGCGGCGGTAATGCCATGGATGTTGAAGCGCTCGAAATTGCCCATTACCGTCGCCTTGTCGGTCACCGGCAGGTCGCCGAGATGACACGGCGCCTTGCCGTAGAACGGGGCACGTGGCAGGTCGCGGTCGAGGAAGCAGCGCAAGGCATGCGCCTGCCAGCGCTCGAAACTCTCGCGGCTCTTGCACGAAACCCATTGCGTCAACGCAAACGAACGAACCGCATCGGCCAGCCCGTTCATGTGCCGTCTCCAGCAAGATCGTAAGCCGTCATCGCCGGGTCATGGCAAAGCACGACCTCACCGCCAGTTGCCAGAAACCGACGCAGCATCGCACTGGTCGGCTCAAGTGCTGCGGCATCCTCGGCCAGCAGGGTTGCCGGCAGTCCCGGCGTCCGGTTTTCGACCATTGCTCTGATCAGCCATTGGGCGTCGACTGCGTAGAGCAGCGGCCGCTCCAGATCGGGGAACAAAAGGCCGAACTGGCCATCGGCATGGCCGGGCAGATCGACGGCAACAACGCTGCCGTCGCCGAACAGGTCGGCGCCGCCGGGCACGCCGCCGCGCGGCTCGATTTGCCGCTTCGATGACAGCCCATCGAGCCGGCTCTCGAAATCGGGCGGGAACAGTTCCTTGAAAACGCCGTGGCGCAGATTCTGCCAGGCGGTTTTGGCCTTCGCCCGCGCCCAGGCGGCGTCATTGGCGATAAGCCGAGCATTGGGAAACAGCGACAAGCCCGACATGTGATCGGCATGGAAATGGGTGACGATAATGGTGCGCACATCCTGCGGCGACAGGCCGAAACGCGCCAATACCGCGAGCGGCTGTTCTGCTTCGTTGAGCTGGGGTTTGAGGACTGCACTATAGAGACGCAGCGCCGTGCTGCGCTCGCTGCCTCGCGTCACCTGCGGCGTGTAGCCGGTATCGATCAGCACAGGTCCTGCCTGCGGATGCAGGATCAGCCCATAGCGAACACGCAGCCGCACGCTCTTCCAACTTCCGCCACGCAGGATCAGGCGTTCGGCCGCGCTGACAGAGGCGCTGTTGGCGAAGACGATCTTCACGCCGCGCCCCTATTTTCCGTCGCCTTGCCGAAGGTGCGGTCGAGTCCTTCCCCGAACGACACTTTTGGCGCCCAGCCGAGAATGCGGCCGGCCTTGCCTATGTTCAGGCTCTGCGCATAGGCGAACAGGCCAAGGCCGTAGCGTGTCACCGGCGGTTCGGGCCGGCTGGGCAGAAGCTCAGCCGCTGTCTCCGCCAGCCCGGCCGCCAGCATGGCCGGCCAGAGCGGCATCTTGCGCCAGCGCGGCTGCACACCGGCGCGGGCGCAGGCCGCCTCGGCGATATCCAGCACCGGCACCACCTCGCCGCCGGAGATATTGAAGATCTGGCCGTGGGCGGCGCTACCGGCGGCAAGGGCTGCAAGCACCGCGTCGACGACATCATCAATGTAAGTGAGATCGATGCGCGCCTTGCCGTCGCGAAACAACGGCAGCGGTCTCTCCCGCGCCACCTGCAAAAGGCGCGGCAGCAGCGTGCGGTCACCAGTGCCGTAGATGCCGCGAGGACGCAGCACCACCGGGCCGGTTTCAGGCGCCGCCAGCACGATCTCCTCGCCCTGCCGCTTGGTGCGGGCATAGTGGTTGACCGGAGGCGGCAGGTCTGTGTCCTCGCGAATGCCGAGCTGGTCGCGATAAGCAAAACTGACCGTCGGGCTGGAGATGTGGACGAAGCGGCGTACGCTTTGCCGGCGGGCGAAATCGACGAGGTTGCGGGTAGCCGTGACATTGGCCGCCTCGAAATCCGCCAGCCTGCCGAAGGGCGCCGAAAGTGCGGCGCAATGGATGATCGTGTCGACGGCGCCGAGCGCGTGCTCCGCAGCGCTATCGAATGGTATGGACAGATCGAGGCGAAGAACCTCGTGGCCGTCGGCTCCGAGGCCCGCGCAGCGCTTGGCGTCGCGGCCAACCCCAAGCGCAGGCGTGCCCGCTGCCGCCAGCCTCGTCATAATATGCGCGCCGAGGAAACCGCTGGCACCGGTGACGAGCACGCGCCCCATGGTCAGGCTTCCAGCGCCATGCCGCCGAACGAAACGCCGGCCGAGGTGCCGAGGAACAGCACTTTGCTGCCCGGCGCGACGCGGCCTTCGCGGCGCGCGACATCGAGCGCGAAGGGGATGGAAGCGGCGATCTGATTGCCGTAGCGCGCGGCAATGTCGACCAGCTTTCCCCTGCCAAAACCGGTCTGGCGCGCCATGTGTGCGAGCGCGAAGGGGCTTGCCTGATGCGGCACGACGAGATCGACATCGTCCCGCCCCCAGCCGGCCCGATCGAGCAATTCGGCAACGAAACCGTTGAAATGGCGTGACGTCACGCGAAACAACTCCTTGCCGTCCATATGGAACAGGCTGTAGCGGGCGAATTCCTCCGGCTGGCGATGAAAATCGAAACGGGTGCCGCCGGCGCCGATGCTGCAGGCTTCATAGGCGGAAGGATAGGTGCGCATCAGGTTGGCCGCCACCCTGCCCTCGCCTGGTTCTGCCTGTTGCAGCACTGCGGCCGCTGCGCCATCGCCGAAGAGGGCTGCGATTTCCGGCTGATCGTGCCACGGCAGAGCGCGCGAGGCGATTTCGGAGGAGAACACCAGCGCGGTGCGGCATTGCCCGGCCTCGATCAGCCGCGACGCGGTCTCGAACGCGGTGAGGAAGCCGAGGCAGGTGCTGTTGACGTCGAAGGCGGCGGCTGATCCATCCGCCAGGCCGAGGCGCTGCATGACCAGCGGCGCGGTCGACGGCAGCGGCTGGTAAGGCACGCCGCAACCGCCGATGACCAGATCGACGCTGCTGGCCTCCAGGCCCGCATCGGCGAGCGCCAAGCGCGCCGCCGCGCAGGCAAGGTCGACCTGCGACTCGGCCGCGCAGACATAGCGTTCGACGACGCCGGTGGCGGCCTCCAGATGTCCGTCGCCAAACCCCAGCCGCGCGTCAAAACTGCGCGACGTCACGCATTGAGCCGGCACGGCCCGCCCGGTTCCGATGATCTTGACCCGCATTCTCAGCCCGCCGCGTGAGTTGCGCTTTTCGCAATCCTTAGATCGGATCGTTCTGACAGAACAGCGACGTTTTCAAGACGCGCTGGCGCAGTCCCTAGGCCTTTCGCTCCCAGCGCCGGTCGGGCGTCTGCTGCCAGTAGGTGACCGCGTGGCCGGCCTCCTTCAGTGTCTTCCAGTGCGCCCTCGCGCCTTCGAGCTGGGCCGTGTCATGGCCGTCGAACAGGAACACGGCGCGCTCGTAGCCGGCGAGATCCGCGGGGGCTGCGCCATCGACGAGGAAGCGGATCTGCGCCTGGTTGGGATTGGCCTCGCTTGTGGTCAGAAGGATCGGCTGCTCGGCCGGATAGGCTTCGCGGTCGGTCGCATGGGCCAGGAACGAATCGTCCCTGAATGTCCACAGATGCTGGTCGAGCGCGTCGCGCCGCTCTTCGGTGCCGGTCTGCACCACGGCGCGCCAGCCGCGGTCGACGCTGCGCTCGAGCAGGCCGGGCAGTGCATCCTCCAGCGTCGATTCGGTCAGGTGGTAGAACAGGACATCGGCCATGTCAGGCCTTACCCCTCGTAATTGTCGCGCACCAGCCGGTCGAGCAACCTGACGCCGAAGCCGGAGCCCCAGGACTGGTTGATCTCGCTTGGCGGCGAACCCATCGCAGTACCGGCGATATCGAGATGCGCCCACGGCGTTTCCTTGACGAAGCGCTGCAGGAACTGCGCGGCGATGATGGCGCCGCCATAGCGGCCGCCAATGTTCTTCATGTCGGCGTTCTTGGAATCGATCAGCTTGTCGTATTCGGGGCCAAGCGGCATGCGCCACAGCCGCTCCTGCGTCGCCTGGCCGGCCGCCGTCAGCCTGTCCGACAGTTCGTCATTGTTGGAAAACAGGCCGGCATAGTGCTGGCCGAGCGCGACCATGATGGCGCCGGTCAGCGTCGCCAAATTGACCATGAATTTCGGCTGGAAGCGGTCGTTGCAGTACCACAGCGCATCGGCCAGCACGAGGCGGCCCTCGGCGTCGGTGTTGAGCACCTCGATGGTCTGGCCCGACATCGATGTGACGATGTCTCCCGGGCGCTGGGCATGGCCGTCGACGGCATTTTCCACCAGCCCGATGATGCCGACGACATTGGCTTTCGCCTTGCGGGCAGCCAGCGCCTGGATCAGCCCGATGACCGCCGCGGCACCGCCCATGTCGCCCTTCATGTCCTCCATGCCGGAGGCCGGCTTCATCGAATTGCCGCCAGTGTCGAAGGTGACGCCCTTGCCGACGAAGGCGACCGGCGCGTCCTTGGCCTTGCCGCCCTTCCATTGCATGACGGCCATGCGGGCGCCACGCGGCGATCCCTGCGCGACACCAAGCAGCGAGCCCATGCCGAGCTTCTTCATCTCTTTCTCGGTCAAAATCTCGACCTCGACGCCGAGCGCTTCCAATTCCTTGGCGCGGGCGGCGAATTCGACCGGACCCAGTGTGTTGGCGGGTTCGTTTACCAGGTCGCGCGCCAGAAGCACGCCGTCGATCACCGCCAGCTCGTCGGCAAAGGCCTTCTTCGCCGCGGCAGGATCGGCGGTGTGGATGGTGACCTTGACCGGCTTCTTCGGCTCGGTGTCGTCCTTATCCTTCTTGGTCTTGTATTTGTCGAAGGAATAGCTGCGCAGGATGATGCCGGCAGCGAGGTTCGCCGCTTGCCTGCCGCCAATGGTTGCGCCCGGCACATCGAAAATGACGGCCACTTCCGTTGCCTTGCGCAAAGACGCGGCAATGGTGCCGCCAAGCTTCAGCCAGGCAAAGTCATCGAGGCCGGCGACCTTGCCGACGCCGATTGCCAGCAGGCGATCGAGCGATGTCCCCTGCGGCGCCAGCACTTCGACGACGCTGGCGAACTTTCCGGAAAACTCGGCCACTGGAAATGCCCGCGCCAGCGTTCCTGAGGGATCGCAGGCCTTTGCCGGCTCGCCAAGACCGCCATCGTCAGCCGCCAGCACGAAGACGCTGCCCTTTTTGGGCGCTGCAAATTTGGCGAAGGCGATCAACGGTCTCAAAGTCATCAGGTCCTGCTTTCGGGAAAGGCTCAGATTTTCAGGAAAAATACGTTGTCAGGGAAGACGCGCGACATTTGGTCGTTTTCCTTCATTTGGCAAGACTTTGCCGGAATCGGGGCTCATATGCGATGTGGAATCGACGGCGATTCGTCGCGGCACGGCCCCGCTTTCCTGCCGCAACCTGTTGTTAACCATCGATGTTCTCCCTTTCTTATCCATTGCCGCCGACACTCCGACCCGCGGGACGGGCGATGTGGGACGGAAATCGGATCGAACCGCTGAAATGGAATCGCCAAACGCAGCCAGTTGTACAGGCGACGCCGGACGACTACCTTGTCGGCGGGCATGATGCCGTTCGGCAAATCGAGAAAAGCCTTACATGAAGGTCGTTGAACGCTACATCATGCGTCGCGCGCTGGCGGTGTTTCTCGCTGCGCTGATCTGGACGCTGGCCATTGTCTGGACGACGCAGGTGCTCGCCCGCATCGACCTCGTCACCGACTCAGGCCAGTCGGCGCTGACCTTCTTCGAGGTCGCAGCCCTCATCATCCCCTCGATCATCCCGATCGTGGTGCCGTTCGCCCTGGTGGTGGCGGTTGCCCAGACGCTCAGCGTCATGAATTCCGACTCCGAACTCGCCGTCATCAACGCCGCCGGCGCCTCGCGCTGGACGATCGTGCGGCCGATCCTGCTGATTGCACTGGCTGCCAGCATCTTTTCGTTCGCAGTCGACAATGGCGTCGAGCCTTATGCCAGGCAGAAGAACCGCCAGCTGATTGCCTCCTCGCGCGCCGATCTGTTGTCGCTGATCATCCAGGAAGGCACGTTCCGCAAGATCGACGACGGGCTGTTCCTGCAGATCGGCGAGAGGTTGCCGGACAACCGGCTTGGCGGCATTTTCGTCGCCGATTCGCGCGAGGAAGGCGCCAATCTGATTTATTATGCCAAGAGCGGCAGCATCGTCGAAAAGGGCGACGAGAAGGTGTTGATGATGAATGACGGCGTCATTCACCGCAAGACGCTGACCGGCGACCTGTCGGTCATCCGCTTCACCTCTTATGCCTTCGACATGTCCGCCTTCATGTCGGCGGCGAACGATATCCTGCTCCTGCCCAAGGACCGAACGACGCAGTATCTGTTCAACCCGGACCCCAACGACAAGATGTTCCAGCGCAGGCCCGGCGCCTACAAGGCCGAACTCGACCAGCGCTTTTCCGAATGGTCGTATTCGCTGGTGTTCGCGCTCATCGCACTGGCCGTGGCAGGCGATGCACGTTCGCACCGCGAGGCGCGCATCCATCCGCTGATCACGGCCATCGCCATCGCGCTGTTCGTGCGCTGGCTGGGCTTTTTCGCCGCCGGGAAGGCCGACAAGCTGCCGCAATATGCCTATATGGTCTATGGCGTGCCGATCGTGGCCTCGACGATCGCCATCTGGTTCATCGTCTCCTCGCGAAGCATGGAACTCCCCGCCGCCTGGACCGACTGGATGACCAATTTCGCCGGCCGCGTCAGCGACGGCTGGACGGCGATCAAGCTGCGCCTGTCCAGGCGCAAAACATCCGGCCAGGGAGCCTGACGATGGGCTGGACACGCTAATGGGCTGGACTCTCGGGCGCTACTTCTTCTTCCGCTACGTGTCCATCACGATCTGGTTCTTCATCGGCCTTCTGGCGCTGGTGTTCCTGATCGACTTCACCGAACTGTCCGGCCGCATCACCGGCCTTCCCGGCTTCACCTATGGCACGGCGGTCGCCATCTCGGCGTTGAGAATGCCGATGATCATGCTGCAGACGGTGCCGTTCGTCGGCCTGTTCTCGGCGATGGCGACACTGGTGTCGCTCAACCGCAAATACGAGTTGGTCATTGCCCGCTCGGCCGGCGTGTCAGCCTGGCAGTTCCTGTTGCCCTGTTGCATCGGTGCGCTGTTATTCGGCATGCTTTCGGTCGGCGTGCTCAATCCGATCGCGGCGCATGGCTATTCCTGGTCAGAGCAGATGGAAAGCCAGCTGCGGGCCGGCAATTCGAACGCGGTAGCGGAGGATGCCACGCCGTGGCTGCGCCAGAAAACCAGTTCCGGCGATACCATCATCGGCGCGCGCGCGATTCTGAACCAAGGCCTGGAAATGGCCGATGCGGTGTTTTTTGTCCTCGATCCGCAAGGCAATATCGTCGAACGCAAGGACGCGGCTCGCGCCTTCCTGCGCGACGGTTACTGGGAATTGCAGGACGTCAAGGTGTTCAAGGACGGCACTATACGCTCGGAGACGACCGACCGGCTGCCGACGAATCTCAGGCCGGAATTCGTGCAGGAACGGCTAGCGCGCCCCGAAACCATCCCGTTCTACGACCTTCCAGGCAAGATCGAGGTTGCCCGTTCCTTCGGCCTCAAGGCAAATGCTTTCGCCATGCAGTTCGATTCGCTGGTGGCGTTACCGTTCCTGCTTGTGGCCATGACGCTGATTGCGGCAACAGTTTCAATGCGATTTGCGAGGATGGGGCAGTCGGCAACGATGATTCTGGGTGGCGTCCTCGCCGGCTTTCTGCTTTATGTCGTTTCGGTATTGGTCAAGGCATTCGGCGTCGCGGGATTCGTACCCACAGCCGTGGCTGCATGGGTTCCGGTTGTCGTGGCTATGTTCTTTGGGGTGACATTCCTGCTATACAAGGAAGACGGCTAGTGAGGGAGGCGGCTTTGCGCAGCCATAGGCAGGCCGGTTTGGCGCGCCTTTATTCGGCGAGCGCCTTGGCATGCCTGCTCGCCTGCGGCGTGCTGACGGCCCCTGCGCTGGCGCAGGACGTCACCGACGTGGCGACAAAGGTTCCGTCCGGCACGCAGATGCTTCTGGCGGCCGACACGCTCATCTATAACAATGACAACCAGACCGTGACCGCCGTTGGCGGCGTCCAGATCGACTACGGCGGCAACAAGCTTGTCGCCCAGCGGGTCATATACGATCGCAACACCAAGCGGCTTGTCGCCACCGGCAATGTCGAGATCGTCAACAGCGACGGCACCAAGATCAATTCGCAGCATATCGATATTACCGACGATTTCGCTGACGGGTTCGTCAATGCGCTGCGCGTTGAAACCCCTGAAAAGGCCTATTTCGCCGCCGAAAGCGCTGAACGCATGGGCGGCGTGCTGACGACGTTCCACAACGGCGTCTATACGGCCTGCGAACCGTGCGAGGACAAGCCGGACAAGGCGCCGACATGGCGCGTCAAGGCCAGGAAGATCATCTGGAACGGCGAAAAGAAGACGGTTCGCTTCGAGAATGCGAACTTCGAGTTCTTCGGCTTCCCGCTGGCCTATCTGCCCGCGTTCGAGATCGCCGACCCGACGGTCAAGCGCAAAAGCGGCTTCCTGATCCCAAGCATCTCCTTCAATTCCGATCTCGGCGTCGGCGTCAAAGTCCCCTACTATTTCGCCTTGTCGCCGACCTACGACCTCACGGTCACCGGCAGCGGCTACACCAAGCAGGGTTTCCTCGGCGAGGCCGAGTGGCGCCAGCGCTTTAACAATGGCCAGTACACGCTGAAGATCGCCGGCATCCGTCAGGAGAATCCTGAAGAATTCCGCGACGAATTCGGCAGCAACGTCAATTCGGGTGAGGTTGGCGACCCCAACAAGTTCCGTGGCATGATGGGCACCAAGGGCCAGTTCGCCATCAATCCGCGCTGGAACTTCGGCTGGGACGTCCTGCTGCAGACCGACAAGAATTTTTCGCGCACCTATACGATCGACGGCTACAACGATTACGTCCACCAATCCTCGGTCTATTTGACCGGCCTCAACGACCGTAACTATTTCGATGTGCGCGCCATGCGCTTCCAGGTTCAGGAAAACACGCTGGACAGCAACATCGCGGCGCGCAGCGACAAGCAGCCCTGGGTGCTGCCGTCGCTCGATTATGCCTATATCCCCGACATGTCGGTGGCCGGCGGCCAGCTGTCGTTCAACGTCAATGCGCGCATCATCCGCCGCGACGATCTCGATCGAGCCTATTTCGACCCAAATGATGTGCCGGCCTCAGGCGTCCAGCGCGTGCGCGGCATCGAGGGCGAATCCGGCCGCATCACCGCCGAGACGGAGTGGAAACGCACCTTCACCACCGATGGTGGCTTGCAGCTGACGCCGCTTTTGGCTCTCCAGGGTGACGTCGACTATCTCAACGCATCCTCGGCTTCTCTGAACGCCATAAACGAGATGGCGACAAATCTGGGTGTCTCTGCCGACACGCGGTCCTCGTTTGCTCGCTACATGGCGACCGCCGGACTTGAAATGCGCTGGCCGGTGCTGTTCTCGATGACCGGCTCCAGCCACATCGTCGAACCGATGGCGCAGGTATTCATGCGCCCGAACGAGCAGTATGTCGGCGGGCTCGCCATCCCCAACGAGGATGCGCAGAGCTTCGTCTTCGACGCCACGACGCTGTTCGAGCGCGACAAGTTCTCCGGCTACGACCGCGTCGAAGGCGGCAGCCGCGCCAATGTCGGGTTCCGCTATTCCGGCGCCTATGACAATGGCTGGGGCACCAACGCCATCTTCGGCCAATCCTACCAGTTGGGCGGACGCAACTCCTTCGATTCGCCGGATCTGGTCAATGTCGGTGCCAACTCCGGCCTGGAGACCTCGACTTCCGATTATGTCGGCCTTGTCGGCTTCAGCAGCCCGAGCGGCTTCTCCGGTTCGTTCAGCGGCCGCTTCGACGAGCAGAGCTTCGAGGTCCGCCGCGCCGAGGTGAAGGCCGCCTATTCCGGCCTGCCGGTTTCGCTGAGCGCCAAATACGCCTTCATCCAGGCGCAGCCGCTCTACGGTTTCACCAACGATCGCCACGAAGTGACGCTTGGCGCCTCGACTCATCTGGCCGAAAACTGGCGCGTCTTCGGCACCGGCACCTACGACCTGCAGCAAAGCGTACTGGTCAAGGACGGCGTCGGCTTTGCCTACAATGATTCCTGCTTCACCTATCTGATGACGTTCTCGGAATCGCGCGACCTCATCACCAAGGAAGTGTCGCAGAATGTCGGCTTCAACCTGTCGTTCCGCACGCTCGGCGACTTCGGCTCGTCACAAAGCTCGATCGACACGATCCAGTAGGCCAGTCGACGACATCGTTTCGCCGCATAGAGCAGGCACGGGTTTCACCAAGGTCAGCCTAGAATTGGCCAAACCGGGCTAGAATTGGGATGCTTTCGATGAGGAAATACCTGTTTTCGGCAGGATTCGCGCTGCTGGTGGCGGCGACCTCGGTCTCGATCACCGCAATCACGTCACCGGCTTTCGCCGTCGAGATCAAGTATGTCGTCAACGGCATACCGATCACCAGCGGCGACATCGCGCACCGGGCCGCGTTCCTGAAACTGCAGCGCAAGAAGGGCAATGCCGGTCAGGAAATGATCGACCAGACACTGCGCATGGCCGAAGCCAGGCGCCTCGGCATCCGCATCAGCGACGCCCAGGTCGAGGCCGCCTATCAGCGCTTTGCCTCGACCAACAAGATGCAGCTCAAGCAGCTCGACGGCGTCATGGCGCAGTCCGGCGTGACCAAGGAGCACTTCAAGGAATTCATCCGCTCCCAGATGGCATGGAACCAAGCGCTGAGCGCGCGCTATAGCGGCGGTGGCGGGCAGGTCAGCGAACAGGACCTGGTCAAGCGCATGCTCGAAAAAGGCGGCGCCAAGCCGAGCGCCACCGAATACATGCTGCAGCAGGTGATCTTCGTGGTGCCGAAGGCCGAGCGCAGCGCCACACTTGCCAAACGCAAGCGTGAGGCCGAGGCCATGCGCGCCCGCTTCAACGGCTGCAACACGACGCGCGAATTCGCCAAGGGCCTGATCGACGTCACCGTTCGCGATCTTCCCCGATTGCTGGCGCCGCAACTTCCGCCTGACTGGGCCGAGCAGGTCAAGGCCACGAAACTCGGCGGCGCCACGCCCGTGCGCGAGACCGAGCGCGGCATCGAATTCATCGGTATCTGCTCCTCGCGCGAGGTCTCCGACGACAAGGCCGCGCAGATGGTGTTCCAGAGCGAAGGCGGCGGCGACAAGGACGCCGACGCACTCTCGGCCAAATATGTCGAGGAGCTGAAGGCGAAAGCCAAGATCGTCGAGCGCTGAAGCCGGCATAGCCATGCGTGGTGCAGAGCTTCCGCTGGCGTTGAGCGTCGGCGATCCTTCCGGCGTCGGGCCGGAAATTGCCATTGCCGCCTGGCAGGCCGCGCGCCGCTCCGGTGCAGCGCCCTTCTATCTTCTCGCCGATCCGGCGCTGATCGCCGCGCGCGCGCGCCGACTTGGCATCGAATTGGCAATCGCGGAGACGACACCGGCGCAAGCGGCTGATGTCTTTAAACGCGCCCTGCCCGTGGTGCGGCTGGCGGCCCGCTTCACCGACGATCCCGGCCGGCCTGACCCGGCCAATGCCGCCGGCACAATCGAGGCCATCGACCGCGCCGTCGCCGATTGCCTTGCCGGCCATGCGGCCGCGGTCGTCACCTGCCCGATCGCCAAGAAGCCGCTTTACGATGCCGGCTTCGGCTTTCCCGGGCACACCGAGTATCTGGCGCACCTGGCCTCGCTCCATACCGGCGCCGACGTGACACCGGTAATGCTGCTCGCCGGGCCCGAATTGCGCACCGTTCCGGTCACCATCCACATCGCGCTCAGCGAGGTGCCAAAGGCGCTGACGACTGAGCTGATCGTTACGATCTCCCGCATAACCGCCGCCGATCTTGCAAGCCGTTTTGGCATCGCAAAGCCAAGGCTGGCGCTTGCCGGCCTCAATCCGCATGCCGGCGAAGGCGGCGCCATGGGGACGGAGGACGAGCGCATCATCCGCCCAGCGGTCAACATGTTGCGCGCGCAAGGCATCGACGCCTTCGGACCGCTGCCTGCCGATACGATGTTTCATGCGCGCGCCCGCGCCGGCTATGACGTGGCAATTTGCATGTATCACGACCAGGCGCTGATCCCGGCCAAGGCGCTGGCCTTCGACGAGGCGGTCAACGTCACGCTTGGCCTGCCGTTCATCCGCACCTCACCCGATCACGGCACAGCCTTCGACATCGCCGGCAAGGGCATTGCGCGTCCCGACAGCCTGATCGCGGCGCTGAAGCTTGCCCGCAGGCTGGCCGATACGACCCCAACGGTGGCACCCGCATGAGCCCAAAAGCATGAGCATTGACGGGCTGCCGCCGCTGCGCGACGTGATCGAGCGCCATGGATTGCAGGCGAAGAAGGCGCTTGGGCAGAATTTCCTGCTCGACCTCAATTTGACCGGCAAGATCGCGCGCGCCGCCGGCGACCTTAGCGACAGCACGGTGATCGAGGTCGGCCCCGGACCCGGCGGGTTGACCAGGGCGCTGCTCTCTGCCGGAGCCCGGCGCATCATCGCCATCGAGCGCGATGAGCGCTGCCTGGCGGCGTTGGCCGAGGTCTCCAACCATTATCCGGGCCGGCTCGAAGTGATCAGCGGCGACGCGCTGAAGACCGATTTTTCGGCCCTCGCCCATGCCGCGTCGCAAGGCGGTCCGGTGAGGATTGCCGCCAACCTGCCCTATAATATCGGCACCGAGCTTTTGATCCGCTGGCTGACCGTCGCCGACTGGCCGCCCTTCTATCAATCGATGACGCTGATGTTCCAGCGCGAGGTGGCCGAGCGCATTGTCGCCGGCGCCGGTGGTGACGCCTATGGCCGGCTCGGCGTGCTGGCCGGCTGGCGCACCGAGGCGAGGATCGCCTTCGACGTGCCGCCGCAAGCGTTCACGCCGCCACCCAAGGTGACGTCCTCGGTGGTGCATCTGGTGCCTCGTGCCATCCCGCTGGCAACGGATGTGAAGAAACTCGGCCGCGTCACCGAAGCTGCCTTCGGCCAGCGCCGCAAGATGCTGCGGCAGAGCGTGAAGAGCCTGGGAGGCGAGGCGCTGCTGATGCGCGCGGGCATCGACCCGACAAGGCGTGCGGAGACGCTCAGCGTCGAGGAATTCGTGCGACTGACGAACGCGGTATAGTTCCTTTCTCCCGTTTACGGGGATAAAGCAAAGGTGCACTGGTCATCGTCATGCAAATGAATTACATTGACGTCGAAGGAGATCGCCATGCCCGCAAACGCACTGGTCCAGACGCGTATCGACGCCGACATCCGGGATCGGGCTTCGGCGGTGCTCGAAAGCATGGGACTGACAGTCTCCGATGTGGTGCGTATATTGCTCACCCGCACCGCCAACGAGGGTGCGCTGCCCATCGATCTCGTCACAAACAACGAGGCGTATGATTTGTGGTTTCGCGCCAAGGTGCGCGAAGCGCTAGACGATACCCGACCCGACATTCCCGACGATCAAGTCGAGACGCATTTTGCCGAGAGGCGGGCCGCGGCGCGGCGCGCAGCTGGTGAACCTAAACCTTGAAGATCGTCTGGTCGCCATTCGCACTTTCAGATCGCGATGGCATCTTCACGCATATCGAGGCTGACAACCCTACTGCCGCGATCGCCATTGATGAGCGGATCGTCGCCGCGATCAGCCGTCTTAGCGACTTTCCCCAAAGCGGCCGGACCGGAAGGCTTGCAGGGACCCGAGAGCTTGTCATCGTCGGCACACCTTACGTTGCAGCCTATCAGTTGACCGACAACACGATCCGAATCCTGCGCGTGCTTCACGGAGCGCAGCGTTGGCCGGACGATCTTCCAGACAGCTGATTTGACCAGATCACCAGCGGTGGAAGAGCTACCGTCTCATTCCGTCTTTTCGTCCAGCAACCCCGAGACGAAATCGAACAGCCCGGGCCGCCTGTCGCGCCGAAGCCGCTCTGCGGTCACAATCCCGCGCACTTCGGCGAAGGCGCGGTCGAGATCGTCGTTGACGATGACGAAGTCGTATTCCTTCCAGTGTTCGATCTCGTTGCGGGCGTTCTTAAGTCGCGTCTCGATCACAGCTTCCTGGTCCTCGGCGCGGCGCTTCAGGCGCGCCTTCAGTTCCTTCATCGATGGCGGCAGGATGAAGATCGAGACGATGTCGGCGCGCATCTTCTCCTTGAGCTGCTGGGCGCCTTGCCAGTCGATGTCGAACAGCATGTCGCGGCCTTGCGCCAACGCCAGTTCGGCCGGCTCGCGCGGCGTCGCATAGCAATTGCCGTGTACCTCGGCCCATTCGAGCAACGCGTCGGAATCGCGCAGCCGTTCGAAATCGCGCATGGTGCGGAAGTGATAGTGCACGCCTTCGATCTCCGAGCCGCGGCGCGGCCTGGTGGTGACCGAGACCGACAGTTCCAGGCTGCCATCGCTTTCCAGCAGGTTGCGCGCGATCGTCGACTTGCCGGCGCCGGACGGCGACGACAGGACCAGCATCAGCCCGCGGCGGCGAATGCGGGCCCCCAGATCCCTGGCAACCATTGGCTCGTTGGCACCCATTCGGGCTACTCCAGATTCTGGACCTGTTCGCGAAACTGGTCGACCACCGCCTTGAGTTCCAGCCCGATGGCGGTGACAGCAGCAGCGTTCGACTTCGAACACAGCGTATTCGATTCGCGGTTGAATTCCTGCGCCAGAAAATCGAGCTTGCGGCCAATGGCGCCGCCATTTGCCAGCAGCGCCCGGCCCGACGCCACATGCGTCTTCAACCGGTCGATCTCTTCGCGGATGTCGGCCTTGGTGGCGAGGAACGCCGCCTCCATGTGCAGCCGGCCGGCGTCGAGATTGGCCGACGCATCCAGCAACAGCCGCACCTGCTCGGCGATCCGCTCGCGGATTGCCGCCGGCTCGCGCGACGGGTCGGCCTCGGCCTTGAGCGTCAGCGTCTCGATGGCGTCGATGTGGCCGGAAAGCAGCTGATGCAGCGCTTCACCCTCGCTCTGGCGCGCCTGCTCGAGCCCGGTCAGCGCCGCCTCCAGCGCCGACAGGATCGCCGCGTCGAGCGCTGCCCGCACCTCTTCGGTTTCGCTGGTTTCCGGGATATCGAGCACACCGCGCAGCGAAAGCAGACCGTCGGCGGTTGCCGGGGAAGCACCGAACTGCTCCTGCAGCCGCTTGGCCAAGCCGGCGAGATCCCTAAGGAAAGCCTCGTTGACCACCGGCTGCACCTGCTGGCCGGCAGCGCGGCCGACGGTCAGCGTCGCCTGGAAATTGCCGCGCGAAAAGCGCTTCTGCAGCGTCTGGCGGACGGCCGGTTCCAGCCGCTCGAAACCTTGCGGCAGCCGCAGCCTGACCTCGACGCTCTTGCCGTTGACCGACTTGACCTCCCAGGCGATCGAGGCGCCGTCCTGTTCGGCAACGGCGCGTGCAAATCCGGTCATGCTCTGCAAATTCATGATGCGGCTCGTGTCCCCCTGATGTCCCGATTCTGAGATATCGCCTGCGTTCGATATCACGGGCAGCGCGAATGTCAGAATCGCAATACCGGCAAGGTGTTGATTTCCGGTGTCGTTTTGATCCCGCGGTGCCTGATCCCAAGAGCGAAATCGAGTGAGGCTGAGATCACGGCATCGGCGTATGGGCCGAAGGCTCTTCGAACCGTGCTGCACGTTCAAAGCAGCAGCGCATCGCCTGTGTTGGCGATGCACAAGGTCATACCTTTGAAAATTGCCGAACCGTTACTGGGCGGCTCCCGCATCGCCACCGGCATCACCGCTATCGCCGGCATCGCCACTGGCATCGCCATCGGCCGGCGCATCGGTCTGGCCCGGGGTCTTGGCGCCCTTGGCGGCGTCTTCAGCCTGCTTTTTCTGCATTGCCCGGTAGCGGGCGACGTTCTCATTGTGCTCGGCAAGTGTGGTGGCAAAGACATGGCCGCCGGTGCCGTCGGCGACGAAATAGAGATCGTCGGTCTTCGACGGATTGGCGACGGCTTCGAGCGCGGCACGGCCGGGATTGGCGATCGGCGTCGGCGGCAAGCCGTTGATCAGATAGGTGTTGTAGGGCGTCTGCTTCTGGATGTCCGACTGGTAGATCGGCCGATCGGCCGGTTTGCCCTTGCCGCCAAACAGGCCGTAGATGATGGTCGGGTCCGACTGCAGCCGCATGCCCTTGGCCAACCGATTGAGGAAGACGGCAGCGACACGCGATCGCTCATCACCCCTGCCGGTTTCCTTTTCGACGATCGAAGCCAAAGTGACGAAGTCCTCGACATTGGCCAAAGGCAGGTCGGACGTACGCCGCTTCCAGACCTCGTCGACCAGCTTCTTCTGGTCGGCGAGCAGCTTGTCGATCATCTGCTGGCGGGTGGCGCCGCGGGTGAAGCGCAACGTGTCGGTGGCGAGGCTGCCCTCGACCGGCATGGTCGCGGGCATGTCGCCGGTCAGCGCATCCTGCTCGGCGACGCGTTGCAGCGCCTGCTCGACCGTCAGGCCCTCGGGAATGGTCAGCGAATACATCACCGACTTGCCGCTCTTCAGAAGCTCCATGATGTCGCGCATGGAGGCGCGCGGCTTGATCTGGTATTCGCCAGCCTTCAGCGCTGAATCATTGCCGTAGACGCGCACGCCAATGCGGAAGATGCGGGCGTCGCTGATCAATCCACGCCGTTCGAGCTGGTCGGCAATATCCTGGACGCCGGTGCTCGGCTTGACCAGGAAGGTGTCGCCATTGGCCGACGGGCCAGGATCGTTGAATGCCTGCTTGCCAAAATAGAGCGAAACGCCCGCTGCCAGAACCATCAGCATCACAGAAGAGATGACGAAGTTCATGAACACGACGACCTGGCTGCGCGAAGCGCGCGAACGTTTCGGCGGCGGCGTGCCGGCTTCCGGCCGCAAGGCCTCAGCCGCCGTCTTCGGCACGATCGGGCCGGTCTGGTTTTGTCCGAATTGTCCGCTGCCGCCCGGATTGGTGTTCATAGCGCCCTACCATCTGATCTCTTAGAGCGACCAAGCGTCCGGCTGGACGCATAGCGTGCCCTAACATTTCAAGCCTACGCATCGTGCTTTTCTAAAAAAGCGCCTTCGGTTTTCAGGCCGATGCGACGAATCCCCAGCGGCAGAGTAGGCTTGAATATGGCAAAATTGACGACAGACCGCTGGCGCGCCGGTCGATACCGCAATCAGCCGATATAACGCTGGAAGACCAGCGAAGCGTTGGTGCCGCCAAAGCCGAAGGAGTTGGACAATGCCACGTCGATCTGGCGGGCCCGTGGCGTGTTGGGTACCAGATCGATCGCGGTTTCGCGTTCCGGATTCTCAAGGTTGATGGTGGCCGGCGCGATGTTGTCGCGGATGGCGAGGATCGAAAAGATCGCCTCGGCCGCACCGGCGGCGCCAAGGAGATGGCCGATCGACGACTTGGTAGACGACATCGAGATCTTCGAGGCGGCGTTACCGACCAGCCGTTCGACAGCGCCGAGCTCGATCGTATCGGCCATGGTCGAGGTGCCGTGCGCGTTGATGTAGTCGATGTCGGCGGGCGTCAGCTTGGCCCGGTTCAGCGCCGCCGTCATGCAGCGGAAAGCGCCGTCGCCGTCTTCGGCCGGTGCGGTGATGTGATAGGCGTCGCCGGTCAGGCCGTAGCCGGTGACCTCGGCATAGATCTTGGCGCCGCGCGCCTTGGCGTGCTCGAGTTCTTCCAACACCACGACGCCGGCGCCCTCGCCCATGACGAAGCCGTCGCGGTCGCGGTCATAGGGACGCGAGGCCTTTTCAGGCGTGTCGTTGCGGTCGGTGGACAGCGCCCGGCAAGCAGCAAAGCCGGCAAGCGAAAGCCTGGTCACCGGCGATTCCGCGCCGCCGGCCAGCATCACGTCGGCATCGCCGAAGATGATCAGCCGGGCGGCATCGCCAATGGCGTGCGCGCCGGTCGAGCAGGCTGTGACGACGGCGTGGTTTGGGCCTTTCAGGCCGTGCCGGATCGACACCTGGCCGGACACAAGATTGATGATGTTGCCGGGAATGAAGAACGGGCTGATGCGGCGCGGACCGCGCTCTTTCAGGATGATCGCGTTCTCGGCGATGCCTTCGAGGCCGCCAATGCCAGAGCCGATCATGACGCCGGTGGCGCAGCGCTCGGCTTCGTTGCTCGGCTCCCAGCCGGAATCCTTAAGCGCTTCGTCGGCGGCCGCTATCCCGTAAAGGATGAAGTCGCCGATCTTGCGCAGTTCCTTGGGCTCAAGCACGGCTTCGGGATTGAGCGTGCCGTTGGTGCCGTCACCGCGTGGAATGACGTGGGCGATCTTACAGGCAAGATCTTCCACTTCGAACTCGGTGACGCGCTTGGCAGCGCTGCGGCCGGTCAGCAGTTCCTTCCAGCTGTGCTCGAAGCCCATGCCGAACGGCGAAACCAGGCCAAGGCCCGTGACGACGACACGCCTCATCGCAGGTCCTCCCCGGTGATGACTGCGGATAGCGTCAGGCCGAAGCCTTGTCGATGTACTTCACGGCATCGCCGACCGTCAGGATGGTCTCGGCCGCATCGTCCGGAATCTCGACGCCGAACTCTTCTTCGAACGCCATGACGAGTTCGACCGTGTCGAGGCTGTCCGCGCCCAGATCATCGATGAAGCTCGCCTGCTCCGTCACCTTGTCGGCATCGACGCCAAGATGTTCGATGACGATCTTCTTGACGCGCTCTGCGGTGTCACTCATTTGGGGCATCCTCGTCTTTTGGTTGTCTGTCTTCGTTAGCGGGCAGAATGCCGCTAATCAAGCTGAAAGATGGTCCTGCCGGAAACGCAACATGCCGGACCGGTTTTTGCCCGAACCGCCGGGTTGCGGGCCGCATTACACGAAAAATGGCTAAGGTCCAAGGCGAAATGGTCTCTTTTCACAAGCCGGCGATGTCTTGTCCTAGCCCGGCCATATCTCGTCAGATCATCGCCATGCCGCCGTTGACATGGATGGTCTGGCCGGTGACGTAGGCGGCCTCGTTGGACGCGAGATAGGCGACGGCCGACGCCACTTCAACACTTGTGCCCATGCGGCGCGTCGGGATCGCCGCCATGATCGCGTCTTTCTGCTTGTCGTTGAGCTTGCCGGTCATGGCCGATTCGATGAAGCCCGGGGCGACGCAGTTGACGGTGATGTTGCGGGTGGCGATCTCCTGCGCCAGCGACTTGGAAAAGCCGATCATGCCCGCCTTGGTGGCGCAGTAATTGGTCTGGCCGGGATTGCCGGTGACACCGACCACCGAGGTGATGTTGATGATGCGTCCGTGGCGGCGGCGCATCATCGGATGGGTGAGTTCGCGGGTCAGCCGGAACACGGCGGTGAGGTTCACTTCCATCACCGAATCCCAGTCGGCGTCCGACATGCGCACGAACAGGCCGTCCTTGGTGATGCCGGCATTGTTGACCAGGATGTCGACGCCTTCGAGTTCGGCTTCCGCTTTCTGTCCAAGCGCCTTGACCTCGTCGCGGTTCGACAGGTTAGCCGGAAACAGCTTTACCCGGTCGCCGAGTTCGCCGGCCAGGGCCTCCAGTTTCTCGATGCGGGTGCCATGCAGGCCGACAATGGCGCCTTGCGCATGCAGCACCCGGGCAATCGCCTCGCCAATGCCTCCCGATGCGCCGGTGACAAGCGCCTTGCGGCCGGTCAGTTCGAACATTTTCGTCTCCTGATCTGAGAGAACACCCTTCCCACGGGAGGGGTCAAATCGCCAGTGGATTATGCAAGCGCAGCCAGCGCCGCCTCGACATCGGCTGGGGTGCCGACTGCCGATGTAGCGATGTCGCGGTTGATGCGCCGCGCCAGGCCCGACAGCACCTTGCCGGCGCCGATCTCGTAAAGTGTTGTAACGCCATTGGCGCCGAACCACTCCACCGTTTCGCGCCAGCGCACGCGACCGGTTATCTGCTCGACCAGGCGCCGCGCGATCTCGTCGGGATCGATGGTCGGGGTCACGGTGACGTTGGAGACGACAGGAACCACCGGCGCATGCTTGGTCACCCCGGCCAGCGCCTCGCGCATGACATTTGCCGCCGGCGCCATCAGCGCGGAATGGAAGGGGGCGGAGACCTGCAGCATCAGCGCGCGCTTGGCGCCCTTTTCGGTGCACAGCTTCGCAGCGAGTTCCACCGCCGCCTTGGCGCCGGAAATCACCAGCTGGCCGCCGCCATTGTCGTTGGCGATCTGGCAGACCTTGCCGGAGCCTGTTGCGGCCTCGGTGCAAGCAGCTTCGACATCGGCCTGTTCCAGTCCGATGATCGCCGCCATGGCGCCCTCGCCGGCCGGCACCGCCGCCTGCATGGCGTTGCCGCGGATGCGCAGCAGCCGGGCGGCATCGGCGACCGAAACGAAGCCGGCGGCGGCAAGGGCGGAGTATTCGCCGAGCGAATGGCCGGCAACGTATGCCACCTTGCCCTTCAGCGAAAAGCCGCGCGCTTCCAGCGCACGGACCGCGGCCAGCGACACCGCCATCAGCGCCGGCTGGGCGTTCGCGGTTAGCGTCAGCGTCTCTTCCGGACCTTCCCAGATCAATTTCGACAGATTCTCGCCCAGCGCATCATCGACTTCCTCGAAGACTTTTCGCGCTTCAGGGAAAGCGTCCGCAAGGTCCTTGCCCATGCCGACAGCCTGGCTGCCCTGTCCCGGAAAGGTGAATGCAATGGCCATTTGGGCGCTCTCCAGCGGCTGATTTTTCCTGCCTGTGACGCAAGGCGGACCGCCAAGTCAAGCCCGCGGGCGGCATTTCGACCCTTGGTCCGGCCGGAAACTGACCCCGAGTCTCTGTTCCGAAAGGCTTTTTGCCGATCACACCTGATGAAAACCGCTCACGAATCGTTTGCTGGCTCTTCTTATTTCCGCCACAGGCGCTAGCTTTTGGATGACAGTTCTATGACAGAACGGTGACGCGAGTGGAAAAACGCGTTGCTTGGGCCGGGGGAAGAGACGTGACAAGGATCAGGAAGGGCGCGGCCGTACCCGCGCCACAGTTCTTGGAAGACGATCCGGCCACCGGCTACCTGCCGGGGCGCAAATGGCCTGTCATCCGCTACGGTCTGGTCACCTTGCTTGCCGCAGCCGTTCTGGTGTTCGCCATCGAGTGGATCGTGCGCGGCGACTTCTTCGGCACGGTCGATTTCTTCCTGCAGCCGTTCAAGCCGGGCTGGACCACGATCATCGTCTTTGCGCTGGTGATGATGGGGCTGGATGCCGTGCTCGGCCGCAGCCACCAGAGCCTGATGATCGTGGCGCCGCTGACGCTGGCGCTGGCCTTTGTCGGTCATCAGAAATCGCACTATCTCGGCGATCCGCTCTACCCCACAGATTTTCTCTATTCGCGCCAGATCATGGCGCTGATGCCGCTTCTCGTGCGCGAGCGTCCCTGGACCGCTGTGGCCATGGCGGTCGGCATCGTCGCCGGCCTGTCGCTGCTGGTCTATGGCTGGCGGCAGTGGCGTCGCAAAGTGCCGATCCTCAGCCGCAAGGGGCGGCTGGCGCGGCTGACGCTGGCGGTCCCGCTGCTCGCCTTCTTCGTCTCGATCATGGATTACGCCACCTTCTCGTGGACCCGCGACCGGCTGCAGATCATCCCGATCATGTGGGACCAGAAGGAGAACTACGCCTCCAACGGCTTCGCACTGGCTTTCGCGCTCAACGTGCCGATGGCCCATGTCTCGGCGCCGGCGGGTTATTCCGACAAGGCGATCGAGGCGATCGACAGGCCCGATGTGACGGCGTCGGTGCCGGACGAAAAGCCCGACATCATCATTGTCATGAGCGAATCCTTCTGGGATGCGACCAAGCTGCCCGGCGTCACCATCACGCCCGATCCGATCCCCAATGTGCGGGCGCTGCGCTCGGGCTACATGTTCTCGCCGGAATTCGGCGGCATGACCGCCAACATCGAATTCGAGGCGCTGACCGGCTTTTCCAATGCCTTCCTGCCGGCGGGCTCGATCCCCTATCAGCAATATGTGCGCACGCCCACACCGTCGCTGGCGACCTTCCTGAAAAGCGAAGGCTACCAGGCGCGCGCCATTCACCCCGGAACCAACTGGTTCTGGAACCGCGGCGCGGTCTATGCCGATTTCGGCTTCAACGACTTCAAGTCGGAAGAGACGCTGCCGACGATGGAAAAGCGCGGCCCGCTGGCTTCCGACGCCTCGATGACCGACGAGATCATCCGCGAAGCCGACGCCAGCGAGCGGCCGGTGTTCTTCTTCGCCGTCAGCCTGCAGAACCATGGTCCCTATGAGCCGTATCGCTATTACAATCCGACCCACAAGGTTGCGGCACCGATCAGCACCTGGGCGCGGGAATCTCTGCTCAGCTACGCCGAGGGCTCCGCCGATGCCGACCGCGGCCTCGAACGGCTGATCGAATGGGCCAAGAAGCGCGAGCGGCCGACCGTCATCGCCTTTTTTGGCGACCATCTGCCGCCGCTCGGCCCCGTCTATGTCGAAACGGGCTACATGAAAGACAATGTCGCGCCGCGCAGGGAACCGACGCCGGAGGCAGCACTGGAGCACCACCAGACGCCGCTGGTCATCTGGTCGAACCGCACCGGCCCGGCGCAGGATATGGGCGCGGTGAGCCCGGCCTTCCTGCCCTACCACATTCTGACGACGGCCGGCATCACGCACCCTTACTACACCGGCTTCCTCGGCGCGCTGCGCGAACGCTACCGCGTCGTCGACCGCAATCTTCTGCTAACGCCGTCGGGCGAAGCGACGCCTGACTGGGCGCGGCAGAAGGACATCGATCCGGCGATCAACGATTTCCGCCTGCTGCAATACGACATGATGTTCGGCAAGCGTAAGGCCGCGCCGGATTTCTTCCCTGAAACGATCAACGGTCTCACCCCGCATACGAGTTGATGCCGGGTGTTTTTCAACCCTGCGACCCCAGGACGCTGTCTGGGGCACCCTTACCCTTGCCTTATCGGCGGATTGCTGTATAGACCGCCGCAATCTGCCGGTCCTTGCTGGGGGCTGAACGGAGGGCCGGAGGTTTTATCCAAAACCTTCGTGTGAAGCCAGAAGCGCTTCCGCCTCCCGTGTCTCCGCTCTCGACCGTCTCGAAATGCTCCTTTCTTCCCCGCTATAGCGGGTCAGAGAAGTTGCAGAGGCTTTTGCCGCGAGGATCCGGGAGAGAAACGAAGAAAGGCATTGAACCACTATGGCTCTATACGAACATGTGTTCCTTGCCCGGCAGGACCTCTCGCAGCAGCAGGTCGATGCGCTTGTCGAACAGTACAAGGGCGTCATCTCCGCAAATGGCGGGTCCGTCGGCCGGGTCGAGAACTGGGGACTGAAGTCCCTCACCTACCGGGTCAACAAGAACCGGAAGGCTTACTACACGCTTATGGACCTCTCCTGCCCGCCGGCAGCGCTCAACGAGATGGAGCGCCAGATGGGCCTGTCCGAAGACGTGCTGCGTTTCCTGACCGTCAAGGTCGAGGCGCATGAGGAAGGCCCGTCGGCCATGATGCAGAAGCGCGAAGAGCGCTCGGAACGCGGCGGCTTCGGCGACCGTGACCGTGGCGATCGTGGTCCGCGCTCGTTCGGCGACCGTGATCGCGGCGACCGTGGCGATCGTCCGCCGCGCTCGTTCGGCGGCGACGCCGGTGCAGATCGTGGTCCGCGCCGTCCGCGCGAAGGCTTTGAAGGGGGTGCAGAATAATGGTCGACATCAATCAGATCCCGACCCGGCGCCCGTTCCACCGCCGCCGCAAGACCTGCCCGTTCTCCGGCGCCAACGCGCCCAAGATCGACTACAAGGACGTGCGTCTTCTGCAGCGCTACATTTCCGAGCGCGGCAAGATCGTGCCGTCGCGCATCACTGCGGTGAGCCAGAAGAAGCAGCGTGAACTCGCCAAGGCGATCAAGCGCGCCCGTTTCCTCGGCCTGCTGCCCTACGTGGTTCGCTAAGACTTTCGAGCGGGCGGTTCGCCGCCCGCTCTATTTTCCCCATGGCGACGGGCGCCGCAGGGGTAATTTGATGATGCATGTCGTTGTCCCAAAACCGGGACCACTTTTGGGCGACATGCATTGAAATCCCGAGTTGAGGTGAAAAGCCTCTAACTGCCGCGACAGGCAGGACAGCGACACCGGCGCCAGGCGCCCAAGCTTCCTGACCTGTTCCATTCAATTCGGTGCCGATCCCGCGGTCGGTGCCCAGACGAAGGAACAAGACCATGCAAGTGATTCTTCTCGAACGCGTTTCCCGCCTCGGCCAGATGGGCGATACCGTCAAGGTCAAGGACGGCTTTGCCCGCAACTTCCTCTTGCCGCAGGGCAAGGCGCTGCGCGCCAATGAAGCCAACAAGAAGAAGTTCGAGGGCCAGCGTGCCCAGCTCGAAGCCCGCAACCTTGAGCGCAAGTCGGAAGCGAGCCAAGTTGCCGAAAAGCTCGACGGCAAGAGCTTCATCGCCGTGCGTTCAGCCGGCGAGACCGGCCAGCTCTACGGTTCGGTGTCGACCCGCGACATCGCCGACCTGCTGACGGCGGAAGGTTTTTCGATCAACCGCAACCAGATTCTGCTCAACCAGCCGATCAAGACCATCGGTGTCACCAATGTGGCGATCGCGCTGCATCCGGAAGTCGAGGTCACCATCAGCCTCAACATTGCGCGTACGGCCGACGAAGCCGAGCGCCAGGCCAAGGGCGAGACGCTGACCACCGCCGAAGCCATCTATGGCGACGACATCAACGACAATGCGCGGCCGGAGAACTTCTTCGACCCGAACAGCGAGTTCGAAGGCGGCGAAGACAACGCCTGATCGCTTAACGACAAGCGAGGGAGCCGCGTTCCCGATCACATTGTCGTCATCCACCCCTTGTGGACCAATGCCCGGGCCTCTCGCCCGGGCATTTTTGTACCAAATGGAACTTTTCGAGCCCCTACATATTGAGGCAGAATTGTGCAGCCAGTCTGACCGTGAGGGGACATTTGGTGATGAATATTCTGTTGAAGCGCGTTCTCGACCGCCTGGTGCGCACGGGCAATCTCAGGGTTACCGGACCGAAGGGTTCAACGCATGTCTTCGGCGACGGCAGTGGCGAGCCGGTGCACATGCACATCAAGACCAGGCATGCCGAGCGCGCCATCACCTTCGATCCGATGCTGGCCGTGCCGGAATCCTACATGGACGGCGAACTCGACATCCTTGAAGGCGGCGCTCTGGGCCTGATGCGCATCGCCTTCCAGAACATGGGCAGCGGCGGCATCGACGCCACCTGGTCGAAAGCGATCGAGGGCCTGCGCCACGCCTTCCGCCGCCTGCAGCAGATCAACACCGCCTCGCGCTCGCGCCGCAACGTGCAGCGCCACTACGACCTGTCGGGCGACCTCTACCGGCTCTTTCTCGACGAGGACATGCAGTATTCCTGCGCCTATTTCGAACAGCCGGACATGACGCTGGACGAGGCGCAGATGGCCAAGAAGCGCCATATCGCCGCCAAGCTCAGGCTAAAGGCCGGCCAGACCGTGCTCGACATCGGCTCCGGCTGGGGCGGGCTCGGCCTCTATCTCGCCAAGACCTTCGACGTCGACGTGCAAGGCGTGACGCTGTCGACCGAACAGCATGGCGTCGCCACCGACCGGGCGCATGCGCAGGGCCTGCAGGACCGTGTGCATTTCGACCTCAAGGACTACCGCGCCCTCAACGAACGCTTCGACCGCATCGTTTCAGTCGGCATGTTCGAACATGTCGGCGTCAACCACTTCCGCACCTTCTTCGACAAATCGGCGACGCTGTTGAAGCCGGATGGCGTCATGCTATTGCACACGATCGGCCGCTCTGGCGTGCCGTGGGCGACCAGCGCCTTCATTCGCAAGTACATTTTCCCGGGCGGCTACATCCCTTCGCTGTCGGAAGTGATGCCGGCGATCGAGAAGTCGGGGCTAGTGGTCACCGACGTCGAGATTCTCAGGCTTCACTATGCCGATACGCTCAAGCACTGGGGCCAACGCTTTGCCGCCAACCGCGACAAGGCCAAGGCGATCTATGACGAGCGCTTCTGCCGTATGTGGGAGTTCTATCTCGCTGCCTCGGAAGCCGCCTTCCGCTGGCAAGACCTGGTGATCTTCCAGATCCAGATCACCAAGAAGAACGACACGCTGCCGATGACGCGCGACTACATCGCCAAATGCGAGAAGGCACTGGAAATGCGCGACATGGGGCATCGCCAGGAGCAGACGGCTGCCGAGCCTGCCGAGCCGGTTGCTACAAGGTCCGCTGTCGCCAGGCCAGCCCGCCGCCGCAAGGTGGCCGATCGGGAATAGCCCAGCCCATCGGTCTTGCCATTGCCTGCCCAAACATGAAAAAGGTCTCGCTATGCCGAGACCTTTTTCATGACCTACCTCCTCTACATCGCCGCCGCACTGGCCGAAATCGCCGGGTGCTTTTCGTTCTGGGCCTGGTGGAGGCTTGAAAAATCGCCGCTGTGGTTGGCGCCCGGCCTCGTCTCGCTCGCTTTGTTCGGCTTCCTGCTGGCGCTGGTCGACACCTCTGCGGCCGGCCGCGCCTACGCTGCCTATGGCGGCATCTACATTGCGGCCTCGCTCGGCTGGCTGTGGCTGGTGGAAGGCGTGCGCCCGGATCGCTGGGATCTCGTTGGGGCCGTGCTCAGCATTGCCGGCGCATCGATCATCCTGTTCGCGCCGCGCGAGGCCTGAGCGTGGAACTGCCCGCACCGCTGCGACAAGGCGTCGAGCGCCTGCTCGAAACGATACCGCTGGCAGCACTGCGCCAGGCGGCGAAAACGCTGTCCGACCGATACCGCGCCGAATTGCGCGACGGCCGCCTGCACATGGCCGAGGAGATGGCGGTCAAAGCCTATCTGGCAGCCCGGCTGCCGGCGACCTATGCCGCGGTCCGCACCAGCCTCGATGCGCTTGCCGAAGCACGGCCCGATTTCCAGCCCAAGAGCCTGCTCGATATCGGCGCCGGCCCTGGCACCGTGCTTTGGGCCACCACGGATCTGTGGCCCGACCTCGAACAGGCGGTGCTGATCGAAGCGAGCGCGGCGGTGCGCAAGGTCGGCCAGTCGCTCGCTCTCGATGCCATCGCCGCCAGGACGGACTGGCGCGCCGGCGACGTCACCATCGACCTTGCCGACCTCGAGCCTGCCGATCTCGTCACCTGCGCTTATGTGCTGGACGAGATCGCGCCGGCATCGCTGGCCAAGCTTGTCGCCCGACTCTGGCAATTGACCGGCGACACGCTGCTGGTCGTCGAGCCCGGCACGCCGGCCGGCTGGCAGCGCATCCTTGCCGTGCGCCGACAATTGATCGAGGCCGGCGCGCATGTGCTGGCGCCTTGCCCGCATGAGGCACCCTGCCCACTTGAGGCGCCCGACTGGTGCCATTTTTCGCGCCGCGTCGCCCGCTCGCGCCTGCATCGGCTGGCCAAGGACGCCGAGGTACCATGGGAGGACGAGAAGTTCATCTATGTCGCGGCGTCGCGGCAGCCGGCCTCTCCCCGCGCGCCGCGCGTCATCGCGCCGCCGAAATCGGGCTCCGGCAAGGTGCTTGTCAAACTCTGCCAGCCGGACGGCAGCGCTGGCGAGACGCTTTTCACCAAGCGCGACGGCGAATTGTTCAAGGCAGCGCGGCGGCTGGACTGGGGCGACGTGCTGACGAAATAGCCCGCGGTCGATTTTCCTGTTTTGTTCCGTTTTCAAATCGGCTAGACTCGTGTCCCCGAGTCGAGTCAATCGGGAATCTTTCCACCGAAATCTTTGCGCTGTGAACAGTGTGAAACAGTGACGAATCTTCACCCGCCGTTAACGCGGTCTGATAGGGCAGTGAGAGGTCGGCAACCGGGGACATCATGGCAGAGGCAGCGCGAAAATTCGGCGTGGCGGAGCAGCAACCGCTTTATCGCGAGGCGCCCAACAACATCGAGGCCGAGCAGGCGCTGCTCGGCGCCATCCTGGTCAACAACGATGCCTTCTACCGCGTCTCCGATTTCCTGAAGGCCGGCCATTTCTATGAGCCGCTGCACAGGAAGATCTTCGAGGTGGCGGCCGAGCTCATCCGCATGGGTAAGGTTGCGACGCCAATCACGCTGAAAACCTTCCTGCCGGCCGACGAGAAGGTCGGCGACATGACGGTGGCGCAATATGTGGTTCGTCTGGCGGTCGAGGCCGTCACCGTCGTCAACGCCACCGACTATGGCCGCGCCATCTACGATCTGGCCACGCGCCGCGCGCTGATCACCGTCGGCGAGGACATGGTCAACATCGCCTATGACGCGCCGGTCGACATGGCGCCGTCCGAGCAGATCGAGGATGCCGAGCGGCGGCTGTTCGAACTGGCCGAGACCGGTCGCTATGATGGCGGCTTCGAGAGCTTCACCGACGCGGTCAAGACCGCCGTCGACATGGCCAACGCCGCCTATATGCGCGACGGCCATTTGTCGGGCCTCGCCACCGGCATGCGCGATCTCGACCGCCGCATGGGTGGCCTGCAGGCGTCGGATCTGATCATCATTGCCGGCCGTCCGGGCATGGGCAAGACATCGCTCGCCACCAACATCGCCTTCAACATCGCCGAGATGTATGAGCCGGCCCAGCAGGCCGACGGCTCATTCAAGGCAGCCAATGGCGGCGTCGTCGGCTTCTTCTCGCTGGAAATGTCGTCCGAGCAGCTCGCCACCCGCATCATTTCCGAACAGACGGAAATTTCGTCGTCAAAAATCCGCCGCGGTGAGATCAGCGAGATGGATTTCGAAAAGCTGGTCGCCTGCTCGCAGACCATGCAGAAGATCCCGCTGTTCATCGACCAGACCGGCGGTATCTCGATCGCGCAGCTCTCGGCGCGTGCGCGCCGGCTGAAGCGCCAGCGCGGCCTCGACCTCATCGTCATCGACTATATCCAGCTGATGCAGGGCTCGTCCGCCAAATCCTCGCAGAACCGCGTGCAGGAAATCACCGAGATCACCACTGGCCTCAAGGCACTGGCCAAGGAGCTTTCCGTGCCGATCATCGCGCTGTCGCAGCTGTCGCGTCAGGTCGAAAGCCGTGAAGACAAGCGCCCACAACTCTCCGACCTGCGTGAATCCGGTTCGATCGAGCAGGACGCCGACGTGGTGATGTTCGTCTATCGCGAGGAATATTATCTGAAGAACCGCGAGCCCAAGCCCGGCACCGACGAATACATCAAGTGGGAACACGAGATGAACGAGATGCGCGGCAAGGCCGAAGTCATCGTCGCCAAGCAGCGCCACGGCCCGACGGGCTCGGTCAGCCTCGCCTTCCATGGCGAGTTCACGCGGTTTTCCGATCTGGCCGAAGAGCACCATATTGCGGAGAGGTTTGAGTAGCTTTTTGGCCTACCGTCGCACTCCGTCACACCCCCCTCTGGCCTGNNGCAGGACAGAGGGGGGTGTGCAGGATCGCCGACCTCCCGTGATTTGCAGGCGTTCCCACTCCATGGCTAAATCCCGCGTCCAGTTCATCTGCCAGAATTGCGGATCGGTGCATCAGCGCTGGGCCGGCAAATGCGATGCTTGCGGCGAGTGGAACACGCTGGTCGAGGAAGGCACGTCGGGCGGCATCGGTTCGGGACCGGCCAACACGCGCAATGCCCGCAAGGGCCGCGCTGTGGTGCTGACCAGCCTGTCCGGCGATATCGAGGACGCGCCGCGCATCATCTCGGGCATTGGCGAGCTCGACCGCGCCACAGGCGGCGGTTTCGTGCGCGGCTCGGCGTTGCTGGTCGGCGGCGATCCCGGTATCGGCAAGTCGACGCTGCTCACCCAGGCGGCCGCTGCGCTGGCGTCCAAAGGCCATCGCATCGTTTATGTCTCGGGCGAAGAGGCCGTCGCCCAGATCAGGCTGCGGGCGCAGCGGCTGGGCGTCGCCGACACGCCGGTGGAACTCGCAGCCGAAACCAATGTCGAGGACATTCTGGCGACAATCGCCGACGGCAGGCGGCCGGACCTCGTCATTCTCGATTCTATCCAGACGCTGTGGACCGACATGGCCGATTCGGCCCCCGGCACCGTCACCCAGGTGCGCGCCTCCGCCCAGGCGATGATCCGCTACGCCAAATCCACGGGCGCGGCCATCGTGCTTGTCGGCCATGTCACCAAGGAAGGCCAGATCGCCGGACCCCGCGTCGTCGAGCACATGGTCGACGCCGTGCTCTATTTCGAAGGCGAAGGCGGCCACCACTACCGTATCCTGCGCACGGTGAAGAACCGCTTTGGGCCGACCGACGAGATCGGCGTCTTCGAAATGTCGGACAAGGGCTTGCGCGAAGTCGCCAACCCGTCGGAGCTGTTCCTCGGCGAACGCCATGCAAAGTCGCCCGGTGCTGCGGTTTTCGCCGGGATGGAAGGCACACGCCCGGTGCTGGTCGAGATCCAGGCGCTGGTTGCGCCTTCTTCGCTCGGCACGCCGCGCCGTGCCGTTGTCGGCTGGGACGGCGCGCGGCTGTCGATGATTTTGGCCGTGCTCGAAGCCCATTGCGGCGTGCGCTTCGGCACCCACGACGTCTATCTCAACGTCGCCGGCGGCTACCGGATTTCCGAGCCGGCTGCCGATCTCGCAGTGGCCGCTGCACTGGTTTCGTCGCTCACCGGTCTTGCCCTTCCCGCCGATTGCGTCTATTTCGGCGAAATCAGCCTGTCGGGCGCTGTGAGACCGGTTGCGCATGCGCAGCAACGTCTCAAGGAGGCCGAAAAGCTGGGTTTTGGAAGTGCGGTTCTGCCCTTGGGCAGCGAGGAAGTTGTCGGGGGGATCGGGGCCGGCGCTTTCAAGCCAACCGAACTTGCCGATCTCGTGGCGCGCATAGCCGGCTCACGGCGCAGCCGTGTCGACGAGGAAGAATGACGCGGCTCGCCTGAGCCGTGAAAAGAAAATCGGAGTGGGGCGAACAACATGCCGATTACGCTGCTTGACGGAATTCTCGTCGGCTTCACCCTGGTCTCGGCGATGCTCGCCATGGTTCGCGGCCTTTCCCGCGAGATTCTGTCGGTCGTTTCCTGGGCGGCTGCGGCCGCGGCGGCATTCTTCTTCTACAAGCCGGTGCTGCCCTACGTTGAGCCCTATGTCGAAAATCCCAAGATGGCCATGGCGGCGTCCGCCGGCATCGTCTTCGTCATCGCGCTGATCGTCGTTTCGGTCATCACCATGAAGCTTGCCGACTGGATCATCGATTCCAGGATCGGCGCGCTCGACCGTACACTTGGTTTCCTTTATGGCGCGGCGCGCGGCATAATTGTCGTCGCGGTGGCACTCTTGTTCTTCAACTGGCTGGCCGGGGCCAAGGCACCGGCCTGGATCGCCAACGCCAAGTCGAAGCCGCTGCTCGAGACCATCGGCGCCAAGCTGGAAAGCCTGCTGCCCGAGGATCCGGAAAACGCCATCCTGAAGAAGCTCAACCCGAATCAGCCGGCAGCGCCCGAGGCGCCTCCTGCCGCTGGTGCCCCGGCGGCGGATGCTCCAGCAACGGGCGAGGATGCGCCCGCGCCCGACGACGAGACCGACGCTCCGGCCGATGCGCCTGCCCCGGCCAATCCGGCGCCGGCCGCGCCGGCCAACTGAGCTTGGGCGGCATGGCGCCCGCCACCTGGGCGCCATTTTGAGCTGACTATGGTGTGAACGGCGCACGGTGTGCGTTGCTTTCGCGGTGCTATCGCACTATATGGCCATTTTAGCGGAGCTTGAGCCCCATGGCAGTTTCGAAGGCAGACGCAGACGACGTGCTTTCCGCCGAAGCCGATGACCATTTCCACGACGAATGCGGTGTGTTCGGTATTTTCGGCCGGCAGGACGCGGCGGCCATTGTCACGCTAGGCCTGCATGCCCTGCAGCATCGTGGCCAGGAAGCAGCCGGCATCGTCTCTTATGACGGCACGCAGTTCCATGTCGAACGCCATGTCGGCCTGATCGGCGACACCTTCACCAAGCAGCACGTCATCGACAGCCTGCAAGGCAACCGCGCCATCGGCCACACGCGCTATGCCACGACAGGCGGCGCAGGCATGCGCAACATCCAGCCCTTCTTTGCCGAACTCGCCGATGGCGGTTTCGCCGTCGCTCACAATGGCAACCTCACCAACGCCATGACCGTGCAGCGCGCGCTGCAGAAACAGGGCGCGATCTTCTCGTCGACCTCCGATACCGAGACGCTGTTGCACCTCGTTGCAACCAGCAAGGAGCGCGATTTGAACTCGCGCTTCATCGACGCTGTGCGCCAGGTCGAAGGCGCCTTCTCGCTGGTTGCAATGACATCCAAGAAGATGATCGGCTGCCGCGATCCGCTGGGCATCCGTCCGCTGGTGCTCGGCGATCTCGACGGTGCCTGGATCCTCGCCTCCGAAACCTGCGCGCTCGACATTATAGGCGCCCGCTTCGTGCGCGACCTGAAGCCCGGCGAGATGGTCGTCGTGACCTCGAAGGGCATTGAGAGCCTGTTCCCGTTCGAGCCGCAGAAGACCCGCTTCTGCATCTTCGAATATGTCTATTTCGCCCGCCCGGACTCCTCGGTCGAAGGCCGCAATGTCTATGAGGTGCGCAAGCGCATCGGCGCCGAACTGGCGCAGGAAAGCCCTGTCGAGGCCGATATCGTCGTGCCGGTGCCGGATTCCGGCACGCCGGCGGCGATCGGCTTTTCCCAGGCAGCCGGCATTCCCTTCGAGCTCGGCATCATCCGCAACCATTATGTCGGCCGCACCTTCATCCAGCCCGGCGATTCGATCCGCCACATGGGCGTGAAGCTCAAGCACAACGCGAACCGCCGCATGATCGAGGGCAAGCGCGTGGTGCTGGTCGACGACAGCATCGTGCGCGGCACCACCAGCCAGAAGATCGTGCAGATGGTGCGCGATGCCGGCGCCCGTGAAGTGCATATGCGCATCGCCTCGCCGCCGACCAGCGCGTCATGCTTCTACGGCGTCGACACGCCGGAAAAGTCGAAGCTTCTGGCGTCGCGCATGTCGATCGAGGAAATGGCCGAGTTCATCCGTGTCGATTCGCTCGGCTTCCTCACCATTGACGGGCTCTACCGCGCCGTCGGCGAGGCCGGGCGCGATAATGAGCAGCCGCAATTCTGCGATGCGTGCTTCACCGGCCAGTACCCGACCCGCCTGCTCGACTTCGAAGGCCACGACAATGTGCGCACGCTGTCGCTGCTGGCGAACAACGGGGCTTAGGGTTTGCCGGACCAGCATTTGCCTTCGCCAAGTCACCCCCCTCTGTCCTGCCGGACATCTCCCCCTCAGGGGGGGAGATCATCTAAACTCTCGGCCTTCGCCAATCGCGACGGATGCAGAAAGAGCGCTGAGCTCGATGAAGGCCAATCTCCCCCCTTGAGGGGGAGATGCCCGGCAGGGCAGAGGGGGGTGTCTCGCACCCACCTCACGGAAGCTATCGCATGACCCTCGACCTCTCCGGCCGCGTTGCGGTCGTCACCGGCGCTTCGCGTGGCATCGGCTATTTCATTGCCAAGGAGCTCGCCGCCGCCGGCGCGCATGTCATCGCGGTCGCCCGCACCGTCGGCGGGCTGGAAGAGCTCGACGACCAGATCAAGGCCGAACGCGCCAGGACCGGCAAGGGCGAAGCGACGCTGGTGCCGCTCGACCTCTCAGATATGCCCGGCATCGATCGGCTGGGCGGCGCCATTCATGAGCGCTGGGGCAAGCTCGACATATTGGTGGCCAATGCCGGCGTGCTCGGCGTCATCTCACCGATCGGGCATGTCGAGGCGAAAACCTTCGAGAAGGTGATGAATATCAACGTCACCTCGACCTGGCGGCTGATCCGCTCGGTCGACCCGCTGCTCAGGCTGTCCGACGCCGGCCGCGCTATCATCATGTCTTCCGGCTCCGCGCATTCGGCGCGCGCCTTCTGGGCGCCCTATGCGGCGTCGAAGGCGGCGGTGGAAGCCATGACGCGTTCCTGGGCGCATGAGACGCAAAGCCTGGCGCTGCGCATCAATGCCGTCGACCCCGGCGCCACTCGCACCGCCATGCGCGCGCAGGCCGCGCCCGGCGAGGATCCGGAGACGCTGCCGCACCCTTCGGAAGTGGCAAAACACATCGTACCGCTGGCCAGCCCCGAGCTGAAAGAGACCGGCCTGATCTTCCAGGTTAGGAACAACCGCTTCGTCGCCTACCGGCAGCCGGAATAAAACTTGCCCCGAAGAGGGATGAAATAGGCCTCCAGCTACGTTCTTCGAATGTAGGACATTCGAAATCGGAGGACCGACATGCGCAGATTTCTTCTCGTTGCAGCCGCAGCTATTGCTGCCACAGCTGGCGTAGCGATGGCGCAAGACGCCAAGATGAGTTTCTTCGTCACCAGTGTCGGGTCCGGCAAGGGCGCCGATCTCGGCGGCCTCAAGGGCGCCGATGCGCATTGCGCCTCGTTGGCGGAAGCCGCGGGGGTGGCCGGCAAGGAGTGGCACGCCTATCTCTCGAGCGCCAACGTCGATGCGCGCGACCGTATCGGCAAAGGCCCGTGGGTCAACGCCAAAGGCGAAAAGATCGCCGACGACGTCGCCTCGCTGCACGGCGACGCCAACGCCATCACCAAGCAGACGGCGCTGACCGAAAAGGGCGAAGTGGTCAACGGCCGCGGCGACAAGCCGAACCGGCACGACATACTGACCGGTTCGAAGCCCGACGGCACCAAAATCGCCGACCAGACCTGCGGCGACTGGACATTGAGCGGAGCGGAGGGCGCCGCGATGACGGGCCATCACGACCGAACCGGCCTCGATGAGTCGGCGGCGGCGAAATCCTGGAACTCCTCGCATGCCTCGCGCGGCGGCTGCAGCCAGGAAGCGCTGAAAGGCACCGGCGGCGACGGCCTGTTCTACTGCTTTGCGGTGAACTGATCGAGCTGCGGGAGAGCGGTTCGTTCACGGGTCTGTGATGGTCTGGCAGGGCGCCTTCTCGTCGCCCTGCTTTCGCCGTCAGCCGGGAGTTGCTAGGGTCGATCCGACTTCGACATCCAGCAAAGTGAGGAATTCCCATGGCTGCTCCCAGCGTAGCATTGGTCTGGTACCTGGTGATCGCCGGCCCGCAAGGCGGCATGGTGGTGCTGCCCAGCACCTTCGACACCCGCGAACAGTGCACCAACGCCGTCACCGAATACCAGAAGCAGCCGACGCCGGCCGGCTGGGCGATCAACTGCGTGCCGAGCGCCTCACCGTTCACGGATGAGGGTGATGCGGAAGAGCCTGCGGCGCAGTAGCGCGAGGCGTCGACGCTGCTGATCTCCCCCCAAGTGGGGGGGTGAGGAGTGATCCGCGAAGCGGACGGAAAGCCAATGCTTGGCTTTTCGAACGACGAACGGCCGGCAGGCCAGAGGCGCGCGCGAAGGAACGCCGACCTTCGATTCAATTCATCAATCGCACCGACTTCGGCCGTTGAAACGGGGCTGAGAGGCCGACGGGACAGAGGGGGCGCGAAGGAACGCTATGCTCGCGAAGAGTTACTTTGACTTCGACCACCCGGACCATACGTATGCAGTAGATATTCCTGGAGGCATCATGGCGTTCAAGCTGAAACTGATCTCGCTTGCCCTCTTGGTGCTTGCCGCTTTCGCGCAGCCCGCCCTTGCCGAAACGCCCGAGCGCCCCGCGCCTACCGGCGGCGTGCTGTCGCTGCTGCCGGCGCCGCAGGTCACCAGCCATTCGATCACCCTTGCCGGACGCAAGCTGGACTACCAGGCGAAGGCCGGCACGCTGTCGCTGCTTTCCGGCAAGGGCGATGTCACGGCGGAAATCTTCTATGTCGCCTACACTCTGCCGCCAGCGGCGGGCGCGGAGAAGGCTCGTCCCATCACATTCGTCTTCAATGGCGGCCCGGGCGCGGCGTCCGCCTATCTGCATCTCGGCGCGCTCGGTCCGCGCGTCATCGCGACCGGCACCGATGGCCAATTCCTGCCGCCGCCGCAGAGGCTCATCGACAATCCCGACAGCTGGCTCGACATGACCGACCTCGTCTTTGTCGATCCGGTCGGCACCGGCTACAGCCGCGAGGCGCCCGGCCAGGACACGAAAGATTTCTGGGGCGTCAGCCAGGACGCCAGTTCGATCGGCGCCTTCATCCGGCTCTATCTCGCCCAGAACGGCCGCACCGGATCGCCACTTTTTCTCGCCGGCGAAAGCTATGGCGGGTTCCGGGCAGCACTTCTTGCCAGGACCCTGCAGGAAGATGTCGGCCTGAGCCCTAGGGGCATCGTGCTGATCTCGCCGGCGCTGGAGTTCACGCTGGTGCTGCCGGATGAATTCCAGCCGCTGCATTGGGCGCTGGAACTGCCGTCGCTGGCAGCGGTGCGCCTGCGTAGCGAAGGCCTCAATGGCGAGGCGCTGCGCGAGAAGCTCGCCGAGATCGAAAAGTATGCTCTGGGCGACTACCTTACCGCCCTCACCAGCGGGCTGGAACAGGGCGGGCGGCTGGCCAGCCAGCGCGTCGCCGAGATCACTGGCCTGCCGCTTGAGCTGGTGCAGCGCAACTTCGCCCGCATCCCCACCAGCCTGTTCGCGCGCGAGTTCCAGCGCAGCCGCGGCAAGGTGCTCAGCCCCTATGACGGCACGATCGCCACGGCCGACATCGCACCGGAGAGTGCTCGCATCGCCGGCGCCGATCCGGTGCTCGACCGCAGCGTGCCGGCGCTGACCTCGGCTTTTGTCTCCTATGCGCGTGACGAGCTGAATTTCCGTACCGATGTCAGCTACCGGCTGCTCAATGGCGACATCAACCGCAATTGGGACTATGGCGGCTCGCGGCAAGGTTATGCCGGGGTGATGGACGATCTGCAGCGTGCGCGTTCGCTTAATCCTGCGCTGGGCGTCATTATCGTCAATGGCGACACCGACCTGGTCACGCCCTACCTCGCCTCGCGCTATCTGGTGAACCAGCTGCCGACGCTCGGCGGCGCAAAACCCATCCGTCTTGACGTCGTCGAGGGCGGCCACATGATGTACCTCAAACCCGACGGAAGGCTTGCGCTGAAGGAGGCCGCTTCGGAGCTCTACCTGGCGACACAGTGAACGGCGTTGCACCCAAAAACACCTCGCAGCGCGGCACGTCGCCTCCCAAATGGCGAAGCCGAGCGCCGCCGGCCTGCTGATCATCGGCAACGAGCGTTTCCGCAAGCGGCTATGAGTATCCCTGTGCTGACAGAATGGTGGCAGGAGAAGGCGGATAGTCTGCTGAGATGACGGAAACTCTCACTAGCCCAGCCGATACCGCCGCCGAGCGTAAGCTTGGCATTACGCTGGTGTCGGCGTCGGCGGCTTTCTTCGCCCTCACCGGCGTGCTGACCAAATCGATCCATGCCGATCCACTGACCATCACCTGCTGGCGCGGTTTTGTCGGCTCGATCCTGATCACCTTCTATGTGCTGTGGCGCCGGAGCCGCTCCGGCGGGCGCGAAAGTTTGCGGCTTGGCTGGCGTGGCTGGTTGCTGGCGGTCGAGGGCGCGGCGGCCAGCATCGCCTTCATCTGCGCGTTCAAGTTCACCTATGTCGCCAATGTCGCGGTCATCTACGCCACCGCGCCCTTCATCACCGCGCTGCTCGCCTTCGTGCTGGTGCGCGAGCCATTCCGGGCGCAGACGCTTGCCGCTGCGGCCGTCTCGCTGTGCGGCGTTGCGATCATGGTCGGTTCCGGCTTCGGCACTGGCCATCTCCTCGGCGACGGGCTGGCTTTGCTGATGACCACCGGCAGCGCTCTCTACATGATCATGGTGCGCGCCTTCCGCGATACGCCCGTGGTGTGGGCGGGCGCAGTGTCGGCCTTCCTTTTGTTTGTGTTCGGCTGGTTCGTCACCGATCCGCTGGCGATCTCCAGCCGCGACGCTGTGCTGCTTATCGCCTTCGGAGGATCGTTTGCAGCGGCATCGATCCTGTGGACGGAGGGCTCGCGGCTCATCCCGGCGCCGGAATCCGGCCTGCTCGGTGCGGCCGAAGTGCCGTTTGCGATCCTGTTCGCCTTCCTGTTCCTCGGCGAGATCGCGCCCGCCGCCAGCCTGATCGGCGGCGCCATCGTGCTGTGTGCGGTTTTTGCCCATGCCGGGCGCGACTGGCTGGTGGCAAGAAAAAATGCGGCGACCCCATAATTATTTTCAACGTCATGGAACCATCATTCGGCTCGGGCATTGTTGCTGCGACGGGTCACCCCCAAGTCCCCCCAAACCCCTCGACCCGTCCTCCTCAAAGCCGACCGTAAGGTCGGCTTTTTCTTTGGGATCAGCCCGCAAGGGAAATCAGCCGGCAAGGCCGGGCAAAGCGAGGTTTTCGCTGAGCAAGGCGGCAAGATCGCGTGCCGGCCGCTCGGCGCCCTGGCCGAGTCGGATGGCGAATTGCGCTGTCGGCACCGGCGGCAGGCCGAAGTCCCGCGGTGCTTCGACAATGCCGGAATGGGCAAAGCGCGCCGTGCGCAAGGTCAGCGCGATGCCGGCATTGACCGCGGTGCGCAGGCCGGCAAGGCTGGCGCTGCCGGCAGCGATGCGGTAGCGGCGGCCGGCAGCATCGAGCGATGCGAGCGCGGCCTCGCGAAAACCGCAATAGGGATCGAGCAGCGCCAGCGGCAATTCCTCTTCCCGCACGGCAAGCCCCTTTTGCGAGCAAAGCCACAGCATGGGCTCGCTGAACAGCCCGACTTCATCGTTGGCCGGGGTTTTGCGCATGACGATGGCCAGATCGAGCTGCCCGGCCTGCAGCGCCTCGCCAAGCTCGGCCGAGCGGCCGACGCGCAATTCGATCCTGACGCGCGGATGGCTGGTAGCAAAGGCCCAGAGCAGCTCCGGCAGGCCGCTGTCGGCGAAATCCTGCGTCGTGCCGATGGCGACACGGCCGGCGGCGCGCGCGCCCTTCAGTGCCAGCCAGGCCTCGCTGTGCACTGCAAGGATGCGGCGGGCATGACCGACCAGATCCTCGCCGGCCGGCGTCAGCCCACGGCCACGCCCCTGCGCCACCAGCAGCGGTTCGCCGACGATCTCCTCCAGCCGCTGCATCTGAGCAGTCACCGCCGACGGCGAACGGCCAACGCTTGCCGCAGCCTGGGCAAGAGAGCCGCCATCGACAAAGGCGAGGAAGGTTTTGAGCAGATCGGGATCGAGTGCCTGCATACTTCGATAATACAGAACCTTTTGTTCGAAACAATTCGATTTTTTTGATGCACCGATGGTGACATGGTCTCTCCAACGGCAACCAGGCGCCGCCCAACCGAAGGAGAGAAAAATGCCGATCATCAATATCAGCGTCACCGGCAAGCCCAACGCCAAGCTGTCCGCCGCAATCGCCAAGGAAATCACCGAACTGACGGCGACCCATCTGCGCAAGGATCCGACGATCACTGCCGTCGCCATCACCTACATCGACCCCGAGCACTGGTTCGCCGGCGGCAAGTCGCTGGCCGAACACGGCGCCAACACCTTCTGGCTCGACATCAAGGTCGTCGACGGCACCAACACCAAGCTGGAACTCGAAGCCTATCTGAAGGCGATTTTTGCTGCGTTTGGTGAGCTGCTCGGTGGTGTGCACGAGGAGAGCTACGCTTTCGTGCACGAAGTGCCAGCCGCAGCTTACGGTTATGGCGGCAAGTCGCAGGAGTTCCGGTTTATCAGCGGGCGGCTGAAGGCCACGGCGTGAGTGCTACCGAGCAGGAGGATGGAGCCTTGTATCAAGCGCGAAATCCTCCTGGAGATGCAACCTGTAAAGGCCTGCCGCCCGGCTGGGATCGAACACCAGGTTCCAGCTGTGCTGAGATACCGCGCTGGGGATTAGAAAGAAGAGATGCTTTGCCAGCAGACCGTCGCCGAACTGCTGCTGTCCCGCGCCGGGAATGCCGGGACGCAGCCAGTTCGCGTTCGGGATATCGTCGGTTTGCACCACATAAATCTCTGATGGATCGATGATATCGAATGCCGCCAACACATGAGGAACAGTATCCAATGTGCGGAATCCCTTGTGGACCGCCACCTCCAGAATGGCAGTCGAAGGGTCGATGGAAGCATATACGGCTCTAACCCCTTTGCTGTTCCACCTTCCCCCAAGCTTGAAGGCTCCTTCACCACTGTCCCAAGTCGCCTTGAAGCGTTTGTGATCAAGCCTCCAGCCCAGCACATGGCCTGTTCCGAGAGAACCCGGCAAAGGCGTCACGCGTAGACACCGTAGTCGAGCCGCTCAAGAAACTCCTGCACAAGCGCAGTCCCCGCCGCCGTGGCCAAAAGATCGATCGGCCGGTGGTTATCCAACCCCATCGCAGGCTCAATCATCCATTTTTCTGCGTCTTCCTGGGTTCCGAGCATGGACGTGGCTTTCGTCAGGACCTTGGCGAAATTCCAGGTTCTGGAGCCTTGCTCCCGACTGAGGGTCCTGGAGTGATCCGATTTGTGCCGCTGAAATGTCCGCTCGCTCATACCGAATGCGGTCTCAAACGCATCGGCGGGATTAATGACGGTCAGATGCCTCACAAGGTTTTCAAGCGCCTGGCCCGGAATTCCATGCAGGATCATTTCATGGGCCTCGAGCGGACTGGCTACCGAGAATCCAAGAACCTTCGGTCCGCCAAACAGGTCGACCATCCGTTCGAACTCCGGCTCCATATACGGTGCTTCGGCAAAACCCATTGGGGAACTGGCCATGTTCATTTTTCCGTCACGTGTCGTTTTATTTACGACACGCGTCATCAAATTTCAAGACCTACATTTTTGCTCGCCGCTTGGCGACGGCTGATTGGACACCGCTCCGTCGCGCCCGCGCATTGACCTTGCCCCCCATTGCGTTACCCTCTCCTCCCGAAGCGGACGAAGAGCCGCGATACCGGAACGTTGGGAGAGACGCGGCATGATCCTGACACTGGCGCTGCTTGCAGGCCTCGTTCTGGCCTGGCTGCTGATCGCTGCGATCGAGACCTTTCGCCTCGACCTGCGCTTTACCCAGGCGCTGCTCTACGTCCCGTTCAAGCTCGCCTACCGGATTGAGGACCGACGCATCCGCATTGCCCGCAACGCGCCGACGCCGGTGATTTACGTGGTCTCGCACCAGTCGCGCATCGAGCCGGCGTTGATGCTGTCGCTGCTGCCCGACGACACGCTGCACATACTCGACGAGGCCTCGGCGCGCTCGCCCTGGCTGGAGCCGTGGCGCGAAGTTGGCCGCACCATTGCCTTCAACGCCGAACATCTCTTCGTCAGCCGGCGGCTGGTTCGCGTGCTGAAAGGCAAGGGCCGGCTTGCCGTCTATCTGCCCGATGATGTCGAGCCCGACGTGAAGTCCTTTCGCCTGTTCCGCGCCGTCACCCGCATTGCCATGCAGGCCGACGCCCGCATCGTGCCGATCTTCGTCGCCGGCGCGCGCGAGCTGCCGGTGTCGTTGACGCCAAAGGACCGGGCGCCGCGCCACTGGTTCCCGCAACTGTCGATCAGCGCGCTGGAGCCGATGACGATTGCCGAGTTGGTGGCGCGAAATCCCGACCAGGCCTCCAACACCAATGCGCTGTTCGACCGCGTCGCCGAGGCCAGGCTGTTCGGCAGCAACCTCGATCGCGGCCTGTTCCTGGCCATGCGCGATGCAGCAGACCGTGTCGGCGCCTCGCATCCGATTATCGAGGACGTGATCAGCGGTTCGCTCAGCTACCGCAAAATGTTCATCGGCGCGCGTGTGCTCGGCCGCCGCTTCGAGGCGGTCACCGCGCCGGGCGAAGCGGTCGGGGTGCTCTTGCCCAACGCCAATGGCGTGGTGCTGTCCTTTGTCGGTCTGCTCTCGGCCGGCCGGGTGGCGGCGATGATCAACTACACAGCCGGGCCAGCTAGCGTTACCGCCGCAGTGCGTACCGCCGTGATCCGAACAGTGGTTTCCTCGCGCGCATTCGTCGAGAAGGCAGCGCTTGCCGACATCATCGCCGCGGTCGAGGCCGGCGGCGCCAAGCTGCTGTGGCTGGAGGAAGTGCGCGCAAGCGTCACCACGCTGGAAAAACTCACAGCCGCCCTGCTGTGGCGCCTGCCGCTGCAACGGCAGGATGCGGGCAAGCCTGCGGTGATCCTGTTCACTTCCGGCTCCGAAGGCACGCCCAAGGCCGTGGTGCTGTCGCACCGCAACCTGCACGCCAACGCCATGCAGGCCGAGGCGCGCATCACCATTTCGCCGTCCGACATCCTGCTCAACGTGCTGCCGGTTTTTCACTCTTTCGGCCTGACCGGCGGCACCATCCTGCCGCTGGTCACTGGGGTGAAACTGTTCCTCTACCCCTCGCCGCTGCACTACAAGATCATTCCGGAGATCGCCCGCAAGGTGAAGCCGACGATCATGTTCGGCACCGACACGTTCCTCGCCAATTATGCCCGCACCGCCAAGGATGGCGATTTCTCCAGCCTGCGCTTCGTCGTCGCCGGCGCGGAAGCGGTGAAGCCGGAGACGCGGCGCGTCTACCGCGAGCGCTTCGATGCCTCGATCATCGAGGGGTTCGGGCTGACGGAGGCCGCCCCGGTGGTTGCCGTCAACACCGCCATCCATGGCCGCGACGGCACGGTCGGGCGGCCGTTGCCGGCAATACGCATGAAGCTCGAAGCCGTCGAAGGCATCGAGGATGCCGGCCGTCTGTGGCTCGACGGCCCGAATTTGATGATGGGCTACATGACCGCCGATCGTCCCGGCGAATTGCAGCCGCTGGACGGCTGGCACGACAGCGGCGACATCGTCGCGGTCGACCGCGAAGGCTTCATCACCATTCGCGGCCGGGCAAAACGCTTCGCCAAGATCGCCGGCGAGATGGTGTCGCTGGGCGCGGTCGAGATGATGGTGCAGGCGCTATGGCCGGAAGAGCGCCATGCCGCGGTTGCGGTGCCGGACAAGAGGCGGGGCGAGCGCATCGTACTGGTCACCACCGCCGACGATGCCGACCCGGACGAACTGCGCGCCTTCGGCAAGAAGGCGGGTGCTGCCGAACTGATGGTGCCCAACGACATCGTCAAGGTCGACGAGATCCCGGTGCTGGGCTCAGGCAAGACGGATTATGTCTCGACGCGCAAGCTGGCGATCGAGAAGCTGGGCGTGGCGGCGTAACCTATCCAATATCCGAAGGCGGCACCTTTTCGCCCTCGCGCTTGGCGCGTTTGGTGTAGGCGCGCACGCTGAACGGCAGGAAGATCAGGTAACCCGCGACAGAGGCGGTCAGCGTGTACCAGGGATAGGTCATCAACAGCAGGACGTAGAGCACGACGGCGAGAATGATCGGCAGCACCCTGTCGCCCGGCACTTTCAGGCTCTTGCCGGAATAGACCGGGAGCCGGCTGACCAGCAGGAAGGCCACCAGGACGGTGAAGCCAGTGGCGATGAAGGCGGCCGGGCGGCCGGGCTCGACGCCAACCCGCAGGAACGACAGATAGAGCGGCAGCATGACCAGCACGGCGCCGGCCGGCGCCGGCACGCCGACGAAATATTCGCTCTGCCAGATCGGGCGATCATTGTCCTCGTCGAGCACGTTGAAGCGCGCCAGCCGCAGGCCGCAGGCAATGGTGAACAGAAGGGCGGCGATCCAGCCGAAGGAGCCGGCGCGGTCGAGCAGGAAGGCGTAGAGCACCAAAGCGGGCGCGACGCCGAAGTTGACGATGTCGGCCAGCGAATCCATCTGCGCGCCGAATTTCGACGTCGCCTTCAACATGCGGGCCAGGCGTCCGTCTATGCCGTCGAGGAAGGCGGCAAGCAGCACCATCACCACCGCCGGCTCGAAACGGCCTTCGAAGCCGAAGCGGATGCCGGACAGGCCGGCGCAGATGGCAAGCACGGTGACCAGATTGGGCAGCACCATGCGCATCGGGATTTCGCGGATGCGCGGGCCGCCGCTGCCATGTGCCTCGAATTTTTTGAAGGGCGCGCCCACCGCTCAGGAAATCCTGACCAGGGGAGTTCCGGCAACACCGTCGAACTCGGCGAGCACGGTTTCGCCGCCCACTGCCGTCTGGCCGACGGCGACACGCGGAACCGCGGTCGACGGCAGGAAGACGTCAACGCGCGAGCCGAAGCGGATCAGGCCAAAGCGTTCGCCGATGGCGATCGACGTGCCGGTCTCGGCCCAGCAGACGATGCGACGCGCCACCAGACCGGCGATCTGCACGGCGGCAACGGTGCCGTTGGGGCTGTCGATGACCAAGCCGTTGCGTTCATTCTCCGAGCTTGCCTTGTCGAGCTCGGCGTTGAGGAACTTTCCCGGCCGATGCTCGATCTTCGATATCTTGCCGCGCACAGGCGCGCGGTTCACGTGGCAGGAAAAGACATTCATGAACACCGAGATACGGGTCATCTCGGTGCTGCCGAGGCCGAGTTCGCGCGGCGGCACGGCCGGGCCGACCGCCGAGATGATGCCGTCGGCGGGACTGACCACCAGCCGGTCGTCGACCGGGGTGACGCGCTCGGGATCGCGGAAGAAATAGACGCACCAGGCAGTCAGGATCAGGCCGATCCAGAACAGCACCGAGGAGAAATAGCCGAGGAACAGCGTGCCGGCGCCAAAGGCGGCGATGAACGGATAGCCCTCGTGATGGATCGGAACGAAGGCATTCTTGACTGAGTCGACTAGGCTCATTGGGTGGAGCTCATGGGATGGGGGCAGTCCCTGTTTCAGGTCGGGCCTCAATACCGGAAAGGCTCCGCTGCCGCAACGCAACAATGGCGAAGGTCGGCGCCGGCTGGCTTCCTACATCTCGGGCAGAAGCTGATAGTTGGCGATATCGGCATTTACGCCCAGCCGGGCGATGGTCTCCTGCGGATTGAAGCCGGCCCGCTCCTGCGCGGCCTTGACGATAGGCACGACATTATCGACGGCCGCCTGGTTCTCCCATTCGACGATGGTGACGAGGTTGAACTCGCCCGGGCCCGAGAACTGCTCAAGCACGAAATCCTGGACGAAGCCTTGCTGCAGGCGCAGCAATTCATGCGTCGCCCTGACCTTGCGAAGGATTTCTTCACGCGCCTCGGCGGGGACGACGAATTTGTCGACCCTGAACACGGCTGCATCGGCAAGCTGTTGATTGAGCTGATCCATTTCAATTGTCTCCGTTCTTGAACGATTTGGGTTCGGTGGTTCAAGGACGGGTTTGCGATCTCAACTTAGGTTGAGGTCAAGAGGGAAAATTTCGGTGAAGGGCGGCGCGGCGGCGACGCTGCAAATCTCCCACCTTGAGGGGGAGATGGCCGNNGGCCAGAGGGGGTCGGTTCGACTGGACGCGACCTCCTTGCGCCAGAAGAAGGTTTAGCACTCCACGCGCGGCGCCCTCCTCTGTCGCCTTCGGCGACATCTCCCCCTCAAGGGGGAGATTGGCGCTCCACTGCCTAGCTCACCTCCGGAGTGCGCCTGCGCACAATCACACCCAGTTCATCGCTTTCCTGCGCAATGCGCAGCCTCTCTTCGGCTTCGGTCGCCTCGCGCTGGCGGTCCCACATCGAGGCGTAGAGGCCGTGCTGGCGCATCAGTTCGGCGTGGGTGCCGCGTTCGGCGATCTGGCCGTCCTTGAGCACGATGATCTCGTCGGCGGTGATCACCGTAGACAGCCTATGGGCGATGACGATGGTGGTGCGGCCCTTGCTGACCAGATCGAGGGCGGCCTGGATTTCCTGCTCGGTGTGGCTGTCCAGCGCCGACGTCGCCTCGTCGAGCATCAGGATCGGCGGCGCCTTCAAAATGGTGCGGGCAATCGCCACGCGCTGCTTTTCGCCGCCTGACAGTTTCAGGCCGCGCTCGCCGACCATCGAGCGATAGCCTTCCGGCAGCCGTTCGATGAACGGGCCGATCTGGGCCAGTTCGGCGGCCTTTGCGACATCTTCCTCGCTGGCGCCGACGCGGCCATAGCGGATGTTGTAGGCGATGGTGTCGTTGAACAGCACCGTGTCCTGCGGCACCATGCCGATCGCGCCGCGCAGGCTTTCCTGCGTCACATCACGGACATCCTGGCCGTCAATCAGCACCTGGCCACCCTGGACGTCGTAGAAACGGAACAAAAGCCGCGAGATCGTCGATTTGCCCGCACCCGACGGGCCGACAATGGCCACCGTCTTGCCGGCCGGCACCTCGAAGGAGATGCCCTTCAGTATCTTTCGGTTGGGATCGTAGGCAAAATGCACGTCACGGAACTCGACCTTGCCGGCTGAGACGACGAGCGGCTTGGCATCGGGCTTATCGGTTATCTCCTGCGGCACGTCGAGCAGGTCGAACATCTGCTCGATGTCGGTCAGCCCCTGACGGATTTCGCGGTAAATGAAACCGATGAAATTCAACGGCACCGACAGCTGGATCAGCATGGCGTTGATGAACACGAAATCGCCGACAGTCTGCGTGCCAGCCTGCACCTCCAGCGCCGACATGCACATGACGATGACGGTGCCGAGGCCGAAGATGATGCCCTGGCCAAAATTCAGCCAGCCGAGCGACGTCCAGATCCTGGTCGCCGCCATTTCATAGCGCGCCATGGAGCGGTCGAAGCGCTCGGCCTCCATGGCCTCGTTGTTGAAATATTTGACGGTCTCGAAATTGAGCAGCGAGTCGATCGCCTTGGTGTTGGCATCGGTATCGCTGTCGTTCATGTCGCGGCGGATCGAGATGCGCCAGTCACTCGCGCGCACCGTGAACCAGACATAGACGCAGACCGTGAGCGCCACCACCGCCACATATTTCCAGCCATAGGTGAAGGCGAAGATGCCGGCGGTCAGTGCGAATTCGAGGATGGTGGGCGCGGTGTTGAGCATGATGAAGCGCACGATCGTCTCGATGCCCTTGGTGCCGCGCTCGATGATGCGCGACAGGCCGCCGGTGCGCCGCTCGAGGTGAAAGCGCAGCGACAGCTGGTGCATGTGGACGAAGGTGCGGAAGGCGAGCTGGCGCACCGCATATTGGCCGACGCGGGCAAACAGCGCATCGCGCAACTGGTTGAAACCGAGCTGCACCAGGCGCAGCACATTGTAGGCGATGACCAGCGCCACCGGCGCCAGCAGGAAGGACGGCAGCGGCGGCGGCGATTTGGCGTCACCGGCGAGCGCATCCGTCGCCCATTTGAAGAAGTAAGGCCCGGCCACCAGCGTCAGCTTGGCGACGACCAGCAGCAGCGTCGCCCAGGTGACGCGGGCTCTGAGATCGGCGCGGTCGGCCGGCCACATGTACGGCCACAGATTGCGCAATGTGCCGAAGGTCGAGCTATCGGAAACGGTTTTTTCAGCCAACTTGTCTTGCCTTTTGGGTGGGAGGTCAGCGGCAGCAGGAATTGACGAGCGCGGCGAGCGATGCCGACACATCGGCCAGTGCGGCGCGGTCGAGTTGATAGCGCGAGCGCTGGCGATCGGGCTCGAAGCGGACCAGTCCGGCGTCCACCAGGATTTTCAGATGCTGAGACACGGTCGACTGCGCCAGATCGAGGTGATCGACAACCTCGCGGCAGCAGCAGGAATTGCTGGCCGACAAATGTCTAAGGATCTCGATGCGCGCCGGATGGGAAAGCGCGGCAAAGCGAGCCGCAACGGCGCGGCTGGCGGCTGGCGCGCAGTGTGCGTGGTCTTGTTCGGAGAGGGAGGCGGTCATCGTTCATCGGCGATAGACGATGAACTGGGGAGAGGCAAGCTAACCCGATGGGTAGATGGGCGATCTCCCCCACGAGGGGGGAGATTGGCCAATCGCCAAACTACTGCGTCTTGGCCGGCGCAGTCGTTGCCTGCTCGCCCATCGCCTTGAGGTCGGCCGCTTCGCCTTCCTTCGACTTCTCCGGGACCTTGAACACCTGACCCGGCCAGATGCGATCGGGATCGCTGATCTGGTCCTGGTTGGCGAGATAGATGGTCGAGAAGCGCACGCCGTGACCGTAGACGCGGCGCGAGATCCGCCACAGCGTGTCGTGCTTGCGGATGATGACGGCGCCATCGGCAGGTTCGAGTTTTGGCGATACGGTCTCGGGCACGTCGGGCGTCGCCGCCGCGACCACGGCCGGAGCCTCCGCGGCTGGCGCAGCCGGTGCTTCGGCAATCGCTGGGGCCGGTGCTTCAGCCGCTGGTGCGGCAGGAGCCGGTGCGGGTTCTGCCGGGGCGGCCGCCACAGTGGCTGGCGCTGCGGGAGCCGGAGCGGCCGGTGCTTCGGCAGCAGCCGGCGCTGCTGGCTTCACTTCAGCCGGTTTTGCTTCGGCCGGCTTGGTCTCAGCGGGGGCTACGGCGGCGATCGCTTCGCCGGGTTCGCGCTCGAACGGCACGGCGGCGCGGGCCACCACTTTGACGCCGTCGGCATCGAGACCGTCGACATGGATGGTGTAGCTGCCGACCGGGATGTCGCGCGTCGCCTCGACCAGGAAATGGCCATCGGGCGAGGTCTGTGCATCACCCAGCAGGATGTCGTTGGCGTAAGCGCGCACCTTGCGGCCGGCATCGGCGAGGCCAGCGACGAAGATCTTGTTGCCGTCGATCTCGACCGCCTCGACGACGATCTTGGGTGCGGCCACAGCCGCAGCCGGCGGCGATGCCGGGGCTGGTGCGGCGGGGGCCGCTGCAGCTTCCACCGCCGGAGCGGCAGGCGCGGTTTCAGCCGGAGCAGCAGGTGCTGCCGCGGCGACAGCTGGTGCGGGTGCAGCCGCAGCAGGCGCCTCGGCGGCTGGGGCGGCAGCCTGGTCGCCGGCGGCCGGCGCCGCAGGCTTGGTCTCAGGCGCCGGAACGGAGAGCAGTTCGGCAGGCTTGCCCGGCTCCTCAACCATTGCCAGCACCTGGCCGGTGGCGTCCTTGGGCACCGAAACAACGGCGGTCTGTACTGAAGGCGTAACGACATCGCCGGCCGTCTGGCGCAGTGCAATCGTATAGTCGCCGGGCTTCAGCGGATCGTCGAGCACGATGACGAAGGCGCCATCGGGGCCAGCAACCGTCGAGCCGAGCACTGTCGAGCCGTTGAGGATCTCGACCTTGGCATTGGGCGCCGCATTGCCGGCAATGACGATCGAGCCGTTGCCTTCGACGCGCACGACATCGAAGCTCGGCGCAATCGGGCCGGCCGGTGCTGGAGTTGCCGGGGCAACAGCTGGCGCTGCCGGCGCGGCGGGTGTCGCCGGAGCCGCAGCTTCGGTCGTGGGAGCCGTTGCGTCGGCAGGCGCAGGTGCTACCGGAGCCTTGGCATCGGTGGGTGCGGCAGGCGCCGGCGGCAGCCGTCCCTCGGTCCCCGGATCGGCCGGCTTGTCAGCCGGCGGCGTCAGCGCTGCAATCTCCGCCGGGGGCGTGGGATTGAGATACGGGTCGAGTGCACCCGATACATAGGCCGTTCCGACGGCCGCGACGGTCCCACCAGCCGCGAACAGAAACACCTTCAAAGGATTAATTGCCATATTTCCCTGCCCCTTAGCCACCTAAAGCCGGTCTAGCGTGTTTTGCCAGCACCGACAACAAAAAGCCCACCCCTGGGCTTGACCCCGCATCCAGACCCAATCACCAATCACGCATGAACACGATTCGATCCGTCTGCGTCTACTGCGGCTCGTCGCCGGGCCGCGATGAAATCTATGCCAAGGCCGGACACCTGCTTGGCCGCTCGCTGGCCAAATCCGGCCTGCGGCTGGTCTATGGCGGCGGCACCAAAGGCATTATGGGCGCCGTCGCCGAAGGCGCGCTCAAGGCCGGCGGCAAGGTAACAGGCATCATCCCGCGCTTCCTCATCAACAGGGAAGCAACCGAAACCGCGCTTGACCGGCTCGACGAGTTGCTGATCACCGACAACATGCACGAGCGCAAGCACAAGATGTTCGAGAAATCCGACGCCTTTGTGGCACTGCCCGGCGGTATCGGCACGGTCGAGGAGATCGTCGAGATCATGACCTGGGGCCAGCTCGGCCATCACCGCAAGCCGATCGTCTTCGCCAACGTCAAGGGGTTTTGGGATCCGATGCTGGCGCTGCTCGACCACATGTCGGGCGAAGGCTTCATCCACACCGCACAGCGGGTCAAGCCGCTGGTGGTGGAAGACCCCGAGGCAATCGTCGCCGCCATCATGGTGGCGGGCGCGTCGGTCGACGCGCCGACGGAAGGCGTGCAGTCGGTGATTGATAAGATGTGAGGGCTTAGGCAGTAGGGAATAGGCGTTAGGCAAGCTGCCAGAAACGTTACTGTCTACTGCCTACTGCCTACTGCCTACTGCCTCCCTCAACTCCGCAATCACCGCCCGCTTGTCCTGCCGCCGCCACGCCAGATGGATCGAGACGGTGCGCTCGAACCAAGGCAGGTCGCGGAACACGATCCCTGTGGGTGCCGCGCTCCGGAGGCTGGCCTGAACCGTCGCCAGGCCGAGCCCGGCGCTGACCAAGCCGAGCGACGTCAACGGATCGGCAGTTTCGTAGGCAATGTCCGGCACGAAGCCGGCCTCGATGCAGGCGGCAAGAAACTGGCCGCGGTTGGTGTCGGCGGGCTGGCGCACAACGGTGATCCAGGTGCGACCATCGAGATGATGCGGGCGGATGTCGGTGACAGCGGTGAGCGCATCGCCCTCAGGTATCGCCAGCGTCAGCGGCTCGCGCCGAACCAGTGTCGCGGCGATTTCGGGATAGTCGGCCGGCGGCGGCGAATAGACCAAGGCGAGATCGAGCGTACGCTGGCGCAGTCCCTCCAACTGCGCGGCCGAGCGCAGGCTCATCAGGCTGAGATGCAGTTGCGGCCGGTCGCGACGAAATTGCCGCAACATCCGGCTGACGAGGCCGGCATGCACCGCGCCCTCGACATAACCGATGGCCAGCCGCCCGGCGGCCCCGCTGGCCAGGTTGCGGCCGAGCTCCTCCAGACGCCGTGCATTGGCAAGCAGCACCCGCGCCTCGGCAAGGAACGCCTTGCCTTCGGCATTCAGATGGACGCGCTGCTTTGCCCGCTCGAACAGGGTGACGCCAAGCTGCGCCTCGAGTTGCATGATCTGGCGGCTCAGCGGCGACTGCGAGATATGCAGGAGTTCAGCGGCACGGCCGACATTGCCGGCTTCGGCGACGGCGACGAAATAGCGGAGCTGGCGCAGGTCGAACATTTTTCCTCCACCTCGGAAGTCCTGTTAGGTCTCAACTTTAGCCTAATCAGTCTTGGACAGTCTGACCAGCGGAAGCGATGATTGCGCCATCCCAACCACAGGAGACCGCCATGCAGTTCTTTGCCCTTCTCACCCGCAACACCGAAAAGTTCAGCGACGCCGATTTCGCGCCGCTGCTGCCAGGCGAAGCCGAGCAGCGTCGTACGCTCTATGCCGAGGGCGCCGTGCGCCAGGTGTGGAACCGCGGCGATATTCCAGGCAGCGGCATGATGTTCGAAGCCGGCAGCGACGCCGACGTGCGCGGCCACCTCGCCACCTTGCCACTGGTCAAGGCGGGCATGATGGATATTGCGGCAGTGGTGCCGCTCGCACCCTACCCCGGGTTTGGGCCGAAGCGCTGATCCTCACTGCAGCCGGCGGCGATCCGCGCCGCCGGCTATTCTCTGGCCTTCGCCAAATGCTCCCAAATAATCAAACATCCGTATCCTCCATCGGTTTGTCCGACGCTGCGTTGTCGCGCCTTCTTCTGCGGCTATTAACCGAGCTGCTCCAGCGCCTGTTAAGGAATAGCGGGCAATAATGCTTCCGGGATATTGTACGCGTCTGGCGTACGATGCGGCTTTGAACGGTTGGTCTTTGCGACGCTCTCGTTTCCTGCTGATTGCTGCAGCACTGCTTGCCGTTGCGGCCGGGGCCGTCGTCGCAGCGTTGCCTGCACTCACCTCGTTTGGCGCGACATCCGAGCGCTATGAGGCGCTTGCGCCGTCGCTGAAGAGCGAGACGGACCGCGGCGTCGCCTATTTCGCCTTCGGCGATTTCTCGGCGCTGTCGTCGGACACGCTGAAAGTATCGGCGTCGCCGTGGAAGCTGGCGACGGCGGCTCTGGCGCTCAGGTCGGTCGACGGCAAGCTCGATCGCCTCGCCGCGGTCGACCTGGCGGCGCTCTATCGCCAGTTCGGTTTCCACACCCCGAAAACCATCGGCAACTGGCCGGCGCATTTGCCGCCGCCCAGTTTCGAGACGCCGCTTGGGCAAAATGTCGGCTTCGGCGGCCGGGCCGTGCCGCCGATCGGCGCGACGATCCGCAATGTCGGCTGCGCGGCCTGCCACTCCAGCGTCACGTACGATGCATCGGGCAATCCCGATACCGGCCGCGTCTGGCTCGGCGCACCCAACAGCTCGATCAATCTGGAAGCCTATACGCAGGCGCTCTATGCGGCGTTCAGCGCCTTCGGACAGAAGCCGGATCTGCTGATGGATGCCGTGCAGCGTCTCTATCCCGAGACCCAATGGCGCGAGCGGGTGACGCTGCGCTATTTCATCATCCCGCAACTCGCCAAGACGCTTGCCGAACGCCAGGCCTCGATCGGCCGGCTGCTGCCGTTCCGCGCATCGCTGGCCGGCGCCACCAACGGACTGGACTCGTTGAAGAGCCGGCTCGGCCTGATCCCCGAAGGCAAGCTCGTGCCCGAGAGCGTGTTCAACTCGGTGCCCGATCTCGGCGGGCGGCTGTGGCGCAGCAAATTCCTCAACTCCGGCAACTACGCCATCCCAGGCATCGACCACACCCAGACGATCCACGCCGAAGACATCACGCCCGAGCATCGGCGGGAGCTGGCGGCGATCATTTCCTATTTCACCGTGCCCAGCATGGGGGTCACCCCGGAGGTGGCGGAGACCTCGATCGGTCATGCCTTCGACATCACCGGCTGGATGAACGAGTACACGCCGCAGCCATTCCCGGGCCGCATCGACAGATCGCTGCTGCCGCGTGGCCAGTCGGTCTATGCGCAGAACTGCGCCTCCTGCCACGGCGCCTATGGCCAGGATCTTGAGCGGCCGCATCTGATCAGCTTTCCCAATTGGGAAGGCGAAATCGGCACCGATCCGCAGCGGCATAGGCTGCTGGGAATAGAGGTCGCCGATGCGGTGAACGGCTCGCTCTACGGCCGCTACATCGCTGCGCGCACCGTTGACACCTACACGGCGCCTCCGCTGACCGGCCTGTGGTCGAGCGCGCCCTATTTCCACAATGGCAGCGTGCCGACGCTCTGGCACCTGATGCATCCGGAACAGCGGCCGAAGCGTTTTACGGTCGGCGGCCATCGGCTCGATCTCGACAAGATCGGCATCGCCGGCGTCGATGACGGTAGACGCGGCTGGAATCCGCCGGCAGGCTACACGCCTTGGTCTATTCCGGCCGAGATCGACACAACGGCCTTCGGCCTCGGCAGTGGCGGCCATGAGGCGGAGTTCGTACCGCTCGGCGAGGACGACAAGGCGGCGCTGCTAGAATATTTGAAGCTGCTGTGAAACGGGCACGCCGACCGGGGAGACAACTGCCATGCCGGTGACGCTTGGAGAGCGTGATTTCGAATCGTTCTTCGAAGCACCCTTCGAGGCCTATGGCGATAACTCGCTCTACGTCTCGCCGATGAAGGGCGATTTGAAACGGTTCCTGTCGGCGGCGGAAAACCCGCTGTTCAGCTCGAGCGACGAAATCACCTATTTCACCGCGTTTCGCGACGGACGCCCGATCGGGCGGATTACGGCGCATGTGCATGGCGCCTCCAACACCCAGCATGGCTGGAACCGCTGCTATTTCGGCTATTTCGACTGCGCCGACGATCCCGAGGCCGCATCCCTTCTTCTCAAGGCGGCCGAGGAGTGGGGCCGGAGGCGAGGCCATGCCGAGATCATGGGCAATTTCAACCTGACGGCGATGCAGCAGATCGGCGTCCAGACCGGCGCCTTCGACAAGGCGCCCTACACCGACCTGATCTACAGCCCACCGCACATTGCGCGGCTCTTGGAGGAAAACGGCTATCGCCCGGAATTTCCGATGACCACGTTCGAGCTCGACCTGAAAACGGCGGCGCCACCCGAGATCGGACCGAAGCAGCAGGCCATCCTCGACAATCCCGACTTCGCCTTTGCGCCTTTGACGCGCGCTTTGGTGGCGCAGCGCATGGAAGATGCGCGCCTGATCCTCAACGCCTCTTTTGCCAACAATCCGATGTTCGTGCCGGTCAGCCACGAAGAGTTTCATTTCCAGGCGCGCGACATGAAATGGGTGATGGATCCGCGCATTTCGGCCGTGCTCAATTATCGCGGCGAGCCGGCCGCCTGCATCATCTGCATCCCCGACCTGAACCCGTTTCTGCGCAAGACCAGATCGAGGATCGGGCTGACGACGCCGTGGCATTTCCTGATGCACAAATTCACCTGCAAACGAGCCGTGCTAATCTTTTCCGGCGTCAGGCCCGATCTGCAGGGCCAGGGCGTGAACCCGGTGGTGCTGCGCCGCATCGTGCTGGCGCTCAAGGCCGCGGGCTACGAGACACTGGGCAACACCTGGATCGGCGACAGCAACAAGGCCAGCCTCGCCCAGAAGCAGAAGTCCAATGCCAAGCCGTTGCATCGCCTGCATCTCTTCCGCAAGGCATTGTAATGCCTGAAGGAGATCCGCTGATCGACAGACTGTGATCGCCTGTCAAGAAACTGTCACACGGAACCCGCCTGCCTCGTGTTACGAAGGAGGGCCGACACCCACTCGACGGCGTAGTCGAAATCTCTAATGGCGAGGCGAGCCGTGAACATCGCTCTCAACGCGGAAGGCCTGTCGCCTTATTTGCCCGACGAGCACGGGCTGTTCTTCATCTATCATTTCACCACGGATGGCCTGCGCACCAAAGACGCAGCTGAGGCGCAGTGGACATGGCGCAGCTATCAGCTGTCCGACATGCGCGCCCGTCGCGAGATCGCCGCAGAGCAGGCTTTGCCCGCGCCGGTTCGTGAAGCCTTTCTCGGCGCCAGCCAGGGCTGCCATATCGATCTCGAGGACGACTGGCTTTATGGCGACCTGCCGGATCTGCGCCACGACTATTCGGTGGAGGCGCGCGGGCTCGGCCATTTCCGCTTCGCCTTCAACGAGAAAATGCTGATTGGCGCCCGCAAGCAGCCGCTGGAATCGGTCGACCTCATCCGCAAGGCAGTGGAGAGCGGATCGCGCAAATTCCGCTCGCCGGCCGAATTGATCGAGGCGGTCATGGGCCAGTCGCTCGACGGCATGGCGGGCGAACTCCACAAGCTCGGCGACGCGCTCGACGGCATCGAGGACCGCATCGTGTGCGATGCATGGCACAGCGAGCGGCAGTCGCTGGTCGAGGCGCGCCGGCAGTTGGTGGTGATCCACCGGCAGATGGCGACGCTGACCAGCCTGTTCCGGCATCTCGACCATTCGCATCGCAACGACCTGCCCGACCCGATCAACGACATGGCGGCAAGGCTCTCGCACCGGGCCCACACGCTCTATCACGACGGCGAGCAGTTGCAGGCGCGCACAAGGCTGCTGCAGGACGAATTGATGGCCAAGCTGACGATGCAGTCGAACCAGCTGCTCTATGTGCTGTCGGCGATGACGGCGGTGCTGTTGCCGATGACCATCATTTCGGGCCTGTTCGGCATGAATGTCGGCGGCCTGCCGCTGGTCGACACGTCGATGGGCTTCTGGGTGGTCACAGCGGTTTCGGTGGTTATCGCGGCGGCAACCTATCTGTTTGTCAGGCGGCTCGGGCGGATGTAGCCCAGTCGGTCTCACACAGTAGCGCGAAGATCCTCGACGATGGTGCCGGCGGCGGCGACTTCCGCTTCATGGTCGGGCTCCCGCCAGGTCTCGGCAAGACCCGCCGCATACCAGTCCTGCATCGCAGGCAGCGCAAGCAATTGCGCGGGATAGGCGGCAGCGGCACCTTCGAAAGACAGCCCATAGGACTGCTCGCGGAACGCCACCGGGGCAAAGAAGGCGTCAACGGCGGTGAAGTGCGCGCCGGCTAGAAACGGTCCGCCGAAACGGGCGAGGCCATCATTCCAGAGATCGCCGAGACGGAAGAGATCCTGCTTCAATACGTCGGACATCGGCAGCGGTTTTACCCGCAGGCCGCAATTCATCGGGCATGCGCCGCGCAAGGCGGTGAAACCAGAATGCATTTCGGCGGCGGCCGAACGCGCCCAGGACCGTGCCTTGGCCTCGACCGGCCAGACGCCGTGATGACGCTCGGCGAGATATTCGGCGATGGCAAGCGAATCCCAGACAGCCCAGCCGTCATCAACCAGGCAAGGCACGCGGCCGCTGGGTGAAAACGGCCGGTAGAGGTCCCAGCTCGATCCGGTCGGGAACGGCGTCAATTGTTCCTCGAACGGAATTTCGAGGGTGCGCATCAGCACCCATGGCCGCAGTGACCAGGACGAATAGTTCTTGTTGGCAATGTGCAGCACATACATGGAAGATCGTCCTACTTCGGGGCCAATGCCACCGGGCGGATTTCACGGCCGCGGAACATCGACCAGGAATACATCGCCAATGCCGCCCAGATCAGCGCGAAGGCAATCGCCTGCGTGGTGCCGAACGGCTCGTCGAAAATCAGCACGGCGATCAGGAACACCATGGTCGGTGCGATGTACTGCATGATGCCGATGGTGGAGAGGCGCAGCAGCTTGGCGCCGAAGGCAAACAGCAAAAGCGGCACCGAAGTGACCGGGCCGCAACCGATGAGCAACGCCGCGTCGGCGCCGCTGCTGGAGATAAAATGGTCCTGGCCGCTGGCGACCAGGAAGATGATGTAGCCAAGGGCGGGCACCGACAGCAGGAGCACTTCGAGCAGAAAACCCTGGCTTGGGCCGATCGGCAGCGTCTTGCGAAAGAAGCCGTAGGCGGCGAAGGAAAAGGCCAGCGCCAGCGACACCCAGGGTAGTTTGCCAGCATCCACCGTCAGCACGGCAACGGCGATCGCCGCCAGCGCCACGGCCGCGATCTGCAGCCGGTCGAGTTTGTCGCCAAGCACCAGTGCCCCGACGACGATGACGACCAGCGGGTTGATGTAGTAGCCGAGCGCGGTCTCGACCGTGCGGTCGACCGAGATTGCCCAGACATAAATGGACCAATTGACCGAAATCAGCGTCGCCGTCAGCGCCGCCATGCCGATGCTGCGCGGCGAGCGGATCGCCGCCTTGAAGTCGGCGGTGCGGCCGGCCCAGACCAGCACTGCAGCGGCAATCGGCACCGACCAGACGATGCGGTGGGCGATCACCTCGATCAGCGGCAGATGCGCGACCGCCTTCATGTAAAAGGGCAACATCCCCCACAAGAGATAGGCTCCGAGCGCCAGCAGGAAGCCGCTGCGGGCTTTGGAGTCGGCGTCGGCAATTGCGTCGGTGGCCATGGCGGAACGCTATGCGCCAGCCGTCCATCCAAGACCATCGCAAAATTATGATGGATCAATGGACTTCCGCTGATGGTTCAAGGGTGCCTCGCAGGCTGTCTCTCAACAACGACGTCCGCTCAGCGCTAGGTCCCCTTCTCAACAAGCTCGAAGAACTGCTGGTCCGGCAACCATTCGTCATGCCTGAAGTTGGTCAATTCCGCCGCCAGATCGAGAGGAATGTCGAAAACGTAATCGACGTCATCTTCCTCGTCCTGCTTTGAAAGGGCTTGTTGTCTCAGGATTTCAAAAGAGGCCGGAAGATCGCCCGTGGCGTAGAGGTCCTTGACATTCTGGTCACCGCTATGCCCGACCTTCCAGACACTCCTTTCATCACGCCATAATTCGGCGTGCGAGAACATCACATGCTCTTCTATGTGCACGACGACCAGTTGTCGTCCTTTCGAAACCGCCGCGAGAAATTGATCAGGAGGACTCGGGAAGCGGCACTCATCAAAAATGACGATCGCCCAGTTCTCATTGGCATAAGCGTTCATCGGAGCGTCGAAGGCGTCAATTTGATCGCCAACCTCGACCTGAAGCAGCGCCGCAACGTCCTGCACGCTGAGGCCGCGAAGGCCGAGCCAACTGATAGAAAAACCCATTTGCCTACTCCGCCGCCACCAGCCCTGCCATCTCGCGGTTCTTCATCAGCTTGTAGACGATGGAATCCATCAACGCCTGGAAAGAGGCGTCGATGATGTTTTCCGACACGCCGACCGTCCACCAGCGGGCGCCGGTGCCGTCATGCGATTCGATCAGGACGCGGGTGATCGCCTCGGTGCCGCCATTGAGGATACGCACCTTGAAGTCGGCCAGCTCCATGTCGGCGATCTCGGCCTGGAACTTGCCGAGATCCTTGCGCAGCGCGATGTCGAGCGCGTTGACCGGGCCATGGCCTTCGGCCACCGACATCTTCTCCTCGCCCTCGACCAGCACTTTCACGATCGCTTCGGAGACCGTCTTCAGCTGGCCGTTGGCGTCGAAGCGGCGCTCGACCATGCAACGGAACGAGGTGACGTTGAAGAACTCCGGCAGGCCGTGCAGCATCTTGCGCGCCAATAGCTCGAAGGAGGCATCTGCACCCTCATAGGCGTAGCCCTCGGCCTCGCGTTCCTTGACCACCGAGATCAGCGCGTCGAGCCGGTGATCGTCCTTCGGCACGTCGATGCCGCGCCGTTTCAGTTCGGCAAGGAAATTGGCCCTGCCGCCCTGGTCGGAAACCATGACGCGGCGTCGGTTGCCTATCGCCTCGGGCGGTACATGCTCGTAGGTCGCCGGCTCTTTGGCCAATGCCGAGGCATGGATACCGGCCTTGGTGGCGAAGGCGGAGGCGCCGACATAGGGCGCCTGCGCTTCCGGCGCGCGGTTGAGCAGCTCATCGAAGGCTCGGGAAAGCCGCGAGATGCCCGTCAGCGCCTCGGCCGAAATGCCGGTTTCAAACCGATCGGCGAAGGCCGGCTTCAGCGCCAGCGTCGGCACGATCGAAATCAGATTGGCGTTGCCGCAGCGCTCGCCGATGCCGTTGAGCGTGCCCTGGATCTGGCGCACGCCGGCTTCGACGGCAGCCAGCGAATTCGCCACCGCCTGGCCGGTGTCGTCATGAGCATGGATGCCGAGATGGTCGCCCGGAATGCCTGATGCGATGGCCTGCCCAACGATGGCGCGGACTTCCGATGGCTGCGTGCCGCCATTGGTGTCACACAGCACCACCCAGCGCGCGCCGGAATCGTAGGCTGTCCTGGCGCAAGCCAGCGCGTAGTCCGGATTGGCCTTGAAACCGTCGAAGAAATGCTCGCAGTCGACCATCGCTTCCTTGCCGGCGGCAGCAGCCGCTTCGACCGAAGCCTTGATGGACTCAAGGTTCTCCTCATTGGTGCAGCCGAGCGCGACTCGGACATGATAGTCCCAGCTCTTGGCGACGAAGCAGATGGCGTCGGACTTCGACTGCACCAGCGCGGCGAGGCCGGGATCGTTGGACGCCGACACCCCTGCCCGCTTGGTCATGCCGAAGGCGACGAATTTTGCCTTCGCCGTGCGCTTCTGCTGGAAGAAGGCCGTGTCGGTCGGATTGGCGCCGGGATAGCCGCCCTCGACATAGTCCATGCCGAACTCATCGAGCAGCTTGGCAATCGCGATCTTGTCCTCGACGGAAAAGTCGATGCCCGGCGTCTGCTGGCCGTCGCGCAAGGTGGTGTCGAAGAGATAGAGGCGTTGCTTTGTCATTGTTCTGTGGGCGCGCGAGCACCCCCCTCTGCCCTGCCGGCTATCTCCCCCTCAAGGGGGGAGATCGGCGGTTCGAATGTCGCGCCACCCTTTGCAGCGCTGAAAATTTGCGAAAGCGCCGATGACATCCAATCTTCCCCCTTGAGGGGGAGATGTCCGGCAGGACAGAGGGGGGTGCCGCGCGCTATCATTTCTTCCCCGCAAACCCATCCGTCGCGCGTATCAGCCGATCCAATATCCCCGGCTCGGAATAGGCATGGCCGGCGCCTTCGATGAGGTGGAAATCCGCTTTCGGCCAGGCCTTGTGCAGCGCCCAGGCGTAGCGCGCCGGACACGGCATGTCGTAGCGGCCATGGACGATGGTGCCGGGAATGTCGCTCAGCTTGTGCGCATCGCGCAAAAGCTGCCCTTCCTCAAACCAGCCGGCGTGGACGAAATAATGGTTCTCGATGCGGGCAAAGGCGATGGCGAAGTCGTCCTCGCCGAACTTGTCGCTGGTTTCCGGCTCCGGCAGCAGGGTGATCGTCTCGCCTTCCCACAGGCTCCAGGCAAGGGCTGCTTCCATCTGCGCCTTGCGGTCGGAGCCGACCAGCCGCTTGCGGTAGGCGGCCATCATGTCGCCGCGCTCGGCTTCAGGGATCGGCGCCTGGAAACGCTCCCACTTGTCGGGGAACATTTCCGAGACGCCAAACTGATAATACCATTCGAGTTCGGCGCGGGTCAGCGTGTAGATGCCGCGCACGACCAGTTCGCTGACGCGGTCGGGATGCGTCTCGGCATAGGCGAGCGCCAGCGTCGAGCCCCAGGAGCCGCCGAACACCAGCCATTTGTCGAAGCCACACATTTCGCGCAGGCGCTCGATGTCGGCGACGAGATGCCAGGTGGTGTTGGCGTCGAGCGAGGCGTTGGGCGTCGATTTTCCGCAGCCGCGCTGGTCGAACAGGATGACGTCGTAAAGTTTTGGATCGAACAGCTGCCGATGTTTTGGCGAGAAGCCGCCGCCGGGACCGCCATGCAGGAACACGGCCGGCTTGGCGCCCTTGGTGCCGGAGCGCTCCCAATAGATTTGGTGGCCGTCGCCGACATCGAGCATGCCGGTTTCGAAGGCCTCGATCGCGGGATAAAGAGTGCGAAGTTCACTGCTCATTTCAATGCTCATATCTGCAGGCCGTGTGCCGGCCAGTCGGTGGTTTCGTGGTCGGGATGCTGGAAGGAGATGATCTGCTCCTGGCGGGTGTAAAAATCCGGATCCTGATGCTGAGGCTGGTCGAAGATCGTCTCCACCCACGGCAGCCGAACCGCGTAGTTGACCTGTATCTGCGGCGCCAGATCCGAGCGGTCGTCGAAGGCGCCGATGGCGATCTCCAGCGCGCCCGGCTGGCGGTAGGTCAGCGGCGTGCCGCAGCGGGCGCAAAAGCCGCGATCGATGTTGACCGACGACTGGAAATAGGTCGGTTCCTCGCGCACCCATTCGACGCCATCCCTGGGCACCGTCACCAGCGCGCCGAAAAACGAGCCGAACTGTTTCTGGCACATGCGGCAATGGCAGATGGAGGCGCGGCCGAGCTTGCCCTTGATGCGGAAGCGCACGGCGCCGCACTGGCAGCCGCCGGTTCGAACTTCATCGGTCATGATTTTTCCTCTGGCGGCCATTGTTCGGTGTCGTGGTCGGGATGCTGGTGGGAGACGAGTTCGGCGAGATACGGCGCCGACGACACGTCGCCCATCGTGTCCTCGCCCGGCAATTGTGGAAGGCTATCGACATAAGGCAGCTTTGCCTCGGTGCCCCACTGGGCCACCGGCACGATCTCTGCCGGATTGTCGAACGCCCCGATGGCGAGGCCGATGCCATCGGGCGCGGTAAAGGTCATCGGCGTGCCGCAATTGGCGCAGAAGCCGCGATCGACATGGCTGGACGAGGCGAAATATTTCGGTTCGCCGCGCGTCCAGTCGAGCTTGGCGCCTCGCACCGAAACCAGCGGCGCGTAGAACGCGCCGAACGCCTTCTGGCACATGCGGCAATGGCAGATCGAGGCGTCTCCCAGCGCGCCCTCGACGCGGAAGCGCACCGCGCCGCACTGGCAGCCGCCGGTGTAGATCGGCCGGTTGTCGAGGCTCATCGCATCTCACTCCGTTTCATAGTCATTCCGGGGCATGGCAGACGGCCTCGACATTGTTGCCGTCGGGATCGAAGACGAAGGCGCCGTAATAGTCCGGGTGATAGTGCGGCCGCAGGCCCGGACCGCCATTGTCCTTGCCGCCGGCAGTGAGTGCCGCCGCATGAAAGGCATCGACCTCGGCGCGGCTGCGCGCAGTGAAGGCGACGTGCTGCGTGGATTTCTGCTCAGCCGCCTTGTCGCTCAACCAGAAAACAGGCCGGTCGCGGCCATAACCGCCGACCTTGGCGCCGCCGGTATATTCCAGCGGCACCATGTAGATCAGCGAGGCACCCAGCGGCGCCATCGCCTGGTCATAAAAGGCTTTTGAAGCGTCGAAATCGGCGACGTTGATGCCAAGATGGTCGATCATGAAACAAGCTCCTCCCTTGCTGATGCCGGCAATTCGGCGCCGGCCAAGCCTGCCTCGATCACGATGTGCTGGCAGACATTGTCGATATCGCGGATGACGTCGTCGTTCCAGAAGCGCAGGATGGTCCAGCCCAGCGCTTCCAGTTTTGCGGTTCGCGCGGCGTCAGATGCCGAAGCTTCGGTGCGAGCGTGCTGAGAGCCGTCCAATTCGACGATCAGTTTTTTGGTAGGGCAGGCGAAATCGACGATATAACCGGCGATCGGCATCTGGCGCCGAAATAACAGGCCCATGAGACGGTGTGCGCGAACCTCATTCCATAACTTCAGTTCCGCATCCGTCATTGCCTTGCGCATCTTGCGTGCATTACCGCGGTTGAGGGGAGATACCCGATGATGGGTCATCGCGAGGCCCCCCTCTCTGCCCTGCCGGGCATCTCCCCCTCAAGGGGGGAGATCAGCAGTTTCGACGACGGCTCCAACCCTTGAACGTCGGCGATTGGCGAAAGCCGACGCGACGTCCAATCTCCCCCCTTGAGGGGGAGATGTCCGGCAGGACAGAGAGGGGTGCCTGGCGCTAACCTCACCGCTTGACCTCCCATGTCGTCACGCGTTCGCCCGTCGCCGGGTCCTTGCCGTCCTTCAGCTGCACGCCTTGCGCCAGAAGCTCGTCGCGGATGCGGTCGGCTTCGGGCCAGTTCTTCGCTGCGATCAGAGCGAGGCGGTTGGCGATTGCCTTCGCAACGCTGTTTTCATCCACGTCTGCCGAAGCGACATCGAAGCCGAGAAAGGCGAGCGCTGCCTTCAGCGATGCGGCGGCGGTATTTTCGCCGGTGATATCCGTCGCCTCGCCGGCGAGCTGTGTGAGCTGCTGGAAGGCGGCGTAGGTGGCGAGGTCGTCCGAAAGTGCTGCCACCACCTCCACCGGGACCTGTCCTGCAGCCGGCGCCAGGTCCGCAGCGCGCTTCCACTTACGGAGTGTGTTCTCGGCCTCTTCCAGCTTGCGCACGGAAAAGTCGATCGGCTCGCGATAATGCGTCATCAGCATTGCCAGCCGCAGCACCTCGCCCGGCCATTTGCGGCCGCCGAAAGTGTCGGTCTCCAGCAGCTCGGCAATGGCGTAGAAATTGCCGAGGCTCTTCGACATTTTCTGGCCCTCGACCTGCAGGAAGCCGTTGTGCATCCAGACATTGGCCATCACGGCAGTGCCGTGGGCGCAACGCGACTGGGCGATCTCGTTCTCGTGGTGCGGGAAGATCAGGTCGAGGCCGCCGCCATGGATGTCGAAGACTTCGCCGAGATAGGCGGCCGACATGGCCGAGCACTCGATGTGCCAGCCAGGCCTGCCCCTGCCCCACGGGCTGTCCCAGCCGGGCTCTTCGGGCGAAGACAGTTTCCACAAGACGAAATCGCCGGGGTTCTTCTTGTGCGCATCGACGGCGATGCGCGCGCCCGCCTGCTGCTCGTCGAGATTGCGCTTCGACAATTCGCCATAGTCGGGCATCGAGGCGGTGTCGAACAGCACTTCGCCGGCCGCGACATAGGCATGGCCGCGCTCGATCAGTTGCTTGATCAGCGACAGCATGTCGGCCTTGCCGTCAGCGCGTGGCGCGACGAACTCGGTCGCCCGCGGCTCGAAGGTCGGCGGCAAGCAACCGAGTGCGGCGACATCCCTGTGGTACTGGTCGGCGGTTTTTTCGGTGACGCGGCGGATCGCCTCGTTGAGCGACAATTTTCCCGACGCGATCTCGGCGCCGAAATCGCGCAGCGCGCGGGCGTTAATCTTGTCGTCGACATCCGTGATGTTGCGCACATACGTCACACCAGCCTCGCCGTAGAGGTGACGCAGCAAACGGAACAGCACATCGAACACGATCGCCGGCCGCGCATTGCCGATATGGGCAAAGTCGTAGACGGTCGGGCCACAGACATACATGCGCACATTCGTAGCGTCGATCGGGACGAAGGCGTCCTTCGTCCGCGTTAGCGTGTTGTAGAGGCTGAGACCCTTCGATGCGTCAGACATGCGTGCCCTTCCGGTCCATTAAGTTCTGGGGACTCCGGCTTGTGCCAAGGCACAAATCGAGTTCCAGCCTGCTGGCCGGGGCGTTTGTCCAATCTGGGGAAAGATGAGGCGAAAACGTCCGGACCAGCGCGAGGCTAGCCAATAATGCAAATGCCACAAATGGCGAAAAACGTTTTCATCGGCGGCTTTATCGCCTTGCCCGGTGTTGCCGTCAAGTCGCAACTTCCGGCAAAAGCGTCGCTGGATCACAGGTCATGGGCCACTGAAACATTTTATTAAACATGTCGGCACAGTCATGAAACATTCGCCGGCTAGTTCACCATAGGTCACGATTCGGTCAGATTCGGCCGGCAAACGCAGACACGGAAATGTTACCAGGGAAGAGATCGATGTCACGAACCAAGCAGGAATCGACCCGCGCCAAGCAACCGGCGCTGGCCAACCACTATCGCGCGATCGGCCCGGCAGCGATCGTCGCCGCACTTCTCCACACCGCCAAGAAGAAGAAGCCGGCGCCGAAAATCACGTCGCCCCGCGCTGCCTAAGCAGGCCGCCGGCCGCCGACAGCGCGTGCCGGCATGGGAAGGCTGAGGCGCTTGAGCGCCTGAAAACAACAGCTCTTCCTGATTGAGCAGGTTCTCCCCGAAGACCTGAATTGGTTTCTTCGGGCCGTGCTCTAAAACAGCGTCATTTGACTGTCGTCCGCGCCGGGTTTCGGGCGCCTGACCTTGTCAGGCCCAGGCCCGATTACACCCATGTCCTGTATCTCCGGCCCGGTGTTCGCGACCTTGTTGACGAGGTCGGAGACCGGAATTGCCTCGAAGAAATCGGGCTGCGCGGGTCTGAGCAGATCGGCCACGTCGCGCGGCTCGAGCGTGCGGCAATCCAGCCAGCGCGCGAAATCCTCCGGCGCGATCACCACCGGCATGCGGTCATGGATATGGGCGATGCCGGCATTGGCGTTGACGGTGAGAATGGCGCCGGTGTCCATCTCCGCACCGCCCGGCTCGGCATAAGTTTCGATGAGCCCGGCAAAGGCGATCACCCCCCCATGCCTCGGCCGTATCCAGTAGGGCTGGCCTTTCTTGCCATTGCCGGATTGCTGCCATTCGTAGAAACCGGAGGCCGGCACCAAAGCACGGCGATGGCGCATCGCAGCCTTGAACGAGGCTTTTTCAATAGCGCCTTCCGAACGCGCATTGATGAGCAGCGGAAACTCCCTGGTGTCCTTGACCCAAGCCGGGATCAGCCCCCAGCGCACCAGCATCGCCTGGCGATCTGGAAAATTCGAGCCCGGCATGCGCGGGGGTCCCGACAGCGCCATCAGCACCGGCTGCGTCGGCGCGATGTTGTAGCGGGCCGGAAAATCCTCCAATTCCGCCAGACCGAGAACGGCAGCGGTCTGGTCCGGCGTGGCCGTCAGGGCAAAGCGTCCGCACATGGGCAAGCTCGATGAAATGATCCGGCCCCGAAAGTGGCGATGGAACCAACGTTGCGCAACCGCTAAAGCTCAATGCCGCCAGCCGGTCCACAAGGGTCTGCCTCGGCGAGAGCGAATCGAGATCGATGAACGAGCGAAAGACACTTCCCGCAGTCTCCGTCGCCGTCGTGCGCGGCACGACGGTGCTGCTGGTCAAGCGGGCGCGACCGCCGTCGCAGGGGGTCTACGCCTTTCCCGGTGGGAAGGTCGAGCCCGGCGAAACGCAGCAAGAAGCAGCGGTGCGCGAATTGCTGGAGGAAACCGGGCTTCGGGCGGACGGCTACCGTCCGCTTCGAGACATCCATATCGATGGCAGCGGCGAGAATCACCCGGTCGACTATCTCCTGACGGTGTTCGGCGCTGTCTATGCCGGCGGTGAGGCAGCGGCCAGCGACGACGCCGAGACCGCCGCCTTCTACACGTTGGACGAAATGGCTGACATGCCGCTCGCGGGCGACGTGTTTGAGGTGGCCAAACAGCTTCTGGACCCAAGCGACGTCGGCGCCTGACGCCAGAGAATCGCCTTGCAGGCGACAAAATGTTTCGTCACAAAGCCCTACCGTTTCACGTCAAGGCCCTGATGACACGCGCCTCGCTGTTCCTCGCCGCATGCCTCGCCGCCAGCACGGCTGTCGCCGTGCAGCCGACGGCGGCTGCCGAGTCGCCGTTTGAACCCGGGCTGATGCGGCTGGCCGAAGTGCTGGGCTCGCTGCATTTCCTGCGCAATCTGTGCGGCGAAAAGGGCGATCAGTGGCGCGGCGAGATGGAAAAGCTGATCGATTCGGAAAATCCCGACCCGGAGCGGCGCGCCCGCTTCATTGCCAGCTTCAACCGCGGCTACCGCTCCTTCGGCGGCACCTACACCCAGTGCACGGCGTCGGCCACGGAAGCCATCAGCCGCTATATGAAGGAAGGCGAGACGCTGTCGCGCGACATCGCCTCGCGCTACGGCAACTGACAGGGCGCAGATAGCGTCATAGCCAACAGCTATTCGAGCATCCCGCCTTGTATCCATGGCGGCCTTGATGCAATCTTGGTGTTGCACTTGGGCAACAGTATTAACGAAACGTTAGCGCGCGGATGTGGAATTAACTCAAACTGAAGGTTTTCACCCCGCTCACCGGTCTAATCGGCTAAGTTTGAGCCGGATCGAACGCAGGCGATGAAGTTTGTCAAACACGATCAAAAAAATGTCGTATTTACAAATACTTACTTAGCCTGTGCGAACTTAGGGACAGCCCAAGCCGGATCCGACCCGTCGGATCGCCGCTTGAAAAGGGTGGGCATCGCAAATGGAACATAGCGTCAACGACATCGACGCGCTGGTCAGGGAAGAGAAACGCCTGACCGCGGTGGAAAGCCATAGCGAGGCCTGGGCGGAAGGTCTGTCCGCCGGCATAGAGCCGGAAATCATCGCCGAGGCAGCACTGGAAACCGCATTCGGCGAGATGTTGCGTGCCAATGGCGAGACCTCGGCTCTTGCCCTGCTCGACCGCATGCGTGAAAAGGTGATCGCTGGCGCCTTCGAGCCGGAACGGCTGCGGCACTAGACGGCGCGTCCGTTGGACGCATAGCAGAGCCTGGCGCCTTTGTTCTTTGACGAGAGCGCGCCGTTTAGGCATCATGCCTGCAACCTGAAGGGGTGCAGGCCCAAGGAGAGGCAAGCGGTGAATTTTTCGATGTCAGGCCAGCCTCGCGGCATGGTCCTCAGCATCTGGCTTGCCGCTTCCTGCGCCGCGATCCCGCTGGCGCTTGTTCTGACCAGCAACCCTGCCTACGCGCTGAGCGAGATCAAGCGAGAGGAACTTCCAGCGCCTGCCGGACCACCAGCCAATGGCCAGACGGCGCCGTCTGAAAATTCAGTTCCAATGCCTGATCTGCCCGGCACGACGCCACCGGCCGCCAGCCAGCCGAAATCGCCCACGGAGCCCGAACAAAGCCAACCGGAAGCCCCCGCCAATGATGGCGGCGTGGCCAACCCGCGTGCCGATCCCGATGAGCCCACGCCTGAAGTCGTCTACGACCTTTCCAAACTGCCGGAGCCCGTCAGGCGCATGCGCGATTTGATGGTCGAGGCCTGCGTCAGCGGAGACATCGAGAAGCTGCGGCCGCTGATCGGCCAGGGCAACACCCAGACGCAATTGTCGCTGGGCGAGATCGAGGGCGACCCGATCGCCTTTCTGAAGGGGCTGTCCGGCGACAAGGAAGGCCAGGAAATCCTCGCCATCCTAGAAGAGGTGCTCAATGCCGGCTATGTCCATGTCGACATCGGCACGCCGCAGGAGCTCTATGTCTGGCCGTATTTCTTCTCCCTTCCGCTGGACAAGCTGGACGCCAGGCAGCGGGTCGAGTTGTTCAAGATCGTCACCGCCGGCGACTATGACGACATGAAGCAGTTCGGCGCCTACATCTTCTACCGCGTCGGCATCACGCCCGCCGGTCAGTGGACGTTTTTTGTCGCCGGGGATTGAGCTTTTGTCGCCCGGCTATGTTGGCAGCGCCTCGGAAAACTCCACCGTTTTGCCCTGTCCAGGCGTGACGATCTCGCCGTCCCACATCACGCGACGGCCGCGCACGATAGTACCGACCGGCCAGCCGGTCACTTGCTTGCCGTCATAAGGCGTCCAGCCGGCCTTGGAGCCGGCCTGCGCATTGGTGATGGTCTCGCGCCGCTTCATGTCGACAATGGTGAAATCGGCGTCGTAACCCGCTGCGATGCGGCCTTTCCTGGCCATGCCGAAGATACGCTGCGGGCCGTGGCTGGCGAGGTCGACGAAGCGCTGCAGGGTCAGCCGGCCGGCATTGACGTGATCGAGCATGATCGGCACCAGCGTCTGCACCCCGGTCATCCCCGATGGCGAGGCCGGATAGGGCTTTGCCTTCTCGGCCAGCGTGTGCGGGGCATGGTCCGAGCCCAGAACATCGACAATGCCTTGCGCAATGCCGTGCCAGACGCCGTCGCGATGGCGCGCCGCCCGCACCGGCGGATTCATCTGGATCAGCGTGCCCAACCGCGCATAGTCGTCGGCCGCGAGCGTCAAATGATGCGGCGTTGCCTCGCAAGTGGCGACATCCTTGTGCTGTTCGAGGAAAAGGATTTCTTCCGCCGTCGAGATGTGCAGGACATGGATGCGGGCGCGGGTGTTTCGCGCGATGCGCACCAGTCGCTCGGTGCAGCGCAAGGCAGCGATCTCATCGCGCCAGACTGGGTGCGATGACGGGTCGCCTTCAACGCGCAGGCCAAGGCGCTCGCGCAGCCTGAACTCGTCCTCGGAATGGAAGGCGGCGCGGCGGCGGGTGTTGCGCAGGATCGATGCGACGCCCTCATCGTCCTCGACCAGCAGATCGCCGGTGGACGAACCCATGAACACCTTGATCCCGGCAGCACCGGGCAACCGTTCGAGTTCGCCGACATCGCCGGCGTTTTCGCGCGTGCCGCCGACCCAGAAGGCAAAGTCGCAATGCATGCGGCTGGTGGCGCGCTCTATCTTGTCGGCAAGGGCTGCCTCGCTGGTGGTCAGCGGGTTGGTGTTGGGCATTTCGAAGACGGCGGTGACGCCGCCCAGAACGGCCGCGCGCGACCCGCTCTCGAGATCTTCCTTGTGCTCCAGCCCCGGCTCGCGGAAATGAACCTGGCTGTCGATGACGCCGGGCAGGACGTGCAGGCCGCGACAGTCGATGCTCTCGCCGGCGGAGGCCTGGCTGAGATCGCCAATGGCCGCGATGCGACCGTTCTTGACGCCGACATCGCGCGCGCCCTCGCCATCATGGTTGACCACTATGCCGCCTGTCAGGATGAGGTCGTAGGTGGTTGCCATGGGCGTTCGGTCTCTTGCGGGGGGAGTATCGTCGGCTTACGTAAAGGCTGGCCCTTTTGCAAGATCAGGTTCCTTTTCGCCCATGCCCTTTGCCCAGCTCAAAGACCGCGCCGTCATTTCCGTGTCAGGCCCGGATGCCGAGCATTTTTTGCAGAACATCCTCACCACCGACCTCGATGCGCTGGCCCCCTACGTGGCAAAACCCGGCGCGCTGCTGTCGCCACAAGGCAAGATCCTGTTCGATTTCCTGATTTCGCGCAGCGGCGAGAATGGCTTCCGGCTGGAATGCCGCGCTGATGTTGCCGATGATTTCCTGCGCCGGCTGACGCTCTACAAGCTGCGCGCCAAGGTCGAGATTGCCAAGCAGGATCAGGGGTTTGTGACGGTTGCGTGGGGGACCGATTCAACCGCCTCACAAACTGATTCAACTGACATTTCCGATGCACGCTTCGGTGAAGTGGCCGTCAGGCGCAGCTATGGCGCTACGCCAGCGGGCGGCGACCCAGCGGCGTGGCAGGCGCTCCGCATCGCCAGCGGCATTGCCGAAAGCGGTTCCGACTATCAGCTCGGCGACGCCTTCCCGCATGACGTGCTGCTCGACGAGACCGGTGGCGTCGGCTTCAATAAGGGCTGCTATGTCGGCCAGGAAGTGGTCTCGCGCATGCAGCATCGCGGCACCGCCAGACGGCGGGTGCTGATCGTTTCGGCCGACCATGCCTTGCCCCCATCGGGCACGGAACTGACGGTGGCGGGGCGGCCGGTCGGCACGCTCGGCTCCAGCGAAGGAACGACAGGCCTCGCCATAGCCCGCATCGACAGGGTCAAGGCGGCGCTCGACGCCGACCAGCCTATCCTGGCCGGTGATGTCGCTGTGTCGCTCGCTATTCCCGCCTGGGCAAAGTTCAGCTTTCCCAGGGAAGCGGTCGGCGCGGAGGACGCCTGATGGCTGCCGACCGCGTTGGAGCGCCGCCGCGCGCCTGGCAGCGCATGCTCTCGGGACGGCGGCTCGATCTGCTCGACCCCTCGCCGCTCGACATCGAAATCTCCGACATCGCCCACGGGCTTGCCCGCGTCGCCCGCTGGAACGGCCAGACCCGTGGCGATCACGCCCTTTCGGTCGCCCAGCATTCGCTGCTGGTCGAGGCGTTGTTCAGCGAGTTGCAGCCGGACGCCTCGGCCGATGCAAGGCTGGCGGCCCTGCTGCATGATGCGCCGGAATATGTCATCGGCGACATGATCTCGCCGTTCAAATCGGTGATGGGCGGCTCCTACAAGGACTGCGAACTGCGGCTGCAGCGCGCCATCCACCTGCGCTTTTCGCTGCCGCCGGAACTCGGTGCTACGCTGCGCAAGGAGATCAAGCGCGCCGACCAGATCGCAGCCTACTTTGAAGCGACGCTGCTTGCCGGCTTCTCGGCAGCGGAAGCGACGGAGTTTTTCGGCCGCCCGCGCGGCTTCAACGCCGACCGCTTCGATTTCACGCCGCGCTCGGTCACCTCAGCACAAGCGGCATTCCTCAAGCGCTACGCCGCGCTCGAAAAGCAGCGCCAGACGGTGGTTGCCATGCATTCGGCTGATTGAAAATACGTTAAATTAACCAGCGACCCACCAGAGTGTCGTGTTTCGATCACGGTCGATAGGCGCACCTCATGTCCGTCTCACACGTCAAGGGTGGTTCGCCCGCCCGCAGACGGGCGGCCGGAGGCGTAGCCGTGACGCGGCAGATCACCGACGAACTGCGCGAGCAGAACGAGCGCTTTTCGGCCGCCATAGAAAACATGTCGCATGGTCTGTGCATGTTCGACGCCGACGAGCGGATGATCATTTGCAACAGCAACTATGTCAGCATCTTCCACCTCGATGACGAGATCGTGCGGCCAGGCATCGTGTTCTTCGATATCCTTCAGCACAGCGTCGACATCGGCGTCGCCTCGCAGGGCGCCGCCGACCTCTATGCCATCCGCAAGCCCTATATCGATCGCGCGCAAGCTTCGACTTACGAGGAGATACTATCGGATGGCCGCATCGTCTCCATCACGCACCGGCCGCTGGCTTCAGGCGGCTGGGTGTCGATCTATGAGGACATCACCGAGCAAAGGCGGGCCGAGCAGGAACTGAAGGAGCAGCACCGGCGCTTCGATGCGGCCCTGGCCAACATGTCGCAAGGCCTGCTGATGTACAGCTCGGAAAGCCGGCTGATTGTGCGCAACCAGCGCTTTCTGGATTTGTGCAAGGCAAAAGCGGCTGATTTCCCGCTCGGCACGACACATAGGCAGATGCTGGAAAAGCTCGTTCGCCTCGGTATCTTTGTGCCCATCGACATCGATGTCGAGGTGGCAAAGACAAAGGCAACCCTGGAGGCCGGCCAAGCCCGCTCGAGCCACCGCGAACTGGTCGATGGCCGCACGCTGTTTGTTTCGCGCCGGCCGCTTGCCGGCGGCGGCTGGGTCGCAACCTTCGAAGACGTCACCGAGCGCCGGCGCGCCGAAGAACGCATGAGCCACCTTGCCCATTACGACACGCTGACAGACCTGCCCAACCGCTCGATGTTCCGTGAACGGCTCGACCAGGCGCTGGGCGAAACTCCTGACACACCGCTGGCGATCTTCTCGCTCGACCTCGATCGCTTCAAGGCCGTCAACGACACCTGGGGGCATCCCGCCGGCGACTGGTTGCTGAAGTGCGTGGCCGAGCGGCTGCGACACGGCCTGCGCAGCGAGACCGACGTGGTCGCCCGTCTCGGCGGCGACGAGTTCGCCATCCTGCAGTTCAATCCCAAAGGTGCTGCGGACGCGGAAAAACTGGCAAAGCGCATTGTCTCCGTCGTCAGCCAACCGTTTCGCGACAAGGGCCGCGACATGCATGTCGGCATCAGCCTTGGCATCGCGTTGTATCCAGGTGACGGCAAGGACGCCGATACGCTTTTAAAGAACGCCGACACTGCGCTCTACAGCGGCAAGAGCGAAGGCCGCAACGTCTACCGCTTTTTCGAGCCCGGCATGGATGCCATGGTGCGCGAGCGCCGGACGCTCGAAACCGATCTAGAGACGGCACTGAAGCGGCAGCAATTCGCACTGGACTTCCAGCCGATCACCAACATCGCGTCAGGCGAAATCGCCGGCGCCGAAGCCTTGATGCGCTGGAATTCACCGACGCGCGGCCTGGTGGCGCCCGACGATTTCATTGCGGCCGCCGAAGACAGCGGGCTGATCGTGCCGCTGGGCGAATGGGCGCTGAAAGAGGCCTGCAGCGTGGCCGCCGGCTGGCCGCCTGGAATGCGCATCGCCGTCAACGTCTCGGCCGTGCAGATCAGAAGCGTCGACTTTGCCCGCAGCGTGATTTCGGCGCTGGCCGTTTCCGGTGTGCCGGCCAGCCGGCTCGAACTGGAGATCACCGAAACGGTGCTGATGGATGAAAGCGACATGGTGCTGAAGACGCTGAGGCAGTTGCGCGACCTCGGCATCCGCATCGCGCTCGACGATTTCGGCATCGGCTATTCGTCGCTCAGCTATCTCCGGCGTTTCCCCGTCGACAAGATCAAGATCGACCGGTCGTTCATCCATGATATCGACAACAAGGATACGGCGGCGATCGTGCGCACGATCATCGGGCTTGGTGCCGAACTTGGCATCACCGTCACCGCCGAAGGCGTCGAGACCGAAGCCCAACTCGAGATTCTGCGCAAGGCTGGCTGCGTCGAGGCGCAGGGCTTTCTGATCGGCATGCCGTCAAAGGCGGCCGACATGGCTCGGCTGCTCAAGACGAGGGCAGCGTCCCGGCGCGCCTGAACATCCCAGGCGTCATCCCATGCGCGGCGCGGAAAGTGCGGGAGAGATGGCTCTGGTCGGAGAAGCCAGCGGCAAAGGCGGCATCCGCGAGATCTGCGCCTTGCCGGATCAGGAGATCGGCGCGGCGCAGCCTGCGGTCGCGGATGAAGGAAGCGGGCGTGAGACCCAGCACCTTCCTGAAATCCCGGATGACTTGAAAGCGCGTCACGCCTGCGGCTTCGGCGAGCCGCTGCAAATCGAGGTCCGTGCTTAGATGATCCTCGATAACCTGTTCATAGACCCGCAGCCGGCTTTTCGATCCGAAGCTTTCGACAGCCTCGCGCCGGCCGCCCCAATCGCCGTGGCGCAGAACAAGCTTGCGCAAAGCAATCAACATGGATGTCTCGGCACTTGTGGCGTCGCCTGATATCGAGCCCTGATGTGCTGCGGCCACCGCCTGGACGAGGTCGGCATCATTGACGATCGCTTGTGAAAACAGCGGCGCACGATCCTGCCCGAGCTCGCCTGAGATCGTCTCCATCAGCGAGATGGATGGATAGAAGGTGCGGTATGCCCAGCCCTGATCGGCGCCCGCCTCGCCGTCATGCCACACCTCCGGATTGACGAGGAGGACCGTCCCCGCTGGCGCGACAACGCTCTCGTTGCCGATGCGGACGCGCTCGCAGCCATGGGTGATCAGAGCGACGACATAGGTAGGATGCGTGTGCAGCTGGTAGCGATGCCGGGTGAAGCGCGCCTTGAGCATTCCGAGGTCGCGAAAGCGGGGATGACGCCAGAACTGCGACGTCTCCTGCGGCTGTTGGGTTCCCGACACGGTCAATCCTGTTCAAGACGCTGCCGGCGCAACATTCTACCTGCTGGTCCCGACACGGCCGAATTTACGACGGCCGGCAAGGAGAGCGCAATGCTGCACAACGACCCTATCGCTGCCCTCACCCCACAAGTGGTGGAATGGCGGCATCATATCCACGCCAATCCGGAGCTCGGCTTCGGCGAACACGATACCGCGCGTTTCGTTGCCGACAGACTGCGCGCCTTCGGGCTCGACGAAATCCATGAAGGCATAGGGGGAACGGGCGTGGTCGGCGTTCTCAAGGGGCGACCGGGGACACGCGCCATCGGGCTTCGGGCCGAACTCGATGCCTTGCCCGTGCTGGAAAAGACGGGATTGCCATACGCATCGAAGAAGGATGGCGTGATGCATGCCTGCGGCCATGACGGCCACACCGCGATGCTGCTCGGCGCCGCCAGGCTGTTGGCCGACAGCAGAGCCTTCAACGGCACCGTCTATTTCATCTTCCAGCCGGCGGAAGAGAATGAAGGCGGCAGTATGCGCATGATCGAGGACGGGCTGTTCGAGCGCTTCCCGGTTGAAGGCGTCTACGCCGTCCACAACTGGCCCGGGCTGCCGCTGGGAACGATAGCGGCCCGTGCCGGGGCGATGATGGCGGCTGTCGACACTTTTGAACTGAGTTTTGAAGGGACCGGCGCGCATGCCGCCATGCCGCAGCTCGGCGACGATCCTGTGCTTGCGGCCGGCGCCTTCGTCCAGGCCGTGCAACGCATCGTCAGCCGCTCGGTCGACCCGCAGACGGCACTGGTCGTCTCGATCACGCAGATCCACGGCGGCAATGTCGGCAACATCGTGCCGGGCAAGGTCTGGCTGCAGGGAACCTGCCGCTTCTTCGAGCCCGCTTTGTCCGATCATTGCGAAAGACTGATCGGGGACATCGCAAACGGTATCGCCTCGGCGCACAGCCTGACCGCCAAGCTCGGCTATCGAAAAGGCTATCCGCCGCTGGTCAACACGTCGGCCGCGACGGACCGGGCCGTCCAGGCCGCCACCGCCGTCGTCGGTCGCGAGCAGGTCGAAACCGCATTCAACCCGAGTCTCGGCTGCGAGGATTTCGCCTACATGGTTCGCGAAGCCGGCGGCTGCTATGCGTGGATCGGCGCCGGCGCGGTCGGGCCGGGCGAAGGCCTGCATGGCGATCGCTACGTCTTCAACGACGCCATCGTTCCTACCGTGCTTCGCTATTTCTCCACGCTTGTCGAGCAGACGCTACGCTGACGACCGAACGCTTCAGCGCAGCGTCTCGATGTATTTCTCATGGAAGCTGACATAGCCGGGCTCGACCACTTTGAGATGCCGCTCGATCAGCTGGTGGAACGCCGGCAGCTGATGGAACGGCACGCCGGGATAGGCATGGTGCTCGGCGTGGTACGGCATGTTCCATGCGACCTTGCGCACCAGCCAGTTGGTCAATGTCGTCCTGGTGTTTTCCAGCATGTTGGCGACGAGCGGGCAGCGGCCATGTTCGGCCAGCAAATAAAGCCTGAGGAATGGCTGGCCAAGCAGCGCCGGCACGATCCAGACATAGAGCAGCACGCTTGCCTTGAACCACACGCCAAGCGCCGCGATCACGACATAGAAGGCGATCATGGCACGGGCCTCGGCCTTCACCTTGGGCAGGCCTTTCGGCGGTACGTAGCTGTCGCGGCAGCCGCCGGTGGCGTTGGTCCAAAGCGTCTGCAAATGTCCCCGCCACACCGGCAGACCCGAGACGTGGACGATGTATTGCCGCATCGTCTCCGGTTTCGGAAAGGCGAGCTCCGGGTCGTTGTCGGGATCCTGGGTGAAACGGTGATGGGCGAAGTGGAAGTAGCGGAACCAGTCGGCCGGCAGCGCGATCGCCAGGCTACAGAATCGCGCGACAGCATCGTTGAGCCACTGCGTCTCGAAAGCCGTCCTGTGCACCGTCTCATGCAGCAGCGTGAACAGGAAGACGATGAGGATGCCTTGCGGCAGCATCAGCAGCGGCCAGTACGGCACCTTGGCCGCGATCAATGCTCCGATAACGATGATCCCACCGAGATGAAAGGCGAGCTGGACCAGACCCGGCCCATCCGATTTGCCGGTCAGGCGGCTGCGCTGTTCATTGGTCAGCGAGGCGATGACGTCGCGATGGTCTCTGGGTTCGGTCTGGGTGGAAATGGTCATGTCGCCAAGCTACTCCAACAAGAAACCTTTCGAAAAACGAGGATTTATGCGAATTAGATAAGCTCAACTTATCTATTGAGCATCATGGCCGCGCTTCCATCCCTGAAAGGACTTCAAGCCTTCGAGGCGGCCGCGCGCTCGGGCAGCTTTGCCGCAGCAGCAGAAGAGCTGTCGATCTCGGCGGCGGCCGTCAGCCAGCTCATCCGCACCGTCGAGGAGCAGATGGGCCGCAAACTGTTTCATCGCGTCAACCGCCGCGTGGTGCTGACCGAGGCCGGCGTCGAGATGCTGCCTCGGCTGACCATGGCCTTCCAGGAGATCGGCAGCATCGCGCGTGGCAGCGATGCCTTTCGCCCCCGCCTTGTCATCTCGGTACCGCCATCGATGGCGATGGGCTGGCTTTCGCAGCGCCTCGCCGGCTTTGTCGCCAGCCACGGCGCAGTCGACATCTCCCTGCGCGGTGATGACGACCCGGCGCCGTTCGACCGTGAACTGATCGACATCCGGCTGTCCTTCGGTCCGCACTATCGCGAACACCCGACCGAGGACATCGTCAGGGACGCCGTCTATCCCGTCTGCGCGCCTGGACTTTCAGCTACAATCAAGCCCGAAAACATTGCCGGCGTGCCGCTGATCCACACCGATTGGGGACCGACCGGCGCGTCGTTTCCATCGTGGCGCACCTGGTTCGAGGCGGCCGGCATCCAGCCCGGCCGGGCAATACAGCGCGGCCTGTCGGCGAACTCGTCGCGGGCAGCGCTCGACCTTGCCATTTCGGGGCTGGGCGTGGCGCTGGCGCAAGGCATCTATTGCGCCGGAGCGCTGGAAGACGGCCGGCTGCTCCGGCCGAACGCAATGTCGATCGCGTTGCGCCAGCCCTATTGCCTGACCATCCCGGAGCGCGGCGCGAGGCGCGACGTGGTGGCGGCGTTCCGTGCCTGGCTGGTCGAGGAATGCCGGCGTTGCGTGGGTTCGCCGGCGCTCCGCTGACGGCTGGCCCTCAGAGATGGGCGGCTAATGCCGCTGTCATGTCCTTGTTCGTCGACACGGGAATGATCTCGAACTCCACCAAATCAGCCCATTCGATGACCCAGCGCTGCAGCAGCGTCACATCATCGGCTTCGACCAGAAGGAAGCAGCGGCTCATATCCGCCGCGATCCAGGAGTGGTGCACGACAAGCTCGTCCGGCTTGAGGCGTCCGCGCTCGCCGAAGCGGCGGTAGATTTCCTTGCGATCGCAGCCGGTGAAATCCTCAATGACGATGAACTGCATAGTCCCCTCAATCAAGTTACCGCCCGGGACGATCCAGCCGTTCCAGGAACCATTGCGTCAGCCGCACCCAGACCTCGTCCTTCTCGCCGGAATCTTCCCAGCCATGGTCAAGGTTGGGGTTGTCGTTGACCTCGATGACAAAGACGCCGTCCTTGGTCTCCTTGAGGTCGACGCCATAAAGCCCGTCGCCGATGCAGCGCGCCGCCCTCACCGCGGTCTCGACGACATGCGGCGGCGTCTCTTTCAGCGTGAAGGTCTTGATGCCGCCCTGGTCGGGTTTGCCGGTGGCCTTGTGGTTGACGATCTGCCAGTGCTTTTTCGCCATCAGATAGTGCACGGCAAACAATGGCTGGCCGCCGAGCACGCCGACACGCCAGTCATATTCGGTCGGGATGAATTTCTGCGCGATCAGGAGATCGGAATCCTCCAGCCATTCGGTGGCGAGCGTCTTCAGCTCTTCCATGTTGCCGCATTTCTTGACGCCGCGCGAAAACGAGGAATCCGGGATCTTCAGCACCAGCGGAAAGCCCAGCGTCTGCGCCGCGAGTTCGAAATCCGAAGTGCCGGCGATCATCACCGTCGGCGGCACCGGCACCTTGTTGTAGGTCATCAGCTCGTTGAGATAGACCTTGTTGGTGCAGCGGATCATCGACAGCGGATCGTCGATCACCGGCATGCCTTCCTGCTGGGCGCGGCGCGCGAAGCGGTAGGTGTGGTTGGAGATCGAGGTCGTCTCGCGGATGAACAGCGCGTCGTAATTGGCAAGCTTGGCCAGGTCCTTCCTGGTAATCGGCTCGATTTCGACGCCCATCTTTTCGGCGATCTTGGCCCAGTAGCGCAGCGAGGAAATCTCCGAGGGCGGCAGTTCCTCATGTGGATCGACCAGCGTGGCAAAAGTGTAGCGCGCCGGCGTGCGACCCTTGGTGTCGCGCCACTCGCGGTTGGTGTAGGTCTCGAGCGCCTGCACGAAGAAGGCTTCTTCCTCCTCGGTCATCCTGGCCAGCGGCAGGAAGCCGATCTTGCGGATCGAAGCCCATTCGGCGCTGTCCTTGATGTGGACTTCCAGCGCCGGGGCGCGGAACCAGTCGAACAACAGCTTGGCGAAACGGTCCCAGATCTTGGACGGGCCGATGCCGAAAAAGATGCAGACTTTTTGCGGAAAGACGCCGCCGAGATCCTTGCGGCATTTGTTGAGCGCCAGTTCCAGTTCCGGCAGTGCGTGCTCGTAGAGCTTGCGCTCCGACAGGTCGATCATCGTCTCGACGGTCGGGATGACCTTGTGGCCGCGCGAACCGGCGAGCAGCGAGGCATAGTAGCCGCGGCTCTGGTAGGCGTAATTGTTCGACAGGTTGATGACCTTGGGCTGCTGGCCGCGAAACAGCGCCGGATGCGCAAGATAGTCACGGTTGGTGATGATCTTGTGCGGCGTCGCCGCCGGATCGAGATCGTTCTGACGGCCGGTGAGGATGACCCAGGTCATGTTCTCTCGCGTTTTCCAAGAGTGATGGCAGCACGCAGTCCGTCGCGGCCGAACTGCGCCATGTTCATGAAGATGCCGTGCGGCACGGGAATGTTGGCGGCATCGAGGATGGTTTCCTGTCTTTCGTCCTCGACCCAGGGATCGTGGATCAGGATGTGATCGCCATCGTCGCCGATCGCCAGCACCCAGTGCGGCACCTTTTTGCCGAACATGAGGAAGCCGCTGATCAGCACCAGCACCAGTTTTCCCTGAGCCAGGGCGCCCCTGATATCGTCGATGGTGAACGAACGATAATTCACCGGGATGCCGTATTGTTCCGCGCGGCGGCGAAAGTCGACCTGGGCGAGTTCCATCACCCGCCGTTTGTCCTCGCTGCGCACCGACTGCAGGAACAGCGCGCCGTAGAAGGACACGTAGATTTCCGCCGCAAGCCCGCTTTCGTAGCCGGAGACCGCAAGGCCGAACGGCTCGCAACCGCCGGGGCCGGACATCATGAACACGGTCGTCGCCTCACGCCACAGGCGGATTTCCATGACCGGGTCGGGCACGAAGCCGGAATCGAAATTGGCCATCGCCATCATCAGGCAGCACGGGCCGCAGGTGAATTCGCAGGTCTGCTGGTAGAAAGGCACTTTGGTAGCGACGGGAATATCGCCGCGCAAGGTCTTCTCGTAACGCAGCGCGGTGGCGCCATCCTCGTAATAGTGGGGTTCGCGACCGATCTTGCGGTAGCCGCTCTGCTCGTAGATGCCGATGGCGCGCAGATTGTCCTCGCGCACCTCGAGGCGCAGCATCATGCGGTCGTGCTCGAAGGCCACCTCTTCGGCCGAGGCAAGCAGCATGCGGCCAATACCGAGGCCGCTGAAAAACGGACTGGTGGCAAGCGAATAAAGCCGGGCGACGCCACTGCCCTTGCGAAACAGCACGATGGCGTAGCCGGCGACACGGCCATCGCTTTCGGCGACCAGCATCTCTGCGGTCTCGCGCTCGATCAACAGGCGAAAGGAACGTCGGGAAATGCGGTCGCTGGAAAAAACCGCCTTCTCGATGGCGGCGAGGTCATCGACGTCGGACGCGCGGGCCTTGCGAATCTCGGCAGGCATGCGGGTTTTGGAAAACCTCGATTGAGTGGTGAAAAAGACCCGGTCGAACACGTCGAAAACATCAGCCGAAACGCTGATATCAGCCAAGCGCTATCGCACCTTGAATAGGGCCGAATTGTGACAGTTCTACCCGACTGGCGGGTGATGGGGGCGCTCCGCGAAGTGCGGTGCGCCCCGGGGCGTATGACGCGAAACTGGAATGCGCTCAGCTGGCGATACCCGCCAGAAGCTGGCCATAGGCGCGCTTGGCGACCGCAGCCAGCTGCTCGCGCGGCAGCGAGCCGACGACGGCGCAGGCATAACCCTTGTCCAGCCAGTAGATCGCCTCGGGGCCGTCGGCTTCGGCTGTATATGTGCCCTTGGACTTGGCGGACGAATCAGCGGTGACAAACAGGGAGATGCGCTGGCCCTTGGCGTCCTCGTAGAGCAGCATCGCGGCCTTGCCCTGGCCGGCCGGCAGCAACCGGCCGCCAACCAGCTGGAAGCCTTCCGCCACCAGATCCGGCGCCACCAGCTTCAGGCCGACCCGGTTGGACAGCCAGTTCTGCAAATGATCCTTGTCGCTGGCCGGCACTTCCACGGCATGCCTGTTTTCAGCGGCATAGATGACATGGGCGGCGATCGCCTCCTCAGCCAGCTGGTCGTCGACGCCGCCTTTGCTGCCGAGACCTTCAATACCTGCGAAATAGCCGCCAAGACCACCAACGACGAGCACCGCCGCGGCCGCGGCCGCAAGCCACCAGCGCGAATGCCGCGCGGCCACCTTGGTCGCGCCTTCGCCGAGCACGATCTGCTTGAACAGCACCGGTACCGGCTCATCGAGCACGCCGGCAAAGGCGGCGCGCAACGCGGCACGGTCGGCAGTGTAGCGGACGCTCTTCGCCTTCATTTCGGGATTGGCGTCGATCCAGGCCTCGTAGGCCGCGCGCTCGTCGCCCGGCAATTCGCCGTCCAGAGCCATGTGGATATCGCGTTCGGAAAAATCGTGGCGGGTCATTTCTCGACGATCCTTATGGCGCGGCGGCGCGCCGTGTCGTCCAACAGCCCGCGCAGTTCCTCACGACCACGCGCTATGCGCGACATCAGCGTGCCGGCGGGCACGCCCAGAATGTTGGCGGCCTCGGCATAGGAGAAGCCTTCGATGGCAACCATGACCAGGGCTGCGCGGCGATCGGGGCTGATCGCCTGCAGCGCGTCGATGATCTCGCGCGAAGCGGCGTTCTCCGCCTGCTCGGCGGGGACTGCCTGCGCCTCGTTTGCGTCGAGTGGCAGGATCGCCGCCTCACCGCGCCGGTTCACCTTGCGCATCTGATCGATGAACAAATGATGCATGATCGTAAACAGCCATCTCCGGGGGCTTTCTCCTGTCTGCCAGCTCTCGAGCCGCAAGAGCGCCCGTTCGAGGCAATCCTGGACAAGATCGTCGGCGGACTCGCGGTCGCGCAGAAGCGAGCGTGCGTAGCGGCGCAGGCGCGGTATTTCACCAAGGATTGCTGCCTTCTTTTCGTCCATGACCGCTGGTTCTGAGGTCGCCCCTGTTGATCCCGATTGAACGCGCCTTCCCGGCGCGGCGCAAGCAGCCAGCGCGAAGCGGTCTGCCGCCCCGGTCACCCAAGCATTGAGATAACGACGCCGCTGGCCGATTTATTCCTGGCTAAATGGAAATCTTATTGTTCTTGCTTGTCTTTATCCGCTTCCCTTGCCGCCCGTGTCAGCAGCCGCTGGTAGAACAGGCCGATGCCGATCAGCACGGCGCCGAGGCCGATGAAGGACAGTGCCCTGAGAACGCCTTCCAGTTCCGACATGTCGAAGAGGAAGACTTTCACCACGGCAATCGCTATCAGCGCCGCCGAGGCGATGCGCAGCACCTGCGATTTCAGCCACACACCAGCGGTCAGCAGCACCACGCCGATGATCAGCCAGAGCGCCGAATAGGTGTAGGTTTCGAGCTGGCCGAGGCCGCTCCACAGGCCGATGAACTCGCCCTTGAACACGCGCCTCACCTGCAGCGTGGCATAGGCGAAGGCGAGCATCGCCGCCACCACCGCCAGCATCTGCGCATACCATGGCGGCCGCTTGTATCTGGCATAGAGCGCCAGCCCACCGGCGGCGATGGCCGGCAGGAGGTAGGCCAGGAACAACAGGTTGAAGACCGGGATCCGGCCGGTCGGTTCATCGGTGAACAGCGGGTTCAGCACCAGGAAGTGCTGGGAGACGATGAAGGCAACCGAGAGAACGCCGGCGGCCATCGAGCCATAGCGCAGAACCGAGCTTGGCGAGCGCATGTCGATGGCAACCAGTATGGCGCCGGCTCCGATGGCGATCAGCGTGTAGATCGCCTGTTCGGCAAGCGTCACCGGGCCGGTGTCGATGACACCGCCATGCATGGCGTGGCGCACGAGCATGGCGACGGTGAGCAGTGCGAACAGGGCTGCGCCCGCCTCCATGGCCAAGCGCGGCCGGCCACTTGTGGTGCGCGCGAGCTGCCAGGCGGCGAAGCCGAAAGCCAGCGCCGGCACCCCATAGCCCGCCAGCAGCCAGTTGAACACCGGCGTCGTCGTCAGGAATTCAGCACCGACGATGGTCGGATCGAAAGCGACGCGGCCAAGCACGGCGACGACCGCGCCAACCGAAATCCAGCCGAGCACCGGATAGGAGCGCCAGCGCGTCGCCAGCGCCGGCACGATGGCGGCAACGCCGGCAAGCAGCGTGGTCCAGCCGGACCCGAAGGCCATATGCAGCATCAGCAGGCCGGCCAGCGCCGAGCCGCACAGCGCGAAGGAGACGGCGACGTCGCCCTTGAGCGGCGGCTGTTCGGCGCGCGCGATCCATTCGCCGCCGGCAGCGAAGACGGCAACCAGAAGGGCAGCGATCGCGGCGTAAGCAAAGTCGCGATCGAGATTGCCGTAGGCGAGCCACAGCGTCAGCAGGATGAGCAGCGGTGCAGCAATGCCCCAAGCCGCCCAGCATGCCGCGCGGGCCTGTGCCGTGGCGACGAAGCGGCGTGCGGCCCAGAAACCGGCGCCGATGAAGACCAGGCCAAGGCCAATGCCGATATGCAGCGTCCAGGGATTTCCGGCCGCCACCGGCATGCCGTCAAAGCCTATGTTTCCCTGGGTTATGTCTGAACCGATGCTGGCGGGCGGAATGACGCCGAGATGGATCATCACGCTCACCACACCGGCGGCGTGCAGCAGCGGCAAGGCACGCGGCCGGTAGAGCGCGGTGGCGACAAGGGCGACGAGTACGAACGCGCCCGGCACGGCGTCGCCAGCGGCGACCAGCGTCGTGTCGACGGACAGGCCCAGTGCCGAAAATGCGACGAAAGCGCCAGGCACGATCGAGGGCCAGTCGAAGCCGGTCTTTGCCGTCTCCGCTTCGCCGCCACGACTGCCCAGCCAGACAAAGGCAAGCACGGCCAGCGTCACCGCGTCGATGAACAGGACGACGGCAAGGTCGGCGAGCGGCGCTGACATCATATAGGCGATGGTCCAGGCGCCGGTGCCGAAGAAGGCCGCCGCGATCAGGAATTTCCAGTCGCGGATGCGGGAGATCACCGCTGTGGCAGCAAGCACGATGGCGAGATAGACGAACAGCGCCCATGGGTTGGGCGCCTGCGAGGACACGAGCGCCGGCGTCGCCATGGAGCCGACAAGGCCGATGCCGGCCAGCGCCTGGCCATGGACGAGAGCGGCGACAATCGTCGCCACGCCGATGGCGCCGAGCACGGTGAAGGCGAAGGCCGGGCCGACGAATCCGTAAATGGCGTGCGCGGCATAGACCGTGCCGAACAGGATGAAGGCGCCGGCAGCCGTCAGGATTGCCGGGATGTAGGCGCCGGCAGCCCCTTGCACCGGCACCTTGAAGCCGGTGCGGCGGATGAACTCGCCGCCGCCGATCAGCACCAGGCCGAGCAGTGCCGCCAGGGACAGCCGCACTTCGGGGCCGAAAATGCCGGCCTCTATGGTGTAGCGGATCAGGAACAGCCCGCCCAAGGCCAGCGCGACGCCGCCGACCCAGACCGCCCATCGTGTACCGAGCGCGGTTTCGACCTCGGACTGGCGTGCGGCTTTGGTGGTGGCAGCCGGTGCTGCAGTCGCGGCTTCGGCCGGCGCGGCAGTGGCAGATTCGGCCGGCGCGGCAGTCACGGATTCGACTGACGCCACCTTGGCCGCAGCTGTTTCCGGCGCAGTTTCACCCGCCGTCGCTTCGGCCTCCGCGGCCGGTGCCTGTGATGCTTCGGCTGGCGAAGCTATGTCAGCAACCGCTGCGGTGGCCTGAGCGATATCCGCCGGTGCGCTGTCGTTCGCGGCCTGCTCCACCGGTTTGGCAACAGGTGGCGCTCCATTCAAGCCGGAGAGAACCAGGCTGCGCAGCGCGCCGAGTTCGCGCTCGATCAGGCCGATGCGGCCCTGCTGGCGCAAGACGAGGACGAAAAGCACGATGACAGCAACTGCGCCAATCAGACTCTCAAACATGGCGGTTCCCCCAAACCAGGCCAGTTTTCACTGACAATTGCGGCGGCCACACGGCCAGCCCAGAAAGCCAATCAAGTCACGCCACCGCAACGGTGACCGGAGACAAATCATCGAGCATGTTTCGCCGGCAAATTCCAGCGGTCTACAATCGTTATCCTCATCCATCATCTCGGATGGTTAGGAATGGTCCGTCGCCGCCACTTGCCAAAGCCATGCTATCCTCAGATGAACTGCGAGGAAATCGAATGCCTGTAAGAAGCGCGGGGCTGCTGATCCACCGGACAAAGGCCGGCATTCTCGAGTTTCTACTTGTCCATCCCGGCGGCCCTTTCTGGGCGAGGAAGGATGAGGGCGCGTGGTCGATCCCCAAAGGCCTCGTCGAGGAGAATGAGGATGAACTGGCCGCTGCTAGGCGCGAGGCCGGGGAGGAACTCGGCGTCGCCATCGATGGCGATTTCGAGCCTGTCGGCAGTTACCGGCAACCCGGCGGCAAGGTCGTCATCGCCTGGAGTGTCGAAGCCGATGTCGACGCCGATGTCGTTAGAAGCAACATGTTCACGATGGAGTGGCCGCCACGCTCGGGTGCAATGAAGGAATTCCCCGAGGTCGACAGAGCCGGCTGGTTTTCGTTGCCCGAGGCCAGCGTCAAGATCCTCAGCGGTCAGCGCGCCATCCTCGATGATTTCATGGAGCGGCGGAAAGCCGGCTGAGCTCATCAGGGATGGACAGATCGCTGGCCCTCAGCGCGCCGTCAGATTGGCGGCTGGAAAGATCGAACATGTCTCGGTGCCGAAGGCGAGCAATTTGCCCTGCGCGTCCTTCAGCGTCGCTTCGGACACGGCCAGCGTGCGGCCCTTGTGGACGATCTTGCCTTCGCAGACCACCTCGCCGGTCTTCGGTGTGATCGGCCGCGTAAAGTTCACCTTGAACTCGGCCGTCGTGTAGGCCTCGCCCTTGTCGAGCAGCGTCTGCACCGCGCAGGCCAGCGCTGAATCGAGCAGCGTCGCCGCCCAGCCGCCATGCACGCCGCCCAGCGGGTTGAGGTGGCGCTCGCTCGGCATGCCGCGAAACACCGCCCGGCCCTCCGACACTTCGGTCAGGGTAAAATTCAGTTGGAAGGAAATCGGCGGCGCCGGATATTTGCCGTCGATGATGCGCTGCAAAAGTTCGATGCCGCTATATTCGAGGAGGTCGCCCAGCGGGATGGTGCCGAGGCCAAGCGGCGACACCCGGCCGGGGTAAAGTTCGACTTCGCTCATGTGATTCTCACGTCATGATTTCTGGGAGAGCACCTGCTGCAGCGGCGACCTTGCGGCCCGCATGATGCTTGCGCAGGGCGGCGAGGAAGCCGGCGCGGGCGTCGGGCTGTTCGATGCCGCGCGGCTCGTAGACATGGCGGGTGAAGAAGAAACCGCTCAGCCGGAACGCATCCTCAAGCGCGGCCTCATCGGCCTGCAGACCGGAGCCGCGCTGCAGGAAGGCCGGCAGCACCAGCATCTTGTCGCGCCACGGCGCGCCGGCCTGGCGCGACACCGCGCGGCCGGATTTCGGCGAGACATAGGCCAGATCCTGCCTGGCGCCGGTGGCCGCGCACTGGCTGAGATCGAGGCCGAAGCCGAGCTCATCGAGGATGAGCAGCTCGAAACGCGCCACCAGTTCGCCGGCGGCATCGGAATCGTCGAGATGGGCGATCATCACGGCCAGCGTCTCGTAGAGGCCGCCATGCGCGTCGCGCTCCGGCAGCAGCCTCAGATGCGCGGCCATGGTCTGCAGGCCGTAGACAGCGACCGCGCTGTCCATCAGCCGGGCGGCGTTCATCTCGATCGCCTCGGCCTGGAAAGTGCCGAGATGCTCGTCGAGGCGGGCCCGCCACAACAGGTCGACGCGGTTGCCGGGCTGCAGCACCGGCTGCTGCTTGCGCGAGCGGCCGCCGCGCACCAGGCCGAGATGGCGGCCATGCGCACGCGTCATCACCTCGAGAATGGCGCTGGTTTCGCCATGCTTGCGGGTGCCGAGAATGATTCCCTCGTCGCGCCATTCCATGGCAGGAGCTTGTCACCGGTTGCGTGGCGAAATCAAGATTTCGGCGCGCCGCGTGCGATCTGTGCTGACATTGGACCGCCGACACATCGTCGAAACCCTGTGATCACGTGAATTTCCTGTGATCGGCAAGCACGTCATCGATCACGCGGCGAGATCTCTCGGCCTCGGCCTGGTTGGCGTCATGTCCGGCAACGGTGATCAGCGCCTTCCACAACGTCCAGCCGCGGCCCCGCGCCCAGGTCGCGTCATCGACGTCGATGCGATCGCGGAACGCCTCCCGGCTCTCGCCTTGGAAGAACGTCCAGGTGATCGCCAGGTCGCATGAGGGATCGCCGATGCCGGAGGTGCCGAAGTCGATGACGGCGCTCAAGCGGCGGTTTTCGACCAACAAATTGCCCCAGGCGACATCGCCGTGGAACCAGACGGGCGGACCGTGCCACGTGGCGGCAAGGGCCGCATCCCAGACAGTGGTGGCAGCCTCGGTGTCGACCTGCCCCTGCAGCGCCTGGAGTGCTTCCCTTGTCTGGTTGTCATACACGCTCAACGATCCGCCGCGGAAGAAATTGTGCTGGCCTGGAGCCGGCCCACCTGTGGGATCGATCCGTCGGAGCGCGACGAGGAAATCGGCCAGATCGGTTGCGAACTGCCTGATATCGGCGATTTCGGCGATCTTTGCTGTCTTGCCTTCGATCCACCGGTAGACAGACCAATGCCAGGGATAGCCCTCCGCCGGCTCGCCTATCGCCAGTGGAACCGGGATCGGCAGCGGCAGCAGCGGCGCGAGCCTCGGCAGCCAGCGGTGCTCTTTTTCGACCTGCAGTGCATAAGCGGCGGCACTCGGCAAGCGCACCGTCATGTCGTCGCCAAGATGGAAGGTGCGGTTGTCCCAGCCGCCTGACACCACCGGGCTTACCGGCAAATGGCGCCATTGCGGGAATTGCGTGTCGATCAGCCGGCGCACGAGATCGGCATCGATCGTCAGTTTTGGCTCATGCATGTCGTCGTCTCAAACTGCCGGGCAGTTCTAGAACGGTTCACCGTTTCAAGGAAACGCCGAACCGTTCTATCTCTTTGTTTGAGCATGATCTTTTCCGAAAACCGGATTCCACTTTTCGGGATCATGCTCTAGACGACGAAACTCAGCGAGGAAACTCCAGCCCCATCTCGCGATAGCGTTCGGGGTCATCGCCCCAGTTCTCGCGCACCTTGACGAACAGGAACAGGTGCACTTTCTGCTCAAGAATGCCCGCTATTTCCATGCGCGCCGACTGGCCTATGGCGCGGATCGTTTCGCCCTTGTGGCCGAGCACGATCTTCTTCTGGCTGTCGCGCTCGACATAGATGGTCTGGTCGATGCGCACCGAGCCGTCCGGCTTCTCTTCCCATTTCTCGGTCTCGATATGGGAGGAGTAAGGCAGTTCCTGATGCAGCCTGAGATAGAGTTTTTCGCGGGTGATCTCGGCCGCCAGCTGGCGCATCGGCAGGTCCGAGATCTGATCCTCCGGATAGTACCATGGGCCGGCCGGAAGCGCCTCGGCGAGATAGTCGAGCAGGTCCTTGCAGCCGGAGCCGGTCAGCGCCGAGACCATGAAGGTGCGCTTGAACGGCACTTTTTCATTCGCTGCCGCCGACAAGGCCAGAAGCGCCTCGTGCTTGACCCGGTCGACCTTGTTTAGGATCAGCACCATAGGCTGGCGAACATCCTTTAGCCGCTCGAGGATGGCGTCGGCGTCGCCCCGGATGCCGCGCTCGGCATCGATCAGCAGGAGCACGATATCGGCGTCCTTGGCCCCTCCCCAGGCGGTGGTGACCATGGCGGTGTCGAGCCGGCGCTTCGGCTTGAAGATGCCGGGCGTGTCGACGAAGACGATCTGCGCATTGTCATGCGTGGCGATGCCGCGCACGATGGAGCGGGTGGTCTGCACCTTGTGGGTGACGATCGACACCTTGGCGCCGACCAGCTGGTTGACCAACGTCGACTTGCCCGCATTGGGCGCGCCGATCAGGGCGACGAAGCCGGAATGCGTGGCCTCCTTTGCCGGGGGCAAGTCTTCGCTGGCGGTCATGCCGCACTCCCTTGGTTGGCCCAGATGCCTTCGCGCACAAGAAATGCCGAAGCTGCCGCTTCTTCGGCTGCGCGGCGAGAGCCGCCCATGCCGCTTGCCGGGGCAAAACCGCCGACCTTCACGGACACCGTGAAAACCGGTTGATGTTCGGGTCCTTCGCGTTTCTCGATCGCGTATTCAGGCCTGCTGTCGCTGGTCTTGGCGATCCATTCCTGCAGGTCGGATTTCGGATTGGGCGGCTTTGCCACCACCTTTTGCGAGCGCGGCTCCCAGTAGCGCAGGACGAATTGCCTTGCCGCGTCGAGGCCGCCATCGATGTAGACCGCCGCGATCAACGCTTCGACGGCATCGGCCAGATAGTTGCCGCCGGAGCCACGCGAGCGCGCCTTCAGGGCGGCGTCGGCCCGAACCAGATCTTCGAGCTGCATCTCAATGCCGATCTCGGAGCAGGTCCGTGCATCGACCAGGGCATTGAAGCGCGGCGCGATCTCGCCTTCCGGCGCTTCGGGAAACTTTTCGAACAGCAGGTCGGCGACGATCAGGCCGAGTACGCGGTCGCCAAGGAATTCGAGGCGCTGGTTGTTGCTGCTTGCCTTGACCGCACTGGAATGGGTCAGCGCGGTCTCCAGCAAACGGACATCCCGGAAGGAATGGCCGGTCCTGGCTTTCACAAGATCGGCCAGAGTTTCACCAGTCGGGCGCTTCAAAGCCATCAATTTACGAAATGGAACAGGCGCGACAGGCGCACCAGCGACGGCCATTTCCAGATCTCGAGCGGGCTCGCTTTGCCTGCGATCGAGAAGAAGACGATGTTGGCGCGGCCGACCAGGTTTTCCGCCGGCACGTAACCGACGCTCAGGCGGCTGTCGGAGGAATTGTCCCTGTTGTCGCCCATCATGAAGTAATTGCCCGTCGGCACGACGAACTCTTTGGTGTTGTCGGTGATCGAATTCGGCGTCAGGTCGAGCGTGTCGTAGCTGACGCCGTTGGGTAGCGTCTCGCGGTAGACGTCGACGGGCTCAGGCACTTCGGTGATGTCAGGATTTTGGATCTGGCCGGTCTTCACGCGCGGTACGGGAACATCGTTGATGAACAGTTGGCCTTCCTTCATCTGGATCTTGTCGCCGGGCAGGCCGACAACGCGCTTGATATAGTCGAGCGACGGGTCTGGCGGGAACTTGAACACCACCACGTCGCCGCGCTTCGGCTCGGAGCCCCAGATGCGGCCGGAAAAGATGTCCGGGCCGAACGGCAGCGAATAGCGCGAGAAGCCATAGGACCATTTGGTGACGAAGAGATAGTCGCCTTCGAGCAAGGTCGGCCGCATCGATCCCGACGGGATCGAGAACGGCTGGAACAGCAGCGTGCGGATGACCATGGCCAGCAGCAATGCCTGGACGATGACGCTGACGATTTCGCCAAGCCCGCCGGATTTCTTCTCGGATTTTTCAGCCACGCTCATGTCGTCCTCGATTATGCGTTGGATGGTATAGAGTCTCGGCGCGCGCTGGGCAACGTCATGTCGGCGCTTGATATAATCGCCGGTGGTCTGATGCAATCAATGTGGCGCTTGTTCGACGGGCAACGCCTCGATGATCACAAAGGCTTGAGCAAGCGGGAAATCATCGGTGATGGTGAGGTGGATCACCGCTTTGTGGCCCGGCGGCAGGATTTTGGCCAGCCTGACGGCAGCTCCCCCGGTCAGCGCCATGGTCGGCGCCCCGCTGGGCAGGTTGGCGACACCCATGTCGCGCCAGAACACACCCTGCGCCAGGCCGGTGCCGAGCGCCTTGGCGCAAGCCTCCTTGGCGGCGAAACGCTTGGCATAGGAGGCCGCGCGACCCTTGCGGCCTTCAGAACGGGCCTGTTCGACCTCGGTGTAGATGCGCTGGATGAAGCGCTGGCCATGCCGTTCCAGCGACTTTTCGATGCGCCTGATGTCGATCAGGTCGCTGCCGATGCCGATGATCATCCAGCCGGAACTTCCCGGCCACGGTGCCGCTCTGCCATGCGCTTGCTGCGCTGCTCGCGAAAGGCGGTCATGCCCCAGCGGGTGATGCCGTAGAAGATCAGCCCGAAGATCAGCCCGAGCGGCATCGCGCCGATCAGCATCGGCTCCAGCACCGGGTGCCACAGCTTGGCAAACGACAGCGTGTGCATCATTTCACCGAGATGCGCGGGCGGTCCGTTCTTGGGCAAATGCTCGTGCAGGATCAGCTTGCCGGTCTCCCAGGACGCGCCCCACAGCAGCGGGAAGGTCAGCGGATTGCCGAAAAACACCGCGCCGAGTGCTGCCGCCACAAGATTTCCGGCGACCACCCAGCAGAGCACGGCGGCGACGGCGAAATGAAAGCCAAGCGGGAAGAACGAGGCGAAAACGCCGGCCGCGACGCCGGCGGCGACCGCATGCGGGGTGGCCTTCAGCCTGAGGATGCGTTTGGAGAAATACTGCAGCGAGCGAGAAAACGAGCGGCGCGGCCACAGATAGGTACGCACCCGCTCCAGAATGCCATCAGGCTTGCGGCGTCGAAAAAGCACTCTGTTCCAGTTCCCGGTTCATCGGCGCCCAATTGCAACCATCCCTGGCCGGGCGCGATAGTCTATCTTGCGCTTCGAGGGCACAGGAAGGCAATAACGAGTTTGATATAGCGCCTGCCTTGCCACGGAACAATGAAACGCCGCCGCGATGGTCTGCCGCAGGCGGGTAACAAGAGCGCCATTGGGGCGAAACTGTGGACGGCCGGGATGGCGTGGGACCATTCGATCGGCGTACGACCTGGCGGCGCCTACTCCGTATACTTGCTGACTTCGACCAGATTCCCGTCCGGATCGCGGAAATAGACCGACATCATGGTGCCGCGGGCGCCGGTGCGCTCGACCGGGCCGACTTCGATGGCAACCCCGTTTGCTTCGAGACTGGCGCAAATCTCGGCAAGCGGCCTTGCCGCGACCAGGCAGAAATCGCCGGAACCGGGCGTCGGCGCCCTGGCCTTCGGCTCGAAGGTGCGGCCGACTTCATGCAGGTTGATCTTCTGCGACCCAAACAGCAGCGCCGTCGGCCGGTTCGGCTCGTCGAGACGCTCCAGGCCAAGCACACGCTGATAGAAGGCGCAGCTATCCTCCACCGAGCGGACCGTCAGCACGAAATGATCGATCCCGGCGATTATAATGCTTCTTCCCTCACACACATCGCTGCTCCAAAAACTGCCGCACACACTCGGGGGCAGGCATCCTGTACCAGATCGCTTTTCATTGACATCGCACGATAAAAGTGTGTATTTATACACACATGAAGAGCGCCGATGTGATTGCAAAGTTGGTCGCTGATGGTTGGTTTGAAGTTGCTCGAAAAGGCAGTCATGCTCAATTCAAGCACAACGACAAACCGGGGCGGGTCACCGTGCCCCACCCCAAACGAGACATACCTATCGGCACCCTGCGTAGCATCGAAAAACAATCCGGACTGAAACTGAGATGAGAACCATGCAGCAGTACATCGGACTTATCCATAAGGATGCCGAAAGCGACTTCGGTGTGTCTTTTCCTGATTTTCCCGGCTTGATTACGGCGGGTGAGGATTTGGACGACGCCCGTGGCATGGCCGAGGAAGCCCTTGCCTTCCATATTGAAGGGCTCGTTGAGGACGGAGAGGCCATTCCTGAGCCTTCGTCTCTGGCTGAAATCATGGCGTCGGCGATCAATCGCGATGGCGTAGCCATTCTGGTTGCGGTGAAAACCGAAGCTAAAAAGGTGGTGCGCGTAAACGTCACCCTACCGGCCGATGTTCTTCAACGGATCGATGCGTTTGCCGAGGCTCACGGCTATACGCGATCTGGTTTTCTCGCCAAGGCGGCGGAGAAGGCAATGCAGCAAGAGGCTGCCTGAGTTCTTGAGAAACGCGCCGCGCACTTTTGGGCGACACGCATTCCCTAAATGTTGCGGCTGCCGGGCTTGATGGCCGGGATGGCGGCGAGTTCCGGAGGCAGGCGGTCGGCGGGATAGGCCGGCACTTCATACTCGGCGAGCGCGATCAGCGGCACACCGACATTGGTCTTGCCGGCCGAGCGGTCGATGATGCAGGCGGCGGCCACCACTTCGGCGCCGATCGCGCGCAGGCAGTCGATGGTCTCGCGGATCGAGAGACCAGTGGTGACGATGTCCTCGACGATGACGACGCGCGAGCCCGGCGCGATCTCGAACCGGCGCAGCCGAAACTCGCCGCCTTCGCGCTCGACCCAGATCGCCGGTACGCCGAGATGGCGCGAGGTCTCGTAGGCCGGGATCAGCCCGCCGATCGCCGGGCCAACGATATAGTCGATCTTACCCGGTACCGCCTTGCGAATCTTTTCGGCCAGCGCCTTGCACAGCCGCTCGGTCTTGTCGGCATGCATGAAGACGCGCGCTTTCTGCAGGAAGACCGGACTGCGCAGACCCGACGTCAGGATGAAATGTCCCTCCAGAACAGCGCCCGCCTCGCGGAAAATGCCCAGCACTTCGTCCGTATTCATCTTGCCCTGCCCCGAATGGTTAGCCGTTGACGCGCCGCGCATCGCTGACGCTCGAATTGTCCTTGAGCTGCGACAGCAGCCGATTGAGGTGCTTCAGATCCCAGACTTCGAGATCGATCAGCATTTCGGTGAAGTCGGGCGCGGTGCGTACCATCGACAGCGTATGGATGTTGGCGTCGTTGGAAGCAACCACCTGGGCGATATCGGCGAGCGACCCCGGCGCGTTGATGGCGGTGACCGAGACGCGCGCCGGAAAGCGCTCCTTGGTCTGCTCGTCAATGTCCCAACGCACGTCGATCCAGCGCTCCGGCTGGTCGTCGAAGGCCTGCAGCGCCGGTGACTGGATGGGATAGATGGTGATGCCGGTGCCCGGCTGGACGATGCCGACGATGCGGTCTCCAGGCACGGCCCCTTCCGGCGCGAAGCGCACCGGCAGATCGCCGCGCACGCCGCGGATCGGCACCGCGCCGTCGCGCGGCTGGTCCTTGTCCTTGCGCGCAGCTCTGGTGCCGGGCATCTGGAACAGCATGCCGGCGGCGTTGCGGATCTTCGACCAGCCCTCCTCACGCTGCTTGGGGGCGCTGACGGTGACGCGCTCGTCCTTGTAGTCGGGGAAGACCGCCTTCATCACGTCGGTCGAGGCAAGTTCGCCGCGCCCGACCGAGGCCAGCACATCCTCGATATCCTTGCGCGCCAGCCGGTGCAGCACCGGCTTCAGGCTTTCCTTGGTAAAATTCTTGCCGGCCCGTTCGAACGCCCGCTCCAGAATGCGGACGCCGAGACCCGAATATTGCTTGCGGATGGCATTCTTGGTGGCGCGGCGGATGGCCGAGCGCGCTTTGCCGGTGACAACAACCGATTCCCACGCCGCCGGCGGCACCTGCGCCTTGGAGCGAATGATCTCGACCTCGTCGCCGTTTTTAAGTTCCGTCATCAGCGGCATGATGCGGCCATTGACCTTGGCGCCGACGCAGGTATCGCCGACATCGGTGTGCACGGCATAGGCGAAGTCGATGGGGGTTGCGCCGCGCGGCAGAGCGATCAGCATGCCTTTCGGCGTGAAGCAGAACACCTGGTCCTGGAACAGCTCCAGCTTGGTGTTTTCGAGGAAATCCTCCGGGTTGTCGCCTTCTGCCAGCTGCTCGATGGTGCGCCGCAGCCAGGCATAGGCATTGGTCTCTTTCGAGATCGCATGCGCAGCACCATTCGTCTTGCCGCCGGTATCCTTGTAGATCGAATGCGCGGCGACGCCATACTCGGCGATCTTGTTCATCTCGCGGGTGCGGATCTGCAGTTCGACGCGCTGGCGCGACGGGCCGACGATGGTGGTGTGGATCGAGCGGTAGTCGTTCTGCTTGGGCGTCGAGATGTAATCCTTGAAGCGGCCGGGCACCATCGACCATGCCGTGTGGATAGCGCCGAGCGCGCGATAACAATCTTCGACACTGTCGACGACGACGCGGAAGCCGAAGATGTCGGAGAGTTGCTCGAAGGACAGCGCCTTGGCCTCCATCTTGCGGAACACCGACCACGGCTTCTTCTGCCGGCTCTTCACGCCGGCATTGATGGCATGTTTCTCGAACAGTGCCGACAGCGCCTTTTCGATGTCGGTCAGCACGCCCTTGTTGCGCTCGAATATCTCGGCAAGCCTGGCAGTGACAGCGCGGTAGGCTTCCGGATTGATGAAGCGGAAGGCGATCTCTTCCAGTTCCTCGCGCATGCCTTGCATGCCCATGCGTCCGGCCAGCGGCGCGTAAATCTCCATCGTCTCCTCGGCGATGCGCAGGCGCTTGGCCTCGGGCATATGGTCGAGGGTGCGCATATTGTGCAAACGGTCGGCGAGCTTGACCAGCAGCACGCGGACATCTTCGGAGATGGCCAGCAAGAGCTTGCGCAGGTTTTCCGCCTGCTCGGCCTTCTTGGAGACAAGGTCGAGCTTCTTCAGCTTGGTCAGGCCTTCGACCAGCTTGCCCATTTCGGGGCCGAACAGATCGTCGATCTCGGCTCGCGTCGCGGTCGTGTCCTCGATGGTGTCGTGCAGCAAGGCGACAGCGATCGTCGCCTCGTCCATGTGCATTTCGGTGAGGATGGCGGCTACTTCGAGCGGATGCGAGAAATAGGGGTCGCCGGAAGCACGCTTCTGGTGGCCATGCTTCTGCATGGCGTAGACATAGGCCTTGTTGAGCAGCGCCTCGTTGACGTCAGGCTTGTAGCGCGCGACGCGCTCGACAAGCTCATACTGACGCATCATGGGCGGGTTCTCGCGGTGCTGAAATGATTGATGCGCCGCACTGATGTACGGCGCATCTCATAGATAGCCACGAAACGGACTGGGCGGAAGTGCCGGAACCATATTCCCGGCAGGTCCAGCGTGCCCGCTTAGTAGTCGTCGCTCTTTTCCGGGGGCACCAGGCCCTCGATGCCGGCCAGCAGGTCTTCCTCGGTCATGCGATCGAAGGTGACGTTCTCTTCGGCGTCGTCGGCATCGGTTGCCGCAACAGCGGTGCCGGTCTGGTCGGCGATCGCCTCGCCGTCGGCCTCGGGCTCGTCGACCTCGACATGCTTCTGCAGCGAGTGGATCAGATCTTCCTTGAGGTCGTCGGGCGACAGTGTCTCGTCGGCGATCTCGCGCAGCGCCACGACCGGGTTCTTGTCGTTGTCGCGCGGCACGGTGATCGGCGCGCCCTGGCTGATCTGGCGGGCGCGATGGCCGGCAAGCAGCACGAGCTCGAAGCGGTTGTCGACCTTGTCGATGCAGTCTTCAACGGTTACGCGGGCCATTGATTGCCCCTTTCATGCCTGGATTTGATGGAAAACAGGCGCGGTCCATAACCCGAACGCCGCCAAAATACAAGCATTATGGCGCTGCGGCCTCGTGGGCCGGCGGATGCCGTTTTCCGGCGCCGGTTATTACCTTGCCGGCGAAGCGGCTCACCCAGCGACGATACAGCCCGATCACAATTGCTTGCAGTCGGCCCTGGCACCCTTGGATTGCCGCAAAACTGGCGCTATCTCGGTTGACGAAAGGTCAACCGGTTTATTTACGAGCCGACCGATATAAACGACCCATTTCGATTAGTCCGCCACCTATTTCGAAAAAGGAATATTGCCATGTTCGACCCCCGTGAAAAAATCGCTCTATTCATTGACGGTGCCAATCTTTACGCCACGTCGCGCGCACTCGGCTTCGACATAGACTACCGCAAACTGCTGTCCAGCTTCCAGAAGCGCGGCTATTTGCTGCGCGCCTATTACTACACCGCTCTGGTCGAGGATCAGGAATACTCTTCGATCCGCCCGTTGATCGACTGGCTCGACTACAATGGCTTCAAGGTGGTGACCAAGCCGGCCAAGGAATTCACCGACTCGACCGGCCGCCGCAAGATCAAGGGCAATATGGACATCGAGCTGACCGTCGATGCGCTCGAGCTTGCCGATGTCGTCGACCACTATGTCATCTTCTCCGGCGACGGCGATTTCCGCACGCTGGTCGAAGCGCTGCAGCGGCGCGGCCGCAAGGTCTCGATCGTCTCCACCATGGCCTCGCAGCCACCGATGATCTCGGACGATCTTCGCCGCCAGGCCGATCATTTCATCGACCTGACCTCGCTCAAGAACGAGGTCGGCCGCGATCCCTCCGAGCGGCCGGTGCGCCGGCCCGAGCCGGCCGAGGTCGAAGAGGAAGATTATTGACGGGGACGGCCTTGGACGCCGCCTCCGAACCCGACCGCGACTGCCCGCTCTGCCCGCGCCTGCATGATTTCATCGCGGACTGGCGGCAGCGCGAGCCGTCCTGGTTCAATGCGCCGGTGCCGACCTTCCTGCCGCCAGATGGCGAGGATGCAGTCGAGTTGCTGATCGTCGGGCTGGCGCCAGGCCTGCGCGGCGCCAACCGCACCGGGCGGCCGTTCACCGGCGACTATGCCGGCGACCTGCTCTACTCCACGATGATCACTCACGGCTTTGCCCGCGGCGAGTTCAAGGCTCGGCCGGATGACGGGCTGCAACTGGTCGGCACCGCGATCACCAACGCGGTGCGCTGCGTGCCGCCGGAAAACAAGCCGGTTGGTGCCGAGATCACCACCTGCCGCAGCTTCCTGGTGCCGACGATCGCGCGCTTCCCCAAACTGCGTGCCGTGCTGGCGCTAGGCTCGATCGCGCATCAATCGACAGTCCGGGCGTTGGGCGGGCGTGTCGCCGCCTATCCGTTCAAGCATGGCGGCCGGCTCGAGGCCGGCACTGTGAAGCTGTTTTCCAGCTATCACTGCTCGCGCTACAACACCAACACCGGTGTCTTGACGGAAGCGATGTTCGTCAAGGTCTTCAGCGACATCGCGGAATTCCTGAAAAAATAACCGCGCATTTCAGAACCCCTCCAGCACAATCTTGCCCTTGGCCTTGCCGGTCTCGATCAGCGCATGGGCACGCTTCAGATTGGCGGCGTTGATAGTGCCCAACGTTTCGCCCAGCGTGGTGCGGATGATGCCGTCGTCGACGAGCCGTGCCAGTTCGTTCAGATGCTCCCCCTGCGCGGCCATATCAGGCGTTTCGTATAGCGAGCGGGTGAACATCAGCTCCCAGTGGACCGAAACGCTCTTGCGCTTGAACGGATTGATGTCGAGCGTCTGGGGGTCGTCGATCAACCCGAAACGACCCTGCGGCGCGATCAGTTCGACGATGTCGGCCAGATGTTTGTCGGTGTTGGTCGTCGAGAAAACGAAGGCCGGCGCGCCGATGCCGAGCGCTGCAACCTGGGCGGCGAGCGGCTTGGAATGGTCGACGACATGATGGGCGCCAAGCCCAACCACCCAGTCGCGTGTCTCAGGCCTCGATGCCGTGGCGATCACCGTCAGCTCGGTCAGTTGGCGCGCAAGCTGGACGGCAATCGAACCGACGCCGCCGGCGCCGCCAATGATCAGGATGGCGTTCGCAGCGCCGATGACAGGCTTCTTCACGTCAAGCCGGTCGAACAGGGCCTCAAAGGCGGTGATTGCCGTCAGCGGCAGCGCCGCCGCTTCGGCATAATGGAGCGCGCTCGGCTTGCGGCCGACAAGGCGCTCGTCAACAAGGTGGAACTCGGCATTGGTGCCCTGCAGCGGGAGTGCGCCGGAATAGAAGACGTCGTCTCCTGTTTTGAACAGGGTGGCGTCCGAACCCGTGGCGACAACCCGGCCAGCTGCGTCCCAACCGAGCACACGCCAGCTTCCGGCTTCGGGCTTGGCGCTTTTGCGGATCTTGGTGTCGACCGGATTGACCGAGATCGCCTTCACCTCGACCAGTAATTGGCGGCCTTTCGGCTCCGGCTTGGGCAGATCGATATCGACGAGGGAGGCCTCATCGGTGATGGGGGCTGGGATTTGATAGCCGACGGCGCGCATTCTGGTTCTCCGCGATTGCTGTTGAGCGTTGGTGCTGTTGAGCGTTGTATAGGGCAGAGATGCGGTTTATGTTCGCAAAGCGCAAGAATGCACATATAAAGCACATAGTGTCGAAAAGGATACCGTCATGCCGCGCATTCGCCATGAAAGATTCGATTGCAGTCCCGGCTGCACCGTGGAGGGCACGCTCCGCTACATCGACGGCAAGTGGAAAGGCGTTGTGCTCTACCATCTGTTGGCAGGCACAATGCGCTTCAACGAGATTCGCCGGCGTATCCCGAACTGCACCCAACGCATGCTGACCAACCAGTTGCGCGAACTGGAGATGGATGGGCTGATCGCCCGCAAGGTCTATGCGCAGGTGCCGCCGAAGGTGGAATACAGCCTTACGGCGCGCGGCCGAAGCCTGGAGCCGGTAATCACTGCCCTGAAAGTCTGGGGCGATGCGAATGTGACGCTGGTGCCGGAGGTTTCGCAGGCCGCCTGAAGCCTCGGCTGTGATGCCGGGACCGGGTTGGTGACTCGTGTTTGTATCTACGCGGCCAGCCGACGAATAACAGCTTTTGTTACCATCTCGAAAAGTTCCTGAGCATTGTTGGTGGATCCTTGACTGCCATGGTCGAGCGCCTCCTGCTTGTGCTCCGGTGCGTTAGACCCCGCGTAGAAAAACAGAGGGGTCTGGTCGTCTTGGGCTCGGAGGCGATCGAGCAGAACATAGCCTTCCCGCGGACCTTCCTTGCGGCCCATGTCGGAAATAATCGCCGCGTATCTAGCAGCAGACAGCCTTTCAAAGGCCTCTTCGGTTGAAAGTGCCAATGTGAAACGCAGCCCCAACGCCTCAAGCACTTGGCGTTCATGGGTGTTGTTTTCTGGCCTATCATCGACCCAGAGAATACTGTTTCTCCACCCATCGTCGTTTATCGCGGCAGTGGCACCAGTAGCCCCGGTTACCTTGCGGGGGCCTACTTCCGACGTTTGCGCATTGCCCTTTGCGTCCAGGGAGGTCAGCCAAATGAGGACAAACAGAACGAGGACAGGAAATAAAACCAAAAAATAGGCTATTGGTATTCTCTCGACTTCGGTGAATGAGCTCGCGAAAATGGCAACAGCCGACGCGAACCCATAGACCACAGCAGTAAAAATTGCGACAATTACCCCTATCTCATTTCCGGCTGATAACTTTGCTGCACTCCTAGATTTCGCTGCTTGATCGCTCATTTTGCACCTACCCCCTATTCCCCATTCGAACATAGGCAATTTCAGCGAGATACTCAAACCGAGCCGAGGAGGATTGTTATTCAGCGCCGGCTGGAATGTCAGATTTTTGTTTTGCAACGCAGTAAAGTCAGCAAGTCAGGCATGGCACTGTTGTTTAGACCGGCATCAGCTTCAATCGTCCTGGCGCCGCGCGGCAAACTCAGCCAACTTTCTCCCGCCCGCCCTTCAGGACGTTCAGATCGACATCGCCGATGATGCCATCGACGCGGCCCATATTGCGGCACTGCCAATAGACTCAGTCATCCTCGCTCGGCTTGAACGCCAGTGAGCGCAGCCAGCGCTGCCGTATGTCGGCTTTCCCGATATAGGCTTCCTCCGCCTCATCGGTCGGGTGGACGATCGCGACCTTATCAAAGGGGGCTTCGACCGGCCCTCACACCGGCAGCAGCGCGTCCGGCTTCACGTCCGATATCGACGCATAGGTGTGCGTTTCCCTGACACCCGGCAGCGGCAGGATCACGCGCTTCAAAAAATCCTGGTAGGCGGACATTTCCGAAATGCGCGCCTTGACCAGATAGTCGAAGCCGCCGACGACCATATGGCATTCCAGCACTTCGGGGGCTTTTGCCACCGCTTCGGCGAAGCGGTCGAACACATGCGGTGCCGCCTGGTCGAGCCTGACTTCGATGAAGACAAGCGTGCCGCGGCCGATCTTTTGCGGATTGAGCACGGCCCGGACAGCGGTGATGAACCCGTCACGAAACAGGCGCTTCACCCGCTGGCTGGTACCGGTCGGCGACAGGCCGACGCGGGCGGCGAGATCGAGAGTGGTGCGACGCCCGTCCTCCTGCAACAACCGCAGCAAGCTACGATCGATGGCATCAAGCTGATCGGATTCATGATTCACGTTTGTAGCGCCTCCATTGTGTGAATTTCACTTCCAAATCTCGAAAACAGCATATTTCATCGCACTATTTTCGACAATAGGCTGCGTTTCCAACGAAAGCCGCGGAGCGAAATGCCTCCGCCGGCAGGATTGAGCGGATCGAGAATGCTGGCGGCAGAGGACCGAAACACGAAGCCGGCAATCCTTGCGGGCCTGGCCATGATCGGCATTTACGCCGTGCAGTTCGTCGCCGCCCGCTTCAGCCTGCGGGAGCATCTGACGGCGACGGATCTCGCGACCTTGCGCTTTGTCGGCGCCGGCATGGTCATGCTGCCGGTCATCTGGAGAAGCGGCCTGGCGACCGGCAAGGCATTGGGCTGGCGGCGTGCCTTGACGCTGACGGCGCTGGCCGGACTGCCCTACCCGATCATCATCAATTGGGGTCTCACCTACGCGCCTGCCGCCCATGGGGCGGCACTCTGCCCTGCCTCGATCGTGTTCTTCTCGTTCGTGCTGTCGTACATCGCAACCACCGACAAAGTCTCGCGCCAGCGAACCGTCGGTGTCGCCGCCATCATCGCCGGGCTGACCCTGTTCATTGCGCCGGCGAACATCGGCGGCAACATGAAGGACGTCTTCTTCGGCGATCTTCTGTTCGTCGCATCGGGCGCGATGTTTGCCGCCTATGCAGTTCTCGTGCGGCGCTGGCGCGTCGACCCGGTTACGGCGACCGCAACGGTCGTGCTCCTGTCATGCGTGCCGCTACCGCTGCTCTATCTCTTTGCCCCGAGCGGCCTCCACGCCGCATCAGTGGCCGAGATCGCCAGCCAGATCGTCATTCAAGGGTTCTTGGCCGGTGCGGCCGCCATGTTCCTCTTTACCTATATCGTCCGACAGCTGGGGTCGCAGGCGGCATCGCTGTTCATGCCATGCGTGCCGATCGCAACGGTGCTGATCGCCATGACGGTGCTCGGGGAAACGCCGACCGGCATCCAGTTCGCCGCCATCCTGATCATGGCTGCAGGGATGGCTTTTTCAGCCATTTCCAGACCTGCGTGAGGCTGTGGGTAGCCAAAGTCCGTTCAGGGCGATGGAGACGTTTGCGGAGAGACCAATTCGGGCGCGGCAAACAACTCAGCCAGTCTCTCCCGCCCACCCTTCAGCACGTTCAGATCGACGTCGCCCGTGATGCCGTCGATGCGGCCCATATTGTGGTACTGCCAGTAGACCCAGTCGTTGTGATCCGGCTCCAGGAGCAATGAGCGGCGCCAGAGCGGACGAACGGCGATTTTCCCGGCATAGGCCCCCTCCGCCTCATCGGTCAGGTAGACGATCGCGGCCTTGCCGAAGGTGGCTTCGACTGGGCCGAGGAAAGCGGCGAGCTCGGCATTCAGTTGCTCGGGGGTCGGCCGTTGCGGACAATTGCCGCCGAATTCGATGTCGACCACCGGCGGCAGCAGTGGCTGATCGTTCGGCACTACCGAAATGAAATTTTTCGCCTGGTCGGCACCCGGCCGGCAGAAGGTGAAGAAGTGATAGGCGCCGACCGCAAGGCCGGCCGCGCGGGCCTCGCGCAGATTCTTGGCGAAGGCATCGTCGACATGGTCGCCACCCTCGGTCGCCTTGATGATGGCGAAGGCGACATCGTCGGCCGCAACGCGGCGCCAATCGATCTCGCGCTGATGATGGGAAACGTCGATGCCCCTGACCGGATAGCTGTCACGATCCGGCGAGAAGGTCTGGAAATAAAAGAAGCCGCCCGCCGCGACGATGCCGGCAAGGACCAGACTGGCCGCCACCCAGAGGATGATCCGGTTCTTCAAGCCATTCCCCGTCGTGTCTCGCTGCTGCGGCTATTCGAGGCTTGAAAGCCGAAATGTCTGGCTTTTCTTGGCTGTAGCCCGAGTTCCTAGCCACGCTCCTTCATGAGCCGGCCCTTTTCGCGCGACCAGTCGCGCTGTTTTTCCGTCTCGCGCTTGTCGTGCAGTTTCTTGCCGCGGCCGACGGCGAGCAGAAGCTTGGCGCGGCCCTGATCGTTGAAATAGATTTTCAGCGGCACCAGCGTCATGCCTTCGCGGTCGATGCTCTGCGACAGTTTTGCCATCTCGCGCTTGTTGAGCAGCAGCTTGCGGCGCCGCCTCGGCTCGTGGTTGAAGCGGTTGGCCTGCAGATATTCCGGCAGATAGGAGTTGATCAGCCAGATCTCGCCGCCCTCGACCGAGGCGTAGCTGTCCTGGATGTTGGCCTGGCCCTGACGCAGAGACTTGACCTCGGTGCCGGTCAGCACCAGGCCGGCCTCGACAGTGTCGAGCACCTCATAGGAAAACCGCGCCTTGCGGTTTTCCGAGACGGTCTTGTTGTTTGGATCGGCTTTTCTGACCTGGTTCATGATGTGGAGAGGTGGCGCCTCATCCCTAATTAATCAAGCCGGCGTGCTTCAATGCCGCGTCGAGCTTTGCCGCAGTCGAGTCCTCGACAGTGACGAGCGGCGAGCGCAGCACGTTTTCGATCTTGCCCAGCTTCGACAGCGCATATTTGGCGCCGGAGACACCGGGTTCGATGAAAATCGCCTTGTGCAATGGCAGCAGCCGATCCTGCAGTTCCAGCGCCTTGGCGCTGTCGCCGGAAAGCGTTGCCTCCTGGAACTCGGCGCAGAGGCGCGGCGCGACATTCGACGTCACCGAAATGGCTCCGACGCCGCCATGCGCGTTGAAGCCGAGTGCGGAGGCATCCTCACCCGAAAGCTGGATGAACTCCTTGCCGCAGGTGGCGCGCTGCTCGGACGCACGCTCGACCTTGCCGGTCGCATCCTTGACGCCGACGATGTTCTTGAAGTCGTGTGCCAGCCTGCCCATCGTCTCCGGCATCATGTCGATGACCGAGCGCGGCGGGATGTTGTAGATGATGATCGGCAGCTTGGTCGCCCTGGCGACGGCGGCGAAATGCTCGTAGAGGCCGCGCTGCGTCGGCCTGTTGTAGTAGGGCGTGACGACCAGTGCGGCATCGGCGCCGGCCTTCTCGGCATATTGCACAAGCCCGACTGCTTCCTCGGTGTTGTTGGAGCCGGCGCCGGCGACGACCGGAACGCGGCCCTTGGCCACCTCGATGCAGACCTTGATGACATGACGGTGCTCGTCATGCGACAGCGTCGGCGATTCGCCGGTGGTGCCGACCGGGACGAGGCCTGTGGTGCCCTCTGCGAGTTGCCATTCGACAAGCGCGCGAAAGGCTTTCTCGTCGAAACGCCCGCTCTTTTCGAACGGTGTCACGAGCGCAGTAAGCGAGCCTCTCAGCATGTCGTCCAACTCCTTGGGACTTCTAGGGTTTCTTGACGTGTTTTAGCGTCGGCGCCTTCTAGCCGAAAGCGAAGCCGCGCACCATAGTCTCGACACGGTTGCGCGGCAAGCATGCCGATGGTGCCAGCAAGCGCAATTCGAACGGCCTCGATAACCCTTTGTTTACGGGCTCTTCACGACCTAAGTCTAGGCTTCAAGGCATCTCGGCCTGCTGGTGAAATGCCGCAACCAAGGAAGACATAAAGACCATGCCGGCCAGTCGGCCACTCCGCTTCGCATTGCTTGGCGCCGTTGCCCTGCTGATAGCGGGGACGGCGGCAAACGAGAGCGTCGACGAGCAGACGACCTCGTCGATCCCGATGCCCAGTCTACAGGATAGGGCCCTGCAGGACGGGGCGCAGACCGATGCGCCCTCCGCCAGCATCGTCGTGTTGAAAAGCGGTCTCGACGCGTTGGCGACCGGCGATATTGCCGCGGCACGCGCCGTGCGCGAGACCTTGCCGGCCAAGTCGCTCGACCGCCATATCCTGGCCTGGGCGATCGCGCTCTATGGTGGCGACCGTGTGCCGAGCACCGAGATTGCCGATACCGCAAAGATGCTGCCGAGCTGGCCGGGCACCATCGCCTTGCGCAAGAACAGCGAGCGCGCACTCTACCGCGAAAGCCCGTCGCCGCAGACCGTGGTGAAGGCCTTTGGCGGCAGCCAGCCGCTGACCTTCGAGGGCGTGGTGATCCTGGCCCGCTCCTATGTGGCGCTGGGCAATACCAAGGCGGCGCTCTCGGTGCTGTCGCCGTTCTGGCGCACCGAAAAGCTGGAAGCCAGGGACGAGGCGGCCGTCATCAGGGAGTTCGGCGCCATCATCCCGGTTGCCGACCATCGTTTCCGCATGGAGCGGATGTTTTATGCCGACCGGGTAAATTCCGCTCAGCGTGTTGCCGCGCTTGCCGGCGCGCAGCCATTGGCCGATGCCTGGGCGGCCGCCTCCCGAGGCGACAAGAACACGGCCAAGCTGTTGAAGGCGGTGCCCACAGCACTGCGCTCAGCCGGCTATTTCTTCGCGCAGGCCGAATATCTGCGCAAGCAGCGAAAGTTTGCGGACGCAGCGGCGGTGGTGTTGAAAGCACCAACGAATCGCGACGCATTGGTCGATCCCGATGCCTGGTGGGTCGAGCGCCGCGTGCTGTCGCGCGAACTGGTCGACCAGGGCGACTGGAAGTCCGCCTACAAGATCGTTGCCGCGCATGCCGCCGAAAGTCCCACCAGTGCGGCGGAAGCTGAATTCCACGCCGGCTGGTATGCGCTGCGCGGGCTCAACGATTCCGCGACGGCCTCGACCCATTTTGCCCGCATCGCCGATCTCGCGCAGGGGCCGATGTCGCTGTCACGTGCCTATTACTGGCTTGGCCGCGCGGCGGAAGTCGGCGGTCCCGGCGATGCGAAGGGCTATTTCACCAAGGCGGCGTCCTATGGCACGACTTTCTACGGCCAGTTGGCGGCGGAACGGGTTGGCCTGCGCACGCTGAACATCGTCTATCCCGAGCCAAGCACCGCCGACCGCCAAAGCTTTGACGGCCGTGAAGCCGTCAGCGCCATCAAACGGCTGCAGGAAGCGGGCTATGACCGCTATGCCGAGACGCTCTACCGCGACCTCGCCGGACAGTTGACCAGCCCCGGTGAACTGGCGCTGCTTGCCGTATTGGCGGAAAAGCAAGGCAATCATTTCATGGCGCTGAAGATCGGCAAGATCGCCGGCGCGCGCGGCATCGATGTCGGAGCGCTGTCGCATCCGCTGGGCGTCATTCCCGACACCGCCGACATTTCCGGCTCGGGTAAGGCGCTGGCCTATGCGATCGCGCGCCAGGAAAGCGAGTTCAATGTCGGCGCCGTCTCCAGCGCCGGCGCGCGCGGCCTGCTGCAGCTGATGCCGGGCACGGCAAAGCAATTGGCGAAGAAGGCCGGCTTGACCTTCTCGCCGGATCGGCTGACCAGCGATGCCGGCTACAATGCGACGCTGGGCGCCGCCTTTCTCGGCGAGCAGCTCGACCGCTTCGGCGGCTCCTATGTGCTGACCTTCGCCGGCTACAATGCCGGCCCCAACCGCGCCAGCCAATGGGTGGCCAGATACGGCGACCCGCGCGGCAAGGGCATCGATGCCGTCGTCGACTGGATCGAGCGGATTCCCTACACGGAAACAAGAAGTTACGTGCAGCGCGTGATGGAGAATTACGAAGTCTACAAGATGCGTATTTCGGGGAAGTACGACATTGTTGGGGATCTGGTGAACGGACGGAGCTGAGGCTACCGACGGCTCGATAGGCGATTTCGCTGAAGCTGCCGATCTCCCCCCTTGCGGGGAAGATGCCTGGCAAGGCAGAGGGGGCTGTCCCTCGGCCTATCAGCCAACGCATCGGATCATTCGCGGCGAAGCCATTCAGGTTGGCGATCCTTCACACCCCCCTCTGGCCTGCCGGCCATCTCCCCCGCAAGGGGGGAGATCGGCAGTTCCGGCGTTGCGGGCTCGGCGAAGCCGAGACGGGATCGCCATATGTGATTTGCTCCGCCGATCAGGGCAGAAGCACACCACCCGTCGACAACAAGCCCGCCAAGTACCCCAACGCAAACACCACGATCAGCGCGATGGCGATGACGGCGCCGCGGCGGCCGCCGAGCGCGTGCACGCCGACGCCGTAGGGCCGGCGTTCCAGCCTGCGGATCACTGGCGTGGGCCTTACCTCGTCCTTACCGACCACACGCATTTGCGGCAGTTCGGCGATGCGTTGCGAGATCAGTTGCCAGCTGACATCACCGCCCGACGGCCGCCCCGTGCGATCGAAGACATGCATGCGCTCGGCCAGCCGCATCACAGTGTCGCGAAAGGCAGGGTCGATCTCCAGGTCGCGCTCGGCACGCTCACGGTCGCGGTCGTTCATCAGGCCAAGCACATAGTCGCCGGCACGGGCAACGCGATCGCTTTCACTGGCCATCGGCTTCTCCTCGCTACCAGTGCGGCGGTTTGGTTATCGGCACATCGGCTGCCGACTGCTCCTCCAGCGCGAGGAAACGGTTGGTCAGCGCATCCAGCTTGCGTTGCATGCGCTCGATCACCTGCCACTGCTCGGCGATCTGGCCGGACAATTCCTCGATGGTCTTTTCCTGCTCGGTGGCGCGGATTTCCAGCGTCGTCAGCCGGTCGACAGGCATGATCATTGAGAAAATCCTTTGGTCTCTACACGCGCAGTTTCAAAATGATGCGAATTCCAAGTTCTGCATATTAGTGAATGTGAAGGTCTCCGGTCACGTTCGAAATTGACAAGCGCACCGGGATTTGTCGAGAGTGATGGTTGCGCCGCCAATTGGCACGGACGGGGCATCATGCTAGGCATTTTGACCAAGCGATAAAAAAATAAGAGTGGGACAGGCTGCATGGCGCAAGCCGCAATCGAGCTGATCGGCATCAACAAGAGTTTTGGCGCCGTTCGCGCCAATCGAGACATCAATCTGGAGATCGCGCGCGGCACCATCCACGGCATTGTCGGCGAGAACGGCGCCGGCAAATCGACATTGATGTCGATTCTCTACGGCTTCTACCAGGCCGACAGCGGCGAGATCCGCGTCGGCGGCAAGCCGGCCTCGATCAAGACGTCCAATGACGCCATCGCGCTCGGCATCGGCATGGTGCACCAGCATTTCATGCTGGTCGACAATTTCACGGTGCTGGAAAACATCATCCTCGGCGCGGAGAGCGACGCGCTGCTGAAAAAGAGCATCGCCAAGGCGCGCTCCGAACTCGAGCGGCTCGAACGCGAATACGGGCTGGAAGTCGATCCCGATGCCATCATCGAGGAACTGCCGGTCGGCCTGCAGCAGCGGGTTGAAATCCTCAAGGCGCTCTATCGCGGCGCCGAAATCCTGATCCTCGACGAGCCGACGGGCGTGCTGACGCCCGCCGAGGCCGACCATTTGTTCCGCATCCTCAAGCAATTGAAGGAGCAGGGCAAAACGGTGGTGCTGATCACCCACAAATTGCGCGAGATCATGGCCATCACCGACAATGTCTCGGTGATGCGGCAGGGCACGATGGTGGCGACACGCGAGACCAAAAAGACCACCGTCGAGGAGCTAGCCGAGCTGATGGTCGGGCGGCGCGTCCTGCTTCGCGTCGAAAAGGGCGAGGCGGAGGCTGGCAACGTCAAGCTGGCGGTCAAGAACCTGACGGTGAAGGATTCCCGCGGCGTCACCATGGTTGACGACATCTCCTTCGATATCAAAGCGGGCGAGATCGTTGGCATAGCCGGCGTCGCCGGCAACGGTCAGTCCGAACTGCTGGAGGCTATTTCCGGCATCAGGCGCGCCGTGTCCGGCTCTGTCATGCTCGACGGCAAGCCGATCGACCTGACCGGGGCGGCCGACCCCGGCGAATTGCGCGACAGGGGCCTGGCTCATGTGCCGGAGGACCGCCATCATGTCGGGCTGGTGCTGGCCTTCGAGGAGAACGAGAATTCGATCCTCGGCTATCACCACGACCCTCGTTACTTGAAAGGTCCGTTCCTCAACATCGACGCGATCATGGCCGATGCCAAGGACAAGATCGAGAAATACGATATCCGTCCCGGCAATCCGCGGCTGAAGACGGCGAATTTCTCCGGCGGCAACCAGCAGAAGATCGTGCTGGCGCGGGAGATGGAACAAGACCCGGGCGTTCTCATCGTCGGCCAGCCGACGCGCGGCGTCGATGTCGGCGCCATCGAATTCATCCACAAACGGCTGATCGCCATGCGCGACCAGGGCAAGGCGGTGCTGGTGGTGTCGGTCGAGCTCGATGAGATACGCTCGCTGTCCGACCGTATCCTGGTGATGTTTGCCGGCCGCATCGTCGGCGAGCGTGGCCCGGAGGCGACCGAAGGCGAGCTTGGTCTTTTGATGGCGGGTGTCGAGCGCCAGGAGGCTGCGGAATGAGCACGCCTTACGCCAAGCTGCCGGCCTGGGCCGACTATGGGTTGATCCCGCTGATCAATCTGTCGGTGGCCTTCATCGTCGCCGGTTTCGTTGTCATGCTGGTCGGCGAAAATCCGTTCCGGGCCGCAGTCATCCTGGTCGAAGGCGCCTTCGGCAAGGGAACCGGCATCGCTTTCACGCTGTTCTACGCCACCACCTTCATCTTCACCGGCCTGTCGGTGGCGGTGGCCGCACATTGCGGCCTGTTCAACATCGGCACCGAGGGGCAGGCCTATATTGCCGGCCTCGGCGTCGCCGTGGTCTGCCTCACCTTCGATACCACGCTGCCCTGGTGGCTGACTTTCCCGCTGGCAATCGTTGCGGCTGCCGCGGTCGGCGCGTTGTGGGCGTTGATCCCGGCCTATCTGCAGGCCAAGCGTGGCTCGCACATCGTCATCACCACCATCATGTTCAATTTCATCGCGGCGTCGATCATGGTTTTCCTGCTGGTCGGGCCGTTGAAGCCGGCGGGTTCGCAAGCGCCGCAGACCCGCAATTTCCTCGCCGGGGCGGAACTGCCGAAGCTCAACTGGATCATCGAACTGTTCGGCGCCAAGATACGCTCGGCGCCGCTCAATGTCTGCTTTCTGCTGGCACTGGTCATGGCCTTCCTGGTCTGGCTGCTGATCTGGCGCACCAAGCTCGGCTACGAGATGCGCACTTACGGCCACAGCCCGAAGGCGGCGCGCTATGCCGGCATTTCGGAGACCCGCATCATCATCATCGCGATGATGATCTCGGGCGCGCTGGCCGGCATGATGACGCTGAACCCGGTGATGGGCGACCAGCACAATGTGGCGATCGACTTCGTCTCGGGCGCCGGCTTCGTCGGCATCGCCGTGGCGCTGATGGGCCGGCTGCATCCGGTCGGCATCGTGCTGGCGGCGATCCTGTTCGGCATGCTCTACCAGGGCGGCGCAGAGCTCGCCTTCGAAATGCCGGCGATCTCCCGCGACATGATCGTCATCATCCAGGGTCTCGTCATCCTGTTTGCCGGTGCGCTGGAGCATATGTTCAGGCCCTATGTGCAGGCGCTGTTCGCCTCGTTCAGCCCGAGATCGGTCGGCATGGAAGCGGTCAAGGGAAAGGGCGCCTGAGATGGATATCTTCATCGCCATCGTGCAGATACTCGACTCGACCATCCGCCTGTCGGTGCCGCTGCTGCTCGCCTGCCTTGCCGGCCTCTTTTCGGAACGTGCCGGCGTTTTCGACATCGGGCTGGAAGGCAAGATGCTGGTCGGCGCCTTCGCCGGTGCCGCCGCCGCTTCGGTCATGCACTCGGCCCTTCTCGGCCTCGGCATGGCGATCCTGATCTCGGTCGCCTTTGCCATGATCCATGGGTTTGCCTCGATCACCCACCGCGGCAACCAGATCGTCTCCGGCGTGGCGATCAATTTCATCGCCGCCGGGTCGACGATCATTCTCGGCCAGGCCTGGTTCAGCCAAGGCGGGCGCACGCCGGCGCTGCAGCCGGGCGAACGTTTCGAGGGCATCATCCTGCCAGGCGCCAATGCCGTGCGCGAGGTGCCGATCCTCGGGCCGATCTATTCCGAGCTTCTGTCCGGCCACTCGATCCTGGTCTATTTCGCCTTCGCGATGGTGCCGTTCGCCTGGTGGGTGCTGTTCCGCACCCGCTTCGGCCTCAGGCTGCGCGCCGTGGGCGAAAACCCGGCCGCAGTCGACACCGCCGGCATTTCGGTCGCCTGGCTGCGCTACCGGGCGCTGATCTGCACCGGCGTGCTGACCGGTGTCGCCGGCGCCTATCTGTCAATGGTGCAGAATGGCGGTTTTGTGAAGGACATGACCGCCGGCAAGGGCTACATCGCGCTGGCGGCGCTGATCTTCGCCAAATGGAAGCCGGTCAATGCCATGTTTGCCTGCCTTTTGTTCGGCTTCCTCGACGCGGCGGCGATCCGTCTGCAGGGCTCGCCGCTGCCCATCGTCGGCAAGGTGCCGGTACAGTTCATGCAGGCGATGCCCTATGTGCTGACCGTGATCCTGCTTGCCGGCTTCATCGGCAAGGCGATCCCGCCGCGCGCCGGCGGCGTGCCCTACGTCAAGGAACGCTGACTCGGGAAGTCTGATCCTGAAAGTGCGGATCGGCGGAAAGCGCCGGGTTTTGAACACGATCATCGGAGAGAACACCTACAATGTCGCATGATCTGTTCGAAGCCGCGCAGGAAGCCATGGCCAAGGCCTATGCGCCTTATTCGAAGTTCCCGGTGGGCGCTGCCTTGCGCACCGAGGACGGCCGCGTCTTCACCGGCGCCAACATCGAGGTCGCGTCCTATCCTGAGGGATGGTGCGCCGAGACCACGGCGCTCGGGCACTATATCATGGGCGGCGGCGGCAAGATCGTCGAGATCGCCGTCATTGCCTCGCGCATGGCCAAGTGCTCGCCCTGTGGCGGCTGCCGGCAAAGGCTGGCGGAATTCTGCCGCCCGGACACCAAACTCTATCTTTGCGACAACAGCGGCGTGGTCGAGACCGTGACCATGGGCGACATGCTGCCCTACGGATTCCGTGGCGACATTTTGAAATGAAGATTGGCTGACATGAAAGAAGCTCTGGACCATCTTGTTGAGAAGCTGGACGGGCTGGCGCCCACCACCGCGATGGTGCTGGGCTCGGGCCTTGGCGGGCTTGTCGACCAGGTCGAAAATGCAGTTCGGATCTCTTATGCAGACCTGCCGGGCTTCCCCCGCAGCGGCGTCACCGGCCATGCCGGCGAGGTGGTGGCGGGGCTGTTTGCCGGCACGCCGGTGCTGATGCTGTCGGGCCGCGCCCACTATTACGAGCACGGCAATGCGGCTGCGATGCGGCCGGCGCTGGAAGTGCTTGCCGGCATCGGCATCACCAAGCTGATCCTCACCAATGCCGCCGGTTCGGTCGACCCCGACATGCCGCCGGGATCGGTGATGCTGCTCACCGACCACATCAATTTTTCCGGCTCCAACCCGCTCATCGGCGAGCCGAGTGATCGCCGCTTCGTCGGCCTGACCGAAGCCTATGATTCCGGCCTGCGCGCAGCGATCGAACGTGCTGCGAAGGCAACCGGGACCAGGCTACACCAGGGCGTCTATATGTGGTTCTCCGGCCCATGTTTTGAGACGCCGGCGGAAATCCGCATGGCGCGCATCATGGGCGCCAATGCGGTGGGCATGTCGACCGTGCCCGAAGTCATTCTCGCCCGCTTCCTCGGTCTGCGCGTTGCCGCCTGTTCGGTGATCACCAATCTCGCCGCCGGGATGACCGGGGCGGAACTGTCGCACCAGGAGACCAAGGACATGGCGCCGATCGGCGGCGCGCGGCTGGCGACGATCCTTGCGTCTGTATTCCAGCATGGGTTGCCGGAGCCAAAGGGCGACGCCTGATGCTTCCGCAGGAAATCATCCGCCGCAAGCGCGACGGCCAGAAACTGTCCGCGCAGGACATAGCGGCCTTCGTCGCTGGCGTGACCTCGGGCAGCGTCACGGACGGCCAGGTCGGCGCCTTTGCCATGGCGGTGTTCTTCAACGGCATGGGCCGCGACGAGGCGGTGGCGTTGACGCTGGCGATGCGCGATTCCGGCGACGTGCTCGACTGGTCGGACCTGCCGGGACCGGTCACCGACAAGCATTCGACCGGCGGCGTCGGCGACAATGTCTCGCTGATGCTGGCGCCGATCGTCGCCGCTTGCGGCGCCTATGTGCCGATGATCTCCGGCCGGGGGCTCGGCCATACCGGCGGCACGCTGGACAAGATGGATGCCATCCCGGGCTATATCAGCCAGCCGGACGTGGCGCGCTTCCGCAAGACGGTGCTCGAGACCGGCTGCGCCATCATCGGCCAGACCGCCGACCTCGCGCCCGCCGATCGTCGCCTCTATGCGATCCGAGACGTGACCGGAACGGTGGAATCGGTGCCGCTGATCACCGCCTCGATCTTGTCGAAGAAGCTGGCGGCCGGGCTGCAGTCGCTGGTGCTCGACGTCAAGGTCGGCAACGGCGCCTTCATGGAGAAGTCGCGCGACGCGACAGCACTGGCCAACAGCCTGGTCGAGGTTGCCAATGGCGCTGGCCTGAAGGCCTCGGCGCTGGTCACCGGCATGAACGAGCCGCTGGCATCGGCGGCCGGCAATGCGGTGGAAGTGCGCAATGCCGTCGACTTCCTCACCGGACGGTTCCGCGACAAGCGACTGGAGGATGTAACGCTGGCGCTGGCGGCCGAGATGCTGCAATCGGCAGGGCTGGTATCGTCCAACCAGGACGGTCTCAGGCGCGCTGCCGAAACACTGGCCGGCGGCCGCGCTGCGGCTGCCTTCGCGCGCATGGTGGCAGCCCTTGGCGGGCCCGCCGATTTCGTCGAGAAGCCGGAAAAATACCTGCCGAAGGCGGCGGTGGAGGTTGCGGTCGAGGCGACCGGAAACGGCTTCGTCACCGGCATCGCCACCCGCGATATCGGCCTCGCCGTGGTCGGCCTCGGCGGTGGCCGCACACGGCCGGACGACAAGATCGACCATGCGGTCGGCCTCACCAGGCTGCTGCCGCTCGGCGCGGAGGTGCGGGCCGGCGAGCCGCTGGCGCTGGTCCACGCCCGTACGCAAGCGGAGGCCGAGGCAGCTGCGGCCGCGATAGTTTCGGCCTATACGGTCGGGGCTTCGAAGCCGGCCGCCGACAAGACCGTCATCCGGCGGGTACTGCCGCGCGGTTAGTGGAAGGCGCTACTGCACCAGCAGCAAGCTGCCGTTTTCGACCTGGTATTTTGCCAACCGTTGCAAAAAACTCATGCCGATCAGGTTGGTGTGCAGTGCCTTGTCGTCGAGCACCACCGCCTGGATGTTGTCGAGGCTGATCTTGCCGATCTGCAGCCGGTCGATGCTGACGACCGCCGCCTTGATCGCGCCATTGGCGGTGTTGACCTGCTGGTTGAAGTCCGACGGTTGGAGCGAGATACCGATGCGGCGGGCCGTTGAGGTGTTGATGGCGACCAGTGTGGCGCCGGTGTCGATCAGGCCGTCGACCTGACGGCCGTTGAGCTTGAACGTTGTGGTGAAATGGCCGCGCTCGTCGGCCGTGAGCAGAACCTTGCGGCCGAGCGGTTGCGGCGGTCGGTCGGGGGCCGTGGCCAGCTTCAGTTCGGGTGCTGGAGCAGGCGCTGGCCTGGCGCCGACGGACGATTTCAGCAGGTCGTCAAACGTCTGCGGATTCGATTGATAGACGATCGGGATCAGTGCCGATGCTGCGGCAAGCACGCAAAAGATGAGGACTGTGCGCAGCATGGGTCGGCCTTTGTGAGCGCAGACCCTAACCCCGACATGGTGTTCGCCGCTTTAACGCGCGTCGAAACCGTGCCTTTGCGTAAACGAGGGGTAAACGGTCACTTGGTGCCGTACATGCGGTCGCCGGCGTCGCCGAGGCCGGGCATGATGTAGCCCTTTTCGTTGAGCTGGCGGTCGATCGAGGCGGTGAAGACCGGAACGTCCGGATGCGCCTTGGTGAAGCGCTCGATGCCTTCGGGTGCGGCCAACAGGCAGAGGAAGCGGATGTTGGTGGCGCCGCGCTCTTTCAGCTTGTCGATGGCCGCGATTGCCGAATTGGCGGTCGCCAGCATCGGGTCGACGACGATAACCAGCCGGTCGGCGAGATCGCTCGGCGCCTTGAAGAAATACTCGACCGCTTCCAGCGTCTCGTGATCGCGGTAGAGCCCGACATGAGCGACGCGCGCCGCTGGCACCAGGTCGAGCAGGCCTTCGAGCAGGCCGTTGCCGGCGCGCAGCACCGAGGCGAAGACCAGCTTCTTGCCTTCCAGCGTCGGCGCTTCCATGGTTTCCATCGGTGTTTCGATGGTGGTCGTGGTCAGTTCGAGGTTGCGGGTGACCTCGTAGCCGAGCAGCAGCGAGATCTCGCGCAGCAGCCGCCGGAAGCCGGCTGTCGAGGTCTCCTTCTTGCGCATGATGGTAAGCTTGTGCTGGACAAGCGGGTGGTCGACGACGGTGACGCCCTTCATGGTGTTCTCCTGATGCGTGTCGCCCGAAACTGCGCGCATGGATGTCGCGCCTCAAGCTGCTTGGTCGAACCCTAGCGACAATGCACCGGCCAAGGAACCGCTTGGCCCGCATCGACCACAGCTTTGTCGCGGAAATTAGCGTGCGGGGCCGTTCAGTCTGGCGAGAAGCGCCGTCTTTGTCTTCCGGTCGACGAAAGCCGCCTCGATCGCCGTTTTGGTGACGGCGGCCAGCGCCTTTTCGTTCATCGCAAAATGTTCGGCGGCAATGTCGTATTCGCGCTTCAGCGAGGTCCAGAAATAGGGCGGGTCGTCGGAGTTGAGCGTCACCTTGCAGCCGGCCGCCTGCAGCGCCGGGAAGGGGTGATCGGCGAAACTCTCGTAGACTTTGAGCGCGATGTTGGAGCCGGGGCAGCATTCGAGCACAATGCCCTCATCGGCAATACGCCGCACCAGATCAGGGTTCTCGATGGCGCGCACGCCGTGGCCGATGCGGGACGGGCGGATGTGGTCGAGTGCTGCCTGCACCGTCTCCCAGCCGGTCAGCTCGCCGGCATGGATGGTGATGCCGAGACCGGCTTCGCGCGCGATCTCGAACGCCCTGACGTAATCCTCCATCTCGCCCATGCGCTCGTCGCCGGCGACGCCGAAGCCGGTGACCAGCGGATTGCCGCACCGCGCGGCGAAACGCGCCGCCTGCTCGATCGATTCGACGCCGACATGGCGCACGCCGGTGACGATCATGCGGCCCTCTATGCCGGTCTTGGCCTTGGCGCGCAGCATGCCTTCGCCGAGCGCGTCGGTATAGGCCTTCGGCGACAGCCCCGCCCGGATGGCGTGATCGGGCGAGGTGAAGACCTCGGAATAGATGGCGCCGTCGCGCGCCAGGCTGGTCAGATAATGGTCGGCGAGGCGGGCATAATCCTCCTCGGTGCGGAACAGATCGGCGGAAAAGTCGTAAGCGGCGAGGAAGGAGGTGAAATCGTGCCAGACGAAGGACCCGTTCTGGATATAGGGCGAGGTGTCCTTGCCGTATTTCTGCGCCTGGCGGATGACGAGTTCGGGCGCTGCTGCCCCTTCAATGTGGCAGTGCAGTTCTGCTTTCAAAGGCATTCAAACATCCCGTCGGTCAGTCCAGGTCGAAAAAGCCCACCACCTGGAAGCGCGGCTGAACACCGCGCCTTAAACAATAGCGCCCGCACCATCGATCGGCTATGGTCCCGCCGGTTTTATGACGGATCAAAATAATGTCAGTTGAGAGAACCACGGCCGCGGGCGGCATGGAAACCTCCTATGGTTTCAAGAGCGTAGGGGCAGGCGACAAGCAGCCGCTGGTCAATGAGGTTTTCCACAAGGTGGCGAACCGCTACGACCTGATGAACGACCTGATGTCGGCCGGGCTGCACCGGCTGTGGAAGGACGCCATGGTGACATGGCTCAATCCGCCGAAACGGGCTGGCTGGAAGGTCCTCGACGTGGCCGGCGGCACCGGTGACATCGCCTTCCGCATCGTCGATGCCAGCCATGGCAACGCGCATGCCACCGTGCTTGACATAAACGGCTCGATGCTCAGCGTCGGCCGCGACCGGGCCGAGAAAAAGGGCCTGTCGCAAAATACCGATTTCGTCGAGGCCAATGCCGAGGAACTGCCTTTCGCCGACAGCACCTTCGACGCCTACACCATCGCTTTCGGCATCCGCAACGTGCCGCGCATCGATGTCGCGCTGTCGGAGGCCTTTCGTGTGCTGAAGCCCGGCGGACGCTTCCTTTGCCTGGAATTTTCCGAGGTCGAGATGCCGTTGCTCGACAAGGTCTATGAAGCCTGGTCCTTCAACGCCATCCCGCAGATCGGCAAGATGGTGACCGGTGACGGCGAACCTTATTCTTACCTCGTCGAATCGATCCGCAAATTCCCCAACCAGGCGAACTTTGCTTCGATGATCACTCGCGCGGGCTTCGAGCGCGTTTCGTTCCGCAATTACTCCGGCGGCATTGCGGCGCTTCATTCAGGCTGGAAGCTTTGAGGCTGGTGCGGAAATGAGCAGCCTCGGCGCTGGTTTCAGGCTCGTACGGGCCGGCTGGGTGCTGGTCCGCGAGGGCGTGATCGCCGCACTGCCGGGCGACGAACTCACCGGCCTGCCGAAATTCGGCTGGCGCATGGCGCGGCTGTTCACCCGCCGCCGCGCGCTCGCCTATGAGCGCAGCGACCGGCTGGCCAAGGCGGTGGTCCGGCTAGGCCCATCCTACGTCAAGCTCGGCCAGTTCCTGGCGACGCGGCCCGATGTCGTCGGCAACGACATGGCGCTCGACCTCGCCATGCTGCAGGACAAGATGCACACTTTTCCGCAGGCGGAAGCGGTGGCGGCGATCGAAGGTTCGCTCGGGCGCAAGATCGGCGAGCTCTATACCGAGTTTGGCGATCCGGTGGCGGCGGCCTCCATCGCCCAGGTCCATCCCGCGCAAGCCGTGCATGACGGCGTCGATACCAAGGTGGCGGTGAAGGTGATCCGGCCCGGCGTGCGCCGCCGCTTCTTCCAGGATCTCGAGAGCTATTTCCTCGCCGCCCGGCTGCAGGAGAAATACGTCCCGTCATCGCGTCGGCTGCGGCCGGTCGAGGTGACCGAGACGCTGGCGCAGACCACCAAGATCGAGATGGATCTGCGGCTCGAGGCGGCGGCACTTTCGGAGCTTGGCGAAAACACCAAGGACGATCCGGGCTTCCGCGTGCCGTCGGTCGACTGGGAGCGCACCGGGCGCGACGTGCTGACCATGGAATGGGTCGACGGCGTCAAGATGAACGACATCGCCGGCCTCGCGGCGGCGGGGCATGATCTGAAGGCGATCGCCACCAATCTGATCCAGTCGTTTCTGCGCCACACGCTGCGCGACGGCTTCTTCCATGCCGACATGCATCCGGGCAATCTGTTCGTCGAGGCCAATGGCAATATCGTCGCCGTCGATCTCGGCATTGCCGGACGGCTCGGCAAGAAGGAGCGCCGCTTCCTCGCCGAAATCCTCTACGGCTTCATCACCCGCGACTATCTGCGCGTCGCCGAGGTGCATTTCGAGGCCGGCTATGTGCCGCGCCAGCACAATGTCGCGGCCTTCGCACAGGCCATCCGCGCCATTGGCGAGCCGATCCATGGCCAGCCGGCCGAAACCATCTCGATGGCCAAGCTGTTGACGCTGCTGTTCGAGGTCACCGAACTGTTCGACATGGCGACGCGGCCGGAACTGATCCTGCTGCAGAAGACCATGGTGGTGGTTGAAGGCGTTGCCCGCACGCTTGATCCGGCCTTCAACATGTGGAAGACGGCCGAGCCGGTGGTCGGCCAGTGGATCGCCGGCAATCTCGGCCCCAGCGGCCTGCTCATGGACGCGCGCGACGGCGCCAAGGCGCTGCTGGCGCTCGCGCGCCAGGCGCCCGACCTTGCCGCCCGCACCGAGCGGTTGTCGCGCGAGATCGATTTCATGGCCGAACACGGCCTGCGCTTCGACGAGGCGACATCGCACGCCATCGGCAAGGCCGAAGCCCGCTACACCCGCTCCGGCCGGATTGCCCTGTGGGTGATCGCGCTGACGCTGGTTTATATCGCTTGGAAAATCTTCTGATTGCTGGCCGACGATAGCATTGCTATCATTGAACTCGCGACGATCTGACGAGTGCAATCACATGGCCAGCATCACCATCCGCAACCTCGACGATGACGTGAAGGACCTGCTGCGGCAACTCGCGGCGGAGAATGGCTGCTCGATGGAAGAGCAGGCGCGGCTGATGATCCGGGCAGCGGTCGAGGGCCGGGCAGGGCAGGCCGATCGCATCGAGCAGATCGAGAAGACGCTGCGCGCGTTAGCCGGTCCAGACCAGCAAGCGACTGCGGCTGTCGTCGTTTCGGGCAAGCCATCGCCGCGTGGTTCTTTGTCCGGCAAGCGCATCCTGCTGATCATCGGTGGCGGCATCGCCGCCTATAAGGCGCTCGACCTGATCCGTCGGCTGCGCGAGCGTGGGGCGGCGGTGCGGGTGGTGATGACGGCGGCCGCGCAGAAGTTCGTCACCACGCTTTCGGTCGGGGCGCTTTCGGCCGACCATGTCTTTACCGACCTGTTCGACCGCAATGACGAGCACGATGTCGGCCATATCAGGCTGTCGCGCGAGGCCGACCTGTTGGTGGTGGCGCCGGCCACCGCCGATTTGATGGCCAAGCTCGCCAACGGCCATGCCAACGACCTGGCCTCGACCGTGCTGCTTGCCACCGACAAGAAGGTGCTGATGGCGCCGGCGATGAACCCGAAAATGTGGTCGCACACTGCTACGCGGCGCAACCGCGCGACGTTGGCCAAGGACGGCATCGCCTTTGTCGGCCCGGCCAAGGGTGAGATGGCCGAAAGCAACGAGGCCGGCGAAGGCCGCATGGCCGAGCCGCTGGAGATCGTCGCCGCGATCGAGGCGTTGCTCGACAGCAAGCCGAAGCCGCTCTCCGGCCGCAGGATCATCGTCACCTCCGGCCCGACGCATGAGCCGATCGACCCGGTGCGCTACATCGCCAACCGCTCGTCGGGCAAGCAGGGCCATGCGATCGCGGCTGCGCTGGCGAGGCTGGGCGCGGATGTTCAACTGGTCTCCGGCCCGGTCAACATTGCCGATCCGGCCGGCGTTGCGACGGCGCATGTCGAGACCGCTGGCGAGATGAAAGCGGCGGTCGAAGCGCTTCTGCCTGCCGATGCCGCGGTGTTCGTCGCAGCGGTTGCCGACTGGCGCACCGCCAACTCCGCCGGTGAGAAGATCAAGAAGGTGGCGGGCGAGGGGCCGCCGGCGCTGCAGATGGTCGAAAACCCCGACATTCTCGCTGGCGTCGGGCATCACCTGAAACGCCCCAGACTGGTCGTAGGCTTTGCCGCCGAGACGCAGGATCTGATTGCCAATGCCGAGGCCAAGCTGAAGAAGAAGGGCGCCGATTTCATCGTTGCCAACGACGTCTCGCATGAGAGCGGCGTCGGCCCCACCGGCGTCATGGGCGGCGATCGCAACAAGGTGCGCATCGTCTCGAAGTCAGGCGTCGAGGAATGGCCTGAAATGACCAAGGACGAGGTGGCGGCGCGGCTTGCCGCGCTGATTGCCGAACGGCTGAAGACCATCGTGGTCTGAGCGGCCTGCCCGTCGCCGGGCTCACTCCGCGGCGATGCCTGGTGCGTTTGCGGCCAGCGAGGCCTCGATCGATTCCGCAATGATCCGCAGGCCGAGATCCAGTTCCTGTTCGGAGATGGTCAGCGGCGGGGCGATGCGGAAGACGCCGCCCATGCCGGGCAGCTTGACGATGTTCATGCTGAGGCCACGCCGGAACGCTTCCGCCGCAATCGTGGCGCCAAGCTGATGATCAGGCTGCTTGCCGTCCTTGACGATCTCGACGCCGAGCAGCAGGCCGCGCCCCCGCACATCGCCGACGCATTCATAGCGCTGCTTCAGCCGCGACAGCCCGTCGAACAGACGCGCGCCCATATGCCGGGCACGGTCGACCAGTTTTTCTTCTTCCACCACATCGAGGACGGCGAGGCCGACAGCGGCCGGCAGCGGGTCGGAGACATGCGTGGTGTAGAACAGGAAGCCTTTTTCGTGCGCGGCGTCTTCGATGTCGGCTGTGGTCATGACGGCCGATAGCGGCAGGCCGGCGCCGATGGTTTTCGAAAGTGTCAGGATATCGGGGGTAACGCCGTCCCTTTGGAAAGCGAACATGTCGCCGGTGCGGCCGATGCCGGTCTGTGCCTCATCGAGGATGAGCAGCATGCCGCGCTCGCGGCATTTCTGCTTGAGCGCCGCCAGATAGCCAAGCGGCAGTTCCAGTATGCCGCCGCTCGACAGGATCGGCTCGGCGACAAAAGCCGCCAGGCTTCCCGTCGACTGGCTGTCGATGAGATCGAAGGCGTCGTCGAGTTCGGTCAGCCAGTCCAGCGAGCCGTCGGCATGCTTGAAGCGTGGCCGAAAGCTGTTGGGGGCGGGGATCGCCAGCGATCCCACCGTGGCGGGACCATAACCCTTGCGGCCGGCGCTGTAGGTCGCCGAGGCGGCGGCGCCGGTCATGCCGTGCCAGCTCTTCGAAAAGGCAACCAGTTCGTGCTTGCCCGTCACCAGCTTGGCCATGCGGATCGCGGCTTCGTTCGATTCAGCGCCCGTCGAAAGCAGCATCACTCGGTCCAGCCCCGGCGCAAGTGCCGCGAGCCGCTCGGCAAGCTCGACCACCGGCCTCGACAGCATGCCGCTGAACAGATGCGCTACCTCCGCGACCTGGCGGGTCACCGTCGATACGATCCTGGGATGGGAATGGCCGAGCAGCGCGCTCATCTGCCCTGACGTGAAGTCGAGGATCGGCCTGTCGTCGGCATCGTAGACGAAGGAGCCGGCAGCACGCTCGATGATGGCGGGTTCGAAGCTGCCGCCATAGCGTATCAAATGCTTCTGCGCCGCCGCCCAGAAGTCGCGATCCGCATTTTTCGACATGCCGCAGCTCCATCAAACCGTTGAGGTGAGAAAATTAGCCCGTGGCGCGGATGCAGTAAAATTGATAATGATCGGATTCCGATATCAAGGAAATTGATATGCAGGCTCCGCTCGACCTAAAACTCCTGGCGACCTTCGTCCGGGCGGCGCATTCGGGAACGCTGAGTGCGGTGGCCATACAGGTCGGGCGCACACAGTCGGCCGTGACCATGCAGATACAGCGGCTGGAGGAGGCGCTGGGCCAGAACCTGTTTCATCGCAGCGGCAGCGGCGTGCGGCTCACCGGCAGCGGTGAGCGCTTCCTCGCCTATGCCGAACGCATCCTCAAAATCCATGACGAGGCTATCTCGGCGCTGTCCGACAGGGGCCTGCATGGCTCGATCATTTTCGGCAGCCCCGAGGATTATCTCAGCGCATTCTTTCCCGCACTGCTGAAGAGTTTTGGCACGATGTATCCCGATGTCGAGATCAAGGTCGTCTCGGCGCCGACTGTCGAGTTGCGGACGCTGCTCAACGCGCGCCAGATCGACCTGGCACTGATTTCGAGTTCGCACGATGCACAAGGCGTCGTGCGCACGGAAAGGCTGGTCTGGGTCGGCAGCAAGCCGGCGCTCGATCTCTACCATTTCGGCGACACCGTTCCGCTGGCGCTGTCGGCGTCGAATGCCGTCGACCACAAAGCGGCGTGCGATGCGATGGCCGGCACCGGACTGCGCTACAAGATCGCCTATGCCAGCAACAGCCTTGCCGGGTTGATTGCCGTCGCGCGATCAGGCCTGGCCATCAGCGTGATGACGCAGGAAGCGGTGCCGCCCGACCTGCATAGTCTCGGCGCACCGCTTCCCCGGTTGCCGGGCCTTGGCATTCTCATCGCCTTTGCCGACACCGAGCGATCGCCGGCGGTCGAGGCGTTCGCCAATCACATTCGAAGCGTGCTTCCGTCTCTGTGAGACCAGCAGGGCGGCCGGTCGGGAAGCGACAGGCGAAATCGTACTTGGTTTCAGCCTGTCGCCATCTGTGGCCGGCTTGCCGCCAAGGCCATCTTCAACGCCGCCAGGCAACCGACAATGCCGAGCGGCACGAAGGCAAGGTACAGCCAGCTGGCGACGTGCGCCGCTGCCTCGCGGTTGAGCCCATCCGAAAAGCCGCTGGCATTGGCGATGATGCCGGACACCGCAGCGCCGACGGCGTAGCCGATGCGCTGCATGGTCGGCACGGCGGCCGACGCGATGGTCTGCTCGCCGTCGCGGGCCGAGGCGACGATGATGCGGGTCAGGAAGGGCCAGGAAATGCCGAAGCCGCCGCCTTGCAACAGCGCGCAAAGCAGGATCAGCGGGATCGAGCCGGAGGGAATAGCATAGGCGAAACCGGCGAGGCCGGCTGCAATCATCAGCGCGCCGATGACGAGGATCTGCCTTTCACGCGCCAGCGGCGCATTGGCGACGGTGATCGACAGGATCGACCAGGCGATGGACTCGGCGGCGATGATGTAGCCGGTGGTCAGGATCGGAATGCCGTGCAGCGTGGTGAGCAGCAGCGGCCCGTAGATCGAGAAGGAGACGGTCGCCACCGAGAAGGCGGCAACCATGGTCATGCCGCTGCCGACCGGCGAGCGCCATGAGAACAGGCCCGATGGGAACAGCCGTGATTGCGGTTTCATGGCGTCGACGAAGACGAACAGCGCCAGCCCGGCGAGGCCAAGGATGAGCAGCAGCGACGAGCGCAGCAAGGCGACATCGACGCCGGCGGTGGCGATCAGCACGACGGCGATGGCGAGAACGCCAAGTGCTGCAAAGGGGAAGGGCGGTGAGGTGCCGGCTGCTGCTTGCGGCTTCGTCGCTTCCGGCGTGTTGAGCACGATGAAACTCGCCAGCGCCATGGCGATGCCGCCCAGCACGAAGACGCCGAAGGCCCAGCGCCAGGACAACAGCTCGACCATGATCGCGCCGAGCATCGGGCCGCTGAAGGCGGCGACGCCCCAGATCGCCGACATGATGCCGAAGAGCTGCGGCCAAATCCTGCGGTCGAACAGCCGCTCGACCGAGACGAAGGCCAGCGACACCAGCGCGCCGCCGCCGAGACCCTCGACCAGGCGGCCGGCGAGAAACACCGGCATGGACGGTGCGGTGGCGCAGATCAGCGCGCCCACGGCATAGAGCAGAGCGGCGACCGTCACATTGGAACGCAGCGCGACATAGCTGACCAGCCGCCCGGCCGCAGCGCCGGCGACGATGGCGCCGAGCTCGTAGACCGCCAGTGACCAGCCGACGAACTGCACGCCGGCGAGGTCGCCGACCATGGCCGGCATGACGGTCGCCACCATCGTCTCGTTGGTGGCGTGCAGCAGGATGCCGAGGCTGATGAAGCAGAAGCGCGCGAGGTCGCCGGTTGCCCACAATGCCCGCCAGTCGACTTTGTTGCTGGTGATGTCAGTCATGCTTTTTTACCCTGCCTTTGCATAGCTCGATGCCGGCGCATGGCGCCAGAAGCCAGTGGAGCTTTCCGGCGGGGCCATGCGCGCTGTTTCAGTCAGGGTGGGCTTGTAAAACCTCAACCGTGGTTGAGTTCAAGGGCCTTTTTTCAGGATCAATTCTCGGTGCTGCGCAGCTGAAACTGGCTGACGCCGATGGCGATGTTGATGCCGGTCTGGGTCTGCAGGCTGAGCGGCTGCAAGGTGAAGGCCTGCGAAGAGCCGCCGACCAGCAGATTGGCGCCGGCGCCGACCGCCGCCGTCACTTCGGCGCTGGCGCCGACATAGTCGCCGGCCAGCGCGCCCGGCGCATAGATGTTCTTCAGAGGCGTCAGCACCAGCCATTGCATGACGGTCTGCTTGGTGGTGCCGATATCCAGCCCGTATTTGTTGACCGCGCCGAAATAGGCTTCCGGCGAAAAACTCTTGTCGGCCGGCGTGAAGGTGCAGCTCAGATCCTTGCTGGAGCCGAAGATGAAGCCGGTGCCGCCGCCGATGGCGCAATCGAGCACGCCCAGTTCGATGCCCTGGTCTTGCGCTTGAGCCTGGCTAGCAGAGACGGCGACGATGACGGCGGCGAGGACAGTCTTCAGCACGGCGGTTCCCCCAAAAGCATACGGCGCGGAAACAGTATCCTGTTCCGCGCCGCAGGTAGAGGGAGAAGTTTGGCTTGCTGCCGATCGTTTACTTGAACGAGTGGATCAGTTCCAGCTGGGTCACCGCCACCGCCACGTTGACGCCGGTCTGCGCCTGGACGCTGAGCGGCTCCAGCACAAAGGCGCCGTCCAACCCGCCGACCAGAAGGTTGGCGCCGCCGCCGGTCACGACGCTCGCCTCGGCGTTGACGCCGTAATAATGGCCGGCAAGGTCGCCCTGGTCATGGCCGCGGGTGACGGCCATAACCGCCCACACCAGTTGGCCCTGATGCGTCTGACCGAGATCGACGCCGAGCTTGGAGATCATCCCCGTGTATTTCTCGGACGGTCCCTTGTGGTAGGGGCGGAAGGTGCAGTCGACGCCCTTGTTTGACGTGATGACGTAGCCGACGCCGCCGTCGATGGTACAATCGAGCGTGCCGAGCGCAACCTTGCCCGCGCTGGCGGGAGCGACGAAAGCGGTGGTGGCGAGTGCCGCGGCACAGATGATTTTCTTGATCATGGGTCAGTCCTTTCGAGAATTACCTTCAACAACGGTTGAATGGCCCGGAGCGTTCCGCCGAAAACTTGGCGCGATCAAGGCAAGGGTTAACGCTTTGCCCTCGGTGGTTAAGATTGGGTGATGGTGGGGCAGTGCGGCCACAGGTGAGAGGCTTGCGCTTTACGAGCGAAAGCTCTCGCCAGTATCAGCCGGCGGTGGCGCCTGATGTGCGCGACAGGCCGTCCTTGGCCGGCTGGTATTTCGGGTCGAGGTGGACCGCCTCGCGATAGGCTTTCGACGCCTTTACCTTGTCGCCGCGGCGCTCGTAGATCAGCGCCTGGTTGGACCAGGCTTCGGCGTTCTTGCCGTCGAGCTTGATGGCCATGTTGAAGTCGGCGAAGGCGTTGTCCTCGTCGTTCATGGCGAGATAGGAGAGGCCGCGGCCATTGTAGGGTTCGGCGGCATCCGGAGCCAACGAGATGGCGGTCGAGAAATCCTCGATGGCGAACTTGTGCTGGCCCTGGCTCTGATAGATCAGGCCGCGGTTGTGGTAGGCGCGGGCATCCGTGGTGTCGAGCTGGATCGCCTTCTGGAAATCGTTGAAGGCCTGCTGGGTCTGGCCGGCCTTGCGATAGAGATTGCCGCGGCCGATATAGGCGGCGTCGTAATTCGCATTGATCTGGATCGAACGGTTGTAGTCGGCAAGAGCGGCGGCCTGGTTGCCGAGGAAGCGCTGGATCAGCGCCCGGTTCGAATAGGCCTGGTAGAAATTCGCATTGAGCTGGATGGCGGTGTCGAAATCCTTCAGCGCCGCCTGGTACTGGCCGCCACGGCCATAGGCCGAGCCGCGTACATTGTAGGCTTCCGGATCCTGCGGGTTGCGCTGGATCACCGCCGACAGCGAGGAAATGTTCTCGCTCGAGCCTTGCGCCTTGTCGATGTTGTTGAATTCACCGGTCGGAACCGTCTGGCAGCCGGCAAGCACCATGCCGGAGAGCAGGGCTGCCGTCAGGGCGAAACCGCGCATTGATGTTCTGCGCTCTACGCTGATTGCGTTCATATCTGCCCTGTCCTCACTTCAGCCGCGTCGCTCAGTCCAGGTCCCCCTCCGGGCCGGGTCACAGATTGTCATAACAAGATCTAGAGCGTCGTTTGCGCGTTCAAGGGAACACCTTCACTTAATAAGAAGGCGGCACTTTAACAAAAGGCGGCGCTCTAAACAAAAAGGTGGCGGCGATTCCGCATCGCGCCACCTCAGAGTATCCTTCGAAAAGGACGAAAAATTGGCGTTAGAACCGCGGCGGACGCGGAGCACCACCAGGACCACCGGCGGCGCCAGCGGCAACCGGGCGCGGCGTCATCGGCAGCAGGCCTTCGCGCTGGGCGCGCTTGCGGGCCAGCTTGCGGGCGCGGCGAACGGCTTCGGCCTTTTCACGGGCGCGCTTCTCGGAAGGCTTCTCGTAATGGCCGCGCATCTTCATTTCGCGGAAAATGCCTTCGCGCTGCATCTTCTTCTTGAGAGCGCGAAGCGCCTGATCAACGTTATTGTCGCGGACGAGTACCTGCACGGGCAATCCTGTCTTTCGGGTTTGATATCAACAGGCAAGCGGCCATAGCCACATGCCTCCGCGGCGCTTTACACCACGAATTGTGGCGGCTGATAGCAGAATCAGGCCGCGCTGTCCACACTCGAAATGAAGGACAACCGCCAATTTGCCACGGTCGCCCCGAGATAGGGCGCCAATCAGGCGCTGGCCAGATGCAGCCGGGCGAAATCCTCGAAGAACTCGCCGTAGTCGCAGGTGATTTCCTCGCCGGCGGCGATGTCGCGGGTGGCGGTGGCGCCGCCATAGTGCGAAAAGTCAGTATTCGGCCGCTCGGCATGGTTCATGAAGCGGCCATTGTCGACCTCATAGACCATGAAGCCGGGACGATCCGGGCTCGGATAGGCATAGCGGTCGAGCAATTCCTTCAGATGCGGCGGTGCTGCCTCGTATTTGTCCATCGCGATCAGCCGGTCGAAATCCGGATCCAGCCGCCAGATCGAGGCGCCCTTTTTGATCGGCTCGGCGGCGAACACGCCGACGCCTTCGATTGCGCTCTGGGCGATATAGGTTCTGATCAGCAGCATGTCCGTCCTCGAACAGGAGTCCCACTCGAAACCGAATCGCCAAATCGTGTGGAAAAAGCAAGGCCGGTTTCGAGCTCCATGGCCGATCGGCGCGGACGATGACCGCGAAATGCTTCACGTCCGGGTGATCGAGATGCCGCCATCGGCAAACAACGCCGATCCGGTGGTGAAGCTCGACGCATCCGAAGCCAGGAAGAGCGCCGCGCGGGCAATCTCTTCAGGCTCCGCAACGCGCTTCAAGGCGTGCAGGTTTTCGACGAAGGCGCGGGATTCCGGTGTCTTGAACGTCGCCGACGGCGTGTCGGTGCCGCCCGGCACCAGCGCGTTGACGCGCACGCCTTTGGCGCCATATTCGGCGGCCAGCACCTGCGTCAGCCCGATCAACCCGGCCTTGCTGGCGGCATAGCTGGTCATGCCCGGCATGCCGACGGTATGGCCGACGAAGGTCGAGGTGAAGATCAGCGAGCCGCCGCCGCGCTCGACCATGGCCGGCACCTGATATTTCGCGCCGAGAAAGGCGCTGGTCAGATTGGCATCGAGCGTCTCGCGCCAACCCTTGAGCGACAATTCCGAAATCGGGCCCATCGTGCCGACTGCGCCGACATTGTTGAAGGCGATATCGAGCCCACCGAACCTTTCGACGGCCAGCTCGACAAGGGCTTTTGCGTAGGCCTCGTCGATGACGTCGCCGGCAAGCGCGACTGCCGTGCCGTCGGCCTCCTCGATTTCAGCGACCAGCGCATCGAGTTCGGCCTGACGGCGGGCGGCAACGACGACTTTGGCGCCTTCTTCGGCAAAGAGTTTTGCGGCGGCGCGGCCGATACCGGAACTGGCGCCGGTGACGATGGCGACCTTGTTGGCGAGTGCGAACATTTTTTGCATCCTTTTTCTTCGCCAGCAGCGCCGGCAATTGGGACGGTGATCGCAGGTCGGGGCAGCGCGAGCCACCCGATACGTGCGAAGGCTGCCGAGGCCTCTTTTTCGGCACGGCGCAAAACGGCAAGCGCCGTCGCAAACAGCGCAAGGGTGGAAGCGCTGTTTCGCTAGTGATACACCTCGCGCGCCGGGGAACGCCCTGCTGCCATTTGCGAGGCTGGAACGTTGAAAAAATATTCGGTATTCGCCATCGCCCGCGAGGCCATGCGCGGCCACAAGGGCTGGGAGGAACAATGGTCCTCGCCGGAGCCGAAGAAGGAATATGACGTCATCATCGTCGGCGCCGGCGGCCATGGCCTGGCCACCGCCTATTATCTCGCCACCGTGCACGGCATCACCAATGTCGCGGTGCTGGAAAAGGGCTGGCTCGGCGGCGGCAACACCGGCCGCAACACCACCATCATCCGCTCCAACTATCTCTATGACGAGAGCGCCGGCATTTACGACCATGCGCTGAAGCTGTGGGATGGGCTCTCCCAGGAGCTCAACTACAACGTCATGTATTCGGCTCGCGGCGTCATGATGCTGGCGCATAATGTGCACGACATCCAGGTGCTGAAGCGCCATGTCCATGCCAATCGTCTGAACGGCATCGACAATGAGTGGCTGACGCCGGAGCAGGCGCAGGAATTCTGCCCGCCGCTCAACATCTCCAAGCAGGCGCGCTATCCCGTCGTCGGCGCCGCCCTGCAGCGCCGCGGCGGCACCGCCCGCCACGATGCGGTGGCCTGGGGCTATGCCCGCGGCGCCTCGGCGCGCGGCGTCCACATCATCCAGAATTGTGAGGTCATCGGCGTCAAGCGCGCCGCCAATGGCGCCGTCATGGGCGTCGACACGACGCGCGGCTTCATCGGCGCCAAGAAGGTCGGCGTCGTTGCGGCCGGCCATTCCTCCGTCATCATGAACATGGCCGGCGTGCGCATGCCGCTGGAGAGCTACCCGCTACAGGCGCTGGTGTCGGAGCCGGTCAAGCCGGTCGTGCCGTGCGTGGTGATGTCGAACACGGTGCACGCCTATATCTCGCAGTCCGACAAGGGCGAGCTGGTGATCGGCGCCGGCACCGACCAATATGTCTCCTATTCGCAGACCGGCGGCCTGCACATCCTGCAGCATACGCTCGACGCCATCTGCGAGATGTTCCCGATCTTCACCCGCATGAAGATGCTGCGCTCGTGGGGCGGCATTGTCGACGTCACGCCAGACCGCTCGCCGATCCTGGCCAAGACGCCGGTATCAGGCCTCTACGTCAATTGCGGCTGGGGCACGGGCGGCTTCAAGGCGACGCCCGGCTCGGGCCATGTCTTTGCCCACACCATCGCCAGGGACGATCCGCACCCGATCAACGCGCCCTTCACCATCGAGCGCTTCCGCACCGGCCGCCTCATCGACGAGGCAGCGGCGGCGGCGGTGGCGCACTGATGATGGCGGAGCTGGCTGTAGCGGTGCCGCTGGTGCTGGCGGGGGAACAGGACCTGTTCCATTTTCCGTCACCGGACGAAGTGCGCACGCAGCCGATCAGCCGCGCCGGCAACGAGGCCAGTTGGCCGTTTTCGATCGACGCCGGCATTCTGGCTTGCGTGTGGAGCGGTGGCCAGAAGGTGGTCATGTTCATGGAAAACAGGCCTTCCGATCTCGGCGAGGACGACACATTCGAGCCACGCAGCGTCATCGTGACGACCGACCCGTTTCAGCTCACGATCGGCAACATGGCGGATCGCGAGCTGTTTCGCTCCGCCGCAAGCGTCGAAGAGCGCATTAGGCTCGTGGCGCCTTTCGCTGCGATGGGCCAGAGGCTTTGCAACCAACCGGCCGGCGCGCATGTCGGCCACGGCGAATTGTAGGAACGAACAACAATGCTTCTCATCCGCTGCCCCTATTGCGAGGAAGAGCGTCCGGAGCTCGAATTCCGCAACGCCGGCGAGGCGCATATTGCGCGCTCGGCCAACATGGCGGGCGAGAGCGATGACGACTTCGAAAAATTCTTCTTCATCCGCTCGAACCCCAAGGGCATCATCTATGAGCGCTGGCGCCATATCCATGGCTGCGCGCGTTTCTTCAACGCGGTGCGCGACACCGTCACCGACAAGTTCGTCATGACTTACAAAGCCGGCGAGCCGAAGCCGTCCAAGCTGCCCAAAAACTCCAACGAAATGGCTTCCAAATGAGCGGCGCGTTCCGTATCCCGAGGGCCGGCCGCCTCAGCCAGGCCAAGACCGCGCGCTTCTCCTTCGACGGCCAGTCCTACACCGGCATAGAGGGCGACACGCTGGCTTCGGCGCTGCTTGCCAATGGCGTGCATCTGGTGGGACGTTCGTTCAAGTATCACCGGCCGCGCGGCTTCCTGTCGGCAGGCGCCGAAGAGCCCAATGCGCTGGTCGAGGTCAAACGTGACGACGCGCGCAAGGCGCCGAACATTCGCGCCACCGTGCAGGAACTCTATGACGGGCTCGTCGCGCAATCGCAGAACCGCTGGCCCTCGCTTGCCTTCGATGTCGGTGCGGTCAACGACATTGCATCGCCGCTGTTCTCCGCCGGCTTCTACTACAAGACCTTCATGTGGCCGAAGGCTGCGTGGAAGAGCCTTTACGAGCCGAAGATCCGCGCTGCCGCCGGCCTTGGCGTTTCTCCCGACAAGCCTGATCCCGACCACTATTCGTCGCGCTATGCGCATTGCGATGTGCTGGTGCTGGGCGGTGGTGCCGCCGGTATAACGGCGGCGCTTGCCGCTGCCGAAACCGGCGCGCGTGTCATCCTCGCCGACGAACAGGCCGGCTTCGGCGGCAGCCTGCGCTTCGAGAGCGGCGCCAGGATCGATGGCCAGGACGGCTATGCCTGGGCGCAAGCGGCGATCGCGAAGCTCAAGGCCATGGACAATGTCCGCGTGCTGTCGCGTACGACGGCGTTCGGTTATTACGCGCAGAACTTCGTCGGCCTGGTCGAGCGCGTCAGCGACCATCTGCAGAACCCCGGCCACGACCTGCCGCGCGAGCGGCTGTGGCAGGTCCGTGCGAAGCGCGTGGTGCTGGCGACAGGTTCCATCGAACGCCACATGGTGTTTGCCGACAATGACCGGCCAGGAATCATGCTGGCCTCGGCGGCGCGCATCTTCCTCAATCACTATGGCGTGGCGGTCGGCAAGAACGTCGGCGTCTACACCGCCAATGACTCGGCCTATTCGGCGGCGATCGACCTGAAGAAGGCCGGCGTCAACATAGCGGCGATCGTCGATTTGCGCGACCATCCGACCGGTCCGGTGATCGATGAGGCGAGGGCGCTCGGCATCGAGGTCAATTTCGGCCGCGCGGTGATCCGCGCCGGCGGCAAGCTGCGGGTGACGTCGATGACGGTGCAGCCGAAGAATGGCGGCGGCGAGCGCACCATTCCGGTCGATGCGATCCTGATGTCGGCCGGCTGGACTCCTTCGGTGCATCTGTTCTCGCAGTCGCGCGGCAAGGTTGCCTTCAACGACGAGACCAAGCGCTTCGTGCCGGGCATCTACGCGCAGGACTGTGTTTCGGTGGGCGCCTGCAACGGCACGGATGGGCTTTCGGCGAGTATCGACGAAGCCTATGCGGCCGGCGTGAAGGCGGCGAAGGATGCCGGCGCGAAAACCGCGAAGGGCACGAAGCCGAAGGTCGATGCGTCGGAAAGCTGGTCGCGCGGCATGCTGGGCGCGGCGCCCGGCGCCGGGCCGGACAAGACGGTCAAGGCTTTCGTCGATTTCCAGAACGACGTCACCGCCAAGGACATCCGCCAGGCGGTGCATGAAGGCATGCGCTCGATCGAGCACGTCAAGCGTTTCACCACCAACGGCATGGCCACCGACCAGGGCAAGACCTCCAACATGCACGGCCTGGCGATCGCCGCCGAGACGCTGGGCAAGCCGATACCGGAAGTCGGCCTCACCACCTTCCGCGCGCCCTATACGCCGGTCACCTTCGGCGCGATCGTCAGCCATTCGCGCGGGCCGTTGTTCGACCCGACGCGCAAGACCGCGATCCATCCCTGGGCGGAAGCGCAAGGTGCGGTGTTCGAGGATGTCGGGCAGTGGAAGCGCGCCTGGTATTTCCCCAAGGCGGGCGAGGACATGCACAAGGCAGTCGACCGCGAATGCGTCGCGGTCCGCAGCAAGGCCGGCCTGTTCGACGCCTCGACGCTGGGCAAGATCGAAGTGGTCGGGCCGGATGCGGCCAGGTTCATGGAACTGCTCTACACCAATCCGTGGGAGAAGCTGGAGCCCGGCCGCTGCCGCTATGGCATCATGCTGCGCGAGGACGGCTTCATCTATGACGATGGCGTCGTTGGTAGGCTGGCGCCGGATCGTTTCCATGTGACGACGACGACGGGCGGAGCGCCGCGCGTCATGAACCACATGGAGGATTATCTCCAGACCGAGTTCCCGCATCTGAATGTCTGGCTGACCTCGATCACCGAACAATGGGCGGTCATCGCCGTGCAGGGGCCGAAGTCTCGCGACATCATCGCGCCGCTGGTCGAAGGCATCGACATGTCGGACGAGGCGCTGCCGCATATGTCGGTGCGCGAGGGCAAGATCTGCGGCGTGCCGACCCGGCTGTTCCGCATGTCGTTCACCGGCGAGCGCGGTTTCGAGGTCAACGTGCCGGCCGATTACGGCCAGGCCGTCTGGGAAGCGCTGTGGGCCGAAGGCCAGAAGCATGGCGCCACCGCCTACGGCACCGAGGCGATGCACGTGCTGCGCGCCGAAAAGGGCTACATCATTGTCGGCCAGGATACGGACGGCACGGTGACGCCGAACGATGCCGGGCTCGACTGGGCGGTCGGCAAGAAGAAGACCGACTTTGTCGGCATTCGCGGCCTGACGCGGCCGGATCTGGTCGCCAAGGGACGCAAGCAGCTGGTCGGCCTGAAGACCAAGGACCCGAAAGTGGTGCTGGAGGAAGGCGCGCAGATCGTCGCCGATCCCAAGCAGGCGATCCCGATGAAGATGATCGGCCACGTCACGTCGAGCTACTGGTCGGAAAATTGCGGCCGCTCGATTGCGCTGGGGCTGGTCGCAGGCGGGCGCGACCGGATGGGCGAGACACTCTACGTGCCGATGCCCAACGGGGTGATCGAAGTGGAGGTTACCGGCATGGTGTTCTTCGACGAGACGGGAGGGCGCCTCAATGGCTAAGGCTGCTGCGAAAACAAGCGCGTCTGCTGATGCGGCCGAGCGCCGCCCGGCGCAGGCCGGACGCAGCGTGTCGGCGAAGAACATAGAGGTCAAGGTATTGCCACCGGCCGAGCGCATGTCGCTGCGCGCGTCGGAGGCTTCCGTCGCCGCGCTGTCGAAGGCGCTCGGGCTGACCTTGCCGAAGCTGCCAAAGACCTCGGCTTCGAAGGCCGGGCGCACGGCGCTGTGGCTCGGACCGGACGAATGGTTTGTGATCGACGAAGCCGGCAAGGATCCGCTTGCCGACTGCGCCAAAGTGACCGCGCTGCATTCGGCGGTCGGCATTTCACATCGCAACGTCGCCTTCGCCGTCACCGGCCCGGCGGCGGCCGCTGCGATCAATGCAGGCTGCCCGCAGGATTTGTCGCTTGAGGCTTTTCCAGTGGGCGCGGCGTCGCGCACCATTCTGGGCAAGTGCGAGATCGTGCTGCTGCGCACGGCGGACGACGCCTTCCGCCTCGAGTGCTGGCGTTCCTTCTCCGACTATGTCTTTACTTTCCTGTCGGAGGCAGCCAGCGACGCGGCGGCGTAGAGCAATTCCTTCGGGCAAGCGCCAAGCGCTTTTCCCCAGGATTGCTCTGGGAACGTCTGCCGCGCAGGGCCGTTCTGCTTCCGCCTGTCGAGGGAGAACCGCCATGCCGCCGAAATCAGCTGGCCCGAAATCAGTTCGCAAGACGCCAGCCGTGCGCTCGCTCGAACATGAGCAGCATCACGAGGGGAGTGCCGAAGAGGAACTCGAGGAAGGTCTCGAAGACACATTCCCGGCCAGCGATCCGGTGTCGATCACCTCGACCTCCATCCCGGGTGCGCCGGCAAGACCCGGCAAGGCCAAGACGGTGCCGGGGCGCAAACCGCGCAAAAGATAATTCGCCCCGCTGCAGCGAAGCTGCGCTGAGGAAAAAACGGGCGACCGGGATTATCCTGCCGCCCCTAGTCGTTGTGCTGTTCGGTGATCGAGCCGATCAACTTAGAACGTGCTCGGCACGATCCACGGGTTGATGTCGATGCCGAGGCGCGGGCCCTTGGCCTTGACGTCGGACTTTTCGACCGAGCCGGTCACGCTGCAATCGAGCTTTGCATTGGTCGTGGTGTCGACGCAGGTGGCAGCCGGGGCCTGCTTGGTCGAATGGGTGTTGCCGGCGGCGAAGGCCGAGCCGGAGAGAGCCAGCACGGTGGCGAGAGCGAGAAGGGTCTTGTTCATGTCAGTCTCCATCGGTTAAATTGTTTTCGTACATGTACGATGAAGCGTACACATACGTCCGAGGAAACGGGTTTTCAAGTCAGAAAACGTACATGTACGACAATTTTTTTTGAACACCGAAAATTGCGGCGTACCGACACAGCAGAAGCCATGACGCCGGACGTCAGTGTTTGCGGAAAGAGCGTTTGAAAAACTCGGTCAGCAATTGACCGGGGTCTCGGTCAGCGGAGGCACGTTCTGGGCGGTGAGCGAGACAAGGGTGGCATCGCACATCCGCTTCACGAAAGCCTGCGGATCGCCGAAGGGGTAGAACGGAAAGGTGATCAAGAGCGAGATCGTGCCGTGGCCGACCGCCCACAGCATGGTGGCGATGGCGCGTGGGTCGCCCTGCAGCTTGCCGGCGGCGACGCAGGCCTCGACCCTTGAGATCAGCGCTTTCATCGCCGGGTTGCCCTCTTCCATGTCCTCATAGCTTCTGCCCTCCGGCAGCTTGGTCTTTTCGGTCATGAACACGGTGCGGTATTCGTTGGGATTGCCGAGCCCGAAGGCGGCATATTCGGTCATCACTGCCTTCAGCGCCTCGATCGGGTCGTCGGAGGGGTGCGCCTCGATGTTGCGGGCAAGTGTTTCGAACGCGTCCTCGGCCAGCGCAAACAATATGTCCTGCTTGTCGGCGAAGTAGGAATAGACCGACATCGGGGCATAGCCGACCCGGTTGGCCAGCTTGCGGATGGTCAGGCCTTCATAGCCTTCTTCCTTGACGAGCTTGTGGGCTGCGTCGAGCAGCTCGGAACGCAGTTCGGCCTTTTGTTTTTCGCGGCGTTTCTGGACGCTCAGCGGCACGTCGGTATGCCTTCATGTGATGGGTGTTGGCTAAATTATATACGCTGTACGAAAACGAACAAGGGCGCCGTAGGTTCCCGCAACGGCAATGGTTACCAAATGCGGATAACCAGATCGGGGCCGTCAAATCGCGCCGACGCCGCCATCCACGGCCAGCGTGTGGCCGGTCATGAAGGAATTGGAGGGGTCGGCGGCAAACAGGATGGCTGACACGACCTCGTCGACTTCGGCCACCCGCTTCATCGGCACGCCGCGCGTCAATTCAGTCAGCGCCTCGGCTTCCGGCGCACCGGACATGCGCACGAAGCCGTCGACCATGGCGGTGCGCGTATGCGCCGGGCAGACGGCATTGATGCGTATGCCCTTGGTGGCGTATTCGGCGGCGGCCGATTTGGTCAACCCGACGACGCCATGCTTGGCGGCGGCATAGATCGACAGTTTCGGCGCGCCGACCAGCCCGGCAACCGAGGCGATGTTGACGATGACGCCACCTTTCCCGTTCGATTTGAACTGCCGCTCCATCTGCGGGATCTGGTGCTTCATGGCGTAGAAGACGCCGAGCAGGTCGATTTCCAGCACCCGGCGTGCTTCGTCCGAGGCAACCTGCGGCAGGCGAACGAAACTCTGGACGATACCGGCATTGTTGATGGAGATGTCCAGACGGCCGAATTTCTCCGCCGCCAGTTTCACCAAATCCTCGGACAGTCTTTCCTCGGCTATATCGCCGGCAAGGATGGCTGTCTCAGTCTGCAGGGAGCCGGCGAGATCGGCCAGCGCTTTCTCGTCGATATCGGACAGCACCAGCCGGGCGCCTTCAGCGGCAAAGCCTTTGGCAGCGCCGCGGCCGAGGCCGCCGGCCGCACCGGTGATCAGCACGGTCGCTCCCTCGAAACGGCCCATCATGCCTCCCTTTTATGTCTGCTTGTCGATCAGTTTGCCGGCGAGATGCGAGAGCAGTTTTACCGCCTCGCCATAGGTTTTTGCTTTCTCCGGATTGGAGGCGTTTCCGTCGAGCGCCCGCTTGTAAACCCCTTGGCAGATGGCCGCCAAACGGAAGAAGGAGAAGGCGAGGAAGAAGTTCCAATTGTCGATGCCGGTGAGCGCGCGCCGCCGGCAATACGCGGCGACATAGGCTTCTTCCGAAGGCAGGCCGAGGGCTGCGCGGTCGACACCGCCAAGGCCGCGAAAGCCCGACGCATGCGGCAGCCGCCATTGCATGCACTGATAGGCGATGTCGGCGAAGGGATGGCCGAGCGTCGACAGTTCCCAGTCGAGCACTGCCAGCACTTTCGGCTCCTTGTGCGCGAAAATCATGTTGTCCAACCGGTAGTCGCCATGCACCAGCGAGACGCGACCGTCGTCGGCCGGCATATGTGTCTCCAGCCAGGTGATCAGCCGGTCCATGTCAGCCACAGTGCCGGTCTCCGAGGCGCGGTATTGGCTGGTCCAGCGGCCAAGCTGGCGTTCGAAGTAATTGCCGGGTTTGCCGAAATCGCCGAGCCCGACGGCCTCGACATCGACATCGTGCAAGGCGGCAAGCGTTGCGTTCATGGCATCGTAGAGGGCGGCGCGTTCATCGTTATCGGCAGCTTCCGGCACTGCCGGGTCCCAGAAGATGCGGCCGTCGAGAAAGTCCATGACGTAGAACATGCGGCCGATCGGCGAGTCTTCCGCCGACAGATGCAGCATGGCCGGCACCGGCACGGCGGTGCCGGCCAGTGCCTTCATCACGGTGAATTCGCGGTCGACCTGATGCGCCGATTTCAGCAATTGGCCCGGCGGCTTGGCGCGCAGCACATAGCGGCCGCTGGCCGCGGTCAAGAGATAGGTCGGGTTCGACTGGCCGGACTTGAATTTTTCGATTGCCGAAAGCCCGATGAAACCCGGGATGTGCGCCTCGAGATAGGGCGCTAGTGCTGCTTGGTCGAGCGCATTGGCGTCGCCGCTCATGCGGTCTCCGGCTCACGCTCGATCAATGTCAGCGTCAGCCAGCGCGCGGTCAACGCCGGTTTCTTCGAGCCTTCGATCTCGATGGTCACGTCATGCGCCGTCTGAACCCAGCCCGATGGCCTGACCTTGACGTCGGCCAGCACGAAATGAGTGCGAATGCGCGAACCGGTCTTCACCGGCGCCAGGAAGCGCAGCGAATCGAAGCCGTGGTTGACGCCCATCTTGCCCTTTTCCAGTGGCGGCATGGTCTCGAAGGTCATCGCCGAGAGCAGCGACAGCGACAGGAAGCCATGCGCGATCGTGCCGCCGAACGGCGTCTCTCGCTTGGCTCGTTCCGGATCGCAATGGATGAACTGGTGATCGTCGGTGGCGTCGGCGAACTGGTCGATCATGGTCTGGGTGACCACGCGCCAGGGCGAGACGCCGACTTCCTTGCCGACACTGGCCAAAAGCACATCGAGACTGATCGGTTCCACTGCGATTCCTCCACTTGCCGCCGACCGCGGCTCATTCCTTGAACAATGTCAGCCCATGCTGCACCGACTGCCCGCCGTCGATCGGCAGGATGGCGCCGGTGACATAGGAGCCGGCACGGCTGCACAAATAGAGCGTTGCGCCGCCAATGTCATCCGCCACGCCGATACGGCCGATCGGCACATGGCTGCCGACATGTTTTGCCTTTTCCTCGGTGCCGGTGGCAAAGGCGGTCATGCGGCTCTGGAAGGGGCCGGGGGCGAAGGCGTTGACGGTGATGCGCCGCGCCGCGAGCTCGATCGCCAGTGTGCGCGTCAGATGATGAACGGCGCCCTTGGACGCCGTGTAGGAATAGGCGTCGTCGGCCAGCGGCTGCGTGCCCATCACCGAGCCCAGATTGATGATTCGGGCCGGATCGGCGTCGCTCGCCGCGGCTTCCAGCAGCGGCAGCAATTCGCGCGTCAGGTGGAAGACGGCGGTGACGTTGACGGCGAACACCTTGGCCCAGCCGCTATAGGGAAAATCCTCAAGCGTCGCGCCCCAGGATATGCCGGCATTGTTGACGAGGATGTGCAATTTCTCGGTGCGCGCCTTGACCTCGGCGACCAGCGCAGCAATTCCGGCCTCGCTCGAGACGTCTCCGGCGAAGCCTTCGGCGTGGCCGGAAGCGCCGAGCGCGTTCAACTCAGCGGCGACCTTGATGCAATCCTCGCCCTTGCGCGAAGCGATCAGCACGGTGGCGCCGGCCTGGACCAAAGCGGTCGCAACCATGCGGCCGATGCCGGTTGCGGCTCCGGTCACCAGTGCGGTCTTGCCGGTCACTGAGAACAGCTCGTCGAGATAGCTCATCGATCCTCCGCTTCTTCCTTGCCGCCCGGCAAACAGTTCGCGTTGACAAGGCTATCCGAAGTACGGTCATCCTTGCCACGGATAAATGTCCGGCCAGCGTGAAGGGTTAGCGAGCGATGAGCGACATGAATCTCGGCATGACCGAGCGGCTGAAGCCGATCCACGCGCGCGTCGCGGCCATGGTGCGCGACGAGATCATGCCGCTCGACCATGAATTTCTGAGCGAGGTCGGCAAGGGCGGCGACCGCTGGACATACACCGAGCGGCAGACCGAGATCCTCGAAGGGCTGAAGAATAAGGCCAAGGAGCGCGGCCTGTGGAATTTCTGGCTGACCGGCTCCGAGCGCGGCTATGGCCTGTCCACGGTCGAGTACGCCTACCTCGCTGAAGAAATGGGCAAGGCGCATCTGGGTGCTGAAACCTTCAACTGCTCGGCGCCCGACACCGGCAATATGGAAGTACTGGAGCGCTATGGCTCGGACGACCACAAGAAGACGTGGCTGGAGCCGCTGCTTGAGGGAAAAATCCGCTCGGCCTATCTGATGACCGAGCCGGATGTCGCTTCCTCCGACGCCACCAACATCGCCATGCGCTGCGAACGGCAAGGCGACGACTATGTGCTGAACGGCGAGAAGTGGTGGGCGTCGGGCGCCGGCGATCCGCGCTGCGCTATCTATATCGTCATGGTCCGCACCGGCGGCGATGCCGAGCCGCAACACCGCCGCCATTCGATGATCCTGGTGCCGTCGGACACCAAGGGCGTGACCAAGCTTCGGCCGATGCAGGTCTATGGCGATGACGACGCGCCGCACGGCCACATGCATCTTCGCTTCGACAATGTCAGGGTGCCGGCTTCCAACCTGATCCTTGGCGAGGGCAGGGGGTTCGAGATCGCGCAAGGCAGGCTGGGCCCCGGCCGCATCCATCACTGCATGCGCGCCATCGGCCAGTCCGAAATGGCACTGGAGATGCTATGTCAGCGCTCCGTGCGCCGCGAGGCCTTCGGCCAGCCCTTGGCAAAACTCGGCGCCAATTTCGACATCATCGCGGAGTGCCGCATGGAGATCGAGATGGCGCGGCTGCTCTGCCTGAAAGCGGCGTGGATGATCGACCAGGGCGATGCGCGCGCCGCCGCACCCTGGATCAGCCAGATCAAGGTCATCGCGCCGCGCGTCGCGCTCAAGGTCACCGACGAAGCGGTGCAGATGTTTGGTGCGCAAGGCATCAGCCAGGACACGCCGCTGGCGCGCTCCTGGACGCATCTGAGAACCCTGCGGCTGGCCGATGGGCCGGACGCGGTGCATCGCCGGCAAGTGGCGCGCACAGAGCTCAGGAAATACACCCAGGAAAAGGTCTGAGCGCATGAAAGCGATCATTGCCCGCGATTTCGCGCCGCTCGACCAGCTCATCTATGGCGACTGGCCGGAACCGGAGGCCAAGGGCAACACCGTCATCATCGAAGCCGAGGCGATCGGGGTGAACTATCCCGACGGCCTGCTGGTCCAGGGCCTCTACCAGATGAAGCCGCCATTGCCTTTCGTGCCCGGCATGGAGGTCGCGGGACGGGTGGTCGCAGTCGGGCCTGATGTGAAAACGGTCAAGATCGGCGATCGGGTTGCCGCGCTTTCGACCCATGGCAGTTACGCCGAGCGGGTGGCTGCGGCCGAGCCGTTGGTCATGCCGTTGCCGCCCGATATGCCTGCGGCCGACGCCTGCGCGCTGCTGGCCGGCTACGGCACGTCGCATTATGCGCTGAAGCAGCGCGGCGTGCTCAGGGAAGGCGAGACGCTTTGCGTGCTGGGCGCGGCCGGCGCCACCGGCATCGCCGCCGTACAGATCGGCAAGGCGCTTGGCGCGCGTGTCATCGGCGTGGCGTCGTCGGAGGAAAAGCGCCGCATTGCCGCTGAAGCCGGCGCCGACATTGCGCTCGGCTACGACAATCTCAAGGAGGCGCTGAAAGAGGTCACCGGCGGCAAGGGCGTCGATGTCGGCTTCGATCCGGTCGGCGGCGAAACCTTCGACGTGCTGGCCCGCTCGATGGCGTGGAACGGAAGGCTGCTGGTCATCGGCTTTGCCTCGGGCAGCATCCCGCAATTCCCGGTCAATCTGGCGCTGGTGAAGAGCTTTTCGGTGGTCGGCGTGTTCTGGGGCGCGTTCACGGGCCGCGAGCCGCGCATCTATGCCGACAACATGAAGGAACTTGTCGGCTGGTATCTCGCCGGCAAGGTCCGGCCGGTGATCGAAGGCACTTACCCGCTTGCCGACGCCGCCTCTGTGCTGAAGCGCGTGCTCGGCCGCGGTGCATCCGGCAAGCTCATCCTCAAACCTTAAGGAGCCCCGCCATGGCCATCCCCTCAGACATGAAAGCGCTGCTGCTGACCGGTGACGGCTACACCAGGACGCCCTCCGGCACAGTACTGGAGGCGATGGAGCCGTACCTCACGCCGGGCAGCATCGGCGTGCCGACGCCCGGACCGAGCCAGGTGCTGATCAAGGTCAGCCTCGCTTCGATCAACCCGTCCGATGTCATGTTCATCAAGGGCCAGTATGGCCAGCCGCGCGCCAAGGGCCAGCCGGCCGGGTTCGAGGGCGTTGGCACGGTTGTCGCCAGCGGCGACGAGCCCTATGCCAAGAGCCTCACTGGCAAGCGCATTGCCTTCGCCACCGGCGTCACCAATTGGGGCTCATGGGCGCAATACGCGGTCGCCGAAGCCGCCGGCTGCATTCCGTTGCTCGACACGGTCCGGGACGAGGACGGTGCAGCGATGATCGTCAATCCGCTGACTGCGCTCGCCATGTTCGACATCGTCAAGGAAGCCGGCGAAAAAGCCTTCATCATGACTGCCGGCGCCAGCCAGCTGTGCAAGCTGATCGCCGGCCTCGCCAAGGAGGCTGGCTTCCGGGCGATCGTCACCGTGCGCCGCGACGAGCAGATCCCGCTCTTGAAGGAGATCGGTGCTGCCCATGTGCTCAATGAGAAGGCGCCGGATTTCAAGGCAGCACTACGGGAGGTCGTCAAGGCCGAGCAGCCGCGCATCTTCCTTGACGCGGTGACCGGGCCGCTGGCCTCAGTCATCTTCGACGCCATGCCGAAGCGCGCGCGCTGGATCATCTATGGCCGGCTCGACCCCGACACCACTATCATCCGCGAGCCCGGCCAGTTCATCTTCCAGCAAAAGCACATTGAAGGGTTCTGGCTGGTCGAATGGATGCGCCAGTTCCGCGACAAGCGCGGCCCGGCGATCATGGAAGCACAGAAGCGCTTTTCCGACGGGCGCTGGTCGACCGACGTGACGGCGGTGCTGCCGCTGGACGAGGCGATGGCGAAGGTGCCGGCGGAACTGGCCAAGCCGAATGGGAAGGTGTTTTTGAGGCCGTAGGTGCAGCTCTTCCTTCGCCCCGTTTACGGGGAGAAGGTGCCCGAAGGGCGGATGAGGGGCGGCGCGACGATTGGTGATTGGCTGTTTGAGGCGATAGTCGCGTTGGCCTGGTGCTGCCCCTCACCTGCCTGCCGGCATCCTCTCCCCGTAAACGGGGCGAGGAGGGCTAATCTCATTCCGCCGGCTCCACATTGGTATACGCCGCTTCTTCCAGTTCGCGCTTCAGCCTGGCTTCCTCATGGGTCTTCGGCGTGACGAAGCGGCCGAGCAAGAGGTAGGCGACCGGGGTCAGGAACAGGGTCGAGATGGTGGCGAGGCCAAGCCCGCCGACGATGACCCAGCCGAGCGCGATGCGCGCCTCGGCGCCGGCGCCGGCGGCCAGCACCAGCGGCACGCCACCGAGTACGGTGCAGATCATCGTCATCATCACCGGCCGCAGGCGGATGATCGAGGCCTGTTCGATTGCCTCGCGCACCCCAAGGCCGCGGTCGCGCAGCTGGTTGGCGAATTCGACGATGAGGATGCCGTTCTTGGCCATGACGCCGACCAGCAGCACCAGGCCGATCTGGCTGTAGGCGTTCAGGCTGGTGCCTGACAAAAGCAGCGCAAAGATCGCGCAGGCGAGGCCGAGCGGCACCGTCGCCATGATGATGACGGCGCTGACGAAGCTTTCGAACTGCGCGGCGAGCACCAGGAGGATGATGACCAGGGCGAAACCGAAGATGGTGATCATGGCGCTGTTGGTCTCGCCAAGCGTGGCGGCTTCCGCCAGCGGCAGGATGCGGCTGCCCGGCGGCAGCAACGGCGTGGCGATCTCCTCGGCGCGGCTGAGCGCGTCGCCGAGCGCGAACTCGCCGCCGAGGCTGGAGGTGATGGCCACCGAGGGCTGCTGCTGCTCGCGCGTCAGCGATGGCGGCACGGCACGCTCGGTCAGCGTGGCGATGGTCGACATCGGCACGAAGCGGCCGTCGGCGGTTTTCAGGAAGACGTTTTCCAGGTCGGTCGGATCGTTGACCGGGTTGGTGGTCGAGACCAGCTTAACCCCGTAGCTCCGGTCGGCGATGTAGACGTCGACGACATCGTTGCCGTCCAGCATCGCCTGCATGGTGTTGGCAAGCCCGGTGATATCGATGCCAAGGTCGGAAGCGCGCTCGCGGTCGATGGCCACCGCCAGCTGCGGCTGCGTCGGGTCGACGGAGAGCCGCGGCAACTGGAAGCGCGGGTCCTTCTGCATCTCGGCGATGATCTTCACCGCCGCGTCGCCCAGCGCCTTGCGGTCGTTGCCGACCAGGGCGAACTGCAGGCCATTGCCGGCGCCGCGAATGCCGAGGCTGTTGGGCTGCACCGGGAAGACGCGTACGCTCGGCACCTGCCTGGTCAGCTGGCTGATCTCGGCCATGATCTGCTGCTGGCTGCGCGTGCGCTCGTTCCATGGCGCCAGCGTCATCACCATGAAGCCTGAATTGTAGGCGCCGTTCTGGCCGGCGTTCTCGAAGGTGCTGCGGATCTCGCCGGAATCGCGCAATGGCTGGATCAGTTTCTCGATCTTCTGCATCTGCTGCGTCGTGTAATCGAGGCTGACGCCTTGCGGTGCGTTGATGCGCAACAGCACGACGGCACGGTCCTCGCTTGGCGTCAGCTCCTGGCGGATGCTGCCGAACAGGGTGAAGGCGGTGGCGGCAAACAGCACCGCCACCAGGACCGCTATCCACGGCGCGTCGAGACAGATGTGCAGGCAGCGCCGGTAGAGCGCATTGAGCGCGCCGCCGATGCGGGAGCCGATGCCGCTACCGCCCTCGTGATGGAGCGACGCGTCCGACAACATGCGTGAAGCGAGCATCGGGCAAAGGGTCAGCGCCACCACGCAGGACAACAGCACCGACATGGCAAGGACGAAGCCGAATTCGCGGAACAGGCCACCGGTCTGCCCCGGCAGGAAGGAGATTGGCACGAAGACGGCGACCAGTGTCAGCGTCGTGGCGATGACGGCGAAGAACACTTCCCTGGCGCCGAGCACGGCCGCCGCGCGGGGGCCCATGCCTTCGTTGCGCCGTCGCACGATGTTTTCAAGCACGACGATGGCGTCGTCGACGACCAGGCCTGTCGCCAGCACCAGAGCGAGCAGCGTCAATATGTTGACCGAGAAGCCGGCGAGATAGATCGCGGCGATGGTGCCGATCATGGCGACCGGCATCGAAAGCGCAGGAATGAGCGTCGCTCGCCAGTCGAGGAGAAAGGCGTAGATGACGATCAGCACCATGGTCACGGACAGGCCAAGCGCGATCTCGACCTCATGCACGGCGCCGTTGACGAAGACGGCGTCGTCGCTTGTAACCTTGATCGACATGCCCTGGGGCAGGTTTGCCTGCAGCTCGGCGACTGCGGCCCTTACACCGGTCGAAATATCCAGCGTATTCGATTCCGCCTGGCGGATGATGCCGAGGCCAATGCCGGTCTTGCCGTCGGAGCGCAAAGTGGTCAGGCCGATGTCGGGGCCGAGCGTGACGGTGGCGACGTCGCGGATGCGCGTCGTGCCGCCGATGATGATGTTTTCGAATTCTTCCGGCGTGGTCACGTCAGCCGTGGTGCGGACGATGAGGTCCTGGTTGGTGGTGGTGATCGAGCCGGCCGGCGAATCGAAAGCCACCGAGGCAAGGGCCGTCCTGAGGTCGGCGACAGTGAAGCCGAGGCTGGCCAGCTTGTTTTGATCGACGTCGATGCGAAAGATCTTGTCGCGGTCGCCCGAGACCTGGACGTCGGCAACACCGGGGACGGCGGCAAGTTCGTCCTCGATCTGATCCTGGACAATCACCGTCATGTCCTGCACCGACATGGTGTCGGAGGTGACGGCCAGCCGCATTACCGGCTCGGAATTGGCGTCGGCCTTGACGATACGCGGCGCATCCGCCGTATCCGGCATCATGTTGGCGACACGGCCGACGGCGTCGCGCACATCGGAGGCGGCGACGTTGAGGTCGACGCCGTCGTTGAATTCGATGGTGACGCGGCTCTGGCCGAAGGACGAGGCCGACGAGATCGACTTGACGCCGGAGACGCGGGCCACCGTGCCCTCAATGGTGTCGGTCAGTTCGCGATCGACGGTTTCGGCGGCGGCGCCTTCAAAGATCGTGAAAACAGTGATGACAGGGCGATCGACATCCGGCAGTTCGCGGATTTCCACGCCGTAGAAGGCGGCAAGGCCGGCGACTGCGATCAATGTGTTCAAGACGAAGGCCATCACGGGCCTGCGGATGAACAGCGCGGTAAAGCCGGTGTCGCTGGCGGCGTTGACGGTGCCGGTCATGAGCCGGCGGCGTCGGCGGCGCGCTGTTCTTCGCCGGCGATACGGACCTCGCCGCCGTCGCTGACGCTCTGGGTGCCCTCTGTCACCACCATGTCGCCATCTTCGATCGGTGCGTCGATCAGCACGGTCTCGGTGTTGCGCTGTATAATGCGCACGGCAACCCGCTTGGCCTTGCCGTCCACTATCTGCCAGACATAGGCGCCGTCCGAACCCCACAGGATCGCCAGCGGACTGACGGCCGGGTAGGTTTCGCCGGGGAAGCGCATGGTGATCTGGAAGGACATGCCGGCGCGCAGCGAATCGGCCGGATTGGCGATCTTTGCCTTGACCAGCAGGGTGCGGCTGGCTTCGTCGATGTGATTGTCGATGGCCGAAACCGCGCCCGTGTAAGCGTTGTTGGGGTTGGCGATCGGCGTCGCCGACAATTGCGCGCCGACCTTGACGGCGGCGGCGAAGCGCTCGGGCACCAGGAAATCGACCAGGATCGAGGAGCGGTCGTCGAGCGTGGCGATCGCCGACTGGCTGGTGACGTAATTGCCGGCCGATATCGGCAGGATGCCGACGGTGCCGGCGATCGGTGCCACGATCGAGCGGCGCTGCAAGGCGAGTTCGGCATCCTGCAGCGCGAGCCTGGCGCCGGCCAACACCACTTCTGCATCGGCGACGGCGACCGGGGTTGCGGCGTTGGAAGCGCGCAGCGACTTCACCCGCTCGAGTTTGGCCTGGGCGTCCTGCAGAGCGAGCTTGGCGCGATCCTGGGAGATCACCTCGGTTTCGGAATCGAGGACGGCGATGATCTGGCCCTTGTCGACGCGGGTGCCGGACTGGACGAGGAATTCAACCAGCCGGCCGGAGCTGTAGGGGTTCACCGTCACCGAGGCGTTGGCGCGGCCGGTGCCGATCGCTTGCAGGCGATCGTTGATGGTGGCCGTGCCCGCCGGCTGGGCAACGACGTTTGCCGGGCTGCTGCCAGCGTTGCGGCCGCTTGCCTGCTTGGTATCGACCGCGCCAGTCGTGGCGGGCGCAGAGGCATAGGCCCAGTCGATGCCCCAGCGTGCCAGCACTTCCGGCGCGCCCGGGAAAAAGCGCGCCCAGGCCACGGCAGCGGCGACCAGGATCACAAGCGTAAAAACGATCTGTTTCCAGGCGGCCATCGGCACTCCGGTTGGCAAAAAACGTCTTCCGGTTTCCCCAAGCAAAAAACACGCAGCGACGCACCCGGTATGTGCGAAGTCGCGTAAATATCATGGCTTTATGGCAATTCTGCCGCTGCCATGCACATTAAATCTGCGTAATTTTTGCGCGCCTGCGGTTGAAACTGAGAGCGTCAGCGCAGGCTTTCGAGGTCACGGATGCGCTTGGCGCTGTCGGCCTCGAGCTGCCTGGTGACGGCGCCGATCAGCGTTTCGGCAACGACGAAAAGTGCCGCCGAGGAATCCCAGGCCGAAGGCACCGCGGTGCGGCCGGCGATGACATGGCGGGCGAAGCGCGCGATCGGCGACAGCCACTGGTCGGTGAACAGCACGATCTGCACGCCGCGCTGATGCGCCGTCTCGGCAAAGCGAACCAGGCTGTCCTGGTAGCGCCTGATGTCGAAGATCACCAGCACGTCGCGCTTGCCCATGTCGATCAGCCGGTCGCGCCAGATGCTCTCCTGGCCGGCGAGATGGTAGACATCGGGCTGGATGATGGCGAGGTGGGCGGCCATGTAGCGCGCCAGCGGGTCGGTGAAACGGCCGCCGATCAGGAAGGTCTTGCCGCGCCGCTCGGCCAGCCTTGCGGCGATGTCGGCAAGCTGCTTGTCGGAGAGATGCCTGAAGGTCTCGCGCATGTTGTCCAGCGTCGCCTCCAGCATCGGCGATACGGCACTGCTGCCCGACGAGGCCGGGTTGAGCGTGCGCGAAGCCGGCGACTGCAATTGCGCCGCCAGCTCGTCCTGCAGCGCCGACTGGAATTCGGGATAGTTCTGGAACCCGAGCCTGGAGACGAAGCGCAGGATCGTCGGCGACGATACGCCGGCGGTGGCCGAGAACTCGGCGACCGTTTTCAGTCCGATCAGCGGATAGTTGGCGATCAGTGTCTGCGCGGCGCGGCGCTCGCTGGCCGGCATCGTGCCGATGCGGTCCGAGATCAGCTCGGCAATGCTGGAAATCATGGTTTTCCCCATCCCCCGCTTTGGCCCATGCAATCGCATTTGACAAAGTCCGACAAACTGTATGAAATCATCCACAGGGACGCAATGAGGCAAAATACGTAACATAAGATACAGCGCTCCCCAGGGGACGGCAGTATGGAGAGAGCACGGCCCGCCAGCCTTGCATCGTCTGATACCGTAGGGGTGACGAACCCCGGCGGTTCGAGCCCTTTCGTGCTGACCTGCGACCACGCTTCCAACTTCCTGCCCGCCGAATTCGGCACGCTCGGCCTCGCCGCCGAGGATCTGTCCCGCCACATCGCCTGGGATCCCGGTGCGCTGCCGGTTGCCCGCCGCATGGCGGCAGCACTCGATGCGACGCTGGTCGAAACCCGCATCTCGCGCTTGGTCATCGATTGCAACCGTCCGCTCGATGCGCCCGACCTGGTGCCGCCGGTCAGCGAGACGACGATCATTCCCGGCAATGCCGGCTTGTCGGACAGTGAGCGGGCCGAGCGTATCGCTTTGTCGTGGCGCCCGTTCCACGACACGATCGCCGACATTATCGACGACCGGCAGGCGCGCGGACAGGAGACGCGGCTGGTGTCGGTGCATTCCTTCACCCCGATCTACAAGGGCAAGAGCCGGCCCTGGCACATAGGCATCATCCACGATGACGACCGCCGGCTGGCCGCTCCCCTGATAGCAGCGCTGCAGCGCCTCGCCGGCGTCACCGTCGGTGTCAACGAACCCTATTCGCCGGCCGACCGCGTCTATTTCACCCTGGAGCGCCATGCGCGCTCGCGCGGCCTTGCCTGCGCTATGATCGAAATCCGCAACGACGAAATCTCCGGCGAGACCGGGCAGCGGAAATGGGCGGACCTGCTCACCGGCATTTTTTCCGACCTGGAACCCGAGGAAGCCAAGGGTTCCCGACGACATGCAATGGGAAAGTCAGTTCAATCGGCCAGCTAAGAACGTAAAAGGGGACTTCAAATGGCAGCACCGGGTTATTCAGACACAGACAAGAAGGAGGACCTGAAGGTTCTCCACGGAATGGGCTATGCCCAGGAACTGTCGCGAAGCATGAGCCGCTTCTCGAATTTCGCGATCTCGTTCTCGATCATCTGCATCCTGTCGGGCGGCATCAACTCCTTTGCCCAGGCGACATCGTCGATCGGCGGCGCAGGTGCGGGCATTGGCTGGATCGTCGGCTGCTGCGTCTCCGGCTTTTTTGCCCTGGCCATGGCGCAGATCGCCTCGGCCTTCCCGACCGCCGGCGGCCTCTATCACTGGTCGTCAATCCTCGGAAACCGCTTCACCGGCTGGCTGACGGCGTGGCTCAACCTGTTTGGCCTGATCACCGTGCTCGGCGCCATCAATATCGGCACAGCGTTCTTCTTCGTCGGCACGTTCGGAAGCTGGTTCGGCATCACCGGCACGCCGGGCGAAATCGTCGGCTTCGTTGCCTTCATCACCGTGCTGCAGGCTCTGTTCAACCATTTCGGCATCAAGCTGACGGCCATGTTGACGGACGCCTCCGGCTTCCTGATCTTGGGCGCAACAGCCGTCCTGATCGTAGCTTGCCTGGTGTTTGCGCCGGCGATCGACATCACACGGCTGTGGACGTTCACCAACTATTCGGGTGACGCGGGCGGCGGCGTTTTCCCGCAGACCGATTCCATGAGCTACCTGTTCCTGCTCTGCCTGCTTCTGCCCGTCTACACCATCACCGGATATGATGCGTCGGCCCACACGTCGGAAGAGACGCTGAAGGCGGCGCACTCCGTTCCGCGGGCGATCGTCTCGTCCGTGGTCTGGTCCTCGCTGATCGGCTGGGTGATGCTGTGCGCCATCGTTCTGGCGATCCCGGACCTGGCCGCCGGCGCCAAGCAGGGCTGGACCGTGTTCTTCTCGACCATGGATGCGATCCTGCCGGTGTGGCTGAAGGAACTGCTCTATTTTGCAATCCTGATCGCGCAGTTCCTCTGCGGCCTCGCCACCGTGACGTCGGCTTCGCGTATGCTGTTTGCCTTCTCTCGCGACGGTGGCATGCCCGTTGGCTCTGCGGCTCTCGCCAAGGTCAGCCCGGTCTGGCGTACGCCGGTCAACGCTATCTGGGCGGCGGCGATCCTTGAGATTCTGTATGTGTTCCTTGCCCAGTTCATTTCGATCGGCGGCACCAACATCTACACCATCGTCGTCAATTCGACGCTGGTGTTCCTGTTCCTGTCGTTCACCATCCCGATCGCGCTTGGCATGGTTGCGTTCGGCACCGCCAAATGGCCAACGCCGGGCCCGTGGAATCTCGGCGCCGGGCTGTTCAAGCTGTTCTGCGGACTGTCGATCGTCGGCATGGCGATCATCTTCTACATCGCCATCCAGCCGCCGAACGACAAGGTGCTTTACATCACCATCGGCTTCATCGTGCTGACCGCCATTCTCTGGTTCGGTTTCGAGAACCGCCGCTTCCAGGGACCGCCGATCGGCGACCAGATTGCCAAGCGTCAGGCGGCCATTGCCGCAGCCGAACAGGCGGTCGGCGAGACCGGCGCCCATTGACGTCAACCACCATCACCATGGCCGGCATCGCGCCGGCCATGGTTTCGTTTCATCTGTTCAATCGCCAAGCGCTGGAGTGCCAAAGGAATGGCCGGAAATTTCTCGTTCGATCAGTTGAAGAAAGCGGTCTCCGATGGCGAGATCGACACCGTGCTGGCCTGCATCGTCGACATGCAGGGCCGGCTGGCGGGAAAGCGTTTCCTGGCGCAGTACTTTGTCGATTCCGCCCATGACGAGACTCATGGCTGCAACTATCTGCTCGCCGCCGATATCGATATGGAGCCAGTGCCGGGCTACAAGGCGGCAAGCTGGTCGAAAGGCTATGGCGACTTCGTCATGAAGCCGGACCTCGCCACGCTGCGGCGCATACCGTGGCTGGAAAAGACGGCGCTGGTGATCTGCGACGTGCTCGACCACCACACCCATGACGACCTGCCGCATTCGCCGCGCGCCATGCTGAAGAAGCAGGTCAAGCGGCTGACCGAGCGCGGCTATATCGGCTATTTCGCCTCCGAACTCGAATTCTATCTGTTCAACGAGACCTATGATTCCGCCCGCAAGAAGCACTGGCAGGGTCTCGACACCGCCTCGCCCTATATCGGCGACTACCAGATCGGCATCACCACCAAGGAAGAAGGCGTCATGCGCCGCCTTCGCAACGAGATGGATGCGGCTGGCATTCCGATCGAGAACTCCAAGGGCGAATGGGGCCCTGGCCAGGAAGAGATCAATGTGCGCTATGCCGAGGCGCTCGACATGGCCGACCGCCACGTCATCCTGAAGAACGGCGCCAAGGAAATTGCCGAGTCCGAAGGCAAGGCGATTTCCTTCATGTCGAAATACAATTACGGGCTCGCCGGCAATTCCAGCCATATCCACAATTCGCTGTGGAGCGCCGACGGCAAGACGCCCTTGTTCTTCGACAAGAAGGCGGACTGGACGCTGTCCACGCTCGGCCAGCAATGGGCGGCGGGACAGCTGAAATACGCCAGGGAGTTCACCTGGTTCCTGGCGCCCTACATCAACTCCTACAAGCGCTTCCAGGCCGGCACTTTCGCGCCGACCAAGATCATGTGGAGCGAGGACAACCGCACTGCCGGCTTCCGGCTGTGCGGCGAGGGCACCAAGGGCATCCGCATGGAATGCCGCATCGGCGGCGCCGATCTGAACCCTTATCTCGCTTTCGCGGCGCTGATCGCCGCCGGCCTTGCCGGCATCGATGAGAAGCTTGAGCTGCAGAAGCCGTTCGTCGGCGACGCCTACCAGGCCTCGCGCCTGCCGGAGATCCCGAAGACGTTGCGCGACGCTACCGAGACTCTGGCCAAGTCGAAGATGCTGAAGCAGGCGCTCGGCGACGACGTGCTTGAACACTACGTCCACACCGCCAAGTGGGAGCAGTTCGAATACGACCGCCGGATCACGGATTGGGAACTGCACAGGGGGTTCGAGCGATACTAGAAAGATAGTAAGATACTATCTATACCTTGATCGAAAACACGGATTGAACTAGGTTTGTGCGATGACAGAAGGAACCAAGTACCATCCGCTTTTCGAGCATCTCCTTTTCTCGGGCCAGGGCCAGATGTCGATGAGCTTCGCAGAGATCGAGCAAGTTATAGGTGGCCGGCTGCCGCCGTCGGCACGGCAGCGGGAGGAATGGTGGGCGAACAGCCCGAGCGGGCACAGCCAGGCGCGCGCCTGGTTGCGCGCAAACTATCGGGCGTCTCGTGTCGATCTTGCGAACGAGCGGGTGGACTTCAAACTGGAGGGATGGCCAGAGGGCTATCGAAAGCCGAACATGGCTACCATAGACAAGACTCGTTCCGGAATGGCGGAACCAGCGCAGGCGAGCTACGAGCTTCCGCAGGGAAATACCGACCACCCTCTTTTCGGCATATGGACAGGCAAGGTTACGCTTCTCCAAGGGCATGATTACACCAGGCCGGCTTTTGAGCCCGACGTGCTGCCGTGACGCACAGGCTGCTGCTCGACACTTGCGCGATCATATGGATAGCGCTGAACGAGCCGATCAGGCCGGAAGCCAAGATTGCGATCAACGACGCTGCGGCTGTTGACGAGAAGGTCCGGGTTTCCCCCATTTCGGCCTGGGAATTGGGCCTGCTGAGCGCCAAGGGTCGGTTGGCGGCAGCAAAGTCGCCAACCAGTATCTTTGGGGAAGTGATCGCCACGCCAGGCATCAAGGTCGAGGCCCTTTCGCCGGAATTATTGATTGAATCATCTTTCTTGCCTGGATCGCTCCACGGCGATCCAGCGGACAGGATACTGATAGCGACGGCGCGGGCGTTCGATTTGACGCTCGTGACCCGCGATCAGTTGATACTGGATTATGCAAGAGCGGGGCATGTTCGCGCCCTTGTGTGCTGATGTTTTCGATACATGGAGACGTTTAATTGGAAACCGTAAAACTCAAATCCCCCATCGATGGTTCGATCTATGCCGAGCGTCCGATCGCGACCGACCAGACGATCAATGCCGCGGTCGAGCGCGCCAAAGCGGCGCAGGAGAAATGGGCGCTGACGCCGATCGTCGAACGCGGCAAATATATGCTGGCGATGCTCGAAGCGCTGGTCGCGATGACCGACGAGATCGTGCCCGAGATCGCCTGGCAGATGGGGCGCCCGGTGCGCTATGGCGGCGAGTTCGGCGGCGTCAAGGAACGCACCAATTACATGGTCGAGATCGCCGAACAGGCGCTGAAATCGGTGCCGGCATCCAACCCGAAGGACGGCTTTCGCCGCTATGTGAAGAAGGATCCGCTTGGCGTCGTCATGGTGATCGCGCCGTGGAATTATCCTTATCTGACCGCGGTCAACACCATCGTACCGGCGCTGATGGCCGGCAACACGGTCATTCTGAAACATGCGGCGCAGACGCTGCTGGTCGGCGAACGTTTCCAGCAGGCTTTCGACAAGATTGGTTTGCCCAAGGGCGTGTTCCAGAATGTGGTGCTCAACCATGCCCAGACCGAAAAGCTGCTCGGCTCCGGCAAGATCGACCATGTCAATTTCACCGGCTCGGTCGGCGGCGGGCGCGCCATCGAGAAGGCGGCGGCCGGCACCTTCATGACGCTCGGCCTCGAGCTCGGCGGCAAAGACCCGGCCTATGTGCTGCCCGACGCCAAGCTCGACCATGCGGTGGCCAATCTGGTCGACGGCGCCTTCTACAATTCCGGCCAGTGCTGCTGCGGCATCGAACGCGTCTATGTGCACGAGAAGGTCTATGACCAGTTCGTCGAAGGCTTCATCGCTGAGACGAAAAACTATGTCGTCGGCAATCCGCTGGAGCAGGGCACGACAATGGGGCCAATGGCGCAGGCGCGCTTTGCCGACCTGATCCGCGAGCAGAAGGCCGAGGCGCTGCGCAAGGGTGCGGTCGCGCACATCAATATGAAGGTGGCTAATGACCAGGCCGGCTCGCCCTATCTGGCGCCGGAAGTGCTGACCAATGTCGACCACCAGATGAGCGTCATGCGCGAGGAAAGCTTCGGCCCGATCGTCGGCATCATGAAGGTGCGCAATGACGAGGAGGCGATCGCGCTGATGAACGACAGCCCCTACGGGCTGACCGCCTCGATCTGGACCAGCGATACCGAGCATGCTGTGGCCATCGGCGACCGCGTCGAGACCGGCACGGTGTTCATGAACCGCTGCGACTATCTCGACCCGGCGCTGGTGTGGACCGGCGTCAAGGACACCGGCAAAGGTGTTGCCCTTTCGGCGCTCGGCTATGACAATCTGACGAGGCCGAAATCCTTCCATCTGCGCGAAGCCATCTGATTTTTTGAAAGACAAGACATGTCCAAGCTGATCTCCAAATGGAACTACCCGACCACCGTTCGCTTCGGCGCCGGGCGCATCAAGGAACTGCCCGAGGTGCTGGAAGCGACCGGCATCAAGCGGCCGCTCTTCGTCACCGATCCGGGCCTGGCAAAGCTGCCGGTCGTCGCTTCGACCCTGAAGATCCTCGACGACGCCAAGGTGCCCTATGGTGTGTTTTCCGAGGTGAAGCCGAACCCGGTCGATTCCAACCTCACCGCCGGCATCGCCGTGTTCAAGAAGGGCAAGCATGACGGCGTCATCGCCTTTGGCGGCGGCTCGGCGCTCGATCTCGGCAAGCTGATCGCTTTCCAGGCCGGGCAGACGCGGCCGGTTTGGGATTTCGAGGATGTCGGCGACTGGTGGACGCGCGCCAATTCGGATGCGATCGCCCCGATCATCGCCGTACCGACCACTGCCGGCACCGGCTCGGAAGTCGGCCGCGCCGGCGTCATCACCAATGAGGCGACACACACCAAGAAGGTGATCTTCCATCCGAAACTTTTGCCGGAAATCGTCATTGCCGATCCGGAACTGTCGGTCGGCATGCCGGGCTTCATCACCGCGGGCACCGGCATGGATGCGCTGGCGCATTGCCTCGAAGCCTATTGCGCGCCGGGCTACCACCCGATGGCCGACGGCATTGCGGTGGAAGGCGTGCGGCTGGTCTTCGAAAACCTGCCCAAGGCCTATGCCAACGGCAAGGACCTTGTCGCCCGCGCCCATATGATGAGTGCGGCCGCCATGGGCGCCGCCGCCTTCCAGAAGGGATTGGGCGCCATCCATTCGCTGTCGCACCCGATCGGTGCGCTTTACGATACTCATCACGGCATGACCAATGCCGTGTTCATGCCCTACGTGCTGGCCTTCAATCGGGATTCCATCGAGGAGCGCATTGCCCGGCTCGCCGCCTATTGCGGCATCAAGGGCGGCTTCGACGGCTTCGCCAAAGCGATCATCAAGCTGCGCAAGGAGCTCAAGGTGCCGCATGCGCTGCCCGGCCTGATCAAGGGGCTGGACATGGACAAGAAGCGCAAGGGCCTGATCGCCGACATGGCGGTGGTCGATCCGACAGCCGGCGGCAACCCGGTCAAGCTGACCAAGAAGGTGGCGCTGACGCTGCTCGAGAACTCTATCGCCGGCACTGTCTGAGGCGGTTTTCTGTGCCGGACGTGATCTGAAAACGAGGGGAAAGGAAGGGCAAGGGGGCAAAAATCAGGGCCATAAACCATTAGCCGGGAAATTAAGTCGAAGCTAATTGCTACAGGCCGTTAAAAAGAGTTAACTTTTCGTACCGCCGGGCGCCAGTTTCAAAAAGCTTTCATCTGGCTGTCATATGAAAACGATACCGCATCGCAGGCGTCCAGGGACGCCAGTTCAACGGAGAGAACACATGTTCAAGTTTACGGGGAAAGTGCTTTCCCTAACGGCCGTCGCCCTCATGGCGACTTCTGCTATCTCGTCGGCCCAGTCCATGGATGAACTGGTTGCCGCGGCGAAGAAGGAAGGCCAGCTCACCACCATCGCACTGCCGCATGACTGGTGCGGTTACGGCGACGTCATCGCCGGCTTCAAGGCGAAGTATCCGGAAATCACCATCAACGAACTCAACCCCGACGCCGGCTCGGGCGACGAGATCGAGGCGATCAAGGCCAACAAGGACAACAAAGGTCCGCAGGCTCCCGACGTCATCGACGTTGGTCTGTCGTTCGGCCCGACTGCCAAGGCCGACGGCCTTATCCAGGCCTATAAAGTCTCGACCTGGGACTCGATCCCGGACAGCGCCAAGGATGCCGACGGCTTCTGGTATGGCGACTATTACGGCGTTCTGTCGTTCATGGTGAACAAGGACCTGGTCAAGGAATCGCCCACCGACTGGGCCGACCTGTTGAAGCCGGAATTCGCCAACGCAGTCGCTCTTGCCGGTGATCCGCGCGCTTCGAACCAGGCCATCCAGGCTGTCTACGCTGCCGGTCTTTCGGGTGGCGCTGCTGCTGGTGAAGCCGCCGGCACTGCTGGCCTCGACTTCTTCAAGAAGCTCAATGCCGCCGGCAATTTCGTTCCGGTCGTCGGCAAGCCGGCAACGCTCGCCCAGGGCCAGACCCCGATCCTGATCAACTGGGACTACAACGCGCTCGCCGGCCGCGACACGCTGAAGGGCAATCCGCCCGTCGATGTCGTCGTGCCGAAGACCGGCGTTGTCGCCGGTGTCTACGTGCAGGCGATCAGCGCGTTCGCGCCGCACCCGAACGCAGCCAAGCTATGGATGGAATACCTTTACTCCGACGAAGGCCAGATCGGCTGGCTGAAAGGCTATTGCCACCCGATCCGCTTCAACGATCTCGCCAAGAACGGCAAGATCCCGGCGGATGTGCTAGCCAAGCTGCCGCCGGCGGAATCCTATGCCGCGGCCGTGTTCCCGACGCTCGACGAGCAGGGCAAGGCCAAGGAAGCCATCAGCAAGAACTGGGACGCCACTGTCGGCGCCAACGTCAAGTAAGGCTTGAAATCGATCCGGGCGGCTGCATGGCCGCCCGGTATCCCTCCAGAACGGTACCCGGCGCATGACCGATCTCTCGCTTTCCGATCAGACAATTGCCGGGAAGACTGCGCCCCCAAGCGAGGCGCGCGCGTTGCGACTGCCGACGCAGTGGCTCGGCGTTGCGCCGTTCTTCATCTTTGCCATCATGTTTCTGATCCTGCCTACGCTTTATCTGATGCTGGGCGCATTCCAGAACAATGATGGCGAATTCACCCTCGAGAACATTGCCGCACTGGCACAGCCGTCGATCGTTGCCGCCTATTGGATATCGATCAAGGTCAGCCTTGCCTCGGCGCTGATCGGCGCGTTCGCTGGCCTGGCAATTGCCATCGCCATCGTGCGCGGCGGCCTGCCGAACTGGATACGCTCGGCGACGCTGACCTTTTCCGGCGTAGCCTCTAATTTCGCCGGCGTTCCGCTGGCCTTTGCCTTCCTCGCCACGCTCGGCCGGCTTGGGCTTGCCACCGTGCTGCTCAATACGGTGTTCGGTCTCAACATCTATGCGCACGGCTTCAACATCCTGTCTTTCTGGGGCCTGACGCTGACCTATATCTATTTCCAGATTCCGCTGATGGTGGTCATCATCACGCCGGCGATCGATGGGTTGAAGAAGGAATGGGGCGAAGCGGCGGCGACGCTCGGCGCCACCACCACGCAATATTGGCGCATGGTGGTCATTCCGGTGATCTGGCCAAGTTTCCTCGGCACCGTCATCCTTTTGTTCGCCAATGCCTTCGGCGCTATCGCCACCGCCTATGCGCTGACCGGCTCGTCTCTCAACATCGTACCGATCCTGCTCTATGCGCAGATTCGCGGCGACGTGCTGCACAACCCGCATCTGGGCTATGCGATCGCCTTCGGCATGATCGTCATCACCGGGCTTGCCAACGTCTTCTACATCTGGTTCCGGACGCGCAGCGAAAGGTGGCTCAAATGAAGACCGGACGTTTTTGGGCCTGGGTCGTCTTTGGGCTGGGCGCGGCCTATTTCTTCATTCCGCTGATCGCGACGGTGGAATTCTCGATGCGCATGCGGCGCGGCGTTTATTCCTTCGACGCCTACCAGATCGTGCTCGGCGATCCGCGCTTCCAGGCGACGTTTGGCTATTCGGTGCTTGCAGCCCTCTTCACCATCATTCTCGGCGTCTTGATCGTGGTGCCGGCGGCGTACTGGATCCGGTTGCGGCTGCCGCAGTTGCGGCCGATCGTCGAGTTCATCACGCTGTTGCCGCTGGTCATCCCTGCTATCGTCATCGTCTTCGGTTACATCAGAATGTACGGGTCGAATTCGCCGCTGCCCTTCCTGGCAAGTGATCGGGGTACCGATCTGCTGCTTGTGATCGGCTATGCCACTTTGGCGCTGCCCTACATGTACCGGGCGGTCGACACCGGGCTTCGCACCATCGACGTGCGCACGCTGACGGAGGCGGCGCAAATTCTTGGCGCCGGCTGGGGTACGATCGTTACCCGCGTCATCTTGCCCAATGTGCTGATCGCCGTGCTGTCAGGCGCGTTTCTGACCTTTGCAATCGTTATCGGCGAATTCACCATGGCCAGCCTGCTCAACCGGCCTGCTTTCGGTCCTTATCTGCAGAACATAGGCGCCAACCGTGCTTATGAGCCGGCCGCACTTGCCATCATCGCCTTCGCCATCACCTGGGGCTGCATGTCGCTGATCCAGATCCTGTCGCGGTTTGCGCCAAAATCTGCTAACCGTCCGAACTGATCGCCCGAACTGATCGAAAGAAAATCCATGGCCGACCCATTCCTCTCCATCCAGCACGTTCGAAAATCCTTCGGCGCCACCACGGTGGTGGAGGATTTCAATCTCGACGTCGAGCGTGGTGAGTTCGTTTCGTTTCTCGGCCCGTCCGGTTGTGGCAAAACCACCGTGCTTCGCATGGTCGCCGGTTTCGAGGAGCCGAGCGCCGGCAAGATCGTGGTTGGCGGCAAGGACATTACGCGGCTGAAGCCCAACCAGCGCAATGTCGGCATGGTGTTCCAGGCCTATGCGCTGTTCCCGAACCTGACCGTGGCGCAGAACATCGGCTTTGGCCTGAAGGTCGCCGGCATGCCCAGGGCAGATATCGATGCCCGCGTCGCCGAGATGCTCGACATCATCAAGCTGCCGCAGATGGCGGATCGCTATCCCTACCAGCTATCCGGCGGCCAACAGCAGCGCATCGCGCTGGCGCGCGCCATCGCGCCGAAGCCGAAGCTCTTGCTGCTCGATGAGCCGCTGTCGGCGCTCGACGCCAAGGTGCGCGTCTCGCTGCGCGAGGAAATCCGCTCGATCCAGAAGAAGCTCGGCATCACCACCATCTTCGTCACCCATGACCAGGAAGAGGCGCTGTCGATCTCCGACCGCATTGCGGTGATGTATGGCGGCAAGGCCGAGCAGGTCGGCACGCCGTTCGAGATCTACAACCGGCCGGCGACCAAGTTCGTCGCCAATTTCGTCGGCACGCTTAACGTGCTCGAAGGCAAGGTCACCGATGCCGCGGCCGGCACGGTGCAGGTCAATTCCGAACAGGTCTCGCTCAAGGGCAAGCTCAACGGCTCGAAGTCCGGCGACACGCTTTCGCTGGCGCTGCGTCCCGAAGCGATTTCGCTCGGACGCCAGCCTGGCCGCGATTCCAGTCTATCTGGCGAAATCTCCGAAGTGCACTTCCTCGGCTCGGTCATCCGGGTGCGCGTCGGCATCGGCGGCAACACGGTGTCGCTCGACACCTTCAACAGCCCGGCGACGCCGCCGCCTGCTGTCGGCGAGAAGGCCGAGATTTCGTTCTCATCGGACGATATGCTGGTGCTGCACTAGGCTGCGCCGATATTCATGTTAGGCCGGCCTGCAAACGGCAGTTTCGGGCACTTCAAGCCGGCGCGATAAAGGCCTGTGAAATCTCCTGGAACACCGGCAGCGCTTCCATATGCGCGGCGTGCGCGTCCAGCGTCGGGAAGTCCGCCAGCGAAACCAGCCCCGGGTGGGCATCGCCGAGGAAGCGCAGCATCACGGCCACCGCTATATCGGCATGGCCGAACTCGTCGCCGAACCACCAGGCGCTGGACCGGGCGGCGCGGTCCGCTTCAAGCACAGCCAGCACCGTCTCGATCTGCTGGCGGCAACGGCTGACCCAGAGGTCGGAGACCTTGTCGTGCAGGCGCCCTTCGTAGAACAGGCTGACGATCTTGTCGCCGAGCCCTATCGCCAGGGCAGCGACCTTAAGGGCCTGATGCCTCGTCGGTTCGCTTGCTGGAAACAGCCGCTTGTCGGTCGGCACAAGACCGTCGAGATAGTCGAGGATCATGTGGCTTTCGATCAGCACCTCGCCATTGTCGAGCACCAGAGTCGGCACGCGCGTCAGCGGGTTGTAGGGGCGGATCTTGTCTGCGTCGCCGAAGGCCGACCACGGCCGGTGCTCGAAAGCAATGCCGTACAAGGTCATGGCGATGCCGACGCGGCGGACGAAGGGGGAGTCATACTGGCCGATGAGGATCATGTCTGATCTATACGCCGGCAATCCGCCCCACGCATACGGCCAGAGCCGGGCGTTTGCTGGACAATCAACAGCATCTTGCCATCAGCCACTGCCCACGATGCCGGTTCGCCGCTACGATAGGCCATGGCGCTTTTCGAACTCACCCTTATCCTGCTTCTGGCTGCCGTCGCGCTGACGGCGCTGTCGCGAAAGCTGGAGATTCCCTATCCGTCCCTGCTTGCGCTGGCCGGCGTCGGCATTGCCTTCGTGCCCGGTGCGCCGACGATCGAGATCGATCCGGAGCTGGCGCTTGCACTATTCATCGCGCCGGTGCTTCTCGATGCCGCCTATGACACGTCGCTGCGCGACCTGAAACGCTACCGGCTGTCGCTGGCGCTGCTGGCGCTTGGCGCCGTGGTCTTCACCACCGTGGTGGTAGCTTTCGTCGGTTGGAAGATGGCCGGCCTGCCGATCGCGGCTGCCATCGCGCTCGGCGCCATCGTCGCGCCGCCGGACGCTGTGGCGGCATCTGCCGTGCTCAGCCAGTTCAAGGTGCCGCACCGCATCACCGCCATCCTGCAGGGCGAGAGCCTGCTCAACGATGCCACGGCGCTGCTGATCTACCGCCTGGCGGTCTCGGCGGCGCTCGGCTCGATCATGCTCAGCAACGCCATTCCGGTGATCCTGCTGGCAACGATCGGCAGCGTCGTTGCCGGCTATGTGTTCGGCCGCATCTCGCTGCTGACGCTCGGCCGCATCGAAGATGCCGCGAGCAGCACGGTGGTGCAGTTTGCCGGCACCTTTGCCGTCTGGATCATCGCTGACAAGCTTGGCCTGTCCGCCATCATCACCATCGTCGTCTACGCCATCACCATCGCGCGCAGGGCGCCGCGCCGCATGTCGGCCAGACGCCGCGTCAGCACCTATTCGGTGTGGGAATCGGCGGTGTTCGTGCTCAACGTGCTGGCCTTCGTGCTGATGGGCCTGCAGGCACGCACGATCGTCGGCCGTCTCTCAGGCGACGGGCAAGGCGAAGCCTTTCTCTTCGCGGGAACCGTGCTGGTCGTCGTCATCGTGGCGCGCCTGGTCTGGGTGGGGAGTTACGTCGCCATCATCCGATGGCTTGCCCGCCTCGGCAGCGAAGAGGCGAGGCGCGATCTGCCGACATTTGGCGGCGCCGTGCTGGTCGGCTGGTGCGGCATGCGCGGACTGGTGACGCTGGTGGTGGCCATTGCGCTGCCGGCCGATTTTCCCCACCGTGACCCGATCGTGCTTGCCGCCTTTGCGGTGGTTCTGGGCACGCTGGTGTTGCAAGGTATGACCCTGAAGCCGCTGCTGCGGGTCCTCAACTTCGACCCGGACAGGACGATCGACATTGAGGTGGCGCAGGCGCGCGTCGCCATCATGCAGGCGGCACTCGATGTGCTGAGCCGCAAGACTTCCGCCGCGGCCGCTGTCGTGCGCGAGCAGTATGAGGCTCAGCGCGTGATCGCCGAAAACCCTGAGGATGCTCAGGCGGCGACCGAGTATGACCGGTTGCGCCTCTATGCCATCAATCGCCAGCGCGACACGCTGGAGGAATTGCGCCGCAACGGCACGATCGGCGACGAGGCCTATCACCGGCTGGAAGAGGAAATCGACTGGGCGGAACTGGCGGCATCGCCGGCTGGAAGTTACCAGCCGCTGACCACCTGGTAGGCCGTCTGCACCTGGCCCAGCGCCGTTGCCGCGGCGGTCCATTGCAAGGCTATCGTCGAACCGCTACTGCCATCAGCGAAACTGAGCCGGGTAAGCAATGAAGCTGGTCAGCTACAACATCCAGTACGGGTTCGGCGGTGACGGCCGCTACGATCTTTCGCGCGCTGCGCGGATAGTGGCCGGCGCCGACATCATTGCCCTGCAGGAGGTCGAGCGGCACTGGCAGCGTAGCAATGAGGATGACCAGCCGGAGGTCTTGTCCAAACTGCTGCCTGGCTATTACTGGGTCTACGGCCCGGCCTTCGACATGGACGCCAGCCAGGAGCAGGACGGTCGCATCGTCAACCGCCGCCGGCAGTTCGGCACCATGCTTTTGTCGAAGCTGCCGATCGTCTGGTCGCGCCTGCATGCGCTGCCGATGCGCCGCACGCTGAGGCCGCTCAACACCCGCAACGCAGCGCTCGAATGCATGATCCGCACGCCGGCCGGGCCGGTAAGGGTCCTGTCGCTGCATCTCGCCCATGTCGCCGCGGAGGAGCGGCTGCAGCAGATCGACTATTTGCTCGCCGAGCATCGCCGAGCGCGTTCAGAGGGTGGCCCATGGAGCGGCGTTGACGACGAGCCTTCGCGCAACTGGACCAGCGGCGAGACCGAGCCGGAGAACCCGACGGCGGCGATCTGGATGGGCGATTTCAACATGGAGCCGGGCAGTGCTGAGTATCGCCGCATCGTCGGCAGCACGCCCTATCACCGTGGCGCCGCCTATCTCGACGGCTTTGTCGATGCGGCTGCCGTTGCCAGTGAGCCTGCAGCCGACTTCCACACCCATGTAAAGACCATCGACGGCAAGCTGGCCAAGCGCCGGCTCGACCATTGTTTCGTCGGTGGCATGTTTGCGGACCGCGTCCGCTCGGTCGGTGCCGATATTGGCGAGGTGGCATCCGATCATTTCCCGGTCCGGGTCGACATCGATCTCGAAACGCCGCCGGGCTCGGGAGGTCGGTGATCCCCCGATGACGCTTTTCGTCTTCTTCGCGGTGCTTGCCGCCGCCGCCATGCATGCGATCTGGAATGCGCTGGTCAAGGTGCATCTCGACCGTTTCCTGTCGATCACGCTGATGACGCTGGGCATGGGGTTTGCCGCACTGTTCGTGCTGCCCTTCGTCGAGTTTCCGAAGGCCGAAGTGTGGCCCTACATCATCGCGTCGGTTATCTTTCACATGGGCTACCGGACCTTCCTGATCGGCGCCTACAAGGCCGGCGATTTCGCCCAGACCTATCCGCTGGCGCGCGGCACGGCGCCGCTGCTGACCGCGCTCGGCGGCGTTGTCGTGGTGCAGGAGATGCCGGCGCCATTCGCCATACTCGGCATCCTGCTGCTGTCGGCCGGCACGCTGGTGATGTCGTTTCGCGGCGGCGCGCACCTGGAGCGGATCAATCTGCGCGCGGTCGGCTTTGCGCTTGGCACTTCGATCTTCATCTCCAGCTATACGCTCTCTGACGGCAGTGGCGCGCGGCTGGCGGCGACGGCGCAGAGTTATGCCGCATGGCTGTTCATCTGCGACGCCTTTGGCGCGCTGGTGCTTTGCCTCGTCTTCCGCGGACCCAAGGCATTGCCCGTGCTGGCGCGCGACTGGAAGGCCGGGCTGTTCACCGGTGTGCTCAGCGGCGCCGCTTACTGGATCGTCATGTGGGCGATGACCAAGGCGCCGATCGCCTCGGTGGCGTCGCTGCGCGAGACCTCGATCCTGTTTGCCATGATGATCTCGGTCTTCGCGCTGGGCGAGAAGATGACGGGCTGGCGCGGTGCCGCCGCGCTCAGCATTGTCGCCGGTGTCGTGGCCCTCAGGTTGGGTTAGCCCAGCACCGTCATCACCTGGCCACGCCGTTCCGGACTGAAGCGGATGACGACGATGATGCAGACGGCGACCACGCCGGCAAACAGCGCCAGCGCGTAGCCATAGCTGCCGCCGGGCGCCTCGGCGATGCCGGCCTGGTAGGGCCCGCCATAGGATGCTGCGAGATTGCCAGCCTGGTAGATGAAGCCGGGCAAGGTTGCCCGCACAGCACCGGGCGACAGCTCGTTGAGATGCACCGGGATGACGCCCCAGGCGCCCTGCACCGCGACCTGCATGACGAAGGCGCCGATGGCCAGCATGAAAGGTGTCGAGCTGAAGGCCCACAGCGGGATCGACGGCAGGGCGATCAGGCAGGCGAGCGTGATGGCGTTGACGCGGCCGATCTTCTCCGACAGCGCGCCGAACGCCAGGCCGCCGACGATGGCGCCGATGTTGGCGACGATGGTGATCCAGCTCACCGTATGCGGGTCGAAGCCATGCTGCTTCTTCAGGAAGGTCGGATAGAGGTCCTGCGTGCCGTGGCTGAAGAAGTTGAAGAACATCATCAGCACCACCGCATAGACCGCGACACCCCAGTGCTTCTGCAGCGTTTCAAGCAGTCCCGGTTTGACGGATTTTTGCGCCTCGACGAAGGCCGGCGATTCCGGCACGTGCGAGCGGATGAACAGCACGATCAGCGCCGGCAGGAAGGAGAGCAGGAACATGGCGCGCCAGCCGATCGTGTAGCCGCCGATCGTCTGCTGGTAGAGCACGCCATAGACCACGGCGGCCAAGAGATAGCCGGTGGGGTAGCCGCATTGCAGGATGCCCGAGACCATGCCGCGCGCCTTGGGCGGAATGGATTCCATGGCAAGCGAACTGCCGAGCCCCCATTCGCCGCCCATGGCGATGCCGAAGAGGGCGCGCAGCGCCAGGAAAATGCCGAGATTGGGCGAGAAGGCGGCGAGCGCGCCGATCACCGAATAGCTGACGATGTTGAGCATCAGGATGGGCTTGCGGCCGTATTTGTCGGCCAGCCTGCCGAAGAAGAAGGCGCCGATGAAACGCGTCGCCAGCGTCAGGAACAGCGCCTTGGAGACCGCCGGGACGTCGCTGTGGAACTCGGTTGCGATATCGGTGAGCAGGAAGGTCAGAAGGAAGAAATCAAAAGCGTCGAGCGTCCAGCCGAGGAAGGAGGCAAGGACGGTTTTCTTCTGCTGCGCGGTGAGGGTCACGACGTTTCTCCAATGCACCCCCAAGGGAACGATATGTCCCTCGGCTTGCAAAAGAGAACAGCGATCAGCCGGCTTTCGGAAATACGGCGGTCACTTTTTCGCGATATCGAGATCGAACACCATCAGCCCGTCAGTGCCGCCTTCCAGTGCTGCAACCAGCCGGGCGCCGGCGCGCTGGTGCGCTTCATGCACGAGATAGGCGTCGCGGGCGGCGGCGTCGCGGAAGTCGATGGTGAAGCCATGGCTGTGGCCGCGCGCGAAAGGCTCGGGGCTGACATTGGCGCTGAAATGGACCGTATCCATACCTTCGACAACGGAGCGCAGCGCTTCGAGATCGGCATGGATTGCGGTGCGCTCAGCGTCGGGAGCGTCGCCGCGGAATTTGACGAAAACACAGTGCCTGATCATCGGGCTTCTTTCCTGGTTACGCTGCACGATTGCCGGAAAACACCGCCGGCGGCAGCGGCTCGCGGCCGAGGATGATGTCGGCGCCTTTTTCCCCGACCATGATGGTCGGCGCATTGGTGTTGGAGGAGGGCACGCGCGGCATCACCGAGGCGTCGCAGACGCGCAGGCCTTCGATGCCGCGCAGGCAAAGGTCCGGCGTCACCACCGCCATGGCGTCATTGCCCATGCGGCAGGTGCCGACCGGATGATGGTCGGTCTTGCCGGTGCGGCAGGCGTAGTCGATCAACTCTGCATCGCTCAGCAAAGCAGAGCCGGGCAGCACTTCACGCAGCACGTAAGGCGACAACGCCTTCTGGCGCATGATCTCGCGCACCAGCCGCAGCCCTTTCAGCGACATGTCGCGGTCATAGGGATCGGACCAGTAATTGGGATCGATCAGCGGATGGTCGGCCGGGTCGGCGCTGTGCAGCCGCACCGTGCCGCGCGAGCGCGGCCGCAGCAGCGCCGAGTTCAGAGTCACGCCCGGGTTTTTCAGCTTCTCGACGCCGGCCTCGATGCCGGAGCCGAGGCCGAAATGGAACTGGATGTCGGGTGAGGCGGCGGTCGGGTCGGCGTACCAGAAGCCACCGGTCTCAAACAGGCTGGATGCCACCGGGCCCTTCTTGAGCAGCACATATTGCAGGCCAGCCCACAGCGTGCGGTGCAGCTTGGCGTAGTTGTCATAGGTGTGGTCGCCAGTGCATTCGCAGATGACGAACAAATCGAGATGATCCTGCAGGTTCGAGCCGACGCCGGGCAGATCGTGGATCGGCGTGATGCCGACCGATTTCAGATGGTCGGCCGGGCCGATGCCCGACTGCATCAGAAGCTTCGGCGAACCAATGGCGCCGGAGGACAGGATCACCTCGCGGTCGGCGCGCAGGACCGTCTTCTGGCCGCCGGGCTTGTCGACGATCTCGACGCCGACGGCGCGGCCTTTCTCGACGACGACGCGCGTGACCAGCACACCGGTCCTGACGGTCAGGTTCTTGCGGTCGCGGATTGGCCTGAGATAGGCGACAGAGGCGGAAGAGCGCCGCGCATTCTTCTGCGTCAGCTGATAGTAGCCGACGCCTTCCTGGGTCGCGCCGTTGAAGTCCGGATTGAAAGGCATGCCCATTTCCTGGCCGGCGCGGAAAAACGCCTCGCAGATCGGCAGCGGTGAAATCGGGTTGGACACGCCGAGCGGGCCCTGGTCGCCGTGATAGTCATTGGAAAAACGCTGGTTGTTTTCGGCGCGCTTGAAGTAGGGCAACACGTCGCGATAACCCCAGCCGACGAGGCCTTCTTCCTTCTCCCAGCTATCATAATCACGGGCGTTGCCGCGCGTGTAGACCTGTGCGTTGATGGACGAGCCGCCGCCGATCACCTTGGCCTGCGTGTAGCGGAAGACGCGGTCCTGCATGTGTTTTTGCGGCACGGTCGACCAGCCCCAGGAGGCGATGCCCTTGGTCATCTTGGCGAAGCCCGCCGGCATGTGGATGTAGGGATGCCAGTCCTTGCCGCCGGCTTCCAACAGCAGCACGGAATTTGCGGGATCCTCGCTCAGCCGGTTGGCGAGAATGCAACCGGCGGGGCCGCTGCCAACGATGATGTAGTCGGTCATGGTCCTAATCCACTTACAGCCGCGGCACCGAGAGCGCGCCGTCGACATTGATGATCGAGCCTGTGGAAAAGCCGAGCTTGCCGGTGGCAAGCGTCGCCACCACGGCGCCGATGTCGGATGCTTCGCCCCAGCGTTTTGCCGGCACCAGCCCGCCATCGATCAAGGCGTTGTATTTGGCTGTCACACCCGCCGTCATGTCGGTGCGGATAATGCCCGGGCGCAGCTCGAAGACGCCGATGTTTTCCGGCGCGAGCCGCAGCGCCAGGTTCTTCACCCACATGGAGAGGCCGGCCTTGGAGATGCAATAGTCCGAGCGCTCCGGCGATGCCATTTCGGCGCTGACGGAGGTGATGGTGATGATCGAACGCGGATGATCGCTTGGAGCCGCCAGCATGGCCTTGGCAACGGCCTGGCTGAGGAAGACGGTACCGCGCAGATTGATGTTCAGCGCGCGGTCGAAATTTTCGGGCTTCAGCTCCAGAAGATCGCCGCGCACCACGGCGCCGACGCCGGCATTGTTGACGAGGCAGTCGATGCGGCCGAAGGCGTTGATCGCGGCATCGACCAGTGTGGCGTGGCCATCGAGGTCGGCGATGTCGCATCTGGCATAGGCGAACTTCGCGCCACGTGCAGTGATGTTCTCAAGAAGTCCGTCGACGGGCTTGTCGGCAAGGTCGGCGACCAGAATGTCGAAGCCTGCATCGGCCAGTGCCTCGGCGCAGGCCAGGCCAATGCCGCGCGCGCCGCCGGTGACAATGGCGGAGGGGCGGGTCATGCCGCGAGATCCGTCTTGCGGATATGCTCGGCCACCCGCAGCGCTTGGGCGGCGATTGACAGCGCTGGGTTCACTGCAGCCGAGTTTGGCAGAAAGCTGCCGTCGACAACGAACAGGTTCTGGTGGTCGAAAGCACGGCAGAACGGGTCGAGCGGTGAGGTTGCCGGATCGTCGCCCATCTTCACCGTGCCGCACTGGTGCGAAGGCGTGCGCTTGTCGAAGGGGCGCGACAATACGATGGGGTAGCCGCAGGCGCGAAAGTGTTCACGCATCACCTTGGTCAGCCCGTCGAGCGACTGCATGTTGGAGCGCCGCCACTGCATGACGATGTCCTTGCCGTCGACCATGATGCGGCTTTCTGGGTCGGGCAGGTCCTCGCACATCAGGTACCAGTCGACGGCATGGCCGGCCATGTAATCGAGCGCGAATTTCGGCACCCGCTTGACGTTGGCCTTCAGCATGTTGCCGTCGATCTTGCCGAGCAGCTGGACATTGCCAAGCGGCTTGCCGCCCTTGCCGTCGGAGAGATAGTAGTCGTTCAGCATCAACGTCTTTTGGTAGACGGAATCATTGCGGCGGCGCGGGTCGATCGCCAGCATGGCAGCCGAATTGTGGTTCATGAAATTGCGGCCGACCTGGTCGGAGCGGTTGGTGAGGCCTTTGCCGTCAGAAGAGGGCGAGCGCAGCAGGATGACTGCGGAATTGACCGCGCCGGCCGAGAGAATAACCAGCTTCGGCGACACTTTCTTCAACTCGCCATTCTGGCGGTAGTGGATGGCCGCGATGGTTTTGCCGTCGGGCGCCGCTTCGAGATATTCGACATGGCAGCCGGTCTCGATCTGGATGTTGGTATCCATGAGCGCCGCCGCCAGCGGCGCTGTCTGGGCGTCCATCTTGCCCTGGCCGGTGTTGGGGAAAGCGTCCCAGCCGGTCTTGCCTTCCTTCAACCAGGTGTCGATGTCGACACCGAGCGGCAGCGAGGCCGGATGGAGGCCTAGGCCCTTGAGCTCAGCGCGAGCACGGGCGATCGGCGCTTCGTCGGGCACCGGCTTGAAGGCATAGGGGATCGAGTGGAACGGCTCGGTCGGATCTTCGCCGAGTGAGCCGCGGACGCGAAACAGCTGCTCTGCCTTCGAATACCAGGGCTCGAACTCGTCGTAGGAAAACGGCCAGGCCGGCGAGATGCCGCCAAAGTGCTCCATGGCGGCGAAATCCTCCTTGCGGTAGCGGATCAGCACCGCACCGAAGAATTTCGAATTGCCGCCGACATAGTAGTAGTTGCCGGGGTTGAAGGCGCCGCCACCGGCCTCGCGCCACATCTCCTTGGGACGGTAGTGGCCGTCGACGAAGATCGATCTGGTATCGCGCGCATGCGGCGTTGCCGGCAAGGGTTCGCCGCGCTCCAGCATCAGGATCGAAGCGCCGCTGCCGGCGAGGCCGGAGGCGATCGTGGCGCCGCCAATGCCGGAGCCGATGATGACGATATCGGGGCGGGTCATCTCTATCAGCGAATGCGGTGTTCGGTCGCCGGATCGAAGAACACTGCCTTGGTCAGGTTGAAGGCGAGCGGCGTGCTGGTGCCCGGCTGGATGTTGGCGTCGGCGCGCAGCCGCGCCACAACGGGCTTACCGCCGAGATTGGTGACCGCGAAGGTGTCGGACCCCGCCGGCTCGACCACTTCGATGTGCAGGTCGGCTGTAGCGATGTTGGAGGCGTTGCGTTCGGCACCTTCCGGATCGGTCAGCGCTTCCGGCCGCACGCCGAAGATGATCGGCTTGCCCTGGAATGCCGAGAGGCCCGCCGGCGCATTGGCCATCGGCAGTGTGATCGGTTCGCGTGCCTCGCGCTGCAACACGACGGACAGCGCATTGCCCTTCGTGGCGATAGTCGCCGGGATCAGGTTCATCGCCGGCGAGCCCATGAAGTCGGCGACGAAGAGGTTGGTCGGGTTGTTGTAGATCTCGGCCGGTGTGCCGAACTGCTGCACCTCGCCGTCGCGCATGACGGCGATCTTGGTGGCCAGCGTCATCGCCTCGATCTGGTCATGGGTGACGTAGACGATCGTCGTGCCGGTGGTGGCATGCAGGCGCTTGATCTCGATGCGCATGTCGACGCGCAGCTTGGCGTCGAGATTGGACAAAGGCTCGTCGAACAGGAACAATTTGGGATCGCGCACCAGCGCCCGGCCCATGGCGACGCGCTGGCGCTGGCCACCGGAGAGCTGGCTCGGTTTGCGGTTGAGCAGGTGACCGATCTGCAGGACCTTCGCCACCTTGTCGATCGCCTTCTGGCGCTCGTCGGCCGGCACGCCGCGCATCTCCATGCCGAAGGAGATGTTCCCGGCCACCGTCATGTTCGGGTAGAGCGCATAGCTCTGGAAGACCATGGCGATATCGCGCTTGGACGGATGCAGATCGTTGATGGCGCGGCCGTCGACACGGATCTCGCCCTCGGTGATCTGCTCTAGGCCGGCGATGGTGTTGAGCAGTGTGGACTTGCCGCAGCCGGACGGGCCGACCAGCACCAGGAAGCCGCCTTTTTCGAGCTCGACATCGATGCCCTTCAGGATTTCGACATTCCCGAAGCGCTTCTTCAGCCCATCAATTTCCAGAAAAGCCATGGTCGTTCCTTCCGAATTTGATCAGCCCTTGACCGCGCCCGCCATCAGCCCGCGCACGAAATAGCGGCCGGCGACGACATAGACGATCAGGGTGGGGAGAGCCGCGATCATCGCGGCCGCCATGTTGACATTGTATTCGACGACGCCGGTCGAGGTGTTGACGACATTGTTCAGCGCCACCGTCATCGGCATGGAGTCGCCGGTGCCGGCGTAAGCCGACGCGAACAGGAAGTCGTTCCAGATGTTGGTGAACTGGTAGATCACGGTGACGACGAAAATCGGCAGCGAGTTCGGCAGCATGATGCGGCGGAAGATCTGGAAGAAAGAGGCGCCGTCTACCTGTGCGGCCTTGATCAGCTCATTGGGGAACGCCTCGTAATAGTTGCGGAAGAACAGCGTCGTGAAGCCGATGCCGTAGACGACGTGGACGAAGACCAGATTGACCGTCGGGTTGCCGAGGCCGAAGCTGGTGCCGACGGTGTTCTGCAGCGTCACGCCGAAGCGACCCAGGCTGCCGAGGATGGTCGCCATCGGCAGCAGCACCGACTGGAACGGGATGAAACAGGCAAACAGCATCAGGCCGAAGACCAGTGTTGAGCCGCGAAAACGCCATTTGGTCAGCACATAGCCGTTGAGCGCGCCGAGCATGGTCGAGATCAGCACGGCCGGAACCACCATCTTGATGGAGTTCCAGAAATAGCCCTTGATGCCGGCGCAGGTGAGGCCAACGCAGGTCTCGCCCCAGGCCTTCAGCCAGGGGTCGAAGGTCGGCGCCCTGGGCAGCGCCAGCATGTTGCCGTTCTGGATCTCGTCCATGGTCTTGAACGACGTCACCAGCATGACGAACAGCGGCATCAGATAGAACACCGCAAACAGCGCCAGCAGCCCGTAGATGACGATGCGGTTGAGGGTCTTGGTGCTCATGCCGCTGGAGGCATTTTGGGAAGCAGCGGGGCGGGAAGGGGTGGCGACGGCGCTCATCGCGGCTTCTCCCTGAGTTCCGAATAGAGGTAGGGCACGATGATGGCGACGATGGTCATCAGCATGATCACCGCACTTGCCGAGCCGACCGCCATTTCGTTGCGCTTGAAGGTGTACTCATACATGAAGTTGGACGGCAGCCAGGCCGAGCCGCCAGGGCCGCCGCTGGTCAGCGCGACGACAAGATCGTACGACTTGATGGCAAGGTGCGCGAGCACGATGAAGGCCGACAGGAAGATCGGCCGCAGCAGCGGAATGACGATGCGGCGGTAGAGCTGGAAGGTGGTGGCGCCGTCGATCTGCGCCGCCTTCATGATCTCGCCGTCGATGCCGCGCAGCCCGGCCAGGAACATCGCCATGATGAAGCCGGAGGCCTGCCAGACGCCGGCGATCACCACCGTGTAGATGACGAAATCCTTGTTCTTGATCCAGTCGAAATGGAAGCTCGTCCAGCCCCATTGATGCAAGGTCTGCTCAAGGCCGAGGCCCGGATCGAGGAACCATTTCCAGGCGACGCCGGTGACGATGAAGGACAGCGCCATCGGGTAGAGATAGATGGGACGCAGCACGCCTTCGCCACGGATCTTCTGGTCGAGCAGGATGGCCAGGAACAGGCCGAGCGCCAGGCAGATGGCGATGTAGAGAAAGCCGAAAATGCCCATATTGACGATCGACGTGTACCAGCTCGATGGCGGGTCGGAATCGAAAGTCCAGCCCCACAGCCGCAGATAGGCGCGCGGTCCGGTGATGACATAGGACGGGAAGGTCTTGGAATTGGTGAAGGACAGATAGACCGTCCACAGGATGAAGCCGTAGACGAAGACGATGGTGATGGCGAAGCTCGGCGCCAGCACGATCTTCGGCAGCGCGTCCTGCAGGCGCGCGCGCACCGAGGGGCGCGACCGCTCCGGCGTCAGCTTGATCTGTGTTGTCGCTACACTGCTCATGAGGCTCCTCCCGTTTCGGGTCGTCCATGCTCTGCCGTCAGGCGGCAAGGCGGCCCGTGCATACGGGTCTTTGGTCGGCGTGGTGTTTAGCCGGCCAATCCTGAGGCGAAACCTCCCCCGCCGAAGCGGGGAAGGTGTTTTCCTGACTTAGCGCTTACTTGGCGTCGTCGATCGCCTTGACCAGTTCGGTCACGGCTTCGTCGGAGGTCTTGATCTGACCATGGACGAACTTCGACACGACGTCCTTGTAGGCATTGGCGACCGCCGGAGGCGCCCCATAGCCCTGGGCAAGCGAGCCGAACAGCGTGCCGCCTTCGTTGGCTGCCTTCAGGTCGGCGATGCCCTTCTTGCCGCAAGCGTCGAAGTCGGTGTCCGGAACGTCGGTACGGGCCGGAACCGAACCCTTGACCACGTTGAAGGCCGACTGGAAGCTCTTCGACAGGGTGGCGGTGGCCAATGCGACCTGGGCGGCCTTGCGGTCGTCCGGAACGTTGAACATGCCGAACATGTCGGAGTTGTAGATCACCGAGCCATCGGTGCCCGGGAAGCGATAGCACAGGAAGTCGGTGCCCGGGGTTTTCTTGGCGGCATTGAACTCGCCCTTGGCCCAGTCGCCCATGACCTGCACAAGGGCGTCGCCCTTGATGACCATGGCGGTGGCAAGGTTCCAGTCGCGGCCCGAGAAGTTCGGGTCGACATAGGTGACGAGCTTGGCCAGGTTGTCGAACGACTTCTTCATCGTGTCGGACTTGAGCGAAGCATCGTCGAGGTCGTTGAAGGCCTTCTTGTAGAACTCAGGTCCGCCGGTCGACAGCACGACCGAGTCGAACATGGTGGCTTCCTGCCAGTTCTGGCCGCCGAGAGCGAGCGGGATGACGCCGGCCGCCTTGGCCTTGTCGAGCAGGGCGACGAAGTCGTCGAAGGTCTTCGGCTCGCTGCCGCCGATCTTGTCCAGCACCGCCTTGTTGATCCACAGCCAGTTGACGGAGTGGACGTTGACCGGAGCCGCGACCCACTTGCCGTCATAGACGGAGAACTTCTGCAGGGCTGCCGGAACCGACTTGTCCCAGCCTTCCTTCTTCGCCGTCTCGGTCAGGTCGCCCATCACGCCGGCCGCCGCATAGTCGAGCACGGTGTAGCCGAGCATCTGCGATGCGGTCGGATAATTGCCGGCCGCGACCATTGCCTTCAGCGCGGTCATGGCAGCGTCGCCGCCACCGCCGGCCACCGGCACGTCCTTCCAGGCATAACCTTCCTTGGCCAGATCGCCCTTGAGGACATTGAGAGCAGCCGCTTCGCCGCCCGAAGTCCACCAATGCAGCATCTGCACTTCCTTGACGTCCTCGGCGTGGGCCGAGAAAGCAAAGGTCGTCGCCAGAGCCGTTCCGATAAGCAGTTTGCGCAACATGTACTACCTCCCTTGTTGCATTACACGACCGGTGGAAGCCCACCGGGTTTCTTCCAAACTCAGCCGACCCACCAACCGGTGCGCTGGCCGCGATGAAACTGGATTGTCTTTTCCTCGGTATAGTCCTCGACAGCGCGTTTGCCGAGTTCGCGTCCGATGCCGGACTGCTTGTAGCCCCCGAATGGCAACTCGGGAAAGCCTTCCATGAATGTGTTCACCCAGACCGTCCCCGAACGCACACCACGCGCCACCGACATACATGTGTCGATGCTGGCGCTCCACACCCCTGCCGACAGACCATAAGGCGTGTTGTTGGCGATGTGCAACGCCTTTTCAATCGATTCAAAAGTCAGCACGGAGAGCACCGGGCCGAACACTTCCTCGCGCGCAATGGCCATGTCCTCGGTAACGCCGCTAATAATGGTCGGATCGAGGTATTGGCCAGCATTGGAGGCAAGCTGCGCGCCGCCGCTGTAGACATTGCTGCCGTCTTTTGTGGCTGCCGTAACGTAATCCGCGACTTTACTCAGATGATCGGCTGATATCATCGCACCGACCTTGGTCTGGTCGTCGAGCGGATCACCGACCCTCACCTTGGCGGTCAGGGCTTTCACCGCGGCAAGGAAATCGTCGGCGATGGCCTCGTGCACGATCAGCCGGCTGCCGGCATTGCAGCATTCGCCGGCGTTGAAGAAGCCGCCGAAGACTGCCGCATCTGCAGCCGCCTTGAGATCGGCATCCGGGAAGACGATCTGGCCATTCTTGCCGCCGAGTTCCATCGAGACTTTCTTCAGCGACTGCGCGGCGGAAGCCATGGTCATCTTGCCGACGCGGGTGGAGCCGGTGAAAGACACCATCTCGACCAAGGGATGGCTGACCATCGGCGCACCGACATCGGTGCCGAGGCCGGCCAGGATGTTGACGACGCCGGCGGGCAGGCCGGCCTCAAGCAGGATATCGCCGAGCACGAAGGTCGAGGCCGAGGTCATTTCGCTCGGCTTGACCACCGCCGTGCAGCCGGCGGCGAGCGCGAAGGGCAGCTTCTGGCTGACGATGAGGAAGGGGAAATTCCATGGCGTGATGATCGAGACGACGCCGATCGGCTCGCGCACGACCACGCCCAGCATGGCGTCGCCTAGATTGGCGTAGCTTTCGCCATGCAGTGTGCGGGCAAGCGAGGCGGCATAGCGCCAGATGTCGACCGCGCCGCCGATCTCGCCGCGCGCCTGGGCGATCGGCTTGCCGGATTCCAGCGCGTCGAGCCGGGCGATGTCCTCCAGCCGCGCCTCGATCAGGTCGGCCGTCTTGAGCAGTATGGCGGCGCGTTCGGCCGCCTTCATGCGCGGCCACGGGCCGGTCTCGAATGCCTTGTGCGCGGCCTGCATCGCCGCTTCCACTTCGGCCTCGCCGGCCTGCGCATAGCGCGAAACAATGAAGCCATGGCCGGGGCTGTTGCGCTCCAGCGTGCGGCCGTCACGGGCATCGATATGCTTGCCGTCGATCAGCAGCTTGTAGGCCTTCGGCGCGTTGGACGCCTCAGTCGGCATGGAAATGTTGAGCGGTGCGTTCATCATGCTTTCTCTAGGATCTCGAAAAGGCCGGCTTCTGCTTGGCCTTGAAGGCGCCGACGCCGGCCTTGAGGTCGCCGGTCAGCGCAATGAAGCCGCTGGCGAGGGCATCCACTGCGGCGGCGCTTTCCTCGCCTTCGGCGACCGCGATCATCAGTTTGGCGGCTTCGGTCGCGAGCGGTCCGCGCTCGGCGATTTTTTGCGCCCAGGTCTTGGACTCCGTCAGCGCCTGGCCGGTCTCGACCACGCGGTCGACGATGCCGAGTGTTAATGCCTCGGGAGCGGTAAAGACCTCGCCGCCGAGCGCCATCCGGCGCACGATCTGGGCACCGAAGCGGCGCACCGCGCGCTGCGTGCCGGACCAGCCGGGGACGACGCCGATCGAGGTTTCGGGGAAACCGAGCTTGATCTGGGTTTCCGCGACGCGGAAGTCGCAGGCAACAGCCAGTTCCAGTCCGCCGCCCAGCGCATGGCCGGAAAGCACGGCGATGGTCGGTTGCCGCAGCCGCGCCAGCCGGTCGAAGACGCGGTGGCCGTAGCGCACCCACTGCACCTGGAAATCGGCGGCGTTCATCTGCGCCCAGGCCTCGACGTCGCCGCCGGCGCAAAAGCCCTTGCCTTCGCCGCGGATCAGCACCACGCGGACGCCTTCAGCCAGTTCCGACTCGTCGAGGGCGGCTTCGAGCGCGCGCAGCATCGGTATGTCCAGCGCGTTGAACTTTTCCGGCCGGCGCAGTGTGACGATGCCGATGGCGCCGTCCTGCTCGAAGCTGACGAGGCGCTCAGCCATGCGCGCCTCCAAGCGATGCGCCGCCATTGAGCGACAGGCCGATGGGACGGTCCTGATAAAGGGCTGCTGGCGTCACCTTGAGGTCGTTGGCGACGCTAAGCGGTGTTTCGGATTGCGCCAGCACGTCGCGCTCGAGGTCGATGCCCGGCGCCAGTTCCGTCACCATCAACCCGTCCGGCGTCAGCTTCATTACGCAACGTTCGGTGACATAGGTGATGTCCTGTCCCTGCGCGCCGGCGCGCTTGCCGGAGAACGAGATATGCTCGACCTCGTTGACCACCTTCTTGACCTTGCCTTCCGCGTCGATTCGGATGCCGCCATCGGCGAGCGAAAGCTTGGCGCCAGCGTTGAAGAAGCCGGAGAAGACGATCTTCTTGGCCCGCGCGGTGATGTCGACGAAGCCGCCGGCGCCGGCGGTGACATGCGGCCGCGCGGAGAGCTTCGATACGTTGACCGAGCCATGGCGGTCGATCTGCAGGAAGGACAGCAGCGAGGCATCGAAGCCGCCGGCCTGGAAATAGATGAACTGGTGCGGCGAGGGCATGATGGCCTCGGCATTGGAAGCGCAGCCGAACTTGAAGTCGAGCAGCGGCACGCCGCCGACGGCGCCCTGTTCGATCACCCAGGTGACCTTGCCGTGCTGGCCTTCCTCGATGAGGATGCGCGGCACGTTGGCCGAGATGCCGAAGCCGATGTTGACCGCCATGCCGTCGCGCAACTCCATGGCGACGCGGCGCGCAATCACCTTCTGCACGTTCATCTCGGCGTTGCGGAAGCTCGACAGCGGCCGGAAGATCTCGCCCGAAATGGCCGGATCGTAAGGCGTCAGCGTCGTCTGCAACTGGTCGGGTGCAACCACGATATGGTCGACCAACACGCCGGGTACGCGCACGTCATGCGGCTTCAGTGTGCCGTTTTCGACGACGCGCTTGACCTGCGCAATGACGATGCCGCCATTGTTGCGGGCGGCGAGCGCCTGTTCGAGGCCGCCGAGATAGGCGCCTTCATGCTCATAGGTGAGGTTGCCGCGCTCGTCGGCGGTGGTGGCGCGGATGATTGAGATGTTGGGCACGATCGAGCGGAAATAGAGCCATTCCTCGCCGTCGAACTGCTGCACCGAGACGATCGGCTCGCTGGCCGCCGCGTTCATGGCGCAGCCCTGGTGGCGCGGATCGGCAAAAGTGTCGAGACCGACCTTGGTCAGCACGCCAGGCCGCTTGGCGGCGGCCTCGCGGTGCATGTCGAACAGGATGCCGGAGGGTACATTATAGGCGGCAACCGAATTGTCGCCGATCATCTTCCAGATCTGCGGCGGCTCGGACGAGGAAGGGCCTGAGGGGTAGGAGCCGCACAGCGTGCGCTTCAACAGGCCGGGTTTGGCCAGGTGATCGATGCCCTTGATGCCGTACATGTCGCCGGCAGCGATCGGGTGCAGCGTGGTGATGTTCTTCGGGTGGCCTTCGGTGTCGAAGCGCTCGCCGATGGCGGCGAGCACGGCATCAGGGCAGCCAAGGCCGCTCGACGAGGACACGGACACGGTCATGCCGTCCTTGATGAGGCCGGCGGCTTCAGCGGCGGAGACGAGCTTGCTCACGCGACACCTCTCGGATCGATAGTGACGGCCTTGCCGGACTTTGCCGACTGCAGCGCCGCTTCGGCCGAGGCCAACGACCAGACGCCGTCCTCGCCGGTCGCCGAGGGCTGGCCCTCGCCGCCTATGGCGGCATGGAACTGGCGCAGCGACCTGACGTAAAGATCTTCGCGGTCGAAGCTCAGTTCTTCCTCGCCCTTGGCGGTGCGCAGCAGCACAGAACCAACCGGCTTTTGCGTCATCACGTTTTTGGCGATCAGCGAGCCTTCGGAACCATGCACCTCGAAACCGGTGTCGGCGAACTTCGTGGTGAAGCCCTCATGCGACTGGGCAATGACGCCGGACCGGAAGCGCCAGATGCACATGGCGCCGTCTTCCAGCCCGCTGCCGGCCATGCCGGCCGACTGGGTGAAGGCAGAAATCTCGATCGGATCTTCGCCAAGCACGAAGCGCAGCGTGTCGGCATCGTGGACGGTGATGTCGAGCACCACGCCGCCGCCGGCCTCAGGTTTGGTGATGCGCCAGCCCTGCAGGTGTTCCGGCAGATAGACGGAATGGAAGACGCGGGCGGCGATCGGCTTGCCGATGCGGCCGGCGGCAATCGCCTCGCGCATGGCGCGGTGCGCGCCGGCATTGCGCAGATGATGGTTGGTGCCGAAGACGATGCCGGCAGCCTTGGCGGCGGCGACCATCGTGCGCGCGTCAGTGCTGGTCAGCGCCAGCGGCTTTTCGCACAGAACATGCTTTCCCGCCTTGATCGCGGCCAGCGCCTGTTCGAGGTGCAGTTCATTGGTGGTCGAGATGTAGACGGCGTCGATATCGGCGCCGAGCAAATCGTCAAGCGTCGAGACGGCGAGAGGAATGTCGTTTTCCGCGGCATAGGTCTTGGCCCGCTCCGGGCTGGAGCTCATCACGGCTGATATCTCGCCATCTGCTTGCGCGCGGATGGCGTTTATCATGAACTGTTTGGCGATCGTGCTTGCGCCGATCAGCCCCCATCTGACGCTCATGCGGCGTCTCCTATTCCTGCAGGCCTGTCTTGGGTGCGGCGGTCGGGACCGCAGCTATCCCTGACGACCAGATTGACGGCGCCGATATGGTCCTCGGCATGGGTGGTGCGCGACTGGATCATCTTCAGCATGACATGGGCGGCGCGTTCGCCCAGCCCTGGCGTGTCCACCGAGACGCTGGTCAGTGCCGGCATGTAATGCTCGGCCTCGACCACGTCGTCGAAGCCGACGACGGCGAAATCCTTGCCGGGCTCCAGCCCGCGCTTGCGCAGCGCCAGCATGACCCCGAAAGCGACAGCGTCGTTGAAACACAATGCTGCCGTCGGCGGCTCGGGCAGGGCAAGTGCTGTCTCCAGGCAGGCGATACCGCCCCTGCGGCTGGTCTCGCCTTCGACGACAAGCACGTCGCGCCGGGCAATGCCTGATGCATCGCAGGCTTCGCGAAAGCCGCCCAGGCGCTCCTGATAAACGACCAGATCGGAGGTGCCGCCGAAGAAGGCCAGCCGGCGATGGCCCTTGCCGATCAGATGGGTGGCGGCCAGCCAGGCGCCGCGATGATTGTCCGGTGCAATCACCGGGATGCGGCTGTCGGGCAGACGGCGCATGGCGAAGACGACAGGCACGCCGGCAGTCTCAAGACGGCGGAAGGCGCCCGGCGTGGTGCCGCGCGCCGGCGAGACGATCAGGCCGGCGACGCCCTGTTCCATCAGCGACTTCAGGACTTCCTCCTGGCGCACCGGATTTTCCGCCGTGTTGGCGATGAAGGGCACGATGCCGGCCGACTGGAAGACTCGCTCCATGCCGACCGCCAGCTCGGCGAAGAAGGGGTTGGTGAGATCGTTGATGACCATGCCGATGACGTTGGAGTGGGCCTTGCGCAGATTGGCGGCGCCGCGGTTGTAGACATAGCCGACATCCTCGATCGCCTTGCGAACCTTGACCGCGGTTTCAGGCCGGATCAGCCCTGAGCCTTGCAGCACGAGCGACACCGTCGATTTGGACACACCGGCCTCGCGGGCGATGTCCAGGATCGTTGCCTTGGCCCGGCTGGCCATGTCGGTGTTTTCCTCCGCCTGAATTGGCAAATCTATTGGAACGTTCTAATCACTGTGCCAAACGAGAGTCAATCGGGATTCTTAAGAGAGCCGGAAAATTGATGGATGTGATGCATTGCAAGGGCCGCAGCCTACTTTTGGCACTTGGACCGGTTCAATCGCAGGGATTGTAAACGTTCTTGATTTATTGGAACGTTCCATTTATAGGATGCGGGAAACGGAGGTTGCCATGGATATCGTCCTGCCAACGGAGAGTGGCGGCCGCGCCAGCTACAGGCTCATGGGTCACCCGGTTGAGGCCAGAATTGGCACGGCTTTCCCGCGTATTGCCTATGCCGCGGCCCATGTCGTCGCCGACCCCATCGGCATGACCAGTCCCTGGTCGCGGCCGGTTGTCGACTGGGACAAGACGATGGCGTTTCGCCACCATCTGTGGCGGCTTGGCTTCCGCATCGCCGAAGCGATGGACACCTCGCAGCGCGGCATGGGTTTCGACTGGACAAATGCGAAGGAATTGATCCGGCGCTCGATCGCCGAGGCCAAAAGCGTCGAAGGTGCCGACCTCGCGTCGGGCGCCGGCACCGATCATCTGGCGCCGGCCGCAGCCAGAACGCTCGACGATGTGATCGCAGCCTATGAGCAGCAGTTCGCTTTCATCGAAGGTCTGGGCGGCAAGGCGATCATGATGGCCAGCCGGGCGCTGGCGGCGGTCGCCAAAGGACCGGATGACTATATCAAGGTTTACGACCGCATCCTTAGCCAGGCGTCCGGCAAGGTCATCCTGCACTGGCTGGGTGACATGTTCGATCCGGCCCTGAAGGGTTATTGGGGCAGCGGCACTTTCGAGGCCGCGCTCGACACCGTCGTCGCCATCATCGAGCGGCATGCCAACAAGGTCGAGGGGATAAAGATATCGCTGCTCGATGCCGGCAAGGAGGTCGCCTTGCGCAACCGGCTGCCGGAAGGCGTCGTCATGTTCACCGGCGACGACTTCAATTATCCCGAACTGATCGCCGGCGACGGCAAACGGCATTCGCATGCCTTGCTCGGCATTTTCGACGCCATCGCGCCGGTCGCCAACGCGGCGCTGGCGAAACTGGCTGATGGCGACCGCGCCGGCTATGACGCGCTGATGGCGCCGACAGTGCCGCTGTCGCGGAAAATCTTCGAAGCGCCGACCGAGTATTACAAGGCCGGCATCGTCTTCATGGCCTGGCTCAACGGCCATCAGGATCATTTCGTCATGGTCGGCGGGATGCAGTCGGCGCGCGGCATCCTGCACTATGCCGAAATCTTCCGCCTTGCCGACCAGGCAGGATTGCTCGCCGATCCCGAGCTTGCACTAACCAGAATGAAGCATTTCTGCGCGGTTGCAGGTGTCTGAGAACAACGCAATCGCTGGCTGAAAAGTATCTCCCGTATGGGGGATTTGCGTTCTCGCTTCAAATCTGTATTCCGTTGCCGGGATTAGATGCGGACGAATGCGGCAATGACGGGAAAAGTGGCGCTCATCACCGGCGTGACAGGGCAGGACGGGGCCTATCTTGCAGAACTGCTTCTGCAGAGGGGCTATATTGTCCATGGCGTCAAACGCCGCTCGTCCTCGTTCAACACCGAGCGCGTCGACGACATCTATGTCGATCCGCATGAGCGCGGCGCCCGCTTCTTCCTGCACTATGGCGACCTGACCGACGCGACCAACCTTATTCGCCTGGTGAAGGAGACGCGACCCAGCGAGATCTACAATCTCGGCGCCCAGAGCCATGTCCAGGTGAGTTTCGAGACCCCCGAATATACCGGCAACGCCGATGCGCTGGGCACGCTCAGGCTGCTGGAGGCGATCCGCATCCTTGGCCTGGAGAAGTCGGTGCGCTTCTATCAGGCCTCGACCTCGGAGCTTTACGGCAAGGCGCGTGAGGTCCCGCAAAACGAGACGACGCCCTTCCATCCGCGCTCGCCCTATGCCGCGGCCAAGCTTTACGCCTACTGGATCACGGTCAACTACCGCGAGGCCTATGGCATGTTCGCCGCCAATGGCATCCTGTTCAACCATGAGAGCCCGACACGCGGCGAGACCTTCGTCACCCGCAAGATTACGCGCGCCGTCGCCTCGATCCATCACGGCCTGCAGGAGACGCTCTATCTCGGCAATATCGACGCCCAGCGTGACTGGGGCCATGCGCGCGACTATGTCGAGGGCATGTGGCGCATTCTGCAGCACAGCGAAGCCGACGATTTCGTGCTGGCCACCGGCGAAGCGCATTCGGTGCGCGAATTCGTCGAACTGGCTTTCGCCGAAACCGGGCGCACTATCCGCTGGCAAGGCAAGGGTGTCGACGAGGTCGGTGTCGATGCCGGGTCTGGCAGCGTCCTGGTGCGCATCGATCCGCGCTATTTCCGGCCGACCGAGGTCGACCTGTTGCTCGGCGACCCTGCCAAGGCCAGGGCCAGGCTGGGCTGGTCGCACACGACCGGCTTCAGGGAACTGGTAGCGGAAATGGTGCAGGCCGATCTGGTGCGCGCCGCTGGCGGTACCTGGCAGAACAGCCGTTCCGCGTGAGGGCAGGCCGATGGCAACATTTGAGCTGAAGGGCAAGCGTATCTTCGTCGCCGGGCATCGCGGCATGGTCGGTTCGGCTGTCGTGCGCCGGCTGGCGGGCGAGGATTGCGAGGTGCTCACCGTGTCTCGCGACAAGCTCGATTTGCTCGACCAAGCGGGGGTGCGGCGCTGGATGGCCGACCACAGGCCCGAAGCGGTGGTGATGGCCGCCGCCAAGGTTGGCGGCATCCTGGCCAATGACCGGTATCCGGTCGGTTTCCTGCAGGACAACCTCATCATGCAGAGCAATGTCATCGACAGCGCCTTTCGCAGCGAGGTCGGCAAGCTCTTGTTTCTCGGCTCGTCCTGCATCTATCCCAGGCTCGCGCCGCAACCGATCCCGGAAGATGCCCTGCTGACCGGCCCGCTCGAGCCCACCAATGAATGGTACGCCATCGCCAAGATTGCCGGGCTGAAACTGTGCCAGGCCTATCGCCGCCAGTACGGCGTCGAGTATATCTCGGCGATGCCGGCCAACCTTTACGGTCCGGGCGACAATTTCAATCTCGAGACCAGCCATGTCGTGCCGGCGCTGATGCGAAAGGCGCATGCGCTGGCGCTGAGCGGCGGCAACAGCCTCGACGTCTGGGGTTCGGGTACCCCGCGGCGCGAATTCCTGCATGTCGACGACGCCGCCGATGCCTTGGTCTGGCTCTTGAAGAATTATGCCGGCGACAGCCATGTCAATGTCGGCTCGGGGGAGGACGTCACCATTGCCGAGCTTGCACGCGCCATCGTATCCGTCGCCGGCGCCGAGGCCACTATCACTTTCGACCCGACCAAGCCCGACGGCACGCCGCGCAAGCTGATGGATGTGTCGCGGCTGTTTGCGACGGGATGGCGTCCCCGATACGCGCTTCGCAGTGGATTGGAACAGACATATGCGTGGTTTCTTCAGCATCTTGGGAAGGGGGACGTCCGCCTCGGCGCGGCCTGATTTCAATTTTCCTTGAACCATTTTGCTGCCGCCCGCGACCAAGCGGTGTGTAGCAAACACGGTCCATCAAGGAGAACGTCAATGTTTATCACTTCAAGAAACGTCTTTCTCGCCGCCATCGCGGTTTCGGTGCTGGCAGGGTGTCAGACGGCACCGCCGAGAGAATGCGAAAAGACCAAGCCTAGTGTCACCTACAACGGCAAATGCTGCGGCATCGGCGCCCCGTGCCGTGAAGGCAACAACGCCCCTCATGACAGGCCCGACAGGCCCGATCCGCGGCCGCAGTGAGCACAGCTTGAACCCGTCCTGGATCGCCCGGGACGGGTTCTTAAGCGCGTCGCGCGCTTTAAGTCATTTTTTGATGCAAGTCGTTGTCCCAGAACCGCGGCACAATTTTTGGGCGACATGCATTAGCTGTCACTATCGGCAGACGAAAGTCGCAAGGCGTGTTTCCTGGAGATCCTCAAGCGCTTGAGGACGGCATGGCCCGCGATGTGCGCGGAGCAGCGGCGCGCTACCGGCCCGGTATCAAGAGATTGGCAATTCTGGCTCTGTTGTTATCCTTGACGGCTGCTGCCAGGTCGGGAGGGCCGGCAAGACCGGCGGCCTTTTCTGCTTTCCGCATGAGCTCGCCATAAAGTGACTTGATGGTGTCGTCATCGAGGATTTCCATGAGTTCCTTTAGTCGGTCCTTTCCATCCATACGACCTAACCAACCCTTGAAGCCTTCGAGTGTGACTTGGGGTGATGATGGAGCCTTTCGCGAGGGAAGCTCGCTTGAATCCTCCGTGCTGTCTGCCCTCTTCGCTCTCTCCCTCAGCCTGGCGACACGTCCGGCTGTCTTCTCCCGTCTAGTCTCGATTGCTTTCATCACCTTTTCAGGGTCGAGAGACTTACCGTCAGTCGCAAGCTTGTTGGCCCAGTCCAGTGATAGATGGCACTCCTCTTGCACCCAATCTTTGAAATCCAATCCTTCCCGGACACATATCTTCTTTGCCTGCGCCAAAGCGATGGCCAGCCTGACCCTTTGGGTGTCGATCCCCTTGTCGCACTCTTTGATCTCCTCTCGGAGGACTACTAGTTCGGGATCTATGTTGGTCCTTTTCTCCGCCAAGGCAGGGTCCTTCAAGGGGTTACGTAACGCCTTGTCGTAGTCCATCATAGTGAACTAGACGAGACATCAATCCGACCTACACCTTCTACCCCCTGGGCGTCGGGATGATCGCAAAGGCGAAGATCCGGCAGGCTCTGCACGAAGGTACAAAAAGCCGGCCAGCATGGTATCCGAATGGAAGCTGCGGCGGTATGCCAGCAATCTCCCTCATGCGGCCATTTTCTGAGCGGGCGGCCCGCAGGGATTTAGATCGGACGCAGGTTGCCACTAAGCAAATTAGTTGAAGCTGGAGAAGCGAATGTATGCGATAGTGCCGGTTGCCTTCAAAGTTACTTGCACTCACTCTTAAGCCAGCCAGCACCGCGCCTCGTTCAAGCCAGACTGGTCAGGCCCAGCGGCCGCCGCCGCAAGTCCCCTAGGCTATGCCGCTGGGCCGCCCTGCGCTTACCGACGTGTCGGGCCGTCGCCGCGCCTGAAAACGGCAAGAGTACTTTGGACAGTCTCTACCGCGATCACACCATACTCGGCGCCGCCGCTCCTGGTTGTGGTTCCAAACGGCGACCCCAACCCGCCTCGGCCGGCGCCAACCTACCCGTTTCCCAAATCACGACGCCGGCCATTTTCCCCTGCCTCTCAAATCATTGTTTGTGACCCGCTTTGGGTCACATGGCCGTGGCATGTATGTTGCAAACCTAGGTTAGTATTGCGGTGGGCGGGGGCCACCGTTGCAACGACATGCAAAAGGGTGGGTGAAGACCAATGCATATCCGGGTTGGACCTGCGAAACGGGAAGGCTCTTCACGAACGATTTTTCATCGATCGTTGTTTGCTGACGACGTCAGGTTGCAGAAAGCGGAGGCGTCGATCGGCTTATCGATTGTGGCTGGCGGCATATATCCCGATGGCTCGACCTATAGATACGAGTTGGAGTTCGGTGTTGACGAACTCCAGGCGCTTATCGACTTTGCAACTGGCGATGCACATCAGTCTTAGCGACATCGGATGCGAGACGACCCGGCATATAGGTTAATTGTTCTCGTCAAGACGCCTTATCGATAAAGAGGTTCACGCTGAACGGATCTACCAAGCTTTCGGAATAAGCAGATCGGCTAAAGCCGAGTATCGTGTGTCGTCGTTAAAGGCTTCGGTTAGATCGGTTGCACTGACTCCCGCTGCCTCAGCGTCGGCGATAAGGCTTCGTGCGAGCTCCTCGATTTCAGTTTGGTCACGGCCGGAGCAACCTTGGACCAAGTCATTTTTCTCGATCCAGTCATCCAAGAATTTTTCGGCACGCTGTCTCATTGCTTAAGCCCTAGGAGTGATGGCCCGCGCGTTCGGTCAAGGCGGCGCGGGCCTGACCATGATGGGGTGCATCTTGGTCGCCGGCAAACGCTGAGGGAGCACGTGCCGGTTGAACCACAATAGTCTCGGTGAAAAGACGTTCCAGGATGACACCGCAAAAAACCTGCCGGAGCCAACGGACTCCGCATCGGCAGTCGTCCAAATCCAAAAGCGCAGTCGAGCGGTTGTGTCCGCAGATAGCTCTCGCCCGCCAATTCCTGCGCTTTTTCAGGGAATTGAATTTCTGTTCCGTTTCTGCGCAAGCAGACAAGCCCGACAGGCCCGATCCGCGTCCGCAGTGATCCCTTCGCCTGGCAGTCGCCCGTCCTGGTTCGCGCCGGGGCGGGTCCTTCATGCTTTCGAATTGGCAAGATGGACACGGCGATGATCTCATTGGTATCTGTCAAACATGCCGATCAGACCGCCGCCAGGTTGGGAACGACCCCGCAGGACGCTCATCATTGCGAGCACGCCACGAAGCGGCAGCAATCTGTTTTGCGACAAGCTCACCAGCACCGGTGTGTTGGGCAAGCCCACCGAGTATTTTCGTCACTGGGATAGCCCCGAGATGTCCACCGCGGCACGTTGCCTGCTGGCCGCCGAGAAAGGCCGGACCGACAACGGAGTGGTGGCCTTCAAGCTGTTTCCGGAGCATTTCGACAGGCTTCAACAGGACATCCGCCTCATCGAATGGTTTCCCGATCCGCTATGGATCCATCTGGAACGACGCGATCTGCTTGGCCAAGCGATTTCACTCGCCAAGGCGCTGCAGGACGGGGTGTGGCGCAGTGGCGAAAATGCCGCTGTGAAGGATGCCGCGTATTCGGCCGTGGGGATCGAGGCCGCTCTTGCCCAGATCACGACGGGCAACGGGCGCTGGAGGGCTTATTTCGCCAGAACCGGGGTCGAGCCACTTCGCTTCGTCTATGAAGACATCCTGGGTGATTTCGACATCGCGTGCCAGCGCATCGGCGCCAGGCTGGCGCTGGAAACTCCCGTGCCTCCGACTGCGGAGGCCCATAGCGTGCGGCAGGGCAACGCGCAAAATGACGAATGGCGGCGCCAATTCCTGGCCGAGGCCGACCGCAGCCATTTTCCGGCGGTCATTCTGCCCGCCAGGCGGAAAAAACCGAAATGGGCGTTCTGGAGAAAATAGCGCCGCAGCCATGACCATCGCGCCTGATCAGACCAGCGACAGCACGCGATGCGGTTGGGATTATTTGGATGGTGGGCGTGACAGGGATTGAACCTGTGACCCCTGCAATGTCAATGCAGTGCTCTCCCGCTGAGCTACACGCCCATCCGAAGCCGCGCATACACCATTTTTGATCCAGCGCGTCAATAGGTCGGAAAGGGAAAGAAAGGCTCGCTTTGTCGCGCCGCCGAGGACGCGCTGGGATCGAGCCGAAAGTGCTTCAGGCTGCCTGCAGCATTTTTTCGACCTCGTTGACGAGATCGCGCAGATGGAAGGGCTTCGACAGCACCTTGGCGTCTTTCGGCGCCTTGGAATCCGGGTTGAGCGCGACTGCCGCGAAACCGGTGATGAACATCACCTTGAGGTCGGGATCGATCTCGGTGGCGCGGCGGGCGAGTTCGATGCCGTCCATCTCCGGCATGACGATGTCGGTCAACAGCAAGGAGAAAGGTTCTTCGCGCAGCCGCTCATAGGCGCTGGCGCCATTGTCGAAATCGCTGACATGGTAGCCCGCCCGCTCCAGCGCCTTGACCAGGAACCGGCGCATGTCGTCGTCGTCTTCCGCCAGCAGAATGCGTGCCATCATGTCCCGTCCGAATCACCCGCCCCAAGCCTGCCGCTCGGCAAGCCCGTTAACCATCCTGTATATGAGGAGGTGACGGTAAACATCAAGTGAACGCTGGCGGCATTAATCCCGATTTGACGGGGTTCCTGACATGCCGAAATGCTGGACATGCGGCCGATGAGGTGGCACTTTCGCATGATGATGCATTGCTGTTTCCGGGTTCGTTCAAATTGACGACGGCAGCCGAGGATTTTTCGGTCGTTCCACCCTTCGAAATCCGATCGGGCGCCGAGCAGCGCGTTCCATTCGTCTTCAATTCACCGCATAGCGGCCGCTATTATCCCGACCGGTTCCTGGCGATGGCCAGGCTCGACCGGAACGCCATCCGCCGCTCCGAGGACTGCTATGTCGACGAATTGTTCGGCGGCGCCGTCTCACTCGGCGCGCCGATGCTGGCAGCGAATTTTCCGCGCGCCTATCTCGACGTCAATCGCGAGCCCTGGGAACTCGACCCGCGCATGTTCGCCGAGCCGGTGCCGTCCTTCTGCAACATCCGCTCGGCCCGCGTCGCCGGCGGGCTCGGCACCGTGCCCAAGCTGGTGGGCGAGGGGCTCGACATCTATCCCGGCCGCCTGCCGCTGGCCGAAGCCGTGCAGCGCATCGAGGCCGTCTACAAGCCCTATCACGAGACGCTGAAGCGGCTGTTGACCCGTACCCATGCCAGGTTCGGCTATGCCGTGCTGATCGACTGCCATTCGATGCCGGCGAGCATAAGGGTGGGCGACAGCGGCCTGCGGCCGGACTTCATCGTCGGCGACCGTTTCGGCATCTCGGCCACCGCGGCCCTGACCGAGACGGCGATCGCCCTGCTCGTCGGCATGGGCTATACCGTCGCCCACAACAAACCCTATGCCGGCGGTTTCATCACCGAGCATTACGGCCGGCCGGCGCGCCATCTGCATGCGCTGCAGATCGAGGTCAATCGCGGGCTCTACATGAATGAGCGGACGTTCCAGAAATCCGCCGGTTTCGATGCGCTGGCCGACGATCTGGCGCGCTTCTCGGCCGACCTGATGGCAATGCCCGACCACCATTTCATCGACCTGCCGCTGGCCGCCGAATGACGCAAGGCCTGCGGCCGTTGGCGGAATCCCGCGCCGGCCATGCGGCGAAAAAAAGACCGCATCGTTTGCACGACACGGTCGAAGTCTAGGGAGGAAACGCCCAAGGAGGGCATGGACAGGAAAACCTGTCCGAGAACAAATTTATTGTGCGATGCACAAATGTCAATCGACTTCAGGCCTTTTTAATTCACTCTGATGTGGAAATTGCGTTTCGAGGACGTCTGCGTGACATTCGTGCAACAGTTTTGAGTGCACAAAAATTCGGCATGCCCTTGTTTTGGCGGGAAAGTCGCGGCAAACGAGGGGTCCAGCATGCTGCAGCGCGGGAGAATCAGTTGGACATCAGCATCGATTTCATGCGGCGCATCGCCAAGGCCGCCGCCGCCGAGACGTTGCCTCGCTTCCGCAGCCAGGGCGCGGTGGCCAACAAGGAAAAGGGCAGTTTCGATCCGGTCACCGAGGCCGACCAGGAGACCGAGCGCGCCATCCGGGCGCTGATTTCAGCCGAATATCCCGACCACGGCATTTTGGGTGAGGAACATGGCAGCGAGAACATTTCGTCGCGGCATGTCTGGGTGATCGATCCGATCGACGGCACCCGCGCCTTCATCTCCGGGCTGCCGGTGTGGGGAACGCTGGTCGGGCTGACGGTCGACGGCGATGCCGTTGCCGGCATGATGGCGCAGCCCTTCACCGGCGAGCTGTTCTACGCCAATGCGTCCGGCTCCTACTATGAAGGGCCGGGAGGCCCGCGAAAACTGTCGACCCGCAAGGCCACGGATATCGCCAAGGCGACGCTGTTCACCACCACGCCGGCGCTGTTCAAGGGCGAGGCGCGCACGCGTTTCGACAATTTCGAAAAGCAAGTCCAACTCGTCCGCTACGGCGCCGACTGCTATGCCTTCGCCATGATCGCATCGGGCAGCGTCGACATCGTCGCCGATCCCGGGCTGAAGCCCTACGACATCGTGGCGCTGATCCCGATCATCGAAAAGGCCGGCGGCGTCGTCACCACATTCGACGGCGGTCCGGCGGAAAAGGGCGGCGACATACTGGCCGCCGCAACGCCGGAGCTGCATGCGGCGGCAATGGCGGCGCTGCGCGGCTGATATCGCACTTTTCCTGGACCTGCTTGCATGATCGGGGAGCATGGCTCAGGCCTCCGAGACCAGCAACGCCGGCGCGGGTCAAACGGTCGGGTCGTCCTGGCCGGGAACGAAGGCGTCGAAGGCGGCGAGCAGCTGTTCGCGGTAGATGTCGACCTCCTGCAGGATCTCGTGATTGGCGCCGTCGATCATCAGCAACGAGCCGAGGCGCAGACGCCTGGTGTAGGCTTCGACTGCCTTGGTCGAGACGACCCGGTCGGCACCTGCGGCGATAACCAGCAGCGGAACCTGGATTTTGGCCATGAAGTCGGGCTCGCTGATTGCCTCGGCTGCTTTCAGGGCCGCCTGCAGCCAGCGGATTGTCGGGCCGCCAAGCGCCAGCTGCGGATAGTCCTCATAGATTTTCGTGTTGCGCTGATAGCGTTCGGGGTCCGATGTCACCTTGTTGAGAGAAAAGGGCAAGGTCTGCCTCGGACGAGGGCCCCAGGCGGCATAGAACCGACCGAGGCCGAGGAAGCACAGTATCGAGCAAATGCGGCGCACTGCGGTGATCGACAGCGGAAAATCGGGCACGGTCAGGAAAGGTGCGATCAGCACCATGCGGCGCACCCGGTTGACCATCGACGGTGCGGCAAGCAGGGCAATCACGGCGCCCGCCGAATGGGCGAAGATGTAGTAGGGACTGCGGCAGTCCGGCAGCACGATGTCCTCGAAGAACTGTTCGAGGTCACCGGTATAGTCGTAGAAGCTGCGGACATAGCCGCGCTGCGGATCGCTGATCAGCCGGTCCGAACCGCCCTGGCCACGCCAGTCCAGCGTGGCGACGCCGAGGCCGCGATCGGTCAGGTTGCGGATGGTCTCGAAATATTTCTCGATGCACTCGTTGCGGCCGGGCAGCAGCACGACCGTACCCTTCAGCGGCCGGCTGACTGCGGCGAACAGCCCGTAGCGGATCTTCTTGCCGTCACGCGTGGTGAAAAAGCCGCCGGCGACATTTTGCGGCGGCGGGTTGCCTGGCGTGGGGTGGAAGAGGTCCGTCATTCGGCGCTTGCGTCTTATCGATGTCTCGCCCGGCGAGGCGTTGGCATGGTGATAGACGCCAATGAATGAAAAGCAAAGGGAGCGAGCAAACGAGCAAGGCCGGAAGCAGCCTGCGGCGGCGTGCTTCCGGCCTCTGTCGATCCGGGAGGAAGGGACGTTACACCCGGTTCGGCCTCGTCGCGGCGCATTTATCGCGCGCCGCCTGGTTCTTGATCGTGATTTCACTCTAGCGCCGGCCGGCTGAACGGGCGCCGAAGCGGCGGTTCATCTGCCGTTCATCGGCGCTTCAGTTGGCAGCTCTTCAAAAATTCTTGAAATGCGCTTTTGCGCTCCCCAAATGTCGGAAGCGGTCGCCGATGTCGGGGCCGCTGGTCTACCCGAAACGCCTTCCGAGGGTTTCGCACCGACTACCACGCAAACCATGTTGCTCGACAGGAGAACACCTCATGCGTCACGTTGATTTTTCCTCGCTCCATCGCTCGACCGTCGGCTTCGACCGTCTCTTCACCATGCTCGATAGCCTGGCCCAGCCCGATAGCGCGCAAACCTATCCGCCCTACAACATCGAGCGCACCGGCGAGAACGCCTATCGCATCTCGATGGCGGTTGCCGGCTTCTCGGATGAAGAGATCTCGATCGAAGCCCACCGCAACGTGCTGACCGTCAAGGGTGAGCGCAAGGAAGAGGGCAATGGCGAAGGCTCCGAGCTGCTCTATCGCGGCATTGCCTCGCGGTCCTTCGAGCGCCGCTTCCAGCTCGCCGACCATGTCGAAGTCGTCGGCGCTACGCTGAAGAACGGCCTGCTCTTCGTCGATCTCACGCGCAACATCCCCGAGGAGTTGAAGCCGCGCAAGATCGCGATTACCGCGAGCTCCGAGAAGGCCAAGCAGATCGAGGCCAAGCACGCCGCGTAATCAAGACGACGGCGTAACGTCCAAGGATACAAGCGTCTCCTCCCGAGACGAAAGCGGCGCCGCAAGGCGCCGCTTTTCTGTGGCGCGAACTCTCTGTCACCCAAACCGGAGAACTCTGGCTCTTTTGCAACGCGCATAGTCTTCCCATGAAAGGGCGATGACTGATTTCTCGCCCGATTTCTCCCTGGCGCTGACAGCCACCATTGCCGTCACTTTCCTGCTTGCCGGCCTCGTCAAGGGCGTTACCGGCATGGGCCTCCCGACGCTGGCGATGGGCCTGCTCGGCACCATCATGCCGCCGGTCGCGGCGGCCTCGCTGCTGATCGTGCCGTCCTTTGTCACCAATATCTGGCAGCTGTTTGCCGGCCCGAGCTTCGCCTCGATCCTCAGGCGGCTATGGCTGATGATCATCGGCATCGTCGCCGGCACGCTGGCCGGCTCATGGCTGCTGGCCAGCGATAATGTCAAATGGACGACCGCAGGCCTCGGCGCGGCGCTGATCTTGTATGCCGTCTACACCCTGCTGGCGCGGCAGTTGACCGTTCCGGCATCGGCAGAGCGCTGGTCGTCGCCCATTGTCGGCTTCCTCACCGGCCTCGTCACCGGTGGCACCGGCGTGTTCGTGGTGCCTGCCGTGCCCTATATCCAGGCGCTGGGCTTGAGCCGCGACGACCTGATCCAGGCGCTCGGCCTCTCCTTCACCGTGTCGACCATCGCGCTTGCCGCCGGCCTTGCCTCGCATGGCGCGTTCCAGGTCGAGCATATCGCCATGTCGTCGCTGGCGGTGCTGCCGGCCCTGCTCGGCATGTGGCTGGGACAGCTGCTTCGGCAGCGGATCAGCCCGGCGACCTTTCGGCGCTGGTTCCTGATCTTCCTGATCCTGCTCGGGCTGGAGCTTCTGGTGCGGCCGTTCCTGGGCTAGCCGGCGATCAGTTGGCCAAAGCGATCGACTTCCTCCGAAGTCGTGGCGAAGCTGGTGACGAAGCGATAGAGCAACTCATCCTCGCCGATATGGCCGTCGAAGCCATGCGGCTTGTGCCAGTCATAAAAGGCCGCACCCGCCGATTGCAGCTTTTCGGCTTGCGTCTTTTTCATCACCGCGAACACCTCATTGGCCTGCGGCAGCCAGGCGAGCTTGGCCGTTGCCGAATCCTCGATCGCCGCGGCCAGGCGCGCGGCCGTGGCATTGGCGTGGCGGGCCGTGTCCAGCCAAAGGCCGTCCTTGAAATAGGCGTCGAACTGCGCCGATATGAAGCGCGACTTGGAAAACAGTTGTGCTGACCGCTTGCGCAGGAAGGACAGTTGCTTGGCGCGGTCGAGATCGAACAGCACAATGGCCTCGGCGCACCAGCAGCCGTTTTTCGTGCCGCCGAAGGAGACGATATCGACGCCGCGCTTCCAGGTCATCTCGGCCGGCGTCGTCTCAAGCGCGACGAGCGCATTGGCAAAACGGGCGCCGTCCATATGCAGCGGCAAGGAGAAGCGCTTGGCGATATCCGAAATCGCTGAGATGTCGTCAAGCCCATATACGGTGCCGACTTCGGTCGATTGGGTGATCGACACGGCCGTCGGTCGTCCCCAGTGGACGATTTCGGGCGCGAAACGGGAAACGGCCCGTTCGAGATTGTGCGGGTCGATCTTGCCGAGCGCACCATCGATTGCATGCAGGCGCGAGCCGCTGAAAAATTCCGGCGCGCCGCATTCGTCCTCGATGACATGCGATTCGCGGTGGGCGAAGGCAATGCCGCCGGGCTTGTTGTAGGCGGCCAGCGACAGCGAGTTGGCCGCGGTGCCGGTGGCGACGAAGAACACCGCAACCTCGCGCTCGAAGATTTCGCTGAAACGCCGGTAGACGGCGCTGTCGAGATCGCCATCGCCATAGGCGGTCGAAAAGCCGCCAGCATTGGCTGACAGCCCGGCGGCAATGCCGGGATGGACGCCCGCCCAGTTGTCGGATGCAAAGAACATTCAAAAAGTCCATGGCTGATTGCGAAAAGGAGCGCGACCATGGCCGCTTCAGGGTTTGACGCGCAAGGGCCAAAGGCCGAAAAAGCAGTAAAGCCAGCGGCGGATCACGAAGGCGTGCGGGGACCGAAGTTTTCGTTTCGACCACAAGTCGCGTAATTTTCTGTCGCCAAACGCCCAAGATTTTTGTGAATCGGTCTTGTGTGCGGCCGGGATTTCTGCCATAAAAATTTAGGACAGTAGTGCTGTCTTATTTTGTCGCACAAGTCAGGCTGGATTGGCGTATCATTTGGGCCATTCCGGCCGTTGCCGCGAGCGACGGGTAGACGGCTCGGCTCTGGCCTGTACGATACCGGATACGGACCGGCGGCGCACCGCACGGTCCGCCAAGGATTTCGCAAGACGTGCCGCAAGAATGAGAGCGGAAGCAAGTTGCTTCCCAAGGTAGACCAGCGCCCCAAACGCTAGACGTGCAACGGGGCGGAACGGAGGACAGGACGATGACGGAACTGACGCCATCTGCGATTATCGGCCAGGCCGCGCAGACGAAAGCGGCAGCCGTTAAAAATACCGTTCTGACCAATGGCGGCCGAACCACCAACGGCCTGACCACCAATGGCCTGACCACCAATGGAATGTCCGCGCAGGGTCTCTATGATCCGCGCAACGAGCATGACGCCTGCGGCGTCGGCTTCATCGTCAACATGAAGAATTTGAAGTCTCACCAGATCGTCAAGGATGGGCTCTTCGTGCTCGAAAACCTGACGCATCGCGGCGCCGTCGGCGCCGATCCGCTGATGGGCGACGGCGCCGGCGTGCTGGTGCAGATCCCCGACCGTTTCTTCCGCGAGGAGATGGTGGCGCAGGGCGTCGAACTGCCGGCGGCCGGCCAATACGGCGTCGGCCACTGGTTCATGCCGCAGGATGCGGAGCTGCGTGCCCATATCGAAGACATCATTGCCGAATCGGCGCAGTCCGAAGGGCTGCCGCTACTCGGCTTCCGGGACGTGCCGGTCGACAACTCATCGCTGTCGAAGGCGCCGGATATTGCGGCGTCCGAACCCTTCCATCGCCAGGTCTTCATCGGCCGCACGGCCGACATTCCTGATGACGAGGAATATGAGGCCAGGCTCTATCTGCTGCGCAAGGTCATTTCCGGCCGCATCTATGCCGAGAACAACAACAGGGATATCGGCGCGTATTGCGTGTCGCTGTCGGCGCGGACCATCGTCTACAAGGGCATGTTCCTGGCCTACCAGGTCGGCGCCTACTACAAGGATCTGTCGGATCCACGCTTCGAGACGGCGCTGATCCTCGTCCACCAGCGTTTCTCGACCAACACCTTCCCGTCGTGGAAGCTGGCGCATCCCTATCGCATGGTCGCGCATAATGGCGAGATCAACACGGTGCGCGGCAACAACAACTGGATGGCGGCGCGCCAGGCCTCGGTCGATTCCGAGCTGTTCGGCAACAACATCTCGAAGTTGTGGCCGATCTCCTATGACGGCCAGTCCGACACCGCCTGCTTCGACAATGCGCTCGAATTCCTGTTCCAGGGCGGCTATTCGCTCAGCCATGCCATGATGATGCTGATCCCGGAAGCCTGGGCCGGCAACAAGCTGATGGATGCCGACCGCAAGGCGTTTTACGAATACCATGCAGCCCTGATGGAGCCGTGGGACGGACCGGCCGCGGTCGCCTTCACCGACGGCCGCCAGATCGGCGCCACGCTCGACCGCAACGGCCTGCGCCCGGCGCGCTACATCGTCACCGATGACGACCGCGTCATCATGGCTTCGGAGGCCGGCGTGCTGCCGGTGCCGGAGGAGAAGATCGTCAAGAAGTGGCGGCTGCAGCCCGGCCGCATGCTTTTGATCGACCTCGCCAAGGGCCGCATCATCTCCGACGAGGAGATCAAGTCGGAGATCGCGACCAGGCATCCCTACAAGACCTGGCTCAACAACACGCAGCTGATCCTGGAAGATCTGAAGCCGGTCGAGCCGCGCGCGCTGCGCAAGGATGTCAGCCTGCTCGATCGCCAGCAGGCGTTCGGCTATACTCAGGAAGACACCAAGCTGCTGATGGCGCCGATGGCGACCACCGGCCAGGAAGCCGTGGGTTCGATGGGCACCGACACGCCGATCTCGGCGATGTCGGACAAGTCGAAGCTGCTCTACACCTATTTCAAGCAGAACTTCGCCCAGGTCACCAACCCGCCGATCGACCCGATCCGCGAGGAGCTGGTGATGAGCCTGGTGTCGTTCATCGGGCCGAGGCCAAACATCTTCGACCTGGTCGGCAATTCGCGCCGCAAGCGGCTCGAGGTGCGCCAGCCGATCCTGACCAATGGCGATCTCGAAAAGATCCGCTCCATCGGCCACACGGAAGACCGCTTCGACACCAAGACGATCGACATCACCTACGGCTCGAGCGAGGGCGCGGCCGGTATGCAGGGCGCTGTCGAGCGTCTGTGCGAGCGGGCCGAAGCGGCGGTCGCCGGCGGCTACAACATCATCATTCTGTCCGACCGCCAGCTTGGACCGGACCGGATCGCCATTCCGGCGCTGCTGGCGACAGCGGCGGTGCACCATCACCTGATCCGCAAGGGCCTGCGCACATCGGTCGGCCTGGTCGTCGAATCCGGCGAGCCGCGCGAAGTGCATCATTTCTGCTGCCTTGCCGGCTATGGCGCCGAAGCGATCAATCCCTATCTCGCCTTCGACACCCTCACCGACATGCACAAGCGCGGCGAACTGCCGGAAGAGGTCGACGCCTACGAAGTCGTCTCGCGCTACATCAAGTCGATCGGCAAGGGCATCCTCAAGGTGATGTCCAAGATGGGCATCTCGACCTACCAGTCCTATTGCGGCGCGCAAATATTCGACGCCATCGGGCTGAAGTCCGACTTCGTCGAGAAGTACTTCACCGGCACCGCGACGCTGATCGAAGGCGTCGGGCTGGACGAGGTTGCCGGCGAAACCGTCAGCCGTCACACCGACGGCTTCGGCAACGATCCGGTGCTGCGCAACAATCTGGAGGTTGGCGGCGAGTATCTGTTCCGCATGCGCGGCGAGGCCCATATGTGGTCTCCCGACGCGGTCGCCACCTTGCAGCATGCCGTGCGGCAGGGCTCCTGGGAGACGTTCAAGGAGTATTCGGCGCAGATCGACAGCGAGACCGCGCGGGCGCAAGCCATTCGCGGCCTGTTCAAGATCAAGCTAGCGGAAGACACCGGCCGCCAGAAGGTAGCGATCGAGGACGTGATGTCGGCGGCCGACATCGTCAAGCGCTTCTCGACGGGGGCGATGTCGTTCGGCTCGATCTCGCGTGAGGCACACACCACGCTGGCGCGCGCCATGAACCAGATCGGCGGCAAGTCGAACACCGGCGAGGGCGGCGAAGAAGCCGACCGCTATCTGCCGCTGCCCGGCGGCGGCAAGAACCCGGAACGCTCGGCGATCAAGCAGGTCGCTTCGGGACGGTTCGGCGTCACGGCCGAATATCTCGTCAACTCCGATGTCATGCAGATCAAGGTCGCGCAGGGCGCCAAGCCCGGCGAAGGCGGCCAGCTGCCCGGCCACAAGGTCGATGCGACCATCGCCAAGGTCCGGCACTCGACGCCAGGCGTCGGTCTGATCTCGCCGCCGCCGCACCACGACATCTATTCGATCGAGGATCTGGCGCAGCTGATCTACGATCTGAAGAACGTCAATCCGGCGGCCGATGTCTCGGTCAAGCTGGTGTCGGAAGTCGGCGTCGGCACGGTTGCGGCCGGCGTCGCCAAGGCGCGCGCCGACCACATCACCATCTCGGGCTATGATGGCGGCACCGGCGCGTCGCCGTTGACATCGCTCAAGCATGCCGGCAGCCCGTGGGAAATGGGCCTTGCCGAAACGCACCAGACGCTGGTGCTGAACGGCCTGCGCTCGCGCGTGGCGCTGCAGGTCGATGGCGGCCTGCGCACCGGGCGTGACGTCATCATCGGCGCGCTGCTCGGCGCCGACGAGTTCGGCTTCTCGACCGCGCCGTTGATCGCGGCCGGCTGCATCATGATGCGCAAGTGCCACCTCAACACCTGCCCGGTCGGCGTCGCGACGCAGGACCCGGTGCTGCGCAAGCGCTTCAAGGGCACACCCGAGCATGTCATCAACTTCTTCTTCTACGTGGCGGAAGAGGTGAGGGGGCTGCTGGCCGAGATGGGCTACACCCATATCGACCAGATCATCGGCGACACCGACCTTCTGGAAAAGCGCGAGATGATCCAGCATTGGAAGGCGCGCGGGCTCGACTTCGGCAAGATGTTCTACAAGCCGGATGCACCGCATGAAGCGGTGCACTGGACCGAGCGGCAAAAGCACCCGATCGACGACGTGCTCGACCGCAAGCTGATCGAACTGGCCAAGCCAGCGCTCGAAAGCAAGCAGCCGGTCAAGATCGAGGTCGACATCCGCAATGTCGACCGTTCGACGGGCGCCATGCTGTCGGGCGAAGTGGCCAAGCGCTTCAGGCACAAGGGCCTGCGCGAGGATACGATCCAGGTGAAGCTGACCGGCACCGCCGGCCAGTCCTTCGGCGCCTTCCTGGCGCGCGGAATCTCGTTCGAGCTGGTCGGCGCCGCCAACGACTATGTCGGCAAGGGCCTTTCGGGCGGCCGCATCGTCATCCGGCCGCCGGAAGAGTCCAAGATCGTCGCGGCTGAATCGATCATCGTCGGCAATACCGTGCTCTACGGCGCGACCGAGGGCGAAGCCTATTTCGCCGGTGTCGCCGGCGAGCGCTTCGCGGTGCGCAATTCGGGCGTTGCCGCGGTCGTCGAAGGCGTCGGCGACCATGGCTGCGAATACATGACCGGCGGCATCGTCGTTGTCATCGGGCAGACCGGCCGCAACTTTGCTGCCGGCATGTCGGGCGGCGTCGCCTATGTGCTGGACGAGGCCGGCGATTTCGCCGCGCGCTGCAACATGGCGATGGTCGAGCTGGAGCCGGTTCCGGAAGAAGACGATCTGATGGAAAGGCTGCTGCATCATGGCGGCGATCTCGACCACAAGGGTCGCGTCGACGTCTCCGGCGACATGACCAGCCACGATGAAGAGCGGCTCTACCAGCTGATCTCGAACCACGTCCATTTCACCGGTTCGGTGCGCGGCCGCGAGATCCTCGACGACTGGACGACCTTCCGGCCGAAATTCCGCAAGATCATGCCGGTCGAATACCGCCGCGCCTTGATCGAGATGGAACGCATGCGCATGGGCGTGGCGGCGGAATAGGCTTTTGGACTTGCCGGGGGGCCCAGGCTTCCCGGCTGAACTTTAAGCGACAGTTTGACCCCGGATGCAAGGTTGCCATGGCTGCCTCAAGGGGTTAACGGGTGCGGCGAACCCCGCACCATCTGGACAGCAGGAACTGGACTATGGGCAAGGTAACAGGCTTTCTCGAAATCGACCGGCAGGTGCACAAGTACCAGCCGGCCTCCGACCGCATCCGGCATTTCCGTGAATTCACGCTGCCGATGTCGGACAAGGAGGTTGAGAAACAGGCGGCGCGCTGCATGGATTGCGGCATTCCGTTCTGTCATGGGCCGACCGGCTGTCCGGTCCACAACCAGATTCCGGACTGGAACGACCTCGTCTATGCCGGCGATTGGGACAATGCGATCCGCAACCTGCATTCGACCAACAATTTCCCCGAATTCACCGGCCGCATCTGTCCCGCGCCCTGCGAGGAAGCCTGCACGCTGAACCTCGAGGACATTCCGGTTGCCATCAAGACGGTCGAGCAGGCAATCGCCGACAAGGCCTATGAGACCGGGCATATCCGGCCCTATCCGCCGGAAAAGAAGACCGGCAAGCGGGTCGCCGTCATCGGTTCCGGTCCCGCCGGCATGGCCGCGGCGCAGCAGCTTGGCCGCGCCGGCCATGATGTGCATGTCTATGAGCGTGAGAGCCGGCCGGGCGGGCTGATGCGCTACGGCATTCCCGACTTCAAGATCGAGAAGCACTATATCGACCGCCGCATCGAGCAGATGCAGGGCGAGGGCGTGACCTTCCATTGCGGCGTCAATGTCGGCGTCGACAAGCCGGTGGCCGAGCTGCTCGCAGAACATGATGCGGTGCTCTATTGCGGCGGCTCCGAAGCGCCGCGCGCGGCCGGCATTCCCGGCGACGACCTTGGCGGCGTGCACGACGCCATGCCCTATCTGGTGCAGCAGAACCGTCGTGTCGGCGGCGAGCCAATCCAGTCGGTGGCGTGGCCGTCTCACCCGATCATCGCCGGCGGCCAGCATGTCGTCGTCGTCGGTGGCGGCGATACCGCGTCCGACTGCGTCGGCACCGCTTTCCGCCAAGGCGCGGTGCGTGTCACCCAGCTCGACATCCGCCCGCAGCCGCCGGAAAAGGAAGACAAGCTCGCGGTCTGGCCCTACTGGGCGACCAAGATGCGCACGTCGTCCTCGCAGGCCGAGGGTGCTGAGCGCGAATTCCAGGTGGCGACGCTCGAATTCATCGGCGAGGAGGGCCAGCTGACCGGCGTCAAGTGCTGCGAGGTCGACGAGAAGCGCAAGCCGATCCCCGGCACCGAATTCGTCATCCGCGCCGATCTAGCCTTCATCGCCATCGGCTTTGCCGGGCCTGCCGCCGTTGGCGTGGCGAAGGAATTGGACGGCCAGATGAAGATCGCCACCGACAGTCGGCGTTCCCGCAATGTCGAGGCCAATGACCGCGACTACAAGACCAGCGTCGACAAGCTCTATGCTGCAGGTGACGTGCGCCGCGGCCAGTCGCTGGTGGTGTGGGCGATCCGCGAAGGCCGCCAGGCGGCACGCTCGATCGACGAAGCGCTGATGGGCTCGACGGTACTTCCCCGTTAACGGTTGATCGCCGTCGTCGTGCCCGTTGCGGCTGCGGCCGTTGCGGGTGCCTTGGGTGGCCAGGAGAAATCGTCGGCGCGGCCGGGCGATGCCTCGGGGGCCTTGCCTTCGAGGATGAGTTTTTCACCGGGCAGCTGCGGATTGGGCTTCGGCGCTGCCGCCGCGCCGAGAAGCTCGGTGCCGCCGTCGAGCGCGGGATCGTTCAGCAGCATCGGAACGGTGCGGTCGACCACGATCGGGGCAGCGGGAAGCGACGGCGCCTCAACGGGTGCCCCGGCAGGTGCTGCAGCCGTCACCACGCTGCCCGGTGCCGGCAGGCCGAGGATCTTGGCCAGCGGCTTTTCGGTGTAGAAGGCGAGCTTGCGCTTGCCGGCTTTCGACACGTTGATGCCGTCGTCGGAGCGCAGCCGCACGGCCTGGCCGTTGATGTCGGGGCCGGTCGAGACGAAAGCGCCGTTCTCGTCGACGAACCCGTCCCAGACATCGACGAATTCGCCGCCGTTCTTCTCGGCGGCCGAGTGGTAAATGTCATTGAAGGCCAGCATGTCGGAGGTCATCTTCGGCGCCTTGAAGGCCGGCATGCCGACCCAGAGATAAGGTACCTTGGTCGCTGCCAGCGCTTTGCCCAAGGCCTCTGTCCGGCGCTCGTATTCCTTCGTCCAGTTCTCGGAGCGCGGCTGCTCGCGCACATCGTTGACGCGCATCTGCTGGCGGTCGTTGGAGCCCAGCATGACGACGACGGCGGAGGGTTTCTCGGTTTCGATCAGCGATCTGACCTGTTCGGGCCAGTTGAAGACATCATCGCGCACGAAGCCCGAGGAGCCGTTGGCCCGCGAGACGATCCTGACATTGGCATTGTCGGCAAAAGCGGTCTCCAGCCCTTCGGACAGGCCGTTCGCCATGAAATCACCGATCACCAGAATGGTTCGGGCATCCGGCGTCTTCTCGACGACAGGTACGGCCGGCTCGGCGGGAGCGCGCGCCTTCTTCTTGACCTTCGGCTTTGCTTTCCCGACATCGCGTGGCGGCTCGACGCGTTCGCTGCGGCGCGGGAACAACAGGTCGCGCAGCGACCAGCCGCGCTTTTGCGGCTCTTCCTGTGCGAAAGCCGGTGTGTGGAAAGAGCCGGCGACCGCTGTCGCCAGCACGGCGATGGCCAGAATGAGGATCGGCAAGCGGAAAACGATCACACGGATACGCGCTGCCGAAACCAAGCACCTTCTCCATCCCTTGGTGCACGGTCCCGCAACCGGCGGGATCATGCACTAGCGTATGCTACGGCATCCCTTGCGCATCGCAAATGCGCGCTGCCGTCGCTGGCTCTATTTCTTTCTGAGCCATTTGAGCACTTCCATGCTCGGATACCCGTCCTGGGTCAAGCCGACGGTGGCCTGATAGGTCATGATGGCGGTTTTCGTGCCGTTACCGATCTTGCCATCGAACTTGCCGTCGTAAAGCCCGTGCTGCGAAAGCCGCTTCTGCAACTCCTGCCTTTCCTCGAAGGAGAGTTTGGTGAAAGGCCGCTTCCAGTCCTGCATAAGGCCATTAGAGCCGGCGATTTCGTCGGCAAGAAGGCCGACGGCAAGGGCATACTTGTCGGCGTTGTTGTAGGCTTTGATGACGGAGAAGTTCTTGACCATCAGGAAGGCCGGCCCGCTGCGGCCGTCCGGCACTTTCAGCGTCGCCTTGTCGGAGCCGTTCTTGAACGGCTTGCCATTGGCCCTGGCGACGCCGAGCGCCTGCCACTGCGCCAGTGTCTTCGAGCCGGCTGGCAGTTTGCCGGCCGGTATGGTGACCTCGTAGCCCCAGGTCTTGCCGGCCTGCCAGCCATTCTTCCTCAACAGATTGGCTGATGCCGCCAACGCATCGGGGATCGAATTCCAGATGTCACGCTTGCCGTTGCCGTCCATGTCGACGGCATAGTGCTGGTAGCTGGTCGGGATGAACTGGGTCTGGCCCATAGCGCCGGCCCAGGAGCCCATGAGGTGGCTTTCGTCGATGTCGCCGGTCTGCAGGATCTTCAGCGCGGCGACCAACTGGGTGCGGGCGAATTTCGAACGTTTCGGGTCGCCATAGGCGAGCGTCGCCAGCGAGCGGATGACATTGCGCATGATGTCGTCGCGCTTGAGGATCTCGCCATAGTTCGATTCCATCGACCAGATGGCCAGGAGGATGTAGCGGTCGACGCCGAACCTAGCTTCGATCCTGTCCAGCCACGGCTTCCATTTCCTGGCCATCTGCTGGCCGACGGCAACGGACTGGTCATGGACGCGATTGTCGAAATAGTCCCAGGCGGGCGCGGTGAATTCAGGCTGGGTGCGGGCTTTTTCCAGCACCACGGGGTCGGGTTCGTTTATGCTCCGGAACGCCCGGTCATAGACCGCACCGGAAACGCCGCCCGCAACGGCAGTGGCGCGGAAGCCGGCGACCCACTGCCGGAAACCGGCATCGGCAAAGGCCGGGCCTGGCATCAGCAAGGCGAGCGAAAGGCTGGCCGCCGTCAGGACGCTGGTAAAGCGCTTTGCGGTACTGCGAACGGACATCTTTTCCTCCTTCTCTATCTCAGGAAAGACCATTCATCGCCGAACCGGGTTAGGAATTAGTTTACCATAGGCGGCGCCTGGAACGAAAAGACACCTGAATGCTTTACCGGTTGATGTTTCCCTCAATCGCCCGATAATCCTCAATTCCGGCGCGAAAATGTCGCGAGGCGGGGATTGCCGGGCACGCCCTCAAAACGGATAGTTGACGCATGAAGCGAGTTCGCAAGGCAGTTTTTCCGGTCGCCGGTCTCGGCACGCGGTTCCTCCCGGCCACCAAGGCCATTCCCAAGGAAATGCTGACGGTCGTCGACCGGCCGGTCATCCAGTATGTCGTCGATGAGGCGCGCGAGGCGGGCATCGAACATTTCATCTTCGTCACCGGCCGCAACAAGGCTGTCATTGAAGACCATTTCGATATCCAGTTCGAGCTCTACGACACGCTCGCCCAGCGTGGCAAGGACGAGCAGCTCGCCCGCCTGCAGCGGCTGCAGCCGGCGCCGGGGCAGACCTCGTTCACCCGCCAACAGGTGCCGATGGGGCTTGGCCACGCCGTCTGGTGCGCCCGTGAGCTGGTCGGAGACGAGCCCTTCGCGCTCCTCTTGCCCGACATGATCATGCAGTCGGAAAAGAGCTGCATGAAGGCCATGGTCGAACTCTATGAGGAGACCGGCAACAACATCATCGCGGTGCAGGAATGCGATCCGGCCGAAACCCACAAATATGGCATTGTCGGCCGCGGCGAGGATACGCATCACGGCTTCCGCATCACCGAGATGGTCGAAAAGCCGAAGGCCGGCACCGCGCCATCCAATCTCTACATCAACGGCCGCTACATCCTGCAGCCCGAGATCTTCAAGATACTTGAAAGCCAGGAAAAGGGCGCCGGCAACGAAATCCAGCTCACCGACGCGATGCTGAAGCTGGAAAAGCAGCAGGCCTTCTACGGCTACCACTATCAGGGACGTACCTTCGATTGCGGGTCCCCGGAAGGGTTCGTCGAGGCCAATGTCGCCTTTGCGCTGTGGCGCAGCGACATGAACGAGAACATGGCCGGCGTTATCCGCACGCTGCTCGACGAGATGAAGCCGTCCGAGCGACGGGGTGCTGCTTTCTAGTTACCGCTGCAGCTTCAGCCCGAGGTAGACACTGTTGGCGGTATAGTTGCGCCCGGGCAGGTTGCTGGTCAGCTTTTCGGTGCGGGCGCGGCTGGTGAGGCCGACATAGCGGTTCAGCCACCAGGTCAGCCCGGCCTCGGCGCTCAGCGTCATGTCATGCCCGTCGGAGCCGGTGTAGTCGCGCCAGTCGAGGCCAAGGACGGCATTGCCGGTCAGGTCGGCGCGGATCTGCCGCTCGCCGGTGAGGCGCCCAGAGTAAAGGATGTCGCCACTCTCATTGGGGCTTGTCGAGCCGTCGATGGTGGTCTTGCCGGTAAGGCCGATGATGGTGCCGCGCTCGGGCGACCATTTGAGGTCGGCGTTCACGGAAGCACCCGCATTTGCTTCGAGGCGGTTGTCGTCGATCGCTTCGCGCAGCCAGCCGGCCGAGAACTCGCCGGTCAGCTTCTCGCCCATGTCGACTTCGACACCGGCGCGTGCGCCAAGCCGGGTAGAGGAGCGCTCGAAACCGCCGGAATCGACACGCTGGTTGTAGGCGCGGCGGCCGACTTCGACCTCGACGAAAGGCGTGATGGCAGGCGAGATTTCGTAGCCGGTGCGCAAGGTCGCCGTGTAGAGAGTGGAATCGCGATCCTTTTGCGACAGCACGGTGCCGTCCGTCAATTCGGCGTCGCCGTACATGTCGTGCGAGACCGCGCCCGTCAGCGCAAAGCGCAGCTTGCCGACATCCTTTTCGACGCCCAGGCTGCCATCGATGGTCTGGCGGATTGGCTGCGATTTGACGCCGGCAATGGCGTCGGGCGACGAGGCCGATTCCGGCGCAACCTCGTAGCCGAGCTTGGCGATGGCGCGCAACTCATTGTCGAGGTCGACATTGAGTGTGCCTTCGATGCGGCCGCGGGCCTCATCAATCTTCTGGCCCGAAATGGTGTTGCGCAGGTTGCCGTAGCCATTGACAACGGCCGAATTCTGCGCCCAGTCCGAGGTCGCCGAAAAACGCAAGGCCGTTTCGGACAAAACCGCTGACTTGCCGCCGCTGCTGGAATCGGCGTTCGACGTTGCCGTCACGCCCTGCTCGAGTGTCGGCCGCAGCAGGAAGGAGCCGACCTTGATGCCGGGTGCGGCGAACGGGTCGTCTTCCGGATCCTTCTTCAGGCCTTCGATGGCGTCGGTGCGCTCGGCGCCGGGATCGAGTTCTTGCCGGTCGGCGCTGTCGATTGTGAGAGCGCGGCGGTTGGCGGTGTCCTGGTCCGTGTCGTCTGCGGTCGCGTCGGCTGAAGTGGTTCCGGTTGTGGTTGGGTCCGTGTCCTTGGCCGGCTTCTTCTTGTCGGCAGTTTCGTCCTTGGTCTTGTCCGCATCGGCGGCGCGCTGCTTTGCCGTCGATGGCCGGCGCGGCGGGGCGGCTGCCGGCTGTTCACCGAACGGGTCGTTGGTGGCCTCCGGCGGGTCGAAGATACTGGTGGGCGCTCCTGTATTGTCAGGGTCGGCATCGTCAGGCACGGCGCCGGCGCTGGCCGGCAGATAGGTGGCTGTCCGGTTTTCCGGGGCAGGTGGAGTTGCTGCCACTGGCTGGGCCTGCCCGTTGGCGGTCTTCCTGGCCCTCTGCTGCTGGTCGAACAGGATCGCCGATTCCGAAACCTGGCCGCGCAGCTCAGTTTCCTGGGCATGGAGCGGCAACGGCCGCAACAAAGCTAGCGCGCTCGTCGCCAGAAGCAGAGCGCAAAAGGCCCCACTTGTTCGACCTTTTTTCTTTTCAGGCTGGGCCCGCGACATCGTCACCACTGCTTGCGCGGCGCAAGCGCGCCATACTTACCGAACCGTAAACGGGGATGGTTAACGGAGGGTTGAGGCGGCGCCTGTCGGCCCTGACCGGGCGGCAATTCTGTTGGACAGGCGAACGGCAACGCGCTAATCGCATCAGCCATGCATGCGGGATCTTCAGAAAAGAAGCCATTGGACAGTCAGGCTTCGATCGCCTCGGCGCTGAGAACAGTGGCGACGGAACAGGCCGGAGTGGCGGCACTGGCCGCCGCGCTGGAGAACGGACTGGCCGAACCTTTCGGCCGCGCCGTCGACATCGTCTCGCGCATCGATGGCCGCGTCATCGTCACCGGCGTCGGCAAAAGCGGCCATATCGGCTCCAAGATCGCGGCCACGCTTGCCTCGACCGGCACGCCCGCCTTCTTCGTCCATCCGGCGGAGGCCAATCATGGCGATCTCGGCATGATTGCCAGGGACGACGCCATCATCGCCATGTCATGGTCCGGGGAGAGCAAGGAATTGATGGGCATCGTCGCCTATTCAAGGCGCTTTTCGATCCCGCTGATTGCGATTACCTCTCGCGCGACCTCAGCGCTGGCGCGCGCAGCCGATGTGGTGCTGCTGCTGCCGTCCGTGCCGGAAGCTTGCCCGCACGGCCTAGCGCCGACGACATCGACGCTGCTGCAACTGGTGATCGGCGATGCGCTGGCCATCGCGCTGCTCGAAGCGCGCGGCTTCACGCCCGATCATTTCCGCACGTTCCATCCCGGTGGCCAGCTGGGCGCCAATCTGATGCAGATCCATGAGATCATGCATGTCGGCGACAGGCTGCCGCTGGTGGCTTCGGGCACCGGCATGCGCGAGGCAATCCTCGAACTGTCGAGCAAGGGGTTCGGCTGCGTCGCCATCACAGCGGCTGACGGCGCGTTGGTCGGCATCATCACCGATGGCGACATCAGGCGCCATATCGGCAGCAATCTCATGGAGATGAGCGTCGATCAGGTGATGACGAAAAAGCCGAAGATGGCGACACCCGACACGCTTGTGGCGACAGCGCTGCAGACCATCAATAATTCGGCCATCACCAGCCTGATGGTGGTCGAGGGCAGGCGGCCGGTCGGGCTGGTTCATCTTCACGATCTGCTGCGGATCGGCGCCGCGTGAAAATCAAAGGCGCGCCACGGTCGGGAAATCCTACGCGACGCGCCCTGATTTTCTGTTCCGAAAGCGCTGCGCGCTTCGGGCGATCAAACAGCCTCGACCGTCAGCTCCAGATCGGTGTCGGCCGAACTGACGACACGCACCTGCGTGCCGGCCGGCAGATCGGGACCTGAGACGCGCCATAGCGTGTCGCCAAGCTTGATGCGGCCGCGGCCGTCCTTGATCGGCTCGGCCAGCGTGGCCATCTTGCCGACCAGCTGCGCGCCGCGCCGGTTGAGCAGGGGTTGGTCGCTCGGGGCAGTACGCCCGCCAACCAGCTTCTTGCCGACATAGGCCGAGACCAGCGACAGCGCCAGGAAGGCGAGGACCTGGACTTCCCAGGTCCAGAAGCTCGCGTCCCAGATGAGCAGGGAGACCACGCCGATCAGCAGCGCGGCGATGCCGATCCACAACATGAAGATGCCGGGCGCAATGACCTCCATCACCAGGAGGACGAAGCCCAGAACCATCCAGTTCCACGGACCAAGTTCGGAAATGATGCGGTCGAACATGGGAGTGTGCTCCTATGATCAGTTATCGCTCTGGCGAACCACGGGAGGGCGGGCGGCCTGCCGCGCGGCGCCGGCGGTGCCTTCTGTGCGAAACACCTCCTTGGCAATCTCGCTTATGCCGCCGAGCGTGCCGATAAGCGCCGAGGCTTCCATCGGCATCAGAACGACCTTGCTGTTGTTGGCGGTGCCGATCTTGCCCATCGCTTCGGTGTATTTCAGCGCCACGAAGTAGTTGAGCGCCTGCACGTCGCCCTTGGAGATGGCTTCCGACACAACCTGGGTGGCGCGCGCTTCGGCCTCGGCCGAGCGTTCGCGCGCCTCGGCATCGCGGAACGCAGCTTCCTTGCGGCCTTCGGCTTCGAGGATCTGCGACTGCTTGAGGCCTTCGGCGGCGAGGATCTGCGCACGCTTGTTACGTTCAGCCGTCATCTGACGACCCATCGATTCGATGAGGTTGGCCGGCGGATTGATATCCTTGATCTCGACGCGGGTGATCTTGATGCCCCACGGATGCGCCGCTTCGTCGACAACGCGCAGCAGGCGCTCGTTAATGGCGTCGCGGTTCGACAGCAATTCGTCGAGGTCCATCGAACCCATGACGGTACGGATGTTGGTCATCGTCAAATTGAGGATGGCGTTCTCCAGGCCGGCGACCTGGTAGGCGGCCTGCGCGGCATTGAGGATCTGGTAGAAGGCGATGCCATCGACACCGACAATGGCGTTGTCGCGCGTGATGATTTCCTGGCTCGGAACGTCGAGCACCTGCTCCATCATGTTCATCTTGGCGCCGATGCGGTCGACGAACGGTACGATGAGATTGAGGCCGGGGCTCAGTGTTTTGGTGTAACGGCCAAAACGCTCCACGGTATAATTATAGCCTTGCGGGATTGTCCTGATGCCTTTGATAAGAAGCACCAACACCAGAAAGGCAAGCGCACCAATCGCAATACCGAAACCACTGAAGTCCATTTGAATCTCCCTCAGATGCCGGCCATGGCGTTGATTCCATGCAGCCGACTTCACCAAACACTTATGTATGTTTCAACAACGTTACAATCAGGTGATCGTGGATTATTAGTGCATAGACTTTTTCATGGGCGGCCGACGATGGGCCGTTTCACACCCAGCCCGACAGTTCGCGCCGCACCATCGCCTCGATCACCGCCATGCCCTCAGTGCTGTCGTTCAGGCAAGGGATATGGGAGAATTTCTGACCGCCGGCGTGGTGGAAGGTCTCCGCCACTTCGCGGCCGATCTCGTCCAGCGTCTCGATGCAGTCGACGGAAAAGCCTGGGTTGACGATGGCGATGGATTTCACGCCGTCTTTGGCGAGTTTCTCGACCGTCTTGTCGGTGTAGGGCTGCAGCCATTCCTGCGCGCCGAAGCGCGACTGGAAGGTGGTGATCAGCTTCTTGTCATCCCACCCCAGCCGTTCGCGCAACAGCCGCGTCGTCTTCTGGCAGTGGCAATGATAGGGATCGCCCTTCTCGAAATACGGCCTAGGAATGCCGTGATAGGAGGTGATGACAACCTCCGGCTCGAAGTCGAGCGTTGCCAGATGCCGTTCGATCGAATGGGCGAGCGCCTCGATATAGACCGGTTCGTCATAATAGGGCGGCACGCTGCGGATCGCGGGGGCTCGGCGCATCTTCATCAGGGCGCGAAACAGCTGGTCGTTGGCAGTCGCGGTCGTGGTTGCCGAATATTGCGGATAGAGCGGGAACGAAAGGATGCGGTCGCAGCCCTGTGCGACCAGTCTTTGCGCGACGCTTTCGGTCGACGGATTGCCGTAGCGCATCGCCCAGTCGACGACGACGTCGGGCAGGTCACGCAACGCCTCTGTCAGCTTTTCGCTTTGCGCGCGGGTGTAGGTGCGCAGCGGCGACTCGTTCCTCTCGCGGTTCCATATCCTGGCGTAATTGGCGCCGGATTTCTTCGGCCTCGTGGTCAGCACCAGGCCATAGAGGATCGGATACCAGATCGCCCTGTTGAGTTCGATGACGCGCGGATCGGAGAGGAATTCGCGGAGATAGCGCCACATCGGCTTGAAATCGGTGCCGTCGGGCGTGCCGAGATTGACCAGCATAACGCCGATCTTGCCTGCCTTTACCGGCGGATGTCCCGCCGGCAGCGGGCCGAGCGCTTTCGCGGCGTTGGGGTCAATCATCATAGCAGTTCTCCGACACGGCGCGAAACTAACGACGCGGCGCCGGTTTTCAATGCCACGTGTGGCCGCACCTTGTCCTAAAAATACAACACCCTCCCGGTTGGACCGGGCGGGTGCTTCGAATTCCAGCAGCGCGTTACTTGGCTGCAGGCGGGATGGTCAAGGTGGCGCCGACGGGAAGCCGGCGCGGCTCATAGGCCTTGTTGGCGTCTGAGATCACCTTCCATTTGGCGCCGTCGCCATAGGCCTTCTTGGCGATATCCCAATAGGTGTCGCCGGCGACGATGACGTGGCTCGCTTCAGCCGGCTTTGCCGGCTCGGCGGGGGCAGGCGTCGCGGGGGCGGGGGCTGCCTCAGCCGGTTTGGCTGGCTCGGTAGCGGGCGGCGCCGGAGGCGGAGGTGCTTCCTCGGTCGATATGGCCGGCGGCGTGTTGGCGATGTCGCCCGAATTGGCCGGCAATTCCGGCAATGCAGGCGCTGCTTCCGCGGGCTTGGCCGGTTCCGCCGGCGCTGGCTCGGCCGGTTTTGCCGGCTCAGCGGGTGCCGGAGCCGCGGCTACGGTTGCCGCGACCTCGGTGATGCGGCCATCGAGCTTCGGTGTATAGGGCCGGTGCGCTGCGAGGTAGTCGGCAACCACCTGTTCGAGGCCGGGGCCGAAATCATAGGCGTTCTTGGCCTTTTCGGCGAAGACCTTGTAGCCGTCGCCGCCCTGGCGGACGTAGTTGTTGGCGGCGACCAGATAGTCCTTGTCGGGATTGATCGGCGTCCAGACGCCGCCTTCCATCACCTCGACCGACTTGACCCGGCCGGCATTGGGCGCGACCGACTTGTCGAAGGAGTATTTGAGACCCGCCACCTGTGGGAAGCGGCCGCCGCCGTCCTCGACCTGGCTGACGCCGTTTTCCAACCCGGCAACCAGATCCTTGCCGGAAATCTGGAAGGTCGCCAGCGTGTTCTGGAACGGCAGCACGGTCAGCACCTCGCCCATGGTGACGACGCCCTTGTCGATCGAAGCGCGCAGGCCACCGCCATTGGAGACGACGATCTCGACGCCCTGTCCCTTGACGCGATCGAGGATGGCGTCGGAGACGAGATTGCCCATCGCGCATTCCTTGGTGCGGCAGCTTTCGCGGCTGCCGTCCACGGCCTCGGTGGTCTCGGCGACTTCCTTGTTCTTCAGTTCCTCGATCGGCGCGCCGAGTTCCTTGATGCGGGCAAGCACGGCGGGATCTGGTGTGATCGACTTGTCGAGGAAGATCGGGTCGCCGCTGGCCTCCTTGACGTTGCCATTGTCGTCGAACACAACCTTGAATTCGCCGAGATATTTCGAATAGGACGCCGCCTGCACGACAGGCACTTTGGAGCCGTCGGGGTTGTCGACCATGGTCGGATAGGGGCCTTCCGCCTTCGGGTCGGTGTTGGACAGAAGCGAATGGCTGTGGCCGCCGACGACCACATCGATGCCGGGAATCTTGGCGATGACATCGCGCTCGCGCCGGTAGCCGATATGGGTGACGGCAATGATCTTGTTGACGCCTTGCGCCTTCAGCTTCTCGACTTCGGCGGTGATCGACTTGACGTCGTCGGCGATGGTGATGTTGGGGCCGGGCGAGGCGAGGTCCGGCGTGTCGTTGGTCACGGCGCCGATGATGCCGATCATCTGGCCGCCTACCTCAAGCACGATCGACGGCTTGATCTTGCCGGCAGCGCCGGACTTGTCGTTGGGCACGACGTTGGCGCTGACGATCGGGAACTGTGCCTTGTCGAGGTAAGGCACCAGCGCGCTCTCGCCGTCGTCAAACTCGTGGTTGCCGAGCGTGACTGCGTCGGGCTTGATCTGATTGAGGAATTCCTCCTCCGCCGTGCCCTTGTAGGTGATGTAGAACAGCGATCCCTGGAAGCTGTCGCCGGCATTGAGCAGCAGCACGTTCTGGCCTTCGAGCTTCTTGCGCTCCTGTGCGATCGCGGTGACCAGCCGGCCGGCGCCGCCTATGCATTCGCCCTTGGTCTCCTCCTCGGCCGAGCAGGTCGACTCGTATTTGTTGTTGCCTTCGATGCGGCTGTGCCAATCGTTGAAATGCAGGATGTTCAGCGTGTAGTCGGCAAAGGATGGCGCGGCCGACAGGCCGAGCGTCGAGGCAGAAAGGGCGGCAATGGCGGCGAGCTTCTTCATCTTCGTCTCCCGGATGAACCTGATCAGAGCGTTTAACGCTCCAGCTTGACTGGAGCAGCCAGCTTTTCCGGCATGTTCACATCGCGGTTGTGGCGATGCAAGAAGAATCAGGGCGAGCGAAATCGGCAATGATTTGCCGGCACAAAAAAGGCGCCGGCAATCGAGCCGGCGCCTTTTCGCAAGGCCGTATGAGGTGGGCTCAGGCGCGCCTGGTCAGCACGAAGTTCTGCCCGGCGGAGCTGGTGCAATTCAGCTGGTTGGTCGACACCAGCAGGCAGTTGAAGGCGATCGGCTGCTGCCGGATCAGCGACGTTCCGTTGATCTCGACGGAGGTGGCGCCGGTCTTGGTATAGCTGCCGTCAGCGAATTTCTCGCCGGTCTCTGCCGAAACGGTGGTGAAGACGCCGCCGTTCAATGTCGAGACCGCCTTGCCTTCGGCGTTCAGCCAGGAGCCTTCGACGCCTCGCGCCTGCGATGAGATCGGTGGTCCGTCTGAGCCGCCGGTGGTGCAGGCGGCAAGCATCGTGGCAAGAGCGCCCACCGCGCCCGCCGAAAGAATTTTGCGCGCAATCCTCATATGAAAATCCTCTCCTGACGCATCGGCCCCAAAGTCGCAATCGACATCTTGGAAAGCACGATGTGCGTGGCCTCAAGTTTCCAGAGCGTTCCCTCATGCGCCCAAATGGGCGCAAACCGCTCTCGTCCGCATCCCTTCAATCGCCCGATTTCCGGGCGATTGCAAGGCAGTGAGGCAGGGGTAGGGAACTGCTATCGGACGAGGATGTTGCGGAATTGCCACGGGTCGTTTTTGTCGAGGTCCTCTGCGAACAGGCCCGGACGGTTATCGAGCGGCGTCCAGTCGGTGTAGTAGCCCTTGACCGGTCCGAGATACTGGGACTGCACTTCCAGGCAGCGCTTGTAGTCCATCTCGTCAGCCTCGACGATGCCGGCTTCCGGGTTTTCCAGCGCCCAGACCATGCCGGCGAGCACGGCCGAGGTGACCTGCATGCCGGTGGCGTTCTGGTAAGGCGCCAGCTTGCGCGCCTCGGCCAGCGACAGTTGCGAGCCGTACCAGTAGGCGTTCTTGTCGTGGCCGTAGAGCAGCACGCCGAGTTCGTCGACGCCGTCAACCAGCTCGTTCTCGTCCAGCACATGATGCACGGGTTGCGCCTTGCCGGCGGCGCCGAACATTTCGTGCAGCGACAGCACGGCATCATTGCAAGGGTGATAGGCGTAGTGGCAGGTCGGGCGGTAGTGCACCTTGCCCTTCTTGCCGCGCACGGTGAAGAAATCGGCGATCGAAATCGCCTCATTGTGCGTCACCAGGAAACCGTATTGCGCACCCGGCGTCGGGCACCATGAACGCACGCGGGTGTTGGCGCCGGGCTGTTCCAGGTAGATCGCGGCTTTGGAGCCGTGCTTGTGCTTCTTGCCGTTCTTCGGCATCCATTTCTCATGCGTGCCCCAGCCGAGTTCGGCCGGCTGCAGGCCCTCGGAGATGAAACCTTCCACCGACCAGGTGTTCCAGAACACGTTCATCGGCTTCGGCTTCTTGGTGCGCTGGGTGTCACGCTCGGCTATGTGGATGCCCTTGACGCCGGCCTTCTTCATCAGCCTGGCCCAGCCGTCGCGATCGTCCTGCGCCGGCTCGGAAAATTCCAGGCCGAGATCGTTGGCGAGGTTCAGCAGACCCTGCTTGACGAACCACGAGACCATGCCCGGATTGGCGCCGCAGGTGGAAACCGCCGTCGCGCCGCCGGGCTTGTCGTGCTTTTCCTTGATCAGCGCTTCGCGCAGCGCGTAGTTGGTGCGGCTGGCATTGTCGGCCTTGGTGTCGAAATAGAAGCCGAGCCATGGCTCGACGACGGTGTCGATGTAGAGCACGCCGAGCTTGCGGCAGAGCCGCATCAGGTCGACCGAGCCGGTGTCGACCGACAAATTGACGCAAAAGCCCTGGCCGCCGCCATTGGTCAAAAGCGGGGTCAACAGCTTCTTGTAGTTCTTCTCGGTCACATGTTCCTGGACGAAGGAAATGCCGCGCTCGTCGAGCAGTTTGCGGTCGGTATCGCGCGGGTCGATGACCGTCATGCGCGACTTGTCGAACTTGAAATGGCGTTCGATCAGCGGCAACGTTCCCCGTCCGATCGAACCGAAGCCGATCATCACGACAGGGCCGGTGATTTCACCGTAAACGGGCCAGTTTTCATTCGCCATTTTATCGAGCACTCCTTCAGACAACGCGCCACAACAGGTCAACTTTGGGTTGGAGCATGATCTCTGGACAAAACGGGTTCCCGTTTGTCCGAGAAAACCGGTTTCCACTTTTCGGGATCATGCTCTGACCGCCGCGCGACAAACCATAGATCATTGTCACAATAAAGGGAAAAGCAGGGATAAGGTTAGTTCTCGGCCCCGCAGATGCGCCTACGGTTCGAGCAGTTTCGCGAATTCCGGGGTGAAGAGAGCCTTTGCCTCGGAGACCGGCATTTCAACAAGATCGTCGCCGCAAGCCTGGATGACGTTGGGCAAACCTTGCAGCCCGAAGACCAGAACCTGCCTGTCGCCATCGCGCTTCAGGCTGGCGCCGAGATAGTCGCTGATCAAATCGTCGATGCCACATTCGGCCTCGTAATCCACCTCGGTCTGGTCGCTTGGCTTCTTGCGTTTTTCCCTGACGAAGGCGGCCAGCGAGGGGCCCGGCTTGCCGTCGATCGTGTCGGAAAACATGTCCTGCAGCCCGAGCAGGGCGCCACGGCGCACGTCCATGACATAGGCGTCGGAATAGTTGTTCGGATGTGCACCGCCGCAATAGAGGCTGCCGGATTCCGACCAGCTCATCAGCTTCGGCGTCAGTGACGTTACATTGGACGTCGTGTCTTCATAGCCGCCAAGCGAGCCATCATCCATGCTCTCGATCGGCGGTCCGTCGTGGAAGCCGGCATATTGCAGCGCCGCACAGGTCAAGGCGCTGAGGTTGTCATGCCAATGGCGGTTCTGCAGCAAGGCATTGGCAGCTTCGATCGGCGCGCCGCCGGCGAGATCGACGATGCGCGGCCTGGCGAATTTGGTGCGCGGATCGGTGACATAGTCGTAGCTTGCATCCGCCCAGCCAGTCTTGGCGTCTGCCTTCGGCGCGAAATCCAGTTTGAGATAATCATAGGGCGATGCCGCCATGGTGATCGGCGCATCGTCGCCCGAGAAGGTCATGTCGCTGAAATCGTAGAGATCGCGTGGCGTTTTCGCCGGCGTCTCTGTCTGGGCACGGCTGGCGATCCGCGTCAGCTTCAGCGGCAGGGCCTTCCTGGCCGTCCAGGTGCCTTCCAGCGTCTTGCCCTTGTCGGCCGAACTCAACTTCCAGACAGCGCCGATGGGCGGAGCCTGGCCGTCGCCGCACTTCTTGGCATCGCACGCCTCCTCCTCGGCCAACTGAAAGGCGCTGCCCTTTCTCGACTTCGCCTGCAGAGGGATGTCGACACCCTTGGAGCGGTAGAAATAGCGGGCCGCCAAGGCGTCTCCGGCCGCCCCCGGATCGCCGGTAAACTCGACGACGATGTCGATGTTGCCGAGCTTTCCGGCATAGGTCACCGGGTCGGCGAGCGCCGTTGCCGGCAACACTAGCCAAGCGCCCAGCAGCACAGCCTGTTTCAAAACATGTCGGATCATCGTCACTCCAGTGTCATGGCTTGCAGGCGTTGGACCAGCCGGTCACGGTCGGATGTCATGCCCTTATAGTCGAGTTGAGCCTCATCCAGCGCCTGCAATTGCGCCGCGAAAGAGGCGGCAAGCGTCGCCCGGTCGGGATGCCGCGCCAGCACGTTCAGCGGATCGAGATGGATGCGGATGGTGAACAGGATGTCGCGCGACACGGGCAGTTTGCGCAGCGTCTGGCGTTCGACACGGATGAAGGCGTGGGCGTTGAAGTCGCCATCCGGGAAGCGCGAAGGGCGGTTGGTGGCGCGGTCGATGCGCTCGACATTGGACAGGGGATGATAGAGCGCGTCGTCGGCCTGGATCGACCAGTTGAAGCGCTCGACGGCTTGGCCCTGGAGGCCATCGAACATACGGTTGATAAGCTCGGCCGGCCTTGTGCCCGGACCGAAACCCGGCACCGGTGCGTGGATCTGCTGCAGCGGATGCCCGAATTTCTCGACCAGCGACCATGACGACGGGAAGCACAGCGAGCCGGCGGCGAGGCGCCAGCCGCTATCGTCGCGGCGCATCAGGATCAAATCTTCCTGGACGAGCAGCGAGGCTGCGACCAACGGCGCGTCGCTGAAGGCATTGGCTGGGCCGCGCTCTGCGCCAATTACCTCGATGCCGGTGCCCGCGCGCCGATAGATCTGAGGAAATGTCGCCAGCAGATGCGCTTCGATGAGGTCGCGCACTTCGCGCTGGGCGTCGCGCGTGCCGTCCTCCTCGACAAACACCTTGCCCGGAATTTCGGCATAGAGCCGGCGCTTTTCGGCGAGATGCTCGATGAGATGCCCGTCGACCTCGATCCATTTGTCGAGCTCAAGCGGCTTCAGCCCGATGGTGAAGAGCTTTGAAGAACCATCATAGGGTGTGTGGGTGGGCTGACGAGAATTCATGCTTGGTTGAAGATGTCCAATCCGGCGGCGCTTATTCTCGCATCGGCTTCGTATCAGGCCAATGTTGCCGGGATCAACCCGCGCAGCGAATTGCCAACGAAGATCGCCTTGGCGGACCTCAGCTCGTCATAGCTGTAGATCGCTTCGCTGGCGCGGCCTTCGTCCAGCAGCTCGGCGCGCAATACGCCAGGCAAGAGGCCACAGTCGAGCCGGGGTGTCATCAGCACGCCATCGCCGAAATCGGCGAAGACATTGGTGATCGTGCCTTCGCAGATTTCGCCGCGCTCATTGGCGAGCAACACTTCGTCGGCCTGGGTGATCAGATATTCGGCGCGGGCGTGGGTGTAGACCTGCCTCCGGCTGGTCTTGTGGCGCAGCAGCGTGTCGGTGGAGGAGAGCCGCACCCGCGCCGGCTGCAGCCGCCAGACCTTGTCGGCGGCGAGCGGCTCGTAGGGCTGGGCCGAGGCAGTCACTTCGCCATTGCGCTGCAGGACGAGCCGGGTGCGCAGTGCCGTCCGCTGCCCGCCAACGGTGTTGGCCAGCACCTCGCCGATGCGCTGCGGATCGCAGGCAAAGCCCAGTTCGTCCGCCGAGCCGTAGAGGCGCGCGAGGTGACGATCGAAGCGCAGGAAGCCTTGGTTAGGCCCCCAGCGCATGGTTTCGATCAGCTCGTAGTCGGCGGTGTTCCCGTCGCGAAGCGCGCCTTCAGCAGACACTCCTGATACTCCTCTTGCGCCGTCGAATCGAAGACGACGCCGCCGCCGACATTGTAGACGGCCTCGCCGCTGGAAAAGAGCGAGATGGTGCGGATTGCCACCGAAAAGCGCATCGTGCCACCGGGCGCGATCCAGCCGATGGCGCCGCAATAGACGTCGCGCGGCGCCTCTTCCAGCTCGCGCAGGATTTCCATGGCGCGGATCTTTGGCGCGCCTGTGATCGAGCCGCAGGGAAACAGTGCTGCAAAGATCTGGCGGATGCCGAGCCCGGGCAACAGCTTTGCCCTGACACGGCTCACCATCTGGTGGACGGTGGGGTAGCTCTCGATGCGGAACAGTTCGGGCACTTCGAGCGTGCCGACCTCGCTGATCAGCGAAATGTCGTTGCGCAGGAGGTCGACGATCATCCGGTTCTCGGCTTGGTTCTTCTCGTCGTTGCGCAGGAAAGACTTCAGCCGTGCATCCTCGGCCTTGGTGGCGCCGCGCGGTGCGGTGCCCTTCATCGGATGGGTTTCGATCGTGCCTTCGGCACTGATCTCGAAGAACAGCTCGGGCGACCGCGACAAGACGATAGGATCGCCAAGCGAAATCAGCGCGCCGTACTTGACGGGTTGGCGTGCGGTCAGCGCGTCGAAGGCGGCGAGCGGATCACCGGACCATTGGGCATTGACCGGAAAGGTCAGATTGCCCTGATAACAGTCGCCCTTGCGGATGTGGTCGTGCAACCGCGCGAAGCGGTCTGCGTATTGCTTCTGCGACCATGACGCTCTTGCATCGAAGATCGGGCCATTGGTCGCCGCTGCGCCTTGCGGCACGGCCTCTTCGACCGGAGCATCGAAGACACCCAGGCAGACCAGCGGCGCGCGTCGACCTCGGGGCAGCAGCGGCACCAGTTTCGGTTCGAGCAGGTATCCCGCTTCATAGGAGAAATAGCCGGCCAGCCATTTGCCGGCGTCGCTCGCCGCCTGCGCGGCCGCCAGCGCCGGCAGGAAATCTTCCGCTTCATGGGCGACGATGATCTCGGCCGGGTGGTCGAAGACCAGCTGACGGCCGCTTTCATCGTTGCGGAAGATGGCAGAGGGCAGGGGCATGGGGCTCGGATGCTGCGATCGATGACGCCAGAACCGCTCTATATGGGGGCCGGCTCACGTGCAATCGAGGGAGCGGCGTCGCAGGGCGCAAAGACAGTGGCGTCCGCAAAAACGAAAGCGGCGCCCGAGGGCGCCGCCTTGGTTGTTCTTTCGCCGATGCCAATCAGCTGTTGTTGGCGGTCCCGGCGGTCGGGAACTGGCGTGCGAACTCCTTCTCGTCGCCGGCGGCAAGCAGCTTGGCCTGCTCGATCCACTTTTCGCGGGCGATGCGGCCGTCGAAATTCAGTGTGTCCTCGATGCGCTTGACGTCGGCAGCCGACCAACCGGCGATCTGTGCGTAGGTCGTGACGCCAAGGCCCTTGAGCAGCTTGTCGTTGACCGGACCGATGCCGATCAGGCGGCGCAGATTGTCGGCCTTGCCAGCTGTCGGGGCGGCCGTCTTGGGCGCCGCGGCTGGTTTTGCAGCTGCGGCTTTGGGCGCGGCCTTGGCAGCTGCCGGTTTGGCAGCCGAAGACTTGGCGGCCGCAGGTTTGGCTGCGGCAGGTTTGGCCGCGGCGGGTTTGGCTGATGCGGCCGGCTTTGCCGCTGGAGCAGACTTGGCCGCTGGGGCAGACTTGGCTGTCGGCGATGTCGAGATCAGCGCTGCCGGCGCCGCGGGCTTGGCAGCCGGCGTCGATGTTTCGCGCAGCCGGCGTTCGAGATCGGCGCGGGTCTTGCCGCAAGCGTCGAGTTCGCCGGTCAGGCGATCGGCATCGGCGCGCAGCCTGTCGCGCTCGCTGCGGGTGCGGTCGAGGTCGCCGCGCAGGCTGTCAAGCTCGCCGCGCAGACGGCCCCAGATAAACCAGCCAACCAACAAACCTACAAGGAACGCCAGGACAATGTAGAAGAAGGTCATCGTCTCTCTCCAGTCGGATCCGTCCGCCGCCGTCTCAAGTCATGACCTTGGCAGATCGGATCATCCAATGTGGTTCGGCGGTTCAGGGAACAGCCGCTCTGTCGTCGACTGCCGGCGCCCGGCTTTCCCGCCCATCGCCAACAGCCGCTGTCGCCTTCGCCAGACCGCTGCCATGGGCCGGGATGCTGTCCGGCCTTAAGCCGCGCGCCCGGCTGAGCTTCAGGCGGAAAGCTATCATACGGCTTCGGGAAAGCTAACGGAAAATTTCGAGGGAGAGTTCTTCAAGAACAGATATTTAGGACAAGAAAAGAGCAGGCGTCACATGCATTCCGGCTAAACTGTTCTGCGATTTCGCAAAGTCGAGGCCGCCACTGAACCTGTCGTTCCGCGCCGGAGTGCGCGCGTCAACTGTCGAGCGCTTCCAGTTCGTCGATCAGGCCGCTGATCACACCAAGTCCGATCTGCCAGAAGGCAGGGTCGGTGGCGTCGAGGCCGAAGGGCGCCAGAAGCTCGGAATGATGCTTGGTGCCGCCGGCGCGCAGCATCTCGAAATACTTGTCCTGGAAGCCGTGCTCGGCATTCTGGTAGACGGCGTAGAGCGAGTTCACCAGGCAGTCGCCGAAGGCATAGGCATAGACGTAGAAGGGCGAATGGATGAAATGCGGGATGTAGGTCCAGAAGACCTCGTAGCCCTCGCGCAGCTTGATCGCCGGCCCCAGGCTTTCGGCCTGCACCTCCAGCCAGAACTGGCCAAGCTTGTCGGAGGTCAGTTCGCCGTTCTTGCGCTCGGCATGCACCTTGCGCTCGAATTCGTAGAAGGCGATCTGGCGCACGACCGTGTTGATCATGTCCTCGACCTTCTGGGCAAGCATCGCCTTGCGCTCGCGCTTGTCGGTGGTCTGGTCGAGCAGCGAACGGAAAGTCAGCATCTCGCCGAACACCGATGCCGTCTCGGCCAGCGTCAGCGGCGTCGAAGCCATCAGCGCGCCCTGGCCGCCGGCCAGCACCTGATGCACGCCATGGCCAAGCTCATGCGCCAGCGTCATCACATCGCGCGGCTTGCCCATGTAGTTGAGCAGCACATAAGGGTGCGCCGAGGGCACGGTCGGATGGGCGAAGGCGCCGGGCGACTTGCCGGGCCTGACCGGCGCATCGATCCAGTTGCGGTCGAAGAAGGTGCGGGCGATCTCGGCCATGTCGGGCGAAAAGCGCTGATAGGCAGACAGCACCGTGTTTCTCGCGTCATCCCAGCGGATCACCGCCTGCGGGGTCTCGGGCAGGGGCGCGTTGCGGTCCCAGTGGTTCATCATCTCCATGCCGAGCCAGCGCGCCTTCATGGCGTAGTAGCGGTGCGACAGGCGCGGATAGGCCTCGCGCACGGCGGACGCCAGCGCGTCGACCACGCTGCGCTCGACGCGGTTGGCGAGATGGCGTGAATCGGCGATGTCCTCGAAGCCGCGCCAGCGGTCGGAAATCTCCTTGTCCTTGGCCAGCGTGTTGGTGATCAGCGTAAAGGTGCGCAGGCTCTTGCGGAAGGTGGTGGCCAGCGCCTCGGCGGCGCGGCGGCGGACCTCGCCATCAGCATCCTGCAGGCGGTTCAGCGCCGGCTCCAGCGTCAGTTCCTCACCGTCAATGTCGAAACGCAGATCGGTCATCGTCTCATCGAAGAGGCGGTTCCAGGCGCCGCGCCCGGTGATCGACTTCTCGTGGAAAAGCTGTTCGACCCGATCCTCGAGCTGGTATGGCTTGTCCATTCTGAGGTCGAGCACCCAGGGCCGGTAATGCGCAAAGCCGGCATCTGCGGCAAGGGCGGATTCGAGCGCCTTGTCGTCGATCAGGTTCAGCTCCAGCGCGAAGAACAGAAGATGCGCGCTGGCATCGGTCATCTTCTCCTGGATGTCGCCATAGAGTTTGGCGCGCTGCGGATCGGCGGTGTTGCCGGCATAGATCAGGCCGGCATAGGAGACGATGCGGCCGATCAGTTCCTCCAGCGCCTCATAGGCGCTCAGCGCCTCGCCGAGCTTGCCGGCGCTGCCGCGCCCGGCCTCCGCGGCCAGCGTGCCCTTCCAGCGGTTCTCGAAGGCGACGGCATCGGCGGCCGCCTTGGCAAGGTCGCGCTTCAGTTCGGGCGCTTCCATGCCGGAATAAAGATCGGCGAGATTCCATTCCGGCAGGTCGCCGAGCTCCGCCGCGCCCTGACCGGATGCTGCCGCCGCAAGCTGCCGACCGAGAATCCTGCTCATCAACAATTACCTTCTGGAATCAAGGGGAAAGGACAAGCCGGTCAAATCCTAAGGAATTCATTCACCGGGTTTTTTGAAACCTTGTTTAGAACCCTGTGCCAGGATGATCCATGGGAATTTCCCGGGCGGACAACTAAATCAGTCATGACAGGTTCCATTCTTATAGTCGATGACGATCCCGTGCAGCGCCGGCTGCTTGAGGCGGCGGTGACGAAATTCGGCTACAGCGCCATCGTCGCCGATGGCGGCGAAGCCGGCCTCGAGGCCCTCGACGGACCCGGCGCGCGCGATGTGTCGGCGGTCATCCTCGACCTTGTCATGCCGGGCCTCGACGGCATTGGCGTGCTGAAAGCGATGCGCGAGCGCGGCATCAGCGTTCCCGTCATCGTGCAGACCGCGCAGGGCGGCATCGAAACGGTGGTTTCGGCGATGCGCCACGGCGCCTTCGATTTTGTCGTCAAGCCGGCGTCTCCCGACCGGCTGCAGACCGCGATCGGCAACGCGCTCAAGGTCGAAGCGGTCGAGGACGAGGTCAAGCGCACGTCGCGGCGTCGCGGCGGCCATCTGACCTTCAAGGACATGATTACGCACAGCCCGGCGATGGACCGGGTGATTCGCCTCGGCCAGAAGGCGGCCGCTTCCAACATTCCGATCCTGATCGAGGGCGAATCGGGCGTCGGCAAGGAACTGGTGGCGCGCGCCATCCAGGGCAGCGGCGAGCGCCGCACAAAACCGTTCGTCACCGTCAATTGCGGCGCCATCCCCGACAATCTGGTCGAATCGATTCTCTTCGGCCACGAAAAGGGGGCGTTCACCGGCGCCACCGACAAACACACCGGCAAGTTCGTCGAGGCGCATTCGGGCACGCTGTTCCTCGACGAGATCGGCGATCTGCCGCTCGACGTGCAGGTCAAGCTGTTGCGCGCCGTGCAGGACGGCGAGGTCGATCCGGTCGGCGGCCGCGCCACCGTCAGGGTCGACATCAGGCTGATCTCGGCCACGCACCGCAATCTCTTGCAGCAGGTCAAGGACGGCAAGTTCCGCGAGGACCTTTTCTACCGGCTCAACGTATACCCGATCGTCGTGCCGCCGCTGCGCGACCGGCGCGACGACATCCCCTATCTGATCAGACATTTCATGGACAAGGTGGCGCCGGCGGGCCATCGCCTGCACGGCATTACCGATGCCGCACTGGCCATGCTGCAGGCCTATGACTGGCCGGGAAACATCAGGCAGCTGGAAAACGCCGTGTTCAGGGCCTCGGTGCTTGCCGAAGGCGACGTGCTGACGATTGACGAATTCCCGCAGATCCGGGCGCAGGTCGACGGCACCGTCAATCTCGATGCCGACGTGTCCTTGTCGGACCCCGGTATAGGCTGGAGCGGCGAATCGCAAGCTGACAGCGTACAGATCGCCGGCGTTGGACCTGCCACCGCCGAGCTTGAACCTCCGGCCAGATTGATTCAGCGATTCGGCACGCTGCGGGCGCTGGATGAGCGCGGCAATGTACGCGCGCTGGCCGATGTCGAGCTGGAAATGATCAAGCTCGCCATCGACCACTATAATGGCCAGATGAGCGAGGTCGCGCGGCGCCTTGGCATCGGCCGCTCGACGCTCTATCGAAAACTCAAGGAATACGGCATCGATCCGGAAACCGGCCGCCTCGACCGTCTGGCGTCCTGAAAACCTGATTTCCCCAGCTTACTGGCGCAAGGCCGGGACCAGCTTGCCAGGCGATATATGGCGCTGCATAAGGGGTTGGGGCGGGAATATGGCTGACGCGAACAGCGCTGTTCACGCATTAAGGCCATCGGTAACAGATCGTGTAAAGGGAAAAGGCTGAATCTTGATCTAAACCAGCAGTTTACCAAGAAATCCTGTGTATTGTTTTTGACGGGATATCGCCACGGTGTTACCGCATTTCGGCTTCAATAAGCGATGATTAACCATTAGGATTGATATTCGGATGTGACAACCACGCATCCGTTTGGACAAATCCGGGGACAAACGGCAGCCTGCAGGGCCTTTTGATTTGAACAAAGTCGAACGACACAGAAACGGGCGGCACTATCACATGGGCGTCTGGCACATGGGCGTCTGGCCGAGATGGCTGGCAGCGCTGATTGTTGCGTTCGGTTTCCTTGCAGCCGCTTCCGGCGGCGCCAGCGCTGAAACGCGCTCGCTCAAGCTCTATCACCTCCATACCCATGAAAAGGCCGAGATCGTCTACAAGCGCAATGGCCGCTACGATCCCGCAGGCCTCAGGAAGATCAACATCATCCTGCGCGACTGGCGTCGCAACGAACCGACCAAGATGGACCCGCGCCTGCTCGACCTGGTGTGGGAAGCCTACCGGCAGGCCGGCGCCACCGACTATATCCAGGTCATCTGCGGTTATCGCTCGCCGTCGACCAATTCGATGCTGCGCAGCCGCAGCCGCGGTGTCGCAAAAGAAAGCCAGCATATGCTGGGCAAGGCGATGGACTTCTACATTCCCGGTGTGCCGCTGAAGAAGCTGCGCAACATCGGTCTGAAAATGCAGGGCGGCGGCGTGGGCTACTACCCGTCATCCGGTTCGCCTTTCGTCCACATGGACATCGGCAATGTGCGCCATTGGCCCGGCATCAGCCGCCAGGAACTGGTCAGCCTGTTCCCCAATGGCAAGACGCTGCACGTGCCGAGCGACGGCAAGCCGCTGCCGGGCTATGACCAGGCGCTGGCCTCCTACAAGGCGCGCAAGGGCGCCGGTTCGCCTGCCATCATGATGGCCAGCGCCGGCGGCAGCAGCAAGAAATCCGGCGGGCTCCTGTCCGCTTTCTTCGGCGGTGGCGGCGACGACGAAGCCGACGACAGCGCCGATGTCGCGACCGCGGCGCCAGCGCCGAGAAGCGCGAAGCCGGTCGCGAAGCCGGTCTTGGCCGCCAGGAGCAACAACACCAGCAACCTGCCCGGCATCACGATCGTGTCGCCGCAGAACGCCAAGCGCGCCAACATCCCGCAGATCGCCGACGACAGCGCGGACGATTCGCAGCCGCAGCAGGACACGCCGGAGACGATCATCGCCGCACTTCCGGCCAAGGAAGTGCCATTGCCAGGTTTCGCGCCGCGCCCGAAGGCCGATGTTGGAGCGCAGCAGCCTGAGACCGTCCCGTTCGGCGTGGCCGATGCCACCACCGAGCAGGCCGTGGCGACGGCGCAGGCGCCGGCCAACGTGCCATTTGGCATGGCCGATGCGAGCAATGCAGATCAAGGGGCCGACCAAGGCGCTGCCCAGCCGGCACAGGTCGCGGTCAACGTGCCGTTGCCGACCTGGCGTCCCGACCGCTCTTCGCCGCCGGCTGACCTGTCGTCGCAAGACAAGGGCGTGCTGCTGGCGCTGGCCGATACGGCTGCGCACAAGCAGACCGCCACCGACGCTTTCGCGGCGGCGCTGCCGTCGCAGCGTCCGGACGAAGTCAGGGCCGTTCTCGAACAGGCCAGTGCCAGCGATGTCGCCAGTGTTGCCGCTACCGACGACTATCAGGTCGCTTCGCTCGAGCCGCGCTCGGCGTTCAACGACCCGTCGGGCGTCGATGCCGCATCGCCGCGCGGCGCCATTGCCGCCCGCCCCGCCGGCACCGATCCGGCCTCGGTGATCGGCGCCGGCGTGAAGACGACCCGCAAGGAAGCCAGGGCCTCGGCCCGCGACCTGAAGCCGGAGCCAAGGGCTGTGGTGGTGGCGGCGGAACCGCAGGCGGCGCGCTGGGCGCTGAACAGCGGCGGAAACATCGCTACCGTTTCCAGCGCGACGACTGCGCCGCGCTATGCCTACAACATCGTGCATACGCCGCCGAGCGAGGTCTACACTGCAGGCTTCCAGACGGACGCCCAGTCGCCCGACGCCAACCGCTTCACCGGCAATGCCGTGAAATTCCTCTCGGTCGCCCGCTTCCAGACGAAGTAAGGGTCTTGCCGGACAGATTGAAAGCCGCGCTGGGCAAACCAGCGCGGCTTTTGCTTTTACGAGAATGCCTGGTACTGGCTTTCAGCCACCTGGAATGCTAACCAGCAAGCTGCATTCCCGCTTCGTCTAATGGTAGGACAGCGCCCTTTGAAGGCGTGAATCGAGGTTCGAGCCCTTGAGCGGGAACCAACTTTCCATCTACGATCGCCGACGGCCGGCGCCAGGCCAGTCTTGACGATCACGCAGACTGAACTTCTCGTGAAGCTGGAACGAGTGACCTTTCCATGGGTTAGCGTGGGTTCGTTCCAACATGGGGATATCAATGAAAAACATTCTATTGGCGTCGGCTATCGCCTTGGCAACGGCTTCGGCCGCAATCGCTCCGACACAGGCCGCAACCATTGTCGTCAAGACCGGCAACAATATGCACAGGGACCACATGCACAAGAAGCATTGCCGGACCAAGTTGGTCACGCATTGGCGGCATCACCACAGGGTGGTCGAGAAGGTCACGGTCTGCAACTGACCGTATCTTTCAAGCAGCAAACCCGGTCGGCGTGAGCCGGCCGGGTTTTTTGTGCCTGGCGGTTACTTTCCGAGCCTGCTCGCGGCTCGTGCGAGCGCTTCGATCTCATCCCACTTGCCGGCCTTGACCAGATCGTCCGGCGCCACCCACGAGCCGCCGACGCAGATGACGTTGGGCAGGCTGAGATAGTCGGGGGCGTTCTTGGCCGAGATGCCGCCGGTCGGGCAGAATTTTACGTCGGCCAAAGGCGAGGCAAAGGCCTTCAGCGAGGCGATGCCGCCGGACTGTTCGGCCGGGAAGAATTTCAGGAACCGCAAGCCGGCCTCGCGGGCAGCCATGATCTCGCCGGGGGTAATGGCGCCGGGCAACAGAGGAATGTCGCTGTCCTTGGCGGCCGCCAGCAGTTCGCGCGTGATGCCGGGGCTGACGATGAATTTCGAGCCGGCTGCCGCTGCCTCGTCGAACTGCTTTGCATCGAGAATTGTGCCCGCGCCGACAATGGCGCCCTCAACCTCACCGGCAACGCGACGGATCGCTTCCAGCGCATCGGCGGTCCTCAGCGTAATCTCGATCGCCGGCAGGCCACCGGCAGCGAGCGCCCGGGCGAGCGGCACGGCGTCTGCGACATCAGCGATCTTCAGCACCGGGATGACTGGCTGGCCGTTGAGGAGCGACAGGAGCTTTTCGGTCTTGCTTGGCATTGGCTTGTCTCTCCGTGCGATGATTTCAACCGATTAGCAGAAGGCAGATTCCGAGTCCACGAAACCCGGCCTGCCGCGATGTCACATCTGCCGGCGGTTGGTCGCGAGGGTGAACGCCAAACAGGCTTCTTTGGCTCTGCCTTGAATCCGCTTTCACCACGGTTTAGTGGCTTGGCGATGACACTGTCCAACCAAGAACCCGTCCGCGTCGCCGCGCTCTACAAATTTGCGGCGTTGGGCGACTTCGACGCGCTGCGAGCCTTGCGCACGCCGCTCGCCGCCTTCTGCTGCGGCCGCGGCATCAAGGGCACACTGCTGCTGGCACAGGAAGGCATCAACGGCACGGTTGCCGGCAGCGAGACCGATATTGCCGATCTGATCGCTTATCTCGAGTCTATCGAGGGTCTTGCCGATCTCGAGGTCAAATACAGCCATGCCGCCGAGATGCCGTTCCACCGTATGAAGGTGCGGCTGAAGCGCGAGATCGTAACCATGGGTGTCGAAGATCTCGACCCCTCGACAGGCGCCGGCACCTATGTCGCGCCGGCCGACTGGAACGCGCTGATCTCGGATGCCGGCACCATCGTCATTGACACACGCAACACTTACGAAGTGTCGATCGGCACTTTCGAGGGCGCGGTGGATCCGCGAACGTCGAGCTTCCGCGAATTCCCGGCCTGGGTCGAAAAGCATCGCGACCAGCTCGACGGCCGCAAGGTCGCAATGTTCTGCACCGGCGGCATACGCTGCGAAAAGGCGACAGCCTATGTGAAGTCGCTCGGCTTCGAGGACGTGTTCCACCTCAAGGGCGGCATCCTCAGATATCTCGAAGAGGTGCCAGCCGAAGACAGCCTGTGGCAAGGCGAGTGTTTCGTCTTCGATGAGCGGGTCTCGGTGTCGCATGGGCTAGCCGAGGGCGATGCAGAACTCTGCCGCGCCTGCCGGCATCCGCTGACGCCGGAGGACCGGCTGTCGCCGCATTTTGCCACCGGCGTGTCATGTCCGCATTGCTACGAGGCCCGCACGGATGAGGATCGCGCCCGCTATGCCGAGCGCCAGCGCCAGGTCGAACTGGCACAGGCGCAGGGCAGGGAGCATATCGGCAGCTAGCGTCGGCGCGACAGCCTGACTGGGTCACCACGCGACGGAATAGCGGTCGATCACCCACAGCCATGTGCCATCGGCCTGCCGGCGCGCGACCTCGGAGGTTATCGAGCCATCGGCAAGCCGGGTCGAGGTCAGCGCGAGGTCGCCGTTGATGGCTGCCGGGCGCTGCTCGCCACGCTGGAACTTTCGCCCGCTGGCGACGAATGTTTCGAACAGAGTGCGGATTGCCTCGTGGCCACGCGTGAATTCAGCCGCTCCGGTGTCGATGACGGCATTGGGTTCGAACAGAGCCACCATGCCGTCAATGTCTCCCACCCACTGCCGGTCGATCAACAAACGTTCCAGATCCTGCGGATCGCGGGCGGGTTCACAGCCAGGTTGATCGGTCACGGCAAGGTTCCTCCCTCGGCAACGCGGCGGTGACACTAACCCAAGCCGAGGCCGCTATCGACACATGACAATGCCGATTTTCGAAAGGCTGCCGCATTGCTGGCAAAGCGCCCGTCCGTCATTGTAATGTCAACAAGCGGGACCTACGTCTGCAACATCCAAAACCTGCTCGCCCACGTTTGGCGCGGGCCCTTTTCTGGAGGCACCATGTTCGACCCCAAGAAGCTTCTCGACGATCTGCTCGGCTCGCAAATCCCCGGCACCGGCGGCACTGTCCGCGACAAGGCAGGGCAGGCCGTGCAGATGGCCAAGGACAATCCGCTGGCCGCCGGTGCGCTGGCCGCGGTGTTGCTTGGAACCGGCACAGGACGGCAGGTCACCGGCACGGCTGTGAAGCTCGGCGGACTGGCCGCGATCGGCGGCCTCGCTTACAAAGCCTACCAGAACTACAAGGCCGGCAACGCGCCCGAGCAGGCGCCGGCGGCCGGGACGTCCGAGACAGGCGGGCCGGAATTGCTGCCGCCGCCCGTTGACACCGGCTTCCATCCCTCGCAGGCGCCGCAGGGCGAGGACGAGTTTACGCTCACCCTGGTGCGGGCGATGATCTCGGCGGCCAAGGCCGATGGCCATGTCGATGACGCGGAGCGCGAAAAGATCGCCGGCAAGCTCAAGCTCGCCGGCGTCGGCTCCGATGCCGAAAAATTCCTGATGGCCGAACTGGAAAGCCCGCTCGACCTCGACACGCTGGTTGCCGGCGCCAAGACGGACGAGCAGAGGCTTGAGCTTTACACGGCGTCGCGGCTGACCATCGATCCCGACACGCGCGCCGAACGCGGCTATCTTGACCTGCTTGCCGGCCGGCTTGGCCTGCCGGATGCGCTGGTCGACCATGTCGAAGCAACGGTGTCGGCGGCCAAGGTGCCGGTTCCGGCTGGGACTTCGCCAAACCCGCGCTGGTAGGCAGCGCGGACCGGTCGGAAAAACGCGTTAACGTCTCGTTTACCGAGTAAGCGCATGATTCCAACAGTCGGATCGGCTTTTCCTCCTCCCAAGCCCGGTTCAGATCAGGGCGGTCGCCAATGACCGCCCTTTTTGTTGAACGGATCGCATAAAGCGCGTTGCGCCTTATGTTTTTTGTTGATGCATGTCGTTCTCCCGAAACCGGGGCCACTTTTGAGCGACATGCATTGGTGTTCGGCTTGCCATGATCTCCATCATTTGCGATGCCTCGGTGCATTCAGATGCATCCCTGTGCATGCTTGGGATGCGCGGCCCGCAGGAGCGAAATCATGACAGACCAGAAAACCGCCATCGTCACCGGCGCCGGCACCGGCATCGGCAAGAGCGTCGCCACGGCGCTGCTCAAGGCGGGCTGGAACACGGTGTTCTGCGGACGCCGCAAACCGGTTCTTGAGGCGGCTATCGCCGAAGCCGGCAAGACGGACGCCAAGGCGCTGGCGGTTGCCTGCGATATCAGCAAGGCCGACGAGGTCGATGAGCTGTTCAAGGCGGTGACGTCGACCTTCGGCCGCGTCGACCTGCTCTTCAACAATGCCGGCATGAGCTACAAGTCGACGCCGATCGACGAAATTCCGGTTGAGGTCTGGAACGACATTGTCGGCGTCAATCTCACCGGATCGTTCCTGTGCGCCCGCGCCGCCTTCGGCGCCATGCGCAAGCAGAAGCCGATGGGCGGCCGCATCATCAACAACGGCTCGGTCTCGGCCTATGCGCCGCGGCCAGGCTCGGTGCCCTACACCGCGACCAAGCACGCCATTACGGGTCTCACCAAGACGCTGGCGCTCGACGGCCGGCCCTACGACATCGCCTGCGGCCAGATCGACATCGGCAATGCGCTGACCGACATGGCGCACGCGATGACGGTCGGCGTGCCGCAAGCCAATGGCACCATCGCCGCCGAAGCGGTGATGGACGTCCAGCGCGTTGCCGACGCCGTCGTCCACATGGCCAGCCTGCCGCTCGACGCCAATGTGCTGTTCATGACGGTGATGGCGACGAAGATGCCGTTCGTGGGCAGGGGGTAGTTTCGCCGGCGCCGGGTGAGCACTGCCTTTTTCGAGCCTTAAGCGCTGAGTCTTATGTGCGTTCTCGGCTATTGCCAGGTGGTTCCCCCACTCCGTCGCCGCTTCGCGGCGCCACCTCTCCCCCCTCCGGAGGGAGAGGAAAGGAGCCAGCTTGGAATAGGTTCGCGCCCTTCCTCTCCCCCGTCGATCGGGGGAGAAGGTGGCGGTGTCCGAACCGGATAGATAGGTAACAGAATGGACCGATAGCATGGGTGACAGTTTTCTCCTTCGCCGGGAGGACCGGCGATGGTTTGGCGAGAGACTGGCATCATGGACGAGCGGCTACGGTTTGTTGTGGAGTGTCTTTCTGGGGATGAGACGATGGTTGCGCTTTGTGCGGCCTACGGGATCTCACGCAAGAACGGCTACAAATGGCTAGGACGCTATCGGACGTTTGGGCCTGAGGGTTTGCACGACCTGCCGCGAGCCCCGCTCAATCATGGCCGGGCAACAGCTCAGGACCTGGTTGAGCGGATTGTGGCGGCCAAGGAGCTGCATCCGCTTTGGGGTCCAAAGAAGATCGTGGCACGGCTCAGGCGCACGGCTCCCGAGTTCATCTGGCCTTCAGCCTCGACGGTCGGCGCGATCCTTGCGCGGCATGGGCTTGTGCGCGCCCGCAAGCGACCACGGCTGCGGGCCTGCGGCAATGGACCCTGGCCACAGCCGCAGGGGCCGAACGCGGTGTGGACCGGCGATCACAAGGGCTGGTTTAGAACCGCTGACGGATGGCGTTGCGAACCCTTGACGGTGATGGACGCATCAAGCCGCTACCTCCTGGCGCTCGAAGCGACGGGGTCGACGGCCGATAGCGAAGCCTGGCCGGTGTTTGAAAGGCTGTTTGAGGAGCATGGCCTGCCCGACCGGTTCAGAAGCGACAATGGCCCACCCTTCGCATCGGCCGGCGTCACCGGGCTGACGCCGCTTGTCGTGCGCTTCATCAAGCTCGGCATCACCCTGGAGCGGATCGCACCCGGCAGGCCGCAGCAGAACGGACGTCACGAGCGCTTCCATCTGACCATGCTGCCGATGGCCGAGGCGCCGGAAGCCGACCGAACGGCACAGGGCCAAGCCTTCGAGACCTTCCGGCAAAGCTACAATGAGGAGCGTCCCCATGAGGCACTGGGCATGGATACCCCAGCCCAGCACTACCGGCCCTCACAGCGCACCATGCCCAGGACACCACCCGAGCCCAACTATCCGGCCGAGGCCTCAGTCCGCCGTGTGCGCCACAATGGCGAGATCCGATGGAATGGCGGTTTCATCTATGTCTCGCAAGCGCTGGCGGGCGAACCGGTCGCTGCCTTGGAGACCGACGACGGACAATGGACACTCTCATTCCATGCCCACCCGCTCGGCATCATCGACACACGGCACATGAAGCTTGTCCGCCGCAGCGCAGCGCCAACCAATCCGCTTGGTGCTGCGGCGGACGCATAGGGGAGAGAAGTGTCACCTATGTATCCGGTTCAAAGTGTTACCCATCTATCGGCTGGACAC
>UCIA01000029.1 GCA_900472295.1 Hyphomicrobiales bacterium | reverse complement strand
GAAATCATCTATGAGAGCGACCCCTCCCCCCGTCACTATCCGGGGAGAGGATGCCGGCAGGCAGGTGAGGGGCAGCGCCGACGTTCGGCAAGTCTGGCGCTTGCCCTGCCATCGCGCTTTGCGCATCATCGCCAACAACGCCGAACCGGCAACGGAGTCTCCATGCGCGACGAGCGGCCGAAATCCATCCTTCGCGAGTTCCTCGATGGCGAGGCGGCGGGCGGCATCATCCTGATGGTGGCGGCGGCCCTTGCCCTGATCGTCGCCAATTCACCGCTGGCCGAAACCTATTTTGCTGCCCTCCATACCTATCTCGGGCCGCTCAGCATCTCGCACTGGATCAATGACGGGCTGATGGCGGTGTTCTTCCTGCTGGTCGGGCTGGAGATCAAGCGCGAGATGCTGGACGGCCAGCTCTCGACCTGGCCGCGCCGGGTGTTGCCGGGGGTAGCGGCGGCCGGCGGCATGCTGGTGCCGGCGCTGGTCTATGTCGCCATCAACCGAAACAATGCGGCCGCGCTCTCCGGTTGGGCGATCCCGACCGCCACCGACATCGCCTTTGCGCTTGGCGTGCTGTCGCTGCTCGGCAGCCGCGTGCCGGCGTCGTTGAAAATCTTCCTCACCGCACTCGCCATCATCGACGATCTCGGCGCCGTCATCATCATCGCCATCTTCTACACAAGCGGCCTGTCGCTGGCCTATCTCGGCGCGGCATTCGCCGTCATCGCCGTGCTCATCGTGCTCAACCGCATGCGGGTGACGAATCTGACGCCCTATCTCGTGCTCGGCGCCATCCTGTGGATGCTGGTGCTGAAATCCGGGGTGCATGCGACGCTGGCCGGCGTGGCGCTGGCGCTCACCATTCCGCTCAAAGTGTCTCCGGGCAGCGGCCATGACCTCGACCATTCGCCGCTGCACCGGCTCGAACACGGTCTGCACAAGATCGTGCCGTTCTTCGTCATCCCGATCTTCGGCTTCGCCAATGCCGGGGTATCGCTGGCCGGCCTCAGCGCCGCTGCCCTGGTCGAGCCGCTGACGCTGGGCGTCGCCGCCGGCCTCGTCCTGGGCAAATTGTTCGGCGTCTTCGGCTCGTCGGCGCTGGCGATCCGGCTCGGCTTCGCCGACCTGCCGGTCAACGCCGGCTGGCTGCACATGGTCGGCATTTCGCTGCTCTGCGGCATCGGCTTCACCATGAGCCTGTTCATCGGCCTGCTCGCGTTTGCGAGCGACGTCGCGCTGCAGGATGCGGTGAAGGTCGGCATCCTGGCGGGCTCGTTCATCGCCGCGCTGCTGGGGGCGGCCGTGCTGCTGATGGCGCCGCCTGCGGGGGTGGAAGAGGAGATGGAGTAGGGCTGTCGGCGTCATTTGACGCTACGCTTTCCGTTGAAGTTTGCGCCGCCCCTCATCTGCCTGCCGGCATCTTCTCCCCGTATAGTGACGGGGAGAAGGGCGCCTTCACGAAGATTTCGCCAATCACCAACGTTGCAAGAAAGAGCGCCAAGGGTGCGGTCAGCCCCTTCTCCCCGTTTACGGGGAGAAGATGCCGGCAGGCAGATGAGGGGCAGCGCGAAGATCAACAGTTTCGCAGAAACCTTGGCAGCGCGACGATAGCTCCAAACCTTACTCGCTCTCCCCCTCCAGCGCCGGCACAGCCACGCCCGCAAGCTCCGCCGCAAGCAGCCGCGCAGCACCGGCCCGCGCAATGCGCAGCATCAGCGCCTTGCGCGTTGCCGCCGCCATGCGGTGCTCCGGCGCCTCGCGCATAATCTCGGCGCCGTAACCGTCAGAGAGGATGAAGCCGCATTCCTCCGGGAAAATCTCGGACGGCACGCCCGGATGGGTGGCGAAGAAGAAGCGGTCGGAATGCAGCCGGTAATCAGGCCATTTGCGGTCGACGCGAAAATCCTCGATCGAGGATTTGATCTCGATGATCCAGATGTCGCCCTGCCGCGTCAGCGCGACGAGGTCGGCGCGCCGGCCTGTGGCGAGCGACAGTTCGGGCAGCACATGCATGCCCATCTGCATCAACAGCCGCTGCACGCCACGCCGCACCAGCATGGCGCGTTCCGACTGGCGGCCATCGATCAGGGGATTGAGGGGAATCGGGGAAATGATCGGCATGGCGAGCACCATGCCAGATTTTGTTCACGGTTTGAACTTTTTTGTAAGGATACTTATATTCGGCAAACCTAATAAAGAATCAGTGGCACGTTAGTCTAATGCGAGGGGGCGATGGGCAGAGATAGGTTTCTGGGAATTGTTCTGGCCGTGTTTGGCGTGGCAGCGGGTATCGCTGCGACACAACTCGCTGCTCAATCACCGGAGTGGGTCCTATTTGTCAGTTTGACGATAGCCGGATTGTGCTTCGTCGCTGGCTTGGCCATTGCCATGTGGCCTACCGGGATATCCAAGGATGATTTTAGCGCGAGGATGACAATGACTACTGAGCGAAAGAGCATTTTTGATCAAAGCACCAACGTTGGTGACAACAACAGCGGGACAGTAGCCCCCGTCTATAATAATGTCGTCAATCAGGCTCCGCCTCCGGAGATTGAATGGATATCTGACGACAATCGGCAAATTGGGAATCGCTATTCGTTCAAGAGTCTATTTCGAGTGGTCGCGCCCTATCCGGCTGCAACTCTAAAGCTGGAGGTACACGGCAGGGGGATTCGGGATCTTCAGGTCATTCCTCAATCGGCGGGGATGCACCAATTCGGCCATTCTGGGCAGCGAGATACATTCTCGTTTACGACTATCCAAAATGCATTCGGTTCTTATGTCGTGCAGTTCACGTCAGACGACACCAATCCGGAACTTAAGTACGATTTCTAATCGGTCTTCTTAAGTCGTTCGGCGGTACGCCGTTTGCCAGAATTATCACCTTGGCAGGCCTACATCTGCGAGTACCTGCCGGTCTTAATGAGTGGCCACGCCTCGGCATAGGGCATGATGCCCTCATGTTTCGATTTCCAATGGGCGTCGATGCCATCCCAGCCATTGCCTTGGAACACATGCTGGCACTCGGGACATGTCTTCAAGCCACGGTCTGCCGCCATCTCAATCGCCACTGGCACACCGCGCCGCAGCGAATTGCTGATCGCCGACACCTCGGCCGCCTTGTCGATGATCCGCTTGGGATCGAAGCCGTCTAGCGTCTCGCAGGCAACCGTCATGGTGGCTGAGGTCGCCAGCAAGGGATTGCCGTCGAGGGTTATGACGACGGTCACGGCGATCTTTCCCAACCCGACGCCCATGTCCTCGGCGACATAGCGCAGGTCGTTGCAGAAGCAGCCGCCGATCGCCAGCGCCAACAGCTGGCCGCCATTGAAGCCGAGGCCCATGCCGCCGGCTTTGCCTTCCGGCCGGTCGACGACCATCGTGTGGCCGCCGGCCCAGCCCATCGCGGCCTGGGTGCCCTCGACATTGCGCAGTTCGACGATCATGGAAACCATCAGCGGACACCTCCCCGTATAAAGTCACGCAATCGGTGCGTCTCGGCTATGACGCCGGTTGCATCCTGTCTCCGGCGAGCGCAGCCCCCGCAATATCATCCAAAATCGGGCAGTCCGGCCGGTCGTCACCATGGCAGGCGTGGATCAGCTTCTGCAAGGTCGTGCGCATCGACTGCAACTCGCGCAGTTTCTCCTCAATGGCGCCGACATGGGCGGCGGCGATCTCGCGCACGTCGTGGCTGGCACGGCTGCGGTCCCGGTAGAGCGCCATCAACTGGCGGCAATCGTCGATTGAAAAGCCGAGATTGCGGGCACGGCGCAGGAAGGCCAGCCGGTGGATGTCGTCGCTTGAGTAATCGCGGTAGCCATTGGCGGCGCGCGCCGGCGCGATCAGGCCGATCTCTTCATAGTAGCGGATGGTCTTGGCCGGCAGGCCGGAGCGTTCCGCAGCATCGCCTACATTCATGGTGGTTCCTCGATGTGCTTCCTTGGTTCCGGGCTATCCAGGAGGATCGGCCATTGTTTTTCCTTCACAATCCCGCGAGCCCTGTTGCCGAAATGCCATAGTTGACGGCTTACCGGCACGTAAGCTCTTGCATATAGGCATCCCGCCCTTGGCAAGCAAAGCAAATGCCAGCAAGAATGATTCCAGGAAAAGCGGCCGTAACGTGCCGCTCGATCTGGGCGGGGCATCGGACCATTTCATGCGCTTGAAGTCACTTGCAATCGTCGCAGCACTTGCTTTGTCGACCGCGATCTCGGGTTGCAGCACCATCGGCTCGCAGATGTTCACCAACAACTATGGTTCGGTGAACGATGCCGGTTATCAACTGCCACGCATCCCGATCGAAAAAGTGCCGAGGCAATTTCGCCGGCAGGAGGTGAACTACGACACCTCGGAAAAGCCGGGCACCATCATCGTCGATACCCAGAACAAGTTTCTCTACTTCGTCGAAGGCGACGGCCGGGCGATCCGCTACGGCATCGGCGTCGGCCGCGAAGGCTTTGAATGGCGCGGCAACGCTCGCATCGCGCTGAAGCGCGAATGGCCGACCTGGACGCCTCCGGGCGCCATGATCAAGCGCCAGCCGGAACTGGCCAAGTTCGCCGGCGGCATGGAGCCGGGCCTGAAGAACCCGCTCGGCGCGCGCGCCATGTACCTGTTCAACAAGGGCGGCGATTCAGGCTATCGCCTGCATGGCAGCCCGGAATGGAACTCGATCGGCAAGGCGATGTCGTCGGGCTGCATCCGCCTGATGAACCAGGACATTATCGACCTCTACGACCGCACGTCGGTCGGCGCCAAGGTCATTGTGATGTAGGACCATGATCCCGAAAAGTGGAAAGCGGTTTTCGGGAAAGATCATGGCCAACTAAAAAGTTTTATGACGCGGACCGTCTAGGCAACAACGGACGTCCCAAACAGAAAACCGGGCAATTTGGCCCGGTTTTTTGTTTTTTGCGGTACTGGCGGAAGCTGTGCGCTGAGAATTCTCAGGAGACCTGCTCGACCTGCTGCACTTCCGGCACGAAATGCCTCAGCAGGTTCTGGATGCCGTGCTTCAGCGTCGCCGTCGAGGACGGGCAGCCGGCGCAAGCGCCCTTCATGTGCAGGAACACGGTGCCGTTCTCGAAGCCGCGGAAAGTGATGTCGCCGCCATCCTGGGCAACCGCCGGGCGCACCCTGGTGTCGAGCAGTTCCTTGATGGTGATGACCAGTTCCTCGTCGGCCTTGTCGTAGAATTCGCCGGTCTGGCTGGTCTCGGCAGCGGGGCCGGCCTGGTTCATGACGGGCGCGCCCGACATGAAATGCTCCATGATGGAGCCGAGAATGGCGGGCTTCAGGTGCTGCCAGTCGGGGCCGTCCTTGGTCACGGTGATGAAGTCATAGCCGAAGAAGACGCCGGTGATACCGGGAATCTCGAACAGCCGGCCGGCCAAAGGCGAGGCGGAAGCAGCACTATCGGCGTCGCGGAAATCGGCTGTGCCTTCGCGCAGCACTTCCTTGCCGGGCAGGAACTTCAGCGTTGCCGGGTTCGGCGTCGATTCGGTCTGGATGAACATGGCCGTCTCCGTGCCCCATCTGGGCAGATAGTTTGGAATAGTTCTAAATAGGCTCTATTGGCGGGACATTCAAGCGAAACGCATCGCTGGAAATGGCTGGCTGGCGGAATGTTTTTGCTGGCTGGGGAATTGTTCCCGGGCGGGCGTCGGCAAGGCTGTCGGAAGCGCAGGCCATTTGCAGGCCTGCCTCACCTGAATATCAATACACCTTCAGGCGAGGCTGTCGATCTCCTCGTCGGAGAGGTTCTGCGGCACCACTGTGACCGGAATAGGGAAGGCGGCGCCCTTGCCGGCGACAGCGCCGACCAGCGGCCCGGGACCTTCCTTGCCGGCGCCGGCCGCCAGCACCAGGATGGCGATGTCCTGGTCTTCCTCGATCAGTTTGTGGATCTCTTCGGTCGGCTTGCCTTCACGCACCACCATTTCGGGCTCGATGCCGAGCTTCTGGCGCACCTTGTTGGCATAGACGTCGAGTGCCGCGCGCGCCGTGGCATTGGCCTCCTCGCGCATGATCTTTTCGACGCCCAGCCAGTGCTGAAAATCGTCCGGCGTGATGATGTAGAGCAGCACCAAGGTGCCGCTGGTGCTCTGCGCCCGCTTCGAGGCGTAGGCAACCGCGCGCTCGCACTCCGGCGTGTCGTCGATGATCGTCAGGAATTTCCTGCGATGGCCGGCTTCGCGACTGAGGCGTTTGGAGACCATGTCTATCTACTCGATGTCAATTCGGCCGCAATCTGCCACCACGGCAGACCGGCGGCAAGCCGCCGGGCTTAGGCCAGGATGTCTTGGGCCAGTATGGTGCAGTGCACTGGCGATGCAGATCAGCTCTGCAGCAGGCCGATAATGTCGCGCACGGTCTTCATCGTGGTCTCGGCCAGCACGCCGGCGCGTTCGCCGCCGTCCTTCAGCACCGCGTCGACATAGGCGCGGTCACCTTCGATGCGGCGCATCTCGCCGGCGATCGGCGCCAGTTTCTCCACCGCAAGATCGGCCAGCGCCGGCTTGAACACGGAAAATTGCTGGCCGCCGAATTCCTTCAGCACGTCTGCCTTCGACATCTCGGCCAGGCCGGCATAGATGCCGACCAGGTTTTCCGCTTCCGGCCGGCTTGCCAGTCCGTCGAGCTCGCTCGGCAAGGCTTCCGGGTCGGTCTTGGCCTTGCGGATCTTCTTCGAGATGGTGTCGGCATCGTCGGTCAGGTTGATGCGCGACAGATCGGACGGGTCCGATTTCGACATCTTCTTGGAGCCGTCGCGCAGGCTCATGATGCGCGCCGCCGGGCCGCCGATGACCGGTTCGGTGATCGGGAAAAAGCCGTTGACCGTCTCTTCGCCGACCTGCATCTCGACGCCGACGCCAAGGCTGGCGATGCGGCTCGAAAAGTCGTTGTTGAACTTCTGCGCGATATCGCGGGTCAGCTCCAGATGCTGCTTCTGGTCCTCGCCCACCGGCACATGGGTGGCGCGATAGAGCAGGATGTCGGCGGCCATCAGCGAGGGATAGGCGAGCAGGCCCAGCGAGGCATTCTCGCGGTCCTTGCCGGCCTTGTCCTTGAACTGCGTCATCTTGTTCATCCAGCCGATGCGCGCCACGCAATTGAAGATCCAGGCAAGCTCGGCATGCTGCATCACCCGCGACTGGTTGAAGACGATGTGCTTCTTCGGGTCGATGCCCGAGGCAAGGAACGCTGCGGTGATCGAGCGGGTCTGGTCGGCGAGGTCGTCATAAACGAGCTGTGCCGTCAGCGAATGCAAGTCGACGACGCAATAGATGCAGTCGGACGTGTCCTGCAGGGCAACGAATTTCTTGATGGCGCCGAGATAGTTGCCGAGATGCAGATTGCCGGTCGGCTGTACGCCGGAAAAGACGAGCTGTTTGAAGGCGGTCATGATGTCCTCATGGCTTGTGGAGGGCCGTACTAAGCGTGATTGGCTCCGAAAAGTTGCAGACTTTTCGGAGCCAATCACGCGGCTGGAAACCGCGCGCGGCGAAAGTCTTGCGACGGCGCGCTTATGGACGAGAGCGGGGAACGGATCAAGAGGCCGGAGATGACGCGGTCGCGTCTGACGCCCCTGTATATTGACCTGACAGACTGGCGCCGCCCCTCATTGTCCTGCCGGACATTTCTCCCCGTATAGAGACGGGGAGAAAAACGCCGCCATCGCCCGTTTTCGCCAATCGCCAGAGAAGGGCCAGTGCCGTGTTCAGCCTCTTTCTCCCCGTTTACGGGGAGAAATGCCCGGCAGGGCAATGAGGGGCGGCGCTGACATCGACATTTATGATATATTTGAACCTGCATTGCATATCATCGGATGAGAAATCGATGCCCACCGTCAAAAACGAGGAAGCCCCAAAGCCCCGACATGACGACGAGACGCCGCTTGAAACAGCGGCGCGGCTTCGGGCCGAATTCGGGGTCGAGCTTAGCAAGCAGGCACATGAACCGCTGCCACGCTCGGTTTACGACGAATTGTCTGGCGAAAGCTAACCAGGTTCTACGGTTAGGCTTACGGATCTGGAGACTGTTCCGTAGGCGGTGGTGTCTTGCCCGATCCGCGTTTCACGTTGCGCCGGATCATGCTGAAATCGGCGCCGCCGGTGGCAAAGGCGGTGACGAAGTAGAGAGCCGCGCCGCCAGCCACCAGCGCCAGCAGCGTCGTCGCCTTGATCACCAGTGGCGAGCCGGGGCCGAGCCGGACGGCCAGCCAGTGCTCGGCGAAATAGAGTGCCACCGCCATCACCGCTGCCGACAGCGCTAGGCGCGGAATGCGCTTCAGCAGCGGCGTGTCCCGGCCCCAATGGCCGCGCCGGATCAGCACGGCAAGCAGCATCACGGCGTTGACCCAGCCGGCGACGGCGGAAGCCACGGCAATGCCCGGCGCGCCCATCTTCGGGAACAGCGTCAAGGCGGTGATCACATTCACGCCGACCGAGATGGCGGCGAAGATCATCGGCGTGCGCGTGTCCTCGCGGGCGAAATAGCCGGGGGTGAAGGCCTTGATCAGCACGAAGGCCGGCAGGCCGAGGCCGAAGATCGCCAGGATCGCCGCCACGGTCGGCGTCGAGCCGGTGGCGGCAAAGGCGCCGCGCTCATAGACCAGCCGCACGATCGGCTCCGCCATCACCCACAGTGCCGCCGCCGCCGGCAAGGTCATGAACAGCGTGAACTCGACCGAGCGGTTCTGCAGATTGGCGGCCTCGACCAGATTGCCCGATTTCAACGCCCGCGACAGTTCCGGCAATAGCACGATCGCCACGGCGACGCCGACGACGCCGAGCGGCAACTGGTAGATGCGGTCGGCGTAGGCCAGCGAGGACACAGCACTATCCTGCGCCGACGCGATCGCCGTGCCGATCAGCTGGTTGATCTGGGTGATGCCGCCTGTGATCGCGGCCGGCAGCGCCAGGATCAGCAGCCGCTTGACGTTGGGCGTCAGCTTCGGCCGGCGAAAGCCGATCGCGATGCCGGCATTGCGCACCGCTATCCAGACGATGGCGAGCTGCACAAGCCCGGCCGCCAGCACGCCCCAGGACAGGCTGAAGCCGACTTCACGCGCATCCATGCCGTGATACCAGGCATAGCCCAGCACGCTGATCAGGATGATGTTGAGGAAAGCGGGCGCGACGGCAGCCGCGAAATAGCGGCGCAGCGAATTGAGCATGCCGGCCATCATCGCTGCCAGCGACATGCAGATGAGATACGGGAACATGATCGTCGCCAGCGTGACGGTCGTCTCGAACTTGCCCGGCGTGTCGGCAAAGCCTGGCGCCACCAGGTAGCGCACGATCAGCGGCATCGACAGTTCCATGACGATTGTCAGCGCCAGCAGCGCCGTGAACAGGACCCCGAACACTTCCTCCGAAAAGCGCTTGGCGCCGTCGGTGCCGTGGGTCTCGATCTCCTTGGCAAACAGCGGCACGAAGGCGGCGTTGAACGCGCCTTCGGCAAACAGCCGGCGAAACGTGTTGGGAAACTGGAAGGCGGCGTTGAAGGCGTCGGCCACCGGCCCGGTGCCAAGCGCGGCGGCCATCAGCATCTCGCGGCCAAAGCCAAGCGCGCGGCTCATCAGCGTGCCTGACGCAACGGTGGCGAATTTCTTGACGAGGCTCATGCGCGGGGAGATTGCCTGGGTGCCGGAGAAAAAACAGGTGATTGGGACAAAGTGATGGTCACTCGGCCGCCGCCTTGGCCTTGCCGCCGCGCTCCGGGGCCACGCCCTCGAGTGCTGCGATCAGCCTGGTGTGGATGGCGGCGGTGCGCGCCGGGCTGTCGATCTTCTGTCCCGTCAGGTCGGTGACATAGAAGGTGTCGATGACCTTTTCGCCGAAAGTGGTGATATGGGCCGAGGCGATGTCGAGCGACAGGTTCGACAGCGCGCCGGTGATTTCCGACAACAGGCCCGGCCGGTCCAGCCCCTCGACCTCGATCACCGAAAAGCGGTTCGACAGCGTGTTGCGGATTTCGGCGCGCGGCGGAATTTTGAACACCTTGGCGCCACGCCGCGGCTTGGTGCGCTTCTCGATCATTTCCGGCAGCCAGCTCTTGCCCGACAGTACGTCCTCGATCAGCCGGCCGACGCGCTCGGCGCGGCGGCGCTCGTCCTCGTCGCGGTCGAACTCCCTGGAGATCAGGATGATATCCAGCGCGCGGCCGTCGGACGTGGTGAAGATTTGCGCGTCGACGATGTTGCCGCCGGCGCCGGCACAGGCGCCGGCAATGACCGAGAGCAGTCGCGGATGGTCCTGCGCCAGCACGGTGATCTCGGTCACCGCCTCGAACTGGTGGGTCCTGACCACGGTGGCGAGCTTCTTGCCCGCAGCATCCGCCTCGCGGATGAATTCCGCGTGGCGCAGCTGGTCGGGGAGATCGACCGTCAGCAGATAGTTGTCGTAATGCAGGCCGACATAGCGTTTCCGCTCCCTCTCCGGCCAATCGGCCAGCGCCTCGGCCAGCCGTTCGCGCGCCGCCGCTGTCCGCTTGGCGCGCGACACTTCCGAGAAACCACCAGTCAGAAGCAGTTCGGTCTCGTAGTAGAGCGTGCGCAGGAGCTGGCCCTTCCAGCCGTTCCACACGCCCGGTCCGACGCCCCTGATGTCGCAGACGGTGAGGATCAAGAGCATCTTCAGCCGTTCGACCGATTGCACGATGGCGGCAAAATCCTCGATCGTCTTGCGGTCGTTGAGGTCGCGGGTCTGCGCCGTCATCGACATGACGAGATGGTTCTCGACCAACCAGGCGACGGTTTCGGTATCGGCGGGCGACAGCCCCATATGCGGGCAGATGCGGCGCGCGATCCGGGCGCCCGCCTCGGAATGGTCTTCCGGCCGGCCCTTGGCGATGTCATGCAGCAGCACGGCGACATAGAGCGCCTCGCGGCTCTTCTTCAGCCCCGGCATCAGCGTGTGCGACAGCGGATGGACTTTTTCGCCGTCGCCGCGCTCGATCTCGGCCAAAACGCCGATGCAGCGGATCAGGTGCTCGTCCACCGTATAGTGGTGGTACATCGAGAATTGCATCATCGCGACTATTCTGCCGAAGTCGGGGATCAGCTTTCCGAGCAGGCCCGCCTCGTTCATGCGCCGCAGATTGAGCTCCGCATTGCGGTCCGAGGTCAATATGTCGAGGAACAGCCGGTTGGCCTCCTCGTCGCGCCTGAGCGACTTGTTGACGAGACCCAGCGAACGGGTCAGCAGCTTCAGCGCATCGGGATGGAACTCCAGCCCATGCTTGTCGGCGAACCAGAACAGCCTCAGCAGATTGACCGGGTCGCGCTCGAACACGGTGTCGTCGGCGACATTGATGCGGTGATTGTCGACGATGAAGTCCGACGTGCCGGCAAGCTTGCGCTTGCGGCGCTGGAAGGTGAGGAAGATGCGGTTGAATCCCGGCACATGCTTGGCCTGCTCTTCCTCGAGCGCGGCGCAGAAGATGCGGGTGAGGTCGCCGACATCCTTGGCAACGAGGAAGTAGTGCTTCATGAAGCGCTCGACCGCCGACAGGCCGGGATGGGTGGTGTAACCCAACCGCTCTGCAATCTCGCGCTGGATGTCGAAATGCAGCCGCTCCTCGGCCTTGCCGGTGAGGAAATGCATGTGGCAGCGCACCGCCCACAGAAAATCCTCGGCCTTGAGGAACTCCCGGTATTCGGCCTCGGTGAAAACGGCCTTATCGACCAGTTCCTCGCCGGTGCGCACGCGATAAAAGTATTTGGCGATCCAGAACAGCGTCTGCAGGTCGCGCAGGCCGCCCTTGCCGTCCTTGACATTGGGCTCGACCAGATAGCGGCTTTCGCCGGCTTTGGCATGGCGCTCGTCGCGCTCGGCGAGCTTGGCCTGCACGTATTCCGGGCCTGTCGTGCGCACCACTTCGTGATCAAAACGGGTCAGCAATTCGTCGAACAGCTTCTGCTCGCCCCATAGGAAGCGCGCTTCGAGAATCGTGGTGCGGATGGTGATGTCGCTGCGCGACAGCCTCAGGCACTCGTCGATGTTGCGGGTGGCGTGGCCGACCTTCAGGCCCAGATCCCACAGCATATAGAGCATGTATTCGACGATCTGCTCGCCCCAAGGCGTCTGCTTGTAGGGCAACAGGAACAGCAGGTCGATGTCGGAACCCGGCGCCAGCGTGCCGCGGCCATAGCCGCCGACGGCAACGACAGCCATGCGTTCGGCGGTCGAAGGGTTTTTCACGCGATAGACATGGGTCGCGGCGAATTCGTAGAGGGCGCGGATGATCTCGTCCATGAGATGCGACAGCCGGGCGGCGCAGGCAGCACCACTGCCATCCTCCATCAGCATGCGCTCGGCGACCTTGCGGCCCTCGATGAGCCGTTCCTTCAGCAGCTTGAGCGCGCCGACGCGCGCGCCGGGCTCAGCGCCGTTGCCAGCCGAGGCCGCGGTCAACGCCGTCATCTCGGCGCGCAGGGCCTCGCTATCGATCAACTCGTCGAGCTTGAGGGAGATTTTTGCCATGGATTGCCGGTGGGCCTCGCCTTTGCGCGGCGTCTATAGCGCGTTTTCACGGCGCTGTGTATGGGGCGGACGGACGCGTCGGCCACGATGCTCGAACGCGCATGGCGGCCTAACTGCGTAAATCGAAAATAGCCCCTTGACCTTCCAGTCACTGGAAGCACTACCTCCGCATCCAGGCAGACATCAAGGCATTTCAAAATGACGCATTCCGATCATCACAATCACACGCATCAGGCCGATGGCGGCTGCTGCTCGGCAAAGGCGGCTGCGCCGGTCGCAGAGGCTGTGGCGCGCGATCCGGTCTGCGGCATGAGCGTCGATCCAGCCGCGGGCAAGCCGTCGGCCGAGCATGGCGGCCGTGTCTTCCACTTCTGCAGCGCGGGCTGCCGCACGAAATTCGTCGCCGAGCCGGAGAAATACCTGACCGCCACCGACCCGGTCTGCGGCATGAGCGTCGACCGCGCCACGGCGAAGCATTTTTTCCGGCACGAAGGCCAAGGTTATTATTTCTGTTCGGCCGGCTGCAAAGCGAAATTCGAGGCGGAGCCGCAAAACTATCTCGGCGACCGACCGGCACCGAAGCCAATGCCGAAAGGCACGCAATACACCTGCCCGATGCATCCCGAAATCATCAGGGACAAGCCCGGCTCCTGCCCGCTCTGCGGCATGGCGCTGGAGCCGATGGGCGTACCGACGGGCGACGAAGGTCCGAACCCTGAACTGGTCGACTTCACCAGGCGGTTCTGGGTCAGCGCGGTTCTGTCGGTGCCGTTGTTGATCGTTGCTATGGCGCCGATGCTCGGCCTGACCTTCCAGGCCTTTGTCGACGAGCGCACGATGGTCTGGCTGGAACTGGCGTTGGCCAGCCCCGTCGTGCTGTGGGCGGCGTTCCCGTTCTTCCATCGCGGTTGGGATTCGCTGGTCAACCGCAGTCCCAACATGTGGACGCTGATCTCGCTGGGCGTGGGTGCGGCCTACCTCTACAGCGTGGTTGCCACGCTGTTTCCTGATATTTTCCCGCATCAGTTTCGCGGCCATGGCGGTGCGGTGCCGGTCTATTTCGAGGCGGCCGCCGTCATCGTCGCGCTGGTTTTCCTCGGCCAGGTCCTCGAATTGCGGGCGCGTGAAAAGACCGGCTCGGCCATCCGCGCTCTGCTCGACCTGGCGCCGAAGACAGCGCGGCTGATCGGGGAGGACGGCTCCGAGAGAGATGTGCCGCTCGATGCGGTCAAGGCCGGCGACCGCCTGCGCATCCGCCCCGGCGACGCCGTGCCGGTCGACGGCATCGTGCTGGAAGGCCGTTCGTCCATCGACGAATCGATGATTTCGGGCGAGCCGCTGCCGGTTGAAAAGACGCAAGGCGATGTCTTGACCGGCGGTACGCTGAACAAGAACGGCTCGCTGATCATGCGCGCCGAAAAGGTCGGCGCCGAGACCACGCTTTCGCGCATCGTCGAACTGGTCGCCAAGGCGCAGCGTTCGCGCGCGCCGATCCAAGGGTTGGCCGACCGCGTCTCCTTCTACTTCGTGCCCGCCGTTGTGCTGGTGGCGGTCGCCGCCTTTGCCGCCTGGGCGGTCTTCGGCCCCGAGCCCAGCCTGATCTTCGCCATCGTTTCGGCGGTCTCGGTGCTGATCATCGCCTGCCCCTGCGCGCTCGGCCTGGCCACGCCAATGTCGATCATGACCGCCACCGGACGCGGGGCGCATGTCGGTGTGCTGATCAAGGAAGCCGCCGCGCTCGAGCGCTTTGCCTCGGTCGACACGCTGATCGTCGACAAGACCGGAACCTTGACCGAGGGACGGCCGCGCCTGACCGATGTGGTTGCGGAAGGTCTCGCGGAGAACGAATTGCTGGCGCTCGCTGCCGGCCTGGAAAAAGGCTCGGAGCATCCGCTGGCCGAGGCCATTGTCGGCGGCGCCGGCGAACGTGGCCTGACAATCGAAGAGGCCGGCGGCTTCGAAGCCGTCACCGGCAAAGGCGTGTCCGGCACGGTCTCGGGCAGGCAGGTTGCGCTCGGCAATGCCGCCATGATGGCCGATCTCGGCATCGACATCGCTTCCCTGTCGGCCAGGGCCGAGGTGCTTCAGGCCGAGGGCAAGACCGCGATGTTCGTTGCCGTGGACAAAAAACTGGCCGGCATCGTCGCCGTCGCCGATCCGGTCAAGGCAACGACGGCGGAGGCGATCCGGGCGCTGCACGACAGAGGTTTGAGGATCATCATGGCGACCGGCGACAATGAGCGCACGGCGCGCGCCATTGCCAAGAGCCTCGGCATCGACGAGGTGCGCGCCGGCCTGCTGCCGGAACAAAAGGCTGCCCTTGTCGAGGAACTTCGCGCCAAGGGTGCCGGCGTTGCCATGGCCGGCGATGGCGTCAACGATGCGCCGGCCTTGGCCAGCGCCGATGTCGGCATCGCCATGGGCACCGGCGCCGATGTCGCCGTCGAGAGCGCCGGCATCACTTTAGTCAAGGGCGACCTCAACGGCATCGTCAGGGCGCGAACGCTGGCCCAGGCGACGATCCGCAACATCCGCCAGAACCTGTTCTTCGCCTTCCTCTACAATGTGCTTGGCGTGCCGGTCGCCGCCGGGGTGCTCTACCCGCTGACCGGCACGCTTTTGTCGCCGATGCTGGCGGCGGCGGCGATGAGCCTGTCTTCGGTTTCGGTGATTGCCAACGCATTGCGGCTGAGGACATTGAAACTCTGAACTCAACCCCCAAATACGAAATCCAATCAACAGGAGATCATGGATGACCTGGGCTAAAAAGATCGTGCTTTTGCTGATGGCGGCGGGAATGCTGCTGGCCGTTTTCCTCGAAAGCATTCCGGCGCAGTCCGAGGAGATGAAACACGACATGGGCGCGATGGCGACAGACGCGACCAGCCCGTCGACCGAAGGCTACAAGGCGGCAATGGACAAGATGCATGCCGACATGATGGCCTCGCAATATACCGGCAATGCCGATGTCGACTTCGTGCGCGGCATGATCCCGCATCATCAGGGCGCGATCGACATGGCCAAGGTGGAGCTTGCCAACGGCAAGGATCCCGAAATCCGCAAGCTGGCCGAAGGCGTCATCGCCGCGCAGGAAGCCGAGATCAAGCAGATGCAGGCCTGGCTCGCCGCCAATCCGGTGAAGTAGGGTATCAGCGCCCACAAAGCAAAATCCAGGAGCCCGTATGCCATCCACGATCAGAACCACCACGCTGCCTTCGGGCGAAGCCGTCCAGGTACTGGGACAGGGCACATGGAAGATGGGCGAGGATTCCCGCCGCCGCGCCGGCGAGGTCAACGCCCTGAAGCTCGGGCTGGACCTCGGCATGACGCTGATCGATACCGCTGAGATGTATGCCAGCGGCGGCGCCGAGGAGGTGGTGGCGGAGGCCATTGCTGGGCGCCGCGATGAGCTCTTTCTCGTCTCCAAGGTGCTGCCGTCCAATGCCTCGCGCAGCGGCGTGGCGCGGGCCTGTGAAAACAGCCTGAAGCGCCTGCGCACCGACCGCATCGATCTCTATCTCTTGCACTGGCCGGGCAGCGTACCTCTGGCGGAAACGGTCGACGCTTTCGAGGCGCTGAAGAAGGCCGGCAAGATCCGCCACTGGGGCGTCAGCAATTTCGACACCGACGAGATGGAGGAACTGACCGGCCTGCGCTCGGGCGGCAATGTCCAGACCAACCAGGTGCTCTACAATCTGTCGCGGCGCGGCCCCGAATTCGACCTCGCGCCCTGGAGCCGGCAGCGCGGCATCCCGCTAATGGCTTATTCGCCGGTCGAGCAGGGCGCGCTGGCGCGCAATGCCAGGCTGGAGACCATTGCCACCCGCCACAACGCCACGGCAGCACAGATCGCGCTGGCCTGGGTGATGGCGCAGCCGGGCGTCATCGCGATCCCGAAGGCCAGCAGCCAGGAGCATGTCCGCCAGAATGTCGCCGCACTCGACATCAAACTCACCGACGAAGACCTCGCCGAACTCGACCGCGCCTTCCCGCCACCGACGCGCAAGCGCGGCCTGGAGATGATCTGAATTGGGGGATTGCGCCTCGTCAGACTGGCCGTCTACTTGCTGCCTAGTCGCAGTTTTTCGATCTCGCGCGCTGCGTTTCGCACGTCGCGAACACCGACAAAACTCACCGTGGTTGTCGTTGGTCCGTCACTCGTATCAACCGTCTCCCGGCGGAACGTGATTGACCCTCTACCATTGGAACGTTCGCTTCGCTCGATGGTGTTTATGGCATTAGGGGCTACGGCGAGGACATGTCGCCACCCCAAATCGCTGACGATGAGAATTCGACGGTCGGTCACAGCGTAGGCCGTTCGCCAAGCGGCCAAAGTACTCCAGATGGCATTGCCGAATATCCATAATCCAAAGCCAACACCAACAATCGACGCGATAAGCGAGAATAAATTCCAACCAATGCGCTCGAAGAATGGTTCGTTTAGAGCGCTGGGGAGGAATGGAAGACAGAAACCTGTCCAGGCGACAGCAAAAATAATCTGAAACAACTGGGTTCGAAGCATAGCCGTAAAGGACGGAGTTCCAATCCAGCGCACGGTTTCTCCAGGCTGCAATTCAGTCTTGACGGCCTCGTGCGGGGTCCAAATCATGTGGGGCAGCATCCTCACGGCAATGCTTCATGGTTATAGATGGGTCTGCGAGGGGGCAATGAATAACTCGCATTTGGCTAGCTGACTTCCAGCGCCGCCCGTGCCCGTTGCAGCGCGCGCGAAAAGATCGCGGTGTCGTTGAAGGCACGCGCCAGCGTGAGCGCGCCCTGGATGGCGCCGACGGTTTCTTCGGCGAGTTCGGCTGCCCTGGCCGGGCTATGTCCGGCACAGGTCAGCGCTTCGGCAAGATGCGTCACCCAGCGGCCGAAATAGCTTTTGATCGCCTTGGCGAAGAGATCACGCGATTCGTCCAGCGCGAAGGCGCCGATCAGGCAGACCCGGCGACCGGAACGGAAATAGCTGTCGGTTGCCTCCAGCATACGTTCTATGCCGGCAAGCGGGTCAGCCTTGTCCTGCAACGGCACGAAGACATTCTCCTCGAACCAGCCGTCAATATGGGCGATGACGGCGGCCGCCATCTCTTCCTTGCCGCCGGGGAAGAAGTGATAAAGGCTGCCTTTGCCCAGGCCGGTCGCCGTGCCGATCAGCGCCAGGCTCGCTCCCTCATAGCCGTGCTCGCGAAAAACCTCGCCGATGATGGAGAGCAGATCGGCGCGATCGGGCGCGATCCTGCGCATAGGTGGTCAGTCTTTCCGCTTGAGCATGATCTTTACCGAAAACCGCGACACACTTTTCGGGATCATGCTCTAGAGGCCTAGCTCGGTCAGGCCGGGATGGTCGTCGGGCCGGCGGCCGAGCGGCCAGTGATATTTGCGCTCGGCCTCGGTGATCGGCAGGTCGTTGATGCTGGCGACGCGCCGGCGCATCAGCCCGGCTGCGTCGAACTCCCAGTTCTCATTGCCGTAGGAGCGGAACCAGTGGCCGCTATCGTCGCGCCATTCATAGGCAAAGCGCACGGCGATGCGGTTGTCGTTCCAGGTCCAGACCTCCTTGATCAGCCGGTAGTCGAGTTCACGCGCCCATTTGCGCGTGAGGAAGCCGACGATCTCGCTGCGGCCGGAGACAAATTCGGCGCGGTTACGCCAGGTACTGTCCTCGGTATAGGCGAGCGAAACCCGCTCAGCGTCGCGGCTGTTCCAGGCGTCTTCGGCCATACGCGCCTTCTGCGCGGCGGTCTCGGCGGTAAAGGGCGGCAGCGGCGGACGGCTCATGTCATTCTCCCATCGGCAAAGGTGACGGGAGACATTGTACCAATCGGTACAATAAAATCAAGATTGGAATGAACTACGGTTTTCCCGCCAGTCCTTTTAGCTTGTAGAGCGCTTCCAGTGCCTCGCGTGGCGTCATCTCGTCGGGGTTGATCTCACCAAGTGCTGCGCCCAAAGCGTCGTTCTTCACCGGCTTCGGCGCCTCCCGTTTCGCCGCCACCGAAAACAGCGGCAGATCGTCGACCAGTCGGTTGGCCTTGCCGGAGACTTCGCCTTCCTCCAGTTGGTGCAGCACCTCTTTGGCGCGGCCCACAACAGCTTCCGGAAGGCCGGCAAGGCGCGCCACCTGCACGCCATAGGAACGGTCGGCGGCACCTTTGCCGACCTCGTGCAGGAAGACGACGTCCCCTTCCCACTCCTTGACCCGCATGGTGACGTTGGAGAGGCGCGGCAGCTTGCCGGACAGCGCCGTCATCTCGTGGAAATGGGTGGCGAAGATCGCCCGGCAGCGGTTCTTCTCGTGCAGGTATTCGACCGCCGCCCAGGCGATCGACAGGCCGTCGAAAGTGGCCGTGCCGCGGCCGATCTCGTCCAGGATCACCAGCGCCCGCTCGCCGGCCTGGTTGAGGATCGCCGCCGTCTCGACCATCTCGACCATGAAGGTCGAGCGGCCGCGCGCCAGATCGTCCGAGGCGCCGACACGCGAGAACAGTCGGTCGACGACGCCGATATGGGCCGATACCGCCGGCACGAAGGAGCCGGTCTGGGCGAGGATGGCGATCAGTGCGTTTTGCCGCAGGAAGGTCGACTTGCCGCCCATATTGGGGCCGGTCAAAAGCCAGATGGCGCCGGCCTTGGCGCCGCCTTGCGGCGACAAATCGCAATCATTGGCGACGAACGGCCCTTCGCCCGAGCGCCGCAGCGCCTGTTCCACCACGGGATGGCGTCCGCCTGAAATGTCGAAGGCAAGGCTGGCATCGACCAGCGGCCGGCACCAGGCTTCGCTCTCCGAGAGGAGCGCGAGCGCCGCCGACACGTCGAGCACAGCGAGCGCATCGGCGCCGGCGCGGATCGCCTGCGCCTCGCCGACTGCTTCAGCGGTCAGCGTGTCGAAAGCGGCAAGCTCGATGCTCAGCGCCCGGTCGGCGGCATTGGCGATCTTGGTCTCGAGTTCGGCCAGTTCGGTCGTGGTGAAGCGCATGGCGTTGGCCATGGTCTGGCGGTGGATGAAGCGCGCCTTGGCGCCGTCGCTGCCGGTCATGATCGAGTGATGGTTGGCGGTCACCTCGATATAGTAACCCAGCACATTGTTGTGCCGGATCTTCAGCGAGCGAATGCCGGTCTCCTCGATCAGCGAGCGCTCCAGCCCGGCGATCACCTTGCGCGACTCGTCGCGCAGCGCCCGCATCTCGTCGAGCTCGGCATGATAGCCGCCGCGCACGAAGCCGCCGTCGCGCCGGAGCAAGGGCAGTTCCTCGCCGAGCGCCTGCGTCAGGTGCTGGGCAAGCGTCGCGGGCAACGCCTGGATGGCGACGAGTGCGCCCGCCAACTCCTGAGGCAGCGCTGTTGCGGCGAAGATTTCGGCAATCGCACCTGCCGCCTCGAAGCCGGCACGCAGCGCGCCGAGATCGCGCGGGCCGCCGCGGTTGAGCGCCAGCCGCGACAGCGCCCGTGGCATGTCGGCGACGCTCTTCAGGCTTGACCGCACCGCCTGGCAGAGACGCGTCTCGGCGCGGAAGAACGACACCGAATCGAGCCTGGCGCCGATCGCCGCCGGATCGGTCAGCGGCGCCATCAGCCGATCGGCGAGCAGCCTGGCGCCGCCGCCGGTCACCGTGCGGTCGATCGCCTTGAACAGCGAGCCTTCGCGACTGCCGGACAGTGTGCGCAACAGCTCCAGATTGCCGCGTGTCGCCGGGTCGATGAACAGCGTCGAGCCCTGTTCCTCGCGCTCGGGGCGCGACAGCGGCGGCCGTTCGGCCTTCTGCGTCTTTTCGACATAAGCGATGGCGCCTGAGATCGCCGACAGTTCGGCGCGCGAGAAGGCACCGAAACTGTCCGGCGTCGCCACCTCGAAGAAACGCGCGATCCTGCCGGCGGCCGAAGCCGAATCGAACAGCGATGGCGGCTGCGGGCTGGCGACGCGGCCGATGACGTCGAACACCGGTTTCAGTTCCGGGTCGTAAAACACCGGCTCGGCGACGATCAGCTCGCGCGGGTCGACGCGGAAGACATCGGCCAGCAATCGGTCAGCCGTGGTCTCGGCGACGCGGAAAACGCCGGTCGAGATCTCGATCCAGGCCAGTGCAAAGGCGTGCTCGCTCCCGCTGCCCTTCACCCGTCCCAGCGCCATCAGGAAACTCGATTCCGACGGCGCCAGCAACTTATCCTCGGTAATGGTGCCGGGCGTTACCAGCCGCACCACATCGCGGCGCACCACCGACTTGCCGCCGCGCTTCCTGGCTTCCGCCGGATCCTCGATCTGCTCGCAGACGGCAACGCGAAAACCCTGGCCGATCAGCTTCTGCAGATAGTCGTCGGCCGCATGCACCGGCACGCCGCACATCGGGATGTCGTGGCCCTGGTGCTTGCCGCGCTTGGTCAGGACGATGCCCAGCGCCTTGCTCGCCTTCTCTGCGTCGTCGAAGAACAGCTCGTAGAAATCGCCCATGCGGTAGAACAGCAGCGAATCCGGGTTGGCCGCCTTGATCTCGATAAACTGCTCCATCATCGGCGTGACGCCGGCGGCGGGCGCGGCAACTGTCACCTCGGGGGCGTCGGTTTCTGCTGAAGTGTGCATGTTCATGCCGGCACGCTAGCAGATGTGGCCGGGCGGTTTAATGCCGTCGCCTTCGAAAACAGGGGACGACTTGGCTTCGACGACCGCTTTGCGGCAAGTCTGCACCCCGCCGACTTGACCTTGCCCGACCTCGGGAGATTTCGCTGCCCCCGTGAAGATCGCTTGGCGGTTTACACCAGCGGCGTGTAGCCTTAATCCGGAAGTTCAAAAACATGCACCCGTCTCAAGGGTTGCGGCACCGGCGAGGAAATCAAGAGCATCATGGCCAAGAAAACCGAAAACAGCGGTCCCTCCGTCAGTGCCCAGGAGGCGCTGGAATTCCACGCCATGGGCCGCCCCGGCAAGCTGGAGGTCGTCGCCACCAAGCCGATGGCGACGCAGCGCGACCTGAGCCTCGCCTATTCGCCTGGTGTCGCGGTTCCCGTTCTGGCCATCGCCGAGGATCCCAGCCGCGCCTTCGACTACACGACGCGCGGCAACATGGTCGCCGTCATCTCCAACGGCACCGCCATTCTGGGCCTCGGCAATCTCGGCGCGCTGGCCTCCAAGCCGGTCATGGAAGGCAAGGCGGTGCTGTTCAAGCGCTTCGCCGATGTCGATTCCATCGATCTCGAGGTCGACACCGAGGATGCCGACGAGTTCATCAATTGCGTGCGCTTTCTCGGGCCGTCCTTCGGCGGCATCAACCTTGAGGACATCAAGGCGCCGGAGTGCTTCATCATCGAGCAGCGCCTGCGCGAACTGATGGACATTCCGGTCTTCCACGACGACCAGCACGGCACCGCCATCATCTCGGCTGCTGGCCTGATCAACGCGCTGGAAATCACCGGCCGCGACATGAAGACCACGAAGATGGTCTGCAACGGCGCCGGTGCTGCCGGCATCGCCTGCATCGAACTGATGAAGGCAATGGGCTTCGCGCCGGACAACATCATCCTGTGCGACACCAAAGGCGTGGTCTTCCAGGGCCGCACCGAGGGTATGAACCAGTGGAAGTCGGCGCATGCGGTCAAGACCGAGGCGCGCAGCCTGGCCGAGGCGCTCGATGGCGCTGATGTCTTCCTCGGCCTGTCGGCCAAGGGCGCGTTGACCACCAAGATGGTGCAGTCGATGGCCAAGAACCCGATCATCTTCGCCATGGCCAATCCCGACCCGGAGATCACGCCGGAGGAAGTTGCCGAGATCCGCACCGACGCAATCATGGCCACCGGGCGCTCCGACTACCCCAACCAGGTCAACAATGTGCTGGGTTTCCCCTACATCTTCCGCGGCGCGCTGGATGTCAGGGCCACCACCATCAATGACGACATGAAGATCGCGGCAGCTAGAGCGCTGGCCGAACTGGCGCGCAAGGACGTGCCCGACGATGTCGCCGCCGCCTATCAGGGCAACCGGCCGAAATTCGGCCCCAACTACATCATCCCGGTGCCGTTCGATCCGCGCCTGATCTCGGCCATTCCGCTCGCGGTGGCCAAGGCGGCGATGGAATCCGGCGTCGCCCGCAAGCCGATCCTCGACCTCGACCGCTACGCGCAGGAGCTGTCCGCCCGCCGCGACCCGATCGCCTCGACCTTGCAGCGCATCTACGACCGCGTCCGCCGCCAGCCCAAGCGCATCGTCTTTGCCGAGGGCGAGGAAGAGCAGGTGATGCGTGCCGCCGTCTCCTATGTGAACCAGAAGCTCGGCACCGCCATCCTCCTCGGCCGCGACGACATCATCAAGGAAAACGCCAGGCACGCCGGCATCGACCTCAACAAGCAAGGCATCGAGATCATCAACGCCCGGCTGTCTCGCCGCAACGGCATCTACACCGACTTCCTCTACGAGCGCATGCAGCGCAAAGGCTTCCTGTTTCGCGACTGCCAGCGCCTGATCAACAATGATCGCAACCACTTTGCCGCCTGCATGGTGGCGCTGGGCGATGCCGACGGCATCGTCACCGGCGTCACCCGCAACTATTCGACGGCACTGGACGACATCCGCCGCATCATCGACGCCAAGCCCGGCCACCGCGTCATCGGCGTGTCGATCGTGCTGGCGCGGGGCAAGACAGTGCTCGTCGCCGACACCGCCGTACACGACATGCCGAATGCCGAGCAGATCGCCGACATTGCCGAGGAAGCGGCAGGCTTCGCCCGCCGCATGGGCTATGAACCGCGGCTCGCCATGCTCGCCTATTCCACCTTCGGCCATCCGCAGGGCGAACGCTCCGAGCGGGTGCAGGAAGCGGTGCGTATCCTTGACAAGCGCCGCGTCGATTTCGAATATGACGGCGAGATGGCCGCCGACGTCGCGCTCAACGCCCGCGCCATGGCGCAATATCCGTTCATCCGGCTGACCGGTCCGGCCAATGTGCTGATCATGCCGGCGTTCCACTCCGCCTCGATCTCGACCAAGATGCTTCAGGAGCTCGGCGGCTCCACCGTCATCGGCCCGCTGCTGGTCGGATTGAACAAGCCGGTGCAAATCGTGTCGCTGAATGCCAAGGACAGTGACATCGTCAACATGGCGGCGATCGCGGCTTATACCGCAAGCAACTGACGGCAGCTTTGTCTCAACGAAAAAGGCCCGCGGCGATTGCCGCGGGCCTTTCGCATTGGGGCAGGGAATGATTAGAACGAGCGCTGGAAGCGGAGAATGCCGCCGACGTTGCTCTTCTTGGTGGCCTTGGTCCAGTTGTTGAAGTCGGCGTCGCCAAACTTGCCGGCATTGAGGTAATCGACTTCAGCCGTGACCGTAAAGCCGGGCACAACGGTATAGGCAACGTTTGCAGCGATGCCGAGGTTCTTCCAGTCATCGTAGGAGATCTGCGCGTTGAACGCAGTCTTCTCGTTGAACTTGTAAGTGCCGCCACCCCAGATTGCCCAGTTGCCGCCCCACTGCTTGTAGAAGCCGCGACCGTTAGCATCGTAGGCATTGCCAGCGTCATCGGTCAGGTTGTCGTCAGTACCATAACCGCCCATGACGAAGAGCGTGAATTCCTTGCTGACATTGACGTCCAGACGGACTTTGCCCGCCACTTCCTCGTAGTTGCTGTCATAGGCGACGACACCCGTGACCGAACCCCAGTCGCCCTTGTACTTCAAGCCACCGACGACATGCGGAACATAGCTGTCGATCGTGTGGAAGCCGGCGCCTTCTTCGAGCGAGATCACGCCGGAGAAGCCGTTGCCTGCGTCGAAGTAGTACTGAACGACGTTGCTCTCCTGGCCACCGTAGGGAACAAGCGTGTCCTGGATAACAGCGCCAGCATAGTTGGTGAACGTATCGAAAGCCGTGTCGTCCTTACCGACGCGCAGGCCACCGAGCTGGATATAGGCGTAGCGCAGCGAGACGGTGGCGGCATTGCCAGCCGCATTGATGTCGCCTTGAGGTTCGCCATCCGCGCCAACATCAGCCTGACGGTTGCCGAAGTTGAAGCGGGTCTCCGTGAAGGTCTTCAAGGTGCCAAGTTCGGTTTCCTGGCCGGTCCAGGTCCTCAGCGTGAAGCGGGTGTTCTTGCGCCAGGTGTCGTTGCTGTTGCCATCCTGGTGATCGTCGCTGGTCGCACCGTCGAACGAGCCGACGTCGCCGCCGCCGATGTCGTAACGGACATAGCCGCCGATGCGCAGGCAGGTCTCGGTGCCGGGGATGTAGAAGTAGCCAGCGCCGTAGACGTCGCAGATCTTGACGTATTCGGCCGGTTCCGGCTCGGCGACGACGACCGCGTCGGCGGCGCGCGCGCCCGAAACCGCGATCAGTGCCGCGGCGGAGCCGAGGAGAAGGCTCTTGATGTTCATTTTCTTGAATCTCCAGTCAAAGGTTCAAATTCAGGTCGGACATGGCTCTGCGGCCTGCCGCTTCACCCCATATTGAAAGCCGCGCATCGCGCCGTGCTTTCGCTTCCGACATGACTCATGGCGCGGCGGCGAGCAACAGAGATTGTGCTTGAAACGAGGCTATTGGACTATTCCAGAAGTATTGTTGCGCAATTATCACGTCACATATTTGACAAAATGGCACATACGGCACAATCGGCACATAAGAGACGGAGATATATCGGAATATATACGGAGATGTTGTGGAATGAGTCGATTGTAATTGTTATGCGAAAGTTACTTAACTGGCTCAGCAATCGCAGGGGCCAGGCGGGCGGACGCTTCCGATCGACGCTGAAACGTCAGGTCGGCGAGAAATCGCGCGCCGCCAGCACGACCTCCTGCACCATGTCATGCTTGAGCATCTCGATGGGAACGCGACCGCCAAGTTCCGGCGCGGCGCGGGTCAGCCAGAACCAGGCAAGCCTCGGATTGGCGATCGCCGACAGCACCTCGCTGATCCCCGCGGCCGGCCGTCCGTCGATAAACTGCGCCAGCGGGAAGACGTGTTTGCGGCCGCCCTTGCGCAGCGCGATCACCTCGTTACGCCGCTGCCAGCGATGCAGCGTCGAGCGCGGGATGCGAAAGTTCTCTTCCAGATAGGTCGAGCCTGCGACCTCGCCGGCCCAGTCCTCGATCAACGTCGACTGAAGCATCCGCCAGTCCGGCTTGGGGGATGCAGCCTTGTCGTCATCGGCCGCCGGCGCCGGCTCGTCAGCAATATTACGGGGCGCGGTGTTACGGCGCGGGGCCTTGTCCGCAATCGACTGGACGAACTCGGTGGCGAGCGCGGTCCATTCGCTTCTGACGGTATCAATGGCGAGCCGCTGCGTCTGCGAAAGGAAAGTCATCGTGGCGGCGACGCTACCGGCGAGGACGCCGGCCGAAACCAATGCCTGCGGGTCCAGGGCCATGCCGTGCTGAACCAATGCCTGCTGCACCGCCTCGGCGACGAAGCCTGCCAGGGCCTCTTGCGAGGTTCCGACCGTCGGGTTCTGAAATCTGGTCATACATCTGTCTTGCTGGCCACGCACGCTCCTCCCAGGCTGTGGCCGGTTCATTGAACTCTATAGCGGAGAGCTGAAAGCGCAGCTGCAACAGACGCAGCGACCTGACCGGTTGCTGTCTTGCATTTTGACACCCCAACTGTCGGCGGGCGTCTCGAATGTCAGTCGCGAGACGCCTCACCGTGCATGTAGGAGGCCTCTGTGACGGGCGCACGACAGAGACGCCGTTTGACGCTCCGTCAGAGGTGACGCTGCGTGACTACAGCAGCCCGGCCAGTTGGGCCGCGCTGCGCAGGTTCTGCCGTGGCCGCGGCCCAAGCTGCTGGATCACCAGCCCGGCTGCCAGCGAGCCGAGATCGCCGCAATCCTGCAGGCTGCGCCCCGAGGTGTAGCCGTAGAGGAAACCGGCGGCATAGAGGTCGCCGGCGCCGGTCGTGTCGACCAGCTCGCGAATCGTCGTCGCCTGGATGGTGACGGTCTCGTCGCCGCGCACGATCACCGAGCCCTTTTCCGAGCGGGTGACGGCGGCGATCTTGCAGTCCTTGCGGATCGCCGCCAGCGCCTCGTCGAAAGATTTGGTCTGGTAGAGCGACTTGATTTCGTGGCTGTTGGCAAAGACGATGTCGACGGTGCCGGAGCGCATCAGCTCGAGGAACTCGTCGCGGTAGCGGTCGACACAGAACGAATCCGACAGCGTCATCGACACTTCGCGTCCGGCCGCGTGCGCCAGCTTCGCCGTCTGCCGGATCGCCTCCTTGGCGCGCGGCGGATCCCACAGATAGCCCTCGAAATAGGTGACCTTGGCGCCGGATGCCTTGTCAGCCTCGACGTCTTCCGGGCCGAGTTCGACGCAGGCGCCGAGATAGGTGTTCATCGAACGCTCGCCGTCGGGGGTGACGAAGATCATCGAGCGCGCCGTCGGCGGCTGTCCCTGGAGCGGTTTGGTGTCGAAGGCAACGCCCTGGGCATGAATGTCGTGGGCATAGATCTCGCCGAGCGGATCGTTGGACACCTTGCCGAAGAAGGCGGCGCGGCCACCGAAGCTGGCGATGCCCGCCGCCGTGTTGCCGGCGCTGCCGCCGGAGGCCTCGATCGCCGGCCCCATGCGGCTGTAGAGCAGCTCGGCGCGCTTGGTGTCGATGAGGTTCATCGCACCCTTGATGATGCCGTTGGTCTCGAGAAAAGCGTCGTCGCACTGGGCGATGATGTCGACAATGGCATTGCCGATGCAAAGCACGTCATGATCCGGCATCAATGTCTCCGCCTTGGAACCTGCCGGCTTTCTGCCACGCCGGCCGGGCGCGGGTCTAGACCATGATTCCGAAAAGTGGAACCCGGTTTTCGGACGAGATCATGGTAAAGCGAAAATAGAGCCCATCCCGATGCAGTCGGGATGAATCGGGCTCTCGATTCAAAAGGGTTTTGCCTAGCCGTCAAATCGAACTGGACCATGCGCGCAGTTGTGATGTGCGGCTACAGTTGCACCGCCATCGAAGCATTTCCTCTGGTCTGCGTATTAGGAGAGCTTCGATCACGATAGCTGAAGGCGCGCTCAGGCATGCAAGCAAAGACCGAAATGACTACCGACCTCGCGTTGCTCGGCGTGCTGGCCGTGCTGTGGGGGGCGTCCTATACGTTCATCAAAATCGGTGTCGAGACGATCCCGCCGATTACCTTCATCGCCGCCCGCACGCTGATCGCCGGCGGCATCCTCTTCGCCATCCTCCGCTGGCGTGGGCTTGCCATGCCGGGCGACGCGGCAAGCTGGCGCCGTTTCGCCTTCCAGGCCTGCCTCAACAGCGTCGTGCCGTTCACGCTGATTGCCGCCGCCGAGCGCTCGGTCGATGCCGGCCTGGCGACGATCCTCAACTCGACATCGCCGATCTTCACCTTCCTGCTGACGGCATTGATCACGCGTCATGAGCCGGTGACATCTCGAAAGCTCGTTGGTGTCGGCGCCGGCATCGTCGGCATCTGCCTGATCATCGGCACGGAGGCGCTTGGTGGGATCGGCCATCAGCTTTGGGCACAGCTTGCCATCATCATCGCAACGGTCTCCTATGCGGGAGCGGCGATCTTTGGCCGCGGCTTCAAGGGGCTCGATCCGATGATCCCCGCCGCCGGCTCAATGCTCTGCGGCGCCATCATGCTGGTCCCGCTCAGCCTGATCGTCGACCGGCCTTGGTCAATTGCGCCGTCAACGGCATCTGTTCTGGCGCTGCTTGGATTGTCGGTCTTTTCGACCGCGCTCGCCTTCGTCATCTACTTCCGCCTTATCCACACTTTGGGCTCGGTCGGCACCACGTCGCAGGCCTATCTGAGGGTGCCGATCGGCGTCGGCATCGGCGCGCTGTTCCTCGGCGAAAGCCTGGGTCCGGCCGTGTGGATCGGCATGGCTTGCGTCGTCGCCGGCGTCGCGGCGATGACCATTCCGGCCCGCTCACGAGCAATAGCGCGCTAACGGCCAACCACTTTAGCAGGCTTGCGGCTGGCGAGGTCTCCGCCTATGTCGGAGATATCCGTTTGTTCCCGGGGGGTGGAAACGCCGTGATCTCCAACGCTGCCCGCGCCGCCTTGAGCCGGCTGTTCTCTCCCGAGTTCCGCGCGGTTTTCCTGAAGACGCTGGGCTTGACCGTGCTGGCGCTGGTCGCCTTGTGGTTCGCCTTGACCGGGCTCGTCGATTGGCTGGCCTTGCCATGGGTTCACTCGCTGGTGCCCAGCCTGCCATCCTGGGCCGGCTGGCTGAGCGGCATCATTGCTGCCATCGCGCTTGCCTTCGGCATGGCGCTGCTGATCGCGCCGGTGACGGCAATCATCGCCGGCCTGTTTCTCGATGACATCGCCGAAGTGGTCGAGCGCACCGACTTTCCCGCCGACCCGCCCGGACGGGCTGTGCCGACCTTGCAGTCGCTGGCGCTGGCGGTAAAATTCTTCGGCGTCGTGGTCCTCGGCAACATCATCGCCTTGCTGCTTCTGCTGGTGCCGGGGATCAACATCGCCGCCTTCTTCATCGTCAACGGCTATCTGCTCGGGCGCGAATTCTTCGAATTCGCCGCCATGCGTTTCCGGCCCGAGGCAGAGGCCAAGGCGCTGCGCCGGAAATATGCCGGCACGGTATTCCTGACTGGGCTGTTGATTGCAGCCTTCCTCGCCGTGCCGCTGCTCAACCTTTTGACGCCGCTCTTCGCCGCCGCCATGATGGTGCACCTGCACAAGGCGGTCAGTGCGAAGGAAGCGGCCGTCTCCCGGCGATAGGCTTCAGCGCAACAGAAAGCCGCGTCCCAAATCGTCATCGGGCTCTACGGTAAATTCGGCCCGGCCCGAATAGTAGGCACGACCGCCAACACGGGCGATGACGGCGTCATGCGGGCCGGCCGTGGTCGTGCGCGCCGCCGCGCCGGAAAAGCGCGAACCGGCGATACTTTCGAATGTCCGCTCCTGACCGAGCTTGATCTCGCCCTTGGCATGCATCGCCGCCAGCCGCGCGGTGACGCCGGAGCCGGTCGGCGAACGGTCGACCTCGGCGTCGGCGAACACGCAGATGTTTTTCGTCGCCTCGCCGGAAAACGCATCGCGTCCATCGGTCAGGATCGTGCCGTAGAGGAAAGCGAGATCGGCGTGGTCGGGATGCGACAGCGGAAATTCCGCTTTCAGCCGCTCGGTCAGCGCTGTTGCCGCGTCGACGAAATCGCGCACGCGGCTGTGGCCGAATTCCAGACCGAATCGATGGCAGTCGGCCAGTGCATAGAAGGCGCCGCCATAGGCGATGTCGAAGGTAATCTTACCGTATCCTGCCAATTCGATTGTCTGGTCGCGCGCAAACAGAAAGGCCGGCACGCTCTCGAACGACACAGCGCCGGCCTTGCCGTCCCTGACCTCGACCGAGGCGACCACCAGGCCGCACGGCGCCTCGATGTTGACGATCGTGATCGGTTCCTTCTTCGCCACCAGGCCTTCGTCGACGGCGTAGCGGCCGAGCGCGATGATGGCGTGGCCGCACATCGTCGAATAGCCCTCATTGTGCATGAACAGCACGGCCAGATCGGCGCCGGGCAGGTCGGGTTCGACCAGCAGCGCGCCATACATGTCATAGTGGCCGCGCGGCTCGAAGATCAGCAGCTTGCGCAGGTGATCCAGATGGTCGCGCACATAGGCGCGCTTTTCCAGGATCGTACCTTTGGGGATAGCGGGATAACCGCTGGTGACGATCCTCAGCGGCTCGCCGCCTGTGTGCATGTCGACGACGGTGAGCGTCATTCGGGAACCCTTAGCCTGAGGGTTTGGAAAACAGCGTCTGCAGCTTGCCGAACGGCATGGCGGCGCGGGTAAAGCCGAACGTGCCGTCCTGCTGGATCTCGCGCGCGGCGGTTTCCAGCATGCCGAAGGCGAAATTGGTCAGCCACGGCCCGAGCGAGATGCGCTTGACGCCGGCCATGGCGAGGTCGGCGATGGTGAAGCTCGGCAGCGCCATGACATTGACCGGCCGGCTGACCGCCGAACAGACTTTCTGGATTGTGTCGACATCTTTGAGGCCGGGCGCATAGAGCACATCGGCGCCGGCTTTCTCGAACGCCTGCAGCCGCTTGATCGTGTCGTCGAGGTCCGGCCTGTCCCAGAGGAAATTCTCGGCCCGCGCGGTGAAGACGAAATCGTGTTTCAGCGCGCGCGCGGCTTCAGCGGCTGCCGCAACGCGCTCTACGGCATGCGAAAACTCATAGATCGGCTTGTCGGGATCGCCGGTATGGTCCTCGATCGAGCAGCCGGCGAGCCCTGCCGCTTCGGCCGCGAAAATGGTCTCGGCAGCACTCGTCGCGCTATCGCCCTTGCCCTTCTCGAGATCGGCCGACACCGGCAGGCCGGTCGCCGCCGTCAGCTCGCGGCAGTGGTGGATCATCGCCTCGAACGTCACGGCGCCGTCGGGCAGGCCGCGCGAAAAGGCAAAGCCGGCGCTGGTTGTCGCCAGCGCCTTGAAGCCAAAGGACGCCAGGAGCTTGGTCGTACCGACATCCCATGGATTGGGCATGACGAAGGTCGAGGCGTGCAGGTCACGAAAGATCTTGCCCTTGTCCATGGATGCTTCCCTTCAGGTGCGGAGATGTCTGCGGATTCTAGCGTTCCGGTTTGCACCGGGCAAACGAATGCGGTTGGTTCAGAAGCGTTTGGCATCCTCTGCTGACAAACGCTCGAAATGAGGCGTGCAGCCTGGGCCGAAATCAGCTCAGTGGATCGGCACCAGATCAGCCAGCAAGCGCATGTCGTCGAACAGGATGCCGCCGGCTTCCGCCAGCCGGTCGCGTTCGGAATAGGGATCGCCATGATAGGAATAGACGCGCATGCCGGCTGCGATGCCGGCCTGCGTGCCGGCGACGCTGTCCTCGATGACGATGCAGTCGGCGGGCGCAAAGCCCATGGTCTTGGCCGCATGCAGGAACAGGTCCGGGAACGGCTTGCCGCGGCCGACCATGGTCGAAGAGAACATGGCGTGCTCGAACAAAGGCAAGAGGCCGGTCTGGCCTAGCGTGATGTGCATCTTCGAGATACGCGCCGAGGTGGCGACGCAATAGGGGATGCCGGCCGCGCGAACCGCCTCGATGAACTCGCGCACATACGGGATTGCCTCGACGCCATGCGCGAACAGATCGGGCAGGCCGGCATTCCAGCGGTCGACGAAATCGGCGCCGAGCCGCACAGCGGTCGTCTCTTCGATTTCCTTTTGCACCGAAGCCATGCTGCGGCCGGAAAAGTATTTGCGGCAATATTCGAAGTTGGTGGGAAAGCCCGCCGCGCTCAGCCACTCGGCAAGCCGCCGGTTGGCAAGGTTCTCGGTATCGACCAGGATACCGTCGCAGTCGAAGATGACCAGTTTTGGTATGCTCATTTTTGCATGTCGCTCAAAAGTGGCCCCGGTTTTGAGAGAACGACATGCATCAAAATAAAGGCTTAAAGCGCGTCGCATGAATCCGTTTCGGCGCGACGCGCTTTAAGCGGTGCCGGTCGATCCGAACCCGCCCGCGCCGCGCGTCGTAGCGCCGGCCAGCGAGCGCTCCTCGACGGTTGCCTGCGTTACTACGGCAAAGACGATCTGGGCAATGCGCATGCCGCGCGTCACCGCGAAATCCTCGTCGCCGAGGTTGACCAGCAGCACCTTGACCTCGCCGCGATAGTCGCTGTCGACGGTCCCCGGCGAATTGAGAACGGTAAGCCCATGTTTGAAGGCAAGGCCGGAGCGTGGCCGCACCTGGCCTTCCATCCCCTCGGGTATTTCCAGGATCAGTCCGGTCGGCACCAGAGCGCGCTTGCCCGGCAGGATCAGCAGCGGCCGGTCTTCCGGCACTGCGGCGCGCAGATCCATGCCGGCGGCACCAGTGCTTTCGTAGGCGGGGAGGGGTAGTCCTTCACCATGCGGCAACCTGACGAAGCCGACAGTGGGACCAATGACGGAGGAGTTTTGGAGGGCTGCGCGCATAAAATCGATCCTATCGGCGCGAACGGCGATTCGGTCAACTCGCCCGCAAGGGTATCAACGCCTTTCTTTGCGGCGTCGCGATGGCCTGGGTATCAACATGCCTCAACGCAACTCCACCGGCACCACCGTTGTCTCCTTGATCTCCTCCATGACGAAGGAGGCCGAAACATCCGACAGCGACACCTTGGCGATCAGCCGCTGGTAGAGCCGGTCATAGGCTTTCATGTCGGCAACGCGTGCCCGCACCACATAGTCGAGATCGCCGGACATGCGGTAGACGCCGGTGATCTCGGGAAAGCCGGTCACCGCCGCGCGGAATTTCTGCAGCCAGTCCGGATCGTGGTTGGAGGTGCGGATCAGGATGAACACCGAAAGCCCGAGCCCGAGCTTGTCGGCATCGACCAGCGCCACTCGCCCGGTGATGACGCCGTCTTCCTCCAGCCGCTTGACGCGGCGCCAGCAGGCATTGCGCGACAGCGCGACTCGTTCGGAGAGTTGGTCGACCGAAAGGGTGCCGTCGCGCTGCAGTTCGGCGAGCAATCTTCGGTCTATTTCATCGATTTCCAGCGCCATGTTGGGATGAATGTCCCAAAATATGTCGTTCATCAAGGACAAATTGAGACCGCTGAACCTTTGCCCCGTGTCAGGATACTCAACATCGGGGCTTATCCCGGCAGAGGGATCACCATGACGACGCTGTTTTCGAAGCTGTTCACCTCCCACCCGGCCAAGGTGGGCGAGACCTATTTCAGCCATATGGCCTTTGCCGCCTGGTTCTGCTCGCGCCTCCTGATGGCTGCTGGAGCAGCACTCGTTCACGCTTTCTTGCCGTTTCTCTTCGAGACTACGGCAAGCCGAATCGTTCGCGAACTCTATGAGCGGACGCACAACAGAGGCTCACACGCGGTCAAGGAGCCCCAGGCTCTCTTGGATCGCGCCTAGGATTGGTTTGAAGCGATGTGCCGATGGGCGGCTTATCTCGGTGAAGCGGTCTTCCTCGAAGACATCGTCTCCGCGCCCTGTCACTCGCTGATCACCCAGAGCCATTGCGCCCAGGAAGCCAAGTCGCCGACCAATGGCGACGGCTTCGGTCTCGCCTGGTATGGCGACCGGCCCGAACCCGGCCTCTACCGCGACATCCTGCCGGCCTGGTCGGACCCCAACCTGAAAAGCCTGTGCCGGCAGATCAAATCCGGCCTGTTCCTCGCCCATGTCAGGGCATCGACCGGCGGCGCCACCAGCCGCATGAACTGCCACCCCTTCATCTCCGGCCGCTGGTCGTTCATGCACAACGGCCAGATCGGCGGCTTTGAAAAAATCCGCCGCGCGCTGGAGAATTCGCTCTCCGACGCCGTCTTCGACCAGCGCGAAGGCACCACCGATTCCGAACTGTTTTTCCTGCTGATGATCGACGAGGGGCTTTCTGACGATCCGCAAGGGGCAGTGTCGCGCGCCACCGCCCGCGTCATCGAGGCGTCGCGCCGCGCCGGTCTCGACCCGTCCTTGAAACTCACCGCCGCTTTCTCGGACGGCCAGGCGCTGTATGCTGTGCGCTACGCCAGCGACGCCCACGCACCGACGCTCTACACCTCGGTCCGCAATGGCGGCCGCTGCATCGTCTCCGAGCCCTTCGACCGCGAAGGTGGCGACTGGCAGGCGATACCGCCGGCGAGCTTTGTGACCATCACCGGTGATGGGATGAGCATTAGGCCGTTTGTGCCGACTGTCGCGAAGCTGGCGCTGGTTGGCTAGGGCATATTCAGGCTGCGTTCCTTCGCGCCCTCTCACGCAATCGCATATGGCGTCCCCCCTCTCCGTCTCGGCTTCGCCGAGCCACCTCTCCCCCACTTTGTGGGGGCGAGGAACCCAAGTTTTCCAACGGCGCGACCTCGGAGGTTAGCGTTTCCTCGCCCCCATGAAATGGGGGAGAGGTGGCCGCGTAGCGGACGGAGAGGGGGCGGCGCTGCCATATGCGATTGGGCGGTAACTCGATCACCGCAATTTCGATCAAGCACTACCTGTCCCTGAATGCTGAACTCCGCCTGAAACGGCGCCTCTGTTCGCCATCGCACAAGCGCCCCCAAGCGGAGCAATCATGGACCTCGTCTTTTCCTCAACCGTCGACCTAGCCGCAGCAATCGCGGCGCGAAAGCTCTCCGCCGTGGAAGCCCTGGACGCGCATCTGGCCCAGATCGATCGGCACAACGAGAAGGTCAACGCGGTCGTCATCCTCGACCGCGAAGGCGCCCGCGAGCGTGCGAAACAGGCCGACACAGCGCAGGCGAGTGGCGCCGCGCTTGGCCCGCTGCATGGCGTGCCCTTCACCTTGAAGGACACGCACGAAACGGCTGGGATGAAGACCACGGTTGGCTTTCCGCCATTCGCCGACTATGTCGCAAAGACGGACAGCCCGGTCGTTGCGCGGCTCAAAGCCGCCGGCGGCATCCTGATCGGCAAGACCAATGTCGCGACCATGCTGGGCGACTGGCAGTCGGACAATCCGCTGTTCGGACGCACCGGCAATCCGTGGAAACTCGACCGCACAGCTGGCGGCTCCAGCGGCGGTGCTGCGGCAGCGGCGGCGACGGGCATGACGCCGTTCGATGTCGGCACCGACATGCAGGCCTCGATCCGCCTGCCTGCCGCATTTTGTGGCGTCTATGGCCTGAAGCCGACCGAGCACCGTGTGTCACTGGCCGGCGCCTTTCCCGACCCTGGCGGTGCTGCACGCAGCGTGCGGCTGATGTCCTGCCTCGGCCCTCTGGCGCGCAGCGTTGACGATCTGGCGCTGATCTACAAGATCATCGCCGGCCCGGACGGAGCCGACACCGACCTCACGCCGGTGCCGGTCGATTCCATGCCGAAAGTCGACCTCAAGACGCTGCGCATCACTGTGGCGCCATCCTTTCCCGGCCTTCCGGCGGCCGGCGACATCAGTGCCGCCGTTGAAAGCCTGGCCATGCGGTTGCAATCGGCAGGCGTCATTGTGGAGGACGCGAAACTGCCTGAGATTGATCTGCATGACGATCTGGAGCAAGGCAGCACGCTGATCGGCATGATGCTGGATGCAGCGGAACCAGAGCCACCCGAAAACCCGACGCCGGTCTCGCGCTGGTTCGAGGCACTCGCCCGCCGCGATCGCTCCATCCTGGCCTGGGACAGGTTCTTCGAAACCTGCGATGCCTTGCTGTGCCCGGTCGCCATGACCACGGCTTTTGCGCATTGCGAACCGGGAACGCCGATCGCGGTCGACGGCAAGGAGCAAAGCTACTGGATGCTGCCGGCCTATGGCGCGGTCTTCAACTATTCCGGCCATCCTGCACTGACGATCCCCTGCGGACACGACCGCGACGGCTTGCCCCTCGGCCTGCAGCTGGTTGGCAGGCGCTGGTCGGAAGCGCGGTTGCTCGGCATCGCCAAGGCGATGGAGCTGTTGACCGGAGGCTTCAAGCGTCCGCCCGGCTACTGAGCGAAGCGCTCCAATCCATAAGGCGCCAGCAGTGGGTCGCGCTCGCCATCGAGGATTTCGCGTGTGGCGAACAGGCCGACGGCGGGCGCCAGCGTGATGCCTGAATGCATGACTGCGATATAGAGGCCGTCGACACCCTCCGCGCGGCCGATGATCGGAAAGCCGTCGGTCGGCGTCGGCCGGTAGCCGACGGTGTGGAAATCAAGCTCCAGTCCGTCGGCGCCGCGCAAGGCTGCCTTGGCTGCCGCGAACAAATCACGCGCCGTGGTGTCAGGGTTTTCGCCAGGATCGCCGCCGGCGAAATCCGAACCCGCGATGATGCGACCCTCGGCCGTCTGGCGCATATGCAGCCTCTCGGCATGCACCAGCCCGTTGAGAAGCTTTTTGTAGGGCCGCGAATGGACGATCAGGCCCGGCGGCGTCTCGATCGGCAGCTTGATGCCGGCGGTAGCGGCAATGGCCGGGGCGCCGGTGCCGGCCGCGATCACCACCTCGTCGGCGGCAATCCGCTGGCCGGAAATCTCCACGCCGGAAATCTTGCCATTGGAGTGCACCAAGGCGGCGACAGCTCCAGGGATGATTTTCGCCCCCTGCCGCTCCGCATCGGCCAGAAGCGCCTTGGCGGCCGCGACCGGCTCGGCGACGCCTTCTTCGGCGACATAAACAGCGAATTCAGGCGGCTCGACCAGATTGGGCTCGATTTGCGCCGCCCGCCTGGCGTCGACGCGTTCGATGCCGTAGCCCCAGGACGTGTGCTCCGCCGCGTAGGCTTCGAGTCGGTCGGCAGGCAGGTCGTAGCACAGCCCACCGCACCAGTTGAGCGGCAGCCCCGGCAGCTCGTTTGCCAGCCGTTTCCACTCGGCCATGGCGCGCGTGCGCAGCCGGAAATAGATCTCGGGATTGCCCCAGCTGGCATTGATCCAGGCAAAGGAATTGGGTGTTGCGACACCGCCGGCGCCGCTCTCGGAAACCACCGTCACCTGCGCGCCCGCTCTGGTAAGATGCCAGGCGATGGACGCGCCGATAATGCCGGCGCCAATGACGATGACTTCCTTCGTGCTGCTCATGCTGAACCTCTGAGAGTTGGGTTCCCTGATGCCACCGCAGCGGTTCAAGCTCAAGGGCAGTCGGGGTCCACTGGCCCGAAACTGTCGACAGGCTGGCAATGCGCTGCTAGAAGCCCGCGCCACAGACAGGATTCCAGAAATTGGCAGAAGACATCGACCAGGCGGTATCGCGCCGCCGCACTTTCGCGATCATCGCCCACCCCGACGCCGGCAAGACGACGCTGACCGAAAAGCTGCTGCTGTTCGGCGGCGCCATCCAGCTTGCCGGCGAGGTCAAGGCCAAGAAGGACCGCATCCAGACCCGGTCCGACTGGATGAAGATCGAGCGCGAGCGCGGCATTTCGGTCGTCACCTCGGTGATGACCTTCGAATATGAGGACAATGTCTTCAACCTGCTCGACACGCCCGGCCACGAGGATTTCGCCGACGATACCTACCGCACGCTGTCGGCGGTGGACTCGGCCGTCATGGTCATCGACGCCGCCAAGGGCATCGAGCCACGCACGCTAAAGCTGTTCGAAGTCTGCCGGCTGCGCGACATCCCGATCATCACCTTCATCAACAAGATGGACCGCGAGAGCCGCGATCCGTTCGAAATCCTCGACGAGATCGAGCAGAAGTTGGCGCTGGACACCGCCCCGATCACCTGGCCGATCGGCCGCGGCAAGACGTTTGCCGGCACCTATCACCTGGCGCTGAACGCGGTGCGCAAGGGCGATGCGGAGAAGGAACGCACGCCGGTCAACGGTCCCGATTCCAACCGTGTCGCCGGCCTGTTGCCGGAAAACGAGCGCGAAGCCTTCATCGAGGAGCTGGAGCTCGCCCGCGAGGCCTGCCGGCCGCTCGACATCGACGCCTTTCGCGAGGGCCATCTGACGCCGGTCTATTTCGGCTCGGCGCTGCGCAACTATGGCGTGCGCGACCTCATCGAGGCGCTCGGCGCCTTCGGGCCGCCGCCGCGCGCGCAGGAGGCCGACACCCGCAAGGTCGAGGCGACGGAGGACAAAATGACCTCCTTCGTGTTCAAGATCCAGGCCAATATGGACCCCAACCACCGCGACCGCATCGCTTTCGTGCGCGTCTGCTCTGGCAAGCTCGAGCGCGGCATGAAGGCCAAGCTGGTGCGCACCGGCAAGCCGATGAGCCTGTCGGCGCCGCAGTTCTTCTTCGCCCGCACCCGCGTCACCGCCGACGAGGCCTTTGCCGGCGACGTCGTCGGCATCCCCAACCACGGCACGCTGCGCATCGGCGATACGCTGACCGAGGGCGAGGAAATCCTGTTCCGAGGCGTGCCGAACTTCGCCCCGGAAATCCTGCGCCGCGTCCGCCTCGGCGACGCCATGAAGGCGAAAAAACTCAAGGAAGCGCTGCACCAGATGGCCGAGGAAGGCGTCGTGCAGCTGTTTTCGCCCGAGGATGGCTCACCAGCCATCGTCGGCGTCGTCGGCGCCCTGCAGCTCGACGTTTTGAAGGAGCGGCTGAATTTCGAATACACGCTGCCGGTCGAATTCGAGATGTCGCGCTTTTCGGTCTGCCGCTGGATTTCGGCCGACGACAAGGCCGAGACGCTTCGCTTCATCGAAGCCCATCGCGGCGACATCGCCCGCGACCTCGACAACGACCCGGTGTTTTTGGCCCAGCATGCCTTCTCGCTGAATTATGAAGCTGAGCGCTGGAAGGAAATCCGCTTCGCGACGATCAAGGACTATCAGGTTCGCGACAGAGCGGCGTAAGCTTTCCCTTCCCCCCTTGTGGGGGAAGGTGTCGCCGAAGGCGANNGCGCCGATCCACCTTCTCCCACAGCGGGAGAAGGGGAAAATCGCGCAGGTCTCACCCTTTGGCAGCCTCTTCGATCTTGGCAATATCGATCTTGCTCATCTGCATCATCGCCGACATGACCCGGCCGGCCTTGGCCCGGTCCGGATCCAGAAGCAGCTTCGGCAGCTGTTCCGGCACGACCTGCCAGGAGACGCCGAACTTGTCTTTCAGCCAGCTGCATTGCGATGGTTCGCCGCCGCCTTCGATGAGCTTCTCCCAGAAATAGTCGACCTCTTCCTGCGTCTTGCAATCGATCGACTGTGACACCGCCTCGCTGAACTTGAATTGCGGTCCGCCGTTGAGCGCCTGGAACGACACGCCGTCGAGTTCGAACGTGGTCACCAGCACTTTGCCTTCATCGGCATGGCCTTCGGGCCAACGCAGAACGCTCGTCACCTTCGAATTCTTAAAGATGGAGACATAGAAATTCATCGCCTCTTCGGCCTGGCCGTCGAACCACAGGCAGGTGGTGATCTTTTGCATGTCATGCTCCTCGGGTGTTGCGGTTGCGGATGAAACGGCTGACTGACAAAATGGTGCCATTCCCTTGCCGTTGACCCAAGGACGGGTGCCGCCTCGGCAATCCGACACTGGCCCTCAAACTTTTTTCGCGAACGCCGATTTCCCGCCGGAATCTGGCGCATTGCAAAAATGTGGCCAGACCATACTTGCCGGTCTATAAACCCTGCGATCCAAATTCAGCGCCGTCTCGCTCCCCCGTCGAGCGCACCAGCCAGCTAAGGAAAGTTCATGCCTGCCTATCGCTCCCGCACCACCACCCATGGCCGCAACATGGCCGGCGCCCGCGGCCTGTGGCGCGCCACAGGTATGAAGGACAGCGATTTCGGCAAGCCGATCATCGCGGTGGTCAACTCCTTTACCCAGTTCGTGCCGGGCCACGTGCATCTGAAAGACCTTGGCCAGTTGGTGGCGCGCGAGATCGAGAAGGCCGGCGGCGTCGCCAAGGAGTTCAACACCATTGCCGTCGATGACGGCATCGCCATGGGCCATGACGGCATGCTCTATTCGCTGCCGTCGCGCGAACTCATCGCCGATTCCGTCGAATACATGGTCAATGCGCACTGTGCCGACGCCATGGTCTGCATCTCCAATTGCGACAAGATCACGCCCGGCATGCTGATGGCCTCGCTGCGCCTCAACATCCCGACCGTCTTCGTCTCAGGCGGTCCGATGGAGGCCGGCAAGGTGGTGCTGGCCGGCAAGACGCAGGCGCTCGACCTGGTCGATGCCATGGTCGCTGCCGCCGACGACAAGATTTCCGACGAGGACGTCAAGATCATCGAGCGCTCGGCCTGTCCGACCTGCGGCTCCTGCTCTGGCATGTTCACCGCCAATTCGATGAATTGCCTGACCGAAGCGCTCGGCCTGTCACTGCCGGGCAATGGCTCGACTCTGGCCACGCATGCCGACCGCAAGCGGCTGTTCGTCGAGGCTGGCCATCTCATCGTCGATCTCGCCCAGCGCTATTACGAACAGGATGACGAGACGGCACTGCCGCGCAGCATCGCCTCCAAGGGCGCTTTCGAGAACGCCATGACGCTCGATATCGCCATGGGCGGTTCGACCAACACCGTGCTGCATATCCTGGCCGCGGCACATGAGGGCGAGGTCGACTTCACCATGGAAGACATCGACCGGCTGTCGCGGCGGGTTCCGGTGCTCTGCAAGGTCGCGCCCGCCAAATCCGACGTGCATATGGAAGACGTCCATCGCGCCGGCGGCATCATGGCCATCCTGGGACAGCTGGACAATGCAGGGCTGCTCAACCGCGACCTGCCGACGGTGCACACGGCGAGCCTCGGCGAAGCGCTCGACCATTGGGATATTTCCCGCACCTCCAGCCAGAGCGTCCGCGATTTCTTCCTCGCCGCTCCCGGCGGCGTGCCGACGCAGGTTGCCTTCAGCCAGGACCGCCGCTGGGACGATCTCGACCTCGACCGCGAAAAGGGCGTCATCCGCTCGGCCGAGACGCCGTTCTCGAAGGATGGTGGCCTCGCCGTGCTGAAAGGCAATCTGGCGCTCGACGGCTGCATCGTGAAGACCGCTGGTGTCGATGAGTCGATCCTGAAGTTCACCGGTCCGGCGCGGGTGTTCGAAAGCCAGGACGCTTCGGTGAAGGCGATCCTGTCCAACGAGATCAAGGCCGGCGATGTCGTCGTCATCCGCTATGAAGGGCCGCGCGGCGGCCCCGGCATGCAGGAAATGCTCTACCCCACCAGCTATCTGAAGTCGAAGGGGCTGGGCAAAGCCTGCGCGCTGGTCACCGACGGGCGTTTCTCCGGCGGAACATCAGGCCTGTCGATCGGCCATGCCTCGCCGGAAGCGGCGGAAGGCGGGCTGATCGGGCTGGTGCAGGAAGGCGATACGATCGAGATCGACATCCCCAACCGCACCATCCGCCTGGCGGTCAGCGACACTGAACTCGACGCGCGGCGTGCGGCGATGGAGGCGAAGGGCGCCTTGGCCTGGAAGCCCGAGGAAAAGCGCAAGCGCAAGGTGACGACCGCTCTGCGCGCCTACGCCGCCTTCGCCACCAGCGCCGACAAGGGCGCGGTGCGGCACGTGCCGGAGTAGCGCGGTTCTTCCTTCTCCCCTTGTGGGANNGCGCCGATCCACCTTCTCCCTTGTGGGAGAAGGGGAAGCTGGCTCACGGCATCAGCTGATACTCATAAAGCTTCTGATACAGCCCGCCCTGGCTAAGCAGCGTGCGATGTGCGCCGCTTTCCACCACCTTGCCGGCTTCCAGCACCACGATCGTGTCGGCCTGGTGCACGGTCGACAGGCGGTGGGCGATGACGATGGTGGTGCGCCCGACCGTCAGCTGTTGCAGCGCCTCGCGGAACAGCGCCTCGGATTCGGCGTCGAGCGCGCTGGTCGCCTCGTCGAGCAGCAGGATCTCGGCATTGCGCAACATGGCGCGCGCGATCGAGATGCGCTGGCGCTGGCCGCCCGACAGCAGGCCGCCATTCTCGCCGACATCCGTCTCATAGCCCTTGGCCATGGCGCTGATGAACTCATGCGCATTGGCCGACTTGGCCGCGGCGATCACCTCGTCGTCTGTCGCATCCTGGCGGCCGAGGCGGATGTTGTGCATCACCGTGCCGGCAAACAGGAACGTATCCTGGCTGACATAGGCGATCTTTTCCCGGACCGAGATAAGCGTGGCGTCGGCGATGTTCTGGCCATCGAACATCACCCTGCCGCTCTGCGGGTCGTACATGCGCATGATCAGATTGAGGATGGTCGACTTGCCGCTGCCCGAGGGGCCGACCAGCGCCGTCATCTTGCCGGCAGCAAGCGTCAGGTCCAATCCCTCGAACACCGGCGGGCTTTCGGGATAGGCGAAGCTGACATTGTCGAAATGGATTTCGCCCGGCCCTGCCTGCAACGGCTTTGCATCCGGCTTTTCGGCCAGCGTCAGCGGCCGGTCGGCGAGCTCGAACATCATGCGCACGCCGACAATGCCGCTTTCCAGTGAGATACGGACGCGCGCCAGGCGCTTGGCCGGCTCATAGGCCAAAAGCAGCGCCGCGATGAAGGCCATGATGTTGCCCGGCATCTGGCCGCCCTGCAGCACCAGAAGCCCGCTGACCATGACCGAGCCGGCAATGGCCAGCCCCGCCAGCGTTTCCATCACCGGGCTGGTGGCGGCTTCCAGCGTCGCAATGTTGTTGGCGCGGTTCTCCACGTCCGACACCGCCTTGTACATGCGCTTGCGCATCGCGCCTTCGAGACCGAAGGATTTGACCACACGCACACCCATTGCCGTTTCCTGCATCACCTGCACGATCTGGCCGACGGAGAGGAATTCCTGCTGCGCAATCTTGCGCACGCGCTTCAGTATGTGGTTGACCCCGTAAATGGCTATCGGTCCGATGACGAAGCAGATCAGCGACAACGCCGGCTGCTGCCAGACCATGACCCCGACCAGCACAATCATCGTCACCAGGTCGCGCACATAGGATGTAACGACGAGATCGAGCACGCTGCGCGCCGCTTGCGCATTGTTGGTCATGCGGGTGATGAGGTCGGACGACGAGGTCGAATGGTAGAATTCGATGCCTTGCGCCAGGATGCGGTCGTAGATCTTGCGCTGCCGGTCGGCGATGATGGCGTTGCCGACCCGGCTCATGAAATAGGCCTGGATGAAGGTCGCGAAGCCCTTGAGCACGAATATTCCGGCAACGCCCAAGGCAATCAGATTGACTTTGTCCATCCGCTTGAAGACCACGAACTCGTCGGTGATCACTTTCAGGATCCAGGCGCTGGCGCCGGTCATGAGAGCCACCACCAGCATCGAGGCAATGGCGGCGCCATAGCCGAACCTGTGCTGGTGAAAGGATTCCCTCACCAGCCTTGCGATGAGGCGCTGGTTTTCCGTCGAACGGAAGAAGCGAAACAATGGTTGATCCCATGCCTGACTGAGACGAATTTCGGATTCGCCACAGAGGCGAATGGCGGCTTATAGAGCGTGTTGCGGCCGGAGGGAACCTCGGGGAAAGAAGGTGTCTTCCGCGCCACGATAGAACGCTCGATCTTCAGGGAGATGACGACGATGGATTTCGACCTTGTTGTGCGCGGCGGAACGCTGCCCGATGGCACCGTCGCCGACCTCGGCGTCGTCGGCGAGACGATCGTCGCCATCGAGCCCGAATTGCATGTCGGCGCCGGCACCGCGATCGATGCCTATGGCAATCTGATCTCGCCGCCCTTCGTCGATCCGCATTTCCACATGGACGCCACGCTCTCCTATGGCATTCCGCGCATCAACGCTTCGGGCACACTGCTCGAAGGCATTTCGCTGTGGGGCGAGCTGAAGCCGCTGTTGACGCATGAAGCCGTGCGTGACCGTGCACTCGCCTATTGCGACTGGGCGGTGTCCATGGGCCTGCTCGCCATCCGCACCCATGTCGATGTCTGCGATGACCGCTTGCTGGCGGTCGAGGCGCTGCTCGACGTCAAGAAAACGGTCGCACCCTATATCGACCTGCAACTGGTCGCCTTCCCGCAGGATGGCTTCTATCGCTCGCCGACGGCGCGGCAAAACACCATCCGCGCGCTCGACATGGGCGTCGACATTGTCGGCGGCATTCCGCATTTCGAGCGCACCATGGCCGACGGCACGCGCTCGGTGACCGAACTTTGCGAAATCGCGGCAAAGCGCGGGCTGATGGTCGATCTGCATTGCGATGAGACCGACGATCCGCTGTCGCGCCACATAGAGCAGCTTGCCTATGAGACGCAGCGCCTCGGACTGCAGGGCAAGGTGGCCGGATCGCACCTGACATCCATGCACTCGATGGACAATTACTACGTCTCCAAGCTGTTGCCGCTGATTGCCGAGGCCGGCGTGTCGGCGATCCCCAATCCGCTGATCAACATCATGCTGCAGGGCCGCCACGACACCTTTCCCAAGCGCCGCGGCATGACCCGCGTCAAGGAGATGCAGGCGCATGGCATCCGAGTCGGCTGGGGCCAGGATTGCGTACTCGACCCCTGGTATTCGCTGGGCACCGCAGACATGCTCGACGTCGCCTTCATGGGCCTGCACGTCGCCCAGATGTCGAGCCCAGCCGACATGGCGCGTTGCTTCGACATGGTCACCAACGTCAACGCCGCCATTATGGGGCTCGATCATCTCGGCCTTGCCGTCGGCAAGCGCGCGAGCTTCGTCATTCTCGACGCCGGCAACCCGGTCGAAGCCTTGCGCCTGCGCGCCGAACGGCTCTGCGTCATCGCCAGGGGCAAGGTGGTGGCCGAGCGCACGAAGCAGGAAACCAGGCTGTCGATATCGGGCCGGCCGGACCAGGTGAACCGCCGGCACAACGCTACCAACGTATCGCCGTCATAGGCGGCAGGCCCAACAGGCCGGCGCATCTGCATCAAAGTTCCATGCGTCATCCGGCCAAAGTTAAATCTACAATAAATCTCCACTTTGTGTTCGAGGAGGATGACATGTGGCAAAAGACAGTGATGGCGGTGGCGCTGGCGGCGGTTTGCGCGGGCTGCACGACTGTTGAAGATCGCCGTGCCGCCGATGAGGCGAAGTGCCGGTCCTACGGCTTCACCAAGAAGAACGACGCCTTTGCCGAATGCCTGCAACGCATCGATCTCGATCGGCGCGCCGAACTCAGAAGGGTTTCGGCTTTCGATCCCTGGGACAGGCCGATCATCTATCGCCCAATCATCATCCGTCCAAAGCCCAACTAGTCCGGCTTTCGCAGCAAGGCTGCGGATAGCCAGGAAACGCGTAAAAGCAGCCGATTTCCGCTTCTGGTCTTACCGATTGCCCTCGCAAAAGCAGCCACTTGCAGCTAGGGAGCCGCATGGCACAGTCGCTCGCCCGCAACTTTACAATCAGGAACGCGCTCCTGGCCGGCATCCTGTTGATGCTGGCCGGCGACTTCATGTTCGCGCTGAACGATGCGATGGGTAAATGGCTGGTCGCCAGCTTCTCGGTGGGGCAGGTGGTGGTGATCCGCTCGATCGGGGCCTTCATCGTGCTCGGCCCGATGATCGCCAACCAGGGCACCGCAAAGCTGTTCCAGATGGAGCGGCCGGTCCTCCAGCTTCTGCGCGTGGTGGCGACGACAGTCGACACAGCCTTGTTTTACGCCGCCGTCGTCTATCTGCCGCTTGCCGATGTGATGAGCTTCTACATGGCCGGGCCGATCTATGTGGCGGCGCTGTCGCACTTCCTGCTCGGCGAAAAGGTTGGCTGGCGCCGTTGGGCCGCCATCCTGGTCGGCTTCTGCGGCGTGCTGATCATCTTGAAGCCCTCCTCGGCGGCCTTCTCGCAGTCCTCGCTGTTCGCGCTGGTCGGCAGCATTGCGTTCGCCTTCGCCATCATCCTCAGCCGTCGCCTGCGCGGCACCAGCGACACCACGCTGGTCACCTGGCAGACCATCGGCACGCTGCTGGTTGGCGGCGTGATGACCATCGGCGCCTGGCGCACGCCCTCGGCACTCGATTTCGGCGCCATGCTCTTGCTCGGCATCGTCTCCTGCAGCGCCCATCTGATGATCACCAGGGCGCTGAAGCTGGCGCCGGCCTCGACGTTGGCGCCGCTGCACTACAGCCTGCTTTTGTGGGCGGTGATCTTCGGCCTCGCCTTCTTCGGCGACGTCCCCGGCCCACGCATCCTGATCGGCTCGGCCATCGTCGTGCTCGCCGGCCTGTTCATCTTCCACCGCCAGAAGGTGGTGGAAACAGTGGTGCCGCCGGAGAATGTGCCGAAGGGCGTGAACTAGAGCGGCGCATTTTAGCGGCGCCTGATTATCGCTGTGAAGTGCTGAGCAGCCTGGCCGCAGTGTCCGATATTTACATCGGTATTTTGCGGTGTAGGTTGCTTGCCGGGCGCAATCCGGAATTGATTCCTGGCCAGATGGGCGAGGTCAATATTTCCGCGGACATTGCGATAGGGGGGGAATGGTGGGTAGCTTCTCTGGATGGCATTGGCTGATCGTTCTGGTCCTTATCGGCCTGCCGCTGCTATTCGTTTTAAGAGCGCCGCCAACCGGCAGCAATCGTTTCGGAGACATTCCGCCTCCGATGAATTTTGCCGAAGCGACTTCAAGCTTTTTCAAAATTATGTGAACTTTTCCGGCAGGGCCAGCCGCTCCGAGTTCTGGTTTGCCTACCTTTTCCTTATCATTGCCGCAGTCGTTGCAACGGTACTTGATCTTGTTGTGAACAATGAAATCATCTCTTCGATCTGGAATCTTGCCGTCCTCCTGCCGACACTTGCCATGACCACGCGCCGGCTGCATGACTTCAACAGAAGCGGCTGGCATCAACTCCTTGCGCCGTTGTTCCCCATCGGCACCATCGCGCTGATCATCTGGTACTGCAAAAAGTCGGACGATACGGTGACGATCAGCGAAATAGAGCGGGTTTTCAAATAGACCGGCAAGGGGCGCTAGTCGCCCTGCTTCAACCCATGCGCACGGCCGCCAGATGCCGTGAGAACTCAGGCGTCTCCATCAGCGCCTTGCATCGGGCGAAACGTCCGTCGGCATAGGCGCGGAAATCCTCGACCGGATTGTTGTTGGCCAGCTGGATCAGCCCCCACAGCGTCCACAACAGGTCGCACATCGCCTTGTAGATGACGATGCGGCCGCGCTCGGCCGGTTTTGCCTCGCCGCCGAAATAGGCGCGCATCATCTCTTCCTCTTGTGCAGCATCGAACCTGCCTTCGACCGAGAGGTCGCCGAGATCCCAGAGCGGGTCGTTCATCCCCGAATATTCCCAGTCGACGATCCACATCCGCTCGCCCGTATCGAGAAAATTCTCGCACAGCGGGTCGCAGTGGCAGGCGGCAAGTGGAAGCGGGTGCGCGGCCAGGGCGGCCCGCACGGTTTCGGATTCACGCACCACATCGTGGTAACCGGCGGGCAAGGCCACATCCTTGGTCGACAGCACCTTGAGATAGTCGTCGATCATCGCAAACAGCTCAAAGCGGAACGGAAACACCGCGCCGGACGTGTGAAGCTTGCGGAAGGCCTCGCCGGCGCGGGCCGGGCTGCCGATGCGCAGCTTGAACTTTTCCGGCGACATCGTCTCGGCGCCGGCAACGAAGCGGCTGGCCAGCACGCCGGTCGCGGCGTCGACATGCAGCACTTCGGGGCTGACGCCGGCCTTGGCCGCCTCGCTTGCCGCCACCGCTTCATTGGCGCGGTTGATATATTCGTCGGTGCCTTTGCCGGGGATGCGCAGGCAGATATCACCAGCCCGGAAGACGAGATTGGTCATACCGCCCAGCCGCTCCAGCGGTCCGTCATAGAAGGCCAACGCCGGAATAGCCGCAAGTGCTGCGCGTGCCTCGTCCGTCCCCATGCTTGGTCCCCTGGCCTGTTATTTTCTTGCGATAACGGTTCCACAATTTTCGCCGTTTGGCTATCATCACATTGGGGACGATCGAGCTGGCGGAGAAACAGCGATGGCGGACGGCAAGGATCAGGGCGGGCTCGGCGCCGCCTACGCGGCGCAACGACCCGAGGACGTGGCCGCGATCTATGACAATTGGTCGGAAACCTATGATGCCGACATGTCGGCGGCCGGCTACCGCCATCCGACGATCTGCCTGGCTCTGCTTGCCCGCCACCTGCCGCGAGGTGCTGCCCCGCTTCTCGATGCCGGCGCCGGCACCGGGCTGATCGGCGAATGGCTCGCCATCACCGGCTACCCCCAGGTCGAGGCGCTCGACATCTCGCAAGGCATGCTGACCAAGGCGGCTGCAAAGGGCGTCTATTCGGCGCTGCATTGCCTGGCGCTTGGCGGCGCGCTGCCCTTTGCGGACAATGCCTATGCTGGCATCGTCTCGGCCGGCGTGTTCACCTCCGGTCATGTCGGCGCCGAGGGGCTGGACGAACTGATCCGCATCTGCCAGCCGGGTGGCGTCCTCGTGCTGACGGTCAAGAACACGCTGTGGAACGCCGGCTTTGCTGAACACATTGCAGCGCTGGAAGCGGAGGGCAAGGTGGTCCGTGCCGAGGAGACGGCGCCTTATGTCTCGATGCCGGGCGAAGCGGACACCGTGCCCAGCCGCGGCCTAGTGCTGCGCGTGAGCTGAGTCTGGCGCAGCCTATGCCTTGATCTTGCTCATCGCCGGATCGTACATCGGCTCAAGATGGATTTTGGCCGGCGTCCGCTCCATCGCCACCACCAGCTCATAGTCGCCCGAGCCGAGGAAATCGTCGCTGACGCCATCTGCATTGCGGACATAGCCGTAGCCGATGTTCTTGCCCAGCGTGTAGCCATAGCCGCCGCTGGTGAGATAGCCGACCGGCTCGCCATTGCGCAAAATCGTCTCGCGTCCGACCAGCACGATGTCGGGATCGTCGACCGTGAAGCCGGCAAAGCGTTTCTTCAGGCCGGCAACGCTATTCTTTTCGAGCGCCCGGCGGCCGACGAAATCGCTGTTTTTCCTCAGCTTCACCGCCCAACCGAGGCCGGCTTCCTGCGGCGTGTCGTTGGGTGTGATGTCGGAGCCCCAGGCGCGATAGCCTTTCTCCAGCCGAAGCGATTCCAGCGCCCGATAGCCGATCGGGCGGATGCCGTGCGGCTTGCCTGCCGCCATCAGCGCATCGAAGATTTCGCCGGTGGCGGCGATCGGCACATGCAATTCCCAGCCCAGTTCGCCGACATAGGTGACGCGCAGCGCCCGAACCGTATGGCCGGCAAGGACGATTTCTCTGACATGGCCGAACGGGAAGGCGGCGTTCGAGACATCGGCGTTGGTAACCGCCGCAAGCACGTCGCGGGCGCGCGGCCCCATCAGCGACAGCGTGCCGAAATCCTCGGTGACGTCCTTGAGGGAAACATCCAGCTCCTTGCCGACATGGTCGCCGATCCAGGAGAGATCATGCGTACGGAAGCCTGTGCCGGTGACGATGTAGAATTTGTCTTCGGCGAGCCTGGCCACGGTCAGGTCGGCCTCGATGCCGCCGCGTGTGTTGAGAAGCTGCGTGTAGGTCAATCGCCCGACTGGCTTGGCGACATCATTGGCGCAGATCCAGTCCAGCGCCTTGGCGGCATCCGCACCCGTCATTTCGTATTTGGCGAAGGAGGACTGGTCGAAAATGCCGACCTTCTCGCGCACATGCCGGTGCTCATCGCCGACCGGGCCGAACCAGTTCTGCCGGCCCATCGAATAGATGTCTTCCGACTTGGTGTTCTCAGGCGCGAACCAGTTCGGCCGCTCCCAGCCGAGCTTGGAGCCGAACACGGCGCGGTGCTCTCTCAGCCGGTCATAAAGCGGCGAAACGATGCGCGGCCGGCCCGAGAGATACTCCTCATGCGGAAAGCCGATCGTGTAATGTTTGCCATAGGCTTCCAGCGTGCGGTCGCTGACCCATTGCCGGTCACGGTGCAGGCCGGAGAAGCGCCTGATGTCGACGACCCAGAGGTCGAGCGGCGCCTCGCCGTCGACCACCCATTGCGCCAGCACCCAGCCGGCGCCGCCGCCGGAGGCAATGCCGAAGGCGTTGAAGCCGGCGCCGACGAACATGTTGGCGCATTCCGGCGCGACGCCGAGGATGAAATTGCCGTCCGGCGTAAAACTCTCGGGACCGTTGATCATCTGTTTGACGCCGGCTGTCTCCAGCGCTGGCACGCGCGCGATCGCCTGGCTCATATGCTGCTCGAAATGGTCGTAATCGTCGTCGAACAGGCGGAACTCCCAATCGTTGGGCACATCGCCGCCGGGCAGGCCGGTCGCCCAGGCCTGCGGGTTCGGCTCATAACCGCCCATCACCAGCCCGCCGACCTCCTCCTTGAAATAGGTGCGGCGGTCGGGGTCGCGGATCGTCGGCGCGTCGGTTGCCAGCCCGTCGATCTTCTCGGTGATGATGTACTGGTGCTTGACCGGCTGCAGCGGCACGGAAATGCCGGCCATGGCGCCGACCTGGCGCGCCCATTGCCCGGCACAGTTCACCACCTTGTCGCAGGCAATGTCGCCCTTATTGGTCTTGACCGCTGTGATGCGGCCCTCCTTCATGGCGAAGCCGGTAACGCGGACATCCTCGAACAGTTTGGCGCCATGCATGCGCGCGCCCTTGGCCAGCGACTGCGTGATGTCGGAGGGGCTGGCCTGGCCGTCGGTCGGCAGCCACGAAGCGCCAACGAGGTCGCCGGTCTCCAGCAGCGGCCACATCTTTTTCACCTCGTCGGGCGACAGCAATTGCATGTCCATGCCGAAGCTTTTTGCCGTCGTCGCCAGCCTTTTATATTCGGTCCAGCGGTCGGCATTGGTGGCTAGCCGCAAGCATCCGGTCATCTTCCAGCCGGTGGCGAGCCCGGTCTCAGTCTCAAGCCCCTTGTAGAGCTCGACCGAATATTTGAGCACGCGGGTGATCGAGGCCGACGAGCGCAATTGCCCGACCAATCCGGCAGCATGCCAGGTCGAGCCGGAGGTCAGCTTGCCCTGTTCCAGCAGCACGACATCGGCCTTGTGATCGCGCGCCAGGTGATAGGCTGTCGAACAGCCGATAATGCCGCCGCCGATGACGACGATGCCGGCATGCGTAGGCAAGGTCATGACTGTGTCCCGTATTTCGTGCGGTAATTGTCGAGCGCCGCGTCGAGCCGCGTCAGGTTTTCTGCGGTGTAGGCGACGTAGTCGATGCCGGGCGCATCGAGATAGAGCTCGGAAACCATGCTCCACATCGCCTCGCGCAACAGCGACGCGCATTGCATGGCGGCGTGCGAGCGGCGGATACCTTCATCCGGCTCGCGCATGAAATACGCCGTGAGGAAGGCGAAGGACTCCGCATCGCTCATTTCGGCATTGGAGGCGGCGCCCGACAGGTCGAACATCGCCGTGTTGAAGCCGGCATATTCGAAGTCGATCAGCCACAGCCTGTCGCCGTCGTCGAGAATATTTGCCGGCAAAAGATCATTGTGACCGAACACGATCGGCAAGAGCTTCTGTGCCCGTTCGAGTTCGTCGGCCAGCGCCAGCAGCCGTGGCAGCTCGTCGCGTTTGCGGCTGCCGCCGTCGGCCAGCGTGCGCGCATAATCGCGAATGACATGAAAGACCCAGAACATGAAGCCGGCGCCGGAGATATGATTGGGCATCTCGCGGTGGAACCCGCGCATAAGTGCTGCGACGCGGCCGATATTGGCGCGCACGTCTTCGGCGACATAGGTTTTCGCGCCGAGGAATTCCGTGACCATGATGCCGGGTTCGGAATGTCGGACTGCCGGCGCGAAGCCGGCGGCGTGCGCGGCCCGTGCCGTCATCACCTCGCGCTCCCTGAAGACATGGTGGAAGGGATAATCCTGGCCAAAGCGCACCACATGTCGCCCGGCCGCGTCCTTGACCAGATAGTTTGCGTTGCTGAGGCCGCCCGGCAGCGGTGCAATGTCGATGCTGCCGTTCCAGCAGGGCAAGGCCCGGATGCGATCTTCAGCAGTCACGGGCCATTCCTGATTTTGCGGAGTTTCGATAGGCGCCAAGCGCCGCGCAACGAGGGTTGCGAGAAGCACGAAAAATCTCGTCGGTGCGGGACGCAGGAATTCCTATCCCACGCCGCACCGACGAGCCCCTCTGGCCAGGTTTTGATACCCGGTCTCCGCCCCCGCGGATTTGAAAAACTTTGTGCCAGTTCAATCCCAAACGGTCTTGCCAGACGGTCCGGTCCGTAAATTGCGGCTCTGCCATCACCCTCCCGTGGCAGTTCCGAAGGCCTGTCACGCCATCAATGTCACGCCAGTGCCGCCTGACTGTCAATCAAATGTTGTGACTTTTTTTGGGTGTTTTGCCCGAAACCATGAGCAGTCCCTTTAAAAACCTCCGCAATACCCTAAAAACGGGCATCGACAGAATCCGGGAAGCACATGATCCATTCGAAACGGCATGGCGAAATTCTCCGCCTCCTCAAGGAAGAGGGCACCGTCACCATCGCCAGCCTGGCCGACCGGCTGGGAGTCTCGCTTGAAACCGTGCGCCGCGATGTCAAGCCGCTGACCGGCAACGGCTCGGTGCTCAAGATGCATGGCGCTATCGGCCTGCCGTCGATGGCCGGCGAAGCGCCTTTCGAACGGCGCATGCGCGACAATGCCGAAGCCAAGCGGCTGATCGCGCGCATGGTCGCGGCCACCATCCGCGACGGTGAATCGGTGATGCTCGACACCGGCACCACGACATCGTTCCTGGCCCGCGAACTGCTCGGCCATCGGCGGCTGACGGTCGTCACCAACTCGTCCGATATCGCCCGCACGCTGGCCACCGTCAACGGCAACAAGGTCTATATGGCCGGCGGCGAACTGCGCAGCGATTCCGGGGCAGCCTTCGGCGCCTCGGCGATCGACTTCGTCAGCCGCTTCTCGGTCAGCCATGCAGTGATCTCGATCGGCGCCGTCGACGCCGTCGCGGGGCTCGCGGACTATGATCTGGAAGAGGCGGAGTTTGCCCGCATGGTGCTGTCGCGCGGCCAGCGCTCGCTGGTCATCACCGACCACTCCAAATTCGGCCGCCAGGGGCTGGTCCAGGTCTGCGGCTTTGACGGTTTTTCCGAACTCGCCACCGACCAGCCGCCGCCGCGCGACATCGCCTCGGCACTTGCGGAGGCTGGAGCGCGCCTCAGCATCGCTGTGGCGTAGTTGGTTCTAGCGAATACCTGCGGCTGGTGAGCGGCGATCGTCATCGGGATCGGCCAGACGGTTGCCAGACGTGGAGAAGCCCTGGCGCCGGCTTTCCTTCGCCGCCGCGCCGGTGTTTAGTCCGGCCATGGCCTTCACCATCCGCCAGTTGCAGTTCTTCATTGCCGTCGCCGAACAAGGCACGGTGTCGGGCGCCGCGCAAAACCTATCCATCTCGCAATCCTCGGTCACCGAGGCGATCAAGGAGTTGGAAAGCGATCTCGGCGTCGAATTGTTCGAACGCCATCCGCGCGGCCTCAACATCACCCACAAGGGCCACCAGTTCCTGCGCCATGCGACCAAGATCCTGGCCGATGTTTCAGACGCGCGGCGCGCTTTCTCCGACGACCAGGTGGTGGCGGGCGGACGCCTGCAGCTCGGCGTCACCTCGCTGGTCGCCGGCTATGTTCTGTCGGATCTTCTGGCCCGCTACCGCCGCGCCTATCCCGGCGTCGATGTCTCGGCCATCGAGGACAATGGCGATTATCTCGAGCATCTCCTGATCGGTGGCAAGCTCGATATCGCCGTCATGGTCACCTCGAACCTGCGCGACCGCACGGCGCTGCAGTCGGAAATACTCGAAGTCTCTGCCTACCGGCTGTGGGTGCCGCTCAGCCACAAGCTGGCCAGCGCCGACATTATCGGCATCGGCGACATTGCCGGTGAACCGCTGATCATGCTCACCGTCGACGAGATCGAGGAAAGCACCGGAAAGCTTCTGGCCGCGATCGGCGCCAAGCCGTATGTCGCCTTCCGCACCCGCTCGGTCGAAGCGGTGCGCAGCCTGGTTGCCACGGGTGCGGGAGTGGCGTTGTTGCCCGACCTCGTCTACCGCCCTTGGTCGCTGGAAGGCGACCGCATTGAATCGCGCGATATCTCAGGCACTTTGCCGGTCGTCCAGGTCGGCATGGTCTGGCGCCGCGGTTCCAGTCTGCCGCAGGCGGCTCGCGACTTCATCGGCCTCGCCCAGTCGCAGCGTACGGTGCGCCAGCAGCGCTGATCTGTTACCGAGCCATCTATCGGAAAAACCGATATCGCGTTTCTGATAAATGGATTTGCGAAACCGGAATTTTCCAAGCACTTTCCATTTCAGGGACCAAAGCCGCCATCAGAGCGACAACGTGTCCATCGGACGAACTGACGCTTTTTCAGCCTGCGGCTGACCGCAGCGAAGACCGGCTTCGCAGTCAGGCGCCAAAATGGGAGATTGACGATGAATTCATTTCTGAAGACGTGCACGGCTTTGACGGTCGCGCTGACCTTTTCCGGTCAGGCCGTTGCCCAGGTCAAGGAACTTGGCAAGGGCGAAGGCGAGGTCAGCATCGTTGCCTGGCCGGGCTATATCGAGCGCGGCGAAACCGACAAGGGCTATGACTGGGTGACCTCCTTCGAGAAGGAGAGCGGCTGCAAGGTCAACGTCAAGACCGCCAACACTTCCGACGAGATGGTCTCGCTGATGAATGAGGGCGGCTTCGATCTGGTCACGGCTTCGGGTGACGCATCGCTGCGTCTCGTCGCCGGCAAGCGCGTGCAGCCGATCAACACCGATCTCATCCCGAGCTGGAAGAGCGTCGACGACCGGCTGAAGGATGCGCCCTGGTTCACCGTCGACAAGGTGCACTACGGCGTCCCCTACCAGTGGGGCCCGAACGTCCTGATGTACAACACCGACGTCTTCAAGGAAGCGCCCAAAAGCTGGAACATCGTCTTCGAGGCGATGGACCTGCCGGACGGCAAGCCGAACAAGGGCCGCGTCCAGGCCTATGACGGCCCGATCCATATTGCCGATGCCGCCAACTATCTGATGTTCCACAAGCCCGAACTCGGCATCAAGGACCCCTACGAACTCAACGAAGACCAGTACAAGGCGGCGCTCGACCTGCTGCGCGTCCAGCGCACGTTGGTCGGCCGCTACTGGCATGATGCCGCCATCCAGGTCGACGACTTCCAGAACGAAGGCGTCGTCGCTTCGGGTTCATGGCCCTACCAGGTCAACACGCTGGTCGCCGCCAAGAAGCCGGTCGCCTCGACCGTCCCGGAAGAAGGCGTCACCGGCTGGGCCGACACCACCATGATGGAAGCCGACGCCGCGCACCCGAACTGCGCCTATATGTGGCTCGAGCATTCGCTGTCGCCCAAGGTCCAGGGCGACGTCTCGGCCTGGTTCGGTTCACTGCCTGTCGTGCCCGCCGCCTGCAAGGGCAATGAATTGCTCGGCGAGGAAGGCTGCAAGACCAACGGCTACGAGAACTTCGAGAAGATCAAGTTCTGGAAGACCCCGGTCTCAAAGTGCGCCAGCCAGAACAACCAGTGCGTGCCCTATTACCGCTGGGTGTCTGACTATATCGGCGTCATCGGCGGACGGTGATTTAGAACTCGCAAAGCGCGGCGCTGCCCCTCACCCTTACCCTCTCCCCGTGAAGAACGGGGAGAGGGGGATCGCCAGCGTTTGAGCTAGACCCTTCCCCCCGTCCCTATACGGGGAGAAGGTGCCGGGCAGGCGGATGAGGGGCAGCGTTGACGCTGCGATCTTTTGAACCTGACAGATCAGGACAGCCCATGACCTCCGCCGTTTCGTTCCAAAAGGTCTCTCGCCATTTCGGCAGCGTGCGCGCCGTCGATGCAGTCGATCTCGATATCGTGCCGGGCGAGTTCTTCGCCATGCTCGGCCCGTCCGGTTCAGGCAAGACGACCTGCCTGCGTCTCATTGCCGGCTTCGAGCAGCCGACCTCGGGCTCGATCTCGATCTTCGGCGAGCGCGCCGAAGGCGTGCCGCCCTACCGCCGCAACGTCAACACGGTGTTTCAGGACTACGCGCTGTTCCCGCATCTGAACGTGCTGGACAATGTTGCCTATGGGCTGATGGTCAAGGGTGTCGGCAAGGCCGAACGGCAGAAGGCGGCGGAAGAGGCACTGTCGCTGGTGCGCCTGCCGGGCTACGGCGCCCGTCGTCCAGGCCAGCTTTCCGGCGGCCAGCGTCAGCGCGTGGCGCTTGCCCGCGCGTTGGTCAACCAGCCCAAGGTGCTGCTGCTCGACGAGCCGCTCGGCGCGCTCGACCTCAAGCTGCGTGAAAACATGCAGGAAGAGCTGAAGTCGCTGCAGAAGGCGCTCGGCATCACTTTCATCTTCGTCACCCATGACCAGGGCGAAGCGCTCTCCATGGCCGACCGCGTCGCCGTCTTCAATGACGGCAAGATCATGCAGATCGGCACGCCGGAAGACATCTATCAGCGGCCGAAGACCCGCTTCGTCGCCGATTTCGTCGGCTCTTCCAACGTGCTGCCGCCGGATTTCGTCCAGCGCTATTCCGGCCAGCACCGCTGGGGAAGCCTGCGCCCCGAATCCATCCGCATCGGGCGCGCTGCGAAAGGCGAAGGCGTTGCCGCCCGCCTGGTCGGAACCAACTATCTCGGCGCCACGACAAAACTGGCGCTCGATGCCGAGGGCTTGAGGCTGCACGCCATCGTGCCGGCCGGCACGAAACTGCCGGCGGAAGGCGAAGCGGTGGTGCTCACCTTCAACCGCGAGCACCTGCATCTGATGGATGAGCCGGCATGATTGAGGTCTGCGCCAAGACGGATCGCGGCCTCGCCGCCATTGATCCAATCGCCGTGGTCGCCCCATGACCATCGCCGCGCTCAACTCAACCTCCGCCCCCGCCATCTTGCCTGGCAGCGGTGGCATGCGCGGTGCGCTGTCCGACCTGTTCTGGCGTAAGCCGCAACTCCTGCTGTTCCTTATGCTCGCGCCGCCCGTCCTGTGGCTGGGCATCGTCTATATCGGCTCGCTGTTCGCGCTGCTGGCACAGAGCTTCTTCTCGATCGACGAATACTCCGGCCTCATCAACCATGAGTTCACGCTGAAGACCTATGGCGACCTGTTCCGGCCCGCCAATCTCGACATCATTGTGCGCACGGTGACGATGGCGGTGCTGGTCACGCTGGCCTCGGCCATCATCGCCTTCCCCATTGCCTATTATGCCGCGCGCTATGCCCGTGGCCGCTGGAAGGCGCTGTTCTATCTCGGCGTCATGCTGCCGCTGTGGTCGAGCTATTTGGTCAAGATCTATGCCTGGAAGCTGATCCTCGCCAAGGAAGGCATTCTGACCTGGCTGCTCGCCAAACTGCATCTGCTCTGGGTGCTCGATGGCTGGCTGTCGCTGCCGGTCGTCGGCGGCAACTCGCTGTCGGTCTCCGCCACCGGCACTTTCATCGCCTTCGTCTATGTCTGGCTGCCCTTCATGATCCTGCCGGTGCAGGCGGCATTGGAGCGCGTGCCCGGCAATCTGGTCGAAGCGTCGTCCGATCTCGGCGCGTCGCCGGGCCAGACCTTCCGCAACGTGCTGTTCCCGCTGGCGTTGCCCGGCATCGTTGCCGGCTCGATCTTCACCTTCTCGCTGACGCTGGGCGACTACATCATCCCGCAGATCATCGGCACATCGCGCCTGTTCATCGGCCAGGCCGTCTATTCGCAGCAAGGCACCGCGGGCAACATCCCGCTCGCCGCAGCCTTCACCGTGGTGCCCATCGTCATCATGGGTTTCTACCTCTGGGGCGCCAAGCGCATGGGGGCCTTCGATGCGCTCTGACGGTTCGCAATCCGCTCCGCTCGGCCTCAAGATCGCAGCCGCCTGCGGCCTGCTGTTCCTGCATCTGCCGATCCTGCTGATCTTCGTCTACGCCTTCACGACAGAGGAGAAGAGCTTCGTCTGGCCGCCGCCGGGGCTGACCACACAATGGTTCGCCGTCACCTGGAACCGGCCGGACGTCTGGCAGGCGCTGTCGCTGTCGGTCCGCGTTGCCGCCATCTCCACCGCGATTGCCCTGGTGCTCGGCACGCTGTGCGCCGCCGCCGTCTCACGGACGAAATTCTTCGGCCGCGAGACCATCTCGCTGCTGGTCATCCTGCCGATCGCGCTGCCCGGCATCATCACCGGCATCGCGTTGCGCTCGGCCTTCTCGCTGGCCGACATCCCGTTCTCGTTCTGGACGATCGTGCTCGGCCACGCCACCTTCTGCGTCGTCGTCGTCTACAACAATGCGGTCGCTCGTTTCCGCCGCTCCTCGGGCTCGATGATCGAGGCCTCGATGGACCTCGGCGCCGACGGTTTCCAGACCTTCCGGTATGTGGTGCTGCCCAACATCGCCACCGCACTGCTTGCCGGCGGCATGCTCGCCTTCGCACTGTCGTTCGACGAGGTCATCGTCACCACCTTCACCGCCGGCCAGCAGCAGACCGTGCCGATCTGGATGCTGGAGGAGCTGATCCGCCCGCGCCAGCGCCCGGTCACCAATGTCGTGGCCATGGTCGTGGTGTTGGTGACGCTGCTGCCCATCCTGCTTGCCTATTACCTGACCCGCGACGGCGACCAGATCGCCGGCAGTGGGAAATGAAACAAGCGAATAGGGAGTAGCGAGTGGCGAACAGGGAAAGATCGGCGGTCAAACCCTACTCGCTATTCGCTATTCGCCACTCGCTCCTGATCAAGGAGAACGCCCAATGGACACCCAGATGCTGATCGGCTCGAAGTTCGAGAAGGGTACCGAGACCGAGGAGCCGGTCCTCAATCCGAAGACCGGGGCAACCATTCTCAATTTGCCGGAAGCAAGCCCTGCGCAGATCGAGGCGGCGGTGGCCGCCGCCCAAAAGGCCTTCGTCCTGTGGTCGCGCACCACGCCGGCGCAGCGCTCGGGCTATCTCCTCAAGATCGCCGATCGCATCGAGGCCGAGGCCGAGGAGTTTGCTGCGTTGGAAGCGCTGAACTGCGGCAAGCCGATCAATGCCGTGCTCAATGACGAAATCCCCGCAATCGTCGACTGCTATCGCTTCTTTGCCGGCGCGGTGCGTTCGATGCCCGGCGTGGTTGCCGGCGAATATCTGCCCGGCCACACCTCGATGGTGCGGCGCGACCCGATCGGCATCGTCGCTTCCATCGCGCCCTGGAACTATCCGCTGATGATGATGGCCTGGAAGCTGGCGCCGGCGATTGCCGGCGGCAACACCGTCGTCTTCAAACCGTCGGAACAGACGCCGCTGACGGCGCTGAAGCTGGCCAGGATCCTGGCCGAAGTGCTGCCCGAAGGCGTCGTCAATGTCGTGCTCGGCCGCGGCGACAGTGTCGGCAACACGCTGATCAACCACGCCAAGGTCAACATGATCTCGATCACCGGCGACGTCGCCACCGGCAAGAAGGTGCTGCAGGCCGCCGCCAAGTCGGTCAAGCGCACGCATCTCGAACTCGGCGGCAAGGCGCCGGTCATCGTCTTTGACGACGCCGACCTCGGTGCCGTCGTCAGCGGCCTGCGTGCCTTCGGCTACTACAATGCCGGCCAGGACTGCACGGCGGCCTGCCGCATCTATGCCGGCAAGAAGATCTACGACAAGCTCGTCGCCGACCTGTCCTCAGCGGTGTCGACGATCAAGTACAACCAGCCCGACGACACCGAGAACGAGATCGGTCCGCTGATCTCGCGTCGTCAGCGCGACCGCGTCTCGAGCTTCGTCGAGCGCGCCTCGGATTTGAAGCACATCGAGATCACCACCGGCGGCAAGCCGGGCGAGGGCTCCGGCTTCTACTACCAGCCGACGGTGGTTGCCGGCGCGCTACAGGAGGACGAGATCGTGCGCCGCGAAGTGTTCGGCCCGGTCGTCTCGATCACCCGCTTCTCCGAGGTCGATGAAGCGGTGGGCTGGGCCAATGACAGCGACTATGGCCTGGCGTCGTCGGTGTGGACCAAGGATGTCTCACGCGCCATGGCAACGGCCGCACGTCTTCAGTATGGCTGCACCTGGATCAACACCCATTTCATGCTGACCAACGAGATGCCGCATGGTGGGCTGAAGCAATCCGGCTACGGCAAGGACATGTCACTCTATGCGCTGGAGGACTACACCGCCGTGCGGCATGTGATGGTTGCCCACGGGTGAAGTTTCCCTTCTCCCCGTTCGCGGGGAGAAGGTGGCCCGAAGGGCCGGATGGGGGGGCGGCGCAAACCTAGCGGAGGCTGGCTCCGCCCCTCATCTGCCTGCCGGCATCTTCTCCCGTAAACGGGGCGAAGACCGCTACTCCACGATGCGGTAGATGTTCCACAGGCTGGTGCCCGACACGACATAGGGCTCCATCTCCTTGCCCCATTTGGCGTGGGCGTCGATCTTGCCGATCCTGGCGAAGAACGCCTCCAGTTGGGCGAGGCTTTCGACCTGATGATGCGATTCGACCGTCGCTTCGCGGGCGCCGATCGATCCGGTCATGATCTGGAACTTGAGGTCGGCGATGCCGACTTGGGAGCCGATTTCGCGCTCCCATTTCTTGAGCAGTTCAAGCACGGTCTGCTTGTGCCCGAATTTGGCGTCGATCTGCCATCTGGCGCTGAACATGTCTCTCCTCCTCACTCATCCCAGGCTTGCACGACGGTCTGTCGTGCAATCCGCCCATTCTTCAGCTCCAACATCGCCGCGCAGAACACTTTCGTTCCGTCCGGATAGGCGCAGGCCTGGGTGAAGGCGAGGTTGTCGCCATCAGCGATGGTGGTGTCGACCTTGTGGGTCATCGCCCGGCTGCAGATGTCGTCCCAGAACGTGCTGATCGCCGCGCGGCCGCGAATCTCGCGCGGCTTGCTCGGTGGGTTGTTGCGGTCGATCACCCGCACCAGCGCGTCATCGGCGTAAAAACTCGCCAGCATCCTGCCGTCCCGGCCTTCGATCGCCTTCTTGATCGCCGCGCCGTCCACGCTTTGCGTCTTGGTCAGCATTTCTCCCTCCATGGCCCATCGATCGGGCGGTTGATGATCAGAAGCTCTACCCGGCGCTCGTCACCGGGCAGGCTTTTCACTGCGACTTCGCTTTGACGGCCGCGAACACGCCGTCGGCTTGTTGCTTGAAGGTGGCGAAATCGACCTGGCTGCCGTTGAGCATCGTCGACCAGTGGCGCACGATCGCCGACATCGCGATCGCCTCCTTGATCTCCTCGTCGGTCGCGCCATTGAGCCTGGCGGCCTCGGTGTGGAAATAGACGCAGTATTGGCACGGGATCTGCGCGGCGACGGCCAGCCCCATCAACTCCTTGGTCTTGCCGTCGAGCGCGGTCTTCGGATTGAGTTGAACGCCCTTGATCTCGGCCCAGGCGCCGGCAACCGCGACATCAGGCAGGGTTCTGAACATGTCCGGCACCGAGCCGAGCGTCGCCTCGATGTCCTTGTATGCCGCCGCCGCGGAGGCGTCTTCGGCCTTGGCAGGGGGGATAGCGAACAGCGCGCAAACGCCTGCCGCTATCACCAGCGATTTGATCGACCTGTTTGACTTCAGCATTGCATCCTCCGTTCGCAGCGCCTTTCCCGGCGACATCCGCCTGGCCTGCATGGGAAGAATTGATAGCGTCTGCGCAACCCAGGCCGCTTCGCCCGAAAGCGCCATGGCTGCTATGGCCCGTCCGGGCCAGTGTGCCTGGCGGAAAATGCCGCTGCAGCCGCCCGCGACGGCAGGTCGAGCTTCAGCAATATGTTGGCGACGTGGCGCTTGACCGTATGCTCGCTCAGCCGCAGCTCGGCGGCGATCGCTGCATTGCTCTTGCCGTCGGCAATCAGGCTAACCACCTCGCTTTCGCGCGCCGTCAGGTGAGCCGGCTCGGCGGGCCTGGCCTTGGGCCGGCAGGCTGGTTCCAGATGCTGTTCCGATGTCATCTGGACCAGCGCCTGCGGCTCGTCCAGCTCATCCAGCGCGATACGCCCGGCATCGATGAAATGCAGGCCGGAACCGGCCGCCAGATCGGCTACCAGCCGCGACGCCAGGATGTCGCCGCGGCCGGCATGGGCGGCGATCTGCATCGTCACCCGCACCATCAGCCCGACCGGCGGTCCGCGCAGTTCGATCTCGCCGACATGTGCGCCTTGCGCGCTCGCCACGCCGATTTCCTGTGCCGCATCGCGCAGTGCCGCCGCGCAGCGTATGGCGCGCCCCGGCCCGTCGAAGCGCGCGATCATCAACTCGCCATGCATGCCTACCGCGCGGCCGCCATGGCGGCCAACCAGGATCCGCCAAGTCTCCTGGAAACGCCCGCTGCGCTCGCTCCACATGCGGTCGCCGAGCCGCGCGGTGTCGTAGATGCGTGTGACCAGAAGGGCGGCAAGCACGCGCTCGGCTGCGGCCACGGCGCGCTCGCCGGTCAGGAATTCCTCGATCAGGTCGGCCACCTTGTCGACATCGCCGGTCCAGATCGGGTGGTCGCGACCGGGGATTTCGACCAGTCGCGCATTCGCGATCTCTTTCGCCAGGAAGCGGCTGGCGTCGGGGTTCACGCGCACATCGTTGCGGCGATGGATGAGCAGTGTCGGTGCGCTGATCGCCGAAAGCACGCCGCGCACGTCGATGCCGGCATTCATCCGGGCAAGTGCAGCCGCTGCCGTCGGGCTGGCCGACAGCCTTTCGAAACGCGCCCACCACTGGGTAAAATGCGCGTCGTCGACGCGGCCCGGCGCAAAGTTGGGCAACGTGGCGCCGGTGCCCCAGGTCGTGCCGGCCGTCGCGATGAAGGCCTCTAGCCGTTCAGGCGGCATCACCCATTTGTGGAAATGCGCATAGCCGCCATAGAGCGCCAACGCTCGCGTCCGCTCCGGGTAAGTGGCGGCAAACAGCATCGCCATCGGCGCACCTTCCGAGGCGCCGAGCAGGGCCGCGCGGCCGCTGCCGGTGGCATCCATCACCGCGCGCACGTCGTCCATGCGGGTCTCTAAGCTGGGCAGATGGTTGGCATCGACGCGGTCGGACAGGCCGGTGCCGCGCTTGTCGAACAGGATCAGCCGCGAGAACGCCGAAAGCCGCCTCAACAGCCGGGAATAGCCTTCGTCTTCCCAATGCAGGTCGAGATTGGAAATGAAGCCCGGCACGAAAACCAGATCGAACGATCCCTGGCCGACCACCTGATAGGCGATCCGCACGTCGCCGCTGAGGGCATATCGCGTCTCGATCGGCCTCACGTCGCTGTCCCGCCCGGCCAGACGATTTCTGATCACCGACCATAGCAGAGGCGGGCCGCTAGCGGCAGTCAAACTTTAGAAAGTAGGAATATAGGCCAGCGACCCGAAGCCGTTTTCGAGAAGTTACTTCTGCGAGGCGGCGATCTCGGCGGTGGATTCCCCCGCCGCCGTGCCCTTGCCGCCGGGCGCGCCGCGCTCGACTTCGGCGCTGAAGCCTGGGCCTTCCGGTGCGTTCGGGCGACGAATCTTGGCCGAAGCGGCCACGACGAGTTCATTGAATTCCGTGCTGCCGCTATCCAGCATCTCGAAGAACTGCCGGCGCATTCTGGGTTCCCAGAACTTGTTGATGTGCTCGGCGATGCCGGCAATGCCTTCCTCGCGGGGCTTGGAGTGGAAGAACGCGCCGATCTGGTTGGCCATGCGCACCAGCTTCTCCTTGGTGCTCATGATGTGCTCTTCGTCATGCGACATGCTGGGCAACTCCCAAGACCACCCGTTCCGGGCGGGTGAAAACATCGAAATCGTCGCCGCGCACCAGCGCCACCAGCGTCATGCCGGCTTCCTCAGCGGTGCGGATGGCAAGCGCGGTCGGCGCCGAGACGGCGATGATGAAGGCAGAGCCGATGGCCGCCGTCTTCTGCACCATCTCGACCGAGACACGTGATGTCACCACCACCGCGCCCGACGCGCCGTCGACGCCAGCTTTGGCCAGCGCACCGGCCAGCTTGTCCAGCGCATTGTGCCGGCCGACATCCTCGCGTGCCATGACGATGCCTTTGCTGGGAACATAGAAGCCCGCGGCATGCACCGCGCCGGTCTCGCTATGCAGAGGCTGCACCTTTGACAACAGCCTGACCGAGCGGGTGATGTCGTCGGCGCCAAGCGTAAGTTTTGACGCACCGACCTTGTCGACCGAGCGCATGGCCTCCTCGATGGATTCGATGCCGCACAACCCGCAACCGACCGGCCCGGCGAGCCGCCGGCGCCGGGCTTCGAAGCGGGTGTTGGCCTGGTCCTTCAGCCGGATCTGGATGTCGATGCCGGCGCCATGGTCCTCGACCTCGATCGCCTCGATCTCCTCAGGCAAGGCGATGATGCCTTCGGTCAGCGAGAACCCGAGCGCGAAATCCTCGAAATCGGCCGGGCTCGCCATCATCACCGCATGGGTGGTGCCGGCAAAGGAGAAAGCCACCGGCGTCTCCTCCGGCACCATGCGGTTGGCTGCCGCAGTGCCGCTGGCACGGTGGGCGAGGCGGGAGGTTTGCGTAATGGCAAGGCGTTTGCGGGTCACGCACCCCCCTCTGGCCTGCCGGCCATCTCCCCCTCAAGGGGGGAGATCAGATGTCGCGCAGGCTTTCGCCAACTGTCGACGTTGCAGGAGGAGCGATGTGTTAGACGCTGCCAATCTCCCCCCTTGAGGGGGAGATGGCCGGCAGGCCAGAGGGGGGTGCCCTGGCGCGACACCAAAGATTACTCCGCCGCCTGCAGCGTCGCGATGCGGCGGCTCTGCTCGGCTTGCTCGTTGTAATCGCGCTGCCATTCGGTCGGGCCGTTGGAGGCGCCGACCTGCACCGCCGTCACCTTGTACTCCGGACAGTTGGTGGCCCAGTCGGAGAAGTCGGTGGTGATGACGTTGGCCTGCGTGTCGGGATGGTGGAACGTCGTGTAGACCACGCCCGGCGAAACCTTGTCGGTGATCAGCGCGCGCAGCGTCGTTTCGCCGGAGCGGCTGGTCAGCCGCACCCAGTCGCCGTCGCGCAGGCCGCGGTTTTCTGCGTCGTGCGGATGAATCTCCAGCCGGTCCTCCGGGTGCCAGATGACGTTGTCGGTGCGTCGCGTCTGCGCGCCGACATTGTACTGGCTGAGGATGCGGCCGGTGGTCAGCAGCAGCGGGAAGCGTGGGCCGGTCCTCTCGTCGGTGGCGACATATTCGGTGCGGATGAACTTGCCCTTGCCGCGCACGAAGCCATCGATATGCATGATCGGCGTGCCTTCCGGCGCCTTGTCGTTGCACGGCCACTGCACCGAGCCCATTTTCTCGAGATAGTCGTACGAAACCTTGGCGAAGCTCGGCGTCGTCTGCGCGATCTCGTCCATGATCTCCGACGGATGCTGGTAGTTCCAGTTAAGCCCCATCGCCTTGGCGAGGTTCTGCGTCACTTCCCAGTCGGCCAGCCCGTTCTTCGGCGCCATCACCTTGCGCACGCGGTTGATGCGGCGCTCGGCATTGGTGAAGGTGCCGTCCTTCTCGAGGAAGGTCGAGCCCGGCAGGAACACATGCGCGTAGTTGGCAGTCTCGTTGAGGAACAGGTCGTGCACGACGACGCACTCCATCGCGGCAAGACCGGCTGCGACATGCTTGGTGTCGGGGTCCGATTGCAGGATGTCCTCGCCCTGGACATAGAGGCCCTTGAACGAGCCGTCGACGGCGGCGTCCAGCATGTTGGGGATGCGCAGGCCAGGCTCATCGTCGAGCTTGACGCCCCACAGGGTCTCATAGATGTCGCGCACGGCATCGCCGGAGACGTGACGATAGCCGGGCAGCTCGTGCGGGAACGAACCCATGTCGCAGGAGCCCTGCACATTGTTCTGGCCGCGCAGCGGGTTCACGCCCACGCCGGGACGGCCGACATTGCCGGTCGCCATGGCCAGGTTGGCGATGGCGATGACGGTGGTCGAGCCCTGGCTGTGCTCGGTCACGCCGAGGCCGTAATAGATCGCGCCATTGCCGCCGCGTGCAAACAGGCGCGCAGCACCGCGGATTTCTTCCGGGTCGACATTGGCCAGCTGGCCGACGACCTCGGGGCTGTTTTCCGGCAGCGCCACGAACGACGCCCAGTCCTGGAACTCGTCCCAGTCGCAGCGCTCACGGATGAAGGCCTCGTCGAACAGGCCTTCGGTGACGATGACATGCGCCAGCGACGTCACCACGGCGACATTGGTACCGGGCTTCAGCGGCAGATGGTGCTGCGCCTCGATATGGGCCGAGCGCACGATGTCGGTGCGGCGCGGATCGAGCACGATCAGCTTGGCGCCCTTGCGCAGCCGCTTCTTCAAGCGCGAGGCGAACACCGGGTGGCCGTCGGTCGGGTTGGCGCCGATGATCATCACCACGTCTGTCTGTTCGACGGAGTCAAAGTCCTGCGTGCCGGCCGAGGTGCCGAAGGTCTGGCCGAGACCATAGCCGGTCGGCGAATGGCAGACGCGGGCGCAGGTATCGACATTGTTGTTGCGGAAGCCCTGGCGGATCAGCTTCTGCACCAGATACGTCTCCTCATTTGTGCAGCGCGACGAGGTGATGCCGCCGATCGAGGTGCGGCCATACTGGTACTGGATGCGGCGGAACTCGTTGGCGGTGTGGGTCAGCGCCTCTTCCCATGACACTTCGCGCCACGGGTCGGTGATCTTCTCGCGGATCATCGGGTTGAGGATGCGATCCTTGTGGGTCGAATAGCCATAAGCAAAACGCCCCTTGACGCAGGAGTGGCCGCGATTGGCCTTGCCGTCCTTGTAGGGCACCATGCGCACCAGTTCGTCGCCGCGCATCTCGGCCTTGAACGAGCAGCCGACGCCGCAATAGGCGCAGGTGGTGACCACCGAATGTTCGGGCTGGCCGATCTGGATCACCGACTTTTCCGACAGCGTCGCCGTCGGGCAGGCCTGCACGCAGGCGCCGCAGGAGACGCATTCCGAGTCGATGAACAGCTGATGCATGCCGGGCGACACGCGGCTGCCGAAGCCACGGCCCTCGATGGTCAGCGCAAAGGTGCCTTGCACCTCTTCGCAGGCGCGCACGCAGCGCGAGCAGACGATGCATTTCGACGGGTCATAGGTGAAGTACGGGTTGGACTCGTCCTTCGCCATCCATTTGAAGTTTTCGACGCCGTCATTCTTCTTGAAAACGTGATTGTCGCCCTCGTAGCCATAGCGCACATCGCGCAGGCCAACGACGCCGGCCTGGGTCTGCAACTCGCAGTCGCCATTGGCCGCACAGGTCAGGCAGTCGAGCGGGTGGTCGGAGATGTAGAGCTCCATCACGCCGCGGCGGATGTCCTTCAGCCTGCCGGTCTGCGTGTGCACCACCATGCCCGGCGCCACTGGCGTCGTGCAGGAGGAGGGGGTGCCGTTGCGGCCGTCGATCTCGACCAGGCAGAGCCGGCAGGAGCCGAAAGCGTCGACCATATCCGTGGCGCAGAGTTTCGGGATGGCGATGCCCGCTTCCATCGAAGCGCGCATGATCGAGGTGCCCTCGGGCACGGTGACGGTGAAGCCGTCGACGGTCAGCGTCACCTGCTTCTCGGACGTGGAGGCCGGCGTGCCGAAGTCGATTTCCTGAATGAGACCCATGGAAGGCTCCTATTCTGCTGCTTCGGCGACCGGCGCCGGCTTGAAATCTTCGCGGAAGTGATTGAGCGCGCTCATCACCGGATAAGGCGTGAAGCCACCCAGCGCACAGAGCGAACCGAATTTCATCGTGTTGCAAAGGTCGGTGACCAGCGCGATCTGCTTGTCCGGCTCGATGCCGGCGGCGATCTTGTCGATGGTCTCGACGCCGCGCGTCGAGCCGATGCGGCAGGGCGTGCACTTGCCGCAGCTTTCGATGGCGCAGAACTCCATGGCAAAGCGCGCCTGCTTCAGCATGTCGGCGGTGTCGTCGAACACGGTGATGCCGGCATGGCCGATCAACCCGTCCTTGGCGGCGAAGGCTTCATAGTCGAACGGCGTATCGAACAGTGCGCGGGGGAAATAAGCGCCGAGCGGACCGCCGACCTGCACCGCCTTGACCGGACGTCCCGTCGACGTGCCGCCGCCGATATCGTCGACGATGTCGCCCAGCGTCAGGCCGAAAGCCGTCTCGAACAGGCCGCCGTTCTTGACGTTGCCGGCGATCTGGATCGGGATCGTGCCGCGCGAGCGGCCCATGCCGAAATCCTTGTAGAAGGTGGCACCCTTGTCCATGATGATCGGCACGGAGGCCAGCGAGATGACGTTGTTGATCACCGTCGGCTTGCCGAACAACCCTTGAATTGCCGGCAGCGGCGGCTTGGCGCGCACCACGCCGCGCTTGCCTTCCAGGCTGTTCAGGAGCGAGGTTTCCTCGCCGCAGACATAGGCGCCGGCGCCGACGCGGATTTCCATGTCGAAGGCGTTGGGCGAGCCCAGCACGTTGACGCCGAGAACGCCGGCCTTGCGGGCCACCGCAACGGCCTTGTTCATCATCGCCACCGCATGCGGATATTCCGAGCGGATATAGACGAAACCCTTGGTCGCGCCGGTGGCGACACCGGCAATCGCCATGCCTTCGATCAGCACGAAGGGGTCGCCTTCCATGATCATGCGGTCGGCGAAGGTAGCGCTGTCGCCCTCGTCCGCATTGCAGACGATGTATTTGCGGTCAGATGTCGTGTCGAGCACCGTCTTCCACTTGATGCCGGTCGGGAAGCCAGCGCCGCCGCGACCGCGCAAGCCGGACTCGGTGACCTGCTTGACGATGTCGGCCGGCGCCATCGCGACCGCGTTCTGCAGTCCTTTCAGCCCGCCGAGCGACTTGTAGGCATCAAGCGACAGCGGATCGTTGATGCCGCAACGCGCGAAGGTCAGCCGGGTCTGCCTGGCGATGAACGGGATCTTGTCGGGCGCGCCCAGCCAGCGCTTGTGATGGCCGCCGGTGAGGAAGCCCGAGTCGAACAGGCTCTTGACGTCGGAAGGCTTGACCGGACCGTAGGCGACGCGGCCCTTTTCGGTCGCCACTTCGACCATAGGCTCGAGGAAATAGGCGCCGCGCGAACCGTTGCGCACGATCTTGGCCTCGACACCGCGTTCGGCGAGTTCCTTTGCGATCGCCTTGGCGACCTTTTCCGCACCCAGCGCCAGCGCGCCGGAATCGCCGGAAATGTAGATGCGCGGGATCATGAGCGCGCCTCCGCGACGATCTCTTCGATCTTTTCGTCGTCGAGCCGGCCGATCACCTCGCCGTCCAGCATCGCCGACGGCGCGCAGGCGCACAGCCCCAGGCAATAGACCGGCTCCAGCGTCACCGAGCCGTCACGGGTCGTCTCGTGGAAACCGATGCCGAGCAACTGCTTGAACTTGGCCGCGACCGCATCCGAACCCATCGACTGGCAGGCCTCCGCCTGGCAGACTTTCAACACGTGCCGGCCGGCCGGATGGCTGCGATAATCATGGTAGAAGGTGACGACGCCGTGCACTTCGGCCCTCGAAATGTTCAGCGCCTCGGCGATCACCGGCAGCGAGTCCTGCGGCACATGGCCGAACTCTTCCTGAATCTCGTGCAAGATGGGCAGCAGCGGGCCTTCGAGGCCTTTCAGCTCCTGGATGATAGCCGCCGTGCGCGACGCTATCTCGGTACTTGCAGGCTGCATCGTCATGCAGCGCCCTCCCTGGTCGTAGCGTTTTATCGCTAAGTCGTTACAAAAACAGAGGAAACCCGTGAAATCAATAAAGCTGTTTCGTTGCTCGATAGAAATTTTCTATCAAACACGTCCGGCCACCAGTCTCTAGCCTAGCGGTGGTTGCGGAAATCGTCTGCCAGCGCCATCGCCTCGTCCAGCAGCGCCTGCACCAGCGGCGTGTGCGGTTCGCGCGGCGTTGCCACCAGCCCGACCGTGTGACTGGCATCGGGTTCGATGATCGGGATGGCCCGGATCGGTTCGGAAAAACCGAATGTTTCCGCAAGGTTGAGCGGCATGATCGACGACCATTTGCCGGTTCGTATATGGGAAAACAGCACGATCATCGAATTGGATTCGAGCGTCGGCCGCACCTGCACACCGGCCTCGGCCAGATGCTGGTCGATGATACGGCGGTTCTGCATGTCCGGCGTCAGCAGGCAAAGCGGCAGCTGGCTGATTTCTGCCCACGTCACTTTGTCGCGGTCGGAGAAGGGGTTCCCGACCGCGGTGATCAACTGGTAGCGCTCGTCATAGAGCGGCACGCTGGTCACCCGTCCCAGCGGCTCGTTGTCGAGATAGGTGATGCCGGCGTCGATGTCGAAATTGCCGAGCAGCGACAGCACCTCGATCGAGGTCCGCGACAGGATCGAGAAGGTGACGCCTGGGTGCTTGGCCCGAAACGGCGTCGTCAGCCGCGCCACCATGGCCAGCGCGGTCGGAATGGCGGCGATGCGGATGCGCCCGGAAAGGCCGTGCCGCGCGGCGCGCATCTCCTCGCGCATGGTGCGGGTGTCGCCGACAATGCGGCGTGCCCATGTCAGCACCTGCTTGCCCTCGGGCGTCAGGCCCTGGAAGCGCGAACCGCGATTGACCAGCATGACGCCGAGCTGGCCTTCCAACTGCTTGATCCCTGCCGAAAGCGTCGGCTGAGTAACGCCGCACGCTTCCGCCGCCCGACCGAAATGCTCCTCCCTGGCCAGCGCGATGAAGAATTCCAGCTTGTCGATCATGACGCGAACCTTGCCGCATCGGCGCATGCAGTGCGCAGCCATTCATTAAGGATCGTCTTATAAGAGGCCGGTCGCCGGGGCATGGAATAACCAGTTGATAAGACTCGGTTTGCCATCATGGGCGATGGTCGCCGTATCAGGCTGCTGGAGGTAGAGTGACTAGCATGCTCCGTGAGCATCCGCCAGAAATGCAGGCAGTAGCAGAAGCTGATCTGCGCGAAGCCGCGCGCCTGCGGGCGCTTGATCGTCTCGACATTCTGGATACACCGCGCGAAGCCTCTTTCGACCGCATCACACGGTTGATCAGGACCGTGCTTGACGTTCCGATTGCCATTGTCTCGGTCATTGACGGGCACCGCCAATGGTACAAGGCCTGTGAAGGCCTCGCGACCAGTGAAGCCGAGCGCAAGGACACTTTTTGCCGGTATACGATCCTGCAGGACAGTCCACTGATCGTCCAGGATGCCACGAAAGACCCGCGTTTTGCCGACAACCCGCACGTCAGGAACGATCCTCACATCCGGTTCTACGCTGGTGTACCCTTGCGCACCCGTGACGGTCACAATGTCGGCAGCGTCTGCGCCATCGGCTATACGCCACGACAATTCAGCGAGCGTGAGACCGCCATTCTGCAGGATCTGGCCGATCTTGCCATGGAAGATCTGGAGCTGCGTGCGCATGCATCGAGCGATGCGCTGACCGGAGTTCTGGCGCGCAGGGCGTTCATGGAGCAGGGCGGCAGGGCCTTTGCCGTGGCGCAGCGCGGTCGCTTTGATTTCTCCTGCATTATCCTCGATGTCGACCATTTCAAATCGGTCAACGACACGTTTGGCCATGGCGTCGGCGACAAGGTGCTGCACGGCCTGGCGAAGCAGTGCGGTAATATCCTACGCGATGTCGACATTTTTGGCCGTATTGGCGGTGAGGAATTCGCCATGCTGCTTCACGCCGGCCGCAACGAAACCCTTCAAATCGCCGAGCGCTTGCGCGGCGCCATCGAGGCCATGCGGCTCGCCCACGGCTCCTTGAAAGTAACCATCACCGCAAGCCTCGGTGTCGCCTCACTCGATTCCACCACGCCCAATCTGCAAGAATTGATCGAACGCGCCGACCTCGCCATGTATCGCGCGAAAAACGCAGGCCGGAACCGGATCGTCAGCTGGAATCCCCTTGGAAACGAAGCGGTACAGCTGCGGCGCAGGGTCCTCAAGGCCGGGCAGATCGTGTTCAACGGCCGCATGTCGACCATCGATTGTACGGTCCGCAGCCTCGGCGAAGACGGCGCCACCATCGACGTTTCCAACATTGCCGGCATTCCCGACCAGTTCATGCTGGTCATAAGGGCGGACCGCTTTGAAACGAAATGCCGGGTCGTCTCTCAAGCCGAAAGACGCCTGGAAATCGTCTTCGATTGAGCGTTGGCGTCGTTTAGCTGGCAAATCCACATCTTTGAGCCGGCTTGTCTGTTTCCACCCGCCACCTGGAGCGCTATGTCAGGTGCAACTGCGCCAGGAGACCGAACATGCTGGGCTGGTTCCGCAAGCTGCTGCCGCGCGAAGATCGCTTCTTCGACCTGTTCGAACGGCATTCCCGCACCGTGGTCGGCGGCGCTGAGGCGCTGGAGCAGCTTTTGCAGGGCAAGGACATCGAGCGCTGGTGTCAGAAAATCATCGATCTCGAGGACGAGGCCGATCATATCACGGCCGAAGTCCTGCTGGCCGTGCGGCGCTCCTTCATCACGCCTTTCGATCGCGGCGACATCAAGGACTTGATCCAGTCGATGGATGACGCCATCGACATGATGCACAAGACCGTCAAGACGGTGAAGCTGTTCGAAAAGAAGGAATTCGACCCGCTGATGCAGGAGATGGGCAGCGTCATCGTTGCCGCTTCCAGGCTGGTTGCCGAGGCGATCCCGCTGCTCAGCAAGGTCGGCACGCACACAGTGCGCCTCAACGCCATCGCGGAAGAAGTCATGCGCGTCGAAAGCCGCGCCGACGATCTGCATGAGCAAGGATTGAAGGATCTGTTCAAGCGGCACGGCCGCAGCGATCCGATGGCCTACCTGATCGGCTCGGAGATTTATGGCCAGCTGGAAAAGGTGGTCGACCGCTTCGAGGACGTCGCCAACGAGATCAGCGGCATCGTCATCGAGAACGTCTAGGCAATGGAAGCCACCATCGCCTTTCCCGTGCTGATCGGCCTTGTCGCCGTGGCGCTGTTTTTCGATTTTCTCAACGGCCTGCACGATGCGGCGAACTCCATCGCCACCATCGTCTCCACGCGTGTACTGAGGCCGCAATATGCGGTGTTGTGGGCGGCTTTCTTTAACTTCATCGCTTTCATGTTCTTCGGCCTTCACGTCGCCGAGACCGTGGGCAAGGGCATTGTCGACGTCAGCGTCGTCACGCCGGCGGTGATTTTTTCAGCGCTCGTCGGCGCCATCGTCTGGAACATCGTCACCTGGATTGCCGGCATCCCGTCCAGCAGTTCGCATGCGCTGATCGGCGGGTTGGTCGGCGCCGGCGTTGCAAAGGCTGGGCTCGGCGCCATCGTCTGGACGGGCCTTGGCAAGACCATCGCGGCAATCGTTCTGTCGCCGGCGACCGGGTTTATTCTGGCGCTGATCCTGATCCTGGCCGTTTCCTGGCTGTTCGTCCGGCAGACGCCGTTCGCCGTCGACCGCACCTTTCGTGTCATGCAGTTCATTTCCGCCTCGCTCTATTCGCTCGGGCATGGCGGCAACGACGCCCAGAAAACCATGGGCATCATTGCCGTGCTGCTCTATTCCCAAGGCATGCTCGGCGCCAATTTCTACGTGCCGCTATGGGTCGTCCTCACCTGTCAGACAGCACTGGCGCTGGGCACATTGTTCGGCGGCTGGCGCATCGTTCACACAATGGGCTCGAAAATCACCCGGCTGAACCCGATGCAGGGCTTCTGCGCCGAGACCGGTGGCGCCATCACCCTGTTTGCCGCCACATGGCTCGGCATTCCGGTGTCGACCACCCATACGATCACCGGCGCCATCATCGGCGTCGGCGCTGCCCGCCGCGTCTCGGCCGTGCGCTGGGGCATTGCCGGCAACATCGTTATCGCCTGGATCGTCACCTTGCCGGCCACCGCCGCTATTGCTGCTCTCACCTATCTCGCCGTCGGCCTGGCGGAGTGACGCCGATATCGTGGCGCTTGGAGTCGCTGGCAATCTGCACTATCTGAGCCGCAGCTAATCGCCAGGGATAAAATCATGTCCGTCACCAAGGAAATCGTCACCGAGCGTCTGAAGACGGTCAACGGGCCGGACTTCACCGGCAACATTGTCGATCTCGGCATGGTGTCGGAGATTTTCATCGCCGATTCGAAAGTGTTCTTCTCGATCACCGTTCCCGCTGCCCGCGCGCAGGAGATGGAGCCGTTGCGCGCCGCCGCCGAGCGCGTCGTCAAGGCGATCCCCGGTGTCGCCGGCGCCGTCGTCGCATTGACGGCGGAAAAGAAAGGCGGCGGCATGGAAGCGCCGGTGCCGGCGCGCGCTGCGCCCAGACCCGCGCCGCCGGCACCGCCCGCCGCAGCTCCGCGTCCGGCGCCGCACGCTCCGCCTTCGCAAAGCTCGGGCAAGCGTGGCGTGCCCGGCATCGAGGCGATCATCGCGGTTGCGTCCGGCAAGGGCGGCGTCGGCAAGTCGACCACCGCCGTCAACATCGCGCTCGGCCTCGCAGCCAATGGCTTGCGCGTCGGCGTGCTCGACGCCGACATCTATGGCCCATCGATGCCCAGGCTGCTCAACATCCACGGCCGGCCGCAGACCGTCGACGGCAAGATCCTCAAGCCGATGGAGAATTACGGCCTCAAGGTGATGTCAATGGGCTTCCTCGTCGATGAGGAGACGCCGATGATCTGGCGCGGCCCGATGGTGATGTCGGCGCTGACGCAGATGCTGCGCGAGGTCGAATGGGGCCGCCTCGACGTGCTCGTCGTCGACATGCCGCCCGGCACCGGCGATGCCCAGCTGACCATGGCCCAGCAGGTGCCGCTGGCCGGTGCGGTCATTGTCTCGACGCCGCAGGATTTGGCGCTGATCGATGCCCGCAAGGGTCTCAACATGTTCAAGAAGGTCGACGTGCCGCTGCTCGGCATCGTCGAAAACATGAGCTATTTCGTCGCGCCGGACACCGGCAAGCGTTACGACATTTTCGGCCATGGCGGCGCGCGGCGGGAAGCCGAGCGCCTCGGCGTGACCTTCCTCGGCGAAGTGCCGCTGGAAATGGGCATTCGCGAAAGCTCCGACGAAGGTTCGCCTGTCGTGGTGTCGAAGCCCGATAGCCCCGAGGCGAAGATCTACCGCGATATTGCTTCGAAGGTCTGGGACCGGGTCAATGAAGAACGTGGCGCCGCCGAAGCGGCGGTGCCGAGCATCGTGTTCGAGTGAGAGGGGCTTAACCGCCCACCTTCTCGCCAAACGTCGAGAAGAACTGACCCGCCAGTTTCTTCGAGGTCGATTCGATCAGCCGGCTGCCGAGCTGGGCGATCTTGCCGCCGACATCGGCCTTGGCTGCATATTTGAGCACCGTGGTATTTGGCCCGTCCGCCGTCAGCGTCACATCGGCGCCACCCTTGGCGAAGCCGGCAATACCGCCCTTGCCTTCGCCCTGGATGGTATAGGAATGTGGCGGCTTGAGATTCTTCAGCGTCACCTCGCCATTGAAGGTCGCCTTGATCGGTCCGACCTTCAGCACCACGGTCGCCGCCATTTCGGTCGGCGATTTCATCTCCAGTCTCTGGCAGCCGGGAATGCTTTCTCGCAGCACATCCGGGTCGTTCAGCGCTTCCCACACTTTCTGCAAGGGGGCGGCAATGCGTTCTTCGCCTTCGATCACCAAAGCCATGGATACCTCCCGCGCTATTCCCAAAGGCCTAACGCACGGTCAGGTGCCTGTCTATCGCACCAAAGTCCGGTTGCGACGGTGCGCCCTCTTGCCTGCTCTCGCGCGTTGCCATATCGATTTGTCTTACAAATACGGAGATAACGATGGCAGGCGCCCCCACCGGAAAGAAGAAGTTTCGCTCGCAGGAGTGGTTCGACAATCCCGACAATCCGGGCATGACCGCGCTCTATCTCGAGCGCTACCTGAACTACGGGCTGACGCGGGCCGAGCTGATGTCGGGCAAGCCGCTGATCGGCATCGCCCAGACCGGTTCGGACCTCTCGCCCTGCAACCGCCACCATATCGAGCTCGCCAAGCGCGTGCGCGAAGGCATCGTCTCGATGGGCGGCATTCCTTTCGAATTCCCTTGCCATCCGATCCAGGAAACCGGCAAGCGCCCGACTGCGGCCCTTGACCGCAACCTAGCCTATCTCGGCCTGGTCGAGGTGCTCTACGGCTATCCGCTCGATGGTGTCGTGCTGACCATCGGCTGCGACAAGACCACGCCGGCGCTGCTGATGGCGGCGGCCACCGTCAACATCCCGGCCATCGCGCTATCGGTCGGACCGATGCTCAATGGCTGGCACAAGGGCAAGCGAACTGGGTCCGGCACCATTGTCTGGGAATCTCGCCAGCGCCTGTCGGCCGGCGAGATCGACTATGACGAGTTCATGGACATCGTCGCCTCTTCGGCGCCGTCGACCGGCTATTGCAACACGATGGGCACCGCCACCACGATGAATTCGCTGGCCGAAGCGCTCGGCATGCAGCTGCCGGGCTCGGCCGCGATTCCCGCGCCCTACCGCGAGCGCGGCCAGATTTCCTACGAGACGGGCAAGCGCATCGTCGAGATGGTGCATGAGGATTTGAAGCCGTCCGACATCATGACGCGCAAGGCTTTCGAGAACGCCATCGTCGTCAATTCAGCCATTGGCGGCTCGACCAATGCGCCGATCCATCTCAATGCCATCGCCCGTCATCTCGGCGTGCCGCTCACCAATGATGACTGGCAGGCGGTCGGCCTCAAGATTCCGCTGATCGTCAACCTGCAGCCGTCGGGCGAATATCTCGGCGAGGACTATCATCACGCCGGCGGTGTGCCGGCGGTGGTTTCCGAGTTGCTGAAGGCCGGGTTGCTGCCTTATCCCGATGCCAGGACGGTCAATGGCAAATCGATCGGAGACAATTGCAAGGGTGTCGTCAACGAGAACACCGACGTCATCCGCACGGTGGCCGAGCCGCTCAAGGTCAATGCCGGCTTCATCAACCTCAGCGGCAATCTGTTCGATTCGGCGATCATGAAGATGAGCGGCATCTCGCCGGAATTCCGCGAGCGCTATCTCTCCAACCCCAAGGATCCGGAAGCCTTCGAGGGCAACGCCATGGTTTTCGACGGGCCGGAGGATTACCACGCCCGCATCGACGATCCGGCGCAAGGCATTGACGAGCACACCATCCTGTTCATGCGCGGCGCCGGTCCCATCGGCTATCCCGGCGGCGCCGAAGTCGTCAACATGCAGCCGCCCGCCTATCTCATCAAGAAGGGCATCCACGCGCTGGCCTGCATCGGCGACGGCCGCCAGTCGGGCACGTCGGGCTCGCCGTCGATCCTCAACGCCTCGCCGGAAGCGGCAATAGGCGGCGGCTTGGCGCTGATCAAGACCGGCGATCGTGTGCGTATCGACTTACGCAAAGGCACTGCCGACATCCTCGTCACCGACGAGGAAATCACGCGCCGCCGCGCAGAATTGCAGAACGATGGCGGTTACCACTATCCCAAGCACCAGACGCCATGGCAGGAAATCCAGCGCTCCATGATCGACCAGTTCTCGGAAGGCATGGTGCTGAAGCCGGCGGTGAAATACCAGGACGTTGCGCATACCAGCGGCGTGCCAAGGGACAATCACTGAGCAGCGAAGCGCTTACGCAAAACGACAGCGGCGGCTTGATTCCGATCAGCCGCCGTTGATGTGTTCGCCCTATAGATAATCGGTGATCTCGGGCGGCTGGTCCTGCCGGTTGCGCTTGCCGTCCTCATAGATGACGGGCGCCGCGGCGAGTTCCTCTTCGCTGGCGTCGTCGAGACAGGCGACGTTCACAGCCCAGAAATTCCCGCCCATGAAATCGAGGAAACCGCGCGAGAAGACATTGGCGCCGCAGGTCGGGCACATATAGTGGTTGATGTCGCCTTCCGGCCAGTTGGAAGGGCTCGCCTTGTATTCGCGCATCCGGTCGCGGCCGTCGGTCACGCGCAACGCCTCGAATCCCGCGAAGGATTTCCTGTAGCCAAGCTTCCAGCAGAAACTGCAATTGCATTTGCGGATGCCCTCACTGAGGTCGAGGTCGGCCTCGAAATGCACCGCACCGCAATGGCAGCTGCCGTGATAGGTCTTTTTCATCGCGCTCCTCCTGCTTGGTCTGGTGTCTACAGCCGCCAAATAGTCTCCCCATTACTGCCGGCAACCCGGCTCCTATGCAAAGGGCTGCTGTGGCACCATATGGGTTGAAAGCGGACAGGACTTATCATGACGAAACGGCGCTCTTCCCTCGGTTTCCTCGGCATGTTCGGCCGCTCGGGCGATTTGCGGGAGCTCGACACGGCGTTGCGCAGTGCCGACCTTCACCCGGCGCTTGTTCCCGAGGGCGTAAAGCTCACCATCGTCAATCTGATGAAAGACCATTGGCCGGACGAGCCGCCGACGGACGCCTACCGGTCCGTGGCACAGCTGTTCAGCTATTGCATCGCTGGCCCGCAAACCTTCGAGCAGGCCAATGGGCCGGAACAGCGGCTCGACGCAGAGCATCGCATCGAGGCAGCGCTCGAGACCGGTGACAGCCTGGATGCGCAGATCGTGCTGATGGCGTTGCACGGCAAGCTGATCAGCGCCGAGGTCGTCGAGCGTTTTGGGCTAAGCGCGGAGTAACAATTTGTAAGCTGACGCTTACCCACCCATGCCGCTGCGTGGCAGCTTGATCATCTCGCCGAAGCGGGCGCGCAATTTGTCGTCGAGCAGCTTCGGCACGTGGCGCGGGAAGCGCTCGGCCAGCACCCGTTTCTTCTCGATGATTGCCCGCTGCAAGATGTCGGGTCGGCCCTTCTCGTTCCATTCCTTCGGCGAAAAGCGGTCGCCGACGGCCGGATAAAAGTATTCGGTCTGCATCAGCCGCAGCGTCTGCTCATTGCCGAGATAATGGCCGGGGCCATTCATGCAGACTTCGGTGATGGTATCGATCGACAGCGCTTCGTCGGTCACCTCGATGCCGCGCACGCAGCGCAGGCAGTGACCCAGCATGTCGTTGTCGATGATCAGGCTTTCCAGGCAAAAGCCGAGCAGCGAGGCATGCATGCCAGCCGATTCATAGACGAGGTTGAGGCCTGCCAGCCCGGCCATCACATCGGTGATGCCCTTTTCGTAGCCGGACTGGATGTCGGGCAATTTCGAATCCGTCATGCCGGCGGCCGAACCGCCCGGCAAATCGTAGAATTGCGCCATCTGCGCACAGGCCGCCGTCAGCACCGCCTGTTCGGCCGAGCCGCCCGACATGGCGCCGGTCCTGAGATCGGAGACGAATGGCCAGGTGCCGAAGATCGCCGGATGCCCCGGCTTGATGGCGTTGACATAGATGAGACCAACCAGCACTTCGGCGACCGCTTGCACCACGGCGCCGGCAATTGCCGCCGGGGCGGTGGCACCGGCCTGGCCGGCCGATAGGAGCAGGATCGGAATGCCGCCTTCGACGCAGGCTTCGAGCACGCCGCAGGCGTCCTCGGCGAATTTCATCGGCGGCACGACGAAGCAATTGGAATTGGAGACGAACGGCCGGGCGCGGAAATTCTCTTCGCCGCCGGCGATCGCATAGAGCATTTCCAGCGCCGGCTGCACGTTTTCGCGCACCGTAAACGAGGTGCCGACATGCTTGGATGTTCCCATCACGCAGGCGTAGAGCGTGTTGAAGTCCATTTCGAGCGGATCGGGAATGTCACGCGGCACCATCGGCCGCTGGAAGAAATGGATGTTGTCGAGCCCTTCGACGAGGCGGGCGGCGTCGTAAATGTCCTGTACCAGCGACTCGCGGTATTCGCGCTTTTCGACATCGACCAGATGCACGGCCGCGCCCGCCGTGCCGTAGTGCACGCGCTTGCCCTGGATCAGCATGTCATGCCTGGGATCCTGGCCGTGCAGCGTGAAATTCCGCGCTGCTTTCTTGATCGTGTCCATCACCAGGCCGCGCGGGAAGCGGACGCGGCCGTCATCGCCATAAACGGCGCCGACGCCGGTCAGCGCCTCAATGCAGGAGGGAATGGCATTGGCGAAGCCGACAGTCTCCAGCAGCGTCAGCACCGCCTCATGGATACGCTCCTGGTCGTTTTGCTTGAGCGGACCGTAGCTGCCGCCTTCGAGGCCGGCACGCACTGGCCTGATGTCGTCGGCCAAGGGGGCGGCCCGCATGGCGCGGCGCGCTTCGCGCCCGCCGGACCGTCGCGAACGCTGGTCTGCTGACGTATCCTTAAGAGCCGCGTCCTGCGTCTCAACAGCCACTGACATGGGCACTCCACCTTTAGCTTGCGAAGCACGACGCGGTGATTGGTCCACCGTCGCCTTGCTTCGTCCCTCTGTCAGCCGACTATGCCGTTGCCATTGGCCCAGCCTATGGGCCAGTCAGCGCAGCCGAGTATGCCAGAGAGCTAATGCAGAATGTGGGAGATCATGCCAAAGGCCGGGGCTGTTCAAAGCCCCGGCACTGGGGAAATCAGGCTGCCGCCGGCCTGCGACCGGCCGCGGTCGCGAGTTCGCGAATGCCTGGCTCGATGTGCTGCAGCGCGATCGAGGAAATGCCCAAACGCATGAAACGCGACGGCTTTTCGGTGCGGTCGAAGAAGCGGTCGCCAGGCTCGATGATGACGCTGCGCGAGGCCGCGGCCTCAGCCAAGCCTCGCGAATCCGTGCCGCGCGGCCCTTCCAGCCAGAGCGATGTACCGCCGGCTGAATCGGTCGAACGCCATTCCGGCAGGAATGCGGAAATCGCATGGACCAGACGCTTGCGGCGTTCATCGAAAGCGGAGGACAGCCGCCGCACCAAGGCCTCGTGATGGCCGAGCGACAGGAACAGCGCGACCGCGCGCTGGTTGTTGGCCGGCGGGTGCCTGAGCATGAAGCGGCGCAGCGCCCTGAGCTCAGAGATTAGTCCAGCCGAAGCGACGATGTAGCCAAGCCGCAGGCCCGGCGCCAGCGTCTTCGACATCGAGCCGACATAGACGACGCGACCCGAGCGATCCAGGCTCTTCAGCGCCTGCTGCGGCGCCTCGTCGAGAAGCTGGCTGTCATAGCCGTCCTCGATGATGATCTGGTTGTGGCGGTTGGCGCGCGCCAGAAGGTCCTGCCGGCGCTCCGCCGACAGCGGCACCATGGTCGGGCAATGGTGGCTGGGGGTGACGAAGACGAAGCCGGAATCATTGGGAATGGACGAGGTTACGATGCCCGACTGGTCGACCGGAACCGGCTGGATTTCGGCGCCCGCAAGCCTGAAGATCGAGCGCGCGTCGGGGTAACCCGGGTCTTCCATCGCCACCTTGGAGCCCTTGGTCATAAGCAGCGTCGCCAGCATGTAGAGCGCGTTCTGGGCGCCCAGCGTGACGATGATCTCGTCGGGATTGGCGAAGATGCCGCGCCGCGGCAACAGCCGCGCCTGGATCTGCTCGATCAGCAGCGGGTCGTCGCGATCGACCATGTCCGAGGCCCAGTTGCGGATCTCGAGCACGGCCAGCGCCATGCGGTTGCACTCGCGCCATTCGGCGGTCGGGAACAGCGCCGGGTCGAACTGGCCATAGACAAAGGGGTAGGAGGACTTGATCCAGTTGTCATGCTTGGCCGGCGGCGGCATGTCGCTGGCGGCGATCTGGCGGCGCGCCTTCCAGTCGATCTCGTTCTGCTGGTCGGGCGCCTTCTGGTGCGGCTTGGCGGGTGTGGCCAGCACATCAGGGTTGACGAAATGGCCGCGCCGTTCGCGCGCCACCAGGAAGCCCTGGTCGACCAGTTGCTGGAACGCCAGCACCACGGTGCCGCGCGCGACGCCGAGTTTTTCGGCCAGTATGCGACAGGATGGCAGCGGCATCGAAGCAGCGATCTGCCGGTCGAGAATGGCGGCGACGATCGCCTGGCGAATCTGTGCCTGCAAGGTCTGGCCCGATTCCGCCGAAATCCGGAACAGGCCGGACCAAATGGCCGTGTCGTTACGCTGTGGCATGGGAGATGTTCCTCGATGGCCAGTCTTTTTTGCTTGGCTGGACCAGCGGAAGGTAACCGTGGCACAAGGGGTTGCGCCAATCAATTTTTCTGATCGCTGGGATTTATGCCAGTGATCTATGCCGGGGTGACGCGGAGCGTCATCCCCACGCGACGCGCAGCGTCGTCGCATCCCCGGGTGATGCGGAGCATCATCCCCACGACGCCCGCGCGACGCGCAGCGTCGTCGCGTTTGCTGCACTGCGTCATCCCCACGCATTGAAACATGTGAAATTCGGCTCGATAACATTTGCGCGACGACACGCGCCGGAAACATCCGGTCTGATAAGATGTCGTGAAAAATCGTCAGGAGCCGGCATTGGATCATTCGTCCTTCGACAAACAGCTTGTCGCCTTGCGCGCCGAGCGCGCGGCGGCATCGGGCACGATGCGCGAGGCTTTTGCCGCCGACTCGAAGCGCTTCGAAAAATTCTCGGCCGGCGACGGCGACCTTCTGCTCGACTGGTCGAAATGCGCGGTTGGCCCGCGCACCATGGAGTTGCTGGAGAAGCTTGCGGGCGCCGCCGACCTCGAAGGACGCCGCGCCGCGATGTTTTCCGGCAAGAAGATCAACCTCACCGAGGACCGCGCCGTGCTGCACACGGCGCTGCGCAACCTCTCGGGCAAGGGCGTCACCGTCGACGGCCAGGACGTCAAGGCGGATGTTTTGTCTGTGCTCGACGCCATGGGCGCCTTTGCCGATGCCATTCGTTCCGGCAAGGCGCTAGGTGCCACCGGCAAGAAGATCACCGACATCGTCAACATCGGCATTGGCGGCTCCGATCTCGGCCCGGCCATGGCGACGCTGGCGCTGGCGCCTTATCATGACGGCCCGCGCGCGCATTACGTCTCCAACATCGACGGCGCCCATATCCATGACACGCTGAAGGGCCTGTCGGCCGAAACCACTTTGTTCATCATCGCCTCGAAGACCTTCACCACGGTCGAGACGATGACCAATGCCGAGACCGCGCGCAAATGGGTGCAGAAGGCGCTCGGCAAGGACGCCGTAGGCAAGCATTTCGCCGCCGTATCGACCGCGCTCGACCTGGTGGCGAAATTTGGCATTGAGGCCGATCGCGTGTTCGGTTTCTGGGACTGGGTCGGCGGACGCTATTCGCTGTGGGGCGCCATCGGCCTGCCGGTGATGATCGCCATCGGCCCGCGCAATTTCCGCGCCTTCCTCGATGGCGCGCATGAGATGGACGAACATTTTCGCACCGCGCCCCTGCAAAAGAACCTGCCGGCGCTGCTCGGGCTGGTAGGCTGGTGGCATCGCGTCATCTGCGGTTATCCCGCCCGCGCCGTCATTCCCTATGACCAGCGCCTGTCGAGGCTGCCGGCCTATCTGCAGCAGCTCGACATGGAATCGAACGGCAAGAGCGTCACCCTCGACGGCACAGCGGTGACGACGCCGACCGGGCCGCTGGTCTGGGGCGAGCCTGGCACCAACGGCCAGCACGCCTTCTTCCAGCTGCTGCATCAGGGCACCGATTTCATCCCGGTGGAATTCCTTGCCGCCGCCGTCGGCCACGAGCCCGACCTGAAACATCAGCACGATCTGCTGCTTGCCAATTGTCTGGCGCAATCGGAAGCGCTGATGAAGGGCCGCACGTTCGAGGAGGCGCGCGCGCAGATGCTGGCCAAGGGCATGAAGCCGGCCGATGTCGACAAGATAGCCCCGCACCGCGTCTTCTCCGGCAATCGTCCCTCGGTGACCATACTCTATCGGAAGCTAGACCCGCGCACCTTCGGCCGGCTGATCGCACTCTACGAGCATCGCGTCTTCGTCGAAGGCACTCTGTTCAACATCAACTCCTTCGACCAGTGGGGCGTCGAGCTCGGCAAGGAGCTGGCAACCGGGCTTCTGCCTGTCGTCGAAGGCAAGGAGAGTGCGGCCAAGCGTGATGCCTCTACGGCCGGGCTGGTGGCACGCATTCAGGAACTGCGGGGTGCGCAATGAAAAATCCGGCCGACATCAAGGGCATATTGTTCGACAAGGACGGCACGCTGGTCGACTTCAACGCGACCTGGCTCAGCATTGCCGATTTCATGGCCATGGACGCCGCCGAGGGTGATCGCTGGAAGGCCGACAGGCTGCTTTCGGCGGCGGGCTTCGATTTTGTCGCCAAGCGTTTCAAGCCCGATTCCATCTTCGCCTCGGGCACCAACATGGATGTCGTCGAGCTGTGGTTCCCGCGCCTGTCCGACGAGGACCAGATGCTGGCCGTCGCCCGCTTCAACGAGATCACCTCGGTGCAAGGCTCGTCGATGGCTGTGGCGTTGCCGGGAATCGTTGGAGCGCTGACGGCGCTGCACAAACGATCCTACCGGCTCGGCGTCGCCACCAACGATTCCACCGCCGGTGCGGAGAAGACCATGGTCACGCTCGGCGTCGCCCAGCTGTTCGAGGCGGCCTATGGCTACGACGCGGTGGCCAATCCGAAACCGGCGCCGGACACGATCCTCGCCTTTTGCGACCTGACCGGGCTGAGACCGGCCGAGATCGCCATGGTCGGCGACAACCGTCACGATCTGGAAATGGCGCGCGCCGGTGGCTGCGGCCTGGCGATAGGCGTTCTCTCCGGCACCGGCACGCGCGAATCGCTGTCGGCTATCGCCGATGTCGTGCTGGATTCGGTTGCCGACCTGCCGGACTTCCTGTCGGCGCGGGTAAAGGAGACGGTCTGACGGGAAGGGCCGGGGCTCGGACTTTCTCTCAAGTCACCGATCTCGGTCTGGCATGGCCGCGAGGACGAGGCGGAGAATATCTCCCATTCGAGCATGGCCTATGCCGTGATCGACTCTCGCCGATCTGTGCACGACGACGAGATCAAGCGTTGGAACAACAACGATGTACTGCCCACCGAAGCCGCTCGCATAGAACATCGGCGCATGGACGCTCATGCTGTCGCCGGGCGCATTGGCCGCTGCCGTCCACCAGAGGTAGCCGTAGCCTCTCCCGCCTCCAATGTCCGACTTTGGGAGAGTGCTTTCCCGAACCCAGCTCTCAGGGACAAGCTGGTTCCTTCCCCAGCGGCCTCCGCGAAGGTAGAGCAGGCCAACTCGTGCGAGGTCGCGGGCGGTCATGCTGAACTTGTAGACGGGATGCTGGGATTCCCGGCCTTCAAGGTAGTGGCCGTCCTCCGTTTCGAAGTCCTGCATTCCGAGAGGAACCGCTACTCGCGTGGCAAGCGCCTCGAATACGGTCTGGCCCGTCTGGCGCTCCAGAATCGTTCCGAGCACGTTGAAATCCCAGTTGTTGTAGAACCAGTGCGAACCGGGTGGGTGACTGCCGCGTTCCGGTCGCCCATGCTCCGTATTGTAGACCGAGGGCAGATAGACGCCTGATCGGGCTCCCAGGAGATCCGCGACTGTAGCTTGCTGCTCAGTTTGTGTGAGCGGCTGGAAATCATCGATTTGCAGCTCCGCGAGCGTTGCGTTCAGATCGATCCTGCCTTCCGCAATGTAGATGCCGTAGAGGACGTTGATCAGGCTTTTCCGCACGGAAGCGACGCTCGACTTCCGAGCCACGTCACCCCTTTGAAAGACGACGCTTCCACCAGCGATAACCATCAGGGCTGTTGAACGGCCGTCCGCCAAACCATGGGCAAGAGCGGAGAGGCGCTGGGTGGACCAACCGAGGCTTGCCGCTGACACTTCGGCCCACTCTACCTCCGGAAAGATCTGGCCACTGCTAGAGATCAGTGCTCGATCCTCTGCCATTTCTCCTCCGAATCGTCACCCTCGACCGGATTTTACATTGGAGAAAAAAGTTCGAACACAGCGCACTTGCCATAGAAAGGTGAGCGCATGCAGAGGGTCCACCCAGTCATCGACAACGACTGAGCTTTGCTTTCAGCGTTAGCGCTCATCCGGCTCGAAGCGAAAAACCCCGCTCGACCTGGCCACAGCACCCTTCGCGTCGCCAAAATCCGGAACCTGATACTCCGCCAGCAACCGCAGCCGCGACAGCGGCAGGTCGGCGCGGCGGGGATCGCCGACCAGCACATCGATGCCGGCTGCCAAGCAGCGATCGAGGAACGGGATAACCCGCAGAGCAACCTCAAGGCCGTAGAACACGTCGCCGGCAAGCACGAGGTCGACCGCCGGCGGTGGGCCCGTGGTGATGTCCTGGTCGACAATGGTAATCTCGACGCCGTTCGCCTCCGCATTGAGGCCAATCGCGGCGACGCCGTTGCGGTCGATCTCGGCCGCCATCACCGAACGGGCGCCGGCCTTGGCGGCGGCAATGCCGACGAGGCCCGAGCCGGCGCCGAGGTCGAGAACGCGGCGGCCGGCCACGCTTTGCGGATGGTCGAGGATATAGCGCGCCAGCACCGCGCCGCCGGCCCAGGCATAGGCCCAGTAGGGCGGCTGCGGCTCGGGCGCGTCATCCCCCGGCTCGACGGCATCGTCGTCCGCACTTTGGTGCGGATCGACAAGCCGCCTCAGGCCACTGCCGGGATGGGCCGTGTAGAGCCGGATTTCAGGAAGTGCGGGAACAGCGGCAAGCCGCATGTTCGCCTTGATGAATTCCGCCGGGTCGAGGCGCGGGCGTCGGCCCGGCTCGTCGTTCGCCAGACTCACTATTCGCGCAACGCCCGGCGCAAAATCTTGCCCACCGGGGTCTTCGGTAGCTCGGTCCTGAACTCGATGTATTTCGGCCGCTTGTAGCCGGTCAGGTTCTCGCGGCAATAGGCGGTGATTGCTTCGACTGTCAGCGCCGGGTCCTTCTTGACGATGAACAGCTTCGGCACTTCGCCAGAATGCTCGTCCGGCACGCCGATCGCCGCGACTTCGAGCACGCCCGGATGCTGGGCGACGACTTCCTCGAGTTCGTTCGGATAAACGTTGAAGCCGGAGACCAGGATCATGTCCTTCTTGCGGTCGACGATCTTGGTGTAGCCGCGCTCGTCCATGAAGCCCATATCGCCGGATTTGAAGAAGCCGTCCTTGGTCATTACCTTGGCGGTCTCGTCCGGCCGGTTCCAGTAGCCTGCCATCACCTGCGGCCCGCGGATGCAGATCTCGCCGACTTCGCCGAGCGGCAAATTGTTGCCGTCATCGTCGCGGATGGCGATCTCGGTCGAGGGCAGCGGCAGGCCGATCGTGCCGGTGAAGTTGGCGTCGCTGAACTTGTTGGCGGTGGCCACCGGCGACGTCTCGGAGAGCCCATAACCCTCGGTCACCGAGGAGCCGGTCAGCGTCTTCCAGCGCTCGGCAACGCCCTTCTGCACCGCCATGCCGCCGCCCAGCGTCAGGATCAGCGGTTTGAAGTCGAGCTTGCGGAAGTCCTCATTGTTGAGCAGCGCGTTGAACAGCGTGTTGAGGCCGGGGAAAACGTGCATCGGGTATTTCTGCAGCTCCTTGACGAAGCCGGGAATGTCGCGCGGGTTGGGAACGAGCACGTTCTGGGCGCCCTGCTGCATGCCCATCAGCGCGTTCACCGTCAGCGCGAAGATATGGTAGAGCGGCAGCGCGCAGATGAAGTTGAGATGCGCCGGTTTCGGCTTGATCGCGTAGGCGTCCTGCAGCCACAGCGTGTTCTGCGCGACATTCGACAGCACATTGGAGTGCAGCAGCACAGCACCCTTGGAAATCCCCGTGGTGCCGCCGGTATATTGCAGGAAGGCGACGTCGCTCGCTTCCGTCTTCGCCGGCTTGAAGGCGATGCCCCTGCCTGCCTGCACGGCCGCATTGAACTTGACATGGCCGGGCAGCGACCAGGCCGGCACCATCTTTTTCACCCGGCGTACGACGAGGTTGACGATCGTACCCTTGAGCGCGCCGAGCATGTCGCCCATCGCCGCGACCACCACATGCTTGACATCGGTCCTGGCAATCACCGCTTGCAGCGTGTTGGCGAAATTCTCCAGAATGACGATCGCTTGCGCGCCGGAATCCTTGAGCTGATGTTCGAGCTCGCGCGGCGTGTAGAGCGGGTTGACGTTGACCACGACATAGCCGGCGCGAAGCGCGGCCATCATCGCCACCGGATACTGCAGCACGTTGGGCATCATCAGCGCCACGCGTGCACCCTTCTGCAGGCCTCGCGATTGCAGATAGGCGCCGAAGGCCGCCGATTGCCGCTCGAGTTCGGCATAGGAGATCGACTTGCCCATGCAGACGTATGCCGGCTGGCCGGAAAACTGTTTGCAGGCGCCGACCAGGAAGTCGCCGATCGAACTGTAGGGCAGGGCGCCGATCTCGGCCGGCACGACTTTCGAATAGCTTTTGAGCCATGGCTTATCCGGCAAGCCGGCGGCAAGCGCTGTCAGTGTCTTCGGCAATTTCTTGTCGGCGCCCGGATCAGGCTTTGTGGACGCCGGCTTTGCCGATGCTGGCTTCGGCGCTGGTTTTGTTGCCGCCGGTTTGGCGGCGGGTTTGGCCGCGGCTTTCGCGGCGGTCTTCGCCGGCGTGCTGGCTGCCTTTGGCTTGGCGGCGGCCTTGGCCGGTGGCGCTTTCGGCTTGGCGGCAGCGACGACCGGTTTTGTAGCCGTTGCCGCTTTCGCCTTCACCGGGGCTTTTGCCTTCGCCGGGGCCGTTGTCTTTGTTGCTTTTGCCACCTGTGCCTCCCTCAGTCGTTCTGTTTCCTGCTCCATGCTGCACCGCCTCTATTAAGGTGAGGCGTCCTCCGCTGCAGCGATGTCGCGCTTTCCCGGGAAATCCGGCTGTCGTCTATCTATTGCGACTATCGGCGGCCGTGCAAGTCTTGCCCCAGCGGCAGGGCCCTAAAGATTTGCCGTCAAAATCCGTCCTGCGACGCCGTCTTCGGCACAGGCTTGCCGTGAGAAGCGCGAGGAGCCCAGGGCCGGTAGATCATTGTTCCAGCGGTACCGGTGATCAATGAAAAAATGCGGTCGTTAACAATCCCGTGATTAGCAGATTTTGCTATTTCTTTCTGTAGTTCGGCAAAGACCGAGAAATATTTTCTGCTTACGGTGGGGTAGGCAAACAGGGTGTTCCAAAGCCGGAAAAACGGTGCTTATATGCGCGCTTCGCGAGCCTATAGAGGGGCTTGGAAGAACATCAGGGAGTGCTCAATGAAAAAGAAACTGACTTTTGCAGCCGCGTTGCTGGCTGCAAGCGTCCTCGGCGGCGTGGCGAATGCCAAGACGCTGGTGTACTGCTCGGAGGCCTCGCCGGCCAATTTCGACCCGGGTACCACGACGGGCGGCAACGATTTCGACGCCTCGTCGCGTACCGTTTATTCGCGCCTGGTCGAGTTCAAGCATGGCGGCACCGAGATCGTGCCCGGCCTCGCCGACAAATGGGAGATTTCGGACGACGGCCTGGTCTATACTTTCCACCTGCATCCAGGCGTGAAGTTCCAGACCACGGATTTCTTCAAGCCGACGCGTGACCTCAATGCCGACGACGTCGTCTTTTCCTTCGATCGCCAGTTCAACAAGGAAAACCCCTGGAACGGCGAAAAGTATCTGCCGAACCTGACCTGGGACTACTACACCGGCATGGACATGCCGAAATTCGTCGCCAAGTGGGAAAAGGTCGATGACTTGACCGTCAAGCTGACGCTGACCGAGCCGAATGCGCCGATGCTGGCCAACCTCGGCATGGACTTCGCCTCGATCGTGTCGAAGGAATATGCCGATCAACTGGAGAAGGAAGGCAAGATGGCCGACTTCTCGACCAAGCCGGTCGGCACCGGTCCGTTCCAGTTCGTCGACTATCAGCTGGACGCGGTCATCCGTTATGCGGCCAATCCGGATTACTTCAAGGGCAAGGAGAAGATCGACGATCTCGTCTTCGCCATCACGCCTGACGCGACCGCCCGTATCCAGAAGGTGCTCGCCGGCGAATGCGACATCGCGCCCTATCCAAATCCTGCCGACATCGGCACGATCAAGGCTAACGCCGACGTGACCCTGATGGATCAGGCCGGCCTGAACATCGGCTATATGAGCTACAACACCACCATCCCGCCGCTCGACAAGCCTGAAGTGCGCCATGCGCTCAACCAGGCGATCGACCGGGAATCGCTCATCAAGTCGCTGTTCCAGGACGCCGGCGCCACGCCTGCGGTAAACCTGATCCCGCCGACCATGTGGTCGTGGGACAAGAATGTGAAGTCCGACGCCTATGATCCGGAAGCGGCCAAGAAGGTGCTGGCCGATGCCGGGCTGAAGGAGATCCAGCTCTGGGCCTCCGATCGCGTCCGTCCCTACAACCCGAACTTCCAGCGTGCCGCCGAACTGATCCAGGCCGACTGGGCCAAGGTCGGCGTCAAGGCTGAGATCGTCAGCTACGAGTGGACGAAGTACCGCGAGGAAGGCAAGAAGAAGGAACGCCCCGGCGCCTTCCAGATCGGCTGGACCGGTGACAATGGCGATCCGGACAACTTCTTCGCCACCCTGTTCGCCTGCTCGGCCATCGGCGTGTCGAACTACTCCAGCTGGTGCGACAAGGACTTCGAGGACCTGATCCAGAAGGCCAAGAAGACCAGCGACCAGGCTGAACGCACCAAGCTCTACGAAGAGGCGCAGGTTGTCTTCCAGAAGCAGGCCCCGGCCTTCCTCATGGCACACAGCCAAGTCTACACGGTCGTGCGCAAGAATGTCAGCGGTTACGTGATGGACCCGCTCGGCATTCATCGCTTCGACGGCGTCGACAAGGCCGAATAGAACTGTTAGGCGGGCGGCGCGCAATCACGCGCCGCCCCCTTTTCAAGATGCTCAGATATCTCCTCAACAAAATCGTATTGGTGCTCCCGACTCTGATCGGCATCACCATCTGCGCCTTCGCTTTCGTCAGACTGCTGCCCGGCGATCCCATCCTTGCCATGGCTGGCGAGCATGGCGTGTCGCCCGCGCGCTACGAAGAACTGAAGGAACAGTTCGGCTATAATCTACCGATCTGGCAGCAATATGCGCATTATGTCGGCGATGCCGCGACCGGTAATTTTGGAGTGTCGATCTCGTCCAAGCGCCCGGTCATCGAAGATTTCATGACGCTGTTCCCGGCAACCATCGAGCTCTCTACCTTCGCCTTGATCTTCGCCATGGTGCTGGGCATTCCCGCCGGCATCATTGCCGCGGTCAAGCGCGGCTCGTGGTTCGACCAAGGGCTGATGGGCACCGCCCTTGTCGGCTATTCCATGCCGATCTTCTGGTGGGGTCTGCTGCTGATCATCTTCTTCTCCGGCTATCTCGGCTGGACCCCGGTTTCCGGCCGCATCGGCCTGCAGTTCTTCTTCAAGCCGATCACCGGCTTCATGACCATCGACACCTTGCTCTACGGCAAATGGGATGCTTTCCGCTCGGCATTGAGCCATCTGGTGCTGCCGGCGGTCGTGCTCGGCACCATCCCGCTGGCGGTGATCGCCCGCCAGACCCGCTCCGCCATGCTTGAGGTGCTGGGCGAGGACTATGTGCGGACCGCCCGCGCCAAGGGCCTGTCGTCATCCCGCGTCATCGGCGTGCACGCGCTGCGCAATGCGCTGATCCCGGTGGTTACCACCATCGGCCTGCAGGTCGGCGCGCTGCTTGCCGGCGCCATCCTCACCGAAACCATCTTCGCCTGGCCGGGTATCGGCAAGTGGATGGTCGATTCCATCTTCAAGCGTGACTATGTCGTCGTGCAGTCAGGCTTGCTTTTGATCGCCCTTATCGTCATGGCCGTGAACCTGATCGTCGACGTGCTTTATGCCGTCATCAACCCGCGCATACGGGCGTCGTGATGAGCCAGTCGACCGAAATCGCTCCGATGGCCGCCGGCAATCCTGATCGCCTGACCGGCTTCAGGACCTTCTGGCACTATTTCTCGGTGAACCGCGGCGCCGTCATCGGCCTGTTCGTCTTCATCCTGATGGTGCTGGCCGCGCTCTTTGCCCCGCTGCTGGCGCCCTATGCGCCCGACATTCAGGACAAGACCGCCTTCTTGCGGCCACCTGCCTGGCAGGCCGGCGGCAGCGTCGAATTTCTGCTCGGCACCGATGCGGTCGGCCGCGACATGCTCTCTCGCCTCCTCTACGGCGCGCGCTTCTCACTGCTCATCGGCGCCGTCGTCGTCACGCTGGCGCTTGTCGGCGGCATCACGCTCGGTCTGCTTGCCGGCTATTTCCGCGGCTGGGTCGACGTGGCGATCATGCGCGTCATGGATCTGATCCTGGCGTTCCCGTCGCTGCTTTTGGCGCTGGTTCTGGTCACCATTCTCGGCCCCGGCCTGTTCAATGCCATGCTGGCGATCGCACTCGTCCTGCAGCCACACTTCGCGCGGCTGGTGCGCGCCGCTGTGATGGCCGAAAAGAGCCGCGAATATGTGGTTGCCGCCAAGGTCGCCGGCGCCGGCCATATAAGGCTGATGCTCGCCACCATCCTGCCCAACTGCCTGGCGCCGCTGATCGTCCAGGGCACGCTGTCCTTCTCCAACGCCATCCTCGAGGCGGCCGCTCTCGGCTTCCTCGGGCTCGGTGCTCAGCCGCCGACGCCGGAATGGGGCACCATGCTCGCCTCGGCGCGTGAATTCATCCTGCGCGCCTGGTGGGTGGTGACCTTCCCCGGCCTCGCAATCCTCATCACCGTGCTCGCCATCAACCTTGTCGGTGACGGCCTGCGCGATGCGCTCGATCCGAAGCTGAGGAGATCGTGATGGCGCTGCTCAACATCCGCAATCTCGTCGTCGAGTTTCAGACCGCATCCGGCTCGTTCCGCGCCGTCGATGGTGTCTCGCTGCATGTCAACGAGCGCGAAGTGCTGGCCATTGTCGGCGAATCCGGCTCCGGCAAGTCGGTCTCGATGCTGGCGGTGATGGGCCTCTTGCCGTGGACGGCGACAGTCACTGCCGACGAGATGAGCTTCAACGGCCGCGACCTCCTGAAAATGAGCCCGGCCGAGCGCCGCAAGATCGTCGGCAAGGACATGTCGATGATCTTCCAGGAGCCGATGGCCAGCCTCAATCCCTGCTTCACCGTCGGCTTCCAGATCGAGGAAGTGCTGCGTTTTCATATGGGCATGGACAAAGCCCAGCGTCGCGAGCGCGCCATCGAGCTTTTGACTCAGGTCGGTATCGCCGAGCCGGCCGAACGGCTGAATTCGTTCCCGCACCAGATGTCGGGCGGCCAGTGCCAGCGCGTGATGATCGCCATCGCCATTGCCTGCAATCCAAAACTTCTGATCGCCGACGAGCCGACCACCGCGCTCGACGTCACCATCCAGAAGCAGATCCTCGACCTGCTTGTCTCGCTGCAGGTCAAATACGGCATGGGCCTGATCATGATCACCCACAATATGGGCGTCGTGGCCGAAACCGCCGACCGCGTCATCGTCCAGTACAAGGGCCGCAAGATGGAAGAGGCCGACGTGCTGTCGCTGTTTGAATCGCCGCAGAGCAACTACACGCGCGCGCTGCTGTCGGCGCTGCCGGACAACGCCGTCGGCGACCGGCTGCCGACCGTCTCGGACATGCTGTTCGAACCGGCCGCGGGGGTCGTCTGATGAGCATCAAGGTCGTCGAAGGCAAGGATATCAAGCGCGACTATCATGTCGGCGGCGGCATTTTTCGCGGCCAGCGCACCGTGCACGCGGTCAAGGGCGTCTCGTTCAGCGTCGACAAGGGCAAGACACTGGCCATCGTCGGCGAAAGCGGCTGCGGCAAGTCCACGCTGGCGCGCATCATCACGCTGATCGATCCGGCAACGTCGGGCGAGCTGTTCATCGACGGCAACAGGGTCGATATCGCCAGGAACGCCCTGACCAAGGAGATGCGCCGCAAGGTGCAGATCGTCTTCCAGAACCCTTATGGATCGCTCAATCCGCGCCAGAAGATCGGCGATGTGCTGGGCGAGCCGCTGCTCATCAACACCGACAAGCCGGCTGAAGAGCGGCGCGACCTCGCAATGAAGATGCTGAAGAAGGTCGGCCTCGGAACCGAGCACTACAATCGCTACCCGCATATGTTTTCGGGCGGCCAGCGCCAGCGCATCGCCATTGCCCGCGCGCTGATGCTGAACCCCAGCCTTCTGGTGCTCGACGAGCCGGTCTCCGCGCTCGATCTTTCGGTGCAGGCGCAGGTGCTCAACCTGCTTGCCGACCTGCAGGACGAGTTCCAGCTGACCTATGTCTTCATCAGCCACGATCTGTCAGTGGTGCGCTACATCGCCGACGATGTGATGGTGATGTATTTCGGCGAAGCCGTCGAATACGGCTCGCGCGAAGAGGTCTTTGCCGACCCCAAGCACAGCTACACCAGGACGCTGTTCGCCGCGACGCCGCGTGCCGATGTGGCTTCGATCAAGGCGCGGTTGGCGAAAAAGAAGGCCGCCTGACCGGGGCGATCGGCTGCTTGCGCTAGTGTGACGCCAGGAACATGGCCTCCGTCCCGATCTTTCCCATTGCCGAAGTCGCTCCCTACGCCTGGGGAGCGATTGATCTGGCCAAATCTTGCCGGGAGCATGCGCAGGAGCTCTTCGCCATTCTGGATCCCGCAAGTCCCGTTCCTCGGGAAAAGATCCTGACGGATGTTTGCGAAGGCGAAAAGTTCGACAGCGCCACCATGATCTTTCTCAAGGAATGGAATGCGCAATGGACATCGGGGCCGGCTATCCTGCGGGCTGAAGCGTTGGAGGACGAATTTTGCAACCCGACAAGGATCGTCCTGAAAATCAGCCTGAAAAACGCAGCCGCCGGCTTTCAACTGGAGTGCTCTGATGTCATCGGCATCAGGTACTCGACCGGCGAGCCGGCCAAATATGTGCTCAACATGAGGAGGGCTTCGGTGCGTTCGGCCAATCTCAGTCCGAAGCAGTTGGGCAAACTTGGTAAGCTGCTGCGCTTTCCTCCCGCTCTCGCCGACGGTTCCGCTGCTTTGGAAGCCTGACCGGGCAAGCGAGCCTATGTCTTGGACAGAATGTCGGCTTGGGTTGTTCAGGTGCGGCCTTGGCCTCAAACCTCTGGAAAGCAAATGGTGCCGCTTAGGTGACTCGAACACCTGACCCCATCATTACGAATGATGTGCTCTACCAACTGAGCTAAAGCGGCCCGGGAAGCGCAGGGCTTCCAAGATCGGCTGGGTGATAGCTGCAACCGGCCGCCAATTCAAGATGGGCAACCGCGATTTCGAGCCGGCATTCGGCAATTCGTCCCGGCATTTTCCATTGGCGTGGAATGAGCCGCCGTCTCGTTTCGTTTTTCGATTGCGCGTAGAGATCTCGGCGGACGGCGTGCAAATTGCCCGGAGAGGCGGCGAAACGGGCTGATTTTATTGCCAAAAAGCGCCGAAATGCGCTTCGGACAGGCCGCCAGAGCAGAATGCTGCCCCTCGCCCGTTGATTGATTGGTCGCCTGCGGCTAACGATCATGGCAATGTGAGCGAACGGACAGGGGAAATTCGCTTGGACGCGATCGAAAAAGCGATCCGCAACGCCTTCGAGAAAGGCAATGCCGAGGACCGGGCGTTTCGCGAGAGGGTCTATCGATCGGCCTTCGCGGCGCTCGACCGCGTTCTTCAGGCCAATCCCGGCGTGACGGTGGAAGCCGCCATCAAGCGCCGCAAGGCGGTGCAGGAAAAGATCGCCGAGATCGAATCCGAATTCCTGCCGGCGGTCCCCGATGTCGGCGCGCAGACGCACGGCGCTGCTCAGACGCACGGCGCTGCGCAGACACAGAGCGCTGCGCAGACGCAAGATGCCGCGCAGACCCAAAGTGCCGAAGCGCCCGCGATCGATGTCCCGACAACAGCCGAAGCAGGGCCGTCGCCGGCGATCGTCGTCGATGGACCGGTTCAGCCTGAGGCATCCGACGCGCCACGCTCGCGCGTGTTGCCTGTCGTCCCCGACATCATGCCCGACGCCACGCTTCCCGGCGCCCCCGCGATCGATATGGGCGATTCCGCACCGACGGAGGCCGCGACGGAAGTGGCGCCCGACCGCGATGAAAGGCGGATCAGGGGCCGCCGCCTGCCGCTGACGGCGATTTTCTTTGGCGTGACGCTGCTCGCCGCCGCCGGTATCGGCCTCTATTTCGCCGTCCAGACCGGCGTCTTCAAAACGCCGGCGCAGCTCGATACGGCCCCACCAGAAGCACCGCCGACGGTCAACGATGACGATTTCACGCCGCCCGCCGATGCAAACGCGCCGCCGCAGCCCGGAAACCCTGAACAGCAGCGCGACTGGATCAACGTCTTTACGCCCACCGATCCGACACATGTCGCGACGCCCTCCGATGCCAAGGCCGAAGTCATACAGGACGATACCGGCTCCTTCCTGCGCATCCGCTCCGGCGCTTCAGGCTCGGCCATCAGCTTCGATGTCGGGCAGGGCGTGCTGGAAAAGCTTGCCGGCAAGCATGCCGTGTTCGACATTGTCGCCCGCGCCGAGGACGGCAAGGACACGCAGATCTCCGTCGACTGCAATTTCGGCGATCTCGGCGACTGCGGCCGCAAGCGCTACGCCGTCGGCCAGCAGCGCAACGAATATCTGTTCGACGTGAAGTTTCCCGACAAGCCTCCGGGCTCCGCCGGCAGCATTGCCATCAACTCCGACTTCGACAAGCAGGGCAAGGCGGTCGATATCTACGAGATCCGCGTCTCGATCGAACCGTGATGGCTGCCTAGCGATCCAGCAGCGCCTGCAGCGTCTCGATGCGGTCGGCTTCGGCTGTCGGCTTGTCCCAGCGCAGTCGTGAGATGCGGGGAAATCGCATCGCGACGCCCGATTTGTGCCGGGTCGAGCGATTCAGCCCTTCGAACGCCACCTCCAGCACCAGCCCCTGCTTGCGGTCGGCGCGCACTGAGCGCACCGGGCCGAAACGCTCGACGGTGTTGTCCCGGACAAATTTGTCGATCTGCTTCAGCTCCTCGTCGGTGAAGCCGAAATAGGCTTTGCCGACCGGCACCAGTTCCTCAGCGCCTTCCGGCCCCGACCAGACGCCGAACGTGTAATCCGAGTAAAAGCTGGAGCGCTTGCCATGGCCGCGCTGCGCATACATCAGCACCGCGTCGACCGTGTGCGGATCGCGCTTCCACTTGAACCACGGGCCTTTCGGCCGTCCCGCGACATAAGGCGAATCCCAGCGCTTCAGCATCACGCCTTCGATGATCGGGTGCGGCGGCGCGCGGCGCAGTTCCTCCAGCGTCTGCCAATCCGGGAATTCGACGAATGGCGAAAGATCGAACCGGCTCGGGTCGAGCGTCTTGATGAAGGTTTCAAGCCGCTTCCGGCGTTCGGCGAAAGGCAGCGCGCGCAAATCCTCGCCGTCGATCTGCAGCGCGTCGTAGCAGCGCATAAAGGCCGGATATTGCTGCTGTATCTTCGGCGTCACGCTCTTGCGGTTCAGCCGCTGCTGCAGGTCCGAAAACGTGCCGGTCGCTGCTGGCTCGCCGACCAGCAATTCGCCGTCGAGCGCGGCGGAAAAATTCATGGCTTCGGCGAGGTCGGGAAAAGCCCCGGACACGTCGTCGCCGGTGCGCGAATAGAGCCGGCGCACGCCGCCCTCGCACACCGCCTGGACGCGGATGCCGTCCCATTTCCATTCGGCCGCATAGTCGGCCGGATCGAGCTTTTCGAGGTCGCCGTCACCAACCGGGTTCGACAGCATCACCGGGCTGAACAGTGCCAGCGCCGTCTTCTGCGGCTTGTCGGCCTTGCCTTCCAGCCAGGCGAACAGCTCGATGTATGGTGGCGTCAGCCCGTGCCACAATTCCTCGATCTCGGCGACATCGACCTTGCCGAAATCGGCCAGCGCCTGTTTGGCCAGCCGCGCCGAAACGCCGATGCGCAAGCCGCCGGTAACCAGTTTTATGATGGCAAATCGAGCCGAGATGCCGGCGCTGTCGAGCAGCCCTGCCAGCACCTTGGGCCCATCGGAGCGGCTCGCCGCCTGCAGTTTCGCCACGACATCGCCCAGCGTCGGCTCCCGGTTGGGGATATGCCCTGGCGTTTGCGGCCAGACCAGCGAGACGGTTTCGGCGAGGTCGCCGACATAGTCGTAGGAATAGCCGAACAGCACCGGGTCCATGCGCTCGGTGACCAGCGTGCGCAGCATGGCCGGCTTGACCGCTGCAATGTTGAGGTCGCCGGTAATCGCCGCCAGCGCCAGGCCGCGGTCGGGGTCCTCGACGCTGCGGAAATAGTCGACGAGCAGCGTCAGCTTGCCGTTGCGCGACGGCGTCAGCACCAAGCGGTCGAGGAGCTCGGCGAAGCGGTTCAACTCAATCGCCCTCGTCCTCGTAGCCCACCAGATGCAGGGGCCGTGCGGCTATGCCTTCCAGGTCGCACCAGCGCACCAGCGCTTCCTCGCGGCCATGCGTCACCCAGATTTCGCCCGCACCCGTTTCCTTGATGGTGGCGATCAGTTCGTCCCAGTCGGCGTGGTCGGAGATGATCAGCGGCAGTTCGACGCCGCCTTGCTTGGCGCGCTGGCGGATGCGCATCCAGCCCGAGGCGAAGCAGGAGATCGGATCGGGAAAGCGCCGCGCCCAGCGGTCGGCAAAGGCGGATGGTGGGCCGACAACGATGGCGCCAGTGAAATCCTGCTTGCCGCCGCTGTCGACGGTTGCCGGCTCCAGCGTGCCCAAGTCGATGCCTTGGCTCTGATAGTACTCGCTGAGCTTCGTCAACGCGCCGTGGATGTAGATCGGCTTGTCATAGCCGCCATCGCGCAGCAGTCGCATCACCCGCTGTGCCTTGCCCAGTGCATAGGCGCCGACCAGATGCGAGCGTTCGGGAAATTGTGCCGCCGATTTGAGCAGGCGGGCGATCTCTTCCGTGTCGGGCGGGTGGCGAAACACCGGCAGGCCGAAGGTCGCCTCGGTGATGAACACGTCGCATTTTACCGGCTCGAAGGGCAGGCAGGTTGCATCCTTCTGGCGCTTGTAGTCGCCGGAGGCGACAATGCGCATGCCCTTGTGCTCGACCGCGATCTGCGCCGAGCCCAGCACATGGCCGGCCGGATGGAAGGTGACGGTGACGTCGTTCAGCGTGATTGTTTCGCCGAGCGCAGCCGCTTGGCGGGCTTCGGCAAAATCCTCGCCATAGCGCAGCCCCATAATGTCCAGCGTCTGTTGCGTGGCCAGCACCGAGCGGTGGCCGGAGCGCGCATGGTCGGAATGGCCATGCGTGATCAGCGCGCGGTTGACCGGCCGCACCGGGTCGATGAAGAAATCGCCGGGTGGGCAGTAAAGGCCCTCCGGCCGAGGATGAAGCAGGTCGCTGGCGCGCATGGTTTCAAGATAGGCGCAAATTTCGGCACGGGAAGCCTGTTGCAAGAGACTGCTGACTCGTCCTACAGCCAGCCACCGGCCGCATCAGCCGGCGGACCCATCGCCATGCAAATGCTGCACACCTCGTCTGGCGATCTGACCGCGGACCGCCGCGCCGACTATGCCGAGATGCTGTACGGCTCGGGCGACGCTATGGCCGCGGCGGAATTGCTGCTCGGCGCGCTGGAACTGGCGCCGCAATGGGCGGCAGGCTGGTTCCGCCTCGGCGAGATGCAGGAGACGGCGGAGCGGCTCGGCCTGGCAGCGCAGGCCTGGGCAATGGCGCTGGAGCTCGATCCCACGGATCGCCTGGGTGCTGCGCTGAAGTTGCAACTGATCGGCAAGGCGCCGCCTGCCGCGGCGCCGCCCAGCGCCTTCGTCGAAACGCTGTTCGATCACTATGCCGAGACGTTCGAGGATTCCTTGGTCGACAAGCTCGGCTACCGGCTGCCGGAGTTTCTCGATCACGCCATTCGAGCGGCAAGACCTGGCCGCTTTTCGCTGGTCCTCGACCTCGGCTGCGGCACTGGCCTGATGGGCGAAAGGCTGCGGCCGATCGCCGACCGGCTCGAAGGCTACGACATCTCTGCCGGCATGCTGAAGAAGGCCCGCGCCAAGGGCGTCTATGATTTGCTTGCCAAAGCCGATCTGCAGCATTTCGCTTATGCAGGCCCAGAGGCCGATCTGGTGGTGGCGGCCGACGTGTTCATCTATGTCGGTGCGCTCGATCCTGTGGTGAAGGCCGTCGCCGGCATCCTCGCCGCCAATGGCCTGTTTGCCTTTTCCGTCGAGACGCCAATGGAAGGCGAGGCGGTTGGCGAGGCCGGTTTCGCGCTGCAGCCATCGCGCCGCTACGTCCATTCGCAAGCCTATGTCGAACGGGTGCTTGCCGCCAACGGTCTCTCGGTGCTGTCCGCCCAGCCCACTGTCATCCGCTGGGATCGCCACCGGCCCGTCGATGGATTGGCCGTGCTGGCGGTTCTTTCGAAGGGCTGATGTCTCGTTGTGTTTGAAAATGTGAATAGGATTTTTGCGGCTGGCGCGGCATCAGATACAATACACGCCGAAGAAGGTCGGATCGGCTTGGCATCGAGGAGAAGCACATGCGCTGGAACATGATGGTCTTGGTGTCTTGCCTGGCAGTGACCGGGTGCATGGGCAGCTCGATGGCGGAGCGGCAAGATCAGGACGTGCAGTCGTCGCTGCAATATGACAGCGTGCCTTGCGACCAGCTGCTGGCGCAGCGCAACGGGCTGGCGCAACAATATAATCTGTCGACCGACGCCAAGCCGAGTTTCTCAAACCCGGCAATGGGCTTTGGGCCGTTCACGCCGGATACGCGCTCCAAGAGCAAACGCGACGTCGACCAGGCAAGCGGCAAGATCGACGCCATGAACCGTTCGATTGTCCGCCGCGAGTGCGGCAAGCCAAAGAAGAAAAACAGCTTCGCCCTGCCGAGCTGACGAATGAGGTCTGGCAGTCAGTCAGTAAAAAACACGGCCAGCGACCAAACTATCAAAAATTGCAAAATTCCAAATATGAATACCGCGCGATACTTTGGAATTTTCCTATTCCACTCACGAACAAAGTCTTGATTGGATCTTGCTTTCTCTGCGTCTACATATGTCTGATTTAGGTAACCAAATTTCGCAAATTTGCCGAAACCGTTGTGTTTATCTACGATTCTGAGTCTCATATAAAGGAACAGGGTAACACTTATAACGAAAAACGCCGTAGACACCATTGTCAGGGTATTCATTTGGCGTGACCTATTTTGGCCATTCACAGTCTCGCTTCGTCAATAGCCCGCCTTGCGGTCCACCAGATTGTCCAGCTTTTCGCCGCGCTCGAAGGCATCCATCTGCCGCAGCATGGCGGGCGCCAGATGGACAGGGTCCGAGGTTGCCGCCGCATGCGGCGTCACGAACACTTTCGGGTGGCCCCATAGCGGGCTGGTTTTCGGCAACGGCTCGACCTCGAACACGTCGAGGCTCGCCTCCTTCAGCGTGCCGTCGTCCAGCGCGCGCAAAATGTCGGCATCCTTCTGCAGCCGGCCGCGCCCGGCATTGATCAGCACCGAGCCGCCGAGGCCGTTGCGCTTGCGCAATTCCTTCAGCACGCCGTGGTTGATGATGCCTTGCGTGTCCGGCGTCAGCGGCAACAGCACCACCAGTATGTCGGTGGCGTTGAGGAAGGGGATCAGCCCGGCCTCTCCGGCATAGGTCGAAACGCCTTTCATCGGCCGATCGCTGCGCGACCAGCCATTGACGGCAAAGCCGAGCGACAACAGCACCGACGCCGCCGCGCGGCCGAGATTGCCGAGCCCCATAATGCCGACCGAAATGTCTCCGGCCGGCCGCTGCGGCGGTTCGTGCCAGGTCTTCTTCGGCTGCTGGGCGCGATAGAGCATGCCTTGGCGGTGATGGTCGAGCACTCGCCAGACGACATACTCGGTCATGTACTGGGTGAGGTTGTCGGCAACCACTCTGACGATCGGCACGTCGGGCAGGCCGGGATCGGCGAAGATGTGGTCGACGCCGGCGCCGATCGAGAAGATGGCGCGCAGATTGGGCAGCGACTTAAGCAAGTTCGGCTTCTGCTTCCACACCACCGCATAGGTGATCGACGGGTCGGAGGCGCCGTCGGGCTCGAGCACCACTTCACGGTCGGCCGACAGCAGCTCGCGCCAGCGCTGCGGATGGAAGCCGGTAACGGCAAGCAGGATTTTGCCTTTTTCCATTTGCGAATTTTATTCCCTGTTATTCGCTGACGATGCCGACCGGCGCCGTCTCGATCCGGAACGCGGCCGAGATCAGCGCCTTGGTATAGTCGGTCTGAGGCCGCTCGAAAATCTGTTCGGACGAACCGGCTTCGACAATCCTGCCATTGCGCATGACGATGACCTCGTTGGCAAGGGCGCGAACGACTTTCAGATCGTGGCTGATGAACAGATAGGCAAGGTCGTGCTTGGCCTGCAGGTTGCGCAACAGATCGACCACTTGCGCCTGCACGCTCATGTCGAGCGCCGAGGTCGGCTCGTCCAGCATGACGAAGCGCGGATTGAGCACCATGGCGCGCGCGATGGCGACGCGCTGGCGCTGGCCGCCGGAGAATTCATGCGGATAGCGGTTCCTGGTTGCCGGATCGAGCCCGACCTCCTTCAGCACGTCGACGACCTTGTCGTCGCGCTGGTCGGGCGACAGCTTCGGCTCGTGGATCTTCAGCCCTTCCTCGATGATCTCCGACACCGACATGCGCGGGCTGAGCGAACCGAACGGGTCCTGGAAGACGATCTGCAGCTCGCGCCGCAGCGGCCGCATAGCGTTGAAGGAGAGCTGGTTGATGTCGCTGCCGTTGAACTGGATGGTGCCGGTCGACGAGATCATCCGCGCCAGCGCCAGGCCGAGCGTGGTCTTGCCGGAGCCGGATTCGCCGACGACGCCGAGTGTCTGGCCGGCGCGCACGGTGACGTCGATGCCGTCCACCGCCTTCACATTGTCGACGGTGGTGCGGAAGAAGCCCTTCTTGATCGGGAACCAGACCTTTATGTCCTTGCCGGTCATCACCGGCTTGGCGGCGGCATTGGCGGCCGGCGGTTTGCCTTTCGGCTCGGCGGCCAGCAGGTGCTTTGTGTAGGCGTGCTGCGGGTTGGCGAAGATCTCCTTCGTCGGCCCGGTCTCGACGATCTTGCCTTTGGTCATCACACAGACCCGGTCGGCGATCTTTCGGACGATGCCGAGATCATGGGTGATGAACAGCATCGACATGCCCTTGCGGGCCTTCAGTCCCGCCAGCAGTTCGAGGATCTGCGCCTGCACGGTGACATCGAGCGCGGTGGTCGGCTCGTCGGCGATCAGCAGTTCCGGTTCGTTGGCCAGCGCCATGGCGATCATGACGCGCTGGCGCTGTCCACCGGACAGCTGGTGCGGATAGGCGTCGAGGCGCTTTTCCGGCTCGCGTATGCCGACCTCGTGGAGCAGCGCCAGCGTCCGCGCCTTGGCCTGGCGGTCGCCCATGCCCTGATGCAGCGCCAGGATCTCGACGATCTGCTGCTCGATCGTGTGCAGCGGATTGAGCGAGGTCATCGGCTCCTGGAAGATCATGGTGATCTTGTTGCCGCGCACGCTGCGCAATTGCTTTTCGTTCATCGCCAAAAGGTCGGCGCCCTGGAACAGGATCTTGCCCGAGGGGTGGCTGGCCGTCGGATAGGGCAGCAGCTTCAGCACCGACAGCGCCGAGACCGACTTGCCCGAACCGGATTCGCCGACCAGCGCCACCGTCTCGCCCTTGGCAAGATCGAAGGAGATGTGGTCGACGGCTATTGACTGGTTGCCGCCTTGCGTGAAGGCAACGCTGAGATCGCGAACGGAGAGCAGCGGCTCGCTCATCGGAACGCCTTGCGCGGGTCGAAAGCATCGCGTGTCGCCTCACCGACGAACACCAGCAGTGACAGCATCAGCGAGATGACCACGAAGGCGGATATGCCAAGCCATGGCGCGTTGAGATTGCGTTGTGCCTGCTTGAGCAATTCGCCGAGCGAGGCGGAGCCTGGCGGCAGGCCGAAGCCGAGATAGTCGAGCGACGTCAGTGTTGAGATCGAGCCTGAGAGCAGGAAGGGCAGGAAGGTCAGCGTCGCGACCATGGCGTTGGGCAGCAGGTGGCGAAACATGATGGTGAGATTGGGCACACCGAGCGCCCGTGCAGCGTTCACATACTCAAAGTTGCGGGCACGCAGGAACTCGGCCCTGACCACGCCGACCAGCGCCACCCACGAGAACAGGAGCATCAGCCCGAGCAGGATGAAGAAACCTGGCGGCAGGATCGCGGCGACGATCAGCAGGAGGTAGAGCACCGGAATCGCCGACCATATTTCGATGAAGCGCTGGAACAGAAGGTCGGTCCATCCACCGAAATAGCCCTGCATCGCGCCAGCGGCGACGCCGATGAGCGACGATCCCGCAGTCAGGACCAGGCCGAACAGCACGGAGATCCTGAAACCATAAATGAGCCGCGCCATCACGTCGCGCGCCTGGTCATCGGTGCCCAGCCAGTTCCAGTTGCCGACGGAGCAGTTTGGGTCCTCGGCGCCTTTCGGGTATTGGTTGCACCGTTTCGCCTTGTCGTAGAGCCAGGATGGTTTGGTGGGCGCCGCCTCGGGAATGGCGTTGTTGACGGTCTGATAGGAATAGCGGACCGGTGGCCAGATCATCCAGCCATTGGCGTTGATCTCGTCCTGGATAACTGGGTCGCGATAGTCGGTGACGGCATAAAAGCCGCCGAACTTTTCTTCCGGGTAGGCGACCAGCACCGGAAACAGGATCTCGCCCTTGTAGGAAGCAATGATCGGCTTGTCGTTGGCGATCAGCTCGGAAAACAGCGACAGTACGAACAGGACCAGGAAGATCCACAACGACCAATAGCCGCGCCGGTTGGCCCTGAAGTTTTGCAGGCGCCGCTGGTTGAGCGGCGACAGCCACGGACGGGCGATGCGAACCGGGGTCTCGGCAGCGGCTTCTGCCATCAGACGTCCCTTCGCTCGAAATCGATGCGCGGGTCGACCCAGGTGTAGATCAGGTCGGAAAGCAGGTTAACGAACAGGCCAAGCAGCGAGAAAATGTAGAGCGTGGCAAACACCACCGGATAATCGCGGTCGAGCACGGATTTAAAACCGAGCAGGCCGAGTCCGTCGAGCGAGAAGATGTTCTCGATCAAAAGCGAACCGGTGAAGAAGGCCGAGATGAAGGCAGCGGGAAAGCCGGCAATGACGATCAGCATGGCGTTGCGGAAGACATGGCCATAGAGCACCTTTCGCTCCGACAAGCCTTTGGCGCGTGCAGTCACAACATACTGCTTGCGGATCTCTTCGAGGAATGAGTTCTTGGTCAAAAGCGTCGTGGTGGCGAATGCCGACAGCACCAGCGCCGTCAGCGGCAGCGCCATATGCCAGAAATAATCGGCAATCCTGTCCGGCCATGATAATTGATCCCAATTCTCCGAAACGATGCCGCGCAGCGGGAACCAGTCCCAGAACGAGCCGCCGGCAAACAGCACCATTAAAAGGATACCGAACAGGAAGCCCGGGATGGCATAGCCGACGATAACGATGCCGCTGGTCCAGACGTCGAAGGTGGAACCGTCCTTGACCGCCTTGCGAATACCGAGCGGGATCGAGATCAGATAGGAAAGCAATGTGATCCACAGCCCGATCGAGATCGATACCGGCATCTTTTCCAGGATCAGGTCGAGCACCGAAATGTCGCGGAAATAGCTGTCGCCGAAATCGAAGCGGGCATAGTTCCACAGCATCATGCCGAAGCGTTCGAGCGGCGGCTTGTCGAAGCCGAACTGCTTCTCCAGCTTCTTGATGAATTCCGGATCGAGCCCTTGCGCGCCGCGATATTTCGAGCCGACGTCGCCGGCAGCATCGAAATTGGCGCCGCCGGCATCACCGCCGCCACCGCCAAGGCGATCGCTGCCGCCCTGATTGGTGAGCCTGGCGATGATCTGCTCCACCGGCCCGCCGGGCGCGAACTGGATGACGGCAAAAGAAATCGCCATGATGCCGAACAGGGTCGGGATCATCAACAGGATGCGTCGCAGGATGTAGGCGCCCATCAGGCTGCCAATCCTGCGCGAACGGTCATGTCAGGCTTTGCCAATCTTTGCCGCCTTGCCCTTGTCGAACCACCACAGCGTCTCGACCGGAAAGCCGAAATCGGGCTTCTGCTCGGGAAAGCCGAACATGTCCCAATAGGCGACGCGGTGATTCGCCAGGTACCAACTAGGAATCCAATCAAGCCGTGCGCGCAAGACCCGGTCGAGCGCTCTGAGCGCCGTGACGAGCTCGTTTCGGCTGGCCGCCTTGCCGGCCGCGACGATCAGCGCGTCGATCGCCGGGCTCTCGGTGCCGGGATAGTTGCGCTGTCCCGGCGTCTTTGCCATCCGCGAGTCATAGAGCATCTCCAGGCCGTCGACGGTTGGCGTTGCCCCGATCGACCAATGGAGCATATTGAAATCGAAGTCGAAATCGCTCTGCCGCCGTTCATATTGCGTGGAATCGACCTGCCGGATCGAAGCGTCAATGCCGATTGCCTTCATATTCTCGGCCCATGGCGTGAAGATGCGGACGATGCCGTCATCCTCGGCCAGCATTTCCACTTTCAGCCGCTCGCCTTTGTCGTTGACGACGAAGCTGCCCGAACGCTTCCAGCCGGCTTCCGCGAGCAGTCTTGAGGCCCCGCCCAACAGCTTGCGGTCGTGGCCTGAGCCGTCCGACGCCGGTTGCATCACGGCTTCGCCAAAGGTTTCCGGCGGCAACTCGGCACGAAACGGCTCCAGCAGGGCCAATTCCCCAGGCGAAGGCAAACCTTCGGCCTTATAGTCAGATCGTTCGAAGTTCGATTGCGAACGCTCGTAAGAGCCGAAGAACAGAACCCGCTGGATCCATTCGAAATCGAAACAATTGGCGATAGCCCGTCGCACCCGGACATCTCTGAATTGCGGCCGACGCTGGTTGAGCGCTACAGCCTGCATGTCTGGCGTTTTCTCGCCGGGAAATTCCCGTTTGACGACTTTGCCATCCCGAAGGGCTGGGAAGTCGTAGCCGGTCGCCCAAACCCGGGAAGTGAATTCCTCGCGGAAATGCGTATCGCCCTTCTTGAAGGCTTCGAAGGCTGCCTGGCGATCGAGGTAGAAGTCGATGCGGATACGGTCGAAATTGTTGACGCCGCGGTTCACCGCGAGATCGCGGCCCCAATAGTCGGCAACGCGTTCATACTCCACAGTCTGCCCGGGTGACACGCGCCCGATTTTGTACGGGCCTGAGCCTAGCGGCGGGGTCAATGTCGAGGCGTCGAAAGTGTTGGCCGTGTAGAAAGCCTTGGACACGATCGACATGCTGACGACCGAAAGAATGTTCAGCGCCGACTGTTTGCCGTTGAAGGTGAGGTCGAGGGTGACGGGGTCGACCGCGGCCGCATCCGTCATATAGCGCAACGCCTGGGACAGGTTCGGGTGGCCCGCGTCCTTGTAGAGCTTCAAGGCGAAGGCGATGTCCTCAGCCGTCAGTGGCGAGCCGTCGTGAAAGCGCGCCTGCGGCCGCAGGCTGAAACGGAAGCCGTTGCGGTCCGCCGACAAGGTAACGGATTCGGCAAGCAGGCCGTAGACCGCGTCCGGTTCGTCGGCAGCGCTTGCCATCAGCGAATCGAAGCAGAGCTCGGAGCGCGGCGGGGCTTCCCCTTTCAGCACCAGGGAGTTCAACGTGTTGAAGGTCAGGAAGCTCTGATTCAAGGTAGCGTTCGGCGGCGCGAAGTTCATCTGGCCGCCCTTGGGCGCATCCGGATTGACGTAGTCGAAATGGGTGAAATCCGGCTTGTATTTGAGATCGCCGAAAGCCGACAGGCCGTGCAGCTTCACACCGGTCGCAGTGGTGGCGAAAGCGTGCCCCGGCAGCAGTGCAACGGCTGCTGCTGCAGTGCCGAGCGTCAGAAAGTCGCGGCGCGAGGCCATCAATTGCTGCCCCTGTATTTGGCGGCCAGCGCCTTTTCCTTTTCGGGAATGATCCACCAGGAATCCGGATCGACGCCGCGATAGCTCGGCTGCTTGGCCGGGATGCCGAACTTGTCCCAATAGGCCAGCCAGATCGGCGAGCGGTAGTACTCCGGCACCACATAGAAGTTCCACAACAGCACCCGGTCCAGCGCATGGGTCGCGGCTACCAGATCGGCGCGATCGGTGGCGAAGATGACGCGATCGACCAGCGCATCGACAACCGGATCCTTGATGCCCATCAGATTGCGCGATCCCGGCACGTCGGCCGCCTTCGAACCCCAGAATTCACGCTGCTCGTTGCCCGCCGAATCCGATTGTGCGAGCTGCGATGTGGTTACGTCGAAATCGAAACTGTTGAGGCGGCTGATGTACTGGGTTTGGTCAACGATGCGCAGCGTGGCATCGACGCCGATCTTGCGCAGATTGGCGATGTAGGGGCTGGCGATCACTTCGTCGGTGTCGTACCAGCCGAGGATCTCGAATTTGAACGGCTCGCCGGTCTTGGCATTGACCATCTTGCCGCCCTTGATCACCCAACCAGCCTTGGCGAACAGGTCGATCGCGGTCTTCAGGTTTTTCCGCTCGGCCTGCGGCGAGTCGTAGACCGGCAGCTTGAACTCCTGGGTGAACACCTCCGGCGGCAGCTTGTCGCGGTACTGTTCAAGGATTTCCAGTTCCTTGCCCTGGGGCAGGCCGCTCGATGCCAGTTCAGTGCCCTGGAAATAGCTTTGGGTTCGGGTGTTGTAGCCGAAGAAAAGCGTGCGGTTCATCGTCTCGAAGTCGAAGGGATAGGTCAGCGCTTCACGCACGAGGCGGTCCTGGAAAAGCGGTCGCCGCTGGTTGAGAATGAACGCCTGCATCGGTTGCGGGGACGTGGTGGGGAAATCCTTCTTGATGACGTCGCCAGCCTTGACCGCTGGGAAATCGTAGCCTGTCGCCCACTTTCGTGAACTGTATTCTTGATTGAGATCCTCCAGGCCTCCCTTGGTGAAGGCGAGCCAGGCGGCATTGTTGTCGAGGATGTAGGTAAATCTTTGCCGGTCGAAATTGTTTCGCCCCACATTGATGCCGAGATTTGCCGCCCAAAAGTCGGGGACCCGCTGCCAGACAACTTCCGAACCGGGTTTGAAGCTTTCGATATTGTAAGGTCCTGAGCCGAGCGGGATTTCGAGGCTAGGCTTGGTGATGTCGCGCTTCTTGCCGTTGGCATCAGTGCCTTCCCACCAATGCTTCGGCAGCACCACCACATCCCCCATGATCAACGGCAGTTCACGATTGCCCTTCTGGTCAAAATGGAACTCGACCTCCCGGTCTGAAACGGCAACCGCATCGATGACATTGGCAAAGTAGCGGTTGAACTGCGGGCTTTCTTTCTTCAGGAAATTGAACGACCAGACTACGTCATCGACAGTGATCGGCTCGCCGTCATGCCATTTAGCGCGCGGATCAAGCCGATACGTCGCGGATGAAAAATCGTCCGGGTATTTGTAAGCCTCGGCGATTTCGGGGTGATTGACGCTGCCCTCGTCAATCGATTTTGCCATCAGCGACTGGTAGAGCAGGCCGCCCTGATAGTTCAATCCTGCAGCAGGCGAGCCGCGATCGATGAACGGATTGAAGCTGTCGAAAGTGCCCAGCACCACCGAATTCAGCGTTCCGCCCTTCGGTGCGTCCGGGTTCACATAATCATAGCGCTGGAAATTCTCGCCGTATTTGGACGGACCGATCAGCGAGGAGGTGGTGTGCCATTCATCCGCAGCGGCCACTTGCAACCCGGCAGCCACGACGATTGCTGCCAGCATGGACCTCAGAAGCGTTCGGCCAACCGTCATGCGTTCTCCTCTTCGCGATGCCCGGCAATCCTAGATGATTTGACGCCGGTGAAAACCGCAATGCGCCGGCTTTGTCGCCGCGCAGTCGCTTTTCCCAATGAAAAAGCCGGGCTTAACCCGGCTTTTTTGAGATCGTCGAGATTACATCTGGTTAATGGGCAGGCTCTGGTGCTGCCGGAGCCGGTGCGGCAGGAGCTGCCCCCTCGGCGGGCTTTGCCGGAGCGGCGCCCTCGGCAGGCTTGGCCGGTGCTGAGGCGTCGGCGGCTGCACCTGGGGCCGGCAGCGGCTTCGGGTTGTCCGACAGCGTGCGCAGATAGGCGATGACGTTGGCGCGGTCCTCATCCTTCGCCAGGCCGGCAAAGCCCATCGCCGTGCCCTTCACGAGCTTCTTCGGCGAGGTGATGAAGTGGTTGAGGTTGTCATAGGTCCACTTTTCAGCGCCGCCTTTGGAAAACTCCTTCATGCCGGCCGAATAGCCAAAACCTTCATGCTCGGCCACGGGGCGGTCGACGATGTCCCAGAGATCCGGGCCGACCTTGTTGGGGCCACCCTTTTCGCCGGAATGGCAGGCTTGGCATTTCTTGAACACGGCAGCGCCGAGCTCGGCATTGGCGGTGACCAGGAGGTCGGCGATCGGCTTGGCCGCAACCGCAGGTCCCGCGCCGGCTTCGGCCGGCTCGGTCGCTTCGATGGCGAAGCCTGGCTTTTCCGGCGCCGGCGAGGCGAAGAGCGCGTCAGACACCAGACCGACCGAGAAAACGACGAAACAGGTTCCGAGCAATCCGGCGAGCAGCTTGTTGACTTCGTTGGAATCCATTCGCCCCTTGCTCCCTTTTCCGGCGGACCTCTCCGTCCACTCCGTCCGTCGGTATCGTGACCTACCCCGTCGAGCCGGTCAAATCGGGCGGAAACTAGGTCTTTTGCTCCAGCGTTGCAACACCTATAAGGGCGCTTCCAGTGAGACCTTTTGCCACTTTCCCCACCCTCTTTTCGAACGCCTTGCAACCTCGATGTCCACGCTGATCCTCATCCCGGCCCGCATGGCCTCGACCCGCCTGCCGGGCAAGCCGCTGGCCGACATCGCCGGCGCGCCGATGATCGTGCATGTCGCCCGCCGCGGCGCCGAGGCCGGGCTCGGCCGGGTGGTGGTGGCAACCGACACGCAAAGCGTGGCCGAAGCGGTGCGCGCGCACGGTTTCGAGGCGGTGATGACGCGCGTCGACCATCAATCCGGCTCGGACCGCATTTTCGAGGCGCTGACCGCGCTCGACCCCGACCACAAGGTGGAAACCATCATCAATGTGCAGGGCGACCTGCCGACCATCGATCCCGAAATCATCGGCGCGGCGCTGCGGCCGTTCGAGGACGCAGCGGTCGAGGTCGCCACGCTCGGCGTCGAGATCGTGCGCGACGAAGAAAAGACCAATCCCAACGTCGTCAAGATCGTCGGCTCGCCGCTGTCGGCGACGCGGCTCAGGGCGCTCTATTTCACCCGCGCTACCGCACCCTGGGGCGAGGGGCCGCTCTATCACCATGTCGGCCTTTACGCCTATCGCCGCTCAGCGCTTGAACGCTTCGTCGCCCTAAAGCCGTCGCCGCTGGAGCGGCGCGAGCGGCTGGAGCAGTTGCGGGCGCTGGAAGCCGGCATGCGCATCGATGCCGAGATCGTCCAGTCGCTGCCGCTCGGCGTCGACACGCCGGAAGACCTCGAACGCGCCAGGCAGATTCTTTCCTGAGACCGCAGATCCTTTCAAATCGAGACATCAGCATGCCTGAAAAGACCAACAGAATATCCTTCCAGGGCGAGCCGGGCGCCAATTCCGACACTGCCAGCCGCAACATGTTCCCTGACATGGTGCCGTTGCCGTGCCCGACCTTCGAGGATGCCTTCAACGCGGTCGAGACCAACAAGGCCGACCTCGCCATGATCCCGATCGAGAACACAATCGCCGGACGTGTCGCCGATATCCATCATTTGTTGCCGGAATCGAAGCTGCACATCGTCGGCGAGTATTTCCTGCCGATCCATTTCCAGCTGATGGTACTGCCGGGCGTCAAGCGCGACGAGATCAAGACCGTGCACAGCCACATCCATGCGCTTGGTCAGTGCCGCAAATACATTCGCAAGAATGGCTGGAAGCCGGTGATCGCCGGCGACACGGCGGGCTCGGCCAAGCTGGTGTCGGAGCTCAAGGACCGCACCACGGCCTCGCTGGCGCCGGCACTCGCCGCCGAACTCTACGGGCTCGACATTATCGAGCGAAATGTCGAGGACACCGACTCGAACGTCACCCGCTTCGTCGTCCTGACCAAGGACAAGCGATTGGCCGAACGGCCCTCTGCCGACACCAGGATGATGACGACCTTCATGTTCCGTGTCCGCAACGTGCCGGCCGCGCTCTACAAGGCGATGGGCGGTTTCGCCACCAACGGCGTCAACATGACCAAGCTGGAGAGCTATCAGCTGGGCGCTTTCACCGCGACGCTGTTTTACGCCGATATCGAGGGCCATCCCGACGATCCGCTGGTCAAGCTGGCGCTGGACGAGCTGCGCTTTTTCTCGCGCGAAGTACGCATTCTGGGCGTCTATCCGGCAAGCGAATCGCGCGAGCAATGGAAGGTGGCGGACTGAATTGTCGCCTAGTGAAGACATGCAGGAACGACGATCTGGAACCTACCCCGCGAAGTCCCACGGGTTTACCAGCGCTACTCCCATTGTCTCGAAATCCCCGACGTTGCGTGTTGCTAGCGTCATGCGCCGTGTGAAGGCCGTGGCTGCGATATAGGCGTCATTGATCGGCTTGGGATTGGGCACATGCCATCGCGCCGCCTGTATGGCCGCCGCTTCGTCCAAAGGCAGGATTCTACCGGAAAATGTCGTGAGAACCGCATTTTCCAGCCAATTGCGCAGCACCTTGCCCGCCACGGCATCATTGCGTTCCACCAGTCTTACGCCAATCTCCAGTTCGTGCAGGACCACGGACGAAATGAAGGTTTCGGCGGGATCGACAGTTTCGTTCCATAACACGACATTGGGATGCGCCCTGCCGCTCGCTGCTTTTCGCAGTTCGGACACGACATTGGTATCGAGCAGCAGCATCAGGACAAGTCTGTTGGCTTGGCATGTTCCGTGCGGGGCGGGAGCGGCAGGTCAACATCGCCTGCTTCCGGCGCAGCCAGCATGTCTGCTAGCGACCGCGTTTTACCGGTGAGTCGTTTGTATTCATCGAATGACAAGAGGACATGCACGGGCCGTCCTCTGTCGGTGATGATCACGGGGCCCTCATTGGAAGCGCGCTTCGCGCGGCCAAGATCCTGATTGAGTTCGCGACCCGAAAGCGTGGTGATGATCATATCAGTCCCGGACTAGATGTGGTTACGTAACCACATCTAGTCCAATTAGACCGGAAATGCAAGGTTCGACCCTCGGTCGCGGACTGAACATTGGCTTGCGATCGATGGGATTGCGCACCGAGGGCTTTGCGATCATCCGGTGCGGCATCGGCTCAGACAAGCAGCGTCAGCGGCACATAGTCGATCTCAAGAAATTTCTCGACTTCCGGCACCCAGCGGTCGCGCACGAAGGCGACGTGGTCGGGGTGCTCATTGTATCTGGTGTAGGCGGCCTGGTCGGCGAACTCCATCGAGAAGCCGAAATGATAGTCGTTCTTGGGGCTGACCTGCCGCAACGGCTCGAAATGGGTGACGCCCTTGATTGCGCTGAGGATGCGCTTGGCGTCGGAGAGGAACCGCTTTTCCTCCAGCGAGAATTGCGGGTGCTTCAGTGTGAATATGACGGTGTGACGGATCATTTTTCAGCTCCCAGTATTCCTGCTTATTCGCTGTCGACCCAGGCACGGATCAGATGATGGGCGATCGCGCCTTTCGGCGGCGTGACCAGATTGTCCTTGTGGGTTCGCTCCAGCATGGAGCGAACCTCGTCGCGGAAAAACCAGCGGCAATCCTCCAGCTCGTTGAGGTCGGCCTGGATGTCGTCGTTGAGCGGTTCGCCGAAGCAGCCGATCATCAGCGAATAGGGGAACGGCCAGGGCTGGCTGGCATGGTAGACGACGCGGCCGAGCCTGATGCCAGCCTCCTCCAGCGTTTCGCGGCGCACCGCCGCCTCGATCGTTTCGCCCGGCTCGATGAAGCCGGCAAGGGCTGAATACATGCCCGGCCCGAAATGCCGGCCGCGGCCAAGCAGGCATTTTTCCGGCGTCGCCGTCAGCATGATCGCCACCGGGTCGGTGCGCGGAAAATGCTCGGTGCTGCAATTGGGGCAGTGCCGCTTGTAGCCGCCGGCCCGCATTTGCGATTCATGGCCGCATTTGCTGCAGAAACGATGGCTGGCATGCCAGGCAAGCAGGGCGGCGCCCTGCGCCAATGCACCCGCCGCCGCTTCATCGATCAGCCCCTGCATATAGACCGACCGATAATCGATGGCCTTGATCGTCTCCGGCAACTGTTCGGGATCGAGGCCGACCGGCACGGCAAGCACCGGGCCGCTGTCGGAGACGCCAAGCAGCACGCCTTGCTCGAAGGACGGCTGCAGCAACTCGCTGCCGGCGACATCGAACCATGGGTCGAAATTGCCGTCGCTGAGTTTCAGATACAGCCGGCCGCCATGCATCGGTAGAAGCCGTGCTCTGGTGTCGGCGAGCGCCTTTTCGACGGAATCGTCGGCGCGGTTTTCGGACTGCCGGTCGATCGTGTTGCCGGCGAAACCGACGAACTGGCTCGGTTCGCGCAAGGGCGCGTCAAATAGGCGAAAGGTCATGGAGGCTCGGACTTCTGGGGATTAGCACTGGCGCGTTATAGCGCCGCCTTTATCTGTTGCGCAAACTGGCGAAGGTCGAAGCGTTCATAGGGCTCGCGCATGCCGTGTCCCCAGACCGGGCCCGGCCAGCCCGGGTCGCCTTCCGAGCGGGCGATGACATGGACGTGCAATTGCCGCACGATGTTGCCAAGCGCGCCGCTGTTGATCTTGGTGCAGCCGGTGGTTCTTTTCAGCGCCTGCGCCACCATATTGGTCTCGAAGGTCAGCATCGCCTGGTCGAGCGGCGTCAGGTCGTGGATTTCCTCGATGCCGGGCCGCTGCGGCACCAGGACCAGCCATGGCCAGCGACTGTCGTTCATCACGCGCAATTCACACAGGCCGAGCCACATCAACTGCTCGCTGTCCGCCTCCAGCCTGGAGTCGAGCGTAAAACCGGCCTTTAGGCCCGGCAACATTGGCGTTTCCCTTGCGTTTATCGCATTATTTCCCAAACTCACGAACGCTAGAGCGGCTGCACGGGGGCTGCAAGCGATTCATTAGGCAGCGAGGCTCCACGGTGTCCGATTCTCAATGCACCCTTGCATTTCACCGCTGAATTGCCGATATGGAACCTGGGAGGTTGGTGGTGGACGATCCACTCGCCAACCGGGTCAGGTCCGGAAGGAAGCAGCCCTAACGAGCCCGGAACGGGTCATTGTTCCAGCCTCCCACCTCATCGGCCCTCTCGCGACATTGACGACGCATTGCAGCGCGGGCGAGACTATTGGAGCAATTCCAGGGAAAGTGTGAGCGGTTTCCCGTCCGGAATTGCGTTAAAGCAAGGGATAGAGCGGTTTGCCGTTTTCAGAAAACGGTGAAACGATCTAGCAGGGATCGGCCAGCCTCGGACGCGGCCTTTTGGAGCTTTACGGGCGCATGAGCGAAGCCGGAAATTCGGGCCCAGAAAACCTGGATAAGCAAAAGGCCGCTGCCTATCGTGTGCTGGCGCGCAAGTACCGTCCGTCGAATTTCTCCGAACTGATCGGCCAGGAACCGATGGTCCGCACCCTGACCAACGCTTTCTCCACCGGCCGCATCGCCCAAGCCTGGATGTTGACCGGCGTGCGCGGCGTCGGCAAGACCACGACAGCGCGCATCCTGGCGCGGGCGCTCAACTACAAGACGCCGACAGCCGACCAGCCATCGGTCGATCTCGCCGTCCTGGGCGAGCATTGCCAGGCGATCATGGAAGGCCGTCATGTTGACGTCATTGAAATGGACGCGGCGTCGCACACTGGCATCGACGACATCAGGGACATCATCGAGCGCGTGCGCTACGCCCCGGTGTCGGCGCGCTACAAGGTCTATATCATCGACGAAGTGCACATGCTCTCCACCCAGGCCTTCAACGGCTTGCTGAAGACGCTGGAAGAGCCGCCGCCGCACGTCAAGTTCATCTTCGCCACCACCGAAATCCGCAAGGTGCCGATCACCGTCCTGTCACGCTGCCAGCGCTTCGATCTCAGGCGCATCGACGCCGGAGCGCTGGTCGCGCACCTCTCCTCGATTGCCGGCAAGGAAGGCATATCGGTCGATGACGACGCGCTGGCGATGATCGCGCGCGCCGCCGAAGGCTCGGCCCGCGATTCGCTCTCCATCCTCGACCAGGCAATCGCCCATGGCGGCGGCGCCGTCAGCGCCGAAGCGGTGCGCGCCATGCTGGGTCTGGCCGACCGCGCCCGCATCGTCGACCTGTTCGAATATGTGATGAAAGGCGATGTGGCGGCCGCGCTCGCTGAATTCCGCAACCAGTACGACACCGGCGCCGATCCGGCCGCCGTGCTCACCGATCTGGCCGAATTCAACCACCTCGTCACCCGGCTGCGCTTCGTGCCGACGGCGGCCGACGATGCATCCCTGTCCGAGGACGAGCGCCGGCGCGGCGCCGATTTCGCCAGAACGCTGTCGGTCAAGGTTTTGTCGCGCACCTGGCAGATGCTCTTGAAAGGCATCCCCGAGGTGCAGTCTTCCAACCGCCCGGTCAGTGCTGCCGAAATGGTGCTGATCCGGCTGGCGCATGCCGCCGACCTGCCGACGCTGGACGAGGCGCTGAAATCGCTCGAGAGCGGCGCGCCGGTGTCCGGTGGCGCCTCACGCCCGAACGGTGCACCGGTAAATACCGGCAATGGCGGCGGCGCCAGCGCGGTAGCGCAGACCCGGATGCCGTCCGGGCCAGCCGGTGCGCAAACCATGCGACTGGTCGACGCGGCACCCGCTCCTGTCGCCTTTGTCGCGCCTCCGCAGCCGGTCGTCGAGCCGCAATCGCCGCCGCTGAAATCGCTGGCCGATATTGTGGCTCTTGCCGACGCGCAGCGTGACATCGCTTTCAAGGTGCTGGTCAAGAGCTGTATTCGCCTGGTGCGCATCGAACCCGGCCGTATCGACGTCGGCCTGACCGCCGATGCGCCCAAGATGCTGCTCAACGATCTGACGACGAAGCTGCGGGCCTGGACCGGCCGCAACTGGCTGGTGTCGCTGTCGAAGGAAGAGGGCGGCCAGACGCTGGCTGAGATGGAATCGAGCAAGCGCGAGACCGCGTTCTCCGATGCCAGGAGCGATCCGGCAGTGGCCGCGATCCTCGCGCGCTTTCCTGGCGCCAAGATCATCGACGTGCGTATCCCCGATGCGCCGGAAGTCGACACGGACAAGGCCGAAATGCCGGTCGAGCCGCCAGCCGACGACGACGAAAACTGACCACAGCCACGAATCCGCAAAGGACCCGACCATGAAAGATCTTCTCGGCCTGATGGGCAAGGCGAAGGAAATGCAGGCCAAGTTCCAGGCCATGCAGGACGAGATCGCCACGATTGAAGCAAGCGGGCAGGCCGGCGGTGGCCTCGTGAATGTGACGCTGACCGGCAAGTTCGAAATGAAGTCGCTGAAGATCGATCCGTCGCTGTTCAAGGAGGACGAGGTCGAGATCCTCGAAGACCTGCTGCTGGCCGCTCACAATGACGCCAAAAATAAGGTCGAGCAGATCATGCAGGAGAAGACCAAGGCATTGACAGCAGGCTTGCCGATCCCGCCCGGAATGAAATTGCCGTTCTGAGCCGGCTCCCACCAGTTAATTGATTATGAACGGAAATCGGCCGCCGGCGCTGTTGTTAAGACTTTCTCCGGCTTTGCTCACGCGGACATATCCGGGCATTTATAAAGTTTTACCTATGCTGCACGAATGCTAATCCTTTAGCCATCTTTTTGCCTTTAAGAGTCTCATTCTTGCCACATCTCGGGACGGGTGGCATCTGAAAAATGAGGCACTATTGTTGATCGCGACGCGATGGAAGACGCCGCTTCTGCTCGGCATCCTCTTCTCCCCTCTGTTCCTGGCGGGTTGCAGCCAGACCACGTCTTCGCACGGCCTGTCGGTCGCCAGCCTGACCGACGCCATCACGCCCAGCTTCCTCTCGACGCGCGCCTACCGCAACACGCCGAAGGAAAAGGAATGCCTGGAGCGGGCGATGTTTTTCGAATCCAACCGCTCGAGCCGTGATGGCATGATCGCCGTCGGCACGGTGGTGATGAACCGGCTGCGCTCCGGCAATCACGGAACCACCATTTGCCAGGTCGTGGGTGAAAAGGGCCAGTTCGCGCCAGGCGTCATGACCCGGCCGATGAATTCAAAGGCGATGCCCGACGTCGAGGAAGCCGCCGAGGCGGTGCTCAAGGGCGAGCGCAAGGCCAAGCTGAAGAACACGATGTTCTTCCACACGGCCGGCCTGAAGTTCCCCTACAAGAACATGCACTACACCATGGTTGCCGGCGGCAACGCCTTCTACGAGAAGCGCGGCCGCAACTGGCAGCCGCTGCCGGACGAACCCACGACCATGGTTGCCTCGGCGACGCCGCGCGCGCCTGTGTCTGAAGCGCCGGTGCAGGTGGCTTACGCCGAGCCTGTGGTCAAAACGATTGTCCGTCCTGATCCCACCAAGCAGGCCGTAGCGCCCCGTGCGGCCAAGGCAGCCCCGGCCGAGCAGACCTATGTGACGACCGCTGCAGCGCCCACCAAGGGCGCTCGTGTCGCGACCAAGCAGACGGAAGTGGCGATGCAGGAGCCGATGGCCGAGCCCGATGCCTCGCGTTTCGGCGGCACCCTCAACGCCCGCTACATCACCTCGGCGCCGCCAGCGACGCAGGAAGCATCGATGGGCTTCCAGTCGACGCCTGAGAACACCGATGCCATCGGCGCGATGATCGCCGACCAGACCCGCCCAGCCTCGGCTTACTGAGAAACCTTTTCAGGTTCGAAGCCAACAGCGTTTTCAGAGCCCGCCATGGCAGCATGGCGGGCTCTGTGCGTATGCGGCATGTTTCAAAGCCGGTGAAAAAATCCTAGATCAGTGCGATGTCCAAGCGAATCGCCGGTCCCGAGATCGAACGCCTGATCCAGCTCCTGGCCAAGGTGCCGGGCCTTGGGCCGCGTTCGGCCAGGCGCGCGGCGCTGCATCTGATCAAGAAGAAGGAGCAGCTTTTGTCGCCGCTCGCCGCCGCCATGGCTGAGGCCGCCGACAAGGTGCGCATCTGCACGACCTGCGGCAATGTCGACACCTCGGACCCCTGCATGATCTGCACCGACCCGCGCCGCGACGCCTCAACGCTGATCGTCGTTGAAGACGTGTCGGATCTCTGGGCGCTGGAACGGGCTGCCGCGATGAACGTGCGCTACCACGTGCTCGGCGGCACGCTGTCGCCGCTCGACGGCATCGGTCCCGAACAGCTCAATGTGCGCTCGCTGATCGACCGCGTCGCCGGCGGCGAGGTGAAGGAAGTAATCCTCGCCGTCAATGCCACGGTCGAGGGCCAGACGACGGCGCATTATTTGACGGATCAGTTGTCCGGTTTCGAGGTGAAGATCACCAGGCTTGCGCATGGCGTGCCGGTTGGCGGCGAGCTTGATTATCTCGATGAAGGCACGCTTGCAGCGGCTTTGCGTTCGCGGACGGCGTTTTGACAAAATTGGCGCGGAGGGTGGCTTCTGAGATGACAGCATTCCCACGCAAATTCGGTTTCACGTTCCTTCTGATCACACTGATCAGCCTCTTCGTGTCTCACGCTTCCGCTGCCAAAATCGACGACCAGTTCCGCGCCTGGCTCCAGACCGATCTCTGGCCCGAAGCCCAGACCAAAGGCATTTCCAAAGCTACCTTCGACGCCGCCTTCGACGGCGTGAAGCCCAACCTGAAACTGCCCGATCTTGTCCTGCCCGGCGAAAAGCCGAAGACGCCGCAGAAGCAGCATCAAGCCGAGTTCGGTTCGCCCGGCGCCTATTTTGCCGAAAAGACGGTGCGCGCCGTGACATCAGGCGGGCGTACGCGGGAAGCGGCCAACGCCAAAACGCTGGCCGCCATAGAGAAACGCTATGGCGTGCCGGGCGAGGTGCTGCTGGCGATCTGGGGGCGTGAGAGCGGCTTCGGCGCGGCGAAAATCCCTTACGACGCGTTCGAGGTGCTGGGCACCAAGGCATTCATGTCGACCAGGAAGGATTTTTTTCGCACCGAGGTGCTGGCGGCGCTTGAAATCGTCGAGCGCGGGCTGGCGCCGGTCAGCGCGATGAAATCGTCCTGGGCCGGTGCGCTCGGCCAGCCGCAATTCATGCCGACATCGTTCCTCAAGCATGCTGTCGATTACGATGGCGACGGCCACCCCGACATCTGGAATTCGACCCCTGATGTACTGGCCTCGATCGCCAATTATCTCGTCCACTATGGCTGGGTGAAAGGCCGCGGTTGGGGTTTCGAGGTTACTGTGCCGGCAAGCGTTTCATGCTCGCTCGAAGGTCCCGACCAGGGCAAAACAATCTCGCAATGGGCGGCGTTGGGCATCAGCCGGGTCGGCGGCAAGGCGTTTCCGGCCAGCGAATTGAAAGCCGAAGGCTTTCTGCTGATGCCGGCCGGACGCAGCGGTCCGGCCTTTATCGCCACGCCCAATTTCTATGTGCTGAAGCAATACAACACCAGCGACCTCTACGCCTTGTTCATCGGCCATGGCGCCGACCGCATCGCCCATGGGGACTCAAATTTCGTCGGCAGCTGGGGTCCGGTCGGCGGTCTGCACCGCTCCGACATCGCCGCGCTGCAGCGGGCGCTGGAGGCCAAGGGCTATGATGTCGGCAGCGCCGACGGCCTGCCCGGCTTCAAGACCCGCCGCTCGATCGGCAGCTGGCAGGAAAAGAACGGCCGCGCCGCCACCTGTTTCCCCGATGCCGAACTGGTCGCCGCCCTCAAATAGCGTTTGAAAAGAGCAGATTTTTCCCGAGTGGTGGCCGCAAATGGCCGGCTCATGCTTCGACGTGCACGGCGCTTTCCGGTCCAGTATGCCGGTTCGCAAATGGCCGTTGCCGCTTTACGGGCTGCCGGATAGGGTGTTGACCAACTGGAAAAAAATCAACACGGTAAGGGGTCTAACGGTCGTCCTCCGGCCGCGAAAAAGATTACTGCAGCCCTGAGCCGGGAACTCGGGGTCAACAATCAACAAAACAGGGAACGATCATCATGATGCTCGAAAAGTTTGCTCTGCGCTCTCGTGCCTTGCTCGCGGGCGCGGCGCTGTCGGCCTTGCTCGTAGCGCCGGCCTTCGCCGTGACACCCGCCGACACGCTGGTCGAAGGTTTTGCCATCGACGACATCATCTCCATGGATCCGGGCGAGGCGTTCGAACTGTCGACCGCCGAGGTCACCGGCAACACCTATGATCTTCTCGTGCGCCTCGACCTCAGCGACACCTCCAAGGTCAAGGGCGACCTCGCCGAGAGCTGGACCGTTTCCGACGATGGCCTGGTCTACACATTCAAGCTCAAGCCGGGCCTGAAATTTGCCTCCGGCAATCCGATCACGGCCGCCGACGTCGCCTACTCCTTCGAGCGTGCCGTCAAGCTGGACAAGAGCCCGGCCTTCATCATCGGCCAGTTCGGCATCAGCGGCGACAACGTCGCCGACAAGGCCAAGGCGGTCGACGATACGACTTTCCAGTTCACTGTCGACAAGGCCTATGCGCCGAGCTTCGTCCTGAACTGCCTATCGGCAACGGTCGCCTCGGTCGTCGACGCCAAGCTGGTCAAGGAACATGTCGCCGCGGTGACGCCCAGCGCCGACTACAAATGGGACAATGATTTCGGCAACGCGTGGCTGAAGACCGGCTATGCCGGCTCTGGCGTCTACAAGCTGCGTGAGTGGCGGGCTAACGAGGTCGTCGTGCTGGAACGCAACGACAACTATTTTGGCGAAAAGGCCAAACTTGCCCGCGTCATCTATCGAAACATGAAGGAAAGCTCGGGCCAGCGCCTGGCGCTCGAAGCAGGTGACATCGACGTTGCCCGCAACCTCGAGCCGAACGATCTCGACGCCATTGCCAAGAACGCCGACCTGACCACCACCAGCGCGCCAAAGGGCACGGTCTATTACATCAGCCTCAACCAGAAGAACCCTAACCTCGCCAAGCCCGAGGTGCGTCAGGCCTTCAAATATCTGGTCGACTATGATGCGCTGAGCACGACCATCCTCAAGGGCATTGGCGAAATCCACCAGTCCTTCCTGCCCAAGGGCGACCTGGGCGCCGTGGACGACAATCCGTTCAAGTTTGACGTCGCCAAGGCCAAGGAATTGCTGGCAAAGGCCGGCCTTCCGGACGGCTTCAGCGTAACCATGGACGTACGCACCGGTCAGCCGACGACCGGCATGGCGGAATCGATCCAGCAGACACTGGGCCAGGCCGGCATCAAGCTTGAGATCATACCTGGCGACGGCAAGCAGACGCTGACCAAATACCGCGCCCGCAACCACGACATCTACATCGGCAATTGGGGGCAAGATTATTTCGATCCGAATTCCAATGCCCAGACCTTTGCCTCGAACCCCGACAATTCGGACGCCGGCAAGTCGCGCACGCTTGCATGGCGCAACTCATGGGATATTCCGGAGCTGACCAAGCAGACGGAAGCTGCTCTGCTGGAAAAGGATTCCGGCAAACGCGCCGACCTGTACAAGGATCTGCAGCAGAAGATCCTCGACACCAGCCCATTCGTCATCATCCACCAGCAACTGGAAGTGGTTGGCCTGCGCAAGAACCTCAAGGGCCTCGTGCTTGGCCCGAGCTTCGACACCAATTTCGTCGGGCCGGTCTCCAAGGAATAGTGCCGGCGGACGCGCCGCATGAGCGCGGTTGAAAACGAAGGGGCGGCGGGGCGTGGCAGCGCCCGCGCCGTTGCTGTCGCATCATTCATTGGCCGCTTCCTGGTCATCGCGATCACGACCTATCTCGGTCTGCTCGCGGTGACCTTCTTCATTGGCCGTGTCATCCCGATCGACCCGGTGCTGGCGGTGCTGGGCGACCGTGCGCCTCTCAATGTCGTCGAGCGCACGCGCCGCGAAATGGGTCTCGACTTGCCGTTGATCCAGCAGTTCTACCTCTATGTGAAAGCTGCCCTGAACGGTGATTTCGGCACCTCGGTGCTGACCACCAATCCTGTCATGACCGACATCCGCCGCGCCTTTCCGGCCACCATCGAACTGGCGACTTTGGGCACGCTGATCGGCTCGTTCATAGGCGTGCCGCTCGGCGTGCTGGCAGCGGTAAAACGCGGCAGCCTCATCGACCAGATCGTGCGCATCATCGGCCTGATCGGCTACTCCGTGCCGATCTTCTGGATAGGGCTTCTGGGGCTCGTCCTGTTCTACGCCAAGCTGCAATGGGTGGCTTTTCCCGGCCGCCTCGACATCGTCTACGAGTACACGTTCACCCCGATCACCGGCTTCTATCTTCTCGATGCCCTGTGGCAGCGGCAGTGGGACGTGTTCTGGGATGCCTTCCGCCACATCATCCTGCCGGCAGGGCTGCTCGGCTATTTCTCGCTTGCCTATATCAGCCGCATGACGCGCTCCTTCATGCTGAACGAGCTGTCGCAGGAATACATCGTTGCCGCGCGCGCCAAGGGCCTGTCGGAAACGCGCATCATCTGGGGCCATGCGCTGCGCAACGCCGCGGTGCCGATGGTCACCGTTATCGCGCTCTCCTATGCCGGCCTTCTCGAAGGTTCGGTGCTGACCGAGACCGTGTTCTCCTGGCCCGGCATCGGCCTCTACATCACCAATTCGCTGCAGAATGCGGACATGAACGCCGTGCTTGGCGGCACCATCGTCATCGGTTCGGTGTTCATAGGCATCAATCTCTTGTCCGACCTGCTCTACAAGGTGCTTGATCCGAGGACGAAGACAGGATGAGCCGAGGTATCCCCCTTTCAGGCTTGGCTGTGGCCAATCNNTCCGGCCCTTCGGGCCACCTCTCCCCCTGCCCGGGGGAGAGGAAAACCCGGTCGCACGCTTGGCGCCTTTCCTCTCCCCCGTCGAACGGGGGAGAGGTGGTCTGCGAAGCAGACCGGAGTGGGGGTCGACGGCTTCAAGAGGCATCGTCATGACTGCCTCCGACGTCCGCCCTCTCTCTCGACGCGACTGGCTGCTCAGCGATCGGCCGGCCTCGCGCATGCAGGCAAGGCTCGGCCGTGCCTATGTCGCCTGGCGGCGCTTTTCCGCCAACCGGCTGGCGTTCCTCGGCCTGCTCATCATCATCGCGCTGCTGGTGGTGGCGGCCTTCGCCGATGTGCTGGCACCCTATTCGCCAACCATCGGCGATCTGAAGAACGCGCGGCTTTTGGCGCCAAGTGCCGCGCACTGGTTCGGCACCGACGATCTCGGCCGCGATATCTATTCACGCATTCTCTTTGGCTCGCGCTGGACGCTCTATGTCGTCATCCTTGTCGCCATCATCGCGGCCCCCATCGGCCTTCTGGTCGGCACCGTCGCCGGCTATGCCGGCGGCTGGACCGATGCCATACTGATGCGCATCACCGATATCTTCCTTGCCTTCCCCAAGCTGATCCTGGCGCTGGCCTTTGTTGCGGCCCTCGGACCCGGCATCGAAAACGCGGTGCTGGCCATCGCCATCACATCCTGGCCGCCCTATGCCCGCATTGCCCGCGCCGAAACGATGACCGTGCGCAACTCCGATTACATCAAGGCAGTGCAATTGATGGGCGCTTCACCGTTCCGCATCGTGCTACGCCACATCATGCCGCTCTGCATCTCCTCGCTGATCATTCGGGTGACGCTCGACATGGCCGGCATCATCCTCACCGCCGCCGGTCTTGGTTTCCTCGGCCTCGGCGCGCAGCCGCCGCTGCCCGAATGGGGCACCATGATCGCGTCCGGCCGCCGTTTCGTGCTTGACCAATGGTGGGTGGCCGGCGCGCCGGGCTTCGCCATCCTCATCGTCAGTCTCGGCTTCAACCTGCTCGGCGATGGCCTGCGCGACGCGTTGGACCCCAGGAGTGGCGACCAATGAGTGGTGACGAATGAGTGGCACGCTTCTCGACGTCGACGACCTGCGCGTCACCTTCCCGACCCGCACCGGCCTGATCCAGGCGGTGCGCGGCGTCACCTTCTCGCTCGGCCGCGAGCGGTTGGGCATTGTCGGCGAGAGCGGGTCCGGCAAGTCGCAAACCGGCCGCGCCATCATGGGGCTGACGCCGCCGCAGGCGCTTGTGTCGGCCAAGAAGCTCGCCCTCGACGGCGCCGACCTCCTGGCCATGCCGGCGCGCCAGCGCCGGGCGCTGCGTGGAAAACGCATCGCCATGATCCTGCAGGATCCGAAATATTCGCTCGATCCGGTGATGAGCATCGGCCGTCAGATCGTCGAAACGTTGCGCACGCATGAGAAGGTCTCCAAGGCCGAGGCGCGCGAGCGGGCGCTGGCCATGCTGGAAGCCGTGCAGATCCGCGATCCGTCTCGCGTCTTCGACCTGCATCCGCACGAGGTCTCCGGCGGCATGGGCCAGCGCGCCATGATCGCCATGATGCTGATCGCCGGCCCGGAGATGATGATCGCCGACGAGCCGACCTCGGCGCTCGACGTCACCGTACAGCTCGACGTGCTGGGCATTCTCGACCGGCTGGTCAGCGAGCGCGGCATGGGCCTGATCTTCATCTCGCATGATCTGCGGCTGGTCGCCTCCTTCTGCGACCGCGTCATCGTCATGTATGCCGGCAAGGTGGTCGAGCAGCTCAAGGCCTCGGAACTGCGCGACGCCCAGCACCCCTACACGCGCGGCCTGCTCAACTGCATGCCCAGGATCGGTTACGAACGCCATCCGCTGCCGGTGCTCGACCGCAAGCCGGAGTGGGCGGCATGACACCAGCCATTTCCATCGATGGGCTGGAGGTGGTGTTCGACCGTTTTCGCGCGCTGAAAGGGGTGAGCCTGGAGGTGAAATCCGGCGAATCCTACGGACTGGTCGGTGAGAGCGGGTCCGGCAAGTCGACGCTGCTGAAAGCCATTGCTGGTCTGGTGCCGGTCAAATCCGGGACCATCACCGTCAACGGCAAGACGCTCGGCGCGCGCCGCGACAAGGCGTTCTACCGCGAAGTGCAGATGGTCTTCCAGGACCCTTACGGTTCGTTGCATCCACGCCAGACCGTCGACCGGCTGCTGCAGGAGCCGCTCGCCATCCACGGCTTTGCCGACGGCGAAAAGCGCATCCAGCAGGCGCTGGACGAGGTTGGCCTCGGCAACGGCTTCCGCTTCCGCTACGCGCATCAGCTGTCCGGCGGCCAGCGCCAGCGCGTCGCCATTGCCCGCGCGCTCATCCTTGAACCGTCGATGCTGCTGCTCGACGAGCCGACCTCTGCGCTCGATGCCTCGGTGCAGGCGGAGGTGCTAAACCTGCTCGAAGAAGTTCGCCGGCGGCGCCAGCTGACCTTCCTGATGGTCAGCCACGACCTCGCCATCATCACCCATATGTGCGAGCGGCTGATGGTGATGCAGAACGGCGAAGCGGTGGAGAATCTGACGGCGGGCCAGCTGATCGGGCACCGGGTGGAGAAGGATTATACGCGCAACCTGCTCAGGGCGAGCGAGGGGTTTGTGCGGACGGCTTGAGTTCGCTCGGACTGTTTTAGGAATGTTGCGGCTCAGGCCGTGTCACCTTCCGGCAGAGCTTCACTTTGCTCGCCCTCCTCCCTCGGCTCCTTGATCCGAAACCACGTCACGTAAAGCGCCGGCAGGAACAGCAGCGTGATCGCCGTGCCGGCGATGATGCCGCCCATCATGGCGTAGGCCATCGGCCCCCAGAACACTTCGCGCGCGATAGGGATCAGCGCCAGGCTGGCCGCTGCCGCCGTCAGTGCGATCGGCCGCATGCGGTGCTCGGTCGCCTCGATCACCGCCGCCCAGCGATCCTTGCCCTCCCGCACCAGATCCTCGATCTGCACGATCAGGATGACCGAGTTGCGGATCAGGATGCCGATCAGCGCCAAGACGCCCAGAATGGCGACAAAGCCGAGCGGCGCGCCGCTGGGCACCAGGGCTGCCACCACGCCAATCAGGCCGAGCGGCGCCACCGCCACCACCAGGAACAGGCGCTGAAAACTTTGCAGCTGGATCATGAGGATGGTCGCCATGACGAACAGCATCAGCGGTACCACGGCGGCGATCGGCCCCTGGCTTTTGGCGCTCTCCTCTACCGAGCCGGCGGTCGCGACCGAGTAACCAGGCGGCAGCTTGGCGATGAAGGCGTCGACCGACGGCTTCAATTCATTGACGACGGTCGCCGGCAGCACGTCGCCGACCAGTCCGGCGCGCACGGTGATGGTCGGGATGCGGTTGCGCCGCCACACCGTCGGCTGTTCGAGGTCGTAGCGGAAGTTGGCGACGGCGGCGAGCGGGATCGCCTCTCCGTTTCCGGTCGGCAGCTGCATGTTCTGCAGCGTGTCGATCGAACCGCGTTCGGCCTCGCGCGAGCGGGCGATGACGTTGATCAGATAGGTGGCGTCGCGCACCTGGGTGATGGTGACGCCGCCGACCGTGCTGTTCAACGCGCTGGCAATGTCGGAGGAAGTGATGCCGAGCTGCCGCGCCTTGTCCTGCAGCACGTCGACCCTCAGCACGCGCTGCGGCTCATTCCAGTCGAAGGTCGGTGCCGCCAGCTTCGGATTGACCGAGATCAGGCCGGCAAATTGCTGCGCCAGGTCGCGCACCTTCTGGATGTCGGGTCCACCGACGCGGTACTGCACCGGGCGCCCGACTGGCGGCCCGAGTTCGAGCGGCTTGACGAAGGCATCGGTGCCGACGAATTCCTCGCGCAGCAGCTTCTCCAGTTGCGGCTTCAGCCGATTGCGCGCCTCGATGCTCTTGGTGACGATGACGGTCTGGCCGAAATAGGGATTGTCCGGCTGGACGTCGAAGGTGAGCACGAAGCGCACCGCACCCTGGCCGATATAGGAGCTGTAGTGGTCGATGTCGGGATTGCCGGCCAGCGCGCGGCCTTCGAAACGCTCGATCTGGTCGCGCGTTTCGGTGACCGACGAGTTCTGCGGCAGGTTCCAGTCGACGATCAGTTCCGGCCGATCCGAAGGCGGAAAGAACTGCTGCTGGATGAGGCCGAAGCCGGCTATCGAGGCGGCAAACAACAAGACGGTGACGATGATGGTCAGCCAGTGGTGGCGCACCGAGCCGACAAGGACGCGCCTGAACAGGGTGGTGAAGCGGCTAGGCTTGTCGTGATGCTTTTGTTTCATCGTCGCCGGCAGGATGGTGACGCCGAGCAGCGGTGCGAACAGCACCGCCACGATCCATGACACCAAAAGCGACACCGCGATGACGACGAACAGCGTAAACGTGTATTCGCCGGCGGCGCTGTTGTTGAGGCCGATCGGGATGAAGCCGGCGACCGTCACCAGCGTCCCGGTCAGCATCGGGAAGGCCGTCGAGGTATAGACGTATGTCGCCGCCTTGCGAAGGTTGTCGCCGACCTCCAGCCGCGCCACCATCATCTCGACCGCAATCATCGCATCGTCGACCAGCAGCCCGAGCGCAATGATCAGCGCGCCCAACGAAATGCGCTGCAACGAAATGCCGAGATAGGCCATGACCACGAAGGTGATGGCCAGCACCAGCGGGATCGACAGCGCCACGACGAAGCCGGCGCGCATGCCAAGGCTGATGAAGGACACGGCGAGCACGATGGCGACCGCCTCGGCCAGCGCGCGAGTGAAGCCGGAAACAGCCTCCTCCACAATCACCGGCTGGTCGGCGACCAGATGCACGCCGACGCCGACCGGCAGGTCGGCCAGCACCTCATCCATTTTTGTCTCGAGCGCGGCGCCGAATTCGAGCAGGTTGGCATTGGGCTTCATGCCGATGGCGAGACCGATCGCGTCCTGGCCGTTGAAGCGGAACAGCGCCGTCGGCGGATCGGCATAGCCGCGCCGGATCGTTGCCACATCGCTTAAGCGGAAGAAGCGGTCGTTGACGCGCAGATTGATGCCGCGCAGGCTCTCCTCCGAGGTGAACTGGCCGCCGACCCGCACGCTGACGCGCTCGGGGCCGGATTCGATGACGCCCGACGGGTTGATGGCGTTCTGGTCCTGCAGGCTCGCCACGATCGCCTGCTGGTTGAGGCCCAGCGCGGCGATCTGACGGGTCGAGAATTCGAGATAGATGGCCTCATCCTGCGCGCCGACCAGATCGACCTTGCCGGCATTGGGCACGGTCAGGATTTGGGTCCGGACATCCTCGACATAGTCGCGCAGCTGGCGTGGCGTCAGCCCGTCCGAGGTGAAGGCGTAGATATTGCCGAAGACGTCACCGAAGCGGTCGTTGAAGAACGGACCCTGCACGCCTTGCGGAAACTGCGACGCGATGTCGTTGACCATATTGCGCACCTGGGTCCAGTTAGGCACGACATCGCGCGCTTTGGTGGTGTCCTTCAGGTTGACGAAGATGACGGTCTTGCCCGCAGTGGTGACCGAGCGGGTGAAGTCGAGGCTGTCCAATTCCTCCAGTTTCTTTTCGATGCGGTCGGTGACCTGCCGCACGGTCTCGTTGACCGAGGCGCCCGGCCAGTTGGCCTGGATGACCATGGCCTTGATGGTGAAGTTAGGATCTTCCTCGCGGCCGAGATTGAGGTAGGAGAAGATGCCGGCGACAACGAAGACCAGCATGAAGTACCAGACCAGCGAGCGGTGGTTGAGCGCCCAGTCGGAGAGGTTGAACCCCTTCATGACGCGCCTCCCTGCGGGATCTTGACCTTCTGGCCCTCCACCAGGCTGTGGACGCCGGCAGTGACGATGCGCATGCCGGCTTCGAGCCCTTCGGCGACGATGAAGCTGGCGGCACCCTTCGACGCGATCTTGATCTCGCGCGTCGACACGCTGGATGTCTTTTCGTCGACGATCCAGACCTTGTCGCCGCCATTCTTCTGCAGCAGCGCCGACAGCGGCAGCTCGATCGTGGGCGCCACCTTCGCCACCCGTGTCGCCGTCACTGTCGAGCCGAGCCGGAAGGCCTGCGGCGGATCGGTGAGCGTCAGCTTGATGCGGCGGCTGCGGGTCGAGCTATCCGCCTGCGGCGCAATCTCGCGCAATGTCGCCTGGGTTTGGATCGATGGCAGCGATTGCAGAATGACCTCGAACGGCGTGCCGACCGAGAGGTCACCGGTCAATTGGTCGGGAATGTCGACCACCGCTTCGCGCAGATCCGAGCGTGCCACGGTGACGATGGTCTGGCCCGCCGAGACGGTCTGGCCGACCTCGGCGCCGGTAGCGGTGACGACGCCGTCGAAGTCCGAGAACAGCCGGGCATAGCCAAGCTGCTCCTGCGATTTGGCAAGGGCTGCCTTGGCGCGCTCGACGCCGGCTTCAGCCGCTTGCCTCGCCTGCTGGGCGGCATCGAACACCGCCTGCGAAGTGTTGGCGGCGGCAAGCAATTGGCGTTGGCGATCCTCGCTGGCGGCGGCATTGGCGAATTGCGCCTCGGCATTGGAAAGCTCGGCCTTTGCCGCCTGCACCGCAAGTTCCAGCGCGGTCGGATCGAGCGTGGCGATCGTCGTGCCTTTGCTGATGATGTCGCCGACCTTGACGTCGCGCGAGACGACGCGGCCGAGCAGGCGGAAGGCAAGGTCGGCGCTGACCTGCGGCTCGATGGAGCCGGCAAAGCCGAAGGTCCGCGTCGTCTGCGGCTCGATCACCATCGACAGCACCGGCCGGATGATCTCGGGCGGTTTTTCCTCCGACTTCGAACAGGCTGTGAGCGCCGCCAGCGCAAACAGGGCTGGCATAAGAAGCAGTATGCGAGGCCGTCTCATTGTCCGGCTCCTGATATCTCGACCGTCTGTCCGGGGCTGAGCAACTGGCCGCCGGCGGTGACAACGCTTTGGCCGGCCTCCAGCCCCTTGTCGACGACGACCACGCCGGAATCGAAGGCGAGCACATTGACCAGCGTCGATGTCACTGCTTTGGATGCGGGGTCGACGACCCAGACGGCCGGCTTGCCCTCGATCGAGGTCAGCGACTGCCAGGGCAGGATGATGGCTTTCGCCGGTACGGCATTGACCGACCCGATGACGGTGGCGCCGAGCGGCATGCCTGCCGGCGTGCCGGCAATGCCGACCTTGACCCGGACCGACCCCGAAGCCGGGTCGACCGCCGGCGAGATTTCGCGCACCTGACCCACGGCCTTCACTTGCGGGTCGGCCAGCAGCGTGATCGTCACCGACGGCGTTGGCGCCGTTTTGGCGATCAGCGTTTCCTGGACGTTGAACACCGCATCGCGGTCGCCATCTTCGGCGACGGTGAAAACGGTCTGTGCCGCCTGTACCACTTGTCCGGCTTCAACCTGGCGGGCGGTGATGACGCCGGCAGCACCCGCCTTGAGCTCGGTGAAGGACAGGTTTTCCCTGGCATTGGAGAGTGCGCTTTGCGCCTGATCGACACTGCCTTGCGCCACTTTCTGCGCCTGGTCGGCGGCATCATAGTCGCGCCTGGTGGTGAACCCCTGGGCAAGCAGCGTCTTCTGCCGCTCGAAGGCAGCGGCGGCCTGGGTCAGTTGCGCTTGTGCGGCATCGAGATCGGCCTGCGCCGAGCGCAAATCGGATTCCTGTTCCTGCGGATCGATGCGGGCAAGGACCGCATCCTTGTCGACATGCTGGCCGACATCGACGAGCCGTTCGGCAACGCGGCCACCGACACGGAACGAAAGATTGTTCAGCGTGCGCGCCGCGATCACGCCGGTCAGCGATGTTCTCGGCGCATAGTCGGCCATCGTCACTGTCTCGGTGCGCACCATGATCGGCAGTTTTTTGGCGGCCGCCTCCTGCTTCTGGCAGCCGGCCAGAAGCAGTGGTGCCAGGGCGCAGACGAGAATGATTGGAGAGAACGACAAAAGGCCTGAGGCCGGGGGCTGCGGGGCGGACGAAGTCGCGATCCTGCTCATGGGGTCCCTCACCGATCCGGAACGCTCATGACGGATGAGCTGTCACAGACTGAAGCGAGGATAGTCGATCCCTCAAAAAAGGAAACCGGTCTCGTACGCGTATCGGCCACCGTGGGCGACAGGCCCAATCGCCTGATGGCGGTGCCGACTTGAGGAAAACGTGAAATAAGGCCAGAACAGGCTTGAAACCTGTCAAGCAAGAGCGGGCGCCAGCCCGGCGAGGGATGACCATGAAGAACGCAGCCATTTCCGAACGCAAGAACCAGTCGATTTCGCGCGGCGTCGGCATGACGACGCAGATCTACGCCGACCGCGCCGAAAATTCGGAGATCTGGGACGTCGAGGGCCGTCGTTATATCGATTTCTCCTCGGGCATCGCCGTCGTCAACACCGGCCATCGCCATCCCAGGGTGATCGAGGCCGTCAAGGCGCAGCTCGACCGCTTCACCCACACCTGCCACCAGGTCGTGCCTTATGAGAGCTATGTCAGGCTGGCCGAGCGGCTGAATGCCATGCTGCCCGGCAAGTTCGAGAAGAAGACGATCTTCGTCACCACCGGCGCCGAGGCGGTTGAAAACGCCATCAAGATCGCCCGCAACGCTACCGGCCGCCAGGCCGTCATCGCCTTTGCCGGCGGCTTCCACGGCCGCACCTTTATGGGCATGGCGCTGACCGGCAAGGTCGTGCCTTACAAGGTCGGCTTCGGCGCCATGCCGGGCGACGTCTACCACGCGCCGTTCCCGGTGCCGCTGCATGGCGTGTCCGTTGCCGATTCGCTTGCTGCGCTCGACAGGCTGTTCAAGGCCGATGTCGATCCGGCCCGCGTCGCCGCCATCATCATCGAGCCGGTCCAGGGCGAGGGCGGCTTCTATGACGCGCCTCGAGAATTCCTGACCGCGCTGCGCAAGCTTTGCGACCAGCACGGCATACTGTTGATCGCCGACGAGGTGCAGACCGGCTTTGCCCGCACCGGCAAGATGTTTGCCATGGATCACTATGAGGTCGCGGCCGACATCACCACCATGGCCAAAAGCCTGGCCGGCGGCTTCCCGCTGTCGGCGGTCACCGGCCGCGCCGAGATCATGGATGCGCCCGGCCCCGGCGGCCTCGGCGGTACCTATGGCGGCAGCCCGATCGGCGTTGCCGCAGCCCACGCCGTGCTCGATGTGATCGAGGACGAAAAGCTCTGCGACCGTGCCAACACGCTGGGCGCGCGGCTGAAGCAGCGGCTGCAGTCGATCCGCGACGACGTGCCCGAGATTGTCGACATCCGCGGCCTCGGCTTCATGAACGCGGTCGAGTTCAACGACGTCAAGAAGGGCCTGCCGTCGGCCGAGATCGCCAACGCCATCCGGTTGAAGGCGCTCGACAAAGGTCTGATCCTGCTGACCTGCGGTGTCTACGGCAACGTCATTCGTTTCCTCGCGCCGATTACCATCCAGGACAACGTCATGAACGAGGCGCTCGACATTCTGGAAAGCTCGATCCGGGAAGTCTGCGCTGCGTAGCGCCTTACCCTCCCCCTCGTGGGGAGGGTCGCTGCGAAGCAGCGGGGTGGGGGCGGCGCCAAGCCCCCCACCCGGACTTGCGGTCCGACCTCCCCACAAGGGCGAGGTAAAGAGGCGTCAGCCAGCAGCCCGGGCCGGCTCGTCCTGCTGAAACGCCGCCAATGCCGCCTTCAGCCCATCAGGCCCCTCCGCCACAATCTGCGGCGCTGGCGAGAAACCGGCGCCGAGCATCTTGCGGCCGAGCATATGGTCGCCGGGTCGGTTGACCGATTCGATGCCCAGCAGCCGGTTGCCGGCATAGTGGTAGATCGAGAACTTGTTCTCAGCCAGATCGCCGAGCACGACATGGCTGTCGCCGCCCGATGTCAGCCCGACCATTTGCAGTTTCATGTCGCCGATATCCGACCAGAACCATGGCACGGCCGCAAAGGCGTCCACATGGCCGGTGATCGTGCGCGCGGCAAGCCGCGCTTGGTCGGTGGCGTTCTGCACCGATTCCAGCCGCACATCGCCGCCGGTCGACCAGTGCCGGTAGGAGGCGGCGTCGCCGATGGCCAGAATATCAGGCACTGATGTGCGCATCTGTTGGTCGACGCGGATGCCGTTGGCGACAGTCAGCCCTACGGCCTGCGCCAATTCGACATTCGGCACGGCGCCGATGCCGACGATGACCATGCGCGCCGGCAGTTTCTCGCCGGTGGAGGTGATGGCGGCGCAGACATGGCCGTTCTCGCCTTCCAGCCGTGCGATGGTGGTGGCTGTGAGGATTCGCACGCCGAGCGCCTCCAGCCGCTGGCGGACATGGCTTGCCACCACAGGCGCCACGGCGCGGCCGAGCAGCCGGTCGACAGCTTCGACCACGGTGACGTTGCGGCCGGCGGCCCTCAGCGTTGCCGCGATCTCCAGCCCGATGAAGCCACCGCCGAGGATGACGACGTCTTCGCTCTGCGCGCTGCGTTCGCGGATCAGCCGTGCATCGGCGATCGAGCGCAGCGACAGCACGCCCGACAGGTCGGCGCCGGGCAGCGGCAGAAGCCGCGGCCGTGAGCCGGTGGCCAGGATCAGGCGGTCGAACGGCAGCACGCCGCCGCCCGCTATCTCCAGCCTGCGGCCAGCCGTATCGATGCGGTCGATTCGGATACCAGGCCTGAAGTCGATGGTGCTGCCGGTGTAAAAAGCCTCGCCGCGCAAGGGCTGCGGCTTGGCCTCGGCGTCCTTGATGAAGGTCTTCGACAGCGGTGGCTTGTGATAGGGCAGCTCGTTTTCGTCGCCAATCAGGATGACCAGTCCGTCATAGCCTTCCTCGCGCAGGCTGGCGGCCGCTTGCACGCCCGCATGACCCGCACCGACAATGACGACACCGTTCTTCATCGCAACCCGAATTCCTGTTTCAAATCTAGAACGTCCCGCCAGATGGCGATTGTCTGCCGCCGTCGCAAGAGCCCCGGTCCGGGTCGCACCCGGAATGGTCATCTGTCAATGTCGGCGTCGCTCACCTCGGGCTGCAAACGATGCGATTTAAAGTTGATAGTGCTAGTTTAGAATAATTCTAAACTGTTGTTTCAATTGAATTTTTAGGGCCCCGCCAGTTGACTTCCCGCGCCGCCGTCGTTTTATGGAGGCTCGCGCGTCAGCGCATCCCTTTGATGTTTGGGCCTTGAACCCGTTCGATTGGAGGCATTTGGTGTCTTTCTACCGTGAACCGCGCAATGGCGCGGCATCTGTCGTGTCCTATGGCATGCCTATGTCCTGGCATCGTTTGGCACGAGCGCCTTTTACCGAATTCCCATTGAACTGGAGACTGATGATGACAGCACGATATGGCGGCAGGTTGGCTGCGATCGGTGCCACGGTTGCGTTGACGGCGGCGGTTTTTATACTGCCGGCCAAGGCGGCGGAGACCGATGCCAAGGCGGTCATCAAGACCTATTCCGACATTGCGCTGGCCAAGTATGAGGATTCGCTGACCACGGCGCAGGCGCTCGACAAGGCTGTCGACGCACTGCTCGCCAATCCATCGGCAGACACGCTGAACGCCGCCCGCGAAGCCTGGAAAGCGTCGCGCGTTCCCTACCAGCAGACCGAGGTCTATCGCTTCGGCAACAAGATCGTCGACGACTGGGAAGGCAAGGTGAATGCCTGGCCGCTGGACGAAGGCCTGATCGACTATGTCGCCAAGAGCTACGGCACCGAGTCCGACGCCAATGCGCTCTATACCGCCAATGTGATTGCCAACAAGGAAATCGAGATCAACGGCAAGAAGGTCGATGCTTCGAAGCTCTCTCCGGAATTCCTCTCCGGCACGCTGCAGGAAGCCGGCGGTATCGAAGCCAATGTCGCCACCGGCTATCACGCCATCGAATTCCTGCTCTGGGGCCAGGACCTGCACGGCACCGGCCCGGGCGCCGGCGAGCGCCCCTACACCGACTATGATCTGAAAAACTGCACCGGCGGCAATTGCGATCGCCGCGCCGAGTATCTGAAGTCGGCCAGCGACCTGCTGGTCTCCGACCTGCAGGAGATGGTCGGCAACTGGAAGGAAGACGGCGCAGCCCGCAAGGCTCTCGTCGATGACGAGCCGAACACCGCTATTTCGGTGATCTTCACCGGTATGGGTTCGCTGTCCTACGGCGAACTCGCCGGCGAGCGCATGAAGCTCGGCCTGCTGCTGCACGATCCGGAAGAGGAGCATGACTGCTTCTCCGACAACACCTATAATTCGCATCTCTATGACGCTATCGGCATCCGCGCCGCCTATCTCGCCAGCTATACCCGCACCGACGGCACCGTTGTTTCGGGTCCGTCCGTTCACGATATGGTGAAGGCGGCCGATCCGGCGATCGACAAGGAACTGTCGGACAAGCTCGACGTCTCGGTCGCCAAGATGGAGGCGATCAAGGCCCGCGCAGTGGCCGGCGAGGCCTATGACCAGCAGATCGCCGAGGGCAATAAAGAAGGCAACGCCACCGTGCAGGCGGCAATCGACGCGCTGGTCGACCAGACCAAGTCGATCGAACGCGCCGTCGGCGCGCTAAAGCTCAACAACATCGCTTTCGAGGGTTCCGACAGCCTCGATGCACCGGACAAGGTGTTCAAGTAGGACACCTAACCACCAGCCAAACGGCGAGGAGGAGCGCCGTCAGCCAGGGCAACCAAATGCTGATCTGCCATTGCAACATCATCACTGAGAAGGAGATTGAGCAGACGATCATCGGGCTGCTGGATCAGGATCCCTGGCAATTAATCGTGCCGGCGAAGATCTATCACACGATGCAAAAGCGTGGTCGCTGTTGCGGCTGCTTCCCAAATGTGGTCGAAACGATCATTCGGGTCACCGAAAATTACCACGCCCGCTCGGAGGCGAGCGGCGTGGACATCGTTTCACACCTGGATCGCGTCAGAGGCCTGCGCGTCCAATACGGGAGCAGAACCCATGAAGGGCGAAAAACAGATCATAGAGCGGCTTAACGAGGCTCTTTTCCTGGAGCTCGGAGCTGTCAATCAATACTGGGTGCATTACCGTCTGCTGGAAGACTGGGGATACGCCAAGCTGGCAAAGAAGGAGCGCGCGGAATCGATCGAAGAGATGCAGCATGCCGACAAGCTTGTTGCCCGCATCATCTTCCTTGAGGGCCACCCGAATCTGCAGTCCGTGGCGCCGCTGCGCATCGGCCAGAACGTCAAGGAAGTGCTCGAATCCGATCTCGCCGGCGAATATGACGCACGCACCGCCTACAAGCGCTCGCGCGAAATCTGCAACGAAGCCGGCGACTACGTGACGATGAAGCTTTTCGAGGAACTGCTCGCCGACGAGGAAGGTCACATCGACTTCCTCGAGACGCAGCTCGATCTGCTGGCTTCGATCGGCGAGGAAAAATACGGCCTGCTCAACGCCGCACCGGCTGACGAGGCGGAATAGGACCATGCAGGAATGCGGCGCCCCCTAGATTTTTTGCGCCGCATGCGGCGGGCCGGCGGCCCGCTGCTCCCCAAAGCCCCGCGAAGTAAGACGTTTCGCGGGCTTTCGATTGCGATATTGGCGCTGGCTTCAGCGCTGGCTCCCGTCAGCGCCCAGGAATCTGCTAGCCTCGCCGGCCACCGTACCGATCTGACGCCGAAGGATCAGGCTCGCGTCCTTGCCGTCACCAGGCCAACCCAGGATTTCTCCAAGCCTGAAGCCTTCGAAACGATGCAGGGCGGCGCCGGCACGTCGAGGAAAGACGCCAATCGAGACGCCTTCTCGCAACCCGCTGAAAACATCACCTTCGAGGAAGAGGGCAATTTCAAGCTCGGCAATGCGCTGTTTCGCAAGAACTGGGTGTCGTCGCCATCCTCGACCCAGGCTTCGGATGGCCTCGGGCCGCTGTTCAACGAGCGTGCCTGCCAGAACTGCCATCTGAAGGATGGCCGCGGCCGCCCGCCATCAGCCGACAGCCGCTCCACCTCGATGTTCCTGCGACTGGCGCGCGACGCCAGCACGGCTGAGGAAAAGGCCGCGCTCGCCGGGCACAAGGTGCTGAACTTTCCCGATCCCATCTATGGCACGCAATTGCAGGAGCTGGCTGTCCCCGGCCTCAAGGGCGAGGGCCGCATGCATGTCGACTACAGCGAGGACAAGGTTGCGCTTGGTGACGGCAGTACCGTTTCGCTGCGCAGGCCGAGCTATTCCATCGACGGCCTCGGCTACGGGCCGCTCGATCCGCACACGACATTGTCGCCGCGCCTGACCCCGCCAATGATCGGGCTTGGCTTGATAGAGCAGATCGCACCGGCTGATATCCTTGCCCATGCCGATCCGGACGACCGCGATGGCGACGGCATTTCCGGCAAGCCCAACATGGTGCGCTCTCTCAGCACTGGCGCACTGACGCTTGGCCGTTTCGGCTGGAAGGCGCAGACGGCGTCGATCCGCCAGCAGGCGGCCGATGCCTTTGCCGGCGATATCGGCATTTCGACGCCGGAAGAACCCAACCATTGGGGCGATTGCACCGCAGCCGAAAAGGCCTGCCTCTCCATGCCGAACGGCGTGCAGAAGCGGCTGGGTGCCGTCGAGGCGCCGCCGCCGGTGATGGACCTCGTCACCTTCTATTCGCAGAATCTTGCCGTGCCTGCGCGGCGCGATGTCGGCGCTGCCGATGTGCTCGCCGGCAAAAAGCTTTTCTACGACATGGGCTGCATTTCTTGCCACACGCCGAAATTCGTCACTCTGCGCGGCACACCGAACAAGGCGCAGGCCTTCCAGCTGATCTGGCCCTATTCCGACTTTCTGCTGCACGACATGGGGTCCGGTCTGGCCGATGGCCAGGCCGTTGGCGATGCCACGGGCAGCGAATGGCGCACCCCGCCGCTGTGGGGCATCGGGCTGACCCAGACGGTCAACGGCAATTCTTTCTTTCTGCATGACGGGCGTGCGCGCACGCTTGCCGAAGCGATCCTGTGGCATGGCGGCGAGGGGCAGAAGGCGCGCGACCGCTTTGCCGCCGCCAATGCCACTGAGCGCGATGCTCTCATCAAATTCCTGGAGTCACTCTGATGCTGAAGCGTTTTCTGCCTGTTCTCGTCCTTCCGCTGGCAATGTTGGGCGTGTCCCCGGCAGCGGCGTCGATAAAGGCCTCCGACGTCATCCAGCGCGCCATCGACGGCTTCGTCCGTCCCGCCTACGCCAGCCTGCATGACCATGCCGGCCGATTGGCCATTTCGGTGCAGGCGCTGTGCGCCGCGCCTTCGCAATCAGCACTCGATGCCGCGCATGCCGAATTCTCGGCCACGGTCGAGGCCTGGTCGTCGGCCGAGATCATCGCCTTCGGGCCGATCAAGGAGAACAACCGGCTGGAGCGCATGCTCTATTGGCCGGACCGCAAGAGCATCGGCCTGAAGCAGGTGCAGGCCGCGCTCGCCGGCAAAGACCCGACCGCCACCGACCCGGCGCAACTGGCGGGCAAGAGCGTTGCCATGCAGGGGTTAGGCGCGCTGGAGTTCGTGCTCTATGGTGACGGCGCCGAGGCACTGGCCGGCAAGGACGATCCCTATCGCTGCGCCTATGGCGCGGCGGTGGCCAAGAATATCGAGACGATGGCCGCCGAAGTCGACGCCGCCTGGAAAAAGCCGGACGGCTTTGCCGCCCTGTGGGCAAACCCGGGACCAGACAATGCGCTCTACCGCGATGGCACCGAAGCGGTGACCGAACTGGTTGGCGTCTTCATCAACGACCTGGAGATGGTCCGCGACGTGCGCCTCAAAGGTTTTCTCGGCGCCAATCCGGAAGCTGACAAGCCAAGGCAGGCGATCTACTGGCGCTCGCAAAACACCGGCCTGTCCTTAGCCGGCAATCTCGCTGGGATCGACGCGCTGTTTGAGGCCTCAAAACTTGGCGACGCGCTGCCCGAGGATAGCAGATGGATGGCGGAATCGATCCATATCCAGCTCACCAATGGCGTCGCCACCGCCAAGTCCGTTCAAGGACCGATCGACAAGGCACTCGCCGATCCGGGGGAGCGCGACAAGCTCGAGCATTTCGCACTCATCACCTCCAGCCTGTCGGGCCTGATCGGCACCCGGCTGACCGCCGAATTCGGCCTGACCGCGGGCTTTTCGTCGTTGGACGGAGACTGATCATGACGACGCTGATCGATCGCCGCGATTTTCTGAGGGCTGCCGGCGCCGGCTTTATCGCCGCGATGGCGCCCTCGGCCTGGGCGAACACGCTTGCTGCGGATGCGATCTTTGCCACCGCCTTCGTCAAGCGCGACGGCAGTTTTGGCGCGGCGGTGCTGTCGGAAGCCGGCAAACTACTGCATGCGATCGACCTGCCCGACCGTGGCCACGATGTCACCTTCGATCCGGTATCGAAGCGCTCGGTGGTCTTCGCCAGGCAGCCCGGCACCTTCGCCGTGGTCTTCGACCACACCGGCCGCGACGCGCCGCTGACCATTGCCAGCATCACCGGCCGCCACTTCTTCGGCCATGGCGTGTTCTCGGCCGATGGAGCGCTGCTCTATGCCACTGAAAATGATTTCGACAATGCCGCAGGCGTCGTCGGTATCTACGACGCACGAGCCAAATTCAACCGCGTCGGCGAGTTCCCGACCTACGGCATGGGGCCGCACGAGCTTTTGCTGCTCGGCGACGGCAGAACGATCGCCATCGCCAATGGCGGCATCGAGACCCACCCCGACTATGGCCGCGCCGAACTCAACATCGCGACCATGAAGCCGTCCTATGTGCTGGTCGACCGCATCACCGGCGACCTCGTCGAAAAACACGAGCTGCCGCCGGCCCTGCACCAGCTTTCGATCCGCCATATGGATGCCGACCCCAAAGGCACCATCTGGTTCGGTTGTCAGTATCGCGGACCGGGCACCGACCGGCCGCTGCTGGTCGGCCGCGCCGCGCGTGGCAAGGAATTGGCTTTGCTCGACATGCCGCAGGACGTGCTGTCCGGTTTCAGGAATTATATCGGCTCGGTCGCGGCAAACCCCGTTGCCGGAACGGTCGCGGTGTCCTCGCCGGAAGGCAATTCGCTGGCGGTGATCGACGCCAGCAGCGGCAAGGTCGTCGCCACCAAGGCGCTGGTCGAGGTCTGCGGCCTGGCGCCCGACGGACCGAATTTCATGGCGACGACGGGTGCGGGCGAGATCATCGAAGGCAGTGGCACGACCAGGTCCGAGCCCGACTATGTCTGGGACAACCACATGCTGCGCATCGAGGCGGTGTAGGTTCTTCCTTCTCCCCAGGGGGAGAAGGAAAGTACGAAACGAAGCCGCTTAACTTTCCTCTTGCGGCGGCGCGCCGTGGCGGGCAGAGGGAGACAGTTTTTCGAACCGGCCGCCTTATGAAACTGCTCGCCATCGACTGTGCCGCCAATCTCTGCGCCGCTTGCGTCTACGACGTGGCGGCCGGCAACGAGCTCGGCCGCTCGGTGCTCGATCTCGGCAAAGGTCATGCCGAACACCTGATGGCCGTCATCGACCAGGCGCTGAAGGCGGGCGATACCGGCTATGCCGGCCTTGGCGCCGTCGCGGTGTCCGTTGGCCCGGGCTCGTTCACCGGCCTGCGCGTCGGCGTGTCGGCGGCGCGTGGCCTGGCGCTGGCGCTGAAGATCCCGGCGATCGGCGTGACGACGCTGGAGGCGCTGGCGGCCGAGGCGAGGGCGGTATATCCGGGCCGGCCGGCTCTGGCTGCGCTCGATGCCGGCCGCGAAGAGATCCATGCCGCTCTATACGATGCAGACACGATTTTGCGCTATGGTCCTGCGGTGACCACATTTGCCCAAGCGGCTGCGATGGCTGCGGACAATTTAGCGGTGCTTGCCGGTACGGCCGCCCTGCAGATTGCGGCATCGGCCGAACTGGTCTTCGACGTCGGCCCGACATCGGCCACTGCCGACATTGCGATCTACGCCCGTTTGGCTGCGGCCAAGGGCGAAGGCGAGAAGCCGAAACCGCTTTATCTGCGCGGCGCTGATGCAAAACCGCAGGCGGGTTTCATATTATCGCGGCGGGAAAAGTAATGCGCATTCCCTTCCTCCAGCCGCGCCGCAGGGACTATGCGCTCGAGCCGCTGACCATCGCCGACAGCCCAACGGTATCGGCACTGCATCGCGAGGATTTCGTCCGGCCGTGGACCGATGGCGAGTTCGCCTCGCTGCTCGAGCAGGACACTGTGTTCGGCTATGCCGCGCGCGAGATCGGCCAGGGCGCCAAGCCGCCGGTCGGCTTTGTGCTGGCCAGGCTGGCAGCCGGTGAAGGCGAGATCCTGACGGTGGCGGTGGCGCGCTCGCATCGCCGCCAGGGGCTCGGCTGGCAGCTGATGGACGCTGTGCTGCGCGAATTGCATGCGCAGCGCGCCGAGGCGCTGTTCCTCGAGGTCGACGAGACCAATGTTGCCGCGATTGCGCTCTACCGCCGGCTCGGATTCCGTCAGGTCGGCCAGCGCGCCAATTACTACCGCTCGGAACACGGCCCGACCGGCGCGCTTGTCATGCGCCGCGATCTTCGTTAGCGAAGGCGCGGGATTAGGGCCAAAGGCGCAATGATCGGAAAAATCAGGATTTTCCTGGCGCTGAGCCTGGTGGTCGTCGGCTCGCTGGTCCTTGTGCCGTTGCAGCTCCTGTCGATGAAGACCGGAATCTGGCGCGAGACGGTCATTCTGAAGGTCTGGCACAGGCTCATTGTCCGCACGCTCGGCCTGCGTATCCATGTCAAAGGCGCGCTATCCATGAAGCGCCCGCTGCTGGTCGCCTCGAACCATATCTCCTGGACCGACATCATGGTGCTCGGCTCTTTTGCCGATGTCACCTTCATCGCCAGGGCGGACATGGAGGGATGGCCGCTGATCGGCTGGCTGTCGAAGCTGCAGCGCACCGTCTTCATCGAGCGCGAGCGCAAGCGCACCGCGGGAGACCAGGCCAGCGAGATCGCTGGCCGCATGGCCAAGGGCGACGCCATGGTTCTGTTTGCCGAGGGCTCGACCGGCGACGGCAACACCATCCTGCCGTTCAAGAGCACCTTGTTCGGCGCCGCCTCGATGGCGATTGCGGAAGGTGCCGCCGATCAGGTCTTCATTCAGCCGCTGGCGATCGCCTACACGCGGGTGCACGGCGTGCCGCTCGGGCGTCGTCACCGGTCGATCGCCGCCTGGATCGGCGATCAGGATCTGTTGCCGCATCTCAAGGTGCTGATGGCCGAAGGAGCGCTCGACGTCGAGGTGCATTTCGGCGAGCCCATCGCCTTCTCCAAGGGCACGAACCGCAAGGAAACCTCGAGACTGATGGAAAGCCAGGTGCGCGCCATGATGCAGGCAGCGCTCGCCGACCCGCTCCCGAGCCGGTAGCCCGGGCTGCGCCCTCAGGCGCATTGCCCAGAATCGTCTGTTTTTTGTCACGGAAAGGCGTTAGAAGCCGCCGGATGGATTTGAACACGATAGAACGGACCGACGCCGACACTGCCGCGCAAAGCGCTGATGTGGCGTCCGCCTCGGCCAAGAAGGTCTTCGTCAAGACCTATGGCTGCCAGATGAATGTCTACGATTCACAGCGCATGACCGATGCGCTGGCCGCCGACGGCTATACCGCGACCGATGTCATCGCCGAGGCCGACCTTGTGCTGCTCAACACCTGCCACATCAGGGAGAAGGCGGCGGAAAAGGTCTATTCCGAGCTCGGCCGCATCCGCGACATGAAGGCTGAACGCGCCGCAGCCGGTCGCGAAATGCTGATCGGCGTCGCCGGCTGTGTCGCGCAGGCCGAGGGTGCTGAAATCATCCGCCGTTCGCCCGCCGTCGACTTGGTCATCGGCCCGCAGACCTATCACCGGCTGCCGGATGTGCTGGCGCGGGTGCGCGGCGGCGAGAAGATCGTCGAGACCGAATACGCCATCGAAGACAAGTTCGAGCATCTGCCGCAGCCCAAGCGCGCCGAAGTGATCAAGCGCGGCGTCACCGCTTTCCTCACCGTGCAGGAAGGCTGCGACAAGTTCTGCACCTTCTGCGTCGTGCCCTATACCAGAGGCTCGGAAGTGTCGCGGCCGGTGGCGCAGATCGTCGCCGAGGCCGAGCGCTTGGCCGACGCCGGCGTGCGCGAGGTGACGCTGCTTGGCCAGAACGTCAACGCCTGGCACGGCAAGGGTGAAGACGGCTTCGAATGGGGCCTTGGCCGGCTGCTGTTCCGGCTGGCCGAGATTCCCGGCCTGGCGCGGCTGCGCTACACCACCAGCCATCCGCGCGACATGGACGATGAATTGATCGCCGCCCACCGCGATCTTCCGTCACTGATGCCTTACCTGCATCTGCCGGTGCAGTCGGGCTCCGACCGCATCCTCAAGGCGATGAACCGCAGGCATACGGCAAAGGATTATCTGGCGCTGCTCGAACGCATTCGTGCTGCCCGCGGCGATATTGCGCTGTCCGGCGACTTCATCGTCGGCTTTCCTGGCGAAACCGACGCGGACTTCGAGGCGACGATGGAACTGGTGCGCCAGGTAAACTACGCCTCGGCCTTCTCGTTCAAATATTCGCCGCGCCCCGGCACGCCGGGCGCCGACATGCCCGATCACGTGCCGGAAGCGGTAAAGGATGAGCGCCTCCAGCGTTTGCAGGCGCTGTTGCTCAAACAGCAGCAGGATTTCGGCCTGAGCCTGGTCGGCAGCACCATCGATACGCTGATCGAGAAGCCCGGCCGTCAGGCCGGACAGAAGGTTGGCCGCTCGCCTTGGCTGCAGCCGGTTATTGTTGATGAAAAGGCCGGCGAAATCGGTGACATTATCCGGGTGCGAATCACGAAGACGGGCTACAATAGCCTGTTCGCCGAGTTGGCCTGATGCATGTCGCTCAAAAGCGGTCCCGGTTTCGGGACGACGACATGCTTAGCAACAGACCTCGGCAGATGAGGAGAGACGGTTGAGCGCTGCTGAAGTGAAGACTCTGCCCCAGAACCAGACATCCGGGGCCTCTGACATGGCGCACATCGTTCTGACTTTCGACAACAACAAGCTTGCCAGCGCCCTGTACGGCCAGTTCGACGAGAACCTGGCGAGGCTCGAGCAGAAGCTCGGCGTCGACATCCGCTCGCGCGGCAACCAGTTGACCATCAAGGGCTCGGCCTCGGCGGCCGAGCAGGCTCGCCGCGCGCTCGACAATCTCTACGGCATTCTCCAGAAGGGCACCGATATCGGCCAGTCCGACGTCGACGGCGCCGTGCGCATGGCGATCGCCGCCGACGACCAGCTGACGCTGCCGACGCTGGAGCGCAAGGGCAAGGTCTCGGCCGCCCAGATATCCACCCGCAAGAAGACGATCTATGCCCGCTCGCTCAACCAGGACGCCTATATGCGGGCGTTGGAGCGCTCGGAACTGGTGTTCGGCATCGGTCCGGCCGGCACCGGCAAGACCTATCTGGCGGTGGCGCATGCGGCGATGCTGCTCGAACGCGGCATGGTCGAACGCATCATCCTGTCACGCCCGGCGGTAGAAGCCGGCGAGCGTCTGGGCTTCCTGCCCGGCGACATGAAGGAAAAGGTCGATCCGTATCTGCGGCCCCTCTACGACGCGCTCTACGACATGATGCCGGCCGACAAGGTCGAGCGCGCCATTGCCGCCGAGGTGATCGAGATCGCGCCGCTCGCCTTCATGCGCGGCCGCACGCTGGCGCATGCCGCCGTCATCCTCGACGAGGCGCAGAATACCACGCCGATGCAGATGAAGATGTTTCTGACCCGTCTCGGTGAAAATTCACGCATGATCGTCACCGGCGATCCGACCCAGATCGACTTGCCCCCGAGCACCAAATCCGGCCTGGTCGAAGCGTTGCGTGTCCTTGACGGTGTGGCCGGCGCGGTCACCGTGCGCTTCAACGATGTCGACGTCGTTCGCCATCCGCTGGTGGCCGAAATCGTCAGGGCCTATGACCGCGACGCCAAGCTGGCGCGCGGCCTGGGCGCCGAGAACTGATCATGACGATGCGGGCTCATGCCTGAACACTCAGAATCTGGCGGCGGGGATATTTCGATCCCCGTCGAGATCGATCTGTCGGTCGAGGCCGGCGATTGGCCCGATGAGGCGGCGCTGACGCTGTTGGTCGATCGCGCCGTGTCGGCCGCCTTTGCAGAAACCGCCGCGGCCGGTCCTTCCGAGCTCTCGATCGTCTTTTCCGACGATGCCCATATCCGCACCCTCAATGCCGGCTGGCGCGGCAAGGACAAGGCGACCAACGTCTTGTCTTTCCCGGCTTTTCCGTTCCCCAAAGGCGGCAAGCTGCCGCCTATGCTGGGCGATATAGTGCTCGCCGCCGAGACGGTGTCGCGCGAAGCTGCTCTGGAAGAGAAGCCATTCGAGAACCATATCACCCATCTCGTCATCCACGGCCTGCTGCATTTGCTAGGCTATGATCACGAGACCGATGCCGAAGCTGAGGAGATGGAAGCCATCGAGCGCGCAGCGCTCGCAAGGCTTGCCATTCCCGATCCCTACACGTAATGACAAAAGACCAATTGACCGGACGACGATGAACGACAAACCAGAAACTGCCGCTCTCCCCGAGGCTGGCAGTGCGACCAAGCCTTCCGATACGACGGAAGAAGGATCGAGTCCGAGTACTAGCTCCGGCAGCCCCGCTTCTGGCAGCTCCGTTTCTGCCGGCCCTGGTTCTGGCAGCATCGCCAGCGAGCCGTCGCCTGCCGGTCCGTCCCTGTTCGACCGCGTTTTGGGCCTGTTTCGGCAGCGCAACGGCACCAGCCTGCGCGAGGAAATCGCCGGCGCGCTTGCCGAAACAACCAGCGACGCCGGCGCTTTTTCGCCCGGCGAACGCGCCATGCTCAACAACATTTTGCGCCTGCGCGAAGTTCGCGTCGAGGACGTCATGGTGCCGCGCGCCGACATCGAGGCGGTCGAGATCACCACGACCTTGGGCGATCTGCTTGGCCTGTTCGAGCAATCCGGACATTCGCGCATGCCGGTCTATTCCGAGACGCTCGACGATCCGCGCGGCATGGTCCACATCCGCGACGTGCTGGCGCATATCACCAAAATTGCCCGCGTCAAGAAGGGCCGGACATCCAGGAAAACGCCGACAGCAACGCTGCTCGATCTCGCTCAGGTCGACCTCGGCCGCACCATCGGCGAGCTCAGTCTGATCCGCCCGGTGCTGTTCGTACCGCCATCCATGCTTGCCTCCGACCTGATGGGCCGTATGCAGACGAACCGCACCCAGATGGCGCTGGTCATCGACGAATATGGCGGCACCGATGGCCTGGCTTCGCTGGAAGACATCGTCGAGATGGTCGTCGGCGACATCGAGGACGAGCATGATGACGACGAGCCGATGATCACCCAGACCGGCGACGGCATCTATGTCGTCGACGGCAAGGCAGAGATCGACGAGGTCGCCAAGATGATCGGCGAGGATTTCACGGCCGGCGAGCATGGCGAATATGTCGACACCATCGGCGGCATGATCTTCAACACGCTGGGCCGCGTGCCGGCGCGCGGCGAAGTCGTGCAGGCCATACCCGGCTTCGAGTTCCATGTGCTCGACGCCGATCCGCGCCGCGTCAAGCGGGTGCGCATCGTGCAGAGCCAGAAAGCCGAGCGCCGCCGCCGCGCCGCCCGCACCGAGCAGGCCTGATTTCCCTGGCATGACGGTCGGGGACCCGTTCAAACACACCACTTTCGGTCCCGGGGTCTTCTACAAGGACCCAAGGGCGGCACTGGTCTGGCTCGAAGCGGCCTTCGGCTTTGAGCCGAGCATGGTGGTCAGCGACGCCGATGGAAAGCTCGTCCATGCCGAGATGCGCTTCGGCGACGGCTACATCATCGTCGATTCCGAATGGGCCGACCACGTCGCCAGCCCGGCAAGTGTCGGCGGCAAGAACACCCAGTCGGTCTGTGTGCGGCTGAAGGACGGCCTCGACGCGCATTGCGCGCAGGCGAGGGCGGCCGGAGCCGAGATCGTCGAGGAACCGGCCGACCAGTTTTACGGCGAGCGGCAGTACCGCGCCCGCGACCCCGAAGGCCATGTCTGGACCTTCACCCAGACCTTGCGCCCCGTTCCGCGCGAGGAGGCTGAGGCGCTGAGCGGTCTCAGCATTGAAGGCTGGCACCGATAGGGCTGTGATTGGCCGGTTCGCAGCGAGTCGCGTTTCAATAAATCTGATAAATCTTGGCTCCTGATTCGCGCACTTGGAAGTCCTTATGGAGCGCCTTGCCGGCCGGATAATTCTGCTTTGGGGCTGGCGGCGCGCGCTGGTGGCGTTTCTGGCTGGCGCGCTCGCAGTGCTCGCCCAGGCGCCTTACGATTTCTTCGCTGTCTGTTTCGTCTCGTTTCCGCTGCTGGTCTGGCTGCTCGACGGCGCCACCGGCGAGGCCTCCGACAGTTGGCTCAGGCGCCTGCGACCGGCTTTTGCCATCGGCTGGTGGTTTGGTTTCGGTTATTTTCTCGCCGGCCTGTGGTGGATCGGCGAGGCGCTTCTGGTCGAGGCCGACAGTTTTGCTTGGGCCTTGCCGTTCGCGGTCGTTGGTATTCCGTTGGCGTTGGCGTTTTTCTACGGCTTCGCCACCGTCGTTGCCCGGCTGTTGTGGACCAACGACATTGGCCGCATCGCCGCGCTTGCCTTCGCTTTCGGGCTGACGGAATGGCTGCGCGGCTTCCTGTTCACCGGTTTTCCCTGGAATGCCGTCGGCTATGCGGCAATGCCCGTACCCTTGCTGATGCAAAGCGTGTCGGTGACCTCAATGATCGGCATGAATGCGCTGGCGGTCTTTGTCTTTGCCATTCCGGCCTTGCTGGCAGCGCGCAGGCACGTCCGTCTCGGCGTTGTCCTGCTTGCCGTTCTCGTCGCCGCCCATGCCGGCTTCGGCTATTTCAGGCTGGCCGCCAAGGACGAGCCCGCGACCCGCACTGTCGATGTCCGCATCGTGCAGCCGGATGTCGACCTCGCCGAGAAATGGGATGCCTCGGTGCGCGACCGCATCTTCGCCACCATGATGGGCCTGTCGGCCGCAGCACCCGATCCCGGCCATTTCAAGCCGCAGCTGATCCTGTGGCCGGAGACCTCGGTGCCGTTCCTGTTTACCGAACGCCCGGATGCGCTGACAGCGCTCGGCGACATGCTGGAGCCCGGCCAGACGCTGATCGCCGGCGTCGTGCGCGAGGAGCGCGGATCGGGCATCGATGCCGACAGCCGCTACTACAATTCCGTGGTGGCGATCGACGACAAGGGCGAAATCACTGACGCCGTCGACAAGGTCCATCTGGTGCCGTTCGGCGAGTATCTGCCGTTCTCCGGCCTGCTCGAGCGCTTTGGCATCGGGCAACTGGTCGCCGGGCCGATGAACTTCGCCGCCGGCAACGAACGCCACCCGATCAGGCTGCCGAGCGGCATCCGCGCTCTGCCATTTATCTGTTATGAGGTGATCTTCCCCGATCTGGTGGCAGTTGACGCTGCGTCAGCTGAGCTTATTGTGAATGTCACGAACGACGCATGGTTCGGCGACACGCCAGGACCGTACCAGCATTTCAGGCAGGCCCAGATTCGCGCGGTGGAAAATGGATTGCCCCTGTTGCGCGCAGCCAACAACGGCATCTCAGCTGTTGTCGATACCCGTGGGCGCACCGTCGATGCGCTGGCGGTCGATGCGCGCGGCGCCATCGACGTGCGGGTGCCGATTTCCGGCCAGGCCTTCATCTCCGCCGCGGGGCGGCGCATTAACGGAATGCTGATCATGTTCCTGTTTGCCGCAATCGCCCTCAGCTTGAACGTAAGGCAACGGCTACGGGTCAATTGACAGCCGACACATTAGAAACTCATACTGTTGTCGCCTAAAATTTCTCGAAGTCGGTTGGTGTTTCTGTTGGGGCAGGTGGCTCCGGCTTCGTTTGGGCAAGAAAAATAGAAAAGGCCGGAAAAATTCGGCGAGGAAAAAATGACAGAAGAAAACAAGAAGAAACCGAATCCGATCGATATCCATGTTGGAAGTCGCGTCCGGCTTCGGCGCAATATGCTTGGAATGAGCCAGGAAAAGCTTGGTGAAAATCTCGGTATTACGTTTCAGCAGATCCAAAAATATGAAAAGGGAACGAACCGCGTCGGCGCCAGCCGTCTGCAGGCAATAGCCTCGATACTCAGCGTGCCTGTCGCCTTCTTCTTCGAGGATGCGCCAGGGCAGGAGCCGGTGGGTAACAGAGGATTTGCCGAGGACGCTTCGATGGCTTTCGCCGTCGAATTCTGCGGCAGTCCGGAAGGGCTTCAGCTCAACCGTGCCTTCGTCAAGATCGCGGATGTGAAGGTACGTCGCCGGATCATAGATCTGGTGAAATCCCTTGCTGCCGAGGATGCCGAGTAATTGCGTGGGTCGATTGATCCATTGGCCCCGGTAATCCCAGGGCCCGGGTAATCCCAAGGCTCGACTGCCGGCGGCGCGCCGCCGGTGGTACAAGATATATTGCTGCGACATTCATGCCAGAACCGCGGCACCGCTTGACGAGCGGCGCCCGGCACCGTTAACACGTGGCGCGCCAAAATCGGCAGCCCTGCCGATCGTTTTTTCAAGAGGGGACACCCGTGACGCGGCAGAATTACTTCTTCACCTCGGAATCCGTAGCCGAGGGCCATCCCGACAAAGTTTGTGACCGCATCTCCGACGAGATCGTCGATCTGGTCTATCGCGAAGCCAAGAAGACCGGCATGGACCCCTGGAAGGTTCGTGTCGCCTGCGAGACGCTGGCGACGACCAATCGTGTCGTCATCGCCGGCGAGGTACGTGTTCCCGATACCCTGCTGAAGCGGGACAAGGCCGGCAATATCCTCAAGGACGCCGCCGGGCATTCGGTCGTCAACCCGGCCAAGTTCAAGTCGGTCGCTCGCAAGGCGATTCGCGAAATCGGCTACGAGCAGGCCGGCTTCCACTGGAAGACGGCAAAGATCGAGGTTCTGCTGCACGGCCAGTCGCCCGACATCGGCCAGGGCGTCGACAACGCCGCCGACCGCCAGGGCGAAGAAGGTGCCGGCGACCAGGGCATCATGTTCGGCTATGCCTGCCGCGAGACGCCGGACCTGATGCCGGCGCCGATCTATTACAGCCACAAGATCCTCGAACTGCTCGCCGCCGCCCGTCACGAAGGCAATGGCGAAGCCGGCAAGCTCGGACCGGATGCCAAGAGCCAGGTCACCGTGCGCTACATCGACGGCAAGGCCGCCGAGGCAACGCAGATCGTGCTGTCGACCCAGCATCTCGACGCGAGCTGGGATTCCAAGAAGGTCCGCAAGGTCGTTGAACCCTATATCCGTGAGGCGCTGGGCGACCTCAAGATCGCCGACAACTGCATGTGGTACATCAACCCGACCGGCAAGTTCGTCATCGGCGGCCCGGACGGTGACGCCGGCCTGACCGGCCGCAAGATCATAGTCGACACCTATGGTGGCGCGGCCCCGCATGGCGGCGGCGCCTTCTCCGGCAAGGACACCACCAAGGTCGACCGCTCCGCCGCCTATGCGGCGCGCTATCTCGCCAAGAATGTGGTGGCCGCGAAACTCGCCGATCGCTGCACCATCCAGCTTTCCTATGCTATCGGCGTTGCCCAGCCGCTGTCGGTCTATGTCGACCTGCACGGCACCGGCAAGGTCGACGAGGCAAAGCTCGAGGAGGCGCTGCGCACCGTCATGGACCTGTCGCCGTCCGGCATCCGCCGTCATCTCGATCTCAACAAGCCGATCTACGCCAAGACATCGTCCTACGGCCATTTCGGCCGCAAGGCCGGCCGCGACGGATCCTTCTCCTGGGAGAAGACCGATCTGGCCAAGGCGCTCAAGGACGCGGTCGCCGCTTAGGCATGATCCCAAAAAGTGGGTCCCGGTTTTTGGAAAAAGATCATGCTCAAACAAAGGATTAGATCATGATGAGATTTCAACCAAATCTCATCATGATCTAAGCGGCGCGCGACCCGGCCATGGATCCACAGGACAGGCGGAGCCGCGCGACCGAAGGGTTCTTCGGTCGCCGGCATGGCAAGACCATTCGCCCGCAGCAGGCGGCGGCGCTGGAAAGCGGTCTCGGCGCCTATGGCCTCGATCTCTCCTCCCAGGCGCCGGCAGAATTGCGCACGCTGTTCAGCGCGGATGTGTCAACGGTTCGTCTGGAAATAGGCTTCGGCGGCGGCGAGCATCTGCTGCATCGGGCCACGGAGGCCCCGGCGGCCGGCTTCATCGGTGTCGAGCCCTTCGTCAACGGCATGGCCAAGCTGATGATGGCGGTGCGGGAAAAGCCGCTCGCCAATCTTCGCGTCCATGACGACGACGCCACGCGCCTGCTGGATTGGCTGCCACAAGCCTCGCTCGACGGCATCGACCTGCTTTATCCCGATCCCTGGCCGAAGAAAAAGCACTGGAAGCGGCGCTTTGTCAGTCCGCTCAACCTCGATCGGTTCGCACGGGTGCTGAAGCCGGGCGGAAGATTCCGCTTCGCCTCCGACATCGACACCTATGTGAACTGGACCTTGTTGCACTGCCGGGCGCATGGCGCGCTCCTATGGCAGGCGCAAGATGCGGCCGACTGGCATCGGCCCTATGAGGGCTGGCCGGGCACACGCTACGAGGCAAAAGCCATTCGCGAGGGCCGGCGGCCGGCCTATCTCACCTTCGTCAGGAAATAGTCCGATGCGGGAAAGGATCCCGCATCATCTGCCAGTTCGGCCTTAGTAACGGCCGATCTTGTCGAAAGCGGTCGGGTCCATGCCGAGCCGGCGCAGATCGTTGGCGCGCGGCTTGCGGCCGGCTTCGACGGCCCTGGAAGCGGCAACGGCGCTGCCGAACAGGGCAAAGGCGTCGCCTATGGCGGAAAACACGGTACGGTTGCTCATTGTCTTGACCTTTCGCGCGCCACCGCGCGCTCATCTCTATTTGTGCAGTGCACCATAAATAGGGATGTGACACCCGAGATCACAGGGCCGTTACTGCATAGCCGGCATGCGCCCCACGCAATGCGAACGTGTCCGAGCGGTTGACGAACCAGATTGGTTCCACCACATTCGATATGAACCACATAGGTTCCAAAGTAACCGAAATGGAGGCGCCAATGGCTGCTTTTACGGTACGACTCTCCGACGAGACGGCAGCCAAGCTCGACCACTTGGCCGGCAAAGTTGACCGCTCCCGCTCCTATGTCGCGGCTCAGGCGATCGAAGACTACGTCGCCAGGGAAGAATGGCAGCTTGCTGAGATCGAGGCTGGGTTGGGCGAGGCTGACCGTGGTGAATTTGCAAGCGAAAGAGAGCTGGCTGACGTGGTGGCGAAATACGTCAAGCCGTCTCTCGGCCGATGAGCCGGGTCCGCTGGACGATCCGTGCGCTGCGACGGCTCGATCAGATCGGTGCGTTTATCGAAAAGGATAACCCGAACGCCGCCGCCAGGGTTGTTGCCCGTATCGTTTCTGCGGCCGACAACCTTGCCGAGCAGCCGGCGATGGGGCGCGTCGGGCGAATAAGAGGCACGCGAGAGCTTGTCTTGACCGATATCCCGTACATCATTCCGTACCGGGTGGTTGGCCGCGAGATCGAGATCATCACAGTTATGCATGCCTCCCAGAAATGGCCGCGACAGCTGTAGGCAGCGGCCGCCACGATCGGCGCTGGCATCGAGACTTGAAACACCGGCCGGGATCGTTTATATCAGCCTCAAATTCTTGGTCGGTATGACGAAGAGTGGGTCCACCCGGTCCCGCTCTTTTTTATTACCTGCCGGTCAGCCATCCAGCAAAGAGATGGGTCGGGACGACGATCATCCTGATCCATAGGACGACAGGAACCGCATGACTGCAACGGCAAGCGAAGCCGACGACCGCATCATCCGCGAAAGCGGTATCGATGCGCGCATCGCGCAGATCGTTCAGCCGGTGTTGCGCGGCATCGGCTTCCGCCTCGTGCGGGTGCATTTGTCGGGCCAGAACGGGCTGACGCTGCAGATCATGGCCGAACGCGAGGACGGCACCATGACCGTCGAGGATTGCGAAGAGGTCAGCCGCGCCGTGTCGCCGGCGCTCGACGTCGATGATCCGATCGAGAAGGCCTATCATCTCGAAGTGTCGTCGCCCGGCATCGATCGGCCGCTGGTGCGCAAGTCGGATTTCGTCACCTGGACCGGCCACCTGGTGAAGATGGAAACATCGGTCATCGTCGCCGACCGCAAGCGCTTCAAGGGCAAGATCGCTGAGGCCGGCGAAGACGAGGTGCTGATCGAGCGCGACAAGGCGGCCTATGGCGAAGAGCCGACGGTGCGCGTGCCCTATGATGCGATCGCCGATGTCCGGCTGATCCTCACCGACGACCTCATCCGCGATGCCCTGTCGAAAGACAATCGGGAGCGCAAGGAAGCCAAGAAACGCCGTGGCGAGCCGGAAGACGATGTTTCCGAAGGCGCCACGGAAGAACACGAACAGGAATAACGATTGAGCTGCCGGGCCAAAGCTCCGGCACCCAGTTCGGGAGAAAAGATATGGTTGTAAGCGCCAACAGACTTGAACTGCTGCAGATCGCCGACGCGGTCGCGCGTGAAAAGTCGATCGACAAGTCGATCGTCATCGCCGCCATGGCCGATGCGATCCAGAAGGCCGCGCGCTCGCGCTACGGCCAGGAAACCAACATCCGCGCCGACATCAACGCCACCACCGGCGAGATGAAGCTGCAGCGGCTTATGGAAGTGGTCGAAAAGGTCGACGACTACGCCACCCAGATCGCCATTTCCTCGGCGCGTGAGCGCAATCCCGACGCCCAGCTCGGCGACTTCATCGCCGAACAGCTGCCGCCAATGGATTTCGGCCGCATCGCCGCCCAGTCGGCCAAGCAGGTCATCGTGCAGAAGGTGCGCGAAGCCGAGCGCGACCGCCAGTATGACGAATACAAGGACCGCATCGGCGAGATCGTCAACGGCACCGTCAAGCGCGTCGAATATGGCAACGTCATCGTCGATCTCGGCCGTGGCGAGGCGATCATCCGCCGCGACGAGCTGATCCCGCGCGAAAACTACAAGTATGGTGACCGCGTCCGCGCCTATGTCTACGACGTGCGCCGCGAACAGCGCGGCCCGCAGATCTTCCTGTCGCGCACCCATCCGCAGTTCATGGCCAAGCTCTTCACCATGGAAGTGCCGGAAATCTATGACGGCATCATTGAGATCAAGTCGGTGGCCCGCGATCCGGGCTCGCGCGCCAAGATCGCCGTGATTTCGCGTGATAGTTCGATCGATCCGGTCGGCGCCTGCGTCGGCATGCGCGGCAGCCGCGTCCAGGCGGTGGTCGGCGAATTGCAGGGCGAAAAGATCGACATCATTCCGTGGTCGCCTTCGGCCGCCTCCTTCATCGTCAACGCGCTGCAGCCGGCGGAAGTCGCCAAGGTCGTGCTCGACGAAGACGCTGAGCGCATCGAGGTGGTGGTTCCCGACGACCAGCTGTCGCTGGCCATCGGCCGCCGCGGCCAGAACGTGCGCCTTGCCTCGCAGCTCACCGGCTGGGACATCGACATCCTGACCGAGGCAGAGGAGTCCGAGCGCCGCCAGAAGGAATTCGTCGAGCGTTCGTCGCTGTTCATGGAAGCCCTCGATGTCGACGAGATGGTCGGCCAGGTGCTGGCGTCGGAAGGCTTCACCAGCGTCGAGGAAGTTGCTTATGTCGACTCGGGCGAGATCGCCTCGATCGACGGCTTCGACGAAGATACCGCTTCTGAAATCCAGACCCGCGCCCGCGAATATCTGGAGAAGATCGAAGCCGAGCATGACGACAAGCGCAAGGCGCTGGGCGTCACCGACGACCTGCGCGAGATCCCCGGTGTCACCACCGCCATGATGGTGACGCTCGGCGAGGACGGCGTGAAGACGATAGAGGATTTCGCCGGCTATGCCGCCGACGACCTGACCGGCTGGAAGGAACGCAAGGACGGCGAGACGAAGGTATTCCCGGGTGTGCTCGCCAATCACGGCGTGTCGCGCGCGGATGCCGAGCAGATGGTTCTGGCAGCCCGCCTCAAGGCCGGCTGGATCACCGAAGACGAGCTTGCAGCCGAACAGGTCCCGGCTGACGAAGCTGTTGGTGCGTGAGGTGAAACCGCATCGCACGCAACCCGCCCCAGGACGAGATGAACGATCGCACTTGCATCGTCACGCGCAAGCAAGCCGAGCCGGATGAGCTGATCCGTTTCGTCGTCGGCCCGGATTCGGCCGTCGTTCCCGACATCAAGAGAAACCTGCCCGGCCGTGGTTGTTGGGTGAGCGCCGACCGCCTACATATCGACAAGGCGGCGGCGAAAAACCTGTTTGCCCGCGCCTTCAAGGCGCAAGTGATCGTGCCGCCCGATCTTGGCGGCATGGTGGATGGACTGCTTGCACGATCCGCTCTTGGCATGCTCGGCCTTGCCCGCAAGGCTGGCGCGATCTCTCTCGGCGCCACCAAGGTAGAGAGCGCGGTGCGCAGTGGACTGGCGCTTTTCGTGCTCCACGCGACCGAAGCGTCCGACGACGGCGTGCGCAAGATCAGCCAGGCGCGGCGGGCAACCGTCCACCTCGGCGGGCCCGCAGTGCTTGCCTACAAACTTTTCTCCGAGGCCGAGTTGAGCTTGGCATTGGGGGGTACAAATGTGATACATGCTGCCGTTCTCGCGGGAGACGCGGGCAAGGCGGTTGAGAAGCGCATGGTTGCGCTCGACCGATATCGGGGCGGAACCCCCGACGATCTGGCAATGCTTGCGGCCGTTGCTGACGAAGATGATGCTGCAGAGGATATGGAATGAGCGATACGAAATCGGGCGACGACAAGACGTTGAGTGTTACACCGAAGAAGACCTTGACGCTGAAGCGCCCCGGTACCGAGCAGGGCGTCGTGCGCCAGAATTTCTCGCATGGCCGCACCAAGCAGGTCCAGGTTGAGATCAAGAAGCGCAAGTTCTCCATGCCCGGCGACAAGCCGGAGCCGGTGGCAACGCCTGCGTCTGTGTTCACGCCGAAGCCTGCGGTTGTAGCAGCCCCCGTGGTGCAGGAAGCGCCCAAGGCGCCGCCTCCATCGCCGCCGGCCGAACGCGGCGGCATGGTGCTGAACGAACTGTCGCGCAATGAAATGGAAGCCCGCCGCAAGGCGCTCGAAGGTTCCAAGGTCCGCGACGTCGAGGACCGCCAGCGCGCCATCGAAGAGGCCAAGCGCCGCAACGATGATGAGGAACGCCGCAAGCGCGAGCGCGAGGACTCCGCGCGCCGTCAGGCCGAGGAAGAAGCCCGTCTGCAGACCGAGGCCGAGTCCCGCCGCCGTGCCGAGGAAGAGGCCCGCCGCCGTGCGCCGCTGGCTGCCGAGTTGGTGGCATCGGACGAAGAGGAAGAGGTCAAGCCGAAGCGCCCAAGCGGCGCAGGTGCCCCGGTTCGCCGTCCGGTCACGCCCGAAGTGGCGCGTCCGGCCAAGCCGACCAAGGCCGAGGAAGACCGTCGTCGCGGCAAGCTGACCCTCAACACGGCGCTTTCCGACGAGGACGCACGCGCCCGCTCGCTGTCGTCGATGCGTCGCCGCCAGGAAAAATTCAAGCGCGCGATGCACAATGAGCCGCGCGAGAAGGTTATGCGCGAAGTGATCCTGCCCGAAACCATCACCATCCAGGAACTGGCGCAGCGCATGTCCGAGCGCGCCGTCGATGTGGTCAAGTACTTCATGAAGCAGGGTCAGATCCTGAAGCCGGGCGACATCATCGACGCCGACACGGCCGAGTTGGTTGCCACCGAATTCGGTCACACGGTCCGCCGCGTCGCCGAGTCCGACATCGAGGAAGGCCTGTTCAACATCGCCGACAATACCGAGGACCTGGTGTCGCGTCCGCCAGTCGTGACCATCATGGGCCATGTCGACCACGGCAAGACCTCGCTGCTCGACGCCATCCGCAATGCCAATGTCGTTTCCGGCGAGGCGGGCGGCATCACCCAGCATATCGGCGCCTACCAGGTCGAGAAGAACGGTCAGAAGATCACCTTCATCGACACGCCCGGCCACGCCGCCTTCACGGCGATGCGCGCCCGTGGCGCCCAGGCCACCGACATCGCCATCCTGGTGGTGGCGGCCGACGACAGCGTCATGCCGCAGACGATCGAATCGATCAGCCATGCCAAGGCGGCCGGCGTTCCGATCATCGTGGCGATCAACAAGATCGACAAGCACGATGCCGATCCGCAGAAGGTGCGTTCGGAACTGCTGCGCCATGAGGTGTTCGTCGAATCGATGGGCGGCGAAGTGCTGGACGTCGAAGTGTCGGCGACCAAGGGCACCAACCTCGACAAGCTCCTGGAAGCGATCCTGCTGCAGGCCGAAATCCTCGACCTGAAGGCCAATCCGGACCGTACCGCCGAGGGCGTCGTCATCGAGGCCCAGCTCGACAAGGGCCGTGGTCCCGTCGCCACCGTGCTGGTGCAGACCGGCACGTTGATGCCGGGCGACATTCTCGTCGCCGGCAATGAATGGGGCCGGGTGCGCGCGCTGGTCAACGACCGTGGCGAGCAGATCAAGGAAGCCCCGCCGGCAATGCCGGTCGAGGTCCTCGGCCTGCAAGGCACGCCGCAGGCCGGCGACCGCTTCGCCGTGGTCAACAACGAGGCCCGCGCTCGCGAGATCACCGAGTACCGCCAGCGTCTGGCGCGCGAGAAGGCAGTGGCCCGCCATGCCGGCCAGCGCGGCTCGCTCGAACAGATGATGTCGCAGTTGCAGACGAGCGGGTTGAAGGAATTCCCGCTGGTCATCAAGGGCGACGTGCAGGGTTCGATCGAGGCGATCAATGCCGCCCTCGACAAGCTCGGCACCGACGAAGTGCGTGCGCGCATCGTTCATGCCGGCGCCGGCGCCATCACCGAAAGCGACGTGTCGCTGGCGGAGACCTCGGGTGCCGCGATCATCGGCTTCAACGTCCGCGCCAACGTGCAGGCACGTGCGGCTGCCGCCGCTGCCGGCATCGAGATCCGCTACTACTCGATCATCTACAACCTCGTCGACGACGTGAAGGCAGCACTTTCCGGCCTGCTTTCGCCGGAACGCCGCGAGACCTTCATCGGCAATGCCGAGATCCTCGAGATCTTCGACATCACCAAGGTCGGCAAGATCGCCGGCTGCCGTGTCACCGAAGGCAAGGTCGAGCGCGGTGCGGGCGTGCGCCTGATCCGCGACAACGTCGTCATCCACGAAGGTACGCTGAAGACGCTGAAGCGCTTCAAGGACGAAGTTTCGGAAGTCCCGGGCGGCCAGGAGTGCGGCATGGCCTTCCAGAACTACGAAGACATGCGCGTCGGCGACGTCATCGAGTGCTTCCGCGTCGAGATGGTGACCCGGACGCTCTAAGTTCGTATACTGTCGATATGACCGGGCGGTGGTCGAAAGACCGCCGCCCAAGTTTTAATGCCTGTCGCCCAAAAGTGCGTAGCGGTTTTGGGATAAACGACATGAATAGAACAAGTATGAGACGTGTGGCGCGGTCCCATCCCGCGCTTCACGCTTTCAGGATTGAGAAAAATGCCCCGTCCAACCGTCTCCAGCCCATCCCAGCGCATGTTGCGCGTCGCCGAACAGGTGCGTCACGCACTCTCCGAAACCTTGCAGCGCGGCGAGATCATCGATCCGCTGATCGAGAATACCGTGGTGTCGGTGTCGGAGGTGCGCATGTCGCCCGACTTGAGGGTCGCCACCGCTTTTGTCTCGCCGCTTGGCGCCAAGGACACCGGTGCTGTGATCGATGCGCTCAACAAGCATGCGAAGTTCGTCCGTGGCCGCGTTTCCGGCGCACTGCGGCAGATGAAATTCATGCCTGAGTTCCGCTTCAAGCTCGACACTTCCTTCGACAATTTCGCCAGGATCAACGATCTCTTGAAATCGCCCGAAGTCGCGCGAGACCTGGGTGCCGATGGCGAAGACAACGACAAGGACGAGAAATAGTGGGGCGCCGCGGCAAGAAGAAGGGCCGGCCGATCTCCGGCTGGGTGGTGCTGGACAAGCCGGTCGGCATGGGGTCGACCGAAGCCGTCTCCAAGATCAAGTGGCTGTTCCAGGCCGAAAAGGCCGGTCATGCCGGCACGCTCGACCCGCTGGCCTCCGGCATGCTGCCGATCGCGCTCGGCGAGGCCACCAAGACCGTGCCTTATGTGCAGGACGGCGCCAAGATCTATCGCTTCACTGTCGCTTGGGGGCAGGAGCGCTCGACAGACGACCTCGAAGGCCCGGTGACCAACAGTTCCGACAAGCGTCCGGCGGACGTCGAAGTCAGGGCGCTGCTGCCCAAATACACCGGCGTCATCATGCAGACGCCGCCGCAATTCTCGGCCATCAAAATATCAGGCGAGCGCGCCTACGACCTCGCCCGTGGGGGCGAGACCGTCGACATCCCCGCGCGTGAAATCGAGATCGGCCGTCTGGACATCGTCGAGCACGCTGCCGACCATACCATTTTCGAGGTCGAATGCGGCAAAGGCACCTATGTGCGCTCGCTGGCCCGCGACATGGGCCGTGACCTCGGCTGTTTCGGCCACATCGCTGAATTGCGCCGGGTCGAGGTCGAGCCGTTCACATCAGAGGACTTCGTCACCGTCGCCGAACTGGAGGCAGCCCGTTTCGGCGAACAGGCCGAAACCGACGGCGATGAAAACGCCGATGCCGCAGATTTGCCGATCGATTTCGGCGCCATCGATGCGCTTCTCGTCGACACGGCAGCGGCGCTCGACTGCCTGCCGCAGATCGCCATCAGCGACGAAGCGGCGACCAAGATCCGCCTCGGCAATCCGGTCATCATCCGCGGCCGCGACGCGCCGGTGGAAGCCGAGGAAGCCTGTGCGACCGCCAGGGGCAAGCTGGTCGCCATCGGCGCCATCGAGCAAGGCATGTTCAAGCCGAAGCGGGTCTTTGCCGGCTGATTCCGGTCGTCTATTCTCAATAGGGCGCTACATCCGAGGGGCACATGGCAAAGGCTGAGGCGGTGAAGAAGCGGGCGCCGGTGAAGACGCGGCGGCCGCCGGTCGGCGCCTCGCCAGGCACGCTGATCGCCGATCCGGCGGCGCGACGCTCCGAACTCCGGCTGACGCTGATCTCGCCGGAAAAATTCAAGACCATCAACGATGCCAGCATCGACGATCTCAACACCCATTGCGACAATTGGCCGGTCGTCTGGCTGGATTGCACGGGCCTCGCCAACATCCCACTGATCGAGGAGATCGGCCGGATTTTCAATTTGCATCCGCTGGCGCTGGAAGATGTCGTCAACACCGGCCAGCGGCCGAAGGTCGACTTCTTCGAAGATCACGCCTTCGTCGTCATGCGCATGATCGACGACGTCAAGGTGCATCGCTACGAACAGATCGCGGTGTTTTTCGGCAGGAATTTCGTCGTCACCTTTCAGGAGCGCGAAGGCGATCCGTTCGATCCCGTACGCAAGCGCATTGCCGCATCGCTGCCCAACCGCTTGCGGCTGCGCGGGGCCGATTATCTCGCCTATGCGCTGATCGATTCCATCGTTGACAGTTACTTCCCGCCGATCGAGACGGCGAGCGAGGAGGTCGATGGCATCGAGGACGCGATGCTGCAAACGCCGCACAAGCACCAGATGCGGCAGTTGCATGAACTCAGGCGCGACGCCAATGTGCTCAAGGGCGTGCTGTGGCCGATGCGCGATGCGCTGGCGACGCTGATCCGCAACGACGTCCCCTATGTGAAGCCCGAGACGAAAATCTTCTTCAACGACACGCTCGACCATGCGCTGCGGCTGATCGAACTGGTCGAGAACCAGCGCGACATGCTGACCGGTTTGATCGAGATGCATCTGTCGCTGAGCCAGGCGCGCACCAACGAGGTCATCGGCTACCTGACGATCGTCTCGGGCGTCTTCATGCCGCTCACCTTCCTCGTCGGTGTTTGGGGCATGAACTTCGATCCTGAGACCTCGCCATGGAACATGCCGGAGTTGCGGGCCTACTACGGTTACCCGTCAGCTCTTGCCTTCATGGCGCTTGTCGCGATCGGGCTCGTCGCCTTCTTCAAATGGAAGAAGTGGCTATAAAGCGGTTTTAGGCCCGGAATCTTGAATTTCGCGGCAAAAAGCTGCGACAAGCCGGCTTTATGAATGGGGCTGGTGTTTTCCGGGGAATTGCCCTATATGCGCCGCAGCATCGCGCCATGTCGCTTTGCTTGCACCGGCCCCTGCTGGACGACATCCCGGCTGAGGGCGACCCGTTTCCTCAAACAGATAAGGAAAAACACGATGTCGATTACTGCCGAGCGCAAACAGGAATTGATGGGTGAATTCGCAACCGCCAAGGGCGATACCGGGTCTCCGGAAGTCCAGGTGGCCATCCTTTCCGAGCGCATCAAGAACCTGACCGACCACTTCAAGGACCACAAGAAGGATAACCATTCCCGCCGTGGTCTGCTCGCTCTCGTCTCCCAGCGCCGCAGCCTGCTTGATTATCTCAAGCGTAAGGATGACGCGCGCTACCAGACGTTGATCGAGAAGCTCGGTCTGCGCCGTTGACGAATTGACCGGCGGGCTTTCGAAGGAGAGCCCGCCGGTCGCGCATTCTGCCAGTCGCTTCGATTGGCCAGACCCGGTTTCGAGCGTGCAGAGGGCCACTCGAAATCGCCCATGGACGGTCATGGGGCAGGATTGCAGGACGCTCGTGCGCTGACCAGCGCCGAAATACCCGAGCTTCCCGTTGTCTTGCCCGTGGCTGCCCGAGAAAGGAAGCCAGGGAAAGGGCATCCGCGCACCGTGAAACGGCGTGGCCCTTTCCGCTTATTAAGGACAAGACATGTTCAATCACCACAAAGTGGAAATCGAATGGGGCGGCCGTCCGCTCATCCTGGAAACCGGCAAGATCGCGCGTCAGGCTGACGGCGCAGTGCTCGCGACCTATGGCGAGACCAAGGTTCTCGCCACCGTCGTTTCGATGAAAGAGCCCAAGCCGGGCCTCGATTTCTTCCCGCTGACCGTCAACTACCAGGAAAAGACCTACGCCGCCGGCAAGATCCCGGGCGGCTACTTCAAGCGTGAAGGCCGTCCGAGCGAAAAGGAAACGCTGGTTTCCCGCCTGATCGACCGCCCGATCCGCCCGCTCTTCGCCGACGGCTACAAGAACGACACCCAGATTGTCGTCACGGTCGTCCAGCATGATCTCGAAAACGATCCGGACATCCTGTCGATCGTCGCCACCTCGGCCGCTCTGACGCTCTCCGGCGTGCCCTTCATGGGTCCGATCGGCGGCGCCCGCGTCGGCTACATCAACGGCGAATACGTGCTCAACCCGCATGTTGACGAAATGCAGGAATCCAGGCTCGACCTCATTGTCGCCGGCACTGCCGACGCCGTCCTGATGGTTGAGTCCGAAGCCAAGGAACTCGGCGAAGAGCTGATGCTCGGCGCCGTCATGTTTGGCCACAGGGGCTTCCAGCCGGTCATCGACGCCATCATCAAGCTGGCTGAAGTTGCCGCCAAGGAGCCGCGCGATTTCACCGCGCCGGACTATTCCGCGCTCGAAGCCGAGATGCTGAAGATCGTCGGCGACGAACTCAGCAACGCCTACAAGAACGTCGACAAGCAGAAGCGCTACGCCGCCGTCGACGCCGTCAAGGCGAAGGTCAAGGCTGCGTTTGCTCCGGCTGAAGGCGAAGACGCCAAGTACACGTCCGAGCAGATCGGTTCCGTGTTCAAGGAACTCCAGGCCAAGGTCGTGCGCTGGAACATCCTCGACACCGGCTCGCGCATCGATGGTCGCGACCTGAGCACGGTCCGCAAGATCGTCTCCGAAGTCGGCGTCCTGCCGCGCACCCACGGTTCGGCGCTGTTTACCCGCGGCGAGACCCAGGCGCTGGTCGTTGCCACGCTGGGCACGGGCGAAGACGAGCAGTATGTCGATTCGCTGACCGGCATGTACAAGGAGAAGTTCCTCCTTCACTACAACTTCCCTCCCTATTCCGTCGGTGAGACCGGCCGTATGGGTTCGCCGGGCCGCCGCGAAATCGGCCATGGCAAGCTCGCCTGGCGCGCCATCCGTCCGATGCTGCCGAGCGCTGACCAGTTCCCCTATACGCTGCGCGTCGTCTCGGAGATCACCGAGTCCAACGGTTCGTCGTCGATGGCCACCGTCTGCGGCACCTCGCTGGCGCTGATGGATGCCGGTGTTCCGCTGGCAAAGCCGGTTGCCGGCATTGCCATGGGCCTGATCAAGGAAGGCGAGCGCTTCGCCGTTCTCTCCGACATCCTGGGTGACGAAGATCACCTCGGCGACATGGATTTCAAGGTCGCCGGCACCTCCAATGGCATCACCTCGCTGCAGATGGACATCAAGATCGAAGGCATCACCGAGGAGATCATGAAGATCGCGCTGGACCAGGCCAAGGACGGCCGCCAGCATATCCTCGGCGAGATGGCGCATGCCCTGACCGGCGCTCGCCCCGAACTCGGTGAGTTCGCACCGCGCATCGAGGTCATGCACATCCCGACCGACAAGATCCGCGACGTCATCGGTTCGGGCGGCAAGGTCATCCGCGAAATCGTCGAGAAGACCGGCGCCAAGATCAACATCGAGGACGACGGCACGGTCAAGATCGCTTCGTCGAACGCCAAGGAGATCGAGGCGGCCAAGAAGTGGATCCACACCATCGTCGCCGAGCCGGAAGTCGGCGAAATCTACGAAGGCACGGTCGTCAAGACCGCCGACTTCGGCGCTTTCGTCAACTTCTTCGGTCCGCGTGACGGCCTCGTCCACATCTCGCAGCTTGCCAACGACCGGGTCGCGAAGACCTCGGACGTCGTCAAGGAAGGCGACAAGGTCTGGGTCAAGCTGATGGGCTTCGACGAGCGTGGTAAGGTCCGCCTGTCGATGAAGGTCGTCGATCAGGCCACCGGCAAGGAAATCGCCCGCGACAAGAAGGCCGAAGGCGAAGAAAACGCCGCCTGAGCGGTCTGACATCAAGTTGAAGCGGGCGCGGCACATGTCGCGCCCGTTTTCGTTTAAGACCGGTTTTTAGGACATGAGATCGAAGAATGGCTGCTGAGCCGCTGAAGACACTGTTCCATCCCTTCGAGGTCGAGGCGCTGCCTCTGCCGCGAAAGGGCGAGTGTGTGCTGTTCCTGGGTGCGGAGCCCGGCTTCCGCCTGCCCGAAGGCTTCGAGGCGGCGCTCCATCTCGTGCAGGGCTTCCGGCCGCATTTTCGCGTGCTGGAGCGTGCCGGCCACAAGGTGACGCCGCGACCGGAAGGCGATGAATTCGATGCAGCCCTTGTGCTTGCCGGCCGCCATCGTGGGCAGAACGAACTGCGGATCGCCGAGGCGCTTCAGCGCGTAGCGCCAGGCGGGTTGATAATGGTCGCCGGCGGTAAGGACGAGGGCGTCGCCAGCCTGCGCAAACGCATAGACGAGCTTGTTCCGCTCGAAGGGCATCTGCCGAAATATCACGGCATCGCTTTCTGGCTTCGTCGTCCGGCCGATTTGACGGCTCTGGAGAAGCTGCGCGCCGCCAATTCTGCCTTGGTCATCGAAGGCCGCTTCCGCACCGCGCCCGGCATGTTTTCCTTCGACCGCATCGACGCAGGTTCAAAACTTCTGGTCGACAATTTGCCCAAGGATCTGCGCGGCAATATCGCCGATTTCTGCGCCGGCTGGGGTTATGTCGCCGCCGAGGTCGCGGCACGCTCACCTGGTATAACGGGGCTCGACCTCTATGAGGCGGATTTCGATGCGCTGGAGGCGGCCAAGGGCAATCGCGGCCAGACAGGCTTCGAGCCGGGCTTCTTCTGGGTCGATCTGCTGAGCGAGGCGGTCGAGCGGCGCTATGATGCCATCCTCATGAACCCGCCCTTCCATCGCAGCCGGGCGGCCGAGCCGGAAATCGGCGCCGGCATGATCCAGGCGGCAGGCAAGGCGCTGAAGCCGGGCGGACGCCTGTTCATGGTGGCGAACCGCCAGCTGCCTTACGAGCCGGTTCTAAAGGCCGTCTTCTCCAGCCATGCCGAGATCGCCCGCGATGGCATGTTCAAGGTCTTCTCCGCGCGTCGCTGAGACGGCCTCAGTGCATGCTGACGATGCGCGCCGGCTCGTGGACGGGAATGGTCGCCCTGATATCGCCGGGCTTGATCCTGAGCGGCGCCGGCCTGCCGAACAGATAGCCTTGCACCATCTCGCAGCCGGCCGCGCGCAGCATCGTCGCCTGGTTCTCGGTCTCGACGCCTTCGGCGATGATGCCGACGCCGAGAGCCCGTGACAGGCCGACAATGGTCGAGACGACGGCGCCCGAATTGGAATCGGTGTCGATGCGGCTGACGAAGGAGCGGTCGATCTTCAGCTTGCCGAAGGCGAAGTCGATCAGATAGCTGAGATTGGAGTAGCCGGTGCCGAAATCGTCGACGGCCACCGAAATGCCCATGTCGGCAAGCTGCTGCAGGATGATGGCGGCGCGGTCGCGGTCCTGCATCATCGCCGTCTCGGTCAGTTCGAGCTCCAGCCGTGACGGCTTGATGCCGGTGGTGGCCATGGCGTCGCGCACGATGCCGACGAAGTCCTTGGTCATGAACTGGACCGGCGAGATGTTGACGGCAACGAAGCAGTCCTCGGGCAAATAGCGGGCGTCGCTGCACGCCTTGTGCAGCACCCAATTGCCGATCGGGTGGATCATGCCGGTCTCTTCGGCGATCGGAATGAATTCCATTGGCGGGATCATGCCGCGTTCGGGATGCTTCCAGCGGATCAGCGCCTCGTAGCCGACGATGCGGCCGCTCGTCAGCTCAAGCTGCGGCTGATAATGCAGATCAAAATCGCCGCGGTCGAAGGCGATGTGCAGTTCGGATTCGATCCAGTGGCGGTAGTCGGCGACCTGGCCCATGTCGGAATGGAAGACCGACCAGTTGCCGACGCCGCCGGCGCGGGCATTCTGCAGCGCCAGGTTGGAGCGGCGCAGGATCAGAACCGGATCGACGCCATCCTTCGGCATCGCCACGATGCCCACCGACAGGCCGACCGATTGCAGATGGGAATTGAGCTGATAGGGCTTCAGCATCTCCTCGATCAGGGTTTCGACGGTGGCTTCCATCGAGCCCTGGATGTCGTGCTCCGAGACAAGGATGGCGAATTCGCCGGCGCCGATGCGCCCCATCACGGTGCCCTCGGGCATGCAGGCCTTCAGGCGCTTGGTGAAGGCACGGATCAGTTCGTCGCCATGGCTGTAACCGATGGCGTCATTGATCTGCTTGAAGCGGTCGATGTCGATGTCGACGAGGAACACCGGCTCGCCGGTCTTGATCGTCGCCGACGCCGCGTCGGCGATCTTGCCGACCATGGCCGGCCGCGCCAGCAGCCCGGTCAGCTTGTCGAAATGGGTTTCGTTGTAGACGTAGTCCACCGATTCATCGACGCCGGCGAAGAAGGACATGGCAGCACCCGCGGCGGCAAGCGCGCACAAAGCTGCCGCGATGCCGACCATGGTTCCCGCCTGCATGCCGGCAAAGCTTTCGCCGAAACCGAACCGCAGGCCCCATAGTCCGAGGATGAAACTGCAAAGGCCCGAGCTGGCGATGGTGAGCAGCCGGAACACAGGTGTTCGCTTCGGGTTGCTGACAGCAGGCATTGTTCAGTCCCTGTCGCGTGACCCGAAAATCAACTCGGCTTCCGGGAAAGATCACGCGCAAAATTCATAAATGCTAAAGCATCTTTTGCGCCCAGCAAGAACGCGCAGTGCTCTAGCTCGAGGGACTTCTAGCGGATATCTCCTTAAAATGAGTTTCCGCCAATGCATCTAATTTTACTGGAAGATTTATTCTCTTCCACCGTCCGTCTGCTTCAACTCATCCAGTGTCGGCATGGAGACGATGTGATAGCCGGAATCGACATAGTGGATCTCGCCGGTGACGCCTGACGAGAGGTCGGACAAAAGGTAGAGCGCCGAGCCGCCGACCTCGTCGATGGTCACGGTCCGGCGCAGCGGCGAATTGCGCTGCTGGTAGGAATACATGTGGCGGGCGTCCGAGATGCCGGCGCCGGCCAGCGTGCGCACCGGTCCTGCCGATATGCCATTCACCCTGATGCCGCGCGGGCCGTAATCGTTCGCGAGATAGCGCACGCTCGCTTCCAGCCCGGCCTTGGCGACGCCCATGACGTTGTAGTTCGGCATGACGCGGACGGAGCCGGCATAGGTCAGCGTGATCATCGAGCCGCCGTCGCTCATCAGCCCGGCGGCATGGCGGGCGATCTCGGTGAAGGAATAGCAGGAGATGACCATGGTGCGGACGAAGTTGTCGCGGCTGGTGTCGGCGTAGAGCCCTTTGAGTTCGTTCTTGTCGGAAAAGCCGATGGCATGGACGACGAAGTCGAGCCCGCCCCATGCCTTGCCGAGTGTCTCGAAGGTGGCAGCTATCGACGCGCTGTCCTCGACGTCACAGGGAACGACCAGCGGCGCGCCGAGCTTCTCGGCAAGCGGTTTGACCCGACGTCCGAAAGCAGCGCCCTGATAGGTGAAGGCGAGCTCCGCCCCGTGTTCGGACAGCTTTTTGGCGATGCCCCAGGCGATCGAATGATCGTTGGCAACGCCCATGACAAGCCCGCGCTTGCCCTTCATCAGTCCGTCCATGGCCGGCAATCCCCTTAGAATAAAACGCCGGCCTTATGCGGAATAGCGCTGGAAGACGAGCGTTGCGTTGGTGCCACCGAAACCGAACGAATTGGACAAAACCGTGTCGATCCTGGCGTCGTCGATGCGCTTGCGCACGATCGGCATGCCCTCGAATTCCGGGTCGAGGTTTTCGATATGGGCGCTCTCGCCGATGAAACCGCCCTGCATCATCAGGATCGAGTAGATCGATTCCTGCACGCCGGCCGCACCCAGCGAATGGCCGGTCAGCGACTTGGTCGAGGTGATGAACGGCATCTTGTCGCCGAACACCTCGCGGATGGCGCCCATCTCCCTGGAGTCGCCGACCGGCGTCGAGGTGCCGTGCGTGTTGATGTAGTCGACCGGCGTAGACACCGTCGCCAGCGCCTGGCGCATGCAGCGCACCGCGCCTTCGCCCGACGGCGCCACCATGTCGTAGCCGTCCGACGTCGCGCCATAGCCGACGATCTCGGCATAGATCTTGGCGCCGCGCGCCTTGGCGTGTTCCAGTTCCTCAAGGATGAGGACGCCGGCACCGCCGGCGATGACGAAACCGTCGCGATTGGCGTCGTAGGCGCGGGACGCTGTCGGTGCCTTGTCGTTGAACTTGGACGACATGGCGCCCATGGCATCGAACAGGTCCGACATCGTCCAGTCGAGGTCTTCATGGCCGCCGGCAAACATCACATCCTGCTTGCCCCACTGGATCAGCTCGTAGGCATTGCCGATGCAGTGCGCGGAGGTCGAGCAGGCCGACGAGATCGAATAGTTGACGCCGTGGATCTTGAACCAGGTGGCGAGCGTTGCCGAAGCGGTCGACGACATCGCTTTCGGCACCGCGAACGGACCGATGCGCTTCGGGCTGTTGTTCTTGAGGGTTATCTCGGCTGCCTCGACGATGGTACGGGTCGAGGGACCGCCCGAACCCATGACGATGCCGGTACGCTCATTGGTGATGTCGCTTTCGCCAAGCCCGGCGTCGGCGATCGCCTGATCCATGGCGACGTGGTTCCAGGCCGCACCCTGGCTCAGGAAGCGCATGGCGCGGCGGTCGATTATGGCGGTCGGGTCGAGCGTCGGGGCGCCCCAGACCTGGCAGCGGAAGCCATGTTCGGCGAAGGAATCGGAGAAGCTGATGCCGGATTTGGCATCGTAGAGCGAGGATTGTACCTCGTTGGCATTGTTGCCGATCGACGATACGATGCCGAGGCCTGTGACGACGACCCTTCTCATTCGCAACTCCTTCCAGCGGATGATCCCGAAACCGTAGTCGGTTTTCGCCGGCGATCATACGCAAAATCAAATTGCTGCAGCGTCGTTGCCCATTTGGGAGAACGAGCGGCTGCAGTGGCGCCGGTCAGGCGGCCGATTGCTTGGACAGCCCCACCTTGAGGTCCGTCGCCGCGTATATGGGTTCGCCGTCGGCCTTAAGCCAGCCATCGGCTATGCCGAGCACCAGGCGCCCGCGCATGACGCGCTTGAAATCGATGCCGTATTCCACCTTCTTGACCGAAGGCGTCACCATGCCCTTGAACTTCACTTCGCCGGTCGACAGCGCCATCCCCTTGCCCGGTTCGCCGAGCCAGCCGAGGTAGAAACCCGTCAATTGCCACATGGCGTCGAGGCCCAGGCAGCCCGGCATGATCGGATTGCCGATGAAATGGCAGGCGAAGAACCACAGGTCCGGCTTGATGTCGAATTCGGCGCGGATGAAGCCCTTGTCGTGGGCGCCGCCGGTCTCGCTGATCTCGGTGATGCGGTCGAACATCAGCATCGGCGGATAGGGCAACTGGGCGTTGCCGGGTCCGAACAGCTCGCCGCGGGCGCAGGCAAGCAGTTCCTCATAACCGTAGCTGGATTTACCCGCCATATGTCTCGTCCCCATAATGTCCCGGGCGGTGGGGCGCCCTTGTCGTTGGTTTCCTAACACAATCCCTTTCGGGCCGGAAACCGGCGTTTGCGCTTAACCCGCCCGTCCGCCCGGGTCAATGCGCGCTCTCGCATCGGCCCGGAAATCGGTTTCGATTTCCGGAAAGCACGATGCGACGCCAAAAAGCGATAGAGGGCACTTAGAGCAATTCCAGGAAAAGTGTGATCGTTTTCCGTCCGGAATTGCGTAAAAACAAAGAACGAGAGCGGTTCGCCGTTTCCATAAAACGCTGAAACGCTCTCGTGCGTCTAACTGGACGCACGTCGCTCTATTGATCGTATTCGGCCAACAGAATATATGTCGGGAGGTATCCAGTTTCGGCCGATGACGTTTTTTCGCCACTCTGGGCGTGTCTTGAGGCAGAACTGTGGGCTTGGACGGATAGATGGATCTGGGCGGCCGGAAGGAAAATGTCACTGTGGACAAGCGGGTTCGCGAAGCCGGTCTGCGGCCGACACGCCAGCGCATTGCGCTGGCCGATCTGCTTTTTGCCAAGGGCGACCGCCACCTTTCGGCCGAGGAACTGCATGAGGAGGCGATCGCCGCCGGCGTGCCGGTTTCGCTTGCCACCGTCTACAACGCCCTTCACCAGTTCACCCAGGCCGGCCTGCTGCGTATCCTGGCGGTTGAAGGGTCGAAGACCTATTTCGACACCAACACCTCCGATCACCATCATTTCTACATCGAAGGCGAAAACAGGATCTTCGACATCGAAAGCGGTCCGGTGACCGTCTCCAACCTGCCGGAGCCACCCGCGGGCATGGAAATCGCCAATGTCGACATCGTGGTGCGGCTACGCCCCAAGCGCGGCGCCTGAGCAATTCCAGGAAAAGTGTGAAACGGTTTTCCGTCCGGAATTGCGTGAACAAAGAATAGAATAGCAATTCAATGAAACCGGTTGATCTGGCGATCCGGCTCGAATGGGCCGCTGTCACTGTTGCGGCTATCGTCCTTTACGCGCTGTCGGGTGTTTCCTGGTGGCTGTTTGCGCTGCTCATCCTGACGCCTGACCTGTCGATGCTGGGTTATCTCGCCGGGCCGCGCGTCGGCGCTGTCGCCTACAACGCTTTGCACATCCTGGTTATCCCGTTGCTGCTGGCGCTCGCCGGCTATGTGCTCGCCAATTCGATGGCGATGGCGATTGGCCTGATCTGGATCATCCACATCGCCGTCGACCGCACGCTCGGCTATGGGCTCAAGCTGTCGAGCGGCTTCCAGGACACGCATCTCGGCCGCATCGGTCGTTAGGCGATTTATCCCGAAGATAGGCTTAGTTTCAGTTCTTGACGTGCTCGCCGGGATAGGCGCCCCACACTTGCGACTGGGCGATCCAGCCGGTGTGGCCGTCGAAAGTCATCTCGCACCACTGGCCGTTGCAGGATTTGATGGTGCCGGTCACGCCTGGCTCGATGATGGCGACGACGCTGGCGTCCTTGTCCGCATCGTCGAGCAGATTGATTCGGCCACCTTTGTCGCGCTGCCAGGGCGCGACGATTGCGGTGCGGCGGCCCGACAGCAGCGACTGGTTGATCCAGCCTTCCGAGCCATCGGCATCGCGCACGCGCCGCCAAGTGTCGAACTCCTGGATGATTTCCATCGGCAGCCCGGCCTTGGTGTACATCCAGTCGACTGAGTAATTGGCGCCAGGGCCGACGCGCGAGTTGACGCGGGCTGATTTCAGGCTGACGAAGCGCGGCAGCGGCAGGCCGCTGGGCCCAAGCGTCACCGTCTGCACAGGTGCGGCAGCACCTTGTGCCGCAGCTAGCGGGGAATGCAGGAGAGCGCCGAGAAGCGCTGCGCTGAGGACCAGGCGAAGCGACGCAAGACCAGACACTTTCATTCCTTTCGGCGCCTGCCCTTTGGCGTAGGCGCGCCTTTTTCTTTGTCTTCGGCGGCACCGCTTGTTACAGGAGTGGCAGGCACCGCGACCGGTATTCAGTTTCGCCTGTCTTGGTTAAAGAGGTCTCAACGAGATCGGGTTCGAGGAAACAATGGCAGGCAAAAAACGGCCTCTCGTCGTCATCACGCGCAAGCTCCCCGATCCGGTCGAGACCCGCATGCGCGAACTGTTCGACGCCAGGCTGAATGTCGAGGACAGGCCGATGACTCAGCCGGAGCTGGTCGCGGCGGTCAAGGAAGCCGACGTTTTGGTGCCGACCATCACCGACCAGATCGACGCGGCGCTGATTGCCCAGGCTGGTGACAATCTCAAGCTGATCGCCAATTTCGGCAATGGCGTCGACAAGATCGACGTGGCGGCGGCGGCCAAGAAAGGCATCACGGTCACCAACACGCCCAATGTTTTGACCGAGGACACCGCCGACATGACCATGGCGTTGATGCTGGCGGCGCCGCGGCGGCTGGCCGAAGGCGCCAATGTGCTCACCAGCGACAAGAAATGGGCGGGCTGGTCGCCGACATGGATGCTTGGCCGGCGCATCTGGGGCAAGCGGCTCGGCATTGTTGGCATGGGCCGCATCGGCACCGCGGTTGCGAGACGCGCCAAGGCTTTCGGCCTGTCGATCCACTATCACAACCGCCATCGCGTGCTACCGGCGGTCGAGGAGGGGCTGGAGGCGACCTATTGGGAAAGCCTCGACCAGATGCTTGCCCGCATGGATATCATCTCGGTCAATTGCCCGTCGACCCCTGCCACGTTTCACTTGCTGTCGGCGCGCAGGCTGGCCCTGCTGCAGCCCACTGCCTACATCGTCAACACGGCGCGCGGCGACATCATCGATGAGGAAGCGCTGGTCAAGCTGATCCAGGACGGCAAGATCGCCGGCGCCGGCCTCGACGTCTACGAGCACGAACCGGCGCTGAACTCGAAGCTTCTGAAGCTCGCCGCCAAGAACAAGGTGGTGCTGCTGCCGCATATGGGCTCGGCGACGCTCGAAGGCCGCATCGACATGGGCGAGAAGGTGATCATCAACATCCGCGCCTTCTTCGACGGCCACCGTCCGCCGGACCGCGTGCTGCCGCTGCGGACCTGAAGCGAGAGCAATTCCAGGAAAAGTGTGAAGCGGTTTTCCGTCCGGAATTGCGCCAAACAAAAAAAGCCGCTTTCAGGCGCGAGTTGTGAGGGCGCCGTTCGCCGCGACACTCACGCGTTTGCTGCGATAGGCCTCGAACGCATCGCGCTCCAGTCTGAGCGCCAGCGGCGTCTGCCAGCCCATTTCCCTGGCCACGATCAGCCCCAGCAGCAGGATCGCATCCGGCTCGTGCAGCACGAGTGCCGCCGGCGCATGGCCGTTGTGGACGAGCTCCATCAGCACGGCCGACGCCGAAGACGAGCCGATCGTTCCCGGCAGGAACAGCACGCGCCCGGCAATGGTCTCGCCGTGCTGCGGGTGACGGACATCGGCGATGCGGCCGCTTTTCGGATCGATCCCGCCCCAGAAGCTGATCGGCGCGGTCAGCACCAATGCTGCACCTTCGCCGCCGCTGCCCGGCACCAGGATTTCCGCAACGGCACTCATGCGGCGATATCCGTAAAGCGTGGCTTGCCGATGACGGCGCTTTCAACGCAATCGGCCAGCGAGCCGTAAAGCACGGCGTAGCCGGTGTTGCCCGGCGCATATTGCGCGAACTTTCCCGAATTGGTCATCAGCACGCCGTTGCCGAGTTCCGGCAGGATAGGAGTCACCACCACGCAGGTGTCGGCGACGATGACCACACCGCTTGCCTCGAGCGCCTTGCGGCGGCCACTCTGTTCGAGCGTGATGAGCACATGCCGGCCGGTGCAGGCGTAGATTGGCACGCGGAGCCGCCGTCCGCCGATCAGCCGTTCCAGCGCATCGAATTCGGCCGACGACAGATGCGGACTGCCGATCGCGACCGCATCGATGGTGTTCAGCGTGGCTGCCGTGGACAGGCCTGCGCGGGCTTTCGCAGCCATGTCCGGCGTGACTCGGATCACCGTTTCCGGCCTGTTGTCTGCCAGGATGGTCTCGGCATCGGGCGCCTCGGGCGTCACGCCGGCAATGTGGAACAGGCCGACGGCGCCCGACGATGCCGCCGCCGCGCCGAAGGCTTTCAGCGCATCCTCGCCGGGATGGCTGGATATTCCGGTGACGACGCCGACGGCATTGCCGACTTCGCGGCCATAGAGGCTGCCCAGCACCGGCCAGGCGATCTCCGAGCCGAGGAAGGATGCGGAGAGGCCGGAGACGTCGAACACCAGCCGCGCCCGCCGGTTGTCAGTGCGGTGCAGCCCGTAGTCCGGCGCGCGGCCCGATATGGCGCAGGCGATGTCGAGGAAATCGCCATAGCGGTTGGTGCGCGCGCCCAGCACCGAATTGCAGAACACCACGGCGTTGGACTCACCCCAGGCGACGTCGCTGCCAAATGCCGGTCTGTGGCCGGCCTGGTAGGGCGCGCAGGTCCAGCTCTGCTCGCAGCCCAGTTTGCGGTAGGCCTCCATCATCCGCCGCGCCATGCCGCGCGCCGGCTCTTCGAGGCGCACGCGCGAGCAGCCCATCAGATCGAGCGCGCCGACATTGAGCGTCGAGCGTACTGCAACGCGCGCGCCGCCTTCGACCAGCCTCTCGGCAAACAGTGTGCCGGAATCACCGTGATAGAGCGCGCCGTCTATATGCGCCGACGCGATCGGGATCAGCTGCGGCGCGCCGAGCAGCGCAGCACTTTCGGCAACGATCCGCATCGCCATCGCTGTCCCATCATGGCCAGAGGCAACCGCTTGCTCCTGGGCGCTGAGGACGAGGCTCACGCCAACTCCTTGCGCATGGTGATCGAGGTCGGCCGGTCATAGCCCTCATGTGCCGTGCGTCCGATTTCGCGAAAGCCGAGGCGGGCAAAGGTTGCATGATTTGCCGTGAGTTCGACCCGCGTCTGCAGTTCGATGGCGGGCTTGTCGCGGCTGCGTGCGAAGGCTTCAACGGCCCGCATCAGCCGCCTGCCGATACCTTGCCCCTGCAGCTCAGGCTCGACCGCGAGCTTGCCGATATAGACGTCGGCGGTCCGCTCCATGGCAAAGATACAGCCGGCCATGCGGCCGTCCTGCAGCGCCAGGAATACCGTTTCGCGGCCAGCCTTGTCCCTTAGGCTTTCGACGCTCAGCAGATGCGCCGAGGAGGGCGGATCGATGACGCCGTCCATCGACGCAAAGGATCGCATGATCAGGTCGAGCAGCTCGCTCCAGCGCTCGAAACCGGGGGCTAGCTGCGTGATAAAAACGCTCGTGGACTGATCCATAGGCTCAGTTTCTCTTGTAGCGGATCGTATCGAAGCGCGCCGACAGCGCATCGTAGAGCAGCAGCCGGCCGACCAGTGGTTCGCCGATGCCGGTGATCAGCTTGATCGCTTCCATCGCCTGCAAGGTGCCAATGACGCCGGTCAGCGCGCCGACAACCCCAGCCACCGCGCAGGACGGCACCAGTCCTTCCGGCGGCGCCTCGGGAAAGAGGTCGCGATAGCCGGGGTTTGGCTTGCCGTCGGCGCCGATCTCAAACGGTTTCAGCACCGTCACCGAGCCGTCGAAGCGGCCGACGGCGGCATGCACCAGCGGCCGCTTTTCCGCAGCACTGGCGTCGGCCACCACGTAGCGCGTCTCGAAATTGTCGGAGCCGTCGACGACGATGTCGTAGCGCGCAATGAGAGCAGCAGCATTGTCGGCCGTCAGCCTGAATTCGTACAGTTCCACACTGACATTGGGATTGATAAGGGCGATCGCAGCCTTGGCGCTCTCGGTCTTCGCGGTGCCGATCGCATCGGTGGCGTGGATCACCTGCCGTTGCAGATTGGACAGCGAGACGATGTCGTCGTCGACGATGCCGAGCGTGCCAACGCCGGCGGCAGCGAGATATTCCAGCACCGGCGCGCCGAGCCCGCCGGCGCCGATCACCAGCACCCGCGCACGCTTCAACCTTTGCTGGCCGGCGCCGCCGATCTCCGGCAGCACGATATGGCGCGCATAACGCTCAAGCTCTTCGTCGGTGAGGGCGGCAGGGGTCATTGCCGGACCATATAGCGGCGGGAAAATCTTGTCAGGAGCCTTCGGTTGGCCCAACCATGCCGTGGTCGACCGTGAGGAACTGCGCGCGTCCCCTGAGGCTGGAAAACAGCGCCGCGTCGGTTCCGGTCATGAAGGCCTGGCAGTTCAGCTCTTCCAGGATCGAGAACAGCGCGGCGCGCCGGCCAGCGTCGAGATGCGCGGCGATTTCGTCGAGCAGCAGGATCGGCGTCATCCCCGACATCTCGCCGGTCAGCCTCGCATGTGACAAAACGATGCCGACCAGCAACGCCTTCTGCTCCCCGGTCGAGCAGAGTTCGGCCGGCATCGCCTTGGGGCGGTGGCGCACGAGAAGATCCGAACGGTGCGGGCCATCGAGCGTGCGTCCGGCAGCGCGGTCGCGCTCGCGGCCCTGAGCCAGCGTCGCGCGATAGCGTTCCTCGACATCCACGGCGGGTGCTGTCGCGACATCGCTTTCAAGGTCGCCGAAGAGACTGATGTCGGCCTGCGGAAATGGCCCGCTGCTGGGCAGCCTGTCGATCATGGCGGCGAGCAGACGTATCAGTTCGGCGCGCGCCGCTGCGATCGCCACGCCGGTCTCTGCCATCTGCATCTCGATGGCTTCGAACCATGCGCCGTCACGTGACCCCTCAGTAAGCAAACGGTTACGGCCGCGCATCGCCTTTTCATAATCGAGCGCGCGCTGGCCGTGGCCGGGATCGATCGCCAGCACCAGCCGGTCGAGAAAGCGCCGGCGGTCTGCGGCAGGCCCGGGGAACAGCCCGTCCATGGCCGGCGTCAGCCAGACGACACGCAGCCATTCCAGCATGGCGTCGGCCGACCGTGCCGGCGCGCCGTTGATGCGAACTTTGCGGCCGCCCTCGCCGGCGGCTTCGCCTCCGGTGATGCCGGTGCCGATCTCGACCTGTCCCTCCGGTCCGTCGAGCCTTGCGTGCAGTGCAAAGCCGCCATCGCCATCTTCGCGCGCCACGTCGGCGTAAGGGGCGCGGCGCAGGCCTCGGCCCGGCGTCAGCAGCGAGATGGCTTCCAGGAGATTGGTCTTGCCGGCGCCATTGTCGCCGGAAAACACCACGGCGCCCGGGGAAAAGTCGATCGACAGCGTCGCATAATTGCGAAAATTGGTAAGTTTGAGCTTACTTATGTGACTTTGTTCCGGCAACCGCTATCCGCCTGTAGAAGTCGCCGCTATCGCTATGCTGCAGTGCGCCGCAGTGCGGCTACACCCGCATCGGCATCAGCACGTAGAGCGCGGTCTCGTCGGCCATGTCGTGGATCAGCGTCGGCGAGCCGGCATCGGCCAGCATGAATTTCGCTTCCGTGCCGGTCAGTTGGGCGGCGACGTCGAGCAGATATTTGGCGTTGAAGCCGATCTCGATCGGATCGGACGAATAGTCCGCCGCCAGTTCCTCGGTGGCGCTGCCCGAATCCGGATTGTTGACGGCAAGCGTCACCTGGCCTTCGGTGATCGAAAGCTTCACTGCGCGGCCGCGCTCGGAGGAGATGGTCGAGACCCGGTCGACGGCTGCGGCAAAACTCTGGCGGTCGATGATCAGCTTCTTGTCGTTGCCGGTCGGGATGACGCGCTGATAGTCGGGGAAAGTGCCGTCGATCAGCTTCGAGGTCAAGACCACGCTGCCGATGGTGAAGCGGATCTTGGTGTCGGACAATTCGGTGGTCACGGCGACATCGGGATCGTCGACCAGCTTCTGCAATTCGCTGACCGTCTTGCGCGGAATGATGATGCCCGGCATGCCTTCCGACCCGGCCGGCGCGTCGATCTCGGCGCGCGCCAGGCGGTGGCCGTCGGTCGCCACGGAACGCAGCTTCAGCTTGCCGCCGGCTTCATGCGTGTGCAGGTAGATACCGTTCAGATAATAGCGCGTCTCCTCGGTCGAGATGGCGAACTGGGTCTTTTCGATCAGGCCTCTCAAGGCAACGGAATCGAGCCGGAAGATATGCGAGAACGACCCTGCGGAAAGCTCCGGGAAATCGGACTGCGGCAGGCACTGCAGGCGAAAGCTCGAGCGGCCCGACGTCACCGTCATGGCATTGCCGTCCTCGTCGGTCTTCAGCATCACCTCGGCGCCGTCGGCCAGCTTGCGCACGATGTCGTAGAGCAGGTGCGCGGGAACCGTCGTCGCCCCGCCGCGCTCGACCTTGGCCGGCGTCGCTTCGGTCACTTCGAGGTCGAGATCGGTTGCCTTCATTTCAAGGCTGGCGCCCTCGGCGCTGAGCAGCACGTTAGACAGGATCGGTATGGTGTTGCGCCGTTCGACCACGCGGTGAACGTGGTTGAGCGACTTCAGGAGATTTGACCGTTCCAGGATAACACGCATGACGAAACAGGCTCGCTTGAATGAATGAACGGGTCACCAGTGGGCGGCGCCCCGCGAAAGGTCTGAACAGGCTCAGAATCTATGCAAACTGACAGGAAAAAGCCAGTAAACGCAAGCCCGCGCCACCGGTTCAGACCGGTTACGCGGGCTTTCTGGGGATAAAGGCGACGATGACTGCCAACCTGCGTTTCTGGTGCCGATCAAGCCTGGTCGTTGATCAGCCTTCTCAACAGCTCCAGCTCCTGCGCCAGCGTGTTGTCGACGCCCGAAAGGTCCTCGATCTTGCGCACGGCGTGCAGCACCGTGGTGTGATCGCGGCCGCCGAAACGCCTGCCGATCTCCGGCAGCGAGCGCGGCGTCATCACCTTCGACAGGTACATGGCGACCTGTCTTGGCTTGACGATGGTGCGCGTGCGCCGGTTGGACAGAAGCTCGGTCTTCGACACATTGTAGTGGCGCGCCACGATGCGCTGGATGTCTTCTATGCGCACTCGTTTCGGTTCGCCCGAGCGATAGATGTGCCCCAGGATCTCGTCGATGCGGTCGATGGTGATCGCCGGCTCGAACGACTGGCGGAACAAGAGCTGGTTGAACGCGCCTTCCAGTTCACGCCCGCTGCCGGTCACCGTGCGGGCGACATGGTTGAGGATCTCCTCCGAAATATTGAGCGACGCATCGTCGACCTTGGCCGTGGCAAGGCGCAACTTGAGCATGCCGATGCGCATGGCGAAGTCTGGCGCCGACATTTCGAGCGCGACACCGCCATTGAGGCGCGAACGCACGCGCGGCTCCAGCGATTCCAGTTCCGATGGCGGCCGGTCGGCGGCAACCACCACCTGCTTGGCGCTGTCGAGCAGCATGTTGATCAGATGGCAGAATTCGTGCTGGATCGACTTGCCTTGCAGGAACTGCATGTCGTCGATGATCAACAGGTCGATGTCGCGCAGCTGTTCCTTCAGCGTCAGCGCATTGTTGTCGCGGATCGCGGTGGCGAAGCGCCACATGAAATACTCGGCCGTCAGATAGACGACACGCGACTTCGGGTTCTGCTTGAGCGACTCGGCCGCGATCGCCTGCAAAAGGTGGGTCTTGCCGAGACCGACGGTGGCATGGAGGAACAGCGGGTTGAAGCGCACCGCGCTCGACTGCGATTCCGCCACGGCCTTGGCAGCAGCGAAGGCCACCCGGTTCGACGGGCCTTCAATGAAGGAGCCGAACGTGTAGCGCGGGTCCAGCGGCGAACCCAGCACATTGTGCCGGAACTCAGCCTCGATCGGCGTGCCGGGGCGAGGGGCGGGTGCCCGCTCCACCCTGCCGGGGCCGACCGTGCCTGCCGCCAGCGCGGTCTGCGTCTGCTTGGTCATCTTGCGCGCAGGCACTGCTTCAGGCTCGACGCCATTGCGGGCCGGGCGGGTTGCGGTGCGCACCACGATCTCGATCTTAAGGACCTCAGGATCCTCGTGCTTCCACAAATCGGCAATAAGGTCGAGATAGTGGCCATTGATCCACGAGCGCAGGAAGGCCGTGGGCACCGAGATGCGCACAATGCCCCGGGAAGCCTCCGCCACCTTCATCCGTCCGAACCAGCTCGAATAGACCTCGGTTCCCAGACGCGCCTTCAACTGGGCCTTGACCCGGTCGAACTTCTGTTCCGCGTCGCTGGAAGCCGCCACGTCGTCTGCTCCGACCAATGTTCCAGGAAATGGCAGGTCGCCCGAAAGCTCCCGCTCGATGCCGCTCTGCATGATTGTGCGTCCCTTGTTCTTGTACCTTTTTTCCGCCGGGAGTGCGCCTCCTGCACCCATGTTTCCGGCGACCGTATCTTCGCTACAACACCACCACCGCCGCCGGCGGATGACGTTGCCTCGTCAGCAAGGGATCGGTCCCGGCGCTTAAAGCCAGTCCGTCTGACATGTTCTGGCAAAGCAACGCCACCCGGCGAAAACGCCGGTGCGCCATCGACCTGCCATGTACAAATTACGCCAGTCCCCTACCGCATCGAAAAGACAAACCATACCCGTTCGCGGAATTGCTCCACGTCATGAATTCCGCCACTATGTGCTGGCCGATTCAGGCTGGGTTAAGGGCTAATGGCCCGTCCCTTTCGATAGATCGACATTACCGAAATCGCTGTGGATAGGGCAAGGCCACGTCTAACGGATTTTTAAGGAATCTGGTTAGTGAACAACGGTTCGGGTCCCATCCTGGGACAGCATATTTTGACAAAGCCATTGGGATTCAAACCCTTTTGCCGCGAATATGAAAACGTCTGTGTGGTTTGAAATTTTCTGAAATAATTCGCTTGACACCCACTTGCTGCCTGTAGCCCACAGGCTGTGTGAACAAGCTGTGGATGACTGCCAGCAAGCTATTGAAAAATATCAATAATTTGTGACAGCCGAATTTATTGGCGTGGGCTCTTTCAGCGGATTGGAATATCAGTGGGAGTGTCTGTGCCGGCAAAGCATTCCGAACCCTGGAATGCGGGCCGAGCGCGCTTTGCGGGCGTTCTTTTTAAGTGCTTGCCGGCAAACGAAAAAACCCGGCGCAATCGGCCGGGTTTTAAAGAACGACAGTTCAGGAGATGTCGATCAGGCCGACAGCACCTTGAGGCGATGAGCCAGGCGCGAAACCTTACGCGATGCCGTATTCTTGTGGATGACGCCCTTGGTGGCGGCGCGCATCAATTCCGGCTCTGCGGTCTTGAAGGCTTCCAGTGCGGCAGCCTTGTCGCCAGCAGCCAGTGCCTCTTCGACCTGGCGGACATAGGTGCGCACGCGCGAGCGGCGGTTCTTGTTGATCGCTGCGCGGCGGGCGATCTTGCGCGTTGCCTTTTTGGCCGAGGAGGTATTGGCCATGGTGCCTCTCTTCTGATCTGGTGGGCGCATGCGGGATGCCGCAGGGCGCAAAAAACAAACGGGCAGCCAACGGCCGCCTCGGTTGGTGCGGCTTATAGTTCAGCTTTCCCGGCGCGTCAACGCTGCTTTTGGCATCTTTTTGGCCATCGCGACGGGAGTGCTAGCGGTTGGTGAAATTCGGCTTCCGCTTCTCGGCAAAGGCCGCCATGCCTTCCTTCTGGTCGTCGAGCGCAAAAAGCGAGTGGAACAGCCTTCGCTCGAAGCGCAGGCCTTCGGCCAGCGTCGTCTCATAGGCACGGTTGACCGCCTCTTTGGCCATCATCACCGAGGGCAACGAAAACTCCGATATTTTGGCCGCGGCCTTCAGCGCTTCCTCTATCAGGTCAGCGGCCGGCACGACGCGCGACGCCAGGCCGCTACGCTCGGCCTCGGCGGCATCCATCATCCGGCCGGTCAGGCACATGTCCATGGCCTTCGACTTGCCGACAAAGCGGGTCAGCCGTTGCGATCCGCCCATGCCGGGAATGACGCCGAGCGTGATTTCGGGCTGGCCGAATTTGGCCGTGTCGGCGGCGATGATGAAATCGCACATCATCGCCAGCTCGCAGCCACCGCCCAGCGCATAGCCGGCAACCGCGGCGATCATCGGCTTGCGCGTGCGTGTAAAATCCTCCCAGCCGACGAAGATGTCCTGCACATAGGCGTCGGCGTAGGCGATAGTCTGCATCTCCTTGATGTCGGCGCCCGCCGCAAAGGCCTTCTCGGAGCCGGTGATGACCATGGCGCCGATGCCGGGGTCGGCGTCGAACCCCTTTGCCGCCGCCAGTATATCCGCCAGCACCTGCGCGTTCAGCGCGTTGAGCGCCTTGGGCCGGTTCAGGGTGATCAGGCCGACCTTGCCGCGCGTCTCCACGATGATGGTTTCATAGCTCATGGGCTGGCCTCCTCGTTCCGACATTGAAGGGATCGGTCTAGAGCAATTCCAGGAAAAGTGTGAGCGGTTTTCCGTCCGGAATTGCGTCAAACAAACAGCTGGAACGGGTCGCTGTTTCTGTGAAACGGCGACACGCTCCAGCTTACCGCTGACAGGTCCGGCAATAGAAGGTCGAGCGCCCGCTCTGCACCACGCGCTCGATATGGCCACGGCAGCCGGGCGTCGGGCAGGGCTCGCTTTCGCGATCATAGACCGCGAAGGAATGCTGGAAATAACCCAGCGACCCGTCTGTGTGCACATAGTCGCGCAGCGACGACCCGCCGGCGGCGATCGCATCGGCGATCACCGAACGGATCGCTTCGGCCAGGCGCTCGCTCTGCTCTTTGGCCTTCTTGCCGGTCCCGGAGATGGTGCCGGCTTCGCGCAACGGCGACAGGTGGGCGCGCCACAGCGCCTCCGACACATAGATGTTGCCGAGCCCGGCAATCAGCTTCTGGTCGAGCAGCGCCGCCTTCAAAGGCGATCTGCGGCCCTTCAGCATTGAGGCGAGCAGGGCGCCGTCCAGCGCATTGCCGGTCGGCTCGACGCCCAGACCCGCCAGCATCGGATGCGCGTCGACCAAGCCTTCCGCAAACAGCATGAAGCCGAAGCGGCGCGGATCGTTGAAGACCACGCGAGACTGGACGCCGACAGGCGATACGACATGGAACACGACATGGTCGTGCTTGGCATCCTTGGAGCGCTCTTGATGGAACGTGCCTGGCGTCTCGCTGTCACCAGCGGCCTCGATGCGGAAGGAGCCCGACATGCCGAGATGGCAGATCAGCACCGGGCCACCGTCCAGGTGTATGGTGAGATATTTGGCGCGGCGGCCAAGCGCGGTGACGGTCTTGCCGGTCAGCCGCTGCGCAAATTTCGCCGGAAACGGAAATCTGAGGTCGGGCCGGCGCGCCTCGACGCGCACGATCCGCGCGCCTTCCAGAACCGGCTGCAGGCCGCGCCGGACCGTTTCGACCTCGGGCAGCTCAGGCATGGCCGCCTATCGTCGCATGGAAGGAAGCGCCATGGCGGCCGCGCGCCAGCTTGAGATGCTCGGCCACGGTCTCGCCGATATCGGCGAAGGTGGTTCGGAGCCCAATATCGCCGCCGGTGAGGCCCGGTGCCATGCCGATCACCGGAATGCGTTCGCGCGTGTGGTCGGTACCGCGCCATGTCGGGTCGTTGCCGTGATCGGCGGTGAGGATGAGCAGATCGCCCGGCTTCAGTTTCGCAAGCGCCTCAGGCAGTCGCCGGTCGAACGCCTCGAGCGCCGCGGCATAGCCGGCAACGTCGCGGCGATGGCCGAACTCGGTGTCGAAGTCGACGAAATTGGCGAACACCAGATCGCCGTCGCCGGCATCGTCCATGGCGCCCAGCGCCTCGTCGAACATCGCCATGTTGCCGGGCGCCTTGCGCACTTCCGAGATGCCGCGATGGGCGAAGATGTCGCCGATCTTGCCGATTGCGATGACCCGGCTGCCGCGCCCCGTCAGCCGGTCGAGCAGCGTCGGCTCGGGCGGCGGCACGGCGTAGTCATGGCGATTGTAGGTGCGCTCGAAGGTAGCGACGGTTTCGCCCAGGAAAGGCCGTGCGATCACCCGTCCGATTTTCAGCGGATCGACCAGCCGGCGTACCGTCTTGCAGAACTCATAGAGTCGCTCAAGGCCGAAATGAACTTCGTGCGCCGCGATCTGCAGGACGGAATCGACCGAGGTGTAGCAGATCGGCTTGCCGGTGCGGATATGTTCCTCGCCGAAGCGCTCGATGATCTCGGTGCCCGGCGCATGGCAATTGCCCAAAATGCCCGGCACCTTGCCCTCGCGGATCATCGCCTCGGTCAATTCAGCCGGGAAGGCGGGCACGGTATCCGGGAAATAGCCCCAGTCGAAGCGCACCGGCAGGCCGGCGATTTCCCAATGACCCGACGGGGTATCCTTGCCGCTGGAAATCTCCTGCGCGGCGCCGTGGAAGGCGGAGGCTGAAACAGCGTCGGTTTTGCTGTCGAAGCTGAAGCCGGTAGCGGTTTTCGCAGCACGGCCGAGACCCAGCGCAACCATGGTGGGCACTTGAAGCGGTCCCTTGCGCAGGCCTTCGCGGTCGGCGCGGCCTTCAGCGCAGGCCTGGGCAATATGTCCGAATGTGTTCGAGCCGGCATCGCCATAGCGCTCGGCATCGGCGGCGCCGCCAATGCCGAAGGAATCGAGAACGAAGAGGAAAGCGCGCGCCATCGGTGCCGTCATTGCCAGTCTGGGTGACCAGACATAAGGTCCTGTCGCGGCATTGGCAAATCGGAAACCAAACGGCAACGGCTTGGCGCGATAGTCGTGGGGTCGGGCGGGCGCGCCGCACGCATCCTTGCAAGATGCGACGCGTTTCGGCCGGCATGGGGCCATGGGGGCATGGATCGATGATACCAGCGGATCTCGCCATCAGGCCGGGTTGGAAGGTGTTGGCGGCGGCCGTAACGTTGCTGGCCTTGCCGCATGCCGCGCACGCCGACTGGCGCGACCAGATCGGCACGTTCCGCATCGGCATCGTCGCCGAGCCGGGCGCCGGCAATACGGTTCCGGGTCTGGCATTGCTGACGGATGCCTATGGCAAGGCGCTGGGCATGAAGGTCGAATTCGTCGTCGCGCATAATTATGCCGCACTGATCGAGGCACAGGCCGATGGCCGCATCCAGTATGCGGTCTATTCGGCGACCGCCTATGCCACCGCGTCGGAGCGCTGCGGCTGTGTCGAGCCTCTCGTGGCGCCGATCGATGCCGACGGCGCCACCGGTATCCGTTCCGTGCTCCTGACGCGCGACGGCAAGCTTCCCGATGTCGCGGTCCTGCAAAACCACCGCATCGCCATGGCGCCCGCCGACAATGTCGGTGGTTCCCTGTTGCCGCTTGCCGGGTTGGCGGCCGACGGCATCAAGATCGCCGAAGACGCACCGTTCCTGGCCCATGCCGGCTCGGCCACTGCCGCCGAAGCGATGCTGGTGAACGGCCAGGCCGATGCCGTGTTCGGCTGGGAGCGGGCGGCGGCGGAAAACCGGACGCCGATTGCCGGCGATCAGCCGGCCGACCCGGACGGCACTGCGGCGCGGCTGGAGGCGGCGGGAATCCCAAAAGCCGCACTCCAGATCGTCTGGACATCCGGCCTGCTGCCATACGGCCCTCACGCCGTTCGCAGCGATCTCGACCCCGAGGCCAAGCGCCGGCTGACCGTCTTTCTCACCAATCTCCGATCGCAGTCGCCCGATATCTACGATCTCGTGGAATCGAAACATTCCGGCGGCTTCATATCAGCCGCCGCGGGCGACTATGCGATGGCTGCTTCCATCGTGCGCCTGGTGTCAGCCGGCAGCGACAGCGACGCGCAATAAATCCGGCGTCGGATGCGGATCAGCGCCGCTTCAGCAACCGCTGCAGGGGATCTCCGTGCTCCGGCGTGGCCTGAGATAGTAGGTCTCGTTCATCGTTATGGTGCTGAAGGCGGCGGTCAATCCTGTCGACTTCGAATTGTCGGCATCCCATGCGATGACCGGTTTGTATCCGAGAATGGTTTGGACGCGGATAAGGAAAGTGTTCCTGATCCTGAGCGCGGGGGGGACCGTGGTTGGATCGCCCGCCGTAATGTCGACGGGATAGTCACCGACCTTGCGCGACCACACTACGTTTACGTCTAGCGAGGCAGTGTCTGATATCTTTATCGCCGTGACGATGATCGTCGGGGCGGAGCGACGATAGGGTAGCAGGGTCGACGTGCCGATCTTCATGATCGCATCGATGTCGGCGGCCACGATTGTCTGCTGCTGCGTGATCAGATCCGCAACCATGGAGCTGACGCGACTGACCTTCTTGCTGGTCTCGATGGCCTGCGAGGCCTCCATGGTCACGAAATACATGATCAGCAGGACCGGCACGACAAAAGCAAACTCGATGGCCGCAACGCCGCGGCGATCCGAGCAAAACCGCATCACTCTTGCCCAGATGGCCGAAAACCCTGGATGTGCCCCCGCACGATACATACCTGCTTCCTTTTTTAAGCCATCACACCGGAACGTTTTTCAGTCGTCGAACGGTTCGTTCTGCCAGACGGCCGACGCGTAATGCAGCGTTTTCTTGCCGTCTGCCATATTGGACATATACTTGGCCAGGAAATCGGTCATGACCGGCCATGGGTAGAAAACCCGCAGCATGTTTCTTGATTCCGATGGACCAATCTTCACATCGAACTGCACATCCAAAGGTGGCGCGTCCGGACCCATCGTCAGAACAACTTTATCGCCGGCAATCCTGAAGCCTGCGTCGGCCGCAGCCTCGAAGGTCGTGAATTCGCGAAGGTCCACCTGTAGCATCTGGGGACAATCTTGGGAGACGATGACCTGCAGTTTGGCACAGATTCTGCCCTTCAAGAGGTCCCCGGCAACGTCAGCCTGCCTGAGCTGGCCGGTGCGCAATTGACGCGCAATATCGTCGGCGGCGTTGGCCATCACTTCCTGTCCGGCAAATGATATGCAGCTCTCGAGGATGGCGAAGACGAGGGCCGCGAACGGCAGCGCAAGCATGGCGAATTCGATCGCCGTGCTGCCGCGCCGGTTGCCGAGAAAACGACGAGCGAACATCACTCGTCCTGACCTCACCTTGCCGATTTCGGCGCCTGAACCCGCGCCCAAACTCTCGACCAAATCGTCGCCCATGTCCCGTCCCTGCCGATCCTGATGCGGTACCGTCAGCAACAGTAGCGAGAACCCATTGAAGTCCGGTTTGGATGACCGCTAAATTCAGCGAGCCGGCATTAACCGGCCGCTAACTGAGGCGGTGTTTTCGAAAGCACGAGGCCGCCTGAGCGGTTATTGGCCGCCGCTCATTTCGGCTTCCGAGGTCTTCTCCGAATCGCTCTTGTACGAGCTTTCACAATAGGGCGTGCAGGACATGGTCTGTACCGAGGCTCGCCTGTAGATGCGCACCGACGATGCTGTCTGGCGCACCACGGTCACCTGCTCGTCGATGATCGGACTACCCTCCTGGTCGAGGACAACCAGATTGGTGACACCAAACCCCTTGCCCGTCAGCACGATGGTCGATGCATCCTGCACGGAGGCGTCGGCAATCGCCGGATTGCCGACGACGATGGTGTCGGCCGGACGTGTCAGTTTGACGATCCTGGCCTGGTTCATGGTGACTTCAATGCCGGCTCCGGCCTTGGCCGGCAGGGCGAAGGCCGTGGCGGCGAGGAGCGCGGCAAACATGAATGACGATTTCAATCCGGTCATCGAGGCGCTCCACGGCGGAAAACTGTTCAACGGAACATGAACGAGATTGGTGAACCAACGGTTAAGCCGGCGCCCGGTGTGAGCTGCCTCGGGGCCCGTTTTATTGGTCGCTAATATAAAGAAGCGTCCTTACACGAGCCTGCAGTTGTACCTTTCGCGGCTTTTTACCGGGAGACGAGCCGCCAGTCAGCACTTAGGTCACGGTTAACCACGCAAGCTGTTCGAAGCGGGAAAGGAATCGGTAAGGCTGTTTATTAAGCCGATCGAAAGAGCTTCTCCGTAGATTGGCAGCATCCGATCAACCACCACAGAAGTTGACGGAAGTGCTGTTAACACGTGGAGTAGGAGCTCTCGAATGTCTAATCTCATCGCACGTTTTGTGAAGGACGAGTCCGGCGCGACCGCTATCGAATACGGTCTGATCGCCGCTCTCATCGCGCTCGCCATCATGGTCGGCGCCGGTTCGCTCGGCAACGCCCTGGACAACAAGTTCAGCAACATCGCCGACGCAGTGAACGACGCGAAATAAATAGCGACATCTCGTCGTTTTTCACAAGGGCCCCTCGTTGGGCCCTTGTTTCATTTTGAGTGCGCGAGATCTGAATCCGCGATTTGCCGACCATACCAAGGCAGTTTTTTACCGCTGCCTCATCAATCGTTAATCGAACTTGTCTAGGCTGATACCAGGTACCGTCTGACCAAGGCCCGCGCCGATGCTTGAAGCCCTGATCTTCGTCGTCTTTCCCTTCTGCATGCTTTTTGCCGCGATCTCCGACATGCTGTCGATGACGATCGCCAATCGCGTGCCAATGCTGCTCCTGGCGGTGTTTGCCCTGGTCGCGCCGCTGACGGGCATGGACTGGGCAACCTATGGCTGGCATTTCGCTGCCGGCGCTCTGGTGCTGGCCGTGACGTTCGGTCTTTTTGCGCTCGGCGGCATGGGCGGCGGCGATGCCAAGCTGCTTGCCGCCACAGCCGTCTGGATGGGGCTCAGCATTCACCTTGTCGAGTATCTTGTGGTCTCGACGTTCATCGGTGGCATGCTGACACTAGCCATCCTAGTTTATCGGAAGTCGCCGCTGGCGACCTACACCGGCCACAATCCGTTCCTGCGCCATTTTGCCGACGAGAAGGCTGGTGTTCCCTATGGCATTGCACTCGGCATTGGCGGGCTGCTGATCTATCCGGAATCACCCTTGATGGTATGGGCACTGGCAAGGCTGGCGACCTGATACGGCGAGACTTTCTTGCGGCCCCGGCATCGATTTGGACGAGGCGGCCCGGCCGCCTTTTTTGTTGTCGGCTATAGGTCCGTCCAATTTATGTAAACCTTAAATTAATCACGATCGTAAGCATTGCATTAACCTTGTTTTGACGATTGCCGCTGCAAAGTCCGGCTTGGCTAGGTGGTTGCCTAAAGGGCGAGGGTTCGGACAGATGCCAGCATCCCGACTGATCATTCTGGGCGTGGCGGTGGCCGCGGCAGGTGGTGCAGGTTATGTCGCCAAGAACATGGCGGTCCCGCCGGCCCAGCGGGTGGTCGTCGATGCCCCGCAGGCGCCTGCCATCGCCTTGCAGGACGTGCTGGTGCTTTCCGGCGATGTCGGCATGGGCAGCCCGATTGAAAACAACCTCAGTTGGGAATCCTGGCCGGCCGGGGGCATCAATGCGAATTTCATCACCCGCGCCGCCGAGCCTGACGCCCTAGAGAAGCTGAAGGGCTCCGTCGCCCGCGTCGCGATGTACACCGGTGAGCCACTGCGGCGTTCCAAGCTGATCGGCGAGGGGCAGAGCTTCATGTCGTCGATCCTTCCCACCGGCATGCGTGCCGTCGCAACGGCGATCTCGGCCGACACCTCGGCAGGCGGCTTTATCCTGCCCAACGATTTTGTCGACGTCATCATGACCCGAAGATCCGATACCGGGAACGGCGGCAGCGGATTCACCACCGAGACCATCCTCAAGAACATCCGCGTCCTGGCAATCGATCAGACCATCCAGGAGGACGAGGAAGGCAAGAAGACCAGGGTCGGTCAGACCGCGACGCTTGAGTTGACGCCGCAGCAGGCCGAGATCATCACGGTCGCCCAACAAATGGCCGACCGCCTGACGCTCGCGCTGCGCTCGATCACCGACAACAAGGAAAAAAGGGGGGATGAGGCCGACTACCTCGTTTCCGGCAATGGGCGGCGTGGAACGGTGCGATTGATCAAATCGGGCGAAGTTTCCGAAGTAGGGGCAAGGAAATGAGGCTAATCGCTAGACTGCCGGTCACCATGGCTGCAGCAATCGGCCTGCTTTTCCCAGGAGTTCAGGCAAACGGCCTCGTCGAGGCGAAGGCCGCCGGCAAGACTGCCGGCGTCACGGCTTCGACCGCCACGCAGCGCGTCAAGCTCGGCCTCAACAAATCGGTGGTCATCGACCTGCCGAGCGATGCCTATGACATCCTGGTCGCCAACCCGGCCGTTGCCGACGCGGTGACCCGCACCGCAAGGCGCATTTATTTGTTCGGCAAGTCGGTGGGCGAAACCAACATCTTTGTCTTCGGCCCCAATGGCGAGCAGATCGTCAGCCTCGATCTGGCCGTCGAACGCGACGTCGCCGGATTGGAAGACTACCTCAAGCGCTTCCTTCCGACGGCGCAGATCAAGGTCGAGCTGCTGAACGACAACGTCGTCCTGACCGGCACGGTGGACACCCCGCTCGATGCCAAACGCGCCGTCGATCTGGCAACCATCTTCGTGTCCGGCGGTGAAGCGACGACCGGCCAGTACTCGCAGACAGCCGCCGGCGGCTCCGCCAATGGCGGCGTCGACATCGACAATCCGGATGCCGCACGCCGGGTGTCGAAGATCGTCAACCTGCTGCAGATCATCGGCGACGACCAGGTGACGCTGAAGGTGACCGTGGCCGAAGTCAGCCGATCCGTCATGAAGCAACTCGGTGTCAACATGGTTGGCAGCGGTAGCAGCAACGGCATCAGTTATGGCGCGCTTAGCGACAACTTCACGGGGCTGGGCAAGCAGCTGTCGAATTCGGGATTTGATGTCGGCACCTCGGCGCTGAAGGCCTATGTCAACGCTATGGAACAGGCCGGGGTCATGAAGACCTTGGCTGAACCGACCTTGACCGCCGTGTCGGGCGAGAAAGCCACCTTCAAGGTGGGCGGCGAATACAACATGGTCTCCGGGGTCTCCGCCAACGTATCCAGCGACAACCAGACGGGTCTGAGGACATATTCGATCGAGAAGATCGAATACGGCATAGGCTTGGAATTTCAGCCCGTGGTGCTGTCCCCCGGACGTATCAGCCTGAAGGTCAGGACCTCGGTTTCCGAGCCGACGACGGAAGCATCGGCGTCGCTTTCCTCAGGAGTAACGAGCCCCGGCACGAACCTCCTGTCCCTGCGCAAGCGCCTCGCCGATACGACGGTCGAACTGCCCTCGGGCGGTTCCATGATGATCGCCGGCCTGGTGCGCGACGACGTCAGGCAGGCAGTCAATGGCTTTCCGGGACTGACGAAGATTCCCGTGCTCGGCACACTGTTCCGCAGCCGGGATTTCGTCCGCAACGAAAGCGAGCTGGTCATCATCATCACGCCCTATCTGGTGAAGCCGGTGGCACGCAACGATCTCGCCAAGCCAGACGACAATTTCAACCCTCCGAGTGACGGCGCCGGCATGTTCCTGGGACGGGTCAATCGCGTCTACGGCACCATGCAGACCGACAAGCCCAACGGCCGCTATCACGGCGTCGTCGGCTTCATCTACAAGTAAGCGGGGAAGCGGACATGTCTCAGTCAGCATCGAAGGCAATGGCGGTCGCAGCAGCGGTGCGGTCCGGCCGTGCCCGGATCCGCCGATCGGCGATGCCGATCCTGGCGATCGCGATCGCGGCCTCGCTTGCCGGTTGCGCCAAGCGCGACAGCATCACGGTCGGGGCAATTCCCGATGACTATCGCACCACGCATCCGATCGTCATCGCCGAGAAGAACCAGAAGCTCGACCTTCCGGTCGGCGCCGGCGATCGCGGCATGACCGGCTCGCAACGCGACACGCTATTGGGCTTCCTGGACGGCTACGACAGGAGCGCCGCCCCGGCGCTGACGATCGCAACACCGATCGGCTCGGCCAATGAAGTGGCCGCGAATGCCGCGGCGCGCGATTTCGCCAGGCTGGCGGTTGCCAGCGGCATCAAGCGAAACCGCATCGTCGTGACTCCTTATCAGTCGGTCTCGCCGGAAGCTTCGGCCCCGATCCGCGTCTCCTATATCTCGGTGAAAGCCCAGACCGACAAATGCGGACGCTGGCCTGAAGACATTCTCGAGACGTCGGAAAACAAGCACTACGCCGACTACGGCTGCTCGTCCCAGAACAACCTCGCCGCACAGCTTGCCAATCCAGCCGATCTGCTCGGCCCCAGAAAGCCGTCCGATATCGACGCCGAGAACCGCGGCGCGGTGATCGACGTCTATCGCGCCAGAGGCATTTCGGACGAGTTCCTCGGCAATTCGGAAGTGACATACTAGGAGCGCCAGTCCCCTCTTCGGGCTGGAAAGAGAAGTCACGGAAAAGAGCATGACGATGAGCAATCTTGCCTACGAGACTCCTGCGGACGGCGGCGACAGCTCGCAACAAGACATCGCCGCAATGCAGGCGTTGCGGCCGGTACCACGCATTTCGATCCAGGCATTTTGCGAGACGGAAGGTGTCGCCCATCCCGTCGAGCGCGCCGGCGAGGATCGCCGCATGTCGAAGGCGCATCTGAAAGTGCATATGGGCGGCATCGCCACGGCGATCGAATTCTACCAGTCGGCGCCGACGCCTAACCTGATCCTGCTGGAATCGCGCAGCGAACCGAAACAGTTGCTGGAGCAACTCGCCCAGCTTTCCGAATACTGCGATCCGTCATCGAAAGTCGTGGTGATCGGCCACTACAACGACGTTGGCCTTTACCGCGAGCTCATTCGCTCCGGCATTTCCGAATATGTCATCGCCCCCGTCTCGATGGCCGACGTCGTCAGCGTCATCTCGTCGATCTTCGTCGACCCGGAAGCCGAACCGATCGGCCGCTCGATCGCCTTCATCGGCGCCAAGGGCGGTGTCGGCTCCTCGACCATCGCCCACAACGTCGCCTGGGCGATGTCGTCGCTGTTCAAGTCCGAGGTGGTCGTCGCCGATCTCGACCTGGCTTTCGGAACGGCCAACATCAATTTCGACCAGGACCCGGCACAAGGCATCGCTGAGGCGGTGTTTTCGCCCGAACGCGTCGACGAGGTCTATCTCGACAGGCTGCTTGCCCAGTGCGCCGAGCATCTGTCGCTGCTCGCCGCACCCTCCACCCTCGAACGGGTCTACGACTTTGATCCCGATGCTTTCACGCAGCTCATAGAAACGGCCCAGCGCAGCGTGCCGCTGCTGGTGCTCGACGTACCCCATGTCTGGAACGGCTGGACCAAGAACACGCTGACCAAGGCCGATGAGATCGTCATCACGGCGACGCCGGAACTTGCCAATCTGCGCAACACCAAGAATCTGGTCGACATGTTGACACGGCTGCGTCCGAACGATCCGCCGCCGAAGCTGATCATCAATCAGGCCGGCGTGCCGAAACGTCCTGAGATCGCGTCGTCGGACTTCGCCGAGCCGCTCGGCATCACGCCGATGTCGGTCATCGGCTTCGAGCCGCTGCTGTTCGGAAACGCCGCCAACAACGGGCGCATGCTGGGTGAGATGGACGCCAAGAGCCCGGTCGTCGGCATGATCAACGAAATCGCGCATGTGCTGACCGGACGCAGTGAACTCAAAGCGAAGAAGAAGACAGGCCTCGGCGGTCTCATCGGCAAGTTCTCGCGCAACAAGAAGTGACGCTCCCGGAGCCGGATAATTTCAGCTGTGTTCGGCCTGAAATCTGAATCCGCCTCTAAATCAAAGAGTAGAGCATGATGTCGTCCGAAACCGCTTCACACTTTTCGGCATCATGCTCTGGACGGAATTGGTAGTCGATCATGTTTGGTAAAAGAGGCTCTGACGACGGCAACCGGTTCACCCCGGAGTTCCGCCAGCCAGCATCGGCGCCCACGGCGACGGTGGCTGCAAATGCTGCCGACACGGCGGTTCTTGCCCGGCCCGCCGCAGCGCCGCCTGTTGCTGCGGCAATGCCGCCGGCTCGCCGCGCCGTCGAGCCGCCGCCGATGGCGCCCGAGCCGCCAAGAAAGGTCCAGCGCGAGCGCTCAGAAACCTATTACGACACCAAGAGCCAGGTCTTCGCCGCGCTCATCGATACCATCGACCTGTCGCAGCTTGCCAAGCTCGATCCCGAGAGTGCGCGCGAGGAAATCCGCGACATCGTCAACGACATCATCGCCATCAAGAATTTCGCGATGTCGATCGCCGAGCAGGAAGAGCTGCTCGAGGACATCTGCAACGATGTGCTTGGCTACGGCCCGCTGGAGCCGTTGCTCGCCCGCGACGACATCGCCGACATCATGGTCAACGGCTCCAAGAACGTCTACATCGAAGTCAACGGCAAGGTCGAACAGACCGGTATCCGCTTTCGCGACAATCAGCAGTTGCTCAACATCTGTCAGCGCATCGTCAGCCAGGTCGGCCGCCGCGTCGATGAATCGAGCCCGATCTGCGACGCCCGCCTTCCCGACGGTTCCCGCGTCAACGTCATCGCCCCGCCGCTTTCCATCGACGGCGCCGCCCTCACCATCCGCAAGTTCAAGAAGGACAAGCTGACGCTCGATCAGTTGGTCAAGTTCGGCGCCATCTCGCCGCAGGGTGCCGAGATTCTCAAGATCATCAGCCGTGTCCGCTGCAACATCGTCATCTCGGGCGGCACCGGCTCCGGCAAGACGACGCTGCTCAACTGCCTGACCAATTATATCGACCGCGAGGAGCGAGTCATCACCTGCGAGGATTCGGCCGAACTGCAGCTGCAGCAGCCGCATGTGGTGCGCCTCGAAACCCGCCCGCCCAACCTCGAAGGCGAGGGTGAGGTGACCATGCGCGACCTGGTCAAGAACTGCCTGCGCATGCGGCCGGAGCGCATCATCGTCGGCGAAGTGCGCGGACCGGAGGTTTTCGACTTGCTGCAGGCGATGAACACCGGTCATGACGGCTCGATGGGAACGATCCACTCCAACAGCCCGCGCGAATGCCTGAACCGTATCGAATCGATGATCGCCATGGGCGGCTATTCGCTGCCGCAGAAGACCGTGCGCGAGATCGTCGTCGGCTCGATCGACGTCATCATTCAGGCGGCCCGCCTGCGCGACGGATCGCGCCGCATCACCCACATCACCGAGGTGATCGGCATGGAAGGCGACGTCATCATCACGCAGGATATCGTGCTCTACAACATCAAGGGCGAGGACTCGAACGGCAGGCTGCTGGGCGAGCATGTGTCGACGGGCATTGGCCGCCCGCATTTCTGGGATCGCGCGCGCTACTATGGTGAGGAACAGCGCCTGGCCAACGCGTTGGAATCGATGGAGAAACGCGCTGACTGACGCATATCGAGGTTGGAAGCAATACCAGGAAAAGTGTGAAGCGGTTTTCCCGGGAAAAGCGCGTAGCGCGCCTTCCCTTGGAAATTGCGTCAAAACAAAGAGATAGCGCATTTCGCCGTTTCCTTGAAACGGCGAAATGCGCTGGGGACCGAGGTCGATGTTCGGAATTGACACCACCGTACTGGCGTTCATCGTGCTGGCCGGCTTCAGCGCCGGTGCCGTCGCCTATGCCTTCCTGTTCACCCAGATGAGCAACGAGAAGCAGGCCGGCAAGCGGCTCGAGATGATCAAGGCCGCCGAGACCGATCGTTCGGTCGTCAAGGCTTCGCGCGACCGTGTCGCGGAAGCGACCAAGCGGCGCAAATCCGTCCAGGATACGTTGAAACAGCTCGACGAAAAGCAGAAGACCAACCAACGCGTCGTCAAGAAGCCACCGCTGAAAGCCCAGATTCGCCAGGCCGGCATGCAGGTATCGATGGAGCGTTTTTATATCTACTCCGTCATCTGCGGCATCGCGGTGACGGCGCTTGCCTATTTCGCCGGTGCGCCGCTGCTGGTCCTGCCGGGTGCGCTGCTGGTCGGCGCGCTTGGCCTGCCGCGCTGGTTCGTCTCGTTTCGCCGCACCCGCCGGGTCAAGGCGTTCCTCAATGAATTTCCCAACGCCCTCGACATCATCGTACGCGCCGTCAAATCCGGCCTGCCGCTCAACGACGCCATTCGCCTGATCGCCAATGAATCGCCGGAGCCGGTCAAGGCCGAGTTCCGCCGCATCGTCGATTCCCAACAGATTGGCATGTCCATCCCCGACGCCACCTTGCGCATGGCCGAAACCATGCCGTGCAGCGAGGCAAGCTTCTTCGGCATCGTCATCCAGATCCAGTCACAGGCCGGCGGCAATCTCTCCGAGGCGCTGGGCAACCTCTCGCGGGTGCTTCGCGACCGCAAGAAGATGAAGGCCAAGGTTCAGGCGCTTTCAATGGAGGCGAAGGCTTCCGCCATCATCATCGGCGCCTTGCCTTTCATCGTCGCGCTGCTCGTCTATTTGTCGAGTCCGAACTACATCATGCCACTGTTCACCACCAGCACCGGCCATCTGATCCTTGGCTGCTCCGGCGTCTGGATGTCGATCGGCATCCTTGTGATGCGCAAGATGATGAACTTTGAGGTCTAGAAGGCGGCGATGACAGACCAGGTCATAAAATCCCTTACCGACCCCGCCTTCCTGATCGCGTTGCTGGTCGCCATAGCGGTGTTTGCGACGGTCTTCACGATCATGCCCGCCCTTGGCGGCGATCAACTCAAGGCACGCATGAAATCGGTGGCGCTGGAGCGCGACGACCTGCGCGCCAAGCAGCGCGCGCGGCTTGCCAACGAAGCCGATCGCCGCCGCAAGGGCCTGCGCGAGGAGCAGTCGGTCGGCATGCGCAACATTGTCGACAGGCTGGACCTGCGGCGTGCGCTGGCCGACGAAGGCACACTGCAGAAGCTCAAGGAGGCGGGCTTTCGCGGCCAGAATCCGCTGACGCGCTTCCTGTTCTTCCGCCTGATCCTGCCTTTTGTCGGCCTAGCGCTGGCCGCGATCTACCTGTTCGTGCTCGGCGGGCTGCCGGACCGGCCGGCGTTCATGAAACTGTTCGTCTGCATTCTCGTCGCCTATGCCGGCTTCTATGCGCCGATCCTCTACGTCAACAACCGCGCCGCCAAGCGCAAGCAGTCGATCCAGACGGCGTGGCCGGACGCGCTCGACCTGATGCTGATCTGCGTCGAGTCGGGCATGTCGGTGGAGGCTGCAATGCGCAGGGTCGCCGAGGAGATCGGTTCGCAGTCGGTGGCGTTGGCGGAGGAGTTCGTGCTGACCAATGCCGAACTCTCCTATCTGCAGGAGCGCAAGCAGGCTTATGAAAACCTCTCGGCTCGTACCGGCCTGGAATCGGTCAAGTCGGTGGCCCAGGCTCTGGTCCAGGCCGAACGCTACGGCACGCCGGTGGCGCACGCGCTGCGCGTGCTGGCCGCGGAAAGCCGCGACATGCGCATGAACGCCGCCGAGAAGAAGGCCGCCGCTCTGCCGCCGAAACTCACCGTGCCGATGATCCTGTTCTTCCTGCCGGTGCTCTTCGCCATCATCCTGGGGCCGGCCGGCATCCAGGTCAGCCAGCGCGGCATCTTCGGCGATCAGCAAAATTCCGGGAGCAAGTAGGCGAGCTGCTCGTAGCATCAGCAAAGCCGCGCGGTGTAGGCCGCGCGGCTTTTTATGATCTATCGCTGGGTTCTGCAGGATCGGCGGCGATGTGCTCAGTTGGTCGCCGGCTTTGCCTTGTCCTGGTCCTTCAACTGGTTCCAGGCGTTCTGCTGGGCAAGCATCTGGCGAAGATAGGCGACGTTGGCCTGCGCCTGTTCGGGCGAAAGCTCCGCCGCGGCGATCTTCTCGGCCTCGTCGAAGCGGCCTTGCAGCCCGACGACGAGCGCCAGGTTCTGGCGCACCCGGCTATCGGCATTCGGCTGCTGGGCTGCCGAGCGCATATAGGTCTCGGCAGTGCGCAGGTCGCCCTCCAGCACGTAGGACATGCCGAGATTGGAAAGGATCGAGGGTTCGTTCGGCTTGAGGTCCAGCGCCCTGCGGTAATTCTGGCGCGCTTCATCCTTCTGGCCGATCTGGTCGAGGATGGCGGCCTCGGCCGACATCAACCGCCAGTCCGGATATTCCGGCGTCTGCGCGCGGCGCACAGCGTCGAGCGCAGGCTCGAACTGGCCGTTGGCGGCGAGCGCCTTGCCATAGGCGGCAAGCACATCGCGGTCCTTGGGATAGGCGATCGCCAGCTTGCGCATCACGGCAAGCGACTGGTCGGCATCGCCGTTCATCTGCAGTGCTGCCGCATAATTTGTCGCCAGCCGCTTGTCGCTGGGATTCCTGGCATAGGATTCACCAAGCTTGCTGGTCGCGCCATGCAACTCGCCGGCCGACATGGATTCCAGCGGCTTGCCGCTGGTGCGACCGATAGAGCCGGTCGTAAGCTTGCTGGTGCCGCACCCGGCAACGCCGGCGGCGAGCGCCATCAGCAGTGCCGTGGTGATCAACCGTTTGCCCGTGACGTTCATCCTGCGGTCGGTTGGCATCGGCACGAGGGCTCTCCATTCCTGCGCGTGGCCATTGCTTGGCCATCTTCATTCCCGCAGAAATATTCTGTTAACCCTAACGGACAGTTAACCGTCCGGCTCCGAGCCAGTGATCGGAGGGCGTAGCACGCGAGCCGGCATCATCACAAATGATGCAAGTCGTTGGGCCATGCCGAGGCCGCAGCTTACAGATGTATTGACGCGCGGTCGATCCTGGGCTTTGGCCTTGATGCTGGGGGGCACGCACGCTGAAAGTCTATCTCATCAATCTCGACCGGTCGCAGGTCCGTCTGGCGAGAATGAGCGCCTTGCTGGAAGCGGCTGGCGTGGCCTTTGTCAGAGTGCCGGCCGTGGACGGACAATTGTTGAGCCAGGACGACATTGACCGTGTCTACGTGCCACGCCCCGCCGATGTGCCGCTGACCAAAGGCGAGGTTGGCTGCTTCCTCAGCCATCGCATCTGTTTCGAGCGGATAGCGGCGGACACCGATCCCTACGCAGTCATTCTGGAAGACGATATCCATCTTTCCGGGGATTTCGCGGCTATTGTCGCGGATTCAGGCTGGATCCCCGCGGGAACCGATCTGGTCAAACTTGAGACGAGTTACAAATACGGGTCCCTGGTCGAGGTAGACAGATATGGCATTCCGGTTGGCGATGGCAGGCGATGCCATAGGCTGCATGGCTGGGTCTCTGGCTCCGGCGCCTATGTGGTCTCCCGCGACGCGGCGTCGAAACTGCTCGACATGACCGCCAGGTTCGACCGACCGATCGACGTCTTGATGTATGATCCCCTGATCGGATCCGCCAGGCACTTCAATATCCAGCAGGTGGTCCCGGCGCCCTGCATTCAGGATTCAGGGGCGAATTGGCCAACCACTCCAGGCATTGAGAGTATTATCGCTTCCGAAAGAGAGGCCAGCGCCGGGGACAGAGAGGTCAAAAGGCGCAGATCGCTTGCCGGCAAAATCTGGCGCGAACTGAAGCGGCCATTCGAACGCCTCTTGATATCGCCCCATATCCGTATCAGGGAATTCTTCCGACTGGTGGTCGAGAAGAGGCGAAAGATCATCATCGAGTTTCGCCGGTAGTCGGATGCCCGATGACGGCGCGGCCACGCCGCGCAGCCTGTCGTTTGTTTTTGGATTTGGAAGTTCCGAGGCGAAGGTCGCCAAGGGGATTTCATCAGCGGAGAATACCGGATGCCTGTCGAACTCGTCGAGACATTGAACACCGCCTTGCCGGTCTATCTGGTCGCTGCCGGCGGCCTTGAGGGCGCAGGCCTCGCGCCGTCCACGATCGCATGGGCGGTCGCCAACGGCTTTTCCGGCGAAGCCGGCAGGACGCTCGTTGTGCCCGGTGAAAATGGCGCGCTTGCCGGCGCGCTGTTCGGCATCGGTGGCGGCGAGGGCGCTCTCGCCGTCGGTGCGCTGGCGAGAGCCTTGCCGGAAGGCGACTGGCACTTTGCCGGCGCGCCCGCTGAGCCGGAACTCGCGGCCATCGCGTTGGTGCTCGGCGGCTATGTCTTCACCCGCTACGGCAAGAAATCAGGCAAGGCGCTGCGTTTCGCATTGCCGTCCGGCGCCGATGCCGGCCGTGTCCGCCGCATCGCCGATGGCGTCTTCCTGGCGCGTGACCTGGTCAACACGCCGACCAGCGACATGGGGCCGGACGAGCTTGAGGCGGCGGTGCGGACGCTGGCGTCCGCGCACGGCGCCGAGGTGTCGGTGATCAAGGGCGACGATCTCCTGAAGCAGGATTTCCCGATGATCCATGCGGTCGGCCGCGCATCGGTCAGCGCACCGCGCCTGATCGACATGATTTGGGGACCGGGCGATGCGCCGAAGGTGACGCTGGTCGGCAAGGGCGTCTGCTTCGACACCGGCGGCCTCGACATCAAGCCGTCATCGGGCATGCTGTTGATGAAGAAGGATATGGGCGGCGCCGCCAATGTGCTCGGCCTCGCCTCGATGATCATGGCTGCCGGGCTGAAGGTCCGGCTGCGCGTGCTGATCCCGGCAGTGGAAAATTCGATTGCAGGCAACGCCTTCCGGCCCGGCGACGTCCTGACCAGCCGCAAAGGCATTACCGTCGAGATCGGCAACACCGACGCCGAAGGGCGGCTGGTGCTGGCGGACGCGTTGGCGCTGGCCGACGATGAGGAGCCTGAGCTTTTGATGGACATGGCCACGCTGACCGGAGCGGCACGTGTCGCGCTTGGCCCCGACCTGCCGCCTTTCTACACTGGCGACGAGACGCTGGCGTCCGAACTGGCGGCGGCCTCCGTGGCCGTCGAGGATCCGCTGTGGCGCATGCCGCTTTGGCGGCCCTACGACGCCAGGCTGGCGTCGAAGATCGCCGACATCAACAACGTCACCACGGACGGTTTCGCCGGTTCGGTCACCGCGGCGCTTTTCCTCAAGCGCTTTGTCGAGAAGACGGCGAGCTGGGCGCATTTCGACATCTTCGCCTGGAACCCGTCCGACCGCCCCTACGGTCCCGCCGGCGGCGAGGCGCAAGGCATCCGTGCGCTGGAGCGGATCATTTCGAGCCGCTATGGCTGAGGTGGTCGGGCATGGCGCACGGGCTACCAAACTGAAACGGAACCGAAACAATTTGCCGTCATGCTCGGGCGATGTCGATTTCGATGCGTCCGAGCCAGGCGATGCGACTGTGGCAGCAGGTCATGCTGTCGCAGGTGCGCGATGACGCGCCCGATCTGACCATGCGCCAGACGGCGATCCTGTTCACCATCTACCTCGACCCGCCGCCGCACACGGTGCGCGGCCTGGCGGCCCGTCTCAACGTTACCAAGCCGGTCATCACCCGCGCGCTTGACACGATGGGTGCGCTGAAGCTGGTGTCGCGCCATCGCGACGAGCTCGACAAACGCAACGTGCTGATCCGGCGCACGGTCGAAGGGGCGCTCTTTGTCGAGCGCTTCGGCGATGGTATCGTTGCCCGGGCCCACGAACTGCCCATCTAGAGCATGATCCCGAAAAGTGGGACCCGGTTTTCGGACAAGATCATGCTCAATCAAACTGGATTACCGATTTGACTGCCAGGGATGCCCGCCTTCACGCCTTCCGTTCCGACCTCGCCGATGCCAGGCTGAAAGGCGAGGTTTCAGCCGATCGCTTCGTCACCGGCCGTCCGGCGCGCATCACGGCCTCGGTGGCTGACGTGCGCAAGGCGCCGCGCCCGGATGCCGGCGTCAACACGCAGGTGCTGTTCGGCGACGACGTGCTGGTCTTCGAGGAAGCCGAAGGCTGGGCCTGGATCCAGGCCGAGCGCGACGGCTATGTCGGCTATGTCGGCGCCACCATGCTGGGCGCACGCGAGCATGCGCCGACCCACATCGTCACGGCGCCGCGCACCTTTCTCTATCCCGGCCCGGATCTGCGCTTCCCGATCAGCGGCCAATTGTCGATGGGCTCGACGGTGACGGTGACGGGCGCTGCCGAAACGCGCGGCACCCATTATGCGCTGCTGCCCTCCGGCGAGGCGCTGATCGCCGGCCATCTGCGGCCGCTCGGTGATGTGGCTAGCGATTATGTCTCAGTGGCCGAGATGTTTCTCGGCACGCCCTATCTCTGGGGCGGCACCTCCGGCTTCGGCATCGACTGTTCCGGCCTTGTGCAACTGGCGATGCGCATGGTCGGCAAGGATGTGCTGCGCGATTCCGACATGCAGGCGGCAGGCCTCGGCGAGCCGCTCGATCCGGGTCCTGACTATGCCGGGCTGAAGCGCGGGGACCTGGTGTTCTGGAAGGGCCATGTCGCCGTGATGACCGACGCCGAGACGATGATCCACGCCAACGGCCACACCATGCTTGTGTCGCGCGAGGGGCTGAAGGAAGCGGTTGATCGGATTGGGTATCTGTATGGCGGGCCGACGGGGTTTCGCAGCCCGTAGGAGAAGCGCCTGTCCTTCTCCCCTTGTGGGGTGAGAAGAGGTTCGCGCAGCGAACGAAAAGCCAATTGCTTGGCTTTTCGAGCTTCGAACGCCCTGAGCTATGCGAAGGGCCGGGGGTTGGTAACCGATCCACCCTGCCGGGTCCCCGCTGCTTCGCAGCGTCCCGGCGTTCGCCAGCCTTTCATCGTGCCACGGGCACGATGAATTCGCTTCGCGACCGGCTGCTCACCCCACAGGGGGAGAAGGGAAGAGTCGCTCCGATCACCTTTTGTTCCGATTTTCCTTGGCGATTGCACGCGCTCGCGCTACCTCTTTCGCGTGACCGAGCAGCCGCGCCTTGCAAAACAGCATGCCGCCGTTCTCCTGCCTGAGCCATTCATCAAATGGTTCGGCGAGAAAGGCTGGTCGCCGCGCGCGCATCAGTTGGAGTTGCTGGCCAAGGCGCAAGCCGGGCAATCGGTGCTCTTGATCGCGCCGACCGGCGCCGGCAAGACGCTTGCCGGCTTCCTGCCGTCGCTGACCGAGCTTGCCAATCGCCCCAGGCGCAAAGCCGGCATGGCACGGCGTGGCATTCACACGCTCTACATCTCGCCGCTCAAGGCGCTGGCCGTCGATATCGAGCGCAATCTCGGCAAGCCGGTGGAAGAAATCGGCCTGCCTGTCACCATCGAGACGCGCACCGGCGACACGCCGTCCCACAAGCGGCAGCGCCAGAAGCTGGCGCCGCCCGACATCCTTTTGACCACGCCCGAGCAACTGGCGCTGCTGATCGCGGCCGGCGATGCCAGGCGCTTCTTCGAGGACCTGCGCTATGTCGTGCTCGACGAGCTGCATTCGCTGGTGACATCGAAACGCGGCCATCTGCTGGCGCTCGGCCTGGCGCGTCTGCGCAGCATTGTGCCCGGCCTGCAGACAATCGGCCTGTCGGCAACGGTGGCCGAGCCCGACGAGTTGCGGCGCTGGCTGGTCAGCCAGAATCCACCGGGAGATATGGCCGATTTGATTGTCGTGACGGGCGGCGCGAAGCCCGAAATCTCGATCCTCGATTCGGAAGAGCGCGTGCCATGGGCCGGCCATTCGGCGCGCTATGCGACGCCGGAAATCTACCGCGAGATCAAGCGCCACAAGACCACGCTGCTGTTCGTCAACACCCGCAGCCAGGCCGAGCTGCTGTTCCAGGAATTGTGGCGGGTCAATGAGGACACTCTGCCGATCGCGCTGCATCACGGGTCGCTCGATGTCGGCCAGCGCCGCCGCGTCGAGAAGGCGATGGGCGAAAACGCACTGCGCGCCATCGTCGCCACCTCGACGCTCGACCTCGGCATCGATTGGGGCGATGTCGATCTCGTCGTCCATGTCGGCGCGCCCAAGGGCGCCAGCCGGCTGGCGCAGCGCATCGGCCGCGCCAATCACCGCATGGACGAGCCGTCAAAGGCGATCCTCATCCCGGCCAACCGTTTCGAAGTGCTGGAATGCCGGGCAGCACTCGACGCCAATTATCTCGGCGCCCAGGACACGCCGCCATTGGTCGATGGCGGGCTCGACGTGCTGGCGCAGCATGTGCTTGGCTGCGCCTGCGGTGCTCCTTTCCGCGCCGACGACCTGTTCGAGGAAGTGCTGACAGCCGCGCCCTATGCCAGCCTCGATCGGCCGACATTCGACCGCGTCATCGATTTTGTCGCCACCGGCGGCTACGCGCTGAAGAACTACGAGCGCTACGCCCGCATACGCCTGACCAAGGACGGCATGTGGCGGGTCTCAAACCCTCGTGTCGCCCAGCAATACCGGCTGAATGTCGGCACCATCATCGAGGTGCCGGCGCTCAACGTGCGTTACGTCAAGGCCGGCAGCAAAGGCTCGGCCACGCGCGGCGGCGCGGTTCTTGGCAAGATCGAGGAGGCTTTCCTCGAAACGCTGACACATGGCGACACCTTCATGTTTGCCGGCAAAGTTTTACGTTTCGAAGGCATCCGCGAGAACGAATGCTTCGTGTCAAATGCGCCCGGCAGCGACGCCAAGGTGCCCTATTATGGTGGCGGCAAATTTCCGCTTTCGACCTACCTCGCCGAACAGGTCCGCGCCATGCTGGACGACCCGCAGCGCTGGAAGAAGCTGCCGGAACAGGTGTCGGACTGGCTGCGCTACCAGGCCGACAAATCGGTATTGCCCAAGCGCGACGATCTGCTGATCGAGACCTTTCCGCGCGGCAACCGCCACTATCTCGTGGCCTATCCCTTCGAGGGCAGGCTGGCGCACCAGACGCTCGGCATGCTGCTCACCCGCCGGCTCGACAGGGCAGGCGCCAGGCCGCTCGGCTTTGTCGCCACCGACTATGCGCTGGCCATATGGTCGCTGGGCGACATGGGCGCGATGTTCAAGGCGAGAAAACCTTCGCTTGGCACGCTGTTCGACCAGGACATGCTGGGCGACGACCTCGAGGCATGGCTGGCCGACAGCTGGCTGCTCAAGCGCACCTTCCGCAACTGCGCGCTGATTTCGGGACTGATCGAGAAACGCCACCCTGGCCAGGAGAAGAGCGGCCGCCAGGTCACCGTCTCGACCGACCTGATCTACGACGTGCTGCGTAGCCACGAGCCCGACCACATCCTGCTGCAGGCGACGCGGGCCGATGCAGCGACCGGCCTGCTCGATGTCAGCAGACTTGCCGACATGCTCTCGCGCATCAAAGGTCGAATCGTGCATAAGGCACTCGAACAGATATCGCCGCTTGCCGTGCCGATCATGCTCGAGATCGGCAAGATGCCGGTGAACGGCGAGGCTGACGAAACGCTGCTGATGGATGCGGCGACATTGGTCGAGGAAGCGATGGGGCCCGGGATGGTTGAGGAATGAATTTTTCGCTGGCGCGCGCATCGCTGATCGCCGAGGCCGACCTTGTCGGCATCGCCGGCGAACGCGCCGTCTGCGACCCGCGCGGCGTGCTCTATTTCCCCGATCTCCGGCTGCTTGCGGTCTCCGACCTGCATCTGGAAAAAGGTTCGTCTTTCGCCAGGCGCGGCGCGCTGATCCCACCCTACGACACCGGCGCCACCTTGCTGCGGCTGCAGGCGGTGATCGCCGACTACCAGCCTTCGATCGTCATCAGCCTCGGTGACTCGTTCCATGATGGCGGCGGCGCCGGGCGCATGCACCAGTCCTTCCGCGAGCAACTGGAAGCGCTGATGGTCGGCCGCGACTGGTTCTGGGTCGCCGGCAATCATGATCCGGATGCGCCGGCGGATTTGCCCGGCGAGACCGTGCGCGAACTCGCCATCGGCTCGCTGCTGTTCCGGCATGAGCCATCGAAGGTGCGGCTGGAAGGCGAGATATCGGGCCACCTGCATCCCTGTGCCCGCATCGTCCAGCAGGGCCGCTCGGTGCGGCGGCGCTGCTTTGCCGGCGATGGCGGCCGCATGATCATGCCGGCCTTCGGCGCCTATACCGGTTCGCTCAACGTGCTCGACCGCGCCTATGCCGGCCTGTTCCGCCACGAGACGCTGATGGCCTATATGCTTGGCGCCGCGCGCATCTTCGCCATTTCCGGTTCGATGCTGCGGCCGGGCTGAGTTCTAGGGGATCAGCACCGTTGCACCGGTCGTCTGCCGCGCTTCGAGCCGGCGATGCGCCTCGGCCACTTCAGCGAGCGGCAGGCGGCTGTGCACCGGGATTTTCACCGCACCGCTCAAGACCACGCTGAACAGGTCATCGCTCATGGCGACAACGTCCTCACGTTTGGCGAGATGATGGAACAGCAGCTGCCAGGTGGCGAACAGCGATCCCTTCTGCATCAAAAGCATGATGTCGAAGGGCGGGATCGATCCTGATGCCGTGCCGAAACTAACGAAGGTGCCGAAGGGACGCAGGCAATCGAGCGAGGCGGGGAAGGTCGCCTTGCCGACGCCGTCATAGACGACGTGGCAGCCTTCGCCCTTGGTGATCGCCTTCACCCGCGCGGCAAAATCCTCTTTGCTGTAGTCGATGACGTAGTCGCAACCATTTGCCAGAGCGAGCTCGGCCTTCTCGGTCGAGCCGACGGTGCCGATGACGATGGCGCCGAGATGCTTCGCCCATTGCGTCAGGATGAGGCCGACGCCGCCTGCCGCCGCATGCACGAGGATGGTATGGCCCGCCTCGACGCGAAACGTGCGGCGCAGCAGATATTGCGCCGTCAGGCCCTTCAGCATCATCGCGGCACCGGTCTCGAAATCGATGGCGTCGGGCAGATGCACGACGAAATGCGCCGGCACGATGCGCTCTTCAGCATAGGCGCCGAGCGTCTCCACATAGGCGACGCGGTCGCCAGGCGAGAAGCCGCTGACGCCTTCGCCGACGGCGACAATTTCGCCGGCGCCTTCATTGCCCGGGATGAACGGCAAAGTGGGCGGCGCATATTCGCCGGTGCGGGAATAGATATCGACGAAGTTGAGGCCGACCGCTCGGTTGCGCACGCGCACCTCGCCCGGCCCGGGCTGGCCGATGTCGACATCCTCATAGGTGAGCACATCTGGCCCGCCATGCTGGTGAACGCGGATCGCTTTCATGGTTTTCTTTCTGCGCTGTTCTCTTGAGTGGGGAGATAGCGCGTGGCGCGATATCATTGTAGACTGATACCTATGACATCAGAGTTCAAAGATTATGATATCTGAACAGATCGGCCTCGACCTTCTCCGCACCTATGTCGCGGTCTGCCGGCAAGGCAGCCTGAGCAGGGTCGCCGCGCAGACCGGCAAAACCCAATCGTCGCTGAGCATGCAGATGCGTCGGCTCGAGGGCCTGCTCCAGCGGCATCTGTTCCAGCGCACCGGCCGCGGTGTCGTACCGACCGCGGAGGGAGAGCTGTTTCTGGGCTACGCGACGCGCATTCTGGCTCTCGGCGATGAAGCGGTGGCGCGTCTGCAGCAGGCCGGCATCGGTGGCGGCGTACGCATCGGCCTTGCCGAAGAGGTGACCACCGCCGCGCTGTCGGCCGCACTCGGGCGGCTCCATCGCATTTATCCCGACATCAGCCTCGACGCGATGGTCGAGCACAGTGTCGCGCTGGGGCGGCTGTGGAGCGAGGATGCACTGGATGTCATGATTGCCCCTACATCGGTTGTCGCGGCCGATGCCATGACGACGTGGAACGTCGAACTGCAATGGGTCTGTGCCCAGGATTATGTGCTGGATCCGGAGCGGCCGCTCGATCTCGTCGCCTTCGGCGCAACCTGTCCCTGGCGCAGGCGCATGATCGAGGCGCTGGTTGCCACCGGCCGCCAGCACCGGATCGTTCTGTCGTGCCAGAGCGTCACCGGCCTGCAGGCGGCGATCGAGAACGGGCTGGGCGTCGGGCTGCTTCCGCCCGAATCCGTGCGCCCCGCTTCAATGCGGGTGCTGAAGACATCGGTGCCCGAGCCTCTCACGGTTCAATACGGCCTCTACGCCCACGACCGACGGACTGCCGTCGTCGATGCCGCGATCGAAATCCTGCTGAAGGATTTGCCGGCTGCGCCACGAGCACGGGCCGCCTGACGGCGAACTCGCGCTACCGGCCGTAGTAGAGAGTGACGGTGTGCTTGGCCTCGGCGAAGAATAGCCAGCGCTCGACCAGCATGCCGGCGAACTGGACGATTGCCGCAAGCACCGACAGCACCGCGGCAAAAGGCCGGGGAAGAGCGAACGCAAGAGCAAGCAGCAGGGCAGGCAGGGCAAAGGCCAGCACCTGGGTGATCAGGCGCAGCTTGGCGGCGTGCTTGCGGGCGATGCGAAAGCCCATTTCCTTGAGCAGATAATTTTCTTCCGTGTGCGGCCACTCCAGCGAGCGCACGGTGCCACCCGCCAAGCCGGTCGCGGTGTTGGCGGTGGTCGCGATCTCCAAGGCGTCATTGTAGCGCCAGGTCGTCAGCTTCCAGCCCCAGCCAAGAAAGGTCAGCAGCAGGGCGGCGGTGGCAATGGCAGTCGCGCCGACAGCGAATGCCTGCAGCAGCGCGTTGAGCAGCATGCTGCCGGTCATCGCCGAGAAGATGAGATAGCCGGGCAGCGTATAGGGGCTGTGCCACTGCGCGATCGGCTTGAGCGAGGCATAGATCATTCCGGTGGTGCAGACGGTGACGACCGCGCCGACGGCTGCCAGCAACCCGGCAACAGCCACCCAGCCGCCGGTGCGGCCAAAAAGCACCCAGCCAATGCCGAACAGGCCGGCCGGAATAAGGGTCGCGACCGAGGCCACGCCTTCGCGCGACAGCCAGGAGCTGCGCCATTGCGAGAAGGCGCGCCAGGCGCGTTCGGGCCGGCCGAGATGGCCCGTCGACGACAGAAGGCCGGCGGCAATCAGGCCGAGCGCCAGGCCCATGCCGATGAGGCCGAGCCAGAAATCGGCCGAGACGAAGCCCAACCCACCAAGCACGCCAAGCAGCCCCAGCAGGCCATAACCGGCCCCTGTGGCGGTGGTGAAGAAAACGACCGAGGCGGCAGGATGCATGGATGTCAGTTCGAAAGCATGCGGTCGACCCAGCCGAGGAAACCGCCCTCGGCCTTGACCGGCTCAAGCCTTGGCGCCGGCACCGATGCGGCACGCTGCGTATGGGCACGAGGCGGCAGATATTTGTTGGTCGGCTTGTAGCCCATCTCCGGCATCAGGTCGACGCCGCCGCGCTCCGCCACCAGTTGCGAGACAGCTGAGGCGGGGTCGCCGAGATCGCCGAAATGCCGGGCGCTGGTCGGGCAAGCGGCAACACAAGCCGGCACCCGGTCTTCCTCCGCCAGATTGTCATTGTAGATGCGGTCGACGCAGAGCGTGCATTTCTTCATCACGCCGACATCGGTGTCGAATTCGCGCGCGCCATAGGGACAGGCCCAACTGCACAATTTGCAGCCGATGCATTTGCTTTCGTCGATCAGAACGATGCCGTCCGACGCTCGCTTGTAGGAGGCGCCGGTCGGGCAGACGGTGACGCAGGCTGGCGTCTCGCAATGCAGGCACGAGCGCGGGAAGTTGACGGTGCGTCCGCCCATTTCGGTCGTGTGCTCATAGCTGTGCACGCGGTTGAACCAGACGCCATCGACATTGCCGCCATAAGGGTCGATGTCGGTCAGCGGCGCCATGTGGCCGCCGGTGTTCCATTCCTTGCAGGCAGTGACGCAGGCCTGGCAGCCGACGCAGGTGTCGAGGTCGATGACGAGACCCAGCTTTTTATCGGTATGAGCGGGAAGGCAGGTCATTCGGCAGCTTCCCTGCTCTCGCGGAATTCTGCGCCGAAGCGCAGGATATCGGGCGACGGCGCGACATTTGGCGGCTCACTGAAACGTTCGAATTGCGGTTCGGTGAAGCCGGCTTCCTCATCAGCGCATTTGACGATGCGCACCCTGAGGTCAAACCACGCCGCCTGACCGGTCACCGGATCGGAATTCGAATAACGTTTTCCGTTGGCGTCGGCCGAGGTCTGGTCGCCGATAATGTGGTTGAGCAGGAAGCCGCGATTGCTCTCGGCGGCATCATCCTTCAGTCCCCAGCTGCCACGCCTTTTGCCGATGGCGTTCCAGGTCCAGACCGTATCCGCATTGACCCCGTCGATCAGCTTGATCTGCCCCTTCACCCGGCCATTGATGCTCTCGATCCACACCCAGTCATCGTCGATCAGGCCGAGGCCGGAAGCGGTCTGGTGATGCACGAACAGCCGGTTCTGGCTGGTGATCTGCCGCAGCCACGCATTCTGCGACCCCCAGGAATGATACATGTGCATCGGCCGCTGCGTCAGCGCGTGCAACGGATATTTTTCCAGGTCGACGGCGGCCTCTTCGAAGGGCATGAACCAGAAGGGCAGCGGGTCCATATAGGTCTCGATGCGCTGGCGCTCGGCCTCTGGCGGCTGCACCCGGCCATGGCCGCGCGCGGCCAGCCTGAAACGCTGAATCGGCTCGGAATAGAGCTGGAAGACGATAGGCTCGGCTTTCGGGATGAAACCCATCTGCACCGCGAAGTCGAGATAAGAGCGGTTGGCCATCTTGTAGTAGCGTTGGTCGGCGGCGAAGTCCTGGTGCCAGAAGCCGCCATTGTCGATGTAGCGCTGCAACTGGTTTGGGTTGACCGCGCCCTTGCCGACAGACGTGCCGTCCTTGCCGCGCCAGCCGGCGAGTGGGCCAATGCCAGGCGTGCGCTCGTGATTGACGATGTAGTCGGCATAGTCGGCATATCTGGCCGAGCCATCGTCCTTGACGAAGCCGGGCAGGCCGAGCCGCGCACCGAGTTCGATCAGTACCGACTGGAATGGCCTGACATCGCGGTCCGGCTCGACGACGGGATGGCGGATGGCGTCGCCCGGTCCGTCGGCATGGCTGATCGGCCGGTCGAGCAGGCTGATGCAATCGTGCCGTTCGAGATAGGTGGTGTCGGGCAGCACCAGATCGGCGAACGGCACCGTCTCGGAATAATAGGCGTCGGAATAGATGATGAAGGGGATCTTGTAGTTGCCCGCCTCGTCATGGTCGGTGAGCATCGCAATCGTCTCGACGGTGTTCATCGAGGAGTTCCACGCCATGTTCGACATATACATCATCAGCGTGTCGATCTTGTACGGGTCGCCGGCCCAGGCGTTGCGAATGACCGTATGCATCAGCCCGTGCGCCGCGAGCGGCGCGTCCCAGGAATAGGCCTTGTCGATGCGCAGCGGTGTGCCGGCCTCGTCGACCAGCAGATCGTCCGGGCCGCAGACGAAGCCGAGTGGCATGCCGTCCAGCGGCGTCATCGGCTTGACTGTCTTGCCCGATGGCTTCGGTCCCGGCGGCGCCGAGCGCGGGTAGGGTGGCTTGAAGCGAAACCCACCCGGCACGTCGATTGTACCCAGCAGCACCTGCAGCAGATGGATGGCGCGGCAGGAGTGAAAACCATTGGAGTGGGCCGAGATGCCGCGCATGGCATGCATCGACACCGGCCGCCCCTTGATCGTCTCGTGCCGGCGCCCGGCCCAGTCGGTCCACGCCACCGGCAGTTCGATCGTCTGTTCGAAGGCGACGTGGGCGAGTTCGGCGGCGATCCGGCGGATGGTGTCGGCCGGGACGCCGCACTGCGCCGCGACCGCGTCGGGCGCGTAGCTGTCGTCCATGTAGCGGTCGGCAATGAGCTGGAACACCGGCACGCAGCGGCGGCCGCCGATCGTGTAGCTGCCGGTCAGCGTCGGCTTGGCATCCGGATCGGCTGCGCTTACGGAGACCTTCGCCACCCGGTCCCAGGCCAGTGGATTGCCATCACCATCACGCAGGAAAAGCCCGTCATCGGCGGCGCCCGGCTCCTGGACGACCAGCACATGGGCGTTGGTGTAGCGGATGAGATAATCGAGATCGACGCGGCCGGCCTTGAGCAGTTCATGGATGAGGGCGAAGACGAACAGGCCGTCCGTGCCGGGCCTGATGCCGATCCAGTCATCGGCAATGGCGTTGTAGCCGGTGCGGCAGGGGTTGATCGACACCACTTTGGCGCCACGCGCCTTGAGCTTGCCGAGTCCGATCTTGATCGGGTTGGAATCATGGTCCTCGGCGACGCCGAACAGCATGAAGTATTTCGTGTTGTCCCAGTCGGGCTCGCCGAACTCCCAGAACGAGCCGCCGATCGTGTAGAGTCCGCCGGTCGCCATGTTGACCGAGCAGAAGCCGCCATGGGCGGAAAAGTTCGGCGTGCCGAACTGGCTCGCCCACCAGCCGGTCAGCGACTGCGACTGGTCGCGCCCGGTGAAGAAGGCGAGCTTTTTAGGATCGGTCCGGCGGATGTTCGACAGCCGCTCGGTCGCAATGGAAAACGCTTCCTCCCACTCAATCTCGCGGAACTCGCCCGAGCCGCGCGGGCCGCTGCGCAAGAGCGGCTTCTTCAGCCGCGCCGGGCTGTAGTGCTGCATGATGCCGGAGCTGCCCTTGCCGCAGATCACGCCGCGATTGACCGGATGGTCCTTGTTGCCGTTGATGTAGCGCACCTTGCCGTCCTTGATGTGGACGTCGATGCCGCAGCGGCAGGCGCACATGTAGCAGGTGGTCTTGGCGATGCTGTCGGAGACATCGGGCGAGGTGTCGACGCCGTCGCCTTCATCCGGTGCGCGCGTATCGGCAAGGGGCCGTTGCGACGGTGCGGAATTGGCCCCGCGCGGCGCTCCATGGTTCATAGGCCAGGCGTGCTTTTGCGGTCCGCGAATTTGGCCCGCGTCTTCGGCCCGGGGCCGCGCATATAGTGCTCTTCCGGATGATAGCGATCGCCGGCCAGCCGCCGCTTGAGGCCACGGGTCCAATGTGCAAGCAGGGATTTGAACCGCCCGATCATTTTAGCGTCTGCGATCTGTTGGCGAATTTTTTCTAACTTCGCCTGAAAAAGTAGAATAAAGCTATCGATCTGTCTAATCAGTTGTTCTTGTAAATTCGATCGGAATTGGTTCTTAATGCCGATATGACCCTGGACCAATTGCGCATTTTCGTCGCCGTCGCCGAGCGCGGCCACATGACCAAGGCGGCGGAGCTTCTGGGCATCTCCCAGTCGGCCGCGTCGGCGGCCATCCGCGCGCTCGAAGAGCAGCACGGCGTCCATCTGTTCAACCGGGTTGGCCGCAACATCGAGCTGGCGCAGACCGGCCACCGTTTCCTGCCCGAGGCCAAGGCGGTGCTGGAACGCGCCGCCGCCGCGCGCAATGTGCTTGAGCACGTCTCGCAGACGGTCGCCGGCAGCCTATCGATCGCCGCCAGCCTGACCATCGCCAGCTATTGGCTGCCGCGCCGGCTGGCATCCTTCCACGAGGCCTACCCTGCGGTCAGGTTAAGCGTCAGCATCGGCAACACCAGGCAAGTCGAGGCCAACGTGCTGGACGGCACCGCCGATCTCGGTCTGGTCGAGGGGCGCACCGAATCCGATATCCTTCGTCGTACCAAGGTCGACGTCGACAGGCTGATGCTGGTCGTCGCCGCCTCGCATCCCGAGATCGCCGAAATCGCGCCGGGCCGCCCGGACATCAGGGGCTTGCGCTGGATCATCCGCGAAGGCGGTTCGGGCACGCGCGAAGTGCTGGAGGATCTGGCTCGCCGCGAAGGGATTTCGCTTGCCGACCTGCAGATATTTCTCGTGCTGCCGAGCAATGAGGCGGTTCGCCAGGCGGTCGAGGCGGGCGCCGGTGCCACCATCATTTCCGATCTCGTCGTCGGACGCGCGGTTGCCGAGGGCAGCCTGCGCTCGGTGCCGCTCGAACTGCCGAAGCGCGACTTTGCCATGATCACCCATCGCGACCGCCAGGCAAGCCTGGCCCAGATGGCGCTCAAGGCGCATCTCGGCGCCTCTGCAGACCATGCGTGAAAGGACTAGCTGAACTTCCGCTTCGCATCCAGCGCCAGACCGAGGCCGACCGAGCCGAACATGTCGCCCTCGATGACTGCCGCTTGCGGCACCAGCGACAGGATTTCTCGGCGCGCCAGCGGGATGGCGGTCGAGCCGCCGGTCAGGAACACGGCGGTGATCTCGGACGCTTTCACGCCGGCATCGGCAATCGTCTGCCGCACCGTCTCGGACACCCGCTCGATGTCGGCGGCAATCGTCTCTTCCAGACCGGCGCGCGTGATTTCGGCGGCGAAATGCACGCCGGGCAGCGCTACCGTCACATCGGCCGAAGCCTGATCCGTCAGCGCGATCTTGGCGCGTTCGACCAGCCCGGCCAGCGCATGGCCATAGCGATGCTCGACAATGTGGATGAAGCGGTCGACCAGATCGGCGCGGACGGCCTCGAAGCGGATCTGCCTCAGATGCGTCATCGCCTTGGCGGTGTAGACGAGGTTGATGCGCTGCCACGTTGCCAAGTCGATAAAATAGCTCGCCGGCAGATTGCGCTTGCCGTCTTTCGTAGGCGAGAGATAGCCGAGCTTGGGCATGACATGGGCGATGCTGAGCAGCCGGTCGAAGTCGGTGCCGCCAATATGGATGCCGCGGTTGGCGAGGATATCGTCCTTGCGGTCGCTTGAGCGGGCGCGTTGCGGTGAAACCCGCACGATCGAGAAGTCGGACGTGCCTCCGCCCATGTCGACGATCAGCGCCAGTTCCTCGCGCTTCACGTTCTGCTCATAGTCGAGCGCCGCCGCGATCGGTTCGAACTGGAAGGCGATGTGCTTGAAGCCTTGCGCGCGCGCCGCCTTTTCAAGCTCGCTTTGCGCCTTCGCATCGGCTTCCGCGTCGTCGTCGACGAACTGCACCGGCCGGCCGAGCACGACGCTCTCCACCGGCGCGCCGGCATCGTCATCGAGCCGCTTCTTCAGATGGCCGACGAACATGCCGACAATGTCGATGAAACCGATCTGGCGCGCCTTGATGCGCGTCTTCTCATGCGCGAGCGAACTGCCGAGCACACTCTTCAGCGACCGCATCAGCCGGCCTTCGATGGCGTCGGTATAGTCGGCAATAGCGCGGCGGCCGAAGTAGGTGTGGCCGTCCTCGAAATTGAAGAACACCGCGCTCGGCAATGTCGGCTGTTCCCCTTCCAGCGCCACCAATCGTGCCTGGCCGTTGCGAATCACGCCCACCGTCGAATTGGACGTGCCGAAGTCGATGCCGCCAAATGCCTGATGCATTGCAGCCTCCTGTCATTGGGTCGTCGCGGTGGTCAGCGCCGAAAGCGCGCCGTCACCCGGATAGCCGGACCGCTCTGCCGAATTTGATTGTGCTTGTTTACCCTAGGGTTGGGAGGCGGCGGTCTATCGCAAGATTGCGGAAAGGGAAACCCCTCCGGGAAAATGGGCGTCCATTCCCGGCATCAATCCCTGCGGAAGATCAGCCTGCCCAGCCATCCCGTGACCATGGCGAGCGAAACGGCGAAGACGCCGTAGAGGAAGGAATAATCATGCGCAACGCGGAAGATCGACTGCTCGAAACCCGATTTGCGGATTTCGAGCTGGGCCGAGCTTTCCTTGAGGAACAGGCCGCTCTTGAATAGGAAGGCGCGTGCCTTGTGAGTGCCGACCGGAACATTTGGCGCCAGCCGAACCGTGGCGCGAAACAGGTTCTGCGACAGGAACTGCACGCCGCCGACATTCTCGCTGTAGAGGCCGGTCGCCGTCTTGCGCTCGCGCAGCGCAACGGTGAATTCCTCGATCGTCGCCGGGCTGTCTGTCGCGTCCGCCGGCTGCATGTAGAGGTTGGAGGCGCCGAGCGACAGCTGCTTGTAGCTGTTGGGTTCGGTGATGTCCTGCAGCGACCGCGTCGTGGCGACGGAGTAGGACACCGGCACGTTCTCGAAGGTTTCGGATTCCAGATTGACCCAGACGCCGAGCACCCTGTCCTTGCGGCGCACCACCACCGGCCGCGGCGGTCCTTCGAGCACCACGATGACGTCATAGCGCCCTTGCCGCGCCACCAGCGGATCAGGGTTTTCCAGCGAACCGAAGATCGTCAGGTCGGCGCCGGAAAAACCGGCGGTAATCGAGACTTTGTCGGTGGAGAGACCGATCTGGATACCCTCCGGCAGCGGGTTCTGCGCGGTCGCCGGCAGGGTGAGGGCGAAAAGCAAAGCGGCGGTCGCGAACGTGCTCCACCTCCGCATCAGTTCAGGCCCGCGGCGGTTAGCGAATAGAGGTTTGGCGGCGTGACGAAGAGATCGATGGCAAGCCGGATGGCAACCGCCAGCACCAGCAGCGCCAGCAGTGCCCGCAGTTGTTCGCCACGCAGCTTCTGGCCGGCCTTGGCGCCATATTGCGCCCCGGCGACGCCGCCGGCCATCAGCAGGAAGGCAAGCATGACGTCGACCGTCTGGTTGGTGGTGGCGTGGACCAGCGTCGTATAGGCCGAGGTGAAGATGATCTGGAACAGCGAGGTGCCGATGACGACGTTGGTCGGCACTTTCAAGAGATAGATCAGCGCCGGCACCATGATGAAGCCGCCGCCGACACCCATGATCGACGACAGGAAGCCGATGCCGGCGCCGAGCCCGAGCACGGGAATGACGCTGACGAACAGTTTCGAGGCCCTGAAGCGCATCTTCAGCGGCAGCCGGTGGATCCAGTTGTGCTGGCCGGATTTCTTCAAGACCGGCGCAGCGCCGCTGCGCGTGGCGCGCAACGCGTTGACGCTTTCGACCAGCATCAGCCCGCCGACGGTGCCGAGCAGCACGACGTAGAGCAGCGAGATGAACAAATCGAGCTGGCCGAGCCGGCGCAGGAAGGCAAAGACGAAGATACCGCCTGTGGAGCCGACAATGCCGCCGGCCAACAGCACCCCGCCGAGCTTGAAGTCGAGCGTGCCGCGCTTCATGTGCGACAGCGCGCCGGAGAAGGAGGAGGCGATGACCTGGTTGGCGCCGGTGGCGACCGCGATCGCCGGCGGGATGTTGTAGAAGATCAAGAGCGGTGTAATCAGAAAGCCGCCGCCGACACCGAACATGCCCGACAGGAAACCCACCGCCGCGCCCATCGCCAGCAGGACGAAGACGTTGACGGAAATTTCCGCGATCGGGAGATAGATGCCCACCCGTCAGTCTCGATCAGTTTGCCTGTCGGCGATTGCAGCCATTCCAGGGCATTGTCGCACCGAAAAGCCAATTTTTTCTTGCGCCGCCAGGGCGGGGGGGTCAAACCCCGCCGTCCTGCCGAAACAAAAAACATCTCAATCAGTTAACAGGCAAATGTGTGGCAAGGGCGTCGCGTTAGCGACGCATCTGCCGTTATTTGTGCGCCAGCAACGCCTTCACCAGCTTTTCATCGATTTCGCCGGTTGCCTGCATCTTGTTGTCGGTCTGGAAAGCCATGATGGCGGTCTTGGTCTTGCCGCCCATCACGCCATCGGCGCCGCCGGCGTCGTAGCCGTTCTTGTTGAGGATGAGCTGGATGTTCTTGACCGCCTTCTTCATGTCGATGCTGGCGGTCGTCTGCGGCGTGCCTTCCTGCCAGGATTCAGGAATGTCGGCCGAATTGGATGCCGGATCGAGCGGCTTTGGCTTCCACAGCTCAGTGGCCGCGCGCGCCCGCTCGAGCTGTTCTGGCCGCAGCGCACTGGCGACTTCGTCGCGTTTGGCAGCCGCATCCTTGTCGCCGGTCTTGGCGACCAGCGCGAACCATTTGTAGGATTCCTCCAGGCTCTGCTTCATGCCGACGCCCTTGGCCGCCAGGATGCCGAGATTGAACTGGCTGTCCTTGACGCCGACATCGGCCGCCGCCTGGAACCAGTGCGCGGCCGATTCATTGTCGGTCACGCCATCAGCGGCCATGGCGAACAGCACGGCCAGATTATGCATGGCGCTGGCGTTACCTTGCGCGGCGGCGAGCTGGTAGAAGGTCTTCGCCTTCTTGACGTCGCGCGTAACGCCGATGCCTTTCTCGTAGAAATTGCCGATGCGGTATTCCGCCGGCGCGAAGCCGAGTTCGGCCGACTTCTCATACCATTTGGCGGCTGCCGCCATGTCTTCCTTGACGCCGCGCGATTCGGCGTAGCGCGAACCGATCTCGAACAGCGCCTTGGCGTCACCGCCGGCGGCCGCATCGCGCAAGGCTTGCGGCCCGGCATCGGCCGGAACATCGATCTTGGCGACGACGGGTGTTGCTGCTGCATCCGCGGGTGGGATCGCGCCCGTCTTGTCCTGCGGGGCGGACGCCATGACAGCAGGCGTGGCTGCTGGCTGGGTTTCCGCGGGTGCCGGTTCCGCCACGGCAGCCGTCGGGAGCATTGCGTTCGGCGCCTGGGCAGGATCGGCAGAAATCATCGGCGCCGGTTCGGCTGCCGGCATTTCGGGGCTATCGGGACTTGCCGAAGCAGCCTCGATTGGCGCGGCGGCTGCCGGCTGCGACTCTTCCGCCTGTCTGACGATGCGGGCCGGAGCGTCCTGGGCGATTGCCGGCACGTCTGCCTTGGGCTGGCTCGCTGTGTTGACAGAAGCGGCCTCCACCGGCTGCGAGGCAATGATCGGTGCCGTATCGTTGCTGGCCACCTGGACCGGGTCGGCGAAGAAGGCCTTGCCCAACTGCAGGCCGGCCAGCGCCAGCATGATCGCGATCGCCCCCATCAGGATCGGCTTGCGCCGCGCCTTGAGCAGGTCGCCGATACGAAGCGCCTTCACCGGGCCCTTCATGGTGGACTGGCGTTTCAGCGCGTCGGCCTCGGCGGCCGCGGCCTGCGCCGCGCGTCTGGCGGCTGCGATGAAGTCGGATTTCGATGCATCGCCGGTGCCTTGGCGCACCGGCGGGCCGCGCTCGTCGCGCACGCGCTTCATGATGGCGTTGAGGTCGGGCGCGCCGGAGCCCGGCTCCAGCGGCCGGTTGGCAAGCTTAGGGTCGAGCGGCTCGTCGAGATCGACGCTCGGCATGTCGACATTAGGCCCCGAGCCGGCAAGCGGCGGCATGTCCGCCTGCTTCTTGCCCCTGAAGGCGCGCGCCAGTCCGCCGAACAGCGATTTCTTGGCAGTGCCTTCGCCATTTTCGGCAATCGTATCGGAACCGAGCGCTGCCTGGGCAGCGGCCGCTGCAGCCTCGGCGGGCGACCGGCGTACCGGGTCGCTGCGCATCTCCGGGTCGTTACGCGTACCCAGGTCGCTACGCGTACCCAATTCGGCGCGCATATCAGGCTCGTTGCGCATGATGGCGGCGGCGCGGCCGTCGAGGTCGGCCATGTCCCCGGTCAGAGGCAGCGGCTGGTCGATATCCATCGAGGGCGCGTCCTGCACCGAAATCTTGAACGCGCGGGCGGTGCGGGCCCGCCGTGCCGGCTCGGCCGGCGTATCCAGAAGTTCGCTCACCGCCTCGACCGGTTCGCTGGTTTCCAGCGAGCCGAGGCGGTCGACGATCTTGAGCAGCGTGTCGTGGATGGCTTCGAATGTCCTGGAATTGCGCTCGTCCGAACGGCGCGTCAGCGATTCCAGCGTCTTCAGATCCTGGGCCAGGCCGGTGACGGCAGCTGTGTTGGCGCTGGAATCGGCCAGCGAGCGCACGGCGCTTTCGGCTGCTTCGCGCGCCGCACCCATAATCGAATCACGCGTTCCGGCCAGTGACTTCTCGATTTCGTTCAGGCGCGGGCTGATGTCCTCGAATTCCGGCAGCGGCGTGCCGGGCTTGGAGAGATGCGCCGACAGGCCGGAGACCTGCGCCTCCAGGCTGCGGATCAATGCCGGGTCGATGCCGGCAACTTGCGCGGCCGACGATTGGAGCCGGCTTGAAATGTCTTCGAGCCGGCTTTCGAGGCCGCGGATCGCCGCCTGGTTGGCGGGATCAGGGATGCGCGTCTCCATGCGCTGGGCGAGCGCGGTGAAGCGGGCGTCGATGGCGTCCATGATGCCGGCGCTGTCGGCTTGCGGCTGGCGCTGGTCCAGCCGGTCGGCAACCTCGTCCAGCCGCCGCTCGAGATCGCGAAACAGCATGTTGCCCTGTTCGATGGCGTCGCCCTGGCGGCGTTCCATCATGCCCGACAGCACGTCGAAGCGCTGCTCCAGGCCCTGGAAGATATAGTCGGCGTCCGGCATGGCCGGGGCGCGGTCGATCTTGTCGGCAATCATCGCGATCTGCTTGCCCAGGCGCTCCATCGCCTGCTCCGGCAGATTGGCGCGGCCGGCAAGATCGTCGACCCGGTTCGACAATGTACCCAGCCGATCCATGACGGCGTTGCCCGGGCGATCCTGCGCCACTTCTTCAATTTGCCGGGCCAGTGAATCGATCCGCTTCTCGATGCGGTCGAAGGCCTCATGGTCGATTGAATTGGCCTGCGCGGCAATGGTCGAGGCGACGATGGCGCGCGAAATCTCGTCAAGCCGTTCGTCGATCAGGCTGAACGTGTCGCTGCCGCGGTTGTTCTGCTGGCTGACGAAATGATCGACCGCGCCGGCAAGCGTGCGGACTTTTTCTTCCATCGAGCGCAGCGACAGCGATTCCGGCAGATTGTTGACGGCATTGCTGATCTGTTCGAGCCGGTCGGTCAGGGTCGAGAAGCCGGGACCGTCCGCGCGCTGGCGCTGATCGGCGTCGACGCGGTCCTCGAACGCGCTCCAGCGGCGATCGAAATCGTCCCAGCGGCTGTCGACCTTCTGCACACTCTCTTCGCGCGCCAGCGTGTCGAGCGCGGTCTTCACCTGCTCAAGTTCGAGCCGCAGCATGTTGACGCTTCTGTCGTCGCTCTTTTCAGCCAGCGTCTGGATGGCGCCGGACAGCCGCTCGAATTCGAGGCCGAGTTCGATGCTGCCTTTGCCGGATTGGGCACCCGCCTGGCTGTTTGCCTGGAATGCCCGCTCGATGTCCTTGCGCAGGGCGCCGAATTCGCGCTGCAGGCCGACCGTCATCTGGTGGCGCAGTTCCTCGCGCAGGCCGCGCAATTCCCCTGCGATCTTGCCGACCACGGCGACGCTGTCTTCCTGGCCGCGCACGCGGTCGATGTCGCGCGCGAGTGCCTGATAATTCTGGTCGAAGCCGGCCGGCGCCGGGCTCTTCGGCCGGGGCGCGGGCTGCGGGTCTTCATACCAGCGCGGCGGGGCATAGGGCTGGGCGCTGGCGTAACGCGGCTCCGGGGCGGGCCGGCGCGGGTCGAAGCGCTCGTCCTCGCGCTTGCGCTCCAGCCGCTGCTCCAGCGTTTCCAGCGAGCGGTTCAATTCATCAAGCGTGGTGTTCGGCCTGCGCGGCCTGCCGGCATTGAGTGTATCGAGATAGGACCGCTTGCTGTTCATCGATGCGTCCGTTTTTCAGAATGGCCGGCTTGCTGCCAGTTTCCCCAAAGTCCCTGTCGGGAACGAAGGCGGCCGCGCGGCTCTAGCTGCGGCGAAAGACGAGCTTTCCGGGCCAGGCCCGCTCTCCGAAAAACCGTGAAAAATTCGCTACAGGATAAACACGGGTGACCGACATGCGCACATTTCACCCATCGTGGTAAACAAGGCGTTAACCAACCTTAAGAAGTTGCGACATTGCTGAAATACGGCCGGTGCCCCTAAGCGACTTTACCGAGGGTGCGGCATAAGGTTTCGCAATCCCAGAACGCCCTTGCGTCATGAGGCGGCTATCGATATAGAATTGACGTAAACGTAAGAGGGGCGCTTTCGTGCCTTTTGCGAGGAATTAGTTGAAACCCACGACTGGAAGCATGCCCCCGCTTCCACTCCAGGTGTTGCAAGGTCCGAGAACCGCGACGCCACGACAGGGGAAAGCCAGTGACCATGAAACTTGTTTCGCCCGGCGAAGCCGCGGCCAATACCAACACTATATCTGTCGAAGCCGGCGAGGAGCTCGTGCGCATCGGCGAAATGGCCAAGAAATACGGCGTGACCCTGCGCACGCTGCGTTTCTACGAAGACAAGGGCCTGCTCAATCCGCAGCGCGACGGGGCTACGCGCCTCTACACGCGCCGCGACAAGGCGCGGCTCAAGCTGATCCTGCTCGGCCGGAAGGTCGGGTTCTCGCTGCGCGACGTCAAGCAGATGATGGATCTCTACGACCCGACCGGCTCCAACAGCAAGCAGCTGCGGCTGGCGCTGGACAAGTCGGAGAAGCAGCTTGCCCGCCTGCAGAAGCAGCGGGCGCTGATCGACGACGCCATCAATGAGCTGAGCGGCTCGATGTCGGCCGTGCGCCAGATGCTGTCCGAGCGTTCCGCACCGGCGAGCGCCGCTAGCTGATCTCGCTTTTTCGGCGAAAGCTTTGAACGAAAGAGCCGCAGGGCCAGGCCGTGCGGCTCTTTTCTTTTGCCATCTGCTTGCCTCGCAACCCACGCATCGCTGGTGCTCGGCGCGTTGCGTCGATAGGCTGGCACAAGGAAATTTTGTCGCGGCGATAAAATTGACGTTTACGCAAACGTCAATTTTTGCTATCCCGCTTTCAACATTGGCCGGCATGCCGCCCCGACCTCATTTTCGGGGCCTGATCTCACGGCCAAGACCCGCATGGTGGAGGAAACACATGCCGATCTACAGGGCTCCGGTCCAGGACACGCTGTTCGTGCTCAATGAGGTGCTGGGCTACCAGCGCTATTCCAACCTTCCCGGCTTTGCCGACGCGACGCCCGATGTGGTCGAGGCGATCCTCGCCGAGGGCGCCAAGCTCGCCGAAAACGTCATGCATCCGCTGAACCGCGTCGGCGACATGGAAGGCTGCGTGCGCCATGAAGACGGCTCGGTGACGACGCCGAAAGGTTTCAAGGAAGCCTACGACCAGTATCGCGAAGGCGGTTGGATGGGGCTGGCGGCGCCGGTCGAATATGGTGGCCAGGGCTTGCCCTATGCCGTGCACACCGCGGTTGCCGAATACATGGTCTCGGCCAACATGGCGCTGATGATGTATCCCGGCCTGACGCAAGGCGCGATCGCGGCCATCATCACCCATGGCACCGACGAGCAGAAGGCGACATGGCTGCCGAAGCTGGTCGAGGGTTCCTGGACCGGCACCATGAATTTGACCGAGCCGCATTGCGGCACCGATCTCGGCCTGCTGCGCTCCAAGGCGGTGTCGAACGGCGACGGCACCTACAAGATATCCGGCCAGAAGATCTTCATCTCGGCCGGCGAGCATGACATGTCGGACAACATCGTCCACCTCGTGCTGGCCCGCATCGAAGGTGCTCCGGCAGGCGTGAAGGGAATCTCGCTGTTCATCGTGCCGAAGCTCAAGCTCGACGCCTCGGGCAATCCGGGCGAGAAGAACACGCTCTCCTGCGGCTCGATCGAGGAGAAGATGGGCATCCATGGCAATTCGACCTGCGTCATGAACTATGACGAGGCCGAAGGCACGCTGCTCGGCGAGGCCAATGGCGGCCTGAAGGCGATGTTCACGATGATGAACGAAGCCCGCCTCGGCGTCGGCCTGCAGGGGCTGTCGCTGTCGGAAATCGCCTACCAGAACGCGGTCTCCTACGCCAAGGACCGGCTGCAGGGCCGTTCGCTGTCGGGCCCCAAGGCGCCGGACAAGAAGGCTGACCCGATCATCGTCCATCCCGACATCCGCCGCTCGCTGATGACCATGAAGGCCTTCAACGAGGCCGGCCGCGCGCTGGCGCTGTGGACGGCGATCAAGTCCGACATCGCCCACCGTTCCGCCGACGACAAGGATCGCCAGGCCGCGGACGACTACACCGGTCTGCTGACGCCGGTGATCAAGGGCGTGCTCACCGACAAGGGTTTCGACCACGCCGTCATGGCGCAGCAGGTGTTCGGCGGCCACGGCTATATCGAAGAACACGGCATGAGCCAGTTCGTGCGCGATGCCCGCATCGCCATGATCTATGAAGGCGCCAACGGCATCCAGGCGCTCGACCTCGTCGGCCGCAAGCTTGGCCTCAATGGCGGCCGCGCCGTGCAGGCCTTCTTCAAGGACGTTGGCGAGTTCTGCGAGGAGAACCGGGCCGACGAGAAGCTGGCGCCTTTCACCAAGGCGCTGAAGAAGGGCCTCAACGATCTGCAGGCGGCGACCATGTGGCTGGTGCAGAACGGCATGGCCAAGCCCGACAATGCCGGTGCGGCCTCGACCGACTACATGCATCTCTTCGGCCTGGTCGCGCTGGGCTACATGTGGGCGCAGATGGCCAAGGCCGCTCAGGCCAAGACCGGCGCCAATGGTTCGCAGTCCTTCTACGACAACAAGGTGGTGACGGCGCGCTTCTTCATGGAGCGGATCATGCCGGAGACATCGGCACATCTGGCCCGCATTTCCAGTGGTGCGGACACGCTAATGGCGCTGCCTGCGGAAGCGTTCTAGGTTTGTCGGGCCGGCACTGCCGGCCCACAATGTCGGAACGCGGAGGAAATCGTGGCGACAAATCCAGCCGAAGTGCTCTCTTTGCCGAAGCCCGCCTGGGCGGCGGACGAGGTCGGCATGCTTTACGACATGGCGCATCGCTTCATGTCGGAAGAGATCGCGCCGCGCTACGACGAGTTCGAGAAGAACGAGATGGTCGACCGCGAGAGCTGGCGCAAGGCCGGTGCGGCCGGCCTGCTCTGCGCCTCCATGCCCGAGGAATATGGCGGCTCCGGCGGCACCTTCGCGCATGAGAGCGCCATCATCGAGGCGATCGGCCATGTCGGCGTCGACGGTTTCGGCATCGGCCTGCACAATGCCATCGTCGCCCCGTACATCCTTCATTACGGCTCGGAAGAGCAGAAGAAGAAGTGGCTGCCGAAGCTGGCCACCGGCGAGCTCATCGGCGCCATCGCCATGACCGAGCCCGGCGCCGGCTCCGACCTGCAAGGCGTCAAGACGCGGGCAGAGAAGGACGGCAACCAGTACAAGATCAACGGCTCGAAAACCTTCATCACCAACGGCCAGCTGGCCAATTTCATCATCGTCGTCACCAAGACCGATCCGGCCAAGGGCGCCAAGGGCACCTCGCTGATCGTCGTCGAGACCGACGAGGTCGAAGGTTTTCAGCGCGGCCGCAACCTCGACAAGATCGGGCTGAAGGCCAACGACACCTCGGAACTGTTCTTCAACGATATGCGGGTGCCGACCTCGAACCTGCTCGGTCACGAAGAGGGGCAGGGCTTCATCCAGCTGATGCAGCAATTGCCCCAGGAACGGCTGCAGATCGGCACCGGCGCCATCGCCATGATCGAACGCGCGCTGGCGCTGACCATCGACTACGTCAAGGAGCGCAAGGCTTTCGGCAAGGCGATCATCGAGTTCCAGAACACCCAGTTCAAGCTGGCTGAGCTCAAGACGGAGGCCACCATCGGCCGCGTCTTCTACAATGATTGCGTCACCCGCCACGTCAATGGCGGGCTGGACCCGGTGACGGCGTCGATGGCCAAGTACTGGCTCTCGGACCTGCAGGGAAAAGTCGTCGACGAATGCCTTCAATTGCATGGCGGCTATGGCTACATGAATGAATATCCGATCGCCCGCATGTTCCGCGACGCTCGCGTCCAGCGCATCTACGGCGGCACCAACGAGATCATGAAATTGCTGATTGGCAGGAGCCTTTAGGGATAGCAATTATGGGCGCATGGGGTTTCAAAATTTTCGAAAACGATGACGCAGCCGATTTCGTCGCCGAATTTCAGAACAGTGGCGCCGTCGCCGTTGCAGATGCTCTTGATGTCGCTTGCAGCAATCCTGACTACATCGAGGCGCCGGATGGCTCGGTTGCGCTGGCCGCCGCTGCAATTGTCGCCGCAACTGATGGGAAGCCCGAGTTCTTGTCTGAACCTGCAGAAACAGCATTGCGAACTGTTTCGAACTGGCAAGCTTTGAATGGATTGAAGGGCAAGGCAATCCAGGCAGTCGAATGCGTAAGCGGCCCTAACTCGGAACTGATGGAACTCTGGGCTGAAGCTGCTCCGGTGGATGCAGCCAGCTTCAAGAACGAACTGAATCGCCTGCGTGCGGCTTTGCGTTAAAGCAAGGCTTGGACGGCACCACAAGGAAGGAACCGAAGATGGCCGAAGCTTATGTCTATGACGCCGTGCGCACACCGCGCGGCAAGGGCAAGAAGGATGGCTCGCTGCACGAAGTGCCGGCGGTACGGCTTGCCGCCAAGACGCTTGAGGCGCTGCGCGACCGCAATGGCCTCGACACTGCAAACGTCGACGACATCATCTTCGGTTGCGTCGATCCGGTCGGCGAGGCGGGCTCGGTCATTCCGCGCGCCGCCGCCTTCGAGGCCGGCTACGACAACAAGGCGCCGGGCATGCAGATCTCGCGCTTCTGCGCATCGGGCCTCGACGCCATCAATTTCGCCGCCGCCAAGATTGCGCAGGGCGCCGACGAGATCGTCATTGCCGGCGGCGTCGAATCGATGTCGCGCGTCGGCATGGGGGCGTCGGGCGGCGCCTGGTTCATGGACCCGTCGGTCGGTTTTCCCGGCTGGTTCGTGCCGCAAGGCATCTCGGCCGACCTGATCGCCACCAAATACGGTTTCTCCCGCGACGACGTCGACGCCTATGCGGTCGAGAGCCAGAAGCGCGCCGGCAAGGCCTGGGCCGACGGCCGTTTCAAGAATTCGGTCATTCCGATCAAGGACCAGAACGGCCTCACCATCCTCGACCATGACGAGCATATGCGGCCTGCGACCGACATGCAGTCGCTGGCCTCGCTCAACCCGTCCTTCGTCATGCCTGGCGAGATGGGCGGCTTCGACGCCGTTGCCGTGCAGAAGCATCCAGAAGTCGAGGAAGTGAACCACGTCCACCATGCCGGCAATTCGTCCGGCATCGTCGACGGCGCTGCCGCAGTGCTGCTTGGCTCCAAGAAAGCCGGCAAGACGATGGGCCTCAAGCCGCGCGCCCGCATCCGCGCCTTCGCCAATATCGGCTCCGAGCCGGTGCTGATGCTGACCGGTCCGGTCGACGTCACCGAAAAGCTCTTGAAGCGCGCCAAGATGAAGCTGTCGGACATCGACCTGTTCGAGCTCAACGAGGCCTTCGCCTCGGTGGTGCTGCGCTACATGCAGGCCTTCGACATTCCGCACGACAAGATCAACGTCAATGGTGGCGCCATTGCCATGGGCCATCCGCTCGGCGCCACAGGGGCTATGATCCTGGGCACGGTGCTGGACGAGCTGGAGCGCCGCGACCTGAACACGGCGTTGGTGACGCTCTGCATCGGTGCCGGCATGGGCACCGCAACGATCATCGAACGCGTCTGATTTCGGCCGGAAGGAGAACGACAATGACCTACACAAACTTCACGGTCGACACCGACGCCGACGGCATAGCGCTGGTCACCTGGAACATGCCTGACCGCTCGATGAACGTCTTCACCGAAGAGGTGATGAATGAGCTCGACAAGATCATCGATCAGGTGGTGGCCGACGCCGGCATCAAGGGTGCGGTGATCACCTCGGGCAAGGACAGCTTCTCCGGCGGCGCTGACCTCACCATGTTGCAGAAGATGCTGGCGGTCTTTGCCAAGGAGAAGGGCAAGGACCCGGAGAAGGCGGCAAAGCTTTTGTTCGACAATGCCGGCCGCATGGGCGGCCTGTGGCGCAAGCTCGAGACCTCGGGCAAGCCCTGGGTTTCGGCGATCAACGGCACCTGCATGGGCGGCGCGTTCGAGCTGTCGCTGGCCTGTCACGGCCGCGTCGCCGCTGACTCCGAAAAGGTCAAGATGGCCTTGCCGGAAGTCAAGGTCGGCATCTTCCCCGGCGCCGGCGGCACCCAGCGCGTACCGCGCCTGACCGACCAGCAGCAGGCTCTGCAGATGCTGACCACCGGCCAGACGCTGTCGCCGCAGAAAGCCAAGGCGATGGGCCTGATCCACGAGATCGCCGAACCAAGCAAGCTGGTCGAGACCGCCAAGGGCCTGATCAAGAATGGCCTGAAAGCTGTCCAGCCCTGGGACGAGAAGGGCTTCAAGCTGCCTGGCGGCCAGATCTATTCGCCCGCCGGCTTCAATCTGTGGCCGCCGGCCATTGCCATCCTGCGCCGCGAAACCTATGGCAATTATCCGGCCGCCACGGCCATCCTGAAATGCGTCTATGAGGGCCTGCTGGTGCCGTTCGACACCGGCCTGCGGATCGAGCAGCGCTATTTCACCGAGATCATGCAGTCGAAGGAAGCGGCGGCGATGATCCGCTCGCTGTTCGTCTCGCTGCAGGAACTCAACAAGGGCGCTCGCCGCCCGGTCGGCGTGCCCGAGACCAAGTTCAAGAAGATCGGCATTCTAGGCGCCGGCTTCATGGGCGCCGGCATAGCTTTTGTCACCGCCAAGGCCGGCATTCCGGTCGTGCTGCTCGACCGCGACCTGGCATCGGCCGAAAAGGGCAAGGCGCATTCCGACGGCCTGATCTCCGATCAGGTCAAGAAGGGCCGCGCCAAGCCCGAGGAGAAAGACAGACTGCTGTCTCTGATCACGCCGACGGCGGACTATGCCGATCTCGCCGGCTGCGATCTGGTGGTCGAGGCGGTGTTCGAGGATTCGGCCGTCAAGAAGGCTGCCACCGAACAGGCCGAAGCGGTGTTGAAATCGTCGGCGATCTTCGCTTCCAACACCTCGACCATCCCGATCACCGCGCTGGCCAAGAATTCGGCGCGGCCGAAGAATTTCGTCGGCATCCACTTCTTCTCGCCCGTCGACAAGATGATGCTGGTCGAGATCATCCTGGGCAAGAAGACCGGCGACAAGGCGCTGGCCACCGCGGTCGACTTCGTGCGCGCCATCAAGAAGACGCCGATCGTCGTCAACGACACGCGCGGCTTCTACGTCAACCGCTGCGTGCTGCGCTACATGTCGGAAGCCTACAAGATGCTGATCGAAGGCGTTCCGGCGCCGATGATCGAGAACGCCGCCAAGGCCGCCGGCATGCCGGTCGGTCCGCTGGCGCTGACCGACGAGACGGCGATCGACCTTGCGCAGAAGATCATGAAGCAGACCATCAGGGACCTCGGCGACAAGGCCGTCGATCCGAAGCAGATGGCGCTGATCAACACGCTTGTCGACACCCATGGCCGCTTTGGCCGCAAGAACGGCAAGGGTTTTTACGACTATCCGGCGAAGCCCGCCAAGAAGAAGCTGTGGCCGGGGCTCAAGGATCTCTACCCCCAGCTGAAGCCGGAGAAGGTCGACTATGAGGAGCTGCAGCAGCGCCTGCTGGTCACCATCGCGCTGGAAGCGGCGCGAGTGATGGAAGAGGGCATCGTCACCGATCCGCGCGAGGCCGATGTCGGCTCGATTCTCGCCTTCGGCTTCGCGCCATTCACCGGCGGCGCGCTGTCCTATATCGACGGCATCAGCGCCAAGGAATTCGTCAAAATCGCCAAGGGTCTGCAGAAAAAATACGGCGCTGAGTTCAAGGCGCCCAAGCTGCTGCTCGACATGGCCGAGAAGGGCGAGACCTTCTACCAGCGCTTCGACCCCTATGCGAAGGGCGAGGTGAAGAAAGCCGCTTGATCTAGCGCCCGATGTACGTCTGGGGGCGCCTGGCGCGGACGATGGCCACGGCGTCACGCCGTGGCCCCTATATGGTCGGCAGCGAAAGCCGGCTGGCTTTTCGCTGCCTGCCGACCGACATCGACTTCAACCTCCATCTCAACAATGCCCGCTACATGATGCTGGCCGATCTCGGCCGCATCGACATTTTCCTGCGCGTCGGCCTCATCGCGCTGGCGCGCAGACAAGGCTGGGCGCCCATGATCGGCGGTCTGCAGTCGGTCTATGTGCGCGAGATCAGGCTGTGGCGTCGCTTTGAGGTGGTGTCCTCGATCGAGACCTGGGAAGGCACACAAGTCATCGGCCGACACCGCTTTGTCCTCGACAATGGCGAGACGGCCGCTTTGATCATGACGACGGGCGGTGTCTATGACCGCCCCGGCCGCCGCTTTGTCGACATCGACGAGGTCGTCGCGGCGCTCGGCCATTCGGGCAAGCCGCGCCCGCCGACCGAGGCCGAGCTGACATTCATGGCCTCGCACCGGAACCTGCGCGAACAGGCCAAGCAGAGCTGACCGAACTTCAGAGGCAGGATCAGATCGATCTGCCAAGCAGGAAATCGGTCACCTCATCCGAGAAGACCATCAGCCGGTCGTCGAACGCAACGGCCCGCGTGCCTTTGGGGTCCGGCCGTCCGGTCGGCATGCCGTGCGCTACGAGCGCCTCGGCGCAACCAACCCAGTCGCCAGAGCTTTCGGGCTCATTGACCGAAGCCCAGCCGAGCGTTCCACGCACATCGGCGCCAAAACCATGCACCTCTTTCCAGTCGGCGCCGTTGTCGAGCAGGAAGCGGGTGAGGTCGACATCGCCGCGAAAGACAGCGTGGTTCAGCGCGGAGGCATCCCAGTCGCCGCCGCGCTGGGCGATTGGCCAGCGGAGCCGGACCATGGTCCTCACCGCGTCGCCACAGCCCTGCGCGGCGAGCTCGGGCAGCAGCCGCAACTGCTTGTCCGACAGCGAGCCTGGCAGGTCCGGCCGGAGGGCCTTGACCTCTAGAGCCGTTGCCTCGTCGCCGGCGGCGCAAGCGGCGATGAACTGCTCCTCGTCAGGCAACGGGTCGTCATCTCTGGGTTGCCCCAACAACGCAGCGACATCCGGCAGGCCGAAGCGCAGCGCTACCTGATAGGCGCTCAAACCTTCGGGCGTTCGCACCGAGGCATCGGCACCGGCGGCAAGCAGTGCTTCCATATGCGCCGGCGAGCGGCGCCGCCTTATAGCCCACAGCAGCGGCCTGCCCCAATCGGATGTCGGCTGGCTGCCGGCCGGTTCGTTCGGGTTGGCATCGGGTGCGGCGAGGAGCAGTTGCAGGGCTTCGATGCTGTCGAGATCAAGCACCCGGTAGAGCGCATTGGAGCCGGTGACGCGCGCGCCGGCCGCAAGCAGAAGACGGGTACAGGCCGGATTCTCAAGCGAATGATAGAGCGACTCGCCGTCATTGGCATTGGCGCCGGCGTCCAGCAGCAATCTGGTCATCACCGGATCGTGGTTCTGGCCGGCCGCGCCATAAAGCGCGGAGAGCTTGTATTCCTGAGAGGGCCTTTCCAGCGAGGCCGGCGGCCAGCGGCTGCCGATGGCCTGGTTGGGATCGGCGCCGGCTTGCAGCAACAGCCTGGCCGCGGCGTGAAGAGCGTCACGAAAGCGCGGCAACCGCACAAGGCTCGAATGTGTCACCGCCACCAGCGGCGGCAGGTTGAGCGGGCCGCCTGGGCGATTGACGCAGCCGGGATCGCGTTTGATCGCCTGGCGCAACACGGCTTCATCGCCCACAGCGCAGGCGAGATAGGCGTCGCCGCCGATCAGGTCCGGGTGCTCTTCGACCATGCGGGCGGCCGCTGCGGGGCTTGCCCGGTCGGTGCTGCCGGTGATGTCGCCGGCATAGATGAGGCTGGCCCAAATGCGGATCGATCTGGCGCGGTCGAGGCCGTAACCACGCTGCGCCTCGACGAAACTGCTCATGTCGCGCCACGATGGAAAACCATATTCGCGCGCCAGGCAGGACTGGGCATCGTGCAGGCGTAAGGCGAGCGCGGCAATCGTCTGATCGCTTTTATGTTGCGCGGCCGGCAGTCCCTCGCGAAAGCGGGCAAGCGCATCCGCTGCACCGAGCCTGTAGGCCGCCAGCAGTTCCTTTGCCTGCTTCTTCAGGAAGTCGAGATTGGGAAGGTCGGGGAGTTGGTTCATGGAAACCTCCGTGCGGTTTCGCCGAAGGTCCGCAAATTCGGCTGCACAAAGGTTTGCGATGTCAGCTCATCGAAGCAAGTGGGTTCAACCCTTCCCGCGGACCCGGAAGCGGCTTGCAACCGCAGCCTCGACCATAGTGTCATTTCCCGGCCTCGGTCAACGTGATCGGCAGGACGATCGGGAACGGTCGATCGTGCAAGAGTTTCAGCCCCGTCGTTGTCCGGCCGGTAGCCATCGCAAGAAGCTCCAATGCCAAAGCCCGGATTCAACAGGTCTTAAGCAAAGTCGGTTAAGGCTGCACTGCCGGGCCGGCTTCGCGACAGGATCGCCTGCGCTCCCGGCGCGGTCGGGAGCGCGGCGTGGACAGCATCGTCAATTTCATGGCCTTGGTTTTCGATGCCTGGCGGGGTCAGATATATGATCCCGGCAAGCAGTGCGTCTTTGCATTCCTGCTTCTGCTGCTCGCCCTCGACATTGCCCGCAAGGGCTGGCGGCTTTCGTGGTCGCGGCGCGCTGTCGAGAGTGTGGCGGCGACATTGGCCATCTTCCACATCAACATCGTGCTGGTTCCCGGCATCTGGCTGCTCTCCGAGCAGATCAAGACGCTTTACGGGCTGCTGGGCATCCCCAGCGTGCCGGGCACCGTCTGGGAAAACCTGCCGGTCTGGGCGCTCAGCCTTGTCGCCATACTGGCGCATGATTTCGCCAACTACTGGAACCATCGCCTCATGCACATGAAATGGCTGTGGCCGGTGCACGCGATCCACCATTCCGATCCCGTCGTCAATGCACTGACGACCTACCGCATCCACGTGCTGGAATCACTGGTGATGTGGAGCTCCTACACCATCTTGCTGACTTGGCTCGGCCTGCCTGCGGGCGCCATCGGCATCGGTGCGTTGATCCTGTTGCTGCACAACATCTACGTCCATATAGATGTCGACTGGGGGCACGGCCCGCTGCGCATGCTGGTCGCCTCGCCGCGCTTCCATCGCTGGCACCATGCCGATATGCCCGAGGCCTACGGCAAGAACCTCGCCAACGTGTTCCCGTTCTTCGACTGGATGTTCGGCACCTATCGTGTGCCCGGCCCGTGCAACGCCCCCATGGGCGCGACCGGCGTGCCACGCAATGATGTCGTGCAGTTGACCCTGTGGCCGCTGCTGGAATGGTCGCAAATGGCGACGCGGCGGGTCCAGGCGCTGCGCGCGGCGCTTGCCGGCTGGCTGGCGCGCGACAATGGCGCGCGCGAGGCGCGACCGCTCGACATCAAGGCGGAATAGGCACGCAAAACTGTGCCATGCTTGCCCCAGGCCAACACAAACGCTGGACAAGGCTGGCCTCCGCTCTTATGAAGGACAGGTATTTTTTCCTGTTTTTGAGCATGATCCAAAAAAGCGGGTACCGGTTTCTGGACAAGATCATGCTCCATCCAAAGGGAGAGCGAATTGCTCTCGCATGATCGCGTCTGGGCCGCTATCGACGCTCTCGCCGAGCGCTATTCGCTGTCGGCCTCGGGCCTGGCCCGGCGAGCCGGTCTGGATTCCACCGCTTTCAACAAATCCAAGCGGCTGTCCTCGGATGGGCGGCCGCGCTGGCCGTCGACCGAATCGCTGGCCAAGATCATCGAGGCGACAGGCGCTTCGCTCGACGAATTCACCGGGCTGGTCGAAGGCCGTGCCAAAGCCACTTCAGGCTCCATGACCGCTTCAGGCTCGGCAGCCGTGCAGCGTTCGGCGGTGCCATTGCTCGGCTTTGCCCAGGCCGGCGCCGGCGGCTTCTTCGACGATGCCGGCTATCCCTCCGGCCAGGGCTGGGACCTTGTCGAGCTTCCGGCACGCGCGACCGATACTTCCTATGCGTTGCAGGTGCAGGGCGATTCCATGCTGCCGCTCTACCGCAATGGAGACGTGCTGATCGTCGAGCCGGGCGCCGTTACTCGCAAGGGCGACCGCGTCGTCGTCAAGACCAATGCGGGCGAGGTCATGGCCAAGGTGCTCGACCGCCAGACGACGAAATCGATCCTGCTGATCTCGCTCAATCCCGACCACCCCGACCGCGATATCGCCATGCGCGATGTCGAATGGGTGGCGCGCATCGTCTGGGCAAGCCAGTAGTGCGGCTGCTGCAACTGGTCCTGGCCGTGCTGGCAGTGCCGGCCATGGTGGCTCTGGTTGTCCTTGGCGGCCGCATCCTGCAGCCTGAGCAGAGCAGCGTCGTCGTCGACCAGATCGATCCGATCGACGCGGGCACCGAGGCCGTGCCCGAGGAACCGGCGACATCAGCCATTCCCCAGATCGAGCCCGCCGAGCCTCCGGTGCATTCTCCTCCGGTGCATTCGAGGGCGATCGATCCCGAGGCCATCGCACCGCCGCCGCTGGCCCCGGAAGATCTCGAACGGGTCGAGCCGCGCCCGCCATTGAGCGACCTCGCGCTGGCCGGACCGCCCAAGCCGCGTGGGCGCAGAGCCGTCGACGACTGGGGCGGGACGAAACTGTTCCAGCCGGTCGCATCCGCCGCTGGCCTGATCGAGGCCAATGGTTATTCCGTGGCGGTCTCCGGCATCGACATCGTCAGGCAGGACGAGACGTGCAGCGAGGACGGCAAGTCCTGGGCTTGCGGTATCAGGGCGCGCACCGCGTTCCGGTCTTTCCTGCGCGGCCGGGCCGTGGCGTGCAAGGTGCCGCCGGAAGCCGATCGCAACCTGATCGCCGCCGAATGCCGCATCGGCAGACTGGATGTCGGTCAGTGGCTGGTCGAAAACGGCTGGGCGCGCGCTGTGGCAGGCGGCCCTTATGTCGAAGCGGGCGACAAGGCGCGCGCCGACAAAAAGGGCATCTTCGGCGCGGCCCCCGATCTTGGCGGCCTGCCGCCGGCGCCAATGCCTGTTGCCGCCCCGACGGCGTCGCAACCAATCCTCGATGCCCCGGTGACCGAGATGCCGCCGGCCGGGACGGACGCTACGCCGCCAGCTCCCCAGCCAGCGCCCGCTCAATGAGCGCGCGGGTCTCCGCAATGCCGTAGAGCGCGGCGAACGAGCCGAAGCGCGGGCCGCGTTCCTGGCCGATCAGCACCTGGTAGATCATCTGGAAGAAGGCGCCCGATACGCCGGGGCCGCCTTCCGGGCTTTGCTTGGAATGATCCTGATAGCGTTCGATCTTGCGCGCCACGTTGAGCGAAGCGTTCTGGATCGCTTCGCCGCTTGCATCTGCCGGCAATTCGCCGAGTGCCTTGTCGAGGGCCTGCAGTGCTTCGCGCTCGACCTCGTCGGCCGGGCGGAAGGTTTTTGTCGGTCGCACGAAATCGTCGAAATAACGGATCGCATGGCCGACCAGCTGGTCGAGCTCCGGATGAGTCTTCGGCGTCACATTGGTCGCGTGGCGCGAGATGAAGCCCCACAGCACATCCTTGTTCTGCGCATTGGAGGCGCTGACCAGGTTGAGCAGCAGCGAGAACGGCACCGGCATGTCGACGAGCGGCGGGTTGCCGTCATGCATATGCCAGACCGGATTGCCCAGCCGCTCCTTCCAGTCCTGCCGCGGGTAGGCGGCGAGGAAGGTATAATACTCGTCCACGGCCCTCGGGATGACATCGAAATAGAGCTTCTTGGCCTGCCGCGGCCTCTGGTACATGTAGAGCCCGAGGCTTTCCGTCGGCGCATAGGTCAGCCATTCGTCGATAGTCAGGCCGTTGCCCTTCGACTTCGAGATCTTCTGGCCGTTCTCGTCCAGGAACAGCTCATAGACGAAATGCTCCGGCGCGCGCCCGCCCAGAATGTTGCAGATGCGGTCGTAGACCACCGCATTGGTCTGGTGGTCCTTGCCGAACATTTCGAAATCGACGCCGAGTGCTGCCCAACGCATGCCGAAATCCGGCTTCCACTGCAGCTTGACCTTACCGCCGGTGACCGAAAGCGTGGTCTCGGTGCCCTCATCGTCGAAGGTGATGGTGCCGGCCTTGGCGTCGACATGCTTCATAGGCACGTAGAGCACGCGGCCGCTCCGGGGCGAGATCGGCAGGAATGGGCTGTAGGTCGCCTGGCGCTCCGGTCCGAGCGTCGGCAGCATCACCGCCATGATCTTGTCGTAGCGTTCGGCGGCGCGCAGCAGCATCGCATCGAAACGGCCCGATCTGTAGTACTGCGTCGCGCTGGCGAACTCGTAGTCAAAGCCGAACGTGTCGAGGAAGCGGCACAGCATCGCATTGTTGTGGTCGCCAAAGCTCGCATAGTCGCCGCCGAACGGGTTGGGCACCGCCGACAGCGGCATATGCAGATAGGGCTCGAGCGCTGCGCGATCCGGGACATTGTCGGGGATCTTGCGCATGCCGTCCATATCGTCGGAGAAGCACAGCAGCTTGGTCGCGACCTTATCCTGCGTCAGCACGCGGAAGGCATGGCGTACCATCGAGGTGCGCGCCACCTCGCCGAACGTGCCGATATGCGGCAGGCCCGACGGACCATAGCCGGTCTCAAACAGGATCGTTTCGGGAAAGTCGGCGCCCTTGTAGCGCTCGATGATTTTTTTGGCTTCCTCGAACGGCCACGCCTTGCTCTCGGTCGCGGCCGCCAGCAGCTCGGGATTGAGATCGATGATGTTTGATCCCGCCATGGTCCTGTTTTCCAAATCATGCGCCGGCATCGCCGGAGTGGGAGTTTTTCAACCGGTCTCTAGGCGTGCCCGCCTTGGGCGTCAACGATTGCGGCTGTTTTTCCTTGCGGCGCTTCCGTGGCGTTCCTACTTCAGATCGTCATCATCAAGGAGTTTTGAATGCCGTTGCCGTCCACCCATGAAGCCCTGATCTACCTGATGGTCATCACCTCGGCTTCCGATCGCGACATGACCGATGTCGAACTGGCGCGCATCGGCGACGTCGTCCGCAGCTGGCCGGTGTTAGAGGATTTCAAGCGGGACAGGCTGATCGCCATCGCTCAGGACTGCCAGAAGATGCTGCATGAAAAGGACGGGTTGGAAGGCGTTCTCGAACGTGTCGCCGAGGCTTTGCCGGAGCGCCTGCACGACACCGCCTATGCCGCGGCCTTCGAGGTCGCTGCTGTCGATCTCGAAATGCGCATGGAGGAATTGCGGGTGCTGCAGCTCATCCGGCGCCAGCTCGATCTCGACACGCTGACCGCTGCAGCCATCGCGCGCGGGGCGAAGGCGCGCCTGCGCACGCTGACGTGAGTATCAGCAGTCTCAGTAGAAACTGACCGGGCCGGATCAGAAAAGCTGACCGGGGCCGGATCAGAAAAAGCTGACCGGGAAGTAGCGCAAATAGAATTCGGCGAAGGTACCCTTCACCGATATCTCCTGCAGCGCGTAGTCCATGGCGGCGGCCAGTGCCGGGTCGCCGGCTCGGGTGGCAATGGCCATGCCGGACCCCAGATATTCCGGCGCGAGATAAGGGCCGCCGGCAAAGCGGCAGCAACCGGCCGCGTCCGAGCCGCCCAGCCAGAAGGAAAAGCGCATGCCGTCGCCAAAGGCAGCGTCGATCTTACCGCCCTTCAAGTCGCCATAAAGGTCGTCCGGCCTGTCAAAAGGGACGATCTGCACATTGCCGAAATAATCGCGCAGCATCTTTTCATGTGCCGAGCCGGCCAGCACGCCGACCCGTTTGCTGCGCAATTTGTCGAGGATCGGCTCGGCGAGGGCCTTGGCCTTCGGCATGATGAAGCGCGCCGGAAACTGCAGATAGGAGCGGGAGAAACTGTATTTCGACCGCGTTTCAGGTGTCGCGGCGATGCCGGCGATGATCGCCTCGCCTTCGCCCTTCTGCAACGCGTCGTCGAGTTCGGCCCAGGGCAGGGCCTGGATCTGGCATTTGTCGGCGACGTCAAGTTCGGCGCAAATCGCCCGTGCCAGGTCGATATGGAAGCCGGACAGCCGACCGGCACCGTCGAGAAAGTTGAAGGGCGGGAAATCGGTGGTGGTGAGGAATCTGAGCCTGGGAAGCGCCGAAAGATCCGGTTTCGGCAGCCTCTCCTTGGCGTCCCAAAGCACCGGCACCTGCGGTTCCGCGGCGCGCGCGGCGCCGGCAAACGACAGCACTCCGATCAGCATCGACAGCAAGGCGATGGCTATCCAGCGATATGTCACGAAAGAGCTCCACCCGTCCCGCCGTTGGCTTCTGATACGAAAACGGCGCAGGCACAATGGTTTTTGGTTTCAAATCGCGAATTTAGGGATATGCTTAGGGAGTTTGCAAATAGCCACGCAGAGTCGGCCGGGGGTTGGCGGGATCTGCGTTAAAAAACTAAGCATTCGGCTTGCAATCCGGGGTTGATGGCGAAGTGCGGGCGAGGCACGTAGCATCGGTCTCAAGAGCGGTAGGCAACATGGGGTAGATGTTGCGATGAGTCAGTTCGATCGCACACTGGAATATATGGACCAGCTGCAGCATGCCGACACGGCGGCTGCGGTCTGTGAAACATTGCTCGGCGTCACCTCGCATTTCGGCCTGACGGCGCTGATGGCGGGAACCGTTCCGCAGCCCGGCACCCCGCGTGGCCAGCAAAAGGACCACGTGCTTTTGTGTGATTGGCCGGTGGAATGGCTGGAGCGCTATGTCTCACGCAACTATGTCGACCATGATCCGGTCGTCAGCCACATGAAAGACCTGCAGGCGCCGTTCCAATGGCGCGAGGCGTCCCGCGCCATTCGCGTCGACAGGGACAGCGGCGAGGTGATGGGCGACGCCTCGGAGTTCAAGCTTCGCGATGGCCTGGCCTTTCCGCTGGTGACGCTCGAAGGCCAGATCGTCATGGTCTCGCTGGGCGGCGAAGCCGTCCAATTGTCTGGCGCCGAGTTCGGACTGGTGTCGCTGGTGTCGACCTATGCGATCGGCCGCGCCATGCAACTGCACACTCAGGCGGTCAACACTATCGATCACATCGAATTGACCCCGCGTGAGCGCGAATGCCTGAAATGGGCAGCCGTCGGCAAATCCGAATGGGAGATTTCGCAGATACTCGGCATCTCGGAGCACACATCCGAAAAACATCTTCTTAACGCTAAGAGTAAACTCGGTGCCGTCAACAGGGTGCAAGCTGTCGCCGAAGCGATTAGGCGCGGTTATATTAGCTAGGTCGGCCGTGCCGACCTAGAAAATCCTGCCTGCGTGATCACGCAATTTTATCTGGAAAGTGCGGCCGTATCTTCCTCTTAAGCTCAGGAGACGGCTAATGCTTTTTGCCCTTACAACTCAGGAACTGATGGAACGCCCCGACCTGTGGGAGGCCGTCCATCGTCTGCGCTACAAGATCTTCGTCGAGGAGATGGGCTGGACCGATCTGAAGCGCCCCGACGGCTTCGAGATCGATCAGTTCGATCATGACGAGGCGGTGCACCAGCTGGTCATCCGCGGCGGCGAACTTGCCGGCTACCAGCGCATGCTGCCGACGACGCGGCCGCATCTTCTGACCGAGGTGCTGGTCGATCTCTATGAAGGCACGCCACCGTCTGGACCGAGGGTCTGGGAGCTGACCCGCTACGCTGTGGCGCCCGGCTATCGTGACGGCAAGCGCGGCGTGTCGACGGTCGGCACCGAACTGATCGCCGGCTTCGTCGAATGGGGGCTGAAGCGCGACGTCAACCAGGTCATCATCGAGTTCGAGCCGATGTGGGTGCTGCGTGCGCTGCAGCTGCACTTCCTGGCAACGCCGCTCGGTTATCAGCGCACCTATGGCAGCCAGCAGGTCGTCGCCACGCTGCTGACCTTCAACGAACACACGCTGGATGTCGTGCGTTCGCGCCGCAACCATCACGCCCCCGTGCTGGCCAGAGGCACCCCCGACATGCTCGGCATGCGGCAGGCGTCGTGAGATCGGAGACGACAAATGAGCTTTGACCCCCAACCCGAATTGCGTGGCCACACGCTGGTCGTCACCGTGTCATCGCATGACGGCCGACCGGTTCTGGACAGGCACGCCTATGCAAGCCTGGCCAAAACCTTCCACGAAGCCGCCGTCGATGACAATGTCCGCGTCGTCGTGCTGCGCGGCCTCGCCGGCTGCTTTTGCCTCGGAGGTGATTTCTCCGAGTTCCTCGACTCCACCAAGCACCAGCAGCTGATCGCCGCCGTCACCGACATGTTCCGCACTTTGGCGACGTTTCCCAAGCCGGTGCTGGCCTGTGTCGACGGCGATGCCGTCGGCGTCGGCTGCACCATCCTGTTCCACTGCGACATGGTGATTGCCTCGGCCATCAGCACCTTCCGCGTGCCGTTTGTCGATTTCGGCCTGGTGCCGGATGCGGCAACCTCGATCCTGGCGCCGCAAAAGCTCGGCTATGCCGGAGCCTTCCGCTTCTTTTGCCTGGGCGATACGCTCAGCGCCGAAGACGCCAGGGCGCTTGGCCTCGTCGCCGAGATCGTGGCCGATGGCAGCGCCGAGGAAGCAGCGCTCGGCAGGGCAAGGCAATTGGCCAAGAAGCCGGTTGCCGCACTTCTGCAGACGCGCGGCCTGCTCAAGGGCGATACGGGCGTTTTGTGCGACCGCATCGATCATGAGATCACGCTGTTCCAGCAGGCGCTGCAGGACGACACCACGCTAAAGCGGCTCCAGCGGATCGCCCGCCTGGCGGCCTAACAAGGCAACAGAGCCCGCCCCGACATCGGGGTGGGCTCTGTAATTCAGCCTCTACTTCTCCAGGAATGACGGCCCTTCGCCGATGATCTTCTTGTCTTCCTTGCCGATGGCGTCGAGATCGCGCCCGTCATAGGGCAGTGACAACAGGATGCGCCGCATGACGGCCAGCCGCGAGCGGCGTTTGTCGTTGGCCCGCACGATGATCCAGGGCGCGAACTGCTTGTGCGTGCGCTCGATCATCTGATCGCGCGCCTTGGTGTAGTCGTCCCATTTGCCGATGCCGGCGATGTCGATGGGCGAGAACTTCCAGTTCTTCAGCGGCGACCAGCGGCGGTCATGGAACCGTTCAAGCTGGGTTTCGCGGCCGATGTTGAGCCAGAATTTGAAGAAATAGATGCCGTCATTGGAGATCATTCGCTCGAAATGCGGCGTCTCGTCGAGGAATTTCTCATGCTGTTCAGGCGTGCAGAAGCCCATCACCGGCTCGACGCCGCCGCGGTTGTACCAGGACCGGTCGAAGGTGACGAATTCGCCCGATGTCGGGAACTGGGCGACGTAGCGCTGATAGTACCACTGCCCGACTTCGGTTGGGGTAGGCTTGGTCAGCGCGACATTGCGCGCGGTTCGAGGGTTGAGATACTGGCGCAGCACCGAGATGGTGCCGCCCTTGCCGGCGGCATCGCGCCCCTCAAACAGCGACATAACTCTGCTGCCGGTCGCCTGCAGCCAGGCTTGCGCCTTGACCAGCTCGATCTGCAGCCGCTCCAGCGTCTCGTCATACTCCTCGCCCTTCATCTTTTTGTCGTAAGGGTAGTCGCCGGCAGTCAGTTTGTTGTCCTCGATCCAACTCGGAAGCTCGGGATTCTCGATATCGAACTCCCGCTCCTTGCCGTCGATCCTGATCTTCAGTGGACCCTTTGCCGGCTCCGCGGCGGGACTTTCCTTGGCTTTTTTCATCGAGACGAACCTTTCCAGCTTGCGGACTCATGCTATGGGGGGCCTTAAATCCGGTCCAGCGGAAGTTTCGACCGGACCGGCGCAAAGGCACGGAAAGCGCGAATGGCTGATACCGGCGCAGAGCGGATAACCACGGGGCAGGCGGTAGCCGCCCGGCTGTGGAACAGCCGTTGGCTGTTGGCCGCAGGGTTCGTCGCGGTCACCGCCGTTTATGGTTTCGCCGGCATGTCTGCCTATGTCGTCCTGGCTGCGCTGGCGTTGCTGCTTGCCGCGGCGCTGCTGCCGACCGGCCGCGCTATCCGCTCCACCGAGAGCGCTGCCGCGATCGAGGCGAGCGGGCTGCAGCGGCTTTCCGGTGAATATCTCGCGGCCGCCGTTGCCGATCCGCTGATCATCTTCGACCGCACCGCCATCATCGTCCACGCCAACGCCGCCGCCTTTGCGGCGTTTGGGGGGATCGCGCCCGGCCTGTCGCTGTCGCTGAAATTCCGCGCCCCCGAAATGCAGGCCTTGCTCGATGGCGTGCTCTCGGGGACAGTCGCCTCGGATGCGGTCGACTATACCGAAAAGCTGCCGGTCGAACGAGCCTATCGGGTGAGTGCGTCCTCGGTCGGCCACGCCACCGATCTCTATGTGCTGGTGTTCAAGGACCAGAGCGAGACGCGCCGCATCGACCGCATGCGCGCCGATTTCATCGCCAATGCCAGCCATGAGCTGCGTACCCCGCTGGCCTCGATCTCCGGCTTCATCGAGACGTTGCGCGGCCCCGCCCGCAACGATCCGGCGGCGCGCGAGCAATTCCTGCAGATCATGCAGAGCCAGACCGGCCGCATGGCGCGCCTGATCGACGATCTCCTGTCGCTGTCGCGGCTGGAAATGAAGCCCTACCTCAAGCCGGGAACCGAGGTCGATCTGCGCCAGACCATCGACAGCGTCATCGACTCGCTAGGGCCGCTCGCCAGGGAGAACAGCGTCGTCATCGAGCGTGATTACGCGCAAGGCCCGCTCGACGTGCCCGGAGACCGCGACGAGCTGTTCCAGGTGTTCGAGAACCTGTTGGAAAATGCCTGCAAATATGGGCAGCCGGGCGGACGCGTCACGGTGTCGATTGCGCGCGGCGAGGCCGGGCCCGAACCAGGCTTCGACGTCACCATCCGGGACTATGGCCCGGGCATTCCCGAAGAGCACATTCCGCGCATCACCGAGCGCTTCTACCGCGTCGATGTCGAGAGCAGCCGCACCCAGAAAGGCACCGGGCTTGGCCTGTCCATAGTCAAGCATATATTGACGCGCCACAACGCCAGGCTTTCGATCAAGTCGGAAGTTGGCAAGGGTGCGGCGTTCACGGTCCATTTGCCGGCGCGCTGAGGCAGTACTATCTGCTAACGTACTGTTTCTTCTTTCTGTCATCCGACTAGCGTATCAGCACAGGATTCGAGGAAACGACTCAAAAGGTCCAGTGATTCCGGGAAGGCATTTCGCCCATGCAGTCCGTCCACATTGTCAGCGCCTATGACGAAGAGCTGAAATATCTGTCGAAGCGCATCGCTGCGATGGGCGGCCACGCTGAGCGCATGGTCGAGCAGGCGATCCAGGCGCTGGTCAACGCCGATCCCGGCCTTGCCCAGAAGGTCATTCGCGACGACATAGTGCTGGACGAGGGCCAGCGTGAAATCGACGACAAGGCCATCGTCATCATCGCCAAGCGCCAGCCTATGGCGACGGATCTGCGCGAGATCGTCGGCGCCATCCGCATTTCGGCCGACCTGGAACGGGTCGGCGACCTCGGCAAGAATGTCGCCAAGCGGGTGGTGAGTGTCATTGACGGGCGCCAGCCGACCAGCCTGTTTCGTGGCCTCGAGGCGCTGGCCGAACTGGCGCTGACCCAGCTCAAGGAAGTGCTCGACGTCTATGCCTCGCGCTCGGTCGAGAAAATAGGCTTCGTGCGCGACCGCGACGACCAGATCGATGCCATGTACACCTCGCTGTTTCGCGAGCTTTTGACCTACATGATGGAAGATCCGCGCAACATCACGCCTTGCACGCATTTGTTGTTCTGCGCCAAGAATATCGAGCGCATCGGCGATCACGCCACCAACATCGCCGAGACCATCTACTACATCGTCACCGGCGAGCAGTTGCCGGCCGAGCGTCCCAAGGGCGACAAAACCGACCAGGTTGCGCTTCAGGCGGCGCTGCCGGTGAAGTGATCACGCGCCCCTCGTACGCTTAATCATATTGCGCTAAACTATCCCAACGTTAAGCTTCTCAGGCCTATTGAAGGTTCTGCTTCCGGAGGCTGCGATGGAATATGTCCGAGAGTTCAAGCCGGCGCCGGCATCGTCGGGCATCATCGCGTCGAGCGTCTACACCGCCGGCAAGCGCATCGCCGACATCCCGATCGAAGAGGCCGGCGAATGGGCCAGAAAGTCGGGCCATGTTGTCTGGATCGGGCTGCTTGAGCCTGACCGCGAGCTGTTGCTGCGCGTCCAGGCGCAATTCCATTTGCATGAACTGGCGATCGAAGACGCCGAGCATCCGCACCAGCGGCCCAAGATCGAGCAGTATGGCGATGCGCTGTTCATCGTAGCCCGCACCGCCCAGTTGATCGACGGCCGCGTCACCTTCGGCGAGACGCATATGTTCGTCGGCTCAGGCTATATCGTCAGCGTCAGGCATGGTCCCTCGACCTCCTATGCCGCGGTGCGCCAGCACTGGGAAAGCTGCCCGCATTCGCTGGCCAAGGGCGAGGATTTCGTCCTCTATGCCATTCTCGACTTCATCGTCGACAATTACATGCCGGTGCTTGAGCAGATCGAGGACGAGGTCGAGGCGATCGAGGACAAAGTGCTGCTGAAGCCAATGACCGGCCCCGACATCGAGCGCCTCTACATGCTGCGCCGCGATCTCTTGCGCCTGCGCAATGCGGCACTGCCGCTGGTCGAGGTCTGCCGCCGTCTGACCAGCGCCGACCTGCCGCAGATCCATACCGCCATGCATCCGCTGTTTCGCGATGTCACCGACCACATCCGCACCGTCCAGGAAAAGATCGACAGCCTGCGCGAGGTTCTGGCCTTCGCTTTCGAAGCCAGCCTGCTGGTCGGCCAGAGCCAGGAAACGGCGAACACCAAGAAACTGGCCTCATGGGCCGCGATCCTGGCGGTGCCGACGGCACTCGCCGGCATCTACGGCATGAATTTCGACGACATGCCGGAACTGAAGATGCAGTACGGCTATCCCGTCGTGCTGGCCTCGATCGCCTGCATCTGCTTGTTTTTGTACTGGCGGTTTCGGAAAAACGGCTGGCTGTGAGGTAGGGCAGTAGGGCAGTAGGGCAGTAGGGCAGTATGTTAAGACAACGCCTCGCAAGCGCGGTTCAAAACATACTGCCCTACTGCCGTACTGCCCTATTCCCCTAATTATTACCTACTCCGGCGCCGCTCCGAAGCCGGCTGGAACGCCACCCTGGCGTGGTACTTGCAATAGGGGCCGGTTTCAGCCGCCTCGTTGCCGCAGAAGTTGAAGTCTTCCGACAGCGGATCGCCATTCGGCCATTTGCAGGTGCGCTCGGTGAGATCGGTAAGCTGCAGGTGCCGCGAGATCGGCACGACGACGTTTTCGACCGGGCGGATGTAGTGGCGCGCCACGGGTTCGGCATCGAACTGCGCCTGCAGCGCGTTTGCCCCGATCGATGTAGTGACATGGCGCTGCGTGGTTACGGCGCGCGACACCGACTTCTGGATCGAAGATCCCTGCGCCGTCTTCTTCTGGCGCGCCGGCGTCGCGGTCGAGCGTCCGCGGCCCGACAGCTTCAGCCGGTGCACCTTGCCGATGACGGCGTTGCGGCTGACCCCGCCAAGCTGGGCGGCGATCTGGCTTGCGCTCAAGCCCTCCGACCACAGTTTTCTGAGAAGTTCGACCCGCTCGTCAGTCCAGTTCATGAGACCGCGCTCCTGCTAAGCGTGCGGCAGCCGGAATCCATTCCCGACCCGGCAACCTTGCCGGGGCAGACACCACATATATTAGGTGATTAGGTCCGCCGCACGAAATCTAGTTATTTCCCGACTACAATTACCTCATGTGTTGACTCGGTGACAAGAGTCCCAGGTGCAACACGAATCGGTTTTTTCGGTTTTCCCCAACTTGCCCGGTCGCTTATGAGCCGGCGTCTCGTCGGAGGCTTGCCGCGCGCCTTTGCACGACGTTTTCGTTGACTTCATGGCCGAAAAACACGATAAGCCGCAAAGGCCGCCGCTTTGGCGGCTTTTTTGATTTTCCGGTACCGGAGACGCATATAATGAGCGGTTCGGCGCTTTACGAGACCTTTGCTCGCGCACCCTTGGCCTTCGACCATGGTGAAGGCACCTGGCTGGTCACCGACAAGGGCGAGCGATATCTCGATTTCGCTGGCGGCATCGCGGTCAATTCGCTGGGCCACAGCCATCCGCATCTGGTCTCGGCGCTGACCGAACAGGCGGCCAAGCTCTGGCACGTCTCCAATCTTTACGAGATTCCAGGACAGACCCGGTTGGGCGAGCGGCTGGCCGACGCCACCTTCGCCGACAAGGTGTTCTTCACCAATTCCGGCGCCGAGGCGCTGGAATGTGCGATCAAGACGGCGCGGCGCTACCAGTTCGTCAAGGGCCATCCCGAGCGCTTCCGTGTCATCACCTTCGAAGGCGCCTTCCATGGCCGCACGCTGGCTACCATCGCCGCCGGCGGCCAGTACAAATATCTCGAAGGTTTTGGGCCCAAGGTCGAAGGTTTCGACCAGGTCGGCTTTGACGACATCGACGCCGCCGAGAAGGCGATCACGCCTGAGACCGCCGCGATCCTGATTGAGCCGGTGCAAGGTGAGGGCGGCATTCGCCCGGTTCCGACTCAATCCCTGAAGCGGTTGCGGCAGCTCTGCGACCAGCACGGCCTGCTGTTGATCTTCGACGAGGTCCAGTGCGGCATCGGCCGCACCGGAAAGCTGTTTGCACATGAGTGGACCGGCGTGACGCCGGACATCATGGCGATCGCCAAGGGCATTGGCGGCGGCTTCCCGATGGGCGCGTGTCTGGCCACCGACGAGGCCGTGGTCGGCATGACACCGGGAGTGCACGGCACCACCTTCGGCGGCAATCCGCTGGCCATGGCGGTCGGCAACGCCGTGCTCGACGTCGTGCTGGAAGACGGCTTCCTCGAAGACGTCCAGCGCAAGGCATTGCTGATGAAGCAGGGCCTGGCGGCGGTCGCCGACGAATTTCCCGATGTCATCGAAGGCATCAGGGGCAGCGGTCTCATGCTTGGCCTGAAATGCGCCATGCCCAACACCAAGGTCAACATGGCGCTGCGCGACCAGCATCTGCTGGCGGTGCCGGCCGGCGACAACGTCATCCGCCTTTTGCCGCCGCTCACCGTCACCGACGGCGAGATCAAGGAAGCGCTTGATCGCATCCGCGCCGGTGCCCGGGGCCTGGCCGACGCCATCGCCGCGGCCGCCGCGAAGTAATCCCGAGAACCATTCCCGATGAGCCCTCGCCATTTCACCGATCTTTCCGCCGTTTCCGAAGGCGATCTGCGCCTGATGCTGGACGATGCGGTGGTGCGCAAGGCACGCCTCAAGGCCGGCGAGCGGACGAAGCCGCTCGAAGGCAAGGTGCTTGCCATGATCTTCGACAAGCCGTCGACCCGCACGCGCGTGTCCTTCGATGTCGGCATGCGCCAACTCGGCGGCGAGACCATTATGCTGACCGGCACCGAAATGCAGCTCGGCCGCTCCGAGACCATCGCCGACACCGCCAAGGTGCTGTCGCGCTACGTCGACGCCATCATGATCCGCACCACCTCGCATGAACGGCTGCTCGAACTGACCGAGAATGCCACGGTTCCCGTCATCAACGGGCTGACCGACGACACCCATCCCTGCCAGCTGATGGCCGATATCATGACGTTCGAGGAGCACCGTGGTCCGGTTGCGGGCAAGACAATTGCCTGGACCGGCGACGGCAACAATGTGCTGCATTCGCTGCTCGAAGCCTCGGCACGCTTCCGCTTCAAACTGAATGTCGCGGTGCCGGAAGGCAGCGAGCCGGCGCAGAAGCATATCGACTGGTCGAAGAGCAATGGCGGCAAGCTGCATTTCACCCGCTCGCCCGAGGAAGCCGTCGACCAGGCCGATTGCATCGTCACCGACTGCTGGGTGTCGATGGGCCAGGAACATCGCGCCCGCGGCCACAATGTCTTCTCGCCCTATCAGGTCAATGCGGCGCTGATGGCACGGGCCAAGCCCGACGCCCTGTTCATGCACTGCCTGCCGGCGCATCGCGGCGAGGAGGTGACCGACGAGGTCATCGACGGGCCGCATTCGGTGGTTTTCGACGAAGCTGAGAACCGGCTCCACGCCCAGAAGGCGGTTTTGGCTTGGTGCCTTGGCGCCTGAAATGTCCGTGCGCTTGATCTGGGGCGGCGCGATGCCTATTTGCGCCGCATCACGCAAATCAAGCGCGTTTGGACGCATGCACCCCTCCGGGCCGCATGGCCGCGCCCTGGAGCTTTGTCATGTTGGAAACGCATCAAGTGACTGAACATCACCCCAAACTCGGCGAGTTCGGCTATGCCGGCGACGATCACGTCGTACCCTTCGAGGTCGGCCCGCTCGACGTGCGCGGCCGCACGGTGCAGCTCGGGCCGATGCTCGACGCCATCCTCAGCCGGCACGACTATCCCGAGCCGGTCGCTCGCCTTTTGGCAGAGGCCTGCGTGCTGACGGTGCTGCTCGGCACTTCGCTCAAATTCGAAGGCAAGTTCATCCTGCAGACCCGCACCGACGGGCCGATCGACATGCTGGTCGCGGATTTCTCCACGCCCTCGGCATTGCGCGCCTATGCGCGCTTCGACGCCGACCGGCTGGAGGCACTGGTGGCCGCCGGGGAGACCTCGCAGCAGACGCTGCTGGGCAGCGGCGTGCTGGCGCTGACCATCGACCAGGGCGCGCACACGCAGCGCTACCAGGGCATCGTGCAGCTTGACGGCGAGACGCTGGAAGACGCCGCGCGCACTTATTTCCGCCAGTCGGAGCAGATCCCGACCGACCTCAGGCTGTCGGTGGCAAAGCTTCTGACCCCCGGTCCCGGCGGCGCCCGCGAGCAGTGGCGCGCCGGCGGCATCCTGGCGCAGTTCCTGCCACAGTCGCCCGAGCGCATGCGCGTGCCCGACATTTCGGGCGGCGATGGCGATCCGCGCGACGTGACGCAAGAGCCGTCCGACAATTCGTGGCGCGAGCTGGTGGCGCTGCTCGGCACCATCGAGCCGACCGAACTGATCGACCCGACGATCGGCGCCGAACGGCTGCTCTACCGGCTGTTCCACGAACATGGCGTGCGCGTCTTCGGCGGCGTGCCGGTCGCCGACCAGTGCTCGTGCTCGCGCGACAAGATCCGCGGCATCCTCGAAGGCTTCTCCGCGCAGGAGATCAAGGACTCGACCGAGGATGGCGGTATCCACGTCGCCTGCGAGTTCTGCTCGAAGCAGTATGACTTCGACCCGGCCGAGTTTGCGGCACAGTAAGAAAGCTTCCTTCTCCCCGTTTACGGGGAGAAGGTGCCCGAAGGGCGGATGAGGGGCAGCGCGACCTTCGCCGAGTAGCCGCGTGGACCCACTCAGACGCCGCTATATGTGGAAGATAATCTCATCAGCCCGGCGCCGCCCCTCATTGTCCTGCCGGACATTTCTCCCCGTAGAACGGGGAGAAAGACGCTAATTCACCGTCCGTCGCGTCCCCGGCAAATCCAGCGAGAACGCGGGAATAGCGATATCGAACGTCTCGCCCTTTTTGTTGCGCATGGTGTAGTGCCCGACCATAAAGCCGGACGGCGTCGAGAGCGGGCAGCCTGACGTGTATTGATAGCTGTCGCCGGGGTTGAGCTCGGGCTGGTCGCCGACGACGCCGGCGCCGCGCACTTCCTCGACCCGGCCGCTGCCGTCGGTGATGTGCCAGTAGCGCGACAGCAGCTGCACGAAATCGTCCGACTGGTTGTCGATCGTCACCTGATAGCCCCAGACATAACGGTTCTCAGAGGGATCCGAGCGATCCTCCAGGTAGAACGGTCTGACCTGCACTTCGATGTTGCGCGTGACGGCGCGGTACATAGGCTGCTCCAAACGACACCAACGGACCTGTCGGCGCTCTTGCCCTGCCCCCGGGTGGAGGGTCTCATGCGCAGGTGCCGAACAACAATGTCATTTAAGTGACACATGACAATGGTGGTGTGGCCTGAAACCGTATCGGGCGACTCAGCGCTCTGTCGAACTGTTGAAAACGGCCATTCGTGGGCCGCCTTTTCCCGGAGTGACCAGATCTCGATGGAACTGATAGCCATAGCAGCCCTGCTTTCGACGCTCCTGCTTCTGTCAAACCTCGCCAGCATTGTGCTCGCCTCGTTCAGTCTAAGGCGGCCGCGGCCGCTGGCGCCGCCTGCCGAGAAGGCGCCGCCGGTGTCGATCGTGGTGCCATCGCGCGGCGTCGAGCCGTTCACGCAGGAGACGCTTGCCCGCGCCTTCTCGCTCGACTGGCCGCGTTACGAGCTGATTTTCTGCGTCGCCCATGCCGACGATCCGGTGGTCAAATTGATAAACAGGGCAATCGTCCTGTTTCCCAAAGTGCCCGCCCGGCTACTGATCGGCGACGACCGCGTCAGCAGCAATCCCAAGCTCAACAATTGCGTCAAGGGCTGGGAAGCGGCGCGCTATGGCTGGGTCATCCTCGCCGATTCCAACGTGCTGATGCCCAGGGATTACGTCCAGCACATGATGGCGGCATGGCGGGCCGATACCGGGCTTGTCTGCTCGACGCCGATCGGCTCGCGGCCAAACGGCTTCTGGGCCGAGGTCGAATGCGCCTTCCTCAACACGCTGCAGGCGCGCTGGCAATACGCTGGCGAGGCGCTCGGCCTCGGCTTCGCCCAGGGCAAGAGCATGCTGTGGGACAAGCCGATGCTCGACGCCAATGGCGGCATTCGCGCGCTGGCCGCCGAGATCGCCGAGGACGCGGCTGCGACCAAGCTGGTCAATGGACTGGGGTTGCGCGTCAATCTCGTCGCCTCGCCCTTCGAGCAGCCACTGGGGCAGCGCCGGCTTGCCGATATCTGGTCGCGCCAGGCCCGCTGGGCGCGCCTGCGCCGCGTCACCTTCCCGCTGTTCTTCGCGCCCGAGATCCTGACTGGGGTCGCCGTGCCGCTGGCCTTGGCGCTGGCGGCGGCCGCAGGCGCGGGCATTAGCCTGCCGGCCACGGCCCTTGCCGTGCTGGCGGCGGCCTACATCCCCGAATGCGCGCTGGCCGCGGCCAAGGGCTGGCGACTGACGCCCCGCATGATCCCGGCGATGATGGTGCGCGACATGATGCTTCCCGCCATCTGGGCGCGCGGCTGGCTGAGCGGCGCCATCGACTGGCGCGGCAACACTATGACCATCGGCACCAAGGCGGCCGAACTGGAAGAGACGCCGTCGGGGCGTGAGGGCTTCCGCTTAGTGTGATTTCAGAGCAATTATCGTATATACAAAATCATTGAATTGCGCATTATTTTTGTGTATACATAATTTATGAAATACGCTGGCGGCGATGCAATTCGAGTGGGATGAGAAAAAGGCAAAGGCCAACAAAGCCAAGCATGGCGTGGACTTTGCGATCGCTTCGTTCTTCGATTTTGCCAATGCCTTTATCAGGCTCGATGACAACGAGGACTTTGGCGAGGATCGTCTCGTTGCGATAGGTCTGATCGGAACTGGCGTCTATGTGATGATCTATGTCGAGCGACGCCACGTCATACGCATCATTTCACTACGCAAGGCCACAAGGCAGGAAATTAAGGACTATGTCGAAAACCTCTAAGACCATCGTGCACCGCGAGGCCACTGCGCCAAAGCAATCGCGCGCTGATGCTTTGGCGCTCGCCAGAAAGGCGCTCGCCGAGATGACCGACGAGGAAGACGCGGCGGTCACCGCCGCCGCCGTGGCCGATCCGGATGCGCAGCCGACCGATACGGTTTCGCGCCGCAAGGCTGGCCGGCCGCCGCTTGCGCGGCCGAAACGTGCCATACAGTTACGGCTCGACGCCGATGTTCTCGACCGCTTCAGGGCCGATGGTGACGGTTGGCAGACGCGGATGAACGAAGCGCTGCGCAAGGCCGTGGGTCTGTAATCCCCAGTCCGCCGCTTTCCGTTACTTGGCCGCCTTCAGCGCCTGCGCGACGTCTTCAAGCAGATCGTCCGTATCTTCCAGACCGACCGACAATCGCAGCGTTCCCGGTCCGATGCCGAGCTCGGCACGAGCTTCGTCGCTGAGGTTCTTATGGGTCGTGGTCGCCGGATGGGTGATCAGGCTCTTGGCGTCGCCGAGATTGTTGGAGATCAAGACGATATCCAGCGCATTCTGCAACGCGAAGGCCGCCTGCTTGCCGCCCTTGACGTCGAGGCAGATCAGCGTCGAACCGCCCGCCATCTGCTTCTTGACGATGTCGGCCTGCGGATGGTCGGCCCGTCCGGGATAGATGACGCGCGCTATCTGTGGCTGTTCGGCCAGGAAATCGGCGATCTTGCCGGCGCTTTCCGTCTGCTGGCGCACGCGCACCGGCAGCGTCTCCAGGCCCTTCAGCAGCGTCCAGGCGTTGAACGGCGACAGGCTCGGGCCGGTGTGACGGAAATAGTCGTGCAAATTCTCGTCGATCCACGTCTTGTCCGACAGGATGATGCCGCCCAGACACCGTCCCTGGCCATCAATGTGCTTGGTGGCGGAATAGACGACGATGTGGGCGCCGAGCTGCAGCGGTTTCTGCTGCAAGGGCGTGGCAAAGACGTTGTCGACGATCAGCCTGGCGCCGATCGAGGTGGCGAGCGACGCCACGGCTGATATGTCGACCACTTCCAGCGTCGGGTTGGTCGGGCTTTCCAGGAAGAACAGCTTGGTGTTCGGCCTGACCGCCTTTTCCCAGTTGGCGATGTCGGTGCCGTCGACCAGCGTCGCCTCGATGCCGTATTTCGGCGCCAGCGTCTCGACCACCCAGCGGCAGGAGCCGAACAGCGCGCGCGCCGCAACGATATGGTCTCCGGCCTTGGCGCTGCACAGGAGCGCTGCCGTGACCGCCGCCATGCCGGACGCCGTTGCGCGCGCATCCTCGGCGCCTTCCAGCGCGCACATGCGCTTTTCGAACATGTCGACGGTCGGGTTGGCGTAGCGCGAATAGATGAAGCCAGGCTCTTCGCCCTTGAAGCGGGCTTCGGCGGCCTGCGCCGTCTCGTAGACATAGCCCTGGGTGAGGTACATCGCTTCCGACGTCTCGCCGAACTGGGAACGCAGCGTTCCCCCGTGCACGAGTGCGGTCTGAGGCTTCCAGTTACGCTTCTTGGTGCTCATCGCTCTTGTTCCAGACACAAAAAAACCGGCCGCGAAAGTCGCAACCGGTCCATACGGCCTTGCGGCCCGACGGTCCTTTAGCGACTTGTTTAACGTGGCTGCAAGCCGACCGGCCAAATCACCACGGGATAACGACCCTTTAGACCTCAGCCATGCTTGCGTCAATTGCCGGCTTCATTAAGAGGTTTGTACCAGCGGCCAAGGAGCAGAGCCTTGCGGCAGACAGGCATTCTTCCCGATCAGGATATTTCGGCGCTGTTCCAGTCGGGCGCGCTGAAGTCACAGCGTGCGCTCGATTCCGACCAGATCCAGCCGGCCAGCCTCGATCTCAGGCTCGGCGACAAGGCTTTTCGCGTGCGCGCCTCCTTCCTGCCAGGTCCCGACCATCTGGTGGCCGACAAGCTTCACCGGCTGAAACTGCACGAGTTCAGCCTGGCCGAGGGCGCGGTGCTGGAAACCGGCTGCGTCTACATCGTGCCGCTGATGGAAAGCCTGGCGCTACCCGCAAACGTGTCCGCCTCGGCCAATCCGAAGAGCTCGACCGGACGGCTCGACATCTTCACCCGGGTGATGACCGATCGCGGCCACGAGTTCGACAAGATCGCCGCCGGCTATCACGGCCAGCTCTATCTCGAGGTCAGCCCACGCACTTTCCCGATCGTCGTGCGCGCCGGCTCGCGCCTGTCGCAGATACGCTTCCGCACCGGCAATGCGCTGTTGTCGGAAAGCGAGCTCAAGGACCTGCACCAGACCGAGATGCTTGTGGCGACCGAGCCGCCCAACATTTCCGGCGGCGGCATCGCGCTGTCGATCGATCTCGACGGCGACCAGAACGGGCTGATCGGCTATCGCGGCAAGCATCACACCGGCCTGGTCGACGTCGACAAGCGCGCCGCACAGGATGTCGTCGACTTCTGGGAGCCGCTCTACAAGCGCGGCGCTGGCGAACTCGTGCTCGATCCCGACGAGTTCTACATCCTGGTCAGCCGCGAAGCCGTGCATGTGCCGCCACTCTACGCCGCCGAGATGACGCCCTTCGACCCGCTGGTCGGCGAGTTCCGCGTCCACTATGCCGGCTTCTTCGATCCTGGTTTCGGCCATTCGGCCGCCGGCGGCACCGGCAGTCGGGCGGTGCTGGAAGTGCGCAGCCACGAAGTGCCGTTCATCCTCGACCATGGCCAGATCGTCGGCCGGCTGGTCTACGAGCACATGCTGAAGCGGCCGCAGGCGCTCTACGGAACCGACCTCGGCTCGAACTACCAGGCTCAGGGCCTGAAACTCTCCAAGCATTTCCGCACCGCCGGCTGACCCCGATCACCGTTGGGCAAAATACTTGCCCGCGCCCGCTTGCCATGCTTGGCTGTCCCCGCTGCCGGAAAACAACGGCTCAAGGGGAACCAAAATGAAGATTTCGAAATGGATCGTATCAGCGGCAACGGCTGCCGTGCTGGTGATGGCAGCCGGCTCGCTGGCTGAGGCGCAGGAGAAACTGAAGATCGGCACCGAAGGGGCCTATCCGCCCTTCAACACCATCACCGCGGGCGGCAAGGTCGAGGGCTTCGACATCGACATTGCCAATGCGCTGTGCGCGCAAATGAAGGTCGAGTGCGAGATCGTCACCCAGGACTGGGATGGCATCATCCCGGCGCTGCAGGCGAAGAAATTCGACGCCATCATCGCCTCGATGAGCATCACCGAGGAGCGCAAGAAGCAGGTCGCCTTCACCAACAAATACTACACCACGCCGCTGGCGCTGGTGGCGCCGAAGGACAGCGACCTCACCTCCACCGAACCGGCCGCCCTTGCCGGCAAGACGGTCGGCGCGCAGGCCTCGACCACCCAGGCCGACTACGCCCAGAACGCCTACGGCAAGGCGGGTGCTGAAGCCAAACTCTATCCGACTCAGGAAGAGGCGATCACCGACCTGCAGAACGGCCGCCTCGATGCCGTGCTTTCCGACAAGTTCGTACTGATGGACTGGCTGAAGAAGTCGAGCGAGGGCTGCTGCAAACTGGTCGGCGACGTCAAGGGCACCGAGACGCAAGCCGGCATCGCGGTACGGCTGGAAGACACGGCGTTACGCGACAAGCTCAATGTGGCGATCGATGCGATCGTTGCCGATGGCACTTATAAGAAGATCCAGGCCAAGTATTTCGATTTCGATATTTATTGAGGTCGGAGCTGTGGCTCGCCTTACCTTCTCCCCTTGTGGGNNCGATCCACCTTCTCCCACAGGGGGGAGAAGGGGAAGCTGGCGTTACAACGCCTTCACGGCCACCTTAACCGGCTGCTCAATCTCCAGCGGGTTGCGCAGCGGCAGGCCGAAATCTCCGGCTTCGATCTCGAACACGTCGCCGGCTTGCGTCCGGATGCCGTCGGCAAAGGACAGCGTCGCTGTGCCGAACATGTGCACATGCACGTCGCCCGGCTGGCGGAAGGCCGAGTACTTGAAATGGTGGTGTTCGAGATTGGCGATGGTGTGCGACATGTTCGCCTCGCCCGACAGGAACGGCTTCTCCCACAGCAGATTGCTGTCGCGATAGATTCGCGATGATCCCCTGATGTCGGCCGGCAGGTCGCCGATCAGGATTTCCGGCCCGAACGACGCATTGCGCAGCTTGGAATGCGCGAGGAACAGATAGTTCACCCGTTCCGTGACATGGTCTGAAAACTCGTTCGACAGCGTGAAGCCGACGCGGAACGGCGCGCCGTCATCGCCGATGACATAGATGCCGGCGATCTCCGGCTCCTCGCCGGCGTCCTGGGCGAAGGCCGGCGACATCAGGGCGGCGCCCGGCGCCACCGCCATGGTGCCGTTGCCCTTGTAGAACCATTCCGGCTGCACGCCGGTCTGGCCTTTGGCCGGCTTGCCGCCCTCCAGCCCCATGCGGAACATCTTCATGGAATCGGTGAGCTGCTCCTCACCGCCGTCGCTGAGCTTCTTGTGCATGGAATCGCGTGTCGCCGCCGAGCCCAGATGCGTCAGGCCGGTGCCGGTGAGATGCAGATGCGCGGGATCGGGGTGGTTGATCGGCGCCACCAGCCGGCCCTTCTTGTAGACGGCGTCGAGGTCGACGGCTTCACCGAACCCCTTGCGCTCGATCAGCGCGGCCAGCCCGGTGCCGGTGCGCGCGGCTTCCATCGCCAGCGAATAGACGCTGCGGGCGCCGTTGATGACCCTGGTCTTGCCGCCGCCATTGCGGGCAACGACGCGGATCGTCTCGGCGTCGTCTAGGATCTGGGAGATCAGCATGATGAAACCCTCTCTCTTTTGACTTTGCCCGGTTGCTTCTGGGCAAACCTTGACCTGCGCGGCTCGGACCTCGCCGCGCCACGGGTTGAACTCTTCGTCCGGATTGCGCTCGCGAGCCTGGTCCCCCGAGGGACTTTTTATGCCGGCAGTTTGCCGACAGCGCCGCGATCGTATGCCTTCCTGCTTGCCTCGCCTAAAGCCTGTCAGGCCTTGTTCTTGTTGTAGACGTCGAAGATCACGGCGCCGAGCAGCACCAGGCCTTTGACGACTTGCTGCCAGTCGACATTGACGCCCATGATCGACATGCCGTTGTTCATCACGCCCATGATGAAGCCGCCGACGACCGCGCCGATGACCTGGCCGACGCCACCCATTGCCGAGGCGCCGCCGATGAACACGGCAGCGATGACGTCGAGCTCGCTGCCAAGGCCCGCCGCCGGCACGGCCTGGCCGAGGCGCGCCGCGATGATCAGGCCGCCGAGTGCCGACAGCACACCCATGTTGACGAACACCAGCAATGTCAGCCGCTCGGTGTTGATGCCCGACAGCTGCGCCGCCTTGGCGTTGCCGCCCATGGCATAGATGCGCCGGCCGATGGTCATCCGCTTGGTGACGAAGACGAACAGCGAGATCAGCACGCCCATGACCAGCAGCACCACCGGCAGGCCGCGATAGCTGGCGAACTCATAGACCAGGAACAGCGCCAGCGCGCTGGCGACCAGCGTCTTGACGACGAACAGGGTGAAGGGCTCGGCCTCATAGCCATGGCGCTCGCGCTTGCGTCGCGTCCTCACCCCAAAATAGGCAAAGGCCAGCACGGCGATCAGGCCGAGCACGACGGTCGTCATGTGCAGCGTCAGGCCGCTGCCCATGATGGTCTTGCCGGCCGCGTTCACCGTCGGCGGGATCAGCGTCAGCGGGCCGATCACGTCAGGGATGAAACCGGAGCTGAGCATTTTGAAGTCGTCCGGAAGCGGGCCCACCGAGGATCCGCCGCCCAACAGTGCCTGGCAGATGCCGCGGAAGATCAGCATGCCTGCCAGCGTCACGATGAAGCTCGGTATTCGGTGATAGGCGATCCAATAGCCTTGCGCCGCGCCGATCAGGCCGCCGACGATCAGGCAGACGATCGCAACCACCAGCGGATTGCTGAGCGGTCCGAGTTGCCAGATGACCATCATGTTGGCAGCCAGCGCGCCGATGAAACCGGCGACCGATCCGACACTGAGGTCGATATGGCCGGCAACGATCACCAGCAGCATGCCCAGCGCCATCACGATGATGAAGGAATTCTGCTGCACCAGATTGCTGAGGTTGACCGGCTTGAACAGCGTTCCCGACGTGGTGAACTGGAAGAACAGCATGATGACGATCAGCGCGATGATCAGACCGTATTCGCGCAAATTCGTCGTCAGCGCCGAGACGGCGAAGCGCGGACGCTGCTCTTCGGCGGCGTTGCCTTGCGGGGCGGGGGCGCTTTCGGTGCTCATGCTGCTTTTCCTTCTCCCCGGACGATGGCGCGCATAATTTTTTCCTGGCTTGCGTCCGCCGCCGGCATTTCGCCGACCATGCGACCTTCATTCATGACATAGATGCGGTCGGAAATGCCGAGCAATTCCGGCATTTCCGACGAAATAACCACGATTGCCCTACCCTCCGAGGCAAGACGCGCGATGATCGTGTAGATCTCGTACTTGGCGCCGACGTCGATACCGCGTGTCGGCTCATCGAGGATCAGCACTTCCGGATCGGCGAACAGCCATTTCGACAGCACCACCTTCTGCTGGTTGCCGCCGGAAAGGTTGCCGGTCATCTGATAGACGCTGGAAGCGCGGATGTTGGTTTTCTTGCGATAATCGTTGGCGATGGAAAGTTCGCGCAGATCGTCGATCACGCCGTGGCGCGACACGCCGCCCAGATTGGCAAGCGTGATGTTGTGCTTGATATGGTCGATGAGGTTGAGGCCGTAGGTCTTGCGATCCTCGGTCACGTAGGCGATGCCGTGCTGGACCGCCTTGCTCACCGATGAGACGTCGACCGGCTTGCCCTTCAGCAGCACCTCGCCGCTGATGCGGCGGCCATAGGAGCGACCGAACAGGCTCATGGCGAATTCCGTGCGGCCGGCGCCCATCAGCCCGGCAATGCCGACCACCTCGCCCTTGCGCACATTGATGTCGATGCCCTTGATTACCTGCCGTTCGGCATGGAGCGGGTGGTAGACCGACCAGTTCTTCACCTCGAACACGACTTCGCCGATCTTCGGCTCGCGCGGCGGATAGCGGTCGTCGAGCGAACGGCCGACCATCGAGGTGATGATGCGGTCTTCCGAAATGTCCTTCTTGGCCAGCGTCTCGATGGTGCGCCCGTCACGGATGACGGTGACCTTGTCGGCCACCCGGTTGATCTCGTTGAGCTTGTGCGAGATCAGGATCGAGGTCATGCCTTGCCGCTTGAACTCGAGCAAAAGGTCCAGCAGCGCCTGGCTGTCTTTCTCGCTGAGCGACGCGGTCGGCTCGTCGAGAATCAAAAGCTTGACGTCCTTGCTCAACGCCTTGGCGATCTCGACCAGTTGCTGCTTGCCGACGCCGATATTGGTGATCAGCGTCTTGGGGTCCTCCTTGAGGCCCACCTTCTTCAACAGAGCGCCGGTGCGCGCCTCGTTGGCATCCCAGTCGATGACGCCGAATTTGGCGTGCTCGTTGCCAAGGAAGATGTTTTCGGCGATCGACAGCATCGGCACCAGCGCAAGCTCCTGGTGGATGATGACGATGCCTTTGTGTTCGCTGTCCTGGATGCCTTTGAACTGGCATTCCTGGCCCTGGAAAATGATCTGGCCGTCATAGGTGCCAGCGGGATAGACGCCCGACAGCACCTTCATCAGTGTCGACTTGCCGGCGCCATTCTCGCCGACCACGGCATGGATCTCGCCTTCCTCGACGCTGAGGTTGACGTTCGACAGCGCCTTCACGCCGGGGAACGTCTTGGTGATGTCTCGCATCTCCAAAATCGTCGTCATCAGGGCAAGCTCCTCCTGTTGCATGTCGCTCAAAAGTGCTGGCGGTTCTGAGACAACGACATGCACGGAAACAATGTCCGGTAGAAAACAATACCGGGGTCGCTTGGGAACGGAAAGGGGCCCTGCGTTGCGCAGGACCCCTGTCTTTGTAAGCGGGATTACTTCAGTTCGTCGGCCTTGATGTAGCCGGAGTCGACGACCAGCTTCTGGTAGTTCGACTTGTCGACCTCATGCGGCGTCAACAGGATCGAGGGAACGACCTTGACGTCGTTGTTGTAGGTCTTTTCGTCGAGACCGTCCGGCTTGCCGCCCGAGAGCACCTTGTCGACGAGTTCGACGGTGGCCTTGGCCAGTTCGCGGGTGTCCTTGAACACGGTCGAGTACTGCTCGCCCGTGATGATCAGCTTGACCGAAGCGGTCTCGGCGTCCTGGCCGGTCACGATCGGCCAGGGCTGGGCGTCGGTGCCGTAGCCGACAGCGCGCAGCGAGGCGGTGATGCCGCGCGACAGGCCGTCATAGGGCGACAGAACGCCATCGACGCGGCTGCCGTCCGAGTAGTTGGCCGACAGAAGGTTGTCCATGCGTGCCTGGGCGGTGGCGGCGAGCCAGCGCAGCGTGCCGACCTTGTCCATGCCGGTCTGGCCGGACTTGATCTTGATCGAACCGTCGTCGATCAGCGGCTGCAGGACGGAGATGGCGCCGTTGTAGAAGAAGAAGGCGTTGTTATCGTCCGGCGAGCCACCGAACAGTTCGACGTTCCACGGCTTGGTGTTCGGGAAGCGCTCCTTGAGGCCCTTGACCAGTGAGTTAGCCTGGATCACGCCGACGCCGAAATTATCGAAGGTTGTGTAGTAGTCGACATTGGCGGTCTTCTTGATCAGGCGGTCATAGGCGACGACGACGACGCCGGCGTCAGCGGCCTTCTGCAGCGCGTCCGACAGAGTGGTGCCGTCGATCGAGGCGATGATCAGCGCCTTCGGGCCCTTGGTGATTTCGTTTTCCAGCTGGCTGAGCTGGTTGGGGATGTCGTCCTGCGCATATTGCAGGTCGACGGTGTAGCCGAGAGCCTCGAGCTGGGACTTGACGGCATCGCCGTCATTGATCCAGCGCTGCGAGGTCTTGGTCGGCATCAGCACGCCGACAAGGCCTTCGCCTGCCTGCGCCGGAACCGTCATGGCAGCGATGCCAAGGGCCGCGATGGCGGCCAGTGTCTTGATGATCTTCACGTAAAACTCTCCCTGGTTGATGGACGCGACACCTCGGGGCTTCGCGGGCCGCGCAGTCGAGCGGAGGCGAAACGCGCCACCGCCGTCATATCGATCTCCGGTATCCTCCCAATAGGCCCTCAGTCGCCTGATTTAAATCGATACGATTTTGCTCGTCATCGACCGTCAAGTCTTGAGGACGTGCGAAAGTGTGTCCCTTTGCCATAACTGTCAAATGCGATCTTCGGTGGTTGCTATACCGAATCCGGTATATGACTGGCATGGGTAGGAACACAGGCAGAAGCGATTAGGAGCATGGCGACGTTGGGTAATCCTCGTGGAGTTTCAGGCAGTTACGATGAGTTGCCGGGCGACGGTGAAACGCTTCTGCGCAGCGGCTTGAGCCTGCGCCACATGCGCATGATCGCGGCGCTCGACGATCACGGTCGGGTGAGTGCGGCAGCGCAGGTGATGAACATCTCGCAGCCGGCGGCCTCGCGCATGATTTCCGAGATGGAAGCCGTGCTCGAGGTGAAGCTTTGCGAGAGGCTGCCGCGCGGCATCACGCTCACCCCTTACGGTAAGGCGCTGGCCAGGCGCGCGCGCTCGATCCTGCTCGAAATGCGCGAGGCGGACCGCGAGATCTCGGAGCTCAAGGCCGGCAAGGGCGGCTCGGTATTCCTTGGTGCGGTGACGGCGCCGGCGATCGAACTGGCGGTGCCGGCGATCCGCGAGATCCGCCGGCTCTATCCGCGCATCGAAATCACCATGCAGGTCGAAACCTCGAACGTCCTGGCGCGAGAGCTGATCGCCACGCGCCATGATTTCATCATCGCCCGCATCCCCGACGACCTCAATCCGCGCCTGTTCGAATCGCGCGTCATCGGCGTCGAGAAAGCCTGCCTGATCGTGCGCCGCGGCCATCCTCTGAGCAATGGCAAAGCGGTGCGGCTGGAGGATACGGCCGCCTATGACTGGGTCTTCCAGTCGGGTGGCTCGCCATTGCGCCAGGCGATGGAAAGCAATTTCCTGAACCGCAACATCGCCCTGCCGGACCGCATCCTCAACACGTCCTCGTTGCTGCTCACTTTGGTCATGGTGGCGCAGTCCGACGCCATCGCCCCGGTGTCGGTCCAGGTGGCAAAATTCATCCAGAACCCCGACGGCCTCGCAGGCGCCATCGACGTCGTCCAGAGCGAGTTCGACATCGAGGTCCGCCCCTACAGCCTGATCACGGTGAAGAACCGCGTGCTATCACCGGCAGCCAAGATGCTGCATGATTTTATCTTGCGGGAGGTGGGGTGAGAGCTGGAGCGGGTAGAGGGAATCGAACCCTCGCGTTCAGCTTGGGAAGCTGACAAGCTACCATTACATCATACCCGCGTGAGCCCTCGATATCATGATGCCCGGGCTTCGGGCAATCGCAAAGCGGTCGGGATCGAGCACCCGCCTTGATGCGGGCGCAGCAAGTGCGTATTCGTGGGCTCCCGCCCCGAATCCGGGGCACCCGATCTGGAGGCAGCCATTGTCCGCACTGACGCGATTTCTCGGCGATTCGCCCATCCGGGTGATCATCAAGCTGCTGGTCGTGTCATTCCTGGTCGGCCTGGTGATGAACGCGTTCGGCTGGACACCGATGGATGTCTTCTACCGCATCCAGAACTTCTTCATCGACCTCTGGAACCTGGGCTTCAACGCCATTTATCGCTTCCTCGGCTATATCTTGCTGGGTGCGGCGATCGTCATCCCTGTCTTCATCCTGCTCAGGATCACCAGCTACCGGAAGTGAGTTTCGCCAATCAGGCGAAGTCGGCAGCCACTTCGAACAGGATGGCGTGGCGCGCTGCGAGCGCTGCCACGTCTGTTGAGTAACCGCCGCCGATAACGCCGCACACCGGAATGCCCAGCGCGCGGAAATGGCCGATCACCATGGTGTCGCGGGCACGCAAGCCGGCATCGCTGAGCGACAACCGGCCAAGCCGATCCTCGGCATGGACGACGACGCCGGCATTGTAGAAGACGATGTCCCAACGCGCCTTGCCCGACAGCTCCGGCAGGATGCTGCCCTGCCGCTCGAGATAGGCGGCGTCGCCGGTGCCGTCCGGCAGCGCGACGTCGAGATCGGAGGCGATCTTGCGCACGGGATAATTGCGCTCGCCATGCATGGAAAAGGTGAACGCGCGGGGCTCGTCTTTCAGTATGTCCGCCGTGCCATCGCCCTGATGGACGTCGAGATCGACGATTAGGATGTTCTGCACCGCGCCTTCGGCAAGCAGCGTCAGCGAGGCGACGGCGACATCGTTGAAGGTGCAGAAGCCGGCGCCTTGCGCACGCCGCGCATGGTGACTGCCGCCGGCGCTGTTGCAGGCAATGCCATTGACGAGCGCCAGCCGCGCCGCCAGCACCGTGCCGCCGGCAGCAAGCTGAGCGCGCAGCGAAACGCGTAGTCCCACGGGAAAGCCGATCTCGCGCTCGATTTTTTCAGGCACCGTACAAGCGATGACCTGGTCGACATAGTCGGCCGCATGCGCAAGCTTCAGCCAGGAGGCTGGCGCCGGCTCCGGCATCGACAATGCGTCAGCCTGGATCAGGCCGCGCGCGTGCAAGGCCTGCATCAAGAGCGGATATTTACTCATCGGAAAACGATGATTGACCGCGAAGCCGGCATCGTAGTCGGGATGGTGGACGATCTGCAGGGGCATGGCCAAAGCAATTCCAGGAAAAGTGTGCAGCGGTTTTTCCGGGAGAAGCGCGTAGCGCTTCCCCTTGGGAATTGCTTAAAACCAATACTCGAATCCGGCGGGCTCGCGCCAGACCGGTATTTCGGTTGGCCGTCACGGCAAGGGTGGTTGCGCGGTGGCTGGAAAATGGGCCACATCGGCTGTTCGATCAAGCCGCAATCAGCAAGGCAGCAATCCCTGGACAAGGGTGTAACCCCAGCCGACGCGAAGCCATTCGCCGTCACCAACCGTTCGGTGCTTGCCATCGCCGTGCCGATGACGCTCGCCTATCTGACGACGCCCTTGCTTGGGCTGGTCGACACGGCGGTGGTCGGGCAGTTCGGCGACGCGGCTTTGCTCGGTGGCCTGGCGGCGGGCGCGCTGGTCTTCGACGTCGTCTTCAACACCTTCAACTTCCTGCGATCCGGCACCACCGGCCTTGTCGCCCAGGCTTTCGGAGCCGGCGACGAACTGGAGGAACAGGCCGTGTTCTGGCGCGCCGTGCTGATCGCGGTCGTCGCCGGCGCCGTGCTTGCAGCGCTGGCGCCGCTTGTCGCCATTGCCGGCCAGACATTCATCGGCGCCGAGCCGCGGGTCAGCGACGCCATGAGTGTCTATATTCGCATCAGGCTGTTGGGCGCCCCGTTTTCCCTGATCAACTATGCCATCCTCGGCTATGTGCTGGGGCGCGGCGAGGGCGGGCTTGGGCTGATGCTGCAGGCGGTGCTCAACGGCATCAACATCGTGCTTTGCATCCTGCTCGGACTGAAGCTTGGCTGGGGCGTTGCCGGCGTCGCCTGGGCGACCGTCACCGGCGAGTTCGTGGCCATGCTGCTTGGCCTCGCCATTGTCGTCAGGCGGTTTCGCGCTGCGCCCCGCCTGCCGCGCCATCGCCTGCTCGACATGGCCGCCTTCCTGCGCATGCTTTCGCTCAACCGCGACATCATGATCCGCTCCTTCTCGCTGCTCGCCGCCTTCGCGCTGTTCACCCGCCAGGGCGCGCAGCTCGGCACGCTGATGCTGGCCGCCAACGCCGTGCTGATGAATTTCCTGCTCGTTGGCGGCTATTTCCTCGACGGTTTCGCCAACGCGGCCGAACAGCTGGCCGGTCGCGCCATCGGTGCACGCGCCGAGGCGGCGTTCCGCCGGGCGGTTAAACTGACGCTGTTCTGGGGGCTCGGGCTGGCAGGCGCCGCCACGCTGGTCCTCTGGCTCGGCGGCACCGGCCTGGTCGCGCTCATCACGACATCGCAGGATGTCCGCGATGTCGCCGATGTCTATCTGCTCTGGGCGGCGCTGACGCCGCTGAGCGGCGTACTGGCCTTCCAGATGGATGGCGTTTTCATCGGCGCCACCTGGTCGCGCGACATGCGCAACATGATGCTGGTGTCGTTCCTGATCTTCTGTGCCGCTTTGCTGACCCTGGCGCCGTCCTTCGGCAATTACGGCCTGTGGGCGGCGCTGCACATCTTCCTTTTGGTGCGTGGCTTCAGCCTGCTGGCGATTTTGCCGCGAAGGCTGCGCACGGCTTTTTAAAGCGGCTTGGCCGCCCACTGATCGAGCTTGGTATCGCGCAGCGCGCGCAACGACTTCAGCCCTTCCTTGTCGGCAAACCGCACCATGCCGGCAAGGATGCGGCCCGGCAGCGCGGGGCCGGCATAGATCATGCCGGTGTAGAGCTGCACCAGATCTGCGCCGGCGCGGATTTTTTCCAGCGCCGTCTCGGTCGAATCGACCCCGCCGACGCCGATGATGGCGCGCTCCGGCCCGAGCAGTCTGCGCATCTTGGCCAGCACGATGGTCGAGCGCTCGAACAGCGGCTTCCCGGAGAGCCCACCGGCCTCGCCGACATTGGCCGCGCTGCGCAGTCCGCTCCGCGCCAGCGTGGTGTTGGAGACGATGACGCCGTCGATCTGCTTTTCGCTCACCTCGGCTGCGATGTCCTCCATCTCGGCCTCGACCAGGTCAGGCGCGATCTTGAGGAAGACAGGTGGCTTTGCCGTTGCAGATTCTCGCGCGGACATGACCCGAGCCAAAAGCTCGCCGAGCTGTTCGCGTGCCTGCATGTTGCGCAGGCCCGGCGTGTTGGGCGACGAGATGTTGACGGTGAGATAGCTGGCGTATCTCGCGAACCGGGAAACGCCGAGCTCATAGTCACTGACGCGGTCGGCGCTGTCCTTGTTGGCGCCGATGTTGACGCCGACAAGGCCGCCGCGTCCCGTGCGTGCGGCAAGGCGCTTTTCCGCCGCTTCATGGCCCTCATTGTTGAAACCCAGCCGGTTGATCACCGCATCATCCTCGGTCAGCCGGAAGATGCGCGGCTTTGGATTGCCGGCCTGCGGCAGCGGCGTCACCGTGCCGACTTCTGCAAAGCCGAAGCCGAGGCCAAGCAGCGCGTCCGGCACTTCGGCATTCTTGTCGTAGCCGGCGGCCATGCCGAGCGGGTTCGGAAAATCGAGGCCGCAGACGCTCGTCTTCAGCCTGTCGTCGCGCACTGGCCGCGCGCCGACCGGCAGGCCGCATCGCAGCGCGGCGATCGACATGCCATGCGCCGTTTCCGGGTCGAAGGTGAACAGCAGCTTCTGGCCAATGCGATCGAGCATGCTCATTCGGCCTCCAGCGCCGGGAACTGGTGCGCGCCGTCGGTGCCCAGCGGCAAGGGCCTCACCCACAGCACGGCGCCCATGTCGAGCACCGCGTAGAGATGCGGAAACAGCGCGCCGCCGCGCGAAACCTCGTATTTCAGTGCCTCACCCAGCCTGGCCCCGTCGATGGCGATCAGCAGCAGATCCGTCTGGCCGGCGAAATGCTTCGCCGCCGTTTCCCTGGCCTGATCAGCGGTGGAGAAATGGATGAAGCCGTCGGCGATATCGATCGGAGCGCCGGTGAAACGGCCGTTTTTCTCGGCTTCGCGCCAAAGGGCTTCGGGCGCGATCTTGTAGATAATCTGAGACATTGTTGCGCTATAAAGCAATTCCAGGAAAAGTGTGAAGCGGTTTTCCGTTCGGAATTGCGTAAAAACAAGGAGATAGATCGGAGCGCCGTGGAGCGGCGACCCGATCTAATCCGAACCGATCATGCGGGGAAGGGCAACTCTTCCGCATTTGCGGCGCAAAGCTGTGATAGGTTCGCGCAAACTGGCTCATGGAGGATGAACATGCGTCTGCTGCACATACTGATCCCCGCCGCTTTGGTCTCGCTGGTCGCGGCGTCGGCCTGGTCCGAGGAGACCGACCACTACCGGCTGGAAAAATCAGCCAACGGTTATGTCCGCATGGACACCCAGACCGGCGCCATGTCGATCTGCGAGGAACGCTCCGGCCAGCTGGTCTGCAAGATGGCAGCCGACGAGCGCGCCGCCTTCCAGGACGAGGTCGACCGTTTGCAGGCCTCGATGAAGGCCATGGACGAGCGCGTCACCAAGCTGGAGAACTCGCTGGCCGCCCGCCTCGAATCGAAGCTGCCGAGCGAGGAGGATTTCGACAAGACGATGAGCTATATGGAGCGCATGCTGCGCGGCTTCATGGGCATCGTCAAGGAAATGGACAAGGGCGAAGGCGCCGAGCTCAATTCGCAAAAGACCTGAATTGCCCGGGCGGGAAAGTTCCCCGTCCGGCCATTGCCGCTTGAAAACAAAACGCTTCGCCGCATAATCGTCCGTCCCGCAAAAGCCGACAATCGGTAACGAAGTTTGGGCGACAACGGGATTTGGGGAGGAATATTTGCCGTCGGGTTACACGTTCGTCATCGCCGACGACCATCCGCTGTTCCGCGGTGCCTTGAAAGAGGCGCTTGCCGGCGTTGGCGATGTCGCCGCCATTCACGAGGCCGGCGATTTCGAGAGCGCCAAGGCGCTGGTCGTGGCCAATGAGGATGTCGACCTGGTGCTGCTCGACCTGTCGATGCCGGGCGCCAGCGGCCTGTCCGGCCTGATCTCGCTGCGCGGCATCCACCCGGCGGTGCCGCTGGTGGTGGTGTCGGCGCATGACGACCCGGTGACGATAAGGCGTGCGCTCGATCTCGGCGCTTCGGGCTTCATCTCCAAATCGGCCAGCATGGACGAGATCCGCTCAGCCGTGCAGACGGTTCTTGCCGGCGACATCGCCGCACCCGTCGGCATCGATCTCGGCGTCGAGCGCGACCCCGAGATATCGGACCTGATCAAACGGCTGCAGGCGCTGACGCCGCAGCAAACGCGCGTGCTCGGCATGCTGGCCGAAGGCCTGCTCAACAAGCAGATCGCCTATGAGCTCAGCGTCTCCGAAGCGACGGTCAAGGCGCATGTCTCGGCCATCCTGCAAAAGCTCGGTGTCGACAGCCGCACCCAGGCGGTGATCCAGCTGTCCAAGATCGGCAGCGATCCGCTGCAGCCGGTGAACTGAGCGCCCGGGGGCGCTCAGTTTTGTTCTGACGCGGCCAAGCAGTCCGCCGACCGCCTTAGCTTAACTTCACCGACAGTTCGACGTCGTCGCCGAACGGCGTCGATATGTAGCCCGATGCCGGGGAGCGTACGCGCTCCAGATATTCAGGGCTGAAATCAGCATTGTCGGCGATCACCAGCGCGCCGGGCCGCAGGCGGCTCTCGACCAGGCTCAATATCTCCGGGTAGATCGCCTTGGCGCCGTCGAGCAGGAGGAGGTCGATCGTTTCGGGGAGATCGGCGCTCAGCGTCTGCAGCGCATCGCCCTCGCGGACGTCCACCAGGTCGATGAGGCCACCCTCCGTCAGATTGGCCTTGGCCCGCATCACCTTGGACGGTTCGAACTCGGTGGTGATCAGACGGCCGCCGCCATTGTCCCTGAGTGCCGCGGCCAAATAGAGCGTCGAGATGCCGAACGAGGTGCCGAATTCGATGATGACGCGGGCGCCGCTGCTGCGCGCCAGCATGTAGAGCAGCGTGCCGGTCTCCGGCGAAACCGCGAGCCAGAGGTCCTTCAGCCGCCCGTAGAAATCGACATATTCGGTCTTGCTATTGAGCATACGTGCCCTCTCGTCCTGAGAGAGCCCGGCCGCTGCGGGGCTCGTCGCCGCTTCGGCCTCCTTGAACAGGCGGGCGAGCAGCGGTGCCAGCGGGGCGTTTGTGAGCGTGGTCATGAAAGGTCTCCTGTCGAAATGGACTGCGTTCTTGTGTCGGGCTGAAAATACGAATAATCCTTCAGGTTTCCAATTCGCATTGCCGGACAGCACCATGACCGACCGTCCAACTCATTCTATTTCCTCGCGAAAACAGCCCAAGCAGGCGCGCGCGGTCGAGCTCATTTCGGCGATTTTGGAGGCTGCTGTTCAGGTTCTGGCGAGTGAAGGCGCGCAGCGTTTCACCACCACGCGGGTCGCCGAAAGGGCCGGCGTCAGCGTCGGCTCGCTTTACCAGTATTTCCCCAACAAGGCCGCCCTGCTGTTCCGGCTGCAAAGCGATGAGTGGCAGCAGACGGGCGGCCTGCTGCGCACCATACTCGAGGACAGCGAGCGGCCGCCGCTCGAACGGCTGCGCAGTCTGGTCCACGCCTTCATCCGCTCGGAGTGCGAGGAGGCTGCCGTGCGCGTGGCGCTCAATGACGCCGCCCCGCTCTATCGAGACGCACCCGAGGCGCATGAGGCGAGGGACGCCGGCGAGCGCACGATCCAGAGCTTCCTGCGTGAAGCCTTGCCTGAAGTCCCGGAAGCCATCCGCGCACTGACCGGTGGCCTGATCGGCGCGACGCTGAGTTCTGTGGGAAAGGACTTTTCAGGCAGCCCGCGAACCGACGCGGAGATCGAGGCCTACGCCGATGCCATGGCCGATATGTTCTGCGCCTACCTCACAAGCCTTGGACATCGCTGAGACAGGCACATAGCCCTTAAGTCGGAGGGCCTACTCCGCCGCCGATACCAGCGGCCTGACCCTTGATATCATCGAGCGCAGCACGGCCGGCTTCAGCGGCTTGTTGATCACCGGCACGTCCAGCGCGGCGGCGGCGGCGCGGACCTCGGTAGAGCGGTCGGCGGTGACCAGCACGGCGGGCAGGTCGCGGCCGTGGATGTCTCGCAGCCTGGCAATCATATCGAGGCCGCTCCTGCCGTCGAGATGATAGTCGGCAAGCACGATGTCGGGGCGATGGATGTCGGCTCTGCCAAAATCTTCCGAACCGGAAAACGTGCCGACGCTGCAGCCCCAGCCTTCGAGCAAGAGCCGCATGCCGTCGAGGATGCGGGGGTCGTTGTCGATGCACATGACGCGTAGGCCGGCCAGCGAGTTCGCCGTGCGAGGCGTGGCCTTGGGCTCGACCTGTTGCCGGGGCGCCTCAACGGCCGCAATCGGCATAATGACGGAAAAGCGCGTGCCTTTGCCGAGGTTGGAAAAGATCCGGATTTCAAGCCGCAGGACGCGCGCGATGCGGTCGACGATGGACAGGCCAAGGCCGAGACCTTCGGCCTCGCGCACGCCTTCGTCGAGCCGGGTGAACTCGTTGAAGACCGTGTTCAGCTTGTCGCCGGCAATGCCGATGCCGGTGTCGATCACCTGGATTTCGGCGAGCTCGCCGCGTCGCCGCACGCCGACCAGGATGCGGCCATGGCGCGTGTATTTGATGGCGTTGGAGACCAGGTTCTGGATCAGCCGGCGTAAGAGATTGCGGTCCGTCATGACGCTGAGCGACGAGGCCATGATCGTCAGCTCGAGTTTCTTTTCGGCGGCCAGCGGCTGAAAATCATTGCCGATCTGGCGCAGCAGCCCGTCGAGGCGGAAGGCGCTGTCGTCGGGCTTCATCGCCCCGGCGTCGAGGCGCGAAATGTCGAGCACGGCGCCCAGAATGGTTTCGACCGATTCCAGCGAGGATTCGATGTTGACCGCGGCCTTGCCGGCCGGCCCCTTGCCGGCCTTTTCGATCAGCGACGAGCAGTAGAGACGGGCGGCGTTCAGCGGCTGCAAAATGTCGTGGCCGGCGGCGGCGAGGAAGCGCGTCTTGCCGAGATTAGCCTCCTCGGCCAGCATCTGCGCCTGCGCCAGCTCCTCATTGACGCGCGTCAGTTCGACTGTGCGTGTCTTGACCCGCTGCTCCAGCGATTCATTAGCGCGCTTCAGCGCCAGATCCTGTTCGACGCGTCCCGAAATGTCGGCATAGGTGGCAACGATGCCGCCATCCGGCATCGGGTTGGAGCGCAGTTCCAGGATGCGGCCGCTGGTCTTCAGTTCCATCTGCCACGGGCTGACGAAACTGGTGAGACGGTTGAGCATCGCCACACGCTGGTCGGCGGGGATGTCGCCGCGTTCGGCGAGGTGGCGCAGGATGCGGTCAAGCGAGACGCCGACCTGGCCCATCTCGTCGGGCAGGTCGAACAGCGCGCGATATTGTCTGTTCCAGCAAATCAGGCGGAAATCGCGGTCGAAGACGGTGATGCCTTGTTCCATCTGGTCGAGCGCGATCTGCAGCAGGTCGCGATTGTGCTGCAGCGCTTCGGTGGCGTCGTCGAGCAGGCGGAAGGCGTCCTTGGATTCGCGGTCGTTGCGGCGAAACAAAAGCGACAGGATCAGCCGCGCCGACGATGAACCGACCGCGCTTGCCAGCAACTGCTCGGAGAAACGGATGACGTCCATGCTGGCCTGCTCATTGCCGTGCAACGAGACGCCGGTGCTTTTCTCGAAGGACTGGAAGGAGCGCTCGGTGCGCTCGACGCCGAGATAACGCGATATGGTGTCCTTCAGCACGTTGACGGTGATGGCGGTGCGAAAGCGGCGCAGGCTGGGCATCGGGCTGGACTCGCGCGGCACGAAGATCGACGCCTGGATGCGTTCCAGCGGCACCGACGCGCGCGACAGCGAGCCAAGCACGAAAAACAGCGTGTTGACGGACAGGCTCCACAGCACGCCGTGGTTCAACGGCTCGGCGACGGTGCCGAACAAAGCCTGCGGCCGCAGCGCCTCGAAGCCGAACAACCCTTGAGTGACAATGTCCGCATCGGCTGCCGAGAGCGAAGGCAACAGCAGCGTGTAGCCCCAGACCAGGATGCCGGCGACCATGCCGAGAGCCGCGCCCCGGCCATTGGCGCCGCGCCAGATCAGCCCGCCGATCAGCGCCGGCGCGAACTGGGCGATGGCTGCGAACGACATCAGCCCGATCGACGACAGCCGCGCCGAGTTGGTGCTCTCGCGGTAGTAGAGGAAGGCGATGAACAAAAGGATGAAGATGGCGCCGCGCCGCACATTGAGGATCAGCGTCGACCAGTCCTCATTCTCCGAGGTCGTGGTCTTGAGCAGGCGGCGCACGAACAGCGGGATGATGAGATCGTTGGAGATCATGATCGACAGCGCCACGCTTTCGACGATCACCATGGCGGTCGCCGCCGACAGGCCGCCGATGAAGGCCGCCATGGCCAGCACGTCGTGGCCGCCAAACAGCGGCAGCGCCAGCACGTAGAGGTCGCTGCTTGTCCTGGTGCCGACCAGCGACAGGCCGGCAAAGGCGATCGGCAGCACGAACAGGTTGATCGCCACGAGATAGAGCGGAAACACCCAGGTCGCGGTGCGCAGTTCGGCCTCGCCGCGGTTCTCGACGATGGTGACGTAGAACTGGCGCGGCAGCATGATGATGGCAAAGCCGCTTAGGCAGGTCAGCACCAGCCAGGTGGCGAGCGAGGTGTTGTAGCCCATGGCTTGCCGCACCTGGCTGTTCGCGGCGAGCTTGTCGATCATGTCGCCCGGGCCACCGAAGGTCAGGAAGGTGACCATCAGGCCGATTGCCAGGAAGGCGGCGAGCTTGACCACGGTTTCCACCGCCACCGCCAGCACCAGCCCGTCCTGATGCTCGGTGGCGTCCGCATGGCGGGTGCCGAACAGCACCGCAAACAGCGCCAAGAGCATGGCCACGACCAGCGAGATGTCGCTGACGAACGGATCGAAGGAAGGCGGCGATCCCGTATAGTGCTCGACCATCAAGCCGACCGAGCCGGAAATCGCCTTCAGCTGCAGCGCGATGTAGGGCACCGCGCCGATGGTGGCGATTAGCGTGGCGATCGCCGAGACGGCAAAGCTCTTGCCGTAGCGGGCGCCGAGGAAGTCGGCGATCGAGGTGATCTTCTCGCTCTTGGCCAGCCGCACGATGCGGTTGAGCAGCGGAAAGCCGAACACGAACACCAGCACCGGGCCGGTATAGATGCCGAGAAATTCGAGGCCGCGCTCGGAGGACAGGCCGACCGAGCCGAAGAAGGTCCAGGAGGTGCAGTAGATGGCGAGGCTGAGCGCATAGATGAAGGGCCGGGCGTGGCCGGGTCCCGACGCCGTCGACCGCCGATCGCCGAGGCTGGCGATGACGAACAGCAGCGTCACATAGGCGACGGCAATGATGACGATGAACCAGCCCTGCACGGCCCGAAAGTCCTCCCTGGCCGGTACCCACCCGGCCTGCCCAGAGGCAATCACAGCTCTAAGGTCAAGTCCATCGCGGCTTTCGGCGCATGGTGGAGACGCGCCGCCTGTCGAGCCCGTGACCTAAGGTAAGGAGAAAGCGGTGTTTTCCGCCTTTTGCTTCTGTTGCAACCGCAGGTTTTTGTTATGGTATGCGCGGGCCGGCGCCGAAGGACGGCGGCAGCGCGGCCTGCCATGACAAGGAGGGTCGAATGCTGAAAGAATTCCAGGAATTCATTTCCAAGGGCAATGTGATGGACTTGGCCGTCGGCGTCATAATCGGCGCTGCCTTCGGCAAGATCGTCGATTCCCTTGTCAACGACATCATCATGCCTTTCATCGGCGCCCTTGGTGGTGTCGATTTTTCGAACTACTTCTTCGCCCTGTCATCCAGCGTGCATTCTACCAACCTTGTCGACGCACGGAAGGAAGGCGCTGTGTTCGCCTACGGAAACTTCATCACCGTGGCGCTGAATTTCGTCATCCTGGCTTTCATCATCTTCCTGATGGTCAAGGCCGTGAATAACATGCGCAAGCGGCTTGAGCGCGAGAAGCCGGCAGCACCAGCTGCCCCGCCGCCGGCTGACGTCGCACTGCTCACCGAAATTCGCGATCTTCTCGCCAGGAAATAGCGCCGAGTCAGGTCCTTGGACCAAAACCCCGGTCGTTCGCGGCCGGGGTTTTCTGTTTTGGCATCTGCTAAGAGCACGGGCTCAATATCAACGGATCTGTCCATGACCCTGATCGATAGCTTGCGCGCCGAAGCCGTGGCCGCACCCGAAAGCGGCATTGTCGCCGTCGTCAATTACGGCCGTACGCGCGAGGGCATGATCCCGCTCTGGGCCGGCGAAGGCGATTTGCCGACGCCTGCCTTCATCTCCGAAGCTGCCGCGCGGGGGCTGGCCAATGGCGAGACCTTCTACACCTGGCAGAAGGGCATCCCCGAACTCAGGCAAGCGCTGTCGCGCTACTATGCCAGGCATTTCGGCAAAACCTTCGCCGAAGAGGAATTCATCGCCACCGGTTCCGGCATGCACGCCATCCAGCTGGCGCTCGCCGCCGTTGCCGGCAGTGGCGACGAGGTCGTTTATCTCTCGCCTGCCTGGCCGAATTTCGCCGCTGCCGCCGGTGTTTCCGGCGCTGTCCCGGTCGCGGTCACGCTCGACCAGTCCGGCAATGGCTGGTCCTGCGATGTCGACAAGATCGCAGCCGCGGTCACACCCCGCACCAAGGCGCTGTTCGTCAACACGCCGTCCAACCCGACCGGCTGGACCGCCGACAGGGAAACGCTGCAGGCGATCCTGAACCTCGCCCGCGAAAAGGGCCTGTGGATCATCGCCGACGAGATTTATGCGCTGTTCCACTACGGCCATGGCCGCGCGCCGTCTTTCCTCGACATCGCAAAACCCGAAGACCGCATCCTGTTCGTCAACTCCTTTTCCAAGAACTGGGCGATGACCGGCTGGCGCGTCGGCTGGATCAAGACCCATCCCGAGCTGCAGCAGGTGTTCGAAAACCTGATCCAGTATTCGACCTCAGGCGTTGCCCAGTTCATGCAGCGCGGGGCGGTTGCCGCCCTCGACCACGGCGATGCCTTCATCGTCGAGCAGGTGGAGCGGGCACGCGCGGCGCGCGACCTGGTCTGCGACATTCTCGGCGCCACCGGCAAGGCGCGCTTCACCGTGCCGCAAGGCGCGTTCTATTTGTTCTTCACGGTAGACGGCATCACCGATTCGCGCCGGGCCGCTTTCGACATTGTCGACAAGGCCAATGTCGGCCTGGCGCCGGGCACTGCCTTCGGTCCCGGCGGAGAGGCGTTTTTGCGCCTGTGCTTCCACCGCCGCCTCGATCAGCTCGAGGAAGCCGCGCATCGCCTGGCAAGGTGGATGAAGACTGTTTGAGGTAAACGGGCGGCGGCTTCAGCCGCCCGACTTCGGCACCAGCAGCGGAACAATCCGGTCGCTCTTGGCGACAGCCGGCCGTCCGGCGGAGCCGTAGGGAATGCCCAGCGCATCCCATGTCTCGACCAGCGCGTCCTGCAGACCCGCAATCAGCGCATCGGTGTGGAACGGCGTCGGCGTGATGCGCAGCCGTTCCGTGCCGCGCGGCACGGTCGGGTAGTTGATCGGCTGGATGTAGATGCCGTGCACGCCGAGCAGGCGGTCGCTGGCCATCTTGCAGAGTTCGGGGTCACCGACCAGCACCGGCACGATGTGCGTCGGCGACTCCATCACCGGCAGGCCGGCGGCAGACAGAACCTGCTTGGTCCGCGTCGCCTGCTGCTGCTGCGCGTCACGTTCGGCCTGCGAGCGCTTCAGGTGGCGGATGGAGGTGGTGGCGGCAGCGGCAACGGCCGGCGGCAGCGCCGTGGTGAAGATGAAGCCCGGCGCATAGGAGCGCACCGCGTCGATGATGGCGCTGTTGCCGGCGATATAGCCGCCCAGCGTGCCAAATGCCTTGGCCAGCGTTCCCTCGATGATGTCGATGCGGTCGGCTAGCCCCTCGCGCTCGGTGATGCCGCCGCCACGCGGTCCGTACATGCCGACGGCATGGACCTCGTCGATATAGGTCATGGCGTTGTAGCGCTCGGCCAGTTCGACAATCTGCTTGATCGGCGCAATGTCGCCGTCCATCGAATAGACGCTCTCGAACACGATCAGCTTGGCGCGTTCGCGGCCCGCCGCCTGCAAAAGGCTTTCGAGATGCGCGACGTCATTGTGGCGGAAAATCTTCTTTTCGGCGCCCGAACGCCGCACGCCCTCGATCATCGAAGCGTGGTTCAACTCGTCCGAAATGATCAGGCAATTGGGCAAAAGCCGCGCAATGGTCGAGATCGAGGCTTCGTTGGAGACGAAGCCGGAGGTGAAGACGAGCGCCGCTTCCTTGTCGTGCAGGTCGGCCAGTTCCACTTCCAGCTCGACCAGCGGGTTCGAGGTGCCCGAAATGTTACGGGTGCCGCCGGCGCCCGAGCCCATCTTGCCGGCCGCGTTCTGGAACGCGGCGATGACATCGGGGTTCTGTCCCATGCCGAGATAGTCGTTGGAGCACCAGACGGTGATTTCCTCGGCGCGGCCGTTGGAACGCCATATCGCGCGCGGAAACTTTCCAACAATGCGCTCGAGATCGGCGAAAACGCGGTAGCGCCGCTCGGCGTGGAGCTGGTCGATAGCTTCCTCGAAGAACCGCTGATAGTTCATGTCGCCTTCCCAGTTTTGTGCGGGATCATAATCATTGGCCCATTCGTCGTCCACCGGGCCATTTTGGTCAAAATGCCACGCCCTGCCACTGTTCCTAACGATCCCATATCGTGGCCTATTCCCTTGATGTGGATCAATTTTGTTTCCGTACGACGCCACAGGCCGGTGAGACTGTTACGGATTTAACATTCGCCTTTGTAATGGCCTCCGGACGGGCTTTCCAGTAAGGCGGTCGTTGAGACAGTTTCCGATAAATCTTGGATAGCGAGGATACGGAATGACGGTTTTGGTTACAGGCGGCGCCGGCTATATCGGCAGCCACATGGTCTGGGAACTGCTCGATGCGGGTGAAAGCGTCGTCGTTCTCGACCGGCTTTCCACCGGCTTCGAATGGGCGGTGGCGCCGGAGGCGAAGCTGGTCGTCGGCGATGTCGCCGACAAGGAATTGGTCGGACAGATCATCCGGGACAACAAGGTCGACGCGATCATCCATTTCGCCGGGTCGATCGTGGTGCCGGAATCGGTTGCCGATCCGCTCGCCTATTACGAGAACAACACCTCGAAGACCCGCACGCTGATCGAAACCGCGGTGCGCGAGGGCGTGCCGCATTTCATCTTCTCCTCGACTGCCGCCGTCTATGGCGGCGCCGGGCTGGAGCCGGTGCGCGAAGATGCCCGCCTGGCGCCGGAATCGCCCTACGGCCTGTCCAAGCTGATGAGCGAATGGATGCTGCGCGATGCGGCCCTTGCGCACCCCTTGCGCTATACGGCGCTGCGCTATTTCAACGTCGCCGGCGCCGATCCGAGAGGCCGCACCGGCCAGTCGACGCCGGGCGCCACGCACCTGATCAAGGTTGCCTGCGAGACCGCGCTCGGCAAGCGTCCCTTCATGCAGGTGTTCGGCACCGACTATCCGACGCCGGACGGCACCTGCATGCGCGATTACATCCACGTCAGCGACTTGGCCGCCGCGCATCGCCTGGCGCTGCAACGGCTGCGCGCCGGCGGCGAGAGCCTGGTCGCGAATTGCGGCTACAGCCATGGCTATTCGGTGCTCGAGGTCATCGACAGCGTGCGCCGCGCTTTCGGTCGCGATTTCGAGGTCAAGATGGGCGTCCGCCGCCCCGGCGACGCCGCCGCCGTCGTCGCCAATTCCGACCTTGCGCGCGCCGAACTCGGCTGGACCCCGCAACGCGACGATCTCGACCAGATTGTTGCGGATGCCCTTGCCTGGGAGCGCATCCTGACCGGCAAGAACTCCGTGCGGAGCTAACCGGGCACTCCCAAGGGCTCGCAAGGCGCTCGGCGACGCGCTATGGAAGGCATTCAAGGCAGAGCGTGGCGGCGCTGCGCCATGAAGAGCTTTGGGGGATGGCATGAAGGTTTTGGTGCTCGGAGCCGGGGTTGTCGGTACAGCCGCCGCCTATTATCTGGCCGCCGATGGCCATGAGGTCACCGTCATCGAGCGCCATCCGGGGGCGGCACAAGGCACCAGTCAGTCCAATGCCGGCCTGGTGTCGCCGGGCGACGCCACCGCCTGGGCTTCGCCGGCGGCGCTCAAAACCTTCCTGCGCGCACTGTGGAACCATGATCTCGGCATCAAGGTCAGGCTGCGCTTCGATCCCTATTTCCTCGCCTGGAGCCTGCGTTTCCTGCGCCAGTGCACGGTGGCGCGGCTGCGCGCCAACAGCGAGGTCAAATTGCGCCTGGCGCTCTATTCGCGCGACTGTATCAATGCCATCTCCGATGCCACCGGCATCCATTATGACGAGCGCAAGAAAGGCATTCTCTACTTCTTCCGCTCGCAGCACAGCCTCGACACCGGCACCGACAATTACCAGTTTCTGGCAAAGCATGGCCTGCCGATCGAGATCGTCGGCCGCGACCGGCTGGTCGAGCTGGAGCCCGGGCTTGCTGGGGTGAAGGAAAAGATCGCCGGCGGCGTCTATTCGCCGATCGACCAGACCGGCGATTCCAGAATCTTCGTCGACGGGCTCGCCGCCTATGCCAGTGAAAAGCTCGGCGTCAAATTCCTGTTCGACACGACGGTACAGGGGCTCGACATAGAGGGCGACCGGGTGAGGGCTGTCATGACCTCGGCGGGTCCGGTGACGGGCGACGCCGTCGTCATCGCCATGGGTCCGGAGAGCGGCCTGCTCGGCCGCCGCTACGGCATCGACCTGCCCGTCTATCCGGTGAAGGGCTATAGCGCGACCATCCCGCTGGAGGACGAGAGCAAGGGACCGACCATGGGCGGCGCCGACGAGGATCGGCTGGTCGGGTATTCCAGGCTCGGAAACCGCCTGCGCATGTCCTCGACAGCCGAGTTCACCGGCTTCGACCGCAGCTTCAAGCCCAGCGACTTCAAGTCGATGCTGAGCACCGGCAAGGACCTTTTCCCCGGCGCATTCGACGAGAAGAAGGCGCTGCTGTGGGCGGGCCTGCGGCCGATGATGCCGAACTCGGTGCCGGTCATCGGCCAGGCGAAATACAAAAACCTCTATCTCGACACCGGCCACGGCCATGTCGGCTGGACCATGGCCTGCGGCTCCGGCAAATTCCTGGCCGACCTCGTCGCCGGCCGCAAGCCGGAGATCGACCCGCAAGGACTGGTCTACGGAGGCTGATCATGTCGGGGCCGCAAGTTGCCATCGACCTTGGCCGCATCGAGCGCAACGCCCGCACCATTGTCGAGCGCTGTGCGCTGTCAGGCATCAAGGTGTTCGGCGTCACCAAGGGCACATGCGGCATGCCGCAAGTGGCGCGTGCCATGTTGCGTGGCGGTGTTTCGGGCATTGCCGAATCGCGTTTCGAAAACATTCGCCGGCTGCGCGACAGCGGCATAAATGCGCCGATCATGTTGTTGCGCAGCCCGCCCATGGCGCGCGTCGAGGAGGTGGTGCGCACCGTCGACATCAGCCTGCAGTCGGAATTGACCACCATCCGCGAGATATCGCGCATCGCCGAGCGCATGGGCCGCGTCCACGACATCATGCTGATGATCGATCTCGGCGACCTTAGGGAAGGCATCTGGCCAAGCGACCTGATCCCCACTGTCGAGCAGATACTGGCGTTCAAGGGCGTGCGCATCGCCGGGATAGGCACCAATCTCGGCTGTTTCGGCGCCATCATGCCAACGCCGGAAAACCTCGGCCAGCTTGTCGCTCATGCCTACAAGACCGAACGCCTGTCCGGTAAAAGCCTCGACTTCATTTCCGGCGGCGCATCGTCGTCGCTAACGCTGCTGCTCGAAGGCAAGCTGCCGGCCGGCATCAACAATCTGCGCGTGGGCGAGGCGATCTTGCAAGGCGGCATCGAGACCTTCCGCGACGTGCCGTGGCCGGACCTTGAGCCCGATGCTTGCCGGCTGACCAGCGACATTATCGAGGTCAAGCTAAAGCCGTCACGACCCATCGGAGAATCCGGCTACGACGCTTTCGGCAACCAGCCGGTCTTTCCCGACGAGGGCGACCGGCTGCGCGCCATCGCCAATATCGGCCGCGAGGATGTGCTGGTCGAAGGGCTGACGCCGATCGCCAAGGGCGTGCGGGTTCTCGGCGCTTCCAGCGACCACCTGCTGCTCGACGTGCAGGACGCTGACCCCCGACCGGGCGTCGGTGACCGCGTCGCCTTCCGCATGAACTATGGCGCCATGCTGCTGGCGATGACGTCGGAATATGTCGAGAAGGCGCCGATGCACGACGTGGCGGATTTCTCCGGCCGCAAGATGGTGTCGATCTCGGCCGAACCGGCAGCGGCCGGCATTCTCGCCCGCGAGGGAACCGGCGCGCGACTGGAGGCGATGAACTTCGACGTCGTGGAACTCGCCGACATCGAGCGGCCGCCCTCGGGGCTCGTCCGCCTCGCCGCTGGCGCCGACCGCCGCATCGCCCACAAGGCGCTGACCGCGACGGCGCGCGCGACGCATTCCTTCGGCCTGATCTGGATCGATTCCATCGCCGCTTTGATGCCCGAGGACGAGGACGGCAGCGAGCTGCCGGAAGCCTCGGTGCTGGCGCGCACGCTCGGTCTCGACCACAAGGCCGGCGCGCTGCAACCGCAACTGTCGCCGGAAAACGTCGTCATCATCGGCCTGCGCCATGCCGATCCGGCGGAAGCGCGGGTGCTGAAGGATTCGCGTGTGTCGGCCTTCACCATGACCGACATCGACGCCATGGGCATGCGCGACCTCATGCATGAGGCGATCCGCATCGCTACCTCGGGCACGCAAGGCTTTCATGTCAGCTATTCGCCGACGGCCACCGAGTTCGCCGGCTGGGCTGCCGGCTCCGGCGGTCTGACGGTGCGCGAGACGCATCAGGCGATGGAGGCGATCGCGCTCTCCGGCGGCTTGCTGTCGATGGATGTTTCGGGGCTGACAGCGGAACTGGAGCCGAGGATCGCTGCCGACGCCGTCAATTTTGTCATGTCGGCTTTCGGTAAGCGGATCTTGTGATCAGCCCTGCGCACTTGCAGCCGCGCGCCACGCACTGACATAATCTGCCCAGACCGGGTCGGTTTGTGGCTGAGTTCTCTCGCCTTTGCCGTGCGATGCAATTTGATCTGTTGCCAGCAGAGCCGCGCCGATGCTGGTGCCGGTGGCCGCCTCGGAGGCGATGACGGTGCGCGCGGTCGCCGCAGCCAGCATCCCGACGAACAGCCGGTTGCGGGCAAACGGTCCTTCCACCGTGGTCGGGCCGTCGGCGCCGATCAACTCGAGACAGGTCGCCGTCATCAGCGCCAGGTAGAACGAGATGGCGGCGAAGCGCTCGCCCTTGCCGATGCCGTCGGCATTGAGCCATGTCGCGGCATGATGCGGGAAAGGTCCCGATCCCTGCTGGGTCGAAGGCAAAAGCAGCATCTTCTTGGTCAGAACCGCCAGCACATCGCTGCCGCTGCAATCCAGCGGCTTGTCACCCGTCAGCACCGAAAACTCCCGCCCGCCCATGAAGCGGGCCGAGGGCACGGGGTCGCCGAGCGCGTTGACATTGACCAGCGTATCGCGCGCCGGATCGAGCGGCAGGGGCCTACCGCTAACCGCCATAGACACCACCCAGGTGCCGGTCGAGACCACCGAAAAGGGCGGTGCGTCGGACAGAAGATGCGGCAGCAGCGAGGCGTTGGAATCGTGCAGGCCACAGAAGACAGGCGTCTGTGGATCAAGCCCGGTCCGCGCGGCAAGCGAAGGCAGGATCGGGCCAAGACGATCCCTGGCCGGCCGCACCGGCGCCATCAGGCCGCGCCATTTCAGGCTGTCGACCATCGAGGAAAAATCGCCCGACCACGGGTTCCACAAATCGGTGTGGCAGCCGAGCGAGGTCACCTCATTGGCGGCGACGCCAGTCAGGCGCAAGGCCCAGTATTGCGGGTACATCAGCATCGCGGCGGCCCTGGCGAACTCCGAGGGAAAACGCTTCTCAAGCCAGAAGAACTGCGCACCGAGATTGAGGCCCACCGGCAGGCGCGGGGTGCCGGTCTCGGCGAAGGGCGGACGAACAGCATCATACTCCGCCGAGAGCCGGCCGGGACCGTCGAACTCATAGTCGAGGACAGGCATCACCAGTTCGCCTGCCGCATCGACCAGCGCGCCGGTCGCGCCGTGGGTGGTGATGGAAATGGCGTCGATGCGCTGCTCGCGATTGAGGCTGGCGAGGCTGTTGAGGATGAAGGTCCACAGCCCCTCGACATCGTGGTGGGGGTAGGGCGCTTGGCGCACCGGCGCATTCGCTATGCGGCGCAGCGCCACCTCGCTCAGCGTCGTGAGATCGACCAGCGCCACCTTGGCGTTGGTCTTGCCGATGTCGATGACGGCGATATGGCGAAGCGCGCTCATGCCATATGGAACATTGTTTCCAGGGGGATGGCCACCGGCTCGTTGTCGGGCTTCGTTTCCATAATGTCGGCCATGTGCGCCCACCAGCGCTGCATAACCGAATGTCCAGGCAGGTCGGCCATGCCATGGTCGTCGCGCCGCCACAGAACGCCGAACAGGATGTTGGTTTCGTCGTCGAGATGGATCGAATAATCCGAGACGCCGGCCTCTCTCAGCAGCGCCACCAGTTCCGGCCAGATCTCGTCGTGGCGCCTTTTGTACTCGGCCTTCATGCCGGACTTGAGCTGCATCTTGAAGGCGTATTTCTCAGGCATCAGCTGCCACCCCGCAGCCGCCGCCAGACGATCGGCAGCGCGATGACGATGATCAGCAGCAGGCCGATGAAGATCGACATGACGATGCCGGGCACGTTGAGCAGGCCGAGGCCGAAGGTCACCAGCCCCATGATGAAGGCGGCGAGCACGACGCCGACAATGCTGCCGGAGCCGCCCAGAATGCTGACGCCGCCAAGCACCACCATGGTGATGACTTCGAGCTCATAGCCTTGCGCGATCGACGGCCGCGTCGAACCGAGCCGCGAGGTGATCAGCACCGAAGCGATGCCCGCCATCAGCCCGGTCAGGCAAAACAGGATGAATTTGATGCGGCCGACGCGCACGCCGGAAAACTGTGCTGCGACAGGATTGTTGCCGATGGCAAAGACGCGGCGGCCGAAGCTGGTGCGATGCAGCAGGAACCAGTAGACAACGGCCGCGATGAGGAAGAGCACCAGCTCGAACGACACCACCCACCAGACATAGCCCTGACCGAAGAAGGCGAAGCTCGAGGGATAACCCTTGTAGGCCTGGTCGCCCAAAATGATGAAGGCGATGCCGCGAAACAGGCTCATCGTGCCGATGGTGACGACGATGGAAGGCAGGCCGAGCCTTGTCACCAGGAGCCCGTTGAAGGCGCCGCAGCCGAGCCCGACGACGATGCCGATCAGCACCAACACAGGTGTATCCGCGCCTGCCTGCACGGCCATGCCCATCAGCGTCGAGGCAAGCGCAATGATAGCCGCGACCGACAGGTCGATCTCGCCCGAAATGATCAGCAGCGCCATGGCGAAGGCAATCAGGCCCTTCTCGGTGAAGTTGAAGGTCAGGTCCGACAGCGAGTAGGCGTCGAGAAAATAGGGCGAGGCGAAGCTGTTGATGACGAAGATCGCGACCGCCACCACGACCAGCAGCGCTTCCCAGGAAAAGATCGCTGAAGAGAGCGGCTTGTCGAGCCGGTCGGGAATGTGGCGCGGGGCAGGAATGTCGGTCATGCCGCCTCTGCTTTTCTCAGGATGATGCGGCCCTGCTGGCGTTCGCCACGTGCGTTGAGCACGACGGCGAGGATGATGGCGCTGCCCGAGATCGCCATCTGCCAGAAGGGCGAGATGTTGATGACCGGCAGCGCGTTGGAGATGATGCCGAGGAACAGCGCGCCCAGCACCGCGCCGCCGACCGAGCCGATGCCGCCGGCAATTGAGATGCCGCCGATGACGCAGGCGGCAATGATGTTGAGCTCATAGCCATTGGCGACCTCGACCGAGGCAATGACATAGCGCGAGATCCAGAGATAGCCTGAGAGGCCGCCGACCATGCCGGAGATGCAGAAGACGATGAATTTGGTGCGGCCGACATCGATGCCGGCATAGACCGACGCCGTCGGGTTGACGCCGATGGCATATATCGAGCGGCCGAGCGCGGTGCGCGTCATCACGATGAAGAACAGCGCGATGACCAGGATGGCGATCCACGACAAAACAGGAATGCCGAGAAACGCGGCGCGCTGGAAGCCGATGAAGTCAGGGCTCATCTTGTCGGCATTGACCCAGGCGCCGCCGGACAGGACGAAGGTGGCGCCGCGATAGATGGTCAGCGTGCCCAATGTCACCACGATCGAGGGGATGTTCAGCCGCCAGACCAAAAGGCCGTTGATGGCGCCGAGCACCAGTCCGACGGCGAGCGCGATGACGATCAGCAACGGGATCGGGATCGCCGGATGCGCGGCATTCAGCATCGCCACCACCATGCCGGTGAAACAGAGATTGGACGCCATCGACAGGTCGATCGAGCGCGTCAGGATGACCACCATCTGCCCCAGCGCCAGGATCATCAGGATCGAGGTGTCGTTGAACACCTGGGCGAGATTGCCGGGGTCGGCGAAGGCCGGGAAGCGCGTCGAGATCAGGGCGATCAAAACGATGATGGCCGCCGCCAGCCAGATCTCGCGGTATTTCAGCAAAGCCTTCATGCCGCGATCCCCGCTGCCGTGCGAACGAGCGTCTCGGCGTCGAGGCCCTTATTGTCGTACACAGCCGCGACAAGGCCCTCGCGCATGACGACGACGCGATCGGACATGCCGAGAATCTCCGGCAGTTCCGACGACACCATGATCACCGACAGGCCTTGCGCCACCAGCTCGGCCATGAAGCCATGCACGGCGGCCTTGGAGCCGATATCGATGCCCTTGGTCGGCTCGTCCAGGATGATCACCTTGGGCGCGGTCGCCAGCCATTTGGCGATGACGATCTTCTGCTGGTTGCCGCCCGACAGCGTGCCGACGTCCTGGCTGAGCGAAGAGGCGCGCAGGTCGAGCCGCTCGGTGTAGGAGCGGGCGAGCGCGAACTCTTCCGACAATCGCAGCAGCCCGGATTTGGAGGTGCGCTTGAGCGAAGGCAGCGAGACGTTCTGGAAGATCGGCAGGCCGATCACCACGCCCTGCTTGCCGCGTTCTTCCGGCACGTAGACGATGCCGGCTTCGATGGAATCCGCCGCCGATTTCGGCACGATAGCCTTGCCTTCCAAAGTGATTGTGCCGCCGCTCGTGCGGGTAATGCCCGAGATCGCCTGCATCACTTCGCTGCGTCCGGCGCCGACCAGGCCGTAGAAGCCGAGGATCTCACCCTTGTGCAGTTCGAAGCCGATGTCGTTGAACTCGGTCGGGTGTGACAGGCCGGATACCGACAGCACCGGCGCGCCGATCTCGGCCTTGCGCTGCGGAAAAATGTGGTCGACCGAGCGGCCGACCATCATGCGCACGATCTGGCTCTGGCCGGCGTCCTTGATCAGGCCTTCGCCGACCATCTCGCCGTCACGGAACACCGTGTAGCGATCGGCGATCCGATAAATCTCGTCGAACTTGTGGCTGATGAACAGGATCGCCTTGCCTTCCTCCTTGAGGAATTCGATGAGCAGAAAAAGCTCCTCGATCTCCTTCATTGAAAGCGCTGCGGTCGGCTCATCCATGATGACGATCTGCGCGTCGATCGACATCGCGCGAGCAACCGCAACAAGATGTTTGTTGGCGATGCCGAGGTCTTTCAGCCGTGCATCGGCGTCGATATGGCCGGCATGCATGGTGTCGAGCACTTCGCGCGCATTCTTGCGCATGGTGCGCCAGTCGATGGTGCCGAAGCGAGAACGCGGCGCGTGGCCGAGAAAGATGTTTTCGGCGACGCTCAAATCGTCGAACAGCACGGTTTCCTGATGGATGGCGGTGACGCCATGGCCGAAGGCCGCGTGTGCGCTGGGCAGAGTGACGGCCTGGCCGTCAATGCTGATCGTGCCCGCATCCGGTTGGTAGATGCCGGTCATGATCTTGACCAGCGTCGACTTGCCGGCGCCGTTTTCGCCGATCAGCGCCGTCACCTCACCGGGATAAAGAGAGAGGCTGACATTGTGCAGCGCGCGCACGCCGGGAAAGTTTTTGGAGACGCCGGACAGCGTCAGGCGTGCTTTACCCTCCCCCTTGTGGGGAGGGTCGCGAACATCGTGGGCGGGGTGGGGGTCAACTAGCATATCAAGGTCCTGGCACATGGAGATGTCGCCACCCCCACCCCGTCTCGCCGGTTTTGCTTCGCAACACGGCCTCGCCGACCCTCCCCACAAGGGGGAGGGTACTGGCGCTCCAGATCAATAGATCTTGGAGAACTTTTCGATGTTGGTCTTGTCGAACTGGAAAGGCGGAGCCATCGCAGCCGAGTTCGAGTCGTCGAGCGTCACCTTGCCGACACGGCCGATCGACAGCGTGGCGCCGGGCTTGGCTTCTTCCTTCTTCACCGCCAGATCATGGGCGAGGTAGACGGCGGAGTAGCCGAGGTCGATCGGGTTCCACAGGGCAACCGCCTGGCTGGAGCCGTTGTCGATGAACTTCTTGAACTCGGACGGCAGCGCCAGACCCGTGACATTGACCTTGCCGATCAAATTCGCATCGGTGACGACCTGGGCGGCGGCGACGACGCCGACGGTGGTCGGCGCGATGATCGCCTTGAGGTTCGGATAGGATTTCAGCAGGCCCTTGGCTTCGTCGGTGCTCTTGGCCGAATCGTCATCGCCATAGACGGTGGCGACGAGTTTGATCTTGGGGAATTTCTCCGGCAGGACTTTCTTGGCCGCGTCGATCCAGGCGTTCTGGTTGGTCGCCGTGGACGAAGCCGACAGGATGGCAACTTCGCCGCCTTCCGGCAGATAGTCGGCGGCAAGCTTGATGATGGTCTCGCCGATCAGGCCGGTGTCGGACGGGTTGAGGTGAAGCTGCCGGCCTTCCTTGGCAACGCCCGAATCCCACGAGATGACGGTGATGCCGCGCTCCATCGCCTTCTTCAGCACCGGCACCAGCGCATCGGCGTCATTGGCCGAAATGGCGATGGCGCTGACCTTCTGCGCGATCAGCGAGTTGACCACTTCGATCTGCGCTTCGGCGGTCGCCTTGGTCGGGCCGGTGTAGATGATGTCGACACCGCCGAGTTCCTTGGCCGCCTCTTCAGCGCCCTTGTTGGCGGCGTCGAAGAAGCCGTTGCCGAGCGACTTCACCACCAGCGCGATCTTGACGTTTTCGGCATAGGCGGCGTTCACGAACATGGCGGCCGAGAATGCGGCCGTCACCATCAATTTCTTCAAAAAGCTCATCGTATTTCCTCCCTTGAGCGTTGCATTCCATCGTCGCTGCGGCTGGTCTCAGGCCTGCAGTGAAGATTCTTCCTTTGCCGATTTGCGGGCGACGATCAGCGTCACCCCCGCGGTTTCCAGCATGTTGGCTTCGCGATCCTCGATGCCGTCATCGGTGATGACGGTGGCGATACGCTTGAGCCCGCACAGGATCAGGCTGGAGCGCTGGCGGAATTTCGAGGAATCGACCAGCACCACCAGTTCGTCGGCCTGGTCGATCAGTTTCTGCTCCGCCTGGATCAGCAGCGGATCGCCTTCCATCAGGCCGAGCGGGCCGAGCCCCTGCGCACCCATGAACATGCGGCGCGCATAGAAATTGCGCGTCACGTCATTGTCGAAGGGCGACAGGATGATGTTCTGCTCGCGGTAGATGGTGCCGCCCGACAGCATCACCGTGTTCTTCGAGTGCTTCAGCAGATGCTCGGCGATCGGGAACGAATTGGTGAAGATCGGCATGCGGCGGCCGGTCAGGAAATGCACCATCTGGAAGGTGGTGGTGCCGCCATTGATGATGATCGGCTCGCCGTCCTTGCACAACTCGACCGCTTCGCGCGCAATCGCGCGCTTCTGCGAGGCATTGAGCGTTTCGTTGACGGAAAAGGGCCGGCCGGCGAGACCGATGAACTGCGGTGGCGAGATCGCCTCGGCGCCGCCGCGCACCCGGCGCAGGCGCTTTTGCACGTGCAGTGCCGCTATATCGCGCCGGATCGTCGCCTCGGAGGAGTCCGTCAGGTCGACCATCTCCTGCACCGTCACCACAGGCTTTTCCTGGACGGCGGACAGAATGATCCTGTGGCGCTCTTTTTCGTGCATGGTTCCTCCCTGCACGGTCATGAGGCACTAGAAAACAAGCAGTGTCAATCATTTCCAATCATATAATTTCATTGTGCAGTGCAATATGATCGATCTTGATCGTTTGTGATTGACAAGCGATCTGCTTGCGTAGACATTTCCGGCAAAATGGACCGCGGTTTTTTGCGTCCCAGGGAGGATAATCATGCTCGACAAGCGCTCCGGCTCGCGCCTTGCCAATCTGTGGGACGACGCCAAGGCCAACGGGCTGAGCGGGCCTGAGCTTCTGGTCTATCGCTCGAACACGCTCGGCTCCGACAAGCGCGTCACCAACTATGGCGGCGGCAACACTTCGTCCAAGATCCGGCAGAAGGACCCGCTCACCGGCGCCGATGTCGAAGTGCTCTGGGTCAAGGGCTCGGGCGGCGACAGTGCCTCGATCAAGCTGGACGGTTTCGCCACGCTTTACATGGACAAGTTGCAAGCGCTGAAAGGCCTTTACCGCGGCGTTGCGCATGAGGACGAGATGGTGGGCTATCTCCCCCACTGCACGTTCAATCTGAACCCACGCGCGGCCTCGATCGACACGCCGCTGCATGCCTATGTGCCGAAGCCTTTCGTCGACCACATGCATCCTGACGCCATCATCGCCATCGCTGCCGCCAAGGATTCCAAAGCGCTGACGAAAGAAATCTTCGGCGACGCCATCGGCTGGCTGCCGTGGAAGCGGCCGGGCTTCGAACTCGGCCTGTGGCTGGAGAAATTCTGCGTCGAACACCCGGAAGCCAAGGGCGTCATCCTGGAAAGCCACGGCCTGTTCACCTGGGGCGACACGCCCAAGGAATGCTACGAGACGACGATCTCGGTCATCAACCAGGCGATCGAATGGTTGGAGCGCCGCTCCGAAGGACTGCCCATCTTTGGTGGTGAAGTCGTCAAATCGCTCGACGCAACTGAGCGCCGCGCCATCGCAGCAAAACTGATGCCAAGAATTCGCGGCCTGATCTCGGAGAAGAGCCACAAGCTCGGCCATTTCGACGATTCCGCCGCTGTGCTCGAATTCGTCAATTCCAGGAATCTGCGCCCGCTGGCAGCCCTCGGCACCTCATGCCCGGACCATTTCCTGCGCACCAAAATCCGCCCGCTGGTGATCGAGTTCGATCCGGCCAAGCCCGATGTCGACGCGGTCATCGCGCGGCTCGCCGACGACATCGCCGAGTATCGCGTCGGCTACCAGGCCTATTTCGACAGTTGCAAACATCCGGACTCGCCCGCCATCCGCGATCCCAATGCCGTGGTCTATCTGATGCCTGGCGTCGGCATGTTCACCTTCGCCGGCGACAAGGCGACGGCGCGCATCTCGGGCGAATTCTACGTCAACGCCATCAACGTCATGCGCGGCGCCTCGACCGTCTCGTCCTATGTCGGCCTGCCGGCGCAGGAAGCCTTCGACATCGAATACTGGCTGCTCGAGGATTTGAAATTGCAGCGCATGCCGAAGCCGAAATCGCTGGCCGGCCAGATCGCGCTGGTCACCGGCGGCGCCGGCGGCATCGGCCGCGCCACCGCCAACCGCCTGCTGCGCGAAGGCGCCTGTGTAGTGCTGGCCGATATCGACGAGACAGCCCTTGCCGGCGCCAATGACGAACTGGCCAAGGCCTATGGCAAGGACTTCGTTCGCCCGGTGCTGATCAACGTCACATCGGAAGAACAGGTCGTCTCCGGCTTTGCCGAGACGGCGGTCGAGTTCGGTGGCATCGACATACTGGTGTCGAATGCCGGGCTCGCCTCCTCGGCGCCGATCGAGGAGACGACGCTGGCGCTTTGGAACAAGAACATGGGCATCTTGTCGACCGGCTATTTCCTGGTCTCGCGGGAAGCCTTCCGCCTGTTCCGCGCCCAGAAGATCGGCGGAAATGTCGTCTTCGTCGCCTCCAAGAACGGCCTTGCCGCATCGCCCAACGCCGCCGCCTATTGCACCGCCAAGGCCGCCGAAATCCATCTCGCCCGCTGCCTGGCGCTGGAAGGCGCGGAAGCGCAGATCAGGGTCAATGTCGTCAATCCGGATGCGGTGCTGCGCGGTTCGAAAATCTGGACCGGCGAGTGGAAGGAACAGCGCGCCGCCGCCTACAAGATGTCGACCGACGATCTCGAGGAACACTACCGCTCGCGCTCGATGCTGAAGCGTTCGGTTTTCCCGGAAGATATCGCCGAAGCGATCTATTTCCTGGCCTCCGACATGTCGGCCAAATCCACCGGCAACATCATCAACGTCGACGCAGGCAACGCGCAGAGCTTTACGCGCTGAGTTAAGTCGAAGCGCTTCCCTTCTCCCCGTCACTATACGGGGAGAAGGTGGCCCGGAGGGCCGGATGAGGGGCAGCGCTGACGGAACGCATTTGGGAGGAATAGCAGTTTGTCCGAAACCATCATCTCCGCCGACCTCGTTGCCAGCCACAACGCCGCCCGCAAAGCCGACCTCGAACGCGATTACCAGTCTCTCGGCGAGCGCCTCGACCGTCGCGGCATCGCCATCGACGCCATCCGCGCCAAGGTCGAAAAATTCGCGGTCGCCATTCCCTCCTGGGGCGTCGGCACCGGCGGCACGCGCTTCGCCCGTTTTCCCGGCGCCGGCGAGCCGCGCGATATCTTCGACAAGATCGAGGACTGCGCCGTCATCAGCCAACTGACGCAGGCGACGCCGACCGTCTCGCTGCACATTCCATGGGACAAGGCCGATCCGAACCGGCTGAAGCAGGCGGCCTCGCGCTTCGGCCTCGGCTTCGACGCCATGAACTCCAACACCTTCTCGGATGCCAGGGATCAGAAGCTGTCCTACAAATTCGGCTCGCTCTCGCATGCCGATGCCGGCACCCGCCGGCAGGCGGTCGAGCACAATCTCGAATGCATCGAGATCGGCAAGACGCTTGGTTCCAAGGCGCTGACGGTGTGGATCGGCGACGGCTCGAATTTCCCCGGCCAGGTCAATTTCGCCAAGGCCTTCGAGCGCTATCTCGATGCCATGAAGGAGATCTATGCCGGGCTGCCCGCTGACTGGAAACTGTTCAGCGAGCACAAGATGTACGAGCCGGCCTTCTATTCCACGGTCGTGCAGGACTGGGGCACCAATTATCTCATCGCCAAAGAGCTTGGCGACAAGGCGTTCTGCCTGGTCGACCTCGGCCACCACGCGCCCAACGTCAACATCGAGATGATCGTGTCGCGGCTGATCCAGTTCAAGAAACTCGGCGGCTTCCATTTCAACGATTCGAAATATGGCGATGATGATCTCGATGCCGGCTCGATCGATCCCTACCGGCTGTTCCTCGTCTTCAACGAGCTGGTCAATGCCGAACTGTCCGGCGCCGAAGGTTTCGATCCCGCCCATATGCTCGACCAGAGCCACAATGTCACCGACCCGATCGAAAGCCTGATGCTGTCGGCGGTCGAGGTGCAGCGCGCCTACGCCCAGGCGCTGCTGGTCGACCGCAAGGCGCTCGAAGGCTTTCAGGACGGCAATGACGCGCTGATGGCGACGCAGACGCTGAAGGCGGCCTACCGCACCGATGTCGAGCCGATCCTGGCAATGGCAAGGTTGAAGACCGGCGGCGCCATCGATCCGGTGGTGGCATATCGCGCGGCGGGATATCGCGCTAAGGTCGCGGCGGAACGGCCCGCGGTTGCGGGTGGCTCAGGCGGGATTGTGTGAGATTGGCTAATCTCCCCCACGAGGGGGGAGATCAGCCAGTCACCAATATGTGTTCGCGCATATTGATGATGGACACGGCCGCTCCAAGTAGCTCTTCTAGGCATACCGCACCTGGAGCACCGCCATGCCCTTGACCCGCCGGACGCTGATTGGCGTCACCCTTTCGCTTGCAATTTCACTCGCGCCATCCGCCGCCGTCTTCGCCGCTTCCCCGCAACCGGTGAAGGGCGAGCATGGCATGGTCGTCACGGCCCAGCATCTGGCCTCGGAGGCCGGCGTCGCGGTCTTGAAGAAGGGCGGCAACGCCGTCGATGCGGCGGTCGCTGTCGGCTATGCGCTGGCGGTCGCCTATCCCAGTGCCGGCAATATTGGCGGCGGCGGCTTCATGACCATCCGCTTCAAGGACGGTAGCTCGACCTTCCTCGATTTTCGCGAACGGGCGCCGCTGGCTGCAACCAAGACCATGTATCTCGACAAGGACGGCAACCCGGTGAAGGGCGCCAGCCTCGACGGCTATCTCGCCGTCGGCGTGCCCGGCTCCGTCGCCGGCTTCGAGATGGCGCGCGAGAAATACGGCACACTCTCGAGGCAGGATTTGATGGCGCCGGCGATTGCGCTGGCCAAGGACGGCTTCGTCTTCAACCAGGGCGACGCCGCCATCCTGGCCGACAATGCCGAGCGCCTCGGCAAGGACAAGGCGGCCGCTGCCATCTTCCTGAAGCCGGACGGCAAACCTTATGGCATCGGCGACAGACTGGTGCAGCCGGACCTCGCCGCCTCGCTTGCGGCGATCTCCGAGAAGGGGTCCGACGCCTTCTACAAAGGCGCCATCGCTGATGCCATAGTCAAGGCGAGTAGCGCCAAGGGCGGCATCCTGGCCAAGGCCGATTTCGAGCAATATGCCGTGCGCGAGCTGAAACCGGTGAGCTGTACCTATCGCGGCTACGAGATCATCTCTTCGCCGCCGCCAAGCTCCGGCGGCGTCATCATCTGCGAAATCCTAAACGTTCTCGAAGGTTACCCACTGTCCTATCTCGGTGCCGGTTCGGCCGAGACGGTGCATGTCATGGTCGAAGCGATGCGTTACGCCTATGTCGATCGCAATTCGGCGCTCGGCGATCCCGACTTTGTCGACAATCCGGTCTCGAAACTGCTCGACAAGGCCTATGCCAAGGACATCAGGGACAAGATCGATCCGTTCCGCGCCGGCGTCTCGCAGGACCTGATGCCGAAGGGCTTTGGTGAGTCTAAGGAGACGACGCACTATTCGATCATCGACAATGACGGCAATGCGGTCGCGGTCACCTATACGCTGAACGGTTCGTTCGGGGCCGGCGTTGTTGCCGACGGCACCGGCATCCTGCTCAACAATGAGATGGACGATTTCACCCAGAAGCCCGGCGTGCCCAATCTTTATGGTCTGGTCCAGGGCGAGGCCAATGCCATCCAGCCGAGGAAGACGCCGCTGTCATCGATGAGCCCGACCATTGTGGCCAAGGACGGCAAGCCGTTCATGGTCATCGGCAGCCCCGGAGGCTCGCGCATCATCACCATCACGCTGGAAGCCATCGTCAACGTCATCGACCACGGCATGAACATCCAGGAGGCGATCGACGCGCCGCGCATCCACCATCAATGGCTGCCCGACACCATCTCTATCGAACCGTTCGGCCTGTCGCCGGATACGGAAAAACTGCTGGCCGGCATGGGCTACCATCTCGATACCGCCAAGCAGACATGGGGCCAGGCGGCCGGCATTCTTGTCGGCGGCAAGAGCCTGGCGGAAATAGAGAGGGGCGGCGGCGCCCGTTACAACGGCGCCATCGACAGCCGCGCAGCATCCGGCGAGGCGCTGGGGTACTAGATCAGAGGACGAGCGTCAGCGTCGATCCAACCAGCATCAGCGCCGCGATCGCCACGAACGCCGCGTAGATGCGGGGACGATCGAGCAGCAGCGCATTGCCCGATATCCAGGCCGCAGTCGCGCCGCCAAGCGCGAACAGGAAGCCGTTGCGGTGACCGAACGCCATGGAAGCGGCCATCAGCCCGCCAATGATCAGCGCGCCGAAGACGATGATCACGGCAACCGCGTATTTCTCGAAATCATTGCCGCCGCCAATCGCTGGGCCGATCGCGTTCAAATTCGGCAGATCCTCCGGATCGAACGAATTGGTCGACCCATATTCATCTTGACCGACAGGTTCTCGCATCACTCATTCTCCGCTGACCGGCAACAAATCATCAACACCCGCCGAGCGCAACCGGATCGCGCTCTGCCGAAGGCGGCCGATGCGGTCTTCAACACGTTCTGATGCCGACTTGCCACGGTTTTTTCGGATCGGCCCCCGAAATTTATCGTTCTCCAAGGCTCACATTCCTGATTTGCCTCGAAAAATCGCTGCGCACGATGCCATGCCGCTGCAGCTTGTCGTAGAAGGTCTTGCGCGGGATGCCGAGCGCCTCGATGGTCCGCCGGACATCGCCGTCATTGCGGCCAAGTGTCTCGCGGATCAAATCGGCCTCATAGCGTTCCAGCCGTTCCGGCAGCGAACCGGCGTCATCGGCTTCTGCCGAAGTGGCAGGTGGGGCCTGACCGGTTTCCTCCAGCCCAAGCACGAAACGCTCGGCGAAATGCGCGAGCTCGCGCACATTGCCAGGCCAGTCGTGCGCACTCAGATGGCGGTGCACCGAAGCAGGCACAGTGGGCACCGGCCGGCGGAAGCGGGCGGCGGCGCGCTCGGCGAAGTAGAAGAACAGCAAAGCGACGTCGTCGCGGCGTTCGCGCAGCGGCGGGATCGAGATCGTCACCACATTGAGCCGGTAGTAGAGATCCTCGCGAAAGGCGCCGCGCTGGCCGGGGTCGCCGAGATCGACCTTGGCGGCGGCGACGACGCGCAGGTCGACCGGCCTGATTTCATTTGTGCCGAGCGGCGTCACTTCGCGCATTTCCAGCACTCGGAGCATCTGCACCTGCGTCGAAGCCGGCATGCTTTCGATCTCGTCGAGAAACAGCGTGCCGCCGCTCGAATGCTCGATGCGGCCGATGCGCTTCTTCTGCGCGCCGGTGAAGGCGCCGGCCTCATGGCCGAACAACTCGCTCTCGATCACCGTATCCGGCAGCGTGCCGCAATTCAGCGCCACGAAATTGGCCTTGGCCCGCCGGCTCCAGCGGTGCAGCAGGCTTGCCACCACCTCCTTGCCGGAGCCGGTCTCGCCGGTCACCAGCACGTCGACATCGGTGTCGGCGATTTGCCGCAGCGTGCGGCGCAGCCGCTCCATCGCCGGTGTCTGGCCAATCAGCGGCAGGCCGTCCTGCGCCTGTTCGGCATTTTCGCGCAAAAGCCGGTTCTCCATCACCAGCCGGCGCTTTTCCGCCGCCCGCGCAACACTTTGCGCCAGCCGGTCGGCAGCGAAGGGCTTGGTGATGAAGTCATAGGCGCCGTCCTTGATCGCCTTGACCGCAACCGCGATGTCGCCATGCCCGGTAACCAGGATGACAGGGATGTCGGCATCGAGCTGCAGGACGCGGTCGAACAGCTGCAGGCCGTCAATCCCGGGCATTCTGATATCGGACACCACCACGCCGGGAAAATTGGCGTCGAGCCCGGCCAGCGCCTCGGCGGCGCTCGCAAAGGCCGACACCGAAAAACCGGCAAGCTCCAGCGTCTGCCGCGTGGCGCGCAGCAATTCGGCGTCGTCGTCGATCAGGATGACCGGAGAATCCATCATGCTGCCCTGGCGAGGTGAACGGTAAAGCGTGTGCCGGTCTCGCCACTCACCACCTCGATGTGCCCACCGTAGTCGGCGACGATATCCTGCGAGATGACGAGGCCGAGCCCGAGGCCTTTTTCCTTCGAGGTGTTGAACGGCGTGAACAGCGATTTGAGGATGGCGTCCGGTATGCCCGGGCCATTGTCGGCAACGGCAAGCGCCACGCCGTCGGCCGTTTCCTCGGCGGAGACCTTGACCCTGGCGCCATCACGGCCCTCGAGCGCCTCCAGCGCGTTCTGGAACAGGTTGATCAGCACCTGCTCCAGCCGCAGCCGGTTGCCCATCACCTTTAGCGCCGGCGGCGGCAACTTGATATCAAGCGCCTCCAGCCGGCCGGCAAAACGGCTCCTGAGCAGCACCACCGCTCCCTCGATGACGCCGCGCAATTCGACCGGCTCCGCCGCGGTGCGGCCCTTGCGGGCGAAGGCTTTCAATTCCTCGGTGATGGAGCCGATGCGCTCGGTCAGGGCTGCGATCGCGCCGAGATTCTCCTCGGCAGAAGCGGTCTGCTTGCGCTCCAGGAACACACGCGCATTGTCGGCATAGGCGCGGATCGTTGCTACCGGCTGGTTGATCTCATGCGCGACACCGGCCGCCACCTGGCCGAGCGTCGCCAGCTTGTTGGCCTGCACCAGCTCCTGCTGCATCACCTGCAGCTTGGCCTCCGTGCTGCGGTGGTCGGTGATCTCGGCCTGCAGCCGGTCGCGCGCCAGGCTGAGGTCATGCGTGCGCTCGACGACGCGGCGTTCCAGTTCGATGCGCGCCGCCTGTTCGGCGGCAATGCGCATTAGAGCCGACTGCCGGCGCCACAGCAGATAGCCGGCCAGCGCCAGCAGCGGCACCACGACGCCCAGCGCCAGCAGCCGCATTTCGCGCACCGCAGCCGCGATCGGTCCCTCGGCCGGCACGAGATAGTCGAGCCGCCAGGGCGTCGACGGGACCAGCGTCGAAAGCCTGAGATATTCGGCATCGCTGCCGCCCGGCGTCACTGCATGGACCATCGAGACATCCGGGCTCAACGCTTCTGGGCGGGTGATCGGCAAGGGGATCAGCGGCGCGTTGCCGAATTGCTGACTGGCCCGGATGCTGGCCGCCAGCGGGCCGGCCAGCGGCGCGGTGGTCATGAAGCGCCAGGACGGCACGCTGGTGATCAGCACGACGCCATGGTCGTCGCTGACATAGGCGGGGCGATTGGCCTCGTGCCAGTCGGCCTCGAGCTGGTCGAACTCCATCTTGACGACGACGACGCCCAGCGGTGCAGCCGCGTTGCCGACACGCCGGGAAATATAGAGGCCGGGCCGTTTGCTGACATTGCCGAGGGCGAAATATTCGGCGGTTCCGCTCTCCATGGCGCCTGAGAAATAGGCGCGAAAGCCATAGTCGTTGCCAACGAAGCTGGTTGCCTCGCGCCAGTTGCTGGAGGCGATCGCGAACCCGTCGACGCCGGTGACATAAAGAACCGAAGCCTTGGTGCCGGAGACCAGCCCTTCGAGCTTGCGGTTGAGCGCGTCGATGGCCGCGGGCGCCTTTTGCTGCAAGGCGTCATGCACCTGCTGGTCCTCGGACAAAAGCAGTGGCAGCGCGCGCGGGCTTTCCAGCACGGCGCGCAGCAGCGCGACCTTGAGATTGGCATCCGTGCGCCCTTGCGCCGCCAGTGCCGCGACTTCGGCATTTCGGCCGTAAAGGCCGGCGCCGGTGAGTGCCGTCGCCACGATCACGAGCGCGACTGCCGCAAACAGCAGCCAGGTACGGCGCGCTTTCCTGCGCAGTTGCGCGGGCGTCGATGACAAGGCAGCGGCGGGGCGTTGCAGCATCCTTCATTTGTGCATGATTTCGCACAAAGCACAATTCGCCCATGCGGATGTCCGCACGCTGCCCCAGCGGCGCCATTCTCGATCGGGCCGGAATAATCAATAAAATCAATGGCGTCGGTCTTTCCGCGCAGTCTGGCACGGCAGTTGCAATGACCTGCTTGGCAGTCGCAAGGCTGCTGAAACAATTGCCCCGGGAGGTCGAGCTTTTCGATCGGGGCGTCATGGAGGACGTCATGCAGCCAGCATTCGCTGCCGCGGAACCGCGCGGCAAGGTACCTTTCTACCGCCATCTCTACGTGCAGGTCCTGACGGCGATCGCCGCCGGCGTGCTGCTCGGTCACTTCTATCCCGAACTCGGGGCGTCGCTGAAGCCGCTCGGCGATGCCTTCATCAAGCTGGTCAAGATGGTGATCGCGCCGGTCATCTTCCTGACGGTGACCACCGGCATTGCCGGCGTCTCCGACCTCAAAAAGGTCGGCCGCGTCGCCGGCAAGGCGATGATTTACTTCCTGGTCTTCTCGACGCTGGCGCTGGTCGTCGGCCTGGTCGTCTCCAATGTCGTCCAGCCGGGCGCCGGCATGCACATCAATGCGGCGACGCTCGATCCCTCGAAGGTCGCGACCTTCACCGAGAAGGCGCATGACACGTCCATCGTCGGCTTCCTCCTCAACATCATCCCCGACACCATCACCGGCGCCTTCGCACAAGGCGACATCCTGCAGGTGCTGTTCTTCTCGGTGCTGTTCGGCATTTCGCTTGCCATGGTCGGCGATCGCGGCCGCCCGGTCGTCGATTTCCTGCAGGCGCTGACCTCGCCGATCTTCCGCCTCGTCGCCATCCTGATGAAGGCCGCTCCCATCGGCGCCTTCGGCGCCATGGCCTTCACCGTCGGCAAATACGGCATCGGGTCGATCGCCAATCTGGCAATGCTGATAGGCACCTTCTACCTGACGTCGCTGTTCTTCGTGCTGGTCGTGCTTGGCACCGTGGCCTGGTACAACGGCTTCTCGATCCTTGCCTTGATCCGCTACATCAAGGAAGAGCTGCTGCTGGTGCTCGGCACCTCGTCCTCGGAAGCGGCTTTGCCCGGCCTGATGGCCAAGATGGAGCGCGCCGGCTGCAACCGTTCGGTGGTCGGCCTGGTCGTTCCGACCGGCTATTCCTTCAACCTCGACGGCACCAACATCTACATGACGCTGGCCGCTTTGTTCATCGCCCAGGCGACCGACACGCCGCTCACCTATAGCGACCAGATCCTGCTGCTGCTCGTCGCCATGCTGAGCTCCAAGGGTGCCGCCGGCATCACCGGCGCCGGCTTCATCACGCTCGCCGCCACGCTTTCGGTGGTGCCTTCGGTGCCGGTTGCCGGCATGGCGCTGATCCTCGGCGTCGACCGCTTCATGTCGGAATGCCGCGCGCTGACCAACTTTGTCGGCAATGCGGTGGCGACCATCGTCGTGGCGCGCTGGGAAGGCGAACTCGACCAGACGAAGTTCGCCGCCGCCATGGCCGGCACCTTGTCGGAGGAAGCCGATCTGGCGCTGTCGGGCGATCTCCAGCCCGCCTGATTGCTGAACGCAGACATTCGTCCATGAGGCCGCAGCCGGTTCGCCGGCTGCGGCTTTTTGTTTTGGTGCCGGGGCGCGGCACGGCTGGTGCAGGCTGGGCCTTCCCGGCTAGGGTGCGGGCGGTTTTCCAAACGAAGGTCAGCGAATGAGCGCGTATCCCGAAATCTATCTCGTCCGTCACGGTGAGACCGAATGGAGCGCTTCGGGAAAGCACACCGGCCGCACCGATATTCCGCTGACGCTGGCGGGCGAGGCGGCCGCGCGCGGTGTCGCCGACCGCCTCAGGGGCCTGTCCGTCAAGGCTGTCTGGTCGAGCCCGTCGCAGCGCGCCTTCAACACCTGCACGCTGGCCGGCTTCGGCGCTTCCGCCGTCAAGAAGGACGACCTCCAGGAATGGGACTATGGCGCCTATGAAGGCGTGAAGACCAAGGAGATTCTGGTTGAGCGCCCCGGCTGGCAGTTGTTTCGCGACGGCTGTCCCAGTGGCGAAACGGCCGCCGATGTCGGCGCCCGTGCCGACAGGATCATTGCCGGGCTGCGCGCCATCGAGGGCAGCGTGCTGGTGTTTTCAAGCTCGCACTTCCTGCGCGTGCTGGCCGCGCGCTGGCTCGGCCTGCCGCCCGAAGGCGGCGCGCATTTCGTGCTGGATACGGCGAGCCTCAGCATCCTCGGCTATGAGCACGATTTGACCGAGCCGGTTATTCGGAAGTGGAACCAGAAGTAGGTTTTTGCGGGACCTCTTTCCGGCAGTGCCAGCCCCCTCATCCGGCCGCTTCGCGGCCACCTTCTCCCCGAGGGGAGAAGAGACGCCAACGCCGGTGCCAGCCTCCTCTCCCCTCGGGGAGAGGTCCGGGTGAGTGGGCTACCCCGCGCGCGCCAGCAGCGCCAGCTCCTCCGCCGTCAGATGTCGCGCCTTGCCCTTGGCGAGCTCACCCAGCAGCAAGCCGCCGATCGCCACCCTGACCAGCCTCAGCACCTCGACATCGAAAGCCCCGAGCAGGCGGCGGATCTGGCGGTTGCGGCCCTCGTCTAGCACGATTTCCAGCCAGGCGGTGCGGCCGCCGCTGCGCAGCATGTCGATCGAGCTTGCGCTCAGCAACTCGCCGTCGACGACAGCGCCGTCACGAAACCGCGCCAGCATCGCCTCGTCGGGCGCGGTGCCGATCTGCACGTGATAGGTCTTGGCGACATGCGAGGCCGGATCGAGCAGGCGGTTGGCCCAGCGTGTATCATTGGTCATCAGCAGCAGGCCTTCGCTGGCCTTGTCGAGGCGGCCGACCGGCGACACGAAAGGCAGGTCGAGCCCGGCAAGGCAGTCATAGACGGTGCCGCGCGCCTGCGGATCGTCGCGGGTGGTGACCAGCCCGCGCGGCTTGTTGACCATCAGATAGACTTTTGCCTCGGCAGCAACGCGCTCGCCGTCGACGGCGATGCGGTCGCGGTCGAGGTCGACACGCAGCGCTGCATCGCGCACCACCTTGCCGCCGACCCGCACGCGGCCCTCGGCGATCAGCAACTCGGCCTGCTTGCGCGAGCACAGGCCAAGTTTGGAAAGCGCCCGGTTCAGGCTGACGCCAGCCTTGGCGGCGGGTTGTCGGTTTGGCGGCCGTGTCATGATCTCTGCCTTGCCATCCCAATAATCGGCACCGACAGATGCCACGCCCGGCAATGGCTTCGCAACCTGCCCGGCACGAACATCAGGGTTTACCGGGGGCGAAAGGTCCAGGCCGCTCTCAATTGGTGGTCGGACACCGGGCAGGCGGCCATGGAACACGGCCCGGCGCAAGACGTTGTTGCTGACGAGCGATCTGTCGCGAAAGGCACGACCATGAAGAAAATCTATGAAAAACCGACACTTGTGAAGCGCGGCAGGCTCACCAGCGTGACGGCCCAGATTTTCGCCTCCGGGATAATTCTAGGTAATTAGCCCTCGAAACGCAGGAGCATAAATCCATGAGCGAGCGCGGCGCCGATTTTCTGCAAGGCTGGATACACGAGCATTTGCCCGGCGAGCTGCCTGCCGACAGGTCGACAGCTCGAACACTGACCACGCAGGCTGCCCTGGATGCGCGGCATCTCGGCCTCGAAGTCAGTGAGATCGAAGAAGAGTTCGGTTCCTTGGAACGGGTGATTTTCGAGGCGCTCGACAGCCGGAAATCCAAGTCCAAAGCAGGCAAACACGAGCCACCGCCGTGTCGAGCGGTGGCTTTTTAATGAGTGCGTCCTGCCTGCCCTACGCGGCACGCGCGGCTGCCGCCGCCCGCGCCGGCGGCAGCTCGAACACAGTGGCGCCGTTCTCCTGGCCGCTTTCGACATAGCCGATGACGCGAAACCATTTGGCGACATCGGCCCGCGGCAGCCAGCTGCGCGAATGGATAGGGAGGTTGCCGGCCAGCGCCTGGATGTGGCGAATGTGGCGCCTGCAGAAGCGCACGGTCGCGGCGTTGAAAAAACCTTCCTGCGCGGCAAACAGCGTGTCGGCGGCGTCGCTGTTCTCATGCCAGGCGATAATCGCCACCGTCTTGTCGCCCTCGACCAGCGCGTGCGCCCGGCCTTCCTTCAGATTCATCATCAGATTGTCGTAGGCGACCTTGCTGTCCTTGCCGGCGGCCACATACTCGTCCGACATTCGCGTGGACAGATCCCGGAAAACACCTTCGAGATCGCCGATCGTAGCTGCGCGTGCTCGCATTTCTCCTCCTGCAGCCCCGACAGGCAGTTTGCCCTAGGAGGAGGGGGGTGCCAAGCAAAACAAATCCGCCGTTCGGCTGATTTGCGCAAAGGGATTTCGGCGAGGGGCTAGCGGCGCGCTCAGGGCGATCCAGCTTTCAAACCAAACCGCGATGGCATGAAGACTGGATGCCCGAGGCATCCAATTGCGCGTTGAAGCGTTGAGACTGACGTTAGCAGGCTATCGAACGGATTTGCCGACGACTAACGCAATCTCGGAGACCGATAAAAATGGATATCCCCAAGGGAGCGACCGTAGCCGTAGCCGATGGCGAAAAGCTCAATCTGTTCCGCAATTCGGGAGACGAAGCCAATCCCAGCCTGACGGCCTCGGCGGTTGAGGATGTGTCAAACAAGAACAAGGGATCCGGCGCCCGGCATCAGAGCAGCTCCGCCAACCCGGACAGCAGTCGTATCGAGGAAGACAGCTTCGCGGCGGGAACCGCCGAGCTGCTCAACCGGCAGGTTCTTGGCGGGCAGATCGACAATCTGATCATCATCGCCGCGCCCCGAACGCTTGGCGAACTGCGCAAGCACTACCATCAGAAACTCACAGCCGTGCTCATTGGCGAAATCGCCAAGGATCTCACCGGCCATTCGGCCCAGGAGATTGAGAAGGCAGTTGCCGGCGCCTAACGGCGCCTATGCTGAATTGGAGGATACTCATCATGAAGAAGTCCCTTGGATGGTTGGCGGCGGCGATGCTCTGCAGCGCGGTGCCTGCCAATGCCGATGACGGCGATTTTCTGAAATCGTTCGCCGGCAGTTGGGTCGGCAAGGGCACGGTCAAGACCGACGCTGACGCCAAGCCCATCAAGATCAATTGCAAATTCGCGTCCAACGCGACGGAGAGCTCGCTGTCGCTTGATGGCAAATGTACGGGCTACGTCGTGTTCTCACGAGCCATCGGCGCCGACGTGAAGACGAATGGCGAAACATACTCGGGAACATACACTGGATCGAGCACGGGCCCCGCCGGCCTCAGCGGCAATCGCTCCGGCCAAGCTTTGGTCCTTGGCATTCGTTGGGCAAAGGAAGTCAATGGCGACCGGGCGGCCCAGCTGAAGCTGGAGAAGGTTGGCGACAACGGCATGCGCCTGACGACAACCGACAAGGATCCGGCGACCGGCAAGAACATCGTCATCAGCGAGATCAATTTGAGCCGGCCGTAGGGTTAGATCATCAATGACGGCGATTTCTGAGTCGAACCGACCGTCCTCCTTCGCCAAGGCTTCGGAGGACACTCCTTCGTCTAACGATCTTCAGGTGGCTTGCCACCCGAAGCTCGAAGAGCGAAGGGTGGTGCCCAGAGGCGGATTCGAACCACCGACACGCGGATTTTCAGTCCGCTGCTCTACCAACTGAGCTATCTGGGCCTCGCCGGCAAACGAGATATCGCTGGCCGGATTTCAGGAAAGCGCCTTGAGGCACCCCTTGAAAGCGCGTGGGTTATAGCACGGGAATTCCGCCTGTCCAGCGCCTGAGGGGCGATTTTCCGGGCAATTGTCGCAGATACGTGACGAGGCTTAACCAGTGCCGGCAAAGGAGTGATTTTCGCAGTCGGCGCTGCCCCTCATCCGCCTGCCGGCACGTGCCCTTCGCTGTCGCTTCGGGCGTTCGTCGTTCGAAAAGCCAAGCAATTGGCATTTCGTCCGCTTCGCGGACCACGCCTCCCCCCCGTAAACGGGGAGAAGGAAGTTAGGCCGCAGTGCCCGCGCCCAACTCCTTATTTGGGCTCGTCGCTCTCATCCTCGTCATCCCGTGCGGTGATGACGTAAGCGCCTTTCAGCCAGCGGTTTAAGTCGATGTCCTTGCAGCGCGTCGAGCAGAACGGATAGGTCTCGCGCGCCGATTGCTTGCCGCATTCGGGGCAGGGGCGCCTGGGGCGCAGCGGCGTGACTTTGTCGTCCAGGCTCATGCTTGTCTCATCGGCTCAATCACGGCCGGGATGCCATCCAGTTGACGTGCACCTTGAAGCCCTCGCCGGTCAGAAGCGCCACCGTCTCGTAGAGCGGCAGGCCAACAATGTTGGTGTAGGAACCGACCAGCTTGACGACGAAGGAACCGGCAAGACCCTGCACGGCATAGCCACCGGCCTTGCCGCGCCATTCGCCCGAGGCGACATAGGCGTCGATCTCCTCGCGCGGCAGCCGCTTGAAGCGCACCCTGGACTCGACCAGCCTCTGGCGCAGCTTGCCGCCGGGCGTGATCAGGCAGATGCCGGAATAGACACGGTGCGAACGCCCGGACAGGAGCCCAAGGCAATTGGCGGCGTCGTCCAGCGTCTCGGCCTTGGGCAGGATACGTCGTCCGACAGCAACCACCGTATCGGCGGCCAGCACGAAGCCCGGCTCATAGTCCTCCTCGCTCTTCAGCGAGGCGAACGCCTTCTCAGCCTTTTCCTTGGACAGGCGCTTGGCCAGCGAGCGCGGATGCTCGGCACGCAGCGGCGTCTCGTCGACATCGGCCGGCAAGATGCGATCGGGCTCGATACCGGCTTGCTGCAACAGTTCGATCCGGCGCGGTGAACCCGAGGCAAGCACCAGCTTCTGCAAAATGCTCATAAGGGTTCCGGCAGGCTGTTACTTGAAACGATAGGTGATGCGGCCCTTGGTCAGGTCATAGGGCGTCATCTCGACCAGGACCTTGTCGCCGGTCAAAACGCGGATGCGGTTCTTGCGCATGCGGCCGGCCGTATGGGCGATGATTTCGTGTTCGTTTTCGAGCTTCACCCGGAACATCGCGTTCGGCAACAATTCCGTCACGACACCCGGAAACTCGAGGACTTCTTCCTTCGGCATTCGATACCTTTGCTTGGATTGCAGTTCCGGCGTCCTGGAGCGCCCAGGCCGGAATTTCGGCGGAACCTATATGATAATCGTCCGCTTGTGAACACGCTTAGATCGCGTCATAAGCGACGCGCTCCAAGCTTTTGTTTTATGCATGTCGTTGTCTCAAAACCGGGACCACTTTTGAGCGACATGCATTAATCCGCCGCGTTTTTTGCTTCTGGAAGCAAAAATCGTCGGCTTATCCGTGCTTTCAGCCGCTCGCGCACGTCGCGATAGCTGGCCATGATCTGCTCACGCCTGCCGCCGACATCGGTCGGGTCGGGCATCGGCCAGTATTCGACATCGACGGCGAGCGAGCGGGTGAGTTCAAGCGCGGCGTGGTGAGCTTCGGGCGCCAGGGTGACGATCAGGTCGAAATAGTCGTCCTCGAGATCGTCCATCGCGCGCGGCTGGCGCTCACCCAGCGTCAGGCCTTCTTCGGCCAGCACCGCATCGACGAACGGGTCGCGCTCGCCTCTGTGCACGCCGGCCGAGGCGACGAAGGTGGCCGGCGGCAGCATGCGCCGCGCCAACTGCTCGGCCATCGGCGAGCGCACGGCGTTCATGCCGCACAAAAACAGGATCGAGCGGGGCGCCGCCAGGGTTAACCCCGCCAGTGCAGCACGCAGACCAGCGTGAACAGCCGCCGCGCTGTGTCGAAGTCGATGTCGATCTTGCCTGAGAGACGGTCCATCAGCGTCTGCGAGCCCTCATTGTGCAGGCCGCGCCGGCCCATGTCGATCGCCTCGATATGGCTCGGCGTCGACGAGCGGATGGCGTCGTAATAGCTTTCGCAGATCAGGTAGTAGTCCTTGACGATGCGCCTGAGCGGCGTCAGCGACAGGATGTGCGTGACGACGGCGGCACCGTCCTCGCGGGCGACTGCAAACACCAGCCGGGATTCGGCCAGCGACAGCTTCAGCCGGTAAGGCCCGGCGCCGTCATCATTGACCGGCGCAAAACTGTTTTCCTCGATCAGGTCGAAGATCGCCACCGCGCGCTCATGTTCGACATCGGGCGTCGAACGGCCGATCGATTCGTCGAGCTCGACATCGATCAGCCTTGCGCGGGTTTGATCGCCGTCCGCCATCGCCGCCTACATGTTCAGCCGGATGGCGACGGAGCGGCCATGCGCGTCGAGGCCTTCCGCCTTGGCCAGCGCGATCGCCGCCGGTGCCAGCGCCCGCAGCTGCTCCGGACCGAGCTTCAGGATCGAGGTGCGCTTGACGAAATCGAGCACCGACAGACCCGACGAGAAGCGCGCCGAGCGCGCCGTGGGCAGCACATGGTTGGAACCGCCGACATAGTCGCCGATGACTTCGGGCGTATGGCGGCCGAGAAACACAGCGCCTGCATTGCGCATCTTGGCCAGGAAACCCTCGGCGTCGTCTATTGCCAACTCGACATGTTCGGCGGCGATGCGGTCGACCAGGGGCAGCGAGGCTTCGATCGTCTCAACCAGGATCACCGCGCCGAAATCGCGCCAGCTGGCCGCCGCCGTCTCGGCGCGCGACAGGCTTTGCAGCTGGCGCTCGACCGCCTGTTCGACGGCCTTGCCGAAGGCGGGATCGTCGGTGATCAGGATCGATTGCGCCGACACGTCATGCTCGGCCTGGGCCAAAAGGTCGGCGGCGATCCAGCCGGGATCGTTGCTGCCATCGGCCACCACCAGCACTTCCGACGGTCCGGCGATCATGTCGATGCCGACCGTGCCGAACACCTGGCGCTTGGCGGCGGCGACATAGGCATTGCCGGGTCCGACGATCTTGGCGACCGGCTTTATTGTTTGGGTGCCATAGGCAAGGGCGGCAATCGCCTGTGCCCCGCCGACGCGGTAAATCTCCGAAACGCCCGCCATGTCGGCCGCCACCAGCACCAGCGGGTTGATGACGCCGCCAGGCGCCGGCACCGCGATGACGATGCGCTCGACGCCCGCCACCCTGGCCGGCACGGCGTTCATCAGCACCGAACTCGGATAGCTCGCCGTGCCGCCCGGCACATAGAGCCCGACCGCCTCGATCGCCGTCCAGCGCGAGCCCAGCTCAACGCCGGCGGCATCGGTATAGCGGTCGTCCTTGGGCATTTGTCGTTCGTGATGGGATCGGATGCGGTCGCGGGCGAATTTCAGCGCCTCGACCGTTTGCGGATCGGCTGCCTGGTAAGCCTGCGCGATGTCGTCCCTGGAGACGGCGATGCCGAGCTGGCTCAAGTCGGCCTTGTCGAACTTCAAAGTGTAATCGATCAGCGCCGCGTCACCTTCGGCGCGGACGCGCGCGATGATGGCGCGCACGGCGGTGTCGACGTCCTCCGACACTTCCCGCTTGGTGGTCAGGAAGGCGGCGAAACGCTGCTCGAAACCGGCGTCGGACTGGACAAGCGTGATGGCCATCGGCTGCGCTTAGATCACAATGCGATTTCGTTGAAATCGCATTGTGATCTAACCCTTTGTTGGAGCATGATCTTTTCCAAAAACCGGTACCCACTTTTTGGGATCATGCTCTAGCCCCTGTGCACCGGACGCGAGGTGGCTTCCCAGGCGCCGCCTATGTCGGCGAGCCGCGCCTCGATGCACTCGACGTCGAGCATGATGGCGCCGCCGCCGGAAAAGATCAGCTCGACAATGCCGGCAGGCTTGCTGATCTCGACAAAGCTGATGGCGAGCAGCGACAGCACCTCGGCCGGCCGGTCGCGGGCAATGCCGCTGGTCTTGGCACCGAGCACGCGGTCGAAATGCAGCACCGCCTGGCGCCGCTCATTGTGCTGGCTGAACAGGCCGGATTTCGCCTCCCAGACGAAGCGGTTCATGGTCAGCACGAAACGCTTGGCCGAAGGCAGGTATTCGAGGTCCGAAACCTTCATCACGGCGTCCTGGACGTGAGCCGAGACGATGCTCAGATCCTGATCGTCGAGCGCAATGAGTTTGAGGGCCATGCGGAGTTTGTGCCTAAGGTTGGTCTGGAGCCTTCTGTTAGGCGGTCTTGGCGATCCGTGCAACCGCGCCAATAGCTTCGGTTTGCGCTGCCCCTCATCGCCCTGCCGGGCACTTCTCCCCGTATAGGGACGGGGAGAAGGACGCTGCCCCGAAGGATTTCGCCAATTTTCTGCGTTGCAGGAGGGGAACCGACATTGCAACCAGCCCCTTCTCCCCGTCACTATACGGGGAGAAGATGCCGGCAGGCAGATGAGGGGCGGCGCCCCACCTTGCGAGGTTTATGCCGAAATCCGCTCGATCACCGCGCCGCAATTAGACAGCTTCTCCTCCAGCCGCTCGAAACCGCGGTCGAGGTGGTAAACGCGGTTGACCGTGGTCTCGCCTTCGGCGGCAAGACCGGCAATGACCAGCGACACCGAGGCGCGCAGATCGGTCGCCATGACCGGCGCACCCTTCAGCTTGGCAACGCCGTCGACGATCGCCGTCTGGCCCGAAAGCGTGATGTGAGCGCCGAGCCGGGCCAGCTCCTGCACGTGCATGAAGCGGTTTTCGAAGATGGTCTCGGTGATGCGCGACTTGCCCTTGGCCATGGTCATCAGGCCCATGAACTGCGCCTGCAGATCGGTCGGGAAGGCCGGGAATGGCGCCGTCGTCACGTCGACCGGCGAAATACCGGCGCCGTTGCGCCGCACACGGATGCCGGAATTGGTCGGCGTGATCTCGGTGCCGGTCTGGGCAATGACGTCCAGCGCGGTCTGCAACAGCTCGGGGCGGGCGCCTTCCAGCACCACGTCGCCGCCGGTCATGGCGACAGCCATGGCGTAGGTGCCGGTCTCGATACGGTCGGGAATGACGCGCACGCGTGCGCCCGACAGCGATTCGACGCCGTCGATGGTGATGGTCGGCGTGCCGGCGCCGGAAATTTTTGCGCCCATGGCGTTGAGGCATTCGGCGAGGTTGACAATTTCAGGCTCGCAGGCGGCGTTTTCCAGCACCGTCTCGCCCTTGGCCAGCGAGGCCGCCATCATCAGCACATGGGTGGCGCCGACCGAGACTTTCGGGAAGACATAGCGGTTGCCGACGAGGCGGCCGTTCCTGGTCTTGGCCAGGACGTAGCCGGTGTCGACATCGATGTCGGCGCCCAGCGCCTGCAAGCCTTCGAGGAACAAGTCGACCGGCCGCGTGCCGATGGCGCAGCCGCCGGGAAGCGACACTTTGGCCTCGCCCATACGCGCCAAAAGCGGGCCGATCACCCAGAACGACGCCCGCATTTTCGACACCAGCTCGTAAGGGGCGGTGGTGTCGACGATGTTGCGGGCCGAGAAATTGACGGTGCGCGAATAGCCTTCATTCTGCTTTTCGCGGCGGCCATTGACCGAATAGTCGACGCCGTGATTGCCCAGAATGCGGATCAGCTGCTCGACATCGGCCAGATGCGGCACGTTTTCCAGCGTCAGCGTGTCGTCGGTCAGCAGTGAGGCGATCATCAGCGGCAAAGCGGCGTTTTTCGCGCCCGAAATCGGAATGGTTCCGGCAAGCTTGTTGCCGCCGACAATTCTGATGCGATCCATGGAAGAATGTCCCCTCGGCCCGAAAGGCCGGTTTTCGTCAGTTGAGTATCGGCCCGTCTAGACCATTGGCCGGCTTGGTTCAAGAAATAGGATTTCTGAGCCCTTTGGCCAAGGTGGAGAGCCAGTGTGGCCGATATCGGTCAGTCCTTGTGCATTTTTTCTGCAGCCGCCAGCCCTTCTGGCCGCTGGTCGGCATCACCGGTGCGCCGCGAGCGCGCTTGCGTCTTGCGCTTCATGAGATTGGCGCGCAATTGCTCGGCCAGCCGGTCCTTGCGGTTGGTCCCGCCCTTTTTTGCCGCTTCGGCCTTTTTCGGTGGAATTGTCTTGTCGTTCATCGTCTCGTCCCGTCCGGCGACCCGCCGGCGCACCATGCAGGGGGGATAGCTAGCATTGTGGCGCCGCCCTGTCAGCGAAACTTGTCCGGCAAAAGCCTTTCACAGATGCCTTGCGCTTGCCGGTTCGATATGGCAGAAGCCCCGCCATCAGCGGCTGCGGTAGCTCAGTGGTAGAGCACTCCCTTGGTAAGGGAGAGGTCGAGAGTTCAATCCTCTCTCGCAGCACCAGATTCCCCGACAAGCGTGTTTTCAGGGTTCCGCCGACAGATCGAGCGGCATCGAACATTGTTCGGCGGCCTATGGCGTCTCACCGAGTTCGTGCAGCGCCTTGCCTGCCGCGACATATTCGATGTAATCGTGCGGGCAGTCCTGCCGCGCCAGCCGGTAATATCGCAAAGCCCTGTCGGTATCGTCCTTGAGCCGGTAGAACTCCGCGACATAGAGATTGGCATCGCAGATTTGCCCGCGCGTCCAGCCCGAAGCCGCATTGCTGGCTGCGGCCAGCGCTGCCTTGGGCGCTTTTTCGCCGAGGAACATGCGCACCAGCGGCGCCGGCCATCTGGTCATGTCCAGTCTGCCGGCCGCTTGCCGCAAATGGCCGGCGCCGCCGCCACGCCGCTCGGCAAGATCCGCCCAGATTGCATAATAGGCGTTGTCGGGCGCAAGCTCTGCCGCCTTGGCAAGGTCGGCTTGCGCCTTGGCCGGTTCGCGGTCGTAGAAGTAGTAGATCCCCCTGCTTCCATAGGGGTTGACGTAGGTGGGATCGAGCGTGATCGCCTGGCTGTAGTCGGCGACCGCACGCTTCGCATCACCCTTTGCACCCCAGGAAATTCCCCTGTTGTTGTAAGCGAACGGGTCGTTGGGTTCGAGGCGGATCGCCTCGTCGAGATCGGCGATGGCGCGATCGAATTCGCCCATCCTGTTGAGGACGAAGCCGCGGTTGTTGTAGGCCCGCCAATGTGTCGGATCGAACTCGACGGCTTGGCCGTAGTCGGCGATGGCGCGTGTGTCGGCGCCGTTGTGGGAATAGGCGCGGCCTCTGTTGTAGTAGGCCTCGGCTTTCCTCGGATCGAGTTCGATCGCCTTATCGAAGTCACTGATGGCGTTGTCGTTTTCACCCTTCTCGAGCCATATCTGTCCGCGCTCGTTGTAGGCATCGATGTCGTTCGGATCGAGGGCGATGGCGTTGTCGTAGTCCGCCATGGCGCGGTCGCTATCACCGCTGTCGGTCCAGGCGATTGCCCGGCTGTGGTAGGCGATGGCGCGACCGCCCGGGCTTATCGACCTGTCCTCGATGATCCGTGTGCACGCGGCGATCCGCTGTGCGCCTGCGGCCTCGCCGCCGCAATCGTCGTTGTCTTCGGCCATGCTCGGAGCGCCGAGCGCTAGCAGGGCGACGAGACCGGCCAGCAGCCGCCGCCCCGCTTGGATTGACCGGTCGACCAGCCGCCCGTCTAAGCTCATGTCAGCAGATCGCAATTCAGCGTTGTTGGCTTTGCACCGTACTTGATCAGCAGATCCTGAACCTTCGCAAGTCCGATCGCAAGAAAACGAGCAAGTCGAGCCGCTCTTGCACCGATTGGTTGCCCATCGATCAGCATGCCGTCGACCCCTTGTGTCGAGCTGCAACCGAGCCCATGGCGGGTCTCGGCGGTGTTCAATGATCGCAAGTCGTTCCTTGCCGCCGTGTCCTCTCATCAACCTGCTTGCGGCCGAAAGGTTCTTGGCCCGGAGTGAACAAAATCACAGTCTGGAAGCAACATTTCTGTGTAGCAATTGAGACCAGCAACACATCGTTGCCGATGCGCTCGCAATTACTGAAGTCCTGCAGGGCGATCTTAACGAGATGGGGAGGGTGAAATGGCTAAGAGTTGGGAGTTGAGAATTACGCGTACCGGTGAGCAGACAAGAAGCCCGAAGCGCCGAACAGTCGGCAAGTACGAAGTCTTTCACGACGGTGTCAAAGTCGCCGGCCTTTCCGGTGTGACTGCCGAGACGAAAGGGCCGGGCGACAACAAGACTGCCGGCAACAATCGTTGTGTCGAGGCCGGCACTTACAATCTGTTCACCCAGGCCGGCGCCAAATATGTGACGATCGGCTACACGTCGAACGTCAATCCGGCCGCGCTCAAGCGCCCCGGCCTGTTGTTGCTGCCGACCGGCAAGCGGGTCGGTATCCTGATACATCCGGGCCGTGGCTTCCTGTCTTCGGTCGGCTGCATCAATCCGGCGACCAAGCTTGCGACCGCAACCGACGACATCAATTTCGTCGACAGCCGCAAACGCGTCATTGCCATCATCGATGACATGAAGGCCTTTCTTGGTGCGTCGTTTCCGGCCAGCAACGGCGTCAAGATCCCGAACGCGACGGTCGTCATCAAGTAGAGACACCGCGGCGGCGGGGCCAGGGCCTGCCAGCGGAGGTGACGATCATGTCCAACCTCCGGCATCCCCGACCTCTGGCGCGGTGCGCCGGAGGCCATTGCCGAACGACGGCGACTTTGAGATCAGACCACCCAGGGTTGCCGCGCCCCGAGATCGACGATCACCGATTTCGCTTCGGTGTATTCGTCGATGCCGGATGGTCCGGTTTCGCGGCCGAGGCCGGACTGCTTGTAGCCGCCGATCGGCATTTCGGGGCCGCCGGTGATGGTGGTGTTGATCCACATGCGCCCGGCGCGGATGCCGCGCATCAAATCCATGCTGGCGCGTAGGTCGGATGACCAGATGGTCGCGGCAAGGCCGTATTCGGTGTCGTTGGCCATGCGGATGGCATCGGCTGTCGTCTTGAAGGTGGAAATGCCCAGAACCGGGCCGAACACCTCTTCGCGGGCAATCGTCATCTCAGGGGTTATCCCGGTGAACAGCGTCGGTTCGACGAAGTAGCCGGCTTGCGGCTCCATGCGGCCGCCGCCGGTCACCAGTCTGCCGCCTTGCGCCTTGCCTTGGTCGATGAGGCTCAGAATGCGCGTCATCTGCGTCTCGGTGACGATTGCGCCGACGCGGGTTTCCGGCGCCAGCGGGTCACCGACGCGCACCTTGGCCATCAGCGCCAGGATGCGCTCGGTCAACGCCTTCTCCACGCTGTCATGGACGATAAGCCGGCTGCCCGAAACGCAGCATTGGCCGGCATTGTGCAAAACGCCGTAGACGATGCCGTCGGCCGCCTTGTCGAGATCGGCGTCGGCCGTCACCACCACCGGGTTCTTGCCGCCTAGTTCGAGGCTGACCTTCTTGATGTTGGAGGCCGAGGCGATGACGGTGGAGCGCCCGACCCGCGTCGAACCGGTGAAGGACACCATGTCGATGTCCATGTGGTTGACGATCGCCTGTCCCACAGGATCGCCATAGCCGGTGACGATGTTGACCACGCCCTCCGGCAGGCCGGCCTCCTCAAGGATATGGCCCATCATCACCGTCGTCGACGAGGTGTGTTCCGAGGGTTTGATCACCACGGTGCAGCCGGCGGCGAGAATGAAGGGCAGGCGCTCGGCCAGGATATAGAACGGGAAATTCCACGGCGTGATCAGGCCGACGACGCCGATCGGCTCGCGCAGCACGAGGCCCAAGGAGTCATGGCCGAGATTGTTGTAGGTCTCGCCATGCAGGCCTTGCGCCTGGCCCGAGGCATAGTACCAGCAGCCGGCAGCGCCGGTAACTTCGCCGACGGCCTGCCACAGCGGCTTGCCGCTTTCCAGCGTTTCGATCAGCGCCAGTTCATCCTTGCGCCGCATGATGATGTCGGCTGCCTTGCGCAGGATCGCGGCGCGATAGGCGGCCGGCGTCTCCGCCCAGCCGCCGCCGTCGAAACGCCGGCGCGCGGCAGCGACCGCTCTGTCGACATCCGCTGCCGTGCCGCGCGGCACGATCGACACCGGCACGCCATGTGCGGGACTGAGACGAACGATCTCGCCGCCATCGCTGTCGCTCCAGCGTCCGCCGATGAGGTTCTGGTGCTTCTGCGGCGCGGGCGGCAATTTGGGATGAGCGGTCATGGCAACTCCACTTGTCTGACATGAGGGCAACATGACGATAGAAGGCCGCCATTGCAACCCGTGGCAAGCGGCCCGGCCAGCCTCGGCGCCGAGTGGCCATTCACCATCCTGACAAAAATGCGCAGACCGTCGTGTTACGGTGCCGATGGTATCAACCGCACCTCGCTTGTCATTGCGTGAAGAGGAGATAGTGTCACGTCCAGGATCAATCGCCGCGCCTTGCTGTTCCAGTCCGGTGGCGCCGTCGTCACGTCGACCATTGTGGCGAAAGCCGCTGTCGCAAAGCCATCGGAACAGCAATCGTCCAATCAGTTGCAAAGGCTGATCGAAACCCACCAGGCCGCTTACGGTGCGTTCGGCAAGGTCTTTCGCGACGTGCGCGCTGACCGCTCCGACCGCGAACGAGCGAGCAGGGATGAGGAGAAGGCGTTGCTGGCCATCTGCGCCTATCCCGCGGTTGCAGAAGGCGACCGCCTGGCCAAGGCTCGATATCTCCTGGAGATAGAGGCACGCGGCGAACTTGACCTTCCGGAGCATATGCAGACGCTTTTGCGTTCGACGATGTCGAAGAGATAGAACCGGCGAAGGCCGCTTCTTTCACCTGTGGGCCAGGTGCACGCGCCAATGACGCCATCCCATTCGGCCGGTGCCCCGGCCGAGCTTCCGACCCAGGGCGCTCTAGGCCACCGACCAGCCGCCATCGACCAGTATGTTGGCGCCGGTGATCAGCGAGGCCGCCGGTGAAGCCAGGAACACCACGGTTCCGGCGACGTCGATCGGATCGCCGATGCGGCCGAGCGGGATGTGGCCCAGCACATGGGCGTGGAACTCCGGCTCGGCCAGCGAAGGCCGCGTGCCATCGGTCCAGATGAAGGTCGGCGCCACGCTGTTGACAGCGATCTTGTGCTGCGCCCATTCCGCCGCCAGGCAGCGGGTCAAATGGTTGATCGCCGCCTTGCTCATGCAGTAGATGGCTTCGCCCTTCAGCGTCACCGTACCGGCCTGCGAGCTGATGTTGATGATGCGCCCGCCCTTCTGTGCGATCATCAGCTTTGCTACCGCCTGGGTGGTGAAGAACGTGCCCTTCAGGTTGACGTTCACCGTCAGGTCGAAATCTTCCTCGGTGACGTTTTCGGCCAGGTTTTCCGGCCCGAGCCCGACATTGTTGACGAGAACGTCGATGCGGCCGAAGGCGGCGTGCGCCTCGGCAACACCAGCCCGCACCGTGGCAAGATCGGTAGCATCCATATGCACGGCCAGCGCTCGCCGGCCGATGCGCTCGATCTCGGCGACAAGCTCGACCCCGTCGGCCTTGCTGCGCACGCCAACAATCATGTCGGCGCCGGAGCCGGCGCAGGCCAACGCACAGGCGCGGCCGATGCCGCGCGAGGCGCCGGTGACCAGCACCACCTTGCCGGCCAGATCGAATTTCGGTGTGTAATCCGTCGTCATCGCAAACCTCCCCTGAAAACTGTCTGGCACCGGAATGTCCGCATCCGGTGCCTCATGCAGAACACTATCCGCTCGCCTGCTGAAAGCCAGCCGGCGTCTGTCGGTATTACCCACGACAAGAACACAGCTCGTCCAAGGACTTGCCATTGGCCGGCCATCATGATGCCATCTCGCTTGCGCAAGATATCGCCGGGTTTGGGCTAGACGATGCTTTTTGGGCGAACAGCAGATGCGACGGGGCGCATGTGCGCGGCAATGGCCGCGGCACTGTTGCTGTGCCTGTGCGCGCTTGTCCCTGTTTCGGCTGAAGAACCCAAGACGCTGAAAGGCGTGGCGCTGGTCATCGGCCAGTCCGACTACCAGCATGTCGGCAAATTGCCCAATCCCGAAAACGACGCCCGCGCCATCGAGGAGATGTTCGACAAGCTCGGTTTCGAGACCGATGTCGCCACCAATCGCGACGCGCGCAAATTGCGCCGCGACCTCGAAGGCTTCGTCGACGACGCCGAGGGCGCCGATGTCGCCATCATCTACTATTCCGGCCACGGCATCGAAGCCGGCGGCGAGAACTATCTGGTCCCCGTCGATGCGGACGTTTCGTCGCTCAGCGATGCCGGCGAGAAGCTGGTGCCGCTGTCCGCCATTGTCGCCGAACTGAAATCCAAGGTGCCGGTCACCATCGTGCTGCTCGACGCCTGTCGCAACGATCCGTTCCCGCCGGGCACGCTGGTGAAGCTTTCGCCCGATGACGAGGGCAAGCCGATCAGCGCCGGCGGTCTCGGCGAAACGCGCGGCGTGGTTTCCCTGAAAGGCGACGCCGAGCCCAAGGGCTCGGTCGACGACAGCCTCGGCCAGGTCATCGGCTTTGCCGCCGAGCCCGGCAAAGTAGCACTTGACGGTCCGGCCGATGGCAACAGCCCGTATGCGGCGGCCGTCCTGCGCCACATCGACACGATGGGTGGCGAGGAATTCGGCACGGTGCTGCGCATGATCGGCGAGGAGGTCTATCTCAAGACCAACGGCCAGCAGCGGCCCTGGGTGAATGAGAGCCTGCGCCGGCTGCTCTATTTCGGCACCCCCGCCGAGGCGCCGAAAGGCGATGAGGGCGAAATCCTCAGAGAGCGGCGCCAGCTGCTGCTGACCATCTCGACGCTGCCCGATCCCGAACGCCGCCAGATCGAAACCATATCGCGTGACGGCAAAGTGCCTATGGACGCGCTCTATGCGATGTTGAAAGCGCTTGGCGTCGATATCCCCAAGGATCCGGCCGAGCTCGACAAGCTGCTGCGTAGCCAGACCGATCGGCTGAAACAGGTGCTGGGTGAACGGGAGGCGTTGAAAAACCCGGACCCTGAAATCGCCAGGCTGTCGAAACTCGCCGAACAGGCCGTACAGGAAGGTGCGCTGGAAGCGGCGCAGAAATTCAACGAGCAGGCCAAAGCCCGCGTCGGGGAATTGTCGTCAACGGTCGACCAGGCCGAGGCCGAGCTGAAGGCAAAGCGGCTGGAATTCGCAAAGGTTTTCGCCAGCAGCGCCAGGACCTACGAAATCTCCTTCAACTTCAAGGAGGCGGCGCAGGACTATGCCAAGGCCTATGAGCAGGCTGCCAAATGGAGCGATGAGGACGCTTTTTACTACAAAGCGGCGGAGGCCAATGCTCTTTCCGAACAGGGGAACTTCTCCGGCGACAATGCGTATCTCGGCCAGGCCCTGACGGCCTACGCGCAGGCGCTGACCTATGTAACCCGCGAAAAATCGCCGCTGCTTTGGGCAGCCACGCAGAACAATATGGCAGCTACCCTTGCAACCTTGGGCGAGCGCGAGGCCGGCCGCGAAAACCTCGACAAGGCAGCTGCCGCCTATGAGCAGGCGCTGACTGTCTATACGCATGACTCCTACCCCGACGATTGGGCTTCGACTTACGGCAATCTAGGCACCGTCTACTGGCGACTGGGCCAGCGCGAGAACGGCACCGCACTGCTGGAGCGGGCGGTTGCGGCCTTCCGCTCGGCGCTGGAGGTGCAGTCGTCGAAGAAGCTGCCGCTGGAATGGGCCGCGACGCAGAACAATCTCGGCATCGTGCTGTCCGAAATCGGCGAACGCCAGACCACATCGGACAGTTTCCGCGCCGCGATCGAGGCGCATCGCGCGGCGTTGACCGAGTACAGCAGGGAGCGTGTGCCGCTCGATTGGGCGCTGAGCCAGGTCAATCTGGGTGCTGCGTTGTATCGTCTTGGCGAGCGCGAAAAGGATGTCGCGACCATGCAGCAGGCGGTTGCTGCCTATCAGGCGGCAACCGGCGAAATGACCAGGGAGCGGGCGCCGGCGCAATGGGCGACGATCCAGAACAATCTGAGCACGGCGCTGGAGTCGATCGGCCAGATCAGCGGCGACATCGCTACGCTCGAGCAGGCGCGCGACGCCGCTTTGGCGTCGCTTACGGTGTGGACGCGCGAGCACGCCGCAGCGAGCTGGGCCAACGGCCAGCTGACGCTCGGCAATGCTTTGCAACGCCTCGGCGCCAAACAGAAGAAAAAGGATCTGCTGCTGCAGGCGGCTGCCGCGTACCAGGCAGCGCTGTCCGAATATCCGCGTGAGAAACTGCCGCTCGACTGGGCTTCCCTGCAGCAGAATCTGGGGTCGGTCTACGACACGCTCGGCGATCTCGATACGGGTACCGATTACTACATGCAGTCGGTGACCGCGTATCGTCAGGCGTGGGAAGTCTATACCGCTGGTGGTGCGCCGCGCGAATTCGCTTCGATCGGTTACAGCCTGGCTGGTACGCTGTCGAACTGGGGCGACCGCGCCGGGGACATTTCGATCCTGCAGCAGGCGATCGACACCTATGGTCAGGTGCTAACGGTCCGCACCCGCGACAACGACCCGGCCAACTGGGCCAAGACGCAGTTCCGCCTCGGCTATGCGCTGATGATGTCCGGCAAGCTGGCTTCCGACGATCAGCTGCTGCAGCGCTCGGTGGACGCGTTGCGGGCAGCGCTGGACGGCCAAGCGACAAGCGGAGATGTCACCGAGATCGGCCAGACGCGGCGTGTGCTTGGCCAGACCCTGTCGATCCTGGGCGCCAATACGTCCGACATGGATATGCTGGCGCAGGCCGTCGACGTGTTGAAGGTGGCGCTCCCGGCCTATTCCAGGGATGCCGACGCGGAAGAATGGGCCAACGTCAATTACGATCTCGGTTTTGCCCGGTATAGCTTGGGCCGTATTGGCGGCGGCGCGGCCTTCTACCTGCAGGCTGTGGACAGTCTCGAAACCGCAGCGCAGGTCTACGGCGGCTTTGTGGACCGCATGCAATGGGCGCGTACCAAGGGTGATATCGGCAATGCCTTGCTGATGGCCGCGGACGGCAAGGACGTCGAGTTGCTCACCCGCGCGGTTGCAGCATATGACGCCGCGCTCAGCGTGGTGACGCGCGACAATGCGCTGGCGGTCTGGGAGAACAACCAGAACAATCTTGCCGGCGGCCTGTTGAGCCTCGGCTACTGGGCCAACGATGTAGGCAAGCTGAAACGAGCCGCCCAGATCTACCGCGACCTCGCGACAGTGCGCACGATCGCCCGCGATCCCGGTCAGTGGATCACCAACCAGACCAGCCTCGCGCAGACGCTGAGCATGATCGCGGCCCGCGAGCCTTCGGCCGAACTGTACGAGGAGGCTGTCATCGTCAACCGGGCGCTGGCCGAGCAGATCGGCCGCGAGCGCGATCCCGAGCGCTGGGCCAATGCGCGCAACGAGATGGGCTATGCCCTGACCATGGCCGGCCGCGCCGAAAACAACGTTGCGCATTTCGAGGAGGCCGTGCTGGTCCTGCGCGAGGCGATCGTGGTGCAAAAGAAGATCAAATCGGTGCCGGCCGTCGCCTTCACGCAGGACAGCCTGTGCGACGTGCTGGTCGATCTGGGCTCTGCCCGCAAGGACAAGGCAATGGCGGAGGAGGCGATCGCCGCTTGCCAGGAGGCGCTCGTCATCTTCCGCGACAAGAAGATGGACGATCTCGCCGCCGGTTCGGAAAAGAACCTCGCCGAGGCGCAGGCGCTGCTGGCTGAATTGCATTGATCGGCAGCCCACGTCGGGTACGGATGCGGGGTAATCGCGTAGGGCACGGCTAGCCCCCTCTCCGTCTCGGCTTCGCCGAGCCACCTCTCCCCCGCTCCCGCAGGGGCGAGGAAACGCTAATCTCCGAGGTCGCGGCCTTCATAAGCTTGGGTTCCTCGCCCCCACAAAGTGGGGGAGAGGTGGCTTGGGCGAAGCCCGAGACGGAGAGGGGGCTAGCCGTGCCCTATGTGTTTGCCTTGGGTACGGTTCACGTTGTGGCGCAAGCAAATGTCATCGGCTCGCCATGGCATGACGGGGAGGTGATATGGCAGTATCGGCTTTGCGCCGGTAGCCGCCGCCATCCAGAGCGCCAACGTCAGTCGCATTCCAGTTGGAGCTTTCCATGACCCTGTTCACCCGCCGCCGGCTTTTGAAAACGGCCGCGGTTGCCGGCGTTGGCGGGGTCGGCCTTGCAGCCATGGCCAGGCTCGGCGGCTGGGCCGCGGCCGCCCCGGAACAGGTGTTGCTCAAGACGGCGAAGGTCCAGGCGACGTTCATGGATGTCGGCCCGACCCGGGACGTGCTGACTTATGGAGAAGCCGGAATGCCACCGGTGCTCAGGATGAAAAAAGGCGAGCCCTTCGCCGCGCGGCTCGTCAACGCCATCGACGATCCGACGACCATCCACTGGCATGGCATCCGCGTGCCCAACAAGATGGATGGCGTCCCTTTCCTGGTCCAGCCCTATGTCTACACCGGCGATCATTTCGACTATGCCTTCACGCCGCCCGATGCCGGTACCTTCTGGTATCACCCGCATTGCAACACGCTGGAGCAGATGGGCCACGGCCTGACCGGCGTCATCGTGGTCGAAAACCCCAGCGATCCCAAATTCGACGCCGAGGCAGTCGTCAATCTGCGCGACTGGCGCCTCGGCGACGACGCCCAGTTCATCCAGCAGTTCCGGCCGCGCGATGCCGCAAAGACCGGAACCTACGGCACGGTGCGCACCGCCAACTGGGTGGACCAGCCGCAATTCGATGCGCCGTCCGGCGGGCTGGTGCGGCTGCGCGTCGCCATCACCGATGTCACCCGCATCTACGCCTTTCGCGTCGAGGGCGCGGAGGCCGCTGTCATCGCGCTCGACGGCAATCCGGTGCCGCATCGGTTTTCGCCCGATGCCTTGCTGCTCGGACCTGGCCAGCGCATGGATCTCGCCATCCGCATGCCGGACGAGGAGGGCGCCATCGTCGGCCTGGGCGATATCAGGGGCACCAAGCCCAAGACGCTCGCCACGCTGCGCGCCACCGGAGCCTCGCTAAAACGCGACCTGCGCGATCTCGCGCCGCTGGAAGCCAACCCTGTGCAGGAGGTGGATCTCGCCAGCGCCCGGCACATTGCGCTGTCGCTCAGCGCCACGGCGGAGAACGTGCCGAGCGACAGCATATGCGGCACACTCGGCTACTCCTTCTGGGCCATCAACAAGGTGCCGTGGCCGGGCGACACGCCGGACCCGACCGCGCCCTTGGCCGAACTGAAGCTCGGCAAAAGCTATGTCATCGACATGGAGAATCTGACGCCGCAATCGCATCCGATGCATCTGCACGGCATGAGCTTCAAGGTGCTGTCGTCCTCGACGCGGCAGGTGCAGCCGGTCATTTCCGACACCTATCTCATCCAGCCCAATGAGAAGGTGCAGCTCGGCTTTGTCGCCGACAATCCTGGCGACTGGCTGCTGCACTGCCACATCATCGAGCACCAGAAGACCGGCATGACGAGCTACGTCAGGGTGGTTTGACGCCGCACCTGTTCCTGCTCGACCGGGCGTATTGTCGGGAGAAATTGCCGCTGTCCGCCGGTTTCGTTGGCAAAGCAGGGCCGTTCCCTGCTATTCCGCCTGCAAATCAAGAAATCATGGACGCTTGCATGACCAATGTCGCCCTGACCGGACTGGCCCGCGATCTCGCGAGGCGCGCCGCCGAAGGCAAGCCGGTGCGCATCGGGGTCATCGGCTCCGGCGAAATGGGCACAGATCTCGTCACGCAAGGCATGCTGATGCCGGGCATCTCGGTCGCGGCCATCTCGACGCGGCGTCCGCATACCGCGCGTGACGCCATCCGCATCGCCTATGGCGATGAGGCGATGGGGGTCGAGGCCGATACGCAATCGAAGGTCACCGCGGCGATCGAGGCTGGAAAAATCGCCATCACCTCCAACGAGATGCTGGTCACCAATCCGCTGATCGACGTCGTCATCGACGCCACGGGCAAACCCGGCGTCGCCGCCGATTTCGACTTGAAGGCGATGGAGCATGGCAAGCATCTGGTGATGATGAATGTCGAGGCCGACGTCACCATCGGCTGCTATCTCAAGCAGCAGGCCGACCGGCTCGGCGTCGTCTATTCGGTCGGCGCCGGCGACGAGCCGTCGAGCTGCATGGAACTGATCGAGTTTGCGTCGGCGCTCGGCTACACCATCGTCTCGGCGGGCAAGGGCAAGAACAACCCGCTCAACCATGATGCCGTGCCGGACGACTATCGCGACGAAGCGATCCGCCGCAACATGAACCCGCGCATGCTGGTCGAGTTCGTCGACGGCTCGAAAACCATGGTCGAGATGTGCGCCATCGCCAACGCCACCGGGCTGGTGCCGGATGTGCCGGGCATGCATGGCCCCAAGGCCGACCGCGACCAGCTGGCCAAGGTGCTGATCCCGAAAGCCGATGGCGGCATCCTGTCGAAGAAGGGTGTGGTCGATTACACGATCGGCAAGGGCGTGGCGCCCGGCGTCTTCGTCATCGTCGAGGCGACGCATCCGCGCATCGTCGAGCGCATGGACGATCTGCATATCGGTCACGGCCCCTATTACAGCTTCTTTCGGCCCTACCATCTGACCTCGCTGGAAGTGCCGCTGACCGCAGCGCGCATCATGCTTTACGGCCGGCCCGACATGGTGCCGCTGCCCAGGCCCGTCGCCGAAGTCTGCGCGGTCGCCAAGCGCGATCTCGCCGCCGGTGAGACCTTCGATGCCATAGGCGAGACCTGCTATCGCTCCTGGACCATGACGGTGGAAGAGGCCCGCGCACACCGCGCCGTGCCGGTCGGCCTGCTTGAGGGTGGCAAGGTGCTGAAGCCGGTCAGGAAGGGCGAATTGCTGACGGCCGACAATGCCACGCCCGACCGGACGACAAGGCTGTTCGTCCTGCGCAAGCTGCAGGATGAGATGCTCTACGGGGGCTGAGATTGCATGACAGGCCAGCCTCTCTGGTTTTGTCATGACAAGTTCACTATATTGTAGTGACAACGACCGGAGGCTTCCAGAATGAATCTCCAGATCAGAGACCCGCGCGCCCGTGACCTCGCCCGGCAGCTTGCTGAAAAGCGAAAGATTTCGATGACCGAGGCGGTGATCGAGGCGCTCGAATCCGAGCTTCAGCGCGAACGCGAACAGGTTCCGCTGGCTGAACGGCTGGCCGCCATCGCGAACGACCTGAAGGCCAAGGGAGGAAGCGGCGGCAGGGATTTGACCAAGGATGAAATCGACGAGATGTGGGGTCATTCCTGATGTTCATCGACACCTCGGTGGTGATCGCTGTCCTCGCCGGAGAGGAAGACGCCGCCGATTGGAGCCGCCGGATCGGGCAGGCCTCGATACGGATAACATCTCCCCTGGTCGTGCTCGAAGCGGCGATGCGGCTTTCATCGAAGTTGGTGGTGGAGCCGCTTTTCGCCGAAAGGGCGATAGAAGACTTCCTGCGCGAGGCCGCAATCGAGGTGGTTCCGATCGAAAGCGGTGACGCCAAGTTCGCGATCCAGGCCTTTTCGGATTATGGCAAAGGTCGCGGCCACCCGGCTCAGCTCAATCTCGCCGACTGCCTGTCATATGCATCGGCAAAAAGCCGTGGGATGCCCTTGCTCTACAAAGGCAAAGACTTTTCCCACACCGATCTGGCCTGAGCTCTACTTCCCAGCCTTATAAAGCTCAGCTAGCTGCTTCCACCATTGTCTGATCCATTCAGACACTCTGTCTTTTTGATCCGTGTTTTTCAAACGATGCCGAGGTGCCAATCTCCGGCCGATCAGTTGAAACCCATTGAGGATTGAAATCTTGCAGACCGTTTGGACACGACGCGACACGATGAAAACCCTTCTGGCCGCGGGAACGATTGCCGTGCTGCAACCCCTTGGCTTTGCCGCCAGGGCTGCCGGCAAGCTGGAATGGACCTATTTTCAGGCCGACGAGAACGGTTTCCGCCGCACGCCGGTGCTGCTGACCGGTGAGAAGGAAGCCATCCTGCTCGACGGCGGCTTTACGCTCTCCGATGGCCGCGCGGTCGCGGATGCGATCAAGGCGACGGGCAAGACGCTGACCACCATCTATGTCAGCTGCAGCGACCCTGACTACTATTTTGGCCTGCGTCCCATCGCGGATACCTTCCCCGGCGCCAAAGTCATCGCGGCCGGCGCGACGGTGGCGGCGATCAAGGCCAATGTGCAAGGCAAGCTCGATGTCTGGGGCCCGCAGCTCAAGGACAATGGACCGAAGGTTCTGGCGGATGTCGTCATTCCCGAGGCTTCCGATGTCACCGCGCTTGAACTTGAAGGAAACAAGATCGAGATCGTTACCGTCGCCGACCTGAAAGACCGCCGCTATCTCTGGGTGCCCAGCCTTGAAGCCGTTTTCGGCGGCGTGCTGATCTCGTCGGGCGTGCATGTCTGGGTTGCCGATGAGCCAACCATTGACGACCGCAAGAAATGGATTGCCGCGCTGGGTGAAATCGCGGCGCGCAAACCCAAGATCGTGGTTCCGTCGCATCAGGCAGCCGGCGCGCCCAACGGTCTGGCGGCTGTGGAATTCACCCGCGCCTACCTCGAAGCCTTCAATGAGGAAGCCGAAAAAGCGAAATCCAGCGTCGAGCTGATTGCGGCGATGAAGCGGCGCTATCCCGATCTCCTTGACGTCTCGTCCCTGGAACTGGGCGCAAAGGTCGCCAAGGGTGAGATGAAGTGGGGCTGATGCCGGCTTGGCTCTGGCAGGGCTGCATGCAGCCCTGACGCCCCGCGGGTCTTACTTCCCCAGCTCTATCGACCTTACCCGCGCTGCCTCCACCGCCTCGGTCAGCAGCTTCGTCAGCCGCTCGCCGCCCATCAGCACGCCAAGTGCTGCGGCTGTCGTGCCGTTGGGGCTGGTGACCTGCTGGCGCAGCACGCCGGGCTCCTCGCCGCTTTCGGCGGCGAGTGCGGCCGCGCCATAGACGGTCTGCATGGCCAGCAGCCTGGCGGTATCGGTCGGCAGCCCGGCTTTTTCGGCGGCCACCGTCAGCGCTTCGATGAAGTGGAAGATATAGGCCGGGCCGGACCCCGACACCGCCGTCACCGCATCCATCAGGCCTTCATCGTCGATCGTCGTCACCACGCCGCTTGCCGACAAAAGCTCGGCGACGAAGCGCCTGACATCGTCTGTTACCAGCGGGTTGGAATAGACCACCATCATGCCCTTGCCGATCGCCGCCGGCGTGTTCGGCATGCAGCGGATGATGGGCGCGAGATGGCCGAGAATGTGCTCGAAGGTGGCGACCGGCGTGCCGGCGGCGATGCTGACGAACGTCGTCCTGCCATGGCCGAAGCGCTTGTAGTCGGCGGTGACGTCGCGGATCACCTGCGGCTTCACCGCGATGACGACGAGGTCGGGCTCGGCGTCGGCGGGGATGCCGTTGGCATCGGCGGCGACACCGCAGCCAAGATGCTCGGCGCGTTTGCGCAGCTCGGCATTGGGCTCGACCACGAACACGGCCTGCGGGGCAAGTTTGCCGGATTTCAACCAGCCCGCCAGCATGGCGTAACCCATATTGCCGCAGCCGGCGAGAACAAGCCTGATCGTCATTGAGAGCCCCTCCGAGAAGGCTTTTCCTTAGACGGTCGCGACGGGGCGGGGAAGCCCCTCGAGAACTTGCTGGATCGGGCCAGTCGGATCAGTGCCGGCGCACCGGGATAGGCCGCAGCGACACTTGCCGCAGGCCAAGCACGCCGAGCACGAAGAACAGCCAGACCGGGTCGCCGCGATGGAAGAAGAAGCTTTCCAGGAACGCGTTCAGCGCCGTGAACAGAACCACCATCATGAAGAAATCACCGAGATAGATATTCTCCTTGCGCGGCGGGATGCGCATGTAGTCGCGCAGCGGCGCGATCAGGAAGGTGTAGACGGCGACGCACAGCGCCGGAATGCCCATCAGCACGGCAATGTCGAGATAGCCGTCATGGCCATGCACGATGGTCCGGATGTCCCAGGCGCGGTCGAAGGGCTGGTCCTGGCTGAGCAGCAGCGGCGTGCCCCAGAAGCTTTCATAGCCGTAGCCGGTCCATGGCCGCTTCGCCAGCATCTCGCCGGAGAACTGCCACAGCGTCGTGCGCCCGGTATAGGTGAGGTCCGGGAAATAGGTCGCCGCCAGTTCCTTCACCGGCGGGATGAAGACGATGCCGAGCGTGCCGACCGCCGTGGCGATCATCGCCAGCGCAAACAAAAGCGGCGTGCCGAAGCGCATGCCGATCAGGCTCGGCAGCACCACGATCAGGATCGAGAACGGCACCAGGCCGGCGGTCGTCTTGGAACCGGTGTGCAGCATGAAGAACATGGCGGCGGAAAAGATCGCCACGCCCCAGAATTTCTGGCCACGCCGGAACAGATAGAGGCCGGCGAAGCTGAAACAGGCCATGATCGGTCCGGCAATGTTCTTGTGGGCGAAGACGCCGCGCCACAGGCCCGCATGTTCAGGCTCCTGCGAGTCCGCCGTGTGCAGGGCTTCGTGCGGAAAGACGATGAGGCCGACATAGGACAGGCCCATGACGACGACCGCGCAGAAGATGATGACTTTCGAGAAACTGTCGGCGTCGCGCGGCAGCACCAGGATCGTGGCTATCGTCAAAATGCCGAGCAGCGTGAAGAAGGCCGCGCGCATCGCCGAGGACGGATCGGTCGCGTTGACGACCGACAGCATGAAGAAGCCGAGCATCAGGATCCAGGACGGGCTGAGCAGTGAGCGTATCACCTTGGGGTCGGCGAAGGTCAGCAGTGAGAAGATCGAAATGGCGCCGAGCGAACTGAAGCCGAGCTGGTTGACGATGTCGCCGCCGTCACCGGTCAGTTCCGCGCCCGCCGGCTGAAACGGCCGGAACGACACGATGATGACGGCAAACAACAGCGCGGCAATCGCCGTCGCCACGCCATCGCGGGTGACGATGCCGCCCAGCAGCAGTTCATCAGTTCTTCTCAGGCTGCCTGTATTGCTCATTGGCGTATCCGAATTCGGCAAGCACGCGGCCGAGCGCGACATAGACTGGGTAAAGCGCCGTCGACATCGAACCTGTCCGCACAAGCTGGACCGCGCCGCGCAGCGGCGAGGCGCCCAGCAGTGCCAGGCTTCTAGCAAAAACCTTGACCCCGGCCAACGGCGTGCCAGCGCGCTTCTTCTTCTCGACCAGCGTCGAGATCACGCCGTTGCGCAAGGAGCGGGCGCGGATCCAGTCGGCTTCGACGCGCCGGGCCGGCACGCCTTCGCTCGTCTTTGCCTCCGCGCACCAGCCAAGCACGAAGCCTTTTTGCGCCGAGCGCGAGAGGAAATCTGAATCGCCGCCGCCCATGAAATTGAAGCGCAGGTCGAGGAAGGGCGGCCCCATGGCGGTCAGCACATTGCGCCCGACCAGGAGATTGCCCGAGGAATAGAGTGCGGCCACGCGGCCCGTCTCGCGGTAGGGCGGCGCGAACACCGGGTGCTCGGCCCATTTTGAATGGGCGGGATCGGCAAACACCGGCACTTGCGGACCGCCGACAATGTCGGCGCCAAGCGTCTCCGACGCCTTGCACATGCGCTCCAGCCAGTCGGGCTCGGCAAGCTCGTCATCGTCGATGACCAGCAGATACCTGAAGTTTGGAAACTGCTCGATCGCCGTCTGCCAGCCGGCATTGTAGGCGCTGCAATTGCCGCGCTCATGCGCGATGATGACCAAGCCGGTCATCTCGCCGCGCTCGAACAGCGGCAGCGCTGCCTTGGCGCCTTCGCGCGCCTCGGCCTCGTTCTCCATGACGATGACGGCGAAGCGCCGGCTGGTCTGCTGCGCCTTCAGCGACGCCAGCGTTTCCAGGAGCAGTTGCGGCCGCTTGAAGGTCGGCAGCGTGACGACAGCTTCGATGGTCTCGGCGGCGAGCCCCGGCGAGCGTCCCGCGATCGATACCGAACCGTCCGAAGGCAAAGGGATCATCCGCTCCAAGCCGTATGTTAAATCTGGCTTTCGATAGCACCGCGATGATAACGTTTCGTTAATCACCTTTCGCTGCGGGGATGGGCTTGGAGGCGCTTTTCCGCTGTTGATTGCGTGACTTAATCAAGGGTTCACCCGGCTTTGCTAGTGGCTGGTGCCTGGGATAGGTGAGATGCATCTGCTGTTCGCCACATCGATCGTGCCCGACGGCGCACTCGCTTCGGGCTACGAGATCGCCAATGCTGCGATCATCGCCGCCTTGCGGCGTGCCGGCGTGCGCGTCACCGTCATCGGCTTCATCTGGCCGGGCAAGGCGCCCAGCGACCCTGAAAACACCATCGTGCTCGGCGCCGTGGACGTACGCACGGAAAGCGCCTCGGCGCGGCAGAAGCTCGCCTGGCTTGGCAAGGCGATGCTGTCGGGCCTCACCTTCGCCTCGGTGAAGCTGCGTGTGGTGTCCGACGCAGCGGTCAGCGCAGCGATCGCGCGCGCCGGTCCTTTCGACGGCTATGTCCTCAATTCCGTGCAGTTCGCCGGCGCCTTCGAAAAGCTGTTTGCCGACCGTCCGTCGATATTTGTCGCGCACAATGTCGAACATGGTTCGGCTGCGGAAAATGCCGCCGCCGCAAACAGTCGCTTCCAGCGCCTGCTGTTTTCCCGCGAGGCGCGGTTGCTCAAACTGATGGAGGAGCGGCTCTGCCGCCGGGCCCGCTTCGTCTTCACGCTGGCGCAGGAAGATCGCGCCGCACTCGGCGTCGCCAGCGACGACCGCTCGGCGGTGCTGCCGCTGGTCACCACCGCGACTGCGCCGAAGCTGACAAAGCCGCGCGGCATCGAATGCGATGCCGCGCTGATCGGCACCTGGACCTGGCAGCCGAACCGCATCGGCCTCGACTGGTTCCTGGAAAAGGTCGTGCCGCATCTTGGCCGGAATTTTCGCATCAGGATCGCCGGCAACATGCCGTCCGATATCAGCTCTTCGCATCCCGGTGTCCAATTCGTCGGCCGCGTGCCCGACGCGCAAGCTTTCGTGCGCGCCGCCGCCGTCATCCCGCTGATCAGCACTGCCGGCTCAGGCGTGCAGCTCAAGACCATCGAAACCTTCGAGCTCGGCCTGCCGTCGGTCGCCACCAGCCGCTCGTTGCGCGGCATAGATTATCGCCCCGACAATTGTGTTGTGACCGACGACCCGGCTGCTTTTGCCGGCGCGCTGGAAGCGGCGGCCGCCGGCGTCAGGGATGTCGATGGCAGCGCCTTTCACCGCAGCCAGGTCAAGGCACTCGACGCCGCGATCAAGGTCGGTCTGCAAAAGCTCGGCCCGGTTGGGCAAGAGGTGTTTGCATGAACATGCACACCGCCCGCGCCGCCTTCGGAGTGGATACGCTGAAGACGATCCTCGGCATTTCGGTGCTCGCCATCGGCTGGGACGATGCCATTGCGCTGCTCGCCCGGCTGATCGCCGAGCGGCGTTTCACCAAGGTCAGTTTCCTCAACGCTCATAATGCCAACATCGCCTACAGCGATCCGGCCTTTGCCGAGGCGCTTGACGATTTCCTCATCCTGCCCGACGGCGTCGGCGTCGACCTCGCGGCAAAGCTGCTCTATGGCGCGCCTTTCCCGGACAATCTCAACGGCACCGATTTCGTTCCTGCATTTCTGCAGGCATCGACAAGGCCGCTGACCGTCGGTCTGCTCGGCGCCACCCGCGCCAATGCCGAGGCGGCGTCTGCCAGGCTGTCGGCGCTGGCCGTGCAGCACAAATTCATCGTCATCCATGACGGCTTTTTCTCCGCCACCGAGGAGCAGGCGATCGTCGACCGCCTCGAGACATTGCGGCCCGACGTGCTGCTGGTTGCCATGGGCGTGCCGCGCCAGGAATTGTGGATCGCCCGCCATATCGATGCCCGCCATTGCACGTTGCCGATCGCCGTCGGTGCGCTGCTCGATTTCCTTTCCGGCACGGTGCCGCGGGCGCCTCTGTGGATGCGCCGGCTGCGGCTTGAATGGCTGTTCCGTCTGTGGATCGAGCCAGGCCGGCTGTGGCGCCGCTACGTCGTCGGCAATCCCATCTTTCTCCTGCGCGTCATGAGGCAGAAGCTCTCGCATCGGCCCGCGCCTGCCGGAGAGACGCCGTGAACAGCCGCGTCGTGCCGGATGCCGCCGTCGCCACTGACGCGCTGCCCAAGAGCCCGACAGCGGCGGTGATCACGGCCAGCTATGCTCCGGATTTCGAGCGCTGCCGCCTGTTGTGCGAGACGCTAGACCGCCATGTCTCCGGCGTGGCGCATCACTATATATTGGTCGAGCATCGCGACGTGGCGCTGTTTCGCCGGCTGGAAAGCAGCCGCCGCAGCGTCGTCGACGAGCGCGATCTGTTGCCGCGCTGGCTGCGCGCGTTCGACGATCCGATGAGCCTGTTTCGCCGCCGCATCTGGCTCAGCTTCAAGACCCAGCCGCTGCGCGGCTGGCACGTCCAGCAGCTGCGCCGCATCGCCATCGCGGCGCATGCCAAAGAAGACGTGCTGGTCTTCTGCGATTCTGACGTCGCCTTCCTGAAACCGTTCGACACCGGCGCCTTCTGGCGCAATGGCAAGGTGCGGCTGTTCCGGCGCGATGGCGTGCTGTCGAGCGACGGCCATGACGAGCATCGCATCTGGTCGCGTAATGCGGCGTCAGTGCTTGGCATCGATGCATCCAAAATTTCGACGCACGACTATATTTCCACACTGATTGCCTGGCGCCGGCAGACGGTGACGGCGATGTGCGCCGAGATCGAGAAGGTCCATGGCCGCGGCTGGGTCGAGGTCATCGGTTCGGCACGGAGATTCTCCGAATGCATGATCTATGGCCGCTACGTCGACGATGTGCTGAACGGCGCCGGCCATTTCCGCGGCGCGGAAGAATTCTGCCACGTCCACTGGACCGGCGAGGCGATGTCCGACGATCAGTTCCGCGCCTTCGTCGCCGGCATGGTGCCGGAGCAGGTGGCGATCGGCATGCAATCCTTCATCGGCACCGATATCGGCCGCATTCGCCGCCTGATCGGGCTGGATTGGTCCTAGAGCCAAAAAACCAGCCACTCTGAACGACCGAGTTCACCACCCTTTTCGGACATTTACCGAAGCACGACCAAGGGGAATTCTGACCCCTCTCTACCCGACATTGGCGGCCATTCGTCAAATGGACAGTTCGAACGGACAGGCCGCATCGCTGAAAGGTGTGACACGCTTGACAGCAGGCAGCCAAGCTCATATTTAACAATAATGTTATATAACAAAAATGTTAAATACGAGGACCCATGGACCACCTTAGCTCTACCTTTGCAGCCCTTGCCGATCCTACACGGCGCGCCATCCTGGCGCGCCTGACCTCGGGTGAGGCAACCGTTAACGAACTGGCCGAGCCGTTCGATATAAGTGGTCCGGCCATCTCAAGGCATCTCAAAGTGCTGGAGCTTGCCGGTCTGATCGCCCGCGGCCGCGAGGCGCAATGGCGTCCATGCCGGCTCGAAGTTGATCGGTTCAAAGAGATCGACGATTGGCTCGATCGTTACCGCAAGATTTGGGAAGAACGCTTCGATCGCATCGACGACTATCTACGTGATCTTCAGCAAGGAGGTGAAGAATGACCCCGGCAACTGAACCGAAGAAAGCGCTGGATCGCGAACTCGCAATTGATCGCGTTTTCGACGCGCCGCGTGCGCTCGTCTTCAAAATCTGGACCCAGCCGCAGATCGTCAGGCTGTGGTGGGGCCCACGCGGCTACACGACGCTTTCATGTGTGATGGATCTGCGACCCGGTGGAATTTGGCGGGTCAGTTCGCGCGGCAAGGATGGTTCTGAGACCGCCGAGCAGGGCATATTTCGCGAAGTTACCGAGCCTGAGCGTCTGGTTTTCACCCATGCGTGGGAGACCGAGGATGGCACCCCCGGCCACGAAACGCTGGTGACGGTGACGTTCGCCGAACACGAAGGCAAGACCAGGATGACTTTCCACCAGGCCCCCTTCACCTCAGTCGAAATCCGCGACGGCCATATCCAAGGCTGGAGCGAGAGCTTCGACATGCTGGCGGAGCATCTGGCAAATGTCTGATGTCATCGCGCTTCCCAGAGCAACACGGCGCGAATGGACCGGGCTCGCCGTCATCGCATTGCCGTGCCTTCTTTATTCGATGGATCTGACGGTTTTGAACCTGGCCGTACCGCATCTGAGCGCCGACCTGAAACCGTCGAGTTCGCAATTGCTCTGGATCGTTGACATTTACGGCTTTCTCCTTGCCGGGAGCCTGATCACGATGGGCACATTGGGCGACCGCATTGGTCGCCGCAGGCTGCTGTTGATCGGTGCGGTAGGATTTGGAATGGCTTCGGTTTTTGCTGCGTTCTCCACAAGCGCCGAAATGTTGATCATCGCGCGCGCTCTGCTCGGGATTGCCGCGGCGACGCTTGCGCCGTCCACACTTTCGTTGATCCGCAACATGTTCCTCGACCCGAAGGAGCGCACGGTTGCAATCGGCGTCTGGATTGCCAGCTTTTCTGCAGGCGGCGCCATCGGTCCGCTGGTCGGAGGTATCCTGCTTAGCTATTTCTGGTGGGGTTCCGTGTTCCTCGTCGCGGTCCCGGTCATGATCGCGTTGCTGGTGCTCGCTCCGATGGTCCTGCCAGAGTATCGTGATCCCGAAGCGGGTAGGCTCGACATTCTGAGCGCCGCGCTATCGCTTGTCCCTGTACTTTCGGTGATCTATGGCATCAAGCGGATCGCCGAATACGGATTGGGGCGGGAGGCGGCCTTCGCCATTGTTTTCGGCCTGGCCGTCGGCGCTGCTTTCGCGTTGCGTCAGCAGAGGCTGAAAAATCCCCTGATCGATTTGGGGCTCTTTCGCTCGCGCGCCTTCAGCGCCTCATTGGTGGTGAACGTTCTTGGCTTCTTCGTCGCGTTCGGATCGTTCCTCTTTATCGCGCAATATCTCCAGCTGGTGCTGGGGATGGGACCCTTTGAAGCCGGCCTGTGGACCGTGCCTTCCGCCTTCGCTTTCATCGTCGGTTCGACGCTGACCCCAATCGTGGCTGCCAGGGTTCGTCCGGCCTATGTGATGGCTGCCGGCCTGACGCTCGCGGCGACAGGCTTTCTCGTATTGACCCGCGTTGGCGGACAGGGCGATCTCGCGGTTATCGTAACTGGCTACAGTGTCTTCTCGCTTGGCCTCGCGCCGGCGTTCACTTTGGCCACAGACCTCATCGTGGGGACCGTTGAACCCGAGCAGGCCGGCGCTGCCTCCGGCATCGCGGAAACCAGCAGCGAGTTGGGCGGCGCACTCGGCATCGCGGTTCTCGGCAGCATCATCACCGCCGTCTACCGCAGCGGCATGACCGGGGTGGTCGCGGACGGGGTAGCCGGGCAACAAATCGATGCCGCGCAGGACACGCTGGGAGGCGCCGTGGCAGTCGCCATGGCCTTGCCGGATGAACTCGGTTCCGATCTGCTCGACAAAGCGCGCGAGGCGTTCGCTTTGGCGTTCCAGATGACTGCCGGCATCTGCGCCCTGGTAGCGCTGGCGGCAGCGTTCCTTGCCGGGGTTCTGCTGCAAAGCGTGAGCGCTGGGGGCCGGGCAGCAGCCGATGGACGCCTCAACACCACTGAGTCCTGATCTCTAACTGTTGACACTGTCGGTATCCAACAGGAGGAAATTCCATGTCGGTTCTCAAAACATCAGGGATTGAACTTCAAAACGACTCTCTCACGAGGCCATTGGCCACAACGATCAGGAAAGTCGGCCGGATCGTTGCCTTGGCTGGAGTCATATTGCCGCTTCTCTTGATCGGCGGCATGAAATTTACTCAAGTTGAGATCGAGGCGCTGAAACCGCTGATCAGCGGCACGCCGTGGCTTGCCTGGATGTATCCGGTGTTGGGTGAAGCCGGCACCTCCTATGTTCTTGGCGTCATCGAGATCGCGACTGCGCTTTTCCTGATCGCCGGTCCTTGGTCGGCGCGCGCCGGCGTGGCCGGCGGGGCCCTGGCCGCCCTGACTTTCCTGGTAACCTGCTCTATCATGATCGCTCTGCCGATCTGGGAAGCTACTCTGGGCTTTCCGGCACTCGGTCCCGCTGGTCAGTTCCTGATCAAGGACATCGCGCTGCTCGGCATCGCACTTGTCGTATTGGGCGAAAGCCTGGGCAGGTTGGACGGAGAGGCTGCCCAGGCGCATCCAGCTGATTGAGTTTGACCCTAGATAGCCTTTGCCGGCTTGCGCATCGCCGAGTAGGTCAGCAGCGCCGAGGCGAGATAGAGCAGCAGGAACACGACATTAAGCGACACCACCAGCGTCGGCGTCTCGGTGATCGTGGTCAGCACATAGGTCAACAGCACCGCCTTCACGCCGGCGAGCAGGCCGAGATTGAGCGCCCGCAGAGCGGTCTGGCCGCGCGCGAAAAGAAGCTCGGCCTGGTATTCGATCAGGTTGCGCAGTCCCGGCACGCCGATCGCCAATGCCACCAGCGGTGCTGCCTCGGCGACATTCCTGCCCAGCGCGTTGGGGAAGAAATGCAGCACGATGCCGAGTGCCGCCAGCGCCAGCGTCGATACCAGGAACACGCCGCTTTCGATGCCGATCTTGACCCGCAGTCGCGATAACAGCTGTGGCGCTCGCATCATCTTCTGCACCAGCATCATCGAGAAGGTGCGGATCGGGATTGCCGTCAGGTCGACCAGCCGCATGATGATGGCATAGATGCCAGCCAGATGCGGCCCGCCGATCGCCAGCACCAGCAGCTTGTCGAACTCCGACTGCAGGTAGAACAGCACTTCGGCGCCGGCGACATAGATCGAATCGGCAAGCCGCCTGACATAGAGCTCGGTGCGCAACCTGAGCCTTTGGCGTGGATAGTAGAAGCCGAAGGCAAGCAGCAGCGAGGCGGCATTGGCGCCGATATAGAACAACGACCAGACCCAGACGCTGTGCTGCCCCGACAGCATGAACAGCACAGCACCCAGCGCGCGAAACGCCGTGGTCACGATCGACAGCACGGCGGCGCGGCCGAACCGGCCTAGCCCATTGTTGACGATCAGCACGACCTCGACCGGCCGCCACAAAAGCGCCTCGGCAAAGACGATAGCGGCAAAGACGGCCAGCGGCACGGTGCTGGCGAAGAAGATCAGGTAGACGCCGAAGGATGCCGCCGCCAGCAGCGGCAAGGACACCGCGCCAAGCAGCAGGAAGCCGGCGGTGAAGGTGCCGATCAGATTGGGCCGGATGGTGGCGGTACGGTAAAGCGCCGAGATGAAACCGAAGGCCAGGATGCGCGACAGCATGACGCCGGCAGCCGAGGCGGTGGCGAACATGCCGAACTCGGCTATCGACAGTGTGTTGGCGAGCGCGATGAAATAGGCGAGCGAAAACACCAGCCGCCCGCCGGCGCCGCTGATCGCTGAGAGATAGTCGCGGACCAGCCCCCGTCTTTCGGTCACGAAAGCGCCGATCCGGGCGAGCGTCCGCCTTTGCGGTGTGCCGCTGGCCTGTGTCATACTAAAAACGCATAGTCGCGAAAGCTTAACGTGCGGTTCTAGGAGCCTTTCCGCGCACTTTGCAAATGCATACCGAAGCGAGAAACTTCGGCTTCGAACCAAGGAAATTAACCTTTTGTTTCCCATGCCTGTTTAGCGTGGGTTAACGATTGGCCGACCGCCGCTCACAAAGCCGCCAAGGGTAAAGTTTCGAGACAATGGTGGACAGGGAAAACCGTGAAGACTGGAGGCGCGAGCGCTCCCTCCTGGCGCTCGGCAAAGCTGTGCGCGGCGATGGAGCGCCAGACCCGTCGCCGGTTCCCCTCGGCGACCGGACGGACCCGTCATGGCGCGACGATGCCGTCACGCGCCACCGGCTCGCCCGCTCGCGACGAGAGGCGCTGGCAAATCCTGAACCGCAAATCCCGGCCGGCAGCGAAGCTTTTTCTGCGGAAGCATGGCCCGAGGCCGACGAAGCCCTCCGCTATGAGCAGGCCGTCTCCCTGCAGCGACGCGAGCCTGCCCGCGAGGAATACGAGCCGCGCTATGCCGATCAACGGCGGCCGGACCGCGACCATGATGACGAGCAGCAATGGAAGCCGTTGATCGATCCGATGCAGGTCATGGGTGGCATCGGCCGCTCGAAGCTGCTGATCGTTGCGACGACGATATTGGGAACGGTGCTGGGCGTTGCCATCGCCGTCTCGACGCCGAAGAAATATGAAGCCGTCACCCAACTGGTCATCGAGCCGGGCGATCTGAAGCTTTCCGACACCGATCTCACCCAACCGGTCGGGCAGCCCGATGCCGCGCTGGCCGTCGTCGAAACCCGCATCAAGATGGTGACATCCGGCAAGGTCCTCGACAGGGTCGTCGCCGATCTCAAGCTCGCCGACGATCCGGAGTTCAACGGGCAAGGGTCAGGCGGCCTTGGCGTCATGTCGCTCATCCGCTCCATCCTGTCGCGTCAGGATGGTCCGGGCGGTGCCGCCGATGTGCGCCGCCAGGCGCTGGCCGTCGGCAATCTGGCCAAGAGCCTGTCGGTCGAGCGCAGCGGCAAGACCTTTGTCGTTTCCATCGGCGCCATCACCCAAAGTGCCGAGAAGTCGGCTGAGATCGCCAACAAGACGAGTGATGTCTTCCAGCAGGAAGCGGCGCAATACCAGTACGATATGGCCGGACGCGCGACGGATCAGCTGACGGGCAAGCTCGACGATCTGCGCAAGGATGTCGAAACGGCCGAGCGCAAGGTCGAGGATTTCAGGGCCACGCACGATCTCGTCGACGCGCAGGGACATCTGATCAGCGACGACCAGATGCTGAAGCTCAATGAGCAGCTGTCCATTGCCCGTGCCCGCACGCTGGAACTCAATGCACGGGCGGCGTCGGCGCGCTCGCTCGACGTCAATTCGGTCATCAACGGCACCTTGCCGGAAGAGATCAACTCCAACACGATGAGCGAACTGCGCTCGCAATATGCGGCGTTGAAGCAGGAAGCCGACCGCGCCGCCGTGCGGCTGGGGCCGCGTCATCCGGAATACCAGGCGCTCAACGCCCAGCTCGACGGCTCGCGCGAGCGCATCGCCGGTGAACTCCGCCGCATCGCATCGTCGCTGCAGGTAGACCTGAAGCGCGCGGTCCAGCTTGAGCAGGGCCTTGCTTCCCGTCTGGCCCAGGCAAAGGTGCAGAGCGGCGACGTCAACAGCGACCTGGTCAGCTTGCGCGAACTGGAGCGTGATGCCACCGCCAAGCGCTCTGTCTACGAACAATATCTTCTGCGCGCCAAGCAGACCGGCGAACAGGTAAAAATCAACACCACCAACATCAATGTGCTGACCCCCGCGCAACCGCCGCTGGAGCCCAACGGCCCGTCGCGCGCCGTGGTGGCGTTTGCCGGCCTGATGGCGGGTCTCGCTGCCGGCATTGGCCTTGGCGCACTGCGCGGCGCCTTTGCCAGCCTGCGAGAATCCGCCCGGTCGCGCTCGCGCCGACACCCAGATGAACGCCGCTTGCCGGTTGAAGATGCGGCCTATCAGGCAGCACCGCCTGTTCAGCCTGTTCAGACCAGGAGTTCAGGCCTGTTCGGCAGAGTGTTCCAGGCAATGCGCAAGCCGAAGCCTGCTGGCGAGATCTTGCCGGACAGTCCCGCAAAGATGACCGTGGCTCAGCCGCCTGCGCCCGCCAGGCCTGTGCAGCAGCCTGTCGCCCATCCCCAGCCTGCCGTCCGGCGGGATTTTCCACAACCCACTCCCTATGCGCAGCCGACTGGCTATCGGCAGCCGCCGCCCAGGCAGTCGCCGGTCCCGCCGTCGAGGCCTCAGGACGACCAGCAGGCGCAGATCGACGATATCCGCGCCAGCCTGCGCGAATTCCGCGAAGCGGTTCGCGAGTTGACCGAAAACCGTTCGCGCCGCCGTTACTTCTAGGGCGATCTCCCGGACCGTCAGCACGGAATAAAAGCTGCCGGTTTCGAGTTAGCGGCATCTGACGGCGCTTTGACGGGATTGCCTGGGCCAAATTTCGTGAGAATGCGGCGCTGCATGGCGCCCGAAAGTGCTGCCGTCGGGATTGACCCGAATGGCCGCAACGTTGGAACAACGACATGCACGAAACAACGCCCGAGGCGCGCGCTGCGCCCTGGCTGGAATGATGTCGAGGATGGTTCATGGCCGAAGTGATTGACGGAAAGAGCGTCGCCGCAGATGTGGTGCAGAAGGTCAAGGCCTTGACTGCGGAGCTGATCGCCAAGGGCAGGGCGAAGCCCGGCCTGGCGGTGGTCATCGTCGGCGAGGATCCGGCGAGCCAGGTCTACGTCGCCTCGAAGTCGCGCACCGCCAAGGAATGCGGCTTTCATTCGCTCCAGCACACGCTGCCGGCCGACACGTCCGAAGAGGCGCTGCTCAAGATCATCGGCGAGCTCAACGCCGATCCGGCGATCAATGGCATTCTGGTGCAGCTGCCGCTTCCCGCCCATGTCGATGCCGGCAAGATTATCCAGGCCATCGCGCCGCAAAAGGATGTCGACGGCTTCCACTTCATCAATGTCGGCAAGCTCGGCACCGGCGAGCTCGAAACCGCCTTCGTGCCCTGCACGCCGGCAGGCTCGATGCTGTTGATCGAACGCGTGCGCGGCAAGGATCTGTCCGGTCTCAATGCGGTCGTCGTCGGCCGCTCCAACATTGTCGGCAAGCCGATGGCCAATCTGCTGCTTGCCGCCAACTGCACCGTCACCATCGCCCATAGCCGAACCAAGGATTTGCCGGTGCTTGCCCGCACCGCCGACATTCTGGTGGCGGCGGTCGGCCGGCCCGAAATGATCAAGGGCGACTGGGTGAAGCCGGGCGCCACCGTGATCGATGTCGGGATCAATCGCATTGCCGCACCTGAGAAGGGCGAAGGCAAGACCCGCCTCGTCGGCGACGTCGCCTATGCCGAAGCGGCGAAAGCCGCCGGCGCCATCACCCCGGTGCCCGGCGGTGTCGGACCGATGACCATTGCCATGCTGATGGCCAATACGTTAGCCTCTGCCTACCTTGCGGCCGGCTTGAAGCGGCCCTCCTTCTGACCCGGAAAGCAGCCTCTTTGCCGAACCTACCTATTCCCTCTGAACGGCCGGTCATGGATGATCCCGTTCAAGGCGGCCGGCAATTCGCGTTCCTGCTGGTCGACAAGTTTTCGATGTTTTCGCTGGCCGCGGCGATCGACACCTTCCGCTCGGCCAACCGCCTGCTCGGCCGCGACTTCTACGGCTGGACGACGGTTTCGGCCGATGGCGACCCCGTCATGGCCTCCAACGGCCTGCCGCTCAAGATTGACTATGCCGTGGCCGACCTGCCGCCGGTCGACATCCTGTTCGTGTCGGTGGGCCTGTCGATCGAATTCCCCGGCAAGAGCAAGGTGCTGGCGGCGCTGCGCAGCTGGGGCCGGCGCGGCAATGCGCTCGGCGCGCTGTCGGTCGGCTCCTATCTCCTGGCTGAAGCCGGCCAGCTCGAAGGTTATCGCTGCACCATCCATTGGGAAAACCGTGCCGGCTTCGTCGAGCGCTTCCCCGACATCAACTGCACCGGCAACGTCTTCGAGATCGACCGCAAGCGCTACACCTGCGCCGGCGGCACCACCTCGATCGACCTGATGCTGGAGATCGTGCGTGGCGATTTCGGTTCCAACCTTGCCAATGGCGTCGCCAACCAGTTCCAGCATGAGCGCATCCGCTCCGCCGGCGACCGCCAGCGCGTCGGGCCCGAACGCGACCTGACCGGCAAGTCGGAGAAGCTGCGGCGCATCGTCGAACTGATGGCCGACCATCTTGACGAGCCGCTGTCGGCGGTTCAGCTCGCCAAATCGGCAGGGCTGTCGGTGCGCCAGGTCGAGCGCCTGTTCCTGCGCCATTTGACCGTGACGCCCGGCCGCTATTACATGCGGCTCAGGCTCGAGCGGGCGCGCGAACTGCTGCGCCAGACCAACATGCCGATCCTCGACGTGGCCATCGCCACCGGCTTCACCTCGCACTCCTATTTTGCCCAGAGCTACCGGCTGCAGTTCGGCCGCCCACCCTCGGAAGAGCGCCGCACCACCTATTGACGCTATGGCGGAGCCAGCCTCGGGAACAGGCCTTGGCCGGCGCCGATCCTGTTACATTGCAACCGTTCGTGACGCGCTCCGGGCTTGTGTCCGGACGCGCCGTCAAATAGTTTCCGGCCCGCATCAGGGGCGGGCTCAAGGAGATTTTCCATGACGGGACTTTTGCGGAGCGTCGCTGCGGCGCTGCTCCTTTTGTCGATGACGACGTTCGGCATCGCCGCCAACAAGGTCATCATCGTTCTCGATGCTTCGGGTTCGATGTGGGCCCAGATCGACGGCAAGCCGAAGCTCGAAATTGCCCGCGAATCGCTCCGGACCGTGCTGCAGTCGGTGCCTGCCGACGACGAGATCGGCCTCATGGCCTATGGCCACCGCGAAAAGGGCAGCTGCGAGGACATCGAGCTGATCGTGCCGCCGCAAGCCGGCTCGGCTAGCGCCATTACGGCCGCTGCCGACAGCCTGAAATTCCTCGGCAAGACGCCGCTGACGGCTGCCGTCAAGCAGGCCGCCGAAGCCTTGAAATACACCGAGGACAAGGCGACCGTGGTTCTCATCACCGACGGGCTCGAAACCTGCGAAGGTGACCCGTGCGCGCTGGGCAAGGAACTGGAGGCCTCCGGCGTCGATTTTAAGGTCGATGTCGTCGGCTTCGGCCTGACCGCTGACGAAGGCAAGCAGATTGCTTGCCTGGCCGACAACACCGGCGGCAAATACATTCAGGCCTCGGATGAGAAGGCGCTGCAGGAAGCGTTGGTCGAAACCGTCGCCGAGCCGGCTCCGGCACCTGCGCCCGAACCCGCTCCTGCCCCGGCGCCGGCGCCCGAACCCGCCAAGCCGGACTTCAATTTCCTGCCGAGCGTGGTCATGGCCGAAGGCGGCGATCCGGTCACCAGCGGCAATGCCTGGGAGATCTACAAGGCCAAGTCCGACGGCACGCGCGGTGAGTCCGTCTCCACCGAATATGACGCCTACAAGGGCAATCTCGAGCCGGGCGACTATATCGTCGTGGCCCGTATCGACGAGGCCCGGGTGGAGCAGAAGGTCAAGATCGAGGCCGGTCAGGTCTACCAGCCGCTCTTCACCTTGAACGCCGGCACCCTGCTCATCCACCCGAAGCCGAGCCAGGGCGCCGAAACCAGTGAAGAGGCGCATGTCGACTTCGCCTTCCCGGGCGGCAGCGCCACCCACTATGGCGACGCCAAGATCATCGTGCCGGCAGGCGAGCAGAAGGTCACGGTCGGGATCGGCAGCGGCTCGGTGACCGAGACCATCCAGCTAGCCGCCGGGCAGACTGTGGACAAGGACGTGGTGGTCGGCGTCGGCCATGCCGTTCTCAACGCCTACTACACCGCCGGCGGCGATAAGGCCGACGGTTCGGGCATGAGCTTCAAGATCGTCAAGGCCAAGAAGAAGATCGACGGCTCGCGTGACGATGTCGCCCACTCCTATGGGCCCGACAGCAAGTTCTGGCTGCCGCCGGACGACTATGTCGCGATCACCACGGTCGAGCTTGCGACCGTCGAGCAGCCGTTCAGCGTCAAGGTTGGCGAAAGCCAGGATATCAAGGTGACGCTCGATGCGGGCGTGCTGGCGATGTCGGCGCCGGGCGCCTATTCGATCGAGATCCTGTCGTCGAAGAAGGACATCCAGGGCAACCGCAAGGCGCTCGGCCTGAACTATGGCGATAGCTGGCAGCAGACCATTGCGGCCGGCGACTATGTCGTCGTCCGCCACATGTCCGATGCAGGTCATGACAAGGAAATGCCGGTGACGATCAAGGCCGGCGAACGGACCGAGATTACGGTTCAGCCGTAACGGGCGTTCACCAACGTAAAAAGGGCGGCTTCGAGCCGCCCTTTTTACATCTCGTGGAATAGCGGTTCAGGCGGTGCCGAACGCACTGGCGCCATGGTCGGCGCGGCCAACCAGCTGGCGGAAGCCGGCGAACAGCTCGCGGCCGAAGCCGAACTCGTTGCCGATGAGGTCGATGTCGGCCGTGCGGCGCAACGCAAGCTCGGGCCCCGGCACCAGCACTTCCAGCGTGCCGGCGTCGGCGTCGAGCCGGATGATGTCGCCGTCATGGATTCTGGCGATAGGCCCTTCCTCGACCGCTTCCGGCGTCACATGGATCGCCGCCGGCACCTTGCCGGAAGCACCCGACATACGCCCATCGGTGACCAGCGCGACGCGCTGGCCGCGATCCTGCAGGATGCCGAGCACGGTGGTCAGCTTGTGCAGTTCCGGCATGCCGTTGGCCTTCGGCCCCTGGAAGCGGATGACGGCGATGAAATCGCCGGTCAGCGTGCCGGCCTTGAAGGCTTCGTTCAGCCCCTGCTGGCTGTCGAACACTTTTGCCGGCGCCTCGATGATGCGGCGTTCCGGCTTCACGGCCGAAGTCTTGATGACGGCATGGCCGAGATTGCCGGCGAGCACTTTCAGGCCGCCGGTCGGCTGGAAGGCCTTCTTGAACGGCGCCAGCACCTTCTCATCGCCGCTTTCCAGCGGCGAGGCTTCGCGCACCACGCCGCCGTCTTCGCCGAGCCGGGCCTCGACCGCATAGGGCCTGAGGCCTTCGCCCCACACCGTCTGCACATCCTCGTGCAGGACGCCTTCGTCGAGCAGTTCGCGGATCAGGAAGCCAAGACCGCCGGCGGCGTGGAAGTGGTTCACGTCGGCCAGCCCGTTCGGATAGACGCGGGCCAGCAGCGGCACCGCTTCCGAGAGATCGGAAATGTCCTGCCAGGTCAGCGTGATGCCGGCCGCCGCCGCCATGGCGATGAGATGGATGGTATGGTTGGTCGAGCCGCCGGTGGCGTGCAGGCCGACGACGCCGTTGACGAATGAGCGTTCGTCGATCATGCGGCCGACCGGCGTATAGGCATTGCCGAGCGCGGTGATCGCCAGCGCCCGCCTGGTCGCCTCGCGCGTCAGTGCGTCGCGCAGCGGCGTGCCCGGATTGACGAAGGAGGCGCCCGGCGTATGCAGGCCCATGATCTCCATCAGCATCTGGTTGGAATTTGCCGTGCCGTAGAAGGTGCAGGTGCCCGGCCCGTGATAGGATTTGGACTCGGCCTCGAGCAGTTCGGCACGTCCGGCCTTGCCCTCGGCATAGAGCTGGCGAACCTTGGCCTTCTCGTCATTGGGCAGGCCCGTCGTCATCGGCCCGGCCGGGACAAACACCGCCGGCAGATGGCCGAAGGTGAGGGCCGCAATCACCAGCCCGGGTACGATCTTGTCGCAGACGCCGAGATAGACGGCGGCGTCGAACATGTTGTGCGACAGGCCGATCGCCGCGGACATGGCGATCACGTCGCGCGAAAACAGCGACAATTCCATGCCGGGCTGTCCCTGCGTGACACCATCGCACATGGCCGGCACGCCGCCGGCAACTTGCGCGATGCCGCCGACTTCGCGCGCGGCATCCTTGATCAGCGCCGGGAACGTTTCGAACGGCTGATGCGCTGACAGCATGTCATTGTAGGAAGTGATGATGCCGAGATTGGGCACCTTGTCAGCGCCGAGCGCCAGTTTTTCAGATGGGCTGCAAACGGCAAAGCCATGCGCGAGGTTGCCGCAGGACAGCACCGAACGGTTGGCGGCGCGGTTGGACGCCTCGGCAATGCGGCCGAGATAGCGCTCGCGGCCGGCTTTCGAGCGCTGGCGGATGCGGTCCGTGATGGCTTCGATGTCGCGTCTGGCTGTCATGGTCGGTCCTTTCGAGCCCCGGAGAACGTCCTCCCACTGTTTGCCGGGGCTGCTTTGCGTAAATTCAGGGTGCCCAGAATACCTCTATCGGTACGGGCGCTGCTTCGAGCACTTTGCGAATGGGCTTCTTGGCGCCCGGTCCTACCGCATCTTCGAAGGTGGTGCGCTTGTCCTCGCCTTCGATATGCAGTGCGATGAAGCCGGCGGCGATGATGCGCGCCATGGATAGCGTCAGCCGCGGCTCGCCGGCGCTTGCCGCGTGAACCGGCAGCACGATCCTTGGCGAGGCCGGGTCGAGCAATTCGTCGAGATTGTCGGCGTCGGGAAAAAACGAGGCGGTGTGGCCGTCGCCGCCCATGCCGAGCACGACGACGTCGAGCGGCCAGGGCAGGGCCTTCAGCGCCGCATCGTCGGCCGCCGCGGCGGTCTCGATGCTTGCCGCCTCATGGTAGAGCGGCACGAAGTGCGCGGCGGCCGCCTTGTTCTGCAGCAAATTGGCCGCCACCAGTCCGGCGTTGGAGCGCGGCGAGGAGGCCGGCACGAACCGTTCGTCGACCAGCGTCACCGTCACCTTGTTCCAGACGATCGGAATGGCCGAAAGCGCTGCAAAGAATTTTGCCGGCGTGGTGCCGCCGGAGACGGCGAGCAGGGCGGCCCCGCGCTCTTCGATGGCCTTGGTCAGCCGCGCCGCGACATTGCCGGCAAGGGCTGCCGCCAGGTCCTGGCGCCCGGCAAAGCCGTTCCAGTTGTAATCGGGCTTGCTCAATTGCTCTCGTGCCATGTCCGCCCGTCGCGTTCGATCAGCGCAATCGAGGCCGAGGGCCCCCATGTGCCGGCCGTGTAGCCCTGCGCTTCCTGCCTTGCGCTTTCCCAGGCGTTCTGGATCGGGTCGATCCATTTCCACGCCGCCTCGACTTCGTCGCGGCGCATGAACAGCGTCTGGTTGCCGCGCACGACATCCATGATCAGTCGTTCATAGGCATCCGGCGCACGACCGTCGAAGGATGTTGCAAAGCTCATGTCGAGCGGGATCTGGCGCAGGCGCATGCCGCCCGGACCCGGGTCCTTGATCATGATGAACTGCTTGACGCCTTCGTCGGGCTGCAGCCGGATAACCAGCTGGTTGGCGAAGATCGGCCCGGCAGTGTCGCCGAAGATCGAATGCGGGATCGGCTTGAACTCGATGACGATTTCCGAAACCCGGGTCGCCAGCCGCTTGCCGGTCCGCAGATAGAACGGCACGCCGGCCCAGCGCCAATTGCCGATCTCGGCCTTGATGGCGACGAAGGTCTCGGTGGTGCTGTCCTTGCCGAGTTCCTCGACATAGCCCTTTACGGCGCCGCCAGCCGAAGCGCCGGCGCGATACTGGCCGCGCACCGTATGCTTGGGCGCCTCATTGCCGTTGATGCGCTTCAGCGCCCGCAGCACCTTCAGCTTCTCGTCGCGCACGGCATCGGCATCCATCGACGACGGCGCCTCCATGGCGACCAGGCACAAGAGCTGCAGCATGTGGTTCTGCACCATGTCGCGCAGCGCACCGGCCTTATCGTAATAGGTGACACGGTCTTCCAGGCCAACCGTCTCGGCCACCGTGATCTGCACATGGTCGATATGGGCGGAATTCCAAAGCGGCTCGTAGAGCGCGTTGGCAAAGCGCAGCGCCATCAGGTTCTGCACCGTCTCCTTGCCGAGATAGTGATCGATGCGGAAGATCTGGCTTTCGTGGAAGTCGTCGCCGACCACGTCGTTGAGCTTGCGCGCCGAACCGAGGTCGCGGCCGATCGGCTTCTCCAGAACGATGCGCGAATTCGGCGTGATCAGAGTGTGCGCTTTCAGCTGGTGCGAGATGTCGCCGAACAGCGCCGGCGCCACCGCCAGATAGAAAGCGCGGATGCGGTCGCTGTCGCCGATCGCCTTTTTCAGCTTGTCGAAGCCGGCGCCGGTCGTCGCGTCAGCCGGGATGTAGGACAACCGGGCAAGAAACGTCTTCAGTTCCTTGGCGTCGATATCGGCCGGCTTCACGTGCTCGGAAATTGCCTGCTTGGCGAAAGCCTGGAATTCCTCGTCGCTCATTTTCGAGCGCGAGGTGCCGATGATGCGGGTCGGCTCGGAAAACTGGTGGTCGCGCTGGCGGTGGTAGAGCGAGGGCAGCAGCTTGCGTTCCGACAGGTCGCCGGTGCCGCCGAAGATGATGAAGTCGAAAGGATCGACGGGAATGATCTGGCTGGTCATGGTCTGTCCGCTTTGACGCCGCTCGCTGTGACGCGGCTGATATAATCTAATCGATTTAAATTATCCAGTGCCATGGTGTCACATCAAGGACCAATCACCGGATATTGATTCGGTCCAAATGTGCCTTGACACTGGTTGCCACCCGGCGGTTTGTCGGTATCAGATGGTCCCGGGAGCTTTCGCACGCGTAACATAGAGCGGTAATGTGACGAAAGCTAATGCATGTCGCTCAAAAGTGGCCCCGGTTTTGAGAGAACGACATGCATCAAAACAAGGAGAGAAATGCGGTTGCGGAGTGATCCTGAAATGAGCGGGAAAAGCATGCGTCTGGAAAACAAGGTTGCCGTCATCACAGGTGCTGCGTCAGGTTTCGGCGAAGGCATGGCCAGGCGCTTTGCCGAAGAGGGCGCCAAGGTCGTCGTCGCCGACCTCAACGCCAGGGGCGCCGAGCGCGTTGCCGCCGAAATCGGTGAGGCCGCGATCTGGACCCAGACCGATGTTTCGCAGCGGTCCGAATTCGACGAGATGGTCTATGCCGCAAAAAACGCCTTCGGCCGCATCGACATCATGGTCAACAATGCCGGCTACACCCACCGCAATGGCGATATGCTCGATGTCGACGAGGCGACCTTCGACCTGATCACGTCAGTCAACATGAAGGCGATCTACCACGCAGCGCTCGCCGTGGTGCCGATCATGGACCGTCAGGGCGGCGGCGTCATCCTGACCACGGCTTCGACCGCCGGTCTGCGACCGCGGCCGGGCCTCACCTGGTACAATGCCTCGAAAGGCTGGGCGATCACCGCGACCAAATCGATGGCGGTGGAACTCGCGCCGAAGAACATCCGCGTCAACTGCCTCTGTCCGGTCGCCGGCGAGACCGGCATGCTGGAGAAATTCATGGGCACTGACACGCCCGAGATCCGCGAGAAGTTTCGTGCCTCGATCCCGCTCGGCAGGCTGTCGACGCCGCTCGATATCGCCAACGCCGCCCTCTGGCTCGCCTCCGACGAAGCCGCCTTCATCACCGGGGTGGCGCTGGAGGTCGACGGCGGACGCTGCATCTGAGTTGGCGTGCGCCAGGCTTGTTGCACTTCAAGTTCCGCGACAGCGGCCGGTTGGTCGAGTGGCCTCATGCGAGGCGGGGCGGCTCATGCCGACGACCACATTCGCGATGTCACGCTCCGGTCTTGATGTAGCTCTTGTAGATCCAGCCGCGCTTGCCGTTGTAGACGATCTGGCACCATTGCTTGCAGCTTACCACCTGTACCGATGATTTGGCGGGCACGGTGCCCATGGCGGCGGCGTTCTTCTGTGGGCCGGTGCGCATAGTCACTGCCCTGAGGATGCGTCCGGTGCCGGCCGCAGCAGCCACCTTCTGTGGCTTGACCTTGGCCTCGTCCGTTGCCGCGGACGATTGCGCGTCCGGCAGTTGCGGCTTTGGCGTCGGGATGGCGGCGGTTTCCGCGCCGTCGGCAGGGTCTGGGGCCGCAACCTTGGACAGCTGTGCCGTGGCATCGTTCTGCGCCGCCGGTTCCTCGTAAGCCGCCGCATCGGACGGTTTGGCGGCAGCTTGCTCGGTCGCCGCCTGATCAGATGGCGTTGCAGCAGGCTCGCTGTTCGATTGCGGCGCGGTCCAGCGTGGGTCATTGGCCGCCAGCGCCGTTATTGTCGCCCCGGCAGCCACACCCGGCGAGACGGCATCGCCCTTGCGCGCCGCCTGTGGTGCTGCCACCGCGGCGACTGTCGCCGCCGCCGGGACCGGGGCGATCTTTGTCGTCTTGACGGGAAAAGTCGGAACGCTCTGCTGTGTGCTGGCGACGGCTTGCCGGTCACTTGCCGGCAGTGCCAGCCAAAGCGCTATCCCGGCGACGCCAAGCAGCGCTGCGGTGCCGACCGCGGCGATCACCAGATGCGAATTCGAGCGGAGCTCCTGCCAGAAGGAGGGCCGCATGTCATAACCGAACTGCATGGCAAAGCGCCGACGTTCCGGCGCGCCGAAACTGAAGGGCTCGTTCACTCTTGCCACCTCCAAAAGATGGGCCGGTGTTCTTTCGATCGGCGCCGGCAGTCCGGCATCCGATCGGCGTCGGTCCCAACAACAAAGCGGGCAGGCCCGCAGAAATCCCCGTTCAATCGCCCAGAACCGGCATCCTTTGCCCTTGATTGTGGCATCAGTGCGCCCTTAGGGGGAATTGTGCGCTCTTGTTAAGGATTCTGCAACGTCTCGCTGCGGCAACCAACAGTTCAATAGAATCAGGTCACTACCAGCCCGGCTGATATGCGATACTTTCCCTATATTCGATCCCTCAGGGCAAACCAGTTCAGCGCCAGGAACAATAATGGGGTTCTGAAGCGCCGGCCGCCGGGGAAGGCCGGGATATTCAGGTCCTCGATCAGCTTCAATCGGTCGCGGTTGCCGGCGACGGTCTCGGCATAGAGCTTACCGAAGAAGTTCGACAGCATCACGCCGTGGCCGGAATAGCCGCCGACCGAGATCACATTGGGCATCACCTCGCGCACGAACGGCTTTCTCGGCACGGTGATGCCGACATAGCCGCCCCAGCCATGGGTGATCTCGACATCGCTCAGCTCCGGATAAAGCTCCGCTATCTGCCGGCGGATATGGATGTGGATGTCCTTCGGATCGTTGACGCCATAGACCTCGCGGCCGCCGAACAGCAGCCTTCCGTCTTTCGATTTGCGGAAATAGCGCACGACGAAACGGGAATCGTCGACCGCCTCGCCACCCGGCAGCACTTTGGTATCGGCGCCCAACGGCACCGTCGCACCGATGAAGGAGCCGATCGGCATGATATGGGCAGCACTTATCGGCTCCAGCGTGCCGCCATAGGCGTTGACGCCGATCAGGCATTTCTGCGCGGTGATCGTGCCTCTCGGCGTCGTCACCTTGACGTTGCCGCCGCTCGACGTGATGCCGGTCGACGGTGTCTGCTCGAACAGGTGGGCGCCGGCCGTAGCCGCCACCTTTGCCGTGCCAAGCACCAGCTTCATCGGGTGGATGTGCCCCGTGCCGGTGTCGCGCGTGCCGCCGAAATAGCGTGTGGAGCCCAGCCGCTCGGCCGTTTCCCTGGCGTCCATGAAGCTGATGTGCGGATAGTTGAAACGGCCCGCCATGATCTCGGCATGAGCCTTGTAGTCGTCGACATAGCGCGGCTTGTGCGCCACCGACAACTGGCCCGGCATGTAGTCGATGTCGATCTGGTTGACGGCGGCGAACTCGAGCAGATGCGTTTTCGCCTCTTCGGCAAGGTCGAACAGTGCCTTGGCGCGGGTGAAGCCGTATTCGGCCTCCATCTCCTCGGCCCAGGCGCGCTGGCCGGTGCCGAGCTGGCCGCCATTGCGGCCCGAAGCGCCATCTCCGAAGCGCTGCGCTTCGATCAAGACGACATCCGCGCCGGCCTTGGCCAGGTGCGCTGCGGCCGAAAGACCAGTGAAACCACCCCCGACAATGATGACATCGCAGGTTCGGTCGCCGTCGAGCAACGGGTATTCGGGCCGTGGCCCTGCAGTATCCTCATACCACGAGCGGCCGGGAGAAATCGGTGATTGGTAAGGCATGGTGCTCGCTAGGGCAGTAGGGGAGTAGGGGAGTAGGGCAGTAGGGCAGTAGGGCAGTAGGGCAGTAGGGAGAG
>UCIA01000021.1 GCA_900472295.1 Hyphomicrobiales bacterium | reverse complement strand
CGCAGGCGCCCGCGCAGCGGTGGCAGGAGCTACCGCGATCTTGTCAGCTTCGTCACCGACCGCCCCGGCCACGACCGCCGTTACGCCATCGACGCCTCCAAGATCAGCCGTGATCTCGGCTGGGTCCCAGTCGAGAGCTTCGACAGCGGCCTGGCAAGGACGGTCGACTGGTTCCTCGACAACAAATGGTGGTGGGGGCCGATCCGCGAGCAGCACTACGCCGGCGAGCGGCTGGGGCAAGTCCAGTCCCCGCGCCAGGCCGAAGGCAGGAAGGGCGCGGCGTGAGGCTGCTTGTCACCGGACGCGACGGCCAGGTCGCCGCCAGCCTGCTGGAAGCCGGGCAGGGGCGCGATGGCGCTGAAGTCGTGGCCGTCGGCCGGCCGGCGCTCGATCTGGCGCGGCCCGACACGGTGTTCGACGCGCTCGCAGCAGTGCAGCCGGACATCGTGGTGTCCGCCGCCGCCTACACCGCCGTCGACCAGGCCGAGGACGAGCCCGATCTCGCCTTCGCGGTGAACGCGGTCGGCGCCGGCAAGGTGGCCGAAGCGGCGGCGCGGCTCGGCGTTCCCGTCATCCATCTGTCGACCGACTACGTCTTCGACGGCACCGGCGAGGGCGCCTATGTCGAGACCGACGCCACCGCGCCGCTCGGCGTCTACGGCGCCTCCAAGCTTGCCGGCGAACTGGCAGTGGCGGCCGCCAATCCGCGCCACCTGATCCTGCGCACAGCCTGGGTCTACAGCCCGTTCGGCAGGAACTTCGTGAAAACCATGCTGCGGCTGGCCGGCGACCGCGACGAGATCAATGTCGTCGCCGACCAATGGGGAAATCCGACTTCGGCGCTTGATATTGCCGATGCGATCCTGCACGCGGCGGCGATGTTGCGCGATGACTTTGACGGCTATGGCATCTACCATCTGGCGGGAAGCGGTGAGACCAACTGGAGCGGCTTCGCGCGTCATATACTGGAGACGAGCGCGCGGTACGGCGGGCCTGCAGCGCGGGTGCGAGACATCGCCACGGCGGATTATCCGACCAAAGCGAGACGCCCTTCCAATTCACGGCTGTCGACTGCGAAATTCGCAGCCGTGTTCGAGTGGCTCGTGCCGGAGTGGCAAGTTTCTGCCCAAATTGTGATCCCCCGCCTGGCGGAAGGGAATTTGGGACTTCGATTGCGAGATGGCACCACGGATCTGTTTCCAGAGCCCACTTCGAGTGATTTGACGCCGGTCAAGGACAGTCTGAAACAATGAAAAAGCCAACACGCTCGCCCAAGGGCAGCGGTCCGCAAAAGAATGTGGAATCGACGGATGCCGGTGAACCGTTGCTTCGCCAGCTCTACCGTACCCATGACGGCAAAGCCTCGGACAAATGGTCGATTTATCTCGATGAGTATGATCGGATTTTCTCTAAATATCGAAATCAACCGGTCAGGATGCTCGAAATCGGAATCCAGAACGGCGGCTCGCTCGAGATATGGAGCAAATATTTTCCGCGCGCCGCGTCTATCATCGGCTGCGATATCAACCCGGCCTGCGGTCTGCTGAATTTCGACGACAAGAGGATCAGTGTTGTCGTCGGCGATGCCAACGCCGATGAAACGCAACGCCATATCCTTGAGAAGTCCGAGGCATTCGACATCGTCATCGACGATGGCTCACACAAATCTTCGGATGTCGTGCAAACCTTCTCGCGTTATTTTCCTCATCTTGCCGAGGGCGGGGTATTTGTCGTTGAAGATCTGCATACGAGCTACTGGCAGGACTTCGAGGGCGGCCTCTATGATCCGCTTTCCTCGATGTCGTTTTTCAAGCGGCTGCTTGACCTGATAAACCACCAGCATTGGGGGCTGGAGCACAGTCGAGCCGATGCCCTCGTGGCCTTCGCCGACCGCTACGGGATTGCATTCGATGAGACGTCGCTAACGTCGATCCATTCCATCGAGTTCCTGAACTCGCTCTGTGTCATAACCAAACGGCCGCTCCTGGAAAACGTATTGGGGCCCCGGTTTGTCTCCGGTCGGAGCGCTGCCGTTGTGCCAGAGATTTTGACCGTGGATGGCGCTGCCGCCACCGTCGCCGACGAGGCCAGAAATCCGTGGTCCCCTCAGTCGGTGACAATCGAGCAGGAAATCGCGGAAAACCGCAAAGCAGTCAGCCAGCATGCAGCAGATCTGCGGGCGCTTGCCGACGAGCTTGTTGAAGCGAGAGAGATGACGAGGAACAGCGAGGCAGAGACGGCTCGCGCAAAGGCCGAAGCTGCCGGGATCGCCGAGCAGCTCCAAGTCCTCGCAGACGAGACAACCCGCACGAAAGCCGACGCCGCCGGGGAGCTTCGAGCCCTTGAGACTCAGCTCTCGGCTGCATATGCAAACTACAGCTTGTTGCTCTCCGATCGCGATCATGCTCGCGCGGAGGAGAAGCGCCTGCACGATGTGCTTGATGCCGTCTACGCCAGCACGTCCTGGCGTGTGACCCGCCTGTTGCGGGGGGTCAGGCGCGGTGTCGGTTCAATTGGTGACATGCAGGGAAAGGTTCGCAGAACGGCCACCCGCGGAGCCCACAAAGGCTGGCACTGGCTTCCGCTCCCGATAGGCGTCAAGCAGAGCGTGAAGAGCGCCGTTTTTTCCAGGTTCCCGTCCTTGTTCAAGGCGACAAATGCCTATCGCGCCTGGAAGAACCTCCAGGCGCCCGACGGCCCGGAAATTGCCCCTCCTTCGTGGCAGCCTCCTCTGTCCAGCTCAGGCTATCACGTGGCGCCGCTGGCAACTTATGTTCCGCGTCTCGAGGCTCCGCCGTTGCTGCGAAAACCCGTTCGGATGATCGCTTTCTACCTGCCGCAATTTCATCCGATCCCGGAGAATGACGAATGGTGGGGAGAGGGGTTTACCGAGTGGACGAATGTCGGCCCGGCTCAGCCGCAATTCGTTGGTCACCACCAGCCGCACGTGCCCGATGAGCTGGGCTACTACGATTTGCGCGACGTGGCCGTGCAGCGCCGGCAGATTGAGCTCGCCAAGCTCTACGGCATCGAAGGCTTCTGCTTCTACTTCTATTGGTTCGGCGGCAAGAGGCTGCTCGAAAAGCCGCTTGAAAACTGGCTGGCCGACCGAAGTCTGGACCTGCCGTTCTGCCTGTGCTGGGCAAACGAGAACTGGTCGCGCCGATGGGATGGGCTGGATCAGGAAATCCTGATCGCGCAAAATCATTCTGCTGAAGACGACCTCGCTTTCATTGCCGAAGTCGCGCCCTATCTTCGTGATCCGCGCTACATTCGTATCGATGGCAAGCCATTGCTGCTTGTCTATCGACCAAGCTTGCTTCCCGCGTCGGATCAGACGGCACGACGGTGGCGGAGCTGGTGCCGCGAAAACGGTGTAGGCGAGATATTTCTCGCCTACACCCAATCGTTTGAGACCGGGGACCCGGGTCAGTATGGCTTCGATGCAGCTGTTGAATTTCCGCCCAACAGATCATCACCGCCGAACGTCACACATGCTGTGGTTCCGTTGCGAGGGGATTTTTCTGCGAACGTCTATGACTGGTCGGTCTTTCCTCAGCGGAGCGAAAACTATCAGCCCCGCCACTACAAACTCTTTCGTTCCGTTTGCCCCGGCTGGGACAATACGGCGCGTCGCAGGCATGGCGCGGGCGTGTTCATCAACAACACTCCGGACCTCTACCAAACGTGGCTCCAGAACGCGATTGAGGATACGCTGAGCCACGTCACCGCGCCGAGTGAGCGGCTCGTCTTCGTCAATGCATGGAACGAGTGGGCGGAAGGCGCCCATCTGGAGCCGGATGCCGCAACCGGTTTTGCTTATTTGCAGGCGACCCGTGATGCGTTGGAGGCGGTGAACAGGAAGGCCAAGCCCCGCATTGTGGTCGTTTCCCACGATGCTCATCCGCACGGTGCGCAATATCTGGCCCTGGCGATGGTTCGCGAGTTCGTCGCGCTCGGATTCGACGTCGACATCATCGTCCTGGGTGATGGTCCCATGCTGCCCCGCTTCGCCGAAGTCGCAAGCGTCCATCGTTTAGCCCTTGACACCGAACCGTCGGACCGGGTGCTTGCCAAACTCCAGGCAATGCGTAGTGCAGGCGCCGAGGTCGCCATTGCAAACACCGCAGTGTCTGGTCTCATTGTTCCAATGTTGAAGGAGGCAGGCTTCCGTACGGTGGCGCTGGTCCACGAACTGCCTGGGGTTTTGCAGCAGTACCATCTCGAGAAACACGCCGCGGCCATTAGCCGGTACGCCGACACGGTGGTCTTTGCGGCTCCGATGGTGCAGTCGGGGTTTGAGCAATTCCTGGGTGAACCACTCAGCAAGGCGGTCATTCGCCCGCAAGGCCTGGTGCGGAAAAACCCGTTCAAGTATCGGGCCGAAGAAGCCCGCAGCTTGGTTTGCAAACAGCACGGGCTCGCTCCAAACACACGCTATGTTCTCGCCGTAGCCTTTGTCGACCACCGCAAGGGACCGGACCTTTTTATCGACATGGCGCAGGAAGTGCTCCGCACACATCCCGATACGGCCTTCATCTGGGTTGGTCACTTCGATGCCGGTATGGAAGCAAAGATTGCGTCCACGCTGGACAAGCGGAAGTTGACAGAGCGGGTGAAGTTCGTCGGTTTCGTCCAGGAGCCGATGGCATATTACGCAGGCGCGTCCGCCTACGCACTGACCTCGCGCGAAGATCCGTTTCCGAATGTCGTCCTGGAATCTGCGGAAGTCGGAGTGCCGGTTGTTGCCTTTCAAGGGGCAACTGGCGCGGCGGATTTCGTACTCGAACATGGCGGGCTGCTAGCAGGGAACCTGAACAGCAAGGATTTTGCCGTTAAGGTGCGGGATGTCCTGAACCGTACGGCTCAATCGAGCGTTGCTGGCGTAGGATCCATGCGACAATATCTGCTGGACCTACTTCACTATGCGACCGGGCTTCAGCGGGTGTCGGTGGTCGTTCCAAACTACAATTACGCGCATCACCTGATGCAGCGGCTGAACAGCATCGCGGACCAGACCTGGCCAATCTATGAACTTTTCGTGCTTGACGATGCCTCCACCGATGGAAGCGCCGGCATTGTCAGCGCCTTCCTGGCCGAGCGACCCGAACTTGATGGTGAGTTGATCGTCAACGAGCAAAACTCTGGCTCCGTGTTTCGGCAATGGGAAAAGGGGATCGCGCGATGCCGCGGCGATGTTGTCTGGCTTGCTGAGGCGGATGATTTTGCGGCGCCTGATTTTCTGAAGGAACTCGTACCGGCTTTCGCCGATACTTCTGTGGTGATTGCCTACAGTCAGTCTCGTCAGGTGGACGGCGCCGGATTTGCCCTGGCAGAGGACTACACCGCCTACACCAGCGATATTTCGAACAAGTGGTCCGCCGACTATGTGAGCAACGGCTCCGACGAAATCAGCGAAGCAATGGCGGTCAAGAACACAATCCCGAATGTCAGCGCCGCCCTCTTTCGTCGCACGGCGCTGAACAGCGTAATCGCCGACCTGGGTGAAGAGTTGTTCAGCTATCGCGTGGCGGGGGACTGGCTCGTTTACCTGCGGGTGCTGTTGCAAGGCAAAATCCGGTTCAGCGCAAAGCGGCTCAATTCTCACCGGCGTCATGAAAGCAGCGTGACGAGGGCAGAAATGGCGCAGAGGCACCTTGATGAGGTGCGGCGGATGCAGGAACTCGCGCGCTCTTTAGTGGGCATCTCTGCCGAAACTCGACAAAAGGCCGATGCCTGGCTGGAGCACGTTCGTGTCCATCTCGGTGTTCAAGGTGCGGATGCGGCATGACGTACGGCCAAAGCCTGCAACCCAATCTGCGAAAAAAAGCGGTCATCCTTGGCGCCTCAGGCTTTATCGGGGTCAATCTCGCGCGCAAGTTCGCCGAGGAGGGGTTCGAGCTGACCTGCTTCGCGCACAAGGTGTCCGAGAACTGGCCGGCTTCGGCACGGGTCATCCTTGGCGATCTGGTTTCTCCACCCCGTGAGCTTTTGGAGGCAATGGAGGGAGCCATTGTCTTTCACCTCGTCAGTTCGACGCGTCCGACGGCAAAGACCGAAATGGCTGTGGCCGAGATCGCAACCAACCTGATGGCGACGGTGGGCTTGCTGGAGATCACGCAGGGCGCAGGCTGCCGCTGGGTGTTTTCGTCGTCAGGCGGGACCGTCTACGGCCAGACGGATGCTGCGCTGATTTCCGAGGAGCATACCAATCTTCCGATCTCATCCTACGGAACGGTCAAGCTTGCAATCGAGCGGTACTTCAGTCTCTACCGAACCTTGCATGGTACCGATTTCGTGGTGGCGCGGATATCGAATCCGTTTGGCCCCTTTCAATCGGCAGCGAAAGGGCAGGGGCTGATCGCCGCATTGTTTGAGAGAATTGGTGACGGGGCGCCGGTCGAAATCTGGGGCGACGGCAAAAATGTTCGCGACTTCGTTTACATCGATGACGTTACCGACGCTCTAACCTTGCTTGGGGAGCGCGGGAAGCCGGGAGAGGTCTACAATGTCGGCTCGGGCGTGGGAACCAGCGTGATCGAGCTGGTGACGAAAATATCGGCCACCCTCGATACGCCGGCGAAGGTCGTCTATGCCCCGGCCCGCGGTGTAGACGTACGCCGCAATGTGCTCGATATCGGCAAGATCGAGCGCGAACTGGGTTGGCGACCAGGTCATACGCTCGATCAAGGCGTTGCGCTGACCCATCGCTGGCGGCAGGAACGGAGCTCAGTGCAATCTCGCGATCCTGAGCAACGGTTGGCTTAGTAAAGCGGGTGACTGACTCATTGCCGCAACCCAGAGGCGTCGAGAATCGAGGATAAGAGATGATTTGCGGAGCGCGGCATTCCCTCAAATCCTGGGACAAAAACTAGGTCTTGGCCGCAAATTCCGCAAAGCTCGGACTGAATTCTGTCAGCAACACTCCTTTCGGGTTGATCTCCGATCTCAATTACTCGCGTTTCTTTCCCCATGAAGACTGAATTGTGCAGCACGCTGCCGGTAAAACCGATCAGGGTCTTTGCCTGGGAGATAGCTCTAACTTGCGCCTCCGCAGTCATGTTTTGAGGAAGAATGGCCACAACCCCTTGGTTGGCGAGCGCCTCATATACTGCTCTCTCGGAGGGATGCCACCGCCGATGATCTTCGGATCTCATTACCAACACAGCCTTGTCGCCTTGCTCTTGGCCCAGGGCAGATCGGATGCGGTTGAAGACGTTAGAGATCGCCGGGTGAATTGACGGGCTCGCCGTTCCAAATGCAGTCAAGCGTTGCGGCACGTGAAGCAACTTCGACAGGACGGGCTTGGTTGTGATTATGATCTGGCGCCTATCCCATCCTGCCGCGCTCAGTATCGGCGCGACATGTCTTTCATACCTGCTAGTCCATTCGTTTTGACCGGTAACCTCCCATGGCGAAAAGACGACTGGGACCTCGGGGAGTTCATTTGCAAGCGCTGCAGTCGACAGCGTTTCGATCAGGAAATGACCCCAGGCGTAGAAGAAGTGTCCGCCGTAGATCGCCTGCTCAAATTGCAGAGGATCGACAGCCGGTTCAGGGTTTCGCGAGATCGGAATGTCGGGTCTGTAGGTGTACAAAGGTGACGCCGGCCGCAGAGAATGAAAAACAAGAGCCCCGGCACTGTCGTAGACCGCCCCGTTGTATGTCATTGTGGTTCTGTCGAAAACCGTCTGGGTCACGGTAGCCTGGCTGATCACACGACAACCGGGCACCAGATCGTTGTGAAATGCCGACTGGACGGATGCCGATCCGTCAAAAACAGCAGGCGTGTTGAGCACGATCGGTGCGGAACGGCGTCCCCGAATAAATTGCAATATTCTAGACACGGCTATCCTTTTCTTGGCCGACCGGTGGCGTGTGCTGTGGTAAAGGCGGCTGTTCCCATCGCAAACAACCGCCAAGCGGTATTCATGTACGCCAAGACCTGCGATAAATAGGCAAAAGGCGCGCCGCCTGACCAGATTACATAGCGAGAGTTCGATCGTTTCGGGTAACTCCTAGCACATCGTGATTGTCGGCCCAGCCGCGCTCGACGTAGGAGATGATGCGAGTCCCAGGTATGGCACAGGCCATTTCCAGTATTTTTTGCGGAGTCGTTAGCGAGATGCCGTAGTCGCCTAACTCGAAGTTTGAATATGGAGCATAACCGTAGCCGCGAAGTTTGACTCCGTCTGTGATAGTTCCCCACACGGCAGGATCGATCATCGGACGGATACCTTGCTCGATGGCCGAATAAAGCCCGTGAAATGTTGAAACAAGGACGCCATTGGGCGAGAGGTGCGACGCAAGGTAAGCCAGCCAGCGGCTTGTCCTGTCCTCGTCGACGTGAGTAAAAAGTGAACCTACCCAAATGAGGTCCAGGTTCTTGGGGAGGGCCACTTCGGTCATTTCCGGTCGCGAATAGAGCGCTGTGCCACGAAAGGTATTGGCGCAAAAGTCCGCGCCGGACTTATCGATCTCGCAGAAGAACATTTCAGCGTCGGGGTAGGCAGCCCTGAGATGACGAGCAACGCGGCCATGCCCGCATGGGATATCCAAAATGCGGTTAATCCCACCGCACCAAGATTGAGAAACAGCATGGAGACAGGCAGCTAGGCCACTTTCTCCGACTGAGAAATACCAGGTTTGACCTCCGCCGTGATACATGTGATCGCCAGGTGCTATCTCAGGCGAGACGCCACGGTGCCTGTAATCGCTATAGGTTTTTGCTGCTTGCGAGAAACCAAGCAGTTCGCCCCCTTGGGGTGCCTTGACACTCAGCTTGCCAAGTAGTGTTTTTAGATGGCTCGACATTCTTTTTGCCCTTGGTTGCCACGGTTTCTAGCGCTCGCCCGGTATCCAGCCGCTGTCATCGCGTCAACCCCTGGATCGCAATATCGTGGGGGCGCGGCCATACAATCTCTCTTCGACTGATGCCCACAGGGGGTTACTAGCGTAGAGCGTCGTCAGGTCATCGTCTGTGAACCAGAAAGACATCTCTTTGATATAAGGCGCCGTCACGTTTGCTTTGTGTCGCATCAACGCCTCGGCAACAGCGGAGACGCTCAGGTCAAGGGCCTTCGCCAAATCTTCTGCCAAGTACTCAGTCCTGATCCACTGATCGACGTCGGAATTGAATAAGGTTAGGTAATCGTCAGCTTGGTTCACAAAAAAACCGTCGAAACATTGCCCGTGCACGATCATATCGCGCGTAGCAATCAAGTTTTCGTTACGCGTCGCCTCGAAAATTACCATGCTCATAATCCATGATGGCAAGCGTCGGATACACGCAAGAACTCGCTTCCCAGACGCGTCAAAATTGGGGTCAACCGCCTGACGCTCGGCAATAGTATGATGCCAATGGCCGGTAATTCCGTCGACGTCATCGAATTTTATATCGGATTTTGCCCCTAGAAGATCGCGCAACGCTAGTTCTACAGTCGTTCCAGCACATTTGGGAAAATGGAGCCAGATGAAGTCTGGGCCTACGATCATTGCCGCTCCTGGTTCGCCTTCCACCCCCGCGATAGCTTGGGTGTCGGCAATCAATAATGCGATCAAGCGCTTGGATTTGCGGATACACGAGGGCTGAGGACCTCTACCGCTTGGCCGCACTTCCCATGCGCTTGGGCGGTTCTGTCGTCAGCGATTCTATTCGGCCGCTCTTGAGCGTCAATTTCTTCGTGCACACACTTTGTATAAGCGATTCATTGTGGCTCGCCAAAACGATGATACCGGCCTTTTCCGCCAATTCGTCCATGCGCCTCTTGGCCTTGTCCTGGAAAGAGGCGTCGCCAGCGCCGATCCACTCATCCATTAACAGAATCTCGGGGTCAAGCGCGGTTGCTGCCGAAAACGCAAGCCGCGCGGCCATGCCCTGGCTGTAAGATTTGAACGGAAGATCGATGAAGTCGCCCAATTCGCTGAAGGCGATGATATCCTCCATCTTCTCTTCGATCTCGGCCTCAGTCCATCCGCTGATCAATCCGCGCAACACGATATTCCGGCGCCCAGTGGCCTCCCGACGAAAGCCAATATTGATGTTGAAGAGAGCGTCGACCTTGCCTTCGATCGCGATGCTCCCTTCGGTTGGCTCGTAGATGCCGTAGAGCACCTTGAGAAGCGTCGTCTTGCCGGCTCCGTTCGGGCCGACAAGACCCAATCGATCGCCGGCCTTGAGCTCGAAACTGACGCCGTCGAGCGCCTGCACAAACTGCTTTCTGCCTGAACTCTCGATCCTGCCGCCTGGCCCGCTCACGCGCCTGTCCGGCGCAGAGAGCGTTAGCTTCTCGTGCAGTTTGTAAACAAGGCTAACACTGTCCAGCTTGATGGAAACCATTGATAACTCAGATGAGAAAGACGACTTGTTTGCGGTACCGGCCAAGCAGCAGCAATGCAATCGCCCATGTAAGCAACGATGCGATGATGGTTACGATGAAGGCGTGAACCGGAAATTCTCCGTTTATGATTGGTAGGCGGACAATTTCTAGAAAGTAGGTGAACGGGTTCCATTCATAGGCATATTTTTGGATGGGGTCCTGGCCGTTGTTCATCCAGAAGACGGGCGTGAAGAACATTCCGACGCGCAGCAAGTTGCCGACAATGAACTGGCTGTCGGGGAAAAAGGCGCCGAGAAACGCAAAGACGGTCGTAAGGGCGGGCGTGACGAACAGAATCAGCAACAATCCTGCCAACGACCATAGCCAGGGAAAGGTGACCGGAGAGCCGCTCACGATCAGTATGGCAATGCAACCGGCGATCGCGTAGCCGGCCCGGATGACGGACTGCAAACCCAACCGCATCACATATACGAATAGGGGCAGCGTCGTGCCTTCGATGAAGCTCTCCTCACGTTGAAAGAGCGCGACGCTCGTGGACATGACTTCCATCAGGTAGAACCACACCAGGAGGCCTATTGCGACATAGGCAGAATAGCCCGCGGCATCCTTGCCGGCGGGCTGGAACACGAAAACGAAAGTGCCGACAAACGCCACATAGTTGACCAGCAGCCAAAGCGGGCCAAGTGTCGTGCGTCTGTGCTGGTCGCCAATATCTTCGTGAGCAAGCGCAATCCAGACCCGGTGCAGCTTCATAGCCTTGCTGATATCGTCGACAGCGCCGTTCAGTGCCGCAATCATTGTTCCTAGTGTCGCATTCTTTGGTTGTTGTACACCATTTCCCATGGCCGTCGAACCGGCCAAAGGCGCCCTTCATAGTCATTGCGGCGCGCATTTGGCAACGCATTGCGTCGCAATGAAGTCGTGATGAGTCACGAATCGCTTGCGACAGGTCGACGCCCCTCACTTTTCGTCACAACCAGCGTGCAGCGCGAGCAGCAAATTCAGAGACGCATCTGTACACTGGTCGCAATCGCTTTTCTGCCAATGCCTCGCATTCGGCCCAGGCGCGACGCGCGTTAGCCTCCAGCGCTCGACATTTTTCGAAACTTGGCGAAAACCATCGTTCGATGGATCATTCAATCCCTTGACCAAAGCATTGCCAAAAAAATATCTGGCGGCGCTTGCAACTCCGCGCTATGCGATACAAGGCGGCGGGGCTAAGGGATTTGGCACTCTAAACAGGTGGTGGTGACAGTTTTCAGTCGCTCTCTCACACCACGTTAGTGTTCATATCCTTGCGCCTGGAGTTCAGTACTACCCAATGACATCGTACATAGAAGCCGTATCGGGACTCAGGCCGAAGATGCGGCGCGCCATCATCATGATCCAGGACCTTGTCATGGTCCTGGTCTCGGTGGCGTTGAGCCTCGGGCTTTCGCAGTCGCGGCTTTCGTTCGATGCGCTCTCCTGGCCGGGCCTGGCGTGCTGGGCAAGTATTGTTCTTCTCAGCCATCTTCTGTTTCGCTATTGCGGCCTCTACAACACGGTGTGGCGCTTCGCCTCGACGCCGGATTTCTTCAACATCCTGAAAAGCTGCGCGATCCTGACCGTCACGCTTTATGCCGTCTCGCTGGCGTTCCGGTCCTTCCAGCCGGTGACCGGCCTCAACGAGCGCCAGTTCATCGTCTTTTTCCTCGTGTCCTTCACCATCATCTCGGCGCCGCGGCTCTACTACCGGTTCCTGCGCGACGGAGCGAGCTGGCGGATCCTGAGCCGCAACGCAAACAATGTGCTGATCAAACAGGCGCTGTTCGTCGGCAGGCTGGGTGAGGCCGACGTCATCGTCCGGTTCACGCGCACGGCCCAGCCGGCCGAGTATTCCATCGCCGGCATCATGGCGATCGATAGCGGCGCGCCCTTGGGCACACAGATTCAGGGCGTTCCGGTGGTGGCCGTGCGGCCGCGCCTGATCGAGGTCCTGGAAGAATATGCAAGAGGCACCAAAAGCCTCGACATGCTGATTTTCGGCAATGGCGCCGAGCGCGAGATCGAGGAGTATTCGGAACTGGTTCGCGTCGCCCGTCACAGCGGCATCGCCGTCGTCCAGTTCTCCGGTGTTTCCGAACTTGGCCAAGGTGGAAAGCTGGTTCTCGACGCTGTCGAGATGGAAACCATACTGCGCCGTTCCACGGTTCCTTCCGACATCGAGCGCATCGGCGCTTTCGTCAGCGGCAAGCGCGTCCTGGTGACGGGCGGCGCCGGCTCCATCGGCCGCATCCTGGTCAAGCGGTCGCTGGAACTCGGCGCCGAGGCGGTTGTGGTCGCCGATATCTCGGAGTTCGGGATCTTCCAGCTCGATCAGCAGATCGACGAAAAGGACCATGCCCGGCTCAAGAGCCGCATCGTCGATGTCACCGACCGGCGCCAGATCACCCGTGTCGTCTCCGAGTTCAAGCCCGACATCATCTTCCATGCTGCTGCGTTGAAGCACGTGCCGCTGCTCGAGGAAAACTGGGAATCAGCGATCCAGACCAACATTTTGGGAACACTCGTCTGTGCCGAAATTGCTGCCAAATGCGGGGTTCCGCAGTTCCTGCTGATTTCCAGCGACAAGGCGGTAGACCCGACCTCGGTGCTCGGCATGACAAAACGCGCCGCCGAACAGATCGTCAGTTCGCTGCACGAAACACACGCCACCGAGCCCAATGGCCATCGCTCCGGCACCAAGTTCATCGCCGTGCGGTTCGGCAATGTTTTTGGCTCCAACGGTTCGGTTGCCACCATCTTCCAGGCGCAGATCGAGGCCGGCGGTCCGGTCACCATCACCGATCGTCGCATGACCCGATACTTCATGACTATTGCCGAAGCCGTCGACCTCGTCATCATGTCGGCGGCCGATGCCGAGCGGCGCCAGGGCAAGGACGACTATGCCATCTACATGCTCGACATGGGCAAGCCGGTGCCGATCCTCGAAGTCGCCGAAACCATGATCCGCATGGCGGGAAAAAGCCCCTACACCGACATCCCGATCCGCTTCACCGGGATCAGGCCGGGCGAGAAGCTTCACGAGGTGCTGTATGGCGGCAATGAAGAGATCGTCGCGCTCGACATTCCCAAGATCTTTGGTCTCAGAACCGATGTCGTGGGATGGCCCAGGGTCCAGGCCGCGCTGACGTCGCTGCAGGTGGCAATGCGGGATCAGGACAAGGCCGCAGCACTCGCCGTCATGGCCGGGCTTCACGAGGTGGAAAAGCCGAAAGCCGACGCGCGCCCGAAAACCGTTGCGAAAACAGTCGGACAGGCCGGTTAAAGCAATTCCAGGAAAAGTGTGAGCGGTTTTCTCGGGAAAAGCGTATAGCGCTTTCCCTTGGGGATTGCGGAAAACAAAGAGCCTGTCCTGATCGACCGGGATTGGTTATTGAAACCAACCGATGGCCGTTCCCAGGCGATTGCAGAAGATTCTGAAACCGTGAGCAGACAAGATCAGCGTGTGGCCGTGCTGCTGGGCACCAAAGATGGCGCGGCTTTCCTTGACGAGCAGCTAGCATCGCTGCTTGCGCAGTCGCATCCTGCTGTCGACCTCTGGATCTCCGATGACGGTTCGACGGATGGCACGGATGCCATCATCGGCGCCTGGCAGAGCCGCTGGTCCAAAGGGGAGCTGACCGTGGTAAATGGTCCTCGCCAGGGCTTTGCCGCCAACTTCCGCTCGATGATCATCGATCCGCGCATCGATGCCGATTATTACGCCTTCTGCGACCAGGACGACGTCTGGGAGCCGGACAGGCTGGAGAGCGCCATTGCCTGGATGCAGGCGCACGATGCCCGAACGCCGCTGCTGTTTTGCTCGAGGACCGCGACCATGTCCGAAACCGGAGCAGCGCAAGGGTATTCCCCGCTGTTCCTGAAGCCACCATCGTTTCGCAATGCGCTCGTGCAAAGTATTGCCGGCGGCAACACCATGATGATCAACCGCACGGCGCGACAGTTGCTGGCAAAGGCATCGGCAAGGACCGAGTTCGTCAGCCATGACTGGTGGACCTATCTCATCGTCACCGCTGCCGGCGGCATTGTCCGCTACGAGCCGCGGCCGCTGGTGCGCTACCGCCAGCACGAGGCAAATCTGGTCGGCGCCAACGTGTCGTGGAAGGCAAGGCTGTCGCGGTTGGGGCGCCTGTTCAAGGGTGAGTTCGCCGTCTGGACCGATCACAATCTGAGCGGTCTGGCGGTCAATCGCGACATCCTCAGCAGGGATGCCGCCGCCTGTCTCGGCCTGTTCATCAGGGCGCGAAAGGGCGGCGTCCTGCGACGCCTGCGTCTTCTCAGAAAAAGCGGCATCTACAGGCAGACGCCGGCTGGTACGCTTGGGCTCTATCTGGCCTTCATCTGGCGGCGGATCTAGAGCATGCAGAGATGGCCATGAGGGGACCCAAGCGAGCTTTCGACGTCGTCGTGGCGGCGGTTCTGTTGCCGCTGGCCTCGCCTTTCGTCCTGCTTGCTATGCTGGCAATCAGGACGACTTCGCCGGGACCCGCGCTGTTTTCCCAAACCCGCGTCGGCCAGCACGGCGTGCCGTTTGCCTGCCATAAGCTCAGGACGATGGTCGTGGGAACGCCGTCTATGCCTTCGCATCAGGCGCCGGCGAATTCCGTCACTGGCGCCGGCAAGCTGCTGCGAAAATTCAAGATCGACGAGTTGCCGCAGCTCTGGAACGTGCTGAAGGGCGAGATGAGCCTGGTCGGGCCGCGTCCATGCCTGCCCACGCAGAGCGAGTTGATAGAACGCCGCCGGCAACTGGGCGTGCTGTCGGCGCTTCCCGGCATTACCGGCCTGGCGCAGATGAAAGGCATCGATATGTCCGACCCAAAGCTCTGCGCTGAAACCGATTCCGAATATCTCAAAGCGGCCTCGGTCGGCCTCGATATCCGCATTCTTGTCGGAACAATTTTCTACCGCGGTTGAGCAGCGCCTGATTTGGTGCGCCGCGCGAGTTCGGTCAGCAGTTCCAGTATATCGGTCCGCGGCGCCCAGCCTTCCGACACCAGCAGGGACGGATCGCAAATCTGGGTCGCGGTCATCGCCCCCCACGCCTTGCCTTTGCCGATCAAGGTCAGCGCTGCCCGCACCAGGCCGGCGGGCACTTTGGACAGCTTCAACGAGTAACCATAACCGTCCCGGAAGGCCCTGATGATGGCTGAGACCTGGAGGGGCGGCAGGTCGCAGGCGACGTAGGCGGGGCGAAGCGACTGCGGACGGCTGAGCAGATACACCGCGGTCCGCGCCGCCGCCTCGCATGACATCAGCGATCGTACGCCACTAAAGACCGCCGCCGGCAGCGGCAGGCTCACGGGCATGCCGCCCAGGCGCAAAAGGTACGCAAGGTTTCCCTTCATGCCTTCGCCATAGACCGGCGGCAGGCGCAGCGCCGTGGCATCGGCGGGCCTCGATGCATAGGCTTCCAGCATCCTGACCTCGCCGTCGCGTTTCGAGCGGCCATAGGCGCATTGCGGGTTTGGTGGCGTTGCCTCGCTGATCGTTCCGCTGAAACCGGCACCGGCGACCGCCCGGATCGACGACAAATAGATGAAACGCCCGCTTGTCCGCGAAGCGGCCGCCCGCGCCAGCTGTGCGGTCAGTGTCGCGTTGGCGGCCAGAAAATCGGCTTCGCTTGCCTTGCGGTCATTGTTGAGCGCCGCGCAGTGGACGACATGGGTGATATCCAGCATCAGCGCCTGGAACGCGCTGGCCGGCGCGTCGAAGTCCGGCAACAGGACGGCATCGCTCGCGGGATCGAGCTTTTTCGGCTGGCGTGATGCCATTCGCACCTCGAAACCGGCTTCGCGCAGCTGGGTGACGACCTGCCGGCCGATGAAACCCGTCGCGCCTGTGACCAGCACCTTCATGGCTAGCCTGCCTGTGGCGTCACCGCCGGTGCCGGCTTCTCCGGCAACATTTGCTGCCGACCCGATGCAAGATAAGTCCCGGACACCAGGAACACCATCAATGTGGCATCGAGTATGTCGTGGCCGACCAGTATGCCGGTCAGCCCGCCGATGAGATAGGTGATGACGGTGACGACGATCATCGTGGCGCCGAATCGCTCGATCGCATCGGAGCTGGCGCGCAGCACCATGGCTGCATTTCTCGCGGCAACGACGAAGACAGAAGCGAGCGTGACGGCGCCGAGCAGTCCAGCCTCCACCAATGCGGTCAGGAAGCCGTTGTGGAAATGGCTGAAGCCCGTGGACGGCATATTGAACTGGTTCTGGAAACCATCCCTTATCAGGTCGCGGCTTGCAGAGATGCCGTGACCGAAAATCGGCATGTCGTGGAAGGCGCGCAGCCCGATCTGCCAAAGTGCTGCGCGCAAGCCGAGCGCCGTGTTGTAGTCACCCCTGGTATTGAGCGCATCCCAGTCGCTGAACAGGAAAGCCGCGCGCTGCGAAATGATGGGAAATCCGACGGCGACGACGACGATGCCGATCGCGGCCGCGATCAGCAGCACGCGAATGGTGTTTTTGGTGTTGAGCTTGCGCAGGTTGATGAGCACGACCGCGATGCCGGCAATCAGCATCGCCACCCATATCATCCGCGATCCCGAATAGAGGATGGCGATTGCCCCGGCCAGCGCCGCGCAGGCAAGCAGGCCTTTGTTCTTTTCGATATCCGACAGGGCGCCCGCCAGGCACATCATTACGCTGAGGCAGGCAACCGTCGCGAACACGATCGCATTGCCGGCGCCGCCTTCGGCCCGCGTGTCCAGCCAGTAGTACTGTACGATCGCCAGCAGCAGGGCGCCAAAGCAGGCGGCGGCGCTGGCGAGCACGATGATGCGCGCCAGCGTGGTTTTCTCGGTGATGCTCCAGGTCGCGTATGAGAAAGGGAAAAACAGGAAGGTGATCAGCCCCAGCATATGTGGCGCATCCCTGGCGATCGAATTGTTAATGATCGAGGCGAGCACGCAGGCCGCGCAATAGGCGTAGATGGCCACAGTCATGGCGACCATAGGCCGGTCGATGTTGAAGCGCCGTTTTTTCAGCGCAAGCAAAAGCACCGACCACAGGCCGCCGCCATTGAACACAAAGCTGACCACCGAGCCCAGCACAGGCGGGAAAAAGAAGCAGAGGATGGAAAAGGTGATGTTGGTCCGTGACGGCGAGACGTGCTGCTTGATGGAAGAAATCAGGGTCAATGCTTTGGTTCACAATGCGCTGGAGTCGCGGCGCGACGGATGGCGTTTGGCGGCGGCATTTTGCGGGATGCCGCGCGGCGCGGGTTCATGAGCCGGTATAGTGCGACGAGGTCGGGCCGTCATCGAAAATCGGCGGCGGGCGGCCTGCCCGCGGCAAAGACATTCGCCTGAGTGGCGGATTTCCCAGGAGCCAGGCAATATTTTCCCTGGTCTTTGAGGGGTATTGGTTCTCTGAGCAGGAATTTCCGGTTTCCGGGCTTTGCGTGGAAAATTCGTTCCCGATCGGTGCCGTTGCCGGCCTGTCCAGCATTGTTATGTCTGACGGCAATCTGCTAGAACGCCGGCGAACCGATAGTGTCCAGCTGTGAAGCTTGAGCCGGGCGGTCGAAAAGGACGCCCGATCCATCTGATGCAAGGCCTGGATGGCACGAGAGAACGCTTACAGTCCATGAATATCGCGCTTACGCACCTGCAGCGGCTCGAGGCCGAATCCATCCACATCTTCCGTGAGGTTGCTGCCTCCTTCTCCAAGCCGGTCATGCTGTATTCCGTCGGCAAGGATTCCTCCGTGCTGATGCATCTGGCGATGAAGGCCTTCTATCCGGCCAAGCCGCCTTTCCCGTTCCTGCACGTCGACACCACCTGGAAGTTCCGCGAGATGATCGCCTTTCGCGATCAGATGGCGCAGAAGCTCGGCTTCGACCTGCTCGTCCACGTCAACGAAGACGGCGTGCGCGACGGCATCAATCCGTTCGACCATGGTTCCAACACCCACACCCATGTGATGAAGACGGTGGCGCTGCGCCAGGCGCTCGACAAATACGGGTTCGACGCAGCCTTCGGCGGGGCGCGGCGCGACGAGGAGAAGTCGCGCGCCAAGGAGCGCATCTTCTCCTTCCGCAACGCCCAGCATTCCTGGGACCCGAAGAACCAGCGGCCGGAAATGTGGAAGATCTTCAACACCCGCGTCGCGCCGGGCGAGTCGATCCGCGTCTTCCCGCTGTCGAACTGGACCGAACTCGACATCTGGCAGTATATCCTGCAGGAAAACATCCCGATCGTGCCGCTCTATTTCGCCAAGGAGCGGCCGGTGGTCGAACGTGACGGCATGCTGATCATGAAGGATGACGACCGTATGCAGTTGCGGCCCGGCGAGACGGTGGAAAACCGGCTGGTGCGCTTCCGTACGCTCGGCTGCTATCCGCTTACCGGCGCCATCGACTCCGAAGCCGATACCCTCGAGGCCATCGTCGGCGAGATGCTGACGGCCCGCACCTCCGAGCGCCAGGGCCGCCTCATCGACCGCGATGAGGCCGGCTCGATGGAAAAGAAGAAGCGCGAGGGGTATTTCTGAGCATGCGCCACATCATGGCCAAGAGCCTCGCCCCCACCGATCAGATCCGCGAATACATGGCGGCGCAGGAGAAGAAGTCGCTGCTGCGCTTCCTCACCTGCGGCTCGGTCGACGACGGCAAGTCGACGCTGATCGGTCGGCTGCTCTCCGACACCAAGCAGATATTCGAGGATCAGCTCGCAGCACTCGAGAAGGATTCGCGCAAGCACGGCACCACCGGCGACGATATCGACTTCGCGCTTCTGGTCGACGGCCTCGAGGCCGAGCGCGAGCAGGGCATCACCATCGACGTCGCCTACCGCTTCTTCGCCACGCCGAAGCGCAAGTTCATCGTCGCCGACACGCCCGGCCACGAACAATACACCCGCAACATGGCGACCGGCGCCTCGACCGCCGATCTCGCCATCGTGCTGATTGATGCGCGCCAGGGCGTGCTGCCCCAGACCAGGCGCCATTCGATCATCGCCTCGCTGCTCGGCATTCGCCACATTGTGCTGGCCGTCAACAAGATCGACCTCGTCGGTTTCGACCAGGCAGTGTTCGACCGCATCGTCGAGGAGTACCGGCAGTTCTCGCATGAGCTCGGCTTCCAGACGATCGTGCCGATCCCGATGTCGGCCCGCTTTGGCGACAACGTCACCAGCCGCTCGGACAACACCGCATGGTACTCCGGCCCATCGCTGATCGAACATCTCGAGACCGTCTCGGTCGACGAGGCCGCGGTCGAATTGCCGTTCCGGTTTCCGGTGCAGTATGTCAACCGGCCCAACCTCGACTTCCGCGGTTTTGCCGGCACCATCGCGTCCGGCAAGGTCGCGCAGGGCGACGAGGTGGTCGTTGCCAAATCCGGCAAGACCTCGCGCGTCAAGCGCATCGTCGCGCAAGGCGGTGACCTCGCCCAGGCTGTCGCCGGCCAGGCCATCACCCTTGTCCTCGACGACGAGGTCGAGGTCTCCAGAGGCAACATGCTGGTGTCGCCGGCGGCACGGCCGCAGGTCGCCGACCAGTTCGCCGCCAACATTGTCTGGTTCGACGAGGCGGCGCTGCTGCCTGGCCGCTCCTACATTCTGCGTACCGAGACCGACCAGACCAGCGCAACGGTCACCGACCTGAAATACCGCGTCAACGTCAATGATTTCGCCCGCGAAGCGGCGAAGTCGCTCGAGATGAACGAAGTCGGCATCTGCAACATCTCGACTCGGGCGCCGATCGCCTTCGACACCTTCGCCGACAACCGCGACACCGGCGCCTTCATCCTGATCGACCGCATCACCAACGCCACGGTCGGCGCCGGCATGATCCTGCATACGCTGCGCCGCGCCGAAAACATCCACTGGCAGTCGCTCGATGTCGGCAAGCGCGGCCGCTCCGAGCTGAAGAGCCAGCGCCCCGCCGTGTTCTGGTTCACCGGGCTGTCCGGTTCGGGCAAGTCGACCATCGCCAACCTGCTTGAGAAGAAGCTGTTCGCTTCCGGGCGCCACACCTACATTCTCGATGGCGACAATGTTCGCCACGGTCTCAACCGCGATCTCGGTTTCACCGATGCCGACCGCGTCGAAAACATCCGCCGCGTCGCCGAAGTCGCCAAGCTGATGGCCGATGCCGGCCTGATCGTCATCGTCTCCTTCATTTCGCCGTTCAGCGCCGAGCGGCGCATGGCACGCGAGTTGATGGCCGACGGCGAATTCGTCGAAGTGTTCGTCGACACGCCGTTCGAGGAATGCGCCAGGCGCGATCCGAAGGGCCTCTATGCGCGGGCGCTGAATGGCGAGATCAAGAATTTCACCGGCGTCGATTCACCATATGAAGCGCCTGAAAATCCCGAAATCCATCTCAAGACACTCGGCAAAACGGCCGAGGAGATGGTAGAGGCTCTGGAACACTGGCTGAACGAGCGTGACATTGCCGAAGACCAATACGAAGCCGGCGGCGGCATCTGACGACGAGCTGATGCTTGACCTGTTCGAGCGCCTGGCGCTCGAAGCCGGCCGCGAGGTGATGCGGGTCTTCAAGGCCGGCTGCGCGGTCGACAGCAAGGCCGACTCCTCGCCGGTAACGGAAGCCGACCGCGAGAGCGAGACGATCATCCTGGCCGGCCTGCGCACTGCCTATCCCGACATTCCCTGCGTTGCCGAGGAAGAGGTTGCCGCGGGTATCCTGCCGCCCGATCTCGACGGCGCCTTCTTTCTGATCGATCCGCTCGACGGCACCAAGGAATTCGTCAACCGCAGGACCGATTTCACCGTCAACATCGCGCTTGTGCGCCATGGCGTGCCCGAAGTCGGCGTCGTCTTCGCGCCTTGTACCGGGCGCTTCTTTTCGGGACGGCCGGGCAGGGCGGAAGCCATCGAGGTCGACGACGATTATCGCATCGTCGGCCGCCGGCGGATTTCGGTCAGGACAGCGGTCACGCCGCTGGCCGTCGTCGCCAGCCGCTCGCACAACACGCCCGAGACTGAGGCCTTCATCAGGAGCCTTGGCGCCGCAGAGATCGTCTCGGTAGGTTCATCGCTGAAATTCTGCCTGCTAGCCGCTGCCGAGGCCGACATCTATCCGCGCTTCGGCCGCACCATGGAGTGGGATACGGCGGCCGGTGACGCGGTACTGCGCGCCGCCGGCGGCATGACGCGCACGCTGGACGGCGAGCCTCTGGTCTATGGCAAGCGCCAGCAGAGCCATGACGAGGATTTCGCCAACCCGCATTTTGTCGCGAGCGGGAAGGCGGCGGAAGCGGCTTGACGTTCGCTAAGATAGCTTCGTCATTCTAGGGCGGAGCAAGGAGCGAAGCGACGCGGCGCAGACCCTGGAATCCATTCCGTGACGCCAAGGCGTTGCGGCGGCTCAGAATTCTGCTCCGCCGCGTTTCCGGCAAAGGTCGCGGCATGGATCCTCGGGTCAAGCCCGAGGATGACGAAGGTGCTGTCTAGGCCGCCGCTACATGCGCCGAATTCGACCCAATATAATTGCGGATCGTCTCGATGATGCGATCTTGGTCGACTTCGCTGAGATAAGGATGCATCGGCAGGCACAGGATCCGTGTCGGCAGTTCCTCCGAAACGGTGAGTCCGGTCGGCGTGCGCGGATAATTCTTGTAGGCGATCTGCTCGTGCAGCGGCTTGACATAGTAGATCACCGAAGGGATTTTTTTCTCGGTGAGATGCGCCCTTAGGCCGTCGCGCTTCGGCGTCTCGATGGCGTATTGCGCCCAGGCCGAGCGGCCACCACCCAGATTGCGCGATGCCTTGACGATGTCGCCCAGGCCCTCGGCGTAGCGCTTGGCGACCACCTGGCGGGCGACCATCTCGTCTTCGAGGATGGCGAGCTTCTCGATCAGGATCGCCGCCTGGATCGTGTCGAGGCGTGAATTGATGCCGACGCGAACATTGTCGTACTGTGTTTCGCCCTTGCCGTGGAAGGCAAACGAGCGAAGCTGGTCGGCCATCGCGTCATCATTGGTGAACATCGCGCCGCCGTCGCCGTAGCAGCCGAGCGGCTTGGCCGGATAGAAGCTGGTCGAGCCGACATGGCCGAAGGCGCCGCACATTGTGCCATCGGCCGAGCCGCCGATCGACTGCGCCGCGTCTTCGATCACCAGCAGGCCTTCGCGCTTGGCAATCGCCATGATCGCCTCGTAGTCGGCCGAGAGACCGAACAGGTCGACGGGAATAATCGCCTTCGGCTGCAGCCGACCTTCCTTCTTGATCATCGCGATCGCCGCTTCGAGGCTGGCGATGTCGATATTGTAGGTCTCGGCGTCGACATCGACGAACACCGGCTCGGCCTTGGCCAGCGCCACCACTTCCGCGGTCGCGGCGAAGGTAAAGCTCGGCACGAACACCGCGTCGCCCGGGCCGATGCCGGCGGCAAACAGCGGCAGCAGCAGCGCGTCGGTGCCGTTGGCGCAAGCCACGACATGCTTGGTGCCGATATAGGCGGCGAGCTTGTTTTCGAATTCGGTGACCTGCGGTCCGAGGATGTAGCGGCCTTCCTCGACGACATTGTCGATCGCGGCCTTCAGCCGGTCGCTGATACGTTCGCGCTGCGCGCCAAGATCGATGAACTGCATGTCGGCCTCAAAATGATAGTGCGCGCGGTCCAGGGACAACGATACGCGCAGAAACAACAACTTAACCGGCCCGCTGGTACCAGAATTGGGCCGGTCGAGAAAGCTGCACCGGCCCAGCAGCCGGTGGCCGAGGTGTCGCAGCCTGTTACTTCAGGTTTTTGCCGCGCTGCAGCAATATGCCGGAAATCCGAGCTTTCCAGGACGTGACACGGCTAATTTATCGCGTCTTTCCGGTCAGTGGAAACATAAAGTGATCGGCGTGTCGTCGCGGCTGGCGCCGGACAAAGCGTCGATCAGGCGATTTCGTGCCGCCAGGGCGGATTGGCGCCGGCCCTCGACACCGTCACCGCCGCAGCTTTGGCGCCGAGCGCCAGCGCCTGGCGGATCGCGTCTTCGGGCAGGCCGCCGATAGCAGCCTTGGTGAGCAGGCCCTGCTCGTGCAGCGAGGCCAGAATGCCGGCATTGAAGGTATCGCCGGCGCCGACTGTGTCGACCACCTCCACCTTCTGTGGCATCACCGTAACCTTGTGCTCCCGGCTGTAGCCGACGGCGCCCTCGCTGCCATGGGTGACGACGATCAGCTTCGGACCGCGGTCCAGCCAGTTGCGGATGACGTCCTCATGTGAGCCGGCTTCGCCGAACCAGTGCAAATCCTCGTCCGACAGTTTCACGATGTCGGCCATTGCCATCATCGAGCGGATGCGCCTCAGGTGCCTGGCCTTGTCGGGGATGAAGTTCGGCCGGATGTTGGGATCGAGCATCATGACGCGGCGTTCATGCTCGCGTTTCATGAACTCCTCGTAAGCTGCGCCCGCCGGGTCCGAGATCAGGCTGATGGCGCCAAACAGCATGGCCTCGACCTCCGCGCCCAGTTCCGGCAGGTCCTCTGTCGTCAGCATGCGCCCGGCGGTGTTCTCGTCATAGAAAGTGTAGGTCGCCTGGCCGTTGGTCAGCCGCACGAAGGCGAGCGTCGTCGGGCGAGGGGAGGTGTGCGCATAGGTGGAGCTGACCTCGCTTGCGCCCAGCGCCTCACGGAACTGGCCGCCGAACAGATCCGACGACAGGCCGGAAAAGAAACCCGCCGGTGCGCCGAGCCGGCCAAGCGCGATCGCCGTGTTGAACACCGCGCCGCCGACATAGGGTGCGAAGGCCGGCTCGCCCAGCGTCGTGGTGCGCGGCAGCATGTCGATCAGGGCTTCGCCGCAGCAGAGGATCATGTCTTCGTACTTTCCGGCGGATAGATCACGCCCTTGCGGATGATGATGTTGGCATAGAGCCTGGGTTCGCTGGTGGCGACGATGGCATGCGCCGACCGGACGCGTGCATAGAAGTCGGCGCCGGCGAGCGCAACCACTTTGCGGCCCGGCGCACGCCTGGCGCACAGCGCTTCGATCTCGCGGTGAACGGGATCGGCAAGTGTGGGGTCGCCCCGCACCGATGCGCGAAACAGCGCTTCCGGCACGACATCGTCCACCGGCAGCACGGTCAATATGGCCTCGAGCACAGGTATGAGGTGAAGACCGTCGGCGCGGATTAGCCGGTTTGCCTGTTCTTCCGCGGGATAATTGCCGTCGACAAGCGCGATCTCGTCGCCATGGCCCATGGCGCGCAAGGTCGCCAGAAGCTCCGGGCCGAGCAGGGCCGGGATACCGATCAGCATTCAGGTGCTCCTGGAAATCGTGGTCGAACCGATAAGGAAACGTTCCGACAGCGGCAGGCTGGCGCCGCCCAGCGCCCGGGCATGGATGCCGACGGTGCCTTCGCGCACCACCGGCAGCTTCAGGCCTTCGCCGTCGATCGTGCCGATGGCCGCTTTGATCGCATCGACGAGCCGACGGCGAACAGCAAGCGGCATCCAGCCGTCGATCACCGCGGCCTCGAAATCGATCACCGAGGACGCCGATACGATTGCATAGGCCAGTGCCTGAGCGGCGTTGGCGATCCAGTCGTCGAGCTCGTGGCCGATCTCGCCCCAATCCTCAGGCGATGTCCACAGATGAGAAGCCTCGACGCCGCGTGCGTTAAGCGCCTTTTCCAGCATGGCGATCGAGGCGACGTCGATCAGCTGCGTCGGCTTGCCGTCCGGTCCCGGCACCGGCATCGAGCCCAGCGCCCCGGCGTTGCCGGTCGGCCCGCCGAACAGCCGGCCATTGAGCACGATGCCGCCGCCGGCAAAGGCGCCGATGTAGAAATAGACGAAGTCGCGCACGCCGCCGGTCTGGCCGAACACCAGTTCGGCGCCGCAGGCTGACGTGGCATCGTTCTGCAGATAGACCGGGAATTCGCATTGCAGCTGGATGTCGGCGCGGATGTCGCGGTGGCGCCATTCGTCCATGATGTCGCGCGGCGCGCCGGCGGTGTCGGCCCAGTTCCACAGCTCGAACGGCATGGCGATGCCGAGCCCGGCAATGCGCTTGTCCTGCGCCGGCGTCAGTTCGGCGCGCATCGTCTTCATGCCCGATGTGACGAACTCCACCGTCTCGCGCGGCGCCGGATAGCGGTAGGAGTGCTGCAGCATCGAACGCACATGCCCAAGGAAATCGATCAGCACCAGTTCGGCACTGCGGCGGCCGATCTTCAGGCCAATAAAGAAGGCGCCTTCGGGGTTCAGCGCCATCGGGATGGAAGGCTGGCCGATCTTGCCGCGCAACGGCGCCTGGCGCAGCAGCAGACTGTCTTCCTCCAGTTCGCGCATGATGACCGAGACGGTCTGCGCCGAAAGCCCGGTCATGCGCGCAATGTCTGATTTGGCCAAGCTGCCATGCTGGCGAACCAGCGACAGCACCAGCCGCTCATTGTGGTCGCGCATGCCGCTCTGGTTGGTGCCACGGTGGAGGCGGCTGTCGGCCGCCTCGGGCGAACCGTGCCTCGCAATGCCGGTCTCCACCCTCATTCCTTCCCTGATTTATTTTCACTGCTTTTGCGGCAGAATGGGTGAACCATGCAATGCTGTCAATAATAAATAAGAGTGATTTAATTATTGACAGGCGCCTCCCGCTGGTGTCATTTGAGGGCGCGTCCACACTGGGAGAACTTCAGTGGATGCGCTCGAGATGCCGGTTGGCGGCATCCGCATGGTTCCATGGGAGGAAGATCGTGACCAAAGCATTTTTGAAGTCCACCGTGTTCGCCGCGGCGGGCCTCGGCCTGATGGCGTTTGCTTCGACAGCATCGGCCGCCGGCGTCGGCGCCTGCCTGATCACCAAGACCGATACCAACCCCTTCTTCGTCAAGATGAAGGAGGGCGCGACCGCCAAGGCCAAGGAACTCGGCGTCGACCTTAAATCCTACGCCGGCAAGATCGACGGCGACAGCGAGAGCCAGGTTGCGGCAATCGAGAGCTGCATCGCCGATGGCGCCAAGGGCATCCTGATCACTGCGTCCGACACCAAGGGCATCGTGCCCACGGTGAAGAAGGCGCGCGATGCCGGTCTGCTGGTGATCGCGCTCGACACCCCGCTTGACCCGATCGATGCCGCCGACGCGACCTTCGCGACGGACAATCTCGAAGCCGGCAAGCTGATCGGCGCCTGGGCCGCCGCCACGCTTGGCGACAAGGCCAAGGATGCCAAGATCGGCTTCCTCGACCTGACGCCCTCGCAGCCGACCGTGGACGTGTTGCGCGACCAGGGTTTCATGATGGGCTACGGCATCGACGTGAAGGACCCCAACAAGATCGGCGACGAGGACGATGCGCGCATCGTTGGCCATGACGTCACCAACGGTAACGAGGAAGGCGGCCGCAAGGCGATGGAGAACCTTCTCCAGAAGGACTCCGGCATCACCGTCATCCACACCATCAACGAGCCGGCTGCTGTCGGCGCCTACCAGGCGCTCAAGGCCGTCGGCCTTGAAAAGCAGGTGCTGATCGTGTCGGTCGACGGCGGCTGCCCCGGCGTGAAATCGGTGACCGAAGGCGTCATCGGCGCCACCTCGCAGCAATACCCGTTGCAAATGGCGGCACTCGGCATCGAGGCGATCGCCGCTTTCGCCAAGGACGGCACCAAGCCGAAGCCGACAGAAGGCAAGAACTTCTTCGACACCGGCGTCAACCTCGTGACCGACAAGCCCGCCGCCGGCGTGAAGTCCATCGACACCAAGGAAGGCCTCGCCAAGTGCTGGGGCTGATGCTGGTCTGACCGGCAAAAAGGAACCGATCGGCCGGGGGCTTGATCCCCGGCCGTTTCGGGTGGACGATGGATCGCTGTAAACGCGAATAATCCCGGCGGCAGACCGGAAAGGCGTGGACGGGTCTCGGCGCGCTGCTGAGCCCCTCGGGAGGAAACATGGCTCAAGCCCAGGAATTCGAGAAAGTTCTCTCGAGCAGCGACACAAGCGTTGCGGCTTTTGACGAGCACAAATCGGCCATCAAGCGCATCCAGCATTTCCTGCATTCGACGCCGGCTGCGGTGCCGCTGATCGTGCTGGTTCTGTCGGTCATCGTCTTTGGCATCACCATCGGTGGGAAGTTCTTTTCGTCCTACACGCTGACGCTGATCCTGCAGCAGATTGCCATCGTCGGCATTCTCGGCGCCGCGCAGACGCTGGTTATCCTGACCGCTGGCATCGACCTGTCGATCGGCGTGATCATGGTGATTTCAGCTGTGATCATGGGCAATTGCGCGGTCACCTATGGCATGCCGGCCATTCTCGCCGTGCCGATCGGACTTGCCGCAGGCGCGGCCTGCGGCCTGCTCAACGGAGTGCTGGTCGCCTACATGAAGCTGCCGCCCTTCATCGTGACGCTCGGTACCTGGAACATCGTCATGGCGACGAACTTCATCTATTCGGCCAATGAGACGATCCGCGACACCGACGTCGATGCCCAGGCGCCGCTGCTGCATCTGTTTGCCATGAGCTTCAAGATCGGCTCGGCGGTGCTGACGCTCGGTGTGATCGCCACGGTCGTGCTCGTTTTGGTCCTGTGGTATGTGCTCAATCACACGGCATGGGGCCGCCATGTCTACGCCGTTGGCGATGACCAGGAGGCGGCGAAGCTGTCCGGCATCCAGACCAAGAAGGTGTTGATGACGGTCTACACCCTTGCCGGTCTGATCGCCGCTTTCGCTGCCTGGGTCTCCATCGGCCGTAACGGCTCGATCTCGCCGTCAGCCGCCGTCACCGACTACAATCTGCAGGCGATCACCGCGACGGTGATCGGCGGCATCTCCCTGTTCGGCGGACGCGGCTCGATCCTCGGCACGCTTTTCGGCGCAATGATCGTCGGTGTCGTCTCGATGGGCCTCAACATGCTGGGCGCCGATCCGCAATGGAAGGTGCTGCTGACCGGCGTACTGATCATCGGCGCCGTGGCCATCGACCAATGGATCAGAAAGGTTTCGGCATGACCGTGGAACCCATCCTCACCGCGCGCGGCCTGATCAAGCGCTATGGCCGCGTCACCGCCCTCGACAATGCCGACTTCGATCTCTACCCGGGTGAAATCCTGGCTGTCATCGGCGACAATGGCGCCGGCAAGTCATCGCTGATCAAGGCGATTTCCGGCGCCGCAGTGCCCGACGAAGGCGAAATCCGGCTTGAAGGCAAAGCCGTTTCCTTCAAGTCGCCGATGGAGGCGCGCGAAGCCGGCATCGAGACGGTCTACCAGAACCTGGCTTTGTCGCCTGCACTGTCGATCGCCGACAACATGTTCCTCGGCCGCGAGATCCGTAAGCCGGGCTTCCTTGGCCAATGGCTGCGCATGCTCGACCGCCCGGCGATGGAGAAACGCGCCCGCGACAAGCTCACCGAGCTTGGCCTGATGACCATCCAGAACATCAGCCAGGCGGTGGAAACGCTCTCCGGTGGTCAGCGCCAAGGCGTGGCTGTGGCGCGCGCCGCTGCCTTCGGCAGCCGCGTGGTGATCATGGATGAGCCGACGGCCGCCCTTGGCGTCAAGGAGAGCCGCCGCGTGCTCGAACTGATCCTCGACGTCAAGAAGCGCGGCCTGCCGATCGTGCTTATCTCGCACAACATGCCGCATGTCTTCGAAGTGGCCGACCGTATCCACATCCATCGGCTCGGACGTCGCCTCTGCGTCATCGATCCCAAGCAATATACGATGTCGGATGCCGTGGCTTTCATGACTGGAGCCAAGGTTCCGCCGGAGGCCGCACTCGCCGCCTGATCCCCTGTGGCGGATAAATTGCCGCAGGGTAAGCGATGGCATCTCGATCTAAATCGATTGAATGTATGTTGCAATGCACTAGGATGGGCTGGGACTGAGAGCGAAAGCCGGTATGATCGCGGCACGATCACGAGAGGCAGTATGACGCGAACAATGACAGCCAAAGTCCCTGATCTCGAAATCCCCGATCCCAAGACGCTCGCCGACGAGGTGTTGTCGGCCCTCAAATACCGCGTCGGCAAGGGCACCTCCGTCGCCACCCAATATGATTGGCTGACCGCCTCGATCAAGGTGGTGCGCGACCGCATCGTCGATCACTGGATGCAGGCGACGCAGGAGGCTTATGCCCAGCAGGAAAAGCGCGTCTATTACCTGTCGCTCGAATTCCTCATCGGCCGGCTGATGCGCGATACCTTCTCCAATCTCGGCCTGATGGACAATATGCGCGAGGCGCTGAAGTCGCTGGGCGTCGACCTCGACCTCATCGCCGGGCTGGAACCGGATGCAGCGCTCGGCAATGGCGGTCTCGGCCGGCTCGCCGCTTGCTTCATGGAAAGCATGGCCACCGTCGACATCCCCGCGCATGGCTATGGCATTCGCTACGCCAACGGCATGTTCCGCCAGGAAATCCATGATGGCTGGCAGGTCGAACTGCCCGAGACCTGGCTCGACCACGGCAACCCCTGGGAGTTCGAACGCCGCGAACGCGCCTTCGAGGTTGGTTTCGGCGGCTCGGTGGAATCGATCACCTCCAAGGCCGGACGCCTCGAACGTCACGTCTGGAAGCCGACCGAACATGTCCAGGCTGTCGCCTACGACACGCCGGTGGTCGGCTGGCGGGCCAACCGGGTCAACACGCTGCGGCTATGGTCCGGCATGCCGATCGATCCGATCCTGCTCGACAAGTTCAACGCCGGCGACCACATCGGGGCGCTTGCCGAAAGCAACAAGGCGGACGCCCTGTCGCGTGTGCTCTATCCCGCGGATTCCCACAAGGCCGGCCAGGAACTCAGGCTGCGGCAGGAATATTTCTTCTCCACCGCCTCGCTGCAGGACATCGTCCAGCGCCATCTCAGCCAGTATGGCGATCTCGTGTCGCTGCCCGATAAGGCGGCGATCCATCTCAACGACACCCATCCGGCGATTGCCGTGCCGGAGCTGATGCGGCTGTTGATGGACATCCATGGCATGGATTTCGACCAGGCCTGGGACATCACCAAGCGCACCTTCGGCTACACCAATCACACGCTGTTGCCCGAGGCGCTGGAAAGCTGGCCGGTGCCGCTGTTCGAGCGGCTTTTGCCGCGCCACATGCAGATCGTCTACGCCATCAATGCCCAGGTGCTGCTCGAGGCCCGCGCCACCAACCAGTTCTCCAACGAGCAGATCAGCCGCATCTCGCTTATCCAGGAAGCCGGCGACCGCCGCGTGCGCATGGGCAACCTTGCCTTTGTCGGCTCGCATTCGATCAACGGCGTGTCGGCGCTGCATACCGAGCTGATGAAGGAGACGGTGTTTGCCGACCTGCACAAGCTCTATCCCGACCGCATCAACAACAAGACCAACGGCATCACGCCGCGGCGCTGGTTGATCCAGTGCAATCCGGGCCTCACCGCGCTGACCCGCGAGGCGATCGGCGACCGCTTCCTCGATGACATCGACGCCATCAAGGGGCTCGACGCCTTTGCCGACGACGCCGCCTTCCGCGACAAGTTCGCTGCCGTCAAGCGCGCCAACAAGATCAAGCTCGCCAATCTGGTCGCCGACCGGCTCGGCATCAAGCTCGATCCGTCGGCGCTGTTCGACATCCAGGTCAAGCGCATCCACGAATACAAGCGCCAGCTACTCAACATCCTGGAAGCCATCGCGCTCTACGACCAGATCCGCTCGCATCCCGAACAGGACTGGATGCCGCGCGTGAAGTTCTTCGGCGGCAAGGCGGCGCCCAGCTATCACAACGCCAAGCTGATCATCAAACTGGCCAACGACGTCGCCAAGGTCATCAACAGCGACCCGTCGGTTCGCGGCCTGCTGAAAGTGGTGTTCGTGCCGAACTACAATGTCAGCGTGGCCGAGGTGATGATGCCGGCTGCCGACCTGTCCGAGCAGATCTCGACCGCCGGCATGGAAGCGTCGGGCACCGGCAACATGAAGTTTGCGCTGAATGGCGCCTTGACCATCGGTACGCTCGACGGCGCCAATGTCGAGATCAAGGAATGCGTCGGCGACGACAACATCTTCATCTTCGGCCTGACCACGGCCGAAGTCGCCGAGCGCCGCGCCAATGGCTACAACCCGCGCGCCGTGATCGAGGCTTCGCCCGAACTGGCGCAAGCAGTCGCAGCCGTCTCGTCGGGCGTGTTCTCGCCCGACCAGCCGGATCGCTACCGCGAGCTGGTCGACGGTCTCTACAACAGCGACTGGTTCATGGTTGCGGCGGATTTCGACGCCTACGCCGCCGCCCAGCGCGATGTCGACGCCGTCTGGCGCAACAGTCCCGACTGGTACGCGCGTGCGATCCGCAACGTTGCCCGCGTCGGCTGGTTCTCTTCCGACCGCACAATCCGCCAATATGCGAAAGAAATCTGGAACGTGCCCGCCTGATATGATTGCATAAGGCCACGAACAATTTGGTCTTATGCACAAGAACAAGAACTGGCTCCCCGGGAGGGAAATCGGCTGATGAGGAAACCGCGCGTGACCGCTGCGACAAGCGGGCCGGACGGGCTGGCGCCAGCCGGCGATGTCGCGGCGATTGTTGCCGGCACGCATGGCGATCCTTTTGCAATCCTGGGCGTGCAAGAAGCCGGCAAGGGCTTCGTCGCCCGCTGCTTCGTGCCCAATGCCGAGTTCGTCACCGCCTATACGCTGGCCGGCAAGAATGCCGGCGAACTCTCGCGGCGTGACGATGCCGGCTTCTTCGAAGGCAGACTGTCGATCAAAAAGCGCCAACCGCTGCGCTACCACGCCAAAAATGCCGGCGGCGACTGGTGGCTGACCGATCCCTATTCCTTCGGCCCGGTGCTCGGGCCCCTGGACGACTATTACATCGCCCAAGGCTCGCACCTGCGGCTGTTCGACAAGCTCGGCGCCCATCTCATCGACCATGAAGGCGCCTCTGGCGTGCATTTCGCCGTCTGGGCGCCCAATGCAAGGCGGGTGTCGGTGGTCGGCGACTTCAATGAATGGGACGGCCGCCGGCATACAATGCGCGACCGCCGCGACACCGGAATCTGGGAGCTGTTCATCCCCGATATCGGCGCCGGCCGGCCCTACAAATACGAAATCATTGCCCCCGATGGCGTGCGCCTGCCGCTCAAGGCCGATCCGTTCGCCTTCAAGTCGGAACTGCGCCCCGCCACCGCTTCGGTGACGGCGGTGCCGCCGGCGCATGAATGGGGCGACGAGGCGCACCGCGCTTATTGGCGCAAGGCCGATCCCCGGCGCGAAGCCATATCGATCTATGAGGTTCATGCCGGCTCGTGGCAGCTCCACGATGACGGCAGCTTCCTGTCATGGGACGAACTCGCCGACCAGTTGATCCCCTATGTGATCGAGACCGGCTTCACCCATATCGAATTCCTGCCGATCTCCGAACATCCCTACGATCCGTCCTGGGGTTATCAGACAACCGGGTTGTACGCGCCCTCGGCGCGTTTCGGCGACCCGGATGGTTTTGCTCGTTTTGTCGATGGTGCGCACCGCGCCGGCGTTGGCGTCATCCTCGACTGGGTGCCGGCGCATTTCCCGGTCGACGCGCATGGCCTGGCCAATTTCGACGGCACCGCGCTCTACGAGCATGCCGATCCGCGCAAGGGTTTCCATCCCGACTGGAACACCGCGATCTACAATTTCGGCCGCCGCGAGGTGGTGTCGTTCCTGGTCAACAATGCGCTTTTCTGGGCCGAGAAATACCATGTCGACGGTTTGCGCGTCGATGCGGTGGCCTCGATGCTCTACCTCGACTATTCGCGCAAGGCCGGCGAGTGGATCCCCAACGAGAAGGGTGGCCGCGAAAATCTCGAAGCGGTCTCCTTCCTGCAGAAGATGAACAAGGAGGTCTATGGCCATCATCCCGGCGTGATGACCATCGCCGAGGAATCGACCTCGTGGCCGAAAGTCTCGGCGCCGGTGCATGAAGGCGGGCTGGGCTTCGGCTTCAAGTGGAACATGGGCTTCATGCACGACACGCTGGAGTATTTTGCCAAGGAGCCGATCTTCCGCAAGCACCACCACAACGAACTCACCTTCGGCCTGACCTACGCCTTCTCCGAGAATTTCGTGCTGCCGCTCTCCCATGACGAGGTCGTGCATGGCAAGGGCACGCTGCTCGGCAAGATGGCCGGCGACGACTGGCAGAAATTCGCGACCTTGCGCGCCTACTACGCCTTCATGTGGGGCTATCCCGGCAAGAAGCTGCTGTTCATGGGCCAGGAATTCGCCCAGCGCCGTGAGTGGAGCGAGGCGCGCGCGCTCGACTGGAACCTGCTCGATTTCCGCCTGCACCGCGGCGTCTGGCAGACGGTGCGCGACCTCAACTATCTCTACCGCTCGCGCCCGGCGCTGCATGCGCGCGACTGTGAGCCGGATGGCTTTTCCTGGCTGATCGTCGACGACAGCGCCAACTCGGTCTTTGCCTGGCTGCGCAGCGCGCCGGACGGCAATCCGGTCGCCGTCATTTCCAACTTCACGCCGGTGCCGCGCGACAATTATCGCGTGCCGCTGCCCAAGGCGGGCAAATGGCGCGAAATCATCAACACCGACGCTTCGGACTATGGTGGTTCAGGCAAGGGCAATGGCGGCGTGGTCGAGGCGAGGGCGCAAGGAGGAGGCATTTCGGCAACGATGCTTTTGCCGCCGCTGTCGACGATCATGCTTGAACTCGTTGCGGACTAATCCGCTAACGCGTGGCGGACTAAGGATGCTCCAGACTGGTAATTTGGGAGGGTAAGAATGGCAGACTTGAAGAGAACCCAGCCGCTGGCGCGCGATGCCATGGCCTATGTGCTGGCCGGCGGCCGCGGCAGCCGGCTCAAGGAATTGACCGACCGGCGCGCCAAGCCAGCGGTCTATTTCGGCGGCAAGACGCGCATCATCGATTTCGCGCTGTCCAATGCGCTGAATTCCGGTATTCGCCGCCTCGGTGTCGCCACCCAGTACAAGGCGCATTCGCTGATCCGCCATCTGCAGCGTGGCTGGAACTTCCTGCGCCCCGAGCGAAACGAAAGCTTCGACATCCTGCCGGCCAGCCAGCGTGTCTCGGAAACGCAGTGGTATGAAGGTACGGCCGACGCCGTCTACCAGAACATCGATATCATCGAGGCCTACGGCCCCGAATACATGGTCATCCTCGCCGGCGATCACATCTACAAGATGGACTACGAGCTGATGCTGCGCCAGCACGTCGACGCCAATGCCGACGTCACGGTCGGCTGCCTCGAAGTGCCGCGCATGGAGGCGGTCGGCTTCGGCGTCATGCATGTCGACGGCAAGGACAACATCGTCGCCTTCGTCGAAAAGCCCGCCGATCCGCCAGGAATTCCCGACAAGCCGGAATTCGCGCTGGCCTCGATGGGCATCTACGTCTTCAAGACCAAGTTCCTGATGGAACAGCTGCGCCGCGATGCGGCGGAGCCAGGCTCCAGCCGCGACTTCGGCAAGGACATCATCCCCTACATCGTCCAGCACGGTAAGGCGATCGCGCATCGCTTCGCCAAATCCTGCGTCCGCTCGACGATGGAAAACGAAGCCTACTGGCGCGATGTCGGAACCGTCGATGCCTATTGGGAAGCCAATATCGACCTGACCGACATCACCCCCGAACTCGACCTCTACGACCGCGACTGGCCGATCTGGACCTATGCCGAATTGAAGCCGCCGGCAAAGTTCGTGCATGACGAGGATGGCCGCCGCGGTTCGGCGGTCTCCTCGCTGGTGTCGGGCGATTGCATTGTCTCGGGCGCTTCGCTGAAGAAAAGCCTGATCTTCACCGGCGCGCGCATCAACTCCTATTCGGCGCTGGAAGAAGTCGTCATGCTGCCCGACGTTCATGTCGGCCGGAACGCAAAGTTGAAGCGCGTCGTCATCGACCACGGTGTAAGGATACCGGAAGGGCTGGTGGTTGGCGAAGACCCCGTCCTCGACGCCAAGCGCTTCCGCGTTTCGGAAAAGGGCATCTGCCTGGTCACGCAGGACATGATCGACAAGTTGAAGCTCTAGAGCAATTCCAGGAAAAGTGTGAAGCGGTTTTCCGTCCGGAATTGCGAAAAGCAAAGAGTTAGACAGGGACCATAAACGCATGCAGGTTCTGTCGGTCACGCCCGAAATCTTCCCGCTGATCAAGACCGGCGGACTTGCCGACGTGACCGGCGCGCTGCCGATCGCTCTCGCCGCCAAGGGCGTGACGATGCGCACGCTCATCCCCGGCTTTCCCCAGGTGATGGACGCCTTCAAGAAAAAGAAGGCCGTCTATCAATACCCGCTGCTGCAGGGCGGCAAGGCTTCGGTCCACGCCGTGAAGATCGCCGGGCTCGATTTGTTCGTGCTCGATGCGCCGCATCTCTACGACCGTCCCGGTGGCCCCTACGGCAATGCCGCCGGCGCCGATTGGCCCGACAATTGGCGGCGCTTCGCGGCGTTGAGCCAGGTCGGCGGCGACATCGCCGGCGGCGCCATCTCCGGCTACCAGCCGGATCTGGTGCACGCCCATGACTGGCAGTCGGCCATGACGCTCGCCTATATGCGCTACGGCAAGGCGGTCGGCGTGCCGTCGCTGCTCACCGTGCATAACCTTGCCTTCCAGGGCCAGTTCGGCGCCGGCATTTTTGGCGAACTCGGCCTGCCGGCGGTGGCGATGGCGCTCGACGGCGTCGAATATTATGGCGGCGTCGGCTTCCTCAAGGCCGGCCTGCAGGCGGCCTGGGCGATCACCACGGTGAGCCCCACCTATGCCCAGGAAATCCGCTTGCCGGAATTCGGAATGGGCCTCGACGGCCTGATCAACATGCGCTCTTCCGATCTCTACGGCATCGTCAACGGCATCGACACCGACATCTGGAATCCCGAGACCGACAAGCATCTTGTGTCGGCCTTTTCCGCGCAGACGCTGAAGGCTCGCGCCCGCAACCGGGCTGTTGTCGAGGACCGTTTCAATCTGGAGCAGGACGACAGCCCGATCGTTTGCGTCATCAGCCGGCTCACCTGGCAAAAGGGCATGGACATATTGGCCGCGGTCGTCGACGGCGTCGTTGCCACCGGCGCGCGGCTGGCGATCCTCGGCTCGGGCGATGCCGGGCTGGAAGGCGCGCTGCTGGCTGCCGCTGCCCGCCATCGCGGCCGCATCGGCGTCGTCGTCGGTTACGACGAGGGGCTGTCGCATGTCATGCAGGGCGGCTGCGATGCCATCATCATCCCGTCGCGCTTCGAGCCCTGCGGGCTGACCCAGCTCTATGGCCTGCGCTATGGCTGTGTGCCCGTCGTTGCCCGTACCGGTGGCCTCGCCGACACCATCATCGATGCCAATGAAGCCGCCGTCTCGGCAGGTGTGGCCACCGGCTTCCAGTTCGCGCCCAACAATGGCGGCGCCATGCTGTATGCCATCCGTCGCCTCGTCGATGCGCATGCCAGCCCGGCCGTCTGGGAACAGATCCAGCGTCAGGGCATGAAGGCCGATGTCTCCTGGGACAAGAGCGCCGACAAATATGTTGAACTCTACCGCCTGCTGCTTTCGAAAAGGGTTGCCTGAAGCATGACACGAACCGTTGCCACCAAACCCTATCTTGACCAGAAGCCCGGCACGTCCGGCCTGCGCAAGAAGGTGCCTGTATTCCAGCAGGAGCACTATGCCGAGAACTTCATCCAGTCGATCTTCGATGCGCTCGACGGCTTCAAGGGCAAGACGCTGGTGATCGGCGGCGACGGCCGCTTCTACAACCGCGAGGTCATCCAGAAGGCGATCGCCATGGCTGCCGCCAACGGCTTCGGCAAGGTGATGGTCGGGCAGGGCGGCATATTGTCGACGCCGGCCGCCTCGCATGTCATCCGCAAATACAAGACCTTCGGCGGCATCATCCTGTCGGCCAGCCACAATCCGGGCGGCCCGCACGAGGATTTCGGCATCAAGTACAATGCCGGCAATGGCGGCCCGGCGCCGGAAAAGCTGACCGACGCGATCTTCGAAAAGACCAAGACGATTTCGAGTTTCAAGACCGCCGATATCGACCAGATAGACATCGACAAGATTGGCACGGTGACGGCCGCCGGCATGGCGGTGGAGATCATCGACCCTGTTGCCGACTATGCCGAACTGATGGAAAGCCTGTTCGACTTCGACGCCATCCGCGCCAATTTCAAATATGGTTTTCGCATGCGCTTCGACGCCATGCATGCAGTCACCGGCCCCTATGCCAAGGAGATCCTCGAACGCCGGCTCGGTGCGGAAAACGGCACCTGCCGCAACTACAAGCCACTGCCGGATTTCGGCGGCCATCATCCTGATCCGAACCTGGTCCACGCCAAGCATCTTTATGACGAGATGATGGGCCCGGATGCGCCCGATTTCGGCGCCGCGTCCGACGGCGACGGCGACCGCAATCTGATCATCGGCAAGGGCATTTTCGTCACCCCGTCGGATTCGGTGGCGATGCTTGCCGCCAATGCGCAGCTGGCGCCGGGCTACAAGGATGGCCTCAAAGGCATCGCCCGTTCGATGCCGACCAGCGGTGCGGCCGACCGTGTTGCCGAAAAGCTCGGCATCGGCATCTACGAGACGCCGACCGGCTGGAAGTTCTTCGGCAATCTGCTCGATGCCGGCATGGCGACGATTTGCGGCGAGGAAAGTGCCGGTACCGGTTCCAACCATGTCCGCGAAAAGGACGGGCTGTGGGCGGTGCTGTTGTGGCTCAACATCCTGGCCGTGCGCGGTGAAAGCGCCAAGCAGGTCGTCACCGAGCATTGGGCGACCTACGGCCGCAACTATTACTCGCGCCATGACTATGAGGAGGTCGAAACCGAGCGTGCCAATGCGCTGGTCGACGAACTGCGCGCCAAGCTCGCCTCGTTGCCCGGAACCAGCGTGCGCGGCCTGAAGATCGCCAATGCCGACGACTTCGCCTATCACGATCCGGTCGACGGCTCGGTTAGCAAGAACCAGGGCATCCGCATCCTGTTCGAAGGCGGCTCGCGCGTCGTCTTCCGCCTCTCCGGCACGGGCACTTCCGGAGCCACGCTGCGCGTCTATATCGAGCGCTATGAGCCGGACAAAGCGAGGCATGATATCGACACGCAGGAAGCGCTCGCCGATCTGATTGCGGCGGCGGATGACATTGCGGGCATCAAGAGCCACACGGGCCGCAATAAGCCGAGCGTGATTACTTGAGGGTGGCTGTGCGCGCTTTCCCTTCTCCCCTTGTGGGAGAAGGTGGATCGGCGCGCAGCGCCGAGACGGTTGAGGGGTGTGCGAAGGATCGCCACCCTTGCCAAGCTGGAACACCCCTCATCCGNNCCCACAAGGGGAGAAGGGGGAGACTGCATGACCCAACTCGGCGCCACCGTCACCCCCAACGGCATCCGCTTCGCCGCCTGGTCGTCAGCCGCAAGACGTCTCTGGGTCTCCATCTTCGACAACTCTGGCGCCTGCGAAATCGACCGGCTCGAACTCCAGCCGGAAGGCGAGGGCGTCTTCGCATTGTCCGTCGCAGGCCTCGCCGCCGGCACCCGCTACGGCTTCCGTGCCGATGGCGACTATGCGCCCGAGCGCGGCCTGTGGTTCGATCCGGACAAGCTGCTTACCGATCCCTACGCCGTCGAGATCGACCGGCCCTATGTCCACCACTGGCGGCTTGCGGCGCGGCGCAATGAAGGCGCCGATACCGCATCGTTGATGCCCAAGACCGTCGCGCGCGCGCTGGCCAAGCCGCTGCCTGCCAAGCCGCCGCTGTTCCTGCCCGGCGGCCTGATCTACGAACTAAATGTCCGGTCCTTCACCAGGCTGCACCCGGACGTGCCGGAAGCGCAGCGGGGCACCATTGCAGCCCTTGCCCATCCGGCCATCATCGAACATCTCAAAAAGATCGGCGTCTCCGCCGTCGAACTGATGCCGGTGACGGCATGGATCGATGAGCGGCATCTGCCGCCTCTGGGCCTGAGCAACGCCTGGGGCTACAACCCCGTCACCTTCATGGCACTCGATCCGCGTCTGGCGCCCGGCGGCCTCACCGAATTGCGCGACACGGTGGCGGCGCTGCGCGAGGCCGGCATAGGCACCATCCTCGACCTCGTCTTCAACCACACCGGTGAAAGCGACCGGCTCGGGCCGACGCTGTCGCTGCGTGGCCTCGACAACCGTGCCTACTATAGGCATGAGGCCGACAACCATCTGGTCAATGACACCGGCACCGGCAACACGGTCGCCTGTGACCATCCTATCGTTCGGGAGATGGTGCTCGACACGCTACGCCATTTCGTCCGCCATGCCGGCGTCGACGGTTTCCGCTTCGACCTGGCACCGGTTCTCGGCCGTGTCGACGGCGCATTCGACCCGACGGCGGCGCTGCTCGGGACCATCGCCCACGATCCCATCCTCGCCGACAGGGTTCTGATTGCCGAGCCCTGGGACATCGGTCCGAACGGCTACCAGCTCGGCAATTTTTCGCCGCCATATCTCGAATGGAACGACCGTTACCGCGACGACGTCAAGCGCTTCTGGCGCGGCGATACCGGTTCGGTTGGCGCGCTGGCGACGCGGCTCGCCGGCTCGTCCGATGTCTTCGCCAAAGAAGGGCGCAGCACCAGCCGCACGGTCAACTTCATCGCTGCGCATGACGGCATGACGCTGGCCGACATCGTCGCCTATGAGGCCAAGCACAATCAGGCCAATGGCGAGAAGAACCGCGACGGCCACAATGAGAACCTGTCCTGGAACAACGGCGTCGAGGGCGAGACCTCCGACAAGACGGTTGCCGAGGCCCGTTCCCATGATCGCTTCGCGCTGCTCGCCACCTTGTTTGCCTCGCGCGGCACGATCATGCTGACGGCGGGCGACGAATTCGGCCGCACGCAAAAAGGCAACAACAACGCCTATGCACAGGACAACGCCATCACCTGGCTCGACTGGGCCGGGCGCGATCTGGCGCTGGAAGCCCATGTCTCGGCGCTTGCGGCACTGCGCCGCGCGGTGCCGGCGCTTGCCAACCCGCGCTTTCTGACCGGAGAGCCGCCGGACGGTTCCGACATGCCCGATGTCGCCTGGCTGGCCGAGACAGGCGCACTGTTCGGCGAGGCCGACTGGAACGATGCCTCGCGCCAGCGCGTCGTGATGCTGCTTGGCGATACGGGGGAAGGTCGCCTGGCCGTCATCGTCAATGGCGACCGCCGCCAATGCGTCTTCACGCTGCCGGCGCGGGATGGGTTCCAATGGCAGCCGGCTGTTGAAACGCAGGCGGCCGACCTTGCGCGCCCGCTGCCGGGACGCAGCGCCAGTTTCATGATCGAGCGCCGGACCGCAACGGGCAGCACCAGGAAGGGTTCGTGATGACCGACGACAATGCCCAGCCGGGATCCGAACAGAGCACCGACTGGTGGCGCGGCTGCGTCATCTATCAGATTTATCCGCGCTCATTTCAGGACACGACCGGCGACGGCAGCGGCGACCTCTCAGGCATCAAATCGCGGCTGGCTCATGTCGCCTCGCTCGGTGTCGACGCCGTCTGGCTGTCGCCTTTCTTCAAGTCGCCAATGGCCGACATGGGCTACGACGTCTCAGACTATGAAGCCGTCGATCCCATGTTCGGCAGCATGGAGGATTTTGATGCGCTGATCGCCGAGGCGCACCGGCTCGGCCTCAAGGTGATCATCGACCAGGTCCTGTCGCACTCCTCCGACAAGCACGAATGGTTCGTCGAAAGCCGATCGAGCCGCGATAACCCCAAGGCCGACTGGTATGTCTGGGCCGACACCAGACCCGACGGCAACGCGCCCAACAACTGGCTGTCGGTTTTCGGCGGCCCGGCCTGGGAGTGGGATGCGACCCGCCGGCAATACTACATGCACAATTTCCTCGCCTCGCAGCCGGACCTCAACTTCCACAATCCGGAGGTCCAGGACGCGTTGCTCGAGACGGTGCGGTTCTGGCTCGAACGCGGCGTCGATGGGTTCCGGCTCGACACGGTCAACTACTATGTCCACGACCGTTGGCTGCGCAGCAACCCGCCGCTGGCGTCGAGCGTCGCCGGCACCAATGGCGAAACCAACACCTACCTCTTCCAGGAGCATCTGTTCGACAAGACGCAACCGGAGAACCTGGATTTCCTCCGGCGTTTTCGCGCTCTGCTCGACGAGTATGGCGACCGCGCCAGTGTCGGCGAGGTCGGCGACGAAGGCCGCTCGCTGCAGACGCTGGCCGCCTACACCTCGGGCGGCGACAAGCTCAACATGTGCTACACCTTCGATCTGCTTGGCCAGCAATTCTCACCTGCCCATGTGCGCGGCTGCGTCGAGGCGTTCGAAACAACGGTTGTCGACGGCTGGGTCTGCTGGGCGTTTTCCAATCACGATGTCGTGCGCCATGTCAGCCGCTGGACTCGGGCCGACGGCGACCCGGATGCTGTGGCGACATTCTCAATCGCGCTGCTCGCATGTCTGCGCGGCTCGATCTGCCTCTACCAGGGCGAGGAGCTCGGACTGGAAGAGGCGGAGCTGACCTTCGAGGATCTGCGCGATCCCGTCGGCATCCGCTTCTGGCCGACGGTCAAGGGCAGGGACGGCTGCCGCACGCCGATGGTCTGGGAGGCAGGCGCCGACAATGCCGGCTTCTCCGCGGCCAAACCCTGGCTGCCGGTGCCGGCAAGCCATCGCGCCCGCGCGGTCGACGTCCAGAATGGCGAGGAAAATTCCGTGCTCGCCGGCTACCGGGCGATGTTGGCCGTGCGCAAGGCACATCCGGCGCTGGTCAAAGGTTCGATCCGTTTTCTCGATACCGACGGCGAGGTCCTTGCCTTCATCAGGCAAAGCGAGGGCGAGACACTGCTCTGCGTCTTCAATTTCGCCGATGAGCCGGCCGACTGGCCGTTGCCGTCGGATTTCGGGCGCGTCGAGGCGATCGCTCCGGGTGGCGGTGCGGTCTTGCAGCATGAGGGAGTGGCGCTGCAGGCGCTGGGCTGGTTTGTCGGACGAACCGGCTGACCTTTGGGGCGGGCCTATTGCACCAGGACGGAGCGGCCGCAGGTCGCGCCGGTGACCCGGACATCGGCCTGGCCGACGCGCACGCCGAGCGCTGCCAGCAGATTGTAGACCAGCGTGTCGACGGGGGCGGCAACGCCATTCAGCAGCGCCACCACAGCCGGCTTCACCGTTCCAAGCAGCGCGCTGAGGTCGATAGGCAGGCCGAGCAGATTGGCCGTCAACGACAGATTGCTGACCAACGACGTGGTCAGCGACTGCGTCAGGTTCTGGGTCGAGACGGTCTTGATCGTCTTGGCGGTGATTTCGGTATGATTGAAGACCAGGTTGGTCGAGTTGATGTTGGTCATCTCAAACGCCGCGGAGCCCTTCACCGACAAGAGCGGAACGAGCAGCAGCCTCACCGCCGCGATTTCGGTGTTGGAAAATACTTCCTTCTTGGTGAAATCGGCGAAGGCGCCGGGATTGCCATCGGCGTTGCTGGCCGCGAGATGCGCTTCGACGACACCAGGCCGGGCTGCAATGGTGACTTTGATGCTCTCAGGCCGGCCCGTCGGACAGCTTATGTCGGTCAGCTTGGCCTCGGCATAGGCGATTTCGATGTGCAGAGGCAGGGTGACGGAGAGCAGGCTGGTGCCGCCGCCGATATTGCTGTTGCCGACAGTGACTGACGCCAGAAGTTTGATGCGTGTCTGCGCGGTGCGCACCACGGTGCCGGCCTCGCCGACAGCCAGCCATGGCGAGGATTGCATAGGCTCGCCGACGGCGATGTTGAGCGTCACACCGGTAAGGCCGGGGATGATGAGGCCAGCGTCGAGCTGAGCCTGGTTGGTGCCGTTGGCAAGCGAGGCCGCGGCCGTCAGCATTGCCATGGCGCTGGCCTCGACATTCAGGCCCGACGGCTTTTGCCCGAGACCGAGGCGACCGACCGTGCCGAGGTCGATAAGGTGGCTGAGCGGAATTTGCACCGTGCTGGTGGCCTTCGAGGCCACGCTCTGCAGAGCCACCTTGGCCGTGTTGCCAAGCCCCGGGACATTGGCCATGGCCGTTGCGATCTTGCCGACGGTGGCTTTTGAAGCCAGCACATCCGAATAGGAGACGCCGGTCAGGTTCAACTGAACCGCAAGCGCATCGACAAAGGAAAGCACGTTGATGTCGGCCGCGATCAGCGAATTGTAGTCCATTACGCTAAGTGTGATGTTGCCACCCACCAGCCCTTTGAGCAGCGCATTGAGCAGGCCGTCATTGACGCTGAGCAGCCTCGACCCGACCGAAAATGTCGCCTGGGCCTGGGCGTTGGCGATGGCCTTCGTGCCGATGACCGGCGGCGCCATGATACTGGAGCCGAAATAGAGTGTGCCTTGCTTTTTCAGGGACACCTGGACGGCATTGTAGGGCAGCTTATTCGCCTCGAACCGGCTGCCGGCGGCGACGGAGCTCAAGCTGGTGTAGCGCCCCGGCACGACCTGGACGACGGCCTTGGTGGCCGTCGGCGCTATGTTTGTCCCGCTTGTCTGCACGGCGATGGAGGTGATGCCATTGTCACTCAGCGTCGTCAGCACCGCCGCTTGGGCGTTGTTGATGTTGGCTGCAGCGCTAATCGCGGCAAGGTCGACGATCGACTGCGCGGCGCGACGCTCGTTGAACAGCGCGCCCTGATCGACGGCGAACGCGGTCAAGGTCAACGCAACCGGCGCGGTCAGCGCCGTCATGATAGCGAAATTGGCGCGCCTCTCGCGCAGCAGCCGCCGGCATATCTGCCGCATTCCAGCAACCGCATTGCGCATCAGATGCCCCCGACCCGGATCTTCGATTGTCGCAGGATGGTCATGCCCGGCATCGGCAGATCGGGGAACAGATTCCAGATCGGCAAATTCCGTGCGTCATAGCTTACCGAGACCACGAATTGACTGCCATCGGCGGCGCTGTCCTGAGCGTTGACCGTCAGTTTTGTGGCATCGACGAAAGGATAGCCGCTGCCGTTGTTGGTGATGAAGGCGGTGACCAGCGTCTGGCGTTCGGTCGCGTTCAGCCCTGCAATCGCCGTTCGTGCCGCATCCGCCGCGATTTGCTGAACCGAGTGGCTGGCGCCGAAATAGATGCCATATGCAACCATGCCGAGCACAAGCAGGATGAACAGCGGCGCCAGCATGGCAAATTCGATTGCCGAAGTTGCCGAGGCGCTTGCCCGGAAACGACACCACAAAGCGCGGGGATTTGGCTTCTGCAGCATGCTGCCGAGCATGCCAAACCGGCGTTGCAGAAATAGAAAACCGATAAGGCAACCACAAGGTGCAGTCAGTTGAAAGGCATCTTCATTTTAGCTTTGGCTATTTTAGTGGAAGGCTACTCACTCAACGTCAAGCAGCGGGCGGTTGAAATAATATTTCTGTCTGTCTAGTCTCCTGCCACCAGCTGCCGGACGGGAACCGGCGGCGCGCTCAAAAGGGGCCAGAATCGGTTCCGGGGCGTCCACACTCGTAAGGCGCGAGCCGATCGGCAGTGCCACAGGGAGAGACTTCATGCTGATGAAAAATATGCTGAAGGCGACGCTGGTCGCCACAACCATGACTTTTGCCGCAGGCACGTTCCTGACGCCGGCCCTTGCCGAGACGGTCTACAACAGAGGCAGCGCCGCTGAAGCGGAGACGGTCGATCCGCACAAGACCTCGACCGTCTACGAAGCCGATATCATTCGCGACCTGTTCCAGGGACTGGTCATGCACGATCAGAAGACGAACCTCATTCCGGGCGCCGCCGAAAGCTGGACCGTATCGGATGACGGCACCGTCTACACCTTCAAGCTGCGCAAGGACGGCTTGTGGTCGGATGGCAGCCCGGTGACGGCGGAAGACTTCGTCTATTCCTTCCGTCGACTGGAAGATCCGGCGACCGCCGCCGAATACGCTTCCATGCTCTATCCCGTAAAGGGAGCCGAGGACGTCAACACCAAGAAGGGCAAGCCGGAGGATATGGGCGTCAAGGCGATTGACGCAAATACCCTCGAAATCACCCTCAAGGCGCCAACGCCTTATTTTCTTGAGATGCTGACCCATCAGGCGGCCTATCCGGTCAACAAGGCCTCGATCGACAAGCTCGGCGCCGACTGGATCAAGGCGGGCAATCTCGTTTCAAACGGCGCCTATACGCTGGCCGAGTGGATCCCCAACGACCACATGAAGCTGGTCAAGAATCCGAAATTCTGGGATGCCGCGACCGTCAAGATGGACGTCGTCAACTATATCCCGACCGAAGACCGCTCATCGGCGATGAAGCGCTTCGAGGCCGGCGAACTCGACAGCTACGGCGACCTGCCGACCGAACAGCTCGCCGATCTCAAGACCAAGTTCGGCGATCAGGTCCGCGTCGGACCGTATCTCGGCACCTACTACTATGCGATCAAGACCGACAAGGCGCCGTGGGACAATGTCGAGTTGCGCAACGCCATCTCGATGGCGATCGACCGCGACTTCCTCGCCGAGAAAGTCTGGCAGAACTCGATGCTGCCCGGCTATTCGATGGTGCCTCCGGGCATCGCCGGCTACACGCCGGCTTTGGCCAAGTTTGCCGACATGCCGCAGATCGACCGCGAGGACGCCGCCAAGAAAATCCTCGAGAAACTCGGCTATACGCCCGAGCATCCGCTGAAGATGGAGATCCGCTACAACACCTCGGAAAACCACAAGAACACCGCGGTTGCCATCCAGGAACAGTTGAAGCCGCTTGGCATCGAGATCACGCTGCTCAACACCGACACCAAGACCCACTATTCCTTCCTTGAACAGAAGGGCAACTACGACGTGGCGCGTGCCGCCTGGATCGCCGACTATAAGGACCCCGAGACCTTCCTCGGCATCACGCGCAAGGCCAGCGGAAACAACTATTCGAGCTACGTCAGCCCGGCATATGAAGCGGCCATGGACAAGGCCGCGGCTGCCGGCGGCAAGCCGGAAGAGCGCATGAAGGACCTCACTGAGGCCGAGCGCATCCTTGTCGACGACGTCGGTAACATTCCGCTTCTCTACTATAGCTTCCACGATATCGTTTCCTCGAAGCTGCATGGCTTCGATGACAACGTGATGGACGTCCATCCGTCCCGCTTCATCTCCAAGGACTGAAATCATCCTTGACTGGACCGCCGTGCCCAATCGGGCGCGGCGGGCCGGTCGGTCATCGCATCGGTCCGAAAGTCGTGGTCGATTTTCGGCAAGCCCGGTGCGAAGATTGGAGCGCCGGAGCGTGACTACACGTCCGCAGGGACGCGTATCGCTCTGGCCCAAGCGAGGCGCTGATGCTGCGATATATCCTACGGCGGCTTCTGACCGCCATTCCGACGCTTTTCGTCATCGTGACCATGGCGTTCTTCCTGATACGCGTCGCGCCAGGCGGTCCTTTCAATCAGGAGCGGGGCTTGAGCCCCGAGATCAGGGCCAATCTAGAAGCCCAGTTCGGCCTCGACGATCCGCTCTGGCTGCAATATGTCCACTATCTCGGCAATCTTCTGCGCGGCAATTTCGGGCCGAGCTACAATTTGCCTGACTTCACCGTCACCGAACTCTTCGCCAAGGGCTTGCCGATTTCAATCCAGCTCGGCGCCTCCGCGCTGATCCTGGCGCTGCTGCTGGGTTCGGTGCTCGGCACCATTGCCGCGCTCAACCAGAACAAGCTTGGCGACTATACGGTGATTGCGCTGGCGACCGCCGGCAGCACCATCCCCACCTTCGTCATCGCCCCGGTGATCCAGTTGCTGTTCGGGCTGACGTGGAAGCTGCTGCCGATCGGCGGCTGGGGTGACGGCGCACTGATCAACAAGATCGGCCCGATCCTGACGCTGGCTCTGCCGCAGATCGCCATCGTCGCCCGCCTGATGCGCGGTTCGATGATCGAGAGCTTGCGATCGCATCATATCCGAACGGCGCGTGCGCTCGGCCTGTCGGACTGGTCGGTGGTGGTCAAGCATGCGTTGCGCGGCGCCATCCTGCCGATCGTCTCCTTCACCGGGCCGGCAGCCGCGGCGCTGCTCACCGGTTCGGTCATCGTCGAAACCATTTTTTCCATTCCCGGTGTCGGCCGCTATTTCGTCGATGCCGCGCTCAACCGCGACTACACGCTGGTGATGGGAACCGTGGTGGTGATCGCGCTCTTCACCATCGTCTTCAACCTGATCGTCGACGTGATGTACGCGGTCGTCGACCCCAGGGTGCGCTATGACTGAGGGTGCGTTATGACTAATATCGCAACCACCGCCGCTCCGCCGGCTATCGTCGGCCGCTCGCTCTGGGGCGACGCCTGGGCACGCCTCAAGGCCAACCGCGCCGCCATGTTCAGCCTCTATTATCTGGCCTTCATCGGCGTCATCAGCGTGTTCGGCCCCTGGCTCGTGCCGCATCAATACACCACCATCTATGCCGATTATGTGCGCACTCCGCCGAGCTTCTCAGCCTATCCGAAGCCCGAAATGATCGAGACGGCGCTGAACGATGCGATCAAGCGCATGCGCGTCGACATCAAGGAGTGGAAACTGGAAGGCAGTCGCGTCACCGTGACGGTTACCTCGACCAAGCCGATCGACGACCGAAACATTCGCTATCTCGACCGCTCCGATGCCTTCGACGATACCAGGATCGAGAGCAAGTCGCCCGACGGCCTCGAAGCGACGATGACCACCTCCGTCAAACAGCAATATTTCCTGTTCGGCACCGACAACACCGGTCGCGATCTGTTGTCGCGCACGCTGATGGCGGGCCGCATTTCGCTGGCCATCGGCCTGCTTGCCGGTGTGGTCGCTGTGGTCATAGGCGTGCTCTACGGGGCGGCGGCCGGCTTTTCCGGCGGCAAGATCGACGAGGTGATGATGCGCATCGTCGACGTGCTCTATTCCTTGCCCTTCATCTTCTTCGTCATCATGCTGGTGGTGTTTTTCGGCCGCAACTTCGTGCTGATGTTTTTAGCGGTGGGGGCGGTGCTGTGGCTCGACATGGCGCGCATCGTGCGCGGCCAGGCGCTGTCGATCCGCCGCCAGGAATATGTCCAGGCGGCCGAAGCCATGGGCGTCGGCCAGCGCGGCATCCTGCTGCGCCATGTCATTCCCAACCTGCTCGGACCGGTGGTGATCTATATGACGCTGCTGGTGCCGCAGGTCATCATCCTGGAGAGCTTCCTGTCCTTCCTCGGCCTTGGCGTGCAGGAGCCGATGACCAGCTGGGGCGTGCTGATCTCTGTCGGCGCCAAGAACATTGGCACCGCCAACTGGCTGCTTTTGTTCCCGGCCTTCTTCCTCGTCTCGACGCTGTTTGCGCTGAATTTCGTCGGCGACGGCCTGCGCGACGCGCTCGATCCCAGGGATCGCTAAAAAGGACCGCTGCGATGGAAACTGCCGAAACGATCCTCAGCGTCAAGGACCTGCGCGTCCGCTTCCGCACGCTCGACGGCGCGGTCGAAGCCGTGAAAGGCATCAACATCCACGTCAAGGCGGGCGAAACCGTTGCCGTGGTCGGCGAGTCCGGTTCCGGCAAGAGCCAGACGATGATGGCGGCGATGAGCCTGCTGGCGTCCAACGGCGAGGCGACGGGGCACGTCGACTACCGCGGCCGCAACCTTTTGACCATGACGAAGTCCGACCTCAACAAAGTCCGCGGCGCCAAGATCAGCATGATCTTCCAGGAGCCGATGACCTCGCTCGATCCGCTCTATTCGATCGGCAACCAACTGATGGAGCCGATCCGCAAGCATCGCGGGCTGAACGCGGCCGAGGCGCGGGAAGAGGCGCTCAAGCTGCTGCGGCTGGTGCACATTCCCGATCCCGAGCGGCGGATGAAATCCTATCCGCACGAAATGTCGGGCGGCCAGCGCCAGCGCGTCATGATCGCCATGGCCTTGGCCAACGACCCCGACATATTGATCGCCGACGAACCCACGACCGCGCTCGACGTCACCATCCAGGCGCAGATCCTGGTGCTGCTCGCCGAACTGCAGCGCAAGCTCGGCATGGCCATCGTCTTCATCACCCACGATCTCGGCATCGTCAGGCGCTTTGCCGACCGGGTCTATGTCATGCGCTATGGCGAGGTGGTGGAGGAGGGCCAGGCCGAAGCGCTGTTCGCCAATCCGCAGCATGCCTATACGAAAATGCTGCTCGCCGCCGAGCCGACCGGCACCAAGTCACCGCCGCCGGCCAACGCGCCGGTGCTGCTCGAGGGCAGGAATGTCGAGGTGACCTTCAAGATCGGCGGCGGCTTCCTCGCCGGCGAGCCGCTTTTGCTGCGCGCCGTCGACCACATTTCGATCCGGCTGCAGCGCAACCAGACCATCGGCATTGTCGGCGAATCCGGTTCGGGAAAGTCGACGCTCGGCCGCGCGCTGCTGCGGCTCTTGCCGAGCGATGGCGTCATCCGTTTCGGCGACCGCGACATTTCCACCGCCGACAAGCAGGCGATGCGGCCACTGCGGCGCGAATTGCAGCTGGTCTTCCAGGATCCGTTCGGCTCGCTGTCGCCGCGCATGACCGTTGGCCAGGTCATCACCGAAGGGCTTCTGGTGCATGAGCCTTCACTCACCGGCAAGCAGCGTGACCAGCGCGCCATCGAGGCGCTGCTTGAGGTCGGCCTCGATCCCAATGCGCGCAACCGCTATCCGCACGAATTCTCCGGCGGCCAGCGCCAGCGCATCGCCATTGCTCGCGCCATGATCCTGAAGCCGAAAGTGGTGGTGCTGGACGAACCGACCTCGGCGCTCGACCGCTCGGTGCAGAAGCAGATCGTCGAACTGCTGCGCAAGCTGCAGGCCGACCACGAACTGTCCTACCTCTTCATCAGCCACGATCTCGCCGTGGTGCGCGCCATGGCCGACTACATCATCGTGATGAAGCAAGGCAAGATCGTCGAGGAAGGCCCGACCGAAGAGATCTTCAGCAATCCGCAGGCCCCCTACACCCAGACGCTGATGAACGCCGCGATCGATGTGACACGGTTCAGGCTGAGTGCTTAGGGGCGTGACGTTCAGCAGGTAGTCGGGGCAGGGCCAGTTCGCTCAGCCCGCTGACCTGGCGCATCGGCTGGCTCTTGTAGCGACAATGGCCTCTTGCCGCTCCTTCAGCTTTTCGATCCTGGCGGTTTCGCGGTTGGCCACTGCGCTCTTCACCCGCGAGCCACCCAGCAGCCAGTTCGGCACGCTGGTGTTGGTGACCTTGCCGCGGGTGATGGCGGTCTGTGATATTTCGCGCGAGATCGCGCCCACGGCGGTGTTGAGCTCGGCGCATGTCATGCTGTCGTATTTCGCCGGGCTGACCGTGCCGCCCAGCGACGAGCAGCCTGCAGCCAGGGACAGAGCGAGCAGCGCTGACAGCCGGCCTGCGTTCGAAATCAACAACGTCATCTTCCGCAAACCTCACTCCGGGCCGCTGTTTCGGCGGTAGTTCCTATTATCGAGGTAGCGCGGATGATTGTCTCGTCAAAACGCCTTATCGATACCGGACGCCGATGCGGCCGGTTTGCCTGCAAGCTGTTCTGCGGGGTGTCGGGAGAAACAAACACCTAGGTGTTTGTTTTCTGAGTGGGCAGGATCGAACGTGCGACCCCCTCGTCCCGAACGAGGTGCGCTACCAGACAATTGCGCCTGGAATTGCCAAATGGCATAATATGCCATTGTCTATATGCTTCGCAGCAGCGAAGGAGAGTCCGATGCCCACACGTAACGTCGTCCTGACAGAACACCACGAAGAGGTGATCGAGGGGTTGGTGAAAACTGGCCGCTACCAGAACGCTAGCGAGGTCCTGCGCGATGGCCTGCGTTTGGTTGAACAGCGGGAAGCGCGCGAGGAGGCGCGCCTTGTCGCGCTCTCAGAAGCTGCCAGGATCGGATTTCGAGACATCGAAGAAGGCCGGTTTCGGGACGTGAGCGACGATCAGCTAGACAATATCATGAGCGGCTTGGGGCGGGTGGCAAGCACAAGAAACGCCGGTCAGTAAGGCTGTGGCGATCTATCGGCTTTCCGCCTCCGCCGAAGAAGACATCATTGAATTGCTGGCTTACACCCAAGCTAATTTCGGTGAGGACGCACGTGTCCGCTACGAGCGATTGCTGGCCACTGCGCTACGTGACATCGCAGCCGATCCACTGCGACCAGGCAGCATCACTCGCACCGAACTTGGTAACAATGTCCGTAGCTTTCATCTGAGGCACAGTCGCGATCGTGCCAGGACCGATCAAGGCATCGTCCGACGACCGCGCCATCTGCTGCTCTACCGCGCGGCCATTGACGTGATCGGCGTTGGCCGCGTTCTTCACGACGTGATGGAACTCGAACGCCATCTCCCCGGGAGCTATGGCGACGACGACTGAGGCGCTACGCTCAGATACCCTTGTGCCTGTATGCAAACGGGGGTCTCGGGAGCAACGGACACCTAAGTGTCTGTTTTTTCTGGTCGGAGTGGCAGGATTTGAACCTGCGACCCCCTCGTCCCGAACGAGGTGCGCTACCAGGCTGCGCTACACTCCGTGACCAGACCGCGGGCTTATAGCCGCCGTACTTCGTTCCTGCAAGCGGCAATGGCAGCGCTTCTGTCGCATTTCGTTGGCTTTCGTCGCGCATTGCCGCAAAGCTTGGATTTCCTCCGCGGGATAAACCCGGCTTAAAGCCTTATGTGCTAAGTCGCAGCCTCGATAAATCCTATTCTCGCTATCTGGAGCTCTGCTGCCTTGCCCCCAAAAATCGTAGGCGACGCCCGGCCCAACAGCTTCGAATTCGAAACCGAAGCGCTGATCAAGGCGTCCGGCTTTCGCGAATATGATGCGCGCTGGTGGTTCGGTCATGCCGGCTCCGCGCAACCGCCGGAGCTGAACCTGATCGGCGTCCAGGCGCTCGGCATGGGGCTGGGCACATTGATTCGCCGTCTTGGCGCCGGACCTGACATCGTCTCCGGCCATGATTTCCGTTCCTATTCGCTCGGCATCAAGCTCGCTTTGGTGTCTGGCCTGATGGCCGCAGGGGCGAGGGTGAAAGATATTGGCCTGGCGCTGTCGCCAATGGCTTACTTCGCGCAGTTCGCACTCGACGCGCCATCCGTTGCCATGGTCACGGCGTCGCACAACGAAAATGGCTGGACCGGGGTCAAGATGGGTGCGGCGCGGCCGCTGACCTTCGGACCGGAGGAAATGAGCGCGCTGAAACAGATCGTGCTGTCAGGCGACTTCGATCTTGCCGGCGGCGGCTCCTATGAATTCGTCTCCGGCTTTCGCGAGACCTATCTCGACGATCTGGTCGGCAACAAGCGCATCGCGCGCAAGCTCAGGGTTGTGGCCGCTTGCGGCAACGGCACCGCCGGCGCCTTCGCGCCACAGGCGCTGGAGCGCATCGGCTGCGAGGTGATCCCGCTCGACGTCGAGCTAGACCACACCTTTCCGCGCTACAACCCGAACCCGGAAGACATGCAGATGCTGCATGCCATCCGCGACAAGGTGCTGGAGACCGGCGCCGATGTCGGGCTCGGCTTCGATGGCGACGGCGACCGTTGCGGCGTCGTCGACAATCAGGGCAACGAGATTTTTGCCGACAAGGTCGGCGTCATGCTTGCTCGGGACATTTCCAGCCAACATCCCGGCTCGACCTTCGTCGTCGACGTCAAGTCGACCGGCCTGTTCAACACCGACAGCGTGTTGCGCGCCAATGGCGCGACGACAGACTACTGGAAGACCGGCCATTCCTACATCAAGCGCCGCGTCGCCGAGCTTGGCGCCGTCGCCGGCTTCGAAAAGTCAGGCCATTTCTTCTTCAACCCGCCGATCGGCCGCGGCTATGATGACGGCCTCATCACGGCAATAGCCATTTGCGAGATGCTCGACCGCAATCCTAAAAGCTCGATGGCCGATCTCTATCGTGCGCTGCCGCTGACCTACGGCACGCCGACCATGTCGCCGCACTGCGCCGACGAGGTGAAGTATGGCGTGGTCGAGCGGGTCGTCGCCGACTTCCAGGCTATGAAGCAGGAAGGCGCTACTTTTGCCGGCCAGAAAATCGCCGACCTCATCACCGTCAACGGCGTGCGCGTCGTGGCCGAGGATGGCACCTGGGGCCTGGTGCGGGCATCGTCGAACAAGCCGGAGCTTGTCGTGGTTGTCGAAAGCCCGGTATCGTCCGACCGCCGCCAGCAGATGTTCGAGGCGGTCGACGCCGTGTTGCGCCGCAGCCCGGATGTCGGCGCCTACAACCAGACTTTCTGATTGGACCTTTCATGACCGAACGTATCGTCAGTTTTGTCATGAGCGGCGGCGTCGGCTCGCGGCTCTGGCCGCTGTCGCGCGAGGACAACCCAAAGCAGTTTCACGATTTTTCCGGCGACGGCTCGATGCTGGCCAAGACCTTGCGCCGGCTGACGGCGCGGCCGGAGGGTGAAACGCCGATCTTCCTGATCGCCGCCGAGCGCCATGCCGAGCGCGTCCGTGCCGACCTTGCCGGTCTCGACCTCTCAGGCGGCGGCCCGCTGTTCGAGCCGGCGGGGCGCAACACCGCCGCCGCCGTGGCGCTGGCAGCATTGCGCACGCTCTCCGAATTCGGCGACAGCCTGGTGCTGGTGGTGCCGTCGGATCATGAGATCGCGACACCCGAGCAGTTCTGGCAGAGCGTCGAGGCGGGCAGCGAGGCAGCCCTGGCCGGCCGTCTCGTGGTGTTCGGCATCAAGCCGACGCAGCCCGAGACCGGCTATGGCTATATCGAAGTCGCGGCCGAAAGCGGCGGGGTCTTCGACGTGTCGCGCTTCGTCGAAAAGCCCGATCTCGCCACCGCGCAGAGCTATCTCAAGGCCGGTACCTTCTACTGGAACACCGGCATCTTCCTGTTTCGCGCCGGCGCTATGCGCGATGCCTTCGCGGCGTTCCAGCCGGACATCTGGCAAGCCACAGAGGCCGCCTACAAGGCGGCGACATCGGATCTGTCCGGCCTCTATATGCCGCTCGATCTCTACGCCGCCATTCCGTCGAACTCGATCGACTACGCCATCATGGAGCGGGCGAACGACATCGCCATGGTGCCGGCCGGCTTCCGCTGGAACGATCTCGGCTCCTGGCAGTCGTTGCTCGATGTCGGCCCCGCCGACGCCAAGGGCAATGTGCTTGTCGGCGATGTCGTCGCCATCGATTGCGAGAACTCCTACATCAGAAGCGACGGCCGGCTGTTGTCGGCGATCGGCATGAAGGACGTCGCCATCGTCTCGACCGCGGACGCCACCTTTGTCGCCCCGGTCAGCCACAGCCAGCACGTCAAGAAGATCGTCGAGCAGCTCGAGAAATCGGGACGGCTGGAAACCAGGTTCACCCCCGCGCATGACCGCGTCATCGAGAGCGGCGCCTGGCGGCGGCGCGTACACCACTGGCTGTTCGAGGAGACCTTGCCGCTGTGGTCGACCGCGGGCGTCGACGAGCGCCATGGCGGTTTTCACGAGGCGCTCGGCTTCGACGGCGAGGCGCTGATGAAGCCCAAGCGCATGCGCACCACAGCGCGGCAAGTCTATGCCTTTGCGGTGGCCAAGGCGCGCGGCTGGAACGGCCCGGCGGACCGGCTGATCGCCCATGGCATCGCCTTCATAGCCGGCAAAGGCCGCACCGACAGAGGTGGCTGGGTGCGCACGCTGAATGTCGACGGCTCCGTCGCCGACGCCACCGAGGACGCCTACGACCACTCCTGCGTGCTGCTCGCGCTGGCGCATGCGCATATGTGCGGAAACCCGGATGCGTTGCGGCTGGGCGAAGAAACCTTCTCCTTCCTCGACGCACATCTCGAGGACAGCCGCATGACTGGCTTCCTTGAGACATCCGATGGCGAGGGCGAACGGCGCTCCAACCCGCATATGCATCTGCTCGAAGCCTTCTTAGCGTGGTACGAGGCGACGGGCGACCGCACCTATCTGCGCCGCGCGGCGCGCATCATCGACCTCTTCCGCAGCCATTTCTTCGATGCCGAGAGCTGGACGCTCGGCGAGTACTTCGACGCCGCCTGGAAACCGGCTGCCGGCGAGAAGGGCACATGGACCGAGCCCGGCCACCATTTTGAATGGGCCTCGCTGCTCACCGATTTCGCCGCCCGCAGCGGCCAGAGCGAGTTGAGCAATTTTGCCCGCAAGCTCTATGCCTCGGCCATCGCCAATGGCCTCAACCGCGCCACCGGCCTTGCCTACGGCGCCGTCTCACGGCAGGGCCTGCCGCTCGATCTCGTGTCGCGTAGCTGGCCGCAGGCCGAAGCAATCAAGGCGGCGATTGCGCTTGATGGTTCGGGTGGTCCCGACCTGAAACCGGAGATCGAGGCGCGTGTCGGCCGGCTGTTCCGCTGGCACATCGACCCGGCGCCGCTCGGCCTGTGGATCGACCGCATCGACGAACGCGGCCGCTCGCTGGCGAACGATGTGCCGGCGAGCATTTTTTATCACCTGGTTTGTGCGCTGACGCAGTATCTGGATGGGACGGCGCAGAAGGGGTGAGGCTGTATTCAGGTGCTGGCGCGAGGCACCCCCCCTCTGCCCTGCCCCTCAATACGGGCTCGCCACGTCCCCGGTCTCGACATACACCGCCTTCAGCTGCGAATAGAGCGCCAGTGCGGCCAGCGAATTCTCACGTCCGATGCCCGACTGCTTGACGCCGCCGAACGGGATTTCCACCGGCGTCAGATTGTAGGCGTTGATCCAGCATGTGCCGGCTTGCAGCTCGGCGATCACCCGATGCGCGCGCTGCAGATCGCGGGTAAACACACCGGCGGCGAGGCCGAATTCGGTGTCGTTGGCGCGGTCGATGACCTCGTCCTCGCCGTCGAATTTCAGCACGCTCATCACCGGGCCGAAAATCTCCTCACGCGCGATGCGCATGGTGTCGGTGACGTCGGTGAACACAGTCGGCTCCACGAAGAAGCCGCCATCGAACCCCTGCAGTGACGGCACATTGCCGCCGCAGGCCAGCGTTGCCCCGTCCTGCTGACCGGCCTTGATGTAGGAAACGACCTTCTCCTGCTGCGCCTTGTTGACCAGCGGTCCCATCTGCGTCTCCGGATCGAGCGGGTCGCCGATGCGAACTTTCTTCGTCCGCTCGACCAGCCGCTCGACGAAGCGGTCGTGGATGCTGCTCTGCACGAAGACGCGCGTGCCGTTGGAGCAGATCTGTCCGGTCGAATAGAAATTGCCGAGCATGGCGCCGCCAATGGCGTTTTCGAGATCGGCATCGTCGAACACGATCAGCGGCGACTTGCCGCCAAGCTCCATCGTCGCATGCTTCATCTTCGAGCCGGCAAGCGACAGCACCTTGCGGCCGGTCGGCACCGAGCCGGTCACCGAAACCTTGGCGACGACATCATGGCCGACCAGGCCGGCGCCGACATCGCCATAACCTTGCACGACATTGAACAGCCCGTCGGGCAGGCCGGCCTCCGAGTAGATCTCGGCCAGCGCCAGTGCCGACAGCGGCGTGTTCTCCGACGGCTTGAACACCATGGCGTTGCCCATGGCGAGCGCGGGTGCGGATTTCCAGCCGGCGATCTGGATCGGATAATTCCAGGCGCCGATACCGACGCACACGCCAAGCGCCTCGCGCCGCGTATAGGCAAAGGGTCCGCCGAGATCGATGGCCTCGCCGTTGAAAGCAGCGACCGCGCCGCCGAAATACTCCAGGCAATCCGCAGCCGACGGTGCATCCGCCACCAGCGTCTCCTGGATCGCCTTGCCGGTGTCCAGCGTTTCGATGCGGGCGAGGTCGGCGTTGCGGGCGCGCAAAATATCGGCGGCGCGGCGCAGGATGCGGCCGCGCTCCACCGGCTTCAACCGCGCCCAGGCCGGTTGTGCCGCGCGTGCGGCTTCGATCGCCAGCTCCAGCACATTCGGCGTCGCCGAATACAGCGTGGCGATGACCTCACCGGTCGCCGGATAGATCACCGGCAGCGGCGCGCCGCCTTCATCCTCGATGTAGCGGCCGTTGACATAGTGCGATGCCGTAGGCTGGGCGCGCATGGTTTTCTCCAGATGTATTCGCTATTGCGGAAGCGTTTCGCCGGACAATGCCTTATCGATCCGCCACCTGCCAGCGCGGATTGATCCAGGGCTCCTGGTTGGACGGCGCCAGCGGCGTGCGGCCGAGAATATGGTCGGCTGCCTTCTCGCCGGTCATGATCGAAGGCGCGTTGAGGTTGCCGTTGGTCACGCGCGGGAAGATCGAGGAGTCGGCGACCCGCAACCCGTCGACGCCGATGACACGGCACTCCGGATCGACCACGCTCATGATGTCATCGGCGCGGCCCATCTTGCAGGTACCGCACGGGTGGTAGGCGCTCTCGGCATGCTCCCGGATAAAGGCGTCGAGATCCTCGTCGGACTGGACATGCGAACCAGGTGAGATTTCCTTGCCGCGAAAGCTGTCGAAAGCCTTCTGGCCGAAGATCTCGCGGGTCAGCCTGATGCAGTGACGGAACTCCGTCCAGTCGTCTGGATGCGACATGTAGTTGAAGCGGATCACCGGCGTCGCTTTGGGGTCGGGCGAGCGCAGCGTCACCGAGCCGCGCGACTTCGAGCGCATCGGCCCGACATGCGCCTGGAAGCCATGCGACTTGGCCGCCGCCTTGCCGTCATAGCGCACCGCCGCCGGAATGAAATGATACTGGATATCAGGGTAGTCGACACCGGCCTGCGAGCGCACAAAGGCCGCTGCCTCGAAATGGTTGGTGGCGCCGAGGCCGGTCTTGAGGAACAGCCACTGCGCGCCGATCAACGCCTTGGAGAAGGGGTTGAGCACCGAGTTCAGCGTAATCGGCTGGGTCGATTCCTGCTGGATGTAGAGCTCCATATGATCCTGCAAATTGCGGCCGACGCCCGGCCGATCAGCCACGACCTGAATGCCGTTTTCAGCGAGATGCGCGGCCGGGCCGATGCCGGACAGCATCAGGATCTTGGGCGAATTGATCGACGACGCGGCGACGATCACCTCACGTCGTGCCTTAACGACTTGAATCTGTTTGTGAGCTTCGATCTCGACGCCGACAGCGCGCTGATTCTCGATGATCACGCGACGGGCGAAACCTTTGACCACGCTGACATTTTGCCGTTTGAGAGCCGGCTTCAGATAGGCACTGGCTGCCGACCAGCGGCGGCCGCCGCGGATCGTTTGCTCCATTGGCCCAAAACCTTCCTGCTTCGAACCATTGTAATCGTCGGTCAGTTCGAAACCGGCTTGGCGGCCGGCCTCGACGAAGGCGCCGTAGAGCGGATTTTTGCGCGGGCCGCGCTGCACATGCAGCGGACCGCTTTTGCCCCGCCAGCCGTCCTCGCCGCCGTCATTGTCCTCCATCCGCTTGAAGTAGGGCAGCACATCGGCAAAGCTCCAGCCGGTCGCACCCTGTTCGGCCCAATGGTCGAAGTCGCGCGCGTGGCCCCTGACATAGACCATGCCGTTGATAGAGGACGAGCCGCCGATGACCTTGCCACGCGGTGTCGCCAGCACGCGGCCGCCGAGATGCGGTTCCGGCTCGCTGGCAAAGCCCCAGTCGTAAAGGCTCATGTTGAGCGGGATCGACAGCGCCGACGGCATCTGGATCAGCGGACCGATATCGGTGCCGCCGAACTCGATGACGATGACCGAATGCTTGCCGTCTTCCGACAGGCGATAGGCCATGGCCGAGCCGGCCGAGCCGGAGCCGATGATGACGAAATCTGCTTCAAGCATGGTTCATATGCGCCATGAAATCGGCGAGCGAGACATTGCCGCCAGTTGCCACCACGAGGACGGTTTTGCCCGCCACATCCACCTTGCCGCCGAGCAGTGCCGCCAGTGACGCGGCGCCCGACGGCTCCAGCACCAGCTTCATCCGCTCGAAGGCGATCTTCATCGCGCGCCGCACCGAGGCATCGTCGACGGTGATGCCGCGCACGCCGGCGGCCTTGACCGCTGCGAAGGGCGCATCGCCCGGCCGCCGCGACATCAGCCCGTCACAGATCGACATCGGCGCGATCGGCATGGTCTCGATGGCGCCGTGATCCAGCGACGAGCCCATGCCGTTGAACCCTTCCGGTTCGACGCCGATGATCTCGGTTGCCGGCGACAAATAGTGGAAGGCCAGCGATACGCCGCCGATCAGTCCTCCGCCGCCAACCGAGCAGAACAACAGGTCGGCGCTGGCACCCTTCGCCTCAAGTTGCTCGAGCGCTTCCAGTCCGGCGCCGGCCTGGCCGGCAACGATCTCCGGATCGTCGAACGGATGCAGCAAGGCCAGCCCCTCGGTCTCGGCGATCTCGCGCGCCTTGGCGGCAGCGACCTCTTCACGAGCGCGATCGCCATGGTCGGTCAGCACCACGCGAGCGCCATAGCCTGCAGTGGCGTCGCGCTTGGCGGCCGGCGCGTCGATCGGCATGACGATGGTGACGGGAATGCCGAGCGCCTGGCCGGCAGCCGCCAGCCCTTGCGCGAAATTGCCGGAGGAGTAGGCGACGACGCCTTTCCTGGCTTCTTCAGGCGACAGCCGCTTCAGTCGCCAATAGGCGCCGCGTACCTTGAAGGAGCCTGCCCATTGCAGCGATTCCGGCTTGATGAAGACGCGGGCTGCACCCGTCTCCTTGGCAAGGGCTGCCGATTCCAGCAAAGGCGTGATCTGCGTCGCCTTCGACGTCACGGCATAGGCCTGTCTGAGGTGGTCGAGGGAGGGGACAATGGTCATCATTCGCCTCGCGGAAAGCGTTTTTGGTCCTCGAGATTGTCGAGGTTCATGTGATTGCGCATGTAGCGCTCGGATGCTTTTTGCAGCGGCTGGAATTCCCAAGGGTAGTGCGTGCCGTTGCGCAAGGCGGGATAGACCACCCAGCGCCGCGCCTGGCTGGCGCGCACGGCGGCATCGAAGGCCGCCATGTCCCAGCGCGCCCGCACGGCTGCCGTGAAGGCCGCCACCAGATCGGCATGCGCCGGATCGGCGGCAAGGTTGGTCAGTTCACGCGGATCGGCTTCGAGATCGAACATAAGCGGCGGGTCGATCTCGCAATGGATGAATTTGTAGCGGCCGTCGCGGATCGCCACCAACGGCGCGTTGGAACCCTCGGCGGCATATTCCATCAGCACCGGGGCGTTACGCTGCTCGCCGGCGAGCAGCGGCCGCAGCGACTGGCCATCGGTCCATGGCGCTATTGCCGAGATGTCGATGCCGGCGAGGTCGCACAGCGTCGGCGTCACGTCGAGGTTGGAGACCGGCGCGTCGATCAGCCCAGCCCGAATATCTTTGCCGGCAATCATTAATGGCACCCGTGCCGAGCCCTCGAAAAAGTTCATCTTGAACCACAGGCCGCGCTCGCCAAGCATGTCGCCATGGTCGGAGCAGAACAGGATGACCGTGTCGTCCAGCATGCGCGTGCGCTCCAGCACCGACATCAGCTCGCCGACCTTGTCGTCGAGATAGGAGATGTTGGCGAAGTAGCCGCGCCGCGAGCGGCGAATCTGCTCCGGCGTGATGTTGAAACTGTCATAGTCGCTGGCGCGGTAGAGCCGTTGCGAATGTGGGTCCTGATCGGCATAGGCGATGAATCCCACCTCCGGCTCCAGCGCCGGACAGTCTTCATAGAGATCCCAATATTGCCGTCGCGTGACATAGGGGTCGTGCGGGTGGGTGAAGGAGACCGTCAGGCACCAGGGCCGGCTGGCCGCATCATCGGAGGTGCGGGCAAGATCGTAGAGCTTTTGTACCGCGTGGAAGGCAACCTCGTCATCATACTCCATCTGGTTGGTGATCTCGGCGATGCCGGCGCCGGTCACCGAGCCCAGATTGTGATACCACCAGTCGATGCGCTCGCCAGGCTTGCGGTAGTCCGGCGTCCAGCCGAAATCGGCGGGATAGATGTCGGTGGTCAGCCGCTCTTCGAAACCATGCAACTGGTCGGGTCCGACGAAATGCATCTTGCCCGACAGGCAGGTGTAATAGCCGGCGCTGCGCAGATGATGCGCATAGGTCGGGATGGAAGAAGCGAACTCGGCGGCGTTGTCGTAGACTTGGGTGCGCGACGGCAATTGCCCGCTCATGAAGGCGGCGCGGCCGGGCGCGCAAAGCGGCGAGGCCGTGTAGTTGTTGCCGAAGCGCGCTGAGCGTGCGGCCAGCGCCTTAAGGTGCGGCGCATGCAGGAAGTCCGCCGGCCCGTCCGCAAACAGCGTGCCGTTGAGCTGATCGACCATGACGATCAGGATGTTGGGTCGCCTTTGTGTCACTGAGGCTGTCACTGTGTCTGCCGCCCGCCAAGTTTGATTTCCAGATAGTCCTCGACCAGCGCGATCGCGGTCGCCGCGTCCGGCACGCCATCCTTCAGCGCGCGCCTGATGTAGAGGCCGTCGATCAGCGCCGCCGTCGCTTCCGCCGCGCGGTCGGCTTCTTGCCGCGGCAGGATGCCGGTCAGGCCACTCATCAGGTTCGAATGCAGCCGCCGCGCATAGACCCTGAGCAGCCGGCGCAAGGCCGATGATTTCTGCGCCTCGACATAGAAGGCGAGCCAGGCGGCAATGGTTTCCGGCTGGAACTGGATGTCGGAGAAGTTGACGGCGACCACGGCCGAGACGCGCTCGCGCGGTGTGGCGGCGGATTGCAGGGCGCGCCGCATGTCGATGGTCAACTCGGCCAGGATGTGCCGCATCGTCGCCAACAGCAGTTCGTCCTTGGCGCCAAAATAGTGATGGGCAAGGGCCGACGATACGCCGGCGCGGCCGGCGATCTCCGACATGGTCACGTCCAATGACCCTCGTTCGCCGATCGCCGAGATCGTCGCGTCGATGAGCGCCTTGCGGCGCAACGGTTCCATTCCGACTTTCGGCATTTTGGGGATCCAGATCAAAAACGAGATTATTTTTTATTGACGGATCAATCAATAAAAAACTGACGCCCGGATCAACCGATCGTGTCGCTCTGGCCCATCCCTTGGACTGGAAAACGGTTCACTTTTGAACAATATTAGAAGCTGATGCCGCGCCATGACATGCTAGGCTTGCGGCAAATGGAGGTTGCCATGACCGCATGCATCGTCGGCTGGGCGCATTCGCGCTTCGGCAAGCTGGAAGGCGAGACGCTGGAAGGCCTGATCACCAAGGTCGCGGTCGACGCGCTCGACCATGCCGGCATCGGCCCGGACGAAGTCGACGAGATCGTGCTCGGCCATTTCAATGCCGGCTTTTCCCCGCAGGATTTTACCGCCAGCCTCGTGCTGCAGGCTGACGATCGCCTGCGCTTCAAGCCGGCGACGCGGGTCGAGAACGCCTGCGCCACCGGCTCGGCCGCGGTCCGCCAAGGCATTCGCGCCATCGACGCCAATGCCGCCCGCATCGTGCTGGTGGTCGGCGCCGAGCAGATGACGACGACCCCCGGTCCAGAGATCGGCAAGAACCTGCTCAAGGCGTCCTATCTGCCGGAGGAGGGCGACACGCCGGCCGGTTTTGCCGGCGTCTTCGGCAAGATCGCGCAGGCCTATTTTCAGCGTTATGGCGACCAGTCCGATGCGCTGGCGATGATCGCCGCCAAGAACCACAAGAACGGCGTCGACAATCCCTATGCGCAGATGCGCAAGGATTTCGGCTTTGAGTTCTGCCGCCAGGAAAGCGAGAAAAACCCCTTCGTCGCCGGCCCGCTGAAGCGCACCGACTGCTCGCTGGTCTCCGACGGTGCTGCGGCGCTGGTGCTGACCGACACCTCGACGGCGTTGAAGATGCGCCGCGCCGTCGCCTTCCGCGCCAACGAGCATATCCAGGATTTCCTGCCGATGTCGAAGCGCGACATTCTCTCCTTTGAAGGCTGCGAGCAGGCCTGGAACCAGGCCTTGAAGAAGGCCGGCGTGACGCTCCACGATCTCTCCTTCGTCGAGACGCATGACTGCTTCACCATTGCCGAACTGATCGAATATGAGGCGATGGGGCTGGCCAAGCCGGGTGAGGGTGCCAAGCTGGCACTGGACGGCACGACCGCCAAGGACGGCAGGTTGCCGGTCAATCCATCCGGCGGGCTGAAGGCCAAGGGCCATCCGATCGGCGCCACCGGTGTGTCGATGCATGTGCTGACCGCCATGCAGTTGACCGGCGAGGCCGGCGGCATCCAGGTGCCGGGCGCAAAGCTTGGCGGCATCTTCAACATGGGCGGCGCTGCCGTCGCCAACTACGTTTCCATTCTCGACCGGATCAGGTAAACCGCCCGCATTACAGCGCCGCGTGCCTTTGGGGGGCGCGCAAAGGACGCTGTAACACTTTGATTTGGCGCATGATCCTTTTCGAAAATCGGTTCCGATTTTCGAGGTCATGCGCTTGCGGGAGGTGACATGACAAATCCGGTTCTGGTCGAAGTCTTGCGCGGCGCGATCGTCGAGAGCGCCCATCGCGGCGCTGTCGCGATCTTCGATGGCGACGGCAGACCTGTCCTGGAAATCGGCGATACGGCAAAGCCGGTGTTTCCGCGATCGGCGGTCAAGGCGATCCAGGCGCTGCCGTTGGTCGAAACGGGTGCTGCCGATGCTTATGGCTTCGGCGATCGCGAACTCGCGCTGGCCTGCGCTTCGCATTCCGGCGAACCCGCTCATGTCGAATTGGCGCAGGCGATGCTGGCCAAGGCTGGCCTCGATCAGACCGCACTCGAGTGCGGCGCACATTGGCCGTCGAGCCATGACGCGGAAATCGCGCTCGCCCGCGCCGGCGGCTCGCCGAACCCGCTGCACAACAACTGTTCCGGCAAGCATTCGGGTTTTCTCTGCACCTGCGTGCACGCAGGCATTGCCCATCAGGGCTACGTCAAGGCCGGCCATGCCTTTCAGGAGATGGTGCGCGAGGCCATGCAGGCGGTGACAGGCGCCACCCACGATGCCGATGACCGGGCAACCGACGGCTGCTCGATCCCGACTTATGCGGTGCCGCTGAAGAGCTTTGCGCTGGGGTTCGCCCGCATGGCGACCGGCAACGGCTTTGCACCACAACGCGCCAAGGCGGCCAAACGTCTGCTTTCGGCCTGCATGGCCGAGCCTTTCCTTGTTGCCGGCACCGGCAAGGCGGATGTCGCGCTGATGCAGGCCGCGCGCGGTCGCATCTTCGTCAAGACCGGGGCCGAGGGCGTCTACTGCGCCGCCGTTCCGGAGCTTGGCCTCGGCATCGCGTTGAAATGCGATGACGGCGCCGGCCGCGCCGCCGAAGTGATGATCGCCGCTGTATTGGCAAAGCTTCTCAGGGCCGATGAGGCGCTGGCGGCAAATCTGCTGGAGCAGGCCAACCCGCCGATCGAAAGCCGCATCGGCGCCAAGGTCGGCGCGTTGCGGCCGACGGCGGCGCTCAGCTGACCCTGTTTCGCTCGACCGTCAGATGCGCATAGCCACTATCGCTTAACCGCGCGAGGTCGCCGGTCGCTGGCTCGGCCCAACGCTGGCCGATAATGGCGCCATTCCTGGCGCCGTCGATGACATTGTCGGAAATGATGGCGTTTCCCGCGCCCTCGACCACAGTGACGGCGATGCCGGTTCCGGCCTGGCGGATGACGTTCCCCGTCGCCACCACATTGCGCATATAGGCGCCCCAGCCGATCTGCATGCCGTAGAGCGGCGCGTTCTCGATGACGTTGCCGGAAACCGTGGTGTCGGCCTCGACACTGATGCCGACGCCGAAGCCCGGCGCATCGGCGGGGTAGGGGCCAGTGGTCGAGAGATTGCGCACGATGTTGTTCGAGCACACGCCCATGCGGCCGCCTTCGTTGAAATTGACGATCGAGATGCCATTGGCGGCGCCGTCGACGATGTTGTTGCCGATGATGGCGCCCTCGAAGGAGAATTCGGAATAGAGCGCGGTCTCGCCCGAGCGCGAGCAGGTGTTGCCGGTCATTGTGAGATTGCTGGCGCTGTTGGCGCGGATCGCCGAGAAGGCGCAGTCCGAGACGATGTTGCCGGTGACGGAGACATTGCCGGCGCGGAAGGCATTGATGCCATTGCCGTTCTGCCCGGTACCGCCGCTGCGCGCGCCGATGCGCTGCACGCGGTTGCCGCTGACGATGGTGCCGTCCTCGGCCTGCTGCCAGCGGTGCACGAGAATGCCGCCATTGCCGCAGTCGGACACGGTATTGCCCGATATCGCCAGGCCGGCGGCCTCGACTGAGTAGATGCCGGCGTCCGCTGCCCCCGATATTTCGCAGCGCTCGACACGGCCCGACGCATGCTCCAGTGCCAGCCCGTGCTTGCCGCTGCCGGTCACCGTGCAATTATCGATGACGAGATGGGGCACACGGCGCAAATCGAGCAGCCCTTGCGCATCGTCGGCCAGCCAGCTCTTAGCGCCGTCGAACACCAGCCCTGTGAGTTCGGTATGCTCGGCCTGTACGGTCATCAGCAGACGGCCGCCACCGCCATAGAGAATGCGCGACGCGCCCGGCACGCCGGAAAGCCGGACACGGGCGGGCAGCGTCAGGTTGGATACGACATAGGTGCCCGGCGGCAGGAACACCGGCGCGTTGCGGTCGCTGGCTTCGGCAAGCATGCGGGCGAACGCCTTGCTCTGGTCGTCCGCCGCGTCCGGCTGCACGCCGAGCTCGGTGGCGTCGATAGAGCCGCGTGCAGCTGTCTTTGCCAAGGCCTCGTTCAGCGAAAGACCGAGCACGGCAAAGCCGGCCGTCCCCTTCAGAAGCGTTCGTCTGTTCAACATCGGCACAGATCCTTGCGATGAAACGGTTCTTCGCAGGAATTGGGCCAGCCGCATAGGGCTCCGCTCCCCTTGGTCCGGCTATTGACCGTGGCTCGGCTAATGGCTTGTACAGCAGCCCAAGCAGGCCTAAGTTTATGGGATGAGCAGAGCTTTTACCCGCGAGGAAGACAGCGAAAACGCCATTGCCGGCATCGGCGAGCGGCCGATCAGCCAGCACCGCAATCTGGTGACGGAGCGCGGCCTGGCGCTGATCGAGGACAATCTGGCCGATCTGCGCGACATACTGGCCAAAGCCGAGCGAAAAGCCGACCGCGAGCGCATCGCCGTGGTGTCGCGCGACCTCCGCTACTGGACCGCGCGCCGCGAAAACGCCGAGCTATCCGTGCCGGAAACCGGCAGCGACCAGGTGCGCTTCGGCATGGGCGTCACGCTGGAAGGCGATGACGGCAAGAAGGTGCACTGGAAGATCGTCGGCGAGGACGAAGCCGATCCCTCGAAGGGCAGCATCTCCCATGTCTCGCCAATGGCCGTGGCGCTGTTCGGCAAGAAGGCCGGCGACATCGCAAGCGTCAACGGCAAGGAATGGGAAATCGTCAAGTTGTCGGACAGCTGACGCCGGCTGACTCGATCTGCTCAGCCAGCTTTTTCAATGCGGGCTCATACTTGTCCATGACATCGCGAGCAGCACGCATTTGCCTTTCGAAATCGTCGCACGGCACCGGTCTTAGAATGACGCCGTCATCGGCTTCGACGATCTCGAGTTCATCGCCCACCTGCAAGTTCAAGCTGTCGAGCATTTCCCGCGGCAAGATTACGACGCCGGATCCGTCCTCAAGTCCGTGAATGATAGTCTTCATGGCCATACCGCAGGTTGCGCCATGTACTATGATACAACTCTGATGGGCATTGCAACTGTTCGCTCAGCGCGCCAGCAGCCGGTCCAGCAACCGATCCGCTGCTTCCGGAATAACCGTGCCCGGCGGGAAGATTTCTGCCGCGCCCGCTTCCAGCACCGCGTCGTAGTCCTGTGGTGGGATGACGCCGCCGGCGACGATCAGTATGTCGGCGTGGCCGAGCCTCTTCAGCGCATCGCGCAGTTCGGGGATCAGCGTCAAATGTCCCGCCGCCAGCGACGAGGCGCCGACGATATGGACGTCCTGCGCCACCGCCAGCTTGGCGATCTCATCCGGCGTCTGGAACATCGCGCCGACAGTGACGTCGAAGCCGAGATCGGCAAAGGCCGTGGCGATGACCTTCTGGCCGCGGTCATGGCCGTCCTGGCCCATCTTGGCCACCAGGATTCGCGGCTTGCCACCGGACTTCTTCTCGAAGGCGTCGAGCTTCTCCTGCAACTGGTCGACCGTCAGATTGTCGCCAAGCGCGTTGCGATAAACACCGGAGATCGTCTGCACCGAGGCGATATGCCGGCCGAAGACCTTTTCCAGCGCCAGCGAGATCTCGCCGACCGTGGCATTGGCGCGCGCGGCGCGGATGGCGAATTCCAGCAGGTTTTCGTTGCCTGCCGCGGCACGGGTCAGCGCGTCGAGCGCGCTCTCGACGGCGCCGACATTGCGCGTGCCCTTGAGGTTCTGCAGCTTCGACAATTGCCTTGCCCTGACCTCGGCATTGTCGATCTTCAGCACGTCGACCTCGATGTCGTTTTCGGGCCGATGCGCGTTGACGCCGACCAGCATCTGCTCGCCGGAATCGATGCGCGCCTGCGTGCGCGCCGCCGCCTCTTCGATGCGCAGCTTCGGAATTCCCTGTTCGGTCGCCGCCGCCATGCCGCCGAGGGCCTCGACCTCTTCGATATTGGCGAGCGCACGCGCCGCCAGATCATGCGTCAGCCGTTCGACATAGGCCGAGCCGCCCCATGGATCGATGATGCGGGTGGTGCCGGATTCCTTTTGCAGGATGAGCTGCGTGTTGCGGGCGATGCGGGCGGAATGGTCTGTCGGCAGCGCCATCGCCTCGTCGAAGGAATTGGTGTGCAGCGACTGAGTGTGCCCTTGGGTGGCCGCCATCGCCTCGATCATGGTGCGGATGATGTTGTTGTAAGGATCCTGCGCCGTCAGCGACCAGCCGGATGTCTGCGAATGAGTACGCAGCGACAGCGAGCGCTCGTCCTTCGGCGCAAAATTCTTCTGCATCAGGCTCGACCACAAAAGCCGCGCGGCGCGGAGCTTGGCGACCTCCATGAAGAAGTTCATGCCGATCGCCCAGAAGAAGGAAAGCCGTGGCGCGAAGCGGTCGATGTCGAGACCGGCGGCGACGCCGGCACGGGCATATTCTATGCCGTCGGCGATGGTATAGCCGAGCTCCAGGTCCGCCGTCGCCCCGGCCTCCTGCATGTGATAGCCGGAGATCGAAATCGAATTGAACTTCGGCATGTTCTTCGACGTATAGGAAAAGATATCCGACACGATCCGCATCGAGGGTTTCGGCGGATAAATGTAGGTGTTGCGGACCATGAACTCCTTCAGAATGTCGTTCTGAATGGTTCCCGCCAGATCCTTCTGCGCAACGCCCTGTTCTTCGGCCGCCACGATATAAAGCGCCATGATCGGCAGCACCGCGCCGTTCATGGTCATCGACACCGTCATCTCGCCGAGCGGAATGCCGTCGAACAGCTGCCGCATGTCGAGGATGGAATCGATGGCCACACCGGCCATGCCGACATCGCCGGCGACGCGCGGATGATCGCTGTCATAGCCGCGATGGGTGGCGAGATCGAAGGCGACCGACAGGCCTTTCTGGCCGGCGGCGAGATTGCGCCGGTAGAAGGCGTTGGATTCCTCGGCCGTCGAGAAGCCGGCATATTGGCGGATCGTCCAGGGCTGCTGGACATACATGGTCGGGTAGGGCCCGCGCACGAAGGGCGGCCTGCCCGGATAGGTGTCGAGATGGGCGAGCCCCTTGAGGTCGCCCTGGCTGTAGAGATGCTTGACGGCGATGCCTTCCGGCGTCAGCCGCTGGCCCTTGACCTCGACCGGCGCGCGCCGCGGCGCCGACCAGCCGATCTCTGAGAAATCAGGGATCAAGATGCGGCTCCGATCGTCTGGTCGATGCGCACCGGAAACAGCGCCTCGCACACCGCGACGCCCTCGGTGAAGGCCGGCCGGCGCTCGGCCGCCAGCGTCTCGACCGGAGCGTCGGTCTTCAACGGGTAGAGCGTGGTGCCGATGATCGCCCGTTCGCCTGACCGATACGCCGCGGCGCGGTGCTCGGACGCTGCCTTGACGCGCTTCTGGATATGCCCTTGCTGCAGGCTCACCAGAACGCCGCCTTCCGCCTCGATCCGCTGGAACTCTTCCCACGCCGCTTCGCACAGACCTTGGGTCAGCGCCTCGACCGCGCCCGACCCGAAGGCCGGGTCGGCGACATAGTCGATATGGCTTTCATTGGCCATGATCAGTTGCGCATTGCGCGCCACGCGGCGGGCAAAGGGGGCCGGCAGGCCGTGGGCGATGGTGTGCGGCAGGATGGAGATCGAATCCGCGCCGCCTGCGGCCGCGGCAAAACTGGCGATCGCGGTGCGCAGAATGTTGGTCTCGGGGTCGGCGACCGTCATCATGCGGAACGACGTCTCGGCATGGATGTTGGCCGTCGACGCGGGGATAGAGCAGGTCTCCTGGATCCGCGCCCAAAGCCTGCGAAGGGCCCGCACCTTGGCCATCGACAGGAACTGATCCTGGTCGACGCTCAGCGCAAAACCGATATGTGGCGCGGCATAGACCAGCGGCTGGCGCGCATCCTCGAACATCCTGAGATAGGAGACGGCGGAGGCCAGCATGGTGCCGAGTTCCTGCGCCTCGGTGGCGCCTGCATTGTGGAACACCCGCCCGTCCGCTTCCAACAGCACGCCCGGCACGCCCAGCGAGAAGAAATGCGCCAGCGATTGCGGCATCGATGCCTGCAGGGCCTCGATCGACATCCGCAGCCGCCCGGTACCGGCAAAAATCGCCGCCGGGTCGATGCCGAAGGAAAGGTTGAGCTTCGCCGGGTCGGAGCGGCGCTTGCTCAGGAACGCCACCAGCCAGTCGGCCACGGCGCGGCTCCAGGGATGGGCGTCGATGCGGATCTGCGTGCGGTTGAGCGGTATGCCGTCCAGCACGGTCTCCAGCGCCTGCGTCGTCCTCGGCAGGCCATAGCCGAACGCGTTCGGGGCGCCTTCAAAGACAAGCGACAATCCGGTCGCGCCTTGGGCTACATCATCCAGGGCCTGGGCCTTGGCCCGGCCGACATCGGGGTCGTCGATCCGCTGGCTGACGATCCACGGCAGTTTGGGGTTGGCGCGCACCAGCGGTTCGGACCCAGTGGCGCGATCGTAGAGCGGCTCGATGCGAATCTGGTCGTCAGTATGCGAGACCAGCCTGTCCTCGAAGGATGCGCCGGCCAGCGCCTTTTCGGCCAAGGCCAGCCATCGCTGGCGCTCGACATCAGCGGGTTCGACACTCCTGGTCAAGGCTCCGGCGCTCATCCATGTTCCTCGTTTTTATGCGGCCGCACCAGCCTGAGCAGTCCAGTCTACGGTTCCCCGTCCGATATCGCAATGCGATGCGCTTGCGCGGCCCGGATTCCATTTCCCTGGATATAGGGCAGCCTGTGCGGACGAACCATGAACGATTGCCAAACACCGGTAAAATCCGCAAGCTCCAAACATCAATTTCGGAAATGCGGGCCTGATTCCGAGGACAGGCCCGATTTCGACGCTAGGCCCAATTCTGACGATAGGCCCAATTCTGACGATAGGCCCAATTCTGACGATAGGCTCGATTCTGACGATAGGCATTGTCGCTGTGCAGCGGCCTGACTATACCCTGCGGCAAGGCCATCGGCCTTTGAACACACCAGTTTTCGGAGAAACGGATATATGGCCGACGACACCAGCATTTTCCTCGGTGCCAGCCGCAAGCCCGACGACAGCTATCAGCGCGCCGAGCAGCTTTTGCTGCAATATGGCAACCGCCATGGCCTGATCACCGGCGCCACCGGCACCGGCAAGACGGTCAGCCTGCAGATCCTGGCCGAGGGTTTCTCCAATGCCGGCGTGCCGGTGTTCTGCGCCGACATCAAGGGCGACCTGTCCGGCATCGCCATGATGGGCAAGGCGCAGGATTTCCTGGTCAAGCGGGCGCAGCAGGTCAAGCTTGACCCCTACGACTTCCAGGAATTCCCGGTCATTTTCTGGGATCTGTTCGGAGAGCAGGGTCACCCGATCCGCGCCACCGTCTCGGAAATGGGGCCGCTGCTTCTGTCACGGCTGATGAACCTGTCCGAAGCGCAGGAAGGCATCATGAACATCGCCTTCCGCATCGCCGACGAAGAAGGCCTGCTGCTGCTCGACATGAAGGACCTGCAGTCGCTGCTGGCCCACATCGCCGAACGCGCCGAGGAGATCAGCTCGCGCTACGGCAATGTCACCAAGCCTTCCGTGGGCGCCATCCAGCGCACGCTGCTGGTGTTGGAACAGCAGGGTGCTGCAAACTTCTTCGGCGAGCCGGCTCTGCGCATCGCCGATATCATGCGCACCACCCGCGACGGCCGCGGCGCCATCAGTGTGCTCGCCGCCGACCGACTGATGATGAACCCCAGGCTCTACGCCACCTTTCTGCTCTGGCTGATGTCGGAACTGTTCGAGGAATTGCCCGAGGTCGGCGATCCCGACAAGCCGAAGCTCGTATTCTTCTTCGACGAGGCGCATCTGCTGTTCGACGAAGCGCCGAAGGTGCTGATCGACCGCGTCGAACAGGTGGTTCGCTTGATCCGCTCCAAGGGCGTCGGCGTCTATTTCGTCACCCAGAACCCTCTGGATATCCCTGAAAAGGTTCTGGCCCAGCTCGGCAACCGCGTGCAGCATGCGCTGCGCGCCTATACGCCGCGTGAGCAGCAGGCGGTGAAGACCGCCGCCGACACCTTCCGGCCCAATCCGGATTTCGACTGCGCCACCGCCATCACCCAACTTGGCACCGGCGAGGCATTGGTCTCGACGCTGGAAGCCAAAGGCGTGCCGTCCATGGTGCAGCGGACATTGATCCGGCCGCCATCCTCCAGACTTGGCCCGATCACCGCGGACGAGCGCCGCAAGCTGATCGACCAGAGCCCGGTCGCCGGCCAGTACGACCAGACCATCGACCGCGAATCGGCCTTCGAGATGCTGCAGAAGAAGGCCAAGGGGGCGCAGGACGGGGAAGAACAGGCGCAGCAGACCGACCCCGGCCGCTCGCGCTGGACCATCCCCGGCTTCGGCGATGACGATCGCCCGCCGCAATCCGGTGGCCGGCGCGCCCCGGCGCCAAGGCCTTCCAATCGCCAGACCGTCGCCGAAGCCGCGATCAAGGCGGTGGTGCGCTCCGTCGGCTCGTCCGTAGGGCGGGCTATCGTGCGTGGCATCCTGGGCAGCCTGTCCAGGGGCAGATAGCGGAGCGGCGACCGCCGCGGCCGATGCCTCAGGTGCATACCCATTCACGGATCTTGCACTTCTGTCCGTTCCGCTCGCAGGCCTGCAGCGTGAGGTCTTCGGCCTTCCGGCGTGTTTGCGCCGTCTCGGCGCCCCAACTGGTCAGCCGTCCTTCCGCCTTCTCGCCCACGGCCAGCGCACCACAGTGGTTGTAGGGAAAGCCGGTGTTGTCGTCGTCATTCCAGTGGCGATGATTGCGGAACACGCTGACCACGGCGCAGCCGTCGCCGCCGGCGTTCTGGCAATGCTTGAGGGCGATGTCCATCGCCTCTTGCCGCTTGTCGGCACCCCAGAAGAAGCCGTGCTTCTCGTCAGGGCTCGAATAGGCGATCGCCGCCCAGATGCCCCTCTCTTCCTCAACCGGGACCGGGGCAGGGAGGTCAGCCGCGGCCAGCCGCCCGGCGCAAAGCAACAGCATGCCGATCGCCGCAATGGCGAGACTGGTTCTCATTGTACGCCTCCTTGTTTTCCTGTTGCCGAGGCCACGGAAATGACGACGCAGCTGTTACCGGTGGGCAGCAGCATCGCATTGCCCCCTCCATTGGCCAGTTCGTAGACGCTGATTTGTCCGAGATTGTTGGCAAGCTTGCTGCCTTTCGGAAGCTGGGCCGGAATGTCGGCGCAGCTGGCCGCGAATGGCGCCACCCGGACCATCGTGCCTTCGCAAGCAGATGTCGTTGGTGCTGCGAACACCAGGCCCGCGGCCGGGCCGCTGTAGCCCTGCGTGGCGTAGTTCATCCCGACCAGCGCTTCCACCACGTGTTTGTCGGGAGCATCGTTGTTCCAGACCGAGTGGACGCTGTAGGTCGTACCATTGGTCAACAGCTGCCCAAGTGCTGGAAAGACATTGGAACAGGATTGTAGACCGGCCTGCTTGGCGTGCTGGAGAAATGGCGTGTCGGCCAGCGCCGGATCGGGTTCGCGGGCCTCGGCAATCGCCGGCTGCGGCAACAAATTCCGGACCAGATCGTATCGCATGGCGGCAAGGCCGGCAGCTCCGACGACGGCAATCGCGAGCAATGAAAAGACCGCCGTTTTCAGCCGCTTTCGTTTCGGCTTGTTCGGATCGCGGACGCCGACCCGAACAGTATCGTTGCTCTGGTTCCGGGACATTATCCGGTCATGGATCGATTGCTGGTTCATCGGGATGCCTCGGTCATTTTATCGCCTCAACCGCCTTGGAGAGGCCCTTGAGGGTCGCGGTCACGTTGATCGTCCTGCCGTCCGTCGTCGGATAGGAGATGATGGATGCCGCGTCCTTCGAAATCTGTTCGCGCATGATCGGACCAACCGGCAGCATGCCGATGCAAACGGCCTGATTGCATCCCTCGAGTTGAATTTTTACCGCCTCCTTGCGCCCCTCGAAGCTCAGCAGGACAGGAGCGTCGCTCCTGGCGCCCGGCGGGGTGCGCAAGATCATGTAGGGGTTGCCTTCCTTGGTTGCGGCCAGCGACCAACTGAACGCAACCTGTCCTGCCTGGTCCTCGATGATCTGGGTGACGTTGCAGACCTTCTGGCGCGCCTTCAGGTTCTCGTCGCAGATCAGCGTCCAGTTCTCGAACGGACGGGTGGTCCGTTGATATTCGCCAAGCTTCGCATCCGCGGGCACCGCGACGTCGGAAGGCTTTACCCTGTAGCCCGCAGCGACCGCCTCCTGCCCGGCCGCGAACGGGCTGGACAGGAGCACTGACGTCATGGATATCGCGATAGCAAGGACTGCCTGCCTGATCATGGCCGGGCTCAGTTCAGAGTAAGGCTGACACCCGCGCCAACACCCCAGTGTCCGCCGGCTGTCGTGCCGGACAGGTTCGCGCGAACCCGCCCTTCCTCACTGGTATAGCCGGCGCCAAACGCAAGCGCCCCTTCACCGCGCCAATAGCCTCCGCCGGCCGCCACGCTGAGCTTGCCGGGACGGTCATCATAGCGCAGCGAGCCCGCCGCGAGGCCGATCGCTGCGGCCTGACGCGCTTCACCCCGGACCTCGCCCATATCCATGTTGAGCTGGCTGAGTTTGGAGTCCGCATATGCGTTGGCCTGCTGCAGCGTCGTGGCCGCGACCTGGTTGGTGTAGGTCTTCGAGTTGTCCAGCGTGGTCGCCAGCCCGGCGTTGAACTGCTGAACGTTGACCGCATCGGTGTTGGCAACGCCCGGCCCGACATTGTGGATGACCACCGGCGTGTTGGGGTCGCCGCCGGCAAGGGTAATCGAGTTGGATTTGCTGCCGTCGCCGTTCTTGTCATACTGGATCGCGAATTCATTGAGGTCGCCGACGCTACCCTGCACGGCTTCGACCGCCTGGTTGGTGGCGTAAAGCTGGCTGCCGTTGATGGCATCGGTCGAGGTGCCGCTGATCCGGCCCGCGGCGACATTGGTGACGGTGCGCTCGTTGCCGACGGTGCCGACGCTCACCGTGCTCGTCGGAGCTGTTCCGGCGAAGGTATAAGCGACGCCGTTGATGGTGGTGCCGGTGGTGGCGACCGCCGCCGCCGTCGTCGAGCCCGCGCCGAGCGCGACGCTGCCCGGCTCGTTGGCCGTGGCGCCGGCGCCGAGCGCCACCGCCTGGGCTCCGTTGGTGGTCGCGTTGGTGCCGAGAGCGATGCTGTCGGCCTGGTTGACCGTCGAGTTCTGGCCGATCGCGATGCCCCCCGGCGCCGTCTGCTGCACGATGGCGCCGTTGCCGATGCCGATGCCGTTGTCGCCATTGACGGTGGTGCGCGGACCGACCGCAACCGAATCGACGCCGACCGCAAGCGAATCCGCGGCCGTCGAATTGGCGTGGAAGTACAGGCTCCCCGTCACCGCGAACGAGCTCAGCGCGCCCTTCAACTGGCGAAGCGTGACCGCGTCCTGGTCCTGCGTGCCGTCGGCCACGTTGATGATCTGGCGATAGGAGGTTGAGGTGCCGACCGAGACGGCGCCGAGCAGGCTCATGTCCGCGGTGTTGTAGGGAATGAGGCCGGTGCCGGAGAGGATCGATCCCGATGTGGGCGCGACCGCACGATCCGAAACGGAGCCGGCGCCGAGCGCCACGCCGCCGATCACGCTGGCCTGGGTGTCGCGGCCGAGCGCCAGCGCATTGTCGGCGCTCGCGGTCGCCTGGTAGCCGAGGGCGGAAGAGCCGATCCCTTGCGCGAAGGAGTCGGTGACGGCAAGCGTCCTGTCGTTGGTGCGCACATAGCGTATGCCGTCGCCATTGGCGTCGGTATAGGCCGTCGAGGTGTCGCCGGTAATGTTGCTGATCGAATTGCCGAGATTGGTGATGTCGGCGGTGTTGGCAGCGATGTCAGCGGTGTTGGCGGCTATATCGGTCGTGTTCTGCGTCACCTGCTGGTTGGTCGCAAACAGCTGCGAGCCGTTGACCGCATCGGTCGACGTGCCGCTCAACTGTCCTGCCGCGACGTTCTGGATCTGGCGTTCGGCGCCCACCGAGCCGACCGAGAACGCGCCCGCCGGCGTCGTGCCGGCGAAGGTGTACGCAACGCCGCCGATCGTGGTGCCGCCGACCGCCGTCGTCACGGTCGACACCGCGCCCGATCCGATCGCCACGTCGCCGGCATTGTTGGCGATTGCGTTCGGACCGATGGCGACCGAATCCGTCCCCAGAGCCTGGGAATCCGCCAGCGTCGAATTGGCATGGAAATATTTGATGCCCGCGCCGCTGTTGATGTCGGTGATCGTGTTGCCGAGATTGGTGATGTCGGCGGTGTTGGCGGCGATATCGGTGGTGTTCTGCGTCACCTGCTGGTTGGTGGCGAACAACTGCGAGCCGTTGATCGCGTCGGTCGATGAGTTGCTGAGCCGGCCGGCCGCGACATTGGTGATGGTCCGCTCCGCGCCCACTGCGCCGACGCTCACCGTCGATGTCGGCGTCGTGCCGGCGAAATTGTAGTTGACGCCGCCTATCGTCGTGCTGGCCGTGCCGACCGCCGTAGCGGTGACCGAACCCGAGCCGAGCGCCACGTCGCCGGAGCTTGCCGCCGCCGTCGCACCATTGCCCAGCGCGACGTTGCCGGCGAGGCCGGCAGCACCGGCGGTGGAGCCGTTGCCCAGCGCCACCGAGCCTTGCCCGATGGCCTTGTTGTTGTTGCCGATGGCGACCGCGCCGTTGGCCATATTGGCCGCGGTGGCACTCGCCGTGCCGTCGCTGTTGGCGATGTTGTTGGCGCCGCCGGTAAAGGCGCCGGTGCCGCTGGCGTAACTGGGATCGCCGATGGACACCGCGCCGTCTCCGTAAGCGACATTGTCGGCGCCGATGGCGACGGCCTTGCCGCCGCTTGCATTCGCCCTTGTGCCGATGGCGACGGAGTTGGCGGAGGACGCCGACACATCCGTGCCGATGCCGATGGCGCCCTGTGCGCTGGCCCCGGCTCCAAAGGTGCGCGCGCCGATATAGATGGAGTTCAACCCGGAAGCGCTCGCCGAAGTGCCGACAGCGACGGCATTCGTGGCGCTGGTTACAGCGCCGACGCCGAGCGCGGTGCTGCCGATTCCGCTGGCATTGGCGCTGACGCCGGCAGCGAGAGAATTGGCTCCCGTCGCATTCGCTCCGGACCCAAATGCGGAGGCGTTCTGGCCGCTGGCAATGGCGGTGTTGCCGACTGCCGTGCCCGCGTCGGCAGTCGCATTTGCGGCACTGCCGATGGCGACGCCGAAAGCGCCGGAAGAAAGTGAATTGGTGCCGATCGCGATGCTGTTGGGCAAGGCCGTGTTGGCCTGAACGCCCGCGATCGCGCCCAGGCCAAGTGCGATGGACTGGTTGCCCCAGGCGCTGGCGTTCCGACCCATCGCCGTAGCGCTCGTGCCCGTCGCCCGGCTTTGGCGGCCGATCGCAGTGGCGTCGACCTGAGACGCCGTCACATCGGTGCCGATGCCGATGGCGCTCTGTGCCAACGCTCCCGTCCCCGCGGCGGTGCGCGAGCCGAGATAGACGGCGTTTACCCCGGTTGCGGTCGACTGGAAGCCTACAGCGATAGCATTTTGGCTGTTTGCAATGGTGTTGGTACCTTGGGCAACGGTGTCCAGTCCCGACGAGACTGCCTGGCTCCCGATCGCGATGGCGCGCGTCCCGGTGGCCTGGGATCCCCAGCCTCCGGCGAACGACGTGCCGCCGCTGGCCAAGGAACTGACACCGACGGCGGTGGAGTTGCCACCCGAAGCAACAGCGAAGGTGCCGAGAGCGCTGGCACCGGCGTTGGTGGCACTGGCGTTGACGCCAATTGCTACCGTATTGACGTTGTTTGAGATTGTGCCGGAGCCGAGCGCCACCGCGCCGCCGGGACCCGTGGCCGACGCGGTCCGGCCGATGGCGATCGAGTATTGCGCCGTCGACTGGGCCTGGAAGCCGAGCGCTATGGCCCAGTTAACGTTGGCTGTTGAGCCGTTTCCGATCGCGACGGTCTCGGGAGCGGTCGCGGACCCGCCTCCGGCGGCATATTGTGCCGATGCCGGGGTGGCGATACCTCCCAATGCGATCGCCCCCAGCGCCGCCGCCAGCATCCGTCCGCTGCCCAGCGCACCAAGCCCCAGACCTTTGCGGCGCATGCCGAGCACGCGGCACGCGTTGCGCAGCACCGCCATCAGGCGGCGCCGCACCGAGCGGCTGTCGGCCGCGCCCGCGATCCAGTTTCCGACAAAGCTTGAAGAAAGTTCGATCCTAGCCCGCCCCTCGACGCTTCTGGTCATGCTACTTTTTCCCTCGCAAGTGCCGAGGCGCCCTGATGTGCCGCATCATTCGCCTCGACGGCCAAAAAATCCTTGAAATTGCCCGTCGTCTCTCGCAGCGAGAGACCTATCTTCACACCTTGTTTTTCAATCAGCTGGCAGGCGCTAGCGACCCAGGGCTGCGTCGGCTCGGGAACCGTATGCAAGGCGGCTTCGGTCCGCTCCGGCGACAGGTTTATCGCCACCAGCGCGCGGCAGAGATCGAAATGAAATCCCGGATCGCCTTCGCCACAAGCCGGAGAGGTCAGGCCAAGCACGAAACAGGCCAGGAGATGGTCGAGTTCCGCACCGCTGATCCGGCTGGCGTATTGGCGCTGCAACGCGGCCCACGCCGCTTCGGCCTTGGGTGCGAAGACCTCGATTTCCGCGAATTGAATGTCCATGGGCGACATGCTGCTTCATCTGGTTGCCCCCGCCCCAAATGACCTATCATCGCGACCATGAGCAGGTTCGCGGCGTATGTATTTTGGAAAAGTCCGGAATCTTTGTAGGAAAATCCGGTCTTTGAGCGCTGAGCGGCAGGTGTGGCCGCTCTGCAACGCAACTTTTGGTTACCAAAATCTTGCGATCGATCGCTGCGGCGAAGCGGGAGGCGCTCGCGGCAAATGTCACCGCTGCAGCTTCACCTGTTTAGGGGTCCTGTTGCGGTATTTCGACATGGTGACCGTCAGGTGGCTCTGGTCGGAAAATCCACTCAAATGAGCAACTTCGGCAATCGGCAAATCGCTTTCGAGGAGAAGTTTTTCAGCGAAATCGAGACGCAGCCGCAGCAGATATTTGTGCGGCGGCTCGCCGAAGGTCTTGGTGAATGCCAGGATGAAGTGGCGCGGTGAAAGGCTGGAGATCGCGGCAAGCTCGGCCACCGAAATCTTGCTGGAGAACTTCACCTCCAGGAATTCCTGCACCCTTCGGGCGGAGCGGTTCGACAGGCCGCCCTTTGGACCTTGTGGCAACTTTCCCACTCCTGCGTAGTTCCGAAGCATATGGACGCCGAACATGGTGACCAGCGAGTCGACATAGAGCTCATTTGGAGCCTCCCGCCGCGTCAGTTCGACCTTCAGCAGATGCGCAAGTTGCAGCGCCTGCGGATCGACAGTTCCGAAAGGCGGTGGCTGGAGTTCGGCCCGGCCGGTGCCGAATTCACGCTCTGCCAGTTCGCTCAGCGTCTCGGGGGCGAGCGCGACCATTGTGATCTCTGTGGCGAATGACCAGGTCATCCTGCTTGCGATATTCGCCGGGATGATCGCGATCGTGCCGGCGTTGCCGTCATACTCGTGGATTTTGCCGCTGCCGAGCGACGCCGCTACTCCCGGCGAGGGCTTGAGCATAACCGAAGCGAAATGGTGTTCCGCGTTGAACGTGCATGATCCCGGCGCGAAAACAGCATGAGCCGCGCCGCCTCTAGAGGTGACCATGCGCCGCCCCGCGCTTTCCGGAATTCCATCGAAGATGCGCCGTTCCGCGCGCCGCCGGTCTGTCCCGGCCTCTCCAGGACGTTGCATCTGTGTTGCATCTCCGTCTTGCCTCAGCCGTGCGCCGATCGTTAATTCTGTGCTGTACGGAGGCGCCCAGAGTTCACCTCGATTCCTGAGCGTTCTTTCGAACCTTAAAAGCGTTGCTTTATATTGAAAAGAAGATTTTCGGCATAGTTGGGTCAGGAATCTACAGGTTTTGCTCTTTAGCAAGAACTAATCTTACGATTTGCCGATGCTATATTACCCGTCTTGCCTAATTCTTGTGCATCGAGCGGTAGATTGCGCAATCCAGCGTTGTGTCTTGAATATAGATCGCGCGGCTGTTGGCAGAGCTGGTGGCCTTGCCGCCATTCCGACGGACACATGGTGCTCTTCCGGAGCTGGTATTTTCGGGGATCGTGTCCAGCTCCTGCCGCGCGACCCGATCTGTACCCCGATACGGAATGACGGGCACAGGGCCGCTAAAGATCGCCCCGACGTTTCTCGTACAGATCCCAGGACAGCTCAACCATGGCCAGAAGAACGTCCTCCCGGCTCCACCCGGCGGTAACCGCCGCCTCGACAATTCCGCTGACGAGCGGCAGCAATTGGCGCTCGCATTCGGCCGACAGGTTGACCTCGGAGCCATCAGCCGGCGGACTATCGAATTCAAATCCAACCATTGGCGCCCCCGCCATTGATGATCAAATTAAAACGTATATCTCTGCAATTCTGTTCCCGTTGAATATACATGCATCGGTGACGAAACACAGCGTCGGGATTGACGGGCATGGACGCGCCGACTGTACCGGCTCCATAGCTCGTCTGGAAGTCTTGTCTGGCCTCCTGCTGCTGACCTTGCATGTCTTGGATGCCAAACCCGGACAGTCGCGTAAAGCTATCGGAATCTCGACGAAGTTTGCGGCATGGAGCGGCGAACTTGCCGCTTCACCTGCATCGCAAGAATGCCGTTCAGTTCACCGGGCCGAGCAGAACCGAGCCGTCCGGCACGCCACCGTCGATCGGAATGGCACTGCGGTTTGCCGACGCCACCATCGGCTGGCTGACATCTGACGTCACCATGACCGGGCTCTTCGAGGGCACGCGATCGTAGAGATCGATGATATCCTGGTTCATCAGACGCACGCAGCCCGACGAGACGGATTTGCCGATCGAGTTCCATTCCGGTGAGCCGTGCAGGCGGTAGAGCGTGTCGACATTGCCCTGGAACAGATAGAGCGCGCGGGCGCCGAGCGGGTTCTTCAGGCCGCCGGCCATGCCGCCATTCTTGGCGCTGTACTGCTCCAGCTCCGGCTGGCGGGCGACCATCTCATCCGGCGGCGTCCATTTCGGCCATTTCTGCTTCCACTGGACGACGGCGTCGCCCGACCATGCGAAGCCGGCACGGCCGAGGCCGACGCCATAGCGCATCGCCTGGCCGCCTTCGCGCACCAGATAAAGGAAATGGTTGCTTGTATCGACAACGATGGTGCCCGGCCTCTGGCCGGTCGGGTCGGGAACGATCTGGCGCAGGAACTGTGGGTCCATCTTGCTGATCGGGATGGCCGGCAGGTCGAAGCCGCTGTCCGAAACCGGGCCGTACATTGTCGCATAATCGCCGAGCGGCGGCTCTTCATAGGCCGGCGGCGGCGGCTCGACCGGCGTCGGTCGGGTGGTGGTGCAGGCGGAGACCGCAATCGAGGCGGCGCCAAGCGCAGCGGCGTTCAGAAAGCCGCGACGGCTCAGGCGATAGGGGTCGAATTCGGTCTTCAACATGGTTGCCTTTTTTAAGTCTCAAATCGCAAGAAAGCGTGAATGCCTTCAGGCGGCGCAGGTGTCGGCCTCCCCCAATGCCTGGCGCGATAGGCGGTTCCGATTCTGGCCTGAGGGTGGACAAACAAAGGCGAAGCTGTGACCGCCATGCCACTGTTGCTTTGAGGCAACAGGGGTTAGTCAGCCGCCGGTGAGCAACCCTTCAAGCGACGGCAGGATCAGCGCCGGCGGGAAATCCCGGTATTCCTCGGGCTGGTTGGCGCGGTTGATCCACACGGTGCGAAAACCGAATTTGGTCGCTCCGGCAATGTCCCAGCGGTTGGAAGACTGAAACGAGACAGCGCCGGGATAGAGGCGCCAGCTGGTGGCCACCAGGTCGTAGACCGACGGGTCGGTCTTGAAGCGCTTGACGGCATCGACCGAAAAGATGTCGTCCAGCACCTGGTCGAGCGCCGCCGACTTGACCGCCGCTTCCAGCATTTCGGGCGAACCATTGGACAGGATGGCGAGCTTGGCGCCGGAAGCTTTGAGCGCCTTGAGCACCGCCGGCACTTCCGGATAGCAGTCGAGCCGCCAATAGGCTTCGAGCAGCTTGGCCTTCAGCCCCTTGTCGACGGAAGGAACCTTGCGCAGGGCAAAATCGAGCGCCTGCTCGGTAAGCTGCCAGAAATCGGCATAACTGCCCATCAGCGTGCGCACCCAGGAATATTCCAGCTGCTTGGCGCGCCAAATCTCCGACAGCAGCTGGCCGTCCGGCCCGGTCTCGCCGGCATGACGGCGCACGGCTGCGTGCACATCGAACAACGTGCCATAGGCGTCGAAAACGTAAGCCGCGTAATGCATAACGCAGTTTTGAGGGCAGGCGGGGCAAGGTGCAAGCAGCGATTGCGTTTGCGCGCCCGCTGGCCTCAACAAAATCCGCTCCATGCCGGTTGACGGCGCCGGCCAAAGCATCTTCCTATGCCGGCCACAGGCAGCATTGAAACGGAACCAAGCAATGACACTGGCGACTGCGGCGCTCTCGACGACATGGACCTTCGTCGACGGCGACTGGTACGAAGGCAACGTCGCCATTCTGGGGCCGCGCAGCCACGCCATGTGGCTTGCCACCAGCGTCTTCGACGGCGGCCGTTGGTTCGAAGGCGTCGCCCCCGACCTCGAGCTGCATGCCGCCAGGGTGAACGCGTCGGCGATCGCGCTCGGTCTCGCGCCGTCGATGAGCGTCGACGAGATCGTCGGCCTGACCTGGGACGGGCTGAAGAAGTTCGACGGCAAGACGGCGGTCTATATCAGGCCGATGTACTGGGCCGAGCATGGCGGCTATATGGGCGTGCCGGCCGATCCGTCATCGACCCGCTTCTGCCTTTGCCTCTACGAATCGCCGATGATCTCGCCGGCCGGCTTTTCGATCACCGTGTCGCCGTTCCGGCGGCCGACCTTCGAGACCATGCCGACCAACGCCAAGGCCGGCTGCCTCTACCCCAACAATGGCCGCGCCATTCTCGAAGCAAAAGGGCGAGGCTTCGACAATGCGCTGGTGCTCGACATGCTGGGCAATGTCGCCGAGACAGGAACCTCGAACATCTTCCTGGTCAAGGATGGCCATGTGCTGACGCCGGCGCCGAACGGCACCTTCCTGTCCGGCATCACCCGCTCGCGCACCATGACGCTGCTTGGCGAATACGGCTTCAAGACCACCGAAAAAATGCTGTCGGTGCGCGACTTTCTCGAAGCCGACGAGATCTTTTCGACCGGAAACCATTCCAAGGTCGTGCCGATTACCCGCATGGAGACCCGCGATCTGCAGCCCGGGCCGGTGGCCAAGAAGGCGCGCGAGCTCTATTGGGAATGGGCGCATTCGACTTCCGTCAATTGAGCCGCTAAAAAGGCAACCGGCGCTTCATTCCGGAGTTGTTCCAGATCAATCCAGCCCTATCTTAATCCGGTATCCGCACCGGGTTTTTTCCACGAGGAGTATGACCGATGGCTTTTGAATTGCCCGCCTTGCCCTACGACTACGAGGCTCTGCAGCCCTACATGTCGAAGGAGACGCTGGAGTACCACCACGACAAGCACCACAAGGCCTATGTCGACAACGGCAACAAGCTGGCCGCCGAAGCCGGTCTTGGCGACCTGTCGGTCGAAGAGGTGGTCAAGCAGTCGTTCGGCAAGAATGCCGGCCTCTTCAACAACGCAGCCCAGCACTACAACCACATCCATTTCTGGAAGTGGATGAAGAAGGGCGGCGGCGGCAACAAGCTCCCGGGCGCCTTGCAGAAGGCGGTCGACGCCGATCTCGGCGGTTACGACAAGTTCAAGGCCGACTTCATCGCCGCCGGCACCACGCAGTTCGGCTCGGGCTGGGCCTGGGTCTCGGTCAAGGACGGCAAGCTGGCGATCTCCAAGACGCCGAATGGCGAGAACCCGCTGGTTCATGGCGCATCGCCGATCCTCGGCGTCGATGTCTGGGAACATTCCTATTACATCGACTATCGCAACGCGCGGCCGAAATATCTCGAGGCCTTCGTCGACAGCCTCATCAACTGGGACCATGTCCTGGAACTCTACGAAAAGGCGAAAGCCTGATCAGCCTAGAGAAGCCCCGGTATCCCCGGGGCTTTTCTTTTTCAGCTCGAAACGGGAGCACACAGAAAATCGGCACAATCCGTGCGGCGACCAGGGAATAATCTCAGGCCGCCAACCGTTTACGTTAGGTCGCGACCCCTCATCATCCTGGAGCCAATTGAATGAGAAAGCTTGTCATCGCCATCTCTATGCTCAGCCTCGCCGTCTCGGCTGCTTTTGCCGACCCGATCCTCGACCGACAGGGACTGATGAAGGAGCGCGGAAAACTCGTCGGCGGTCTGTCGAAAATCGCCAAGGGGGAAGCAGACTTCGATGCCGCCGCCGTGCTGACGCAGTTGCAGGCGCTGCAGGTCAATGCCGAGAAATTCGATGTCGACGCGCTGTTCCCGGCCGGCAGCGATACGGGCGACACCACCGCTTCGCCAAAGATCTGGGAAGACATGGCTGGCTTCAAATCGGCCGAAGACAAGTATCTTGCCGACGTCAAGGCCGCGGTCGCCGCTGCCCCTGCCGATGTCGACGCCCTGAAGGCGCAGGTCGGCACCATCGGCTCCGATTGCGGCACCTGCCATCAGGGCTACCGGATCAAAAAAGGCTGATCGCGGGCGATGCCGTTGCTGAAAAAGCTCGTTGGCGCCGCCCTTGTTCTGGGCGGCGTCGGCGCGGTCGCCGGCTGGCTTCTGTCGGCCCCTGTCAGGCTCGACTCTGAAACCCTGGCGCAGCTCGGCCCCGGCGATGCCGCCAGGGGCAAGCGCATATTCTATGCCGGCGGCTGTACATCCTGTCACGCCAGGCCGGGGTCCGAGGGCGAGGCCCGCCTGCAACTGGTTGGCGGTCTTGAACTCAAGACGCCGTTCGGCACCTTCGTGCCGCCCAACATTTCGCAGGACCCCAAGGACGGCATCGGCGCCTGGACGGTCGAGGACCTGGCCAACGCCATGCTGAAAGGCGTGTCGCCTTCCGGGGAGCATTTCTATCCGGCCTTCCCCTATGCGTCCTACGCCCGCATGAAGCCGGCTGATATCGCCGACCTCTATGCGTTCCTGAAGACGCTGCCGGCGGTTGCCGGCAAGGCGCCGGACAATTCCTTGAGTTTCCCCTTCAACATCCGCCGCGGCCTTGGCCTGTGGAAGCGGCTCTATCTCAGCAATGAGCCGGTGATCGCCTTGGCCGACGGCACGCCTGACCCGGTATTGGCCGGCCGCTACCTGGTCGAGGGCCCCGGCCATTGCGGGGAATGCCACACGCCGCGCGACTTCACCGGCGGCACCAGGAAGAGCCAGTGGCTGGCGGGTGCGGCTGCCGCCGAAGGCAGCGGCATCGTGCCGAACATCACATCGGGCGAGGGCGGTATTGGCGATTGGTCGGAAGCCGACATTGCCAACTATCTCGAAACCGGTTTCACGCCGGATTTCGATTCCGTCGGCGGCGCCATGGTCGACGTACAACGCAACATGGCCGAACTGACCCCGGAAGATCGTGCGGCCATCGCCGCCTACCTTAAGGCCATACCGCCGCATCCCAACGGCTACCCGGTGCGCAGCAAGCCGGCCAAGTGATCTCGGCTACAAGTGATCTCGGCTACAGGTGGCGATCGCCGAGGAAATCGAAGCCCGTCTCGAAGAAAAGATTGTAGTTGCAGGTCATTTCCTCGCCCGCCGCAATGTCGCGCAAGGCATAGGTCTCCTCGGGTGAGGAGACATCGCAATTCGGCTCGTCGTCATGGTTCATGTAGCGGGCGTCGTCGGCTTCGAAGACGATATAGGCCGGGTCGCGGCGGTCGGGGTAGGAATAGCGGTCGAGATAGTTCTTCACCGGCCCGGACTCGCTCTCATAGGTCTCGACGTCGATGATGCGGTCGAACCGGGGATCCAGCTTCCAGACCAGCGTTCCCTTGGGAATGGCGTTCTTGGCGAAAACACCGATGCCCTGGATCGGCGATTTCTCGAGATAGGTGTCGACGAGCAGCATGGCGGCCCCTTTGCGTGTGTCATGGTCTGGAAGGTGGCGCGCATGGGTAGCGCGCAGCCATTGCAAATGCGAGTGAAAATGAGCAGCCCGGAATTCAAAAGTGATGATCGGACGCTCGACGGGCGCGCCTTTCGCTTGGATATCAGCGCTGCTGCAGGGCCAGACGAACGCCCAAGGCGCAGTAGATGCCGCCAACCACCTTGCCTTGCCATTTCACTACCGACGGATTGCGGCGCAGGAACGCGCCGAGCCGGCCCGCGCTTACGGCAAAGACGACCGTGCTGAAAAGGCCGAGCAGAACAAAGATCATGCCCAGCATCATCAGCTGGAGCATCACCGATCCGTTTTCGGGCCGCACGAACTGCGGCAGGAAGGCGAGGAAGAAAAGCGCGGTCTTTGGATTAAGCACCTCGGTCAGGACAGCCTGTCGAAACGCCTTGCCGGCGGAGATTGCAAGCGCGCCGGCAGCAGGATTGGCCGGTGCTCTCTCGATGATCGCGCGAATGCCGAGGTAAACGAGATACGCAGCGCCAATGTATTTTACGATGCTGAACAGTGTTGCTGACGTGGCAATGATCGCCGAAATGCCGACCATCGCCATGACGGTATGGAACACATCGCCAGCCGCAACCCCGGCTCCCGTGGCGATGCCAACTCTCGTTCCGGAACTCGCTGATCGCGCCACCGTCAGAAGCGTGGCCGGGCCTGGAATAAACACAAAGCCAAGCACAACCGCTACGTAGGCCATCAAGGTGGATAGATCGATCATGACTATGCCTCGGTTGAAATCTCAGCCTTGCCCGTAACCTTCAGCGCAAAGGAGTAGGTGTAGGCGATTTCCTCAAGCCTGGAAAACCGGCCGGAAGCGCCGGCATGGCCGGAATCCATGTTGATCTTGAACAGCACCGGATTGGTCCCGCTCTTGCGCTCGCGCAGCCGCGCCACCCATTTGGCTGGCTCCCAATAGGTGACGCGCGGATCGGTGAGGCCGGCCAGCGCCAGGATCGGCGGGTAGTCGTGGCCGGCGACATTGTCGTAAGGCGAGTAGGCCGCGATCGTGTTGTAGTCGTCCACCGATGCGATCGGATTGCCCCATTCCGGCCATTCCGGCGGCGTCAGCGGCAAGGTTGCGTCGAGCATGGTGGTCATCACGTCGACAAAGGGAACCTCGGCAACGATGGCGCCGAAACTGTGCGGCGCCATGTTGGCGATGGCGCCCATCAGCATGCCGCCGGCCGAGCCGCCCTGGGCGACGATGCGCTCATGTTGCGTGTAGCGCTCGGCGACGAGATGCTGCGCAACGGCGATGAAGTCGGTGAAGGTGTTCATCTTGTGCGCCCGCTTGCCGTCGTCGTACCAGCCATAGCCCTTGTCCTTGCCGCCGCGGACATGGGCGATGGCAAATACAAAGCCGCGGTCGACCAGCGAGAACCAGTTTGTGTTGAAGGCGGCCGGAATGGCGATGCCGTAGGAGCCGTAGCCGTAAAGCAGACAAGGTGCGGAGCCATCAAGCGGCGTGTCCCGGTGATGCAGGAGCGAGACCGGCACCAACTCGCCATCGGCGGCGGGCGCCATCAGCCGGCGCGTAACATAGTGCTCCGGATCATGGCCGGAGGGCACTTCCTGGGTTTTCAGCAGTACGCGTTCGCGGCTGCGCATATTGTAGTCGAAGACCTGCGCCGGCGTCGTCATCGACGAATAGGTGAAGCGCATGATCTCGGTGTCGTATTCATAGGATCCCGACAGGCCAAGCGAGAAGGCCTCTTCGTCGAACGAGATCAGGTGCTCCTCGCCGCTGCGGCGGTCGCGCACGACGATGCGTGGCAGGCCTTCCTTGCGCTCGAGCCGGACCATGTGGTCTTTGAAGCCGACCACCGACAGGATCAGCCGGCCAGGCTCGTGCGCCACCAGCTCTTCCCAGTTGGCGCGCACCGGGTCATTAGCCGGCGCCGTCATGATCTTGAAGTCCTTGGCGCCGTCGGCATTGGTGAGAATGAAGAAGATATCGCCGCCTTCTTCCAGATCATATTGCAGGCCGATCTCGCGCGCCGCCACCAGTTTCGGCTCGGCGAACGGCTCGTCGGCGCGCATCAGGCGATATTCCGAGGTTTCGTGATCGTTGATGCCGATCATGATCCATTCGTTGGAGCGCGTGCCGCCGACATCCATGAAGAAGCCGGGATCTGTTTCCTCATAAATCAGCCGGTCATTTTCAGGGCTGTCGCCGAGCGCGTGGAACAGCACCGTGGATGGGCGATGGTTGTCGTCGAGCCTTGTATAGAAGAAACCGTCATCGGCGGCATTCCAGGTGCCGCCACCGCTGGTGGCATCTATCTGGTCGGCCAATTCCTTGCCGCTGGTGAGGTCACGTACGCGCAGTGTGAAGAATTCGGAGCCCTTGTCGTCGAACGCCCACAACAGCTTGCGGTGATCGGCCGAATGGTCGACGCCGCCAAGGCGGAAATAGGGTTTGCCCTCGGCCTCCGCGTCGCCGTCGAGCAGGATCTGCTCTTCGCCGCCATCGCGCGGCATGCGGAAATAGCGCGGCTGCTCGCCGCCGAGCTTGAAGGATGAGCCATAGGCATAGGGTCCATCCTTCATCGGCACGGTGGAATCGTCTTCCTTGATGCGGCCTTTCATCTCGCCGAACAGCTGTTTCTGAAGCTGTGTCGTATCGGCCATCAGCATTGCCTGGTAGGCGTTTTCGGCTTCGAGATGGGTGCGGATCCGGCCGTCGAGCAGGGAAGGGTCCCGGAACATCGCCTGCCAGTTGTCGGCCCTCAGCCAGGCATAGTCGTCGGTGCGGGTGATGCCGTGATGCGTGTCGAAGACGGGCCGTTTCTCAAGGCTCGGCGGGCTGGCGGTCGGAAAGGCTGGGATCTTGGTCATTGCGTCTCGCTGAAGAAGTTACTTGAATGGCAAATGAACACGCCGATCAGCGCGGGTTCAAGGGCAGGCAGGCATTGGTGCGGCGGGCTCGGGAAGATGAGCCGAAAGGAGAGGATGATGAAATTCTATATCAACACCGCCGCGGCTCTTGCCGTCGCTTCGACCGTTCTGGCCTTTATCGGCCAGTCTCATGCAACCGCGTTCGCCGCTTGGCAAGTGGCTGGTGTGCCGTTCGGTGACACACTCAACGTCCGCAAATATCCGTCCAACACGTCGCAGAAGCAGGCCGCCTATCCCAACGGGACGGTTCTGCAGATGACCGGCAAATGCACCGGCGGGCTGAACCTTCTGGAGATCGCGGGGCAGCCGAACTGGAAACAGAAACAGGCAATCCGCTACCAATGGTGTCAGGTCTGGCATGACCCGGCGCAGAACGGTGGTTTCGTTACCGGCTGGGCCTATGGAAAATTCCTTACGCCGCATTGATTGGGTCGATTTCAGCGGCATTTGACTGTTTGTTTGCGAGCGCCAGTAAATGCCTGCAACCTGGGGTTTTGTTTCGGATCCGATTGCCGGATAGGCTGCGGCGTGCCTAAGCATAGCCGAAGCATCCATCCGATATCGCTGATGTAACAGCGGCATGACGTTGCGGCATGGTGCTTCTGGTCCTACCAAAAAATATCGCGAAGTTACACTGTGCACGAAAGATTGAAGCTGAAGATCGACTATTCGATGAATATCGTTGAATATAGCGCAAGATGCGAATTGACTTACTTGACCTGCAGGCTCATTAAGATGCCCGGACGCGAATCCATGAAGCTCTTCCCGCGTGAAGTTCGCGCCATGCCCGATCTCTCAAAAAGGGCGCAAACAGAAACATCTTTCGTTGGGGCCTAAACACCATGGATATCGTCGAAACACCTTCCCGAAATAGCGATGCGCTGATTGAGCTGACCGCAGATGTGGTGGCCGCTTATGTCAGCAACAATCCCGTGCCGGTCGGCGAACTGCCGAATCTTATCGCCGATGTCCATGCCGCTCTCGGGCGCGTGGGCGGAGCGAATGAACAACCTCCAGCCGACAAGCAGAAGCCTGCGGTAAACCCGAAGCGCTCTGTGCATGACGACTACATCGTCTGCCTTGAAGACGGCAAGAAGTTCAAGTCGCTCAAGCGTCACTTGATGACCCATTACGGTCTGACGCCCGATGAATACCGCGAGAAGTGGAATCTCGACGCCAGCTACCCCATGGTTGCCCCCAACTATGCCGCTGCCCGTTCGCAGCTGGCCAAGAAGATGGGCCTCGGCCGCAAGCGCAAGGGGCGGTAACAACCGGCTCCAATTCGACAAATCAACGGCGCCTTCGAGGCGCCGTTTTTGCTTTGGGGATCAAGCGAACGGCTTGATCCGGGATCAGGCGGTCTGCTTAAGCGCGATCTCGGCGTCGCGCTTGATGCGCTTGACCATCGAGCGCAGGCCATTGGCGCGCTGCGGCGACAGATGCTCGTCGAGGCCGAGCGATTTGAGCGTTGCGTCGGCGTCGGTTTCCAGGATCTGGCTGGCGCTCCGCCCCGAAAACAGCGCCAGCATGATGGCGACCAGGCCACGCACGATATGGGCGTCGGAATCACCCGTGAAGGTGATGACCGGGTCGGCGCCTGGCGCTCGGCTGGTGGTCAGCCAGACCTGGCTGACGCAGCCGGGCACTTTGTTGGCTGCGTTGCGTTCGGTGTCGGGAAATGGCGGCAGCGCTTCGCCGAGCTCGATCACATAGCGATAGCGGTCTTCCCACTCGTCGAGCAGGGAAAAGTCGTCGCGGATCGTCTGGATCGTCGTGGCCATTGCTTGGGGATATAGTCGTCCGCTGCTGCGGCGTCACGGAAAAAGAAGAAAAGCACCGCAGGCGTCGAGAGGTCCGACCGGCCTGCGGTGTCGCTGTAGAGACAGCGGAAACCAAGCAATTTCAGGAAAAGTGTGAGCGGTTTTCCGTCCGAAATTGCGTAAAACAATAATCTAGTGCGTTGCCGGGATGTCGACTGTCGCCGGCAGCACGATGTCCTCGGCGACGCTGCCGGTGGCCAATGAGGTATCGGGCGAGGTCGCGGCCTCGGTGCCCTTGTCGTCCAGCATGGCGGCGGCGATCTTGGCGGTTTCCTTGGCCCGGGCGCCGATCGTGTGCATCGCCGACTTGCCGGTCTCGCAGACATCGGGCTTGCGTTCGCAAATGCCGGCGATGTCGCCGACGGCTTCGCGCGCCGCAAACAGCGCCTGGATCGGCCCGACGCTCTGGCGGCCGTCCTCGTCGGGGCCGGTGCCCAGCGGCAGCGCCAGCAGCACCAGCGAAAACCAGAACGCCATTCTTATCAGAAAGCCCATCGATCTGCCCTCTCGTCCGTGACCGGATCATGCGTCCATGCGCCATGACCTCTTTTATCTCAGCGACAATGGCACATCAGGCGCAAAGGACGGCTTGCCTGCCCAGCGAAAATTTTCCTCAAATTTTAGGCAAATTCGAAACGAAGCGTTTTGCGGTACATTCGCTTCAAATGCCGGTGATTTTATTTATCTTGCAGTAACCATGTAAGCCATTGTTCTACATGGATATATCTGGAAGAACCGGTATGCCGGCGCAGATAATTGCCGCCGCAGGCACGTCGCTGGCGCATAACGCTCCGTTTACTATGGCTGCAAATGCCGATGCATTCCGGCACCCGCGCCGCAATTTTTGCCTCAGCGCTATCGTTGTTCCGGTCAGCCTTATTCATTCCTTAAACGCTGGATGCGAGTTTCTAACGAACAAAAGCCACCTGCAAAGCAGGGGCAGTCACGACCGGGTGCGAGTGCGTTGAGTTTGATGACGGCCAGATATGTTGAACTGCCTGGCGCACTGGCTGCCGGTTGCGAACGCATGGTTCATCCGGCCATCGTCGGTCGGGATGACCGCCTGCGCCAGCGCCGCTTTATCGGCATCATGCTCGCCGCTCCGTTCTTCGCCGCCGGCGCCGCGGTGACGCTGGTCACCTCTGGCATGGGCGCCGCCGTCACGGTCGCAACCATCTTCGCCGCCTTCGGTCTGTGCTGGTTTGCCGCCCTGCTGGTGGCCGCGTCGGGCAAGATGGCGCTGGCTGCCCAGGTAGCACTCGCTGCAGGCGGTCTTGCCCTTGCCGGCGTCATCGCCGCCGCGGGCGGCCTGGCGTCGCCGATAGCACTCCTGGCGCTCGCGCTGCCATTCGAAGCCTGGTGGATCGGCGCTTCAAGGCGCGCGGCACTTTGGGGCGGCATCTCCGCCCTTGCCGCAGTGCTGCTGCAGCCTTTTGTCGGCTCTGTTGTCCCACTCGGCGCGGTACAAGTCTCCGCCTGGCACTGGCTGCTGCCGCTGGCCTGGGGGCTGACGCTGATTCCTCGGCTTGCCGCCCTCGGCGATGCAACACGTGCGCAGCCGTCGCTCCTGCCCGGAGACCATCTCGAAGACATGATCGACGCAGTTGTCCTGCATGTCGCACGGCATGGCGAGGTGCTGGATGCATCGGCCAAGGCGCGAACCATCCTGAAGCTGCCGCCGGAACTGCTTTCCGGCGCCGGCCTGTTCGATCGCATCCACCTGTCCGATCGCGTTGCCTATCTCAGCGCCCTTGCGGACATGCGCGATGGCGCCCTGGCGCGCCGGCTCGACCTTCGCGTCCGCTTGCCGCAGGATGGCAATGGCGCAACTGTCGACAATTATCGGCCATTCCAGCTCGAACTGGTTCGGACCCAGGAGCAGCAGGAGAACTTTACTCTAATCCTGCGCGAGAATGACGAGACTGCCGAACTGCGCGACCAGCTTGCCGCCGCCAATGCGTCGGCAGCCTCGGCCGAGGTGGCCAAGGGCCGCTTCCTGGCGGTCGTCAGCCATGAGCTTCGCACGCCGCTCAACGCCATCATCGGCTTTTCCGACATGCTGCTGCATGAGATGTTCGGCGGCTTCAAGGATCCGAGGCAGAAGGAATATGTCGGTCTGGTCAGGGATTCGGGCCAGCATCTGCTTGCCGTCGTCAACTCGATCCTGGACGTATCGAGGATCGAGGCCGGCGCCTACGCGACCGAGCCCGAACCGTTCCGCTTCGTCGAGGCGGTCGAAATGTGCCAGTCGATGATGCAGCTGCAGGCCAGCGCCAAGAACATCGACCTCCAGGCGCAGATTGCGCCCGACGCCGGCGAGATCAATGCCGACCGTCGCGCCGTGCAGCAGATCCTGATCAACCTCGTCTCCAACGCGATCAAGTTCACGCCTGATGGCGGCGACGTCGTCGTCGGCGCCAAGCGGATCGGTTCGCGCCTGCATTTCTGGGTCAGGGACACCGGCATCGGCATCGCCGAGGAGGATTTCGCCAATCTCGGCAAGCCGTTCATGCAGATACAGAACGACTATACGCGCCGCTTCGAGGGCACCGGGCTCGGCCTGTCGCTGGTCAAGGGCTTGGTGGCGCTGCACGAAGGCACGATGTCGATCGAGAGCATGCCGGGCGAGGGGACCACGGTCACGATCAGCCTTCCGGTAAACGGACCGAAGAAGCGCGGGGCCGACAGGAACGGTGTGCTGCCGATGCCGGCGGCCCGGACGAAGGGCGATGCGAAAGGGGACAGGAATGGCTCGCTCCGCAAAACAGGCTAAGGCGGTCAAGCGCCGCAGCAACGCCTTCGAGACCGGCGCGATTGCGCTCGGCGGCGCGATCTCGCGCAATCCGGTCCTGGTCGGCGGCTCGACCGCCTTCCTGGTGACGCTGTTCTACGTTTCCGCCAACGCCTTGTGGTATCAGCCGTTTCCGCATGCCGGGGCCTTCTTCGCCACCCGCAGCATCGAGGGTTTTCCGCGTGCTGGCACGGACGAACCCGAAACCACCATCAACATCGTTCGGCCAGGCCCGGCGCCGGTAAAGAGCGACCCGACGGTCGAGCAGGTGCAAGGTATCCTCAAGGACCTCGATTTCTATTCCGGCACCGTCGACGGCATTACCGGCCCCAACACGCGCAAGGCGATCCAGGCCTACCAGCAGAAGGTCGGCCTGCCGGCCTCCGGCGAGATCGACGCCGTGCTGCTCGACCAACTCGGCGCCAAGCAGACGACGGCGGGCATCCCGCATCCCGCGCCGCGGCCTGTGGACATGGCCGCTGCTCCCGCCGCCGCGCCCACGGCTCTTCCCACCACTGCGCCGGTTGCCATCCCGGTCTCGGCGCCGGCATCCGCCCAGGCGCCCGATGCGCGTATCATCAAAATCCAGGCCGGGCTAAAGGCATTCGGCAATGACGACATGCAGCTCGACGGCGTCGTCGGCGCCCGCACCAAGGCGGCGATCAAGGAATTCCAATCGCTGTTCGGCCTGCCGGAGACCGGCGAGCCCGACGAGGTCGTCTACGTCAAGATGCGCGAGATCGGCCTGACCAACTGAGCGGTCAAAGCGACCGCTCGCGGATGGCCGAATTTCCGGCTAAGACGCTGCGCATGTCGTCCAGAACCCTGCCATGCGCGTAACCACCGATCTTTGGGTCTCAGCCTTGCTGCGCCGTGTCTTCGGCGCCGGCGGCTTTGCGGCCGTCGTCAAGCGCGGCGCAACCGAGGCTGGGGCCGTCTTCGTGCTTTCGCGCGGTCGAATGGGCGAGATCTCCCTGTTCGGCCCGGCGCCGCAGACGAGCTACGATTCGGACAAACCGGACGACCGGTTTTTCACCTTGCTCGGTACCGGCGACGATGCCGGTCCGTTCGATGCGAGGCTGGAGCGGGAGAAAAAATTCGATCCCGACATCTGGGTGGTCGAGATCGAGGCCGGCTCGGTTCCCGTCGAAGAGCTTCTCTCCGTCAAGACGCCTTGAGGCTGGCCCCTAAGCTGGCCTTGTCGCCATCCGGCGCCTGATCGGCGTTTGCGGCGACGTGCACGTTGCCGCGAATGGCCGTCGACAGCGTTTCGGCCTTCCAGCCGCGCACCTTGTCGAGGGCTGCTTCGTGGTGCAGCAGGCGGTAGCGGTCGAGGAAGATGCGGATCGCCTGCGGGTGCGGAAACTCGCGGGGATAGACGGCGACCGTGATCAGGAAGGCCTTGTCCTCGCTGAGGTCGAGCGCCCGCAAGGCGGCGAGCAGCGAGAGATAGCTCGAATGTTCGGTCAGCACGCGCGCCGTCGAAAAGTCGATGTCGAGCGCGTCGGCGAGCGCGGTCTGGAAGAAGGCGGCGTTGCCTGTCAGCGCCGTTTCGCGCAGCTTGCCGTAGGTCGAAGAGCCGACGAAGTGATTGACGGAAGTCGTCTCGCCATCAGGGAGCATCATCGTGCGCAACCGGCGCCTGGCGTTTTCCGCGGCGCTGCCGGGCGTCCGCTCATCGGGCCTGGCAGGAACAGGTTCGGCACTATCGACCGCCGCTTCGGCGATCGGCTCAGGCTGCCGCACCCGCACCAGGGTCGGTCTCTCCAGCGCCTTGATCAATTGCGCGATGGTCGGGTTCAAATCCTTGCGGCGGGCAATGGCGCGCGCATGCGGCAGGCCGTGGCGGCCAATCAGCGCGATCAGGTCGATATCGCCCAGCGCCCGCGAACGGACAAGCAGAGGCGCGCAGACATCGACCGGTTCCTCGCAGAGCCGCCGCACCAGGCCCGCCGGGGCATATTCGCATTCTGAAAGCGCGGCGGCGACATAGCGGCGCGATTCGACCGACACGCTGTCGAACAGCGGCAGCGTCAAATCCTCGAGCTGGGCGATCTCGCGGCGCGACGGGCGGGTCAGCGAGCAGAACGCCGACACAGCGGCGCGAAACAGCCTTTCGGCCTTTCCCGATTCCGCCCGTATGGCGATTTGCCTGAAATCCGAAGCTGACACGGAAGATACGCCCGATACTCGACACAACCCGGACCATGCTCAACCGCAACTGTGTCGGTTTCGCGTGAGGCCGGGAACAAACATCAAATTAGCCGCGATCCGTTAGCGCTCCGTTAACCCTCTGCCTGCCTTAATCACATTTGGAGGCGTTGCGTTGTGCTCCGGGGCAACCGAGAGGAATACGCGAACCATGGGCATGGTACTGTCTTTCGTGCCGCGATCGGCACCAGTCAATCGAGCAGTTCAGGACACCGGCACGCCGGCGGCGGTGATCATTTTCCCCGGCGTCCGCTACGAGCATCCGCCATTGGCGGGTGAGGCGCGGCCGGCCGAAGCGGACAAGCCAGGCACGCCGCGAACGCCTGTTCCGCATCACTGACCTGGTAACAGGCTGAAATCAGTAGTCCTGCAGTTCGCAGGAGCTCTGCTCCAGAAACTGTTCGACTATCGGCTTCCAGCTGTCGTCGGGTACGAAGGCGCGGATGACGAAGATGCCTTCCTCGATCGGCGCTTCGACGAAGATCGCCCCTTGCAGGTCTTCCGGAAGTTCCCGGCGCACGTCGATCATCTGCGCCGGCGTCAGCACCACGGTGTCGAGCTTGCTGCCGGTCGCCGTGTGGTCGTTGAAGGAATAGAAATTGTGGCCGTTGCGGCCATAGACCGAGACCGACCAGAACGGCACGCTGCCCGGCGCCTTTATGCGCACCATGCCTTCGGCGAGATCGAAGCGGCAGGCGGCGGCGTAAAACAGCGGGTCGACCGACTTTACCACCGGCGCGCCGCCGGCCTCGGCGTCGAGCCTGGTCATCTTGTAGAGGTCGGAAGCCATTGCCAGCCGCGACCAGGCATCGCGCTCGGTAAATTCCGGTACCAGCAACAAAACGACGATGTGGACGATGCCGGCGCCCAGCAGGCCGAGCAGGATGGCGTGCAGCAGCCTACGCATTGCAGCCTGCCTTGACGATGCGCGGCAGCGTCACGTCGGAAAGGCCGGTGCTCGAGGCAATCGGCGTGTCGTAGAAGGTGAGCACGAAATACATCCGGCCGAAGCCGCCGGTCAAAAGCCAGTTGCCAGGCGCTGGCCGATTGCCGACGGCAATGACCACCGAATTGTCGGGCTGGCGCAGCACCTGGTAGGATTGCAGCGCCGCCAGCCTCGGCTTGCCGGTGTCGACCACGCCGAGCGACTGATCGGCGGCATAAAGCGTCCAGAACCGGGCGGTGGGGAATCCGCCTTCGATCCTGTAGTCGCATTGCCGCTGAAGCTCGTCGCCGGCTGCATCGCGTTCGGCGATGAAGGACAGGCCCTCGGCCTTGCCGAGCGCCAAGACGCCTTCGCGCGCCACGCGGGCCTTGGAATAGGGGTCGGCATTTTGCGTGCCGATCTCGGGGAAGGCGGTCCATTGGCCGATGCTGATCGCGCCGACGCCGCTCTGCGCCTGCAGCGCATACCAGACGCTGCTGCCGCCGCCACCGATGGCTATGGCAAGCGAAAGCAAGGTGAGCAAGGCGGTCTTGAGCATGAAGAACCGGGACGAGAGAATTGTCGTTCGGGGATATAGCGGGGCAGGCCGCAGGGCAAGCGGGGGAATGGCGGTCAGAGCGCCGACAGCGTCTCCGGCGCGGACGGTGCGCCGAGCACGGGGGCGGCCTGGAACACCTTGGTCATCTCGCGCAGCGTCTGCGTCGTGCGGCTGGACAGCACCGGCGGGCGCTCGGCTGCGGCATCCGCCGCTGCCTGGTCGGCCTTTTTCTTCTCCGCCTCCTCGGCCTTGGCCGCGATCGCCTCGTCGACGAAGGGCTTTTCGAGGCCGGGGATCGGCTTCAGGTCGATGTTCTGGTGCGCATAGACCATCAGCCGCTGCCACACCATCGCCGGCAGCGTGCCGCCGGTCATGTTCCGCGTCTGCGAGAAATCGTCATTGCCGAGCCATACTGCAGCCGTGTAATTGCCGGTGAAGCCGACGAACCAGGCGTCGCGATAGGACTGCGTCGTGCCGGTTTTGCCGGCAACGACGATGTTGGGCAGCTGCGCGCGCCGCGCCGTGCCGATCACCGGCACTGCCGCCAGCATGGTGTTCATGTATGCCAGCGCCTGTTCCGACAACACCCGGTGCGGCGGCGGCGCATCCTTGGCGAAGTCGTAGACGACCTCGCCGGTACGGGTGACGAGTTGGGTGATGCCGTGCCTGGAGCCGACGAAGCCGTTCTGGGCAAACACGCTGTAGCCCGTCGCCTGGTCCATCACCGTCATGCCCGACGTGCCGAGCACCATCGTCTTGTGCCCTTCGAGCGGCGTCTCCACGCCCATCGATTCAGCCATCTTCTTGATCGGGTCGATGCCGAGATAGTCCTTGGCCAACCGCACCGGCACCGTGTTGATTGATTTGGCGATCGCCGTAGTCAGCGTCACATTGCCGGCCGAGCCGCCATTGTAATTGTGCGGCGACCAGCCGCCCCAGCTGATCGGCCCGCCTGAAACAACGGAATCCGGCGTAAATCCATGTTCCATCGCCGTGGCGTAGACATAGGGTTTGAACGAGGAGCCGGTCTGGCGCAGCGCCTTGGTGGCGCGGTTGAACTGGCTGGCGCCATAGTCGCGGCCGCCGACAATGGCACGCACCGCGCCATTGGTCTCGATCACCACAACGGCGCCTTCGGTGACGTTGTATTCCTTGCCGAATTGACGGAGGTGAAATTCGACGGATTCTTCCGCCGCCTTCTGGATGTTGGCATCGAAGGTGGTGTGGGCGACCAGCGAATGCTGGCCGGGCTTGGCGATCTTCTTGACCTCGTCAAAGGCCCAGTCGAGGTAATAGTCAGGGCTTTTCTGCTCGCCGCGATCGACGATCTCAGCAGGATGCAGCCTTGCCTGCAGCACCTGGCCCTCGGTCATGAAACCGGAATCGACGAGATTGGACAGCACCACATTGGCGCGCGCGCGGGCAGCCGGCAGGTTGATATGCGGGGCGTATTTGGTCGGCGCCTTGAACAGGCCGGCCAGCATCGCCGCCTCGGCGAGGTTCAGATCCTTGACGCTCTTGTCGAAATAGAAATCCGCCGCCGCCTCGATGCCGAATGTACCGCCGCCCATATAGGCGCGGTCGAGATAGAGCTGCAGGATTTCCTTCTTCGACAGATTGGCCTCCAGCCATAATGACAGGAAGGCTTCCTTGATCTTGCGCTGCAAGGTCCGCTCGTTGGACAGGAACAGGTTCTTGGCCAGCTGCTGGGTGATGCTGGAGCCGCCCTGGACGACGGAATTGGCCCGCACATTCTCGAAGATGGCGCGCGACAGGCCGAGCACGTCGATGCCGTAATGCTCGAAGAAACGCCGGTCCTCGGTCGCCAGCACTGCCTTGATGACATGGTCCGGCATCTCGTCGACCGGCACGGAATCGCGTTGGATGATACCGCGCTGGCCGATCTCATTGCCGTAGCGATCGAGGAAGGTGACGGCGAAATCACCTTGGCTGCGCCAGTCGCCTGTGGTGATCTGGAAGGCCGGCATGGCCAGCGCGAGCAGCACGACGATGCCGCCGGCGCCCATGGTAAAACCTTCGCTCAGCACCTCGACGATGCCGCGCCGCCAGCCTTTGACGCGGAAGCGTCGCGAAAAAATGGTCGCCGTTTCCCAGAACTGGCCCGCCTTGAAGCCGATCTCGTAGAGCGAGGAATCGATCCACGCATCCACCGCCAGCAGTGCGGCGGCGATCGGACCTCTTCGTCTTGGACGTCGTTCTAAAGGACTGGCCATTCCCGAAACTCACCCCACCCAGAACCTGAGAACCGCAAGCAGGCAATTTCAGGGCGGGCACTCCCGGCGAAGACTATTCGTCCATTTCAGCCCGGCTCACAAGGGCAGCCAGGCCACACCGCACGGTTTGTTGACTGCGAGGCTGCTATCAGCGAGCGCCGATGAAGTGCATGAAATGCGCCACATCCGCTTCGCTCGGCTCCTGGCCGGTGAAGGCGCGCAGATAGGCGGCGAGATGGCTGACGCGTGCTTCGACCGGCTCCTTGAGGTCAAGCACGTAATAGCCGATCTGCATGTAATAAAGCACGCGCGCCCGGATGAAGGCGTCTTCCTCGCCATAGCCGTGCCGGCGATACATCGCGCGGATGGCGCCGAGACGGTCGTTGTCGGCCTGGTCGATGGCGGCGCGAACATCGTCGGAGCGCCGTGCCCATTCACGGACGGCAAAATCGAGCCGTGGATCGAACAGGCGCTCGTCGGCCCAGCACTCGAAGACGTTCAGGACGGCCACGATGATCGTCTCGGCCGGCCGGTTTGCGCGCTCGACGATCGCCTTGGTGTTGGTGTCATGCCAATGGGCGAGCAACTGGTCGAGCAAATCCTGGCGGCTCTGGAAATACCAATAGAAGCTCGACCGCGAGACGCCGAGCTTCTGGCCGAGCGTCAGCACCCGCACGCTCTCTATGCCGTCCGAGACCAGCGTCTGCAGCGCCAGATTGATCCAGTCCGAGCGGGTCGCCTTGATGTTGCCGGGCGCCGGGTCGTCCTGGGGTGCGATCATGATCATGGACCCACAAGTGGCATGGCGGAGAGCGTCGTGCAAGCTCTGGACATAAGTGTCTAGACACGTGTGTCCAGTAGATGTATCGTATGGGCTTGGGAACGAGAGGGAGAGGCTCGTGAAGTCGCATTATCGGGCGGTTGTCATCGGCGGGGGCGTGGTCGGCGCCTCGGTGCTCTACCATCTGGCGCGCTTCGGTTGGAGCGAGGTGGCGCTGATCGAGCGCGCCGAACTGACCGCCGGGTCGACCTGGCATGCCGCGGCCGGCTTCCACGCGCTCAACGCCGATCCCAATGTCGCGGCGCTGCAGGACTATACGATCAAGCTCTATCGCGAGCTGGAAGTCGAGTCCGGCCAGAATGCCGGCCTGCACATGACCGGCGGCGTCAACATGGCGAGCGATCCGCAGCGCTGGGAATGGCTGAAATCGGCCTGGGCTGTGTTCCAGTCGGTCGGCATCGAGACTGCCCGGCTGGTCACCCCCGAAGAGATCAAGGAAATCTGCCCGATCGTCGATGTCAGCGGCGTGCTGGGGGGCCTCTACGATTCCAACGAAGGCCATCTCGACCCCTACGGCACCACCCACGCTTATGCCGGGGCCGCGAAGAAGCGCGGCGCCGATGTCATCCTGCGCAACCGTGTGCTCGATCTCAAGCCGCGCGCCGATGGCGGCTGGGACGTGCTGACCGAACAGGGCACGATCGTTGCTGAGCATGTCGTCAATGCCGGCGGCCTGTGGGCCAAGCAGGTCGGCCGCATGGCCGGCGTCGACCTGCCGGTGACGCCGATGGAGCATCATTATTTCGTCACCGAGGACATTCCGGAGGTGGCTGCCCTCGAAAAGGAGCTTGGCCTTGCCGTCGACCTCGACGGCTTCTCCTATCTCAGGCAGGAGCGCAAAGGCGTCCTGCTTGGCGTCTATGAGCAAAATCCAAAGCATTGGAACATGGACGGCGCGCCCTGGGATTACGGCATCGAGCTGATCCCGGAAGACATCGACCGCATCAGCCCCGAACTCACAAAAGCCTATGAGCGCTTTCCCTGCCTGGCCAAGGCCGGCATCCGCAAATGGGTCAACGGCGCCTTCACCTTCACGCCCGACGGCAACCCGCTTGTCGGACCGGTGCGGGGCCTGAAGAATTACTGGGTTGCCTGCGGCGTCATGGCCGGCTTCAGCCAGGGCGGCGGCGTCGGCAAATCGCTGGCCGAATGGATGATTCATGGCGAACCGCAAGCCGACATATTCGGCATGGACATCGCCCGCTATGGCGCCTTTGCCGCCAACCGCGAGTATCTCAAGCAGACGACGCGCCAGTTCTATGCCCGCCGCTTCGTCATGACCTTCCCAAATGAGCGGCTGCCGGCCGGCCGGCCGCTGAAGCGCCCCGGCGCCTATGACGGCATGACGGCCGCCGGCTGCGAGTGGACGGCCTCCTGGGGGCAGGAAATCCCTGCCTATTTCGCGCCGATAGGTTTTCGCGAGGAGACGACGCTTAAGCGCTCCAACGCCTTCGACATCGTCGGCGACGAGGCATTGCAGGTGCGCCGTGCCGCCGGTCTTGTCGATACCTCGGCCTTCTCGCGCTACGCTGTGTCGGGGCCGGGCGCCGAGGCCTGGCTCGACCGGCTGCTGGCATCGAAACTGCCCAAGCCCGGGCAGGCAAGGCTGGCGCCGATGCTTGGGCCGGACGGCCGGCTCAAGGGCGACCTCACCGTGCTCAATTGGGGCGGCGGCGAATATTGGCTGATGGGCTCCTACTATCTCAGGGAGTTCCACATGCGCTGGTTCGAAGCGCATGCGGGGGAAGGTGTTTCCGCCACCGACATCTCCGACACGATCAGCGGCTTCCTCGTCACCGGGCCGAACGCCCGCAAGATCGTCGAGCGCACCACCCATCAGGATGTCTCGGCGCAAGCCTTGCCTTTCATGGCTTGCGGCCAGTTCGACATCGGCATGGTGAGCGCCCGCGTGGCGCGGCTGTCGATCGCCGGCGAGCTCGGCTTCGAGATCAATTGTCCCGTCACAATGCATCCCGCCTTGCGCGAAACCCTGCTTGCGGCCGGCACGGATCTCGGCCTTGCCGAGGTTGGTTATTATGCGCTGAACGCACTGCGGCTGGAAAAGAGCTTTGGCATCTGGTCACGCGAATTCACGCAAGCCTATACGCCGGCGCAAACCGGCCTCGACCGTTTCATCGCGTTTTCCAAGGGCGATTTCATCGGCCGTGACGCCGCCCTCAGGCAACGCGAAGCCGGCACCTCGCAACGGCTCGTGACGCTCGAGATCGATGCGCTCGATGCCGACGCCAGCGGCTTCGAGCCGGTCTGGCACAAGGGCCGGCGCGTCGGCTTCGTCACCTCCGGTGGTTATGGCTACACAATTGGCAAGAGCGTCGCGCTGGCGTTGCTGGATGACGATTTCGCCGGCGAGGGGGCCGAGCTTTCGGTGCACATTGTCGGAGTCGAACGGCCGGCGTGCGTGATCGCTGCATCGCCTTACGACCCCGAGGGCAAGGCGATGCGGCAATGAGGAGAAACGGACATGGTTGATGAAGCCGCACGGGAGAACAGGCGCGAGCGCCGGCGGGGACACGCCAGCGAGGCCGGCAGCGGGTCAAGCCGCCATCCCAACTACCGGTCGCTGAAGAACCCGTTTCTGCCGCAGCCGGTGTTTTCGGATGACCAGGTCGCCGCCATCCACGACACGGCGCTGCGCGTGCTGGAAGAGCTCGGCATAAAGGTGCTGTTGCCCGAGGCGCGGGCGATCTACGCCAAAGCCGGTGCGCTGGTCGACGAGGACAGCCAGATGGTGCGCATCGGCCGCGATATCGTGGCGGCAGCACTCGCCTCGGCGCCAAAGTCGATCCCGGCGCTGGCCGGCGATCGCAGACGCGACCTTACGCTGGAACTTGGCTCGATGGCGTTCCTGGCCGGCGCCGGTGCGCCCAACGTCACCGATCTGGAACGCGGCCGGCGGCCGGGCACGCTCGCCGCGTTCGAGGAATTGACCAAGCTCATCCAGCATTTCGACGTACTGCACATGCTTTGCCCCTGCATCGAGCCGCAGGATGTCGACAACCGTTTACGCCACTATGCCGTCAACCGCGCGCAACTGACGCTGTCCGACAAATTCCCCTTCGTCTTCGCTCGTGGAACGCCGCAGGTCGAAGACGGCTTCGAGATGATCCGGCTGGCGCGTGGCCTGTCGCAAGAGGAGTTCCTTGCCGGCGTCCATTGCTACACCGTGATCAACACCAACTCGCCGCGCCAGCTCGATATCCCGATGGCGCAAGGCATCATCGATTTCGCCAAAGCCGGCCAGGTCTCGGTCATCACGCCCTTCTGCCTGGCCGGCGCCATGGCGCCGATCACGGTCGCCGGCGCATTGACGCTGCAGCATGCCGAAGCCCTGGCTGGTCTCGCGCTGGCGCAGATGGTGCGGCCGGGCGCGCCGGTGGTCTACGGTTCCTTCTCCTCCAATGTCGACATGAAGTCTGGCGCGCCGGCTTTCGGCACGCCCGAGCATGTCAAGGCGACGCTGGGCGCCGGCCAACTGGCGCGCTTCACCGGCCTTCCCTGGCGGTCCGGCGGCGGCAGTGCCGCCAACATCTCCGATGTGCAGGCGGCGCATGAGACGCAGTTTGCGTTGTGGGGTTCGGTGCTTGCCGGCGCCACCGTCTGCATCCATGCCGCCGGCTGGCTTGAGGGTGGTCTCAGTGTCTCCTATGAGAAGCTGATCACCGACATCGAGGCGTTGCAGACGGTCGCCGAACTCTGCGCCACAACCCCCGGCGATGAGGATGCGATCGGCTTCGAGGCCATCGCCGAAGTCCAACCGGGCGGGCATTTCTTCTCCGCCGGCCACACCATGGCGCGCTACCGAACCGCCTTCTACGAACCGCTGGTCGCCGACTGGTCGAATTTCGGCAACTGGACCCAGTCCGGTTCGAAGTCGGCCACCGAGCGCGCCACCGGCATCTGGAAACGGACGCTGGCCGACTTCCAGCCGCCGGCATCAGCCGCTGCCACAGCTGGTGTGCTTGACGAGTTCATCGCCCGGCGCACGCAAGAGGGCGGGGCGCTGCCGGTCTCGTGAGAGGTGGCAGCCGTCACATGGGCCGTTTGTCGCCGGTCTTCGGTGGTTCGCGGCGGATAGGCCCGGCATCGGCCTGTCTGTGCTTGTCGGCGGCAAGCCGGCGAATGCGATCGAAGCGGCTTTCCTCGGCCGGTTTGGTCGCGGGTGCATTTGGCTTCGGGACGAACGTGATCATCTGTCGATCTCCCTGTCGTTGCGGACTGGTCTTGACTGACTGACGGAAATCTTTGGCACGCCGGGGAATACCCCGGCGGCCGTTGTTCTGGTTATGCCCGCCCGGCTTTTCCGGGCAGGGCATTTCAGGCGATGGTCAGTAGCCGCCCATGCCGCCGCCAGCGCCCGCGGGTGCTGCATCCTTGGCCGGAATATCGGTGATCATCGCTTCGGCGGTGATCAGAAGGGCCGCGATCGAGCCGGCATCCTGCAGTGCGGTGCGCACCACTTTCGCCGGGTCGACAATGCCCGCCTTGATCATGTCGACGTAGACCTCGTTCTGGGCGTCAAAGCCCTGATTGTGGTCCTTGCTGTCGGAGAGTTTGCCGACAACGATCGAGCCTTCGACACCGGAGTTCTCGGCGATCTGGCGGATCGGTGCTTCAAGCGCCCGCAGCACGATCGAAATGCCGGCGGTGACATCGTCATTGGCGCCGGTAAGACCGGCAAGCGCCGAACGTGCGCGCAGAAGCGCTACGCCGCCACCAGGCACGATGCCTTCTTCCACCGCGGCGCGTGTGGCGTTCAGCGCATCGTCGATGCGGTCCTTCTTTTCCTTCACTTCCGACTCGGTGACGCCACCGACGCGGATGACGGCAACGCCGCCGGCCAGCTTGGCCAGCCGCTCCTGCAGCTTCTCCTTGTCGTAGTCGGATGTCGTCTCCTCGATCTGGCCCTTGATCTGGGCGATGCGCGCCTGGATGGTTGCCTTGGTGCCGGCGCCGTCGATGATCGTGGTGGTGTCCTTCTCGATCAGCACGCGCTTGGCGCGGCCGAGCATCTCGATGGTGACATTTTCGAGCTTGATGCCGAGATCCTCGGAAATCATCTGGCCTGATGTCAGCACAGCGATGTCTTCCAGCATCGCCTTGCGGCGATCGCCGAAGCCCGGCGCCTTGACGGCCGCAACCTTGAGGCCGCCGCGCAATTTGTTGACGACCAGCGTGGCCAGAGCCTCGCCCTCGACGTCCTCGGAGATGATCAGCAGCGGCCGGCCGTTCTGCACCACCGCTTCGAGGATCGGCAGCATCGCCTGCAGATTGCCGAGCTTCTTCTCGTGGATGAGCACGTAGGGCTCTTCCAGCTCGACGCGCATCTTGTCGGCATTGGTGACGAAATAAGGCGAGAGATAGCCGCGGTCGAACTGCATGCCTTCGACGACGTCGAGTTCGGTTTCGGCGGTCTTGGCTTCCTCGACGGTGATGACGCCGTCATTGCCGACCTTGTCCATTGCCTTGGCGATCATCTCGCCGACGGTCGCATCGCCATTGGCGGCGATGGTGCCGACCTGAGCGATCTCGGCCGACGACTTGACCTTCTTGGCCTTCTTCTTGATGTCGACGACGACGGCGGCGACCGCCAGGTCGATGCCGCGCTTCAAGTCCATCGGATTCATGCCGGCGGCAACCAGCTTGGCGCCTTCGCGCAGGATCGAGGCGGCCAGCACGGTAGCGGTCGTGGTGCCATCACCGGCAAGGTCGTTGGTCTTCGAGGCCACTTCGCGCACCATCTGCGCGCCCATGTTCTCGAACTTGTCGGCAAGTTCGATTTCCTTGGCCACCGTGACACCGTCCTTGGTGATACGCGGCGCGCCATAGGCCTTGTCGATGATGACGTTGCGGCCCTTGGGGCCGAGCGTGACCTTCACCGCATTGGTGAGGATCTCGACGCCGCGGAGCATGCGGTCGCGCGCGTCGGTGGAGAATTTGATTTCCTTGGCAGACATTTTTTCAATCCCGTTCGTGTGGTGAAGCAAGCGCCTCGCCGGAGCCTGGCAAAGCCAGGCCGGTCAGGCGGCCTTCTTGGCTTTGACGCTCTTCTCGGTGACGGCAGTATCGCTGTTGTCGCTGGCCGTCTTTTCGATGACGCCCATAATGTCGGCTTCCTTCATGATCAGAAGGTCCTCGCCGTCGATCTTGACCTCGGTGCCCGACCATTTGCCGAACAGGATCAGGTCGCCGGCCTTGACGTCGAGCGGAACAAGCGCGCCATGTTCGTCGCGCGCGCCAGGCCCAACGGCAATGACTTCCCCTTCCTGCGGCTTTTCCTTGGCATTGTCGGGAATGATGATGCCGCCCTTGGATTTAATATCGCCTTCGGCGCGCCGGATGACGACGCGGTCGTGGAGTGGCCGAAACTTCATGAGAACTTCTTTCTGGGGCCAGCATAGGCGGCCGCGTCTTGTTATAGGCGTGTTGGCACTCGATAGATAGGAGTGCCAAAAATTATTCGTGGCCAAAATTAAATATTGAAAAGTATTATGCCGCCTTCCGGTTTCGAAATGCCACGGGGCGCCTAAATATTTCAAAAAATTGAATTTCAAGGCGAAAGTGACTATTTAAAGCATAAGTTCGATTTCACAATTTCAGGCACGAGGGAGATTTAGGCAATGGCCGAAGGCAATCAGAGCATCATGGAAAAAGCTGAGGCCCGCTTCATGGACAAGCAGAAGAAGACGGCCGAGCGCAACAAGGCGACATCCGACTATATGTCCGAAGCGAGGGCCAGGGAGATCAAGACGGCAAGGCTCAGGGAATTGCGCCTGGCCAAGGAAGAGGCCGATCGCGTCGCCGAAGCCCTGAACCCGACACCGAAGAAGAAGCGGGCCGCTGTCAAGAAAACCGCAGCCGCACCCAAGGGAGCCAAGTTATGAGCCTGACATTCCCCAACCGAAGCCGTAGCTATGACGAGGCCGGCAAGCGTATCCGCTTTGTCGGCCATGACGGTATGTTCCAGATTTCCTTCTCGGTCGCCGCCGACGCCATCTCGAAGGCGCCATCGGGGACGGCGACTTCGGAAGCGACCTATCTGGCCGCCTTCGACACCGCCTCGAACTCCATTCATGACATTGCCAGCAAGGCCTATGCGCGCACCCGCAAGAGTGTGTATGTGCTCACCGCCGCGGATTTCGGCTAGCCGCAATCCGCGGCAGCGATGCGCCTGGCTCAGGAATTGCGGTCGGCTTTTGCCCGCCGCTTGACGTCCCGGCTGTTCAGGCGGTCGGCCATCGCTTCCGCATCGCGCACGTTCATGCCCACCATCACCTGGTGCTTGAGCTCGACAGGCTGGCCGGTGAAGATGTCGAAGATGGTCCAGCTTTCAGGCTGGTCCATGCGCAATGCGTAGCGGTTGGCCATCGCGGCATCAGGCCTGTGACATGAAAAATACGGCCGCCAGGATCAGGATTGTCCAGGCCAGCACCGACAGCTTCAAAACCAGGCCGCCATGCGCGGAAAGAACCTCCCTCAGGCGCAAAGCCATACTGTTCATGCTCTTCGGCAGGGCGGGTGCTGCCACGATCGCGACCGTGGGTTTGACGCCAAGCTTTCCAAAAGCCGGCAGCAGCGATGGCGTTCGCATGAAATGACCTCGAATTGTCGGAGAAAACAGGCATCCTCATAACACCCTTCTTGAAACTCCCTGCATGCCAAATACAAAGCGGTCCGTGAAAGGACCTCGCCGCCCGATTCGCGCCTTCCGTCCCCCGGATCGTCATCTGGCGAAATCCGTGCAACGCGGTTAGGTTGCGCGCGAAACTGCCGTCGGCATAAGGTTCAGGCGAAACAGGCGCGAGGAGACGACGATGACGGCGCCCGGCGATTTGCTGCAAGCCTTGTTCATGAGATTGAAGAGCGATGCCTCGCTGACGGCGCTGCTCGGTGGCGCTGGACTGCGCGAACAGGCGACCGACAACGCGGCCTTCCCCTATGTCACCTACGGCCGGACCAGCGCTTTCGACCTGGACACCGGCGCCGACAATGATGACGACCAGCTGATCACGCTGCATGTCTGGTCGAAGGCGCAAGGCGAGGCCGAGACGCGTAGGATCATGGACAGCATCGGCGCGCGGCTCGACGGCGCCGCATTCGCCACCGGCTCGCGCGACCAGACCCGGCTGTCCCTCGAGTTCGCCGAGGCGCGCTATGACGAAGACCTGGCGCTGCATCACGGCGTGCTGCGGATACGCGCCATCACCAGGCAAAGTGATTGAAGCAGCTTAAAGGGCATCGCGCGGAAACTGATTCATGCGACGCGCTTTAAGTCTTTGTTTTGATGCATGTCGTTGTCCCAGAACCGCGGCGCACTTCTGGGCGACATGCTTTAGATCTGCGCCTGGATCTCGGCCTTGTCGATGACCGACCACACTTCGCGGATGCGACCGTCTCGGAATTCGTAGAAGACATTCTCGGCGAAGGACACGCGCTTGCCGTTCACCGGCAGGCCGAACAGCATGCCTTTGGGGCGGCAGTCGAAATGCAGGCGCGCCGCCACGCGCGGCTTCTGGCAGACCAGCAGTTCGATGTTGAAGTTCAGGTCGGGAATGGCGTCGAAATCGCCTTCGAGCATCCGGCGATAGCCCGACAGGCCTAGCATCTCGCCATTGTGCTGCACCTCGTCGCCGACAAACTTTCCGAGATTGTCCCAGTCCTGGGCGTTCAGGCAGGCGATGTAGCCGCGGTAGAGGTCGGCAAGGTCTTCATCCGTCATGGCGTGCTCCGATGGTTTGGCGTTTCCGGCGCTATTTAGGGCGGCCTTCAGAATGGTCTCGCTTTGACCTGTTCTCGATCGATCTGCGTCTTGAGAACCCGTGCGCAAAAACCATAGCCGCGCAGTCGATTTTCCGGTTATGATTCCAAAGCCCGGTCTGAGGGGGATTTGGGCGGCAGGATCGCATTCATTCGTTTCGTGCGCAGGGGGTATTTCGGGGATGGATTTTCAACCGTTCACCGTTCATTTCACGTTCAGCACAGTTGCGTTACAACGCCGACCATGAAAACGCTTCGCTCCCACTTCAGAACCGCGGCACTGGCGCTTGTAGCCGCCGGCCTGTTGGCGTCGCAGGCGACGCCGGCGGCCGCAGCCGATTGCTATGCGATCGGCCAGCAGGTTGCCGACCAGAATGGCGGCACGCTGGCCAAGGCTTCGCAGGCAACGCGCGGTGGCCAAGAGGTCTGCGTCATCGTCGTGCTGGTGCCGGGCAAGGACGGCCAGCGTCCGCGCCGCTCCGAGATCGTCGTCCCGGCGAACTGATCCCAATCTTCCTTTTACAGGGCTCGTTTCACAGGCCGCCGGAATCGGCCTACACTCCGACCCCGCAAACAGGCTTGAAACAACGATGCGCGTACTCGTCGTCGAAGATGACAAGGATCTCAATCGGCAGATAGCGGACGCGCTGGTCGATGCCGGCTATGTCGTCGACCGCGCCTATGACGGCGAGGAGGGCCATTTCCTCGGCGACACCGAGCCTTACGACGCCGTCGTGCTCGACATCGGCCTGCCGCAGATGGACGGCATCAGTGTCGTCGAGCGCTGGCGCCGCAACGGCCGCAAGATGCCGGTGCTGATCCTGACCGCGCGCGATCGCTGGAGCGACAAGGTGTCTGGCATCGACGCCGGCGCCGACGACTACGTCACCAAGCCATTCCACATCGAGGAGGTGCTGGCGCGGGTGAGGGCGCTGATCCGACGTGCCGCCGGCCATGCCTCGTCCGAGCTCACCTGCGGGCCGCTGCGCCTCGACACCAAGGCCTCCAAGGCCGATGTCAACGGCGTGCCGCTAAAACTGACCTCGCATGAATTCCGCCTGCTTGCCTATCTGATGCATCATATGGGCGAGGTTGTGTCGCGCACCGAACTGGTCGAGCATCTCTACGATCAGGATTTCGACCGCGATTCCAACACCATCGAGGTGTTTGTCGGCCGGCTGCGCAAGAAGATGGGCATCGACATGATCGAAACCGTGCGCGGCATGGGCTATCGCATGCGTGAGCCGGAGGCGTAAGGCGGAACCGCTCCCCATACCAGCAAGGAAGCCTTTCTCGGCACGGCTCTGGCCGCGCTCGCTGGCCTTCCGTGTCATCGGCTTTTCCACGATCTGGGCGATCCTCACCCTGGTCGTCATCTTCACCCTGATCACCACGCTCTATCGCCAGGCCAGCGAACGCGGCTTCGACAGCCTGCTGTCGGCGCATCTGTTCAACCTGATCGGCTCCGTCGGCGTTTCTGAATCCGGCCAGCTCACCGGCGCTCCCGACCTTGGCGACCTCCGCTTCTCGGAGCCGAATTCGGGCTGGTACTGGTCGGTGGAGCCGGCTTCGGAGGGCGTCCATGGCGACCTCCATTCATCCTCGCTGACCACGAACGTCGCCTCGCCAAGCGTTGCCGAAGTGCCGTTCAACTCGAGTTTTCAGCGCAGCTACGCCGCCGATGGCATAGACGGCGAAGAGCTCGAAGTGTTCGAAAGCGAATTCGTCCTCGACGCCAAGAACCGCGCCGCGCGCTTCCGCGTCATGGGCAACCAGACCGAACTCGAGCAGGAGATCGCCACCTTCCAGGGCCGGCTTTTGACATATCTCAGCCTGTTCGGCGTCGGCATGATCGCCATCAATGCGGTCGCCATCCTGCTCGGCCTGCAGCCCTTGCGCCGCGTCCGCAACGCGCTCGCTTTGGTGCGCGAAGGCACGGCGCAGCGGCTTGACGGCCAGTTTCCGGCCGAGATCGAGCCGCTGGCCAACGAAACCAATGCACTAATCGAAAACAACAAGCGCATCGTCGAGCGCTCGCGCACCCAGGTCGGCAACCTCGCCCATTCGCTGAAGACGCCGCTGGCGGTCCTGATCAATGAGGGGCGGGCGCTCGGCGGCGCCAAGGGCCAGCTCATCGCCGACCAGGCGGCGTCGATGCAGAAGCAGGTCGATCATTATCTGCAGCGGGCCCGGGTCGCGGCGCAACGCGACAGCGTCGTCTACCGGACGCCGGTGACGCCGCTGGTGCAGCGCATTGTCCGCGTGCTGCAGAAGCTCAAGCCTGAGACCAGGCTGACGCTCGCTCTGCCAGCCGCCGACATCGTCTTTGCCGGCGAGCGCGAGGATCTGGAGGAACTGCTCGGCAACCTGCTCGACAATGCCTTGAAATGGGCAAAGAGCACCGTCGCCGTATCCGTCACGCCAGCCGGCAAGGACGCCGCCGGCCTGTTCGAGATATCAATCGAGGATGACGGCCCCGGCATTCCCGAGGACAAGGCCCGCGATGCCCTAAAACGCGGCCGGCGCCTCGACGAGACCAAGCCGGGAACCGGGCTTGGCCTTGCCATTGTTGCCGAGCTCGTCAACGAATATGGCGGGGCGCTTGCGCTGGAACGCTCCACGATGGGCGGGCTGAAGGCGGTTGTGCGCTTGCGCAGCTTGCAATGACGCGTTGCCCAGGGGCCAATCGACATGGCCGAATGCCTATGTTATGGCGGCCCATCGATTGCACAAAAGCCGTTAGAACCGGCCAAATTTCCGACAAATATCAATAGTATGACGTCCTGACACCCCCGATGACGCGGCCCCCAGCGTATCCCCGTTCAAGAAAACTGGTTGTAGGCATGAAGATTCGCGTTGCGCTCGTTTCCGCACTGCTCGCTCTTTCCGGCTGCGGAACGCTGGGCAAGGGCGGCGGCCCGGATATTTCCATCACCAACCCGCCTGCGTCGCCCCCGTCCGGCGCCAAGGTTGCAACCACGATCATCTCGGCCATGGCCGGCGGGCTCGTCGGCGGCTCGATCGGCAGCGATCTGAGCGCCGCCGAGAAGCGCAAGGCGCTCGAGGCGGAATACAGAGCGCTCGAATATACGGCGAGCGGCCAGAAAGTGACCTGGAAGAGCGACAGTTCGGCCCATTCCGGCGAAGTCGTCGCGGCCCAGCCCTATCGCGTCGGCTCGCAGGATTGCCGCCAATACACCCATACGGTGTTCACCGGCACCGCCGGCCAGACGGCGCGCGGCACCGCCTGCCGCAACGGAGACGGCAGCTGGACGCCGCTGACCTGACTCTAAATCAAAGAGGTAGAGCATGATGTCGTCCGAAAACCGCTTCACACTTTTCGGCATCACGCTCTAGGGGCCGGTTGATCGGATCGGGCTCCCGTCAAAGCGTCGCAGCACCCTTGTGTTGTGAGAGCAGGGCTCTCGCTCTATTGGAAGAACCATGCTGTTCTGGGTCATAGCCGCAATCCTCACGCTGGGCGCAAGCCTGGCGGTGCTGCTGCCGCTGGCCGGCGGCGGCAAGGGCGCTTCGACCAGCAGCGACCACGACCTTGAAGTCTATCGCGACCAACTGGCCGAGCTCGAGCGCGACGCCGCGCGCGGCCTGATCCAACCGGCGGAGGCCGAGGAGGCGCGCGCCGAAATCGCCCGCCGCATCCTCCGCCTGGGAAGTGCCGGCCAGGCCGATGCATCAGGCACCCGGCAGCCGTCGACGATGGTCAGGCTGGTGGCAACGGCTGCGGTTCTGGCGGTCCCTCTGCTCAGCTGGGGTGTGTACAGCCAGCTCGGCTCGCCCGATTTTCCGTCGCAGCCGCTCGCCGAGCGGCTGGCCAAGAACCCGGCCGATTCCTCGGTCGACGAACTGGTGGCGCGCGCCGAGGCCCATCTTGCCGCCAATCCGTCGGACGGCAGGGGATGGGACGTGCTGGCGCCGATCTATCTGCGCCTGCAGCGTTATTCAGATGCCGTGACAGCCTATCGCAATGCCATCCGTTTCGGCGGCGATACCGCCGCCCGTGAGGCCGGTCTCGGCGAAGCGATCGCCAACGTAGCCGGCGGCATTGTCACTGCGGATGCGCAATCGGCTTTCGAGCAGGCGCTGAAGCTCGACCCGGCAAACCCGAAAGCTTCGTTCTACCTGGCGATGGCGTTGGCGCAGGAAGGCCGCTTGCCGGAGGCAACGGCCGCCTGGCAGAAAATGCTTACGCTCCTGCCGCCGGACTCACCCTGGCACGGCGCGGTCGAACAGGCGCTTGCCGAAGCCGGAAACCGCAGTGTCGCTGCCGGAAAACCAACCAAAGGCCCGGACGCCGCGGCCGTCGATGCCGCCTCGTCGATGTCGCCGCAGGACAGGCAGGCCATGATCGACACAATGGTTGCCGGTCTCGACCAGAAATTGCGAGAGAATCCGCGCGACACGGAAGGATGGATGCGGCTCATTCGTTCCTATGCTGTGCTGGGCAAGGCCAAAGAGGCGCGCGACGCACTGCATCGCGGTATTGCCGTGTTTGGCGCCGACAGTGAGGAAGCGAAGAAATTCACCGCCTTTGCCGCCTCGCTCGGCCTGACGGCGACGGAGTAACCATGACGCGCAAGCAGAAGCGATTGTCGGTGATTGTCGGGGGGCTGGCCTTTCTAGGCGCCGCCACCGGGCTGACCTTCTATGCGCTGGGCCAGAAGGCCTCGTATTTCTATATGCCCGCCGACCTGACCACCGCCAGCCTGCAGCCCGGGCAGCGCATCAGGCTCGGCGGCCTCATCGAAAAGGGCACCATCGTGCGCGGCCAGGGCACCACCGTCGCCTTCTCGGTGACCGACACCCACAAATCGGTCAAGGTCACCTATACCGGCATTCTGCCCGACCTGTTCCGCGAGGAGCAGGGCGTCATCACCGAGGGCACTTTTGGCTCCGACGGCACCTTCGTCGCCGACAGCGTGCTGGCCAAGCATGACGAGCGCTACATGCCCAAGGAAGTGGCCGACGGGCTGAAGGCCAAGGGCGTCTGGCAGGAAAGCACGAACTGATGAGCAGGTTCCGCAAAAGTGCCACGCGGTTTTGCGGTCAGAACCTGCGGCAAGGAAAGGTCGCAGGTTCCGCAACAGTGCCACGCGGTTTTGCGGTCAGAACCTGCGAGAGAACAGGTAACCAATGGTAGAGACCGGACATTTCGCCCTCGTCCTCGCCTTTGTGCTGTCGCTGGTGCAGACGCTGGTGCCGCTCATCGGCGCCCGCACGGGCAACCAGCGGCTGATGGCCGTCGGCGGGCCCGTCACGGTCACCGGCTTTGCGCTGACGGCACTGTCTTTCGCAGCGCTCGCCGGCGCTTATGCCAGCTCCGATTTCTCGGTGGCGAGCGTGTGGGAGAACTCGCATTCGCTGCAGCCGCTGATCTACAAGATCACCGGAACCTGGGGCAATCACGAAGGCTCGATGCTGCTCTGGGTGCTGATCCTGACCTTCTTCGGCGCGCTGGTCGCAGCCTTCGGGTCGAACCTTCCGGCAACTTTGCGCGCCAATGTGTTGGCCGTGCAAGGCGCGATCGGCGCCACCTTCTTCCTGTTCATCCTGGCGACGTCCAATCCGTTTACCCGGCTCAATCCGGCGCCGATCGAAGGCCGCGACCTCAACCCGATCCTGCAGGACCTCGGCCTCGCCATCCATCCGCCGTTTCTCTATCTCGGCTATGTAGGCTTCTCGATCTGCTTTTCCTTCTCGGTCGCCGCTCTCATCGAAGGCCGCATCGACGCGTCCTGGGCGCGCTGGGTGCGGCCGTGGACGCTGGTCGCCTGGATGTTTTTGACCGGCGGCATCGCGATGGGCTCCTACTGGGCCTATTACGAACTTGGCTGGGGCGGCTTCTGGTTCTGGGATCCGGTCGAGAATGCTTCTTTCATGCCTTGGCTGGCCGGCACCGCGCTGCTGCATTCGGCGATCGTCATGGAAAAGCGTTCGGCGCTAAAAATCTGGACGCTGCTGCTCGCCATCCTCACCTTCTCGCTGTCGCTGCTCGGCACCTTCCTGGTGCGCTCCGGCGTGCTGACCTCGGTGCATGCGTTTGCCACCGATCCGACGCGCGGCGTCTTCATCCTGTGCATATTGACGCTGTTCATCGGCGGCTCGCTGGCGCTGTTTGCGCTGCGTGCCCCGCGGCTGACGGCCGGCGGCCTGTTCCATCCGATCTCGCGCGAAGGCGCGCTGGTGCTCAACAATCTGTTCCTGACCACAGCCACCGCCACCGTGCTGGTCGGCACGCTCTATCCGCTGGCGGTCGAGGCGCTTTCGGGCGGCAAGATCTCGGTCGGCGCGCCGTTCTTCAACCTCACCTTTGGCCCGCTGATGCTGCCGTTGCTGGTTGTGGTTCCCTTCGGGCCGCTGCTCGCCTGGAAGCGCGGTGACGTGTTCGCCGTCGCCCAGCGCCTGATGGCGGCCTTCGCCGCCGCTCTTCTGGCCATGCTGGTCACCGGCCTGTTCATCGACGGTGCGTCGGTGTTTGCCGCCCTTGGCGTTGGTCTCGCCTTTTGGCTGGTCTGCGGCGCGCTCACCGACCTTGCCGTCAAGTCCGGCTTTGGCAATGTGGCGCCTTCCATCATGCTGCGCCGTTTCGCTGGCCTGCCGCGCTCGGTGTTCGGCACTGCACTGGCGCATCTCGGCCTCGGGCTGACGGTGCTCGGCATCGTCGGCACGCTGTGCTTCGGCACCGAAAAAATCCTGTCGATGCATGCCGGTGAGAGCGTCGAATTGTCCGGCCATACGCTGCGCTTCGAAGGGCTCTATCCCGCGCAAGGCCCGAACTACAGTGAGGATCGCGGCCGCTTTTCCCTGATCGGCGCCGATGGCGGTATTGCAGCTGAAATCACCTCGGCCAAGCGCTTCTTTCCGGTGCGGCAGATGACGACGACTGAATCCGGTATCGAGACGCTTGGCTTCAGCCAGCTCTATCTGTCGCTGGGCGACGAAGGCACGGATGGCTCGGTCGTGGTGCGCCTGTGGTGGAAGCCGCTGGTGACGCTGATCTGGGGTGGTGCTTTCGTGATGATGGCGGGTGCTGCAATGTCGCTGCTCGACCGCCGCCTGCGTGTCGGCGCGCCCTCGCGCCGCCGCAAGCCGGCAGCTACCATGCCGTCAGCAGGCGTGCCGTGAGCGCCAGATTTTCGCTCGCCTCGCTGGTCCTGTTGCTGGCGTTGCTGTTTGCCGGCGCTGCCCAGGCGGTGAAACCGGACGAGGTTCTCGCCGATCCCGCGCTCGAGGCGAGGGCGCGGCTGCTGTCGGAAGGCCTGCGCTGCATGGTCTGCCAGAACCAGTCGATCGATGAATCCGATGCCGACCTTGCCCGCGACCTGCGCATCCTGGTGCGCCAGCGCCTGGTTGCCGGCGATACCGACCGGCAGGTTATGGACTATATCGTGTCTCGCTATGGCGAGTTCGTGCTGTTGAAGCCGCGCTTCAGCCCACGCAACTCCTTGCTGTGGGGCACGCCGGTGATTCTGTTGCTGGTCGGCGGGATTTTCATCGTGCTGACCACGCGCTCGCGCCGCTCGCTGGCAACCAAGGCCCTGAGTGCCGAGGAACAGGCGGCGCTAGACAGGATGCTGAGCGACTAGCTCGGCCATTCCTTCGGACGCTTGGCTTCCGCCGCTTGAATCACGGCTTCAATTTCCGCCATGGCATCGTCGTGGGAGACGACACGGCCAGCCGACGCGTCGGCCAAACCGCGTTTGATGCCTTCGATGATATCGACCTCGCGATCTAGATCGGCTGAAACCCTCTTGCTCGTCAGGAAGGATTTACCGCGTCGATTCGTGCGTTCCGTCATACTTCCAACATTACAAAACTTTCATGCTTCGGAAATGGCGCCGTAATGTGCGCCTCTCTATTCCTCTTCTCCGAGGCTGCTCTGCCTGAGCCGCATCCAGTGAAAAGAGGATACGAAATCCATGCCTATTGCCCCCAATTCATATTCACGTACCCGCAAGCGCCTGTTGGCCACCGGCGCTTCGCTCGCGCTTGTCGGAGCTATTGGTTTTGCTGCTGTTGCCACCGGCACGGCCCCTGTCCTGGCCGACGCCGTGCGGGTCGAGGCGCCGCAGGTGCCGGGCTTTGCCGATGTCGTCGAGCGCGTTTTGCCGGCCGTGGTCAGCGTCAAGGTCAAGGCCAAGATCGAGCCGGCCGCCGATGACGGCTCGGACGATGCGGACGGCTTCAACAACCTGCCCGACAATCCGCAGATGCGCCAGTTCTTCAAGCAATTCCGCGGCTTCGGTGATCAGAACGGCGAGGGTGGCAATCGCCGCTTCAACCGTCGCGACCACAACAACGACCAGCCCCGCCCGGTGGCGCAGGGTTCGGGCTTCTTCATCTCCGATGACGGCTACCTCGTCACCAACAACCATGTCGTCGAGGAAGGCTCGGCCTTCACCGTGGTGATGAATGACGGCAAGGAACTGGACGCAAAGCTGATCGGCACCGATCCGCGCACCGATCTCGCGGTGCTCAAGGTCGATGGCGTCGGCAAGTTCACCTATGTCGACTTCGCCGACGATTCCAAGGTTCGCGTCGGTGACTGGGTTGTGGCCGTCGGCAATCCGTTCGGCCTCGGCGGCACCGTCACCGCAGGCATCGTCTCGGCCCGTGGCCGTGACATCGGCGCCGGCCCCTATGACGACTTCATCCAGATCGACGCTTCGGTCAATCGCGGCAATTCGGGCGGCCCGACCTTCAATCTCAACGGCCAGGTCGTCGGCATCAACACCGCGATCTTCTCGCCCTCGGGCGGCAGCGTCGGTATCGCCTTCGACATCCCGGCCTCGACCGCCAAGCACGTGGTGGAGGATCTGATGAAGAGCGGCTCGGTGCAGCGTGGCTGGCTCGGTGTCGAAATCCAGCCTGTCACCACCGATATCGCCGAATCGCTGGGCTTGAAGTCGCAGAATGGTGCCCTGGTTTCCAGCGCCCAGGATGGCGGTCCCGGCAAGAAGGCCGGCATCACTGCCGGTGACGTGATCACCCAGGTCGAAGGCAAGGACGTTGCGTCACCCAAGGAACTGGCCCGCCTGATCGGCGCCTACTCGCCGGGCAAGTCGGTCGACGTCACCGTGTGGCGCGACGGCAAGAGCCAGACGGTCAAGGTCGACCTCGGCACGCTGCCGTCCACCGACAAGCAGGCTTCGGCTGACTCGCAGCAGCCCGCGGCACCGGCAAAGCCCGCCGCGCTGGCCGATCTCGGCCTCACCGTCACCAAGTCGGAAAACGGCAAGGGCCTCGTGGTGACCGATGTCGACCCGGACAGCGATGCCGCCGACCGCGGCATCCAGCCCGGCGATGTCATCACCTCGGTCAATTCGACGGAGGTGAACGGCACCGAGGACGTCGCCAAGGCGATGGCCGATGCGGTCAAGTCTGGCCGCAAGGCGGTGCTGATGCAGATAACCCGCGACGATTCGAACCGCTTCGTCGCGCTGCCGGTCGCCAAGGGCTGACATCGAACACTTTTCCAGTGCGGCGGTTTCAACACCCCCGAGCCGCCGCACGGGAAAGCAAGGGGCCGAACGCGTTAGTCAGTCATCGTGTTCTGCCCCCGGCGGCAGCGGGTCCCATCGCCCGCTGCCGCTCTAACAGCAAGGCATGTCGCCCAAAAGTGCACGGCGGTTTTGGGATAACGACATGCTTGAACGAAAGCTTTTGCGAACATGACGGCCCCTCAATCTTCCAGCGAAATCGCGTATAACGGCTCTATGAAGATTCTCGTCATAGAAGACGATCGCGAGGCGGCCGACTATATGCAGAAGGCCTTTGCCGAGGCCGGGCACACCGCCCATGTCGCTGGCGACGGCGAAACCGGCTTTGCGCTGGCTGATGCCGGCGACTACGACGTCATGGTCGTCGACCGCATGATGCCGCGCCGCGACGGACTTTCCGTCATCGCTGGCCTGCGCTCGCGCGGCAACACCACGCCGGTGCTGATCCTGTCGGCGCTGGGCGAGGTCGACGACCGCGTCACCGGCCTGCGCGCCGGCGGTGACGATTATCTGACGAAACCCTACGCCTTTTCCGAATTGCTCGCCCGCGTCGAGGTGCTGAACCGCCGCGCCAGCGCGCGGGAATCCGAAACCGTCTACCGCGTCGGCGATCTCGAGCTCGACCGGCTCTCGCATTCGGTGAAGCGCGCGGCGCGCGAGATCACGCTGCAGCCACGCGAATTCCGCCTGCTTGAATATTTGATGCGCCATGCCGGCCAGGTGGTGACCCGCACCATGCTGCTCGAAAATGTCTGGGACTATCATTTCGATCCGCAGACCAACGTCATCGACGTGCATGTCTCGCGGCTGCGCGGCAAGATCGAGAAGGGTTTCGACAAGCCGATCCTGCACACTGTGCGCGGCGCCGGCTATATGCTGAAGAGCGGCTAGAGCATGATCCCAAAAAGTGGGTACCGGTTTTTGGAGAAGATCATGCTCCAACAAAGGGTCTAGAACCCGATGGCGCTCTCCTTGCCGGCCATCATGAGGACGACGGCGGCGCGGCTTTCGGCGCTTTATTTCCTGCTTTTCGCGCTGTGCGCCGTGCTGCTGGTCTTTTACATGACGTCGCTGTCGGCGCGCATGCTGACCGGCCAGACCCAGCAAACGATCAATGACGAGGTGCTCGGCCTCGCCCGCGCCTATCAGAGCGGCGGCCTGCCGCGGCTGGTGCGCGTGGTCGAGCAGCGCTCGCGCCAGCCCGGGGCCAACCTCTATCTGATTGCCGACGTCAACGGCCAGATCCTCACCGGCAACGTGCAGAGCCTGGCGCCGGGCGTGCTCGAGACCGACGGCTGGACGACCGAGCCGTTCTCCTATCGGCGCTTCGGCGAAGGCGAGCTCGAGCGGCAGCGCAACTCGACCGCCGATCAAAGCGAGACGCAACCCGGTCAGAGCGAAGTGCAGCCGGAAGGCGAGAAGGGCCACAACGCGATCGCGCTGGTGCTGAGGCTGCCCAACCAGATGATCATGCTCGTCGGCCGCGATCTCGGCGAACCCGAGCGTTTCCGCGCCGTCATCCGCCGCGCCTTGATGCTGGCGCTGGGCATGATGGGGCTGGGCGGATTGCTGATCTGGTTCTTCGTCGGCCGCGCCGCGCTGAAGCGCATCGACAGCGTCTCGGAAGCGAGCCGCCGCATCATGGGCGGCGACCTCACCGGTCGCCTGCCGGTGACCGGCGCGGGCGACGAATTCGACCGCCTGTCGGAAAACCTCAACACCATGCTGGCCAGGATCGCGACGCTGAACGAGGGTCTGAAACAGGTCTCCGACAACATCGCCCATGATCTCAAGACGCCGCTGACCAGGCTGCGCAACCGAGCCGAAGCCACGCTTTCGGGCAAGCACAAGCCGGCCGACTACCGGCAGGCGCTGGAAGGCACGATCACCGAGTCCGACCAGCTGATAAAAACCTTCAACGCCATCCTGATGATCTCCAGGCTGGAGGCAGGCTATTCCTCGGAAAGCACCAGCCGGGTCGACCTCACCGCCGCCGTGCGCGACGTTGTCGAGCTCTATGAGCCGGTGGCGGAGGAGGCGGGCGTGGCGCTCGAAACCGCCGTGGACGGGGATTTCTCCGTCAATGGCAACCGTGAGCTGATCGGCCAGGCGCTGTCGAACATCGTCGACAACGCCATCAAATATTCAACCGACGCAACTGAGAAGCCTTCTGTGCGCGTGGCCCTGCAGCGCGTTGGTCATGACATCCGGCTGTCCGTTGCCGACAACGGCCATGGCATCCCCGATGACGCCGACCGCGCCAGGGCGACCGAGCGCTTCGTGCGGCTGGAAAAGAGCCGCTCGCAGCCTGGTTCGGGCCTTGGCTTGAGCCTCGCCAAGGCGATCATGACTTTCCACAATGGCAGGCTCGAACTTCTGCCTGCCAATCCCGGATTGTCCGTTATCATGAGTTTCCCGGCACGGGAGGACCATTGATGGCGGTGAGCATGGCGCAGAAACGCAAGGAAATCGAATGGCAGCTGCAGCCGGTGGCAAAGCTTGCGCCGCTGCATGAGAGCCGCGCCCGGCGCGAACTGTCGGAGATTGCCGACATCGCCGAGGATGAGGGCCTTGCGCGGCTGGCGAAATTCCTGGGCGGCAAGGGCACTGCCCAGTATTTCCTCGCCGCCGTCTTCGACCTCTCGCCCTTCCTGCGCGATGTCGTGCGTCGCCGGCCGCAAATCCTCGACGCGCTTTTAGATGCCGGTGTCGAGACCCGGCTGACAGTCATCGGCGAAGCGATCGGCAAGGCAGCTTTCACCGATACTGTTTCCGAAGCGAGCCTGATGATGGAGCTCAGGCAATGGAAGGCGGAAGCGCATGTGCTCATTGCGCTCTCCGATCTCGCCGGAGAGGCTGAGACCGCGCTCACCGTGCGCCGCCTCAGCGATCTGGCTGATGCTTGCACCCGTTCTGCCGTCGACTTCCTGCTGCGCGACGCCCACAGCCAGGGCAAGCTCAAACTGTCGGACCCCGAAAATCCGGCGCAGCAGTCGGGCTGGATCCTGCTCGGCATGGGCAAGCTCGGCGCGCACGAACTGAATTTTTCCTCCGATATCGACCTCGTCGTCTTCTTCGATCCGGACGCACCGGCGATCGTCGATCCGCTCGACGCCGCCGAACTGTTTGCGCGCCTGACCCGCCGTCTCGTGCGCATCCTGCAGGACCGCACCGAGCACGGCTATGTCTTCCGCACCGATCTAAGGCTGCGCCCCGATCCCGGCTCGACGCCGCTGGCGATCCCGGTTGAGGCAGCACTTCGCTACTACGAGGCGCGCGGCCAGAACTGGGAGCGCGCCGCCATGATCAAGGCGCGTCCGGTGGCCGGCGATCTCGCTGCCGGCGACGCGTTCCTGCGGGAATTGCAGCCCTATGTCTGGCGCAAATACATGGACTATGCCGCGATCGCCGACGTCCATTCGATCAAGCGCCAGATCCACGCCCACAAGGGCCATGGCGAAATCGCGGTGAAGGGCCACAACGTCAAGCTCGGCCGTGGCGGCATCCGCGAGATCGAGTTCTTCGTCCAGACCCAGCAACTGATTGCCGGCGGCCGGTTCCCGGAGCTGCGCGGCCGCGAGACGGTGCCGATGCTGGGCGCGCTGGCCGCGCGCAACTGGATCACCGCCGATGCCCGTGATGCGCTCACCCAGCAATACTGGTTCCTGCGCCGGGTCGAGCACGCCATCCAGATGGTCGCCGACGAGCAGACGCATATCCTGCCCGACGACGATGAGGGGCTGGAACGCATCGCCCATATGCTGGGCTTTGCCGATGCCGCCAAATTTTCCGAAACTTTTCGCGCCGCTTTGCATGAGGTCGAACGCCACTACGCAGCCCTGTTCGAAACCGCGCCGGAGCTCTCGGCAGGCGTCGGCAATCTGGTCTTTACCGGCGATGTCGACGATCCCGATACGCTGCAGACCTTGCACGGCCTCGGCTTCCAGCGGCCAAGCGACATCTGCCGCGTCATCCGTGGCTGGCATTTCGGCCGCTACCGCGTCACCCAGTCGGCCGAGGCGCGCGAGCGGCTGACCGAACTGACGCCGGCGCTGCTCAAAGCCTTCGGCCAGACGCGTCGCGCCGATGAGGCGCTTGTTCGCTTCGACGAATTCCTCGCCGGCCTGCCCGCCGGCATCCAGCTGTTTTCGCTGCTGCAATCGAACCCCGCTCTGCTGAAACTGATGGCGACGATCATGGGCGCCGCGCCGCGGCTGGCGGCGATCATCACAAGGCGGCCGCATGTCTTCGACGGCCTGCTCGATCCGGCGCTGCTGAGCGAACTGCCAAACCGCGCCTATCTCTCCGCGAGGCTGGCGGCCTTCATCGAAGGCGACAGGGCTTATGAGGATGTGCTCGACCGCTTGCGCATCTTTGCTTCCGAACAGAAATTTCTGATCGGTGTGCGGCTGCTCGCCGGCTCGATCGATCCGGCCCGTGCAGGCCGCGCCTTTTCTGATCTGGCCGACCTCACCATCGACGCCGCACTGCAGGCAGTGACCGCCGAATTTGCGCTGCGCCATGGCCGCATCGCGGGCGGTACGGTCTCGCTGCTCGGCATGGGCAAGCTCGGCAGCCGCGAACTCACCGCCGGATCCGATGTCGACCTCATCCTGCTCTACGACCACGACGCGGATGCCGAGGAGTCCGACGGCGACAAGCCGCTGGCGCCATCGCACTACTATACCAGGATGACGCAGCGGCTGATCGCGGCCGTCTCGGCGCCGACCGCCGAAGGCGTGCTCTACGAACTCGACCTGCGGCTGCGGCCCTCCGGCAACAAGGGGCCGGTGGCCACCCACATCGACGCCTTCAAGAAGTACCAGCGCCAGGAAGCATGGACCTGGGAGCACATGGCGCTGGCCCGGGCGCGCGCTATCGGCGGCGATGCGGCGCTCTGCGCCGAAGTCGAGGCAGAGGTGGCAGCCCTCCTGGCCTTGCCGCGCGATGCCGCCAAGGTGAGAGCCGAAGCATCCGAGATGCGCGCGCTGATCGAGAAGGAAAAGGCGCCGCGCGATCTCTGGGACATCAAGCTGATCCCGGGCGGCCTCATCGACCTCGAATTCATCGCGCAGGTGGCCGTCATTACCGGCCAGGTTGAAGCCGGCCGCAGGGTGACCGCGACCGGCGAAATCCTGTCGCATCTGGCGCCGGATTTCGCCGAGGCCGACGTCAGGCAGGAACTTTGCGAAGCCTATCAGCTCTATCTGGCGCTGACCCAGATGACGCGGCTTTGCCTCACCGGCGCTTTCGAACGCGATGACGTTCCGCCGGGATTGTCGGATCTGCTTCTGGCGGTGACTGACCTGCCGGATTTCGGTGTGCTGGAAGCACATCTCAAGGAGACGTCGCAAAAGGTCCGAAAGGATTTCGACCTTTTGCTTCGTACGAAACGATCGTGAGAGCGTGAAGCGCTGACGGCTGTTTCGGATCGCATCGGGGGTGACGATGCAACAGGAGAATACCCATGAGAAAGACAACCGGACTTGCCCTAGCCTTCGTCGCGCTCGCCGGCGCCGTCGGCACCACCGCCTATGCCGAAAACAATCATAGCGCCAGAATGCGCGAGGGCACCATGATGCGCCTCGACAAGGCGATGAAGGATTCCAACGGCACCATCAGCTTCGACCAGTTTTCCGACGCCATGAACGCCCGGCTGAAGAAGCTGGTCGCCGACAATGGCGGCAAGCTCACCGTCGCCCAGCTCGCCGACGCGCTGGAGAAGGCGCGGTTCGAGGAAATGGCCAAACGCATCGTCGCCCGCTACGACACCAAAGGCGACGGCACGCTGACCACGGACGACATCACCGGGCGCGAGAAGAAGGTGTTCGCTATGCTCGACCGCAACAATGACGGCAAGATCGAGCGCAACGAACTGCCGAAGAGCGGTCGCATGGGTGGTCATCGTCACTGGGATGGCGGCGACGACAGCATGGAGTGAGGTTGATGCGATTCCGGCGGTGAAAGCCGCCGGAATCTAGGTAGGTCTCATTCCTCCGCGCCCCCCTCTGTCCTGCCGGACATCTCCCCCACGAGGGGGGAGATTGGCTGACGCCACGGCCTTCGCCAATCACCAGCGTTGTAAAACGAGCGGAGCGTCAAAACTGCTGATCTCCCCCCTTGTGGGGGAGATTGTCCGGCAGGACAGAGGGGGGCGCTGTCCCGCCAACCTTGCCTAGGATCGAAGATTAGAAACTAAGCCGCCGCCTTCACCGCCAGCGCTGCCTTCTTCACCGGAATGCGCACCGACACGATGGTGCCGACGCCTTCGGTCGAGCGGATCTTCAGCGCGCCGCCCTGCAACTCGGCCAGTGAGCGTGAGATGGCCAGCCCAAGGCCGGAACCGGCGTGGTTCTTCGAGAACTGGTTCTGCACCTGTTCGAACGGCCGGCCGAGCTTGCTTAGCGCTTCCTTGGGAATGCCGCAGCCATTGTCCTCGATGGTCAGCACCAGCGCACCGGAGGTGTTGCGGGCGCGCACCGAGATATGGCCGCCCTGGCCGGTGAACTTCACCGCGTTCGACAACAGGTTGATGGCGATCTGCTTGATCGCCCGGCGGTCGGCGAACAGCGTCATCGTATCGGCGATACGGGTTTCGACCGTGATCGATTTCTCCGCCGCCTGCAGCGAGATGACGCGCACCGTCTCGCGGATCAGCGGACAGAGATCGATTTCCTCGCGGTCCATCGAGAACTGGCCGGCCTCGATCTTCGACATGTCGAGTATGTCGTTGATGACGCCCAGCAGATATTTGCCGCTGCCGTTGATGTCGTTGGCATATTCCTCGTAGCGCGGCGAACCGAGCGGCCCGAACAAGCCCTGTTCCATCAGTTCGGAAAAGCCGATGATGGCGTTGAGCGGCGTGCGCAGCTCGTGCGACATGTTGGCCAGGAACTCGGACTTGGCCCGGTTGGCGGCCTCGGCGCGCTCGGTTTCCTTCATATATTCGCGGTTGAGCTCGACCAGTTCCTTGGCGCGTTCTTCCTCGGCCCGGCGGGCAAGGCTGAGGTCGTGGATGGTCGCCATCAGCCGGCGCTCGCTGTCGACCAGCTTTTCCTGGTGCAGTTTGATCTGGGTGATGTCGGAGCCGACGGAGACGGTGCCGCCGTCGCGGGTCCTCAGTTCGTTGACCTGCAGCCAGCGGCCGTCGGAAAGCTGCCGCTCGAACGTTGCGCCGCCTTGCGGCCCGTTGGTGTTGGCCAGTCGCCGTTCCGAGGCGAAGGCCAGCATCCGCTCCTCCAGCACGGCGCGCGCTGCGCCCGGCATGACGTCGCGGTCCGACAGGCCGTTGTCCTTCTGGTATTTGGAATTGCACATGATCAGCCGCTGGGCGGCATCCCACAGCACGAAGGATTCGTTGATGTTCTCGATCGCGGTTCTGAGCCGCAGGTCGGCCGCCTCGGAGCGCAGCGCCAGATGCCGCTGCTCGGTGACGTCGACGGCGATGCCGATCAGCTGAATCTCAGGCGCTTCCGGGTCGATCACCTGGGCCCTGGCGCGCATCCACACCCACTGGCCGTCGGCATGGCGCATGCGGAACACCTGGTCGATATGGTCGATCTCGCGCTCGACGATTTTGTTGGCCAGCTCGAACAGGTCGCCGTCTTCTGGATGGATGATCTCGTCGACCTCGCCGAACGACAGCATCGAGTTGCAGGGCTCATAGCCCAGCATGTCGTACATCGAGCGCGACCAGTACATCTTGCCGCGCACCATGTCCCAGTCCCACAGGCCGCAACGGCCGCGCACCAGCGCCATGTCGATGCGCTGATGGGCTTCGAGATAGATGCGGTCGGCCGTCTGGGCGCGCGATGCCTGGCCGAAATAGGCGTAGAGAATGATAATCAGCACGCCCGCCGTCAGCACGAACAGCGTGACGTTGAGCGACACGGTCTTGCGCCAGTTGTCGAAGATTGCTTCTTGCGGCACCAGCACCGCGGCGGCGTTCTTCCTGTCACGGGTCAGACTGACGGCAGCATACCAGTCCTGGCCGCCGATGCTGACATCCATGACGCCGGCGCGGTCGCCGAACATGAACAGCGGCTGGCCGTCCTGCACCACGCTGTCCAGCGATCGTCCTTGCCAGCCGGTCGACAGCGGCGACACGGCAATGATCTTGAAGGCGCTGTCGGTGATCAGAAGCACATGGCTTCTGCCCATGGCGCCCTGGCGGCTGGTGCTTTCCAGAAGATCGATGGCGCCGGTGGAAGCGGCGGTCGGGTCTGCCGAGACGGCATTTGCCATCTGGCCGGCGGCCAGCCCCAGCACCGCCTTGGCATCGCGCTCGACCTCGTCACGCTCGTTCATCAACGACAGCACGCGCAGGGCGGCAATGACGATCAGGAAGATGATGATGAGCGCCGGTATCGATCGGCGCAAAAGGGGTTCGGCAGCCAGGAGCCGCCGGTAGGCTGGTTCAGCGATGAGCCGCGTATTGCCGGCGAGGCCATCGCCCCGCGCCTTGCGCCGCTCAAAAGCTGTCCCCTCGGGCGCGCCCCACGCGTCCGCCTTGGCCATAAATGGCACTCCCCGAAGTTTCCGTACGCTTGACGATCCGGCAACACCGCACGTCCGAATCGTCTGTAAAGAATCAAAGGTGATTCGCCTTGTCCAGTGGCGCGGGCAAAAAACATTAAAAATTGATTGAAATAATGCAGGATCTTCCGTCTCCCCCTGTGGGAGAAGGTGTCGCCGAAGGCGACGGATGAGGGGTGTTCCAGGGAACGCCAGCGTCTCACTTCGCTGGAACACCTCTCATCCGTCTCGGCGCTATCGCGCCGATCCACCTTCTCCCACAAGGGGAGAAGGCAAGAGCGCTCAAGCCAACGTCCGCTCCACAATATCCCGCAAATCCGCCGACAGGTTCTCGCCATTGGCGATGGCCAGCAGCGCTTCCCTGGCCTTGGCTTGCCTGCCCGGTTCCAGCGAGCGCCACGACCTCAACGCCGTCGCCAGTCTTGCCGCCACTTGCGGGTTGCGCTTTTCGACCTCGAGCACGGTCTGGACAAAAAACCGGTAGCCTTCGCCGTCGGCGCGGTGGAAGCCGGTCTGGTTGGCGCTGGCGAATGTTCCGACCAGCGAGCGCACCCGATTCGGATTGGCCATCGAGAAGCCCGCATGGCTGGTCAGCTTGCGCACCGTGTCGACGGTTTTCGGTCCCGGCACGCTGGCCTGAATCTGGAACCATTTGTCCATGACCAGCGCATCGGCGCCATATCTCGCCTCGAAATCGGACAGCGCCTCGATCGCCTCGGGCGATCCGTCATGGCGATGCGCAAGCACGGTAAGCGCTCCGGCGCGATCGGTCATGTTGGTGGCGGCCTGGAAATGCCGGGCGGCAAGCGCAGCGCCTCCCGGCAGCAGCGAGAGATAGTCGAGCAGGATGTTGCGCAGCGCCCGTCGTCCCGCACTTGCCGCATCGGGGCTGAACGGACCGTCGTCAGCGAGGCGATCGTAAAGGCCGGCGAAGCTGTCCTTGTTGGCGCGTGCGATCGCCAAGGCCAGCGCTTCGCGGGCGGCAAAGATCGCGTCGGGATCGATGGTCCTGCCGATGTCGCGGGCGATATCGGCCTCGCCGGGGATCGCCAGCGCCAGCGCCCGGTAGGCGGGCTCCAGCGTCTCGTCGCCGGCGATCTTGCCGGCAAGCCCGGTCAGCCTTGCGGTGAAGGCCGGCTTGCCGCCGCCGAGGATCTGGCGGAAGGCCGCTATCAGCGCATCGGTGAGCAGCGTGTTGAACGCCTGCCAGCGCGCGAAAGCATCGCTGTCGTGGCCGGCGAGGAAGAACTGGTCGTCCTCCTTCTGCTCGACCGAAAGCGTGATCGGCGCCGAGAAGCCGCGGTTGAGCGACACTGCCGGCCGTTCGGCAACGCCGGAAAAGCGCACCAGATGGCGGCGCTTGCGGATATGGATGACGCCGTCCTCGACGGTGGCGCCTTCAACGCCGTCATAGGCGATAGGCTCGCCGCCGGCCCCGACCAAGCCGAAGGCAAGCGGAATGTGCATCAGCCGCTTGCGGCTTTCCGACGGCGTCGGTGGTACCGACTGTTCGATTTCGAGCGTGAACTCGCGCGTCGCCGGATTATGCGTCGAGCTGACGGTCAGGTTCGGCGTGCCCGCCTGATGGTACCAGAGCGCAAACTGCGACAGGTCGCGCCCCGACGCGTCCTCGAACACCTTCAGGAAATCCTCGATTGTCGCGGCCTCACCGTCATGGCGCTCGAAATAGAGGTCCATGCCGGCGCGGAAGGTTTCGGCTCCCAGGATGGTGCGGATCATGCGCACCACTTCCGAGCCTTTTTCGTAGACCGTCGCCGTGTAGAAATTGTTGATCTCGCGGTAGCGTCGCGGCCTAACCGGATGCGCCAGAGGCCCCTGGTCCTCGGGGAATTGGTGTGCCCGCAGCGTGCGCACTTCGGCAATGCGCTTGACCGCGCGCGAGCGTTGGTCGGCGGAGAATTCGTGGTCGCGAAAGACCGTCAGCCCTTCCTTCAGGCAGAGCTGGAACCAGTCGCGGCAGGTGATCCGGTTGCCGGTCCAGTTGTGGAAATATTCATGCGCGATGATCGCCTCGATGTTGGCGAAATCCGCGTCGGTCGCCGTTTCCCGGTCGGCCAGCACATATTTGTCGTTGAAGATGTTGAGGCCCTTGTTCTCCATCGCGCCCATGTTGAAGTCGGAGACGGCGACGATGTTGAAGACATCGAGGTCGTATTCGCGGCCGAACGCCTGCTCGTCCCATTGCATCGAGCGCTTGAGCGCATCCATGGCGTAGCCGGCTAGCCCTTCCTTGCCGGGCTCGACATAGATGCCGAGCTCGACCTTGCGGCCGGACGCAGTGACGAAACTGTCGGCGACCTGGCCGAGAGTGCCGGCCACCAGCGCAAACAGGTAGGACGGCTTGGGGAAGGGGTCGTGCCAGACAGCGTAGTGCCAGCCTTCGGCAAGCGCGCCGCTTTCCACCGGATTGCCGTTGGAGAGCAGCAGCGGCGCCTCGTCCAGCTTTGCCTCGATGCGCACGGTGTAGACCGAAAGGATGTCGGGGCGGTCGAGGAAATAGGTGATGCGGCGAAAGCCTTCGGCCTCGCATTGCGTGCAATAGACATTGCTGGAGCGGTAGAGGCCCATCAGCGCCTCATTGCTGGCCGGCGCGATTTCGGTCTCGAGCGTCAGCTGGAAATGGGCCGGCGGCTTCAAGATGGTCAGCTGGTCCGGCGTGGCGAGATAATCGGCCAGCGCCAGTTCGCGCCCGTCGATGGCGATGCGCTTCAGCACCAGCCCGTCGCCGTCCAGCACCAGCGGCGCCGATGCGGCAACACCCTCGCGGCGTTCGATGTCGAGCACGGCGATGACGCGCGTTGCGTCTGGCGAAAGGCGGAAGGTCAGGCCGGTTTGCGGAATGGAAAAGTCGTTGGGGCGATAATCTTCGAGTTTGAAGACCTGGCCGGTATCGGTTCGCATTCCCTGGGGTTTCCCTGTCTTTGTCGGAGCCGCTGACGTATCCGCTGGCCCATAAATCTAGAGTTGCGCGCTCTTTACACGAAACGGCCACTCGACAAAACTGCGCCAATGCCTATTTCGGGGCGTTCTCCTTTCACCATCACTGCGAGGCCCTGATGACCGTCGTCACACCGAAATTGATCGCTTCCATGCTGCGTCGCGCGACGCGCATCTGGCCAGCGATCCGGGAAGCGGCGGGAGCGTGACTTCCGGGCCGAGAGACGAGCCGGCGGGAAAACTGTCCGATCATCCGGGTCGTGTGCTGACCGGGATCATGCTCAAGGTCATGTCGGTGGCGGTCTTTGTCGGCATGCAAACCTGCATCAAGGCAGCCGGCACCTTGCCGGCCGGCCAGATTGTCTTCTTCCGCTCCTTCTTCGCCATCTTCCCCATCATCATCTTCCTGGCCTTCAAGGGAAAACTGAGCACGGCCTTTGCCACCAAACGCCCGCTGAACCACATTGCGCGCGGTGTTGTCGGCGTCTGCGCCATGGGGCTCGGCTTCTTCGCGTTGACGCGGCTGCCGCTGCCGGAGGCGATCACGCTCAACTATGCCCAGCCGTTGCTGGTGGTGGTGTTCTCCTCGCTCTTCCTCGGCGAGGCCATTCGCGTCTACCGCTGGAGTGCGGTCGCGGTCGGCCTTGTCGGCGTGCTGATCATCTCCTGGCCGGAACTCACGCTGCTCACCTCGGGCGCGGCACTTGGCGACCAGGAAGTGATGGGCGTGATTGCAGCACTTGTTGCCGCGGCCATCTCCGCCAATGCCATCCTGCTGGTGCGCAATCTGGTCCAGACCGAGCGGACCGCGACCATCGTGCTGTGGTTTTCGGCCACCGCGAGCGTCATGGCGCTGTTCACAATACCATTCGGCTGGCAGGCTTTGACGCCGCTGCAGGCTGGCCTGCTGATCGCGTCAGGTTTCTGCGGCGGTCTGGCGCAGATCCTGATGACGGCGGCCTATCGCCATGCCGAGGCTTCCGTTGTAGCGCCGTTCGAATACACCTCGATGATCCTCGGCGTCGTCGTCGGCTATTTCGCCTTTGGTGATGTTGCGACCATCAACACGCTGGTCGGCGGCGTGATCGTCGTTGCCGCCGGCATCTTCATCATCTGGCGCGAGCGCCAGCTGGGTCTGGAACGCACCAGAACGCGAAAGGCAGCGCCGCCGCAGGGGTGATAACTTCTGAGGCTGAGTTCCTTTACCCCCTCTGTCCTGCCGGACATCTCCCCCGCAAGGGGGGAGATCAGCTGTTGTCTCGGATTTCGCCAATCGTCGACGTGTCAAAAGAAGAGCCGGCGACGAGGCGTGTAATCTCCCCCCTTGCGGGGGAGATGTACGGCAGGACAGAGAGGGGTGGCTGGGCGCGCACCTTCATTCTTTTCATATTTGCAGTTGCCCTCCTATTCCCGCTCCAAGCCTCGGCAGCCCCCATCCCCTGCCCACCCGGCACCGCAAACTTCCCGTCCTTCTATTCCGACCCCACGCTCTTCACCGACGCCATCTCCGCCGTCGCCAAGCTCACCCCCTCCAACCAACGCCTCACCGGCATCACAGTCCCCCACCACCTGCTTGTCGCCGATCTGGTCGCGCTCGGTTTCCATGCCGCGTCCGGCTTCCGCTACAAGCGCATCGTCATCCTGGCGCCGGACCATTTCCACAAGACGCAAAAACTCTTCGCCACCACGACGCGCGGCTTCGAGACACCGCTTGGTCCAGTCCTTGCCGACACGGCGGCCGTGCGCCTCCTCGAAGCCAACAGCGACATGGTCGAAGACTCCTGCCTGTTTGCCAAAGAGCATGGCGTGCAGGCGATGCTGCCCTTCCTGCGCCACTATTTTCCTGAGGCTGAAATCGTGCCGGTGGCGATGTCGGTCAAAGCCAAACGCGCCGACTGGGACCGGCTGGCGGAGGCCCTGAAAGCCATCGTCGACAAGGACACGCTGATCGTCGAATCCACCGATTTTTCGCACTTCCTCCCGCAGCACGAAGCGCGGCGCTTCGACCAGCAGACGTTGAATATGCTCGCCGCCGGATCGCTCGACGGTATCGCGGCGCTGCATCAGCCGGACCACGCCGATTCGGTCGGCGCGCTCTACATCCAGACCAGGCTGCAGCGCGAACTGTTCGGTGCGGCGCCGCTGGTCGTCGCCAACGAGAATTCGCAGGCGCATTCGAGCGACTATGTCGAACGCACCACCAGCTATGTCGTGGCGCTGTTCGGCGCTTTCGGTCCCGGTTACAACAACCCGGCCCGGCCAAACGACAAACTCTATTATTTCGCCGGCGACGTGAATTTCGGCCGCGCCATGAAAAAGGTCCTGGTCCGCGACGGCGTTGCCGAGAAGATCGTCGACAGCGTGCTCGCCCTGACCCGGTCGCGGCCGCTGATCGTCAATCTCGAAGGCGTCATTCTGCCCAACGTCCCCGAGGCCATCGATGACATGACGCTGGCCATGCCGGCCGATCTCGCCGTCGACATGCTCAAGAAATTGCATGTCGCCGCCGTCAGCCTTGCCAACAACCATGCCTACGATCTCGGACCGTCCGGCTATGCCGAGACGCTGGCCGCGCTCGATGCCGCCGGCATCGCCCATTTCGGCCAGGGCGAGACGCTGGCGCTTGCCGATCTCGACGTCGTTGGACTGACCGACATCGATACCAACGGCTCCAGGAACACCGACCTTTTGACGCCTGCTCTGCTTGACCGGCTGCTGCACGACAATGCGCAGCGGCCGGTGGTCGCCTTCGTTCATTGGGGCCGCGAGTACAAGACCGAGCCTTCGCCGCGCGAGGAGATGCTGGCCGACCAGATGCGGCTGCGCGGTGTGTCAGCCATCGTCGGCGGCCATCCGCATGTGTCGAGCGAAGCGATCCTGCCGCTCGCCGGCGGCGATGTGGCGGAAATCTATTCGCTCGGCAATTTCCTGTTCGACCAGAAGGCCGAGCGGTCGTCCGGCTCGATGCTGGAACTCAGGGTTTTCAGCCAGGGCACGATCTTTGCCCGGCTTATCCCGCTTCCCAACTATTTCGAGATGGGCTCGAAATAGAGCAATTCCAGGAAAAGTGTGAAGCGGTTTTCCGTCCGGAATTGCGCCAAGACAGCGCGGCGAATCAGCAGCCCTGCAGATCTTCCGGCAGATAGCAGACCGCGGGCTTGGTTTTGGTCTCGAACAGGGATTGCTTCGGCTTGAAATAGAAGAATGTGGCAGGCTTGCTCTCGCGCGTGCTGCCGTCGGCGAAATGCGCGGCGATGCTGAAACGATGGATCGACGACATTGACGACCACATCTTCAGCCGCGCCGTGTAGCTGCTTAGATTCTTGTTGCCGCGCAACGGCATGGGGATGCTGTAATCGCTCTTGCCGATCGGAAATTCGATGTTCTGGTAACGCAGGGCTTCGGGCGAGGCGCCACCGCCATCGCCGCATTCGGCCAGTGATTCGGGAACCTCGATGCTGGCCAGCGAGACGACGACGCGAAACGCCTCGCTCTGCTGGTAGACGGCGCCCTGATCGTCCGCCCAGGAATAATCGAACTTGCCGATGCCGGTCACGCTCATCTTCTCGACGCTGCCGCTGACATAATCGGCAACGTCACCGAACTTCACCTTGTTGGCCACCTGGGCGCGGCAGACGTCCAGGCTGTCCCGAGACGGGCAAGTGAAGCGCTCGGTCTCGAGCGTGGTCGTATCGACGCCGGCCTCGGTCAGCACATTTTTGACCGACACATCGACGCCATCGCCAAAGGTGCCGATGTCCTTGGTGAACATGCGGCTCGGTTCGCCGGTCGGCTTGTCCTCTTCGTCGGTCCTGGTGAACTGGATCGACATCTTCATGTCTTTCACATCGCCCCAGCCATTGTTGACGATCGAGAAATCCGGCCGGAACCCGACGCAGCCATAGTGATCGCTGATCGACAGCATCGGCTTACGGTAGGCATCGCTGGAAGCCACCTTCATTTCCAGGCTGTCGAGCTTGACCCGGGACTGATCGGTGGTCTTGAGATCGACCTCGGCGAAGGCCGGCGCCGTCTCCCAATCCATGCCGTCATAGACATTGCCGAGGCCGAGCTGTCCGGTGCCGTTCCAGGCGTCGTTGTACTGGTCCGCCACCGGATAGATCGCAATATCCTCATCGCGCACCAGATGCTGGTACTGCATGTCGGCCTGCTGCGTCATGCGCTGGTCGACGGCAATGCCGATCTCGACCTTGCCTGCGGCACCGCCGCCGGTTTGTGCCTTGAGCAACCCGCCCACTTTGGCATCGGCCAGCACGTCGGGGCGCGCGCCGCCGGTCTCCTTGCCCATCGCCCATTGTGATTCGTAGACGGTGCCGCCCGGCAACCGGGTGCGGCCCTTGCCGTTCTTCAGCCCATCGGCAAATGAGCCGACAAATATCTCGCCGGTTTTCGTCTCCAGCCGGCCTTCGCCGTTCGGCGCGCCGGCAACGAATTGCCCTTCATAACGATTGCCGTCGGCATCGAGATGGATGCCGTGGCCGTCGAGTTGGCCGGCAAGCCAATGGCCATCAAAAATCTCGCCTGAACGCAGCTCCAGCCGGCCTTGCCCATCGGGCTTGCCATTTTTGATCTCGCCGAAATAGCTGGAATAGATGGTCTTGGGGTCGTAGCTCGCCGAGCCGCGCACCCGCCAGACCAGCCTGCCCTTGCCGTTGACGGTGCCGTCAGCGGCGACGGTGCGGTCCGGCGATCGGCCGGCCGCCGGCTCCCAGGTGAAATCCAGGCCCAGTTCCGGATGGAAATCCCAGACCCGCACTTCTTTGCGCAGCACCGAACGCGTGTCACTTTGATAGAGGATTTGCACCCGCTTGGCCCAGGCGCCGCCAGGTGACGCACCGCCTTGATCGGCCATAGCGGGAAAACATGTCAGCGCGGCCAGCATGGATGCAGCCGTCATCGCCCTGACCCTAGAGATCACCCCTGCTCGCGCCATCGTTCCCAACCCCTTGGATCGCTCAGCGTAAGCGCCGCTGCAACTCTGCGCAAGGGAGCGATTCCCAACAAAAAACCGGCAGCGGGAAAGTCCCGCCGCCGGTTCGGTATTGCCGGTTTTCGCCGCTGTTTGCCGGCGAAAGATCAGGCCTTATTTGTACAGGCTGTTGATCCACGCCACATTGGCGGCGTTCAGGCGCACAGCGGTGTTGGCGTTGGGGCTTTCGGCCACGTTCACGCCGGTGACGACGCGCTGCTTGGCGCCATTGTCATAGGCATAGACCGAGCTGCCGCTCGACCCCGGATAGGTGTCGCAGTCGTACTGGAAATACTCCGCGCCGACGTTTTCGCCGGTGACTTCGCAGGTCGCCTTCCACATCGTGCCCATCGGCTTGTCGCCGGGATAGCCGATGATGTTGGCGGTGAAATCGCTAAGACCCTCATAGTTGGCATAACCCAGCCAACCCAGACTGGTGCCGACATCCTGCTTCAGCGTGATAATGCCGAGGTCCCAGGGAATGACCGAGCCGTAATAGCCCTGATAGTTGTCGATGAAGCCCTGCAGGATATAGACGCTCTCATAGCTGAAAGCGCCGAACGGGGCATCGTCGGCGGTGTTGCCGTTGAGCGCCGGCACGTAGATGACGTCGTCGAGCCAGGCCTTGTCTTCATTGCTGTAGAGGCAATGCGCGGCGGTAAGCACCGTGCGTGGCCCGATCAAGGTCCCTGAGCAGCTGCCATAGCCGCCGCTCTTCGACTTGCCTTCGATATAGCCGATCGCAGTGAACGGATAGGTCTTGGTGTTCTTGATCTGCTCGCGGTCGTCTTCGCCGAACACCTGACGGCCGGCTTCGTCGCCGCCCGTCAGTCCGGTTTTGTCGGCGTCCGGCGCGTTGGCGGGCGCATTCAGTTCCTTGATGACAAGGCCCTTCAGCGTCTCGTCGGCATCGATCTTGATGTCCTTGCCATCGGCGGAACGCCCAACGATGCCATAGGATTTGACCGCCGTTCCCTCGTCGGTCAGCGGCGCTGCCCGGCTGGCTTCGTCTTCGGTCAGTTTCGGCGGCGCGATCGGTTTCGCCCGGCCGGGCTGATAGTCGCCCGTCCCGACATCGCGCATGCTTTCGCCACTGCCGGCATTCGCGGAGCCAGGATCGGCGGCGAAGGCAGGCATCGCCCACAGTGCGGTGGATAGCAGTGCGGACGCAATGATAGTGCTTGTCAGTTTCGTCATGGTGAGACTCTCCCAAAAGTCAGCAAGGAGTGGATCAAAATACAGAAATATTGTCGAGATCGTGGTGGCGTTAAAAAATCAGTTTGGTTACCCGCCCGTATCGGATCATCGCTCCGGGCGGCCTCGTTAAAGCCCTCCGCCAAACGCACGCGCGTCGATATACTGCCTAAAATAATTCAACATTGGCAATGACAAATCGCTTCCACGTAGCCCGTGGGGGGCTATAGGGTTTTGGCGGGCTCTGCCCGGTGCGGCACGATTAGCAAAGGTGGTACTTCGGTTTTATGACCGTTCGTGCGCCGTTCCATCCAGAACAGGCTGGATCGGCGTACCGGTTTCCACTTTGGCAATTTGCGTCGTGGCAGTATCGCTCGTCAATTTTCGTCTCAGGAGGTTTCAAGGTGAACATTATCCATCGGTTCAGGCCACTCGCCGCTGCATCGCTGTTGGGCATCGCAGCTGCCTTTCCCGCCGTCAATGCCCTGCACGCGGCCGACGATGCCGTCAGGCCGGAAGCGGCGGTCTCGCCGATGCAACGCGTCGCGGAAGCCAGGGACAAGGCCAAGGCCGAGAACCCCGACGGCGCCGACCGCGTCTATGGTGGCAAGGAGGCCGACAAGGGCGCCTATCCTTTCCAGGTGGCGTTGCTGACCACCGCCCGGCTGGATGCCAGCCCAGCCTCGCAGGCGAACGCACAATTCTGCGGCGGCAGCCTGATCGCACCGCAATGGGTGCTGACGGCAGCGCACTGCCTGAACGACAAAGGCAAGCCGATTTCGCCCGAAACGGTGACCGTGCTGACCGGCGCCACCGACCTCACCGAAGGCAAGCGCTATAAGGTGGTCGAGGTCATCGTCAACGAGAACTACAGCACGCAGACGCTGGACAACGATATCGGCCTGCTCCGGCTGGCCGAGCCGGCCGACGCGCCAGTCATCAAGATCACGCGCGGGCCGACGCCCGACAGCGGCAAGACCACTGTCATCGGCTGGGGCAAGATGCAGGACGGCACTTTCCCCACAGCACTGATGGTGGCCGACCTCAATCTCGAACCGGCCGCGACCTGCAACAGCGGCATCAAGTCGATCTATGCGCGCGACCTCAAGGCAGCGCTCAGCGATCTCTCGCGCCGTATGCGCTATTCGGAAAAGGGCATCGATGCCGCCGCCAATGCGATTGCCGCCGACATGTCGGATCCGCTGACCGACAACATGATCTGCGCCGGCACCGCCAGCGGCGAGCGCGACGCCTGCAACGGCGACAGCGGCGGCCCGTTGTTCATGACCGGCGCCAACGGTCCGGTACAGATCGGCGTCGTCTCCTGGGGTGAAGGTCCCTCCGACGGCACCGCCGCCTGCGGCCACAAGAACGCCTATGGCATCTATACGCGGCTGGCCAACTACACCGGCTGGATCGAGGCCAAGATGAAGACCAAGGCGCCGGCCGCGGCGCCCAAGGCTGGTCTCGGCACTGCCAAGAAGCCCTGAGGACCAGGACGGTTCATCGCTCCACCAAAACGAAAACGGCGGGATCTTCCCGCCGTTTTGATTCGTGCCGGTTGCCGGCTGTGTTTTAGCTTACTTCCGCGGCGGGCCTTTGCGCTCCGCCGAAGCCGCCCAAAGATTGATGTCTGATTCGCGCGCGTAGGTGTCGATCTCGGCGAGCTCGGCATCGCTGAAGTCGAGCACCTTGAGTGCACCGACGCAGTCCTCGACCTGCTCCGGCCGGCTGGCGCCGATCAGCGCCGAGGTCACCCGGCCCTTGCGCAGCACCCAGGCCAGCGCCATCTGCGCCAGCGTCTGGCCGCGCTTGCCTGCGATCGCGTTCAGCGCCTGGATGTTGGCGATGGTCTTGTCGTTGATGAAGGCGGGACGCAGCGACTTGCCCTGGGCAGCGCGGCTGCCCTGCGGAATGCCGCCGAGATATTTGTCGGTCAGCATGCCTTGCGCCAGCGGCGAGAACACGATCGAGCCGACGCCCAGCCCTTCCAGCGTATCGAGCAATCCGTCCTCTTCGACCCAGCGGTTGAGCATCGAATAGCTTGGCTGATGGATGATGCAGGGCGTGCCGAGCTGCTTCAATATGTCGGCAGCCTCGCGCGTGCGCTGGGAATTGTAGGACGAGATGCCGGCATAGAGCGCCTTGCCCGAACGCACCGCATGGTCGAGCGCGCCCATGGTTTCTTCCAGCGGCGTATCGGGATCGAAGCGGTGCGAATAGAAGATGTCGACATAGTCGAGCCCCATCCGCTTCAGGCTCTGGTCGAGGCTGGCCAGCACATATTTGCGGCTGCCCCATTCGCCGTAAGGACCGGCCCACATTTCGTAGCCGGACTTGGTCGAGATGATCAGCTCGTCGCGATAGCCGGCGAAATCGGTGCGAAGGATTTCGCCGAAGGCGGTCTCGGCCGAGCCGGGCGGCGGGCCGTAATTGTTGGCTAGATCGAAATGGGTGATGCCGAGATCGAAGGCCTTGCGCGCAATCGCCTGCTTGGTCTTGTGCGGCGTATCGTTGCCGAAATTGTGCCACAGGCCGAGCGAGATCGCCGGCAGTTTCAGGCCGGACCGCCCGCATCTGTTGTAGAGCATTTTCTCATAGCGGTTTTCAGCCGGCTGCCAGCGCATGGGATGTATCCTGGATTGAATGGGTGTCGGCGCAAACGCGCCGACACCCTTCTATCTCATTTCTGCTTCGCCAACAGCCCCTTTGCGTCCTTGACGCCAAGTGCTGCCGGCCGCTCGCAAGTCGTCTGCATGGCGACGAACTTGCCGGTCTCGCCCGACCGCAGCAGGCCGGTCATGACGTCGACGGCATGCAGTGCCAGCTCCATCGAGCAGCGGTGCGGCCGGCCCTCGGCGATCGCCAGCGCCATGTCGGCGAGGCCTGATGTGCGGTAGTTGGCCATCATGCCCTGGCCGTGCATTTCGTTGGGCACGCCAAACGGATGCTTCCATTTCGGCAATTTCTTGACCGGCTTGGCCGCCTCGGTGATGCGCACGTCGCCGCCGAAGAAATTCGGATCCGGCACATAGACCGTGCCGGCCTCGCCATAGAGCTCCATCGGCGCATGGCCATGGCTCCAGACGTCCCAGCTGGTATTGAGCGTGATCACCGCGCCGTTCTCGAATTCGAGCAGGCCGTGGATGGTGGTGGGCGTGTCGACGGGGATCTTCTCGCCCGCCCGCGGCTTCGACGAGATCGTGCGCTCCTTAGCCGGGATAGAGGCAAAGGCCGCCACCTGCTTCACCGGCCCGATCAGCTGGATCAGGTTGGTGATGTAGTACGGCCCGATGTCGAGCACCGGGCCGGCGCCCGGCTGGAAGAAGAAATCCGGGTTTGGATGCCAGTGCTCCATACCGTGGCTCATCACATGGCAGGTGCCGCTGGTGATCTTGCCGAGCGTGCCATTGTCGATGAGGTTGCGCACCAGCTGGTGCGCGCCGCCGAGGAAAGTGTCCGGGGCCGAGCCGATGCGCAGCCCTTTCTTCTCGGCGCGGCTCTTCAGGTCGAGCCCTTCCTTGACCGACAGCACGAACGGCTTTTCCGAATAGACGTGCTTGCCTGCATCGAGGATCTGCTTGGAGACGTCGTAGTGCACCGCAGGGATGGTAAGGTTGACGATGATGTCGATGTCGTCGGCCTTGAGCAGCCCTTCGACTGTCTCGGCGCGCAGCTTGAACTCCTTCGCCCGCGCCTTGGCCGCGTCCATGTTGATGTCGGCGCAAGCGCGCATCTCGATGCCGCGAAACAGCGGCGCCAGCGAGAAATACGCCTTCGAGATGTTGCCGCAGCCAATGACGCCGATACCCAGTTTCTTTGCCATGATGGTTTTCCTAGTAAGCCTTGACGGATGCGAGCGAACGGCTGGCGAAGCGCTCGATATTGTTTGGGTTGTCCTGTTCCATGACGTAATATTTGGCCGGCGTCTTGGCGCGCAGCGCCTTGATCAGGCCGGCCCAGTCGATGGTGCCATGGCCGACATCGGCCCAGCCATCCTCGTCGAGCCCTTCGCCCGGTTTGGCCATGTCCTTGACATGGACCGCGCTGATGCGCTTGCCGTGCTTTTCGATCCACGGCAGCGGATCGACGCCGCCACGGATCACCCAGGCGACGTCCATCTCCCAGCCGATATCGGGCGCTGCCGACAGTATATGGTCCTGCGGCACCGAGCCGTCGGCGAGTGTCTTGAACTCGAAATCATGGTTGTGCCAGGCAAAGCCGTAGCCGGCCTTTTTTGCCGTTTCGCCGACCTTGGCCAGACGCTCGCCAAAGCCGCGCCAACCGGCGGCATCGGCCGGCCGCTGTTCGGCCACCAGATAGGGGCAGATAACCAGCGTGATGCCGAGCGCGTCGGCTATTCTGCGCACGCCGTCGAAATCATTCTCCAGCGCATCGATCGAGAAATGCCCGGTCGGCATTGCAAGCCCGTTCTTGTCGAGCTCGGCACGGAACGCCTTGGGGTCGTCATAGACGCCACCGAAGCCTTCCACTTCCTGGTAGCCGAGCTTGCCCAGCATTTTGAGGACGCCGTCCCAAGGCAGGAAATTGCGGGCGCTGTAAAGTTGGAATGACCAGTTCATCGTCTTTGTCCGTTTCTTGGGTGTTGGGTCTTGGGGGATGTATTTGGGATGATTCTCGAAAGTTACAGGCGGTTGCCGGTGGCGGCGTCGAACAGCGAGGCACGCACCGGATCGAAACCGATCTGGACCGGGTCGCCGGGGCGCAGCGTCCTTTCCGCCTCGACGCGGAAGGAGAGGTTGCGGCCGCCGAGCTTGGTCCACACCAGCGTGTCGGAACCCATCGGCTCGACGATCTCAACTGAACCGCTTGCGGAAAACGGCATCGACTTGGCCGCGTCGCCGAAGGCGATGTGTTCGGGCCGGATGCCAAGCACGCAGGCGCCGGTCGGACGCTCCGTGCCGTCAAAGACGTAGCGGTCGAGCGGCACCGAAACACCGTCCGTCTTGAACACGGGACCGGCTTCCACCTGCCCGTCGAGGAAATTCATCGCCGGCGAGCCGAGGAAGCCGGCGACGAAGCGATTGACCGGACGGTTGTAGATCGTCTGCGGCGCGTCGAGCTGCTGGATGATGCCACCGCGCATCACCGCGATGCGGTCGGCCAGCGTCATCGCCTCGATCTGGTCGTGGGTAACGTAGATCATGGTGTTCTGCAGCTTGCGATGCAGAAGCTTGATCTCGACCCGCAGCTCGGCGCGCAGCTTGGCGTCGAGATTGGACAGCGGCTCGTCGAACAGGAACACGTCGACATCGCGCACCAGCGCCCGCCCGATCGCCACGCGCTGGCGTTGGCCGCCCGAAAGGGCCGCGGGCTTGCGCTGCAGAAGTGGTTCGATCTGCAGGATCTCGGCCGCGCGCGCGATGCGCTTGGCGATCTCGTCCCTGGCGACGCCGGCAACGCGCAGGCCGAAGGACAAGTTCTTCTCCACCGTCATTTGCGGGTAGAGCGCGTAGGACTGGAACACCATGCCGATGCCACGGTCCTTGGGCTCTTCCCAGGTGACATTCTTGCCCTTGATGAAGATGCGGCCTTCGGAAATGTCGAGCAGGCCGGCAATGCAGTTGAGCAAGGTCGACTTGCCGCAGCCCGAGGGACCGAGCAGCACGATGAACTCGCCCTCGGCGACATCGAGATTGAGCGTCTGCAGCACCGACACCGCGCCGAAATTGAGCGACAGGTCCTGGATCGAAACGCTGGTGCCGTTGGCTTCCGTCATCGCTATCACCCTTTCACCGCGCCGGCGGCGATGCCGCGCACGAAAAGCTTGCCGGAAATGAAGTAGACGATGAGCGGCACGAGCCCGGTCAGGATGGTGGCTGCCATGTTGACGTTGTACTCCTTCACACCTTGCACCGAATTGACGATGTTGTTGAGCTGCACCGTCATCGGATAGGTGTCGGGGCGGGTGTAGACGACGCCGAACAGGAAGTCGTTCCAGATGCCGGTCACCTGCAGGATGATGGCGACGACGAAGATCGGCAGCGACATCGGCGCCATGATACGCAGGAAGATGCCCCAGAAGCCGGCGCCGTCGACGCGCGCGGCGCGAAACAGCTCTTCCGGCATCGAGGAAAAATAATTGCGGAACAGCAGCGTCAGGATCGGCATGCCGAAGATCGAATGCACGATCACCAGGCCGGCGAGACTGCCATAGAGGCCGACCTCGCGCAGGATGATGACGATCGGATAGATCATGATCTGATAGGGAATGAAGGCGCCGACGATCAGGATGACGAAGAACGTGTCGGCGCCCTTGAAGCGCCAGTTGGCCAGCGCGTAACCATTGACCGAGGCAATGGCGATCGACAGCAGCACCGACGGCACGGTGATGCGCACCGAATTCCAGAAGCCGCGCGAAAGCCCGTCGCAATTGAGGCCGGTGCAGGCCGTCGACCACGCCTTGACCCATGGCTCGAAGGTGATTTCGAGCGGCGGCGAGAAGATGTTGCCGAGCCGTATCTCCGGCATGCCTTTGAGCGAGGTGACGACCATCACATAGAGCGGCAGGAGATAATAGACGGCCACCACGAACAGCGTTCCATAGAGGAAGATGTTGCGGCGCGAGAACACGTGCCGCGGCTTCGGCCCGCGCGGCCCGGACGCTTCGAGCCTGTTGGCAACGGCGCCAGCCGAGGCGGGCAAGGTGACGGCCTGGTCAGACACGCTTCTTGCCTCCGAACTCGAGATAGGCCCACGGCACGATGACAATCACCACGGACAGCAGCATCATGGTCGAGGCGGCAAAGCCCTGACCGAGATTCTGGGCGAAGAACATGTAGTCGTAGACGTATTTTGCCGGCACTTCGGAGGCGATGCCCGGCCCGCCGCTGGTCTGGGCGACGACGAGGTCGTAGACCTTGACGATGCCGGAAGCGATGATGACCAGCGTGGTGATGAAGACCGGCCGCATCATCGGAATGACGATGAACAGATAGGTCTTCCACATCGGGATACCGTCCACCCGCGCCGCTTTCCAGATGTCCTCGTCAATGCCGCGCAAGCCGGCCAGCATCAGGCACATGATGAGCCCGGTGCCTTGCCAAAGTGCGGCGATCGATATGCCGTAGATGACGATGCTGGAGTTATAGAGCGGGTCGAAGGTGAAGCTCGTCCAGCCAAGGTCCCGCACCACATGCTGGATGCCGAAATCCGGATTGAGCAACCACTGCCACACAAGGCCGGTGACGATGAAGGAGAGCGCGAACGGATAGAGGAAGATGGTGCGGAACGTGTCTTCGAAACGGATCTTCTGGTCGAGCAGCGCGGCCAGCAGGAAGCCTATGACCAGTGAGAACACCAGCGAGATGGCGCCGTAGATCAACAGGTTTTCGATCGAGATCAGCCATCGCGGCGTTGCCCAGAGCCGGTAGTACTGGTCGAGCCCGACGAAATTCAGCCGCGGCAACAGCTTCGAATTGGTGAAGGAGTAAAACACGGTCCAGACGGTGCCCCCGACGAAAATCACCGACGCGGTGAGGATCATCGGAATCGAGGCGATCTTCGCATTGAGGTTGCGGAACAGCGGATTGGGGCGTTCGCTCTTGCTCATCTCGTCAGCCAGCTGGGTAAGGGCGGTGCGGTCCCGGCCCTGCTTGCAGCAAGGCCGGGAGCGAGGTGGATTGCCTCCAATTTCAGTCCGCCGAAGCGACGAGGGCGGCGAAGCGCTTTTGCGCCTCTTCGACGGTCAGGTCCGGCTTGGCGAAGAACTCGGCGAAGAGATCTTCCTTCTGCTTCTGGGTGTCCTGCGACAGCAGCTGGTCCGTCCAGGGCATGACGCTGCCCTTGGCGAGGATGGCGAGGCCCTTCTTCATGCAGTCATTGGCCGCATTGAGATCGACGTCGCCGCGCACCGGCAGCGAGCCTTTCTTCAGGTTGAAGGCGACCTGCGTCTTGGGGTCGAGCAGCGTTTCGGCCAGCACTTCCTGCGCCTTGGATTTGTCGGCATCCTTGAGCAGCGGGAAGTAGAAAGCGTCACCGCCGGTGGCGATGACTTCGTTCAGGCCAAGGCCCGGCAGGCAGCTGTAATCCTTGCCCGCGACCTTGCCGGCAACCTGGAATTCGCCTTGCGCCCAGTCGCCCATGATCTGGCCGCCGGCCTTGCCGGTGATGACGAGATTGGTCGCCTGGTTCCAGTCCTGCACATTGGTGTTCTTGGCCATCTTGCGGGCATCGTCCGCAGCCTTGAAGACCTTGGCGATCTCGGGTCCGGCAGCGAAGGTGGCATCCTTGTCCTTGTAGACCTTGAGGAATGCATCGGTGCCGCCCACGGCCGCCAGCAACACGTCGAAGGCGCCGGAGGACTGCCAGGCCTGGCCGCCGACGGCGAGCGGGATGATGCCGGCCTTTTCCAGCGCGGGCGCTGCCGCGACGAATTCATTCCAATCCTTCGGCAGCGGCACGCCGGCCTTCTCGAAGGCTTCGTTCGATAGCCACAGCCACTGCCAGGAATGGATGTTGACGGGCACGCAATAAATCTTGCCGTCGATGGTGCACGAGTCGAGCAGGCTCTTCGGCCGCACGACCTCCGCCCACTTGCCCTTGGTGGCGACATCGGTGAGGTCGCGCATCAGGCCGGCCTGCACCAGCTCTTCCGCCTGCCGGCCATGGTTGAACTGGGTTGCGCCCATCGGGTCGCCGCCGGTGATGCGGCTGATCATGATCGGCCGTGCCGTGCCGCCGGAACCGGCAATGGCGCCGTCCACCCAGTGATTGCCGGTCGCATCGAAGGCCTTGGCGAATTCCGCAACCGCCGCCGCCTCGCCACCCGAAGTCCACCAATGGGTGACTTCCAGGTCGGTCGCGGCTGCCGGGCCGGCAAATTGCAGTGCGGCTGTCGCGGCAAGTGCAGCGGTCAAAAATCTATAGCGCATTTCGGTTCCTCCCAGAATCTGAAACGTTACAGATTTTCGATAAGGCAATTGTGCGGTGCGCGCAACCCCTCGGGCAAAAGCGGTTCGATATTTTTTCGACACGCGAACAAATTCCTTGCGTTCAAGCGGGCAAGCGCGGCACGAAATCGGTTGCTGCGGCGCAAAAACCATGCTGCGGCGCAAGAACCCTACTGAGGACCGTCATTTGCCGCGCGGTGCTGCCGGCCGCAAAAACCCTGTCAGAACCACGGCTTGGGAGACCCTCGTGGCAGCGATGTTGGCAATCTGTAACGTTTCAGTATACTGACGCCTTGTGGGTGAACAGCCATGCCACATCGTCATGGAAGCGATTGTCGGCGGAACCGGCGGCTGTTATGCGCCTGACGGGGCGGGACGAATGGACAGGGACCAGAAGGACAGGGACGACGAGGCGTCGGCGCATGAGCGGCCGACGCTGAAGACGCTTGCCTTCATGACCGGGCTCGGCGTCACCACGGTCTCACGCGCCTTGAAGGATGCGCCGGAGATCGGCGCCGAGACCAGGCGACGCGTCCAGCTCGTCGCCAGGCAGATCGGCTACCGGCCGAACCGCGCCGGCGTTCGGCTGCGGACCGGCAAGACCAATGTCATCAGCCTGGTGCTCAACACCGAGCGCGAGATCATGAGCTTTGTCTCCGATATCATCTACGGCGTCTCGGAGGTCATTGCCGACACGCCCTATCATCTGATCGTCACGCCCTATTCGCGCTCGCAGGATCCACTGGATCCGGTGAAGTACCTGGTCGAATCCGGCTCGGCCGACGGCGTCATCATCTCGCGCACGCAGCCCAATGACCCGCGCGCCCGCTACATGCTGGAACGCGGAATTCCCTTTGCCACGCATGGCCGCACCGATATGGGGCTGGTCCACCCCTATCATGACTTCGACAACTACGCCTTCGCCGCCGAGGCCGTGCGCCATCTGGCCGGCATCGGCCGGCGCCGGCTGGCGCTGGTAGCGCCACCGGTCGGGCTCACCTATTACGGCCACACGGTCAACGGCTTTGCCGATGCGCTGGGCGAGACCAGCGCCAGCGAAGTGCCGTTCAACACCGTTTCGATCGACCAGTCGATCGATCAAATCAGGACGCGGACCGCGCAATTGATGCGCCGCGACGTCAGGCCGGACGGTTTCGTCAGCAGTGCCGCCGCGGCGACGCTGGCTGTCGTCGCCGGCATCGAGGATGCCGGCCTGAAACTCGGCCGCGACGTCGATGTGGTGTCAAAACAGTCGTCGGAACTGCTGCATCTGTTCCGCCGGGAATTGCTCGTCGTCAACGAAGACTTCAGGCTGGCCGGCACCGAGCTTGCCCGCGCGGTGCTGGGCTGGATCGGCGGCGCAGCACCCGGTTCCTTGCAGACCGTGGTCAAACCGGGCGACGTCGTCGCCTATCGAGGCTGACTGGCCCGGCCTGTGTCAGGTCGCGCCGGCCGGCCTCTTCTGACTCTAGCCAGCCGCTCCACTTCCCCACGGCCCATGGAAAGCACCCTGCTCGCCGATGCGCTCGAAGCCATGTGCGCCGAAGAAATCGCGCTGCGCCTGGATCAGGTTCGAGGTGCCGCGGCCCTGGCGGTAGCTGTCGAAATAGGCAAGAGCGGATGCAAGCGCCGGCACCGGCGAGCCGGCTTCCGATGCCTTGGCGACGATGCGCCGGAGTGACGGATGCGCCTCCTGCATCATGGTGATGAAGGCCGGCGCCATCAAAAGGTTGGTGGACGCGCCGCCGGAACCGAAGGCTTCCGCCATCGTGTCCAGCATCTGCGAACGGATGATGCAGCCGGCGCGCCAGATCTTGGCGATGGTCGGCATCGGCAGGTTCCAGTTGAATTCCTTCGAGGCGGCGCTCATCACTGCGAAGCCTTGCGCATAGGCGGCGATCTTGCCGGCGAGCAGCGCCAGTTCCAGGTCTTTCAGAAGTGCCGCCTTGTCGCCGGAAATCTTGGTCACGCCGATATTGCCATAGGCCTTTTCTGCCGCCTGGCGCTCGTCCTTGATCGACGACAGCACGCGCGCCGCAACCGCGGCCTCGATCGCCGTCGCCGGAATGCCGAGCTGCTGCGCCTCGATGACAGACCATTTGCCGGTGCCCTTCTGGCCGGCGCGGTCGAGGATGATGTCGACCACGGGCTTGCCGGTCTTCGCATCGTCGGCGGCCAGAACCTTGGCGGTGATCTCGATCAGATACGAATCGAGCCGGCCCTTGTTCCAATCTTCAAAGACCTTGCCGATCTCCTTCGGCCCCATGCCGAGGCCGTCGCGCAGGATGCCGTATATCTCGGCGATCATCTGCATGTCGGCATATTCGATGCCGTTGTGGATGGTTTTGACGAAGTGGCCGGCGCCGTCGGTGCCCAGCCAGGCGGCGCAGGGCTCGTCCTTGAACTTGGCCGAGATTGCCGTCAGCACGCTTTCGACGCGCTTCCAGGATTCTTCGGTGCCGCCGACCATGATCGACGGGCCGTGGCGTGCACCCTCCTCGCCGCCCGATACACCCATGCCGATGAAGGTCAGGCCGGAGCCCGACAGTTCGGAAAAGCGCCGCATCGTGTCACGGAAATTGGCGTTACCGGCATCGATGACGATGTCATTGTCGGACATCACACCGCGCAAGGCTTCGATCTGTTCGTCGACCGGCTTGCCGGCGAGAACCATGATGATGACCGGGCGCGGCGGCTTGATCGCATCTGCCAGCTCTTCCAGGCTATAGCAAGGCACCACCCTGTCCCTGAGCGCGCCGGCGCTTTCGAGAAAGGCATCGGTGCGCGCCCTGGTGCGGTTGAAGACGGCGATGCGGTGCCCGTGCTCGGCAATGTTGAGCGCCAGGTTGGAGCCCATCGTGCCAAGGCCGATCAGGCCGATTTCGGCTTTTTCCATCGTTTCTTCCCTGCTTTCGGATTTTGTTGAGGCCGCGTGTTTGGGGGTGCCCATTTTTCGGCGAGATGATTGACGGGCCTTTCGCGCCGCGTCAACCGCCTCGCCGAATTGTGTTGCATCGATTGTCGAGACGAACTGGCGCGAAAACCGTCTTTATGGCCTGATGTCGATCGGCGCTTCGATCTTTACCACTTCGAAATCCGAAATCAGGATATCGAGCCGCGCCGTCCACCGGCCCGGTATCGGGATGACGAGATCGTCGACGCGCCAGGTGCCGTCGCCGGGTTTGGTCGCCGGGCGCTTGATCGGCTCGATGCCCGAATCGGGCTTGGACAGCACCAGCGTCACCTCCTTGGCGTCGAGCGGGCCGAAATCGCCGGTCATGATGACGATGGAGGCCGCGACCGGGCCGGTGTGGCCGGGCGTGATCTCGATGTCGGCCATTGCCTTCAGCGCGTGGATATGGGTCGATGTCGGCTGCGCCGCAGCGATGGCCAACGCCCGCGGCGGTGGCGTGAAGCGCCAGCCGGCGGCAACGCCGAAGATGGCCAGCACGATCAGCATTTCGACCGAGATCGAGCGGGTGAGCCGGCGCCGCACTTCCGTCGCTCCGGCCTCGGCCGAGGCGGTGAGCCGCCAGCGATTGACCGCCGCCAGCGTGAACAGAAACACCAGCAGCGCCAGCTTGATCAGCAGCAGCCGGCCATAGGCGGTGTTGACCAGCGCCGACGGCGTCTGCACCTGAATGATGGCCAGCACGATGCCGGCAGCGGCAAGCACCGCCACCACAGGCATGATCGCGCGCGAAAACCGCCGCAGGAAAGTGCCGGCCTCCGCCGATTGGCTGTTCAGCGCCAGGCCGAGCGGCAACAGCGCCCCGGCCCAGAAGGCGATGCCCACGCCATGCAGGAACACCATCGGCCGCGTCAGCCATTGCGGCTCGGCCGCACTGGCGTGGCCGCTGGCGGCAAGGGCCGCGCCCAAGCCGGCAAGTCCGGCAAGCGCCAATGGCCTGGCGCCGGCGCGCGGCCCGACCAGCGACAACAGGCCAAACCCGAGCGCTACCAGGCCGATCATCACCGTCCAGCCAAAGCTGGTGGCGAGCCCGGTTCGCCAGATCAATGGCTGCGCCAGCCGGGCGAATGGCGCCCCCAATGCGTCCAGCCCCTGGAAGCCGAGCGACAACGGTGCGGCGATGAGGCCGCACAGCATGGCGGCAATGACGAAGCGCTGGCCCCATCGCACGCCTTGCGTCAGCCAGGTCAACGCGAAGGCGCCGCCGACGCCGAGGAAAAGGCCGATGTAGAGCAAGACCTTGCCGGTCCAGATCGCCGACCGCAGGTCGAGATCCACGGCGTCCGCCACCGCCGGCGCCTCGCTTGGCGCGCCGACGGAAAACAGCACGGAGCCCCCAACCGGATGGCCGTCTTCGGAAATCACCCGCCAGCTCAAGACATGCGTGCCGGGCCCGAGCTTTTGCGGGTTGTCGATCGCGACCGTCTGGTCGCTGAGCCGAAACGAGGTCAGCGCGACAGGCGTGCCGTCGGGCCGCACCAGGGTCAGCACCAGCGGCGACACCGGCTCGCTGAAGGTCAGCGAAAACTGCGTCGGCGCTTGCTCCAGCACGGCGCCGTCGGCCGGCTCGGCCTTGATCAGCGCCGCATGGGCGAAGGCCGTATTCGGCGCGGCAAGGACAGCAAGCAGCATGACCATGGCCAGCAGGCCGAAACATCTGCCGACTGTCCGTTCGACTAACTGAAAACAGGCCACGCTCATGCCACCCACCAAAAGACGGCGCGCCGCTTAAAGGCAGCGCGCCGCCTATGCATCACTTCTTCGGCAAGAGCTTGAGGCCGGGCGCCGGATCTTCCAGCGCGTCCTCATCCTGACCGGCCGCCGGAATCTCTATCCAACGCGTGGTGGCACCTTCGCATTCCTGCACCACCGGGAAATAGATCTTCTGGCCTGCCGGCAGATCGGCGGCCAGCGTGCCGCGGAAGACGAACTCGTCATAGAATTCATCCGGCAGGTTGCCGCCGCTCCAGTCGACTTCCTTGACGCCCGACGTCACCGCCTCGCCATAGAGCTCGTAGGATTTCTCGTACTTGCCTTTCTTGACCTGCAGCGTCCAGCCCGGCTTCGGCATCGGCTTCACCGCAATCACCCCTTCCGGGATCTGCACGCGCAAGGCGATGGTTGCCTTGCCGTCGCAGCCATGTGGCACGCGCAGCACGGCCTTGTAGGTCGATCCCACAGGCGCGTCCTGGGTTTCGAGCGTGACATGGGCGAAGGCCGCACTTGTCCCCAGGACAAGGAATGCAGCAGCCGGCAAAAGATAGTTCTTCATGATGGTCCCTCTCGAAAAACTCGGTTGGCAAAATTGGTTGGTCAGTCGTTGTCTTCCTGGGGCGGTGCGCTGCCTATGGCTTGAACGGCAAACTCGACGGTCACCGTCCCGGCCTTCTCGAAGGTCAGCGTCGCGGCAAACATCTGGCCCTCTTTCGGCGGCTGCTTCAGATCCATGAACATCACATGGTAGGCGCCGGGACCCAGGATAACCTTGCCACCGGCCGGGACTTCCAGGCCGCCTTCGACCGGACGCATGGTCATGACGCCGTCCTTCACCCCCATCTCGTGCAGCTCGGTCTTGCCTGAGATGTCGGAAGCAATCGACAGCAGCCGGTCCGGCACGCTGCCCTTGTTGACGATGGTGAAATAGCCGCCGGCGACCTTGGCGCCGGCCGGCGTTGCGCGCGACCAGGGATGTTCGATCTCGATGTCGCCGGCCTTGAACTCATGCGCAAGGACGGAGTGGGCGCCGACGAACAACAGCGCGAAGGCGAAGACGGCGCTGCCAAGACGGCGTTCGAGTGTGCGCAAGACATGCGTGCTGCGGCGCAATGCGGCGGCACGAGGAAAACGGGACATGGGTAGGCTCCATGAATATGAGGTCGCGCCGTTGCCCGGTCGCGAACGATGTCGGTCATTGGATGATTGTAGCCTGCGCGGTGCGCGGAGCGTCTGCTTCAGGCCGCGAGCGGCGGCGCGCGCGGATTGGCCGGAGAGCGTTCGCGTGAGACGTCGGGATGCCTGGCAGACGGAAGCACAAAGGCGACAGTCTCGAAGGAGAGGATGACCAAAGCCATGCCGATATCGGATGGCGGCGCATAGGCAGCCGACACCATGTTGCAGCCAAGCGTGCAGCATGCCGGCAGATGCTCAGGATGCCGATCGCCGCCGGGAAGCTGTGTGGCGCCAAGGGGCGAGCAGATGACGTTGCCGAATGCGTCGCGTTGCGCGGCTTCCGGTGCAGCGCCGAGGGCAAAGACGCCGAACGTCGACTGAAGCAGCAACACACAGGCCGCGACAAGCGCGGCCGGCATGCTCCATCTCTTGCGCCGGATGTTCAAAGACCTGCCTCTTCACGCAGCAACGGCAGATACCTAGCACGTGGCTATCGGCCGGAAAATCGCCAAATCATCGCTGCGGCAACGCGGCGCGTTTAATGCATGTCGCCCAAATGACGTCCCTTCCGACGTCATGTGCTCAGGAAACGATACGGCCGCCGATTTCCGGGATCGAGGTCAACAGCGTGTGGCGCGCCGACTTCAGATGCTTGCGGCAGGCGGCGTCGACCTTGCCGAGATCGCGCGATTTGAGCGCTGCGATGTAAGCGAGATGCTCGCCCACCGCGACTTCGTTACGCTCGCGCTCCTGCGCCTTGTTCCACTGGTAGTGGTAATGGAAGATCATGGCGATGACGTCGTAGAAATCGACGATGAAGCGGTTGTGCGACGCCCTGTGGATCAGCCGGTGGAAGCGTTCGTCGAGCTCGGAGAATTCGTTGAAACGGGTGGCGATCTCGGTTTTCAGCAGGTGATGCTCGGCTTCCAGCCGGTCGAGATCGGCCCAGACCGGACTATCCCCAGGCAAGGCCGCAAAGGCCGCCGCCGAGCGCAGTTCGAACATCTCGCGGATTTCGGTGAGTTCGAGTGCAAAGGCGCGCGTAAAACCTTTCAGCACCCAGTGGCTGTTGCGCCGCTTCTCGATCAGGCCGAAGCGCGAGAATCGGATCAGGAATTCACGCACGCTGGTGGTGCCGACGCCGATCTCGCGCGCCAGCTCGAGCTCGTTGATCTGCATGCCTGCCTCGGCGCCGCCGGCAAGCAGCCGGCGCATGAACGAGCGCTCGATGATCTGGGCCAGCGTGTCTGTCTCTTCCTCGGGGAAGAAATCATCCGGCTTCGGCGCCCTGAGCACCGTCTTGTTGCGCTTGTTCCAGGCGATCAGCCCGGTCTCTTCCATGCGCGCCAGAATGGTTCGCACCGTGGTGCGGCTGACGCCGAGCAGAGTGCCAAGTTCCGGTTCCGACGGCAGGCTCTGGGTTTCATCGAGCAGCCGCAGACCTCTGTTGTAAGCGTCCTTGTAGACGTTGTTGCTCTTCGACATCCCTGCCCCGTTGCGCGCCCGCGCTTGCTGTGGCTGGCTTGAAGCGCAATATCACTTATGTCCTAGCGCAAGACCCGGCAAAGCAAAACGCTTTGCGTATCAGACGCTGCTCCCTGCAACCCAAGCGTCCATCGGACGCATGGCCTCCTCCGGAAAAAACAATTGACGCACAAATGTTTTTTCACGATAAAAGACATTATATGTAAACAGACGCGTGTCAATCCGCGCACCCCCAGGAAACAGACCCAGGACACTGCCCGTGAACGCCTCCAACAGCATTCTTCTGTCCCCCGCCGACAATGTCGCGGTCGCCAACGGCCGCATCGAGATCGGCACCGCTCTGCCCGGCGGCGCGCTTGCCACGGCGCTGATCGAGCCCGGCCACAAGGTGGCGATCAAGCCGATCGCAGCCGGTGAAGCCGTGGTGAAATACGCCCAGGCGATCGGCCGCGCGACTCAGGACATCGCGCCCGGCGACCATGTCCATTCGCACAATCTGGTTTTTGAGTCCGGCCGTCTGCCGGTGGTGCCGCCGAGCGAGGCTGAGCATGCGACGGAAGCCGATCGCGCCCGCACCTTCATGGGTTATCGCCGCGCCGACGGCCGCGCCGGCACCCGCAACTTCATCGGCATCATTGCCAGCGTCAATTGCTCGGCCACCGTCTGCCACGCCATCGCCGATGAGGCCAACCGCGTGCTGTTGCCGAAATATCCGGGGATCGACGGCTTCGTGCCGATCGTCCACGGCCAGGGCTGCGGCATGAGCGGCACCGGCGACGGCATGATGGTGCTGCACCGCACGCTGGCCGGCTACACTCGCCATCCGAATTTCGGCGGCGCGCTGATGGTCGGCCTCGGCTGCGAAGTCAACCAGCTCACCCTCTACGGCCAGAAGGGTGCGGCAGCGGGAAAGCGCCATTTCAACATCCAGGACGCCGGCGGCTCGCGCAAATCCGTGGAAAAGGCGATGGGCGTGCTGGCTGAAATCGCCGAGGAAGTCGGCCAATATCAGCGTGAGCCGATCCCGGTCTCGGAGATCGTCGTCGGCCTGCAATGCGGCGGCTCCGACGGCATGTCGGGCATCACCGCCAATCCCGCACTTGGCGCGGCGGTCGATATCCTGGCCGGCGTCGGCGGCATCGGCATCCTGTCGGAGACGACGGAGATTTATGGCGCAGAGCATCTGCTCGCCTATCGCGCCGCGACGCCCGAGATCGCCAAGAAGCTCGACGGTTTCGTCAAATGGTGGGAAGACCATGTCGCCAAGCATGGCGCCTCGATCGACAACAATCCCTCGCCCGGCAACAAGCGCGGCGGCCTGACCACCATTCTGGAGAAGTCGCTGGGGGCCGTCGCCAAGGGCGGCCAGACGCCGCTCAACGGTGTTTTCGGCTATGCCGAGAAGGTCACCGGCAGCGGCCTGGTGTTCATGGACACACCCGGCTACGACCCGGTCTCGGCCACCGGCCAGGTGGCGGGCGGCGCCAACATCATCGTCTTCACCACCGGCCGCGGTTCCTGCTTCGGCTGCCGGCCAACGCCGTCGATCAAAGTGGCCACCAACTCGACCATGTATCACCAGATGGAAGAGGACATGGACGTCAATTGCGGCGTCATCGCCTCCGGTGAAAAGACCATCGCCGGCATGGGCCGCGAGCTCTTCGAGCTCATCGTTGAGACGGCGTCGGGCCGCAAGACCAAGAGCGAGGCGTTCGGCTACGGCGACAATGAGTTCGTGCCGTGGCATCTCGGCGCGACACTCTAAAAACCGTCAAGAACAGAGCCGGTCGAAAGAACCGGCAAGGGGAGGCTTTGGATGGACAAACGCCGTATCGGCACGACTGCGCTCGAGGTCACCGAGATTAGCTTCGGCGGGGCGGCGATCGGCGGGCTCTACCGGGCCTGTCCGCGCGAGGCGGCGATGGAGACGCTGCAGACCGCCTGGGAAGCCGGCCTGCGCTATTTCGACACCGCGCCCTTCTATGGCTTCGGCCTGTCGGAGCGTCGGACCGGCGATTTCCTGCGCTACAAGCCGCGCGATTCCTATGTGCTGTCGACCAAGGTCGGGCGGCTGTTCCGCCCCGTGCCGGAAGACCAGGTTCCCGATCATTCCTATGTCGATCCACTGCCTTTCGCCGTTGACTACGACTATTCCTATGACGGCATCATGCGCTCGGTCGAATTCTCCTATGCGCGGCTCGGACTAAACCGGATAGACATCCTGTTTGTCCACGACATCGGCACTTACACGCATGGCGTCGAGAAGACGAAAGTGCATTTTCGCCAGCTGATGGATGGTGGCCTGAAAGCGCTGGAGGAGCTGAAATCGTCCGGCGTGATTTCCGCCTACGGGCTCGGCGTCAACGAGGTGCAAATCTGCCTCGACGTGCTGCGCGAAGCGCCGCTCGACTGCATCCTGCTCGCCAGCCGCTATTCGCTGCTCGACCGCTCGGCCGAAGCTGAGCTGTTGCCGCTCTGCCGGCAGAGGCAGACCTCGCTCATCGTCGGTGGCGTCTTCAACTCCGGCATTCTGGCGACCGGGCCGGTGCACGGCGCGCATTTCGACTATTTGCCGGCGACGCAGGATATTCTCGAACGTGTCGGCGCGATGGAAAAAATCGCCGGCGAAGGTGGCTATCCGCTGGCGGCTGCAGCGTTGCAGTTTCCGCTGCATGAGCCGGTCGTGGCGTCCGTGCTGACCGGAACGGCCAAGCCCGCCAATCTGACGCGTAACTTGGAATTGCTCGACATCAAGGTGCCGCAAGCGGAGTTTGCCCGCTATGCTCCCTACACCGTTGTTCAGGAACTCGGCTGACGGAACATCACGATCACAACATCACGATCACAGGCACTTCAAGAAAGAATGAACATTCCATATTGACTAGACGATGGAATTAATATTCCATGACGATCAAGGGAGGATCGGAAGCGTCTGGACATGGCATTGAGGATCGGCAAGGGAGCTTATCCGCCGAGCCATGGGCAGGCCGATATGAAACACCGCTTGCGTCGGCCGGATCGATGCACTATCAAAAAGCGGCAACTGTTTTTTATTGATAAAGTTCTGTTTGGGCCGCGCCTATCCGAATGGAGCTTCCGTAACCTTCACCGGGCGATCTAGGGAGGATTCCTAATGAAATTCGTGACCACCATTCTCAACCGCCGCTCGCTTGTGGCGCTTGCCGCCGCCTCGATGCTTGCCGGCGCGCTGCACACGGCGCCGGCTTCGGCGGCGGACGTGACCATTCCGATCATCGTCAAGGACACCACGTCTTTCTACTGGCAGATCGTTCTGGCCGGCGCCCGCAAGGCCGGCAAGGATCTCGGCGTCAACGTGCCGGAACTCGGCGCCCAGGCCGAAACCGACGTCAACGGCCAGATCTCGATCCTCGAAAACGCCGTCGCCGGCAACCCGGCCGCCGTCGTCATCTCGCCGACCGAATTCAAGGCGCTCGGCAAGCCGATCGACGAGGCTGCCAGCAAGGTCAAGATCATCGGCATCGACTCCGGCGCCGACTCCAAGGCCTTCACCTCGTTCCTGACCACCGACAACGTCCAGGGCGGCCGCGTCGCTGCTGACGGTCTTGCCGCAGCCATCGGCGAAGCCAATGGCGGCAAGGTCGAGGGCAAGGTTGCGCTGATCACCGCGCTGCCCGGCGCCGGCTCGCTCGAACAGCGCGCGGAAGGCTTCAAGGAACAGCTCAAGGCCAAGTATCCCGGCCTTGAACTGATCGCCGACAAATATGCCGACGGCCAGGCCACCACCGGCCTCAACATCGCCACCGACCTGATCACCGCCAATCCGGACCTGAAAGGCATCTTCGCCTCCAACCTGATCATGGCGCAGGGCGTTGGCCAGGCGATCGCCGAGAACAACCTTGCCGGCAAGGTCGGGCTGATCGGCTTCGACAGCGACGAGAAGCTGGTCAAGTTCCTCAATGACGGTGTCATCTCCGGCCTCGTCGTCCAGGACCCGTACCGGATGGGCTATGACGGCATCAAGACCGCACTCGCCGCCTCCAAGGGCGAGAAGGTCGAAGCCAATGTCGACACTGGCGCCAATCTGGTCACCAAGGCCAACATGAAAGAGCCGAAGATCGACGCGCTGCTCAACCCCAAGCTCGACTAAGCAGCTCTACAGACGCCATCGTTTCCGGGGCCTCGTTGCCCCGGAAACATCCTTCACCGGCCATTTCCTTACGACGCGGCACCGCCGCATCGCAGTGTGCCCATTCGTAAGACCAATCTGGGAGGATTGTCATGACGTCGACGGCGCAAGACCTGCACCCCGCCCCCAAGTTGCAGCCAGGCAGGACGATCCTCGAACTGCAGGGGCTGGAGAAGCGCTATCCCGGCACGCATGCGCTGAAGCCGGTCCATCTCGCTTTCAAGGCAGGCGAGATCCACGCCATCGTCGGCGAGAACGGCGCCGGCAAATCCACCCTCATCAAGCTTCTGACCGGCGTCATGCCGCGCACCTCCGGCGACGTCATCTGGGAAGGCAAACCGGCAGCCCTTGCCACCCCGCACGAGGCGATGGCGCTCGGCATCAATGCCGTCCACCAGGAAGTCGTACTCTGCCGCCATCTCACCGTCGCCGCCAACATGTTCCTCGGCGAGGAGAATTCACGCTTCGGCATCCTGCAGCAGCGCGCCATGGTCCGGGAAGCACAGAAGATCATCGACGGTCTTGGCTTCGACCTGCCGGCGCATGTCACGCTCGGCGACCTGACCATCGGCCAGCAGCAATTGATCGCCGCAGCGCGGGCCACCGTGCGCGGCACAAAGTTCCTGATCTTCGACGAGCCGACGGCCTACCTCACCCGCAAGGAAGCCGACCAGCTGTTTACGCTGATCCGCAGGCTGAAGGGCGAAGGCGTTACCATCATCTACATCAGCCACCGCATGGAAGAAGTCTTCGAACTCGCCGACCGCGTCTCGGTGCTGCGCGACGGCACGCTGGTCGGCACCCGCAACATTGCCGAGACCAACGACGCCGAACTGGTCAAGCTGATGATCAACCGCTCGATCGAGCAGGTCTATCACAAGGAGCATTTCACGCCGGGCGCCGCGATCGTCGAAACCCGGAACCTGTCGGGCAAGGGCTTCGAAAACGTTTCGATGACGGTGCGTGCCGGTGAGATCGTCGGCCTCTACGGCCTGATCGGCGCCGGCCGCAGCGAGTTCGTCACCACGCTCTATGGCCGCCACAAGAAGTCGGCCGGCCAGATCCTGTGGCAAGGCAAGCCGGTGCTGATCAACTCCGAGCATGACGCCATTAAGCTTGGCATGGCGCTGGCACCGGAAAGCCGCCGCGACCAGGGCCTGTGCCTGAACCTGCCGGTCGGCCTCAACCTCAATCTGCCGATCTACAAGCGCATCTCCAAGAACATGCTGATCTCCGGCGCCAAGGAGAAGGCCGAGGCCGATCGCCAGATCGCCGACCTCAGGATCAAGACGCCGACGCGCGGCGCGTTGGCGTCCAGCCTGTCCGGCGGCAACCAGCAGAAGATCGTCATCGGCAAATGGTTGGCGCACGGCGCCAAGCTGTTCATCTTCGACGAGCCGACGGTCGGCGTCGATGTCGGCACCAAGGCCGAGATCTACCGCCTGTTTGGCGCGCTGCTGTCGAAAGGCGCCGGCATCATCCTGATCTCGTCCTATCTGCCCGAGGTCTACGAGTTGTCCGACACGCTGCACGTTTTCCGGCGCGGCAAACTGGTCGCCACGCACGGCTTCCGCACCGCCGATCACGAGGAAATTCTCACACAGGCGCTCGCCGAGAAACAAGAAAAGCTGGGAGGACAGACATGAGCACCGAAGCAGCCCCTGTCGAAAAACCGAAACGCAATTACAACGCCCTGTTCGGGCTGACGCTGCTGGCGCTGCTGGTTCTGCTGTGGATCATCCTGTCGCTATCGACACAGAGCTTTGCCTCGGCCAACAACATCTCGAACCTTCTGCGTCAGGGCTCGATGATCGCCATCCTGGCGGTCGGCCAGACCTTCGTCATCATCACCGGCGGTATCGATCTGTCGGTCGGCGCTGTGGTCGGCTTCGCCACCGTCATCGCGGCCATGCTGATCAATGCCGGCGTGCCCGTCTTCCTCGCCATCCTGCTGACGCTGCTTGTCGGCGTCGCCATCGGCATGTTCCACGGTTTCGGCATCGTCAAAATGGGCCTGCCGCCCTTCATCATCACGCTGGCGACGCTGACCTCATTGCGCGGCATCGGCCTGTTGATGACCAACGGCAACTCGATCTCGATCAACAATGACGCCTTCCAGGAGTTCTCGCGCAACTCCTTCATCGGCGTCCCCAATTTGTTCTGGATGGTGATCCTGGTCGGCATCCCGGCCTACGTCTTCCTGCATCACAGCCGCTGGGGCCGCTACCTCTTTTCGGTTGGCTCCAACTCCGAGGCCTCGCGTCTCTCCGGCGTCAATGTCCAGCGCACCATCTATATGGCCTACACGCTGTCCGGCCTGTGCGCGGCCTTCGTCGGCGTGCTGCTGGCGTCGCGCATCGGCATCGGCAACCCGACCCAGGCCGAGGGCTGGGAGCTGCAGGCGATCGCCTCTTCGGTCATCGGCGGCACCTCGCTGTTCGGCGCCGTCGGCTCGGTGCACGGCCCGCTGCTCGGCGCCTTCATCCTCGCCACCATCAACAACGGCGCGAACCTGCTGAACGTCAATGCCTTCTGGCAGCGCATCATCACCGGCGTGCTGATCATCGTCATCGTCTACTTCGACGGCCTGCGCCGCCGCGGCAAATAAATCCTCCCTGACCTTCTGCGCCGGTCCACTCAACGGACCGGCGCCTTTTTTGAAAACTGGAACTGCTGCATGAAAGCCGTCGTCTGTCGCTCGCCCGGCGACCTTGTCCTGGAAGACCGCGCCGAGCCCGGCGCTCCCCCTGCCGGCTGGGCGCTGGTCGCCGTCAGCCATGTCGGCATATGCGGCACCGACTATCACATCTTCGAAGGCAAGCACCCGTTCCTGGCCTATCCCCGCATCATGGGCCACGAAGTGTCGGGAACCGTCGTCGAGACCGGCGAAGGCGTCGGCCTTGCCATTGGCGAAGCCGTCATCATCAACCCCTATCTCGCTTGCGGCAAATGCATCGCCTGCCGGCAGGGCAAGCCCAATTGCTGCGTGCGGATCGAGGTGCTCGGCGTCCATCGCGACGGCGCCATGGCGGAGCAGATTCTTGTGCCGGCTCAAAATCTCTATCCGGCAAACGGTCTCTCATTGGCCGATGCCGCGGCGGTGGAATTCCTCGCCATCGGCGCGCATGCCGTGCGCCGCGCCCGCGCTGAACCAGGCGCCCGCACGCTGGTCATCGGCGCCGGGCCGATCGGGCTTGGCACAGCGCTGTTTGCCCGTATCGCCGGGCTCGATGTCAGCCTGCTCGACATGAGCACTGAGAGGCTGGATTTCGCCAAAGGCGAACTCGGCTTCGCCACGCTCGACGGCTCGCAGAAAGCGGTGGCTGAACTGGTGCGCGAAGCAACCGGCGGCGAAGGCTTCGACCTGGTCTTCGACGCAACCGGCAACACCGCCTCGGTGCAGTCTGCCTTCGCCCATGTCGCGCATGGCGGCACGCTGGTTCTGGTCAGCGTCGTCAAGGACGACATCGTCTTTTCCGACCCGGAATTCCACAAACGCGAAATGACGCTGGTCGGCAGCCGCAATGCGCTGAAGGCCGATTTCGACCACGTCGCCGCCTCGATCCGCAACGGCGCCGTGCCGCTGGCAAAACTGGTCACCCACCGCACCACGCTGGCTGATACGCCGCGCGACCTCGCAAGATGGGCACATGAAAAATCGGGGTTGATCAAGGCGGTGATCGAGGTGGGGTCGTAAACCCCGGCTCGAATTGACAACGGCCGCGCAGGGCGACCCCCACTCCGTCTCGGCTTCGCCGAGCCGCTGAAAAATAGCGCGACGCTCCCTACAGTGCCGACAGTTTCAGCTCCACCCGCTCCGCCGGAAACCGCGTTTCGGCGAACTGGATCGGCCGGCCGTCGGGCGTGACATTGACGGCGATCGCAACCAGCACGATGGCGCCCGGCTGCAGATCGAGATCGGCGAGGTCGGCGGCATCGGCGTGGCGCGCCGACAGCACTGTCGATTGGCGGAGATAGTCGTCGATGCCGAAGCGCTTGAGCGAGGCGGTGACCGAACCGGTCTCGGCCATCGCGGCATCGATGCCGGTGAAGCGCTTGGCCTCATACCATGCGGCGGCCCGCGACACCGGCCGGCCATCGGCCTCGCCGCGCGTCTCCAGCCGGATCACGTCGGTTCCCCTGGCAATACCAAGCCCCTCGGCGATGCGCTGGCTGGCCGGCTCGATAGCGGAAGTGAGCAGCACGATGTGCCGTTCCGATGTCTGTCCTTGCAGTCCGGTCGAAAACCGCGTGCGGGCGCCGATCGGATAGGACAGCCGCTTGCGCGACAAGACGAAGGTGCCGCGTCCCTGCTCGGCCCTGAGAACACCGTCCTGTACCAGGGCCGATATGGCGCTGCGCACTGTGTGACGGTTGACGCCGTAGCGTTCGGCAAGCGCCACCTCCGGCGGCAGCGCGGCATTTTCGGCGAAGTCGCCGGCCGCGATCGAGTGCAGGATCTGGTCGGCGATCTGCCGCCACACCGAGACGCCGCTGCGGCGTTCGATGCTGCTCGCGCTCTTTTGACCGACCATTTTGGTTCCCATCCCGCCCCTGTCATCCACCCGTCATGGACACGGGTTAGATAATAGGTATAATTTGTATAGTTGTCTATATCACTAGACAAATTTTACACATATAGGGAGTTGCCCGATGCGAGGACAGGAAGCCCGCGACCAGGCCGAGCGCAAAGCCGTCATGGCGACGCTGGCACAGGCCAGCGGTGACGACATCGTCCGGCTGTGGAATGAAGCCGGCCTGGCCTCCGAAGCAGAACTTCTGCGTGGCCCGGAAACCGGACTGGTCACCGTGCGTGGCCGCATCGGCGGCGGCGGGGCGCCCTTCAATGTCGGTGAAGCCACAGTCACCCGCGCCACCGTTCGGCTTGCCTCCGGGCAGGTCGGCCATTCCTACACACTCGGCCGCGACAGGCAGAAGGCGAAGCTCGCGGCGATTGCCGACGCGCTCTGGCAGGACCCAACGCAGCGCCAGACGGTCGAGACCGCGCTGGTCGCGCCGCTGCGGGCAGCGCAGAGCGACGCGCAAAAAAAGCGCCGCGCCGAGACGGCGGCAACGAAAGTGGATTTCTTCACCATGGTGCGCGGAGAAGACTGATGGACATCGCAACACAAGCAATCGATGGCGGTTTCGCCGATCCGGTGTTCAACGCCCAGACCGTCTTTCGCGCCGTCATGGATGCCATGGCGCGACCGGGCAGCGTGCAGCCGCTGCCGGCCTTCGCCCGCCCCCCGGCGCCGCTGTCGGCAACCGCCGGCGCCATCGCGCTTTCGCTGTGCGACCACGACACCCCGCTCTGGCTCGACCCTGCTCTGCAGGCGTCATCAGCAGTGAAAGCCTGGCTCGGCTTCCACGCCGGCGCGCCGCTCGCCAACACGCCGGCCGACGCGCATTTCGCGCTCATCGCCAATCCGGCGGAAATGGCGGCACTCGACGGTTTTTCTCAAGGCACACAAGACTATCCCGACCGCTCGACGACGCTGATCCTGCTGGTCGGCGACCTCACTTCGGGCAGTCCGCTGCTGCTCGAAGGCCCAGGCATAGAAACCAGCGCGACCATCGCGCCGGCGCAGATGCCGCGCCATTTCGTCGAACAGTGGAAGCAGAACAGCCAGCGCTTTCCGCGCGGCGTCGACATCATCCTGGCGGCGCCCGACGGCATCGCCTGCCTGCCGCGCACGACGCGCATCAAGACGATGGAGGCATAAAATGTATGTCGCGGTAAAAGGCGGCGAAGCCGCCATCGCCAATGCCCACAGCCTGCTCGCCGACCGCCGGCGCGGCGACCGTTCGGTGCCGGCGCTGCGTCTCGACCAGATTGTCGAGCAGCTGGCGCTCGGCGTCGACCGGGTGATGAGCGAAGGCTCGCTCTATGACCGCGAACTGGCAGCGCTCGCCATCGTCCAGGCGCGCGGCGACATGATCGAGGCGATCTTCCTGGTGCGCGCCTACCGCACCACACTGCCGCGCTTCGGCTACACCAACGCCATCGACACCGGCGCCATGCTGGTCGAGCGGCGCGTGTCGGCGACCTACAAGGATTTGCCCGGCGGCCAATTGCTTGGGCCGACCTTCGATTACACCCACCGGCTGCTCGACCCGGAGCTTGCCGCCGGTGCCGATGTCGCGGAACCGTTGCAGCGCGCCGGCGAGGCTGAGGCGATGCCGCGCGTCTCGGCCATCCTTGCTCGCGAAGGCCTGATCGAGCCGGACGGCGACATGCCGCAGGACCATGTCCCCGGCGATATCACCCGCGAGCCGCTGGAATTCCCGATGGCGCGTGACATCCGCCTGCAGGCGCTGTCACGCGGCGATGAAGGGTTTCTTCTGGCGCTCGGCTATTCCACCCAGCGCGGTTATGCCCGCAACCATCCGTTCGTCGGTGAGGTGCGCATCGGCGAGGTCGAGCTGGAGCTCGACGTGCCGGAACTGCCCTTCGCCGCGCCGCTGGGCAAGGTTCGCGTCACCGAGTGCCAGATGGTCAACCAGTTCAAGGGTTCGGCCAAGGCGCCGCCGCAATTCACCCGCGGCTACGGCCTGGTCTTCGGCCAGAGCGAGCGCAAGGCGATGGCCATGGCGCTGTGCGACCGCGCACTGCGCGCAAAGGAGCTCGGCGAGGATGTCGTCGCCGCCGCGCAGGACGAGGAGTTTGTCATCTCGCACTCGGACAATGTCCAGGCGACCGGCTTTGTCGAGCATCTGAAGCTGCCGCACTATGTCGACTTCCAGGCCGAACTCGACCTCGTGCGCCGCATGCGCGCCGAACACGACGCGCGCGAAAATGCCGACATGCTGGAAGACAAGAAGGAGGCCGCGGAATGAGGCTAGTCGCCCGACCCGCCATCACCGCCACCGCTGTCGTGCGAATGGCCGCCATGTCCTCCACTGTAGCCACCGCCGCCGATGCCAATGCTCTCGCCATGCGCGCCTTCCCTGGCTGCGGGCCAGACCATTTTTCGAAGGATAAAGGCAACCACGCCGACGAACGCCAGCAGCAAAATTCCGATATGCAGCCATGCGGCTTGGGTCATCCGATTTCGCCCCTGTTTCCGCGTCCTGGACGCCAATTCGATAGCACAATGCGGATGTGATCGCCATGACCGACATCGCCACCTACAACTTCGCCTATCTCGACGAACAGACCAAAAGGATGATCCGCCGGGCGATCCTCAAGGGCATCGCCATCCCCGGCTACCAGGTTCCCTTCGCGTCGCGTGAAATGCCGATGCCCTATGGCTGGGGCACTGGCGGCGTGCAGGTCACGGCGTCGATCATCGGGCCCGACGATGTGCTGAAGGTCATCGACCAGGGCGCCGACGACACGACCAATGCCGTCTCGATCCGCGCCTTCTTCAGGAAGGTCGCCAATGTCGCCGTCACCACCGACACGGCAACGGCCACGATCATCCAGACCCGCCACCGCATCCCCGAACATCCGCTCAGCGCCGGCCAGGTTCTGGTCTATCAGGTGCCGATCCCCGAGCCGCTGCGCTTCCTCGAACCGCGCGAAACCGAGACCCGCAAAATGCATGCGCTGGAGGAATACGGCCTGATGCATGTGAAGCTCTATGAGGACATCGCCAAACACGGCCGCATCGCCACCACCTATGCCTATCCGGTGAAGGTCGAGGGCCGCTATGTCATGGACCCCTCGCCGACGCCGAAATTCGACAATCCCAAGATGCACCGCTCGCCGGCCTTGCAGCTGTTCGGCGCCGGCCGCGAAAAGCGAATCTACGCCGTGCCGCCTTTCACCGATGTCGTCAGCCTCGACTTCGAGGACCATCCGTTCGAGGTGCAGACCTTCGACCAGCCCTGCGCGCTGTGCGCGGCCGAGAATGTCTACCTCGATGAAGTCATCCTCGACGACCATGGCGGCCACATGTTCGTCTGCTCCGACACCGACCATTGCGAGAAGCGGCGCGCCGACGGCCATCGCGGCCATCTTGCCCCCGAAAGCCATCTTGCCCCAGGAAAAATGGAGCCGGCGCAATGACCGACGAACCACTGCTGCGCGTCTCGGGATTGTCCAAATTCTACGGCTCGCGCATCGGCTGCGAGAACGTCACCTTCGACCTGTGGCCAGGCGAAGTCCTGGCCGTCGTCGGCGAATCCGGCTCCGGAAAGACGACGCTGCTCAACTGCCTGTCGACGCGGCTGTTGCCCTCTTCCGGCACCGCCAGCTACCGCATGCGCGACGGCCAGTTCCGTGAACTCTACCGCATGAGCGAGGCCGAGCGCCGCTTCCTGATGCGCACCGACTGGGGCTTCGTCCACCAGAACCCCGCCGACGGCCTGCGCATGACGGTGTCGGCCGGCGCCAATGTCGGTGAGCGGCTGATGGCGGTCGGCGACCGCCACTACGGCAAGATCCGCGCCACCGCCGTCGACTGGCTGTCGCGCGTCGAGATCGACGAGGACCGCATCGACGACGAGCCGCGCGCCTTTTCCGGCGGCATGCGCCAGCGCCTCCAGATCGCCCGCAACCTCGTCACCGGCCCGCGTCTGGTGTTCATGGACGAGCCGACGGGAGGCCTCGATGTCTCGGTGCAGGCGCGCCTGCTCGACCTGTTGCGCGGCCTGGTCACCGATCTCGGCCTTGCGGCGATCGTCGTTACCCATGACCTTGCGGTGGCCCGTCTCTTGTCGCAGCGCATGATGGTGATGAAGGACGGCCGCGTCGTCGAGAGCGGTCTCACCGACCGCGTCCTCGACGACCCGCGCGCGCCTTATACGCAATTGCTTGTTTCATCGATTTTGCAGGTGTGATGATGGCGCCAAGTCACCCCCCTCTGGCCTGCCGGCCATCTCCCCCTCAAGGGGGGAGATTGGCTGTTCTCCCCGACTTCGCCACTCTCCGACGTCGCAGAACAGGCGCAACGAAAAAGCTGCCAATCTCCCCCCTTGAGGGGGAGATGCCTGGCAAGGCAGAGGGGGGTGCCGGCCCGCAAACGAGTAACGATTGGAGGACCTTCTGATGCCGACGCCCCTCGTTGTTTCCGACGTCGCCAAAAGCTTCACCATGCATCTGCGCGACGGCATCAAGCTGCCGGTCGTGGCCGGCGTTTCGTTCTCGATCCGGGCCGGCGAATGCGCCGTGCTTGGCGGCCCCTCCGGCGCCGGCAAGAGCTCCATCCTGAAAATGCTCTACGGCAACTATGCCGTCGATGAAGGCCAGATCATCGTCCAGCATGAGGGCGGCCTGATCGATCTCGCCAATGCCAGCCCGCGCACGGTGCTTGCCGTGCGCCGCCAGACGATCGGCTATGTCAGCCAGTTCCTGCGCACCGTGCCGCGCGTTTCCGCGCTGGATGTCGTCGCCGAGCCATTGGTCGAACGCGGCGAGGAGCGCGAGAGCGCGCGGGAAAAAGCCCGTGCTTTGCTTGCGCAGCTCAACCTGCCGGAAAAACTCTGGGCCTTGCCGCCGGCGACCTTCTCGGGCGGTGAACAGCAGCGCGTCAACATCGCGCGCGGCTTCATCACCGAGCACCCGGTGCTGCTGCTCGACGAACCGACCGCTTCGCTCGATGCCAAGAACCGCGATGTCGTGGTTGCCCTTATCGCCGAGAAGAAGGCGGCGGGCGTCGCTTTGCTCGGCATCTTCCACGATCAGGATGTGCGCGACGCCGTCGCCGACCGCATCATCGACGTGACCTCTTTCGCTGCCGGAAAAATCGCCGCATGAGCAAGAAATTGTCGGAAGCTCCGCGCGTCCATGAAACGGCGCAGGTCGAGAATTCGACACTGGGACGCTGGACCGAGATCGCCGACCGCAGCCGCGTGTCAGAAAGCATCCTCGGCGACTATTCCTACATGATGCAGGACTGCGCCGTCTGGTGCGCGACCATCGGCAAGTTCTCCAACATCGCAGCCGCCGTGCGCATCAACGCCACCAACCACCCGACCTGGCGGCCGACTTTGCACCACTTCACCTATCGTGCTTCGGACTATTGGGACGACGCCGAGCACGAAACAGAATTCTTTGCCCAACGCCGCGCCAAGCGCGTCACCATCGGCCACGACACCTGGCTCGGCCACGGCTCGACCATCCTGCCCGGCGTGACTGTTGGCGATGGCGCCGCGGTCGGCGCCGGTGCGGTCGTGTCGAAGGATGTCGCGCCCTACACCATCGTCGGCGGCGTGCCGGCCAAGCCTATCCGCGAACGTTTCGACCGTCGCACCGCCGAACGCTACCAGGCGCTTGCTTGGTGGGACTGGGACCACACAAGGCTGCGCGCCGCGCTCGACGATTTTCGCGAGCTTGAAGCGGAAGCCTTCTTGGAAAAATACGGCGGATAGCCCATCACATCATCGTCATAACACCGGCCCGCTTCGTTTCTTCGATGACAGTCTGGCGCTGTTCGAGCGGCTGGCCCCGGTGATTGAAATCAAGCCGCCTGCCTTCTGCAGCTTCAACGACATGAACCATTTCGAAGAGCTGCTGATCCTGGGGCACTCCTAACTCACATCTGTGGAGCGTAACAAAACTGACATGCTGGCGACACGGCAGGTTCATGTGGCTGCGTTAGGCGAAAGCCTGACGATCAATAAGGTCCGGACTGGAACCTGCCCATGTCTTCAGCCACCCTCGAAATCCGCGGCGTCTCGCGCCGATTTGGCAAGAACACCGCCGTCAGCGCCATCGACCTGTCGATCCCGCAGGGCCAGATGGTCGGCATCATCGGCCGTTCCGGCGCCGGCAAGTCCACCCTTCTTCGCATGATCAACCGTCTCATCGACCCTAGCCAGGGGTCGATTTTTTTTGACGGTGCCGAGGTTTCCCGGCTCAGCGGTTCGCCGCTGCGCCGATGGCAGCGCGACTGCGCCATGATCTTCCAGCAGTTCAATCTGGTGCCGCGCCTCGACGTGCTGACCAACGTGCTGCTCGGCCGCCTCAATCATCGCTCGACCTTCTCCAACCTGCTCGGCATGTTTACCCGCGCCGAATGCGCCGAGGCGATTGCCGCGCTTGAGCGCCTCGACATCGCCCGCACAGCCCTGCAGCCGGCCGGCACTTTGTCCGGCGGCCAGCAGCAACGTGTCGCCATTGCCCGCGCTTTGATGCAGCAGCCCAAGGTGCTGCTCGCCGACGAGCCGATCGCCTCGCTCGACCCGCTCAACGCCAAGGTGGTGATGGACTCGCTGCAGGACATCAATCTGCGCGAAGGCATCACCGTCGTCACCAATCTGCACACGCTCGACACCGCCCGCACCTATTGCAGCCGCATCATCGGCATGGCCGCCGGCAAGATCGTCTTCGACGGTCCGCCGGAAGACCTCAACCGCGAGGCCGTGCGCCTGGTCTACGGCGCCGACGCCAACGGCGCAGAGATCTCCGAGGCCATCACCTCGACCAGCATCGCCTACAAGCAAAAGATCGCCGCATCCGCCAGCCCGCTCGAGCCCGCATTCCCCGGCTACTGAGCGACTGTGATCGACCGCCCGCGTCAAGGGCATCTGCAAAAATCAAGAACGCTGCCGGCGCGGGGCCGGAACTTACAGGAGAGACATCAATGTTCAGGAAGATGGTATTCAGCGCCGTTTCGGTGCTCGCCATGGCGACCAGCGCCGCGCATGCGGCCGACCTCAAGGAATTCCGTGTCGGCATCCTCGGCGGCGAGAACGAAACCGACCGCCTGCGTAACTACCAGTGCCTGGCCGACCATCTGAAGACCGAGTTCGGCTTCGAGAAAGTGTCGCTGTTCCCGGCCGCCGACTATGACGGCGTCATCCAGGGCCTGCTTGGCGGCACGCTCGACTTCGCCGAGCTCGGCGCTTCCGGCTATGCCAGCGTCTACATCAAGGACCCGAAGGCGGTCACCCCGATCCTCACCACCCAGCAGACCGACGGCGCCACCGGCTATTATTCGATCGGCCTGGCGCTGAAATCCTCGGGTATCACCGACATCAAGTCGGCCAAGGGCAAGAAGCTCGGCTACGCCGATCCGGATTCGACCTCGGGCTATTTGATCCCGCTGACCCAGATTCCGAAGGACACCGGCGCTTCGAACGACACCTTCTTCGCCTCGACCCAGTTCAATGGCGGCCATGAAAACAACATCCTCGCCGTCCGCGACGGCAAGGTCGACGTCGCCGTCGACGATTCCTCGGGCATCGGCGACTTCAAGAACGGCTACAGCTCCGGCAGCTTCCACAAGGTAACCGCCAAGGGCGCCGTTGACCCCAACGACTTCGTCGAAGTCTGGCGCTCTGACCTGATCCCGAACGGCCCGCTGGTCGTGCGCACCGCGCTCGGCGACGACATGACCGCCAAGCTCACCACGTTCTTCACCGCCCTGCCGACCAAGGACAAGGCCTGCTTCGAAGGCGTCGAAGGTGGCGATTTCACCGGCTACGTTCCGGTCAAGGCCGACTTCTACAACGTCATCGTCGAAGCCCGTAAGGCAGCCATCGGCGGCTAACGGAAAATCGAAAAGGGCGGTGTTGCAAAACACCGCCCTTTTTGCATGTCCCGATCATGACCATCTCAGCAACAGCCCGCTCCGACGCGACCCTGCAGGTAGCCAAGTCCTGGCAGCGCCAGACATCGTTGCGGCGGCTCTATACGATCCTCGGCATCGGCCTGCTGCTGGCGGCAACGCTGTCGAGCATGTGGTTCGCCGATGAAGCCAATGCCGGTCACTTCTGGGACCGTCTGCCGCATCTCCTCGACTTTCTGAGCTGGCTGATCCCCAAGGACTGGAACGACGTCTGGCGGGCGCTGTTCGACACCGCCTCACCGCATGATACCGGCACCCAGGAGTTCAACTTCCCGCTCGGCCGCGTCTATGTCTGGGGCGGTTTCTACATCCCCGAATATTTCGAGCTGATGCTGACCACGCTGAACGTGGCGCTGGTCTCGACCTTCATCGGCTTCGTCTTAGCCGTGCCGTTTTCCTTCATCGCCGCACGCAATCTGACGCCGCACCCGGCGCTGCGTCTCGTCGTCAAGCGTCTGATGGAATTGCTGCGCGCCTTTCCCGAGATCGTCATTGCCGGCCTGTTTGCGGCCATCGTCTCGACCGGCCCGATCGCCGCTATCATCGCCATCGGCCTGCATTCGATCGGCGCGCTTGGCAAGCTGTTCTACGAGATCAACGAGAACATCGACATGCGCCCCGAAGAGGGCCTGAGGGCGGTCGGCGCCAACTGGTTCGAGCGGGTGCGCTTCGCCGACCTGCCGCAGGTGCTGCCCAATTTCATGTCCTACACACTGCTGCGCGTCGAGATAAACGTGCGGGCGTCGACCATCATCGGCGCCGTCGGCGGCGGCGGCATCGGCGAGGAATTGAAACTGTCGATCTCGCGCGGCTTCGGCGCCAAGACGCTGGCGCTGGTGCTGCTTCTGTTTACGACGATCTTCATCGTCGACCAGTTCTCCGCCTGGCTGCGCCGCAAGCTGGTCGGCGAGCAAGCTTTCCTCATGAGAGCCTGATCATGGCGACGATGACATCCGAGCAAATACTGTCGATCGAGGAGCGCTATCCGCAAGTCTTTCGTCGGCCGGCCTACAAGCGCTTCGCGCCGCTGTTCCTGTTCGGCGGCATCCTGCTCTACCTCGTCTACGCCTTGTGGTTCTTCAACCTGCCGCAAGTGATGCGCGACTCGCACTGGGAGCGCCTGCCGCTCTTCCTGACGCAATGGATCAGCTACGACCTGCAGCCGGAATTCCGCCTCGACCAGCCCGAGATCACGCCGAAATACCCACGCTTTTCAGCGCTTGGCGAGAATCCAAATCCCGATTGGGTGGTCAAGAACGCGGACGGCACCTTCACCATCCTGATCGACGGTCCCGGAAAATCCGTCACCTTCGACAAAACCAGGGCGACGATCATTGCCAATGGCGAGACGGTGCCGGTGGCGCTGACCAGCGGCAAGCCGGTGATTTCAGGTCCGGCGCCCGGCTGGATCACCGCGCATGATGACGAGATCGTCGCCAAGATGGGCTTTGTCGGCGAAGTCCGCGTCACCGTCGACCGCGTTAAAGTGCGCAAGCGCTTTCTCGGCTGGGCGAATTTCGTGTTCGACACACGCTCGCCCTTCTTCGGCAAATCGGCCGGTGAAGTGATCTCGCTGATCTGGTCCGGACCCGAACTGAAACCAGGCACCTCGAACCTTGCGCTCGCCGGCGACAACATCTGGAACAATGCGCAGTGGCAGCATGGCGACGTCTGGACGAAGCTGCTGCAGACCATCGTCATGGCGTTTCTGGGTACGCTGCTCGGCGGCCTCGTCGCCTTCCCGCTCGCCTTCTTTGCCGCCCGCAACATCACGCCGAGCGGATTGCTCAGCCAGGTGCTCAAGCGCTTCTTCGACTTCATGCGCTCGGTCGACATGCTGATCTGGGCGCTGTTCTTCACCCGCGCCTTCGGCCCGGGGCCGCTGGCCGGAAGTGCTGCCATCTTCTTCACCGAGATCGGCACGCTCGGCAAAACCTATTCGGAAAGCCTGGAAAACATCGACGACAAGCCGCGCGAAGGCATCAAGTCCACGGGCGCCAACGGCTTGCTTGTGCAGCGCTATGGCGTGATGCCGGAAGTGATCCCGGTCTTCATCAGTCAGACGCTCTACCAGTGGGAATCCAACACCCGCGGCGCCACCATCATCGGCGCCGTCGGCGCCGGCGGCATCGGCCTGAAACTCTGGGAAGCCATGCGCACCAATTCCAACTGGGCCAACGTCTTCTACATGGTGCTGCTGATCCTGTTTGTCGTCTTCATCTTCGACAACATCTCGAATTTTCTGCGCCGGAGGTTGAGCCGGACGATCCATGATTACAACAGGATCCAGGCCGAGCAGGGATAGCCTTGTGGCGCAGAAGCGCAGGCATCGTCTCGCCCGGCGTCAAAGGGTCGACCGCCACTCCGTCGAGCTTCGCTCGACACCTCTCCCCCGATCGACGGGGTAGAGGAAAGGCGCGAACTTATGCAGGCTGGCTCCCTTCCTCTCCCTCCGGAGGGGGGAGAGGTGGCGCCGCGAAGCGGCGACGGAGTGGGGGAACCACCTGGCAACCCTTGCGAACGCAAATAGAAAATGGACCAGGCGCAAGGCCCTACGCCGCCTTCCTCCACCCGTCCCTGATATGCCTATACCCTTCGCGATAAACCGCCTCCGGCGTCTCGGAAAAATCCCGCCACACCTTCGTCGCCGCCGCCAGATCCTTCAGCGACCTTCCGAAAGCCTCGATCGTCAGCCAGTCGTCATACCCACTCTTGCGGATGGCCGCGAAAGTCTCTTTCCACGGAATGTTGCCGCGCCCAGGCACGCCGCGGTCGTTCTCGGAGATGTGGATGTGCACGACATTCCTGCGGTGCTTGGTGTAGGCGCCGATCGGGTCGGCCTCCTCGATATTGGCGTGGAAGGTGTCGTACATCGCCTTGATGTGCGGCCGGTCGATCGCATCGATGTGCTCGGACAGGTCAGCCATCGTGTTCAGCAAATAGCATTCGAAACGGTTGAGCGCCTCAAGCCCGATAGTCACCCCTCGCTTGCCGGCATGGTCACCAATCGCGCGCTGCGAGGCGACGGAGCGTTTTTTCTCGGCTGCCGTAGGCCCGTTGCCGGAGAAGGCGCCGAGCGTCGAGTGCAGCGGGCCGCTGAGGGTGTTCGCGCCGAGTGCCGCGCTGCAATCGATCGCCCATTTCATGTAGTCGATGCCGGCTCTGCGGGTCACGGCATCCGGCGAGATCAGATTCATCGCCGGATCGCCCATCGCTGTGACAGCGGTTCGCTCTAGCCCGATGCGGTCGAGCATTTCACCGAGCTTTTTGTAGTCGTCAGGCGCACCGGCAAAGACCGGAATCTCGACGCCATCGAAGCCTGTCGCCTTGATGTCCCTGAGCAGCGCCTCGTGCTTCTTCGAAACGCTGGTCGTCCACAAGAACATGCACATGCCGATTTTCATCGATGCCTCCCCATTTAACGGCGCGCCGGTCTCATTCGCCAGCTTTGCGCCATGCCCCCTCATCCGGCCGCTGCGCGGCCACCTTCTCCCCGAGGGGAGAAGAGACTTAGCGTCGGCGCCAACACCTCCTTTCCCCTCGGGGAGAGGTCGGATTGCCCCGAATTGCCCTTCGCAATTCGGATGGCTATCCGGGTGAGGGGGAGCCGCCGCCTAAAGCTTCGTCCAAGCCCCGTTCTTCTTCGAAGACTTCACGCAGGCCTCGATGAACGCCATGCCTTCGACGCCATCCTGGATGGTCGGGAACACCACATCCTTGCCCGGCTTTCCGCCTTTCCGACGCGCTGCCCGGATCGCCCGTGCGGCCTCCTGATAGATGTTGGCGAAGCCTTCGAGATAGCCTTCCGGATGGCCCGACGGCACACGGCTGACGCGTCCCGCCACAGGCAGCGCGCCGGCGCCATTGCGGGTGAGCAACTGCTTGGGCTGGCCGAACGGCGTGTACCAGAGATAGTTCGGATCGGCCTGCACCCATTCCAACCCGCCCTTGGAGCCGTAGATGCGCAGCTTCAGCCCGTTCTCGTGGCCGGGCGCCACCTGGCTCGCCCAGATCATGCCCTTGGCCGGATGCGTCTTACCGACCGGCTTGAAGCGCAGCATGACGTTGACGTTGTCGTCGAGCAGCCGGCCCGGCACGAAAGCATCGAGATCGGCCGACAGCGAATCGAGCTCCAGCCCGGAGACGAAACGCGCCAGATTGTAGGCATGCGTGCCGATGTCGCCGAGCGCACCGCCGGCACCCGCCTGCTTAGGGTCGGAGCGCCACGCCGCCTGCTTCTGGCCGGTGGCGGCAAGGTCTTCGGTCAGCCAGTCCTGCGGGTATTCCGACTGCACGATGCGGATGTCGCCAAGCTGGCCCTTGGCCACCATCTCGCGCGCCTGGCGGATCATCGGATAGGCGGTGTAGTTGTGGGTCAGCACGAACACCTTGCCGGTCTTCTCGACCACGGCAGCAAGCTTCCTGGCTTCGGCCAATGTCGTCGCCAGCGGCTTGTCGCAGATGACGTGGATGCCGGCTTCAAGGAACGCCTTGGCCGCGGGCACATGCACATTGTTGGGGGTGACGATGGCCACCGCCTCGATGCCGTCAGGACGCTTGGCTTCGGCCTTGGCCATTTCGGCATAGGACGCATAGCTGCGCGACGGATCGAGCCCGAGCTCGGCGGCCGACGCCTTGGCGCGTTCGGGATTGGCCGACAGCGCACCGGCCACCAGCACGAAGTCATTGTCCATGCGCGCCGCGATCCGGTGCACCGCGCCTATGAAGGCGCCCTGTCCGCCGCCGACCATGCCGTAGCGGATCGGGCCGCCTCCCGCTTCCGCCTTCGATGCGCCAACCATTTTCTTCTCCTGCTTGTCTCAAATACCCATCATCGTGCGCAGCATCTTCTTGTCGGTGGTGCCGCCGGCGAAATCGTCGAATGCCTTTTCCGTCACCCGGATGATGTGGTGTTCGATAAAGGGCGCGCCTTCGGCCGCGCCGTCCTCCGGATGCTTCAGGCAGCATTCCCATTCCAGCACCGCCCAGGAATCGTAGCCATACTGCGTGAGCTTGGAGAAGATGCCGCCGAAATCGACCTGGCCATCGCCCAGCGAGCGGAAGCGGCCGGCGCGATTGGTCCAGCTCTGGTAGCCGGAATAAACCCCTTGCCGCCCCGTCGGGTTGAACTCGGCATCCTTGGCGTGGAAGGCCTTGATGCGCTCGTGATAGATGTCGATGAATTCGAGATAGTCGAGCTGCTGCAACAGGAAATGCGACGGGTCGTAATTGATGTTGCAGCGCTTGTGACCGCCGACCGCATCGAGGAACATTTCGAAGGTGGCGCCGTCGAAAATGTCTTCGCCAGGATGGATCTCGTAGCCGACATCGACGCCGTTCTCGTCATAGACGTCGAGGATCGGTTTCCAGCGTTTTCCGAGTTCGGCAAAGGCTTCCTCGATCAGTCCGGCCGGGCGCTGCGGCCAGGGGTAAAGGTAAGGGAAGGCCAGTGCACCGGAGAACGTCACCGAGGCCTTGAGGCCGAGATTCTTCGACGCCTTGGCGCCGAACTTCATCTGTTCGACTGCCCATTTCTGCCGCGCCTTCGGGTTGTTGTGCACCGAGGCCGGCGCGAAGCCGTCGAACTGCGCATCATAGGCCGGATGCACCGCCACCAACTGCCCCTGAAGATGCGTCGACAGTTCGGTGATCTCGACACCGGCCTCAGTGCAGATGCCTCTCACCTCATCGCAATAGGTCTTGGAAGATGCCGCTTTCTTGAGGTCGAACAGGCGTGCGTCCCAGGTCGGGATCTGCACGCCCTTGTAGCCGAGGCCGGCCGCCCATTTGGTGATCGAGGCCAGCGAATTGAATGGCGCGGCATCGCCCGCGAACTGCGCCAGAAAAAGCCCCGGACCCTTCATTGTCGACGGCATCGGCATCCTCCCAATTCATTTTCCAGGGACCAAGCATAGCGCCTGATGAAAGCAGGGCCAGCCTCTTTGGTCTTTTGTGATGTGCATTCTCGGCTTGCCATTCTGGTATTACCAAATATCGAAATTGGGTCAAGCCATTTGACTCCCGTCCAAAGCCGATACGGTGATTGGGTTTGAGCGATATATTCCAGCATAATCAATACAGTAAACGGTTGCCGTTGTCGCACAACGGCAGTTCTTGCCGCGCGACAAAAATTGCTGTAGACCTCCATTCGGGCCCAATTGGTCGAACCAGTTTGTGCAAAAACGCTGGAGCGCCTTGGGGAGGAAACACGCGACGCGCCTCGGTGGGGCGCATCGCAGGCGAACTGGCACAGACGAATTCTGGGAAGGATAGACCATGCATCTTTCGACGCACAACTGGATGCGCGCGGAGCCGTTGGAGGTGACGCTGAAGCGCATCAAGAAGTTCGGCTACGAGTCGATCGAGATTTCCGGCGAGCCCGAGCAATACAAGACCAAGGAGACCCGCGCGCTGCTGAAAGAACACGGCATCCGCTGCTGGGGTTCGGTGACGTTGATGCTGGGTGAACGCAATCTGGCCGCCAGGGACCAGGGCCAGCGCGAACGCTCGGTGCAGTACGTCAAGGACGTGTTGACCATGGTCAGCGAACTCGACGGCGAGATCATCACGCTGGTGCCCGCCACGGTCGGCAAGGTGGTGCCGGATGGCACCGAGGAAGAGGAATGGAAGTGGGTGGTCGACGCCACCCGCGAGTGCTTCACCCATGCCAAGAAGGTCGGCGTCAAGATCGCGGTCGAGCCGCTCAACCGCTTCGAGACCTATCTGTTCAACCGCGGCGCGCAAGCGCTGGCTTTGGCCGATGCGGTCAGCCCCGAATGCGGCGTCTGCCTCGACGCCTACCACATCCATATGGAAGAATTTAACGTCCATGACGCGATCCGCCAGGTCGGCAAACGGCTGTTCGACTTCCACGTCGCCGACAACAACCGCTTTGCTGCCGGCCTCGGCCAGATCGACTGGCCACGGATCGTGCAGACGCTGAAGGAAGTCGGCTATGACGGCGCGCTGACCAATGAGTTCGTCGCGCCCGTCGACCGCACACCCGCCGCGCCCTATCCAGACATGGTCGAGCGCAATCCGGTCGACATTTCGCCCGAACAGCTGAAGTTCATCCAGGACCACGGCTCCAGCGTGCTGACGGAGAAATTCTACACCGACCAGATGCGCATCACCGCCGAAACGCTGCTGCCGCTGATCAAGTAGCCGATCCGATTTGGAAATGCGCCCTTCCGCCTGCCGGCGGCGGGGCCGGGGATGACCATGCGCATCAGAAACGTCCAGGCCTGGTGGGTCAGCATACCGATCGAAGCCGCGAAGCAGCATCGCAGCGACTTCGGTCAGGTGACGACGTTCGACGCCGCCATTTTACGCATCGAGACCGATGACGGGCTGATCGGCTGGGGCGAGGGCAAGAACGCCGCCGGCAGCGCCGGCAGTTATGGTGCGCTGGTCCACATGCTGAACCACGAGGTTGGGCCGCAGCTGATCGGCCGCGACCCCGCCGACATCGGCATCATCTGGGAAATGCTCTACAACGGCGTGCGACATGACAGTGCCGCGCGCGCCGGCCATGCCATGCCGCAACTGGCGCGGCGCGGCATGAGCATTGCGGCAATCAGCGCGGTCGATATCGCGCTCTGGGATATTCTGGGCAAGTCGCTTGGGCAGCCGGTGTGGCGGCTCATCGGCGGCCGCAAGCTCGACCGCATGCAAGCCTACGCCTCCGGCGGCTGGGCCGCCGCCGACGCCATCGGCGAACAGCTCAAATCCTACATCGCCAAGGGAGGCTTCAAGGCGCTGAAGATGCGCGTCGGCGCCATGGACGGCGCCCCGCATATTTCCGCCACCCGCGTTCGCGCCGCCAGACAGGCGCTCGGCCCTGATGTCGAGCTGATGGTCGACGCCCACGGCACCTATACGGTGGCCGAAGCCAAGCGCTTCATCCAGCTGACTGCCGACCTCGACCTCGCCTGGTTCGAGGAGCCGGTCATTGCCGACGACAAGTCAGGCATGGCCGAGGTGCGCGCCTCCGGATCGATCCCGATCGCCACCGGCGAAAGCGAAGCGACGCGCTACGCCTTCCGCGATCTCGCCGTGCTGAAATCGGCCGACATCTTCCAGCCCGATCCGGCCTTCTGCGGCGGCATCAGCGAAGCCATCAAGATCGGCACCATCGCCAGCGCCTTCAATCTGCGCTTTGCGCCGCATCTGTGGGCCGGCGCACCGTGTTTCTTCGCCGGACTGCATGTTTGCGCTGCTTCGCCGGCTAGCTTCACGGTCGAATATTCGCTCGGCGCCAACCCGATGATCCACGATCTTATCGAAGAGACTGTCGAAGCAAAGGACGGTATGATAGCGATCCCCGAAAAGCCGGGTCTGGGATTCACCATTTCAGAGCGGTTCCTGGAGGCGCACGCGCAACGCGGTTGACGATGAAAGAAAAGAACCTTCTCGCCGAACTCGCCGCCTATCTGTTCTCCCATTCGGACAACGAGACCGGCCGCACGCCATCGGAGCGCGAACTGGCGGAGCATTTCAGCGTCAGCCGCGGCCAGATCCGCGAGGCGTTGGCCATTCTCGAAGCCATGCGCATCGTCGAGCGCCGCGCCAAATCCGGCATCTATGTCGACACCAGGCAGGCCAGCGTCGAAGCCTTGGCCCTTTTCGCCCGCGCCGGCCTGCCGCTTGATCCGGTGCAGATTTACGAGACCGTCGAGCTGCGCAAGATCCACGAGATCAAGGCCGCCGAGCTTGCCTGCTCGCGCGCCACCGAAGAGAATTTCGAACGCCTGCGCGAGATACTCAAGGCCTCGGAGGAGCGCATCGCCGCCGGCGAAGGCCTCGCCAAGGAGGACCGCGAATTCCACCTCGAGATCGTGCGAGCGACCAAGAACGGGGTCTTCCACAACATCTGCAGCGTCTACTATCTGATGGGCGAGCAGCGGCTGCCGATCTACTTCAACGATCCCGAGCGTAGCGTGCGCTCGCATGCCGAGCACATCCAGATCTACGAGGCGCTGCTGCGCCGCGACGGCAATCTCGCCCAGGCGCTGATGAACGCCCATCTGCAGGGCGCGGAAAGCTACTGGAAAGGGATCATCGAGGGCCGGGAGGCGCAAGTGCAAAGCCTGGCACTCGAGAAGGTCTAGAGTAATTCCAGGAAAAGTGTGAAAACGGTTTTCCCGTGAAAAGCGCGCAGCGCTTTCCCTAGGGAATTGCGACTAAAAACGAGAGCCCCATGCCCAGAATCCTGTCGACGCACACGCTGCATCCGCGTGCCTCCGCCATGCTGGCTGGCGCCGGCGAACTCGTCGTTGCCTCGGCGCTCGATGCCGCCACGCTGACCAACGAGGCCAGGAACGCCGACGTCATCATCGTGCGCGCGCCGCTGCCGCCGGCGCTGTTCGAACACGCGACCAAACTCAGGGCCGCGGTCCGCCACGGCGCCGGCCTCGACATGGTGCCGATGGAGGCGGCTGCCGCGGCCGGTGTGTTGGTCGCCAACGTGCCGGCGGTCAATGCGCGCTCGGTCGCCGAATATGTGATGTTCGCAGCGCTCGCTTTGCTTCGCCGCTTCCGTTCAGTCGACGGCGACCTGCGCGCCAAGGGCTGGAATGCCGGCCGCGACCACGCCAGCCATGCCAGCGAACTCGCCGGCAAGACCATTGGCATCATCGGCTTCGGCGCCATCGGCCAGGCCGTCGCCCATATCGCCGCGCACGGCTTCGGGCTCAACGTCGTGGCAACGACGCGCAGCATGCAGCCGGCGCCCGACAGGATCGGCTTCCTGTCGATCGACGCGCTGGTCGAGCAGAGCGACATCATCGTGCTGTGCTGCCCGCTGACCGAGGAAACGCGCGGCCTGATCAGCCGCGAACGCATTGCGCGCATGAAGCCGGATGCGCTTTTGATCAACATTTCGCGCGGGCCGGTGATCGACGATGAGGCGCTGATCGAGGCCTTGCGCAAGAGCCGCATCGGCGGCGCCGCGCTCGACGTCTTTGCCACCCAGCCGCTGCCCGCAAATCATCCCTATTTCGGTTTCGACAACGTCATCGTCACTCCGCATATGGCCGGCATTACCGAGCAGTCGATGATGCGCATGGGCGTGGGTGCTGCCGGCGAGACGCTCCTGGTGCTGGCCAACCGGCTGCCGGTCAATTTGCGCAACCCCGACGTGGTCGAGCATTACCGCAGGCGGTTTCCGGCCGACTAACGGTTCCGCAAGCCGCCTCAATTTTCGCGGATTTGGCGACGATCTTCGCCGCCATGGCGAAGAGCGTCGCAAAAATTCTTGTTCTGATTGCCGGCACCTGCGTGGCGGTGACTGACGCTCAAGCCGATGGCCAAGGCAGCTACGTGCCCTGCGACAACGGCCTGGATTGTGTTATGGCGCCCTGCCCTTCCACCAGCGCGCTCGACCTCGCCACCGGCAAGGTCGCCAAGGGCGTCTGGGTCGATACTGACGGCCTGCCGCAGCAGGACAAGGCGCTCGACCTCGCCGACAAGCTCTATGCCGGCAAGCTCGTTGTCACGGGTACGATCGAGAACAGGTCGCATAGTTTCAACGGCAAGCAATACAGCCTGCCGACCTTGGTCGCGACCGGCATCCTGCGCACCGCCAAGGACAGCGAACGCAAGCACTGCTCGTCGCGCTGACGGTGAACGCCGATTACTGGCTGAGCAGCCGCTCGACTTCAGCCGCGATGCGCAGCAGGTGATGGTCGTGGCCATTGCGCGCCACCAGCATCAGCCCGGCCGGCCGCGTCATGCCGGGCATCGGCAGCGAGATCGCGCAGAGGTCGAATTGGTTGGCGACCTGGGTGTTGCGCAACAACAGGCCTTCGGTGCGTTCGCGCAGAGCGGAGTCCGCAGCCATCGAAACAACGGTCGGCGCCGTCACCGGCGTGGTCGGCAGCGCCAGCACGTCGACCGAAAGCAACCGCTCCTCCATGGCGATGCACAGTGCCGCGCGGCGACGCATTGCCCTGATATAGACCGGCGTCGGTATGGCCGCCGCCCGCGACAGCGGGCCGCTGACATAGGGATCGACCGGCACCGATGCGCCCGTCGCCAGCCAGTCGGCATGAACCTCTGCACCTTCCATGGCCGCAATCGAACCGCGTTTGGTGGCGGCGCGCAGATCGGTGATGAGGCCGTCGATCGAACTGTCCGTCAGCCACGCGCCTGCTCGCTCGACCTTGGCAAGGCTGCGGTCGAACGCAGCAGCAACCTCAGTTTCTGTGTCTTCGAAAAGCAGACCGTGCGGAATGCCGACGCGAAGCCCGGCAAGCGACAGCGGCAAATGCAATGGCGGCAAGTCCTCACCCGACATCGCCGCGTCGGCAAGCGCGCAGGCAGCGACGCCCAGTGCCAGCGGCCCGATCGAATCCAGCGTCGATGACAAGGGATAGGCGCCGGTCAACGGAACCCGCCGCGCCGTCGGCTTGAAACCAACGACACCGTTCAATGAAGCCGGAATGCGTATCGAGCCGCCGGTGTCGGACCCGATGGAGATTTCGCTCGTCCCCTCGCCGACGGACACGCCGGCGCCAGACGACGAACCGCCCGGTATCAGGCTGGCATCGGCGGCATTACCCGGTGTGCCGAAATGCATGTTGTCGCCAATTGCGGTGAAGGCGAATTCGGTCATGTTGGTCTTGCCGATGATGACAGCGCCGGCCTGCCGCAACCGGTTGACGATTGCCGCGTCGTGCCGGCGAGGCGCGGTGTCCTTCAACATCAGTGAACCGGCCGTGGTCGGCTCGCCGGCGACGTCGAACAGATCCTTGATCGAGACGATGGTGCCGTCGAGTGGCCCGAGGCTCACGCCGGCCCGTTCGCGGGCATCGCTGGCATCGGCCGCGGCTCGCGCGGCTTCGGCATGGAGTTTGGTGAAGACCTTCTCGTCTGCCGCGCGATTGGCAAGACGTGACAGGATGATTTCGAGACGATCGCGGATTGATTGCATGTCGATGTCGGATTCCGTCAAGGTGGAGCGTCTTTAAAGCAGAACAGCTCATGTGGGCCGTTCGGCTGCGGAAGGGATAACCCGGCCAGCGTGTATTTGCACCTGCCAGCGATAGGAAGAGACTGATGCTGTACAAAGGCAGCTGCCACTGCGGCAAGGTAGCGTTCGAATTCAAGGCCGAACTGACCGGCGCCGTGCGATGCAATTGTTCGATGTGCAGGCGCAAGGGCGTGCTGTTATGCGCCGTCCCGCATGACAGCCTGAAGGTGCTGGCATGGGGCGACGATCTGGGTACCTATACGTTCAACAATCATGTATTGGCGCATCGCTTCTGCCGAACCTGCGGCATCCACCCTTTCGCCGAGGACGTGCGTGAAGGCAGCGAACGAAACGCCTATATCAACCTCAACTGCGTCGACGATATCGATCCGTCCAGCCTGTCGATCTTCGACTTCGACGGCCGCTCGGTCTGACTTTATCGGTAGCCAGTGGCATCGGCGGGCTTGCCGGCGTCCTGCACCTCCGGAACATAACGCCAGGCGTCCGGGCGCGAACCGTCGAGATCGGTAAAGCCGTAGATTTGCGCCAGCCCGCCGCTGGACAGCGACTGGCCGTTCCAGCGCGCACGATCCGGATCCGCCGCAAGCGCTGCGACCGCGCGGCCGACAAAACGCGGCGTTTCGGAAATGACGAAATGCGGCACCTTGGCGGTGGCATCGCGCCAATTGTCTTCGGTGACGCCAAAGGCTTCCAGCATCATTTCCGAGCGCAGCCAGCCGGGCGTCAGCGACACCGAGGTGGCGCCATGCGCGGCAAGGTCCTTGGCATGCGCCCATGCCATGCGGTTCACCGCCACCTTGGCGAGATCGTAGAAGGGCGACAGCCGGTAATGATCGGCATTGTATTCGGCGGTACCATCGGTGACTTCGACCAGCAGCCCGCCGGGCCGCTCGATCATCAGCGGCAGTGCATGATGCGCGGTGATCAGATGCGTGTCGATACCCAGCCGCAGCAGGCGCAGGCCGTTCTCCAGATTGTGATCCCAGACCGGCTTGTTCCATTCGAACAGCTTTTCGCCGCCCCAGATATCGTTGACGAGAATATCGAGGCGACCCTGTTCGGAGCGGATGCGCTGGATCAGCTTGCGCACGTCATCAGTCACCAGATGATCGACTTGCACGGCAATGCCCTTGCCGCCGTGTAAAGAAACCAGTTCCGCCGTCTCCTCGATGGTTTCGGGCCGGGCGTAGTCGGATTGCTGGCTGCGTGTGGTGCGCCCGGTGACATAGACGGTGGCCCCGGCAGCCCCGAGTTCGACCGCGATCCCGCGCCCGGCGCCACGCGTGGCGCCGGCGACCAAAGCGACTTTTCCTTGCAACGTCATGGTAGGCTCCCAAACGAATCCATCGACCAAACCGGGCTGGCCTCTGCCGCTCGCATCATATATAAATGATCATTCGGTTATATTGAGATGTCAAGGTGACGAGACCAAAAACCCAATCCGACGAGCAGGTGCTGGAAGCCGCGCTGCGCCTGATCCATGAGCATGGCCCCGAGGCGCTCACCTTCGAACGGCTGGCAAAGGCCTGCGGCCTCTCCGGCGCGACACTGGTGCAGCGCTTTGGAAACAAGGCGCAGTTGAAGCAGCGCACCTTGCTCTGTGCCTGGGACGGTCTCGACGACAAGACCAGGATGCTGGCGGCCACGGTTGCCAAAACCCCGGCAGGCGCCATCGAGCTGCTGGTTGGGCTATCGCAGGGCTATGGTGGCATCGAAGCCTATGCCGAAGGCCTGCTCGTGCTGCGCGAGGATCTGCGCGACCCCGTGCTCAGGGCGCGAGGCGCCGCCTGGAAAGCGTTCCTGAGCGAGGCCCTTGCGGCTTGCTTCGCCGGAACGCCCGACACCCCGCGCGACATCGGCCTGCTGATGGCATCGCATTGGCAGGGCTCACTGCTGTGGTGGAGTTTCGACCCGACGATCGAGGTGGCCACCTATGTCGAGGAAAGCCTCAAGCGCTTCGTTGCAGCCATCACCAAGACAGCGGCCCGAAAACCGTGATGGGCCGCTGCGCAAAGCTCGGAGTGGATGTAGTCAAAATTAGCTGGCGTGGCGCAAGCTAACCCCGCTGCCCTTGTCGAACAGCACCACCTTGTCCGCGTTCCAGGCAAAGCGCACCGATTGCTCGATCGCCACATCGGTCCTTGCCGACACCGTGGCGCGCAGCGTCGTGTCGCCGACCCGTAGAGTCAGGATCTTTTCCACGCCATGGTTTTCGACGTCGTGGACGCGTGCCTCGACCGGCGCGCCGCTCTCCAGATAGACGTCCTCCGGACGGATGCCGAAGACGAGCGGGCGCCCTTCCGTGGCAGCGCCTGTCTTCGCCCCTCCGAAACCCTTGGCTCCTCCCGAAAGCGGCAGCTCGAAATTCATCGGCGCCATCACCGCGCGGTTGTTGATCAGCCTGCCGTCGATGAGGTTCATCGGCGGCGAGCCGACGAAGCTCGCCACATAGGTGTCACGCGGATTGTTGTAGATTTCGTGCGGCGTGCCGGTCTGGACGATGCGGCCATGGTTGAGCACGCCGACCTTGTCGCCCATCGACATCGCCTCGATCTGGTCGTGGGTGACGAACAGGAAAGTGGCGCCGAGCTGTATCTGCAGGTTCTTCAGTTCCGTGCGCAGCGCCTCACGCAATTTGGCGTCGAGCGCCGACAGCGGCTCATCCATCAGGAACACGCGCGGCTTGCGCACGATGGCGCGGCCGATCGAGACGCGCTGCATCTCGCCGCCCGAAAGACGATCGGTCTTGCGGTCGAGCAGATGCTCGATCCGCAGTGTCTTGGCGGCGCGCGCAACGCGGTCCTTGATCTCGGCATCCGGCAACCGGCGGATCTTCGGCTTCAGCGGGAATTCGAGGTTTTCGCGCACTGTGTAGCGCGGATAGAGCGAATATTGCTGCAGCACCAGCGCCACGTCGCGCTCGGCCGCACCCCAGTCGGCGACATCGACGCCGTCGATGAACACCTGGCCTTCCGTCGGTTTTTCCAGACCGGCTATCATGCGCAGCGTCGTCGTCTTGCCGGCGCCTGTCTCGCCGAGCAGCACGAAGAACTCGCCATCGGCGATGTCGAGATTGAGCCCTGTCAGCGCGGTATGGTTGCCGAAGCTCTTGGAAATATTCTTGAGCTGGATATGCGCCATCAGAGCCTCACCTCGAGCGACTTGCCGCTTGCCGTGTCGAAGAAATGTGCCTGCGTGGGATCGATCCTGGCGAAGACCTTTTCGCCGGGGCCGCCGACGAAGCCGCTCTTGGTGCGGGCACGCAGCATTTTGGTGCCGACCTTGAGGTCGACAATGTCGAAGGAGCCGAGCGGCTCGACGATCTGCGTCTCGACCGGCACGAAGCCTTCCGCCGCCTCGTGGCGCACCAGCACGCCTTCGGGCCTTATGCCCAGCGCCAACTGGCCGCCGGCATGACCGTTGAGCTTGGATAAAAGCGCGCGCGGAAATTCGAACCCGGTGGCCGCACCGCCTACAGTGACCGAGGCCGACGATGCTGTCTCGGTGACCGCCGCATCGGCGACGTTCATCACCGGGCTGCCGACAAACTGCGCCACGAACAGATTGGCCGGCCGCGAATAGACCTCGTCCGGCGAGCCGACCTGCTGCAGCACGCCTTCATGCATGATGACGATGCGGTCGGCGAGGCTCATCGCCTCGATTTGGTCGTGCGTGACATAGATTGTGGTCGAGCCCTGCTTGATGTGCAGCCGCTTGATCTCGGCCCGCATTTCCTCGCGCAGCTTGGCGTCGAGCGCGCCGATCGGCTCATCCATCAGCATCGCCTTCGGACGCCGCACCAGCGCCCGGCCGATGGCGACGCGCTGCATGTCGCCGCCCGACAGCGCCGACGGCTTTTTGGCCAGCAGCTCGGTGATCTGCAGCGTCTTGGCAACGGAGCGAACCTCGCTATCGATCTCGGCCTTGCTCTTGCGCGTGGCGCGCAAGGGGAAGGCAATGTTCTCGTAGACGCTCATATGCGGATAGAGCGAGAATGACTGGAACACCATGGCGATGTCGCGGTCGGCGGCCTTGAGATGCTGGACCGGCTTGCCGTCGATGAGGATATCGCCTTCGTCGATCGTCTCCAGCCCGGCAATGGCGCGCAACGTCGTCGTCTTGCCGCAGCCGGACTGGCCGAGCAGCACGATGAACTCATTGTCTGCGATCTTGAGGTTGAGGTCCTTGATGACCTGGACGGCGCCGAAATATTTCTGGACGCCGCGAAGCTCGATCTGGGTCAATGCTGTGCTCCCGGATTTCCCGTCTGTCCGGTGCCGGCCTTCTCCTCCGGTGCGATCTTCGACGTGATGTTGAAGCCGATCAGGCCGATCAGGATGATGGTCACGCCGTAGCGGTGCAGCAGCAGGTTCCAGGGTTGGCAGAGCGCGATGATGCCGAGCACCATCAGGATCTGCGAGCCGGGTTCGAGATATTTCTGGTTGATGGCTCGAAAGCTCATTTGCGGATCGCTCCGAAGGACATGCCGCGCAGAAGGTGGTTACGCAGCAGGAAGGTGAAGATGGCGACCGGCAGCAGGAACAGGAAGGTTCCGGCGGCAATCACCGTCCAGTCCGGCAGGCCGGAACCGACCTGGCTGGGGATGAAGGGCGGCGCCGTCTGCGCGCGTCGGTTGGTCATGATCAGCGCGAAGGCATATTCGTTCCACGCTGTGATGAAGCAGAACACGGCTGTGGCGGCGATGCCTGTGGCGGCCTCGGGCAGCACGATCTTGAAGAACGCCTCCATGCGCGTGTAACCGTCGACCAACGCTGCCTCCTCGTACTCCTTCGGAATTTCGTCCATGAACCCCTTCATAAGCCATACGGAGAAGCTGAGGTTGAAGGCGGTGTAGAGGATGATCAGGCCCCAGTGCGTGTCGTTGAGGCCGACGGCCCGGTACATCAGGAACATCGGGATCGCCACCACCACCGGCGGCAGCATGCGCGTTGACAGGATGAAGAAGAGCAGGTCCGCCTCTCCCTTCACCTTGAAGCGCGAGAAGCCGTAGGCGGTGAAGGTGCCCATGCCGACTGCCAGCACTGTCGACGTTATGGCCACGATCAGCGAGTTCATGAAGCGACTCGGATAGCCGGACCATTGCACCTGGCCCTTGCCGTCGCGCACGATCTTTTCACCACCGTCGAAGACGACGCGCTCCCACCAGGGCGCTGCCGCATACTCTTCCGGCGTCGGCGCGCTGCGCAGTTGCGAGCGCTTGGTGAACAGCTTGACGAAGGGCGATATCTCCGGCTGGAACACCACCGTCGGCGGGATCGTGGTGGCGAGGTTGCGCGGCTTGAACGCCGTCGAGGCAATCCAGTAGATCGGCGCGAGAAAGATTATCGTCACCAGCAGGACGGCGACGATGGCGACGCGATTGAACCCGATTTCGGAAGAAGTGCGGACGGCGGCCATCTCAGCGCTCCTTCACCTTGTTGAGGTATTTGACGTAGATGTTGGTGATAGCCAGCACCATGATCAGCACGATGTAGGCGAGCGCGCAGGAGCGCCCGGTCTGCCATTCCTGGAACGCCATCTTGTAGAGCCGGATCGAGATCACCTCGGTGGTTGGCTGGCTGGTCAGGATGTAGGCGAGATCGAAGGTCTTGAACGCCTCCATGGTGCGAAAGATGATCGCGATCATCAGAATCGGCGCGACCAGCGGCAGCGTAATGCGAAAGAAGGTATAGAACGAACCGGCGCGATCGATCGCCGCCGCCTCGTAGAGGTGCTTCGGCACTGCCGACAGGCCGGCAAGCGACAGCAGCATGACGAAGGGCGACCACATCCAGATGTCGGTGATGGCAACCGCGTAGAGCGCCATGTCGGGGTTGGACAGCCACTCGAAATTGCCGAGGCCGAGTGCATAGTTGATGACACCCCATGATGGATCATAGAGCAGTTTCCAGAACAGACCGACGACGGCCATCGACAGCATCATCGGCAACAGCAGCAGTGTCGTCAGCAGACCCTTCAGCGGGATATCGCGGTTGAGCAGCAACGCCACGCCAAAGCCGACGATGACCTGGCCGACCACGGAGACGATGACATATTTGGCGGTGATGGCGAAATTCGACCAGATGAATGGGTCGTTGAGCAGTTCGCGATAGTTCTGCAGTCCAACGAAATTGGCCGGCGCCGGGCTCGACGCGCGAAAGTCGGTGAACGAATAACCGAGCGAATAGAGCAGTGGAAAGATATTGAAGACGATCAGGAAAACGATCGTCGGAATGATGAAGAGATTTCGGATCGTGAGGTCGCTCATGCCGCGGGCGGCGGAGCGCGAGTTGGGATCCAGCGTGGTCATGACTGCAGTGGCCAAAGCCAGTTCCTTCCTTTGGAAAAGAAAACGGAAGGGGTGGGCTCCCACCCCTTCCGAGCGTTAGTCCCGTTTACTTCACGCGGTTGTATTTCTTGAACGTCGCGTTCCAGTCCGCAGCGAGCGAATCGAGCACTTCCTTGGCTGTGCCCTGGTTGCCGGTGATGTACGGATAGACGCGTTGGTTCATCGCGATGAGCAGCTCGGCATATTCCGGCGTCGCCCAGAAGTCCTTCACCTTGAACATGGTTTCGTAGAAAGCCTTGTTGTAAGGCGTGGCGTTCTGGAATTCAGGCGACTCGAGCACCTTGGCGCTTGCCGTGTAACCGCCGAGTTCCGCCCATTTCTTCTGCGTCTCGTCCTTGATGAACCATTCCAGGAACTTCATCGCCTCTTCCTTATTCTGGGAATAGGAGATGACGGAGATGCCCTGGCCGCCGAGCGCGGCGAACTGGTCGCCGTTCGGACCGGCAGGATTGGCGAAGAAGCCGGTGTTCTTGGCATTCGGGTTCGAGGCTTCGTTGATGAGCGCCGGGAAGAAGGCGAAGTAGTTCATGCTCATCGCTGCCAGGTTCTCGGTGATCGCCTGGTTGTCCTCGATGAAGAAGCTCTTGGCCCAACCTGGAGGGGTGAACGAATAGAGCTCTTTGTACATCTCGAGCGCCTTGACGTTCTGCTCGGAGTTGATGATCCCGTCGACCTTGTAAGTGGCATAGTCGCCAAGTTCGCCGCCGTAGGAGAAGATGGCGTTCTCGACGCCCATCACCAGGGCATCATATGAGTTGTCGGTGTAGATGGCGACGCCGTAGCGCTTCTGGTCGGGACGGTGGAAGAATTCGGCAATGTCGCGCAGCGCCTTGAAATCCTTCGGTACGCCGAGATCATAGCCATACTTGGCCTTGAAGGCTTCCATTTCCTTGGGGTCTTCGAACCAGTCCTTGCGATAGGACCAGCCGACTGCGTCACCCTCGGCCGGGATCGACCAGTACTTGCCAGAGGCCGACGGATATTCGGCGTAGTACTTGACAGTGGCCGGCGCCATTACCTCCTTCAGATTGTGTTTGTTGAAGAAGTCGGTCAGGTCGACATAGTGCCCGGCTTCGGATGCAGCGCCGATCCACTGCGAGTCGCCGACCACCATGTCATAGGCACTGCCCTTGGCGTTGAACTCGGTGAATGCCTTGGTCTGGAAGTCGGACCAGGGCGTGGTTTCGACCGTGACCTTCACGCCGCTCTCGGCCTCGTAAAGGTTGACGAGTTCCTGCAAATAGTTCGCCGGATCCCATTCAGCCCAGAATATGGTGAGTTCCTTGTCCTGTGCGTAAGCGGACGTTCCGCAGGCGAGCACCAGGCCGATACCAGCAAGCATGCTGGTCATTGTCTTTCGCATAATAGTTTCCTCCCTTGTGCGCATTCTACCGTTGTCATGCGAGCCGGCTGCGAGGCCGGCCTTGGTAGTTCTTCCTGTGATGGCACCGTTCCGGTTCAAGCCTCCTCGCTTGTCCGGAAACGGATCGCAGCCCTCACATTTCGATCCGCCGTGTCAGTCCTAATCTGGTATTACCAATTCTGGATACGCGTCAAGCTCTTTCTTGGGCGTCAGCTACCGGCCCGGCAAGCCGATTCCCGGTGTATCTGCCTGTTTTATCTGAATTTTCCTACTCCTTGATATGAACACGCCTTGTTTGGGCCTCAGCACTCCTATTAGTATTAATGGCCATCGCGCAAATCTGGTAGAACCAGATTGGCGCTATTTCGCCAATGCCGCCGGCCGGGCCGCATCTACATCTGTAACCGATTCCGCCATCGCGGCGCGCACCAGAGCGCCCGCCGCCCATTGCGCGACCGACCGCATGCCGCGGCTGTCGAGCCCCCAAATATCCTTCAGTACGATCAGCACTTCGACGCCGAACATCATCGACAACGCCTGCGCCAGGCGCTTGAATTCGCGCGGCGGCAGGCGCCCCTTGAGCGGCGCTATGGCATCCTTCAACAGCTCGACACGATGGCCGCGCGTGAACTGCGGCTCGCTGCCCAGCGTGCCTGCCTGACGCTGCGCCCATTGGTCGAGCGACAGCTTCAACGCCGCCTTGAAGGTTGCCTCGAAAGCCTCGATGCGCGGCATGGCGGTGTCGAACAGTTCGGCGACGCGGCGTTGCGGATCGCTCGATGCCGACTTCCAGGTCAGGATCGGCCCGAGCCCCTCATCGACCACGGCATGCACCAGCGCTGCCTGGCTCGGAAAATAGCGATAGGCGGTGGCGCGCGACACTTGCGCGGCTTCCGCGACTTCGCTGACAGAGGGCGTGACGCCGGCCTGCATCAGTCGCGTCGCCGTCTCCAGCATCAGCCGTCTTGTGCGGGCGCGCGGGCCGCGCTCGGTGGCCTCATTGGCGTCGTCGCTTCCAGCGGCTTGTTGACGTGAGACTTTCATATCAATATGATACGCGCGTCTCAAAAAAATGCAATGGCCTGTCCCAGAACGCTGGATGGCGCCACCGCTCAGCCGGCCGACAGACAGGTGACCCCAATGAAGCGCATCTACGTGGTGGGCACGGCCGACACCAAGGGCGAGGAACTTGCCTTCCTGGCCGATGCGATTGCCGCGACCGGCAGCCCGGTTGCCCGCGCCGACATCGGCACGCGCGGCGCCACCGTGCCGGTCGATATTCCGGCCAGCGATGTCGCGGCGCACCATCCGGGCGGAGCCGGCGCCGTGCTTGGCATAGACGACCGTGGCACGGCCGTGGCCGGCATGAGTGCTGCCTTCACCAGCTTCATCCGGTCGCGCGACGACATAGCGGGCGTGATCGGTATTGGCGGCGGCGGCGGCACCTCGATCGTCACGTCAGGCATGCGCGCGCTACCGCTCGGCCTGCCCAAGGTCATGGTCTCGACGCTCGCCTCCGGCGACACCGCACCTTATGTCGACGTTTCCGACATCATCATGATGCCGTCGGTGACCGATATGGCGGGACTGAACAGGCTCTCCCGCACGGTCCTGCACAATGCTGCACAGGCAATCGCCGGCATGGCTGCCAAGCCGGCGCCGACTGCCACCGGCAAGCCGGCGCTCGGGCTCACCATGTTCGGCGTCACCACGCCTTGCGTGACGGCAATCGCCGACCAGCTGCGGGCCAACTACGACTGCATGGTTTTCCACGCCACGGGCACCGGCGGCCGCTCAATGGAGAAGCTCGCGGACTCAGGGCTGCTCGCCGGCGTCATCGACATCACCACGACGGAGATCTGCGACCTGCTGTTTGGCGGCGTGCTGCCGGCGACGGAAGATCGCTTCGGCGCCATCGCCCGCACGAAGCTGCCCTATGTCGGCTCGGTCGGCGCGCTCGACATGGTCAATTTCTGGGCGCCGCAGACCATCCCGGAAAAATATCGCGGACGGCTGTTTTACGAGCACAATCCCAACGTCACGCTGATGCGCACCACGGCGGATGAATGCCGCAGCATCGGCGAGTGGATCGGCACCAGGCTCACCCGCTGCGAGGGTCCCGTGCATTTCCTGATCCCGGAAAAAGGCGTCTCGGCACTCGACATAGAAGGCGGCGCGTTTTTCGACCCGGAGGCGGACGCCGCCCTGTTCGATGCCATCGAGCGCACCATCCAGCCGAGCGCCACGCGACGCCTGACGCGGCTGCCCCTGCACATCAACGATCCGGAATTTGCCAGGGCCGCGACAGCGGCCTTCCTCGACATCGCCAGCCAGTGAGATCCAACAAATGCCCGCAATACCGCGCAAGGACATACTGAAGAAATTCAAGGCCATGATCGCCGACGGCGTGCCGATCGTCGGCGGCGGCGCCGGCACCGGCCTGTCGGCCAAGGCCGAGGAAGCCGGCGGCATTGACCTCATCATCATCTACAATTCCGGCCGCTACCGCATGGCCGGGCGCGGCTCAGCCGCCGGGCTGCTCGCCTATGGCAATGCCAACGAGATCGTCAAGGAAATGGCCTATGAGGTGCTGCCGGTGGTGAAGAAGACGCCGGTGCTGGCCGGCGTCAATGGCACCGATCCCTTCGTCATCATGCCGCTGCTTCTGGCCGAGCTGAAGACGATGGGCTTTTCCGGCGTCCAGAATTTTCCCACCATCGGCCTGTTCGACGGCAGCATGCGCCAGAGTTTCGAGGAAACCGGCATGGGCTTCGGGCTCGAGGTCGACATGATCGCCGAGGCGCACAAGCTCGATCTTCTGACCACGCCCTATGTCTTCAATCCCGAAGAGGCCCGCGCGATGACCAACGCCGGCGCCGACATCATCGTTGCCCATATGGGGGTGACCACCGGCGGCTCGATCGGCGCGACGTCGGCCAAGTCGCTCGACGACTGCGTTGTCGAGATCGACGCCATCGCAAATGCGGCGCGCTCGGTGCGAAAGGACGTCATCCTGCTTTGTCATGGCGGCCCGATCTCGATGCCGGAGGACGCCCGCTACATCCTCGACCGCTGCAAAGGCCTGCATGGCTTCTACGGCGCGAGCTCGATGGAACGGTTGCCGGCGGAAGCCGCGATCGCCAGGCAGACTGCCGATTTCAAGGCCGTCACGCTGCACGACCAGAAGAAAAAGAAGGGATGAGAGATGACCGACAAGAGCAAGGTGTTCGTATACCCGAAGGACGTCAGCGCCTTCGGCTTCGACTGGGGCAAACTGGCACTGACGGTAGCGCCTGAAGTGAACGGCGCGACACGCTTTTCCGGCGGCGTCGTCGACCTGCCCTCAGGCCAGGGCCACACCCGCCACAACCATCCCGGCGCGGAAGAAATCATCTTCGTTATTTCGGGGAACGGCGAGCAGATGGTCGAGGACGAGCAGGGCAATCCAGTGGTCGCCAAGGTCGGCCCCGGCTGCACCATCTATGTGCCGGAAAGCCGTTTCCATTCGACGCTGAATACGGGCGATGGGCCGATGCAGCTCTTCGTCGTCTATTCGCCGGCCGGGCCGGAACTGGTGCTGCGGGAACTGCCGGATTTCAGGCTGATCCCGGCGGGGAAGTAACCTTTCAAGGGCAGCGCTGCCCCTCATTGTCCTACCGGACATTTCTCCCCGTAGAACGGGGAGAAAGACGCTGTCATCGATGGTTTCGCAAATCGCCCAAGCTGCCTTCTTCTCCCCGTTCTACGGGGAGAAGGTGCCGGCAGGCGGATGAGGGGCGGCGCCGACTTTTCGGCCTTAGGAAATCCCACCCCTATTCCACCCCCGAGCCCTATCCCCAAACATCACATAGCCCGTATCCGTCACCGCCAGCGTATCCTCCAGCTTGATGAACCCCCGCGTCGGATGGAGCATGGTTGTCTCCACCGACAGCACCATGTTGGTCTCCAGCGGCTTGGCCGCGTAGGTGCCTTCATAGGTCACCGGATGGTTGGTCATCAGGAACGGCGCTTCATGCGTGATCAACCCCATGCCGTGGGCGAAGAAGTCCGTATAGGGCGCGACCTTGGAGGCCTTCAGCACACCCTCGGCATGCGAGATCATGTCGCCGCCGATTGTGCCTGCCTTGACCTTGGAGAAGGCCGCCTGCTGCACCGTCTCCACTTCGGCCAGCAGATCTTCCAGCTCGGCATCCGGTTCGCCCAGAATGCCCATCCGGCAAAGATCGCCGATATAGCCGTGATAATTGCCGCCGGAATCGATCGACAGCACCTCGCCCTTTTTCCACGCCTGCGGTGACGCCGCGCGGTTGTGGCTGGAGCCCAGCGTCAGCAGGCAATATTCGAAATGCGCGCCGCGATTGGTTTCCTCGCGCCGCAGATGCTCGATGATCTCGGCCTTGGTCGTGCCTTCGCGCGCCCACTGGATGGTCGCCAGCATGGAATCAGTGATCAGCTCGGACGCGATGCGCAGCTTCTCCAGCTCGGCGTCGGTCTTGATGGCGCGCATGCTCTCCAGCATGCCGGTCGCGTCGATCAGCTTGGCGTCTGGCAGCGCCTTGCGGATCAGCGCATAGGCATCGGACGGCAGGAAGGCCGGCTCGATGCCGATGCGGGCGCCTGCCTTGCCGATCTTTCTGACATGCTCGACCGCCAGATTGGCGGCATCCAGCGTGCCCCAGCATTCCGCATGCAGCGTCGGCGTCCAGAACGGGTTGTTCTGGTGTTCCGCGCCTTCCATGCGGTTGCCGATATAGGCGGCATGATCAGGCCCGCCTTTCTCATAGACGACGACAGGCAGATAGCGGCTGTGGCCGATCGCATCCATGGCGGCGAAGAAGATGAACTTGTAGCCGCCGAGCAGATATTGCGTGTTGTGCTTGGAGGTCGCCAGCAGCACATCGATGCCGGCTTCCTCCATCAACCGGTCGACCCTTGCCTGGTCGAACGGGATATTGCTGACGGCACTCTTGCCCGGGGCAATGTTCATTGTTCTCTCCCTGATTTCAGTAGGATCGCCGGCCGCGCAGCGCCCGATCCCTCGGCTGTCGATCAAATCTGCACCATTTTACTCGCTCTGGTCCAGCCAGAAACAGGGGAAACAGCTTCAGCAGGCAGTCACCAAGTCGTCATCGCCGAACATTCGGATATTCTGGTCCTACCAGATTGGCCAAATTGAGCGTTTCAACTAAACTGGTCCAGCGGACGAAAATTTCAAAGCCACATCAGAATGCGCTAAAACCGTCTCTGGCGAAACCGTTGGCAAAGCCCATAATCGCCGCCGCAAGGATGCTGGCGGGGCCTGCCAGCGCCGAGGGGATTGGCGCGCCCGGCAGGGTCGCGGAGAGGACGGAGAGTTATCATGTCGGATATTTCCAGACGTACGCTGCTTTCGGGTTCAGCCTTGCTGCTGGCCTCCACCGCCATGCCGACATTGGGCTGGGCGCAGACGCCGAAGAAAGGAGGCCGCCTCGTGCTTGCCGCCGATTCCGAACCGCGCAATCTCAACCCGGCGATCGTCGCCTCCAACGGCGTCTTCTTCATCTCCAGCAAGATCGTCGAGACGCTGGCCGAAGCCTCGTTCGACGGCAAGGACGGGCTCGAGCCGCGCCTGGCGCTCTCCTGGGAAGGTGCTGCCGACGGGCTCTCGGTGACCTTCAAACTGCGCGACGGCGTCAAATGGCATGACGGCAAGCCGTTCACCTCCGCCGATGTCGCCTTCTCGGCGCTGCAGATCTGGAAGCCGCTGCAAAATCTCGGCCGCACCGTGTTCAAGGATCTCAGCGCGGTCGACACCCCCGATGATCTCACCGCCGTGTTCAAATTCGCCAAGCCGACGCCGTTCCAGCTGATCCGCAACGCGCTGCCGGCGCTGTCGAGCGTCGTGCCGAAGCACATCTACGAGGTGGGCAAGATCGAGGAAAACCCGGCCAACAATGCGCCCATCGGCACCGGCCCGTTCAAGTTCGGCGAGTACAAGGCCGGCCAGTACTACAAGCTCACCAGGAATGCGGACTATTGGGGCAAGGACGAGCCCTATCTGGACGAGATCATCTATCAGGTGCTGCCGGACCGCACGTCCGCCGCAGCCGCGCTCGAGGCAGAGGAGATCCAGCTCGCCGCCTTCTCCGCCGTGCCGCTGGCCGACCTCGACCGCATCTCCAAAGTGCCGGGGCTGAAGGTCATCTCCAAGGGCTATGAGGGGCTGACCTATCAGCTCGTCGTCGAGATCAACCATCGCCGCAAGGAACTGGCCGATGTGAAGGTCCGCCAGGCGATCGCGCATGCCATCGACAAGGATTTCGTCGTCAAGACGGTGTTCCTCGGCTATGCCGCGACCGCCACCGGCCCGGTGCCGAAGAACGACCCGCAATTCTACACCGCCGACGTGCCGACCTATGCCTTCGATGTCGCCAAGGGCAACGCGTTGCTCGACGAGGCCGGTTACGCCAAGGCCGACGACGGCAAGCGTTTTGCGCTCAAGCTTTTGCCGGCGCCCTACTTCAACGAGACAAAACAATTCGGCGACTATCTGCGCCAGGCGCTGGCGGCGATCGGCATCGATGCCGAGATCGTCAACAACGACTCGCCCGCGCACATCAAGGCTGTCTACACCGACCACGCCTTCGACCTCGCCGTTGGCCCACCGGTGTTCCGCGGCGACCCGGCGATCTCGACCACCATCCTGGTGCAGAGCGGCGTTCCCGACGGCGTGCCGTTCTCCAACCAGGGCGGTTACAAGAACGCAGCGCTGGATGCGCTGATCGCCAAGGCATCGGAGACGCTCGACACCACGGCGCGCACCGATCTCTACAAGCAGTTCCAGAAAGAGGTGGCCGCCGACCTACCGCTGATCAACGTCGCCGAGTGGAGTTTCATCAGCGTCGCGCGGGAGACGGTGGGGAATATAGCCAACAACCCGCGCTGGGCGGTGTCGAACTGGGCGGACACGTATCTGGCTGGCTAGCGCGATCAGCACGGGATGCTTGCGCATCGATTGGACGAATGCTCATCATCGGGGATGAGAGTTCCTTCGCGCCCCTGCTCTGTCCTGCCGGATAGCGCCAACCTCCACCCTCCCCCTTGTGGGGAGGGTCGGCGAGCGGGTGCCGCGAAGCGGCAGCCGCTCGACGGGGTGGGGGTAGCGCCCTACGAGGACCCCCACCCCGATCCGCNNCACAAGGGGGAGGGTAAGGCAGCCATGACCCGCGCCCTCCCCCTCATCCGCCGTCGTCTCGTCGGCAGCATCTTCGTGCTGCTGATCGTCGTCATCGGCACCTTCCTGCTGCTCGAAGCAGCCCCCGGCGACGCGGTGGATGCCTACATTGTCTCGACCGGTGGCGATGCCGGCATGATCGAATTGCTGCGCCATCAATGGGGCCTCGACCAGTCCGAACTGACCCGCCTCGCCAACTATCTCTGGGCGCTGCTGCATCTCGATCTCGGCCAGTCCGTCACCTTCTCCAGGCCGATCCGCGACGTCATCCTGGAACGGCTGCCGACCACACTGCTGCTGATGGTCAGCGCCACCGCGCTTTCCTTCGGTCTCGGCTCCGCACTTGGCATCTATGCCGGCGCCAGACCCGGCAGCTTTCGCGACCGTTTCCTGTCGGTCGGCTCGCTGGCGCTCTATGCCGTGCCCGGCTTCTGGCTCGGCCTGGTGCTGATCGTGATCTTTGCGGTCGACCTGCGCTGGCTGCCGATCGGCGGCATCGAGAGCCTGGCCTCGGACAAGACGGGGCTTGCCCGCGCCGCCGACATCGCCGTCCATCTCGTACTGCCGGTTTCCGCGCTGGGCTTCATCTATCTCGCGCTCTATCTGCGCATGATGCGCGCCGGCATGGCCGAGGCCTGGCGGCAGGATTTTGTCCTCGCCGCCCGCGCCAGGGGACTGTCGCGCCGTCGCATCGTGCTCGCCCATGTCGCCCGCAACGCGCTTTTGCCGCTGGTCACCATGCTCGGGCTGCAGTCGGCGCAAATGCTGGGCGGCAGCGTCGTCATCGAGAGCGTCTTTGCCGTGCCCGGCCTTGGCCGGCTGGCGCAGGAAGCGGTCGCTTCGCGCGACACGCCGCTGCTGCTCGGCATCATCCTCACCAGCGCCGTGCTGGTCATCGCCATCAACCTTGCCGTCGACATTGCCTATGCCTTTCTCGACCCACGCGTCGGCGCCAGCGAGGCCGGCGCGTGAGCCCGCTCCGTCGGTTCCTGCGCCGGCCGGAAGCGGCCGCCGGCGCGATCATCCTCGGCGTGCTTTTCGCCATGGCGCTGTTTGCGTCGCTGTTGTTCCCCGGCGACCCGCAGGCCATTGCCGGCCCGGCGCTGCTGCCGCCCTTCCAGGACTGGTCGCTGCCGCTCGGCACCGACCGGCTCGGTCGCGACGTGCTGGCTGAATTGTTCCATGGCGCCCGCACCTCGCTGGCGGTCGGGCTGGGGGCGGCAGCGGCGGCACTCTTCATCGGCGCGGTCGTCGGCACGCTGGCCGGCTTTGCCGGCGACCTTGTCGACGAGGTGCTGATGCGCATCACCGATGCCTTCCAGACCGTGCCGAGCTTCCTGCTGGCGCTGGCCTTCGTCAGCGTCGTCGGACCGTCGCTCGGCGTCGTCGTCGCGGCAATCGCGCTCGGCGCCTGGACAGGACCGGCGCGCGTGGCGCGGGCCGAAGTGCTGTCGATCCGCGAGCGCGACTATGTCGCCGGCGCCCGCGTCATCGGTATGCATCCGCTGGCGATCGCTTTCCGCGAAGTGCTGCCCAACGCTCTGCCGCCAGTGCTGGCCCTGTCTTCGGTGATCGTTGCCGCCGCGATCCTCACCGAGGCAGCGCTGTCCTTCCTCGGTCTCGGCGACCCCAATCGCGTCACCTGGGGCGGCATGATCGCCGAAGGCCGCACCGTTCTGCGCACCGCGCCCTTCCTGTCGATTATCCCGGGCATCGCCCTGGTGCTGACCGTGCTCGGAATCTATCTCGCCGGCGAAGGTGTGGTCGAAACGACGGCCGTGCGGAGGAGCCTGTCGTGACCGCACTGGCTGAGATACGCGATCTGTCGGTGCGCTTTATCAGCGATGGCAGCAAGGTAGCGGCGCTGAAAGGCATCAGCCTTGATGTTGTTGCCGGCGAGTGTCTGGCGATCATCGGCGAAAGCGGTTCGGGCAAGAGCACGCTGGCGCTGGCGATTGCGGGGCTGCTACCGGGGAGCGCCAAGATCGAGGGAAGTATTGATTGGTTCCAGGGAACGACAGGAGAGGCAAGCGCCAAGGCACCCCCCTCTGCCCTGCCGGGCATCTCCCCCTCAAGGGGGGAGATTGAGCTCTCATCTCCGCCTTCGCCAATCACCGGCATTGTAGAAAGAGCGCCGGCGGCTAGGCTGCCAATCTCCTCCCTTGAGGGGGAGATGTCCGGCAGGACAGAGGGGGGTGTGACGGAACGCCAACCTTCGACGATTGGCGCAAGCCGAATCCCCCTCCCCGGCCGCGACATCGGCTTCGTCTTCCAGGACCCTTCCGCCAGCCTCGACCCCGTCATGACCATCGGCAAGCAGATCGCCGAGGTCGCCCACACCCATCTCGATCTCGACTGGCCACAAGCCTACGCCAAGGCAAAGCACCTGCTCCAACGTGTCCGACTGCCCTATCCGGGCTCAGCCATGCGTGCCTTCCCGCACCAGCTCTCCGGCGGCCAGAAGCAGCGTGTCGCGATTGCCGCCGCGATCGCCGCTGGCCCAAAGCTGCTCATCGCCGACGAGGCAACCAGCGCGCTGGATACCATCGTCCAGGCCGAGATCGTGGCGCTGATCCGGCAATTGGTGGCGGAGGATGGCATGACGCTGCTGTTCATCAGCCACGACATCGCGCTTGCCGCAGAACTTGCCGAACGCATCGCCGTGATCCGGCATGGCGAGCTGGTCGAGATCGGCATGACAGCCGAGATCGTCACCGCCCCGCGCCACCCCTATACGCGAACGCTGCTCGAAGCCCATCTTGGCCTCGACGCCTCGCCGCTGCTGCGACGGACGCCGGCATGACCTTGCTCGCTGTCTCCGATCTGACCAAGCGCTATCGCCGCGGCGGCAAGACCATCGCGGCCGTCGACGGCGTCTCCTTCGCCATCGAATCCGGCGAGACGCTGGCGCTGGCCGGGCCTTCGGGCAGCGGCAAGTCGACAATCGCGCGGCTGGTTCTCAGGCTGGTCGAACCGGATGCCGGCACCGTCCAGTTCGATGGCGATGATTTCCTCGCCTTGAAGGGTGCAGCGCTGCGTGCCCGCCGCGCGCGCCTGCAAATGGTATTCCAGGACCCGCTCGCCGCCTTCAACCCACGCGCCACCGTGGCGCGCGTGCTCGACGACCCCTTGCGCATCCATGCCATCGCTTCCGGCGCCGAGCGGCCGGCCAGCATCGCTGCCTTGCTCGAGCGGGTCGGGCTCACGGCCGATCTCGCGCCGCGTGCCATCCACGAAATATCCGGCGGCCAGCGCCAGCGCGTGGCGATTGCTCGCGCCATAGCGACCAACCCATCGTTGATTGTCCTTGACGAGGCGGTGTCGGCGCTAGACGTCTCCGTGCGCGGCCAGATCCTGGAACTGCTGCTCGACCTGCAAGCCAGGGAACGGATCGCCTATCTCTTCATTTCGCATGATCTTGGCGTGGTCCGTGCGATAGCCCACCGCGTCGTCCTTCTCGACGCCGGGCGGATTGCCGAGAGCGGCGACGCCCGCGCCGTCATCGACGCGCCGCAATCGGCAATCGGCAAGGCGCTGGTGGCGGCGGCTCCACGATTGAACAGCACCAGACCATGATCCCGCAAAGTGAAACCCGGTTTGCGGACAAGATCATGGCCAAGCAAGAAACCAGGCAGGACCCATGACCGACCCAGAAGCCAGAGCTGAAAAACTGTCGCGCGAACTCGATTCCGCCTTCCGCAACCGCGCCGATCTCTACCGTCTGTTTCTGGATGAACTGACAGGCGAACTGGGCGCGGAGAAAGCCGAGGCGATCATGATCCGCACCATCGAACAGCGCGGCAAGGAAGTGGCGGCGGCGGCCTTTGCCCGTTTCGGACCCAACGACGCACCGGCCATCGGCGAGGCGTTCCTGGCCGTCAGCCCGGATGGCGGCCAGATGTATCCGACCGACGTCGAGCGCGGGCCGGACCACATCGCCTTCAAGGTGAAGCGCTGCCCGCTGAAGGACGCCTGGGTCGAGGCTGGGGTCGGCGAGGAAAAACTCGCCACGCTCTGCCGCATCGCCGGTGCCTTTGACCGCGGCCTGTTCGAAGCGACGGGCGTGCGCTTCGACAATGTCACCTGGACGCCGGGCCACGGCTCCGGCTGCTGCCACATCGCGCTGACCAACCGGGATGCCGCCGGGTAGACCGCTGCAATTGCTGATCAGTCGGCGGCAAACACATGCAACTCCGTGCCCGCCTTTTCGGCAGCGCTGCGCAGGTCGGCCTTCGGCTCGCTGTCGGTGACGATATCGGCAATGTCATCGAGCCCGCAGATGCGTTCCAGACTGCTGCGGCCAAACTTGTCGTGGGTCACCACCAGCACCGTCGACAGTGAACGCGATATCATTGCGCGCTTGACCGCCGCAGCGCCCGAGATCATGTCGCTGGGACCGTCTGCACTTAGGCCCGACGCCCCGATGATGGCGACATCGGCATTGTAGCGGCGCACGAATTCGACCGTATCTTCGCCGAGCACACTGCCTTCGCGGCTGTCATAGGTTCCCGGGCAGAGCAGCACGCGGAAGGTCGGGTTGGCGCCGGCCACCGACGCCACGCCTGTGGAATTGGTGATGATGGTCAGGTCGCGCTTCAGCTGCGAAAGGTTGCGCGCCACCTCGTAAGTGGTCGAGCCGCCATCGATCATCACGATCTGGCCCTTCTCGATCAGGCCGGCGGCGCCACGGCCGATGCGGGCGCGCTCGTCGACCAGGGTCAGGCCGCGCTCGGAAATCACCGGTTCGGTCGTCACCAGTGAAATCGTCGCGCCGCCGTAAGTTCGGTTGATCAGCCCGGCATCGCCCAGTTCAATGAGATCGCGGCGGATGGTCTCGCCGGCAACGCCGATGCGGCGCGCCAGCTTGGAGATGCGTATCGACGCCGACCGGCGCACTTCCGAAAGGATGAGCGCGTGCCGCTCCTTCTTCGTCAGTCGGCCCTGGTCCATGATTATTCCATTCCCTTTGCAGCAATCAGCGCGTCGGCAAGCTCGGCAAATCCTTCCGCGCCGCGCCCGCTTGTGACGAAGGCGGGAGACGCCGGAAGTTCGCCGGCGAAGTCCAGCACATTAGCGACGCCGACGCTGTTGGGGAAGAAACCGAACATTGGTGCATCGTTTGGACTATCACCGACGAAGACAATGCTGCCCTTGTCGTGGTCAATATCTATACCGAAACAGTCCTGCAAGAATAGCCGGCTTGTCGACAGTTTGTCATATTTGCCGAACCAGCCATTGACATGGATCGACGAAATTTTCGCCGTCGCGCCATGGCGCTGGAAGATGCCGACGATCTTCGGCACCTCGGCCTTGGGCAGCGGCGCCACGTCCTCGCAAAAATCGATCGCCAGATCGGCTTCGCGATAAGCCTGGTCGGCGGCGACTGCCGCACCCGGAATTTCGGCAAGCACGTCGCGTTCGATCTCGCGCAGGCGCGCGGCATCCGCCTGCCGCTCCGCCGCACTCCTGGCATAGTGGCGAACAATCCGCTTTTTGGCGTCGTCGTAGCGAAAGTAGAAGGCGCCGTTCTCGCCGATCACACCATCCACCGGCCATTGCCGGGCGATCAGGTCGCACCAGCCGGCCGGCCGGCCGGTGACCGGCGCGACGATGAACCCGGCTCGCTTCAGCCGCTCGAGCGCCACATAGGCCCTTGCCGGCAACCGTCCCTTGTCGGTCAGGGTGTCGTCGATGTCGGTCAGCACGACGGCGATCCTGCGCCGATCCAGGGCGGTGAAATCGGCGAGCGGTCGCAACACCCGCTCAGGCCCCGGCCGCGACCGTTTCGAGCGAGGCGGCGGCGACGTCGAGCATGGTGAACCTGTCGCGGATCAGTCGCGCATTGGCCACCGCCTCGTCGTAGAATCCGGCCGGTATGGCGACCTCCTGCGGCGTCGTTGGCGCGCCGACGGCGCGCAGCGCCGCAGCGATCTCGCGCGCCGGGCGGGCCACCCGCGCAAGCCTTTCGCGATGCGAGCGCCATTGCCCGGTCAGCATGATGTTGATAGAGGTCGCCTGCTCGCGGTCGAGCAGCTTGGGCTTGAATGCCGCCCAGCAGGAGCGGCCAAGCGTTTCGCCGAAGATTTCGATAAAGCGGTCCGGTGTATCGGCGGACGGCGCAAGCTGCAGGTCCGGCAGCGCCAGCACGCGTTCCTGCAGCCGCGCCATCGTCAACGTCGTCACCGCTATGTGTTCGCCGTGATGCGCCTCGGGCAATGCCTGGCCCCGCATGTCGATATAGTGGGCGATGAGATGCTCGCCCTGGCTGGCCGGATAGGAGCCGCCGCACAGTGTCATGCCGAGACCCGACATGACCAGCGTGCGCACCAGCACTTCCATTGCCGCGAGATCGCCAGTCCTCAATTCCGCGGCCTTTGCGATAAGCGCCTTCTCATCTTCGGCCAGAAGCATGAACGGCGCCTGCCTGTAGGGCGTGCCGATCAACAGATGCGCCATCAACCAGTCGGTCTGGGCGGTTGGACGCGCCATCGAATCGCCGAAGCCGGCGGCGATCAGCCGGTGCGGCGCCCGCGCCATCACGTCGAGGTCGAGGAACACACCGACCGGCAGGCTCGCCGTCAGCGACTTCTTCAGGCCATTCTCGGTGATCGCCGCCGAGACCGAGGTGTAGCCGTTCATCGACGGCGCCGTGCCGAACACCGCATAGGGTTTTTGGGAGAGATGCGCGGCATATTTGGTGATGTCGTTGATCGAGCCCGATCCGACCGCGACCAGGCCGCTGGCATTCTGCGTGCGCGCCATCACCGACCGCACCGCGTCCATATCCGGATGCGGATGGCGCGGCAGGATGATCTTTTCGACATCGCTGGCGCCGCGCAGCGCGATTGAAACCCTTTCGCCGAGCGCCAGGCGGGTGTCGGGATCCATGACCACGGCGAGCTTGCGGCCGAGTGATAGCGGCTGGACCAGCGCATCGGCCTCGTCGCCAAGGCCGCGCCCGATGACGATGGTCTTCAGCGGCACCGAAAGCATTCCCTCGGCATCCGGGTCGGGCAACGTACCGGCAATGAGGCGATCAAGCATTTCCTTGGACATCGGGATGCCGTCCAATCAATCAACATGAAGCGGGGTCAGGGCGTCGAACAGGGTCCGATACCGGCGGTAAGCTCTGTCGTAGACGGCCATGGCGGCAGGATCAGGATCGATCGTCTCGATGCCGCCGGTCAGCCTTTCGGCCGCTTGCTGCACGGACGGCGAAAGGCCGATGGCCGTGGCGGCCAGGATAGCCGCGCCGATCGGCGAGGCATCGGCAGTATCTGCAATTTCCACCGGCCTGCCGCTGACATCGGCGCGGATCTGCGCCCACACGCGGCTGCGGGCGCCACCGCCGGATAGCCGAATTCGCGGCGTCGCGATGCCAAGCTCGTCCAACCGGTCGACCACATCGCGCATGGCAAAGGCGCAGCCTTCCAGCACCGCGCGGGCACAGGCCGCTTTGCCGTGGAAGGATGTCAGCCCGTAGAAAGCGCCACGCGCCTCGGCGATCCAGCGCGGCGCCATGGCGCCGAAAAGCGCCGGCAGGAACAGCAGATCGTCGCTGCCGGCAACGATGGTCGCAGCCAGTTCAGACATTGCCGCAGGCGAATCGACTGAGAAAGTGGACAGGAACCATGTCACCGCCCCGCCAGAAAGCCATCCGGGATTGGAGATGAAATAGCGGTCGCCGAGGAAACCATGCGTCTCGACCAGGCCGCCGGGATCGAGGCGAAGCGTGTCCGACACCGCACCGACCACTTCGGCCGTGCCGAGATTGCAGGCGACGACACCGGGCATGACGACTCCGGCGCCTATTGCTGCGGAGAAATCATCGCCGGTGCCAACCGCCAGCGGTGTCCCCACGGCCAGGCCGGTGAGTTCGGCGCCGGCCGCAGTCAAGGCACCGGCAAGCGCCGATGCATCGTCTATGCCGGGCAATTTCTCCGCGTCGATGTCGAAGGCTGCCAGCAGATCGCCGGCATAGTCGCGCTCCTTGAGGCCATAGAGCATGGTCGTCGAAGCCAGCGCATGGTCGATGACGGCACGGCCGCACAGCGCGGCGACCACGAACGATACCGGCTGATGCCAGAGCGCCACCCGGCGCGCTTCGGGCAGGTTGCGCCCCGCCCAGCGGATTTTCGCCGCCATATGGGTGGCATCGAGGACCAGACCGGTGCGCTCGCGGATGAAGTCCGGATCGATGCCTGCGATCTCTGCCGACGCCCGCCGGTCCATCCAGATGATGCAAGGCGCCAGCGCCCGGCCGTCGCCATCGACCGCGACGCAACCGTCCAACTGGCCGGCAATGGCGATGCCCTTGATGTCCGCCGGCGCCAGCCCGGCTTTGGCGAGCGCGCCGGCAATGGCGGGCTTGAGCGCCGCCAGCCACAGCGCCGGATTCTGTTCGGCCCATCCCGGTGCCGGGAAGGTCGGCTGGTAAAGCACACCGGCCTCGCCACGCAGCCGCAATTCGTCATCGACGACAGCAGCCTTCAGGCTTTGGGTGCCGAGATCGATGCCGATGACTGGCATTAGACACGCTCGCAATCCGCGAGGACATCCCGCAGTTGCGAGAGGATAGAACCTTTCGTCGGCGAATAGGAACCGTCGAAAACCGCTGTGCCAATGGTAAAAGCGTCTGCACCGGCCAGCTTGATCGCCTTGATCCGCTCGACTGAAGCCACCGCGCCGGCGACGATCAGATGCCGCGTCGGACCAAGCCCGCGCCGAGCGGCGCGAACCAGTTCCTCCGGGTCGGCCTCGGTGGCGCGATAGGCCAGGATATCGCAGCCCGCACAACCCTTCTCGGCAAAGGTGCGGCAGTCGGCCTCGACATCCCCAGCCGAACCGCCAAGCTTGGTCGGATGGCCGATCGGCCGACCCGGAAAAGGGTAGTATACGGTGTCGCTCCCCTCCAGCAGCGCCATGATCTCGTCGACCTGGGTGCCGCCAAGCAGCCGCTGGATGCCGAGATCCCTGGCGATGCGCGCGGAATTGAGGCAGGCCTCAGCGGTCGTCGAAACAACTTCCATGTAGGTGGTGGCGCCTGTCCGGCTGATAGCGCCGGCCAGTTTGCGCAGCACATCCGGCGCAACGCCAATATCCTTGAAGCCGACATGCTTCAGGCCGACCGGCTCGATCAACTCGACCAGGTCGAGGCAGTCCTCGACCGTGCGATCGTTTCGCGTCAGCATGAAGATGAAGTCCATTCGAAGAGTTCCTCGCCCAGTCGGGGAAGCCGGCTTACTGCCGGTCTGTTAACATCTCCCAATCGATTGTTGCAAGGTGCCACATTTTGATTTGCAGTGCCACACATTTTATGACAGAACGAGCGCCGGCCCGCCAGGCACGACTTCTAGGGAGAGGGAAGAATGCTCAAGCCGCTGAGACGTGGGAGCACTACATCCGCGCTGCTGGTCGTCGCCGCCCTTATGTGGCAAATCACACAGGCGGCGGCGTGGGATTTAAAGGAAGCGTCGAAGCCTTATAGCGGCCAGACCATCCGCATGGTCGGCGAGGCACTGCCGCCGCTCGAAGCGCTGAAGAAGATGGCGCCGGAATTTGAAAAACAGACCGGCATCCACGTCGAAGTCGAGATGTACGAGCATTCGGAAGCCGTCAACAAGGTACAGCTCGATCTCAATTCGCATCGCGGCCGCTACGACGTCATCATCCAGCCGCATCGCGAGCTCGGCAAATTTGCCACCAACAAGCATCTGGTGGAAATCTCGGAGATGATGGCCGATCCAGCCCTGCGCGATCCAACCTTCGAGCCGGAAAAGCAGCTCTACCAGACCGCCTGGCACGAGATCTCCTGGTATGACGGCAAGGCGTACGGCTTCCCCTTCACCGTGCTCAACATGTTCATGTGGTACCGCTCGGATCTGCTTGCCGACCCCAAGGAACAAACAGGCTTCAAAGCCAAGTACGGCTACGACCTGGCGCCGGCCAAGGACTGGAAGCAGTATCGCGACATCGCCGAATGGTTCACCCGCCCCGACCAGGGCTTTTACGGCACCGCTTTGCAGGGCAAGCGCCATGAAGCGCTGTGGTACGAGTGGCTCAACTTCCTCTATTCCTTCGGCGGCGACGTGCTCGACGTGAAGAGCGGCTCGGCCTGCGGCCCGGTCATCGTCAACAGCCCCAAGGCCGTCGCCTCGCTCGAATACTACAAAAGCCTGCTGCAGTTCTCGCCGCCGGACAGCCTCAACTATTTCTGGGACGACGTCATGGCGCTGATGCAGCAAGCCAAGGTCGCCGAGCTGATCATGTGGAACGACGCCACCTATGCCGTGTCGGTCGACACAACCGCCTCCACCGTCGTCGGCAAGGTCAGCTTCGACTTGGTGCCGCAAGGCGAAGGCGGCAAGATCGGCCAGGTCGAAGGCTGGACCTATCTCATCCCTGTCTATTCGAAGAACCCGCAGGCCGCCTTCCTCTTCGTCCAGTGGATGATGGGCTATGACCGCCAGCTCGAGCAGCATCTCAATGGCGGCGCGTCCGGCCGGCCCGATGTCTACGCCTCGGCGGAGGTGCAGAAGCTGCCCTACGCCCAAGCCTCGATGGCGGCCAACGAGCATGCCGTGCCAAAAGCGACGCTCCCGCAATCGGCCGAGATGACCGACATATTGGTGCGCGAGCTGTCGTCCTATCTCGCCGGTGAGAAGGAAGCGCAGGCCGCCCTCGACACCGCCGCCACCAACATCTCGACATTGCTCGGTTCTTGCGCACCCATGACCTATCCGGCACGATAGGCCTTGAGATGTCGCGCAGAGGCTACCCGCAGAAGCGGGTAGCCGTTCTTGTCCGCAGGAAACGCCCGTGACGAACCGCACTCCATCGCCGCGCGGAATGCCGCTTCTCGACCGTGGCGTGGGGCCGCTGCTGATGCTGCCGGCGACGCTTCTCGTCGTCATCTTCCTGGTCGGTCCGTTCTACTACATGGTCTACACCGCACTGACCGACCTCAGCTTCGCCGATGCCGGCCAAGCCGGCGCCTTTGTCGGCTTCGACAATTTCCGCAAGCTGATGCGCAACGATCCGCTGTTCTGGTCATCGTTCCTGCTGACGCTGAAATTCGTCGTCATCGCCGTTGCCATCGAATTCCTGCTCGGCTTTGCGCTGGCCTTCCTCATCTTCCGCTTCGTCGCCAGCCAGCGGCTTTTGACCACGCTGCTGCTCATCCCGATGATGATCGCGCCGGTCGCTGTCGGGCTGATCTGGCGCCTGCTCCTGCAGGGCGATTTCGGCATGCTCACCTTCTACATGCGCAAGGTCGGCCTGCTGGCGCAGAACTCCGCGGTGTTGTCGGCGCCCGACCTGGTGTTTCCGACCATCGTTGCCATCGATGTCTGGCAATGGACGCCTTTCGTCACCCTGATCATGCTGGCCGGCATGATGAGCCTGCCGCGCGCGCCGTTCGAGGCGGCGATGATGGACGGCGCCAAACCATTCCAGATCTTTCGCGACGTCATGCTGCCGCTGCTGCGGCCGGTCATCGCGCTGGTGCTGCTGTTGCGCGGCATCGACGCCTTCAAGGAATTCGACAAGGTTTTCTTGATGACTGGCGGAGGCCCGGGAACGCTGACCGAGCTGGTTTCGATCTATGCCTACCGCGTCAATTTCCGCAACTGGGACCTCGGCTACGGCGCGGCGGTCACCTTCATGATCTATCTCGTCGTGCTGATCCTGTGCTCGGTCTTCTACAAGGCCGTGTACTGGTCGAGCCGCAAGCCCGCAGCGGCGTTTTGAGGATGGGGCGATGATCGACCAATCCTCGAACCGCGCCTGGAAAAGCTTTGCCTGGGCCGTGCTGCTGGTCACCGTCGTGATCGCCTTGACGCCTTACGTCTGGATGGTGCTGGCCTCGTTCAAGAACCGTGTCGACCTTCTCTCGTCAGTGCCGAAATGGAGTTTTACGCCGACGCACGCCAATTATCCCGCCGTCTTCATCGACAAGGAATACTGGCCGCTGGCGATCAATTCGGTGCTGATCTCCGTGTCGTCGACGGTGCTGTGCATCGTCATCGGCGCGCCGGCGGCCTATGGCTTTGCCCGCTCGGATTTTCCGGGCAAGGAAGATTTGTTCTTCTTCTTCCTGACCACGCGCATGGCGCCGCCGATCTCGATCGCCGTGCCGCTGTTCCTGTTCTTCACCTCGCTTGGCCTGATCGACACCATCTACGCCGTGGTGATCGCCCACACCTCCTTCAACCTCTCGCTTGTCGTCTGGATGATGCGCGGTTTCTTCGCCGAAATCCCCAGGGAGATCGACGAAGCAGCGATGATGGACGGCCGCTCGCGGCTTGGCGCTTTCCTGTTTGTCGTCGCGCCACTGGCCGCGCCCGGCATCGGCGCGACAGCGGTGCTCTGCTTCATCCTGTCGTGGAACGAGTTCCTCTACGCCTTCATCCTCGTCGCCTTCGATGGGCGTCCGCTGACCGTTGGCATACCTGGGCTGGTGACGCCGCATGGCACGCTATGGGGACAGGTCGCGGCGGTCGCCATCGTAGCGACGCTGCCGATCGTGCTTTTCACGTTCCTTGTCCAGAAACAGCTGGTTCGCGGCCTCACCTTCGGCGCGGTCAAAGGTTGATTTTCTGGGGCTGATCTCAGGAGTTCGCATGGCAATTGTTTTCGACGGCGTCACCAAGGCCTTCCCGGATGGGACGGTGGCGCTGCAGGCGCTCGACCTTGCTTTCGAACCCGGCGAATTCCTCGTCCTGCTCGGCCCGTCCGGCTCCGGCAAGACGACGGCCTGCCGGCTGCTCGCCGGCCTCGAACGGCCGACCACAGGCCGTATCCTAGTCGAGGGCCGCGATGTCACCGACCTGCCGCCACGCCTGCGGGGCATGGGCATGGTGTTCCAGAACTACGCACTCTACAGCCACAAGAGCGTCTACGAGAATATCGCCTATCCCTTGCGCATCCGAAAAATGCCGGCGGCCGAGCTCGACCGCTGCGTGCGCGCCATGGCCGAGCTGCTCGAAATCACGAGGTACCTCGACCGCCGGCCTTCGCAATTGTCGGGCGGCCAGGCCCAGCGCGTCGCGGTGGCCCGCGCGCTGGTCTGGCAGCCGAGCCTCTGCCTGATGGACGAGCCGCTGTCCAACCTCGACGCCTTGCTGCGGCTGCACATGCGCACCGAGCTGAAGCGGCTGCATCGCGAACTGAAAAAGACCTTCGTCTTCGTCACCCACGACCAGGAGGAGGCGATGACGCTGGCGACAAGGGTCGCGGTGCTGCGCGAAGGCGCGCTGATCCAGTACGACGACCCGCGCGAGATCTACAGGCGGCCAGCCACCCGCTTCATCGCCGAATTCATTGGCCGTCCTGCGATGAACACGTTCGACGGCAATGTTCGTGACGGTGTCTTCCACGCCAGCGGCTTCACCTGCCGGTTGCCGGGAAAACCTGACGGTCCCATCGTGCTCGGCATCCGCCCCGAGCAGATCCAGCTTGTCGACGCCTCCGCGAGCGACGCGATCCGTTTTGCCGTCGATGTCGTTGAACCCGTCGAACCGGACGTGCTGATCTTTGCCAAGAGCGAAGCGAATGCGCTCATTGTCAGGACAGCCAATGATGACAGAGCCTACGATCCCGGCCAGCCGCTCTATCTGCGCTTTCCGCCGGCGGCGCTGCACACCTTCAATGCGATATCGGGAGCGCGTCTGCCGTGAGCACGCTGCTCGCTCTGGTGCCGCTCGCGGCGGCCGCGGTGGTCTGGCGGCTGTTCTACAGCTTCAACCGGTCGCGACGCTGGTTCTCGAAAGGCGAGCTCATTTTCTGGGACGTCATTGTCCTCGTGATCCTGCAGCTCATCTGGCTGATCTGGTTCTGAATGCGTCCGTCAGTAGCCGAGCGCGCAACCATCCTTGCGTGGATCGGAAGCGCCGGTCAGCGTGCCCTTCTCCCAATCGATCAGCACCAGTTGGCCGCCGCCATGCGGCTCTTCCGCGATGGAAACCTGATGGCCGCGCTGACGCAAGCCGGCGATCGCATCCGTTGGAATGCCGCGCTCCGCCAGCACGGTATTGTCCTTGTAGAACACGCGAGGTGCATCCAGCGCCTGCTGCGGGTCCATGCCGAAATCGATCATGTTGGTGAGGAGATGGACATGGCCGAACGGCTGATAGCCACCGCCCATCACTCCGAACGGCATCACCACTCTACCCCCTCTCGTCGCCATGCCCGGCATAATGGTGTGCATCGGTCGCTTTCGCGGCGCGATGCGATTTGGATGGCCTTCCGCCAAGCGAAAACTGCTGCCGCGATTCTGCAGCATGACACCTGTTTTGGGACCGACGATACCGCTGCCGAAGGAACCAAAGGTCGAGTTGATAAAGCTCACCGCATTGCGGTCGCGGTCGACCACCGAGATATAGACGGTGTCGCTGCGCGCAAGCTCAAGCCGCGGCAGATGCGTCATGGCGCGGGCCGGATCGATGGCAGCGCGCAGTTGTTCGGCACGGGCTGCCGACAGCAATTGCTCCACCGGGACATGGACGAGACTCTGGTCACCGATGAAGTTGTCGCGGTCCTGATAGGCAAGCCGGCCGGCCTCTATCTCGAGATGCAGCCGCTCGGCGCTGTTCGGCTTCAGCGATTTAAGCGCAAAGCCCGACAGCACATTGAGCATGATCAGCGCCGTCATGCCCTGATTGTTCGGCGGCATCTGATGGATGTCGTAGCCACGGTAGGACGTGTTCACCGCCTTGACGTAGTCGCCTTTCGTCGCGGCGAAATCGTCCAGCGCATGCAACCCGCCCAGTGCGCGAAGACGTGCCACCAGATCGTCAGCGACCTCGCCCTCGTAGAAGCCGGCGCGGCCTTTACTCGCGATGGTGCGCATGGTCTGCGCCAGTTGTGGCTGCCGGTGCACATCACCACCGAGCGGCGCTCGACCATTCGGCAGGAAGACACGCGCGGCATGTTCGTCGGCGGAGAGCAACGCGACCTCGTCGGCCCAATCAAAAGCGACGCGGTCGTGAACGACATAGCCCTGTTCGGCATAGCGAATGGCCGGCGCCAACGCGGCGTCGATGCCCTTTTTGCCGTGATCCTCAAGCAGCCGGCACCAGGCATCGATGGCGCCCGGCACCGTGACCGCATGGGGGCCGGTTCCAGGCAGTTCGCTGTGTCCACGCTCCAGATACCATTCAGCATTTGCCGCAGCAGGTGAACGCCCTGAGCCATTGAAGGCGAGGACTTCGCCCTCGCCTTTGGGACTGTAGAGCACAAAGCAGTCGCCACCGATCCCCGTCGATTGTGGCTCGACCACCCCTTGCACGGCCGCCGCACAGACGGCGGCGTCCATGGCGTTGCCGCCGGAGCGCAGCATATCGATGGCGGCTAACGTCGCCAGCGGATGCGATGTCGCCGCCATCGCTTCCGTGGCGCGAACCGGCGAGCGGCCGGGGAACTGAAAATCACGCATGCAATCACCTCCGATAATCCCTGCCCGCTAAAGCAATTCCAGGAAAAGTGTACGCGGTTTTCCGTCCGGAATTGCGTAAAAACAAAGAGCCAGAGCGACTCACCGTTTCCGTGAAACGGTGAGTCGCTCTAGCCTCAATGCTTGATACGGTCGCGCATGGCGTACCATAACATGCCCAGCACATAGAGCGGACCGCGTAGCGCGGTTCCACCCGGGAACGGCATCGGCGTCAGCGTCGAGAACAGATCGAGCCGCGAGGCATCGCCCGTAATCGCTTCGGCCAGGAGCTTGCCCGACAGGGTCGACAGGATGACGCCCTTGCCGGAATAGCCATGCGCGAAATAGACCTCGCCATAGTGCCCGACATGCGGCAGCCGCGACGTCGTCACCGACACCAGCCCGCCCCAGGCATGGTCGATGCGGCATCCCTTAAGCTGCGGAAAGGTGGCTTCCATATGCGGCCGCACGAAACCGGCAATGTCGGCCGGCGGCGACGGCGTGTAGCGCTCGCCGCCACCGAACAGCAGCCGTCCGTCCGTCGACATTCGGTAGTAGTTGACGACGAAGCGTGTGTCCGACACCGCGACATTGGCCGGGATGACATTGCGCTTGCCCTCCAGCGGCTCGGTGGCGACGATATAGTTGCCAACCGGCATGATGCGGCTGTTGACGCGCGGCTCCAAACCGTTGAGCAGCGCGTCGCCCGCCAGCACGACATGCCTGGCCCTGACCGAGCCCTTTGCCGTCGAGACCCGGATCGAAGGCTCGCGCTCCAGCTTCACCGCCACCGAGTTCTCATGGATGACGACACCGGCGGCCACGGCGGCACGGGCAAGCCCGAGCGTGTAATTCAGCGGATGCATGTGGCCGCCGAGCGGCTCATACATCGCGCCGTGATAAGGCGTGTCGACCTTGGCTCGCGCGTCCGCCGCCGACAGTATCTCGACGTCGCGAAACTTCATCACGCTCTCAAGGCACTTGGCCTCTTCTTCCAGGTCTTTGAGATCGGAGCCGTTGACCGCACCGACGAGATGGCCCGTCAGACGGAGATCGCAATCGATGGCGTTGCGCTCGATGATATCGAGCACCAGGCCGCGCGCCTCGAAGGCAAGGTCGAACAGCACCTTCGCCCGCTCGGGGCCGTAGAGCTTGACCAGCCCTTTGGCGCCCTTGCGCAGGCCGGGGATCATCTGGCCGCCATTGCGGCCCGAAGCACCCCAGCCGATCTTGCCGCCTTCGAGCAGCACCACCTTCAGGCCACGCTCGGCGGCGTGAAGGGCGGCCGACAGGCCGGTGCAGCCGCCGCCGACCACCACCAGGTCGGCTTCGACATCGCCCATCAGCGCCGGATGGTCCGGCGCCGGATTGGCGGTGGCGACATAGTAGGATTTGCCGATATCGAGACCGGAATTGAAACCCGTTGAACTGGAAGCCATGATTACACCTTCAGCAGCAGGTGGTCACGTTCCCAGCTCGTCACCACGCTCTGGAACAGGTCGAGCTCGACGCTCTTGACGCGCAGATAGGTCTGGAAGAAATCCTCGCCAAGCAGCGCCCGCACCGGCTCGCATGCGGTGAAGCGATCGAGCGCCTCCTCCATGGTTTTCGGCAGCGTGCTTTTGATCTTGTAGGCATTGCCCGACGCTTCGGCCGAGCGCGCCAGTTTCTGCTCGACGCCGAGATAACCGGCCAGCAGCGAGCCGGCGATTGCCAGATAGGGATTACAATCCGCGCCCGGCAGCCGGTTCTCCACCCGTCTTGCCGACCGCCCACCGGCCGGCACGCGCAGGCCGCAGGAGCGGTTGTCATGCGACCATTCGATGTTGGCCGGCGCGCTGTGGTTCGGCCTTATGCGACGGTACGAATTCACGTTCGGCGCAAACAGCGGCATGATCTCCGGCACATATTTCTGCAGGCCGCCGATGAAATGGCCGAACATTTCGGTATCGGCGTCGTCAGCGCCGGCAAACAGCGCGGCACCGGTCTTGTCGTCGATGACAGACATGTGCAGGTGCATCGAGCTTCCCGCCTGCGCCGCGATCGGCTTGGCCATGAAGGTGGCGTGCATGCCGCTCTGTTGCGCCGCCTGGCGCGTCAGCCGCTTGAACAGCAGCACCTGGTCGGCCAACGGCACCGCGTCGCCATGCAGCAGGTTGATCTCCAGCTGCGCCGTGCCCGATTCATGGATAAGCGTGTCGAGCGGCAGGCCGGCGGCCGCGGCATAGTCATAGACGCGACGGATGACCGGCTCGAACTCTTCCAGCGCCACCATGTCATAGGGATGCTGCGAACCCTCGGCGCGGCCATTGGCACCGACTGGTGCGGTCAGCGGCTGGTCTGGGTTGGGATTGGGCGCGGTGAGATAGAATTCGACTTCGGGCGCCACCACCGCCCGCCAGCCGCGCTGGCGGTAGAGGTCGAGCACGGCCCGCAGCACATGGCGCGGCGAGGCCATCCATGGCCTGCCGTCCATATGGAAGGCATCGGCGAAGACATAGGCTTTGCCGGCACCACCGCCCGGCGCCAGGCACAGCGTCGAGACATCGGGCACCATGCGCATATCCGGGTCCTGATAGGCAAAGCCCTCGTCGATCGAACCGGAATAGCGGCCGTCGATGCTGACCAGGAAAGCGCTGCTCGGCAGATAGAGTGCGCGGTCTTCCAGCGCCTTGAGAAACTTTGCCGTCGGCAGCGCCTTGCCGCGCAGCACGCCATTCATGTCGGGCACCAGGCACTCGACCTCTTTTATGCCGTGCTGGCTCAGCCAGGCCTTGGGATCGTTGCCGTTGAAGAGAGCGGTGTTGGTATTTTTGTCCTGCATTTTGCTTCACGTACCTATGAGAGAGAGTATGGCTTGCGCGGCCACATCCGTTCCAGGGGTCAGCGCCATCCGGGCTGCATTCTCCCTGAGGTGGGCGCGCATCACATCGTCGGCCAGCAGGCCGAGAATGGCTCTCTCCAATCCCCCTTCGGTCCAGGCGTCGCGGCCGATATGGTCGCCGACGCCCGTCTCTCCCGCGCGTTGCGCATTGTCATGTCCGTCCCAGCAATAGGGCATGATCAGTGACGGTACGCCGAAGCGCAGCGCCTCGCAAAAACTGTTGTTGCCGCCGTGATGGATGAACAGGTCAGACTTCGCCACCACCGAAGGCTGCGGAAACCAGGCGTCGAGATAGACATTGTCCGGCACCGCGCGATAGGCGTCGCGCAGGCCGCCGGCATTGACGATGAAACGCGCCGGTAGCCGGTCGAACACGGCCAGCATGCGCTCGATCAGCCCGACATCCATGGCGCCAAGGCTGCCGAAACTGACATAGACCAGCGGCCCGCCATTCCTAGGAAACACCGGCACCTCGAACGGCCCCTCCGAGCGCACGCAGCCTTCGAGATAGACGAAACGATCGGGATCGAGCGGCTCGGCGCGCTCGCGCCGCACGATCGCCGGCGTCAAAAGCAGGTTGAGATCCGGCGACGTCTCGAGGAACAGGCCTTTCGGCAAAGGCGCCAGGCCGGCATCGACGCGAAAACGGTTGAAGCGGTCATGCGCCGGCGCCGAGGCCGAGAGATAGCGCGCCTCGAATGCCGCACGTTGCGGATCGTCGGCACCCATCCCTGAGAGATACGGCGGCACTTCGGCATCCGGCAGTTCCGTCTCGGCGCAAGAGACGACACGCACCCATGGACAGCCGGCGGCAGCGATCGCCGGGAACATGATGACATTGTCGAGCACCACCGCATCCGGCTTCAGCCGCGCCAGCAATTGCCGCAAAGGCGCCTCGGCATTGACCGCCGTGTCGACGATCGCTTGCCAGGTCGGCGCGACATAGGTTTCGAGCTGGTCGACCGGGCTCAGCCTGAAATGCGGCAAATGCCGGCGCACGAAAGCCTGCCAATAGCTCTGGCGGTCGCTGTCGCTCAGCGGCTCGTCGGTCGGCAGCTGGTATTCCTGGAAACCGTAATCGGCAAAGACGCCGGAGAAACCGGCATGGCAGATGAAGACGGGCCGGGCGCCCCGGGCGCGCAATGCCTGTGCGATACCGACGCAATTCAACGCGGCGCCGAAACTGGCTTCGGGAAACAGCGCGATGGTCGGGCTGGCTTTACGCGTCAATTATTCCTCTTCAGTCGGGCCGGCTGATCATGCCGAACAGTGCGGGAGCTCCGCGGCTGGCCGCTTGCGGTCGCTGGTTGCGGGAGAGCCGCAGGTGGATGCGAAGCAGATCGGCAGCCACCTCATACTGCCGGCTTTCAAGATAGTCGAGTATGCTCAAGTGTTCGCGCAGCGATTGCCGCAGCCGAAACACGTTGACGCCGGCATAAATGCCCGGCAGCCGACGCAGCCTGAGATGATCGGCTAGCGCATCCGAAACAAATCGGTTGGCGCAGCCTTCGGCGATCATGCCGTGGAAATCCATGTCCAGCCGCTGGAACTCGCGCGTGTCCAAGGACGCGTCCGGCAACGCCGACAGCGCTTCCATACCCTGGCGCAATGCTGCTGCTCGCGCGCCGTCGAGCCGGAAGCCTGGCGCGAGGATCGCCGCCGGCTCCAGCAGCAAACGGAATTCATAGCTTTCACCCTGCGCCTCCGGATCATCCGGCGCGCGGCGGAACAGCCAGGACTGGCCGGGCGCACGATCCAGAAGATTCTCATCGGTCAGTTTGTTAAGCGCTTTTAGTACCGTCTTACGATCGGCCTCATACCGCCGCATCAACCCCGCGACGGTCACCGTCTGGTCCAGCCGGCGCGCCGAGCGGTCGCGCAGGATCGCTTCGGCAAGGTCGTCTTCCTCGGCGCTGGGTAGCTCGGCGGCGATGGCCGGCTGGGTGGCAAGATCGATCGCCAGGTGATAGCCGGTGTCGGCCTCCCAGCGCACCACGCCCTGGCCCGCAAGCAGGCTGAGTGCGGCGCGTACCGGCGTGCGTGAAACATTGCACAATGAAGCGATCTGCTGTTCGGGCAGGCGGGCGCCGGGCGCAAAGCCGCGCTGGCGCGCCACATCCAGGATGCGCTGCGCCAGATCGAGATGGTTGGTGCGAGGGCGTCGGGCTGCGGCTTGCATGACTGGTCTCGGCGGACGGAAGTGACCGTATGGGTTTGGCCGATCGCCGGCAGAAGCACAATCAGCCAGATTCCTCGGTCGGTTGACAAATTATGGATTGACGTACTTTTTTCTGCAATAGTACTGTCAGCACAATCGGCGAGAAAAGACCGAGGGAACAGGATTGAAGCTCCGGCGCGGGTCGCCGGCTTGGTCCAACGAATGAATTCGACGATCAAACCGAATGGGAGTCTGCCATGACCGCTACCAGCCTGCGGCGCCGTGCGCTCAGCGTATCCTCAATCGCTCTCGGCCTTGCCATGGCACTGTCTGCGCCGGCAATGGCGGCCGACCTCGTCATTTCCAACTGGGATGGCTACATGGCGCCCGACGCCATGGCCGCCTTCAAGACCGCCACCGGCGTTTCGGGCGAAGTGGTGGTGCACGCCACCAATGAAGAGATCATGGGCAAGCTGATTGCCGCCGGCGGCAAGGGCTATGACGTGGTCTTCGTCTCCTCGCCTTTCGCCGAAGTGTTGAACAAGCTCGGCCTGACCGAGCCGATCGACCACGCCAAGATCCCCAACCTCGCCAACCTCTACCCGGAAGCGACCAAGCTGCCGCACGATGTCGGCAACGGCTTCTCCGTGCCATACACCTGGGGCACCACAGGCCTCTGCTACCGCTCGGACCTGGTCAAGACGGCGCCCACCAGCTGGAGCGATCTGCTTGCGCCTTCCGACGAGCTGAAGGGCAAGACCACCATGCTGGCGACTGATCGCTGGCTGCTGGCCGCCGGGCAGCTCGACAAGGGCTATTCGGTCAACGAGACCGACCCGGCCAAGATGGCCGAGGTCAAGGACCTCTTGATCTCGGCCAAGAAAACCCTGCTCGCCTATGACGACACCACCTTCTATTCCAAGCTGGTCTCCGGTGAAGCGCTGCTGGTGCAGGCCTGGGATGGCTGGTGCAATTACGGCATCGCCGAAAAGCCGGAGATCAAATACGTCATCCCCAAGGAAGGCTCGGACCTCTGGGTCGACACGATGGTCGTGATGAAGGCGTCCGAGCACAAGGACGACGCCTTCAAGTTCATCAACTTCATGCTCGACGCCAAGAACCACGCCTGGGCGGCGCAGAACATCGACTACAAGGTGCCGAACAAGCCGGCGATGGAAAGCCTGCCGGCTGATTTCCTGGCCAAGTTCCCCAACATGTCGATGCCTGTGGCCGACCTCGTCAAGTTCGAGCAGCTGCGTGACGTCGGCGAAGCCCAGCGCGACTATTCCAAGATCGTCAGCGAGATCAAGGCCGCGCAGTAAGCGGCCCAGACATCACGGCCGGCGGCGCTTCCGCCGCCGGCCCTGAGCGGTACCCGAGACATTGTCCCAGACCCGACTTCGCTCCTCCCTGCTGATGGCTCCCGCGCTGGTCTGGCTGACCGCGCTGATGGTGGTGCCATGCGCATTGGTGCTGGCGCTGGCCTTCTTCCGGCGCGGCATCTATGGCGGCATCGACTACACCTTCACGTTCGAAAATTTCGGGTTGGTGTTCGACCCGCTCTATGCCGGCATTTTCCTCAACTCGGCACGCATCGCAGGCACGGCAACGCTAATCGCGGTGGTGGTCGGCTACGCCGCCGCCTATGCGATTGCGGCCGCTCCGCGCCGGTGGCAGCCAATTTTCCTGTTCTTCGCGGTGCTGCCGTTCTGGTCCAACTATCTGATCCGCACCTACGCCTGGATCGTGCTTCTCAACCGCGAAGGGCTGATCACGCAGCTGTTGCGCTGGTTCGGCTACACCGGCGAGCCGCCGTCGATGCTCTATACTGAAGGCGCCGTCATCGCTGGGCTCGTCTACAACTACCTGCCCTTCGTCATCCTCGCCTGCTATGCGCCGCTGTCGCGCCTCAACCCGGAACTGGCCGAGGCATCGCGCGATCTCGGCGCTTCCGCCGCCACGACATTTCGCCGTGTCATCCTGCCTCTCACGGTGCCCGGCATCGCTGCAGGCGCGGTCTTCGTCTTCGTGCTGTCGATCGGCAATTTCGTCACCCCGGCGCTGCTCGGCGGCGGCCGCTTCCAGATGATCGGCAACCTCGTCTACGACCAGTTCCTGACCGCCAATGACTGGCCCTTTGGCGCAGCACTGGCCATGGCGCTGATCGCCATCATGCTTCTGGTGCTGATGGCGCAGGCGCTGGCTGCCAACCGCGCCGCGGGACGGGCGGCCGAGGCAAAGGGTGACGCCGATGGCTGAGCGCACCCCTGCGACGCGGCGCACGCTCTGGTTCGTGCTCACCCTCGTCTTCGCCTTCCTCTACATCCCGATCGCCGTGCTGGTGGCGCTGTCCTTCAACGAAGGCGGGTTGCCGACGGCGTGGTCCGGCTTTTCGCTGAAATGGTATGCCTCGCTAGCGGGCAATTCCGCCATCCTCTCAGCCGCGCTCAACACGCTGATCGTGGCGCTGGTCTCGACCGCGATCGCCACGCTGCTCGGCACACTGCTGGCCATCGGCGTCGAGATGCGCCGGCACTATGGCAAAGGTCTCGAGGCACTGATCTTCGCGCCGATGATCATCCCCGACATCGTGCTGGCGATCGCGCTGCTGTCGTTCTTTTCCATGCTCAACCTGACCATGGGCTTGCACACCATCATCCTCGCCCATGTCGTCTTCAACCTCGCCTTCGTCTGCTCGGTGGTGCGCGCAAGACTGAAGAGTTTCGACTGGTCGATCGTCGAGGCGTCGGCCGATCTCGGCGCTTCCGCGCTCACCACCTTCCGGCGCGTGACATTGCCGGTCATCGCGCCGGCGGTGATCGCCGGTGCGCTGCTGGCGTTCACGCTGTCGGTCGACGAGTTCATCATCGCCTTCTTTACCGCCGGCGCCGGCCGTGCCTCGACCACGCTGCCGATGCAGATCTACGCCATGATCCGCTTCGGCATCACGCCCGAGATCAACGCACTGGCGACCATCGTCATGGCTGTAAGCATCACCGCGCTCACCCTGTCGCAGCGGCTCAACCGTGGGATCATCGGCCAATGAGCGAACCGCGCACGCTGCTGGCCATCGATCAGGTGTCGAAGAAATTCGGCCGGGTCACTGCTGTCGACGGCATTTCGCTCGACATCAGGGAGAACGAGTTCTTCGCGCTGCTTGGGCCCTCGGGCTGTGGCAAGACCACGCTGCTGCGCATGCTGGCCGGCTTCGAAACGCCCAGCGACGGACGCATTCTGCTCGATGGCAAGGACATCGCCCACACCCCGCCCAACAAACGGCCGGTCAATCTGATGTTCCAGTCCTACGCGCTGTTCCCGCATATGAGCGTGCGCGCCAATGTCTCCTACGGTCTCGAGATGGAGCATCTTCCGAAGGCTGAGATTCGCTCCCGCGTCGATGCCATCCTGGCGACCACCGAGCTCGTCCAATTCGCCGACCGCAAGCCGGAGCAATTGTCGGGTGGCCAGAAGCAGCGCGTCGCGCTCGCGCGTGCCCTGGTCAAGCGACCGAGGCTGCTGCTGCTCGACGAGCCGCTCGGCGCGCTCGACAAGAAACTGCGCGGCGCCATGCAGCTGGAATTGAAGCGCCTGCAGCACGAGGTTGGCATCACCTTCGTCATCGTCACCCACGACCAAGAGGAATCGCTGGTGATGGCCGACCGCATGGCGGTGCTGAAGGACGGCAGGCTGCTGCAATGCGATACGCCACACGCCATCTACGAACACCCCGCCGACCGCTTCGTCGCCGACTTCATCGGCGTGATGAATTTCGTGCCGGGCAAGGTATCTGCCGACGGCGTGATGGCGGTGAATGGCGCGCGCATCGCCGGCAAGGTTCCTGCCGCGCTTTCACCCGGCGCTTCCGCTGTCGCTTCGGTGCGGCCCGAACGCATCCGGCTGTTCCCGTCAGCCGAAACCGCAAACCGCATCACCGGCACGGTCGAGGCACTGGCCTATCACGGGCTCGACCTGCAGCTGCACGTCCGCACGCCGCTGTCGCCAAGGCCCTTCCTGGTGCGCGTCACCGCCGATGCCGCAGACCGCCGGCCGGTGTCGTCGGGCGATCAGGTCGAACTCGGCTGGGACGCCGCCGATGTCAGAATTTTTGCAGAATAGAGGAGAAGCTTGATGGCGCAGAAGACGATCGCGTTTTTTCCGGAGGCCGCCTATGGCCCGGCGCTCAATTCCGTCGGCATCGCGCAAGCCGTCGAGGCGCGCGGCCACAAGGCTGTGTTCCTCTCCGATCCCGGCTTCGTCGATGTCTACAAGGGCTACGGCTTCGAGGCGCATCCGGTGAACCTGTCGGAGCCGATGCCGCCCGAGCAGATGGCGAAATTCTGGGAGGATTTCATCAACGGCCACATCCCGAACTTCCGCAAATCGCCCTACGACCAGGTCGACAATTACGTGAAGGATTGCTGGACCGCGATCGTCGACAGCGCCAAATGGGCGCAGAAGGATCTGCCGCGCGTCCTGGCTGCCATCAAGCCTGATGTGATCTGCGTCGACAACGTCATCCTGTTCCCGGCCATAAAACAGTACGGCAAGCCGTGGGTGCGCGTCATCTCCTGCTCGGAAAATGAGATCGAGGACGAAGACATCCCGCCGCATCTCTCCGGCTGCGGCGAGAACGACCATGTCGGCCACCAGCGCTACCGCGATCACTTCAACGCGGTGATCAAGCCGATCCATGACGACTTCAACGCCTTCCTCACCGCCAACAAGGAAGCGCCCTATCCGATCGGCCAGTTCTTCGAGGCCTCGCCCTATCTCAACCTGCTGCTCTACCCCGAAGCAGCGAAATTCAAGCGCCGCCATCCGCTCGACCCGGCGAAATTCCAATATCTCGAAGGCTGCGTGCGGCAGGAAAAGCCCTACACCGTGCCGACCTTTGCGCAGAACAATGACGGGCCGCTGCTCTATGTCTCGTTCGGCAGCCTCGGCGCCGGCGATGTCGATTTGTTGAAGCGCATCATCGCGACGCTGGGCAAGACCCGCTACCGCGCGCTGGTCAATGTCGGCGGCTACAAGGACCAGTACACGGATGTGCCCGGCAACGTCATTGTCGACAGCTGGTTCCCGCAGCCGTCTGTCATCCCGCAGGTCGATGCGGTCATCCACCATGGCGGCAACAACTCGTTCACCGAATGCCTCTATTTCGGCAAGCCGGCGATCATCATGCCCTATGTCTGGGACGGCCACGACAACGCCACAAGGGTCCAGGAAACCGGCCACGGCTTCGGCATGCCACGCTACGACTGGAGCGATGCCCAGTTGGTCAGCCGGATCGAGACCTGCCTGACCGATCCGAAGATGAAGGCCAAGCTGGCCAAGACCTCGGCGCAGATGCAGGCGCAGAACGGCCCGGAAAAGGCTGCCGGGCTGTTGGAGGCGCTGCTGTGAGTGCGATGCTTGAGATGCCGAGCCCAGGCACCCCCCTCTGGTCTGCCGGCCATCTCCCCCTCAAGGGGGGAGATCAGCTGTCACCAATGCTTTCGCCAATCGCGGAGCTCGGAAGGAATGCGCCGTCATTGGAGCTGCCAATCTCCCCCCTTGAGGGGGAGATGTCCGGCAGGACAAAGGGGGGCCTCGTAGAGCGGAAACGCATCGCGGTTGAGCATCACCATGGAGCCCACGCATGACCTCCTCCGCCCCGCACCTCTACCAGGCCTCCACTCGCACCGACCTCGTCGACTGGGGCGTTCAGCCCGACGCGCTGGATGGCGCCTCGCATTCCACCGGCAGGCTTGTCCACAAGGGCCCGAACAACCAACCTGAATCCGGCATCTGGGTCTGCACGCCCGGCCGCTGGCGCCTCAGCATACCGCGCGATGAATTGTGCCATTTCGTCGCCGGCCGCGCGACCTACCGGTCGGATGTCGGCGAAGTGATAGAAGTCTCCGCCGGGACCGTGGTCATGTTCCCCGCCGGCTGGACGGGCGAATGCACCGTGCATGAGACCATGCGCAACGTCTACATGCTGGCCTGAGCAGCATGATCCCGAAAATTGGGAACCGGTTTTCGGACGAGATCATGCTTAATCAAGAATCCAGGGAGCACAACATGCCGACACCGCATTGGCCGCAGGCCTCGACCGTGGAACTGGAGGATTGGGGTGCCGGCAGCAACACGCTTGCCGGCTCGCCGCGCGCCTCGGGCAAAATCCTGTCGCAGAACCCGGATGGTTCCAGTGAATGCGGCCTGTGGTCGTGCACGCCGGGCAGCCGCAAGGTGACCTTTGCCGCCGACGAGTTCTGTCATTTCCTGTTGGGCCGCGGGACCTATGTCCACGAGAATGGCGAGAAGATTCCGGTCGAGTCCGGCACGCTGGCGTTCTTCCCCGCCGGCTGGACCGGCACCTCCATCATCACTGAAACCCTGACCAAGGCCTTCATGTGCCGGTAGGCACGCATTCCAAGGAAATCGCCATGACCACGCCTATCATGCAATCCCCGCTTGCCATCACCGACCTCGTCGACTGGGGCGTCATCCCCACCATGATCGAGGGCGAATCCCGTACCTCCGGCAAGCTGCTGTACAAAGGTCCGGAAGGCCGCTCCGAATGCGGCCTGTGGGTCTGCACCCCCGGCAAATGGCACTGCCATGTCACCCGCGACGAATTCTGCCACTTCCTGGAGGGCCGCTGCACCTATGTCCATGAATCCGGCGAGGTCATCGAGATCGAGCCCGACACGGCAGCCTTCTTCCCTCAGGACTGGAAAGGCGTCTGCACCGTCCATGAGACAATCAAGAAGGTCTACATGATCCGCTGAGCGGACCTGAAAGGACGACCATGCAATTCTCCGCTGACCGGCCGACCTTCTTCGTCAATCCGGACTACCGGCCGATGGCCGGCGCGGCAGAACCGGTGATCGATCCGGCGACGCTGAAAACGGTCGGCGCCATCTCTGCTGCCAGCGACGGCGAGATCGACGCCGTACTCACCTCAGCGACCAAGGCGCAGGTCGCCTGGAAAAAACTCGACGCCAAGAGCCGGGCAAAGCACCTGCATGCCGTCGCCAACGCCATCGAAGCGGCGGACTTCACCCGCTGCGCCGAGCTGATGGTGCGCGAGATGGGAAAACCCTATCCCGAAGCCATCGGCGAGATCGCCAATTGCGCGCCGATCTTCCGCTACTATGCCGAGATGGCGCGTGACGATGCCGGCAAGATCGCGGGCACAACGCAGGCCGGTTCGTTCCAGTATGCACGCTACGAGCCGTACGGCGTCTCCGTCCACATCATGCCCTACAACTTCCCGATCCTGTTGATGTGCTGGACCGTCGCGGCCTCGCTTGCCGCAGGCAATGCCTGCATCATCAAGCCGGCCGAGGCGACGACGCTGTCGACGCTCGATTACATGACCGTGTTCCGCTCCTTGCCGGAGGGCCTGGTGTCTTGCCTGCCCGGCGGCGCGGCAACGGCGCAAGCGCTTATCGCGTCCGACCGCACCCACGCTGTCGCCTTCACCGGCTCGGTCGCCGCCGGCAAAGCAGTTGCCGTCGCTTGCGCCGAGCGCATGAAGCCCTGTGTCATCGAAGCCGGCGGCAGCGATCCGCTGATCATCAGCCAACATGCCCCGCTCGACATCGCAGCGGCTGGCAGCGTCACCGCAGCCTTCCATCTCACCGGCCAGGTCTGCACGTCGGCCGAGCGCTTCTTCGTCGTCGATTCTGTGCATGATCGCTTTGTCGAGCTCTTCGCCGAGAAGACGCGGGCGCTGCGCATCGGCAACGGCATGGACAAGACCGAGATCGGCCCAATGGTCAGCGAAGGCGCAAGGGCCAAGGTCATGCGCCTGGTCGACGATGCCATTGCACACGGCGCCAGGGCGGTCACCGGCGGCCGCGTCCCACCGGCGCACAACACAGGCTGGTTTTACGAGCCTACCATCCTGACCGGCATCACCCCCGATATGGCGATCGTGCGCGAAGAATGTTTCGGGCCGGTTGCCGCGATCTGCCGGGTCAAGGATTTCGACGAGGCGATCGGGCTTGCCAATGACAGCCCGTTCGGGCTCGGCGCCTCGGTCTTCACCACCGATCTTGCCGAAGCCCATGAGGCGGCGGAGCGGCTCGAGGCCGGCATGGTCTGGGTCAACAACCCGCTGATCGACAATGACGCCCTGCCCTTCGGCGGCTGGAAGGCCTCAGGTCTTGGCCGCGAGCTCGGTCGCCAGGGGCTGGATGCCTTTCGTCGCTCCAAGATGGTCATCATCGACCACAAGCCAACAATCCAGGACTGGTGGTACCCCTACCCTGACAGCTGGTTTCGCGAGACCGGCGGCCGCAAGCACGTGTAAGTCTGGCAGAGCGTTGCGTAAGCCGACGCTTTCGCAACGGCCAGCATCTCGGCCCGCTATTTTATCGCCTGGAGCTTATCGATCGCGGCGGTGAATCCGCCCAGCGAGACCGGAATGGTTACGGGCTTGCGCGTCACCGATTCCATGCCGATGTTGAGACTGGTTCCCGCCTTCATCGCCTTGACGAGGTCCGCCGACAAAGGCGTGGCGGCATAGGCGCCGTTCTGGTCGCTGGTCTGGATGGCGACGGTCGTCTTCTGCCCCTGATCGATCTGATAGGAGGCGCCGGAGGGCAGGAACAGCCCGTGCGGCAAGGCCAGCAGCATGGCAAGGTTACCATTGCCGTTGTCGCGGCGAACGGTAACGGTGAGAACGCGTTGCCCCGTCTTGGCCTCGGTAAGGTTCTGCGAAACCTGGCACTGAAGCTCGGTCCCGGTCGATCCGCTGGAACAGTTGAGCGCCCACGGATTGCCCTCGGCGGGCTTGGCTTCGGCGGGCTTGGCTTCGGCTGGTTTTGCCTCGGCAGGCCTTGCTTCCTGGGCGAGCGCCGGGCTTATCGCCGACAGGGTCAGCAAGGCGCCAAGCCATGCCGCACGGCCAAATTTGATTCCTGGACCAATTTTGATGCCTGGAGATGAAACCACACGATCCTCGCAGTTTCGGGGTTTTCCCCGAGCGCCCTTGATACGAACGCCTTGATACAACAGGCCGGCATGGCCCTGGCCCTGCTCTATTGCCATCTCGCCTCGAGCAACAGCTGGACGTCGCTGGTCTTCCAGGCCTCGTTGCGGAAGTGAGCGGACACACGGCCGGAAGCGAAAGCGGCCAGCACAAGGCGGGCCGTTCTGGGGTCATATGAGTCAAGACAGCACCAAACGCAAAAAAG
>UCIA01000027.1 GCA_900472295.1 Hyphomicrobiales bacterium | reverse complement strand
GGGGGCGCTGTCCCGCCGGCTTCTCAATCGATCAAATGGCACCCTCAGGCATATTCCCAGAGCTGGAGCGAGCAAGGCTGGCGTTCCTTCGCGCCCCCCTCTGCCCTGCCGGGCATCTCCCCCACGAGGGGGGAGATTAGCCAACTCACCCAAACTTCGGATCAAGACTACCCGACTTGTACCGCTTGGCCATCTCAGCCACCGGCAGCGGCTTGATCTTCTGCGCATTGCCGGCAGTGCCGAACTGCTCGAAGCGCTCCTTGCACAGCTTGCGCATGGCGGCCATGGCCGGCGTCAGGTACTTGCGCGGATCGAATTCGCTCGGGTTCTCGGTCAGCACCTTGCGAATGGCGCCGGTCAGCGCCATGCGGTTGTCGGTGTCGATGTTGATCTTGCGCACGCCATGCTTGATGCCGCGCTGGATCTCTTCGACCGGCACGCCCCAGGTCGGCTTCATCTGGCCGCCATATTTGTTGATGATCTCCTGCAGGTCCTCCGGCACTGAGGACGAGCCGTGCATGACCAGATGCATGTTGGGCAGGCGGCGGTGGATCTCTTCGATGACGTTCATCGCCAGCACCGCGCCGTCCGGCTTGCGCGAGAATTTGTAGGCGCCGTGGCTGGTGCCCATGGCAACCGCCAGCGCATCGACATGGGTGTCCTTGACGAACTCGACCGCCTGTTCCGGATCGGTCAGCAACTGGTCGTGGCTGATCGCGCCTTCGACGCCGTGGCCGTCTTCCTGCTCGCCGCCGCCGCTCTCCAGCGAGCCGAGCACGCCGATCTCGCCTTCCACCGACACACCGCCCCAATGCGCCATATCGACGACGCGCTTGGTGATGCCGGAATTATAGGCGTAGTCGGCCGGCGTCTTGCCGTCCTCCTTGAGCGAACCGTCCATCATCACCGAGGTGAAGCCGTACTGGATGGCGGTCACGCAGGTCGCTTCATTGTTGCCGTGGTCGAGATGCATGCAGACCGGAATGTCGGGGTGGATTTCGACCAGCGCGTCGATCAGCTTGGCCAGCACAACGTCATTGGCATAGGCCCGCGCCCCGCGGCTGGCCTGCAGGATGACCGGCGATTTGGTCTCCTCGGCCGCCTCCATGATGGCAAGGCCCTGTTCCATATTGTTCATGTTGAAGGCAGGTACGCCGTAGCCGTATTCGGCGGCGTGATCGAGCAATTGTCTCAGTGTTATGCGAGCCACCCAATAGTCTCCCGTATCTGGTTTCAAGCGCAACGTCGCGGGCCGGCCGGTTGCCGGCCGGCCCCTGATGCTTCTGGCCAAATTTCACGCCAACCGCAACCGCCAGCGGCCATATCGGTCGCAATTCTTGTTGCAGGGCTGAAATCCGGCCGTTTTGGCGTGTCTTACGCTGCGATCAGCTGCCGCGCGGCCAGGAGCTGGACGCAGGCATTGGCCGCTTCCTTGCCCTTGACGGCGAAGTGCTCGAAGAAGAAGCGGTGATGCTCGGCGTTGTCGTGATAATTGTGCGGCGTCAGCACCGCCGAAAGCACCGGCACGCCGGTCGACAGCTGCACGTTCATCATGCCGTCGAGCACGGCACTTGCTACGAAATCGTGCCTGTAGATGCCGCCATTGACGACAAAGGCCGTGCCGAGGATCGCGGCGTAGCGGCCGGTCTGGGCAAGCGTCCTGGCGTGGAGCGGGATTTCGTAGGCGCCCGGCACGTCGAACACATCGACGGCGAAGCGCCCATTGCCGAGAACGGCAAGCTCCGCCTCGAAAGCCTGCACGCACTGGTAGACAATATCGGCATGCCAGCGCGCGCGAATGACGGCGATGCGGTGAGTTTCGTGATTTCCTGGGGTATGCTGATTCATGGGTCCATCCTTCCGTTTCGAACCAGAATCAGGACGCACGACGCAAAAACCGGCCCGCGAGCGAGCCGTCCCTTGCGATCGTTCTCTTCCATCCGGACTATGACCGTCGGCTCCGGAATCACACCGGATCTGCTGACCCTTCCGTAGCCGGAAGGCGCTCGCGGGCTTGGGCCGAAACCCTTACCGCCGGTGGGGACTTTCACCCCGCCCTGAGAACATTAACGGGGGAGATATGGCGGGGCGGGAGGGGGCTGTCAATTGGCGATTGGCTGATCTCCCCCCTCGTGGGGGGGAGATTGGCTAACCCCGTTCCGGGAACATCGCCTTCAACCCCTCGCGCGACGCCTTTGCCACCCCGCGCTCGGTGATCAGCCCGGTGACCAGCCTCGCGGGCGTCACATCGAACGCCGGGTTCGCCGCCGGCGTCGCTTCGGGCGACACCCGCACCTGCGCTATCTTGCCGTCCGCCGTCTTGCCCCACACCAGCGACACCTCGTCACCCGACCGCTCCTCGATCGGGATCTCGGTCAGGCCGTCGCCCACCGTCCAGTCGATGGTCGGCGAGGGCAGGGCGACATAGAACGGCACGTCATTGTCGGCGGCGGCGAGCGCCTTGAGATAGGTGCCGATCTTGTTGCAGACGTCGCCATTGGCCGTCGTGCGGTCGGTGCCGACGATCACCATGTCGACTTCGCCATGCTGCATCAGATGGCCGCCGGCATTGTCGACGATCAGCGTATGCGGCACGCCGTGGCCGGCCATCTCCCAGGCGGTGAGCTGGGCGCCCTGGTTGCGCGGCCTGGTTTCGTCGACATAGACGTGGACCGGAATGCCGGCCTCGACGGCGAGATAGATCGGCGAGGTCGCGGTGCCATAATCGACGGTCGCCAGCCAGCCGGCATTGCAATGGGTGAGGATGTTGACCGGCTCGCCCGGTTGCTTGCGCGCCGCGATCTCCTTGATGATTTTCAACCCGTTCTCGCCGATGGCGCGGTTCAAGCCCACATCCTCGTCGGCGATTTCGGCTGCGCGCTTGTAGGCGGCTTCAGCGCGTTGCGCCGGTGCAATCGGCTTGAGGAAGCGCCGCATCTCGTCCAGCGCCCAGCGCAGATTGATTGCGGTCGGCCGCGTCTTGTGCAGCGTCTCCCACACCGCGTCGAGCGCTGCATCCGACGGGTCGTCCGCCATCTGGATGGCGACGCCATAGGCCGCGGTGACGCCGATCAGTGGCGCGCCGCGCACCCACATGTCGCGGATCGCTGTTGCCACGCCTTCGACCGTTCCGATCGTCTCAACCCGGAATTCATGCGGCAGCCAGCGCTGGTCGATGATCTCGATCGAACGCTTGTCGTCGCTCAGCCAGATGGTGCGGTAGTGGCGCTCGCCGACGTTCAAATCCTGCTCTCCCGTTCGATCAAAGCGGCCAGATTGTTGACCTCGTCCATGCCGAGAATCTGGCGCCGGTTGACGGCGATGTGGCGGCCGAATTTCAGCGCCTTCGCCTCGCAGGAGGCGCGCAGATCCTCGTCTTCAATGGTCTCGAAATCGGCATTGTGGGCGAGGCCGAGAATGCGCCGGTGCACCTCTATGCCGGCAAAGCCGAGCAGGTCGGACCAGATCTGATGCAGCACATGGTCGAGTGCCTGCTCCGAGGCAAGGATGTCGCCCTGATCCTCGAACAGGCTTTTTTGGTAGAGCATGCCGGTCCGCTCGGTCCGCCATAGATGCGAGAACTCGGCGCGGAATACCGCCCAGGTCTCGTTAGTCACCCCGAGCAGATAGGCGCGCATGGCGTCGCGCTTGCCGTTCTGCTCGTGGCCGCGCTGCGAGAAAAAGGACATCCAGAAATTGGCGAGCAGCATGCCGACGTCAAAAGCCATCGGACCGTAGAAGGCGAACTCCGGATCGATCATCCGCGTCTCGGTATCGGTGACCATGATCGAGCCGGAATGCAGATCGCCATGCAGCAGCGTTTCGGCATTGGCGGCGAAGATATGCTTCAGCCGCTGCGCCTCGACCTTGAGGTCGCGGTCGGCGCGCAGCTCGGCGACCAGGCCGTCCAACTGCGGCGAGGTGTGCCGGTTCAGCTTGGCGTCGAAATAGGGGTCGGAAAACACCAAATCCTCGGTGATACCGCAGAGCTCGACATTGTCGGCAAACAGCGCCAGATCGGCCTTGCGGTCCTTGGTTTGCATCGAAAGGTCGGAACCGCGGAACAAAGTGCGGGCCATGAACAGGCCGATGTCGCGGGCAATGTTTGGCAACTGGCGGCCGTCGATCAGGGCGCGGCGCAGGATGATGTGCGGTGGCGCCAGATACTCCATGATGATCAGCGCCTGCCCCTCATCGAAATGGAGGATCGCCGGCACCGAGCCCGGCGCGCGCGCCTCCTGGCGGGTCAGCGCGTGATATTCGAAGAAGGAACGTTTCAAGGGCAGCGGCCAGCTGTCGCCGACCAGGCGGACATAGGGCAGGGCCTGCTTGACGACGGCCGCACCCGACGCGCCTTCGACGATGAACACCAGGTTGAGATTGCCGTCGCCGACCTCGCGTACCTTCCAAGGGCCCTTGCCGATTGTGGCGCACAGCGCTTCGTTCGTGGCGAGGCGCGTTGCAAGCGTCTCCACCGACAATGCTTCGAACGGCAATTTCCCAGTCATTCCTCACCCTCGCGCTTGCTCGCTCCAATCATAGTGGAGCGATGGCGGCAGGGCCAAGCTAGGAAGCTGTCTGGCAATTGTCAATCGAGTTGACAATTGATTACGCAGCCCATAGCGTCATCGTCAGGGAGGAACGAATGGGCAATGATGCCGTGTTCCGCGTGGGCGGCCTGAGGAAGTCCTTTGGCCATATCGAGGTGCTTGGCGGCGTCTCGCTCGAATTGCATGCCGGTGAGATCACCGTGCTGATGGGCGCCAATGGCGCCGGCAAGTCCACTCTCGTGAAAATCATCAGTGGTGTCTACGACCATGCCGGCGGCACCATGCACCTCGCTGGCGAAAACTTCGAGCCGAACACACCGGCCGAGGCGATCCGCGCCGGCGTCGTCACCGTGCATCAAAACATCAATGACGGCGTCGTCGCCGATCTCGATGTCGCCACCAATCTGACGCTCGACCGGCTGAGCGGCAAGGGCGCGCCGCTGCTGTTCAATCCCGGCCGGGTGCGCCGCGAGGCGAGGGCGGTCGCTGACCGCATGGGGCTTGCCATCGACCTGAAAGCGCGCATCAGCGATCTGTCGCTGGCCGACCGCCAGATGGTGGCGATTGCGCGCGCCATGGCGCACCAGCCGAAAGTGCTGATCCTCGACGAGCCGACATCTTCGCTCTCCAGCGCCGAGGCCGACAGGCTGTTTGCGCTGCTCGACCGGCTGCGCGAGCAAGGCGTCGCCATCCTCTACATCTCGCATCGCATGTCCGATATCAGGCGGCTTGCCGACCGCATCGTCTCGATGCGCGACGGCGTCATCTCGGGCGTCTTCGACAAGAAGCCGCTCGACTATGAGGGCGCCGTCAACGCCATGCTCGGCCGCAAGATTCATCTCGACCGCATTGAAGTCAGGAATGCGGCCAAGCCGGTGCTGACCATCGAAGGCCTGCGCATCGCGCCGGGTGCCAAGCCGATCTCACTGACGCTTGGCGACGGCGAGGTCGTTGCCATCACTGGGCTCGTCGGCGTCGGCAAGACCGCTCTTGCCGAAACGCTGTTTGGGCTGCGCAAGCCGCTGTCCGGCACCATGCGTTTGAACGGCAGTCCGTATACGCCCGCATCGGCGGGCGAAGCCATCGCCGCCGGCGTGTTCCTGGTCGCCAAGGACCGCGGCGAAAACGGCATTGTCGGCGGCTTCAACATCCAGGAAAACATCAGCCTTCCCTTCCACAAGCGCATGTCGCGTTTTGCCGTCCTCAAGCGCGGTCTCGAGCGTGCCACGGCTCGCCGCCAGATCGCGGATCTCGGCATCGTCTGCCGCTCGGAGAAGGATGAGATGACCACACTGTCGGGCGGCAACCAGCAGAAGGTGATGGTCGCCCGCTGGATGGCGCAGGACGCAAGACTGTTCATCCTCGATGAGCCATTCCAGGGCGTCGACATCTCGGCCAGGCGCGACATCGCCGCCAAGCTGAGGGCCAGCGCCAATGGCCGCGCCACGCTGTTGTTCGTCACCGAGCTCGACGAAGCGCTGGAGACGGCCGACCGCATCCTGGTGATGTCGGAGCAGACCATCGTCGGCGAACATCGCAACGCCGACGTCGATCTCGACCGCCTGCTGGCCGAAGTCGCCGGCGGGCCGCTGCACAGCGCGGCCTGAGCAAAGAACTATGGGAATTGGAATGGAGCGCATGGGTTTGAGTTCGGTAAAAATGGCGGGCGCTGAATGACGTTGCGCGACTACGCCATCCGCTATGGATTCATCGTTCTTCTGTTCGGGCTGATCGCGTATTTCGCCATCGCCGCCGACGGGTTCGTCTCGCCGCAAAGTGCCGTCTTCATCTTCCAATCGGTCGCCATCACCGGCGTACTGGCGCTCGGCGTCACTGCTACGCTGGTCGTTGGCGGCTTCGACCTGTCGATCGGCTCGGTCGCCACGTCAGCCATGATGGCGGCCGCCTATGTCATGGTGGTGCTGGAGCAGAACGTCGTCGTCGCTGTCCTCGTCTGCCTGCTCATCGGCGCCATTGTCGGCCTCATCAATGGCTGGCTGATCGTCTATATGCGCGTGCCCGATCTCCTGGCGACGCTCGGCATGATGTTCCTGCTCGTCGGCCTGCAGCGCATCCCGACGGAGGGGCGCTCGATCGCCACCGGCATGACCATGCCCGACGGCTCGGTCGCCAACGGCAAATTCTCCGACGCCTTCCTGGCGCTCGGTCGCCACCGCTTCGACTTCTTCATCCCGAACCTCATCCCGGTCTCGGTCGTCGTGCTCATCGTGCTCGCCGTGCTGATCTGGTTCTTCCTCGAATACACCCGTTTCGGCCGCATGATGTATGCGGTCGGCTCCAATGAGCGCGCCGCCGAACTCGCCGGCGCGCCTGTCAAGGCATACAAAATCTGGGCCTACGTCATTTCAGGAGTTTTTGCCTCGATCGGCGGGATTTTGCTCGCTGCCCGGCTTGGACGCGGTGACATCGCCTCGGGTAATAATCTGCTGCTCGATGCGGTTGCCGCGGCGCTGATCGGCTACGCGGTGCTCGGCGCCGCCAAGCCGAACGCCTTCGGCACCGCCATCGGCGCGCTGTTCGTCGGCATCTTGCTGCAAGGCCTGACGATGATGAACGCGCCTTACTACACGCAGGATTTCGTCAAGGGCGTGGTTCTGGTCGTCGCCCTTGTCTTCACCTTTGCCCTTTCGGGCAGGGGCCGGAGATAGTTTTGGCCGGAACAGGATTTTTGCAAGTTCACAAACGGAGGAAAAAATGAACATCACAAGAAGACTTCTGGGGAAGGTCGCGCTCGGGCTCGCCGGTGCAACAATGCTGATGCAGGTTCCGGCGTTTGCCGCTGACAAGCCGGCGCCGTTCGACAAGCCGGGGGTCAAGATCGCGCTGGTGCGCTATCTCTCAACCGGCGATTTCTTCCAGGCCTATCTCTCCGGCGTCGAGTCCCAATCCAAGGCTCTGGGCATCGACCTCCGCGTGCTCGACAGCCGCCAGGATGCGGCTCTCCAATCCGACATGGTCGACCAGGCCATCGCGCTTGGCGTGCAGGGCATCATCATCCAGCACGGCCTGACGGAATCGATGAAGGACGCCGCCCAGCGCGCGGTCGATGCCGGCATCAAGGTCGTCGCCTTCGACGTCAATGTCGAAAATCCGAAAATCCCGCAGATCGAACAGTCGGACAAAGACCTGGCGCGCCTGGCGCTCGAACAGGCGGTCAAGGACAATGGTGAGAGCTGGAATGCCGGCTATGTCTATGTCGCCGGCATCGCGCCGCTCGACCGCCGCAACGAGACCTGGGTCGACGTCAAGAAGAAGTATGCCGGCATCAAGGAAGTCGCGATGTTCGGCACGCTCGACAACCCGATCGCCAACTCGGTTGCCAACCAGGCGCGCTCGGTGCTGCAGGCGAATCCCGACATCAACGTGATGTTCGCGCCCTATGACGAATTCGCCAAGGGCGTGAAGATCGCCGTCGACGAGGCGGGGCTGAACAAGAAGATCAAGATCTACTCGGCCGACATCTCGACCTCGGACATTGCAGCCATGCGCGAGACCGACAGCGCCTGGGCCGCCACCGCCGCCACCAACCCGGCCGTCGTCGGCCAGGTCTCGGTGCGCGCCCTGGCGCAGCTGCTCGCCGGTGAAGACCCCGGCCACAACGTCGTCGTGCCGCCGACGCTGATCACCCAGAAGGACCTGATCGACAAGGACATCAAGAATATGGAAGACCTGTCGGCCAAGCTGCCGCAGTTCGCCCATGCCGATGTCGCCATGCCGGCCTGGATGCCGAACCCGAACGCGAAGTAAGATCTTTTCCAGAGACGAACGAAGGGCCGCCCACGGGCGGCCCTTTCTATTTTTCCCAGATGGTCAGGAAAGATCGCAGGCCAGGTGGATTGCAACCTGGACCGGTGACGGCGGCACGGCCGGATCGAACGCGTCCTTGGGTAGCAATGGTGGCTGCGCAAGGAAACGAGGCCGCGTGCCCCGATGAGGCTGTGCAGCATGCACGAGGAAAGGATGGCACAGGAACACCGTTCCGGCTGGTCCGGTTGCCAGCACCTCGTCGCAATCCTGCGTGCTGGCAAATCCGTCCTCGGCCAGTTCCTGCAGGGTCATGCCTTGTGCTGCATGAGGCAGCAATCGCCGTGCGATTGCTTGGTGCGAGCCGGCACGGATTCGTGTCGGCGCATCGTCAGTTTCGATGTCCGAGAGCAGGAACAGCATCAACAACGCGCGTCCCCTGCTGGTGACGTTGATGCGCCACTGCATGAAGTCGGGATTGTCGGTCCCGAAGCTCATGTCGACGTGCCAGCCGGTATCGCCAGAGTCCTGCGCTGAGGGAAAACGGATAGGAAACGTCCCGAGCCCTGCCGGTGGGATCCAGCGCCCCTTGCCGGCAAGCGCATTATAGGCGTCGTGAAGCCGTGGCGTGTTGGCGGCTTCGACGAACGGTTCTTGAGTCATCAAACCGAGGCGGATAACCGGTTTCGTCCATTCCTGCGGACGATCCGGCGAAAGGCCCATCGCGGCCCATAATATGTCGCGGCACGCAAGGGCCTGGGCGCTGCTGAATGCATGCTCCAGCCTGACGTAACCCTGATCGATGAATTGCCTGACCTGAGTCTCGCTCAGGCCAACCTCATTGGAATTTGGCATTGTCCATTATCTCCACTTGGCGACCGCCAGCGCGGCGCCATGAAACCCGTCTGGCGCAAAGAGCGCCCTCGAAGCGCTGCTTCGGTCAGGCCAGTGGGAAGAATGTGGACATGAACATCATCATCCATCGGACATAGGGCGGCGTCGGCCACGAAGCAAGCGATACTCGACCTTGGCTATGAGCGCCCCGCACGCGCCAACCCATGCGCCACCAGCCGGTCGATCACCTCTGGATAGCTGACGCCGCTTGCCGCCATCGCCTTGGCGTACATGCTGATGTCGGTGAAGCCGGGGATGGTGTTGAGCTCGTTGATCACGAACGTCATGTCCGGCATCAGGAAAAAATCGACGCGCGCCATCGCATCGCAACCGACCGCGCGGAAGGCCTTTGCGGCGGTGTCGCGCATGGCGGCCTCGACCTCCGGCGGCAGTTCGGCCGGCACCATCAATGCGGCCCCATCCTCATCAATGTACTTGGCGTTGTAATTGTAGAAGCCGTGGCTTTCCGCCGGCACGATTTCGCCCGGCCGCGAAACGAAGAGTTCGCCTGCGGGACTCTCCAGCACGCTGAACTCGATCTCGCGGCCGCGAACGAATTCCTCCGCCAGCAGCTTGCGATCGTGCTGAAAGGCTTCCGCAAGCGCCCTCTCGAATTCCTGGCTGCCATTGACCTTGGCGACGCCGACCGACGAACCTTGCCGGGCCGGCTTGATGAAAATCGGCAAGCCAAGCTGGTCTTCCAGCGAGGTCAGCGAAGGCGCAGCATCCTCCTCGATCGTCACCGATCGCGCGACCGGCACGCCTGCCGCCTTCAACAACCGCTTGGCGACGTCCTTGTCGAGAGCCGTGGCGGAACCGAGGATGCCGCAGCCGGCGAGCGGCACGCGTGCCACCTCGGCCAGCCCTTGCACGGCACCGTCCTCACCGTGCAGGCCGTGCAGGACGGGAAACAGGATATCGATGGCAGGCAGGTCGTGCGGCGCGCCCTTGGCAGGGATCGCCAGCATCCGTCCATGTCCGCCCGGCACCAGACAGAGCTGCGTACCGTCGGACGGTGTTGCCAGCACGCCGTCCTTAAACTGGCTCAGCAGCCACTGTCCTTCGCGGGTGACGAAGATCGGAACGGCGTCGTATTTCGCTGGATCCAGAGCGGCCATGACGTTGGTCGCTGAGAGCAGCGAAACCTCATGTTCGGCGGAGCGCCCGCCGAAGAGCACGCCGATACGAAGTCTTTTCGCTGCCATAGACAACTCCACCAAGGATCAGGATTGGAGCTCGCATGCGAAACATGGCGCTCCCTAAACTGGTCGAGCAATAGACAAAGGATTGGAGTGGGATTTTGACCGGATCGAGCAGTTTTTCAGCACGAGGTGCGAAAGCGGTTTCAGTCTGGAGTCAGTCGAGACCGGGGGTGGAGCGGTTCGCCGTTTTGGTGAACCGCTCCAGTTCTGTGTTCAGCGCAGCGCCGCCGCGATGTTGCCGCCGTCGACTGTCGTCACATCGGCGGTTGTGCGTTCGGCCAGCGCCTGGTGGAGGAAGGCCTGCGCCACGTCGTCGGCCGTCACTTCCTGCCCCAGCAGATTGCCGGACATGTACTCTTTCTCCGACACGCCACGCGCGCCGGAGCGGTTGGCGATCATGGCGTCGGTCAACAGGCCGGAGCGGATGCGGTCGGCGTTGACCGCGTTGGAGCGGATGCCATAGGCGCCGTAGTCCAGCGCATACTGCCGGGACAGGAACAGCGTCGCTGCCTTCGGGATGCCGTAGGCGCCGAATTTCGGGCCGGGATTGATCGCCTGCTTTGAGGTGTTGAACAGCAGCACGCCGCCGGTGCCTTGCTCCAGCATGATGCGCACCGCGTTCTGCGCCGCCGACTGATGGGCGAAAAAGTTGAGCTCGAAGCTCTTGCGCAGCAGCGCGTCGTCGAGTTCGCCGATGCGGCCCTCCCAGGCAGCGCCGGCATTGGAGACCAGAATGTCGACGCCGCCATAGACGGCAACAGCCTTGTCGAACGCGGCGCGCAATTCGGCGGGATTGGTGATGTCGGCGCCGACGCCGATCGAATTGTTGCCGGCCGCCTTCGCCGCCTCCGCGGCCTTGGCCGCGTCGAGATCGACGACAACCGCATGCGCGCCATTGGCGGCGAACAGTTTTGCCGTTGCCGCGCCAATGGCGCCGGCGCCGCCGGTGACCAGCACCACCTGGCCGGTCAGCGGCTTCGGCTTGTTGGAGGCGAGCTTGGCCTGCTCCAGCGACCAGTATTCGAGCGGGAAGAGGTCGGCCTTGGACAGCGGATGGAAGCTGCCGACGGCTTCGGCGCCGCGCACCGCCTCAATCCACATCTCACCGACATCCGACGCGATCTTCGCATCCTTCAGCGTGCGGCCATGGCCGAACATGCCGAGGCCGGGCACCAGCGTCAGCCGCGGCATCGGGTCGAGCATGGTGCGCTTGACGTCGTCCAGCGCATCATTGGTTTCGAAATAGGCGCGGTAGTCGTTGGCGAAGGTGTCGACATGGCTCTTGATGACGGCCTTGTAGTCGCCGGCCTTGTCGGAGTCCGGCGCCGGCACCGCCATCGGGCCGGTCTTGATGCGGATCGACAAATCGGGCGTCGACACGCCGCGTCCGGCATAGTCGGCAATCTTGGACGAGTTGATGAAGTCGACGATCGCATCCGAGGTGCGGAAGTCGCTGATCATGCGGTCGAAGCGGCCTTCGCCGCGCGATACCGCAACCGCGCCACGCAGCGCCGGCGCGATGGAGGCTGGTGTCGCCAGCTTCGCCGGCAGCGCTGCCTTGGCCGGCTGCGGCTTGCCGTGCTTCGCCACATAATCCTCGGCGACGTTCACATAATGGATCATGCGGTCGTAAGCCTGCTTGGCATCGTCGCCGAAAGTGAAGATGCCATGCTTGTCGAGGATCAGGCCTTCGACGCTGGGGTCGGCGTCGTAGACATCGGCCGCCACCTTGGCGAGGTCGAAGCCCGGCTTGATGTAGGGGACATAACCCATCTTGTCGCCGAACACGGTCTTGATCAGCGGCTTGCTGTCCGCCTGGTCGACGATGGCCAGGATCGCCGTCGAATGCGTGTGGTCGACAAATTTATGCGGCAGGAAAGCGTGCAGCAGTGTCTCCACAGACGGGTTGGGGGAGGCGGGGTCGATCAGGTTCGCCCGCTGCAGCGCCACCATGTCTTCGTCGGCGAGGCTGGCCAGCGCGCGTGCCTTGAGCAGCGGGCCCATCTTCACCGCCGGCAGGCCTTGCGGCTCGATGACGCTCATGTCCCAACCGCTGCCCTTGACGCACAGCACATCCCATTCGTCGCCAACGAGGTCGGTCGCCTTGGTCTTGCAGGAGGTGTTGCCGCCGCCATGCAGGACGAGGCGCGGCTCGCCGCCGAGCAGCCGGGTCGTGTAGACGCGCAGCGCCAGGTCGCGGGCCACGCCCTTTTTCGCATAGTCGGCAACCAGCTTCTCCGCGTCGCCATCATTCCAAAGGTTCTTCATGTCGCTTCGTCCGCTTTGTGTTTGTTGTGTTGGTGTGAACAGGAATGCCGCGACGCCTTGATGACAATGCGCCGACTGAATGGATTTGGTTGGTCAGGAAGCCTTTTGCGCTCCCGCATGGTCGAGCAGTCGCCGCGCCATGCTGGCGCCGACCACCAGATGCGTGCAGAGCCCGCCAGCAAGCGCGGCGAGCAGCGGTTCGAATTTGCTGTCCTCCTGCACCACCATCAGGCGCTTGTCGATCTGCCGCAGCGACGACAGCGAGGCTGAGATGACGCGGCGGTTGTAGCTGCAGTCGAGCGCCTTGCCGGTGGCATCGATGATCTGGCCGGCGACGACGCCGGCGGCGCCCGCCACGCGCAACAGCGCCATCTCGCCGGGGCTCAGCGCGCCGCATTTGACGACATGGCTGTCGGCATCGACGGTGCCGACCGAATAGAGCGCCAGATCGCAGTTGGCGATATCGGCCAATTGTTCACGGATCACCGGTTCCGCGCGCAGCCCATGCGCCAGCAATTCCGTCGTCAGCACCAGCGGCGCGTAGAAGTTGAGGCCCTTGGCGTTGAGCCGCCGGGCGATCTCCATCGTGCACTGGTCGGGGCGGTAGGAATAGGGGGCGCCGAGATTTCCGCAGAGTTGCACCACGGTGACGTCCTGCAAATCGGCATAGGACATGACGTCGGCAATGGTGTAGACGGTGCGGCCCCAGGCGACGCCGATGCGGTCGCCCTTCTTGACCAGTTCGAGAAAGACACTCGCCGCCAGCACCGCAATGTCGGTCGACGGATCGAGGACATAGTCATTCTCGGGCGCGATCCATACTGCGTCGAGCTTGAGCGCATCCTCGAGCTGGCGCGCCAGCACATCGTCGGTGAACAGCTGCGTCGAGGTCGAGATGTTGACGATGCCGGTCTCGCGCGCCTTGCGCAAATACATGGCGACCGAAGCACGGGAGATGTTAAGCTGGCTGGCGACCTGGTCCTGGCGCAGGCCATGGGCATAATAGAGCCAGGCGGCCTTGTGGATGAGCTGTTCTGCCGGTCGGATCGTCATGCCGTCTCCTCGGCTGACATTATTCACGGCTCTCGACAAAAGTCAAACCGAGCCAGGTGCGATCGTATTGATCGGCTTCAAGGCGAAGCCGAGCGAGGTGTGCGACAGGCAAGAGTGGTGACGTGGCTTGGAGCCTGTGGTTAGAAGACTCCAATCAGGAAGCAAGGCGAGGGCGGAATGGGCAATCCTTACGAACAGGATCTCGACAAGAACGCGGCCAACCACCAGCCGCTGACGCCGCTCACCTATCTGGAGCGGGCTGCAAGCACCTATCCCGACCATCTCGCCATTATCCATGGCAACCAGCGCGTCACCTACCGCACCTTCTGGCGGCGCTCGCTGAAGCTCGCCTCGGCGCTCTCCAAACATGGCGTCGGCAAGGGCGATACCGTCACGGTGATGCTCTCCAACACGCCGCCGATGCTGGAGGCGCATTTCGGCGTGCCGATGACCAAGGCGGTGCTGCATTCGCTCAACACCCGCCTCGACGCGGCCGTCATCGCCTTCCAGCTCGACCATGCCGAAACCAAGGTGCTGATCGTCGACCGCGAATTCGCCGCAGTCGTCAAACAGGCGCTGGCGCAGGCCAAGGTCATGCCGCTGGTCATCGACTATGACGACCCCGACTATGCCGCCGATGCGCCATACCCGAAGGGCGAGCGCATCGGCACGATCGACTATGAGGATTTCGTCGCCGGCGGCGAAGCGGACTATGCCTGGTCGATGCCCGACGACGAATGGGACGCCATCTCGCTCAACTACACCTCGGGTACGACGGGCAATCCGAAGGGCGTCGTCTACCATCATCGCGGTGCCGCCCTGATGGCCTACACCAACACCATCCATGCCGGCATGGCCAAGCACGCCGTCTATCTCTGGACGCTGCCGATGTTCCACTGCAATGGCTGGTGCTTTCCGTGGACGATGGCCGTCCAGGCCGGCACCCATGTCTGCCTGCGCTGGGTGCGGCCGAAGCCGATCTATGAAGCCATCGCCGACCATGGCGTCACACATCTCTGTGGCGCGCCGGTCGTCATGTCGGTGCTGATCAACGCCAGGGATGAGGACAAGCGCCATTTCCCGCAGACGGTGACCTTCAACACCGCCGCCGCACCCCCGCCCGAAGCCGTGCTGTCGGGCATGGCCGATGCCGGCTTTGCCGTCACCCATCTCTATGGCCTGACCGAGACCTATGGTCCGGCAGTCGTCAACGAATGGCACGGCGCCTGGGACGATCTCGACAAGGGCGAGCGCAGCGCCAAAAAGGCACGGCAAGGCGTGCGCTATGCTTCCCTCGAAGGCCTGACGGTGATGGACCCCGAGACGATGCAAAAGACGCCGGCGGATGGCGAGACCATCGGCGAGGTCATGTTCCGCGGCAACATCGTCATGAAGGGCTATCTGAAAAATCGCAAAGCCAGCGACGAGGCCTTTGCCGGCGGCTGGTTCCACTCCGGCGACCTTGGCGTCATGCATCCCGACGGCTACATCCAGCTCAAGGATCGCTCCAAGGACATCATCATCTCCGGCGGCGAGAACATTTCGTCGATCGAGGTCGAGGACGCGCTCTACAAGCATCCTTCGGTGGCGTCCTGTGGCGTGGTGGCGCGGGCCGACGACAAATGGGGCGAGGTGCCGGTCGCCTATGTCGAGCTCAAGCCCGGCAAGGCGGCGAGCGAGGCGGAGATCATCGACCACTGCCGCGCGCTGCTCGCCCGCTTCAAGGTGCCGAAGGCGGTGATTTTTGCGGAAATCCCGAAGACGTCGACGGGGAAGATCCAGAAGTTCCGGCTGCGCGAGATGGCAAAGGGGGCTTAGGCGGCGGCATTGGCACTCTTGCTGCGACCTCGACAATTTGTCGCGGGCCTCCGCGACTTCGTCATCCTAGGGTGGAGCAGTCGCGAAGCAACGTTGCGGAAACCCTAGGATCCATGCCGTGACCTCGCGGCCACGCGCCGACGGTCGAGAACAACCGACGGCGAACGTTGGGAGGATTGGCGTAACTTATTGACACCGATGCATTATTTGACATGCGTCGCGGCATGGATCCTAGGGTCTGCGCGCGTCGCTTCGCTCCTTGCTTCGCCCTAGGATGACGACGGGACAGGGGTCGCCAACCTTCTGTGTGACGGAACTCCGCCGCCCGCAACTGTCATCATCTGTCACCAATTATACGCGTACATCGATTCCGTGTTGACAGCCCATTCTTTTCGATTTACGACTGACGAAAGTTGAAAATCGTCACTCATAAATTGACAGAGACCTATGTCCGAAGCCGCCAGCATCATGGCCGACGCCACCCGCCAGGAGAATGTCACCCGCATTCTCGATTGTGCCGAGCGCCTGTTCCGCCACTATGGTTACGGCAAGACCAATGTTGCCGACATCGCCCGCGAGCTCGGCATGTCGCCGGCCAACATCTACCGTTTCTTCGCCTCCAAGGTCGAAATCCACCAGGCCGTCTGTGGCCGCATGCTCCTCGCCAGCTACAATATGGCTTACGCGATCTGCCACCTGCCGATCAGCGCCGAGGAGCGCCTGCGCCGCTACGTGCACGCGCAGTACAAGATGACGCTGGAAGTCATGCTCGACGACCAGAAGGTCCACGAGATGGTCATCGTCGCGCTCGAGCGTGACTGGGGCGTCATCGACAAGCATGTCGACAGCATCCACGACCTGTTTGCCGAGGTGATCCGCGAGGGCATCGAAGCCGGCGAGTTTGCCGACCAGGATCCGGTCATCGCATCGCGCTGCTTCGGCGCCGCCACCGTCATTCTGTGCCACCCGCAAATGGTGGCGCAGTGCCTTGCCAAGACCAACCGGGCGATGCCCGACGAGCTCATCGATTTCGCGATCAAAGCCTTGAAGAAATAGCTGCCGCCCGCCGGGCGCCAGTGTCGACCGTTCATCTCCAGTCGGGAGTACGAAAGTGTCTTTGTCCAGTTCCATCCTCCGCAGGCTGCCGGTTGCCGGCCTGATCTTTGCCACGCTCGGGCTCGCCGGCTGCAGCCAGGAAAAGGCCGAAGTCCAGGACGTCATCCGCCCGGTCAAGGTGGTCGAGATCGGCCAGGCCGAGAACAGCCGCGAACTCGCCTATTCCGGCTCGGTGCGCGCCCGCACCGAAATGAACCTCGGCTTTCGCATCTCCGGCAAGGTCACCCAGCGCCTTGTCGACATCGGCCAGCATGTGACATCGGGCGATGTGCTCGCCCGCATCGATCCCACCGACTATGAGCTGTCGGTCAAGAGCGCCAAGGCCAGCCTCGATGCGGCCGAGCGGCAGGTCGAGACCGTCGATCTGTCCCGCAAGCGCGCCGAGCAGCTCTTTGCCAAGAACTTCACCTCCAAGTCGCAGCTCGAACAGGCGACGTTGAGCTACAACCAGGCCGTGGCGAGCCGCGACGCCGCCCGCTCGACGCTTTCACAGGCGCAGAATCAGGTCGTCTATACCGATCTCAAGGCGAGCGAGAATGGCATCGTCACTTCAGTCAGCGCCGATGTCGGCCAGGTCGTCGGCGCCGGAACCCCGGTCATGACGGTCGCCGTCGACGGCGAAAAGGAAGTGCTGATCGCGGTTCCCGAAATGGATATCGCCGCCTTCAAGCCGGGCAAGGAGGTCAAGGCGAGCTTCTGGTCCGACGACGCGCTGGCGCTCTCCGGCAAGGTGCGTGAGGTCGCCGGCAGCGCCGATCAGCAGTCGCGCACCTTTGCCGTCCGCGTCTCGCTGCCCGACGATCCGCGCGTGCTGCTCGGCATGACCGCCAACATCGAGGCCTCGGTGGCCAAGAAGCAGGAGATGGTGTCGATCCCGCTCAGCGCGCTGGCGGAAAAGGATGGCCGCAAGATTGTGTGGACCGTCGACCGCGCCGGCGAGACTGTGCACGAACGCCCGGTCAAGGTCGCCGCCTTCACCGCTGACGGCGTCAGTGTCGCCGACGGGCTGAAGCCTGGTGATGTCGTCGTTGCCGCCGGCACCCAGTTCATGACCGAAAATCTGAAGGTCAAGCTGGCCGGCGATGCGGTGCAGGCAGCATCTGCGGAAGACGATGCCGCAAAGGCTCTGCGCTGACGGTAGGCGCATGAAGCCGGCCTGAGGGTTGGCCAAGCAATTCAGGGTTTCCGGGCGGCGAGTGCCCGATGGTCGAGACGCCAAGGTCGAGTTCCCCCGCATCGATCGACGCGTCCCACCGCGATGAGTGTCTCTCCGCTCGGAAAGCCTCGCCGCCCGGAAGCCAGCAACGGAAATTCTGAAGCCGCATGCAAAGCGCGTGCGCGCACGATCAACGAATTGGGCTGACGCCGATGACCACGACCGACAACAGCGACAACGGCAATGAAAAGCGGCCCTTCAATCTGTCGCGCTGGGCCATCGGTCATCCCTCGATAGCGCGCTTCCTGTTCGGCCTGATCATCATTGCCGGCGGGCTCGGCCTGATGCGCATGGGCCAGAAGGAAGACCCCGATTTCACCTTCCGCGTCATGGTCGTCCAGGCGATCTGGCCGGGTTCCTCGATCCAGGAGATGGAGGACCAGGTCGTCAACAAGATCGAGCGCAAGCTGCAGGAAACCCCGCATCTCGATTTCGTCCGCTCCTACACCCGTGCCGGCAGCGCCATCATCACCGTCCAGATCAAGGGCGACACCGACGCCGAGGAGGTGAAGGACGCCTTCTACCAGGTGCGCAAGAAGGTCGCCGATATCTCAGGCGACCTGCCGCAAGGCCTGCTCGGGCCCTATTTCAACGACGAGTTCGGCGACACCTTCATCACCCTGCATTCGATCAGCGGCGACGGCTACTCCTATCCGGAGCTGAAGAAATTCGCCACCCAGGCGCGCGACATGCTTTTGACGACGCCGGGCGTCGAGAAGGCCGTCATCATCGGCGACCAGCCGGAGAAGCTCTATATCGACGTCTCGTCCAAGGCGCTGGCCGAACGCGGCCTGACCCTGACCGACCTGCAGAGCGCCATCAAGGGCCAGAACAATGTCGATCCGGCAGGCTCGGTCGACACCGGCCTGCGCTCGGTGCGCATCTCGGTCGAAGGCGACGTCACCAAGGCGGCCGACATCAGGGAATTGCGGCTGCGCGCCGGCGGCCAGGTGACGCGTCTCGGCGACATCGCCACCGTGACCTCCGGCCTTGAGGATCCCTATCAGCGCAAATACCGCTTCAACGGCCACGAAAGCGTCCAACTCGGCGTCGTCATGGCCAAGGGCTTCAACGTCAGGGACGTCGGCACGGATGTCGAGGCGACCTACAAGCGCTTCGAGGAAGCACTGCCCTACGGCGTTGCGGTCGACCAGGTTTCCAACCAGCCCGAGGTCGTCAAGGATGCCGTCAACGAGTTCATGGAGGCGCTCGGCGAGGCGCTGCTGATCGTGCTCGGCGTCTCGCTGCTGTCGATCGGCTGGCGTTCCGGCCTGGTCATCGCCATCGCCATTCCGCTGGTGCTGGCCGCAACCTTCGCCATCATGTACGAGCTCGGCATCGACCTGCAGCGCATTTCGCTGGGCGCGCTGATCATCGCTCTCGGCCTTCTCGTCGACGACGCCATGATCGTCGTCGAGATGATGGAGCGCAAGCTGGAAGAGGGGATGGTCAAGATCGAGGCGGCTAGCTTCGCCTATTCCTCGACCGCCTTTCCGATGCTGAGCGGCACGCTGATCACCATCGCCGGCTTCATCCCGGTCGGCTTTGCCGCCTCGACCGCCGGCGAGTATGTGCGCACGCTGTTCTACGTCGTCGGCATCGCGCTGGTCGTGTCGTGGTTCGTCGCGGTCTATTTCACGCCGTGGCTGGGCTACATGATCCTCAAGCAGCGCAAGCATGCCGGCAATCATCACGATGCCTTCGACACCGGCTTCTACCGTCGCTTACGCGCCACGGTCGGCTGGGCGGTGCGCCACCGCATCATCGTTCTGGCGATGACGCTGGTCACCTTCGCCTCCAGCCTGTGGGCATTCCAGTTCATCCCGCAAAATTTCTTCCCGCAATCGTCGCGGCCGGAAATCCTGGTCGACCTCTGGCTGCCTGAGGGAACCTCGATCAAGGAGGTCGAGACGCAGGCCAAGGCGCTTGAATCAAGGATGATGGATGACACGGACAAGCGCTTCATCGCCACCTATATCGGCGAGGGCGCGCCGCGCTTCTTCCTGCCGCTCGACCAGCAATTGCGCAATCCGAACTATGCGCAGCTGCTGGTGATGGCCAATGACGAGCCGGCGCGCGAAAGGCTGATCCTCAAGCTGCGCTCAATCCTGGCGCAGGATTTCCCCTCGATCCGTTCCAAGGTCGACCGCCTGTTCCTCGGACCGCCGACCGGCTGGCCGGTGCAGATGCGCGTCATGGGTCCCGACCGCCAGGAAGTGCGCCGCATCGCCGACCAGGTGAAGGCGAAGTTCGCCGAAAATCCGCTGCTTGGCGCTATCCATGACGACTGGCTGGAGCCGGTGCCGGCAATGAAGCTGGTCATCGACCAGGATCGTGCCCGGGCGCTCGGCGTGACGTCGCAGCGCATCCGCCAGATGCTGCAGGCCTCGATGTCCGGCGCGCCGCTCGACGATTTCCGCGACGGGGAGGAGACGGTGTCCATCGTCGCTCGCGAACCGGACGCCAGCCGCAGCCTGCTGTCCTCGGTCGACTCGGTCTATATCCCCACCGATTTCGGCGGTTTCGTCCCGCTGTCGCAGGTCGCCAAGGTGGTGCCGGTGCTCGAGCAGGGCGTCGAATGGCGTCGCGACCGTCTGCCGACCATCTCGGTGCGTGCCACGCTGCCGGACGGTGTGCAGTCGAACGATGTCGTCACCAAGCTCTACAACGACATGCAGGGCATGCGCGCCGGCCTGGCGCCCGGCTACAAGATCGAGATCCAGGGCGGTGCCGAGGATTCGGCCGAAAGCCAGGCTTCGATCGCTGCCAAGGCGCCGGTCATGCTGGCCGTCATCGTCGTGCTGCTGATGATCCAGCTGCAGCATTTCGGCAAGGCGATGCTGGTGCTGGCCACCGGTCCGCTCGGCATCATCGGTGCGGCGGCAGCGCTGTTGATCAGCGGCGCGCCGTTCGGCTTCGTCGCCATCCTCGGCGTCATTGCGCTGCTCGGCATCATCATGCGCAACTCGATCATCCTGGTCGACCAGATCGACCAGGACATAGCCCGGGGCATGGACCGGTCGGAAGCGATTATCGGCTCGGCCGTGCGCCGTTTCCGGCCGATCGTGCTGACGGCGATGACGGCGGTGCTGGCGCTGATCCCGATCTCGCGCGCCGTGTTCTGGGGCCCGCTCGCCTACGCCATGATGGGCGGCATCCTGGTCGCCACCGTGCTCACCATCCTGGTCCTGCCGGCAGCCTATGCCCTGTTCTTCGGCCGCGAACCGAAGAAGGCCAAGGAGCCGGTAGGCGAGGCGTTGCAGGACAATGACAGGCCGACAATAGCGCTCGCAGCGGAGTAGGCCTGAACGGAACGATGAAGCGCTCTGCGGATTGCGCCTCGACGGGCGCCGTCCTAAGAAATGGTGCCGGCGCCAATTGCCGCCGCTGATTTCCTGGGAGCGTTTATGAGACTGCTGCATTTGCCTGTCGTGATGGCCGTGCTCGGGGCTCCTGCCGTTGCCCGGGCCGATTCGATCGAGGGGGAGTGGAAGACAGCCGACACATCCATTGCCCGCATCCAGGCATGCGGTGACCGTTTCTGCATTGTGATGAAAACCGGCGACTGGCCGGGCAAGGAGATCGGCCGCCTCCAGGCGCAGGGGTTTGGCAATTATCTCGGCACTGTCGTCGATCCGCGCGACAACAAGACCTACTCTGGACGCGCCACGCTTGCCGGCAACACGCTCAAGCTCACCGGCTGTGCGCTAAAGATCTTCTGCCAGACGGAAGTCTGGTCTCGTCGTTAGAGCGATATCGGCATCGGTTTCCAAGTCCGGGAGAATGCGCTGCGGTGGCAGCCGGGTAGGTCCTGCTGGCGCATAGGATGCGCTCTTGGAAAAATGCTAGAACGCCGTACCTTTGATATCGGCATTCTGGCTTTCCCTTGCGGGTTGGCTATGTGCCGGCCTGTCGCGAGGAAAAAGATCATGACCCTGGCCCAGACATCAATTGCCCTGCGCTATCCGCTCGATGGAGGCCGTCGCCAGATGTTCATCGACGGCGCCTGGGTCGATGCCCGCTCCGGCCAGACCATGGAAACGCGCAATCCCGCGACCGGTGCCGTCATTGCGACGGTGCCGCGCGGCGATCGGCAAGACATCGAGCTTGCAGTCGCCGCGGCGCGCAAAGCCTTCGACGGGCCATGGAGCCGGTTCAAGCCCTATGAGCGGCAGGTATTGCTGCTCAAGATCGCCGACCTCTTCGAAAAGCACTGGGAAGAGATCAGCCGCTCTGACACCACCGATATGGGCATGCCGATCGTGCGCACGCGGGCCAACCGCAATCGCGTCATCGGCATGCTGCGCTATTACGCCGGCATGGCCACAGTGCTGCATGGCGAAACCATCGACAATTCGCTGCCGGGCGAAATCGTCTCCTTCACCCGCAAGGAGCCGGTCGGCGTCGTTGGCGCCATCATCCCGTGGAATGCGCCGACCGCCGCCTCGATCTGGAAGATCGGCCCGGCGCTCGCCACCGGCTGCACCATCGTGCTGAAACCGTCGGAAGAGGCGCCGCTGACGCCGCTGCTGATTGCCGACATCATGAACGAGGCCGGCGTGCCGGCAGGCGTCGTCAATATCGTCACCGGCACCGGCGCCGAGGCGGGTGCCCCACTTGCCGAGCATCTGGGCGTCGACAAGATCGTCTTCACCGGCTCAACCGCGACCGGCCAGTCGATCGTGCGCGCCTCGGCCGGCAATCTGAAGCGCGTCTCGCTGGAGCTCGGCGGCAAGTCGCCGGTCATCGTCTGCGCCGATGCCGATCTCGACAGAGCCGTGCCTGTAGCGGCGATGTCGGTGTTCGCCAATTCCGGCCAGATCTGCATCGCTGGCTCGCGCCTGTTCGTCGAGCGTTCCATCCATGACGAGTTCGTCGCGCGGCTCGCTGCTTACGCAGAGGGCCTCAGGATCGGTGACGGTATCGATCCGGCGACGGAGATCGGCCCGCTGGTTTCGGAGAAACAATTGCTCAGGGTCACCGGTTATCTCGAAGCAGGCACGGCCGAGGGCGCCAGGCTGGTCACGGGTGGCGCGCGGTTGACGCAAGGCGCGCTTGCCGCCGGCAATTTCGTCGCGCCGACCGTCTTTGCCGGCGTCGCCGACGACATGAAGATCGCGCGCGAGGAAATTTTTGGGCCGGTCATTTCGGCACTGCCCTTCGACACGCTGGACGAGGCGGTCGAGCGCGCCAACAACACGCCCTACGGCCTTGCCGCCGGGATCTTCACCCGCAACGTCGCTACCGCCCACCAGCTGTCGCGAAAGATCCGCGCCGGCTCGGTCTGGGTCAACACCTACCACGCCATCGATCCGGCGGTGCCCTTCGGCGGCTACAAGATGAGCGGCTATGGCCGCGAGGGCGGCGCTGAGCATCTCGGCGAATATCTCAACACCAAGGGCGTGTTCATCAAGATAGATTGAACGGCCGCCGGCAGGAAAATGCTCCGCGGTACCGGTTTTGCAAAACTAAATTCCTTTCCAGGACGGCTAAGCCGTCCGATCTTGGCTCACATATCGGAGCAGCTACGCTCGTCCACCTCAGGTGATCATCCCATGGCAGACAATAAGCAATTGCGGCTCGGCGCCTTCATGCGCCCGGTCAGTCTTCACACCGGCGCCTGGCGCTATCCCGGTTCTTATCCCGACGCGAACTTCAACTTCGCCCATCTGAAGCGCTTCGCGCAGACGCTGGAGGCGGCCAAGTTCGACGCCTTCTTCATGGCCGACCATCTGGCTGTGCTCAACATGCCGATCGAAGCGCTGCGGCGCAGCCATACGGTGACGTCGTTCGAGCCGTTCACGCTGCTGTCGGCGCTGGCGGCGGTCACCGACCATATCGGCCTGGTCGCCACGGCATCGACGACCTTCGACGCGCCCTATCACATCGCCCGTCGCTTCGCCTCGCTCGACCATATCAGCGGCGGCCGTGCCGGCTGGAACATCGTCACCACATCCAATCCCGATGCGGCGCTGAACTTCGGCCTCGACGAGCATGTCGAGCACGATGAGCGTTATCACAATGCGCGCGAATTCTACGATGTGGTGACCGGGCTGTGGGACAGCTTTGCCGACGATGCCTTCATCCGCGATGCCGAAAGCGGGCTCTATTTCGATCCCGCCAAACTGCATGTGCTCGACCACAAGGGCGAGCATCTCTCGGTGCGCGGCCCGCTCAACATTGCCCGTCCGGTGCAGGGATGGCCGGTCATCGTCCAGGCCGGCGCCTCGGAGGCGGGGCGGCAGCTGGCGGCGGAAACAGCGGAGGTGATCTTCGCAGCGCATAGCGATCTCGCCGCCGGCCAGCGTTTCTTTGCCGATGTCAAAGGCCGGGCCGAGAAGCTCGGCCGCTCGCGCGACGACATCAAGATCCTGCCCGGCGCTTTCGTCATCGTCGGCGACAGCGTCGAGGAGGCGCAAGCCAAGCGGGCGAAGCTCGACAGCCTGGTCTACTACGAGAGCGGCCTTGCCTCGCTGTCCATCGCGCTCGGCCACGATGCGTCGGGTTTCGATCCGGACGCTGCCTTGCCCAAGATACCCGAGACCAACGCCAGCAAGAGCAGCCGCGAGCGGGTCATCGAACTGGCGCGAGCGGAGAACCTGACCGTCAGGCAGCTGGCGCAGCGGCTGGGCGGCTATTCCGGCCTTGCCTTTGTCGGCACGCCCAAAACCATCGCCGACGCGATGGAGGAATGGCTGCTCACTGAGGGCTCGGACGGCTTCAACGTCATGTTCCCCTATTTGCCCGCCGGCCTCGACGACTTCGCCGAAAAGGTGGTGCCCGAGCTGCAGCGGCGAGGGCTCTTCCGACGCGAGTATGAGGGAACCACTTTGCGCGAGAATCTCGGCCTGAAGCGGCCGCCGAACCGGTTCTTCGAAGACGCAAAGGCAACCATTCGCAAGGCCGGCTAAAGGGCGTGACCGACAGGACGTGGACAGTTTGACGGCAATCGATTAGCTGGGGTCCATGACGGAACCCGCAACTGCCAGCAAGAAGCGCGGCGCCAAGAAAACACCGCCGCGCTTCAGCCGCGAACAGGCGGATGTGCGTCGCGCCATGCTGATCGAGGCGGCAACGCGCTGCCTGTCCGTCGGCGGCATCGGCGCCTTCACCATCGACCGCATCTGCAAGGAAGCTGGTGTCTCGCGCGGCCTCATCAACCACCACTTCGAGAGCCTCGACGGCTTGCTGGTCGAGGTTTACAAATCCTCGCTCTATGCCAGCGTCAACAACCAGATCGCCGAAGCCAAGCGCCGCCGCGCCGAGACTTCCGACTGGTCGCCGCAGGCCGCCCTTGCCGCGCTGGTGCACTCGAATTTTTCGCCGGAGTATTTCAGTCGCGAGAACCTGCTGATCTGGCTGTCGCTGTGGGGCGAGATCGCCGTCAACCCGCGCCTCAAGGCGGCGCACCGCGAACTCTACGATGCCTATCGGGCCGAACTTGCCGAAGACATCGCGGCGGTCGCCGTGCCGCGCGGCAGGGATGTCGATGCCCCGGCGCTGGCGCGCAATTTCATCGCCCTGGTCGACGGGCTCTGGCTCGAATGGTGTCTCGATGAAAGTGTGGTGACGCCACAGGGGGCAGAGGCGGCGGGGTTCGAAATGCTGGAGGCGCAGGTGGGGTCTTTGCGGGGCGCTTAGCGATTTCAGTCCGGCGCCATTACCCCCCTCTGCCCTGCCGGGCATCTCCCCCTCAAGGGGGGAGATTGGATGTCGCTTCGGCTTTCGCCAATTTTCAATGTTGGAAAAGAGGAGCCGGCATTGAAGCCGCCAATCTCCCCCCTTGAGGGGGAGATGTCCGGCAGGACAGAGGGGGGTGCCTGGGCGCCAACCTCAAATCGCCTTGCCACCCAAAACCTCAATTCAGCGGTGACCCACCCTCGCGTTTCCGCCGTTCCATATAGTCCCGCAGCGCTTCGTCGATGCCGGGATCGATCGGCGGCTGTTCGTATTCGGCGACCATGCGCTTCCACACGACATTGGCCCGCTCGCGCGCGGTGACCTGGCCGCGCTCGATCCAGGTGTCGTAATTGTCCCAGTTGGATACCAGCGGCGAATAAAAGGCGCGCTCGTAGCGCTGCATGGTGTGCGCAGCGCCGAAGAAATGCCCGGCCGGGCCGACCTCGCGCACCGCTTCCAGCGCCAGCGTGTCGATGTCGACCACGGGCGGGTCGAAATAGGCCGACATCATCTGCAGCATCTCGGCGTCGATGACCAGTTTCTCGAACGATGCGGTCAGCCCGCCGCCGAGCCAGCCTGCGGCATGCAGCACCAGGTTGGCGCCGCCCATCAGGCAGCCCCACAGCGACATGGCGCTTTCATAGGCGGCCTGCGCGTCGACCGAATTGGCGGCGGTGACATTGCTGGAGCGGAACGGCACACCGATCAACCGGCAGAGCTGCCCGGTGATCTGCGCGGCCTGCGTGTACTCCGGCGTGCCGAAGGCTGGCGCACCGGTCTTCATGTCGACATTGGAGGTGAAGCCGCCATACATCACCGGCACCCCGGGGCGCACGATCTGCGTCAGCACGATGCCGGCCAGCGCTTCGGCATGCTGCTGCGACAGCGCGCCGGCCAGCGTCACCGGGCTCATCGCGCCGGCCAGCGTGAAGGGCGTGATGACGTTGACCTGGCCATGCTCGGCCAGCGCGATCAGCCCTTCGGCCATCGGTTCGTCGAGCTGCAGCGGCGAATTTGTGTTGATGATGCCGGTGAACACCGGCATTTCCTGCGCCAGGTTTTCGCGTGTCGAGCCGAGCGAAATCGCCACCATCTCCAGCGCGTCGATGGCGCGGCCCCGACCAAGGGTTTGCGGCTGCCAGTTCTTGTCGAGCAGCGTGATCTCGGCATAGTAGAGGTCGAGATGCCTAGTGTTCTGGTGCAGGTCGAGCGGCTCGAACGGGCCGCCGCCTTCCTGGTGCAGCACATTGAACGACTGGATGAGTTTCAGGTAGTCGCACATCTCGGCATAGGTGCCGGGCCGGCGTCCCCTATCATTGTCCATGACATAGGCAGGCCCGCCGACCGATGACAGGATGCAGTGCCGTCCACCGACCTTGACGCTCTTTTCCGGATTGCGGGCGCGCAATTCGAAGGATGACGGCGCCATGGCCACGCGCTCCATCACCATGGCGCGGTCGAAGCGCACGCGCATCTCACCTTCGTCGACATCGCAGCCGGCGGCGCGATAGAACTGCCGCGCCTGCGGCTGCAGCACGCGCATGCCGATCTCCTCGAGAATGGTCAGCCCCATTTCGTGAATCGTCTGCACCTGGTCGGCCGAGAGGATCTCGATCGGCGCGTAGGGGCGCGTCAGCTGTTTCCATGGCCGCTGCTCGATGCCTCCGATCTCGCGCTGCGGGCGGCCGGGTCTGCGACGTGCCGTGGTGCGCTCCATGACCTCTCCTATTCGGCTGCCGTGCGCATATCGAAATCCGCCACCGCATCGACGATGGGCGTGTCGCGGCGGTAGGGCCGCACGCGGACCTTTGCGCCAATCTCCTGCGCGAGCTTGTGGCCACTATGCACCGCATGCGCGATGGCGCCGGGCGCCAGAGCGTCGCCGATGCGATCCACATTGCGGATGCCGGCCGCAGCGAGTGCATCCGCCCGCTCCGCCAGCGCCTCGAACAGCTCGTTGCGCGGTAGCCTGAGCCCGACGATGAGCACCGAGCGGCAGGCGACGTGGGTTTCCTCACCGGTGAACAGATGCGCCAGCGTCGCCGTCTCGCCATCGAAGGATTTTAGGAGATGCAGCGTCGTTACCGGCACGTTGCGGCGCGCCAACGCGCGATGCACCAGCGGCAGCTCGTTGGTCATGATCGTCCACGCGGACGCCTGACCTGCGGGGGTGACGTAGCTGACCGGAATGCCTTGCGCGGCCAGATGCTCGGTCAGCACGCCGCCCATGTAATAATTGTCGAAATCGAAGACCAGCGTCGGCCCTTGCGGGAGGCGGCCGGCGGCGATGTCGTCGGGTGTGAACACTTCCGCGTGGTCGAGCCTGCCGACCGGTATCTCCATTGAGGAATAGAGCATGTCGGTCCAGCGCGCGCCGGTCGCCAGCACCACGCGCTCCGGCGCCAGATCGATGATCTCGTCCACGCCCAGCGCACTCTCGGGATAGAGCGAGACATTGCTCATCTCGCCGAGGCGGCCAAGGCGATAGTCGACGACGCGGTTCCAGGCGGAGAGGCCGGGCAACGTCTTCTCGAAGGTCAGCCGCCCGCCGAAGCTGCGGCTTGAGTCGGCGAGCGTCACCTCATGGCCGCGCCGGCCGAGGGTGAGGGCGCATTCGAGCCCGGCCGGTCCGCCGCCGACAATCAGGATGCGCTCCGGTCTGTCGGTACGGTCGGTGCGTTCGGGATGCCAGCCGCGCCGCCATTCCTCGCCGGCGGTCGGGTTCTGCGTGCAGCGCACCGGCACGCCGTCATGCCAGCTCGAAATGCAAATGTTGCAGCCGATGCATTCGCGGATTTCGGCCTCGCGTCCTTCGCGGATCTTGGCCGGCAAAAAGGGGTCGGCGATCGATGGACGCGCGCCGCCGATGAAATCGAGCACGCCGCGCCTGATCTGCGACACCATCGTGTCGGGCGAGGTGAAGCGGCCGACGCCGACCACCGGCTTCTTCGTCAGCGATTTGACGAAATCGATCACTGGCTCGTGGCTGCCCTCGCCGGTGAAGCGCGAGGCCGAACAATCGGTCGGGCTGGAATCCATCTTCACGTCGAACAGATCGGGCAGGTCGGCCAAAAGCTCGATCAGCTCATGCGCCTCCGAAGGCTGGTTGCGGCCGGGCCGGCCGCGCAATTCCTCGAGGCTTACACGCAGCGCGACACCGCAATCCTTGCCGACGGCATCCTTGGTGACCTCGATCATCTCGCGCACGAAGCGCACCCGGTTCTCGATCGAGCCGCCATATTCGTCGCTGCGGTGATTGTATTCCGGCAGCAGGAACTCGTAGCCGAGATAGCCCATGCCGGCATAGACATAGACGATATCGAAGCCCGCTATGCGTGCCTTGCGCGCCGCCTCGGCCTGGCATCTCAAGACCTCGCGGATGTCGGCCTTATCCATGGTCTTCGGCCGCAAATTGCCCATGAAGCCGACATGCGTCGCCATCCAGGGAATCCCCGACGGCGACAGCGGCGGCAGGCGGCTGGTTCTGTTCATGACCGAAGCGCCGCCGTGCCACAGTTCCACCCCTGCTAGCGATCCATGGCGATGCACCGCTTCCGTCATCAGCGCATGGGCGCGGATATCGTTGTCGTCCCACAGCGTGGCGAAAGGCAGCGGCGCGTCGTCCGAGCTCGGGTCGATCGAACACGCCCCGGTGCAGATCACACCCCATCCGCCTTCAGCCTTGGCCTCGCGAAAGGCGGCGCGCACGCGCGGAAGCGCGTTGGTCATGCCGCTGGCGTGCGGCACCTGGTAGAAGCGGTTCGGCGCGGTGACCGGCCCGATCCGCATCGGCTCGAACAGGATTTCGTAGCGGGGATTGCAGGTCATCGGCGCTTCGCGAATAGGCTTGTTGAACGATCGTACAACAAGCATATTCGCACGAATGACGGAACGCAATGGCTTGTGAGTCTACGTTCGCTTGAACCTTTCGCTGGCCAAAGACGGAAAAGCCCACCCCGATGGTATCGGGGTGGGCTTCAGCCGGGAGGCTTGGATCGAGCGCGACGATACGCTCGATCCCTTCAGATTGCTGTCAAATGACGAAGAACCAGTTGGCCAGCAGCATCACCACGACGCCGGCAGCCAGCGTCAGATAGGGCAGCATGCCGGCCTTCTTGACCGACAGGTCGGCTCCCGCCATGCCAAGGTCGGCCAGCATGTGGTCGGGGAACTTGCCTTTGTCCTGGACGTAGTGGCGATAGCAGAACACCGGGATGATCAAGGCTGCCGTGATCAGGCCGGCCCACAGCGCCATCGGGTTCCACACCTTGGCGCCGGCGCCCATGAAGATCATGTTGACATAGGCAAAGATCGCGCCGACGCCGAGCAGCCAGCTTGGCGCCCGCCACGGCCGCTTGATGTGGCCGTTGTCGATGCGGTGGATCCAGCCGGCATTGAGGTTGAGGAAGTTGAAGATTATATAGCCGCAATTCGACACGGCGAGGATGAAGAAGAAGCTCGTCGCGTCGGCCGAGGCGATGGCCAGCACGATCAGGTTGAAGACCAGGTCGGTCCACATCGCCCGCGTCGGCGCACCATGTTCGTTGACGTGGCTGAGATAGCGCGGCAGCCAGCCATCGACGGAGCCCTGGTAGAGCGTGCGCGAGGAACCGGCCATCGCCGTCATGATGCACAGCACCAACGCCAGGATCATCAGCATGACCAGCAGGCTGTGGATCAGCGCGCCGCCGCCGACCATGCCGGCCAGCGCATCGGCGACGCCGGAGCCGTCGACGATCGGCGTCGCCAGCATGCCGTTCAAGCCCAGCACGCCCTGGAAGGTGAAGGGCACCAGGATGAACAGCAGCATGCAAAGCAGGCCGGAATAGAAGATCGCTTTGAAGGTGTCGGTGCCGGGGTTCTTGAACTCCGAGGTGTAGCAGACAGCGGTTTCGAAGCCGTAGGTCGACCATGCCGCGATGAACATGCCGCCGAGAACCAAGGTCCAGCCGGCGATGTTCCATGAGCCGGGTTCAGGCGCATAGGCGGCGGCCAGCGGCACCAGCGGCGAAAAGTTGGCCCAGTCGATCTGGCCGGTGACGATCGGCACGACGCCGACGATCAGCATCGGGATGATGACCAAGAGGCCGATATATTTCTGCACATTGGCGGTGCCGAGGATGCCGCGATGCTGGATGGCGAAGATGATCAGCATCAGCACCGCGCCGATGAAGAAGGTGGCGTTGAGCGTGAACGACACCGGGCCCAGCGTGTGGCTGAACAAGGTCCAGGTGCGGATTGCAGGCGTTGCCGCGGCAGCCACTGCGGCAACCGCGTCGGCGGGCGCCGTGCCGACATGCGCGGCGATGTAGGCGACCACTTCCGGCGAAGCCTCGGTGAAGATCGGCACCGGCGCCAGCGCGTTGAGAATGTAGGCGGCGGCGATCGAGCAACCGAGCGACAGCACCGGCGACCAGGCGAACCAGTTGCACCACACCGACAGCGGCGCGATGAATTTGGAATAACGCAGCCAGGCGGTGGCGCCGTAGATAGAGGCGCCGCCCGACTTGTTCGGGAACAGGCCGGCAATCTCGGCATAGGTGAAGGATTGCAGGAAGCCCATGATCATGGAGGCGATCCAGATTCCGAAGGCCAGCGTGCCGGTGGTGCCGGCAATGCCGCCGATCGAAAACAGGACAAGGGCAGGAACGCCGCTTGCCACCCAGAAGGCGCCGCGCCAGTCGATGTTCCGGTGCAGCTTGCCTTCCGCAGGCTGATCCAGGGCCGTGCTTATCGTGCTCATGTCTGTGAGTTCCCCTTTTTATGTTCCTGGCCGGCGATGCCTCGGCTTCGCGAAGCTTGTCCCCCGGCGCTTGATGGTCACGACTCCGGTGTTTCCACTCAGTCGTATTTTTTTCTTAAGAGTGAAGATTGATCCGGCGCGCTTTCACGTCAAGCGATTTGTGATGTCGTGCACATCACGCTTGCGAAACGTGGATCGGAGGGCCGCCGGCAACAGCCGGCGAAGCACTTCGGTCAGGCTTTGAGGGCAACCGTCAGGAGCGCGGTTTGGTCTTCTGCGGATCGTAATGGGCGAAGGCCACGACCCGCGCCGGCAGCCGCTTGGCATGGCCGTCGAGCTTGCCGATCTCGACCTCGGTGCCGACAGCTGAATGAGTGACGTCGAGCCTTGCCAGCGCGATGTTCTTGTTCAGCACCGGCGAGCGCATGCCCGAGGTGACGACGCCAATCTGGGCGCGGCCGATATGCACGCAGTCGCCATGGCCGACGGCGACATTGCTGTCGATGTCGAGGCCGACGAGCTTGTGCTGCGGGTGTTCCTTGCGCCTTATCAGCGCCTCGCGGCCGATGAAATCGTCGGTCTTGGATTTCAGCGGCACGGTGAAGCCGATGCCGGCTTCGAACGGATCGGTCTGGTCGGAAAATTCATAACCGGCGAAGATCAGCCCGGCCTCGATGCGCACCATGTCGAGCGCCTGCAGGCCCATCGGCTTCAGCCCATGCGGCTGGCCGGCCTCCCAGATCGCGTCGAAGACTTTTTCGGCGTCGCGCGGATGGCACCAGACCTCGTAGCCGAGTTCGCCGGTATAGCCGGTGCGCGAGACCACGACCGGAATGCCGTTGCCGGCGCCGATGCGGGCGACGGCGAAACGGAACCATTCGAGTTCGTCGATCGATGGCTGCAACGGTGAGGTCCAGATGACTTCCCGCAAAATGTCGCGGCTCTTCGGGCCTTGCACGGCGACATTGTGCATCTGGTCGGTGGACGAGCGCACCAGCACGTTGAGGCCGAGTTTCTTTGCGATGTCGCGCAGCCATTCGCCGGACAGGTCGTCACCGCCGACCCAGCGGAAATTATCCTTGCCGAGCCGCAGCAGCGTGCCGTCGTCGATCATGCCGCCATGCTCGTAGCACATGGCGGAATAGACGACCTGGCCGACGCCGAGCTTCTTGACGTCGCGGGTCAGCGTGTATTGCAGCAGTGCTTCGGAATCCGGCCCGGTGACCTCGAACTTGCGCAGCGGCGACAGGTCCATGATCACGGCGTCCTGCCGACAGGCCCAGTATTCGTCGATGGGGCCTTCCTTGGCGAAGGAATTGGCCAGCCAATAGCCCCGGTACTCCACGAAGTTGCGGGTGTGCTTGGCGAAGGATGAATGGAAGGCTGTCTCGCGGGTCATTTTCGGTTCCGAATCGGGCGTCATGCGTCTGGCGATCGCTCGCGAGAATTTGTGCTGGCCGGAATAGGTCCGCACATGGATGTCGGTGAGATCCCAGCCATTGGCGGGCGTGGTGTCGTCGGGACAGGCCGAGGAAACGCAGACAATGTCGGTCAGCGCCCGCAAGAGCACATAGTCGCCGGCCCGCGACCACGGCTCGTCGGACACCATGACGCCATGCGCGTCGATCGCGGTGTTGAAGAAGAAGTTGATCGCCATCCAGCCGGCGCGGGCATTGACGCCTTTGTCGGCCAGTGCGCGGTTGAAATTCTCGGAGCAGTTGGTGTGGCCGGGATAGCCGATGTCGTCGTAATACTTCGCCGCGCAGGCCAGCGCGAAGGCATCGTGCCGGCCGCATGTGTCCTGCACCACCTCGACCAGCGGCTCCATGTCCTGGTCATAATATTTCGAATGCAGGCCGGGCATCGGATAGCTCGACCCCATCAGCGTGCGCGTCGTCGTTACGTCGAGCGGATGGTCGAGGCCTTTGTCCAGCTTGCGTGCCGAAAAACACTGGAAGTCGGTGCACTGGCGGCCGTCGACATCGATGATCTGCAGATAGTCGCCGGCCTTGACGAAATAGGATTCGGCGGTCGCCGAATGGACGCGCAGGTCGAGCACCGGATCGGTGAGTGGATCGGCCAGTTGCGACTTCGTTTTCAGCCGGATCGTATTGCGCCGCACGATGACGGTGAGCGGCGTTGCGGTGTCGTGGCCGTCGACCAGCATCGGTCCGCCGGGCGCTGCAATCAGCAAGCCGCCGTCGCGCGCGACGGTGAATGCCTGCTCGGTACCGGCCGGCGTCGCGCCCCCGAACACGCGCACCGCCTTGGGCTGGTCGAGCTGCACCTGGCGGCGCTCGAGGCCACGACGCACGGAAGCGAGGCTGTCATCGCCCTCGGCCAACAGCGCCTTGATGCCGGCGGCATTGCTGTTGGATTTTTCGCCGAGGATGCCGGGGTCGGTGGCGCCCGATTTGTCCCAGGCCAGCAACTCGCAAGCTTGGCCGCCCTCTACATTGCGCACTGTAAAAGTATCGCCGGCCTCGATATCGATCAGCACAGCGCCATTGCCCTGGATGGTATAGCGCTCCATGCCCGGTGGCAGCGCGATCTGGCCAGGCCTCAGGATGAGGCTTGGCCGGGGCGGGCCGGCTGTGACGGAAGGGTAGGGCGACTGGCTCATCTCAGCCTTGCGGTTCGAGAAACAAGTTTGCCTGTGTGTGAAATTATTTTAGCTGTAAGAATAGCAGGGGGATTGGGTTTGGCAAGGCGGAGGTAACACAAGCTCCCCCTTCTCCCCTTGTGGGAGAAGGTGTCGCCAAAGGCGACGGATGAGGGGNNTCCCACAAGGGGAGAAGGAAGAGCGCGCAATGCGCTACGCCAGTTCTTCGGAATGCCCGATAGCCACGCCATACTCCGCAGCCGAATCCAGCACAGTATGCCAAAGGCTCACGGCAAAAGTCGCAAACACCAGAACGTTGAACACCGCCTGCCCGTCCGACTTGTCACCGCCGCGCCAGAGCGTAACGCTGGTGTGATCCATCGAGGTCGCAGCTGCCGCCCCAATCGCAAACGCATCGGGATGCAAATCGATCGACGACAGCTTTGCCAACATTGTCCGCGCCTTGGCGCCGGAGATGCTGATCAGCACCCTTGCATGCGACTGGTCCGACAGTGAGGCGAACGATGCAAACGTCTGGGCGAGTGTTTCAGTCGTGTGCTTGCCGCCCCTCGACAGCACGAAAAACTGGTCCGGTCCCGACCAGATGAGCGTCGCATCCGAACTCTGCACCGCCTTCGGCGCATCCGGGGCCGCAACGCCGAGACGAGCCTTCGCCGCCTTGGCCATGTCTCCCGCCATGCCCCGCCGCGCCATCACCTGGACGAGGTCGAAGTTGCGGATCTCGGTCAGCGACACGCCGGCATCGCCTCGCACACCGTACGGCCCCGCGACGAGCGCCCGGTCGAGCGGGCTGCGCACTTCCCAGGAAAACTCAGCCACGCTGGCGCCCTCCATCCGGATCATAGAAGACGGGATTGCAGAGTTCGACATCATAGTCTTCGCCGCGCAGCGGATCGTGCGCATGGACGATCTCACCGATGCGCTCGCGACCGCGCTCGACCAGCGCCAACCCGATCCACTGATCGAGCGTCGGCGAGAAGCAGACCGAGGTGACGTAACCCTGGTCGTTGTCAGGCCCCGGTGTCTGCCCCTTCGGAATGATATGCGCACCGGAGCGCAGGCGCCGCGCTTTGTCGACCGGCTTGATGCCAACCGCGACCTGTCGGTCCGGTGCCACCAGCGCCTCGCGGCCGGCCATGACGCGGCCGATAAAATCCTTTTTGCTCGACATCATCTTGCCGAGCCCGAGATCGGCTGCGGTCGTCGTCCCGCTGAGCTCCGGTCCTGCGACATGGCCCTTTTCGACGCGCATGACGCCGAGCGCTTCGGTGCCATAGGGCGTCACGCCGAACGGTTTTCCCGCTATCATCAGATTGCGCGCCATGGCCTCGCCATAGCGCGCCGGCACCGAAATCTCGAATGCCATCTCGCCGGAGAAGGAGATGCGGAACAGCCGCGCCTTGATGCCGCCGCGCAAGGCGACTTCGCGCGCGCCCATGAAGGGAAAACCTTCGTTGGACAGGTCTTCGGCGGGGTCGACGATCTCCTTCAGCAGGTCACGTGTCTTCGGTCCGGCAATCGAGAATTGCGCCCACTGGTCGGAGACCGAGGTCAACTGCACGTCGAGTTCAGGGAACAGCACCTGCCGGCAGAATTCGAGATGCTGCATCACCAGCCCGGCCTTGGCGGTGGTGGTGGTCAGGAAATAATGATCCTCGGCCAGCCGCGACGTGGTGCCGTCATCATAGACCAGGCCGTCCTCGCGCAGCATCAGCCCATAGCGCGCCTTGCCCACAGTGAGATTGGAGAAGGTGTTGATGTAGACGCGGTCGAGGAAGGCGCCGGCATCGGGGCCGTGCACATCGATCTTGCCCAGCGTCGAGACATCGCAGAAGCCGACGCCCGAGCGCACCGCCTTGACCTCGCGGGTGACAGACTCCAGCCAGTCTTTCTCGCCGGCGCGCGGATACCATTGCGCGCGCTTCCACAGGCCGGTGTCGACGAAGATCGCGCCCTGTTCGGCGGCCCAGTGATGCGACGGCGTCAGCCGCGTCGCATGAAAAGCCTCGTCGCGATGATGGCCGGCAAAGGCGCCGATGGCGACGGGCACGTAAGGCGGGCGATAGATCGTCGTGCCGGTCTCAGGGATGGATTTGCCTGAGACCGCTGCCATGATGGCGAGGCCGGCGACGTTGGAGGTCTTGCCCTGGTCGGTCGCCATGCCGAGCGTGGTGTAGCGCTTCAGATGTTCGACCGATTCAAAACCCTCGCGCTGCGCCAGCTCGATATCAGACGCGGTGACATCGTGCTGCTGGTCGACAAAGGCCTTGCCCTTGCCCGCGACATGCCAGAGCGGCGTCAGCGAGAGCGCTTCATCGCTGGCGGTCGGCGCCGCGCCGGTGTTGCCATTGCGCCCGGCGTCACGCGCCGCCACCGCGCCGGCTTCGAACCCTTCGCGCAGGCAGGCGCCAAGGCCAAAGGCACCGTTGGCGGCACCTGCCGCGACCATGCCGGGCGGCGCGCCGTCCGGCACGAAGGCGGCGATATCATCGCGCCATTTCGGCCGGCCGCGATGGTAGGAGGTGAGTCCGACCGCCGGGTTCCAGCCGCCGGAAACGGCGAGCCCGTCGGCCTCGACCTCGGCGCGCGCACCACCGGCCAGCGACACCGAAATCTTGCGCACGCCGTCCTTGCCGCCATCGACGCCGCTGACCGAACCATGCAGCACGGTGAAGCCGTTTTTGGAGGCGAGGGAACGATGGGCGGGCGAGACATCACCCCGCGCGTCGATCACCGCGGCGATCTGCAGCCCGGCTGCGAGTGCCGTCTCGACCGTGCGCCAGCCATCCTCATTGTTGGTGAACAGTGCGGGGCGTTTTGCCGGCGTGGCCGCATAGCGCGCGACATAGGTACGCATGGCCGACGCCATCATCACGTCGGGCGTGTCGTTGCCGGCAAAGACAATGGGCCGCTCGATCGCGCCGGCTGCGACGACGCAGCGCTTGGCCACGATTCTCCACAGTCGCTGGCGCACCTGGTGTTCGGGCGGCACCGGCAGATGGTCGTTGACGCGTTCGATCGCGCCATAAGTGCCGCCGTCATAGACGCCGAACAATGTCGTGCGGGTCATCATGCGGACATCCGGCATCGAGGCGAGCTCGGCCAGTGTCCTGGCCAGCCAATCCGCTGCTGGCAGCCCGTCGATCGTTCCGCCATCGGAAAGCAGGCGGCCACCGGGGACGAAATCCTCCTCGCACAGGATGACGCGGGCACCGCTGCGGCCGGCTGCGAGTGCGGCCGCCAGACCGGCCGGGCCGGAGCCGGCGATCACCACGTCGCAATGCGCCCAGGCCTTGTCGTAGTGGTCGGGGTCGGGAAGCTGGGCCGCGCGGCCGAGACCCGCGGCGCGGCGGATCGCCGGCTCGTAAATCATCTCCCAGAATTTTGCCGGCCACATGAAGGTCTTGTAGTAAAAGCCGGCGACGAAGATCGGCGCGAACAGCTGGTTCACCGACATCACATCGTGACGCAGCGACGGCCAGCGGTTCTGGCTGGCGGCTTCCAGCCCTTCATAGAGTTCGGCGGTGGTGGCCTTGGTGTTGGCTTCGCGCCGGGCGCCGGTGCGCAGCTCGACCAGCGCATTGGGCTCTTCCGAGCCGGCGGTGAGAATGCCGCGCGGGCGATGGTACTTGAACGAACGACCGACCAGCTTGACGCCATTGGCGACCAGCGCCGACGCCAGCGTGTCGCCCTGGAAGCCGGAGAACGTCTTGCCGTCGAAGCGGAAATTGAGCGGCGCCGAGCGGTCGATGAGGCCGCCTGACGTGAGGCGATGGGATTGGCTGGAACTCACGATTGCCGGCCTTCCGTGAGTTTGATGAAATGCGAGAGGGTTGCGCTGCCCCTCATCGCCCTGCCGGGCACTTCTCCCCGTATAGTGACGGGGAGAAGGACGCCTTCATCTACGATTTCGCCAATCAACGTTGCAGGAAAGGCGCCAAGGTTGCGGCCATCGCCCCTCTCCCCGTCCCTATGCGGGGAGAGGATGCCGGCAGGCAGGTGAGGGGCAGCGCTGACCTGGGCAAAATAGCTCATTTCGCCACCTGCCTCGCGCCGGCGCCTGCCGCCGGCTCCACCGCTGAAATCTCATGCGTCAGCGTGTTGCGGGTGACCTCCAGCCAGGCGCGGCAGCCGCCGCCGTGATACCAGTTCTCAGCCATCACGCCGGCGACATTGTCGCGCAGATAGACATAGTCGTAGACAGCCTCTTCACCGGCATCGGCCGCTGGCCGCACCGGCTTGGCGTCGCCGAGATAGCTGAACTCGCTAAGTTCGCGTTCGCCGCAGAAGGGACAGGTGATGCGCATCGTGTTCCGGCCGCCTCAGTGCAGGTTCGGTTGGGCGCCCTGGCCCTTTTCGTCGATCATGGCGCCGCGCTGGAATCGGTCGAGGCGAAACAGCGCCGCCTCCTTGTGCGATTCGTCGCGGGCCAGAAGATGGGCAAACACGAAGCCGGAGCCGGGCGTCGCCTTGAAGCCGCCATAGCACCAGCCGGCATTGAGATAGAGCCCGTCGACCGGCGTCTTGTCGATGATCGGCGAGCCGTCCATCGACATGTCCATGATGCCGCCCCACTGGCGCAACAGCCGCACGCGGCCGATCATCGGGATCAGCGCCATGCCGCCTTCGCAGACGTCTTCCATGACAGGCAGATTGCCGCGCTGGGCGTAGGAATTGTAGCCGTCGATGTCGCCGCCGAAGACTAGCCCGCCCTTGTCCGACTGGCTGACATAAAAATGGCCGGCGCCGAAGGTCATGACGCCGGGAATGAGCGGCTTGATCGCTTCCGAGACGAAGGCTTGCAGCACATGGCTTTCGATCGGCAGGCGCAGGCCGGCCATTGCGGCGACGCGCGACGAGGAGCCGGCGACGGCCATGCCGACCTTGCCGGCGCCGATCTTGCCGCGCGAGGTCTCGACCCCGGTCACCTTGCTATTACCGTCTCTGACAAAGCCGGTCACTTCACAATTCTGGATGATGTCGACGCCGAGTTCGCTCGCCGCATGGGCATAGCCCCAGACCACCGCGTCATGCCGCGCCGTGCCGCCGCGCCGCTGCAGCAGCCCACCCTGCACGGGAAAGCGCGCATGGTCAAAATTCAGAAACGGCAGCATCTTCTTCAGCGCCGCCTGGTCGAGCAGTTCGGCGTCGATGCCGTTGATGCGCATGGTGTTGCCACGCCGCGCATAGGCGTCGCGCTGCGCGTCGGAATGGTAGAGGTTGAGCACGCCGCGCTGGCTGACCATCGAATTGTAGTTGAGATCCTGCTCCATCCGCTCCCACAGCTTCATCGACAATTCGTAGAAGCCGGTGTTGCCGGGCAGGCCGTAATTGGAGCGGATGATGGTAGTGTTGCGGCCAGCATTGCCGGAGCCGATCCAGCCCTTTTCCAGCACGGCGACATTTTTAATGCCGAACTCACTGGCGAGGAACCAGGCGGTGGCGAGCCCGTGGCCGCCGCCGCCGATGATCACCACATCGTAATGGTCCTTCGGGCTGGCATCGCGCCAGGTGCGCTGCCAGTTCTTGTGGCCGGAAAGAGCAGCGCGTGCGAGCGAGAAGATCGAGTATTTCATACGTTCATTCCGAGTTCGCTCGCACCAGCTAGGACAGTTAGATGTCCAGCGTGTGGTCGCGCTCCCATTGCGTGAAGTGCGAAGCATAGGAATTCCATTCCTGGTGCTTCAGCTTTAGGTAAGCCGACGAGAATTCCTCACCCAGCGCCGCCTTGAGCGATTTGTCCTTGTCATATTCGCGAAGCGCGTCGAGCAGGTTGAGCGGCAGCTTCGGCGCACCCTTCACCGTATGGCCATGCTGGTACATGTCGATGTCGTAGCGCTTGCCGGGATCGGCCTTGGAGCGAATGCCGTCGAGGCCGGCGGCGATGATGACCGCCTGCAGCAGATAAGGGTTGGCGGCGCCGTCCGGCAGGCGCAGTTCGAAGCGGCCGGGGCCAGGCACACGCACCATGTGGGTGCGGTTGTTGCCGGTCCAGGTCACTGTGTTCGGCGCCCAGGTGGCGCCCGAAATGGTGCGCGGCGCATTGATGCGTTTGTAGGAATTGACCGTCGGATTGGTGATCGCGGCCAGCGCCGAGGCGTGCTTCATGATGCCGCCGAGGAAATTCTTGCCCTTGGCCGAGAGACCGAGCTCCATCGCATTGTCGGCAAAGACGTTGACCTTGCCGGCCTTGTCCCACACCGAGATATGGGCGTGGCAACCATTGCCGGTCAGGCCCTGGAAGGGCTTTGGCATGAAGGTGGCGCGCAGGCCGTGCTTTTCGGCGACGGACTTGACCATGAACTTGAAGAACGAGTGCTTGTCGGCGGTGGCCAGCACATCGTCGAAGGCCCAGTTCATCTCGAACTGGCCGTTGGCGTCCTCATGGTCGTTCTGGTAGGGGCCCCAGCCCAGCGCCAGCATGTGGTCGCAGATCTCGGCGATGACGTCGTAGCGGCGCATCACCGCCTGCTGGTCGTAGCAGGGCTTCGAGGCCGTATCGTATTTGTCGGAGATGACGCTGCCGTCCGGCGAGATCAGGAAGAACTCGGCCTCGACCCCGGTCTTGACATGCATGCCGTCGCTGGCGGCTTCCGCGATCAGCCGCCGCAGCGTGTTACGCGGCGCCTGCTCGACTTCCTTGTCGTCCATGATGCAGTTGGCAGCGACCCAGGCGACATCCGGCTTCCACGGCAGCTGGATCACCGAATCCGGATCCGGCACCGCCAGCATATCAGGATGCGCCGGCGTCAGGTCGAGCCAGGTGGCGAAACCGGCAAAGCCGGCGCCGTCCTTCTGCATGTCGGCTATCGCCTGCGCCGGCACCAGCTTGGCGCGCTGGCCACCGAACAGGTCGGTGTAGGAAATCATGAAATATTTGACGCCGTTTTCCTTGGCGAATGCGGCGAGATCGTTCCCCATTATAGTTCCTCGCTTATGGTATTTTTGACGTGAGTTTTTAGAAGCCGTTCTTCCCCGGTATCCAGTTGGTGCCGGCAAGCGGCACGCCGGCCATGGCGGCCGCTTCGATGGTGAGCGCGACGAGATCCTCGGGCTCGAGATTGTGCAAGCTGTTCTTGCCGCACGCACGCGCGATGGTCTGCGCCTCGAGCGTCATCACCTTCAGATAATTCGCCAGCCGCCGTCCGGCAGCGATCGGGTCGACCCGCTTCATCAGCTCCGGATCCTGCGTGGTGATGCCCGCGGGGTCGCGGCCCTCGTGCCAGTCGTCATAAGCGCCGGCTGTGGTGCCGAGCGCGTTATATTCTGACTCCCAGCGCGGATCATTGTCGCCGAGCGCCACCAGCGCCGCCGTGCCGATCGAGACGGCATCGACGCCGAGCGCCAGCGCCTTGGCGACATCGGCGCCGTTGCGGATGCCGCCCGACACGATCAGCTGCACCTTGCGGTGCATGCCGAGATCCTGCAGCGCCTGCACCGCCGGCCTGATGCAGGCAAGTGTCGGCATCCCGACATTTTCGATGAACACTTCCTGGGTGGCTGCCGTGCCGCCCTGCATGCCGTCGACCACGACGACATCGGCGCCGGCCTTCACCGCCAGCGCGGTGTCATAATAGGGCCGCGCGCCGCCGACCTTGACGTAGATCGGCTTTTCCCAGTCGGTGATTTCGCGCAGTTCGAGGATCTTGATCTCGAGATCGTCGGGTCCGGTCCAGTCGGGATGGCGCGAGGCCGAGCGCTGGTCAATGCCTTTCGGAAGCGTGCGCATTTCGGCCACGCGGTCGGAGATTTTCTGGCCAAGCAGCATGCCGCCGCCGCCGGGCTTGGCGCCCTGGCCGACGACGACTTCGATGGCATCGGCGCGGCGCAAATCCCTCGGGTTCATGCCGTAGCGGGAAGGCAGGTACTGATAGACCAGTTGCTTGGAATGGCCGCGCTCTTCCTCGGTCATGCCGCCATCGCCGGTGGTGGTCGACGTCCCCGACAGCGTAGCACCCCGGCCAAGCGCTTCTTTCGCTGGGCCCGACAGCGAGCCGAAACTCATGCCGGCAATGGTGATCGGGATCTTCAGTTCGATCGGCTTCTTGGCATGGCGCGAGCCTAGCACCACCGATGTGTCGCAGCGCTCGCGATAGCCTTCGAGCGGATAGCGCGAGATCGAGGCGCCCAGGAACAAAAGATCATCGAAATGCGGCAGCTTGCGCTTGGCCCCGGCACCCCGGATGTCATAGATGCCGGTCGCCGCGGCGCGGCGGATTTCGGAAAGCGTGTAGTCGTCGAAGGTCGCGGATTTGCGCGGTGTCGTCGGCGGGTTCTTGTAGGTCATGCTGCCTCAATACGCGTCGGCGTTGTCGATATTGAAATTGTAGAGCGTGCGCGCCGAGCCGTAGCGCTTGAATTCCGACGGCTTGACGCCGGTAACGCCGGCGCGGTCGAGCAGGCCCTGCAGCAGTTCGATATGCTCGGGCCGCATCTCCTTGGCGATGCAGTCGGCACCCAGGCTCTCGACCTTGCCGCGCACGAACAGCCGAGCCTCGTAGATGGAATCGCCCAGCGCATCGCCGGCATCGCCCAGCACCACCAGATTGCCGGACTGCGCCATGAAGGCCGACATGTGGCCGATATTGCCGTGCACGACGATGTCGATGCCTTTCATCGAGATGCCGCAGCGCGAGGATGCGTTGCCCTCGATGACCAGAAGTCCGCCCTTGCCGGTGGCGCCGGCATACTGGCTGGCGTCGCCCTTGATGACGATCGAGCCCGACATCATGTTTTCGCCGACGCCAGGGCCGGCCGAACCGTGCACGGTGATCGCGGCGCCGTCATTCATGCCGGCGCAATAATAGCCGACGCTGCCGCGCACATCGATGCTGACCGGCTGGTCGACGCCGACGGCGACCGAATGGCTGCCCTTGGGGTGCAGCACTTCCCACGCCGTCTCGTTGGAACCTGATGTCAGGTTGTGCAGCGCCTGGTTCAGCTCGCGCAGCGACGACACATCGAGATCGAAGACCCGGGACGCCTGGTCTTGCGACGCCTTCGAAAGTTTGGTTGCCGGCATGGGCTCAATGCTCCCAGAAATAGACGGTTGCGGGTTCCGGTTCCCAGACCCTCGCATTGTCTATGCCGGGCAGCTTGGTCAGCGCGCGATATTCCGAGCCGAAGGCGACATACTGGTCGGTCTCGGCCATGACGGCCGGCTTGCAGGCGATCGGGTCGCGCACCACGCCGAAACCGTTCTTGGTGCCGACGACGAAGGTGAAGAAGCCGTCGAGGTCTGACAGCGTGCCTTCCAGCGCCTCGCCAAGGTTCTTGCCATGCGCCATCTGCGAAGAGAGGTAGGCGGCCGCGACCTCGGTGTCGTTCTCGGTCTCGAAGGTCATGCCTTCGCGCTTGAGTTCGCGCCGCACATTGTTGTGGTTGGACAGCGAGCCATTGTGCACCAGGCACTGGTCGGCGCCGGTCGAAAACGGATGCGCCCCCATCGTGGTGACGGCCGATTCCGTTGCCATGCGGGTGTGGCCGATGCCATGCGTGCCGGTCATCGAGCGGACATCGAAACGGTCGACGACCGCCTCCGGCAGGCCGACTTCCTTGTAGATTTCCACCGCTTCGCCGGCGCCCATGATGCGCACGTCGGGCCGGATCGACTGCAGGGCCTCGCGTGCGGCGTCGACCTTGTCGGGCGCGGTTCTGAGCACGGCATGCGTCGACTTCACCGCAATGCTCACCGTCGCGCCGATGGCCTTGGCGAGTTCGGCGTCGAGGCCGCGGAAATCGCGATCGGGCTTCGCCGACTGGATGGTAATCTTGGCTTCGTTTTTGGAAGGCGCACCATAAATGGCGATGCCGGCGCTGTCGGGGCCGCGGTCGCTGAGCGAGATCAGCATCTGCGACAGCATCGAGCCGAGCTGCGGCTCAAGCGACTTGTCCTTCAGAAAAAGTCCGACGATTCCACACATGTCAGCCTCCGGCGTTTGCAGCTAAGAGATGATGTACCGAATGCGTTGGCCGAATTCAATCATATGAAAAAAATATTCCTGTAGTTACGTATGCGGCTCAATGCCGCTCTGCGCAGTATCGCCGCTGGCGCGGGCGCTGTGAACCCATATGGCAGTGCGGATGCGGGCTAGTCTGTAGGCGTCGAGGATCGACAGCGCATAGATCAGGAAGCCGCCGGCGTGGCGGCCGACGAAGCTGGCGTCTTCAGGCGCGATCTTGGCCGTTACCCAGGCCAGGATAACCATGAAGAACAGGAATTGCAGGCCGCGCACCGGCACGCCGAGAATGACATGGCCGCTGGCCGGCAGGACGATGGCCGCGCCGAGTACGAGATACGGGTTCGTTGGTGCAGAGGAGGGAGCGCTCATGCTACCTGCCTTTCCTGTCGGTTGATGGCATCGCGCAGCCCTGAGGCGGAGGTGAGCAATCTTTCGACCAGCGCGGGTTCGAGCCTCGTGTCGCCGAAAGCAGCCTGCCGGAACACGCCGTAACGCGCGCGCTCGGCCTCGGCCAGCAGCCAGACGATGCGCACGCCGTTCGGTGTGATCAAAAGTTCCTTGGCGCGCCCTTCGGCAAAGATGTCCAAATGACTGGCGATCAGGTTTTGCGGAAAGCGCGCCGCCCTGAGGTCGGTTCGCAGCACGGCCTCCAAGGGAAAGCCGGGTGCCTTCGGCAGCGTGTGCTGGAGATGGTCGAAATTGGAGAAGGTTGTCGGCGAGCCCGGCCGCATCATCATGTCGAAGGTCGCCGGCACCGCAATGGGTTCGGTGATCGTAACGCTGAGCCAGCGCGCCGGCAGCTTTCGCGTCGCCAGTGTGTCGACGATGGTGCGCAGCTGCACGCGCTGTCCGTTCCATGTGCCGGCCCAGGTGACAACCCCGACCGTGCCGTCCGAGACGTCGACCGCATCCGGGATGACGCTCCGGATGCTGGCATCCTCGGCGGCGTGTGCTGCGGCTGCCCTGTTGCGGCTGGCGCGCATATGCCGGGCGAGGTGCAAGACGAGAGCCAGCGCAATCGCCCCGGCCAGCAATGCTGTTGTCACCTCGGACACCTCGTCACGCCATGCCTGCCCGAACCGGCAGGCCCTCTCCTGTCAATAGCCCTGTGGCTTCGGCCACGGCATGGTGAACTGGTCGCCGCGGCGCACATAGCGGTAGCGATAGAAGTGGAACCACAACGAGATCAGGAAGTAGAAGGCGACCATGGCGATCAGCTGCGAGCCGTAGCCGAGGAAGATCGCAAAGAAGGTCACCACACACAGGCAAAACAAAACGATGGCCGGGATCGGGTGGAACGGGTGCGTATAGCCGCGGCGGATCGTACCCAGCGGCCATTTCTTGCGGAACATCATGATGTTGATGCTCATGAAGGTGTATTGCAGCACGCCCGACAGGATGGAGAAGGTGATCGCCTGGTTGAGGTCGGCGATGAAAGCGAAGGCCAGCGCGATCGGCAGCAGGAACAGGATCGAGCGATAGGGCGTGCGGTATTTCGGGTGCACGGCCGAGAACCAGCTCGGCAGATAGCGGTCGCGTCCGAGCGAGAACCAGGCGCGCGCCGCATCATTGATGCAGCCATTGGCAGAGGCGAGCGCGGCCAGCAGCGTGGCCACGAACAACAGGTTTTCCAGCAGCGGGCTGCCGGTCAGCTTGCCGGCGTCCCACAAGGGATAATAGGTGATGCCGAGATATTCCCAGGGCATCAGCGAGGCGCAGACATACCAGGTCATGGCGGCTGCGATCAGAAGCGTGATCATGCCGGCCATGGTGCCGTAGGGCAGGGACCGCGCCGGCGAGCGCACTTCCTCGGCGGCCTGCGTGGTGCCTTCGATGCCGAGATAATACCAGATGCCGAACTGGAAAGCGGCGATGACGCCGATCCAGCCATAGGGCAGCGCATTGCCGGGCGTCACCAGTTCGTTGAGCTTCAGCACCGCGCCCTGCGTCCACGGGCTGACCGAGAAGAACAGGATGACGATGGAGACATAGGCTATCGCGGTGATGACGAAGTTGACGTTGAGCGTCATCAGCACGCCGCGATAGTTGAGCCACGCCAGCGTCACGATGGTGGCGGCTATGAAGGGATTGTGGGTCAGCCCTTCGACGCCGGCCTTGGCGACGATGGTGTCGCCAAGCAGGATGGCGTCCGAGACCTCCAGCATCGTATAGGCAAAGACCAGGAACAGCGCGACGTTGAAGGCCATCAATGGCCCGACAATGTGTTTGGCCTGAGCATACTGGCCGCCGGCGGCGGCCACCGTCGAGGTCACCTCGGAATCGATCATGGCGACCGAGGTGTAAAGCAGGCCAACGACCCAGCAGACGATAAGGGCCGCCAGCGCGCCGCCCTTGTCGGCCGAGAAATTCCAGCCGGTGAATTCGCCGACCAGAACGATGCCGACGCCGAGCGCCCAGACATGGGCCGGGCCGAGCACCCTGAGCAGCGAGACCCGTTCGCCTTGTGTTGTCGATTCAACCGCGGTCATCGATCAATCCCCACTCAGATCCGGTGTTTTTCGGAAGCGGCTTCTAGCTCGCCTTCGCGTGACGAGGTCAGCACATCCTCGGAGTAGGTCGTGTCGACCTTGAACCAGTCGTAGAGCATCCACAGCGCAAGCACGACCGAGATGGCCCAGCATGCATAAGACAGTGCGACCCACATGAGCGTGTTTCCCCTCAGATTTTTTCGTTATTTGTCGTCGAACTTTTCGTTGATGACGTCGCGATATTCGCGGTCGGAGGCGCGGAACAGGAAGACGAAATAGCCGATCAGCACTGCTGCCATGATGATCAGCGTCGGCCAGTCGATAATGTAGTGGAAGCGGTTCTGGATGATGTCGTGCGCGGTCTCGGGCGTGTAGCCGAGCTTCTCCCAGATCGAGGCCATGGTCGGGTTCTGTCCGAGCGCTTCCCAGGTCTTGGCATCGAGCGCGTCGATGGATTTTGCGGCACCCGCCAGCCCAAGCTTCAGCGGCAGCCACAGCGCCACGAAAATGGCGACGACAACCACGGCGATGTCAAATATCTGTCCGGCCTTGCTCTGTTCCGGCGGCGTATAGCGCGACATGTCTTCTACCCCTCAGGACTTTTTGCTTCAGTACTTGCGGTTGCGGGCCGCGTCGGCGTTCTTGATGTCGAGACCGTAGATGAAGTCCTTGTCTTCCTTGTAGTGATTGACCATCGCCAGTATGGCGGCTGTGTTGAAGATCAGCACGGCGGCCGCGGCGATCGCGACCACGAGCTTGATGCCGGTGTCGGGGATGTAGGGCCATGTCATGAAGAGCACGAAGAGGATCGTCGCCCACAGGCAGATGATCAGGAGCGCGGCGCCGCGCACGTCGGAACGATACAGCGCTTCGATGCGCTGTTGCAGGTCTGACATCGGTTCCTCCCCTTTTCTGACGTACGGTTCCGAATCTTCCGCTCGTCGCTCTCTTTCAAGAGAGTGAAATTTTTTTCACAAACTCAGCCTGATTTGCGCAATTGTCAAGACGAATTTACGTTCGGTAAACCGCTTGTTTGGCGTCGTGAAATTTGCCTGACAATGAAATTATTTGCTTATGGGTATTGCGGCGCCCGATCGTTTGCGGTCAATATTCGCTCAAAGCTCCCGCCACAGCGCAGGGGGCAGGGAACACAATGGAATTTTCGAAACGGAGGATTAGCGGATGACGGCATCCTGGAGATTTTCGTCCCTGGCGGATCGCCATCGCGCGCTCGGCTCGAAGCTCGAAGACTGGAGCGGCATGGGCACCGCCTGGACCTACGACAAGGATGCCGACGAGGAATATGTCGCCATCCGCACCAAGGCCGGCCTGATGGACGTGTCGGGCCTGAAGAAGGTCCACATCACCGGGCCGCACGCCTCGCATCTGATCGACCTCGCCACGACGCGCGACGTCGAAAAGATCTATCCCGGCAAGTCGGCCTATGCCTGCATGCTGAACGAGGCCGGCAAATTCACCGACGACTGCATCCTCTACCGCACCGGCCCGAACGCCTGGATGGTGGTGCACGGCTCCGGCACCGGCCATGAGGAGCTGCAGCGCGCCGCGATGGGCCGCGATGTCTCGCTGCGCTTCGACGACAATCTGCACGATCTGTCGCTGCAGGGCCCGACTGCCGTCGACTATCTCTCAAAACACGTGCCAGGCATTCGCGACCTCAACTACTTCCACCACATGCAGACTCAGCTGTTCGGCTTTCCCGTGATGATCTCGCGCACCGGTTACACCGGCGAGCGCGGCTACGAGATTTTCTGCCGCGGCCAGGATGCCGGCACGATCTGGGACAGGATCCTCGACGAGGGCAAGAGCGCCGGTATCATTCCGTGCCGCTTCACCACGCTGGATATGCTGCGTGTCGAAAGTTATTTGCTGTTCTATCCCTACGATAACTCGCAAAAATATCCGTTCGAGAATGAAGGCCCCGGCGACACGCTGTGGGAACTCGGCCTCGATTTCACCGTCAGCCCCGGAAAAACCGGCTTCCGCGGCGCCGAGGAGCATTATCGGCTCAAGGGCAAGGAACGCTTCAAGATCTATGGCGTTCTGCTCGACGGCAAGGAGCCGTCCGACGAGGGCGCGCCGGTCTATCGTGACGGCAAAAAGGTCGGCGTGGTGACTTGCGCCATGTATTCGCCGCTGGTCAAAAAATCGATGGGCATTGCCCGCCTCGACGTCGACTGCGCGGTCAAGGACACCAAGCTCGAAATCCGCAACAAGAGCGGATCGATCAAGGCGACGGCGCAGCCACTTCCCTTCGACGATCCCAAAAAGACCAAGCGCACCGCCAAGGGTTGAGGCACAATCGACAGCGAGGGATTTAGGGCACAAAGAGAGAATGGCAGCCAAGACGATCATCAGCCGGCCCATTTACGGAACCCTGTCTCCGCAGCCCGGCAAGCATCATCTTTTCGTGGCGGATGCGGAAGGCGCGTTGGCGATCGTTGACATGGCAAAGACAGCGCCGCCCGGCTTCTTCGACGGCGCCGAGATCGTGTTCATTCCCGGCTCCGGCGGCCAGCACATTGCCGCTCTTGAGGCATTGAAGTCGGCGCAATTTCACGTCGCGCCGTCCTTCGCCAGCCTGTTGCCGCGGCTGAAGCAGACGCTGGCCAACGCCCATATGGGCATGCGCCTCTATCTCGCCGGCACCGAAGGGTTGATCGGCCAGGCCATGCAGGTGGCCCTTGAAGCCGGCATCGATCACACCTCGATGCAGACCGAGCATCGCGGCTCGCTGGCGCGGCGCATGCAGTGTGTCCACTGCAAGGGCATCACCGAAAACGTGACGACGCAGCCTGCGACCTGCGCGCATTGCGGCCTGCTGCTTCTAGTGCGCGATCATTATTCGCGTCGGCTCGCGGCCTTCCAGGGCGTCTGCATCAATGCCGAGGATCCCAGTGAAATTCCTCCCAAAGAGGAGGCCTTCCCATGAGCACCGGCACCACCAAGCTGGATGTCGTCGTCAGCGATGTCGTCCCGGTCAACGACCTCGTCACCCGCTTCCATTTCCGCCGCCGCGACGGCGGGTTGTTGCCGACCTTTTCCGGCGGCGCCCATGTCGTGGTCGAGATGCGCGATGGCGAGCTCACAAGGCTCAATCCCTATTCGCTGATGGGCTCGCCGCTCGACACAAGCGAATACACCATCTCGGTGCGCCGCGACGATCTCGGCCGCGGCGGCTCGCTGTTCATGCACCGGTCGGTCAAACCCGGCCTGGAGATGGTGGTCAGCTATCCCGTCAACCTGTTCTCGCTCGACCTCAGGGCAAAGAAGCATTTGATGCTGGCCGGCGGCATCGGCATCACGCCATTCATGGCGCAGACCGCGCAGCTCGCCGGTTCCGGCGGCAATTTCGAACTGCATTATACCTGCCGCACGGCATCGCTGGGCACCTATGCCGACGTTCTGCAGCAGCGCCATGGCAACCGCATCCGGCTCTATCACGACGATCGCGACGAGCGCATCGAGCTCGACCGGCTGTTGTCGTCGCAGCCGCTCGGCACACATCTCTATGTCTGCGGCCCGGCCGGTATGATCAACTGGGTCCGCGACCGCGCGGCATCTCTCGGTTGGCCAACGGAGACCGTGCACTACGAGCATTTCGCGGCACCTCAGCCCGGACTGCCGTTCGACGTGACGCTTGCGGTCAGCGGCAAGACCATCCGCGTCGGCGAACAGCAGAGCCTGCTCGAAGCGATCGAGGCGGCGGGCGTCGATCCGCCCTATCTCTGCCGCGGCGGCGTCTGCGGCCAGTGCGAAACCAACGTCATCTCGTATGACGGCAAGTTCATCCACAACGACCACTGGCTGAGCGAGGAAGACCACCGTTCCGGCTGCAAGATCATGCCGTGCGTGTCGCGCTTCGAAGGCAAGTCGCTGGTCCTGGAGCGGTAGGAGGAAATCATGGGCATCACCTTTCGCAAGGAAACGTTCCGCGACGATTTCACCTTCAAGAACAGCCCGGAGCACATCAGGCGGTTTCCGTTCCCGTTCCACGAAGACAGCTACATGTACGCCGTCAACATCGAGCCGCACGTCGTGGGTCCCAAAGGCAGTGTGCTGGAAAACCTGATCGACGTCGACGAGCACTATGTCGCCGAGATGCAGGATCGCGCTTTGGTGCTGGCCGAGGATCCGTTGCGTTGCCAGTCGCTGCCGCATATGACGCTGGCCGGCTGGGATCTGCTCGAACTCCTGATGGAGCAGCAGGCGCTGGGCTATCCCGAGCATTTCACGCTTGAGCGCAACGGCGACCGCTGGCGCTGGATAAACCGGCCACTCGGCATCGACGACACCTTCACCTTCGGCGACACCTCGACGCTGCCTTACGGGCCGATGGAGTACATCACCCGCCAGAGCCAGGGCGATTTCTGTATCCTCGACCAGCGCGACGGCAATCTGTGGATGGATGCCGGCATGGTCACCACGCAGGCCGACTGGTCGCTCGATTTCGACATCGGCATGAACTTCTTCGAGTGGCATGCACCGGTGCCGCTGGCGCATGAGAAGGGGATTTTCGTCCGGGCGCTGAAATTCCTCACCAACATCCAGCAGGGCAAGCCGGCGCGGCGCCTGAATTGGACGATGACCATCAACCCGCGCCTCGACACCAGCCCGGAAAATTACCACAAATGGGGCCCGGACCGCACCACGGTGACGCCCGAAAATGTCGGCGACAAGGTGCATCTGCGCGTCGAACTGCAAAGCTTCTGGCGCCTGCCACGCTCGAACGGCATCGTCTTCCCGATCCGCTGCTATCTCATCAAGATGGACGAGCTGGTGACGCAGCCGAAATGGGCGCGGCGCCTGCACCGGGTGATCCGGGATTTGCCGGAGGAACTGGCGACCTACAAGGGGTTGACGCGGTACAGGCCGACGCTGCTCGAGTGGCTGTCGAAATTGGATGATGGCAGTGCGACGTCACCGGGGTTCGGGCCGGATTGATCAAGACTTGGGTTTCCTCGCCCCCGCAAAGCGGGGGAGAGGTGGCCGCGAAGCGGACGGAGAGGGGGCCTTCGTAGGGCGCTCCCCCTCTCCGTCTCGGCTTCGCCGAGCCACCTCTCCCCCACTGTCGTGGGGGCGAGGAACCAGTTCCATTCACCCCGCGCTCTGCGGATAGCAAATAATCGACAAATACCGCATCGGCAGTTTCGTGAGCTGCTCCGGTCCGTGCGGTGCGTCGGCGTCGAAGAACAGGCTGTCACCCGGCTTCATCGGATAGAGGTTGCTGCCGTGCCGGTAAACGACTTCGCCTTCCAGCATATAGAGGAACTCCATGCCCTCATGCTGGAAGGTCGGGAACACGTCCGAATCCTCGGTCAGGGAGATCAGGTACGGCTCGACGACAACGCCACTGGTGTTGGAGCCGATATGGCCGAGCAGATTATACTGGTGGCCGGCGCGCGTGCCGCGGCGCTCGACGTCGAGGCCTTCGCCGGCTTTGACGAAGACGGCGCTGCGCTCTTCCTCGAAGCGGCGGAAGAAGGCGGTGACGGGAACGCCGAGCGCGCGCGACAGCGCCTGCAACGTGGTCAGCGATGGCGAGGTGATACCGTTCTCTATCTTCGACAGCATGCCCAGCGAAATGTCGGTGGCCACCGCCAGGTCGGCGACGGTGATGCCGAGCTTCTTGCGAAATGCCCTGACCTCGCGGCCGATCGCCACCTCCAGCACCTTTTCGCGCGTGTCGCGAATGGCGTGCGGGTTCTGCGTCAGCGGCGCGCGGATGGTTTTCCCGTCCACGGAGGGCTTTGCCTTTGCCGAAACGGGACCAGCCTTGGAGTCCGAAACTGTCTTCGCCATCTCGCCCCCGAATCCTGAAGATTTATTTCACTCTAGGTGAACTTATTCGGTGCCGATACAGAAACGCAACCGCCACAGCAAGCCCCTAAGTCGAATGGTCTACGCTCCGGATTTGCGCTGTCATCGGTTTTTGCCGAAAATCCGTTGTCGTGAAACGCGGTTTCGCCACAAGCCCTGTTGACAGCATCGAAGGGGCAATTAGTGTCACTGTGAGTGAAATTTGTTTCGTCAGAGCAATTCCAGGAAAAGCGTGAAACGGTTTTCCTACAGGAATTGCATCAACTTGAAATGAGACCGGGAGGCCTGCCATGAACACGCGCGTTGCCGTCATTGGAGCCGGGCCGTCCGGCCTGGCCCAGCTCAGGGCTTTCAAATCGGCTGAAGACAAGGGCGCCACGATTCCCGAAATCGTCTGCTTCGAAAAGCAGTCCGACTGGGGCGGGTTGTGGAACTACACCTGGCGCACCGGCCTCGACGAGCATGGTGATCCCGTCCATGGCTCGATGTACCGCTATCTCTGGTCGAACGGCCCGAAGGAATGCCTCGAATTCGCCGACTACACATTCGAGGAACATTTCGGCCGTCCGATCGGCTCCTATCCGCCGCGCGCCGTTTTGTGGGACTACATCAAGGGCCGCGTCGAGAAATCAGGCCTGCGCAAATGGGTGCGCTTCAACAGCCCGGTGCGCATGGTGACCTTCTCGGATGTGACGAAGAAATTCACCGTCACCGCGCATGACCGCAGCAACGACGTCACCTATTCCGAAGAGTTCGACAATGTCGTCGTCGCCTCAGGGCATTTCTCGGTGCCCAACGTTCCCTATTTCGAAGGCTTCTCGACCTTCAACGGCCGCATCCTGCACAGCCATGATTTCCGCGACGCGATGGAGTTCAAGGGCAAGGACATATTGATCATCGGCCGCTCCTATTCGGCCGAGGACATCGGCTCGCAATGCTACAAATACGGCGCCAAATCGATCACCTCCAGCTACCGCTCCAAGCCGATGGGCTTCAAATGGCCGGAGAACTGGAAAGAGGTGCCGCTGCTGCAGAAGGTCGTCGGCAAGACGGCGCACTTCAAGGACGGCACCACTAAGGATGTCGACGCCATCATCCTGTGCACCGGCTATCTGCATTCCTTCCCCTTCCTCACCGACGATCTGAAGCTCAAGACCGCCAACCGCATGTGGCCGCTCGACCTCTATGAAGGCGTCGTCTGGGAGAAGAACCCGAAGCTGTCTTATATCGGCATGCAGGACCAGTTCTACACCTTCAACATGTTCGACGCGCAGGCCTGGTTTGCGCGCGACGTCATCATGGGCCGCATCAAGCTGCCGTCGGTGCAGGCGATGGCCGAGCACGGCGCCAAGTGGCGCGCACGTGAAGAGACGTTGGAAGACGCCGAGCAGATGATCTGGTTCCAGGGCGACTACACCAAGGAATTGATGGACCAGACCGACTATCCCGGCTTCGACGTCGAGGCGGTCAACCAGACTTTCATGGAGTGGGAGCACCACAAGGCGGAAGACATTATGAGTTTTCGCGATCACGCCTATCGCTCGCTGATGACCGGCACCATGGCGCCGCTGCACCATACGCCGTGGCTGCAGGCGCTGGACGACTCCATGGAGAGCTATCTCGAGGTGAAAGGCGTCGCGGCGGAGTAGGTCGCTTCAATCCAGCGGATAGTCGGCAGGTGCGTCGGTCTCGGTCACCTTGACGGAGATCAAGTCGCTGTAGTTGACATAGTCCGGGCCATCGCCGCGCCACGCCAGCATGTCGGCCATCAGCAGCGAGGTCATGGTGTTGAGCGCCCAGCCGGTCGGCTCGTCCGGCCAGGCGAAGACGCCGTTGGCGTTGGCGCCAAACTTCACATCGTGGCAGACGAATTCGATCTCGACCTTCCAGGACCGCAGCGCGGCGCCCGGCGGCGGATAGGGCGGGTCGGGAAGCTCGAAATGGTGGGCGACATGGATTTTCGTCGGCACCGCCGGTGCGATGCCTTTGGCCTTGAAGGCGGCAATCGCATCGTCACGAAAACGCTCCAGCAGGCCGTCCCGCGACAGCCTGTAGGTGGAACGGAAAACGCCGCCCGTCCAGATGGATTCGTTGTTGTCGTTGGAGATGAGCAGCGTGGCGCGGAAGCGGCGCAGCCTTGGCGCCAGAACCTGCCAGTTGCACTCGGCCGGTGTCGCCGGCGTCGCGATAAACTCGTCGAGCAGATCGCTGCCGCGCACATTGGCATTCAGCACCGAACAGTCTTCGCCATAAATGTGCCAGATCTGCCGAAGCTCTGCGGCCGCTATGCCGGGCTTGCGCAGTTCTTCCACCGAGGCGCGAACACGCGCAATGGCATAGGCCGTTGCCGCCTCCAGCGTCTCGAAACCGGAAACCACATGCTCGCCATCCGGTTCGCCGGTCCTGGCCATATCGAAAACGAGAACTGAAAAAGGTGGAGCGTCCGGCTCGGACATTCGGTGTTATCCCAGTCTCGCGCGAGCCTTCGCCGTCCAGGCATTGAACAGCCTGTCGGCGACGATGCCGATGAAGGCGATGGCGAGGCCCGCGACAATGCCGCGTCCGGAATCGGCTTTCGACAGCGCGATGAACACCTCCTGGCCGAGATCGCGCGTGCCGACCATGGCGCAGATGATAATCATCGCCAGCGCCATCAGGATCGTCTGGTTGACGCCCAGCATGATTTCGGGAAGCGCCAGCGGCAGTTGCACGCGAAAGAAGGTCTGGCGCGGCGTGCAGCCCGAAACTTTCGCCGCCTCGATCAGCGCCGGCGGCACTTGCCGGATGCCATGATTGGTGTAGCGGATCGCCGGCACCACGGCGAAGGCGACCGTGGCGATCATGGCGGTGACGTCGCCGACCCGGAACAGCATCACCACCGGGATGATGAAGCAGAAGGACGGCAGCACCTGCAGCGTGTCGATGATGGGCGTGACGATCTTTTCGAAGCGGTCGCTGCGCGCGGCCATCAGGCCGATCGGGATGCCGATCAGGCAGGCGATGAAGGCCGAGATGCCGCAGAGATAGACCGTCGCCATGGTCTTTTCCCAGAGACCAGTGACGGCGCAGAAGGCGGTCAGCGCCGCGACCAGGGCGGCAAGACGCAAGCCGCCAAGCTGGTAACCGGCAAGGCCGAGCAGGGCCACCGCGCCCAGCCACGGAAAACCTTCGCAAAAGGCGCGCAGCGGGTTCAGCACATTGAGGATCAGCGCCACGCGAAACGCTTCGATGACGTCGAAGAAGTTGATCGTCACCCAGCTCACGGCAGCTTTCCACAAAGGCGCGGTGGTGAAAGTGATCGCCTTCGGCACCGCCGCGAAGGCCGGCACGAAGAGGCCGAGCAGCGTTGTCACGATAAGGATGACGATGGCCAGCGACAGGTTGGGATAGCGCCGCCAGAAGCTCTGGTTCGCTTCTTGATGGACGTGGCCCTTCGCCTGCTTGCGCGCGATGGCCTGGCTCAGCCGGTCAAGCGCGATGGCCAGCGCGACGATGGCAAGGCCGGCTTCCATTGCCTCGCCGACCTTCAGCGCGCGCAGCGCCAGCAGCACGTCGTAGCCGAGGCCGCCGGCGCCGATCATCGAGGCGATGATCACCATGTTGAGCGCCAGCATGATCACCTGGTTGACACCCACCATCAGTGTCGGCCGCGCCGAGGGCAGCAGCACCCGCCACAGTTTCTGCCGCGCCGTGCAGCCGGCCATCTCTGAGAAATCGTCGATCTCCGACGGTACCCGCGACAGGCCGAGCATGGTTGCCCGCACCATCGGCGGCGTGGCGAAAATGGCGGTGGCGATCATCGCCGAGACCGGGCTGTTGCCGAACAGAAGCAGCATCGGGATGAGGTAGGCGAAGGTCGGGATGGTCTGCATCAAATCGAGGGCAGGGGAGACGATCAGCTTTTCCGCCCATGGCTTGCGCCACGCCCAGATGCCGGCGAACAGGCCGGTGACGATACAGAACGGCACCGCGATGGAAATCAGCGCCAGCGTCAGCATGGCGCTGGTCCATTGGCCGAACAGCGCGATGTAGAGGAAGCAGCCGCCGACCAGCAGGCCGAGTTTCCGGCCGCCGGCGGCATGCCCGGCTATGAAGGCTGCAGCGCAGACGCCGACCCAGGACAGGCGCGGCAGGACATAGGCATCCGCGCCGTGGCCGATCTTGAAATTCTTGGCGAGCAGATTGAGCGCGAAATCGAGGGGAACGCCGAGCACCGCGGTGATCGAGCGCGTCAGCCACGAAAAGTTCGTCTTGATCCAGCGCATCAGCGTACTGACCCAGTCGGCGACGGGAATGACCGCATCAGTGGGATAGTTGACGGCCCAGGGCAGCCTCTCCTGCAGCAGGAACACCACCAGCACGGCGGCAAGGGCTGCCGCCCAGACCAGCAGCCAGCGCTGAACCGGCGGTCTTATCTCGCGGGCGCTTGCCGTCACCGTCATGTGCTGGCTCTTGGCCTGTCGATGCCGGCCAGCAATTCGATGACCGCTTGCGGCGTCACCTCGCCGATCGGCTTGCCGGTGCCGTTGACCACGGCGAACGGTTTGCCCGAGGCGACGATGCTGGCCGAGAAGCTGGCGATCTTAGCTTCCGGCGAAACCGTTCCGCCATGCTCGGACCCGTCCAAGGCGCGCATCAGACTGCGCGCGGAAATCACCTTGGCGCGGTCGACATCGCGGGTGAACTCGGCGACATAGTCGGTCGCCGGATTGACCACCAGCTGCTCCGGCGTGCCGATCTGGATGACCTCGCCATCCTTCATGATGGCGACGCGGTCGGCCAGCCGGATTGCCTCGTCGAAATCATGGGTGATGAAGACGATGGTCTTGTGCAGCATCGTCTGCAGCCGCATCAGCTCGTCCTGCATCTCGCGGCGGATCAGCGGGTCGAGCGCAGAGAACGGCTCGTCGAGGAACCAGATCTCCGGCTTGGTCGCGAGGCTGCGGGCAATGCCGACGCGCTGCTGCTGGCCGCCGGAGAGTTCGCGCGGATAAAAATGCTCGCGTCCGCGCAAGCCGACGAGTTCGATCACCTCGCGCGCCCTTGCTTCGCGCGTCGGCCGGTCCTGGCCCTGTATGCTGAGCGGAAAGGCGATGTTGTCCAGCACATTGAGATGCGGCAGCAGCGCAAAATTCTGGAACACCATGCCCATGCGATGGCGCCGCAATTCGATAAGCGCCGCATCGGAAATCTTGAGCAGATCGTTGCCTTCGAATTCGACCTTGCCATGGGTCGGCTCGACCAGCCTGGACATGCAGCGCACCAGCGTCGACTTGCCGGAGCCGGACAGGCCCATGATGATGAAGATCTCGCCCTGGCGTATTTCGAGATCGACGGCGCGCACCGCGCCGACCAGTCCGGCAGCAGCGATATCCGCCATGCTGGCCTTGCCGTCGCGCTCGCGAATAAAGTTCGCGGCGCCCGATCCGAACAATTTCCAGACATTGCGGCAGGCAAGCTTTATCGGCCGCGCATCCTTCGGCGCACCAGCGGCCTGCGGTTCAGTCGCTTCCGTCATCCAATGTTCCCTATGGAAATGGAGATATGGACCCGGCCGTAACGGCCGAGTCCGGCTTCCAGTCGGAACGATTACTGCGCCCAGGCTTTCCAGTCGGCTTCGTGGGCGGCGATCCAGGCGGCGGCGACCTCTTCCGGCGTCTTGCCGCCGAGATCGATCTCGCCACTCATCTTGTTGAGCTCATCGGTGTCGACCGTGTAGGCCTTGGCCACCTTGTAGGCGACCGGCCATTTGTCCTTCATGCCGGACCAGGAGTATTTCCAGATCTCGCCATGCGGCTTGCCGCAATCGTACTTGGCATCAGGGTTGGAACCCCATTTCGGGTCGGTGTAGCACTCGGGCGTGTATTCCGGGAATTCGACCCACTCACCCTTGTATTTCGCCGGCGCCCAGTGCGGCGAATAGATCCACAGCATGATCGGCGCCTTGCGCTGATAGGCCGAGTCCAGTTCGGCGAACATCGCCGCGTCGGTGCCGGCATGGATGACGGTGAAGGGCAGCTTCAGCGCCTCGACACGCTCGTCGTCAAAGCCTTCCCAGGTCACCGGGCCGCCGAGATAGCGGCCCTTCGGCGCGGTCTCCGCCGTCGAGAAAGCCTCGGCGCATTTCGGGTCCTTGAGCGCTTCCCAATTGGGCAGGCCAGGGCATTTCTCCTTCATGTATTCGGGAAACCACCATTCTTCCTTGGCTTTCGGCCCGAGCTTGCCCAGCCGCTCGGTCTGGCCGGTGGCGTCGGAAGCCTTCATGGCTTCGCCGGCCGTCGTGTCCCAGAATTCCATGCCGACATCGATGTCGCCATTGGTCAGGCCGGTGGTCAGGCTGGAGAGGTAGTCGGCGGTCGGATATTCGACCGTGTAGCCGAGCTTTTCGAGGATGCCGCCAAGGATCTTGGCGTTGAGATTGACGCTCGTCCAGTCGAACAGCGCGATCTTGATCGGATCGTTGGATTCAGGCGCTGCTGCGTAGGCAGGTGATGTAAGCGCACTTGCGGCGGCAAGCGCGAAGGCTCCCATTGATAGGTTAGAAATCACACTTCGAAATGACATGCTTGTTCTCCTGTCAAACCATGTGGAAATTCTTAGTCGTTCCCTTCTTGCGTCTTTTCTTGATTGTGTTGGAAAGGCGGGTCGTTGCGCAAGCTTGTTCGCACCAGGCAAATGCGGAGGCTAGAGCCGGCGCAGGCGAAATGGTGCTGAATCTGGTGGTGGTTCGATGCTGGATAGGCTCGCGTCATGGCGCCGGACGGATTGCTGCGCGAGCAATCGTCAGCGGATCGATCGCCGCTTCGGCGGCGCTCTGAGACATGTGAGCCATCGAGGTCCCATGATCTCGGCCGGCGAGCCCCATCCCCGCCAAAGCCGTTTCATGGGATGAAATTATATATACCAACGTTCATGCGGCGCAATGGCTGATGCCGGTGCGCAGCTGAATTTCAGACTGGTCGATTGCCAACCGCCAAGGTTGGCCTCACGACATGATCAGGCCGCCATCGACATTGATGGTCTGGCCGGTGATGTAGGTGGCGTCGTTGCTGGCGAGGAAACTGACCAGACCGGACACGTCCTCGCCGCTGCCGGCGCGGCCCATCGGAATGTTCTTCACCCATTCGGCCATCAACTCGCCGGGCTTGTAGTCGCCCATCAGCTTGCCCCAGGCTGCGTCATTGTAGGCCCACATGTCGGTGTCGATAATGCCGGGGCAGATGGCGTTGACAGTGATCTTCTCCTTGGCCACTTCCTTGGCCAGGCTCTGGGTGATGCCGACGACGCCGAATTTCGAGGCCGCGTAATGCGGGGTGTAGATAAAACCCTGCCGCGCCTGGCCCGACGCCGTGTTGATCAGCCTTCCGCCGTCGCCATGCTTGCGGATGCGCGCGATCGCTTCCTGGCAGCACAGGAACACGCCCTTGGTGTTGACGGCCATCACCTTGTCCCACTCGGCCTCGGTCATCGCCTCGATCCGGGCGATGGTGATGACGCCGGCATTCTGCACCGAAATGTCGACGCGGCCGAATTCCTTCTCGGCGAGATCGTAAAGCGCTGTGACATCGTCCTTTTTGGTCACGTCCATGCGCATAGACGCGACCTTGGCGCCCGTCGCTTTCAGTGTGGCGGCAACCTCGTCGACGCGGGCATCGATGGCGCTGACCACGACCGCGGCACCTTCCTCGGCGAAGCGCTTCGCCATAGCCGCGCCGATGCCGCCGCTGGCTCCGGTAATGACCGCCGTCTTGCCTTCAAAACGCTTCTGCAATTTTCTCTTCTCCTACCAGCAGACAAAGCCGCCATCGACGATCAGGTCGATGCCGGTGACGTAACTCGCGGCGCGGCTGGCCAGGAACACGGTTGGGCCGACCATTTCTTCCGGCGTCGCCATGCGTCCCATTGGTGTGTCGCGCTCGAAAATCTTGATCTGTTCGGCGACCTCAGGCCGCTTGTTCATCGGCGTCAGCGTGTAGCCGGGGCTCACCACATTGACGCGCAGGCCGCGATCGGCCCATTCCATGGCGAGGCTCTTCGACATGTGGATGACCGCCGCCTTCGACGAATTGTAATGCGCCTGGGTCAGGCCGCGATTGACGATCGAACCCGACATCGAGGCGATGTTGACGATCGAGCCTTTGCGCCGCGAAAGCATGGCGCGCGCCTCAGCCTGGCAGGACAGGAACACGCCGCTGACATTGACGTCGTAGATTTTCTGCCACTTCTCCAGCGACAGCGTCTCGGCCGCCTCGGCGCCTGCAATGCCGGCATTGTTGACGGCGATGGTCAGCGCGCCGAGCTCTTTTTCGGTGCGCTCGATTGCCGCCGCAAGGTCAGCCTCGGACGTCACCGTGCCGGTCAGCACCAGCGCCTTGCGGCCAAGCGCCGAAATCTTGTGCGCCGTCTCGTCCAGCCCGCCCTTGGAGGTATGGCCGAAACACACGACATCGGCGCCGGCTTCGGCCAGTCCAATGGCGATCGCTTGCCCGATGCCGCTGCCGGCGCCGGTCACCAGCGCCACGTCTCCGTGAAGATCGAATAGTTTCATCGTCGGTCCCTCTGCTCCAACCGCCGGCCGTCTGAAATGAAGGGGCGCCAGTCTTTGGCTGGCGCCCCCGCGCGGTCCGGTCCTTGGGAGGATATCACCTGGAGCGCTGTCTTCCGATACTCTGTTCTAGCTCGTGGCGAGTTCCATCACCGCGACATTGCTGGCCTCGCCGCGGTCGAGAATGCCACGCTGGCGGCCGCGGCTCAGCACCAGCACGCGATGCGACAGCCCCAGCACTTCCTCGAGATCGGAGCTCACCACCACCACCGCCATGCCGGAGCGGGCGAGGTCGGCGATCACATCGTAGATCGCGGCGCGGGCGCCGACATCGATGCCGCGCGTCGGTTCATCGAGGATGAACACCTTCGGCGGCCGCGACACCCATTTGGCGATGATCACCTTCTGCTGGTTGCCGCCGGACAGTTTCGACACCGCCTGGTTCGGCTTGCCCTTGACGCCGAGCCTTGCGATGCCGGCCTCGGCGAATTTCTGCACCGCCTTCGGAAACACCCAGCCGTTCGGCGCGACATGGTCGAAATTGCCGAATGCCAGGTTCTCACCGATGGTCTGGTCCAGCACCACGCCTTGCGCCTTGCGGTCTTCCGGCACCAGCACGACGCCGGCCTTGATCGCCGCCGCCGGACCGCTGAGATGCACCGGTTTGCCGGCAACACGCACCGAGCCCGACGAGATCGGATCGGCGCCGGCGATCGCCCGCACCAGTTCGGTGCGGCCGGCGCCGATCAACCCGGCAACGCCGAGGATCTCGCCTGCTTTGACCGAGAAGGAGACGTTGTTGAAACTCTTCTCCGGCGAGGACAGGTTCTCGACCTCGAGCAGCGTCTCGTCGCGCGGCGGCGTCAAATGCGGGAACATCCGCTCGACCGAGCGGCCGACCATCTGCTCGACCACGGTGCGCACGGACACGTCGGCACGCTCATGGCGGGCGACGATGCGTCCGTCGCGCATCACCACCACACGGTCGGCGATCTGCGCGATCTCGTCGAGACGATGGCTGATGTAGATGAAGGACATGCCTTCCGCCTTGAGCTTGCGGATCTGCTGGAACAAAAGCTCCGTTTCCTCGCCACCGAGCGCTGCGGTCGGCTCGTCGAAGATCAGCAATTCGGCGTTCAGCGTCAGCGCCTTGGCGATCTCGACCTGCTGCTGGGCGGCGATGCGCAGCGTGCGCACCTTGCGCTCCGGCGAGACGTCGAGGCCGAGCCGCTTCAGCTGCGCCGAGGCCCTGGCGTTCATCTCGGCGCGGTCGATGCGGCCGCCGCGCATCGGCAGCCGCCCGACATAGACGTTTTCGGCCACCGACAGGTCCGGCAGCAGCTTCAGTTCCTGATGGATCATCCCGACGCCGGCATCGATTGCCGCGGCAGGCGAGGCGGGGGAATAGGGTCTCCCCCGCCAGATGATGGTGCCGGCATCGGGTCTGGTCGAGCCGGCGATGATGTTCGACACCGTCGACTTGCCGGCGCCGTTTTCGCCGAGCAGCGCCACGACTTCGCCCGGCCGCACCTCAAAGCTCGCATCGGCCAGGACCTGGACCGGTCCATAGCTTTTGCAGAGGCCGTTGACGAAGAGCCCATTATGCGGGCTTTCGCTGTGGCGAGGATCAGGGGACATCGTGGCGCTCTCTTGACCGGTGCGAGCTGTTAGGGATGCTTGGCGATGAACTGCTCGACATTGTCCTTGGTGGTCAACGTCGCATCCTGCAGCTGTTCGGCAGGAACGCTCTCGCCGGCCACCAGCTTGATCGCCGCATCGACGGCAAGCCGGCCCATGCCTTGCGTCTGCTGCGTCGCAGTGACGTCGAACACGCCGTCCTTCAGCGCCTTGAGTGCCGCCACGTCGCCGTCGAAGCCGGCAACCCAGACCTTGTGGCCGGGATTGGCGACCTTGACCGCCTGCGCCGCGCCCAGCGCCAGCGCGTCGGCCTGACCGATGACGATCGAGACATCAGGATGCGCCTGCAGCAGGTCCTGCGTCAGCTTGAAGCCCTCATCCTGGTGCCAGCCTTCGCTCCACAGTTCGCCCACCACCTTGATATCGGGATAGGCCTTGAGTGCTTCGCCGCAGCCCTTGGAGCGGTCGACTTCCGGCGTGGTCCCCTTCTGACCGTGGATGATGATCAGCTCACCCTTGCCGCCGGCCTGCTTGGCGATGTAGTCGCACACTGCCTGTGCCGAGGCGACGCTGTTGGTGGCGATGAAGGTGTCGCCGGGCGCGCCGTCGGCGTTGCGGTCGACATTGATGACCGGGATGCCGGCAGCCTTGGCCGTCTTGGTCGGCACGGTCGCGGCGGTGGCGCCGGCCGGAATATAGATCAGCGCGTCGATGTTCTGCGTGATCAGGTCCTGCACCTGGCTGACCTGCGTTGCCGAATCGCCCTTGGCGTCGACGGTGACGATCTCGATGCCCTTTTCCTTGCCGTAGGCTTCGACGGACTGCTTGATCTGGTTGAAGAAGTCGGCCTGCAAATTGGCCACGGCGAGGCCGAGTTTCTTGGCCTCCTTGGCCGAGGCCATGTCGGTCAGGCCGAGCAGCGGAATGATGGCGGCAGCGGCAAGCAGCAGTGAACGTTTGGTCAGCATGTTTTTCCTCCGTTGATAGTCAAACTGTCCCGCCTGCGCATCGCGCCCCTTGGAACATCCCAGTTTCGGATCGACCGATCCGTCTATCGCCCGGATGCTCCGGGCGAATTCTCAATTTTGCCCCGCTCTTTATCGCGCCCTGCGCCGCCAGGTGTCACTGGCGACGGCCAGCGCGATCACCACGCCGATCACCACCTGCTGGATGAAGGGTGAGACGCCGAGCAGGTTGAGCCCGTTGCGCAGCACGCCGATGATGAGCACGCCGACCGCTGTGCCGCCGATCGAGCCGACGCCGCCCGACAGGCTGGCGCCGCCGATCACCACGGCGGCAATGGTGTCGAGTTCATAGCCGAGGCCGGAGCTCGGCTGCACCGAATCCAGCCGCGCCGCGAGTACGATGCCGGCAAGACCCGCAAGCACGCCGCAGATCGCGTAGACCCAGTTGGTCAACGACCTCACCGGAATGCCGGAGAGCCGCGCCACTTCGGCGCTGCCGCCGATGGCGTAAAGGCTGCGGCCTTTGGCGCGGTAGTTGAGGAAGATGGCGAAGACGATCGCCAGCACCATCATCAGACCGACGGTGACCGACAGAAAGCCGAAATGGCGGATGATCGACAGGTTGGTGAACCAGTCGGGGAAGCCGACGATCTGCGAACCGTCGGTGATCATGTTGGCAAGGCCGCGCGCCACCGACATCATCGCCAGCGTGGCGATGAAGGGCGGCAGCCGGGTGACTGTTACCAGTAGGCCGGACACCAGGCCGCAAAGGCCGGCGACCACAAGGGCGGCGACGACGCCGGCCGCAAGGCCGAGATTGAGATAGTCGGGATGGGCGACGAAGCCCATCACCATGGCGGCGAGCGCCAGCACCGAGCCGACCGACAGGTCGATGCCGCCGATCAGGATGACCAGCGTCATGCCGATCGCCATGATGCCGAGCACGGTGATCTGGTCGAGCACGTTGAGGATGTTGCGCACGGTGAGGAATGTGTCGGTGGTCAGCGTCAGCGCCAGGCACAGCAGCAGCAGCCCGATCAGCGGTCCCATGGTTCCGGCAAACAGCGCCGAGAGCTTCGCGCCTCCGGCGGCGCCGGTCGCGGCTTTCAATTCGCCGGCCTTCGAATCGCCAGTCTTCGCGTCGCTTGCATCGTTGCTCACGGCCACTTCGTCTCCTCCCTCGGCAGATTGGCGATGCCTCGCCATCCGCTTTTGTTCACCAGGCGCCTCCCTTGTGAACAATTTATCTTTGCTATGCAATTTTGTTCAGCTAAACCGTTCATCAGAAAATTGTCAAGTGCCGTCACGCCATGCAGCACCAGTTGGCGTCGTGAGGCAGTTTTTCCAGAGGGAGGCTTGGAGTGACTGTCCCAGGGACGGTTTTCATCCCTTCGAACTCTGTGGGATAATTCGGCAGGCCAAGTGACGCAAAGCGAGCGATGCGAAGCATTGTGAGTTTGATCTCTTGTTGCGGACGATGTCTTGTCGATGTCGTGAAGCTTGGCTGCCGGGTGAGTCGAGCGGTTACAGCCCGTTCGGCTGCAAAGCTGTACGGTTGAATGGCATTTGGCGGTCCTCGAAGGGCCGTGGGAGGGCAAAAGATGGCGACCGTCGAAAACGAGAAGGCCTCGCGCTTTCCCGATGCCGAGCTCAAGGCCCGCGCCGCCTGGCACTATTATGTCGAGGGCCTGACGCAGGAGCGCATCTCGGAGATCCTCGGCGTCGGCCGCATCAAGGTGCACCGCATCCTCTCTGCTGCCCGCGAGGAAGGCATCGTCCAGTTCCGCATCCGCGACAGCGTCGTCGAATGCGTGCAGCTCGAGGAGAGCCTGAAGCAGCGTTTCAGGCTCAGCCAGGCGGTCGTGGTGCCGTCGGCAGCCGACCGCAGCAACGCGCCGCTGATGATCGGCCACGCCGCTGCCGCCTATCTCGCCGACAACGTCAATGCCGGTGATGTCATTGCGCTGGGCTGGGGCCGCACGCTGAAATTCGCCATCAACGAATTGCCCAGGCGGCCGATCGCCAGGACGACGGTTGTCTCGATGCTCGGCGGCCTCACCCACGCGCAGCCGCTCAACCCGACCGAAAGCGCCTGGGAGTTTGCCGAGAAGATCGGCGCCGAATGTTTTCTATTGCCGGTGCCGGTCTATGCCGACAGGCCTGAGCAGCGCGATGCCTTCATGAGCCAGCGCAGCGTCCAGGATGTCGTCTTCCGCGCGCGGCGAGCCAACATCGCCGTGCTCAGCGTCGGCTCGTTTTCCAACAACAGCCCGATCGCCAATTACGGCTTCATCAAACCGAGCGAGCTTGAGGAACTGCAGGCCGCCGGCGCGGTTGGCGACCTGCTCTGCCATTTCATCGATGCCGAAGGGCGGCCGGTCGACCATGAAGTCAACCGCCGCGTTTGCGCCTATCCGCTGCAGGATCTGTCGGACATTCCGAGCATCATCCTGGTTTCAGGCGGGCAAGAGAAGGTCGCAGTGATGCGCGCGGCACTGGCAAACACCAAGGTTTCAGTGCTGATCACCGACGAGGATGCGGCGAAGGGGTTGCTGGGGCGCTGAAGCGCGCGGGACCATCAGAACTCGCAGGGCTCCGGGCGGCTGTCGTCCGACCAGTCGGCCAGCGCGATCGGCACGAATTTTCCCGTGACCGGCTTGCCGTCGTCCAGATCCTTTGAGGCGACGCCCTTGCCGGTGAGGAAATTGATGTCGCAGCCGCCGAGCGTCGTCTCGACCGAGCCGTCGGCCTTCTGCACATTCCAGTCCCAATCGCGGCTGTAGCCGGCGACCAGGAACTTGCCGCCGCGCCAGACGATGGTCAGCTTCGCCTCCCATGATTTGTTGGCGCCGCAGCCGAAGCAGGAGGTGACGACAAGCGATCCCTTGCCCTTGTCTTCAAGCGCCAGGACACGATCCTCCGTCAGCGTCTTTTTAACGAAGTCAGGCTTGCGCGCAGGATCGAGCTTTCCATTGCCGGCAGCCAGATAGAGCGAGAGATCCGCCGACCCATCGTCGGGTTTCGTGGTGATCATGGCCCGATCGACCTGGCCGTCATTGTCCATGTCGAGTGTGATCTCGAAGGGCGGCTCGTCCTGCGCACACGCCGATATTGGAGCTGCCGCAAGCGCGGCAATCCAGGGCAGGGCGGCAAGGTGAAATGCAGCCTTCATGAGCACGATGAGTCTAGCATTTGCCGGGCAGGACGCAAAATCGGCAACCTGGGCAGGTTGAGCATCGGAAGCTTCACGCAGGCAAACTGCGCTCGAACTCAGATCGCACCCAGCCGTGCGTGAATGTCGCGGGTCGCGTGGTAAAGATCGCGGTAGATCGCCTTGCGCGCCCGGTAGGCAGGCACCAGCGCCATATCAGGATCGACACGCCTGGCGGGCGCCGCGGCCATCGCCTTGGCTGCCTCTTCCGGTGAGGCAAACCAGCCGACCGCCGAAGCCGCCAGCATGGCTGCGCCGAGGGCCGCTGCCTCATTGACCGGCGACACGAACAGCGGCCGCTCGAGCACGCTGGCCATGATCCGCATCAGCAGCGCCGAATTGGTGCCGCCGCCGGCGGCAATCATCTCTCCCGGTTTGCCGCCGCTCTCGGCTTCCATTGCCTCGCTGGCGATGGCCTGCTCGAAAGCGATGCCTTCCAGCGTTGCGCGGAAGAGATGCCGGGGCTCATGGTTGAGCGACAGGCCGACAACGGCGCCACGCGCCGCGCCATCCCAATAGGGGCTCATGACGCCGGCCCAATAGGGCATGACCAACAGGCCGTCACTGCCGGCCGCAACATCGACCGCAAGCTTCTCCAGCTCTGCCGCGGAAGACGCGCCTGTGGTGCGCACGATCCAATCGACCAGTTGCATGCCCGAGCGCAGCACCGTCTCCAGCATAAAGCCGGAACCGGTCGGCGAGACCAGCGTGCGAAAGGCATCCGAGGTGGTGACCGTTCCGGAATAGCAGCCGCTGACGACACCGGAGCCGAGCGAGAGATAGCTCTTCCCGGCGCCGTATACCCCCATACCGAGGCCCATCGCCTGGCCGTCGCCGGCGCCGGCGACGATTGGCGTGCCGGCTTTCAGGCCAGTCAGCTGTGCAATGCTTTCGGCGAGACCGCCGCAAATTTCACCTGGGCCGATCAGTGCCGGCAGCTGCTGTGGCTGAAGCCCCGCAGCCGCGACGAGTTCTGCGTGCCATTGCCCTGTTGCGACGTCGAGCAGGCCGAGCGGGTCGGCGCTAGCCGTGCTGGTGACGAGGCGTCCGGTCAGCCGGTGGACGAAGAAGCCGTGGACGTCGACCAGCGCCGCTGCCTTGGCCAGCGCCTGCGGCTGGTGCTCGGCCAGCCATGCGATGGCATAGAGCGCCGGCGTCGGGTCCGGCGGCTTGCCGCTCCAGTCGCGGATCGCTTCGCGGCCGAGTTCGGCCGACAGCCTGGCGACCTGCGGCCGGGCGCGCTCGTCCAACCACAGGATCGCGGGGATGAGCGGGTCGCCAGCGTGATCGATCAGTGTGAAGCTTTCGCGCTGATGAGCGATCGCGATTGCCGCCACGCGCGCGGCGCCGACCTTGTCGGCAACCTGCTTCAGCGCACCGATGAGGGCTGCCCACCAATGTTCGGCATCCTGCTCGAAATGGCCGGGCTTCGGGTTTGAAAGCGGATAGGTTTCGCGCGCCTGGTAAAGCTCCGTCCCATCGCGCGCGAAAGCAATAGCCTTTACGGCCGTCGTCGAGGCGTCGATCCCGATAACGACATCGTCCATCAGAGGCCCCGAAGGTTCAGGCGGCGTTGGTCACGTACCGTCCGTCCGACTGGTCGAGACGACGGCGGATCTGCGTTATCACCATCGAATCGTCGGGTACACAATTTTCATAGGTGAGAAAGTCGCCTTTTCTGATCGGCTTGACCACCTTGGCGCGTTCGGCAAGCCCGAGCGGCAGCGCACCCTTGGCGCGCGCATCCTCCCAGGTCATGGCGAAACCGCGATAGTCGGTCTCGCCGATCATGCCGAGCGACTGGCCGGCGCCGAGATCGCTCTTGGCCACCGCAACCGCCTCGGCCACCGGATGGTCGAGCGGCTCCATGTCGGCGCGCTTGTAGACCACGGCGCGTGCCGCCGACAGCGGCACTTCCAGGCTGGTCAGGTGATAGGGCCGGAAGATCGTGAAATAGGGGCCCTTGCCGACCTTGAGGTCGATCATCCGTTCCATAACGCGCGGATGCCTGGTTTCGATGACACAGAATACGCCGGGTGCCACGCCCTTGCCGATGGAATAGTCGACCACGCCCTTGCGGTGCAGCACGCCGCCATCCTCACGCGGGCAAAGCACACTGGCGAGTTCTTCCAGCGTTGCGGTCGGGCCGTGCATGCCCGGCACATCGGGCACCAGCCCGGTGGCGTTGGCGATCGCCACCATCTCGATCGCCGTCTTGGAACCGTCGACGAACTCGACCAGCATGCGCGCATTCATGTTGCGCTCGGCCGCTTCCTTCTCGTAGTCGGCGGGCATGGCGTCGATCTTCAGTGGGTTGTTCTTGCCCTTGCCGGCGGCGATGATGTTGAAGCCGAGGCTCTTGGCAAAGCCGATGATCTCCAGCGTGCAGGCAGGCTCGTCGCCGGCAGCACCGGTGTAGACGACGCCGGCCTTGCGGGCTTCTTCCTTGAGAAAGCGGCCGATGGTGATGTCGGCCTCGACATTGAGCATGACGATGTGCTTGCCGTTCTTCATCACTTCGAGCGCAAACAGCGTGCCGATGTTGGGATTGCCGGTGGCGTCGATGATGACGTCGATGCGGCCGGCCGCGGCCAGCGCATGCAGATCTTCGGTAACCGCGATCTTGCCGGCCTCGATGGCGCGGTCGATGGCAGACGCATTGCCCGCCTGGACGATGTCGGAACGGTCATGGCCGGCCAGCAGTGCCGCATCGATCGCCGCTTGCGGCCGCACCTCCGAAATGGCACCGATCCGCATGCCCGGCATCAACGCCACCTGGACGACGATGTCGGTGCCCATCTGCCCGGCGCCGGCCAGGCCGATGGTGATAGGCCCCTGGGCTTCAGCGCGCTGCAGAAGTTCCGCTGCAAATTGCGGATGGGCCATATCGCTTCCTCCAGTCATGACGCGCCACAGCGTCAAATCATCATTTTGAACATTCCTATTTCTAAATGAACAATAGTTCAACCGACAATTTGGCGATCGCGGCAGGAATCAAGTTGGGGCAGGGTGCGCGGCGTTGGAAAGCTTTCGATGTTGGCGGGGCAGCGCCCCCCTCTGTCCTGNNAGGGGGGAGATTGGCAGCTTGTGGGCCGCCGCTCTTCTGCGATATTGATGATTGGCGCAGGCGTGGAAACCGCTGATCTCCCCCCTTGAGGGGGAGATGGCCGGCAGGCCAGAGGGGGGCGCGAAGGATCGCTACGGTTGCAATTGGCGCTGTTTGCTCTCAGAAATACCCGTCAGAAGCCGCCGTGGCCTCCTTCGATATCTCCACCCCATCGACCAGAATCTTGTCGACAAGCTCGTGGTGAAAACACACCAGTCCCTTGATGCGCTCAGCCTCGTGCACCGGCTCGGGATAATACCACACCAGGTTCTCGTGCCGCTTGGTGGCGGTCGTCACGTGGTAATAGTTGGAGATGCCCTTGTAGGGGCAGCGCGAGATGTAGCGGCTGGGCGCGAACATATCGAGCCGTGTATCCGAGATCGGCAGGTAGTGGCGCACCGGATGGCCGGTCTCGAACAGGAACACGCCGCGGCGTGAGTCCGCCACCTGTTCGCCGTCGAGAATGACCTGCACCCGCCGCGACGAGGGCAGGCAGTCGACCCGGCGGAACGGATCGCGGGCGTGGACGAAAATCTCCTCGTCTTCCTCGAACCAGTGGCCCATCTTGCTCCAGACGAACGACATGTAGCCTGCAATCGGCGGGCAGCCCTTGGCCGGGTCGAGATAGCGCCATGCCCCATCCTCGACCAGCGTGATGCCGGTGTTGAGCGAATAGAAGGTGGCGGCGCCCTTGTAGGGATCCTCGGTCGTCGTCTTTGACGGCAGCAGGAACTCCTCGCGCACATCCTCGATCGGGAAATAGTACACCGGCAGGTGATCGGATTCGTAGAACACCAGCGCTCTCGTCGTGTCGGCGACAATCATCGAGCCCACCTGCACCCGCAGCCGTTTCAGCGACGGCATGGTGAAGGCGACATAGCCGGGCTCGAATTCGTACTGGACGATCTGGTCGAGCACCGGGAAATGCGGTCCGCGACCGCGTAGATGAGGCTTGCGAATGGGAGTCTCCCGTTTCTTGTCTTTTGTGGCTGAACGCTGGTGCATGGCTGGAGCCGGTTTCTTGTTGAGGGCGGTAAAGCCCGAACCGAAGGTCAACGCGGCAAAACCTGACCGCCTTTGTCACGCGCACCTTCAGTCCGGGATCCTTTACCCCAAGGACACGCGATCGAGCAGCAGCCCGGCGGCAATCGGCGGCAGGCCGCTGACATTCTTGCGCACCGGCACCAACAAATCGGGGAAATAGCTGAAGATGACCGGCGTCTCGTCGAGCAGCAGTTTCTGGATGTCGGAGGCGGCACTGCGCTGCGCGCCGATGTCGAGCGCCTTCAGATAGGACGTTACCATGCCGTCATAGGCGGGGTTCTTGAAATGCGCCGCATTCCAGGGTCCGTCGCTGACCAGCGGGCTTTTCAGGAAGACATTCGGCACGCTGCGATGCGCGTAGTCGGTGATGCCGAGTGGGCTATCCAGCCAGTCCGACTGGCCGAACACCGCCTTGCCGTAATATTTGTCCTGGTCCTCGATATTGAGCGCGATGCGGACGCCGATCTCCTTGGCAAAATTCTGGAACAATTGCGCATAGCCCGGAATGTCGGAATAGCGAAGCGTCGTCAGCGTCATGTCGAAGCCGCCGGCGAGCCCCGCCGCGTCGAGCAGCTGCTTGGCCTTGGCGATGTCCTGCGCCCGCTGCGGGATCGATGTGTCGGTGGCCGGGAAGGCCGGCGCGAACGGGCTGTCATTGCCGGTCGCCGCCATGCCGCGGCAAAGCCCGTCAACCAGCTTGGAGCGGTCGATGCACAGCGCCAGCGCCTGGCGCACGCGCTTGTCGGTGAACGGCGCCATGTCGCAGCGCATATGCAACTGGCGATGCGCGGTCGAGGCGACGCGCAGGACGGTGATGTCAGGGCTGTTCAGCACCACCTGGCTGACATCGAGCGGCACGGCGTCGAGCAGGTCGACTTCGCCGGCCTGCAGCGCCAGGATGCGCGGCTGCACGTCGCCGTAAAATTTGAATTCGAGCCGGTCGGGCAGCGCCTTCTCGCCCCAATAGTCGGGGTTGCGGATGAAGGTGGCGCCGACCTTCGGCGTGTAGCTTTCCAGCCGGAACGGGCCGGTGCCTTCGAAGGTCTTTTCGTAATCGCCCTTGTAGCTCGCCGGCAGGATGACGGCGTTGTAATTGTCGATCGATACCGAATAGGGGAAGCTGCCGTTGGGCGCGTCGAGATGGAAGGCGACGGTGTGGTCGTCGACCTTCTGTGTGCCGCCCTTGGACAGCAGGCCCTTGAACACCGACAGCGCGTTGGACGCGCCGGCAGGATCAGCCAGCCGGTCGAAAGTGGCAACGACGTCGTCCGCCTTGAAGTCCTCGCCATTGTGGAATTTGACGCCCTTGCGCAGCTTGAAGGTCCATACGCTGCCATCCTCGTTCGGCGCCCAGCTCTCGGCCAGCACCGGCTTCAGGGTAAGGTCCGGCTGGGTGATGCAGAGAAATTCGGCGGTCTGGAACACCAGCTGGTAGCTGCCGCTGTCATAATAGGTGACGGGGTCGATGGCGCCGCCCGGCGTGGCGATGCCGGCGCGCACCGTGCCGCCCGGCTTGCCCTCGGCCCGCACCGGCTGCGCGCCGAAACCAGCAGCCGCGACAAGGCTGCCCAGGAACGGCAGCGACAGGCCGAGCATGCTGCCATGCCTGAGGAAATCTCGCCGGCCGATGCGGCCGGCCAACAACTCATCGACAGCGGAATTTTCGATGGCGCTTAGATTCCTGCGGGCGGCATCGATTGTATGGAAAAGCCTGGGCATGGGCGGCATTCCTGTTTTCTTTGGGGGCTGCGCCAAATAGTTCACTGTTGACCGCGACCGGAAAGCGATATTTTTTGATGGCCGCCATCGAAATTTTCGATGGCGGAGCCAAATCATGGACACTGAAAATCTGCGCAGTTTTCTCGAGGTTGCCACCCATGGCAGCTTCACCGTCGCCGCCAGCCGGCTGAACCTCGCCCAGTCCACCGTCAGTGCGCGGATCAGGGGTCTGGAGGAGCAGCTGGGGCGCCGGCTTTTCGTGCGTGACCGCGACGGCGTCACGCTCACCCCGGCCGGCCGCCAGTTCCTGCCGCACGCCTCCTCGATCACCCGCACCTGGGAGCAGTCGCGGCAGGACATCGCGGTCCCCGATGGCTATGAGACGCTGCTCAGGCTCACCGCACCCGCCTATCTCTGGGACCGCATCACCTCGTCCTGGATTGCCTGGATGCGCGAAAGGCGGCCGAACGTCGCGCTGAGGCTCGAAGGCAGTTTCCCGGATCAGGCGATCGACCAGCTGGCAGAAGGCCTGCTCGACATCTGCATCCTCTATCTGCCGCGGCCGCACCCCGGAATCGTCTATGAGACGCTGGCCGTCGATCAGGTCGTGCTTGTCCAGCATGCCGCCCAGACCAGGCCGTGGACCGAGAATTACATTTTCATGGATTGGGGGCTGGAGTACCGCATCGAGCACGACCGCGCCTTTGCCGGCATGGTCAAGCCGGCTATATCGGCGGGGCTGGTGTTCATCGGCCTGCAGCACGTACTGTCGCAGCAGGCGGCGGCCTATCTGCCGCTCAGCGCCGTCAGCGGTCATATCGAGCGTGGCGAGATGCGTCGCATCGAGGATGCGCCGGTCTTCCAGCGGCCGATCTACCTCGCCTATCCCGCCAACCCGATCTCGTCGGACACGCTCAATGTCGCGCTCGACGGATTGCGCGCGCTGGCAAAGGACTGGACTGCGGCCGAAGGGTTTGCCGAAGGCGATCGAGTCTTCAGCATGGGCGATACCTATCGGGCCTAGCCAACCTCAGGCAGGCACTGGCTGCTTCGGCGCCTGCAGCCTCGCCAACTCCGCATAGGGGATATGGCAGCGGATCGTATGGCCGGGCTCGGCCTCGGCGAGCGCCGGCTCCTTTTCCTCGCAGATCGCGCCGATCTTGCGCGGGCAGCGTGTGTGGAACACGCAGCCCGACGGCGGATTGGTGGCGCTCGGGATTTCGCCGTCGAGGCGAATGCGCGCCGTCTCGGTCTGGTCGAGTTTTGGCACCGCCGACAGCAGCGCTTCCGTATAGGGGTGATGCGGCCCGGAAAATACGTTCTCGGACGGCCCAAGCTCCATGATGCGGCCGAGATAGAGCACGGCGATCTTGTCGGAGAGGTAACGCACCACGCCGAGATCGTGCGAGATGAAGATGTAGCTGACATCTTCCTTCGATTGCAGGTCGGCGAGCAGATTGAGAATCGCCGCCTGCACCGAGACGTCGAGCGCCGAGGTCGGCTCGTCGCAGACGACGATGCGCGGCTCGCCGGCAAAGGCGCGTGCGATGGCGACGCGCTGCTTCAGCCCGCCCGACAGCTGGCGCGGCTTGACGGCGAGATGCCGGTCGGTCAGCCGCACCGAACGCACGAGTTCTTCCAGCCGGGCCTGCAGTGCAGCGCCCTTCAAGCCGGCCAGTCGCTTCAGCGCGCGGCTGATCAGATGGCGGATCGAATGCGAGCGGTTGAGCGCCGAATCCGGGTTCTGGAAGACGATCTGCATCGCCTTGATCTGGTCGTCGCTGCGGTTTTCCAGCCGGGGTGCCAGCGTCTTGCCTTCGAGTTCGATGGTGCCGCCTTCATCCGGCGGCACCAGGCCGAGCAGCAGCCGGGCGAAGGTGGTCTTGCCGCTGCCGGATTCGCCGACCAGGCCAAGTGTCTCGCCGGGCCGCAGGCTGACTGAGACATCCTTCACCGCCCGCAGCGCATGGCCATGGCTGGCATAGGTCTTGTTCAGCCCCTCGACGCGCAGCACCGCGGGGGCTTCCTTGCGGGCAGGGGCGGCGACATCGCTCGGCGTGGCGCGCGGCAGCGCCTGTGCCTGCTCGTGATAGTGGCAGCGCGACAGCCGGATACCCCCATGGCCATCGTCAAGTTCATAAAGCGGCGGCAATTCGGTGCGGCAGCGGTCCGTCGCGAGCGCGCAGCGATCGGCGAAGGCGCAGCCTTTGATGGTGGCGCCGATGCCGGGCAGGAAGCCGGGTATGGTGTCGAGGCGGCCATGATCCTTGCGCTGGCCGCCGCGCGGCAGGCAGCGCAGCAGCGCCACCGTGTAGGGATGGCGCGGATCGCTGAACACCCGATCCGTCGGCCCTTCCTCGACCAGCATGCCGGCATAGAGCACGCCGACGCGGTCGCACATGTTGGAGACGACGGCGAGGTTGTGGCTGATGAACAGGATCGAGGCCGAAAGCTCCTGCCGCAATTGCGCGATCAGGTCGAGCACCTCGGCTTCCACCGTCGCGTCGAGGCCGGTCGTCGGCTCGTCGAGGATCAGCATGGTCGGGTCGTTGGCCAGTGCCATGGCGATCGCCACCCGCTGCTGCATGCCGCCCGAAAGCTGGTGCGGATAGCGCTGCATGACGCTCTTCGGGTCGGAAATGCGCACCCGGTTCAGCATGGCGATGGCGCGGTCTTCGGCAGCCTGTCCCGAGACGCCGCCAAGCTCGAAAATCTCGGTCAGCTGGCGGCCGATGCGCAGCGACGGGTTCAGCGCCTTGCCGGGGTCCTGATAGACCATCGACACGCTATCGGCACGAGCCCGTCTGAGCGCCCAGGCGTCGAGCTTCATCACATCCTGGCCGTCGAGCGAAATCGCCCCGCCGGTAATCGAGCCGTTGCGCGGGAGATAGCGCACCACGGTGAGCGCGACGGTGGACTTGCCGCAGCCGGATTCACCGACCAGCCCGTAGGCCTCGCCCTGGCCGATGGTGAGGCTGAGGTTGCGCAGCACCGCGCGGTTGCGGCCGTTGACGCGGTAGGCGACGGAGAGGTCGTGGAGTTCGAGGGCGTTGGTCTCAGTCATTGAGCGCCCCCTGAACACCGTCGGCGGCCAGATTGACGCCGATCACCAGCGAGGCGATGGCGAGCGCATCGAACAGCACCGTCCACCAGAAGCCGCCGCCGATCATGCCGTAATTCGAGGAGATCGAGAGGCCCCAGTCGGGTGAGGGCGGCTGGATGCCGAAGCCCATGAAGGACAGCGTGGCGACGGCAAAGATCGCATAGCCAAGCCGCACCGTGGTCTCGACCAGGATCGGTGGAATGACGTTGGGCAGGATCTCGACGAACATCGTATGCAGCGCACTCTCGTGCCTGAGTTGGGCGGCGGCGACATAGTCGAGTTCGCGCTCGGCAAGCACGGCCGAACGCACGGTGCGGGCAATGATCGGCGCAAAGCTCAGGCCGATGACGACAATCACCGTAGCCTTCGACGTGCCGAGCGCGACGATGGCGAGCAGCGCGACGATGACCACGGGGATGGCCATGAAGGCTTCGAGGATGCGGCTGACGATGTCGTCGACAATGCCCTTGAAATAGCCGGTGAAGAGGCCGAGCGCGGTGCCGGCCACGGTCGCCAGTAGCGTTGCCAGGGGGGCGACGGTCAGGATGTCGCGCGAGCCGACGATGACGCGTGAGAAGACGTCGCGGCCGATCTGGTCGGTGCCGAACCAGTGCTCGCCCGAAGGCGGCGCCAGTGCGTTGATGATATCGTCGGCAAGCGGGTCATAGGGCGCGAAATGTTCGCCGAACAGCGCGCAGGCGACCCAGAACAGCACGATGCCGAGGCCGACGAGAAAGGTCGGCGACCGCAGCAGCGAGAAGAACACCTCGGCCCAGGGGCCGCGCGGAGCGGTATTGTCAGGAATGGTCTCGCTGGAGCTCATTGGTCTGTCCCCAGGCGAATGCGTGGATTGAGCACGGAATAGAGAAAGTCGGCGGCAAGGGTCGCCACCGCATAGACGATGCCGATGGTCAGGATGCCGGCCTCGAGGATCGGGAAATCCTTGCCGCGCGCAGCCGTGAAGATCAGCGAGCCGATGCCCTGGTAACGGAACAGCGTCTCGATGACGACCAGGCCGCCGATGAGATAGCCGGTCTGCGTGGCGATCACGGTGATGGTCGGCAAAAGCGCGTTGCGCAGCACATGGCGCCAGATCACCGTTCGCCACGGCAGGCCCTTGAGCACGGCAGTGCGTGTGTAATCGGAATCGAGCGCCTCGATCATGCCGGAGCGCGCCATGCGCGCGATATAGCCGAACAGCACCAGGAACAGCGGCAGCGACGGCAGGATCAGATAGTAGAGTTGCATGAAGAAGCCGGCGTCTTTCGGCCATGCCGCCGAGATCGGCAGCCAGCGCAGCCACACCCCAAAAATCAGGATCAGGATGATGCCGGTGACGAACTCCGGCAGCACCGTCACCGACAGGCCGCCAAGGCTGATGATGCGGTCGAGCGGCCGGTTGAGGTTGAGCGCGGCAATGACGCCGCCGAGGATGCCGATCGGCACCACCAGCACGAAGGCGACTGCCGCGAGCTTCATCGAATTGACGAGTGCATCGAGCACGAATGGCGCCACCGGCGAGCGGAAGATGTAGGACGTGCCCATGTCGCCCTGGATGAAATTCCAGATCCAGCTGCCATATTGGGTCAGCAGCGGACGGTCGACGCCGAGCGAATGGTTGAGCGCATCGACGGCGCGCTGGTCGGCGAACGGCCCCAATATGGCGCGCCCGACATTTCCGGGCAGCACCTGGCCGCCCAGAAACACCATGATCGACAGCAGGAACAGCGTGACGAGCGAGAGCGAGACACGCCGGACGAGGAAGGAGAGAATGGCTATGACTCCTTGCTGAGCCAGCTCCCGCGCGGGAGCTGGCTGTTAGAGGATTGGCTCTTCCTTTCCGTTCAGGCTTTTGACGCCTTTTCGAGGAACAGCTGCGACATCGCCGTCGGCTGCACGCCGGTCACGCCCTTCACCGTTGCCGTCAGATAGTCGTAGAAATAGCCGAAGATGACCGGCGTTTCCTCGAGCAGCAGCTTCTGGATCTTGCCGGCATCGGCCTTCTGCGCTTCGAGGTCGAGGGCCGCGATGTAGCTGGTCGCCAGCGCGTCATAGTCCTTGTTCTTGAAGTGCGCCGCGTTCCAGGTGCCTTCGCTCTTCAACGGCGCGGCAAGGAAGACGTTCGGCACGCCCCGGTGGCCGTAATCGGTGATGCCCATCACCGAATCCAGCCAGTTCGACTTGCCGAACACCGCATCGCCATAATAGGCGCCCTGGTCGAGAATGTTGAGCTCCAGCTCGATGCCGATTTCCTTGACCGCATTCTGGATAAGCTGGGCGTATTCAGGGATTTCCAGATAGCGCTCGGTGGTCAGCGTCACCTTGAAGCCTTTGCCTGCGCCTGCCGCTTCCATCAACTGCTTGGCCTGTGCGATATCCTGCTTGCGCTGCGGTACGCTCGCGTCGGTCGAGGGATAGACGGAGGCAAACGGGCTGTCGTTGCCGACAACGGCGCGGCCCTTCATCAGGCCGGCCACCAGCTTGTCGCGATCGAGGCTGAGCGCAATGGCGCGGCGCACGCGCGCATCCTTGAAGGGATCGGCATCGCACTGCAGGTGCAATTGCTGGTGAGCGACAGACTTCAGGCTGATGATGTCGATGTTTGGATCGCTGAGCAGGCCGACGCCGGCCAGCACCGGCAGCTGGTTGATGATATCGACCTGGCCGCCTTGCAGAGCCAGGATCATTGGCTGCGTGTCGGCGAAGAAGGTGAACTCGGTGCGTTCCGGCAGCGCCTTCGTTCCCCAATAATTCTCGTTGCGGACAAAGGAAGCGCCGACTTTTGCCGTGTACTTTTCGATCTTGAACGGGCCGGTGCCGTCGAAGCTCTTTTCGTAGTCGCCCTTGTAGCTCGCCGGGATGATGACGGCGTTGTAGTTGTCGGACGACAGCATGTAGGGGAAATTGCCGTTCGGCGCGTCGAGGTGGAATTCGACCGTATAGTCGTCGACCTTCTTCGAGGCGCCCTTCTTCAGGATGCCGTTGAATACCGACAGCGCGTTGGAGGAATTCGCCGGATCGGCAAGCCGGTCGATGCTGGCCACCACGTCATCGGCCTTCATCTCGCCGCCTGAGTGGAATTTCACGCCCTTGCGGAGCTTGAAGGTCCACACCGAGCCGTCGGTGTTTGGCGCCCAGCTTTCAGCCAGCGCCGGCTGCAGCACCAGGTCGGGGCCGTCGACGCAGAGGAATTCGGCAACCTGCTGCAGGACGACAAGACCGCCGGCATCGGCAATGGTCACCGGGTCGATCGCCGCCGCCGGCACGCTGCTGGCGACGCGGATGGTGGCGCCCGGCGCGCCTTGAGCGCGGGCGAGCGAAGGCATGCCACCGAAGCCGGCCGCCGTGGTGATGCCGCCGAGCAGCGGCAGCGACAGGCCGAGCAGGCTGCCATGGCGAATGAAATCGCGGCGGCTGACCCTGCCATCGACCAGTCCGTCGATCAGATGGTTTTCGAGCGGCGTGCGCTGGCGCCGGATGAGGTCGAGAATGCGGTAATTCTTGATCATGGGTTCTACCCTTTCCCCTGTGTTTTTTGGTTGGTTGGTACGTTTCTTGGCTGACGAAATTCCGTGGAGTTCTCCTTATCCCGGGCGTCAACGAGGTCTCTCGACCGGGACTGTAGCACGCGATTTTCCGCGGTCCATCCGGTCCATAATGAGGAGGGTCCGGATTTTTCGAGGCATCTGCTTTTTACCCGTTCGTCCCGCACGCTTGGGATCGTTGTCCCGGCTGCAGGCTTCTCTTGTTGTATCCGTCTGTTGTCGGCTTGTGTGATCACTCCTCGTTGTTTCAAATGCAATTCCGGACCGAAAACGGCCTAGTTCAACGGCAGCCGGCGATAGGTGCCGGGTCTTTCCGGGTCGTGATATTTGTTGCACGGGCCGTTCTCGACGAAGTCGCGATGGCAGGCGGCAAGCCTGTCCTGCGACAGCGTGACGCCGAGGCCATGGCCCTCAGGCACCGGCACGACATTGTTCTTCGGCACGAACGGCCCTTCCTCGATAATATCCATCGGCTGCATGCGAAACAGCGACTGGTTGGGCTCGCGGATCCAGCCTAGTGCGGCGCACAGATGCAGGTAGACTGCGCTGCCGACACCGGTGTCGCCGCTGTAGCACCAGTAGTCGATGCCGGCGTGCTCGCAGGCCCCGACAAAGCGCTGCATGCGGCCGATGCCGCCATGCGCGGTCGGGTTGCCGACGAAGGCGTCCGGCACCTTCATCTCCATGGCGCGCGCAATGTCGATATTGTGGGTCGAGAACGGGATGGAGGTGTGGCGACGGAGCTCGCGCATCTCCTCGATGCTCGCCACCGGATCTTCCCAGTTGCGCACGCCGAGTTCCTCCAGCGGCCGCGCCAGTTGCCTGGCGGTGGCCAGCGAATAGGCCTGGTTGGAATCGATGCGGATCATCACATCGTCGCCGAGCTTTCTGCGGATCAGCTCGACCATCTTCAGCGAGATCTTCGGATCATGCGTCGAGAACTTGCCTTCGAAGAAGGTGGTGCCGAAGCGCTCATGCAGCTCGACGCAATAGTCGGCGACCTCCTCGGGCGTCTTCTCGCCTTTCACTTTTGCTCCGTCACCGCGCAGCGAAAAATAGTCGGTGAAGGGGATCTCCTTGCGCACGGCGCCGCCGAGCAGCTGGTACAGGGGCTGCTTCCAAGCCTTGCCGCGCAGGTCCCATAGAGCCACCTCGACGGCGCCGAAGGCCATGATGCGGGTGCGGTCGTTGATCGACTGCACGCCGCTCCAGAAGGGCAGGCAGACCTCCTCGGCGCCGGCAATGTCGAAAGCGTCGCGGCCGACCAACCGTGGCGCCAGCACATCGTTGATGACGGAAGCGGCCGCCGATGTCGGCGCTTCGCCGATGCCGACCAGCCCGTCCTCGGTCTCGACCTCGACGATGGTCGGAGAGAAACCGTCGAGCTCGCCGAACACCCAGACGTAAGGGGCCTCGAGCCGGTAGTTGATCGGTGTTGCTTTGATGCGCTTGATCTTCATCTCAGCCGATCTCGAAGAAGGGTTCGCCGAGCAGGCTCGGGTCGACATCGATGCCGAGGCCGGGTCCGTCGGGAATGCCCATATGGCTGCCGGTGACCGGTGGAGCGTTCCTGGCCGTGCGCACCGTCACCCATTCGTGGAAGGCGATGGCGTGCAGCCGGCGCTCCTCCGGCGTCGACAGCGATAGATGCGCCATCGCCGCCGTATCGATCTCGGCGCCACCCGTATCCTCGACGGTGATCATGAAGCCGAGATCGACGGCGACGTCGCGGATCTGCCGGGTCCTGGTGACGCCACCCAGCCGCGAGATCTTCAGCGTCAGCCCGTCCGCCGCGCCCAGGCGATGAATCTCCAGCATCGCCTCGAGCGAGATGACGCTCTCGTCCAGCACCATCGGCTTGTCGAGCATACGGCGCACCGACATGTTCTCCTCGATCGACGTGCAGGGCTGCTCGAACGTGTAGTCGATGCCGCGCGTGGCATCGGCGAACTGCCGCGCCTGATAGGACGTCCAGCCGGCATTGGCGTCGCAGAAAATGACCGTGCCTTTCGGCACGGCCGAGGCGACTGCCGTCACCCGCTCGATGTCGTCATGCACATTGCCGCCGACCTTGACCTGCAGGCGGCGACAGCCCTCGGCGATGATCCGTTTGGCCAGCGCCGACATCTGGTCGAGCGTGCCATGGGTGACGACGCGGTAGATCTCCGCCATCTCGCTTTCGCGGCCGCCAAGCATGGTCACCAGCGGCACATCGGCGGCACGCGCGGCAAGATCCCAGCACGCCATGTCGAGCGCCGACTTGATGTAGGGATGGCCCTTGAACACCGTGTCCATCAATCTGCCGATGCCGGCATGGCCGCGCGGGTCCTGGCCGATCAGATGCGGCGCGATCTCGACCACGCCCGCGCGGGTTCCCGCGGGAAAAGCGGCCGAGTAGAAATTGCCGAGCGGCGCCATCTCGCCCCAGCCGGTCACGCCGCTGTCGGAGGTGATGGCGACGATCACCGCGTCGAAGCAATCGGCGACCCGCCCCTTGGACATGCGGTAAGGCCCATCAACGAAGGGCTGCACGACACGATAGGCCTTGATGGTTTTGATCTGCACGTTTGTCTGTCCGTTGTCGCTTGATGGTGAGGAGGGTCAGCCCTTCGATGTCCGCTGTTCGAGGCCACGCGCATAGGCAAGCAACTCTTCGAAATCGAGGTCGATATGCTCGCGCGCGTGGCGCTGGGCGGCACGCATGTCGGCGCCTTTCAACAGACGCACATAGGTCTCGTGAACATCTTCGGCCGGCACCGGCTCGTTGCGCGCTCGCTGGTGCAAGGCAAAATACATTTGCAGCCGACTGGTCAGCCGCTGCCATGTCTCGAGCAGCACCGAATTGTCGGCCCACTCATAAATCAGCCCGTGCAGCTGCAGCGCGGTTTCGATCTGGCGCGTGGTGTCGAGCGCGCGCGTCGCCTGCTTCACCGCCTCATGGCGGCGGTCGAGTTCGTCGAAGAAGCGCTGGTCGCGCAGCTTCCAGGTGCGCTCGATGGCGAATTCATCGAGCACCTTGTTCAGCGAATAGGCGTCGTCAATGTCCTTGGCGGTGACATCGATGACGAAGGTGCCGGCATAGGGGATGCTGGTCAGGATGCCTTCCTGCACCAGCTCGCGCATCGCCTCGCGCAACGGCGCGCGGCTGACCCGCATCTGTTCGGATATCCTGAGTTCGTTGAGCTTCTGTCCCGGCTCCAGCTGGCCGGTCAGGATCGCGCGCCGCAACAGCGCGACGATCTCGGCCCGCCGTGTCGTATCTGCGATCGGACTGAAATCCAGCTTGGCCATTCGGCTGCTCCCCAACAAACCGAAAGCAAGACAAGCAGATTGTCGACAATCCTACAAGATGCCATTTCTGAATTCTTGCATCTTGGCGGCGTGTCAGCCTGTTTGGCCTCAGGCAGCGCGGCCGTAGAATCCCACCCGCTCTTCGGGGCTGAACATGACGCCCGGCTTCTCGTAGTAAGAGAACACCGCAATCATGCGTTCGCGCTCGCCCTGAACCGTGGTGACACGATGCGCGGTGTTCTTGCCGCGGAAGACATTCAGCGTGCCCGGCTTCAGGCGCAGGATCTTGGCTTCGGGATCTCGCCCTTCGAGCAGCTTGGCCACCCCGTCATAGTTGGGATTGTCGTCCGAGCGCAGTTCGGTGCGGTACTCGAAATCGCCGCCGCGCTCCGGCGCCTGCAGCAACAGGGTGGTGGTGAATTCCGAGCGGTCGAAATGCCAGTTCAGCGCTTCGCCGGCGCGGTAGGCCATGACATTGGTGCGCGCCAGCGGGTCCTGCATGACATGCAGCCTGGTCTTGCCCATCGCCGCCGCCAGGAAGCGCAGCAGCGGTTCGTATTCGTAGATGGCAAGCACGGTGCTGCCGGGGATCTGGTCGGCGCAGACCGTGTGGCTGATGGTCTCGACCTTGCGCAGCGCCGGGTGATCGGCAGCAAGTCCCGGAATCTCCGGTTTGAAGTAGATGTTGTGCATGCGCTTGTGGACGTGCGAGCGCGCTGCCATCACCGGCTGGATTTCACCCACCGCCTTCTCCGCCACGCCGGGGCGAAGAAACCCTTCGAGATTGAACATGCCGTCGGCTTCCAGTGCGGCAACCGATGTTTCCACCAGCCGCGTCCATTCGGGGCTGCCTTCACGGTCGAGCGGGTAGCGGTCGAGATCGAGAATTTCGTTCATGGTCAGATGGCTCCGGTTTCGACGCCAGAAGACGACAAAAAAATCTTTCTCTCAACGCGGAAAATTATTAGGCTTGCACAAGAAAATATTGAGGAAGCGCCATGGAGAAGCTCCCGCCTTTAAACGCTGTTCGGGCTTTCGAAGTCGCGGCCCGCGCCGGCTCCTTCACGCTTGCCGCCACCGAACTCGGCGTCTCCTCGGCCGCGGTCAGCCAGCAGATCCGCAATCTCGAGAGCTGGTTCGGCAAGCAGCTCTTCGTGCGCACCGGCAACCGCATCACACTGACCGATGCCGGCCATGCCATCTACCCGCAGACGGCGAGGGCGCTTGGCGACATTGCGGCGGTTGGCCGGCGCATGCTGGAGGGCGGCGTGCGGCCGCGTCTTGTCGTCAGCGTGCCGTTCTCGCTGGCCGAATTGTGGCTGGCGCCCCGGCTGGCGGACCTGCTCGACGGCTTTCCGCAAATGGCAATCGATATTCGCGTCGAGGACGATCCGGTCGATGTCGTGCGCCAGAACATCGACCTGCGGATATCCTATGGCGACTATCACTATCCGGCGCTGCGAATGGTGCGGCTGGTGCATGACGAAGTGCTGCCGGTCGCGTCGCCCGATTTCCTCAAGCGCCATGGCAACGAAAGCTCCATCCTGGCGGATATGCATGAGAGCCAGTTCATCCACACCAATTGGGGTCCGAATTACGCCTCGCATCCAAGTTGGGCGGACTGGTTCGGGGCAGCGGGCAGCAGTCGCGCGCCCGACCCCTCGCATGGCCGCCGCGTCGGCCTGTCCAGCCTGGCGATATCGGCGGCGAGGCTGGGACTGGGGGTCGCGCTTGGCCAGCGGACGATGGCCGGCGCCGATCTCGAAGCCGGTCGCCTGATCGCGCTCTCCTCGATCTCCGTCCGGCTCGGCCAGCCCTATTGCGCCTTCATGCTGCCGGCAAAGGCAGAGCGCGCCGACATTGCCGGGCTTGTCGCGCTACTTGCAGCCAGTCCAAAAACGGCGCGCGGCAGTTCATAAAAAACGGCGCCCTCGGCGTGGAAGCCGAAGGCGCCGCGGGACCGGGGCTGATGGGGGTTATCAGCTGGCCGGTTTTTCCTGAGGCAAGGGCGAGATCGGCATTCCTGGTCCGATCTTCTGCAGATTGCCCGTTATCACCTGGTCGCCCTCGGCAACGCCGCTAAGGACCGCCACGAGGTCTCCACTGGTCGCGCCAAGCGAGACGATGCGCTGGTCGACCGTGTTGCCCTTGCCGACGACATAGACATATTTGCCGAGCTGGCTCGAACCCAGCGCCACCTGCGGCACCATCAGCGCATCAGGCAACTGCTTGATGTGCAGCCGCACGCGGACATACTGGCCCGGCAGCAGCGAGAACTTCGCATTGCCGATGGTGGCGCGCGCCGTGATGGTGCCGGTCGAGTGGTCGACCGTGTTGTCGATGAAGGTGAGTTCGCCCTTCTGGCTGGCCTCGGTCTCGCCGGGCAGCAGCACTTCGACCTCGATCGGGCCGGCCGCGCGGGCCTGCTCGATTTCAGCCAGGTCGGTCTCGCTCGGGTTGAAGGTGACGTAGATCGGGTCGAGCTGTACCAGCGTGTTCAGCACCGTGCCGGCGACGCTGACCAGCGTGCCGACGGATGCCTGGTTGCGGCCGACGCGGCCGCCAAACGGGGCTCGGATTTCGGCATAGCTCAGATTGAGTTCGGCCGTCCGCACCGCCGCCTGATTGACGGCCAGCGACGCCTCGGCCTGGCGCAAGGTGCTGGTGCGCTGGTCGAACCCGTCCTTGGCGAGATAACCGCTCTTGGCGAGTTCGGAGCCGCGGCCGAGATTGGAGCGCGCATAATCGAGGCTCGCCTGGTCGCGCTGCACCTCGGCCTTGGCCTGGTCGAGAGCGGCCTGGAAGTCGTCAGGCGAGACCTTGTAGAGAAGGTCGCCCTGACGCACATCCGCGCCATCTTCTGCAGTCTGTTCCTGCAGATAGCCGGGCACCCGGGCCTGCAGGGTGACGCTGCGGATAGCCTCGATGCGGGCGGCATAGTCGAGGTAGATCGGGATCGTCTTCTTGACCACGCTCGCCACCGGCACCGGCATCACGAAGGCCGCTGGCGCCGGCGTCGCTGACGCCGTGCCGGCATTGAGGCTGAGATTGCCCATGTCGAGCAAGTGAACGCTTGCCACCGAGATCGCCCCAAGGGCGACGGCCGTTCCCAAAGCAATTTTCCATTTACGCATTTTGGTCTCCAATTCTATTCGGCTGCTTCGGCCAGTCGCATCGGCGCTGGTTCGGCAGTCGGTTCACTATTGTCCTGGTCATGAGCGGCGTCGGGTTCGCTGCGCACGCGGCGTTCGCGCAGCTGTTCGATGACCGCATAGAAGACCGGCACGAACACCAGCGACAGGATGGTCGCTGCGACCATGCCGCCAAAGACGGTGGTGCCGATCGATTGCCGGCTTGCTGCACCCGCACCCGTCGCAAACATCAGCGGCAGCACGCCGAGAATGAAGGCGAAGGCCGTCATCAGGATCGGCCGCAGCCTGAGCCGCGCGGCTTCCATCGCCGCGTCGACAATGCTCAAGCCTTCCTCGCGCCGCCGCCTTGCAAACTCGACGATCAGGATCGCGTTCTTGGCCGCGAGGCCAATCAGCATGACGAAGCCGATCTGCGAGTAGACGTCGATCTGCATGCCGCGCAGCCACAAGGCTGCGAAGGCGCCGAACAAAGCGAGTGGCACCGCCAGCAGCACCATGAACGGCATCGCCCAGCTCTCATACTGCATCGCCAGGATCAGGAAGACGAAGACGATGGCGAGGCCGAAGACAACCGACGCGATCGATCCTGCCTTGAGCTCCTGGAAGGTGATGCCGGTCCATTCGAAACCGAAATCCTTGGGCAGCGCGGTGGCAGCGGCCCGTTCCATCGCGGCAACCGCCTGTCCCGATGAGAAGCCGGGGGCAGCACCGCCATTGATCGTGGCCGAGGCGTTGTTGTTGTAGTGCGGCACGGTTTCCGGACCGACGAACGGCGTCAGCTTGCCCAGCGTCGAGAGCGGCACCATGCCGCCGGACGCATTGCGCACATAGAGCCGCGACAGGTCGGCTGCGTCAGCACGTGCATCCTTGTCGGCCTGGATGGTCACCCGGAAGGTGCGGCCGAACAGGTTGAAGTCGTTGACGTAGAGCGAGCCAAGATAGATCTGCAGCGTGTTGAAGACGTCGGGCAGGTTGAGGCCGAGCAGTTTGGCCTTGCTGCGATCGAGGTCGTAGTTGAACTGCGGCGTTGAAGTCGAGAACGGCGAGAACAACTGCTGCGGATTGATTTCCGGCTGCTTGCGCGCTTCGGCGATGACGGCTTGCGTCGCATCGTTGAGAGCCACGCTGCCGCGCCCGGTGAGATCCTCGACGACGAATTCGAAGCCGCCCGTGGTGCCGATACCCGGGATCGAAGGCGGGTCGAAGGATAGCGCGAAGGCTTCCGGAATCTGCATCAGCTTGCCGCGCACATCGGCGACGAGCTTGGATGCGCTCTGGTCGGGGCCGCGCTCCTCCCACGGCTTCAGGATGGCGAACTCGACCGCCGAGTTCGACTGCGCCGCACTGGTCAGGAAGTTCAGGCCGCTGATCGAGCCGACAATGTCGACGCCGGGCGTCGCCTGCAGTATGTCGCGCGCCTTCTGCGCCACGGCATCGGTGCGTTCCAGCGAAGCGCCGTCAGGCAATTGGATGACGACAAAAAAGTAGCCCTGGTCCTCGACCGGAAGGAAGGTCGAGGGCAGCTTCTGCCAGACGAAGTAGGTGGCCACCAGGCCGGCAGCGAACAGGCCGAGCATTATCCAGCGCAGCCGGATGAGGATGCGCACGCCATGCGCATAGGCATGCGACAGCCTGTCGAAGCCGGTGTTGAACCAGCGGAACGGCGCGAACTGCGTTTCGCCGCGATGGCGCAGGAACGCGGCGCTCAGCGCCGGGCTGAGTGTCAGCGAGTTGAAGGCCGAGATGCCGACGGAAATCGCCACTGTCAGCGCGAACTGGTTGTAGAGCTTGCCTGAAACGCCGGGAATGAAGGCGACCGGGACGAACACGGCCATCAGCACCGCGGTGGTGGCGATGATCGGTCCGGTGACTTCGGCCATGGCGGCCTTGGTCGCCGCCAGTGGTTTGAGGCCCGCCTCCAATTGTCGTTCGACGTTTTCCACCACTACGATGGCATCGTCGACGACGAGGCCGATGGCCAGCACCATGCCGAGCAGGGAGAGCATGTTGAGCGAGAAGCCCATCATCTCCATGACCACCATCGTCGCCACCAGCGACACCGGAATGGCGATGGTCGGGATGATCGTCGTGCGCCAGCTCTGCAGGAAGATGAACACCACGGCCACGACCAGCACCAGCGCTTCGCCAAGCGTGATCAGCACGTCATGCATCGAGGCCGACACGAAGCGCGTCGTGTCGTAATGCATGGCGTAGGCGACGCCCTTGGGGAAACGTGCCGACAGTTCCTGCATCTTGTCCTTGACGCGTTGCTGCAGATCGAGCGCGTTGGAACCCGGCATCTGATAGACGGCGAGCACCACGGTCGGGTCCTTGCCGAAGAAGGCCGAAGACGAATATTGCAATGCGCCGAGCTCGATGCGGGCAACGTCGCGCAGCCGCACCAGCGAGCCGGTGTCGGTGTTTGCGCGCACGACGATGTCGCCGAACTCCTTCGGGTCGCTCAGGCGGCCGATGGCGTTGACCTGCATTTCGAAAGCGGTGCCGGCGGGCGCCGGTGACTGGCCGATCTTGCCGGCCGCCACCTGGACGTTCTGTTCCGAGATGGCGTTCTGGACGTCGACGGCGGTAATACCGAGATTGGCGAGCTTGTCCGGATCGAGCCAGACGCGCATCGAATAGCGGCGCTCGCCGAAGATCTGTACGTCGCCGACGCCTTGCAGACGCTTCAGCGGGTCGACGACCTGCAGATAAGCAAGGTTCGACAGCGCCACCGGGTCGACCGATTTGTCGGGCGAGGTCATATTGACGATGAGGACGAAATTCGGGTTCTGCTTCTTGATCGTCACACCACCCTGGTTGACGATCGCCGGCAGGGAGGAGGCGGCTTGCGAGACGCGGTTCTGGACGTCGACGGCCGCTGTGGAGAGGGGATAGCCGACATCGAATGTGATGGTGATGGTCGAGGAGCCGTCATTGGAGCTCGACGACGACATGTAGGTCATGCCTTCGACGCCATTGATCTGCTGCTCCAGCGGCGTCGTCACCGTATCGGCGACCACCTGCGCGCTGGCGCCCGGATAATGCGCGCTGACCACGACCTGGGGCGGCGTGATGTCGGGAAACTGCGAGACCGGCAAAAGGAAATAACAAATCGTCCCGGCGAGCACCATGATGATGGCGATCGCCGAGGCGAAGATCGGACGATGGATGAAATAATTTACCACGACACGCAAACCTCTTTGGAAGAACCGGCCTCTTTAAAAGAATGGGCAGAACGGGACAGCCGCTTGGTGCGCACCGAGCCCGGGTCCTGCAAAAAATAGGAAGGCTCCGTTGCCCGACTGAGGCCCTGCTCATCGGCCACGGTCCTCAGCATCGCCTCGAAGGCGCGCGGGTTGACGCGGTCCGCCTTCATCACCAGCCGGATCATCGGATCCCGGATGGCTTCATCGATCGTCAGATCTTTGCGCTGCGACATGAGAGCGTCTCCATTCCTGCGGCCCGCATCGGATGATCGCGAACCGGTTTCATCTCTTCACCGGCCGGAGCCGCATGACTGCAATTTTCACCCTTTGTGATCTGGCAGGACCAGTTCACGGCCTTGTTATTGACGGAGGCCGACATAGGTGTTACCAGTAAGTAACATTCGGATAGTTACAGACCGGTAACACCCTAGTCAAGAGGTGGACCGAAAATTTAGGGAGACAAGGAGACTGCGATGGCAGACGGCATTACGGATCGCGTGCGTCCCCGGGATCGGATCCTGGAGACGGCGCAGGACATGTTTCACAAACATGGCATCAAGGGCGTCGGCGTAGACGCCATTACGGAAGCCGCCGGTACCAACAAGATGACGCTCTACCGTCATTTTGAATCGAAGGACGAACTGATCGTCCAATGCCTGCGCGCCTCGGCCGCCAAGGGCGCCGCGATTTGGGACCAATTCGAGGCTGAGCATCCCGGCGACAAGCTCGCCCAGTTGCATGCCTGGATCCGCATGGCGGCTGGATGCCTGGCTGCTGACGGCCGCGGCTGCGACATGGCCAATGCCGCCGTCGAACTGACTGAAACGGACCATCCGGCCAGGCGCGTCATCAAGGAACTCAAGGAAGCCCAGCGCGATCGCCTGGTTACGCTGTGCCGCGATGCCGGTATCGGTCAGGCCGAGCTTCTGGCCGACACATTGTCGCTGCTGTTCGAAGGCGCGCGCGTCAGCGTCCAGACCATGGGCTGCGAAGGCCCCAGCACGCAATTCGTGCGCATGGCGGAAGGCCTGATCAGCTCTTTCAGGGCGCGCTGAACTCCAGCTATCCGAGCTTGGAGGCTCCCGTCATCCGGCGGGGGCTTTAGGTATTTGCCAAGCCCTTGCCGCCAGCTTCGAGTTTCACTTTGAGAATGAAAAAAGCCCGCTGCCGGGAGGAGGTGGCAGCGGGCTCGATTTCGAACGAGGTGCGGGAGGAGGTGCACCGCGCTCAGCGCCGGCATCGCATCTGGGAGGAGTAGATGGCCGACCACCAATACGTACGAGTTGCTTAATGAGTCGGCAACCATAAAACTTGCATAGCTGCTGTGCAGATTTGCGGCAGCTACCCCGACTTGTCTTACAAATAGCGGCAGACCTGCCCAAAACACTGAGAAGGAAAAAGGTCTACGCCGAGGCTTTCCTGGTGCTCAAGCTCCGGCTTCCATGACCTGCAAAATCCTCGCGGCCGCGATCTTCGCTTCACCCCGCTCGGACTTTATCACAGGCGCGTTTGATACGACCCCTTCCAGCGTTGCCAGCGCACGCTCCGCAGCCCGCCGGGCCGACACGGTGTTCGCCAGCAATTCCAGGAGACCGACGCCCTGCGACAATGTCTGCGGCCGCCACAGCGCGCCGGCCTTGTACTGGCTCATGACGACAAGGCCGACAGGCAGAGGTTCCTCGCCGGCGCGTCCGCCTATGTCCTCAACCGCCACATCATGCTGGCGTGCCGTCGGGCTTGCACGCATCGACAGCGGCTTGGCGAATGGATGGACGCGGCCGTTTTCGTCAAGGACCGCGAATTCGTCGGAGTAGTAGGTAGCGCCTGCCTTGACCAGTTCCGCGACCAGGCTCGATTTGCCGCTTTGTGTCTTGCCGGGAATGAGGATCGCGCGTCCTCTCCAGCCCACCGCGCCGGCATGAACGAAGACGCGCGTCGGCGCGAATTCGGCAACCGAAAGCCGGGTCCAGGATTCGAAAGCATCCAGTACGTCGTTCAGCCTGTGCGAGCGGGCAGCCTGCGAATGGTCGAGGTAGAGCATGTTGAAGGCACGAATTCGCGATCCCGGCTTGCTGCCCCCGAGGATCATCGAGAAATAGCGCTCGACGATCTCGGCATCGGACGGTTCGGCGTCGCGCGGCAGCCGGGCCCGCAACATCGGCAGCAATGCCGGATCGCTGACGCGAACGCCGAGCGTGACGCCATAGCTGGTGAAGGCGAAACCGTCGACCCAGGTCAATTTGTTGAGATTGTCCCAGCACGGCGTCAGCGCCTGGCTTGCGAGTCGTGGCAAGGTCGAGACATCAGACATGAGCGCCAAGCCTCTTCATAGTCCGCCCGTCTGGCTGTTGGACCGTTTTGCCTGCCTGCCGGCGAAGGTTCGCGCGACGCGGCCCCACGCCGATGCCGTGAAGCTCGCCAGTTGATAGGGCAGGCGTGTCGACGCGTCGAACGGGCCGTCAAGATCGGCTGTCGCCCGGATCGCGTTCGGCCAGCGCTGAACAAGCTCGCCTGGGAAGAGCCTCGGATCGGCAATTGCATCGCCTAGTGGTCTCACCGCCTGCCGCGCGGCGAATGGTGCCCGCCATTCATTGAGCACTGTAGCCGTGATCCACGCCGGCATGTCGTCGACGCGGCATGAAGCTGGAATGTGCTCGTTGCGCGCGCCAAGCAGATCGCTTGCAAGCTGCAGGACGCAGGCGACCCAGCGCCGTACATGCGGCTGATCTCCAAGGCACAATTCCCAGTCGAACTTGTCGGTTATGCTCTCCACCATCGCGGCTATGTCGACAAGCCACAGCGGCCGCCAGCCGCCATGGCGCAGGAAGTGGAGAACGGCCAGCCGGAGATGGTCCTCATGCGACGGCACGCGCACGGTGCCATGCGCAAGCCGCACCGGGATAGAACGCTCGTAGACGGCCGCCAGCGAGGGGCAGCGGTATTTCTTCAAGTCCGCATGAAGGTCGACGGTCGCGATGAGACCAGACGATATCTCGACCTGAAAATTATTGGCCAGGTGGACCAGGCCCTGGCTGTCGTGGGGCAGCGTACCGGTGGTATATCGGCCCAGTAATGTCTCAGCTTCGGCATGGCGGCCTGGAGGCGCGCACAGGTCGAAGTCGCCAAAGGGCCGCAAATGAGATGCGGCGTAGTATCGGGCAATGGCCCACCCCTTGAAGATCAGAGGCTGCAGTCCAGCCGATGCGAATTGGGCCGCAAGCGCATCAAGAGCTTCGCCTTTGACGGAAGCCTGGATAGCCAGGTGATGGTGGGCGTTGCGCAACTCGGATGCGCCCTTGGCTGCTTTCAGCCTCGCGTCCCTGGACAGGCTCTGCCAGGCAAAACCCGCGGTGCCGGACCCGATCAGCAGCGGCACAAGGCGGCTGAACTGTTCGGCATCGATCGGTGGCAAGGGTGGGTCGTCACGCCAGATGCCTGCAAGAACCGTCGCTAGCAAAGCGCCGTCGTCAGAGGCCAGGTCCGAGTTCTTCCGTGAAACGCTCATCGATCCTGTTCATGAAGGCACCAGCGCTTGCGTTTTCGCGCAATGCAGGTTCTATTAGAGCCACTTTATATGGGGGGAACATCAATGCAACTGCCGAAGAGTCGTATGCAAGATATGGTCGTGCGCAAGCTGGCCGATGAAACGCTTGTCTATGACCGCAAAACTCTTCAGGCAAGCTGTCTGAATTCTCTGGCCGCCGACGTCTGGGAACGTTGCGACGGCGAAACACCGGTCTCGGCCATCGCGGCTTCGATTTCATCGGATCGCAACGAGACGGTCGAGGAACGCGCGGTCTGGACCGCGCTGGAGCGGCTGAGCGGCTCGAACCTCCTGGAGCATCCCGTTGCTGCCCCGACCTTTGTGGATGGCAGAACAAGCCGAAGGGGAGCCCTGAGGGCGATCGGACTCGGCACGGCCGCCGCGATTCCGGCGGTGACGACCATTGTCCTGCCCTCAATGGCCGAAGCAGCGTCATGCGTTCCCGACGGCGGACCTTGCGACCTGCAAAATCCCGGTGCCTGTTGCTCGCTAACCTGCGTCAATCACGAAAGCGGCCCTACCTGTACGGTGTGACACAACGGGAATTTGACCGGGTCATTGCACCGGCACGTTTTCCTTGAAGATCAGCCGCGGCTCGATGAACTTCTTGGTCAGGTAGGGCGCGGAAGAGGCGATCGAGCCGAGCAGGCGGATTACCGATTGCTCGGCGATCAGCCGCGCATTCTGGTCGATGACGACATCGGCGAGATCGTCGACGAGATAGCCGCGCGTTTCCCGTGTCAGGTCGTGGCAGATGAACACCGGTTTTTTCTTCGGCCTGGCCTCGAGCAGGGCGCGCGCCACGCCCGAGCGCCCGGCGCCGACGCAGTAGATGCCGAGCAGGTCCGGCTCGTTGTGCAGGGCTTGCATGGTGGCGGCATAGCTGCCCTCGGGCTCGTCGTTGATCTCGACCGCGCTGGTGACGGTCAGGTCGGGAAATTCCTCCGTCAGCACCGAGCGAAAACCCATCTCGCGTTCCTCATGGCCGCGATAGGATCGCGAGCCGACGACCATCGCCAGATGGCCCTGGCGACCGCCGAGGAAGCGCCCCATCAACAGCGCCGCCGTGCGCCCCGCGACCCGATTGTCGATGCCGACATAGGCAGAGCGCGGCGCTGCCGGCACATCGGAGACCAGTGTGACCAGGCGGATGCCGGCCTCGACCACGTCGCGCAATATGTTGCGCGTCCTCGGATGATCGACGGCAATGACGCCGACGCCGTTGGCCTTCAGCGACAGGTTTTCGACGGCCGTCTGCAGCGCTGCCGGTGAGATGCCGCCGAGATTGTGGATGCGGCAGGAGGCGACCAACGGCAGGCGCGCCGCATAGTCCTCGATGTGCCCGGCGAGGTCGATCATGAAGGCGTTGGCGCCGATCGGCAGGAAGAATTCGAGATGCGCCGGCCGCGACGGCAGCGTCACCTGGTCGACCACCGGCAAATAGCCGAGCTGCTTGGCCGCTTCCATCACCCGCTGCCGGTTGGCGGCGCTGGCGCCTGCCCGGTTGTTCAGCACCCGATCGACGGTCGCCGTCGACAGGCCGCAGCTCCTGGCTATGTCAGCAACGGTGGCTTTCATGGCTGTAGTCATAGAGCATGATCCCGAAAAGTGGGAACCGGTTCTCCGCAAGGCCGATGGCCGCTTAGCCGTGCGCTGGCTTGCCTTCGGCAATGGCGTCGCGGATGTCCTTGTCCGACATCCCTGTGATGATGCGTTCGACCTCGGCGACCGTCGTCTTCTTCGGATCGATGTCGTCGGCGACCACCTTGCCCCGGCGCATGACGACGATGCGGTCGACCACCTGGAAGACGTGGTGGATGTTGTGGGCGATGAAGATGCAGGAGTGGCCGGAATCGCGGGCGTTGCGCACGAAGCTCAGCACGCCTTGCGTCTCGGCGACGCCGAGATTGTTGGTCGGCTCGTCGAGGATGATCAGGTCGCTGTCGAAATGCATGGCGCGTGCGATGGCGACCGCCTGCCGCTCGCCGCCGGAGAGCGAACCGATCGGTGTCGTCGGCGGGATGTTTTTGGAAATACCGACCTGTTTCAGCAGGTCGCGGGCGACAGTGTTCATCGCCTCCTGATCCATGCGGTTCAAAAAGCGCGGCGGCTTGATCGGCTCGCGTCCGAGGAACAAATTGCGGGCGATCGACAGCTGCGTCACCAGCGCGGAATCCTGGTAGATCGTCTCGATGCCGTGCGCGATGGCGTCGCTGGTGCTGCGCAGATTGACCTTCTTGCCTCTGATGAAGATGTCACCGCTGGTCAGCGGCACCGCGCCCGACAGCACCTTGATCAGCGTCGACTTGCCGGCGCCATTGTCGCCGAGCAGGCCGACGATCTCCCTTTCATTGACATGGAAATTCGCATCCTCGAGCGCCTGCACGCGCCCGTAGGATTTCTTGATATTGGTCATGCGGATGAGCGGTTCAGCCATGGTTCTCAAGTCCCTGCCTGATGCCGGCGTTCCAGCCATGAATGCAGTGCCATCATGCCGAGGATGATGGCGCCGATGAAGATGTTGTAGGCAAGGCCGGGCACGCCGATTAGCACGATGCCGTTGCGCATGACGCGCAGGATCAGGATGCCAAGCACGGTGCCGATGATGGTGCCGCGCCCGCCGGTCAGCGCCGTGCCGCCGATCACCACCATGGCGATGACTTCGAGCTCATAGCCGGTGCCGCTGTTGGGGTTGGCCGCCGATGTGCGCAGCGACGAGATGACACCGGCCAGTGACGCCATCACCGACGACAGCACAAACAGGCCGATCTTGACACCGCTGACGTTGACGCCGCGCGCACGCGCAGCGTTCGGGTTGCCGCCGGCCGCCTGGATCCAGTTGCCGGTGCGGCTTTGCGTCAGGACATAGCCGAGCGCGATGGCCGCTGCGATGAACCAGAACAAAGACATGTAGATGCGGAACGGCCCGACATAGAAATCGCCGACCAGCACTTCGGCGAGCCAACTGCCTTCCGCGCTCCAGGTGCGCTGCGGAAAACCGTCGGTGACGAACAAAGCCGTGCCGCGCACCACCAAAAGCATGCCAAGCGTCACCAGGAAGGACGGGATCTTGAGCTGCGTGACGAACCAGCCATTGACCAGTCCGATGAAGGCGGCGACCAGCAGCGCGGCGAGGAAGCCGACTTCCAGCGAGGTCAGCCCGCTGTTGAACAGCGTCCACATCAGCACCGGCGAGAAGCCGAACAGCGAGCCAACCGACAGGTCGAATTCGCCCGATGTCATCAACAGCGTCATGGCCAGCGCGATCAGCCCGAGCTCGACAGTGAAGGCCAGCGTGTTGGAAATGTTCTGCGGCGACAGGAAATCGTGGTTGAAGCTCCAGAACACCGCGATCTCGACGATGAGCAGAACCAATGGCCCGAATTCCGGCCTCGCGATCAGGCGTTGGATGAGCGAACGGTTTTCCACTGATAACCCGTGACAGGAAGGGGAAGGCTGAACCCGCGCACAACGCGAAGGGCTCGGCGAAAAAGACAGTCGCGACCGCGGCTGCGGCCGCGACTGTTGAAGAGCCCTGGTTTATTTGCCGGACAGGATGTCGTCGTAGATTTGCGCGGTGTCCTTTTCATAGAGCGCGCCGGTGATGACGTTGAAGCCCGGAGGAATTCCAGACGCTGCCATGTTGGCCAGCGACAACGCGACATAGCTGGTCGCCTGCGGGTCCTGCCACTGGCCGGCATTGACGTAACCGGTCAGCACTTCCTGGGTGGTGTCGAGCGAGTTGCCCCAGCCGACAACGGGGATTTCGCCCGGCTTGATGCCGGCCTGGTCGAACACCCGCTTGATCGAGCCGGTGACCAGGTCGCCGAGGCCGATGATCGCCTTGACCTTGGCCTTGTTTGCGGTGAGGTAGTCGACCATGCGGTTGATGGCTTCGGCCTGGTCGAGCGTCGCCTCGGTGATCTCATAGGTGATGCCGAGCGGTTCGAAGACGCTCTTGATGCCTTCTTCTTCCTGCACGCCATAGGTGGCGCCGGGAATTTCGACCGGCATCCAGACGAAGTCGCCCTTCTTCACCAAGCCCTTGTCGACCAGATACTGCGCCCAATGCTTGCCGAAGGTGACGTTGTCGCCACCGACATAGGCGTTGAAGTCCGCCTTGGGATCGGGCGTGTTGAAGTTGATGATCGGAATCTTCGCGGCGCGAGCTTCCTTGACGATCTCGATCAGGCTGCCCGGATCCGGGCTGGTGGTGGCGATGCCATCAGCCTTGGCCGCGATCGCGGCGCGCACAGCCTCCTGCTGGGAGGCGACGTCGCCATTGTGGAACGAGGTGTTGACCGTGTTGCCGGTGTCCTTCGCCCATTGCTTGGCGCCGGCCAGGAAGTAGGTCCAGACCGGGTCGGCCGGGCCGCCATGCGAAATCCAGTAGAACGTCTTGGCCTGTGCCGCGGCCGGAATGGCCAGCGCCACAATCAGGCCAAGCGCAAGTAATCGTAGCCTTCTCAGCATTTGCTTTCCTCCCATGTTGAAAAACGACCTCCACGTCCGGCGATGATCCGGGCCATGCCCTCAATCATCTCCTCCTGCCAGCGCCGACCCGGATGCTTGAGAGCATCTTCTTTTGCGGCCGATGGCAAGCCTCCATCCACCAATGGATGGTGGCGCGGTGCAACGCGCCATCAGCGATTCCATCAGATCGCATCAGTTCGCTCAGATATTTCAGACGGCGCTGAACTCAGCCGTGCAGATTTTTGTGAAAGCGCGCGGCGTGACGATTGCGCTGCATCTTGAGCAGACGGTCGAGCGCCAGGGCAAGAACCATCACCGCGCCGATCACAAAGGGGTTCCAGGCAGCGTCGATGCCGAACAGGCCGACGCCGCTCAAGATCACCTGGACGATCAGCATGCCGACCGCCGCGCCGATGGCGGTGCCGCGGCCGCCCGCAAGCGAGGTGCCGCCGATGATCGCCGCGGAGATCGCCATCAATACGATGCCGCTGCCCTGTTCGGCGTCGGTGACGGGAAAGCCAAGCCACATCACGCCCGCAAGCCCCGAGATGATGCCCATCAGCACCAAAGTCAGCAGCCGGACCTGGACTATCGGGATGCCGGCATAGACGGCTGCCTGCGGGTTGCTGCCGACAGCCTGGACGCGGTAGCCGAAGCGGCTGCGGTGCAGCACGATCTGCATCACCAGAGCCATCGCGACAAACACAAAGACGGCCGAAGGCACAACGCCGAACAGCTTGCCGTGAACGATCTCGAACAGTTCGCCGCTTTGAGCGGCCGCAGCGGTGGGGTCCATCTTGACGGCCACCGCCGCCAGGCCGCGGAACATCGCAAAGGTGCCGAGCGTGACGATAATGGCGGGCAGGTGCAGCGCCACCACCAGCAGGCCGTTGGCGAGCCCGAGCCCGGCGCCGAGCAGCACGCCGGCAAGGGCTGCCAGCCACGGATTGATGCCGGCGGCCAGAAGGAAGGCCGTGAGAAGCGCCGCCAGATGAAACATCCAGCCAACCGAAAGATCGACCTCGCGGATGGCGAGCACAAACACCATGCCGATCGCCAGCATGCCGGGATAGGCAGCGCTTTCCAGCAGCGACAGCAGATTGGACTGGTCGAGGAAAGCCGGTCGGGCAAAGCCGATGACCGCCACAAGAACGACGAGCCCGGCGAGGGGGCCGAGTTCCGCCGGCAGGCGAAAGGTTCGCTTCGGTTGCGCTGCCGATCCGGCAAGTTGCAGCGTCGGATCAAATCGTGTCATGCCATGGTTCCCACGAGTTTCTTCTTCGGCTGCTCCACCTCGGGCATCTTGCCGGTGGTGGTCAGGTGCAGAACCGTCCTTCTCTTCATCTCGGCGCCGAACACCTCGCCGGCGAGCCGGCCGCGATGAAAGACAAGGACGCGGTTGCTGAGATTGGTCAGTTCGGACGGCTCGGTCGAACGCAACAAAACGATGCAGCCATTCGCCGCCATCTGCCGGATCAGCGCATAGATCCTGCGCTTGGCAGCCGCCTCGATGCCGGCGGCCGGATTGTCGAGCAGCAGCACTTGCGGCGCCGTCTCCAGCCATTTGGCGATGACTATTTTCTGCTGCTCGCCGGCAGGAAGCGAACTCACCGGTGCGTCCGGCCGGCCCTTGATGCGCAGCGCGTCGATCTGCCTTGCGGCGCCGGCAGCAGCGACCTTGGGCGAGTAGAGGCGTGAGCCCCAGTTGCGGGCGCCGGCGACGATGTTTGAGATGTTGAAGGCCAGCGACCTGTCTTGCATCAGCCCGTTGCACAGCCGGTTGGCCGGCACCAGGCCGATGCCGCGCCGCGCCGCTTCGGTCGGGCTTTTCGGCAAGCCATGCCCGTCGGGAAACCGCACCGTGCCACTTTGCGCCTTGCGCAGGCCAAACAGCATTTCGAACACTTCGGCCACACCCGATCCCTCAAGTCCGGTAAAGCCGAGAACCTCGCCGGAGCGGGCGGAAAAGCTGACGCCGGAAATCCGGCCGCCGCCAAGACCCTGCACGCTGATCTGTGGCCTGATCGTGCTGGCATTTGCCGGCAAGGCAGGCGGGAACAGTGTGTCGCGCTGCTGGCCGATCATGGCGTCGATGACGTCGGCTTCGCTCAGCCCCGATCGCTCTTTTGTCAGCGCGTCGCGGCCGTTGCGCATCACGGTGACCTGGTCGGCAATGGCAAACACGTCTTCCAGCCGGTGCGAGACATAGAGCACACTCATGCCCTTGTCCCTAAGCCCGCGCAGGACCGTGAACAGATGCTCCGTCTCGTGCCGGTCGAGCCCCGAATTGGGTTCGTCGAGGATCAGCAGCCGCGGCGTTTGCAGGAGTTCGCGGGCGAGCCCGACGAGCTGCCGTTCGCCCATGTCGAGTTGGCTCACCGGAGCGCGGACATCGACGTTGAGTTCGATCTGCCGCAGCAAAGCGCGGCTGCGCGCTTCCATTTCGCCCCTGGAGACCATGCCGTTGCGCAGCGGTTCACGGTTGACGAACAGATTGGCCAGCACAGAGCGGTCGGCAAACAGGCTCACATCCTGATGGACGACGCCGAAGCCGTGCTTTCCGGCAATGACGGGACTGTCGATGGCAACGGTCTGGTCGCCGACCCGGACGACGCCGGTGTCCGGCTGCACCACGCCGGCAAGCACCTTGACCAGCGTCGATTTGCCTGCGCCGCTTTCGCCGACGACGGCGTGGATCGTCCCCTGTCCGATCGACAGGTTCATATCCTTGAGCGCAACGATCCCGCCAAAACGTTTGGCGAGATTGCGCACCGAAATCATCGGCGAACCGAGCATGCGATTCGGCCCCCACAGACCGCGCCCCGATCTTGGAGCGAATTTCCAATACAGTCACTCAGATTCCGCTAACAAACGGCTTACAGTGACCGGACGGAAACGTCTGCCGGCAGTCTTTTCGTCCATGCTGTGGCGAAATCAGATCAGATCGGCCTTGGCGAGGTCGCGCATCAGGTGGCTGGCGCCATAGGTCCAGTGCGGGCAGTCGGGCGACAGAAGCACGCGATTGACCAGCGCGCCGAATTTTTCCGACGAGATGGTGACGATGTCGCCGACCTTGTGGGTGAAGCCCTTGCCCTTTTCACCGCGATCCTTCGACGGCACGAACATGGTGCCGAGATAAAGCGCCAGCCCATCCGGATATTGGTGATGCGGCCCCATGGCGGCCGCCACCAGCTCTTCGGGTGAGCGGCTGATCTCAGCCATCGAGCTCGCGCCTTCCAGCGAAAATCCATCCTTGCCCTCGACCTTCAGCCGCACGATGGCCTGCTTGACGTCGTCGATGGAGAAGCTTGCGTCGAACAGCCGGATGAAAGGCCCGAGCGAAGCCGATGCATTGTTGTCCTTGGCCTTGCCGAGCAGCAGCGCCGAGCGTCCTTCGACATCCCTGAGATTGACGTCGTTGCCGATGGTGGCGCCGACGATCCTGCCGCTGCTGGCGGCGATCATGGCGATCTCCGGCTCGGGGTTGTTCCAGGTCGACACCGGATGCAGGCCGACATCGGCGCCAAAGCCGACCGACGCCATCGGCTGGCACTTGGTGAAGATCTCGGCGTCGGGCCCGATGCCGACTTCCAGATATTGCGACCAGGCGCCGCGCTGGATCAGCTTCGCCTTGATCTCCATCGCTTCGGGCGAACCGGGCTTCAGCTTCGACAGATCATGGCCGATCAGCCCGGCAATGTCGGCGCGGATGGCGTCGGCCTTTTCCGCCGAGCCGCGCGCCTGCTCCTCGATGACGCGTTCGAGCAGGCTGACGACGAAGGTCACGCCCGACGCCTTCACCGCCTGCAGGTCAACGGGCGAGACCAGATAGGGCTTTGCCGGATCGCGCGTGGCCTGAAAACTGTTGGTGGCGATAGCGTCGAGCGAGCCGATCGGTTTGCCCTTGGCCGAGCTGACATAGCCAGCCGGATCGGCCATCTCGCAGATATCGCGCACGGTTGGCGCAGCGCTCGATGTGATGTCGAAGACAGTGCCGTCGCGCACCGTCACCACCAGCGGATGCGAGACATAGCTCGTCCTGGCGCGGCCGATGAAGAGCCCGTCGGCGGGAAGCTGCGTTGGGTTCGTCATGGCTTACGGTCCTTCGAATGGTCTTGAATGGGAAACTGGCCGGAGCGGCGCGGCACTTTCACCGGATTCACGCCAAAGGTCTATCCCGTGGCTTAGCCAATTATCGGGTGGTGACATGAAGCTTGCACTTTCAAAAGATGAAACTGCCACTAGCATTTCCATTCTACGCCATAGCTCAGGTGAAGCCTTTGCCCACGCCGTTTTCCGTTCCGATCTGGCAAAAGCCGCAGACCGCATCCGCATTCCAGTCGCTCGTCCAGGCGCCGGTCGATGTCGTCATCGTCGGTGGCGGCTTCATGGGCCTGTCGACCGCCTTGCATACGGCGCGTCTCGGTCTCGGCGTCCAGGTTCTGGATGGCGGCGAGATCGGCCAGGGCGCGTCAGGGCTCAATGGTGGCCAGGTAATCCCCGGCCTGAAATATGATCCGGAATGGCTGCTCGAGCACTTCGGGCCCGAGCGCGGCCAGGCGCTGGTCGATTTCGCCGCCTCGACTGCCGATACGGTGTTCGATCTCATCCGCGACGAAGAACTGGCGGTGCCGTTCACGCGCAATGGCTGGATCCAGGCCGCGCATACCGAGACCGCCCTAAAGGCAGCCGGCAACCGCGATCGTCAATGGCGGGCGCGGGGCGCCGACGTTCGGCTTCTGAGCCAAAGCGAGATCACTGCTGCGACCGGGGCGCAAGGCTATCTTGGCGGCTGGCTCGACCGCCGCGCCGGCATCATCGATCCGCTTGCCTATACGGCCGAACTGGCGCGCATCGCAGCCGCCGCCGGCGCCAGCATCGCCGAGCGGCAGAAGGCGGTGAAACTCGGCAAAGAGGCCGGCCTTTGGCGCGTTTCAACCGAAAACGGCGCCGAAATCAGGGCCAAGGCGGTTGTGCTCGCGACCAACGCCTATACCGATGGACTGCTGCCGGGCCTCGCTGAGACCATCGTGCCGCTGCATTCCTTCCAGGTGGCCACGGCGCCGCTGTCATCCAACCTGGCGGCGACCATCCTGCCGGAAGGGCAGGCGGTGTCCGACTCGCGCCGCATCCTCGTCTACTACCGCAAAACCGCTGACGGCCGGCTGGTGCTTGGTGGACGCGGCCGCATGGCGCTGCCGCGAAGCGAAGCCGACTGGGCGCATCTGCAGCGCGCGCTGGTGCGGCTCTATCCCGCGCTCTCCGATGTCCCGATCGAGAAGCACTGGTTCGGCCGCGTGGCGATGACGCCGGATCACCTGCCGCACATCCACGAGCCCGAAAAAGGTCTGCTCGCCGTGGTCGGGTGCCAGGGCAGAGGTGTCGGCCTGATGAGCGCGCTGGGAAAGCGCATGGCGGGCTACCTCGCAAACGGCGACGCCAATCAATTGCCGTTCCCGCTGTCGCCGATCCGGCCGATCCCGTTCCATGCCTTTCGCCAGATCGGCGTTGCCGCGACCATTGCCTGGTATCGGACGCTGGACGCGTTCGAACGGTGACGGGTGCGCCGTTCAGGATCGACTGACAGAGCTTGACGGCTTCAGGAGTAGGAAAAAAGTTAAGTCGATTTCATGTTTCCATTGGAGAGGAAGGTCGCACCCAAGCGGCGCGTGCCGATAGCGAGCTTGGAATTAAGTAGGAATTGACTCAGGCAGGAACATATTCCTACCTTGTCTGATGCCCGAACTAAGCACTCGACCGCGCCGGAATGTACAAACCCTCTGCTTGGCGCACGAGGTCGGGCAGCTCATTCGCGTCCGATGCCGGCACTGCAATATAACTCGTCACTATCTGCCGGGCGATCTCGCAAAGCTTGTCGGTGATATTCCCTTTTGGGACATCGAACGGCACATGCGCTGCGAGCGCTGCAAGCTTCGCGAGGTTGATGCCAGCATACTGCTGCCGAGCGCGGCCGAACGCTTGAAAATCCGAGTCAGACGTCTTGTCGAAATCCGGATGGTTCGCCGGGTGATCTGGCGAGACGACGATTGAGGAGAGCCGATCCGGCCTAGAACAGAGATTCCTGGGCTGGCGCCTGCGGTGGGAACTTGACCTGTGTGGCTGGCTTCTTAACGATAACCAGTGCATCGTCCGGCGCCGTCCGCTGCAAATGGCGAGCTTCCGACCATGGCGCTGTCAGCCAAGCCTCAGTTTCTTCCGGCTCGGTCAGAATTACGGGCATAGCCTTCTCATGGATTGGCGCTATGAGAGCGTTAGGCTTGGCTGTCATGAAGCCGTATAACTCGAAATCGCCGGAACCATCCTTGACCTTTCGAACACCCTGCCAAGGCGTCCAGAAACCAGCAAAGAAAAACAGCGGCCGGCTTTCGTCACGCGCAAACCAGTAATTACGCTGGATGCCTGTTTCCGGGTCTTTATCATTCGCGGTAGGGCTGGGCTCGGCAAAGCTGGTCACCGGGACGACGCATCTATGCTCGACCCCGACAAACTGTTGCCAGTGCGAATATTGCGGATTGCGCACGTTGGTGGTTCCGTAGTCTGCCTTGCCTTTCACGCGCTCGAGCGGCGTTGGCAAACCCCAAAGCAGTTTCGCCAGCTCACGCTCCCCGTCCGCCGTGTTGCGAACGACCAAGCCCGGCTGATTGGGATAGACATCAAGCGAAGGCTCGAGGTTGCCGCTGATATCGCGCAGTGTGCGAGTCCATTGGCGAACCGCCTCTTGCGTCGTCGTGATATTGTAGAGGTTGCACATGTACCCAGCATTGCGGAATTGGCCTGTGTCCGCAACCGAGGTCGCTGTGAAAGCCGCGCAAAAATCGTCGTCACAGCCACGCTATATCCATCGTCCTGACACACCTTGTCAGTTGTCGTGCGGTCCAGCGGTGGCGGGCCCGCAAGCGCTCCCCTACTTCAAACCAGTCTGAACAGGAGGAACACAGATGACCATTGCCGATATTGCCAAGGATTTCACCGAGATGCTCCAGCAGGGTGATCATGCCGGTGCTGGCGAGAAGTACAATGCCGATGACGTCGTCAGCCTTGAAGCCATGGAAGGGCCGATGGCCATAGCCCGCGGCAAGGAAGCTCTCAGGCAAAAGGGCGAATGGTGGCAAGCGAACAACGAAGTCCATGGCGGCTCTGTCGAGGGCCCCTATGTCAATGGCGACCAGTTCGCAGTGCGCTTCAAGTTCGACATTACGCCCAAGGCCACCGGCGAGCGTGTCACCATGGAAGAGGTTGGCCTGTACACGGTCAAGGACGGCAAGATCACCGAAGAGCGTTTCTACTACTGAGGCCGGAATATCGCCGGCTTCCGGCTCATTTCGCTGCACGACCCGGCAACCCGGCTGGCAATGCGGGAAGGGCGGTTTTAGGTTGTCTGGCGGATTCGACTGTCAGCCCAAGGGAAGCGCGTTTTGACCATCACCATGTACGGCATCACCACCTGCGACACGATCCGCAAGGCGCGCACCTGGCTGGAGGGCCACGATGTGCCCTATCGGTTCCACGACTACCGGGCCGAGGGGATAGAAGCCGACAAGCTGGATGGCTGGATCGGCAAGGTCGGCTGGGAAAAGCTGCTCAACAAGGGCAGCACGACGTTTCGCGAACTGCAGGACAAGGACAAGCAAGGGCTCGACGAGAAGAAGGCCAGGAAGCTGATGCTGGCCAACCCGACCATGATCAAGCGGCCGGTGCTTGAGATCGGCGATGAGATTTTGGTGGGGTTCAAGGCTGATGTTTATGAGGCGGCTGTGAGGAGGTAGTTTCAGCGCAGCGATCCGTCGCGCCCCCCTCTGCCCTGCC
>UCIA01000025.1 GCA_900472295.1 Hyphomicrobiales bacterium | reverse complement strand
TGCCTGCCTCACGCGCCTGACAGACGTTCACGGGGGATAAAGACCACGGGGTCGTCTGGGGTGGCTAGCAAGACCAGCATATCGCCGCAGGTTTGCGGGCTCTGGCATTAGCCGCAGATACCTAGGCTCCAAGTTGCCGCATCTAAAAGAGGGGAGCGTCTTCGTACAATGTCAAGAAAACTTCACGGAAGTATTCTATGCAAACTAGGCTTCCTCAGCATTTCATTGCCGGAAAGAGGTAATCGTCGCATTGCCATTTCGCTGACGCACCGACAGATAGCGTTCGCGATGGGCCTTTGTATGGAAGACCTCAGCGGGGATATCGGTCTTGGGATGCAAAACCAGAAGGTCGATCCAGAGCCTGCCGAATTCCGGATCGGAGCCCAATAGGTCTCCCCTCAATCACTTTCGCCTCATCAGCCGGGTGCTCGATCCAGTCGGCAAGTTGGGGCGGTCGGCCTTCGGTCTCTTCAATGATCCCGCGCCCCAGCGCATGAAAGGTCGTCACCCGGCATTTGAGGTCTTCCGATTCGACACCGAGGTGACGGGTAAACCGCCCCTTGAGTTCCTCGGCGGCGCTCCTGTTGAAGGAGAGCACCAGGATTTGCCGTGATGGCCGCCCTGGCATAGGCCCGCATGGCCGAAAATGTTTTTATGTCAGCGTCAATGTCCTCGCCGCCCGTAGGTTCTGTGCCATTGGCGATCATGGCGCGGCAACCTTCTTCGCGCAGCCCTTCCGCTCCTCGCAGATGTCCAGGACGCGCACATAATACGCCGCCAACAGCGAAATCAGCGACGACAAGAGTATGATCGTCAGAAGCTCATAGGTCGCATAGCTTTGCGTCAGCACAACGCCGGTGATGAACGAAAGGAGAGCGCCGCCCCCGATCGTCATGGCTCCGGCCAGCCCGGCGGTGCTTCCGGACAAGTCAGGCCGCACCGAGAGCATTCCGGCACTGGCGCTCGGCATAGTCAGGCCGTTACCGACGCCGATCAGGATACAGGGGCCGAACAGCGTAATCGCGTTCCTGAATTCCGCCAGAAACAGAGCCAAGCCAATTATTGGGCAGGCGCACGCAACAATGCGTCCCACGATCATCATGATGGTCAGCGGCACGCGCCCTGCGTATCGCCCGGATAAGAAGCTTCCGCAAATGTAGCCGAGCGTCGTGACGCCCATGAAGAAGCCAAGCACTCCCGGCTCCAAGTCGAACGCCGATGTTGCGGCGAGCGATGCACCGGCGAGGAAAGCGTAGTATGCGCCGACAGAAAACGACATGCACAATCCATAGGCCCAGAATCTCGGCACGCGAAACAATGCGGGATAGGCCCTGAACTGTTGTGCAATGCTGCCAGCGCGCGCTTTGTTGGTTTCGCCCAAGTCGGACCAGCAAAGGGTGAACATCGCAGCTCCGGCAAGAGAAAGGCACCAGAAGATCGCCCGCCAGCCAAGAGTCTGATCCACCGTGCCGCCGAATGCCGGAGCGAGCATCGGGGCAATCGCCCAGATCATCGCGGTGTAGCCGATCCGGCTGGCCGTCCGCTCCTTGCCGACTGTATCCCTGATAACCGCCATCGCCAACGGGTAACAGGACATTATGGCGGCCTGAAGCATACGAGCCACAAGGAATGTCCAAATGTCGGACGCGAGCGCGCAGCTAATTGAGCCGACTGTGAACACGGCTAGGTTCGCCAGAATGATCGGCCGCCGCCCGAACCGATCCGACAGCGGCCCCATAATCATCTCCACCGCGACGGCAACGATCGCGTAGCCTGCGAGCGACAAGCTCACGACAGCGTAGGATGCATGAAAATCCTGCGTGATATTCGCCATCGACGGCACGAACACGTTAAGCGGGACCACCGACAGTGCGCATAAGAGCGTGATGGTCGAGAATCTGGGCGCGGAGCGCATCTTGTCTCAGCCCTCCCCAAGTCGCGCTGCTTGCCGGGCGACCACCGCAACATCAAGGCTGAGGGCTAGGCTTTCGTCGTACAACTCCTCAAGGTGAAACCATCGCGCCTTAAGTGCGTCGTCGCCAGTAACAGGCTCGCCCGAAACCCACCGGCAAAGCACCGCGATCAGAACGAAATGCTGCCGAAGGCGGTCCGCTCCGTCGTGGTCGAAGGAATGCACGGCGGTGAAGGTCTGCCGTGCTTCGGTGCAGACTCCCGTCTCCTCCAGACGCTCGCGCACTACCGCGTCCTGGGTCGTCTCACCGATCTCAATCTTGCCGCTAGGAAAGCCCCAGCGCTCGACGTCGGGCGGATTGGCTGGCCGCACGGGCAGGACGGACCCCGCCCCTATAACGATGGCGATCGTTGCGGCTATCGGGCGATGAACACGGGAATCCGCTTGGGGATTGCGCTTCGTGAGTGTCATTGCGGCCTCGCTCATGAGGCCGGCAAAGGATAGGCGTTCAGACCCGTCCCTTCGCCGGCATGATCCGGATCAGGTTCAAAGGGTCACTGCGCTGCGTTTGCCAGCAGTATCTCAGCCCCTTGGCGGGGCACCCCTCGGTTTCGGCAATGGTAACGTAACCACAGAAAACAAGCACACACAATTTGGCACGGCAATCATTTCCAAGCATAGAGTCCGCGACGCGCCTGCATTGCGGCTTCCAGTGGCGAAACCCTAATCTCGGCAACACTTCCCAAGGTCGGATTGTCCTACCCAGCTCGGGTCGCACATCATTGTCGCGAGCGGTGGATTTCTCGCGACAAGATCGCGACGGGGGGCGTTCGCGCGTCGACATGCAAGCCTGTTAGGACCTGCCCATCCTAACCAGGTAATGCGGCAACAGGCGATAGCCGCCCGCATCATCATGATCCCGTGAGCGACAAGACGCCGGCCTTGTTCCTGCGCCCGTCGTCCTCGAAATCCTCTTTCGTCCCGCGAAAGCCGAGCAGCACTTCCGCGATGGTGCGATAGCTCTCGCCGCGCAGCCGGGCGTCCAGCACCCGCAAGGACAGGATATGCCATTGCCTGAGCTGGCCAAGCAGAACGCCAGTGGGCGGTCCCGGTGAACTACGTGTCAGGGATCGCCAGAGCCTGCGGGCGGCGTGAAGACTAAGCTCCAGCAAACCGTCCATCGACAGCGTGATGACGTAGAGGGCCGCGGCATCGGGCACCGCTTAGGGGTAGCCAGAACCGGTGCGCGAATCGTCGACCCTGCCAGATGCCGTGCATGACGGCTTTGGCTGAAGCGCGGGCGTACAGAACAGGGCTGGCCGATCAGGCGATAGACGCCTGCTTACGGCGGCGTAAGGGGTTCGCTTTCGTAAGCTCGATGAAGCTGGTGTACGAAATGCGAAGCTTCGGGGAATGTGACGGAGTCGATCTGGCGGACCTCTAGTCCTGGTGTCCAAGAATTCATCAACGCCATACCAAGAAACTCCGGCAGCTGGGTGCGCGTAATTGGCTGGACGCGCTGGGGGATACCAAGATTTTCCAGTTGTCGACGGACGATACCCATAGTTGTCCCAACAAGCATTTCTGCCTCGGGCCACACGACGGCGTCACCATCCCAGAAGACGACGTTCCAAATTGAAGCTTCGCTGATTCGTCCCAGCCGATCAAAAAAAACAGCGTCATCAAATCCTGACTCGACCGCCTGTCGGAGAAAGGATGTTTTAGCGACTTCGCCAACGTGCTTCACTGCGGCTATCAATCGTTCATGTTCAACCGCAATAACGCTCAGGGGAGTCTTTAGGCCGGAAGCTGCTGGTCCGGTTCGTATCAAAACTTCTGGGTCAATCTCAGTCGCCAGTGTGCGCTCTCCATTAGGCAGTGAAACTGTTATCCTAAGTGAGAGATCGTGTGGGGGACTCGCTTCAAGCGCCGCACGAATATAGGAACGGATTCGATCATCCGGCAATGAACGTCCAAACATTGTTACAGACGCATTTTGCAAACGCTCCAAGTGAAGGTCGATACCGCGAACTCGGCCCGCGCGGACTTGCATCGCCGTAAAATGAGCAAATCCGGCAAATGCAAGTGGAGCTAACTCCTCGGCGGATGCTGGTCTACCGTTGCGATGGGCGACGAAACACTTCGAATGCGCAAGATTTGACATTTGTTCAGCCGTTTTTTCTCGATTTGTGAGGATCGCAGGTGCGTTCGCTAAGCCGCTGCAACTGCTTCAAGTTCTAGCAGCCAAGACTCGTCAACCGGGCTTGTAATCACCGCTGTTACTGCGGGGCGACGATTTCGAAGTACCTCTTGACGAATGGAGCGATTTGATGCGGCGTATCGTCGGTGCGAAAGGAAAGTCGTGACCTTTACTACGTTGTCGAGGGACATTCCCGCAGCTCGAAGTTGGGCTTCAACATTGGCCCACGCCAATCGACATTGATCGTCAAAATGCTTTGGAATGGAGCCATCAGGGGCGGCAGGAATCTGCCCACTGATATGAACAATCCGAACAAATCCCGAAATTTCCACTGCCTGCGAATAGGGGCCGACAGGGGCGGGAGCATCAGGGGCGTTAATTGAGCGCTGCTCCATGAACTTTATTCTCTCCTTAAGTGACGCCGTGATCCTAAGCGTACGAAGGTAAGCGTACGAAAGTGTCCACAGCCAAGCCCGGGCCCTTTGGTGAACGTGCATTTGAATATAGGTCGGATTCGACCGGAGGTTGAACGAAGCGGCATGGCTGGTTACAGTCCAGCCGGTATTTTGAGATACATTGATTGGATTTCCCTATAGGTGAAGCCCAAGCGCGCTAAAGAGGCCGCGCAACAGAGTCTCGCTCGCATGAAAGAGGCACCCCGCCTTGCTCAGGCGACTGACAATACCCAGCCATCAGATCCGGCTTCCGTCGAGGCTAGCCAAAGCAGCAGCAGGTTGCACACCTCCTGCCATGGAAAGGTCGTCACCACTATTTATCAGATATTACTATTACTTAATAGGAGTATATCGGATTGTTTTATAGGTCGATTTCAACTCCTATGCTCCAGACAACGCGCAGAGGCTACGGGCACAAATGAACTACAGCAGGAAGGACGCCAAAAGCCATTCGCGCGCAACGATGCGTGGCATCTGGGCGGCCGCATTGACGCCCTTCGGACCGAATCTTGCGATTGACGAAGATGGAATGCGCCGGAACTACGAACATTGGATCGCCGATCTGAGCCTCGATGGTTTCTTCGTAGCTGGAAAACAGGGCGAGTTCTTCTCGATGTCCGTTGAGGAGAGGAAGCGCATCCTAGAGATTGCGGTCGACGCATGTGCCGGCCGGGCGCAGACTATTATGTCTTGTTCGGACCAGAACATGGATGTCGTGATCGACTTGGCGAGACATGCGCAACGCGCCGGCGCCGATTACATCATCGTTCACGCTCCTGTCCTGCATTTTCTTGAAGCGCGCGACGAGACGCTCTTTAATTACTATAGAACGATCGCCGACAAGCTCGATATCGGCATCGCGCTTTGGAGTCATCCTGACAGCGGATATCTGATGTCGCCTGAGCTTTGCTCGCGACTGGCCGACATTGAAAATGTCGTGGCGATCAAATACAGCGTTCCCCGTCCCATGTACGCTGAACTAACTCGCCTGGCCGGTGACCGTATCCTGGTCAGTACTGCGTCAGAGAAGGAGTGGCTGGACAATATCCTCGAACTCCGCTGGCAGCTCTACCTCTGCTCATCTCCGCCCTATCTGATTCAGAGTGGCGCTGATCGAAGAATGCGTCGCTATACTGATCTTGCTTTTGAGGGGAAGGAAACCGAGGCTAGGGCATTGCGGGATAGCCTCGAGCCAGTGCGTGAAGCCTTGCGTACGACACGTCCGCCCGAAAAACCGCATTCGCATCAGAAGTTCTGGCAGGAGCTGCTTGGTCAGGCCGGCGGTGCGGTCCGCACTCCCCTACTAGAGCTGACGCTGGAGGAGCGCAAGCGCACCCAGTTAGCGTTTGAAGCTAGCGGCCTGGTGTCAAGTAACCAGAGAAAAAGAGGACTTTGAACGATGGTCAAGACGGGGCGTCTCACCGCTTTCAGTTTCTCTAAATGGATCGACGAGCACCAGCATCTGCTCAAGCCGCCGGTCGGCAATCAACAGATCTGGGAAGACGCCGACTTGATGGTCACGGTCGTGGGCGGACCGAATCAGAGGACCGACTATCACGACGACGCGGTGGAGGAGTTCTTCTATCAGATGAAGGGCGATATGTTGCTGAAGGTAGTCGACAATGGCGAGTTCTATGACATACCGATCCGCGAGGGCGAGATCTTCCTGCTGCCGCCACATGTCCGGCATTCGCCGCAAAGGCCGCAAGCGGGCTCGATCGGTCTGGTCGTAGAGCCGAAGAGGCAGACCGATCAACTCGACGCCTTCGAATGGTACTGCTTCGAGTGCAATGCCCTGGTTAAGCGGGTCGAGGTTAAGCTAAATAGCATAGTTCACGATCTACCGCCGATCTACGAGGCGTTTTATGCAGACGGGGCAGCACGTACCTGCAGTAAGTGCAAGACCATCCACCCCGGCAAGGTCCCGCCGGCGGGATGGGTTTCGCTCTGAGAGGCTGCCATCACTCATGACAATGCTCTCAAACCAGTTCGCAAATGCAGTACGCCCTAAATCTCGACTATGCCTGATCGGTGGCGGCGCAATCGGCCGGCGCGTTGCGGGTTTCGTTGCAGATCGGCTGTCTCTCTCGATCGAATTGGTCGCCGTCGCAGAACGACCAGACAACGCGACTAAGCCATGGTGGACCTCACAAGTGCGCTTACTCGCTGATCCTGGAGAATTGGCAGAGGTGCGCCCGGACATCGTGCTGGAGGCAGCGAGCCCACAAGCGGTGGGCTTCTGGGGTGATGCGGCACTGGCATGTGCGCGTAAGTTCATTGTCTGCTCGGTGAGCGCCCTCGCAGATGACGATTTAAGAATGGCGCTTAAAGAAAGGGCGGGCGCATCAGGCTCCCAACTCGTCGTGCCGCATGGAGCGCTTGGTGGTCTACATGCGTTGTCGGCTGCGTCCCTACTGCCGCTCAAGAGTGTAACGCACACTATTCGCAAGCCACCCGCCGCTTGGAGAAACACTCCAGCGGAGACGGAGATTAATCTGACGGCGCTATCTGAGGCAGCCACGCTCTTTGAAGGGTGCGCGCGTGACGCGGCAAGGTTCTATCCAGCGAATGCGAACGCGGTCGTTTTGTCGTCATTGGCGGGTACGGGGCTGGACAATACGTTCGTGCGTCTAATCGCAGATCCGGACGTTACGCAAAATATACACGAGGTCGCCGCGTGCGGTGCATTCGGGGAATTAAGCTTCCGGATCGCGAATGAGCCGATGCAGGCTAATCCGAAAACCTCAGACATGACAGCTCTAAGCCTGGTGAGGCTACTGGAATCGGAGACGATGACTTTGGTTGTCTAGCTGTGAATCCTGGGGCATCTCAGTTCGAAGGCAGGCGGCTAACAGCAGAGGGCAAGGCGGATAACAGGAGCCGTAGTGGTTGGCGCCCGCGAAGCAGCGACATTTGAGAAGACCACCAACTCGCCGAAGGGGAACATTGATGACTGCGACGAACGCTCTTCCTGAACGACCCCAACGGCGAGTCCGTGGGCGGGTCAGTTTCACTACCGTGATTTCCTGGATGCTGCGCATCACGATAGTCGTCACTCTCTTGGCGAGTGCCGTTTCGTCGGTTTTGAAAGATCGATATTCCATCGACCAATGGTTTGATTTGGTGGCATTCGGGATCACGATCGGTAGCGTCTACGCACTCATCGCACTCGGATACACGATGGTTTACGGAGTGCTTAGGCTCATCAATTTCGCGCACGGCGAAATCGTGATGGCCGGCTCGTTTGCGGGATTCTTCGTTGCCGCTTCGCTGGATTCTACCGGCGCTCTCAACCGCTATCCGATACTGGGTTTTGCCGCCATGCTTGCGATCGCGCTGCTAGTTTCAGGGGGCATCGCCGTCCTTACTGAGCGCTTTGCCTACCGACCCTTCCGACATGCCCCCCGCCTTGCACCACTGATCTGTGCCATCGGCGTCTCCTTCCTTCTACAACAGTCTTTCCGCGGATTCTTCGGCACCGGCCTGCGCTCTTATCCCGACCCGGATTGGCTGATGCCGCCGGTATCCATTTTTGGTTTCGACGTGCCCGCTGTGCAGGTGCTTGTGGTATCGAGCGCGATCGTCGTGATGGTTGGCCTCTACCTTATTGTTCACAAGACGAGGATGGGGACTGCCATGCGTGCGGTGTCCGAGGACGTCGACGTTGCTACCCTGATGGGTATCAATGTCGACCGCGTGGTGACGTTCACCTTTGCGCTCGGCGGAGCGGTCGGCGGGATAGCTGGCGTCTTCTATGGTCTCGTCTTCAAGCAGGTCCATTTCTTCATGGGCTTCACGCCAGGCATAAAGGCTTTTGGCGCCGCGGTGCTTGGTGGCATAGGCAATGTTCCCGGCGCGATGATCGGCGGCATATTCTTAGGCATTTGTGAGTCAGTCGCACCGGCTTTGCTCCTAGACGGTTTTGGAATACCGGCACCGCACCAAATGCGGGATCTAGTCGCGTTCAGCCTACTCATCGCTGTTTTGATCTTCCGTCCTTACGGGATTTTCGGCGAACGTCTCGCAAGGAGGAGGGGATGACAACTGCCGTCACAACCTTGCCAGTGTTACATCCTGCAAGATCGCTTGCCCGAATGGACATGACGCTGGCCCTGCGTGCCGGGTCGGTGGCCGGCATCGTCGCGGTCTACGCTGCGGCTGTGGGTATCTTGAAAGTGTTCGGCCAGCGCGAAGTGATAGTTGACCATTTGACTTTGGGGCACGTGTTTTTGTTTTCCTTGGCTGGCGCCTGCGGCGCATATGTCTGGACGAGATCGAAGGCCAGCATACGCTTGCGTGTCATCAATGTTGTGATTGCCGGGATAGCTTCGGGTTTCTTCCTTGTCGCGCTCATCGCCTTGATGGCCAACGTCAACCTCCGCTGGATGTTCACTGCGCTGTCTTCCGACCTGCTTCGTAGCTTGATCTACGACCGAGGTGCTGTGGGTGGCAGCGTCCTCTTTCTCGGGGCTGGTGCGCTCGGGGCGATATGTGGTGCGCTGTTGATAGGCTTGCCGCAGACGCCTCGTCGTTGCCTTGTATGGGGTCTGAGCGCCGTCCTAATCGCCGGCGTGTTCCAAGAGCTCATTCAGATTGCGCTTCGCTTTGGATGGCCGATTACTTCCCTTCGTACATTTCTCTACGTGTGGCGCGGCCTAACGCTGCAGGGAGCGATGATTGCTTTCGCTACGGCGTTCTGCGTATGTTGGGCCCTTGATCTAGGGCGCCGCCACCTGAGGCGTCGTCGCGGCCCTGCGGATATTGACGTAGCGATCCCCAGACTCCGCAGTCAGCTGGCGAGCGCAGTGCTTTTGCTCTGCATCCTCGTGGTGTTTCCATTGGTAGCCGGCTCGTATATCGGCCAAGTAATGATGCTGGTGTCGCTTTTCGTGCTGATGGGCATGGGGCTGAACATCGAAGTTGGTCTGGCAGGGCTTCTCGACCTAGGGTTTGTGGCATTTTTCGCCGTGGGCGCTTATACGATGGCGCTTCTCACGGCCGACAGCGAATTTGCGCTGGCCCACTATACGTCCCTGCCGTCACTGACATTTTGGATGGCGTTGCCCCTGGCTGTCCTGGCAGCAACCGGGATTGGGATACTTTTCGGCTTGCCGGTTCTGGGCGTGAGGGGAGATTACCTCGCCGTCGCAACTTTGGGCCTCGGCGAGATCGTGCGCGTTCTGGTTATCTCCGATGCTGCGAAGCCAGTGCTCGGTGGAGCCCAAGGGATACTACAGGTTCCTAAGCCCACGATCGGCGGGATTGAGCTAGTGGATCCGATGCATCTTTTCTATTTGACGCTGGTCTTCGTGCTAGTGGCCGCCTTGATAGCGTGGCGGTTGGAAGGTTCGCGGCTTGGTCGTGCGTGGACTGCCATCCGTGACGACGAGGACGTCGCCCAAGCGTTAGGGATCAACCTAGTTCAGTGCAAGCTCCTAGCATACGGGCTAGGCGCGGCTTTCGCGGGCCTCGCCGGGGCGATCTTTGCTGCCATGCTAACCTCGGTGTATCCGCACAGCTTCAGCTTGTTGGTTTCCATCAACGTGCTGGCACTATTGATCGTCGGCGGCTTGGGGAGCCTTCCCGGTGTGATCGTCGGAGCGCTCCTGCTAATCGGCCTGCCCGAGGTGCTGAGAGAATTCAACGAGTACCGCTTTCTGTTCTATGGGGTGTTGTTGATCGTGGTTATGCAATGGCGGCCAGAGGGTTTATGGCCGTCGCCTCAGAGAAAACGCGAAGTGCGTACGCCCCGGCTGGGTTGAAACCTATGATCACACAAACAATAGCTACGGAACATTTCAACAAGCGTCAGGGTGCTGCGCCTGTGCTGCTTCGAACGGTTGACCTCAGTATGCGTTTCGGCGGACTTACTGCGCTCGACAGGGTGAGCATCGATGTCCACCAAGGCGTGATCCACAGCGTCATAGGACCCAACGGTGCGGGTAAAACAACACTCTTTAACTGCGTCATGCAGGGCCACCGGATATCGTCCGGCGACATCCAGCTCGCAGGTGAGAGGCTGATTGGCCTGACGCCCGATAAGGTGGCGGCTGCTGGAATCGCGCGTACATACCAGAACATCAGACTGTTCACGGGAATCACCGCGATCGAGAATCTTCTTGTGGGGATGCACCGCCATCTCAAGTCACGATGGTGGGAAGCTGTCCTCGCTTCTTCACGGTGCCGGCATGATGAAGAAAAAGCCCATGCGGAAGCACGTGAAATTCTTAAGTTCGTTGGTTTGGCCGGGCGCGGCGACACGCTCGCACGCCATTTGTCCTATGGCGACCAGAGGCGGCTAGAGATCGGACGTGCGCTGTGCACCAGGCCAAAGTTGCTGATGCTCGATGAGCCGACTGCCGGCATGAACCCGCGGGAAATCACGGAGATGATGATCTTCATCCGGCGTGTTCGCGAGGCCTTCGGCCTGACAATCGTTCTGATTGAGCACCAGATGCGTCTGGTGATGGAGGTCTCCGACAAGGTCACGGTCCTCGACCATGGCGTGAAGATTGCGGAAGGCGATCCTGCGTACGTCAAATCCAACAGTGCGGTCATCGAGGCTTATCTCGGCCACGCGGCCCAACGACAGGAGCACCCTGCGTGAACGTGCAGCCAATACTACAGGTCACGAATTTGCATGTTTCTTATGACCAGATCGAAGTTTTGCGTGGCGTTTCGCTCAGCGTCGATCACGGGTCCATTGTAACTTTGATCGGCGCCAACGGCGCCGGTAAGAGCACTTTGCTGCGGTGCATCAGTGGCATCCTTCGCCCGAAGATGGGCAGCATCACATTTGCCGGAGCCGAGATCGGGGAAAGGCCGGCGCATCTTATTGCTCGATCCGGACTGGCCCATGTTCCCGAAGGTAGACGGCTATTCGCCAAGCTGACGGTGGATGAAAACCTTCGCATGGGCGCCTTCCGCAGGAACGATCGAAGGGGCATCGACAACGACCGAGAGCATTTATTGGAGGTCTTCCCGCGACTGCGAGAACGCTTCCGCCAGGTATCGGGAACCCTTTCTGGCGGAGAGCAGCAGATGGTCGCAATGGCGCGGGCGTTGATGTCAAGGCCACGAATGTTGCTACTCGATGAACCGAGCATGGGGCTTTCCCCAATCATGGTCGATTTCGTCTTCGAAACTATCAGGAAGATCAACGGCGAGGGTATGACCATCTTACTGGTCGAGCAGAATGCCAGCCTGGCCCTGCAGATCGCGACCAACGCCTATGTGATCGAAAACGGCGCCATAAGCTTGGAAGGCAGCGGCGTCCATCTAATGGACGATCCTAGGGTGCGTGAGGCGTATCTCGGTTAGCGCCCGGTATTGGACGCTCGGCCTACCCTAGGTCAGCATTTTCACTGTAGTCAACCCCGGTAGCTAACTACCAAAGGAAGGAGAATATTGAATGCGTTATGCATCGATCATGAAACAGTCCGCGTGGTCGGCCGCCTTCGGCCTGCAGATGGTTCTGACAATCAGTTCGGACACAAGCGCCGCATCTCAGATCCCACCCACTGACCCACTGGGTGTCATCAGGATTGAGAAAGAGGCGCCAATCCAGATCGGCGGCTATTGGGTCCTGTCCGGGCCTGATGCGGCTCTTGGAATCGATGCAAGCCGCGCGGTAGAACTTGCCTTCAAGGATAGAGGCGGAAAGATCGGAGATCATGAGCTCGTTCTGGCAGCTCAAGATTCACTTTGCACGCCGGAAGGGGGGCAGACCGCAGCAAGCAGGCTCGCAGCGAACCCCCTGACAGTAATCGTTTTGGGGCCGGATTGCTCCAGTTCGGCCATCGCCGCAGTGCCTATCCTCGCGAAGGTGGGTCTCACCAACATCGGTACGTCGGCATCCAACGTCACTTTGACTGCGCCGGACCGCAAACCGGACTACAACGGTTTTGTCCGCACCATTCCCAATGACAATGATCAAGGCAAAGCCGACGCAGAGTATATCTTCAATACCCTCGGGAAAAGATCGATCGTCACAATTCACGACGGCAGCCCGTATGCGGACGGGCTGCAGACACTGGTTTCGGCGCGATTTAGGGAACTGGGGGGAGCGGTATTGTCCCAGGAAGCGGTCGCACCGACTGAGGTGGATATGCGGCCTCTGCTCACCAAGATCGCTACCCTAAAACCTGAGCTCGTGTACATGCCGATTTTTGTGGCGGCCGCTTCGCAGATCATCCGTCAGGTTGAGGACGTGCCCGGCCTAGAGCACATAGACCTGCTGGGCGGAAACGGCCTAATGACAGCTGACATGATACAAGCGGCAGGGCCATCCATCATTGGCTTCCAGTTTACTTACCAGGACCTCTCGCCTGCAGCGCTCGGCACGGGCTATCCGCAATTTGTCGAAAGCTATAAAGAGGAGTTCGGTGAGGCGCCAATCTCGGGCTTTCACGCGAATGCCTACGACGCCGCCACCGCTGCAATGAATGCGATTGAAAAGGTCGCGGTGACTGATAGCGATGGCAACACCTACATCGGCAAAAAGGCGTTGCGTGATGCGGTATATGCCTCACAGTTTGACGGGTTGTCAGGCAGGATCAGTTGCGATCAACATGGCAATTGCGCCCAATTTCATCACGCCATTTATGAATACACTAGCGATGATGCTTCGACCTATGAGATTGGCCGGAATCCCAAGAAAGTCTTTCCTTGATCAGGTATAGGCAGCCCGCTCACCCTTATGGATTTCTCGCCGGGTGGTCCTTCCAGAGTGACGGGCGTGGAGCCCGGTAGAAACCTAAAACGTCAACAATGCTGGCGCCCTTCGCGGTCTGATAGGGCGCCATTCTTGCACAGACTGGGCATGCGACTCGGGCTCGCGCCGTCTGCAATAATGATGGCCTACCAGCGTGAATGGAATACACTCGGTGATTGCCAACTCCGATCGACGGTTGAACGTCTAATCTATACGGGTAGGCCTTAGCTTTTGTGTGTAGCTACGCAGAGTGGCGGCGAAGGCCGCAGCCGCCGGAGACACGGATCTGCCGCTCGCGTGGATAAGAACTACATCGCGAGACACTACCGGATCGCTGAGGGCTCGAGCACGCACGTCATAGTGTTTGGCTGCAGCGAGCGCGTAGGCGGGCAAAACAGATACACCGAGACGCGCTTCAACGAACGCTAGAGCTGTTGTGATGAGCGAGACTTCGAATGATGGTTTCATTGAAAGGCCCTCAGCGCTCATTGTCGCGTCAATCAGTTGACGAATGCCGCTGGCGCCGTTGAGCGCGACCAGTGACAGAGGCTGAAGATCCGACCAACTGATGGTTGGCATCTTGGCAACGGGGTGTTCGATCGGGCAAAATAGCATCAGTTCGTCGCGCATGAGCAGTGTGCGTTCTATGCCCTCCTCATTTGGCGAGAAAGTGCCAAGGCCGCAGTCAGCATTTCCCGTAAGAATGCTCTGAACGATCTCGCCTGTGCCTGTGTCTATTAGCTCAATAGCAACACCCGGAAAATCATCGTGAAAGGCTGCAATAGCGTGGGGAAGAATTACTGAAGAGAGGAGCGGGGGAGCCGCAATCCTTATTCGGCCCCTCTTACGTGCGGCCAAGTCTCGAACATTTTGCACAGCATGCTCAAGATCCTCGATGACCTTTGAGGCCGAGCCTTTGAACTCCGCTCCCGCTGCAGTCAATTCAACGCGCCTTGTGGTACGGTCGAAAAGGCGCAGGCCTAATTCAGCTTCCAGGTCCTTGACAGCTTGTGACAAGACGGGCTGCGCGACGTGCAAGTTGCGCGATGCTGTCGAGAAGTTGCCGTACTCTGCCACAGCCAGAAAAGCTTCTAAGTGCCTCAGAGCTATCCGCATTATATTACCTCTATAGGATTATCGTATTAATTAATAGCATAAAGCATGATTGAGGGATATATCAATCCCGCGCATAAATTTCGAGCACTTGGTGCTCGGATTATCAGGAGCGGCTATCGCGATACATGAAGTCCCGCCAGTGGTCCGTGCCGCAATTCGAGGGATGCAGGGGTTTGAAGCGGAGCCCTGCACGATTGTGGATAACTATGTCTCTAGGCGACCGAGGTAATACATGCCGTCCTATCCTGACTTGCAACTGTACATCGACGGGACATGGAGGGGTGGTGAAGAAGCCATCCCCGTTCTCAATCCTGCGGACGAAAGCGTCGTCGGAACGCTGCCGATGGCGTCGTCGGCCGACCTGGATGACGCGCTTACGGCTGCGGTAGATGGCCACAAGGTCTGGAGCAAGACGGCCCCAGCCAAACGGGCCGAGATAATTTTGAGGGCTGTGAAGTTATTGCGCGAACGCGCTGACGATATCGCGTATTCCATTACCTTGGAGAACGGCAAACCGATCGCACAAGCCCGCCAGGAAGTTCAACGAGCTTGCGAGTTCTTCGAGTGGGATGCGGCAGAAGGTCTGCGCACCTATGGGCGCATCGTCCCCAGTGCGCCAGACATCCGATACACAGTCCTTCATCGACCCATCGGTCCTGTGGCTGCCTTCTCGCCGTGGAACTTCCCCACGAGCCAACCGTCGCGCAAAATTGCAGGCTCCCTAGCGGCAGGTTGCTCCATAATTCTGAAAGCTGCCGAGGAGACCCCCGCCGGAGCCGTTCATATTGTGAGAGCCCTGCATGATGCAGGCTTGCCCGCCGGTGTTCTCAACTTGGTATTCGGCGTCCCGTCTGACATCTCAAGACATCTGATTCCTAAGTCGCCCATCCGGCTCGTTGCCTTCACAGGGTCCACAGCGGTTGGTAAGCATCTGACTGAGTTGGCTGCTCGCAATATGAAGCCTGCGCTGATGGAACTTGGGGGCCATGCACCCGTTATTGTATGTGAAGACGTCGACCCTATTGAGGCCGCCGAGCTCTCGGTAATTCGAAAAGCACGCAACTCAGGGCAGGTCTGCACTTCGCCTACACGGTTCTTTGTGCACGAAGCGGTCTACGCCCAGTTTGTTCACGCCTTCGCCCAACGCGCAGAGGCTATTACCATGGGCAACGGCTTGGCATCCAAAACACGAATGGGTCCTGTCGCGAACCTTCGCCGCAAGCAGGCACTGGAGGCCCTCGTTTGTGATGCGCGCGCCAAGGGCGCTAAGATTGTAGCTGGCGGTGACTTCTCACATGGTCCTGGCTACTTTTTTCCACTTACCGTTCTGACAGAAATCTCCGATGACGCGCGGGCTATGAAGGAGGAGCCCTTTGGTCCGCTCGCCCTGATAAATCCAGTTGTCTCTCTCGAAGAAGCGATAGCAAAAGCAAATTCCTTACCTTTCGGACTGGCGGCGTACGCCTTCACCCATTCGGCAAGTAATGTTCACCAACTTTCCGAAAGAGTCGAAGCAGGAAATCTATCCATAAATACACTAGAAGCCTCTGTCGCGGAAACGCCGTTTGGTGGAGTTAAGGAAAGTGGATATGGGCGCGAAGGAGGGATTGAGGGACTAAGCCATTACATGACAGTCAAGAATATCTCGCATAGAATTTCACTTGGATGAGTCTAATTGTTTGCAGTAGCTAAGGGCGTAACCTGCCGATCGCCATTGTCGACGAGCCCCGCGACCGAGATGACGAAAATCCCTGCGCGGTCGTATATCGAGTTGTGGAGCGCGTCGCACATCAAGATCCAATATTTTCCTAACATGGCGGCGCTTAGTTGGTGCGGCTTTTGCAGGGTCGCGTTCGTCATTGGTTCGCTGAAACATATATTCTCTGAAACACGTACGTGCATAATTTGATCGGCATAATAATATCCGCAACCTTGGCGTTGAAGCGAGTTGTTTTGCACTTAGCATAGACGATGTTTTCAAGCTATTCGAAGCTCACGTGCTGATTATAAACAGTCGACGGGTCGCGAGACTATCTCAGATCTGGGGCCTAAACCTAATCAGGTTTTGCCGCCATCAGCACGGCAATGATCACAAGTAGCACAATCATATACAAACGGCCGATCAGTGCGCGCCTATCTCGTACGCGTGCCCTGACCTCGTCCCACGACGTCGATGTTTTAAGCGATTCTGCTACGGCTGACCTCCAAGGTTGAATGCATCTGCGTCCGACTAGTATAAGTGCGGAGGTGAGCGCGAATGAACTGACAAGCCATGGCGTCAAAAGCGGCCAGCCGCCTACATAAACGAGAACAAATCCAGTAATAACGCCAACACGAAAAGACATATTTGCCAAGAGGTTGGCTGCAAGGGCTATTGCCATAGCAATACGCCTAGAGGATAAGAACAAAAGCTCGCTTACGGCAAATAGAAATACCGTAACGGACATCGCTGTGGTGTGGAGTATAAGGACTACTAAATAGAGCAAGTATGCATCCGGCTACATGTTGAGAGAGTATCTTATACAGTCTGTATGAAGATCGTAAATGGGTGGACGTGAAGATTGTGGCGTAGTGGAACGTTAACCGCACCATGTGTCTGAAAGCACCGCAAGTCGATCTTTCGCAGGCTGACCGCCCGTCGCCGACAGCGGGGAGATTTGCGAGCAACGCATCATGAGAGATCTCTGTCTTCTAGCATGGTCTGTACCTTGGAGCCATCGCATGGGAGCCGATCCCTCATCGGGGAGCAAAGGGCGCTAGATAAGTGCCAAAGCCCTGAACGATCAGGGTATCGTTAAATACAAGCACCTCGTTTCCATTTCGGCCATCCTGATTTCCGTAGTTGATGGTGATGCAAGAGATGCCTTCGTACACGCCCACTAGCTGGAAATGCAGGTCGGGGATTAAGCGAATACCCTCGCTCCAATAGTGATGCAGCGCCGCCTTGCCGGCGGATGATGCCGTTGGAGGCAGGCACTATCTTGCGCGCGGCCGGCGACTTGAAGACGATGGCATCGTCAAACTGTCGAAGAAGTCGCTCTCGGTCATGTGCGTTCCAGGCGGCGCACCATTCTTCTGGATAAGTCATGAGGTCAACCGGTTTCGTCCTCTTTGGGATGCTGCAATATTCAGGTCGGCAGGGCCAATGCCGAAGCGCACTGACGGCTCTTTCACGATCGCTGCATTACTCAGCTGAACCTATTGGGATCAAAATATCTAAGTTGGGAATCGGCCGGGCGTCCCGAAATCAGATCAGCAATAATTCGTCCGGTTTTTGGTCCGGCGGTTAATCCGTAATGATGGTGCCCGAAAGCGCAATAGACCGAACTGGATCGTACCTCCCCGATCAGAGGAAGGAAATCCGCGGTTGTGGGGCGATGACCGAACCACTCATGTGCAGAGCAGCCTTGGAGTTTTGGAAACGCATTCAGGACCTGGGTCTTCAGAAACTTGAAAGCCGCAGGTGAAGGACCTGCGTGCAGTCCACCGAACTCAACGATGCCGGCACATCGCACACCTTCGGTCATCGGGGTGGCCACGAACTTCCCCGTCGTGATCATGATCGGCTCTTTCGTGCGATTTTCAGCGCCATGAAACTGCAGGTGATAGCCTCGCTCACTCTCCAAGGGTACTCGCAGGCCGATTTGTTTGGTTAACTCGCCGGACCATGCACCCGCCGCGATCACCGCGGCGTCGCAGCGAATCGATCCGCCCTTCGTTTCGACGGCAAAAATACGCTCTCGACGAGGATGGCGCGCTGATGGATTTCGATCTCGAGAAAGTTGCGGTCAAGCAGCACGCGATCGCGCGGTCGGCGCATGTGCTCGCGGACGGCGATTCCTCGAAATTCGCCCGTCGCGCACTGGTGCGCGTCGCCCCTCCCGGCGCCAGCTTTACGATCGTCACGGATGGAATCAGCCCGGCTGACCGCAAACGCTTCGTCACGACATTCGGCTACCGGGTCGAGAAAGCCAGCAACCCTTAGCGACGTCGGCGTCTGGCGCCGGCAAGCCACGCAACAAGCTTCGTTGAACATGATCGGGCAAGCGGCAATACGATCTGACAGGGCGCTGCCTCTGGGGCCACCCACTATGAGAACGAAAGCAATTCTTTCGGGACGCCTTGGTCCGCTTAAACATTCTGCGGAACCGAGATCAAATCGTGCGGTATCGCGCACAGACCACCAGGATCATAATGCCCATCTTGCGCTACGAGGGAGAAGGATGCCGGCCGCTGTAAATTCGATGATGAGGCGCCGACATTGCCACGCATCCTGCCGGCCGGTCGCATGCCTCAAACGATACGACACGACCAGGCTGTGCGCGGTTTGCGGTCTGCGGCCGTCTTGCGCCCAGTTCGGCTTGCGGCCAATTCAACAGTCCCGTGGCAGCATTTCGACGAGACGTCATGCTTGTCCAAATGCCGAGATTGCGCTTCGCGTGGTGTCGCCATGAGCGCCGCTGTCCTCCGGCTGCTCACCTGGAAGAAGGACGAAGACGTCCGCAAGATGAGCGCGGCGAGGCTGCGCATTTCCATCAGGTCTGGAAAATTCATAGAGCGCACTCCCGGTTTGTCGGCGGGCAAACTGCAGGCAAATATTGTGGTCATCCCGAACCGATACGCCCATGACTTTCAGCAATTCTGCGTCAGAAACCCGAAGGCATGCCCCTTGGTCGCGGTAGGCAGTACCGGATCGCCCTGTATCAGAGACTCGGCGATATCGATCTGCGCACCGACGCGCCGCAATACGATATCTGCCGGTTTGGCGAACTGGTGAGCCGCAAAACCAATATCACCAAAGAGTGGAGGGGCGATTTTTCCGCATTCGCACTGGGAAGTTCCTTCACATTCGAGAACAGGCTGCTCGAAAGTGGCGTGGAGTTGCGCCATGTCAGGATGGGGATGAAGGTGCCGGTCTACCGCAGCTCCATCAGGACAGTGCGGGTTGGTCCCTTCGGCGGAACCATAGCCGTTTCCATGCGCCCGATCCGCCGTGTCGATATCGACAAGGCGCGGGCGATTTCGGTTCGCTATCCTCAGGCCCATGGCGCGCCAATCCACATCGGCGCGCCCGATGTGATCGGCATCGAACATCGACGCCCCGGACTGGGGCGACGCGGTTGGGGTCCGGGAAGGTGAAATTCCTGTGTTCTGAGCATCTGGCCTCACCGCACAGAATGCCCTGCAGCGCGCCCGCCCGGAAATCTTCATCACCAACGCGCCGGGCTACATGCTGATCGCCGATGTCGACAGCCGCGCCGATATCGGTGCCTTCAAAATCTATTGAAGCATAATTGTGCGAACGGGAAACCCCTCCCGTTCTTCCTGCAAGGGCTCTATGGCATGCCGCTTAAAAGTTGCCCGGCTCTGACTTGCATCAAGACACCGACTTCAGCTGAGGCCGTTGCGGGAGAGGTGGCGAACGACAGGCGCAAACATATCCTGCTTGATATAAGACCCCAACGGCGCCCCCTCGAACAGCGCTTGCGCAACCGCCGCATCTTCGGCCACGACGATGCCTGCCTCGCGCGCCTGAGCCACCAGTTCAGAGACCGCGAAACCCTGACCCTTGGCGACGACCGCCGGCACTGGCGTCTCGCCCTTGATGTAACGCAACGCCACGGCACGGTCGGCCGAGACGAACACGATCACTGCATTTTTCACACCGAGCCTTATCGGCCTCAGCACGGCCTGACGTCGTTGCCGCCGCTGCTCCTGGCGGATCAGGGGATTGCCTTCGAGGTCCTTGTTTTCACGCTTGTACTCGCTTGCCGTCATGCGCATGTCGCGAAGAAACAGCCAGCGTTGCAGAGGAACATCGATTACGCCGATGGCGACGAAGGCGAGTGCCGCGGCGGAGCAAAGCGGCACCAGCACGGCCATGACGGTGGGCCCAAGACATGTCTGGCCACAGCCGGGCGCGTCGAACAATGGCTGCAGCGACGAAGCCAGGACAACTGCGAACAGGCTGGACAGCAAAACCACCTTGATCAGGCTCTTGGCGAATTCGATGACATTGCGCAGCGACAGGATTTTCTGAAGACCCTTTGCCGGGTTTATGTTGTCGAATTGCGGCTTCAGCGGTTCGAAGGAAAAGACCGGCCCGAACGTCGACAGCATGCCGAACACGATGGCAAGCACGACAACGATCCCAACCAGCGGCAGGGTGGCGATCATCAGCACCGAGAAGGTGTGCTGCACGGCTCGCATGCTGATATCGATGAATGCGTCGCCTTGTGTGGTCACGGTCTGAACCAGCTGCAGAAGATGATCCAAAAGCACTGGCCAAGCGACGTAGAGATAAACCAGCACCGCAAGGAAGGTAAATCCCGAGACAAGGTCCCGACTGTGCGACACCTGTCCTTTGCGGCGTGCGTCGCGCAGCTTCTTGTCGGAAGCCGGCAGTGTTTTTTCTTCCGCTTCCTGGCTCATGTTTCGATCTTATTGCGGGGTCCTGGTTCCAGAGCGGCGTTACACTGTGTAAGGTGAGTCGGGCTTGAATACGGAGGAGTGGACATGCGTAAAACTGTCGTATTCTTGCCCGCTGTCCTGGCTTTGGTGCTGCAGGGCTGCCAATCGATGACAACCGGCTCCGTGCCGGCCAAGACACAGGCTTCGTCGTCCCAATCCGACCGCCTGACCAAGCTTGCCGACGATATTGGCGCGCGCGGAGAAAACGACACCGCAATAGCGCTTTACCAACGCGCGGCGTCGATGCCGGATGCCAAGGCGAGTACCTTCGTCAAGGCAGGCGACGCCTACATGAGGGAGGGCTATCCCACGGAGGCGGCCAAGGCCTATCAGGCTGCGCTCGCCAAGGCGCCGAGCGACGGGACGGCGATGCTTGGGCTGGGCTCGGCGATGATCGAGGCCGGCGACATAGAAGCCGGTTTGCGCGCTCTTGCCCAGGCTGCTCCGCTGGTCAATACAAGCAGCGCCTACAACCGGCTCGGGGTGGCGCAGACATTTGCCGGCCGCACCGGAGACGCGCTGGCGAGCTACGCTCAGGCGCTCAAGCTGGCGCCGGGCGATCTCGACGTCGAGACCAATATGGCGCTGGCGGCAGCCCTCGAAGGCAACGCCGCGACGGCGTTGCCGCTGGCGCAGAAAATTGCCGCTGCACCCGATGCGCAACTGCATCACAAGCGCAATCTGGTGGTCGTCTACGGGCTGCTTGGCCAAGGCGAACAGGTCAAGGCATCGCCACCGATCGGCCTGACTACCAAGGAAATTTCCACTTTGCTCAAACGGGCTAACGGCATCCGGCAAAAGGGCAGCGCAGAGAGCAGAGCAAAGGCGCTGGGTGCCATTCTGAGCTGATCTCCTGCCACGCCGCACCCGTCGCACGCTTTCATCGGCCGCGACCCGCAATGAGCGACTGGGCATCGTCATTGGGTTTCAAGCGTCTCCGGCGGACCGCTGTTGGCGCCGCCGGTCGGCGCTTCTTCGCCGTCGAGATAGCGGCGCGC
>UCIA01000023.1 GCA_900472295.1 Hyphomicrobiales bacterium | reverse complement strand
GCCCCTCATTGCCCTGCCGGGCATTTCTCCCCGTGAACGGGGAGAAAGAAGCACTTCACCCACCCATCACCACGAGGCGCTGATCCATGGCCATCACCCCGCTCGACATCGCCAACATGGCGCTCGCCGTCCTCGACGAGGCGCCGATCGACAGTCTCGATCAGGACGTCAAGGCGGCGCGCCTGCTCAACCTGCATTTCGACCTGACGCGGGAAGCCGAACTCACCAAGCACGCCTGGGTGTTCGCTATCCTTGGCGCCAGCGTCGCCGGCGCCGATACCGGCAGCGGCGATTGCACCTTGAATTTCGCCTATGAACTGCCCGTCGATTGCCTGCGGCCGCTGCCGCTGACTGCAAATGGCGAGCCGGCCGGCGGGCCGATCTCCTGGCGCCAGGAAGCCGGGCTGATCTACTCAGACCAGTCTGGGCCGCTCACCATTCGCTACATCGCCAATCTCACCGACCCCAACGATTGGGACGCGCTGTTCACCGAAGTGCTGGTCTCCGCCCTTGCCATCAAGATCGCGCATCCCTTGACCCACAAGGCCGGCATGATCGACATCGCCCGATCGGCCTATGACCGCGCGCTCGACGCCGCTTTCAGTGCCAATGCCATCCAGCGCGGCGGCCGGCTCTACACCGGCTCCTGGGCGCAGCAGCGCGGCGACTTCAGGGTGTCCAGCCGATGACCGCGCTTTACCCGATCCAGGACGTTTTTACGCGCGGCGAGATTTCGCCCAGGCTGCACGCCCGCGCCTCGCTCGATTTCTACCGCGCGGCGCTGGCGAAATGCGAGAACTTCGTCACGCTGCCGCATGGCGGCATCCGCGCCCGCGGCGGCAGCTATTTCGTTGGCGAGGTGAAGAATTCGGCGAAGAAGACACGCGCCATCCCGTTCATCTTCTCCTCAGAGCAGGCCTACTGCCTGGAGTTCGGCGACCTCTACATCAGGGTCTATGCCTATGGCGCCCGCGTCGGCACGGTCGAGCTGGTCTCGCCTTATCTGGAGGCCGATCTGTTCGATCTCGCCTATGTGCAGTCGGCCGACCAGATGTGGATCACCCACAAGAACTATCCGCCCAAGGTGCTGACGCGCACCGCGCACACCACATGGGCATTGACCGACTTCGAATTCCTCGACGGTCCCTATGACGACATCAACACCACCAATACCACGCTGACGCCGGCCGACACCGGTCATCTGACGCCTGACATGACCAGCAACACCACGCCTTCCGGCACCGCGTCGGACGGTGGCGGCAGCGCCAATGCCTGGGCGATTTTCGACCGCGACAAGACCCAGAATATTCTGATCTCCGGTGGCGGCGACGGCTTCGTCCGCTTTCGCACCGCCGGTGGCGCCCAGCGCGTGGTCGATGCCTACTGGGTGACGGCCGCCAACCAGGCGACCCGCGCCTTCGACTATGCGACCGCGTGGGAAATCCAGGGCTCGAACGACGGCACCAATTGGGTGACGCTCGATACCAGGACGGGAGAGGCCGGCTGGGGCAATGGCGAAACCCGCTTCTACGAATTCACCAACGCCAACGCCTATGAATACCATCAGTTCGTCTTTTCCGGCGGTGGCGGTGACGATGCCAACAACACCTATCTCGCCGAGATCGCCTTCCACATTGCGGCGTCCAACCAGACGCCGTTCGATCTGACCGCGTCCTCGGTCGTCGGCATCAATGGCGGCGCCGGCTTCCAGACCACCGATGTCGGCCGCGCGGTGCGCCTGCTCGGCGCTGACGGGCTGTGGCGCTGGGCCAAGATCACCAGTCGCACCAGCACCACCGTGGTCAAGATCATCCTCTACGGCCACGCGCTTCCCAACACCAACCCGATCACGCGCTGGCGGCTGGGCACTTTCGTGCCCGGCAAATATGTCGAGTCCGGCTCGCTCTATGAGGAGCGGCTGGCCTTCAGCCGGCGCTTCTCCGTCTATGCCTCGGCCACCGGCGATTTCGACAATTTCGCGCTGGGCGAGAAGGACGACGACGCGCTGGAGTTCATCCAGGCCGGTGGCGGCCAGGCCAACGACATCGTCTGGATCGCCGATTCCGATGGCGCGCTTTTGATCGGCACGTCGGGCGGCATCAGGGCACTGTCGGGCTCCGGCATCGACGAGGCGCTGACGCCATCCTCGTTCAAGAACCGCCGCTCGCGCACCTTCGGCTGCGCCCGCATCCGCCCGGTCGATGCCGGCCAGTCGTTTCTCTATGTCACCCGCTCGCGCAAATCGATTGCAGAACTGACGCAGACCTCGGCCAGCAAATTCACCTCCGACGACATCGGCCAGATTTCCGAGCACATTCCCAAGCAAGGGGTAATCGAACTCGCCTTCCAGACCGATCCCGATCCGATGCTGTGGTTCCCGCTCAAAAATGGCGAGCTTGGCGGCTACACCCATCAGCCGAGCCAGGAGGTGCGCGGCATGCACCGCCATCGCTTCGGCGGCAGTTTTGCAGGTTCTGACTGGCCGATCGTCGAGAGCGCGGTGGTGACACCCGGCCAGAACGGCGTCGACGATATCTGGCTGATCGTCAAGCGCACCATTGGCGGGGTGACCCGGCGCTACATCGAGATCATGACCACGCCGTTCGAATATGGCCAGCTGGAGGATGCCTTCCAGGTCGATTGCGGGATGACCTATTCGGGCGCGGCGGTCAACGTCGCCTCTGGACTCGGCCATCTCAACGGCCAGCTGGTCGACGTGCTGGCCGGCGGCAAAGTCTATCGCGGCCTGCCCGTCGCCTCCGGCCAGGTGACGCTGCCCGGCGGCGCCACAGCCGCGCAGTGGCAGGTCGGGCTGCCCTTCCAGTCCGAGGCCGACACGCTGGAGCTCGACGTCGGCGGCCAGGACGGCTCGATCATCGGCCGCCGCAAGAAGGTGGCCAAAATCATCCTGTCGCTGCTGGAGACCGATACAACCGGGCTGCAGGTGCAGTCCTTTATCCGCGGCCGCTGGGAGAGTGTGCGCATGCCGAGCATCGTCGCGCCCGACGGCAGGGCGAAACTCTACACTGGCAATGTCGATGTGCCGGTCGACGACAGCTGGGAAGGGCAGGGCAGGGTCCGCATCCGCCACGTCAACCCGACGCCCTGCACGATCCGGGCGTTTACGCCGGTGTTTGATGCCGAGCCGTAGGTGAAGTTGCCAATCTCCCCCTCTAGTGGGGAGATCGGCAGCTTCGCCGTCGCATCCCTCCTCACAAGGAACCCACCCCAATGCCCCCCCATGCCGAGACCCTCGGCAAGGCGCGGACGGCTGCCGATTTTGCTGCCGTCATCGCCTTGCTCGACACCGACCTCAACGACGCCGTCGCCCGCCGGCGCGAGTTGGAGCAGGCCGAAGACCGTGCCGTCTTCGGCGACGGTGACCTTGCCGCAGCACGTGCAGCGCTCGATGGCTGCAATGACGCCATCGCACTGCTGGAAAAAACCATCTGCCTCGCCGACACGCGCCGCATCGACGCCGCCGAGAGCGAAGCCCGCGCCGACATTGCCGCCCTCGGCGACGAGATCGCGGCCAAGGCCGTCGCATTGACCGGGCGCTGGCGCAACGCCGCCCGCCTGGTCGAGGTGTTGCGCCAGGAGCTGTTCGAGGCCGATGCACTCGTCCGCGCCATTGCCACCGCCAACGGCCTGTTCGATGCCGCCGGCGTCGCCGAGCTGAAGGTCAACCTCACCACCACGCGCCGCGCCGCCATGGCCGGCGCACGGGCCGCCGCACCCGCCCGCCTCAGCCGCGCCGGCCTGCAGGCCGACAGGCTGTTGCTGTCGTTCCTCAGCCCCGGCGGCGCGCTCGACCCGCGCCCGGCACTCGGCGCGCCGGTCGCCGGCGTCAAAACCAAATTCATTCCCGCGAGCAACACCATTCCCGCAATCAAACCCTTGAGCGAACGAGGCTGACCATGTGCACACTTGCCCTTCTCGGGTTGGCAGGCACTGCCCTGTCCGTCGGCGGCGCGCTGGTCGAAGGCCAGCAGTCGAAGCAGATGGCCGACTATCAGGCCAAGGTCTACGAGCAGCAGGCGCAGGCCGAGGCGCAAAGTGCCGCCTTCGAGCAAGGCCAGGAGCGCCGCAAGCAGGACCTGCTGCAGGCGCAGGCCCGCGCCCAGGCCGGCGCGTCGGGCGTCGGCATTGCCGGCTCGCCGACCGAGGTGCTGGCCGCGAATGCCCGCCAGGGCCAGATGGAGCTCGGCGCGATCCAGTACAGCTCGCAACTGCGCCAGAACAATCTGAACACGCAGGCCGCCATCTCGCGCTTCCAGGGCAAGCAGGCGGTGACGTCATCGATCTTCAACGCCGGCGGTGCGCTCGTTGGCGGCCTCTCCAAAATCTACGACCCGACCAAGGCGCTGGCTCCCAGTGCGACCGCAGCCACCTTGCCGCGTCGCTCCGTGATCTTCGGCGGTCCAGTTAGGGCTCCGTGGGCGGGGAACACCTAAATGGTATACATCATCCCCCTTTCCGTCGGCCAGCGCCGGCTCGAAACCGGCAACCCGGTGCAATACCCGCAAGGGTCGCCGATCGGCGGCGCCATGCAAGGTTTTGGCGACCACCTTTCCGCCCTCGCCGAACGCTACCAGCAGATGAAAGACCAGCAGGAAGCGTTCGACGCCGAGCTGGCGCGTCGCGGGTTCGACAGCCAGATCGCGCAGGCGGAAGACGAGGTGACGGCGAACGCGCCGGCCGACGGCGCCGGCCTGCATGACGCCATGTACGGCCAGGTTGATCCGCGCACTGGCCGGGTGGTCAAGCCTGGCCTGTTCGATACGCTGTTCGGCAATGCTTTGCCCAACTTGCCCGAGAGTCAGCGCGCCAACTTTGCCAGGCAGAAGGAAGCGCTGCGCGCGGCTGGTTCGCTGCGCATGGCGCAGCGGCAAAAGACGAGACGCGACGACTATGAGTTGGCCGAGTGGACCAAGGTCGACACCATCTCCACCAGCGCCATCGCAAAAAGCGACCCGAACGATACCGCGACCTTCGAGGCGATCCGGCAAAGCGGGCTCGACCTGATCGCCAAGATCGGCAACCCGGTTGCCAGGCAAGCGGCGGAAGCCGCCTGGCGCACCAACACGGCCAAGGCGCGAATGGAGGCGCTGATCGCCCAGGATCCGCGACGCGCTGCCGAAATGTTGAGTGCAAGTCCAGTGGCAAGTGACGGCATGGGCGAGACTGTGCGCGCACACCTCGCCGCCGGCGCGCAAGACGGACGGGCGGCGGCAAAAGCCGACCGTATCAAGAAGTCACCGGATCGAATGGTGGCACAGGCATTTGAGGAGAGGCCAACCGAAGCCAACGCAAAGGCGGATGCCGACGGCACCCATCAGTTCATCGCCGGTATGACGGGCGAACAAATCGACGAGCTGTTTCGTCGGGCCAGCGTGGCAAATACGGCGAGCATGATCAATACGCGCGCTGACATCGAGCGCGCCACCTTAAACGCACCCAGGGAGCTGATGTATCGGGGCACTTACTCAGACAAACTCCCCAGCGAGGGGGACTTCGATCATGTTTATGCAGCTGAAGAGGGAGCCAAGCAAAGGACAAGCTTCATTCGAAAAATCAAAGTCGGTCGCGCGGGATTTGAATTGTTGCCACTTCCGAACGACGCACTTGAAGCCATCGCAGCTGAGGCTCAACCGGATGCGGCGAATGCAATCCAGTCGGGCGGCCAGGAAAATATTGCTGCCTTGGCGGCCAAGCAAATTTTGCAGGAACGACGCGATCCTGCGCAGTTCCTTTCGATGGCGGATCCGAACACGGCCGATGCATGGAGTGCGTGGGCCAATCGCACCAGCGGTGATTCCGTAGCTCTTAGGCGCGCGCTCGCTTTGTCGGTTGCAGGACAAAAGCAACTTCATGTTCCGGAAATTCTGCCGTTTCCCCAGGGCGTTTTGCGTTACATCAACAGGCGACTAAGCGACCCCAACGGTTCGCAGAAGGATAAGGACGCGCTTGTCGATGAATTGTCATCTGCGACGGACGATCCAGCCGTCCAGGCAGCTATGTTCCGGCAACTCTACCATTTTGGTTTGGCCCGACTTGTCCGCAACACCGCACTGGAACTCCAAATGACCCCAGCTGAGACGCAAGCCGCGGAACTGGAGCAAGCCGCGAACGCCGATCTTCACACCAAGGGGGAAGCTTGGTCATACGATCCAACACTTCGTGAGAAAGCCGGAGGATTTATAGCCGGCGAGGCGCGGCCTTACGGCCTACGTGCTGATCTAGCGCGAGCGCTTGTCGGATCTACCGGACTTGGGAACGAAGGCATCTCGGTTGCCGACGTCGCTCCTGTCATAGGCGGTGTGTTTTCCTCGCAGGAGGCCTTGCGGGCGCTGGAAGCGGGACATTATGGCGAAGCGGCGCTGGATGCGCTCGGGTCGGTCCCGACGGTTGGCGCAGGTGGTAGGATTGGCAGAAGGGTCTTTGGTGATGTCGCCGAAAAGGTGTTAACCAACGCAGAAAAAGAAGCCGTTTTGCTAGGCAAACCATCGCGTTCGACGGTTGCCAGGTCTGCCGAAGATGTCGGCTCCAGTCCGGGCAGTCTCCCCGGCGAAAGTGATGGCTTAGTTCGATATTGGACGGCCAACGATGTGGTAGCCAAGTACCATCGCGTCCCACGGAAAGCAAAGCGCCCGTTCATACTGGATTATTTTCGTGGCAATCCCGAGTACGATCCAGCGACAGGTAAGCTACTCAAAGATGTTGATGGGGATGACCTTGTTGCTCAGTTTAAGGCAGGAAGGGTTACGATCGGAGGAGCCGACAAAGGGTTAAATAGAGAGCAAATTCTATCTGCAATTAAGCAGATCATGCCTGGCGTCGAACTAAAGTATTATACCAAGAAGGAGATCGAAAATTTCAAAGTGCAAAACCGGATAGTTTGGGGAGCCGTCGAGAGAGATCCGATTACCGGTGAGCCGGCATCTGTAAGGATAAGGCCGGGATTGACAAGAAAAGAAGAAACGCTCGTTCTTGCTCATGAGTTTGGGCATATACTCGACGACCGTCTAAAGTTAGGCATAAAAGGATATGAGAATGAACTTGGGAGAGGTTATTCGGAGACAAAATTGGGAAGGGATGACCTGGACGAGATCCTGACCCCCGTCGATAGAGGATATGACCCAGCGCAGGTTCCTTATGAGCTTAAGGCTCAGGGGAATGGGCTGGCGTTTTTCGATCCTAATTATGCCAAAACCGTTATGCCTGAATTCTATGCTATGTTGCGCCGTGCAATTAAGAACGACGAAGCGCTTAGACGAATAATTCAGCTGAATACCGTGATGTTGGGTGTCGGCGGGTCGGCAGCGCTTGGGTCTCAGCCTTCTGGAGGTGGTTCAAGCGTAAATCCGGTTGAAATTAAGAACAAATCGTGAAAATCTGAAGGCCGAGAACAGCTACATTCGGTTGGAACATGGGCGGGCGAGCCATGACGAAGAAGGATAGGGCAGAGCCGCTTGATGAATGGAGGCGAGCGCTTTTGTGGTACCACAAGAGGGATGTCTGGCTATGGCGGCTCCAAACATGTGATCCTGCGGATAGGCCCGCGCTGCAAGTCAAGGCAGATGCACATTCCACGTTGCGTGACGAAGCGGTCAGGAATGTCTATTTCATCTTTGGCCCTACCGATCTAGAAGGGGTCGGACGATCTGTCATGGGAGACTACACACCAGAAGGCGCAGCCCTGCGCGTCGAACTGGGGCTGCCAAGGGGCTATGCTTCTGAGGAAGAGCGCATTCTGGGCGAAGTCGGAGATGGCTACATGACGCCTGCGCAGCGCAAGCGGCTGCGCTACCTGCGTAAGCATCCCGAGAAGGGGTGATGCGCCGCGTCTAATTCTTCGGCTTTCATAGCATCGCTGATCGCCGCGCACTGCGATTACGGTGACAGTGCACTTTTAGTGACCCGTATCCAGTGCGAGGTAGAGCGAAACCTCTAAACCTTACAAATGGAAAAGAGTGCACTGTCACCATAACAGCGTAATAGCTGCCGAAACCGTTGCGGGTATGGCAGCTGCAAGCGGGGCGCAAAGTGGGAGTTCGGAAGACGATAAGCTATAGCGCACGGATCACCGAGATCGTTCTTGTGTTGCTCCGAAAACCCAAGGGCTCTAGAATGCAGGCTGGTTGAGGCGCTCAATTGCGCCGTCTGGTAGGGCCACGCATGACCAAACCGCCAAGCGAATTTCTGAAGGATCTTCCGGATCGCAATGGCCGTTTGCGGTTTCGCGGTTCGGGCCTGAAATCAGCGAGCTATTTTTTGGCCGACCACACTGAACACGAGACACTGGTCCAAGATCAGTCCTCGGCGAAAATAAATTGGCAGTGGCGCTTGGCGACGTGCGACCCCGCAGAATACGAAGCCCTGGCAGCCCAGTCCGAGCAAGAAAACCTTGCCTGGGAAAAGAAAACGGGTCGCAAGGTGTTAGTGTCGATCGACAAGAAGGCCTTGCGCAAATATCTCCGGGAGCACGACTCGCCAAATGTTGGCAGTCCAGAATTGAGAGCCTGGGCACGCAATTATCCTGAAGACGACTGATGTGTGCTGTCCGCACAGCAACTGAGTTGTCCGAGGCTAGAGCGCTTTCAGGAAGAGAAATCCCGGAATAACGATAGCGCCTAGCCAAGTGGGCCGGCGCGCTGCTCCGTCCAAACCCGTTCCCAGCCCGTCAACTGACCCGAAATGTCCAAGCCTCGCTTTCGCGGGGCTTTTTTCATGGAGCAAGCCCTATGGCCCGACCTGCAACTGCCGCCGTTCGCCTGTTGACCGGCGAACGCGAACCCGTGCGCCTGGCGACGACGGGCAACATCACCCTTTACGGCCTGCAGACCATCGACGGCGTGCCGGCCGAGGTCGGCGACCGCGTGCTGGTCAAGAACCAGGCCGATGCCCGCGACAACGGCATCTATACCGCCAGCGAAGGCCAATGGTTCCGCGCCGCCGACGCCCGCACCAGCCGCACCATGCAGAAGGGCACGACGGTGCATGTGCAGCAGGGCACGGTCTCGGCCGATTTCATCTATGTCTTCCAGACGCTCGATCCGGCGATCGGCACCGATGCGATTGCGCTCGCCTTCTACCTGTCGGAGGACACGCTGGGCGATGCGGTGGGCGCGGCCAGTGCTGCGGCGGCCAGCGCAGCTGCCGCGCTGACCTCGAAGAACGCTGCCGCCAGCAGTGCCACCAATGCCGGCACCTCGGCCAGCGCAGCTTCCGGCTCGGCCACGGCGGCGGCTGGCTCCGCCACCACGGCCGCGACCAGCGCCACCAATGCCGGCAACTCGGCAACGGCAGCTTCCGGCTCGGCATCGGGTGCGGCAACCAGTGCCACCAACGCCGGCAACTCGGCCACCGCTGCGGCCGGTTCGGCGAGTGCTGCCTCAGGCTCAGCCACCGCTGCTTCCACCTCGGCCGGCAATGCCGCGACCTCCGCCACCAATGCCGCAGCCAGCGCCTTGGCGGCGGCAACATCTGTGGCAGCACTTGGCTATACGTTTTCGGTCACGACGACCGACGCCGATCCGGGCAACGGCACCTTGCGGCTGAACAATGCCAGCGCCGCCCTGGCAACTGCGGCCTATATCGACAATCTCGATGCCGGCGGCGCCACGGTCAGCGGCATCCTCGATGCCTTCGACGACAGCACCAACCCCATGAAGGGCCAGCTGACCCTGCGCTCCAAGGCATCTGCCACCATCTCCTACGTCTACAACGTCAGCGGCGCGGTGGTGGACGGCGCAGGCTACCGCAAGCTGACGCTCGCCTATGTGGGCGGCGCCGGCACCTTGCCGACGACGGCCAACGGCATCTGGCTGACATTCGACCGCGCCGGCGACAAGGGCGCCGACGGGACGGGGGTGGGGGATTTTTCTGGGCCGGCGTCTTCGGTGGCCGACAACATCGTCACGTTTGCGGGGACAACGGGCAAGACGGGCAAGGATAGTGGCGTCAAGGCGACCGACCTGATTGCCGGTCCGGCCTCAGCGATCGCCGACAACATCGCGACCTTCAACGGGACGTCCGGCAAACTGGCCAAGGATAGCGGTGTCGCGGTGTCGAGCCTGGCACCGAAAGCCAGCCCGACATTTACGGGAATGCCGGCTGCACCTACGGCCGCGCCTGGCACCAATACGACGCAGCTTGCAACGACGGGTTTTGTCAAGGCGGCGATCGACGTGGTGCTGAGCGGTGTTTCGGCCTCCTTCGACACCTTGGCCGAACTGGCGGCGGCAATTGCTGGGCTGCCCTTCTCGAAATCCTATGAAAGCCCGCAACAGACTATTACGAATGGCGGCTTGCTGACGCTAGCGCACGGACTTGGAGCGCAACCGAAGCTGTATCTACCGTTTCTGCAATGCACCACAGCGAACAACGGATACAGCGTTGGAGATGAAGTCGCTCTCAACCCCGGAACCAACGCCGCCGATGATGTCAATGGGCGCGGTATTTCAGTCGTTGCTGACGCCGTAAACATATCGATTCGCATAGGTGTAGATGCAATAGACATCATCCGAAAAGATACGGGAGGTAGTTCCAGCATTCCCCCTTCAAGTTGGCGCCTTGTTGTCAGAGCTTGGCGATGAATAGGCAAGCCGCCGTATATGCCGTTGGCGCCATAAATCGACAGGAGTCCGCCAGAGCCGGTATCGAGCCGCCGCTGCAATCTGCTGGTCAATTGCTCGAGCCCCATTTGCGCTGAAAAATTCCAAGACGCGCGGGCCAGCAAAGGCCTTCTTGCCGCGCGTGTTGTAATTCTTAATCGGCAGACGATGCGAACTGATGGTGCGGCCTTTTCTGGAGAGCGCGACGCCAATGCAGAACTGCTCTGGCGCGTCCGTCAGGGTTATTTCGCGCACGGCCAGCATGGCGCCAAAGGCCTCCTGCAGGGCGTCCAAATTGTCGCGGTGAACACCGAGAATTCCGCTATTCCACATCGGCTCCCGGCCAGTCAAAACATAGTCACCTATGCTGACATTCTTACCATTTAGCGCGGGATAGTGAGAATGGGGCCCTTCGCACAGACGCATGAACGAGTGGGTGGGTGAAATGCGGTCAAAGCCTTTCGACGGATCGCCAAAAGGATACATGTCTGTATCCATAAAAACCAGCCGATTAGCGAGCCTCAACAGTTCGATAAGGGCACCAGCTTTGATGCCAAAATGATAACGCTGATTGAACGACCACTGCTCTTTCTGCTCATCGGTCAGCGGAAGGGTCTCTACAGGATATGGTTGAAAGATCTCGGGCTTGTCGGTTGCAACGATGATCCTGGCAAACGGGCAATGATGCAAAAGCTTCAGAGCGCTCAGTAGTGCGCCGCGATGGTAAAGCTCATTGTCGCCATAGGCGACATAGCCAAAAATATCAGTAGTAGGAGCCATTTGCTCTTCTACTAGAACAATCCCCACAAACTCAAGAGGCTCCCCATGGACCGCAATTTCGCGCGGGCGCTTTCGCTCGTCCTCAAATCGGAAGGCGGCTGGTCGGACAATCCGGCCGATCCCGGCGGCGCCACCATGAAGGGTGTCACGCTGGCCAACTTCCGCCGCTACTTGAAGGCGGACGCCAGCAAGGCCGACCTTCGCAAGATCAGCGACGAGCAGGTGGCCACCGTCTATCGCCGCTTCTACTGGGACGCTGTCGCCGGCGCCGGGCTTCCCGGCGGCGTCGACTATGCCGTGTTCGACTTCGCCGTGAACAGCGGGCCGGGCAGGGCGGCGAAATATCTGCAGGCGGCGGTGGGGGCAGCACAGGACGGCAGCATCGGCCCGGCCACACTCAGGGCTGTTGGCGCCAGGCCGCCGGGACCGGTGATCGACGATCTCTGCGATGCCCGCCTGGCGTTCCTGCGGCGGTTGCCGACCTGGCCCGTATTCGGCAAGGGCTGGAGCGAGCGCGTCCGATCTGTGCGTTCCCAGGCATTGTTGATGTCTGCCGTCCCGCCGCAGCCCGCTCCGGCGCCTTCGCCGGGCCCCCGACAACCTACTCTATCCACACCTTCCGCACCCGGCGCCGCGCCGGCGCCTGCTTCCGGCACACCCGTCGTTGAACGCCACCCGTTCTGGCAGGTGCTTTTTCAGATCCTGAAATCCATCTTCGCAAGGAGCTCGACATGATCGCCGTTTTTATCCGCATCGGCCTGCGCTACGGCGCCGGCGTGCTGGTCGCGCGCGGCCTGCTTGGCGCCGACGACGCGGCAGCGTTTTCCTCCGATCCCGACATTCAGGCCGGCCTGGAGATAGGCGCCGGCCTCGCCATCGCCTCAGCCACCGAAGCCTGGCACTGGCTGGCCCGCAAATCCGGCTGGGAGCACTGATATGGAAGGGTTTCAACAGCTGCTCATCGCCTATCTCGAAGCCGCCAAACCCTATGCCATCGGCTTTGCGGTCGGGCTTGTGATCGGATGGCTGCTGTGAGCGCGCTGCTGGCCTTCCTGCTCGGCAACAAAGCGCTGCTGGGCTTCTTCGCCTCCGTCATCGCCGCCCTTGGCTGGGGCTTTCACCAGCGGCTGGCCGGGGCCAGCGCCGAGCGCGCCAGGCAGGCGGCCGCTGAAGCCGCGGCGCGTGCGGTCGCCGACCAGGTGCAGAACGACATTGGCGCGCTACCGGCGGGCGCTGCTCGAAAGGAGCTGAAATCATGGGCAAGGGACTGATGCTTGCGCTGCTCGTGGCGCTGGCCGGCTGCACCACCGCTTCGGGCGGCTTCTGCGGCATCTCGAGCCCGCTGCGCTTGTCGGCCAAGGCCATCGATGCATTGTCGGATGCCGAGGCGGGGGCGCTGCTGGCGCACAATCGCAAGGGACAAAAGCTCTGCGGATGGAGGCCATGATGCACGACCTCTTCGACATGCTTGGCGTCAAGGGGCCCGTCGTCGCCGCCGGTCTTGCCGGCGGTGTGCTGCGGGCGCTGTCGCGCCACCGCTACAAGCTGCGCGAGATGATCGCCTCGCCGATCTGCGGTGCGCTCGCGGCTGCCTATCTGACGCTTCCCGCCGTCGCCTGGTTCAAGGCAACCGGGATGCCTGTCCCCGATCCGGCCGATGACACCACGACACTCGCCGCCGCCTTCCTGATCGGCGTCTCGGCCATGTGGATCTCCGACATCGTCTTCGAGGTGATCGTGCGGCGGTTCAAGCCAGTTGGCGACAAGTGATGCACTTGATTGCTGGAAGAAGCCGGTGACAATGCCTACCTAAGGAGCAATCCAAAGGAGGTATGATATGGCGACGTCCACTGAACGGGCAGTTCTTGCCGGCGGCTGTTTCTGGGGCATGCAGGATCTGATCCGGCGCTATCCCGGCGTGATCTCGACCCGCGTCGGCTACAGCGGCGGCGATGTGCCCAACGCCACCTACCGCAACCACGGCAGCCATGCCGAAGCCATCGAGATCGTTTTCGATCCGGCCAGGATCAGCTTTCGCACGCTGCTTGAATCCTTCTTCCAGATCCACGATCCGACCACGAGGAACCGCCAGGGCAATGATGTAGGACTGAGCTACCGCTCGGCGATCTTCTACACCGGCGACGAGCAGAAGCGCGTCGCCGAAGACACCATTGCCGATGTCAATGCCTCGGGACTATGGCCAGGCAAGGTCGTCACCGAACTGGCTCCGGTGGGTGATTTCTGGGAGGCGGAGCCTGAGCATCAGGACTATCTCGAGAAATATCCCAACGGCTATACCTGCCATTTTGTCAGGCCGGGCTGGAAGCTTCCGGTCCGCGAAGAGGCTGTTTCATAGCCTTGCTATGTCAGGAGATCGGCTGCCTCATTTAACAGGTCTGGCCGTCTGTTCTTTCGCGTAGCTGACTGGTCCGGTTTCGGCTCAAATTTGAAAACGCCGTGCCCGAAAGGGTGCGGCGTTTTTTGCGTTTGTTCGCGGCCGGTACTTTGCCACGGCTGCATTCCGCGAAGGCTTGTCTAGAAGCCGAAGAATTGCCGGCCGATCATGTATCCCAGCGCGACAACCACCAGCGGAAACAGGGCGGGCGCCAGCCGGCCAAGTACGGAGCTCTCCGGCTGTTTCTTGGAAATGGTTCTGGATGCGTTGCCGAGATTCTTGGTCATTTCGGTATAGTAGCAAGCGCTGATTAACGATTTCGTAACTCGCTCAACCTCGATCTTCAGACCAATCCGGCAATCGCGCAGAGATTGATGAAGCCGCCTGCAGGCAGCAGTACGGCAGTCACGAGACGAGGCAACCACTTTTGCAAGTCTGGCGCGACCTTGACAATGCCCAGCCCGTGACGCAACTGAACCGTCTTTGCGAGGATGTGAGGCAAGGTCAATGCGGGTGACGCTCGTTTTGAAGGGCGTAATACCCTGCCGGGGTTACGGCGGGATTCAGCGCCAGGCCGAATGGCTGGCCACGGAGCTGGTCCGTCTTGGCCATCGTGTCGTGGTAATCGCTGGTCCTGGTTCCAGCCACTCGCTCTTCGACGTCCGGCACGCCTCGACCGATGCAGAATGCCGGGCGGCCATTCCTGACGATACGCAAATCGTCCACACGCATAGCTGGCCCGTCGAGGTGCCTTTTCCAACGCTGAATACGCAGCGCGGCTTTTTGCCGGATCAGCCCATGCCGGTTGCGAACTGGAGCTTTATCAGCGCCAGTCATGCCCGCCAGCACGGGCGTAAAACCTTCGTCTACAACGGCTTTCCGGTCGACGACTATCGTTTGTCGGCTACAAAGAACGACCGCCTGCTGTTTCTCGCCGGCATTGCACGGTCGAGCAAGGGCCTGAACCGCGCCGTCGATCTCGCCAAAGAGTTCAACTTCGGCCTGGATATAGCAGGCGGCTCGCGCTGGAAGCTGCTGGGTCGCAGCCAGACGCGCCGTGAAGGTCTGTTTTTCAAGAGCCTTGGCCACCGCTACCGCTTCCACGGCATTGTCGACGGCGAACCCAAGCTTCGTCTTCTTGGCGAGGCTCGCGCCTTTCTCAATCCGATCGCATGGGAGGAGCCATTCGGCAATGCACCGGTCGAAGCCATGCTGTGCGGCACCCCGGTGCTGACGACGCCGCGAGGGGCGCTGCCCGAGACCGTCGATGCCGACAGCGGGCGCTTCTTTGAAACCGATGACGAATTCGCGGCCGCGCTCGAGGCGGTCGCCGAGCTTACGCCACAGCAATGCCGCGAATCGGCGGCCACGCGATTTCCGATCCAAAAGGCGGCGCGTGGCTATCTCGACCTCTATGCCCGCATCCTTGACGGCGAAGCGCTTCCTTGACGACCGGCGACCCCATCCTGCTCGTCGGCTTTCCGGCTGTCGGTGACTTCGTCCGTTGCCACTCCGCAATCCAGATCATTGCCGAGCGATTTCCGGGTCGCCCCATCGATGTCGTCACCTCGCCGGTCGCGGCACCGCTGGCAGGCCTGATGCCGCATGTCAGGAAAGGCTGGGCGCTTGCCAAGCGTCACCAGCGTCCCGGTTTTGCGGAGCGCGGCCGCCTGGTTGGCGAGTTGCGCAAGGAAAACTACCGCACCGCCTATCTGATGACCAGCAGCACCAAGGCGGCGCTGATGGTGTTCATGGCCGGTATCGAGGAGCGCATCGGTTATCCGCAGGAGTTGCAGTTCGGTCTCCTGAATCGTTTCCCTGCCGGCTGGTTCGGCCATCTTTGGGCTTTCGGTCCGCGCAAGACGCGGCTCTTCGAGGAGGTCTGCTCGATCGCCTCGCTTGGCGAAAGACCGGCTCTTGGCACAGAGTGGCCGGCACCCCGGCTGGTGGTCGATCCGGGAGAGCTGGACGAGTGGCGCCGGCGCCAAAAGATCGATGCCGGCCGGCCGGCGCTGGCGATCTACACGGCAGACATCGAAAATTTCCGCTCATGGCCCATCGAGCGCTTCATCTCGGTCGCCAGGAGCTACCACGATCGCGGCTGGGCAATCTGGGTCGTCGGCGGACCGCGCGAACGCGCCGGCGCGGCAAAAATCCGCGCCGCCATTCCCGACGCTGTCGACTTCACCTCCACGCCGTCGATCGCCGATGCGATGTTCCAGATCGCTGCATCGACCTTGTTTCTCGGGGTTGACGGCGGCATTTCCCACGCCGCCGCCGCCTTGGGTGTTCCGTGCGCGCTCATTTACGGGCTGAACCGCCCCTATGTGCACGGGCCCGTAAACAGCCATGTCCGCTTTGTCGAGCCGCCGCCCTCGACACCCAGCTGGGTCAAGGATACGCGCGGCATCAGTGAAGCTCGGGTGAGCGAGGTCCTGGCCGGCCTCTCAGCCGGTATTCGTAACTGAACGACTGTCCCGGCCGCTAATCTTGGTTGGGTGCGCGACTGCCCGTGCCGTGGCCGGGACTAAAGCGCATCGCTGCCATCGTCCCGTTTGGGCTTTTACCCCTTGGCCCTGCGGCTTTCGGGCTCGTGATTGCCGACCCAATGCGCGCGGATGCGATCACTGGCTTCAAGATAAGCCATGTCGATGAGGTAGGTCAGAAGCTTCTCTCCATCGGCTTCGGCCTTCTGGCGAAGCTCCCGCAGTATCCCTTGCGCGAACTGCAGGTTCTCCATCTTGCTCGGCTGGTCCATCGGTGCCCCCCAATGTGCACATGAATTGTGGCTGACTATGCTTGCATCAAGATTGCGGTGAAGATCACGGTGGAGGTGTATCGGGTTGTATTTGGCCCTTGATCAACGAGCCTATTGCGCATTGTGCAAAAATGTCGATATTTTAGGCCGCCAATCGGACCGCGACGATGCACGAAGACGAGGGCAGTTCTGACAAGTTGCAGGCCATGCTGGATGTCATTGCCGGCAGCATGCCGTCCAGTCCGGGCGGACACACCGATCTTGGTCGGCTCAGGGCCGACGCCGTCAGTGCGGCAACGGTGTTGGTAGAGTTTTACGGCGATGCGGCTCTTGAACGCGCCAGGTTGCTGGAGCGCCGCTCGCCTCAAAGCCATTTTGCCCGCATGGTGACGGTTGAACTCAGCGGCCGCGGCAAGGTTTCCAGCTAGAGCTAGCACGATTTGATCCAACCGGATTGCGCCTGGCAGATCCGCTGCCGAGCCGGCTTAAAGATTCGCGGCATTATGTGACGCAGAACGAAATAAACGAAGCTGTTTCTTTGCGCGAGGTAAAAGACTTCTTTCTTCGTATCGACACATACTTTGGACAGCGAAGTTGACCTAACTGCAAGTCGGCAGCCTCCGGCTATAAGATTCGTCGGACAGGTTGGTTGTGGCCATGCAGCCGGAGCTTGTAGTTCGACCCCGCGATCGAGGTATCAAAGGCTGTACCCGCTGGGTGCAACATAAATCTGCTACCCGCCTTCGGTTGATGTCGGGCAGGTTTTTGCGCGCAGCGCGGATTTGCCGGGCTGATCTGGATCAGTGAATGTTAGCCCATGGCGCTCGGATGGACTGGGGGTTCTATGCCGCGTCGGCGGCCTGATCGTGATGAACCTCGTCATCATTTGGCGGCGCATCCCGGTCGTGCTCGAATTGTTGGGCATCGGGCAAAGGCTGCAACCAGTGTTCGCGACGGTTGGTCCAGAGTTCATAACTGGGCTCCAGCCCCTCGGTCGGTACCTCATCTAGACTGCCGATCGGCACCTCGACCTCGGTCTTTCCAACCAGGGTGACCCGGCCGCCGCAGGTCGGGCAAAAGCTTCTGTCGCCGTAACTGTTGACGATGCCCGTCGTTTCAAACGCTTCGATCGGCCACACCGCAAATGCCGAAAAAGTCGAACCGCCAGCCTTGCGGCAATCCTTGCAATGGCAAAGGCCGATGCGTAGCGGATCTCCTGCCACCGAGAACTGGACCCCACCGCACAGGCAACTGCCGCTTCGCCTTGTGTCATTGGACATGACCGCTCTCCCTGTCTTGTTGGCCATCGCACCGCGTCGCCGTCCACAGAATCCATGACCAGAATCAATTCACGAAGAGCGCAAGGGTTCCATGTCGTCTGGCCATGTCGTCTGGCCAAGCAATTTGTTAGGCTGGACAGTGCCAAGGCGACAACCGCTTCGGGAATCTGCTGGATTCGTCAGTTCGGGAAATCGAATACAGGCTCCCGGCACCAATACACACGGCACTGGCCATCCCGTGTTGGAACGGAAGTGGCGGCTGGCACTTCCGGCCAGTCGCACTCATTGCCGAATTGGCGGACAAAACGGTCATAGGTATTCCGGCCGGTCGTCAGCACCGCCGAATGATGGCTCCGGACCAGGCGCTGCGTCGCCTCACACGTCATCGTACGCGTGTCCGGTCGGGCGTAGGCCGTACCTGTTGTGGCAAACAACGCCGTTCCGACGATCAATGCGAGCCGATGGAATGTCATAGCGGTCTCTATACTAGAATACCGCCAGATATTTCAGCAGCGAAATTATGCCGATGATGATCACAACGACCTGTGCGATCTGTCTCGTGCGTCCGTCAAGCGGCAGGCGCTGGACGAGATAGAGCACCAGGATGATCACCAGGAAGGTGATCAAGATGCCAATAAGTACCGATGAAGCCATGTCCCTCACTCCGTTTGGCTGTATCTGAAAAAAGTACGCAGCGGCAAACGCTCCGACCGTCAATTGGTTCCTCGCAGCTGGAAGCCAGGGTTCAATAACAAGGCCGCGGAACAGCTCGCGGCCTTGGTACTGAACACCGGATGGCGGCTTACTTGCCGCAATGGTTGTCGTTCACCGTTGGCGACACAGTTCCAGGCGACTTGCCGTTGGCGTCAGGCTGTGCGCCCTGCGGGCTGGCAGGGCAGTTTTGATCGGCATTCGAGTTCAGCGCGCCGTTCACGCCGTTGGTGCTGTAAGTGGCGCTCGGGTCAACCGCATTTGGGTCGGCCGGATTGGGCGTGACGACAACCGATTTGCCGCTGCCGCCGCCCGAGTCGGTCCCGCCCGCGCTCTGCGCCATCGCGGCCGTCGCCAGACCGATGGTAAAGGCTGAAGCTGCAAGGATTTTCATCAACATGGTGTTCCTCCATTTTTCGAGGCTTCGTCGAGTTGCGACTGAGTGGAGAACCGCTCGGGTTGGTGAAGGTTCCGACAAAAGTGACCTGAGTTGCGCTTCGTCGTCGGTGATTTTGCGCCAACGCTGCAATCAATCTCGCAATCCCGCCCGGACAGCAGACTGTCGCGGGGGGCAACCGCCGCATCCAAGGGCGGGCGGAACCGAAACCTCTCACGTGCATTTCAGCTATCGCAGCAAGCTGCTAAAAATCGAGCGCGTAGGGGAATTCGTGGCAGGGGAATATGCTGATCTCATCCAACAGCTGGAGCCAGAGCTGGAGCCAGGAATTCCAGGAGTTTCCTCTGCCCAGTTGATCGCGGCGTTGCCCGTTGCCGTCTACACGATCGACATGCAAGGCCGCATCACATTCTTCAACGAGGCTGCGGCCGATCTGTGGGGGCATCGCCCGGTTATAGGCAGAGACCTTTGGTGCGGCTCGTGGAAGCTCCGTCATCTCGACGGCCGGCCAATGGCGCATGGCGAGTGCCCAATGGCAATCTCCATGCTTGAAGGACGCGATATTGCGTGGGATCAGGCGATTGCGGAGCGGCCGGACGGCGAACTTGTTCCGTTCAAAGCGCATCCACGTTTGCTCCGCGACGAATCGGGAGAAATTGTCGGCGCTATCAACACGCTGCTTGACCTGCGTACTCAGACGCAGGCGGACGAGGCGCGAATGCGACTGGCTGCAATTGTCGAATCGTCCATGGACGCGATCGTTTCGAAAGACATCAACGGCATCATCACCAGTTGGAACGATGCGGCCGAACATCTGTTCGGCTACACGCCCGCCGAGGCAATCGGCCAGCCGGTAACGATGCTCATTCCGTTCGAGCGCCTCGGCGAGGAGGCCTCGATCATCTCCCGCATTCGCGCTGGCGATCGCGTGCCGTCATATGAAACCATGCGTCTGCGCAAGACCGGCAGCCTCGTCCCGGTCTCGCTGACCATCTCGCCGATCCGTGACGGCATCGGGCGGATCGTGGGCGCTTCCAAGATCGCGCGCGACATCAGCTCCCACAAGGAGAGCGAGCGCCGCATCCGTCTGCTCATGCGCGAAGTCAACCATCGCGTGAAGAACCAATATTCGGTCATCATTTCGATGATCCGCGAGACCAGCAAATCGGCGGGCACTCCGGCGACATTCCTCGAACAGGTGCGAGAACGTATCTCGGCACTTTCGCAATCCCACGATCTCCTGGTCGACGCCGAATGGCGCGGCGCCACCATTGGCGACCTGATCAAAGCGCAACTCAAGGCCTTTGCGGCGCAGGACCGTCTGTCGGTGGCAGGGCCCGTGATCACACTTCAACCAAATGCCGTCCAGTATCTCGGCATCGCTTTCCACGAACTGGCCACCAATTCGGCAAAGCATGGAGCGCTGTCCCGTCACGGCGGGCGAGTCGAAATCGAATGGGATACGGCGCCGGCAACCGACGGCACCGATACCTTTCGCTTGATTTGGCGTGAGTTCGATGGGCCGAGCCTGAGTGGAACGACGCGCCGCGGTTTTGGCTCTGTCGTGCTCAAGCGGGTTGCGCCACAAGCGCTCAGCGGCACCGGACAACTGGAATTCAGGGCAGAAGGTGTCGTCTGGACGCTTGAAGCGCCGCTGCGCTCCGTCCAAACCTCGCTCGCGGATTTTGTCGATTGAAGGAAGCGTGTAGTTGCCCTCAGGGATTATCCCTGCAGGGGAGCGGTTTGGCCGCCTGTGGTGTCGGAATTATCGATGCCAGGCAGTTCGTTCCTACCGTCGGCAAGCGAAGTTAATCTCCCCGCCTCGACGGAGGTCAGGCCGTCCAATTCCATCACCGCGCCGTAGAGTTGGGCCGTCTGCATCACAAGCCGCTCGACATCTTCAAGGGCGACGTTCTCGTCCAGGTTACGCAATCGCACGTCCTCGGCGACGACGGCGATATTGACCATTCCGCGGGCGCGCAGGGCCGCCAGGACCCGTGAATTGAGATCCTCCCTTAGCCGAGCCGAGTATCCGTAGCGCATGGAAACCTCCTTTCAGGAGCGGTTGTCCCCTTGTGATCAAGGGTGCGCCATGGATCTTCAGATGGCAAGAAGAATCTAAAATATATCCAAATAAATCAATTAGTTAGCAGGTTGAGCGGGTTGTGCAATCGGCGCTTCTTCCTCATCGTTGGTCTTGAATGTGAGTTACCTATCAACCCATCTTGACGCGCTACACGGGGACTCCTAATTATACTGCTATTGAGCTACATACTAACTCACCGTATTTTTGGTCTTGGCGATTGAGGCGGGAATGGCCGAGCTGGAACGACCCGAGCGACTGCAGATCATGCTGACAGCCGAGGAATTGGCTGCCTTGGAAAACTGGCGCTTCGAAAAGCGTATGCCAAGCCGGTCCGCGGCAGTGCGGGAACTGCTGCGGCGCGGCCTGGATGCGGATGGATTCCTGACTGCCGGACAAGGAACAAAGTCTCAGGACTTTGGAATTCTGAGCAGCAGTGCGAATGGGGACGGATCGTCGGGCGAATAGCCCGCCGGCGGTTAGCGAACAATCGCTTTGTCTGGAAGAGCCGCTATCAGTACGGGTGGCGGAAACGCAAAGCTGGTCGGCTCTCGGCAAGGTACTCTTGGCGTATAGTCGCAAAGCCCGCTCCGGTTCGCCGGAGCGGGCTTTTTTCGTTTCCCCGACAGGAAAATACCGAACGGCTCACAACAATTTGTCGCGATCGTTTTCAGATCCGCTCAAGCTTCCCGTTCGCCGCACTCCAGGCACTCGACGCTGTGACCTGGGCAGCTGAGCCGGTGTGTTCCTCCGGGGCAGCAATGGCCGTTCGAAGTCGTCCACCGGGCACAGACAAACACCTTGCGGGTTCCGTGACACTGTGAACATTCCATCGGGCGCGCCAGCAAGGCCTCGTTCTCCGAGACACGACATTTCCTCTCAAGAACCTCGACCATCTGAACCCCCCCAAGGCCGAAATATCGCTGAGCTATCCATACCCGGAAAGCCTAAATTAGAATTTAATTACATAAGTCACGAACGTGGCAACGGCGAAGTTTCGCGAATGGCAATGTCAGGCCACCGGCCTTCCGCCGCGCGTGTCTCATTCCCAATCTCAGCCGTGTCAGGATAATGTTCCGGCCGTTCCCGGCGTTGGTCGGCCCGCGATTTGCCCACCGATTTTTCACATCCGGATCGTCATAGGCGCTTTCGCTTTGCTGGAGCGGCGTTAAAGCTGCCCGGCAAATGCCTGAGCGGGAACAATCCGTTCCGGCGTCGGTTCGTTTGAACAAGGATGGTCTGCCAATGACATTGATGGGCGCGGCGGCACTTTTGATCCTTGTCCTGACCTATGCCGGCGTCGCCATCGGCCGCATACCGGGCCTCCGTCTCGACCGGGCAGGGATCGCCTTGCTCGGCGGTGCGGCGATGATCGCCATCGGCGCGCTCAGTATGGAGGACGCCTATCGCGCCATCAGTTTCGACACCATCACGCTGCTCCTCGGCATGATGATCGTGGTGGCGCATCTAAAGGTCTCGGGCGCCTTCCGCGCGCTTGGCGCCTACGCCATCGAGCATGCGCACGCGCCGCTCATGCTTCTGGTGATGGTGACGCTCCTGACCGGCGTGCTGTCGGCGTTCCTGGTCAACGACGCGATCTGCCTGGTGATGGCGCCGATCGTCGTCCACGTCACCCGTGTCATCAACCGCAATCCCATTCCCTATCTGATCGCCACCGCCACGGCGTCCAATTGCGGCAGCGTCGCCACCATCACCGGCAACCCGCAGAACATGGTCATCGGCGCGCTGTCTGGGATCTCCTATCCGGCCTTCTCGCTCGCGCTGGCACCGGTTGCCCTGTTCGGCCTCGCTGCCGTCATCGTCATCGTGCGAATCGTCTACCGGGCCGAATTCGCGCGCACGGCCGATCTCAGCCCGGAAGTCTACCAAGGCCGCATGCTGCCGGGACAGGTGCTGAAGGCGGTGGTTGTCTGCGTCGGCCTGGCGATTGCCTTTTTCGCCGGCGTTCCGGTCGCCAAGGCCGCGCTCATCGGCGGCGCCATTCTGCTGCTCACCCGCGCCATCAAGCCGGCGCGCATCTACCGCGAGATCGACGGGCCGCTGCTGTTCATGTTCGCTGGGCTGTTCATCGTCGTTGCCGGTGCCGAAAAGACATTGCTGACACCCGATATCATTGCCTCGGCCAAGGATCTGGGCCTCGATAACGTCTGGCGGCTGTCCGGCTTCACCGCGGTGCTTTCCAACATCATGAGCAATGTCCCAGCCGTGCTGGCGCTAAGGCCATTCGTCCCCGGCCTGGAAAACCCGGAGCGTGCCTGGCTGGTGGTGGCGATGAGCTCGACGCTGGCCGGCAACTTCACCTTGCTCGGCTCGGTCGCCAACCTGATCGTTGCAGAACAGGCAAGGGCGGCCGGCACCGAACTGTCCTTCTCAGCCTTCTTCAAGGTCGGCCTGCCGCTGACGCTGCTGACCCTTGCCGCCGGCACCGCCTGGCTGGCGGCTGGCTATTAGCCGACGGTCGCCGATCCCGACCTTGCCCGAACCAGCATGGCCGCGGCTCGTCCGGCCGCCTCGATATAGTCGGGGTTGCGATGGACCAGCATGATCGAGAAGGCGCCGTCCATCAAAAGCACGATCTCGCGCGCCAGAATCTGCGGCTCGTCGACGCCGTGGCTTAAGAGTTCGCCGGCCAGCCAGGTCTCGAAATTCTTCTTGTGCCGCGACCCGGCCTTGACAGCCGGGTGCCCGGGCATCGAAGCGAGCTCGGCAGCTGTGCGCAGGAAGCCACAGCCTTTCCATTTTGGATGTCGTGCCACGCGCGCCAGATTGGTGAAGATCGCTTCGACCTTGTGCTCGGCCCCGCCCTCCGCAGCCTCGAACCAGCCCGCCATCTGCCTGATGTTCGGCTGGTCGCGACCATCGAGATAGGCGGCGATCAGATCGTCCTTGCTCTTGAAATGGTAGTAGAGGGTTCGCTTGGTCAGCCCCGCCTTCTCGGCTACGGCGTCGACGCTGACGCGGCCGATCCCTTCCGCATAGAAAAGTTTCGTGGCGGCAGTGACGATGCGCTCTCGGGTAGGGTTTGATGCTTCTCTCATATCCTCTATGTATACCGACTAGTGAATATACAAGCAATGCCGAAGCTGATCCTTTCCCGTCACTGAAAGCTGGAAGGAACAGACATGACCGAGCTTGTGCTGGAAGAGGTCCGTGGCGGCATCGCCGTGCTTACCCTCAATCGACCTGAAAAACTCAACGCCTTGAATTACGCTCTGATAGACCGCCTGCTTGTGATCCTCGATGCGATCGAGGCCGATGCGTCGATCCGGGCGGTCATCCTCACCGGGGCAGGGGAGCGGGCCTTCTCGGCTGGTGCCGATATCCAGCAGTTTTCGGCAAGCGTGGCTGCCGGCGCCGATATCGCCTTGCGCGATTTCGTCATGCGCGGACAGCGGCTGACGGCGAGGCTGGAAGCCTTCAGCAAACCTGTCATTGCCGCCGTCAACGGCATCGCTTTCGGTGGCGGCTGTGAAATCACGGAAGCCGTATCGCTTGCCATCGCCAGCGATCGCGCACTGTTTGCCAAGCCTGAGATCAATCTCGCAATGCCGCCAACCTTCGGCGGAACGCAGCGTCTGCCGAGGTTGGCCGGGCGCAAGCGGGCGCTCGAATTGCTGCTGACAGGCGGTTGGTTTCCGCCGCCGCGCGCCCTCGAACTCGGCCTTGTCAACCAGGTCGTCCGGCACGAGGAGCTGATGCCAGCGGCATTCGATCTTGCCCGGCGTATCGTCACGCACTCTCCGGCTGCAATTGCCGCGATCCTCACCGCCGTGGCGCGCGGCCTCAACCAACCCATAGCCGAAGGTTTGCAGGTTGAGGCCGATCAGTTCGCCCGCATGGCCCCGACAGCGGATTTGCGTGGCGGGCTGGATGCCTGGATGGAGCGCAAAGGCTCAGGATCATGAAGGCTCAGGGACACATCCTACGGTCGGGAGAAAGCTGAGCCAGTCGACCGTTTCCGCCTCAGGCAATCGCGTCAGCCGCTTATGCGGCAGCCTCGACAGGCGGCTTGGCTGCCGCCTGCACGCGGGCGGCGGCCGCAAGCATATCGGTCTGCGTGATCAGGCCGAGGATGCGTCGCTCGCTGTCGACGATGACCACGGCATGGCTGCGCCCGTCAGTGAGTGCGGGAAGCAGGCTCATCGCCGGTGTGTCGGCAGAGGCGGTGCCGGCATTCGACATCACGTCCTTCACCGTATCGGAGGCCTGTGTCAGCTCGCGCAGGCCGACGGCGCCCACCAGCCTCGCCTCGGCGTCGATCACCGGCAAGGTGCGGATGTTGTGGCTAAGCAGTTGCTGCCGTGCCTGATCGGCGGAAGCATGCTCGGGCACCGACACCACGTCGCGGGACATGATATCCTCGCACAGCAACGTCCGGTGCGAGCGCAGCATCGCCTGCAATTCGACCTGGCGCAGCAACCGTTCGAGATCGCCGCGGTCGATATCGAAGGTCTCGTCCAATGCGCCGAGCGCGGCATCGATGTCTTCAGGCCGGAAGCCGACACGCTGCACGGCGGGCGGGTCGGCCGTCCCATGGGTGTTGGCGGCAGGAGCGGGCCTGTGCGGATAGGTGCGCCGCGACAGCCTGTGAAAACCGTAGCCGAGCGCGACCAGCATTATGGAGTTCAACGCCACCGGCACGAACGGGAACAAAAAACCGGCGCTGATCACGGCCGGTCCGCCGAGCACGGCTGTCAGCGCGGCGGCTCCGCCCGGCGGATGCAGGCAGCGCGCGAACGACATTGCGGCGATCGCAAGCGCCACGGCCATGCCCGTGGCGAGAGCCGGCTCATGCACGAAATGCGCCACGATCACGCCAACCAGTGCCGATATCGTATTGCCGCCGATGATCGACCATGGCTGCGCCAGTGGGCTTGCCGGCACGGCGAAGAGAAGAACAGCCGAAGCGCCCACCGGCGCCACCAGCAATGGCACGTGCGGTCCGCTGCCGAGCACAAGCCCGGCGATCGCGCCAGTCAGCGCAATGCCGATCGTCGCGCCGATGCAGGCGATCAGGCGTTCGCGCAGCGTCGCGCCGGCGAGAATGGGGACAAAGAGGCGAAAGGCCATGGCAAGCTCAGTCCGGCTGGAATTTGCGGCTCGTAGCGCCTTGCAATGCCGGCTGAGTGCCAGCTTTGAAAGTCAATCCAATCCGAAAAAGCCTATTTCGGGAAATAACATTGCGCACGGCCGGGCAATAAGCAGCTATGCGACATCGAGCGTCTCACAAAGTCCCCAACCAGTCTTTTCAGCGGCTTGCGTCGATTTGCGGATTCATCTGCACAAGTTGCCGGCTACGCCTCTGCGGCAGCGGTAAGCCCGCGCAGGATATCGGCCTTGAGGTCCTCGACGTCCTCGAGCCCGATCTGCAGGCGAATCAGGGGGCCGTCATACGGACCTTTGGCGACAGTGCGGTCGCCGAGGAAGACCGGCACGGCAAGGCTCTCATAGCCGCCCCAGGAATAGCCGAGGCCGAAGATCTTCAGGGCATCGAGGAAAGCGTGCTGCGCCCTCTGGCCGCCAGCCCTGAGCACAATGGAAAAAATACCGCTCGAGCCGGAAAAATCGCGCTTCCACAGCGCATGGTCGGGATGGCTGGGGAGCGCCGGGTGTAGCACGCGCGCCACGCCTGGCTGGCCCTCCAGCCAGGCAGCGATGGCAAGCGCGCTCTTTTGATGATGCTCCAGCCGCACGCCCATCGTGCGCAGGCCGCGCAGCACCTGGTAGACATCGTCGGGGCCGGCGCAGCAGCCCATCGTGTAGAACGTCTCGCAAAGCTGTTTCCAGCAGTCGGCATTGGCCGACACCGTGCCCAGCAGCACGTCGGAATGGCCGGCCGGATATTTGGTCGCCGCATGGATCGAGATATCGACGCCGTGGTCGAGCGGGCGGAAATAGAGTGGCGTTGCCCAGGTGTTGTCCATCATGACGATGGCGCCGGCTTCATGCGCCGCCTTGGCTATCGCCGGTATGTCCTGCACCTCAAAAGTGTTGGAGGCCGGCGATTCCGTGAACACGACTTTGGTGTTGGACTTGATCAGGCTGGCGATGCCGGCGCCGGCATGCGGATCGTAATACTCGACCTCGACGCCCAGCCTCTTCAGCATCGTGTCGGCAAAATTGCGGGTCGGATGATAGACGGAATCGACGATCAGGATGTGATCGCCCGCCGAAACGAAGGCCAGCAGCGGGATGGTCACCGCCGCCAGGCCCGACGGCACGATTATGGTGCCGGCTGAGCCTTCCAGCGCGTCGACCGCATGCGCCAGCGCGTCGGTGGTCGGCGTGCCGCGCGTGCCGTAGGTGTATTTCTGGCTGCGCGCCGCCATCGTCGATGCATTGGGATAGAGCACGGTCGAAGCATGCACGATCGGCGGATTGACGAAGCCGAAATAGTCGTGCGGGTTGTTGCCTGAATGGGCAAGCCGCGTGTTGATGCCCAGTTCGCTGCCGTCTGTCGCCATTGCGCTTCGCCTTGTGGTGAAAGCGCTAGCCATAGAGTGACAGCATTGGCCGTGCAACAGCCGGGCGCCCGCCAGGCGATGCCCTTTGCATAGGCCAAATCCCCCATGAATAGTCCGGGATGCGTGGCAATCCAGAGCTGCGGATTCCATGAGTGGATGTGGATTAGTCCGCTGGACTTTGCTGATTTTGTTTGCGCGGCTTGCTGCTTTCCTGGCGCTGTTGTCTGCAATTCGGGCATTTGCGCCGATTGGTTTTCAAAGCTGTCGTGAATCGGTCATTTCCCTTGACCTCACAGAAATAATCGCCTTCGATGCAGTTCGTGAATGGGAGGGGCCGGGCGTCGGTTACGATGCGCGGTACCGGGATCAACCGGATGGGAGCCGGGTTCACACGAGAAAAAGATCAGGATTTGCCTGAGGATCAGGGTTTACCTGAAAACAGAAAAGGGTCTGTGGGTTATGAAACACATTGCAATTGGCATTCTCGGCGCAGGCGCGCTCGGATTGATGGCTTCGGCCGCGTCGGCGACCACGCTCGACGACGTCAAGGCGAAAGGCTTCCTCCAGTGCGGAACCAACACCGGTCTGGCTGGCTTCGCTGCGCCTGACGACAAAGGCGAATGGAAAGGCATCGATGTCGACTTCTGCCGCGCCGTCGCGGCTGCTGTCTTCGGCGACGGCACCAAGGTCAAGTTCACCCCACTCAGCGCCAAGGAACGTTTCACCGCCTTGCAGTCGGGTGAGGTCGACATCCTGTCGCGCAACACCACTTGGACCATCAACCGCGATACCGCGCTTGGTCTGAACTTCGTCGGCGTCACCTATTATGACGGCCAGGGCTTCATGATCAACGCCAAGAAATTGCCGGGCGTCAATTCGGCGCTGCAGCTTTCGGGTGCGGCGGTCTGCGTGCAGAGCGGCACCACGACCGAACTCAACCTCGCCGACTACTTCAAGGCGAACAAGATGGAGTACAACCCGGTCGTCTTCGAAAAGCTGGAAGAGGTCAACGCTGCCTATGACGCCGGCCGCTGCGACGTCTACACCACCGACCAGTCGGGTCTCTATGGCATTCGCCTGACACTGAGCTCACCGGCCGACCATGTCGTGCTGCCCGAGATCATCTCCAAGGAACCGCTCGGCCCTGCCGTGCGCCAGGGTGACGACCAATGGTATCACATCGTCAAGTGGACCTACTTCGCGCTTCTGCAGGCCGAGGAACTGGGCATCACCCAGGCCAATGTCGAAGAGATGAAGACCTCGGATAATCCTGAAATCAAGCGCGTGCTCGGCCAGGAGGCCGAGACCAAGATCGGCACCGACCTCGGCGTGAGCAATGACTGGGTCGTCAACATCGTCAAGGCCGTCGGCAACTATGGCGAGATGTTCGAGCGCAATGTCGGCACTGGTAGCCCGCTGAAGATCGCGCGCGGCATCAACGCCTTGTGGACCAAGGGCGGCCTGCAATACGCGCCACCGATCCGCTGATTGAAATGTGATCCGGAAGGCAGATTGTCTGCCTTCCGGTTTCTCTTTCCAGGGGATGGGGTCCAATGGCGTCGCAGGAAGTTCTTCGCGAGGAGCCGAGCCGCGGTTCCTTCATCAACGATCCAAAAGTCCGCGGGTATGTCTTCCAGGTGGTGGTTGTCATCTTGCTGGTGGCGGGCGTCTGGTGGGTCGTCGACAATGTCATCGAGAATCTGCAGCGCCTGCACATTTCTTCTGGCTTCGGCTACCTGAAAAGCCGTGCCGGCTTCGACATCTCCGTCAGCGCCATCCCCTACACGTCGGACTCGACTTATGGCAGAGCCATTCTTGTCGGGCTGATCAACACCCTTATCGTTGCTGTTGCCGGTATCATCACCGCGACCATCATCGGCTTCATCGTCGGCATCGGCCGCTTGTCGCGCAACTGGCTGATCCGCAAGATCTGCATGGTCTATGTCGAGATTTTCCGCAACATCCCGCCGCTGCTGGTGATCTTCTTCTGGTATTCGGGCGTGCTGGCGGTTTTGCCCGTGGTGCGAGAAAGCATCGGTCTGCCATTCGGTTCCTTTCTCAACCAGCGCGGCTTCTATCTTCCACGCGCCATCTGGGGCGATGGCTCCTGGCTGATCTTCGTCGCCTTGCTTGTCGGCATCGCCATGGCGTGGTTCGTCGCGCGCACGGCGCGCCAGCGGCAGATGGCGACCGGTCAGCAGTTTCCGGTGTTCTGGACCTCGTTGGCGCTCATCGTCGGCCTGCCTGTGCTGGCCTACGCGCTAAGCGGTTTTCCGCTTACCTTCGATTTTCCCAAGCAGTCGACCTTCAATCTGACCGGCGGTTTCCACATCGGGCCGGAGTTCCTCTCGCTCTATCTGGCACTGTCCTGCTACACGGCCTCCTTTATTGCCGAGATCGTGCGCGCCGGCATTCTCGGCGTCTCGAAGGGCCAGTCGGAAGCGGCTGGCGCTCTCGGGTTGCGGCCGGGATCGATCCTGCGGCTTGTCGTCGTTCCGCAAGCCATGCGCATCGTCATCCCGCCGCTGACCAGCCAGTATCTCAATCTGACCAAGAACTCATCGCTGGCCATCGCCATCGCCTATCCGGACCTGACGGCGACCGCCGGCACGGTTCTCAACCAGACGGGCCAGGCGGTGGAAAACGTGCTGATCATGATGCTCGTCTATCTCATCATCAGCCTGCTGACATCGGCGGTCATGAACGTGGTCAACGCCAGGATGGCGCTGGTGGAGAGGTAGGGCCATGCAGGAACATGATACCGCCTGGGTGCGGACCGAAATGGCCCTGGCGCAACAGGCGCCGGCTGGCGTGCGCGGGCCTATCGCCTGGGTTCGCAAGAACCTGGTGGGCTCAGTGGGCGACGTCATCCTGACCGTCCTGGGCATCGCGCTGGTGGTGATGATCCTGCCGCCGATCATCAACTGGGCCTTCATCGACGCCGTGTGGACGGGACCGGATCGATCCGTGTGTGCCACGATAGCGCAAGGCGGTACTCAGCCGGACGGCTGGTCCGGCGCCTGCTGGGCTTTCGTCAACGCCAAGTTCGGCCAGTTCATGTTCGGCCGCTATCCCATCGAGGAGCGCTGGCGTCCGATCCTGGTCGCTATCCTGTTCGTGGCACTGCTGGTGCCGTTGCTGATCCCGCGCGTGCCGCGCAAGGGGCTAAACGCCATCCTGCTCTTCCTGGTGCTGCCGATCGTCGCCTTCGTGCTCCTGGTCGGCGGCATGTTCGGCCTGCCGCATGTCGAGACGCAGCTATGGGGCGGCCTGCTGGTGACGCTAAGCCTGGCCTTCGTCGGCATTGCCGTCTCACTGCCGTTCGGCATCGTGCTGGCGCTCGGCCGGCGCTCCAAGATGCCGATCGTCAAGATGCTGTGCGTCATCTTCATCGAATTCGTTCGCGGCATCCCGCTGATCACCGTTCTGTTCTTTGCCAGCGTGATGCTGCCGCTGTTCCTGCCCCCCGGCGTGTCCTTCGACAAGTTCCTCAGGGCGCTGATCGGCTTCTCGTTGTTTGCCGCCGCCTATATGGCGGAAGTGGTGCGCGGCGGTTTGCAGGCGATCCCCAAGGGCCAGTATGAGGGTGCGGATTCGCTTGGTCTCGGCTACTGGCAGAAGATGAATCTCATTGTGTTGCCGCAAGCGCTGAAGCTGGTCATACCCGGCATCGTCAACACCTTCATCGGCATGTTGAAGGACACAAGCCTGGTCATCATCATCTCGATGTTCGACCTGCTTGGTGTCGTCAAGCAGAACTTCTCCGATCCCAACTGGGCGACGCCGCAGACTACCAAGTCGGGCCTGATCTTCGCAGCCTTCGTCTTCTGGCTGTTGTGCTATGGCATGTCGCGCTATTCGATGTACACGGAACGCCGGCTCGACACCGGCCACAAACGCTAAGAACAAAAAGGGGAACCTGCCATGGTCATAGAAAACGCAGTCAGCGCCGAAGAGATCAAGGTCGATGCCAAGAAGATGCACATCTCGACCACAGATGTCGCCATCGACATCATCGGCATGCACAAATGGTATGGCGAGTTCCATGTGCTGAAGGACATCAACCTCAAGGTGATGCGCGGCGAGCGCATCGTCATCTGCGGTCCTTCGGGCTCGGGCAAGTCGACCATGATCCGCTGCATCAACCGGCTGGAGGAACACCAGAAGGGCAAGATCATCGTCGACGGCAAGGAACTGACCAACGATCTGAAGAAGATCGACGAAGTGCGCCGCGAGGTCGGCATGGTGTTCCAGCACTTCAACCTGTTCCCGCATCTGACCATCCTGGAGAACTGTACGCTGGCGCCGATCTGGGTGCGCAAGACGCCGAAGAAGCAGGCCGAGGAAATCGCCATGCACTTCCTCAAGCGCGTGAAGATCCCGGAACAGGCCAACAAATATCCGGGCCAGCTGTCCGGGGGCCAGCAGCAGCGCGTGGCGATTGCGCGTTCGCTGTGCATGAACCCGCGCATCATGCTGTTCGACGAGCCTACTTCGGCGCTCGACCCTGAAATGATCAAGGAAGTGCTGGAGACGATGGTTGGCCTGGCCGAGGAAGGCATGACAATGCTGTGCGTCACCCACGAGATGGGCTTTGCCCGCAAGGTCGCCAACCGGGTGATCTTCATGGATCAGGGCCAGATCGTCGAGCAGAACACGCCGGCCGAGTTCTTCGACCATCCGCGCCATGAGCGCACCAAGCTGTTCCTGTCGCAGATCCTGCACTGAGCATTTTCCATCCGAACCCAAAAAGCCCGGCCGCAATGCGGCCGGGCTTTTTTGCTATCTGGGACTGGACGATGACTCCAGGAGACTGCAAAGCCGCCGCCTCATGAGTAAAGCCCTGCGTTTCCTGGCCATGCTGATTGTCGCGGTCGCGCTCGCCGCCACGCTCGGCACGCTGGTGCCGCGCCCACTGTGGCCGGCGTCAGCGGCGGGTGAGGGCACACGCCGTATCCTGGTGCTGAGAAACCCGATCCACACCGACATCGCCATTCCCGTGGATGACGAGGTGCGCCGGCGCTTCCGTTTCCTGGTCCATGCCGGCATCCCTGCCGATGCCCCCGAGGTGCGCTACATCGTCTTCGGCTGGGGCGGCCGCGCCTTCTATCTGGAGACGCCGAGCTGGTCAGAGCTGAAGGCGGTGCCGGTGCTCAAGGCGCTGACGATCGATGCCTCGGTCATGCATGTCGATATCGCCGGCAACATCGCTGAACCGCATCCCGCCGTCACCGGCTTCGACATCGATGAGCAGCGTTTTGCAGCACTGCTCGATTTCATCGAGGCAAGTTTTCAGCAAGGGCCGGGCGGCCCGCTAATCATCGAGAATGCAAGCTATTCCCGCTTCGATCGTTTTTACGAGGCGAACGGCCATTTCAACGCGCTGGTCGGCTGCAACACCTGGACGGCGGCGGGCCTGCGCATCGCCGGCCTGCGCACCGGTTGGTGGAATCCGCTGCCGGCCTCGCTGGGATTTTCGATGCGGTTGTATAATTGAGGGCGGCAGTGGCGCCGACCTCAGTCTGTGATGCGGCGACGGATCGCCCTCCGCCAGAATTCTTCAGTTAGTTCCGGAATATCGGTTGTATCGACATCGTCCTCGGATCGCGCCTTTAAGGCTGCGATTTCCGCTTTCTGGGCTTCTGTTAGCGGAGGCGGATTTGCCGGGTCGAACCTATACCGGATGAGTTTGGCCATAGCTCATTCTTACCCGGCGTAGGCGCTGCTGTCGAACGCCAACGCCGCGATCCTTCGCGCCCCCCTCTGTCCGGCAGGACAGAGGGGGGGGCGCTGTCCCGCTTGCCTTTCAGCCAATTTCGCCCGTATCCGGCGCCCGCCACCCGTAGAGCCAGTCCAAATCCGCCGCGAGCTTTTCGGGCGGACGCATCTTCAGGAACAGGTTGCGCGCCAACGCCAACGGACCCGCAGCATGCCAGGCCAGGCGGTTCACCGCACCACGGCGGGCGGCCTGGGCGACACGCGGCCGCCGGGACTGCTCCCAACTGGCAAGTGCGCCGAGGCGGTCGGCGGGGGAGGCGGCGACGAAGCCGGCAAGTGTCACCGCATCCTCGATCGCCATCGCGGCCCCTTGCGCCGCGAACGGCGTCATCGCATGCGCTGCATCACCGATCAGCGCGATGCCATCCTGTACTGTCCAAGGCTGCTTTGGATCGACTGTATGGATCGGCCAGGCGGTCCAGGGGCCAGCCAGTTCGACCAACCGCATCAGCGCGGGCGATGTACGATGTGTGGCGCTGGCCAGGATTTTCGCATCGGCATTGCCAGACCAGCCCTCGGCGATGCGCTCGCCCTTGGTGAAAGCAGCGAGGTTGAAGGCGGCACCATTGCTGACGGGATAGGCGACCATGTGGAAGCCCGAATGCAGGAAGGTGGTCACGCAATCGGTCGCGCCGATTGCCGCGAAGGCGGTGCCGGCAACACTGTCGGCCGGGATCGTGGCGCGCCAAGCCAGTTCGCCCGAAAACCTGCTTTGGGCGGTGGTTCCGCCAAACCTGCGCACCGCTGACCAGACGCCATCGGCACCGACCAGCAGGAAGCCTTCGGTGTCAACAATCTTGCGGCCGACCCCGGCTCTCATCGTGACAACGAGAGAACCGGGGGCAACGCTGCTGACCTGCGCGCCGGGATTGACGCGTATGTCCGGCATACCGGTGACACGTGCCATCAATGCGCTCTGCAGATCGGCGCGGTGTGCGACGAGATAGGGCGCCCCCCAGCGCGCTTCGGCGGCTTGCCCAAGCGGCACCCGCGCCAGTTCGCGCAACGTCGTGGCGTCCCTGAGCACGACGGCGTCCGGCCGCACCGCAGCCGGTAGCAGGTGATCGAGCACGCCGAGTTGGCGCAGGATGCGCGTCGCGTTGGGGGAAAGCTGGATGCCGGCGCCCGCCGCTTCGAGGTGCTGGGCTTGCTCGAACACGTTCACAACATAGCCATGCTCGGCGAACGCAATGGCCACGCTCAGCCCGGCGACGCCAGCCCCGGCGATAAATACCTGCCGAGAGCGCGTATCGTCCATGGCTAATGGCGAATCAAGCAGCCTGGTCGATATAGAGGCAGCCGGCCGGCAGCGTCTCCGTCGCCTTCAGCTTCGCCGAATAGCGATAGAGCGTCGAGCAATAGGGGCAGACCTTTTCATTGTCGTCGCCCATGTCGAGGAAGACATGCGGGTGGTCGAAGGGCGGGTTGGCGCCGGTGCACATGAATTCCTTGACGCCGATGTCGATGGCCGAGTGGCCGGCATCGTTCTGGAAATGGGGAATGGAACCGCCTGCCATCGTCGTCTCCTTAACGCAGTCTCGTCAGCATCTGGATCATAACAGCTCTGTTTGCAAGATCGATGAAATGAAACTGTCGCAAAAGCCTGTCAGAGGATAAGTTAAGCCGGTTAAGCGCATGACCGGGAAGCCGAGCGATTCCGCGACGGATCATGCGTCACAAAGGCATGCTAGAGCGTCCCATCGCCATCCCGGCGTGTGCGGCGCTCCAAAGGAACGGTTGCGGGCAGGAAACCATGAATGAACTGAAGCCGGTGCAGAGCGAATTCATCAATGTCGAGGTGGCAAGCCCCGAGGGCGGCAATCCCGACCGGTTCGTCAACCGCGAATTCTCCTGGCTGCAGTTCAACCGCCGCGTGCTCGAGGAATCGCAGAACGAGCATCACCCGCTGCTTGAGCGGGTCCGTTTCCTGTCGATCTCGGCCGCCAATCTCGACGAATTCTTCATGGTCCGCGTCGCCGGCCTTGCCGGCCAGGTGCGCGAGGGCATCGCGCTCAAGAGCCCGGACGGGCGCACGCCCGAGCAGCAGCTAGAACAACTGCTGCGCGAGGTCGAGCGGCTGCAGGAGGACCAGCAGAACAGCCTGTCGGCGCTGATGCTGTTGCTCAACAAGGAAGGCATCGAGAGCATAACCCGCGATGCCCTGACCAAGGATGAGAAAGTCTGGCTGGAAGACCATTTCCAGGACCAGGTTTTCCCGGTGCTGACCCCGCTGTCGATCGACCCGGCGCATCCATTCCCGTTCATCCCCAATCTCGGCTTCTCGATGGCGCTGCAATTGCGCCACCGCAAGAATGGCGAGGAGATGAGCGCGCTGCTGCGCCTGCCGGTGGCGCTGAAGCGCTTCATCCGCCTGCCGGACCGCAAGCAGCATGTCCGCTTCATCCCGCTCGAGGAGGCGGTCGGCCTCTATATCGGCAAGCTGTTCCCCGGCTATGAGGTCAAGGGCTCCGGCACCTTCCGCATCATCCGGGACAGCGATATCGAGGTCGAGGAAGAGTCCGAGGACCTCGTGCGCCTGTTCGAGACGGCGCTGAAGCGCCGCCGTCGCGGCTCGGTCATCCGCATCGAGTTCGACAAGTCGATGCCCGGCGAATTACGCGAATTCGTTGCCGGCGAGCTTGGCGTCTCGTCGAGCCGAATCAGCGTTCTGACCGGGCCGCTGGCGCTTAGCCAGATCTCCGAAATCGTCGCTGTGCCGCGCGACGACCTGAAATTCAGGCCCTACAATCCGCGCTTTCCCGAGCGCATCCGCGAGCATGGCGGCGATTGTTTCGCCGCCATCCGCGAGAAGGACATCGTCGTCCACCATCCCTACGAATCCTTCGACGTGGTGGTGCAGTTCCTGCGCCAGGCGATGGCCGATCCGGAAGTGGTGGCGATCAAGCAGACGCTTTATCGCACTTCCAATGACAGCCCGATCGTGCGCGCGCTGGTCGATGCAGCCGAGGCCGGCAAGTCGGTGACCGCCTTGGTCGAGCTCAAGGCGCGCTTCGACGAGGAAGCCAATATCCGCTGGGCGCGCGACCTCGAACGCGCCGGCGTCCAGGTCGTGTTCGGCTTTCTCGAACTGAAGACCCACGCGAAAATGTCGCTGGTGGTGCGGCGCGAGGACGGCAAGCTGCGCAACTATGTGCATCTGGGCACCGGCAACTACCATCCGGTCACGGCCCGCATCTACACCGACCTGTCCTTCTTCACCACCGACCCGACGATTGCGCGCGATGTCGCGCAGCTGTTCAACTTCATCACCGGCTATGCCGAGCCGACCGATGAGATGCGGCTGGCGATCTCGCCGTTTACGTTGCGCAGCCGCATCCTGAAACACATTGCCGACGAGATCGCCCATGCGCAGGCGGGCAGGCCGGCGCGCATCTGGATGAAGATGAACGCACTTGTCGATCCCAACATCATCGACGCGCTCTATGACGCCAGCCGTGCCGGCGTCGAGATCGACCTCGTCGTGCGCGGCATCTGCTGTCTGCGGCCGCAGGTGCCGGGCCTGTCGGAAAACATCAGGGTCAAGTCGATCGTCGGTCGCTTTCTCGAACACAGCCGCATCTATTGCTTCGGCAACGGCCATGGCCTGCCGTCGGACGGGGCGATCGTCTACATCTCCTCGGCCGACCTGATGCCGCGCAATCTCGACCGTCGCGTCGAGACCATGGTGCCGATCACCAATCCAACTGTGCATGAACAGATCCTTGGCCAGATCATGCTGGGCAACATCATGGACAACCAGCAAAGTTTCGACGTATTGGCTGACGGAACCTCCCGGCGCGTGACGCTGGAGGAGGGTGAGGAACCGTTCAACGCGCAGGAATATTTCATGACCAATCCGAGCCTGTCCGGACGGGGTGACGCGCTGAAGTCGCATGCGCCCAAGCGCATCGCGCAGTTCAAGCGTCGCAAGAAGCTGAACACCGGCGGATGATTTCTGCATCCCAGGGCCGGCTGCAGGACCGCCGACCGCTGTCCATCATCGACATCGGCTCGAATTCGATCCGCCTTGTCGTCTATGAGGGGCTGGCGCGCTCGCCGACGGTGCTGTTCAACGAAAAGATGCTGGCCGGCCTCGGCCGCGGCATCGTTTCGACCGGCAAGCTCGACCCCGAGGCGGTAACCCGCTCGATGGAGGAGTTTCGCCGCTTTCGCGCGCTCTCCGACCAGGCCGGTGCGGAGCACATGTATGTGCTGGCGACGGCCGCGGCCCGCGAAGCGATCAACGGCCCCGATTTCATCCACCGCGCCGAGGACGTGCTCAAGACCGAGATTCGCGTCCTCTCAGGCCGCCAGGAGGCGCATTATTCGGCGCTTGGTGTCATCTCCGGCTTCCATCCGGCCAACGGCATTGCCGGCGACCTTGGCGGCGGCAGCCTCGAACTGATCGACATCAATGGCGAGGCGATCGGCGATGGCATCACGCTGCCGCTCGGCGGCCTGCGGCTGCAGGACATGGCCAAGAATTCGCTCACCCAGGCGGCCAAAATCGCGCGCGAGCAACTGGGCCGGGCCAGGCTTTTGAAAGGCGGGCAGGGCAGGCCCTTCTACACGGTCGGCGGCACATGGCGAAACCTCGCCCGGTTGCACATGGAAATGAGCAACTATCCGCTCGGCGTCATGCATCACTACGAAATCTCGACCGAAAGCGCGTCGAATTTCCTCAAGCAGGTGGCGAAGCCCGAGATCGAGAAGGTCAAGGGCATCGAAGGCGTCTCGAAGAACCGCCGTTCGCTGCTGCCCTATGGTGCTGTCGTGCTGCAGGAGATCATGGCGGCGATGCAGCCGTCGAAGATCATCGTCTCGGCCCTGGGCGTGCGCGAAGGCTTCCTCTATTCGCTGCTCGACCATGCCGAGCAGAAGGCCGATCCGCTGGTCTCCGCTTCGGAGGAACTGGCCCGGCTGCGTTCGCGTTCCGTCACCCATGCGCATGAACTTGTCGAATGGACGGGCAAGACCTTTGCCGCCTTCGGCATCGACGAGACCGAGGACGAGGCGCGCTACCGCCATGCCGCCTGCCTGCTGGCCGACATAGGCTGGCGCGCGCACCCGGAATATCGCGGCAAGCAGTCGCTCAACATCATCGCCCACGCCTCTTTCATCGGCGTCGACCATCCCGGCCGTGCGTTCCTGGCGCTGGTCGGCCTGTTTCGCCACGAGGGCGTGTTCAACGATGCGGCTCCCGAAATCCGTGGGCTGGCAACGCCGCGCTATCTCGAGCGCGCCCGCATTCTGGCGGCAGTGCTGCGCGTCGTCTATCTCTTGACCGCCGCCATGCCCGGCGTCATGCCGCGGCTGAAATGGGAAAACCGCGGCAATGGCGCGCTGGCGCTGGTGCTGCCCGCGTCGCTTTCCGATCTCTACGGCGAGCGGCCGGCCGGCCGCCTGGCGCAACTGGCGCGCATCACCAACCGCCGGCTGGTGCTGGCGGTGGAGGGCGGGCAGAGCGTTTCGGTGAAGTAGGCGCGGCCTGATAGCAGGATCGTGTCTTATCCGACTCAAGCGGGTATGCCCGGTCGTGATTAATCGTCGTCGGCCTCGCGTTTGAGGGCAGGCTTCCCCCAATCCGCCGCTGCTTCGCAGCGCCACCTTTCCCCCTCCGGAGGGAAAGGAACGGAGCCTCTTTGGAAGCGCGTTGGCGGCAACCAGCTCGCGCCCTTCCTCTACCCCGTCGATCGGGGGGTCCGAAGGACGGGCGAGACCCGTGGCTCGCCCCGGCAAGGTGGCTCGGCGAAGCCGAGACGGAGTGGGGGTCGACCTGATATCAAACCGCGCGGCGCCCATCGATCGACCATGCTCCCGCGCCGGCCATCGCCAGCGCCAGGAAGCCGCCGGCGATGGCAATATCCTTCATCAGCATCTGCTGGTGCATGAAGGCGAGCATCGGGTCGTCGCCACCCTGGCCGTAATGGCCGATGGAGCCTGCGACGATGCAGAAAGAGGCAAGCAGCAGTGCCACGACGGGCGTCTGCAAGCCGACAAGGATCAAGAGCCCGGCGATCAGCTCGAACAGGCCTGTTCCCCAGGCGGCGAGCGTCGGCAGCGGCATGCCGAGGCCGGCGAAATAGCCTGATGTGCCGGCAATGTCGGCAAGCGCATGATAGCCGGAGGGGATGAACAGGGCGGCGAACAGCAGCCTGGATAGCAGAAGCAATGCGTCGCGGGGCATGGTCGTCTCCGTTGTCGATCTGCCGGTCGTCCCGGTCCTGATCCTGGCCGGTCCTGATACTGGCAAGTTAAACAGACAACGAAAAGCGGCGCGGAAAATTCCGCGCCGCTTTTTGATTCCGGGTATTTCGAAGGCTGGTTCAGCCGCGCTTGGCGTCGATCGAGTAGGCGCCAGGGCCCGACGAAGCCAGCACCAGGAAACCGCCGGTGATGGCCAGGTTCTTCAGGAAATGAATCATCTGGTTCTGGTCGGCCCAGCCGGTGTGAGCCACGAGAGCCGTTGCGATGGTGAAGATGGCGAGACCCCAGGCGGTGATACGGGTCTGGAAACCGACGAGGATGGCAAGGCCGCCGAGCAGCTCGATCAGGCCGACGACAATGGCCGTCACGGTCGGCACCGGCAGGCCCATGGCGCCGAAATAGCCGGCGGTGCCGGAGATGGCGGTGAGCTTGCCGAAGCCGGAAAGCAGGAAGATGACGGCGATGAGAATGCGGCCGAGCAGGATGGTGGCGGAGTTGTTGGACGCGGTGCCGGCGCCGGCAGTGGAAGTGTTGATGGACATGGTGGCTCTCCAAAAGGGTTGATGCCCCGTCAGATAGACCAAGCCGACTGTTCACCAAAGCTGCCAGTCTGGCGACACATTGTTCACAGGGCGTACATTTTCGAGATCGCTCGACCGACGCAAAATTCGTGTCGCGGGCAGCAACGGCGGGAGCAAATTGTCCCGCCGCAAAATCCGGCTTCTAGCTAGACGCAACTCCGGACGGCAAACCGCAAAGCACTTTCCCTGGAATTGCTTACCCCGGATGCGTCATGTCCTCGGGCCGCACCAGCCGGTCATAGTCGGCCTCGCTGACCAGCCCGGTCGCCAGCGCTTCCTCTCGCAAGGTCGTGCCTTTCTTGTGCGCGGTCTTGGCGATCTTGGCGGCATTGTCATAGCCGATTGTGGGTGCAAGTGCGGTCACCAGCATCAAAGAGCGGTCGAGCGCCGCCTTGATGTTGTCTTCGCGCGCCTCGATGCCGACGACGCAATTGTCGGTGAAGGAGATCGATGCGTCGGCGAGCAGCTGCACCGACTGCAGGAAATTGTAGGCCATCAGCGGGTTGTAGACGTTGAGCTCGAAATGGCCCTGGCTGCCGGCGAAAGTCAGCGAGGCATTGTTGCCGAACACCTGCACGCAGACCTGGGTCAACGCCTCGCACTGGGTCGGGTTGACCTTGCCCGGCATGATCGAGGAGCCCGGCTCGTTCTCAGGCAGCGACAGCTCGCCCAAACCCGAGCGCGGGCCGGAACCGAGGAAACGGATGTCATTGGCGATCTTGAACAGTGCCGCGGCCGCCGCGTTGATGGCGCCGTGCGAGAACACCATGGAATCGTGCGCGGCCAGCGCCTCGAACTTGTTCGGCGCGGTGACGAAGGCGATGCCGGTGATATCGGCGATGCGCGCCGCCACCTTCTCGGCGAAGCCGACCGGTGCGTTAAGGCCGGTGCCGACCGCAGTGCCGCCCTGCGCCAGCTCCTGCAGGCCGGGCAGCGTCATCTCGATGCGCTGGATCGAGGAGGCGACTTGGGCGGCATAGCCCGAAAATTCCTGGCCGAGCGTGAGGGGAGTAGCGTCCTGCGTGTGGGTGCGGCCGATCTTGATGATGTGGGCGAAGGCCTTGGTCTTGGCCTCGAGCGCGGCGTGCAAATGCTTCAGCGCCGGCAAGAGATCGTGCACGATGCGCTCGGCGCAGGCGATGTGCATGGCTGTCGGATAGGTGTCGTTCGACGACTGGCTCATATTGACGTGGTCGTTGGGATGCACCGGCTTCTTCGAACCCATGACGCCGCCCAGAAGTTCGATCGCCCGGTTGGAGATCACCTCATTGGCGTTCATGTTGGACTGCGTGCCCGAACCGGTCTGCCACACCACCAGCGGGAAATGATCGTTGAGCTTGCCGTCGATGACTTCTTGCGCCGCCTCGACGACCGCCTTGCCGACTGAGGGATCGAGCCGCTTCAGCTCCATATTGGCTTCCGCCGCCGCCCGCTTGACGATGCCCAGCGCACGCACGATCGAGGCCGGCTGCTTCTCCCAGCCTATCCTGAAATTGCCGAGGGAACGCTGCGCCTGCGCGCCCCAGTAACGGTCGGCGGCAACCTCGATGGGGCCGAATGTGTCGGTTTCGGTTCTGGTTTTGGCAGCGGTCACGTGTCTCTCCGACGATCGAATTCGGCAACGGCGTATCGCGTTGCACAAATCGCTTCAAGCGGAGATTGCTGGGGGGAGAGATGCGAATCGGTTGAAGGAACTGCCAATCTCCCCCACGAAGGAGGAGATCGGCAGCTTCACCGAGCGCTACCCCGCCGTATACCCGCCATCGATCGCAAATATCCCGCCGCTGGTCCACGCCGCCTCGTCGCTGGCGAGATAGACCGCGATGCCGGCAAGGTCGCTGGTCTGGCCGATGCGACGATCAGCACATCGGCACCTTTGCGCAAGAAGGCTTCCGATATGGCCAGGCCAATGCCATCCGAGCCGCCGGTGACCAGTGCCCGTTTTCCCAGAAGTCGCATCGAACTATCTCGCTGTTGCCTGGGAAAGCAATGCCGATCGGCAAGACCGGTCAAGCTGCCGGCCTATCGCTCAGTATGAACTTCGGTTGGCCGCGGGCCGATCCATTACCGCAACAACGACTGCGATGTCGGCGTCAGCCGTAAGGCCTCGGTTGGCCCGGCAATATCAGCCGCTTGTCTTAGCGCTTGCCATCGGGGCGAGGCGGCAAGCGCTGCTTCGTAACGGGCATGCGTTTCGGCACTGTCGAAGCCTGTGGCGGCGATGAAGACGTTTTCGCCCAGGCGCACCGGCAGGCGGGGAAAGCTGTTTTCGGCGTGTTCGGTTTTGAAGGCACCGAGCAATCGTCCACCGGCGGCCGTAAGGATCGGAACGGCATCGGTTTCGAAATTGCCGGCGAAATCGGCCTCCGCGCCAGGCCGCAGGTGATGAATCTGGATGACAACAATACCGCTCAAGCGATTGTCCAGGCTCGGCTTTCCCACCTCCGGCAATGCGCCCCGTTGCAACCCCGACAGGTCGAAACCGGCGCCAGGCCATGCCGGCTTCAGCAGCAGAACATCGTCGGAATCGATCATCGTTGCATTCGCGGCATCGCGGTGCGCCGCCCACACCGGCCCGTCATAGAAGGCGGTAAGCGCGTCCTTCCGCGCTTCCATACCGTCAAAACCGCGCAGCCAGACGAACATATCGGGCCGGTCGAGGTCGCGGAACTGGCCGATGATGGTCATCCCGGCGTCTTCCTGGCCTTCGATGAAGTGACTGTCGAAGATGTCGATCAGCGTCTCTCGCCGGTTGGGTTTCAGCGTGTATTGCCGCAGTTCGACGACAGGCGAAGCGAGCAGGCTGGCCGTTGCAGGCACGCTGAGGGGCAGGGTCATTGCGTCGTCTCCAAAACAGGATGATCATCCGGTTTATAAAACAGACCGGTTGTCCTGTTTTGTCAATCTGCTATCGTTGGCAAATGTCAGCAGAGATTGTTCTGGCCGCAAAAGGGCCGCCGCGAAAACGCACCAACGATCCCGAAGGCCTGCGCAACAAGGTGCTCGATGTCGCCGAAGCATCGTTCCAGGCGCGCGGCTATCATGCATCGGCCCTTGGCGAGATGATGGCTACCGCCGGCGTCTCCGGCGGCGCGCTGCATCATCATTTCTCGACCAAGAAGGCGCTGACCCTGGCGGTGATCGAGGAGCGGGTGGCGGGTGCCGTCGAGGACACCTGGATCGCGCCGGTGCAAGGCGCGAACTCGGCGCGCGAAGGCGTGCGCGCGGTGTTCGAGGCGGTGGCGGCTGAGCTGGAACAGCAAGGTTTCGTGCGCGGCTGCCCGCTCAACAATCTGGCGCATGAACTGTCGCTTGCCGATCCGGATTTCCGCCTCGCCTTGGCCGGCATCTTTGCCGGATGGCGCCAGGCGATCGCCGACAAGGTGCGAGCCGACCAGCAGGCTGGCAGGGAGCAGGGCACCGACCCCGAACGCTTTGCAGCCCTTGCCATCGCCGCCTATTCCGGCGCCATGTCGATGGCCAAGGCGGCGCAGGATGCCAGCGTGCTGCGCGATTGCCTGGCCGAGCTCGAAGGCAGCTCAACGCCACCATTCCCGAGCAGAGCGAAGCGGCGTAGCAGGATCCTGCTGCGGCCGGGAAAACCTTGAGGCAGAGGGGCTGGAGATCTAATTGGAAAGCGGCTTGATCGAGGTGTAACCGTTCACCGATTCGGCGCTGGTTCCTTCATCGTAGCGCCGGGCGAGAGACGCTTGCAGATCGGGTGCATAGAGCGCGGTGAACGTATCCAGCGTCTCGCCGGCGCCGTTCTTGAAGGTCTCCTGGACGGCCAGCACATTGTATTTGCAGTCGCCGACACTGAACGTCTCCTTGCCCTTGACGACCAGGCTCAGCGTCTTGGTGCTCTTCGGCTGCTTGTTCGGCGACAGTTCGACGAATTCGATCGTGCTCTTGGCTCCCGTCTTGAGCGGAAACAGTTTGCGCAGGTCGGAAAACGGGATCGTCGCCACCCGGCCGGTATCGCTGTCGCGAAACACCTCCACCAGGCCACGGAACAGGAACTGCGTCTGCGGCGATTGCGATCCGTAGGTGTTGGCGACGGAGACCATGCCGCCGGCCGCCGGCCGGAACTCGCTGCGGATGCCGGGCATTTCCAAAACGAAGCCGGCCTTGGCGGATTTTGCGTCGACGCAATCGGCGGCATGCGCTGCACCCGCCGGCAGCAACATAGCCAGCGCTATGCCAATCGATCCGGTTTTCATGAAATCCTCCTCTGCCCGCGCACATTGAGCACCGGCATCGCAAAAAATGCCAGTGCCGCACTGCCGTATCGACCTGCGGCGCATGGCAACTGGACGGCGGGGCGCTGGCTGTGCTGAAACTCGGACCATGAATCGCAACCTGACCCGCCGCAACGTTCTTGCACAGGCAGCCGGCCTTGCCATGGCCGGCATGCTGCCGCGCGCCGCCCTTGGCCAGACCGGAAAGCGCATCCAGCCCATCGATGCCACCTTCCTGTTCATCGCCGATGTTCATGCCTGCCGCATGGCGAGCGGCCTCAGCCCCAATTGCCAGCAGGAGGGCAAGACCGACGCCGCTTTGCTGCGCAATGTCGCTGCTCTCAACGGCCTCGCCGACCGGCAATGGCCGGCCGAGATCGACGGCGTCGCCACTGGCCTGCGTTCGGCCGGCGCCCGCATCGGCGCGCCGCTTGGCCTTGTCGTCGGCGGTGACATCACCGACGATGGCGGCGGCCAGATCACCGAGCCCAGCGAAGGCACGCAGCTTTTGCAGTTCAGCCAGCGCTACAGCCAGGGCGTTGGCCCCGACCGCGTCCACATGCCGGTCTATGTCGGGCTCGGCAATCACGATCTCGACCAGAATGGCTCGCCGCCGCATGTCGACTGGTATCGCCGCGAGTTGCGCGACTATGTCGAGGTCAACCACCGTCCCGGCGTGTTCTTCAAGCCGCCCGTGCCGGCCACCGAATACGACGTCGATACCGATTGCTATTCCTGGGATTGGGGCGGCCTGCATCTGGTCCAGACGCACCGCTTTGCCGGCGACACCGGCCATGGCGCGGTGAGCGGCCTGCCATGGCTGAAGCAGGATCTGGCGACTTACGCCGCGGACGGTCGACCGGTCATCCTGTTCCAGCACTATGGGTGGGACACTTTTTCGGTCGAGCGCTGGGATCCGGCCAAGAGTACTTTTGACGATGACGGTTCGGGCCCACCGCACTGGTGGAGCGAGGCCGACCGGCAGGCGTTGCTGGCGGCGCTGAAGGGCTACAATGTCGTCGCCATCTTCCACGGTCACCAGCACGAAGTGCCGATGATCTACAACCGGGACGGGCTCGACCTGTTCAAGCCGAAGGCCGCCTATATGGGCGGCTTCGCGCTGGCCAGGGTAACCGGCGACAGCATGGACGTGGTGTTGGGCGAGGCGGCCGACGACCATGGCGAGGTCAAGTTCACCAACGCCTTCAGCAAGAGCCTGACCTTCTGAAAGGTCAAGAAAAGGCGGCCTTGAGCCGCCTTCTTCATTGCCTGCAAAGATCGGATCAGAGCGCCTTGTTGATCTTGTCCTTCACGTCGCCATAGGCCTTCTGCACCTTGCCGGCGATCTTGTCGGCCGTGCCTTCGGCCTGGGTCTGCCTGTTGCCGGTCGCCTTGCCGGCGGCCTCCTTGACCGAACCCTTGACCTGCTTGGCCACGCCGGCAACCTGATCCTTGTTCACCATCTTTGCATCTCCTGGGATATGGGGATTCCATTTCGCCAGAAGCAAACGGAGCCGGCTGGCTTAGGTTCCGATGAGAATGCAAATCATCGTCGCATTGGTGGCTTATCTGGTCGCCGAAACGCTTTGCCGCCGTGAAGTCGACGGTTAGTGTGGCGAAAATTTCTGGAGAGACCGTCTTGGCCGAATTCACGCTCATCATCGCCAACAAATGCTTTTCGTCCTGGTCGCTGAGGCCATGGGTGGCGATGAAGCATCTGGAGATCCCTTTCGAGGAAGGCTTTGTGCGCCTGCGCACGCCGGAGACCTTTGCCAATCTGGCGAAAGTCTCGCCCACCGGCCTCGTGCCCATCTTGAATCACAATGGCAGGATCGTCTGGGAAACCCTTGCCATCCTTGAATATCTGGCCGACCTGTTTCCCGAGAAAAAGCTCTGGCCGCAGGATATCGGCGCCCGTGCGCTGGCGCGCTCGGTGGCGACCGAGATGCATTCCGGCTTCCGCGAAGTGCGCTATGGCTGGCCGATGAATTTGCGCCGGCCAAAGGGCCACAAGCCGCTCGACGCCGAAGGCCAACTGCAGCGCGCTCGCATCGAGAGCGTCTGGCGCCAGTGCCGGGAACAATATGGCAAGGGCGGGCCGTTCCTGTTCGGCCATTTCACCGCCGCCGACGCCATGTATGCGCCGGTCGTCACTCGCTTCGACACTTATGGCGGCGAACTGGCGCCGGATACGCGCGCCTATGTCGATGCCGTGCTGGCAACGCCGGCAATGCGGCATTGGTATGCCGAGGCGGCGAAGGAGACGTGGCCGGAACCAGGTCCGGACGAATAGGTCGGTGAAGCGACGACAATCACGGGGAGGGGCCGATGGCCAGCAATGACGGACCGCGTGAGACTGCCGCTCCAAGAATATTCCATTGCCGGCTGATCCCCCCGCGGCCAGATTTCGCCTTCACCATGACGGAGGAGGAGAGGGAACTGATGGGCCGGCATGCCGACTATCTCAGAGGCAAGCTGCGCGAGGGCATCATGATCCTGGCTGGCCCTGTCGCCGACCCGGCCGGCCCTTGGGGTCTGCTGATCCTGCGTGCGGAAAGCGAAGCCGAAGCGAGGGCGGTGACCGACGGCGATCCGGTGTCGAGTTCGGGCCGCGGTTTCCACTACGAGATCCTGCCGTTGATCAGCGCGATCCTGTAGATCGCAACTCCAGGAAAAGTGTGAGCGGTTTTCCGTCCGGAATTGCGAGAAAATAAGAGCCAAAGCGTTAGCGCTTCGGCTCCGGCCACAGCACTTCCAGCATCGCCGGCAAAAGCTCGTCGAGCAGGTGCTGGGACTTCGCCTCCGGTGTGAGCTTGGAAAACTTGCCGCTGAGCGCCAGATGGGCAAAGCCGTGCACGGTTGACCAAGCCGCCAGCATCATCACACTCGCTTTCTCGTCCAGTTCCGCATCTTCGGGCCGCCCAAGCAAGGCCTGGGTCGTGCGGGCGATCGGTACCTTGGCCAGTTCGGACGCCGCCGCCAGCCGCGCGTCGTCGGGCAGCAGAAGGTCGTACCGAAACATCAGCTGGAAGCGGCCGGGATAGGCGAGGGCAAAACGGACATAGCCGGCCGCCTGCTGTTTCAGCCGCGCGGTGGCGCTCTCCGCTGATCCTTCAATCTCGATATGGCGGGCAAGTTCCTCAAAGCCGAGAATGGCGACTTCGGTCAGCAGTCCCGCGGAACTGCCGAAATGGTGTGCGGGCGCAGCGGGCGATACATGCGCGCGCCGCGCGGCGCCGCGCAGGGTAAAACCTTCGAGGCCGCGCTCGGCGAGTATGGCGTCCGTCGCCTTGACCAGCGCATCCCTGAGGTCGCCATGGTGATAGGCGTCACGCGCCGTTTCGACAGCCATTCGATGTCTCCCGCATCTAATCTTTACACTGTACAGATTTTGCGTTATGCGTCACTTGACACTGTTAAGATTAGCCGCTCCACGCTCAACCCCAGGAGACATCCCCCCATGTCTGCCCAGCAAGTGTCTGCCCAGCAAGTGTCTATCCATCCTTTGTCGGCAATTCCGCACACCGCCGTCAATGATCCTCCTGCGCCAGGTCGCTGGACTGCCGCCGATATGCCCGACCAGAAAGGGCGCACCATCATCGTCACCGGCGCCAACAGCGGTCTTGGGTTCCAGACCGCGCTGGAGCTTGCGCGCCACGGCGCCCATGTCGTGATGACCGCGCGTGACGAAGAAAAGGGCCGGACGGCAAAGGCCAGGATCGAGGCCGAACGTGTCAGCGGCTCGCTCGAACTGCGCAAGCTCGATCTTGCCGATCTAGACGATGTGAAGCGCTTTGCCGCTGCGATCATCGCAGACGGACTGGCCGTCGATGTGCTGGTCAACAATGCCGGCGTCATGATGCCGCCGCGCAGCCTCACCAGGCAGGGCCACGAACTGCAGTTCGGCGTCAATCATCTCGCCCATTTCGTGCTGACGGCATTGCTGATCGAGCGCCTGGCGCAGAGCAGCGACGGCAGGGTGGTCACCGTCAGTTCCGATTTGCACAAGCGTGGGCAGATCCACTTCGACAACCTTTCCGGCGCGCGGGACTATGGCCGTGTGTCGTTTTATGCCCAGTCGAAATTCGCCAATGTGCTGTTTGCGCTCGAACTCGACCGCCGCCTGAGGGCTGTCGGGCTGCCGGTAAAAAGCCTGCTCGCCCATCCCGGCTATTCCGCCACCAATCTGCAGCTGAGCGGCCCGACCGGCATTCTCAAACTGTTCATGCGCATCGGCAATCGCTTCTTTGCGCAGGGCGTGACCATGGGCGCACTCAACGAGCTCTATGCGGCAACCGCACCGACGGCAGCAAGCGGGCAGTTTATCGGGCCGGACGGAAGAGGCGAGAAGAGCGGCTATCCCAAAATTGTCCAGCCGATCGCAGCCGCACGCGACCCCGAACTGGCCAAAAGACTGTGGCAGCTATCCGAAGACTTGACCGGCGTCCGCTTCAACCTGGCAAACCCAGGGGCCGCCCATGCCGTCTGACATCCTTCGTTTCTTCCGCGCCTGGATGTTCGATCCGCTGCGTGTCGCCTCGATCACGCCGTCAAGTGCTGCACTGGCAAGGCTGATGGTTTCCGAGATCAGCGCCGCGACAGGGTCGGTGATCGAGCTCGGGCCGGGGACAGGCGTCTTCACCCAGGCCCTGATCCGGCAAGGCATCAGCGAGGAGAAGCTGATTCTGGTCGAGAAGGGGGCCGAGTTTGCTGCCATGCTTGGCCCGCGCTTCCCGCGAGCGCGTCTGCTGTGCATCGATGCGGCCGAAATTGGCGGCGCGATCGGCTCGCGCTCGGCGCAGGCCGGCGCGGTGGTCAGCGGCCTGCCGCTGCTGTCCATGCCGGCCAGCACTGTGGCGGCGATCCTTGCCGGATCGTTCGCGCATCTGCGTGAGGATGGCAGCTTCTACCAGTTCACCTACGGGCCGCGCTGTCCGGTCCCGGGCGGGCTGCTGGAGGGGCTCGGCCTCGAAGCGACGCGTATGGGGCGTACGTTGAGGAACATTCCGCCGGCCGCAGTTTATCGCATCGCCCGCAGGCCGGTAGCGAGGGAAGTGAAGCCCGCCCGTCCGCCCGGCATCACGATGGCTCGTGAGAGGGCCTAGCACCCGGCCCAAACAAGAACGCCGCTCGCACCGTTTATTGTGCGGGAGGCGTCCTTTTGTCGGCACTTCTGAGATTGCTCTCTGAAATTGCTGACATGATAAAAATGCGCCGGCTTCGGATTGGTTCCGGGACATGATGCATTTTTTCGAGTCGCCAGTTGAGGCTGGCACGCTCGGCAGCCCCAGGTTGAATTCATGCCGCGGGAAAACCAGAAATTGACTCGGCCTCAAAAGAAGTCTAGAAGAAACATGTCGATATTTGTTTGACCGACTTTTGTTATCCGCGCACGCATGCGCGCCTTTGACGAACTTCCCCATCAAAAATCGAGACAAAAATCGTTGTGCAGTCGCACAGCGATTAACGAATATTTGCCAGGGAAAGGGTTCTTCATGGCCACCGGCACAGTGAAATGGTTCAACGCCACCAAAGGTTTTGGTTTTATTCAGCCTGACGACGGCTCCGCCGACGTTTTTGTCCACATCTCGGCCGTAGAGCGCGCCGGCATGCGCGACATCGTCGAGGGTCAGAAGCTCGGCTACGAGATGACCCGCGACAACAAGTCGGGCAAGATGTCCGCCGACCAGTTGAAGGCGGCCTGATCAGGAATTCGGCCTTCCGGTGACCACGGATGTACTGGCACTGGTGAATGGCGAATTCTGGCGCGTGGTGGTGGAGACCTCAGGTTTCCACGCCTGCGCGTAAGAGGAGTGCCTTGCGCATCCAATTGGATGCGCGGCGCTTCCATGGAAGGTCAGGCGGTGCCTGGCCTTTTTCATTTTGCGTGTCATGCCGCTAAAAGTGCGCTGCACGCCGGCCGGAACGTGCTAAGGGACGCTCCAGCAATCTGAACCGCCCATATTGCCCCGATGCCGTATGCTTTGGTCGCAACCCAGACCGGTCTATCGGCATCAGGCTCCCGACAGGAGAATGTTTTGACCACTCAATCGAAGACCGCCGACCAGGCAGCGTCGCTGTTCAGCAAGACGCAGACCCAGTCGATGTCACTCAACCGCATCCTGTCCGAGCGTGATGCCGTCAGCGAGGCGCGCGAAGCCAAGACCGCGCGGCTGCGCGAACTGCGCAAGGAAAAGGAAGCCGACGAGGTGGCGGCTGCCGCCGCTCTTGCGGCGATGCCGAAGCGGGCAGGCAAACGCTGATGGCCACCAAACGCGTACCGCCAACGCCGATCGATGCCGATGCGACTATTGCGTCCATGGTCCCAGGCCTGGACAAGCCGGTCGAATATGTCCGCCGCGTGCTGGAAAAGCTCGAACGCTGCAAGCGTGCCCATGGCGATGCGCAGGTGCGCGTCGGCGTGCGCGGCCGCGCCGAAGCTCCGAACTACCTGGTCGAATATATCCGCGAGGATAAAAAGACCCAGGAGCGGGTGACCTACCAGGATGCCGCTTATAGCGGCAGCACGCATCGCGAGCTGGCGGCGCATCACATTGCCGAGGCCAGGAACTGGTCGCCCGAGGAAATGAACATCACGGCGGTCTCGGCGCTGATCGGCCGCTTGCGCAATCCGCGCGCCCCATCATCGCGTTTTTCCGACGAGGACTGACATGGCCATAAAATTTTCCACCAAGGATCAGCCGGCAGCGCTTTCTGCCGCTGCAAAGCCGGCCAAGCCCGCGCCGACGTCGAAGGCCGCTGAACCGTCGGCGACCGATCTGTTCGAGGCGCCGGCCGCCACGCCCAAGGGCAAGGCTGGCAAGAAGAAATAGCCTTGCCGCACCCGGCCGACCGCAATCTCGCAGCACCTGGGCTGGTCGCTCTGGCCGCCAGGGACATCCGGTCGTCAAAACAGGACGACCAGCCGGTTTTCGACTGCCAGAGCTGCGGCGCCTGCTGTTCCTATTCAGCCGAATGGCCGCGCTTCTCGACCGAGGACGACGCGCAGCTCGACCGTATTCCGGAAAAATTCGTAGCGGCCGACCTGTCCGGCATGCGCTGCGAGGGCGTGCGCTGTTCGGCGCTCACGGGCGAGATCGGCAAGCACACGGCCTGCGGCATTTACGAGATTCGCCCCGACGTCTGCCACGCCTGCATGCCTGGCGGCGACGACTGCCTGATGGCGCGCAAGGCGCACGGGATGCCGACGATCTAGCCGATCGCCTGGCTTGCCTCACCTCGCGCCACCCGATAGCTTCCACGCGGGGCAGGGTGTTGGAGGATCCATGAGCATCGAATTTTTGTTGACGTCGCTGATCGTCGTGGCATCGCCCGGCACCGGCGTTCTCTATACGCTGAGCGCGGGGCTTTCGCGTGGCGCGCGCGCTTCGATCATTGCCGCTTTCGGCTGCACGCTCGGCATCATCCCGCATATGGCCGCTGCCATCACCGGCCTGGCGGCGCTGCTGCACACCAGTGCGGTCGCCTTCGAGACCATAAAGTATCTCGGCGTCGCATACCTCCTCTACATGGCCTGGAACACGCTGAGGGAGAAAGGCGGCTTGAGCGTGGATGAGAACGTCGCACCGCGTTCGGCAGCCAAGGTGATCACCTCCGGCATCCTGATCAACATTCTCAATCCGAAACTGTCGATCTTCTTCTTTGCCTTCCTGCCGCAATTCGTCAGCACCACCGAACCGAACGCGTTCGCCAAGATGCTGGAACTGAGCAGCGTTTTCATGCTGCTGACCTTCGTGGTCTTTGTCGCTTACGGCATCTTCGCCGCCTCGATCCGCAGCCATGTCGTGTCGCGGCCGAAGGTGCTGACCTGGATGCGTCGCACCTTCGCCGGCGCCTTCGTCATGCTCGGCGCCAAGCTGGCGCTGACGGAGCGGTAGCGCCTGTTGGCGCTATCCCTTGACGTAGCCCATCGCCTCGACGATCAGCCCATCCGCGACGCGCATCAGGTTGACGCCGCGGATGGAGTTGCCGTCGGCCATGAAATAGCGCCAGCGGATCGTCGCCCGTTTGCCGGCGACGAATGTCTCCTCTAGGTCGAAGCGTGTGCCGGGCTGGGTGGCGATCGCCGACCAAAGGGCGACGCATGCCTCTTTGCCGACATGGCGGGCGCCTTCCGGCGCCGGCACGGTGTTTTCGATGACGCAATCCTGCGCCACCAATTCGGCGAGCGCAGACGGATCGTGCAGCTGGAACACATCGTTGAAGCGACGCATGATCTCGGCCGTCTGCCGGGACAAATCGTTCGCGGCTGCGTCCATGATAATCTCCTGTTTCATCATATTCTCCTGGTTTCATTGACCTTTGACGGCTTGACCAGCACGGCCTTGAGGGTGATTTGAGCCACGCTGGCCAAGGCGCGCGAGACGAGGCAACTCGCCTTGGCCGATTGCGCCAGGCGTTCGAACTCGTCTTCGGCGAGATCCGCGACCTCCGCCTCGGTTTCGAGCTCGATGCGGGTGATCGTCGGCCCGGCGGCGGTCGCGCCGAGATGCACCTTGGCGGTGGTGCGAATGCTCCGGGGAACATGGCCGTCCTGACCGAGGGTGAAGGTCAGCGCCATCGAGAAGCAGCCGGCATGGGCTGCCCCGATCAGCTCTTCCGGATTCGTGCCCGGACCGTTCTCGAACCGCGACGGAAAGGAATAGTCGCCTTCGAAGACGCCGCTGCCAAGCCGCAAGCGGCCGGAACCCTCCTTCAACGTGCCTTGCCATTCTGCGGAAGCTTCACGGACTGTCATGATCGTTCTCCTGGTTCGGGTTGAAAATGATGGCGGACAAACGGGTCAGGCGCTGTCGTATGATTGGGCTCTGAGTATATAGACCGATCTACATAATATATAGACCGGTTGTCATATTCTTGGCAAACCCTATAATGGCCACTGCTGACAGAGGTGACATGGCAAACGACACCCGCACCCGCATACTCGAGACGACGGCGCTGCTGCTCAGGCAGCGCGGCTATCACGGCACGTCGCTCAACGACATTCTGGGTGCCAGCGGCGCCCCGCGCGGCTCGCTCTACTTCCATTTTCCCGGCGGCAAGGACCAGCTCGTCATCGAGGTGACGCGCGACAGCGTCGCCGACGTGACGAAAAGGCTGGGCGAGGCGCTGGCCGCCGAGAGCGACCCGGCGGTGGCCGCCCACCACATCTACCAGTCGGTCGGGCGCATGCTCGAGGACAATGATTTTTCGCTGGGCTGCCCGATCGCGCCCGTCGTGCTGGATTCGCCCGCCGACGTGCCGGAACTGGCGGAACTCTGCCGGTCGGCTTTCGAGCAATGGATCGGCTTGCTGCAACAGGCCTTTGTCAGGGCAGGGGTGCCAGAGCGCCGCGCCCATGCCCTGGCGCTGCTGGTCGAATCCTCGCTGGAAGGGCTGATGGTGATTGCGCGGGCCACCCGCGACCGTGGCCCGGTGCTGATGGTGGCCGACGAGGTCGTTGCGTTGATCGAGCAGGCGGTGCTTGCAGGCAAGGTTGCGCAGCACGCCGACGTCGCTATCTGACGGTCGTCGCTGTTTCGATCCGCAGCCATGTCGTGTCGCGGCCGACGGTGCTGACCTGGATGCGTCGCACCTTCGCCGGCGCCTTCGTCATGCTCGGCGCCAAGCTCGCGCTGGCCGACAGGTAGGGACGACAAACGAGGTCGAGGGTGGAACGCCCGATCATCTTCTTGTAGGGATCCGTTCAGCTATTCCACCATGTCGATGTCGCCGTCCGAGCCTGAGCAGCGTCGAAGCTTGGCCTTTATGCTTTCATCGCATCGACAACCGCACGCAGCCCCGCCGACATGTTGCGGCGGCTGGGATAGTAGATATGGAACCAATCTTCAGGTGGACACCATTCGTCCAGGCAGCGCACCAGCCTGCCGTCGAGAATGTCGCGCTGGGCGCGGTTCTCCCAGACATAGGCCAGCGCGACGCCCGATAGTGCGGCGTGCACCATCAACTCGTGGTCGTCGAGCGCAATCGGGCCGCTCGGATGGAAGGCGATGGCCTCGCCCTCCAGTTCGAATTCCCAGGGGTAGCGCATGCCGTTTGGATACATGTTCTGCACGCAGACATGGCCGCCGAGGTCCCGTGGCGTCATTGGGATTTCGTGGTTGCGGAAATAGTCCGGCGAGCCGACGACCGCAAAGCGCATACGCGGTTTGATCTTCACGGCGATCATGCCGTCCCTTAGGCTTTCGCCAAGCCGGATCCCGGCGTCAAAACCTTCCTCGACGATATCGACCAGCCTGTCGGTCGCCACGATTTCGACTTCGAGGTTGGGGTTATTCGTGATGAGCGGGCCGATAATGTGCCCCAACACGAAAGGCGCGATCGAGTTTGGGACGTTGATGCGCACTTTGCCAAATGGCGTGTCGCGGAATTGGTTGAGAGCATCGAGTGCCGCGCCGATGTTGCCGAAGGCCGGCGCGAGCCGGGCCTGCAACATTGCCCCCGCATCGGTCAGCGACACGCTGCGCGTCGTGCGGTTGAGCAGGCGCAGCCCAACGCGTTCCTCCAGATTGCTCACGGCATGACTGAGCGCCGACGCGGTCACGCCACGCTCTTCTGCCGCGCGGCGAAAACTGCTGTGCCGCGCCACCGCATCGAAGGCGGCAAGTTCAGAGAGGTCGGTTGCGCGCATTGATGATTTCTGCTCAGGAGTGTCACGAGAATTGCCACTCTAATAGGGGCAATCGATTTGCGCCATCTTCTCCGCGTCGCCGCAAGAACCATCGAGCGGCCCACGATCCAAAGGAGAGATGAAATGACTGACTTCCCGATCCCTGCGAAAAACACAGCCTCGGTTTTTGCCAATATGCGCGGTCATCACGTGGCGCTGCGCGTCGCCGACTATGAGGTTGCCAAGAGCTGGTATGTCGACAAGCTCGACTTCCGCGTGGTTCACGAATGGCCGTTCGCCGATGAGCAACTCGCCTATCTCGCTCCGGCCAATGACGATCATTTCATGATCGAACTGCTGGGCGGCGGCGATCCGCTGCCGATCGATGCGCCGGCCTACAAGGATCTTGGCGATAGCCTGCGCTATGCCGGCTATCATCACTTCTGCATCAACGTCGACGACATCGAAGCGACCGTGGCCGAACTGCGCAAGCGCGGCGTCGCCATCGTCACCGAGCCGTTCAAGCTCGACGATATCAGCCGCAAGCTGGCCTTCTTCGCCGACCCCTTCGGCAATCTGATCGAACTCGCTGAGGTCGTCTGAGGCACTCTGCCGACCAGAAACAGAAAGGGCGCCCTTGGGCGCCCTTTCTGTAAGTTCAGCGAGATCGACCGGATTATGAATCCATCCCGCCCATGCCGCCGCCCATGTCGTGATCGCTGTCTTTACAGACCGCGCCGGCCAAAGCCGGTTGGGGCCGCGGGTCGCCTTACGGGCGCACTCGCGGACGGCTCGCGCGAAGCCGAAACCGTTGAAACGGCTGGTCGTTGACCTGAGCGCTCGGCCTTCATGCGAGCGATCTTTTCGTCGATTTCGCCGAATGTCTCGTATATCTCGCGCTCACTGATTTCGCCTCCGGCCGGCCCATATCCATTTCCACCCGGTGAGCCACGCAAAAAGCCGCACTCGATGAGCACCCAAATTCCACCGATAAAGGGCACAAATAACATCAGACACCATGCACCTGATTTGTCTCGGTCATGGTAGCGCTTGATTGTCGTGGCAAAATTTATCCAGCAAGATAGGATAATGCCTGCAAACAACGCTACGGCCACGCTGACCCCGCCCTGAGAAAGTTCTCCTGGCCTGTGAGCCACGGAAGGGTCGGCGATCTTTGCAAAAAGGGCAAATATTGCGATGACCAATACCCATAAGAGGACGATCGCCAACTGGCCCAGCCACCATCCTCCGCGCCCGACTCGTCCGGAAAATCCAAACAGAAGGTTCATCGATGCCCCCATATCAATTGAAGCCATTCTCATGGGAGCAAATAAATAATATATTAAATATTGGATGTAGATGTTTGTAAAATAATCTATTTTACTAACTTTGTAGTTGCAGGTTGTTGGCTGCGGCGGCGCTGAATTTTGCCCTTTGCAACACATTGGCCCCTGTTCGCAATTTCCCTGCAAGCGGGCTGGGAACGTCGGCGCCGGGCACGGAATGAACACTGACGTGAACAACCAAAAAGGGCGGCATCGCTGCCGCCCTTTCGGTATCTGAAAGCAGATGGAAGCGTGGATTAGAAATCCATGCCGCCCATGCCGCCCATGCCGCCGCCGCCCATGCCGCCAGGCATGCCGCCGCCAGCCGACTCCTTCTTGGGAGCCTCCGCGATCATGGCTTCGGTGGTGACGAGCAGGCCGGCGACCGAGGCCGCGTCCTGGAGAGCCGTGCGAACGACCTTGACCGGGTCGACGATGCCCATGGCGATCATGTCGCCATACTCGCCGGTCTGGGCGTTGTAGCCGTAGGTCGCGCCCTTGTTGTCAAGGATCTTGCCGGCAACGATCGAAGCTTCCGCACCGGCGTTGGCCGCGATCTGGCGGGCCGGAGCCTGCAGCGCACGACGAACGATGTTGATGCCGGCAGCCTGGTCGGCATTGACGCCGGTGACCTTGATGTTGGCCGAAGCGCGCAGCAGAGCGACGCCACCACCAGCAACGATGCCTTCTTCCACGGCCGCGCGGGTCGCGTTCAGAGCGTCATCGACGCGGTCCTTCTTTTCCTTGACTTCGACTTCCGTCGCGCCGCCGACGCGGATCACCGCAACGCCGCCCGCCAGCTTGGCCAGACGTTCCTGCAGCTTCTCCTTGTCGTAGTCCGACGTGGTCTCTTCGATCTGCTGCTTGATCTGGGCAACGCGGCCCTGGATCTCGGCCTTCTTGCCGGCGCCGTCGACGATGGTGGTGTTCTCCTTGGAGATCGACACCTTCTTGGCGCGGCCGAGCATGTTGAGGCCGACGTTCTCGAGCTTGATGCCGAGGTCTTCCGAGATGACCTGGCCACCGGTGAGGATGGCGATGTCTTCCAGCATGGCCTTGCGGCGATCACCGAAGCCCGGCGCCTTGACGGCGGCGATCTTCAGGCCACCACGCAGCTTGTTGACGACCAGCGTGGCCAGAGCCTCGCCTTCGACGTCTTCCGAGATGATGAGCAGCGGCTTGGAGGTCTGCACGACGGCTTCGAGAACCGGCAGCATGGCCTGGAGGTTGGAGAGCTTCTTCTCGTGCAGGAGGATGTAGACGTCCTCGAGCTCGGCAACCATCTTGTCGGCGTTGGTGACGAAGTAGGGCGACAGGTAGCCGCGGTCGAACTGCATGCCTTCGACGACTTCCAGCTCGGTCTCGGCGGTCTTGGCTTCTTCAACCGTGATGACGCCTTCGTTGCCGACCTTCTGCATCGCTTCGGCAATCATCTTGCCGACCGACTCGTCGCCATTGGCCGAGATCGTGCCGACCTGGGCAACTTCCTCGGAGGTCTTGATCTTCTTGGCAGCCTTGCCGAGAGCCGCGACGACTTCGGTCACGGCCAGATCGATGCCGCGCTTCAGGTCCATCGGGTTCATGCCGGCGGCAACGGCCTTGTGGCCTTCCTGAACGATCGACTGCGCCAGAACGGTCGCGGTCGTGGTGCCGTCGCCGGCGATGTCGTTGGTCTTCGAAGCAACTTCGCGGACCATCTGCGCGCCCATGTTTTCGAACTTGTCTTCAAGCTCGATTTCCTTGGCGACGGTGACGCCGTCCTTGGTGATGCGCGGGGCGCCGAACGACTTGTCGATGACGACGTTGCGGCCCTTCGGGCCGAGCGTGACCTTCACTGCGTCGGCGAGGATGTTGACGCCGCGCAGCATGCGCTCGCGGGCGTCGCGGGAGAATTTTACGTCTTTAGCAGCCATTTTTAGCTCCTGGCAGGGGCTCGGGAAGAGCCCGAAAATTCAGTTGATGAGGAGGCCGATAATCAGCCGATGATGCCCATAATGTCGGATTCCTTCATGATCAGAAGGTCTTCGCCATTGAGCTTGACTTCGGTGCCCGACCACTTGCCGAACAGGATGCGGTCGCCAGCCTTGACGTCCAGGGGAACCAGCTTGCCAGCTTCGTCGCGAGCGCCGGAACCGACGGCGATGATCTCGCCTTCCTGCGGCTTTTCCTTTGCCGTATCCGGGATGATGATCCCGCCGGCGGTCTTGGATTCGGATTCGACCCGGCGTACGACCACGCGGTCATGAAGCGGGCGGAACTTCGACTTTGCCATTTTTTCTTCCTCGATGAGAACGGTGAGAATAGTTCCTCGATCCGGCGGAGCCGGAGTTGAGTTAGCACTCACCAATGGCGAGTGCTAACGTGGCGCTGAAATAGGCGCGTGGCTTGCGAGAGTCAAGGCGCGCGGGAAGGGGCAATCACGGGAAATTATTCCAACTCAGCCGCGCGGTTCCGCAAAATAAGGGTTGCCGCCCGAACTGCCGCTCGAATGCTGTCCTGTTGATCGGAGCCAACCGATTGCCATCCGGCACAGCGCCCCTGCAAAAATCCTACAAGCGCCTCGGCGATCGAAGCACCAGCAACGGGCATCGCTCCGCCAGCGGATAGGAGCCGCTCGGCACGACGCGTACTTCATCGAACCAGCCGTTCGCCTCGTCGACCAGAACGGCCAGCGTCGCGAAGCTGTAGCTTGTGTCGGAGCCTGCGTAGACGTCGATTGTGTTGATCGAAGCGATGCTCCATCCCGTCCGCGCGGCAAGCGCCTCGCGGTCGGGGAACAGTCTGTCGAACGTGTCGCGGATCGCCTGCACCTTGATCGCGAAATCCTGGCCGTCCGCGGTGCACGCCATGGCGATCCGCCATTTGAGCGCGTGGAAATTCTCGATTGCGCCGGCCAGCACCTGGGCTTCGATTTCAGCCATGTCCTCGGTCGTTTCCGGGGCGGCGAAAACGCGGATCGCGGCCCGCCCGCCGGGCTTCAGCACCCTGGCGATTTCGCCATGCAGGCGATTGCGTGCCGACTTCGAGGCGACGGCCGACAGACAGCCATCGCCAATGACGGCCTCGGTGCCGGCACTGGCAACGGGCAAATCCAGCCAGTTTCCCGCCATAGCCCTGCGCGAGGCATTGTCGCCGGCCCAGACGCCCGAAATCATCGTCGCCGATTGGTCGATTGCCAGCATCGATCTGCCGAGCACGGCGAGTTCCGGCGTCACGCCCAGAAGCAGGATGTCGGCGTTCGCCAGATCAAGTTCGCGTTCGAATACATCGACGGTTTCCGGCGTCGGCCAAAGCGGCGCGTCGAGAAGCCTCCAGTGACGGTGATAATTGTCCCAATGATCTGTCATGCTGCCTTTGCAGAGTCCGTGACTTCTGGCTTTTGGTGCTCACAGCCGCTTAATAGAAAACTGTGAGAAATCAAAAGGCAGTCTGTGGCACGTATTGTTGTCGTAACGCATGAACACGATCGGTTCCAGAGCGGCCGCAACGTCTTGCTGCGCAGGTCGAGCCCCTACATGCTTTTCGATGTTCTCGAAGAACTGAAAAGGCGCGGCCATTCGGTCCGGGTTCAGCAAGGCCCGGCCATGGCGCACAGTGCCGACATAGCGGTTCTGCATGTCGATGCGACGGTCACGCCGGCAGACTATCTCGACTATGCCAGGGGCTTTCCATTCTGTCTCAATCTCGCAACAGCCGATATCTCCAAGCGACGGGTCAGCGGCGCGTTGGTAACGGACGGCGACGCCTGGCAGGGACCAGTCATCGTCAAGACCAATCTCAACAATCAGGGTATTCCGGAGACGTTCCTCAACCGGCGATCCAGACGTGCGGGCAAGCAGCCGCCTTTTCCTGATATGCCGATCCTGCAGCCCTATCAGGTCTACGGGTCGCTTGGCGACGTCCCGGATGGCGTCTTCGGGCACGACGATCTGGTCGTGGAAAAGTTCATTCCCGAACGGGAGCCCGATGGCTTCGCGATGCGGTTCTGGGTGTTTTGCGGCGAGCGCGAGCGTTGCACCCGCTACGTCTCGCCAAACAGCCTGGTCAAGGCATCCGAAACGATCCGACGCGAGCCCGTCCCTGTTCCCGACGAAATGCGCGAGCGGCGCCGCGAACTCGGCTTCGACTACGGAAAATTCGATTTCGTCATGCATGAGGGCAGGGCCATCCTGCTCGACGCCAACAAGACGCCTGGCCGACCCAAAAATCTGGTGAAGATGTTCGCCGCCGGCGCTGCCCATCTGGCCGACGGTTTCGAGGGTATTATGCGCGGGACGCGATAGGCCGGCCGCTGGACTGCGCCGTCATGCACGGGAGCAGGGACGGGAGCGGTTTGACAGACTCCGCGCTACAAAAACAGCCCCAGCTGCGTATGGATGATCGACCGGTAGTCCTCGATCGTATGGCGGCTCTCGGTTTCGTCCTGGGTCAGCGCCATGCGCACGACGCCGCCGGCCAGCTGGAAGATCAGGAAAACCATACGGCCGAACTCATCGCGTCGCTCCGGCGCGAGAAAGGGGCCGACATGGTCGCAGAACATCGTCGCCTGGCGCCGGGTTTCGGCGATGTCGAGATTCTGCAGCGCCTTGTCGGCCTGGATGGCGTTCTGCAGGTCCTGGATGGCCGGGTCGCCGGCGACACGTTCATAGTAATCGTCGAGCAGCCGGTCGGCGGCGGCAATGACGTCGTCCAGCCCGCCAATGTCGGCAACGATTGCGGCAAGCCGGGCGCGGCTCACTTCGGAGAAGCGCTCGTAGAGCATCGCCAGGATCGCCGACTTGTTGGGGAAGTAGTGATAGACGGTGGCGATCGGCCCGCCGGCCTGAGCCCCCACCTCCTTCATGGTGACGGCATCGATACCCTTTTCGCCGATCAGCCGCATCGTCGTCGACAGGATGGCGTCGATGCGCTCGCGGCTGCGCTCCTGCTTTGGCCTTCGCCTGGGCTCGGTCGCCGTTCTCATCGCTTCCTTCATCCCGCCACCCTCTCGACCACCAGAACCAATCAATCCCAAGCCTTACTAGTGATTGACAAACGAATATGATCGAGTATCAGTTTCTAAATGCTGACAGATTGTCAGTTTTTTTGCCGTTGGGCAAGGGACGTTGGGAGGCGCCTGGTGACTTCAACTGGTAAGGTCGATGCCGGCAACGGCGATTGGCTGGTCGGCAACCCGACCGGTGCGCAGCTTGCCTCGGCATTGTGGATCGGGTCGGTCGGCCTGCTTATCCTAGGGCTGCAGCCGTTGCTGCTTGGCGCGCTCTATACGGAAGGGCATGTCAGCGGCGACGAACTCGCTCTGGTCGCTACGGCAGAAATGATTGCGATCGGCATAGGCTCGGCGGTCATCGCGATGCTGCTGTCCGCCCACAATATGCGCTGGAAAAGTGCCATCCTTTTGATCCTGCTGGCGGTGGCAAACTATGCGACCGCCCATGCGCTGACCTCGACGTCGCTGATTGCCGCGCGCACTGTCGCCGGCCTAGCCGAAGGCGGGCTGGTGGCGGTCGCCACCGAGCTGATTGCCCGTTCGCGCCGCGCCGAGCGCATCGGCGGCTTCTTCGTCACCCTCCAGACCCTGGCGCAATGTGCGCTGGCGCTCTTGCTGGCGCTTTACGTCATCCCGGCGGCCGGGTCGGCTGGCGGCTTCATTGTCCTTGCCGTCGTCTGCGTCGCTTCGGTCGCAGTCGCCTTCATCGTCCCGGACAACTATGCCGAACTGCCGAAGGAGGAGAATTTCGGCAATGTGCTGACCGTGCCTTCGATCACCGCTCTTTTGTGCGTCTTCTGCTACTTCATGTTTTTTGGATCGGTCTGGGCCTTTCTCGAGCCGCTCGGCGCGCAATATGGCATTGACGGGCGCACCGTCGGCCTGATCGTTTCCGCCAGCCTCGCGGTCCAGGTCCTGGGCGCGCTGACGGCAACCGTCTTCGAGGCGCGCATCGACTACCGCTTCGCTATAGCGGCGATCGGCGTCGTCGCCTTCGCCTGTTCCGCGGTGCTCGCCAGCAGCCCTGGCCTGGGGATTTTCTGGGCGGCCTCCCTGGTCATGGGCTTCATTCTTCTGTTCATCGTGCCCTATCAGATCCGCCTGGCGATCACGGCTGACGAGACGCGCACGGCCGTGCTTCTGGTGCCCGCGGCCCAGCTCTTCGGCCTGGCCATCGGACCGATCGCGGCGTCGCTGCTCATCGACGGCGCGGATTTTCGGCCGGTGCCGGAATTTGCCGCCGTCAGTGCGGCGGCCAGCGTCGTGCTGCTCGGCCTGTTCGTCCTGATCGCGCGGCGCCGCGCCATTGCCTGACGGAAAGGCATTCGAGACACGATGGCGTGAAGACTTAGGCACATAGTTGACTTAGTCAAATAAATGATTGATCGTCCTGGGGCAGGAGAATGCCATGACGATCCATCCCGGCAAGGAACGCATCGACGCGGTGCGGGCCTTCAACCGCTTCTACACCCGCCAGATCGGCCTGCTCGACGAAGGCCTGCTGAAAAGCGCCTTCTCGCTGACCGAGGCGCGGGTGCTCTATGAACTGGCGCATCGCGATGGCCTGACCGCCAGCGATCTCATCCGCGATCTCGGCCTCGATGCCGGCTATGTCAGCAGGCTCCTGAAGAAGTTCGAGCACCTGCAGCTGATTTCGCGAACGGCGCTGGCATCGGATGCGCGGCAGTCGTCGATCACGCTGACGCCGGCGGGGCGGCAGGCTTTCGCGCCGCTGAACCGGGGTTCGCACGACCAGGTCGCGGCCTTGCTGGAGCGGCTTCCGGCGGCCGAACAGGACCGGCTGGTCAAGGCGATGCAGACGGTGCAGCAGCTCCTGGATGAGGGCGCCGAGTCCAAGGTCCCCTACATGCTGCGGCCTTTGCAGGTTGGCGATATCGGCTGGATCGTCCGGCGCCAGGGCATGCTCTACGCGCAGGAATATGGCTGGGACGAAACCTACGAGGCGCTGGTCGCCGAAATCCTCAGCGCCTTCGTAAAATCCTTCGATGCCAAATGGGAGCGCAGCTGGATCGCCGAACTTCAAGGGGAAGTGGTCGGCTCGGTCTTCGTCGTGCGCAAATCCGACGAGGTGGCAAAACTGCGCCTGCTCTATGTCGAGCCTTCGGCGCGCGGCCTCGGCATCGGCAAACGGCTGGTCGAGGAGTGCATCGGCTTCGCCCGCGCCAAGGGATATAAGACGATGACCCTTTGGACCAACGACATCCTTACCGCCGCCCGTCACATCTATGAGGCAGCAGGCTTCAAGCTGGTGGACGAAGAGCGCCACCATGCCTTCGGCAAGGACCTCGTCGGTCAGAACTGGAACCTGGAGTTGTAGCGGCTTTCACGCTTTGATCGGGATCCAGATCTCCAGCCCGCCATTGCCGCTGCGCGGGTCGAATTCGGGGCCGTAGCGTTCGAATTCCGGGCCGTCCGCGATCTCGTACCCCGAGGCCGGAAGCCATTTGTTCCAGATCGTGTTGACGGTGCGGCGGATGGTCGAGATGTGCTCGGCATGGGTGAAGACCGCGTATCTCTGCGCCGGCACCCGCACGCGGGAAAGCTCCTTCGGCAGGTCGGAGAAATCCGAGACTTCGACACCGGCGATGTAGTCGAAATTGCCGGCATCGTCGCCGTTGACGCAGACGCCATAGGCGACGTCGCCGGTCTCACCCGGAATGTTGCCGATATAGGGGCCGAAGCGCTGCCATTGCATCGGGATGGCGGCGCTGGATTCGCAGCTGTAGCGCACGCCGAGGCCGGCGATGAGGAACGGCCGGCCGGCCTCGAAGCGCGGCGGCGGCAGTGAGGCGAGAAAGGACTGGTCCATCAGGATCGGCTCCACAAGGTCGAGATTGCTGAGGCTGCCTTGCGCGCGCACCAGTTCCGGCGTCGTGCCGAACTGGTCGCGAAAGGCGCGGGTGAAAGCCTCATGCGAGGCGTAGCCGGCATCGAGCGCGAGGCTGAGAATGTCGGGCGCGCCTGCGGCCAGCTTGCGCGCTGCTTCGGTCAGCCGGCGGGCGCGCATATAGCCCATCACCGAACGGCCGGTGGCGGCGCCAAACGCCCGCGTCACATGAAAGCGCGACACGCCGCTGCTGTGCGCGACATCGTCGAGCGAGATCGCTTCCGGCAGATGGCTTTCGACAAACCACAGCGCTTTCTCCGTCGGGTTCATGGCTCTCATTCTCGCATCGGCGGGCTGACACTACCCATCGCCCCGCCCGACAGTTTGATCGAAATTGCGCACTGGGCAATAATGCAGCATGCCGTGTCGATGTGGGAATCTAAACGGCACGATCCGGGGAGGGGTGTCCCGATGACAGCGACGGCTGCCGATCAGCTTTTCCGCTTTGGTGGGTTCACGCTCGACCTCGCCATGGGCACGCTGCGCGGTGTCAACGAGCCGCTGTTCCTGCGTCCCAAGGCTTACGCGCTGCTGTCGCATCTTGCCCGCAACATGGGCCGCGTCGTGCCGAAGTCCGAACTGATGGATGTGGTGTGGCCGGGCGTCTACGTCACTGAGGATTCACTCACCCAGTCGGTGCGCGAGATCCGCAAGGTGCTCGGCGATGACATGGTGCGCACCGTGTCCAAGCGCGGCTACATGCTGGCCGCCGAGGCGCAGACCGCGCCGGAGATCGGCGCGCAGCCGGTGGTGGCCGTTGTGCGCTTCCGCAACGAAAGCGGCGATCCGGCCGACGAGGCGATGGTCGACGGCTTTGCCGAAGACCTCATCAACGGCGTCGCCCGCTTCGGCACGGTGACCGTGCTTGCGCGGAACTCCAGCTTTTCCTTCGCTTCCTTCGGCCGTTCCGAATGGCCTGAGATTCGCGCCCGCATCGGCGCCGACTATCTGGTCGAAGGGTCGCTGCGCCGCCAGGGCGAGCATGTTGTTGTCGCCGTCAGCCTCGTCGATATCGCCACCGCCCGCCAGCTCTGGGGCGACCGGTTCCAATCGCAGGGCGACGGGCTGTTCGCCATCGAGCGCGAGATCGTCGAGCAGATCGTCAGCCGCCTGGTCACCCGCGTCACCAATGCCGGCCTCGAACAGGCCTCGCGCAAACCGGTGACCAGCCTTGCTGCTTACGAGCTTCTGCTGCGTGGCTTCGCGATGCTGCGCGATCCGGCCCAGACAGACCAGCGCAGCGCCGAAATTCTGTTCGAGGCAGCGATCGCCAAGGATCCAGGCTACGGCCTCGCCTATACCTACCTCGCTCTGGTGCGGGCCTTGGAAGGAGAGTTCGGCCGCGCCAGCGAGGCGGTGTTGGAAAATGCACGCGATCTTTCCGAGAAGGGGCTCGCTTTGTCGCCGGACCAGCCCACCGGGCATCGCGTGCAATCACTGATACGGCTCTATATGCGCGAGCATGAAGCCGCCGAGCAGCACATGCGCATCGCGCTGCAGCTCAACCCCTACGATGCCGACTGCATCGAGCAGATGGGCATGCTGCTCACCATGCGCGGCCGGCCGCTCGAGGCGCTGACCTGGCTGGCGCGCGGCATCCGCATCGATCCCTTGCACCCGCATTGGTACCAGTTCGACCGCGCGTTGGCGCTCTACATGATGGGGGAATACCGGCAGGCGGCGGACGCGCTGGAACTGGCGACGCGTCCGGCGCCGTGGATTAGAACCAGGCTGGCAGCGTGCTATGCCCAGCTGGGCGAGATGGAGAAGGCGCGACGGCAGATCGCCCTCATCGAGGAAGGCGATCCGTTTTCGCCGATCGACTATGCGCTGCGCGGCGTGCCGTTCGAGAACAAGGTGGATGCCGAGCATCTCGCCGAAGGCGTCAGACTTGCCCTCGGCGAAATCCAGCCGGGTCAATCAACGACCACGACGATGTAACGGCCCTGATAGGTCCGATAATAGGTGGCGCCGCAACGCCAGACGTCGAAGCCGTTGACCTTGGTGCGCACGCAGCCCGCCGGCAGCCTGGCGACCCAGGCCGTGGTGTGGCGCAGCACGCGCCATGCGGTGGCGCGGCGGGCGACGCCGGCGGCGCTGCGCGGTGTCCAGGGAGCACCGACACGGGCCTGCGCCTCGCCGACCAGAGAGAGCGCCGGCACGGTTGCGCCGGCGACTTCGACGACGCCGAGCGCAACGGCCATCACGGCAGCGAGCGAGCGGATTTTCTTCACCGATTTCAAAGGCATTTTCGTTTCTCCAGATGTTGAAAGTCTAGTGGGAAGCGGCAAGCCGGGCCGAGCCCGCCAGTGCCGCCAGGTGAGCAACCACGAACAGGACGTGCGCCGCGGTTGTGACGTAGCCGACGACGAGCACGTCGGCGGCGATGAAGAACTGCCAGAACGCAAGGTTCGCGGTTCCAAGCAGCGCATGCACGGCAACCAGGAAGGCGTGCCAGGTGCGGGAGTAGGCGATGCGCCAGAGCGTCACGCCGATGATCAGGGCCAGCCCATGCGCCTCGATGAAGCCGATGCCGGTGCCCGGAGCATTGCCAAGCAGAACAGCCTCGGCACCGGTGCCGAAGAACGAGCCGGCAATGTCGGTGGCGAGCCCGCCGGCCGATGCCAGGATCAGAAAGCCGGCATTGAAGCGGACAAGCAGATTTCCAAAGAAGGGGTCCATGGGTCGGTTTCCTTTCGGTTGAGTAGGGTTCACAGCGGCGCAAGCGCGCGCACGGCGAAAGCCGATGGTGAAAAGAGGGGATGGTTGGGATTGATCAGCGCCGACGACCAGGTCGGCGCGCCAAGCAATCAGGCCAGGCTGTGCATGGTGCCCGTGATGCGATAGGGCGCGCGCTCGGCCAGCCTTGGCTTGATCGCCAGTCCGGCGAGGTAGCGCTGGAAGGTGGCTGCCTCCTGGACCGGCGAGGCCAGCGCGACATGGCCATCCGGCCTCACCAGATAGGCGCCGTCGCGCTGCAGGCCGGCGGCTTCCGCAGTGTCCGACCAGGGGAAGACATGGACCGGAATGCCGGTCGATGCGAGCATCGCCCGGAACTCGCCATTGACCTCGCCATAGACATGCACCTGCCAGTCGAGCGCGCGCAGTGGTTCGAAATTGTCGCCATTCGCCGCCGGGACATAGGGCAGGCGGTCGCCGCCTTCGATCGCGCCGGCCTTGCCGCTGCTGATCGCGCTTGCGCGGTATTGAATGCGGGTCTGCGAAATCAGCCCGAAAAACCTGCGCGATCCAAAAGCAGTGCCGAGCGCCGCGCGCAAAACCTTCGGCATCAGATAGCGGCGGAACAGGCCGACCAGCCGCGATCGGCTGGTGGCGACCCGAAACGCCTGGTCCGTGCTGTCGATCAGCTTGCGGGCAAAGGCGATGCGCTCCGGCTCGTAGCTGTCGAGCAGGCGCTGATCGGCACGGCCCTGCACTACGGCGGCGAGTTTCCAGGCGAGGTTGACCGCATCGCCCATGCCGGTGTTCATGCCCTGGCCGCCGGCCGGGCTATGGATGTGTCCGGCATCGCCAACGAGGAAGACGCGGCCGACGCGGAAGCGGTCGGCGATCGCAGCCCGCGAGATAGGCGGCGCTGACCGTCTCGTCCGTACCATTCTTGCGCAAGGTGGCGACGACCGCATTGCCTTTGTCCTCGAAGGCGACAAGCTCGGTGTTGCGCTCGACCTGAACGCCGGCGCGCTCCAGATGCGCAATCAGCACGCGCTCGTGAACATCCTGCGGCAGGGCGAAGGCGAACGGGTAAGGGCTGATGCCGCGGCCGAAATCGGCCAGCGGCAGTTTTGCGGCAATGCCGGCCGGCGTGTGCACGGTCAGCTGTTCGATCTTCACGCCAGCGGCGATCACGTCATCGACAATGCCGATCTGGCGGTGGAATTCCAGCGTGCGGGCCTGGACGGCCAGCGCCCGCGATGTCTCGCCGGGACCTGCGTCTTTGTCGAAGAGGCGGACCGGAACGCCGAGACGGGTGAGCCAAAGCGCAAGCGTCAGGCCGGTAGGACCGGCACCGGCAATAAGGACTTTTGGTTGAGCCGTGCTCATTTTGTTTCTCCCTCAAGGGTGCGGACTTTTCATGTTCGCGCAAGCGGCTGTCGCCGAAACGGCGGCAACGATCCTGGCTGGGAGAGGGGGCGTTTTTGGCGCAAATCGAAGTCAGTCCGCCCGTTTCACCAGCACGCTTTCATTCGGCGTTTCGGCGGCTGAAATCCCGATCGGTTTCTGAAAATTTTCCGATGTTTTGGCGACCGGCCTTGACGAAGGCGGGCTGCTGACGGGTCGGCGAGCGCCGGCTCCGAGGATCAGATGGTCAATCCGCGGCTCAGCAAGCTGCTGCCGAAACGTCAGCCTTGCGGACCCGCATGGATCCGCGGGCGAAAAATGTCGCGGCACTTTCGGCGCTGGCAACCGCGCCCTCGACCCAGCCGAGATCGCCGGTGAACAGATCCGAACAGACGCAAAAATCCTTCCCGACGGACCGCAACGGACCGGGCAGGGTCGGTCTTGGGGAGGGCGGAACAGGGTTTTGGGGAAATAGGCCCTTGGCCTGACCCGATCCGGCTTTGCGTGGCGCTGCGGCTTGACAGGGCGACGGGATACCCTCTAGTTGTTATGATATTACATAACTTGCCAATGCAAAGTGGAGCAACCGTCACAGAAATTCATTGCGGCGCGACCGATGGAAAACTAGGCTGCGTCGCGTGATGGTCCCCGCGCCGAAAGGTCAGGGGTGAAAAGGGAACACGGTGAAATCCCTATGGGATCGAGGCCGTGGCTGCCCCCGCAACTGTAAGCGGCGAGCAAAATCCGACAAGCCACTGGCCGGCAAGGCTGGGAAGGCAGGATGGCGCTGAGACCCGTGAGCCAGGAGACCTGCCATCTCAATGAGTTGACCGGACGGGGTGTGCCGGGAGGAGACGTGGGCACCGGTCTTGTCGACCGGCTGCCTGGGCTGCCTTCCGTCGCCAGTTTTAGAAAGTGACGGAAGGTTGGACATCCACCGCATCATCGTGTGCACGCTTTGCCGCGATCTCGTGACCGGGATCAGGTCGGGCGAGGGCCTTTGCACCGATCTGCGCGCCCGGCTCGCTGCCCATTACGAGCCGGCGGTGGCAAAGGGCTTTGCGGTCGAAGGCGTGGCCTGCATGGCGGGCTGTTCGCGGCCGCTGACGGTCGGCTTCCAGGCGCCCGGCAAGGCCGCCTATCTCTTCGGCTCCATCGATGCGCAGGCCGACGCCGGCGACCTCGTGCGGTTCGCAAAACTCTATGCCTCGCTTGCCGATGGCTGGTGCAATTCCGGGCAGCGCCCGGCCGGGCTCGCGGGCAAGACGCTTGCCCGTATTCCGGCCCGCATTCCCGGTTGTCCGACAACGGGCAGACCATGATCGCGCCGCTTCTCGAAGCCAGCATGCTGACCGCCACCGCCAATGACCGGTTGCTGGTCGATGGCGTCAGCCTGTCGGTGGCGGCGGGCGATCGCCTCGCCATCATCGGCCCCAACGGCGCCGGCAAGACGACGTTGTTGCGCATGCTCAGCGGCACGCTGCGGCCAAGCGCGGGCGAAGTGGCGTTTCTCGGTCGCCGGCTGGACAGGATTTCAACCGCCGAGCGCGCGCTGCACATGGCCGTCGTCGGCCAGACAGACCAGCCGGATCCCAGGCTCGGCGTGAGCGACTATGTCGAGCTTGGCCGGGTTCCGCATGCCGGCCTGCGGCGCCGGCACGAAGACTGCGACATCGTTGTCGATGCACTGCGCCGGACCGGGCTGTTGCCGTTCGCCGCCCGCACCATCGGCTCGCTGTCCGGCGGCGAGCGCCAGCGCGCGCAACTGGCGCGCGCCATCGCCCAGCAGCCGCGCATCCTGTTCCTCGACGAGCCGACCAATCACCTCGATCCACGCGCCCGCGGCGAACTGCTCGATCTTGTCGCCGGCTTCGGCATGACGGTGGTTGCGGTGCTGCATGATCTGTCGCTGGTCGCACCCTTCGCCACCAGGGTCGCGGTGATGAGTGCTGCGCGCCTGCACGCCCTGGCCGGGCCACGCGAGGCGCTGACCCAGCAGCTGATCCGCGAGGTCTTCGGCATCGACGTGCTGCGCCTGCGCCACCCCACAGAAGACCGCGAACTCACCGTCTTTGAAGTTCCGAATCGCGTGTCATCACCATCCTGACCCAATCAATTTCAAAACCCATCCAAGGAGCACCGCCCGTGAAACGCCTCGTTCTGTCGCTTGCCGCCTCGCTGTTTGCCTCCGCCGCCTTTGCCTTCCCGGTGACGGTCGACAGCTGCGGCAAGCCGCTGACCTTCGGCGCGCCGCCCAAGCGCGCCGTCATCCAGGATCTCAACATGGCCGAGATGGCTTTTGCGCTGAAGCTGCAGCCCTCGATCGTCGGCCTGACCGGTATCACCGGCTGGTACAAGGTCGGTCCGGAATTCAAGGCCGAGCAGGGATCTATTCCGGAACTGGCGCCTAAATATCCGACGATGGAAAACCTCGTCGCGGTCGAGCCCGATTTCTTCTTCGCCGGCTGGTATTACGGCATGAAGCCGGGCGGCGAAGTGACGCCCGACACACTCGCCCCGCACGGTATCAAGACGCTGGTGCTGACGGAAAGCTGCGTCCATCTCGACAAGAACCGGCCCGCCGCCTCGATGGACCTGCTCTATGGCGACGTCGAAAAGCTGGGCAAGATTTTTGGCAAGGAGGCCGACGCCGAGAAACTTGTCTCCGGCTGGAAGGCGCAGCTGGCCGCCATCACCGCCAAGGTCGGCGACCACAAGGGCACGCGAGTGTTCCTCTTTGACTCCGGCGAAGACAAGCCGTTTACATCAGGCAAGTTCGCCATTCCGAGCGCCATGATCACCGCTGCCGGCGGCGACAACATCATGGCCGACATGGACACCAGCTGGGGTAACACCGACTGGGAGACGGTGGCGTCGCGCAACCCGCAATTTCTCATCCTGCTCGATTACCAGGATGGCGGCGGCTACAAGAAGCTGCTTGATTTCCTCAAGGCGCATCCGGCGATGAAGGAAACCGATGCGGTCAAGAACGAGCGCTTCGTGGCGTTGCGTTATGCCGAACTGACGCCTGGGCCGGCCAACATTGAGGCGATCGGAAAGATCGCCAGGGCGATGCATCCGGAAGCGTTCTGAGCATGTCGCCCAAAAGTGTGCAGCGGTTTTGGGGCAACGACATGCTCCAGCTAGGAATCTGAGCTTGCCGCACAGGGCATTCGTACCGGTCATGCTGGTGGGAGCGGTGGCGATCGCCGCTCTCGCTTTGCTGTCGATCGCCTATGGCTCGACGCTGATACCGCTGGCCGACGTCGTCGCAGCGCTCGGCCGTGCAATCGGGCTCGGCGGTCACGACGTGTCCGGCCCGGTCGGCAAGATCGTCGTCGATCTGCGGCTGCCTCGAACCATCCTGGCCATTTGCGTCGGCGCCGGCCTCGGCATCGTTGGCGCACTGTTGCAGACGGTGACCCGCAACGACCTCGCCGATCCGTTCCTGTTCGGTCTGTCGTCGGGGGCCGCCGCCGGCGCGGTGTCCGTCATCACCGTCTTCGGCGACAGTTTCGGTATCTGGACCTTGCCGATAGCTGCCTTCACCGGCGGCATCCTGGCGGCCTGCGTCGTGTTGGTGCTGGTGGCGCGGGTGAAGGGGCAGGGGCCTGAGCGGCTGATCCTCGCCGGCCTCGCCGTCTCCTTCCTGTTCACCGCGCTCACCAACTATCTGGTCTTTGCCGGCGACCAGCGCGCCGCCCATTCGGTGCTGTTCTGGACCATGGGCGGCCTTGGCCTGGCGCGCTGGGACAATATCTGGCTGGGCGCGCTCGGCGCAGGCACCATCCTTGCCTATGCGCTGTGGAACCACCGCCGGCTCGATGCTTTCCTGGCCGGCGAAAATGCCGCCGAAAGCCTAGGCGTGCCGGTGGCGCGGATGCGCAGGACGACCTTTCTCGTCGCTGCATTCTCGACCGCAATTCTTGTCTCGGTCGCCGGCGTCATCGGCTTCGTCGGTCTGATGATCCCGCATCTGTCGCGGCCTTTTGCCGGCCCCCTGCATTTGCGTCTGGTTGCCAGCTGCGCGGTGCTCGGCGCCGTGCTGCTTCTGGCAAGCGATCTCCTGGCGCGGACCCTGCTGCCGCCGCAGGAGCTGCCGATCGGCATCATCACCAGTTCGATCGGCGCGTTCTTCGTGGTCGCGATGGTCATTCGCAATCGCCTTTGATTTCTCAGGGGCGTGCGGCTATTCTCCCGGGACGGCCGGTTCCATCTGTCGGCGTGCCCGCTTCGACAGCAACAAGGCAAGCAGGAACACCCCCGCCTGGACGACGACGATCGTCGGACCCGTGGCGGCGTCGATGTGATAGCTGAGGATCGTTCCCACGACGCTCGAGCCGATGGCGGCGACCGCCGCAATGGCGAGCATGCGCTCAAAACTCTTCGTCAGCAGAAAGCCGATCGCTCCCGGTGCGATCAGCATGGCGATGACGAGGATGATCCCGACAGCCTTCAACGAAGCCACGATGGTCAGCGCGAGCAGGGTCAACAGCCCGAAATGCAAGAGGTTGACGGGCAGGCCGATCGCGCGCGCATGGGCCGGATCGAAACAATAGAGCAGCAGGTCCTTGCGCCTGGCCAGAACGATGAGGATCGCCGGCACGACGATGGCCGCCGCCTCGATCACGTCGCGCCACTGAACGCCGAGCATGTTGCCGAACAGGATATGATTGAGATGCTGGTCGGTCTCGACCTTGACGAACAGCACCAGGCCGAACGCGAACATGCCGGAGAAGACGATGCCCATGACGGCGTCCTCCTTGATCCGGCTGTGCTGCTTGAGATAGCCCGTCGTCAGCGCGCAGCCGAGCCCCGCCACGAAGGCGCCGACCGCAAGCGGGATTCCGACGATATAGGCGAGCACGATGCCCGGCAACACGGCATGCGAGACGGCGTCGCCCATCAGCGACCAGCCCTTCAGAACGAGATAGCAGGACAGCACGGCGCAGATCGCGCCGACCAGGACGGCGACGGCGAGACCGCGACGCATGAATTCGTGGCTGAGCGGCTCGGCAATCCAGGACCAGATCGTCATCATCAGGCGGCCTCGGATGCTGCACGTGCCGCACGCCGCGCGGCGAGCCGGCCATGTTTGGGCGCGAAGACGAAGGCAATCAGGAAGACCACGGTCTGAAACACCACGATCAGCCCGCCGGTCGCGCCGTCGAGAAAGAAGCTGAGATAGGCGCCCACCGCGCTCGTCGTCGCGCCGATCGCCATCGCCAGCAGGATCATGACGCCGAACCGGTCGGTCAGCAGGTAGGCGGTGGCGCCGGGGGTAACCACCATCGCGATCACCAGGATCGCACCGACGGTCTGCAGTGCCGCCACGATGCAGGCGCTGAGCAGCACGAAGAACAGCACCCGCAGCCGCCCCGGGTTCAGGCCGACGCCGCGCGCATGGTTCTCGTCGAAGAAGACAAGCATCAAGTCTTTCCAGCGAAACCCGAGAATGACCAGACTGACCGCTGCGATGATGATGACCTGGGTCACGTCCTCGTCGGAGATCGCCAGGATGTTGCCGAGCACGATGGACTGGATGTTGACCGAGGTCGGACTGATCGACGCGATCAGCAGCCCGCTGGCGAACAGCGTGGTGAACACAAGGCCGATCACGGCGTCCTCGCGCAACTGCGTCACGCGTCGCACGAAGGTGATGCCGAGCGCGGCGATGATGCCGGAGGCGAATGCGCCGACGGCGTAGGGGAGGGCCAGCAAGTAGGCGACCGCGACGCCCGGAACCACCGAATGGGCGAGTGCATCGCCCATCAGCGCCCAGCCCTTGAGTATGAGGTAGCATGACAGGAAAGCGCAGACCGCGCCGACCAGGGCGCTGACCCATATGGCCTTGGCCATGTAATTGTAGGTGAAGGGTTCAAGCAGGATGTCGATCACGGGTCTGGCGATCCGTTGTCGGGCTTCATCATCTTCTCATGATCGCGCTCGCCATAGAGCACCAGCGGGCGCTCGTCGTCGGTAAGCACGGTCAGGCGGCGATCGTCGGCATCGTCATGCAGATCGGCGCCGCCGAGGCGCAGATGCCGCAGCACGCCGCCAAAGGCTTTCGCAAGATTGGCTTGCGTAAACGTCGTCTCCGTCGGTCCGAAGGCCAGAACCGTCTTGTTGAAGATGACGACCTGGTCGCAGAAATTGGCGATGCTGCCGAGATTGTGCGTCGACACCAGCATCAGCCTGCCGTCGTCGCGCATCGACCGCAGCAGATCGATGATCGCCGCCTCGGTCTGCACGTCGACGCCGGTGAACGGCTCGTCGAGCAGGATGATCTCGCCGCCCTGCGCCAGAGCGCGCGCGAGGAACACACGCTTCTTCTGGCCGCCGCTCAATTCTCCGATCTGGCGCTTGCGGAAGTCGCTCATGCTGACCCGCTCCAGCGCCGCGTCGACCGCCATGCGGTCGGCCTTGCCGGGGATGCGCAGAAAATTCATATGGCCGTAGCGGCCCATCATGACGACGTCTTCCACCAGCACCGGAAAATTCCAGTCGACATCCTCGCTCTGCGGTACATAGGCGACAAGGCCGCGCTTCAGCGCCGCTTTGACCGGCAATCCGGCAATTCGCACCGTTCCGGCCGACGGCGTCAGGAAGCCCATCAGCGCCTTGAACAGTGTCGACTTGCCCGAGCCGTTGACGCCGACCAGCGCGCAGATAGTCGAGGCGCCGAGCCTGAAGGAAGCGGAGCGGACGGCGGCGACGCCGTTCGAGTAGCTGACGGTGATGTTGTCGACCTCGATGGAGGGCACGGTTCTGCGGCCGCTGTCCGGCCGCTCATGGCCGGCTGCGACATTGCCCGGGGCAGCAACGGCTCCGTTCACTCGCCGAACCCCTTGACGATCGTCTCGACGGTGGTTTCCAGAAGCTTCAGGTAGGTCGGAACCGGGCCGTCCTCTTCGCTCAGCGAATCGACATAGAGAACGCCGCCATAGGCGGCGCCGGTTTCGCGCGCCACTTGCTTGGCCGCCTTGTCGGAAATGGTGCTTTCGCTGAACACCACAGGGATCTTGTTGTCGCGCACCAGGTCGATCAGCTTGCGCACCTGCTGCGGCGTGCCTTGCTCGTCGGCGTTGATCGGCCACAGATAGGCCTCGCGCAGATCGAAGTCGCGCGCCAGATAGCTGAAGGCGCCTTCGCTGGTGACCAGCCAGCGCTGGTCCTTGGGGATCGCCGACAGGCGCTGGCGCATCGGCTCGTCGATCGCCTTGATCTTGTCGGAATAGGCGGCCGCGTTGGCGGCATAGATTTCGGCGTTTGCCGGGTCTGCCTTGGACAGCGCCTTGCGGATGTTCTCGACATAGATGAGGGCGTTTTTCGGCGACATCCAGGCATGCGGGTTTGGCTTGCCTTCGTAAGGTCCCTCCTTGATGCCCATCGGCTCGATGCCCTCCGTCACCACGGCGCTCGGCACGTCCTTCACATTGTCGAAGAATTTCTCGAACCAGCGTTCGAGATTCATGCCGTTCCAGAGCACGAGGTCGGCCGATTGCGCCTTCACCACATCGAGCGGTGTCGGCTGGTAGTCGTGGATTTCGGCTCCGGGCTTGGTCACCGACTCGACGATGGCCGCGGTGCCCGCAACGTTCTGCGCAATGTCCTGGATGATGGTGAATGTCGTCACGACGCGCAGAACCTTGCCTGCCGGGCGCTGGGTCTCCTGCGCCAGAGCCGGGGTGATCGCAGCAGTTGCCAGGCCGATGGCCAGAAGGCCGCCAAGCCCCCGCATCAGCATTCGGCGGGTCGGGGAGGCAGAAACAGTCATGGGATGCCTTTTCGGTTTGAGGTGCTCGCCCCGGCTGCGTCGGAAAAGCCGAGCTGGGCGATCTTGCGCAGTTGCCCTAACGCTAATGCGAATGATTTGCATCTGTCAATGCAGTTGCGAACGATTTGCAACAAAATAATTGCACTTGCGTCGCAACACGGCTAAATTTGGCAGGTGGAAGCAGGCAACGACCTTTTCGAGCGATTCCGGAGCGATTTGAAAGCAGCCGGTGTCAGGATGACCGAACAGCGCAAGGTGATCCTGCGGTTGCTGGCGGATGCCCGCGACCATCCGGACGCGAACGAACTTTATCATCGCGCCCGCCAGATCGACGGCAGCGTCTCCTTGTCGACGGTCTATCGGACGCTGCGGCTTCTGGAGGAGCGCGGCGCCATCCAGCGCCATGCCTTCGATGAGGGCCGGGCGCGATTCGAGAACGCCGCTGGTGAGCATCACGATCATTTGATCGACCTGGACACCGGTCAGGTCATCGAATTCCGCTCCGACAAGATCGAGAAGCTGCAGGCTGAGATCGCGTCCGAACTCGGCTTTGAGATTGTCCGTCACAAGCTGGAACTTTATGTCAGGAAACGCGCGAAATAGCGCACTTCCGGCAAGGCGGCGGTGGCAAGCCCGGCGTGCGCCGCAGGGCGTCGAGGCTGCCCTTCGACGGCTTTCAGGAATCGCCGCCATGATCGCTCCTGTGCGGCTGTCATGCAGATTCCCCGGCTTCTGGCCCAGCGCCGCGCCTTGAATGGTAAGCACGCTTATAATATATACCGCTCATGGTTTCCGACGGCATAGATAGATTGGGTTTTTTGATCCACGACGTGCAGCGCCTGATGCGCAAGCGCTTCGAGGCGCGCGCCAGTGGACTCGGGCTTTCCTCGGCGCAATGGCGGCTTATGGTCCGCGTCGCCAAGGAAGAGGGCATCAGCCAGGCGCGCCTTGCCGAACTGCTCGAAATCGAGCCGATCAGCGTTTCGCGCCTGGTCGATCGCATGGAAGAGGGCGGCTGGATCGAACGTCGCCCCGATGCCGCCGACCGCCGCGTGCGCATGATTTTCCCGACTTCCAAGGCAAGCGCCGCCTATGCCGATGTCAAAAGCCTCGCCGGCGAAGTCTATGAGGAATCGCTGGTCGGCGTTTCGCCGGAAGATCGCCGCGTCCTGATCCGGGCGCTGGACACCATCGTGCAGAACCTGGCGGACGACGGCGAGACGCCATCTCTTAAAAGTACGGAAGGGGCAGCGGCATGAACGCGGCAGCCAAGATAGATGAGAATGTGACAAAGCTCGAAACGCCGGCACAGCCGGCCGCCGAAGCGCCCGCGCAGCCGGCTGCCGCTCCTGTCGCGGTGGCGCCGCCCGTGCAGCCCGCTCCGGCTCCGGTCAAGAAGCGCCGCTCCGGCCGCCTGCTGTTGATGGTAGCCCTGCCGGCCGCACTGGCCATTGGCGGCGGCTACGTCTGGGTGACCGGCGGCCGCTACCAGGAGACCGAGAACGCCAATTTGGAGCAGGCCAAGGTGTCGATCGCCTCGGACACGGCCGGCCGCATCGTCCAGGTCGACATCTCGGATAACCAACTGGTCAAGCAGGGCGATGTGCTGTTTGCCATCGACCCTGAGCCCTACCGGATCGCATTGGCGCAGGCCGACGCGGCGGTTGCGGTCGCCCGCGTCGGCATCGAACAGCTGCGCGCCGCCTATGGCCAGTCGCTGGCGCAGGAAAAGTCCGATGCCAGCCAGGTCGACTACGCGCAGTCGCAATTTGACCGCGCCTCCGACCTTGCCCAGAAGGGCATCAACGCCAAATCGTCGCTGGACGAGGCCAAGAACGACCTCGACAAGGCTAGGCAGCAACTGGCGGTGGCCCAGCAAGGCATCATCAGCGCCAAGGCCGCGCTTGCCGGCAATCCCGATATCGAGACCGACAAGCATCCGACCGTGATGGCCGCACTCGCCGCCCGCGACAAGGCCGCCTACGATCTGGCGCAGACCACGGTCAAGGCGCCGGCCGACGGCGTCATCAGCCAGGCCTCCTCGTTCAAGGTCGGCCAGTATGTCGGCTCCGGCACGCCCTTGTTTGCGCTGGTCGAGACCGGCGACACCTGGATCGATGCCAATTTCAAGGAAACCCAGCTCACCCACATGAAAACAGGCCAGAAGGCCGAGATCGTGGTCGACACCTATCCGGGCCGCACTTTCGAAGCCACCGTCAAGGCAATCGGCGCCGGCACCGGCGCGGAGTTCTCGCTGCTGCCGGCCCAGAACGCCACCGGCAATTGGGTCAAGGTCACCCAGCGCATTCCGGTGCGCCTGGAACTGACCGATGCCGACGCCAAAATGGCGCTGCGCACCGGCATGAGCGCTTCGGTTACGGTGGACACGGGCGTTGCCCGCGGGTTGCCCGCGATCTTCGGCCACGCCACCGCGGGCGAAGCACAATAGACTGTGAATGGACCGTGATCTCGAAAAGCAGGATCACGGTCCGGCAGAACGCCCGCCGCAGGCGAGGTGAAGTTGAGATGACAGGATCGGTCCGACGGCAGGTTGAACGAGGGGTGGGTTGGACCGGCCGCATCGCGGCCTGCCCGAAACCTGAACGCTTCGGCTTCCATCCCTCGGACCTTGGATTTCCGGGCGGCAAGCGCCTGATGTGTCGAGACCTTCGATCGATGTAACCCCCACATCGATAGATCGCGTCCCACCGCGATGAGGGTCTCTTCACCAGAGAAGGCCTCGCCGCCCGGAGACCTAGTGTACATTTTTTTGTTACCTGTCGGAAGTTCCGCATCATGAGCACGCCAGAACCCTTCAAGGAAGTGCCGCACCGCGGCCTGATCACCGTGGCGTTGATGCTGGCAACGATCATGCAGGCGCTCGACACCACCATCGCCAATGTCGCGCTGCCGACCATGACCGGCGATCTCGGCGCCTCGCCAGACAACATCAATTGGGTGCTGACCTCCTACATCGTTGCCGCCGCCATCATGACGCCGGTGACCGGCTGGCTGGCGGACCGCTTCGGCCGCAAGGAACTGTTCCTGGCGGCGGTTGTCGGCTTCACCGTGTTCTCGATGCTGTGCGGCGTCGCCTGGAGCCTGGAGAGCATAGTGTTCTTCCGGCTGATGCAGGGCGTGTTCGGTGCGGCCATCGTGCCGCTGTCGCAGACCTTCCTGCTCGACATCAACCCCAGGGAACGCCACGGCCAGGCAATGGCCATCTGGGGCGCCGGCATCATGCTGGGGCCAATCCTGGGCCCGACGCTGGGTGGCTGGCTGACCGAGAATTTCAACTGGCGCTGGGTGTTCTTCATCAATCTGCCGGTCGGCATCATCGCCTTCCTCGGCATGGCCGCCTATCTGCCGTCGGTTGCCCGGCGGGTGCGCAGCTTCGATTTCTTCGGCTTCGCCATGCTGTCCCTCGGCGTCGGCGCGCTGCAGCTGATGCTGGATCGCGGCGGCGAGGTCGATTGGTTTTCCTCGGTCGAGATCTGGATCGAGCTTGCTCTTTCGATCACCGGTTTCTGGGTGTTCATCATTCACACGCTGTCGGCGGAACGTCCTTTCATCGACCCCAAAATCTTCCTCGACCGTAATTTCGTGACCGGGCTCGCCTTCATCTTCGTCATGGGTGTGCTGATCCTCGCCTCGATGTCGCTGCTGCCGCCGATGCTGTCGACCATCTTCGGCTATCCGACCGTCACCATCGGTATCGTCCTGGGGCCGCGCGGTGTCGGCACGATGATTTCGATGCTTGTCGTCGGGCGGCTCATGAGCAAGATCGACGCCAGGATTCTCGTCGTCATCGGCTTTCTCTTGACCGCCCAATCGCTCTACACGATGGCAAGCTTCACACCGCAGATGGACAATTGGCTGATCCTAAGCTCCGGCGTCATCCAGGGCCTGGGCATGGGCATGGTGTTCGTGCCGCTGTCGACGGTGGCCTTCGCCACGCTCGACGTGCGCTTCCGCACTGATGCCACGGCCTTGTTCAGCCTTGTGCGCAATCTCGGCTCGTCGATCGGCGTGTCGGTGGTGACGGTTCTCCTGGTGCGCAACACGCAGGTCAATCACACCGAACTGTCGGCCTTCATCAACCCGTTCAATCCCAATCTGTGGGCGCTCTCGCCGGCGGCAGCGGGCGGCGACCCGACGGCGCTGTCGCAGATGGATCGCATGGTCAACATCCAGGCGATGATGATCTCCTACGTCAATGACTTCAAATTGCTGATGATGATGACGCTGCTGGCCATCCCCTTTGTCTTCCTGCTGCGCAAGCCGAAGACCGCTCCGGCCGGCGCCGCCGCGCCTGCCGCGCATATGGATTGAGGCGGGCGCTGATATCTGCCGGAAATAAGTTGCTTATCCCTGATGCTCTGATGTGTAAGAGCGTATCTGTTGCTCAGATGATCGTCAAAATCTTAATGCCAAAACGAATATCGATAATGAGGCCTCAGAGGTTGATTTGAAATGACATTTGGGCCCTTGGTATCCGGTTGCTGATGCCTCCAATTCCGGTACAGTTCATCTTGCATTAGCACATCTGTAACATTGTGAGGCGACTTTCAGCTGGCAGAAGAGAGGCCCTTTCTTGTTTCAGGTGCCAAACCGGAGGAGATCTGTTTGGTCACGAAGTCATCCAGGAAATCCGCCGGGACGCGCGACCCGGGGGGGCTAGCCTCATTGGCAAGACTGGCTGACGTCTCCTATGAAACGCTCGAGGGCGAACTTCGCACGGCCATCGCGGCTCTCGAAGGGCAGACGCTGCGCTTCGAGACGGCGATCGAGAATATCTCGCAAGGCATCTGCTTTTTCGATGCCGATGAACGGCTGATCCTGAGCAACCGGCGCTATGCGGAAATCTACCGCATTGCGCCCGAGCAATTGCATGCTGGCGTGACACTGAGCGAAATCGTCGAACGCCGCGTCGCCGCCGGCACCGCGGCGACACCCGCCGACACCTATCTTGCAACGGCCCGCTCGATCAATTCGGGCAAGGCTTCGCGGCTCTGGACCGCCAAACTTGTCGACGGTCGGACAATCCAGATTCGTAACCAGCCCATGCCCGATGGCAGCTGGATCGCCACGCATGAGGACATTACCGAACTCCTCGCCAATCGGCAGATCGTCGACGAGCGCATCTCGCTGCAAGCACTGATCGACTGGGTGCCCGATTATCTCTGGGTCAAGGATACGCAAAGCCGCTTCGTCGTGGTCAACAGCGCCCTCGCGACGGACAGTGGCCGCAACAAGACCAGCGACATGATCGGTTTGACCGATTTTGATCTCCACCCCCCGGAAGTTGCGCGGAAGTTTCGCCAGATCGAGCAGCGCGTGCTCAAGAGCGGACAGCCGCAGATCGACGCGGAAGAGTATGTCGTCGATGCGTCGGGCGCCGCCAAATGGCTTTCATCGACGAAGGTGCCGTTGCGCAATCGTAAAAATGAAATCTTCGGCCTGGTTGGCATCGCCCGTGACATCACCGCCCGCAAGCAGGCGGATATCCTTCGCGGCGGACAGGCAAACATCCTGGAGATGATTGCCACGAATGCTCCGCTCGACAACGTGCTCGACAGCCTCATGCGCTTCGTCGAGGCCCAGTTGAACGGGATATTCGGTTCCGTCCTGCTGCTCGACAAGGACGGGATCCATTTGCGCCACGGCGCCGCGCCGAGCCTGGCCAAAGCCTATACGAGCGCCATCGATGGTGCCGCCATCGGCCCCAAGGTGGGATCCTGCGGAACCGCCATCTACCGGCGAGAGCCGGTCATTGTCACGGATATTCTGCGGGATCCGCTCTGGGACGATTACCGCGAACTGGCGGCGCCGCATGGCTATCGTTCGTGCTGGTCGACCCCGATCCTGTCGCACCAGGGCGTCGTGTTGGGCGCCTTTGCCATGTATTCGATGACCGTGCGTGAACCGACCGAGGCCGAGACTCGCCTGATCGAATTCACCACTCACATTGGCGGCATCGCCATCGAGCGCAAACTGGCGGAAGACCAGATCCATTTCATGGCCAACCATGACGTGCTTACCGGGCTTCCCAATCGCGCCCTGCTGGAGGATCGGCTTTCTCAAGGAATACTGTACGCGCAGCGATACAATCGCTGGGTGACGGTGCTGCACATCGGCTTGGACAATTTCAAACTGGTGAATGACATGCTTGGCCACAATGCCGGCGACGACCTGCTCAAGACTGTCGCCAGCCGCATGGTTGAGTGCGTAAAGGCCACCGACACCGTCGTGCGGCTTGGCGGCGACGAATTTGTCATCGTCCTGTTCGACCAACCCGCCAATGTCGATGTTGTCTCGGAAGCCCTGCAGGCGATCAGGGATGCGATTGCCGAGCCGGTTTCAGTCGCCGAGCATCGCTTGCGAACTACGGCCAGCATCGGCATCGCAAATTACCCCAAGGACGGGACAAGACCGGATACGCTGTTGGCCAACGCCGATGCCGCCATGTATCGGGCGAAGGAATTCGGCCGCGACAATTTCCAGTTCTATGCTCCCGAGTTCAACTCAAGGGCGCATGAAAAATTCCTGCTGCAGGAGGAATTGCGAAACGCACTTACCCATTCGGAATTCGCTCTGCACTATCAGCCGCAGGTAGATCTGCGATCGGGACAGGTTTTCGCCGTCGAAGCGCTGGTGCGCTGGAACCACCCGACGCGAGGCCTGGTTTCGCCGACGACGTTCATCCCGACCACCGAGGAGACCGGGATGATTGTGCCGATCGGTGATTGGATCCTGCAAGAAGCCTGCCGGCAGAACAAAGCTTGGCAGCGCGCCGGTCTGCCGCCCATAACCGTCTGCGTCAACGTGTCGGCGCGGCAGTTCCGGGAGAAGAATCTTATCGACCGCGTCGTCAACGCATTGAAGGAAAGCGGCCTGGAAGCGAGGTATCTCGAGCTCGAAGTGACGGAAAGCCTGATCATGCAGGATTTCGACCTGGCCGTCGCAACGATGAACGGACTGCAGAAGCTCGGCGTGCAGATATCGATCGACGATTTCGGGACCGGCTATTCCAGTCTCAGCGCCCTCAAGACGTTTCCGGTGGCGCGGCTGAAGATCGACAAGTCCTTCATCAACGATCTCGCGACCGACGAGAACGATCAGGCGGTCACCGGCGCTGTGATTTCCTTGGGGCAGAAGTTGAACCTTCGGGTGCTGGCCGAAGGTGTCGAAACGGAAGATCAGGTCGCCTTCCTGCGCAAGAACAATTGCGACGAGGTGCAGGGCAATTATTTCAGCAAACCGCTGTCGGTCGAGGGCATCGGCAAGTTGATCGCGAAAGGCTGACGGCTCGCGTCGTACCGCTGGCCCCTATTTTCCGAGCACCAGGCTCCAGTAGCGGACGGCGCCGTCGCGTCCGTCGCGCACATAGGCCAGCCCGAAACGGCTGAAATCCGGATCGAGCATGTTGCGACGGTGGCCGGCCGAATGCATCCAGATATCGAACAGTTTCTGCTGGTCGAAGCGGCCTTCGGCGATGTTCTCGGCGGCGGCGCCCCGCACGCCATTGTCCTTCATGCGCGACGCGAAATCCTTGCCCCAGCCCGTCGTATGGCTCATGCGTTCGCGCGAGGCCATATAGCCGGCCTGCTGCAGTGCGGCCCGCTCAAGCTGTGCGTCCGGCACCAGCGCCGGCAGTCCGGCGGAGGCGCGAATGCCGGCCAGCGTCGCGGTGGCGGAAGACGAGACGCCGGCGCCTTCGCCGGTCGGCAGCGACACGGTGCTGCAAGCGGCAAGACCAGTCATGGCTGCAAGGCCGATCAGCAGCATGCGTCGATTTGGTGTTGGACCCGTTTCACTTGAGCGGGTTTGCGCGAGCGGGCGATTGGCGGTGTCGATCGGTGTCATGCCTCTCTGACTTAGCGGCGATCATGGCTTTTGCCGGGCAGGGCGCGTAAAAATCGAGATGCTTGGAGATCGCGCCCAGTGCGCTAGGTAGGTTGAAGCACGCTCGGTATCTTCCTGAGAGGACCCTCAATGCCAGCATCTGCCCGTGTATTTCCGGTCTTGACCACCAGCCGCTTGCTGTTGCGCGCACCCACCCCCAAGGACGCCGAGGCCTTCGGCGATATCCTGTCTATTCGCGAAGTCTCGCGCTTTTCGAACTGGCCGGACAAGCCGACAAAGGCCCAGTTGAAGCGGTTCATGAACTGGATGACCAAGGCGCACCCCACCGGCAAGGGATGCGCCTGGATCATCGAGGATATCGCGTCGAAGCGCATGGCCGGCGCGATCCGCTACAATTGGTTTGCCCGGAAGGCGAAATGCGGTGAGATTGGCTACGAGCTGCATCCGGATTTCTGGGGGAAAGGCCTGATGAGCGAGGCGGCCGCTGCCGTGGCGGTATGCGGCCATCGGGTTTTCCGTCTCAACCGCATCGAGGCATGGACCCTTCCCGGCAACACCGGGTCGGACCGGGTGCTTGAGAAAGCCGGCTTCCGCTATGAAGGGACGCTGCGCCAGAAGGGCTGGTTCAAGGGAGCCTATCACGACTTCCGGATGTTTGGTCGGCTGGCCGGCGATCAGCCTGGCCTGAACTGAATTGGAAGACTGGCTCCGAGCATTCGATATGAGGACGTCCAGACATGCTCCACCACATCTCCTTTGGCGTTTCGAACATAGAGCGCGCGGCGGCATTCTATGATGCGGTGCTGGCGCCGCTCGGCTATGTCAGGGTCTGGGACGATCTCGGGCCTGACGAGCCCGACCAGGCTGTCGGCTACGGTCTGCCCGGCGGCGGCGACAAGCTGGCGATAAAGCTTCGCCCGAAGGGGCAGCGTCCGCCCGGTCCCGGCTTTCATCTGGCCTTCGCGGCGCCTGACCGGGAGAGCATTGCGCGATTCCATGTGGCCGCGCTCGCCCATGGCGGTCGCGACAACGGCGCGCCGGGCCTGCGTCCTGACTATGGCCCGCATTATTATGCCGCCTTCGTCATCGATCCGGATGGCCATCACATCGAGGCGGTCTTCAACGCGCCGCAATAGGCGATTGGCTCGCAATCCGAATCGGGCGCCGACGAAAATCGCGTGATACGGCGACTTCCACGGGAACATCGGCTATGATGCCGGCGTTCTTGAAGTGGCAGCTGTGGGCGGCCATCCAGGCGATGACCGCCCCGACACACGGGAGGAAGGTTATGGCCGGCTTTCATGTCATGGCGGACGCACGCGGACTTCACGTGCAGCCCACGGTGCGCCGCATCACCACAGCGGACCTCCGCGAGGCGCTCAAGCTCGGTCTCCAGGATTTCTGGGCCAAGCCTTCGCACTACGTGTTCCTGTGCCTGATCTATCCGGTCGTCGGCCTGATCCTGATGCGCTGGACTTCGGGCGCCAACGCCATTCAGCTCATCTATCCCTTGATGTCGGGCTTCGCCCTGGTCGGCCCGTTCGCGGCGATCGGCCTCTACGAGATCAGCCGCCGGCGCGAACTCGGCATGGACACGTCCTGGCGCCACGCGCTTGACGTGCGCCGCTCGCCGGCGCTGCCGTCGATAGCGGTGATCGGCTTCATGCTGCTGGTGCTGTTCCTGTTGTGGATGTTCGCTGCCCAGTCGATCTACACCAGCCTGTTCGGCGATCAGCCGCCGGCCTCGATCGGTGGCTTTCTCCGCGACGTGCTGACCACCAGCCAGGGTTGGGCGCTGATCCTGTTCGGCAATGCCGCCGGCTTCATCTTCGCCGTGATCGTGCTGGCGACGACCGTGGTTGCCTTCCCGTTGATGCTCGACCGCGACGTCGGCGCGGTCGCGGCCATCGAAACCTCGGCGCGTGCGGTGATCGTCAACCCGTTGCCGATGGCGCTGTGGGGGCTGCTGGTCGCCGTGCTTCTGGTGATCGGCTCGATCCCGCTGTTTGCCGGGCTTGCGGTCGTCATGCCGGTGCTTGGCCATGCCACCTGGCATCTCTACCGCAAGGTGGTCGAGCCGGAACCGGCGCCAGCACGGCGGCCGATGTAGTCTCGGCGCTCTGCGTCCGATCAACGTTGCGCTTCGGTCGCCATTTTCAGCGCCAGGCCGGCAAGCACCGTGCCCATCATCCAGCGCTGGATCACCATCCATAGCGGCCGTCCGGCGAGGAAGGTGGCGATCGAACCGGCCGTCACCGCGATGATGGCGTTGACGGTGAGGCTGATCGAAATCTGCGTGGCGCCGAGCACCAGAAGCTGCGACAGCACATGGCCCTTGTCCAGCGAGATGAACTGCGGCAGCAGCGACAGATAGAGCACCGCCACTTTCGGGTTGAGCAGGTTGGTCATCAGGCCCATGGCGAACAGCTTGCGCGGCCTGTCCTTCGGCAGTTCGCGCAGCTGGAACGGCGAGCGCCCGCCGGGCCGCACGGCTTGCCAGGCGAGCCACAAGAGATAGAGCGCGCCGGCAATGCGCAGCGCGTCATAGGCGAACGGCACGGCGAGCAGCAGCGCGGTGATGCCGAATGCGGCCGAGACGACATAGAACAGAAAGCCGACCGCCACCCCGCCGAGCGAGATCAGCCCGGCCTTTGGCCCTTGCGACAGCGAGCGCGAGATCAGATAGATCATGTTCGGGCCAGGCGTCAGCACCATGCCGAGGCAGACCAGCGCGAAGGCAAGGTGATTGGCGGTTTCGGGCATGGAAGCGTCTCCGGGAAGCGGTGACGAGACTCATCATGCACTTTGACTCGCCGCAAGAGCATGATGGCGGGAGCCTTTGCGCCAGCGTTGAAAATTGGCGAAAGCGATGAAGCCGCCAATCTCCACCCTTGAGGGGGAGATCAGCAGCTTCAAACTCAGCCAACCACGCGCAGGTTCGACAGCTCGTTGGCGATTTCCTTGAAATTGTCCGACAGCGTGGCGCCCGTCGCGTTCCAGAACAGCTTTGCCGGCTTGCTCGGATCGCCGGGATCCTTGCGGAAGCGCGAATCCGACGAACATGTCTTAAGCGCGTCCATCGCCTTCTTGTCGCCGGCGTCGGTGGTCGACATGTCGAGCGCCACCGTCATCACCATGATGTTGGCCGCCTTGGCCTTGCTGCACAGCGTCGCCATCTGCTCGTTGAGCGCGGCGGTGTAGTTGCTCGACGAATAGTTGAACTGACCGCTCGACGTGCCGCCGAACAGGCGGGTCACCGACGTGCCGTCGTAGCCGACGCCGGTGTAGCCATAGGCGGCATAGGTCGACTTGTTGCCGGCGGGATCGCTGCTCAGCGTCGAATAGGTGTTCTCGCCGTCGGTGAGCACGATGACCACCTTGTCGTTGCCGCGCTCGTTCTCCGGGCGTCCCTCGGTGAAGGGCTCGGTGCTGGAGACGGTGCGCCAGCCCCAAGCCATGCCTTCCGGCACATTGGTGTTGCCGTTGGGCGCCATCAGGTCGATCGCAGCCTTGATCTTGGTCAGCCCCTCGGCGTTGGTGACGTCGGTCAGCGGCGTGATCGGCGTGGTGGTGCAGCTGTAGTTGGGACCGGCGCCTGCCGACAGCACAGGCGCGTTCATCGGCCGCGGCTGGAAGTACTTGGCCATGTTGGACTGCCGGGTCTTGCCGGTGGTGCTCGACGGATCGTCGTTCCACCAGCTGTTGGCGGCGCCATAGGTTACCGGTTTCGGTTCGTCCGGGTCCTGCGTCACGTACCAATGATTGCCCGGCTCGTCCGGTGCAAACATCGGCACGAACATGGTAGCCGGATCGCCGATGCCGGTGCCGGTGTTGTTTGGCCCGCCCGACGCCGGCGTATCGTCGATATTGTAGGGGTAGGGCCGCACCTCGACGCAGCCTTGCCAGCTGGCGAACGGGCCGTATGTGTCGTTGTAGTCGTACTCGTCGTGGCTGCGCCTGCAGGTGTGGTTGGAGCGGTATTCATCACAGACCACGCGCTTGCTGCCGACGATGCGCTCGTGGCTGGTGACTACTTTCATGTCGCGGTAGAGCGAGAAGCGGGTCAGCATCTGCCCTTCCTGCTCGCCCCAACCGGTGCCTTTCTTGACCCAGATGCCGGCGATCTTCTGGGCATATTTGTCGGCTGCATTCAGCGTCGACCAGTCGAAACTCTCGTTGTGGACAGGCGATAACCCATAGGTGTCGATCCACGACGCGTTGTCGTTGCTGGCGCCGACATTGACCGAGGCGGCGAACGGCACCAGGCTGAACTGGACCGGCTTGTCGATCTGCTTGATCATTACGGCCTGCGCGGCGAGCGTGTCGACCAACTGCTTGGCGGCCTGCTTGAGAAGAACGATGCGCTTCTGGCCCGCGCCCGTACCCGTGTTCGACATCGATCCTGAATTGTCGAGCACCATGGCCACTTCCAGCGTGTTCTTCAGCCGGACTTGGCTGCATACGGAGTAATCGACATTGCCCGATGTCCTGCCGATCAGCATCGCCGCCGCCGGCACGAAATAGGGCTTGTAGACCAGGGTGGCGCAGAGCTTGAGGATGCCGCCGCCGGTGGTGCTGGTGGGCAGCGTGACACTGAGCGTCGTGTTGGCGGGGTCGACACGGTTGAGGTTGGCCTTGAAGAAGTCGAGCGCATAGGCCCGCAACTGGTCGTCGGTGGCGCCTTCGACCAACCGGCGCGCGGTGGCGAAGTTGGCGGCGTCGAGCGCGTTGACCACCCTCTGTTTCTCGCTGGCCACGCCGGTGACGTCGACGGCCAGCGCCACGCCGCCCATCAGCGGCACCAGGGCCACAACGGTCAAGAGAGCATAATTGCCGCGCCGGTCGCGCCAGAACTCACGCCAGAATTTGCGCATGTGATGTAAGCGGCCCCGCCTGCGGATTCTTCAATGCGCCTAGACTTTCACAAAACGCTGAAGGGCGGGTTTGGGAAACCGCTCGATTGCATGGCCGGCGCTTCACCATGCGCTAACCAATTGTGGCGCCGCGCGGCGTAGCCGCCATACGCAAACGCCCCGCCGCAGGCGAGGCGCTTTGCTTTGAAAAGATCGCGCCGTCAGCCGACGATGCGCAGGTTCGACAGTTCGTTGCCGATTTCCTTGAAATCGTCCGACAGCGTCGCGCCGGTCGAATTCCAGAACAGCTTGGCCGGTTTGCTCGGGTCGTTCGGATTCTTGCGGAAGCGCGAGTCCGACGAGCAGGTCTTCAATGCGGTCATCTGTGCCGCCTCGGCGGTCTTGCTCGCGTCGAGGTCAAGCGCGATCGTCATGACGATCACGCCGGCCGTCTTTGCATTGTTGCAGAGTGTGGCGAAGTGCTCGTTCATCGCCTTGGAGTAGTTGGGATTGGAATAGTCGCTTTTGCTGACGTCGCTGCTGGTGCCCAAGAACGGGCGGCCATAAGTGTAGGCACTGCCGAAGGGCTTGGTCTGGCCGGGATAGGCGAGGTAGCCGAGAGACGAATAGAGGGCCTTGCTACCGGCGAGGTCGTTGCCACCCCACTGGTAGTCGGTGCCCGAGTAGTTCTGAGCGCTCACACTGTCTGGCGTGTAGTAAGTGTTGGCGCCGTCGGTGAGCACGATCAGCACCTTGTCGTTGCCCTTTTCGGCTTCGGGCCGGCCGTCGGTGAACGGCGCCGCGTGCGAAAGGGTTCTCCAGCCCCAGGCCATTCCTTCTGGCACGTTGGTGGCACCGAGAGCGACCATGTCGTCGATGGCCTTCTTGACGGCAGTCGCCCCGGCAGCGAGTGATACATCCTTCAGCGGCGTGATCGCGGTCGTGCTGCAGCTGGCGTTCGGCCCGGCATTGGAACCGTAGGCCGGCGTCACCTTGTTGCCGACGCCGGCGTTGAAATATTTCGGCATATACTTCTGGCGCGTCGCGTTGTTGGTGCTCGTCGTTATGTCGGCATGCCAGTTGTTGTTTGCGGGGAGAAGGTGGCCGTTCTTGCTCTCGGTATTGTCGGTCTCGTCAGGCGCGAACATCGGCACGAACATCGTGGCCGGTGTCGAGGTCGAGGCGGCCGTATCCTGTATGTTGTAAGGATAGGGACGCGATTCGACGCAGCCGCCCCAGGTAGCGATCGGTGCGTAAACTATGTTGGACGTGCAGACGTTGCTCGAGTTTTTGGTGCACGATGAAATGCGTTTCATCCATTTGTAGATCGAAAAGCGCGTCAGCACCTGGTTCAGCTGCGTCGCATCCCAGGCTGTGCCTTTTGCATAATAGTAGTTGCCGGACTTCTGCGCCCACTGGTTCGGGGAGTTAGCCGAGGTAAGCGTCGACCAATCGAGGTTTTCCTGGTCGAGGGGCGAAACGCCTGTCGTGTCCATCCACGCTTCGTCTTTGTTTGCCGGGCCGACATTGACGGAGGCTGCAAAGGGGACAAGGCTGAACTGGACCGGCTTGGAGACCTGTTTCATCGTCTGTGCCTGGCCAGCCAGCTGATCGACCAGCTGCTTGGCGGCTTTCTTGAGCAAGGTGAACCGCACCTCGTTCGAGCCATGCCCCAGTTGGGTCATCGAACCGGAATTGTCGAGCACCAGCGCCACCTCCAGCGTGTTCTTCAGACGGATCTCGGAGCAAGCCGAGACTTTGACATCGGTGGACGTTCTTCCGATCAGCATGGCCGCCGCCGGCAGGAAATAGGGGTGGTACGTCAAAGTGGCGCACATCTTTAGCGTGCCGCCACCTGTGTTGTTGTTGGGCAGCGTCACCGTCAGGGCGGCATCGGCCGGATCGACGCTTGTGAGATTGGTCTCGAAGAAATCCTTCGCATAGGTCTTGGTCGCGTCGTCGCTCGCGCCGGAAACGATCTTAAGTGCGGTGGCAATGCCGGCGGCATCCAGTGCGTTCAGCACGTTCTGTTTTTGGCGCAGCAGGTCGGTATAGTCGACAGCCAACGCCAAGCCGCCCATTAAGGGTATCATGGTGATAACGGTTATAAGGGCATAGTTGCCGCGTATGTCGCGGCAGAATTTTCGGATCATTGCCTTCAGCACCCCTGCTAGGATCCATATGTCGGCGCGACCATGCCCATAAATCGTTAAATTTCATGTTGCTGAAATGCCTCCAAGATCGACCTGCCTTTTCAACGCTGGTTAACCACACGGCTTTGCCGCCTGCGGCTGGACGGATTTCCGCGTGGCCGGAGTTTGGCGAAGGGTGGGTTCTGCCCGTTACGGCGGCCGCCGGGTTCGTCCGGCAGTGGCGTCGCAAGATGCCGAAAGCTGGTGACAGGATGAAACGCTTCGGTTAATGCGGGACCGGCTGCGGCGGACCGTCGGCTGCGGCCCTCGCAACGATCCTCACTTCAGGAAAACGGCATGGCGGATTCGCCTGACATCATTGGCTCGCTCGCGGATTTGTCGGGCGCCTATTCGGCCATCCTGTGTGATGTCTGGGGCGTTATCCACAATGGCGAATGGCATTTTCCGGCAGCAGCGCTGGCGCTGGAAACCGCGCGGGCGGCGAAACTTCCGGTCGTCCTGATCACCAATTCGCCGCGCCGCAATGCCGATGTGGTGGTGCAGATGAATGCGATTGGCGTTCCCGCCGCCGCCTATGACCGCGTCGTCACGTCAGGCGATGTGACCCGCGACCTCATCGCCGAGGGTCCGCGCAAAATCTTCCATATCGGCGCCGACCGCGACTTCACGCTCTATGACGGTCTCGACGTCGAGCTCGTCGAGGAGTTCGAGGCGACCAGTGTGGTCTGCACCGGGCTGTTCGACGACGAGGTCGAAACGCCGCAGGACTACGCCGACCTTTTACGCCGGCTGCGGGCCAGGAACCTGCCTTTCATCTGCGCCAACCCCGACATCGTGGTCGAGCGCGGCGAGCGCATGATCTGGTGCGCGGGCGCATTGGCCCGCGATTATGGCCAGCTCGGCGGCCGCACCCTGATCGCCGGAAAACCCTATGCGCCGGTCTATGACGCCGCAATGCGGGAGGTCGCCCAACTGCTCGGCCGCTCGGTGGAGCGCTCCGAGCTGCTCGCCATCGGCGACGGCATGATGACGGACGTCAAAGGGGCCGCCGACAATGGGATCGACGTGCTCTACGTCTCGGGCGGCATCCACGCGCGCGACTATGGCGATCCGCTGCAGCCCGATCCGGCGAGGCTCGCGGCCTTTCTGGAAAAGCACGGCTACCGGCCGGTCGCTGTCATTCCGAGACTGCGCTAGAGCCGGATGATTTCAGGTCGTGTCGACCCGAAATCTGAATCCGTCTCTAAATCAAGGAGATAGAGCATGATGTCGTCCGAAAACCGCATTACACTTTTCGGCATCATGCTCTAGGGTCGCCTCCATGAGCGCAGCCTTCGAACATATTTCCGCGACCGCGCCGCTGCCTGCGCATTTGCGCGGCGGCGTGGTGGCGATCGGCAATTTCGACGGTGTTCATCGCGGCCACCAGGCGGTGCTCGAACGCGCGCTCGCCGAAGCCAGGCGGCGCGGCGTGCCGGCGCTGGTGCTGAGTTTCGAGCCGCATCCGCGAAAAGTGTTCCGGCCCGATATGCCGCTGTTCGTGCTGACGCCGCCGCCGATGAAGGCGCGGCTGTTGTCGCATCTGGGCTTTGCGGCACTCGTCGAACAGCCTTTCACGCGGGCTTTTGCCGCCTTGTCGGCCGAGGCTTTCGTGACCGACGTGCTGGAGACAAACCTCGGCATTACGCACGCCGTCACCGGCTTCGATTTCCACTTCGGCAAGGACCGGCAAGGCGGCCCGGCCTTTCTGATGGCGGCCGGCGAGCGCCACGGTTTCGGCGTCACCCTGGTCGACGCCTTTCGCGACGAGGGCGCCGAAGTGGTGTCGTCGAGCCGCATCCGCGCATTGCTGGGTGAGGGCGAGGTCACTGAAGCCGCCGGCCTGCTTGGCTATCGCTTCACCGTCGAGAGCGAAGTGATCGGCGGCCAGCAGCTCGGTCGCACGCTGGGCTACCCGACGGCCAACATGAGGCTTTCGCCCGAAGCTGATCTCAAGGAAGGGATTTATGCCGTCCGCTTCCGCCGCGCCGACGGCACACTGCATGACGGGGTCGCCAGCTTCGGCCGGCGCCCGACCGTCGACGACAATGGCGCACCGCTGCTGGAAACCTTCGTCTTCGATTTTTCCGGCGATCTCTATGGCGAGATTTGCGAGGTCTCGTTCTTCGGCTTCCTGCGCCCCGAGTGGAAGTTCGACGGGCTCGACGCGTTGGTGGCGCAGATCAAGCGCGACGAGGCGGAGGCGCGGGCGCTGCTGGAAGGCGTCAGTCCCCTTTCGGAGCTGGACAGCGCGATCGCCTTTTGACTGTCCGGCGACATCTGCGAAACGCTGCCGACTGTGAAGCAGTTCATCGTGACTTGCTAATATACCGTGCAACGTCCCCCGATGAAGATCGATCTGTTCGTCTGGAGCATTGTGATCGTCTGCGCCGCCCTTTTCATCCTGTGCGATGGGCTGAGCGCGCACTGGGGCAAGACGGGCAGCAGTCGCAGTATGACATACGTCATGTTGCTGGCGCCGCTCTCCTACTGGGCATTCGCCTTTATCAACACGCGCCAGAGCCTCGCTGTCACCGGAGCGCTGGTCAACACCATCGTCGTGGCGGGCGCCGTGCTGGTCGGCGCCGTGTTTTTCAAGGAAGAGGTTTCGTCGCTGCAGTATGTCGGGATCGCGCTGGCGCTGATCTCGGTGACTCTGCTCAACCTCTCCTGATTATTTTTTCAACACCCTCACTTTTTCAACGCCATTCCAACGGCGATGAATGTCCAGCCCTGGAAGATCAGGTCGATGGCCAGGAACAGGCCGAGCACCCACAGGCTGTTGACCGGCCAGCCCATGGCGATGGTCAGGCCCGCCAGCACGCTGATCAGCCCCGCCGCGACGACCCAGCCCCAGCCATTTTCCGGCCGGTGGCTATAGCCGACCCAGGCCCTGAGCGCGCCAGAAGCGACCAGCGCCACTGCCAGCAGCAAGGTCAGCACCGTCGATGCCAGCAGCGGATTGTCGAAGGCAAAGAAACCGGCAACGGCATAAAGCAGGCCGCTGAGCAGCCAGTAGAAGAAGCGGCTCCAGCTTTTCACGCCGAAGGCATGCACGATCTCGATGATGCCGGCCATCAGCATCAGCCATCCCACGACATAGACCGAGGCGACGGTGGCAATGAACAGATTGCCGAAGGCAATGCCGCCGAAAATGAGCAGCAGCACGCCGAGCGCGACGAACCACCCCCATTTGTCTCGCGTCCTGCTGATCGCGTCCTTCAGGGCATCGCCTTGCAAGGTCATGGCTTCATCTCCTCAGGAATTGGCCGCGTTTCATGCTGGAGATGAAGGTAATCCCAATGACATTCCCCGTCCAGCGGAGGGGAGGACACAGCGAACCCGCCTGCGGATTGGCGGGAACAGAGCTGCGCCTGGAGCAAGGCCGCTTAGGACAGAAAGCGCAATCGCAAAACCAAGTGCCTGTATTCAGGCCATCAGCAATCGATAGGCGAAACGGCCACGACGGCTTTGGTGAAACGGTCAACCTTCGCGACACCTTTGCCTTTCTGATCGGTGTGTTCCAGCGAGCCGTCAGCTATGAAATTGTGGGTAAATTCCACGAGCCCGGGCGGCCCCTTGAGGCCCTTAAATCCAGCCTCGTCGCAAGCTTCAAAGAACTCTTCGACACGCCCCTGCTCGATTATCGCGCGAACGCGCAAGAATATTCCTCTGATGGGAAGCGTTTTGTCGCGTTGAGGTTTTGCGGCTGTCTTGCTCGCGCGTTTTTCGGTCGGTGATTTGGGTGTCATTGCCATTCCAACTGCCTCCGGTGAACGTTTCTGCAACGGACTATTCTGGCGCAATGAGGTCTATGATATCGCCTCGCAATTTCCTGCTGCGATTATCCTCAAGGCGGTTCAATTCGTGCGCGCTGTCATTTGCCTGCTGGCCATACAGGCTCTGATCCGCTTTTCTTTCCGCTTCGCTTCGCGCGTGCGCTACCGTCGGTCCTTTCAGGTCAGGCAGTTGCATGACCAGCGTGAGGCTGTGGACGTCAAGCCTCTCTCGGTGCGCGTCCAGAAGCCCTCCCTTGACCCCCGTACTGTGCGTCGGGTCGCTCAATTCCAGCGTGGGCGCGATGCCGCCTTTGAGCGTCGTGGTGAATATCATAGTCTCGCTCATGGTCGGCAGAGGCGGCTTGCTGGATGCGACGAGTAGATCGGCATCCGACAATTGACCGATCAGATTGTTGGTCTGGTTTGCCGCGACGAAGTTTCTGACAACCTCGATGAGATTGAGCTTTCCGGCAATCGGGTACGCCCCATTTGCCGGCCGTTCTCCGTGCTGCTCCCGCCTGATCTGATTGCATTTCCGAATCGTCGGCAGCTCCGTTAGCAGCCAATCCACCCGATCAGCCAACACGAACTCGCGCGTCGCCCGACGTTTTCCGTTAAAAGACCCGCCAACCGATGTCTTGACTGCGCCACGGGTGACGATGCTCATAAGGTCCAGATTCGCTTCCAGATGGTCAGTCTGCGTCATGTCAAAAACGAACTTGTAGGCAATGAACGCTTTCGAATAGGTCTCGACGACGTACTTAATCTCTGGATCTTTGACCGGCAAATTCAAGTATCCAGAGGTGAGGAACTTTAGGAGAGAATCGGATTCGTTCCTCGCTCTCCATATCCAGATGTTCTGATCGTTTGGCAGAGGGACTGCAGGTGCCGCATTGAAGAAATATTGCCGGGTCAGCTTCGCGGCTTCCTCCTTATTGTAACCGTCACGTATTATCGCGTCATGCAACAGCGTAATGAAGGCATCGCGCATCTCGCACCGGATCGCTTCCGCGATATGGCTCGTGTCAAGAGGCGTCACCTGTTGTGTCGTCGGCCGTCCAGCACAGCCAGATAAACCTGGAAGGACAGCAAAACAAAATACGGCACACCGCAGCGTTTTCCACTGACGCAAGGATCCCTCCGAGCAAAAATATATTATCCTAAACTAAATTACACCACGATACTGGTTCAGTTGTCAATATAGAAGAAATATTCGCGCAGACGAATGGCGTGGCATCTCTGCGCATCGGCTTGACATCAAGGTGGGCGTATATGCTTGACCCATAACCCATAGGCCCTGCGTTGCCGCTTCTGACTCCTGGCGGATGCGATTGTGCGCCTCAGTCGACCACCGATGTTACGGACATTAAGTCAAATTTTACCGAACTGGCGCCATGGCTTGAACGATGCCGGGTGGTTGTGCCGGTGTGTTTCGCGTATGGGGTAACGATGCGTATTGTCCGGGCGATTCCGCTGGTTCTGACTGCCGCCTTGCTGGGTGCTTCCGCCGCCGAAGCCGACGAGGGGAGCTGGTTCCACGGCGACTGGTATCTGACGCTTGGCGCCACCGGCATGGTCGCACCGAAATTCGAGGGCTCCAACAGCCTTCTGTTCAGCGCCGCGCCGATCATTTCCCTGGGCAAGGTCGGGCCTGCCGCCCGTTTCACCTCACGCAACGACAACATATCGCTGGCACTGGTCGACGATGGCGGCGTTCGCGCCGGCCTGACCGGAAAAATCCTGTTTTCCCGCGACAGCGACGATGAGCTGAAAGGCCTCGATCCGGTGCGCTGGGGCGGCGAGATCGGCGGCTTCTTCGAATTTTACCCGACGGACTGGCTGCGCGCCCGCGCCGAACTGCGCCACGGCATTCGTGCCCACAACGGCTTTGTCGCCGACATCGCCGCCGATGCCTTCTACGATGTGACGCCGACGGTCAGGATTTCGGGCGGCCCGCGCGTATCCTTCGCCTCGTCGGGCTATTTCGACTCCTATTATGGCGTCAATGCCACGGAAGCCGTGGCATCGGGTCTTAGCGAATATCATCCCGGCGGCGGCCTGAAATCGACCGGCCTCGGCGGCGCCATCACCTGGAAGGTGACGGAGCCGATGACCGCCAGCCTGTTTGGCGAATATTCGCGCCTGATGGGCCCGGCCGCCGATTCCAGCCTGGTCAAGGAGCGCGGCCAGCGCGACCAGTTCACGGTCGGCGTCTCGACCAGCTACCGTTTCAACTTTTCAATGTAGGCAATTCCGCGCTTTATTCCTGTCGTGGCTTCGGCTAAAAGCCCGGCATGACCAGCTTTTCGCGCCTTTTCGCGATCGCGATACGAATTACAGGCCCGGTGTTCCGGGTGGCCTGAGCGCCACCGGAGCCGCCGGGAGTTTCGCGCGCGCCCTCGCGCTGTTTCCAGAACATCAACGCATATCGCCCAAAAGTGGGTCCGGTTTTGGGAAAACGATATGCGTCAACCAAAGACTTCACGCCCGAGCCTCTACGCCCGCCGGGCAATGCATATGGCAGACCGATGACCGACACTGTTGAAACGATCGACTATTCCAAGACGCTTTATCTGCCGCAGACGGATTTCCCGATGCGTGCCGGCTTGCCCGAAAAGGAGCCGCTGCTGGTCAAGCGCTGGCAGGATATGGACCTCTACCGCAAGCTGCGCGAAAGTGCCGCCGGCCGCGAAAAATACGTGCTGCATGACGGCCCGCCCTACGCCAACGGCAACATCCATATCGGCCATGCGCTGAACAAGATCCTCAAGGACGTCATCACTCGCTCGTTCCAGATGCGCGGCTACGACTCGAATTACGTGCCGGGCTGGGACTGCCACGGCCTGCCGATCGAATGGAAGATCGAGGAACAGTACCGCGCCAGGGGCAAGAACAAGGACGAGGTGCCGGTCAACGAATTCCGCAAGGAATGCCGCGACTTCGCCGCGAACTGGATCTCGGTCCAGGGTGGCGAGTTCCAGCGCCTTGGCGTCGTCGGCGACTTCAAGAACCCCTACACGACGATGGCTTTCCATGCAGAGTCGCGCATCGCTGGTGAACTCTTGAAGTTCGCCATGTCGGGACAGCTCTATCGCGGCTCCAAGCCGGTGATGTGGAGCGTGGTCGAACGCACCGCATTGGCCGAAGCCGAGATCGAGTACCATGACTACGAGTCCGACACGATCTGGGTGAAGTTTCCGGTTGCGAGCCTTGCACGCTATGCCACCAACATCATGGATGGGAAACTCGCGAAACTAAGCCCAGCCGTCACTGAAGCTTCGCAGGATCTCTTGGAGGCGCACGTCGTCATCTGGACGACGACGCCCTGGACCATCCCCGGCAACCGCGCCGTCAACTATTCGCCGCGTGTCGGCTATGGCCTCTACGAGGTCACGGCCGCGGAGAACGCGTTCGGCCCGCAGCCTGGTGAAAAGCTCATCTTTGCTGATGCGCTGGCCGACGAGTCGTCCGCGAAGGCCAAGGTCACCTTGAATCGGCTCCGCAGCGTTTCAGCCGAAGAGCTTGGAAGTCTTACGCTTTCGCATCCCTTCAAGGGTTTTGGCGGCGGCTATGAATTCGCCGTGCCGATGCTTGCCGGCGACCACGTCACCGACGATGCCGGCACCGGTTTCGTCCATACCGCGCCCGGCCACGGCCGTGAGGACTTTGATGCTTGGATGGGGGCCGCGTCGGATTTGCGCCAGCGCGGCATCGACCCCGCCATCCCGTTCACCGTCGACGATGCCGGCTTCTTCACCAGAGATGCGCCGGGCTTCGGTCCGGACCGCGAAGGCGGCGCCGCGCGTGTCATCGACGACAACGGCAAGAAGGGCAATGCCAACCAGGCCGTCATCGACGAGCTGATCAAACGCAACGCGCTGTTCGCGCGCGGCCGGCTGAAGCACAGCTATCCGCACTCATGGCGCTCGAAGAAGCCGATCATCTTCCGCAACACGCCGCAATGGTTCGTCTATATGGACAAGGACCTTGGCGACGGCACGACGCTGCGCAGCCGCGCGCTGAAGGCCATCGACGACACACGCTTCGTGCCGGCGGCCGGCCAGAACCGCATCCGCGCCATGATCGAGGAGCGCCCGGACTGGGTGCTGTCGCGCCAGCGCGCCTGGGGCGTGCCGATCGCGGTCTTCGCCGACGAGGACGGCAATGTGCTGAAGGACGAGGCCGTCAACCAGCGCATCATGGACGCTTTCGAAGAAGAAGGCGCCGACGCCTGGTTTGCGGCCGGCGCCAAGGAACGTTTCCTCGGCAATCACGATGCCTCCAAATGGAAGCAGGTGATGGACATCCTCGACGTCTGGTTCGATTCGGGCTCGACGCATGTCTTCACGCTCGAGGACCGTCCGGACCTGAAATGGCCGGCCGACGTCTATCTCGAAGGCTCCGACCAGCACCGCGGCTGGTTTCACTCCTCGCTGCTCGAAAGCTGCGGCACCAGGGGCAGGGCACCTTACGAAACCGTCGTCACCCATGGCTTCACCATGGATGAGGAAGGGCGAAAGATGTCGAAGTCGCTCGGCAACACCGTCGTGCCGCAGGACGTCATCAAGCAGTCCGGCGCCGATATTCTGCGGCTGTGGGTGGTGACGACGGACTATTGGGAAGACCAGCGGCTCGGCAAGAACGTGCTGCAGACCAACATCGACGCCTATCGCAAACTCCGCAACACCATCCGCTGGATGCTGGGCACGCTCGCCCATGACGATGGCGAGGAGGTGCCGCTCGAACAGATGCCGGAGCTGGAACGGCTGATGCTGCACCGGTTGGCGGAGCTCGATGAGATCGTGCTCTCGGGCTACGACGCGTTCGAGTTCAAGCGCATCACCCGCACTTTGATCGATTTCATGGTGGTCGAGCTGTCGGCCTTCTATTTCGACATCAGGAAGGACGCGCTCTATTGCGAAGGGCCTGCCAGCCTGAAACGCAAGGCCTCGGTGCAGGTCGTGCGTCACCTTTTCGACTGCCTGGTGAAATGGCTGGCGCCGATGCTGCCCTTCACCACGGAAGAAGCCTGGCTCGACCGTCATCCCGACGCGGTGTCGCTGCATCTCGACCAGTTCCCGGAAATCCCGGAAAACTGGAAGAACGAGGCGCTGGCGGAAAAATGGCGCAAGGTGCGGCAGGTTCGCCGCGTCGTCACCGGCGCGCTTGAGATCGCGCGGGCCCAGAAGGTCATCGGTGCATCGCTGGAAGCGGTGCCGGTCGTCACCCTTGACGATGCCGCGCTCGAAACAGCGATCGCCGATGTCGACATGGCCGAAATGGCGATCACCAGCGATCTCGTCATCGCCCATGGCAAGGCGCCGGAAGGTGCCTTTACGCTCGACGACGTCAAAGGCGTCGCCGTGGCGGTCGAGAAGGCCGAGGACCGTGGCCTGGTCAAATGCGCGCGCTCGTGGCGCTATACGGCCGATGTCGGGCAGGATGCCGAATTCCCCGATGTTTCGGCCAGGGATGCCGCGGTGCTGCATGAACTCAAGGCTTTGGGGCGTTTGTAAAGCGCTCGCAAGCCGGTGCACAAAAGCCACGCCGGGCGGGTGAAAACCGCCCGCGCGTTGCCCTTAACGAGTGGTTGAGGTAAACACGCGAAACTCCGGAAGACAAATTGTCGCCGGAATTCCGTCGCAAGAGCATGGACGATGGGGACCGGACCTTGGCCCGGTGACGATCGAGAGGCTGTCTAGAGTGGGACTTTTTGGCATGACCGAGAAAACGTATGCGCGCATTGCGCTGCTGGCGCCGTTAGTCGCGTCCAGTCTCGCTCTGGCCGGCTGCATGGGGTCGCCCACCTATGGCACCGACAAGACCGCGGGCGAGCAACTTGTCGGCGACCTGTCCGGTGCTTTCGCGGTCACGCCCAAGCGCAAGGAACAGATTGACTACAAGCCTCGCCCGGAGCTGGTGAAGCCGGCGCCGGGGCAGAAGGAAGCGCTGCCGGCGCCGCAGGAAAGCATCGAGACGGCGAGCGCCGATTGGCCCGAATCGCCCGAGCAGCGCCGCGCCCGCCTGCGTGCCGACGCCACTGCCCACCAGGACGATCCGTCCTATCAGTCGGGGATCGTTGATGACGTGCAGACCGATCCGGTAGCGGTGAAGAAGGCAATGGCCGATTCGGCCTCGAGCCACCCACCGCGCTGGTCACCAGAGGATTCGGACAAGGGTCGCGCCGCCGAGATCCAGCGCCGCATGGCAGAGCAAAAGCAGGGCGATCCCAACAGCCGCAGATATCTGAGCGAGCCGCCTCTGGCCTATCGCGCAGCGGCTGACACCGCGCCGCAGGGCGACATCGGCGAGGATGAATACAAGAAGGAACGCCGCCTCAAGAAGGAGGCGGCCGCCAAGGGCAAGAGCGGCGGGCTCTTCGACTGGCTGCCCTCCTGGTAGAAAGCGCGCCTTCAGGAGCTTGAAGGCCTTAAGGCTCGCGCCTTTCCCTGAAGAATTCCCTAAGCAGCAGCGCCGCGTCGGCCTCGGCAATTTGAGGATAGACATCGGGCGCATGGTGGCAGGTCGGCGAGGCGAAGAAGCGCACGCCGTTGACCACCGCGCCGCCCTTCTCGTCGGCCGCGCCGAAATAGAGCCGGCGCAGCCTGGCGAAGGAAATGGCGCCGGCGCACATGGCGCAGGGCTCCAGCGTCACATAGAGGTCGTGGCCGGTCAGCCGCTCGCTGGCGAGCGTTTGGCAGGCCGCGCGGATCGCCAGCATTTCGGCATGCGCCGTCGGATCGGCAAGCTCGCGGGTGCGGTTGCCGGCTGACGCCACAACCGTGTCGCCGCTGGCGATGACGGCGCCAACCGGAACTTCGCCGCGCAAGGCAGCGGCTTGCGCTTCTTTCAGCGCCAGCGCCATGAAATCCGGCCGCTTCAAGCGGTTTCCATTCCGATTATCTCCTCGCCACTTGGCGGTGATCCTGTTATGGAGCGCGTCAACCCGAGTATCGGAACAGATTTTCGGAAATGATCATGCGCCAAATCAAAGTGCTATAGCGTTCGTTGCGCGCCGTCTCTAGATCGAGAGATAGGGCATGATGTCGTTCGGCATCACCCCTAGGGATGCGCCACGCTGTAGCAGCGCAAACGGACAAAGGCCACATGGACGACAACGACAAGAAATCTCCGCGCCACAAAGGCCCGGGCAAAAGCGGCCCTAGAGCCGCGGGGCCGCGCCGCGACGGCGCCGCCGGCAAAGGTGGCAAGCCTTCCTTTGGGGCCAAGAAACCCTATTCACCCCGTGGCGCTCGGCCGGCAACAGCTGAAGGCGAAAGGCCCAAGCGCGACTTCAAGAGCGGCGACCGGCCGTTCAGCAAGGGTTCGCGCCCGGAAGGCAAGCCTTTCGAAAAGCGTGAAGGGCCGCGCAAGCCTTACGCGCCGCGCGGCGATCGGCCGATGGCGGCCGAGGGCGAGCGCAAGCCGTATGAAAAGCGCGAAGGGCCACGCAAACCCTACGCGCCGCGTGGCGATCGCCCGATGGCGGTCGAGGGTGAACGCAAGCCGTATGAAAAGCGTGAAGGGCCGCGCAAGCCTTACGCGCCGCGCGGTGACCGGCCGATGGCTGCCGATGGCGAGCGGTCGAAGCGCGACTTCAAGAGCAGCGATCGGCCGTTCAGCAAGGGGCCACGCCCTGAAGGCAAGCCTTATGAGAAGCGCGAAGGACCGCGCAAGCCTTACGCACCGCGTGGCGATCACCCGGTGGCCGCCGAAGGCGAAAAGCGTTTCGACCGGCCAAAGCGGGATTTCGGGCCAAAGCGCGATTTCGGCGATCGGCCAAAGCCCGATTTCAGCGATCGCCCCAAGCGTGACTTTGCTGATCGCCCCAAGCGCGATTTCGGCAGCGACCGTCCGCAAGGAGCATCGGGCGGTGGTTTCAAGCCGCGCCCGCGTGCAGCCGAGGCGGAAGAGGCCGGCGAGCGCATCGCCAAGCGGCTGGCGCGTGCCGGCCTTGCCTCGCGCCGCGATGCCGAGGAGCTGATCGCGGCCGGCCGCGTCAAGGTCAATGGCCGCGCGCTGACCTCGCCGGCGTTTAACGTCATGCCAGGCGACATCATCCATCTCGACGGCATGGAAATCCCGCCGATCGAGCGCACAAGGCTGTTCCTGTTCCACAAGCCCGCCGGCGTCGTCTCCACCAACCGCGACCCAGAGGGCCGCAAGACCGTGTTCGACGTGCTGCCGGCCGACCTGCCCAGGCTGATGACCATCGGCCGCCTCGACATCAACACCGAGGGCCTTTTGCTGCTCACCAATGATGGCGGTCTGTCGCGCGTGCTCGAACTGCCGGCCACCGGCTGGCTCAGGCGCTACCGCGTGCGCGTCCATGGCAAGGTCGAGGAAAGCGCGCTCGCCGCCTTGCGCGAAGGCATTGCCGTCGATGGCGTCTTCTACGGCGCCATCGAGGCGACGCTCGACCGTGAGCAAGGCTCCAACGCCTGGCTGACGATCGGCCTGCGCGAAGGCAAGAACCGCGAAGTGAAGAACATTCTCGGTTCGCTTGGCCTCGACGTGACGCGGCTGATCCGCATTTCCTATGGGCCGTTCCAGCTCGAGGATCTTGCCGAAGGCCACGTGCTGGAGATCAAGGGCCGTGTGTTGCGCGACCAGCTCGGCGAGCGGCTGATCGAGGAATCCGGCGCCAATTTCGACGCCGAGATCACCAGGCCGTTTTCCAACCAGCCGGTGCGGCGCGAGCGCGAAGTTGAGCCGGAACGGCCGAAAGTCACCCGCGAGGGCGACCATCGGCCGATCGGCGAGGGCGGTCTGATCAAAAACCGCAAGCGCCGGGAAGGCAGCCGCGACGAAGCGCTTGGCAAGTTGTCGACCAGTCCCGAAAGAGGCGCACGGCCCGAGCGCAGCGAGTTTCGTGAAAAGCCACGCAGCGAGTTCCGCGAAAAGCCGCGTGGCGATTTCGGCGACAAACCGCGTGCAGGCTTCGGCGATAAGCCGCGTGGTGGCTTCGGCGACAAGCCGCGTGGCGGCAAGAAGCCCGAGCGCGAGCAGAAGCCGATCGAGCCGCCGGGCCAGCGCAAGGCCAATGTCTGGATGGCGCCGGGCGCACGCCCGATCGGCAAGGGCAGGGCGGAAGCCGATGCCGCCAAGGCGGCCGATGCCAAGGCGCGCAAGGCATCGTTCAAGCCGGCCTATGGCAAGCCGGCCTACGGCAAGCCCGCTGGCGCCAAGCCGTTCGGCAAGCCGCGCGGCGAGCGTCCGGATGGTGGTGCTCCGCGCGGTCCCAAGGGTCCTCGCACCAGATGAGAATCGTTGGTGGTGAATTTCGCGGGCGTCCGTTGGCGACGCCACGCGACCATGCCATCCGCCCTACGACCGACCGCGCCCGCGAGGCCGTCTTCAACGTGCTGGCGCACCGCTTTGCCGACAAGCTCGAGGGCGCGCGCGTGCTCGACCTGTTCGCCGGCACCGGCGCTCTCGGCCTCGAAGCGCTGTCGCGCGGCGCTTCCTATGGCGTCTTCATCGAGGAATCGGCTGAAGGCCGCGGCCTGATCCGCACCAATGTCGAAGCCTTCGGCCTCACCGGCCGCACCAAGATCTTTCGCCGCGACGCAAGCGCCCTGGGCGAGGCCGGCACGCTCGCGGCCTTTGGCCTGGTCTTCGCCGATCCGCCCTATGGCAAAGGCCTCGGTGAACGCGCCTTGCGCTCGGCCAGGGATGGCGGCTGGCTGCTGCCCGGCGCGCTCTGCGTGGTCGAGGAAGCGGCTTCAGCGCCGTTCGAGGTTGGACCGGGATTCGCGGTGGTCGATGAGCGCAACTACGGCGAGACGGTGATCCGGTTCATCGAGGCTGGGTGAGGGCGGCGCGGTTGGCGCCTTCAAAATGACGAACAATTCACTTTGCCTCGGTAGATAAGCTTGCCTATCGTCGCGCAACCGAACCGGAGCATTTGATGACATCGAGCACCAGACGGCTTCGCGCGGCGCTTCTCACCGGCGCACTGGTCATTGTGGCGAGTGGACCGCCGGCACTTGCCGCCGATGACGGCAAGGTGGCGAACTTCCTGCTCAACAACGGTATGGAAGTGGTGGTCATCCCCGATCACCGCGCCCCGATCGTCACCCATATGGTGTGGTACAAGATCGGCAGTGCCGACGAGCCGCCCGGCAAATCCGGCATCGCGCACTTCTTCGAACACCTGATGTTCAAGGCCACGACCAATCATGCCGCCGGCGAGTTCGACCGCGCCATATCGGCCATCGGCGGCTCGAACAACGCCTTCACCTCCTATGACTACACCGCCTTCCACGAGACGGTGGCGCCGTCGGCGCTCGGTGAGATGATGAGCTTCGAAGCCGATCGCATGCGCAACCTCATCCTCACCGACGAGGTCATCAAGACCGAGCGCGACGTGATCCTGGAAGAGCGCCGCTCGCGCATCGACAGCAACCCGCAGGCCGTGCTCGACGAGGAAGTCGACGCCACGCTTTGGCAGAGCCAGCCCTACCGCATTCCGGTGATCGGCTGGATGCAGGAGATGGAGCAGCTGAACCGCACCGACGCCGTCGCCTTCTATGACAAATACTACCGCCCCAACAACGCCGTGCTGATCGTGGCCGGCGATGTCGAGCCGGATGCTGTGAAGGCGCTGGCCGAGAAAACCTATGGCAAGGTCGCGCGCGGTCCGGACCTGCCGCCGCGCATCCGTCCGGTCGAGCCCGAGCAGAACACCAAGCGCACGGTGACGCTGACCGACGCGCGCGTTTCGGTGCCGAGTTTTTCGACGCAATGGGTGGTCCCGTCCTATCACACGGCAAAGCCCGGCGAGGCCGAGGCGCTCGACCTCCTGGCCGAGATTCTTGGCGGCGGCGTCCGCAGCCGCCTCTACCAGCAGCTTGTGGTCAAGCAAGGCATTGCCGCTTCGGCCGGCGCCTTCTTTCAGGGGTCGATGCTCGATGCCACCAATTTCACCGTCTATGGCGCGCCGCGCGGCGACGCCAAGCTGAGCGACGTCGAAGCAGGTGTCGACGCCGAGATCGCCCGTATCTCCAAGGACGGCGTCACCGCCGAGGAACTGGACAAGGCCAAGGCCCGCTATGTCAGGGCGATGATCTTCGCCCGCGACAAGCAGGACGAGATGGCCAATCTCTACGGTTCACAACTCGCCACCGGCGGCAATGTCAAGGACATCCAGGAATGGCCGGACCGCATCCGCAAGGTCACCGCCGACGAGATCAAGGCCGCCGCCGCTCGCTATTTGCTGCTCGACCGTTCGACCACCGGCTATCTCTTGCCGCAGCAACAGGCGGGGAATTGATGATGACAAGATTGAGCGTTGGCGCTGCCCCTCACCTGCCTGCCGGCATCCTCTCCCCGTATAGTGACGGGGAGAGGGGCGCTGTCATCGCCGATTTCGCCGACCATCAGCGCCGTAAGAAGAGTGCCAGCGTCGTGCCCAGCCCCCTTCTCCCCGTCACTATACGGGGAGAAGTGCCCGGCAGGGCGATGAGGGGCGGCGCTGACCTTGGCGATCATTGGCCTGATGCGATTGCTCGAAGGCGCATCGCCGCCCTGCGCGCGCTTGCTACCCTGTTCCTCTCCATCCTTTTCCTCGTCCTGCCGGCGCTGGCTGCGCGTGCGACGGACATCCAGCAGGTAACCTCGCCAAAGGGCATCAACGCCTGGCTGGTCGAGGATCACTCCATTCCGATCATCGCCATCCGCTTCGTCTTCGATGGCGGCTCGACGCAGGATCCGGCGGGGCGCGAAGGGCTGGTCAATCTGATGACCGGACTGTTCGACGAGGGCGCCGGCGATCTCGACAGCGAAGCCTTCCAGACCAGGCTTGACGATGCCGGCGCCGAAATGGGCTTCGACGCGGCGCGCGACGGCACCTATGGCGCGATGCGCATGTTGGCCGAACAGAAGGATGCGGCATTCGACCTGCTCAGGCTGGCGGTCACCAGCCCGCGTTTCGACCAAGCGCCGATCGACCGTATCCGCGCCCAGATCCTGTCCGGCATCATCGCCAGCGAGCGCGACCCCAACACGGTCGCCCAAACCAAATGGCTGCGCGCCATCTATGGCGACCATCCCTATTCCAGGCCCGACCAGGGCACCAAGGACAGTATTGCCACCATCACGGCGGCCGATCTCGCCGCCTTCCACAAGGCCAATTTCGCCCGCAGCGGCCTGCATGTCGCGGTGGTCGGCGATATCGACGCTGCGACGCTGAAACAGAAGCTCGATGAAGTCTTCGGCGATCTGCCGGAAAAGCAGCTGCTGCAACCGGTTGCCGATACCGAACTGAAGCTTGGCCAGCAGCTCGAGGTCGACTACGACCTGCCGCAGACATCGCTGCAGTTTGCCTATCCCGGCGTGAAACGCGATGCGCCGGATTTCTTCCCCGCGGTGCTGATGAACCAGATTCTCGGTGGCGGTACCTTCACCTCGCGCCTCTATGACGAAGTGCGCGAAAAGCGCGGCCTGGCCTACAGCATCGATTCCAATCTGGTCGACCACCAGCATTCCAACGCGCTGATCATCACCACCGCGACGCGTTCGGACCGCGCGGCTGAGACGCTGGGCATCGTCAAGGACGTGGTGAAGAAGATGGCCGAGGAGGGACCAACCGAGGCCGAACTGGATGCGACCAAGAAATACATGGTCGGCTCCTATGCCATCAGCAATCTGGATTCTTCCAGCGCCATCGCCGCGACCCTGGTGGAATTGCAGCTCGACAATCTCGGCATCGACTATGTGCAGCGCCGCGCGGCACTGATCAACGGCGTGACGCTCGACCAGGTCAAGGCGGCGGCGAAGAAGCTGCTGACGCCGGCCCCTGCGATCATGAGCATCGGCCCGAAGCTGGAGGCCAAATGACCAACTCCACCTCGGGTCCCACCTTCGGCGTTGCCTTTGGCGGCGGCGGCGCCCGCGGCCTGGCCCACATCCACATTGTCGAGGCGCTGGACGAGCTCGGCATCAAGCCGGTGGCCATCGCCGGCTCCTCGATCGGCGCCATCATGGGCGCCGGCATGGCATCGGGCATGAGCGGCAAGGAGATCGAGGACTATGCGCGCTCGATCCTCAGCCGCCGCGCCGAGGTGGCGGCGCGCATGTGGCGCTCGCGGCCGGGCACCATCGCCGAGGCCATGCAGGGCGGCATCCGCGTCAGCCAGTTCAACATCGAGCGCATCCTGAAGGCCTTCCTGCCCGAAGCCATTCCCGAAACCTTCGCCGAGCTGAAGATCCCGCTCAAGGTGACGGCGACCGACTATTTCGGCCACAGCCTGGCCGTCTTCGACGAGGGCGACCTGCATTCGGCGCTCGCCGCCTCGGCGGCCATTCCCGCCGTGTTCCGCCCGGTGACGCGTGACGACCGCGTGCTGATCGACGGCGGCATCTACAATCCGGTGCCGTTCGACCTGATCGAAAACGCTGCCGACATCATCATTGCCATCGACGTCGTCGGCGCGCCGAGCGAAGCCGAACGCAAGCACCCGACCACCGTCGACCTGATGTTCGGCGCCACGCAATTGATGATGCAGTCGATCATCGCCAACAAGCTGAAGCAGTGCCCTCCAGACATATTGATCCGCCCGCCGGTGTCGAAATACCGCGTGCTCGATTTCATGAAGATCGACACGCTGATGGCCGAGACCGTCGAGATCAAGGACGAGCTCAAGCGGCAGATCGAGAAGGCGGTGGAAGCGAGGGCCGGCAAGAGCAAACGCGGCAAGCGCGCCGCCGGGTGAGGCGGAACCGCACTTACAGGGACGAGCCTCCGTCGCCATCGACAAACGCCAGAACGACCACACGCGGCGCAACGCAGTATACCAGTCTCGCTCTGCGGCCCGTGTTCGTCGTAGCTGTGCCTGCGTTGAGATCGACGGTGATGTCCTCATAGCCCAGCACTTCGCGATCAAGCGGGTAGGCGGCCTTGTAGACAGCTTCCTTGGCCGAGAAGAGGATGCGACCGGCAAGATGCCGGTCGGTTGTGTCGGTCCGGTCAGCGGGCATTGCAACGAGCGCCAAGACGTCGTCGGGCAAGGGCAGGGCGGGCTCGACATCGATGCCAAGCGAGGCGATGTGCGAGAGCGGCGCGATTGCCGCCACGGCCATGTCGTCATCGTGAGCCAGCGAACCCGTTATTCCATGAGGCCATACCGGCGCACCGGACGAGCCGCGCAGAACAGCCACGTCGTTCAAGCCCATATCCGCAAGCAGCCCGCGCGCGATCCACCGCGCCGCGCCGCTCGCCCGCCGCATCATCGGCTGGCGTGAGGGGATGGAGCGTGCTTCCTGCGGCAGCAGATGGTTCTCATCGCCTTCGCGTATCGTGCGGCAACCGACCCGAACGCCGATCGGCGCCATGGCGACCATTGCTGCCTTCAGCTGCGCTGACAGGCTGGCGTCAACGTCGAGCGGCTGTGTCATGGCTGGTCGCCCGGCAAAGCGAGGTCGGCGATCATTTCCCCGTCCTCGTCTAGCCCTTCTTCGACGAAACCGGCAGCGCGATAGAGGTGGCGCGCCGCTTCATTCCCAGGTTCGTAGCAGATCGATACGTGCCTGATGTTGCCGAGCCCGATGATTTCATCCAGCACTTCACGCAACGCGGCCTTGCCGTAGCCTCGGCCCTGATCGGCGCGATCGATCATGAAGCGGTAGATCCGCGCCTCATCGTCATCCTGCGGCGCCTCGTACATCAGGAAACCGACGATGCGATCGCCAGCCATGACGACGCGTGGCCGTGCGTCTGCGTCCGTTTAGGCTTCGTCCAACGACTCCGCATTGCCGGCGACGAAATCCATCTGGTCCGGGGCCAGTTCCAGCGCCGCGACCAGGGCTCGGTTGGCCGCGGTCACCGAGACAAGACGGATGTCTGCGCTGGTCAAGCCGATGCCCTGGAACCATCGTCCGTGACCGGCTCGACGAACCGGTGCAGCTTGGCCGGGTTGCCCCGCCAGATCGAGTTGGGCTCCAGCTCCTCGCCCTTCATCACGAAGGAGTCGGCATCGACCATCGAGCCTTTGCCCATCACCACGCCATAGTGGACAAAGGCGGACGGTCCGAGCGTGCAGCCATCGCCGATGCGGATGAAGTCGGACTTGAACGCACCTTCTTCCAGCGAATGGGCTTGGATGACGCAGCCCTCGTTGAGCGTGACGTCGTCGCCGATCTCGACCAGCGAACGCTCGGTCAAATTGCTGCCGCCATCATAGACCCGCTTGCCGACCTTGACGCCGAGCATACGCAGGATCATCGGCCGGAACGGCGTGCCGGCGAACAGCCGCACGATCGGCGAATCCGCCAGCTTCCAGTGGCGTTCGTGGCGCCAGAAGGCGACGTCGTAGATCGTCGTCATCTGCGGCTTCAGGCGCCGGAAACCGATGCTTGCCCGCTCGACCAGTATGTAGAACGGAATGGTGATCGCCGAGGTCAAGAGCACGGCGGCGAACAGAGCGACCTCCGCCCATTCGGTATAATAGTTCAGCGCCCGGTCCCAGATCGCCAGCGTGGCGAACAGCATGACCCATTGCGTTGCCAGGAACAGCAGGATCGTCACCAGATTGTGCCGGTTCTTGAACGGGATGCGCTGGCGCCGGTCCGCCTCGTTGACGCCGGCGATGAGCTCCTTGTCGCGGTTCACCATGCGCGGGATTTCAAAGGCAGGCGAACCGAGAAGGCCGACATCCTCGCGCACCGGACCGTCGATGGGGATCATCACCTTGGTGCCGAGCAGGACATTGTCGCCGGTGCGGCCGTCCGGCGGATAGTAGATGTTGTTGCCGAGATAGTTGCGCTCGCCAATGCGCGTCGGCTCGAGCCGGAAGGCGGAAGCCGACTTGTGCATGTTGATCATGAACAGCCCGTCCGACACCATGGTCTCGGTGCCGATCTCGCACAGAAGCGGGTTTTCGTGCTGCTGGTTGGAGCCGAAATTGGAACCGGTCTGCACCACTCTGTTCAGGTTCCAGCCAATGGCGCGCATGTAGTGCACGATCGCCGAGCTGTCGCCGGCCAAGAGCCCGAGCACGCGGGAATTGCTGGCGAATTCGGCGACGGTCTGCAGCCAGTAGCGGAAACCGTAAAGCGTGTAGGTGCGGCCAGGCTTCAAGATCAGGCTCGTCAGGCGCGGCACCAGCGTCGCCGCCAGGAAGGCCGCCGCGATATAGCCGAACAGCGTGACCGTGGTGCCGATGGCGACAAGGCCGATCGTCTCCTGATAGTCGTCACCGACATATTCCCAGTAGCTGTGGAACAGCAGCGGCAGCGGGGTGACAACGCCAAACAGGCCGATCAGCTGCAGCGCCTCATAGAGGAAGCGCCGGACCTGGTAAGGATTGACGTTGCGCACCTTGCAATAGTCCGCGCTGGTCGGCACCGCTGGCGATCCATGCCAGTGCTCGCCGTCCGGGATGCTTTGGCCGCGATGCAGCGAGGACGAATGGCCGAGCTGGGCGCCGTCGCCGATCCGGGTGTCGATGTCGAGCGTGGAGCCGACGCCGACAAAGGCATCGCGGCCGATGGTCAGCGGCCCGGTATGGATATAGCCGGACTGCGCCCGGAAGCCGAGGATCATCGATTCCTTGCGCAGGATGGTGTTGTCGCCGATCGAAATGAGATCCGTGCAGACGGGCACGGATTTCGATTCGATGACGGCGTTTTTGCCCAGTTTGGTGCCGAGCAGCTGCAGATAGAGGCTGTAAAGCGGGCTGCCGCGAAACAGCACGACGGGTGCGGTGCGGATCAACGTCTTGACCACCCAGAAGCGGAAGTAGCGCACGCCCCAGATCGGAAACGCCTCGGCCTTCCAGCGGCCGATCAGCACCCACTTCGCAAGGACGGCAAAGCCCGACATGCCGAAGAACACGGCGGCCGAGAGCGCCACGCACCTGATATAAAGCTGCAGCGGATCGTCGAGCGCGTCATACATCCAGTTGAGGCCGCCATTGATCGCCCACAGTGCCACGTAGCTGTAGAGACCGTAGAACGAAAGCTGCGCCGCGCCGCAGGTCCAGTAGGCAAAGTTCGAGGCCCGGCGGGTGAGAACCGGCTCGTTGGTTGCGGTCGTCAACTCCTGCGCCACACCAAGATGTTGGGCGAGGCGCGCGACGGTCGGAAAGAGATAGATGTCGCGCATCGACGTCGTCGCCCATTCCTTCCTGGTGCGCACACGCGCACAGAAATGCGCCATCAGCAAAGAGTTGGCGCCGAGGTCGTCGAAGAAGTGGTCCTCGACCGACACCGCGTCGAATTTCAGCACCGTGGCCAGTGCTTCGGCCAGGAAACGCTCGTCGTCATTGCTGGGTGCCACCATGGCGCGGTCGGCCGAAAGCCGGACGCTCGTCGGCTTCGGCAGCTGGCGCAAATCCACCTTGTTGGAGACTGTCATCGGGATGGCAGGCAGTTCCTCCAGATAGGCGGGCACCATATAGTCCGGCAGCCGCCGCTTCATCGTCTGGGCGAGATCCCCTCGGGAAATCGCCGCTACACCGCTCTTAAGCGCGTAATAGGCGACGAGCTCGACGCGGCCGGGTTCGATCTCCCAGGTGGTGACGGCGGCCTGCGCGATCTCGGGCTGGTCGAGCAGCACCGCCTCGATCTCGCCGAGCTCGATGCGATATCCCCGGATCTTCACCTGCGTGTCGATGCGCCCGGCATACTCGATCTCGCCCTGATCGTTGATCCGGCCAAGGTCGCCGGTGCGGTAGATGCGCTGCGACGGGTTGTTCGGCAGGCCGATGAAATCGGCGATGAATTTCTGCTCGGTCAGGTCGGGACGGTTGAGATAGCCGACGGCGAGCCCGATACCGGCAATGCCGATCTCGCCCAGTTCGCCCGGCTCGGCAAGCTGCGGCAGCGAGGCGTCGAGAATGACGATCGAGTAGGTCGGCAGCGGCGCGCCGATGGTCACCGGAGCGTCAGGGGTCAGCGCCCCCATCGTCGCGGTGACGGTCGCCTCGGTCGGGCCATAGGTGTTGAGGATTTGGCGCCCCGGCTTCGACCAGCGCACCACCAGATTGTGCGGGCAGGCCTCGCCGCCCACCAAAAGCGTGCGCAGGCTGGGCACGTCTGACGTCATCGACGACAGCAAGGTCGGGCTGCAGGCGATGCAGGTGATGTCATGAAGGCGCAGGAAATCCGCCAGTTCCTCGCCCACCAGCGGCATCTGGCCAGGTGCGGGCACGACCGTCGCGCCGGCGACGAACGGCACCCAGATCTCTTCGGAGGAAAAGTCGAAGGCAATGGTCATGCCCTGGTAGACCCGGTCGCCCGGCCGGTAGCCGTAGGAGGCGGCGGCGACGTGGATGAAGTTGACGAAACTCTGGTGCGTGATGACCACGCCCTTGGGCTTGCCGGTGGTGCCCGAGGTATAGAGGATGTAGCAAATGTCGTCGGTCGTCTTCGCCTGCGGCTTCAGCGGCGCGGGCGACTGTGCGGAGATTTCGGCGGCGGCGCTGTCGATCAGCACATGCGGAACGGCCAGTTGACCGGCGCGCGACGCATAGGCAGCGATGGTGACGATCATGCTGACGCCGGCGTCTTCGATGATCAGCGCCATCCGCTCTTGAGGAAACGCGGTGGCCAGCGGCACGAAGGCAGCGCCCGCCTTCATCACCGCCAGCAACGCGACATAAGTCTCCGCCGACCGGTCGAGAATGAGCCCGACCCGGTGGCCCGGCCGCACGCCGTGCTTGATCAGCATGCGGGCGAACTGGTTGGCACGGTCGTTCAGCTCCTGATACGTCCAGACACGCCCGTCGGAGATCACCGCCGGCAACGCGGCGAAGGTTATGGCGAGCTGCTCGAAAACCGTATCGAGCCGCTCACCCGGCTGGTGGCCATGCCGGGCGAAGTCGGCGCCCGTCAGGACCTGGCCGTCCCTTAGCGGGCGGTGAGCGATCCTTGCCAGCGCACTTGCCAAGTCGGTTTGGCCGATCGGCGTTGCCGTGTCGCTGTCCAGTCCGGCGATATCGTAGTCCATGTCCATACTCTCTCGTCCTGGCCGGGCAACGCCCGGCTGTTCATGCCGCCGCTCGATCAGGGATGTTTTGCCCTGCCGCCGCTGCGATTTGTTGATGGAGGACCGACGCTTCCAAAAAGGAAGAACCCGCAATCCCGACCGCGGAAGCTTATGCCACCCGATCTTTTCGCCGGTTTTTCCGAACTGTTGAATTTTGTTTCTGGAGTGTGTCTGGGCGGGGATCCGTCTTGTTCGGCCTTGAGGAGGGAATGCTGAAGCGCCCCTTACTGGCTCTGAAGCAGGAGAACCGCTTTGCGGCTCAAGTCAGTCATTCGCGCCACGATTCTATGGTGCTAAAGCCGCCATTCAGTAATCTGGCCCGCGATGAGGGCTGCACCGTCGCCAAAGGTGACAACTCCTGCCGCCTCGACCGCATCGCCGACTCGTTGATTGCAAATTTCGATGCAATCCTAGCTCGTGGACCATAACGTGTCCGATTAGATCGGACACAATACAACGTGATGAAACCGGTGGCCGTGCCAATTGCCGAACCGACGGGACGGCTGAGGCCACCGTGGCCATGCGAATGGCTCCGCATGTTTGCTATGCGACCGCTATCGTTCTGGCGACGGCTGCTTGGCAAGTTATTTCTCTCTGGGTAGGTTGAACCCCTCGGAGGGATCAATCATGACAGGCTATTTCGGCACGCCGATACAGCAGCGCCTGCAGGCCCAGGCGGAGGCGAGTGCTGAGTTCATCAACGTAACAGCCGGTGCCTGCCAGACAGGGCGTACCATGGGCTGCGACGACCCCGAGCGGCTGGGCTGGGCACGGATTGCTGAATTTCTCGATCGCGACGGCGTCTGCGGCTTCCGTCTTATCCCATCCAGTAATGCGGACAAGCTAAAGTCCCATCTAGAAGCGCAGGGTTTCCGCTTCGATAGATGGGACGTTTTCCTCGCTGATCGCCGTTCCGCTCTGGCGGCTTCGGAGGCAATCCTGTCACATGGTCTACCGGCCGAATTCAGGGAGCTTGAGCGGCCGGCCGACCCACAGGGTGAGGACACGGCTAGAATTCAGACCCTTATGAATGATGCGGGCGTGGTGCCGTTCTCAGGCTCAATGCTGACGGGCGGCGTGGGCCCCGCATCCACTGTGACGATTGGTGAAAAGGACGGCACTGTAGTGGCGGCGGCTCACGGCTACCTGCCACACAACTCCTTCAGCCCTTATCACCAATATGCTTGGGGCGGGCTTGTTGCGGTGGCGGAAGCGCAGCGGGGTAAAGGGCTGGGCAGCTATGTCAACGCGCGTATGATTGTCAGCGTATTCCGCGATCTCAACGCGACCCACGTCTACGAGCTTATCTCACCAACGAACTTACCATCCCGCCGAATGGTGGAGGCGTGCGGGCTAAGGCACGAATCTGAGCTTGTCTGCGGCATTGCAACTCCTCACCAGAGCGCACGTCTGACGCGGTAATTCAACAGTGCTCCAACGTTTGTTATAGGGCCACAAGGTAAACGGCAGCCTGTCTCCGGGTGCAGTCGGATATCGGACGGCCTGCTTTCGGCCCCAAAGCGACATAAATATCTGCTCTTCAACAACCGCTATGCGCAGTGAAGAACCTCGTCGATCGCGTCGCCCACAACCCCTTGGCGCCCGTCTATCCCCAATATCAATACGCTACAAACTCACATACGCCGTCAACGGCAAATGATCGGACGCAACGCGCGACAGCGGCGTGTCGTGGGCTTCCACCGATGAGACCATGCCGTGCCGGTTGGCCATGATGCGGTCGAGTGCCAGCACCGGCAGGCCGGAGGGGAAGGTGGGCACGGCCGGCGGCGTGAAGCCGAAGGTGGCGTGCAGCGTGTTCAGCGCCGAGCGGGTGCCTAGCCGCCATTCGTTGAGGTCGCCGAGCAGCAAGGTCGGCCGTTCATCCTGGCTGCTCATAATGTCGAGCACGACGCGGGCCTGCTCGGAGCGCGAGCGGCGCAACAGGCCCAGATGCGCGGCAATGACGCGCAGCGACCGCTTTTCGTCGAGGTCGATCTCGGCCACCAGCGCGCCGCGCGGCTCCAGCCCCGGCAGCTTGATCTGATGGACGTCGCGCACCGTGCCGCGTTTGAACAGAAGCACGTTGCCGCGCCAGCCATGGCCCTTGCCGTTTCCTGAAACCGGAACCGGCACCAGCCCGGTTTCGTGTTCGATCCGGGCAAGGTCGAGCAGCCCGGCGCGGTCGCCGAACCGGCTGTCGGCCTCCTGCAAGGCAATGACGTCGGGAGCGATCTCCCTGATGACGCGGGCGGTCCGTTCGGGGTCGAACCTGCGGTCGGTGCCGATGCATTTGTGGACGTTGTAGGAGGCGACCACCATCTGGGCGCCGTCAACCAGCTTGCGCGGCGTGGCGTTCGCCTTGCGCGCTTTCCTGCCGCGGATCGACAGGAGCACGGTTTCGGGGAGGCTGCGTCCGTTAGTGTCCATTAGGCCTGCTATTCGATGTCCTGATTCGTTGTCTTATGCATATCGTTGTCTCAAAACCGGACCACTTCCAGGCGATATGCATTAGAGATAGGGCGATCCCAGCCATAGCAACCGGTCAAAGACGCGGATGACAAATGGCCGCGCTTTCAGAGTTGCCAGGGTGACGGGTTTGGCCGAAGCGATTGCCGATGCGATGCGCGCTTCGATCTCGGCGGCAAAGCCGGCATCCAGCACCTCCAGGTCGATCTCGAAATTCAGCCTGAGCGACCGGGCGTCGAGGTTGGAGGAGCCGACATAGGCCCAGACGCCATCGACCGACAGCAGCTTCGAATGGTCGAACGGCCCTTCATGGCGCCACACCCGGCAATAGTGCTTCAGCACCTGGTCGTATTGCGCCGTCATGGCGCGGCCGACCAGGAAGAGGTTGTTGACCGCCGGCACGACGATGTCGATCTCGACGCCGCGCCGGGCCGCCGTCACCAGCGCGCTGACAAACTCCCGGTCGGGCAGGAAATAGGGCGACATGATGCGGATCGATTTGCGGGCGACGGAAAACGCCCCCATCAGCAATTTCTGGTTGGTTTCGACACTGGCGTCCGGCCCCGACGCCACGGCCCGCACCAGGATCGGTTGACCGGGAGGCGGGGAGGGTTTTTCCACGTGCCAGACATCCCCGGTAAGGGCCTCGTTGCCGGCAAAGCGCCAGTCCTCGGCGGCAACCGCAAACAGGTCGGCCACGACCGGTCCGCTGACCTGGAAATGCGTGTCCGCCGAGCTGGTCGTGCCGGCGAATTCGGCCGAGAAACCCTTGCGGATGTTCATGCCTCCCGTGAATGCCACCGCACCGTCGACGATCAGGACTTTTCTGTGCGTCCGCAAATTCGCATAGGGAAGTCTCAGCCCCATGACGATGTTGCCGTTGAAGAGGTCGACGCTCACCCCGGCTTCCCGCAGAGGCCTGAGGATGCTGGGCACGGAATAGCGCACGCCGACGGCATCAACCAGCACGCGCACAGTGACGCCGCGGCGGACCGCGCCGGTAAGACAATCGACGAAACGCTGCCCGACCTCGTCATTGTCGAAGATGTAGGTCTCAAGCAGGATGCTGCGCTGTGCGCCGTCGATCGCCCCACACATGGCTGCGTAAGCATCATCGCCCGTTCGCAGGATGGTGATTGCGTTTCCCGAAAGCAGGCCGCGCCGCGCCACCCTGTCGCCCAATATCTTCAGGCCGGCAAAGCGCTGGCCGAATTCAGCTGAGATGAGGGCTTCCAGCGCAATGTCGCGGTCGTGCCTGGCGGTCTCGACTTCACCGGCGGCGGGCCGCATGGCGCTGATCGTCGCGCGGCGGATGCGATTGATACCGGCAATGGCGTAGATGATGGCGCCAAGGAAAGGCGACAACAGCATCACGCCGACCCAGCCGGTGGCGGCGCGGACGTCTTCCTTGGTCATGATGGCGTGGACGATGCCGATGGCCGCCATCAGCATCGGAATGATCACGAGGATCACAGGCCAGTAGGTCACCACGGTGTGCCACATCGGCAGGACTATCGAGCCAGCGGCCGCAGAAGGCAATGTCGGGGATTAGTACCGGGCAAGGGACTGACGACGGCTGAGGCTTGTGCCTCAGTCCTTCGCCCGTTCCACGTAAGCCCCGTCAGCCGTCATCACCACCACGCGGGTGCCCGGCGCGATGTGCGGCGGCACCAGCGTGCGCACGCCGTTGGACAGCACGGCCGGCTTGTAGGACGACGACGCCGTCTGGCCCTTGGTCGTCGGCTCCGTCTCGACCACTTCGAAAGTGGCGCGCTGCGGCAGCACCAGGGCAATGGCGACGCCATTGAACTGCGAGACCTGCACCGCCATGCCTTCGAGCAGATAAGGCGCCATGTCGCCGACGACGCTTTCCGGCACCGCGACCTGGTCGTAGCTCTCCGGGTTCATGAAGTGATAGCCTTCGCCATCGGCGTAGAGGAAGGTGTGCTCGCGGTCCTCGACATAGGCGCGCTCGACCTGTTCGGTGGTGCGGTAGCGCTCCGAAACCTTCACCCCGTCGGAGATGCGGCGCATGTCGAGCTGGGTGACCGGCGTGCCCTTGCCAGGGTGGATGTTTTCGGCAAAGAGGATCACGTAAAGCTTGCCGTCCTTGTCGACGACATTGCCTTTACGGAGCGAACTGGCGATGACCTTCACCACGGTTTTCAATCCTAGACTTCGTTGGCCTGAAACGATCGTTCGGCGCAAATCGGCTGCGAGAGCGCTCGCCGTAGCGCATCTTGGCCCGAACCGCCAGCCCTGTCAGCGATTCCGTTGCCCGGCAAACTCATGACTGAGGCTTCGCCCTGGTGGACGCCACATGTTCACGCCGACCGCCGGCCGCGGCTGATGGCGCGCAACGGCATCGCGGCCGCCATGCGCGACTGGTTCGCGCGCCGCGATTTCATCGAGGTCGAGACGGCGGCGCTGCAGATATCGCCCGGCAATGAGGCGCATCTCTCGGCCTTCGCCACCGAGGCGATCGGTTCTGATGGCGCACGCCGGCCGCTTTATCTCCACACCTCGCCGGAATTCGCCTGCAAGAAGCTGCTTGCCGCCGGCGAACGGCGCATCTTCAGCCTGGGTGCCGTCTGGCGCAACCGCGAGCGCGGCCCGTTGCACCACCCGGAATTCACCATGCTCGAATGGTACCGGGTCGGCGAAACCTATGAGAGCCTGATGGCCGATTGCGCCGAGCTGCTGAAGCTCGCGGCCGAGCGGGCAGGGGCCAAAAGCTTCCGCTTTCGCGGCCGCGAGGCCGATCCGTTCGCCGAGCCGGAGCGTGTAAGCGTCGCCGAAGCGTTTCAGCGCCATGCCGGCATCGACCTGCTCGCCACCGTGGCCGCCGATGGCAGCACGGACCGCGATGCGCTTCATGACGCTCTGGTCAAAGCCGGCCTTCGCACGGCCGACGATGACAATTGGGCCGACCTGTTCAGCCGCGTGATGGTCGAAAAGGTCGAGCCGGTGCTGGGGCAGGGGCGGGCGACCATCCTCTACGGCTATCCGATCTCGGAGGCAGCACTCGCCCGGCCAAGCGCCGATGACCCACGCGTTGCCGAGCGCTTCGAGCTCTATTGCTGCGGCGTCGAACTCGCCAACGCTTTCGGCGAGCTCACTGACGCCGCCGAGCAACGTCGGCGCTTCGCCGCCGAGATGGACGAGAAGGAACGCGTCTACGGCGAGCGCTATCCGCTGGACGAGGATTTTCTCGCCGCCCTCGCCATCATGCCGCAAGCCAGCGGTTCGGCGCTCGGCTTCGACCGGCTGGTGATGCTGGCGACGGGGGCGAGCAGGATCGACGACGTGATCTGGACGCCGGTCGCGGCCCCTTGACCCTGCGCGCGGTGGAAAGGGCCGTTGTCGAGAAAGCGCTTTCGCAATCCTGTTGGGCGCTATGCCGCAGCGGCACAATTGCCCGTACGCCATTGCACTAGCCGCATTGGGACAATAGATGGTGCAACAGCCGCTATCGCCCCAGGGCGGCTCCGAGCCAGGACCATGCGCATGACCGATACATCAGAGGCCGCGAAATTGACCGACCGCGTCGCGGCCCTGGTCGAGGCCGCCAAACGGGCCGGCGCCGACGCCGCCGATGCGGTTGCCGTGCGCGGCCGCTCGATCGGAGTGTCGGTGCGGTTGGGCAAGGTCGAGAACACCGAGGCGTCCGAAGGCGACGATGTCTCGCTGCGCGTCTTCGTAGGCAACCGCGTGGCGAGCGTCTCGGCGACGGCGGCATCCGACCCCAAGGCACTGGCCGAGCGCGCCGTGGCGATGGCCAAAGTCTCGCCCGAAGATCCCTATCAGGGGCTCGCCGATCCGGCCCTTTTGGTCAAAAAGCCGCGCGACCTCGATCTGTTCGACGCCACCGAGGTTTCGGCCGACCAGTTGAAGGAAGCAGCCCTGGCCGCCGAGGAAGCAGCCCTTGCCGTCAAGGGCGTCACCAATTCGGCCGGCAGCGGCGCAAGCGCGGGTCTCGGCGGTCTGGTGCTTGCGACGTCGAACGGCTTCGTCGGCCACTATGTCGCTTCGCGCTTTTCGCGCTCGGCCAGCGTGATTGCCGGAGAGGGCACCGGCATGGAGCGCGACTACGAATACTCCTCGCACCAGCATTTTTCCGATCTCGACGCGCCGGAACTGATCGGCCGCAAGGCCGGTGAGCGCGCCGTGCGCCGTCTCGGCGCCCGCAAGGCGGCGACCGGTCCGGTCAACGTGGTGTTTGACCCGCGCGTCGCGCGCGGCATTGCCGGCCATCTGGCCGGCGCCATCAACGGCGCCTCGGTGGCGCGCAAGACCAGTTTTCTGCGCGAGATGATGGGCAAGCAGGTCGCCTCGGCTGCTATCACCGTCACCGACGAGCCGCTCAAGCGCCGCGGCCAGGCCTCGCGCCCATTTGACGGTGAAGGCGTCGAAGGCGAAAAGCTGCTGATGGTTGAAAACGGCGTTTTGAACCACTGGTTCCTGTCGACATCGGCCGCGCGGGAACTGGGGCTGACCACCAATGGGCGCGGCGCGCGCGGCGGCTCTTCCGTATCGCCGTCATCGACCAATCTGGCCATCGAGCCGGGCGAAAGGACGCCGGAAGAGCTGATCAGGTCGTTGAAATCAGGCTTTTACGTCACCGAAGTGTTCGGCCAGGGCGTCGACATGGTGACCGGCGAATACAGCCGTGGCGCGTCGGGCTTCTGGATCGACAATGGCGAGCTTGCCTACCCGGTGGCGGAGGTGACCATCGCCTCCAATTTGAAGACGATGTTCCTCAACATGGTGCCGGCGAGCGACCTCGATCGCAATTTCGGCACCGCCGCCCCGACACTGCTGATCGAAGGCATGACCCTTGCCGGTGCGTGACCCGGCCATATCAGCCGGAGGCTCGGAAGACCTCGATTTGCTGCGCGACGCCGCCCGTGAGGCGGGCGCCATCGCCATGCGCTATTTCGGTAAAAATCCGCAAGTGTGGATGAAGGGCGGCACCTCACCGGTCAGCGAGGCCGACCATGCGGCGGACGCCTATCTGCGTGAAACCCTGCTTGCGGCGCGGCCGGACTATGGCTGGCTGTCGGAGGAAACCACCGATAATCCGGCGCGGCTGCAGGCACGCCGCACCTTTGTCGTCGATCCCATTGACGGCACGCGCGGCTTCCTTGAAGGCCTGCGCTCCTGGTGCGTCAGCGTCGCCGTGGTCGAGAACGGCCGCACGCTCGCCGGCGTGCTCGAATGTCCGGCCAAGGGCGAAACCTATTGGGCGCTGCCCGGCCAGGGCGCATTCCGCAACGGCAAGCCGATTGCCGTGCGCCAGCCGGCCAACACGATCGAGATCGGCGGGCTGAAACAGCTGATCGACCTTATGCCAGTCGAATGGCTGCGCCGGGTGCACCGCGCGGCGCACATTCCTTCGCTCGCCTACCGTCTGGCGATGGTCGCCAACGGCACGCTGGACGCCACCTTCGTCAAACCCAATGCACATGACTGGGACATCGCCGCCGCCGATCTCATTTTGCGCGAGGCCGGCGGCGCTCTGCTCGACGGGCAAGGCCGCGCGCCGCTTTATGCCGGCGAGATCATCCGTCATGGGGCGCTGGTCGCCGGCAGCGGCGAACTGTTGACCGTGCTTGCCGGCGTCATTGCCGGTACGGAAGCGTGATCGAAGGTTCCAAAGTCGACAGCTTTGGTCTAGACCTGTCACAAACTCACAATATGTGAAGGACCGAAATGGCCGCGGAAGACGGAAAGAAACAGCTTTTGCACCTGGTGTTCGGCGGCGAGCTGAAGACGCTGGGCGGCACCGAGTTCCGCGATCTCGACGCGCTCGACATCGTCGGCGTCTATCCGGACTATCAAACCGCGCACACTGCGTGGAAGGCCAAGGCGCAAGCCAGCGTGGACAATGCCCATATGCGCTATTTCGTCGTTCATCTGCACCGGCTGCTCGACCCCGAAAGCAAGGCCGGCAGTTGACAGCGATGGAGCATGATCTGGCGAAAGGGCCAGCGAAGGAAGCCGCGCCCACGGGTAGGGGCCGCAATCGTACGACCAAGGCTTTCTGGCGCAAGATTCGCGAACCGCTGGCACAGTCGCGATTCGTCAAGAACGCCATTGCCAGCCTGCTCGCCCAGTACGTGCGGCTGGTTCGCATGACCAGCCCGCTGGTCGCCGGATCGGCACGTTTTTCGGGCGGTGACTATTCGGAGTTCGAACCCGGTATCATCGCGCTTTGGCACGGTCAGCACTTGCTGACCCCGGCCTATTATCCCAAGCGCAAGCCGCTGGTCGCCATGGTGTCGCGCAGCGCCGATGCGGAGCTCAATGCGCTGATGCTGGAGAAGTTCGGCATCGAGGCCGTGCGCGGTTCCGGCGGGCGTGAAAGCACGAAGCATCTCGACAAGGGCGGCGCCAAGGCGCTCATCGCCCTCAAAAAGTCGCTCACCGCCGGCAAGAACGTTGCCATGATCGCAGACATTCCCCATGGCACGCCGCGCGACGCAGGGCTTGGCATCGTACTTCTGGCGCGCCTCTCGGGTCGGCCGCTGCTGCCGGTCGCCATCGCCACCAGCCGTCGCAAGGTGCTGGAAAAGAGCTGGGACAAAACCACCATCAACCTGCCATTCGGCCGTTCCGCTGTGACCATCGGCACGCCGATTTATGTGGCGGCGGATGCCGACGAATCCGAAATGGAGCGCAAGCGCCTGGAAGTCACGGCCGCGCTCAATGCCGCAACCGCCGAGGTCTACCGCCTCGTGGACAACAAGCCATGAGCGTGGGCTGGGCGCGTGCCTTCCTGGGCGCTTACCGCTTCGCGGGTGCGGCCGTCTATCCGCTGATCGGGCCTTATGTCGCCTGGCGCACCTCGCAAGGCAAGGAAGACCGCAGCCGCAGCCGCGAGCGCTACGGCGTCGCCGGGCGACCGCGGCCTGAAGGTCCGGTGATCTGGATCCACGCGGCAAGCGTCGGCGAGACGTTGGCGGTCGTGCCGCTGGTGCAAAGCATCCTCGACTACGGCGTCAACATCGTGCTGACGACAGGCACCGTAACCTCGGCGCAGGTCGCCGACGAACGGCTCGGCGACCGTATCATCCACCAATATGTGCCGCTCGACCTCAAGCCGGCGGTCAGCCGCTTCCTCGACCACTGGCGGCCGGACCTGGCGATCATCGCCGAATCCGAGATCTGGCCGATGACCATCCTCGAGCTTGGCGCCCGCCGTGTGCCGCAGGTGCTGGTCAACGGCCGGCTGTCCGATCGCTCGTTCAAATCCTGGAAGAAGCGCGCCAACATCGCCGAGGCGCTGTTCGAGAACCTCGCCCATGTCGTTGCCCAGTCGGATGTCGACGGCGAGCGTTTTCGTGCACTGGGCGCCCGGCCGGTCACCGTGTCCGGCAATCTCAAGGTCGACACCTTGCCGCCGCCGGTCGACGAACGCGCTCTGGCGACGCTCAAGCGCCAGATCGCCGGCCGCCCGACCTGGGCTGCGATCTCGACCCATGACGGCGAGGAGGTGGTTGCGGCGGAAGTCCACGCCACGCTCCACAAACGCCATCAGGGCCTGCTGACCATCATCGTTCCACGCCATCCCGACCGCGCCGAAGCGCTTGCCGCGCAGATTTCCGGCATGGGCCTGAAGCTGGCGCGGCGCAGCAAGGGTGATCGGATCACCGCCGACACCGATATTCTGCTTGGCGATACAATGGGCGAAATGGGGCTCTATCTCCGGCTGACGGAAATCGCCTTTGTCGGCCGCTCGCTGACCTCGGAAGGCGGCCAAAACCCGCTGGAGCCGGCCATGCTCGACACAGCAGTGCTGGCCGGCCGCAACGTCCAGAATTTTCGTGAAGCCTATCAGCGCCTGCTCGACAGCGGCGGCGCCAAGCTGGTGCGCGACCGCGACATGCTGGCCGGCGCCGTCAATTTCCTGTTGTCGAACGAAGTGGCGCGCCATGAGATGATGGCCGCCGGTGCCGCCACGGTCGACCAGATGCGCGGTGCACTGGCGCACACGCTGAAATCGCTCGAGCCCTTTATCCAGCCGCTGATCGTCAAGTCGCGCCTGAAGGGCGCCGACGGGCGCTAGGGTGGCCTCGGAAGCACCACCTTTCTGGTGGGAAGCGCCGGACTGGCGGGTTTTTGCGTTGTCGCCGTTGTCGGCGGTCTATGGCATGGTCGCCGGCCGCCGCATGCATCGGGCGGTACGGGAAAAGATCGACGCGCCAGTGCTTTGCGTCGGCAACTTCACCGTCGGCGGCAGCGGCAAGACGCCGGTCGCGATCGCCCTGGCCAGGCAAGCCAAACGCATGCAGCTCAACCCCGGCTTCCTGTCGCGCGGTCATGGCGGTTCGTTCGCGCAGCCGCATGTTGTCGATGCCCATCATGACGCCGCCAAGCATGTCGGCGACGAGCCGCTGCTTCTGGCTGAGCATGCGCCGGTTGCGGTGAGCCCCAATCGCGCCGCCGGCGCCAAACTGCTCATGGAAGCGCATGGCTGCGACTTCCTGATCATGGATGACGGTTTTCAGAGCGCGCGGATCCATATCGATTATGCGCTGGTCGTCGTCGACGCCCGCTACGGCATCGGCAACGGCCGCGTCATTCCCGGCGGGCCGCTGAGAGCCAAGATCGTCGATCAACTGGTGTTCACGGATGGGCTGTTGAAGATGGGCGAGGGCACCGCCGCCGACCAGGTCGTGCGCCAGGCGGCGCGCGCGGGCCGGCCGATCTTCGAGGCGCATGCCGAGCCCGCGGCCAAGGAACGCTTCGCCGGCCGGCGGTTCCTCGCCTTTTCCGGCATAGGCCATCCCGAAAAGTTCTTCGACACGCTGCGCGGCACAGGCGCGGAAGTGGCGCTGACACGGTCGTTTCCGGACCATCATTTTTATGCCGCCGACGAACTTGCCGAACTTGCGGCAATCGCGCAGCGTGAAGGACTGGGCCTCGCCACCACCGCCAAGGACGCCGCCCGGCTGCGCCATGGCGCTGCCCCGGCGGATTTCCTTGCTCAGCTCGACGTGCTGGAGATCGACGCTACGTTCGAGCTCGACACCGTGCCGGAGCGCATCATCGACGAGACGCTGGACGCCTGGCGCCAGCGCAGGCTGCGGGGCTGATCGTTGTTATCGCCGGCTGGCCCGCAACCTCGTCATCCTAGGGCGTAGCGACGCGAAGCGGAGCGCAGACCCTAGGGACGAACGGAAAAGCCTTCAGCGCCGGCTGCGAAGCTCGGGATGCGTTTCGATCTCGCGGCGCAGCGAGGCGGTGGCGCTGACGTAAGGCTCCTGCCTGGCGACGCTCCAATATTTGAGCTCATCCAGCGGAATGCTTTCGCCGGTCACCGCGCAGCGCACGAATGCGCCCGGGCTGGTGACCTGGAAGTCGCCGTCGAGATAGCGGATACGGGCTTCCTTGCCGCCGGGGCCTTCGAAGCGGTTCATCATGGGGTGGTGCCAAAGAGGGCTGAGACTGACTTCATGCTGATTTCATCGCCATAAATTGCCGGCAAGGTCAAGCTTGACGCAATGCAGAGGCGCTATTGTCGGCCCAAACCATTCCCATGGTGACCGGCATGGACATCTCATCCGCCCGCCTGACCGCGCTGTTGCGCGAGGCCATGATGTTGGCGGCGGTGCCGTCGGCGAAGGCCGATCCGGCCAAAACGGCGCTGATCAAGGCGCTGGTCCAGCCGTCGGCGCCATCCGGCGCGCCTTTGCCGCCGGCAGCGGTGCCGGCGCTGCAAGCGCTGTTGTCCACGGCCGCAAAGGGGCAGCAGACGGGTTCCGCTGAGGTCCTGCAGGCCTATCTGGCGCTTGCCGAACCCGACGGCGAGGTATCTGGCGAGGCCGCACCGGCGAGGACTGCTGCCGTCAAGGCACCGCCAGCCAACGATGACGCGCAGCACGGTCAGGCGATGCCGCTGGCAAAGGCCGATGATGGCGGCGCGGCAAAACCTACAGGCCTGCCATGGCTTGCGCTTTTCGCCCCTGCAGCTTCACCGCTGCGCCCCGGCACCGCCACCGCGGCGAAGCGAGGGCAGGCGGCGTCTCGGTCGAATGACGCAGTCCAGCCCGAAAGCCGCAAACAGATGCGTGTCGGCCTGATGGCGCTGGCGGCCGGGTTTCTGGCCATGGCAATTATCGGGTTTGTCCTGCTGGTGCTTCGCTGACGCCGGACGATCGCCGCTAGCCCTCTGCTTCCAGGAACGCTTCCATCTTTTCCATAGGCAGCCCCGCTTCAACAGCGATGCGGCGGGAAAGTTCGGCGGCGGCGGTGCGCGGCCGCCCCAGCGGCCGGTCGAGCCAGTAAGATACCGGGTTGAGCGCGGTGCGCTCATCGACGGCGACGACACGGCCCGACTTCAGCTGATCCACGGTCAGAGGCGGTCGCGCCAGCGCGATGCCCAGCCCATGCGCGGCTGCGTCGAGTACCAGATTATAGTCCTCGAAGCGGCGGTCCTGCGGGCGCGGGCGATAATCCATGCCTTGCGCGGCAAACCAGGCGCGCCAGCCGGAAGCGTCGGAATCGTTGATCAGCGGAAATTTGAGCAGCCGGGCCGGGTCACCACGCCCGATCTCGCCGGCAAGGCTTTGCGAGGCGACCGGGAAGACATGTTCCTCAAACAGTTTCACCGAGATTCGGCCCGGAATGCCGCCGCGGCCGCAGCGGATCGACAGGTCGATGCCTTCGTCGGCAAGGTCGGCTTGGCGGATGTCGACATCCAGCACGATGCGCAGCTTGGACGGATGGTTCTCCAGCGCCGCCATGCGCGGCATCAACCACAGCCCGCTGACCGAGGGGATCGAGGTCAGTCGCACCACGGCGGTGCCGCGCGGTTCGACCCAGCGGTCGGAATGGGTGGAGATCAGCGCAAAGGCTTCCGCCGTGCGCAGATGCAGGCGGTTGCCCTCGATGGTCAGCGAGACGCCGCGCGCGCCGCGGTCGAACACTTTCAGGCCGAGCCAGTCCTCCAGCTTGGCGATCTGCCGGCTGACGGCGCCATGGGTGATGTTGAGCTTTTCCGCCGCGGCCGAAAAGCTCCCCGTTCGCGCCGCCGCATCGAAGGCGCGCAGCGTCTCGAGCGGCACCATTGTGTCTGAGCTGTGATCCATAGTCACAGGTGATCCTCGATTTGATCGTTTGTCAACGGCGCCCAAAAGGCGCTTTCTGCGGTTCATGACCGAAAAACGCGAGGACAGTGGGATGAGCGCAGTGACCGGCACATCGAATCAGACACAGCGGATAGACACAACGGCAGCCATCGCCGTGGCGCTGACGGTGGTCGGTTGGGCGTCGGCCTTTCCCGCGATCCGCGCCGGCCTCGCCGCCTTCGGCCCGCTGGAACTCGGTGCGCTGCGCTTTGCCATTGCCGCAGTGCCGGCGGCGATCTTCCTTGCCGTCAAGCGCCCGGCGCTGCCGAGGCTTGACGAAGTGTGGCGCCTCGTCTTTGGCGGCGCCATCTTCGTCGCGCTCTACACCGTCATGCTCAACTACGGCGAACTGACCGTGTCGGCCGGCGCCGCCGGCTTCATCATCAATGTCAGCCCGATCTTCACCGCCATCATGGCAATGGCATTGCTGGGCGAGCGTTTCTCGACGTGGGCCTGGTTCGGCACGGCGATTTCTTTCGCCGGCATCGGCATCATTGCGGTCGCCGACGGCAATGGCTTGAGTTTCGACACCGGCGCGCTTTTGGTTCTCGGCTCCGCGCTGTGCTCGGCGGTCAACACCATCGTCCAGAAGCCGCTGTTTGCCCGCCATCACCCGCTGACCATCGCTGCCTCGAACATGATCCTTGGCGCACTTTGCCTGGCACCCTGTCTGCCAAGCGGCTTTGCACAGGCAGCGGTTGCCAATACGGCTGGGATCGGCGCCGTGATCTTTCTCGGCATCGTGCCCAGCCTGATTGCCTATGCCGCCTGGGCAACCGCTCTGTCGCGCCTCCCGGCGGCGCGTGCCTCGAACTTCCTCTATCTGGTCTCGCCCATGTCGGCCCTGATCGGCTTCTTCTGGCTGGGTGAAGTGCCGACGTTGCTCGGTCTCCTCGGCGGCGCGCTGGCGCTCGGCGGCGTCATCGTGGTGAATTTGAAGCGCTAGATCAGCGGGTTGGAACCTTTTCCCGAATCAAAGGGAGAGCCGCGCCGGAATTTCCCGGCCCCATGAAACAGCCGACCGTCGCTGCGATGCTGACAGGACCCGACCGGGTGGCTATGGTGATCTGAATTCACCGGGGGGTCGGGATGGTCAGGCAGTTCGTATCGGCCGTTTTTTGCTTGCTGCTGCTCAGCGGCAAAGCCATTGCGGGTTGGTATCACGTGGAGAACTACGAGGGATCCATCGGACCCAACCCGGTCCATCTCTCTTTGCAGACCTACACCTTCGGCAACGGCCTCACGATCCAGGGCAGCCTCTTTTACGACGCCAAGCAAAGCCCGATCGCGCTCTATGGCAAAGCCAACGGCACCAGTATCGCGCTCTGCGAGATTGCCGATGACAAGGACTTCCAGCGTGTCATCGTGCAAGGCTCCAAAACGCCTTTTGACGTCACCGGATGCCCATTTGCACTCGAACTCGGCGACGGCGTCCTGACGGGAAGCTGGAACAAGGGCGCCGACAAATTTCCGATCAATCTCAAGAAGGTTGCGGGCTTCGACGATACCGGGGAGGGGGTGGTCGACGGCAACGTCGAAATTCCGTTCTGGGCGCAAACTGCGACCGACAGGTTCGCCGGGGTCTACACGAAAACCGACGACCAGATCTGCATGAAGACGATGCTGGTCATCAACAAGAAGCGCAAAAAGGTGGTGCAGACCATCAAGTTCGTCAGCGAGGACGACTATTGCAATGGCGGCATGCTGATGACGTCGATCTATTGGAACGTGCAGAAGCGTACGGAACGCGGCAAGGACATTATATCCGTGAGTTTTCGCGATGGCCGCGCCGGGTATGAGGAGGACTATGTGTTCGACCGCAAGGCCAGGAAATACCGCCTGAAGAAGTGAGGCTACTCCCGTCAACAGGCGGCGTCGTTACCGTCCGCGAAGGTGTATCGCGATGGAGGCGGAAATCGAATCGCCTGCGGTCAGATTGCATTTGCGCCGGACCGCATCCTTCAAGGGCAAGAGGTAGCTTCCGTCCTTGGGAAACAGCGATGTGCCGAACATGAAGTCGTCAATGGTCACCTCGACAGGGATCACCCCCCAGCCATAGGTCGCGAACTTCGCCACCTTTTTGATCTCTTCGCCATGCTCGTCCGGGATTGGCGCGAAGAAGTATGGCGACGGGCCCCGCCAGTGGATCACTTCAGTTTCGAACTGGAACCGGATCGTCTCCTCGTCGATCACAGCTCATCGACGCCCGAACAGCCGCTCGATATCGGCGAGCTTGAGCTCGATATAGGTCGGGCGGCCGTGGTTGCAGGTGCCGGATCCCGGAGTCGCCTCCATCTGGCGCAGCAGCGCGTTCATCTCCTCAGGCTTGAGCAGGCGGCCGGAGCGCACCGAGCCGTGGCAGGCCATGGTCGCGGCGATCTTGTCCAGCCTCTCCTTCAGCGTCTCGACCGTGTCGTTGTCGGCGATCTCGTCGGCAAGGTCGCGCACCAGTTGCTGGACATTGGTTTCGCCCAGCATCGAGGGCGTCTCGCGCACCGCCACCGCGCCTGGGCCGAAGCGCTCTATGCCGAGGCCGAAGCGGGCCAGCGTCTCGGAATGCAGGGCCAGCCGCTCGGCGTCCTCTTCCGGCAGGTCGACGATCTCCGGCAAGAGCAGCATTTGCGACGGCACGGCGCGGGAATGCAGTGCGTTCTTCAGGGCCTCATAGACCAGCCGCTCATGCGCCGCATGCTGGTCGACGATGACGAGCGAATCCCTGGTCTGGGAGACGATGTAGTTCTCGTGCACCTGCGCGCGCGCCGCACCGAGCGCCGTGCCAAGCAGCGTCTCGGCCGGCTCGGCCGTACCGGCCCGCGCGTCGGCGCTGGCAAGCGGCCCGGCATCGAACGCCGCCTGATCGTTTTCGCGGAAGCCGTCAAATCCCATATCCAGCGGCCGCTGCGGCGAGCGGTCGAAACCGGCAAAGCCCGAGGCGCGATAGGCAGCGTCATAGCTACGATGGCCGTTGGCCGGGCTGGCATCGGCATAGGAGCCCGGCCGGAACGCCGCCATCATGCCGGCAGCGCCGCTGGTGGCGGCGCGGATACCGGCATTGGCCAGCGCCTCGCGGATGGCGCCGACGATCAGCCCGCGCACCAGACCGGGATCGCGAAAGCGCACATCGGCCTTGGCCGGGTGGACGTTGACGTCGACGGTTGCCGGATCGAGCGTCAGGAACAGCACGGTCACCGCATGCCGGTCGCGCGGCAGCACATCGGCGAAGGCACCGCGGATCGCGCCGGCAATCAGCTTGTCGCGCACCGGCCTTCCGTTGACATAGGCATATTGCTGCAGCGCATTGGCGCGGGTGAAGGACGGGATCGAGACATGGCCTGTCAGATGCACGCCGTCACGGCTGGCATCGATGGCAATGGAATTGGCGGGGAACTCGGCGCCCATCACCTGGGCGACGCGGCGCAGGCTGCCATCCGCGCTGGCTTCGGTGGCTGGCAATTCCAGCGTCGAACGGTCCGAGCCGGCCAGCGTAAAGCGCACAGCGGGAAAGGCGATGGCGATGCGCTTGATCACATCGCTGGTGGCCGAGCTTTCGGCGCGCTCGCCCTTCATGAATTTGAGCCGGGCGGGTGTCGCGAAGAAAAGGTCGCGCACCTCGACCGTGGTGCCGCGGTTGGCGGCCGCCGGCTTGATGGCCGAAACCCGGCCGCCTTCAATGCCGATCTCGGCGGCTGCGTCGCCCGATGCCGTGCGCGAGCGGATCGACAGCCGCGACACCGAACCGATCGACGGCAGCGCTTCGCCACGAAAGCCGAGCGAGCGGATGTCGTGAATGTTTTCGGAAAGCTTGGAAGTGCAATGGCGCGCGATCGCCAGCGCCAGCTCCGGTTCGGGAATGCCCGAGCCGTCATCGGTGACGCGGATCATGTTGAGCCCACCACCGGCAGTGACGATCTCGACGCGCGATGCGCCGGCATCGAGCGCGTTCTCGACCAGCTCCTTCACCACACTCGCCGGACGCTCGATGACTTCGCCGGCGGCGATCTGGTTGATCATCGTTTCGGAAAGCTGGCGAATGGGCATGGCGGTACTATAGGCGGATTCGAAGGGTGTGCGGAAGGCTTCAATGGGATGCTGTCCCGCCAACCTCAAGAGGGTTGCGCCAGGCCAACTCACGCCTGCGCCGCCAGCCAATCCCTCACTTTCCGCGCATTCTCGCTCAATTCCCGGTTCTTCGGCCACACCACATAGAACGCCTTGCCGGTCTTCAGCACATGATCCGTCACCGGCACCAGCAGCCCTGTCGCCAGCAACCGCTCGGCCAGATGCCGCCAGCCGAGCGCGATGCCTTGGCCCTCCATGACGCCCTGGATCACCAGGCCGTAATCGTTGATGCGCAGGCCGCGCGCGGTGTTGTCGAGGCTTCCCCCCGCCGACTGGAACCATTCGTCCCAGCTCGCCGCCTCGCGGTAGGGCTCCTCGAGATGGATCAGGCGATGCGTGGCCAATTCCTGGACGCTCCCAGGCATGCCGAACTTCGCGAGATAGCTGGCGCCAACGACCGGGAAGATCTCCTCGTCGGCGAGCGGCAGCGAATGATAGTCGGCCCAGTTGCGCGGTTCGCCGCCACGCACGGCCAGCGGAATGCCTTCGGCGATGATGTCGAGGTCACGGTCGGCTGTCTGGATGCGCAGGTCTATGCCCGGCAGTTCGTCGCGGAACTGCTGCAGGCGCGGCATCATCCAGAACGAGCCGAAGGCGGTCGATGCCGCCAGCGTGACATGGCCGCCGGTCGCCTGCAGGCGCAGATCCTCCGCCGATTTGCGGATATGGGACAGGCCCAGCGAGACGTCGGCATGGAAACGCTCGCCCGCCTCGGTCAAAACCACCTGGCGGTGACGGCGCTGAAACAGCTGGGCACCGAGCTGTTCTTCCAGCCCGCGCACGGCATAGGAGACGGCAGCCTGCGTCATGCCGAGCTCTCGGCCCGCGGCGGTGAAGCTCGACAGCCGGCCCGCCGCCTCGAAGACGATCAGGCTGCCGGCCGAGGGCAGGAGGTGGCGCAGGCTTCGCATAAGCGGAGCTTATACAAGAGATCAGGATTTTCCAGCGTCACAGGCATATTTCGTGTCGCTAACTTGGCTGGACAGACGCAAGGGAGCCTCCATGAACGCACCGGCCGCTGAACTGACCGAGCAGACCCACCGTCGCGGCGGCGGTCGCCTTGGACGCAAGGCGCTGCGGAGCGCACCCGTCGCCTCCTTCCCGACGCTGGTCCGCGAGATCCCCACCTATCAGATGGTCCCGGATGAGGCGGTGGAGCTGATCCACCAGGAATCGCTCGCCATCCTGGAAGAGGTCGGTTGCGAGTTCCGCGACGATGAAGCCATCGCCATGTGGAAGGCGGCGGGCGCCGATGTGTCCGAGACACGCGTCCGCATCGACCGCGGCCTGTTGATGGAGCTGGTCTCGAAGGTCCCTTCCGAATTCGCCCTCAATGCGCGCAATCCCGAACGCACTGTCCGCGTCGGCGGCAAGAATTCCATCTTCGTGCCGATGTATGGCGCGCCCTATGTGCGTGACCTCGACAACAACAGGCGCTACGGCACGCTTGAAGACCTCAACAATTTCCACAAGCTCGCCTACATGGCGCCGGCGCTGCACTCGTCGAGCTCGGTCATCTGCGAGCCGATGGAAATCGCCGTGCCCAAGCGGCATCTGCACATCATCCATTCGGCGCTGAAGCATTCAGACAAGCCGTTCATGGGCATCGTCACGTCGAAGGAACGCGCCGAGGACACGATGGCGATGGCCGGCATCGTCTTCGGCGAGGAGTTCGTCCGCGACAATCCGGTGCTGGTGTCGATCACCAACTGCAATTCACCGCTGGTGTGGGATGCGACCATGCTGGACGCGATGAAGGTCTATGCGCGCAGCAACCAGCCGCTGATCCTGGCGCCCTTTGCGCTCTGCGGCGCCTCGACGTCCGCCTCGGCCGTCGGCGCGGTGGCGCAGGTCAATGCCGAAGCGTTGGCCGGCGTCGCCTTCACGCAGCTGCTGCGCCCTGGTTCGCCGCAGATCTACGGCCAGTTCATGGTCACCGTCGACATGAAGACCGGCGCGCCGATGGGCGGCACGCCGGAGGCCGCGCAGATGATGTATCTGATGGGAGCGCTGGCGCGGAAATACGGATTGCCGTGGCGGACCTCCGGCTTCCATGTCGGCTCCAAGCTCAACGACGCCCAGGCCGGCTACGAATCGAACATGCTGATGCACGCCGCCATCCTCGCCGGCGCCAACTACATCTGGCATTCCGCCGGTTGGCTGGAGGCTGGGCTGACCTGCGGCTACTCAAAATTCGCCACCGACTGCGAACAGCTTGTCGGCTGGTATAAATATGCCGGCGGCCTGCCGTTCGACGACTTCAAGGAAGCCATGGCGGCGATCCGCGAAGTCGGGCCGCAGGGCCATTTCCTCGGCACCCAACACACGCTTGAGCACTACGAGTCGGCATTCTTCATGCCCACCATCATGGACTTCAATTCCTACGAACAATGGAATGCTGGAGGGGCGAAGGACCACGACACGCGCGGCCGCGAGAAGGCTCGCAACATGCTCGCCGACTATGAGGAGCCGAAGCTCGATGAGGGCATCGCCGAAGGCTTGAAGGACTTTATCGCGCAGCGCGAAGAAAAGCTGCCCGACACCGTCAGCTGACAGGAACACCAGCGTGAATTGATAAGGGGCAAAACCCCAAGGGAACCGCAAGGGAGGAAGACATGACACTGTTCAGAAGCAATGGCGATCGCGTGCCTGGCGCCATCGAGGCGATGGCCAAAGAGGCGCAGGCAGGCCGCGTGGACCGGCGCGAGTTCCTGGCGCTGGCCAGCGCCTTCGGTGCATCGACGGCGCTGGCCTACAGCATGATCGGCCTTGCCGCGCCGGGGCAGGCTTTTGCTCAGGAGCCGAAGAAGGGCGGCACGCTGCACATATCGATGTCGGTGAAGGCTCAAAAAGATCCGCGCACCTATGACTGGGTGGAACTCGCCAACATTTCGCGCTGCTGGCTGGAGCCGCTGGTCCGCTACACCAAGGAATTCACCTTCGAGCCGGTGTTGCTGGAAAGCTGGGACGTCAATGACGACGCCACCGAATACACGCTGCATGTGCGCAAGGGCATCACATGGAACAATGGCGACGCCTTCAACGCCGACGACGTGGTCTTCAATGTCACACGCTGGTGCGAGAAGGCCGTGGCCGGCAATTCCATGGCCGCGCGCGTCGGCGGGCTGATCGATGAAAAGTCGGGCAAGGCGCGTGACGGCGCAATCACCAAGGTCGATGACAACACCGTCAAGCTGACGCTCAGCGCGCCCGACATTTCACTGATCCCGAACTTCACCGACTATCCCGCGCTCGTCGTCCACCGCAGTTTCGACGCCGATGGCGCCGATCCGGTCAAGAAGCCGATCGGTACCGGACCATTCGAACTGGTGTCCTACGATGTCGGCCAGAAGGCGGTGGTCAAGCGGCGCGAGAACGGCAAATGGTGGGGCGGCGAAGCGCCGCTCGATGGCGTCGAGTTCACCGATTACGGCACCGACTTCAACGCCACGATCAACGCCTTCGACTCCGGCGAGATCGACCTCAATTTCGAAACGCCGTCCGACTTCATCGACATCCTCGACAAGATGGGCCTGCAGAAGTCGGAAGTCGCAACCGCCACCACGCTGGTTGCGCGCACCAACATCACCCACAAGCCCTATGACGATCAGCGTGTGCGCAACGCGCTGCAGATGGCGGTGGACAACAATGTGGTCCTTCAGCTCGGCTATAATGGTCGCGGCACCGTCGGCGAAAACCACCATGTCAGCCCGATCCATCCGGAATATTTTGCGCTGCCCAAGAAGGAGCGCGATGCCGCCGGCGCCAAGAAGCTGATGGCGGACGCCGGTCAGGCCGATTTCGAGCACGAGCTGATCACCATTGAGGACGACTGGCAAAAGAGCACCGGCGATGCCATCGCCGGCCAGCTGCGCGATGCCGGCATCAAGGTGAAGCGCACGGTGCTGCCGGGCTCGACCTTCTGGAACGACTGGACGAAATATCCGTACTCGATGACCATCTGGTACATGCGTCCGCTCGGCGTCCAGGTGCTGGCTCTGGGCTACCGCACCGGCGAGGCCTGGAATGAATCGGCCTATTCCAACCCGGACTTCGACGCCAAACTCAAGCAGGCGCTGTCGCTCGTCGACGTGGAGAAGCGGCGCGAGGTGATGAAGGATGTCGAGCAGATCCTGCAGGATTCCGGCGTCATCATTCAGCCCTTCTGGCAAAAGCTCTACAGCCACACCAACAAGAAGGTGAAGAACTACGGCGTCCACCAGACCTTCGAGATGGATTTGCAAAACGTCTGGCTGGACGGCTGAGATCAAGGAAATAGGCAGCAGGCCGGCATCCTCGCGAGGTGCCGACCGCAACCGAAGAGGCGGATATGTCCGGGCGGGTCTTCAAGCGTCTTTTCGAACCGGCGAGCTTGCGCGGCAAGACGCTGCGCAACCGGATCGTGTTCGGAGCCCATACCGCCAACATGGCTGAAGACGGCCTGCCGACGGCCCGCCATGTCGGCTATTATGCCGAACGCGCCATTGGCGGGGCCGGCATGATCGTCGTCGAGCCGATGCCGGTGCATCAGGCTGCGGTTCTGACGCGCGGAAATTTCCGCCCCTCGGACGACAGCGTCATCCTGCATTTCCGAGAGGTGACTGACGCGATCCGAGGCAACGGCGCCGTCGCCATCCAGCAACTCTACCATGTCGGCCAGCATGCCGACGCGGACAACTCTTTCCATGCCGGCTGGTCGCCGTCGGGCCTGCCGAGCTATCACGATTCAGACGGCTCGCACCGAATGTCCGAGCGCCAGATCGAAGAGACGATCGATGGCTTCGTCCAGGCGGCGCGCCGCTGCCGCGAGGCCGGTTTCGACGGTGTCGAGGTCTGGGCGGCCTATCATTCCATGCTCGATCAGTTCTGGACGCCGTGGTCGAACCGACGCGACGACCAATGGGGCGGCAGCCTGCAAAACCGCACCCGCATGAGCCGGGAGGTGATGAGCCGCATCCGCAAGGTCTGTGGCGACGACTTCATCGTCGGTCTCGCCATCAATGACGAGCCGGAAGTCGAGGTGACGCTGAAGCGCGAGGCATTGGCCGAGATCATCGACCTGCACGATCGCGACAATCTGATGGACTACGTCACCTGCGGGTCGGGCTCTTATTTCGATTTCTACAAGATCATGCCGACTTTCCTCTACCCGGAAAAGCTGGGCGCCGATCTGGCTGCGGTTTTGAAGTCGACCGTGCGCCACGCGCTGATTACCGCCGAGAGCCACATTCGCACCCCGGACAACGCCGAAAGCGTACTGAGCGAAGGGCGCGCCGATCTCGTCTCGATCGTGCGCGGGCAGATCGCCGATCCGCATCTGGCGGCCAAGGCCGCCGCAGGGCGAGAAGAGGACATACGTGGTTGCCTGTCCTGCAACCAGATGTGCTGGGGCCGACGCAGCCGCGACTACTGGATCAGCTGCGTCATCAACCCGTCGGCGGGGCGCGAATGGGAATGGGGCGGTGACCGATTCACGCCGGCCGCCATGCCCAAACGCGTGTTTGTCGTCGGCGGCGGGCCTGCTGGTCTCGAAGCGGCACGTGTGGCGGCGGAGCGCGGACATCGGGTCACGCTGGCCGAGGCGTCCGACCGGCTCGGCGGACAATTCCGGCTTGCCGGCCTGCAGCCGCGCCGGGCGCAGATCCTCGATCTCATCGACTGGTACCAGCGTCAGCTTGGCCAGCTTCAGGTCGACGTGCGCTATGGTCAATATGTCGAAGCCGAGGACATTGGACGCGAAGGCGCAGATCACGTCATCGTTGCGACCGGCTCCATGCCGCCGGACGGCGCATTCCAAAAGGCGCTGCCGCAATGGGAGAGCATTCCGGGCGGTGGTTCTGTTTTCTCCGCCGAAGCCGTGATGGCGAGAGAGGTGAGGCCGGGCAAGCGCGTGCTTTTCCTCGACGATGGCGGCAACTGGAAAGGCTGCGGGACCGCCTGGAAACTCGCCGAGGACGGCCATGATGTGACCATCGTCACGCCTGACGCCCTCATAGGTAAGGAACTTCAGCGCATGGCCGTGGATGCGCCGCTGCGCCGCGCGCTCGCTGCACTAAAGGTCAGGTTTGTGACCGAAAGCGCCGTGATGCATTGGGATGGCATGAAGGCCAAAATAGCATCGTTGCTCGATGGCGCCGAGCAGGACATCGAGGCGGACACTTTGGTGTTTGCCAGTACCAGCATGGCGCAGGACAGCCTGTCCGTCGAACTCGACAGGATCGGCATCGTTCACACGTCGATCGGCGATTGCACGGCCTCGAGGCAGGCTGCCTTTGCCATTCATGACGGACGCAAGGTGGCGCTTGGGCTTTGAGCTCCTGCCGCCAGGCGCGCCAGGCATACGACGCGATATCAGGGGCAACGAACCCCGGAGGCTTCATGAGCCGCAAAAAAGCCGATATGCAGTATGTCTGCTATTCCCGTCTTGCCGCCGAATCCGGAGATCCCTGATGAAACCGATAGTGCTGGCCGCTGTCTTTTCGATTGCCTTGCCTGCCGCCGCACCGGCCGGGCCGGCTTCCAACGCCGTAAAGTTCTTCTATGTGCCTGAAGTGAAGTTCGAGGGCGACGAGCAATATCGCGACCGCTTCACCGAGCCGGTGACAAAGCTGTTCGACCTCAACGACAAGGCCGTCAAGAACAATCCCGACGAAGTCGCCTGCCTCGACTTCGATCCAGGCCTCGACGCCCAGGATTTCGACCAGAAGAGCATTGCCAAGACGTTGAAGCTGGCCGAGACCGTCAATGGCGATACGGCCGAGGTCACGGCCACCTTCAGCCTTTTTGCTGAAGGTGATGATTCCAAACGTGAAATGGTCTGGTCGCTGAAGAAAATCGACGGCAAATGGAAGGTCGCCGACATCACCTCCAAGACCAGCAACTGGACGCTGAGCGCGTTGGAATGCATGCCCGATAAAGCGCCGGAGTAATGCCGTGCTGCGTCGTCTCGCTCTGGCGTTGTCGACCTTTTCCATGCTGGCGGCAGGGCTGAACGGCGCTTCGGCGCAGGGCTTGCTCGGTCCGCCGCCCGCAAATGCTCCGGCCGAGACAGTGCCGGGCAGCATACCGCCCGCAAACCCGCCCGGGGTTGCGGTGGAGCCGGCAACGCCACCGGTTGGATGGTCGCCGGCCGACGCCGCGCCGGCCGCTCCCATTCTGCCGGGATCACCGACGGCGGTGGTACGGCCATTCTACGATCAGGTGGGGCTGGAGATTGACCCGGCGCAGCGCAGCCACTTCGTCGATCCGGCAAAAACCGTTCTCGACAAGAGCGATGCGTTGCGCAAATCCGGGCAGGGCGAGTGCCTCGATCCCAACATGGCGCTGGACAATGCCGACTATGACAAGGCCGAGATCGACAAGAGCCTGAAGACGCTCGAAGCGATCAATGGCGACCAGGCCAAGGTCATTGTCGCCTTCGTCGTCGCCGGCAACCCGCATCGCCTCGAATGGAAGTTCAGGAAAGTCGACGGCGACTGGAAGATATCGGATCTGCTCTCGGTAACCGGCGAATGGGCACTCAGCCAGTATCAGTGCGAATGAGCAGCCGACCGCTTCCGGGTAATCGTCAATGAGGCTTCGCGTTTGGCTCGCGCTCGCGCTGGTCGGTGTGGTCGCTGCCGGCGGCGTCTTCGACTGGCATATCGGTACGAAGCCGATCGCCCGCGGGCCTCGGCAAGCGCTGGCGGAGCCGGCGGACTTGCCCGTCCAGCGCGTCGTGCTCGACCAGGCCGATGCGCCCGAACTGGTCGGATGGGTGGCCGATCGAAAGGGCAGTTGCGGCGCCATCGTCCTGCTGCATGGCGCGGGGCCAACAGGCTGGCTTTGGTTCAAAGAGCGAAACTCCTCTTCGACGCCGGTTACTCCGTCGTCCTGTTCGACCTGTCCGGGCACGGCGAAAGCGGCGGCACTGCCCAGGGCTTCGGTTATACCGAAGGGCAGGATGCCTCCCGCATCATTGCCTTTGCCAGGCAACGTTTCCCCGGCCAGAAACTTGGTGCTGTCGGCTCATCATTGGGCGCAGCGGCGTTTGTTTTTGCAGCACAGCAGGCGCCCGCCGATGCCTATGTGCTGGAGCAGCTCTACGCGACGTTGCGCGAGACCACGGCATGGCGAATGCCCTTCAGCTTCTGGCGCGGCTTCCAGGCTGACGTGCTCTTGGCGCAGATGCCCGTTCGTCTCGGCTTGAGCGCCGACGACGTCAGGCCGGTCGATCATCTCGGCAAGATCGGCGCGCCGCTGATGCTGATGGCAGGCAGCATCGATCCCTTCATCGATCGCGGCCAGGTGCTGGCCTTGCAGAGCGCTGCCGCCGGCTCTGAGCTGGTCTGGTTCGAAGGCGCAGGTCATGTCGACCTGCTGCGCTATGACCAGCCGCGCTACCGCGATGCAGTGCTTCCTTTCCTGGCGGCAAAGCTATGCCGGACGGGCGCCGACAATGGCTGATGCCCGTTCAGCCGCGGCCGCGATAAGGGGCAACGCCGGTGTCGGGCAGCCAGGCGCCTTCGGGCGGCGCGCCGGTTTGCCAGAAGACATCGATCGGAATGCCGCCGCGTGGATACCAATAGCCGCCTACGCGCAACCACAACGGTTTGGTCGCCGCCACAATGCGGCGGCCGATCATCACGGTGCAGTCTTCATGGAAGGCGCCATGGTTGCGAAACGAGGTCATGAACAGTTTCAGCGATTTCGATTCCACCAGCGCCGCATCGGGTGCGTAGTCGATGACGATATGGGCGAAATCCGGTTGGCCGGTGACCGGGCAGAGCGAGGTGAATTCCGGGCAGGTGAAGCGCACGATCGCCGGCGGTCCGTCGCCGCGCTGGAACGGCACGGTCTCCAGGACCGCAGCTTCGGGGCTCTGTGGCGTCTCGACGTGAGCGCCGAGCTGGGTGAGGGTTTTGGTGTCGATCATGAGCGGTATCTCTTTCAATTTTGCCGCGCTCATTAGCACAGTTTGAAAAAGCAGGAAGACGATGACCTCCAACGATCCGCTTCTCCAGCCCTATCAGCTCAAGCACTTGACGCTGAAGAACCGGGTCATGTCGACCAGTCATGAGCCGGCCTATTCCGAGGACGGCATGCCGAAGCAGCGCTACCGGCTCTACCATGCCGAAAAGGCCAAGGGCGGCATGGCGCTGACCATGACGGCGGGTTCGGCCATCGTCTCGCGCGACAGCCCCGCCGCCTTTGGCAATCTGCATGTCTATGACGATCGCATCGTGCCGTGGCTGGCCGAACTGGCGGACGCCTGCCACGAACATGACTGCAAGGTGATGATCCAGATCACCCATCTCGGCCGCCGCACCGGCTGGAACAAGGCCGACTGGCTGCCGGTTCTGTCGGCATCGCCGGTGCGCGAGCCGGCGCATCGCGCTTTCCCAAAAACCATCGAGGACTGGGACATCGAGCGCATCGTCGCCGACTATGCGTCCGCCGCGCAGCGTTGCCAGGCCGCCGGGCTCGACGGCATCGAGTTCGAATCCTACGGCCATCTGATGGACGGGTTCTGGTCGCCGGCCACCAACCATCGCGACGACGAATTCGGCGGCTCGCTCGACAACCGGCTTCGCTTCACCAATCTCGTGCTGGATGCCGTGCGCGCCGCGGTCGGCGAGAAATTCGTCGTCGGCATCCGCATGGTCGCCGACGAGGATTTTGAAAAAGGCCTGTCGAAAGAGGAGGGCGTCGAGATCGCGAAGCGGCTCGCCAACTCGGGCAAGGTGGACTTCCTCAACATTATCCGCGGCTCGATCGAGAGCGACGCGGCGCTCACCAAGGTCATCCCGGTGGCCGGCATGCGCTCTTCGCCGCATCTCGATTTCGCCGGCGAGGTGAGGGCGGCGACGAAATTCCCGACCTTCCATGCGGCGCGGATTTCCGATGTCGCCACCGCGCGCCATGCCATCGCGACGGGCAAACTCGACATGGTCGGCATGACCCGCGCGCATATCGCCGATCCGCACATCATCAAGAAAGTGATGGAAGGCCGCGAGCACGAGATCCGCCCTTGCGTCGGCGCCACCTATTGCCTCGACCGCATCTATGAGGGCGGCGAGGCGCTGTGCGTCCACAATGCCGCGACCGGCCGCGAGGCCGAGATTCCGCATATTATCGCCAAGACCGAAGGGCCCAAGCGGAAAGTCGTCGTCGTCGGCGCCGGCGCCGGCGGGCTGGAAGCAGCCCGCGTCATGGCCGAACGCGGCCATCAGGTCACGGTGCTCGAAGCCTCCGGCCAGGCCGGCGGCCAGGTTCGGCTGGCGACGCAGAACCCGCGCCGCAAGGAGCTGATCGGCATCATCGACTGGCGGCTGGCCGAACTCGACCGGCTCGGCGTCGAGGTCCGCTATGATACCTGGGCCGAGCAGGACGATGTGCTGGGCCTAGTGCCCGATGTGGTGGTGATCGCCACCGGCGGCCTGCCGCAAAACCCGCCGCTGACATCGGGCGACAATCTCGTGACGTCGAGCTGGGACATCATGGCCGGCAGCGTCAAGCCGGCGGAGAACGTGCTGCTCTTCGACGACAATGGCGGCCACCAGGGCATGGGTGCGGCGGAGCTGATCGCCAATGCAGGGTCAAAGCTGGAGCTGGTTTCGCCCGAACGCTTCTTCGCCCCGGAAATGGGCGGCATGAACCACGTTCCCTATATGCGCGCGTTCCAGGAGAAGGGCGTCACCATCACCATCAACACCAGGCTGCGCTCGGTGCGGCGCGAGGGCAATCAGCTGGTTGCCGAACTTGCTTCGGATTTCGCCGATGGCTGGCGCGGCGAAAGGCGGGTCGACCAGGTGGTGGTCGAGCATGGCACGGCCCCGCTCGACGATCTCTATCTCCAGCTGAAGCCGCTGTCGAAAAATGGCGGCGCGGTCGACTACGAGCGGCTGGTCGGCGGCGGCGACATTTTTCCTGAGCGCAACCCGCAAGGCGGTTTCGTGCTGTTGCGCATCGGCGACGCGGTCGCCTCGCGCAACATCCACGCCGCCATCTATGACGGCATCAGGTTCGGCATCAGAATCTGAGCCTCGCTTGCGGCCGTGGCTCCTTAGACTGGACTTCTCCAATCATATTTGTAATTTTCAGCTAAAGGCGGCAGGCTCACTCCATCGAAGAGGCCTGTACAAGAATCCTGAAGCTGATCGCTTTCCTGCGAAAACTCGACGGCAAGTCAAACGAAGTCGGGGGGCCGATTTGACCAGGGAAGAACTTTTCGTACCGCGCCAGACCAACACGGCGCTGTATATGCAGCTTTACGAGCTTGGCCATCCGGTCGACGATATTGTCCACGTCCAGAAGGCCTACCGTGTCTGTTGCGCCATGTTCAATGGCCGCTATCGCAAGACCGGGCGACCTTTCATCTGCCATGCAGTAGGCGCCGCGTCCGCAGTCGCGCATTTCGACAAGAATTTGGATCTTGTGCTGGCGGCGATGTTTCATGCCTCCTACGACAGCGGCCAGTATCCGGATGGAAAATCCAGCACGCGAAGCGATGCCCACCGCGAGTGGCTGGAGCAAAAGGTGGGTGTCGAGGTTGAGCGTCTTGTTGCGCGCCTGATCGACGTGAAATTCGAGACCGGAGACCCCGAGCGCATTGCGGCCGATGGCGTGCCGGCAGGAGACGAGGATCTCCTGTTTCTGCTGCTTGCCCACGAACTTGATGACCTCGCCGACGGCGGGCTGGCGTTTGCTCCGAAATATGGCCAGTCGTTACGGTCGCGGATCGCCGCCTGCGCTGCCTTGGCCAGGCAACTGGGCCGCGAGGATCTCGCCAAGGCCATCGAAGCCTATCGCAACAGGTACGAGGACATGGACTGGGCCGCGCCGCTCCAGGAAACCAAGCTGGAGGGTTTTCGCATTGTGCCGAACCTGCGCACATACCTGAAACTGCGCCGGGCCAACCGGCGTGGCGAATCGGTCGAGGTGCTTTGATGCATGTCGCCCAAAAGTGCGCAGCGGCTTTGGGGTAACGACATGCATAAAACAACAGCCTGAAGCGCGCCGCATGAGGCCGTTCAGGCGCGACGCGCTTTAGGCTGCGCTTCCGCGCGATGCCCAGTCTGCCGCCATCAGGTTGGTGGCGCGCAGCCAAACCTTTGTGCGGAGAGCCACCTTGCACATCCGTCCGAGCTGCGCGCCGCGCACACCGCTGACCGGGAGCCGGGCGGCGTGCGATGCGAATGCTTCAACCGGGGTGTTAACGCGCGGCAGGGCTCAAATCATCCGGGCGGTCGCCATGCAAAGCACGGTCAGCACCAGCAGTCAGGCTGCGAAAGCCGCGCCGACCAAATTGACCGTCGATTGGGCGCGCTAAGCCAGGCTGCCTTGCAGCACTTTCAGCTTGGCTTTCTTCGGGCTGCGCGCCAGCAGCCATTCGCGGGCGTTGTCCTGCGGCATCGGGAAGGCGATGGAATAGCCCTGCACCTGGTCGCAGCCGATCGCCATCAGCGAATCGAGTTCGGCTTCGGTCTCCGCACCTTCGGCGACGATCGAGATGCCGAGGCCGCGCGCCAGCTCGGTAATGGCGCGCACGATCTTGGTGTTGTCGCCATTCTCGTTGATGTTCTGGACAAAGCGACGGTCGATCTTCAGCCGGTCGATCTCGTTCGGATTGACATGGCTGAGCGAGGCATAGCCGGTGCCGAAATCGTCGAGCTCGAGATGCACGCCGGCGGCGCGGATGTGGCGCAGCTTGGCCGCGATCCCGGTCTTCTCGTCGTCGAGAATGACGGATTCGACGATCTCCAGCGACAGCTTCTGCGGCGCCAGGCCGAACTTCTCCAGCGTCGCGAACAGGAAGCGGTCGAAGTCCGGTTCGCGCAATTCGGTGCCCGACACGTTGACGGCAAGCCGCCCGAATTCAATGCCGGCGCGATCCCATTCGGCGGCCTGCTCGATCGCCTTGGTAAAGACGATGCGGCCGATCTCTGGCATGAAACCGCATTTTTCGGCGACCGGAATGAACTCGCCCGGCGCGATCATGCCGCGTTCGGCATGCTTCCAGCGCACCAGCGCCTCGATGCCGCTGATGGCGCCGTTGGTCAACGAGACCTGCGGCTGGAAATAGACCTGGAACGCTTGCTCCGAGATAGCGACCTTGATGTCGTGCTCGAGCTGCTTGCGGTGGTCGAGCTCGCGCCTGAGCTCCTCCGAGAAGAACGAGAAGCTGCCGCCGCCAAGCTTCTTGGCGGAGTAGAGCGCGAGATCGGCGTGGACGAGCAGATCCTCTGCATTGTCGGCGTCGATGGGATAGACGGCGATGCCGGCGCTGGCGCCGGGAAGGATGGTCGTGCCCTGGAAGGTGATAGGCTCGTTGATCTGCTCGAGGATGCGCCGGGCCAGCATATTGATGTCCTCGGTGCCGCCGGCGCCGTTGAGGATCATGACGAATTCGTCGCCGCCGAGGCGTGCGCACAGATCCGACGCGCGGCAGGAATCGCGCATGCGCTGGGCGGTGACGACCAGCACATAGTCGCCGGCAGCGTGGCCGAGCGTGTCGTTGATCTGCTTGAAACGGTCGAGGTCGAGCTGGATCACCGCCAGCCTCTCGCGCCGGCGATGCGCGCCCTTGATCAGCGTTTCGAAGTGATCGGTCAGGAAGGTGCGGTTGTGCAGGCCGGTCAGCCCGTCATGCACGGCGATGAAGGCCATCGAGTTGCGGGCGTCGACAAGCTCATGCGTCTTGCGCAGGATCGCTTTCGACATCGGCCGGAAGATGAAAAGCGCGACCAGCACGATGACGCCGATGGTGGCGTAGAACAAGGTCCGGTGGAGATTGAGCAACTGGTCCGACCGTTCGTCGGCAAAGGCGGCGATGCGTTGGCCGAGCGCGGCATAGCCCGACAGCGTCGCATTGGCCACCGAGGCGTCGAGATTGACGCGCTCGCCGCCACCCTTGTAGGCGGCAGTGCCCGAGAGCTGGGATTCGAAGGACGAGATCAGCCTTTCGCCATTGGCGATAAGCCCGACCGAGAAATAGTCGAGGTGGAACGGCTTGGCGAACAGCACGCTCTCGATCGACTTCGGGTCGGATCGCGCCGGCGACTGGGGATCGGCCCCCGTCTGTTCGAGCAGGAGGTCGTAGTTCGTCTCGAACTCGGCGGTTGCCTGTTTCAGCGCGGCAACCAGGGCCGGCTGCTTGTCACGCGCGGCGGAGCCGGTTGCGCTGGTCAAAAAGACGATGCGCTGCGACAGCGCCTTCTGGGTGCTGACGATATCGAGCAGTGTGTGGTTGTGCTGTTGCGCCGCCATCATCTGCTGCAAAAGGATGAAGGAGGCTATGACCATGGCCGCGATGATCAGCAGCGCCAGCCAGTAGCCGGTCTTGATCAGCAGGATGAGCTTGCCCGAGACGGTTTGCGCCGGCTGCTGCGACATATTTTAGATGACCCCTCGGTCGAACGGATTTCTGCCACCGATTCGTGGCGAGAACACCATTGGCTAGAAAGGGTTAACAGGTTTGGAAGCCGGCGGAACTGTTGCTTCAGCAGCAAACGAAAGCTGCCGAAATGGTTATCACGTTCTTTCCCGGCATGGCTTTATTTGCGCGCCTGCTACCCCAGCGTGCTGCCGATGAAATCGTTTCGCGTCAGGGTTGAGGTGGCCGCGCCACCGAAGCGGTCGCTTTTACGGTGGATTTTTCTCGGGCCAAGCGCGACAGTCGCCGCCAATCTCAATAGGACCTGATCATGAGCGCGGCATTCCTCTCCCATATCGACAATGAACTGCAAGGGCTGAAATCCGCCGGGCTCTATAAATCCGAGCGGGTGATCACCTCGACGCAGTCGGCGCAGATCGAGGTCGGCGGTGAAAAGGTGCTGAACTTCTGCGCCAACAACTATCTCGGCCTCGCCGACAGCGCCGAATTGCGCACAGCGGCCAAAGGCGCGCTCGACCGCTATGGCTACGGCATGGCTTCGGTGCGCTTCATCTGCGGCACGCAGGAAGAGCACAAGCAGTTGGAATCGACGATTTCCGCTTTCCTCGGCCTGGACGACACCATCCTTTACGGCTCCTGCTTCGACGCCAATGGCGGCCTGTTCGAGACGCTGCTTGGCGAGGAGGACGCGATCATCTCCGATGCGCTCAACCACGCCTCGATCATCGACGGCGTCAGGCTGTCGAAGGCCAAGCGTTTCCGCTACGCCAACAACGATATGGCCGATCTGGAAGCGCGGCTGAAGGAAGCCAGGGACTGCCGCTTCCGGCTGATCGCCACCGACGGCGTGTTTTCCATGGACGGCATCATCGCCAATCTCAAAGGCGTCTGCAATCTCGCGGAAAAATACGACGCCATGGTGATGGTCGACGACAGCCATGCCGTCGGCTTCGTCGGCAAAAACGGCCGCGGCTCGGCCGAGCATTGCGGCGTCGAGGGCAGGGTGGATATCATCACCGGCACGCTCGGCAAGGCGTTGGGCGGCGCGTCGGGCGGCTACACCTCGGGCAAAAGCCAGGTGGTAGACTGGCTGCGCCAGCGCTCGCGGCCCTACCTCTTTTCCAACACGCTGATGCCGGCGATTGCCGGCGCCTCGATCAAGGTCTTCGACATGATCCGCAATGGCGATGCGCTGCGCGAGCGCCTGTATGCCAACGCAGCGCGGTTCAGGTCCGAAATGGGCAAGCTCGGCTTCACGCTGGCAGGCGCCGATCATCCGATCATTCCGGTCATGCTGGGCGATGCCAGCCTGGCGCAGGAGATGGCGGCGCGCATGCTGAAGCGCGGCATCTATGTCATAGGCTTTTCCTTCCCGGTGGTGCCGAAGGGCCAGGCGCGCATCCGCACGCAGATGTCGGCGGCGCATTCGGCGGTTGATATCGATCGCGCCGTGGCGGCATTCGCGGCGGTCGGCAAGGAACTGGGCGTCATTTCCTGATCGCCAAAAGCGATTCCGGATCAAAGGATTCAAGGGACAAAAGCATGTCGAACATGATGAAGGCGCTGGTGAAGGCCAAGGCCGAACCTGGCATCTGGATGGAAGAGGTGCCGGTGCCGGAGATCGGGCCCAACGATGTGCTGATCAAGGTCAAGAAGACGGCGATCTGCGGCACCGACGTGCACATCTACAATTGGGACCAGTGGGCGCAGAAGACCGTGCCGGTGCCGATGGTCACCGGCCATGAATTTGTCGGCACGGTCGCCGATTTCGGCGCTGCGGTCACCGAGTACAAGGTTGGCCAGCGTGTCTCGGGTGAAGGCCACATCGTCTGCGGCCATTGCCGCAACTGCCGCGCCGGGCGCGGCCACCTCTGCCGCAATACGCTCGGCGTCGGCGTCAACCGTCCCGGCGCCTTTGGCGAATATCTGGCGATCCCGCAGCACAATGTCGTGCCGATCCCCGACGACGTGCCCGACGAGATTGCCGCGATCTTCGATCCATTGGGCAACGCCGTCCATACCGCTCTGTCCTTCGATCTGGTCGGCGAGGACGTTCTGGTCACCGGCGCCGGGCCGATCGGCATCATGGGTGCGCTCGTTGCCCAATGCGTCGGTGCGCGAAAGGTTGTGATCACCGATATCAACCCGGTGCGGCTGGCGCTGGCCAAGAAACTCGGAGTCCAGCATGTCGTCGACGCCTCCAAGGAAAAGCTGCGCGACGTCATGCCGGCGCTGGGCATGACCGAAGGTTTTGACGTCGGTCTCGAAATGTCGGGCGCCGCGCCCGCCTTCCGCGACATGATCGACACCATGAACAATGGCGGCAAGATCGCCATCCTCGGCATCGCGCCGACCGGTTTCGAGATCGACTGGAACAAGGTCATCTTCAAGATGCTGCATCTCAAGGGCATCTACGGCCGCGAGATGTTCGAGACTTGGTACAAGATGATCGCGCTGGTGCAGGGGCCGTTGGATGTCAGTGGCCTGATCACGCATCGCATTGGGATTGATGATTTTCAGGCCGGGTTTGATGCCATGCGCAGTGGTAGTTCCGGCAAGGTGGTGATGGATTGGTGAGGCGAGGCTGAGCGCTATCCGCTGGAAACATCGGCGCGAGGCACCCCCCTCTGTCCTGCCAACCTGTCAGTTCTTTCTCTCTAACGCCCCCTCCAGCGCCGCCACACCATTCACAATCGCCGCCCGCTCTTCCACACTCAGCCTCTCCAGCAACTCCCTTTCAAACGCCTTCGCCAGCGGCACCATCTCGCGATAGGCGGCAAGTCCGGCCTTGGTCAGTGCCAGGTGCTCCACACGCCGGTCGTTCTCGTCCGGCGTGCGCGTCAGCCAGCGTCGTCGCTCAAGCTCGGCCACCGCCCGCGACACCTTGGTCTTGTGCATGGCCGACTGTTCTCCGAGCGCCGTCGCCGTCATCGTGCCGCGCTGGCCCAGCCCCGAAAGCGTGCGCCATTCCGGGCGGGTCAGGCCGTGGCGATCACGGTAGATTTTTGAAAATTCGCGGCTGACCGCGTCGGCCAGCCGGTAGAGCCGGTATGGAAGGAAGCTTTCGAGTTCGAGGATTTCCATCTGCGCACCGTGGATGCGGCATTCGCCGTTGATAGTTACATTTTCAATGGTTACAAATGAAACCAGTTTGGTCAACACGCCGGTAGTCGCGTTCAGGCGGCTCAAGATACCGGGATCAGGGAGGATCGGATGGAATTTTCCTATATGCCCGGCTTCGGCAATGATTTTGAGACCGAAACCTTGCCTGGCTCGCTGCCGCAGGGGCGGAACTCGCCGCAGCGGCCGGCCTACGGGCTCTATGCCGAACAGCTTTCCGGCTCGCCCTTTACCGCCCCGCGCGGCACCAATGAGCGCTCCTGGCTCTACCGCATCCGGCCGAGCGTGAAACACACCGGCCGCTTCAAGGCGGCAAACTATCCCTTGTGGAAGACCGCTCCCAATGTCGGCGACCACGAGCTGGCGCTCGGCCAATACCGTTGGAACCCGGTGCCGATGCCGAAGGAGCCGACCGATTTCATCGCCGGCATGCGCTCCATCACCACCGCCGGCGATGTGCTAGGCCAAAGCGGCATGGCGGCGCATGTCTATGTCGCCAACCGCTCGATGGTCGACGACCATTTCTTCAACGCCGACGGTGAGTTGCTGATTGTCCCCCAGGTCGGCGCCTTGCGCTTCGTCACCGAGATGGGCGTCATCAAGCTTCGCCCCGGCGAGATCGCCGTGTTGCCGCGCGGGCTGGTGTTCAAGGTCGAACTCGTCGATGCCGAAGTGCGCGGCTATGTCTGCGAGAATTACGGCGCCAAGCTGACGCTGCCCGACCGCGGCCCGATCGGCGCCAACTGCCTGGCCAATCCGCGCGACTTCAAGACGCCTTGCGCCTGGTTCGAGGAGAAGGAGGCGCCGTGCCGGCTGACGGTGAAATGGTGCGGCAATTTCCATGTCACCGAGATCGGCCATTCGCCGCTCGACGTCGTCGCCTGGCACGGCAACTACGCGCCCTACAAATATGATCTGGCGACGTTTTCTCCGGTCGGCGCCATCCTGTTCGACCACCCCGATCCATCGATCTTCACCGTGCTGACGGCGCCGAGCGGCGAGGAAGGCACCGCCAACATCGATTTCGTCATCTTCCCGCCGCGCTGGCTGGTGGCGGAGGACACGTTCCGGCCGCCCTGGTATCACCGCAACATCATGAGCGAATTCATGGGCCTGATCCACGGCCAGTACGACGCCAAGGAGGAAGGTTTTGTCCCGGGCGGCATCAGCCTGCACAATCTGATGCTGGCCCACGGCCCCGACGCGCCTGGCTTCGAAAAGGCCTCGCGTGTCGAGCTGAAACCGGTCAAGCTCGACAATACGATGGCCTTCATGTTCGAGACCCGATTCCCTCAAATGCTCACCCGCTACGGCGCCGAGCTTGAAACAAGGCAGGACAATTACATCGACTGCTGGACCGATCTGAAGAAGCGCTTCAACGGCACGCCGGAGGGCGACTGGTCTTGAGGCCTGTGCGATGAGCGACCGGCTGGTGTGTCTCGGCTCGAAAGGTGGCCCGGCATTGCGGCCGGGCGGGCCATGGCCGAGTTCATCGTTGCTGGAATTCGGCGGGCGAATCATCGTCGTCGATTGCGGGCTGGGCGTCACGCGCGGCCTGGTCGATGCCGGCATCGGCCTGAAGGCGCTCGACCTGATCTTCATCACCCATCTGCATTCCGACCATGTGCTGGAACTCGGGCCGTTGCTGCACACCGCCTGGACGGCCGGTCTCGCCACGCCGGTGACGCTGCTCGGACCGCCCGGCATCGGCCATTATTGGCGGCGCTTCTGCCAGGCAATGGAGTTCGACATCGAGATCCGCATCGTCGACGAGGGCAGACCGGACATTCGCGAGCTGGTTTCGATCGTCGAATTCGGCGAGGGCGAGATTTTTGAGCAACGCGGTCTCAAGGTTTTAGCGCTGCGCGTCGATCATCCGCCGGTGACCGACTGTTTTGCGCTGCGCTTCGACCACGCCGGCAAAAGCATCGTCTTCTCGGCCGACACAGCTTTCTTTCCGCCGCTCGCCGGTTTTGCCAAAAATGCCGACATCCTCGTCCATGAAGCCATGCTGGAACAAGGCATCGAGCGGCTGGTTGCCAGGACCGGCAATGGCGCGCGGCTGAAGGAACATCTGCTCGCCAGCCACAGCTTTGCCGAGGAGGCCGGGCGTATTGCCAGCGATGCCGGCGTCAAGAGACTGGTGCTCAACCATCTCATTCCGGCCGACGATCCCGGGATCGGCGAGGCCGATTGGGAGGCCGCTGTCAGGAAATCGTGGGCCGGTGACTTGACGATTGCCCGCGACGGCCTTGTTGTGAACTTAGACGGCGCCAAAGCCGCATCAGGAGAGGAAACCGCATGAAGCTTGCCACATTGAAGGACGGGACGCGCGACGGAAAACTCGTCGTCGTCTCGCGCGACCTGACGCGCTTCACCGACGCCTCGTTCCTGGCGCGCACGCTGCAGGCGGCACTCGACGACTGGCAGCGGGTTTCGCCGCATCTGGCGACCATCGCCGAATCGCTGGAGAACAACGCTGTCCCGTCGGCACGCTTCCATGAGCACGATGCCCATTCGCCGCTGCCACGTGCCTATCAATGGGCGGACGGTTCGGCCTATGTGAACCATGTCGAGCTGGTGCGCAAAGCCCGCGGCGCCGAGATGCCGGCCAGCTTCTGGACCGATCCGCTGATCTACCAGGGCGGCTCGGACTCCTTTATCGCGCCGCGCGAGCCGATCCGCATGGCTGACGAAGCCTACGGCATCGACATGGAGGCGGAAGTCGCCGTCATCGTCGACGATGTGCCGATGGGCGCCAGTCTCGACCAGGCTCGCGCCGCGATCCGGCTGGTCATGCTGGTCAATGACGTGACGCTGCGCGCGCTGACCGGGCCGGAACTTGCCAAGGGTTTCGGCTTCTTCCAATCAAAACCGTCCTCGGCCTTTTCGCCGGTGGCGGTGACGCCGGACGAACTCGGCGACGCCTGGGATGGCGGCAAGGTCAGCCTGCCGCTGCTCGCCGACCTTAACGGCAAGCCGTTCGGCCGCGCCAATGCCGGTGTCGACATGACCTTCGATTTCCCGGCTTTGATCGCTCATGCCGCGAAGACACGGCCGCTGGTTGCCGGCACCATCATCGGCTCCGGCACCGTCTCCAACAAGCTGGATGGCGGGCCGGGCAAGCAGGTCGCGGCGGGCGGCGCCGGCTATTCCTGCATCGCGGAACTGCGCATGATCGAGACCATCGAATCAGGCGAACCCAAAACGCCGTTCCTGCGCTTCGGCGACACGGTGCGCATCGAGATGAAGGACAAGACAGGCCATTCGATCTTCGGCGCCATCGAGCAGAAGGTCGAGAAGTACCAGGGATAGGGGGATAGTGGCATGACGGGCGAGTCGTTCTATCTGCTGTGCGGCATCTGGGCGCTTGGCATCCTGGTGGTGTTCATCCAGGCGATCCGGCTGAGCTATCGCATCGAGGCGCGCTCGCCGGACCTGACCAACCGCAGCGGCTTTCCGCGCAACGCGATGATGTTTCACACCATCACCAACACCAATGTGGCGCGCGATGCGGAAACACAGGCCATGCGCAGGCGCATGAACCGGCTTTTGCTGATCGTTGTTGCCGGTTTTGCGGTCATGGCGGCTGGCATTGGCTTGGTCAGACGAATGAACTCGTGACCCTGCTGAACTCGTGACTCTGCTCGAGCATCTGCGCCGCATGGCCGGCAACAACCTCTGGTCGAACGACCGGCTCTACCGCGCCGTGATTCAGCTCGAGCCCGGCGAATTCGCAGCCGAACGCACCAGCTTCTTCCCCTCGATCAAGGCGACGCTCAACCACATTCTGGCGGTCGACCATCTCTATCTCGATTTTCTCGAAGAGGGCGGCGTCGGCGCCGCCGCCTTTGACGATTACGTGCCGTTCGATGAACCGCAGGCGCTGTTTGCCGCCCAGGTCGCGGCCGACCGGCGCCTGATCGCCTTTTGCGAGAGGCTTTCGACGGACGATCTCGACCGCCGCGTTATCACCGACCGTCGCGAGGACGGCATGATCCCGGAAAAGATCGGCGACATCCTTGCCCACGTCTTCCTGCACGACATCCATCATCGCGGCCAGGTGCATGCGATGCTATCCGGCAGCTCGGTCGCGCCACCGCAGCTCGACGAGTTTTTGCTCGACTATGATTTGAAGGTGAGGAAGGAAGAGGTCGCGCGGCTGGGCTTGTGAGGCGCGCCAACTCTCAAGGTTGGCGCCGCCCCTCATTGCCCNNAGAGGATGCCGGCAGGCAGGTGAAGGGCAGCTCGACGTTGGTAACTTGGGCTACGCCGCCTTGCCGTCTACCTTGATCACGCCTCGCTTGATCTGGTCCTGCTCGATCGATTCGAACAAAGCGCGGAAATTGCCCTCGCCAAAGCCTTCGTCGCCCTTCCGCTGGATGAATTCGAAGAAGATCGGGCCGATCACGGTTTTGGAAAAGATCTGCAGCAGGATCTTGGTCATGCCACCATCGACCACGCCTTCGCCGTCGATCAGGATGCCATGCTTCTTCATCCGTTCGATCGGCTCGTCATGGCCGTTCACGCGGGCATACGACATGTCGTAATAGGTCTCCGGCGGGCCGGGCATGAATTTCAGGCCGTTGTCGGCGAGCTTGTCGGTTGCCGCGTAGATCTCGTCGGTGCCGACGGCGATGTGCTGGATGCCTTCGCCATTGTACTTCTTCAGATACTCGGCGATCTGGCTCGTCTCGTCCTTGGACTCGTTCAGCGGAATGCGGATCTTGCCGCAGGGCGAGGTGATGGCGCGGCTGACCAGGCCGGTGATCTTGCCATCGATGTCGAAGAAATGGATCTGCTTGAAGCCGAACAGCTCGCGATAAAAATCCCACCATTTGTCCATCTGGCCGCGATAGACATTGTGGGTGAGGTGGTCGAGGAAATAGAAGCCGACGCCTTGCGGCCGCGGATCGCGTTCGCCCAGCCACTCGAACTCGCCGTCATAGGCCGAGCCCTTCTTGCCATAGGCTTCGATGAAATAGAGCAGCGAGCCGCCGATGCCGACGATCGCGGGCACGTCGAGCGCCTTGTCGTCGCCTTCGTAAGGTGTCGCGCCTTTCGAGACCGCATGGTCGAAGGCGTGCTTGGCATCGACAACCCGCCAGGCCATCGAGGCAGCGCAGGGGCCGTGCTTGTCGACGAACTTCATCGCATGCGAGCCGGGCTCTGCATTGAGGACGTAGTTGATGTCGCCTTGGCGCCATACGGTGATGTCCTTCGTGCGGTGCTTGGCCACCGCGACATAGCCCATGCGGGTGAACAGTTCGGCAAGCTTCTGCGGCTCCGCATGCGCGAACTCGACGAACTCGAAACCGTCGGTGCCGGCAGGGTTTTCCTTGCTGATTTTTGCGGGCGGGGCGTCGTGCGGGAAGGGACCCATGGCATTCCTCCAAACGGATTGTGGCCGCGTCGGACCACGAGATAACGCATCATAGCGCGGAGTGGCCGCACGGTGCTTGCATTCAAACGCTTGAAATGCTCAGGTCATGCGCAATTCATGCATGATTGGAGATAAATCCATGAATGATGCGCGCGTAGATCAATTCGACCGCAAGATAATGGCCCTTTTGCAGGGCGATGCGCGGCTCACCAACAACGACCTTTCGGAGCGCGTCAACCTGTCGGCGTCGCAATGCTCGCGCCGCCGCCAGCGGCTGGAAGAGGACGGTTTCATCAAGGGCTATCGCGCCGTGCTCGACCGCGACAAGCTCGGCTTCTCGTTGGTCAACGTCATCTCGGTAACGCTCGCCACCCACAACCGCGACAACGCCAGGCGCTTCGGCGAACTGTTGGCGCGCCTGCCCGAAGTGCAGGAGGCGCACGCGCTGACCGGCGAAATGGATTATATATTGAAAGTAGTGACGCCGGACCTGAAATCACTGTCGGAGTTCGTCAATGGCGTGCTCCTGCCGCATGAATCGGTGCAGCACGTGAAGACAGCTATCGTGCTGGAGACGCTGAAGGAAACGGGGGCGTTACCGATTTAGTTTGAGCAAGCTTCAATTGAAATGCCGGCGGGACAGCGCCCCCCTTTGGCCTGCCGGCCATCTCCCCCACAAGGGGGGAGATCAGATGTCATGCGGGCTTTCGCCAATCGCTGACGTTGCAGGAAGGCGCTGTCGGCGAAGCTGCTAATCTCCCCACTTGTGGGGGAGATGTCCGGCAGGACANNGGGGGGCGCGAAGGATCGCCACTTGCGGAATTGGCTTCACAGCCGCCTTAAATCCTTCAACCCTTCGACTGCTGGATCAGCCCGTAGAGGTTGGTACACCGCGCGCCGGAGCGGCAATAGGCAAACACGGGTCCCTCAAGCGCGTCGAGAGCTTCGGCCTGGTCCTCGACATTCTCGGCCGTGATCTGGCCGCTGATCACCGGGATGTAGCGGAAGGCCAGGCCTGCGGCTTCGACCGCCGCCTTGACGCTGTCGGCTGACGGTTGGCCGGGTTGCTCGTCATCCGGCCGGTTGCAGATCACGCTCTTGAAGCCGGCTGCCTTGATGGCGGCGGCGTCCTCGGGCTGGATCTGGCCCGAGACCGAATAGTCTTCGCTGATTTCGCGATATTCCATGGCTGTCATCCCTAGCAATCTGGTTTGGCGCAAAGTCTTGCCACTCTCGAGCGAGGTCGGCAATCCGCGCAGAAGGAAATCCTTTTGCGCAGATAGCCATTCCCTGAGCAAAATCCAGCTAGCTCTGTGTCCAATTCGGGAACGGGTCGGGCAATCCGCGCCACAGTTCGGGCCGAAAATCCTCCGTCTCGATCAGGCAATCGTCCAGTTCGGCGCGAATCTGGGCCTCATCCATCGGTTCGCAGCCGATGAAAACCATCTCCTGTCTCCGGTCGCCCCAGACCGGATCGAGATATGGCGCCATGCTTTCGCGCCATTCGGCATGGTCGGGCCAGCGCTCCTGCGGCACGGCGGCCCACCACAGGCCGCGCTTTTCGGTCCTGACCAAGGCGCCGGCATGGCTCATTTCGCCGACATGATGCGGCCGTGTCGCCAGCCAGAAGAAGCCCTTGGCCCGCACCACGCCCGGCCATGGGCGATCGATGAACGCCTGAAATTTCGCCGGTTCGAACGGTTTTCGCGCCCGGTAGACGAAGGAACGGATACCGTATTCCTCGGTCTCGGGAACATGATCGCGAAAACCGTTGAGTTCCTTGAACCAGAGCGGGTTCTGCTGTGCCTTGTCGAAATCGAAGCGGCCGGTGGCAAGCACCTTGTCGAGCGGCACCTTGCCGAAATCGGCTTCGACGATCTCGGCATCGGGATTGAGCGCCCGCATGATCAGCCGCGCCATATCCAGCTGATGCGGGCTGGCCATGCCGATCTTGTTCAGCACCACGATGTCGGCGAATTCGATCTGCTCGACCAGAAGGTCGACCAGCGCCCGACTGTCCTGTTCGCCCAGCGACTGTCCGCGCTGCTTCAGGAAATCAGACGAGGAATAATCCTTGAGCAGATTGAGCGCGTCGACCACCGTCACCATCGTATCGAGGCGGGCGACGTCGGACAGGCTATTCCCATCTTCGTCGCGAAAATCGAAGGTCGCGGCGACGGGCAGCGGCTCGGAAATCCCGGTGGATTCGATCAGCAGGTAGTCGAAGCGGCCCTGTTCGGCGAGCGTGCGAACCTCCTTCAACAAATCGTCGCGCAAAGTGCAGCAGATGCAGCCATTCGACATCTCCACCAGCCGCTCATCGGTGCGCGACAGGTCGGCGCCGTCGCGCACCAGTTCGGCATCGATGTTGATCTCGCTCATATCGTTGACGATGACGGCGACGCGGCGGCCGTCGCGGTTCGACAATATGTGGTTCAAAAGCGTGGTCTTGCCGGCGCCAAGGAAGCCGGAGAGCACTGTGACGGGCAAGCGTTTGGTCCTGGAGGTTTGGAGCATGGGCAGTGTCCGAAGGTTTGGCGCGGATGCGTGGAATGGCGTGGCGATCTGCGCGGCTGGGGGGTAGGGCTGATTTGATATGTTATACTATTACAAACGTCAATTGATTAGCCGTGAAAATAAAGCCGCATGGCTTCAATTCGCCGTGTGTTGGCTCAAGCGGTTTTGTTCACCCGGCCTTGCCCGAAGCCGACAGCGACTCTAAACAGGCGCCACCGACAAACAGGAAGGACATTCCCATGAGCATTCGTCGCATCGATGTTGGCCCGCGCATGAGCCAGATCGTCATTCACGGCAACACCGTCTATCTCGCCGGCCAGGTCGGAACGCCCGGCGCCAGCGTTGGCGAACAGACCAAGTCGATCCTGACCTCCATCGACGAACTGCTGGCCAAGGCCGGCACCGACAAGACCAAGATCCTGCAGGCGATCATCTGGCTGGCCGACATGGGCACCTTCGCCGAGATGAACAAGGAATGGGACAAGTGGGTGCCGCAAGGCAACACGCCCGCCCGCGCCACGGGTGAGGCCAAGCTTGCCGGGCCGGAATACACAGTCGAGATTATTGTTACGGCGGCGATCTGAGGCGCGGCGCCGACCAACCTTCTCCCCTTGTGGGAGAAGGTGGCCGAGCGAAGCTCGGTCGGATGAGGGGTGTTGGAAGGATCGCCGCTTCAAAGAAACTAAGCGCTTAAAATCCTTCGATATTTCAGCCGTCTCACTCCGTCCAGCACCCCTCATCCGTCTCGGCGCTATCGCGCCGATCCACCTTCTCCCACAAGGGGAGAAGGTGACGTCGCACTACCCCTGCGAAGGCCTGAACCTAGCCACCAGCGTGTGGCTCTCCGCGGCATAAGTGAACCGCACTTGCGTCACCGGATGCTCCGCGCTCCAGGTCCGGCGTTCGACCACAAGGCACGGCGCGCCGGTTGCGATGTCTAGGGCTTCGGCAATATGCCTGTCCGCCGCCACCGCCCGTATGCGGTGCTCAGCTTCGCTCCAGGGCACGCGGCCGATCAGCCAGGGGCCGGGGGCGATATCCAAGAACTCTTCCTCGGCGGCTTCCGCGACGGCGGCCAGATTGATCAGCCGCTGCTCATGCGCGAATGGCCGCTTCCCGGCGAAATGCCGGCATTCCAGCGCCAGCACCTGTCCGGCAGCACCCAGTTCCAGCAAGGCGCGATCCTCGGCGCTGCTGCGCCTTTTCTGCCGTGCTATCAGCTCATAGCGATAGGCCAGCCCCAGCGCCTCGACCTCGATCCTGATGTCGTGGATTTCCAGCACGGCGGCCTGCGACTGCGGCTGGCGCACGAAACTGCCCGAACGGCGGCGGCGCTCGATCAGCCCGGCCTTGGCCAGTTGCGACAGCGCCTTGTTCACCGTCATGCGCGAGCAATTGTATTCGGCCGTCAGCTCGTGCTCGAATGGTATGCGGAAGCCCGGCGCCCAGGCGCCTGACATTATTTTCTCGCTGATGTCGGACAGGATGCGCTGGTGCAGCGACCCGACGCCTTCCACTGCCGCTATCTCTGAAATGCTCATGCCGAAAGCGCCGTCATCACCTGGCGAAAGCGGTCGGCGATCGCCTCACGCCTGGCATGCCGGCCGCCGCTGACCTGTTTTTTGCCATGCACCCAGACGCAATCGACCTTGCCGCCATTGGCAAAGATCCAGGCGTCGAGGATCGCATCGCCGCTTTTGCCGGCCAGCGAAGGATGGTTGTGGTCAAGCGAGACGAAATCGGCCGCCGCACCGGCAGCGATCCACGACGGACCGGCGCCGAGGGCCACACTGCCGCCGCCGAGGGCGGTGTCGAACAGAGCGCGCCCGGTCGAGCCGCCGGCGACCGCCAGCACATTGCGGGCGCGGTGCGCCAGGCGCTGCGAATATTCGAGCTGGCGCAACTCGTCCGACAGGCCGATCAGCACATTGGAATCGGAGCCGACGCCGAAGCGGCCGCCATGTTCGATGAAGAGCGGTGCCGCGAAAGTGCCGTCGCCGAGATTGGCCTCGGTGATCGGGCACAGGCCGGCAATGGCGCCGCTTTTGGCCATGCCGACGGTCTCGGCCTCAGTCATGTGGGTGGCATGGATCAGGCACCAGCTTTTGTCGATCCCGGCATTGGCGAGCAGCCATTCGACGGGCCGCGCGCCGGACCAGGCGAGGCAGTCCTCGACCTCTTTCACCTGCTCGGCGACATGGATGTGGATCGGGCTGTTCGGCGCCATGGCGGCAACAGCGCTGAGTTCCTCCGGGGTCGCGGCGCGCAGGCTGTGCGGGGCGACGCCGACGACGCCTTGATTCAACGCGCGAACGGATTCGCGGCTTTTCTCAAGCAAGCGCCCGAAGCGATTCACATCGTTGATGAATCGCCGCTGGCCTTCATTGGGTGCTGCGCCGCCGAAGGAGGAATGCGCATAAAACACCGGCAGCAGCGTCAGGCCGATGCCCGCCTCGGCGGATGCAGCAGCAATGCGCTCGGCCATCTCGGCAAGATTGGCATAGGGTTTTCCATCGCGGTCGTGGTGGAGATAGTGGAACTCGCCGACGCGCGAGAAGCCGGCTTCCAGCATTTCCACATAAAGCTGTGCGGCGACCGCCTCGACCTGGTCCGGCGTCATCGACAGTGCGAAGCGGTACATCACCTCGCGCCAGCTCCAGAAACTGTCGGCAGAGGGGCCGCGCAGTTCGGCAAGCCCGGCCATGCCGCGCTGGAAGGCGTGACTATGCAGGTTCGGCATGCCCGACACCAGAATGGCGTGGCGTTCGTCGCCGGCCTGCGGCGCCGTGCCGGCTTCAACGGCCGTGACGCGACCGTCCGCGGCGACGATCCGTACCTTGTCATGCCAGCCATCGGCCAGCAGGGCCTGTTCCGCAAAGATCGCCGTCACGTTTTTCTCCATGTTCGCTGAACATAGCACTTGCAGTGCGTTTCAATATGTATATACATAATCGCCATCCAATCAAACGGAAAAAGATGATGGCGGCACAAGATAAAAGCCGGGCAGGGGGCCTTCACCTTTGGCGCAATGCGCGCCTGGCAACCATGGCCGAGAACGAAGCTGGACTGGGCATCGTCGAAAAGGGCGCGATCGCCGCCCGCGACGGTCTCATCGTCTATGCCGGCCCGGAAGCCGATATCCCGTCAGCACTGGCTCAGGGCGCCGTAACCACCGATTGCGAAGGCCGCTGGATCACGCCCGGCCTGATCGACTGCCACACCCATCTCGTCCATGCCGGCAACCGCGCCAATGAATTCGAAATGCGGCTGGCCGGCGCCACCTATGAAGAGGTCGCAAGAGCCGGCGGTGGCATCGTTTCCTCGGTCAAATCCTTGCGCGCCGCCAGCGAGGACGAACTGGTTGCGCAGACGCTGCCACGCCTCGATGCGCTGATCGCCGAAGGCGTCACCACCGTAGAGGTAAAGTCGGGCTACGGGCTCGATCTCGAAAACGAACAGAAGTCGCTGCGCGCAGCACGGCGCCTGGACAAACAGCGTCCGGTAACGGTCCGCACCACCTTCCTCGGCGCCCATGCGCTGCCGCCGGAAGCCAAGGGCGACAAGGACGCTTTTGTCGATCTGGTCGCCAACACGATCCTGCCTGCCATCGCAGCCGAAAAACTCGCCGACGCCGTCGACGGCTTTTGCGAAGGCATCGCCTTTTCGCCGGAGCAGATTGCCCGCGTGTTCGACAAGGCCAGGGCGCTCGGCCTGCCCGTAAAACTCCATGCCGACCAGCTGTCCAATCTGCACGGCGCCGAGCTCGCCGCCCGCTATGGCGCGCTGTCGGCCGACCATCTCGAATACACCGATGAAGCAGGTGCTGCGGCCATGGCCAAGGCCGGCACCGTGGCGACGATCCTGCCCGGCGCCTACTACTTCATCCGCGAAACCAAGAAGCCGCCGATCGGCCTGTTTCGCCAGCACGGCGTCAAGATGGCGGTCGCCACCGACAACAATCCAGGCACGTCGCCGCTGACCTCGCTGCTGCTGACCATGAACATGGCAGCGACCCTTTTTGGCCTGACCGTCGAGGAGTGCCTGGCCGGCATCACCCGCGAGGCCGCCCGCGCGCTTGGGCTGCTCGGCCAGACCGGCACGCTGGAAGCCGGCAAAGCCGCCGACCTCGCGATCTGGGACATCGAGCGCCCGGCCGAACTCGTCTACCGCATGGGCTTCAATCCGCTTCATGCCCGCATCTGGAGAGGACAATGACCGAACTTACCCTGAAGCCCGGCAATGCGACGCTGGCCGACTGGCGCACCATCTACCGTGGCGCCGTGCCGAAGCTGGACGCTGCCTGTCGTCCCATGATCAAGGCCAGCGCCGAAGCGGTCGCCCGCATCGTTGCCAAGGGTGAGCCGGTCTATGGCATCAACACCGGCTTCGGAAAGCTGGCCAGCGTCCGCATTCCCGCCGCCGACCTCGAGACCTTGCAGCGCAACATCGTTTTGTCGCATGCCGCCGGTGTCGGCGAGCCGATGCCGGTTTCGGTGGTCCGGCTGATGATGGCGCTGAAACTCGCCAGCCTGGCGCAGGGTGCGTCGGGCGTGCGGCCGCAAACCATCGAATTGCTGGAAGCCATGCTCGCCAACGACGTCATTCCCGTGGTGCCGGCGCAAGGCTCGGTCGGCGCTTCCGGCGATCTCGCGCCTCTGTCGCACATGACGGCAGTGATGATCGGCGTCGGCGAATGCTTTACCCCGCATGGCCGCTTCCCGGCCAAGGTCGCTTTCGTCTCGCACGGCCTGGAGCCGGTGACGCTGGGCGCCAAGGAAGGCCTGGCGCTGCTCAACGGCACGCAGTTCTCCACCGCCTATGCGTTGGCCGCTCTCTTCGAGGCCGAAGTGCTTTACCAGTCGGCGCTGGTCGCCGGCGCGCTGTCGACCGACGCCGCCAAGGGTTCGGACGCGCCCTTCGATCCGCGCATCCATCTGCTGCGCAAACACCCCGGCCAGATCGAGACGGCGGCCGCGCTGCGCAATCTGATGGCCGGCAGCGCCATCCGTGAATCGCACCGTGTCGGCGACGAGCGGGTGCAGGACCCGTACTGCCTGCGTTGCCAGCCGCAGGTGATGGGTGCCGCACTCAGCGTGCTGCGCCAGGCCGCCGACACGCTCGGCACCGAAGCCAATGGCGTCACCGACAATCCGCTGATCTTCGCCGAGGACGATACAGCACTTTCCGGCGGCAATTTCCACGCCGAGCCGGTGGCCTTTGCTGCCGACATGATCGCGCTTGCCGTTTGCGAGATCGGCTCGCTGTCGGAACGCCGCATCGCCATGCTGGTCGATCCCGCGCTGTCCGGCATGCCGGCCTTCCTGACGCCGAAGCCCGGCCTGAACTCCGGCTTCATGATCCCGCAGGTGACGGCGGCGGCACTGGTTTCTGAGAACAAGCAGAAGGCCTATCCGGCAAGTGTCGATTCCATCCCGACCTCGGCCAACCAGGAAGACCATGTCTCGATGGCCGCACACGGCGCCCGCCGGCTGATCGGCATGATCGAAAACGCCACGGCCGTCATCGGCATCGAACTCCTGGGCGCCGCGCAAGGCTGCGACTTCCATGCGCCGCTGGCGTCGAGCGCGGCCCTGGAAGCGGTGCGCAAGCTGGTCCGCGCCGAGGTGCCGCATCTCGACAATGACCGGCATTTCCACCCTGACATGGAAAAAGCCATCGCCATGGTGCGCAGCGGCGCCACCATCAAGGCTGCCGGCGCCGTGACACTGCCTTCGATCTCAGGAGCCTGACATGACCGACTGGCTGACAGTAACCGAAGGCACGGCACCCCTTCTGGTGTCGATTCCGCATTGCGGCATCGACCTCGCCGGCCTCGACAACCGGCTGGTCTCGCCCTGGCTTGGCCGCCGCGATTGCGACTGGTGGATCGACAATCTCTATGATTTTGCCGCCGGCCTTGGCGCGACGGTGGTGCACACGTCGATCTCGCGCACCGTCATCGACGTCAACCGCGATCCCTCCGGCGCCTCGCTCTATCCGGGGCAGGCAACGACGACGCTGTGCCCGACCACGACCTTCGACGGCGATCCGCTTTATTTGCCCGGCGAGGAACCAATGCCGGCGGAGATCGATCAGCGCCGCGTAGCCTATTTCGTGCCCTACCATGAAATGCTGGCAGCACAGGCCGTCAGGCTGCGCGGCCTGCACGAAAAAATCGTCATCTACGATTGCCACTCGATCCGGTCAGAGCTGCCGCTTCTGTTCTATGGCACGCTGCCGGTGTTCAATCTCGGCACCAATGACGGCCAGACCTGCGACCCGGCGCTGCAGGCGCTGGTTGGCCAGATCATGGTCGAAAGCGGTGAAAGCAATGTCATCAACGGCCGTTTCAAGGGCGGCTGGATCACGCGCTACTTCGGCAATCCGCAAGGCGGCTACCATGCGCTGCAGATGGAGCTTGCCGATCGCGGCTATCTGCGCGAGCCCCAGGCCAAGGGCGAACCGGACAATTGGCCGGTGCCTTACGATGCCGAGTTTGCTGCGCCGATGCGCGCCACGCTGACGAAAATCCTCCAATCCGCCATTGACTGGGCCGGGCGCTAAGACGCCGCCTTACTCGAAAGGGACCGTGATGAACAATCCTCGCCACAACATCCGCGAAGTGCGTGCGCCGCGCGGCGACAAGCTCAACGCCAAATACTGGACGACCGAAGCGCCGCTGCGCATGCTGATGAACAACCTCGATCCCGATGTTGCCGAAAACCCCAATGAGCTGGTCGTCTATGGCGGTATCGGCCGCGCCGCGCGCACCTGGAACGATTTCGACAGCATCGTCGCCTCGCTGAAGACCCTCAATGAAGATGAGACGCTGCTGGTGCAGTCCGGCAAGCCGGTCGGCGTTTTCCGCACGCACACCGATGCGCCGCGCGTGCTGATCGCCAATTCCAACATCGTGCCGCACTGGGCGAATTGGGACAAATTCAACGAGCTCGATAAGAAGGGCCTGATGATGTACGGCCAGATGACGGCCGGCTCATGGATCTATATCGGCACGCAAGGCATCGTGCAGGGCACTTACGAGACTTTCGTCGAGGCCGGCCGCCAGCACTACAACGGCAACCTTAGGGGCAAATGGATCCTGACCGGTGGTCTCGGCGGCATGGGTGGCGCCCAGCCGCTGGCCGCCGTCATGGCCGGCGCTTGCTGCCTCGCCATCGAATGCAACCCGGACTCGATCGATTTCCGCCTGCGCACCCGCTATGTCGACGAGAAGGCCGAGACGCTCGACGAAGCGATGGAAATGATCGAGCGCTGGACCAAGGCCGGCGAGGCGAAGTCGGTCGGCCTGCTCGGCAATGCGGCCGAGATCGTGCCGGAAATGTTCAAGCGAGGCATTCGCCCCGATATGGTCACCGACCAGACCTCCGCCCACGACCCCATCAACGGCTATCTGCCAAAGGGCTGGACCATGGCTGAGTGGCGCGAAAAGCGCGTCTCGGATCCAAAGGCCGTCGAGAAGGCGGCCCGCGCGTCGATGCGTGAGCATGTCGAGGCGATGGTGGACTTCTGGAACGCCGGCGTGCCGACGCTCGACTATGGCAACAACATCCGCCAGGTCGCCAAGGACGAAGGTTTTGAAAACGCTTTCGCTTTCCCCGGTTTCGTCCCGGCCTATATCCGCCCGCTGTTTTGCCGCGGCATCGGTCCGTTCCGCTGGGCAGCCCTCTCAGGCGATCCCGAGGATATCTACAAAACCGACGCCAAGGTGCGCGAACTCACCCCCGGCAACACCCATCTGCACAACTGGCTGGACATGGCGCGCGAGCGCATCGCCTTCCAGGGCCTGCCGGCGCGCATCTGCTGGGTTGGCCTCGGCGACCGCCACAGGCTGGGCCTCGCCTTCAACGAGATGGTCGCCAAGGGTGAGCTCAAGGCGCCCGTCGTCATCGGCCGCGACCACCTCGATTCCGGCTCGGTCGCTTCCCCCAACCGCGAGACGGAAGCGATGAAGGACGGTTCCGATGCCGTTTCCGACTGGCCGCTGCTCAACGCGCTGCTTAACACCGCGTCCGGCGCCACCTGGGTGTCGCTGCACCATGGCGGCGGCGTCGGTATGGGCTTTTCGCAGCATTCAGGCATGGTCATCGTTGCCGACGGCACGCCGGACGCCGCAAGGCGCCTGGAGCGCGTGTTGTGGAACGACCCGGCGACCGGCGTCATGCGCCACGCCGATGCCGGCTACGATATCGCCATTGAATGCGCCAAAGAGCACCAGCTCAATCTGCCCGGCATTCTCGGCTGATTGGCGATGCGCATCCTTCGTGCCGCCGACTACCGCACCATGCCGTGGAAGAATGGCGGCGGCACGACGACCGAGATCACGGTTTCGCCTGACGGCGCCGGGCTCGACGATTTCGACTGGCGCGTCTCGATGGCGCGCGTCGAAGGCGGCGGCCCGTTCTCCGGCTTTGCCGGCGTCGACCGAACACTGGCCGTTCTGGAAGGCGAGGGGATTGTTCTCGACATCGCCGGCCGGTCGCCGGCCAGGCTAACCGGGGCATCCGCCCCGATCTCCTTTCCGGCCGATGTGCCGACCAGCGCCGCCCTAATCTCCGGCCCAATCACCGACCTCAACGTCATGACCCGTCGCGGGCGGGCCACGCATACGGTCGAACGCCTGCTGGTGTCGGCCCCGATCGATATCCGGCCAATGACGGCAACGACGCTCATCCTGCCGTTGGACGGCGAGGTCGGCGTGACCGGTCCGGCAACTGCCCGCCTCGGACCGCGTGACACGTTGCTGCTCGGACGGGAAGTCACGGAATTGCGCCTGGAGCCGGCGCGCCCGACCACCGTGTTCGTCATCCGCATCTCGGCGCCGGACTAGCCGCCCCGCCGGCAACGATTAACGCCTGTTGTCAAACATGATCGCACCGCCGGAGAAATCTGGCGTAAGCTCTTGCGCGGATCACGAAAAAGCCCGAATCCTTACGTCGTTCGAAGGCGGACGGGAGCGTGGGGCGCTCGTCCTTGGGTTGTCGAGAGATGACGCCCCGGATGTGGTGCGGAGCAAAACTTTCGGCCTGTGCAATTATGCAACCAATTGCATTTGAATCGGTTTTAGGGACATTGCCGTGGCGGTGACGCCGCATCGCGTCCCCCATGCGGAATTTTCAATGAATATTCAGACGACTCCTGCCCAGATCGAAAAGACCAGCGCCAGCTTCCCGGTTATCACCGAAGAGCCGATACGCTCCAATTTTCTGCCCGAAGAGCGATTGCGCGCACTGGGCGAAAGCCTCGCCAAGGGCGACATCAAGGACCTGTTCGGCCTCGCCCCGTTCGATTTCCAGGCCCGCATCCGCGACAGCGCCAAGAAAATCCTCGAAGTCTACCGCTCGACCAATGCCGCCCAGGCCAAGGGCGAAACCATCACACCGGCAGCGCAATGGCTGCTCGACAACAATTATCTGGTCGAGGAGACCATTTTTCAGGTCAAGCGCGACCTGCCGCGCCGCTTCTACCGGCAGTTGCCGACCCTGAAACTGGCCGATGGCGCCGCCGTGCCGCGCGCGCTGGCCCTGGCCTGGAGCTATGTCGCCCATTCCGACAGTTCGGTCTCGGCGACCATGTTCAAATCCATCGTCGAGGGGTTCCAGTCGGTCGAGCCGCTGAAGATCGGCGAACTCTGGGCGTTGCCGTCGCTGCTGCGCTTCGTTTTGATCGAAAACCTGCGCCGCATCGCCGTGCGCGTCGACCGCACCAGGCAGATGCGCCATATCGCCAATGAGGTCGCCGACCGGGTGCTGGCGACCGACGACAATGCCGACCGCCAGAAGATCCTGTCGGGCTACGGCGCGCATGCCCAGGACACGACCTTTGCCACCCAGTTGCTCTATCGCCTGCGCGATGGCTCGCAGAATGCCGGCAGGGCGCTGGAATGGCTGGAGGTCGAACTTGAAAAGACCGGCTCCGATGCCGAGGAAATCATCATTTCCGAGCATCGCACGCTGTCCAGCGGCAATGTCACCACCGGCAACATCATCCGTGGCCTCCGTCTTATCAACGACGTCGACTGGACGGTGTGGTTCGAAGGCGTCAGCCGTATCGACACGCTGCTGCGCGAGCGCACCGATTTCGCCGCGCTCGATTTCTTTTCGCGCGACCAGTACCGCACCTCGATCGAGGAACTGGCCCGCCGCTCCGACCTGTCCGAATTCCGCGTCGCCGAAAAGGCGATCGAGCTGGCCGGTCATGTCCCCGGCGTCACCGATGCGTCCGGCGTGCCGGATGTATCAGCCGATCCGGCCATGCATACCGATGTCGGCTTCTTCCTGGTCGGCCCGCGCCGGCCGGACCTGGAAAAGGCGATCGGCTACCGGCCGCCTTTCTATGTCACGTTCAAGCGCGCCTTCACCGCCACCGGCTGGCTGGGCATCGTGGTGCCGGTCTTCCTGCTGACGGTGCTGTTGCTGGTTGTCTCCGGCAACGCGCTTTCGCATCTCGGCCTGTCGGTGGAATCGATCACGGTAATGCTGGCGCTGTTTGCGGTGCCGGCCAGCGAAGGCGCTCTTGCCTTCTTCAACACCGTCGTCTCGCTGTTCCTGAAGCCGACGCGGCTCGTCGGCTATGATTACAAGCACGGTATCCCGGCCGCCTCACGCACGCTGGTCGTGGTTCCCTCGCTGATCGGATCGCGCGACGATGTCGAGGAGAATATCCGCAACATCGAGGTGCATCACCTCGCCAACACGGCCGAGGAGATCCATTTCGCGCTGTTGTCCGACTGGCCGGATTCCAAGACCGAGATCGACACCGCCGACATCGAGATCCTGCAATATGCGCGCGACGAGATCGCCAGGCTCAATGCCCGCTATCCCTCGGAAGGCGCGCCGCGTTTTTACATCCTGCATCGTCGCCGGCTCTACAATCAGGCGCAAGGCGCCTGGATGGGCTGGGAGCGCAAGCGCGGCAAGCTGCATGAGCTGAACCTGCTCTTGCGCGGCGACAGCGACACCACCTTCCTGCCGCTCGACGTGCCGCTGCCGGAAAAGGTCGTTTATGTCATGACGCTCGACGCCGACACGCGCACCACGCGCGATGCCGTGTCGTCGCTGGTCGGCAAGCTTGCCCATCCGCTCAACCGGCCGCATTTCGACGCCGCAAAGCGCGTCGTCACCGCCGGCTACACCATCCTGCAGCCGCGCATCACGGCCTCGCTCACCAGCGGCGACGACGCCTCCTTCTTCCAGCGCGTCTTCTCGTCCAACAGCGGTCTCGACCCCTACGTCTTCGCGGTGTCGGACCTTTATCAGGACGTCTTCAGCGACGGCTCCTTCACGGGCAAGGGCCTTTATCACGTCGACGCCTTCGAGGCGGCGCTGAAGGGCCGCATCGAGGAAAACACCATCCTCAGCCATGATCTGCTCGAAGGCGCGCTGGCGCGTGCGGCGCTCGTCACCGATGTCGAGCTGGTCGAGGACTATCCGACCCGCTATTCGGTCGATGCCTCGCGCCACCACCGCTGGGCGCGTGGCGACTGGCAGCTGTTGCGCTTCATCTTCTCGCCGCGTTCCGGCGTTCCGGCGCTGTCGCGATGGAAGATGGTCGACAATCTGCGCCGCTCGCTGACCCCGATCTTCTGGGTGATGGCGGCGATCGCCGGCTGGACGTTGCTGCCGTTCACGCAGGCCGCGCAATGGCAGGCGCTGCTGATCCTCTCGCTGTTCATGGCGCCGACCTTTGACGTCATCAACGGCATCCTGCCCAAGAGCGGCGATCAGACGCCGCGCGGCCATTTCTCCGCACTCGCGCGTGACACCGTCTTCGGCACCGCTCTGGTGGCGCTGAAAGTGCTGCTGATGGCGCACAACGCCTGGATGATGGGCGACGCCATCGTGCGCACGCTCTATCGCCTGTTCGTCAGCCGCCAGAACCTTCTGGAATGGCGCACCGCGTCGCAGGCCCACAAGGGCGGCGACAACGATCTCGGCTCTTACTACAGCATGATGTACGGCGCCGTGATCATCGGCGTCGTCGGTCTCGCCATTCCGGTGCTGGCCGATTCCACCGGCGCCTTCGTCGCCTTCTTCTTCGCTCTGTTCTGGATCGGCTCGCCGGCGGTAGCCTGCTGGATCAGCCGTTCGGCCGAGACCGAGGACCGCTTGCGCATATCGCAGGCCGACATCCACGCATTGCGCACCGTGGCGCGCCGTACCTGGCATTATTTCGAAACCTTCGTCACGGCCGAGCACCACAACCTGCCGCCCGACAATTTCCAGGAAAGCCCGGCGCCGGTGGTGGCGCCGCGCACATCGCCGACCAATATCGGCGTCTATCTCCTGTCGGTGGTTTCGGCCCGCGATTTCGGCTGGATTGCGCTGTCCGACGCCATCACCCGCATCGACGCCACGATGACGACCATCGAGAGCATGCCGCGCAACCGCGGCCATCTCTTCAACTGGTATGACACCACGACGCTGAAGCCGCTCTATCCGCTCTACATCTCGGCTGTCGACAGCGGCAATCTTGCGGGCCATCTGGTTGCGGTGGCGGCCGCCTGCGCCGAATGGGCCGAAGCGCCGTCCGTCCATCTGCAGGGCGATTTCGAGGGCGTGCTCGACACGGTGACCATCCTCGACGAAAGCCTCGAAGACCTGCCCGACGACCGCCGCCAGCTTCGCCCGCTGCGCCAGCGGCTCGCCGATCGCCTCGACGGCATGCGGCGCGCTGTGCTCACCATCAAGGCGCAGCCGGAGATGGCGTCGATCCGCACCATCAATCTGGCCGTGCTTGCCGGCGAAATCCGCAAACTCGCCACCGCCATCCACACCGAGGCCGGCTCGCAGCGTAGCGACATCATTGCCGACTGGGCAGCACGGCTGGAAGCGACCTGCGAGGCGCATGTGCATGACTCGCACAGCGATGAGAACGCCGTCGAAGCCTTGCGCGCCAAGCTGCTGGCGCTGCGCGAGCGCTGCCGTCGCTATGCCTTCGAGATGGATTTCTCCTTCCTGATGCGACAGGAACGTAAGCTTTTGTCGATCGGATACCGGGTCGAGGAACACCAGCTCGACGAGAGCTGCTACGATCTGCTGGCGTCCGAAGCGCGGCTGACCAGTCTGTTTGCCATCGCCAAGGGCGATCTGCCGACCGAGCATTGGTTCCGGCTCGGCCGTCCCATCGTCGAGATCGGCTTCCAGGGCGCGCTGATGTCCTGGTCGGGCTCGATGTTCGAGTATCTGATGCCGCCGCTGGTGATGAAGGAGCCGCAGGGCTCGATCCTCAACCAGACCAGCAAGCTGATCATCAAGCGCCAGATCCAGTATGCCCGTTCGAAGAACGTGCCGTGGGGCATTTCGGAAGCGGCCTACAATGCTCGCGACCGCGAACTGACCTATCAGTACACCAATTTCGGCGTGCCCGGCCTTGGCCTCAAGCGCGGCCTTGGCCAGAACACGGTCATCGCGCCTTACGCGACAATCCTCGCCGCTCAGTTCACGCCGCGTGAATCCGTCCAGAACCTGGCCAGGCTGCGCTCGATCGGTGCGCTGGGTAAGCACGGCTATTACGACGCCGTCGACTTTACGCCTCAGCGCGTGCCCGAAGGCACCGACCACGCCGTGGTTTTGAACTACATGGCTCACCACTCCGGCATGTCGATCGCCGCCGTTGCCGACGCTATCTTCGAAGGACGGTTGCGCGACCGCTTCCACAGCGATCCGGTGATCGAGTCAGCCGAACTGCTGCTGCAGGAGAGGGCGCCGCGCGACATACCGACCGCAACCGTCAGGACCGAGGCCGACGAGCGCTCGAAGGACGAGACCGAGGTCGAAAGCCCGGATTCCCGCATCGTTCTCGATCCGCTGAGGGCGCTGCGCGCCACCAGCGTCATGTCCAACGGCCGCTACTCCGTCATGGTCTCGGCGACCGGCTCCGGCTACAGCCGCTGGGGCGAACTCGCCGTCACCCGCTGGCAGCCGGACCCGACCGAGGACCGGCTCGGCTCCTACATCTTCCTCAGGGATGCCGGCAGCGGCGACTGGTGGTCGGCGACCGCGGAGCCGAAGCAGGCGACCGGCGAGAGAGTGCAGACGCTGTTTTCCGACGACAAGGCGAGCTTCGTCAAAACGGTCGGCTCGCTGCGTTCGGAAGTCGAATGCATCGTCATCTCGGAAGGCAATGGCGAGGGCCGGCGCGTCACGCTCTACAATGACGGCGCCACCGACCGTCATATCGAGGTGACGTCCTTTGCTGAGCTGGTGCTCGGCAACGAAGCCTCCGACAATGCCCATCCGGCGTTTTCAAAAATGTTCGTCGAGACCGAGATCGCAGCCAACAACGGCGCCATCTTCGCCACCAGGCGAAAGCGCGACAAGAGCGAGCCCGACGTTACCATGGTGCATTTCGTCACCGATCCCTCGGGATCGGCGCGCGATGCCGAGGCCGAGACCGACCGCCGGGCCTTCATCGGCCGTGGCCGCACCATTGCCGAGGCGGCAGCCTTCGACCCTGGCGCCAAGCTTGGCGGCCACCATGGCTTCACCCTCGATCCGGTCGCTTCATTGCGCCGCCAGGTCCGCGTGCCGGCCAACAAGAAGATCTCGCTGACCTTCTGGACCGCCGTCGGCGCCAACCGCACCGAGCTGGACGAGGCCATCGCCAGGCTCGACCATCCCGAAAGCTTTGCCCGCCAGGCGATGCTCGCCTGGACGCGTTCGCAGGTGCAGACCCGCCACCTTGGTCTCAGCCTGACCGACGCTGCCAATGTGCAGAAGCTGGCGCGCTATCTGATCTATCCCGATCCGTTCCTGCGCCTGCCGGCCGAATCCATCGCTTCGGGGCTGGGCAAGCAGTCCAGCCTGTGGCCGACCAGCATTTCGGGCGATTTCCCGATCTTTCTGGTCCGCATCGGCGACGTCGCCGACCTCGAAATCGTCGCCCAGGCGCTGCGCTTCCAGGAATATATGCGCGCCCGCGGCATGATGATCGACTTCGTCGTCGTCAACGAGCAGGCGTCGTCCTATGTGCAGGACCTGCAGCGCGCGGTGGAAACGCTGTGCGAAAACAGCCGCCTGCGCGGCAAGGAGCTCGGGCCGCGCCAGCACATTTTCGCCGTGCGCCGCGACCTGATGGACGAGGCGACCTACAAGACGCTGCTGGCGGTTGCCCGTGTGGTGCTGCATACCCGCAACGGCACCATCTTCGACCAGATCGAGCGCGCCGAGGCGGCAGCCTTGCAGGCCCGCGATGCCTTGCAGCCGCCGGTAGGCGCGGGGCAGGCCTTGCAGGTTCCGGCAGCGTCGTCCTTCGCTGCATCAAGCGCGGTGGATACCGTCGCCGATGGCAGCGGTCTCAGCCACTGGAACGGCTTCGGCGGTTTCGAGGGCGATGGCCGCCACTATGTCACGCGCCTTGCGGGCCGGCGTTCCACGCCACAGCCATGGATCAACGTCGTCTCCAACGCCTCGTTCGGCTTCCATGTCTCGGCCGAGGGTGCTGCTTTCACCTGGAGCCGCAACAGCCGTGACTACCAGCTGACGCCATGGTCGAACGACCCGGTCACCAACCGGCCGGGCGAGGGCATCTACATCTACGATCAGGCCAGCGGCAGGGCGTTCTCTCCGCTCGCCGCCGTGGTCCGCGACCCCTCGATGACCTACGAGACCTGGCACGGCCAGGGCTTCTCGACCTTCCGCTCGAAGCGGGGTCCGCTGTCGATGGACCTGACGCATGTCGTCGATCCCGTCGATCCGGTGAAGATCACGCGCCTGCGCATCCAGAATTCGGGCTCGGCACCGGCGCGGCTGCGCGTCTATGCCTATGCCGAATGGGTGCTTGGCAGCCATCGCTCGAACACGGCGGCGACCATCCTCCCGTCAAGGGACACTGCGACCGGCGCGCTCCTGGCGCAAAATCCCTACGGTCTCGATTTCGGCGACCGGGTGGCCTTCCTGGCTGCCACAGGCCCGGTGCATTCGGTGACAGCCGATCGCGGCGAGTTCATCGGCAGGCATGGCACCAGCGCGTTCCCGCACGCCGTCACCACCGGCGCCGGCCTGTCCGGCCGCGTCGAGGCCGGCGACGATCAATGCGCGGCAATTGCCAGCGACATCGACATCCCCGCCGGCGGCGACGTCACGCTGGTCTGGCTGCTTGGCGATGCCGCCAATCCGGCTGAGGCGAGTGCGCTGGTCCAGACCCATTCCGGCAAGGACTTCGACCAGCGGCTGGCCGACAATGAACGTGTCTGGCGCGGCTTCCTCGACACCATCCAGGTCGAGACGCCCGACAAGGCGCTCGATGCCATGGTCAATCACTGGCTGCCCTATCAGAGCCTGGCCTGCCGCATCCGCGCCCGCTCGGCCTTCTATCAGGCCAGCGGTGCCTTCGGCTTCCGCGACCAGCTGCAGGATACGCTGGCCTTGCTGGCGCATGATCCCAACCTGGCGCGCGACCAGATCCTCAACGCGGCGCGCCGGCAATTCCCCGAAGGCGATGTCCAGCATTGGTGGCTGCCGCGCACCGACGCCGGCGTGCGCACCCTGATCTCCGACGACGTGGTCTGGCTGGCGCACGCCACCAACCGCTATATCGAGGTGACCGGCGATGCCGCGATCCTGAAGGAGCAACTGCCTTTCATCGACGGGCAGGTGCTGGGCGAGGGCGAGCACGATGCCTTCTTCACGCCTGAGATCTCCAAGACGCACGCATCGCTTTACGACCATTGCGCGCGTGCGCTCGATCTGGCCGTCAAACGCAGCAGCCCGGCAGGGCTGCCGCTGATCCTCGGCGGCGACTGGAACGACGGCATGAACCGCGTCGGCGAAGGCGGCAAGGGCGAGAGCGTCTGGCTCGGCTGGTTCCTGTTAAAGACGCTGGGCGACTTTGCCGCTGTCGCCAAAGGGCAGGGCGATGCCAAGCGGGCGCAGGCCTGGGTCAAGCACGCCGACGTGCTGAAGCGGGCGCTGGAAAGCACTGCCTGGGATGGCCAGTGGTACCGGCGTGGCAGCTACGATGACGGCACGCCGCTCGGTTCGCACAATTCGGACGAGTGCCAGATCGACTCCATCGCCCAGTCATGGAGCGTGCTCTCCGGCGAGGGCGACCCGGCGCGCTCGACCACCGCCATGCAGCAGGCGACGGACAGGCTGGTCGACGACAAGCTCAAGATCGTTAAGCTGTTCACCCCGGCCTTTCAGAACACGGAAAAGGACCCCGGCTACATCAAAAGCTATCCGCCGGGCGTGCGTGAGAATGGCGGCCAGTATACCCATGCGGCGACCTGGTTCGTCATCGCGCTGGCCGAAATGGGCCGCACCGACGATGCCTATCGCTGCTTCTCGATGCTGAACCCGGTCAACCATGCGCTCGACGATGCGTCGGCCGAGCACTACCGCGTCGAGCCCTACGTCGTTGCCGCCGACATCTATTCCGGCGACGACAAGGGCGGTCGCGGCGGCTGGACCTGGTATACGGGCTCTGCCGGATGGCTCTACCGAGCCGCGGTCGAAGGCATTCTGGGCATAGAGCGGCGCGGCAAGCAGATCACGTTCCGGCCCAAACTGCCCAGCCATTGGGACGGTTATTCGGCAACGCTCAAGATGCTGGGGGCCGAGGTCAAGGTTCGCGTCATCCGCGACAAAAAGGTCAAATCCATCTCGCTCGAAGTCAATGGAACCAAGACAAAGTCTTCCGGCTTTGAGCCAAAAGCCGGCGACAAGACCGAGGTGGTCGTCAAGATACCTGCATAAAATCAATGACTTCAACAAAAATTCGCGCGCCTTTCGAGGCGCGCGTTTCTATTTGGTCATGCGTTTGGCGCAAAGCAGCCCCGCTTCTTATGTATTGGCGTTGCCGACAGCGAGTGATTAAAAATGTGGCAGTGCGGGATCGCTGCCATGATTTTGCCGCAAGACTGCCATTTCACCTTTTATCTCAAACCGTTAGGTGATCACGGCAGATTTCGCGACGTCGTCATGTTTTGTTCGCAGAATGGGAACGGAAGGGGTAAACGGGCATTGTTTTGCGACCCGTTAACCGATACGTGTCAAGAAATGGTGCGGTGCACAATAATGTTTTGGGCGGAGTAGCTGAAGTGTCCCTTCTGCAAATCTACTGGAGAGCGCTGGGTTATCTCGCAGCCGACAGGAAACGCGTTGCGTTGATCTGTGGTGCGAATGTCGCGCTTGCCATCATCGCCATCCTCGAGCCGATCATGTTTGGCCGGGTGATCGGCGCCATCTCCGAAAAGGGTTCGGTGTTTTCGACGCTGGCTCTGTGGGCCGGTCTCGGCGCCTTCAACATCATCGCCTTCGTGCTGGTGGCGCGCGGCGCCGACCGTTTTGCCCACAAGCGCCGCTCAGAAGTGTTGTGCCAGTCGTTCGAGCGCGTGATCACCATGCCGCTCGCCTGGCACCACCAGCGCGGCACCTCCAACGCGCTGCACACGCTGCTGCGCGCTGTCGAAACCCTGTTCAGCCTGTGGCTTGAATTCATGCGCCAGCATCTGTCGACCGCGGTTGCGCTGGTGCTGCTGATCCCGACCGCGATCAGCATGGATCTGCGCATGTCGCTGGTGCTGATGGCGTTGGGCGTTCTCTATGTCGGCATCGGCCGGTTGGTGATGAAGCGCACCAAGGCAGGCCAGGCCGCCGTCGAGCGCCACTATCACCAGGTGTTCGCGCATGTGACCGACTCGGTCAGCAACGTCGCCGTGCTGCAGAGCTACAACCGTCTCGGCCATGAGGCCGATACGCTGCGCCGCTATGTCAAGAACCTGCTCGACGCGCAGAACCCGGTGCTCGACTGGTGGGCGCTGGCCAATGCGCTGCACCGCCTGTCGTCGACCATTTCGATGATGGTTGTGCTTTTGATCGGCGCCTATCTGGTCACCCATGGCCAGCTGCGCATCGGCGACGTCATCGCCTTCACCGGCTTTGCCACGCTGCTGATCTCGCGCCTCGACCAGATGTCGGCGTTTGCCAACCAGATTTCCGAAGCTCGCGCCAAGCTTGAGGACTTCTACCACCTCGAGGATTCGGCTGCCGACTCGGCCGAGCCCGACGGCTTGCGTGACCTCACCAACGTCACCGGCCATGTCCGCTTCGAGAATGTCGGCTTTGAGTTTGCCAATTCGGGGCAGGGCGTCGACGACGTCTCCTTCGAGGTCCAGGCCGGCCAGACCGTTGCCATCGTCGGCCCGACCGGCGCCGGCAAGACGACGCTGATCAATCTGTTGCAGCGCGTCTTCTCGCCGTCGCAGGGCCGTATCCTGATCGACGGCATCGATACCCGCAGCGTGACCCGCAAGTCGCTGCGCCACTCGATTGCCACCGTGTTCCAGGATGCCGGCCTGCTCAACCGCTCGATCGAGGACAACATCCGCGTCGGCCGTGCCGAGGCGACCTATGACGAGGTTCACGCCGCTGCCAACGCGGCTGCCGCGCAGGATTTCATCCTGTCGAAGAGCGCCGGCTACGACACGGTCGTCGGCGAACGCGGTGGCCAGCTTTCGGGCGGCGAGCGTCAGCGTATCGCCATTGCCCGCGCCGTGCTCAAGGACGCGCCGATCCTGGTGCTCGACGAGGCGACCAGCGCGCTCGACGTCGAGACCGAGGACCGCGTCAAGGAAGCCATCGACGAGTTGCGGCGCAACCGCACCACCTTCATCATCGCCCACCGCCTGACCACCGTTCGCGACGCCGACCTGGTCGTGTTCATGGACAAGGGCAGGGTGATCGAGATGGGTGGCTTCGCCGAATTGTCGCTGCGCAACGGCCGCTTCGCCAGCCTGCTGCGCGCCGGCGGCCTGCTCAACGACGAGGAAGTCCGCCGCCTCAGCCGCACGGTGAATGTCGAAGCGGCGTAAGGCTTAGGGTCTTCCTTTCTCCCCCTGTGGGGTGAGCAGCCGGTTCGCGAAGCGAATTCATCGTGCCGGTGGCACGATGAAAGGTCGGCGAACGCCGGGACGCTGCGAAGCAGCGGGGACCCGGCAGGGTGGATCGGCCGGCACCCGGCCCTTCGCATGGCTCAGGGCGTTCGAAGCTCGAAAAGCCAAGCAATTGGCTGTTCGTCCGCTACGCGGACCGCTTCTTACCCTGCGACACTCCCTCGATTGCCCTGAAGTCTCCGCCGGTCTATTTAGACCTTATGAGCCACACCTCTTCACCCCTCACCGGCTGGACCGACCTTGCCAATCCGACGCGCTTTGTCGGGCTGGCCGACAGGCTGGTGCCGTGGCTGGCGACGATCGCCGCGATCCTGCTCGCGGTCGGGCTCTATATGAGCTTCATCGCGCCTGAGGATTACCAGCAGGGCGTCACCGTGCGCATCATGTACATCCACGTGCCTTTCGCCTGGCTCGCCATGATGTGTTACACGCTGATGGCGGTCGCAGCACTCGGCACGCTGGTCTGGCGCCATCCGCTGGCTGATGTTGCGCTGAAATCGGCCGCGCCCATCGGCGCCGTCTTCACGGCGCTGGCGTTGATCACCGGATCGATCTGGGGCAAGCCGATCTGGAACACCTGGTGGGTGTGGGATGCGCGCCTGACCTCGGTGTTCGTGCTGTTTCTGATGTATCTCGGCATCATCGCGCTGACGCGCGCGCTGGACGATGCCAGCCGTGCCGCCTGGGCCGCAGCCATCATCACGCTGGTCGGCTTCATCAACATTCCGATCATCAAATTCTCGGTCGACTGGTGGAACACGCTGCACCAGCCAGCCTCGGTGTTCCGCCTGGGCGGCTCGACCATCGATGGTTCGATGCTGAGGCCACTGTTCGTGATGGCGCTCGGCTTCACCGTGCTGTTCTTCGCCCTGCATCTGATTGCGATGCGCACGGAGATTTATCGTCGCCGGGTGATCGCCATGCGCAGGGTCGCGGCGCGGCAGGCCAACTGACGTTCACCCCATCCGTCCCCGTGCCACCACCTTCAGCGTTTCCAGCACCTTGTCGCCGTCGATCAGGTGCACCTGGTCGAACAGGTTGGTCACCACGCAGCAATGATCCGGAACCACGCGCACGCGCTCGCCGATGCGAAGGCTGGCGCCCTCGCCAAGCGTCACCGTGCCGTGCTCTTCGCTCAAGCCGGTGACGAGGGCGCCTGGCATGCCGAGCAGCTCGCCGAACTCAGGCAATCCGAGCGTGTCGTTGGACAACGCCTTGCTGCCGCTGTCCAGAATGGCGCGGGTTGGCGTCGGGTGGCTCACCACGGTGGCCAGCACCGTCAGCGCGCAATCGTCGAGCGTGCCGACGCCTTTGGCGACCTGGTAGCGGTCGAGATAGATGTAGGTGCCGGGCCGGTATTCGGTGACCACGCTGTCCTCGCCCGAACGCCACATATCCGGCGTGCCGCCGCTGGAGATGCGCTCACAGGCGAACCCCGAGGCCGCAAGCGTCTGTTTGGCGCCTCTCAACCATGCTTCGGCCTCAGTAGCGCGGCCGGCCGCCGGATAGGTCATCAGCCCGCCGAAGGTGAGCCCCTTGGCCTGGTCGATCACTTTCGCCAGTGCCAGCGCTTCGGCGACGCTCTGCACGCCGCAACGGCCCATGCCGGTGTCGCATTCGACCAGAACGGGCAGGGGGTGGCCGGCATCGGTGAAGGTGGCGGCGAGCCCCTCCAGCGTTTCGCGGCTGTCGGCCGTCACCGAAAGGGTGACGCGGCCATGCAGTGCCTTGAGCCGCTCCAGCTTGGCGCGGCCCAAAATGTTGTAGGGCAGGAAGATGTCGGAGAGCCCGGCATCGGCCATCACCTCGGCCTCGCCGATCTTCTGGCAGGTGATGCCGACGGCGCCCGCCGCCACCTGCTTCTTCGCCCAGTAAGGCAGCTTGTGCGTCTTGATGTGCGGCCTGAGTTTCAGCCCGTAGCGGTCGGCATGCGCCTGCGCTTTGATGATGTTGGCTTCGGCGCGGGCCGCGTCGATCAGGATCGCCGGTGTATCGAGGTCGTCTATGCCTTGCATGAAAAGTCACCTTGGGAAATCTGGCTGGACTTATGGCCCTGATCGCCCCGGATGTCATGGGGCCAGCATGCAGTTTGCGTCGACAGCGGATCGAGCTTCGGCTATGCGCTTTAGGCAACTCCAGGGAATGCGACGCGAAGGGATCACGACCATGAAACGCTCCACCGTCAACGACATCATCCGCGATGCCGACGCCTTCATCCGCTCGTTCGGCTACATCATGCCGCCCTTCGCCTACTGGTCGCCGGAAGAGATGAAGGCGCGCAAGGTCGATTCCGCGGCCATTTTCACCTCACGCCTTGGCTGGGACATTACCGACTACGGCCAGGAAAAATTCGACGAACTCGGCCTGTTTCTGTTCACCGTCCGCAACGGCATCTATGCCGACATGAAGAAGGGCATGGGCATGCTCTATGCCGAAAAAATCATGATCTCGCGCAAGGACCAGCTGTCGCCGATGCACCGCCACAACGTCAAGGCCGAGGACATCATCAACCGCGGCGGCGGCAAGCTGGTGCTGGAACTGTTCATGCACGATCGCGACGGCGGCATCGACCCGAAGGCCGAGGTGTCGGTGCCTGTCGACGGCACCATCCACAGGCTGCCGGCGGGCGGGCTCCTGAAGCTCGACCCGGGCCAGAGCGTGACGCTGCTGCCGGGCGTCTGGCACGCCTTCTGGGCCGAGGGCAAGGACGTGCTGATCGGCGAGGTCTCGACCGTCAATGACGATCTCACCGACAACGTCTTCCGCGAGCCGATCGGCCGCTTCTCCAACATCGACGAGGACGTCGCGCCGGTGCATCTGCTGGTGTCGGACTATGAGAAGTGGGTGGGGTAGGGCGAGAGGCGCCCAGCATCGACTTAATTTCACCTGTCGGCGCTGCCCCTCATCTGCCTGCCCGCATCTTCCCCCGTATAGTGACGGGGAGAAGGGGCTGGCCGCAACCTCGGCGCTCGCTCTGATAAGCTGGCGAAATCCTTGGTGGCAGCATCTTTCTCCCCGTCACTATACGGGGAGAAATGCCCGGCAGGGCAATGAGGGCGGCGCCGACGGTTGGAGTCACTTATCGCAGCGGCGGCTCCCGCGCTTCTACCGCTGATACTTATCCGCCTTGCGGTTACCCAGCAGCAGCTTGCGCTCGAGCTGCGCCCGCAGCTCGCCGTAATAGGCGGTAAGGAAGGCCCTGGAATCGACGGCATCGACCATCATGCCGATCTTCCGCCCGATCGTCTCGGCCACGGCTTTCAGCGCGAAATAGTCGTCGCGGCGCAGCACCTCTTCCAGCTTGTGCAGTTCGGCGATGCCATAGGCGTCGAGCTGCGCCTGAGTGAAGCGGAAGGCGCGAGGGTTCTGGCGTTGCGACAGGTCTTCGACCAGCGCCAGCTTCGGCGCCTCTACCACCCAGGTTCCGGCCAGCAGGTCGCCGATCCGCATGCGGTCGCGGTTGAACAGCGGAAAGAGCGCAAACAGCAGCGTCCACACCAGTCCGAAGATCGTCGTCAACGTGTCGGCGAGCCCCATCTCACTGCGGCCGAGGATGATCGACAGCGGCAGGAAGATTTCGATTTCGCGCATCAGATTGCGGGCGATGACCTGGTCGACCGAAAGGCCGGCGCCGCTGCGCGACGCCACCCGGATGCCGAGCATCCGCTTGCCGGGCGTGGCAGCGCGGCGGCCGGCCTCGAAGACGATGAAATAGGCGTTGCGCAGGAAGAAGATCAGGATGATCCAGACGATGAACAGTGGCTGGGCTCCTTCGCCATCGAGACCGCTCAGCCCGAACAGCGCCGTGATCGTGATGATGATCGCGGCGACGATGATGATGACAAAATCCAGCAGGAAGGCGGCGGCGCGGGTGCCGGCATCGGCGAGCTTGATCCGGAGATCGACGCCTTCCGGCGTGATCAGCGGTCGTATCGTCGAGACGGGAGCGCGCCTAGCGGTCGCCATGCCGTACCACCTTGAACAAATAGAAATAGCAGAGCCAAAAGGTCAGCATGCCGCCGCCGATGGCATAGCGCGTCACGTCGCTGGTGATCACCTGCCTGCCGATGCCTTCGAGCAGGCCGGCAAACAAAAGCATGATCGTCACCCCGACCATTGTGGTGGCCGCCACGCGCCCGGCATTGGCGGCCGCCGTCATCCGGGTCAGTTCGCCGGGAAAGGCGATGCGCGTGCCGATGCGCATGCCGGCGGCGCCTGCGAGCGCGATCGCGAACATTTCGGTGGTGCCGTGGATGGACAGCCATCCGCCCAGCTCCATGCCGAGCCCCTTGGCGACGTAGATCTGGAACATCGCGCCGAGCAGGCAGCCATTCATCAGGATCAGCAGCACGCTCGGCACCGCGAAGGCAAAGCCGAGCGCGAAGGCCAGGATCGCTACCTGGACGTTGTGGGTGAACAGATAGGCGGCGAAGCCCGACAGGAAGTTGCTGTCGGCGCCGTCATAGAGCACCTGGCGCAGCACTTCGGCCGACGCGTCCGGGTTGCGCCCGCCGGCCAGGCTCGGCGGGATGATGGCGTCGAACCAGCCCTTGTCTTTCACCACCAGCCAGTAGCCGGCGCCAAAGCCGACAAATGTCAGGACGACCGACGCCACAGTCTCGCGCCACAGGTCGCGAATGGCGTGCGGCCAGTCGCGTAAGAAGAAATCGCCGATGCGCTGCCGCAAGCCGCGGCGCGCGCCGTAGAGATAGAAATAGCCACGCAGGCAGAGCGCTTCGAGGTAGCTGACCAGCGCATTGTCGAGCGACGTCGCCCGCGCAACCGAAAGCGAGGACAGCGCCGAACGGTAGAGCAGCGGCAGCGACAAAAGCTCCTCTTCCGACAGAGTGCGCGGCGCGCGTTTCTCGACACGGGCGAGCAGCGCCTCGAACGCCTTCCAGTCGGCCTCTCGCTCCGACCGGAAGCTCGCCAGCGACTGGCGCACAGCATCCTTGCCGACCAGCGCGTTCACAGGAGGTCCTCCCGCTTGAGCTCGAGATAGCGCTCGACCAGCGCTGGTCCCAGCTTTTGATGGTTGGCCTCGATGACATGCGCGCCGAGCAGCCTGAGCCTGCCGATGACGACCTGCCTTTCGCGCAGCAGCCCGCCGGCGACGACCGAGCGCGCCACATCCTCGCCTGTGTCGGGCGGCATGTCGGCCAGGGTCTCCAACTCGACATCCTTCATCATCATGAACAGCACCAGATGCCGTTCGGTGAGCCTGCCTACGGTGCGCAGCATCAGTTCGGCGCTGATCGGATCGACGAAATCGGTGAAGATGATCACCAGCGAGCGCCGGTCGAGACGCGCTGCAAGCGTCGTCAGCGCCAGGGTGAAATTGGTCTCTTCAGTGGAATAGTCGATCTCGGCCGCCCGCTTCTGGATCATCGCGAAGCTGGCCGAGCCACGCACCGCGCCGCTGGAAACGCGCGGCCGCGCATCGAAGGAGAACAGGCTCACCATGTCGCCGCCCTTCAGCGCGATGAACGCCGACAGCAAGGCGGCGGTCACCGCGCGGTCGACCTTCGCCACGCCGTCGACCGGCTCACACATCAGCCGGCCGCTATCGATGGCCAGCACGATGTTGTTGTTCTCCTCGATGCGGAACTCGCGCGCCAGCAGCCTGCCGTGGCGGGCGCTGCGCTTCCAGTCGATCATGCGCCGGCCCATGCCTGGCTGGTAGTCCTTGAGCGCCTCGAACTCGCGGCCCTGGCCGGCGCGGCGTTGCGCATGGCCGTCGGGCAACGCCTGGCGCTGCAGAAGCGTGATCGCCTCGTCACGGGCGCTGCTGACGTCGGGCAGCACCGCGACTTGGCTGTCCATCGGCAGCACGACCTGGTTCCAGACCAGCCCGAACGGCCCGCGCCAGCGCACCCACAGGCGGTCGAACCGGGCCATGCCGCGCCGCAGCGCCTGAAATTTGAGGTCGAGCGATGCGCTGCCTGCCTCAGCGGCCAATGCGCCGCCGGTGCCGCCCAGCGGTTCCAGCCGCTCATCATGGCCGAGGCGCGCCTGCACCGCGCGCGGCCGTCCGCCAAGCCTGGCCGTGACACGGACGGTTAACTGCCCGCCGACGCTGACCTGCTGCGGCGCCTGAATGCTGGCATCCAGCGAAGCGCGTCCGCGCCCGGCAGCCGCATCGACCGCCAGGAAGGCCAGCACCACGCAGATCCACAACAGGCCGAGATACCACAGCGACGGCAGCGCCAGCGCGACCAGGAAGGCGGGTATTGCACCCGCCGCACCTGCCCACACTGCCCGGCCGCTTGGATAGATCAACGGGGCGCTTCCGTCTGGTCGACAAGGTCGGTGACGATCTGTTCGACGAGGCGGCCGTCGATCTGCGCCGCCGGCGACAGGATCACCCGGTGGCGCAGCGCCGGCACGGCAAGCGCCTTGACGTCGTCGGGAATGACATAGGCGCGTCCATCGAGTGCCGCCCGGGCGCGCGCGGCTCTCGCCAGCATGGCGCCCGCGCGAGGGCTCGCGCCGACTTCAAGATCGGGGCTTTCACGCGTGGCCCGCACCAGCCTGGCGATATAGTCGACGACATCGTCGACAAGCGTGACCTCGCCGACCGTCGCCAGCGCCTTTTCCAGCGTCTTGCGGTCGGCCTGGGCCTTGATGCCGTACTGCTTGATGTCGTGCGAGGCGGTGCCGCCGCCATGGTGGATGATGATCGCCTTTTCCTCTTGCGCGCCGGGGTAGCTCACCCGATGCTTGAACAGGAAGCGGTCGAGCTGGGCCTCCGGCAGCGGATAGACGCCCTGGTGTTCGATCGGATTCTGCGTCGCCACCACCATGAAGTTCGGGCCGAGCGCGTGGGTGGTGCCGTCGAAGGTGACGGCATGCTCCTGCATCGCCTCCAGCAGGGCTGCCTGGGTCTTGGGCGGCGTTCGGTTGATTTCGTCGGCGAGCAGCAGGTCGCAGAAGATCGGACCGCGCGTCAGCGTGAACTGCCCGGTCTGGAAATTGTAGATGTTGGAGCCGACGATATCGCCGGGCATCAGGTCGGGCGTGAACTGGATGCGGCCATAGGCGACGCCCAGCGCCTGCGCAAAACAGCGCGCCGTCATGGTCTTGGCCGTGCCCGGTGGTCCCTCGAGCAAAATATGCCCGCCAGCGAACAATGCCGTCAGCATCAGATCGACCGTATCGTGTTGCCCGGTAATGGCCTTGGCCACCTCTTCCCTGATCTGTGTCGCCAGGGCCTTCACATCATCGACGTTCACCGAGCCTCCTTGCCGTCCAGTCGTGCAGCTTTTCGGCTGCCTCATGCATTTGTGTCAGGGTCTTTGCCGCGTTCGCCGCTTGCAGGCGGGTCGTGAACCCATCGGGTTCGACCTTATCGCGGGAATCGAGCCAGCGGTCGAGCGCTTCGCCCTGCAAACCGTGCGGCGCGCCGAGCAGTGCGCCGGCGCGCACCCGCGCCAGTGCGCCATAGCGGTCGCCCAGTTCCTCCAGCCGGCCGGCGCGGCGCAACAGCATCGCCGTGGTGTCGACCAGCGCGCGTTTGCCGAAGGCGATGGCGCGCTGATCGGCCCGCGGCGGGCCGAACCGACCGAGGCCATGCAGGAACGCAAGGGCGGCCGCCGCCAGTATGGTCAGCGTCAGCGCCAGGAAGGGTGGCTCGACCAGCAGCTTGGCGAGATCGTATTTCCGCCCGACACCATGCAGCGTCAGGTCGAACATCACCGGACCTTCTTCCGGCTGCAGGAACTCGATCAGCTTGAGCGCCGCCGCCGCCTTGTCGGAATCCCTGAGCGCGAAATTGTTGATCAGGTCGGGATCGGTCAGGATGTAGAACCGCTCGTCCTCCACCTCGGTCAGCACTGCCTTGCCGTCGCCGGCTGCAATGAGGGGATGCTTGTCGGCCACCCATTGCAGTTGATCGGGAACGCTGACCGTCTGTCCCGCCATATCGAGTTGGCTGGCCGCGGTGCCGCCTTCGCCGAGCTTCGCCTTGGCGATGCGGCCGAGCCAGTCGTTGACCACTGCATCCGGCAGTCGCAGGATTTTCATCTCCCAGCCTTCGTGGCCCGCCAGCGGCAAGGTTGCCCATTTGGGCAGCACGAACAGCGTATCCAGGCCCTTGCGAAGATTGATGATGTTGGTAAGCGCATCCGGGTCGCTGTCGGGTGAAATGGTGACGATCAGCAGCCGTTCGGTCTCGAGATCGCTGTCGGACCGTCCCATATCGGGCGCTTCGCCGGTGAGCTTCAGCCATTCCGCCAGGCCGGCATAGCCGATGCCGCTCTTCGACAACGGCGTTGCGCCGCCGACGCTCGGCTGGCGAAAATCAGGGGCATAGGTGGACAACAGGAAGAAGCCCGCCGCAGCAAGCAGGCTGGCGAAAATGCCCCAGAACAGCGTCTTTCGGCTGAACGGTTCATGCTCGGCGGTATCGGCTGTCGCGGTACTCACACCCAGGCATCCCTGAAGACGAACCGCTCATAGGCGCCGCGCGCTTCCTGCCAGCCTTCGGGGCCGACCGGCCGGCGCGCGAACAGCGCCGCCTCGACAATGCGTGCGATCTGGGTGAAGGCGCCGCGCGCCCGCACCGGCAGCGACGCCGCATTGGCGATATCGCGCGCGGTCAGCGACGGGCGCAGGAAGTCGGGGAGGCGGCCGGCAATGTCGGCGACGCTGCGGCGCAGCAAAAGATGCACCGCTTCGTCGTAATTGCCCTGCGCGGCCAGCGCATCGGCTTCCGACAACAGGATTTGCGCCGCACCGACGTCGGGGTGCCATATCGCTTCCGCCTCGGTCACGCTCTTTTTGCGCCGCCACGGCAGGCGCCAGGCGACGCCTTTCACCTCGAGGAAAATCAGCAGCAGGATGATGACCGCGCCCGTGATCACCGCCCCCCAGAACAGGTAGATCATGTACGGGCCAAGCCACTTCAGGAACGCTTCCAGCGGCTTCAGCCACTCCGGTGTGCGGGGCGGCACATAGGCCGGCAGGTCGAACTGGATCGAATCGTCAGACAGCAGCTGCTTGTGCAGTTTGGCCAGCCATTCGGCTTGCGCAGCGTCCGGCTGTGCAGCTGTCACCTTTTCGCCCCCATGCAACCTGCGGTTCGCGGGCCGACACTGGCAATGCAGCGCAACATTTGCAAGTGGGCTAGACGCCGGTCGCCAATCTTGGCAAATTTACTGCTGCGGTCGCCGACAATATTCGGCGATGAAACAGGGGGCGCATCATGACTTCGGCAACATTTGCACGACCTGAGAAATTCCAGATCGGCAGGGTCTTCAACAACAGCTTCTCCGTCATCGGCCGCAATGTCGTCCTTTGCGTCGGACTGGCTTTGCTGTTTTCAGGCTTACCGACGATCCTGATGCAGCTGTGGACCGAATCGCGCATGCAAGCCATCCTGGCGGTCGATCCAGGCGCCGCGGCCGATCCCACCTTCGCGCTTCGCAATTCCTGGGTCACCTTTGGCGCCATTTTCATAAGCTCTATTTTTGCACTGCTGCTTCAGTCGGCGCTTGTGCGGGCCACGATCGAGGATTTGAACGGAAAGCGTCCGACTTTTGGCGACAGCCTGCAGATCGCCATTCGCTTTTTTCTGCCGACCCTGGCGGTCGGTTTCCTCGTGGCCCTGGGGTCGGGCCTGGCCATGATCGCCCTGATCGTGCCCGGCATCATCCTGTGGCTCGGCTGGTCGGTGTCGGTGCCGGTCCTGATCCAGGAGCGGCTCGGCGTGTTCGGCTCGATGTCGCGCAGCCGCGCCCTGACCAAGGGCAGCCGCTGGTCGCTTTTCGGTCTGTTCCTGGTCCTGATCATCATCGCCATGGTCATCCAGGGGGCGGCTGGCGTGTTTGTCTACCTGTTTCACGGCATCGTCGCGGCCATCGTGGCGGGGCTGGTGCAAAGCGTGATGTCGATGCTGCTGTCGGTCGCCGCCGCGGTCAGCTATGTCGAGCTGCGCCAGGTCAGGGAAGGCACCAGCGTCGACGAACTGGCTGAGATCTTCTCGTAGCCGTGAAAGGGTCAGCCCGGCCTTGGCCCCTCTGGGCCAGGGCGTGAGCCAGGGCAGGGGGCATCGTGACGACACTGGCGCTGGAGCGGCGGGAAAAGTTCGGCATCGGCAGGGTTCTCGGCAACAGTTTTGCGGTCATCGGCCGCAATCTGGGTCTGTTGATTGGCCTGGCGGCACTGTTTTCGGCTCTGCCGGCTTTCGTGCTCAATCTCTTGAACTACCGGAGTATCGACGGCATCGAATACGATGACGACGTCATCGACCCCATGCTGAACACCCCATGGGTAGCGGTTGTTTTTGGCCTGATTTATTTCGTGCTGGCACTGCTGTTCCAGTCAGCGCTGGTGAGGGCGACGATAGAAGATCTGAACGGCAAGCGCCCGGCTCTTGGCGACTGTGTCCGAACAGCCTTGCGCAGCATCTTGCGAACGCTTGGAGTGGCACTCGTCGTTTTCTTTGCGATGGTCCTCGCTTTGATTGCGGCCTCGCTGGCTGGCGTGGCCGTTCCCGTCTACGGGGCGGCCATCGTCTTTCTCGCTTTGCTCATTCCCGGCGCCATGTGGTTGCTCAGCGTATCGGTTTCGGTCCCCGTACTGATCCAGGAACGGCTCGGCGTGTTTGGATCGATATCGCGCAGCCGCGCCCTGACCAAGGGCAGCCGCTGGTCGATATTCGGTCTCTTGCTGATCCTGTTCGTGGCCGCGATGGCCTTGCAGTTCGTGTTCGGTTTGGCGCTCGGATTGGCTTTCGCTTTTACCGGAAAGCTTTCGACACCCGGTCTGATCGCCAGCTCGATCGGAGGCACTGTTGTTTCGACAGCGGTGTCGACGCTGATATCGGTGGCCATCGCGGTCAGCTATGTCGAGCTGCGCCGGGTTAGGGAAGGCACCAGCGTCGACGAACTGGCGGAGATTTTTTCGTAAGATTCACGACGCGGCAGGCTTTCTTCCGCTCTGGCGGGCATCCACCACAAGCGGGCAGGACCTACGGCTTCCATGGCGCTGGCACACAAGTTCCGCATCGGCAGCATTCTCAGCGACACGTTCGGCGTCATCCGGCGCAATCTGATGCTTTGCGTCGGGCTGACATTGATCATCTATGTATTGCCGCTATCGCTCTGGGATTGGAAGTCCACAGGCTTGGTCGCGTCCGACGATCCCGAATATTCGCCGCAACCGATCGCGGTCATGGTCATCGGCATGGTTGGCGATGTTATGCTGGGCGCCATTCTGCAGGCGGCATTGACGCGGGCAACCATCGAGGATTTGAAGGGCAAACGGCCTTCGTCCCGGGATTGCATCAAGACAGCTTTCGCGGTCCTGTTGCCGTCAATCGCCATTTCGTTGCTGGTTGCACTGGGCTCCTGGATAGGTCTTCTGCTCCTCATCGTTCCGGGGCTGTTCTTGCTGGCCCGCTGGTCTGTCGTGATACCGGTTCTGGTCCAGGAGAGACTGGGTGTGTTCGCCGCCATGGGGCGCAGCCGCGATCTTGCCAAAGGCAGCCTCTGGCCTCTGATGGCTGTGTGGCTGCTCATCTTCGTCGCTTTCATCGCATTGTCCCTTGTGCCGGACGGGTTCGCGTCCTCTGCCGACACAAAGCTGGGCTTGTTCTTCAATGCGCTGGCCGTCACAGCCATAGGGTTGGTGCAGTCGATCGCGCCTGCCGCCATGTACATCGAGTTGCGGCGGGTCAAGGAAGGCGCCAGCGTCGATGAACTGGCGGAGATTTTCTCTTGAGCGAACGGCGGTAGATTTCATGGCGACGCAGGAGCCGTCGGAGAAATTGCGACTGGGAAAGGTGATTAGCAACACCGTCGCCTTCATCGGGCAGAATTTGATCTTCTTGCTCGTCGTGGGCGCTCTTTTCTTCGTCTTGCCGCTGATATTGATTAACTTGTGGGCGGTCTGGTATTGGCCGAAATTGGCATATCAGATGGGTGCGTATGGCGGCGGCCCCTGGTCGATTGTGGTCAATGTGGGCTCCTACCTTGCTTCTCGACTGTTGGCCATCGCAGCAAATTTCCTGGGATTGGCGGTCTTGTCGAGGGCGACAATGGACGACATCAGGGGTGTTCGCCCATCGGTTGGTGGCTGTATTCAGACAGTACTGGTGCACTCTCTCCCGATCGTGGGGATAGGTTTTGCACTTTATCTCGCCGTCTTTTTCGCGAGTTTAGCGGTGCTTCGCACTGGATTGCTCACTCCCTCTGAAGCTCTCGCCGCGTTCGCTGTATTAATGGCGCCGTTTATCTTTTGGGGGCTGGGAATCTCTGTTGCCATTCCTGTCGCGATTCAGGAGGGGCTCGGTGTGAGAGCTTCAATGTCGCGCAGCCGAGCTCTGACCAAAGGGTATCGCTGGTCGATATTTGGCCTGTTTTTGATTGTCATGGTGCTGGCGTTCATGTTGCGATTGGCCGCCTGGGTTTTCGCGGCTATATTTCCTCCGGCCTTCGCGCTTGTTTCAGTCTCCGTCGTCATCGTCAACGCAATCCCAAACGCAGTCGTCTCGACGATCATTTGGACGGTGACATCGGTTGCTATCACGGCCACCTACATTGAGCTGCGACGGATCAAGGAAGGTAGCAGCGTCGAGGACCTGGCGGAGATTTTTTCGTAAGATTCTGGACACGGATCTTCGAAGGGATCGCCTCGCGACATCTCGCGATCTCGGCGCGGCAGTCTTTTTCGGTTGTGATCGCGGCTATTTACCTCGAATTGCGAGGCCTCAAGGAAGGCGCGAGTACCGATGAATTTGCGCAGATCATCTCGTAGCCAAATCGGAAGGCACAGGTTATGTTTGGTGCCTGCTTCGTTGGCCGCTTAGCTAACGAGGCGGCCACCAGTATGGCAGCCGCCTCGTTTTGGCATTTTAGACGTGGTGCGGGCTCGCCTTCCTGGAAGGCGCAGGCTCAATGCCGTCCTCCATGAGAATGTCCTTTTTGCGAGCGAACGCTATGAAGATGCCTCGTGCAGTCTCGGGTTCTACATCGCCAATCAGAGCGGCTTTGCAAGCGCGAATAGCAGCTCTCTGCTCCGGGCTGTTGCCACACCATTCCGCTGCGAATTGATAGGCGTCTGCGACCGTGTTGAGTTGGCGGGGAAAGCCTAATCCCACCCACACGCGGACGGGCTTTTCAAAGGGTTTCGATAGCATCATGACCTCCTTTCTAGGCAGTCACTCCTCCGCCTTGACTACCTTTTCCCGTCATCCACGGCATTGTCATGGACACTTCCTCAAGGATTCTGGCTGCCTTCGCGAAACCGCTAAACGCGTCTCTGGCTGCGGACAGCGGATACTCGCTATCGAAAGCTCGCTGGCAGGCGCGCAACGCGGTCTGGTGAATGGGGCCGCGCCTGTCCTTCGGCCATTCATAGAGGAATTCCAGAGCGTCCTCGAGACACGCGATTTCCTGGACAAGATCGTTGCCGCGTTTGACGAACACGGCGCTATCGAAAATCCGATTGTTCATATGATCCTCCAAATCGAACGAACCATTGAGTTTTATGGTTTGCGCGGTCCAGGCCAACTGCGCGCACGCGATAGAGGCGCGCAGCACGTTGCTGTAAAGCGATCATCTCCGTTTCTCCGCAATCGGAGCCTCCCAGCCGAGGCCGGGAGGCGGACCGCAGTTTCATGCGACAGATCGACAGGATTACGCGGCTTTACGCGCTCGGTCCGTGTCTTGCGTGATCTGAGTGGCAGCCGTCGGCGTGTCACCCACGCCGATGCTGATGCGGCGCGGCTTCAGCTCTTCGGGAATCTCACGGACAATGTCGATCGTGAGGAGGCCATTCTCCAAGTTGGCTGCCTTGATCTTCATGTGGTCGGCTAACCTGAACGATTGCCTGAAGCTGCGATAGGCCAGGCCCTGGTGGAGCAGTTGGCGCCCGCTCTGGTCATCAGCTTTCTGACCAACCACAACTATTTCAGGGCCATGCTGGGTCAACTCGACCTCGTTCTGGCTGAAGCCGGCGATGGCCATTGCGATACGGTAATCGTTCTCGCCGACTTTCTCGATGTTGTAGGGAGGCCAGTCCGGGCGCGTGCCGCTGTCGAGCATGTCGAAAAGGCGGTCGAAACCGACGGTGGTCCGATAGAGGGTATCAAAGGTTCTCATAGCCATATTCTCCTTGAAGCAACATGGGTACAAGGGCGCCGCCCCATGCGGCGCCGCCATTTTGCCGAGCTTTGTGCCTCGGCGGAAATCGAGTTAGGAGGCGTCCCAAATGAGTTCAAGACCCCCTCGAAATTTTTTTGGCGGACACCCTTGGCATCGAGGGAAAACCAGTCTGAGGTTCTCTGGGGCCTTAACTTTTCAATCCATGAGAATTCCGAAAAGGGCGGGTTCAAGCGACAGCTTCGCCGTCATCGGCCGAAATCCGATGGTCTGTCTGTGGCTGGTTCTGATTTTCCTGACGGCAACGCCTCGCAACTGGGTCGCCCGGAAATCAGTGACAGCAGCTTGGCCCCACCTGGACGCTCGTCCGGCAGAGACATGACGACGTGATTGCCACATCCGCCTTGGCCTGTGCTGCAACAAGCTTCGCCTGCAGCCCCGGCATCTCCACGCTCTCGCCGCGTCGCTTCAAACACTCGACCAGCCCGTGCAGCGACCAGACATTGTCGGGATGCTGGGCGCAGCGTTGCACCTTGCCGCTGAGGCCCAGATCGTCGCGATAGACCTGCTCGGCCTCGTCAGTGTGGCCCTGGTCGAGCAGCAGCGCCGCCAGCGCGTGGCGCGGCGGATGCATCCAGGCCCAGGGCTCGGTGTAGGACAAATTGTCGTCGAGCTCGACCGCGTGGCGCAGATGAGCGTAGGCCTCGTCATGCCGGCCCTGGTGATAGGCAAGTTCACCATCGAGCAGCGCCGCGCCAACGGCCAGCGAGGCCCGCGTCGGGTTGCTGAGAAAACGCCGCTCGGGCGCGATGCTCTCGACATGCCTGAAGAAATTTTCGCGCTCGCGCTCGGCAGCCGAAAATTGCTTGAGCGTGGCATAGGCGACGCCCTTGGCGTAGTGCTGCATGGCTGATGTCAGCACATAAAGCTCTGGCTCTGCCACCATCGGCTCGTCGATGATTTCCTGCCAGCGGCCGAAGCGCACCTGCACATGCGATTTCATGGCATGATAGCCCTCCACGGTTTGCGTGAGCTTCGGCCGATCCTGGATGGCGACCACGTCACGCGTCACCAGGCTGCGCACCTTGTCGGCCGCCCACAGCGCCGGCTGATACTGGCCAAGGAACATGCAGGTGAACATCATCAGATGCAGGTCGTGGCAGCAGCCCAGCAGATAGTAGGTCGTCTCACCGGCATAGGCGAGGTAGAGGTCGTTGGCGCGCACCGCCTTTTCGCTGGCGAGCTTTGCCTTCTCGTAGTCGCCGCACAGCACATGGATATGTCCGGGCATGTGGTTCATGTGGCCGGCATCGGGACACATCGTGCCGAGCAGGTTCGCCGAGCGCACGCCGCGTTCGGGCTGCGTCGACATTTCCAGCAGATGGATGTGCAGATGCAGGATCGCCGGATGCGGCGCCGTGCCGGCTTCGTTTGACAGCCGGATCGAGCGCTCGCAGACATCCAGCGCCTCAAGCACATCCGAATTGGGCGCCGGTCTGCCGGTCTTCAAATCCCACAGCCGCCGCACTGTGCGCATCATCAGCGCCTCGACGGTGAGCGCCATCACGTCATGGTCGTCGGGAAACTCGCGATAGACCTGCCGCATTGCGGCGGCATAGGCGTTGTCCCATTGTTCGAATTCCGATGGCATCACGCCATGCGGCTGCTGGAAGCGCACGGCCAGCGCGTCGATCAATCGTTGCTCGACTGGGCTGGCGCTGGCCGCATGGGAGCGCGCCAGCTGGACATGATCGAAGCAGCGTTTGGCGGCACGGTTCGCCTCGTCCTTGCCGTGTTCCTTCCAGGTCAAATTATAAAAAGGCCCGGCGGCATAGGCGATGCCCCAATGCACGAAGGCGCAATCAGGATCGGTCTCCAGCGCCTTCTCGAAGCATTTTATGCCTTCCTCATGGTTGAAGCCGTAGCACCAGTTCAGCCCGATATCGAACCAACGCTGCGTTTCGGCCGAGGATGTGGAGATAGGGCGGCGATAGGTGCCGAGGTCGAAATGGTCCATGCGTGATTCACTCTGAGCCGAAAGTCGGTCAGGCGCACTCTGTGCTGAAATTCACGCGCATGGCAAATGGCATTGGGCCGGTGCAGCTCAACAAGCTGCACCGGCCCAACAGTCCCAGGAGGGATCAGCTTTCCAGCCACACCTTTTCAAAATGCTGCTCCAGCGACTGGTGCTGTTCGCAGCCTTGCACGCCCTTGCGATAGGTGCGGTAGACCGAGCGCCAGTAGGGCTGGATGATGATGCCGGAATCGCGCAGATTCTGCTCGACCTTGGCCATGATCTCCTTGCGCTGGGCCGCGTCCGGCGTGGCCAGCGCCTTGTCGAGAAGGTCGTCGAACTCCTTGTTCGCATAGGCGCTTTCGTTCCAGGCTGCTCCCGATTTGTAGGCCAGCGCCAGCACCTGGACACCGAGCGGGCGGCCCAGCCATTCGGTGGTGGAGAAGGGGTATTTGCTCCAGTCGTTCCAGAAGGTGGCGGCCGGCAGCACGGTGCGTTTGATCTTCAGGCCGGCCTCGCGCATCTGCGCGGCGATCGCATCGCCGGTGCTCTTTTGCCATTCGACATCGACGGAGATCAGCTCGAATTCGTGGTCGGCCTTGCCGGCCTCGGCGAGCAGTTTCTTGGCCTGATCCATATCGCGCTTGGCCGGGCCGATATCGGCGAACTCAGGATGCATCGGGCCGACATGGTGGTTGTCGGCGGGCTTGCCACGACCGCCTAGGCCAAGCGCCAGCACGGCCGAGTTGTCGACGGCAAGCTGGGCGGCGCGGCGCACCTTGACGTCGTCATAGGGCGCGTTGCCGACATTGAAGCGGGCAACGATGGTCGATCCGGTGGCGATCTCGGAGTTCAGCAGGCCCATCTGCTCGGTCTGCGACACTGCGTCGGAGGCGGTTTCATGATTGGTGTCGATCTCGCCGGATTCGAAGGCCGACAGCATGGCGTTGGGGTCGGAGCCGTAATCGACCCATTTGATCCCGTCGAGGTGGAAGTCGCCCTTCCACCACGGCTTGTCCTTGCGCTTGACCTCCGCACTTGTCTCGGCACTCCAGCTGACGAGTTCGCAGGGGCCGGTGGTAATCGCCAGCGCCTTCATCGGATCGTCGCCGCCCTCATAGGAGCGGTGCATGATCAGTGCGGGGTAGTCGGCCATGCCTGCGATCAGCGAAATGTCAGGCTTCGGCAGATTGAGTTTGACGGTGAAGTCGTCGACCTTCTCGATGCCGCCATCGACAGGCTTCTTGGTGTCGGCATTGACCAGCGCGCCCATGCGCGCGGCGACCGAATTGCCGGGCACGGACGCATCGCACCAGCGGCTGAGATTGTGGATGACGTCATCGGCGTTGAAGGCGTCGCCATTCGACCAAGTAATGCCCTTGCGCACGTGAAGCGTGATTGTTTTTGCGTCATCGCTGGTTTCCCAGCTTTCGAGCAGCCACGGCTCGAAGCTGAAGTCGCGGTTCCAGCGCACGAGATATTCGTTGCAGTGGCGCGCGACATTCGACATTTCGACGCCGTCGAAAGTGCGCGGATCCTTGAAACCCTTGACGTTCATGGCGACGCGCAAGGTGCCGCCGCGCTTCGGCTCCTCAGCCCGGGCAGGCAAGGCGCTGAGGCCACCCAGCGCCAGCGCGCCGGCAGCACTGACGCCGAAGCCGGCCATGATGGCGAGATATTCGCGCCGATTGACGCCGCCCTTCCTGAAATCGTCGGCAACGGGTTTCGCCTGCGGGTGCAAATTACGGTCGGTCAGCATGAATTTCATTGTCGTTCCCTCCCTGTTGAGCGCTCCGACGATCGCCTCCGCTGGGGGCGGCGCGACCGTCGGGGTGCCGTTGCCTGAGCAGGCGATGATAGAGTGGGCCGATAGCGGGAAATGTTCGCTTTTCCGCAATTCTTGTGCGCGGTTCCGCAGTGGCGGTGCGAAGGAAACGGCGTCAATAGGGCCAGTCGTTCTTGCCGAGCACGGCGACGGCGGCGATGGCGGCGAGGATGCACAAAAACGCCTCGCCGGCGCGCGCCACGTTCTTGCGGGCACGCAAAAAACTGTGCACCAGCCGCGGTTCCTCGTACCACCAGGCGCGGCCACCGGCGGCGAGGATGCGGTCGCGATAGGTCTCGCCGTCCGAGGACAACGGGTCGCATTCGGCGGTGACGACGACCGTCGGCGGCAGGCCGGAGAAATCGCTGTCCTTGAGCGGTGAGAATGTCGGGTCATCACGCGCTTGCGACGGGCCGGAGCGGATATTGCGGTAGGTCGCGATGTCGCGCAGCGTCAGCAGCGGCGCCTGCGCATGTTCGACATAGGAGCCGGCGCTCTCATCGCCGCCGAGGCCGGGATAGATCAGCACCTGGCCGACCGCGCGGCGCGGATGGCGGCGCGATGCGTGCGCAACCGCTGCGGCAAGGTTACCGCCGGCACTTTCGCCGGCGAGCACGATCGGCAGGTCGGTTGTCTGCGCCACCCATTCGAAGGCGGCCAGCGCATCGGCGAAGGCGGCGGGATGGCGATGTTCGGGCGCCAGCCGGTAGTCGGCGGAGACGACGTCGAAGCCGGTGCCGGCACAGATTTCGGCGCAGATGTCGTCATGGCTGTCGAGTCCGCCCAGGACGAAGCCGCCGCCATGATAATAGATGATGATGGCGCGCACCGGCTTGCCCGCCATGCGGTAGTAGCGGATGGGGATGGCGTGCCCTGCATCGGCGGCAATGATGCCGTCGCTCGCCGAGACCCCGGGGGGATAACCCTGGTGGAAGGCGCGGCACATGGCGTCATAGACCGACCTCTGCTCGGCGATCGGCAGCTCAGCGATTTCAGGCGGGAACCAGTCGTTGACCTGGTCGATGTAATCCCACAGCGCCGGGTCGAGCAGGGTGGCGTATTTTCCCCGCCTGGCTGTGTTGAGCTTGTGGACCGTGCCCATTGTCTGTTGTCCAGGTCAGAGTTCGCCGTAGAGCTGGCCGGCATCTTCAAAGGTGAAGCGCAGCGGCACCGAGCCTTCGACCTGCCATGCATCGACGGTGTCGCCCGCCATCAGCCGGCAGGCGTCGATGGTGTTGGTGACGGCGCCGCCATAGAGGCGGTTGGCAAGGTTGAGGATGGCGGTCTGATGCATGGCGGCACTGCCGCTGCCGCAGGCATCCTTGACCAGCAGCACGCGAAAGCCTGCTGCCACAGCGTCCTTCACCGTGGCGTCGATGCAGGCCTCTGTCCACACCCCGGCGACGATCAGCCACTCGATACCGCCGGATTTGAGGTCGCGCGCTGCCGGCCCCGAACGGAAGGCGCTGGCCTCCGCCTTGATCAGCAACGCCTCGCCATTGGCCGGCGCCACCTCGTGGCAGATTTCCGTCAGCGGATCGCTCTTGTCGGAAAAGGCCGACTTGCCGTCGGCATCGAGCGGATGGAACGGCCGCGCCTTGGCGGTATCGACGATATAGGCCCAGTGGTAGAGCGGCACGAAGTTGCGCCGCGCCGCCGCCTGCAGGCGCTGGACATTGGCCAGCACCTCGCCATAGCCTTCGACGAGATAGCGCTTGTCCTGCCGATGCTCTTCCTGGAGGTCGATGAACACCGCGGCGACCGTGCCGCGTTTGATCGAGATCGGTGCCTTCATCTAGGCCTGCCCCGCAAGAAACTCGTCCTCATAGGGAAAGCGCGACAGCAATTCGGTGCCGGTGTCGGTGATCAGGATCTCGTCCTCCAGCTTGACGCCCTCGCGGCCGCCTTTCTCGCCGATATAGCTTTCCACGCTCACCACCATGCCGGGCACGACAATGCCGTCTCGGCCATAGGTCTCGTAGTCCATGGCGTGCGCTATGAATGGCGTCTCGCCATGCATGCCGACGCCGTGCATGACAGAGGTATAGCGCTGGTCGACAAAACGGTCCGGAATTTTCCACGCCTTCTCGGCGATCTCGCGAAACGCCATGCCGGGCTTCACAATCGAAATGTTGTGCTGAACCTGGTCGTGCGCCATGCGGTAGAGCGATTTCTGATAGTCGGTCGGCTTGCCCGGCCCACAGCGGAAGGTGCGGGAAAAGTCGGAATAATAGCCATAGCAGCCGATCGTGTCGGTATCGAGTGCCAGAAGCTCGCCCGGCCGGATCTTGCGACCGCTTGCCTCGTTGAACCACGGATTGGTGCGTTGTCCCGAGGTGAGCAGCCGCGTCTCGATGAACTCGCCGCCCTGGCGGATGACCTCACCATACATGATGGCGAACAGCTCGTTTTCGGAAACGCCAGGCTTGATCGCCTCTCGCACAGCGTAGACGGCAGCCTCGGCGCCGGCCATCGACACCTGCAGGCACTTGACTTCCTCCGGCGTCTTGACCGCGCGCACCGCCAAAATTTCGCCCTGGCAATCCTTGACCTCGCAGCCGCGCTTTTCCAGCGCCAGCGCCTGCAGATGGCTGCAGCGATCAAGCCCGAGCTTCATCGAGCCGCCGCCATGCTTCTTCAGGAGTTCGGTGATCTCGTCGGCGAAGGGACCGGCGGTCTCGTCGTCGCGGCCCGACACCGAAGACCACACCAGCTTGGACGGCCGCGCCTCGTCGATCGTGTCGAGCACCATCGAGACATGGTAGCTCTGCGGATATTCGAACAGCACGATCGGCCCGTCGGTCGGGATGAAGAAATAGCGCGTCGAGTTGCGCAGGAAATAGCCGAACATGTTGCGCGAGCCCGTGGCGTAGCGCTGGTTGTAAGGGTCGAACAAAACGATGCCGCCATAGCCCGCCTCGCGCATCCAGGCGCGTAGTTTCGCCAGCCGGCCTTTGCGCAAAGCGTCGGCATCGATGAAGGACGGCTCGGTATCCGACAGCCACATGCCGCCGGCGGAGTCGGCCGCCACCGGGTGGCGCATGCGGTCCTTGAAATCCACATCTTCGGTGCTGTCGGGATCGAATACGACGATGCTCATTGGGTGCGCCTCCTGAAGGCATGAACATAATTCGGCGCTGGGCAAACGATGTGCGAAATTCCGCAAATGTCGTGCGCAATGCCGCATCCATGATTTCGTCATCCTAGGGCGAAGCAAGGAGCGAAGCGACGCGGCGCAGACCCTAGGATCCATGCCGTAAGGCTAAGGCGTTGCAACGGCTCAGCATTCTGCGCTGCTGCACCCTTCGACCAAGGTCGCGGCATGGATCCTAGGGTCTGCACTCCGCTGCGCGTCGCTTCGCCCTAGGATGACGAAGGAAACAGGCGCCACTACGCCACTTAATGCCGCCGCATCGCCTTCGGCGCATGCCCATGCTCTTCCCGAAACGCTCTCGCAAAACTCGACATCGACGCAAAGCCGCAGGCCAGTGCCACGTCGCGCACCATCAGTGTCGAATGCGCCAGGAGGTCGGCGGCGCGCCGCAGCCGGAGCCGCCGGTAGTAGCCATTGGGCGAAATGCTGAGCTCGGTGCGGAAATTGCGCTCCAGCTTGTCGGAGGAGACACCGAGCCGGGCTGCCAGTTCCGTCATGCCGAGCCGCTCTTCCACCGCATCCTCCATAATGGCGATGGCCGACAGCACCAGCTCGTTCTGGACGCCGGTGCGCAGCCTGAGCGGCATCAGCTTGCGGTCGACACTCGAGCGCAGGGGGCTGTGCACGAACCATTCGGCGACGCCCGCCGCGACCTCGGCGCCATAGTCATTGGTGATGATCTCCAGCATCATGTCGAGGCTGCCGACGCCGCCGGCCGAGGTGAACCGCTTGCGGTCGATGACATAGAGATCGCGCCTAAGCTCGATATCAGGAAACGCCTCGGTGAAGGCGGCCTGGCTGGTCCAATGCAAGGTGCAGGCATGACCGTCGAGCAGGCCGGCCCTAGCGAGGAAGAAGGCGGCGTCGGCCACCGCGCCGATATGGGCGCCGGCCCGCAGGCTCCTGCGTATCCAGGCAACCGCATCGTCGGCGACGACGAGGTCGGCATTGCCGCCCGAGCATACGACGATGCGGTCGACCTTCGGCGCGCCGGAGGCTGAGAAACCCGGTTGTATGACAACCCCGTTGGACGCCTCGACCGTGCCTTCGGCGGCGCCGACGATCACCCAGCGATAGCACTCGCGTTTGGCCAGCACATTGGCGGCGCGCAACGGCTCGATCACCGAGCTGAACGCCATCATCGGAAAACCGGGAAAGACCAGCACGGCGAAGGTGAGGGGAGCTTCCTGCGCCGCCGGTGTCATGCGGTCGTTGTTCCGGCTGGCAACAGCATGGACGGTATTCACAATTGTGTATTTCCCGGGAGCCTCATTGGTGGCAGACAGGAGATATAGCGGGCATCCTGGCTCGCCGGCAACGGAGACGAACCATGTTTGCGGCTCAGACCATCGACAGCACCGACAAGCCAACCTTCTACCGCGAACTGGCCACCCAGTTGAAGGCGCTGCTCGACGGTGAGAGCGATTCGGTCGCCAATGCCGCCAACACATCGGCGCTGATCTTCCAGATGGTGCCCGATCTCAATTGGGCCGGCTTCTATTTCCTGGCCTCCGATGAGGAGCTGGTGCTTGGACCGTTCCAGGGCAAGCCGGCCTGCGTGCGCATCGCCGTCGGCAAGGGCGTGTGCGGCACCGCGATCGACCTCGAAATGTCGATGCTGGTCAAGGATGTGCATGAGTTTGAAGGCCACATCGCTTGCGATGCCGCCTCGCGCTCGGAACTCGTCGTGCTGCTGAGGGACGATCAGGGCGTCTTCGGCCTGATCGATCTCGACAGCCCGACGCCCGGCCGCTTCGACAAGGACGACCAGGCCGGCATCGAGGCGCTGGCCGCGATCTATGTCGCGGCAAGCGCGTTCGAGGACTGAGCGGCTCTACGCGAACTTCACCAGCATCAGGCTGAAGCAGCCGATGAACAGGAAGGCCGAGAAGGCGAGCGCCAGTGGCCGCAGGCCGCGCGAGCGCAGCTGCGAAATGTTGGCCTGCAGGCCCATGGCGGCGAGCCCCATGGTCAGCATCATTGTGGTGGCGAGCGCCATGGCCGACTTCACTTCGGCCGGCACGGTGACCAGGCTGTTCAGCGCCACGACGGCGACGAAAGCGGCAACGAACCACGGCATGGGTGGGCGTGCAGTCGAGCGATCGCCGCTCGTCTTGCGGCGTGCCATCAGGCCGAGCGCAATCACCGTCGGCGCCAGCATGGCGACGCGGGTCAGCTTGGCGACGGTGGCGATCTCGCCGGACTGGGCGCCATTCTGGAAGCCGGCGCCGATGACCTGCGCCACCTCATGGATCGAGGCGCCAGCCCACAGGCCGAATGCATGCTGGTCGAGACCGAGCACCGGCGCCAGCAGCGGGAAGCCGAGCATGGCGACGGTGCCGAACAGCGTGATCGAGGCGACGGCATAGGTGACGTCCTCGTCGCGTGCATCGGTGACGATGTTGGTGGCAACGATCGCCGAGGCGCCGCAGATCGAGGTGCCGGCGGCGATCAGCTGTGCCAGTTTGGCGTCGACGCCGAGCAGCCGGCCAAGCGTGATGGTGAAGACGAAGGTGGCGCCAAGCGTCAGCGCCACGATGCCGACGCCGCTGGCGCCGATCGAGACGACCTGGCCGAGCGTCAGCTGGAAGCCGAGCAGCACGATGGCAAAGCGCAGCAGGCGCTTCTGCGAGAAGGCGATGCCGGCCCTGGCGTGAGCCGGTGTTCCAAGCACGTTGGAATAGATCATGCCGGCAACGACGGCGAGGATCATCGGGCTGAACAGCGCGAAGCCGGAGACATTATGGGCCGAGAACGCGACAGCCGTGATCATCGCCACCAGCACGATACCGGGGATGACGCCATTCCACACCGAATCGAGCCGCTTGCGGCCCGCCGCGAGATCGGCAGAAATCGTTCCGTTCGGAATATCGTTCGCGATGTGGGTGGCGGAAGACAATGCAATTCTCCAGGCGAGTACGCCGGAAGAATGCCATTCCAGGATCGATCTTTCCAACGAATTGTTTAGGTTGGAATGATCGATTTTTACGAACGAATGCGATGTCCTCAATCTCACCTGTGCCATGCAAACGTCCTGACCTGGCTCGGTGGCGCAGCTTGACGCTCTGCGTTTTGCACTTCAGCGTAGCGTCATGTTCGTTTCCTCGCCCGCCATCGCCAAGCGACGCCGCCTCTGCACGATGCGGAGCGGCAAGGCGCGACGACAACGACCGGCACAATAAAGCCGGTTCGTTCGTTACCAGCCCCGCCCGCGATATCAGCCGGCGGGGTTTTCATGTCTGGAGCTTTGCTATGACCAGTTCTTCCATCCGGTTTCGGCCGGCCGAGCCGGCAGACGCCGCCGCCATCAAGGACATCGTGCGGGCGGCCTATGCCAAATGGGTGCCTGTGATCGGCCGCGAGCCGCTGCCGATGCGCACCGATTATGACAAGGCGGTTGCCGAGCATCCGTTCGATCTCGCTGTCGAAGGCGGCCGCATCGTCGGCATGATCGAGACCATGCTGGAGGATGATCACCTCTGGATCGAGAATGTTTGCGTCGCACCGCAGGCGCAGGGCAGGGGGATCGGCCGGCTGTTGCTGGAGTTGGCCGAGCAGAAGGCGCGTGAAGCCGGCCGCTTCGAACTGCGCCTGCTGACCAATGGCGCCTTCGAGGCCAATGTGTCGCTCTACAAGAAGCATGGCTATGTGATCGACCGCGAAGAACCGTTCATGAACGGCATGACGGTCTATATGAGCAAGAAGCTGGCATGATCGCCAACAAGCAGGAGGATCGGATGGCAGTCAGGGTCCGATTGAAGCCGCTCTCGGGGCGGTATGCGGTTTCGCGCCTTGAGGCCGCCGATCGTATTCCCGGCTGGGCCGACGGACCGGGCTTCGTCAGCATCACCAGGACCGAAGACGAGCTTTCGATCGTCTGCCTGCAGGATCGGGTTCCGGACGGGGTGAAGCACGACAGGGACTGGGTCGCCCTGAAATTCCAGGGTCCCTTTGCCTTCGACGAAACAGGCATTGTGCTGTCGGTAATAAAGCCATTGTCGGAAAACGAACTCGGTATTTTTCTGGTGTGCACCTTCGATGGCGACCATCTGCTTGTCAAAGCCAAGGATGAAGCCGCGGCAAGGGGGCTTCTGGTCGCGGCGGGGCACGCGCTTCTCTAGCCATCTGGCTCAATGGCCAGCCCTTGCGTTTGACATCGCTCTTGCCGCATCGTTATCTCTGACGCGATACGACGATCCGGCGATCGCCCCCCAATCAGATCAAAAATCCCCCGAGGAGAAACCCATGTCTCACAATCTGCAGTTCTATATCGATGGCGCCTGGGTCGATCCGGTTGTGCCCAACGCGTTCGACGTCATCGACCCCTCCAACGAAGACGCCTTCGCGCAGATTTCGCTCGGTTCCAAGGCCGATGTCGACAAGGCGGTTGCCGCAGCCAAGCGCGCCTTCGACACATTCGGCTTCACCTCGGCCGAGGAACGCCTCGACATCCTCAACCGCGTCATCGCGGTCTACAAGAAGCGCAGCGCCGATCTGGCGCTGGCCGTGTCGCGCGAGATGGGCGCGCCGCGCCAGATGGCGCTCGACAGCCAGGTCGGCATCGGCCTCGCACATCTGCAGAAGATCGCCGACGTGCTGAAGTCGTTCGAATTCCGCCACGTCAAGGGCTCGTCCCTGATCGTCAAGGAGCCGATCGGCGTCGTCGGCTTGATCACTCCATGGAACTGGCCGCTGAACCAGATCACCTGCAAGGTCGGTCCCGCGCTCGCGGCCGGCTGCACCATGGTGCTGAAGCCATCCGAGATCGCGCCGCTCGACGCCATCATCTTTGCCGAGATCATCGACGAGGCCGGCGTGCCGAAGGGCGTCTTCAACCTCGTCAACGGCGATGGCCCGGGCGTCGGCCAGGCGCTGTCCAGCCATCCCGATATCGACATGATGTCGTTCACCGGTTCGACCCGCGCCGGCATTCTGGTCGCCAAGGCGGCCGCCGATACGGTCAAGCGCGTGCATCAGGAGCTCGGCGGCAAGTCGGCCAACATCCTGTTCCCCGATGTCGACCTGGAAAAGGCCGTCAGCAAGGGCGTCGCCGGCTGCTTCAGCAACTCAGGCCAGTCCTGCAATGCGCCGACCCGCATGTTCGTGCCGCGCGACCGCCACGACGAGGCCACCGGCTATGCCAAGACGGCGGCGGAAAAGTTGACCGTCGGCCCGGCCGATGCGGCCGGCACCAAGCTCGGCCCGGTGGTCAGCCAGATCCAGTTCGACAAGATCCAGGACCTGATCCAGGCCGGTATCGATGAAGGCGCGACGCTGGTGGCGGGCGGACCGGGGCGTCCGGCCGAACTCAACCGCGGCTACTATGTCCGACCGACCGTGTTCGCCGACGTGACGCCGGACATGCGCATTGCCAGGGAGGAAATCTTCGGCCCGGTGCTGGCGATCATGCCCTATGACACCGTCGAAGAGGCGATCGGCACCGCCAACGACACCGTCTATGGGCTGGCTTCCTACATCCAGGCCAAGGACATCCAGAAGGCCCGCGAAGTCGCCGCCCGCATGCGCACCGGCAACGTCTACATCAACTATCCCCAGTGGGACGCCGGCCTGCCTTTCGGCGGCTACAAGCAATCCGGCAACGGCCGCGAATACGCCGAATACGGGCTGGAGGATTTCCTCGAGATCAAGGGCATCGCCGGCTACGAGGCGGCGGAGTAGGGGCTACCCCTCGGGGTCGAGATCTAGAGCGTTTCACCGTTTCACGGAAATGGCGAAACGCTCTATCTCTTTGTTTTTGCGCAATTCCGGACGGAAAACCGTTTCACACTTTTCCTGGAATTGCTCGAGCCGGTCCCGAAGCTTCAGCTCTCAAAGGTGAGGCTTCATTCTTCCCGGAAGGCTTTCTGGATCTGATCCGACAGCGGCTTCACCAGATAGGACAGCATCGTCCGGTCACCCGTCGGGAAGAACACTTCGGCCGGCATGCCCGGCGCCAGCGCCAGGCCGCGCAGCTTGGCGACCTCGGTTTTCGGCAGCGTCACCCGCGCAACATAATAGGCTGCTCCGGTGCGCTCTTCGGTGGTGAGATCCGCCGAGATCCGCGACAGCGTCCCGGTCAGTTCCGGCGTGGTTTGCCGATTGAAGGCCGACAGGCGCAAAATCGCATTCTGGCCCATCGTCACCTGGTCGATATCCTGCGGTGCAATATGCGCTTCGACGGTCAGGTCGTCCGTTACCGGTACGATCTGCATCACCTGTTCGCCGGGTGTGATCACCCCACCGATCGTATGCACGGCCAACTGCAGCACCACGCCATCCTGCGGGCTGCGCAGGTCGATGCGCTTCAACTGGTCCTCGGCTGCGACCTTGCGTTCGACGAACTCGGAGATCTTTCCTTGCGTTTCGCGTATATCGGTCGCGACCTCGCTGCGAAGATCCTGGTCGATCTGGATGATCTGCAGTTCGATCTCGGCCGCCTTGCCTTTCACCTGGGCTATTCCCGCGGTCAACTGCCCATGCTCGCCCTCGAGCCGCACCGCGTCCCGTTCCAGCGCCGTCATCCGCTCGATCCCTATCAGCTTGCGACGCCACAGCGACCGGACGCCTTCCAGCTCGATCTGGATCAGCTCGATCTCGCGGCGTTTCGCCTGCCGCTGCTCGGTCAGGCCGGCAGTCTCCTGCGCCGACTGGGCGACCCGTTCGCGCAATTGCGATCGCTGGCCAGACCGCGCCTGGTGCCGGAAATCGAACAGCGATTGTTCTCCGGCCATCGAAGCCGCGACACCGGCTTCGTCGCGCCGCGATGTCAAAACCTCCGGAAAGCTGATCGTGTCCTTGCCGTCGCGCTCCGCCTCCAGGCGCGCCAAGCGTGCATAAAACTCATCCAGGCCTTTTGAGACGATTGCCAAATTGGCGCGCGTCGTCGTCTCGTCCAGGCGCACCAGAATATCGCCCGCCTTGACCCGGTCGCCTTCACGCACCCTGATCTCGCCGACCACGCCGCCGGTCGGATGCTGAACCTTCTTTACATTGGAATCGACCACCAGCCGGCCGGACGCGATCACCGCACCCGACATTTTGGTCACTGCAGCCAGGCCGCCTACACCGCCGACAAGCAGCACACAGGTGGCAACCCCGGCCACGAGATAGCGGCGGACCTGCCTGTGGTGCAAAGCGCTTCTGTCCTCGCTCATGCCGGAACGCCTCGCTCCGTGGCGGCAACGACCTTGAGCGGTGCTGCCGAGCGGAAGACCTTGTTGAGCACCTCATCTTTCGGGCCGAAGGCCTGCACATGGCCATTGGCCATCACCAGCACCGTATCGACATTGGCCAGCACGGTGGATCGGTGCGCGACGACGATGACGATGCCGCCGCGGTCCCTGATGCCCTGGATGGCGGCGGACAAGGCCACTTCACCCTCTGAATCGAGATTGGAATTGGGCTCGTCCAGGATAACCAGGAACGGATCGCCATAGAGCGAGCGCGCCAGCGCGACGCGCTGCCGTTGTCCCGCCGACAGTGAGGCGCCAGCTTCGCCGACCCTTGTGTCGTAGCCGTCGGCCAGATGCACGACGAGATCATGCACGCCGGCGGCCTTGGCCGCCGCAAGCACCATGTCGGATGACGCATCCGGGTCGAAGCGGGCGATGTTTTGCGCAATCGTTCCGTCGAACAACTGCACATCCTGCGGCAGATAGCCGATATGTTTGCCCAGCTCTTCGGCCGGCCACTGGTCAAGCGTCGCGCCGTCCAGCCGCACGGCGCCGCGCGCCGGCAGCCAGACACCCGCAAGCGTACGCACCAGCGACGATTTACCGGAAGCGCTCGGGCCGATGATCCCCAGGCCCGCCCCCTTTGCCAGTGAGAAACTTGCATCCCACACCACCGGCGTCCGTTCACCCGGCGGCGCCACACTGACATTCTCGACCGCCAACGCGCCGACAGGCGCGGGCAGGGTTACGCCGGCTGCTTCGTCCGGCAGCGAAGACAGAAGCTGCTTCAAGCGTGCCCAGCTTTGCCGCGCCGCAATGAAACCCTTCCAATGCGCTATCGCCAGTTCGATCGGAGCCAGAGCCCGGCCCATCATGATCGAGCTTGCGATCATGATGCCGCCGGTCGCCTCCTGCTGGATGACCAGATAAGCGCCGATCGCCAGCATTGCCGATTGCAGCATCAATCGCAGGATCTTGGAAATCGTGCCAAGCGTTCCCGCGACATCGCTGGCTGCCGCATGGGCGTTGAGGTACTCGGCATTGACGGCAGACCATCGCTCGGCGATGCGCCCGCCAAAACCCATGGCCTGCATGGCTTCGGCATTGCGCCGTGTCGCCTCGGCCAACGTGCTGCGGACGGCTGCGTGCTGTCCGGCGATCCTTGTGGGGCCGCGAGTGCGGAGTTCGGCCAGCAGCGTCAGTGCAAACAGGACAACGGCGCCGGCAAGCGCGGTAACGCCGATCCAGAAATGAAAAATGAAACAGATGCCGATATAGAGCGGCATCCATGGCAGGTCGAACAATGCGGTCGGGCCGGCACTGCCGATAAAGGAGCGTACCTGATCCAGATCCCGCAAGGGCTGCAGTCCGTCGCCGGAAGGCTTGGCGCGCAGCGGCAGGCGCATCAGCGCCGAATAGACCGACGGGCTCAGCTTTGCGTCCAACCCCTGTCCCAGCCGCACCATGAGGCGCGAGCGGATCAGCTCCAGAACGCCCTGAAACACGAACAATGTTCCCGCAAGCACCGCCAGGCCGACCAGTGTCGGCACGCTGCGGCCCGGAACGACCCGGTCATAGACTTGCAACATGAAGAACGAGCCGGTCAGGGTCAGCACGTTGACGACCCCGCTCATCAGGACAATGCCCGAAAACGCACGTCGAAAGGACGCCAGGATTCCGACCAGCGTAAGCGGCGGCGATGGCGTCAGCTGCATGCAGGCTCGCAATCAGGATATGGCATCTCGCCCCTCAATACATGACTGCCTTGAGTGTGACATGGACGGGCAAGCCCGCCTCGAACTGTGCGCTGCCCCGCGCCACCAGCCAGCCGTCGGCACGCTCCAGGCGTGCAACGACCTGCAGCGTCGGTGAAGCAGAGGAGCTCGCAGGCAGGGGCAAGGAAAATTCTATCGTCTTGGAGCCGCCCTCGCTTTTGAGGCTGGTTTTCGCGGCGCGCCGTTGCGCGCTGTCCTGAATGGCGGGGTCCTCGAGATAGATCTCGAGATGACCTTCCGGGATGGCCTTGCCGCCCACGAAGGTGACTGCGCCGCGAATATCTATTGATTGCGTAGCCGCTGCCCCGGTGGCCGCGGCGACAGCCGCAACTCCGGCGGCCATTAACACTGTGCGGCGGTCTGCCATCGTACTCTCCCTTTTCGCTGCGTTACCTCTGCAACGCGGCGTGTTTCGGGAGGGGAGCCTGAATGCTCCCCTCCCGTTAGCGCGTTAGATGACAATGAAGTCTGCAGCCGAAAGATCCAGATTTGTGTTCAGGTGTGCAAACTGAACGGCTGCTCCCTGTCCGGAACCATCGGCGTCGTAAGACAATATTCCATTGTCGGTGTCGTAGATGATGCGGTCGTCGGCATCATGAGCAGCACCCGATGCGCTCTTGTAGAATGAGCCCAGGCTGAGAGCGCCGTCGCCGCCAACGCTGGCAAAGATGAGGTTGTCCAGCAGGATCGTATCGTCGGCGACCTTGAAGTCCTTGATCCAGTCGATATTGCCGTTCCCGAGTTCTGTCGAGAAGCGGAAATAGTCGTCGCCGGCGCCGCCGGTCAGCGTGTCGGCGGCCAGCCCGCCGTCCAGCAGGTCGTTACCGCCGCCGCCGTTGAGCGTATCGGCGCCCGCAACGCCCGGCTGAGCCGGCGCCGGCGGGAATTCGACCGAGACGTTCAGCTTGTATGTCGAGCCGTCCGGCACGGCTTCCACCCAGCCATCGCCCGGAGCCGAGGCCGACCATTGGCCTTCCAGAATATAATAGGTTCCGGTTTCCTGGATGATGAAGCTCGTGCTCGAATCCCGGCCGTTTGTGGAGCCGGGGTCGTTGCCGCCATCGTCGTTCTGGGCAACGATATTGCCATCGCTGTCGAGCAGCCTGACCCAGCTGTCATGGACGTTGGGATCAGCAATGCCATCGATGTCGATGGTGATGATCGTGCCGGCCGCCAGGTTGACGCTGTAATATCCGCCGAGACCGTTTCCGGTGGCGTTGACGGTGGTGTGAAGCGTGGTCGTCGAATCGAAGATATCGGGATCGGCGGCCAGCGAGAAGTTGTTCGAGATATCGAAGGCGGTAGAGGTCGAATTGTTCGTCGCATCGGGTCCGAGCGTGGCGTAGCCGGTGCCCATGCCCGGGCGTGGCGGAGCATCGCCCTGATAGGCGAAATCGCCAAGCAGGGTGTCATCGCCGCCGCCGCCGTCGATCTTGTCGGCGCCGCCCTGGCCGGTCAGCACATTGGCCGCATTGTCGCCCGTCAGGCGATCGTTGAAGCCCGAACCGGCCAGATTCTCGATCGAGATATAGGTGTCGCCGCCGGATTTGCCGCCACCCAGTTTGAGGTTTTGCCCGCTGGTCGCGTCGGCATAGTCCGCCGTGTCGCTGCCGGCACCGCCGTTCAATATGTCGGCGCCGCCGCCGCCAGTCAGCGTGTCGTTGCCGGCGCCGCCGGAAAGTTTGTTGGCCTGGGCGTTGCCGATGAGATGGTCGTCGAAGAAGGAACCGACGGCGTTTTCGAAGCCCACGAGGATGTCGTGCCGGATAACGGTGCCGCGCCCGACGATCTGCACCGGGCCATCGCCGTCGCCGCCATTGGCCGTGCCGTTGGCGAGGTCGATCGTCACGCCGGCGGAGCTGCCTTCGTAGACGACCGTATCGATGCCGGCGCCGCCATCCAGATAGTCCTGGCCGGCGCCGCCGATGATGGTGTCGTTGCCGGCCTCACCGTAAATGATGTCGCCGTCATTGCCGCCATCCAGTATGTCGTTGCCGCCGCCACCATTGAAGTAGTCGCCGCCGCCCCGGCCCCAGAAATGGTTTGCCGCCGATGTGCCGATGAAACGGTCGATGCGGTCATCGGACCCGATCAGGTTCTCGATGCTGTAGAAGGTGTCGCCCGAGGCGGTTCCGCCGCTGGCCACGTTGGTCTCGAGGTTGACGATCAACTGGAAGGGGCTTTCCTTGCTGTAGTCGACCGTGTCGACGCCGGCGCCGCCCCGGAAAATGTCGATGCCGTCCTGTCCGCTCAGCGTATCGTCGCCGTCGCCGCCGTCGAGTATGTCGTTGCCCTGGCCGCCGAGGATCGTATCGTTGCCGCGGCCGCCATAGAGCGTGTCATTGCCATCGTCGCTCTCGGTCTGGTCTTCAAGGTCGGCGACATCGATGGTGTTGTTGATGTCGCGGCTGGCGAGCGAGTCGCGGCCGCCGATGATGAGATCATCGCCGCCCTGACCGAAGATCGTGTCGTTGCCGGCGCCGCCGTCGAGCGTATTGTTGCCATTGTCGCCGAAGATGATGCTGGTCAGCGTGTTGTCGCCGATGATGGGAGCCGGTTCGCCGCCGCCATTACCCGGCTGGAGTGTCGACTCGTCGGCGTAGATAATGTGTTCGACGTTGGCGATTTTCCGGATATTCAAGTTCCGGGACAGCAGAACGACCGTGTCGTTGCCGCCATTGGCTTCCTCGCGCACGATGTCGTCGAGGGAATCGACGAAATAGATATCGTCGCCGCCACCGCCGGCCATGCGGTCGGCGCCGCCACGGCCATCCAGCACGTTGGCTCCGCCATTGCCGATCAGTATATCGTTGTAGCTGCTGCCGATGCCGTTCTCGATGTAATAGTCGGTTGTGTCGGCGTTGTGCCCGGCAAAGATCGACACATTGTTGCTGTGGCCGTTGACGCTGGAGAACTGACCGGCGCGCAGGTCCAGGATCGTGCCCGCCGTCGAGCCCGAGAAGTCGACCGTGTCGGTTCCGCCGGTGTCGTGGATGACAAAACCGATATCGTGCTGCATGCCCGAGGCGCTGAGCCGGTAGCCATCAATGGTACTGCCGAAGCCGTAGACATTGTCGCCCGTGTTGAGGTCGATATGCTGATAGGTGAACACCCCATTCTCGTCGACGGTCGCGAAAAAGCGGCGGATGACGGCTTCTATGTCGGCCATCATCGGCGTTGAAGCCGACCAGCGGCTGGTTTCGCCGACGTCGATCCCATCGAAATAGGACATGACGCTGTATTGCTGGCGGTCGTAGGTCCAGGTCGCATTGTTGAGATAATTGATCTGGACGCCACCGGGACCGCTGTAATTGTAGAGGCCGGGATGGTTCAGGCCGAACTCGTGACCGAATTCATGGATGAAGGAATCGAAGACATAGCCGCCAATATCGGTCTTGTTGGGTTCGGTGTCATGGAAACGCTGGCCGATGCTGACATAGCGGTCGCTGGAATAGGCGCTGCCGTCGTCCTCCTCGCCCAGTTCGGGGCTGACAACCTGCATCCAGTCGGTTGCGCTGTTGTATGGCGCATCGTCGACAATTTCGAACTTCAAAGGCGTGACAAGGGCCCACATCTGCAAGGCGCCGATCGCGGCGGCCTTGTACTCGGGATGGTTGTTGAGCTCAGTGACATTGATCCTCAGCGTTCCCGCCGCGATCGCCGGTGTCAGCGACCGGTCCAGCGCTCCAAGGTAGTTTAGGTAGGACTCGTAGTCTTCGCTTTTGCCGTATGGGTTATCCGGCGTCTGGTCGTTGACCCACCATTGATCGCTGGTTTGGCTTGGATTAGGCATCCTTGGGACTCCCTGTCTCACAACCGCGGCAATTGCGGCTGTACGGTTCAGCTTGTGCCAACCACCGCCAAGCATCCTTTGCGCTTGCCGGTCGAGCCCCGTCCCAGTGCCAACATGCAATTGGAATCTTCGCTTGTCTACCCTCTGTTAGCGGCCAGTATATATCAGCTTCTTCGCATATAAGATTCTTGGCCGCGCTGGCCCCGGCGGATCTGAAATACTCGTTGGTACTGATCGCACTCACGCCCGGCCATGACGGTACTTCGCCCTGCATGCGCACCGGCAATGTCTACACGGCCTCGAGGATTTGCTCGAGATCAAGGCATAGCGGGCTGCGAGTAGATCTCCGCCGTTCGCTCAGACGCCGGTATGCGCGCTGTTGTTCTTCGCCGGCGGGGCAGGAGGCGGCACCACTGCCTTAGTGCTCTCGCCGGGCGCGTCGATAGGAACCAGCGCTATGAGCGCCGGGTTCGGAAAATGATCGAGCGTGGCGCCGGTTACCGCATCGACGCCGACGCCGATAATGCCGCCGACGAGAATGTTTCCGGCAAGCCCCGCGGCACCATTGCCGCTCATCTTGGTGCCGATGTAGAGGCTGCCTGGCTTGTAGCCTTCCTTCTCGGCAAAGGCGGTAAAGCCTTCTTTCCGGCTTACTTCGACTGTGCATGGCGATGCTGGGCAGGAATGCCCGAGGGATGTACGGATAGCGGCATCGGGCGGCTCTGAATTCAACGAGACTTTTTCTGTAGTTCCGCGCGCGACCGATGCGCAACCGGAAACAGCAAGCGCCGCCGCCAAGGCGGCAAGAATACTTATTTTCATTTGAAAATCCCCCCAAGACAGTCATGGCGCAACTTGGGTACGTCCGCAAGGGGACTGGCCGGGGTGAAATCGATATCAGAGGGTTTTGAGCCCACGGCTAACGGCAGGACGCGCCGGGCCTTCCGCGTTCGCGCCATATCTCATCTATGCGTGAATGCTAATGTAGCGTCGGCGGGTACCCCAATGCCCGCCTGGCCGGCGCCTACTCAGGCAATCTCTAAATGAGCGGCGCCGGCCGCTGGCTTTGGCGGCGACCAAATGCTTGCCGCAGGAGCTATTGCTGGACTGACTTCGCCGGCATTCCGATATCGGTCTGTATTCCCAGGACGTCTGCTGCCCAATCGCGCAGTTCCGGAGAAGCATCGCCCGATTTCATGATCGACACGGCCAGCGCCGCCATGTCCGCGGGCGGCTTGTTGTGCGAGGTCACATAGGTGAAATAGCCCGCCATGATGGCGCATCCCACGGAAACCATCGGCGGGACGATCTGGAATGTCGCCAAAGCTATCGCGCGCCCGCGTTTGGGCGGGCTGGGAAGTTCATCCTCATCCAAAAGGTCAGTCATTCCACTCTGCTCGTCAGCCGGAAGAACGCTCTCTGTGAGGATTGCCTACATTAGTTAAAATGCGGATAAATCTTGACTGGAGGCGCTGCCGCCCGCCTAGTCGTCCTCTTCGGGCGGCGCTTGATCTTGCCAGCCGGCCAGTTCCGGCAGGTCGTCGAGCCAGCTTTTCTCCGTCATCACGGCGTCGCCGGCCTGCGGTGAAGCCTCAGTGGCGTTTTGAATGAGCCAGTCCATCCATTTGCGATAGGCAGCCGGGGCCAATTCGGGCGGCAGCACCTTGGCCTTGGCCAGCATGCGTTTGCGGAAACTGAGTTGCCGGCGCAGTTTGGTGGTCGTGAACTTGATCGCCTTGCCCTGGTATTCAACCGTCCAGCGCCCGTCGCCGTGACTGGTGAGCCTGTCGATGGCGAAACCGGCATCGACAGGCCTGTCGCGCCAGGGAAGCTCGACGGCATTCCGCCTGAGATCGAGTGCCCATCGCCTGTACTCGGCCCCGGCCCGCTGCGGCGGCAGCACGCCGGCCTGTTCGAGGATTTTCCTGCGGAAGGTCGGCTGCTTCTTGATCTGGCCGGTCGTCAGCTCGATGCGGTGCCCACGGAATTCGACGTGCCAGCGGATCCTGCCATTGCCGACATACTTCACCAGCCTGTCGATGACGAACTCGTCCTCGGCAAGCGTCACGCAGCCTTGCCTGATGCGTTCGAGAATGTACTGGCTATCGGTGGGCATGAAGCGGCCTTGTGCAGGAACCTTCGATGAAGCTTAGCCAGTAGCACAAACCAGCCGTCACCGATCTTTTTCGCTCCGGGAATCTCGCCCCGAGCGGTCGAGCGCTACGGTCTGTGACACACTTCATTGATGCGGCGTGTCGCCCGGTGCAGTACTATCTGGCACGAACAGCCTTGATCGCGATCCCATGAGCGACACCAGCGCGAACAGCAAAGAGGTCGACGTCACCGCGACGCGGGCCTTCGGCATCGAAAAATATCTGTTCAAGAAGATCCCCTGGGCGTTGGGTTTCATGGCGCTTGCCATCCTGGTCCTGTTTCTCGCGCGCGGCGGCAACAGCAGCGACGACAACGGGGCGAGGGTGATCGCAGTATTCTTGATCTTTGCCAGCCTCGCCTACATCGGCTTCGCCTTTCATCGTCGCAACAGCCCGGGAAAGCCGATGCTCGAACTGTCTCCCGCCGGCATCCTGTTTCGTATCGCAAAGAACAAGGAACTCCGAATTCCGTGGAGCGAGATTCACCGTCTCGAACTGATCGACATCAGGGGGGCAAAGGGTCATATCTTCCGCGACGTGACGGCCGCGCTTGTGTCGCGGGAATTTTTCGACGCCAGCAATCCGGTCAAATCGAGATGGGGGCAGGGTCCCGGATGGCGCTACCACTTCGTTTCCAGGGACGAGATGGTGCAGGTCGCCGTCCACCACGACCTGCTGACCGTACCCGCCGACGAGTTGTGGCAGGAAATAGAGACGCGCTGGCGCGCATTCAGCGGCAACCCGTCCGCGCCGCTGCTGGCGACGCCGCGCGTGGTCAAGGAGCGCGGCTGGATTTTCGGCTGGAAGCCGACACAGCCGCAGCAGCGCGCCGGTGCCACCGTGCTGGCCGTCGCAGCCGTGACCATGATCTATTTCTGGCAATATCTGCACGCCTGGATCACCTTTCCCGATTTCAACGGGGATACCGGCGCTTATTATCTGGGCCAGGCATTCGACCAGACCGGGGTTTATGCACGCCTCCCCGGCAAGGGCGTGGTTGTCCTGCGCCGTAGCGATTTCTCCGGGATCGGCGTGACGCGCTGCCGCAGCGATGTCGAGCGCGATGCGGCCCGCAGCGGGCTGACGCCAGCCTACACCGCGTTCGCCATCTGCTCGACGGACATGCCGCACATGTCAGGCGTAGCGGTTCGTGCCATCTTCAAGCTCACCGGCCGGACGTTCACGTCGAAGGACTGGCAGGACAAGCCGGTCGAATACAGGGCGATCTGGCCGGCGGAAATGAGCGTCGAAGAGGCCAACGCCAGGCTTTGCAAGCTTGGCGTCTGCGCGGACGCGTAGCGGAAACGGGAAATTCCCACCGGACTGATACTGATTTCTCTTGGAATAATGCTGGCTGGGGTTCCTGGAAGCTTTTCGAACTTTTTGGGTCGCGCCTCAGCCCGAGCTGAGGGCGCTTATGGACAAAGTGGGACAGTAGATTCGGTTTTAGGATAATTGGAGGGACATAGACTTTTAGCAGGTGTGTCCTCCTTCTAGAGCGCGCTAGCATGCCCCCAAAGTGGGAACGGCAGCTTTGCGCCTCATGTCGGCCATAGATGTGCTTCGCCTCTGTCCGGAAGCAGACATCGCAGAACACTGCCGTAGGTGATTGTCGGCGCCGGTCAGTCGCGAGCGTCGCTTCTGATCCATTGCCGAGTGGGCCTGATATCGTGGAATCGTCAGCCCTTACGCTGCGGCTGAGCATGTCGAAGTCATAAGTCTTCGCATCGAAGTTGACGCCTGCTGACTGACAAGCGCGGTGATCAAGGTGCCAACACCGAGCTGCCCTGATTGCCGGGGTCGGCCGCGCCACCGACCGGCCTGTAGCTTCTTTAGACCTCGGATAGGTTTTGCCGGTATTTATCGAAGAAAGGAGCCGAAGTCATGACCGAGATTTGGAACTCACTCCTCGCCAACCTTGCCTTGGTCTCCATCCTCGTGGTCGCATGGGACCTTGTGGCGGATTTCATAGGGCGTTTCTCACGGCGAACGCAGTCGCTGATTCTCGGCGTGGTGATGTGCGCGGGCGCTATCATTTCGATGGCGACCGCGCTGTCCATATCCGGCTTCGTCGTCGATCTGCGCGCCGCCTTTATTGCTGCGGCCGCGTTCTTCGGCGGATGGCCGGCAATGCTCATCGCAACGGCCGGCTCCATTGCCTATCGCGTCCACCTCGGCGGGCAGGGCGCGAGCTCCGGGGTTATGGGTATCCTCATCACTGCGGTCGTCGGCATTGCATGGCACCACATCGTCGCGGCCCGATCGCGCTCCATGTACGACATATTCGGTCTGGCGATAACGGTCGCTCTCGCCGGGCTGATCACGCTCCTGGTCATCCCGGGGCAAGCCGTCACGGGCTTTGTGCAGCAGAGCACGTTCCCGTCCCTCGTGTTCCGCTTCCTCGGGACATTCATCATCGGCGTTTTGCTGGACCGGCAGCAGCGCCGGCGAGATCTCTTGATGTCCAACATGACGTACCGGGCCATGGTTCGCGAACTGCCGGATTGCCTGAACATAAAGGATGTGGACGGCCGTTTCATCGCCGCCAACCCAGCCACCGCCGAAATGATGCGCGCCGCATCGGCCGACGATCTGATTGGCAAGACGGATTTCGATTTCTATACTAGGGAGGTGGCAGAGCGCTTCCGGCAAGATGAGATGGGCGCGCTGGAGGCCGGGCAGACGTTGCGTATCGACCAGCCGGCGCTTTTCCCAGACGGCCGGCAAGGATGGCTCTACACGCTCAAGGCCCCTTTCCGCGACGAGGCCGGCAAGATCGTCGGCGTCATCACCTACAATCGCGACATCACCGAGCAGAAGCGCGCCGCCCAGCTCAAGAACGATTTCATTTCCACGGTCAGCCACGAATTGCGCACTCCGCTGACCTCCATCCGCGGCTCGCTTGGCCTGATCGCGGCCGGTGTAGCCGGCGAACTGCCGCCCAAGGTCGCCAATCTCGTCAACATCGCCCACACCAATAGCGAAAGGCTGGTTCGTCTCATCAACGACATTCTGGATATGGAGAAAATCGAATCGGGCGTGATCACCTTCAAGATCAAGCAGATGCCTGTCCGTCAGGTGCTAGAGCAGGCCATTGCCGCCAGCTCCAACTACATGGCTGACAGCCGGATCAAGATCGTTCTGATCGACGATGCCCCGCGCGCCGAGGCCAACATCGACCCGGATCGCCTGCATCAGGTGATGGCGAACCTCCTGTCGAATGCGATCAAGTTCTCGCATGCTGATGGCACCGTCACGGTGAAATTCCAGCGTCGTGACCACGACATGCTACGCATTTCCGTGATGGACCAGGGCGCTGGCATCCCGGAGGCTTTCCGCAACCGTATATTCGGAAAGTTCGAGCAGGCCGACGCCTCCAGCACCCGTAAGATAGGCGGCACCGGCCTGGGCTTGAGCATTGTCAAGGCCATTACCGAAAAACTGGGCGGAGCCGTTTCCTTCGAGACCGAGGAAGGCAAGGGAACCTCGTTCCACGTCGACTTGGCAGAAGTACGCAGGCATCAGCCAAGGCCGTATCCGCCACCGCACCTGAGGCGGAAGCCTGATGGCCGCCTGCGAGTTCTGGTCTGTGAAGACGATACCGACGTCGCCGCCGTGATTGCGGCACTCTTGGATGCGGAAGGCTTTTCCAGCGACATCGCACCCGATATCGCCACGGCAACGGCGCTTCTGACGTCCCGCGAATACGTGGCCTTGACTCTCGACATCAAGCTGGCGGGGGAATCCGGTATCAAGCTCTTCCACGACATTAGGGCATCGCCCGTGAACTCCGACATTGCGGTCATCGTCATCTCCGCCGTTGCCGATGAGGCAAGGGGATCGCTGAACGGCAGCGCCGTCGGTATTGTCGACTGGCTGGAGAAGCCGGTGGACTCGAAGCGGCTTCACGCCGCCCTTGCCAAGATCGTTGCCGGCAGGACGGAACAGAGGCCCAAGATTCTGCATGTCGAGGACGACGAGGGCGTGCTTGCGGTGATGTCGGAGGGATTAGGTTCGGGTGTCTCGGTCACTTCCGCGAAGACGCTCAAGGACGCCCGGGAGGCGATCGCGCAGCATCGCTTCGACCTGGTGATCCTGGATATTGCACTCCCCGACGGATCGGGGTTGGAACTGCTGGCCGATCTGCCTCTCGAGACTGGGGTCATCGTTTTTTCGGCGGCGGAGCTAGACCAGAAACTGGGTGACCGCGTGCAGGCCATCATGACCAAGACCAGGGCGTCGGAAATCGATGTAGCAAAGCTGGTCAGGAGCATGTTGGTTTCGTCCCGCACTCAATCTGCCGCGCACGCCAAGGAGTGACGCTCATGCCCGCAAGGATTCTCTATGTGGATGACGAGGACGATATTCGCGAAATCGCCCAGATGTCGCTGGAGCTCGAGCCGGAATTCGAGGTGCGGTCCTGCTCGTCCGGCGTGCAGGCGCTGGCCGATGCCGCCGAATGGCGACCCGACCTGATTCTGCTCGACGTAATGATGCCGGACATGGACGGACCAGGAACGCTAAGGCGCCTGGCCGAGTCTGGGGCGACAGCTTCGATACCCGTTGTGTTCATCACCGCGCGCACCCAGACGCATGAGGTCGAACGCTATCTGGCGATGGGAGCGGTAGGGGTGATCGCCAAGCCTTTCGACCCGATTGCGCTTGCCGGTGAAGTCAAAAGATTGCTTCTATCGCGCAGCTGAGCCGGCGTTTGGCTTGGGCACCGAGCGCAGTCTGGCTGCAGACTGTCCGACGCCGTTCACGGCTCCTATACCATGTCGCCTTATTCATCTACTGATTGTGCCGAGGTGCAGGCGTAGCGAATCAGCTTGTCTATAATCGCGTGGCATCGGCGGACGTCGGCGAGAGATTTTGAGAAGAATGTGTCTGTCTGCATGAACCGCGTTGGCGGATGTCGGTTCATGGATCAATCACTCCGGGGGGCTAGCGGCAAACGAGGCGCGAATCGGAGCAAGACTGGTGAATGAAGCGAAGGCAAGAGTTCTGATTTGCGATGACGATCCCTTGTTGCTCGAACTGATGGAATTCAGGCTCAGGGCGAAGGGATACGAGGTCATCAAGGCGGTAGACGGGGCGGAAGCGCTCTCGAAGGCGGAGCATGAGGCGCCGGACATCATCGTGCTCGATGCGATGATGCCCAAGGCCGACGGCCTGGAGGTTCTTGCCCGCATCAAGAGCGATCCGGCTTTGTCCGAAATCCCGGTCGTCATGCTGACCGCCCGCAAGGGCGAAAAAGACATCGTCTCGGCCCTTGAGAAGGGGGCCGACGACTACCTTGTGAAACCCTTCATTCCCGAGGAGCTGCTCGCCCGGCTTGCGCGTCTACTGGCGCGAAAGAGCGGGAAACGTTAATGCGGCGCGGCAAGCGCGCCATCATTGCCGCATGCGTAATCCTGGCGGTTGCAGCGGCGCCTGCCGCCGCGCTGGCCCAGACCGTCGACGAACTGTACGCCTCCGGCGTCAAGGCCAGGCAAGCCCAGCATTTCGACGAGGCAGCGGACCTGCTTCGGCGCGCGCTGGCGCTCAAGCCGGACAATGCCGACGCCCTGGTGCAGCTTGGCTTCGCCGAGCTTGGCCGCAACGAGCTGCCGGCGGCACGCGACGCCTTTTTCAGGGCGCTTTCGCTGGCGCCGGCCTATCTCGATGCCAGCTTCGGCATGGCTCAGGTCGAGTTCCGGTCCGGCAATCTGGGCCCCGCCCTGACGCTCGCCGAAGAGGTGTCGCGTGCCGAGCCCGGCAATGCCGATGCGAGGAAGCTTGTCGCCAACATCCGCGAGGCCCGGCAGGCCGGCAGCAGCAAGGCTAAGCCTGCGACCGCGGGGAAGAAGCCGCGCCCGCCGCGGCCGGATCCCGTTGCCGGCTCGATGGAGGAAGGCCGGAGATTGCGGGCGTCGGGACAATTGCCCGAGGCGGAGAAGGCCTATCGCCGCGCTCTCGGGCTGGCGCCGAAAAACACCGACATCCTCGTCGCCCTTGGCCTTGTCGCGGGCTCCCAGCAGAAATTCGACGAGGCCGGGCATTTCTTCGACCAGGCGCTGGCCATCAGGCCCGGTCTTCTCGACGCTCGCCTCGGCAAGGTCCGCCTGGCGATCTGGCAGGGCGACGTGCCGGGCGCCCGCGCGAAGATCGATGACGTGCTCGGAACCGCGCCTGATAATGCCGAGGCGCTCAGCCTCGACGCGCGGATTTCCCTGCTCGAGCAGAATTATGTGCGGGCCGAGCAGTCGTTTCACCGGGTGTTGGCGATCGATCCGCGCAATGCCGAGGCGCTGGTGGGAATCGGCGATGTGCGCCGCGCCCATGGCGACGACGACGCCGCGCGCGACGCCTACCGGCAGGCGCTTGCCCTCGAACCTGGCTCCCGCGATATCGAGCAGAGGCTGGCCGCGCCGCCGCCACGCAAATGGCGGTTCGATGTCGGCAGCGAAGTGAGCGATCTCACTGACGGGCTTGGCGACTGGACCGACAGCTCGGCCGGCCTTGCCTATCGGCTCACCCCGCGGACGACCATCTCGGGCCGCACCCGGGTGGCGACTCGCTTCGGCCACACCGACCTTCAGATCGAAGGCCGCATCGACCAGGCTTTCTCGCCCACGGTTTCAGCCTATGCGCTGGCGGCCGCGACACCGGATGCCGATTTCCTGGCGCACTATTCGGTCGGCGCCGGCGCTTCATGGCAGATCCTGGCGCCCGCCAAGGCGTTCGGCCCTTTCTCGCTCAACATCGACACCCGCTACGACGGTTTCGCCAACGCCGACATCACCACCATCTCGCCCTGGGTGCAGGGATATGTTCTCGATGGCTTGCTAGGACTTTCAGCCCGATGGGTGCACGCGGCCGACGATATCGGCACACGCGCGGATGGCTATGTGCTGCGCGCCGATCTTGCGCTCACGCCGGGCGTCAATGTGTTCGGTGGTTACGCGGATGCCCCCGAGATCTCCGACGGCACGCTGGTGCCGACGCGCACCGTCTTTGGCGGCATCTCCTGGGACGTTACCGACCCGCTGACACTGCGCGCCAGCCTCGCCCATGAGCAACGCGCGACATTCGACCGAACCATATTCGGGCTCGGCCTAACCACTCGGTTCTGATCATGTTGTACATCTGGTACCTGTCCATCCTGCTCAGCGTCCTTTCCCTGGCGATCATGCTTCTGCTGATCGTTCGCCGGGTGCTGCACGAGCGCTGGGGGACGGCGGGCGCTGATCAGCGGCGCCTTCTTCTGACGGCGCTGATCGCCTTCACCGAAAACCGGGATCGCGAGGCATTGAAGGCGGCGCTGCTTGCGGTGCCGGCGAGGGTGGCGATCGATGCTGGCTTCGAGTTCATTTCGCTGTTGCGCGGCGAGGAGCACGACGAGCTCCTTTCAGCCTTCAACGAATGTGGCCTGCCGGCGCTTGTCGGCATCCAGCTGGAAAAAGGCAACGGCGCAGAACGCATCCACGCGGCCGAGATGCTGGCGGCGCTGCGTTCGGAAAACGCGGTGGAAGGCCTGCTTTCGGCGCTCGACCGCGACCGGTCGCGCGAGGTCAGGATCGCCGTTGCCATCGCGCTCTGCGATGTCGACGCCTTGCCGCCGCTCGTCATAACGCTGCGCAAGATCGGCGCGGCGGGGCAGCGCTCGCGGCGCCTGATCGAGCTTTTCAGGCGCTTTCCGCCAAAACGGTTCGACGAGCTTGAGGATTACGCCGGGCGTCAGGACGCGGTGCCTTTCGTGAGGGCAGCCGCGATCGACGCGCTTGCCCGCGGCGGCAGCTTCCAGTTTGGTGAGTTCTTTGCCTGCGCGGCCGGCGATCCGTCAGCGGAAGTTGCCGCAGCCGCATTGCGGGCGCTCGGTCTGACCGGACATGCCAACGCGCCGGCCATCCTGGTCAAGGCGATGGAAAATGAAGGCTGGGACGTACGCGCCTCCGCTGCCGATGCGGCCGGCCGCCTCGGCCTGTCTGAACTCGCCGCGCCGCTCGCGCAATTGATGGGCGACGAGGCATGGACCGTGCGCTATGCCGCCGCCAACGCATTGCGTTCGTTCGGCCAGCCGGGCGAACAGGTGCTGCGCGGGATCGCCGCCAGCGAGGTCTCGCGCCGCCAGCGCACGGCCTCGCTGATCCTTGCCGAGGGGCCGGCCGCCTGATGTTCGACTGGAGCCAAGAGATCGTCCTGGGTGCCTCCATCCTGTCATGGTTCATCATCGGGGCAGGGCTGGCGCAGACGGCGGTCTACCTGCTGCAGCTCATCATCGCCGCCTACGCGCTGTCCAAGCGCCCGCCGGTCGCGCGTTCGGCACTGCTGTGGCACCGTTATGGCGACGTCGCGCCGCCGATCGCGCTGCTAGTGCCGGCCTACAATGAGGAAGTGAACGTGGTCGAGAGCGTGCACTCGATGCTGGCGCTCGAATATCCGAATTTCGAGGTCATCGTCGTCAACGACGGCTCGAAGGATCAGACTCTGCAGCGCCTTATCGAAGGCTTCAAGCTGGTGAAATTCCACCGGCCCTATGAGGAGGCCCTGACGCACAAGCCGATCCGCGGCCTCTATTCCTCGCCAATAACCGAACGGCTGTTCGTGGTCGACAAGGAAAATGGCGGCAAGGCCGATGCCCAGAATGCCGGCGTCAATGTCTGCCGCGCGCCGCTGTTTTGCGTGATCGACGGCGATTCCATCCTCGAGCCCGATGCCCTCATGCGCGCTGCCCAGCCCTTCATCGACGATCCAGAGCGCACCATCGCCGTGGGCGGCACGATCCGGATCGCCAACGGCTCCAGGATCGAAGGCGGCAGGGTGCGCGAGGTCCGCCTGCCGCACCGGCTGCTGCCGCTGCTTCAGGTGGTCGAATATCTGCGCGCTTTTCTCATGGCGCGGCTTGCCTGGAGCCGCATCAACACGCTGATGCTGGTGTCCGGAGCCTTCGGTCTGTTCCGCCGCGCGGAAGTTGTGGCGGTTGGCGGCTTCACTAGTGGGTCGATGGGTGAGGATTTGGACCTCGTGATCAAGCTGCATCGTCACATGATGGACTCCAAACGCAGATACAGCATCCAGTTCATTCCGGAGCCGGTGTGCTGGACCGAAGCGCCGGAGTCACTGCGCGTTCTGGCAAGGCAGCGCACGCGCTGGCAGCGCGGTTCGCTCGAATGCTTCTTCCGCTACCGCTCCATGCTCTTCAACCCCCGTTATGGGCGTGTCGGCTTCCTCGGCTTTGGCCACATACTGATTGTCGATGTGCTTGGGCCGATATCGGAGGTGTTGGGCTATGTTCTGATCCCGGCCTTCTGGCTGCTCGGCATCCTTTCGACCGAATATCTCTTGGCGTTCACGTCGCTGGTTTTCACCTACGGCGTTTGCGTGAGCGTATGTTCGCTGGTTCTAGAAGAGGCCGAGCTCAAGCGTTTTCCGCGCGCGCGTGACCTCGCCGTGCTCACGGCCGTGGCTGTGATCGAGAATTTCGGCTACCGCCAGCTCAACAATTTCTGGCGCGTGAAGGGCTGGTGGCAATTCCTGCGCGCCGACCAGAGCTGGGGCGAGATGACCAGGACCGGCCTGACCGGCCCGAAGAAGTGAGCCCAATCGGTTGGGTCACTTCAGCGTCCGCTCGATCTCCGTGATAAGCGCATCGAGTGCGGTGTGCGCGGCCCCGTCATCCGCCTGCTCGATCAGCAATGCTTCCAACGCCGATGCCCGCACGCTGATCTCCGCAAACCCGAACGTTCCCGCGGCTCCGGCGAGCGAGTGCGCGGTCGGGATCAGTGAGTCGTTGGAGCCTGGTGACGGGCCTCTATGACGCGCCGCCTTCAACTCTGGCAGCTGAACGGCGCACCGGGCCAGGAAACGCTGCCGTAGGGGAGCGAAGGGATCTTTCAAAATGGGAGGCGCTCCATGGCTAGGTTTCAGAGGGTATTCAAGCAGAAAACTCGGTGGAGTGGAACGAACTGCTTGTCACCCACGCTCCTGTCAGAGCGGAACTGGCGGCGGCGCTTCAGCGCCAACATGCGAACCATCACGTAACTTCGCAATGCGCCTGATCCCGGACCTTCGCACCGAGGTCTCGCATCTCCGCTTGCGCGCCGCGCCTTCAGCGACACAACCAGCCGGCAAAAGCCCCATCGTCAGGAGCCGTGCGCCGGGGCAGGTATGCAGCGCCTTCATTGCTCTCAAGCGAGGCAGCCATTGTACGGACATGCAAGATGACAACGGAACAAAACTACTCCGATCAAAACCGCCAAGCCGTTGTTTGTGCGATTGAATTTTTGGCTGGGGTTCCTGGAAGCTTTTCGAACTTTCTGGATCGCGCCTCAGCCCGATTTGCGGGTGCTCATGGACAAGGTGGGGCAGTAGATTCTTTTTTCGATAATTGCGACAGTGTCGATCTCTGTCACGTGTGCCTTCCCTGATAGCGCGCATGAGCATGCTCCTCCAAGTTCTTTACGTTTGTGAACGGCGGCTTCGCGCCTCATGGGACGTTGAGATCAGAGTAAGCGTCCGGGCTGAGGCGGATCGAATATCTCCACCCAAAGAGGACACACGCCCGAAAACCGCCGTTTTGCCCCTATCCCTTCGCGCCAAATTGCGGAGAACCTATATGGTCAGAATTAGGCTCGCACTATTGTTGGTCATCGGAGCCATGTTCAGTGGAGCAGCAAGCGCCCAGGCATGGCAAGATGTCGACCCGACCAAGGCGGGTTGGTCTGCGGACAAACTGGAAGTCGCTAAGCAACGATCGATGGCCCTCAAACCAACAGCCGTGATGATCGTCCAGAACGGGAGGATTGTCGCGAGTTGGGGCGATACATCTCATAAGGTGAATGTTGCTTCCGTCCGGAAGAGCCTTCTCAGCGCCCTCTATGGCATCGCCGTTTCCGAGGGACGGATCGACCTATCGAGCAGCCTCGCCGACCTTGGCATTGACGACAAAGTGCCTAATTTGACGGCGAGTGAGAAGATGGCAACTGTCCGCGACCTTTTGATGGCGCGCTCTGGCATTTACCATCCGGCTGCCTATGAGACAGGAGACATCAAACGCAAACGGCCTCAGCGTGGCAGCCATCCGCCCGGATCTTTCTGGTTTTATAACAACTGGGACTTCAACACGTTGGGAACGATATACCGGCAGCAGGCGGGCGAAGATATCTTCCAGAGCTTCGATCGCAGAATTGCCAAGCCGCTCGGCATGGAGGATTTCTTAGAAAAGGACGGCCGCTACGTTACCGAGAAATTCTCCGAGCATCCTGCCTATCCCTTCAACCTAAGCGCGCGAGACGCGGCTCGTTTCGGCCTTTTATTCTTGAACGGTGGACGCTGGGGCGGCACGCAGGTCGTCCCAGGTTCGTGGGTCAAGGAATCGACCACCCCCTATTCGTTCGCAAAGCGAATACGGCAGGGCTATGGTTATATGTGGTGGACGCTCCCAGCCGACACCTGGGGCCCGAATGCTTTCTATGCGTCCGGCTACGGCGGTCAGATCATTGCCGTCATTCCTTCAAAACGTTTGGTCGCGGTTCAAACCGTCGATCCGAAACACAATCCGAAGGGCGTCAGAACAAGCGCGTTCCTTGATGTGCTGAAAGAGATCACGGCTGCTTCGCCCTGAATTGCTATTGCCGCCCGACCTCCTCAAGCACCAAGGCTTGGGACCAGTTCCACGGCAGCAGTTTATCGATCCGGTTGATGGGATGATCATCGGCAATGCGGGAAAGCACGTCCGTAAGCCAGGCTTCAGGATTGACGCCGTTTAGCTTTGCTGTGCCGATAAGCGTATAGATTGCAGCGGCACGCTCGCCGCGGGCATCAGAACCAGGGAAGAGATAGTTCTTGCGGCGGGCTTATATTTATCCAGACGATTTCGGCTGAAGAAAATGGCCGGCGCCGCAATGTTGGGAGGTTGCCTGATCAGCGCCGGCCAGGCGGTTACCAGGTCCGCCGCAATTCAGGCGATAGCTGATTCTTGACGTGGCGTCATGCCGTCCCGCATGGGTCACACTGGCTAGCACTGAAATTGCTTTGCTGCTGTTGGGGTTGGGGCAAGGGAGAGGCTCGCTCGCGAATGGGACGGCGAGCCTTTTAATATGCTTATAGGGTATCGCACACCATCGTTGCTCGTTGAGTTGTGGCGGCTGACCCCCGCGCACTCCAGTCTGATGCCATCAGTCAAGGGTCCACAACGCCATTGGCGTTTGATGTGCACCGGATAAAAAAGCGCTCTGGCGATCAAACCGCTGTTGCAATTTCACCACTGTGAAGCCTTTCGCATTCCAGTGGGCGTTCCCCAACGTAAGTTTTTGTTCCAACGACGAAACGTTAATGTAGTGTGAATTAGCGAAAGCTTTTGAATCTTGGGGTTGAGCTTCCGTTTTGGCGATATCAGGAATTGCAAGGCCAACAAACGCCCATGGGTGCTTAGAGGTGAAGGGCGTTTGCGGTAGGGGGTTTAATGGGGTGGGGTTCCGTTCGTGCGCGAGGATGCGCGTTGCTTAATGCTGGTCGGGGCGCTTTGAGGGAAGCAGCCCTGCCAAGATGCCATGCGCAACCAGCAGGTCGGCTGGCGCTGCTGCTCGGTGCCACTGCTCTGGGTGGGCTGCCAAACCTGTATGGCAATACGGCGCACGCGCAGGTCGTTATAGACATGAACGGCCCAGATGCCCCGGACAGGGGACCTGGTGGTTTTGACGCCGATGGCGACAATGGCGATCCCGGTGGGTCGATTACAAATCTGACACCTGGAGCCGTAAACAACGCCCCGCAGATAAACGTCAACGCATCCGGTTTTGTGGGCATGGCGAATGGCGGCGACGGCGGCGATGGCGGCGAGGGCTTGGCTGGAACGCCCTTCGAAACCAATGGCGGTGAGGGCGGCAATGGCGGGGTTGGCGGATCCGTCGACATCATCAACAACGCCACGATTTCGACTATCGGTACTGGCCATCATGGTTTCGTGGCTTCGGCTGTCGGCGGCGATGGTGGTAGCGGCGGCGGCGCGCTTCCGGCAATCGCGAACCTTGGCGGTGACGCCGGAAGCGGCAATGCCGGGGGCAGCGCCAACGCGGTTGCATCGGGCACCAGCGACATTACTACGACCGGCGACTTCTCCTATGGCATTTTTGCGAATGCCAGCGGCGGCAATGGCGGTCAAGGCGGTGACAACATTGTCAGCCTCGGTGTCGACGCCGGTGATGGAGGTGATGGCGCTTCGGGCGGTACCGCCTCGGCAAGCAACGCTGGCAAGGTGGAAACATCGGGATACGCCTCTTACGGCATGCTGGTACGATCGGCAGGCGGCGTGGGAGGCAATGGCGCTGACGGGGTCGGCGTGGTCAGCGGTGGCGGCAACGGCGGTGGCGCCACTTTGGGCGGAAATGCTACGGGCAGCAACTCGGGCACTATCATCACGCATGGCGATTTCGCCAGCGGCATGGCCGTGCAATCGGTCGGCGGTGGCGGCGGTGGCGGCGGCGACGCCTTCGGGCTGTTTGGCGGCGGTGGTACTGGCGGCGCGGGCAATGATGGCACCAACGCGACCGGCACCAATACCGGGACCATCATCACTAACGGTCTCGGCGCCATTGGCATGCTCGTCGAATCGGTGGGCGGCGGCGGCGGCGATGGCGGAGGCGCGGTAGGTATCGTGTCGATTGGCGGCATGGCCGGCGGCGGCGGCAAGGGCGGCAACGTCACTGCCAATGTCGGCGGCACCATTACTACAGGCGCTGACAGCAACGGCGGCGATGGCGCGCACGGCGTGCTCGTGCAATCGGTTGGCGGTGGCGGCGGCAATGGCGGCTTTGCGCTGTCGGCCGCACCGGCAATCGCGGTCGCGATCGGGGGCGGCGGCGGAACCGGCGGCAATGGCGGCATAGTCAACGTCAACCAGGCCGCGACTGGCCCGACTGTCGACACAAATGGCCGGTCGGCTATCGGCATTATGGCGCAATCGGTGGGCGGCGGCGGCGGCAATGGCGGTGGCGCCTTTGCACTTGGTGGCATCGCATCTGTCTCGGTCGGCGGTAGCGGCAGCGCGGCCGGCAACGGTGACGAAGTCAACTACAACATCGGCAACGCCAAGGTCACGACGCGTGGATCCGATTCCATCGGCATCCTGGCACAGTCGGTCGGCGGCGGCGGCGGCAATGGCGGCTTTGCTCTCGGTGGCGCCGGTCTCGTGGCTGTCGGCGTCGGCGGCTCATCTGGTTTAGGCGGCGTCGCCAAGAAGGTCGACGTCACCACTGGCGGCCTGGTCGAAACCATGCAGGACCGGTCGGGAGGCATCGTTGCCCAGTCGCTTGGCGGCGGCGGCGGCAATGGCGGCTTTGTCGTGGAAGGCGCCCTCTTTGGCGCCAGCGTCGGCGTCGGGGGCAAGGGCGCCGGCGGCGGCGATGCCGGCGACGTCTTCTTCCGCACCGCCAATGGCGGCCAGCAATCGATCATCACGCACGGCACCGACTCGATCGGTCTTGTCGTGCAATCAGTCGGCGGCGGCGGCGGCAATGGCGGCTTTGTCGGAACGTTCGGCGCGATCGCCAATCTGGGCATTGGCGGCAGCGGCGGAGGGGCCGGCAAGGGCCTGGCGGTCGACGCGACCTATAATGGCTCGGTCGAGACCTGGAAGGAACGCTCGGCTGGCATCATCGTGCAGTCGATAGGCGGCGGCGGCGGCAATGGCGGCGGCGTCATCGGCGTCGGCCTCGGCCTCACCGTCGGCATTGGCGGCAGCGGCGCCGGCGGCGGCGCCGCGGGCAAGGTGGTCTACAACTCCGCCACGACGACGATCACCACCCATGGCGCCGACTCGGCAGGCCTGATCGTTCAATCGATCGGCGGCGGCGGCGGCAATGGCGGGTTTTCGTTCAACGGCGCCATCGCCGCGACCATCGGCATTGGCGGCAAAGGCGGCGCGGCCGGCGAGGCCGAGACGGTCAAGGCCACCATTGGCGGCGGCATCATCCATACAATCGGCGACCGCTCGACGGGCATTATCGCACAGTCCATCGGTGGCGGCGGCGGTACCGGCGGCGGCTCCGCGGGGCTCAACCTGGGGCTTGGCATCGGCATCGGCGGCAAGGGCGCGGGCGGCGGCGGCGGCAAGACGGTCGACGTCATCAACGCTGCTGTAGTGCAGACCGAAGGCGTCCAGTCACACGGCATCATGGCGCAGTCGGTTGGTGGCGGCGGCGGTTCCGGCGGCTTTGCCCTGACAGTTGGCGGACCCTCCTTCTCGCTCGGCGGTAGCGGCAGTTCCGGCGGCGGCAGCCAGAAAGTCTATGTCGAGAATACAGCTCGGATCACCACCGACAGAGACCTTTCGATCGGCATCTTTGCGCAGTCGGTCGGTGGTTCGGGTGGTGACGGCGGCCTGGCCGGCGCCGGCGGCGCCTTTGCGGCCGTCGCGGTCGGTGGTCAGGGCGGCGCCGGCGGCGCGGGCGGCCAGGTCGAGGTCAAGAACACTTCGGATATAACCACCAAGGGCGCGCTCGCGCACGGCATCCTGGCGCAATCGGTCGGCGGCGGCGGCGGCAATGGCGGCAGCGCCGGCGCGGTCGCGGTCGGTGTCTTCGGTGCCGCCGGCGTAGCGATCGGCGGCGGCGGCGGCGATGCCAATCTGAGCGACCAGGTCACCGTCACGCATAAGGGCGACATCCATGTCGGCGGCGCGGGCGCTAAGGCCATCCTGGCGCAATCGGTCGGCGGTAGCGGCGGCAATGGCGGCAACGCCTATTCCGGCGCCTTCAGCGCTGGCTTCTACGCATCGGCGGCGGTCGGTGTTTCGGTTGGCGGCGAGGGCGGCGATGGCGGGCCCGGCGGCAAGGTCACGGTAAAGGCGGACGGCAACATCATTGCTGACACGGCAGCGATCGGGGCGGGCGGCATCGTTGCACAGTCGATCGGCGGCGGTGGCGGCAATGGCGGTCGCGCGGCCACAATGGCCGGCTCGGTCAGCAACGGCGTCAATGTCAGCCTCGGCGTGACCGTCGGCGGCTGGGGCGGCGACGGCGGCAGGAGCGATCTGGTGATCGTCGACACCGGCCTCAACGGCGGTGGCTCGATCGTCACCCACGGCTACCAGGCGACTGGCCTGCTGGCGCAGTCGGTCGCGGGCAGCGGCGGCAATGGCGGCGATTCATGGGCCGCGGCTGGCGGCTACGGCGTCAATGTAAGCGTCAACGCCACGGTCAGCATCGGCGGCGGTGGCGGCAACACCAACGTCGCCGGCGATGTGCGCGTCAACAACAACATGACCATTCAGACAGATGGCGACATGAGCGCGGCCATCCTGGCGCAGTCGATCGGCGGCGGTGGCGGCAATGGCGGTTCGACCAACGGCGCCACCGCCGATCTCGGCGGCGGCCAGGGCGTCAACGTCTCGGCAAATGTCGGTGTCGGCGGTGCCGGTGGCGATGGCAATCTTTCAGGCAAGGTAGACGTCAAGAACACCGCCGACCTGACGACGAGGGGGGATTTCTCTTCCGGTCTGGTGGCGCAGTCGCTGGGCGGCGGCGGCGGCATGGGCGGATCGAGCAACGCCAAGGCTTTCCATCTTGGCGGCACCGCTCAAACCAGCGTCACCGTCAATGTCGGTATCGGCGGCTCCGGTGGCACCGGTAACGATGCGGCATGTGCAACCGATGACGGCGGCAGCCTTACTTGCGCCGCCGGCGTTTACGGTGTCCAGGTCGACAATGACGGCGTCATCAAAACCTCGGGCTTCAACTCCATCGGAATACTGGCGATGTCGGTCGGTGGTGGCGGCGGTGGCGGCGGCGCGGCTTCGACGGACGAGGAGATCGTTGGCGGCGGCAGCGTCGGCGACACGACGGTGGGCATCGGCGCGGCTTTGGCTTTGGGCGCGGGCGGCGGCGGCAAGGGCGGCACCGTTTTCGTCACCAATCGCAAACTCATTGAAACCAACGGAGCCGATTCATACGGCATCTCGGCCAATTCCATCGGCGGCGGCGGCGGTGTCGGCGGATCGGCGACGTCCGGTACCATCGGCACCTATGCCATTGGCGGCTCGCTTGGCGGCGCCGGCGGCGAAGGCGGCGACGGCGGCAGGGTCGATGTGGTCAACACGGCCACCGGCGAGATCAGGACCCATCAGGAACGGTCGATCGGCATCTTTGCCCAGTCGGTTGGCGGCGGCGGCGGCGCCGGTGGCGCGGGCGACAGCACAAGCAAGAGCGACGATGCCGAAGTCAGCGTCAACCTGTCTCTTGGCGGCTCCGGCAGCGTGGCTGGCAACGGCGCCGAGGTCCATGTCGACAACAGCGCCAAGATCACCACCGACAAGGAATATTCACACGGTATTCTGGCGCAATCCATCGGCGGCAGCGGCGGCGTCGGTGGCGCCTCGGGAACGTCTTCGGCAGGCGCCGATGTTGCCGTCACGCTTAGCCTTGGCGGCGCCGGCGGACCCGGCGGCATCAGCAGTCTGGTCCACGTCACCAATTTCTCGTCGGGCAGCATCCTGACCCTCGGGAACAATTCGCACGGTATTTTCGCGCAGTCGGTGGGCGGCGGCGGCGGCGCTGCGGGCGCAGGTTCAACCGAGTCGGGCGAAGGCGATACGGCGGTAACGTTGGCTATCGGCGGCAGCGGTGGCAAAGGCAGCAGGGGCGGCAACGTCCAGGTCGACAATTTCGGCCGCATCGAGACCTTTGGCTTCCTGTCGCACGGCATACTTGCTCAGTCGATCGGCGGCGGCGGCGGTGCATCCGGCGCCGCTGCCAATGCCTCCAAGGCCGACATGACCATCGGCGGCGGCGCAAGCGGCATCATTCCTCCGATAAACAACGATGTCACGGAAAAGGCCAATGGCGGCAATGTCGTGGTCAACAATGATGGCGTGATCATAACGCACCTCGCTGGATCCTACGGCATCTTCGCGCAGTCGGTCGGCGGCGGCGGCGGCTATGGCGGAACCGTGACCTCCGATGCAACGGGCGATGATTCCGTCAACATCGGTCTCGGTGGCAAGGGCGGCAATGGCGGGGACGGCGGCGATGTCACGGTCACCGTGTCGGGCTCGATCGAAACGTTTGGCGACCGCGCGCATGGCGTCGTGGCGCAGTCCGTCGGTGGCGGCGGCGGTGTCGGCGGCGACGCCAAGGGCAAGACGTCCAACGCGCTCGGCATCGGCGGTCTTGGCGGCAAGGGCGGCGATGGCGGCGACGTGACGGTGATCCGCACAGGCACCATCACCACCCATGGCGTCGATGCAGTCGCCATCATCGCCCAGTCGGTGGGCGGTGGCGGCGGTGTTGGCGGCGCCGGCTTCGGGCGCTTCGGCGCCACGGCCGACGGTGGCAGCGGCATCGACAACAACACAATCGGCTTCAACACCTTCGCCGGCGCCAAGGGCACAGGCGGCAAGGTCATCATCGAACAGGACGGCGAAATCGTTACAGATGGCTACCGTGCCCACGGCATCGTGGCGCAGGCTGTCGGCGGCGGCGGCGGCCTTGCCGGAACCACCTCGGAAGGCGCTGCCGGAAGCGGCGGCGGCATTGGCGATGCGGCCGCGTCGGCGGCCACGGCGATGAGCCAGGTCTGGGTCCAGGGCGACAGCTCCTATGCCATGTTCGGCCAGAGCGCGACGGGCATCGGCAATGCCGATACTGTCAAGCTGATCGCGCAGGGCAACCTTTTTGCCCAAGGGGCGGATTCGGTGGCAGCCTATGCCGAAAGCACGGCCAATGGCCTCAAGGGCAATCTGACTGTCGATCTCCAGGGCCAGTTTGCAATCGGCGGCGGCGCGACCGGCGTGGCAGCGATGCTGGTTGGCGGCGCAAATAATGTGCTGACCAACAACAGCCTGACCTATGCGATGGGTTATGGCGCCAGCTTCCTGATGAAACCATCGGATATCATCGCCTTCAGCGCGCTTGCGGCTAATGGGCCGACACCGCCTGAAAACGCCATTCTCGAATCGCTCCTGGACGATTTCAGCGCGATGTCGATCACAGGCACGTCCGGCAACGACCAGGTCAACAACAAGAAGGTGGACGCAAGCCATCTCGGCCGTGTCATCGGCAACATCGACCTCGGCGGCGGCATCAATGGCTTCCACAATTTCGGCACGTCATCGATGGTCGGCCTGGCGAGCGTGAATCTCGGTGGTGGACAGTTCCTCAATGAAGGCCTGATGACCAACAAGGGCATCGGCGTCCTGGGAACCCTGGCGGTCAATGGCGGCTTCAAGCAGTTGTCGTCAGGAGACCTGGTCACCGACCTCGATCTCGCAATTCATGCGACCGACGTCACCGACCTGACCGGCGCCGGCGATTTCGCCGGTGAAGCGCCGCTGAACTTCACCTCGATCAACCGGCTGTTCGACAAGGAAGGCTATGTCATCGCCACGGGTGCAACCATGGCCACGACCATGCAGCCGACATTGCTGCATACCGCCGTCGGCTTCGATTTCAAGACCAAGGTCGCCGCCAATGGCACCGATCTGGTGCTTTATTCGGACAGCCCGACTTTCGAGGATCTGATCAACGATCCGGACTCCGGCGTTACCGATCCGGGTGTGGTGCAGGTGGCGCAGTATTTCGACGGCCTCGAAACATTGCCCATTCTTTACGATCAACCCAGCGAACTGGCGCGGATGATCAACATGCTGCGCTTCTCGCAAACCGAGGAGGAGTTCGGCAAGGCGCTGACCCGTCTGACCCCGCACTATGCGGTGCATACGTTCGAGATGCTCAACCGCTCGACCGACACCATGCTGCAAACCGCGCGCGAATGTATGACGCCGCAGGATAGCTACAATTATGACGGCCGCTGCGTCTGGTTCACGCTCAGCCCGCAACAGGAGTACAATCGTGACGCGGGCGCCGGCGCCACCAGCCGTGACGATGTCTATAAGACCTTCTCGATGGGCGCCTTGGGAGAGATCGGAGAAAACTGGGCGCTCGGTGGCACCATCGGCCGCACCGAGTTCGATTCGGAAATAGCGTTCAAGGGCGATCTCTTGTCACGCACCACGGGTGAATCCTGGCAGGCCTACGCCTTGGCAAAGTACACCAACGACAAATACTTTGCCGATTTTGCGCTTGGCGGCGGCACCGGCAAGTTCGAAGGCGAGCGCGACACGACCCTGGCGCAGGTTGGGTTCATTCCGGGCGAAACACTGATCGGCGAGTATCTCGATGAGGAGTTGCATGCCGGCATCGGTAACAGCGTCACCTATAAGCAGAACGCCGGACAGTTCGCTGCCTCGGCGCGCTTCGGCTTCACCCAACGATTGGGCGGCCTGTATCTGCAGCCCACCTTGCAACTGGACGCACGCTATCTGAGGGTCTCGGGCAAGGAGGAAGGCTCGGTTGCGGCTTTCAACTTCGGTGGAAGTTCCAACACCTACCTGTCGGCAACACCTGGCCTCGAGATCGGCAATGACATCGCACTCAGCGACATCGCCAGCTTGCGGCTTTACGCCAAGGGCGGCGTCGAATTCTCCAACACGGAATGGAAGATCGAGGGACAGTTCAAGGCAGCCGAAGGCCTTGGCGCTCCGCCCCTGGTCTTGACGGAGGAAATCGACTCGCCGGTCTACCGTGTCGGCGCTGGCGTCGAACTGAACGGCGTCAACGGGGTTGGGCTTGCGGTCCGCTACAACGGCGCTTTCGGCGAAAAGGTCGAGCTCAATGCCGTCAGTGCCGCATTCAAAGTTCGTTTCTGATCGGAACGGATGGCGGGATTTGCGAGTTTAAAGTCGCTCTCCTATTTCCGAGCCGTTGGGGCTATCAAGAACCGGCGATGCCGCTCGCAGCGCTTGTTCTGGGGTTCGAGTCGGTAGACCGCTACATCGCAAGACCCACTATTGAAGGCGCGTTCTTTTGCTATCGCCGGCATGCAGCGTGAGCAAGTTGCGTTCGATGCCGTGCGGTCGAAAATTGCGACCCGTGGCGATGATGGATGAGACGGATAGATAAGTAATAGCAGATAGTTGTGGGAGACTGTGTGCAAAAATCGCACACGAAACTTCTGCTTCTCATCTTTTTTCGTTCTCACGACAGAGTTGCCGACAGCCGTATTCGGTAGCTCTTCTGCCGCCGGCATTAACATCCCCAACGCGGCCGTTGAACCTGATTATCCCTCCGGGTTTCCAGCTTGACTGGCTTCATGAAGGCTTTTCGAACGTTCTGGGTGGCACGCTTGGACAAACAGCCAGCATCACGACGGGCCGCCCCGGATCATGCCACAGGGGATGCTAAAGCAGCGCGCAGAGCTTGTGAATTCGATCGGCTATCCCGGCCTAGGCATAAGCGCGAGTCCCGCCGGTCAGCGGATCGCCTTCCTGATTCTAACGGTCGCGAAGAACAACCAGCCAATGACATGTCCGAAGAAATAGATGCACAGCCCCAAATGGGTAAGCATCGCAACTACGAATAGCTTCTCACCGGAAGAAACATCCGTCACGAAGCCACGGGGCAATAGAGCATAAATCCAACCATAGTGAAGGCCCCAGCTACACCCCCACTGACCACATGACCGGTGGGCACTCAGCATCGTTGCTCCAAGCCATACGATCGAGATTATTATAAAACTTACCCAGGAATAACGTTTATCCTGAATAAGCCCGTAGATTGAAAACGCCTTCGCGATAGCGAGTCCTATTGACGCAAGAACAGAAAAAAACATCGAAATTAGAAGGCTCATTTTCGACCCAAGTGGCTAATATATCGAAGCTACAGCCGGCTCCTTTACGAAAGGTTCGACCAAGTCATCAATTTTTAAATGCGTCGAAGGGCACACCTCTATGGTGTGATGCCACAAGGATGCTGAAGGGGGCCGTCGAACTTGTGAATCGATAAGCAACCCGAAGCTCGACCTCGTCGCATTCGAGTTCAGTTGCGACCGCCAAAGGCCAAGGCATAAAGACCTAACGCAAAGCACCCGAAAATGAAGGCATGGAAATAGACTCCGAACCAAAAGCGAATGGGGTGCATACTTCTCAAATAGACGCGCCCCCTCGCTTTCAGAAATTCCCGATGACAAGGCTAGCGAAGAGTGGGGGGGAGACATCCTCGACCAAGAGACGAGTGCCCAAATCAGAACGGCGATTAGACCGCAGTACGCGTGCGTTCCGTTCCTGCTGCGCCGATTGGTCGCTCATCACGCCCCTAGGTGCGTGGGGAATGGCGCACGATGAAATCGACTACTGCCCTAGCGAACGGCTTAGCCTGCTCGACATGAATCATGTGCCCGCATGCGGCGACAAATAGGTGCTCGGCGTGCGGAATAGCCTCGATCAGGGTCTGTGCCCAGTGCGGCCCACAGATAAAATCATTCTCGCCGGCAATCACAAGCGCGGGCATTTCCAGACCCGCCAGCGCGCTGCGCTCGTCAAAAGGATTGCTGTCCCCGACCACAAATACAAAACTCAGCGCCTCTTGGAGGGTCTTGAGGTGAATATCCGGGCGGTTCGGGTCTGCGAAATATACCGGAAGCAGGTCGCGCATCGTCTGGGTATAACCCACATCATCGCGGATCATGGGAACAGCTTCCCAAGCCTTCAGTATAAGTCTCATCCGCTCGTCCGCCGAGTGCGCAGCTGCAAAGGCTCGGACCTGCGTATTGGCCCTCTGGAGGAACTCTTGGCCGGTCACAGCTGACGTGGCATACAATATAAGTCCCGCGATACGGTTCGGATGTGCCAGGGCGCATTTTTGCACCACAAAGCCCCCATGCGAATGTCCGAGGAGAAATACGCCGACCAGATCGAGCGCTGCAAGAAATCCGTTCAACTGCTCGCTGAAGCGTTCGACACTGTAACCCAGCGGATGCCCCGCCAATCGATCGGACGCTCCGGTTCCGATTGGTTCGAGATAGACCATCGTAAGGTGCTCCTCGAGGAGGGGCATCCGGAGATAGCTCCAGGCCGCACCGGGACCACCGGGGTGGGCGACGCAGACCGGACCGCGACCGGCTACGAAATATGCCTGTCTTAGTCCCTCAACCTCGACAACATGAGAACCGGGGGACAAAAAGCCTTGCTGATCCATGTACTTGCTCCAAGTGATGCATACCTCAAATTTGAGCGGGTCATGTCAGGCCGGAAGCCCAGATGGGCGATCGCTAGATCGCCTTGACCGCTGCGTGACACCTGACAAGAGTGACAGAATGTTCCGGCATCCCCATATGCAGACATTGACCGGGATGGCGGGCTTCGAGAGCATCCTGCGAAGACGGCCGAAAAGTGACCATCGAGCGCCCCAATGGGCGCTGGGAGCCCGCTGGCAGACCAACACAGGTCGCCACCGTCATGCCATTCTGATGTGGGAGGAACCGTCCGGGAGACCTAATGCGGCGGCGGCAGGGTGTCGGCATGGGTTTCCCGCTCGCGTCGCTTGTGAGACACCGCGAGCGGGAAAGGCAACCGGCTCAGCCGCCTTGGATGGCGCGTCGAACTTCGCCGGCAAAGCCCTTGATGGTGAAACCCTCGGGAATCTCGTCGATCAGGATGATGTCGGAGATCGCATTGTTAATGCGAAGCGGCCTGATCGCCATATATTCGGGGGAGTTATACCAAGTCGTTGCGGCCTCTCGGTTCGGGAACTCCATCAGGACGACAGATCCCGGCCAAGCGCCTTCGACGACGTCGCCAGGACCTTGGGCGAGCCACTTGCCGCCATAGGGTGCGACGGTCGCCTCAACCTGCTCCAGGTAGCTGAGGCCATCACTGTTTGGAACGTCGCCGGGTATGCGCAGGTGGTTGATAAGATAGGTTTTCATTCTTCCAAGTCCTTCTGGTTGCGGCACGGAACCGCGGGTGGAGGCAGATCAAACGAGGGAGGCGAACTGAGCCTTGTCGAACGGCAGGAGCATGTCGAGCTGGCCCGAGCGTACCTTTTTCGGCCAGGCCGGATCGCTCAGTAGGGCGCGACCCACGGCGATAAGGTCGAATTCATCCGCGCTGAGCCGCTTGAGCAGATTGTCGAGCGTACCGACCGGCGCGCCCGTCGACTGGCCTCGGAGCTGCTCGATGAAGTCGGCGCCGGCAAGACCCACCGAGCCTACGCTGATTGTCGCACGGCCCGTCAGCTTGCGTGTCCATCCGGCTAGGTTTAGGTCGGATTCCGGAAACTCAGGCTCCCAGAAGCGCCGCGTCGATGCGTGAAATATATCGACACCAGCGTCGGCAATGGGTGCCAGTAGCTGCTCCAGCGCCTCAGGCGTTTCCGCCAGCCGGGCGCCATAGTCCTGCTGTTTCCACTGCGAATAGCGGAAAATCATGGGGAAATCGGTGCCGATTGCCTCGCGAACGGCGCGTACGACCTCGACCGCGAAGCGAGTTCGTTCGATCGCGTCGCCGCCATAGATATCTGTACGTGTGTTGGAGCCTGCCCAGAGAAACTGGTCGATGAGATAGCCGTGCGCGCCGTGCAGTTCGACCGCATCGAAGCCGAGTGCGCGCGCGGCCGCCGCAGCCCGCGCGAACGCGCCAATTGTGTCGGCAATGTCCGCATCGCTCATCCCCTGGAAGTCAGCGATCTTATCGACCGGCCCTTCCGATGGGACGTCGGGATGCGGGCCGGTGCCGGGGTTGCGAGCAAAGCCCTGATGCCAGAGCTGCGGCGCGATCCGTCCGCCGGCCGCATGCACTTCGGACACGACCCGTCCCCAGCCCTTGAGGCTATCGGGCGCATGGAAGTTCGGTATGGCTGCGTCATTCGAGGCTGCAGGGCGTCCGATCGTCGTGCCTTCAGTGATGATAAGTCCCACCCCTCCCTCGGCGCGGCGGCGATAATAGTCTGCGACCTCCTGGGTTGGGACGCCGCCCGGGCTGAACCGTCGCGTCATCGGTGCCATTACGATCCGGTTCGGCAAGTCGAGGGAGCCAAGCCGAAACGGACGAAACAGGGGGGAGACATCCATAGTCATATCCTCATCATGTGATTCTTGGGCGCGGCCGGGTGCATCGCGGGGCTCAGAGATGTTCCTGGAACCAGTCGATGGCGGGACGGGTCGCCGCATTCAGCTGTGCGATGTACGGATCATAGTGGCCGCCTTTGATCATCACGAGTTTCTTGGGCTCGAGCGCCTGCTCATAGGCCCGGAGTGCAAGATCGGTGGCGGCAGTCGTGTCCTTCTCGGCGACGATCATCATCAATGGCGTGGGGGATATGCGGTCGATCCAGAGCCCCGGATTGTACATGCGTGCCCAGCGGGTGGAGCGGATCGTCACCTTGTTCTCCCAGACGCCGTCCGGGATCGGCTGAAGGAAGAAGTTCACCGAGTCGAGGCTCCGATAAGACGAGTTCTCGCCGGCATCTGGGCTGACGATCGTCTGATATGCAGGCGGCTCGCCACGCAATTGCGCGCGCTCGTCAACGGCGAACAGCGCCTCCAGCGCCGCTACCTTTTCCGGAGGCACTCGGCGCAGGCCCGCCGCATGACCATCGATGGTCGGGACCTGTGAAACGATGGCCTTGAGCCGGCGGTCGGTCGCACCGAGCACGATGGCATGCCCGCCCGCGTAGCTCGTGCCCCAAAGGCCGATGCGGTCCTCGTCTATTTCTGGCCGATCCTGAAGATAGGAAATGGCGCGCCGCCAGTCCGTGATCTGCTGCCAGGGATTTACGTCCTGGCGAGGTAGCCCGCCGCTGTCCCCGAACCCGCGGTGATCGTGCAGCAACACGGCGAAGCCGGCTTCGGCGAATTTTTCGGCGGTCGGTTCGATGCCGTGATATTTCGTCCCGGCATAGCCGTGAGCCATGGTGATGCCGCGCAGTTTCCCCGCCCGCTCACCGGGAAGATACAACCAGGCGGATAGGTCGATGCCTCCTTCGGCGGGAAAGCTGACATGGTGCTTGGTGAACATGAGGGGACTCCCGGATCAAAATTGAGCGAGTTTGCCGAGCATGTCGCCAAGGCGCATTTCGCCCTCGCGCTGCTGGAGGCCGGCGGCCATCGTGGCTTTCATGATGTGCTGGGTCTCGGGACGGGCGACGCCCGCGCCGAACAGCTCGGAATCCTTTCGAAAATCGTCGGCATCGGCCAATGCAATCTCGTTCACCCGCTGGCGGATGAGCCTGGCGCCTTCTTGCGGCAGAGTCGCCACGCGCTCGGCAAGGGCTGTGACGAACGGGCCGAGTTCAGCCTGCGGCAATGCCCGGTTGATCCAGCCATAGCGCTCCGCCAGCTCGGCCGAATGATCTTCGGCGCCCAGCATGATTTCGAGTGCGCGGCCCCGGCCCATGAGACGCGTCAGGTGCTGAACCGCGCCAGCCCCGGGCACCAGGCCGAAGGCCGATTCCATCTGAGAGAAGATGGCCGTCTCCCGAGCGGCAAAGCGCATGTCGCACGCCAGAACGAACTCACTGCCGGCCCCGCGAACGCGCCCTTCGATCTGGGCAATGGAAACGAAACCGGCTTCGCTCAATCGACGGAACAGCATTCCGATCGAGGCTTCGCCGACGAGCCGCGCGGCCTCCTGGCGGTATTCGGCGACCTTGGTCACATCGACGTGGGATATGAAATAATGGGGGTCTGCGCTTGTGAACACCACTACGCGACAGTCAGTTTGCTCGGCATGCTCGATGAGCGACACGAGGTCCCTGACCAGTTCGGGGCCGATAAGGTTCATATGGGGGGCGTCGATCGCCACGTGGAGCACGCCTCCCTGTCGGCGGGTTCTGAGTGTTTGAAGACGAATGTCCATGCGCCCGATCCACGGTTTCAATTTGCAACCATGAACTACCTAATGCGCATTGTTGCTAATTGCAACCATGAATCGTACATTGGGGTGCAAGGAGCTAATGACGATGAAACGCACCCGCTTTGCCTCAGATGCCTGCCCCGTGGCCCGGTCGCTCGATCAGATCGGGGACGCGTGGACCATGCTGATAATCCGGAACGCCCTTGCCGGCACCAGACGGTTCAGCGACTTTCAGAATCAGCTCGGTATTGCGAAGAACATTCTCTCCGCTCGCCTCGAGAAGCTCGTTGACGACGGAGTGCTCGAATTGCGCCCCGATCCGTCGGGGTCTCGCCACCAGGAATATCACCTCACGGACAAGGGCAGGAGATTTCGTGTCGTGCTTCTGGCGGTTCGCCAGTGGGGTGAAGACCATTTGTTCGAGGATGGCGAGGAAATGACGCTGCTGACCGATCAGCGCGACGGCAAGCCGCTAAGACGGCTTGAAGCACGCTCACACGATGGCCGTGAAATAGGCGATGCGGACGCGGCTCTGGAGATACGGCGGAGAACCACAGGTTGAGGCCTCCCGCGAATACGATGCTGATCGAAAACCTGTTAGCAGCGGCCGCTGACCAACAAATCAAAGTGGCCGCACGTCCCCGCAACCAATTTTATCATAAATCAATAACCGTCCTGGTCTAACCGGGGCGGTTTTTGCGTTTAGGGGCTACTCGACGTTCAGAATGGCTGAGTTGCCGCCCCGACCCCGCTGGCCTCGGCGTGATCCCGCGGCTCGATACGCTGGGTAAGCCTGTCGCGAGCAACAGGTTTGGGTGGGGTCTGTCGATCGCTTAAGCCGGGTCGCATAACACTGAACATCTGCCCAAAGGCATGGCGGAAGAATCCCGCCACTTCCGGTGCGTCCGCCGTAGCATTGTGTGCCTGCGGACCGAAAAGTTGGCCCAAGGCTGCCTGTCGGCAATGCGCCTCATATCGGTCGTTGCGGACTGTTTTGCAGGCTCCCAAAAGCAGACGAATCCCCTGGGCCGAGAGCTAGTGCACCATACTTTTCGTTGTCCGATGGAATAAGCGCGCTTCCCGGATGTCCACATGGGTGGAAATCACTCCACGCCCCAAAGGACATATCGGATGAAACATGCTTCTGT
>UCIA01000018.1 GCA_900472295.1 Hyphomicrobiales bacterium | reverse complement strand
AGGGGCGGCGCTGACGTTCGGCGGTTGGCGGCCGGCGCCGCGGGCGGTGAACCTAACGCGGTGCGCGCTTGGCCAGTATACGCTGCAGCGTGCGGCGATGCATGTTCAGCCGCCGCGCGGTTTCAGACACGTTGCGGTCGCACATTTCGTAGACGCGCTGGATGTGTTCCCAGCGCACGCGGTCGGCCGACATCGGGTTTTCCGGCGGCGCGGCGCGCTCGCCGGCGGTGCGGGTCAGGGCCGCGAAGACATCGTCGGCATCGGCGGGCTTGGAGAGATAATCGATGGCGCCGAGTTTCACCGCCGTCACTGCGGTGGCGATGTTGCCGTAGCCGGTGAGGATGACGGTGCGGGCATCGTCGCGCTTCTCGCGGATGGCGGCGACGACGTCGAGGCCGTTGCCGTCGCCGAGCCGCATGTCGACCACCGCATAGGCCGGCGGATGGGCACGCGCCTTGGCCACGGCCTCCTCGACGCTCTCGGCCGTCTCGACCACGAAACCCCTGGTTTCCATGGCCCGGGCCAGCCGCGTCAGGAACGGCTTGTCGTCGTCGACGATCAGCAGCGAGGTGTCCTCGCCCTCAACCATTGCGCCAATTGCTTCTTCGCCAGTCATCGTCTCAAACAATCCTGCTGCCTTAATTCAACGCAGATATAGTTCCTGAACGCCAATGTCCAATTTTGCCGGCTGCTGCCCGCGTATGACCCCGAAAATCGGGAAGATTTTCGGAAAGGATCATGCGCCAAATCAAGATGCTTTCAGGCGGTGTCGAACATCGATGTTCCGCCCGGTTGCGGGTTGAGAAAGACGGTGCGCGGCCATGATATCTGCACGATGGCGCCCTCGCCCAATCCACTCGAATTGCGGAAATCGAGCGTGGCGCCGGAGCGTTCGAGCAAGGTCTTGGCGATGAAAAGCCCAAGGCCGAGGCCGCCGCCGGCCTCGTTGCCCTGGCGGGTCGACATATAGGGCTCGCCGATGCGGTCGATGATTTCGGGCGGAAAGCCCGGCCCGTCATCGATAATCGAGAAGGTGACGTCGAGCTCATCCCAGCTCCAGCGCACGGTCACCGTCTTGCGGGCGAAATCGACGGCGTTCTCGACCAGGTTGCCGAGGCCGTAAATGACGCCGGGATTGCGCCGTCCCACCGGTTCGGGGCCGATGCGTTCGCCCGGCCGCAGCTTGATCGAGATGCCGAAATCGCGGTGCGGCGCCGTCACCTCCTCGACCAGCGAGGTCAACGGCAGCCGCGACAGATGCGCCTCGCCCTCGGAGGACAGGCTGGTCAGCCGCTTCAGGATTTCGCGGCAGCGCTCGCTCTGCGACCGCAGCAGCTTGACGTCCTCGCCGTATTTCGGGTCGTTACCCAGCGCCTTTTCCATTTCCTTGGAAACAAGGGCGATGGTGGCGAGCGGCGTGCCGAGTTCGTGCGCGGCGGCAGCAGCCAGACCATCCAGCGCCGACAGATGCTGCTCGCGCTGCAGCACCAGTTCGGTGGCGGCAAGCGCGTTGGCGAGCAGGCGGGCTTCCTCGGCGACGCGGAAGGCATAGATGGCGGTAAAGGCGATCGAGGAGAACACCGCCATCCAGATGCCGGCGACATAGATGAACGGCATGGGCAGCGGCTCGCCCTCGTGCCAGGGCAGCGGCAGATGGAAGAACACCAGCAAACTTGCCCCCACTGTCACCAGCCCGCCAAGAATGGCGGTGAGACGCAGTGGCAGAGATGTGGCCGAGACGACCACAGGCACGGTCATCAGCAGCGAAAACGGGTTGGTGAGACCGCCGGTCATGTAAAGCAGGCCGCCAAGCTGCAGGCTGTCGAAGATCAGGATGAAGAAGGCCGAAAACGGGGTCAGCCGGTGTGCCGCCGGATAGCGGAAGGTCAGCACCAGGTTCAGCCAGGCGGAACAGGCGATCAGCGCGAAGCAGAGGCTGACCGGTAGCGGGAATTTCAGCCCATAGGCGACAACCAGCACCGTCAGGCTCTGGCCGACAATGGCCAGCCAGCGCAGCCGGATCAGCGTGTTGAGGCGCAGCCGCTGGCTTTGCTGGAAGTCGGGCGCGTGCAGGATATTGATCATGGCCAAGGATTATAGCCGAGAAAGGACGAGCGCTAGGTCCCTCGCGGCTTGGCGCGGGCAGTCGCCGTAGCGAGCAGCGGGTTTTCCGGCCAGACATGGCGGGGATAGCGGCCGCGCATGTCGGTGCGGACATCGGCCCAGGAACCGCGCCAGAAGCCGGGCAGGTCGCGCGTCGTCTGGATCGGCCGGTGCGCCGGAGACAACAGTTCGAGCGTCAGCGGCACGGTGCCGTTGGCGATTGCCGGATGGCGGTCGAGGCCGAACAGTTCCTGCACGCGGATAGCCAGCACCGGCCATTCGCCATCATAGCGGATCGGCACATGGCTGCCGGACGGAGCGTCGAAATGCGTCGGCGCCAGCGTGCCTATCTTGCGCTGAAGGTCGTGCGGCACCAGCGCCATCAGGCCTGAAGACAGCGCGCCCGCATCGATTGCGGAGAAGGAGGACTTCCCGGAGAGGAACGGCAGCAGCCAGTCGTCGAGGCGTTCGAGAAGGGCTGCGTCCGAAACATCTGGCCAGGGTGCGCCAAGGCCGCGATACAGCCAGCCAAGGCGCTGCCGCAGCGTCTCTCCGTCCTTGCCCCAGTCCAGCAGCGACAGGCCGTGTTCGCGCAGGGCGTCAATTATGGCGCGGTCGGCGTCCGTCCCGGATGGCGCCGGCAGCATGCGCTCGGACAAAGTGATGGCGCCGAGGCGGGCGGTCTCACGCACGCGCACCGCGCGCCGCTCACGGTCGAAGCTGGTCTCGCGACGCGTGTCGATCCTGTCTGACAGCGCGGCGCGGATATCGGCCTCGTCGACTGCCGCCGCCGCGGTGATGCGGGCGTTCTGCGCCTTGCCCTGCAGATCGGCGACGACCAGCCAGGCCTCGCCGGCCAGCGGATCCGCAGCATCCACCATGGCGCCGGAGCCGTTGGCCAGCACAAAGCGGCCGCGTTCGCCGCGCGCCTTGGCGACGCGGTCCGGCCAGGCATGGATGAGCAAAAGACCGGCAGATGCTGCTTCGCTGTTCTTCGCGCCGCCAGCCTGTTTCGCCAATCGCTCAGCCAGTTGCCGCGCCGCCACGGCGCGCGGCGATTTCTCGGTACGAAACCGCATCAGCCGTCGCTCCAGGTCGGCGCCGTCACCGCCGAGACCACGCTCGGTGAGCAGCACGGCCAGCATTGCCGCCTCCAGCGCATGGCCCGTCCCGGCGGCCTCGGCGACCATGTGCGCCAGCCGCACCGGCAGCGCCAGGTTGCGCATCGCGCCGCCCGCTTCTGTCAGCCGCCCGGCCGCGTCGATGGCGTGCAGCGCACCGAGCAGGGCCCGCGCCTCGTTAAGCGCCGGGGTGGGCGGCGGATCGAGGAAGGAGAGGCTGGTTGGGTCAGCGACACCGAAGGCTGCGCAATCGAGCAGCAAGCCTGAGAGGTCGGCTTCAAGGATCTCGGGCGGCGTGAAGGCTGGCAATGCCGCCGTCTGCTCGGCCCGCCACAGCCGGATGGCGACGCCTGGCTGCGTGCGTCCGGCGCGGCCGGCGCGCTGGTCGGCCGAGGCGCGGGAAACCCGCACCGTCTCCAGCCGCGTCAGGCCGCTCGCCGGCTCGTAGCGCGGCAGCCGCGACAGGCCGGAATCGATGACGACGCGCACGCCGTCGATGGTGATCGAGGTCTCGGCGATCGACGTTGCCAGCACCACCTTGCGGCGGCCGGGCGGCGCCGGCTTGATGGCTGCGTCTTGCGCCCTGTTGTCGAGCTGTCCGTAGAGCGGCACGATGTCGGTCTCAGCGCCGAGGCGGCCCTGCAGCCGCTCGGCGGTGCGCTCGATCTCGCGCTGGCCGGGCAGAAAGGCGAGCACGCTGCCGCTCTCGTCGGCAAGGGCGGAACGGATCGCCTTGGCCATGGCGTCTTCGATGGGAATGCTAGCCGGCCGCTCGTCGTAACGGACATCGACGGGAAAGGCGCGGCCCTGGCTTTCGATCACCGGGGCGCCGGACAGGAGTTTGGCGACGCGCGCGCCATCGAGCGTCGCCGACATCACCAGCAGCCGCAGATCCGGGCGCAGAGCGCCCTGCACGTCGAGCGCCAGCGCCAGGCCGAAATCGCCGTCAAGCGAGCGCTCGTGGAACTCGTCGAAGATCACTGCCGAGACGCCCGGCAGTTCCGGATCGTCGAGGATCATCCGCGCCAGCACCCCTTCGGTGACGACCAGGATTTTTGTCCGCGCTGACGTCCGGTTTTCCATACGCATGGCATAGCCGACGGTGGCGCCGGGCTCTTCGCCGAGCAATTCGGCCATGCGGCGGGCGGCGGCACGGGCGGCGAGACGACGCGGCTCGAGCAGGATGATCTTGCCTGTGCCCAGCCAGGGTGCGTCGAGCAGCGCCAGCGGCACCAGTGTCGTCTTGCCGGCGCCGGGCGGCGCCACCAGCACCGCGTTGTTCTGCTTCGCCAGCGCTTCGCCAAGCGCCGGCAGCACGGCCGACACTGGAAGCTCGGGCAAAGGTCTTGTCGTCATTGCGTCCGCATATCAGCGGTCACCACAACCGTGCAACCGGCTTGGAGACCGTTTGGAAATTCTACTCCGGCGGCCATCTGATGGCGTTTTCTGCGCTTCCGGTGCTCACGGACCCAAATGTCCGCTCCGCTCCGGTTCTCGAAACCACCACCATATGACTCGCCGCAGCGAATTTCGAAACGGTCTCTCAAAGCCTTGTGCGTGAAAACGGGTTCCAGCGCACCGTGCCCAGCCGCACCTCCTCGCGCACCATGGTAAGCAGGCCGGACGCGCCGACGACGGCGAGGCCGACCAGCGATATCCAGTCCGGATACTCCTGGAAGAACAGCGCGCCGAGGATCACCGCCCAGACGATCTGCGAATAATGCGTCGGCGCCATGCGGTTGGCCGGCGCGTATTTGGCGGCCAGCAGCTGCAGCAATTGGCCGCCGGCGGTAAAGGCGCCGCCCAGCACCAGCCACAGCAGCTGCATGGCGTTGGGCAGGGTGAACGAGGTGGCAATGGTGCCGGCGCCATTGAACAGCAGCCCGTAACCAATAAGCACGCCGAGCATGGTGGTGCGCTTTTCCTGCTGGGCGAGCGACCGCATCAGGATGACGCTGGCCGCGGCAAGGAAGGCCACCGTGAAGGCAGCAAGGTGTCCGAGATGCAACTCGCGAAAACCTGGCCGCACCACCAGCATGACACCTGCAAAGCCGGCAACCACCGCCAGCCAGCGCCATGGGCCGACCTTTTCCTTCAGGACAACGGTCGAGAGAATGGTAACGCAAAGCGGCGCCAGGAAGATCAGCGCATAGGTCTCGGCCAGCGGAATGGTGGTGAAGGCGTAGACGCTGAGCACGCCAGACGCGATGCCGGCCCAGGCGCGGGCCTGCACCGCCCATGGCCGCCCGGTGCGCCAGAAGTCGCGCCAGCGCTCATCGACTGGGCGGCTGAAAAACAGGAAGCAGCCGGCAAACAGCGTGATGAAGAAGCCGATCTCGAAGACGGTGAACTGTCCGCCAAGGCTCTTGATAACGGCATCGCTGCACGAATAGCTTGCATAGGCGATGAGAGCGAGCAGGATTCCGTTCGTCACGTTTTTCCATTTCCGGGGAGAGAAGAAGTGAAGGTACTGGCGCTCGGTGCGCATCCTGACGACATCGAGATATTCATGTTCGGTACGATGGCCGCCTATGCCACGCAAGGCGCAGAACTGACTTTCGCCATAGCCACGGATGGCGCCAAGGGCGGCAAGGGCGACCCGAGGGTCCTGGCGCGTGTCCGCCGCGAGGAGGCGGCGACGGCGGCCACACTGCTCGGTGCAACCCTTCACTTTCTCGACTTCCCTGACGGGGAATTGGTGGCCGATGCGGCGCTGATCGCTTCGCTGAAAGCGCTGATACGCGAGACCGCCGCGGATCTGGTGATCACGCATGCGCCCAACGACTATCATGCCGACCACCGCGCGCTGTCGGACGGCGTGCGCATCGCGGCCTCGTTCGCCGTGCCGGTGCTGCATACCGATACGATGGGCGGTACCGGATTCTCACCGACGCATTATGTCGACATTTCCGCCTACCGCGATATCAAGACGCAAGCGATCCGCGCGCACCGCTCGCAAAGGCCGGAGCAATATGTCGACAGAGCGCGCGTCCAGAATGAGTTTCGCGCCGGGCAGTGCAATGCCGTCCCCGGTTCACTGGCCGAGGCCTTTCGATTCGAGCCGACATTTCCCTTCGCCGATATACGCGCGCTGCTGCCGCCCGCGCCGCCTGTCCGGCCGGTGACGCCACAGACGCAAATTGTAGGCGACGCCGGCTAAGCAACCTGCGGGCGAACCCTCCGGCAATCATTTCCCAACGATTTCAATCGCCATTTCCACATGTTGCGGCGCAGCAACGAATTCGCTTGCCTTGTTTAGTAAAAATTGCATCACTAAACAAATTACTAAACATCTGCGGCGTACCGCGCCGCCCTGGCGACGCATAGCGCGCCGTGTTTAGGCCCTCGGAGGAGCGAGGGTTGAGGGGCTCTTGAAACCGCCATTCGGGCGCGTTTCGCAAATGGGAGGAAGGCATGAAATCGAGCTTGAAACTGGCGTTGGGACTGACCTCGGCGATATCTGCGTCGACAGCCGTCTCGAACGCCGCGCACGCTGAAGACCTGACGCTGTGCTGGGCCGCCTGGGACCCGGCCAACGCGCTTGTCGAACTGTCCAAGGACTTTACCAAGGAATCCGGCATCGGCATGAAATTCGAATTCGTGCCGTGGACCAACTATGCCGACCGCTTTCTCAACGAGCTGAATTCCAAGGGCAAATTGTGCGACCTGATCATCGGCGACAGCCAGTGGATCGGCGGCTCGGCCGAGAACGGCCACTACGTCAAGCTGAACGACTTCTTCGACAAGGAGAAGATCAGCATGGACGATTTCGTGCCGGCAACCGTCGTTGGCTATTCGGAATGGCCGAAGAACACGCCCAACTACTGGGCGCTGCCGGCCATGGGCGACGTCGTCGGCTGGACCTATCGCAAGGACTGGTTCTCCAAGCCCGAGCTGCAGAAGGAATTCAAGGAAAAGTACGGCTGGGATCTCGGCCCGCCGACCACCTTCGACCAGCTGAAGCAGATCGCCGAATTCTTCCAGAAGCGCGAGATCGACGGCAAGACCGTCTATGGCGCCTCGATCTACACCGAGCGCGGCTCGGAAGGCATCACCATGGGCGCCATGGACGTGCTCTACAGCTTCGGCTTCCAGTATGAGAACCCGAAGAAGCCCTACGAGATGGAAGGCTTCGTCAATTCCGAGAAGTCGGTGAAGGGGCTGGAATTCTACAAGTCGCTCTATGATTGCTGCACCCCGCCCGGCGCGTCCAACAGCTACATGGGCGAAGGCGTCGACGCCTTCAAATCCGGCCAGGTGGCCATGCATATGAACTTCGCCTTCACCTGGCCCGGCCTGCAGAAGGACGAGAATGTCGGCGGCGACAAGATCGGCTACTTCGTCAATCCGAAGGGTCCGGACGGCGAGCAGTTCGCCCAGCTCGGCGGCCAGGGCATCTCGGTTGTGTCCTATTCCGACAAGCAGGAAGCCGCGCTGAAATACATCAAGTGGTTCGCCAACAAGGATGTGCAAGCCAAATGGTGGTCGCTCGGCGGCTATTCCTGCCTCAACGCGGTGGTCAAGGACCCGGCCTTCCCGGCCAGCCAACCCTACGCGCAGACCTTCCTCGACTCGATGGCGATCGTGAAGGATTTCTGGGCAGAGCCGAGCTACGCGCCGCTGCTGCAGGCTTCGCAGAAGCGCTTCCACGACTATGTCGTTGCCGGCCAGGGTTCGTCCAAGGACGCGCTTGACGGACTGGTCAAGGACTGGACGCAAGTGTTCCAGGACGACGGCAAGATGTAACCGGATAACGGTGTAACGGCTCCTCCCGAGCCAGACCGAAGCGTCCCGTGCCGCCCTTGGCACGGGACGCAGTTCAGATAAATTCATGACAGAGACGACCCACGTGACCGAAGCAGGACTCACCATGCTCAATCGGACTGCGGAGAACGTTGCCCGGGCGACCCCGGAGCCGTTGGCCCGCAAGGTCCGGGGCATCAGCGACAAGGGCCTCGCCTGGCTGTTCATCTCGCCGACGATCCTGTTGCTCTTGGCCATCAACATCTTCCCGCTGTTCTGGGCGATCTATCTGTCCTTCACCAACTTCCGGGCGAACCGCCCGAACGAAGTGGTAAAGAATCTCGGCTTTGCCAATTACCAGCGCATCCTCGCCGACCAGGACATCTGGATCGCCATGCAGACGACAGCGCATTTCGTGTTCTGGACCATCCTGTTGCAGACGCTGATCGGCTTCACGCTGGCGTGGCTGATCGACCGCAAATTCCGCGGCCACGCCTTCTGGACGACCATCATCCTGGTGCCGATGATGCTGTCGCCGGCGGTGGTCGGCAATTTCTGGCGCTTCCTCTACGAACCGCAGATCGGCCTCTTCGCCTACGCCATCTCTTTCATCACCCGGATACCGCCGACCGACATCCAGATGCTGTCCAACGTGTCGCTGGCGCCGTGGTCGATCATCATCGTCGACACATGGATGTGGACGCCCTACGTGATGCTGATCTGCCTCGCCGGCCTGCGCTCCATCCCCGAATACATCTATGAAGCGGCCGAGGTCGACCGCGCCTCCAACTGGCGGCAGTTCTGGTCGATCACGCTGCCGATGGCGCTGCCCTTCATCATGCTGGCGGTGCTGTTTCGCGGCATCGAGAACTTCAAGATGTTCGACATGGTCAATCTTTTGACCGGTGGCGGGCCTGGCTCGACCACCGAGGTCGCCTCGATCACGCTGAAGCGGCAGGCTTTCGAGAGCTGGCGCACCGGCTATTCCTCGGCCTTCGCCATCATCCTGTTCGTCGCCGTCTTCGGTCTGGCGAACATCTACGTCAAGGCGCTCAACAAGGTGAAGCAGAGATGAGCCTGACAACCGCCCATTCCGTCGTCGCACCTTCGGCCAATTCGAAGCGGATCGCCGGCACGATCATCGTGCTCTACGCGCTGATCTCGATCGTGCCGCTGCTGTGGATTTTTGCCACCAGCTTCAAGACGCCACCGGATTCGATCGCTTATCCGCCCAAGGTCGTGTTCCAGCCGAGCATCGAAGGCTATTGCAACCTGTTCACCACGCGCACCAGGCAGACGCCCGAGTACATCAACTCGCTCGGACCCGCGACCGGCTTCTGCGACGAGACCTCGCGCAAGCGCAACATGGTGATTGCCGGTCCGTCCAACTTCCTGCCGCGCTTCATCAATTCGCTGATCATCGCCTTCGGCTCGACCTTCTGCGCGGTGTTCCTCGGCACACTGTCGGCCTATGGCTTCTCGCGCTTCAAGGTGCCGCTGGCGGATGACCTGCTGTTCTTCATCCTGTCGACGCGCTTCATGCCGCCGATCGCGGTCGCCATTCCGATCTACCTGATGTACCGCGAGCTTGGCCTGTCCGACACAGCCCTCGGCATGATCCTGCTCTACACCGCGGTCAATGTCTCGCTGGCGGTGTGGCTATTGAAAGGCTTCATTGACGAGATCCCGCGCGAGTATGAGGAAGCCGCGATGATCGACGGCTATACCAGGCTGCAGGCCTTCTGGCGCACCGTGCTGCCGCAAGCCACCACCGGCATCGCCGCGACCGCTATCTTCTGCCTGATCTTTGCCTGGAACGAATATGCCTTCGCAGCACTGCTGACCTCCGGCACCGCGCAGACGGCGCCGCCGTTCATCCCGACCATCATCGGTGAAGGCGGTCAGGACTGGCCGGCGGTGGCGGCCGGCACGACGATCTTCCTGGTGCCGATCCTGGTTTTCACCATCCTGCTCCGCAAGCAATTGCTGCGCGGCATCACCTTTGGGGCGGTGCGCAAATGAGCCTCAACCAACCCATAAAACGCAAATCGCGCTGGCCGCGCTGGGCACGGCGCGGCCTGATGGAAAACGTCGCCACAGCGCTGATCGCCATCGGCTTCCTGATGCTGTTCCAGCCCTTCGCGCTGGCGCTCTACACCTACTCCTTCATCACCATGCTCGCCGGCACGGTGATGTTCATCATCGTCTCGAAATTCCCGGAATAATCATGGCCGAAATCCGCGTCCAGAATTTGAGAAAGGCCTTCGGCGATTTCGTCGCCGTGCAGGATTCCAGCTTCGTCGTCGAGGACGGCGAGTTCTTCGTCATGCTTGGTCCCTCAGGCTGCGGCAAGACGACGACGCTGCGCATGATCGCCGGGCTCGAACTGCCGACCGGCGGCCAGATCCTGCTTGGCGGCGAGGACGTTACCATGCGCCGGGCGCGGGAACGCGACATCGCCTTCGTCTTCCAGCTGTTCGCGCTCTATCCGCATATGAATGTGCGCAAGAACATTGGCTTCCCGCTTTTGGCGCAAGGCATGCCATCGGCCGAAATCCGTGAGCGCGTCGAAGAGACGGCGAAGCTCTTGCGCATCGACCATCTGCTCAACAAATCGGTCTCGGGCCTTGCCGGCGGCGACCGCCAGCGCGTTGCACTCGGCCGCGCCATCGTTAGGCGGCCAAAGTGCTTCCTGATGGACGAGCCACTCGGCACGCTGGACACCGAGTTTCGCGATTTGATGGTGCATGAGCTGCGCGAGCTGCACAACCGCATCCGCGCGACCACCGTCTATGTCACCCACGACCAGATGGAAGCGATGTCGATGGCCGACAAGATCGCCGTCATGAACCATGGCGTCATCGAGCAGTTCGGCAGCCCACGTGAAATCTACGACCGGCCGGCAACCATGTTCGTCGCTGACTTCATCGGCTCGCCGCCGATGAATTTTCTGGGCTTTGGCGGCGGACTGGCGAAGGGGGCGAAGGAGGTCGTCGTCCAGGGTGCCAAGGTGGCGGTGCCGGAGGTGCGCGAGGACATCGCGCCCGCCGACATGGCACTCGGCATCCGTCCCGAACACATCCGCTTCGACGATGCCTCGAAACTGCGCGGCGCCATCTATGGCACCGAATATCTCGGCACCACGCAGATCGTGGCCGTGGAGACAGCGGACGGCATCATCAAGGCGCGGGTGCCGGCCGAAATCCGGCTCGCTGCCGGCGACCATGTCGGCCTGACCCTGAACAGCGCGCGGCTGTCGCTGTTCGACAAGGGATCGGGTCGCGCCGTGCGCACCGCGATCCATGATACGGCCTCTCAAGGGAGAGCGCAGCATGGCTGACGTGCACATCAAGGGCGTAACCAAAAGCTTTGGCGACCATGTCGCAGTCAACGGCCTTGACCTCAATATCGCCGATGGCGAGTTCGTCGTGCTGCTTGGTCCCACAGGCGCCGGCAAGACGACGACGCTGCGGTTGATCGCCGGGCTGGAGCGGCCCGATAGCGGAACCGTCCATATTGGCGGCCACGATGCGACGACGCTGTCGCCGGCCGAGCGCGACACCGCCTTCGTGTTCCAGCAATATTCGCTCTATCCGCATCTGTCGGTTTACGACAACCTCGCCTTCCCGCTGCGCTCGCCGGCGCGAAAAATACCGGAAGACCAGATCCGCCGCCGCGTCGAGGAAGTGGCGAAAATGGTGCGCATCCATCACAAGCTGAACAACCGCTCGACCAAATTGTCAGGCGGCGAGATGCAGCGCGTCGCCATCGGCCGCGCTTTGGTGCGCAAACCGTCGATCTATCTGATGGACGAACCGCTGTCGTCGCTCGATGCCAAATTGCGCGCTGACCTCAGGCTCGAACTCAAGCGCATCCAGGCCGAGCTCGGCGCCACCATGCTCTATGTCACGCACGATCAGATCGAGGCGATGACCATGGCCGACCGCATCGGCATCCTCAATGACGGCGTGCTGGTGCAGATCGGCACGCCGCGCACCATCTATTCGGAGCCGGCAAACCTTCATGTCGCGGCGCGCCTTGGCCAACCGGCGATCAACCTGCTGCCGGCAGGGCTGCTGCCCGATGGCGGCGCGCCGGCAGGCACAAGCACGATCGGTGCGCGTACAGAGCACCTGTCGATCGAGAAGGCCGCGAACGGCCATGCCGACGGCATCGTCGACTGGGTCGAGCATCTCGGCGACCAGAACCACCTGCATGTAACGGTCGGCGCCAAGAAACTGGTGACGCTGACCGACCCCGACACGGATCTGGCCGAGGGCGACAAAGTTGTGATCCGCTACCGCTCGCCGCTCTATTTCGGCGCCGACGGGCAACGATTGATGTGAATGGGGCTGATGTGAGGTTTTCGGCTTAACGCCGGCTTCCGATTGACGAGTACAGGACGAATTCGATGAAGCACTTTTTCAACCGCAGGGAAACGATCGTCACCGAGGCGCTGGATGGCCTGTTGCGGACCATCGGTTCCGGCGATCTCGTGCGCCTCGACGGCTATCCCGAGATCAAGGTCGTGCTGCGTGCCGACTGGGACAAGGCGAAAGTTGCGGTCGTCTCCGGCGGCGGCGCCGGGCACGAACCGTCGCATGCCGGCTTTGTCGGCAAGGGCATGCTGACGGCGGCGGTCTCGGGCGAAATCTTTGCCTCGCCGAGCGTCGAGGCGGTGCTGGCGGCGATCCGCGCGGTGACCGGCCCGGCCGGCTGCCTGCTGATCGTCAAGAATTATACCGGCGACCGGCTTAATTTCGGTCTGGCGGCCGAGAAGGCGCGCGCCGAAGGGTTTCGCGTCGAGATGGCAATCGTTGCCGATGACATCGCTTTGCCAGATATCAACCAGCCGCGCGGCGTCGCCGGCACCTTGTTCGTGCACAAGATCGCCGGCCATCTGTCGGAAACCGGCCAGGACCTGGCCGCTGTCGCTACGGCGGCGCGCGCGGCGGCGAAGGACATCATCTCGCTCGGCATGTCATTGTCCTCGTGCTCTATCCCCGGCCAGCCGCATGAAGAGCGGTTCGGCGAAAACGATGGCGAGCTCGGCCTCGGCATCCATGGCGAGCCCGGCGTCGAGCGCATCGCGGTGCAAAGCGCCGACAGACTGGTCGCGATCATGGCGGAGCGATTGGCAGTGCGGCTCGATCCGAAGGCCAGCCATGCGCTGCTGATCAACAATCTGGGCTCGGTGCCGCCGCTGGAAATGTCGCTGGTCGCCAATGCGGTGCTGGCCTCGCCGCTGGCCAAGACTGTGAAGCTGGCGATCGGCCCCGGGCCGCTGATGACGGCGCTCAATATGAACGGCTTCTCGCTGTCGCTGATCAAGCTCGATGCCGCACGCGAAGCCGCTTTGCTGGCACCGGTCGGCCCGCACGCCTGGATGCCGGCAAAGCCTGTCGTTGCGCCTGCCATCGTCCCGATGGCGAAGGCAGCCGGACAGAGCGCGGCGGGCAAACCAAGTGATAATGCAAGGACCAGGCGGCTTGTCGTCACCATCTGCGAGCGGCTGATCGGGCTCGAAGAAGCACTGAACGGGCTGGACGCCAAGGCGGGCGATGGCGACACCGGCTCGACGGTGGCCACCGGTGCGCGCAGCGTGTTGGAGAAACTCGATACGCTGCCGCTTGCCGATCCTGCCGCGACACTGGCGGCAGTGGGCGATGGTCTGGGTGTCGCCATGGGCGGTTCCAGCGGCGTTCTGTTGTCGATCTTCTTCACGGCGGCGGCGCAGGCTTCGAGTTCCGGTGCGACCCTGTCCAAGGCGCTGTTGGCCGGGCTCGACCGGATGACCTTCTACGGCGGTGCCAAGGTCGGCGACCGCACCATGGTCGACGCCCTGGAGCCGGCCCTGAAAGCGCTCGACGCCAAGGGCCTGGATGCTGCGGCGACTGCGGCTCGGCATGGGGCCGAGGCGACCGCCGCCATGGAGAAGGCGAAGGCCGGACGCTCCGCCTATGTCGGCACCAAACTGCAAGGCGTGGTCGACCCCGGCGCGCATGCGGTGGCCGAAGTGTTCGCGGCCGCCGCCGCGCTGCATGCAGCGGCCTGACGGCATGCTTCGATTGTCGAATGAAGCTTCTTTCGATACTGCCGGCAGGACTAGAACCGGGATTTTGGATATGGCGGCGTTGGACCTTGCTAGGCTGATCACGGCCGCCGCGGACACGATTGCCGCCCACGCCGAAGAATTGACAACGCTCGACCAGGCGATCGGCGACGGCGACCATGGGCTGAACATGAAGCGCGGTTTTGAGGCCGTGCGCGCCGATACCGTTGCGTTTTCGACCAAGTCGCTGCCCGAGGCGCTGAAGGCAATCGGCACCAAGCTGGTGATGACGGTGGGCGGCGCGTCCGGACCACTGTTCGGCACGCTGTTCTTGGCGCTGGGCAAGGAGATTTCGGCAGAGCCGGATCGTGCGAATCTCACGGCTGCCTTTGGCAAGGCTATCGAAGCGGTGGCCGCGCGCGGCAAGTCGCAGGTCGGGCAGAAGACGATGCTCGACGTGCTGCAGCCGGTGCATGAGGCGCTGGCCGAAGGAAAGACGGCGGCGGAGATCGCCGATATGGCTGATCGTGCAGCAGATGCGACTGTGCCTATGAAGGCCTTGCGTGGCCGCGCGTCCTTCCTTGGCGACCGCTCGATCGGCCATATGGATGCCGGCGGACGCTCGGTGGCGCTGCTGGTGAGGACGATAGGCGAAACGCTGGAAGGTCAGCCATGAGCAATGTCGGCATCGTCATCGTCTCGCATTCGCCGCTGGTCGCCGAAGGCACCGCCGACATGGTGCGCCAGATGGTGGGCGACGAAGTGCCGCTTGCATGGTGCGGCGGAAACGGCCATGGCGGGCTCGGCACCAGCGTCGAGGCGATCATGGGCGCCATCGACAAGGCATGGTCGGAGGCCGGTGTCGCCATACTGGTCGATCTCGGCGGCGCCGAGACCAATTCGGAGATGGCGGTGGAAATGATCGGCGAGCCGCGGGCGCAGAAAATCATCGTCTGCAACGCGCCGATCGTCGAAGGCGCGGTGATGGCCGCGACCGAATCCTCTGGCGGCGCTTCGCTGAAGGAAGTGGTGGCGACGGCGCATGAATTGTCGCCGTCGTGAATGAACGGGAATTTTGACCTGATGTCCGCCTTTGCCGAAGCGACCGTCCTGATCACCCACGAAGTGGGTCTGCACGCGCGCCCTTCGGTGAAGTTCACCAAGCTTGCCAAGAGCTTTGCCGCCGAGGTGGAAATAGCGCTTGCCGCCAACGGGCCGTGGTTCGACGCCAAGAGCATCGTCAAGGTGATGGCGGCGAGGGCGCCGAAAGGCACAATGCTGCACATCAGGGCCAGCGGCGACGGCGCCGATGATGCCGTGAGAGCGTTGGCCGAGCTGGTGCGGCGCGATTTCGACGAGGGCGCGGGCCATGCCCGAACCGCTTAGGCTGCAAGGCATTTCGGCCTCGGTCGGCTATGCCGAAGGGCCGCTGTTCAACCTTGACGGTGGCACGGCGCGCTACACAGGCAAGGCAACAGCCGGCGAGGAGAAAGATGCGCTGGAAATCGCAATCACCAGTGCGACAGACCGACTCGCGACCCTGATAGAATCCGCCGATGACGAGGCGGCCGGCATTCTCGAATTCCAGCTCGCCATGCTTCAGGACGAGGCGTTGACCGGACCTGCCTTTGCGGCGATCCGTTCGGGGATGCCCGCTGACATGGCCTGGCGGCAGGCGCTGGACGCCGAGATTGCCGGCTACGACATGTCGGACCAGGACTATTTCCGGGCCCGCGCCGCCGACATGCGTGACATCAGGGACCGAGTGCTGCGCGCGCTGACCGAGGAGCAGGAGAGCGCGGCACCAGCCGGCGCCATCCTCTATGGCGAGGACATCGCGCCGACGCGCTTTCTCGAGACCGACTGGAGCGGCGGCGGCGGGATCGCGCTGAAGGCCGGCAGCACGGCCAGCCATGTCGCCATGCTGGCGCGCTCGCGCGGCGTGCCGATGATCGTGGGACTTGGGGTGGTGAGCCTCGGTTCTTCGCCGGCTGATCCCGATGGTCTGGCGCTGCTCGATGCCGAGCATGGCGGCATTGTATTGGCGCCCTCAAAGGCCGAAATCGAAACTTTCCGTCGGTCGTCGTCATCGTTTGCGGCACGCCGCGACAAGGCCGAAGTCTATCTGGCGAAGCCGGCGGTAACCCGGGCCGGCACGACAGTGCGTGTGCAGGTCAACATTGCCGATCCGTCCGAGGTTGACGGTATCGATATCGCGACCTGCGAAGGTGTCGGGCTGATGCGCACCGAATTCCTGTTCGGCAAGGCGCCGCCGGACGAGGAGACGCAATATCGCGCCTACCGCAAGGTGCTGGAATGGGCCGGCAACAAGCCGGTGACCATCCGCACCGTCGATGCCGGCGGGGACAAGCCGGTGCCAGGCTTTACCGTCGCGGAGAGCAACCCGTTCCTCGGCTTACGCGGCATCAGGCTGTCGCTGGCAAGGCCGGACGTCTTTCGCGTGCAGATCCGGGCCCTGCTGCGCGCCGCCGTGCACGGCAATCTGAAGGTGATGTTCCCAATGATCGCCGTCATCGAGGAGTTCAAACGTGCCGCCGCTTTGTTCGCGGAGGAGCAGACTGGCCTCATCGCGCGCGGCATCGCGCAGAAAATGCCGCCGCTCGGCATCATGGTCGAAGTGCCGTCGGTGGCGATCGCGCCTGAGGCGTTTTTGGATGTCGCTTTCCTGTCGATCGGCTCCAACGATTTGACGCAATATGTGATGGCCGCCGCCCGCGACAACACCGCCGTGGCGCATCTCAATTCGGTCCGCCATCCGGCCGTGTTGCGGCTGATCGGCTCGGTTGCCGCTTTCGGCCTGCGGGAAAAGATCCCGGTCAGCCTGTGCGGCGATGCTGGTGGCGACCCCGCAGCGATATCGGCGCTGCTCGAAGCCGGTCTGCGCGATCTCTCGGTCGCCCCTGCCCAACTCGCCATGGCCAAGGCGGCCATTGCGGATGTTACGGTCTAGGATGACTGAGATGGCCGACAAGACACCAGAAGCCGGCTCCGAAGAGGCGATCCGCGCCTACAAGACGATCCTGTCGCAGGTCATCGACCAGCGCCCGTCGGGCATGCGCCAGCGCCTTGCCGATGCGCTGGGCAAGCACCGCAGCTTCGTGACGCAAATCTCCAGCCCGGCCTATTCGATCCCGATCCCGTCAAAACATTTGCCGGCTATTTTTTCCGTCTGCCATTTCAGTCCGGCCGAGCGCGATCATTTTCTCGCCGCCTATCACCTGGCGCATCCGGGCAAGATGTCGATCGCGGCTGGCATGCGCAAGACGCGGCATGTCTCGCTGATCGTGCCTGATTTCGGCGATGACAAGCAGAACGCCGCACTCGACCGGGCGATCAACGAATTCATCCAGAAGATCACCAGCATCACCGGCAAGAGTGGTGGCTGATCGTCGTGTCGGGAGGACACATGAAGAAATTTATGAATTCCGTCGACACGGTGCTGAGCGAAAGCCTCGACGGTTTCGTGTCCGCCCATGCCGACATCCTGGTGCTGGGTGAAGAGCACAAATTCATCCGCCGCAAAGTGCTGAAGCCGGGGAAAGTGGCGCTGATTTCGGGCGGCGGCTCCGGCCACGAGCCGCTGCATGGCGGCTTTGTTGGCCACGGCATGCTGGACGCCGCCTGCCCCGGCCAGGTCTTCACCTCGCCGACGCCGGACCAGATGCTGGCGGCAGCGGCAGCCGTCGACACCGGGGCCGGCTGCCTGTTCATCGTCAAGAACTATGAAGGCGATGTGATGAATTTCGACATGGCCGCCGAAATGGCCGACGGCGTCCTGCAGGTGGTGACCAATGACGATGTCGCGGTCGAGAACTCGTCCTATACGACCGGCCGGCGCGGTGTTGCCGGCACGCTGGTCGTCGAAAAGATCGTCGGCGCCGCCGCCGAGCAAGGCATGGCGCTGGCGGAACTGAAGGCGCTCGGCGACCGGGTCAATGGCGCTACCCGCTCCATGGGCGTGGCGCTGACCAGCGGCACCGTGCCGGCGGCAGGCAGGCCGACTTTCGACATTGGCGATGGTGAAATGGAATTTGGCGTCGGCATCCATGGCGAGCCCGGCCGCCGTCGCGACACGATGAAAAGCGCCGATGCGATTGCGCAAGAGATTTGCGCCGCGATCCTGGGCGATCTCGGCGGCCGGGCGAGAGGCCCGGCGCTACTGTTCGTCAACGGCTTCGGCGGCACGCCGCTGATGGAGCTCTATCTGATGTACAACAGTGCCAGGGCCATTTTCGACAAGAGCGGTGTGACAGTGACACGCTCGCTGGTCGGGTCTTATGTGACGTCGCTCGACATGGCGGGATGCTCGATCACGCTTACCATGCTGGATGGCGAGACCACGTCATTGTGGGACGCACCGGTGCATACGGCTGCACTGCGCTGGGGACTATGAGGCTGAGACGCTAGCCGATCAGCCTGAGGGACCGGACGGACCACTCGCCACGACACTGGACAGCTTGCCCGCCTTGCGCAGCACAGGCGCCTCGTATGGCTTCTTGATCATCGCATTCCCCCTTTGCCGGCAAGTCCAGTAGCGGCCCTGACGACGTCAATCGCACGGCCGGCGCTCAGGCTTCAGCCAAACCGAAGTCGCGGAAGTCCTAGATCTGCTTTGACTGCCCACCAGCAACCAGGCTGGACAATTTTCCCGCCCTGCGCAGCACGGGCGCCTCATACTTTTTCTTGGTCATTTCCAAACACCCTTTGGTTCCAGCGCAAAAGAATGGACGGAAACCGCAGAAAGTCAATTCATGAGCCGGTTCTGCCACCATATGCTGGCTTCATGCATGCTTTTCTGCAACATACGCCCTCCTCTGGAGGAGTTCGCCGAAATGGCGAACTGCTCTAGCTTCTTGTTTGACGCAATTCCGGACGGAAAACCGCTTCACACTTTTCCTGGAATTGCTCCATTAGGCCAACGTTATCCGGGTTGATGCTGCCACCACTTACGCCTGCCAACGAAAAACTGCTGCTGACCTTCGCCGATCCGGAGGCACCGGCTGCTGCTGGCAGCGATCTTGCTGCCGAAAGCTTGCTGGCGCTGCTTGCCAATGCCGAATTCCACGGCGTTTTGCCGATCATGCTGCGCAAGCTCCGGGAGATCGGCGACGCCCGACTGCCGGTGGACGCAGCCTTGCAGCAAAAACTGTCGGAACTACGCGACCAGTCGACGATGGCGACCGGCCAGTCGATGCTGCTGCAATATCACGGCGACCGCATCATGAAGGCGCTCGCCGCCGCCGGCGTTCCGGCGCGCATCGTCAAAGGTCCGGTGTTTGCCCGCAAGCTCTACCGCCACGCCGCCGACAGGCCGTTCACCGACATCGACATACTGGTCGAGCCGGCCAGCATCGCGGCGGCCAACACGGTGATTGCCGGATGCGGCTTCGAGCTTTGGAGCGGCGAAGCGCAGTCGCAGGATTTGCAGGAGTTCAAATGGCTGGAGAAGGAGAATTCCAGCCTGCTGATCGAACTGCACGGCAATCTGGTGCATGATTCCGGTATGCGCCGGCGGCTGTCGCTGGGCTTTCGCGAATTGCGGATCATCGATGGCGACGAGGCCGACACGCCGGCCGCACTGCTGACCATCGCCATCGTGCATGCCGCTGGCGGGCACAAATTCCACCGGCTGCAGCTTTGCGTCGACGCGCTGCAAGGCGTGCGCGCGTTGCAAACGCCGGCGGACGAGGAGCGGCTGTTTGAGGCGGCGCGCATGAGCGGCATCGAGCTCGAGCTGGCGACGGTCCTCAACGTAACGGGGCGCCTGTTCGATGCGCCGCGCGCGGTCGAACTGGCCAACCGCATCAGGCCCGATCTCTCCATTCGTTTGGCCAAATGGCTCATCACCGGCGATACGCTGCTCGGCGTCAATTCCAGGGACAAGATGCATTCGCGGCTTCGCCGCGACGCCTTCCGCTGGATCCAGCGGCTTGCCAAGGCAAGGCCGAATTTTGCCTGAGCTTGCCGCGCCGGCCGTTAATCCGCCAGCGCCGAGCGAATCAGCGGCGCCGCCTCGGCAGGATTCGCGCCGACTTCCAAGGTGAAGGTCGGAACCTCTTTGACCAGCGCCGCGATCGTCGCCATGCGACGCTTCTGCGCCGGCAAAAGACCGGTCATGCCGGTCCTGACATTGTCGGCGGCGAGCGCCGCCATGGCGTCGGTCCTGGCCATCGGTACGAGCCGGGTTTGCGCGTCCGCCGAGCGGGCGAGATGAAGCAGTGCTGCAACCGGCCGGTCGGCCGTCTGCTCGATGCGGATGATCTCGGCAAGACGCTCCAGCGAGACGGCCTGCTCGCCATTGGCGTCCCATTTTTCGCCGAGACAAGGGGCCACGAAAGGCAGCATTGCCGCCGTGTGGCGGTGGACCTTCACCTTGCGCGGCAAGCCCCAGGCCGTGGTGCCGCCGTCGGCCAAGATCTTGAGGATCATGGCGTCATCCGAGCACAGGCCGAAGCCTTGCGATGTCAGCGCCAGCGATGTCGTCGATTTGCCGGTGCCGCTTGGCGCGTGGATCAGCACCAGCGCCTCGCGGCCGGGCAAGGTCAGGCCGGCGGTGTGCAGCATGTGCTGGCCGCCGGCATCGAGCGCGGCATCCAGCACCATCATCAGCAGCGTCCATTTGACCTTGACGTCGGGATGAACGCGGATTTCGGCCCAGCCCTCATCGGCATTGATCGAGGCGGTCTGCAGGCCGGGAAAGATCAGATGAACGATGCCGCCGCCGTCGATCAGCCGGCAGTGGCCATCATCCGGCACGTCGCCGTCGAAAGCGAGTTTGCCCTCTGGATTTTCGGGCAGCGACGACGTCTCGACGACGTTGATGCGGAAACCTGAAACGACGGGCTCGGCCACACGCAACGTGCCGAGCATGAGGTCGAAGCTTGGCCACAGTTCTTCTCGCGAGGCCGAGATGCTGATGACCTGGCCCCTGAGGTCATAGCAGAAAGTGGCCGCCTGACCGGTCAAGCGGCGTGCGCCTTTCCGGCGTCGGCGTGATGGCGATAGATCTGCACCATGCCGGGGAGGCTGTCCGAGACCACTGGCCGGCCGTCAAGGCAAACCCAGCAATGCGCCGACATGCGCGGCGCCTGCATCGACTTCGGATCGACGCCGAAACGCAGGTCCGGATCGAAGCCGGCAAGGCGCAGGAAGCGGTGAGCCAGCAGGCCTTCGCGCAGGCATCGGCGGTCGCGCATCAGCCAGGGGTGCCGGACGGTGCGGTTGACGCGGGCGACGATGTAGGCCGACGACAGGCCGCGATAGGGGGTCGAAGAGCTGAGCGGTGCCCATCTCAGCACCGCCTCGAAGCTGCGACGGCCGATCAGGACCGGCATCAGCCGCGCGCTTGCCCACAGATGGACACGAAACAGAGCGCGCAGGAAAACGCCGTCCGCCATCATGCAGCCGGGTCGGCGAGAATGCCTTCGCTCATCAGTTCGGCGGCCAGCGCCGCCATGTCCTCGTCGAGCGTATCCTTGTCGACTTCGAACTCGTCGGAGAGCAGGACGACGATCTGGTCGAGGCTGCGGGCGCCGTCGACCTTGTCGAGAAAGGCCTCGGTGGTGCCGTTGCAGGTGTAAAGCTGGCCGCTGCGCGCGAGCAGCACGACGGCGCCGTCGCCGACATGCTGGACCGAAGCGTCGTCCGCCAGCCGCAGGACCATTTCAGAAGCGATTTGGGCCATGGAGCCCCTCCAGACCATGTACAGTTTTGCTGGAGAGCAAATAGCGCGGCGATGCAGCGCTGTCCATCGCATGGCCGTCAAAGCTTGGCCGGGCTGTGGATACGAGAGCGTCATATCTCGAGTAGCAACCGCCTCGATTCACACCCGCCTTTTTGTTTTCCGCACCGCTATGCACCCCAGAAATAGTCAGCAATTGCGGGTGAAAGGCAACGTTGCCTGAGGCAAAACCTGCCGCAGGAAACCGGCAAGGCCTTGCTTTTCTTACCTAAAGTAAGGTATGGAGTCGCCGGGTTTTGGGGAGCATTGTGTATGCGTTATAATTGGGAGCGGCCGCCGACGGCGTTCGAACGCCATAGGAGGGCTTTGGCAGCCGCCATTTTGATTGCAGGTGGTGTCGGCCTGATGCTGGCGGCTTTGCCGCTCTGACAGCGGCTCAACGACCGATCTAAAGGCACCATCTTCAAGTCATGCGAGCGGCATTTGCCTGCCGTAAAGGGCGGGCTGCGGCTTAGTGCGCCTGGCCGGTCACGGCGATGAAGCGGCGATCGCGTCCCTCGAACCCCTGGCTGAAGCGCTGCACCAACACGGCCAGCACGGTCGGTTTGCCGGGCGGAGTGTATTCGTAGGATTCAGACAGGCTGTATGAGGTCGGGCAGTTGCGCGAGCCGGGCACGGTCTTGTCCTCGTGCAGCACCTTGAACGGCTTTCCATCCTGTCCCTGCAGCGACAGGCGAAAGCCGCGCGCCTTGCCCGTCTTGTCGCCTGGAAGAACCTGGTCGCTTGGCTTGGCATCGTCGAAGCTTGCCGAGCAATCAGCCTTCGAGACGGCAAGGATCTCGTCGAGCTGGATGGTCGAAATCCGGGTTTCACCATAGAACGGCGACAGCCATTTCTGCGCGGCTTGCTCGAGGCGGGGGATGTCGTTGTACCCGACCTCGTCGTCCGGGAAGGTGAACCTGTCGGAGGCCGTGCGCTTGCCGCGCTCGGCGATGGCATATTTGGCCAGGATGGGCGCTGCCTGCTTTGCCGCCTCAGCCCGTGCCTGCTCCACCGTTTTGGTCGCCTCTTCCGAGTCGTCGAGGACAAGGATCGGCTTGCCGCCGACGAATTCGTCGGTGCTTGTGTCGATGATATCGATCTGCGACCAGCCGGAAACGGCGGCATCGAGCTCACCATATTGCTCGAAGGCGAAATATTTGCCGTCGGGCGAAAAGCCGATGATGCGCCGCGCCGCGGCATCGCCGGCCTGGGCGGTGGAAAAAATTATCGAAAGCAGCATCGCCAGGCCGGCAGATCCAACCCTGTACCGCGCCATCATAGCCCACCCTGCCCCGATTTCAGACCCGGCCATCGTGCCTGCAATTTATGGCCGAGGCGAGATCAGCCATCCGCCAATTTTGGGAAAGAGACGGCATTTGGGGGAAGACATGGCCGGGAAAACCCGCATAGGCTATTGCAAGATAGGGAGTTTTCCCGAGGAGGCATGAATGGCGTCACGCTACCACGAGGTCTATGACGGCTGGAAACGCGATCCGGAACAATTCTGGGCCGATGCCGCCGAGGCGATCGACTGGTATTCGCCATGGACCAGCGTGTTCGATGCCGAGGCCGGCGTTTACGGGCGCTGGTTCAATGGCGCCACCTGCAACACTTGCTTCAATGCTCTCGACCGCCATGTCGCCGGCGGCCGCGCCGACCAGATCGCGCTGATCTATGACAGCGCCATCACCGGCACGGTCAAGAAATTCACCTATGCCGAATTGAAGCGCGAAGTGGTGGCTCTGGCTTCGGTGATCAGGCATCGCGGCGTCGGCAAGGGCGACCGCGTCATCATCTACATGCCGATGGTGGCCGAAGCGGCGATCGCCATGCTGGCCTGCTCGCGCATCGGCGCGGTGCATTCGGTGGTGTTCGGCGGCTTTGCCTCGCATGAACTTGCCACCCGTATCGACGACGCCAAGCCGAAGCTGATCATCTCGGCATCCTTCGGCCTGGAGCCCGGCCGCGTGGTTGCCTACAAGCCGCTGCTCGACAGAGCGATCGAGATGTCTAAGCACAAGCCGGACGCCTGCCTCATCCTGCAGCGCGACCAGCTGCGCTGCGAGCTGAAAGACCATTACGACATCGATTTTGCCGACGCCGTGGCCCGCGAACGCGCGGCCGGCGCCAATGTCGACTGCGTGCCGGTGCTCGCCACCGATCCGCTCTACATCATCTACACCTCCGGTACGACCGGCCAGCCGAAGGGCATCGTGCGCGACACTGGCGGCCACATGGTCGCGCTCAAATGGACGATGGAAAACGAGTTCGGCGTCAAGCCGGGCGAGGTGTTCTGGGCGGCATCCGACGTCGGCTGGGTGGTCGGCCATTCCTACATCGTCTACGGTCCGCTGCTGCATGGCGCGACAAGCGTGCTGTTCGAGGGCAAGCCGATCGGCACGCCCGACGCCGGCACTTATTGGCGCGTAATTGCCGAGCATGGGGTCGTCGCGCTGTTCACCGCGCCGACCGCCTTTCGCGCCATCAAGGGGCAGGACCCCAAGGGCGAATTCGTTGCGAAATACGACCTGTCGAAATTCCGCACCTTGTTCCTCGCCGGCGAGCGCGCCGACCCCGAAACCATCAAATGGGCGGAGCAGAAGCTCAACGTGCCGGTGGTCGACCATTGGTGGCAGACCGAGACCGGCTCGCCAATGACCATCAATCCGGCGGGCCTCGGCCTCTTGCCGGTGAAATACGGCTCGCCCGGCGTGCCGATGCCAGGCTACGACATTCGCATCGTCGACGATGCCGGCCATGAGGCGCCGAGCGGAACGCTCGGCAATGTGGTGGTCAAACTGCCGCTGCCCGCCGGCTGCCTGCCGACGCTGTGGAACGCCGACGAGCGTTTCCGGCAGGCCTATCTCGAGGAATTCCCAGGCTTCTACAAAACGGCCGATGCCGGCATGATCGACGAGGACGGCTATCTCTACGTCATGTCCCGCACCGACGACATCATCAACGTCGCGGGACACCGGCTGTCGACCGGCGCGATGGAAGAGGTGCTTTCGGCGCATCCCGACGTCGCCGAATGCGCCGTTATCGGCATCGCCGACCAGCTGAAGGGCCAGATACCGCTCGGCTTCGTCGTGCTCAATGCCGGTGTTGTCCGCGATACCGGCGCTATAGCAAGCGAGGTTGTGGGATTGGTGCGTGAGCGGATCGGCCCGGTCGCCGCCTTCAAGACGGTGGTGACGATCAAGCGCCTGCCCAAGACGCGCTCCGGCAAGATCTTGCGCGGCACCATGCAGAAGATCGCCGACAAGGAAGAATGGGCGATGCCGGCGACCATCGACGATCCCGTCATCTTCGACGAGATCGCCGCGGCGCTCAAAGCGCGCGGCATCGGGGTCTGATCGTCAGCGTTGCCGGAGACCGAGCCGCTATAGAAGCGTGGCGCAAAATCATCCCGCACTGCAATCGTCTGTTGTGCAATGCAGCAACAGACTTTAAAGTTTGGACGGGGGGTCATTCCGAAGGTACGGCATGACTCAGCACAAGACGACATTCGGCGGCGTAGACATATTGCGCTTTCTCGCCGCCGTGATGGTGATGTTCTACCACTACGGTTTCTGGGTGTGGGCGTATCCCGACGGCCTTTCGGCGCGCGCCGCCGGCGGCATCCCGCCGCATCCCGAGATGGCCTTTGTCGGCTCCGGCTGGGTCGGCGTCCAGGTGTTCTTCGTCATCAGCGGCTTCGTCATCGCCTTCAGCGCCGAGAAGTCGACGCCGTTGCGGTTCTTCGAGGCAAGGGTCAAGCGGCTGGCGCCGGCGGTCTGGGTCTGCGCGCCGATCACCGCTGTCGTGCTGCTTTATCTCGGCCTCAGCTGGCCGACGGACGCCGTGGTCAGGCTCGTCCGCACCGGGCTGTTCGTTCCCTTTGATCCGTGGGTCGACAGCGTCTACTGGACGCTCGGCATCGAGATCGCCTTCTACGCCATCGTCTGGACCTTGCTCAAGCTCGGCCACTTCGACCTGATGGAAACGGTGGCAATCGTCATCGGGCTGGTCAGCACGCTGTTCTGGTGCCTGTATTATCCTCTCGATCTTTCCGAGCTAGCCGAGACGCGCTGGCTGCAGCTGACGCTGGTGCATCATGGCTGCTTTTTCGCGCTCGGCGTCCTGCTGTGGCTGATGAGGTTCAAGGGCGTGACGCCAGCGCGGCTCGGCTTCTCGGCCATGTTCCTGCTCGGCAGCGCGCTGGAGATCATGAGTTCGGTCGACGTGCACGCCATCAAGGTCGAAGCGGCCATGCCCTACGCAACGCCTATCGTCATCTTCCTCGCGGCGATAGCGCTGATGGCATGGTCGCTGCGGCTCGATTTGTCCTGGTCCGGCTGGCGCCGCATCGGGCTGATGACCTATCCGCTCTATCTCCTGCATGACGTCGTCGGCGCGGCGATGATCGGCGCCATGATGCGCGCCGGCGTGCCGTATCTCCTGGCGATCGCCGTTGCCGGGGCGACGATGATCGCTGCCAGCTGGCTGGTGGCGATCGAAGCCGAGCCGCGCATCCGGCTGCTGCTCGACCACACCGTGTTCCGCTACCGGCTCAAGGCCGCCTGACTAGAGCAATTTCAGGAAAAGTGTGAGCGGTTTTCCGTCCGGAATTGCGTAAAAACAAAGAAATAGAGCATTTCGGCGTTTCCGTGAAACGGTGAAATGCTCTAGGTCATAAGAGACCGGCCGGCGAAAACAGCCGGCCGTTATGGAATTTCCAACGCCTGCCCTGTATCCACGGTTTTGCGACGCGCCACGAGGGCGTAGCGTGGAAACGAAACCCGATTTTCAGCAGGCATCGAGCCCCAGTGGCGTTGTTTCAGCGATCCAGACCCCCTCGGCCGGCGCCGCGCGAGCGCCTGGAAATGGATATGGACGACGCGATCGTCTACGCGGTCGGCGACGTGCATGGCTGCTACAAGGAATTGCTGTCGCTTGAGCAGAATATTCAGCGCGACGCGCAGCAATTCAGCGGGCGCAAGATCATCGTCATGCTTGGCGACTATATCGATCGCGGGCCGCAATCGGCGCGCGTGCTCGACCATCTGCTGGCGTTGCCGCCAGCAGGCTTCCTGCGCGTCTGCCTGGCGGGAAACCACGAAGTGGCGATGCTGCATTATCTCGACGGCTATCTCTCCCGGGATCGCTGGCTGTCGGTCGGCGGCCGCGAGACGCTGTTTTCCTACGGCGTCGACCCGGCCCGGCTTGCCAGCCTCTATGCATCAAGCGACGAGGTCGACCGGCGCGTGAAGGAAGTCATCCCGGCCAGCCATATCGATTTCCTGCGCAGCCTGCCGGTGCTGCTCTGTTCGGACAAATTCGTCTTCGTCCATGCCGGCATCAGACCGGGCATCGACCTTATCGCGCAAGATGAGCAGGACCTGCTCAACATCCGCCACGAGTTCTTCGACGCCGCCCATCTGCTCGATCGCTTTGTCGTCCATGGGCACACGCCGGTAGACATGCCAAGGCTCGACGGCCGGCGGCTCGGCATCGACACCGGCGCCTTTCAGAGCGGCCGGCTGACCGCCGTCAGGATCGCCGGCAAATTCGGCAAGCTGATCTTTTCCTGACCTGCCGATACTCCCCCTTTTCGGGATCACGCACCGCTTCACGCCGCCTTCTTGGCGCGCATTTCCGACTTTTCGAGGTAATAGGTCGAGTAGCGATCGAAGAACCGTTCCGAACCGCCAAGCGAGCTGTATTTCGCCAGCTTCTTCAGATCGACCTTGTTGAGCACGGCGCCGACGATCTTGTTGGCGACATAGGGCTCCTGCTCCAGCAGCGAGCGCACCATGGCGCGCGGCGTGCGGCCCCATTCCGCCACCAGAACGAAACCATCGACCAGCGGCGCGAAGGCCTTGGCATCGACCACGGGGCCGAGCGGTGGCAGGTCAACGACGATGTATTCGAACGTCTCCTTGGCGTTGTCGATGAAGCGTCGCATGCCGGCCGACGAGAGCAGTTCACTGGTGTGCGAGAATTGCCCGCGCAGCACGGCCGGGATGATCGCCAGCTTGGTCTGGCGGTCGACCTTGCCAACCGACTGCCAGGTCTGGCCGTTGACCACAGCCTCCATCAGCCCTTGTTCGGCTTCCATGCCAAGGTTGCGGCTGAGGCCCGGATTGCGCAGATCGGCGTCGATCAAAAGGGTTTTCGAACCGTTGGCGGCCAACAATCCGGCCAGATTGGCGGCGACCGTCGACTTGCCTTCGCCGGGCAGGAGCGAGACCACGCCGATGACCCGGCTGCCTTGCCCTTCCATGACGACATCGAAGGCGATCTTGGCGTTGCGCAGCGTCTCGGAGAACATCGATGCCGGCGCATCTACGCTGACCCGCATGCGCGCCCGTTTCTCTGCCGCCGACAATGTGTTGGCGCCTTTGGCATCCGCCGCACCTTCGTCGCCGTCCTTGCCGAGCCTGCCGCCGATCGTCGGGAGGTAGCCGAGGAATTTGAGGCCGACCCGGTCGCGAACATCGTCGCCGGTCCTGAAGAAGCGCTCGTTGAACTCGTTCAAGCCGCCAAAGCCGGCACCGAGCAGCACGCCCAGCACCAGCGACAGCGCCAGCACCCTGGAGCTACGCGGGCTAGACGCGGAAAGCGGTGTTGAGGCGTCCGAGATGATACGGACCTTGCCGACCGGGAAGGACTGCTGCTGCGAGGCTTCCTCGTAGCGGCCAAGGAAGGTCTGGTAGAGCGTGGTCAGCGCCTGCGCCTGCTGGTCGAGTTCGCGCAGCTTGACCTGGCTTTGGTTGTCGATGGAGCTCTTGCCGGCAGCGTCGGCGATCTTCTGCCGCATCGACGTCTCGCGCGAAAGCGCGACTTCGTACTCGTTGCGGTAGCTTTCAGTCAGCTGCTTCAACTCGCCGAAAATCTGGGCCGACAGATCGGCCTTTTCCTTGGCCAGCGCCACCGCCTGCGGATGGTCGGCGCCGAAATTGGCCGTGACGTCCTGCAGCCGCTTGGCGACTGTGAGGTAGCGGGTCTTGAGCGTTGCAATGACGGAACTCGCCGGCTGGTCGCTCGATATCGCGGAATCGTTGAAGGCGTTGTCCGAACCGCTGTCGACGATGGCCTTGTACTGCTGGTAGCGGGCGCTGGCGCGCGCCGTGTCGGCCTGGGCGACGATGAGCTGGGCGGTGAGGTCGGCGATCTGCTTGTCGCTGATCAGCTGGCCGTCGCTGTTGGCGGCCAGGCCATGTTCAGAGCGGAATTTTTCGACCGCCAGAGCGGCGGCCTGTGAGTTCTGACGAAGCTCGGTCAGCCGGCCCTGCAGCCAGACCGCCGCGCGCTCGGTGGCATCGAAGCTGGCATTGAGCTGGTCGGCGAGATAGGCGTCGGCGTAGGCCTTGGTGATGGTGGTGGCGAGCGCCGGATTGGTCGACTGGTAGCCGATGGCCAGCACATAGGAGCGGCCGTTGCGCTGCGCCAGAACCTCGCTCTGCAGCTTCAGCACGGCATAGTCATGGCGCGCCGTCTGCATCATTGCCTGGCGTGTCGCCTCATCGACATTTTCCATGCCGGGAATCTGGTTGGCGGAACTTGAGCGGAAATAGCCGATCACGCCGCGCACGAAACCGATGCCCTTGACCAGGGCCGATTGCGGCGGGTTCATGAACTCTGCGTTCTGGTCGAGCTTCAGCTTGTCGACCACCACCGAGGCCAGCCGTGCCGAGGTGATGATTTCGATCTGGCTGAGAAGGGCGGCATCGGTCTGCATGGTGACGGATGCAGCCGAGATGTCGTCGACGACCTTGTTCAGGCCTTCGTCGATCAGCACGCTGGCGACCGACATGTATTGCTTGGGCGTGGTCTGCAGATAGAGCACGCCCAGGAACAGGCCGATGATGGCGCAGACCACCACCACCTTGACCTGACGCGCCGCCATGCCAAGCAGGCGCTCGATGTCGATGAAGTCTTCACCCTTTTCCTGATCGGTGTTGGGCAACGGCATCCTCTTGTCGAGAGGGAAGCTGGCATAGTTCATCTTCGGTCCAATTCTAGGTTACAGGCGCCGGAGCGAGATGGGGTCAGGCCCCGTCTCGTCCGAAGCTGCTGAGATCGGGGGCAAGATATGCAACGCAAGCTTCATGCCATCTGGCGCCAGACCGGAACGGCCAGGCGCGCAAGCATGAGCTGCGCCATCGTCCAAACGCATATGCCCGCGAAAGATGGGCATTATGCGGCCACTTCCTGACGCTCATGCGACCGCACAAAAGCCTGCAGCATTTCAAGCACCGGCCCCTTCATGTCGTCGCGCGCCAGCGCAAAGGCAATGGTGGCCTCGATGAAGCCTTCCTTGGAGCCGCAGTCGAACATGCGGCCATTGAAAGGCTGGGCAAAGAAAGACTGGCTTTTGGCCAGGCGGACCATGGCGTCGGTGAGCTGGATTTCGTTGCCGGCGCCGCGCTGCTGGTTGCCGAGCAGCGAGAATATCTCGGGCTGCAGGATATAGCGGCCGTTGATGTAATAATTCGACGGCGCATTGGCCGGCGCCGGCTTTTCAACCATGGCCGTTACTTCGAAGCCGCTGCCGACCTCCGCGCCACGGCCGACAATGCCGTATTTGCTGGTTTCGGACGGCTCGCAGCGCTCGACGGCGATGACGTTGCCACCGGTCTGCCGATAGAGATCCATGGTTTCGGCAAGGCATCCGCGGCCGCCGAACGACACCATATCAGGCAAAAGCAAAGCAAAGGGTTCGTTGCCGATAACTTCGCGCGCGCACCACACCGCATGGCCGAGGCCCTGCGGCGACTGCTGGCGGATGAAGCTGGTGGCGCCGGCCACAGGCAGCATGCTTTCGAGCGCCTCCAGCTGGGTCTTCTTGCCGGTCTGCTCAAGCGTGCCGATCAGTTCGGGATGCAGGTCGAAATAGTCTTCGATGACAGCCTTGTTGCGGCCGGTGACGAACACAATGTGCTCGATGCCGGCTTCGAACGCCTCGTCCACCGCATATTGGACGACGGGCCGGTCGACCACGGGCAGCATTTCCTTCGGCATCGACTTGGTCGCCGGCAGGAACCGGGTTCCGAGCCCGGCCACCGGGATGACTGCCTTCCTGACTTTCTGCATCTGGTATTCCTTCTGAGAGAAAAGATTTCTACCTATCGCCGGCTATGAAATTGGCCCGCATGTTTATCTCCCCATCCCCACGGCAAACTGTGCCGCAACCCTTTTGAGCCGTACGGCGATCGGCATCGACATATGCCTGACAGCCGCCGGATCACTTAGCGCAGTGCGTAGCGCCTTCAACGGAGAACGCGCCTTGATGTGCTGGACCAGCGACAGGAACGATGCCGCCTTGCGCAGGCTGCGAGCACGCCTGGCGAAGGCGGCCGCTGCAGCAGCATCCATGGAATTGGTCTCGGCGAAGACCGCATCGGCCGCGCGCATCGCCTCGACATGGTGAAGCTCGAGCACGCGCGAAATCGAACCTGTGCGGATGTGGTAGATATAGCCGGTCGTCGGCTCGACGACGCATTTGCCGCCCTTGGCGAGGGCGTTGGCGAGCAAGATGTAATCCTCGCCGATGCTCAGATTTTCATCATAGCGGAGCTCGTTTTCGGTCAGGAAACGGCGCTGGAAGATCGGCTTGAGATAGCCGAGATTGAACGTGGATTCGAAAACGATGTTGCCGGCGATGTAGTCGGCGAGCGTGATTTCACGCAGGCCTTCGAGGTATTCGGCGGGAAACATCGTCGCTTCGGCGACGCCGTCCTCGCGCACCACCTGGAGGTTGTCGACGGCGATCACGGCGCCGGCTTTCTCTGCCCGCGCAATCATGGCGGCGAGCCGCCCCGGAAGGACTTCATCGTCGGAATCGAGCACCGCGACCCAGCGACCAGTGGCGAGGTCGAGGCCGGCATTGCGGGCGCCGCCCGGACCGCGGTTTGCAGGCAGCGCGACCACTTTGACGACATCTTCGGGATACGCACGCGCCACATCGAGCGTGTTGTCGCGCGACTGGTCGTCGACGACGATGATTTCAACGCTGACATCGCGCTGGGCCATGGCGCTGACGATCGCCCGGTCGAGCGTCGCTGCCGCATTGTAGGCGGCGATAACAAAGGAGACGTCAGGCTGCACGCTTGCCCCCTTGCTCCGGTAGACCGTACTGGCGGATTTCGCTGACACCAACCAGGCCGCTGACGACGCCAACATGCATAATGCCGCGCAGCACGCTGCGGTTGCGGCGAACCGGGCTGATCGCGGTCAGCGCCGCCATGGCGAAGCTGTAGGCGGCCTTGGCTGAGGCAAGGCCGACTTCCTTCACACGCTTTATAGCGCCTGCATTGTGGCCGATGAGGTGGCCATGCGTCTGGCCGAAGCGGAAGCGGCGGCGGCGCAGCCAGTCGAAGGCGGCGCGGGAAGAAGGCACAACCTCATCGACGAAGGCCTGCGGCGCGAAGGCGATGCGGCCACCGGCTTTGACCATGCGATCGAAGAACTCGGTGTCCTCGCCGCCGCTCTGGCCGCGCGCCAGGCTGAACCGCCGGTCGCGAAGGCTGTCGGCACGCATGTTGAGCAGCACGTTGCAGGTGTAGCCGGTGCGAATTTCGCCCTGCACCCAGACCGGCAAGGTCGAATGGAAATCGCCCTCGCGCATCCAGTCCGGCGCATCGGTGCGATAGTGCGCCCGCACCGGACCGAGCACGGCCTCGGCGCCGCTTGTCTCGGCGACAGCAACCAGTTCGGCCAGCCATTGCGCTGAGGCCGTCTCATCGTCGTCGATGAAGGCGACAAGATCCGCCGTGCTGGCGTCAAGACAGGCGTTGCGCGCGACCGAGATGTTGCGCGCCGGAGCGTGCCGGTAGCGGACCACCAGGTTCAACTCCTGCGCCAGTTCGGTCACCAGCGCCTGCGCGGTCGGCTCGTCATCATTGTCGGCGACGATGACGCCGATGCCGAAACCGGCAGGCATATCCAGAGCGGCGAGCGAGCGCAGCGTGTCGGCCAGTTCCGGTCGCCGGAACGTGCAAACGCAAATGTCGATGCGGCGGTTCTCGGCGGCCATCATGCCACCCCGCGCTGCGATCGTGAGCCGAGCAGTTGCAGCCAGAAGCCGACCGACCAGCCGAAATGCATGACCATTGCCGAAATGCCGGTCAGCACATTGTTGGGATTGCGCTGGCTGATGGCGGTCACAGCGCCGTAACCCAGGCAGACCGAGGCCCAGACCAGCAGCGGCACAGCCGCCAGCCAGTGGATGAAGGAAAACGCGGCGAGAAGAACGACAGGCGCCACGAGCAGTGGGATCATCTGCCGCACTTTCGGGATCATACGGTGCTTCAGCACATTTTTGGCGCGGCCGCGGCCATAGCCAAGATACTGGAAATACAGGCCTTTGAGCGACGAGCGCGGATAGTAGACCATCTGCGTCTTGCCACTCATCCAGATCCGGTAGCCGGCCTGGCGCAGCCGGTAGTCGAGCTCGGCATCCTCATTGTGGCTGAAGCTCTCGTCATAGCCGCCGACCGCGGTGAAGGCGGAAATCCGGATCAGCGCGTGATGGCCATGGTCGACCCATTCGCCGGCCGAGAGGTGCCGGTGCTTGGAGCCGCCGGTGCCGAGCTTGGAGTTCTGCGCCGCAGCGACCGCCTTCTGCACCGCGCCGCTGCCGCTGGTGAGCATGGAGACAACGACCGAATCGGCACCGGTGGTGAGCGCCTCCTCGACCAGCCGGTCGCAGAAGTCGGCGGGATAGCCGCCATGGGCGTCGATGCGGATGAGATATTCGGCGCCGGCGCCGTAGCTGGCGACGGCTAGGTTGATCGCCGCGCTCTGAATGCGTTTTGGATTGTGCAGCAGGATGACTTGCGGATTCTGAGCGGAAACCGCTTCGACAATGGCCAAAGTGCCGTCGGTGCTGCCGCCATCGGCAACGACGATGCGGGCGCCGAGCCTTAGCGCGGCAGGCCGCAGCTGATCGAGCAACGCACCGATATGCGCTGCCTCGTTCAGGCACGGGATGACGATCAGGCTGGGCGAAAGCGCTTCGGTCTGCGTCATCGGTGTCTTTCCATGCTTTGCACTTTTGTCATTGCCAGCCAATGCTTAAGCCAACGCCTCGGTGACGAACGAACCAGGGGCAACCGCAAGTCCCCGCAGTCTGTCGACAAAGGCGCGGCAATCACTGCGGTCGTAGCTCCAGGTTCTCGGATTGCGCGCCTGCACGCGCGCCTTGGCCTTGCCGAAGCGATCCTGGTCCATGCGGCCGAGCGCGGTTTCCAGCATCTCGGGTGTGGCGTCGGAGAGCAGGATGCCGATGTCCTGCTGGTTGAGGAACCGCCCGGTCTCGGTGTTGCCCATCGAGATCGGCACGGCGCCGAAGCGGCAGCCCTCATAGAGGCGGTTGGGCAGCAGCCATTCCGAATTCTGCCCTTCCTCGAAGAAGTCGATGGCCCAGGAGAAATGCACTTCGCCATAGATCGCCGCCATGTCTTCCGGGTTGCGATAGGGGCCACGGAAGGAGAGATAGGGCTCGGCTTCGACAAAAGCGTGGAAATCCGGGAATTCCGACAATGCCGGACGGCCCCTGAGGATGACCTCGAAGCGCCCGCCCTGGCGGCGGGTGAAGTCGGCCAGCAGCTCCAGCGAGCGGCGGCAGCGGAGCGCGCCAAACCAGCCGATGCGCCAGGGGGGTGCGACAGGGTTTTCGGCCTTCAACCGGTCGTCCACGGTCATTGGCGTGGTTTCGAAATACTTGTTTTCGACCAGCTCCACCGGCGCCGCGACCTGCCCGAAAGGCTTGAAATAATTGGCGATGAAGGCCGGCGAACTGGTCACCAGCAGCTTCACGTCGCGGGCGAGATAGCGTTCGGCGGTGCGCAACGCCTTGCCCAGCATGTCCATGCGCAGCACCAGGCGGTGGATGTCCAGGCATTCGTAGACGATCGGCACGCCGCCGCGGAAGGCGGCCTTGGCGCGCCTGGCCAGCGCCAGCATTTCCAGATTGCGCGCGATGATGAGATCGGGCTTCGGCATCGCCGAAAGTTTCGAGCCGATCGACAGCGCCGCCTTGGCGACCGCCGCCATGCGCTGGGCGAATCGGCCGTCACGCGTCGCGCCAAGGTCGATCGGCTGCAGCCCCTCGACGTCGGCGATCGCATTTGTGGTCCGACGGAAGCCGGCCAATGTGACCCGCGCGCCGCCTGCCCTGAGCATAATGATCCGCCGGCGCACGGCCGGGTCGGAAACATCGTGCACAAGGTACAAGACATGCAGCATGAAAACTCGACCGCTGTTGGCCCACCCAAGGGAATGCTAACCCAGCTTTTGCTGCATCGCAACATTTTTGGTGCGGCGTAGCAATGAGTGCACGTTTTTTGTTGCACTGCAAAAACGTATTGCTGTAGTTTGTCCATGGCGGCGGGCGCCGGTCATGACGATGTCGGACCGGCGTAAAATCAGGAATCCTGAATTTGGAAACCAGTGCATTCGATCCGCCCGAGGGCTCACTGCGCAAATCGGTCGGACGCGGCGCTGTCGTTACCGCGATGGCGCAAAGCGTCCGGGTCGCGACGCAGATCATCTCCGTCATCGTGCTGTCGCGGCTGCTGTCGCCACAGGATTTCGGCGTTGTGGCGATGTGCGCGCCGGTGCTTGCTTTCATTGCGCTGTTCCAGGATTTCGGCCTGACGCAGGCGACGATCCAGAAGACCGGGATCACGCATGGGGAGGTGAATTACCTTTTTTGGGTCAATGTCGCCGTCAGCGCGGTGCTGGCCTGCGTGCTCGTGGGTGCGGCACCGCTGGTTGCCGCCTTCTATGGCGAACCGCGAGTGACAGGCCTGGTGGCCGCCTTCGGGCTGCAGATCATGGCCTATGGGCTTGGCGCCCAGCATCTGGCGCTGCTGACGCGCCGCATGCAGTTTGCCCGGCTGGCGGCTTTCGAGGTGGCAAGCGCCGTCATCGGGCTGGCCGTCTCGATCGCCTGGACCTTCATCGACCGCTCCTACTGGGCGCTGTTTGCCGGCACGCTGACCGGCGCTGTACTGCCGACGCTTTGCTATTGGGCAAGCTCGCGCTGGCGCCCCGGCCTACCGCGCAAGGTCGACGGTATAAGGGCGCTGATCAATTTCGGCGCCGGCATTACCGGCTTCAACTTCGCCAACTTCTTTGCCCGCAACCTCGACAATGTGCTGATCGGCAAATATTGGGGCGAGGCGCAGCTCGGCCTCTATGACCGCGCCTACAAGCTGCTTTTGTTCCCGCTGAGCCAGATTACCAATCCACTGTCGAAGGTGATGGTGCCGGCGCTGTCCAGGCTGAAGGACGAACCGGACCGTTACCGCAGCGCCTATCTGCGCGTCATGCCGCTGATCCTTTTGGTGGCACTGCCGGGCGTTGCCTTCGCCACCGCCATGTCCGACGTGCTCATTCCCTTCGTGCTTGGCGAGCAGTGGCGTGCAAGCGCCTCGATCTTCCTGGCGCTCGGCTTTGCCGGGCTGTTGCAACCGCTCAACAATCCGGCTGGGTGGCTGTTCGTCAGCCAGGGCCGCTCCGGCGACTTCATGCGCTGGGGCATCGTGACCGCTGTGACATCGGTGATCGCCTTCGTAATCGGCCTGCCCTATGGCGCGTTCGGCGTCGCGGTCGCCTATGCGGTCAGCGAATATCTCAGGACGCCGTTCCTGTGGCTTTATGTCGGCAAGAGCGGACCGTTGCAGGCGCGCCATGTGCTGTACGGGGCGGCGCCTTTCGTGCTCGGCGCCCATCTGGCGCTGGCCGCCGTGTGGTTCGCTAAGCCGCTGCTGCCCACGCAGCCGGTCATCGCGCTGGCTCTAGGAGCAGTGCTCGCCTACGCCATCACTATTGCCGTCTCGCTTGCTTTCGGCGCTGGCCGCGAGGCGCTGCGGGAAGCCATGAAACTGATACCTGCACGGGGTTTTGTCCCGGCACCCAGCGAGGCGAAGTGACCATGTTTGTCGCGCGCCAATTTGAGGGCTAACAGCATGAATTACCGATCGATCTCAGACATGAACGACGCCATCCTGCGCAATCTGCACCGGTTGCCGCGCGACATCGACCTGGTGGTCGGCGTTCCGCGCAGCGGCATCCTCGCCGCGACGCTGGTCAGCCTGACGGCAAACATTCCGATGACCGATCTCGACAGTTTTCTCGCCGGCAGGATCTACACGTCGGGTATCACCAAGCGGCGCGCCGCGCTCGACCGGCAGCATGGTGAGATGCGCAAGATCCTGGTGATCGACGACAGCATCGCCGGCGGCAACGCCATACGCGATGCCCGCGACAAGATCGCTGCCGCCGGCATCGAGGGTGATTTCGTCTACGCCGCGGTGTTCGGGCTGCAGCCTGAGCACCAGGAGACCGACATCGTGCTGGAGGTCGTGCCACATCCCAGGATGTTCCAGTGGAATTTCATGCACCACATCTTCCTTGAGCAATGCTGCGTCGACATTGACGGCGTGCTCTGTCTCGATCCGACGGAGGAAGAAAACGACGACGGGCCTATCTATGAGAAGTTCCTGGCCGAGGCGCGGACGCTGCTCGGGCCGACCCGCAAGATCGGCTGGCTGGTCACCAGCCGGCTGGAAAAATACCGCAAGCTGACCGAAGCCTGGCTCGCCAAGCACGAGATCAAATACGACCACCTGATCATGCTCGACCTGCCGAGCAAGGCGGAGCGGCAAAGGCTTGGCGCGCATGGCAGCTTCAAGGCCGAGTTCTACCGCAAGTCGGACGCCATCCTGTTCATCGAGAGCGAACACGAGCAGGCGCGCAAGATCGCCAAGCTGTCGGGCAAGCCTGTGCTGTGCGTCGAAACCAACATCGTCTCCTTCCCCGACGCGCTGTCGCTGCCGGCGCTGGAGCAGGCCGCGCGCAACCTGCCGGCCCGGCTGCGCCAGATCAATTCGCCCGAAGGGCGCAAGTCGGTGGTCAAGAAGGCGGCGCGCACGCTGCTGGGTGAGCGCGGCTACGAGACGTTGAAGAACCGGGTCAAGCGACCGGCCTGAGACTACGCGGCTTGGCGTGACCTTTGTTGCGCCGCCCGGTCGATCAGAGAGAAGAAGGTCGCAAACTGGGCTTCGGGATTGAGCGCCGGACGCTCCGAGAAAGCCCGCGCCGCTGCGGAGACACGGCTGTATTCCTCGCTGTCGTTCCACAGAAGCCTGACCGCAGCGGTCCAGTCGGCTAGCGGCGCATCATAATCCAGCACAACGCCGCCGGCGCCGATCGCTTCGGGCAGGCCGCCGCGGCGCGAGCCGACGACCGGAATGCCGCTGCAATGGGCCTCCGACGCCACCCGGCCCCAGGCCTCTTCCCACTTCGAGGGCGCGAGCAGGATTTTCGTTCGGCCATAGACGGTCTTCATGTCGCTGGTGCGGCTCTCCAGCGTGACGTTGCCGAGCGGCGCGATGGTCGCTTCGATACGGGCGCGATGGTCGTCGTCGAGCTTCCAGCTTTCGACGAACAGGAACGGGATTTCGGGACAGGCACCGGCAATGCGCACTGCAAGGTCGAAGCCTTTTTCCTCGTAGGGATTGATCAGCGTTACGAACGCGCCGGTCGTCGGTGTCGCGTAGTGCGCCGGGTTGATCATCGGCGGAATGACGGTGGCATCGATGCCGAACTTTTCCTTGTAGGTGCGCGCGGTGAATTCGGAATTGGCGATATAAAGCGCCGAATCCAGCTCGCGCAGATCGCCGGCCAGTTCGTGGAACTCGACATTCCTGAGATAGACGACCAGCGGCACGCCCTCGGCCTGCAGCGCCTTGCCGATCGGAACCGAATTGTGGCACTGGACCACGGCGACATCCGGCTTGAGCTTCTTGACGGCAAAGCCCGCAGCTTCCCAAGGATACCAGGCCCGCACGACGGGATAACCGAGATGGGAATCGATGGCGCCGCGCTGGCGCAGGAGCTTCATCTTGGCGCGGGCCTTGAAGCCGAACATGCCGTCGCCGAAGAGCGCGGCCAGCACCGAGGCTTCGTGGCCGTGTTCGAGCAGTTGCTCTGCCAGGTGATGCGTGCTGGACTGGACGCCGCCGCTGAACTCGGGCGGATAGCCGCTGCCGCCTGCGAAAAGCACTTTCATCGAACTCGGTTCCTTATCGTTTTCCGGGCGGCGACGTCGTTGCCGGACTTCAGCCTCACGCGACCTTGGGCGGCTCCAGATTGGCGAATGGATTGCTGCATGACTGCCATCCGGTGAAGCGGATCGGGTCGTTCGGCGAACTGCGCCAGGCATAGTCGGTCAGCATATGGAACTCGGCCAGCACAATGCGGTCGAAATGCCTGAGGTAGCGCCTTTTCTCTTGCGGCAGCAGCTGGCGCGCCTGGCCCAGTTTCACCGTCTCGAGCAAGGTGACGGCGTCGCCCAGATTTCCGCTCGGGGATATCCAGGGATTGCGGTTTTGAAATTCGAGCACGAATTGCTGCAGATGTTCGACGCGCATGTTCAGTTTGCCGAGATATTTTTCGAGCGTGATCAGGACCAGATCCTCGTCCGAGAAGGAGGACACGGCGGCGTAGGCGATGCCGGTCGAGGCAAGCCCGCCGGCGACGAAGGCCAGTGCTGCACGCCGCGATATCTTGATCATTCCGGCAGCTCCCTTCATGCCGCGATCCGGCTTGCCGCCCGCATCGAGAGCGCGGCCGCCGTCAGGCTCGGATTGACGCAGGAACAGGTCGGATAGGTGCTGGTGCCGACGACGACGAGGTTCCGCAGCTGGTGGTGGATCAAGTCGCGGTCGACCACCGAATCGGCCGGGCCTGTGCCCATGCGCAAAGTGCCCTGGACATGCGATTCGGTCGGCCTTATGCCGCGGTCGAAGATCCGTTCCACCGGCAGGGGGCCGAGCAGCGCCGGCAGCTTGTCGAGCGCCTTCGCCATTCCCTTGACGGCATAGTCGGACGCCCCCTTGAAGGAGACGAAGGCATTCTCGTCTTTGTCGAGGATGACGTTGTTTTCGGGATCGAGCAGGTTTTCTGTCACCATGACGATCGGCAAGGTCTGCCGCAGCCGTCCCTTCTCCGCCCGCATGCCGTGCTGCCAGCGGTTTTCGAAATAGACCAGGGCTGCCGCGTGCTCTGCCCTGTGCGGGCCGTCATAGAGGCCGAAATTCAATCCGGTGGTGATGGTGGAGCCGTCGAAATTATCGACGCCGTCGAGATAGACCTCAAAGTTCCAGCCATAGGATTCGTGCAGGCCGAGGCCGACGAACTCGCTGCCAAGTCCGGAGCGTAGCATGATCGCTGGGCTCTGGATGGCGTTGGCGCCGAGCACGAACAGGTCGCCGCTGACCGTGTATTCCTTGCCGTCATGCATGAACGTCACCGCGCGGACGGAGCCGCCGACATGATCGAGCCGCCGTACTTCGGCACCGAGACAGACCGAAACGTCGGGGTGCTCGAAGACGTGCATGAGCCCGTTGTTGACGGTGAATTTCGCATCGGCCGGACACAGCCAGCAGCGCAGATTGGCGCAGCACGAGGTCCGCTGCGACGTCGGCACCCGGGCGCGCGCGGTCGGCATGACGAAATGCTGGCCCGGCTGCGCCGCCTTCATCATCCGGTCCGGCGTCGACATGCGATGCGGCGGCTGCGGAAACGGTTTTGAGCGCGGCAGCATCGTCGCCATATCGGGATCGCCCGAAATCGACATGACCTCCTCCGCCTCGCAGTAAAACGGCTCGAGCTCGTCATAGGAAATCGGCCAGTCATTGCCGATGCCGTAGAGGCTCTTCAGGCGGAAATCGTTGGGGTGGAAACGCGGCGTCTGCGCAAACCAGCAATTGGTGCCGCCGCCGAGCCCGATCGTGTAATTCCACGGCTTGTCGGCATTGTCGGTCTTGTAGGTCGTCTCGTCATTGATGTCGGTGTTGGCGTTCTGCTGCAGCTGCCACTCATGCGTGTTGTGGCGGCCCCATTCCAGCACCAGGATGCGCGCCTTGCGGCGCTGGGCGAAGGCGTGCAGGAAGAAGGCCGATCCGAAACCGGAACCGATCGCGACGAGGTCGAAATGCTCGTTGGCGATTTGCTCGGGCCTGACGTCCAGCACCATCAGATCCCGCCCTCTTTCACCATCGATGCGTTCAACCCGCTGCCTCGTTGTCGCTCGTCGAGGCCAAACCGGTCGGTCAATCTGTTTTCGATGCCAGGTTTCACGCCGCCATCCTGCCGATCGAGAAATACTCGATGCCGTGGCGGGCGATGACCTTGGGATCGTAGAGATTACGGCCGTCGAAGATGACCGGGGTGGTCAGCGCATCCTTCACCGCGTCGAAGGATGGGGCGCGGAAGCTCTTCCACTCGGTGGCGATCAGCAAAGCGTCGGCGCCGCGCAGTGCCGCCTCCTTGGTGCCGCACAGAAGCAGATCGTCGCGCAGGCCGTAAATGGCCTGGCATTCCTGCATCGCCTCGGGATCATAGGCCTGGACATTGGCGCCAACCTTCCACAGC
>UCIA01000042.1:26515-62044 GCA_900472295.1 Hyphomicrobiales bacterium | reverse complement strand
TGTCTCCGGTCCAAACACCCACAAGGGGGAGGGAATGCTGCCGCGCGCCTTCTTCTGCCAATGTAAGAGCACTGAACGTCTCTAATTTGCTGAGTTCGGCGCCTGCGGGAGTCTCCCTCCCCATTGTGGGGAGGGATTAAGGGTGGGGGTATTCGTAAAGCACGAAGCTCCGCCAGCCATATGCGATTGCCGCGCCCTTGTGAGGGGAGATGCCAGGCAGGGCAGAGGAGCGCGCGAAGGATCGCCAACGCCAACAGCTGCCGGACAAAGCCCGGACCGCCGCAGTATCGCATATCGGCGAATCTGTGTTAAGCCGCCGCCAAACAAACAAAGGACGACACCAGTGAGCGAACCGACCGTGGCCCAGGCGACCGAGAGCATCTATGCCTCGCTCAAGGCCGACAATGCCGACATCGACGCCCATATCGCCACGCTCAAGGCGGCGCTGGCGCGCGAAGGCACAAAACAGGCGGTGTTCGACCCCACCAAGCTGGCCCACAGCAACCGCCAGGGCCGTAAGCTGATGCAGGCCTATTTTAGGCAGCGCGGGGTGACCGTGAGCTTTTCGGGGTAAGGGAGCGCTGGGCCCAGGCTGGGACCGCGATCACGGCTGACGAGGCCAAGCAGATGACGGGAAGTGAGGGGAGGCCGGCCTGGGGACGATTCGAAAGGGCCCGCCATGGGCCTTGTTTGCTTTCTGGACAGACTGGCCGTGCGAGAATGGCTGCTTTTTAACCAGGACGTTGCCTCTGCACGATAAGCTGCCGTTTTGCGCAAACAGAGTCGCCAAGGGTCCCCGGACTTCAATCAGGGCGACGAATTGCCTGTGTGAACAGCATCAATAATGGCATCGCTTTGAAATTTCCAAGCGCCGTGCTGACTTCAAGTTGGCAGGCGACTTCCCATTCAGGATCGGGGGCAAAGCCAACGCTTCCGCTATTTTCGAATGAAAAGAGACCCAGAGCGGTTAGTCTCGCGAATATGTTGGATAGGTATGGCTCACCGAATAAAAAATCATCATGGTCGAGTCTGATAGGATCGTGGACGGGTCGTTCCAAGTCCTCTTTTGCAAGCCGCAGGATCACTGGAAGGTCTGATGGCTCAAGGTTCTTGATTATACCTATGATGAGCCGATTGATAATTACAGAAGGCTGTGATGCGTCCAGTGCATTAGCGAGGTACGCACTCCAAAGGTCTTGTATGGATTCCTCAGGCTCATTAGAGATGCCTTCTAGAAGAGGAATCCCGCTGCGAAAGTCGATAGCCTTGAAATCGGTGATACCGAGTTTCTGTAGATGGGCTTGTGTTTTGGCAACAACGTTGGCGCGGTTGCGCACCCTATAGCCTGCAGCTTTGTCGGCAAGTGCCTCAGAAACATGTTCGACGGCTTGGCCAAATGTTTTGGTCAGCCACTTTCCAGCATCCGATCCTGCGTCGATGCTCTTCTGGCCAAGCTTCGCGAGTTCTTGCACGGCTTTAGCGTTTTCGTCGCTGATCATCGCTCTGTCTCCCAATGCCCATTATTATCATCCTTAGACCGGAGAGCGCGCATAATTTTGGTTCGCAAGAAATTCTATCGTTGCGTCAAAGCACAGTTTGGATAAGATTCTTTCGAAGGGGAGACGTATCGGCATGGCTATGATGGAAGTAAAGGACGAGCCGGCACCGGAACAGGAGCCGAGGCTCTTCGTAACGATCGGGAACGAACAGCCAATCAGTGCCGAAGACCTAGGAAGGCTGATACGGGAATTAGGAGCAGATTATCGGCGCCTTACCGGTTTTCGCGTAGTGCTGGTAAGGCTGGAACTCGGCTCGACAATTTTGGAGTTATTAGACCAGGCTGTGATCTATACTGCATATGTTGGTGCACCGCTTGTTATCATGGATGCGGCCGAGCGCATGGGCCAGTTCTACAAGTTTTTGAAGGAACAACTGAGAGGACCCGCATTTACTCAAGCGCTTTTGCCCCCGTTAGATTCGTCGCCGGCAAGGCTGTTAGAGATTGCGGCCAATAGCAGAGCTAACCTCGAAATCCGAAGAGGCACCGGTAAATCTAAAGAAGTGATCAAGCTCACGCATACGGAGGTTTCAGCACGATACGCAGACGCCAAGACACGAAAGAAGAATAGGGGTAAGTCAAAGACATGGTTAGCCGCTTCTGAGACTCCCCTCCAAATCGGACATCTCTCTGAGAGGCTGCGGGCCCAGGCAGCGGCCGCTCCTGAGCATATGGAAAATTTGGTTGAGCTATTCGTTGAATTTTTGAAATCTAATGGGACAGAAGACCAACTCCCGGCCCTAGCTCAAGACCTCGATAGTCATCACCTTTACGACATGGCGGCAGTTGTTCGCCGACATATCAACAAGGGTAAGGGCGACGATCTGGTCAAAGTAAGGCGTGATTAACTTGGCCAAGCCGAGAGTAAGGCCTGTGGTCAAGCCAGACCCGCAATCTAATGTTAGCGCTCGACGATGGGACAGTACCGCGGTTGCGGCTTGGCTCGCCCTCTTCATAGGTCTGGGTCAAATTGCTGTAGCAAGTCCACAACTCATGGGCCTGATCTACTATCCACAATTAGTGGTAGAGAATGTTGGCAGTCTGAAAGGTACGCATACCTTTCGCGTTGTGAATGCAGGTACTGCACCGACTGAAAACGTGGAGATTTCTGTTCTCTCTCGCGAAGAAGATAATGTGAGTGCATTGCCAAGCCTTGGAGCGACGCTTGAAAAGCAGGGGACAGGGTATACCAATTTCCGGCTCGTGGTCCCGCGTCTTAGTGCCGGTGAGGAATTCGCCGTAATAGTCAGATTCGCTGACCCGAACGCCTCGGAGATGGTCGAAGGTAAAACGCGCGACCGCGTGTATCAGTTAGGGCCAATACCATCTGTAACGGTATTGCGATCTGATGACGGACCAGGCGAGATCAAAGCGAGCCGTTTCGCTGGGTGGTGGACAGAGCTGCCGGGCTTTAACTTGCCACCGGAATAGTCCCGCAGGTCCGTCAGGAGCAGTCCGATGCGACGTTGTCGTGCAGTTCGGCTACGCGCTTTGATGCAGCGGATACCAATCGCTTCCAGGAAGAAGCGCTCACCTGTCGCCATTCGTCGTGAGGATCGTGGAAATAGAAATATCACGTCGGTCGAGCGCCGTAGTACGCAGATCGGCCGCGCTGGCAAAGAGTTAAGCGGTAGTTGCCTTGACGTTTAAAGCTCCGGAGCAGGGGCAACAATAGCCGGTGGTTTGCCCTTCTTTGGGATGGGATACGATTGGATTTTTGCAATGACTTCGTCGCCAAATCTTTGGCGTAGCTTTTCGATAAACTGAGGTTCGGCGCTGTTTGCAAAGCCAAGCATGCCTTTCAGCAGCGCAAGCTCGTCCGCATTCAATCTACCTTGGGATGCCCGATATACCGAGGTATGAAGCGCCCGCTTCCTGTCGTGGCCTATTGAAACCGCGCCATCATTCGTCAGCGTAAGCCCGGTGACCTTCCGTCCGTATTTCCGCGTTACACGGGTAGTTTTGTCGTAATTGACCGCCAACCGAGGATACTCCAGGCCACGCAAGGTGGCTCGGACAACCTTTTCGACATCTCTCAGATGACCAGCTCGCGGAGCGGAGAACGTCAAGTCATCGGCATACCTTGTGTATACGACGTGGTCCTTCGCCACTGCCTCAGTTATCAACTGATCGAAGTTGAACAAGAGGGCGTTGGACACGAACGGCGAGGAAGGCGCACCAATGGCCAAACGCAGTACAGAACTACCTTTCGGTCGTTGGAATAACAGAAGGCTTGTGAGACGAATGTCCACGGTGTCAGTCAACAAACTGGTCTGCTTACAGTAGGCAGCCCAATCGTGAGGCTTGATGGACGGAAAGAAGTCCTTGAAGTCCATTTTTAGGATCGGACCGTCACCAGCATGACGGGACGCATTGTCTTTGATTGACATCCCGACTCGATAGGCTGTTGCAGCCTCATGCATTGGTAGGTTGCGAAGCAGGATCTGTATCAAACCACGCTGAAGCGCTTTCACCTCCACCGCGGGCTGCGATATCTCCCGCAAGCCTTTTGTTCGTTTGGGAATACGATAGGTTTTATATCTAATAGGCGCAGTTCGCATAATGCGCTCTACCAGGCTCGGTTCCATTCCTGTGTCTATCGCGAGGGCATCGACTATCGACACCATTACAGCGCACCCGCCAAAGCAGCTTGGATGCTACTGAACCGGTCGGGCTCAGTAGCCTTCCAGTGCTCAATTACACGTGCCCGCCACCGGTCCTTATCTCTCTCGTCAGGTGCAAGATCCTTTCGAAGCTTGTACTCCATGGCGGGGCTCTTGTTGGGTAACGCGCAGTAGTATTCCTCGACACCGCGCTTGTCCTTTACAATCCAATTAGCGTTTATTGCGCAGAGCAAATAGTCAGGAAGCTTCTCCGCACTAACTTTCAACTCCATTGCGTACAGCAACACGTCGATCTCGGTTTCAGTCAAAGCGCCGTAGTGCTGAATTAGACCAACGATCAGCTTGATGAGATGGCCAGGCCTATCGGGAATGAAGGTAGTGTGCTCTTTGTAGTCACTTTTTCGTTTGGTAATGGCTGCAATAAGAGTCGTTGCGAAACTATCTAAATCAACGTCTGCCACCTTGGTGATGTCAGGAATTTTGATGTCTTGCCGATTTAGAACGCAAATAGCTGATTTTCCATACTTACCCTCAAGCCGTCGCACAGGACCGAGCTTCACAAAGGAAGAGTCGCCGTAGTTTTTATCATCCATAACAACGAGCAGTCGAAGAGCTATTTCCTCGACCATCGTGAAAGCTCCAAGCTCCGCAACACTGCCATAGCTCTCCGAAAACAGCACAATCAGGTCGACGATCTGAGCGAATTCGCTCTCAAAGCTCAGCCAATCTTGATAGTTGCCGTCTGGGGCAAATATCTTAAATTCTTCTGGGGTTACGGTGGTGTAGTCTTTCAGGGCATCGCGGCCATAGACCAACGTATACGCCTCGCGAAGGGATTCAGGTTTTGGGGTCGTAACGTCGATAGGCCCGCCGCAAAGAAGGATTATTGGACTAGGCGCACGAACGTGGATCGACTTCGCATCAAAGCGGTCGACCAAGTCCGTTATGTCACCCCCGGCTATCACTTACCCTTGGAGGTGTGGGATAAGGTGGGGTTTTACCGAGCAGAGCGTCCACTTGTGGCGGTAGAACCACGCGTTATTCCACACCGGATAAAACCTAACAATCGACTGAGGTCTGACGAAACGCCGGACCAAGCACACAAAGTGCTTTTCGCGTAAGCTGTCCACTGTTTCCCACCCCCCTCAGGTCCTGTCAAGGACAGTGCCTCCAGTTACTGTGAAGAGCAAGGCCTTCACGGTTGAGGGCCTGTGAATACTGAGGATGTCCGAAGGGCGCTTAGACGAGACCTAGATTCGCTGCGCCAAGGTGCGGTCAACCACCACTTTCCGGTGAGATACCGCTACCCATGCCGCACCACCCCTCATCACCCCGGAAAAATCGTAAACCCGCCATCCACGCGCAGCACCTGCCCATTAATAAACCTTGCCCGCGGTCCAGCGAGAAACGCCACTGCCTCGGCGATCTCTTCCGGCTCGGCATAGCGGTTCAGCGACTTCTTGCTCGAATCCATGCGCTCCGGATCGACCACGCGGGTCGCCTGGAAGCGTGCCGACTTGGTGGCGCCGGGGCTGACGGCGTTGATGCGCACGCCGTCTTCGATCAGTTCCTTGGCCAGGCAGCGCGTGTAGTGCACGACCGCGGCCTTCAAGGTGGAATAGACGACCTCGGGCGAGCAGCCGATATGGGCCGCCGCCGACGCGATGTTGATGACGGAGCCGCCGCCGCGCTGCTTCATCGGTGGCACGAAGGCCTGGCAGACCAGCATCGTGCCGATCAGATTGTTCTCTGTGAGAACGCGTATGTCGTCCAGTTCGATGTCCAGCGCGTTGTTCGGGTTCGGCTTGCCGCCCTTGGCGCCGATGTCGCCGCCGGCGCAGTTGACCAGCACATGCACGTCGCCGAGATCGGCCTCGATCTTGCGCTTCATCGCGGCCACCGCCTTCTGGTCGCCAATGTTGCCGGTCACCGACGTCACCTTCGTTCCGTGCCGCTTCAGGCGCTCGACCACTTCGCCCAGATTGGCGAACTCGCCATATTTGGCCGGCGCTGTCTCGTCCATGTCGTGGATCGCGACATTGGCGCCGAGTTCGGCCAGGCGCTCGGCCATCACACGGCCGAGGCCACGGCCGGAGCCGGTGACGAAGGCGGTCAATCCATCGAGTTCACGTGCAGTCATCGGATCGTCTCCATCAGTTTGCGCATGTTGGCGGCGCTGCGCCGGATCATGTCGAGTTCATAGGAAACCAGGGAAGCGTCGTCCTGGCGCTCCCAGGGTGTGCTTGTGTCGGCATCGTCGGACAGCCGGTTGCGCTGCGCCGCCGCCAGGCAGGCGGCAAATGCGCGAGCCGATTTTGGGGGATAGCCGTGCCACCAGTCGTCGCGCAGAAACCGGACATGCCGCGCTTCCAGGGCGCCGGGTTCGAGGACGGCGGTCAGGCGATCATGGTGTTGGCCAAGAATGGCGAACAGCTCGGCAAAGGGCACCGCGCCATCGCCGATGGCGCAGCGGATGAGCCGGTAGCCTTCGCCGGTGAACTGCACGCGGTAGTCCTTGAGGTGGACATGGCGGACGTGAGGCGCGATCGCCCGCGTGAAATCGAGCGGCGCTTCGCCGACCGGAAACGTGTTGCCGGTGTCGAAGGTGACGCCGACGCCGTCGCCGCCAAGCGCGCAGAAATCGACGAGCTCCTGGCTGGTAAAATCCTGGTGGTTTTCGATCGCAAGGATGTAGCCTTCGGCAAGCGCTCGGGCACCCCGCTCCTTCAGTCGCTCGCGAATGATGCCGGCGTACTCGCTCCATTTTTCGCCGGCGGCGTTGCGGTCGCCGCAGAGAATCGGCGTCAGCGCGGTCCGGATGATTTTGGCCTTGAGCAGGCGTGCGGCGCGAAACGCATCGTCGAGCGGTTCGCCGACCAGCAGACCGCCGCTGACGACCGGCGTGACGCCAAGGCTGGCGAGCCGTTCGCTGAGCGCAATCACCGCGTCGTCGGAAAGCGCGCTCAGCCACGGCACCCAGATCTCCAGCACGCGTGCGCCGAGTTCGCTCGCCAGCGCGATGAACCCTTCCAGCCCCGCCGGATTGGGGTTGGCGCGCGGCGTGCCGCGCCCCTGCAGGCCGAGGTGATAGGTCAGGCCGTAGGGGTTCAGGCCGACCTCGAGCATGAAGCGATCCTTGGTTTCAGGTGGGGTCATCGCAGGCCGGCATCCACGGTAATCGACTGCTTGGTGATCATGCGGCTGTCGTCGGCGGCGAGGAACAGCACCGTGCGCGCGATCTCCTCGCCGAGCAGGACGCGGCGGATCAGCTGGCGCTGCACGACCTGGTCGACCGAACCTTGCGTCTTGAACCAGAGCTGCCTTTGCCGGTCGGTGATGACGGCGCCCGGCTCGATGGCGTTGACGCGAATGTTGTCGGGGCCGAACGCCCGCGCCAGCGCGAAGGTCAGCCCGACCACGCCGGCCTTGGCGGTCGCATAGGGCGCCATCTCGGCGGCGCCGAAACGCCAGGCGATCGAGGAGAAATTGACGATCGACCCGAAGCCCAATTCCCTCATGTGAGCATGCACCGCCTGGGCGGCAAAGAAGTGGTGGCGAAGGTTCACGTCCTGGGCGTGGTCCCAGGTCGCCTGCGTCACGTCGGCGACCGGCTGGCGATTGTCGTCGGCGGCGTTGTTGACCAGCACCGCGACCGGTCCGAGACGCTCGCGTACCGTGGCGATCGCTGCCTGCAGGGCAGGGATGTCGGTGACGTCGCAGCACAGGAACAGCGGCGCGTGCGCTGCGGTGGCGGAGAGGTCTCGCGCCAGCTGCTCGCCGGCCTCCTGCTGCAGATCGAGAAACGCAACGCGGGCGCCATTGGCGGCGAAGGCGCGGACGGTGTCGGCGCCGATGCCCGACGCGCCGCCGGTGATCAGCACGACACGCTCGGCCAGGCTTGGATAGGTGGCGAAGGACAAGGCGAAACTCTCTTCGGATCAGGCGTTGGGTCAGATCAGGCGTTGGGTCGTCGGGTCGAACAGGCAGGCACGCGCCATGTCGATGCCGAGCGTCACCGTCTCGCCCATGCGTGGCGTGCCGTCGGGGTCGAAACGGCCGGTGATTTCCTTGCCGCCCAGGCGCAGCACGGCCATGGTCTCCGCACCGGTCGGCTCGACCAACTCGACCACGGCATCGATCTGCGCGATGCCCGGCTTGCGGCGGGCAAGATCGGGATCGAAGCGGTAGATGTGCTCGGGCCGGATGCCGAGAATGAGCTGTCGCGGCGTGTCGGGTGGAAGCGTCTGGACGATCGGCAGGCTGGCCGTCTTGCCGTCGGCTGTCTGCAAGGCAACGACGGGGCGGACGCCTTCCTGGCTCAGTTCGGCGGCCAGAAAATTCATCGCCGGCGAACCCATGAAGCCGGCGACGAACATGTTGGCCGGGCGGTTGTAGATCGTCGCCGGCTCATCGAATTGCTGGACCTCGCCCTGATGCATCACGGCGATGCGCGACGCCAGCGTCATCGCCTCGACCTGGTCGTGGGTGACGTAGACCGTCGTCTTGCCGACGCGGTGATGCAGCTTCTTGATTTCGGTGCGCATGTCGACGCGCAGCTTGGCGTCGAGATTGGACAGCGGCTCGTCGAACAGGAACAGTTTGGGATCGCGCACCAGCGCCCGGCCCATGGCGACGCGCTGGCGCTGGCCGCCCGAAAGCTGTCCGGGCTTGCGGCCAAGCAGCGGTTCGATCTGCAGGAAAGCGGCAACTCGGCTGACGGCCTCGTCCTGCTGCGGCTTCGGCACGCGGCGGCTTTCCATGCCGAAGGTGATGTTCTCGCGCACCGTCATCGTCGGGTAGAGCGCGTAGGACTGGAACACCATGGCGATGTCGCGGTCCTTCGGCGCAACCGAATTGACCAGCCGCCCGTCGATGCGGATCTCGCCGGAGGTAACGGATTCCAGCCCGGCGATCATCGCCAGCAAAGTGGACTTGCCGCAGCCGGACGGCCCGACCAGCGCGATGAACTCGCCGTCCTGCGCCTCGAGATCGACGCCCTTCAGCACCTCGACCGCGCCATAGTTCTTGCGCAGCGATCGGATGGTCAATGTCGACATGCGATGCCCTTCACTCGATCGCGCCTCATTTGATGGCACCTTGGGTCAGGCCGCGCACAAAATACTTGCCGCCGAAGAGATAGATCAGCAGCGGCGGCAGCGCGCCGATCAGCACGGCGGCGCTCATGACATCGTAGGCGCGCACATTGGTGCCGCTCGCCGTCAGCGCGACCAGTGCTGCGGTGATCGGCTGCTGCTGCCCGGAGGTGAAGACGACCCCGAACAGGTATTCGTTCCAGATGCCGGTGAACTGCCAGATCACCGTGACGATCAGGATCGGCGAGGACAGCGGCAGAATGATCTTGCGGAAGATGCGCCAGAAGCCGGCGCCGTCGATGCGCGCCGCCTTGATCAGGTCGTCGGGGATGCTGACATAGTAGTTGCGGCAGAACAAAGTGGTGAACGAAATGCCTTGGACGACGTGGATGAGGACGAGCCCGTAGGTCGAATTGCTGAGGCCCAGATTGCCGAGGATGAACGCCCACGGCATCAACGAAATCTGGCCCGGAATGAAGACGCCAAGCAGCATGCAGGTGAACAGCGCTTCCGAACCTCTAAAACGCCATTTCGACAGGATGTAGCCGTTCATCGCGCCGACCGCCGTCGAGATGAATGTCGCCGGGATGGTCATTTTCAAAGAGTTGTAGAAGTTGCGCTGCATGCCCTCGCAGGTGCCGCCAATGCAATAGGTGCTCCAGGCCTGGCCCCAGGCGTCGAGACGGAAGCTGCGCGGCAGCGAGATCAGCCCGTTGCGCGCGATCTCCTGCTGGTCGCGAAATGAATTCAGCACCACGACCAGCAGCGGCACCAGGTAGATCGCCGCGAAGACGACCAGCAGCCCATAGATGACGAGGCGGGTGAGGAAATGCTTTCGCGACGCAACCGTGGCGGCGCGGCGATCGGACGACTGGTCGAGCGAGACGTCAACCATGGCCGGCTTCCTTGCGGCGCCGCCAGACCACCCAGAGCGAGTACGGCACCAGCACCACGGCAAGAGCGGCAAGCATCATGATGGCGGCCGCCGCCCCTTCGCCGATCTGGCCGCGCTGGAACATCAAGTCATAGACATAGATGGCGGGGAAGGTGGTCGAGATGCCCGGGCCGCCTTTGGTCAAGGCCGCCACCAAGTCGAAGGTCTTGATGGCGAACTGGATCTGGATGACGGCGACCGCCAGGAAGATCGGCGCGATCGTTGGCAGAAGCACTTTGCGATAGATGCGAAACGTCGATGCACCGTCGATCTGCGCGGCCTTGACGAGGTCTGAATCCACCGAGCGCAGGCCGGCCAGGAACAGCGCCATGGCAAAGCCCGAGGCCTGCCAGACGCCGGTGATGATCACCGCGTAGATCGCATAGTGCCGGTCGCTGGCCAGCGCGAAGCTGAAGCTCGTCCAGCCCAGGCCGCGCACCATCGCCTGGATGCCGTCGGTCGGGTTGTAGAGCCAGCTCCAGACCGTGCCGGTGACGATGAAGGAGACGGCCAGCGGATAGAGGAAGATCGTGCGCCATGCCGCTTCGCCGCGCACGCGCTGGTCGATCAGGACCGCCAGCAGCAGGCCCACCGCCATCGAGCCGACGATGTAGAAACCGCTGAAGAAAAACAGGTTGGTGTAGGCGATGTTCCAGCGCCGGTTCGCCCACAGCGAGGCATAATTCTCCAGGCCGACGAAGCCGTAGGTCGGCAGCAGCGAGGAGTTGGAGAGCGAGATGTAGAGCGTCCAGCCGGTGAACACGAAGACGTAGATGAGGCTCGCCACCAGCGAGGGGGCGAGCACCAGCAAGGGCACAGCGGAGCCCAGCCGCTCACGCCAGGGGCGGGCGGGGGCCGGGACCGACAGGATCAGGTCGTGATTGGACATTCAGGGCACAAGACTGGGAGGAACCGGGAAGGCCGGGTGCGGATAGGCCCGGCCATTCCTGTCTATTTCTGGGCTTCTGCCGCGTCGGCCATCGCATTGGCGCCGTCCTCAGGCGACATGTCGGGCGTCGACACGAACTCGGTGATGCTATCCATGATGGCGCCGCGCATCTTCTGCGGAATGGTCATGTTGTGCGCCATCGAGCGGACCAGCGTGCCGTCCTTGATCGAAGCCTGCAGATCCTTCTGCGACAGCTGCTGGCAGGGATTGAAGCCCTTCGACAGATCGACATCCAGCCGTGCGGGGATCGAGCCCTTGGCCTGGTTGAAGACCGTCTGGAAGTCGGTAGAAAGGATCAGGCTGGCAAGCAGCTTCTGGCCTTCGATGTAATCCGGATCCTTCTGCTTGAAGAACACGACCGAGTCCGAGTTGAGGATGAAGCCGGGCTTGCCCCAATCGGTTGGCGCCTGCGCGCAGGTATAGTCGGTGCCTTCCTTGAAGCCGGCGGCGGTCAACAGGCCGATCGTCCAGTCGCCCATGATGTGGAACGCCGCGTCGCCCTTGCCGACCAGCGCCGACATCGAATCCCAGTCGCGGCCGACCATGCCCGGATCCATGTATTTGCTCGTCATCAGGCGCATCTGCGTGAAGGCCTTGACCATTCCCGGGCTGCGCATGGACTCGACATCGCCTTCGACGAAGGCCTTGCGATAGAGATCGATGTCCTGGCCGTAGAGCACGACTTCGAACACCGTCGAATCCGTCCAGTCGGCGGTCGAATGCGAGATGCAGATCTTGCCCGTGGCGATGATCTTGTCGCAGGCTGCATTGAACTCAGCCCAGGTCTTGGGCATTTCCGCCACGCCGGCCGCCTGCATGACCTTGGGCGAGGCCCACAGCCAGTTGATGCGGTGAATGTTCATGGGCGCGGCGACCCATTTGCCGGTCGGCTTCATCACCGGGATCAGTTCCGGCGCCACCACTTTCTCCCAGCCTTCCGAGGCCGCGAGACCGTCGAGATCGGCGGTCATGCCGGTCTCGTTCCACTCGGCGATCTCAGGGCCTTTGAGCTGCACGGCGGGCGGGGCGTTGCCGGCGATCACGTCGGCACGCAGCTTGGCCAGCGTGTTGGCGGTGTGGCCGGCGATCGAGGTCTGTTCCCATTTGCCGCCCTTGGCGGTGAACATTTCGCCCAGCTTGGCGATCGCCTGGGCGTCCGATCCGGTCGCCCACTGGTGCAAAAGGTTTGTCTTGGGTTCGGCGAATGCTGTTCCGGCGAAAAGTGTGCACGCAGCAGCGGCCGCAAGCGCGGTCATGACGGACTTCATCGTTTCACTCCCATATCGTGTTGCACGGTTCGTTTCGACCGCTTATGGCCGCGGTTTGAAGCCGCCGCCGGCGAGATGCGTTAATCTCGAGTTCTTTCCAAGATGACATATTGGAGCTATCAGTCAACGATGATTATGTTGGTCCATGACAAAACCTTCGCTTAGAACCTGGCTCATAGATAGACCCTCCGCCTCGCCGGAGAGCATGATCGTGCGCTGCCTGAGCGAGCGCGGCGCACTTTCCGCGCTGCAAATCGCGCGCGCCACCGGTCTGGCGCGCTCGACGGTCTCAACCGCGCTCAACGGCTTGCGAAGGTCGGGGATGGTGATCGAAGCCACGGCCAGCAGCGATGGCGTCAGAGGCATCGGCAGGCCGGCCGCGGCGGTGACGCTCAATCCGACAGCGGGCACCTGCGTCGGTATTCATTTGGCTCTTCATGAGATACGGCTGATCGTCGCCGATGTCTCACATTCCGTCATTGCTGAACAAACTATCCCAATGCCTCTGGACTACCAGCCGCAACAGGCGGCCCAGGCGGTCAAATCGGCAATTGCCCAGTCTTACAGGGAAAACGGTCTGCCGGCGGCGGGGCTCCTGGGGGTAGGTGTCTCAGTCTCCGGCCCTGTCAGCCGCGATGGAGTGGTGCTGCGGGCCAGCATGGTTCCAACCTGGGCCGGCGTCAACATACGAGATGTGTTCGGGCCCGTGCTGGAACAGCCGATCTTCGCCGACAATGAAAGCAACTGCGCGGCCATTGCCGAGCTGATGTGGGGCGCGGCCGTCGGCCATGACGATTTCGTGCTGTTCAAGATCGATCTGGGCGTCGGCGGCGCCATTGTCCAGAACGGCCGGCTGGTGACGGGCATCGCCGGCGGCGCCGGCGAATTCGGCCATATCAGCATCGATCCCGGCGGCGATCTTTGCCGCTGCGGCAATCGCGGCTGCCTGGAGCTCTATGCGAGTTTCACCCGGCCGCTGGAACAGATTTCGCGTGTCGTGGGGCGGCAAGTCACCATGGACGATGTCATCGCCATGGCCGAACAGGGCGACGTCAGGGCGTTGCGGATGATCGAGGACACCGCCGAGATTGCCGGCCGGGGTCTCGGCCTGATCGGCTCGGTGCTCAATCCGCCGCTGATCATCATCGGCGGCCACATGGCGCTCGCCGGCGACATTCTGCTGACGCCGCTGATCGCCTCCTACGAACGCCACACGCTGATAAAATCCCGCGACATCGCGCCTGCGCTCCGCACGCGGATCATCATCGGCAAACACACCGAAAACGACGCCTTGCTGGGCGCGGTCGGCCTTGTGTTGAGACACCAGACGAAGGGATTGTCGCTCGGGTGAGGGGCATTGCGCCCGACGCGGCGAACCCTACTCGGCGGCCGTCTCGGTTGGCGCCTCTGCCGGCCCCGAAGGCTCGGCCTCGGCACGTGGCTTGCGGCGTGAAAACAGCGACCTGAGCGTGACGTAGAACACCGGCGTCAGGAACAGGCCGACGAAGGTGACGCCGAGCATGCCGGAGAACACCGCGGTGCCGAGCGACTGGCGCATTTCCGCGCCCGGGCCCGTCGCGATCATCAGCGGCACGACGCCGAGGATGAACGCGAAGGCGGTCATCAGGATCGGCCGCAGCCTGAGCCGGCAGGCTTCGACGGCAGCTTCGGTGACCGACAGGCCGCGTTCCTGCGCCTGCCGCGCGAATTCGACGATCAGGATCGCGTTCTTGGCGGCGAGCCCGATCAGCACGATGAGGCCGATCTGCACGAGGATGTTGTTGTCCAGCCCTCGCAAAGACACGCCGAGCAACGCCGCGAGCACGCCGAGCGGCACCACCAGCACAATGGCGAATGGCAGCACCCAGCTTTCATATTGCGCCGCCAGCGCCAGGAACACGAACAGCACCGACAGTCCGAAGATATAGACAGCGGCATTGCCGGTGTTGCGCTCCTGGAAGGCGAGCTCGGTCCATTCATAGGAGGTCCCGGTCGGCAGCGTCTGTGCCGTGATCCCTTCCATCAATGCCAGCGCGTCGCCCGTGGAAACGCCGGGCGCGGCGTTGCCCTGCAGCGGCACCGAGACGTACATGTTGTAGCGCTGGACCAGCGCCGGGCCGGTGACGTCGCGGATTTCGATCAATGTGCCGAGCGGAACCAGCGCGCCGGTCGCCGAGCGCACCTTCAGTTTCAGGATGTCGGAACGATCGAGGCGGAACGCCTGGTCGGCCTGCGCCCGCACCTGGTAGACGCGCCCGAACGCGTTGAAGTCGTTGACATAGGCGGTGCCCAGATTGATCGACAGCGTCTCGAAGATGTTGGGGATCGGCACGTTCAGGATGCGCGCCTTGTCGCGATCGATTGCCAGGAAGAATTGCGGGCTCGACGCCGAGAATGTGGTGAACACGCCCGTCAGCCCCGGCGTCTTGTTGGCCTTGCCGGCGATTTCGTAGGCAAGCGCCAGGATCTGCCGCATGTCGGCGCTGTTGCGCTCCTGGATCTGCAGCTTGAAGCCGCCGGCATTGCCGACGCCGCTGACCGGCGGCGGCGGCAGTGCGATAATGAAGGCTTCCTTGATGCTTTGCAGGCCGCCGAACAGGCTGCCGATGACCTGGGTCGCCGACTGGCCGGCTTTCAGCCGTTCGTCAAACGGCCTGAACCTGGCGAAAATCACGCCGGCGTTGCTGGCGTTGGTGAAGGTCGCGCCGGAGAAGCCGGCGAAGGCGACCGCGTAGTCGACGCCTGGCGTTTTCTGAATGATCTGCGACGCCTGCTGGACGACCGCATCGGTCCTCGACAGCGAGGCGCCGTCCGGCAACTGGACGACGACGATCGCATAGCCCTGGTCGAGCGACGGAATGAAACCGCGCGGCACCGTCTGCACCATGTAGACCGTGGCGCAGATGAGGGCCGCGAAAACGGCCAGCGTGGCGGCGATCGCTATGCGCGAGCCGACCAGCACCCGCACGATGCCCGAATACCAGTGGGCGACCCTGTCGAAGCCGCGATTGAAGCCGTCGGCGAGCGCCCGTCCGAACCGCGCCAGGAAAAAGCGCGGCGGCGCCGCAGCAGTGTGGTGCGGTTTGAACAACAGTGCGGCCAGCGCCGGCGAAAGCGTCAGCGAATTGAATGCCGAGATCGCCGTCGACACCGCGATGGTGATCGCAAACTGCAGGTAGAACTGCCCGGAAATGCCGGGGATGAAGGCCGTCGGCACGAACACGGCTATCAGCACCAGCGAGATCGCGATGACCGCCGTGCCGACTTCGTCCATGGTCAGGTGCGACGCCGGATTGGGCGCCAGCCCTGCGGCGATATTGCGCTCGACATTCTCGACCACGACGATCGCATCGTCGACGACGATGCCGATCGCCAGGACGAGGCCGAACAGCGTCAGCATGTTGAGCGAGAAGCCGGCGGCGTAGAGCACCGCCAGCGTGCCGATCAGCGACACGGGGATGGCCACGATCGGCACGATCGCCATGCGCCAGGATTGCAGGAAGACGATGATGACGATGATGACCAGCACCATCGCCTCGAGGATCGTCTTGTAGACCTCCTGGATCGACTCGGCGACGAACTCGGTCGGATTGTAGACGATGTCGTAGCCCAACCCCTTCGGGAAGTCCTTGGAAAGCTCCTTCATCTTGTCCTGAATCTCTTCGGCTGCGGCGAGCGCATTGGTGCCCGGCCGCTGGAAGATGGCGAGCGCAACCGCCGGTTTGCCGTTGAGATAGGAGTTGGTGACGTAATCCTTGGCGCCGAGCTCGATGCGCGCCACGTCCTGCAGCGAGATCAGCCGGCCGTCCTCGGTCGATTTGACGATCACGTATCGGAAGTCGCGCGCGTCGTTGAAGCGGCCCTGCGTGGTGACCGTGTACTGGAACGCCGAGCCCATATTGGTCGGCGGCGCGCCGATCGAGCCGCCCGACACCTGGACGTTCTGGTCGCGTAGCGCCTGCACCACATCGCCCGAGGTCATCCCCAGGGCGGACAGTTTTTCCGGATCGAGCCAGATGCGCAGCGAATATTCGCGTTCGCCGAAGATGATGAGGTCGCCGACGCCGTCCAGTCTCAGCAGAATGTCGCGCACCCGCGAGCGGGCGTAGTTCGAGACGTAGAGCTGGTCGTAGGTATTGTCGGGCGACAGCATGTGCACGACCATCATCAGGTCGGGCGAGCTCTTGGCGGTGGTGAGGCCGAGTCGGCGGACTTCTTCGGGCAGGCGCGGCTCGGCGATCGACACGCGGTTCTGCACCAGCACCTGCGCCTTGTCGAGATCCGTGCCCAGCTTGAAGGTGATGGTCAGCGCCATCGCCCCGTCGCCCGACGAATAGGACGACATGTAGAGCATGCCCTCGACGCCGTTGATCTCCTGCTCGATCGGCGTTGCCACCGTCGCTGCAACCGTCTCGGCGTCGGCGCCCGGATACGCTGCGCGAACGACGATGGTCGGCGGCGCGATCTCGGGATATTGCGCCACCGGCAGCTGGGTATAGGCAATCCCGCCGAGGATCAGCAGAACGATCGAAACCACCGACGCGAAGATCGGACGGTCGACGAAGAAATGGGCGAACCTCATGGCTGCAACCCGGCAGTCTCGGCCTTGGGCGGCAACGTCGCCATCTCGACCTTCACCTTGGTGCCGGGCCTGGCGTGCATCAGCCCGTTGACGATGATCGTCTCGTCGCCGGTCAGGCCCTGGCGGATCACCCGGTAGCCGTCGAGCAGCGGGCCGGTGCGCACGGGCTTGGCCGACACCATCCCGGCCTCATCCACCAGGAACACGATGCGGCGATCCTGATCGGCGCCGATCGCCTCGTCGGGCACCAGAACGCCTTTGTAAGGCAGCGACCCCGGCACGTTGATGCGCCCGAACATGCCTGGCTGGAGAACGCCGTCGGCATTGGCAAACCTTGCACGCACCCGCATGGTGCCGGTCGCGTTGTCGATGCGGTTCTCGGCAAAATCGAGCTTGCCTTTGAACAGAGCCTCCTCGCGGTCGGCGACGCGAACCGCCACCTCGAGCCCCCCGGCGCCATCCTGCATGGTGCCGCCGCGCTCCTTCGCGTCGCGGGCGTAGCTGAAATACAGACGCTCATCGACGTCGAAATAGAAGTCGATCGGATCGCGCGTAACGATGGTGGTCAGCAAGGTGGAATCCGGCTGCACGAGGTTGCCGACCGACACCAGCCGGCGGTCGATACGGCCCGACAAAGGCGCCTTGATCTCGGTGAATTCCATGTTCAGGTTGGCCGTCGTCAGCGCGGCTGTGGCGCCCTGCATCTGCGCCTGCGCCGAAAGATATTCCCGCCGCCGGTCGTCGACCGTCGCGGCTGAGATATTGCCGGTCTTGGCGAGTTCGTCGGCGCGATCCAGCTGCATCTTGGAGAATTCGAGCAGCGACTTGGCGACATCCACCTGCGACTTGGCGGCATCATAGGCCGCCTGGTACGGGCGTTGGTCGATGGTGAAGAGCAGGTCGCCCTTGTTGACCAGTGCGCCGTCCTGGAAGCTGATCTTGTCGAGATAGCCGCTGACGCGCGAACGGATGGCGACCTGGTCGACGGCTTCGAAGCGCCCGACGAACTCGTCGTCTTCGACGACTTCACGCACCACCGGCTTGGCCGCCGTCACCACGGGCAGCGGCTGGTCCTGCGCAAACGCAGTGCCGGAGAAAGCCATGCCAAACAGGAATGCCGCCGAGGCGGCGGCGCGGGCAAGCCGGGCGGCCGGTCGTCGCCCGACCGCGTCGCGATGCAAGTGCCCATTCCCTGGAGTGTCCATTTGCGTCCCCGCTCGCTGGACCCGGAGGTCGGGTGGTTCTCTTCGATGCTTAAGGCTTCTCGTCGAAATCAGAGCACTGCAGTATTGTGCACAGCAACATGATCATTTTCCATGTCGGCTGAAATGTCCAGCCTGTGGCTACCCCGCCATCGGGCTAGGTCAGTAGCGAGTTAACGGGTTCAGGCCTCCTTGCTTTGGCCGGCGACATCCTGCTGACGCCGCAGATCGCCTCCTACGAACGCCACACGCTGATAAAATCACGCGATATCGCCCGGCGCTCCGCACGCGGATCATCATCGGCAAGCACACCGAGGATGATGCGCAGCTGGGAGCAGTCGGGCTGGTGCTGAGGCACCAGACGAAGGGGATGTCGCTGGGGTGAGGGACGGGCGCAGAGACGACAGCTTGCAAGACTACGGCAGGCAGTCGATCCTCAAGACGATAGGGAGAAGGCGGAGCCCTGATTGGGCTCTTGCGGTTGAACAAGAAGCGCGTTTTTTTCCTCGATCTCCTGCCTGATCTTAATCAGACTTCGGCGTAACCATGTTCGCATCGTATTGAGTGGGACGTTGTACCGCTTCGCCAGCGTCGCATAAGATTCGCCGTCGAAATATGCGCTTCGAACCGCTTCCGCTTTTTCTTTTGTCAGATCGTCGATGCATTGATGAAGCAGCCTGACATTGTCGTCGGCCAGCAGCCTTGCCTCCGGCCACGGAGAGGGATCGACGACATAGCGCGCCTGATGGATCTCCAGGGAAGGGGGACGACGCGATCGGATGAGATCTATCGCCTGGTTACGCGCAATCGCAACCAGCCATGAAATAGGGCTAAGCTCCGATATTGCGAAGCGGTCGGCCTTTGCCCACACCTTCAAATACACCTCTTGCAGCGCTTCCTCGGCGTCCGCTCGATTGTTAAGAATGTGCAGACACACTCCGAAGAGTTTCGCACTGGTATGCCGATAGAGGAGGTCGAAGGCGGCTCGATCTCGTCTGCTTGTTCTCAAGATGAGTTGTGTTATGCCATCGCGCGTCATCGGATTTAACCTCAAGGCAGACTTGTGATGATGCCGGATCGACTGGACCCACCCCGTCGTTCCGGTTTCGGCATGCTCGGAGCGCTGGACTTGTTACGCGGGTTGTAGGGGATACGTTTGTTGGTGCAGGGTGGATCACCGCCAACGGAATAAATCTTGCGGCCCCAAAAGATTTGGGTCGCACACGAGTGATCCAAACGGTTGTCTGGCGCGTAAAGGAGTATGAGAAACAGCAACTCAGCCTTGCTAGCCGGAGCAAGCTTGCTCATCTATTAGAGAGCGATGGAAGAATTCGACCCAGCCCGGCTGATCAATCGTGTCGGGACGACACAGGATCGGGATGCGTTCGTGGAGTTGTTCGGACACTACGCGCCGCGCGTGAAGGCCATGATGATAAGGCGTGGCGCCAGTCCCGACCGCGCCGACGATCTGGCACAAGAAACCCTGGTCAGGCTTTGGCGAAAGGCTGCTCAATATGATCCCTCACGCGCTTCGGCCTCGGCATGGGTATATGCAATTGCCCGCAACGTCAGCGTCGATGCGATGCGCCGCGACGGTCGAGCGGCAGCATGGACCGAAGACGAAGGCGTGGATTCTGATGAGCCTGAGCGTCAATTGCTCGCGGCAGAGCGCGAAGCGCTGGTTAGATCGACGATAGTGTCCCTGCCGGAAGAGCAGTTGCGCGTTATCCGGATGTCCTTTTTCGACGGACTGCCGCATTCGCAGATCGCGGATCTGCTTGGGCTACCGCTCGGTACAGTCAAGTCGCGGATCAGGCTGGCCCTGCAGCGGCTGAAAGACAGACTTGGTGATTTGATATGAACTCTATTAGCCATCATCCGACTGACGAAACGCTTGCAGCCTTTGCCTCGGGAACGCTTGATGAAGGGCGCAGCGTTGTCGTTTCAATGCACGTGTCCTTGTGCGCGACCTGCGAAGGCAAGGCTCGTCAGTATGAGGCGATAGGGGGCGTGCTTCTCGACCAGGCATCGCCCGCAGCAATGAAACCTGATGCCCTGCAAAAGGTTTTGGGAATGATCGACACGAATTTGCCGGTTTCCGCGGCGCGAGCGGGAGAACCGCTCGATCGCTATCAGCTTGGAAAATGGCGATGGGTCTGGCCCGGCGTAAGGCAACGGTCGGTATCCGTACCGGTCGTCTCGAACATCAAGGTCTTCATGCTCAAAGCGGAACCCGGAATTCAGCTGCCGCATCATAAGCACACAGGATATGAGTGGACATGCGTGCTGGAAGGGGCGTTCGAGCATCAGTTCGGCCGCTATGGCCCCGGTGACTTCGACGAGGCCGATGAGACGCTCGAACACAAGCCAACCATATGCGAAGGCGCCCCTTGCGTCTGCATCGTCGCGCTGCAGGGGGATATCAAGTTTCAAAGCGGCTGGGGGCGGCTGATCCAGCCGCTTCTGCGGCTGTAGTCAGGCTGAAGCTCAACTGCCTCGTGTCCGTCTGTAAGCTTTCAGGGCGCGCTCTCTGGCCGCCGAATGGTCGACCAAAGGCGAGGGGTAGTTTTCTCCGAGGACAACACCGCATTGCGCGAGCAGTGATGCAGGGGCTTCAAAAGGCCGGTGGACATACTGGTTCGGCAGCCTGGCCAGTTCCGGCACATAGCGCCTGACATAGGCGCCCTCCGGATCGAACTTTTCGCCCTGAAGGATCGGGTTGAAAATACGGAAATATGGCGCGGCGTCGGCACCCGATCCAGCTACCCACTGCCAACTGGCCGGATTGTTCGCGGGATCTGCGTCGACCAGCGTGTCCCAGAACCAGCCTTCGCCATCGCGCCAGTCGACAAGGAGATCCTTGACCAGGAAAGATGCGGTGATCATGCGCACCCGATTGTGCATCCATCCGGTTTGCCAGAGTTCCCGCATCCCGGCATCCACGATCGGATAGCCTGTTCGGCCGGACTGCCAGGCTTTCAGGGCCGACGGTGCGCTTTGCCATTCGAAAGAGTCATAATCCGGCCGGAAATTTTCGGAGTGGAGTTTTGGCCGATTGAAAAGCAGGTGGTAGGAAAACTCACGCCAGGCGATTTCCTTGCGATACGTGTCTGCACCTTTACCGCGCCGACGCCGCAACGCCGCCATGATCTGAACTGGCGAAATCTCACCGCGCGCGAGATGTGGTGACAGACCGGAAGTGCCTTCGACGCCTGGCACGTTGCGGTCCTCAGCGTAAGTGTCGAGACAATCCTCAAGAAAGCGTTCGAGCCTTGCTTTTGCGCCCGCTTCGCCAGGGTGCCAGCGATCAGCGAAGCCGGCAGACCAATCCGGCTTGCCTGGCAGAAGCTTGAGATCGCCGAGCTTTTCTGTACGCAACGTTCCATCCCACGCCATGATCCGTGACGGCGTATCAATCGGATCTCTCGCATCGGTCTCCGAAAGCCGGTTGTAGAACGGCGTGAACACTTTGTAGAAATCACCGGACCGCGTTGAAAGCTGCGACGGCTCATGAAGAAGAAATCCGTCAAAGCTTTCCGCTTTCAATCCATCTGCGCGCAAAGCCGACTTCAAAACCGTGTCCGCGGCTATGTCTGACGGAGAATACCGCCGGTTCCAGAAGACTGCATCCGCGCCGGTAGACTTCACTGTTTCAGCCACAATTTCATCCGTCGAACCTTGCCGGATGAGCAACCTTGAACCGAGCTTCTCCAGCGCGTTGGAAAGCGCCAGGAGCGAGTGATGCAGCCACCACCGGCTGGCTGCTCCCAGCCGGCGCGAGCTTTGCTGATCGTCGTCAAGAATGAAGAGCGGCACGACTGGTCTGCCCGCGTCGACTGCGGATGAGAGTGCCCGATTGTCTGAAATGCGAAGGTCGTTACGAAACAGGACAAGGATGGGGGCACGGCCAGTTGTCATTTGCCTCAATGTTCCTTGTGATGCGTAACGACCATTATTGGCCGCTCCTACCTTTTAACGCTTATGGTCAATTACGCGCGAAGGGCGGGATCGGATCACTGCAAACATTGTCGGTTCATGTCTGCTTGTCGTCGAGGCTGCGAGCGCTGTGCAATTTCAGCGATCGGTGCACCAGCAATTCGGCGTCATCCACCAGATCGACACCACGCCGATCACCTACGACAAGCAGGACATTTCCTAGTACGAGGATTTGAGCGACCGGACATCAAGTTCGGCTATCAGCGGCTTGGCTGGTGCTGGAGATTGTTGGCGAGATACGGCGCTCGGTGCTGGAAATCGGTTTTGGCACCAGCACCTTCGTCGAGGCTGCTGGCGCGCCCCGGTCGGGCGCGCCAGCACGCGTCGGATTTATTGCGCGGGGGCAGGCGCCGGCGCTGGCGCCGGTGCCACGGGTGCCGCCGCCGGCGCCGCCGTCGTGAACCCGCACTGCTTCTGTTCCATCTCGATCTGCTTGGTAATGCGGATGGCGTTCTGGGCGTAGGCTTCCGTCACCGAGCCGCTGTTGACGGTCTTGTCCTTCAGCGGGCTGACGGCAGCGCAGAGGTGGAAGACATGCTCGGTGGCGGATTTGGCGGCGCCGTTTTCCGGCGCGATCCAGTAGACGACATCCTGGCCATTGGGGTGCGCCGGGTCCTTCGTCGCGTCGGCCACCGCGGCGGAGTCGGTGGCGATCGCCTGCGCCTGGGCGGCGACCTCGGGCGAGCAGGCCGTGGTCGGCTGCCCCGTCTTGATCTGCTCCGCGCAGGTGTTCATGTCCTGCGTATACTGCTCGACCGATGGCGGCTGGTAGCTGACCCCGATCAGCGTCGCTAGCACGGCCAGCACCGCGCCGACGCCGCCGGCAATCTTCTTGCTCTTCGGGTCCATGTTCTTGTCGTTGAGGATCAGCAGAACCAGCGGCAGGAAGGCAATCAGCGTGATGATCGCGCCGAGCTGGTTCTGGACGAAGAACCGGAATGGCTCGGATTCGCGGGCCGGGTCCTGCTTGTTGGCCGCCTTCCAGAGCAGGCTGCCGGCGATGGCGAAAATCGCGATGCCGACCAGAATGCCGATCAGCAGCGGCAGGTTGCCCTGGTCGAATTTGTGCCGGTAAAGCAGGACGATGCCGGCAATCTCGCCGCCAATGGCAACAATCCACGACAGCACGGCGAAAATCCGCAGGCGCTTGGCGCCGGACTTCTGGCCCTGCGATGCCTGCCAGTCCTTGGTAACGTCTGTGGTCGGCTTGTTGTCGGTCATGACCAGGTCCCCCGGTTTCGACACGTTTGCAGGGCGGCGTCATCGAACAGGCGCCCGGCGCAGCGTCATTGATCGAACGTCGCCTGCCTCAGCGCGAAAGCGCCGCAGCAGACCATATGCCATCCTTATTGCGCATGGTGGGATTCGTCCATACCCCACACCCACGGGAGATGGCCATGTCCCGTGCCTGTCACTTGCAGCTATCGACAGCCTTGAGCGCTTCGGCACGGGACGCCTTGGGCAAATCCCCGATCCGCCGAACGGCAGCATAGAATCTCGGATAGTCGCCGGAGCACAGATCGTACAAATGAAGGAATACCGGAACCTGTTCACCGTAGACGGAAGTCGCGGCGAGCTTTGCGTTGTTGATCGGGGAAGCGAACCAGGCGTCGTAGCCCCGGTACCCGGCCCAGCGCCTGTCGCGCATCTGCCGGTAGCGCACGCGTAGCCTGTCGATCGTGGCTGCTTTGGCGGCGGCCATCTGCTCCGGGGGGCGGGGACTGCCATAGACCTGCGCCAACTCTTCCCGCGTTCTGGCGATCAGTCTCAGAAAATCGGCGCTGCGCCTGCGATCGGCTTCGTAGCGGCGCAGCCCGGCGCTGTTTCCCGCAGCGCGGAGCCATTTGCGGACGCCGCTGGTTTCGACGGCAACGGCGAAAGCCTCGTTGAATGCGGAATCGCCATCGACATAGAGGCGCTGATGCGCCAGCTCATGAAAAACAACGCTTGCGAGATAGGTGTCGTCCTGACGCAGCATGGTGCTCAGCAGCGGGTCGCTGGACCAGCCCAGCGTGGAGTATGCGGTGACGCCCGAGACATAGACATCCAGCCCCTGTCGCTGAAGGTCGACAGCGGTCTCGGTCGCAGATTTCCGCGAGAAGTAACCCCGGTATGGAACGCAGCCAAAAACCGGAAAGCACCATGTCATCGGCGCCAGCGAGAATTGCGGCGCGGCAAAAACGGCCCAGGTCACGGCGTCCCGATGAATGTCGACATAGCTGCGGTAGCTGCTGTTGTCGGGCAGCGCCAGTTCATCGGTCGCAAACTGGCGTATGGCGGCGGCCGACGTCAGCTTGGCGCGCAATGCCTCGGGCGTCGAAGGATCACGGATCAGTTTGCCGACATTTTGGCGCGCGGCCATGATCTGCGCATGACCCTCCAACGATTGCGCATAATAGGAAACGCTTGTGCAGCCGGTAACGCCAAGCGCCATGGTCAGCGCGGCAAGCATTCGAATGACGCGCTTCACTGTTTACCCACCGCTTGCTCATCCCCATGCGCTTGTCTCCGTTCTCAATCAGGCGCACCCATTTCGTCAAGCTCGCTCCGCCCACTTACCTTGCGTTCAACTCCGCCATGTAAGGGTTCGCTATCAGGAGGGCGCACGCGAATGCTGGACAATTACGAGCTGGACCGGTTTGGCGTCATCCACCAGATCGACGTCACGCCGATCACTTACGACAAGCAGTACATGTCCTACTACGAGGATTTGAGCGACCGCACCATCAAGCTCGGCTATCAGCGGCTTGGCTGGGTGCTGGGCATCACCGGCGAGATACCGCGCTCGGTGCTGGAGATTGGCTATGGCATTGGCACCTTCATCGAAGCCGCCAGGATAACCGGGGTTGCCGACTGCGCCGGCTGCGACATCACCCGGTTTCCGCTGCCCAAGGGTGTGCGCTTTGTCGATTGGGAGCAGGCGCTTGCCGGCTCGTGGGATCTCGTCGCCATGTTCGATGTGCTCGAGCACATACCGGATCTCGGTTTCCTCGCCCGCCTGCAGGCCCGCCATCTGGCCATCGCCGTCCCCTATTGCCGCTGGCGTGAGCTCGGCGCCGATGGCGACGCCTGGTTCGAGACCTGGCGCATGCGCCTGCCCAACGAGCATTTGCACCATTTCGACCGCGACTCGCTGGTGGCGCTGCTCGCCGACAATGGTTTTGAGTGCGTGACGCTGAACGGCTTCGAGGACGGCATCAGGCTGCGACCGGGCGAAGCGGGTCCGAACATTCTGTCCGGATTCTTCAGAAAGCTGTAGGCCTGTTTCCTCCGCGGCTACCTGTGGCGAGATCCCATTCCGAGCAACTGCCGCCGCATGGTCGCAAATGCGTTGTCGCCGGACAGCGCGCCGGCGTCGGTGTGCGTCTGGTTCGCCCTGAGGTCGGTCGGCGAAATGCCGAAGGCATTGCGAAAAGCGCGACTGAACACCGAGGCGCTGCCGAAGCCGCATCGCGCGGCAACAGCGCCGATATAGATGCCTGCCTGCGCCGGGTCGGTCAGCGCCTGGTAGGCGCGCGACAGGCGCCGTTGCTGGATATACTCGCCGACGCCGCCGATCGGCTCGAACAGCCGGTAGAGCTTTGCGCGCGACATGCCAAGCCGCTGGCATACGAGATCGGGCCCGAGGTCCGGCTCATGCAGGTTTGCCTCGATCAGCCGGCGCGCGGTTTGCAGAGAGGCGCTGGCGGATGCCTGCTCGATCGCCTCGCGGCCATTGCCGGACGCGCCGGCAAAAGCCGCGACAAGGGCTGCAGTGCCATGTGCGGCGGCGCCCGCATCCTTCGACGTCAGCACGGGAGCCTCGTCGTACAAGGTGCGTAGATGGCTTACCAGCATTGTGTTGAGCGACGTCGATTTTTGCAGGATGCGGCCGTGCAGGCCGTCGAGATCGGCAACCAGCGGGGCAAGCAAAACGCGCGGCAGCACGACCGAGAGGTTCTGGTAGTTCGGTGCCCGCAAGGTGCTCTGCCGGGTCATGTCGAGAAAGCATACATCGCCGGGATGGACCTCGGCCGAATGGCCCTCGGTGTCCAGCCCGCAGCCGCCTTCCGAGTAGATCAGCAGGCAGATGTTGTCGAGCCCGCCGCGGGCGATGGTCAACGGCGTTCGTTCGAAATTGGCGGCGGATGCCGAACCGGTGGCAATGCCGACATCGGCAATAAAATAGCTCGTCATTTCGGCGGCATAAGAGGTGCGCCCTGAAGCGTCGGGCGTATCCATTTCGTAGAGGGGAGACAGGCCATCACGCCATAGTTCGAAATCGCGCGCGTTGCCCGGACGGACCGAGATGTCCAGGCGGGACGATGGCGCCCTGCCGTGCGAATCCGTCGCCAGCTTGTCCAATGGCGTTCCCCCTGTGCTGTCCCTGCGCGACGGTAGCCGCGCGCTTACGCACGCGCAAGGCGGGTCCGGGTTTGCCGGGCGTCTCATTTTCTAGACGCATCGTCTCATTCGTTTTGCCTGGTCTTGCGGGCTGGGGCGCTTGCGCGAATGGTCCGGCTTGTTTTCAGGGGGCAAATCAATGGACCACGAAGCGGCAAGAGCAGAATCGCGAGGGTACGACACCGTCGCGGCGGCGTCGTGGTTGCCACATGTCTTGCCCGGCCGCTCGCGCCAACCTGTTGTGTCGCGCGGCTTCGCGCTCCTGCTCCTGGCAAGCACAACGATCAGTGTCGCGCCGGCTTTGGCGGGTGGTGGCAATGGAGGTAACATTGGCGGTGGAGGCGGTGGCGACACCGCGACCGTCGCCGGCGCTCCAGGTTCGAATGGACAGGGTGGCCTCGGCGGCGGTGGCGGTGGTGGCGGCGCTGGACTGACAGGTGGCACCGGCGGAAATGGCACGGGCGGAGCTTTGAATGGGGCCGGCGGCGGTGGCGGGCAAAGCGCGGGAGCGCCGGGCCAAGCTGGCGGAAATGGGACTTTCGGCGGCGGCGGCGGTGGTGGTGGTGGCGGCGCTCATGGAATCGTCGGTGCCGCGCTTCCGATCGGGGCCTCGACCGGCGGCGCGGGCGGCAACGGCGGCTCGGCCGCACAGCTCAACACCGGCGGGGGTGGTGGCGGCGGTGCGGGCGGCTTCGGCGCGGTGGTGACCGGTTCGGGCGATCTCGGCACGCTTGGCGCGGCCGTGACTGGTGGCACCGGCGGCAACGGAGGCGCGGCCTTTATCGGCGGCAGTGGCGGCAGCGGCGGAACCGGGCTGCTGCTCAGCAATCCTGGCGGGGCCACGATCGCCATTCAAAACGCGGTGACCGGGGGCAACGGCGGGGCGAGCGGAAGCGGCTCTGGAGGAAATGTTGCCGGTGCCGGTGGCGCAGGCCTCGTCGGTGCCAATTTGACCATCACCAATGCCGGCACCATTTCGGGTGGGCTGAGCGGCAACGGCTTGACGCGCGCCGATGCCATCGTGTTCACTGGCGGCAACAATGTCCTCACACTGGCCAACTCGACCTCCGGCCTCACCGGCGACATCTCGGTCATTGGAGCGCTCACCTTCGACCAGTCGACGAGCTCGACCCTCGACCAGATTATCAAAGGCAGCGGATCGGTGACGAAGACGGGCCTTGCTACTCTGGTCCTTTCGGGAACCAACACCTACACAGGTGCGACCACGATCAGCGTCGGCACGCTTGTGGTGCAAGGCTCGATCGCGGCGTCATCTCTGACCACGGTTCAAAACGGCGGCATTCTGGGCGGCACCGGCACAATCGGGGCCACCTCGGTCAACGCAGGGGGAATTCTTCAAGGCGGGGACGGCTTGCCTGGAACGTCGATAACCTTGTCCAGCCTGACCATGCAGTCGGGAGCTTTCTATGCGGTGGTTGCCGACCCCGCTTCCTCCTCTTCCGCCAATATCATCGGCAACGCCTCGCTTGGCGGCGCAACCGTCGCCGCGCTTTTCGCCAGCGGCAGCTATGTCGCCAAGCAGTATACGATCCTGACTGCCGACAGCATCACGGATGCGTTCAATCCCACGGTGTTTAACGCCAACCTGCCGTCGGGCTTTCACACATCGCTGAGTTACGACCCAACGCATGCCTACATGAACCTGCAGTTGAACTTCGTTCCGCCGTCCGGCACCGATTTTTCCGACAATCAGCAGAATGTCGGCGATGCCATCGTCAATTACTTCGACACCACTGGCAGCATTCCGATCGTCTTCGGCGGGCTGACGCCGGCGGGATTGACGCAGCTTTCCGGCGAGGTCGGCACCGGCGCGCAGCAGGCGACGTTCTACGCCATGGACCAGTTCGTGGGCGTGCTCACGGATCCGTTCATCAGTGGCCGCGGCGTTCCGGCTGGCAATGCCGGCGGTCCCACAGGCGGTCTGGCCGCCTATGCCGACGAGGGCACCGGCAAGGCCGATGCCACCGTGGCCCTGTCCGCCCAGGCCTCGCAGCCCCTCGAGCAGCGCTGGCGCGCCTGGGCAGCCGGCTATGGCGGCTCGCAGCTGACCGACGGCGATGTCCCGGTGGGGTCGAACGATACAAGAACCAGTCTCTACGGCATTGCCGTCGGCGCCGATTACAGCCTGTCGCCCGACACGGTCGCCGGCTTCGCGGTGGCCGGCGGCGGCACCAGCTTCAGCGTCGACGGCCAAGGCAGCGGCCGCTCCGACCTGTTCCAAGCTGGCGCCTTCTTCCGCCACACTGAAGGCGCTGCCTATCTGACCGGCGCGCTCGCCTATGGTTTTCATGATTTTACCACCGACCGGTCCGTCACCATATCCGGCACCGATCGGCTGCGTGGCGAATTCGATGCCAATGTCTGGTCCGGGCGCCTCGAAGGCGGCTATCGCCTCGATGCCGGCGGCATTGGCTTCACGCCTTACGCGGCTGGCCAGTTCAGCGCCTTCGACATGCCATCCTATGCCGAGCAGACGGTCAGCGGCGCCGATACCTTCGCGTTGGCCTACAACGCCAGGAATGTGACCGACACCCGCACCGAACTCGGCCTGCGCCTCGACAAGTCGTTTGCCATGGCCGATGGCGATCTGACGTTGCGCGGGCGCCTGGCATGGGCGCATGACTTCAACCCGGATCGCAACCTGACCGCGACCTTTCAGACGCTGCCCGGCGCCACCTTCGTCGTCAACGGCGCTGCCATGGCGCGCGACTCCGCGCTGGTGACTGCTGCGGTCGAGACGAAGTGGCGCAATGGCTGGTCGGCGGCGGCAAGCTTCGAGGGCGAGTTCTCCAGCGTCACCCGGTCCTATTCCGGCAAGGGGGCGCTGCGCTACTCCTGGTAGTCCGGTTCAGGGCGTCTCGCCTTCTGCCTGGCGAGCCGCTCCAGCGCATCCACGATCATATTGCAGAATTTCGGATGGTCGAGCTTCATCGCCACGGTGTGGCGGAAGTCTGTCTGCTCGCTGGCCGTGCCGCCGAAATGGTGCATACCGCCCATTTTCTCGAAATTGCAGACCGTCATGCCCTTGGTCCATCGTCCTGCTAGCTCGACGCGGATATCGGCCTTCTCGGTGGTGAAGACGGTTGGGTCGATCATCGCCGCCACACAGCAGGCGTCATGGATGGCGGGATACTCGATCTGTAAGAGACCGCCATGCGTGGTCGCGATGAACTCCCAGATGTCGAGGATGAATTTGGCCATCGGGCCGCCGACGGCGCGCACCCTGTCCTGCAGGTCCGGCGTGGCCAGCGCCTGGTGCGTCAGGTCGAGCCCCACCATGGTGACGTCCCAATTGGCGCGGAACACCACGTCGGCGGCCTCCGGATCGCCATAGACATTGAACTCCGCCCCCGGCGTGATGTTGCCGCGCGTGTAGGCGCCGCCCATGGCGACGACCCGCTTCACCCGGTTGACGATGCGCGGGTCTTTGCGCACGGCAAGCGCGATGTTGGTGTAGGGACCGACCGGCACCAGCGTGACCGTCTTCGGCTCATGCGCCATCACCGTGTCGATGATGAAGTCGACGGCATGCCGCTTGTCGAGCTCGAACGAGGCCGGCGGCAGCTCGGGGCCGTCGAGCCCGGTCTCGCCATGGATCTCGACCGCCAGCACCTGGTCGATGAGGAGTGGGCCGGGAGAGCCCTTGGCCACCGGCACTTTGATGCCGTAGGCGGTGCAGACGGAGAGCGCATTGCGCGTGGTGTTCTCGACATTGTGGTTGCCCGAAACCGTGGTGATGCCGAGGAGATCGATCTCAGGGTTGCCTGCCGCGAGCAGAATGGCGATCGCGTCGTCATGCCCGGGGTCGCAATCGAGAATGATCTTTTCCATGGTGGTGCCTCCTCCATCGGCCAAGCCTGTCGGGACAGGAGACCGGTGCGCCTGCTCCGTCAAGGTTCTGGCGCTCGGCAGACGTAGTGCCAGCCAGATCCCTCTGTAGGTCGCAAGGAAATCGCCAATGGCAGCCCCCGATTGGTTTGCATGCAAATGTTTCCGGCCGGCATCGCTTCGTGAAGTCTTTCACCGTTCTCGCGCAATCGGGCGGATACAGAGGCGGCGCAGAAGCGGGGCGCGCGATAGGGCATGTTGCCCCTGGCGCCGCATGGAGGATGTCGATGTTCAGGAGTCTTGGCCGGATCAGGGCCGCCCTCAGGAGGGCCGGCAAGCATAAGGAAACAGTGCGCGCGCTGAATGCGCTGCCGCCGGAAATCCAGAAGGATATCGGCTGGCCTGAACGGGCGGAGACCAACGAGATCCGGTTGCCGTTTTAAGCGATTCGAGTGATGGGCGGGTTTGAGCCGAAGGCGGCGAAGACCGGGCGAAGGCTGAAAGATACCTGGATATGGGAGGTGAGGAGTCGCATTTGCTGGGACCGGCGACACAATGCCCGCGGGCGCGGCGGGGTTCCCGTCGGCTAAATCTCCGGAGGAAGCAGGGCGCCTATACGTTAATTACCCCAGCCACGACCACAACGCCGCAAGCCCAACCACAATTGCCGCTACCACCAGTCCCAGCATGATGTAGCTGCCCTTGATGATGTCACGGATGATCTTCTTGACGCTTTCGCGGTCGTTGAGGTTGGGGAAGGGGTCGTTGGGCTGCGCCACGCCTAGAAAGTCGCAAAGCGGCGCCCATCCGTCGCTGACCTTGTACACCAGCAGCTTCTCCGGCGGCACCGCGGCTATCACTTCTTCGGTGTAGGCGTTGTAACGCGCCACCGCCTTTGCGCGATCGTCCATCACGCCGCCCAGCGTGCGTCCCCAGACCAGTTTGTGCGACAGGTCGCCGAATTTGCGGCCAAACGGCGTCAGCCATTCCAGCACCTTGAACTGCCACAGCGTCTCAGTGAAATGGATGGTGTCGATGGTGCTTTCATACCAGGCTTCGGCGCCGCGCGGATGCAGCGTCAACAGCACCTTGGCGTCGGGATAGGCAGCCATCAATTCGCGCCACACGCAGCAGCCGGGATTGTCGACGGTCGCCTTGTAATTGGCAAAGACCTGGTTCCAGTTGTGCTGGCTGCCGGGCGGGCTGTTCGCCACCTTGCGCCAGAAGTCGAGGTGGCCCTTGTTGGCCTTGTTGAGGATGACTTCCTGCATGTGGTAGCTGGGAAAGCCCAGCCTGTTCAGCGCGGCAAAGGTCGACCATGTGCCGGTGCGGCCGAAGCCGGCCCCGATGAGCTCTAGCGTCATTTTATCCCCCCGTCTGAGACCGATATTCTTTTATGCCGGTCAACTCGAAACGGAGGTTGCATCCGTGCCTCCCGGCGCGCAACAATTTTCCCTATGCAGGGGTAAAAATGTGTTTGCTTTTCGCCTGGGCCACGCGGAATGGCCTTCTGGCTATTTCAGCGGGAGCGCCAGCCTGATAATAGGTCAGCCAGGTTGACCTAAATTGCGCCGGACAGCCGGCAGCATCCACGCGGAGGTGGGCTCTTGAGTTTGTTGGACCTGTTGGCGTCGCGCGCCCCGCGCATGAAGGCGTCGGAAATCCGCGAGCTGTTGAAACTGCTCGACCAGCCCGACATCATCTCCTTTGCCGGCGGCATTCCGGATCCGGCCTTGTTTCCCGCGCAGGCCATCGCCGATGCCTATGCTTCGGTGCTGGGCGGCGCGGAGGCGGGCGCGGCCCTGCAGTACCAGGTCTCCGAAGGCTATCTGCCGCTCAGAAAATGGCTGGCCGGCGAGATGGGCAAGCTTGGCGTTGCCTGCGACGAGCACAACATCTTCATCACCTCCGGCTCGCAGCAGGCGCTGGATTATCTCGGCAAGCTGTTCCTGTCGCCCGGCGATACCGCGCTGGTGACGTGGCCGACCTATCTCGGCGCGCTGCAGGCTTTCAATGCCTACGAGCCGCGCTACGACCGGCTGACGCCGGATGGCGGCAACATGACGCCGGCCGCCTACCAGGCGGCAGCCGAAGCCTCCTCTACTTCTGCAAAAGAGGGCGGCAAGGTGAAATTCGCCTATCTGGTGCCTGATTTCGCCAACCCGACCGGCGAGACCTTGAACCGCCAGCAGCGTGAGGCGGTGCTCGACCTTGCCGGCGAGCTCGACATTGCCGTCATCGAGGACGCCGCCTATCGCGCGTTGCGCTATGACGGCGAGGCGCAGCCGCCGATCCTGGCGCTCGACTGCGAGCGCTCCGGCGGCATCGAAAACGCCCGCACGCTCTATTGCGGCTCGTTCTCCAAAATCCTGTCGCCGGGCATGCGCGTCGGCTGGGTCTGCGCGCCGCGCCGCGTCGTCGAGCGGCTGGTGCTGATGAAGCAGGCCTCGGACCTGCACAGCCCGTCTATCAACCAGGTGGTGATGCACCGCGTCTCCGAGGCGGTGTTCGACAGCCATGTGGAAAAGCTGATCGATGCCTACCGCCAGCGCCGCGACGGCCTGCTTGCCGCGCTGGAGGCCGAGATGCCCGATGGCGTCAGTTGGAGCCGGCCGGAAGGCGGCATGTTCGTCTGGCTGACATTGCCGGAGGGCAGTGACGCCACCGCGCTGCTCGCCCGCTCGGTCAAGGAAGCCCGCATCGCGTTCGTGCCGGGCAATGCATTTCATGCCGACGGCTCAGGCCGCAACACGATGCGGATGAGCTTTACGCTGGCCGATGAGCGGGCTGTGGGTGCGGGTGTGCCGAGGTTGGCGAAGCTGATGAAGGGCTAATCTTCCCCTTGAGGGGGAGATTGCAGCTTCAGCGCCTCACCCCGCCGCCACCAATTTATCCTGCGTCTTGGTCTCGAAATCGCCGGCGTCGTGGCGTTCGTGCAGCTGCATCGCCGGGTCGCCGAAGGCGCGGTTGACCATGCGGCCGCGCTGCACCGTCGGGCGGGCGTCGATTGCCTTGGCCCAGCGTTGTACATGCTTGTAATCCTGTACCGACAGGAACTCAGCGGAATCATTGTACATGCGGCCTAGCGCCAGGCCGCCATACCAGGGCCACACCGCCATGTCGGCGATCGAGTAGCCGGCGCCGCCGAGATATTCGGTCTCCGCCAGCCGCCGGTCGAGCACGTCCATCTGCCGTTTGGTCTCCATGGCGAAACGGTCGATGGCGTATTCGAACTTTTCCGGCGCATAGGCGTAGAAGTGGCCGAAGCCGCCGCCGAGATAGGGCGCAGACCCCATCTGCCAGAACAGCCAGGACAAGGTTTCCGCGCGCGCCGGCTGTTCGGTCGGCAGGAATTCGCCGAACTTTTCCGCCAGGTACAAAAGGATCGATCCGGATTCGAACACGCGTACCGGCGTCTTGCCGCTGCGGTCCAGCAGCGCCGGGATCTTGGAATTGGGATTGACGTCGACGAAGCCCGAGCCGAACTGGTCGCCATCGTTGATCTTGATCAGCCAGGCGTCGTATTCGGCGCCCTTGTGGCCGAGCGCCAGCAGCTCCTCCAGCATGACTGTCACCTTGACGCCATTCGGCGTCGCCAACGAATAAAGCTGCAGCGGATGCTTGCCGACCGGCAGCACCTTGTCGTGCGTCGGGCCGGCAATCGGCCGGTTGATGCTGGCGAAAGTACCGCCATTGCCTTGCTTCCAGCTCCAGATTTTCGGCGGGGTGTATTCGGTCATGCGGGGATTTCCTTGGATTTGGCGGGGCGGAAACGACTTGCGCGACGGCGCGAGACTGATGGCGGAAAGGTCGTCGAAACGTAGATGCTGCAAAACATAGGTGCAAATTAGAAAGGTTCAACTTGTGTTGAACTATTATCAATATGGGGCGCGTTTTCCTTCTCCCCGTTCACGGGGAGAAGGTGCCCGAAGGGCGGATGAGGGGCAGCGCGAGGCTGAATGTTGCCCAGCCCTTCGCATGGCTCAGGGCGTTCGAAGCTCGAAAAGCCAAGCAATTGGCTTTTCGTCTGCTACGCAGATCGCTTCTCACCCTTGCGCCTTGTGCAGCGCGGCATACCTATAGAGGGTAACCTTCGCCCGCCAGGATGTAAGCATGCCCCTTGATCCGCTTTCCCCACTCTTGCGCTCGGTCGTTGCCGTGCGCGCCACCGTGCCCGACGACGCCTTTACGGCGAACGCCTTGGGCACGCGCCGGGAAGGCAGTGGCGTCGTCATCCGCGGCGATGGGCTGGTGCTGACCATTGGCTATCTCATCACCGAGGCGGAAGAGGTCTGGCTCACCGACCAGGACGGCCGCGTCGTGCCCGCGCATGCGCTGGCCTACGACCAGGAGACCGGCTTCGGCCTGGTGCAGGCGCTGGCGCCGCTCGGCCTGCCGGCGGTGGCGCTGGGCGATGCCTCGAAGGCCAAGGTCGGCGATCCCGTGGTGTTTGCCGACGGCACCGGCCGCTCGGTCAAGGCGCACATCGTGACCAAGCAGGAATTCGCCGGCTATTGGGAATATCTGCTCGACGAGGCGATCTTCATCGCCCCGGCGCATCCGTCATGGGGCGGCGCAGCACTCATCGGCCAGGATGGCAGCCTGCTCGGCATCGGCTCGCTGCTGCTTCAGATGAGCCGCAACGGCGAGGTCGCCGACATCAACATGGTCGTGCCGATCAATCTTCTGACGCCGATCCTCGACGATCTCCTGACGCGCGGCCAGGTGGCCAAGCCGCCGCGCCCGTGGCTCGGCGCTTTTTCGGCTGAGAGCAATGGCGCCGTGGTGGTGATGAGCGTCGCCGAAGGCGGCCCGGCCGCCAAGGCGGGTCTCCGTCAGGGCGACATCATCTCCGATGTGCGCGACGGCGAGGTCGACGGGTTGGCCGATTTCTACCGCAAGCTGTGGCAGAACCCCGCCGGTTCCGAGATTCCGCTGCGGGTGGTGCGCGACGGCCGCGAAACCTGGCTTCGGGTAAAATCCGCCGACCGAAACAGTTTTCTGAAGAAGCCGCATTTGCAGTGACAGAACGCCCTTCCTTCCCCCTTGTGGGGGAAGGTGGATCGGCGCGTTAGCGCCGAGACGGATGAG
>UCIA01000042.1:0-26500 GCA_900472295.1 Hyphomicrobiales bacterium | reverse complement strand
TCCCACAGGGGGAGAAGGAAAAGCCTCTCACTCGATCCCGCAAGCGCTCATGGCAATCCCCACATCCCATTCCGCAAACGGCACGACCCGCCCCTCGACCGACACGGCATTGTCCACCTTGGTTCCATCATCCTGCGTCTTCATGCTTTTGCCCTTGCCGGTCAGCACGTCGTAGTCGCAGCTGCTTTCGATGACATCGGTCTGGAACTGGTACCAGACATAGGCAACGCTGGTGACGATGAAGGCATCGTTGCGCCAGGCGATGGTCAGCGTCTTGTCAGTCCGCTCGCCGGCGCCCAGCATCCCCGGCAGCGTGAGCTTGATCGCGCCGTCTGGCAGCGCAGTCAGCTCCGGCTCGATGCCGAAGCCGTTATAGTCCGGCTGGTCATAGTCATTCCATTCGCCATAGATCTGCTCATGCACGACGCCAGCGGGTTTCAGAAAATTGTGCTTCTTGTCCCTGAGGAAGAAATGCATGTCCATGGCATCGTCGGGCTCGGTCTCGACGATCATCGCCAAATCCATGGCGCCGTCGCCGTTGAAGTCTCCGGTCAGCGCAGTGATGATTTTCTGGGTTTCGATCGGCTCGGCGAGCGCGGCGCCAGAGAGCGGAAAACCAGCCAGCAAAAGCGCCAGGCTAAACAACATCGCTCGCATGGCATTTCCCCCGAATTGCAGTCTGCCTTGCCCGGCTCGACCTGTGGGAAACTGCCATGGCCGTCGGCAGGGGCGCAAGCCAGCTCGGAATAGGCTAGGGGTTATCGACGCTGCTGACGGAAACTGGCTTCGACGGCCGATAGAACCGGTCCGGCAACAAACGAGGTGATGATGGCGCCGTTCAAGGTCGATCCGGAAAAAGTTCGCGAATTCCCCGATCCGGAAAGTTTTTACGCCTGGCTGCGCGAAAACCATGCCGGCGAGAGCGAAGTCTGGATCAAGGTGCACAAGGTCGGCTCGGGCCTCGCCTCGATCACGCCCAAACAGGCCATCGACGTGGTGCTCTGCTTCGGCTGGATCGACGCCATACGCAAGTCGCTCGACGACAAGAGCTTTCTGCAGCGCTACACGCCGCGCGGCAAGAAGAGCATCTGGAGCAAGATCAACATCGACAATGTCGCCCGCCTGGTCGAGGAGGGCCGGATGACCGAGCATGGGCTGAAACAGGTCGAGGCGGCCAAGGCCGACGGCCGCTGGGACCGCGCCTATGGCTCAGGCAAGGACATGAAGATCCCCGACGATCTCCAGGCCGCCATCGATGCGGAACCTGAGGCGAAGGCGATGCTGGCCAAGCTTTCCGCGCAGAACCGCTTCGCCCTGGCGTTTCGAACGCACAACATGAAGACCGAGGCGGGGCGCAAGAAGAAGATCGATGCCTTCGTTGAGATGCTGAAGCGCGGTGAGACGATCTATCCGCAAAAGCGGTGAAGGGCGTCGGATTATCGAAGTAAGGCATTGAAAAGAATGGATTTTCCACTCAGTCGTCGCGAAATCGATGGAAAAGTGGAAAAACCAGCGCGTGCAATCACTTAGCCGGTAGATCGACGGATCGGGTGCGGATGTTGTCGACGGCAGCCTGCCTGGAAGCAGCCGACCCGCCAATCCGCCATGCTACGAAAATAGCATTCTCGCCTTGCGAAATGTGATGCTACGGTCCCGGCGCACCCAGGGTGGAGGGGTTGCCAGAAGGAGGAGGGACGGGCGCGACGGCCTGAATTTCAGAGACAACCGGACGGAACTGTTGAACCATTGCAAGGCTGCCCGCGTTTCCCGGCGCCGGCAACAAGGGAGGAACCACCTGTGAAAGCATCCTATCTCGTCTCAGCCGCGCTGCTTGCGGCGACCGCCATGCCCGCGGCAGCGGCTGAAATATCCGACGGCAAGGTCAAGATCGGCATTCTCAACGACCAGTCGGGCGTCTATGCCGATTTCGGTGGCAAATGGTCGGTCGAGGCCGCCAAGATGGCTGTCGAGGATTTTGGCGGCAAGGTGCAAGGGGCGCCGATCGAGATCATCAGCGCCGATCACCAGAACAAGCCCGACATCGCCTCCAACATAGCGCGCCAGTGGTATGACACCGAACAGGTCGATTCGATCATGGAGCTGACGACCTCCTCGGTAGCGCTCGCCGTGCAGGGCATTTCCAAGGAAAAGAAGAAGATCGACATCGTCACCGGCGCCGCTTCGGCCGACCTGACCGGCAAGCAGTGCTCGCCTTACGGTTTCCACTGGGTCTACGACACCCATTCGCAGGCGGTCGGCACCGGCGGTGCGCTGGTGCAGCAAGGCGGCGACAGCTGGTATTTCATCACCGTCGACTACGCCTTCGGCTATTCGTTGAAGGAGCAGACCACCAAACTTGTCGAGGCTGGCGGTGGCAAGGTGCTCGGCGAGGTACGCTATCCCCTCGGCTCCACCGACTATTCATCCTTCCTGCTGCAGGCGCAGTCTTCCGGCGCCAAGGTCGTCGGCCTCGCCAATGCCGGTCTCGACACGTCGAACTCGATCAAGCAGGCGGCCGAGTTCGGCATCGTTGCCGGCGGCCAGCGGCTGGCGGCACTTCTGTTCACGCTGGCCGAAGTGCACGGGCTTGGCCTGCAGGCAGCCCAGGGCGTGGTGCTCACCGAAGGCTTCTACTGGGACCGCGACGACAAGAGCCGTGAATTCGCCACCCGCTTCTTCAAGCGCACCAACAGAATGCCCAACATGGTCCAGGCCGGCACCTATTCGGCGGTGCTGCAGTATCTGAAGGCCATCGACAAGGCCGGCACCGACGAGACCGAGGCGGTTGCCAAGCAGTTGCACGAAATGCCGGTCGACGACGTCTTCACCGCCAACGGCAAGGTGCAGGCCGACGGCTCGATGGTGCACGACATGTATCTCTATCAGGTCAAGAAGCCCGAGGAGAGCAAGAAGGACTGGGACTACTACACCTATCTGGCGACCATCCCGGGCGACAAGGCCTTCACCAAGGCCGAAGACAGCGGCTGCCCGCTCGTCACCAAGTGACGCTGGAGACTGTAACTGCCGTCCGCGCGGACGGCAAAGAGCAGATGCCGCGGGTGGTGCTTTCCGCCCGCGACCTGCGGCGTGACTTTGCCGGTTTCGTCGCCGTCAGCAATGTCGACCTCGACGTCCATCACGGCCAGATCCATGCGCTGATCGGACCGAACGGCGCCGGCAAGACGACGATCTTCAATCTGTTGACCAAATTCCTGCAGCCGACCAGCGGCAGGATCGAATTGTTGGGCAACGACATCACCCGCACCGCGCCGGCCAAGGTGGCGCGCATGGGCCTGGTCCGCTCGTTCCAGATCTCGGCGATCTTTCCGCATCTGAGCGTGCTGGACAATGTCCGGGTCGCCCTGCAGCGGCCGAGCGGTCTGGGCTTCCAGTTCTGGCGCTCGCTGTCAGTGCTCGACCAACTCACGCCACGGGCGCGCCAGCTTCTTGCCATCGTCGGCCTCGACGATGTCGCGCATCGTCTGGCCGGCGATCTCTCCTATGGCAGGAAGCGCGTGCTCGAGATCGCCACCACGCTGGCGCTCGATCCGAAAGTGCTTTTGCTCGACGAGCCGATGGCCGGCATGGGGCACGAGGATGTCGGCACGATTTCCGGCATCATCCGCTCGCTGGCCAAGGACCGCGCCGTCTTGATGGTCGAACACAATCTCACCGTCGTCGCCGATCTCTGCGACTGGATCACCGTCATGCAGCGCGGCCAGGTGCTCGCTGCCGGCGACTACGCAACGGTGAGCAAGGACGAGCGCGTCCGCGTCGCCTATATGGGGACCGAACATGAGTGAGCCGCTGCTTGCCGTGCGCGATCTCCACGCCTGGTATGGCGAGGGCCATGCGCTGCATGGCGTCAACCTCGATGTCTTTCGCGGCGAGACGGTGACCTTGCTTGGCCGCAACGGCGTCGGCAAGACCACCACACTGCGCGCCATCATGGGGCTCATCCGCAAGCGCAGTGGCAGCGTCACCTTCAACGGCAGCGACCTGATGCGCCTGCCGCTGCACCGGGTTGCTCACAAGGGCCTGGGCTTCGTGCCGGAGGAACGCGGCATCTTCGCCACGCTGACCGTCGACGAGAACCTGATCCTGCCGCCGGTGGTCGGCAAGGGTGGCATGAGCGTCGAGGAAATCTTCGACCTCTTCCCCAACCTCAAGGAGCGCCGCAACAGCCCCGGCACGAAACTTTCCGGCGGCGAGCAGCAGATGCTGGCCATCGCCCGCATCCTGCGCACCGGCGTCGAGATGCTGCTCCTCGACGAACCGACCGAGGGTCTGGCGCCGGTCATCGTCCAGCGCATCGGCGAATTGCTGGCGACCTTGAAAAAGCGCGGCATGACCATCCTGCTGGTCGAGCAGAATTTCCGCTTCGCCGCCCGCATCGCCGACCGCTTCTATCTGATGGAACATGGCAAGGTGGTGGAGGGTTTTGCCGTGAGCGAACTTGCCGCGCACACAGATCAGCTGCACGAGGTGCTTGGGGTATGATGACGCCATGACGATGATCTTCGGCATCCCCGTCCAGGCCTTGCTCGGGCAAATGCTGGTCGGGCTGATCAACGGCTCCTTCTACGCCATGCTCAGCCTGGGCCTGGCCGTCATCTTCGGCTTGCTTCGCATCATCAACTTTGCCCATGGCGCGCTCTACATGTTCGGCGCCTTCATCGGCTACCTGCTGCTCGTCCATCTCGGCATCGGCTACTGGCCGGCGCTGATACTGGTGCCGCTTGTCGTCGGCGTCTTCGGCATGGCGGTCGAGCGTCTGGCGCTGTCGCGGCTCTACCGCCTCGATCCGCTCTACGGCCTGCTCTTCACCTTCGGCCTGGCGCTGGTCATCGAAGGCGTGTTCCGCTTCTACTATGGCGTCTCCGGCAACCCCTACGCCGTGCCGCCGCTGCTCGCCGGCGGCACCAATCTCGGCTTCATGTTCCTGCCCAACTATCGCGGCTGGGTGGTGGTTGCCTCGCTCATCGTCTGCATCGGCACCTGGCTGCTGATCGAAAAGACCAGGCTCGGTTCCTATTTGCGCGCCGCGACCGAAAACCCGGAACTGGTGCAGGCTTTCGGCGTCAACGTGCCGCTGCTGCTGACGCTCACCTACGGGCTGGGCGCAGCGCTCGCCGGTCTCGCCGGCATTCTGGCGGCACCCGTCTATCAGGTCAGCCCGCTGATGGGCTCGGATCTCATCATCGTCGTCTTCGCCGTCGTCGTGGTCGGCGGCATGGGCTCGATCCTCGGCGCCATCGTCACCGGCTACATGCTCGGCCTCGCCGAGGGCCTGACCAAGGTGTTCTATCCCGAGGCGTCGAACCTCGTCGTCTTCGTCATCATGGCGATCGTGTTGCTTCTGCGCCCGGCCGGCCTGTTCGGAAGGGATGCCTGAGATGAGCGAGGCAACCCTCCACGAACAGCACACCGCCGCTTCCGTGCGGCTTGAGCGGATATTGATAGCATTGGCCATACTGGCGCTGATCGCAGCGCCCTTCTTCGTCTATCCGATCTTCCTGATGAAGATGCTGTGCTTTGCGCTGTTTGCCTGCGCCTTCAACCTTTTGCTCGGCTACACCGGGCTGTTGTCGTTCGGCCATGCCACTTTCTACGGTGCCGCCGCCTATTTCTGCGCCTACGCCGTCAAGGCCTGGGGCTGGCCACCGGAAGCCGGCATCCTGCTCGGCACCGCCGGCGCGGCTGTGCTCGGTCTGGTCATGGGCTTCCTCGCCATCCGCCGACAAGGCATCTATTTTTCGATGATCACACTGGCGCTGGCGCAGATGTTTTATTTCTTCTGCGTCCAGGCGCCGTTCACCGAAGGCGAGGACGGCATCCAGGGCGTGCCGCGCGGCACGCTGTTCGGCATCGTCGACCTCAACGTCACTCTCAACATGTATTTTGTCGTGCTCGCCGTTTTCCTCATTGGCGTCTTCGCCGTCTGGCGCATCGTCAACTCGCCCTTCGGCATGATCCTGCGCTCGATCCGCGAAAACGAGAACCGCGCCATTTCGCTGGGCTATTCGGTCGGCCGCTACAAGCTCGCCGCCTTCGTCATGTCGGCCGCGCTCGCCGGGCTTGCCGGCGCCACCAAGGCGATCGTCTTCCAGTTCGCCACGCTGACCGATGTCACCTGGCAGATGTCGGGCGAGGTCATCCTGATGACGCTGCTCGGCGGCATCGGCACCATGATCGGGCCTATCGTCGGCGCCGGCCTCGTCGTCGGCCTGGAAAACACGCTCGCCACTTCGGGCTTTCCCGTAACCATCGCCACCGGCATGATCTTCATGATCTGCGTGCTGGTCTTCCGCCGCGGCATCGTCGGCGAAATTTATGCAAGGTTCCTGGCGCCGGCTGGCGGTGAGGGCGGCCGCGATCAATAGGTGATGGTGACCACCACCGTGTCGGTATAGACGCCGGCCGAGGGCGTCGCCTGCGGCGGTACGCGGCCGTAGACGGTGAGCGGCTGCGCCAAGCCGTTTCCGGTGCCGGCGACAGTGCTTCCCGGCGTTCCGGCATCACCCCAGGGCTGCGATCGCGCATTGTCCTTGTAGAGGCCGTAGGTGACCTGCTCGGCACCCTTCGACATCTTGCGGTTGGTCGGTGTGCCGCCGGTCGTGCCGCCATTCAGCGATACCGTATAGGCGGTGGACGGGGTGCAGGTAACCGTGACCTGGCCGGTGGCGTCGGCATTGGCGTCGAGCACGCCCTTGGGGCCGAAATCGATGTTCTGGGTGGCGACCAGGCAATTGGCCGGCACCGTGGCATTGATGGTGAACGTCGGAGAGGCGCCCAGGATACCCAGGCCGGTGTCGCAATTGTTGCCCAGCAGGGTCGTCCGGTAGCGAATCTCGACCTGCCCGCCCGAGAACGTCGACAGATAGGTGCCAGGCGCAACGGTCGACTGGCCGCCGGGCACGCGGCCGTAGATCGTCGCGGTTCCGGATGAACTGCCGAAGAGATTGGGGCTCAGCAGCAGCGGCGGCGGGCGCGAGGCATAGGCCCAGTTGTAGGAGCCCCAGACGACGCTCATTCCGGGGTCCGAATAGAGCTGGTAGTTGAGGCTGTTGGCGCCGCTTGCCATCTGCCTGGCCGCCGCCGAGGAAGCGCCACCGGTGCCGGCAGCGAAATGCGGACAGACCAGGATGGGCAAGAGCAATGGCAAACTGCCGCTGCAAGTCATGTTAAGGGTGGCCGTGGACGTCGCAGCGGTGCCCGACAGCGTGTCGATGAGGCCGAAATTCATGTTGGTGACACTGAAGCTGCAACTCTGCGCTCGGGCGAGCGAAGGCAGCAGCATCAGCAGCAGTGCGATGACTACGGCGCGCAGCATTTTTTCTCCGGCTTTCATTGGCATACCACGTCCCTGATCACCACTTGCCGGCCGCGCGCCGCCTCGAAGGGAAACTCTGCCCGGCATGAACCGCCGTCCGCGCGCTCGACCTGCACGGAATTCTGCCGGCCGAGACCTTTGATGTAGGCCTGCCCGTCATAGCCGACGACGAAGTCTTCGGTGCCGCCATCGACGCGGCCGGCAAGCCCGGCTTCGAGCGGCGTTCCGCTTGAGTCCACCAGTGTCACCAGCGCGGCTTGTGCCGCCTCCGACACACCGAACTTCAGCACGACGCCGTTGCGGTCGGCTGGGACGACGGTCTCCTTCGTGGCCGGAACATCTGCGTCGACCGGCAGGTTCTTGGGGTCGATGGATACTGTGTTAGGTTCGTAGGAATTGAGGCCGGTGACCAGGATACGGCCTTTGCTGTCGGTCTTTCCGACGGGTCGGTTCTGATGCAACACCTCGACATCAGGCGTGCCGACATCGACGACGGCAAAGGCATCGTCGATGCGGTTGGTGGCGAACACACCGCCGCCTGCCACCGCAATGGCGCCGTCCATCTGGCCGGTCACGCGAAAGTCCTTGTCGAACTGCTGGGCGCCTGCCTCGAAACGCGCAAACGGCGCCCGGTAGCTCACCGCTGCCGAGCGGTTGGGAACCTCGCCTTCGGAGGTGCGCAGCCGCCAGCCGATGCTGCCGTCCTCGGCCCGCTCCGATTTGGCGATGTCGGCCACCACATTGAGGCCGTCAGGCCCATGCTCGACACCCGTCGACACCATGACGTCGTCGTTGAAAGGGATCGAAATACCGGCAAACACGCCATAGCTGTCGCCGTCGTCAAGGTCGGCGAAGGCCGTGGCATAAACCGTGCTGCGCTTGAAGATCGCCTGGCTGTAGGACAGGCCGACGATCTGGCTGGTTTCGCCCTCGGCGCTCTTGAGATGGGTGTAGGAGAGGTTGAGGCTGGAAAAATCGATCGGCATCGGCACGCTGAGCGACACTTGGTCGACCGCGCGCGGCACGCCGGCGCTGAAACGGGTGAAGTCGTCGGGGTCGAGAACCGCCTCCGCCGTCACCGAGGCGATGTCTTCATAGCCGCCGAATGCCCGCTGCATGCGGGCATTGACTGCCCAGCCGTCATAGCCGAACTCGACCCTGGCATCGACCAGCGAGCCGGTGCGCCCATCATGATGACTGCCCGCCACCGCCACCGACGCAGCACCATAAGGCCCGAGCGGGAAGGCAGCACCTATGCCGCCATTGATCAGCTCCGCGCCGCCCTCGGCATGGGCCTCCAGCGTCAGTTGGTCGGTCAGGCCGTAGCGCGCCGTGGCGACGCCCATGACGCGGTCGTCATAGTCGTCGGAGGAGATGCCGAAATTGCGCCGCGCCATGCCTGCCTCGACGGAAAAATCCAGCAGTCCCTGGCGCAGCAGCATGCTGGAGGCATAGAACGGCAAGGTGGCGGTGGTCTCACGGCCGAGGCTGTCGCGCAGCACCACCTGCGCCTGTCCGGCGCCGGTGAACACCGGCAGGTTGGTGACCTGGAACGGACCGGGCTGGATGTCGCCGGAATAGGTGCGCACGTTTTGCGTATAGACCTCGAGCGTCGACGGCACCGCCGCCGTGCCGCCGAAGGAGGGCAGGGGCAGCGTCACCAGGTCCGATCGCAGGTGGAAGTTGCGCTGCGCCTGGATGCCGCCGAGATAGACCGGCCGTGTCCACGACAAGCCGCCGGAGACGAAGTCGCCGGCCCGGTAGGTCATCAGCCGGTCGGGATCGGAATAGCTCCAGGTCGTGTTGAGCCGGGTGAAGCCGCCGAGCCTGCCGTCGGAATAGCCGGCGATGAACGATTGGCTGAGCGTTCCATAGGGGCTGAAGGCACGGGTGTCGAAGCCACCGGAAATGCCCTGGAACAGCTCGTTGTCGCCGTCGAACAAAGTGTTGGAGCTGGCAAACAGCGAATAGTTGAGCACCGCGCCATAGCCCGATTGCGGTTCCGGCCGGTCCTGCAAGCGCAAGCCGAGATCGACGATGCGCGCCTCGCGGCTGTCGTTGGTGGCGATGACGTAGAGACGCTGCGCCGCCTCGTCGATCTGAAACGACACGTCCGCCAACTGGTCGAGCCTGACCAGGCCGCCGGCGTCGGTGCCGCCATTCGGCGGTTTCAGGCCGACCTCCTTAAGCTCTTGCGGCGTCGCCGCCAGCCCGCCATCCGGCATCTCCGTAAAATTGCCGACCAGCTTGGTCGAAACGTCGTTGATGAACACCTCCAGATAGAGGCTGCGGACGGCTGGCAAAACCGGATCAGGCTCTTCAGGGCTCGTCACGGCCGGCAGCTCTTGCGAGTTCACTGCCGGGCAAGGTGTGAAAGTCGCGAGCGCGACGATAATCGCGGTGCTAGCGGCCCTTGACGGCAACTTTGGCATCGAAGGGTCCAAGATCGCTCCGTGCCTTCAAAAGCACGGAGCCCGCGGACAAGGATTTGCCACTGCCGATCGGCCACTGCATGGTCGCACCGCCCAGGACATAGCCGACGAGCCCGTTTCGATTGACGAGAGTCTTACCGTTCTGGGTGAGGGTCAGGTTGGACAGGCGCAAGCGGCTTTCGCCGCTGTTGCTGGCGGTCAGCACAAGCCCGCCGCCCTTGCGCGAAACGCTCCACGCGACTGCCGGCGCCGGCGCATCGGCGTTGCGGAAAAACACCGGGATCGAATAGCGCAGCGCGAGCGCAACCGTACCGGCCTTCTTGCGTGAGGGGTCCGGCAGTTCGTCGACGATGATGCGGTAGCTTTCCTCGGCCCGCACCGGCGCCTTCGAGACTCGCACGACGCGAACCACATATTGTGCGCCGGGTCCGAGCTTGGTCGATGGCGGGCTGGCGACCACATCCGTAGTCGGCGTCAGCGTCTCGATGCCGCCGGCCTGGCTCCACGCGAAGACCCTGATTTGCACATTGATCGGCCGCTTGGCGTCATCGTTGCCGAGGTTGAGAACTGCCGCGCTGTCGGGAGCGATCAGCTCAAGACCTGTCGGCGCCACTCTCAGCGAGGCAGCGTGTGAAGTTCCGGCGCACAGCAATGAAAGAGCCGTGGCGCCGATGCATGAAAGCATGGATCGCATGGTCGTCCTCTTATCGGCGTCGATAATCAGTAGGTTACGGTGATTATAACGATGTCCGTGTACACGCCCGCCGAGGGCGTGGTCTGCGGCGGAACCCGCCCATAGACCGGGATGGTTTGAACGTTGCCGTTGCCGGTTCCGGCAACCGTGTTGGCGGGGGCCGTTTCACCCCAAAGCACCGTGCGACCGGCGTCCTTGAAGATAGTATAGTTGACCAGCCCCCCCGGCCCTGTCATGCCGCGAATGGCGGTGGTTGCGCCCGCGCCATTTCCGACACCCAGAGCCACGTCATAGGCTTGGCCGGTCGTGCATTGCACGCCAATGGTGCTATCGACGTCGAGATTTGCATCGAGGACGCCGTGTGACCCGAAATCCAGATCATTTGCAGTCCGGACCTTGCATTCGTTGGTGATGGTGATGCGGACGGTCAGGTTCCCCAGCGCAGTGGCGGAAATCGCGGGAGTGATCGGAAGCAGCGATACCCCCAGCAGCAGCGCGTATTTCAGCAATTTCATCCGTATGTCCCTCCGTCGGGCAGATCGTTCCTCGCAAAACAGTCTTGACCCGGATTTCACCCTTGCAGCTCCTCCGCCGCATGCTTCGCAAAGACATCAACGATACGGGTAATGTCAGAAGCGAACTACGAAATACTTATTCCAGTTTAGGTCTGGATATCATAGCTGAATAACCTCCAAGGTGTATCAGATAATTTTAGTTAAGATTTGGTTAACATTAGTAAAATTGACATTTTTTAAATGGGAAAATTCGCCTATCGATAATTTATTTTGGTTTTATCGCCGAAAAGGCGAAGATGATGCAAGATCATCTTTGTTTTATAGAATTTGGTCTGTCGTCGTATATCCTCGATTATTTCTGGGCATATGCCGACGCCGTGCGGCCATCGCCGTCGCTGGGGCTGCCGGCTCTGCACGCTGTTTCGGCCTGCCCAAACCTTGCGATCGCGCTGCCAGGGCCGCATTCGCCAAAACCGTGTTCCGTCCAGCCCAAGCATGGCCGTCCCGGCTGAGATAAATCCACCGCCGTCGGATCGCGGGGAAACACACGCGAATCAGTCTTGCCGCGCTCGCCCCGATTTCCTTCGCGGCGCATCGGCCGGACGGGAGATGCGCCTGTTGTCTCTTCGAGCCATGGTGGCCGAGGCGGTAGCGGCGGGGACCGACTGCCAGACGTCAAGAAAAGGAAGAACGATGAAGAAGACCTATGAAAAGCCGAGCCTCGAAAAGCGCCAGAAACTGTCGCGCGTGACGGCTGTCGCTGGCCCATCGGCGGTCAGCGAGAGCTGACGCGATCGACCGGTATCGAACCAAGGAGAGCAGCCATGGATCAGCATGCGAACCCGTCACCCGGCTTCAGGCGCAATCCGGGCAAGGTGATCACCGTCGAACCCTACAAGGGACGTGTCGTCGTGTTTGCCCGCAGCACCATCATCGCCTCGTCGGTGAAAGCCAAAATGGTGACCGAGCCGCCCTATCCGTTCTCCTTCTACATCCCGTTTGAGGACATCGACTTCCGCAAGCTCAAGAAAACGGAGCTGTCGACGCTATGCCCCTACAAGGGCGACGCCAGCTACTGGAACGTGCTGCCAGCGGGTGAAACCGGCAAGGAGGCGATGTGGGCCTATGAGCAGCCTTTCGACGAGATGGCGCTGCTGCGCGACCACGGCGCTTTCTATCCCGACAGGGTCACCATCGATCCCGCGCCGCGCTGATCATGCCCGGCTGTATCATGCCTGTCGCCCAGAACTGTGCAGCGCCAGCCAAAGCCGTCCTCGGGCCTGACCCGGGGGCGAGGTGGTTTTGCGCCAACGGCATGCCGAAACAAAGACAAAAGGTCATGGACGAAAAGCAGAGAGCCATTCTCGACGAAATCCCGCGTCTGCGCCGCTATGCGCGCTCGCTGCTGCGCGACCGCGATTCCGCCGACGATCTCGTCCAGGACTGTCTGGAGCGGGCGCTGCTGCGACTGGACAACTGGCAGACGGGCGAGAGCCCGCGAAAATGGCTGTTCACCATCATGCATCATCTGTTCATCGACCAGATGCGCAAGGTGAACCGGCGCGGCGAGGCCTCGATGCTGCCGCTGGAAGCCGGCGAAGTGCAGGCCTCGCCCGCCGACCAGGTGGAGAACGTCGCCGCGCGCGAAATCATAGACGCGCTGCAGGCGATCAGCCCCGACCGCCGCGCCGCCCTGACGATGGTCGCTATCGAGGGCTTCTCCTATGCCGAGGCTGCCGAGATGCTCGGCGTGCCGGCCGGCACGCTGATGTCGCGCATCGCGCGCGGCCGTGAGGAACTGCGCGGCCTGCTCGAGGACGGCGCGCGCCGCCGTGCGATACGGATCGTCGAACCCGCAACGGGCCGCTCGAATGAAATCAGGGCGCCGATGGCATGATGACTCCTCATGGCATGATGACGCCGCACAGTATGAAGCGTTGCGATGGCAAGGTTTGTTCAGTGCATCCGTGGCCCGCGCCCGGTAACGGTTTCTTGTCTGCTTGCGTGCATGGTGGCAGCGACGGGGTGGGCGAAACCAGGGCATGGCTGAAGAGAAAATACGCAACGGTGAGTTCTGGGCGCTTGCGCTCGAATGCGCGCATCTGGGCGTATGGGACTGGGATATTTTGAGCGGCGATTGTTTCTATTCGCCGACCTGGTCGCACATGCTGGGCTACGAGGATGGCGAGCTCGCCAACACCAGCGACCTCTGGCTGCAGCTGACGCATCCCGACGACCGCGAGCGGGCGCTGGCCAGCGGCGAGCGGCACATTGCCGGCCTCACCGCATCGATCGAGACCGAGCTGCGCCTGAAGCACAAGGACGGCCATTGGATCTGGGTGCTGGACCGCGGCGGCATTGTCGAGCGCGACGAAGCCGGCCGTCCCGTGAGACTGATGGGCGTCCAGACCGACATCAGCCGGCAGAAGCAGGCGGAAGCCGAACTGGAACGCGTCAATGTGCGCTTCCGTCTGGCGCTCGCCGCCAGCGGCACCGGCATCTGGCATCACGATATCGACGCCAACAAGAGTTTTTGGGACGCCCGCACCAGGGAGATTTTCGGCCTCGTCACCGACACTGACGAGGTGGCGGCCGAGCTCTGGCACTCCTATCTGCATCCCGACGACAAGGACGCCGCCGAGCGTGCCCATCTGGCGCCGCTTTCGACCGACGGTGTCGTCGCCGCGCAGTACCGCATCGTCAGGCGCGACGGCCAGATCCGGCATGTCGAATCGCTGGTGCGCTTCATCGCGGCGCCTGGGACAGCGGGCCAGATTCTCGGCACCGTGCGCGACATCACCGAGGACAAGAAGCGCGAACAGGAGCTTGCCTACGCCGCTCACCACGACGCGCTGACCGGTCTCTTGAACCGCGCCGCCTTCGACCGGCTGCTGGCCGAGCACATCGCCACCGAGCGGCTTTTGCCGCTGGCGGTGTTTTATGTCGATCTCGACTACTTCAAGGCACTCAACGACTTTGCCGGCCACGCCGCCGGCGACCTGGCGCTGAAGGGCGTCGCCGCCGGCATAATGGGCTGCCTGCCGGCATCGGCGCGCGCCGCGCGCCTGGGCGGCGACGAGTTCGCGTTGCTGGTGCCCAATTGCAAACCGGCTGAGGCCAAGGCTCTGGCCGGCGCTGTCCTTGCGGCGGTCCGCGATGCCGACCTTGGCCTGGCGGCGACGGCGCGCAAGCTTGCGGCCAGCATCGGCATCGCCTTCGTCGACGACACCACCACCACCGTCGCCGATGCGCTGGCCTGCGCCGACGACGCCTGCTATGCGGCCAAGGCCGCGGGGCGGAACCGCTTTGCGGTGTTTTCCACCGAGACGGCGTCGATCTCCGGCGGTCTCAACGCCGCGCGTGTCGCCGCCGACACTGTCGACGCGATGGATGAAGGACGGCTGAAACTGTTTGGCCAGGAGATCCATCTGCTCGGCCGGCCCTGGCGGGAGAGCCGTCATGTCGAGGTGCTGGCGCGGCTTGTGGGCAAGAATGGCAAGCTGATTCCGCCCGACGAATTCATCCCGGTCGCCGAGCGCTTCGGCATCGCCTCGCGGCTCGACCGCTGGATCATCAAAACCGCGCTTTCGCGGCATGGCGCGGCGATGCGGTCGGGCGCCATCACACTCGACTTCAACCTGTCGGCGCAGACGCTGAGCGATCCGCTGCTGTGGGATTTTGTCGACGCCGTCATCGCCGAGACCGGGGCGCCGCATTTCGGCATCGGCTTTGAGATTACCGAAACCGCGGCCATGACCAATTTCGACGCCGCCGAACAGTTCGTGCGCAAGGCGCGGGAGCGGCAGTGCCGCGTCAGCCTCGACGATTTCGGCGCCGGCATGAGCTCGTTCGAATATTTGCGACGCTTTCCCGTCGATCAGATCAAGATCGACGGATCGTTCATCCAGAAGATCGCGGAAAGCCGCTTCGACCGCGAGATCGTCTCGGCCATAGCGGGTATCGCCAAAAGTCTTGGCTGTGCGGTGGTGGCCGAAAAGATCGAGCGGCAGGACGCGCTCGACATTTTGCGCGGAATGGATGTCGCCTACGGCCAAGGCTTTCTGCTGCACCGGCCGGAGCCGCTGGAAGCGATCGTCGCCAGGGCAACGGCCGAGGCACCGCACAAGCGCTTCGGCTGAAGCCGCCGCACCGCGCGGGCCAGGTGAGTTCTCAGCTCAGTCGGCGTCGGCCTTTTCCTGCTCGCGCTGGGCTGCTTCCTTCTTGAGCCGCAACACCTCGTCGGTGCCGACTATCTCCTTCGAACCGCCCGAAATGGAGGTTGAGACGACGGATGGCGGATCGCTGGCGGGAAAGGAGTCTTCGAGGCCCGATTGCAACTGCTCCTCGAGCGTCTCCGGATTCTCGGATCGGCCTTGGGTGCGGCGCTCGCCGACGGCCTCAAGATCGCTCTTGGTGTCGGGGTGGGCGCGGGCTTCCGATATCGTCGACACCACCAGCTCGATGGCGAACTCCTTCATCGCCTCGGCTTGCGGTTCACCGACGTCAGAGTTTTCGATCAGGCGGATGAGCGACTTTTCCAGATCGCCCAGTTCCTTGGTGCCCTGACAGCGCGCCAGTCGCTTGGTCAGCGAACTGATGAGCACCGGGGCGAAGGTCGAATAGGCAAGCCTGCGCGTATCGTCGACATGCTCGGGATGAAGCTTTTGCAAGGACATGGGTTCGTACCTCCGTCAATCAGCTGGGCCGGCAGCGTGTGCCGCTGGCCGTCCCTTAGGAAACAGAGGGGAGGGCAAGAGGTTCCATGGTGCAGTCAACAGGATGACGACGCTCAACTCCACAGCGACGCCATGGTCAGCGATGCTTCGAAAATCTGCTCCCTGTTCGCGTTCAGCATCTTGACGGTAATCTGCCGATGCTCGCCCTCCGGCATCTCGTCGCGTGCGACATCGTGTAGTATCCGCAGTGCCTCGACCCCCGCACGCTCACGGCTTGGAAACAGCTGCCCCTCTTCATCCTTTTGGTTTTCGGTGTTGTAGAGGTCGAAATAAAACCGTTCCATGTGCGGTGTCCCTCCAGTCAGATCGGTAAATCCCCGGCCGCGCTCATGGTTCCATCGGCTGATTCCAAACGGATTTCTTGCCGCGAACTGCCGCTATGCCAGCTGCGTGCAACCGCACCCGGTCTACGGCGTTGAGCTAAGCCCACCAATTCAATCCCGCCAATTCGGATGGAAAACCCTCGATGCTAGAATCGCTGTATCTGAACCTTGGCCAGCATGATGCCCTCTCCGAGCAGGAGAAGGGGCTGCTTGCCGGCGTCATGACCATCGAGATGGATTTTGCCACCGGCCAGGACATCGTGGCGGAAGGCTCAAGGCCCGGTTACAGCACGCTCATCATCGAAGGGCTGGCCGCGCGCTACAAGGTGCTCGAGGATGGCGGCCGGCAGTTCACCTCGCTGCAGGTGCCCGGCGATTTCGTCGACCTGCACGCCTTCCTGCTCAAGACCATGGACCATGGCATCATCGCGCTCTCGCCATGCCGGGTGATCGCGGCCGACCACAGCCGGCTGCGCGCCATCACCGAACAGGCGCCGCATCTCACAAGGTTGCTGTGGCTGAACACGCTCGTCGACGGCGCCATCCACCGCGAATGGATCGTGGCCATGGGCCGGCGATCCAAGACCTCGCATTTGGCGCATCTGGTATGCGAGCTGTTCGTTCGGCTTCAGGTGGTCAAGCAGACCAATGGCATGAGTTTCCGGCTGCCTTTGTCGCAAGCCGAACTGGCCGATGTGCTTGGGCTGTCGGTCGTCCACATGAACCGGGTCATCGGCGCGCTGCGCAAGCTCGGCGTGATCGGCTGGGCAAACCACATGGTGACGATCCTCGACTGGCAGCGGCTTGTCGAGATCGCCGAGTTCGATCCGACCTATCTCAGCATGAACCGCGAGCCGAGATAGGGCATCGGAATCCCGAAACGTCGACCGCCGGAGGACGCAGTCCGTCAGCCGGCGCTTGACTGACCATTGGATCCGTCCAGCGACGCCAATCTGTCCAACATGGCAAGGGCGGCACTTGGCTTCACCGGCTTCAGCAGGCCTTGTTGGGCGGCGGCATTCTTGAAAGCGGCAAAGGCGATGTCAGGGCGGCAAATGCCGTCCAACGCGTCATCCACCAACCTGACGGCCGCTTTGTAGGCCGCCGCCTCCTTGTTCTTCCAGAGTCCGCCAAGCGCCCGCCTGGCGTCGGCGATCGACGACACCGTCATCGAGCTGCCGTCGACGAATTTGATCGTCAGGGGGAGAAACCGGCTCATCGGAAGTTCACCATCCAAACCATTGGCGCGTCCGCCACAAAAGCCCGGCGAAAGGCGCAACAAGAAATGCAGCTACGCCAAGGACCAGAATGGGATTGTTTGTCCGTATCGATTTCATAGGGCCCTCCGTAAAACAGGATCGCCATAAACGACGAGATCGCGAAGTGGTTGCAGGCTTGGCAAACTACATGTTGCTTGCCGGCCGGATTGGCCGGCGTGGCTGATAGGGCGGTCGCGAGCGCGGCTTCAACGGGATGTCGGCTAGCGAGTCGCGGATCGGCCTGAACAGGATTGGGGCAGGTGCGGCGCGCCGGCGCAGCACTGCGGCCGACAGTTTGGCAATCAGATTTCGAACGTCCATGGGACTCCTCTTCAGCGTTCTAGAGTCCCCCCTTTTTCATTCACCTACCACCTGACGCCTGCTCCTCGCATTTAACTTTGATGTAGCAGACGAATGCCTGCGCTATGCCCAAAGCGGTCTGCCAACCTTTTTGCCCGACATGCGTTGTCCTTCGACACGGAAGGAGAAACCCATGCTCACCAAATCCGACACCTCGAAGGCAGTGCGCAAGCAGCGCAGCGTGCAGCGCAAGGTGGATGCCGACGATCGCCGCAAGCCGAAGGCAAAGCCATCTGTCTCCATGCAGGCCGGCGCCAGGCCCTATCCCGAGCCACCTTTTCCCAGGCAGCATCATCCCAAGCCGGGTGAAGAGGGGCAGATCAAGCCGGCGCCGCTCTATGACGCGCCGTTCTGGCAAGGCTCGAAGAAACTCGACGGCAAGGTGGCGCTCATCACCGGCGGCGATTCCGGCATCGGCCGCGCCGTTGCTGTGTTGTTTGCGCGCGAAGGCGCCGACATCGCCATCGTCTATCTCAGCGAAGACCGCGATGCCGAAATGACCAGGCAGGCGGTCGAGGCCGAGGGCAGGCGCTGCCTGACGCTGCGCGGCGACGTCTCCAAGCGCGCCTTCTGCCGCCGCGCCGTGGAGCGGACCGTCAAGCAACTCGGCCAGCTCGACGTGCTGGTCAACAACGCCGCCTTCCAGGTGCATTCGGCTGACTTTGCCGACCTCACCGAAGAGCATTTCGACACCACGCTGAAGACCAACCTCTACGGTTATTTCCATATGGCCCAGGAAGCGGTGCCGCATATGAAGCCGGGCTCTGCCATCGTCAACACCGGCTCGGTCACCGGCATAGACGGCTCGAAGGAGCTGATCGACTATTCGATGACCAAGGGCGGCATCCATGCCTTCACTCGGGCGCTGTCGGGCAATCTGATCGGCAAGGGCATCCGCGTCAACGCAGTGGCGCCGGGGCCGGTCTGGACGCCGCTGAACCCATCCGACAAGCAGGCGGCGGCCGTTTCGCAGTTCGGCGCCAGGACGCCGATGAAGCGCCCGGCCCAGCCGGAGGAGATCGCACCAGCCTATGTGTTCCTGGCCTCGCCGCAATGTTCCAGCTACATCACCGGCGAGATCCTGCCGATCGTCGGCGGGTATTGAGGGAGCTGCTCTCCAGGCTGGCAGACAGGCATCCGCGCGGCGACTTCGCAACCGCTGCTGCAACCGGATGACATTTCGTGCATTCTTGTGCATGGCCCAGATGCTTCGAACAGACACCCCGGCAAAATGCTGCTCCTATTGCGGTTCGCGCGACCACGATTACGAGGATTGCCCGAAGCGCAAAGCGGACGCCGAACGGCAGAATGACGGGCCGGCCGATCCGGAGCGGCATGCCGGATTCGAGACCGAACAGTCTCTTTGAATTTCCGCGCCGTCGATTCCCGGGACTGGCGCAACCCGACTCATGTATCCACACGATTGCAATCTTGCCGCCATAGTTGTGGGCGATGCAGGCATCGGGCAGTCATGAGATGGGGGTAGGGCAATGACCGATACACAAGGCAATTTGAACCGTCTGCCGGGCAAGGTGGCCGCGGTCGCTCCCCGCTCGATCGGCTCCGGCCTGATCGCGCTGGTTGTCATTGCGCTGGCCATCTTTGGCCTTCTCGGTTCGTGGTACACGATCGACCAGGGCGACCGCGGCGTGCTGTTGACCAATGGCGCGCTGAGTTCCGTCGTCGATCCCGGCCTGCATTTCAAACTGCCCTGGCTGCAGCGGGTCGAAAAGATCAGCCTGCGCCAGCAAGTCATCAAATGGGGCTGCGAAACCCAGTACGATTGCAGCGGCCTGCCGGCCATGCAGGCCTATTCGCGCGACCAGCAGCCGGCCGACATGCGCGTCACCGTGAATTATCACGTGCCGGAAACCGAGGTCAGCAACGTCTACACCAATTACGGCTCGATCGAAGCCTTGGCCGACCGCGTCATCGCCCGCAAGGCGCCGCAGGAGATCAAGACGGTGTTCGGCCAGTATGACGCCGTGTCGGTGATCCAGAACCGGGCCAAGTTCAACAAGGATGTCGCCGACGCCATCTCCAAGGTAACCGACGGCCCGGTGATGATCGACAGCGTGCAGGTCGAGAACATCGACTTTTCCGACGCCTACGAACAGGCGGTCGAAGCCAGGATGACGGCGCAGGTCGAAGTGCAAAAGCAGGAGCAGAACCTGCAGCAGGAAAAGATCAAGGCCGACATCGCCGTGACCCAGGCCAAGGGCCGCGCCGACAGCGTCAAGGCCGAAGCGGAAGCCAGCGCCTTCAAGACCAAGGTCGAAGGCGAGGCGACGGCCGAAGCCATCAAGGCGCGGGGTGCAGCGCTTGCCAACAACCCGCTGCTGGTCGAACTGACCAAGGCCGAGAAGTGGGACGGGCAATTGCCGACATCGATGATCCCGGGATCGACCGTGCCGTTCCTCGAGCTCAGCGTGCCGCCGGCAGCGCCGAACTGAGGGCGATGCGGCGGCTCCTATAGAGTGGTGGCCGAGGCGAGGCCGGCCTCGCCTGTGGATTGCGTCTTCTTTGCGAAGCTCATCAGCAGCTCCATCCCCGCCGGCCAGTCGCCGAGACCGCTATCGCTGTTGATGTGGCCGAGCGGCCCGGCGATATGCAGCGCGCTGCCCCATTGCCCGGCCTTCGCCCTGCCGTAGCCATGCGGGTCGTAGGGATCGTCGGTGCTGGCGACGATCAGCGAGGGGAAGCGAAGCCGCTCGTGCGGCGCGTCGGCGAAGGCAAGCCCATAGGCTGGAAAGGCAGGCGATGCCGGGTCGGGAACCGCGACCAGGAACGCGCCGGCGATCTTCCGGCGCGACACCGTCTGCCAATGCGCCACCAGCAGGCAGGAGAGGCTGTGGGCGACGAGCACCGGTGGGGTCGTTGCCTGTGACACGGCGTCTTCGAGTGCGGCGATCCAGTCGTCGAAATCCGGCAGGTCCCAGCTTGCCGGGCTGAAGCGGCGCATCGCCGGATTGGCCCGCTGCCAGCGCGTTTGCCAATGGGCCGCGCCCGATCCGCCGCTGCCGGGCAGGATGATGAAGTCGGTCATGGAAAGTCCTGTTTCGTTGGAGATGCTGGCCAATTCTAGGTCTTCTCCTCATCCACGGAATGAGAGATCATCGGAAAGCAACGAAGAATTCCGATGGATTGAAGGTGCTCATGGCAAATGGCGACTACCGGCAACGGCTCGACCCCACCGACATGGCGATCATCGAGATTCTGCAGGATGACGGCCGCATCGGCATTTCCGAACTCGGCCGCCGCGTCGGCCTGTCCCAGCCCGCGACCTCGGAACGGGTCAAGCGGCTGGAGGAGCGCGGCGTCATTGCCGGCTACCGGGCGGCGATCGATCCGGCGGCGCTGGGTCTCGGCACCATGGCGATGATCCGCCTGCGCACCACGCATGAGCATATCCAGACCTGTTTGAAGAAATTCGCTGCCATGCCGGAAGTGGTCGAGGTGTTGCGGGTGACCGGCGAGGATTGTTTCCTCGTCAAGGTCGTCGTTCCGTCGCCGCCCGCCCTCGAAAGCATCGTCGACGCCATCGGCCGCTACGGCGCGGTGACGACCAATGTGGTGCTGCGCGCCGAGCCGCCGAAGCGGCTGGGGCGCGAGTTGATGGCGAAGCTCTGAGCGGGGCGAGCACCCGACCTTCGCTGCCGCCGTGCATGGGCCGGGCAGTGTGCTGGCGTCGAAGCTCGGCAGGGCGCGTGGATGTCCCCTTAGGCCAAAGCGACGGTGACTAGTCTGGCCTAAGCTTCTCGCTGGAATACGACGATATTGTCACTGTACTTGCGCGTTTTGGCGCGATAAGCAGGGTGGCAGGTCCAAGGGGGAATTCATGAATATTGCCACGCGTTTTGCTGCTGTTCTTGTCGGCACGTCACTGCTTGCCGGTTGCACTTCGCTGTCGGAAGGTGAGTTCAACAACCTGCATGCCACGCTCGGCAGTCCAGCGGCAAAACGGAGTATCATCGCCGATTGCATCGCAAATCAAAGACGCACTCCGGCCAGAGACAAGAGCGCTTACGCGGCGATCATGAATGTCAGCCCGGCACGATACGAAACTGCCTTTTGCAATCGGCTCTTCACCGCTCTTGCCAATGGCAAGATCACCTATGCCGACTATCGCAACCTCACCTCGCCAACTGCCGACAGCAGCAAGGTGATCAAGATCATGCAGGGACGGTATTGAGCCTGGCCACAGTCGGATCGAGATGAGTCGGCCGCCTCACATCTGGTCGTTATACGGTTCCTTCATCTGGCCGACCATGCGGGCCAGTTTCGAGAAGGACGGCATGTCCGTCTCCGGCTGGCACTGATTGGCCAGCTCCAGCAGCCGGATCGGGAAGTTGACGGCATCGCGGTTGGACTCCGACATGCCGCCGGAGCGCTCCTCGCCGGTTTCGCCGGCCTCGGCCTTGCGCAGCGCGATGTCGATCTCCTCGACCGTCAGCACACCCTTGCGCACCAGCACCTGGTTGATCGAGGCGACGGCCATCAGCAGGCCTTCGAGTTGCAGATTGGCGACATTCATAGCTGTTGCTCCCATTGGCTTGAGCTTTCAACGCATGAGCGTCCGTTCCGATCCCGGAGAGCTCTCGGCGACCGTTGGCCAAAGCCGCAGCAAAACCCCGTCAGGCCTTCACGGGGTCACGGCATCGAGGACGAGAAGCGCGTGGCCGACTCGCCATTGGTCTTCAGGCCTGACCTGCGCCGACAGCAGCCTATCCAGAACCGGCTCGCTGAGCAGCCAGCGGCGCATGCGTTCGATCGCGGCATCGCCGGCAGCATCCCAGAAATTTCGATCGGCCTTATGTGAGATGAGCCGCTCGGCATCGCCCCGAAAGAACTCTGCCAACTGCAGCACGGCGTTCGGCGAGGTCGAGAAAAGCCATGCCTTCAGGGCCGCGTTGAGATCGCCGCCGATGATTGCGATGCCGCACAGCCAGCCACTCGGGTCGGCCTCGTCGGGATGCTGGTCGAAACCACGGCGCCAGGCACCGGCAAACAGAGCGCGCACCGCTGTCCGTTCCTCCGTCGGCCAGGTCTGCCAACCGCCATAGTTCAACTTGCCAGCGATGACGGGCGGGTCGAGGCCATGCCAGCTCGCATCGAACACGGCCAACTCAAGGATACGTGGCAGGAAATGTTTGTAGTCTCTGGTGTCGCCGACCGTCGTCATCGCCCAGCCGGCATAGGCGCCGAGTTCCTCGCCGGTCAGCTCGCGCAGCGGGAGCGAGGTCAGCATTTTCAGAATGGCGTCCGGGTCGCGCGCCGCCGACGCATTGAGCACGCGCGGCGGCGGGTAGGAGGCAAACACCTCGTAGCAATCATCGATCAGAGGCTGGAGCTGCATGACAGCCTTTATACGCGGGCGCGGCAAAGTCGGATATCCGGCGAGGTGTCGGCCCTAGTGCAATGATTGCATAGGCGATCACTAAGATCGACCTACGGGTTTTCGTTTCGAACGATCCCTCATGACGGGCCAAATCAGGTTCGGGAGGCCAAGCTCAGGCCAGCGGATCTTCCGCCGGCGGCCTGGCGGGCAGGCCGAGCCTTGTCCGCTCGCTATCGGCAAAATCCTCGGCCGCGTCCTGAGCCTCGAACAGATGCTGGGTCACCGTGCCGTCCTCGGCAACCAGCACCGCCCATTGGCGGCGGTCAGCGCGTTCGACACGAACGTCATTGGGCTCTCCGGTCACCATGATCGTGCTCCGGCAAGGGAAGCGCTTCGCGCTTTTCCGGCAAAAACCGCTTCACACCTGGAATTGCTTACCGGCGCAGGCCTTACGCCTTGGTCTTGCGCTTGGCCGGTGCCTTGCCGGCCGGCGCTTCGGGTGTTCTGATGCCGAGCCCGAACTCCTTTGCCAGCTCCGACCGCTTGGCGGCGTAGCTGGGCGCGGTCATCGGGTAGTCGCCGGGCAGGTCCCATTTGGCGCGATAGGCCTCCGGCGTTACGCCGTGGGCGGAGCCGAGGTGGCGCCGCAGCGACCTGAACTTCTTGCCGTCCTCGAGGCAGATGATGAAATTCGGCGTCACCGAACGCTTGCGGTTGACGGCAGGCTCGGGCGCGGGTTGCGGGGCAGCAACGGGATTGTCCACGGCCGCCAGGGCTGAATTGACGCTCTCGATCAACGCCGGCAGGCCTTCCGGAGGCACTGAATTGTTGCTCACGAATGCCGCGACGATATCGGCGGTCAAATTTATGTTTCGTATCCTGTCGTCAGACATGGCGTCTTTTGCCCCCTTGATGCCCAAAAAACAAATTATCAGACAAGAACCGTGGGCGGCATGGCACTTTAGAACAAATGCATATGACTTGACGCCGGGGGTGGTAGCGCTATCATCACTGAATCGTCAATCGATGTAGGAATTATTTCCTGACAACTGTTGACCGGTGAGGGCAGCTATGCTATGATTTGTTTATGGTGCTGATTTGCGCCACCAACCCGCCGCCGAGGCGGGTTTTTGTTTTTCAGGCCGGCTTGCAAACGATCACGGCCAGTGACGCGAGTTTTCCCTCGCTCAGGCTGCTTATATAGTTCTTTCGGCGCTGCACGAACTCTGCCCCAAGCACAATCTCATTGGCCTGCTGCTGTGCAGGCGACGGCACGATGCCGGAATTTGCCCGCTTTAACGCCAATTCGACGTGATCGCCTGTTTCGTCGATTACGGCGTCGACCCGGAATCCGGCCGAGGCAAACAAGGCTTCCAGGGTTTCGCGGTCGACAAGATGGCTGGCCGCAGGCGAAACCGCCCAAGGCAATGGAAAGTGAGGCTCGCCGCCTGCCAGCACCGCCTCGGTCCAGATAAGCCGGGCTTTCGGCTTCAGCACGCGCAACGCTTGCCCGATGACCGCGGCCTTGTCTGCGATGTTCATGCCGACATAGAAGCAGATTGCCGCGTCGAACGTATTGTCTGCAAAAGGCAGCCTTGTCGCATTGGCCTCATGAAAATGCACTGTGTCGCCGAGGCCGCAGAGTTCGGTCAATTGGCGCGATGCCTCGACAAACGCCGGTGTCAGGTCGACGCCGTCGACGCTGCATCCATAAGTGTCGGCAAGGAACCGGGCTGGGCCGCCAATGCCGCTGCCGATATCCAGAACCCGATCGGAGGCGGAGAGGGCAAGACGTGAGGCATGATCCTGGGTCGCGATCAGCTCGCGGCCATGAAGCTGGTCGAATGGATAGAGTTGTTTGGCCGTGAGGCTGCCGGCATTGTCGCCCGGCACCGCCGCCAGAATGCGCTCGACGATGCCGCCGCTGCCATAGTGACTGGTCACATCGCTCATTGCGCGCTCTCCGACGAAGCGCAGCATTCCATTAATGCGCACCTTCCGCAACGCACTTAGAGAACTTCCATGTCCAACCGCTATGCCACCATCATCACCGACGATGACGGCCGTGAGGTCGTCAGCGCTATCGGTGTGTTCGAGGGCGCCGCGCCGCAGGCGCGCGTCGGCCGCATCGAGCCGGTCGTGCCGGGTGTGCGGATCGGCATGGTTCGCGGTGGTCCTGTCGATGCGGTAGGCGGCTTCGGCTTTCCGCGCGGCATGCAGGTCGATGGCAAGGCGATCAGCCTTGCCAGGGCAAGCCTGAAAGCCACGCCTGCCCAAGACGGCGGCGCGCCGGCCGATGCCGCTGATGCAGCCGGCCGCAAGGCCGCCCGGAATCCGGCAAGGACGAAACCGGCAAGGGCAAAGCCGGCACGGCGCAAGCCCCGCAAGGTCAAGCGGGCGCGGCCAACCAGGCAGGCTGCCACCACGGCTGAGCCGGTCGGGAGTCCGGATCATGGCTGACCGGGCGGCGCCGCGTGCGCGCCAGGGCCGCAAGCCGTCCGCCGGCAGCCCGAAGCGGACCAAGAAGACGCTTGGCGATGACTTTCTCGACGCGGTGCGCGCCGATTTTCGCGCCCATGGCGCCGGTGTCATTGCCGCGGTCAGGGCGGACAAGCCCGACCAGTATCTGAAAATCGTGCAATCGGTGCTGCCCAAGGATCTGGCCAAGGACCTGCATCTCTCATCGGATAATCTGGAGAGCCTGAGCGATGACGAGATCCGCCGCCGCATCCGCGGCCTCGAAGCCGTCCTCGGCCCCTTCCGCGACCAAGCGGGCGAAGTCGGCGCGCAAGATCTATCTGGCGCTGCTGGAGGAACTGGACCGTAGACGCAAGACCAATCAGCTTGCGGCTTACAAGCCGTATGAACGCCAGGCGGAGTTTCACGCTGCCGGCGCGCAGAACCGCGAACGCCTGTTCATGGCCGGCAACCAGCTCGGCAAGACCAGGGCCGGCGGCGCCGAATGGGCCATGCATCTCACGGGACGCTATCCCGCTTGGTGGCGGGGCAAGACCTTCGACAGTGCCGTGCGGCTGTGGGCGGCCGGCGTGACCGGCGAGGGCACGCGCGACAACCCGCAGCGCGTGCTGGTCGGCCCGCCGCAACAGCAGGCCGCCTGGGGCACCGGCATGATCCCGGCCGACGCGATTGCCGGGACCACAATGGGTCGCGGCGCGCCCGGCGCGCTCGACAGCATCGTGGTGCGCTGGGGCGGCGGCGGCGATGTGCAGGCCGATGAGTCCGTGCTGTCGTTCAAGAGCTATGAGAAGGGCCGCGAAAAGTGGCAGGGTGAAACCCTGCACGGCGTCTGGTTCGACGAGGAGCCGCCGCTGGATATCTATTCCGAGGGACTGACGCGAACCAATGCCACCGGCGGCATCACCATGGTGACGTTCACGCCGCTGCTTGGGATGAGCGATGTGGTGCTGCGGTTTTTGGCACCGCAGGAAGCTCTTCCTTCTCCCCCTGTGGGAGAAGGTGGATCGGCGCTTTAGCGCCGAGACGGATGAG
>UCIA01000078.1 GCA_900472295.1 Hyphomicrobiales bacterium | reverse complement strand
CATTTTCTGACCTCCAGTCAAAAGTTAAAAAACGGGTCTGGGTATTCTTTGCTGAAGGACAGCGTTCCCTGCCCCATCCCCACTACCGAAAAAGATGCGCACCGCGCCGCTCCTTCGAAATCGACATTACCCATGAGGCGGCGGCGTTCAACCACGATCGTACCGGCAAAAGGGCTATGCGGGCGCTATCCCCCGGCGTTGTTGCACAAATGACACGATTTGGCCTCAGTCAGAAAGCTCTCATTAACTATCGAAGGGCCTGCAACCCTTGTCCAGCGCGCCGCAGCACGGCCGAATCCGGCGATGGACGGCCAGAATTGCGGCTGACTTGCCGAGTCGCCGGCTAGGGTGCCGCCGCAGAATCGCCGCATGGCAAAGGCGCCGTTTCGGCCGATTCCCGATTTTTGAGAGATAATGGCGCCGGCTTGTTGATTGTGCCGGCGCTTTTCTTTATCCAGCGGCGCAACGGAGAGGTGGCCGAGTGGTCGAAGGCGCTCCCCTGCTAAGGGAGTAGAGGTCAAAAGCTTCTCGTGGGTTCGAATCCCATCCTCTCCGCCACCCTACGCCCTGCGGGCTTCGGGTGGCAGGCCACCCGGAACCGCATTTTGGGCGTAGGTGTGTCGCCCGAAGCTACGAAGTAGCGTAGGGGGACCATGTGGTACGTCTATTTCCTGCAGCTCCATAACGGCGATGTCTATGTCGGGTCGACGAATGACCTTCGACGCCGTTTTGAATCCCATCAATCAGGCTATGTGACGTCGACGAAGGCTTATCTGCCTGTCGCCTTGAAGCCTGTATTGGGGTTGAAACCGAGGCCAACGCACGACAGCTCGAGCGATATTTCAAGACCGGGTCAGGCAAGGCGTTCGCAAGCAAGCGGTTTTTCGCGAACAGCTCCAACTGATTGCCAAGGATACACATCACTTTGAAATAAAACAGAAAAGCAGAATAACGACCCGCTTTTCATCGACCTCCACTCTCGATTCTGACTGGAGGTCAGAAAATG
>UCIA01000004.1 GCA_900472295.1 Hyphomicrobiales bacterium | reverse complement strand
CAGTTCGCCGGCTTCCAGGCACAGGCCAGCCGCATCGACCGCAATGGCGACGGCAGGATTTCGCGCGACGAGTTTGCCGCCTTTATTCCCGACCGGCTGCTGCAGGCGGACACGAATGGCGACGGAGCGCTTTCGATCTCCGAACTGCGGGCGCTCCGGCGTCAGTAATGCCTTAACCCTTCAACCTCCATCCAACAGGAGAAAAAGATGAAACGGACAATCACAGCGTTGTGCGGTTTGATGATTGGCGCCACAGTGCTCGCCTCGCCGGCCGAGGCCTTGCCGGTCGCGCCGGCTTCTGGCCCGGCATCGGTAACCACAGCGCCGACGCCGGTCTGGTTTCGTCGCGGCTTCTACGTCGTTGGCGGCGGCTACTACTACAACGGCTACCGGGGCTATGTCCGTGTGCGGCCCGGCTACCGCTACTACAATGGCTACTGGTTCCCCGCCGCCGCCTTTGCCGCCGGTGTCGCGGCGGCGACCGTCGCGCCAGTAGCGCCAAGTCCCGCGGTCCGATTGGAAGCAGCGCATGTGCGCTGGTGTTACGAGCGCTACGTCTCCTACCGCGCCTGGGACAACAGCTACCAGCCCTATAACGGCCCTCGCCAACAATGTTGGTCGCCCTATAGTTGAAGGCTTTTCGCTGAGAGCCTTCAACCCTTTCAAGGCAGCATAGGAGATGAGGATGATCGACAACCGCTCGATGCCCACGAGCACGGTCATACCGGTGCTTTCGTATCCCGATGTCGAGACGGCCAGCCATTGGCTTTGCGAGGCCTTCGGCTTCGAAATACGGCTGATGATTGGCAATCACCGTGCCCAGCTCGGCTTGGGAGACGGCGCCGTCGTTGTCACAGAATTGAAGTCTCTCGGACTGACGCGGACAGATGGGCCATTCGCAGTGATGGTACGCGTCGAGGATGTCGACGCGCACCACAGACGAGCCGCGCGGCATGGCGCAGTTATTCTCAGCGGCCCAACGAGCCATCCCTATGGCGAGCGTCAATATTCCTGCCGTGACCTCGCCGGCCACAATTGGACCTTTTCGCAGTCGATAGCAGATGTAGTGCCCGAGGACTGGGGTGGCATCGTGGTGCAAAGCTCAAACGGTCCTGATGTGGAGAGCTGACACCAACCTGCTGCAGCGACACCGTTTGGATTGCGACGCCGTTGCGACGTGCGCAATGGCTAAGACCAAACTCATCGTGCAAGCGACTGCAGGGTGTCGGCCTGGACTGGCACGTGGCAATCCGGCAGTCCGACGCGCCGTCCAGCGCCGCCGCAGTTTGTGCTGCGGCGCTGGCGCGCTGGACACCGTAGTTTGTCTTTTTACCACCTATCAGAGGGACGCACTTGCTGAGATCTCTGGCGTTAGAATGTCCGTCTTTGTTCACACACGAACAAAAGCGGACTGTCTTCTCTCGGCCCAAAATAGGACCCTCGTAATGTGTTGTCGTTCGCTTGGCACCGGACGGGCGAAGGCTTGGTGCCGGGCAAGCCACTGCAGGCTGACATCCTGGCGAACGGATCCGCTTTTCTCTGAGCCACAGATGCCGCCGTTGCCTCCCCCTTCATTTCGCCGAGCGCACCAACGACCTCTCGAACGGGCTGATCTGGCCGAAGGACGGCTGAAGCCTCGACCGCCTATGCCGCAATGGCGCGTCGCGCGTTTCTTCCCCTGGGCAAAGCCCATTTCTCGCGGAACCAAGAAACGCGCGCCTGCGCCATCCTCCGCTTTGCTGCGGTCGCAAGCGATGCGGCGGCGGTCGCCTTCGGCCTCGCGATCGCCATCGAGGTCGCATGGTGCGGGCTCGGAAACGAGAAAACGGAGACTGAAAATGGCTACCATCGGCACTTTCAAGAAGACCAATGCGAACGAGTTCACCGGCGAGATTGTCACACTCAGCGTCCAGGCCAAGGGCGTGCGCATCACCCCCGACACCCGGGCCAGCGGCGAGAACGCTCCAAGCCACCGCGTGGTGGTCGGCAAGGCCGAAATCGGCGCCGCCTGGTCGAAGCGCTCCACCGAGGGCCGCGACTATCTCGGGCTCAAGCTGGACGATCCGAGCTTCACCGCTCCGATCTACGCCAACCTCTTCGCCGACGAGGAAGGCGACGGCCACAGCCTGATCTGGTCCCGCCCCAACCACCGCAACGGCGAGTGAATTGTCAGACGCCTCGCCCGGTACCGGGCGAGGCGTCTTCTGCCGGTGACCGTCGAAGCTTTCCGCGCCGCGGGCTCCCATAACCGGGCTTCCTGTCATCGGATGCGTTGCTTGATGCGCGATGGCGTGAAGATGGTCGAGCGCGGCTATCACAATTGCTGCGCGCTTCGGCGCCACTGCCTGAAGCCCTTTTGGCGGTGCGAAATAGCGGCCCGCAATTGCGCACCTGATCACCGTCCCCACGCTGCTCCATCCTGGCCATCGATCGCCGTTCAACGCGACGGCCGCAAGGAGACATCCCATGAATGCCGACGCCGCGCCATTGCCGCCGCGCTACCTGCGCACTTCGGAAGCAGCGCATTTCCTCAGCCTTTCTGCGCGTACGCTGGAAAAACATCGCACCTACGGCACCGGGCCTGCCTATCGAAAACTCGGCGGCCGCGTCGTCTACGCCGTCGGAGACCTCCAGGCCTGGGTCCAGCGCGGGGCGATGACGTCGACATCCGATCCGCATGGCTCGGTGCTGCCGGCCAAGCCTCAAGCCGCCCGCCTGATTGCCTATGCCGGGCGCGAAAGGCGCTGAGCTCGCCGATCTCCCCTATGTCTGGACGCACACGCCAACCGTCGGAACGCGGACAGCTTGATCTGTTCCACGCGCTGCCAGGTGTCGTCGCGCCACGCGATGCGCAGGACCTCATGGCCTATCCCTTTTTCTCGCTCGCCAAATCCAGGCGCATCGCGCCGATCGACTTTCGCGCCGGCGATGTCGCGATCCGTGTCGAAGCGATGCCCGACCACGGCATGGCGACGATCTGGGATGCCGATATCCTGATCTGGGCCGCGAGCCAGATCGTCAGCGCGCGGGACGCCGGATTGCGCACGTCGCGCCTGATGGCTGCGACACCATACGAAATGCTCACCTTCGTCGGCCGCGGTGTCTCGAAGCGAGACTATCTGCGCCTGAAGGCGGCGCTCGATCGCCTGCAGTCGACAAGCGTCGTCACCTCCCTTCGCCAGCCTGTGGAAGGCCGGCGCCATCGCTTCTCATGGATCAATGAATGGCAGGAGCGCTTCGATCGAGACGGCCGCCCGCTCGGCGTCGAATTGATCCTGCCCGACTGGTTCTATCGCGCCGTCATGGTCCAGTTTCCAGGCGGGATCGTGCAAGGCGAGATGCCGCCCATCTTCGTCATCGGCCCGGACGGCGAGGCCGAAATCGCCAACAGCCGCGTCTACCAGAACACCCTGATCGTCGACCGCCTGTTTGGCGCGGCGGAATTGCGGCTTGGCAGTGGCAAGCAGCAACAGACCGTCAGGATCGTTCGCGCCGATGCGACGCGGAGAGGTCTTTGGATGTCAGGCACCAATGCGGCGCCGAATGCAAAGAAGGCATTTCGTCAAAGGGGAGGGGAGCACCCATGAACGAGAACGAAATCCCGGCGGCCCCCATGCAGCTTCGCGCCGATCCGCCGCGCGTCACGCGCCTGTCCCGCAAGGTGCTCGCCGGCATCGGCTTATGTGCATCGCTGGGCGTCGGCGGCGCGCTGGTCTACGCGCTTCAAACGGGGGAAACCGGCAGGCATGGCGACGAACTCTACTCGACGTCCAATCGGCAGCCGGCCGATGGGCTGGCCAGCCTGCCGCGCGATTACACTGGTCCCGTTCTTGGGCCGCCGCTACCCGGCGATCTCGGCCGGCCGATGCTTGATGCACAGAACAAGGGACAGCCCGTCGTGGCGCCAACGATCGCGACACCCATGGTCGATGAGGCGGAACAGCGTCGGCGGGCCGAAGAGGAGGCGGCCCGAACCTCGCGCGTTTTCTTCCAGACAGGGCAGTCAACCGCGGCGATGGCCGAAACCTCGCCCGGAGGGATTGCTCCGACGAACCCTGTCGGCCCCGACCTTGCCGGTCAGATCGGCCAGTCGACCAACCCAGACCGTCAACTCGGTTTTCTGAATGCGGCCACTGACCGGCGCACCTTGGCGCCGGATCGCGTCACGCCGCCGGCGTCGCCCTATGTGCTTCAGGCAGGGTCCGTCATCCCGGCCGCCCTCATCACCGGTATCCGTTCCGATCTGCCCGGTCAGATCACCGCCCAGGTCACCGAAAATGTCTATGACAGTCCGACGGGTCGATCACTGCTGATCCCGCAAGGTACTCGCGTTATTGGCCAATACGACAACGGCGTCGGCTTCGGCCAGCGGCGCGTCCTGCTTGTGTGGAGCAGGCTGGTCTTTCCCAACGGACGCTCCATTGTCCTTGAACGCCAGCCTGGCACTGACGCTCAAGGCTATGCCGGCCTTGAGGACGGCGTGGACTACCATTGGGCTGACCTGTTCAAGGCGGCCGCACTCACCACCATCCTCAGCGTTGGCGCGGGGGCCGGCTCGTCCGGCCAGGAAAGTGACATCGTGCGCGCCTTGCGCGGCGCCGCCTCCGACAGCCTCAGCCAGGTGGGCCAGCAGATCGTCCAGCGCCAGCTCAACATCGCACCGACGCTGACGATACGGCCGGGCTTTGATGTGCGTGTCGTCGTGACGCGCGATCTCGTGCTCGAACCCTACGGAGGCTGAAAATGGCCAAGCTGAAACTCGGTCCGATTGCAGACGACAAGCCGGTTAAGGTCACAGTGGAACTGCCGGCGCCGCTGCACCGCGACCTGTCCAGATATGCCGAGATCCTTGGCCGCGACGCGGGTCAGCCTTCCACTGATCCTGTTCGCCTGATAGTGCCCATGCTTGAGCGATTTATCGCGTCAGATCGGGGCTTCGTCAAAGCCAAGCAGGAGCGAAACCCTTGAGAGCGCGGGCGTCGTCGCCAAACAGTATGACGAATGCCGGCGGTTACGCCGGCTCGGCCAATCGCCGTGCGACATTTGTGCGAGCACTCGAGCGTTGTCGGAGCGAATGCGGACATGATGGCTTCGAGAGAGACACATAACGCGCTCGAAAAGGTCCTGCCCTCCTGCCAAATCGCCACGTAGCGATACAGTGCAGAGGGTTCATCCGGTTTTGCTTGCAGGTCAACGTCACGTTCCGCGCAGACTGGGGCGGCCGGGTTTGCCGCGAGCGCAACGCCCGATACGATGGCCGTGATGAGGGAATTCCGGTTAAACTTAAAAATAATTCCCGAGCATTGTTAGATCGTATACTAGATTTACCGTAGTGTGATTTCGTCTCGGATATTTCGCCGGGTCTTATACACCTGTGATCTTGCAGCGGGGGCGGCGTGCTACATCTCCAGAACACGATCCTCGAAATGATCGCAAGAGGCGAAACGCTCGAAGCGACGATCAACCGACTTTGCGGCCAGATCGAAGAAATGCTGCCCGGTGTTTGTTGCTCGGTTTTACGCGTGGATCGCAGCGGACTGCTGCATCCGATCGGAGGTTCCTTCCTGCTCAACGAGTATTCGGCCCGGTTGGAAGGCCTTATGACTGGGCCGCAGGTGGGCGCCTGTGGGAGTGCGGCCTATCTGCGGAGGGCCGTTGCCACGGTCGATATCGCCACCGATGCGCGCTGGGCCGGATATAGAGAGCCGGTCGTCGCGTTGGGTCTCAAGGCCTGCTGGTCAAGTCCGATCTGCGATACCGCTGGCACGGTGCTCGGTACTTTTGCGTTGTATTTTTACGAGTCGCGGGGGCCCAGCGCGCGGGAAGAGGAGGTCGTCGCTTCGTGCACGTCCCTCTGTGCAATAGCGCTTGAGCGTCACCAGCGCGTTCTCGAACGGGAGCGGGGGGCCTATATCGATGCCCTTACGGGTTTGCCCAACCGCGCGAGCCTCGACATAGCCGTAGAGCGGCTGTCCTGTGCCCAGCCAGGTGCCTGGGGGGTGCTTCTCGTCGACCTCGACAATCTGAAGACCATCAATGACACCTTCGGCCACGCGGCGGGTGATGCCTTGCTGCAGGTCGTCGCCGCCCGTCTTGGCGAAAGCGTCACGCCTGACCGGGTGTTCCGCATGGGTGGCGATGAGTTCTCGGTGATCCTCCAGCAGGCCGGTGCTTCCGCTGCCATTGAGGCTGAGGCACAGCATATTCTCGACATCCTGGCTACGCCGGCCTCTTGTGACGGGCACATGATCCTGCCCCGCGCTACCATCGGCGGGGCGGTGCTTTCGGCGGATGACGTCGATGCCAAAACGGTACAGCAGCACGCCGATTTCGCGTTGTACCATGCCAAAGAGACGTCGCCCGGCGGCTTCGTGCAGTACTGGCCGGGGATCGGCAGCGCCATCAAGACCCGTATCGAGGTGACCCGCGATGTCGACGGGGCCTTGCGCGAAGGCCGGATCGACGCCTTCTATCAACCGATCGTGCGTCTTGATACCCGTGCGATCGTCGGGATGGAGGCGCTTTGCCGCCTTCGCAGGCCCGACGGGGAGATTGTTTCAGCCGCCGCTTTCCACCAGGCGACCTCCGATGTCAGCGTCGCCTCGCATCTGACGGAACGCATGATGGCCATTGTTGCGGCCGACGCGCGCGCGTGGCTGGACCAGGGTATCCCGCTGCAACATATCGGCATCAACATTTCATCAGCCGACTTTCACAGCGGCACCCTTTACGGGCGTATCGAAGCCGCATTTGGCAGGGAAAACGTGCCCCTGAAGCATATCATCCTTGAGGTCACAGAGTCGGTCTATCTCGGCCAGCGTGATCCTATTGTGGCTCGGGAGATCAAGGCACTGCGTGCCCATGGCCTCCGCGTGGCGCTTGATGATTTCGGGACCGGCTTTGCCTCGCTCACGCACCTGCTTACGATGCCCGTCGATGTCATCAAGATCGACAAGTCTTTCATCGACCGCCTTGGGCAGGGGGATCCGAGCCTGGCAATCGTCGAGGGGCTGATTGATATCGCGCGCAAGCTCAACATCCGGCTGGTTGCCGAAGGAATCGAAAGCGAGCTGCAGGCCAGTTCGCTCTTGGACATCGGCTGCGAGCTTGGTCAGGGCTATCTGTTTTCACAAGCGGTGTCGCGCCAGATCGCAACAGGACTTCTTGTCCGTTTCGGACAGACCGTTGGCGATCGGAAGGGGCCGCACGTACCGTTTTCGAGGGCAACCACGACATGATGGCCCTAGTGCACGAAGAGGCTGCGCGTTGCCGTCATCCCCGGCGGCCCGGGCACGGTCGCGCCCTTTTGATGCGCGATCCAGCCACGAAGCTCGCGGTGGATGCGGGGCACACCTCGTCGACGACGGCGTCAGGACCTTCGATTCCGCGGCCAGCGGCCTCGGCGGTTGTCCCTATGCGCCTGGCGCGGCCGGCAACCTTGGCAGCGGCGCACTTGCGGCGCACTTTGCGTCGAGTGGGATCGCAACCGGCATAAACCGCACATTGCTGGCCGACATCGAAACGGTGCTTCCGGGGCTATGTTCTTCAGCGAGGCATGACGCTACATTAGCTTTGTGTGGACGCAACGGACAAATGGTCGATCGTTAAGCCATATTACTCACTATCCAGCTAGTGAAGATTGACTTCAACGGCGCATTGATTGATTCTTTGGGAAGCGTGCTTTCCCAGCTCGCTCTAGGGAAATGGAAAACAGACGCGGGTGGTCTCAATTGCTAATGGGAAGCGTTCTGGCGCAGCCTAGGATCGCCGAAGTACTAGCGCGATCCATCCATTGGTGAATTGGAAAGGTAATCAGCTTGTCTCAGGAAGGCGGCGCGAGGCGCAAGCGTGCCACGAAAGCAGAGCAGCGAGCCGAGACGATCGAGCAGATTCTCGACACGGCCGAATACCTGTTCTCAAAGCATGGACTGCATGGCGTCGCGCTGAAGGACGTAGCTCGAGCCGTCGGTGTGCACCATACGCTGATCAACTACTACTTCACCGACAAGAAGATGCTTTTCGATGCTGTCTTTGCGCGCAGAGCCGCAGTCACCAGCGATCGGCGAATGAAAGCCCTTGCCGACTACGACCAGGCCATGAAAGGCGAGCCTACGGTAGAGGGGGCCCTACACGCGTTTCTCGACACCGATCTAGACCTCTACATCGAAGGCGACGAGGGCTGGAAGAATTACGCCGCCCTGGGTGCCCAAGTGGCGAACACCCCGCAATGGGGCGCCGAATTGATGGACAAGCATTTCGACCCCGTCGTACTGCGACTGGTCGATCTGCTCAAGAAGGCGCTTCCCGGATGCGCCGAAGAAGACATTTTCTGGGGTTATCATTTCGTCACCGGGGCGCTGATGCTGACGCTGGCGCGAACCGGCCGCATTGACAAGTTGTCGGGCGGACTGTGCCGATCGGACGACTTCATGGCGGTAAAGGAGCGCATGGCGACATTCATGGCGGCGGGCATCCGGTCGATCTGCGTGAAGCCGGCAGCGACGGGCAAGAGACCGAAAACAAGGCGCATGGCCTGACCCGCCATTGCCCGCCACGCAGGCACTCCGGCTCGCGCCACGCGGCAATCCCGTGACGCCATCCGTAGTCGCCACCTCTTGTCACCCCCCTTGGGCAATACGCTCGCGCGATATGGTGTGTAGAGGCGGGCTTCTAACGTAAAAGCCCTTCTGAAATCGCCGTGCGCCTCCGCACGTGGAATGATATTCGCTATCTTGTTAGTGAATGTAATTCTTGCTACAGCTTCGCCCGGGAGGAGAGGACATGCAGCGCAAAACAGGGATTGCGAACGTCACAGGTGTGGGCTGCGCGTTGCACCGCACCCACATGTTGCGTCTCGGCTATCAGGCCGCCGACGGTGTTCTCGACTGGCGCTTACCATGACCGAAACAGTTATGGGGAAAGTGACGGGGAGCCGCGAGGTCGGCATGCTCGAGCGCGTCGTGGCCATTGTGACCCTTGCGCTGGCGGTATTGTTCACTCTCTTCATCGATGGATTTGCGACCGCGGGAAACCTCCTGGTCATCCTATCCAATTCCACGTCCCTCGTCATGCTGAGCTGCGGCATGGCTGTCGTGATCATATCGAGGGGATTGGATCTGTCCCTGATCGCCCAGATGGTGTCAGGGGCAACAATCTTCAGCATCCTGGTTACCAGTGGCAGCCCAGCCTCGGTGGCGCTGCTGGCGGCGGTTGTCGCGATGGTCCTGGTCGGATTCGTGAACGCGTTTCTTATCGCCTATGTCGGCATTCCAGCCATGCTGGCGACTTTGGCGTCGGCCATGTTCATCACCGGCCTGTTTCGGTTCGCGATCCTGCGTGGCGAATTCATCCTCATGCTGCCGAAGTCGAACCCGGCCGTGCTCTTCCTGTCCGCCAACATCCTGCCCGGCGTAACCGTTCCGGTCGCGCTGATGTTCGCTACGCTTCTGGCAACCGGGGTGCTGTTGAGCTACTCAACGGCCGGGCGCATCATTTACGCCATGGGTGACAATTATCAGGCTGCCCGCCTGACCGGCCTGCCGGTGAGAACGACGACCGTGGTCGTATATGTCTTTGCCGCCATCACCGCGCTGCTGGCCGGTCTTGTAACGTCGGCGGCAAGCGGCGCGGTTGACTTCCGGACTGTTTCGAACGGAACGCTGCTGTTTGATGTGATCCTGGTCGTGGTGCTCGGAGGCATACCGCTTCGAGGCGGCCGCGGTGGCCTCAAGAACATCCTGGTCGGGGCCGCACTCATCGCCATCCTGCGCAATGGGATGACGCTCATGAACTTCACCACGCAGATGCAGGATGCGCTCAGGGGGCTGGTCCTGATCCTTGCAATCGTCATCGACAACTATCTCAATCCAAGGGACACCGAAACCGACACCGTTGGCGATCTTTGAAGACTGATAACAAAACCAAGGAGGAGAACATGGTCTACAGAATTGGGAACCAAATCCGAACCACCGTCATGGCTTTTCTGATCGCCGCAACCGCAGCGCTCGGCTCAACCGGACCGACCGCGGCTGGTACCGACCTCGCAGGCAAGAAGGTGATCTTCATACCGATCGCCATGGGTATTTCGCTGACCGAAGGGTGGGCGCGTCGCATGAAGGAGGATGCCGCCTTGCACGGCTACACGCTCGAGATCCGCGATCCCGCCTTCAACAGCAGCGCAATGGCCGAACTTCTGGCCAAGGCCATAAGTGAAAAGCCTGATGTTCTGGTCGTCCATAACCCGACCGTTCAGCTGCTGGCCCGCCAGATCAAGCAGGCCGAGGCAGCAGGCATCAAGGTGCTGCAGCTCAACCTGCAATCCAACCAGCCGTCGTCCGCATTCGTTGGCGCCAACTGGACCCGCATCGGCCACGACGTCGCAGAGGATATCGTCAAGGAGTGCGGCGCTGGCAGCGGCAAGTCGGGCAAGGTAGCCATCATCCCCGGCCAGTTGACCGCAGCCGACAGTGTCATGTTGAATGACGCCGCCTTCAAGGTGTTCAAGGACCACCCCGAGATCCAGGTCGTCTCCAACCAGGCGTCTGACTGGGAGCCCGAGAAGGCGCGCCAGATCACCGCAACCGTGCTGCAGCAGCACCCCGACCTCTGCGCCATCTTCGGCCATTGGGACGTTCACACGATGGGCGCCGGCCATGCCGTCAAGGACGCAGGGCTGGAAGACAAAGTCATCGTTTACGCAACGGGCGGCGGCGACAGCCTCACTTGCAAGGCGGTGGAGGACAAAATCCTCGATCGCGTGTGGAGCTATGACGCCGACGGCCAGGGCCGTGACGCCGCCACGATGATCGACCTCCTGTTGCAGGGTGCTGGGGCGGCGGATGGTTCCATGCTTACCGCCGAGTCACCGATCAAGATCATCAAGGCCGGCCCCACCTATGACCCGGCTCTGTGCTGGAAAATGTGAGCAGCAGCCAGTCGCCACAAAGACGTACCCGCGGGGCTCTCCGAGCCCCGCCTGTCCCTTCGCCTGGAACGCACCATGCCCGCCGAGATCGACTTCGCCAGCCTGCCAAAGCAGCACGTGCCCCGCTTCGTCGTTTCGCCGCGGCGCGTCCTGGCGGACGTCCTGACCAAGGGATGGATCGAGAGCACGATACCGTTCCTGTCCCTGCTGTTTGTGCTCATCGGGATCGCCCTGACGACGGACGGCTATTTCGCGCCGGCCAATCTGCAGAATCTTGCGCAATATGCCGCCGATGGCGGGCTCGTCGTCCTGGCTCTTCTCATTGTCGTGGCGGTTGGTGGTATCGACCTCTCGGTCGGATCGAACTTCGCCATGTCGGCTTTCGTCGCGCTCTACTGCTTTCACATTCTCAACCTGCCGGTTCCAGCTGTGTTAACGCTCACACTTGCGGCCGGTGCTCTAGTCGGCACCGCCAATGGGTTCGTCGCCGGCCTGCTCGGCTGTGGCGCGCTGTTGACGACGCTCGGCACGATGATCACCGTCAGGGCCTTCTTTGCACTCGCCGCACAGGCCGAACTCGTCGAAATCTCGACAAGCAGCCGAACGGACGATCTATGGGACTGGATCGGATTCGAGAAATTCCTGAGCGTGCCGATCGGCGCCTGGTGCCTGATCGTTGTGTCGGTATTGGTCTTCGTCATGTTTCGCCAGACACGCTTCGGCTGGCATATCCTTGCAGTCGGTGGCAACCGCAAGGCGGCGCGCCATGGCGGCATCCCTGTCAGGAGAACCATCTTCCTTGCCTATCTGCTGGCGGGAGCAATCGTTGGCCTGGCGGGCTTTCTGTTCGCGGCAAGGCAAAACAGCATCAGCGTTGCCGATACCGGCATCGGCATGGAGTTCTTCGCGCTGACGGCGCTTGTGGTCGGCCTTGGCGGCTTCGTGCCCGGCAAGGGCTCCCCGGTAACGGTGCTGATCGGCTTCACCACGATCTACCTTCTGAACAATGCGATGATCAATGCAGGCTTCCGCGGCGATTTCGTCCAGCTTTGCATGGGCGCCATCATCATGGTGATCCTGACGATCGATGTCCGATTCCGCAAGAACCGGCACCGCCTGCTCGCCTCGACCTATCTCGATCCGGTCGCGCTCGATGCGGGGCCCGTCGAGGGCATGCGCGGCCTGATGCCAAACGAAGTCGCTCCTCGGCTGAAGGGCGCGCAAATCCTGGCGTCGGGACGCGTCGACGGACCCGAGGATGTTATCCTCGATGCCGAGGGAAATCTCTATTGCGGCAACCGCAATGGCTGCATCCTGAAGATCGCGGCTCCGGCCTATTCGGAGGTAAGCGTGCTGGCCAAGATCGGTGGCCGTCCGCTTGGACTGGCTTTCGACCGGGAAGGGCGGATCGTCACCTGCGTTGCCGGTATGGGCCTGATCCGCGTCACGATGACGGGCGACGTCGAACTGTTGACGGACGAGACGGCGCGCAGCCTCTTCAGCGTCCAGGACGACACCGCAATCCGCATGGCCGACGACCTGGATATCGGACCCGACGGCACGATCTACTTCACCGATGCGACCAAACGCTATGACATCGACAATTGGGGGCTGGACCTGCTCGAAGGCCGCCCCAACGGCCGCCTTCTCAGCTATGACCCGGGCTCCCGCAAGACCCGCACGGTGTGCGATAATCTGGTGTTTCCCAACGGTGTCTGCCTCACCCACGACGGAAAGCACTTGCTGGTCGCCAGCACGTGGAGCTGCTCGATCCTGATCTTTGATCTTGCCAGGCTTTCGCAGGGGCCACGCGTCTTCTTGAAGGGCCTGCCGGGTTATCCCGACAACATCAATCGCGCGTCGGGTGGCGGCTACTGGGTGGCGCTCGCCGGGATGCGCAACCCGCTCTTCGACAGGGTCCTGAAACATCCAGGCCTGCGGCGGCGCATGACAAGGCGCGTGCCGCCGACAAACTGGCTGTTTGGCAACCTCAATATCGGCGGTGTGCTGAAGATCGACGGGCTCGGCAAGATCGTCGACGCGTTGTGGGACGCCTCCAACGGGCCCCTCTACATGATCACATCGATGCGCGAGCACCAGGGCTCGCTGTATCTTGGCGGCGTGACCAATGACAAGATCGGCCGCCTTGTGCTCGATGGTGCCGACGCACAGTGGACGGGCCCCGCAAGTTATTGGGGGAGGGAGCGCTGATGCTGTTCGCACGCAAGGTCAAAGAGGCTCCCGGAATGACGCTGGAGGGGGTTCTTGGTCCTAACAACCGGCTGGACGAGGCGGCGGCCATCCGCGTGGAGAAGCCGGAGGCCTTATCCGTATCGGCCGAAGGACATCTTCTGTTCAGTTCCGGCAAGCAGATCTGTCGCATGCGCCGATGGGGCGAAGCGCCCGAAGACTGGGCGCGGTTCGAGCGACCGGTAACAGCGCTGTCGAGCAGCGCCGACGGCCTTGTCGCGGTCGGCCTGCAAGGAGGTGCGATCGCGGTCATCGACGCGAGCGGGCAAGCTGTCGACGGCTGGTCGATGCCCCCGGACCTCGTCTCTGTGAGCGACTGCGCCTTCCTGTCCAGCGAGGAGATCGCCGTCGTCGCCAACGGCTACTGTGACGATCAAAACCTGTTGTCTCTCGCGCCTTGGGACGAGGTGGGACGCGGGAGCATTGCCATAATAGGCCGCTCAAAGGAACCGCGCATCGTGACAGGCGCATTGCATTGCCCGATAGGCATTACCCATGACTTCGCCGGCGGCCTCATCGTTTCCCAACTCGAGCGCGCCAGCATCGTCGACCTTTCGGGCCGCGTTCTCCAGTCCGGCTATCCCGGGTATCTGGCGCGCATTCGCAAGACCGACGCCGGCTATGTGATGGCCTGCCTGTCAAGGCGTGATCCCTTGATCGAATTCCTGAAGACCGAGCCAATTTTCTTGGCGGACATGAAGGCCAGTCTCGATCCACGTTATTGGATCGCGCCCCGCGCGACGCCTGAAATCAGTCATGACTTCCCGATCGAGCTGGGGGCTGCCCGCCTTTTCGGTGACATCAAGCCGTGGGCGCCTTCGTTTTCCTATGGGCTGGTGATCGAACTGGACGAGAAGCTGATGCCGATCGCCTCCGCGCATTCGCGCGCCAATGGAAGCCGGCATGCGATCTGCGACGTCTGCATGTGGAATGGGGACCTGATTGCCATCAGCCGGGCCAGCAGCGAACTTCTCAACCTCGGTCCCGGGAGCCCCACGCCATGACCGCCCAGCCAATCGTCGGTCTCGAGAATGTCACGAAGACGTACGGCAACACAGCCGCGCTGGCAGACGCGAACTTCGAGCTGATGCCCGGCGAAATTCACGCGCTGGTTGGCGAGAACGGCGCTGGCAAGTCGACGCTCTGCAAGCTGATCGCCGGCGTGATCGCGCCTTCCGAGGGCCTCCTCAAGATCGATGGCCAGACAGTGGTGTTCTCCTCGCCCAAGGACGCGAGCCGGCGTGGCATATCGATGGTCTATCAGGAGACCAGCCTGGTGCCTCAACTTACCGTGGCCCAGAACATTTTCCTCGGCCGCGAGCGCATGTTCAATTCCGTGCGGCGGGTAAGAAGTGCCGCCCGTCAGATTCTGCAGCGGCTGAACTTCAAGGTCGATCCCTCGCAGCTTGCCGGCACGCTTTCGGCCGCCAAGCGGCAGATGGTCGAGATTGCCCGTGCGGTGCTCAACCAGGCAAGGGTGATCATCCTCGACGAACCCACGGCAGCCCTGACGCCTGAGGAAACTGATCATCTGTTCGACCTGATGAGATCCCTGCAGCGAAACGGTGTGGCGATCATTTTCATATCGCATGCGCTGGAAGAGGCGCTGAGCTATGCGGATAGAATCTCGGTTTTGCGGAACGGACGCATGATGATCTCGGGGCCTGCCGGGAATTTCAATCGCAACACGTTGATCCATCACATGATTGGCGATGAATTGAACGAGCATGACAGGCCAACAGCGAGCAAGCGCCCGCCGCGCTCCGCCCTGCCGGTGCTGCGCGTGGAAAACATCCGCATGGGCAGCATGGTCAACAACATGTCGTTCTCGATCTTTCCCGGAGAGATCACAGGCCTGGCGGGTTTGATCGGCTCGGGCAGGAGTGAAATCGCCAAGGTGATCATGGGACACACAAAGCGCAATTTCGGCGGAGGTCGTATTTGGCTTGACGATTGCGAAGTACGCTACGGCCTCCCGGCTCAAGCGGTGGCTGACGGCATCGCTTACATTAGTGAAGACCGCAAGCTCGACGGGTTCTTCGACACGTTGAGCGTCGCGGAAAACATCGGTCTGGGCTGGCTGGCCAAGTTCGGAGGTCGTCGCTTCCTTGCTCCACGGGCAAAAATGCGAGCCTTGGCAAGTGAATGGGTGGACAGGCTTTCGATCCGCAGCATCGGCGTCGAACGACCGGTTTTATATCTGTCCGGCGGCAACCAGCAGAAGGTGGTCATAGCAAAATCACTCATTCAAAAGCCAAGGCTGGTCATCTTCGACGAGCCGACGCGCGGAGTGGATGTGGGGGCAATTGCGGAGATACGTCAGATCATCCGCAGCTTTGCCGACAGTGGCGCCGGCGTCATTTTGATATCGTCCTATTTGCCGGAAATTCTGGAGACCTGCGACCGGATCCTGGTCGCCAAGAGCGGCACAATTGCCGCGGAATTCTCACGCGCCGAGGCGACCGCCGCCAGCATTCTCAACGCCGCGATCCACTGAGCCAGCCGCGCTCTCGTGAACGCGACACCGCAGCACGTCCATTTGACAGGTTAGCGCATGTTATTAACTGGCACGATAGTGAATTATGCCCTCGCATGCGTGGAACGCGGCCCCAAACAGATTGCAGTGGCCGGCCGTCAGGCGAGGCCTTTGTGATGGACGGCACTGTCCAGCCTTTCCCCTTGACGCTAGAGAAGTTTCTCGAGCACGCGGCCAAATGGCATCCTCAGGCACAAGTGGTCACAAGACGCGCGGAGGGCAAATCCGATCGAATTGGCTACGCCGCGTTGAAGGATCGCAGCTTGCGGATATCGGCCGTGTTGCAGAGCTTCGGCATCCGCCTTGGGGACCGGATCGCGACACTTGCCTGGAACACCCAGGCGCATATCGAGGTCTGGTACGCCTGCATGGGAATAGGCGCTGTGTGCCACACACTCAATCCGCGACTGACCGGCGGGCAGCTCGCCGCCATGGCGAACCTTTCCAAGGCGCGCATACTGATCGTGAGTGCGGATCTGCTAGCGCCTGCCGTCGAAATTGTGGGTGCTTCAACAGCGATCGAACGCATCTGGGTGATCGATGGTGCAGGTGATGTCGAGGCGCCGCTTTCTTCGCTCGACATGCTGATCGCGCAATCTCAGGGCAAGGCGAAATGGGGCGGTTTCGACGAGACGTCGCCCTGCGGGCTCTGTTTCACTTCGGGCACGACTGGCGCCCCCAAAGGCGTCACCTACACGCATCGCTCAAGCTTTCTGCACACATTGCGGCTGTTGCAGGCCGACGTGATGGCGATCTCGGGTGCCGACAGCGTTCTTGCCGTCGTGCCCATGTTTCATGCCAACGCCTGGGGCCTTCCGTTCGCGGTACCGGCCGTGGGCGCCAGGCTGGTTTTGCCGGGACGCAGCACGGACGGCGCCAGCCTGGCGCGCCTGATCGTGGAGGAAGCAGTGACAATGGCCGTGGGCGTTCCGACCGTGTGGCTGGGCCTCGTCGAGCATATCGAGTCCACCGGCATATCCCTGCCGACGCTCAAGCGCATCACCGTCGGAGGAGCTCCGATCGCGCCGGCGCTGATGGAGCGCATCGAGAGCCGCCTTGGCGTCAAAGTGCAGACGAGTTGGGGAATGACGGAGCTCTCGCCCTCCGGCACGGTGGCGCCGCTTTACGAGCGGTCGCAAGCTGCGATCTCGGGCCGCCCAGCCATCGGCGTCGACCTGATGCTCACCGACGCCGATGGGCAGGAACTGCCTGAGCAGCGCGGTGTTGAAGGGCAGCTGCGCGTGCGCGGCGCCGCCGTCGTCGAACGCTATTTTGGAGACGACGACAAAGCGAGTGATGCGAATGGCTGGTTTGCGACAGGCGATCTCGCTCGCATCGACGAAAAGGGCAATCTTGCCATTACGGGCCGGGTCAAGGACCTAATCAAATCCGGCGGCGAATGGATCAACCCGGCCGAGATAGAGGCGGTGATCGGCGCTCTCCCGGAGGTTGGGCTCGCAGCGGTAATTGGACGGCCCGATCCCAAATGGGGCGAACGCCCGATCCTGCTGGTGGAGATGCGCGAAGCGCAGGACATCAGCGACGAGGAGCTGCTGGCTTCATTGCAGGGGCATGTAGCGTCATGGTGGGTTCCGGATGCGATCTACCGTCTGCCGCGCATGCCCTTGGCAGCCACGGGCAAGATCGACAAGATCCGGCTGCGAGCCGAGTATGGCAATCGTTGACGTGAGCGACCAGAAAACGTCCACGAAGCATCATCGGCAGACCCAGCCGCTAGAAAACAGAGGATGCAGCCGAATGTCTGTCAATGGAAGGATCGCGATCATTACGGGCGCCGGCGGCGGGCTAGGGCGCGCGCATGCTCTTTTCCTGGCACGGCAAGGCGCCAAGGTGGTCGTCAACGATCAGTCTCTTGAGGCCGCGGAGCGCGTCGCGGCGGAAATCGCCACAACGGGTCATGAGGCAATCGCCGTCGCCGCGTCGGTGACTGACGAGGCCGCCATCGCGGTCATGACAGCGCAGGCAATTCAGCGCTGGGGCCGCGTCGACATCCTAATCAACAACGCTGGCATATTGCGCGACAAGAGCTTCGCCAAGATGAGCCTCGACGACTTCCGCCTGGTGCTCGATGTGCACCTTATGGGCGCGGTAATCTGCACCAAGGCGGTCTGGGACATCATGCGCGAACAACGCCATGGCCGCATCGTGATGACCACGTCGTCTTCCGGGCTTTACGGCAATTTCGGCCAGGCAAACTACGGTGCGGCCAAAATGGCGCTGGTCGGATTGATGCAGACCTTGGCGATCGAAGGCGAGAAATACGGCATCCGCGTCAACTGCCTGGCGCCTACGGCCGCGACCCAGATGACAGAGGGCCTGCTTTCTCGAAGGCAGCTGGATCTGCTTGATCCGGCATTGGTCAGCGCGGGCTTGCTCGCCCTCCTTGGTAACGACGCTCCCACCCGAGCAATCCTGTGCGCCGGGGCTGGCCATTTCGCCCGCGCGAACGTGACCCTCACGCGGGGCCTCTCTATCGGCGAGGGCGAAGACGCGGCCGAACGGGTCGTTCGAGACTGGGACGCTATATCCGAACGCGCTGGCGACATCGTACCCGATTACGGCTTGACTCAGGCCGAACGCGAACTTGCCAGCGCCGAGACAAAGGCGCGCGCAGCCATGGTGAAACGCTGATGCGTGAGGCTGTCATCGTCTCGACCGCGCGCACGCCGATCGGCCGCGCCTATCGCGGCGCCTTCAACCAGACACCGTCGCCCACGCTTGCGGCGCATGCCCTCGGCGCGGCGTTGGAACGCGCCGGCGTTGCGCCCGAGGAGATTGAGGATTGCCTTCTCGGATGCTCCTTGCCGCAAGGGGTGCAGCAAACGATCGGCCGCATGGCGGCATTGCGCGCGGGATTTCCAGTGACGGTGCCGGGCATGACGCTTGATCGGCAATGTTCGTCCGGACTGATGACCATCGCCACGGCGGCAAAGCAGATCATCGTCGACCGAATGGACATCGTCGTTGCCGGCGGAGTGGAATCGATCTCAATGGTCCAGACGCCTGAGCTGCGGGTCACTGCCGATCCAACGCTGACGGCCATGCATCCCGACGCATACATGCCGATGCTTGAGACCGCGGAAGTCGTTGCACGGCGCTACGGCATCACACGCAAAGCATGTGACGCGTATGCGCTGAGCTCGCAGCAACGCACCGCGCAGGCTCGGCTCACAGGGCACTTCGATGCCGAGATCGTGCCTATGGCCGCGACGATGAGGCGGGTCGACAAAGCGACTAAGGACGTGACCTTTCACGACGTCTTCCTCGATCGCGACGAGGGAGCAAGGCCAGACACCACCCTTGATGGACTGACCGCGCTGCCGCCAGTGATTCCGGGCGGCACGGTCACAGCCGGTAATGCCAGCCAGCTTTCCGATGGCGCCTCTGCCTGCGTGGTGATGGAGGCGCGCATGGCGCAGCGACGCGGTCTAAGCCCGCTCGGCCGATATGTCGGCATGGCGGTGGCCGGCACGAAGCCGGATGAAATGGGTATAGGCCCGGTCTTCGCAGTGCCGCGTCTGCTTGAGCGCTTCGAGCTCTCGCTGGATGACATCGGTCTTTGGGAGCTTAATGAGGCCTTCGCCGTCCAGGTCATCTATTGCCGCGACCGGCTTGGCATTCCCGATGAGCGACTCAACGTCAACGGTGGCGCGATTTCTATCGGCCATCCCTATGGCATGTCGGGTGCAAGAATGGTCGGGCACGCCTTGCTCGAAGGTAAGCGACGAGGCTCCCGATATATCGTCGTCACCATGTGTGTTGGCGGTGGCATGGGCGCGGCCGGGCTGTTCGAAGTGTTCTAGAGCTGCTTGCGCGCACCGGGGTATATTTGTCTTGTGGTCCATGCGCGTCGTGACAGTGCGCGAGCCATTGTCCCATCAAAGTTTAACGACTTGCAAAGCGCCATGGAAAGCACCCGTCGTAACCGTTGATTCAACCATTGTTGATATCAAGTGGGATGTGGGAGCGGCTCCGCCACTGGGCTTAAGTTGGGGGTAACGGAGCCGCCTGCGCAGTCCGCTGGGGTTGACCGCGCCGTCCTATTCTGGGACAGCGCGGTCAATGATTAGTTAAAATGTTAGATATCTAATTTAGCGTAGGCTAATAAATCATGCGATTTTGCGCAGGTTGGCGAGCGAGATCCTAGAAAGCGTCGTATTGCCTGATGACCGCATTCGGTTCAGCCAAGCGCTGCCCGGAGACGCCAAAGCTGTCTTCCATCTGATAGATAACGTTGGCCTTGAGGGCATGGTATCGAAGCGTCGTGACAGCAAATATCGCAGCGGACGCTCGACGTCCTGACTGAAGATCAAGAGCTATGAGATCAATGAACATGACCTTCTCGGCGTGGAGCGTGAACCAGGGAAGCACGCATTCGCGCTGATGGCCGATCGGGCAACCGGGCAGTATGTCGGTTCGGCCTTCATCAACTCGCGCGGTGCAATCCGGGATCGCCTTTGGAAGCGCGTCCAGGAGCACTCCGGGCCAGCTCCGAAGGGCATGAAACGTCCAGCGACACAGTGGGTCAAGCCGGGGCTGATCGGTCGCGTAAAACACTTGCGCGGCGAGGAAGATTTGCGGCACGCTTCGCTGCAGGATTTCCGAGAGGAATGAGACGATGGCGCCAATCGACCCACCAATTGAGCGGCGGTCTTATGCACGTGAGATTGTCCTGAAGGATGCGACAATCGTTGCCGGCGATGCCAGAATCAATTGCTCGGTGAGTAACCAGCACGCTCACGGAGCAGAGTTAAGGGTAAAAGCCGGCATCGCAATTCCAGATCGCTTTGTCATCCACGTGCCCGCAGATAACACAAGCTACCGTGCAGTGGTGCGATGGCGAAAGAACGAGCGGCTTGGCGTGCAACTTTCATGACCGTCCGTATTTAGGCCGCACTCGCCCGTTCCCGATGCGTACGGCAGCTGTTCTTACCTGGCGAAAGCTGAAGACCGGAACCTAATACAGGCCGTTGCTGTACGTCATGATGAGCACACGCGGCATCAACTTCCTCGATCGAGAATTGAGAGAACGCCAATCACACTCACGGCGGCGAGGAAGAGTTACGACCTGCTTCGCTGCAGGATTTTTGTGAGCGTGAGAAATAACGCGAATAGTGATGCGGCGTCGCCAGAGCGGCGCCAGCCCAGTCTGAGGGAATGGCCGGTGCGACCCGGGGCTATCGTTGGGGGTACAGACCGCACCGGTCACTGCGGGAAGATATTAGGCCCCCCACGCCGCTGAAGCTAAAGTCATACTAGCAATCACGCAATTTACCCGATTGGTCTACCTCAGCCTTGTCCGAGCGTTGACCGGCGCGAATTCAGGCAACGCTGTTGACTCAGCGCACCCTGCCTGCCGCCCTCTGGCTGAGTAATCCTTTTGATTTAATCTTGGCTCTTTCCATTCACGAAACGTCTAGCTGTCGTTCCTACCTACGTCAGCCTGCACTTACCCGCACCCGTACGCGTCCACCGAATGTGACATTAGCGCAACCTAATTTGCGGTAACGAACAGGCGAACAAACACTCGCTTGACGATCGAAGGGGACTGCGACAGCGTCTAGCCGTCCGGGGGTAGACGGCGGCCGGCTCGTCGAGAGCGAAAAAGGCGGGGGCCTTTCTCGACGAGCTGTCTCGGACCTAATGCCGCTAAGGATCCGCACCGCCTATGAGCCGGACAATGCTGGAATCAGGGCGGCCCAGCGGCAATGGGGACTTGCGGCGGGTGCCTCTGGGCCTGACCAGTCTGGCTTGAACTGGGCGCTGCTGGCTGAATTCAAGAATGAGCGCAAGCAAATTTCAAGGCAATCCAGAGGTCGCACCTCCACCTTCAGCCAATTGCTGAGAGGCACTGCGTTAGATCTAAATCCTGCGGGCCGTCTCTGGAAAAATGGCCGGCGCCTGCATGGGAGGTTGCCTGATCAGCGCCGGCCAGGCGGTTACCAGGTCCGCCGCAATTAACGCGATAGCTGATTCTTGACGTTACGTCATGCCGTCCCGCGATGGATCACATTAGCTGGCACTGAAATTGCTTTGCTACTGTTGGGGTTGGGGCACGGGGGAGGCTCGCCGTCTCGCGAATGGGACGGCGAGCCTTTTGCCTTATTTTGCTTTCCGCTTAGCTGGCGCCTTCGGAGAAGCGGGCTTGCGACCTAGTCCAATCAACTTTGCCAACTCCGATCGCCTAGCCGCATAGTTAGGCGCGACCATTGGGTAGTCGTTAGGCAAGCCCCATTTGGCGCGATATTCCACAGGAGTCAGATCGTAGGAAGTCGCCAAGTGCCGCTTCAGCGATTTGAATTTTTTCCCGTCCTCCAAACTGATGATGTATTCGGGGAAGACGGACTTCTTGGGATTGACGGCGGGGACAGTCTCTACTGGGGCGGCGGTTGCAGGATGACCGAGGCCAGACAACGACGCGTGAACAGAGGCTATCAGGTCAGGGAGGGCACCGACGGGAACCGGATTGTTGGCCACGTAGGCAGAAACTACATCAGCGGTCAGCTCGGCCAGTTCAACGTCGTGGTTGTGTTCGTCGGTCATGAGGTTTTCCTGTGTGAGACCTATCTAAAGTAGGTCAGTTCGCTCGATCATCCACATCAATTCCAGTTGGACTTGCATCTATCGGGAGACGTTTCCGTACATGACTGGCCGATGCGGGATGTCGGCGTTATCCAGATACGCCGGCGGCTTTTAATGGAGGACCATCCCGATAAGTCTTTGCCGAATTCAATCCGAGATCGCCTGTGGAAGCGCGTCCGGGAGCATGCTGGGCCGGCGCCGAAGGGCATGCGGCGGCCGGCAACGATTTGGGTCAAGCCGGGTCTTATAGGGTGCGTCAAGCATCTGCGGGCGAGGATGACCTCCGCGACGCCTCGCTTCAAGATTTCACGGAAGAGATTTAAAGCTCTCGCCCGCGTTTTTCGGACGAATTATCACTTGTGCGATCGAAAAGGTTTGCGGCACCTTCGCGGTAGGAAGGAAGATTCTTAGGCATGGACGTTGACCAGACGACAATCGACAAAGCACTTTTACTGTTGACGCAGTATCGCGACCAGCTGGTTGCCAGCCACGCGCCCATATCTCTCGACGGAACTCCGGAGCCCAGAACTTTAGCGCAAAGCAGCGATCCTCTAGAGATTGCGGCGTTAGAGGATATTACCGCGCTCGATGCCGTCATCTACGCAATGTCCCATCAAAATCCGAAGGACACCAAGGGACACTTCAGCAAATTAAAGGTCGAGGCCTCGGACCTCGCTAGCCACCCACCCAAGGTGTGACAGGTCGCTGCAACCTATGGAGCGGCCAGCGACACAGTTGGTCAGACTGGGACTTGTATGGCGCGTGAAACACTTGCGCGGGGAGGGAGTCCCGCGCCATACCCCTCTGCAGGATTTCCGTGACGAGACTTAGGTTTTGTCTCGCTGCCATTGTCGCTTCCGTGCTTCGGCCGCAGCAACGAACGCCCTGGCGGCGGCATCGCACGCCTCGCGTGAAGGTCCGTTTGAAGTCTAGCCGTGCGTGTCAGACAATCGTGACCGGGCTTTAACGTTCAATTCACTATGCGCGGGCATCCTTTGATGGCGCGGCGATGTTTCAGTTCCGCGGCTCGCAGGCAACAACTCGTCGCTCTCTGGACCCCTGGGGAGCGACGAGCGCGGTTGCTACCCAACCCTCGTACGCTTGCTATTAATGCCCGAGGCCCTTAGCGCCGCACATCCAGCCGCCTGCAAGTGCAGCGACTCCAAAAGAAAAACCCGCCGACCTAAGTCAGCGGGCCATCTTCCCTCGTACTACGCTCCGCCAAGGATTGGCCCCCGCCAACAACCTAGGTCCTAGCGATGCCACCCCATCATATGAGCTTGCCAAAAAATTCGCTGTTGCGAACCGGCAACAGCGGTCCGAATTCACAGCTTGGCATGAAAGCTTTTCGCCCGCTGGATTCAGCAGACGGGCTTTTCCATTTCCGCGAAGATTGACAAGCCGCGCGCCGATTGACAACTCTGGAGCGCCAGACGGGCCGTTTCGACGAAATTGACACGGAGAGGACTGCAGTGAAGAAAGAATACATTAAGCCGGTGCTGACCAAACGTGAGCGCCTCAGCAGTGTGACGGCGCAAGTGGCGCCCAGCGGTGATCCTTCCCCGGAGGCCGAAACCTAAAAAATGAGTTGTCTGCAACAATAGCCCGCTGGCTTCCGCCGGCGGGCTTTTTTGCATTTCTGGGCGCACATATTTGCTCATCCACGGAACAGGCACCACCTAGCGAAGTTAGGTGATGCGGCAGTACAACCCTCCTGCTGCGCAGGGCCGAGTGATGACGGTCGGGCCCGCTGCTTCTCCCAAAGATGCAGCGGGTTCGCCGCCTCGGTAGCGCTTCAAGGAGCAAAGGCATATTCGAAGGAGTGGCCACGTTTTTCGTCCACGACGCGGATCCAAACCGGTTCGGCGTTTCTAAGTGTCACCGAGCGCTCTGTGGCGTCTTGTGCGGCTCTTAAAGGCGTTGTCGCATTGATGATGTGGGTGGCGGTGACGGCGTCACCGTCCATTTCCTCAACGTGATACTGAGGCAACGTTTTCTCCTATGCTTTTATGCTCGGGGCCTCCGGCTTCAGCCGGGCCTGCCGCAATCGCTTAAAATGGAGGAATGCTTCAGCCGCATAATCGCAGCGCGCCCTCGACGGGCCATTGGTGTGCAGGATCACTTTGGCCGCTTCGCGGGAAAGGCCGTGCTTTGCCATGAAGCCTTCCAGGTCGTACGGGCAATTATCTAAATTCGGATCATCATTTGCAAAGGGCTTACTCATGCTCAGGCTCATTGGTCGAATTCAAGGGGCTCGTGGTCTGGCTGCTCGTGCCACATCACCTGCTCGTAAATCGCGCCGGTCGACCTGCTGACCGCAGATCGGGCAGTCGTGAAAATGATCATGCCCGTTCGGATAGTGCGGTTTTCCGGTGATCGGCGGGCCAAGGTCTTTAATGCGCGTCATGACCGACCGAACACGTCGAGCCGGTAAAAGTTCCGGAACTATTTCAGCGCAAGCTAATTGAATCGCTGGGTGTGGGTGTGTTCATGCGTTTGAAGTTCGTCGAGCCTTTGTTGCCGACCCTTGTCGAGAAGCCTCCTGAAGGCGATGAATGGATTCACGAAGTCAAATTCGACGGCTACCGCTCCCAGATTATCTTTGACCGTGACGTCCGCATCTTCACACGCAACGGCCATGACTGGACCGCGAAATATCGCGACCTGGCCGGCGCGGCGATACGGCTGGGCGTGGAGAGCGCAATCATCGACGGCGAGATTATTGTTCTCAACGAAGCTGGCCTTTCGGACTACCAGGCGTTGCGCACGGCCATCACCCGCCGGCAGCACGACCTGTATTTCGTCGCATTCGACCTGCTTCATCTGAACGGCCACGATCTGCGCGATATGGACCTGGAGGATCGGCGCGAGATCCTCGAAAGTTTGATCCTGCCGAACGACCGCATTCAGTTCAGCCAGGCGCTGCCCGGGGACGCGAAAGCCATTTTTCATCTCATCGATGAAGCCGGCGTCGAGGGCATGGTGTCGAAGCGTCGCGACAGCAAATACCGCAGCGGCCGCTCGACCGCCTGGCTGAAGATCAAAAGCTACATAGTGGAGGAATACGATTTGCTTGGCGTCGAGCGTGAGCCAGGCAAGCCGGCCTTTGCTCTGATGGCCGATCGGATGACCGGGCAATACGTTGGCGCGGCGCTTATCAACGCGCGTGGCGCAATTCGAGATCGGTTATGGAAGCGCGTTCAAGAGCATGCCGGGCCGGCGCCGAAGGGCATGAAGCGGCCGGCGACGGAGTGGGTAAAGCCGGGCTCGATCATCGGCCGCGTGAAGCACTTGCGGGGCGAAGAAGATTTGCGGCATGCTTCCCTGCAAGATTTCCGGGAGGAAGATCATGCCAATACGGCGAAAGGCGGCTGAGGCAGGTATCCTCCAGCCATCCGAACTGGACCTGCTAGGGCGCGTTTTCGAGCAATTGAAGTTCGATGGGCAAACCCAGGATGCGCGAGACGTAATCGCGTCGCGGATAATCGCGAACTATACGGCCGGCGTGACTGACGAGGCCGAACTTGTGTCACTGTCGAAACAGCCGCTCGGCCGTAGATAGCAGATATCATTTGATATGATGGTCCGCGCTTCGTTCCGGGGACGTACCAGGGACGTTCTTCCGCAACGGAAGATTGTAAGCGGAACCTAATAAACGCTTTTCGCTTATTCACTCATGAGCACACGCGGCATCAACTTCCTCGACAAATGGATGGCGGAGCATCTGCCTAACGCCGTTACCGACGATCCGGCGGCGATCACTGACCTTGCTGACCAGGCGATGGGGGCTGCCGACAAGGAAGGCATAAGCCCACAGGAAATCAGCGAAGAGGTTGGCAGCGTGTTCGAGGTTATACTTGAGGCGATGCAGAACCGCGGCGGCGCGTGACTATGCCGAAATCGAAACGCTTCTGGATCGCTGTAGGGATTTTAGCAACGCTCGTTGTCTTCGCCTTGGTAATGTCTCTGACCCTTGCCGCGCTCGCCCCGCACTGAAAGGACTGCAGCCGTCTAACGCTTCTTAAGCATTCGCGCTTCGCGTAGAAGCGAGGTCCAGTTGTGCGCCCCAAGGAATCGGACCAATTCGGTGGCCTGCGCGGAGGTTATACCGGTGTCATTCGCCAGACGACGCGCGGCAATGCCGCTCGCTGTTTCAGGCGGCTTGCCTAAGTCGTCAACCATTTTGGATTTCCCTTCCGACTGACCCAACGTTAGCGGAAAGAAAATGGTTCCGGCGGGCGGTAGCCCTTCGGTTTAGGGGCGGCCACGATTTGGCGCCGGCATCATTTCATGCAAGACGCCGTTTTCGTCGATTGCCAATTTGCGGGAGTGCTCCAAGGAAAAGATCGCACTTTCAACTCGCCATGCCGGCACGTCCAAGACCGCCAACTCTTGGCTGAGCAGGGAAGCGGTGATGTTCTCACGCATTCGTGTCGCTCGCTTGACGCGATCTACGATCGTCACGAGTAACGCACTGTCGGTCATCGCCATTTGGGATCGCCTCCACCCTGCGGCAAGAACGTGGCCTAAACCAAGCTGTTCCGCCGAGGTTGCGAAAGAGTCTTGCTGGCAGATCATAGAAAATTCTCGCCATCGGCTTTATGACCGAAGCAGAACCAGTGCGACGGCCTGCGAGGCTTAGCGAAGCCCCATCCGGCGTCGCACCCGCAGCCGGGATGCTCGCAGATATGGCCGAGCACCTTGCCGCGCGGTCGCGCAACCGGCGACATCCCTTCGGTAAGCCTGATCGGTTCGTCGCTCATAGCGGGTTGATTGGGCCGACGAGGCCAGAACGGTCGTTGGGCAACTCGTTGACCACCGTGGAATTCACTTCGCGCCCGACGCGATTGAACTGCAGCTGGCCGTCGATGTCTTGGCTGAGAATGTCCTTGAGGCTTCCGGCTGGGGTCGCTGGGTCAAGCCAGGCATCGTAATAGGACCGATCGAGAAGGACCGGCTGTCGATCGTGCAGCTGCTTCATAGGCTCGCCGGCGGGCTCCGTAATGATGGTGCAGCTTGTGATGTCGAGGTTGGAATTGTAGGCCCAAAGACCGGCGAAGGAGAAAGGTGCGTGGCCGGGCTGGTAGATATGCCAAGGGTCCTTCTTCCCGTCAGCCGGCGATATGGTCCACTCGTAGAAGCCATCGGCAGGGATCAGGCAGCGCTTCGATTTGAAGGCGTCGCGGAAGGCCGGAGCCGTGTCTACGCCTTCAATTCTTGCGTTGAACATCGCCGCCTTGGGCATCTCTTTTGCCCAGAAGGGAACCAGCCACCAGCGTCCATCGCGTAGCCTGTGGTTGCCGTCCTCGCCGGCAGTGACGAACGGGACATCCTGCGTCGGCGCGATGTTGTAGCGCGGCTCGTCGTTGCGGCCGATCTCGGCGGGCGCTGTCAGCCGATAGAGCCGGTGGATTTCCGACCAGGTCAGATATCTGGTGTAGCGTCCGCACATCAGTGGCGAGCGCCACCAGTGTTCTGACGCACGCGGAGATAGATGTCGGCCTGATGGCGTATGGCCTCTGCCAAAGACAATGCACGATCAAGGTCATCTGGATAGTTCGCCAGGCACCAGGTAGCGGTTAGTTCGGCGATGGCCGCCTTTTGGATGAGCGGTGAGAGGCCGCGCATCTGGGCTCCCATCTTGCTGACGGCCCGGTTTATGACGGGCATCTCGCGCCGTACCGTGGCCCTGTTCGGCTTCCGTGGCGATCATCGGTATCATGTGGTGCTTCCAATTGGCCCACAGTGAACAAAATAGCAACACGAGTGTCAATCCCTCTTGACGGAACAGGAATATGTTCCTCTTTTGTCAGCATGGCGCACGATCCGATGCACACGCTGGGCAAGGCGACCCGGCACAACATGCTTGTGAGGGCCGAGTGCAGTTGCGGCAACGTCCGCTACTGCCGGTCGGCTGACCTGATGTTGGTCTATGGGGGCGGCGTTGATCCGCTCCGGCTGAAGTTCGATTGCAGCCGCTGCAAGCCTCAGATCGAGATCACGCTTGTGGCGGTTCACCCAGAGCACTTGCCGAAACGGCTGATGATCCACAAGCCGATGAAGGTGGACGGCAAAATCGTCCGGCACACGGAAAGATTTCGGGGGTAGGGCATGGCCAGGTCGAAAGGGTCGCAGCAATTCTCACAGGCTGAAATTGAGCGCTTTGTGGTGGCCGCAGAAGCGCTGCACCTGAGCATCGTCAAGCCCTTTATATCCCCCCATTGCGACCACTACCGGCAGACGCGCGTCCTGCATGAGGTGCTGCTGAAAGCTGTGCGGGAAGTCACCGGCAAGGAGGTGTCGTTCATTCGGTGGATCGGTCCATCCGCCTGAAACAAAGAATGGCCGGCGCCGTAGTTTGGGGTATTTCGGTGGGGCGACGCCGGCCATGGCGGGTTGGGGGCCGCCGCTACAGGAAACTAGATGAGTCGCCGACAACACGTATGGTGTCATCGCGGAATTGCTAAAATGCGCGCTCTCTAATTAAGGCGAACCTCATGGACATCTGCGCAAGCTGTAAATGCTGATGGCGAGAGTGTCCCCTCCCGCCAAACCAGCTTGGCCCGCTGTTGGGTCCCACTGACAGCGGGCTTTTCTTTTGCCTGCCGGGCCCGCCGCGCGGTGCTCGGCGGTCGTTCATCGTGGGATCGGCCACCGCGCGCCTTAGGGAGCGCGCGAGGCATTGCTGAAATCGATCGAGCGGCTCACTGACAAGAAGCCGCCATTCATTCGGTGGATCGGCCCGTCCGCCTGATCACGGAAGTCCGCGTTCAATTCGACAGCCAGCGGCTGCTTTTGGCGCCTTACCTGGCGGCCTGCTCGACCCAGCCAGTATCCGCTGACTGCCTGCGGTCGACCATCGATATCCGCGTGGGTGTGAGCGATTCAACATACAGGTCGTTCACGCTCAATATAAGCATCTGCTGAAATTCAGGCGATCGACTGATGGCTCCAGGTACGGCTTTGGAGGAAATAGCTCCTGTCGAAACCGGTCGTGTCGTCGGGGGGGTGGGGCGTTTCGACTGGCGCATTATCGAAGTGGCGAGAGCCGTCATCGATCGCGCCATCTGCTTGGGAGGGCGATATGGATTATATGGCATTGGTTGCGTATTTCGCGGCGCTGACCGCGCTGACCGCGGCACCGGGACCCCTCGTCGCGGTGCTGGTCGCGCGTTCGCTTGGCAAGGATGTCAAAGGTGCCACAGCATTCGCGGCTGGCCTTTGTATGGGGGATATGCTGGTGATCTGCGCGATCACCTTGGGAGTGGGCAGCATGGTCGAAAGCAGGCCGGAGTGGTTTGCCTTGGCGAAGTATGCTGGCATCGCCTATCTGCTTTGGCTTTCAGTGCGCATCTGGAAAGACAGTTCTACGATCAATGCTATTCCACTCCGCAACGGAGGTTGGGTCGCTTCGGCGGGAGCAGGTATTGGGCTATGTCTGGGCAACCCCTCGACGGTGCTGATCTATATGCTGCTGTTGCCAAGCGTGGCACCAGGCGGCATCGGCAACGCGCAGGACCTTTCCGTCATACTGCTTGTCACATTCGCTGCGGTCGGCGCGGTTTTCTTCGGCGCCATCCTGCTTGCCCGGCAGTTCAGCAGGGTGATCTCGTCCGCTGCATCCTCCAGCCTGCTAGGTCGGGCTACCGCAACAACGCTGGCGATGACATCGCTGTGGATGCTGGCTGTCTGATCGACTATGACGCACGCAAGCATCGAAGACAGGTGGCAAGTTCAGTTATTGAGATCAGCCAGTGCCGGAGCTTTAGGATCATGGATCAGGAAAGGATTCTTGCCGCAGTCCTCCTAGCCGATGTGGTGGGCAGCACGCCGCTCTATGAGCGCATCGGCGACGATGCCGCTCTGCAGCAGGTCTCAGATTGCCTAGACGCGATACGCGAGATCGCCGTCCGGCACGGCGGAGATTTCATACACTCGAAGGGCGATGACGTGCTTAGCCTTTTCGAGAAGCCAGATGCGGCGCTGAGGGCCGTCCGTGAGATTAGCAGCCAGCTGACGAAAGGGCCGCTGACCACCCGGATCGGATTGCACTTCGGGGCGGTTATTCGCACGCGGGGCGAAGTATTCGGCGACGCGGTCAATGTCACCGCAAGGTTGTCGACCACGGCCAACCCGGGGGAGGTGCTGGTCAGCCAGAGCTTCTTCGAAGCCCTTTCCCCAGAGGGGCGCAGTGCCTTGCGGCTCCTCGACAAAATGCCATTCAAGGGTAAAGGAGAGCCCTTCGACGTCTATACCCTGGCAAGCGACGATGGAGCCCTCACTACGCAAATCGCCAGCCGGGGCACCACTATCGATAGGCGGTTCGCCCCGCCAAGGCACATCAATCTGGTCATCCGCTATGGAGATCAGTTGCGGTCTTGCCGTAACAACGAATTCGTGACCATCGGCCGATCTCCTGAGTGCAACATTGTCGTCCTGCGGCCCTGGGTCTCAAGACACCACGCAACCTTCACCATTTCGAACGGCAGGGCTGGTCTTGTTGAGCGAAGCTCGTCGGGCACATTTGTGTCGACTGGACCCGACCATGAAGTGTTCGTACGCCGGGAAGCCGTTCTCCTGTTCGGCTCCGGCGTCATCTCGCCTGGGCGGAAGTCGTCCCTAAGCGACGCTCAGATCCTTAGCTACGAAATTATCTCAGGCTGACCCGGCGAAAGACGGCCCAGTAAGCCAGCGGGCGGCTTCCTTTGCGAAGGGGCGAGCTTTTCAGGTCGCAAAGCGTAGCTCCACAAGAGCGGTCAAGACGATTTCGTCGGAAGCGTGCTCGGAAGTCATTGAGAGATCAGTCTCCCAAGCTTCACTGTTACCGGACATCTCGCCCGTGCTGAACATGCAAGCGGTGCCCGCCGTTGCGAAATTTTCGATCCGTGCGCTGCATGGCAACGCCCTCGCCACCGACAATCTCGTACCTGCGCTTCACACCGCGCTCATCCAAGTACGTGACGAAACAGCTCTTGGCCCCTTCGTCGCTGGCGACGGTTACGGGACGGGTTCGAGAGAGCACCTGGTTCCCGCGCTTGCCCTTGCGGGTCGCGTCCCTGAGGCACAGGAGAAAGCTCGCCTGTTTCTTGCGGGCAATCCAAATTAGGAGGGTCGGTGGTCTAGTGGCGAACTCACCTTTCAACAGCCGAGTGATGCGCAGCCGTTTGTTAAAGGGTGGCGCCTGGCGGAAATGCCGGACTAGGCGTGTTTCGGCGGAGGTGGAAATACCCACGCAACTGCGCAGCGCTCAAATTTCTCCATAAGTGATGTCGCCTCCATCGTTGTGATGAAGCGAACAACCGAGGGTCCGTCGTGGGGATGCGAGAACAGCGAAACAGTTGTCCTCATGTCAAACGCAGATAGCGTTTCGAATAAGGCACTAAGTAGGCCTATTGGATGAGCTTCCTATCCGCGTTAGCCAAAGGAATAAAGCTTATAAATTTACGATATCTGGACTTCTTTCGAGCTTGCGCATCCGCTGCGATATATCGAGTGTAATAGTGTTTACAAAGCCATCAATTCAAGGTGGTGTGCGGGGAGAACTTGTGATGAATTTGCCAAACTTTATCAAACGCTACGACAAAGTGGAAAAGGCCGCCGAGGAACTCCGCACAGAGCTCGCCGAGGCTTTGAACAACTCCCTGAGCCTTGACGATATATCCCCGCCAGAGGACGAAAATGCCCCGAAAGAGAATCCCGCGATAGAGACCGATGCTCTCCAATCTGAGGGCGCTGCCGATGAAACCCCTCGCCAGCTGACTTCGCATACGCAGAGCCGGCTGGCTGCTTTGAGTTCCTTTGAAACACTTTTCCACGATGCTGAGAAGCATTTGGAGGATGTAAAAGCCAGGCTGCTGGAGGTTGCGACTTCGCACCACTATACACGCGAATTTTTTCACATCCTTCAAACGGACTTCTTTCGCACCAACGAACTCGAAACGGCAAATGCCAAGCTGGCGACGGAACGGAGGGTCCTTTCAGAACAGCTGCACGATGCGATCAGAAAGCAGCGCGAACAGGACAGCGCGTTTGGAGCCATGCAGCAGCGCGAGGTAAGTTTGGCCCAGGATCGGGACGCTCTTCGCAGTGCGCTCTCGGCCGTAAGGCTGGAACTGGTAGAGGCGGCCAATACGATCGCACAGAGAGAGGCGGAGTTCGGCGCGGCGGCCAAAGCCCTTTCGGCCAGAACAGCCGAGGCCGATAGACGCGCGCGCGAAAACGATACCTTGCGGGAGAAGCACGTCAGGCTTTCGATCGACCTCGACAAGGCGCAAAAGCGGGAAGCCGAGGCGAGGCGAAGGCTCGATGAGCTATCGACGATCCATGCCAACGATGCGGCGCGGCATTCTGAACTGGTGGCTGCGCTCGGCAAGAGCGAGAAAGAGGAAACGCGACTTCAGAAGTCGCTTGAGATCGCGCAGGTGAAACTGTCGGAAATGACGGAAGCAGCACGCATCACGGAAGATGACAGGGAAGCTGAACGCGAACGCAGTCTTGCGGAGATGCGCGGCTTGCGTTTTGAAATTCAGAGCCTTCAATCGCGACTGGATGTTGCGACGAACGAGGCAAGCGTTGCTTCCGTTGAGATCGCCAGGCTAACCGCTCAATGGAGCGATACCATGGCCGAAAAGCAGGTTGCGGATGAAAGATACTCCGTTCTCATAAAAGAGAGCGAAGCCGACAAGATGACCGTTTCAAGACTAACTGCGGACCTCTCACAGCTCTCCGTGCAACACGCCTCCGAACAGATGCAGCATGCTGTCCAGAGGCAGGAATGCGAGGATATGCGAGCTGAAATTACCGCGCTTGGTACGCGGGTCAAGGAGCTGTTGCCTTATGAGCGTTTGCACAAAGTAACGAGCGCAAGGGAGCGTGAGGGCGTTGTTGCTGTTGGAAGCGGGGCAGTCGAACCAACCCGCCCCACAACCAGACGACGTTCCCGTCCAAGCTTGCGTGCAGCGTCGTAGGGGGGCGGCGGCGGTGCTGGTGGTCACGAAGTGATTAGTGTGGGTGCGCGATCAAGCACCGGGCGTCCCGTTCGCACTTGGATCTAGTAGAAACCGACGCCCGCTGAGCAGGCTTCGGAATGTTTCTGGCGCCATTTTTATGTGGCCTCCGGCCGCATTTCTGACAAGGCAGCCACACTCCTAGAGGGCAGGGGCAGGTTATGGCGCAAATGAGATAGACGCCCCGAGCAATATCGCTTTTCGCGAGACGGTCAATTGCTGGACGTCGAGATGCCCGGTCGGGGTTGTGCCATAGTCGATTATGATCCGCTAATTGCGGACGATTTCCATAAAGCGCATGAGGTTGGGAGCACTGCTCCGGGGCATCGCTAAAGAAAAAGACATAGCCGATTCCACCCCGCAGCATCACCCCAAAGGGGTAGAGAACGCATCGAGATTCCGCTCGCCATGTGAAGTGGGTGATGTTTCAATCTCGCTCATGGCGACGCCAATCGTGCAGTTGCCTAGTGGGGCATCATGGCATGAGGCTTTGGGCATCGGCAGCGAGCTTTTTGACTGCTCTGGCAGTCGCCTCGATATTAGCCGCGAGCCTTCCGACAATCGGATTCGCGCAAGATGACCGCAGCTCCGGGTTTGAGATTTTCCAGGAAACAGACATGCCTGGCGGCGACTTCGTCTCGTTCCGAAATGCAACCGCCGACCAATGTGCGGCTGCTTGCGCGCAGACGAGCCAGTGCGAGGCCTTTACACACAACATCGGCAAGGGCGTCTGCTTCCTGAAGGCTGTGGCTGGCGTTCCTCAAGCGTTTTCTGGTGCCGTCTCCGGAAGGAAACTGTCTGCTGCGTCGGCTGCCTTTGTGCCACCAAGCGCAGCGCCGGGTTTTGAAATACTTGTCGACACTGACATTCCCGGCGGCGACTTCGAGTCGCGCAAGGGTAGCGCCGAGCAGTGCCAAGCCGCATGCGTGGAAATCGATCAATGCGCCGCCTTCACTCATAACGTGGCCAAGTCCGTATGCTTCCTAAAATCTTCAACCGGGACACCGCAGCAATTTACAGGTGCAGTGTCAGGACGCAGGAAAGTTAAGCCTGGTGGGCAGGGCGTTTCCGACGCTGGCCCACTGCCCAAATTCGAAGGCAAGACGCGAACGACAGGTCCATTCGACATATTCGACAGATCGACGATTGCCGGCTCTTCGATCACGAGCGGCCTGGGCTTCAGCGAGGGCCAGTGCGTCGACTTCTGCACATCAAGCGCATCATGCATCGCATTCACTTTGGACATGTCGACCGGTGGCGGCACCTGCAATATTTACTCGACGGCGCAGGCTCTACAGCCATTCGAAAAAAGCGTGTCTGGTGTGCGGAATACGCCCATGGTGCGCAGCACTGCTAAGGGAATAGCCGAGCGGGGCTTTCTGCATTACGAAAACACCGATTTGCTCGCATTCAATGGCTTTGACGGCACACCTTTCTCGAATTTCGATGTCGATAATTGCCAGCTTCAGTGCCTAATGTCGGACCAATGCCAAGGCTATACGTTCGACACATCCAAATCGCTTTGCAAGATCAAGCAGTCAAATGGCGGCGCGGAAATCGGGCGTTCCGAGGTCAAAGGCATCATCTCCGGGCTGAAGCAGTCCGGTCGGGAAGTGCTTAAAGCGAGGGAGGCCTACTTCAGCAGCCTGCCGGCCGCGCAGGAAGCCGACCTCGCATGGCGCAAGGACGACACGGCGCAGGCGTTCGTCTCAAGAATTCGCATGGCCGCTAAACCCATGGGAAAATCGTGTGATTCCGAGCGTGCGAAGCTCGATCTCCTCGCCCATTCTCTGCAAGCAACGCTCGCTGAAACTGCAGTTGCGGTGGGGAGCAAACTCAATATCGACTGGAGTGTCGACAAGCTCGGAGGCATACCGCCGGCCTGGCTGATGATCTCCACTGATCAGCCCGTACGATTCGAGGCCCCGGGCTACTATGCCCTTACACCCGGCGCCATCGCGCCATTCGGCCTCAGCACCGACGCTGGCCACACACGTGCGATGACGGCACTCTTCGGAAGCGGCGATTTCACCAAAGGAAAGGTTCAGGTACTCCCGCTGACGGCAGGCACTATCAAACTGTCTGTGCGGGTGGTCGGATATATCAGGTCATGCGAGGAGGAATATTCGAGCGAGGCAAAGGTCGTCGCAGTCGAGGTGGCTGCCTCCGCGACTCCGATTTTCCAGGTCCGGGATCCATTCAGTTTCGACAAGCCCTCGAGGGTGCTCATATCACCCGCAGGGGACACCAAGCTTGAAGTTTTTAGCGGGCGTTTTCGTCTGGTCGACATTGCCACCGGCGAATATTTGGCAGACCTCGAAGGTACCGATCCCAACTACTCTCCGACAGGCAGGTTCGCCGCCTTCGTCCTGCGCGACAACGGCTACCAGGTGCTTGATACGGTAGATGGAAGCCTGGTCAGAGATCTTTCTGGCGCCTCTTCACTCGGTTGGGAAAACAACGACAGTTTCTTGGTCGCGGGCGGATCGCGAGTAGGGAGTATCTTTGCCCATAGTCTGCTCGTAGCTGACGCCGCCACTGGAGCGGATATCGGCTGCCGCGTCTGCCCGGGGCGCGAAGAACTCTATGCGCTCGATCTCGAGAACGATGTGGTTCATGGGGGGCCTGGCAGCACATATGGCCAGCGGCTCAGCGGACGGCGAGACGTTTCGATCATTCCGACCGAAGATCCAGACGCCACCAAACGCTTCATTGCTCAGCAGACCAATGCTGCGCCAGTCTATTTTCCTGTCCATTGGAACTTGCGCGGAGGCCTGAAATTCACGCTGCCGACGAAATTGCCCCTCTTCACAGGCAGCCTGCCTGAGCTTCGGCAAGAGGAAATCGACAACGTATTTCGAGCGAAGGAGCTGCCGCAGGAGTTGCCGGTTCAAACAACCGGGCTACAGCCGGTTGAAATTGGACAAGCGCGTGGCGTTGTCGCGCTCGAAAGGCCCAAGGCCAAAGTAGACGCTGTAACAAGCCGACTTGCCGACCTTGGGCTCGTCTTCTCGCCAGATCGGGAACCAGCGTTCGTCTACCACGACCCCAAGGTTGGCACCTCCCAAGGAATTGGAGACACCAAGCCTGCCATTGCCAAGAAGATCATGGCTTCGGTGCCGAGCGCAAAAGGAGCCTTTGCCCTTACCCGTGACACCTACAATTGCAATCCCGGTGACCAGGCCGCGCCAAACGGCCTGGAAAAGCCGTTCGCCATATTCGACAGTGCCATCCAATACAAGATCGGCAAGCGATCGATATGGCTTACCTTCTATGGCTGCGCGGAGGGTTCGGGCATAATCCCTTACCCAAATCTCCATTTCTTCGACAGCAGCTATGACAAGGGGTTCCTGCGCATTGACGAGGACGAGGCCACAGCGGCGGGTGGTGGGAACATCGGGAAGTTCGACATCAGGTCACGTCTTTATGCCGATCGCTTTCTCCTGATCTGGTCGACCGAGGCGCCGGCCATGATGTTGTTTGACATCGATACGCGGAAGACACTTTGGAAGGAATTCAACCTCGGCCGCGCCGATCTGTTCAAGGAGGCGTTCTACTCCGTCGAAAACCAACACGTGACGCAGCTCAACAGCGACGGCTCTCTCTACGTTTATGACGCGACCGCAGGTATCCGCGTTCTTGAGGGCCGCTATGTCGATGACGAGACGGTCGCATGGGCGCCGTCACTGCAGTTCGAGGCCTCGCCAGAGGGCGCAAATTATGTGAACCTCCGGTTCCCGGGCTTGCGCGGGCAATATGCCTTCCAGCAGTTCAGCCGGATCGTTAGGAAGGACGGTCTAGTCAAGCAGGTGCTGGGGCGCACGTACGAACCCGTCAGCAAGCCGCTCGGTCTCCCGCCGCGGCTTTCGGGCACCATCGAAGTCGCCGGCGATCGGATCAAAGGGAGCATTCTGGCGACAGGCGCGTCCGACCTCAGAATTTACCAGGATGGACTGCTGACCGACACGATTGCCGTATCGCAGTCCACACAGCAGATCGACGTAGCGCGAACCCCAGGCGGTCGATGGGTATCGGTTGTCGCTTTTGACCAAGCCGGCCTAGCAAGCCTGCCGATGGGTCGCGACGCCGGCACCCCGGACCAGAAGCCGGTCGTTCACGCCCTCACGATCGGCATAGACAGATACACGGCCAAGGATTTGAAGCCGCTCCGATACGCCAACAAGGATTCCCGCACCTTGTTGGCAGCATTGGCGGCCGAGAACAACGTGTCGCTGAGGCTAGGCTCAAGCACCAATCTTTCAGATGCAGCGGCCACGCCAACTGGTATCATGGACGCCGTCGAGCGAATGGTCGCTTCGTCGGAGTCGGGCGATACGATACTATTTTCTTTCGCAGGTCATGGGCTAACAGGTCCAGACGGGCTCTTTTACATCGCTACGACAGAGACCCGTTCAGACGACATCGGCGGTACGGGTCTGGCGTGGAGCAAGATCGCGGCCGTACTTTCAAAAGCGAAGGGACGTGTGCTTGTTTTCCTCGACGCTTGCCATTCCGGGGTAGCCGGTACGGCAATGTTTGCTGCAAATGACGGCGCCGTCGAAGACGTTCTCCAGAACGGTCCGCCCGGCCTACTCGTGTTTTCCGCATCCAAGGGAAGACAATTATCCGAAGAGACCGCCAAAGCCGGCGGCGGCGTGTTCACCAACGCCGTTGCCGACGTTATCTCGCGGAAGCGCAAGATATACGATCTAGACGGCAATGGAGCTATTGAGGCATCCGAGCTCTATCTCGGCGTCAAGCGTAAGGTATCAAACGACACGGATGGGCGCCAGGTCCCCTGGTTTGCCCGCAACGAACTCATTGGCGACTTCTCAGTTTTCTAGAGCCACGTCGCGTAACAGTGTTCATGCATCGAGATGCAGCCAGCTTGGCGCGTTACGCGATCAAACTAGACGAAGACGGCAAATAGGCGAAAGCCGAGTTTACCGCTTTCTGGCAATGCCGATAAGGCGCGCTTACGATGGGTGTTAGCGGAGAGGCGGGTCTTCGCGGTATCCTTCCGATACCTACCAGTCCGCTCCCGGCCCAAAAGCCGGCGCCTTCTTCTTTGCGAAAAATTCTTTCCTTCTTAAGTGCAGAGGCAATTATCAGAGCACAAGATATCGCGATCACGACAGTCTGTGCAAAGAAAGATCACCCCCCCCCGAGCGGCTGAGGCAAACCAGCTGAGCGACCGGAATCGCTCAAGTTGCTTTCAAAGCAGCTAGCACCAAGCCGCGTTCGCCGATCTGCTCTGCGCATTGAGCGAGCTCGATCGCCGCGACCGTCGCAACTCGTCTTACCATGCCCGCCCTATACCCTCGACTTGCCGGAGGCTCTCGTGCCGGCGCCGAGCCGGAGCACTATCCGGCGGACAAGGACGCCTGGGCGCTCACAGCCCCAGTGCCGCAGCGACCCGTTCCTGGAAATATTGCACTCCCCGCTCATGCCGCCCCGAAAGCGGGCCGGAGCTATAGGCTCCTGCGGCGTAGTTGCGATGCGTATCGGCGCAGATGGTGTAGTCCTCGCGTACGACGGCCAGGGTGCCTTGCACAGATTTCGCCCTGCTCTCGGATGCTTCAGCAGCGATATCGGCAAAGAAGAAATGGTAATGCTGGTCTGTGTGATGCGGTGAGGTCGGATTGATCCGGCTAACGTTCATGCCGCCATCGAAAAGCGACAGCGTCCAGTTCGGCCACATCCAAAGCCATTTGCCGCGATAGAACAGACCGTCTTTCGGCGGTGCGGTCATCCGGACATAACCGGGATGGGCGGTGGTCTGGAAAGCTTCGAAGTCGATGGCAGCATAGAACGAGGGATGCGTGCCAGGGATGTGGTAGCCTTCGACGAAATTGTCGGTGTAGATCTTCCAGTTCGCCGCAAAGCTGACGGTGGCCTGATCGGTGGCGACATAGGTCTCCAACGGCTCGTCCGCCAGTTCGGCGGGCAAAGAGCCAAGTTGATCCAGAAGACTTTCCTTCGGGTCGAGTGCCGCGAAGAGCAGCCCGCGCCATTCGGACAACTGCACCGTCTCCAGCGGCCAGTCTTCGGCGATGATCGAGGGATCCTTGCCATACCATGGAGCCTGAACCAGCCGTCCCGTGTCGGCGAAGGACCATTTGTGATAGGGACAAACGATCAGCCCACATTTGCCTGCGCCATCGGCCAGAAGTTTCGCCCCCCGGTGGCGGCAGACGTTCTTGAATCCGCGCAAGATCCCGTCCCGGCCCCGGATGGCGAAGACCGGCGTGCCGGCGATGTCGATTGCAAGGTATTGACCGGACGTCGCGACCGAGGCGACAGGCCCCATGAACTGCCAGGTGTGCGCGAAAATGCTGCCCCGTTCCTGCTGCCAGATATCATCGCGGACATAAAGCGACGGGTCCAAGTTCAGGTATTGCACGGGCGGAGTGTCTAGTGGCGACTGGTCGGGTCGCAAGGTATCTGGCGTCATAGGCTAACCTCCACTTGCAGCAATCCTGTCGTAAGCAGGGCGACATCGCAAGGGAATTGCCTCTGCTGCGCACAACCTGCAAGCCGCCGTGCAATTTTGCTTTAACGCAGATTTGCTGGAGTTGCGGGTATCAGAATGGTGCGGTTCGCGCGCCAAGGACGGGGATGGGGTCGGTTGCCGGATGGGACTTATCCGCCGAGCGCGACCGAAACCCGACAATCAGGAGCCGGTCCCAAAGTTGCCGAACCGTAAAGCGCCTCCAGACCCTTCTAAGCAGCGGGGAACCAATAGCCCCTCGGTAGATTATTCCTGCGCACATCGACCGGGGGGCACGCCATGAGAAGCAGCTCAGGGTCAAAGCGGTGCTAAAAGCTTTAAAATCGATTTCAGCCCCAGCCATGCGGCTCATCCTATGGAGATCCAGAATGCTTCCTCAAAAGTTCGCCTTGGCATTTCTTATCGTTGGATTGCTGACGGGTGGCTCCCTGGCGCAGGCGTCGAACGACCCGACGGTTGCAGCCTGCAAATCTACTGGTCTGTTGGCCCTTCAGGAGAAATCAAAGGACATAAGTGACCTTGTCATCGACATGGAAAGCGTGGCGGTAAGCAAGGCGGATACCAGGGTGGAGGATGTGGCGATCAAGACGGTCGTCCTCGGGGAGGCCTACATTGCTCGCAACGGCAAGACTGGCACTCCCGATCGCTTCGTTTGCCTGCTGGGAGATAAAGGCAAAGTCCTACTGACGTTCTTTACCGCTCAATGATCGGCCTGCCGGTCCAGGTCCAAATCTTGCCAGGAAACCGCCTATCGACTCTGGAGGACATGCATTGACGGTCCGATACAAACTCGGTTGCCAGCTCTGCTACGAGGTTCGCTCGCCGACGGTATTCATCTTCAATCTCGAAGTCGCCAAGTTGTTGCGACATCATGACGTGGTCGAATCCCTGACCATTTCGCCCGATGTATCGCGGCGCATTTATGAGGTGCCGGACATACGCAACAGGTACTTCAGCATCGAAGCAAGTCCTGGTCCTTTGGAAGTTCGCTATGCAGCGGAAGTGACCCTTGAGGTGTTTCGCGCGGACCCTGGGACGATAGGCGAAGTGCCTCTAGCGCAGGTGCCCCTGGACATTATGCCATTCCTGCTGCCATCCCGTTTTGTCCCTTCAGACCGCCTGTCAGCTTTTGCCCAACGTGAGTTCGGAAAGGTCGAGCCCGGTCATCAGCGGGTCACGGCGATCTGCAACTGGCTTTACGAAAACATCGACTATCAGCGGGGGTCATCGACTCCCCAAACGACTGCCGACGAAAGCCTGATCCTCCGTGCAGGCGTGTGCCGCGACTTTGCCCATCTCGGCATATCATTCTGTCGAGCTCTCAACATCCCAGCTCGGTTTGTTAGCTGCTACGCCTATGGCCTCGAACCTCGTGACTTCCATGCCGTGTTCGAAGCCTACCTGGGTGGCCGCTGGTGGCTCTTCGACGGCACGAGGCAGGCCAATCTGGACGGTCTGGTTCGCATCGGTGTAGGTCGTGATGCAGCCGAGATCGCGTTTGCTTCGCAATTCGGCGACATTGATGAGGGGCCGATCAAAATTACAATCGATCATGCGGACGGCTCAGTCGAAGCGCTGGGTCGGACAGTCGACGCAATCTCGACCGAGGAACCGGCACCCAATGCCGGAGCCAATTAACTCACTGGTCCGCCTTTGGATGCTGCATTTAAAGTTTTACCTTCTACTTGGAGTTATCTGACGTCCCGCGAATCCTCTTCTTGCCCTGCAGATCCTCTTCGCGGAGGAGATGCAGGGTCAATTCTTTGTGGGGATAAACATTACCTAGCATCGATTCATACTGTGATCGATGCGCGCCTGGAGAAGCTTCGCGGACTGGTCAAAACGGGCTTCCAGCTTAGGGGCGGCGCCACGACAAACATCGACAACGCGTCGCGACCATTTCAAATATCTAGCTCCGCTCTTTGCCCTGAAACGATCATCGGGCGCGTTCAGAATCTCCTCAACGTTTGAGGTCCGCCAGCATGAGCCTCTTGGTTCGAATGCCGGCCTCGGAGGTATGGTCAACCTGTCGCCGGCGACGCGGTTTTCCTTTGAGCCCCGGTGGATCGCTCACATCTGCGACGAGATCAGCCACTGCCTTGCCGAATTTATCGCGTAAGGCGCGTTCATCGGTGTCAGTATATTCGAGGGCATCGTGTAGCCATGCAGCGGTAACGAGAACTGGATCCAGCGGCTGGATGCTTGCGCACATCGCAGCAACCTCCGAAAGATGAACGATGTAGGTATCTCCCATATCTCCGCGCATCTGGTCCTTGTGAGCATGCGCGGAAAATAAAGCGGCTTCTAGTATCTGCCGGACGCCATGTGGAGTGATTGGACGAGCGTTCATGCCGGGGCAACCTCAACTGCTTCACCGCCTAAACGGCTGATGATCTTATGCAATCGCGAGTTCATCGATCCTGATATCTACGACGTTCCGCTGGTTCCCCGAAGCCTCGACATCGTTCCTGATCTCGGCGGCGATAACTGTTCCTATTTCATGACATGAGACCAGGCCCTGCACGAATGGGCGTTCAAAAAGAAGATAAGGCAGCGCTGCAAGATATACGCCGCCGTGTTTCGGCAGAGCCTCAGGGTCGAACCTCTTATTTCGCTTTTTAAGCTGTGTGGCAAATGCTTCCTTCACGCCAGGAAACGGCATCTCGTCGATCGAACCGGCTGCCTCACCGGTCGCTTCGATAAGGACATCGAATGTGTAATTCCTGCCGTCAGCAACCACCCTGTGAATCTCGTCACTACGCACTTCGTAGTCGGAGCCCAGTGCGACGAGGCTTAAAACTCCAGCGTCATGCAGAGCGATAAGCCTGCGCACGGACTCTGGAGGGATTGCTGCATAGTTATCGATGAACACCTTCCGCATACCGTTGTGGAAGCGATCCCTATCAAGCCTACCGAAATGTCTGACGGCATGCTCGAACACCTCGTGCATTCGCAGAACTGCATACTTCCATGGGACAGTGTGGTTGCTCTTGCGATCAGCGTCAGTGGCTGCAAGGTTGGACCGTGCACACTCAATTGGATTGCTTCCCAACCGCGAAGCAAAATACGACTCAGGATATGTATCAGCGGTCCTCTCGATCAGATCGATGGTGCGAGCATAGTCGGGATCGCATGCCGTGATCTGCAGCCGGAATAGGTTAAACAGCCGATCAAGCAAACCCTCTGCGCCAGCTTGGACTTCGCTCTCTATCGCATCAGCAGTGAATATATCCAACGGTTCGTACGGGATTGGACAATAAAAGTCGGCCTCTGGTAGCAGGCCGTTCCGCGACATCATTGCCAGCTGTAAGCCCTGGCTTTCCGGTCGCAATTTGTAGGACAGGGCAGGTGCCTCTCCTTCGAACTCCCCATGCTGCTGCGCAACGCTGACAGCCGCATCAATGCCGCTGAGAGAAGTTCCCAAAATCGCCACGCGCGAAGCTTCAATACGTTGAAGGAGCCAAGTGGGATAGGGACTTGAAAAGTAGGAGTCGCTTTTGCCTGCAGAGTCCGCAACCTCGTGACCGGTTGCAATTACCACGCGGTCAAATGACTCGTACGTCTTGAGGCCACCGGCGATTTCCGTAGCAACACTGATACGATCATCGACGGTCTGAATGTCGGTCACATTGTGTTGGGTAAGCACCTTGATCTTATGTCCGCGGGCCGTCCCAAGTTCGACCACTCGCACGAACTGATCGCGAAAATATGTACCGAGGACGACACGTGGCAAAAAGGTCCGGTCGTCGAATGTCTCTATATCGACACCCATGCTTTCGACGCCGAGTTCGCTTCGAGAGCGAAGCCAGGCCTCAAGCGATTCCATTACTGGCGGCAGTTCAACACTGGCAATGTTTGCCAACAACGCGCCACCGTTAGTTCCCTGTCGATAGGGCATTCCAACGCCAGCTGTTCCGGTGCGTTCGAAGACGGTGATGTCGAGAGGAGACGAGCCATCGATAAGGGCTCGTAACGTATAGACGGCAGTCGGGCCGGACCCAACGATGGCAATTTGAAACATGTTCACACAAATGCTTGGAGGTTGAGCGCGACGCTTTGATGATGCCGTAACAAGCCAGATAGGCAGATGTTCCGCCTAGGGAGCGAAACAAGTCGACTGGTCACGCGGTGCGCCTGTCCAGTCGCCTGGGCTATCGAACGCGATCTCAGAACGTCAGGTCGCACGCACTCGCTGTCCAGAAACGTAGGCTCTGCGCCGCTGTCTGGTTGTTGACGTCGCCTTCGACGCCCTCAAAGGTAACATGAGCGGCAGGACGTAAACTCCGTCGTAAACTTGGCCGACCACGGCGGAGACCGCTTTGATGGTGCCGTCAAGCATTGGTCTCGCGAACTGCGATGCGCACGTTTCGCGAAAAAGACAGACACGCCGAAGGTCTAACACAAGTTGCTGGCGCTCGGGCACTTGGGGGGGCGGGTGACCCCCAGCGGGAAAATATTGTGGCCGCTTGCTTTTCTGTCAGCACCAAGCCAACTGACGCATCAAGCGACTTCCTCACGTTCAACTTGGATTGAGCACTCTGACAATTTGCTTAGCGTCCTTTGGATACCAAATCCGCTGCATCGGGTGGCGATCCCGGGGTGTAGACATTTTCGCATCTTCTAAGATAAGGCGGATTCATTGCATCTTGTCTGATACTAATGCGTTTCATCGCCGCACCCACGGACCCGGACAGCATGCTAGCAACCGACATGGTTCCCACCAAAACCGATCATTTTGCGTTCCTCGCTGGCGGTGGCGAACTTGGCTGTTTGGTGGCTGGATTTGACTGGGCCTCCACGTCACTCGGTCCAATCGCCACTTGGCCGCAGAGCCTAAAAACATCGATCTCGCTAATTCTTCGGTCGCAAGTGCCGATCGTCACGCTGTGGGGGACCGATGGCGTCATGATCTATAACGATGCCTATGCCATCTTTGCCGGCGGGCGTCATCCCCATCTCCTTGGCTCGAAGGTCAGGGAAGGCTGGCCCGAGGTGGCCGATTTCAACGATCATGTCATGAAGGCCTGCCTTGCCGGTGGCACACTTGCCTACCGTGATCAGGAACTGACACTGAACCGTTCGGGAAAACCTGAACAGGTTTGGCTGAACCTGGACTACTCGCCTGTTCTCGATGAAAGCGGCGAGCCCGCGGGCGTCATCGCCATCGTGATCGAGACCACGGCAAAGGTGGCAGCCGAGCGTTGGCAAAAAAGCGAACACGATCGCCAGCGCCAGATGTTCGAGCAGGCGCCCGGCTTCATGTCGGTGCTTTCAGGTCCAGACCACGTCTTTGAAGTAACCAATGCGGCCTACATGCAACTGGTTGGCCACCGCAACGTGATCGGCAAGCCGGTGCGCGAGGCTTTGCCCGAAATCGCCGGTCAAGGCTTTTATGAGCTCCTCGATCAGGTCTTTACAAGCGGCGAAGCCTTTGTCGGCCATTCTCTGAAAGCCGAGTTGCAGCGCTCACTGGATGCACCCAAAGAAGACCGCATCATCGACCTCGTCTACCAGCCGATGCGCAGCCCGGCGGGGGAGACGATTGGAATCTTCGTTCAGGGTATCGACGTCACGGACCGCCTGATCGCCGAGCAGGCGCTGCGCCAGAGCGAAGTGCAGTTTCGCACCTTGGCCGAAGCGATGCCGAACCATGTCTGGACGGCTTCGCCCGATGGAATGCTCGATTGGTTTAACCCCCGCGTCTATGAATACTCCGGCGCCGCGCCAGGCGAGCTGGACGGACAGGGGTGGGCGCGGATAGTGCACCCCGATGACACCCCCAATGCCGCCCAAAGGTGGAGCGACGCACTGTCGACCGGAGTCTTTTACGAAACCGAATTCCGGCTGCGGAGCGAGGACGGCACCTATCGCTGGTACATTGCTCGTGCTGTCCCGATCCGCGATGACGCCGGTGCCATCGTTCGCTGGATCGGTACCAATACCGATATAGACGACCAGAAGCAGGCGGTGCAGGCGCTTCGCGAAAGCGAGCGCCGCTTGAAGCTTTCGCAAAATGCCGCGGGCATCGCGGCGCTCGAACTCGATATCGCGACTGGCAATGTATTCGGGTCCGAAGGTTTCTGGGACCTCTGGGGATTGAGTCAGCGCGACAGTGTGCACATCAGCGTCCTCGAAAGCATCGTCGTGCCCGAGGACAAGGATATCCGTTCCAATGAGGAGACTCGCAAGCAGGGTTCAGCGGTACCAAACGTCGAATATCGCATCCGTCGCCCGGACACCGGAGCATTGCGCTGGCTCTCGCGCCATATCGACTTTGTGCGTGACGAGACCGGCAAGCCGACCAAGATGTTCGGCGTCATGCAGGACATTACGGACCGAAGAGAGGCGCAGGCGCGCCAGGAGCTGCTGACCCACGAACTTGAGCATCGGATCAAGAACATTCTTGCGATGGTCTCCGCGATCGCCTCGCAAACATTACGCAACACCGACATCCAGACAGCAAGCGCCACCTTCAACGAGCGGCTGAGGGCGTTGGCGAACGCACACGACATCTTGAACAGGACCCGCTGGACCAGTGCCTCTATCCGCGAGGTAGTTGGCAACACCATTGCAGCATTCCGAACCGAGCAGATTTCCGTCTCGGGGCCGGCCATTCCCATCAACCCCAAGATGGCACTGACGCTCGCGCTTGCGGTCAATGAACTTGGAACCAATGCGCTGAAATACGGCGCGCTTTCAACGCCCGAGGGAAGGGTGACCATCGAGTGGTCGTTGCAGAAGCCCGAAAGTGGCGAAACGCAACTGCTCTGGCTGTGGCGCGAGAGTGGCGGTCCGGCGGTTACCCCGCCTACCCGAAAGGGTTTTGGCCGCTTCCTGATCGAACGGGTGTTGGGCGCTGATTTCGGCGGGGCCGTTCAACTAAACTATCACCTAGGCGGCGTCGAATGCATACTGACCGCTCCACCGCCGCAGTTGTCAAACGCCCGTTAGCGACTAGATATTTGCCATGTCCATGATCGACAATCCTGCAACCGTGCTGGTCGTCGAAGACGAGGCCTTCCTGCTGTTTGCCATCGCCGATGACCTGCGCGTGGCAGGTTTCGCTGTGCTCGAGGCCAGCAGTTCTGACCAAGCCATCCGTCTGCTGGAGACTCATCCCGAAATCTCACTGCTGTTCACCGACATCGACATGCCTGGCTCGATGGATGGTCTTAAGCTTTCTGTCGCCGTCCAAGATCGTTGGCCGCCGGTCAAGATCATAATTACCTCAGGCAAGCACCAGCCAGACCGCAACGTGCTGCCCGCCGGCGGCGTTTTTCTGCCAAAGCCATATTCGCCGGAAAAAGTGGCCGCCACCATCCAGCAGCTGTTGCAATAGCTGTAGCGAAATCAAAGCCCTCAGGCTCTAGACTCAACCTTTTGCGAAAAGGCACAGGGCGGTCGAAGGGGAGGGCGCGGACGCCTGCCCTTCGGACCTCAGGTTCAATAATCGTTGTTGTAGTAGCGATCGTCGCATGGCGCAGTGTAGATCCGTCCACGGCGATCCTGATAGCGGCACAACTGCTCGCCGCGACGCTGCGGCGTGGTCGACTGGCCGATGACAGCAACGAGCAGCGCTCCGCCGGCGGCGCCAACCGCTACTTTCTGCGCTACACGTTCGAATATCGCGATGGGGACCAGGCTCGCCAAGGTTCCTCTTGCCGAGATGCCAAGCTTTGAGGCCGCTCGCGCCGAAGCGATCCCGTTGAGCGATCGACCTGCTGGTCGATCTGCAACCCGGCGACGACGATCTGACCGGTCGGTTGGTACGCATGCGCGATCAGGCAGGCAACGAGCCTTGCACGATTGACGTCGCCGAGGCCGAAGCGGCCCGGCAGGCCAACGACAACAAGCCGCTTGGGCACCGCCTTGTCTGTGTCGATACGCAAACCCCTTATTCGATTAGATCGTCGCGTCGGAACTTTTGTGATGTTGAGCCCTTGTCCTTTGAACAGTGGAGGTACCAATGGCAAATCTGGGAAAATTGGCGATCGCGATGCTCGGCGTCCTGGCATACCAGAATCGCGACAAGATCGGTAACATGATCCGCGGAGCGGGTGATCGTAGCGCAAACGATCCGCAAGGCGGGATTCTGGATCAGCTCTCAAAAGGCGTTTCGGGAACCGCTCTTGGCGATATTCTCGACCGATTTAGAGGGGCCGGCGCCGGATCGAAGGTCGATTCATGGGTAGGCACCGGGCCGAACGAGCCGATCCAGCCAAGCGAGGTGGAAGCGGCCATAGACGATGACACCCTGACTTCCCTCTCGATGCAAACAGGCCTTTCGCGCGAGGAACTCATAAGCAGGATAACGCGAGATTTGCCTGAGGCAGTAAGTCAGATGACGCCAAGCGGTAAAATGCCGTCTGAGCCGACGAAAAGCTCCGATGAAACTACCTTGCTCGACGATGTGCCACCGCGCGGGACGCATGCGAATTCGGGCGGCCAAAGCGATGTCTAGGGTGACGGCTATCCAACGGGGAGCCATCCTAGATCGCATAGGCCCGCGTCCTCGGATTAGCGGGCTCGGTGATCACGGCGCTGAGACCGCGAACGTGATAGCCGAATTGGATCTGTTGGCTGCGCTGCTCGATTCCCGCTGGCGCATTCCGGGTACATCAATACGTTTTGGACTTGATGCCCTCGTCGGCCTCGTGCCCGTACTCGGAGATGCCGCGACGGGCATTGTCTCGGCTTACATCGTCCTGCGAGCCCGAAACTGCGGTGCTGGAAATGGCCTGGTCGCCCGCATGCTCGGTAATGTGCTGCTTGATACAGTGGTAGGAAGCGTCCCAATTCTCGGCTCGATCTTCGACGTGTATTTTAAGGCGAACAATCGCAACATCAGACTGCTTCGCCGGTACCTCCTCAAGTAAGGCCGACAGGGTCCGGCGACGCGACCTGCGATAATGGCTAATTTTCCGCTGTGAAAGAAGGCGTGTGATCCTTGGGTCCAGGATCACGCGCCTCAGCCAAATTCAACGATGTGAAGGTCGATAGTGGCTCAGCGCTTAACCATTCGCGCCACGGCAATCAAAATACACGCACCGATGAAGCCGGCAACAAGATAGCCGAGCCAGCCGGGCAACGATACGCCCAGCAGCCCGAGAAGGACGTTGGCGACGATTGCGCCGACGATGCCCAAAATGATGTTCATAAGCACGCCCATGTTGCTTTTCATGAACATCTCGGCGAGCCATCCGGCGATACCGCCGATGACGATCGCTGCTATCCAACCCACGCCTGGATTTTCCATATTTTTCCCCTTTTCCTGGAACCGCAATTGGTTCAGCGGCAAAACGTGCCAAACGCCGATAAAGTTCCGGGACATAGGGTGTTCCAGTATTTCCCGCTGATACCGGATATCTCGGTCACTCGGCTTCAGCTGCTAGCTGAAGGAACCATTCGCTTCGCCCTAACTTTCTCCCGAAGCCAATCCGGGCAAATGGAGCATCACGATGAAAACGCTAGCCGATATTTTCGAACATACCCTCCAAGACATGTATTACGCCGAGAACGCGATTACCAAGGCCCTGCCCAAAGTGGCTGCGGCCGCGAAAGACGCCAAGCTGAAGAAAGCGGCCGAGGATCACCTCGCAGAGACAAAAGGGCAAATCAAGAAGCTGGAGCAGGTGTTCAAGTCGATCGGCAAGAAGGCCTCCGGCGAGAAGTGCGACGCCATTGAGGGGCTCATCAAGGAAGCCGACGGACTCATGGAAGAAGCGTCAGGGACGGCCCTCGATGCAGGCCTGCTGGCGGCCTGTCAAGCAGTCGAGCATTACGAAATTTCCCGTTACGGGTCTCTGCGGGAATGGGCAAAGGAACTCGGACACGATGAGGCACACAAGCTGCTCAGCGAGATCCTTGACGAGGAGAAGGCTACCAACAACAAGCTGACGAACCTTGCGGTTACATCGATCAACTCGACTAAGTAGCGACGGTGGTTGCCACAGAGCCCTCGGCTTAACACCGGGGGCCCTGACAATCCGTGGGTGGCAGGCCGCGATCGTCGGTGCGGACGCCAAGTCGAAGTGGCAAATGTCACAAGCCGGGGCCGGAGGCCGACAAGACGTTCCGTGACAACAAATGCGGCTCCATCAAAGTTGTCATCAAGCCCTAGCGACGAGGTTCAAGCACAGGTGCCACCTCGTCGCCGGCTTTGAACGCCAGGCAGCGAAAGCCGTCCCACTTGGGTTCGTATTGCCATTGGCCGTTGTCATCAGGCAGCGCATCCGCCGACTTAGCCTCCATGGGCTCAGTGTCCAACGGAAGGCCAAAGGAAGATTTTGCTCTCTTCGCTGTCATGCGGCGAGCTTTGCAGATCCAAGCCGTTTGATGGCTGTGGCGATCGACCGTTCGCCATCGTCATAGTCAGCCCAGGCGACTGTCTTCTTCAGAAGACCCGGCACGGTACGGACCGTGTATTTTTTCGGATCAAGATCCGCCTTCACCTGTCCCCATGTCAGCGGCATGGACACGGTCGCGCCTTCCCTGGCGCGGGGAGAAAGAGGGGCAACGGCCGTCGCCATGCGATCGTTTCTAAGGTAATCGAGAAAGATCCGCGATGTGCGTAGCTTCTTTGCCATGTTGACGAGGTAGAGATCGGGGCGCTCTGCCGCCATCTGCATGCAGACAGCCTTGGCAAAAGCCTTGGCCTCGGGCCATGTGGTCTTGCTGCGCTGGCCGGCCAGAGGCGTGACGACATGCAAGCCTTTGCCGCCTGTGGTCTTGCAAAAACTCACCAGGCCCAGGTCTTCGAGGCGATCGCGCATTTCCTTGGCCGCAGCAACCACCGCGGCAAAGGACACTTCCGGACCAGGGTCGAGGTCGAAGACAAGTCGGCCGGGTATTTCGGGATTGCCCGGCTGGCAATTCCAGGGATGTAACTCGAGGCCGCCTATCTGGGCGATCGCAGCTAAACCCTCAACGCGGTCGATCTGCAGATATGGCTTGTGGTCGCCGAAGACCTTCACCAGTTCAAGCAGATTGGATGTGCCTGGCATGGCGTGGCGCTGAAAGAACTGCTCGCCGGCATAGCCATCTGGAGCGCGTACGAGCGAACATGGGCGGCCTTTAAGATGTTTGATCATCCAAGGGCCAACCGCCTCGAAGTATTCGGCAAGATCGAGCTTAGTGACAGGCTTGCCGTCGCCCGCAGTTGGCCAGAGCGGCTTTTCAGGTTTGGAAATGATGACTCCCATAACGACTGGGCTTTTTCCCCTGCCAGTCACCTTTGCAGGGTCGGCAAGCTGGGTCTCCTGAGGATCAGCCGGGCGCTCGGTCTCAACTTCTTTCGCCGGCTTGTCTTCGCGCAGGCCCTTGAAGGCTGCCTGTCTGATGTTGCCGCCGCCGGTCCAGCCAGCGAACTCGATTTCCGCAACCAGTTCCGGCTTCGTCCAGAAAACCGTCGCATCCTTCTTTGGTGCGCCATCGCCGGTGAACGGCGACTTCGCGACCTTCATCTCCTTCAGCTTCGGCAGCAGCAGCTTGACCTTCGCCTCGCTGTAGCCGGTCCCCACACGGCCGACATAGGCGAAATGCTCGCCCCGATTGACGCCGACCAGCAGCGAGCGAAACTTGCCATTGGTGGTCGACCAGCCGCCGATAACAACCTCATGCCCGGCACGGCATTTCGATTTTGCCCAAGTGTCAGTCCTTCCCGACACATAGGTTGCATCTGCCTTTTTCGAGATGATTCCCTCCAGCTCAAGTCGACAGGCGGACTGCAGCACGGCGTCGCCGCTATTGGTGAAGTGCTCGACATAGCGGATGAGATTTTCAGTCCCGTGACCGACCTCGCCCAGCATATCGCTCAGGCGTTGCTTGCGCTCAATGAGAGGTAGCTTTCGCAGATCGACGCCGTTTGCAAAGAGCAGATCAAAGGCAAAGAAGATTAAATCCTTTGTCCGGCGCTCCGACAGCGCGGCTTGCATCGCGGCAAAGTCGGGGGCACCGTTTTCGCCAAGCGCTACGATCTCACCGTCGATGATGGCATCGGGAACGCTGGCGGCCTCCTTTGCGATGGCGCCGAATTTCTCCGTCCAGTCCAGGCCCTTCCGAGTCCTCAGCGTGACGGCGCCATCTTCGACACGCATCTGGATGCGATAGCCATCGAACTTGATTTCGTGCACCCAATTCGTGCTTGCCGGCGGCCGGGAAAGCGTCGCGCAGAGTTGCGGGGCGATGAAGTCCGGCATCGTCGCTGCTGATGCACGAGCGGCTCTCTTTGGCCGTGGAGACGGCGTTGACGCTTTGGCGGCACGCTCGTCGGCAGCATGGCCGCGATTGCTGTCCCACACGGCATCTGCATCGGCGACCGAGGAGCCTCGCAACATGAACGGCTTTGGTCCGGCGCCCTTGCCTGCGGCAATCTTTTCCATGCTGCGTCCGGAGGCGACGGATCGGTCCTGCGCCAGCACCGCGTCGCCGTCTCCATCTGTCGCGTATTTATCGCGATGTTTGATCAGCAACCAATTGGTCCGCTTCCCACCATTACGGTCATGCTTCATCCGCACCAAGACGAAGCTGCCGTGCAGGCGCCTGCCGGCGAGCGTGAACTTCAGATCGCCTTTTTCCAGAGCCTGTTCGGGTGACATGGCGCCTTCCGGCTCCCAATAGCCGCGATCCCAGAGCTGGACGGTACCGCCACCATACTGGCCCTTGGGCATCGTGCCTTCGAAGTCTCCATAGTCCAGCGGATGGTCCTCGACCTCGACCGCCAGACGCTTGTCTTGAGGATCCAGCGATGGGCCTTTGGTCACGGCCCACGATTTGAACACGCCGCCGAGCTCCAGACGCAGATCATAGTGCAGGCGGGTGGCATCATGTTTCTGGATCACAAACCGAAGCCGGTCCGATTTCGCGATCAACGTCTCGCCGCTCGGTTCCTTGGTCTTCGTGAAATCCCTTTTGGCCCGATAAATGGAAAGCTCGCCCTTGGTCATGAAACTGCCCCGGCTGATCACGCAACGCGCGACTCAACGCCGGGGAGTTTGGCCGATATTTTCCCGAAGTCGTCGCGATGGTGCGTGACTTGAGAGCGCAGGCTTTTGTGGTCGATGGAGAGATCGTCATCGATATCGATGGCGCGCCTTCTTTTGACGCGCTGCAGATGCGACTGCACCCGGCGGAAAGCAGGATTCGGAAACTGTCCGCCGAGACCCCAGCCAAGTTGATCCTCTTTGACATGCTGGCCAGTGCCGATGCCAGTTTGATGGATCAACCGCTGTCCGCGCGACGCGCGGCGCTGGAAGCCTTTGTGAAGGCAGAAGCGGACAGCGGGCTTGAACTATCGCGCTGTACTAAGAATTTGGCGACCGCAACGCAGTGGCTCAGCGAATCCGGTCATGGTTCAACGGACGGCGTTGTCGCCAAGCCGCTCAACGACGAATATCGACCGGGCGAGCGCGCCATGGTCAAGGTCAAGCGCCTGCGCACCGCTGATTGTGTGGTCGGCGGGTTCCGCTATCTGGCGAACTCCCGCGAGGTCGGCTCCTTGCTGCTTGGGCTCTACGACAAGCAGGGCAAACTCAATCACGTGGGATTTACATCGACGATCGTCCGGGAAGACCGGCCAAGGTTGACCCTTCAACTCGAAGCGCTGCGATCGCCCCCTGGCTTTACTGGCAAAGCGCCGGGCGGCCCGAGCCGGTGGAGCACGGAAAGGAGCGGACAGTGGGAGCCCGTTCATCCGGAACTCGTCGTGGAAGTCCGCTTCGATCAGGTTACCGGCGATCGATTTCGGCATGGCACCAAACTTTTGCGATGGCGTCCGGACAAAAGCCCGAAGCAGTGCACTTTCGAACAGATGTTAAAGGCATGAATTGCTCTGGCCGCCCAACCTGATGAGCCAACCACCCTACCATTGTGTTGGTACTGACAGCCAACTGCAGATCATCTTTTTGTGGCGAGGCAACCAGCCGCCCTTCTCCGCATTTATCCTGCCGGACGTGATTTGAGCCAGGATACGAAGTATGAAATTCGAGCAGCAGTCGAAGGGCGTCGCGGTCCTCAAGCCAATCGACATAAAGATGCTCCAACGTGTGTTGGAAGCTACCCTTCCGGATGGCGCCTCCGCAAAGGAACGGGAAGCTCATGCAGCGACCCTGGTTACGTTGTTCAAGTCAGGAATCACACGCGAGGAGAATCTCATAAGCACATTCACGGGCTCTCCTGCGGCCTAGAGGGCGCATGGTCGTATATTGCAAAACGCTTGCGACGAACGGCGCCTGCATTGGCCGCATCGGGACCAATCATTGGACCTTGGAACAATCATGCGCCCATGCGGTTTCTACAGTCGAAGGAGAAACTCATGCTCAGATTCCTTATCCGCCTGGGGGCGATTTATGCGGCGTTCCAGATAGGCAGGGAGTTCGGCCGCAAGGAGACCGAAGTCCTGCTTACGCCACCCGTTGACTATGAGCGACGTTGAGGAACGAGGCCGAGTTCGGCGAGGTGTAGGTCTGCTCCTCGATTATGGGGCGCTGGATGATCACTCGTGCTCGGTCCATCAAGGATCGTCTATCGAACCAAGGAGCGCCCTGCATGTGTCAGCGACCAACTGCGGCAGGACATTAAAGGCATAGCCCGTGTGCAAGCGCTCCAGTGGTGTGTGGTAGTCTCGTCCCCATGGACCAATGTTGATGGTGGCTATGTTGGCAAGCCCATGCGCCTCGGGCCACCGGACGCCATCTTTCCACATTGGCGTGTTGTTGCCAACGATGTCGAGACCGGAGGCGGCGACTTCTCCAAAGAAGCTCATGTCTGAAATGCCGGCGAAATACTCCGTGCAGCTGACGACACTGCTATATCGGGCGTTTGATTCAGCCGCTAAGCTGGAGACGATTGCCTTGAGTCTGGCCGCGTTCGGGCCGTCTGAAAGGTTCGTGGCCAGATATGGGATCGAGCCAAATCCCGTGATGATAGCCGGACCTGGCAGCCGGCTCAGCCTCCATGCCTCTTCGGTGACGACCCGACACTGTTCGGGCAAGGGGAGGTCGCCCCCAGCGACGGAACGACTGACCGCGTCAAGGTTCAACACCGCCTCCGCTTCGAGAGATTGCATCAGGGCCTCATAGCGGTACAAAGGGATTTTATGGGCAGTGTGTTCGCTGTGCCTCGAACCGCGACGTTGGTCGAGTTGATCTAGATAATCGCTGGCAGCATCCAGGCAGAGCCTGTCGAAACGATCGAGCACGTCAGACGGGGCTCGGCGATAGCTCAGCACGTTGAACGTGGCAAACGCAGTTGCGGGTGTTGTCACGTCATAGCCGACTTTGCCGTCGCGGATGCTGAGAAGGCTTGGCGGTGTTCCCGACTGCGACTGGGAATCGTCGGTAAGGTCCGGTGACCATTCAACGCGAGCCGCTATCGCGGCAGCAACGGTTGCTGCATTGAGCCCGTTCAACGGGAAACCGCTATGGGCGGGAACGCCGGCTACAAACACGGTCGGCAGCAATTTGCCGACAGTTCCCATTGCGATGACGCGACCCTTGCTGCCATCGCCGTCATCGGCGATGGCGTCGAGATTGATGGCGGCCACAATCTTCAGATCGTGGTCTCGCTCTATCGCGGGCAACATCTGGACCGCCTTGCGTGCCCCGGCCGAATTGTTCTCCTCATCGGGCACAGCGACGAAGAGCAGATTGCCCAGCGGTCCGGCACTTTCGGCGAACTCGGCGCACACGGCCAATCCCGCCGCGAGGCCGGCCTTCATGTCGAGCAAGCCACGGCCAGCGAGGAATTCTCCTGAGGCAAAATCCGTTCTGGCAAGTCGAGCGGCAGATGTTTCAACCTTGCTCAGGCTCTTGGCGAGGGCACGTGTGAGCTGTTCCGGTTCGGTCGCGAGATCTTCCAGTTCACCATAGTCACGTGTCGAGACCGTGTCGTAGTGCCCCGTCAAGAGGATGGTGCCGCGCCCCGCGCCCCTGACCAACATTGCCACGCAGTGGCGATCGTCCCCGGGCTCGACCTCGATTGTCCAGATTTTTGCGCCTCGAAACACGGTCGCCGCGCGAAGTGCGTCGGCAAACCACACCCCGAACGACGCTTCATCGTCGGTTCCTGTGACGCTTTTCCGTTGCGTCAAAGCAATCGCCCAATGCCCGGCGCGGCCGAACAGAGTGCTTGTCGTCTCGTCGCCCATCAAGTCTCCAAGAAAATGACAAAGCCCGATACTAAAGGTTAGGCTCGGCACCTCAAGAGGTGGGCAGAGGCATATCAACCGTGGTCAATGACCGATTCATTTCGGTGCGGCAATGACACGCCGAGCGCGGAAGGGATGCCGCTCGTCAATAATAGGGCCGGGTCGGGACCTCTCTTTGAGCATGTTGGAGATCCGGTGCGAGTGTGGGACGCAAACACGTTCACAGTCTGGAAGTTCCCGGGTAGCCTTCACGGTTGAGAGAGCGGGAGCCTACAATCTGGAGCCTGCATGCCGCAAAACGCATGTATTCGACCCTGCTAACATTGCCCGACCGTCGAATGGGTCTAATTATCGTGAGGCAACGGGGGAAATCAGGTGGCTGCCAATCGTCGAAACGACATCCTATCGTCCGAGCGAGGGCTAGGACGCATTCTGGCGGCCGGGACTGCCCATCCGCGCACGGCTCTGCCCACGGTGGCAACTGTCGTTGCGACGGTAGCTGCGCTGTATTTCGGTCGTGAGGTGTTCCTCCCCATTGCCATCGCGCTGCTTTTGACCTTTGCGCTGGCGCCGGTTGTTTCCGGGCTGAAACGCGCCGGCCTGCCTCGGTTGCCGGCAGTGCTTCTGAGCGTTATTGGCGCGTTCGCGGCTTTGGGCCTGTTCAGCTTCATTGTGGCGACGCAGGTGAGCGAGCTTGCCCAGAACATTTCAGCTTACCAGTCTAATATTCTGACCAAGGTCCGTTCGCTCAAGGAGACAGGCGTTGGTGGCGGCATCATTGCCAGGCTAAGTGGTGTGATAGAACGTGTCGGTCAGGAGATCGACAAGCAGGACGTGTCGCCGCCGGCGGCGGCTGACAAGCCTCGGCGTGAGCCTGTACCGGTCGAGATCGTCGCACGCGAGCGACCTCTCGAGGTCTTGCAGAACATCATCGGCCCATTGATCAGCCCGCTTGCATCGGCTGGCCTGATCATCATCGTGGTCGTCTTCATGTTGCTAGAGCGCGAGGATTTGCGCGATCGTTTTATCCGCCTTGTCGGCTACGGGGATCTCCACCGCACGACGCAAGCATTGCAGGACGCAGGAAAGCGGGTCGGCCGATATCTCATCATGCAATTGGTGGTCAACATCGTCTACGCGATACCGATTGCGATCGGGCTTTGGGTGCTCGGCATTCCAAACGCGCTGCTGTGGGGATTGCTGGCACTGGCGCTTCGCTTCGTTCCCTATATCGGTCCCGCGATAGGCGCGCTGCTGCCCTTGCTTCTGGCCTTGGCGGTGGCACCGGGCTGGTCGCTGGTGCTGTGGACCGCTGGACTGTTCATCGTGATGGAAATGGTAACCGGCAATGTCATCGAACCGTGGCTCTACGGTTCGCGCACGGGACTGTCCCCGTTGGCAATCATCGTCGCGGCGATCTTCTGGACATGGCTGTGGGGGCCGCTCGGCCTGGTTCTGTCTACGCCGTTGACAGTTTGCCTTGTCGTGCTGGGCCGACACGTTCCGCAGTTCGAATTTCTCGATGTCCTGTTTGGCAACGAGCCCGTCCTCGAACCCCATGCGCGGCTCTATCAGCGGCTTCTGGCCGGCGATCCGGACGAGGCGACCGACCATGCCGAGGAGATCCTCGAGGAGAAGTATCTGATCGATTTCTACGACAAGGTCGCCATTCCCGCGCTCCTGTTGGGCGAGCAAGACCGCATGCGTGGCGTGATGGGCGATCAGCAGCGAAGACAGGTGGCGGCGAGCGCCCAAATTCTTGTTTCAAATCTTGCTGACGACGCTCAGGAAGAAGCAAGCGAGGAAGATGAACCGACAGGCATTGCGGAAGGGAGCACGAGCAAGGAACCAGGTGGCGTCGAGGAGGACGAGATCGAGCTGCCCGATGGCAAGGACATGTCGGTGCTTTGTGCCGGCGGTCGCGGCGAACTCGACGATGCCGCTGCCGCCATGCTCGCTCAGGTGCTCGAGGTGCAAGGTGCAACGGTGGCGAAGGCAAGTTTCGCCGACATGGAGCCGGCTGGTATTCGTCGTCTCGAACTCCAGGCGATCGACACCGTGGTTGTCGGGTTCCTCAATCGGGACTCTATCAAGCATGCACGCTTTTTGGTTCGCAGACTGAAACGCGCCAAAGCAGGTTTGAGAATCGGAATTGTTTTCTGGTCGGACGCGGAGGAAGGCGATGCCTGGAAGGAAGGGCAAGCTCTGGCCGCCGAGATCAGCGCCGATTTCGTAGCAAACGGCATGGTCAACGCTGTGCTTGGCGCGTTGTCTCCAGCGCCGGCCGTTCCCCTCAAAGTCGTTTCGAAACGCCGCGATCGTCGCCGTCCGACCCCTCGAAAGCGGGTTCCGGCTCAAGCGGCAGCCGCAATCGCCTAGCCACGCTAAATCTCAGGCTGCTGCGCCGGCGCTGGAACGTCAGGTTCGATCGGCGGAGCGTCGATGATGCGGGATCCGCGATCGTGTTGATACTGCTCGGCCCATGGCAGGTTCATCAGCCACGGCTCCCGCCGCCCGATCCAGAGTTCATAGCCCGGAATGATGTCGCTGGGCGCAATGTCGAGAGCACCGACCATGATCTCCGCTTCGTCATCGCGTAGCGATGCGACACGGGACCCACAAACGGAGCAGAAGCTTCGGCCTTCAAATGTCCCGAGCTCTCCCGTTCCTTCATAAACTGATCTCGACCAGACGCCAAAGAAGTTGAACGCGCTGCCGCTCACACGCCGACAATCCTGGCAGTGACAGAGGCCGACGCGAAACGGAGCGCCTTTGACCGAGAAGCGAACCGCCCCACAAAGGCAACCACCCGTGTGGACGTCATCGCCGCTCATGTCAGAGCTCGCTTTGGCGGGTCACGGTTTTCGTCGGGATTGGGGACGGGTAGCTCATCTGGAAGAAGATCGGGATCAGGTTCGCGGACGTCCGGCGTCCAGGTTGGTGCATCCACCGGCGGCTCGTCGGTCGGCTCTGGTTTGGGGGGCATGACTATTCTCCGGGCTTCTCGGTTGGGCGCGGTGTCTTGCCGCTTACCGGCCGTGCATCGCTCCGCCTGTTTGAGAACGGATCGCCAGATGAGCTTGCCTTCGCGTCAGGGGCTCCCGCCGTCTTGGGGGCAACCGGCGCTTCGCCGGCATCCTTGTCGCCCGGATTCTTGCGTTCGATCTTGGCGCCGGCGCTTTCTGGTTCCTTGATGATTGCCTTGCCGAGGTTTCTAATGCTGGCCATTCTAACGGTCTCCTTTTCTGGCCAACGAGGTGCCACAGGGAATGTTCCATCAAGCGCGGAACTCCTTAGCCTCAGGTGTGGTTATCGATCCGTCAGCCAGGAGGACCAAAATGCCCAACAACGAAAATCATCGCGAAAGTCGAGCAACGAAATATCCGGCCAGGACCGATCCGGACCCCGTCGGACGCGTTCTCGCAGGACGCAGCTGGCAACAAGAAGCCGAAGGACGGGATCGGGCTGACGCGTCCTGTAACCGAAGTCGATGACGAGGCCCATCAATCAGATGGCCAAGATCCAGGTCAGGCGACTTCGAGAGACGGCAAGGAGCCGCGGTCATGAATGTCGCCAATCTTCAGCTTGAAGGTCTGATGATGGCGGTAGCGACGATCAACAATGTTCTCGTGCATAAAGGCTTGGTTTCGATCGACGACATTAACGACGCCTTGCTAAAGGCTGAGGCCTCGGTGACCGGCGATGAGCGATCATATGAGGACATGTCGGACTCCAATCGCGACGCTATCTGCTTCCCGATCCGGCTCCTGCAACTTGCAAACAATGCACAAGGCGCAACGGACATCCTGCCGTTTTCCGAACTGGCGAAATGGTTGGGCAGACCAAGGAGCCACATAGCGATCAGGTGTGACGTCTTATTGGACCTGGCGGGGAACTCCTACATTTCGCTGTTGTCGATGATGCCCGCTTCGCCATCCCTAATGATAGGGCGCGCAGCCGTTGGCTTTTTAAGGCGAACCCCTGGCCCTCCTTCGGCTGTCTCGCCATCGCTCAGGAAAGCGACGCCTGCCAGCTCCAACGCCAATTGTATCGCGGCGAGCTTATCAGGACTGGGGACACGCTTGCCATTCTCGAATTCCCGGACCGTCCCTTCGCTTACATTGGATTTTGCGCCCAGCCTCGCCTGCGGCCAGTTGAGCAGTCCCCTTGCAGCCCGGCATTGCTCACGCGTCAATTGGATCAAAAACATGCCCTCGCTTCTGCAGGCGCCAGCTCAAGCCGTTTTGCGTTTTGGCGAGGCACTCTTCTTGGCTGCCGTAAGGCCTTCCTGCTGTAGGCTCTTCTTCAGCACTTCAGCCAGGTTGATGACGTTCTCTTTCGGCCTGGGCGCTGGCTTTGGCGGTGCCTTGCCTTTGCGCTTCGCGTCAATCATGGCGATGAGCGCATCTTCATAAGTGTCCTCGAACTTTGAGGGGTCGAAAGTGGTCACTTTCTTGTCGATGAGCATGCCGGCGATTTCGAGCAATTCGGGATCGTATCTGGCCTTCGTCAGCCCATCAAAGACGCTGTCCTGCGAGACCATCTCGTTGGCATTTCGCAACTCGGTCATCACCATGCCTTTGCCGTAAGGCTGGATCAGAACTTCCCGGCCGCGCTGATAAAGCACGATGCAGGATCGGGCGGCGACGCCCTTGTTCTTCATGGCGTCGCGAATGACGCCGTAGGCTTCCAAAGCAACGCCATCGGCCGGAATCAGATAGTACGGCTTTTCGAGATAGCGGGTGTCGACGTCGCTGATCGATACGAACTCGCCGACCTCCAGCGTGTGATCCGATGTGAGTTTCAGGGCCTTGATGTCGTCGGGCTCGATTTGGATGAATTCGTCCTTTTCGACCTCGAACCCCTTCACCTGGTCTTCTGCCTCGACCGGCTTTCCAGTCTTCTCATCGGCATAGACGCTCTTGACCGGCAAGCCGCCCTTGCGGTTCAAAATTTTGAAGTGGATCTTCGAGGCTTCGCTGGTGGCGCCAACAATTTTGACGCCGCAGGTGACGGACCCAACCTTCAGAAATCCCTTCCAGACAGCGCGCGGTGCGACCATATCGTTAACCTCTTTCGGTCAGGGCAAACGACTTCCCGTTCAAATCGTTCCCTGCGTCTGGCGTTGCGACCTGCGTAAGAACGAAACGGTCGTCTGGATCGAGCCGGCTTCTAGCTGTCAGGTCTCAATGTGTTTTACGCCCGTTCGGATGGATCAACCGCTGGTCCAGACCGTGGCGTTTTGGTCTCGTCGGCAATGACCAATAACGCTTCGAGCGTCAATGCAAGGCCCGACATCAGCGCGGAGATATCGGTGTTGCCGTCAGGCAGCGCTAACTCCCTGGCTCTGGCTTGCATGCGGGCGCGGTGATCGATCAATCTCTGTCTTAAGTCGTCGTCCATGCTGTCCTCCGAGGTTCAGGGTTTGCGATTGGATGCCAGCTCTCTGAACACAGCCTCCCGATCGCCCATATGCTTCTGCAGGAGAGCTACAGCCGCTTCGCGATTGAGGCGGCCAACTTTGCTGATGAAGTCCAGCTCGTGAAGGGGTACGGACACTCTGATCAGGCGCCCCAGGAATGTTTTGGCCCTATCCGCCGGTACTTTGTTATCCGCCATCTGTCGTCACCCCCGAGTGCCACTCATCAATAGGTGAGGCGGTGTTTTGTTCCGGACGACCGCGTTTGACGACGAGGTTGCGGATTTAATTTCAAATGACCCCTGTGCCGCCGTTGGCACCAAAGATGCTTCCATCGGTGTAAGTGATTTCACCCGAGGCAAGCAGGACGAAAAGTGCCAGTTCCGCCGGTTGGCCAGCGCGACCGATGGGGGTGTCCTGACCGAATTCGTGCAACGTCCTTGGCAGGCTGTCCGCCTGCAACCTGCAGCGGCATCCACACCGGCCCAGGCGCAACCGCTTTGACACGTATGCCCTGTTTGGCGACCTGCTTTGCAAGCCCTTTCGGGAAGATCGCAATGCCGCCTTTGATCGTGGCGTAATCGAGTAATTCCTCCCCAAGATTGAACAAATTGACAGAGGCCGTGTTAATGATAGCCGCACCCCGCTTCTTTGCGACGGTGATCCAGCAGCCATGACCCATCTTTGCGGTCGTGACGACAAGCCCCGGCTCTCCCACAACGCCTTCGTCCGGCTTGACGTTAGGTGGCTGGCGGTCTCGAAGCTCAGGTGCCTGATTTCTTCTTCGCCGCCGCCGGGTTCTGTCCTGTGGCCGCGGAGCGCTTGGCGTCCTTCGAATGGGCTGCGATAGCCGGGCCGGCGCCAGTTGCCTTACGCATGTCGCCGCTCGGTTGCTTGTCGCCAGACTTCTTGCGGGCGAGGCTGGAGAAGTATTTGCCAAGAAATCCCATTTTTCTACTCCTTTGCCGTTGCGGCGATGTCAGTTAACCGCTGCCTTAGGAACTCGTTCCCGGCCAAAGCCGATTCCTCTCCCGGCTGCTTTCTCGTGGTTGACCGGAACGTCACACCTCACTGTCCACAAGAGGCAGGCCTGCCCTCATCAGTCCCTACCGCTGACCAAGACTTCCCTCAAATCTTGGTCGGCGCGCGTTGTTATGGACAGCACGCGCGGGCCGTCCCTCGTTCACCAAGGTGCATTTATGACGAATGACATTCCAGAAAACAAAGCTCGCCAGGGCGCATTGGGGCGGCCCGTTCTGGGCGTTTTGTTGGGTGCACTGGTATTAGCCGTCATCGCTTGGGGCATAGCCGAGATGTATGGCGAACTGATCAAAAGCCCATCAACAGATCAGAGCAGTCAGCCGGCAGCGTCCTTCAGCCCGAACGCCGCATCTGGCGATCCAGTGCAATCGAGGACCGACAATATGAACGTTGAACCGGTCGATCAGAACCCCAAGGTCAACAAGAACCCGACGCCGCAATCGAGCACGGGCGTTGATCAACAAGGCACGCAACCAGCACAGCCGGCAACGCCTCAATAAAATCTGTCACCCGCAACTCGTCTGGGCGCTGAGGAAACGTGCGGGCTGGGCGTGCTTGACTTTTAGTGGACAAACGGCCTTGCGCGCAATCTCGGAACCTCTCGAGGCGTCTCAAGTTGCTGTCTTATGGAGTTCAGCTGAGAGGATCGGTCGTGGCTAAAGTGACAAATGGCAAAGGCACTGAAATCGAAAAGGATGCGCGTGGCCAATACGCTCGTAGCGACCATGGCCACAAAAATGATGGCGTCTCGAGCGTCAAGCCGCGGGTGCTGAAGGATCAGCCAACGGAAAATGCTCAAGCGAAAGGTTCAGATGGTAGGTCCAAACGGGACGATTGACTCCTTGGTGTCCCAACCATCCAATTCTCCGCCGCTCTGCCATGATCCCGGCGCCACGAAATTGCGTTCGCCATCTTAAGCTGTCTATTGCGAAATCAAGCTGTCGAGAAGCTCCAGCCCTACGCTGCGTTCGTCTGCTGAAGGATGTGTTTGCCCGCCGCCACTGCCTAAACGCCTCAAGCGTTTCGTTGGGTTGCAAGTTTCGCCGATCGCCGCATCGAGGCGGCGGATCCACGCCTAGGGATACTTCCAGCCTCGCCGATATGAGTAGTTGGCAAAGAACATCGGAAACGGTCGACGCGATTTTGCCTGCTGACGCAATACCAGTGAAGCTCGCATCCGCCATTGCGGTGTGCGAAAGCCGATTGTCTTCCGACCTCAGAACACCTTAGCAGGAAGGCAAGCCTTGTCAGAGCGGAACCAAGGGTCTGAGCTAGCGTTTCTACCTGTTACGGGAGCAGGAACTTTGCAGAAATTATCGATTGAGCAGTCGACCTCATCGCTTCCTGTCGAGGACCGCTACCGCGTGCTCATCGATTCTATTACCGATTATGCGGTGTACCTCCTGGATGTGAACGGCATCGTAAGCAGCTGGAGTCCCGGCGCGCAGAAATCCATGGGGTACAGCGCCGTCGAGATCATCGGCCAACATTTCTCAGCCTTCTACAGGCAAGGCGACCGGGCCTCAGGGTTGCCCGAGCTTGCGCTGAAAACGGCTGTGACACAGGGGCGGTTCGAGGCCGAAGGCTGGCGCGTTCGCAAGGACGGCACCGAGTACTGGACGCACGTGGTTATCGATCCCGTGCGCGGAGCCGACGGCTCAGTGGTCGGATTTGCCAAAATCACCAGGGACCTGACCGAAAGACAAAGCGCTCAACAGGCACTGAAGAGCAGCGAAGAACAGTTTCGAATCCTGGTCCAGAGCGTTGCCGACTATGCAATTTATATGCTGGATACGAAGGGTTTCGTAACCAGCTGGAACCTGGGTGCGGAACGGATCAAAGGCTACAAGGCAGACGAAATTCTGGGCGAGCATTTCTCGCGCTTTTATCTTGAGGCCGACCGAAAAGCGGGATTGCCGGGAGAGAGCCTTGCGATCGCTGCCAAGGATGGTCGTTTCGAGCGGGAAGCTTGGCGTCTGCGCAAGGACGGAACGACGTTTCTCGCTCATGTGATTATCGATGCTATCCGAAACGACAGCGGGGAGCTTATTGGCTTTGCCAAGATCACCCGCGATGTCACCGAGCGCAGCAGAGCCCAGAAGGAACTGGAGAAAACCCGTGAGCAACTTTTTCAGTTCCAAAAGCTGGGAGCCATAGGTCAGCTCACCGGTGGAGTCGCGCACGACTTCAACAATCTTTTGATGGTCATACAGAGCAGCCTCTCGATGATAAAGAGGCGCCTATCCGATGATCCGAAACTGGTATCTCTCCTAAACAACGCTGTGCAGGCCGCGGAGAGGGGCGCTTCGCTAACCCAGCGAATGTTGGCGTTTGCACGCCGCCAGGACCTTGATCAGCAAACGATCTCGATTCCAGAACTTGTGCGCGGAATGACCGATATGCTTGAAAGGGCTATCGGCCCATCTATCCGTGTTTTAACCCAATTTCCATTGTCGCTGCCCAGCGTTGTGACTGACCCCAATCAGTTGGAGTCAGTGCTTTTGAATCTCGCGGTCAATGCGCGAGATGCGATGCCCTTGGGCGGGCCGCTTGTCATCAGTGCACAGGCCGAGGAGTTGGACGCGTTCAACAATCACAAACTCAAGGCAGGTCGCTACGTCCGATTCTCGATAAAAGACGGTGGTCAAGGAATGGACGCGGAAACGCTGGCCCGGGCGACTGAGCCCTTCTTTACAACCAAAGGCGTCGGCAAGGGGACGGGTCTGGGTCTCGCAATGGCGCAGGGTTTTGCCGAGTAGTCGGGAGGCCGGCTTGTCGTTCAGAGTCAACTTGGGGCCGGGACGACGGTGGAGATCTGGCTTCCCGCTGCTACGTTATTGTCTCAGACGGAGAAGGTTCAAACACCTGCAATGGATAGGCTGAACCGGGAAGCGATATCCATCCTGGCTGTCGATGATGATCCTCTTGTTCTCATGAACACGGTCGCAATGCTCGAGGATCTCGGTCATACAGTTTTGGAGGCAAGTTCAGGAATCCGGGCGCTGGAAATCCTGAAAGGCGAGCCAAAGCTGGATCTGCTCATCACGGATCACGCGATGCCCGGGATGACTGGCGCCGAACTGATTGACCTGGTTCGAACCGCGCGTCCCCACCTTCCTGCCATTCTTGCCACGGGTTATGCCGAGCTTCCATCTGGCACACAAACAAGTGCGACCCGCTTGTCCAAACCCTTTTTTGATGGGGATTTGGAAAAGGCGATGGATATCGCCCTTCGAAGATGAAACTTCTCTCGAACTCGTCAAACGGGAGCGCGCGGCGCATACAGACAACGCGCATCGCGCAAATCTGACTGATAGTCACCGGTGGCCAAAATACGTTCGATGGAATGCAGGCCCAGGTGAGTTTCAAGAAGGCTTCTTGAACTCAAACACCTCGACACCCAAACGAAATGCTTGGCCATCCGCGTACGATCTCGCGTATGTCTCGGCCTCAAATGGGAAAGTTAGCATGGTGCCGTACGCCGTCGCACGCACTGTCCACTTTTTCTCTCGGATGATTTCAACTGCATGCTCGGGCGGCGCCATGATTTCCCTCCCGGTACCTGACGTCTGGGCGGCATCCATAACGTCGCAAAAATCGTTTGAATGCAAACAAATCGACATCGGTGTCGAAATGCTGATTAGGCGGTCACTCTGGCTCCGTCGCGCTCTGTGGAACGCTTGGGCTTCAACAGGTGTTGCGCTGTTCATGTGTCGCAGACACGGCACATAGCGCGCGGATGGGTTGCTTGGGCCAACCGGCCGTGGTCCGCCGCGGTGCGGAAGGGTCATCGACTTGAAGAGGCAGGTCCTTCCGACGGTCGGTCGTAGGTTATTACACCGGCTTGATATGCAACCAGATCACACCTGAAGGGTTCTTGCTATGATTTCGAGCAAGGTTGGCTGCGAACGCCGCCTGAAGGTGGCCAATTTTCATGGACGTATCGGTTTCGCGAACCGCAGATGACAACATCAAAGCCGGCAAGAGCGGCTTGCTGCTTTTTTCGGACAATTATGACGCATTCGCTGCGAGGGTGCTGGCGGCAAGAAGCGCTGTGCGCACGCTCGACCTGATGTACTACCTTTGGCACGATGATCACACCGGCCGGTTGCTACATCAGGAGGTTCTTCGAGCCGCTGAGCGTGGCGTGCAGGTGCGCATGCTTCTTGATGATATCAATCCGCGCAAAAACGATTCCGCATATCTGGCGTTGAACGGTCATCCGAACATCGAAGTGAAGTTGTTCAACCCAAGCGGCATCCGGCAGGGTCGGATCATGCGTGGTGTGGAGGTGCTCCTACGGCTTTTTGCACTGACGCGACGTATGCATAACAAAGCTTGGATCGCCGACGACAAGTTCGCCATTGTCGGAGGTCGAAATGTTGGCGACGCCTATTTCGATGCGGCAGAAACCAATTTCCGGGACCTCGACATGATGCTCCTGGGGCCTGCGGTACAGCAAACCGCGCAAATATTCGATGCCTTCTGGGCTTGCGAGGAAGCTAAGCCAATCAAGACACTTAGTTCGCTGGCCGAGCATGAGCATGTCAGCTTGATTGAAGGAAGAGACACTAATGCCGACTCAAAGTTTTTGAGCGGCATCGGTAACCGAAGCTCCATCGAAGAGTTTATCGCGGCCAGCGACGGCGTTCACTGGGTTGAGGGCGTGCGGGTCATTTCCGATCCACCAGAGAAGGTTCGTGGCTGGAGACGTCGCAGCTGGCTGATGAATGAGTTGCGTCCCATCATTCAATCAACACGCAAATGTCTGGAAATTGTGTCACCCTATTTCATCCCGGGCAAAAGGGGCTCCAAGATCTTGTTGGACCTCGTCGGCACAGGTGTGGACGTTTCGGTGCTTACCAATTCCTTGGCCGCCACAGACGTCGCCGCAGTCCATGGCGCTTACGCAAACTATCGCAAGCGGCTGCTGAGGAACGGCGTCAAACTTTTCGAGCTTCAACCCTTCAGCCGTCAGCCTGCAATCTCGGTCTTTGGTTCAAAGGGCGCCAGCCTGCACACGAAAGCTTTCACCGTTGACGACAAAATTGGCTTCGTCGGTTCCTTCAATTTCGATCCGCGGTCGGTGTCATTGAATTCGGAAATGGGCGTCCTCTTTGAGGACGAAAACTTGGTCTCGGAGCTACGGCATAGGTTTCAATCAGAGATATCTCCGGAAGCGAGTTACCGGCTCGAACTCAAACACAATGTTCTGCATTGGCATGGATACGACGAGGGGAAGTTCCAGGACTATACCCACGAACCAGAAGCCGGATTCTTCCGCCGTATCCTGGCAGCCTTGGTTCGTCACCTTCCGATCGAATCTCAGCTTTAGCCGGCGACATAAGATTGCGACGAGGTCGGCTCGTGTCCCAGCTAGCAGTGCGGGCCGGCGGCCGGCACGCTGGCTACGGTGACATGGCCGCCAGTCATGGGCCGCCAGTCATGCAAAGCGCGGAGAGATCACTGTCGCCCTCGCCGAAACCAGGAGTGATGTCGTCGGCCTCGAGAATGCCGACCCGAAAGACATCAACAAATCGGCGCAACCGGAGGATGAGTCGGGAAGCTAGCGCTCAACAACGGAGAATGTGCGAATGGCAGTAGCGAGAAAGGATCAGGAGCGCGTCACATATGCTTGGATGTACGGCGCGCAGGCCCGCAAGGACGGCAAGGATCGAGAGGTGCCAACTTATTGGCAAGAATTCGCCGACGCATGGCTTCAGGGTTTCGACAGCGATACTTCGAGCAACGCCAGGATCAGACCTGTTAGCGATCAGCTGGAAGCGGAACTGGACGAGGGCGCGGTCGGGAAGCAAGAGGAATAGCCGTTACCGGACCTTCGTATCAAACGTCTTGTATGGGGGGAGGGGTTGCGTCATCTTCCCTCCAGCTATTGCAAGCACGATGTGGGAGTAGCTATGCCGATCCGGCGAAAGGCAACTGAGGCAGGTATTTTTAACCCAGCCGAGTTGGGCCTGCTTTCCCGCGTTTTTGATCAATTGGAGCTTGACGGGCAATCGCCCGAAGTTCGCGACGGCATCGCCTCTAGGATCATTGCGAACTACATGGCGGGCGTGACTGACGAAGTCGAATTGGTTTCTCTGTCGAAGCTGACTTTGGGTCGGTAATCTCTATTAGTAAGGCTTCCGCGAGAGGCGCTGCGTGATAGTTGCCACCGCGCTCACTGCCGCTTCCGCATTGCCAACGCTTCGTTGAAGGTACGGGATACAGCGTCGCACGCGACTTTCGATGGCCGTTGGCGAACGGCACGATACATCTTAAGCCCGTGTCGTGCAGCAAAAGCGGCCGCTTCATAAGGATAGTCTTCAGATGCTGGATCAGGCGAACCTTGGGGCTTAGCCATTTGAACGGCCCAACTTGTCAAGGGATAAGCCAATTCGCTGCCCCTCCGCAAAAGCTTGAGCGTAGGCCTCGACCTCGAAAGTTCGGATACTTGCCTTGCCGTTACGGACAACACGGATCAACCTTTCGGCCAGGTTTTCAGTTACTTCAACGGAGTCAGGACCGGCATGCCCGGTATCTTCAACCATGGGTCTCCCTAGAAGGGCGAAAGCGCCGCAGTTGGCTCCAAAGCATCCGTTTGCCGTTAAAGGCGGACGACGTCACCCTCGTGCGCTCTTCGTCCGGCAATTGCACCCTCATTTGATGGGGGAACGAGAAAAGCCTTTTGAACTGTGATTTTGCCGGAACTTAAGCTTTCTGCTGCGCTTGTTGCGCTATGAGCACGCGCGGCATCAACTTTCCAATGGATCTCGAATAACGTTCCCGAAACTGCTTCGGCCGACGTCGTGTCCATCGACGAGATGACCCACAAGCTTTTCGCAGATGCCAAAGCCATTGGCATCAAGCGCGGAGAGATCGACGAGGAGGTTAGCAGCCTGTATCGAACCTTGGTGGACGCGGTGGTGCACTTCGATCCGGGAATTGCGGAATAGCCTTCACACGACGCCGGAAAATTCCGAGAACGACCGATGGCTAAAGCGCGCGGTGGGCCTCTTTTGCGCGCTGCCTCCATGTACCTCGACGCGCGCGTCCTATGACGGTGCGAAGTTTCAGCACCGCTCTTGCAGTCAACAACCCGTCGCTCTCTGGACCTCTGGGGAGCGACGGGTCTAGTTGCAACCCAACCGTTCCCTGTACGTTAGCTTTAGACCGGGTGATCCCGGCTACTCCAGACCGGTTGCCCGCTGGCTCACGCCGGCGGGCTTTTTGCTTTGTGGCGGAACCACGCGCTAATCGACAAGTTCGGTAATCGCAGTGAGCCGACCGCGTATGCCGTCCACTTTCGACTGGTCCGCAAGACGGTCAGGTCCACGTTACTCTCTAGGCAGTGTGAGCAGTCACCGCTCCGGGCAGCATCTATCTACAGGCTAAAGCAGTATTCGAAAACGTGGCCGCGTTTTTCGTCGGTAACCCTGATCCAGATATCTTCGGATTTGCGAAAAGTGACGCCGCGCTCGGTCGCTTCCTGGGCAGCTCTCAACGGCGTAGTGGCGCCGACAATATGGGTGGCCGTGACGGCGTCGCCATCCATTTCCTCGACATGGTATTTTGGCAAGACCGGCGACCTCCTACGCGCTCTTGATACTCTCTGCCGGTGGCTTCTGCCGACCTTCACGCCATTGCCTAACTTGCAGATAGGCGGCTGCTGCATGGTCGCAACGTGCCTTGGATGGGCCGTTGGATTTCAAAAGCACTTCAGCGGCGCTTTGGGAGAGACCATGTTTCATGGCAAAGAATTCTGCGGTGTAAGGGTGCTTGTCCGAGTTCGGATCGACACTCTCTAGTGGTCTACCCATGGCGCGGCTCCTCTGTTCTAGCGCCACAAACACCTCGCCCCGGAAAAGGTTCCGAAGCGTTTTAGCGAAAGCTAATCAACTCGCCCGGTGGGGCCGTGGTTTTGAAGTTCGCCGAGCCTTTGTTGCCGACACTTATCGAGAAGCTCCGAAGGCGGCATTCACGAACAACTCGCCGCCGCGGTCCGCGGCGGGTTTGAATCCAATTTTGCCTGCCGAAGCGATCTGACAGTCGGTCGGGATCTCATATAGGTTCCGCCATCGGGTCTATCAGGCCGAAAAATTTGAAACCGACTGCGCATCCAGTTTTGAGGTATCCTGCCCTGGCAATGCGCGGTGCCCTGTCGAAATCGATGATTGACGCGTCGACCCTTTGCCCACCCGCCAGCCGTTACAAGGGGCGCTTCGGGAGCATGCTGAAAGCTTACAGCCTGGTCGGGTATCGGCCCCGGAAGAGCTGTCGCTTCATCGAGGTCAACAGAAGCCTCGGCGCGACGCGACAACAGGCTATCGTAGACCTCTTGGCCGCAATCGACGGTGTTGGCGGCAAGTGCGAGGAAACAGGGAGCATCATACGGATCAACAACGAGTTTACGATGTCGGTGGCGATCTCACGCTGCCGGCCGACGATGTACGGCTATCCTCGATGGCACTTTGCTGTCGATCGAAATCCGGCATCCGACATTACAGTGGTCATCCGGATGAACCGCGATTTTGAGACGGTTCGCGACTATCTCGTCGTGCCAACGACCGAGCTTGCTGACGACCTTGTCGTGCTGTCCGCGCACAACGGGATCGAACTCGATGGTTTTTGCTTCGCAACGCTAGCTCCTCTTATCGCTTTGGCAGCGAGAGCAAAGTTTACGGCAGGGATTGGTGCAACCAGCGCTGCGCCCTCGCTTAGCACCCCAGTCGCCAGGTCATATCTCAACAGCGGTGCATGGCGCCTGGCAGCGCCGAAACGACGTGACGGAAGGCTTGGATCGGCGGACCTGCTGCGAGATCAGGCAGAGGATTTGCATAGCAAACATCATCTGCTTGAGAAGGCCGATGGGATACGAAATCGCTTGGGTTTGATCCTGGAATGCCTGAGCCGCCTATCGGCCTCATCAGCGTTCCTGGGAATGCTTGCGGAAGAGGGCCTGGCATCAATCCCTAAGGTGTTGGTGGCCAGAGTCTCTGGACGGTCTCTGGTTCCAACTACCCAGGCGGTCCGCAGTGAGGATGGACAGGACAGCGCTAATTTGACATCGCCGAAGCCGGGCCATGCCTCTGTTCGGCTCATCTGTTCCGAGGTTGCCGAATTGCTCGAAGAGAGCCCGGTGCCAGACAAGGTCTTTGACGAATTTCGAAAGATGGTGGCGGTCCGTCAGGTCGAAGCGGCTCGGCTGCTGCTGGCCATGAATAGGGTGTCGACCAACCATGCGAAGCTGCTTGTTGCCGTCACGCCGCAAGTGCAACTGTTGGCCGTGCGGAGACCGACGAAAGTTGCTGGCCTGACAAACGCTCAGGCTGCTGTGATGGAGTTCGAGTCCTCAGAGATCAACAATGACTTCTGGCGGGCATTGAGTACGCATGCCAATGAGCATCTCGAAATGGTGGTGGCGACAGGGTACCTCCGCCGACTGCTGCAGAACGTCCGCGTCGTGATGCACCTCGCCAGGAACTCTCCTGAGCTTTTTTCAGAATTGCAGATGGGATTGGTTTAGAAACATCGCCAGCTTCGATCCTGCTGCTCGGGGGCGGCTTTGGCAGGTACGGACGCCGGCCTCTCATTCAAGTAATTACGATTTGATATTGAGTTCGAAGATTCTTCGTCTTGTACGTCATAGTTAATGGACCCAAACTTGTTTAAGTGCTTAAACAGGTTGTCATCAGTCACTATACGGGCGCTGGTGCTTGAGAGAGCATAACATTCTCCCGCCCCAGCGGGAGCTATGCGATGACAATCAGCGAGCCCAAACTATTTTCGGGGATCCCGATCAAGAACAAGGACAGCACCATCTCGGTCCTGGCTACGCTGCCTCAAATGGCCGACGCCTTGGCGAACGACTGGCCGTCCGATGGCCCAATGTTTCTGGCCGCGCTTGCTGCCTTGGTAGGGGAACGGGTGGGATGTTGCAGCACAAGGGAAGTCCACCGAGCCTTCATAGCGGCGGCCATTGAAGCCGAATGTCTTCCCGATAGCTACATGAAGAATTGAGCGCGAAATGGTGGCAAATTCGGCGTACCCGGCAGCGAGTGGCCCTCTCGCTCACCCCACGAAGCTTGCCGAGCTTCGCGACCAGGGGATGGGCATTAGTGTGGTTTGCGGAAATCCCCTATGCGGTCATCTACGCTCGCTCGATCTCGATGATCTAATCGAGACCTATGGAACGCACTACGATTTCCTCACCGAAAGGCGGCTGGTATCGAAGCTTGTCTGCAAGCGCTGCCAGAATGTTGGAGGGAGGCTAGTTGTAGTCTCCGACAAAAGGCCTCGATATTAAGGATCAAGCGCCGGACCCAGGTAGCAGCCGGAAGGCTAGCCTTTTCCAAGTCGCGTCATCATTGCCGAGACGAATTCATTCACTATCTGGGAGTTCCTGACGACGTGCGGCTACATCGGCGATATCTTGAAGCCTGCAATTAGTCGCGTTCATGGTCCTTAGGTTCGCCGACGATACGAGAGAAACGGCTGGCGAACCATCCGCTAACGTATTGATTTCCTGTAGAAGGCGGTGACCCTCAGCGACTACCATAATCGTTATTTGTCAATGGTTTACGAAGCGGTTCGCCCAAATTGATTCAAGAAGCTAATCCAGCCACTCGCTGACCGCATTCATCTTCTGCCGAAGGGCAGCCTTGCGCTCTATGTCGGCCGTTCAGGCGATCCGCACCATCCTCAAGAACCAGACGTCGACTGTTTCAACGTGAGGACAAGTTTGCTGGACGTGCCCCGAGACCCCTGCGGCACCAACATGTTCAGTGCTGGGGGCGGCTCAGCATAACAATGCCTTCGACGTCCTGGCGGGTACGAGCGAAGCGCTTGAGCACCAGAGGGTCGTGCCCGGGGACGATGTGAGCGGGGGAACTGGCGAGTTGTTTCATACGCTCGACCCCGAAGATCACATCGCTCAGCCGGTCAAAGACGGGAAAAGGTTTCTCGCGTTCCATGTTGGCGTAGAAATGGGCTGCGTCCGACGCGATCACGATCGCGCCGTTGTCAGTCTCCACCCGCACGACCTGCAATCCGCGCGAGTGGCCGCCAACCTTGTGGAGCGTTATGCCGGGCGCGATCTGCGACTCGGGGTCGTGGAAGCAAACCTTTCCGGCAAAGACGCGCCGCACCATGGTGGTGACGTCTTCGGCCTCGAAGGGATGGCGCACGGCATGGTGGCACATGCAGCGGCCGGTCGCGAACTCCATCTCCGCATCCTGCAGATGAAAGGTCGCGTTCGGGAACAGGTGATGGTTTCCGCAATGGTCGTAATGCATGTGGGAGATGATGACGTCGCTGACGTCGGCGTGGTTGATGCCGATTGCCGCTAGGCCGGCATCGACGGGTCTGACTACGCTGCGGCCCCGTCTGTCGCCGGTCGGCTTGTCGAAGCCGGTGTCGACGATGAAGGTGCGCTTCTCCCCGACGATCGCCCAGACGAAGTAGTCGAGCGGCATGGGAACATCATGAGTGTCGCCGCCCAGGAAATTCTCGCCCGAGCGGCGCTCGAAATGGCCGTAGCGAACGGCATGGATTTCATATCGTCCGGGGTCACCCATGATCAGCTCGCTTTGGCGACATCTGTGGTCTGGGCTGAACCGACTTCCACATGCGCCCATGTCTCGACCGTCTTGACCATACAGGTAAAATCGGACTCAGGCCCGTAGAGTTGGTTCGTCACGCTGAGCAGCTGGCGCACGGCACTGCCCACCACCATCGGCACGCCCATCGCCTCCGCCTCATCCACGCACAACCGTACATCCTTGAAGGAGAGGCCTGTGGCGAAACCGAAATCAAAGGTGCGCGGCAGGACAGATTTCGGGAACTTGTCCTCGGTGGCGCTGTTGCGGCCGCTCGAGGCGTTGATGACGTCGATCATCACCCTGGGATCGAGGCCTGCCTTGACGCCCATCACGACCGCTTCGGAGGAGATCGCCAATGCCGCGGCCGCAAGCAGATTGTTGGCAAGCTTCATGGTCTGGGCGGAGCCCTGAACCTCGCCCATGAAGAAAATCCGGCCGAAGTTCTCGATCACCGGCCTTGCCGTTTCGAAGGCGGCCTTCGGCCCTGACACCATGACGGCGAGCGTGCCGTTGCGCGCGCCCTTCAATCCTCCGCTGACGGGGGCGTCGATCATGGCGATGTTCTTGGTTGAAAGGCCTTCGGCAACCTTGGCGGCCATTCGCGGACCCGTCGTCGAGATGTCGATGAAGATGCGAACCGCCTTGCCCTCGGCGATGCCGCCTTCGCCGAGCACCACCTTTTCCAGGATCTGCGGGCTGGGCAGGCTGGCAAAAACGATCTCCGCATTGTCGGCAACGTCGCGCGCGCCCGCAGCGGCTTTCGCGCCCGCATTGGTCAACTCCGCAACGGCTTTGTCGTCGACGTCATAGACAGTCACTTCGTAGCCGGCCTTGATGAGACGGGTCGCCATCGGCGTGCCCATTTTTCCGATGCCAACAAAGCCGATTTTCGGGGTCGACATGATCGCTCTCTCCTCGTTCGGGGCCTATGGCCCATGGTGCTTGGTCTCGATTTCTTGGATCGTATTCCGTCAGGTTTCCACTGTGGGCATTTCGATCGCCCGGCTTGTGCGCGGCACGAGAAGTTCTGCTATGTCCACGACCTTCAATGTTTCGGCCACGCCGAGCGCATCGATCGCGGCGGTGTACATCACCTTGTCCTTCGGGCAGGCGACGACGAAATACGCGACGTCGCCCAGGCTCAGTGCTTCACGGATGCGGTTCTCGCTCGGCCGCTCGGTCACCCCGTCGTCGCCTTGCCAGATGCGGCCGCCGCCGGCGCCGCAGCAGAAGGAATTCTCGCGACAGCGCGGCATGTCATGAAGCGTGTAGCCGGCGGCGCGGATCAGCGCGCGCGGCGCATCGAAGCCGCCATTGTAGCGCCCAAGATAACAGGGATCGTGATAGGTGACCCTGGCGCCGTCGGCGACATGCAAGTCGAGTTTTCCCGCCGTGATGAGTTCGGCCAGCAGCGCCGTGTAGTGCAGCACCTCGAACGCCGCGCCGAAATGCCGATAGTCGTTCTTCAGCGCATTCAGGCTATGCGGATCCGTGGTCATGATCCGGTTGAAGCGACACGCATTGATCTCATCGATGTTGGACTGGGCGAGCGTCTCGAACAGACCCTCTTCCCCGGCTCGCCGCACATCATTGCCGCTGTTGCGCTCGGCATCGAAGAGAATGCCGAAATCGACACCGGCTGCGGTCAGCAGTTCGGCAACCCTGCGGGTGATTTCCTGAACGCGCGGATCGTAGGAGGCGTAGTCCCCGACGAACCACAAGACATCGACGGGTTGCTCGCGCGCGTCCTTGACTGGAAAGCCGAGCTCCTTGGTCCAGCGCGACCGCATCTTGGAAGGTTTGCCCATGGAGTTGCCGAGACGGGTCAGGTTCGATAGCGCCTCCTGGAGACCGGGGCTGACAAGACCTTCGTCGACCAGATGACGGCGCATGTCGATGATCTTGGGCAGATGCTCGATCTCGACCGGGCATACTTCCATGCAGGCGCGGCAGGTGGTGCAGGCCCACAGCGTCTCCTCGGAAATCACGCCGCCGACCAGTGGCGCCGCCGATGGTCCGGCGGCAAGCGCATCGCGCATGTCGGTGATCAGCAACTTCGGGCTGAGCGGCAGACCGGCCGCATAGGCTGGGCAGACCGCCTGGCAACGGCCGCATTCGGTGCAGGACAGAAGGTCGAGCTGCTGTTTCCAGTCGAACTGTCCCAGGCTGTCGATGCCTGGAACTTCACGCGCTTCCGGGACCGCTGGCACCAGGCCACGCGGTTCCAGGTTGCGGAAGTAGATGTTGGGCGCGGCAAGGAACATGTGCCGGTGCTTCGAGCCGGGGATATAGACAAGGAATGCCAGAATGGCGCCGACGTGAACCCAGTAGAACAGCTCTTCGCCCGCATGCGCCGACATGCCGGCACGATCGAGCAGTCCTGCCAGCACCGATGCGACCGGCCGCCACGAGCCGTCGGTGCCGCCGGCTATGCGCGCCGCCGCCTCAAGCAGCAGGGACGCCACGATCAGCACGATCAACACATAGATGATTGCCGCATCACTGCCGCTCGAGCCGTCGAAACGGGCAGGCCGCAGCACGTAACGCTGATAGAGTGCAAGCCCGACGCCGGTCAGCATCAGCACCGAAAAGACATCCTGCAGAGCGGCAATCCAGGTTTCGCCACCGACGGGGGCAAGTGAGAACCCGGGAAACAGCCGCGAGCCAAAGGCATCGATCGTGGCGGTGAACAACACGAAGAACGAAATGAAGATGATTGCGTGAAGCACACCGGAAAGCGGCTTGCGGAGCATTTTCCGGTGCATGCCGATGGCGACCATCACGCCCTGGAGACGCAGCATCGGGCGGTTGAAGCGGGCCGCTGCCGGTGCATTGGCAAGAGCAGCCGCGTAACGGCGCGAGCGCCAGGCCGTCAACGCGAGTGCTGTGATGACCAGGATCCAGAGTGGCAGGGTGGATGCCATCTCAACGGCCAGAGCCGGCCCGCAGCCTGTCGCTCAGATTGGCGACGAGATCGAACAGGTCACAGGTCGCGCCGTAATGCGCCACATTGAAGATGGGGGCCTTCGGATCGGTGTTGACGGCAATGATGAGGTCAGCATGCGACATGCCCTCGAGATGTTCGGGCGCACCGGACACGCCGAGCGCAAGATAGAGTTTCGGCTTCACCTTCTGGCCGGATTTTCCGACCTGGCGCAGCTTGGGCAGCCAGCCATTGTCGACGACAGGACGGCTGCCGGCGATCTCCGCCCCCAGCATCGTCGCCAGATTGCGGGCAAGGTCGATGCTTGCCTCGTCGCCGATGCCGCGGCCCACGCACACGATCCTCTCGGCCGTCGTCAGATCGACGTCGGCATAATCCGGCACTTCGATGGCGACCATCTTCACCTTGCCGCTGGTAAGCGCGGGTTCGGCATCGATCATGCGCACCCTCGCTGTATCGATCGGACCAGGCGTTGCCTCCGGAAAGGCGCCCGGATTGATCATCAGGATCGCTGGCAGCCCCACCGCGCATTCAGCGAGGATCTTGCCGCCGTACATCTGCGCGACGACCGTCAGGCTTTCGCCGTCCCGCTTGATTTCATTGACATAGGAGATGAGCGGCCAGCCGGTTCTTGCCGCGATGTCGGCGGCCACATCCAGACCGTTCGCCGAATAGGGCACCAGCACGAGGCTTGGGCTCTCGACGGCGATGACGTCGCGCAGAAGTCGTGCATAGGTCTCGGCCGGAATGAGATCCGATGTTGCCGCGCAGGCCGCGATGAGTTGGTCGGCCACGCCGAACGAAGCAGACGCGGCCTGCGCATCCCGGCCGGCGAAAAAGGCGACGACCTTGTCGCCGGCCTGGGAGAGCGAGCGCGCCGCGGCGATCATTTCGAGGGAGAAGGCTTCGATCTTGCTGGAGTGGCCTTCGGTACAGGCAATCAATTTCATGATTCAGTTCCTCGCCATGCCCTTGGCTGCCAGGATGCTGACCAGCCGGTCCGCGACTGTCTCGGCATTGCCGCCGAGGTTCTCGCCGGAGCCGCCCTGGACTGGCAGGCGCAATGTGATGATGTCGGCGGCACGCTCGAGGCCTGACGGTTCAGGCGTGGCGCGGCCGATGGGCGTCTTGGATGCTTCGCGAAGCTTGCTGCCGGAGACATAGCGTGGCGCCTTCGACGCTGTCTGAACGCCCAGCACCGCCGGCGCGGCCAACTCATAGGTGACGGCGACACCCGCGCCGCGCTCTTGCGTGACCCGAAGCACTGCGCCGTTCGCAACGATCCGGTTGGCTCCCGACACATGCGGCCAGTCGAGCAGCGCGCCGACATAGGGCGCGAGCTGGCCGAAGACATCCTCGCTTGATTGAACGCCGCACAGAACCAGGTCGGCCGACTTTGCCCGCGCCATCGCCGCGATGGACGCCGCGATCTCGCGTGAGGAGATCATGGCGTCCTCCTCGCACTGAAGCGCCACGACTTCGTCGGCGCCGCGCGCGGCAGCCATCTGCAGGACACGGTTGGCGCCTTCGCCGACGGCCACCGCCGTTACCTTCGCGCCGCCGGCTTCCTTGAGCAGGATTGCTTCCTCGAGGGCATGATCGTCGAAATCGTTGAGCTGGAAATCCAGCCATTCCCGATCGATGCTGCGCCCGTCCTCAGCGAGCTGCAGCTCGCCCGCGGAATCCGGGATCATGCGCAAGACAACAAGAATATTCACGGCCTCTCCTCCGACGGAACGCACCTCAAGCGCCCGGCACCGGCTGTTAGATAAGTCGTATTCTTCGCCGCCCCCAATGGCCAAAAAGGTAATAGCAGCTATTACAAGACGGCAGATTGACGATCGTGGGTAATCGACTGCTAATTTGCGTCAAATCGCTTTCAATCGAGTTTTCCTGAACTGGAGGTTGTCAGGAAAATGGCCGCGCGATTTGCCCGGGATATAGACATCTATTCTTTTTTTATACTGTCCCGCGTGCGAGAATTTCTGAGGAGAATTTAAGCGCTCTGTCGAGCGTTCAGGAGGAGGAACCAATGTCAATAAAGAGCATCCTAGACCACAAGATATCACGCAAAAGCTTCATCAGGGGTATGCCGGCCGCCGCCGCGGCTATCGCCGCGGTGCCGGGGCTCCAGCTCGCGCAGGCCACCCCGGCCGCCGCGGCTGAAGCCGAAACCAAGCCCGGCTACTATGGCGCGCCGCGCACCTGGATGTGGAACCCCAATGCCAACAGCATGGTCGACACCTCGAAGTGGAAGAAGGCGGGTCCTTATACGATCGGCTTTTCCAATGCGTCGATTTCCAATGCCTGGCGCGTCGCTTTCCAGCACGGCGTCCTCTGGTCGGCCGGCCAGCATCGCGACGAGATCGCCCATCTTCTCGTCACGGACGCCAATGACGATCCCTCTAAGCAGATCGCCGACATCCAGGATCTGATCAGCCAGGGCGTCGATATTCTGCTCATTGCGGCCTCTACCGAGGACGCGCTCGATTCCGTCGTCGGCCGCGCCACCGAACAGGGCATTCCCGTCGTCATGGTCGATCGAAAGGTGAAGACGCCGGCAAACTACATCACCTACGTCACCGCATCCGATTGGGCACTCGGCCGTCTCGAGGCGCAGTGGCTGTGCGAGACACTGGGCGGCAAGGGCAACATCGTCATGCTGCCGGGCATCGCCGGATCCAGCGTCGCGGAAATCCGCATCAAGGCGAACGAGGAAGTGTTCTCCAAGTTCCCCGGCATCAAGGTACTGGAAAAGCAGTATTGCGACTGGAACCCGGCCACGGGCAAATCGGTGATGGCCGCGCTGATCCAGAAGCACGGCAAGGCCATCGACGGCGTGCTGTCCGACAGTGCGCTGCAGGGCTATGGCGCGATCGAGGCGTTCCTCGACGCCGGCTACAAGGACGGCGAATTTCCGCCGATCACCGGCGGCGACGTTGCGCGGATGTATCAGCTGGCCAGCCAGCACAACATCAAGATGGTCGGTATCGACTATCCGACGTCGATGGGCATCACCGGCATCGAAACGGCGCTCGACGTGCTCAAGGGCATTTCGGTTCCCGACAAGGTCGAGGTCAGCTTTCAGGTGGTGACGTCGCCTGGCGCCGATACGGTCTCCGTCAAGGGCGACCGGCACCTGCTCGACCATGTCAGCATGAGTGACCCGGGCGACCTGTCGCCAAGCAACGGACTGCCGGCTGGATACAACCCCAGCACGTTCAATCCCGACTATCCGAAGTGAGCCTCCCAGCTCAACCGGGTGTGCGTCCACGGACGCGCACCCGGGTGTGATTTGATTGTTTTGAGCGTCGGATAATGTCCAGTTCAGTTATCGAACTCAGCCAGATCGAGAAGGAATATCCCGGCGTAAAACCCCTGGACAAGGTCGATTTCGCCGTGCAGCCAGGCGAGATACACGCCCTTCTCGGCGAGAATGGCGCAGGCAAGTCGACCCTTATCCGCGTCATGGGCGGGGCCGTGAAGCCGAATTCCGGCGCCATCACGTATCTCGGCAAGCGGGTCTCCTGGCAATCGCCAAAGGCGGCGCGAGCCGCGGGCATCCATGTCATCCATCAGGAACTTGCGCTTTTTCCCGAACTGTCGGTGGCCGAAAACATTCTGGTCGACGCACAGCCTCGCGGCCGGTTCGGGCTCATCTCCAATCGCGCCCGCCACGCCCGCGCCGCGGAAATCCTCGCTCAACTCGGGGTCCGCATTCCCACGCACGCCAGGATCGACGAACTGCCGCTTGCCGACCAGCAGATGGTCGAGATTGCAAAGGCGTTGGTCGGCAAGGTCAGGCTGCTCATCCTTGACGAACCAACGGCTGTCATTGCCGGCCATGAGGTCGACCTTTTGTTCGAGAACATGCGCAGGCTGCGCAACGAAGGCGTCGGCATCGTCTATGTCTCGCATCGGCTCGAGGAAATTTTCGAGATCGCCGACCGGGTGACAATCCTAAAGGACGGCCAGGTCGTTGGCACGGCGCCGGTGGGCGAGATCAGCCGCGAAGAGATGATCACCAAGATGGTTGGCCGCCGCCTCAGCCAGATCTATCCGGCGCGGCGCGCGGCGCCGGCGGACGGACCGGACATCCTCAGCGTTCGCAACCTGCGGACCGGCCCGCGCGTGCGCGACGTCAGCCTGAGCGTGAAGGCCGGAGAGATCGTCGGCGTGGCCGGCATGGTCGGCTCGGGGCGCACGGAAGTCGCGGAAGCCATTTTCGGCGCGCGCGCCGTCGAGGGCGGGGTGATCGAGTTCGACGGCAAGCCGTTCCCAGGGAGAGTGCCGAAGGATGCCATCGCCGGCGGCCTCGGCTTTCTGACCGAGAACCGCAAGGACGAAGGCCTCTTTCTCGGCCTTCCGATCTCCGCCAACATCATGGCGCCGGACCTGCAGGGCATCACGAAATATGGCCTGATCGACCGCTCGCGGGAGTGTGCGCTGGCCGAGCGCCAGATCCACGATTTCTCGGTCGCAACACCTTCGCCCGATGTGAAGGTCGGCAATCTGTCCGGCGGCAACCAGCAGAAGGTGCTGTTCAGTCGCTGGTCCAGGATCGCCAACCGGCTGCTCATCCTCGACGAACCGACACGCGGCGTCGATATCGGCGCCAAGGTCGAGATCTACCGCATCGTCCGGCGCCTGGCGGACTCAGGCGTCGGCGTCTTGATGATCAGCTCCGAACTGCCCGAGATCGTTGGTCTGTCCGACAGAGTCTTCGTGATGGCCCAGGGCCGCGTCGTGGGCGAAGTCGAAGGCGAGGCTCTCGGCGAGGAGGCAATCATGGATCTCGCGGTAAGATCGATCGAGCGTCACAAGGCGACAGCGGAGGAGATCGCATGAGCGCCATCGCCATGGAGATTCGCCGCAACCGGCTGGTGATGTCATACCTGATCGTCGCGATGCTGCTGGTCGTGCTGGTTGTTGCCGGTGGTTTCCTGTCCGACCGCTTCCTCACCTGGCGCAATGTCGGCAATCTGTTCCAACAGCTTATCGTGCTGGGCATGGTCAGCCTTGGCCAGACATTCGTCGTGCTGATGGGCGGCATCGATCTGGCGATCGGCTCGCTGGTGAGCGCGCTGACGGTCTTCCTGGCGAACTTCCTCGAATGGCGGCCGGACCTGGTCTGGCTGGCCTTGCCGCTGGCCTTGGTGGCCGCCACCGCTGTCGGGGCGCTCAACGGGCTGCTGACGGTCGTGCTGCGCGTCCATTCGCTGATCGTGACGCTCGGCATGTCGTCGATCATTTTCGGCGCCACGCTGATGTATCGCAAGGAACCGGGAGGCTCCGTACCGCGCGCCTTTGCCGACGTCGCCTATGCCAAGATCGCCGGCATTCCGGTCAGCGCCATCATCCTCGTCGCCATCTTCGCCTTGGCTGGCCTTTGGTTGCAACGGACGCGTTCGGGCCGCAGCATCTATTTCGTCGGCGGTGATCGAGAGGCAGCGCGGCTCAACGGCCTGCCCGTCGACCGCATCGTCGTGTTGGCCTACGCGCTGTCGGGCCTGTGCGCCGGCATTGCAGCGATTTTCCTGACCGCCCGCACCGGTGTCGGCGATCCGCGCATCGGGGTCGCGCTGACACTTCAATCGGTGACACCTGTCGTGGTTGGCGGTACCATACTGGCCGGCGGCAGGGGTGGCGTGCTTGGCACGTTTCTCGGCGTGCTGCTGGTCACCATGCTCAACAACCTGCTGAATTTCGTGAACGTCTCGTCCTACTACCAGTGGGTCATCCAGGGTCTCATCATCATAATAGCGGTCGGCATCCACACTTCGAGGCGGAGATAGCGATGGCGCCTCTCGACACTCCGATGCCGCGCTCACGAGGCTTGTCGCTCGCGACCGTCTTCGAACGCTATGGGCTGGTGATCTTCCTGGCGGTGCTGATGGCGGTCGCCGCGGTGGCGTCGCCGACCTTCCTGCGGCCGGCCAACCTGGTCAATGTGCTGACCATCGCCGCACCGCTCGGCATGGTCGTGATCGGCCAGACATTCGTGATCCTGGTGCGCGGGCTGGACCTGTCCGTGGCGTCCCTGATGGCCACGGTCGCCGTGCTGGCGACCGCCTTCAAGGCCACCACCAACGACGCCATTCCGCTGATCTTCCTTGCGGCGATCGTGCTCTCGGCCGTTGTCGGCTTCCTGAACGGATGGCTGGTGGCCAGGCGCAACGTCAGTCCGTTCCTGGCGACGCTGGCGATGATGATCATCCTGCAGGGTATCCGCTTCGCCTACACCGGCGGTGCGCCGATCAGCACCTTGCCGCCCGGCATGGGCTTTCTGGCTTCCGGCCGCATTCTTGGCGTTCCCGTCAACCTGATGACGCTGGCGGTGCTGGCGATTGCTTTCGGCATCGTGCTGCATCGCTCGCGTCTCGGCCGCGAAATATTCATGGTCGGAACCAATCCCAAGGCCGCGTTCCTCAACGGCGTCGCGCCTGATCGCGTGATCATCCTGTGCTACGTGATCTGTTCGGTCTGCGCGGGTATAGGCGGGCTTTTTCTGCTCGGCTATGTCGGCACCGTTTCGAACTGGGTCGGCCAGGGCTACGAACTGGACTCCATCGTCGCCGCTGTCATGGGCGGTGTCGCGCTGACCGGGGGACGCGGCAACATCTTTGCGGCGCTGCTTGGCGTGGCCGTGCTGATGGTGATCAACAATCTCGTGCTGCTGCTCGGATTTCCGATCGAGATGCAGCTCATCATCAAGGGCATCATCATCATCGGCGCGGCGGCGTTTTACCGGACGCGCCTCGTCTGACACGATGTTGCCGTTGGACCGCAAGGGAGGAAGAAAATGACCGTTGAAGATCTGGCGGATCGCAGTGCACGGGCAAGGCGCGACGAGGAGGTCGATGTCGTGATCGTCGGCGCCGGTCCATCCGGTTCGGTCGCCGCCCTTCATCTGGCGCGCGCCGGCGTTTCCGTCGTCGTGCTCGAACAGGGCGAATGGCCCGATTATGCCGACTATACCGGTGCCCGTCCGGAGCACGAGCTCGTCAGCACCAAGCTTTGGCATCCCAATCCCAACGTCCGCGACAATCCCAACGACTATCCCGTCGACACCTCGACGACGGACATCAACCCGCTGATGTTTGCCGGCGTCGGTGGCAGCGCGACGCTCTACGGCGCGCAATGGATGCATTTCCTGCCGTCCGACTTCCGCGTGCGCTCGATGGATGGCGTGGCCGAAGACTGGCCGTTTACCTACGAAGACCTGTTGCCCTACCAGCTCGAGATCGAGCGCGAAGTGGGCGTGTCCGGCCTTGCCGGCGATCCGGCCTATCCGCCGCGCGGCGCCTACCCCTTCCCAGCGCTCCCCATGGGCTCCGTCGGCCAGCGCGGTGCGCTGGGCATGGAGAGGATGGGTTGGCATTGGTGGCCCGGCAGCAACGCCATCCCGTCTGAGAAGTTCGGCGAACTCAATCCCTGCGTGCGTCGCGGAACCTGCCTGACTGGCTGTCCGGAGGGCGCGAAATCTACGACCGACCGGTCGCATTGGCCACTGGCCCTGAAGGCCGGCGCACGGCTCGTCACCCGCGCCCGTGTCAAGGAGATCGAGACCAACGAGCAGGGACTGGCGACCGGTGTCGTCTATGTCGACGCGAACGGGCGCGACCGGCGCCAGCGCGCCAAGGTGGTGATCCTGTGCGCCAACGGCGTCGGCACGCCCCGGCTGCTGCTCATGTCGGGAGGAGCCGGGAACCCGGACGGCCTTGCCAACTCGTCCGGCATGGTCGGCAAGCGGCTGATGATGCATCCCTTTGCAAGCGTACTCGCCTCGTACCGGGATCCGCTGGATTCCTGGCGCGGTCCGTTCGGCCAGCAGGTCTATTCGCTGGAATTCTACGAGACCGACGAAAGCCGCGGCTTCGTACGCGGCTCGAAATGGAACTGCATGCCATCGGGCGGACCGGTCGGCGTATCCGGCGCGACCGGGTCCAAGGTCTATGTTGCCGAAAGTGGCCGGTTCCAGGATTTCTGGGGCGCCAACCTGCATGAAAATGTGGCGCGCCGCTTCGGCCACTCGCTGATCTGGGGCATTGTTGGTGAGGATCTTCCGGAAGAGAGCAACCGAGTCGTGCTGTCTAAGGATCTGGTGGATTCCGACGGGCTGCCGGCGCCGCAGATCGTCTACAAGGTCAACGAGAATTCCAACCGGCTGCTGAAGTTCAACATCGACCGCTGCCTGGAATCGGTGCGCGCCGCCGGCGCCATCGAGACACTGGTTTCGACACCGGTGCGTGAATCCGGCTGGCATCTCATCGGCACCACCGTCATGGGCGACGATCCAAAGCGCTCGGTCGTCGATCAATGGGGCGCCTGCCACGACGTGCCGAACCTCTACGTCATGGATGCATCGACTTTCCCGACGTCGGGCGCCACCAACCCGACAGCGACAATCATGGCAGTCGCGCTGCGCAACACGCGCCGCATGATCGCCGAGCGCCGCAACCAGAAGGTGGCCTGACATGTCGAACCAGAACACTTTCTTCGCGCTCGCCGACTTCCTCATCCCCGCGCATGGCAAGATGCCGAAATTCAGCGACGTCTGCGGCTACGCCGATGTCGAGAAGTCGCTGGATTTTCGCGTTGATCTGAAGCCGGGCTTTGCGCGCGGCATCGCGGTCGATCCGGCCAACGGCGCCGAGGCTCGCCTGGAAAGCCTCAACAAGGAGGATAGCGAAGCCTTCTCGGCGATCACCACCATTGCCATAGCCACCTACTATATGAGCCCGCGCGTGCGCGAGCTGATCGGCTACCCCGGCCAGGAGAACGTCCCCTACGATTCGAAGGCGACGCAGTTTTACCTAACCGACGGCTCGCTCGGCCACGTCATCGCGCGCGGCCGCAAATATCGGCCGACACCCGGCCTTTGATCTCCCGATCAACTGGAAAGGACTATCCAATGAGCAAAGACGTGTTCGACAAGGGTTTTGAAATCCGCAAATCGGTTCTGGGCGCCGAATTCGTCGAGAAATCCTTCGCCAGCGCCGACGATTTCAATCGTCCGCTGCAGGAACTCGTGACGGAGTATTGCTGGGGCGCCGTGTGGGGCCGCGACACGCTCGACAAGAAGACCCGCAGCATGCTGAACCTTGCCATGCTTTCCGCGCTCAATCGTCCGCATGAGCTGAAGATGCATGTGAAAGGCGCGCTGACCAACGGCGTGACCAAGGACGAGATCCGCGAAGTCCTTCTACAGGTCGTGATCTATGCCGGCGTGCCCGCAGGCGTCGATTCCTTCCGGGTGGCGCGCGAAGCCATGCAGGAAGTCGGAGCATGACAACCCGTCCGCCGCTCGCCACGGAAAAACTCTCCATGTTGATCGGCGGCCGTCCGGCCGCCGCGCAGTCGGGGGATTTTTTCGAATCCTTTGATCCCTTCACCGGCCAAGCCTGGGCGTTGGTTCCGCGCGCCGGCGTCGCCGATGTGGATGCGGCCGTTCAGGCAGCCGCGGCCGCCTTCCGCGGCGAATGGCGGACGATGACCCCAAGCGCGCGTGGCCAGGTCATGACGCGCTTTGCCGACCTCGTTGCGGAGGAGGCCGAAAACCTGGCCGTTCTCGAAACCCGCGACAACGGCAAGCTGATCAATGAAATGCGGATGCAGTGCAAATACATTCCGCAATGGTTCCGCTTCTTTGGCGGCCTTGCCGACAAGATCGAGGGGCGTGTCATCCCGATCGACAAGCCGGGTGTGTTCAACTACACGCTCCGCGAGCCGCTCGGGGTGGTGGCCGCGATCACACCGTGGAATTCACCCTTGATGCTGGCGACGTGGAAGCTTGCTCCAGCGCTCGCCGCCGGCAACACGATCGTCTGGAAGCCGTCGGAATTCTCCTCGGTGTCGGCATTGTTCTTCGGCCGGCTTTTCGAGAAAGCGGGCTTTCCCAACGGGGTCGTCAACATCGTCACCGGCTTCGGTCATGAAATCGGCGACCGGCTGGTCACCCATCCCGATGTCGCCAAAGTGGCCTTCACTGGCGGTGATGCAACCGGGCGCCGCGTCTACCAGGCCGCCGCCGGCGGGCTCAAGAAGGTCACGCTCGAGCTCGGCGGCAAATCCGCCAACATCGTTTTCGCCGACGCCAAGATGGAGGCAGCCATTCCAGGCCTCGTTTCCGGTATCTTCGCCGCGACAGGGCAGACCTGCATCGCTGGCTCGCGCGCGCTTGTGCAGCGCTCCGTCTACGACCAGGTGACGGAGAAGCTGGTCGCCTTCGCAAGGACCGCGAAGATTGGCGATCCGCTCGAACCCGAGACCCAGGTCGGTCCGATCACCACCCTGCCGCAGCGCGCGAAAGTGCTCGACTACATCGGCATCGCCAACGGTGAGGGCGCTGCGCAATTGCTCGGCGGCAAGATACCCGAGGACAAATCAATTGCCGACGGCTGGTTCGTGGAGCCCACGATCTTCGGCAACGTGAAGCAGTCCATGCGCATCGCCCAGGAAGAGGTCTTCGGACCGGTGCTGTCGGTCATTCCCTTTGAGGATGAGGACGAGGCGGTGGCCATCGCCAACGACACCATCTACGGGCTTGCGGCCGGGATGTGGACGCAGGACCTCGGCCGAGCAATCCGCCTGCCCGAGCGGCTCGAAGCCGGCAGCGTCTGGGTCAACATGTACCGCGCTACCAGCTATCTATCGCCTTTCGGCGGCTACAAGCAGTCGGGCATCGGCCGGGAGAACGGCCAGACCGCCATCTACGAATATCTTCAGGAGAAAAGCATCTGGATCGATGCCGGGAATTCCATTCCCGCGCCGTTCGTCCAGCGCTGATCGAAGAGACCCTTCGGAGGAAACCATGACCATACGTTTCGATGCCGTGCCGCCACTCGATCCCAAGGTGGCGGCGTTCGTCGGTGGCCGGCACGCGATGATGATCGGCAACGCATGGCTGCCGGCGGCCTCCGGACAGTCGCTCGACGTCATCGACCCCTCGAACGGCCGGGTCATCGCGCAGGTGCCGGCCGGCGATGGCGCCGATGTCGATATGGCGGTCAAGGCCGCGCGGACGGCGATCGACGGTCCATGGTCGAAAATGGTGCCGGCCGAACGCGCTAGGCTCATCTGGAAACTCGCCGAACTGATCGATGCCAATGTCGATATGCTGGCAACGCTCAATTCCTATGAGAGCGGCAAGCCGATCGGCGATTCCCGCAATGGCGAGGTGCCGTTCACGGCCGACACGTTCCGCTACTATGCGGGATGGGCCACCAAGATCAACGGCGAGACGATGACCATCAATGCGCCGGGCGACTGGCACGCCTACACCCGCCGCGAGCCTGTCGGCGTCGTCGGCCAGATCATCCCGTGGAACTTCCCGCTGACCATGCTGGCCTGGAAGGTGGCGCCGGCACTGGCGGCCGGGTGCACGATCGTGCTCAAACCGGCCGAGCAGACGCCGCTCGGCGCGCTCTATTTCGGCAGGCTGGTCCAGGACGCCGGTTTTCCGGACGGCGTGGTCAACATCCTGACCGGCTTCGGCGAAACGGTGGGCGCGGCGATGGCTGCCCATCCCGATATCGACAAGGTGGCTTTCACCGGTTCGACCGAAGTCGGCCGGTTGATCGCGCGCGCCGCGACCGGCAATCTCAAGAAGGTCAGCCTGGAACTTGGCGGCAAGGCGCCAACCATCGTGCTGGGAGATGCCGATATCGACATGGCGGTGGCGGGCGCCTCGAGCGCGGCATTCTTCAATGCCGGCCAGAGCTGCGGCGCGGGAACACGTTTCTTCGTTCACAAGAAAATCTACGACAAAGTCATGTCCGGCATTGCCGAGCGCGCCGAGGCGCTGAAGCTAGGCGCCGGGCTTGATCCTGCGACTGAGCTTGGACCCGTCGTCTCACAGCAGCAGATGGAACGCATCACCAGGCTGATCTCGGAAAGCAGGAGTGACGGTGCTGAAATCGTCACCGGCGGCGCGCGCGCCGGTGACACTGGCTATTTCGTCAAGCCGACGGTTATTTCCCGGACGCGGCCGAACATGTCGGTGATCCGCGAAGAGATATTCGGGCCGGTGGCATGCGCGATGCCGTTCGACGACGAAGACCTGGACAAACTCGCCAAGGATGCCAACGACACCGAGTATGGCCTTGCTGCATCGATCTGGACCAACAATCTGGGCACCGCGCATCGGCTGGCCGCGAAGATCAAGTCCGGCACGGTCTGGGTGAACTGCCACAACTTCAATGACGTCACCATGCCCTTCGGCGGGTTCAAGCAATCGGGCTGGGGGCGCGAACTTGGCGAACAGGCGCTCCAGCTCTACACCGAGACCAAAACTGTAGCGATCCGGCTGCCATAGGCGAGAGGGCGGCGGATGTCCTGCTACGAGACGATCGATGCGCGGTTCGGGGATCTAATCGACCCGGTCGCATTTCTCGAAACCATCCATACGGGAAATCGCTGGGCGGAGGGACCGGTCTACTTCGCGGACCTTCGCTCACTGATCTGGAGCGATATTCCCAACGACCGCATGCTGCGCTGGGACGAGGACACGGGGGCGGTTTCGCTGTTCCGAAGCCATGTCTCCAACCCGAACGGCAACACGCGCGATCGCAACGGAAGGCTGGTCACCTGCATGCAGGGGGAGCGTCGCGTCGTGCGTACCGAATGGGACGGCGCGATCACTGTGCTGGCCGCCTCTTTCGATGGCAAGCCTTTGAACTCACCGAACGATGTGGTCGTGAAATCCGACGGCAGCATTTGGTTCACCGACCCCAATTACGGGATCATTTCAGACTATGTCGGGCGCAAGGGCCTGCAGGAGCAGACTGGCTGCCACGTCTACAGGATCGATCCGCTGTCGGGGAAGATCACCGTCGTTGCCGATGATTTCTCCATGCCGAACGGGCTCGCCTTCTCGCCCGACGAGAAACGTCTCTATATTTCGGACTCCGGCTTCCTCACCGACCGCAGCGCCCCGCATCACGTCAGGCAGTTTGACGTTGACGGCGACAGATTGGTAAATTCCAGCGTCTTCGCCGACATATCGCCTGGCATTCCGGATGGCTTTCGCGTTGATGTCGCGGGCAATCTCTGGATCAGCGCATGGGATGGCGTACAATGCCATACGCCCGAGGGTGAACTCATCGGGAAAATTCAAGTGCCGGAAATGGTTGCGAACCTGGTCTTTGGTGGGCCGCGCAACAATCGGCTGTTCATCACGGCGACAACATCAGTCTATGCCGTGTTCCTGAATGTTAGAGGCCAGAAGTATCCGTTCAGCACGTGACACCCTTGGGGAGCCTGGAAGCGCTGCAGCAGCGGATGGTAGGGTGAAAGTTGGACACGAAGCAGCTACAGGTATTCATCGCCGTCGGTGCAGCTGGCAGCTTCTCAAAGGCCGCGCTCGACCTCAACGTCACCCAGCCGATGGTCACGCGCCATATTCGCGGGCTTGAGGAGGAACTCGGCGTCGAGCTGTTTTATCGCAACGGCCGCGGTGTCGTGCTGACCGAGGCGGGCGTGCTATTGAAGGCCCATGCCGACGAGATCGTCGAGCGGATGCGGCTGGCGCAGAATGCCGTCTCGAACCTCAAATCTTCGCCGAAGGGAAGGTTGGTGCTGGCAGTGCCGCCTTCGGTCGGCACCGTGCTGACGGTGCCGTTGGTCAAGAAGATCAAGAACGAGTTTCCCAATGTCGCTTTGCAGGTGATCGAAGGTTTCAGCGGCCATATCCTGGAATGGCTGATCGCCGGTCGCATCGATGCCGCCGTGCTATACAATTCGCCGAACCATCCTTCCGTTCTGACCGAACCGCTGGCCGATGACGAACTGTTTCTGATCGGACCGGTCTTGTCTGAGCGCGTGCTGCCGCGCGGGCCGGTCGGCCTCAACATCTTCGCCGAGCTGCCGATGATACTGCCCAGCCGCCCGCACGGGCTGCGGAGGCTCATCGATAATACCTTGGCGGAGCATGGCATTTATCCGCGTGTCGAGATGGAGCTGGAGGCGATGCCTTCAACCTTGCTGCTGGTAGAGGAGGGTACTGGCTATACGGTTCTGCCCTATGCTTCCGTGCATCTCCTTGTCGAGGCTGGCCGCATCGAGGTCTGGCCATTCGACCCACCGATTACCCGACAGCTGATCCTCGCGACCTCCTCGCAGCGACCGATGTCCTCGAACTTTCGCCCGCTCTTCCGCGCCGTGCGTACGGAACTGCGAGACATCATTTCTACCCACATCTGGAAACCATTGACGCCATCTTGAAATCGATAGGCTCGGATTTGCGTCATGGTGCATAGAAGCCTCTGCGGCGACGTTCGGTTATCATTTTTTTGCCTATTCGGGCTGCGCTAGACGTAAAAGGCTAGCAGATCAATCTGACGGTATTTTTAATACGCGGCTCGACGTCCAAGAAAAGTACCGTCGGCCATCTCGAGGCCTTGGCGGTACATCAAACGCCGCGGAAATTGGGTCGACGCCGTAACGCGTGCCGGCTGAGGTTTTGGCCCTGCCAATGATCGAAATGAAAACACCGAAGCGATATAGCGATTTCCAGGTCTTTGGGGGCCGAGCCTTGAGGAAGGTGCTGAACCTCGGTCGCAGGATGCGGAAGCGGCCGCCATATCGCTCCTGGACCGCATTGGGCTGGGCCCACAAGGCGAAAGAGTATCCAGACCGGCTATCCGGCGGCCAGCAACAGCGCGTGGCCATCGTCCGGGCGCTGGCGATGGGCCCGACAATCCTGCTGCTTGACGAGATCAAGTGCCGCGCGGATGGAATCTTCCTTGCTCAGCAGAACTGCAACCCGGTTGTATTGAGATAGACGGCATAGAGCGAGCTGCTGGCGGCGACGAACAGGCGATTTCGATGAGGTCCGCCAAAGCAGACATTGGCGACAGTCTCAGGGACAAGAATCTTGCCAAGAAGCGTGCCGTCCGACGCAAAGCAGTGCACGCCGTCGCCAGCTGACACCCATAGGTTGCCATCGACATCGATCCGAAAACCATCAGGGATGCCGGGATCGATCTCGGCAAAGACGCGACCATTCGAAAGGCGACCGTCTTCGCCCACGTCAAAGCAACGGATATGGTGCGGTTTATCCCGGCCGTGGGAACGGCCGCTGTCGGCGATATAGAGACGTGCCTCGTCCGGGGAGAAGGCAAGGCCGTTCGGCTTGTCGAAGTCGCCCGCGGCTACCGATAGCGTCCCTGACTTGGGATCAAGGCGGTAGACGTTGCAGGCTCCGATCTCGCTGGGAGCTTTGTAGCCCTCATAGTTGCTCAAAATTCCGTAAGGCGGATCGGTGAACCAGACAGCATCGTCGGATTTGACCACCACATCGTTGGGAGAATTGAGGCGTTTGCCCTCGAGCCGATCGGCCAGGATCGTGATGCTGCCGTCATACTCGGTGCGAGTGACGCGCCGCTGCCCATGTTCGCAGCTGACCAGGCGTCCCTGCCGGTCGCGCGTATTGCCGTTGGAGAAATTCGAAGGATAGCGGAAAACGGAAACACTCTCCGTCACTTCATCCCACTTCAGCATCCTGTTGTTGGGAATGTCGCTAAAGAGGAGAAAGCGGCCATCGGCGAAGTACACTGGGCCTTCGGCCCAGCGCATTCCAGTATGGAGTTTTTCGAGCTTGCACAGAGGGATAATGAAATCTTGGAAGCGATGATCAAGAACCTCGTAATATGTCATCTTGACAGGCCTTGCTTGCTGGGTTGCCTTGCCGACCGACCGGCCCGTTTGGGCTTGCACTCGGCCTGATGGAACATTTCAGTGTCGCGAATGCCTCCGCAACTCGCGTTCGGCGCCATCGGGATCATAGCCTTGATGGCCTCGCAGACATGGACACGGCATCCTCTTTACTTCACCGACCGCCATTGGTTTTCAGATGCCTTCCTTCTTGTTGGTGAGCCCGTGGACCAGCAGCATGACCAGGATGATCGCGCCGAAGATCATCTCGCGCGCGGCAGGGGGCATTTGCATAACCGACAGGATCGACGACAGAAGCGTGATGAAGATCGCGCCGGCGAACGTGCCGATATAGTTCCCTCGGCCGCCCTGAATCGAGGTCCCTCCAATCACCACGGCCGAGATTACCGGCATGAGATAAGGGTCCCCCATGCCCTGATAGGCCTGATTGGTGTAGCCCAGCAGGAGGATGGCGCCGAAACTGGAAAACACCCCAGCAAGGACGAAAGTCGCCACAATCACCAGACGAACCCGCGCCCCGGCAAGAAACACGGCACGCCGCGAATTGCCCAGTGCGTAGAGATAGTTTCCATAAACGGTCCGTTTGAGCACCCAGATGGTGATCGCGGCGACCACTAGCCAAACGAGAAACGCATTGGGGATGCCGAAGGTCCGGCCGGTCGCCGCCAGCGTCGCCAGCCAGGGGACCTCACCGTTGGGACGGCTGTTGCCGGTGTAGAAAACTGCAGCGCCAAGCAGCATGGCGTTGACGGCCAGCGTCCAGACCATCGCAGGCACGCGAAAGACAGCAACACCGATGGCGTTCAAGAGCCCGACTGCAATGCCAAGGCATAGGCCCAAGGGAATTGCCAGGTTGGCGATCAGGGGATTGGAGCTACCGGAGGCCGAGATGACGACAATCGCCGTGCCGGTAATAGTCCACGGTACCGAGAGGTCGATCTCGCCGAGCAGGATCACCAGCATGGCACCGGTGGCGATGATGCCAAGAAAGGCGGCGATCTGAAGCTGTTGCAGGATGTAGCCAGGCTTCAGGAAGCCGGGATACAAAAGGGAGCCACCCAACAGCAGAGCGACGCAGCCCAGCGCGATCAGCAGCACCGATACGCGATCCCGGTTGAGCCAGCGGGAGGTGACGGTTCGCTCGGTTGCATCAGTCATCAGCGGTACAACTCAAGCCGGCTGCGCACCCGGAAAACGCCGAGCGCGCCGAGCGCAATTGCAGTTGCGAGGATCAATCCCTCGAAGAACGGTTGCGCCAATGGCGGCAGGCCGGAGAAGAACATCAGCGACGAGATGGTCTTCAGGATCAAGGCGCCGATCACGGCGCCGAGGGGGCTGCCAACACCACCACTTAGCGCAACACCGCCCAACACGACGGCGGCGATCGAGTTCAGCGTGTAGGACGGCGCAATATTCGGATCGCCAGTCAGCGTAACCATGCTGACATAGGTGCCGGCAAGAGCCGCGACAAAGCCGCTGCTGCCGTAGGCGACGAGCTTAAGCCGGTTCACGCGAAGGCCGGTCATATAAGCCGACTGTTCGGACGACCCGATAGCATAGAGGCCGAGGCCGACGGCCGTGCGCCGCAGAAGCATCAGCAATACGACGAGAACTATGACAAGAATGACCGCCGAGACCGGGATGCCCGCCACTGCATAGGTGAGCGCGTCCGACATTGTCTCATCAATGCTGCCTCCAGGCGTTGGCCTCAGAAGCAGGGCGATGCCGCCGAATATGCCGCCCGTCGCCAGGGTGGTGACGATTGGCTGCACCCCTCCGTAGACGACCGCGATCCCGTTTACCAGTCCGCACGCCACCCCGACGGTGAGCACCACCACCATGCCAAGGGCAATCGACGTGGGAGACCCGTTGAGGAGGAAGGATCCCATCACATTGGTCAGCGCGATGATCGACCCTACCGACAGGTCTATGCCCTTGACCAAAACGACAAAGAACTGGGCGATCGCGGCGAGCCCAAGCAGCGTTCCCTGGTTCGACCAGATGGTAACCACATAGGTCGAAAAGCCGCGCGGATGAATCGCGATATAGCCAGCGAAAAGTATCACCAGCGCGAGCGCGGCGATCGTTTCCCTGGCATTTTGGCGAAGCCAGGTCATCATGCTTGGCCCCCAGCATGAAGGTGCACGTTCATCGAGGCTGCGATGAGGGCATCGGCGGACAGGTGATCCCCCGTCAGTTCCTTAGCCACACTGCCCCGGTAGAAGACGTACACCCGGTCGCACAAATGGATGAGTTCTTCATAGTCGGTCGATTGCAGGATGACGGCCATTCCTTCGGCCGCCAGATCCGTGAGCAGCCTGTAGATCTGCGCCTTGGTCGGCAGGTCAATGCCGCGTGTAGGGTCCATCAGCAGCAGACATTTGGGCGACAGCACAAGCCATTTGGCCAATACCACCTTCTGCTGGTTGCCGCCCGACAGCGTCGCTATGGGATCGTCCAGCGACCCGTAGCTCAGGGCCAGGCGTTCGATCAGTTCCTGCAGCCGGGCCTCGCTGCTGCCGTCCAGGTCAAGCAGGCCGAAGGGGGCCCGCCCAAGGACCGCCAGGCGCATGTTTTGCGCAACAGACATGCTGGGGATCAGCCCCTCGGTCTTGCGATCCTCGGGCACAAGCGCCAGACCGATGTCGGATTGTTTCACCCTCGGCGGCCTGAGACCATTCAATCGCCTGCCATTGAGCGTGATACGGCCCGTCACGCCGCGCAGCACACCGAAGACGGCATGCATGATCTGCTGCTGACCCTGTGCGTCCAAACCGCCGAGCCCGACAATTTCGCCCGCGCGCGCTGCCAGGGATACATCGACAAGCTGGCCTGCCCAGCTCACGTTCGACACATTCAGAACGACCGGCGCCGTGTCAGGCACAGGCGCGCGGCGTGGTGGAAAGAGCTCTTCCAGCGAACGGCCGATCATGAGGCCGACGATCTCGTCGGTCGTGCGCGCGCCAACGTCGAAGGTCTCGATATGTCTGCCATTGCGGAAGACCGATATGCGGTCGGCGATGGCGTCGACCTCGTGCATGCGATGCGAAATGAAGAGGATCGCGACACCTTGCTCCTTCAGCATTCTCAGGACACCGAACACCGTTTCGACGAGCTCGCTGGTCAACGCCGACGTCGCCTCGTCAAGGATAAGAAGCTTGGGTTTGCGGAACACGGCCTTGGCGATTTCCACAAGCTGTCGTTCCGACAGGGACAGGCCCGAAACACGAGCGCCAAGCGGGATCGACTTGGCCCCGACAAGATCCAGGGCCTCGCGCGCTTCACGATAAACGCTGCGCTCTATCATCCCCATCCGGGTGCGCGGGGCCGCGAGCACGATGTTGTCGCCAACCGAAAGATGCGGCATCAGAGACAGCTCTTGGAACATACAGACAGTGCCCTGTTCCGCCGCCTCCCGCGGGGAGGAGAAGCGCACCGTCTGCCCGCCGATGGAGATCGTTCCCGCGTCCGGCTGGATGACGCCGGCCAACAATTTCATCAGAGTCGATTTGCCCGCGCCATTCTCGCCGAGAATGGCGTGCACCCGTCCCGGCTCGCAGCGGAAATCCACTGCGGTCAGCGCTGGAACGCCGCCATAGGATTTTGACACCGATTTCAGTTCAACATAGCGATCGGCCATACGCGCTCCGTTGCTGCCGACCTGGCCGGCCTAAACGCCGGCCAGATCGCATCATAGCTCAATTGGCGTTGTCGGCCGTCTGGCCTTTCAGCTCATCGGGCGTGAACACGGGGAAACACTGCGGAAAGCCGGTCGCCGTATAGAAGGTCTTTGGCAGATCGGGGAAAAAATCCTTGCCTTCCACCAGATCCGCATTGTTCTTCTGGGGGATTGGCAGGAACACTTTCTGCGGCAGCGCATTGCCCTCCAGCAACACGACCGAGGCCTCGAGCGCCATAGCGGCCAGCGCCGGCGCCTGGGCAGCGGTGATGCCAGGATACTTGCCCTTGTTGACCAGCATGCGCGTGCCGTTGCCGGCGTCGAACCCGACCGGGACGACCGGGTGCTTCGCCGCGGCCATCGCCTCAAGTGCGCCAACCGAGCCCTCTTGAACGACAATGCCATCAAAATTGCCGTTGGTGGCAATGGCGTCGGATGTCACTTTCGAGGCCGTGCCCACATCCCAGTCACCCTCGACCTTGACCACTTTTAACTCGGGATATTTGGAGAAGACCTCGCTGAATCCCGCTTGGTTGTCACGGTCGACGCTGTTGCCCGGAACGCCGTCGATTTCGAGAACCTGACCCGAGACATTGCCCTTCTTCGCCTTGATGCCATCAACCACGGCCTGCGCCTTGATCCGGCCAAGTTCGACCTGATCTTCGTTGATCTGCACGACCTGGTCGGAGTCGAGCACGTTGTCATAGGTCACCAGCACCACACCGGCTTGCTTGGCGCGCCTCACGACTGCGTCGAAGGCGGTGGGATTGACGGCATTGATGATCACGGCGTCGTAGCCGGCGGCGATGAAGTTGTCGATCGCCGAGATCTGCGCCGTGGAATCGTTGCCAACCGAAACGATCTTCAGCTCGGACAGCTTGGATTTGATTTCGGGACGGGCGCCCCAGGCTTTGGCGGTCTGAATGGAATTGGCACGCCAATCGTTGCCGACATATCCGTTGACCAGGGCAATTTTGTAGGGTCCGGCCTTCTTCGGATAGGAGATCACCGAGGCACTGTTTGGCGCAGGAGCATAGCAGCCGGGTTTGTAGGTGTCTTGCGCCCAGGCACTAGTGAACATTGTGGTGGATGCAGCTAGAGCACCCAATATCAGAAGCGTCATACGTCTGGTCATTTCACTTTCCTCCCTGTTTCTCCAGCGACGCTGGTTTTCAACCTGAAACTGACCTTTCCTGCGCCGCGGCTACCGCCGCGGAGGCCGGATGCCGGCATGCGTGCATCTGGTCCGATCATTGGGTCTGCTCCTCAACGCCGGTTCAACGAGACTGCAATGATGATGATGGCTCCCTTGACGACCTCCTGGATGCTGGTCGAAAGACCGAGCACGAGAAGACCAAACCCGAGAATGCCTATGAAGATCGCGCCGACGACGGAGCCGACGATTGATCCATAGCCGCCAAAGAGACTTGTCCCGCCTATGATCACGGCCGCGATCACGTCCAGTTCGAGACCCGATCCCAGGCTGGGATTGCCAGCGGTGGAGCGGGCCGCGAGCATCAGGCCCGCAAGGGATGCGGTCATGCCGCACAACACAAAAGCGAAGATCTTGACGCCGTCCGTGCGCACACCGGAAAAGCGCGCGGCAACGGCATTTCCACCGGTCGCATAAACACGCCGGCCGTAGGGCATCTGATGCAGCAGGTAATAGCCTGCGGCCGTAAGGACGATCGTCCACCAGATCGGCGCCTGAATGCCCAGGAAACTGCCGTTCCAGAACAGATTCGAAAAATCATCATCGACGATCGACACCGGACGGGTGCCGGTGATGGTCAGCGCCAGCCCGGAAAAGATGGACAACATGCCAAGCGTCACAAGAAAGGATGGAATGCGCAGTTTTGTAACCAGCAAGCCCGACACGGCTCCGATCGCGGCCCCGGCGCCCAACACCAGAAGCGCGGCGACATAGGTCGGGACATTTTGGTCGAGCAGCAACGCTCCGATCATACCTGAAAAGCTGGCAACCGACCCGACCGACAGGTCGATTTCGCCGCAGATGATGACGAACGTCATGCCGATCGCCATCACGGAAACGATGGCTGTGATGCGCAGAACGGCGCTTGCCGTTGAGACCGATGCGAAGTGGGGGGCGAACAAGACGAAATAGAGGGTGATCGCCAGAAAGATCAGATAGGTGATGTGATCGCGGAAGAAATCCATCGCAGCTAAGCGCATCGGCATCGAGGACGGTTTCATGCTGCAACTCCCTGGGTGCGTGCGCTGCTTTGTCTGGCGGCCTCGGCCTGCAGTAACGCGCGCAGCCCAGCCTCGTCGTGCGCGCTGCCGATGCTGCGGGTTATCCGCCCCTGCGCCATCACCAGAATGCGATCGGACAGCTCCAGGAGTTCCTCGAGCTCCGAGGAAATCAGCAGCACGGCGACGCCGTCGTTGGCCGTGCGACGCACAAGCTCGCGCATATCGCGCTTGGCATTGACGTCGACGCCGGAGGTCGGCTCATCGAGGATCAACAACTTCGGCTTCATTGCCAGCCATTTTGCGAAGACGATCTTCTGCTGATTGCCGCCCGAGAGCTCCTGGGCTTTCTGCAAGGGGCCGCGGCACAGGATGTTGAGGTCGTCGCGGTATTGTCGGAATAGTGCCGTTATCCGGGCCTTCGCCATCGGCCCAAAGGGACCCGCTAGCGAGAAATCGGAAAGGCGGGGAAGTGAGAGGTTCTCCTCGATCGAGCGCCCGCCAACAAGTCCTTCGAGCCGGCGGTCTTCGGGAACAAGCGCAATACCAGCAGTGATCGCTCTGCTGACGCTGCTTGGCCGAACGGGCTCTCCTTCGACTGCAATGTGGCCGGACACATCCGGAAGGATGCCGAACAATGCCTTGCCCAAGGTCGAGCGGCCGCTGCCGACAAGCCCGGCAAGGCCGACGATCTCGCCTGGATCGATCGAGAACGATACGTCGGACAGCTTGCGCGACGTGGCAAGGCTGCGGACTTCGAGGGCCGGCGTCCCGACCGGCGTTGCCGGGGGGCGTTTGGCAGGCGCCGCCGCGGTAGGCAACGACGCTTCGCCCTTTGGCCGCGACATCATCGCGGCGATCTGCTCAATGGATGTGCTGCCCGGATCAAGCGGGCCGACCAGCCGCCCATCCTTGATGATCGAGATGCGATCCGAAAGCCGCAGCACATCGGCCATGCGATGGCTGATGTAGACGATACCGATCCCGTTTTGCTTGAGCTGGCCGATGGTGCGGAAAAGTGTTTCTTCCTCGTGGATGGTCAGAGACGAAGTCGGCTCATCCATTACGAGCAGCTTGGCGCCGCGCGAGATCGCCTTGAGGATCTCGACCATCTGCCGTTGGGCAAAGGCCAGATCGCCCACACGCGCGGAAGCATCGAGCGAGAAAGCGTACCGCTCGATCAGAGCCTTGGCATCGCGAACCATTTTTCTGGCGTCGACGCGCAGGCCGTAGGCGAGCGGCTCGCGAAGGATGAACAGGTTTTCGGCAACCGAGCGGTTCGGCAGGACGCTCAGTTCCTGGAAGATCATTGCGATACCGCGGTCGATCCTCTCGCGAAGTGACAAGGCGGTGACATCCTCTCCGGCGAAAAGAATGCGGCCTTCATCCGTTTGATAGGCTCCCATGAGGATCTTCATGAGCGTCGATTTGCCCGCACCATTCTCGCCGAGCAGCGCGTGCGTTTCACCGGCCATGACCTCGAACGAAACGTTGGACAGCACGCGGTTCGCGCCAAACGACTTGCTGATGCGCTGCATCGCTACGATCGCGTTCCGGGACGTTGAGGTTTTGGCTTCGGCCATGACGATTTTCTCGATCGCTTGTGGAGCGTCGGCGGACCGCTGGGGCCCACCGACGAAAAGTGGCTAGAAGCATTCGCCGTTGCAGATTTTCACCACCGAGGCGGGAGCATCTTCCTTGGTGACCTGCTTGAGGGCACTGAGAAGGTCGAGCTTCTTGACGCGCAACGTCGGCACCGAGATGTATGGCGGGACGTCATGTCCAAGCAATGCAAGCGCGGCTGCCTTGGCCTCGGCGACGCCCTGGTCATAGGGACGCTGCGCGCCTACGGCCAGGAATTCGCCACGTGCAACGTTCAGCGCACTGTCCGCGGCAATGTCATTGGTGGTGACGACGATATCGCGGCCGAGTGTCTTTGCCGCGGCCACGACTTGCTGGGCTGGCGTGTCCCAGGCAACGAAAATACCCTTCATGTCGGGGTGCGCCGTCAACATCGCGGTGGCAACCTCGTAAGCCTTCTCCGGCGCCGTGAAGGTGCCGACATCGGCGACCTTGATGTCGGGATGTTCACCGAACGCCTTCAAGGCACCGACCTTGCGGGCCGCGACCGAGTAGTAATAGTCATAAACCAGCGTGATGATGCCGACCTCACCCTTGCCGCCGATCGCCCCGACAAGTTCCTGCGCGGCGAAATAGGCGTTCTTCTCGTTGTCGGAGGCGACGACGGTCACATAGTCCTTGCCCGGCGCCATATCGACCGGGACGTTGTCCATGAAAACCAGCTTGATGCCGGCTGCCGCCGCCTTCTTGTAGGCTTCCGACTCAGACTTCGGATCGATCGGAATCGAGAAGATCACATCCGGCTTGCGGGCAATCATCTGCTCCAGATCGCTGATCTGCTGGCCGGGCTGGAACTTCGCGTCGGTGGTTCCGACGACGTCGATGCCCAAGTCCTTGAGTGTGTTGCTGATTCCGGCGACCTGCAACTGAGGCCAGCCGGCATCCATGGTATGCATCACCAGTCCAGCGGTAAATTTTCCCGCCTTGAGCTTGGCAAGGTCCTCATCGGAGAATTTCAACACGTCCGGCGACACCGCCGGCGGCCCATCCGGGAAGCCTGGGACAGGTTGGCCCCGCGGCGACAGGGGGAGCGGCTCGAGCAGAGCTTTTGCTTCCGGTGGAATGGTGTCATCGGCGAGAGCCGCCGATGCAGCCAGTCCCGATAGCGCCAAGGCCAAAGCCGCCGCCATAAATCCACGATAGTGCATTTCATTCCTCCCGATCATATGAAACGACCTGGCTGGTCGTACTGGTTGGCGCTGGTCAGCGCCCGTAAGGCATTAATGCCGCGGTGGCGGCACCCGAATAGTTCACATAGACAGTCTTCTTGCGCATGTAGCTCTCGAGCCCATGCACACCGTCGTCGCCGCCCAGGCCGCTTTCGCGGAAGCCGACATGGAAACCCTGCAGCATTTCCGGTCCGATCCGGTTCACGTAGATCTCGCCGAACGAAACCTCGTTGACGGCGTTCATGACGCGGCCCAGATCATTGGTGAAAAGATAGGCCGACAGGCCATAGTTGGTGGCATTGGTGATGCTGACAGCCTCCTCGAAGGTGTCGAATGGCATGATCGGCACGACCGGGCCGAAGATTTCGCGCGTCATTATCGGCATGTCGGGTGTCACGTCGGTCAAAACGGTCGGGCTGAGCCAGTAGCCGCCATCGATCGGCGCCTTGGTCGGGCGCCCACCGGCGAGAGCAAGCCTCGCGCCGCCCGCCACGGCTTCCGCAAGCACCGACTCGACTTTTTCCAACTCGTCACGGCTGACTTTCGGGCCGATGTCTGTACTTGCCTGCATCGGATCACCGACGACGAGCGACTTAGAGAATTCCACAAAGCGTGTGACGAACTGGTCGTAAATCGAACGGTGAACGAGCGTGCGTTCGTTGCAGATGCAGACCTGTCCGCAATTCATGTAGCGCGACGTGGCTGCGGACCGAACCGCCAGTTCGAGATCGGCATCAGCCAGGACGATGAATGGCGCCTTGCCGCCAAGCTCCAGCGAAACAGGCGTCAGATTGCGCGACGCATTCGCCATGATGCGCTTACCGGTCGGTACGCTTCCAGTCATTGTAATGAGGTCGATGCCGGGTTCGGTGCAGAGCACTTCGCCTATGGTTTCACCTCGTCCCGTTATGATGTTCACCACGCCGGCTGGCACGCCTGCTTCGACAAAAATGCGAGCCATCTCGAGCGCCGAAAGTGGCGTGTCTTCATGCGGTTTGAGGACGATGGTGTCGCCGGCGATCATGGCGGGCGCCACTTTTCGGCTGACCAGGGCGCTTGGGTAATTCCACGGAATAATGGCAGCGACGACGCCTACCGGGACACGCTGTATCCAGACCTGCTCTCCCGCGTAGTCGGATGGCAGGATCTCACCTTGAATGCGACGGGCAAACTCGGCGTAGTAGTCGAAGAACTCGGCCGCGCCGCCGACTTCGCCTATTGCTTCATTAATCGGTTTGCCTTGTTCCCTGACCACCACCTCTGCCAGATGCCGGGCGTTCTGCCGGATCAAGACCGCGATCCGCTTCATGATCGCCGCACGGGCAAGAGGCGATTTGAGCCCCCAGGCCTTCTGCGCCTTGCGGGCGGCGTCTATCGCCTGGCGAGCCTGGTCTGGGCTTGCCTCGGGCACGTCGACAAAGGCTTTGCCATTGGCCGGATTGATCACCGGGCGCCTGCCGGCTTCACCGGTGACGAACTTCCCGTCGATCAACATGAGATAGGATGTCTTGTCTTCTGCTGCCATGGTTCAATCCGGTTCTGCGTGCGTTACAGGCTTTCCGACGCCTAAGGGTTGGATTTCGCTGCGGCCATCTGGACGGCGAACTCGATCGCTTCGACCAAGCTGTCCTCATTGGCGATGCCCTTGCCGGCGATGTCGAAGGCCGTGCCGTGGTCGACGGAGGTGCGGATGATCGGAAGGCCAAGCGTGACATTGACACCGGAGAGCGCCTTCCACTCACCGGTCTCGGGATCGACGTTGAAGCCCAGCAGTTTCACCGGGACATGGCCCTGATCGTGATACATTGCGACCACTGCGTCATACTGGCGGGCGCGCAACTTGACGAAAACTGTATCGCCGGGAACAGGCCCAAACACGGCAAAATCGGCAGAGTTGTAGGACGCGACGACCGGGGTCGTGATGTCGATATCCTCACGACCGAAAATGCCGCCTTCGCCAGCGTGCGGGTTGAGCGCGGCAATAGCAATTCGGGGATGGGAAATGCCAAGGCCGCGCAATGCCTCGACCGTCAATTGGATAACCCGCCGCAACCGAGGCTCGGTCAGTTTCGATGGAACCTGGGCCAGCGCTACATGGGTCGAGACATGGCTGACGCGAAAATCGCCATGGGCAAGCATCATCACGGAATCACGGGCGCCTGTCAGCTCAGCCAACATGTCGGTGTGGCCGGCATAGTGATAGCCGGCCAGATTGAGCGCTTCCTTGTTGAGAGGAGCCGTAACGATGCCCGCAATTGAACCGGCCTGTGCCAGGCGAACAGCTTTTTCGATCGCCAGATAGGCGAGTCGGCCGCCTTCAGCCGACATGATGCCTGTCTCAATGGGGGTTCGTTCGGGGCCGGCCTCGAGAATGGCTAGAGCCGGAAAGGTTCCTGCGGCCGAAGCTGACGGTTGTTCCTCCTCAATGCGCCCGGAAATCGACTCCATTGCACGCATCGAGGTGACGCTGCCGATTATGAGAAGGGACAACGATCCGTCGGCAAGGCGCGGTTTCAGTCGTGCGCATGCCTTTGCGATGATCTCGGGGCCGATGCCCGCAGGATCACCCATTGTGATGCCGAGTCTTGGACCAGACATAAACGCCTCTAATCGGTCAATTGTGATCATCTTTTAACCTTTCTAACCACGGATGCGCAATAGTTTTCTTTTGCGGTCATTTGTAATCAACCGCGCGGCGAGAATCCCATGTTTTTCAAACGGTCCGAGGGAAGCGATCCCATATCCCGACAGATGAAACGTCGTTTGACGTCATTTGACCGGCGCGAATGACCCGTCCCCATGCCTCTGATCGGAGACCGTCTTGATCAGAGATGCGCTGGAGTCGCGAGCCTGCAGAAGAGGGCGCTGTCGCCGAATGCGCCAGATTTTGAGATTGTGGCCAGCCCCTTGAAAACGCCGCCTTCGATCCTGGAGATCGGAAGCCCCGGCTCAATCTCGCTCTCGACCGTGAGTTCGACGACGCCAAGGCTAGAGCACACCGATCGCAATGTTTCACCGCCGGTGACGAGCAGCGTTCCAGGCATTGGCAAGCCGTCGAGAAGCGAAGCAAACATCTTGCTGATATGATCCGCCACCGCGTGGCGATCACCCGATGCAGCGACGGTGACAACCGATGGCGCGCCTCTCATGATCCGTTTCGCCAAATCCCTTTTCGCTTTGTCGATGTCGCTTTCCACGACGATATGTGCGTCGGCATACCTGGCGGAAAAGCAGGCCACCTGCGCCGCCGTTACTTCGTGATTTGTGCCGACAAGGCCCAGGAACGGGGCGGGCAATGCCTGAACAGGCTTGTGTGGCGTGCCCAGGTGCCGTGCCAGCGCGGCAGCCAGGCCGCCCGTACCAACCCAGAGCGTCCGCGGCGCGCTCGCCGTGGCGACAATCTTGTCCAGGTCCTTGTCCGTTTCCGCGTCGTAGAGTGTGACGAAATGAACTGGCCGCGCGCCCGGTACCGACCGGCCAGACGAAAACCGCTGACCCAGGCAGGCGACGATGTCGGGACCTACCATTTCGGGCCGGTCGAGCCGCCATTGACGCCCAAGACGTGTAACGCGGCCCTGAAAGGGGAACGCGGGTGCCAGAACAACGCGCTGGTACCCGCCCTCGACGATGCAGGCTTCTATTTCAGCGATGACGTGACCGCGCAAAAGGCTGTCGATCTTCTTGAAGCTCAGCTGGCCGGCGGCAAGCCACGGCGCGAACCTCGAATGTCTCGCGACGGCCGTTGTCTCGGCACCCTCACGTGTGGCGATATCGACAGCCAAACGGCCCGAGAGCGCACGATCCAGTCGCCAGCTCACGCCGACACCGTGGCCTGGCGAGGCGAAGCAAACCGCGCTGTCCAGGGCGCCGGTCAGGTCGTCCGCGATGATCCGGATATCCACAGTCTCAAGAGCGCTCAACTGAAGAACCCGAACGGCTGACGCGCACGACGCGGACGTTCACATCGAGCGTCCGAAGATTGGTGAGGTTGGCCTGATCGATGCCGTCATCGGTAATGATCTGGTGGATGTCGGCCAAGCGGCAGATGGTGCAGAAATTGGGAGTGGTGAATTTGGAATTGTCGGCAAGCACGACCACCCGGCGCGCCGCGGCGATCATCGCCTGCTTCATCGCCGCGACCTCAAGCGAGGTCTCCGTGAGCATATCCCCGGTGATGGCATGAGTGCCCAGAATTGCTACATCGGCGTGGATGGTACGCAGGAAATTCTCGCCAGGCTGGCCAACCAGAGTTAGAGAACCCGGCTTGCAGGTGCCCCCAAGCATGACGAGGCGTACGCCCGGCACGGTTGCGAGTATCTGCGCGATCGCGAGACTGTTGGTGACGGCCGTAAGCGCGATGGGCGCTGCGGCGATGGCGCGGGCGACTTCCAGGACAGTCGTGCTTGCGTCGAAAATGACACTCTGCCCGGGGCGAAGTTCCGACATCATGGCCGCTCCTATGGCCTCCTTCTCAGCCCTGGCGAAGTGTGCGGCAGTGGCGAGATCCGGCTCGAAGGTGGCGAGTTCCGTGCGTTGAAGCATCGCCCCGCCATGCGTTCGCTCCAATGCCCCCTGCCGTTCAAGCGTCTCGAGGTCGCGCCGTATGGTCGAGGGTGACGCGCCGATGAGATCGATGAGTTCCTGAACGCCGACGGTTCCTTCCCGTTTAAGGCATTCGAGAATGAAAGCATGGCGCTTGGCCGGTATCAGATCGACCCGCCCGCGCCCGCCATCGTCTTCCCATGACCCGGCGGACGCCGAGGGTCCGGTATCTTCCACCGTTGATTTTCGAACATTCCTTGCCACGTCCGTATCTCCGCACAGTGAAGCAACGCGCTCGCCGGAATCATGGCGAGCCCAGCATCGCGAATATCACGAATTCATTCGGCGAGCCCACTGGTTTGTCATGGCGATGAGCGAATTCCTATCGCTTTTGGCCTTATTAGAATTATTTTGACTGATTTTGACCATATGTGATAAGCGATGATCGTCAATCATCGTCAATTGGCACTGACAAGTGCGCAGTTCTTGTCAAAAAAATGGGAATTATGTCAGCGATTCAGAGCGTTTGGGCTCTGTTGCGAACCGGGTTGGAGGAACCATGTCTTTCTCGTCGAAGCTGAAATCGGCCCTTGTCGGCGCCGCTGCCGCGGCCTTCTTGTCAACGGCGGCTGTCGCTGCCGATCAACCCACGGTCGGCGTTGTCGTGCCGACCCTGGATGCGCAATTCTGGAACAGCTATGTCGCTTTCATGAAGAAGGGAGCCGATGAGCTTGGTGTGAAGCTCGTCGTCCTCAATGCCGACAACAAGCCTGACCAGATGGTCAAGTCGCTTGAGGACCTAGCGGCCCAGAAGGTCGACGGCATTGTTTTCACGCCCTATTGGGCCACTGCCGCTCGCGGGCTGACCCTGGCGAAGGAAGCCGAGATACCGGTCATCCTCACCGACAGCTATCCGGATTTTTCGCCTCAAACCGAGCGCTTCCCCAATTACATCGCCTTTATCGGGCCGAGCGATGAGGACGCCGGATACCAAATGGCCAAGGCGCTGTTCGCCGCGATCAAGCCGGGGCCTGATGGCAAGAAAGTGATCGGCGTGGTGAACGGCACCGCCGGCACCTCGGTCGCCATTGATCGCCGCAAAGGGCTGCAAGACGCTCTCAAGGAAGCGCGCGATGTGCGCGTCGCCGGCGAAGTCGATGGCAATTTCGTCCGTGATACGTCGCAGACCGCATTTGAATCCCTCTTTCAGGGCAACCCGGACATCACGGGTGTCTGGGCCGCGAACGGCGGCACCGCGACCGGCGTGATGGCTGCACTCAAGAACCATGGGAAAGCGCCCGGCAAGGACGTTATGGTCGTCGGAATGGATCTCAACCCCGAGAATGTCGATGCGGTAAAGTCCGGCGACCTGCTTTTCGATATTGGCGGTCATTGGCTTCAGGGCGGCTTCGCCCTTGTCGCGCTTTTCGATCAGATCAAGGGTATTCCGGTTCCCGCGGACGCCGACAATGTCAAGCTGAAGCTGCTGCCGCTGACCAAGGACCGCGTTGCGCAGTTCGAGAAGGACTTTCCCGGGGGCGTGCCGACATATGATTTCCGGCAGCACTCTCGCTTCTACAACAAGGACGCCAAGCCAGCCGTTTTCGAGATGCAGTATAGCAACTGAACGTACGGTTGAGCCTGCTTGCAATCCCACGGTTGCGGGCAGGCACTGCCTGGCATTTGGGCGTAGTCACTTCATGAGACTTTCTGCGAGCGACCTGCTCAAGAGCTACGGCCAGACGCGTGCCGTGGATGGCGTATCGGTGGTGCTTCGGCCCGGTATGGTTCACGCCATCGTCGGCGAGAACGGAGCGGGCAAATCGACGACCTTGCGTATGCTTGCTGGCGCAGAACGACCTGACAGTGGCGTCATGACCTTGGATGAAGCAAGCTATGCGCCACCAAGTGTCATCGGTGCGGCGGCCCTTGGCGTGTCGCTTGTCTACCAGGAAATCACGATCAACCGTTCGCTGACTGTCGCCGAAAACATCTTCATCGGTCGCCTGCGGCAGTTCGCCGGCCCACTCGGTTTTATCTATCGCAGACGTATGGAAGCCGCGGCGCAAACGATCCTGGAACGGATCGGCGCGCAAATATCGGTCTCTGCCGATACAGGCCGCCTCAATCTCGGCGAGCTGAAATGCATCGAGATCGCTCGAGCGCTGTCTACGAATCCAAAAGTCCTCCTTCTCGACGAATCCACCGCCTATCTCGATCATCGAGAGGTTCAGGCTGTCCTTCGCGTCATCAGTGAACTGAAAGGGCAGGGGATGACCGTAGCCTTCGTCTCTCATCATCTCGACGAGGTGCTCGCCGTCGCGGATGAATTGACGATTCTGAAAGACGGGCAATATGTCGGAACATATCGAACGACCGAGATCGAGCCCAATGAAATTCATCGCCGCATGGTGGGGCGCGAGCTCGCGAGAAGCATCTATCCGCCGCGGCCGCCGAGAGATCCAAGCAAGCCTGTTGTCTTCGAAGCCAGCGAGGTCGCCGTCGGGCGCGAACTCGGCGGCGTTAGCCTGAATGTGCGTGCCGGTGAAATCCTCGGCCTTGCCGGATTGAAGGGCGCTGGCGCCGAAGCGCTGTTTGCAGCCGTTTGCGGCGACTTGCCCGTGCGTGGTGGCTCGATGACGCTTGCGGGCCGTTCATATGCGCCGTCAAACCCGACGTCTGCCTGGGGACAGGGCGTCGCCTATCTGCCGGGTGACCGTCACAATGAGGGCCTGATCGCCGACTTCAGTATCCTCGACAATCTGGTGATGGCCCGCCCGCCGCATCATGGGCCGTTCTTCGATCGCGCCGCTGCCACTGCCATCGCGGGTGACCTCATTGCCCAGATCGGCATCAAGACACAAAGCGTCGATTCGTCTTGTCGGTCACTCTCGGGCGGCAATCTGCAAAAGGTGGTGATCGGCAAATGCCTCGCTGTCCAGCCACGTCTGCTCCTGCTCAACAATCCTACACGCGGCGTCGATATCGGCGCCCGCGCGGAAATCTATCGCATCATCAGGCAGAAGGCGGCGCAGGGTCTCGCCGTGATCCTGTCTTCAGAAGACATGCCTGAACTGATCGGTGTGTCGGACCGCTTGCTGGTGCTCCGGCAAGGACAAATTACGCATCGCATCGAGACGGCAGCCGATGCCACCGAGCATGACATCATTGGACATATGGCCTGACCATGGAAACGAACAAGACCTCGAGCGCCACTAAAACACCGAACGCAAGCGGGGAACCTGGCGTCAATGCCAGCCGGTTCGAAGTCGTCAAACGCGGCTTTCCGCTTGCCATGCTTGTTCTGCTCATTGTGATCTTCTCGATAGCCTCGCCACGCTTCCTGACCTTCAGCAACCTTCTCATCGTGCTTCAACAGGGCACGGTGCTGCTGGTTGCTGCGCTCGGGATGACCTTTGTCATCATGGCCGGTTCAATAGATCTTTCGGTAGGTTCAATTGTTGCACTCGCCGCATTGGCAACCGCATTGACAGCTGACAGCCTTGGCGCGGCGGCGATCATTCCCGCCATTGCCGTCGGTGCTGCTGCCGGATTGATCAATGGCGTTCTCCTGGCCAAGGGCAAGGTGCCGTCCTTCATTGCAACCATGGGAGCTATGGTGGTCTACCGCGGCGTCGTGCTTCTTTTCACCCGCGGCGCCCCCGTCTCGATCAACGATGAGCAATTCCTGGATGTCTATACCAATCGGACTTTGGGCATTCCGCACTCCGTGATCATTGGCCTAGTGCTGACGGTTGTAGCCTATGGCATCATCAACAGGACGGTGTTCGGGCGCGAGGTTCGCGCAATCGGCGGTGGGGAACGCGTCGCCATTTTAACGGGCATTCCGGTCGCGCGCGCGAAAATCTATATGTATGTGCTTCTCGGTGCCTTGTGCGGCATTGCGGGATTGCTGCAGGGCGCTCGTGCCATGGCCGCCACCGCCCAGCTCGGCGAGGGGCTTGAACTGGACGTCATTGCCGCGGTGGTGGTCGGAGGAACACCTTTGACCGGAGGTGTAGGAAGTGTCGTCGGCACTGTGCTGGGCGTTCTGATTATCACTCTGCTTTCGAATGGCATGAACATGGCCGGTGTCGATCCATATCTCCAGAATATCGTCAAGGGTACGGTTATGGTTTGCGCGGTATTCGTAACCATAGATCGTAGGAAGATTGGCATCATCAAATAGCGGCAGACCGGCGCAGGGTAGACCGGTGATCATCGTAACTATCGTCATCTTTGGGGTGTCTGGACCCATCCGCCGCGTCGGCGTGAAGTGAGCGACGAGGCAATTCCGCCGGCCAAATGGCCGGGTAGGGTCCATATTTCCGTCAGGCGATTGAAGGGCCCGCGGGATTTGTACGGAATCTCAGCGTGGGGGTGCTGCCTCGCACGCTCGGCACCGCCTGCGGCGCCAAGCAATTCAAATACTAAACAACAGAAATCCAATTGATCGCGGCGCGGAGGCCTCTAGAGCTGTTTAACCGTTGGCTGAGCGCGAACTGCTTCGAGATCTTGAGACGGGCGCTTTACACGCTGTGGCGTCACTTCCTTTATTTCGATGCCAACCGCGCTGTGAAGCGGTCATGCTTAAGCCTGCTCGTTCAGCCCGCCATCCATCCGCCATCCACCATCAGGTTGATGCCGGTGACGTAGCTTGCCATGTCGCTGGCGAGGAAGAGTGCGGCGCCTGCCACGTCATTCGGGTGGCCGAGCCGCGGCCAAGGCGTGCGACGGTGCGAATAGTCGAGCGCGTCAGGGTCGTTGGCCACGCCCGGCTTGCCGGCGATGATCTTGCCGGGTGCAATGGCGTTGCAGACGATGAGGTCTTCGGCGTGGTCGACGGCGATCTGCCGCGTCATCTGCACGATGCCGCCCTTGCTGACCGAATAGGGAAAGTCGCCGGGGCAGGCGACCATGCCGTGCTGCGAGGAGATGTTGATGATGCGGCCGCGAGTTTCGTTGACCGGCGCCTGGGCGAGCATCTGCATCACGGCCCGTTTCGAGCAGTAGAAGAAGCCGGTCAGGTTGACGCCGATGACGCGCTGCCATTGCGCCGGCGTGGTTTCGATCAGATTGGTGCTGGTGTAGATCGCGGCATTGTTGACCATCACGTCGAGCCGTCCGAACCGCGCGGCCGTCGCGCCGACGAGTGCGTCGACGGCGCTCCAGTCGGAGATGTCGGTCGGGATGTGAAGAGCCGCTCCGCCGGCCAAGCGGATCAACTCCACGGTGCTCTCACCGCCTTCGATCGGCTGCTCGACCATGTCGGCGATGACGACGCTCGCTCCCTCGGCCGCGAATTTCAGCGCTATTGCGCGGCCGATGCCGGAACTGCCTCCGGTGACGATGACGGTCTTGTTGGCGAGAAGGGGCATGGTCCTCAGCTTTCCCGGGTGACGATGGTTCCAATTTTCGGGCCGATCAGTTTTCCTTCGCGCACAATCTCGCGACCGCGCAGGAAGACGTTTGTCAGCCGCGCCTGGACGGTCCAGCCGTCGAACGGCGTGTAGCCCGCTCGAGACACCTGGTCGGCATTGGCGATCGTGCTGGACTGGCGCGGGTCGAGGATGAGCATGTCGGCATCGTATCCAACCGCGAGCCTTCCTTTGCGGCGGCCGAGGCCGAAGCGCTCGGCTGGATTGCTCGCGCACATGCGCACTACATCCGGCAGCGTGATCAGGCCTTCACCGACCAGTTTCAGCATGGTCTGCAACAGAGTCTGCAGCCCTGGCATGCCGCCCGGAATGTCGGCGAAGGCGGCATGGGGTGCCGCCTTTTCGGCAGGCGAGTGCGGCGCATGATCGGTGGCAACGATGTCGATCAGGCCGGTGCTCAGCGCGGCACGCAGCGCATCGACGTCATGCGGCGAGCGCAGGGGCGGGGAAGCCTTCAGATTGGCGCCTTGCGTCTCGTAATCCCGCGCCGTAAAGAAAAGGTTCTGCGGCGTGGTCTCGACGCTGGCGTCGGCCATGCCGCGCAGCCGGCTCCATGTCTCGACGCCGACTTCGGAATTGATCTGGCGCACATGAATTCTGGTCTCGGCCGAGGCCGCGGCGATGATCGCCCGGGCGATGCCGTTGGCTTCGGCCAACGGCGGCCGGCTGGCCTGGAAGGCGGCGATGGTGCCGGAGTGGTCGCGCGTTGCGCTGCCGGTCAGGATCGATTGATCGCCAGTCGAGATGCCGATCAAAGTGTCGCTGCCGGCGAAAACGTTCAACGCCCCGGCCATTGCGTCGGACGTCGCGAAGAGGAAGTCGTCGGGCACATCGGCGGTGAACAGTTCGAACGACACCGGTGCCAGATCGAGCAGGCGAGGGATCAGCGACAGGTCGCGGCTGACCACGGTCTGCAAGCCGACATCGACATGGATGCGGGCCTCGGTCATCGCCATCTTGTCGGCAAGCTGTTCGGCCGTGGCCGTCCAGGGATCGTCGGTCGGCATGTTGAGCACCGTCGTCACGCCGCCGAGGGCCGCGGCATGGGTGCCGGAGGAAAAGTCCTCCTTGTGCGTCAGTCCGGGCTCGCGCAGATGCGCATGCGCGTCGATCAGGCCGGGCAGCAGACAGGCACCGGAAGTATCGAAGGTGGTTCTCGCCGAAACCGTCTCGCCGGGCTGGACAAGCGCTGCGATGCGACCCTCGGTGATGCCCACATCGCGGCGCTCCAACCCTTCGGCGTTGACGATGATGGCTCCCCGGATCAGTGTTTCGAACATGGCGTATGGATTCCGTCAGCTGCGCCGCTCGAAGCCGGCATGGTTCTCCAGCCAGAACCGGGCAATGTCTTCGCGGCGCATGAAGGCAGCGGCCGGTTTCCGGTCTACGTGCTCGATCACCTCGCGCAGTCCGGACGCCCGGTTGGGCTGGCCCATCCAGCGCGCATGGATGCCGATCGTCAGCATGCGGCCGCCGATCTCGTCCGCCTCGTCGAGCATGTAATCGATCGCCGAGCGGCAATCCTCGGCAAAGTCGCGCGGATTGCTGTAGCCCGGCGCCACCAGATAGCGGCTGTCGTTGAGCGTCTTGGAATAGGGCACGACCAGGATCTCTGTCGCACCGTGATCGAGAAAATAGGGCAGGTCGTCATTGCAGGGATCGGAGTGGTAGAGGAAGCCGCCTTCCTCAACGAGCAGATCGCGCGTGTTGACGCTGGGCAGCGAGCGGCAGTTCCAGCCGAGGGGCCGCCGCCCCAGCAGCTTCTCGTAAAGCGCGACAGCGTCATGCAGTTGGCGCTTTTCCTCGCTGCGCTCCATGGTCGTGTAGTCGATCCAGCGCAGGCCGTGGCCGAGCAGGTCGTGCCGCCGCGCCTTCATCCATTCGACGAAGGGCGGGTTGCGCTCCAGCGCCACCGCGCAAGCGGAGATGGTGATCGGGATATCGTAGCGATCGAAGAGCCGTGCCAGGCGCCAGACGCCGGCGCGGCTGCCATATTCGAAATGCGTCTCGGTGCCGAGGTCGCGCACCGGCGGGCTCGAGGTGAGATTATATTCGCCCCAATTGTCGTTGCGGCCGTCTTCCAGCCATGAATATTCAGAGCCTTCCTCGTAGTTGAGCACGAGGTTGATGGCGAGCTTGACGTCGCCGGGCCAGGTCATGAAGGGCGGATGCGGACCATAGCCGACGAAGTCGCGCGGTTGCGGCGTCTGCTGCGGATCGGTCGGCATCGGCTGGTTTCCTTCGACTGGTGGTTCAGTTTTCGTTGGCGGATATCCAGTCCATGTAAGCGTGGAAGGCTTCCTTCCCGGGACGCGGCCGCCATGTGGTGTCGCGCAGGATGCGGGCGATGTCATACGCCCCCCACATGCCGCCTTTCAGTCTCACATCCTGAACGATGTTGGCGTCTTCCCCTGATGTCACTTCGACCTTCAGTCCTGGCACGCGTTCCCTTGCCCAGTCGATAATCTCGCCGATCGTCTGGCTGGAACCGGAGCCGATATTGTAGTGGCGGTAATTGAGGCGCGGTGCATCGATCAGCGCAAGGATCGCCTCGGCAACATCGGTCGATGTGACATAGTCGCCGACCGGCTCCAGGCTGTTCGGCCTGATCGTCTCGGCGGCCAGGGCCATATGCGCGACGCGGTTGGGAACATGGCGAAAGTTGCGGCTCTCGGTCGCGCGGTCCATCGGGCCGTAGACCGAGGCAAGCCGCACCGAGACCGCCGAAAGGCCGAATAGGTCGGCATAGCGGTTGGTCACCATCTCGGCGGCGAATTTCGAGATACCGTAGAGCGTCAACGGCGCGACATAGCCGTCTTCCGGCAGCGGCTCGCTGCTCCAGTCCGGCCCATTGTGACGGTAGACGGAGCCGGAACTGACATAGATGAAGCGCTTGAGGTCCGGTCTGTCGCGCGCCCAGTCCAGCATCCGCACGGTGCCCATCAGATTGACGTCGACGATGCGGGCGGGGTCTTCCGCCTCCGGCTGGCGTTTCGCTTCAGAGGCGTTGCCACGCGAGATCGGCGTGATCGTCGCGCCATGCACGATCGCCGTGATGCCTTGCTCGTCCAGCGCCGCGGACCAGGCTTTTGGGTCCAGGACATCGGCGGCGATCACTGTGAGCCGGTCGCGCACCGGGGCGAAATGCTTTTCGGCCGCCGCGTCGAGGCCGGACCGGTCGAGGATCACGGCCCGGGCCTGCGGGTTACGGTCGAGCCAAGCGCGCGCAACCACGCTCATGACAAAGCCGGTGCCTCCAGTGACGAGTAGCGTCATGTGAACTCCTTCGAAGCTGAACGAACAGGATCAGCGCGTCGCATAGCCGCCGTCCACGAGCATGTCGGATCCGGTGACGAAGGATGCGTCTGATGACAAAAGGAAAGCCGCCGCCGCGGCGATCTCATCCGGCTCCGCGATGCGGCCGAGCAGATGGGCCGGGCCAAGGCCCGTATTGGCGGCCTCGAAGTCCGGAAATCTCCGCAGCAGGCGCACTGTCGCCACCGCGCCCGGCGACAGGCTGTTGACGCGCACCTTGTCCGGCGCGTGGTCGACCGCCATCGCCTTGGCGAGATGGATCAGCCCCGCCTTGGCAGCGCAATAGGCGACGGCATTGGCGGTGGCGACGCGTCCGAACTGCGAGCCGATGAACACGACCGAGCCGCCGCCGCCCGCCGCGATCAACGGCACCGCGAACTTGCTCATCAGGAACGCACCGGTCAGGCTCACATCGAGTTCGCGGCGCCAGCTCTGTTCGTCGAGATCCACGACGGTTGCGTTGGTCGATGGTGCGGCGGCGTTGTGCACCAGTCCGTCCAGCCGGCCGAAGCGCTGCCTTGCGATGTCGACGGCGCCGCGAGCCTGCTCGGCATCGGTCACATTGCAGGTGCAGGCGCAAGAGGCGGCGCCGAGCTCATCGGCAAGGGCTTGCGCTGCCGCAAGCTCGTAATCGGCGCAGACCACGCTGGCGCCTTCCGTGGCGCAGCGCCGGGCAATGGCGGCGCCAATGCCGCTTGCGGCGCCCGCGATCAGGACAACGCTGCCTCTTAGACGGTTCATCGCGGCGTCCTCAAACCCGTTCCTCGACACTTTGCATGGCCGGCGCCCTGACCGGCCGGCGGAAGAGATTGTAGCAGGCGGCCAATGTGACCAGGGCGGCGCCGCCGCCAAGCAGCAGGAACATTGCGGGAGGCCCAAGATGCGCCATCAATCCCGCGGCGACGCCCGGCGTTGCCACATTGCCGATCGAGTAGAGCAGGAGCAGCGTGCCGGAGGCGGCGACCATGTGCCGGCTATGCAGCTGCGATGCGCCGAAGGCCATGGCCACCGGATAGATCGTCAGCGCCGTGGCGCCATATATGAAGAACAGCACGAACAGCAGAGGCACCGACAGGGTGCCGACCCAAGCGATGGAGGCGCAGGCCGTCACCGACACCAGTCCTTGCACGAGCAGTATCAGGCGGCGGTCGAAACGGTCCGAAAGCCAGCCGACCGGGGTCTGCGCCACCATGCCGGCAATGCTTATCGTGGTCACCAGCCAGACCGTGGCCGCTGCCGACAGGCCGATCTGCGTCCCGTAAAGAGGCGTCAGCACGAAGACGTTCATGTTGGTGATGCCGCCCTGGAAAATCGCCACGACCGTTACCGGCGCCAGCCTGAAAAGCGCCAGCGGTCCGAGCCGCCTGTCTGGCTTGGCTCCGGGCGCGGGCGCCGGATCGCTCTGTACCGATGGTAGCGCCGGCCAGCGCAGCCCGGCGAAGTTGGGCGCAAAGGCCACAAGCACCGTCGCCATCGCGACCAGAAACAGATGCGAAGATTGCGGACCGACCATCGCCACCAGGACTTGGCCGAGCAGCACGGCAATCGCCGTCGTCAGCATGTAGAGCGCGAACAGCGAGCCGCGATTGTGCTGTTCGGCATAGAGATTGATCCAGCTCTCGCAGACGACGAACATCGAGGCCATCGACATGCCGCCGAGCAGCCGCAAGCAGAACCAGGCCGGCATGAAGTCGGTAACGACGAAGCCCAGGGCCGACAGCAGAGCGGTTGCCAGGACCAGCAGGTATGTCCGCTCATGGCCGTAGCGGGTGACCAATGGACGCGTCATCAGGCATCCGATCAGGAAGCCGGCCGGATAGGCGGTCAGCACGATCTGCACCGTTCCGGGATCGACGCCGGCTTTGCCGAGGTGGAACGACACCGCTGTCGTCAGCATGGCGCTGCCGATACAGGCGAGGCAGACGCTTGCCATCATCGGCAGCGTTGCGCGGGAGCGCTCGGCGTTCCGCCAAAAGCGCATCGCGGATTGAGCGATCGATCCCATCAATGCCGCGCCTGGCCGGCTAGAACGGACGCCGGAGATCGCAAGCAGCATAGACAACCGACGCCGGATTCTTATGCATTGCGACGGCTCCCCTTGGCAGTCACGCTGGCCGGCTGCTCTCCCAGACAGAAGCTACACCCCGTCATCCCCGCTGCAAGCGAAGATTGACACGGCTATGGCGTCAATTTTTTTGGCCATCCCGGCGGCGGAAAATGGCGTTGCGCCCCGCGACAGGCTTTACAGTCCTTTTGTGCGCTCCCTACGATAGGTCGCCTGTCAAAGATCGAGAGGGGACCACGAGATGACGATCGAACGTCTTGAGAACGGCCAACGCTTCTGCCGGGTGTTGCGCCATAACGGCACCGTCTATGTCTCCGGCCTGACGGCGGACGACCTTTCCGGCGACACCACCGCGCAGACCAAGCAGATATTCGCCAAGATCGATGCGCTTCTGGCCAAGGCCGGCAGCGACAAGTCGAAACTCCTCAGCGCCCAGATCTGGCTGCGCGACATTGCCGACTTCGACATGATGAATACGGCTTGGGATGCCTGGATCGACCGCAGCGCCATGCCGGTGCGCGCGACGGTGGAGGCGCGGCTTGCCGGCGACCAGTATCGCGTCGAGATCATGGTGACGGCGGCGGTCGGCTGACGCCGATTGGGGTGGGCAAACCGAATGCATGAGCTGGTGATCAAAGGCGGACGCGTTGCCCTCGACGACGGTTGGGCCGAATGCGATATCGCCGTCGACGACGGCCGCATTGCCGCCATCGGGACAAGCCTGGCCGGCAAATCCCTGATCGGCGCCGGTGGTCGTTGGGTCATGCCGGGCGGCATCGATGCCCATTGCCATCTCGACCAGCCGGTCTGGGGCGGGGCCGGCAATGCGGATGATTTCGAATCCGGCACCATCTCGGCGGCCTTCGGCGGCACGACATGCATCGTCCCGTTCGGCATGCCGGGTCCGGAGATGAGCACCGTCGCCGCCGTCGATCGGGCGCTCGACCGTGCCACAGGGCGCGCGGTGATCGATTACGGGCTGCACGCGGTGGTGACCATGGGCACCGGCGCTGATGTCGAGCAACAGCTTTCGCAGCTCGCCGGCCGCGGCATCGCGTCGGTCAAGCTGTTCATGACCTATCAGGGCTTCGCCGTCGACGACGATCTCTTCTTCAGGGTGCTCGACACGGCCCATCGGCTTGGCTGGATCGTCATGGTCCATGCCGAGAATGACGCCGCCATAAGACGCACGCGGCAGCGCCTGGTCGATCTCGGCCGCACCGATATCCGCTACCATCTCGTTGCCCACAGCGAGACGATGGAGCGCGAGGCAACGCATCGTGCGCTGGCCTTTGCCGAAATGACCGGCGCGCGCATGACAATCGTCCACGTCTCTTCCTGGCAGTCGGCCGAGGAGGTGGCGCGGGCGCGCGGGCGAGGGGTGGACGCGATAGCCGAGACCTGCCCGCAATATCTGTTCATCGGCGCCGCCGACCTCGATCGTCCGGCCATGGACGCGGCGCGCTTTGTATTTTCACCGCCGCCGCGCTCGCCGCGCAGCCATCGGCATTTGTGGCAGGCGCTGATCGATGGCGGCATCGACCTGTGGTCGTCGGACCATTCGCCCTATTTCTTCGCCGACAAGATCGCGCGGTCGCAGACCCCCGGCTTCACCACCACGCTGAGCGGCATTCCAGGCATCGAGACTCGTCTGCCGCTGCTCTTCTCGGAGGGGCTGCTGAGCGGCCGCCTGACGCTCGAGCGCTATCTTGATCTCACCTCGCGCAATGCCGCCGCGATCTACGGTCTGGCACATGCCAAAGGGCGCATAGCGGTCGGCCTCGATGCCGAACTGGCGCTGTGGGATCCGACAGTGCCCTGGACGCTCGGGCACCGGGCGCTGCATTCGCGTGTCGACTTCACGCCCTATGAGGGCAGGAGCGTGACCGGCAAGCCGACCACCGTTCTGGTGCGCGGCGTGCCGGTGGTCGCCGACGGCGAGCTGCAAGTGCAGCCGGGGTTCGGACAGTTCGTAGAGCGCAGCGCGGCCGATCCGGCCCGCTCGGGAAAACCAGTCGAGGAGACGATGCCATGGCTCGATGCCTGACTATCGCGGTCGCCCAGACCGGGCCCATCCAGCGCAGTGCGACGCGGGGCGAGACGGTCGATCGCCTCATCCACCTGCTGGAACAGGCAGCTTCCGCCGGGGCGGAGATTGCCGTGTTCCCCGAGATGGCGCTGACCACTTTCTTCCCGCGCTGGCGCATCGACGATCAGGCGGAGATCGACGCCTTCTTCGAAAGCGCGATGCCTGGGCTGGAAACGCGACGCCTCTATGATGCCGCCGCCCGCCTCAAGATCGGCTTCGCGCTCGGCTATTGCGAGATCGCAAGGGAAGACGGCCGCACGCGCCATTTCAACACCATGGACCTTGTCGGCCCGGACGAGCGGTTCATCGGCCGCTACCGCAAGATGCATGTGCCGGGGTCGAGCGAGCCGGAGGAAGGCATCACCACGCATCTCGAACGCCGCTATTTCGAACCGGGCAATCTCGGCTTTCCGGTCTTCGACTATCGCGGCGTGCGTGTCGGCATGGCGATCTGCAACGACCGCCGCTGGCCGGAAACCTATCGCATGCTTTGCCTCAACGGGGCCGAGGTGGCCCTGCTAGGCTACAACACGCCGCTGCTGCTCGACGAGGCGCCGGCGCTGGCGCATCTGCGAATGTTCCACAATCATCTGCCGATGCAGGCCGGCGCCTACCAGAACACGCTCTGGGTCGCTGCCGCCGCCAAGGCGGGGCTCGAAGACGGCCAGGCACTGATCGGCGGGTCCTGCATCATCGCGCCGACCGGCGAAATCGCCGCGCAGGCTATGTCGCTCGACGACGAGGTCATCGTGCACCGCGCCGATCTCGATTTGATCGAGACCTGCCGGAAGGTGAATTTCAACTTCGCGCTCTATCGCCGCCCCGACCAGTACCGGCGCATTTCGGAACCGGCCTGAGATCGAAGCGAGATGGACCTTAGCGAAACCAGCCAGGACACGGCGCCGCGCGCGGCCGAGCCGCTATCTCTCGGCGAGATCGTGGAGAGCGGTCTTTGCATCGGTTGCGGGCTCTGCCGTTCGATCACCGGGCCTGCCGAGGTCGAGATGGTGATGACGCCGGAAGGGCGCGAGCGGCCGGTGGCAATGCAGGAATTGGGCAGGTCCACGCTGATGCGGATCAATGCCGTCTGCCCGGGAACGCGCATCGCCGGTCCGCCGCCGGCGCAGGCGAGCAATGCCGCGTTGACGGACACCGTTTGGGGCCCCGCCGAACGGCTTGTGCTCGGCCGCGCGGGAGATCCCGCGGTGCGGTTTGTCGGATCGGGAGGCGGGGTTCTGACGGCGCTTGGTCAATTCCTGCTGAGCTCGGGACGCGTCAAGTTCGTGCTGCATGTCGCCGCCTCACGGTCACAGCCGATGCGTAATGAGCGGCGGCTGAGCTTCGATGCCGTTTCGATGCTTGAGGGCGCCGGCTCGCGCTACGGTCCCGCAGCGACTCTGGTGGATTTCCGCGTTGTCCTCGATCGTAGCGAGCCCTTCGCACTGATCGCCAAGCCTTGCGACATCACCGCCGTGCACAATTTGGCGCGGCTCGATCCGCGCGTCGACCAGTATATGCGCTATGCCCTGGCCTTCGTCTGCGGCGGCGCATCGGACCTGTCGAAATCGGAACAGGTTCTGCAGCGTTTCGGCCTGGCCGAGGACGAACTCACGCTGTTTCGCTATCGCGGCCACGGCAATCCCGGCCTCAACCGGATCGAGACCAGGGATGGCCGCGCCTTCGAACTCACCTATCGGCAGTTGTGGGAGGACGAGGACAAATGGATGATCCAGCCGCGCTGCAAGATCTGTCCGGACGCGATCGGCCAAGTGGCGGATATCGCGGTTCATGACGCCTGGCTGAATGGTGGGCCGGCCGTCGAGGACGAGCCGCTCAACAGCATCATCGTGCGTACCCGGCGCGGCCTCGAACTGTTCGACGCGGCCGTCGAGGCCGGCGCTGTGGAGATCAAGCGCGAAACCAGCATTGCCGAAATCAGCGAGTTGCAGTCGCACCAGGTGCGCAAGCGGCGCGCGGTTTGGGCGCGGCTGAAAGGGATGGCCATCGCCGGCAGGCCGGTGCCTTTTGTCACCGATCTGGCCCTTGCAGATTGCGCCGCGCAGAATTCGCTGGCGGAGAATCTGGCCGAGGGGCGTGGCGCTCGCGACCGCGCGCGGCGCGGACGCCTGGGGGAGCCGCCCGCCGTGCCGCGCGAAGGCGGGGCAATCATGTTGAAGGATGGGTTGATATGAATGCCGCCGAGGAAATGGACGTCATCATTATCGGCGGCGGCATGGCCGGCGCCGGTGCGGCCTTCGAGATATCCCGCTCCGCAAAGCTGGTACTGCTCGAGCGGGAAAGCCATTGCGGCTATCACACGACCGGGCGCTCGGCGGCGAGCTTTACCGAAAATTACGGCAACGGCATCATCCGGCGGATCGTGCTGGCCAGCCGGTCTTTCCTGACCGAACCGCCGACCGGCTTCTGCGACTATCCGCTGCTGAGCAAGCGCGGCATGATCACCGTGGCACGCGCCGATCAGCTCGATCTCCTGTGGGAGGATCTGGCGGCGGCGCAAGCGCTGGTGCCCTCGATCGTCGCCATGACGCCGGCCGAAGCGATCGCCCGCGTACCGGTGCTGCGCGCGGACTATCTCGCCGGCGCCTATATCGAACCGCATTCGATGGACATCGACGTGAACGGCCTGCACCAGGGCTATCTGCGCGGCGCCCGCGCGCGCGGCGCGCGCATCGTCACCAATGCCGGTTTGACGGGGATCGAGCGGCAGGGCGACCAATGGCGGGTCGAGACGCCGGCGGGGACCTTCCTTGCGCAAACGCTCGTCAATGCCGCCGGCGCCTGGGGCGACGAGGTCGCCACCATGGCAGGGGTGCGCCCGGTCGGCCTGCAGCCGAAGCGCCGAACCGCCTTCAACATTCCGGCGCCCGCGGACGTCGAGATTTCGGACTGGCCGCTGGTCAATGATGTCGGCGCCGAGTTCTATTTCAAGCCGGATGCCGGGCAACTGTTCGTCTCGCCGTCCGATGCGACGCCGTCGGTTCCGATGGATGCCTATGCCGAGGACATCGACGTCGCCATCGGTGCCGAGCGTCTCGAAAGGGCGACCACGATCGAGGTGCAGCGCGTGTCGCGTTCATGGGCGGGCTTGCGGACCTTCGTCGCCGACGGATCGCCGGTGGTCGGGCCGGATGACGAGGTTCCGGATTTTATCTGGCTGGTCGGGCAGGGCGGTTACGGCATCAAGACCTCGCCGGCGCTATCGCGCGTCTGCGCCAGCCTGATCGCCGGCGAGGGTTTTCCGGACGATGTCGCAAGGCAAGGCGTTTCGATGGCCGATCTCACGCCGCACCGGCTGCGCGGCGTCGATCCTCGAGCCGGGCAGGTTGCTTCATGAGCAGTGCCGCGCTGACAGCCGGCGGTAAGCTGGCCGGGCATCTGCTGGAGAGGCTAGCGCAGGCCACGGCAGACCCGCCGGGCGTAACGCGGGCGGCTTATGGGCCCGGCGAGCGTTTTGCCCACGATCTGATCCGCGACGAAGCAGAGCAACTCGGCGCCACGGCGCGCGTCGATGCCGCCGGCAATCTCTATTTGACGCTGAAGGGCCGCAATCCCGATTTGCCGGCGATCATTCTCGGTTCGCATCTCGACAGCGTGCCGCATGGCGGCAATTTCGACGGTGCCGCGGGTGTGGTGGCGGGGTTGGCGGTGATGGCCGAACTGGTCGGGCAAGGCATCCAATTGCCGCACGACCTGATTGTGCTGGCGACCCGCGCCGAGGAAGCGGTCTGGTTTCCGCTGTCCTATCCCGGCAGCCAGGCGGCGCTCGGCCTGCTGGAGCCGGCAGCGCTGGAGGCGAAGCGGTCGGACAGCGGACGCACGCTGGCCGAGCATATGCTGGAAGAGGGCTTCGACCCCGATGCCGTGCGGCGCGGCGTGCTGGGCATCGAAGCGGGCCGGGTCGCGGCTTTCGTCGAAGTCCATATCGAGCAGGGACCGCGCCTTGTCGCATCCGGCGCGCCGGTCGGCATCGTCACCGGGATTGCCGGCGGCTTTCGCCATGTCGACGCGAAATGCCTCGGCGCCTACGCGCATTCCGGCGCAGAGCCGCGCTTCGCCCGGCATGACAGCGTGCTCGGCTTTGCCGATCTGGTCGTCCGCCTTGAAGCGGAATGGGACGCGCTCGAGCGCGAAGGGCACGAAGCCACCATCACTTTCGGCCGCGTGCAATCCGATCCGACGCAGCATGGCGGCAGCCGTGTCCTGGGCGAGCTTCGCTTCACGCTCGATGTGCGCAGCGCCGAGGCCGCCGTGCTGGACCGGATCGAGACAAGGCTGCACGCGCTTTTCGCCGAACTGGGCAAGAAGCGCGGCGTCAGGTTCGAGGCCGGACCGCGCTTCACCTGGGACCCGGCGACGATGTCGCCGGTGTTGATCGCGAGGCTGGACCACGCCGCCGCCGAGCTGCAGATTCAGGCGCCGCATGTGCCGAGCGGAGCGGGGCATGACGCGGCCAGCTTCGCCGGCGCCGGCATTGCGACCGCCATGATCTTCGTGCGCAACGAGAATGGCAGCCACAACCCGCATGAAGCGATGGAAATCGCCGATCTCGACCAGGCGATCCGCCTGCTTCTTCAGTTCGTCACTGAGTTCGACAACCTCCCGGGACAGCCATGAACCTTGCCGCCACGGCCTTGCTCGTCATCGATCTGCAGAACGAATACCGTCCCGATGCGGCTTGGCCGGTCATCGGCTATGACGCGGTGCTCGCCAATGCCGCCACGCTGATCGAAGCCGCCCGCGCGGCAGGTGTGCCCGTCATCCATGCGCAGGCCTGGGTGAAGCCGGAGGAACGCGACGGCTATGCAAGGCAGGAAGAGATCCTGACCGAGGAATTCCGCTCGGCGATAGCCGGCAGCGATGGCGCCGCGATCTGCGCCGAGGTGGCTGCGCTGCCCGGCGACATCGTCATTCACAAGCACTGGCCGAGCGCCTTTCGCCGCACGGACCTTTCGAAACGGCTTGCCGACCTCAAGGTCGAGAACCTGATCGTGACCGGCGTGCTGACCGACAGCTGCGTGACCGAGAGCGTGTTCGACGCGGTCTATCAGGGGTTCAGGGTCTGGCTGGTCAAGGAGGCCTGCGGCAGCATGAGCGAGGCCATGCACCGCACCGGCATGCTCGACATGGCCAACCGGCTCTATGGCGGCGGCATCCTGCGGCTGCTCGAGGCGCTGAAGGCGCTTGCCGGCCAGCCTTTCGACGGCTGGCGCTGTACGCGACCGGTGGAGTTCGTCTATACGCTGGAAACGGTGGACCAGATCTACGAGGCTCTGTGATCGGCGCCGCAGCCGCATGCACCTCGGACAACCCTTGAAGCCGAGGGCTTGAGCACCGCGCCCGGCAGCGATCCGGTCGCCTTGCCGCCAGCCCACACGGACACGCCGTTGACGAAGACATGCTCGACGCCGGCGGCGGGCCGGCGCGGTTCCTCGAAACTGGCGGTATCTATGATCGTCGCCGGATCGAAGATGACGAGATCGGCGAAATTGCCTTCGGCCAGCAGGCCGCGCTGCTCGATGCCGAATTCACGCGCGGGCAGGCCGGTCATGCGGAACACCGCCTCTTCCAGGCTGAACAGGCCCACATCCCTGGCGTAGTGGCCGAGCACGCGCGGAAACGTGCCCCATAGACGCGGATGCGGATGGATATCGTGCGGCAAGCCGTCCGAGCCGATCATCGTGCGCGGATGCGCGATGATGTTGCGCACATCCGTCTCGTCGAGCTGGAAGTAGACGGCGCCCGCCGGCAGCAGGCGCTGGCCCGCCTCGCGCTCGCTGCAGTTCCATTCGCGCGCGATGTCGGCGATCTCGCGCCTGGCCATCTCGGGATGCGGATCGGACCATGTGACGAGGATCTTCAGCCCGGTGTCGCAGCGCTCCAGGCGAAGCACTGTGGAACTCGCGGCATAGGGATAGACATCCATGCCGATGTCCATCGTTTCGCGCGCCCGGTCGATCCTTGCAAGGGACGGCAGGCTTTTGCCGAAATTGGCGCGGCCGGTGCATTGGTGATGAGAAATGAAGAGCTTGCCGCCGGCGTGGCCGGCAATGTCGATGGCTTCCTCAATCGCCTCGTCCATCGTCTCGAAATAGTTGCGCGTGTGGGTGACATAGGGACCGCCGAGGCCCGCCGCCGTCGCGGCCAGCGCCATGACCTCCTCGGTCGAGGATTTTACCGCCGGCGGATAGTCGAGGCCGGTGCTGAGGCCGAAAGCACCTTCGGCCATTGCCTGCTCCACGGCCTCCTGCATGGCCGCCGTCTCCACCTCGTTGGCCGGCCGGTCGGTCACGGGCATGCAACGCTGGCGCAGCGTGGTGTGGCCGACGAGCAGGGCAGCGTTGGTGGCGATGCCGCACCGCTTGAGCTCGGCGACATAGTCGGCAAAGCGGTCGAAGCGGAAATTCTCCTGGCCACCGACCAGGGTGAAAGGCGGGGGCGGCGTCCTGTCGAGAAGCAGCGGCGCCAGGCTGACCCCGCAATTGCCGGCGATCACGGTCGTCACGCCCTGGCTGATCTTCGGGTCCACGCCGCCCGGCGCCAGGAGCGCGCCGTCGTCATGGGTGTGGACGTCGATGAAGCCCGGCGCCACCACCTTGCCCCTGGCATCGATTTCCTCGCTGCCCTGTGCGTCTTCCAGCCGGCCGATGGCCGCGATCCGGTCGCCGGTGACGGCAATGTCGGCCTCGAAAGGTTTCGAGCCGTCGCCGGCGATCAATGTCGCGTGACGGATGAGGAGATCGTAGGGCATCGGGCGAAAGTCCTAACCTTCGGGATTGGCGGCGATCTCCTGCCGGCGTCTCGCGACATAGGCGTCGAGTTCCTCGCGGATCGCCGGGTCCATCACCGGCTCTTCGTAGTCCTGCAGCGCCTGCTGCCAGAGCTCCGTTGCCCGCTCGAGCGCATCCTTGCCGCCCGCCTCCTCCCAGGCGCCGTGGTTCTGCCAGTTGGACAGCATGGGCTGGTAGAAGGCGGTCGTGTAGCGCGACATGGTGTGTTCAGCGCCGAAGAAATGTCCGCCGGCCGGCACCGACTTGATCGCCTCGAAGCCGAGATCGTCCTCCTGGAAGGGCAGCGGGCGCAGGAACTCCATCATGTTCTGCAGGATCTCGACATCGAGAACGAGCTTTTCATAGGACGCGGTGAGGCCGCCCTCCAGCCAGCCCGCCGCGTGGTAGATCAGATTGGCGCCACCCAGCACCGCGCCCCATGTCGCCATTTCCGTCTCGTAGGCGGCCTGCAGATCGACCACGTTCGAGGCGTTCGCATTCGAGGTGCGGTAGGGGAGATTGTAGCGCCGCGCCAATTGGCCGGCGATTATGTTGGCCTTGGCGTTCTCCGGTGTGCCGAAGGCCGGTGCGCCCGATTTCATGTCGACATTGGAGGTGAAGGCGCCATACATCACAGGCGTGCCCGGGTTGACCAGCTGGGTCAGCACCACGCCGAACAAAGCTTCGGCGTTCTGCTGGCAAAGGGCCGCCGCCAGCGTCACCGGCGTCATCGCACCCATCAGCGTGAAAGGCGTGACGGTTACAGGCTGGCCGTGCTCGGCCATGGCCATCAGGCCCTCGGCCATGGCGTCGTCGAACAGGCGTGGCGAGTTGATCGAGATGATCGTCGTCACGCCGGGCGAGGCGCGCATCTCCTCGACGGAAATGCCGCGCGCGATCGCCATCATGTTGATCCCGTCCATTGCCCTGGCGCGGCCGATCGCCGTGCAATGGAAGGAGAGATCGCTGAGCGTCAAATTGGCGTAGTAGGTGTCGAGATGACGGGAATTGGCCGGCAGCTCCATCGGCGCCACCACCTGGTTGCCGATGATGTGGATGGCGTTGAAGTGGTGCGCCAGCCGGATGAAGTTCTGGTAGTCGGGAAGGTTGCCCTGGCGGCGGCCATTGATGCGGTCATGCACATTGGGCGGGCCGGCAACCAGCCCGAAGACCAGCGAGTTGCCGCCGAGATGCACCTGCTTTTCCGGATTGCGGCTGGTCAGCGTGAAGGATGAGGGGACCGCCCGCAGTGCCTCGGTCACCAGGCTTTCGTCAATGCGGATGGTCTTTTCCTCGCGGTCGACAATGGCGCCTGCGGCCGCAAACAGATCCATCACCCGGTCGCTCATGACACGGATGCCGAGTTCGGACAGGATGCGCATCGATGTGTCGTGCAGCCGCTCCATCCGATCTTCGTCGAGCAGTTGCATGGGCGGATAGGGGTTCTTCACGTGCTCCCAGGGCAGTTGCGCAATGCCGCCGCCGCCGCGTCCGGCCTTCCCCCTGCGGCCACCGCCGCGCCTGTCCTGTGTCATGAGACTGCTTTCCTCTCGGCTTCAGTAACCGCGTTCCGGACTGACGACGTTTTCAAGCGGCGCGCCGCCGCGGTAGCGCTTCAGATTGTCGGCGAACATGCGCACCGACTTGATGTCCCAGCCGTCATAGACCGCCGCGCAATGCGGGGTGACGGCGACGTTCTCGTAAGCCCACAGCGGGTGGTCCGCCGGCAAGGGCTCGGTTGCGAAGACATCCAGCGCCGCACCCTTGATCCGCTGGCCGTCAAGGGCAGCGAGCAGGGCGGCTTCGTCGACGACGCCGCCGCGCGAGATGTCGATCAGCACGGCGGAAGGCTTCATGGCAGTGAAGGCTGCCGCACCGAGCAGTCCGCGCGTGCTGGGCAGCAGCGGAACGCAACAGACGATGAAATCGGCGCGCCCAAGCAGGGTCGGCATCGCATCCGGACCATGCACCTCGTCGAGGCAGTCCATGGCTTTTGGACGCGCGCGGATGCCGAGCGTGCGCATGCCCATCGCCCGTGCGCGTCCGGCGACGGCTGTCCCCGTCTTGCCAAGGCCGATGATCAAAACCGTCTTGCCTTCGATCGGCTCGACCCGGCCGCCGCACCATTGCCGCGCCTGCCGGCGGCGTTCGAAGCCGCGCAGGTCGAGCGAGAAGGACAGCATGGCGCCGAGCGCGTACTCCGCCAGCATGCCGGCGGCAACGCCCGCCGCATTCGTCACTGTCAGCCGCTCCGGGTCCCAACGCCCGAGATGATCGGTGCCGGAGCCGCCGACAGAGACCCATTTCACGCTCGGGCTTTCGACCAGGGCCTGGCGCGGATAGCGCGGGGTGCCGTCGAAGCGGACGGAGTAAACCACTTCCGCCGCCACGCGCCCGATCAGCTCGGGCAGGGCGGTATAGCTGTCGCAGGAATGCACCGTGAGATCCGGATGCGTCTCCTCGAGCACGGCCAGCGCCGCGGCCGGCCGGTCGGTGTGCAGGATGACGGATGGATCAGCCGACATGATGCGGCTCAGCTCGGGCCAATGTGGTCGGCCGAAGAACCGAGCGCGGCAAGCAGCGTCTCACCGCTTTCAAACGTCGCGTTCTCGTGCGGCGCCCGCAGGTTCAGCCAACGGCTGTCGTCGGAACGAACGGCCAGCACGGCCTTCATCGCCGGGATGAGACCGGCATCCTGTATGATCTTGCGGAACGCCTTGACCGCCGCATCCGCCTCGGCAACGTCGTCTCCGGCCATCGCATGATCGTAGAGGGCCCGGATGGCCGCGGCATTGAGGTTGACGGTCGCCGAGATGCAGCCCGCCGCGCCGCTGGCAAGCCCCTTGGTCAGCTGTGCTTCCGAGCTCGGGAAGACCGCGACCCTCGGAGCCGCGGCAATCACCGCCGCCGTGTTGTTCCAGTCTCCGGCGCTGTCCTTGTAAGCCACGACGGTGTCGGGAAAAGCCTCGTTCAGCCGGGCGGTCGAAGCGGGGCTCACCGGCACTCCGGAATTCTGCGGGATGTGGTAGAGGATCACCTTCATTGCCGGGTTCGCCACCCGCTGGATCAGTTCGCTGTAGTAGCGGGCCTGGCCGTTGTCGCCGACGGCGGTATAGAAGAACGACGGCAGTACCATTACCCCGGCGCAGCCGAGCCCGACCGCGTGCGCCGACAGCTCAACGGTTTCGGGCAGCGCGGTGACGCCGGTGCCGGGCATCAGCCGGCTCGGCGCGATGCCGGCCTCGATCAGCCATTCCAGCGCCTGCATTCGCTCTTGCAAGGACAGCGATAGCGCCTCGCCGGTGGTGCCGAACGGCGACAGGAAATGCGCCCCTTGGCCCAGCACCCATTTGGCGTGCGATATCCAGAGATCGCGCGCGATGCGGCCATCGTTTTCGAACGGCGTCAGAATTTGTGCGATGGTTCCTTGCGGGTGAGTCATGCGTGTCCTTCCGTATCGGTCGGCAACTCTATGCATTGCATGGCCGCGGCCGCTGTCGTCCTGGCGAAGTAGGCCGACGCAGCGACGTCGAACAGTACGTCAAAACCCATTTGCGAGCGGAATGTGACAGCCTCGATGTGACCGACGCGTGTCTGGGCAATGTCGTCTACGCCGAATTCATCGGCCCGGAGATCAAGCGCGCATAGCCGCTCCATCGCTTGCGGCGCGTGCCGGCCGGAGAGGCGCATCCACGCCCAGCCTTCCTCGCGCCACGATGAATAGCCCTTCGACCCCGTATCATTCGCCCAGGCGGCCTTGAGTTCGGCAAGCGCCTCGCCGGCGCCTTCGGCAAGCAGAAGGATGTCCTCGTTGCCGAGACGCATAATCCGCATGCCGCGATGCGCGCCGATGCGATTGACTGCGGGCAGGGAGATACCATGCGCCGTGAGCCAGGCCACGCTGCCGCCGCCCTTCAAGCCAAAACGCGGACTGGCCGTCAGGTCGCTCAGCGTCACCGCGCCGGCGGGCAGCTTGGTGCCGTGCGCCGCGCCGCCGGCCATGAAGGGAAACACCGCACTCGCCACCATCTACATCTCCTGTCGTGCATTGGCGGGATCGAAGAAGGCGTGAGCAATCACCGGCGCGTCGACCAGATTGCCGTTCCGGCATTTTACCGTCACCAGGCTGCCTTCCGCTGAGTCGTCGATATGGACGTAGGCGAGGGCGATGGTACGGCCGAGAGTCGGCGAGAAGCCGACCGAGGTGATCTGGCCGACAGGATCATTGCCGCGCAGCACCAGGCAGCTTTCGCCGGGTATGTCCCAGGCATCGGTCGGAAACCTCAGGCCGACGAGCTTGCGCAACTGGCCCAGCCTTGCGCGCATTTCGATCGACCTTTTGCCGATGAAGAACGGCTTCTTCTTCGACACCGCCCAGCCGAAACCGAGCTCATCGGGCGTGGTGATCGCATCGGTGTCCTGGCCGATCAGAATGTGCCCCTTCTCCAGGCGAAGGATGCGGGAGGCTTCGAGACCGTAAGGCTTCAGGCCGTATGGTTTGCCTTCAGCCATCACCGCGTCCCAAAGGGCAGGTGCGAGGCTGGATGGACAATGCAGCTCATAACTCAGCTCGCCGGTAAAACCGATCCGCATGACGCGCACCGGCACGCCGGCGACGACGCCTTCGCGGCCGCTGAGATAGGGGAATGCCTCGCGCCCGAAATCGATGTCGCAGTCCAGTGCCTCAAGCACGGCGCGGGCTTTCGGGCCGGTGACATTCAGGCCGCAGAACGCACCGGTGAGGTTGAGGACATCGACCCGCAAGCGCCATTGCGCGTTCCAGAACAGCATATCGGCATAGACGCGCGCCACCGCCCCCGTGGTGGCGGTCACATAGAACCGGTCGTCCGTCATGCGGTAGGCAACGCCGTCGTCCACCACCGAGCCCATCTCGTTGAGCATCAGGCAATAGCGCACACGTCCCACAGGCTGGTTGGCATGCGCCATCGTGTAGAGGCGGTCGAGGAATTCGCCGGCATCGGGACCGCGCAGTTCCAGCTTACCAAGCGTCGACACGTCGAGCAGGCCGACCCCTTGCCGCACCGCCGAGATCTCGTCGCGGATCATCTTTTCGGCCGCGTCGGCATCGCCATAGAAATACGGCCGCCACCACGCGCCCACCGGCTTCATCACGGCGTTCAGCGCCAAATGCCTGGCATGCAGTGCGGTGCGCCGCTCAAGCGGTTCGTGGTGGCCGGCAAGCACGCCAAGCGTCTCCGGTCCGACCGGCGGGCGAGCGGTGGTGATGCCGACTTCGGCGACCGTGCGGTCGGTCGCCTCGGCAACGATCCTCGCTGTTGCCAGCGCGGAATGGCGCCCCTGACTGGGCCCCATGCCGACGGTGCTGAAGCGCTTGACCAGCTCGATCTCGCGATAGCCTTCCTTGACCGCGTTCTGCAGATCCTTGACCTGCAGATCTTCGTCGAAATCGACGAAGTCGCGACCCTTCCGATGGGCCACGATCGGCAGCACATGGACCGGGCTGATTGCCGTCGGCCTGGCCGATATTTTGTCCTCTGCAACAGCGTGGCCGAGCTCCTGAAGTGCGGCCACGGCCGCGCGACGGCCGCCGGCAATCGCGTCCTGCAGATTGCTGTCCCCGGCGACGGAGCCGGCAAGGTGGACCGGCGCTTGTCGCAGGCTGAGCGTCATCGATCCGCTAGCCGCGTCATAGCCGACCTTGGCTCCGGCCTGGCAAGGGAGCTGCCAGGCCGGCACCTGGCCAGCCGAGACAGCCAGCAGATCGCATTCGATCCAGCGCCGGCCGACGCGAACCCGCGCCAGATGACGATTTCCCGCTGTCCCCTCGGCGGCTTCGATCGTCACGGCCTTGCGGATGGCCACGCCCTTGCCGCGCAGCGCGGCTTCGAAGGGCCCTGTCTCGCCGCCGGATCTCGGATCGGCGACCAGGAGGACCGAGACGCCGGCCTCGACCAGATCGAGCGCCACGCAATAGCCTTCGTCGCCGGTGGCCAGCACGACGGCCTTTTGTCCGGGGCGCACGCCGTAATGACGGATCAGGCGTTGCACCGCACTGCCCAGCATGATCCCCGGCAGGTCGTTGTTGCGGAAGATGGCAGGCTGCTCGATCGAGCCCGTAGCGACGATCACTGCGCGCGCCCGTGTGCGATAGAGCCGGTCGCCCTGGATCAAGGGCAGCCAATTATCCTCATACCATCCGTTGCACACGGTCCCGGTCAGCAGGCGCAGATTTGGCAGCGTCTCAAGCCTGGAAGACAGGTCGGCAAGCAGGGCCGGATCATGCCGGCCATAGGTCAGCGAACCACCGATCTCCGGGTTCTCGTCGCAAAGCACGACATCCGCACCCGCCTCGGCGGCAGCGATGGCGGCGCTCAGTCCTGCGGGACCGGCGCCGACGACGAGGATATCGCAGTGCAGGTGCGTCTTGTCGAAATGCCGGCGCGGGGCCGTGGCGTCGACGACGCCCAGTCCGGCCTTGCGGCGGATCATCGGCTCCCAGAATTTCAGCCAGCTGTCGCGGCGCGGTCCCATGAAGGTGCGGTAGTAGAAGCCGACCGGCAGGAATCGCCCCAGCCTATCCATGATTGCGTCGCGGTCGCGTTCGAGTGTGCCGTTGACGTTCTGCGCGCTGACCCGCAGCCCGTCGCTGATCGGCGTGCGATCGGCGGCGACATTCGGCTCGAACGGCAGTTGCACCAGCGTGTTGGCATCTGCCCCGTTCATAGAGACGATGCCGCGCGGCCGATGATATTTGAAGGACCGCGACAGCACCCATTGTCCGGAGGCAGCGAGCGCGCTGGCGATGCTGTCGCCGGCGTAGCCTTCGAAGTTCTTTCCCTCGAATGTGAAGCGGATGGGATGGCTTCGGTCGATCCTGCTGCCCCAGGGCTCACCCAGCCGGTTCATGATTGAGCCCGGCGTTCGGAGGCGTCGAAGGTGCGGATGACCTGGTTGGTGACGAGGTCGCGCTCGGCCAGGAAGAAGTAATTGCTAGGCACGTGCCGCCACCACTCGACCACGATTCCCTTACGATTTTCGGCGCGGAACAAGTGTCGCGACCAGTCGGCATCGGCCGTCCGGTCCGGATCCTGCTCGGCGCGGACGGGCCCGAACGACTGGAACTCGTCTATGTTGCGCGGGCCGTTCATCGGACAGGTCAGGATTTTCATGGTCAGCGGCGTTCCATGGTCAGTGACTGGCCGCCGTAGCGCCCATCTCGTTGAGCAGCCTGAAGGTCTCGAAACGCTCCAGCGCAAACGGCTTCAATATATCGGGCGCGCGGCCCTTGGCGATCGTCTCCGCCAGCCGTTTGCCGGCGACCGGCGTTGCCTTGAACCCCCACGTCCCCCAGCCGCAATCGAGCCAAAGATTCTCGAGCGGGCTGGCACCCATGATCGGGCTGTAGTCGGGCGTCATGTCGGTGATCCCGGCCCATTGCCTGAGCAGCCGTACGCCTTGCAGGAACGGGAAGAGATGCACGGCGCCCTCGGCGAGGTGCTCCTTCATGTCGAGCGTCGAGCGCGTCGAGTAGAGCTGATAGGGATCGGAGCCACCGCCGATGACGACCTCGCCACGCGAGGACTGCACCAGATAGGTGTGCAGCGAGACGGACGAGACCAGCGTGTGCAGCCAGGGCTTCAGCGGCTGCGTCACCATAGCCTGCAGCGGATAGCAGCGGATGGGAAGTTCGACGCCGGCCATCAGCGCCACGTCGTAGTTCATCCCGCCGGTCGCGATCAGCACCTGACCGCAGGCAATGCGGCCGCGGTTGGTCTTGACGGCCTGGACCCGGTCGCCGACGACCTCGAAGCCTTCCACTTCGGTCCGCTGGTGGATCTCGACGCCGCGCCGTGACGCCTGCGCGGCATAACCCCAGGCAACCGCATCATGCCGCGCGGTGCCGCCGTCGGCATGCCAGAGCCCGCCGAGGATCTCGAGCGCGCCGCCATAGTCCATGTTGACGGACGGTACGAGTTCCTCGACCGTTTTCTGGTCGACGACTTCGGTGCGCGTGCCCAGATGCTTGCCCATCTCGGCGCGCGAATGAAAGCTGCGCAGGGTCGCTTCCGTGTGCGCCAGCGTCAGCTGGCCGCGCTGGGAGAACATGACGTTGAAGTCGAGTTCCTGCGACAGGCCCTCAAACAGCTCGACCGCTTCCTTGTAGAAGGCAATGCCTTCCGGTGTGATGTAGTTCGAGCGGATCGTGGTCGTGTTGCGTGCCGTGTTGCCGCCGGCGAGGTAGCCCTTCTCGATCACCGCGACGCTGCTTATGCCGTGGTATTTCGACAGATGATGCGCGCAGGCCAATCCGTGCCCGCCGCCGCCGACAATAACGACATCGCAGGATGGCTTGAGGTCCGGCGTTGCGGGAATGTCGCCACTGACCGGATAGTCCCTGCTGAAACCGTATTTCAGAAGCCTGAGTGGCATTTCAAGCTACCACGCTGGCCGTTGGAGGGTCATGCTGACTAGGGGCGGATCGTAGAGAAAGACAGAAAGATCGGAGAAGCGGCTGTCCTGATCGGCAAGCGAAAGGACTGCGTCGCGGATCGCGCTGGCGCGGCCCTGTCCGAGCACCGGCGTCGCGAACTCCATATACTTGGCCTCGATCTCAGCGGATGTCAGCGGCGCCTCCGGTCCGCCGCGCGCATGGACGTCGCCTGAAGCAAGGACGCGCCCATCCGTGGTCGTGATCGCCACGTCGGCCCAGCGCCCTGCGGGGAAGCGGGCGCTGTGGCGCTCCGATTCGGATACCGTGATGCGGCTCAGCATCTCGGCGACGGCGGCATCCTCAAGCCCCTTGCCGGAAATGTGCTCCAGTCCTATGCGGCCATGCATGATGAAGGTCGCGATGGCGAAGCGCAGGCTGTATTGCGCCTTCGAGGTCGTGTCCGGCATGCCGTCGAACAGCGTCACGGCGTAGTGGAAGCTGTTGACCTGGACATGGCTGATCTCCGACGGCGTCAGGTGATCCGCCAAGACGAGGCCCCGCGTTGCATCGATGGCCGCATGCGCCCAGCGGCAGATCGGGTAGGGCTTCACATATTGATGCAGCACCTGCCAGAAGGCGCCGAGATCCTGCCAATGAGCAGCGACTTCGGGCTCCTCGACCGTGATGGCCGGCGCGCCGGTGAAGCCGCGCTCGGCCAGCACGGCGGCAGACAGGCCGGTTAGCGCGCCGATACCCGAGCCGTCGTGCAGCATGGTCGGGTTGGCGATCTCGCGCATCATCTGGCTGCGGGGGCCGTGATATTCGGCAATGCCGAGCGCCTCGCGGAATTGCTTATCGCTGAGCCGCCGCAATCTTGCCGCGAGCGCGGCCACGCCCACGGCATTCCATGCGCCTGACGTGTGGTAGTCGGACACCGTCGCATGCAGTGCGATGCCGGCCCGGCCGGCGACTTCGTAGCCGACGACGAGGGAGGCCAGCGCTTCCGGGCCGCTGAGGTCGGGGAGCGCCTCGGCAAGCGCTGCCAGTGCCGGAACGACGGCGACGCCGATATGGCCCTTGGTCGGGCTGTAGCCGTCATGGCCATCGAGATTGTCGATCTGCGTCGCGGCCGCATAGGCGGCTCCGGCGATGCTGGCGCGGCGGCCGTCGAAAAGCATGCGCGCCGAATGCAGAAGATCGGCGGAGCCGTAGAGAAGGGCTGCGGTGTCGCGGGCGATCCGGCCGGCTTCCATGGGGCCAGCTGCAATGGCTATTCCGAGCGTGTCGAGCAGGAGATAGCGCGCCTGTTCCAGGACAGGGACAGGGAACACGGCTGACGGCCGCCGCAACGCGAAATCGGCCAGGCGAACCACCACGCTGGTACTCGCGTCAGGCCTTTCACGCCGATGCGACGGCACAGCCACTGGCATTACTCCCCTCTGCGTCACGACATCATTAATTTGGGTCCATCGCGCTTTCACGCAATTAGTTCGGCGGCTTTGACCAAAAATATCTATGTCTCGTCGCCTGCCTGCCATTGAACGCCGGCGCTTCCATGGTTTACCTCTCACTGCACAAAGCAGGAGCCGCAGATGAAGCCACCACCCCCGTTGAATTATATCAGATCATTCGAGAGTTCGGCCCGGCACCTCTCCTTCACCCTGGCCGCCAAGGAGCTTGGATACACGCAGGCAGCGGTCAGCACCCATGTCCGCGCGCTTGAACATTACATCGGCCGGCAATTGTTCATCCGCTATCCACGCAGTCTCAAGCTCACCGAAATGGGCGAGGCGTTCCTGCCCACCTTGCGTCAGGCGCTCGATCAGATCGACCAGGCGACGGAGGCGATCGTGACCTCGTCGCGCAACCGCACGGTGGTCGTCTCCTGCCCGATGAGCCTGGCTGAGAACTGGCTGGCGGGCTGCATGGCCGCCTTTCGCAAGAAACATCCCGAAATCGAGATCGTTCTGCACGGTACGATCTGGGAGGACCTCAGCGAGCAGATCGCCGACATCACCATTTCGACCCGGCGTTTCGACGATCGTCCGCCCGCCGGCATCCCACTTTGGAACGACGAGCTGGTTCTGCTGTGCGCGCCGACGCTGCTGGATGGCGAGGGTGCCCTGAAGCTGCCTCAGGATATACTCAAGGTCGATTGGATCTTCGTGCATGGGCGCCAGGAATATTGGCAGGTCGTCACGTCGGCACTGGGCGTCGACATGGACGATCACGACAAGGGCCTGACGACCAACGCTTCCAACATCGCGCTTGAGCTGGCCGCCATGGGGGCAGGGCTCGTCGCGACCCAGCGCTCGCTTGCCCACGCGTATCTGCGGCGCGGACTGCTGGTCGAACCGTTTCCCGTGCGGCCGGCCAGTCCGTGGAACTACTACCTCACCGAAAACCAGCTTTCGAAGGGGACCATCGCGCGCACGGTGCGGGAGTGGATTCTGCTGCGGGCGCAGGAGGATGGCGCTTAGCGCCGTTCATCCTACCCCGTGTGAATTCTCCAACTCAAAAATTGACACGCCAATGGCTTCGTTTTTTTAGGTCTTATTGGCCGGTTTTCGGCGGTTTGCCGGGGCTCGAGCCCTTCCGGGATTTTTGCATCGCCTTTAACATCTTCCACGCAAGGGGAATGTAACGGGCGGAAAGCCCAAACCGGAGAATCACAATGACGATTTTCAAGAGCAACGGTGACCGCGTCCCGGCAGCCATCGAAAGCTACGCAGACGAAGTCAGGAAGGGCGGCATGGATCGCCGCGAGTTTCTTGCCATGGCGAGCGCGATGGGCGCTTCTACGGCGTTCGCCTATTCAATGATCGGCCTCTCGCCGGCCCAGGCCGCCGGCCAGGAGCCGGGCAAGAAGGGCGGCATCCTGAAGATGCAGATGATCATCAAGGAAATGAAGGATCCGCGCTCCTGGGACTGGTCCGAGATCGCCAATGTCATGCGCCAGTGCAATGACTACATGATCCGCTACACCACCGACTTCACCTTCGAGGGCCATCTGGTTGAAAGCTGGGAGGTGAGCGACGACGCTATCGAATATACGCTGCATCTGCGCAAGGGCGTGAAGTGGTCGAATGGCGACGACTTCAATGCCGACGACATCGTCCACAATATCGAGCGCTGGTGCGACAAGGCGGCCGAAGGCAATTCGATGGCCGGGCGCATGAACTCCCTCATCGATCCCGCCACCAAGAAAGCGGCGGCCGGCGCCATCACCAAGGTCGACGACCACACGGTGAAGCTGAAATGCCAACAGTCCGATGTCACGATCATTCCGGGCTTTGCCGATTATCCGGCGATCATCGTCCATCGCGACTTCGACAAGAACGGCGGCGACATGCTCAAGACGCCCGGCACCGGTCCCTATGAGCTGATCTCCTACAAGGTCGGCGAATCGGCCGCGGTGCGGCGGCGCAAGGACTTCACCTGGTTCGGCGGCGACCCCTATCTCGATGGCGTGGACTGGACCGACTACGGATCGGACGCGTCCAACCCCGCCATCGCCAGCGCCTTCGAGGCCGGTGAGATCGATTGCAACTACCAGACGGTCGGCGGCACGGTCGACCTCTATGACAGTATGGGGCTGGTCAAGGAGCCGGTCGTCACGGCCGGAACCATCGTGCTGCGCACCAATGTGACCAACAAGCCTTATGACGACAAGCGGGTGCGCAACGCCATCCAGCTCGCGGTCGACAATGAGACGGTGCTGAAGCTCGGCTATAGCGGCCTTGGACAGGTCGCCGAAAACCACCATGTCTGCCCGATCCATCCGGAATATTACGCTTTGCCGAAAGTTCCACGCGATCTCGCCAAGGCCAAGGCGCTGATGGCCGAGGCCGGCCAGACGGATCACGAGTTCGAGCTGATTTCCTACGATGCGGACTATGTGAAGGATCCTGCCGACGTCGTCGCCGCACAGATGCGCGAGGCCGGCTTCAAGGTCAAGCGCACCATCATTCCGGGCTCGTCGTTCTGGAACGACTGGACGAAATATCCATGGTCGACCACCGATTGGGGCATGCGGCCGCTCGGCGTCCAGGTGCTGGCGATCGCCTATCGCAGCGGCGAGGCCTGGAATGAGTCGGGCTACGCCAACCCCGAATTCGACAAGAAGCTCAACGCGGCGCTCGCCATGGCGGACGTCGACAAGCGCAAGGAACTGATGAAGGACGTCGAATTCATCCTGCAGGACTCCGGCATCCTCGTCCAGGCGTTCTGGCGTTCGCTTTACCGGCACCATGCGACCTATGTGAAGAACCTCGGCATGCATCAGACATTCGAATTGCAGCTGGACAAGGTCTGGCTCGACAAGGCCTAGGCCGGGCCGGTCGCGCCGAAAAAAGTCCAGGGGCGCATCTTGCGCCCCTGGGGCTCACTGGGCGACGTGATTGCCAGCCAGCCAAACAGATATCCAAGGCGCTTCCCGAAGCGCAAAGAAGAAAAGTCGCCGAACCAAGGGAAGAAATCTCGATATGCGTACCCATGCACAAGCCGTTGTCATCGGCGGCGGCCTGATCGGCTGCTCGATCCTCTATCACCTTGCGAAATTCGGCTGGACGGATGTTGTCCTAGTGGAGCGCAACGAACTGACCTCGGGCTCCACCTGGCATGCGGCGGCCAACATTCACGGCCTGCATGATTCCACCAATATCAGCCGCCTCCAGCACTATACGATGGCGCTTTACAAGGAACTGGAAGCCGAGACCGGCCAAGGCTGCGGCATCTTCCAGCCGGGCTCGCTCTATCTCGCCCAGACGGAGGCGCGCGAGCATCAGCTGAGGCTCCAGGAGGCCAAGGCGCGGCGCTACAAGATGAATTTTTACGAAGTCGCGCGCGACGAGGCGGAGCGGCTGCACCCACTGGTCGATTTCGACGGCATACGCTGCATCATGTATGAGCCGGAAGGCGGCAATGTCGATCCGTCGGGCGTCACCGCCGCCTACGCGGCGGGCGCGCGCCAGCGCGGGGCCGAGATCCATCGCTTCACGCCTGTCACCGCCACCGAGGCGCAACCCGACGGGAGCTGGATCGTGCGCACGCCAAAGGGCGACATCCACACGCAATGGGTGGTCAACGCCGCCGGCCTGTGGGGCAGGGAGGTCGCCGCGATGGCTGGCCTGCAACTGCCTTTGATCCCGACCGAGCACCAGTATTTCGTCACCGAAACCATTCCGGAAATCGCCGCCATGGGCCGCCGCCTGCCCTCGGTCGCCGATCGCGACGGCGAGTATTATCTGCGCCAGGAAGGGCTCGGCCTGCTCATCGGCGCCTATGAGCGCAATATGAAGTTCTGGGCCGAGGAGGGAACACCACTGGATTTCGGCCATGAGCTGTTTCCGGACGACCTCGACCGCATCGAAGAGAACATGCTGCGCGCTATCGCGCGCGTCCCGGCCGCCGGCACCGCCGGCGTCAAGAAGGTGATCAACGGGCCGATGATCTGGTCGCCCGACAGCGCGGTGCTGTTCGGGCCGGTGCCCGAACTCAGCAATTATTTCTGCTGCAACGGCATCATTCCGGGCTTCTCGCAGTCGGGCGGCATGGGCAAGCTGGCGGCGGAGTGGATGATGGAGGGTGAGCCTTCGCTCGACATGTTCGCCTGGGACATGGCGCGCTTCGGGCACTGGGCGGGCAAGGCTTTCACAAAGGCCCGCGTGCAGGATCAGTACAGCCATCGTTTCAAAATCCATTTCCCCAACGAGGAACGTGCCGCCGGGCGGCCGGTCCGCACTCGGCCCGCTTATGAGATGCAAAAGCAGATGGGCGCCGTCTTCGGCCTTAATTTCGGCTGGGAGCATCCGCTCTGGTTCGCCGCCGAGGGCGAGCCGCGCGAGGAGACGATCGGCTTCACGCGGCAGAACTGGTGGGGCCCGGTTGGACGCGAAGCGCGCATGCTGCGCGAGCATGCCGGCATCATCGACGTTTCGAATTTTGCCAAATACGAGGTCAAAGGCGCGGGTGCCGATGCCTGGCTCAACGCGCTGTTCGCCAACCGCATGCCGACGGAGATTGGACGCTCCTGTCTGACGCCGCTGATAGGCAAGCGCGGCGGGATCGCCGGCGACTTCACCGTGACGAAGCTGGCCGATGACGAGTTCATGGTGTTCGGTTCCGGCATGGCCGAGCGTTTCCACCAAAGATTCTTCAAGGCCGTCCCCCTGCCTGAAGGCACGACGTTCCGTTCGCGCACCGAGGACCTGGCCGGCTTCAACGTCGCCGGCCCGAAGTCCCGCGAATTGCTGCAGCGCTTGACCAATGCCGATCTGTCGACGGAGACGTTTCCATTCATGCGCTCGCGCCAGATCTCGGTGGCCGGTGTCGACGTGGTGGCGCTGCGCGTCTCGTTCACCGGTGATCTGGGCTGGGAACTCTATTGCAAGGCCGCCGACCAGGTCGCGCTTTACGAGGCGCTGCTCAAGGCTGGCAATGAAGTCGGCGCCGGGCCGGTCGGCTCGCGCGCACTGATGTCGCTGCGCGTCGAAAAGGGCTATGGCAGCTGGAGCCGCGAATACTCGCCCGAATATTGGCCGCAGGAGGTCAAGTTCGATCGGCTTGTCAAACTGGACAAGGGCGCGTTCCTCAACCGCGATGCTTACGCCGCCATCGCCGGCAAGCCGGCACGCGATGAACTCATCATGCTGTCGATCGATGCCCGGGATGCCGACGCGACCGGCGGCGAGCCGATTTTCCTCACCGACGGCACGCCGATCGGCCAGGTGTCCTCAGGCGCCTACGGTTATTTCGTCGAGCAGTCGCTGGCGCTTGGCTATGTCAAAGCGGGCTCCGCCAGGCCTGGCGACAAGGTCTCGGTCGCCATATTGGGAAGGCCGCATGACGCGATCCTGCTACCGCATCCGCCATTCGACCCGGAGGGCAAGCGCCTGCGCTCGTAGAAGCTCGGCCATCCGCTCGCCCAATGAACCAACGGATGAAAACCGTCGCCGGCCGGAGACGCCGGCGAAGCTGAACGAGGAAGATCGACCACCTGGAAACGAAGGGAATCGCATGATCAAAAAGTATCTGCTGGGCACCCTGTTTGCCCTGACCCTCACATCTTCCGCGCACGCGGGAGACGTCAAGGGCATCAATGAAGACGCGTGGTTCGCCGAAGGTCCGATCTGGTATCAGGACAAGCTCTTCTACGTCGAATATGGCCGCGGCACGGTGACCGTATGGGATGGCAAGAAGAACGAAATCTTCTGGAAGATGGATGGTTGTGGCCCTTCAGCGGTGTTGCCGACGACCACTGGCGAGTTTCTTGTCACCTGCTACGACAGCAACTCGATTGGCCGCATCTCCGCCGACGGCAAGACGCTGCCGGCCTATGACAAGGACACGGACGGCAATCCGTTCAGCGGACCGAATGACTTCGCGCCCGACAAGGATGGCGGCATCTATTTCACTGCATCGGGCAAGGGCGGAGCGCTGATCGACGCCTCGGCCTACTACATCGGCAAGGACAGCAGCGTAAGGAAGGTTGCCAGCGACCTGCACAATGCCAATGGCCTCGTCATGTCGAACGACGGAAAAATCCTGTATCTGGTCGAGACCGAGGATAACAGGATCATCGAGTTCGACGTCCAGTCTGATCACAGGCTGAGCAACCGCCGCGTCTTCCTGCGCCTCGACGATCTGTTCCCGAACCAGCCGCATATCTGGCCCGACGGCATCAAGATGGACAAGGCCGGAGAGATGTATATCGGCCAGAGCCCGCGCTCGCTCGATGCGCCAGGCAAGATCCTCGTCGTCGACAAGGACGCGAAGCTGCTGCGCACGCTTTCAGTGCCGTCGCCATCCATGCCGAACTTCGCCTTCGGACCGGACGAGAAGGTGCTCTATGTGATGGCGCTCGACCAGATCGACGCTGCACCCTGGCACGGCAAGGTCTACGAGGTGCCAAACAAATAGAACGTCCCCTGGCGGACGGGTGAAGGCTTCGCCCGTTCCGTCCGGCTGATCAGCCGTCGAATTGGTCCAGCCAATGCTGGGCAAGGTCGGAGCGGCGGCAGATCCAGATGTCTGGATTGGCCTTGATCTTGTCGAGGAAGCGGGCGAGTCCGATCATGCGGCCGGGTCTGGCGGCCAGCCGGCAGTGCAGCGACACTGTCATCATGCGCGGTGTCTTCTCGCCTTCAGCCAGAAGCCAGTCCACGCCATCGCTGACATATTCGAAGAACTGGCTGCCGGTCTCCAGTCCCGAGCCACGCGAGAACCGGCTGTCATTGTTGTCGAAACTATGCGGCACGACCAGATGCCGCTTGGCATCGACATCGACGAAATACGGCAGGTCGTCATTGTAGTCGTCGCAATCGTAGAGGAAGCCGCCATGTTCGGCCACCAGCCGCCTTGTGTTGAGGCTGGGCCGGCCTGTGTACCAGCCAAGCGGGCGAATGCCGCTCAGGCGCTGGACGGTATCGACGGTCATCGCGATATGCTGGCGTTCCTCATCCTCGCTCAGCGGTGCGTAGTCGATCCAGCGCCAGCCATGGCAGACAATGTCACTGCCCAGCGCCGCGATTGCCTTGCCGGCCGCCGGATTGAGCTCGAGCGCGCGCCCCACCACGTAAAAAGTCGGGATGATCTCCTTGTCCTGAAACAGTGACAACAGCCGCCAGACGCCGACGCGTGAACCGTATTCGTAGAGCGATTCCATGTTGCGGTTGCGCAGACCCGGCATCGCCGGGGATACGGCAAGATCCGACAGGATCGCCTCGGAGACGCCGTCGCCTTCGCCGATGCTGTATTCGGCGCCTTCCTCGTAGTTGACGACGATGTTGAGCGCCAGCTTGGCGCCGCCCGGCCACTCAGCGGCGGGAGGCTTGTCGCCATAGCCGATGAAATCACGGGCGGGCAAATACGGCATTCTCGACTCTCCTCTGTATGCTGAACATTGGGTCGCCGGATCTATGCGCTGCGCAGGTTGATCAGAATGCGCAGTGCCCGGTCCATTATCTCTTGTGGGCCGACCGTCGCGCGCAAACAGTCGGTGAGGCCGTAACCGCTGAGGCCGCGCACGATGATATCGGCGCCGCGCAAGGTTTTCTCGGCTGCCTGCGCGGCTTCTGTGCTGGAGAAGCCGATCAGCACGAAATTCGTGCGGCTCTCGGGAACATGGTAGCCGGCAGACCGCAGATCATGCGCAAACCGATCACGGATGCCGGCCGTCCGGGCCACCGTTTCACGCATATAGGCCTGGTCGCGCACGGCCGCGACGGCCATTGCCAGGCTTGCCGTCGTGACCTGGTTGGAGTTCTGCATCTTGCGCAGCTCGGCCGCGACCGACGGTGCAAACAATCCCCAGCCGACGCGCGCGCCCGCCAGGCCATAGGCTTTGGAAAGCGTGCGCAGCACGACGGTATCGCCGCGCGCGACAAGCGCGAAGACAGGCCGCGGGTCCTCATCGTCGAACTCGCCATAGGCCTGGTCGATCACCAGCAGCACATCCCCGCGCAAGCCGGCGCGCAAGCGCAGCAATTCGGCGTTGCGGATGACGGTGCCGGTCGGATTTCCGGGATTGCAGACGAAGACGATCCGTGTTGCCGGGGTGACGGCGGCGAGAATGTTGTCGACCGAAACGGCGAAATCCTGTTCCACGGCCTTGACGTAGACAGCTCCGGTGCGGGCCGCCGCCGAGGCGACGAAATTATAGGCATAGGAGGTGCCCAGTACCTCTTCGCCCGGCCCCGCGAACGCCGCGATGGTGCAGCTTATCAGATCCATCGAGCCGGCGCCGCACAAGGTCAAATCAGGCTCGACACCATAGGCTTGCGCGATCGCTTCGCGCAGTTCCGTCCAGTCCGGGTCGGGATAGAGATGGCTGCGGGCAATCGCGTCCTGGCCAGCAGCGATTGCTCTGGGGCTAGGCGGAAAGGCGCTTTCGTTCTGGGCCAGGGTTGGCCAGTCATGGCCGCCGAGATTCGCCAGTGCGAAGGCAGACATAGCCTGCACATGGGCCGCTGATTTCAGGGGCATGATTGGTCCTTGGTTAACATGCTGGCGGTCACCTCGCGAACTGCCCCTGCCGAATGATATAGGGGCAAGCTACAATCCGGATGCTCCTGCACAAGAAAAAACTAACTGCGCAATGGCTTCAAAAATCTGGCCCTCGTTAAACAAGCTGCCACCAAACTTGCCCGGGGACCTCCTCCCCTGGAAGTGTCTCTCCCAAATCGAGGAGAAGGGTCTCGACGAGAATTAGACCTAGGCCAGCTAGGGGCGCATCCGTTGACAAGCGCCGATCATGCAGTCAGCCTGCTTGCCACGCAGCAAGAGAACCTAAGCCGAACGAGGCTAAAACTCCCTGTTCCGCGAAATAGATCCGTGATAGCCCCCGCTAGGGGTTCCGCATCTAAGTAGTTGAAATCGCGTATCCTTGAAGCCATGCTGAGCTCGGACGTGATCGCCCCTGAAGCGTTCCCCAACGACATGGGAGATCGCACCGCCGCGGCAGGTTTGGATCGCCAAGAAGGTTGACGGGCGCGATACGGACCAGCAACCCGTCAGGGGAGCGCTGCTACACAGTCCTCGGAAATCTCCAGGTGAAACTTGTGCCATGGCAACTCTTGGCAGAGCTCCGCCATCTCATGATCGAGCAGCAGAAAGCCTGAACGAGCGGCGGAATCGCCAAGGTTCTTCCGAATCTGAGCGATCGCTAGGCTGGTAGGCCAACATCAGATGGGTCTGGAATCACTCCTGCTATGCAGCTTCTGAAACTTCCTCTCGCCGTAAGCTATCTTGTTGAAAGATACTGCAAAACTCTCCATGCCCGAGAACGTGAGGAGCGGGTTCTGGGGGCGGTATTGGATGCTCCTCAGTCACTAACCACGTTCACTCACCGCCGTTCATGCTGAATCGCTTTGACGCACGGCACGGTCGGAAGTACGCGCCTGCTCGGCGCATGCCAAAGATCGGTACAGTTTTTGCTGCGCTTTCCAATCAGCAGTTTTGCGATCGAGCTTAGACTGCTCTGCGCCTCAAGTCGGTCGTAGAGTTGAGCTTTGCCGTTGACCCAAAGCTTCCGTTCGTCGGATCATGAAATTAGTAGGCGGCGTGGCCAAGACCATGCCCAGTGCTTCTCAGGCTAAAACTGCGCAGAGGTTCAGCCCCATCGTTCGAGGCAGATCGCCACGCCCTGGCCGCCGCCGATGCAGAGTGAGGCCAGGCCTTTGCGGGCGTTGCGCCTCGTCATCTCGTGGAGCAGCGTCACCACGATGCGGCAGCCGGATCCGGCCAGCGGATGGCCGAGCGCGATGGCACCGCCGCTGATGTTGATAATCTCCTCGTTCCAACCCATCTCGCGGTTGACCGCGATGGCCTGCGCGGCAAAGGCCTCATTGATCTCCATGACGTCGAGCTCGGATGGCTGCCAGCCGGCCTTCTCCAGCGCAAGGTGTGAGGCCGCGACGGGCCCCAACCCCATGTCCATCGGCTCGACCCCCGCCGAAGCATAGGATGCGATGCGGGCGAGGGGCTTTAGCCCGAGTTCGTTCATCCGCTTTTCCGAAATCACCAGCACGGCGGCAGCACCATCGTTGAGCCCGGAGGCGTTGCCGGCGGTGATTGTCCCCGCCGGATCGAAGACCGGCTTCAGCCGGCCAAGTCCTTCGAGGGTGGTCGAGGGGTTGGGATGCTCGTCACGGTCGATGACGACATCGCCTTGCCTGGTCTTTACCAAGACAGGGACAATCTCATCCTCGAACCTTCCCGAGCGGATGGCGGCGTCGGCTTTCTCCTGCGACCGCAACGCGAAACGGTCCTGCTCGTCGCGCGTGATCTGGTAGCGCTGCGCCAGGGACTCGACCGTGACGCCCATATGGACCTGATGGAAGGCGTCCCACAGCCCGTCTGTAATCATCGAATCCTTGACAATCTGGTCGCCCATGCGCGCGCCGCCGCGAATGCCTGGAATGAAATGCGGCGCGGATGTCATCGAGTCCTGGCCGCCGGCGATGATGCAATCGGCGTCGCCGCAGCGAATGGCCTGAGCGGCAAGATGGATCGATTTCTGCCCGGCGCCGCATACCTTGTTGATCGTCATGGCCGGTACACTGACCGGCAGGCCGGCCCTTAGCGATGCCTGCCTTGCCGGGTTCTGCCCGGCGCCGCCGGTCAGCACCTGGCCCATGATCACCTCGCTGACGGCATCGGGCGCGAGCCCGGTTTCGGCCATCATCGCCTGAATGAGCTGCCCGCCCAATTCCGCGGCGGAGAGGCCGGCGAGCGCGCCGTTGAGCTTGCCGATCGGCGTGCGGTTGGCGGCGACGATGTACAGTGCATCCTGCAATTTCCTGTCCTCCCTTGGTGCGGCACAGAGGGCATGTTCGCCGCTTGACATTCTGGTTATAACCAATAATCTGAAAGTAACATGCAGACAAGATGACGGCTTCGCGCCGGCCTGCATTCCGGGAGGAATCCATGTCATCCGTGCTTTGGGCGCCGGCGCCAGCCGCGTTCCAATCGTCCAACCTTGCGCGCTTTTGCCTGGCCAACGGCTTCGACCCGCGCGACTACGAGACGCTGCATCGCTGGTCCGTCGGTGACCCCGGCGCGTTTTGGCGGGCGGTTTGGGATTTTGCCGGCGTGATCGATGATCCCGGTGCGATTTCTCTCCTGCGAGATGATCAGGCGCCGATGACGCAGAGCCGGTTTTTCCCGGACGCATCGCTCAATCTCGCGGAAAACCTGCTGCGCGGCGACGATGATCGGGTCGCGCTCATCGAGGCCGATGAGAGCGGCCATTTACGCACCTTCACCCTTGGCGAGTTGCGTCGGCTCGTCGCCAGCACCGCGCAAGGGCTGCGCGCGGCCGGCGTGGTCAGGGGCGACAGCGTCGGTGGCATTCTGCCCAACCGGGTCGAAGGCCTCGTGGCGCTTCTGGCTACGCTTTCGATCGGCGCTGTCTGGTCGTCCTGCTCGCCCGATTTCGGCGCCGCGGCGATCGTCGACCGCCTCGGCCAGATCGGCGTCAAGGTGTTGTTCGCAGCACCGCGCTACCGCTATGCGGGCAAGGAACACGACATCTCCGGCAGGCTAATCGAGATCGTCGCGGCGATGCCGACGGTGACCACGCTGGTGCTGACCGGCGACGATAAGCCCGCCATGCCGGCGGCTGTCGCCTTCGAGGATTTCGGCGCACACGCTCCGCTGGCCTTTGAACGCGTGCCCTTCGATCATCCGGCCTACGTGCTTTACACCTCGGGTACCACGGGTGCGCCGAAGGCGATCGTCCACCGCACCGGCGGCGTGCTGCTCCAGCATCTGAAGGAGCATCTGCTGCATGGCGATGTCCGCCCCGGCGACGTCATGAGTTGGTACACCAACACGGCCTGGATGATGTATCATTGGCTGATCTCGGGTCTCGCCTGCGGCGCGGCTGTGGTGCTCTATGACGGCGCGCCGATCCTGAAGACCGCTGATGGCCTCGACCCCAGTCCGCTGTGGACAATGGCGCAGCGTGCAAGCGTCACGCATTTCGGCACCAGCCCGAAATATCTGGCGACGCTGGCCGCCGAAGGCTACGCGCCGGGACGTCTGCACGACCTGTCCTCGCTGCGCTCCCTGCTCTCGGCCGGTGCGCCGGTCTCGCCCAGCCAGTTCGACTGGGTCTACGCGCATGTGAAGCAGGACATGATCTTTGCCTCGATCTCGGGCGGCACCGAGATCATCGGCTGTTTCCTTCTGGGTTCGCCGATCCATCCGGTTCGCCGTGGCGAACTGACAGTGAAGGGGCTGGGCCTCGCGGTGGCTGTCATGGACGAGCGCAATGCGCCGGTCATAGGCAGGCAGGGCGACCTGGTCTGCAGCGAACCGTTCCCGTCCATGCCGCTGACATTCTGGGGAAAGGACGGCGACGCGCGCTACCACGCCACCTATTTCGCGGCACGCCGGGAAATCTGGACGCATGGCGATGTCGCGGAGATGACAGCGCATGGCTCGGGGATCATCCATGGTCGATCGGACACCACGTTGAAGCCCGGCGGCGTGCGCATCGGCACGGCCGAAATCTACGCCGCCTGCGAAAACTTTGCCGAGATCGAGGATTGCCTGGTCTTCGGCGCGCCGGTTGAAGGCGACGAGGAGATCGTGCTTTGCGTCAAGCTCAACGACGGTTTTGAGCTGACGCCTGAGTTCGCCGCGCAGATCCGCGGCGCCATTCGTGAAGGCGCATCGCCGCGCCACGTGCCGCATCGCATCCATGCGGTGCGGGCCGTGCCCTATACGCTCAACGGCAAGAGGGTGGAAGGTGCGGCGCGAACGACGCTCGAGGGCAAGCCGGTGAAGAACATGGCTTCGCTTGCCAATCCCGCATGCCTCGAGGAATACCGCGCGCTCGACAGGAGCAAGGCGGCATGAGCCGGGCCAAGGGAGCGATCGTCGGCATCGGCGAATTGAAGCCGCAGCGCCTGACCAGCGGCGTGACGACGCTGGAGATGATCGCGGAGGTCTCGCGCCTGGCGGTGTTCGATGCCGGGCTGGAGCCGGGTGCGATCGACGGGCTGCTGGTCGGGCCGCAGGTCGGCGAGACGCCGCAACATGTCCCGGCAACGATTGCCGAGTATCTCGGGTTGGCGCCGACCATGGCCAATGTCGTCGACCTCGGCGGCGCTTCGGGTGCGGGGATGGTCTGGCGCGCGGCGGCGGCCATCGAGGCCGGCATGTGCGAGACGGTGCTGTGCGTGCTCGCCAACAACCGCGAGGAGGCAGCTCCGCGCTCGCCCAACCGCAATCCGATCCGCGAGTTTGACGTGCCATTCGGCGCCTCGGGCGCCAACATCTCCTACGCACTGCTGATGCAGGCGCATATGGCCGAGCATGGCTCGACAGCCAAGGATTTCGCGCTGATCGCCGCGGCGGCGCGGGCCAACGGACAGCTCAACCCCGACGCGATCTTCTACGGCAAACCCGCCGATGTGGAGGCGGTGCTGGCCTCGCCCATCATAGCATCACCGCTGCATCTCTATGAAATCGTCATGCCGGTCGCCGGCGGCGAGGCTGTTGTCGTCACCTCGGCCGAACGCGTGCGTTCGCTGCGCAAGCCTACCGTGCATCTGCTGGGGGCCGGCGAGAAGGTCACGCATCGCGCGGTCAGCCAGGCGCCGAGCCTCACCTCCGGTCCGCTGAAGAGCGCCATGGCGCGGGCCCTCGCGCAGTCCGGCACCAGGGCCGATGAGATGGATCTCCTGTCACTCTACGACTGCTACACGATCATGGTCGCCACGACGATCGAGGATGCCGGCCTCTGCGCGCCCGGCCAGTTCGGCGCGTGGCTGCGCGACCACGACCTTACTCACAATGGCGACAAGCCGCTCAACACCCATGGCGGCCAGCTCGGCTTCGGCCAGCCCGACCTTGCCGGCGGCATGACGCATGTCGTCGAGGCGGTGCGTCAGCTGCGCGGCGAGGCGGGCGAACGCCAGATCGGCAAGGCCGCGCTGGCGCTGGTCACCGGCAATGGCGCGACGATGAGCGAGGCGACCGCGCTCGTGCTGGGAGCCGCCTGATGTCCGTCGATCTCAATGCCTTGAAGGCCCCCGGTCCGACGATCACCGCGTTGACCCAGCCATTCTGGGATGCGGTGGCGCAAGGGCGCTTGAAAATCCAGCACTGCGAGGACTGCGGCACGGCCGTGTTCTATCCGCGGCCGATCTGCCCGCATTGCTGGGGCAAGCGCCTTGTCTGGAAAGAAGCGTCTGGGCAGGGCCAGCTGAAGTCCTTTTCGCAAATACACAAGCCAGGCCATCCCGCCTGGCTGCCGGCGGCACCCTACGTCGTCGGGCTGGTCGAATTGGCCGAGGGTCCCACGATGCTGAGCTTCATCCTGCCGGGCGAACGGCCGCCCAGGGTAGGGGACGCGTTGCAACTCGCGCCGACGGCGATCGGCGGCCGTGTCCTGCCAGCCTTCAAATCAGTCGAAACCGCAACAGAGGAGACGCCGACATGAGCACAGGGACGAAAGACGGATGGGCAGGCGTGGTGAAGGGCCGCCCGCAAGTCGGTGCCTTCGCCGAACGCACGCGGCGCACGCGCGCCAGCGACATCGAAGCCTTCACCGACATCACCGGCGACCGCAATCCGCTGCACTATGACCGCGCGCTGGCCGAGAAGTCGGTGTTCGGCAAGCTGATCGTCCAGGGCGGCGTCACCTCAGGAATCCTCAATGCGCTGGTCGCCGAGGACCTGCCGGGACCCGGCACCGTGTTTCTCGAAGTCGCTTGGAAGTTCGTCAAGGCGGTCGGCGTCGACGAGGAGATCACCGGACGCGTCGAGGTCAGGGAGGTGCGGCCCGACAAGCCGATCTGCAAGATCGAGACATCGGTGCGCAATGGCCAGGGCGAGCTTTGTCTCACCGGCACCGCGACGGTCTTCACCGTGCCGCTGCAGGGCGCATGAGCGCGATGGACGACAGCCGCCCTGGCGTGGCCTCCGACAGCGAACGCTGGCGTGTGCTGTCGCTGCTTTGCCTGGCTGTTGTCCTGTCGCTGACCACCTGGTTTTCGGCAACCGCCATCCTGCCGGAGTTGAAGCAGGAAATGGCTCTCGGCTCCGGCGCCGAGGCCTGGCTGACCAACGGCGTGCAGGTCGGCTTCGTGATCGGCGCGCTGGCGGCGAGCCTGGTCAACCTGCCCGACATGGTGCGGCTCAGTCGTCTGATGGCTGCCGCAGCACTTGTTGCCGCGCTCGCCAATGCAAGTCTGCTGTTTCATCTCGGTCCGGGCGGCGCCATTGTCGCGCGCATCGTCACCGGCGCCGCACTTGCCGGCGTCTATCCGCCGGCGCTGAAGCTGGTCGCCACCTGGTTTACGCGTGACAGGGGGCTGGCGCTCGGCGCGGTCATCGGCGCGTTGACGATCGGCTCGGCACTGCCGCATCTCTTCCGCGCCGCCTTGGGCGCGCTCGACTGGCGGCCGGTGGTCGCCGCCGCCAGCCTGGCGACGGCGATCGGTGCGCTGCTGTTCCTGTTGTTTGCCAGGGAAGGGCCATATCCGTTCGGCAAGGCCGTGTTCGAACCCTCGCGCATCGGCCAGGTGTTTCGCGAAAAGCCGCTGCTCCTCGCCAATCTCGGCTATCTCGGACACATGTGGGAACTCTATGCCATGTGGGCGTGGCTGCTTGCCTATACGCGTGCCGCTTTCGAGGCGCAGGCTATCGGAACGGCCGCTACCGCGTCGCTGTCGACCTTCGTCGTCGTCGCCTCCGGCATTCTCGGCTGCCTGCTCGGTGGCTATCTGTCGGACCGTATCGGTCGCACGGCGACCACGGCCGGTATGATGATCGTCTCGGGAAGCTGCGCGCTACTGATGGGCTTCCTGTTCACGGGGCCGCTCTGGCTGTTCATGCTGGTCGCTATCGTCTGGGGCATCTCGGTGGTCGGCGATTCCGCGCAGTTTTCCGCTGCCGTCACCGAACTCGCCGACCGCCGCTTCGTCGGCACGGCGCTATCGCTGCAACTCGGCGCCGGTTTCGCGCTGACGGTGCTCGCCATCTGGCTGACGCCGCACTTTGCCGACCTCATCGGCGGCTGGCGCTGGGCCTTCCTGCTGCTCGTTCCCGGGCCGCTTCTTGGTGCCGTGGCCATGCTGTGGTTGCGAAACTTGCCGGAGAGCGTGAATATGGCCGGCGGCCTCCGCTAGGGAGGACGCTGCCGCTTTGAGTCGCGGCAATCATTTGCGGCGGGACCGAATGGAACAAACGACCAGAATGCGTGGGCGTCCTCGCTACGACCAGGAAGATGCCGGAGCCGCCGAGGCGTTCCGCTCGATCGGCTCCAAGGTCGAGCTCAATCGCGATGAGGCGGCACCGCTGTGGGTGCAATTGCGCAACCAGGTCGAGGAAGCCATCAACACCGGCCTGCTGGCGGCCAATTCGCGCATCCCTTCCGAGCAGGCGCTGTGCGACTTCTTCGGCGTCTCGCGTCCGGTCGTGCGTGCCGCGATCGGCTCGCTGTCCAGCGAAGGCCGCATCATCAAGATGCCGCGCAAGGGCATGTTCGTCGCCGCACCGCGCGAGCACGTCGACTTCATGACCGCCAATCTCGGTGTGTTCGACGACCTGACGGCAAAGGGCCACAAGGTCTCGACGCGCACGCTCGAAATCTACCGTTGCCCGCCGAACGAGAAGGAGTCCAAAGTCTTCGGCATTCCCGCCAATGGCAGCGTGGTTCGCATCAGCCGCGTCTACATGACCGACGGCGCGCCGATCACCATGACACGCATCAGCCTGCCGGGGCACAGGGTGCCGGGGCTCGAAAACATCCTGTCGGAAAACCAGTCGATTTTCGGCACCATCCGCGCGGTGTTCGGCCTGACGGTTAAGCGCGCCGACCGTTGGCTGCGCGCGGCGTTGCCCACCAAGGAAGAGGCCGAGCAGATGGGCGTTGCCGCCAACACGCCGCTGATCGAAATCGAGTCGATTGCCTATGATTCGGACGGTGCGGCACTCGAATATTACGAGGCCTTCTACAACTCCTCCGTTGCCCGCATCCACATGGCGGTCGAGCAACCGTCAGCGACGGTAAACGGTGTCGATCGCACCTGAGTCTCATCGGTAGAAAAAGATTCGTTTTCTGGTTATAACCAGATTGACGGACCCGGGAAGCTTCTGTAACGTCCTTGCCATGGGGTCGGGAGGAGCCTAACCCCCTAAGGCATTACCAGGATCGATCGGCTTGCGACGCCGCCTTGGCGGCGAGGGGAACATTTTGCCCGCGCCCAAGCCTGGTCCCTGTGGAGGATTTGCATGGACTACCGGTCGCAATTCGACCTGACGGGCGAGGTTGCCGTCGTCACCGGCGGCGCCAGCGGCATCGGTCTGGAGGCCGCCAAGGCGCTCGGCACCTGCGGCGCGCGCATCGTCCTGCTCGATATGAATATGCAAGGCCTGGATGCAGCCGCCGAGGCGCTTAGAGAGGCCGGTGTCGCAAGCGTCGATGGCCGTGCGCTCGACGTCACTGATCCACGTGCCGTCGAGGCGCTGGCGGCCAAGATCGTCAGCGATTTCGGCCAGGTCGACATACTGGTCAACAGCGCCGGCATCGCCCGCCTCAACACCGCGCTCGACACATCAGACGAGGAATGGCGCCTGGTGATGGATGTCAACGTCAACGGCGTCTACTGGGCCTCGCGTGCCTTCGGCCGGTCCATGGTCGCCCGCAAGAAGGGCTCGATCGTCAATCTCGGCTCGATGTCGGGCCTGATCATCAACCGTCCGCAGACCGCGCCCTCCTACATGGTGAGCAAGGGCGCCGTGCACATGATGACCAAGGCGCTAGCCGTCGAGTGGGCGAAATCGGGCGTGCGCGTCAACGCGCTGGCGCCGGGCTATGTCGGCACCGAGATGACGCTGAAAATGCGCGAGCGGCCCGAACTCTTCAACACCTGGATCGACATGACGCCGATGGGCCGGCTCGGCGAGCCGCACGAGATAGCTTCGGCGATCCTGTTTCTCGCCTCGCCGGCGTCGAGCTACGTCACCGGCGCGGTCCTGTCGATCGATGGCGGCTACACGGCCTGGTGACGGGCCGAGCAAGGATTGGAATATCGCATGACCGTTTCGGACCTAGAGGCACGCCAGGCAATCATCGACGCCTGCCTCGAGATGAACGCGCTGGGCATCAATCAGGGCACGTCAGGCAATGTCAGCCGGCGCCATGGCGAAGGCATGCTGATCTCGCCGACCAGCACGCCTTACGAGACGCTGGTGCCGGAGGACATCGTCTTCATGGCTTGGGATGGCGAGGTCGACGGGCGCCTGCCGCCGTCGAGCGAATGGCGCTTCCATCTCGACATCATGAAGGCGCGGCCGGAGGTAAACGCGGTTGTTCACGCGCATCCGACCTACTGCACAACCATCGCCATCATGGGCCGGAAGATACCGGCGATCCATTACATGGTCGCGGTCGCCGGCGGCAGTGACATTCGCTGCGCTCCTTACGCCACCTTCGGCACGGCGGAGCTCTCGGCGCATGCGGTGGAGGCGCTACGCGACCGCAAGGCCTGCCTGCTCGCACAGCACGGCATGATCGCGGTCGGCTCCAGCCTCAGCCAGGCGATGTGGCTGGCGGTCGAGGTGGAAACGCTGGCGCGTCAGTACCACGGCGCCCTGCAGATCGGCGAGCCGCCGATCCTGTCCGAGGAGGAGATCGAAAACGTCATCAAGCGCATGGCCAGCTACGGCCTGCGCGACAAGGAGGCTGCTGCCTGAGCCGCAGCCATCTGGCAGAATCCTCCGGGAAGGCCCGGAGCGATCAACAAGGGAGGAATGAAATGACCGGATCCATGAAAGGCCTAGTCAAGGCGCTCGCTTTGGGATTGGCGGCGGCTTGCAGCCTGGCCGCCATCTCCAGCGCGAATGCCGAGGAACTGTCGCTCAAGGGCAAGCGCATCGGCGTCTCCGCCATCGGCACCGATCACTATTGGGACCTGATGGCATTCCGCGGCATCCAGGACCGGGTGAAGGAGCTGGGCGGCGAAGTCATCGCACTCGACGCCGGCCGCAAGGATCAGCAGCAGATCGCGCAGCTGCAGACGCTGATTGCGCAGAAGCCCGACGCGATCATCGAGCAGCTCGGCAATCTCGAAGTGCTGAACCCATGGCTGCTGAAGATCCGCGACGCCGGCATCCCGCTGTTCACGGTCGACACCGCGACACCGCATGCCATCAACAACACCACATCCAACAACTACAATATCGGCGCCGAGATCGCGCTGCAGATGGTCGCCGACATGGGCGGCAAGGGCAATGTGCTGGTCTTCAACGGCTTCTACAGCGTACCGGTCTGCAAGATCCGCTACGACCAGCTGAAATATGTGCTGACCTCGTTCCCCGATGTGAAAATCGTCGAGCCGGAGCTGCGCGACGTCATCCCGAACACCGTGCAGAGCGCCTATTCCAACGTGACGGACATGCTGACCAAGTCGCCGGAGAAGGGTTCGATCGGCGCGGTGTGGGCCTGCTGGGACGTGCCGCAGATCGGCGCCACGCAGGCGGTCGAGGCCGCCGGCCGCAACGAGGTCAAGACCTACGGCATCGACGGCAGCCCGGAAGTCATCAAGATGGTGATGGATCCGAAGTCGTCGGCGGGTGCCGTGGCAGCGCAGCAGCCCTATGAGATCGGCAAGACATCGGTTGACAATGCCGCCAGATATCTTGCCGGCCAGAAGGTGGCGCCCTTCACCTTCGTGCCCGCGGTGCTGATCAACAAGGAAAATGCCGCCGAAAAGGGAAAACCGTTCCTCGACGCGGCCGAGAAGGCTGGCGTTAAATAGGCTGAGCGTAACGGCGGGCAGCCGGCCTTTGCGGCTGCCCGCCACCATCAACCGGGAATGACGACCATGCAGGCAGCAAAGCGTGAAATTGCTGTATCAATGAGCGATATATCGAAGCGGTTCGGTCCGGTGCGTGCACTGGAGAACGCGAACCTCGAGATTGAGCGCGGCTCGATCCTCGGCCTTGTCGGCCAGAACGGCGCCGGCAAGTCGACAATCATCAAGGTGCTGGCCGGCATCATCAAGCCGGACAGCGGCACCATCGTGATCAATGGCGAGACCGTGACCGCGCTTTCGCCGGCATCAGTCGAAAAGCTCGGCGTGCATTTCATCCATCAGGACAGGCTGCTGGTGCCGACCGCAACCGTTGGCGAGGCGGTGTTCCTCGGCCACGAAATCGGGTTCGGGCCGTTCGTCAGCCGCCGCGCCATGGAGCGCAAGGCAGCCGATTTGCTGAAGCGGTTCTTCGGCATGGAATTGCCAGCAGGAACCCTGGTCAAGGATCTGACCACGGCACAGCAGAAAGTCGTGCAGATCACGCGGGCGCTGGCGCAAAAGGCCTCGGTGCTCGTGCTCGACGAGCCGACGGCGGCACTTGTCAAGCGCGAGGTCGACAGCCTGTTCGACGTGCTGCGCCGGCTGCGTGACGACGGCATCGCCGTGGTCTTCATCTCCCACTACATGCAGGAAATCGAAAAGCTCTGCGACCGCGTCACAGTGATGCGCAACGGCACCGATGTCGGCACGGTCGACCCGCGCGAGACATCGATCGATGAGATCATCTCGATGATGATCGCCCGCGATGTCGGCGAGATGTTTCCCAAGCGTTCGGTCACGTTGGGCGCACCGGTGCTCGAAGTCGCCAATCTGCGCCTCGGTGGCGGTTTCGAAAACATCGGCTTCAAGGTGCGCGCCGGCGAGATCGTCGGTCTCACCGGCCTGCTCGGATCCGGCGCCAAGGAAATCGTGCAGTGCCTGTTCGGCCTCAAGACCGCCGATGGCGGCTCGATCAAGGTCGAAGGCAAGCAGTTGTCGCTGTCGACGCCGGTCAAGGCGGTGCGCGACGGCATTGCCATGCTGCCGGAGGATCGCCGCGCGCATGGCGTGGCAATAGGCCTGTCGGTGCGCGAGAATATTTCGCTGGCCAGCCTGCGCCGCTATTCGAAGAGCGGCCTGGTCAGCCGCCGCAGCGAGAACCAGGCGGTCGATGGCCTGATCAAGGAGCTGTCGATCAAGACGCCGCATCGCGACGCGCTGGTGCGCGAACTCTCCGGCGGCAATCAGCAGAAAGTGGCGATCGCCAAATGGCTGAGCTGCCAGTCGCGCGTCTATGTTCTGGACGAGCCGACGGTGGCCGTCGATGTCGGCGCCAAGGTCGAGATCTACAATCTGTTGAACCGGCTGGCGGGCGAGGGCGCGGCGATCCTGCTTCTGTCGTCCGACCTGCTCGAACTGGTCGGCGTCTGCGACAGGGTGCTGGTCGTTTATCGCGGCCGGCTTGCCGGTACCTTCTCCGGCCCGTCGATGAACAGCGACGCGCTGCTCGCGGCCTCTTCGGGCGCCCGCTCGAACGCTGATGGAGTGGCGGCATGAGCGCTACTACTCTGCACACTGAGGCCGGCGCGTCCGATGAAACCCGCGCCACCGGCAAAAGTGCCGGCCGACGCTTCGCCACCCTCGTCGTGCGGCTCGGAGCGATTGCCGCCTTCGCCGCGATCATGGCCTATTTCGTCGTCTTCGCGCCGGGATTCACCTCGAGCTTCAACCTGATCAACGTCGTCGAGCAGTCGGCGATCCTGGGCGTACTCGCCTATGGCATGACGTCCGTCATCATCGGCGGTGGCTCCGATGTCACCGAAGGCGGCATCGACCTGTCGATTGCCGCCAATATGGGGCTGTGCGCCGCCGTCTACGCGACGCTGCTGTCGATGGGCTATGGCGATTTCCTGTCCGTGCTCGCAGCCATCGGCGTCGGCATGGCGGTTGGTGCGCTGAATGCCCTTGCGGTTGTCGGTCTCGGCATCCTGCCGCTGCTGGCGACGCTTGCCGTACTCAATGTCGCGGCCGGCATGGAACTCACACTCACCCAGAACACGGTTGTCGGCGCATCCTCCCCGCTGCTCGGCTTCCTGGTTTCCGGGAGCTTCCTCGGCATCTCGGCGCTCGCCTGGGCGTTGATCGTATTCTCCGCGATCATCATCACCATCATCCATGGCACGGCGTTCGGGCTGCGGCTCTATGCGGTCGGCGGGCACCCCGAGGCTGCACGAGCGGCCGGTCTCAGCGTTCCGTTCTATGTCTCCTTCACCTATGTGCAGAGCGGCTTCTGCGCGGCGGTGGCGAGCGTCCTTACCGTTTCGCGGCTGTCGGCCAGCACGCCCGGTTCGGGCGAGCTGCTGCTGTCGGTGCTGGCGGCCGCTTTGCTCGGCACGGTCTTTTCCCGCCGCTTCGTGCCGACCATGGGTGGCACGCTGCTCAGCGTGCTGTTCATCGGCCTGCTCGCCAACGGCTTCCAACTGCTCAACGTCTCCAGCTATTGGGTCAACGGCGTGCAAGGCGCGCTGATCCTGCTGGTGGTGGCCATCACATCCTTTGCCCGCGGTTCGGAGGGTTCACAATGAGCGTCTCGGCCAACGACAGCCGCAAGGTGAGCCTGCGCGCCTTCCTCGCCAAATACAGCGTGCTCATCGCCTTTGCGGCGATCGTCATCTTCTTCGCGGTGGCGAGTCCGACCTTCCTGACACCGGCGAACCTCTTCAACGTGCTGGTCAACAACGTTGTCATGCTGGCGATCGTGGCGCTCGGGCTCACCATCGTCATCTCGTCCGGCGGTATCGATCTGTCCGTCGGCGTGTCCGTCGACATGGCAAGCATGGTCTTCGTGATGCTCTTGGCTGCCGGCTACAGCGGCGTGGTCGGCGTCGGCGGCGGGCTGGGTGCTGCGCTCATCGTCGGCATCCTCAACGCGATCCTCATCACCAGGCTCAACATCAGTCCGTTCCTGGCAACGCTTGGCGTGCTGTTCATCGGCCAGAGCACGCAGCAGCTCGCCACCAGTGGCGGCCAGCCGATCTATCTCACCAGCGGCTATGCCAGCGACCAGTTCAACGCCATTGCCCGCACCGCTTTGTTCGGTGTGCCGACGCCGGTGATCTTGCTGATCGTCGTGACTGTTGCCGTCCACATCCTGCTGCACCGCTCCGTCTTCGGCCGCTACGTGCAGGCGATGGGCGCGCAGCCCGGCGTCGCCTGGTACTCCGGCATCCGCGTGCCGCGCGAATTGTCGATGGTGCATGTGCTGTGCGCGCTGTTGGCTGGCGTCACCGGCATCCTGCTGTCGGCGACGGTGAAATCCTACGTGCCGCTGTCCGGCAATGCCTTCCTGCTCGATGCGATCGGCGCCACCTTCATCGGCACGACGCTCAGCCGCGAGCGCAAGCCCTCGGTGATCGGCACGCTGCTCGGCGTGCTGTTGCTCGCCATCGTCAAGAACGGGCTGCTGCTCGTCGGTTGGAATTTCTACTGGCAGCAGGTCGGCATCGGCGTGCTGGTCTTCCTGGTGCTGGCCGTGAGCTTCGGCCTGCGCCGCGCCACCCATTGAGTTCGACCACCCATTGAGTTCGAAAGGTCCCTAACCATGCCACAATTCGACGTCAGCTCGATCGGTTTCTACGTCCTGGACATACTGGGACGGCCGGTCTCGCGCATCCCCGAGGGCGGTCGCGCCGACTATATCGAGGAGATCCGCATGACGGTCGCCGGCACGGCCGGCGCGACCGGCATGGACTGCGCCATTCTCGGGCTGAAGACGCGGGCCGTGACCACGCTTGGGACTGACGATATGGGCGACTGGTTCCTCGCCAAGCTCGGGAAGTATGGCCTGGAGTGCGGCCTGGTGCGCCGCGACGGGAGCGTCCAGACCTCCTCGACCATCCTGCCGGTGCGGCCGAACGGCGAGCGCCCGGCATTGCATGTGCCGGGCACAGCCACCTTGTTCGAGGTCGCCGATGCCGATCTCGACGCCGCGCTCGATGCGACCGTCGTTCATGTCGGCGGCACCGGCCTGTTGAAGCGTTTTGATGGCGAGCCGACGGTCAAGCTATTGAAGCGCGCCAAGGAGCTTGGCCGCATCACCACTTTCGATCTCATCCAGGCAACGCCGGAGACGTGGAAGCTGGTCGAGCCGTGCCTGCCCTATATCGACTATTTCGTGCCGAGCATCGACGAGGGCGGCGAGATGGCGCATGACCGCGATCCGGCCCGCGTCGCCGCCTTTTTCAAGGCCAGGGGCGTCAAGAACTGCATCCTCACGCTTGGCGCCGACGGCGTCCATGTCTCGCCGCAGCATGGCGAGGATTTCCATCTGCCGGCCTTCGACGTCGAGGTCTTCGACACCACGGGCTGCGGCGATTCCTTCACCGCCGGTATCATTGTCGGCATCGTCAAAGGCTGGGATCTGAAGCAGTCGGCGCGCTTTGCCACCGCCGTCGCAGCCAAGGTGGCGATGGGGCTCGGCTCCGACGGCAAACTCGTTTCATTCGACGACACGATCGCGGCGATGAATTCGCTCCCGGTCAGGACATCAAAGGTGCAAGCAGCATGACCATTCTTCCTGAGGCCAAGGGCAAGACGGCTCTCGTCACCGGCGCCAGCCGGGGCATCGGCAGGGCGCTGGCCAAGGGGCTCGCTGACGCGGGCTTCGACGTCGCCGTCACCGACCTGCCGTCGCAGGCGGCGGCGCTTGCCATCACCAAGGCCGAGATCGAGGCGGCCGGCCGCAAGGCCTATGTCTACACGATGGATGTCAGCAAGAAGCGCGAGATCGAAGTGACGGCGCAGGCGCTGCTTGCGGAGGCTGGCAGCATCGACGTACTGGTCAACAATGCCGGCATCCTAAAGCCAAGCCTGCTCCAGGATTTGGACGAAGCCAATTGGGACGCGCATTTCGATGTCAACGCCAAGGGCGTGCTGATGATGTGCCAGGCCGTGTTGCCGCATATGCGCGCTAGGAAATCGGGCAGGGTGATCAACATCGCCTCGATCGCCGGCCGCCAGGGCGTGCCGACGCAAGGTCATTACGCGGCGACGAAATCGGTGGTGATCACGCTGACCCGTGTGCTGGCGCAGGAGGTCGGCATGGACGGGGTTACCGTCAACGCCATCTGCCCCGGCATCATCCTGACCGAGATGGGCAAGAACAATCTCGGCAGCGAAGCGGCGATCCACCATTGGGAAGAAGTCGCGGCGCTGAAGCGCCTCGGCGCGCCGGAGGACGTCGTCGGGCCGGTGCTGTTCTTCGCCTCGGACCTGTCGGCCTTCGTCACCGGCCAATCGCTAAACGTCGACGGCGGCATCTACTACCACTGACGATCCGCCGCGTGGATTGCGCAATCGCCATGGCTTGAAGATGCTGATGGAATGCTGGCTTCCAGTCCCGGCCACTCCAAAAACGGACAGTCCCGTCCGGCCCCATAGCGGTCGCGCTCACAGCGCTATGGTCAAAAATGCATTGATTGACCTTCTAGAACCGAAGCACCGCTCGCATGGATACTAGTCGTCATCTTGCTCTTTTTGTTCGCCAGACCATACGAGAACATACGGGAGATATGGGACGGCGAACCAGCTGCTAACATATTGATTTTGTGTAGAAAATGCTGACCCTCCGGGCCCACCATTATCGTTATTTATCAATGGCTTAGCTGATTTTTGGCCTCCGGTTAGCCAATCGTATCTGGCGAACCTCATTGCATCGCTTTGATATTATTGACTTATGCTGGGCTGCCGACAACGGCTGCTGCCACCGGAACTCAACTTCATCGAGATAGCCGGCCAGGATCCGAACAAGCTCCTGCTGACCGGCCACACCAACGTGAGGAAACGCACACGACAGTGGGCGGGCCGCCCTATGTCGCGGATACTGCGGGGTTCCACACATACGGGTGCTGGGGACGGAAGACGAATTGGTCTGGTATTTCGACAACGTCGAAGTCGCGCGCGCCACAGATTGCGGGCGGCACCGACAGACCGGCGACATGGATTCAGGTCTCGTCCGAGATATGGTTTGTTGCTCCGTCCCGATGTGGTGCAGCCTGAAATCGCGCCAGACGCCACGAACTCCATTGATCCTTGCGCGAAACGCCCTGCGTGACATCGCACTGAACCTGTTCACCACCCTCGACATCCTGCTTCAGGAAGGCAGCGCGACAAGGGTTGCGCCCAGGCTCCGGCGAAGCACCTCGGCGATGAGCCACCCTGTCGCGGCTCAGGGAGGCGCTCGGCGATCCGGTCTTGGTGCCTGCACAGGCGCGGCGGCAACCGGCTGGGCCTCGGTCAGGTAGGACAGCACGGCCGGGGGCAGCGCTGTGGAATTGGGCGCATAGATGCCGCAACGCGATATAAGTCTTCTCTTGTTGACGCGTTTCCCCAGATAGTGCCAGACAGTGCGGGTGGCGTAGGGCAGATTGTTGGCTCGCCACGATATGCCCATAGTGACGCCCCGCAGGTAACGCCGCTGGTACGTTTCGAACGGCATGAGGATCGTCTGTCCAAAGGTTGGGGCCTCGCCACGCGTCAATTCCGTCAGGAAGATGCGCTCGTGGCGATACGCCGCGAGCCCGATGTACCGTGAACGCTGCACGATGCCGTTTTCGGTATCTTCGATGCGCTCAAGCGTGGAAACCAGAACTTGTCCGCCATTCTCGCGCAGGTGAGCGCAGGCACAGACGATCCGGTCAGGCCAGGACAGCGACGTGTGCCATGCCTGGTAGAATCCGAGATAGGGTTCGAGTGCATGCAGGTCGCCCGGAAAGGCATCCGCTAGCGGGCCTTTAAGGTCGCCCTGCCGGCGCCGCACACCCAATTTGCTGCGGAACATACCCGGAGGAAGGTCGAAATCGGCTGGTTCGAGGCCAAAGGCTGCCGCGATCGTCAGGAGATTATGGGCGGAAGGAAGGGCTCCCGCATTGAGGTAGCGGTTGAACTGCTGCCGGTTGATACCGATGGTGCGGCATAGATCGGATACCGATCTGTGCGTGCTGCAGGCAAGTTTCAGGTTGCTGCTGAAATTGGCCCATGGCTGGCTCATGGAGACAGTATAAACTCGCTTAAAAACGCTTCAAGCGACGAAATTGCGTTGCCGAGGGCTCTGCCTAGTATCGATCACAAGGCTTCAGTCCAAAGGGGAACCCAATGAGCGCTTCCAGCAGGTTATCGAGTCTCTCACGCCGTGATCTTCTTCAAGCGGGGGTGGCTCTGGGCCTTGTCGCAGCCGCCGGCTCGCTGGCGTCGCCGGCCGTGGCGCAAACGCCAGTGCGGGGCGGACAATTGCGGCTGGGGCTCGATGGCGGCGCCTCCTCCGATACGCTCGACCCGGCCTTGGCGTCCTCCAGCGTCAATTTCGTGATCGCGCATTGCTGGGGCGATACGCTGGTAGAATCCGATCCCAAGACGGGCGCGGCGGTCCCCTCGCTGGCCGAATCCTGGTCTCCGTCGGCCGACGCCAAGGAGTGGACCTTCAAGATACGCAAGGACGTTCGTTTCCACGATGGCAAGGCATTTACTGTTAGCGATGCAGTCGAGACGTTGCGCCGCCACGCCGGAAAGAAATCGCAATCGGGCGCACTCGGTCTGCTGTCGGGGATAGAGCGCATCGAGGAACGGGCGGGCGACATGGTGGTGACGCTGAAGGAGGCCAACGCTGACTTGCCGCTGATGTTTACGGACTACCATCTTCAGATCCAGCCAGGCGGTGGCGTGGAAAAGCCGGCGGCAGCGATCGGCACTGGCCCCTACAAGCTGGTTGCGTTCGAGCCGGGCATTCGCGCCGCTTTCGAAAAAAACACCGACGACTGGCGCCAGGACCGGGGCCACGTCGACAGCGTCCTTATTACCGTGATGAACGACCTGACCGCGCGGACCAGCGCCTTGCAGTCCGGTCAGGTCGATTTCATCAGCACCGTCGGACCCAAGATCGTGCCGTTGCTGAAGCGGGTTCCGGGCGTCGAGATCCTGCGCACCTCCGGCAAGGGGTTCTATTCCTTCCTGATGCATTGCGACACCGCGCCCTTCGACAACAATGATCTGCGTCTGGCGCTCAAATATGCGATAGACCGCGAGGCTATTCTCAAGCGGGTTCTGGGCGGGTTCGGCACCATTGGCAATGATTGCCCTATCAACGCCAACTATGCGCTCGCGCCCACCGATATAGAGCAGCGCAATTACGATCCCGACAAGGCTGCATTCCACTTCAAGAAGTCTGGCGTTCAGGATCCAATCCTGTTGCGCACTTCCGAGGCGGCGTTTCCCGGCGCGGTCGACGCGGCCCAGCTTTTCCAGTTGAGCGCGGAAAAGGCCGGCATCAAGATCAATGTGCAGCGCGAGCCGAGTGACGGCTACTGGTCGGAAGTCTGGAACGTCAAGCCGTTCTGCACCTCCTTTTGGGGTGGTCGTCCGACTCAGGACGCGCGCTATTCCACTTCCTACGTCTCCAACGCGGAGTGGAACGACACCCGCTTCAAGCGGCCCGACTTCGACAAGATGGTGGTGCGGGCGCGCGGTGAACTGGATGAGACCAAGCGGCGCGTACTCTACCGTGACATGGCGCTCATGGTGCGAGATGAGGGCGGCTTGATACTGCCGGTATTCAACGACTTCATCAACGCCTGCACGAGCCATCTCAAGGGTTTTGTTCCCGATATCGGCAATGACTTTTCCAATGGCCGCATCGCCAGCCGGGTCTGGCTGGAGGCTTGAACCGGGATGATCGTACCTTTCCGGCGGCGGGATGGTGTGCTTGCCACCGAGTGGAACTTTGGTGGTTGATCGCATGACGAACAGGAATTTCCGTGTCGTAGAAAATGAGTGGATCGTCCTGAAAGACGGCACCCGGCTCGCGGCGCGCATCTGGATGCCCGAAACGGTTCCTGGCGGTGTGCCAGCGGTGCTCGAATTCCTGCCTTATCGAAAACGCAACGGCACCGCCGCGCGTGACGAGACCACCTATCCGGTCTTCGCGGCGGCCGGCATCGCGGGCGTGCGTGTCGACATTCGCGGTAGCGGAGAATCCGACGGCGTGATCGACGGCGAATATACCGCACGCGAGCTTGCCGACGCCGTCGAGGTTATCGAATGGATCGCTGTGCAGGGCTGGTCGAACGGCAATGTCGGCATGATGGGAATTTCCTGGGGCGGGTTCAACGCGCTTCAGGTTGCGGCTCTCAAACCACCAGCTCTCAAGGCCGTGATTTCCCTGTCGTCCACCGTCGACCGCTACAATGACGACATCCACTACAAGAATGGCGCGCATCTATCGGCGCAACTGTCATGGGCGGCGACGTTGAATGCCTTCCAGTCGCGGGCACCCGATCCCGATGTCGTCGGAGAACGCTGGCGCGACATGTGGCTTGAGCGGCTGGAAGGCGAGCCGTTCTTCATGGAGGAGTGGCTCTCCCATCAGCGCCGCGACGACTTCTGGCGTCACGGTTCGATATGCGAAGATTTCGCCGGTTTTTCCATTCCCGCACTGGTGATTGCCGGATGGGCCGACGGCTACCGCAACACGCCCTTGAAGGCGGTCGCCGGGATGCCGGAAATGGCCTGGGGCCTGATCGGTCCATGGGTTCACAAGTATCCGCATTTCGCCTATCCGAAGCCCCGCGCCGATTTTCATGCCGAGGCAATTTCATGGTGGCGGCATTGGCTATGCGCAGAAGACAACAAGGTGGAGCATACCCCGAGGCTCCGTGCCTATATCCTGGACGGGCCGCGTCCTGGCCGCCGGCGCGAGACCGACCCCGGCTATTGGGTTGCCATGGACAGATGGGACGTTCCCGACACACTCGTCCTTAGCCTGGACGCGTCGGGCAGGCTCGCTCGGTGCACTTCATCGCATGCTAAGGGGAAAGCCCTCCTGCACTCCCCACAAGATACGGGCACCGCTGCGGGAGAGTTCTTTCCGCGCGGGCCAGATTCGGAAATGGCCGGTGACCAGCGTGTTGACGATGCTGGATCGATCACTTTCGACAGCGCCGTCCTTGCTGAGGAATGCGTCGTGTTTGGCCAGCCGCTCGCAAAGCTGTCGCTTTCCAGTGATGCCAACTTTGCCAACCTTGCCGTCAGGCTCGTCGACGTCCATCCCGACGGTGTGGCGACGCGCGTCAGCTACGGGGTGCTCAATCTCGCGCATCGCAGCGGCAATGCCGCCCCGCAGCCTCTGAAACCGGGCGAGACGGTCGAGATTGAGTTGATGCTCGATGCGTGCGGCTACCGTTTTGCGCCCGGTCACCGTCTGCGTCTGTCCCTGTCGAGCGCCTATTGGCCGACGATCCTGCCCCAGCCCTGCGACGCAACGCTGACGATCGATCTTGCCACGCTGCGATTGGAACTGCCGCTGCTTGGCGAGCATCGAACGGTCGAAATCCCGCAGCCATCCAATCCCGATCCACTGCCCCGTTACGAAGTCCTGACAGACGGATCGTCGGACCGCTCTGTTGAACGCGATCTGCAAAATGGCGTGACGCGCTATCGGGTGCACGAGGACACAGGTCTTAGCCGCCATCCGGGCAACGGCTTGTGCACGCGCGACATCCGGCAGGAGGTATGGTCAATAGCGCCCGATAACCCGCTGTCGCTGACGGCAGAGGTCCGCTGGACGTGCTGTGCCGAGCGGGAAGGCTGGCGAACGCAGAGCCATTGCACCACGCATCTCTCCTGCACGGCGACCGAATGGGTGATTACGGAGCGGGTTGAAGCACTGGCTGACGGTCATAAGGTATTCGAGCGCGAGCGCAGCGCTCAAGTAGAGCGTGACCATATGTAAGGGTGCGCTACATGTAGGGGTGAGCTACGCCCGCGTCTCAACCGGCAGCAGGCCAAACTTGCGAACCTTCACGGGAATTTCTCCTTCTAGCTGGTGTGGTTGAGCGGTTAGCTTGAAATCCTCTCAACACAGAGTCCACAGGGCTGCCTCCTTCACGTCGCCCTCGACCCGACTCTGTCAAGGCCGGAGCTTGGCGCGAATGGCGATGGGGCACTCGATGCATTGCCGAGCACGCAATTGGCCCGCTTGCGAACATCAAGTCCGCTCAGGCGGTTGCGCCACCGTCGGCGGTCAGGATGGAGCCCGTGATCATGCTCGCGGCGGGACTTGCCAGAAAGACCACAGCGTTCGCGATTTCGCGCGGCTCGGCGTAGCGTCCCAGTGACGTCAGGCTTTGCTGGAAAGGGGCAGCCTCCCCATCCGCCGGATTTGCATCCGTATTGGTCGTCCCGGGCTGCACGAGATTCACAGTGATGCCGCTCGGACCGAGTTCACCCGAAAGACCGCGGATGAAGGAGGTAAGTGCCGCTTTGGACATCGCGTAAACCGTTATGCCTGGGAAATGGGACCCGCTCTCCCAAGGCCGAACCGATTGTGATGATGCGTCCCCCTTTGGTAAGATGCGGGATAACTGCTGTCGCAAACAGCACTGGCGCTCGCACGTTGACGTCCATCACGGCCTGATAGTCGTTCACGTCGATCTCGTCGATCGCTCCGGTGTGGCCGATAGCCGCGCTGTTGACGAGGATATCGAGTCCACCGAGCGCCGAGACGGCTTGGCCCACTGAGCGCATGATGGCCTCCGGGGCGGCGCTGTCGGCTTGGATGGCGACTGCGCGACGCCCCATGCTTTCGATGGACTTGACCACCGCATCAGACTTCTCGGCGGAGCGCCGGTAAGTAAATGCAACGTCGGCGCCGTTCTCCGCCAGTGCTAACGCGATCGCGGCCCCGATGCCCCGCGATCCTCCAGTCACCAATGCACGCTTCCCACTCAGATCGATCATGTGCCCGTCCTTTTCTACTAACTTTGTTCAGGCATCCAATTGGTTCGCGTAGGATGCGACACCCGATCGATGGCCTGATCCGGGATTTGGTGTTCGGCATCGGTCCCGATTAGTGTCGAGAAGTGCCAAACCGTGTTGCCGGGGACACCGTCGGGCTCGCTCGTCAGATGTGCCCGGGCGATCGATGCGGGCACGGCGTCTGGCGGTTGAACGGATAAAGTGCACTGTCACCGTAATTCATGCTGCGAAAATTCGCGCACATGCCCTGGCCTGACTTGTGCAACTGCTCCGACATCGGCCCGCAGGTCCTGCCTGATCACCACTGAACCATGCATGCAGGTGTCCTCGACGGGATTTTTCCGGCAACCGGCGGTACCGGAAAATACTGTGTCGTTACCTGGGCGTCGGCAGCAGTTGCGTCGTCGAACAGCTGGGCGATGAGGTGCAGCGCTTCATCAAGTCCCGAAGATATGCCGCCGCCGGTCAGTCGGTTGCCTGACTGGATAAACCGCGGATGGCCCCTGGCCACCTTGATTTCGGGAAAGCGGCGCAGGCAGTCGACGAATGCCCAATGCGTCGTCGCCTGGTGACCGTCGAGCAAACCGGCTCGGGCCAGCAACAGCGCACCCTCGCAAACTGAACACACCCATTTCGCATCTTTCGCAACCTGTCTGAGGTAAGCGAGATAGGGCGATGACGGGTCGCTCATGATTTTTCCAAGCGCATCGGGAGCACCACCGGGCACCCACAGTATGTCCAGTTTGGGCGTTGCCTTGAAGCTGGCTTGCGCATCGAAACGCACCCCATTCAAGCTGGTGACGGGCGCGCCATCGATCGACAGGAGAACCGTCTCCAACCCCTTCTTTTTGTCGACCCAGGAAAACATCTCAAGTGGACCGGCCACATCGAGCAGGTTGACGCCTTCATAGACCGGGATGCCGAGTTTCATTGGATCGCTCCCCCATGCTCGAAATGCCCATAGCCCGTTCCTGAGTGGCCGCCCGAGCTTCGACAGGGCTGCGACGCCGCTGCCAGAAAAGCGTGTCCCATCGCGCGGCTGCTGCGTAGTAGGCGGCGAGTGCCGGGACGTAGTCGGAATAGCCCTGCGCGGCGATCATCTTATAGCGCCTGCGTGCGAGTTCGTCGCGGCCCTCGATCATGTCCGACGCGGCGTAGGCCGCAAGAATGCCAGAACGCAGCGCATGCACGATGCCGCGCGACGACAGTGGGTCGGCGGCAAACAGGCAGTCGCCCGCCGCCAGCCAGCGCTCACCCGCGGCCGGATCGATTGTGGCTGTTCCCGCCGATTTCACCGAAGCTGAGGTTTCGCGCGCGCCATCGGGCAGAAGCGGGGCGATGACCTTTGTTGCCGCTAGCGCGCGGTACCAGCTTTTCGGGTCGCGCAAGTTGCTGCCGAGATCAGGATCGGTCAGGCACGCCACCACACGGCCGTCGCCGGGCAGGTCGGCGCTGTACCACCAGCCTTCTGGACGCGCCTCGATGACCATTCGGCAATCGCCAGGCGCGCGGTCGAAGAACCGCGTGTAGGCAGCAAGGTGCGCATGAACCTTAAGCGTCGCGCCGAACGAACGCGCCAGCTTCCAGCTGCGACCGGCCGCCCAGATCACGGCGCCGGCGACGATATCCCCATCGGCGAGCTCCAGCCACCAGCCCTGACCCTCACGCGTGGCCGAACGCACCGTGCAGCCAAGCCGAACGTCTACGCCCGCCGCCGCTGCTGCCTCAACCAGAAGCCGGTCGAACCGCGCCCGGTCGAGTTGCCAGCCGGTGCCCTGTGCGGAGAAAATGCTGGGCCGTTCTTGCGGCGTCTCGTCGGCCCAGGCCGAAACGACTGCGCGGCTCTCGACGAAAGAAGCGGCTAGGAATAGCTCCCAGATACCGAGCTGACGCAGCAGCCCTTGCGCCACGGCCGGCAGAACCTCGCCCGGCTTGGCCCGGTCGTGCCGCCCGGCCTCAACCAAAACCACGCGCCGTCCGGGCGCATGACGGCGCAGCGTCAGCGCTGCCGACGCCCCCGCCGGACCGCCGCCGATGACGACGAAATCAGCTTGCTCTGACGGCATAGAAAGAAGCCACCACCCCTGCCGGATTGGTGCTGCCGCCATCGCCCGAATGCGGGATGGTGCGCACCACCGAGCCGACGATCGCCGCCACCTCCAGCCGGTCGGTGCTGTTCGGCCACACCGGCACCAGCCAGCCTATATAGTCGTAGATCCACTCTTCGCCGCCAACCACGCCCTTGCCCTGGAAACGGACCTGCATCGGCGAGCCGTAACCAAAACTGCCGCGCAGATCGAGCGACCAGCCGGGACCTCCGATCGTTCCCGAAAGCTCGGTCTGCGACTGCTCCGCAATGGCCAGCGTGCCTTCACCGAACAGGAGATCGTTGGCCGCTTTGCTGATATCGGGATCGTTGAGGAAGCTGCGATAGGTCCAGTTGCCGACAAAGGGATTGGTCATTGTCATTCTCCCGAATCTTCGACGCAGATGTATTTGATGCTGGGCGAGGGCTGATCGAGCCCGCCGCCGGGGTTACGGACCATGAAGCCGAGCTTCGACCATTCGGTCACCATTTTGAGGTCGCCGGCGAGCGTCTGCGGAATGCCGCGCGCCCAGTTGCGGAACTGGAAGTCGGTGCCGACGGGGTAATACACCTGCATCGGCCGGTGCGCCGGCCACCACAGCGTCTCCCACACGCGCCGCTCGCGCTCCATCAGCGTGTTGCCGACGCTGTCGGGATAAAGAACGTTCCATTCCTCATAGGTGACGTCGATCGTCTGGGTGGAGCATTCGTTGAAATCGGCTTGCCAGGGCAGGCCGCTGAGCTTGGTCAGGTCGCCCGGCTGCAGCCCGATGTCGAAATCGCTGCCGAGCGACAGCGGGTCGGAGGCATAGGCGATGTAGCCCTCCTCGCTGACGCCGGCGCCCCAGCGGTTGGCGTTCTCCTGGGCGGCGGTCAGCGCGAAGGTGTACCATTCGGGATCGGCCTTGATCCGGTAAGGCTCGCGCCAGATCGCCGGATTGCGGATGATCCACGTCACCTCACCGCCAGGGCAGAAGGCGCCGCCGAGACCGTTCGACAGCACGCCCTGGTCGAGGCCGCGTCCGCCCGGCACATTCCAGTCCTTGTAGGGCTGCCATGGATCGATGGCAGGTGCGAAACCCGCATCGACCTCGTCGATGAAGATGCCGGCCGCCCATTGCCGCAGCAGGAACAGCTGCGTGTCGGTCAGTCGCAGGAATTTGCTCACCGTCTTGTTGGTGATCGGATTGTCGCCGGCCAAGAGCGGCATCAGCGGCAAATGATAGGTGCGCGTCGCCGGATTGGCCTCAAGCCGGAACAGGTTCTCTTCGCCGGGCTTGCGCAGCAGATCGAAGAGATATTGCCGCGCGGAACGGCCGGGATCGGTGGTGGCGTCCTTGGCCGCAGCAGTGAGTGCGCGATCGAACAGTTGGCCGGAGCGGTATTCGAAAGCCAGCCGCCGCAGCGCCGCTTCGATCGGCTCGTCGGGATCGGTGGTGCGGTCGGGTTCGCCCGGCTCCTGCCGCGACGAAGAGCGCGCGAGTTCCAGCATCGACTCCAGCGGAGGTGCGACCGCGGCGGCGATGCGCTCGATCACGCCGGTGACGGCAGCGTCGAAAGCGCTACGCGCCTCGGCATAGGCAGGATCGGCCAGCGTGTCGTTGTCGGCAAAGGTCTTTTGCCAGCGCGCGGCATAGGCGCGCGGCGCCTCGCCATTTGTCGGCGGGCAGACCGCGGCGGTGAATGCCGCTGCTGCCACCTTAAGCGTTTCGCCGGCCTCGCCCACCACGGTATCCTTTGCCGCGCCCGGCGCCTGTGTAGCATCGAGCAGCATCAGGCTCGGCTCCACAGCCGCTTCGAGCAGGCGTCCGCTGGCCTGGTCGTCCCTGGCGCGTCCTTCCTTCGCCGCCAGTGCGCGCGGCGCTATGCGTGGCGGGATGCACAGGCGATAGGGGTCGAACGTGCCGCGACTCGACTGGTTGTGCGGAAAATTCGACTGTTGGAGGATGTTGGCGAAATAGGAGAATTCGTCGGCGCGGAAAATGATCGGCCAGATGTCGCGCCAGAACCAGGGACGGTAGGCCGGGTTCCACTCCACCGGTCCGGCCTTCCAGTGCAGCAGGGCCGCCGTATCGGTAGGATCGATTTTTTGCGGCGTGTTGAACGTACCAGCGGTACCGTACATGTCGGTGCGATAGGCGAATTCGCGGATCGACATGTCCTCGACCACGTCTTCCAGCGTGATCATGTCGAGCACTTCCGGCGCATAGCGGGGATAGCCCATCAGCACCCAGGCGGGGTATTCGACATCGATGTAGCGCAGCGCCTGGACGCGCTCTTCCATCATCACCAGGCGCGCCATCACCGGGCCGTCGGAAATGTCGTCGAACCAGCCATCGCTGTTGGCATAGGTCTCGATGCGCGGATGGCCGAAGCCCGAGAGGAACGAGCCGCTGTTGCCGTGCCCGCCGAGCACCAGCAGGCGCCCATTGTCGTCCGTCATCATGTCGCCCAGCGTGTCGATGTCGTTGGGCGCCATCCCGGTCGGCGGGAAGGTGACGGCATAGGCCGGGTTGGTGCCGCGGCCAAAACTCGCCTTGCGCCGGGCGGTGCAGTCGACCGCTTGGGGGCCGGCGTCGATGACCAGTTTCTGCCGCTCGATGGGGTCGGTGATGCCAGGGTTGCGCAGCGGCGAGCCGTCGGGGTAGCCGGCTTCGCCGCGCAGTCCATCGAAGGTGAACCACGCCGCCTTCTTGTTGGCGAGTTGAACACGCCATTGAATATCGACCAGCTTGCCTCTGTTGCCGCCGCCCTCGACTGGGTCGCCGATCTTCAGCGGGATGCCGTCGGGATTGGCCGCGTCATAGACGAAGATCTGGAAGCGCGCCGCCTGGCGCTTGATGCGGCCCTTACTGTCCTTGAAATGCTTGATCGGCGCGTCGCCCTTGGCGGCATTGCCATTGGCGTCGCATTCGATCGGCATCTGTGCCGGCTTTTCCGGCGAGATGCAGAAGGCCTCGGGGCTGTCGCCGAGCCGGGCAATGCCGACCGCCGGGTGAATGCGATAGATCGATGGGTCGGCCATGTGATTCCCCCTGTGCCGGCGCCGGCCTCGTCTTCAGGTCAGTCGAGAAAGTTGAGCGAGACCCCGTCGAGCCGCAACAACTCGCGGTCTTCCTCATAGGAAGCGCCGATCACCACCAGGCTGACGGTGAGGCTGGCGGCGCCAGCCGCGATCAGCCGGCGTGCGGCGCGCGTCACGTCGATGCGGTGATTGCGCGGCGTGTTCATGGAGCGCTCGCGCAAATCGAATTTGCGGTTTTCCGCCGGCGGCACCTCGCAATGTCCGGGGCCGCCATAACATTCGCCATGGCCGAACACGGCGGCGTAGCCGGCATAACCCGGCACGTTGAGCGGCGTCGAGGCATCGGCATCCGGCGTGTTGAGGAAGACGCGAATGAAGCAGGAGCGCGGCAGCTGCGGCACGCGGTGCAGCCGCACTTCGGCCGAACGGAAGCTTTTGGTCGCGTCGGGCACCGCGATCGGCGCCGAGACGAAGCGTCCGACCGGGTTGGTCAAGCCTACCGGCATCAGGCATCCGCCGCGCACATATTCATAGCCGAAGCGGTTCATGTCGAGCGTATCGCGCACCGCATAGCTCCACGGCGTCAGCGCCGAATCGAGATCGGCTGGCAGGCCGTCCGGATGCTCCTGCTGCCAGCGCCACCAGAGCCGGTCGATATTGGCGTGCACCGGCCAGAAGATCGGGTCGTAGGACGCCGTCAGGTTCGAGAACATGTCGCCGAACTGCGGCTCGGAATAGAGATCGTCATGCTGGTGGAATTTGCGTCCGGCAACGCGAACGGCGCTGTTGCGGTCGGCGGGGGCGTCGGTCTTGAACGCCGGGTTCATGCCGCCGGTCCAGATGTGCATGGTGTTGTGCGGGTTCTGGTCGAGGAAGCCGAAACTGTCGACATAGAGGCTGCCGCCGCCGAAATCGCGGAAGGTGCGTAGCGACAGGATCTCGTCAATGTCCTCCTGCGCCGGATAGTGGTAGTGGATGACGCTGTTGATCGTGCCTTTGCCGAACTGGCCGGAATAGCGCAGCGGATACCACAGCGAATTGGCGTCGAGCAGCGCATCGATCAGCCGCTTGCGGTTCTCGCCCGTCACATAGTCCTTGCCGCAGGCCTTGCTGACCGCATCGTAAACCTCGGTCGGATTGGACCAGAGCTGGCCGACCAGCGTGTCGATCTTGGCCGGGAAACCCTTGTCACGCAGGAAGCGCGCGGTTGCCTCGGTGAGAAAGCCCTTGAAGGCATCGGGAAGGATCGCACCGTTCTTCGGATCTTCCGGCTTGTAGCGTGACGCCGGGAAATCCCACCACGGCATGGTCACGTCGGGGCAGAAATCCTGCAGCGCCTGCTTGAACTCGTAGAGATAGACCCGGTGCCAAGGCAGGAAGCGCTCCCAGCCATGCTGGCAGTGGTTCTGGTGGATCAGCGCCAGATTGTTGTAGCTGCGCTTGTCGCCGACCCATTTGTTGAGCTTGTAGAGTTCGCGAAAGGCATAGCGAAGCCGCTCTCTCTGCGGCCCATCAAGCACGTCGACATCCATGCGCTGGCGCAATTCGCCCTTGGCGTAGCGCCACGCCGCCGGATCGGATGCCGGGCCGAAGATCGGACCCGGAAGCCCTTTCACCTCAACGCGGGCCTCTGTCGCGACGCTGACCTCGCCGGCAAGTGCGACCGTTTCGATCAGCTCTCCGGGGCAGCCTTCTTCGATCCAGGTCTCGATCCGGTCGATATCATCATCGGCGACTGCCTTGCCGCCCCAGGGCAGGCGAGGGAACTGCTTGCCGTCGAAGGGCGGCAGGCCGCGCAGGCCGCGGATAAGCGTCGAGCGCGCACCGCGCCCTTTGGCGTCGCTCGTGCCGCAGCACGTTGTCGAAAGCGGCGCGATCAGCGGCATGCCCTGCAGCTGGAGCGTCAGGAAGTCCGGCAGCGTCAGTCCCGTCAGGCTGTCTGGCCCCTCATTGCCGCCGGCTGCGGTGAGGATTGCCTCTACATCGCCCCAGGTGAACGGTGCGTCGGGTTGCGGCGCCTGCGCCTTACTTGTGGGCATCGTGGCCACCCATCTGCATGGCCTCACCCTGCGCCGCGTCGCCCACCTGGTCGGGCAGCACCACAGCTACGTTCTGCATCATGCCCTGGTCTTCATGGTCGAGGATGTGGCAGTGGAGCACGTACTCGCCGATATAGCGCTCGTAGCGGGTGCGCAGCGTGATCGTGTAGATGCCGGAGAAGCCGGCCGGCAGCGATTGCGGGATCAGGCTCTTGATCCATAGCGTGTCCTTCCAGACGCCCTTCAGCCCGGGATATTGCGGATCGTTGGGCGCGCCGCCGGCATCGTCGACAGCACCCGGCGCGCTGACATCCTTGCCGTTGGGATCGATGATCGAGACGATCTGGAACGGATTGACGTGGATGTGGAAGGGATGGCTGACGAAATGCGATTGCAGCGTCCACACCTGAGCCTTGCCGAGCGGCAGCGAGCGGTCGATGCGGGTTGGGTCGTAAGGCTTCGTATCGGCCGTGTTGAGCGTGTTGCCGACCTCGAACTTCACGTCAGGTCCCGTCGTGTCGATGAAGAAGGTCAGCTCCTGGGTGCCGTTGCCCGCTACTTCCTCGTCGGTGATATCGGGATGAGGCGTGAAACTGGTGAACTTGGTGCCATCCTTGAGGTCGGCGATCACGGTCTCCCTGATGTCGGCCGGCATGTTGGCCTCGGCCAGCACAACCAGTTCGTTGTTGATGTAATCTTCAACATTGTCGACCGGCTTGCCCGGTGCAACGTCGACCAGGCCGAGCAGTTGCGGCCCGACATCGAGCGCGTTGACCGCGCCTGACTTGGGCGCCGAGGAATCGATCACGCAGTAACGCCCGGCTTCGGGGAAGACGACCAGCGCATCGAAGCGATAGCCGGGCTGCAGCGTTGCGAGTTTGGTCGGTTGCGCGGCTGCCATCGTTAGCCCGTCGGCGGCGATCAGCGAATAGGGCACCGGCGTGGTGCCGCATGTGTCCTTGATAAAGGCAGCGGTGGTGTCGGCCCTGAGCAGCGTCTTCACGCCTTGCTTGAGCTTGCCATCCTGGACCTTGAAGAACTGCAGGCTGATCGTGTCGCGCACGCCTGCATGGATCATGCGCCAGCGCTCGACCTGGCCTTGCGTTGCCTTCATTGCATCGTCGGGATTGAACACCTTGCCGTTGAGTGAGGTGTAGCGCCCTGATGCCGGCCAGGTGCCCGGGCCGAACTGGTCGTAGGCCTCGATGCCGCCGATATCGCCGGGATCGCAGATGTAGCGACCATTAATGTCCTGCTTGATCGGGCCGAGCTCGCCCGGTTTGGCGGCTGGCCCGCGGCAGGCATACTGGATCTGCTGCATCACCAGCACGCGCTCGGGAATGGCCGAGGTCGGGATCAGCGTGTCGATGTCGCCATGCGCTGTCGGCGTGGGCAAGCGGCTGCCGCGGATGATCAGCGCGCCGGCCATGCCGCTCGACACTTGCAGCGCCGTCGAGCCGTGGCGGTGCGTGTGATACCAGAAGGTGCCGGACGGATGATCCGACGGGATGTTGTATTCGTAGGTGAACTTGGTCTGCGGGTTGATCGACAACAGCACATTGTCGCTGTTGCCGGTCGGGCTTACCCAAAGTCCATGGGTGTGAAGGTTGGTGCCGTTAAAGCAGTGCGGAATGTCAGGCATCTGGCCGCCGGGCATGCAGCCGGGATCGCCGGGCTGTGGCCCTGCGGGCAACTGGTTGTCGAGCGTGATGCGCACCGTGTCGCCGGGAACCGCCTCGATCGTCGGCGAGACATAGGGCGCACTGGGATCGACGCCGTTGCCCGTGTAGCCGCGCAGATGGACCTTGTCGTAGCCGCCCGTCGACGGGTTGTAGATCTGGTTGTCGATATACTGGATCTCCAGATCGAGCAGGCGGTCGCCGCGCGTCGGCGCCGTGTTGCCCGGCAGGGGCGCGGGAGCTTCCTCCGTCAGGCCGGGCTTGGCGATCGGTGCGCGCTCATCTTGCAGCAATGGCGGGTTGAGGATCTCGGCTGTCGCGGGCAATGCCGCGATTGATCCCAGGCTGCCGCCGAAAACGCACGCCAAAATCCGCGCACGCGCCGTCCATCCTCCACGTAACATGGGGTTCCTCACACTTGCTCTGGATTGTCCTCTGCAAGCATATTGCTCTCGATGAAAATGTATGTCCAGCCTCGAGCGGTGTAGATCGAAAAATTTTACTTGTGCGAAAACTTGGCAGCGCACTCCTGCGGTTCGCTTATACGGCTTATAATCATTTCACTTGCATTTCGTTCTATTTGTACCAAGTCGAGAGTGGGCCGGACGTCGCGCAGGCTGTCGCGGCCCATCCCTTGGACGTCTACCCGAATGACACCAATGCCACCGTGGGGCTGCTTCCCCAGCCTTCGGGATATTGGCAAGGACCGTGCCGCTGCCGAAATGGTAGACAAGCAGCAGAGAGCTTCCCCAGTTGAATTCGTAGAAATAGTTGTTGCCGCGGGTCGTCGGATAGTGGCTGGTGACGCGCACAGCCTTCGCCGAAATCCCGCCGCGGGTCGTCTATGAACTGACCCCCTTAGGCATGTCCCTTCGGGACGTCCTCTACGCGATGAACGACTGGGGTAACGCACTCCCGAAACGGCGCTGTCTCTCGTCGCTCCGGATACGCTCTGGAAACGGCGTTTGGATCGAGAACGCGACGCCCACCCGTCGCCGTGCCTTGATCAGCGCGGTACGCAGACCGTCCGCCTCGGCCGCATCATGTGCAAATCGCGAACGCCCCGGTCAGTCAGCTCGGCGGTTCGCGCCCGGATGCCGACCGTCGATCCACAGGGCAAGCAAGGTGCAAGCCGCCCCGGAAAGCAGGTAGGCACCGGCGGCGATGAGGCCGAAGTTGCCCGCCAACAGCAGCGCGGCGAGTGGCGCGAAGCCGGCGCCGAACATCCATGCCAGATCCGAGGTTATTGCCGAGCCGGTGTAGCGATGCCGCCGGGAAAAGCTCGATGCGACGACGCCTGACGATTGCCCGAAACTCAGCCCCAGGAGGATGAAGCCCAGCGCCATGAACAAGGCCTCGCCGACAGTGCCGCCGTCCAGAAGCTGCGGGGCAAAGCCACTGAACGTAGCGATGGCGATCGCCGAGCCGCCGAGCAGCGCACGGCGTCCGACGCGATCGGCCAGTGGCCCCGATGCGACGATGGCCGCAATGCCGAACAGCGCGCTCACCGCTTCGATCAAGAGGAAGCGCGCCGGCCCCTCATTGGTGAACAGGAACACCCAGGAGAGAGGAAACACCGTCACCATGTGGAACAGGGCGAAACTCGCCAACGGCGCGAAGGCGCCGACGACGACGTTGCGGCCTTCGGCCCGGATCGTGTCCCTTATGCGCGTCGGCTGCAGGTCGCCGCTCTCGTACAATCTCGAGAATTCGGGCGTCACGACAATGCGCAGCCTGGCGAACAGGGCCACGACATTGATGGCGAATGCGACGAAGAACGGATAGCGCCAGCCCCAGGCAAGGAAGTCGCCGGCCGACAGATTGGCGACGAAGAAGGCGAAGAGCGCGCTGGCCACGATGAGGCCGATCGGCGCGCCCAGCTGCGGGATCATCGCATAGAAGCCGCGCCGGTTCTCCGGCGCGTTCAGCGCCAGCAGCGAGGCCAGTCCGTCCCATGTTCCGCCGAGCGCCAGGCCTTGTCCGATGCGGGCAAGCGCCAACAACCAGATTGCGACAGCACCGATGTCGCCATAGGCCGGCAGAAACGCGATGGCGACGGTCGACGTGCCGAGCAGGAACAGCGCGATCGTCAGTTTCGCGCCGCGGCCATAGGCGCGATCGACCGCCATGAACAGAACGGAGCCGAACGGGCGCGCGACGAAGGCGAGCGCGAAGATGGAGAAGGAATAGAGCGTCCCGACGAGCGGATCGTGCGTGGGAAACACAAGCTTGGGAAACACGATGACGGACGCGATCGCATAGACGAAGAAATCGAAGAATTCCGACGTCCTGCCCACGATCACGCCGACCGCGATATCGCCCGCGCTGACCTGGCCATGATGCGAGCCGATAAGCTCGCCGTTCGTTTCGCCAGTCGAAGTCTGAGCCATCTTGTCCGTCGCCACCGAGGGGGATGAAGTACCCGGGACCAAATCCGTCACGATCCCATTGTGCGCTGCACACTGCGCCAAGGCGACGCCAGCTGGGCATTGGACAAATTGTCCAATGTCACCGCGCCGCCGGCGGCAGTAGCCCTTGATGAATACCGCACTGCAACATGACCGATTGCGGCGGTTCATCGAGGGCAGCGTTTGATGAAACGATTTGGAGCCTTGCTTCTGTTTGCCCTGGCCGGGCTGTTGAGCGGCTGCGATCTGGTCGTGCTCGCGCCCGCCGGCGATGTCGCGGCCCAGCAGCGCGACCTGCTCGTGGTCTCGACCCTGCTGATGCTTGTGATCGTCGTGCCGGTCATGGCGCTGACTGTCTTTTTCGCCTGGCGCTACCGGCAATCCAACGCCTCGGCGACCTATGCGCCGGACTGGGATCATTCAACGAAACTGGAACTGGTGATCTGGGCGGCGCCTCTGCTCATTATCATCTGCCTCGGCGCGCTGACCTGGCTCGGCACGCATCTGCTCGACCCATACCGCCGGATCGACCGGATCGAGCCCGGCCAGCCGGTCACAGAGCTGCACAAGCCACTGCGGGTCGAGGTGGTGGCGCTCGATTGGAAATGGCTCTTCATCTATCCGGACTACGGCATCGCCTCCGTCAACGAGCTGGCGGCGCCGGTCAACCAGCCGATCGACTTCCGCATCACCTCGTCGGCGGTGATGAATTCCTTCTACATCCCAGCTCTCGCCGGGCAGATTTATGCCATGCCTGCGATGGAGACGAAGCTGCACGCCGTCATCAACCGGCCGGGCACCTATAGCGGCTTCTCGGCCAATTACAGCGGCGCCGGCTTTTCGGGTATGCGCTTCGCCTTCCACGGCCTGTCCGAACAAGCCTTCGACCAGTGGGTGGCGCAGACCAGGACAGCGTCGGCGGCGCTCAACCGCGAAAACTATCTCGAACTCGAAAAGCCGAGCGAGAACGAGCCGGTCCGCCACTATGCCTCGGTCGATCCCGACCTTTACGGCGCCATCCTCAACCTCTGCGTCGAGCGCGGCAAGATGTGCATGAACGAGATGATGTCGATCGACGCCAGGGGTGGCCTCGGTCTTGCGGGTGTCCGCAACACTCTGCCGCTGCAATACGACAAGTTCGCCCGGCGCGGCGCGGTGTTCGGCAACGATCCGACCTATGTCGCCAGCATCTGCACGGCGGAGGAGGCGGCAGCTGCGGCGCGTGCGGCCAGCGATGCCACGCGGACGGACTGGCCGGCCAGAAATCTTTCCCCGCTGCGCGGGGCGGGGTTGCTGAGGCCAGGGACCGAGAGCCGCCGCGCCGAGGCGGATACACCGTCGCTCGGCCTGCTGCGGCAAGAATTGTGAGAGACAGCCGATGCCCGATACTCTAACCAAGTTCATCTTCGGCCGTCTCACCTGGGACTCTCTGCCACTGCACGAGCCGATCGTAGTCGCCACCTTCGTCGCTGTGGCGCTCGGCGGCATCGCGCTTCTCGGCGTCATCACCTATTTCAAGCTCTGGGGCTATCTCTGGCGCGAGTGGTTCACCAGCGTCGACCACAAGAAGATCGGCATCATGTACATGGTGCTCGGCCTGGTCATGCTGCTGCGCGGCTTCTCGGACGCCATCATGATGCGCCTGCAGCAGGCTATCGCCTTCAACGGCTCCGAAGGCTATCTCAACTCGCATCACTACGACCAGATTTTCACCGCTCACGGCGTGATCATGATCTTCTTCGTGGCGATGCCTTTCGTCACCGGGCTGATGAACTTCGTCGTGCCGCTGCAGATCGGCGCGCGCGACGTTTCTTTCCCGTTCCTCAACAATTTCAGCTTCTGGATGACGGTCGGCGGCGCGGTCCTGGTCATGGCGTCGCTGTTCGTCGGCGAATTTGCCCGCACCGGCTGGCTCGCCTATCCGCCGCTTTCCGGCATCGGCTATAGTCCCGACGTCGGCGTCGATTATTATATCTGGGCGCTGCAGGTGGCGGGCGTCGGCACGACGCTGTCGGGCATCAACCTGATCTGCACGATCATCAAGATGCGCGCGCCCGGCATGACGATGATGCGCATGCCCGTCTTCACCTGGACGTCACTGTGCACCAATGTGCTGATCGTGGCGTCCTTCCCGGTGCTGACGGCGGTGCTCGCGCTGCTGACACTCGACCGCTATGTCGGCACCAACTTCTTCACCAACGATTTCGGCGGCAACCCGATGATGTATGTGAACCTCATCTGGATATGGGGTCACCCGGAGGTCTACATCCTCATCCTGCCGTTGTTCGGCGTCTTTTCCGAGGTGACCTCGACCTTCTCCGGCAAGCGCCTGTTCGGCTATACCTCGATGGTCTACGCCACGGTGGTCATCACCATCCTGTCGTACCTGGTCTGGCTGCACCACTTCTTCACCATGGGCTCCGGCGCCAGCGTCAATTCCTTCTTCGGCATCACCACGATGATCATCTCGATCCCAACCGGGGCGAAGATGTTCAACTGGCTGTTCACGATGTATCGCGGCCGCATCCGCTTCGAACTGCCGATGATGTGGACGATGGCCTTCATGCTCACCTTCACCGTCGGCGGCATGACCGGCGTGCTGCTTGCCGTGCCGCCGGCGGACTTCGTGCTGCACAACAGCCTGTTCCTGATCGCGCATTTCCACAACGTCATCATCGGCGGCGTGCTGTTCGGCCTGTTTGCCGGCATTGCCTACTGGTGGCCCAAGGCCTTCGGATTCAAGCTCGATCCGTTCTGGGGCAAGGTCTCGTTCTGGTGCTGGGTTGTCGGCTTCTGGTTCGCCTTCATGCCGCTCTACATCCTGGGCCTGATGGGCGTGACGCGCCGCATGCGCGTCTTCGACGACCCTTCGCTGCAGATATGGTTCGTGATCGCCGCCTTCGGCGCGGTGCTGATCGCCTTCGGCATCGCCGCTTTCCTGATCCAGATCTACGTCTCCATCCGCAGGCGCAAGGCTCTGACCGACCCGACGGGCGATCCCTGGGACGGCCGCACGCTCGAATGGTCGACCTCCTCACCGCCGCCGGCCTACAATTTCGCCTTCACGCCTGTCGTGCGCGACAACGACGCCTGGTGGGACATGAAGAAGGCCGGCTACAACAGGCCGCTCTCCGGCTTCAAGCCGATCCACATGCCAAGCAATACCGGCACCGGCGTCATCCTGGCGGCCTTCAGCGTGGCGCTCGGCTTCGCCATGATCTGGTACATCTGGTGGCTGGCGGCATTGAGCTTCGCCTGCCTCATCGCTACCGCGATCGGCCACACCTTCAACTATCACCGCGACTTCCACATTCCGGCTGCCGAGGTCACGCAAACGGAGGAGGCGAGGACGACGCTCCTCGCCGCCCAGGGTTAGGGTTTGAGCATGGTATCGACGGCAACCACGGCCGGCACTGAACCGGTCTTCCACCTGGAGGAAGAGCATGCGCACGCCGAAGGCGGCAGCACCATGCTCGGCTTCTGGCTCTATCTGATGAGCGACTGCCTGATCTTTGCGATGCTGTTCGCGGCCTATGGCGTGCTCGGCGGCAACTATGCGGCGGGTCCCGCGCCCAAGGACCTGTTCGACCTCAATCTGGTGGCGCTCAACACCGCCATGCTGCTGTTCTCCTCGATCACCTATGGCTTTGCCATGCTGACCATGGACAAGGGCCGCGTCGCGGCGACGCAAGGCTGGCTTGCCGTGACCGGCCTGTTCGGGCTGGCATTCCTGTCCATCGAACTCTATGAATTCGCGCACCTGATCCATGAAGGCGCGACGCCACAGCGCAGCGCCTTCCTGTCGTCCTACTTCACGCTGGTCGGAACGCACGGCCTGCACGTCACCTTCGGCATCGTCTGGCTGGTGACGCTGATGGTGCAGGTCGCGAGGTTCGGCCTCATCGAAGCGAACCGCCGCCGGCTGATGTGCCTCTCGATGTTCTGGCATTTTCTCGACGTCATCTGGATCGGCGTCTTCACCTTCGTCTATCTGATGGGAATGTTGCGATGAGCGCTCATGGTCATGCCGAGGGTCACGGCCAGGCGTCTGGAGGCGCCGCGCACGGATCGTTCAAGGGCTATTTGATCGGCTTCGTCCTGTCGCTGATCCTGACCGCTATCCCATTCTGGCTGGTCATGACCGGCGCCATCGACGACAAGCAGGTCACGGCCATCGTCATCATGGTCTTCGCGGCGGTGCAGATCGTCGTCCACATGGTCTTCTTCCTGCATATGAACACCGCTTCCGAGGGAGGATGGTCGATGCTCGCGCTGATCTTCACGCTGATCCTGGTGGTCATCGTGCTGACCGGCTCGCTGTGGGTGATGTATCACCTCAACGCCAACATGATGCCGGGGCTTCACGATATGCGCGAGATGCCATGAGCCCGGCGCCGGGCGCGGGGAGAACCCCTGCCGAAGCACGGATCGGGCAGCCCGGCATTTGTTCGCTCGCAGCGTCACGACAGGACGCCGGCAGGTCGCCCGCGTCACGGCTTTTCCTCGCACTGCTCGGGCTCCTCGGCGTGCTGGTGTTTCTCGGGCTTGGCATATGGCAGCTGGAAAGGCGGGTCTGGAAGCTCGACCTGATCGCCCGCGTCGATCAGCGCATCCATGCTCCGGCTGCCGATGCGCCTGGCCCAGGGAACTGGGTCGGCATGACCGCGGCCGGTTATGAATACAGCCATGTGCGATTGGCCGGGCACTTTCTGGACGGTGCCAACACGCTGGTGCAGGCGGTGACGGAGCTTGGTGGCGGTTATTGGGTGCTGACGCCGATGCGGACCGACCGTGGCTTCGTCGTGCTGGTCAATCGTGGGTTCGTTCCCCAGGAGCGCAAGGCCGAATTCGAACAGGAGAGCGGCAGCTTCGCCGCACCGGCCGTCATCGGCGGGCTGTTGCGTATCAGCGAGCCTGGCGGCGGCTTCCTGCGCAACAACGATGCTGCGGGCAATCGCTGGTATTCGCGGGATGTCGCGGCCATCGCCACCACGCGCGGCCTGACGGATGTCGCCCCCTATTTCGTCGATGCGGAGGCATCCGGCATGGGCGGCTGGCCGCGCGGCGGCCTGACCGTGGTGACTTTCCGCAACAGTCATCTGGTCTATGCTTTGACCTGGTTCACGCTCGCTGCGATGCTTGCCGCAGCCTTGGCCGCACCGATCATCGGCGGCCGCTGGCGGCAGAGACCGGCAAGATGAGCGTCCCGACGCAAACGCTTCGCAACGAAAAATCCTTCGCGGCAGCATCCCTCGCCGGCAAGGACGGGGCGGTCTCCAATCCCGATGCGGCGAACAGGAAGAACCTGTTCCTGCTCATTCAGCTGCGTTGGCTGGCGGTGGCCGGTCAGGTGCTTACCATTCTGGCGACGGAATACTGGTTCGACATTCCGCTGCCGCTGCCGGAGATGGCTGGCGTGGTGTTTTTCCTCGTCGGATTGAACATCTTCAGCCTGCTCGCCTTGCGCGGCCAGCGGCCGATCAGCAACGCACAGCTGTTTGTCGCGCTCATCTTCGACATGGTGGCGCTGACGACCCAGCTTTACCTCAGCGGCGGCGCCTCGAACCCGTTCGTGTCGCTCTATCTCCTGCAGATCACGCTTGGCGCCGCGCTGCTGACGCCCTGGTCCACCTGGAGCCTGGTGGTGGCCGCTTCCGCCTGCTTCGTCTTCCTCACCTTCGAGTTCCGGCCGATCGCGATCCCGCATCACGGCGGCAGCGATCTGCTGGCCCTGCATATCAGGGGCATGTTCATATGCTTCGTGCTGGCGGCAGGCTTGATCGTGATTTTCATGACGCGCATCCACCGCAATCTGCGCGAGCGCGACGCCTATCTCGCCGATCTGCGCCAGCACTCGGCAGAGGAGGATCACATCGTGCGCATGGGCCTGCTCGCCTCGGGTGCCGCGCATGAACTGGGCACGCCGCTTTCGACCATCTCCGTCATCCTCTCCGACTGGCGCCAGATGCGCAGCGTCACCCGCAACCGCGAGCGGGCCGGGGACGTGGCTGAAATGCAGGCGCAGATCGAGCGCTGCAAAAGCATCGTGTCGGGCATCCTGATGTCTTCGGGGCAGGCGCGGGGCGAGGGTACGATCCGCACCAGCATCCGCCATTTCATCGACGATCTTGTCCAGGAATGGCGCGTCAGCCGCCAGCCGTCCAATCTGGAGTACAGCAACGATTTCGAACCCGACGAACAGATCGTCTCAGACACGGCGCTGAAGCAGGTGATCTTCAACGTGTTCGACAACGCCCTGGAAGCCTCGCCCGATTGGGTCGGCGTCACTGCCGAGCGGCAGGGCGAGAAACTGGTGATTGCCGTGCGCGACCGCGGGCCGGGTTTTGACGAGGGTATTCTGGCGGCACTCGGCCAGCCCTACATGTCGAGCAAGGGACGGCCGGGCGGTGGCCTTGGCCTTTTCCTCGTCGTCAACGTGGTTCGAAAGCTGGGGGGCGACTTTTCGGCGCGTAACATGGAGCAGGGGGCCTGTGTTACGCTCTCGCTGCCGCTGGCTGCGCTGACCGATGGAGCTGATCATGAGGCCTGATCGATCCCTGTTTATCGTCGAGGACGACGCCATCTTCGCGAAGACGCTGAAACGCTCCTTCGAAAAGCGCGACTATGACGTCATCGTCTGCCACGGCAGGGAAGAACTGCTTGGCGCCCTCGACACAGCGGTTCCGACTTACGCCGTCGTTGATCTCAAGCTTGGCGTCGGTGGCTCCGGGCTGGAGTGCGTCAGGCTCTTGAGCGCCCGCGATGCTTCGATGAGGATCGTCGTGCTGACCGGCTTCGCCAGCATCGCCACGGCGGTCGAGGCGATCAAGCTTGGCGCATGTCATTACCTGGCGAAGCCCGCCAACACCGATGACATCGAAGCCGCTTTCGGCCGGGCCGAGGGCGATGTTTCTGTTTCGTTGAGCAGCCGTCCCACCTCTATCAAGAACCTCGAATGGGAGCGCATCCACGAAACGCTGGTCGAGACCGGCTTCAACATCTCCGAAACGGCACGTCGGCTCGGTCTGCACCGGCGCACCCTGGCCCGCAAACTCGATAAGCGCGTTGTGAAATGAGCCGGCTGATCCTACACTCCGACCCATAATGATCGACGGCCTCCGGGCTGGGCGAGGGTTCCGGCTTCGTGCTCGCGCAGCATCTGACGGATGAACCGCACGACTAGGACCTGCATGCCGCGCATGGCCGGAATGCGAGCAAGAAGCTCAGGCGGTCTTCAAGGGCGCCGACATTCACTTCTGGCGCGGAAGACTTCGAGATGCCTGGCGTTCATGGCCAACCATAGAGCTTTGGCCGGCAGTCCTATCCGGTCGGCATCGAGACGGTCACCAAATTGCCGAACCTGACGCACGGCCTTCTCGACCGCGGCTACAGCCGCGAGCAGACGGCGGCAATCATGGGTGGCAACTGGTTGGAAACCTTCCGCCGCTTTTGCGGATGATCGCGGGATGTCGGCATGCATGTCATCTTAGAAATCGGCGACCTTCCCCCACACGGAAGCTTCGAAGCGCCGCGGATCGTAGGACTTGGGATCGACGATCGGTTCGGAGCCAGTCATCAGATCGGCGACGAGGTGCCCGGCGCCTGGCCCGATGCCGAAGCCGTGCCCCGAAAACCCGGCAGCCAGGAAGAAACCCGGAACGGAATGTATCTCGCCGATGGCGGGCACGCCGTCCGGCGTGCTGTCGATGTAGCCGGCCCAGGCCGCGCTGATCCTCGTCTGGCGCAGTGCCGGCAGCAGTTCGAGCGCGCGGGCATGGGTCAGGCGAATGGTCGCCTGATCCGGAACCGGATCGAGGATGCGCATCCGCTCCATCGGCGTCGGCTGGTCGAGCCGCCAGTGCCGGAGCGTTTCGTGGCCCGAGCGCATGCCTTGCAGGCCACCGGGTCCGAGGCTGCGCCAGCGCTTCAGGAACATGGGCAGGAATTGCGAGGAGAAACGCAGTTGCTGGGGCGTGACGTCCAGACGGCCGCGTCCGCTTATGGCGAGCGTATAGCCACCATCGCCGCGACGCGTGGCCGAGATTCTTGCCGTGTGCAGCGCATCCGGCAGGCCCTCCGCGCTGGGGGAGACGGACAGGATGGAGGATCGGATCGATGCCTGTGGAAAACGGAAACCGAACTGATGGCAAAAGGAAGAGGCCCAGGCCCCGCCGGCCAGGACCGCCAGCTTCGTGCGGATCGTTCCGTTTTCCGTGATCACGCCGCTCAGGCGCCCGCCCTCGGTCTCGATACCGCGCGCGGCGCAATTCTGGTGCACGGAGCCCCCGAGCTTGAGGATGGCGCGGGCGACCGAGGGCGCGGCCCGCGGCGGATCGGCGGTGCCATCTGTCGGCGAGAAGACGCCGCCCTTCCAGGTCCGGCCAGTGGCGCGGCCCCGCTCGCTGGCCTCGGCGCTGTCAAGGATGTGCGTGGTGACGCCGGCCGTTTTGGCGAAGTCTCGCCAGCGCGCCCAGCTGGCCAGTTCCGCCTCGTCATTGCTGAGATAGAGCAGCCCGCAGCGGCGGAAGCCGGTGTCCTCGCTGGTATCGACTGCGAAGCGCTCCCACAGATCGAGGCTTCGCGTCGCCATCGGCAGCTCGCGGGCGTCGCGGTTCTGCTGGCGACACCATCCCCAGTTCCTGCTGGATTGCTCCGCGCCGATGCGTCCCTTTTCGACAAGAACGACCTGCATGCCGCGCCTGGCCAGATAGTAGGCGGCGAATACACCGACGATGCCACCGCCGATCACCACCGCGTCCGCGGACTGTGGCAGTTCGCCGGGTGTCTCGATTTGCTGCAGTGGCGCGGGCATGGTGTTCTCTGCTGTGAAGCTGCAATCTATCGCGTTGCACAGGCAGCCGCTGCTGCAGTTGAGGCTGAAGCAGTATTTTATTCTGGAAGCCCTATTGGAATCGGGAGTCCGTGCCATTCAGCCTGTACCCCGTTGGATGGACAGCACCAAAGGCTGTGGTAGTGTCAAAGCTTGTTGGTACGACAGCAGATTGTGCTGTAGCGCGCTTCTTCGGAGACGGCCATGAAACTGGATCGGATCGACATCAAGATTCTGCACGAGTTGCAAAAGAACGGCCGCGTCACCAACGTGGAACTGGCTGAGCTCGTGCATCTGTCTCCAAGCCCCTGTCTCATGCGCGTCAAGAAGCTCCAGTCGGAAGGCTACATCCAAGGCTATTCCGCCCAGATCAATCTCGGTAAGCTCGGTCAGACGCTGACCGTGTTCACGGAGATCACCTTGAAAAACCACCGGCAGGTGGATTTCGCCCGCTTTCTCGCCGTGGTGGAGAAGATCGACCAGGTCATCGAATGCCACCTCGTTTCCGGCGGCTACGATTATTTGATGAAGTTCGTGACCGCCGGCATTGGTGACTACCAGGCGATCATGGAGCGGCTGACCGACATGGATATCGGCATCGACAAGTATTTCAGCTTCGTCGTGCTGAAATCCCCCATCGTCAAGGCGCACATGCCGCTGCCGAGTCTTTTTCCGAGATAAGGCCCTGTTTCCCGGGTGAGGTGAGGCACTGCTGCTTCGTCAGCGGTGGCCGTACTGGCTGACGAGCTCGGGGTCGCGCACGAGGCCATCGAGCCAGGTCGGATCGAGCTTCGGCACGGAGGAGAACAGAAGCTTGGAATAGGGGTGGCTGGGCGCCTTCAATTTGTCGGGGGTGATCTGCTCCACCCGCTCCCCATTGTACATGACCATGATCTGGTCGCAGATGGTTTCGACGACAGAGAGGTCGTGGCTGATGAAGATGTAGGACAGTCCCAGCTCGCGCTGCAGGTCCTTGAGCAGTTCGATCACGGCGGATGCCACCACCGTGTCGAGCGCGGAGGTGATTTCATCGCAGATGATGAGCTTGGGATCGGCCGCCAGCGCGCGTGCGAAATTCACGCGCTGCTTCTGGCCGCCCGAGAGTTCGGATGGGTGGCGGTAGCGCAGCGTCTTCGGCAGGCGCACCATGTCGAGCAGTTCGTCGACGCGCTTCGAGCGCGCCTGCCTGTCGAGCCCGTGATAGAAGACCAGCGGGCGGGAGATGATGTCTTCCACCGCCTTGGCCGGATTGAGCGCGGTATCGGCGTACTGGAACACGATCTGCATTTCGCGCAGCTGTTCCCGGCTGCGTTTTCCGGCGGCGCGCTGCAGGTCCTTGCCGTCGAAGACGATGTCGCCGGCCGCCGCCGGATGGATGCCGGCGATGGCCCGCGCCAGCGTCGATTTTCCGCAGCCGGATTCGCCTATGATGCCAAGATTGCGCCCCTTCTCCACGACCAGGCTGACGGAATCGACCGCGCGGACAACCGGCTGCCGGTCAGGTTTCACCGGCCCGTAGCCGGCTGTCAGATTGTTGACGCGAAGCAGCGGATTCGCTGCGGAATCGCCAGTCGCCTGTATTTGCCGCGGCTTCGGTTCGAAGGCGGCCAGCAGTTCGCGCGTGTAGGGATGTTGGGCAGCCGAAAGGATATCAGCCGTGGTGCCGGTCTCCTGCACTTCGCCGCCCTTCAGCACCACGATGCGGTCGGCGATCTGGGCGACGACCGCGAGATCGTGGGAAACGTAGACACCCGCTATCCCGCCCGCCCGCATGACCGACTTGAATGCCTTCAGCACGTCGATCTGCGTCGTCACGTCGAGTGCTGTCGTCGGCTCGTCGAAGATCATCAGCTTCGGATCGCCGATGAGCGCCATGGCAGCGGCCAACCGCTGCAATTGCCCGCCCGAAACCTGGTGCGGATAACGCGCGCCGATCCCTTCCGGGTCCGGCAGCGACAAGGCCCGGAACAGCTCGATCGCGCGCTGGCGCGCCTGCTCGGGTGGCATCAGCTTGTGGATTCGCGTGACCTCGATCACCTGCTCCATGATCGTCGACGAGGGGTTGAAGGACGCGGCGGCACTTTGCGGGACATAGGCAATATCGGTGCCGCGCAACCTGGCGCGTTCCTTTTCGGAAAATGCTGCCATGTTCTTGCCGTTGACGTTGATCTCGCCGCCGGTGATCCGGCAGCCGGGCCGTGCATGGCCCATCAGCGAGAGCGCAACCGTCGTCTTGCCGGAGCCGCTTTCGCCGATCAGGGCGACGATCTCGCCTTCGGCGATGTCGAGGCTGACGCCCTTGATGATTTCGACAAGCCGTCCGGAGTCGGTCCTCGCCTCGATCTTCAGGTTCCTGACTTCGACGAGATTGCTCATGCGTCCCGGTCCCTGATCTTCTTCGGCAGGTTATCGATCAGCAGGTTGACGCTGATGGTGAGGCTGGCGATCGCCAGCGAGGGCACGATGACGGCAGGGGCAGCGAAAGGCAGGGCGCCGATGTTCTCGCGCACCAGCGCGCCCCAGTCGGCGAGCGGCGGTTGGAGGCCGAGCCCCAGGAAGGACAGGCCGGAAAGCAACAGCACGATGAAGACGAAGCGCAGGCCGAAGTCGGCCAGCACCGGGCGCATGATGTTAGGCAGGATCTCGGATCCGATGAGGTAGAAGGTGCTCTCGCCACGGACACGCGCGACGGTCATGAAGTCCATGGTGTTGATGTTGACGGCGAGCGCCCGCGCGAAGCGGTAGGCGCCGGGGATATAGATGACGGCGAGCGTCAGGATCAGCACTGGCACCGACGAGCCGACTGCGGCGACGACCACAAGGCCGAACAGCTTGCTGGGGATGGAGTTCATGGCGTCCAGGAAGCGGCTGAGGCAGGTGTCGAGCCAACCCCCGGTGACGGCAGCTACCATCCCCAGGACGACGCCCGAAAAGCAGGCAATGCAGACGGCGGCAAGCGATATGCCGACAGTGTAGCGTGCGCCCATCAGAACCCGAGAGAGCATATCGCGCCCCAGATAGTCCGAGCCGAGCCACAGCCCCTGGCGCATCGGGCCGAAATAATCGTCGTCGACGATGTCGCCGATCGGATGGGGAAGGACATAGGGCGCAAAGATCGCGATCAGCGTCCACGCCAGGATGACCAGCGAAGCGACGACGCCCACCAGATTGTAGCTGTGGCCCAGGAAGGATCGTCGGGGGGTTGCGGCGCGCGCCATAGTCATCTGAGCCTCGGGTTGGACACGATAGCGATGATGTCCGCGGTCGTGATGAGTAAGAGGTAGCCGAGGCAGAAGATCATTGCGCAGCTCTGGATCAGCGGCAGGTCGCGGGTCGCGACCGCATCGACCATCAGCTTGGCGATGCCGGGATAGTTGAAGATCGTCTCCACGATGATGACACCGCCGACCAGATAGGACAACGAAAGCGCGACCGCGTTGACGATCGGCCCGAGGGCATTGGGGAGGGCGTGTCTCATGACCATGCGGATGCGCGAGGCGCCTTTGAGAAGCGCCATCTCGACATAAGGCGTCGAAAGCGTTTCGATCACCGCGGCGCGGGTCATGCGGATCATCTGGGCGGAGATGACGAAGGTGAGCGTGATCACCGGCATCGCATAAATGCGCACGAGGTCGGTCAGCGAATGCGCCTCGTTGACCGAAGACAGTGCCGGCAGCCATTTGAGATAGACGGCGAAAAGCAGGACCGCGAGGGTCGCGACCATGAATTCGGGCACGGAGATGAGGCCGATCGACAGGATGGTGACGGTGCGGTCATAGACGGAGCCACGCAACATCGCGGCGGTGATGCCAAGTGTCAAAGCCAGCGGCACCGAGAGTAGCGCGGTGATGCCGGCGAGCTTCATGGTGTTGACCAGGCGCCCACCGATCAGCGTCGCGATCGGCATCTCGTTGGCATAGGAAGTGCCGAGGTCGCCGTGGAGCAGGCCGAGAAGCCAGCGCAGGAAGCGCAGAATCGCCGGATCGTTGAGATGCATGGCCTCACGCAGGCCGGCGACTGCCTCGGGAGTGGCCGCCTGGCCGAGCAGCATCGACGCGGTGTCGCCAGGCAGCATGCTCGTGGCGAAAAATACGGCAAACAGCACGATCAAAAGCGTGATGGCCGCAATCCCCAGCCGCTTAAGCACGAGGTTGAGAACCCGAGACGTCATGGAAGCGCTCTCCGCGGTTGCGTTCGGCCAAAACAATCTTGCGCGATGCAGTGCCGAGGACCGGCTGACCGGCCCCCGGCAGGCTTTTCCTAGGCTTCGAGCCAGAGATATTCCGCCATTGCGTAGCCCATCATGCCACCGAGCGGGTTCGCTTCCAAACCCTTCACTTTGCTGGAGAGCGCGTCCACGTTGGAAATATAGGCCGGGATGATGGTGCCGGCCTCTTCGGAGACCATGACCTGCATCTGATTGTAGATCTCCTTGCGCTTGGCCTGGTCGAGCGAGCCGCGCGCCTCGATGAGCATCTTGTCGAATTTCTCGGACTTGTACTGGCTTTCGTTCCAGGGCGCGCTTGAGGCGTAGAGGAGCGAAAACAGGATGTCCGGCGTCGGGCGCGGATTGATGTTGCCGAAATGAATCGGCGCCTTGAGCCAGTAATTGTCCCAGTAGCCGTCGGACGGCACACGCTGGACGTCAAGCTTCATGCCGATCTCCGCGCCGGCGGCCTGGATGATCGTCGCCATGTCGATCGACGAGGTCGCGGCGTCGGAAGCGATTACCGGGATGGACTGGCCGAGCAGTCCCGACTTCTGGAAGTGGAACTTCGCCTTGTCCGGGTCGAAGGCCTTCGGCTTGACGTCGGCGTTGTGGAAGAGATTCGCTGGCGAGACAGGCTGGTCGTTGCCGATTTCACCGAGGCCGCGCAACGCCGATTTGACGATCTGCTCGCGGTTGACGAGATACTTCATGCCGGCCACGAAGTCGGCCTTGCTGCCCGGATCCATATCGAGCCTGATGTTGAGATCGGTGTAATTGCCCGAGGTCGTTTTCGACAATTCGAAGCCCTGCTGGCCGCTGATGAGCTTCATCGCGCGCGGGTTGATGGCAGCCGCCAGGTTGATGTCGCCGGAGAGCAGGGCGTTGACGCGGGCACTGTCGTCGCTGATGGCGATGAACTCGAAAGAGTCGAGATAAGGCTTGCCCGATTTCCAGTAGTTCTTGTTCTTGGTGACCACCGAACGCACGCCGGGCTCGAACGTCTGCAGCACGAAAGCGCCCGTGCCGTTGCCCTTGGAGAAGTCCGTGGCGCCATCCGCCACGATCATGAAGTGATGCAGCGCCAGGATCGTCGGGAGGTCGGCATTCGGATCGGCCAGCGTAATTTCCACGGTCGACTTGTCGACCGCCTTGAAGCCGGTCATCTGCACGGCGATCTTGGCGACCTTGGAGCCGATCGCCGGATCAAGATGGCGCTTCAGCGAGAAAACAACGTCGTCGGCGGTGAGGTCCTTGCCGTCGTGGAACGTGACGCCTTTGCGCAGCTTCACCGTCCAGGTCTTGGCGTCCTTGCTCTCGAAGCTTTCGGCCAGTTCCATCTGGGTGACGCCATCCTTGTCAAGGAACGTCAGCCGGTTGTAGAGCGAGCAGCAGCGCACATAGTCGGTGGAGAGCGATGCCTTTGCCGGATCGAGCGTATCGGCATTCGAGGACGACCAGCCAGCTGCCTTGAAAGTCCCGCCGGAAATCGGCTCGGCGGCGACTGCCTGGGTGGCACGGCCGAGCACCACGCTGCCCGCGGCAACCGCGGCGCCGCCGGCCAGCAGCATCTTCAGGAGTTCGCGGCGGCTCGCGCCCCGCCGAATGGCGTTTTCGACCATTGCATCGTCTGCTCCGGTCCAGTTCGTGATCTTGTCGGTCATGGTATTCCCCTTTCTGTTTTGTTCTCCGGGCTGCTCGTCTTGTCGCGGCCTTCCGGGGCTTGGGCTTAGATTCGTTCCTTCAGGCTTTCCCGCACGGCCGCCGCCAACGCGGCCATTGAGGTGAAGTGGTGGTCCGGAACGGTGAAGCGCTCGGGTTCGATCGTGCCGCCATAGCCTTTCTGGGCGTGCCGGCGCTCGATCCAGCAGTTGGTCATGCCAAGCGCCCTGGAGATGCCGATGTCGTGATGCTGGCTTTGCGCGACGTGCAGGATGTCATCCTTGCTGTCGCCCTTGGAGGCGACGAAGTCGAAGACCTTCTGGAAAAACGCCGGATCTGGTTTTTCCGTGCCGGTATCGTCGGCGGTGAAAGTGGCGAAGAAGGGCGATCCGAGCTGCTTCTCGAAATGATCGAGCGCCCAGCGCCGGGCATTGGTCATGGCGATCAGTCTGTGCGATTTCGCAAGCTCGGCCAATGCCGCCGCGCTGTCGGGGAAACCTTGCCAGGCGCTGGCGGAGTCGCGCAGGCGGGCGCCGTATTTCTCATCGGCCGGCAGGCCGAGTTGTGGCGCGATGACCATGTAGACACGTGAGAGATCGTCGGGAAACAGACCCGCATCGGGCATGTAGCGGGCTTGCCGGTACAGGGCCAGCGCGGCCTCGCCATCGAAAGAAACGCCAGCGTCGGCGGCGATCCTGGCCAGACAGGTCGTGATGCCGCCTTCGAAGTCGATCAGCGTGCCTACGACATCGAAGGTCATGTATTTGAATTCGCTAAAGCCTCTGGCCAAGACTGGCTCTCCTCTGCGCGGCCGAATTTGCATGGTGTTGAACAGAACAAAATTCCGGGCTGTCCGGGGCGCTGGCCCTTTTTCAAAAGCCCGGAAACTCGGGCTTTCTGGCCTTGTCTTAACTGCAGTCTGGCACTTCCCCCGCGCCGAATTCGCCGAAAAGGCCTGAGAGGGCGGCACAAAATTGCGAAATCGCCCGCCCCGACGCTATTTCGAAACACGCGGTACTCGTCGCGCGTCATGGCAGGGCCTGGCGGACGTCAGGATCGTCCAGTGTCTGATCGAGGGTCCGGCGCGTGCGCTCGACGATCGCATCGATGTCGTCGTCGGTGCAGCAGAGCGGAGGGGCGTAGCCGAGAACCCCGTTGGCAAAGGCACGGATGATCAAGCCATTGTCCCACGCCCTGTCGAAGACGCGCCGCGCCGGCATGGCCGACGCTGGAAGCGGTGTCTTCTTCTGCTTGTCGACGACCAGTTCGATCGCGGCAAGCATGCCTCGACCGCGCACATCGCCGACGAGAGGGTGGTCGCTCAGGCCTGCCAGTCCCGCCATCAGCCGAGCGCCGGCCTTGATGCCATTCTCCAGAAGGCCGTTTTCGTAGAGTTTTAGCACTTCGAGTGCGACGGCGGCGCTGACCGGATGGGCCGAATAAGTATAGCCGTGGCCGACCGCCGAGCTGCCCGCGCCATCGGCGATGACATTGTAGACATGATCGGCCATGAACACGGCGCCCATCGGCACATAGCCCGACGTCAGCCCTTTGGCGGTCGTCATGAAATCGGGAACGATGTCCTCCTCCGTGCAGGCGAACAGAGGACCGGTGCGGCCGAAGCCGGTGATCACCTCGTCGGCGATGAACAGAATGCCGTACTCCTTGCAGAGCTCGCGCACGGCCTTGATCCAGCCTTTCGGCGGAACGATGACGCCGCCCGAACCCTGGATCGGCTCGGCATAGAAGGCGGCGACCCGCTCCGGCCCGATCTCCTCGATCCTGGCTTTCAGCGCGGCGAGCGATGCGGCAATGATCGCGCCGCCATCCTGACCGACCGGGTTGCGATAGGGATAGGGAGAGGGGATCTTGTGCTGCCATTCGAAGGGAATGCCGAAGCCGGCGTGAAAGGCGGGCAAAGCGGTCAGACCTGCGCCAACCACCGACGAGCCGTGATAACCCTGCTCGATGGATATGAACTGGTCGCGTTGCGGCTCGCCCCTGGCGTTCCAGTAGTAGCGGACGAAACGGATCGTGCTGTCGACCGCATCCGATCCTCCAAGCGTGAAAAAGACGTGATTGAGGTCGCCTGGCGCGCGCTCGGCCAGTTCCGAGGCGAGCCGGATGGCCGGCTCAGAGCCGATGTCGAAATAGGCGGTGGCGTAGGGAAGTTCGCGCATCTGCCGGGCCGCGGCCTCGACGATGCTGTCGTGGCCATAGCCGGCGTTGACGCACCATAGCCCCGCGAAACCGTCGACGAGTTGCTTGCCGGACGCATCGGTCACGGTCGCGCCCTTCGCTGATTTCAAGACGCGCACACCGAGCGCCTCATGGCCGCGATAGGAAGAGACTGGATGGATGAGATGGGCACGGTCGAGTTCGATCAGGGAATTGGCGAGCATTGTTGTCCTCCGGACTAACCGAGCGCCTGGTTGGCGAGGGCGTAGATTTTTGGCCTGGCCTGTTCCGCGCCCGTCCTGGACGGACGGTCCATGGTCACGCCGCCGCCGACATGGGCGAGGCCGATTTCCCCAAGCCAATCGGCGATGCCGGTCCGGCTGTCGGTATCCACGCGCAGGAAGGCGCCGGCTCGCGATGTGGCGAAGAAACTGATGAGTGCCTTGGCGTCCTTGGCACTTCCCGCGATCACCGGACCGAGCACCTCGCCGCGCCCGAACGGGCGGATCGCGGCATAGGCCTCGATGGCGCCGTTGCGGCGGATGACAGCGAATTGGCCGCGCTCGGCCAGCGCATCGATCAGAGCTTCTCGGTCCGCGCCATAGGCGTCGCGATCCATCGCCTTGATGGTCGGCAGATCATCGGCTCTTGCTGCTTCCACGCCTTCAGGCGCGTCAAGCTCTGCGACCTTGCCCTGATACTGCAGAACGGTGCCAGAGGGTGCAAAGCCCAGTTTCTCATAGAGAGGGAAGCCGTCCACCGTCGCGACGAGCCGCAGCGGACGGTCGCCGGCAAGGATGATGGCCTGATCCATGAGCCGGCGCCCAAGCCCCTTTCCCCGCACGTTCCTGTCGACGATCACCATGTTGATCATGGCGCAATCCGCGCCGTAGGGCGTTACCAGGATGGTTCCGGTGACGCGGCCCTGGTCGTCGAGCGCTACCACGCCGATCGAGAGCTGCAGCGCCATCTGCCAGTCCTGCGGGCGATGCGGCCAGTTCTCCTGGCGCGAAAGCGCCACAGCGCCCTCGATATGGTCCGGCCCGAACGCCTGGAGGTCGATCTCGCCCTGCTGCATGAGGCTTCCCTTTCCGTCTGATGCCAAGTCTCGGCCATCGGCGCGCCGCAGATCGTCTGAAGGCGTCGGTTCCGGCGGTATCTTTCGCCGTAGCGCGTGGGGTGCGCCGCATCTTGTGCTGGCGCCGGCCGAGGCGGATGCCTTTGACGCCGAGGCCGCCGCTCCCATCGACCGCCAAGGTGCTACAGCGTGCCAAACCGGACGGCCGATACGGAACTTTCTGCTTTCGGGAGGGTCATTTCGGTCAGATGGGTCGCCGCCTGCCGCCATATGATGGAGTACGTTCCAACGCGGATGTCTTCAACCGGAGATCAAAGGACATGGCTTCCTTCAGGCCCAAATACATTACCTTCGACTGCTACGGCACGCTGACCAATTTCCAGATGGCGGAAGCGGCGCGCGACCTTTACGGCAGCCGGCTCGACGAAGCGCGCATGCAGGAGTTCATTAAGAACTTCGCCGCGTATCGGCTCGACGAGATCATGGGCGACTGGAAGCCTTATGCAGACGTCGTTCACAACGCGCTCGAGCGCACCTGCAAGCGCAATGGCGTCGCCTTCAGCCCCGACGATGCCAGCATGGTCTATGAGCGTGTCCCGACCTGGGGCCCTCACGCGGATGTCCCGGCCGGCCTGGCGAAGGTCGCCAAGGAAATTCCGCTGGTCATCCTGTCCAACGCCATGAACGCGCAGATCATGTCCAATGTCGAGAAGCTCGGCGCGCCGTTCCATGCCGTCTACACCGCCGAGCAGGCGCAGTCCTACAAGCCCCGGTTCAAGGGGTTCGAATACATGCTCGACATGCTGGGCTGCGGCCCGGAGGACATCCTTCACTGCTCGTCCTCGTTCCGCTACGACCTGATGTCGGCACACGATCTCGGCATCAAGAACAAGGTCTGGGTCAATCGCGGGCACGAACCGGCCAACCCGTACTATGGCTATGTCGAGATATCAGACATTTCCGGTCTTCCGGGTGTGATCGGGCTTTGAAACGGGCGGATCGTCGATGAAACTGGTCTCCTACTGGCACGACACAGCCCCGGTGTTTTCCGGCGAGGCGCCAGGCCCTGTCGAGGGGCACTACGATGCCGCCATCATCGGCGGAGGCTTCACAGGTCTCGCCGCCGCGCACCGCCTGGCGAAAGCCGGCGCGAAGGTGGCCGTGCTGGAGGCGGAGCGGGTGGGCTGGGGCGCATCCGGGCGCAATGGCGGTCACCTGAACAACGGCCTCGCCCACAGCTACCTCACGGCCAAGGCGGAGCTCGGCAAGGAACGCGCGATTGCGCTCTACCGGGCGCTGGACGATTCCGTCGACACCATCGAGACGCTGGTCGCCGAGGAAGGCATCGACTGCAATTTCCGCCGCGCCGGCAAGCTGAAGCTTGCCTCCAAGCCGCAGCATTTTGAATCAATCGCCCGCAACTTCGAAGCCCTCCATGCCGAAGTCGATCCGGATACGGCGGTATTGTCGGCGCATGATCTCAAGTCCGAGATCGGTTCGCCCTTTCACGGCGCGATGCTGTCGAAGAAGAGCGCCATGATGCATATGGGCCGCTATGTCGCCGGCCTGGCCACTTCAGCCGCCCGTCACGGCGCCATCATCCACGAGAACGCAGCGGTGACGGATCGCAAGCAGGTCGGCAACAAGCATGAGATCACCACCTCACGCGGCCGGATCAGCGCCGACAATGTGCTGCTGGCGACCGGCGCCTACACCACGCCGAATTTCAGCTATTTCCGTCGCAGGATCATTTCCGTCGGCAGCTTCATCATCGCCACGCGGCCGTTGAGCGACACCGAGATCGCCGCGACCATGCCCGGCAACCGGACATGCGTGACCTCGATGAACATCGGCAACTATTTCCGGCTCTCACCGGACAACCGCCTGATCTTCGGCGGCCGCGCACGCTTCTCTGCGACATCGGACCAGCGCTCCGACGCCAGAAGCGGACGCATATTGCAGGCAAGCCTTGCCACGATCTTCCCGCAGCTCGCCAAGGTCGAGATAGACTATTGCTGGGGCGGGCTGGTCGACATGACCAAGGACCGCTTCCCGCGGGCCGGCTACCATGATGGGGTCTGGTACGCGATGGGCTATTCCGGCCACGGCGCGCAGCTTTCCACGCAGCTCGGCATGATCATGGCCGATGCCATGCTCGGCCGCGAGGACCGCAACCCGATGAAGGGGTTCGAGTGGCCTGCCATTCCCGGCTATTCCGGCAAGCCCTGGTTCCTGCCGATGGTCGGCCTGTACTACAAGGCGCTCGATCGGATTCAGTGATCCTTCCGGCCTGGCCCGGCCTCAGTCTTAGCTGAGCCCGCCCATATGAAAACTCTTCATCTCGAGATATTCCTCGATGCCGGCCTGCGCGCCCTCACGCCCGAGACCGGACTGCTTGACGCCGCCGAAGGGAGCCACCTCGATCGAGACCGAGCCAGTGTTGAGCCCTACCATGCCGAATTCCAGCGCCTCGCCGACGCGCCAGGCGCGTTTCAGGTTCTCGGTGTAGAAGTAGGAGGCAAGCCCGTAGGGCGTGCCGTTGGCAAGGGCGATCGCATCCTCTTCCGTTTCAAAGCGGAAAAGCGGCGCAACCGGGCCAAACGTTTCCTCGCCGGCAAGTTGCATGTCCTTTGTCGCGCCGGTCAGCACCAGCGGCGCGACATATTGCGGACCGTCAGGCAAGGCCGGTCGGTCCGTGATGATCTTTGCACCTTTGGCGAGCGCGTCCTCGACGTGGCGGTTGATTTTCTCGACCGCCGCCATGTTGATCATCGGCCCGATGGCGACGCCGGGCTGGGTGCCGGGTCCGACCGTCATGGCGTTGACGCGGGCAGTGAGCTTCTTGGCAAAGGTTTCGTAGACACCGGCCTGGACGAGGATGCGATTGGCGCAGACGCAGGTCTGGCCGCCATTGCGGAATTTCGAGACGAGCGCGCCCTCGATGGCGAGATCGAGATCGGCGTCGTCGAAGACGATGAAGGGGGCGTTGCCGCCGAGTTCGAGGCTGAGCCGCTTCACGCTGTCGGCGGCGCCGCGCATCAGCAGCGAACCGACCCGCGTCGAGCCGGTGAAGGAGATCTTGCGCACCGTCTCGTTCGCCATGATCTCGTTGCCGATCTCGGCCGGCATGCCGGTGACGATGTTGATGACGCCGGCGGGAATGCCCGCGCGTTCGGCGAGCACGCCAAGCGCCAGCGCCGAGTATGGCGTGAACTCGGACGGCTTGATGACCACCGTGCAGCCGGCGGCCAGCGCCGGCGCGACCTTGCGGGTGATCATCGCATTGGGGAAATTCCACGGCGTGATGATGCCGCACACCCCGACCGGTTCCTTCAGCACGATGATGCGCCGGTCGGGCGTGGGCGAGGGGATGGTGTGGCCATTGATGCGGCGTGCCTCCTCCGCAAACCATTTGACGAAGGACGCACCGTAGCGGATCTCGCCCTTGGCCTCGTCCAGCGGCTTGCCCTGTTCGGTCGTCAGGATCAGCGCGAGATCGTCCAGATGTGCCAGCATCAGGCCATGCCATGCTTCCAGCAGCGAAGCGCGTTCGGCGTTGGTTTTCTTCCTCCAGTTTCCATAGGCGGAAGCCGCGGCCTCTATCGCCGCGCGGGTCTCCGGACCGGCCATGTCGGGCACTGTGCCGATCGGCGACTGGGTCGCCGGATCGAGAACATCGACCGTTTTTCCGGAGCCGGCAGCAATCCATTTGCCGCCGATCAGGCCGGCTTCGCGGAACAGACTTTTGTCTTTGAGGTTTTTCATCGGATACGACCTTGCAATCAGGTGAGTGCCGCGACGATGGCGGCGGTGATGGCTTTCGTGCTGTCTTTGCCGGGAGTTGTTCCAATGCCGCGCGCGGTTGTCGCCTCGACCGCCTGCATGACGCGGCCGGCCGCGTCTTTTTCGCCGAGATGGTCGAGCATCATGGCGCCGGACCAGATGGCGGCAATTGGATTGGCAATGCCGAGATGGGCGATGTCGGGCGCGGAGCCGTGCACCGGCTCGAACATGGATGGCGCCGAACGGTCGGGGTTGATGTTGGCGGAGGCGGCGTAGCCGAGCCCGCCCTGGATCGCCGCGCCGATATCGGTCAGAATGTCGCCGAACAGGTTGGAGGCCACGACCACGTCGAGGCTCTCCGGCGCCATGATCATGCGCGCTGCGAGCGCGTCGACATGATAGCTGGTCACTTCGACATCAGGATAATCCGCCTCCAGCTTTCGCGTGACCTCGTCCCAGAACACCATCGAGTATTTCTGTGCGTTGGACTTGGTGACGGAGGCGAGCTTGCCGCGCCGTGCCCGCGCCTGCTCGAAGCCGAAGCGCAGGATGCGCTCGACGCCGGTGCGGGTGAAGATCGAGGTCTCCACCGCAACCTCGTCCAGCGTGCCTTGATGCACGCGTCCGCCGGCGCCCGAATATTCGCCCTCGGTGTTCTCGCGGATGCACAATATGTCGAAGCTCTCGGCCCGCAGCGGGCCTGTCACGCCCGGCAGCAGGCGGTGCGGCCGGATGTTGGCATATTGCACGAATGCCTTGCGGATCGGCAGCAGCAGCCCGTGCAGCGAGACGGAATCCGGCACCTCCGCCGGCCAGCCGACCGCACCCAGAAGGATGGCATCGAAGCCACGCAAGGTCTCGATGCCGTCCTGCGGCATCATGCGGCCGGTCTCCTTGTAGAATTTGCAGGACCAGGGGAATTCCGTACCCGTCAGGCCAAAGCCGGCGTGTCTGGCCGCCGTCTCCAGCACCGTCCAGGCGGCGACGGTAACATCGCGGCCGATGCCGTCACCGGGGATCAGGGCGATCGAATAGGACTTCATCGGGCATCTCTTCACAGGCTGATCAGGACGCTCTTGGTCCTGCGGTTGGCAAGATACGCGTCGCGGCCGAGGTCCTTGCCGATGCCGGAGCGCTTGTAGCCACCGGTCGGCAGGATATGGTCGCGAGAGCGGCTGTAGCGGTTGACCCAGACGGTGCCCGCTTCGAGCTTGCGTGCGAAGCGGATGGTGCGGGAGAGGTCGGTGGCGAACAGGCCGGAAGCCAGCCCGTAAGTCGGATGGCTGGCCAGCGCCAACGCCTCTTCCTCGGTCTCGAAGGTCTGCACGGTCAGGACCGGGCCGAAGATTTCCTCGATGATGGCAGGATTGGCCTGATCGACATTGGCGATCAGCGTCGGCTCGTAGAAATAGCCTGGACTGTCCATGAAATTGCCACCGGTCAGGCATTCGCCGCCGGCCTCGACGGCCGCCCGCACGATGTTATCGACACGCGCCCGCTGTCGTTCCGAGATGATGGGCGAATAGTGCGTCGCCTCGTCCCAGGTCGGGCCGGGCCGGGCCGCCTTCATCTTCTCCAGGATCGCGGCCGTCAGCCTGTCGGCAGCGCTCCTCTCGACGATCAGGCGCGTGCCGGCGACGCAGGCCTGGCCGGCGTTGAAGGTGACGCTGCCGGCGATCGCTGTCGCCGTCTTGTCCAGATCGGCATCGGCAAAGACGATCTGAGGGCTCTTGCCGCCGAGTTCCAGCGTCATCGGCTTGACGCCGGCGCGGGCGATATTCTCCATGATGGCCGAGCCGGCGCGCGTCGAGCCGGTGAAGGAGACCTTGGCGATGTCGGGATGACCGGTCAGCGCCGTGCCCGTTGTCGGCCCATCGCCGAGCACTACGTTGACAAGCCCGGCCGGCAGGCCCGCCCGGGTTGCGAGCTCTGCCATGTAGACTGCCGAGAAGGGCGTCATTTCCGACGGCTTCAGCACCACCGCGTTGCCCGCGGCCAGCGCCGGGCCGAGCTTCCATCCAGCCATGGAGATGGGAAAATTCCAGGGCGTGATCGCGCCGACCACGCCATAGGGCTCGCTCATGATCATGCCGAGGCTGGCATCGTCCGTGGGCACAAGCTCGCTGCCTTCCTTGTCGGCGAACTCGGAAAAAAAGCGGATCTGCTCGGCGGTTATGGCAATGTCGCCGGCGATGAGCTGGCCGACGGGCCGCGTCGAGCACAGCGCCTCGATCCTGGCCAGCGTTTCGGCTTCCGCTTCGATCAGGTCGGCCCAGGCCTGGAGTGCCCTGGTGCGCTCGCGCGGGCGGACGCCGCCCCAGTTGCTCGCCTTCAGCGCCGCCTTGGCGCTTTCCACTGCACGGTCGACCATATCGGCGCCGGCCACCGGGCCGGCGGCGTATGCGTTCCCATCGGACGGTCGGCGCATCTCGATCGCGCCCTCGGCCGCGATCAGCTCTCCGCCGATGAAATGGCCGATGGAAAGGGAGACACGGTCAGGATCGAAGCTCAGGCCCATGGACACCACTCTGCAATTTCCGGAGGAGCCTAGCGCGAGCAACGGCGCAGCATGCGCCGTTCGATGATCGGTCACGGATGATTGTTGCGTGCTGGGTATGAGGGACGGCAAAATCTGTTGCGGGCCAGCGCTTCGCTCAGACGGCATTACCCGACCGTCACATAGATTTTGCGCACTGTTTCGATGGTCTTCCAGACACCGGTGAAGCCGGGCTTCATTACGAAGCTGTCGCCGGCGCGGTAGGTCACCGCCTCGCCGCCATCGGGCGTGATTTCAATCACGCCGGTGAGGATGTGGCAGAACTCGAAAGTCTCGCCCTTGATCGAGCGCGTCTCGCCGGGCGTCGCTTCCCAGACGCCGGTGTGGACGAGATCGTCCTTGGCGGCGTCCTGCGCCCAGGTCTTGAAGGCGGGGTCGCCGGCAATCAGCCGTTCGGGCAGCGCCCTGGATTCGCGCGGCGGAGAGGCAGGGTTGGTATCGAGGGTCTTGAGCAGGGACAATGGATGGCCTTTCCGGTTGGACTTCAGTAGCCGCGCGACCGATCGACGAGCCCGATCGGGTCGAGCCCGGCGTGGTAGCGCCTGATGTTGTCGATGACGGCGCGTGCGGCCGTCGCGGGCTGGGTGACGCTGGCGACATGCGGGGTCAGGATGATCTTCGGATGCGACCAGAACGGATGGCTCGGGGGCAGCGGTTCGGGATCTGTGACGTCGATCATCGCAGCGGAGAGTTGAGCGCTGTTCAGCGCGGCGACAAGCGCTTCATGGTCGAGCTGCGGGCCCCGGCCCGTGTGGACAAGCGCAGCGCCCCTAGGCAGCTTCGCAAACAGATCGGCGTTCAGGAAACCGCGCGTATCTTCGGTCAACGGCAGCAGGCAGACCAGTATGTCGCTGGTTGCCAACATCTGCTCCAGTCCGAACTCGCCATGATGACAGGTCACGCCCTCCATCTGCCGCGGCGAGCGGCTCCATCCGGCGAGCGGGAAGCCGAAGGGCTTCAGCCGATCGAGAACGGCCTCGCCGAGCTGCCCAAGCCCGAGCACGCCGAGCCGGCGCGACCCGGCCTGGAGCTGTGGGATATCATGCCAATCGCCGGCGCGTTGCTGCGCCAAATATCCCGGCAGGTTGCGGTGCAAAGCGAGCACGGCAAGCGTCACATACTCCTGCATCATGCGAACTATGCCTTCCTCGATCATGCGCACGATCTTCACCTTCGCCGGCACTGCATCGAAGCGGAATTGGTCAACGCCTGCGCCGAGGGAAAACAGGATCTCGAGGTTCCTATAGCGGGCGAGGTCATCCGGCACGGTCCAGGTCATGAGGTAGCGTACGGCGTCGGGATCGACCGTTGCGGCATCCATCGTGAAGGGGCGGTCCGGCAATTCTCTGGCGAAGGCGTCGGCGAAGATCGCGCCGCGACGCGCATCGGAATTGAACAGGAATGTCATCCCGGTTCTCCTTCAGGCCACGCAGCGCGCGCCCAGCGCTTCGATCATCCGCTGGCAAGCAATGAGTTCGCTGGCTAGAATGTATTCGTCCGGCTTGTGGGCGCGGTCGATGTTGCCCGGCCCGCAGATGATCGCATCGAAGCCGGCGGCCTGGTAGAGCCCGGCTTCGGTGCCGTAGCTGACGGCGGCTAGCGGTGCTTCGCCGGTCAGTTCGCGCAGCAGTGCCGCCAGCGCCGCGTCTCGCGGCAGCGACAGCGCCGGATAGGCGCTCATCGCCGTCCACTCGACCAAAAAGCCCTCGGCTGCGAGGGCCTCGGCCCGCGCCTTGACCGGCGCGAGCAGGCTCGCCGGGTCGACACCGGGTATGGCGCGTGCTTCCAGGTCCAGCGTGCAACTGTCGGGAATGATGTTGACCGACTGTCCGCCTGCGATCACGCCGGCCTGCAGCGAGGAGTAGGCCGGCTCGAAGGCCGAGTTGAACGGACCGTGCGTCAGCCGCTCGGCTTCGCTCACGGCCGCGCTCAGCGCTTCGGAGATCGCATGGATAGCGTTGAGCCCTAGGTCAGGCCGTGAAGAATGGCCGGAGCGCCCTTCGATGGTTACGCGGCCGGCCGCTTTGCCCTTGTGGCCGCGCACGGCGCGCATGCCGCTCGGCTCGCCGACGATGACGCCGAGCGGCTTGGCGCAAAGTTCGGGAAGGCGGGCGATCAGGTGCGGCACGCCGCGGCAGCCAACCTCCTCGTCATAGGAGAAGGCAAGGTGGATTGGCCTGAAAAGGCGCAGTTTCGCCAGCGCAGGCACGGCTGCGAGCACCGCGGCAAGAAACCCCTTCATGTCCGTGGTCCCGCGCCCGTAAAGCCGTTCGCCCTCCCGGCGCAGCGTGAAAGGAGCCGAACTCCATTGCGGCTCGCCGGCGGGAACGACGTCCATGTGGCCGGACAGGATGTAGCCCGGCATATCGGCGGAACCGACCGTCGCGAAAAGATTGAAACGGTCGCCTTCCGGCCCCGGCACTACTGTGACCCGAGTTCCGTGTTCTGCGAGATAGGCCTCGATCCAGCTGGCGATATCGCCGTTCGGCTTGCCGGCGACCGATGGAAAGGCGACCAGACGGTCGAGGATGTCGAAGACGTCCATTCCAGCCCTCAAAGCATTTCAGTTTCGCCGGGCTCGGTGCCGTCGACCGTGTGCTGCTAGATTTCCCGAGAGGATGTCGGCATTGTTTCGCGATTGCGTGCCGAAAGTGGAAATGTTTCAGTTGAATCTTGCGTTGGCGCGCGGCTTTCGAACAGATCATGTGGGTCTGGTTGTTTAGCGTTGGCGAGGGCAAGGGTGCCATCGCGCATCTCCCCTCTATTGCGGCATCTCTCAGAGGCATGAAATTGAAGCCGTCCGAAAGCTTGAAAATCGATACTTTCTCGATGCGGATCGGCGACATCGAAGGCGTCGAACTGGACCGGTTGCACGCACTCTCCCTGGCTGTGGGATGGCCGCATCGCGCCGAGGACTGGCAATTCCTGCGCGAATCGGGGCACGGCTTCGTGGCGCTTGACGAGATCGGCAGGGTTCTCGGCTCGGCCATGTGGTTTGCGCATGGCGCCGATTTCGCGACCGTGGGCATGGTCATCACCTCGCCGCGCCTGCAGACGCTGGGGGCGGGGCAATGGCTGATGAAGCGTGTCTTCGACAAGGTAGGCGGCCGCGATCTGCGCCTCAATGCGACCCGGGCGGCAAGGCGGCTCTATCTTTCGCTGGATTTCCTGCCCGAAAAGACCGTCTATCAATGCCAGGGCATTGCCCACGCGCAGACGATGGGCGGATCAACGGAGACGCGGGGCGATATCCGAGCCCTGGACACAAGAGATGTTCCCTCGGTGATCGCGCTTGACGCGATGGGATTTGGCGTCAGGCGGGCGGCGCTCATCGAAAAGCTTTTCGCGCACTCGGCTGGCTATGGTCTTTTCAAGGGTGACACGCTGAACGCTTTCGCGCTCTGCCGGCCGTTCGGGCGAGGCCATGTCGTGGGGCCGGTCGTGGCGGAAAGCGACACTGAGGCGGTAGCGGTCGTCCGGCCGCACGTGACCGACCATTCGGGGTCTTTCCTGCGGATCGACACCCACATGGACAATGGCGAGTTCGCCGCCTTTCTGTCGCACGCCGGGATGCCGGTCTTTGACACAGTACTCACCATGTCGATGGGCAAACGCCTCTCCGATTTTGCCGTCGGCCGCGCAACGGGACCGATGACCTATGCCCTCGCCAGTCAGACTCTCGGGTAGTTCAGTCCAGGGGCGCATGAGCCGATGAAAGCGGGAGTTCACGCTGATGGGCGAGCATTTTGCCGAGCTCGAATGTGCAGCAGAGGCCTGAAAGCAGACGCACATTGCGCGTGCCATCCGGCGCAAGGGCGCAGTCGACAACGCCGAAAAAGAGCGGGCATGGCCCGTCGTAGCGGCTCGGAGTGCATTTGGCGAGATTGATCGCGAGCCACCCGCCCGGGGGTCTGCATCCGGCCAGCGATGGCCAACCAGCCTGCCAAGCACGCGTTTTCTGGAAAATAGAACGAGCAGAGTGGTACATTTTATTGTCAAAAAGAGTTAAAAAATAAGCCGTTTTACGATCTTTTTCCTCTTGAGGTCGTCAAAGTTTATGGACTTCTGTACGCCGATCTCACATATTGACGTTAAATTAACAACGGAATATGGTTCGTTTTGACCCGCAAGGTACCTGCCGCTTTAATATCGCTTTGCTCCATTGCCTGTCGCCCTTGCCTCAGCCTGCAGGATCGCTTGCAAGTGCGCATCGCCAGTTGCTGAATGAGGCGGTATCATGCCCAGCCTGCTCGGAATCGACAATGGCCTCACCGTCACCAAAGCAGTGATCTTCGATGCCGACGGCACGCAGCTGTCGGTGGCGCGGCGGCGGGTTCCGCAATCGATGCCGCATGCGCGCTGGGTGGAACGCGATATGGCTGGCCTCTGGCAAGCGACCGCCGAGGCGATCAGGGAGGCGATCACGTTATGTGGCCGCCCGGCCGACGACATCAAGGCGGTGGCGGCGACCGCGCATGGCGACGGGCTGTATCTGCTCGACAAGGACCGCCGGCCGCTAGGCCCTGGAATCCTTTCGCTCGACAGCCGTGCGGGCGAGATTGTCGACAGATGGGCCGCGGGTTCGGTTTTCGACGAAGCGCTGGCGCTGACCGGCCAGGCGCCGCATGTTTCGGCGCCCTCGGCGCTGCTGGCCTGGATCAGGCGGAACGATCCGGACTGCTATGGGCGCATCGGCCATGTGCTGGCCTGCAAGGACTGGCTTCGATTTTGCCTGACCGGCACGATCGGCACCGACCGGACGGAGGCGAGCACCTCCTTCACGGATTTCCGCACGCAAGCCTTCGCGCCGGAAGCGATGCGCATCTTCGGCCTGGACGATCTTTTCGATGCGCTGCCGCCGGTGGCGCATTCGGCCGCCATCGTCGGTGATGTCACCGCGGAGGCCGCCGGCATGACTGGCCTGTCCAAGGGCACGCCGGTCGCCTGTGGCCTGCATGATGTGACCGCCTCCGCACTTGGCATGGGCGGCCATGAGGAAGGTACGCTCAGCATTGTCGCCGGGACCTATTCCATCAACGAAGTTGTTTCATCGCAGCCGCGCGTCGACCCGCGCTGGTTCTGCCGCAACGCCATCGACCCCGGCCGCTGGAACAACATGGCGATCTCGCCGGCCTCGACCGCAAACTACGACTGGTTTCTCGACGCGTTCTGCCGCGCGGAACAGGACAGGACGGATGGCGGCTCCATTCATGAACTGCTGGCAGGCGAGATCGACGCCGCGCTGAAAAAACCTTCGACCATCCTGTTTCACCCCTATCTGTTCGGCTCTCCCTATGGCGGAATGGCCAGCGGCAGCTTTGTTGGCCTTCATGGCTGGCACAATCGCGGCGACATGTTGAAGGCGGTTCTGGAAGGCATAGTCTTCAATCACCGCACCCATGTCGAAGCTTTGCGTGACGGCTTTGCTGTCAGCGAGATCCGCCTGACTGGCGGCGGTTCGCGCAATCCTGCTTTCGTGCAGATGTTTGCCGACGTGCTGAACGCCCCCGTCACTGTCACATCGACGGATGAGACCGCGGCTTTGGGTGCCGCGCTTTGCGCAGGTGCCGCGGTCGGCTTGTTCAAGACGCCGCAAGAGGGTGCAAGGCAGGTCGTCATGACGACGCGGACATATCAGCCAGCGCCGGCCTCCAGTGCTGTGTTCAACGAGCGGTTTTCGCTCTACTGCCGCATCGCCGAGCAGATGAAGTCGCATTGGCCGGCAATCGAAAGGCTGGCGCGGCCGGAGGGAGAAGCATGATCAAGGCCGACGAACGACGCGAGGAGATCGCCGACTATGTGATCAAGCTCGGCCAGGTGCGCATCGACGATCTGGTCGAGCATTTCGGGGTGTCGCGCATGACCATCCACCGGCACATCGACCGGCTTGCGCAGCAAGGCGTGCTGCGCAAGCTGCATGGCGCGGTGACGGTTCAGCCGTCCGGTCTCTACGAGAGCGCGTTTCGCTACCGGGTGACGGTCAACAGGGCCGAGAAGGATGCGCTGGCGCGGGCGGCGCTGGACTATGTCGAAGCCGGCCAGGTGGTCATGCTCGACGATTCATCGACGGCAAATGCGGTCGCGACGTTGCTGCTTGACGTCAAGCCGCTGACGGTCATCACCAACAGCGTGGCCACGGCTGCACTGCTGACCAATGTCGACGACATCGATTTCATCTGCCTCGGCGGCCAGTACCATGGCACCTACAATGCCTATATCGGCATCGTCTGCGAGAACGCCGTGGCGCAGTTGCGCGCCAATGTGCTGATCTGTTCGGCTTCGGCGATCACCGGAACCACTGCCTTCATCCAGGATCCGAATGTCGTGCGGGTGAAGCAGGCGATGATGGCCGCATCGGTCAAGCGCATCCTTCTGGTCGACCATGCAAAGTTCGACAGGATCGCGCTGCATGTCTTCGACGATCTGACCAGTTTCGACGCCGTGCTGGTGACCGAGGGGCTGGGCGACGCGCAGGCGCAGAGCCTTGAGCGGGCCGGCGTGAAGCTGCGCATCGTCAAGACGAAAGCGTCATGAGTCCAATGGATGGAGCAGGGGCGGACAATCCCGCCGGGCGTCTCGCCGCAATGGCCGGGACCGGCGAGGTCGACGTCGTCATTCTTGGCGCCGGCATCAACGGGGCAGGGCTGTTTCGCGATCTGTGCGCGCAAGGCGTCAGCTGCCTGATCGTCGACAAGGCGGATTTCGGCTCGGGCACCAGTGCCGCGCCGTCGCGGCTCATCCATGGTGGCCTGAAATATCTCGAAACCGGCGAGTTCGGGCTGGTGGCGCAGTCGACGCTCGAACGCAATCTGCTTTTGCAAAACGCGCCGCACTATGTCAGCCCGCTGCCGACCGTCATCCCGATCTTCTCGTGGAGCAAGGGCATGCTGGCGGCGCTGCGAACGCTGTTCGGCTCGACCAGCGCGCCGCGCAGCCGCGGCGCCGTCCTGATCAAGATCGGCCTGATGATCTATGACTTCTATGGCTCGCGAAACCAGGTCATGCCGCGTCATCGCATGGTCGGGCGGCGCCAGGCGCTGGGCGAGATGCCGGCGCTCAATCCTGCGATCGTTGCCACCGGCACCTATTACGACGCCAAGATAAGCCACCCGGAACGGCTGGTACTGGAACTGATCCTCGACGGGCTGCAGGCAAACACAGCCTCCGCCAGTGCGAACTACACGGCGCTGGTGGCTTCAGCCAATGGCGTGCTCACCTTCCAGCCGGAAAACGGCATCCCTTTTTCGGTGCGGCCAAGGCTGGTGATCAACGCCGCCGGTCCATGGATCGATGACGTCAACGCACTGCTTGGCGCGCCCTCGAAGATGATCGGCGGCACAAAAGGTTCGCATATCCTGTTGAAGCACGACGAACTGGTCAAAAGCCTGGCCGGGCGCATGCTCTACTTCGAGGCCGATGACGGCCGCATCTGCCTGGTCTACGACTATCTTGGCCTGGCGCTGGTTGGTTCGACCGACATCAAGGCCGACAATCCGGACGCGGTGCGCTGTGAACCCGAAGAAGTCGACTATCTGCTCGACAGCGTGCGCACGCTGCTGCCGGGCATGGCGTTCGAACGCGACCAGATCGTCTATGCCTATAGCGGCATCCGACCCTTGCCGACGTCCGCAGCATCGACGCCCGGGCTGATCAGCCGCGATCATTCGGCGCCGGTCGCCGAGCCGGACGGCGACAGACCGTTTGCGGTCATTTCGCTGGTCGGTGGCAAATGGACGACGTTCCGTGGTTTTGCCGAGGAAGTCGCTGATACCGTGCTCAGCCGCCTGCAGCGCAGCCGCAAGGTGACGACACGGTCGATGCCGATCGGCGGCGGGACGGATTTTCCGGCCAATGCCGCGGCGCGCTCCGACTGGCTGGCTGAGGCACAGCAGGCAACGGGCGCCGGGGGAGGGCGCCTCGACCAATTGCTGTCGCGCTACGGGACCAGAGCAGTGCAGGTCGCCACGTGGGGAGCGAATTATGAGGGTCGCCTGCCGGACTCCAACGGCTATGGCAAGGCAGAAATCGACTACATCGTGCGCAACGAATTCGTCGAACACCTGGCCGATATCGTCATGCGCCGCAGCACCCTGGCCATTGGCGGTTCGCTGACGAGCCGCGATTTGCAGGAGATTGCCGCGATCGCCGGGCGGGCGTTGGACTGGAGCACCGAGCGCCTCGCGCGCGAGGTTGAGGCCGCTGTTGTAGAGCTCGAAGGCAGAAACCTGATGCGGCTGGACTGATCGCGCCGTCGCCGACGCCGATAGCGATCCTGGGCAATCCGATCGGTTTGCCTTGGCAGCGCCGTGCGCAAAACCTCCCATCTCACAGCTAGATTGGGATTTTCCACCAATCAAATAAATTTATCTAAAAACAGATAGTTAGCGACAATTCTGGCTGCTACGGCCCATGTGTTCTCGTTCTATCTTGGACGAGATAACATAGATTGACGTTAATTTAACATCGCCATATGATCACCTAATATGCTGTGCTCCTAATAGGCCTGCCTTCGCTGCCAGTTTGTCGGCTGGGCAGTAATCCGCAAAGGGATTGACAGCGATGCAAAGGTATGAAAATTTTTGCACACAAAGATAATATTATCACCCTGGGGAGGGGATGGCTTGAAATCCGGCGGAACCGCGAACCGCGACCATGAGTCCAGCCTCGCCACGCGCGCGGCCTGGCTTCATTATGCCGGCGGTCTGACGCAGGCCCAGGTGGCCAAGCGGCTTGGCCTGACCAGCCTCAAGGCGCATCGGCTGATCACCAAGGCCAACCAGGAAGGGCTGGTCAGGGTCTTCATCGACGGCGACGTCGCCGAATGTGTCGACCTGGAACAGCGCCTGACCGCCGCCTATGGGCTCGACTATTGCGAAGTGGTTCCCGATCTCGACCAGTACGAGTTGCCGCTGAAGGGGCTGGGCATTGCCGGCGCCCAGTTTTTGAAGCGCGAAATCGATCGCGGCGAAGACATGCTGATCGGCGTCGGCCATGGCCGCACGCTTGCAGCCAGCGTCGAATATCTGACGCGCACCACTGCTGCCCACATCCGTTTCGTCTCGCTGCTCGGCGGCGTGACGCGCAAGTTCGCCGCCAACCCGCACGACGTCATGCATCGCCTGGCCGAGCGGACCGGCGCGCAGGCCTTTGTCATGCCGGTGCCTTTTGTCGCCAACACCGCCGAGGACCGTGAGGTGCTGCTTGGCCAGCGCGGCATCAGCGATGTCTTCGCTCTCGCCGGCCGTTCCGACCTGATGTTCGTCGGAATAGGCACGGCCGAGCGGGAAGCGTCGCTGGTCGCCACAGGCATGATCGAGCCGTCCGAAATCGACGAGGTCAAGCGTGGCGGTGGCGTCGGTGAATTGCTGGCGCATTTCTTCGACGACAAGGGGCGCCCGGTCGAAACGGCGCTGTCGGAGAGAATACTGGCGCTGCCGCGAGACCAGTTGAAGGGCCGCAGGATTGTCGCCGTCGCCGGCGGCAAGGTGAAAGTGCCGGCCATCAAGGCAGTGCTGGAAAGCCGCTATCTCAGCGGCCTGATCACCGATGAATGCACGGCACGCGCACTCATCGAACTCAGCGATGCAGCCGGGGCCACGAAGCGCCGCGTGAACGGAGGATCTTCGAATGCGTGACAACGGAAAATCCGCATCTCTGGTGGTTGCATCATGAGCGCGAAGGCTGCCCCCGCCCGGCAAGCTTCGCCCGGCCTGCGCCGGGCACTTGCCGGCGCCGCGGTTGTGGTTCTGCTCGGCGCCATGGCGCTCGACACCAAGGTGATCAAGATCGGCTCTGCCGGCGACGTTCGCAACGCCGTCTTTTCCGCCGCCGACTATGGCAAGTCGGAGTTTCCCAAGGTGCAGGCCGATGTCGAGGCGCGTGCCGCCGACGCCGCGACGATCGCGACTGCGATCGCCAAGGACAGGGCGACCGCCGAAAAGGAATATGGCGTACCTGCGGGTGTCGGACCGGTCATGTCGGTCAAGTTCACCGGCGTCGTCGGTGAGGGAAAGTCGGGCATCTACAAGGTCGCCGTCGACGGTTTGCCGGACACGTTGACGGTCCGCGTGCAGACCGGGCCGGCCATCAACGGAACCGAGCTTCGCGACGCCACCGGCAAGATCACCTTCGGCCAGTTCACCAACCAGATCGAGTATCAGGACGCCGGCTCGGCGCTGAACAATGAGATGAAGAAGGAGGTGCTGGCGAAAGTCGACACCAGCGCCTTGACCGGCAAGACCATAGCGGTGGTCGGCGCCTTCAAGCTGGTCAATCCGAAGAGCTGGCTGGTCACGCCGGTAAGGCTGGAAGTCAAATGAATTCGGCTTCCGGCACAGAGCCCGCAACTGGCGACACCGTGCTGTCGGCGCGCAATGTTGTCATGTCGTATGGCGGCGTCCACGCGCTCAAAGGCGTGAACTTCGACATCCATCGCGGCAAGGTCACCACCCTGTTCGGAGAGAATGGCGCCGGCAAGTCGACGCTGATGAAGATCCTGTCCGGCGTGGTGACGCCGACATCAGGCGACATCGTGCTCGATGGCAATCACGTCAGCTTTTCCTCGTCTTCGGATGCGCGCGATCGCGGCATTTCGATCATCCACCAGGAGCTCAGCCTGGCGCCGAATCTCAGCGTTCGCGACAACATCTTCATGGGCCGCGAGTTGCGCACCAGAACCGGCCTCGACTTCGCCGAGGAGTCGCGCCAGGCGCGGGCGCTGATGGCCGATCTCGAAGAAGACATCGACCCGATGACCCTGGTCGAGGATCTGCGCCTGGGGCAGCAGCAGATCGTCGAGATTGCACGCGCTCTGTCGGTCGACAGCCGCATCCTGATCATGGACGAGCCGACCTCCGCGCTCAGCGCGACGGAGGTCGAAGTGCTGTTCAAGGTGATCCGCGACCTGACCAGCCGCGGCGTCTCCATCGTCTACATATCGCATCACCTCGAAGAGGCGCTGCAAATCACCGACTACGCCGTCGTGCTGCGCGACGGAGCGATCACCGCGACGGCCGAAGCCAAGGACATCGATCTCGAATGGATCGTCCGCAACATGGTGGGCGAGAATTTCGACCTCGGCTCGCCGCCGACCGGCCATGCGTTTGGTGAGGTCGCGCTGTCGATCAAGGATGTCAGCGTCACCGACGCTTCGGGTTCGGGCTATGTCGTCGATCATTTGTCGCTGGATGTCAGGGCAGGTGAGATCGTTTGCATCTACGGGCTGATGGGCGCCGGCCGCACGGAGTTGCTGGAAGCCGTCGCCGGGCGCGTGCCGATGGCGGGCGGGCAGGCGCTGCTGGAGGGCGAGGACGTCTCGAGACTGACCATTGCCCAGCGCATCGCCAGAGGTCTCGTGCTGGTGCCCGAGGACCGCCAGCGCGACGGTCTGGTTCAGACCATGACGGTCGGCCGCAATCTGTCGCTTGCCAGCATCGAGGCGTTCGCCAAGGGCCTGTTCCTTTCGCGGCCGAGGGAACGCGCACTGATCGACGATTCGATCCGCAAGGTGACCATCAAGACCGCCGGCGGCAACGCCATGATCGGATCGCTGTCGGGCGGCAACCAGCAGAAGGTCGTCATCGGCAAGATGCTGACGACAAATCCCAAGGTCATCCTTCTCGACGAGCCGAGCCGCGGCATCGATGTCGGCGCCAAGGCCGAAGTCTTCCGCTTGCTCAGCGAGCGTGCCGCGCAAGGCCTGGCGGTCGTCTTCTCGACCTCGGAGGTCAATGAGTGCCTAAGCATCGCGCACCGCATCGTCGTCATGCGGCGCGGCAAGATTTCCGCCGAATTCGGCGCCAACGCCACCAAAGAGCAGATCATGGCCGCCTCCGGCGAAGCCGTGGTCGCCTGATCCCAGGAATTTCGGAGCCCCGATCATGAGCGATGTCAGCCAGGCCAGCAAACAGTCCAGCCCCAATGCGGGCGGCGAGGGCTTCGACGTGGCCAAGCTGCTGCTCGAAGGCCGGGCCTTCTTTGCCCTGATCGTCATCATCGTCGTCTTCTCGATCCTGTCGCCCTACTACCTCTCGGTGGCCAACTTCCTGACCATGGCCTCGCATGTCGCCATCTTCGGCATCCTCGCCGTCGGCATGCTGCTCGTCATCCTCAATGGCGGTATCGATTTGTCGGTGGGATCGACACTGGGGCTTGCGGGCGTCGTCGCCGGTTTTCTGATGCAGGGCGTGACGCTGACCTGGCTGGGCGTCGTTCTCTACCCGCCGGTCTGGGTGGTGGCGGTGCTGGCCTGCATGCTGGGCGCCGCTGTCGGTCTGGTCAACGGCGTGTTGATCGCGCGGTTCAAGGTTCCGGCCTTCGTCGCCACGCTCGGCGTGATGTACATGGCGCGCGGCCTGGCGCTGCTGATGACCAGCGGCCTGACCTATAACAATCTCGGCGGCAAGCCGGAGCTGGGCAACACCGGTTTCGACGCGCTCGGCTTCAACCGCCTGTTCGGCGTGCCGACCGGCGTAGTGGTGCTGGCGGTGATCGCGCTGATAGGCAGCATCGTGTTGAACCGCACCGCTTTCGGGCGCTGGCTCTACGCCTCGGGCGGCAATGAGCGCGCCGCCGAACTCTCCGGCGTTCCGGTCAAGACCGTGCAGATTTCGGTCTATGTGCTTTCCGGTATCTGCGCCGCCATTGCCGGCCTGATCCTGTCATCGCAGCTGACTTCGGCCGGACCGACCGCCGGCACCACCTACGAATTGACGGCCATTGCGGCCGTCGTCATCGGCGGCGCGGCATTGACCGGCGGACGCGGCAACATCCGCGGCACATTGCTCGGGGCCTTCGTCATCGGCTTCCTGTCGGATGGTCTGGTGATCATCGGCATCTCATCCTACTGGCAAACAGTGTTCACCGGCGCCGTCATCGTGCTCGCCGTGCTCCTCAATGCCGTTCAGTATCGCCGCCGTAGCAAGCTTCCAGCTTCGACGGGCGGCCAACCGACTTCTCAGAAACGGGGGAAGGCCGAACCGGCCAATCCTGCCCAAGGGAAGACTGCCAGATGAACTGGCAGCAACACCGCGTAAATCATTGGAGGAATGTACATGAAAATCGTGCTTAGAAGTTTGCTTGCCGCCGCGATGGTGGTCGGGTTTAGCGCAGCCGCATCGGCCGCAGGCCTGATCTCGATCATCGTCAACGATCCGGCCAACCCGTACTGGCTGACCGAGGGCAACGTCGCCAAGGCGGAAGCCGAGAAGCTTGGCTATACGGCCAACGTCGCCGCCCACAAGGGCGACACCAACACGGAAAGCAATCTGATCGACACCGCCATCACCAACAAGTCGGTGGCGATCATCCTCGACCCGGCCAATGCCGATGGTTCGGTCGGCGCGGTGAAGAAGGCGATTGCCGCCAACATCCCGGTTTTCCTCGTCAATGCCGAGATCAACCAGGAAGGCCTCGCCAAGGGACAGCTCGTCTCCAACAACGCGCAAGGGGCAGCTCTGGGTGCCCAGCAGTGGGTGCAGGCGGTTGGTGAAAAGGGCAAGTATGTCGAACTGCTCGGCGCCCCGTCGGACAACAACGCCGCTACGCGCTCGAACGGCTACGCCACCGTGCTGAGCCAGTATCCGGATCTCGAAAAGGCTGCTTCGCAGGTCGCCAACTGGGATCGTACCCAGGGCCACGACAAGATGCAGAGCATGCTGCAGGCCAATCCAGACATCATCGCCGTGATCAGCGGCAATGACGAAATGGCTCTTGGTGCGGTTGCGGCATTGAAGGAAGCCGGCAAGCTGGCCGGCATCAAGGTCGGCGGCTTCGACGGCTCGCCGGATGCGGTTGCGGCGATCAAGTCCGGCGAACTGCAATACACCGTGCTGCAGCCGGTTGCCATCTTCTCGGCAAAGGCCGTGCAGCAGGCCGACTCGTTCATCAAGACGGGCGCCACCGGCGCCACCAGCGAGAAGCAGCTGTTCGATTGCCTTCTCATCACCAAGGACAATGTGGACAAGTACACCGCACCGTTCGTGCTGTCGGAATAAACCTGCACAGGGGGTGTCCTTGCGGACACTCCCTGCCTCTTCTACGGCTTCCAGACAACAAAGACTGCTCCTTGTGAATTGCCTTCATAACCATCCGGAACTTGCGGCATGAAAGACCTGCTGATCGGGATCGATGCGGGAACGTCCGTGATCAAATCGGTCGCTTTCGATCTGTCGGGGCGGCAGCTTGCCATGGCGTCGGTGACCAACAGTTTTGTTACGCTGGATGGTGGCGGTGCCGAGCAGGACCTTGGTCAGACCTGGCGCGACATGGCACTGACCGTTCGCGAACTGGCGACGAAAATTCCCGAGCTCGCGCGACGAACCGCGGCGGTAGCGATCACCGGGCAGGGCGACGGCACCTGGCTGATCGATGGCGACGGCTTGCCGGTCGGGCGCGCCTGGCTCTGGCTCGACGCCCGCGCTGGACATCTGGTGGACGAAATGCGCGCCAACCCCCGGGATCGTAGACGGTTCGAAATCACCGGCACCGGGCTCAACGCCTGTCAGCAGGGCGCCCAGCTCAGCTGGCTGAAAAGGAACAGCCCGGAAATCCTCGAACAGGCGGCCACTGCCTTCCACTGCAAGGACTGGCTCTATTTCAAAATGACCGGCGAGCGCGCCAGCGATCCCTCGGAAGGCACCTTCACCTTCGGCGATTTCCGCTCGCGCAGCTATTCCGACGAGGTGCTCGACATTCTCGATCTTACGACCCATCGCCGCTTGCTGCCGCCCATGCTCGAAGGCACGACCGACCATCATCCGCTTTCTGCGTCGGCAGCCGGAGAGACAGGGCTGCTCGAGGGCACACCGGTGGTGCTGGGTTACGTCGATATGGTCAGCACGGCACTCGGTGCCGGCCTTTATGATGCGAGCGGCAATGTCGGCTGCACGGTCATCGGCTCGACCGGCATCCACACGCGCCTGGCGCGTACTGCTGATGATGTCGTCCTCAACGACGATGCATCCGGCTACACGATCGCCATGCCGGTTCCCGGTGCCTATGCGCAACTGCAATCGAACATGGCGGCGACGCTCAACATCGACTGGCTGCTTGGCCTGGCACGCGACGTGCTGACCGCCAGCGGTGCAAAACCTTCGCGCGACGAATTGCTGAAAGCGCTCGACGTCTGGGTCGAAGGATCGGAGCCGGGATCGCTGGTCTATCAGCCCTACATCTCGCTCGCTGGCGAACGCGGCCCGTTCGTCGATCCGGACGCACGCGCGGGTTTCATCGGCCTTTCCGTCAAGCACGGTTTTGGCGATCTGGCGCGCGCGGTTCTTGAGGGATTGGCCTTCGCGGCACGCGATTGCTACCAGGCGATGGGCACTGTGCCGGGCGAAATCCGCCTGTCGGGCGGTGCGGCGCGCAGCCCATCGCTGCGCCGCATCATCGCGGCGGCGACGCGGGCACAAGTTCGAACCAGCAGCCGCCAGGAAGCCGGTGCTGCGGGTGCGGCGATGATGGCCGCGGTCGGACTTGGCGTCTATCGCTCCATGGATGATTGCTGCGCCGAATGGGTGACGCCGCTGCTAGGCGAATGCGATGCCTATGACGAGGCGCTTTCCCAAACCTACGATGCGCTGTTTCCATCCTTCGTTGCGGCGCGTCAGGCGCTGCGGCCGGTGTGGAAAAGCATGGCGCACCGCACAGGAGCAGAGTCTTGAGTGATACGTCAGATGTTGTCGATCTCTTCGTCATCGGCGGCGGCGTCAACGGCGCCGGCATAGCGCGCGATGCGGCCGGTCGCGGGCTGTCGGTCATCCTGTGCGAGAAGGACGATCTCGCGCAAGGCACCAGTTCACGTTCCGGCAAGCTGGTGCATGGCGGCCTGCGCTATCTCGAATATTACGAGTTTCGGCTGGTGCGCGAAGCGCTGATCGAGCGCGAGGTGCTGCTTGAGGCGGCGCCGCACATCATCTGGCCGATGCGCTTCGTTCTGCCGCACAGCCCCGAGGACCGGCCGGCCTGGCTGGTGCGGCTCGGGCTGTTTCTCTACGACCATCTTGGCGGTCGCAAGCGGTTGCCGGGAACCAGGACGCTGAACCTGCTGACAGCGCCGGAAGGGGCGCCGATCAAGGACGAGTTCAAGCGCGGCTTCGAATATTCCGACTGCTGGGTCGACGATGCCCGGCTGGTGCTGCTCAATGCGCTCGACGCCAACCAGCGCGGCGCAAAAGTGTTTACGCGCACCGCCTGTATTGCTGCCCGGCGCGAAGGCGGCCTGTGGTCGATCGACATGCAGGATGGCCGCACCGGTGCGGTGACGAAAGTCCGCGCAAAGGGGCTGGTCAATGCGGCAGGGCCGTGGGTCAATGACATCGTCAGCCGCGTCGCCGGGCAGAATTCCACCCGCAACGTTCGCCTGGTGAAAGGCAGCCATATCGTCGTGCCGAAATTCTGGGAGGGACGGCAGGCCTATCTCATCCAGAACAACGACAAGCGGGTGATCTTCGTTAACCCGTATGAGAACAATCTGGCGCTGATCGGCACCACCGACATTCCCTATGAAGGCAGGCCCGAGGAAGTGGTCGCCGAGGCCAGCGAAATCGATTATCTGATCAAGGTGGTCAATCGCTACTTCAAGCGCCAGTTGACGGCGCAGGACGTGGTCTACAGTTTCTCGGGCGTGCGTCCGCTCTATGACGACAACGCCGACAATCCAAGTGCGGTGACGCGCGATTATATCTTTGAAGTCGATGCCCCGAACGGCGGTGCGCCATTGCTTTCGGTTTTCGGCGGCAAGATCACCACGTTCCGCAAGCTGTCCGAACATGCGCTGGAAAAGATCCAACCGTTCTTTCCGACGATGAAGAAAGCCTGGACGGCAAGAACTCCCTTGCCGGGAGGCGACCTGCCGAACGCGGATTTCGAGCAATTCTTGAGCGATCTGCACGCCGAGTTTTCGTGGCTTAGCCCGTCGCTGGTGAAGCACTATGCCCGAAGCTACGGCACGCGCACGCGTGCCCTACTGAAAGGGGTCAAAGGCGAAGCCGATCTCGGCCGTCGTTTCGGCCCGGATTTCTACGAGCGCGAAGCGGTTTTCCTGTTCGAGACCGAATGGGCTATGACCGCCGCCGACGTTCTCGAGCGCCGGACCAAACATGGCCTGCATATCGATGCGGCGGAGCGTAAGGTATTCGAAGACTGGTGCAGCAAGACAATGGCGGCGGCAAACTGATGGCCTTCACGCTTTCCCTCAACACCAATCCGCTGGTCAATCGCTTCGCCGATCCTGACGATCTGATCGACGCCATCGCCTATGGCATCGGCATTCGCGATGTGCAGCTGACGCATGAATTCGTCAATCCGGGCTGGCCGGCGGCAACGATCGCCAAGTTCCTGCGCCGGTTCAACAGCGCGCTGGCGCGGACAGGCGTGCGCATCACCTCAGGCATGACCGGGCCCTATGGCCGGCTCAACCATTTCGGCCATCCGGACGCGGATGTGCGACGTTACTATGTCGACTGGTTCAAGACCTTTGCCGACATTTCCGCCGAGCTTGGCGCTTCGGGCATGGGGACGCAGTTCGCCATATTCACCTACAAGGATTTTGACGATCCGCAGCGGCGCGCTGCCCTTCTCGACATCGCGCTCGAATGCTGGCGCGAAGTGGCCGAGCACGCCAAGGCGGCAGGCCTGACCTATCTGTTCTGGGAACCAATGTCGGTGGGCCGCGAATTTGGCCACACGATCGAAAGCTGCGTCGAATTGCTGGGCACCATCGATGCGGCCAAGCTGCCGATCCCGATGCAGATGATGGTCGACATCGACCACGGCGACGTCACCTCGCCCAATCCTGACGACACCGATCCCTATGCCTGGGCGAAAGCTTTTCCACTGCAATCGCCGATCATCCACATCAAGCAGTCGTCGATGAACAAGGGCGGGCACTGGCCGTTCACGGCGGCCTACAACAAGGACGGTCGCATCCTTCCGCAGAAGCTGCTCGACACGGTGCGGGCTGGTGGCGGAACCGACAATGAGATCTGCCTTGAGCTTTCCTTCCGGGAGAGGGAACCCGTCGATCATCAGGTTATTGCAATGATACGCGAGTCGGTGGATTTCTGGGCGCCGTATATCGATAGCGGCCGCGACAGTCTCAAGCCTCGCACCTGAGGCAAACCGCCGGCCCGAAGGTCGGCGCGCTGGCCGGAAACACGCATCATCCGAATTTCGGATCGAAGGAGAAGAAGAATGACCCCATATTGGGTCGGCACCAGCTGGAAGATGAACAAGACGCTGGCGGAGGCGTTGCAATTCGCCGAAGCGCTGGCGGCCTTCGTGCCGGGCTTCGATCCGGCGATACAGCCTTTTGTCATTCCGCCGTTCACTGCAGTGCGCGAGGTCAAGGCCGCACTCGCCAAAACCCGCGTCAAGGTCGGCGCGCAGAACATGCACTGGGCCGACGCCGGTGCCTGGACGGGCGAGATATCGCCGGTGATGCTCAGGGATTGCGGGCTCGACCTGATCGAACTCGGCCACAGCGAACGCCGCGAGCATTTTGGTGAGACTGACAAGACCGTAGGACTGAAAACGGCGGCGGCAGTCAGGCACGGCTTTGTGCCGTTGGTCTGCGTCGGCGAGACGCTGGCCGAGCGCGAGGGCGGCCGCGCCGATGAAATCCTGAGCGCGCAGGTGCTCGGCGCGCTGCAAGGCCTCGCGGACAATGAACTGTCGGCGGAAATCCTGTTTGCCTACGAGCCGGTGTGGGCGATCGGCGAGAAGGGCATTCCGGCCAGCGCCGACTATGCCGACAAGCAGCAGGCACTGATCAAACAGGTCGCCGCCAGCCGGTTGCCGGCTGCCCCGCTTGTGCTCTACGGCGGCAGCGTCAATCCCGGCAACGCGGCCGAACTGATCGGCCAGCCGCATATAGACGGCCTGTTCATCGGCCGCTCGGCATGGCAAGCGGAAGGCTATATCGACATTCTGAAAAAGGCGTCGGCCGCCATCGCGCGCTGACCACGAGGCAAAAGGAGTTCATCGCCATGAAGATCGCACTTGGAGCAGACAGTGCCGGCAAGCCGTTGCTCGATGTCATAGCCAAGCATCTCGCCACCAAGCCCGAGCTGCAGGTCGTCGACCTGAGCCAGGCCGGATTTTACGCCAATATTGCCGCAGCGGTCGGCCACGAAATTCTCGACGGCAATTACGACCGCGCCATCCTGTTTTGCGGCACCGGCATCGGCGTCAGCATCTCGGCCAACAAGGTGCCGGGCATTCGCGCCGCGCTCACCCACGACACCTATTCGGCGGAGCGCGCTGCGAAGTCGAACAACGCCCAGATCATCACCATGGGCGCTCGCGTCATCGGTCCCGAGCTGGCGAAATCGATCGCCGATGCGTGGCTGGCCTCGGAGTTCGATCCGAACGGTCCTTCTGCCGCCAACGTGCAGGCCGTCGACAAGCTCGACGCGAAGCGCTGAGGATTGGCCTGCCGGATAGAGTCAAGGTATGTCTCTATCCTGTTGTTTGAGCATGATCTTTTCCGAAGGCCGGCTTCCTGCTCAGGCCTTCGGTTCCGGATCATAGCCTAGCCGGTCAAGGCGACCCGCATCGCCTCGATCACGGTTACGGCAGACGCCGCGCCTGGATCCATATGGCCAAGCGAGCGTTCACCGAGGCGGGAGGCCCGGCCCTTGGTGGCGATCATCGTCTTGGTCGCCTCGGCACCGGCCCTTGCCGCTTCGGCTGCGGCCGCGAGACTGCCGGCCAGACCCTTGCCGGCGGCCAGCGCCTCGCCAGCCGCCGTCGCGGCCGGCACCCAGGCATCTATCATCGTCTTTTCGCCAGGCTCGGCCTTGCCGCGATCCTGGATGCCCTTGGCCATCGCCTGGAACACGGCGACCGTGTCCGCGTCATCGAGTGCCACCTTGCCCTTGACCGCTGCCGCGCCGCGCATGAACGCGGTCGCGTAGAGAGGGCCGGAGGAGGCGCCAACGGCGTTGAGGAACGACTTCGCCGCCGTGTTCAGCAAGGTGGTCGGATCGGTGGTCCCGCCGTCCAGTGCCGCGACCGCATCGCGTGCCGCGGTAAATCCCAACTCCATGGCGATGCCGTGGTCGGCATCGCCGATCACGCCGTCAAGCGCGCACAGCCGGTCCCTGTCGGCTGACATGGCGTCGGCGATGGCCGCGAACATGCCTGCGAGGCGGTTGCTGTCGATTGTCGTCATCTCTTGTTCCTTGCCGTTGACCAAGTTTACCCGGCGCGAAACATGGCGCAGTCGCAAGGGTGGTCCAGCATCGTCTGCAACTCGTCGTCAAGCTGGTGCAGCGTGATCGAGGCTCCGGCCATCTCGAGCGAGGTGCAGTAATTGCCGACCCAGGTCGCGTGGATCGACACACCGATATCGTCGAGCCTCTGCTTCACCCGCCGGTTCATGATGTAGAGTTCCATCAGCGGCGTCGAGCCGAGCGAGTTGACGAGCACGGCGACCTTGTCGCCGCGCGCCGGCGCCATCTCGGCGAGGATCCTGTCCAGCATCTCGTCGGTGATCTCGTCGGCCGTTCTCAGTTTTCCGCGTGCGATGCCGGGTTCGCCATGGATACCCATGCCGATCTCCATCTCGTCATCGCCGATCTCGAAATTCGGCCGGCGAGTTTGCGGCAACGAACAGGGCGCCAACGCCACGCCCATGGTGAAGGTGTGGTCGTTGGCCTTTTTTGCAATGCGCTCGCATTCGTCGAAAGACAGCATGCGGTCGCAAGCGGCGCCTGCGGCCTTGAAGATGAAGAAATTGCCGGCGACGCCGCGACGCTTTTGCCTTTCGCCGCGCAGCGCCGAAGCGACGTCGTCGGTGCTGAGGACCGTGCGCACTTCGATGTCGTCCATCGCTGCCATCTCGGCCGCCATGTCGAAATTCATGACGTCGCCGGCGTAGTTGCCGTACATGAAAAGCACGCCGGCGCCGCCATCTGCCGCCTTTGCGCATTCGAGGATCGGGTCGGGCGGCGGCGAGGCGAAGACATTGCCGATGGCCGCGGCGTCGGCCAGCCCCTTGCCGACGAAGCCGAGAAAACTCGGTTCATGGCCCGAGCCGCCGCCGATGACGAGGCCGACCTTGCCCTGGCGCGGTCCGTCGCGGGCGATGATGGAGCGTGGGCTGCCGTCCACGCTTTTGAGATGGCGGGGATGCGCGGCGAGAATGCCTTCCAGCATCTCGTCGACGGCGCGGTTGCCGTCGTTGATGATCTTCTTGGTCTGCACCGGCATCCTCCCGATCTCGGTATCGCGCAAATACTACCGAGTGTTATCGTGATTTCCACCCGGCAGGAAACGTTTCATGCGGCAAGTTTTGCGCCGCCCGCCCGCAAGCCTTGGCTGCTTCTTTCGCCTTGACGTGTTACGGGGCGGGGCGCAGCTAACCGCCAACGCCGTCGCGGATGGCTGAGAAATAGCGGTCGGTTCCGACCTGCCCACCCTTCAGCGCCACTTCCAGCCCGTCGATAGCCTTGACGCGCGAATGGGCGACGCATAGCGGGGAGCCGGGCGATGCCGGCAGCGGCATCCTGACCGTCAGCGCATCGACGCCCATCTGGCCCAGCGCATGGCTTGACGTGTCGCCGCCTGCGATGATCACGCGCCGCAATTCCTGCTCCTCGGTCAGTTGCCGCAGCAGCGTGCCGAGGCTGCGGCCGAGCTTGTGGCGAGCGCCTTCCTGGCGGTCGATCTCGACGCCGCGATCGGCCGTGGGTCCGAGCGCGGTGTAGAGGATGACGCTGCGCCCGGCTTCCAGGCTGGCGCGGCCGGCCGCCGCGGCTCGGGCGATCGCCTGTTCGGAATTCTCCGAGACCAGTTCGACGGGATCGACGTCGATGCCGTCGAATCCATCGGCCAGCGCATGGCGTATCTGCCGCTCGGTCGTCGGCGAGCAGCTGCCCGAGACCACCGCAATGCGGTCGGCGCCACCTGGCGGCGAAAATTCTGGTTCAGCTCTGACTGTCCCATTCGACACCCATTCGGCCAGCAGCGCATACTCGATCCCGGACGAGCCGACGACGAAGGAACCGCCCGGCTTGCGAACGCGCCAGATCTCCTCGCCGGCGAGTGCCTGTGTCTCCCGGCTGTCGACATCGACAAGCACGATAGCGGTGCCCTCGGCGAGAAAGCGATCAAAGGCCTCCGACCGGGCAGTGGACTGCAGCGTCGCGAGATCGACCAGCCCCGACGTCAGTTCCGTCTGCCGCGACAGATGGATCAGCAGGTCGGATTCATCCATCGGCGTGGTCGGGTGGCGGCTCATCACCGGATGGCGGTCGATGCGGAAAAACTTCTCGCGGTAGGCGGCGAACAGATGGCCGAAGGCGGTGTATCGCTTGAGCTGCGGCGCGCCGACCAGCAGTGGCACGCTGCCCTGCGCGAAGACCGAACGGCCAATCTCGATCGCCCTGCCGATGCTGCCGATCGTCGGGCTGGAATCGAAGGTCGAGCAGACCTTGTAGTGGCAGATCGCGGCGTTCAACGTCTTCAGCCAGGTGAAGGCGTCCTTGAGATGCGTGTCCATCCATTGCGGAGTCTCGCTGCGGCTGGTTCCGGCGAGGCCAATGGCGCGGCAGTACGAGAACTGCGCCAGCTGAGCCGCGTCCGGCTGGCGCATGAACAGCACGGTCGGCACGCCGCCGAGCTCGAGCGCCTCCATCACATCGGTCGAGCCGGTGAGGTCGTCGCCATAATAGCTGAGCAGCAGGTCTTGCATCGCTCAGGCCGCTTTGCCGTCGCCGAATTTTTCGATCGACCGCGCCAGTTCCGCATGACTCCTGGCGAAGTCCGCCAGCGGGATGCCGTCGACCGCCGCCTGCCAGGCCTGCTGTACGGCGCGCACGCCGGCGCCTGGCCCGTCCGGGTGGCTGACGATGCCGCCGCCGCAAAGATAGAGCAGATCGACCGTGCGGCCGGTGCGTGTATAGGTCTCCGGCGCCTGCCCGCCCCATTGGCCAGAGCCGGCAACCGGCAGCGCGCAATCCTCAGGCGCAAAGAGCGGCGTCGTCACCGCCTTGAAGGATTCGACGAAGGACGCGTCCGGTTCCCAGTATTTCGATTGGATGCCGTTGATTTGGAACTGGTCGACGCCGAGCAGCCGCCAGAATTTTTGCCAGACCTTGAAGTCCATGCCGAGGCCGGGATGACGGGTGAGGATGTCCCAGCCATTGCGGTGGGCATGCAGCACCAGGCTGGAGCGCTTCCTGAGGAAAGCCATGCCACCAAAGCCGATGGAATTGATGTTGATGACAGCGCAATTGCCACCGGCCTTGGCCACCAGATCGTGGTTGCGCATCATCTCGTCAGGGTCGGCATGTGAAATGCCGAACGCATACATCACCTTCTTGCCGGTCTTCTGCTCGTGGTCGAGGATCAGCGGCATGATTGCCTTCACCCGCTCCGCCAAGGGCGAATAGGCCGGGCTCATCAGCTTCTCGTCGTCCTTGATGAAATCGACGCCGGCGGCGATCAACTCACCCACCATTGCGGCCGTCTCGTGCGGCCTGAGCCCCAGCGCCGGCTTGACGATGGTGCCGATGATCGGCCGATCCGTGACGCCGGTCAGCCGACGGCTGCCGGCGACGCCGAATTGCGGACCTGGATGCGCGCCGCGGAACTGCTCCGGCAGTTCCATATCGACGACGCGAATGCCGGACAGACCCTTGATCGAATAGGCGCCGCCGATAGCAATCGTCATCAGTGCCGACAGGTCGGTGCCGATGGCATCGAACGGAAAGGCGATGTCGACATCCGCACGCTTGAACGGCCCGTCACCGGCTTCGGGAAGCGATGGCCTGTCAGCGTCCGGCAGATGCCGGATCGCCAGCACCCGCGCCGCCACCCGGGCCTTCAGCTCCTCGGTTTCGCCTGGCAGCGCAACGAAGGTTCCGGTCGACTGGTCGCTGGCGATCTTGGCCGCCAGCGCCTCGATGCTGCCTGATGTTTCGATGCGGTAGGTGAGCGTGATCATGGTTCGTTGTCTGAGGCCGAAGGAGGTTCGAAAAGAGTTCCTTGATCGTCGAAATCTGGTATAATGAGTACATAAGCTTTGCAAGCGATATCCTGCCTGGCGGGTACGGTCGAGTGGTCAGACAGGCGTTCCGAAAATTGCGGCGGCAGTGCTAGATAGACACAGGTCAAGGGAGTGATTCGCGACGATGAACCGTTCGGAGCCGATCGTCCGGCGCAAACTTTCCGACGAAGTGTTTTTGCGGCTGAAGCGCCTGATCACCAGCGGAGAATTGACGCCGGGCGACGATATGCCGTCGGAGCGCGAGCTGATGGAGCGCTTCGAGGTCGGCCGTCCCGCGATCCGCGAGGCCATGCAGGCGCTGAGCAATATGGGCCTCGTCGCCATCTCGCATGGCGAGCGCGCCAAGGTGCTGCAACTGACCGCCAAGTCGATCATCAAGCAGGTCGATGGCGCCGCCAAGATCATCCTGTCGTCGTCGAAGGACACGCTGGAGCACCTGAAAACCGCGCGCATCTTCTTCGAGCGCGGCATGGTCAGGGAAGCCGCCGAAAACGCCACCGCCGCGGACGTTGAGCGCCTGCGGGCCACCGTTGGCGAACAGCGCGGCTTTCGCGGCGATTCCGAAGCCTTCATCTCCGCCGACATGAAGTTTCACACACAGATCGCGGCGATTTCAGGCAACCCGATCTATGTCGCGGTCAGCGAGGCGATGCTCGGCTGGCTGAAGGAATATCACACCGAGATGCTGATCTGGACCGGCAAGGAAAAGTTCACGCTGACCGAGCATGAAGAGATCATCGGCCGCATCGAGAAAAAGGATGCCGACGGCGCCGAGAAGGCGATGATCAAGCATCTCGAGCGCTCGCGCGCGCTCTATGTGATGAACGCCGAAAAATAGCTCAGCCGAACCGGGCAATCGCGTAAGGCGCCATCACGAGATGGCCTCGGCCAAGAGCTGAGATGTCGACCGGTACATCGTCTGCCGTCAGGTTCGCCAGCCACACGACGGTCTTGCCCGAAGCGGAGCGGCCGGCCAGCGCCAGCACTCGCGTTTCATCGCTCGTATTTGCCGCTACATGAACAAGGCCAGCCAATTCGCAAAGACCTTTGACGGCCTGGAAGATCGGCCGAGGTGATCCTTCCGCGACGGATTCGCCGGATTCTGCGAGGACGCCAAACGGTCCGGTGAAGCCGGAAAGCGTGAGCAGTTCCAGCCCGGCCGGCGCGACGCGCGCGGCATAGCCGATCGTCCATGCGGCGGCGAACTGCCCGGCATGACGCGGATCGCGGTCGGCCATGGCGATGCGCAGACCGTGCGGATTGGGTTTGGTCGCGCCGCCATAGGGGTTCTGGCGCATGGCAATTGTCGACGGCCCGATGCGGTGCGGTTTTTCCCCGAAGATCGCCCGTGTCGACGCGGTGATGAAGGGCAGCGCCTCCAGCGATTGCATGACGCTGAGATCGTCGGCGGCATGCACGATCGGACAGGTGCAGTGGGTGACAAAATCGAGCAAGCCGGCTGGCACGCGCTTGCGGTTGAGTTCGGTGAAATAGCTGAACATGCCGCCGCCAAGCCGGATATCGGGAAAGGCGCGGCGCGCCGCGGCATAGACGTCTTCGAGCGGCGGACAATCCGGCCACGCGCTGCCCGGCGGCGTCGACTGGCGGTCGACCGAAGGCGAGACTGCAATGGCCGAGAGTTTTAGCCCGGCCTGGCGCACCATGTCGGCGACGGCTGAAAGTTCAGCGTCGAGATTGCCCGCGCAGGCAACAACGCATTCGAGGGTCGTCTGTACCGGATAGGCAGCGGCAAGTTTTGCAAAGGACTGCAACGCGCGCAGTTCGTGACCGCGCGTCGGATCGTAGTGGAAGATCAGGTGCTGTGGGCCAAGCGTAGAGAGCACCGGCAGGTTCACGAGTGATGCCTCAACCTCATCCGGGTAGATGATCACGCCGATATCCGGCAGTGTCGCTCCGACTTCGCCGAGTTCAACGCGGACCGGCTCGCTGGCCACGACGCCATCCGGCATTTTCCCGTCACCGGTGATGCGCAGGCTGATCGTCTGCCTGACAGGCTCCCCGGCAGACAGCACATAGGGCCATGGCAGCGCCAGCGGCCGGACATAGGTCTTGTAGGACGCGTCCGACCAGTTGCGCTGGTCCTCCATCTCGAAAGTATCGCCCTCCATCCGGCATTCGGCGGTAATGCCCGGCTGAACCTCATGGGTGATCGCGCGCAGGTCCTTGAAAGGCTGCCAAGGGTCGATCAGGTCGGGAAGTTTCGTCGCGACGACACTGCCGTCAGTGTGCTCGACCGTCACCGGGCTGCCGGCCAGGCCTGCGATCGGATGCAGGATGCAGAAGCCGCAGCGATTGGTCTCGAAGTCGCTCTCGGGCAAGGCACTCACGTCGAAGGCCAGATGGCCATCAGAGCCTTTGATGGTGGCGCGAAAGGCGAGCCGGCTTGCGTCCGGCCCGGTGCAGTTTGCCGTGTAGCTGACCGAGAAAGTGTCGGCGCCCTGGTCGACGATAAGCTCCGTCAGTTCAGGCTCGTAAGTGCCCCAGTCGCGGTCGCGCACGATGTAGGCGATGGCACGCAGCACTTCGGTGCCGGCATGGCGGATGGTACGCAAATTGCCGTTGACGAAGTCGGCGCTGAGCAGGCCCGCATTCAGCCTGACCGGCTCGGCCTCGACGGCATGCGTACCGAAGAGGAGGAAGGCGTCGGCTGTCATGTCAGCAAGGCGTCCAGGTGGACAGGTTCGTGGTTCGCGGCGCCCAGATAGGCCGCCTCGACCAGCGCGAAAGTCTTGAGATTGTCCGCACCAGAGGTCGCCGGCTTGGTTCCCTTTGCCAGGCAGTCGACCCAGTGCTGCTGGATGGCGACGACGCTTTCCTGGATGTTGTGCCAGGGACGCGACGCCCACGGCAACTGCGGCGGCGAGACGTCGGTGATCTTCGTGCCGCTCCTGCCGGTGACGGTGAGCCGATATCCTTGCGCCAGCCGGATCGTGCCGTCGCTGCCGTCGATCTCGATCAGCGTTTCGGGAAACGGCTCCACGGCAAGCTTCGTCGCATAGCTGCAGTCGACCACCGACGTCGCGCCTCCCGTATGGTCCATCAGCATCGTCGCGACATCCTCGCCGGCGATGTCGGGGTTGATGCGCGCCGTTCGCGTCGTGATCGTCGACACGTCGCCGAGCAGGAAGCGGGCGATATCAAGACTATGGATGCCGAGATCTTCGATGATGAAGCGCTTTCCCTTGGCGAGATAGGGTTGGCCGGAAAACACGTCATAGGCGGAGCGGAAGGAGATGCGGCCAAAAAAGGGCGTGCCGATCTCACCGCTGTCGAGCGCGGCCCGCACCGCCTGGATCGGCGACTGCCAGCGAAAATTCTCATGCACCATCAGCGGTATACCGGCATCGCTGCAAGCCTTCACCATCGCCTTTGCGTCGGCCAGCGTCGGCGCAAACGGCTTTTGGCAGATTGCCGGCACGCGGTGCCGGGCCGCCATCTCGACCAGCGGTCGATGGCTGGGCGCGGTGGTGGCGATATCGACGAAGTCCAGGCTTTCGCCAGCGAAAAGTTCTGCCGCATCGGTGTAGCGCTTTGCGATGCCGAACTGGTCGCCGACGATCCGCAGCCGGTCGGGATCGCGGTCGCAGATGGCGACGATCGCGGCGCCCTCTATGTCGCGCCAGGCATGCATCTGGTTGACGGCAAAGAAGCCGCAGCCGATCAGCGCTCCGCGCAACTCCGCCATGCTCAGCCTGCCTTTGCCATCTGCATCAGCGTCACCCGGCTCTGCAGCCGGCGCTGCGCCTGGTCGACGACGACGGCGACGATGATGACGAGGCCCTTGATCACCATCTGCCAGAACGAACTCACCCCCATCATCACCAGCCCGTCCGAAAGAATACCGATGACGAAAGCGCCGACAATGGTGCCGCCGATCGTGCCGCGCCCGCCCGACATCGAGGTGCCGCCAAGAACGGCCGCCGCGATGGCGTTCAATTCGAAGCTCTCGCCAGTCGCCGGATGCGAGGCCATCAGTTCGGACGAGATGATCAGGCCGACGATTGCCGCGCAGAAACCGGAGAACATGTAGACGAACATTTTCACCATGTTGACACGGACGCCGGAAATTCGCGACGCCCGTTCATTGCCGCCGACGGCGAAGATGTGGCGGCCGAGCGGGGTGTATTTGGCGAGATAGGCCGCTGCCAGCGCAACGACGATCAGGATCCAGATCGCTACGGGCAGGCCGAGCAGCCGCCCGGCGCCGAGGAAGCCAAAGCCGGTGGTGCCGAGCTCCGGCTTGCCGACCAGGTTGGGGAAGGTGCGGCCATCGGACGACAGCAGCGCCAGGCCGCGTGCGACATAGAGCACGCCAAGCGTGGCGATGAACGGCGCGACGTTCAGCCTGGTGATCAGCAATCCGTTGACGGCGCCGATCAGGATGCCGACGGCGAGCGTGATCAGCGCGATCTCGACGACGTTGAAATAGATGGTGTAACCGAATTGCAGGTCGATGCCGTTGAGCACGAGATAGCCGGCCACCATGCCGCACAGTCCGACGATCGAGCCGACCGACAGGTCGATGCCGCCGGTGATGATGACGAAGGTCATGCCCATGGCGAGGAAGGCGTTCAGCGCCACATGCTTCGACATCAGGATCAGATTGGCGGTCGACAGGAAATTCGGCGCCGCGATCGAAAAGAAGATCAAGACGGCGATCAGCGCGATGAAGGTTCTGGCCTTCATCAGCGTCAGCAGCAGCGAGCCGCTCGAGACGGAGGAAGAAGCCGCCTTGGCCGGGATATGAGTCATGGGCTCTCCGTGTGCGGGGCCGGTCCGTGGCCAAGTGCCGAGGCGGCGACAAGTGCCGCCTCCGTCGCCTCGGCGCGGTCGAACATGCCAGTCAGTTTTCCGTTGCTCATCACCGCAATGCGGTCGGACAGCGCCAACACCTCGTCGAGATCGGAGGTGGCGAAGAGAATGCCCAGTCCGTCACGCGACAGTTTGCGCATGGTGCGGAAGACGTCGGCCTTGGCGCCGACATCGATGCCGCGGCTGGGCTCGTCCATCAGCAACACTTTCGGCCCGGTGAGCAGCGCCTTGCCGATCACCACCTTTTGCTGGTTGCCACCAGACAGCGACGAGACCTCTTGCGCCGGGTCGGCAACCTTGATCGCCAGTTCCCGCACCATCTGCGTCACCGCCTGTCTTTCGGGGCCGCCGCGAATATGAAACAGGCGGACAAAGCGCGACAGGCTGGCCAGCGTCAGGTTGCTGGCGACCGAGAGGATCGACACCAGCCCTTCGCGCTGGCGGTCTTCGGGGATCAGCGCCAGTCCGCGCCGGATGCGCCGCGTCGTGTCGCGCTCCTTGACCTTCTTGCCGGCGATGAAGATCGCTCCGGTGGCCTGGCCATGGCGGCCCATGATGCAGTCGAACAGCTCGCTGCGCCCGGCGCCCATCAGCCCGTATATGCCGAGGATTTCGCCGGCGCGCAGCGACAGCGACACATGGTCGACCGCCATTCCGCCGGTCACGCGCGGCAGGCATATGTCCTCGGCGCGGAATATTTCTTCGCCCGGAACATGGCCGTCGGCCTTGGCGAAATCCTTGGCGTCGGAGCCGATCATCTGCCGCACGATCCAGCGCGTGTCGACGTTCTTCATCTCTTCCTGGCCGGTGATGTGTCCATCGCGCAGCACGGTGATGTAGTCGCCGATGCGGATCAGCTCTTCCAGCCTATGCGAGATGTAGACGATGGCCACGCCGCGCGCCTTGAGGTCGGCGATCACCTTGAACAGGATCTCGACTTCCGCCGCACTCAGCGCCGAGGTCGGCTCGTCCATGATCAGGATGCGTGCATCGAGCGAAACCGCCTTGGCGATTTCGACCAGCTGCTGCTGGCCGATGCGCAGATCCTCGACCAGCATGTCGGGCCTTATCCCGGCTTGCAGGCGTTCGAGAAATTGCGCCGCACGGCGCTCCTGCTCCTTGCGGTCGATCTTGCGGAACCGGTTGGTGATCTCGCGGGTAGCGAAGATGTTTTCGGCCACCGTCATATTACCGAACAGGTTCAACTCCTGGAACACCATGCCGATGCCGCGGTTCACTGCATCGCCGGACGACGAGAAGGAGACTTCCTCCCCGTCCAGAAGGATCCGGCCGAGCGTCGGCTGTTCGACGCCGGCGATAATCTTCATCAGTGTCGACTTGCCGGCGCCGTTTTCGCCGACCAGCACATTCACCGCACCCTTGCGCACCTCGAAATTCGCGCGCTTGACCGCGACGGTGCCGGAATAGACCTTGGAGACGTCCTCCAGCTTCAAGATGACATCGTGAGCGGCGGCGGCACTCATGGCTTTGGCCCGATTTCTGCCTCCGCCGGCGTCACCAGCGGCAGGTCCTGGCCGCTTTCGAGCGTATAGGCGCCGAGAACCTTTGCGGTCCGGCCCTCCAGCGCGTCGCGCGGCAGCTTGGAAAGCACGGTCTTGTTGGCGTAGGCGTTGAACGCCTTGCCGAACTGGGCGAAGTCGATCTGATTGGTAAAATCGTTGAATTGGATGAAATCGAGGCTGTCGCGCAACGCGGTTCCCCGCATCGCCGGTCCGATCTGCACCCGCGCATCCGCCTTGCCGTCGCCATCGACATCGATATCCATCGTCGCCGCGCGCGACCCCGTATTGGCGGCGATGATCTTGCCCTCGACGCGCACCGCGAAGGTCCACGGCGAGTTCGCCTGCTTGTTTGGATTGCCATATTTGGCGCCGGCGGAAGCGGGATCGGTTTTCGCCAGAGCGTGAACCTCGGCAAACGGTCCGGCTTTCCGCTGGAGATAGGGCACGACCTTCGCCGCCCAGATATCCTCAACCATCTTGTCCGGGTTGAACGCGGCGCTGTTGCCGCCGTCTCCTGAAGGCGTCGGCAGAATCTTGCAGGCGGTCAGGCTGATGCAGACTGCAACGACAAGGATCGGCCAGGTCGGCTTGATGTTCAGCATGGCGGCCTGTTGTTCAGCATGGCGGTCGGCACCCACGGAAAATGGCGGCGAGGGGCGACCCATGGGTCGCCCCTCGCTATTCATGTCACGCGGCTCAGTTGGTCAGAGCAAACGTTTCCAGCTTGGCAGCATTGTCGCCATTGATCAGAACGCAATCCATCAGCTGCTTTTCCTTCTCGGGCGACTTCTTGTTCTTGATGAAGTCGTTGGCCTGCTCGACCGCCATCTGCGCCTGCGCATAGGCCGGCTGCAGTACGGTCGCCTTGATGCCGCCCGCGGTGATCGAATCGCGCACGTCGTTCGATCCGTCGAAGCCGACGACGATGACGTCCTTGCGGTTTGCCGCAACCAGCGCCGCATAGGCGCCCATCGCCATCGTGTCGTTGCCGGAGATGACGCCCTTGATGTCGGGGTTGGCCTGCAGGATCGATTCCATCTTGGCGTAGGCCTCGGTCTGGCTCCAGTTGGCCGATTGCTGGGCGACCATCTTCAGGTCCGGATAATCGTCGATGACGTCGTGATAGCCCTTGGAGCGGATGCCGGCATTGGTGTCGGATTCCTTGCCGACCAGCTCGACGAAATTGCCCTTCTCGCCCATCAGCTTGACGAATTCCTGCGCGCCGAGCTGGGCGCCCTGGTAGTTGTTGGAGACGATCTGCGCCACGGCAACGCCGTTAGCGTTGATCTCGCGATCGATCAGGAACGAAGGCACGCCCGCGTCCTTGGCCTTCTGCACGGCTGCAACGGTGGCGTCGGCGCCGGCATTGTCGAGGATGATCGCCTTGGCGCCGCGACCGATCGCGGTGTCGATCAGCTCGGACTGCTTGTTGGCATCGTCATCATGGACGAGCACCAGCGCCTCATAGCCGAGTTCCTTGGCCTTGGCTTCGGCGCCGACGGCTTCCGCCTTGAAGAACGGATTGTCGTGCGAGGGCGTGATGATTGCAATGAGGTCCGCCGCATAGGCGGGCGCCGCCGTTCCAAGCGCCAGCATGCCGGCGAAAGCCGCAAGTGTCATTCTGCGTGTGAGTTTCATGATGTCCTCCCGTTTGAAAAATTGCCTTGATCAACCAAGGCCAATGTCTGCACTCGAATTCGTCACGCAGCGCGGGCCGCTGATCGGTTCAGATTCAAAAACCGTTTGCCGGCTTCCCCTGACGGATCGTTGCTCCCCCGGCCGTCCTCCACTCGTACCCGGCTTCGAACTCCCTGCGAAACCTGATCGATCCAAGCCATGAACAGCTAAGCCAACTGGTATGATGAGTCAATCACAAATTCAGATGATGTGTACCTGATGAGCGGCCGGCGATCTCCCTTCTCCCACAAGGAGAAAGGAAGATCGCTCACCTCTCAGGTGATGCGCTGAATGCTCGCGGCGATCTCTTCCGGCTCGAACACTCGCTTCCAATCATCGCGCATCAGCACCGGCTTGCCGAATTCGATCGCCTTGTTGCAGGCGTCGGAGAACACACCCTTGGTTTCGCCGAAGATGACGGCGCCAAGCACGTTCATGTGGCCAAGCAGGAAATCGAGCGCAGCTTGCCTGTCGACGCCGCGCGCCACGACCTCGTCGACGGCTTCCTTCATGACGACGAGCAGTGAGGCGCATACGGTTTCCGAAAGGCCGGGCTCGAGCAGCGCCATCTGCTCGACGCTGACGCGGTGCGAGCGCATGACCGGCGCCCAGATGATCTTGGCGATTGCCTCGCCCTTGGCGTAGTCCTCTTCCGGTCCCTGCATCAGCGCGCTGACCATATGCTGCTTGGCCTTGACGCCGCCGAAATAGTCCTTTTTGGCCGCCATGTCGGTCTCGTCGTTGAAGATCGGCGGATGGCAGGGATGGGTGACGAAATAGGTCAGGTCCGGCCGCTTCGGCAAATGGCCGGCGAACGGTGCGGCAGCGTCGAGCACGACGACCATCGTGCCCGATGCAAGCTTGCTCTCGATGCTGGCCGCCACCTTGCCGATGTGCGTATCGGGTACAGCCAGAATCACCACATCGGCGCCGTTGAGCGCTTCATCGGCGCTGACGGCATCGAAGCCCAGCCCCGATTTCAGCCGCTCGCGGCCGGCATCGCTGACCTCGACATGGCGTATCGTATACGGCGAGCCACGAAAATTGGTCGACAGGCGGTAGCCCATTTTCCCGCCGGCTCCGAACAGCGCAATCGTCGTCATCTATGCTTGCTCCCGATTTTCAACGATGGCCGTGCCTATCGTCATGTGATTGACTGGTATGATCACTCTACCACAACGTCTGAGTTTGACCAGAGCCTTCATTGCCGCGTCGTGCCTGCAGGCTGCCTGGCTGCATGTCGGGATTGGCATCTTCGGCTGGCGGTTCGGGCGGCGTTCGCCGTGTCAGGGCTTGGCGTCCGGCCAGCGCAAGCACGACGATAACGACGATGTTCTGGACGATCCCCGGACGCCCGGCGGTAGGTCTATGATCTGCAATAGTGGGCGACACGCAGGCCAGCGCAACCTTGCCGTCCGCCGTCTTGCCCCAGCCAGCGGCAACTCGTCGAACTGCTGGCTGACGTCCATCCGGTGTGGTGAGTCAGGCGGGAAACAGGAACGCTGCGCTCGGGTCGAAAAAGACCTGACGTTGGCTCGGCGCCACATCATGCGAAGCTGTGGCGGAGAATGTCGGCCTGATGTCGATCTCCTGTCCAGTGCTGGTACGCGCAACGATGCGCCGCCGTTCGCCATAGAAGGCAACGTCGATAATATCTACGACCAGCTCCACAGTTTTCGGTCCCCTGTCCAGACGAAGGGCCTCGGGTCTGATCATCAATCTGGTTTTTTGCCCCGGTGCGAGGCTGCCATTCGCGTTGACACCCGAGACCAGAGAGCCGTCGGCAAGGCGGACGGTGGCGGCGCCGCCGACGGTTTCCAGATGTTCGGCAGCCAAAAAATTCGAATTGCCGATGAAGCCGGCGACGAAATCGGTCGCTGGCCGAAGATAAAGGTCCTCGCCGGTGCCGATCTGCTCGATACGGCCGTCCCTGAAGAGGGCGATCCGATCCGAGAGGTGCAGCGCTTCCTCCTGGTCATGCGTGACATAGAGGATGGTAACGCCGGTCTCGCGGTGGATGCGGCGGATCTCGGCCTGGATCTCCTCGCGCAGTTTCTTGTCTAGCGCCGACAGCGGCTCGTCCATCAAAAGGATCGGCGGATCGTAGGCCAGCGCCCGGGCCAGCGCGACGCGCTGCTGCTGGCCGCCTGACAGCGCGCCAGGCAGTCTCGCTGCAAAGCTTTCCAGCCGCACCAGGGCCAGCATGTCTCCGACCTTCTTCTTCACCTCGGCTTCCGGCCGGCGCCGGACCCGAAGCGGAAAGGCAATGTTTTCGGCGACAGTCAGATGCGGAAACAGCGTGTAGCGCTGGAAGACCATGCCGATCTTGCGCTTGTGCGAGGGTATCGCCAGCAAGGATTTGCCTTCCAGCTGGACATCGCCCGAGCTCGGATCCTGGAAGCCGGCGATGGCATAGAGCGTCGTTGACTTTCCCGAGCCCGACGGCCCGAGAAAGGTCAGGAACTGACCCTTTGGAATGTCCAGCGTGACGTCATGCACCGCGGTGATCGCGCCGAACGCCTTGCGCAGATTGCGTATGGAAAGGAAGGGCTGGGTCATCTCTGGAACTTTCGGCGCAAGAGTGCCGTCACTACCATCAGGGCAAGCGTCAGACCGACGAGCAAGCTGGACGCGGCGGCGATGACCGGGCTCAGATCCGAGCGCAGGCTGCCCCAGATCTTGACCGGCAAGGTCTGCAAGGTCGGGCTGGCCATGAAGATCGCCACGACGACTTCATCCCAGGAGGCGAGGAAGGCAAAGATGGCGGCGGAAAAGATGCCGATCCGGATCGACGGCAAGGTGATCCTGAGCTTTGCCTCGAGCGGGCTGGCGCCGCAGACGATCGCGGCATCCTCGATCGACTTGTCGAAGCCTTCGAGCGCCGTGGCGATCGGGATGATCGCGAAGGGCAGGGCAAGCACGGTGTGGGCGATGACGAAGCCGATCGTCGTACCGCCGAGACCCATGCGCAGGAAGAACGCGTAGATGGCTATGGCGAACACCACCACCGGCAACACCATCGGCGTCAGCAGCAGACCGCGAAGGATTTCACGGCCGCGAAACTGGCCGCGAACCAGCGCAAACGAGGCAAGCAGGCCGATCACCACGGCAAGGATCGCCGACATCGTGGCGATGCGGGCGCTGGTCAGCGCCGCCTCCAACCAGGACGGATCGGCAAACAGTTCCTGGTACCATTTGAGTGTCCAGCCGGGTGGCGGAAAGGCCAGCCAGCGCGACGATCCGAACGACAGGAGAACGATAAAGACCACCGGCAACAGGAGGAAGGCGGCGACGAGCGCGGTGAAGCCGAGCAGCGCAATTTTCAGCCATCCCATGCGGTCATAGTCGAGCAGCATTTCAGTTGCCTCCGCTCATGCGCCTGGGGCCGACAAGGCGCAGCTGCAGCGCATAGAGCGCGATGGTGACGACAAGCAGGATGAAGGCGGCCGCACTCCCAAGCCCCCAGTTGAGCAGCGACTGGATCATCTGCGCGATCATTTCGGCCAGCATCATGTTCGACGTGCCGCCGAGCAGTGCCGGCGTGACGAAGTAGCCGAGCGACATGACGAAGACCATCAGGCCGCCGGCGGCGATGCCGGGCAGCGACAGCGGCAGCAGGATGCGGCGGAAAGCCTGGAAGGGGCTGGCGCCGCACAGCGCCGCGGCACGCAGCGTCATCGGATCTATCGCCCGCAAGGTGCCGACCAGCGGCAGGATCATGAAGGGCAGCATGATGTAGACCATACCGATGGTGACGCCGGTGAGATTGTTGATGAGCGGCAGCGGCTGGTCGACGATGCCGAGGGCGATCAGCGTCCGATTGATGACGCCGGTGCGCTGCAGCAGCACCATCCAGGCATAGGTACGGGTGAGCAGATTGGTCCACATTGACAGGATGATGACGCCGAAGACGATCGAGGCCAGCGCCGACGGCATGATCGCCAGCATCCAGGCGACTGGAAAGGCGACGAGTACAGTGACTGCCGTGACCACCGCTGCGACCAGGAAGGTGTTGAAGAACACCCTGGCATAGGTGCCGTCATACAGCAGCGTCGCGTAGTTCTGCAGGCCGGGGGCGGGCTCGGTGACGCTGCGCAGCAGCAGGGCCAGCACCGGGATGACGAAGAACAGCGCAATCAGGATCAGCGCCGGCAACAGGCCACCGAAGCCTGCCGGCATCCTGACGATTCCAAAGCTCTGACGCGTTTCGACCGACATGACGGGAGCCTGTTTGTGGAACGAGACAGCTTGCGCCGCCTCGTTCCGTTCTGTTGCAGCGTTACTTCGCCTGCCAAGCGTACCAGCGCGTGGCGATGGCGTCGCGGTTCTCAGCCCAATAGTTCATGTCGAGATTGATCTGTCCGTCGACATGGGCGTCCGGCAGCGACTTCACGACATCGGCCGCCATTTCAGCCTTGGCCTTGGTGTTAACAGGCGCATAGCCGCTGGCTTCGGCAAACTTCGCCTGGCCAACCGGGCTGCTTGCCGCCGCCAGGAACTTCATCGCCGCATCCTTGTTCTTGGCGCCCTTCGGTACCACCAGGACGTCGGCCGCCGTCAGGTTCTGGGCCCAGGAAACGCCGACATCCGCGCCATCCTTCTCCAGCGCGAAGACGCGGCCGTTCCACAGCTGGCCGAACGCCGCTTCGCCGGAAGCGATCAACTGCTGCGACTCCGCGCCGCCGCTCCACCAGACGATGTCGGACTTGATGGTGTCGAGCTTCTTGAAGGCGCGGTCGAGATCGAGCGGATAGAGCTTGTCGGCGGGAACGCCGTCGGCCAGCAGCGCGATCTCGATGACGCCGGGCGCCGACCATTTGTAGAAGGTGCGCTTGCCTGGGAATTTCTTGGTGTCGAACATGTCGGCCCAGCCGGCAGGTTCGCCCGACACCGCGCCCTTGTTCCAGGCGAGCACGAAGGAATAATAGAAGCTGCCGACGGCATGATCGGTGGTGAAACGCGGATCGAGGTCGGCCTTCGGCACCGCCTTGAAGTCGATCGGCTCCAGCAGGCCGTCCTTGGCCGCCTTGATGGCGAAATCCATCTCGACGTCGACGACATCCCAGTTGACGGCGCCGGCGTCGACCATGGCCTTCAGCTTGCCGTAGTCGGTCGGACCGTCCTGCAGGACCTTGATGCCGGATGCGGCGGTGAAGGGCTCGGCCCAAGATTTGGTCTGCGCTTCCTGGGTCGTCCCGCCCCAGCTGGTGAAGACCATCTCCTCGGCCTTGGCGGCCGTCGTTGCCAGAAGTGCGGCAAGGATGCCGGTGAAAATCAATTTCATGTCGTTCTCCTCTGTTTGTTTTCGTTGTTGGTTGTTCGCGATCGGCGTTTTCGCCTTGATCGCGAATCCCCGGCCGGCGGCGGCTACCGCATGACAAAAGGATCGGGAATTGGGTCGTCCGAGGTGCGTATCCAGACCGATTTCGAGCGCGTGTAGTCGCGGATCGCGTCCATGCCGCCTTCGCGGCCTAGACCGGACTGGCCGTAGCCGCCAAACGGCACCAGCGGCGAGACAGCGCGGTAGGTGTTGATCCAGACCACGCCGGCACGGATGCCGCGCGCCATGCGGTGCGCCTTGGCGAGATTGGTGGTGAAAACGCCGGATGCCAGGCCGAACTTCGTATCGTTGGCAAGCGACAGCGCTTGCGCCTCTGTGTCGAAGGCGAGCGCGCTCAGCACCGGGCCGAAAAGCTCTTCGCGCACGCAAGCCAGGCTCTGATCGGGCGCCTCGATGATCGTCGGCGCATAGTAGAAGCCGTCCGCCTTGCCCTCGGGACGTTTGCCACCGGTGACCAACCGGCCGCCGGCGGCGAGGCTTTCGGCGACGGTCTTTTCGATCCATTCGCGCTGGCGCGACGTGGCGAGCGGGCCCATTTCGGTTTCGGTATCTTGAGGATCGCCAATTCTGATGGCTTCCGCTTTTTGTTTGAGCCGGGCGAGAAACTCGTCCTTTACCGAACGCTCGACCAGCAGCCGTGAGCCGGCGACGCAGCTCTGGCCGGAGGCGGCAAAGATGCCGGCGACCACCGCGTTGGCGGCACTGTCCAGATCGGCATCGGCAAACACCACCACCGGGCTTTTGCCGCCGAGCTCGAGCGTGGTGTAGGCGAGATTTTCCGCCGTGTTCCTGACGATCTGCCGTGCGGTCGCCGGGCCGCCGGTGAAGGCGACGCGGGCGACCAGCGGATGGCTGGTCAGGCGGTGGCCGCAATCATGGCCGAAGCCGGTCAGGATGTTCACCGTGCCGGCGGGAAATCCGGCTTCGTGGACGAGTTCGGCGAAGGCAAGCAGCGGGGCAGGGCCATCCTCGGAAGCCTTGAGGACAACGGTACAGCCGGCGGCAAGCGCCGGCCCGAGTTTGACGGCCGACAGGAAAAGCTGCGAATTCCATGGCACGACAGCGGCGACGACGCCTATCGGCTCCGGCCGGATCGTCACTTCCATATCAGCCTTGTCGATGGGAACGAACGAGCCTTCGTGCTTGTCGGCCAGCCCGCCATAGTAGCGGTAGTAGTCGCCGACATAGGCGATCTGGGCGCGGGTCTCGCGGATGATCTTGCCGGTGTCGCGTGTCTCCAGTTCAGCCAGCCGATCGGCATTGGCGACGACGAGATCGCCGAGCCGCACCAAAAGCTTGCCGCGCGCCGTTGCGGTCATCGCTGCCCATGGGCCGGAGCGCAGCGCCCGATGAGCGGCCTCGACTGCGCGGTCGACGTCATCCTCTGATGCGGCGGGCATTTTTGCCCATGCCGCGCCAGTCGATGGGTCGATGCTGTCGAAGGTTGCGGCGGCCTCCACGAACTGGCCGTCGATGTAGTTCCTGAATTCGCCGGTGCTCGTCACGCGCGCGGTCCCTGGAATGCCGGCATCACTTTGTCGATGAACAGCTGCAGCGATTTCTTCTTGCGCTGATGCGAAATGCCGCTGTCGATCCAGATCGAATATTGGTCGTAGCCGAGCGCCTCATAGGCCTTGAGCCTGGCGATCACTTCGTCGGCCTCGCCGATGACGAGGTTCTGCCGGATCTTGTCGGGCGCATATTGCGGCATGGCCGCGATTTCGGCCTCGGTCAGCGTCTCCAGCACGCCTTGGCGCACCGGCTTCTTGTTTTGGAACCAGGCGCCGAACTGGCAGTAGAATTGCGACAGATCCTGCGTCAGGCGATCGGCGTCGGCCGCGTCCTCGGCCACGAATGTGTGCATCAGGAGCATGATTTCCGGCCGTGGTATCTGCGGGTGCGCAGCACAGGCCGTGTTGAAGCGCTCCATCAGGCTGGCCACTTCGCCATCGCCGGAAGCGAGCGGCGTCACCTGGACGTTGCATTTGTTCGCGACCGCGAAATCGTGCGAGTTCGGATCACGCGCGGCCACCCAGATCGGCGGATAAGGTTTTTGCAGCGGCTTGGGCGACGAGGTGGTCGACGGGAAAGACCAGAACTCGCCGGAGAGTTCGAAATCGCCATCCCACAAGCCGCGGATCGCCGGCACCATCTCGCGCATGCGCTGACCCGCGCCCCAGGCTTCGAGCCCGGGGAAAAGCCGTTGGTACTCATAGCTGTAGGCGCCGCGCGCAATGCCGATGTCGAGCCGGCCGCCGGTGATCACGTCGGCCATCGCCGCTTCGCCGGCAAGCTTGATCGGGTGCCAGAATGGAGCCACGATCGTACCGGTGCCGAGCCGGATGCGCGTCGTCTTTGCGCCGAGATAGGCGATGTTGATGAACGGGTTGGGCGAGATGGTGAATTCCATCCCGTGATGCTCGCCGATCCAGGCCGTCTCGAAGCCCGCCGCCTCGGCCTGCAGAACCAGATCCTCCAGCTCGGCAACAAGCTCGGAATGCGGCTTCGTCAGATCCGAGCGCTCCATATGGACGAACAGCGAAAACTTCATCGGCTTCACCTGCGACCAGTAAGAGTTTGGGAAGACGCGGCCCTGCCGAGCGGCCGGACCTCGCCTTCGACCTCGTTGCCGACATAGACGCCGAACGCATCTTCCGTGCGTTCACGGATATAGCGGGTCAGCATGGAACGAACCGCCGGATCGGCGATCCTGAGATCGGCGATATGGTCGATGTCGACAAGCCGGCTCTGGCGATCGCCGGAGGAGGGGGCGGTCACCGTTCCCCGGTAGTAGACGTGCGAGTGCGACGGATCGGCCGCGTCGTCCCACACCGCAAACAGGAAGCCGAGCTGCGCGTCGACAGCCTTGGCGGCGAGGCATCCCTTGAGGCTGCGGGCATCCCTGGGCGAGCCCAGCCCGCGCCCCGCCGGCAATTCGTGGAAACCGTCCGGTGTTTCGAAGAACAGCACTCGGCCTTCATTTTCGAGAATGGCGCCGACTTCGGTCCCATGAGGTGCTGCCGCCAGCGCCTCCTGGCTGAGGCCCGGCGTGACATAGGTGCCGCGGGAATAGCCGAGCGGTTGCGCACCATTGTGGGTGAAATCGCGCACGCGGCCGATCAGGATCGAGTGATCGCCGGCGTCGACCACTTGCTCCATAGCGCAATCGAACACAGCGACGGAACCTTCGATCAGCGGATTGCCGGATTGCCCGGATTGCCAGGCAACGGCAGCGAACTTGTCCGCGGCCTTCGAGGCGAAAATGCCGGACTCGGCCTTCTGGTTCTCCGACAGGATGTTGATGGCGAAACCCCTTGAGGTCGAAAACGCGCTGTGCCCGAGCGCTTTCTTGGCGATGCAGACAAGGACGAGCGGCGGCTCAAGCGAAACAGAGGTGAAGGAGTTGGCGGTGAAGCCGCGCGGCTCGCCTTCCGCACTGACCGTGGTGACGATGGTGACGCCGGTCAGAAACGAGCCGAGCGCCCGCCTGAACTCGCCGGCGTTAAATGCCGGCGCCATCTCCGGCCTGGCGACGGCGTCTTTCCCAGCATCGAGAAAAGCCATTATGTGTTGGGTCACCTTTTCGGGCGAAGCGATTGTCATCATGTGTCTTTCACCGCGCAGAACGAGACATTCGCCGCGCGGTGCAATCCGCGCCATCGCCGCCGACATGGCGGGCGTCGAATTCCTGTCTTCCGATCCGGTTACGAACAGCGCCGGCGCGGCAAGCTCGGCCAGGCGATCGACATGCTGGGTATCGGCCCGGGCAAACAGGCGATAGGTCCGCGCGTACCCCTCGGCGCTGACGTCTTCAAGCGCAGCGCGGGCGGTTTCGGCAGCACCTGCCAGACTAGCCGGCAGCGGGTCGCCGAACCAACGCGCAAGCGTTGCCGCGATGGCTGAAGGATCGCCGTGAGAGCCGAGCGCTGCCGCCCGCTCACGCACAGCCTGCGCCAGTGCCTCAGGGCGACGGAACACGCCGTTGAGACAGATGACGGAGCGAACCCGAGAAGATGCACACAGGGCGATTTCGAGGGCCACCAACGCCCCCATGGAATGGCCGACGATCGAAACCGAGGTGAGGCCGAGATGGTCAAGCAGGCGAAGCGCCTGATCGGCAAAGTCGGACAGTTGGGCATTTTCGGGCGGCAAGGGTGAATTGCCGTGGCCGAGCATATCGATAGCGATCAGATCGTGGCGGTCTTTCATCAACGCGATCTGCGGCTGCCAGATCGCGGCATTCATGCCGACGCCGTGAATGAGCAGGACCGGCGTGCCGGAACCGGCACGGATGAAGCCGGAGCCGTCCGGAGCCTTGTCCCTGACCCATTGAGCGGCGGCGGCGTCAGCCATGCAGGTCACCGATCTCCTTGAGATCCTGATAGCGGTCGCCGATGCGGTGGTGCGGGCGCCCGCCGATGGAGGCGCCAAGCGCCACCACCAGTTCGTCGGGCGCCGGCGCATCGCCGATCTGGAAATGCACGGTCAGATAATGGGAGCGCCGGCCTTCGTCATTCTTGTCCATCAGCGGGATCATGATCGGGGTGTTCGGCCCGCCGCGCAGATTGGTGAAGGCGAGATAGGTCTTGGCGCCGACAGCGCGGCGATAGTGATTGCCGAAATGCAGCGTGTGGATCAGCGCCGACGCGTGCTCGATCTCGCCCGAGGTGCCGCAGATGGCGGCCTTGCCATAGCCTTCGATCGCCTCGCCCGAGCCGGCGACGGCGATGATCTCGCGGGTCAGCAGTTCGCCGAGGATGGGGGCGATGGCGCGGATCTCGGGAGAAAGGTCCTCGGTGAAACCACGGCCAGCCCAGGGGTTGGTCAGCACCGCCGCGACGCCGATCAGCCGCAGCGGCCGGGGTGCTGCCTTGCTGCCTTCGATCAGCGTGTTCTCGATGTAGGTGACGATCTTTCGAATGGCCGGTTTCATCAAAATCCTCGATCGGATAGCGCGGTTCAGCGCTGTCATGTCTATCGCGTCTTATGGTATACCATGCTATGGAGCACCAAGAACCTTGTCAATTGGCCATGGAATCTGTTTTGTGGCTGTACCAGGGAGGCAGAGAAAAAATGTCAGACGATGCGCTGCGGATCGACCGCTCCGCCAAGACGTTGCGGACGCTGGCGCTGGAGCGCATGCGCGAGGCGATCATGGATTTCCACTTCCAACCCGGCGAGAGACTGGTCGAGCGGCCGCTTTGTGATCAGCTCGGGGTCAGCCGTTCGGTCGTGCGCGAGGTTTTGCGGCAATTGGAGGCCGAAGGCCTGGTGCAGATGATACCGGGCCATGGACCGGCCGTGGCCAAGCCCGATCTCGGCCGCACCGATGAGATCTATGAATTGAGAGCGCTGCTGGAGGGCATCGCGGCGCGAGCTTGCGCCATGTCGGCCACGAGCGAGCAGATTGCCTTGCTCGATGGCGCTTTGACCAACCTGTTCGAAGCCTGGGCCTCGGGCGTGCCGGTCGCGGTGATGCGGATGACGACCAAATTCTACGAGGCGCTGTTCGAAGCGGCCGACAAGCGTATTGCCTGGGAAATCGTCACCGGGCTGAATGTCCGCATCAACCAGCTGCGTTCGATGACCATTGCCTCGGACAACCGCCGCGAGCCGGCGATCGCCGAAATGACCGAAATCATGGACGCCATCAAGTTGCGCGACCCTGATAAAGCTGAGGCCGCCGCTAGACATCATGTCGAACAAGCTTGGCTTATCGCGCAGCAGCTGTTGCGCCCGAGGTGACGACGCGTTTTGTTGTGAAGCTCAAGTTGTTGTGAAGCTCAAGCGTCAATGTGAGCTCAAGACCGGCCCTGGCGCGAAGGAGCCATAGGGGCGCTATGTTCGACTGTAGCAGATGTGGAGCTAAGTCAACTTGTGCCCAAGTGGACATTCCGTCCCATCGTGACGGTCAGATCCTTGGCATGCCTTTTGGCCGCAGCGTTCGCTTCTGGGCGGCAAT
>UCIA01000010.1 GCA_900472295.1 Hyphomicrobiales bacterium | reverse complement strand
TTTCGCGCAAAGGCTTGTCAGTCACTGTGGACGACTTAGCACCCGGTCACCCCTGCTGTCCCCGGCACCCTCAGTCGTCCCGCATCATCCCTATGGCCGAGGAGAGGACATCGATGCCGCTCATCGGGCAGTTCATGCTATGCGAACGAGGTATCCGGCCGCTAATACGGTCAAGATGGCAATCATGGCCGTGGCAACGCAGACGAGATGTGGATGCGCAGATTTGCTAGCCGGTGACGCCACTCGGGCTCGATGCCAACGACCAAGCCCAGGAAGGCTGCGACAGAGAACGGTAACCGTGTCGTCGGGCGAGAGGATGAATATTCTTCGCCGCGCTAAGAGAGTTGCTTGTGGCCGGCGTCATCTGCTTGAGATGCTTTGCAAAAAAATGGCCGGCACCAGGGTTTGGGGTATTTGGGCGGGTTGGCGCCGGCCAGGCGGGTTGGGGTCCGCCGATTATAAAAGAATAACGGACTCGTTGACTGCGGGTATGGTGTGATCGCGGAGTTGCTAAAATTTTCGATGACTAATTAAGGCGTTACTCATGGAGCGCGCGTTTCGCATGCAGACTGACACCTAGGGGTCCCTTCTAGTCGGTCCCAGCCTTAGCCTGTTGTCATAATTCCACAGGGGTGGCGGCGGCTTTCTTTTCTACTACGCCACGCGGAACGGGATCGATGCAGCCCCGGTTAATAGCCCATTCCGGGACAAACGCGCGGCTGCGGCAACAGCTTGATGTTGCGTATATAAGAATGCTCTAATAGAACTTTCCTTTTGGGGAAGGGCAACTGACAAATGACTGACGACCCAGAACATCATGCAATCGAGCTCATTGAGCTCGCCGCAGACATCGTCGCGGCATATGTAAGCAAAAACTCTGTTCCGGCCACCGGTCTTCCGGACCTCATCGCGTCGGTCCATTCATCGCTGGCTGGCCTGAGCAAGACATTCATAGCTCCGACAGATCCACAAAGTCCTGCGGTCAATCCGAAGCGCTCGGTTTTTCCCGACCACATCATCTGCCTAGAGGACGGCAAGAGTTTCAAATCGATTAGGCGCCACCTCAATTCGGCTCATGGAATGACGCCGGCGGCGTATCGCGCCAAATGGGACCTGCCAGCTAGTTACCCGATGGTGGCCCCGAACTACTCAGTAACGCGATCTGCACTTGCGAAAGCATCGGGTCTAGGAAAGACACCGGCACCGCAGAAGAAGTCGTCAGCCAAGCGACGCACAAAATAGCTTGTCTTTGGATAGTAGCCCGTCCCATTTGAGGAACGGCGGAGCCTCAACGTGCGAGGCTTTTGGGAGCCTAGGAGGCTCACCTGTCAGCGCTCAAGCCTGAGTGATTGGAGGGCTGACGGGCCTTGACGCTCAAATCCTGGAACCAGTCCCATCGGACCGCGCGATCCGATCGCGCAAGATGCTCCACGGGAGGAGCACATTCGGCGCATAGCGGACGACGCCGTGGAACGGGATCGGCGACGGTGGAGCGAAAGGAAGCGGCAGGTCCCTTGCGTCCGTTCCGCTTGCCCAGTCGGCCAGCACCTTGCCCATCGCCGTGGTCATGGCGATGCCGCGGCCATTGCAGGCGAAACCGGCGATCAGGCCCGGTCCGAGGTCGACCAGGCGCGGCAGGAAATCCGGCTCGACCGCCGCCACGCCCGTCCAGCTGTAAGCGATGGCCGGCAAGTCGGGCAGATCGAGATGCCCGGCGAGCCGTCGCCAGATCGTTTGCGGCACGCGCGTCTCGGCGCCGGCGCCAATGATGTGCATGCCGCCGCTGATCAGACGGTTCTGGGCGTCGAAGCGGCAGGTGAACAGGTTGCGCCTGGTGTCGCCCATGCCCTGGCCGCCGGGCAGCAGGCACGCTCGTATGGCGCGCGGCAACGGCGCCGTGGCGATCTGGAAGACTGTCAGCGGGATATAGGTCCGCGCCAATGTCGGGTTCAGCGCTCCACCATAGGCGTTGGTGGCGACCAGCACCTTGCCCGCGCGCACCACGCCGGATGCGGTCTTCAAGGTCCAGCCATCGGCAGCGCGGTCGATGGAAGCGACGCGAGTCTGCTCGAAGATGCGCGCGCCGGCTTTTTCGGCTGCATCGGCCAGGCCACGTGCATACTCGACCGGATTGAGGACGCCGCCAGATTTGTCCATCCAGCCGCCGGCATAGCCGTTGATACCAGTGAACTCCGTGACCGCTTTGCTGTCGAGCGTGACGGTGGGCCGGCCGCGCGTCGCCCATTGCTCGGCGCGCGATCTTGTCTTTTCCAGCGCGGCGGGCGAATGCGCGGGCTGGATCCAGCCATTCTGCAGCGCATCGCATTCGATGCCGTGCCGCTTGATCAGGCCGAAGACGAGATCGGCGCTGCGGGCGGCAAAGTCGACCAGCCGCTCGCCGCGCTCTGGCCCGAGTTCGGCGATGATGTCGTTCGGGTCGCGCTTGGCGAAATTCGGCACGACAAAGCCGGCGTTCCGGCCCGTCGCACCCCAGGCAATATACTCGGCTTCGAGGACGGCGACCGAAAGCCCTTTCTCGGCCGCATGCAGCGCCGTCGACAGGCCTGAAAAGCCGGCGCCGACGATTGCCAAGTCGACATCGATTCCGCTCTGCAGGTGAGGTCGGTCATGGCGATTGCGACTGACGGCGTGCCACAGCGAAACGCCATGCCCTTGCTGCCGGACCATGGCATTCATGAACCGCTCTCGCCTGCCGCCGGCTTTGCCTGCTTGCCGGGCTCCGGCCTCCTTGGCCGGTCGCCGAACAGGCCGGTTGGCCTGATCAACAGGATGAGGCAGAGCATGACGCCGATGGCGACGATCTGCAGCGAGGCCGCGCGTGCCTGTTGCTCGGGCGCAAACAGCACGCTGGTCAGCGTGCCCGACCCCGCCCATATCGCCCACACCAGTATGCTGCCGGCAATGGCTCCGGCATTGCTGCCCGAACCACCGACGATCAGCATCACCCAGACCTGAAAGGTCAGGATCGGCAGGTAATTGTCCGGGGCGATGAAGCCGGTGAAATGCGCTTGCAAAGCCCCTGCCAGCGCCATGATGGCGCCGCCGACGGCAAAGGCCTGGACGCGGTAGAAGCGCGCGCTCTTGCCCAGCGAAATCGCCGCCCTTTCGTCCTCGCGCAGCGCCTTCAGCACGCGGCCCCAGGGACTGCGCGACAGATGTTCAAGGGCGAGATAGGCGATCAGCGTGACCGCCGAAACGACCGCAAGGTTCGACAGGTTGAACAGCAGCGGCGTCTCGGCAAGGCTGCCGAACGGGCGCGGGATGAAACCGATGCCGAACGGGCCGCCGGTGAGTTTTTGCGCGTTGAGCGCGACCAACTGCACGACGACGGCGACGCCGAAGGTGGTGATCGCCAGATAGTCGGATCGCAGACGCAGCGTCGCCATGCCGGTCAGCGCCGCGGCGATACCGCCGACGACCATGGCGCCTGCCCAGCCGACGAGCATCGGCAGGCCGAAGCCGCCGAAGCGCACGGCATCGTCCGGGGTCGTCAGCAGCGCTGATGTATAGGCGCCGATGGCAACGAAGCCGGCGAGGCCGACATTGAACAGGCCGGTCAGCCCCCACTGCAAATTGAGCCCCAGCGTGACCAGCGAAAAGATCAGCGCGGTGGTCAGGAAGAAGGCGCCGTAGCCGAGCAGGTCCATCAGCGTTCCCTCACACCAAACAGGCCGATCGGCCGCACGGACAGCACCGCCATCAGGATGATGAAGGAGATTGCGGCGCGCCATTCTGCGCCGATCAGCTGCACAGCGCCGGCTTCGGCGAGCCCGATGATCAGGCCGCCGAGCACGGCGCCTGGAATGCTGCCTATGCCGCCAAGGATGGCGGCGGCAAACATCGGCAGCAGCATGTCGAAGCCCATGAACGGACGGATCTGCACCAGAATGCCGATCATCACGCCGGCGACACAGGCCAGCGCACCGCCGATGATCCAGGTGACGCGCACCACGGAGGCGACGTCGATGCCGACGATGCGGGCCAGCGCCGCGTTCTGGCTCAGCGCCTGCATGGAACGGCCGGTCTGCGTGCGCGTCATCAACAGATGCACGCCGAGTACCAGCACGGCGGTCAGCAGCAGCAGCGCAATCTGGTCGGGCGTGATGCGGATGCCGAAGCCGACCGGCATGGCGATCTGGATCGCCCGGCTGAAATAGGTCGGGCGCGAGGAGAAGGCGAATTCGAGCAGACTGCGCAGCGCCATCGAGGCGCCGAAGCTCGCCATCACCACGATAATGGCTTGCCCCTGCGAGCGCAGCCGTGAAAACAGCACCCTGTCGAGCAGCAGCGCCAGCAAGGCGGTGAAAGCCATGCCGACGACCAGCGCAACCAGCAGCGGCCAGCCGAAAGACAGCGGACCAATGGGCGCAACTTTGCCGAACATCGCGCCGATGGCACTGACCACGGCGAGCGTCGCATAGGTGCCCCAGGCCATGAAGTCGCCATGGGCAAAATTCGAAAAGCGCAGGATCGAGTAGGTCAGCGTCACGCCAATCGCGCCAAGGCCGATCATCGAGCCGGTCAGCAACCCATCGACGACAAATTGCAGGCTCATGCCGCGCCTCCCTTGCTGGCGTGAGAAGGGCGTTGACCAAGATAGAGCTCGGCGACGACAGGATCGTTCCACAATTCGGACGCCACACCCTCGTGCCGGTCCTTGCCTTCGACCAGCACATAGGCGCGATCGCCGATGGCAAGCGCTGCCTTGGCGTTCTGTTCGACCAGCAGGATGGTGACGCCGGACTTGCGGATGCCGGCCAGCATCTCGAACACCATCGAGACGAATTTCGGCGACAGGCCGGCCGACGGTTCGTCCAGCACCAGCACCTTGGGGTGGACGATCAGCGCCCTTGCTACCGCCAACATCTGCCGCTGTCCGCCCGACAGATTGCCGGCGGCGGTGCGGCGCTGGCGGACGAGGTCGGGGAAGGCCGCATACATCTCCTCGATGCGGCCAGGGATTTCGCGCCGCTCGAGGATGCCGCAGGCGACCTTCAGATTGTCCTCGACCGACATCAGCGGGAAGATGTTCTCCGTCTGCGGTACGAAGGCGAGGCCAAGCCGGACCATGGTGTGGGCGGGAGCGGCGGTAATGTCCTTGCCGTCCAGAAGCACCGTGCCGCCGGTGATCGGGACGAGGCCGGCGATCGCCTTGATGAAGCTCGACTTGCCGGCGCCGTTGGGACCGAGCACGACGACGATCTCGCCCCTGCTGACGGTGATCGAGGCGCCGCGCACGATCGGGACGCCGGGTTCGTAGCCGGCTTCAAGGTTGCGCACGTCAAGCACGGTTTCGCTCATGCCGTGCCTCCGAGATAGGCCTCGATGACGCGCGGGTCACGGGCTACCTCTTCCGCCGTGCCTTCGCTGAGCAGTTGCCCGCTCGCCATGACCAGCACGCGGTGGCAGAGCCGCGTCACCATGTCGATATTGTGCTCGATCAAAAGGAAGGTGATGCCGCGCGCATTGATGTCGCGGATGCGGTCGATGATGACCTCGAGCAGCGTGGCGTTGACGCCGGCGGCCGGTTCGTCGAGCAGGATGATCGCCGGGTCGGCCATCATGACGCGGGCGAGTTCGAGCAGCTTGCGCTGGCCGCCGGAAAGCACGCGCGCCGGTTCGTGCGCCAGCCGGGTCAGCGAGACGAGCTCAAGCAGCTCGGCCGCCTTCTTCGCGGCCGCTTTCTCTTCGGCTGCGACGCGCCATGGGGTGATGAAATTGGCGAGCAGCCGCTCTCCGCTTTGTCCTTGCGCTGCCAGCATGATGTTTTCGATCAACGTCAGATTGGGCAGCGGGCGCGGGATCTGGAAGGTGCGGCCAAGGCCCCGGCCGATGCGGCGATGCGCGGCTTCGCCCGAGACCAAGGTGCCGTTGAGAAAGATCTCTCCGCTGGAAGGCAGGATGCTGCCGGCGAGCAGATCGAACATAGTTGTCTTGCCGGCGCCGTTCGGACCGATCAGGCCAAGGATTTCGCCAGCCTTGACGTCAAACGAGACGTCGTTGACGGCGACAAGGCCGCCGAACCGCCTGACGACATTCTTTGCCGTCAGAACCGGCGCACGGGTCTCCTGCCCTTGGCGCTCCGCTGCCTCGCTCATCAAACCCTCTGGCCGAAGACGATCATTGTCGCCTCCTGATTTTGATTTGTGATCACACTTGCTTTGATCACGCTATTCGGCTTTAATTTCATCCGCAAGCCGAAAACGGCCAAGACCGGGAATGCCATGCAAAAGGCTGCCATCGAGCGAAACAATGAAACGATCGCAGCCCAGCTTACGCCGGTCGGCCGCGAGACCGTGCAGGATCGTGTCTATTCCGAGCTGCGCCGGGCCTTGATCGGCGGCCTGTTCGAGCCAAACCAGGTGCTGACCATTCGCGGTCTTGCCGACGCGCTGGTCACCTCGACCATGCCGGTACGCGAAGCGCTTGGACGGTTGATCACGGAAAAGGCGCTGGAGGCGCGGCCCAACCGCTCTGTGCGCGTGCCGCCGATAACGCTGGAGCGCATCGACGACCTTCTGCGCGCCCGCTCCCTCATCGAAGGCGAAGCGATCGCGCTTGCCGCCACCCGCATGAACCCGCGCCAGATCGCGTCGATCGAAGCCATGCTGGGCGAGTGGGACGAGATGCGGGCCCTGAAGCACAAGAAGGATATCGACCGCGAAGCGACGCTCAACCAGAGTTTTCATTTCGAGATTTACCGCTGCTGCGGCTCGGCCGTGCTGATCCCGATGATCGAAAGTCTGTGGCTGCAGTCGGGACCTTGCATCCGCGTTGCCATCTACGCCTTTTCCGACGCCGGCGAGGTCGATACCGCCCACTATCACCGCAGCATTGTAGCAGCTCTCGCCAAACAGGATGCACAAGCAGCGCGCGAGGCGCTGGTGGCCGACATCAGCCGCCCTTTCGCCTTCCTGCGCGACAAACTTCAATCGGCGAAGGATTGACATGACCAAGCCCGCCATCAGCATCACAGAACCACGCTCGAAGCTTTCCGTGACGGCGCTGTTGCTGCCCGAAAAGGCGCCTGAAAACGCAGCCTTCCTGCTGGCGTATCTGGCGCAGCCACGCATCATCCCAGGCATTCATGCGATGTGGACTGGGCCGGAAATCTCCTGCCCGGTTCCATCAGCCGATCTCGAGGGCCAAGCCTATGCCAGGCCTTTGCCAGCCGAGAACGCAACGCTGACGCCGCAGCCGGGGGACATCGTGCTGTCCTATGTGCCGCCACGCATGTGGGGCGGCAATCCCAATGCCATCTTCGACATCGGTCTCTATTACGGGCAGGGCGCGCGCCTGCTGTTTCCGATCGGCTGGCTTGCCGGCAGCGTGGTGGCGCAGGTACGCGCCGAGGAGCGTGATCAGTTCGCCGCCGCTTGCGGCGTCATCCGCCGCAACGGCGCCTGCGACGTCACCTTCAGCCTGGTGGAGGCCTGACATGGCCGACGACAGTTTCGAACTGTTCGACCTGCGCGTCGAGGCGGTCATCCCCGAAGGCAAGCCGGTCTATTGCGGCGCCAAGGCGGGCGACTATTTCGAGCTCAAGGGCGAGATGCTGTCGCTGCCGGCAGGGCAGGGCTTTTCGATCTATTCGATCGCGGCCGTGCTGCCCCTGCTGGCGGCCAAGCAGCGCCCGACCCACAAGAATGACTGGATGACATCGGACGCCGAGATCGCCTGTCCCGACCCCAATTGCGCCAGTCGGCTGCGCATCGTCAGGCTGGCCAGGCGGCGGTTTAGCCATGCCGAAACCACGGCCGTGCCGCTGCCGAAGGAGACCGACAAGCGATGAACGCCAGGACCGTCGAACTCAGCCCCGGCTACACGATCTCGCGCGTCATCCGCGGTGGCTGGCAGCTCGCCGGCGGTCATGGCGCCATCGACCGCAGCCAGGCGGTGACCGACCTGATCGCTACTTTCGATGCCGGCATCTGGACCTATGACTGCGCCGACATCTACACCGGCGTTGAGGAACTCATCGGCGCCGCGCGCCTGCGGCTGGCCAGCGAGCGCGGCCTCGATGTCGCGGCCAGGATGAAGGTGCACACCAAGCTGGTGCCCGATCTCGAACGGCTGGCAAGCATCAGCCGCGATTACATCAGGGGCATCGTCGACCAGTCGCTGCGGCGGCTGAAGACCGAGCGGATCGATCTCGTGCAGTTTCACTGGTGGGATTATGACCAGCCTCGCTACGTCGATGCGATGGGCTGGCTCGACGACCTCAGGCTGGAAGGCAAGGTGCGCAATCTCGGCACCACCAATTTCGACACGCCGCGTCTCGCCGAAATCCTCGCCGCGGGGATCCCGCTGGTCAGCCAGCAGCTGCAATATTCGGTGCTCGATCAACGGCCGGCAAACAGTCTGGCAGACCTCGCCGCGAAGAACGGTGTCAGTTTCCTCTGCTACGGCTCGGTGGCCGGCGGCTTCCTCAGCGACAAATGGCTTGGCGCGGCCGAACCCGCCATGCCGCTCGAAAACCGCTCGCTGGTCAAATACAAGCTGATCATCGATGACTTCGGCGGCTGGGAGCTGTTCCAGTCCCTGCTCCGGACCCTGAAAGCCGTCGGCGATCGCCACGGCGTCGACATCGCCACCATCGCCTCGGCCTGGGTGCTCGAACAGCCGCATGTGGCGGCCGTCATTGTCGGCGCCCGCAACCAGGCGCATGCGCTGGCCAATGCGAAGATCATGGATGTCGCGCTCGATGCCGACGATCGCGCGCGGATTGCTGCCGTCATCGCACAAGGCACCGGCCTCGAGGGCGACGTCTACACGCTGGAGCGCGACCGCCATGGCCGCCACGGCTCGATCATGCATTACAACCTCAATGCGGGGAAGAAATGAGCGCGCCCTCCCTTTTTGCGCGTGCCAGCGCCGAAATCGTCGACCTGCATCGCTTCTTCGTCGACTGGTTTGTCGCCGCGCGCGCCGACGCTGTGGAGTTCGGCCGCTTCGAGGCCGTCATGGGCGAAGGCCTCACCATGGTCGCGCCGAATGGCCAGATCCTCGAACGCGACGCGGTCGTCGATCATGTCCGGGAAAGCCGCGCCACTTGCGATGACGGTTTTGCCATATCGATCGAGGATATCCGGCCGGGTTGGCAGGACGCGAACACGATCGTCGTCTTCTATATCGAGGCGCAACTGCGCGCCGGCAAGCACAGTCGCCGGCAGTCCAGCGCTGTCTTCACCACCAGTTCATCGGCGCCCAACGGCGTCGAATGGCGGCATCTGCATGAGACCTGGCTGCAGGCGCCGGAAGGCTGAACAGGCAAAGTTTCGAGTAAGAAAAAGGGGAACAGCAATGAAAAAGACGATACTTCAACTCACCACCGCACTGGCTCTCGTGACGATGGCCGGCGTTGCACACGCGGCGGACTGCAAGATCACCGTCGGCCTGGTCATGGAACTGACCGGCCCGGCCGGCGAATACGGTCAGGCCGGGGCCAAGTCGGTCGAAATGGCCTTCCGCGACATCAACGAAGCCGGCGGTGTGCGCGGCTGCGATCTGGTGACCGACACGCGCGACAGCCAGAGCCAGGGCAACATCGCTGTCGACGCCGCGACCCAGCTGGTGCAGGTCAAGAAGGTGCCGGTCATCATCGGCGGCATCATCTCCTCGGTGTCGATCCCGATCCTGACTTCGGTCACCGGGCCGGCCAAGATTGTTCAGGTGTCGCCGGCTTCGTCCTCGCCGACGCTCACCGCACTCGGCCGCGACGGCAAGACCAACGGCATCTTCTTCCGCACCATCACGTCGGATGCGCTGCAGGGCGTGGCCGCCGCCAAATACGCCATCGACAAGGGCTTCAAGAAGCTGTCGATCATCCACGTCAACAACGACTTCGGCGTCAACATGGTGGCGGAGTTCTCGCGTGCCTACAAAGCACTCGGCGGCACCATCGTCTCCGATACGCCCTACAATGAAAAGCAGTCGAGCTATGCTTCGGAAGTGACGGCGGCGATGGGAGGCGAACCGGACGGGCTCTATCTCGTCAGCACGCCGGTCGACGGCGCAACGGTTGCCCGCACCTGGATTTCGCAGGGCGGCGTGCAGAAGTTCCTGCTCAATGACGGCATGAACAGCCCGGACTTTATCGAATCCGTCGGCGCCGACTATCTCAAGGAAGCCTACGGCACTTCGTCGGGCACCAGCCCGACGGCGTCGACTGAGTATTTCACCAAGAACTACAAGGCGTTTTCCGGCATCGAGCCGTCCAACCCGGCGGCCGACCGTTCCTATGATGCCGGCGCCATTGTCGGCCTCGCCATTGCCATTGCCGGCTCAGAGGATCCGGCCAAGATCAAGGATGCGATGTACAAGGCGGTCGATCCGGCCGGCGCGCCGATCTTTGCCGGCAAGGACGAATTCGCCAAGGCGCTCGGCCTGATCAAGGACGGCAAGCCGATCCGCTATGAAGGCGTCATCGGTCCGGTCAGCTTCGACAAATATGGTGACATTACCGGTCCGTTCCGGCTCTGGAAGATCGTCGACGGCAAGGTGACGACCGACGGTGAAATGACCACCGATGACGTCAACGCGCTGCAGGCGAAATTGCAGTAGTCTCGGAATACCTTGTCTGGCGGCGCCGATCGCGGGCGCCGCCAGACAGCAAGCTACCGGACGGGTTCAGGCGCGTCGTGAGCGTGCTGAGCCATGGTTGCCAAGTCGGCAATTGGCTCAGCCCGCGATCTCGCCCATGTCTGGCGGATTGTCGTCTGGCGGATTGTTGTTCCGTTGTTCGCCTGCGACCTCACCGGGAGGGCGCTATGTCCGCCGCCCCGGGCTGGCCATCAGTGCGGCATCTCCGCTTCATGCCGCAATCCGGTGGCGACCACCGAAACCCTGAATTTCCCGGCCAGTTCGCGGTCGAATATGGCGCCGACGATGATGTCGGCGTCAGCGTCGACCTCTTCGCGTATACGGGTAGCGGCCTCGTCGACCTCGAACAGGGTCATATCCGTGCCGCCTGAGATCGAAACAAGCACGCCCCTGGCGCCAATCATCGACGCCTCGTCGAGCAGCGGGTTTGCAATGGCTGCCTCGGCAGCTTTCTTGGCGCGGCCTTCGCCGCTGGCTTCGCCCGTGCCCATCATGGCGCGACCCATGTCGCGCATCACCGACCTGACATCGGCGAAGTCGAGATTGATCAAGCCTTCCTTGACGATGAGGTCGGTGATGCAGCCGACGCCCGAATAAAGCACGCGATCGGCCATGATGAAGGCGTCCGCGAATGTCGTCTTGGCGTCGGCGATCCTGAACAGGTTCTGGTTCGGAATGACGATGACGGTGTCGGCGCATTCGCGAAGCCGCTCGATGCCTTCCTGGGCCGACTGCATCCGGCGCTTGCCCTCGAAGGTGAACGGTTTGGTGACGACCGCGACGGTCAGGATCCCGGCTGAGCGCGCGGCATTGGCGATCACAGGCGCAGCACCTGTTCCGGTTCCGCCGCCCATTCCCGCGGTGACGAAGCACATATGCGTTCCCGCAAGGTGATCCATGATCTCGTCGATCGATTCCTCGGCCGCGGCGCGGCCGACCTCGGGCAGGGACCCGGCGCCCAGGCCTTCGGTTATGCGGGCCCCCAACTGGATCACCCTCGATGCCTTCGACATGGTGAGGGCCTGGGCATCGGTGTTGGCAACGATGAACTCCGCACCCTGCAGACCGTCGCCAATCATGTTGTTGACGGCATTGCCGCCGCCGCCGCCAACGCCGATGACCGTTATCTTCGGCCTCATTTCCGAGATTGCTGGCTGGGTTGCGGTGTTCATTGCCATGTCTCCCTAGAATGCACCTGGCGCCGTGATGGACAGAAGCTTCATCGCTTTTGCGGTGGGAAGCTTGAACACTCAGGTGCAAGAATCAGCCTGCATGGCCGAACACACAGAATCAGAGCGCGGACCTGGCAGCAAGACGAGCTGTGGTGCTTGGTGCAAGATTCCGCACTGGAATTGGCGGCCTTGACGTCCAAGGTCACACCAGCACCACTGCAACGGGTCTGCATCCGCGTGCCGAGGGGCGCCCTGCCGGCTTGCTACACTGCGTTACAAAAACGCCGTTTCCGGACACATTCACGATACTCCGCAAGGACCAAATCGCGGCCAGCTTCGGATGCCATTTCGGTCAAGGAGGAACGAGCGTGCTTGAAAAATCATCCACTCATTCAAGGTCGGCGCAGCGCACCGTTTTCGTCAATGAGCTGACGAACGGTGTTCTTGACCCGGCGGTCGCCATGCTTGGGCCGGTCGCCGATGGCGGCGTCATCATCGCCAATACGGCGCCCGGATGTTGGGGGCCGATGATCACCCCCGCCATTCGCGGCGGACACGAAGTCACCAGGCCGGTGGCCGTCGAAGGCGCCGAGATCGGCGATGCCATCGCCATCCGCATCCGCTCGTTGGTGGTCACGTCGGCGGCGACGGCATCCGGTCACGACAAGGTCATGGCCGGCCGCTTCAACGGCGATCCCTTCTGTGCCGCGGTCTGCCCCGGCTGCGGAACCGAATGGCCGGCGACGCGCATCGAAGGCATCGGCCCGACCGCCATCCGCTGTGAAGCGTGCGGAGCCGACGCCACGCCCTTTACCTTTGCCAATGGCTATACGATCGCTTTCGATGACGAGCGCCGTGTCGGTCTCACTGTCGATCGGAGCGAAGCAGAAAAGATGGCGAAGGACGCGGCGAAGCTGATGGCTCTGCCGGATACGTCGATCCAGCATCCGATCCTGACCTTTGCCCCGGCTGATCTGGTCGCCGTCGCCACACGGCTGCGTCCCTTCCTCGGGCAGCTCGGCACCACGCCCTCGAAGGCGATGCCGGATTCGCACAATGCCGGTGATTTCGGCTCGTTCCTGCTGGACGCGCCGCACGTCTTCTCGCTGACCAGGGAAGAGCTTGCCGCCCACAAGACCGACGGTCATCTCGACGTCAACACGGTTCGCGAGGGTGCGGTGCTGATCTGCCCGGTCAAGGTTGCGGGTGGCGGCATCTACCTTGGCGACATGCATGCCTTCCAGGGCGACGGGGAGATTGCCGGGCACACCGCCGACGTGTCCGGCACGGCCACTCTGGAAGTGCATGTCATCAAGGGGCTGAAGATTGACGGCCCGATCCTCTTCCCGCGCGGGGAAGATCTGCCCTACCTCGCGCGTCCTTTGACGCCCAGTGAGAAGCATGCCATCGCAGCGCTCGCCGCCCGGCATGGAATTGCCGAGGTCGAAGAGGACGCGCCAGTGACCTTCATCGGCACGGGCGCAAATCTGAACCAGGCGACCGACAATGGCCTGCAACGCGCCGCCGACGTGCTTGGCCTCAGCCTTGCCGAGGTCATGAACCGCGCCACTGTCGCCGGTGCGATCGAGATCGGGCGGCATCCGGGCGTCGTGCGCGTTACGTTGCGTGCTCCGCTCGCGGCACTGGATGCCAAGGGCCTGGGTGACTTTCCCCGCGGCCTTTACGGCCTCTAGCAACGCTCAGCGCGGCCGCCAGGCGGCCGTGCCCCTGTACCCAAACTTTTTGGATCCAAACTTTCCCGATGTCGCCCTCCCGCGCATCGGAGGCCCGGCCGCGACTTCGAGCGAGTTCGAGCGTGGCTTCATCTAGAAAAGGACGACTGGATATGACCCGTACAAAACGTTTGCTCGCTTCCTCCACGCTGATCATGGCGGCAGGCCTGCCGATCTCTGCATACGCCAACCCCTCGACCCCGAACGCTGTTGTGGCGCAAGCGGACGCTGCCGCCACAAGCGAAGCGGCACGTCCGGCCGACACCTCCATTCGGCCGTTCCAGTTTCATGCGTCCGATCAGGAACTGGCGGACCTAAAAAGCCGCGTTTCCGCGACCAAATGGCCGAGCCGGGAACTGGTGAACGACATCACCCAAGGGGTGCAACTGGCGACCATGCAGAAGCTCGCCCAGTATTGGGCGAGCGACTATGACTGGCGCCGGTTCGAAACCAGGTTGAACGCCCTGCCGCAATTTGTGACGACCATCGACGGCGTCGACATTCATTTCATCCATGTCCGTTCCAAGCACAAGAACGCCATGCCAATCATCATCACCCACGGTTGGCCGGGTTCCGTCATCGAGCAGCTGAAGCTCATCGATCCGCTGACCAATCCGACCGCGCATGGCGGCACCGAGGCGGATGCCTTCGATGTCGTCATCCCCTCGCTTCCCGGCTACGGCTTCTCCGGAAAACCGACCGAACTCGGCTGGGATCCCGCGCGCATCGCGCGGGCCTGGACCGTTCTCATGAAGCGGCTCGGCTACACCAAGTTTGTCGCCCAGGGCGGCGATTGGGGTGATGCGGTAACCGAGCAAATGGCGGTTCAGGCGCCACCGGAACTGGCCGGCATCCATACCAACATGCCGGGCGCTGTCCCCGACGAGATCGAGAAGGCGCTGCAAGCACACAAGCCTGCCCCCGCGGGCCTGTTAGCCGACGAGCAGCGTGCCTACGGCCAGCTCGACTTCTTCTACACGCACGGCTTGGCCTATGCCCAGGAGATGTCGGCTCGGCCGCAAACCCTGTACGGGATCGAGGATTCCCCGGTCGGTCTTGCCGCCTGGATGCTCGATCACGATGCGCGCAGCTACGAACTGATCGCGCGGGTTTTCGACGGCAAGGCCGAAGGGCTGACGCGCGATGATGTGCTGGACAACATCACGCTCTACTGGCTGACCAATACGGCGGTGTCGTCGGCCCGTCTTTACTGGGAAAACAAGCTCGCCTTCTTCGCGCCGAAGGGGATCACCATTCCGGTTGCGGTCAGCGCATTCCCGGATGAACTCTATCAGGCTCCGAAGAGCTGGGTCGTGAAAGCCTTTCCCAATCTGCTCTACTACAACCGGCCGGAAAAGGGCGGACACTTCGCCGCCTGGGAGCAGCCCGAGGCCCTGACCAAGGACCTTCGTCTCGCGTTCCGGTCGCTGCGCTGATCGCCTGTTGCGGATGACGCCGATCGCATCCACCGGCCCGATGTCGGTGGATGCGATCTCGACCTCAATCATGACATGACGAGGCATGTCCTTGTTCCCGGAGGCCTTCATGAAATTCCTGACGATCTACATCCTTGGACTGGCAATCCTGGCGGCGCCCTGTGTTTACGATCCGAAATCGCAGGAGCCCTCGCCCCTGGCCGGCCTCGTCGTAGCGGCCTCCGCCTCTAGCGGATCGGCATCTTGCCGCGAAACAACGGCTGATGGACCCGCATCAGGGCGGTGATACGGTCGGCGACTTTTCGTACCGGCGGGGAGTGGCGTTCCTCATGATGGGTGACAATCCACTGGTCTGTTTCGAGTTCAGGGATAGGCTGAGCGACGCGAACCAGCCGCGGATCGCTGTCCCCGACGAAGCACGGAAAGACGGAAAGGCCGGCACCCGCGGCCACAAGTTCGCGCACTGAATGGGTGTTGTTGCCGCGCACAGCGATACGGTCGCCGTGATGGGCTTGCAGCCAGCGCGCCGAGGCAATGTTTGCCCCTTCGCCGGTGACGCCGACGAACAATCCGGCGGCGATGCCGTTGATCAGGTGGCGTCCGGAATAGATGGCATGGGCGACCTTGCCGCTCTGACGGCCGGCCAGCCACTGTTCGCTCGGGCGCTCGCTGCGGATGCCGATGTCGGCGGCACGGCGACCGATATCGACCCGGTCGGTAGTGGTGACGAGTTCCACCCTGATGCCGTCATCGACCGTCCAGATCTCGCCGATATTGGCGGAGACGAAGGCCGAGGTCCACGGCCCGGCCGAGACACGGACAATGCGGTCGGGCAAGTTGCCGTCGCGCCAGCGGGCCAGCGACTGCATTGCTGCCTCGACGTCTTCGGCGCGCCGCAGCAGTTCTTCACCGACCGGGGTTAGCCGGTAGCCGGTCTGCTGACGTACGAACAGCGCTTCGCCGATCTGCTTTTCGAGCGCGGTGACGCGTCGCCCGAGTGTGGCTGCGCTGAGGCGCGTTGTTGCCGTCGCCGCGCTCAGGCCACCCAGCCGCGCAACGTCGAGAAACAACCTCAGATCGTCCCAGTCAATATCCATTTTGCAGAATTGAAAAACTTGTTGCGACCGTGGCTGTAGCGCGAAGAGGGCATCACGCGCAAGTATACAGGCATTGGAGACGTTGGATAATCCTGCTTGCTGAGACAATGACAGGCGCGTCTCGGCTGGCCAGGAAGTCAGCCCAATCTCTTCGATTGTGCATACGCTTGCGCAGTTGCTTTGCGTTTTCGAACGAACCCAAGGGCGGGCATTCCGCGCGCCAAAGGAGACGATCATGTTATACGAACTTCGACACCGTTTCGCCCGTTGGCTTGTCTATCGCCAGACGCTTGCGAGCTTGAGGCGGCTTCCCGACAGCATATTGACGGATGCGGGCCTTTCTCGCGAAGAACTCCGCGAGCGTGCCCGCGACGCCAGCCTGCGTGGTTGAGATGATGGAGGCGGCATGCAGAGAATGGAGCCGGCGGCGACGGTTGCCTTGACGGACATTCACGGCCACATATTGCAACATCGAAAGTCACATGAGGATTCGGTGTGTCTGACAGCAGCCAGCCGGTGCGCGCGCTTGCAACGCGGCGCCACGATGAGATTCTGAAGCGCGTGGGCGCTCAAGGGTCCGTCAGCATCGCCGAACTCGCCGGGTTCTTCGATGTCTCGCGTGAAACCATCCGCCGTGACCTGAAGCTGCTATCGGACAAGGGACAGCTCGATATCGTGCATGGCGGCGCCGCCCGCTTCGAGCCGAGCGAGCCGGCGATGAGCCTGCGCAGCCAGGAAAATGCCGGAGGCAAGGCCGCGATCGCCAGGGTGGCCGCCAGCTTGGTCAAGAACGGGATGGTGGTTTTCCTCGATTCCGGCACCACCACACTTGCGGTGGCGCAGGCCATGACCGAGTTGCGCGACCTGACGATCTGTACGGCAAGCCTGCCGATTGCGCTGCATTTGTGCCATGTGCCCGGCATGCGCGTGCATATGCTGGGCGGCGAAGTCGACCCGGGCGAGGAGGCGGCTTCCGGCATCGACATGCTGGAGGCCATGGCGCGGTTTCGTGTCGACATCGCCTTTCTTGGTGGCGGCGCGCTGTCGCCTGATGGCGAGGTCACCGACTTCACCCGCGCCGGCGCCGAGCAGCGCGGGCGCATGATTGCGCTCGCCGCCCAAACCTATTTCGTCCTCGACAGCAGCAAGTTCGCCAAGCTCACACCGCTCCGAATCCCCAATTTTCAACGTGCGGCCGGGGTGATTGTCGATGCCAAGCCGCAGGCCGACATCACTGAAGCGCTGGCGCGCAGAGGACCGAGCCTCATGGTTGCACCTTGATGTGATCTTTTGTTGCATTTTGTGTTGATTTTTGGAATGCTTCTGCTAAGGTCGCAGCAGATTTCGCGACGGCAGGATTTTCCATGGCACATGAATTCCCCACCCAGGCGCGCGTCGTCATTGTCGGCGGCGGTATTATCGGCTGTTCGGTCGCCTATCATCTGACCAAGCTCGGCTGGACCGACGTGGTGCTGCTCGAACAGGGCCAGCTCAGCGGCGGCACCACCTGGCACGCCGCTGGCCTTGTCGGCCAGCTGCGCAGCCATGCCAACATGACCAGCCTGATCAAATATTCCACGCAGCTCTACAGCGAGCTGGAGGCCGAAACGGGTCTTGCCACAGGCTGGAAGAATTGCGGCTCGCTGTCGGTGGCGCGTACAGCCGACCGCATGACGGTGCTGAATCGCACCGCCGCATCGGCGCGCGCTCAAGGTGTCGAGATCGACGTCATCTCGGCGAAGGAGGCTGGCGATCTTTGGCCGGTGATGGCGACCGAAGATCTGGTCGGCGCCGTCTGGCTGCCGGGCGACGGCAAGGCCAATCCGACCGACCTCACGCAATCGCTGGCCAAGGGCGCACGCAATGGCGGCGCCAGGATCTTCGAGCGGGTCAAAGTTACCGGCATCACCGTCAAGAACGGCGTCGCCTGCGGCGTCGAAACGGATCGTGGCGACATATCAGCCGAGATCGTCGTCAACTGCGCCGGCCAGTGGGCGCGCAAGGTTGGCTTGATGTGCGGCGTGTCAGTGCCGCTGCACTCGGCCGAGCACATGTACATCGTCACCGGCAGGATCGAGGGCGTGCATCCCGACCTGCCCGTCATGCGCGACCCCGACGGCTTCATCTACTTCAAGGAAGAGGTCGGCGGTCTCGTCATGGGCGGCTTCGAGCCGCATGCCAAGCCGTGGGGCATGGGCGGCATTCCCGAAAATTTCGAGTTCGCGTTGCTGCCCGACGATTGGGACCAGTTCGAGATCCTGATGGAGAACGCGCTGGTCCGCGTGCCGCAGCTGGCGCAGGCCGAGGTCAAGAAATTCTACAACGGTCCCGAAAGCTTCACCCCCGACAACAACTTCCTCCTCGGCGAGGCGCCGGAGCTGAAGAATTTCTATGTCGGCGCCGGCTTCAACTCGATGGGCATCGCCAGCGCCGGCGGCGCCGGCAGGGCGCTGGCCGAATGGATCGTCAACAGCGCGCCGACCATGGATTTGTGGCCGGTCGATATCAGGCGCTTCGCCTCGTTCAACAACAATCCGCGCTGGCTGCATGATCGCGTGAAAGAAACACTCGGCCTGCACTACGCCATGCCGTGGCCGAACCGCGAACTGGACACCGCAAGGCCGTTCCGCCGTTCGCCGCTCTACGACCGGCTGGCCGCCAAGGGCGCCTGCTTCGGTTCCAAGATGGGGTGGGAACGCGCCAACTGGTTCGCGGCACCGGGCGAGAAGGCCGAGAATGACTATGCCTTCGGTCGCCAGAACTGGCACGAGGCGGTCAAGCGCGAGATGAAGGCGACGCGCGAAGCCGTCGCCATCTTCGATCAGACCTCCTTCGCCAAGCTTCTCGTCCAGGGCCGCGACGCCTGTGCGGCGCTCAACCGGATCTGCGCCGGCAATGTCGATGTGCCCATTGGCACGTCCGTCTACACCGGCGTGCTCAATGATCGCGGCGGCTATGAAAGCGATCTCACCGTGATGCGGCTCGGCGCGGAAAAATTCCTCATCGTCACCGGCTCCGCGCAAGCGATTCACGATGCCGACTGGATCGTCAAAAACATTCCGGCCGATGCCCATGCCATCCTGACCGATGTCACCTCGTCCTATGCGGTGCTGGCGCTGATGGGGCCGCGCTCGCGCGAATTGCTCGGCAAACTATCCTCGGCCGATCTCTCCAACGCCGGCTTCCCCTTCGCCGCCATCCGCGAGATCGATATCGGCTACGCCACAGCCTATGCCAATCGCATGACCTATGTCGGCGAGCTCGGTTGGGAACTGATCGTTCCCACAGAATTCGCCGTCGGTGTCTACGAGGCGCTGCACGAGGCCGGCCGCGAATTTGGACTGCTCGACGCCGGCTACTACGCGCTCGACGCGCTTCGCATCGAAAAGGGTTTTCGCGCCTGGGGCAGGGAACTGACGCCTGATATCAATCCCTGGCAGGCGGGCTTGGGCTTCGCTGTCGCCATGGACAAGCCGGGCGGCTTCATCGGGCGCGACGCACTCGTCGAGGCAAAGCCATCGGCTGCGCCGGCCAAGCGCGTCGTGCTGTTCACGCTCGACGATGCCGAACCGATGCTGTGGGGCGGCGAGTTGATCCTGCGTGATGGCAAGCCGGTCGGTGAAGTGCGCTCGGCTGCCTATGGCCACACGCTTGGCCGCTCGATGGCGCTGGGGCTGATCGAGAACGAAGCCGGCGTCGACGCCGCGTTTCTCACCGGCGGTCGTTTTGAGATCGACCTCGCCGGCGTTCGCCATGCCGCAACAGCGCACCTGCGCAGCCCATACGATCCGAAGTCGGAGCGGGTGAAGGCGGATGTGGTTGAGGTTCGCGCGGCGGCGGCCTAATCCACCGACATCGCGCGTGCCATGTCGAGGAACGCACGCACGAGTTTGCCGCCGCTGCGTTCGCGCAGGCAGATCAGCGCTTCGTCCATCAAGGTCTCGGGCGCGTCGATGGCGATCGGCACCAGCCGCGAATCCTGGCCGAACTCGGCCGCCGAGACAAAGCCGATACCGGCGCCCGAGGCGACGATCTCGCGTACGGCTTCGCGGCCTTCGGCCTCGATCACCGGCCGAAGGTCGATCTTCGATGCGGCTGCCAGGTCTTCGAGCTTCTGACGCGTCTTCGAACCGCGCTCGCGCATGACCAGCGATTCCTGCGCCAGCTGTTTGAGCGTTAGCGACTTCTTGCCCGCCGCCGGATGATCGACCGAGGTGAAGGCGATGATCGGCGTCGAGTTCAGTTTCAGCACCTCGAAATCGCGCCCGGTCGGTATCTCGCCCAGCACGCCAATATCGGCGTCGTAGCTGTAAAGGCTGCTGATCACCGTCTCGGTGTTGCCGGCGCGCACCGAAACCTGCACGCCGGGATAACGCGCCCGGAAGCTGCCGAGGATGTGCAGCAGATGGTGTGCGGCATCGGCGACTATGCGCAGCGTGCCGGAGCGCAGCGCGCGCGACTCGGTCAGCAGTTCGAGCGCCTGCTGTTCGGTGTCGAACATGCGGTGGGTAATCTCGAGCAGCTTCTGTCCCGACTGGGTCAGTGTGACCTGCTTCTTGTTGCGATTGAACAGCAGCACATCATACTCTTCCTCGAGCTTGCGAACCTGGTCCGAGATGGCCGGCTGGGTGAGGAACAGGGCTTCCGCCGCACGTGAAAAACCGCCTGAGATTGCCACCTGGTGAAACGCTCTCAACTGCACGTAGCGCATCTTCCCGCCTTTCAAACACGTGAAATCGCAAGGCAGTCTATCATAAGGTGAGCTAACTAAAAGATAGAAACGAACGATTTGACTTATGTCTTGTCGGACATCAGCCTTACCATGGGTCGACGTCCCTGCCGGCCGTTGGAGGCGCGGCCATGCAATTTTCCATTATCCTGCTGCATCTGGCAGGCGCCGTCATGCTGCTGCTGTGGGCCGTGCGTATGGTCCGTACCGGCGTCGAACGGGCCTGCGGCGCAGCCTTGCGCAATGCCGTCAGGCAAGCCAAGGGCGGGCGCATCACCTCGGCCGGCGCCGGCATGGCGCTTGCCATAGTGCTGCAGAGTTCCACGGCGGTCGCCATTCTGGCCGCCGGCTTTGCCGCCAGCGGCATCGTTTCATTGTCCACCGGGCTGGCAATCCTGCTCGGCGCCGATGTCGGCTCCGCTTTGGTCGTGCAGGTGCTCTCGTTTGATTTGAGTTGGTTGGTGCCGGCGCTGATCCTGATCGGCGGCGCGATGTTCCTGAAATTCGAAGCGCGTGGGGTCAAGCAGACCGGGCGCATCCTGATGGGCATCGCTTTCGTGCTTCTGTCGCTTCACATGATCGGCGAGGCAACCACGCCGATGCGGCAAAGCACATTGCTGCCCATAGTGATCACCTATCTGCGCGCCGACTTCTTCACCGCTTTCGCCGCCGCGGCGCTGTTCACCTGGTTGATCCATTCCAGCGTCGCGGCAATCCTGTTGTTCGTCACGGTTGCCGCGCAAGGCCTGTTGCCTGTCGAGGTCGGCCTATCCTTCATCCTGGGCGCCAATTTCGGTGGCGCGCTGATCGCGGTGTGGCTGACGCGCGGCCAGGCCATCGAGGCGCGCCGCATCCCGCTCGGCAATCTTATCTTCAGAGGCACGGCGGCGTTTGCGGCGTTGTTTGCATTGCAGATGTTCGACTTTCCAGCGCATCTGTTCGGTGCGACGGAAGGACGGCAGCTGGTCAATCTGCACCTCGCCTTCAATCTGGCGCTGGCGCTCGGCTGCTTGCCGCTGAGCGGGTTGGTCGAGCGACTGGTACGCAGGCTGCTCGCCGACAAGCCGGTTCAACAGTCAAATGAACCTTACGATCTCATGTCGCGCCGCGTCAGCGCGCTCGACCGCACCGTCATGCGCTCTCCCGGTTTGGCGCTGGCCAGTGCCACGCGCGAATTGCTGCGCATGGGCGAAGTCGTCGAGATCATGCTGCGCCCGGTCATGGATTTCTTTGACTCCGGCACCACCGAGCAGGTCCGCCAGGCGCAGAAGCTCGACGAAGAGGTCAATCGCGCCCACACCGACATCAAGCTCTATATCGCCGAGGTCAATCGCGGCAGCATGTCATCGGCTGAAGCCCAGCGTGGCATCGAACTCACCGACTTTGCCATCAGCCTCGAACGCGCCGGTGACATCGTCGCCAAGAACCTGCTCGTGTTGACCCAGGAAATGCAGGACAAGAAGCTGCGCTTTTCGGGCGAGGGCTGGGGTGAACTCACAGGGCTTCACAGCCGTGTCATGGCCAACATGCAACTTGCCTTGAACGTGCTGGTTTCGGGCGATCTCGAATCGGCGCGGCAACTGGTCGTCGAGAAGTAACGGATGCGCAAGCTGGAGCGCGCAAGTCATGACCGCCATCTCCGCCGCCTGCAATCCGGCACGCCGCAAAGCATCGACACCAGCGACATCCATCTGGAGGCAGTCCGGGCGCTGAAGGAAATAAACTCGCTGCTGGCGTCCGTCGCCTATCCCTTGCTGACGCAAAGCGGCGATCTGCTCGAAAGCCGCTTGGCGAGGGGCGTTGAGGCAGCAAGCGGGATGGCTTCCGCTGTGGCATGACGAGGCGGAATTTCTCGCTGAAGCCGGCAAAGTTATCCATCGTCTAAATCGATACTTCGATATGAAATAACGATTTTACAAATATGTCGTTCGGGCCGAGAGTACGCACATTGAAAAGCAGCGATCTGTCGGAGGACACCATGCTCGCCGAGACCAAATTTGCCGCAAGGCCCTTGGAGGCGCCGGCGCTGGGCGAGCCCTATCTGCTGACCCCAGGCCCGCTCACCACGGCCTATTCGGTCAAGCAGGCTATGCTGCGCGACTGGGGATCCTGGGACGGCGATTTTCGCGGCATGACCGCCGACATGCGCCGCCGCCTGCTGGGACTGACCGGCGACACGAGGGAAGAGTTCGACTGCGTGCCGATGCAAGGCAGCGGCTCCTTCTGCGTCGAGGCGATGCTCGGTTCGTTCGTGCCCAAGGACGGCAAGGTGCTGGTGCTAGCCAACGGCGCCTACGGCCTGCGCGCCGCGCAAACCATGCAGTATCTCGGCCGCGCCTATACGCTGATCGACAAAGGCGACTACCTGCCGCCGCGCGGCGACGAGGTAGCGGCAGCGCTAGAGGCCGACCCCGCCATCACCCATGTGATCGCCATTCATTGCGAGACCAGCTCGGGCATTCTCAACCCGGTCGCCGAGATTGCCCAGGCCGTCCATGCCAAGGGCCGCAAGCTGCTGGTCGATTCCATGAGCGCCTTCGGCGCGGTCGCGCTCGACGTCAACGAGATCCGCTACGAGGCGATGGTCTCCTCCGCCAACAAATGCATCGAGGGTGTACCGGGCTTCGGCTTCATCATCGCCCGCAAGAGTGAACTCGAAGCCGCCAAGGGCCGCAGCCATTCGCTGTCGCTCGACGTCCACGCCCAGTGGGCGCACATGAACAAGACGGGACAGTGGCGCTACACGCCGCCGACGCATGTCGTTGCCGCCTTCCTCGAAGCGCTGCGCCAGCATGAGGCCGAAGGCGGCGTTGCGGGCCGCGGCGCCCGCTACACCAGGAACCGCGACGTCATGGTGGCCGGCATGCGCGATCTCGGCTTCGAAACCTTGCTCGGCGATCGCTGGCTGTCGCCGATCATCGTCACCTTTTTCAACCCGGCCCATGCCAATTTTGCTTTCGACCGCTTCTACGACCTGATGAAGGACAAGGGCTTCATCATCTATCCCGGCAAGTTGACCGCCGTGGACTCGTTCCGCATCGGCTGCATCGGCCGGATGGACGAACATGTCATGCGCCGCGTCGTCGAGGCGGCGGCTTTCTCGCTGCATGAAATGGGCGTCGACACCGCCGCCCCACCCGCCGCCGCACTCGCCGAGCGCGCCAAACTCGCCGCCTGAAGCGGCCGATATCGAGGATTTATCTATGAACCAGATGTCTCCCATCAACGTCGCGGTCAACGGCCGCACCTACGCCTGGCCGCGCGTGCCGGCCATCGCCATCTGCCTTGACGGCTGCGAGCCGGCCTATCTCGACGAAGCGATCAAGGCCGGCCTGATGCCGGCTTTGGTGAAGATCAAAGAGAAGGGCACGGTGCGCTTTGCGCACTCGGTCATTCCGAGCTTCACCAACCCCAACAATCTGTCGATCGCCACCGGCCGCCCGCCGTCCGTGCACGGCATTTGCGGCAACTATCTCTACGAGCGCGAGACCGGCAAGGAAGTGATGATGAACGACCCGCGCTTCCTGCGCGCGCCTACCGTCTTCCAGGCCTTCTATGATGCCGGCGCCAAGGTGGCGGTGGTGACCGCCAAGGACAAGCTGCGGGCGCTGCTCGGCAAGGGCCTCGCCTTCGACGAAGGCCGCGCGCTGTGCTTCTCGGCGGAAAAGTCCGACACCACGACTGTAGCCGAGCACGGCATCGACGATGCCTCGAAGCATTTTGGGCTGCCAGTGCCGGAGGTCTATTCGGCCGAACTGTCGGAATTTGTCTTTGCCGCCGGCGTCCAGCTGCTGAAGGAATTCCGCCCCGACATCATGTATCTGACGACCACCGATTATGTGCAGCACAAATATGCGCCTGGTGTGCCGCAGGCCAATGCCTTCTACGAGATGTTCGACAAGTACCTGACCGAGCTCGACGCACTGGGTGCTGCCATCGTCGTCACCGCCGACCACGGCATGAAGCCCAAGCACAAGGCGGACGGCTCGCCCGATGTCGTCTATGTCCAGGACCTGCTTGACGAGTGGCTGGGCAAGGACGCCGCCCGCGTCATCCTGCCGATCACCGACCCCTATGTCGTGCATCACGGCGCGCTTGGCTCGTTTGCCACCGCCTATCTGCCTGATGGCGCCGACCGGGCCGGCATCATGGCCCGGCTGGCCAAGATCGACGGCATCATGCTGGTCGTCGACAGCCCGACCGCCTGCGAGCGCTTCGAGCTGCCGGCCGACCGCATCGGCGACATCGTGCTGATCTCGACCGAGAACAAGACGATCGGCACCTCGGAACATCGCCACGATCTGGCGGCGCTGAACGAACCGCTGCGCTCGCATGGCGGCCTGACCGAGCAGGAAGTGCCGTTCATCGTCAACCGCTTGCTGCCGGACTTGCCGAACGAACCGACGCTGCGCAACTTCGACGCGTTCTACTACGCCACGATGGCGGCGGCGCTGGCTTGATGTTGAGTGTGAACGTCGACCCCCACTCCGCCGAGCTTCGCTCGGCACCTCTCCCCCGATCGACGGGGGAGAGGAAAGGCGCCAAGGCTAGCTGCGGCTTTGGCCTGTAAACCTTAAGGCGCAAACCTCGCCTGATTTCCTCTCCTCCGTCGATCGGGGGAGAGGTGGCCCGAAGNNCGAAGGGCCGGAGTGGGGGTCGATCCTCCGCCGCGACTCGCACAAGAATCTGCCGGAGCAGAGCACATGACCAAACTCGATACGTCCATCAAGGTTCGCCACGAGCCGATGCGCATTGCGGGGCGCAAGGTCGACGCGGATGATGTCGTTCCCGTCCACTATCCCTACACCAATGCGGTGGTCGGCACCGTGCCTGCCGGCCGCGCCGAACATGCGCGAAAAGCCTTCGAGATCGCTGCCGGCTACAAGTCGAAGCTGACGCGCTACGAGCGCCAGCAGATCCTGTTTCGCACAGCCGAAGCGCTGGCCTCGCGCCGTGAGGAAATATCCGATCTCATCACGCTCGAGCTTGGGATCTCCAAGACCGACTCGCTCTACGAGGTCGGCCGCGCCTATGACGTGTTCACCTTGTCGGCGCAGATGTGCATCCAGGATGACGGCCAGATCTTTTCCTGCGATCTCACCCCGCACGGCAAGGCGCGCAAGATCTTCACCACGCGCGAGCCGCTGAAGGCGATCTCGGCGATCACGCCGTTCAACCATCCGCTCAACATGGTCTCGCACAAGGTGGCACCGGCGATCGCCACCAACAATTGCGTGGTGGTCAAGCCGACCGAACTGACGCCGATGACGGCGCTGCTGCTTGCGGACATTCTCTACGAAGCCGGCCTGCCGCCGGAAATGCTGTCGGTGGTGACGGGATGGCCGGCCGATATCGGCAACGAGATGATCACCAATGAGAACATCGACCTGATCACCTTCACCGGCGGCGTGCCGGTCGGCAAGATGATCGCCCGCACCGCCGGCTACAAGCGCCAGGTGCTCGAACTCGGCGGCAACGATCCGCTGATCATCCTCAACGATTTGTCGGACGAGGATCTGGCAAAGGCGGCGGACCTGGCAGTGGCCGGAGCGACAAAAAACTCCGGCCAGCGCTGCACCGCGGTCAAGCGCATCCTCGTCCAGGAAAGCGTCGCCGACCGTTTCGTGCCGATGGTGCTGGAGCGGGCGAAGAAGATCCGCTTCGGCGATCCGATGGACCGCGCGACCGACCTCGGCACCGTCGTGCACGAGAAGGCGGCGGCGCTGTTCGAAGCGCGTGTCTACATGGCTGCGGAGCAAGGCGCCGACATTCTCTACAATCCGGGCCGCCAAGGCGCGCTGCTGCCGCCGATCGTCGTCGACCGCGTGTCGCACACATCGGAACTGGTCATGGAAGAAACCTTCGGGCCGATCATCCCGATCGTGCGCGCGCCGGACGATGACGAGGCACTGATTGCACTGTCAAACTCGACCGCCTTCGGCCTGTCATCGGGCGTCTGCACCAACTCGTTTCCGCGCATGCAGAAATACATTGCCGGCCTTGAGGTCGGTACGGTCAACATTTGGGAAGTGCCGGGCTACCGCATCGAGATGTCGCCCTTCGGCGGCATCAAGGACTCAGGCAATGGCTACAAGGAAGGCGTCATCGAGGCGATGAAGAGCTACACCAATGTGAAGACATTTTCGCTGCCCTGGTCCTGACCGGACAACATTGATTGGCAGACAATGGAGGGAGCGTTCGACGCTCCCTCATTCGCGTTTCGGAGACCATGATGGCGATCAAAGAGCTCGTGCATACCGAGGGCGATTCCAACACGACAGCGGCGCGCGGCCGCTGGGATTCCGGCCAGGACGATCCCCGCATCCGCAGCCTGCTCGACCGCGACGCGGCCGCCTTCATGCACCAGAGCCTGTCCAGTCCCTGCCTGTCGACGATCGCAAAGGCCGAGGGCATCTGGATCGAGGACACCGCCGGCCGCCGGTTCATGGATCTTCACGGCAACAGCGTGCATCATCTTGGCTATGGCCATCCAAGGCTGGTGGCCGCGATCAAGAAGCAGCTCGACGACCTCTGCTTTGCGCCGCGCCGCTTCACCTGCGAGCCTGCAGTTGAGCTCGCCGAAAAGCTGGCAGCACTGGCGCCCGGCGATCTCGGCAAGGTGCTGTTCACCACCGGAGGGTCCGACGCCATCGAGGTGGCGCTGAAGATCGCGCGCGCCGCCACCGGCCGCTTCAAGACGGTGTCGTTCTGGGATGCGTTTCACGGCGCCGGCTTCGGTGCGGCCAGCGTCGGCGGCGAGGCGACCTTCCGCTCGCACATAGCCGGACCGATGATGACCGGCACCGAGCATGTCGCGCCCTGGGACGGCTATCGCTGCCCCTACGGCCACGATACGCTCGAAGCCTCCGGGCTCGCCTGCGCCAACATGATCGCCTATGTGCTCGGCCGCGAGCAGGACGTGGCGGCGGTCGTTGCCGAGCCGATGCGGGCAACGCCCAATCCGCCGCCGCCCGGCTTCTGGAAGCGCGTGCGCGAGGCCTGCGACCGGCACGGCACGCTGCTGATCTTCGACGAGATCCCGACCGGCCTCGGCAAGACCGGAAAATTCTTCGCCCACGAGCATGATGATGTGACACCCGATATCGTCGTGCTCGGCAAGTCGCTTGGTGGCGGCATCCTGCCGATCGCCGCGGTGATCGCGCGCCGCGATCTCGATGTCACCGGCGGCTTTGCCATCGGCCACTACACCCATGAGAAGAACCCGGTGACGACGCGCGCTGCACTGACGACCATCGACATCATCCTCGAAGAAGGATTGGTCGAGCGCGCGGCTGAACTTGGCCGGCATATGCTCGGACGCATGCAGGAGCTGATGGCACGCTCGCGCCATGTCGGCGACGTCAGGGGCAGGGGGCTGATGGTCGGCGTCGAGCTGGTTGAGGATCGCGCCACGCGCCAGCCGGCGCGGGAGCTCGCCGAACGCGTCTTCTACGCCTGCCTCGAGCAGGGTCTGAGTTTCAAGGTCAGCCAGGGTAATGTGCTGACGCTGTCGCCGCCGCTGATCATTGCAAAAGCGGATCTCGACCGTGCACTCGACATCGTCGAAAGATCGGTACTGGTGGCCTGAGCGGCTCACGCCTCGTCCGAATTCTCGCTTCGAGGCGACGTGTTGGTGAGCCGATGCGTCGGCTGCAATGCCTTGCTTCTATTGGGCCGGCTGCCGCCCCGCGACGGCTTCGTGACCGCTGCACGACAGTTCCATGACAGATATCAGAAAAAGCTTTGGTAGCATAAAATAAATAGATTTTACTTATCGATCGCCACTCCCCAAAGTTGACACAACGGCGACTTCCACCAGCGCAAGGGCCAGAAGGTCCAAAAGCATGGTCGTCTCAGTACATCGCAGAATGTGCCATCAATCACAGGGGAACTGAATCATGAAATTACGCAATGTAACCATACTTGCCGCCTTCGCCGCCGCATTGATGTCATCGGCCGCTTTTGCCGAAACGACCGAACTGACCGTCTATACCGCCATTGAAGCCGAGGATCTGGCCCGCTATGCCGAGACCTTCACCAAGAGCCACCCCGACATCAAACTGAACTTTGTCCGCGACTCCACCGGTGTCGTCACCGCCAAGCTTTTGGCTGAAAAGGACAATCCGCAGGCCGACGTTGTCTGGGGCCTTGCCGCCACATCGCTTCTGGTGCTGAAGACCGAAGGCATGCTCGAGCCCTATGCGCCAAAAGGCGTCGAATTGCTCAAGCCGAAATTCGTCGACAAGGACACGCCACCGGCCTGGGTCGGAATGGACGCCTGGGCCGCTTCGATCTGCTTCAACACGGTCGAGGGCAAAAAGCTTGGCCTCACTGAGCCGACCAGCTGGAAAGACCTCACCAAGGCGGAATACAAGGGTCACATCGTGATGCCGAACCCGGCCTCGTCCGGCACCGGCTTCCTCGACGTATCGAGCTGGCTGCAGCTGTTCGGCGAGAAGGATGGCTGGGCCTATATGGATGCCCTGCACGAGAATATTGGCGCCTACACGCATTCCGGTTCGAAGCCATGCAAAATGGCCGCCTCAGGTGAAACCGTTATCGGCATCTCTTTCGAGTTCCGAGCCGCGAAGTCGAAGAAGGAAGGCGCGCCCCTCGATATCGTCATCCCGTCCGAAGGCATCGGCTGGGACATGGAGGCATCCGCGATCGTTGCAGGAACAAAGAACCTTGAGGCCGCCCAAACGCTGCTCGACTGGTCGATCAGCAAGGAGGCCAACGAGATGTACAATGTCGGTTACGCTGTTCTGGCTATGCCGAACGTCGCCAAGCCCGTCGAGTTCCTGCCTGCCGATATCGAGTCCAAGATGATCGACAATGACTTCGAGTGGGCGGCCAACAATCGCAAGGCCATTCTCGACGAGTGGACGAAGCGCTACGACGCCAAGTCTGAGCCCAAGAGCTAGACGCGGAGCTTTTCGACAGGGCGCCGCCAGAGCGGCGCCCTTCTCGCAACTCTTCCCGGATGGTCACAATGAGACACGAACCCGTCGCTGATCTATCGGCAACGCCGACCGAGGTGCGTCCCATGACCGCTGCCGGCAACACCGCCTATCTGCAGATCGAACATCTCTGGAAAGCCTTCGGCGAGTTCCACGCGCTGAAGGACATCTCGCTCGACATCAAGGAAGGCGAATTCATCTGCTTTCTTGGACCTTCGGGCTGCGGCAAGACCACGCTGCTGCGCGCCGTCGCCGGCCTCGACCTGCAGACCAGAGGCGTCGTCCGCCAGGGGGGCAGGGATATTTCAACGCTGCCGCCGTCAAAACGCGACTACGGCATCGTGTTCCAGTCCTACGCGCTGTTTCCCAATCTGACGATCGAAAGAAACATCGCCTTCGGCCTGGAAAACACCAAACGGCCGCGCGTCGAGATCGATGCCCGCGTCAAGGAATTGCTCGCGCTGGTCGGCCTGCCCGATCAGGCGAAGAAATACCCGGCGCAGCTTTCCGGCGGCCAGCAGCAGCGCATCGCGCTCGCTCGCGCCATCGCCACCTCGCCCGGCCTGCTTCTGCTCGACGAGCCGCTGTCGGCGCTCGACGCCAAGGTGCGCGTGCACTTGCGCCACGAGATCAAGGGCCTGCAGCGCAAGCTCGGCGTCACCACCATCATGGTTACGCACGACCAGGAAGAAGCATTGTCGTTGGCCGACCGCATTGTCGTCATGAACCATGGCGTCATCGAGCAGGTCGGCAGCCCGACCGAAATCTACCGCCATCCCAGGACGCTGTTCGTCGCCGACTTCATCGGCGAGACCAATAAGTTCGACGCGACGGTGGCAGCAGCTTCGGTCAGCTTCGGGGCAAAGGCTTTCAGATGCGCGCCGCACAGCTTTGCAAATGGCGACGCTGTCGTCGCCGCCATTCGTCCGGAAGACATCATTCCGCACGGGCCGGGTTCGCGTTCGCCCGGTGCACCCGATGTGGTGAAGAGCCCGGAAAACCTGATCGACGTGACTGTCGGTGAAATGGAATTCCTGGGTTCGTTCTGGCGCACCCGGCTGCGCGGCGGAGAGCTTGGAGACGAGGAACTGATCGCCGATTTCTCGGTCAACGCCACGCGGCGTCTCGGCCTCGCCGAAGGCGGCGCGCTAACCGTGGAACTGCCCGCGGACCGACTGCTTGTCTTCCCGCAAGGAGAGCGCCATGGCGGCGGCCACTGACATCCTGATGCCGTCCGGTCGGGCGCTGCGACAGTCGCTCGACAAGGATGAACTGATCAAGCGCGGCCTGCTGGTCGTCATCTCGCTCTATCTCGTTCTGTCGCTGGCAGCCCCGCTCTACGTGATGCTGTCGAAATCATTCTCGACCTACAGCTTCGATCTTGCCGCTTTCGAATTCCAGGTCAGCGACAAGCTCGGCAATTTCGGCGAGCCAGCGACGGCCGCCGCTCTGAACGAGAAACTCGCCGCGGTGCCGCCGGAAAAGCTTGCGACCAGTTCCGATGGCCGGCTGCCTGCCACCAGCTTCTTTCCGGATTTCAGTTTCCGCAGCCCGGTCAAATACAAGATCCGCGGCACCACCGATGACGCTTCTTTCCTGATCGGTACGCAACTCCACCACGGCACTGAATGGCAGGAAGTCGATTCCAACACTTTTCGGCGCATTATGCTGAGGCCGGCGCGCGCACTCGGGTTGGAGAACTACACGACCTATTTCTCCACGCCCACGCTGTTTCGCTCGATCCAGAACTCCTTCCTGATAGCGCTTATCAGCACCATCTTCACCGTCGGCATAGCCTTCGGCTTCGCCTACGCCCTGAACCGAAGCAAGATGCGCTTCAAGGGCCTGTTCAGGCTCGTCGCCATGGCTCCCATCCTGGTGCCGTCGCTGCTGCCCGGCATCGCCCTCATCTATCTGTTCGGCAACCAGGGCATGTTGAAAAGCCTGCTTGGCGGCATATCGATCTACGGCCCATTGGGGATTGTCATCGGCTCGATATTCTTCACCTTTCCCCATGCCTTGATCATCATCTCGACGGCACTGGCGATCTCCGACCAGCGCCAGTATGAAGCCGCCGCTTCGTTGCGCGCCAGCAAGTGGCGGACATTCTGGGTCGTCACCATTCCGGGCGCGCGCTACGGTTTGATCTCCGCGGCCTTCGTGGTGTTTACGCTCGTCATTACCGATTTCGGTCTGCCGAAGGTCATCGGCGGTCAGTTCAACGTGCTCGCCGTCGATATCTACAAGCAGGTGATCGGTCAGCAGAATTTCGAGATGGGAGCGGTGGTCTCGGTCATCCTGCTGATCCCGGCCATTGCAGCCTTCTTCGTCGACCGCCTGGTCCAGCGCAAGCAGGTTTCGCTCCTGTCGGCCCGCTCGGTGCCTTACGAGCCAAAGCCCAATCGTCGCTTCGACCTGGTCTGTCTGGCCTATTGCAGCCTGGTCGCGCTGTTCATCGCCGGCATCATCGGCATTTGCCAATACGCCGCGCTGGTCAAGTTCTGGCCCTACGACCTCAGCCTCAGCCTGAAAAATTTCGCCTTCGGCCGCATGGATGGCGGCGGCTGGGCCTCCTACTACAACTCGATCACGCTCTCATTGCTGACCGCCGTATTGGGAACCGTCATCGTCTTCGTCGGCGCCTACATGGTCGAGAAAACCGAAGGCTTCAGGACTGGACGAACCGCCTTCCACTTCCTCGCCATGCTGCCGATGGCGGTGCCGGGGCTTGTGCTCGGCCTGGCCTACATTTTCTTCTTCAACAATCCGGCCAATCCGCTGCACGCGATCTATGGCACAATGGCGATCCTGGTCGTCTGCACGGTGACCCACTTCTACACGGTCGGTCATTTGACGGCTCTGACCGCGTTGAAGCAGATCGATCGCGAATTCGAGCCGGTCGCGGCCTCGCTGAAGCAGCCCTTCTATCGGCTGTTCACGCGGGTGACGGTGCCGATCTGCCTGCCGGCAATCCTCGACATCTCGATCTATCTTTTCGTCAACGCCATGACCACGGTTTCCGCGGTGGTGTTCATCTACACAACCCACACGGCGCTTGCCTCTGTTGCCGTGCTCAACATGGACGATGCCGGAGACACCGCGCCCGCCGCCGCCATGGGCATGATGATCTTCTACACCAACGCATTCGCGCGGATCCTGCACGTGGCTGTTTCGAAAGGTATCCTGAAAAGAACGCAGGCTTGGCGAGCGCGATAAGCAGCCGAGACTCACAGGGTCGTTTTTCGCACCGGGCCGACGGTGGCGCGTTCGACCAGCCGCACGCCGATGTTGACGCGCACGATGCTAGCGCCCGGATCTGCAATGCGCTTCATCAGCATCTGTATACCGGCACGGCCCAGCTCGACGCGGTCGATGCGGATGGTCGTCAAGGGCGGGCGGCTGTGAAGGGCGACCGCGATATCGTCGAGACCGATGATGGAAAAATCGTCTGGAACCGCGAAGCCGCTGCTTTGCGGATCGGACGCAACGCGGCTGTTTGAAGGCTGCCGAGGAAATCCTGCGGCCTTGGCGTCCGATATCGGAAGCGCCGACTCCGGGAGGGTGTCCCCCACGACGCGCCCGATGGCCGAGCGGTGGATCGAAATTCTGGCGGCAAGCCAAATGCTGCATTGCACAATTCCTCCACTTGGTCAGAATGCCGGGCATGGTCCGTTCCGCACTCGCCGTCCTGGTGATCGACGAAAACCGCATCCGTGCCTCGATCATCGAGGCGGGGTTGCGCGAGGCCGGCCATGAGCGCGTCACCGTCATCCACGACGTGACCGGCATCGCGCGGCGCATCGCCGAGATCGAGCCCGACGTCATCGTCATCGATCTGGAAAATCCGAACCGCGACATGCTGGAAAACATGTTCCAGCTCTCGCGCGCGGTGAAGCGGCCGATCGCCATGTTCGTCGACCGCTCCGACCAGGCCTCGATCGAGGCGTCGGTCGATGCCGGCGTGTCGGCTTATGTCGTCGACGGTCTAAGGCAGGAGCGCGTCAAGCCGATCCTCGACATGGCTGTCAGCCGCTTCAACGCCTTTTCGCGCATGGCGCGCGAACTGGAAGAGGTGCGCGGCGAGCTCGAGAGCCGCAAGGTGATCGACCGCGCCAAGGGCATCCTGATGAAGTCGCGCGGCCTGAGCGAAGAGGCGGCCTACACGCTGTTGCGCAAGACGGCGATGAACCAGAACCGCAAGATCAGCGACATCGCCCAGAGCCTGGTGACCGCCGCCGGGTTGCTGGGACCGTCGGAGGACGAATGAGCATGGGCGCCGAGCACCAGATCACCGCCGGCTTCATGCCGCTCTTCGACAGCGCCGTGCTGGTCACGGCCGGCGAGATGGGATTTGCCGCGCGCGAAGGCATCGACCTGACGCTGCACCGCGAAACCTCCTGGGCCAACATCCGCGACCGCATCGCCATCGGCCATTTCCACCTCGCGCATATGCTTGGGCCGATGCCGCTCGCCTGCAATCTCGGGCTGACGCCACTCGCCTCCGAGACCATCGTGCCGTTCTCACTCGGGCTCGGCGGCAATTGCGTTACAATCTCCAACGCGGTCTGGGCTGGCATGGCGGCGCATGGCGCAGCACCCGATCTCGATCCGGCGCGCGCCGGTGCCGCCCTTGGCGCGCTCATTCGCGAGCGTGCCGGGGCCGGTGGCGATCCGCTGCGCTTCGCCGTGGTGCACCCGCATTCGGGGCACAATTACGAACTGCGCTACTGGCTCGCCGGGTGCGGCATCGATCCCGAGCGCGAGATCGAGATCGTCATCGTGCCGCCGCCCTTCATGGCAGACGCGCTGGCCACTGGGCGCATCGACGGCTACTGCGTCGGCGAGCCCTGGAACAGCGCCTCGGTTGCTGCCGGTACCGGCCATATCGTCACCGTCAAGGCGCTGCTGTGGCGCAACAGTCCGGAGAAGGTGATCGGCGCGCGCAAGGCCTGGGCCGAGCAGTCACCCGAGGCGCTGGCGGCGCTTTTGCGCGCGTTGCATCACTCGGCCCGCTGGTGCCAGGATCCGGGCAACCACGCCGAATTGGCTGGCGTGATGGCTCAAGCCGGCTTCCTTGGCCTGCCGCCGGCTGTGCAGATGCCCATCCTGACCGGTCATCTCCAACTGGGCGGCGGCACCGAACTGGATGTCGACGACTTCTTCCTGCCCTTCGACAAGGCGGCGAATTTTCCGTGGAAGAGCCATGCACTGTGGTTCTACACGCAGATGGTGCGCTGGGGGCACATGGCGCACACACCGCAAAACCTTGCTATCGCACGCGACTGCTATCGTCCCGACCTCTACCGCTCGGCATTGAAGCCGCTTGGCGTCGCCCTTCCCGGCGCCAATGCGAAGGTCGAGGGCGCGCTGAAGATCGCAACAGCGGTCGGTGCGACCGGGGCAGGCCTGGTGCTCGGGCCGGACGGCTTCTTCGATGGCCAGATTTTCGATCCCGACGAGATCGACGCCTATGTCGCCAGCCAGAAATCGGGCCTGCTGCGGGCCTGATCAATTCTGCGCCATTTTTGTGCGATGCACAAAAATTGTGCGTGCAGTTGCTCTAATGAACAATCTTTGACCAGCCGGTCCTAGGCGCTGGCGCGGTGGATTGCTCCGGAGCGCTGATTTCATTGATGTTTTGTCTCCGGTTCAAAACTGGCACGGTTCCTGCTTTGAATTGGTCAGGCCCTTCGCGGGTCACGGAACAGGCGTCCAATGCCGGGCGCCACAGGCAAAGCTGCCGCTCAGGTCAAAACGCGATCCCGGATGTACGGACGCGCGAGGCCTGGACGGCAGCTTTTTTGTTTTGGGCCAATCGACGAAGCCCTCGCGTCCAACCGGAGATCACGATGAAAGAAAAAATAGCGAAATGGATCGGGACGGGAACATCGCTCAAGGATGTGACGCGCCGCGATTTTCTTGTCAGCAGTGCGATGACCGCAGGCCTGTTTATAGCGGCTCGCAAGCTCTTCCCCTCGGGTGCCTATGCCGCCACGGCCGCTCCGGAAGTCACCGGCGCCAAACTCGGCTTCATCGCGCTAACCGATGCGGCACCGCTGATGATCGCCAAGGAGAAGGGGCTGTTCGCCAAGTTCGGCATGCCCGATGTCGAGGTGCTGAAGCAGGCCTCCTGGGGCGCGACGCGTGACAATCTGATGCTCGGCGGCGAAGCCAACGGCATCGACGGCGCCCACATCCTGACGCCGATGCCTTACCTGATGCACACCGGCAAGGTGACGCAGAACAACCAGCCCATGCCGATGGCGATCGTGGCGCGGCTCAACTACGACTGCCAGGGCATTTCGGTGGCACAGGAATATGCCGCCACCGGTGTCGGCCTCGATGCCTCGAAGCTGAAGGACGCCTTCGCCGCCAAGAAGGCGGCCGGCAAGGAGATCAAGGCCGCCATGACTTTCCCGGGCGGCACCCACGACCTCTGGCTGCGCTACTGGCTGGCCGCCGGCGGCATCGATCCCGACAAGGATGTCTCGACCATCGTCGTGCCGCCGCCGCAGATGGTGGCCAACATGAAGGTTGGCAACATGGACGTGTTCTGCGTCGGCGAGCCGTGGAACGAACAGCTCGTCCACCAGGGTGTAGGCTTCACTGCCGCCACCACCGGCGAATTGTGGAAGGGCCATCCCGAAAAGGCGCTCGGCCTGCGCGCCGAATTCATCGAAAAATACCCGAACGCCACCAAGGCGATCGTGATGGCCGTCATGGAAGCCCAGCAATGGTGCGAGGCCACGGAGAACAAGGACGAGATGGCCGCCATCATCGGCAAGCGGCAATGGATGAACGTGCCTGTCGCCGACATTATCGGCCGCCTCAAGGGCGACATCAACTACGGCAACGGCCGTGTCGCCACAGGCACCGATCTCTATATGAAATTCTGGAAGGGTGGCGTCTCCTATCCCTACAAGAGCCACGACAGCTGGTTCCTGGCCGAAAACATCCGTTGGGGAAAATTCGCGCCGACCACCGACATCAAGGCGCTGGTCGACCAGGTCAACCGCGAGGATATCTGGCGCGAGGCAGCCAAGGATCTCGGCGTTGCCGCAGCCGATATTCCGGCCTCGTCCTCGCGTGGCGTCGAGACCTTCTTCGACGGCAAGATCTTCGATCCGGCCAATCCGTCGGCCTATCTCGACAGCCTGAAGATCAAGGCATCGGCTTAACCGGTGCAAACGGCGCTCGCGCCATTTGTCGCCATCCGCAACGGCGCTTGCGCCGTTGTCGCCAGCACGGACCCAGGCGCAAGCGGCATCAGCCGCTTGTCGCCCGCATCGACCACGGAGTTATGCTCAGACATGTCCATCCAAGCCATTGAGGAAACCACGGTGAAGGCGTTCCCCGCCAAGCCCGCCGCGGTCATCGCTTTCAGCGCCAAGGCGCGGCGCCGCTTCGACCCGATCGCGATCGCCGGCAGGCTGGCCACCGCGCTGGTGCCGCCAATCATCGTCATCGTCGTCATGCTGGTCGTCTGGCAGATCGCCTGCTCGTCGCCCACCGCCAGCCTGCCGCCACCCAGCCAGGTGTGGAACGAGGCCTATGATTTGATCGCGCATCCGTTCTTCAACAATGGCCCGCAGGATATCGGCCTTGCCTGGCGGGTGCTGATCTCGCTGCAGCGTGTCGCCATCGGCTTCGGCCTGGCGGCAATCGTCGGCGTCGCGCTCGGCGCGCTGGTCGGACAGTCGATCTGGGCGATGCGCGGTCTCGATCCGGTGTTCCAGATCCTGCGCACCGTGCCGCCGCTGGCCTGGCTGCCGCTGTCGCTGGCCGCGTTCCGCGATTCCAGCCCGTCGGCGATCTTCGTCATCTTCATCACCTCGATCTGGCCGATCATCATCAACACCGCTGTCGGCGTGCGCAACATTCCGCAGGACTACCGCAATGTCTCGCGCATCCTGCGGCTCAACCAGTTCGAGTTCTTCGTCAAGATCATGGTGCCGGCGGCGGCCCCTTACATCTTCACCGGTCTCAGGATCGGCATCGGCCTGTCCTGGCTCGCCATCGTCGCTGCCGAAATGCTGACCGGCGGTGTCGGCATCGGCTTCTTCATCTGGGACGCCTGGAACTCGTCGCGGCTGCCCGACATCATCGTTGCGCTCGCCTATATCGGCGTCACCGGCTTTTGCCTGGACCGTCTCGTCGCGGCGGTCGGAGCCTTCGTCACCCGTGGCACAACGGCAAATTGAGGAGAGGGTGATGACCGCCTATCTGAAACTCGACCATATCGACAAATCCTTTGCCCGTGGCAATCAGGTCAGCGAGGTGCTGAAGGATATCAGGCTGACCATCGACAAGGGTGAATTCGTCTCCATCATCGGCCATTCCGGCTGCGGCAAGTCGACCTTGCTCAATCTGATCGCCGGGCTGACCAGGGTTTCCGCCGGCGCCGTGCTGCTGGAGGACAAGGAAGTCGACAGCCCTGGACCCGAACGCGCTGTGGTGTTCCAGAACCACAGCCTGCTGCCGTGGCTCACCGTCTACGAAAACATCAATCTGGCGGTGGCGAAAGTCTTTGGCCGTACGAAGAGCAAAGCCGAACGGCATGAGTGGATCATGCGCAATCTCGACCTCGTGCAGATGGCTCATGCCAGGGACAAGCGGCCGGCCGAGATATCGGGCGGCATGAAGCAGCGCGTCGGCATTGCCCGCGCGCTCGCCATGGAGCCGAAGATCCTGCTGCTCGACGAACCCTTCGGCGCGCTCGATGCGTTGACCCGAGCGCATCTGCAGGACGCGGTGATGGACATCCATTCCAGGCTTGGCTCGACGACGATCATGATCACCCACGATGTCGACGAGGCGGTGCTGTTGTCCGACCGCATCGTCATGATGACCAACGGCCCGGCGGCGACCATCGGCGAGGTGCTTGCCGTACCGCTGGCGCGTCCGCGCCGCCGCGTCGAACTCTCGTCCGACCGCACCTTCCTGCGTTGTCGCGAGGCGGTGCTGAAGTTCCTCTACGAACGCCACCGCTTCGTCGAAGCCGCGGAGTAGCGCCATGAGCGAAAAACTCGTCATCATCGGCAATGGCATGGCCCCCGGGCGCATGCTGGAGCACCTCTTCGAGCAGGCGCCGGGCCGCTACACCGTCACCATCTTCAACGCCGAGCCGCGGGTCAATTACGACCGCATCATGCTGTCGCCGGTGCTGTCGGGCGAAAAGGCCTTCGAGGAGATCATCATCCACGGCGACGGCTGGTACATCGCCAACGACATCACCCTCTACAAGGGCCACAGAATAGTCGCCATCGATCGGCAGGCCAAGACCGTCACCTCCGACCACGGCGTCACCGAGCCTTACGACAAGCTCGTCATCGCCACCGGCTCGGTGCCCTTCATCATTCCGGTGCCCGGCCATGATCTGCCGGGGGTGCTGACCTATCGCGATCTCGACGACGTCCAGGCCATGATGCTCGCCGCCCAGTCGCGCTCCAAGGCCGTGGTCATCGGCGGCGGCCTGCTTGGGCTCGAGGCGGCGGCGGGTTTGAACGCCCAAGGCATGGACGTCACGGTGCTGCATGTCATGCCGACGCTGATGGAGCGCCAGCTCGATCCGGCCGCAGGCTACCTCCTGCAGCGCGCCGTCGAACAGCGCGGCATCAAGGTCATCACCAAGGCCAACACACAGGCGATCACCGGCAACGGCAAGGTCGGGCAGGTCGAACTCGCCGACGGCACCGTCATTCCGGCGACGCTGGTCGTCATGGCGGTCGGCATCAGACCGAATTCCGCACTGGCCAAACAGGCAGGCATCGCCGTCAATCGCGGCATCGTCGTCGACGCAGGCATGCGCAGCAACGATCCCGATATCTACGCGCTTGGCGAATGCGCCGAGGTCAACGGCCAGGTCTACGGGCTGGTCGCGCCGCTCTACGAGATGGCGCGCGTTGCGGCCCGCCAGCTTGCTGGCGACGAGGCCGCAGCTTTCGTCCATATGGACACGCCGACCAAGCTCAAGGTCACCGGCATCGACCTGTTCTCGCTCGGCGACTTCGCCGAGGGCGAGGACCGCCAGGAGATCGTCCTGCGCGATGCCGCGGCCGGCGTCTACAAGCGGCTAGTGCTCAAGGACGATCGCATCATCGGCACCGTTCTCTACGGCGAGACGGCCGATGGCGCGTGGTTCAACGACCTCAAGAAGAAGCAGACCGACATTTCCGAAATGCGCGACACGCTCATCTTCGGCCAGTCCTACCAGGGGGGCGCCCCGCTGGACCCTATGGCGGCCGTTGCAGCCTTGCCGGATGATGCGGAAATCTGCGGCTGCAACGGCGTTTGCAAGGGAAAGATCACCGGCGCGATTACGGCCAAGGGCCTGACCTCGCTTGACGATGTGCGCGCCCATACCAAGGCGTCCGCTTCCTGCGGCTCCTGCACCGGGCTGGTCGAGAAGCTGATGGTGCTGACCATCGGCGACAAGTATAACCCGGCGGCCGTACAGCCGATGTGCGGCTGCACCACGCTCGGCCATGACGAGGTGCGCCGGCTGATCATCGCCAAGAGCCTGAAGACCATTCCCGCCGTCATGCAGGAGCTGGAGTGGACGACCTCCTGCGGTTGCGCCAAATGCCGGCCGGCGCTCAACTACTATCTCGTCTGCGACTGGCCGGACGACTATGCCGACGACTACCAGTCGCGCTTCATCAACGAGCGCGTCCACGCCAACATCCAGAAGGACGGCACCTATTCGGTGGTGCCGCGCATGTGGGGCGGCGTCACCAATGCAGCCGAATTGCGCGCCATCGCCGATGTCGTCGACAAGTTCGAGATCCCGATGGTCAAGGTCACCGGGGGACAGCGCATCGACATGCTCGGCATCCGCAAGGAAGACCTGCCGGCGGTATGGGCCGATCTCGGCCAGGCCGGCTTCGTCTCCGGCCATGCCTATGCCAAGGGGCTGCGCACCGTGAAGACCTGCGTCGGCTCCGACTGGTGCCGCTTCGGCACGCAGGATTCGACGGGCCTGGGCATCCGCATCGAGAAATTCATGTGGGGTTCGTGGACCCCGGCCAAGGTCAAGATGGCGGTGTCGGGCTGTCCACGCAACTGCGCCGAGGCGACCTGCAAGGATGTCGGCGTCATCTGCGTCGACAGTGGCTACGAGATCCATTTTGCTGGAGCCGCCGGCCTCGACATCAAGGGCACGGAAGTGCTCGGCCTTGTGAAGACAGAAGATGAGGCGCTCGAGCATATCGTGGCGCTGACCCAGATGTACCGCGAACAGGGTCGCTATCTCGAACGCATCTACAAATGGGCCAAGCGCATCGGCATCCCCGAGATCAAGCGCCAGATCATGGACAATGCCGAAAAGCGCAAGGCCTATTACGAGCGCTTCGTCTTCAGCCAGAAATTCGCCCAGGTCGATCCGTGGTCGGAGCGCGTCTCCGGCAAGGACAAGCACGAATTCCGGCCGATGGCGTCGGTCGGGTTTGCGCAGGCGGCGGAGTGATGGAGATGTTAGCGCGAGCCACCCCCCTCTGGCCTGCCGGCCATCTCCCCCTCAAGGAGGGAGATCAGCCTTCACCGTGGCCTTCGCTAATCGTCAGCGGATTAGAATGGGCGATGAGCCCGAAGCTGCCAATCTCCCCCCTTGAGGGGGAGATGTCCGGCAGGACAGAGGGGGGTGCCTTGGCGCATTCCTATCAAGCAAAGGCAGCCCAATGAACTGGATATCGATCGGCTCCATCTCGGACATTCCCCGCCGTGGCGCGCGCTGCGTCGCCACGCCGGAAGGCAAGGTCGCGGTCTTCCGCACGCAGGACGATCAGGTCTATGCCATCGACGACCATTGCCCGCACAAGGGTGGGCCGCTGAGCCAAGGCATTGTTCACGGCACCGCCGTCACCTGCCCCTTGCACAATTGGGTGATCTCGCTCGAAACCGGCAAGGCGCTCGGCGCCGACGAGGGTGCGGTGCGCACCATTCCAGTGCGGATCGAAGGCGAGCACCTGTTCATCGCGCTGGAAGCGCTGGCCAGCCGCGCGGCCTGAACCATGGAAATTGACGCAGCGCGCGAGGTGAGGACCACCTGCCCCTATTGCGGGGTGGGTTGCGGCGTGCTGGCGAAGGTCGCCGCGGACGGTGAAGTCAGCGTCCGCGGCGACCCCGATCATCCGGCCAATTTCGGCCGGCTCTGCTCGAAGGGCTCGGCACTGGCCGAAACCATCGACCTCGATGGCAGGCTGCTCCATCCCGAGATTCACGATCGCCGCGCCGGCTGGGACGAAGCGCTCGACCTCGTTGCCTCGACCTTCTCGCAGACCATCGCCGAGCACGGTCCCGACTCGGTCGCCTTCTATGTCTCCGGCCAGTTGCTGACCGAAGATTATTACGTCGCCAACAAGCTGATGAAAGGCTTCATCGGCTCGGCCAACATCGACACCAATTCGCGGCTGTGCATGGCCTCGTCGGTGGCCGGCCACCGACGCGCCTTCGGCTCCGACACGGTGCCGGGAACCTATGAAGATCTTGAGCTTGCCGATCTGATCGTGCTGGTTGGTTCCAATCTCGCCTGGTGTCATCCCGTGCTCTACCAGCGCATCGCGGCTGCCCGCGAAAAGCGGCCGGAGATGAAGATCGTACTGGTCGATCCGCGCCGCACCATGACCGCCGACATCGCCGACCTGCATCTGGCGATCGCGCCGGACGGCGACGTCGCTCTGTTCTCCGGGCTGCTCGCCTATCTCGGTCAGCATAATGCGCTGGACCGCGCCTATATCACCGAGCACACGACCGGCTTCGGCCAAGCGCTTTTCGCCGCTTCGGCGCACGACCTTGCCGGCATCGCTGAGTCCACGGGCCTCAGCGAGGACGAGCTTGGCCGCTTCTACAGCCTGTTTGCCCGGACGGAAAAGACCGTCACCGTCTACAGCCAGGGCGTGAACCAGTCGTCGTCGGGCACCGACAAGGTCAACGCCATCATCAACTGTCATCTCGCCACCGGCCGCATCGGCAAACCGGGGGCAGGGCCGTTTTCGGTGACCGGCCAGCCCAACGCCATGGGTGGCCGCGAGGTCGGCGGCATGGCCAACATGCTGGCCGCCCATATGGAGATCGAAAACCCTGAACACCGTGACCGCGTGCAGCGTTTCTGGAACGCGCCGGTCGTTGCGCAAAAGCCCGGCCTGAAAGCAGTGGAGATGTTTCAGGCGCTGGCCGATGGGCGCATCAAGGCGCTGTGGATCATGGCCACCAACCCGGTCGATTCGATGCCGGATGCCGACGCCGTTGAAGCTGCGATCAAGGCTTGCCCGTTCGTCGTGGTGTCGGATGTGTTGGCCAAGACCGACACGGTCCGCCACGCCCAAGTCCGGCTGCCGGCAGCAGCCTGGGGCGAGAAGGACGGCACCGTGACCAATTCCGAGCGCCGCATCTCGCGTCAACGCGCGTTTCTGCCGGCACCCGGCGAGGCGCGGCCGGACTGGTGGATCGTCGCCGAAGTGGCGAGGCGGATGGGGTTTGACGAGGCATTTGCGCATGCGTCGCCGGCGGAGGTTTTCGCCGAACACGCCGCACTGTCTGGTTTCGAGAATAATGGCGCGCGGGATTTTGATATTGGCGCTTATGCCGGTGTTGGTGGAGAAGGCTACGACGAGCTGGAGCCGTTCCAATGGCCAGCGCCGAGCCAAGGCACCCCCCTCTGGCCTGCCGGCCATCTCCCCCTCAAGGGGGGAGATGGGATATCATCGCGGATTTCGCCAATCGCTGACATTGCAAAAGAGGCGATGGCGGTAAAGCTGCCGATCTCCCCCCTTGAGGGGGAGATGGCCGGCAGGCCAGAGGGGGGCGTTCAAGCTCGACATCAGTCAGAGCAGGCCGGGCGCGCCTCTTCCAACACCCGCTTCTTCGCCAACGGCAATTTCTACACTCCCGACCGCAAGGCGCGCTTCATCGCCATTCGTCCCATGGTCGAGACACGCACCAGCCCGGACTATCCGCTCACCCTCAACACCGGCCGCATCCGCGATCATTGGCACACCATGACGCGCACCGGTAAAAGCCCGCGACTTTCTCAGCATATCGCTGAACCTTTCGCGGAAATCCACCCGGCCGATGCGCGGCACCATGGCATTGGCGACGCTGACATCGTGCGCATCTCCAGCCCACGCGGGACGGTGTTCGTCCGCGCTCGGATCACATCCCGTCAGCGGCTGGGCAGCGTGTTCGCGCCGATGCATTGGACCGACCAGTTCGCCGCCAAAGGCCGCCTCGATGCGTTGACCGCGTCGCTGACCGATCCCGTTTCCGGTCAGCCGGCCTTGAAAAACAGCGCGGTTCGGCTTGAGAAATTCGCCGCAAAAGCCTTTGGCTTCGCTGTGATTCGGCGACGTCCCGCGGCAATCGGTGCCGACTATTGGGCAGCAGCCCGCTGCAAGGGCGGCTGGCGCATTGAGCTTGCCTTCGCCGAGGCGGAGATCGACTGGATGGGGTTCGCCCGATCACTGTTCGGTGCGGAGTCGGAATCGGAAATGCTGGCCTATCACGATCGCGACGCCGGCCAGCACCGTGTCGCCGCCTTCGACAAAGAGCACCTCGAGGGTGTCTTGTTTGTCGCCCCTGATCCTGTCGCGGTGTCGCGTGGCTGGGCGGCACAACAACTCGAGGAGACCTACGCCAATCAGCGCGAGCGCTTCCGCATCGTCGCCGGGCGCGGCGGTGCTGAACAAGCCGACGCCGGTGCGACCGTCTGCTCCTGTTTCAACGTTGGGGTCAATCAGATTGTAACTGCGGTGGCGGCCGGCAACGCGACGCTAGAAGCCATCGGCAGCGCACTGAAGGCCGGCACCAATTGCGGCTCCTGCAGGTCGGAAATCCGGGCGATTATCCAGGTCAATCGGGTTCAGGCTGCAGAGTAGATGCGACTGCCGGGTGAGGGCAGAAGGCGCCTTGCACGCGCACTCCTCATCAACTTCGCCGAGGCCGGCGGACCCGAAACGCTAATCAGATCAATGGTTTTGGTGCACCCTCGGGGGCCGCCGATTTTCATCGTCGAACGAAAGGTGAGTAGCCTGGCGCGGCGGAAAGAAGCAGGATGGTGCGCAGGGTCGACATTGCATGAAGATGTCACTATATACCGGCGGCTTCGACCGAGCAGCTCTGGCTGCGCCTACGAAGCGACAGTGAATATGCTGGATGATGTGATACCTAATTGTGATACAAATCGGTCCCTGTAATCGGTAAAAACACAGTAGAAACAGTGTCATAGGCCAGGAATGGCCCCAGCTGCCACGATATCAACCAGACAGAACGTGCTCCTTGAACCCTTTCCTTTCTTTGGCTTTGCGCAGCGCGGGCAAGATCAGCTTGCCGGGCGAAGCCGACTCGGTTCGAATGCGAGCATGCATCCTTTATCGGGTGCGGACGTTTACGATTACCAACCGGCTTAGCCGCCAGGGAAAAGCAGTATGAGTGAACATGCGATCGAGTTCTTGCGTGGGTTTATCGGTGAAAAGGTTCATTGCCAGCACTCGCCGATAAAGATCGAGAAGCAGGCCGAAACCCTTGCCAAGGAATGCGCCGCCAAGGCGGCCGAGGTCGGCATCCCTCTGGAAGATATCCAGGAGGAAGTCGGCGATATCCAGGAACTGATCGCCTCGCGGCTCGAAGAGGCCGCCGAGGCCGACCAGGGCAACGCAGCCAAGCCGTAATCGATCAGGCCCGGCCTCTGCGAGCCGGGCTCTGCCCTTCACCCAAACCGATCTTTCAGCCATGCCTTCGGCAGCGCCGGCACGAAATTGCCGTCGCGCCCGCTCATATCCTCATTGGCGACCATGGCATTGAGGATCGCCTCCTCCACGCTTTGCACCACCGCATCGAAGAACGGGTCGATATCGACATCGGGGATGAAATCGGCGTTTGCCGTCTCGCCTGACGGCGCCAGCGCTGCCTGCGGATTGGCGGTCGTGAAGGCGAGAAAAATGTCGCCCGAACTGTGGTAGCCGAAGCCGCCGGTCATGGCGATGCCGAGCGGCACGCGCCGCGCCAGCCGCTTCATCTGATGCGGCAGAAACGGCGCATCGGTGGCGACGATGGCGATGATCGAACCCTTTTCGGCGCGCGGCGTGCCTTCGCGGATCGCCGGTTCCACGAGATCGGGCCCGACGCGGGCGCCGCGCAGGGTGAAATTGCGCCGCTTGCCGAAATTCGCCTGCACGAACACGCCGACCGTATGCCGGCTGCCCTGCCATTCGACAACGCGTGACGCCGTACCCGAGCCGCCTTTGAAGCCGAAGGCAATCATGCCGGTGCCGCCGCCGACACTGCCTTCCTCGATTGCTCCTCCGGCGGCTCCGTCGAGTGCGGCTTCGACATGGTCGAAGCCGACATGGTGGCCGTTAATGTCGTTGAGGAAGCCGTCATAGGTCTCCGCCGCCACCGGCAGGCCCCAGGCGCTGTCGAGCGCCGCCGGCAGCACGCGTTGCATCCAGCGCAGCGTGCCGTCGCGGGTAACGCCGCAGGAATGCGTGTTGGTGATGGTGATCGGCAGGTTGAAGGCGCCGACTTCCTCGATGATATGCGATCCCGTCAACTCGCCATTGCCGTTCTGGCTGAAGACGCCGGCAAACAGCGGCGTGGCGAGCTCGGCCAACGGCCGCGGCAGGATGGCGGTGACGCCGGTGCGCACTGGTCCCGTGCCAACCTCAAGCGGCCCGTCGCCCGAGATCAATGTGGCATAGCCGAGAGATACGCCGGGCACATCGGTGATGGCATTGAATCGGCCCGGCTTGCCGTCGAAGGGAATGCCGAAAGCACGGGCACGCGGCTTGCCGGCCGGCGTCTGAAGATGCGGGTCGTTGGTCATTCGGTCCTCTAGAATAGCGAGCCCTGATTGCCCGATTCTCTGGGTTTACTGGCCGTTGGCTTTGCGGCGGGTTTGCTGGCGGGCGGCGTGGCCGCGGGTTTCGCAACACCCTCCGGCCGCTCGGTGTCGCCGGTCGCGACTGCATTTACGGTGCCGTCGGCGAACTCCAGCTGCAGGTCAGCGCCCGGTGGCACATCAGCCGCCAGCTTGATCACCGCGCCTGCGGCATCTTTGACCAGCGCGAAGCCGCGCGCCAGCACCGCCTTGTGCGACAGCGTCGCCAGCAAGCGGTCGGCCTGGGTCAATTGTCCGCGCAGCCGGTCCAGCCGTCGCGAAACCGCCTGGTCCTGCCGGCGCGTCAGTGCGGCCAGCGCATCCGCCTGCAATTTCTGCCGTCTGGCGATCGGCGCCGGGGACAGTCGTGTCGACGTGCGGGCAAAGCGCGCTCTGCGTTCGCGAACGATGGCGAAGAAAGCAGCCTGCGCGCGGGCGAGATCGCGGCCGGTGAGCGTACGGGCCTCGTTGATGCGTCGCGACAGCGTGGCCGGCGTCAGCCGCTGTCCCAGAAGCTTGGTTCGCTTGCGCTCGATGCTGACCGACAGCGCCCTGCCAAGCCGGCTGGTTGCCTCATCCAGGCGCCGGCGCGGCAACGCCAGCAACTGGTCGGGCGAGGGCAGTGCCCGGGCTGCTGCCCGGGAAGCCTGCCGCTTGCGTTCGAAATTGCGCAACACCGCCGCTTTGAGCCGTGCGCCGAGACTGGCAAGCGTTGCTTCGAGGTCGGCTTTTACCGGCACCGCGATCTCCGCTGCACCTGTCGGCGTCGGCGCCCGCATGTCGGCGACGAGATCGATCAAGGTCCAGTCGGTCTCGTGGCCGACGGCCGAGATCACCGGGATGCGCGAGGCGGCGACGGCGCGCGCCAGGCCTTCATCGTTGAAGCCCCAGAGGTCCTCGAGGCTGCCACCGCCGCGCGCCACGATCAGAAGGTCGGGCGGCGCGATCGCGCCGTCCCAGGCCAGCGCGTTGAAGCCGTTGACGGCGGCCGTCACTTCGGCCCCGGATGTCTCGCCCTGGACCCGCACCGGCCAGACCAGCACATGCAGCGGAAAGCGATCCTTGATGCGGTGGATGATGTCGCGGATCACCGATCCGGTCGGCGAGGTAACCACGCCGATGGTGCGCGGCATGAACGGCAGCCGGCGCTTGCGGCCGGCATCGAAAAGCCCTTCGGCCTGCAGCCGGCGCTTGCGCTCTTCCAAAAGCGCCATCAGCGCGCCGGCGCCGGCCGGCTCGAGATTGTCGATGACGATCTGGTAGTTGGACTTGCCGGGATAGGTGGTGAGCTTGCCGGTGGCGATCACCTCCATCCCCTCTTCGGGGCGGAACTTCAGCCGGCTCATCGTGCCTTTCCAGACCACGGCGTCGAGCCGCGCGCGGTCGTCCTTCAGCGTGAAATAGGCATGGCCGGAAGAGTGCGGTCCGCGATAGCCGGAGATTTCGCCGCGCACCCGCACATGGCCGAAGACATCCTCGACCGTGCGCTTCAGCGCGCCGGAAATCTCGCTCACCGTATATTCGGTGGCGTTGGTGCGTGATTCGGATTCTGCCTCGCTCATTGGCAGATTGAGCTTCTGTTGCTGCTCCACGTCAAGATTCCATAACTTGATCTTAAGCCGGGCTTGATTGACTCTGGGGCAAGGAGGACGCATGAGCGCCCGCGCACAACGCAGCCCGTTGACGTTCCAGGTCACCCTGACGGTGCTGACGCTTGCCGTTTTTGCGCTGGCCGTGGTCGTCGGCTTCGGCCTTTACGCCACCATGCAGGCGGACCGGGTCTCGCTCGAGCGGCAGAAGGTTTTCTTCGCCAACGGCCTTCAGGACCAGATCGCCGCGGTAAAGCGCGAGCAGGAAAGCGTCGCTGTCTGGGACGATTCCGTCACCAACGCCAAGGCCGGTAACCAGGCCTGGATGGCCGAGAACCTCAGCGTCTGGATGTACTCCTACTACGGCCATAACCGGGTCTATGTGCTGGATGACGCCAACCGGGCGATCCACGCCATGCGCGAGGGGGAGGTCGTGTCGCCTGCCGTTTTTGGCGAGGACGAACCCGCTTTGCAGCCGACGATCGCCAGACTGCGCCAGATGATGGGCAAGGACGCAGGCCAGGCCGGCGCAAGATTTGTTGCTGACGATCTGGTCTCGCTCGGCGGCCAGCCTGCCATACTCAGCGTCACGCCGCTGGTGCCGAGCTCGGATCGGCTTACCCAGGCACCCGGCAGCGAATATCTGCATGTCTCCATAGAGTTCATCAACGACGCGGTGATCGGCAAGATTGCCCAGAAGTATCTGTTGGCGGGCGCACATCTGTTGCCGATGGCTCAGCCGCTTGGCTCGGCCGCGATTCCGCTTGTCGATAAGCAGGGTGTCATCCTCGGCTATATAGCCTGGGACCAAGAACGGCCCGGCCTGACTTTGGTGCGCAAGGCCGGGCCGGCTCTGGCTCTGGCCGCGCTGGTCGCGGCCAGCGTGCTGGGCTTCCTGCTCAGGCGCCTGCGCCGTGCATCATCAGCCCTGCAGAACAGCCAGGACCAAGCGCAATATCTCGCCTTCCACGATACGCTGACCGGCCTGCCCAACCGGGCGCTGTTCGAGGACAGGCTGCGGCGTGCCTTGCTTACTTCCAGCCACGAGACCGGCAAGGTGGCGCTGCTTTACCTCGATCTCGACCGCTTTAAGCATGTCAACGACACGCTCGGCCATCCGGCCGGCGACGAGCTTGTGCGCCAGACCGCAGCCAGGCTCCAGCACACGGTTCGCGACGTCGACACCGTGGCAAGGCTGGGCGGTGACGAATTTGCCGTGATCCTGATCGATGTCCGCGACATCAGGGGTGCCGAGGATATTTCAGAACGGGTGCTGCACAAATTGCAGGAGCCCTTCAAGCTGATCGACGATCAGGTGTTCGTCAGCGCCTCGATCGGCATTGCCTTGTCGACGGGGCCCGATTCCGATGCCGGCGATCTGCTGCGCAAAGCCGACATCGCACTCTACGAAGCCAAAAAGAACGGCCGCGGCCGCTACCAGGTATTCGCCGGCGATATGGACGACCTTTTGTTGCGCAAGCGCAAGGTCGAGAGCGAGTTGCGCAATGCGCTGAATGGCGGCACTGGCATCAAGCTCGCCTACCAGCCGGTCTTTGCCGCCAACGGCAAGACCATTATTGGCGCCGAAGCGCTGATCCGCTGGGCACATGAGGTCCATGGCGCATTGCCGGCGGCGCAATTCATCGCCATCGCCGAGGAGCGCGGCATGATCGGGCAGCTTGGCGCATGGGCATTGCTCGAAGCCTGCAGCTTTGCCGTACGGACCAAACTGCCATGGCTGGCCGTCAACGTCTCGCCGCTGCAACTGCGCGACGCCGGTTTTGCCGAGCAGGTCGCCTCGGTCCTTGCCGAGACCGGGCTGGCGCCGGAGCGCCTGCAGCTTGAGATCACCGAAAACGTGCTTTTGGAAAGCAACGACACGACCACAACGACGCTCGCCAACCTGCGCCAGACGGGCGTCGGCATCGTGCTCGACGATTTCGGCACCGGCTATTCGTCGCTGAGCTATCTGCGCCGCCATGCCATCGACAAGCTCAAGATAGACCGCTCCTTCGTGCGGCTGCTCGACGGCGACGGCAATTCAGGCGCCATCGTCAGGGCGCTGATCGATCTCGCTGGCGCCCTGAAGGTGGAGGTCACCGCAGAGGGTGTCGAGACCGAAGCGCAGAAGACAATGCTGGTCGCCATGGGCTGCCAGCAACTGCAGGGTTACCTGTTGTCGCCGCCGCTGGAGCCGGCGCAGTTGCTGGCGCTGCCCGGCCTGTCTTCCGATAACGACACAAAGACACAGACAACCGAGTCTGCCTGATCTCCCTACCAGCCCGGCAGGATCTGGTTCGGCTTGCTCCGTTTCATCTTGGCGAAGGCGAGTGCGGCGAAATCGAAACTTCCCGTCTCCTCGCCGAGCGGCACGGAAATGTTGTCGAGGCTTTCCGAGATATGGCGCGCCAGCGCATCGACGATCTCCGGCCGCGAGGTCTGGCCGCGCATGATGCCGATGCGGCAATCGGGCAGGGCGCCGAAGCCGTCGGCCTCGCCCAGCACCCGCATGCCGGGCCGCAGCGCGCATTCCGGCAGAACCGAGATCGCCAGTCCAGACAGCACTGCGGCGGTGATGACGGTGGCCGAGAAGCTGGTGAAGAGGATGCGGTAGTCACGATTCTGCTTGTCGAGCACATCGACGGCGGCGCGCCGCCAAATACAGTTCGGCCGGCCGAAGGCCATCGGCAGCACTTCCTGTTCGTGCGTGGCATGGTTGGCTGAGGTCACCCACAGAAGCGGCTCGCGCCGCACCACTTCCGACTGACCGTGTGCATCACTGTGCGTCACCAGCGCCAGATCGAGATTGCCGCGCTTGATGTGCTCGACCAGCCCCGGCGTCGGCTCGCAGATGACGGTCAGCTCGACACGCGGATTGGATCGCGCGAACCGCGCCATGATCTCGGGCAGGAAGCGGTCGGCATAGTCGTCGGGCGTGCCGATGCGAATGGTGCCTTCGAGCCGCCGGTCGTCGAAGGCTGCCAGCGTTTCGCGGTTGAGGTAGAGCAAGCGGCGCGCGTAGGAGAGCAGCTTGTCGCCTTCCTCGGTCAGCCTGTTGGTACGGCCGTCCTTTGCAAACAGCGGCTTGCCGATCCGCTCTTCCAGCCGGCGCATCTGCATCGACACCGCCGACTGGGTGCGCAGCACTTCCTCGGCGGCGCGGGTGAAGCTGCCGGTATCGGCAATCGAGATGAAGGTCTGCAACTGATCGAGATCGAGCGGCGCTTTCATAGGTCCAATCCATCATCGTTGTTGATGCTAAAGATTAGAAACATTCGTTGGATTAATCAATTGCCGCGTGTCAAATTATGACTGTCCACATGAATGCACTGCATGTCGCCCAAAAGTGGTTCCCGGTTTTGGGGTAACGACATGCATCACTTGAAGTGAATTGGAACCGCAACGGAGCCTTTCCAGGCATCGTTTGGCCGGCCTCATCCGCTCGACTCCGAAGGAGACTGACATGACCACGATCGATTTCGCCACCGAGACCTCGCGCATCACCTCGCGTCCGGCCGTTGCGACGCGCATGGTCAACGCTCTTCTCAACGTCTTCCAGGCCTGGAAAAATCGCCGCGCCTTCTATCGCCTTGGCGATATGTCGGACGCCGAGCTCGCCGATATCGGCCTGACGCGCGCCGACCTCCATGTCGCCATCGCTGTGCCGTTTGGCGCCGATCCGACCGTGAAGCTGCGCTCGATCACGTCGGATCGCGCTGAGACGATCGAGGATTTTGCCCGCAAGGTAGCCTGATATCAGGCATCTGTTTCGGTCGCCGTGAACCTTTCTGCGGCTCACGGCTACCAACGAGTATAGCAGGCTCCCCACTCCCTGCCGGTTCCCCGCCGGCCAGCCTGCACATTGGCCCGGTCCTCCTCCAGGACCGGGCTTTTTCTTTTAGAGCTCCGTCGTCATCCTTGGGCGTAGCGACGCGAAGCGAGCGAAGACCCCAGGATCCATGCCGCGACCATGACCGAAGAGCACAGCGATGCAGAATTCAGCACTGTCGCAACGCGTTGAAGTCACGGCATGGATCCTGGGGTCTTCGCTGCGTCGCCTCGCTCCTTGCTCCGCCCCAGGATGACGAAGTCGCGAAGGCCGGCGACAAGACCTTACCGCCGGTCCATGTCCCGCTTGAACTGATCGAAGATTGTTTCCACGCCCTTCTGATAATCGTCGCGCTGCTGGGCGCCGGTCTCGAACATTTTGCCGAACAGATCGTCGAACGGGTTTCTCGGCCTGCCGCTTGGATTGGTCTGCGGTTGCGGCGCCTGGCGTTGTTGGGGCGCTTTCCGCGGCTGGGGCGCCTGCGGCTGCTCCGGTGCCGGCTGCCCGCCGGGCAGGCCGAAACCACCGCCGCCACCTTGCCGCATCATCTCCTCGAAAATCTTGCCCAGCGGATTGTCGCCATAAGGACTCTGCGTCTGTTGCGGTTGCTGTGGCCGGCCTTGCGGCTGTTGTGCTGCGCCACCGCCGAACATGTCCTGCAGCACCTTGCCAAGCGGATTGTCGCCATAAGGGTTGGGCGCCTGCTGTGGCTGGGTTTGCTGCGGCGATTGCGCGCCGCCGCCGAACATATCCTGCAACACTTTGCCGAGCGGGTTCTCGCCATAAGGATTGGGTGCCGGCTGCGGCGCCGGCTGCGCGCCGCCACCGGCCTGGCGCATCATCTCTCCGATGATGTCACCCAGCGGATTGTTGCCGCCGCCGAAGCCACCGGCGGCCTGCATCTGATTTGTCGTCTGCTTGAACAGTCCGCCCATCACCATGGAGGCGATGGCCGGCAGCATCTGCTGCAGGATCTGCTGGCTGACGCCGGTCGCCTGTGCCGCCTGGCTGGCGACAGCGCGCGACAGCTCCTTCGAGCCGAACAGATGACCCAGAATGCCGTTGCCCTCATTGAGGCCTTGCGGTGAGAAGGCCCTGGTCGCGTCCTCGAAATATTTGGCGTGCTGGCCGCTCGCCATCGCCGTCATGAAGGCGCCGAGCCCGTAGGGATCGGAAGTGTTGCGCTGCAGCCCTTGCGAAAAGGCCGGCAGCAGCGCTGCGACCGCGGCTTGCGTCTGCTGCATCGAAAGCCCGTACTGCTGGGCAAGCGCCTGCATGCCGTTGCCGTTCTGGGCCTGCGCCAATATGTCGAACAAGGTAGGCATCGGTTTCTCCTCCGGTAATCCTCTTGGAAGAGAGCCTAGTTCGTTTCGATGTCCTATTGAAGCAGCTTTTGCCGCTGCTCAAGGCGCGCTTAGTACGCATACTCCATGAACGCCGGCTCGATCGAACCGCCCCAGCGCGTGTGGTAGGCCGACAGCATTTCCTCGGCGCTGGTGGTGCCGCGCGCGACGACCTCGTCCAAAGTGTTGAGGAACGAGGTTTCGTCATAGCCGTCGCGGTTTTTCTTGCCGCGGTTCTTCAACCCTAGCCGCGAAATGGCCATCACGTCGCGGGCGATCTCGCGCAACGTGGTGTTGCGGAAGGGCGCCGAAATACCTTGCTCCGGCACCGCATTGCGCATCGCCAGCGTTTCTTCATAGGTCCAGCTGGAAGTCAGCGCCTCGGCCGCGTCGAGTGCGGCCTCATCATAGAGCAGTCCGACCCAGAAGGCCGGCAGCGCGCAGATGCGCCGCCACGGCCCGCCATCGGCGCCGCGCATTTCGAGGAAGCGCTTCAGCCGCACATCCGGGAACAGCGTCGACAGATGGTTCGCCCAGTCGCCCATGGTCGGCAGTCCGTCCGGCACCTCATTGCGGGCGGCACCCGCCATGAATTGGCGGAAGGTGATGTGCGTCATGTCGTGATAGTGGCCGTCGCGGATGACGAAATACATCGGCACGTCGAGCGCCCATTCGACATAGTCGGCGAAGCCGAACTCGGGCGAGAAGCAGAATTCGAGCAGGCCCGAGCGCTGATTATCGGTGTCGCGCCAGATGTCGCCGCGCCAGCTCTGCAGGCCGTTTGGCCGGCTTTCGGTGAAGGGCGAGTTGGCAAACAGCGCCGTCGACAGCGGCTGCAGCTTCAGCGACACCTGCATCTTGCGGCGCATGTCGGCTTCGCTCTCGAAGTCGAGATTCACCTGGATGGTGCAGGTGCGGTACATCATGTCGAGACCCTTGGTGCCGACCTTGGGCATGTAGCGGGTCATGATCTCGTAGCGCGATTTCGGCATTTTCGGCGTCTCGGCCAGGGACCATTTCGGGCTGCCGCCAAGGCCGAGGAAGCGGATCCCCATAGGCTCGGCGATCTCGCGCACCTGCGCCAGATGCGCATTGCCCTCGCGGCAGGTCTGGTGGATCGTTTCCAGCGGTGCGCCGGACAGCTCGAACTGGCCGCCTGGCTCCAGCGAGATCGCGCCCTGGCCAGTCGGCTCGACCAGGCCGATGATGCGGCCGTCATCGATGATCGGATCCCAGCCGAGCTTGTGCTGCATGCCTTCGAGGATGGCGCGGATGCCGCGGTCGCCGCCATAGGGCACCGGCGCGTTGCCATCGACATAGAAGGGGAACTTCTCGTGCTCGGTGCCGATACGCCACTTGTCGCGCGGCTTGTTGCCTTCGGCCAGATGCTCGACGAGTTCGTCGATGCCTTCGATCGGCCGGAAATCGGTTGTGTCGCGCGCCATAGCAAGCCCTCAGAGGCGATCGAACGACCGCCGGCGCTAAATGGACGAAATGTCAGTAGCCGATCAAGCGAAAAATCCTGAGCCACAGGTCAACAGGAATTGAACGACCTCACCAATCCCCGACCGTTGCCTGCATCACCGCAAGCGCCGCAACCGCCGCTGTATCGGCGCGCAGGATGCGCGGTCCGAGCGGAATGGCGGTGACGAAGGGCAGCGCCCGCAGCATCTTGCGCTCCTCGTCGGAGAAGCCGCCTTCCGGCCCGACCAGCAGCGCCAGCTTCTTCTCCGGCACCGCCTGCAGTGCCGGCAGCGGATTGTTGGTCGAGGCGTCCTCGTCGCAGAAGATAAGCCGGCGTTCCTTGTCCCAGCCCGAAAGCAGGCGCTCGAATTTTTCGGCCTCTCGCACCTCCGGCACCGCCAGTATGCCGCATTGCTCGGCCGCCTCGACGACATTGGCGCGCAGGCGGTCGATGGACGGCTTTGCCACTTGCGTGTGCTGTGTGATCACCGGCTGCAGGATGCCGGCGCCCATCTCCACCGCCTTTTGCACGAGATAATCGAGCCGCCCCTGCTTCAGCGGCGCGAAGCAATAGACGAGATCAGGCAGCGGCGGTTGCGGTCGCTGCTGGCTGAGCACTTTCAGCCGCACCGACTTCTTCGACTTCGCCACGATCGCCGCCGACCACTCGCCGTCGCGGCCGTTGAAGACCAGGATCTCCGCGCCTTCGCCGAGCCGCAGCACATGCAGGAGATAATGGCTCTGCTGCTGGCCGGCATCGAACTCGATGTCGGCTGCGAGGTCGTCCGGCACGAACAGCCGCTGCATCTTGTAATTGGCGCGCATCGCCGAGGAATGGGCGAGGCGGTGCCTGGCGTCAAGTCTTCGCCGAAGGATGCCACACCGGTTCAAAGCCTTGCCGCAGCACCGAAACGGTTGTCGCTGGTGTCAGCAGGCGAAGTGGACGATCGGCAAAAGTCGCAAGTCCTGCCGGATCGCCATAGCCCGCAAATGACCATGGCAGCGCCTTGCCGCCGCGCAAGGCATAGGTGATGGCGCCGTCGACGATCATCGCTCCGTCCGGTAATCCGGCAAGCTTTCCCATGGTGATCGCCGGTGGCTGCCCACCCGAAGCCAACCGCTCCTTGTGCAGGCGCCTGTCGACCATTGGCGCGCGCGGTTCGTTTACACCGAAGGCTTTGCCGAAGCGCCCGACAAAATCCGCGGCCCGTTCGCGCCGGCAGTAGAAACAGGGCCGGTGCCCGGCGGCCAGCGCCGTCACCTCGTCGAGGAAGAACAGTTCGGTCCAGCCGGCCTTGCCTCCTGGCCTGTTGCGGCCCATCGGCTCGCGCCGCACATTGCGGAACTTGCACACGCAGATGATCCAGGCCGGCAAAGCCCAGCGCTTTTTCAGCAAAGTCTTCGTTTCCGGGTCGTGGATGATGCCGCGATTGCCGGTGAACAGGCCGCGCTCCGGCACGGCATGGATGGCGCCGAACGGATCGACCCGGTTTTGCAGTGGCATAGCTCTCTCCCGAATGCGCATCTTGGCTGCAATGCCGGCGACATGATATCGCTCGTCGCGTCATTTCATGTCAGTAGGGTTTTGCGATGCGGGTGCTGGTGGTCCAGAACTACGACAATACCGGTCTCGGCCAGGTCGGCATCGCGCTTGCGGAAGCCGGCGCCGCTCTCGACCTGCGCCGGCCCTACAAGGGCGATCCGCTGCCGGACGATGCCACCGGGCACGACGCCATGGTGATGCTGGGCGGCGGCCAGAACGCGCTGGCCGACGATGATTATCCCTATTTCCCGGCGCTGCTCGAGCTGACCCGCGATTTCGCCGACAAGGATCGCTCGGTGCTCGGCATCTGCCTTGGCAGCCAGCTGGTTGCCCGCACGTTCGGCGGTAAGAACCAGGTCGGTGGCGCCACCGAATTCGGCTGGCACACAGTGTCGTTGACGCCGGAGGCCAAGGCCGATCCGGTGCTTGGCGCACTGCCCCAGGATTTCCCCATCTTCGAATGGCACGACGACACCTTCGCGCTGCCAGCAAATGCCGTGCGGCTTGCCGGCAGCGAAATTGCCGAAAACCAGGCGTTCCGCATCGGCCGCGCCGTCTACGGCTTTCAATTCCATTTCGAAGCCGACCGTCCGATGGTGAAGGACTGGAGCACATCCTTCGCGCCGCTCATCGCCGAGCGCCATCCCGACTGGCACGACCGGCTCGACGGCGAAATGGCCCGCAACGGTCCCGACGCCGATGCCGCCGGTCTCGCCATTGCCCGCGCCTGGGTGGCGACGATCTGAGCCGCACCACCCTATCCGTTGCATAATTGGCACGCGGCGGGGAATCCGCCGGGGACAACATCTTTCATCCTTGGTTTGTGGCCGGACGCTAGCCTACAAGGCGCGCGCTCTGCATCGGCAATGCAACGGCGATGAACCTCTACTGTGATCCGCGCGACACACCGCCGATACAGAATCGATCTACAAGCGCGAAATCGTCGAAACTTTGAGACGAATTCGTTGTTTCAACGCATTGGTAACCGCCTCGTGCCCAGATGCAGGAAGTTCAACTAGAGATGACGTCCGTGAAAGCAGCGCTTCTGTCCTTTGTCATGCTCTCTGCCATCGTCGTGTGCGGTCTCGGCATCTATTCCGCCGATGCGGCCAACAACCATCAGGCCGTAGACGGCTACGGCGTCACCGCCGCGCTCCGTTAAAACGCTTTTCCTTCCACAGTCAGGATACGCTTGTCCGCGCCGTCTACGGCGAGCGCGCTGAGCGTGCCCGACTGATAGGCGAGCGTGTCGACATTGACGCGGTTCGGCATCACCTCCGCCTCCGGCACCGGCGTGTGGCCGTGCACGATCACCTTCGGATAAAGCCCCGGATGGTTGTGGAAGAGGTCGCGGATCCAGATCAGGTCCTGCAGGCTCTGGCTCTCCAGCGGCACACCAGGCCTGATGCCGGCATGGCAGAAGAAGAAATCACCAAAACTTGCTGAAAACGTCAGCGAGCGCAGGAAGTCTACATGGACCTGCGGCACGGCATTGACCAGGTCGGCGTGGCCGCGCCGCACCGCCTCGGCCTTGCCGAACCACCGTGCGCTTCCCGTCAGATCCACGCCATAGGATTGTGCTGTCTGGACGCCGCCATAGCGCATGAACAGCCCATCCGGGTCGGGCTCGTCGAGAAAATCGAGGAAGCCGACATCGTGATTGCCGGCGAGCATCAGATGCCGCGGATCGCGTTTGCGCGCCTCGATCAGGAAATCGATGACGCCCTTGGACTCTGGCCCGCGGTCGACATAGTCGCCAAGGTGGATGACGCGCCAGTCGGCGGTCGGCTTGTATTCGAGTTCGCTCTCGATGCAGCGATGCATGGCCGCGAGCAGGTCGAGCCGGCCATGCACATCGCCGATCGCATAAAGGCGCATGCCATCCGGCGCGCGCGCGTCGTGGTAGTGGATGCCGGTCTCGGTCAAGGCAGGCTTCGTCTCCGTGATCCCCGGAGGCTAGAACCAATCGGTGAACAAGCTCCTAGCGCCGCAACTGGTCCTTGCCCATCTCGGTCACCAGCCGCTTGCCGCACAGCGCCAGCGTGACGTCCATCTCCTTGCGGATGATGTCCAGCGCCAGGGTAACCCCTTCCTTTCCCATGGCGCCGAGGCCGTACAGGAAGGGTCGACCGATATAGGTGCCCTTGGCGCCGAGGCAGAGCGCCTTCAGCACGTCCTGGCCGGAACGGATGCCGCCATCCATGTGCACTTCGATCCGATCGCCGACGGCATCGGCGATTTCCTCCAGCGCCATGATCGACGATGAGGCGCCATCGAGCTGGCGCCCGCCATGGTTGGAAACCACGATGGCGTCGGCGCCGGTCTTGACCGCCATCAGCGCGTCCTCCTTGTCGAGAATGCCTTTCAGGATCAGCTTGCCGCCCCAGCGTTCCTTGATCCAGGCGACGTCCTTCCATGACAGGTGCTGATCGAACTGCTCCGTCGTCCACGAACCCAGGGAGGCGACGTCGCCGACGCCCTTGGCATGGCCGACAATGTTGCGGAAGGTACGGCGCTTGGTGCCGGCAATGCCCATCAGCCAGCGCGGCCGCATGGCGATATTGACAAGGTTGGCGAGCGTCATTTTCGGCGGCGCCGACAGCCCGTTGCGGATATCCTTGTGGCGCTGTCCCAGGATCTGCAGGTCGAGCGTCAGCACCAGTGCCGAGCATTTTGCCGCCTTGGCCCGATCGATCAGGTTGAGCACGAAATCCTTGTCGCGCAGCACGTAGAGCTGGAACCAGAATGGCTTTTTGGTTACCGAGGCGACATCCTCGATCGAGCATATACTCATCGTCGACAGGGTGAAAGGCACGCCGAATTCCTCCGCCGCCTGCGCCGCCAGCATCTCGCCATCGGCATGCTGCATGCCGGTCAGGCCGGTCGGCGCCAACGCCACCGGCATCGCCACCTTTTCGCCGATCATGGTCGATTCCAGCGAGCGGTTGCTCATGTCGACCAGCACGCGCTGGCGGAATTTGATCTTGGCGAAATCCTCCTCATTGGCGCGATAGGTGCTTTCGGTCCAGGCGCCGGAGTCGGCATAGTCGAAGAACATTTTCGGCACGCGGCGGCGGGCGAGATCCTTGAGGTCGGCAATGGTGAGAATTTCGCTCATGGTGGTCTTTCGCTAGCCTGTTGTCTTCATGCCGTCGCCGGCGTCTGAGCGTTGTTTGAGCCGCAGCCGCGACACACGCTGCCAGTCGCCGCTGCGCTCGGCCTCGAGCATCGAACGCTCGACATAGGAAATGTGGTCCATCGCCGCCTGCCGGGCGGCTGAGGGATCGCCTGATTTCACCGCTGTGTAGATCGCCCGGTGCTGGGCCAGCAGCGCCTCGCGCGCGCCGGGCACGGTGAACACCAAGAGCCGGTTCTGGAACACGCCTTCCGACAACAGCCGGTAGCAGGAGCGCAGCGTGTGCAACAGGATCATGTTGTGCGCGCATTCGCAGACCGCGTGGTGGAACTCGACATCGATCTCGGCCTCGTCGTCGAAATCACCGGTGCGGTGCGCCTCGTCCATGCGCGCCATGATGCGATCGAGCAGGGCAATGTCATCCGCTGTCGCGCGCCGCGCCGCATACTCGGCCGCCACGCCTTCGATCTCGCGACGGTATTCCAGATAATCGGTCACCGCCTTGCGGTGCATGGAGATCAGGTCGGTCACCGGCTTGGTGAACAGCTGGCCGATGACATCGGCGATATGGGTGCCGCCGCCGGCCTTGGTGGTCAACAGCCCACGCCCTTCCAGCGCCTTCAGCGCGTCGCGCAGGATCGGCCGCGATACGTCGAACTGGCGCGCCAGCTCGCGCTCGCCCGGCAGCCGGTCGCCGGTGCGCAGCACGCCTTCGAGGATCAGGCTTTCGATCTGCTGCACCACCTCGTCGGCGGTGCGCGAATGCTCGATCCTGGAGAAAATGTCGTTCAACGGGGCGCCTGGGAATTGGACCTAGAGCATGATGCCGAAAAGTGTGAAGCGGTTTTCGGACGACATCATGCTCTGCTCTTATGTCGCGCAAGATAAAGCCAGCGTCGCCAACTGGTCAAATTATTTATCCAATTCACCTGATCGCGTCGTCTTGGGAACCGCGGCGGGACGTTGTTTCCGGCTAAACTTGCTGTTTGCGTGCCCAGCCGATTGGCAATAGAGGACGCCATTCACACGAAGGGTCGAGAACAGGGGGACCAGCCGTGTCGGACGAGACGTCAAATCTCGAATTCCAGCCGCGCGCCCAAGGCAGCGTCATGGGCTTTCCCGCGCATGAGGGGCGGCCCGGCGCGCTGGGCGAGGTCCATGCCCGGCCGCATCCGCTGATCGAGAAGCCGCGCGTGCTGGTGCAGCTCGCTTTCATGACCGAGGGCGGCTCCGGCGTCGACATGGCCGTGCTCTCCGAACTGTCGCGGCGCCTCGGCATCGCCGCGCCCGACCGCCATGCCCGCCACCACGCCATGAAATGGGGCAAGGGCACGCTGCGTTGGGAGCGGCATACGGAGTTCTCGACCTATCTTTGGGAGGGGCCGCTTGCCGAAAACGGCAGGGCACAGGAGGATTCTCCCTTCGGCAACGGGTTTTCGCCACCGGGAACCGTCATTTCCGGCATCCGCCTCGAAATCCGCAAATGGACGCAGGCGAGCGAAAAGCTGATCGCGGCCTTCGATCCGACCAGCCTGTGCTACTCGCTGGTCGAGCGCGGCAACGCAGCCATCATCACCGACTTCCGCCAGGACGGCGACGGCCTGACC
>UCIA01000071.1 GCA_900472295.1 Hyphomicrobiales bacterium | reverse complement strand
GGGCTCGGCGCCACTGTCACCTTCGTCAATGTCTCGGAATCGTTCCCGGCACTGGCATGGGGCGGGGCCATGGCCGGCTATGTCGCCGCCGACGAGCTGGTCAATTACGAGCAAAACGCCCGCAAATATGGCCGCGAGGTGCTGGACAAGTGCAAGGCTGAGGCCGACGCGGCCGGCGTGATCGCAAAAACCCTGCACATCGAGAACAAGATGCCCGCCGAGGCCATCCTCGACGTCTCCCGCACCAACGCCTGCGACCTCATCGTCATGGCCTCGCATGGCCGCCGCGGGCTGGGCAGGCTGGTGCTGGGCAGCCAGACCGCGGAAGTCGTCTCGCTGACGGAGATCCCGGTGCTGGTGGTGCGGTAAAAGCGCCGCACCTGCTGGTTATTGAGCCGATACCCCGGGAAGCGGTGAACCCGGCAAACCGGGTGCCGGCAGGCCCGGAAGCGGCGACGCGGCCGGCTGATCGCCTGCAAACATCAGCCGCGTCTTGGTCCCATCCACCGTCGGCGACAGGCTGCGCTGGATCAGCGCTTCGACATGGTCGTTGCGCTGGCGGGCGGAGTCGGCGCCCATCACCACCACGATCAGCTTGCGGCCGCCGGCATCGTAGGACGTCACGATGTTGAAGCCGGAAGCCCTGATGTAGCCGGTCTTGATGCCGTCGACGCCGCGTACCCGGCCGAGCATATCGTTGTGACCGCGCACCAGCCGCCCGCGGAACATGAAGTCGCTTTCGGAGAAATAGTGGAAATGCTGCGGGAAGCGGGCGCGCAGCGCCTGGCCCAGCACCGCCATGTCGCGCGCCGTCGTGTGCTGGCCGCCGTCGGGCAGGCCGGATGCATTGCGGAACACGGTGCCGCCCATGCCGATCTGGCGCGCTTTCGATGTCATCATGGCGGCGAACCGGTCCTCCGAGCCGCCGAGATATTCGGCGACCGCCACCGCCACGTCATTGGCCGATTTGACCACGATCGCCCGGATCGCCGAATCGACATCGATGCTCTCGCCGCGCCTGAAGCGAAGTTTGGTCGGCGGCTGCCGGGCCGCATTGTCGGAGACCGGAATCTGCGTGGCCTTGGTGATGCGGCCGGAGTCCAGCGCCTCGAACAGCAGGTACAGCGTCATCATCTTGGTCAGCGACGCCGGGTAGCGCTGCGCCGTCGAGCTGACCTCGAACAGGGTCTTGCCTGAGCCGGCATCGACGACCAGCGCCGCATATTTCTGCTGCGGCGCCGGCACCGCCAGCACGCTGTCGGGTGGCGCACTGGTCGTGCAGCCGGCAACGAAGACGAGCAGCAGGGTGGCTGCAACAAATCTATGGATGAGGGAGGGGAAGCGGAAATCGGGCAAGACAGGTCCGGCGTTGCTCAAGAGGGCCGGAACCTAGCCTAACCCATTGTGTTCGTCCATTTGGTTAACGCACAGGCCTGGTTTCCTCGCCCCCGCGGAGCG
>UCIA01000013.1 GCA_900472295.1 Hyphomicrobiales bacterium | reverse complement strand
CCGCTGCGCGGGCGCCTGCGGTCAAGCAGGTCGCAGATCGTCTCGACGACGCTCAAGTTTGTGCGTTCGGAATTGCCGCCGACATTGTAGCTTTCGCCTGGCTGGCCCTTTGTGGCGACCAGCTCCAGGGCGCGGGCGTGATCCTCGACGAACAGCCAGTCGCGCACATTGGCGCCGGCGCCGTAGACCGGCAGCGGCTTTTCATCGAGCGCGTTGAGGATGACCAGCGGGATCAGCTTTTCGGGAAAGTGATAGGGCCCGTAATTGTTCGAGCAGTTGGAGAGCACGACCGGCAGGCCGTACGTCTCGTGCCAGGCCCGCACCAGATGGTCGGATGCGGCCTTGGAGGCGGAATAGGGCGAAGATGGCGCGTAAGGCGTCTCCTCGACGAACATGCCGCCGTCGAAGGGCAGATCGCCGAACACCTCGTCGGTCGAGACATGGTGGAAGCGGAAGCGCGCCTTCCTGTCCTCATCAAGGCCGCGCCAATATTCGAGCGCCGAGTTCAGCACCCGGTAGGTGCCGACGATGTTGGTCTCGATGAAGGCGCCGGGTCCGTCGATCGAGCGGTCGACATGGCTCTCGGCGGCGAGGTTCATGACGACGTCGATGTCGTCGCGATGAAGGATGTCGAGCACCGCCCGCTCGTCACAAATGTCGGCCTGCTCGAATTTATAGTTGTGCGCATTCTCGATCGTGCGCAGCGAATCCAGATTGCCGGCATAGGTGAGCTTGTCGAGATTGGTCACGCGGTAGGCCGGATTGGCGCACAAATGCCGGCACACCGCCGAGCCGATGAAGCCGGCCCCGCCCGTCACCAGGAAATTCATGGCGCTCTCCTCACGTCGCCCGTCATGCGAACACCTCAGCAGTGGCAAGCGTCGGCGCCTTGAGGTCCTTGGCCGAGAGCTCGAAGGCGCCGGCTGGCGACGGCCATTCAATGCCGATGGCGGGATCGTCAAAACGGATCGATCGGTCGTGCGCCGGCGAATAGGTGTCGGTGACCTTATACAGAACCTCGGTATCCGGCACGAGTGTGACGAAGCCGTGCGCGAAACCTTTCGGCACCAGGATCTGGTTGCCCCTCTCGGCCGATATTTCGAGGGCGACCCACTTGCCGAAGGTTTTCGAGCTGCGTCGGATATCGACGGCGACGTCGAGGATGCGACCTCTGATGACGCGCAGCAGCTTGTCCTGCGCCCGCGGGGCAAGCTGATAGTGGAGGCCGCGCAAGACGCCCGCGGCCGCCGAATAGGAATGATTGTCCTGAACGAAATGCAGATCGATGCCGGCTTCCGAAAAGCGCTCGGCATTCCAGGTTTCGGTAAAATAGCCGCGCGCATCGCCGTGCCGCGTCGGCAAAATCTCCAACACCCCGTCGAGACCGAGCTGTCTGACCTCCAGCACCCTAATTCTCCGTCAGCTCGGCGACACGCCGGCGCAGATAGGCGGCGTATTCGTTCTTGCCCAGGCGCGCGGCGCGCTCAAGCACCTTGTCGGCGGTCAGCCAGCCCTGCTCGAAAGCGATTTCCTCCGGACAGGCGACCTTGATCCCCTGGCGGTGTTCGATGGTGCGCACGAAGGAAGAGGCTTCATGCAGGCTGTCATGCGTGCCGGTATCGAGCCAGGCATAGCCACGGCCGAGTTGATGGACATGCAGTTGCCCGCGCTCGAGATAGACGTTGTTGACCGTCGTGATCTCGAGTTCGCCACGCGCCGAGGGCTTGATCGTCGAAGCTATGTCGACGACATCATTGTCATAGAAATAGAGGCCGGTGACGGCCCAGTTGGACTTCGGCTTCTCAGGCTTTTCCTCGATCGTCAAAGCAGTGCCGCTGGCCTTGTCGAACGACACCACACCGTAGCGCTCGGGATCGTCGACATGATAGGCGAACACCGATGCGCCGCTTTGGCGCTGCGCAGCCGTGCGGCAGAGTTGCGACAGGCCCTCGCCGAAATAGATGTTGTCGCCCAGAATCATCGACACATTGTCCTTGCCGATGAAATCGCGGCCGATGATGAAGGCCTCGGCAAGCCCATTGGGCTGCGCCTGTTCGGCATAGGAGAATTCAACGCCGAATTCCGAACCGTCGCCCAGCAACTCCCGAAAAACCGGGAGGTCGCGCGGTGTTGAAATGATCAAAATCTGGCGGATACCGGCGAGCATCAAGACGCTCAGCGGATAAAAAATCATCGGCTTGTCGTATATCGGCAGAACTTGCTTAGAGATCGCTAATGTAAGGGGGTACAGACGCGTCCCGCTGCCTCCTGCAAGGATAATACCTTTCAACAAGCTCTCCTTGAATTGCCCAGACCCCCGCCCTGAAATCAAGTTGCTCGTGCTTAGGTTTCGCGCAAAGGCTTGTCA
>UCIA01000015.1 GCA_900472295.1 Hyphomicrobiales bacterium | reverse complement strand
GGGGCGCTGTCCCGCCGGCGCCAGAAAGGATACTCGACCCAATGAGCGATGACCTTCCCATTCTCAATCCCGTCGAAGCCCGTGTGCTCGGCTGTCTGATCGAGAAGAAGGAGCTGACGCCGGATGTCTATCCGCTGTCGCTGAATGCAGCGCTTGCCGCCGCCAACCAGAAGACGGCGCGCGAGCCGGTCATGGCGCTGGAGCAGACAGAGGTGCATCGCGGGCTGAAGCTGCTCGAGCAGAAGGGACTAGTGCGCCAGATGTTCGGCTCGCGCGTCGAGCGCTATGAGCATCAGATGGCGCAGCGTTTCTCGCTGACCACGGCACAGACCGCGGTGGTCGGCCTGCTTTTGCTGCGTGGGCCGCAGACGGCGCATGAGCTGCTGGCGCGCGCTGAACGCATGGCACGATTTTCATCGATCGAGGATTTGCGCGGCGAACTCGACATGCTGATCGGCCGCCGCCCGCCGCTCGTCCAGGAAATCCCGCGCGGGCCGGGCCAGCGCGAGGACCGTTTTGTGCACCTCCTGGCCGGACCGGTGGATGTTGCTGCGTTGTCGGCGCAACGGAGCGCGCAAATCATGCCTGCTTCCGATCTCGAAGCGAGGGTGGAGGCGCTGGAACAGGAAGTAGCGGCCCTGCGCGCCCGGCTTGATGCTTTGGGGGCGTAAGGCTTGCTTGTGGAGGTTTGCGCCGCCCCTCATTGTCCTGCCGGACATTTCTCCCCGTATAGTGACGGGGAGAAAGGGGCAGCTTAAGTGCTGGCGCTCTTCCGGCAACGCTGGAGATTAGCGAGGCCGGCTGCGACAGCTTCCCTCTCCCCGTCACTATACGGGGAGAGGATGCCGGCAGGCAGGTGAGGGGCAGCGCTGGCTTTCGCTACGAGCGGTACTCGCAGACGGTGGTATGTCTCACCCCAGCTTCGCGTCGAGCGACACCTTGATCGCCCCGAGCGCCTTCGACACCGGACACTCGGCCTTGGCCTTCTCGGCCAATTCCTTGAACTTGGCGGCATCGATGCCCGGCACCTTGCCGACCAGGGTAATTGCGCTGCCGGTGATGCCGGTGCCGGGCACCAGCGTTACCACCGCCTTGGCGTCGAGTTCGGTGGCGGGCGTGCCGTTCTCGGCGAGGAAATGCGACAGCTGCATGGCGTAGCAGCCGGCATGTGCCGCAGCGATCAGCTCTTCGGGATTGGTGCCGGATTTGCCACTTTCGTCCTCGAAGCGCGCCTTGAACGAATAGGGCGTGCCTTTCAAAGTGCCGCTCTGGCTGTCGAGCGTGCCTTTGCCTTCCTTGAGATTGCCTTTCCAGACGGCGTTTGCGGTGCGGTCCATAAAATCCTCCTTGATTGTCGCGCCGGCCAAGCGGCGTTCCTCTCAACTATAGCGCGGGCGCGGGCGAAGACCACCGCGCGACCGGCGAGGCCATGCTGAATCTTATTGAAAAAAATCTGCGTGCAAAAATGTCGACCTGCATCGGCGCCGGCCGTCCTGCGGGCGGCCACGGATTGTCGTGGCGGATGGAGGTTCGAGATGAACAATCTGTTTTCTGCCCATTGGAACGGCGCTGAGGGAGGTCCGCGAAAGATCGACTGCCCATCAGTTTGCCAAACACCTTCCGGCTTCGGCCGGCTGCTCGCGGCGATCGCTGTCATCGGCATCGCGGTCTGCGTGCTCGACCACGTTGCCGCCGGCAAGGCTGCGACCGGCACACTGATGATCGCCTATGGCGACACCGGGATCGCCTATGGTTCGTCTCAACAAGGGAGCTGGAAATGAAATATCTCTGTCTGGTTTATGGCGAGGCGAAAGACCTGCGCGCGCTTACCCCCGAGCGATCGGCCAAGCTCGACGCCGACTCGCTGGCCTATGACAAGTCGCTGGAGCGGCAGGGCAAGCTGATCATGGCGGAGGCGCTGCAATCGGTGACAACGGCGAAGTCGGTGCGGAAGCGCCAGGGCAAGCGGCTGATCACGGACGGTCCGTTTGCCGAAACCAAGGAGCAACTGCTCGGTTTCGTCCTCATCGACGCAGTGGATCTCGACGAGGCGCTGGAAATCGCCGAGGGCATTCCGCTGGCCGAGCTTGGCACCATCGAGGTCAGGGCGATCTACGACATACCGGGGTCTTAGGCGGAAGCGGCATCGGCAGCTTCAAGCAGGGCGGCGGATCATGTCCGCCGCCTTCTCGGCGATCATCACCACCGGCGAGGCGGTGTTGCCGGAGACGATGCGCGGCATGATCGAGGCGTCGATGACGCGCAGGCCCTCGACACCGGTCACGCGCAGGTCAGGGCTGACCACGGCGCGGTCGTCGATGCCCATCCGGCAGGTGCCGACAGGATGGAAGATGGTCGTCGCGATCGAGCCGATCTGATGCAACAGGTCCTCGTCGGACTGGTGGCCGAGGCCGGGCAGGATTTCTTCCGGGTGGAAGGCCTCTAGCGCCTTGGCGGTCATGATGCTGCGTGCCTGGCGCACCGAGCGCAGCGCGATTTCGCGGTCGCGAACCGTGGACAGATAGTTCAGCCGGATCTCCGGCTGCACGGCCAGTTCGCGCGTCGTGGCATGCACGGAGCCGACGCTGTCGGGCCGCAGATTGCACACCGACATGGTAATCGCCGGGAACGGGTGCAGCGGGTCGCCAAGCCGGTCGGTCGACAAAGGCTGGACATGATACTCCAGGTCCGGCGTCGCCATCGACGGATCGGATTTCGAGAACATGCCGAACTGGCTCGGCGCCATCGACATCGGCCCCGACCGGGCAAAGGCATATTGCAGCGCGATCTTCGCCTTGCCGCTCAGGCTGTTGGCCAGCGTGTTGAGCGTCAGCGCCGACGACACTTTGTAGACGGTGCGGATCTGCAGATGGTCCTGCAGGTTCTCGCCGACATCGGCGCTGGCGTGGACCACATCGACGCCGAGTGCGGCGAGCCGATCCGGCTGGCCGACACCGGAAAGTTCCAGCAGTTTTGGCGTGTTGATCGAGCCGGCGGTCAGCAGCACCTCGCTTGCGGCCTTTGCCTCGATGGTTTGGCCGCCGACGCGATAGCGGACGCCTGTCGCGCGCTTGCCCTCGAACCGCACCGTCTCGACATGGGCGTTGACAACCAGCCGAAGGTTGGGCCGCCGCAGCGCCGGGCGCAGGAACGCCTTGGCTGTGTTCCAGCGCACGCCATTGCTCTGGTTCACTTCGAAGAAGCCCGACCCCTCATTGTCGCCGTCGTTAAAATCCTCGCGCGGCATGATGCCGAATTCCTTGGCCGCCTCCTGCACCGTGTTGAGGATAGGCCAGGACAGGCGCTGCCGCGCCACTTTCCATTCGCCGCCGGCACCATGCAGCTTGGTCTTGCCGCCATGATGGTCCTCGGATTTGAGGAAGTAGGGCAGCACATCGTCCCAGCCCCAGCCGACATTGCCCATCTGCCGCCAGCCATCATAGTCCGCCGCCTGGCCGCGCATGTAGATCATGCCGTTGACCGAGGTGCAGCCGCCCAGCACCTTGCCCCGGGGATAGACCAGCGAACGGCCATTCAGGCCGGCTTCCGGGGCGGTCTTCATCATCCAGTCGGTGCGCGGATTGCCGATGCAATAGAGATAGCCGACCGGGATGTGCACCCAGTGGTAATTGTCGCTGCCGCCGGCCTCGAGCAGAAGCACGCGCGTTGCCGGGTTTTCGCTCAGGCGATTGGCCAGCACGCAGCCGGCGGTGCCTGCGCCGACGATGATGTAGTCGTAGTCGCCATCGAGCCGTTGGGTCATTGCGGTGTTCTACCTGGTCACTTGGGCGGTCCTGCGGCCTGTTCGGCCCAGAACGATCGCAGCGTATCGGCGAGGCCGCAATAGGCGCGATAACGCCTGTTGTAGTGCTCTTCCCTGGACGGGTCCGGACGGTAGGCGGCGCTTGGCCGGGTCATGGCGTCGACGCCGGCCTCATAGTCGGCGAACAGACCGGCGGCGACGCCGGCGCCGATTGCGGCGCCAAGCGCGCCGGTTTCGCGTGCCTCGGGAACGGTGATCGGCACGCCGAGCCCGTCGGCGAAGATTTGCGGCCAGTGCTCGCTGCGCGAACCGCCGCCCGACAGCACCGCCTTGTCGAAGCTGACACCGGCATTTTTCAAGACATCGATGTGGCGCCGGTGCTCGAACATGACGCCTTCGAACAGCGCACGCAGCAAATGGCCTTCCTTGTGCCAGCCGGCAAGGCCGTAGAAGCCGGCGCGGAACTCCGCGCCTTGCCCGGACCCGTAGAGAAACGGGTGGAACATCGGATCGTCCCAGGCGGGCGTCACCGTGCCGATGGCTGCGTTGCAATGGGCGAACGGATCGTCATGATGAGCGCCGCGTTCGACGAATTCGCGCACATACCATTCGAGATTGGCGGCCGATGTCGCGCTGGATTCGATGTTGACAAAGCGGCCCGGACCGAAACGCGCCACCATGAAGACATTGGGGTCGACAACCGGCGCGGTGGAGAAGACCTGATTGACCGACCAGGTGCCGGCGATGATGGAGGCTTCGCCTGAACGCACGACGCCGGCGCCCATGGCGCTGGCGACAACGTCGAAATAGCCGGCGATGACCGGCGTGCCTTCGGCCAGCCCGGTTTCGCTTGCCGCCTGCGCGGTAACCGTGCCGGCGATGTCGGCGCTGTCGAGCAGACGCGGCAGTTTGGACTGCGCGTCCTCGATGCCGTAGAGGGCGAGAAGCTCGGCGTCGTAGATGCCTTCGGGCATGCGGACGAGGCCGCATCCGGACATGTCGGAGACGTCGCTGACCCGCTCGCCGGTGAGACGGTAGGTGATGAAATCCTTGCACAGCATCGCCGTGCCGGTCGCGGCGTAGAGGTCGGGCGCATTCTGCTTGACCCAGGCCAACAGTGTCGGCGTCTGCGCCGGCCATGGCTTTTGCAGACAGATGGCGTGCAGCGCTGCGGCGTTGCGCGACGCCAGCGTCGCCGCCATGCCGGCGGCGCGAGTGTCGAGCGACTGGATGCCAATCAGTGGCGCGCCGGCATGGTCGACCAGATAAAGGCCGTTGCCATGGCCGGCGCAGCCGATGGCGGCGATTTCGCGCGCATCGATGCCGGCCTGCGCGATGCAGGCGCGGATGGCGTCGCGGGCATCGGCCCACATACCGCCGAGGTCGCGCTCGACATAGCCGGGTTGCGGCGTGTGCGAGCGGCCGGCGACGGCATGCATGGCGAGCTGCCGTCCGGTTCGGTCGAACAGCACCGCCTTGATGATGGTGTTGCCGGCGTCGAGGCCGAGCAGATAGGCGGCTTGATCAGCCATTGTTGTAGATATCCCAGGCCTCTTCGCCGCCGGCGTCCTGGTGGATCATCGCCATCAGCGCGTTGACCACCGCTTTCGGGTTGGCATGCTGATAGATGTTGCGGCCATAGACCAGCCCCCTGGCGCCTTGCCTGAGCAGCGCCGAGGATTTCGCCAACACCGTCTTGAGGTCGTCCTTGCCGCCGCCGCGCACCAGCACCGGCACGCGCGCCGCCTCGACGACGCGGTGGAAATCCTCTGGCCTGTCGGTCGGGTCGGCCTTGATGATGTCGGCGCCCATTTCGGCGGCGAGCCGCACCAGCGTAACGATCTTTTCGGCATCGCCGTCGACCTGGTAGCCGCCCCTGATATCGTTGGGCAGCATCACCAGGGGCTCGATCATCAAGGGCATGCCGTAGCGGTGGCAGGCAGCGCGGACCTTGCTGATGTTTTCGACGCATTGGCGAAACAGCTCCGGCTCGTCCGGCAGCATGAACAGATTGACGACGACGCAGGCCGCATCCATTTCCAGCGCGCCGATGATCGGCTCGTCATGGTTCTGCAGCATTGACCACATCACCCGGTGGCGCTGGGCATTGTAAGGGTTGCCCATGTCGATGCGCATGACAAGCGCCGGCTTGTCCTTGTCGGGCCGCGATTGCAACAGATCGGCCTGACCATAGGTCAGCTGCAGCGCGTCGGGTCCCGCCGCGATCAGCGTGTCTATGACCCTGGGCATATCCTCCAGGCCGACGAGGAAACCCGGCTCATTGCACACGCCGTGGTCGAGCGCCACGTCGAGGCAATTGCCGTTGGTGAACATCCGGTTCATCCGGGCTTTGGCGCTGACTTTCATCTTCTGCTCCTGAGATCGTGCGTTGGTCGAGCATCTCTTGCGAGACGCCGTGATAGGTGTCGAGTTCGGCAATGAGGCTTTTTACCTCATCGTCGCGACGCCGGCGGTTCCAGCCGCGCTCGGCGGCGAGAGCATCGGCGATGCGTCCGATCGATACCATCGAGATGTCGCCGGCAATGGCAAGCGAGGTGCGACGCAGGACAAGGTCCGACAGGCTGGTCACTAACTCATGCCTGATGAGGTAGACGATCTCGGCTGTCGTGGTTTCGGTCCTGTCGTTGAGCCCGATATCGTCGGGATGTTCGAGGCAGAACAGGATAATGTCGCGTGCGCCGCTGCCGTAGCGGTCGACGAGATAGGTTGCGCGTTCGCCGCTGATCGCGAACTCACCGGCGAGATCGGCCGCCAGCGACGCCGGATTTTTTGGGAAGCCGAGGCCGCCGCCGATCGGCAAGGTCAGTGTGTCGCGAATTCGGTCGCGGCCAAGTTCGGCCAGCACGTCGTCCGCCGCCTGTTCGGCGAAGGCGCGGAAGGTCGTCCATTTGCCGCCGATCATGCAGAATTGCGGGACGTCGCCGGCAATGCGATGCACGGAATGGCCACGCGATATTCTGCCGGTGAAGGCATGGTCGCTCTTGGGCAGCGGCCGGATGCCGCTATAGGTGAAGACGACATCCGAGGCATGGACGGGAATGGACGGAAACACCAGCCGCGCCGCCGCCAATATGTAGTCGGCCTCCGCCGGTTCGCAGCGCACGCGCCCGGCCTCGCTGACGCGGATATCCGTGGAGCCGACCAGCACCTTGCCGAGATAGGGAAACATGATGCAGACGCGGCCGTCGGCGTTCTCGAAGAAAATCATGTGGCCGCCGAGCGCCTGGTAGAGTGGCTCGTTGTCGAGGATCAGGTGCGAGCCCTTGGTGCCCTCGACCAGCGGCGCCGCGTGCTTTTCGGAAGCGTCGAGCCGGGCGATTGCCGAATCCAGCCACGCACCCGTCGCGTTGACGATCGTCCTGGTGGTCACGGCAAAACGTTCTCCACCCGCCGTGTCGGTGAGTTCGAAGGCCGACCCCACCCGCTCGATCTCGGCGCGGTTAAGCGCGAGGCTGTCGGGCGCCAGGCGTGCGGTGTCGAGCAGCAATTCGATGCCGAGCCGTTCGGGATAGCTGATCCAGGCGTCATAATAGGTGGCGGAAAAGCGCAGTTTCGGGTCGAGCTCCGGCCATTGCGCGAAGGTCGCCTTGGCGCCTCGGAAATTGTGGCGCGGCAATACCCGGCGCTTGCGCGTCGTCCAGTCATAGAGCGCCAGGCCGGCCTTGATTGCCAGCGCGCCGCGGCTGGATGGGGTTTCCGAAAGCCCGAGAAAACCTGCCGCACCATTCATCAGCCCGGAGAAGACGGTGCGTATCGGAATTGTTGTCGGCAGCGGCCGCACCATATGCGGCGCGTTGGCCAGCAGCGCGTCGCGTTCGCGCAGCGATTCCTGCACCAGGCCGAATTCGCCGTTTTCGAGATAGCGCAGGCCGCCATGGATCATGCGCGAGGGTGCGGCGCTACAGCCCGAGCAGAAATCATTGCGCTCGACCAGCAGCACCCTGAGGCCCTGCAGCGCCAGTTCGCGAAAGACGCCGATGCCGTTGATGCCGCCGCCCACGACGACGACATCAAACGCGCCGTTATGGCGGATCTGGTCGAGGATGACGGTTCTCTGGTCAGGCATGGCTTTGCCGGGCAAGGTTGGGCCGTTCCGCCGTCCGGTGGACGGCAGTTCAACTTGGTTTCGGGTGTGGCTGGCGTCAGGCGTCGAGATTGGTCAGATGGCGGCTGGCGGCCTCACTGATCTGGTTCAACTCTTCACCGGACAATCTGATGCGGCCAGCCTGGGCGTTTTCCCTGGCCTGCTGCGGGCTGCGCGCGCCGCAAAGCGAGAAGGTGATGCCGGGCTGCTGCAGCGTCCAGGCGATGACGATCTGCGCCTCGCTGGCGCTGTGCGCCTCGGCAACCGGCCGGATCGCTTCCATCAGCGCCGCCACCTTGCGGCGGTTGGCCAGCGAGAAGCGCGGATTGTCCTTGCGCTGGTCGTCGCCGGTAAAGACGCGGTCCGGACCGATTTTGCCCGAGAGCAGGCCGAGCGCCAGCGAGGAATAGCTGAGCACCGAGACGTTGTTTGCCGCGCAGAAAGGCAACAGGTCGCGCTCCATCTCACGCACCACCATGCTGTATTCCTGCTGGACGGCGTCGATCTGGCCGGCGGCGAGATAGGCCTTCACATCGGCGACGCTGACATTGCTGGCGCCGATGGAGCGGATCTTGCCCTGGGTCTTGAGGCGGTCGAGCGCTTCCATGGTTTCAGTGACCGGCGTCGTCGGATCCTGCCAGTGGGTGATGTAGTGATCGATATGGTCGGTGCCGAGGCGGCGCAGGCTCTGCTCGACTTCATAGACGACAGAGTCCGCGCCGAGATAGCGATGCACGGGCGCGCCGTCATAGTCGAAGAAATGGTTGCCCTTCTTCGTATGCCAGACCAGGCCAAGCTTGGTCGCGAGGACGACCTTGTCGCGGCGGCCCTTGATCGCCTTGCCGACGATTTCCTCCGACAGTCCCTGCCCGTAGGCCGGCGCGGTGTCGATCAGCGAAACGCCCTCGTCGATCGAGGCGCGGATGGTGTCGATGGACTGCGCCTCGTCGGTACCGCCCCACATCCAGCCGCCAATGGCCCAGGTGCCCAGGCCGATCGCGGAGGCGGATATTCCAGACGCGCCAATGGTGCGCGTCAACATTTCAGGCGACATTGCGTATGCTCCCCGCATTGCTCAGGACTGCGTTGGCCGTCTCTTCGTCGACCACCAGTGATTTCAAATAATTGCCGCGCAGCGCAGCGCGGATCGGCCAGATTTTTTCGGCGCCGCTGGCGACGCCCATCACCGACCGGCAGCGGCCAAGTTCCGAAGGCGCCAGTGCCACCAGGCGGTCGTTGGGCGGATAGTCGGCAAGCGTGCCGTCGTCGCGGATCAGATGCGCCAGGAATTCGCCGACCGCACCGCTGGCGGCAAGTTTCTCGCGGTCGGGATCGAGGCCCGGATGGAGGTCGTAATAGCTCGAGCCCGGCGTCTGGATCGAGCCGACGCCGACCAGCGCGATCGCGGCCTTGCGCGCCAGATCGAAAATCGCGCGCACCGAGGCCATCTCCAGCAAGAGATCGCGCTGCTCGCGGCTCTCGGCAAACAGCGGCGCATGCAGGAGCATGCTGGTGCCGCCGAGGCGTTCGGCCAGCCGTGTCGCCAGATGGTTGACGTCGGTATAGTGCTTGCCTTGGACGCCGCCGGTCAGCGGCACCACGGTGATATCGAAGGCGCGCTCCGGCTGCAGGTTCTCGACCAGAGCGCTGATCGCCTTGCCGCCGGTGATGGCGATGACATCGCCGTCGCGCAAGGTTTCGAGCAACTGGTTGGCCGCCGCGCGTCCCACCTGCTGCAGCGTGCTGTCGGGGCTACCGGCCACGGTCGGCGTCACGATCGCGCCTGCGAGTTGCGCCACCTCGATGAGCTGCTTCTCTATGTCCACGAGCCGCTGGAACGGGCTTTCGACCGCGATCCTCAGCATGCCGAGCTTGCGGCCCTGGGCAATCAGGCGATTGACCTTGGACGCCGACAAATTGAGCGCTGCCGCAATGTCGTTCTGCTTCATGCCGTCGACGAAGTGCAGCACCAGGACGGTGTGGATCTGCCGGATCGCCTCGAAATCTTCCCTACCGTCGGCCATCTCAGCCCCGCCGCTTGTTGAAGTAGTAATCGGCGGTGACCGCCGTCAGCAGAATGGACCCGCGGATGATGTCCTGCCAATAGACCGACACGTCGAGCAGAGCGAGCGAACTTGAAACGACGGACAAAAGGATGGTGCCGAGGATGGCGCCGAGAATGGTGCCGGAGCCGCCGGTCAGGCTGGCGCCGCCAATGACGGCCGCGGCGATGACGTTCAGCTCCATGCCGGCGCCGAAGGTGGGCTGGGCCGAGCCGAAGCGGGCCATGTAGATGACGCCGGCAAAGCCGCACAGCGTCGAGCAGAGCGTCGTCGTCAGGAACACCACCTTCTTGGTGCGGATGCCGGAATAGGCGGCCGCCTTCTCGTTGCTGCCGGTGTAGAAGACTTTGCGGAACATCGTCGTGCGCCGCAGCATAAAGTCGGACAGGATAACGAAGACGATGAAGATGATGATGACGACGGGAATGCCGGAAATGGCGCCCTGGCCGATGAATTTGAACTCGGGCGGCAAGGTATAAAGCCCGAGCGGGCGGCCACCGGTGCCGAGCAGGCACAGGCCGCGCGCGATCACCATCACCGCCAGCGAGACGATAAAGTGGTGCAACCCCACTCTGGTGACGAAGAAGCCCATGAAGGCGCCGATGCCGGCGCAGGCCGCGATCGCTGCCAGCGATGCCAGCCAGGGGTCAACACCGCCAAGGAAAAGCAGGCCGGCGATGACCATGGCGAGCGCGGTGACCGAACCGACCGAGAGGTCGATGCCGCCGGAGATCAGCAGGATCGTCATGCCGACGACGACGATGCCTTCGACCGCGAAGGCCATCGCCATCGCCCGCATGTTGTCCCAGGTCAGAAAGTAGGGCGAGGCGAACGACATAATGATAAACAGCACGGCGATGATGAGGATCAGGCCGGTCTCGCGCATCCTGATCAGGCCGCCGAGCCTTTCACCAAGGCCTATGCGGGCCGGCTGCGTCACGCTGTCCATGCTTTCCCCCACGATGCTCATGCCGCGCTCCGTTCATCTGTCCGCTGCTCATCGGCAAGCGACGCCAGGACCATCATGTTTTCTTCGGTCATTTCTGTCCCAGAGACCTCGCCGGTGATGCGGCCTTCGCGCACGACCAGCACGCGGTCGCAGACGCCGATCAGTTCCGGCAGCTCGGACGATATGACCACGACGCCGACGCCGTCGCGCGCCAGCCTGCGCAGGATGCGGTGGATCTCCGCCTTGGCGCCGACATCGACGCCGCGCGTCGGCTCGTCGAGGAAGATCACCTTGGGGTCGACCGACAGCATCTTGGCGATCGCCACCTTCTGCTGGTTGCCGCCCGACAGCGTCGAAACCGGCTGGCCGACATGGCCGCATTTCAAGGACAGCTGCTTGCCGATCGTCTCCGCCTGCTGCTTCTCGCGCCGATCGTTGATGAGGCCGAAGCGCGTCGAGATCCGGTCGACCGCCAGCGCCGAGATGTTGGCGGCGATCGACATGTCGAGGAACAGCCCATCGCCCTTGCGATCCTCGGAGAGGTAGACAATGCCGGCCGCGATGCTGTCGCCATAATGGATCAGCGACAGCGGCTTGCCGTGCAGGCTGACATCGCCGGTCACCTGACCTTCCAGCCGGCAAATGCCCTTGACGATTTCGCTGCGGCCTGCGCCGATCAAGCCGCCAATGCCAAGGATTTCCCCCTTGCGCAGTTGGAAGCTGATGTCGCGGAAGGTGGTCGCTTCGCAGAGGTCGCTGACTTCGAGCAGGATGTCTTCGGATCGCTCGTCGTCGCGCAGTTTCTCGGGATAAAGGCTATCGATGACGCGGCCGACCATGGACGCGACCACCTGTTCGGGCGTCGTCGCCGATATGTCGAGCGTGGTGATGTACTGGCCGTCGCGCAGCACGGTGACCCGGTCGCAATTGTCGAAGATCTCGGCCATGCGGTGCGAGATGTAGATGATGCCGATGCCTTCGCCAGCAAGCTGGTGAATGATCTCGAACAGCTTTTGCGCCTCGCGTTCGGTCAGCGCTGCCGTCGGTTCGTCGAAGATGAGGATGCGGCAATCGAGCGTCAGCGCCTTGGCGATCTCGACCAGCTGCTGCTGGGAAATCGACAGGCTGCGCACCATTGCGGTCGGATCGATATTGCCAAGCCGCGCCAGGATCGCGGCAGCGCGCTTCTCGAGGTCGCGGTAGTTCATCAGCAGCGCCCTGCTGGCGTTGGTGATCGACATGAAGATGTTTTCGGCCACCGAGACATCGGGGCAGAGCGCGATCTCCTGGTGGACGAAGCCGATGCCGAGCTTCTGCGCCGCAAGCGGCGAGGGGATCGAGACGGAGCGGCCATCGATCTGGATGTCGCCGCTGTCGGGCGGCAAGATGCCGTCGATGACCTTCATCAGCGTCGACTTGCCGGCGCCGTTCTCGCCGGCGATGGCGTGGATTTCGCCGGCGCGCAGCTCGAATCCAACGTCGCGCAACGCACGGACAGGGCCGAACGATTTGCTGAGACCGGATATTTTGAGGAGGGCCGGGGTTTCCACTGGTGTGCTCGCCTGCTCAGGGAGGGGTGAGGCAACCGCGCCGGATGGCGCGATTGCTCTATTTCTTTGTCTTTTCGCAATTCCGGACGGAAAACCGCCCACACTTTTCCTGGAATTGCTAAGGGACGCGATCAGCTGGGATCGCGGCCCTGCATGTACTTGTTCAGGTCGAACGAGTCGGCATTCTCCTTGGTGATGACGGCAAAGCCGTTATCGGCGAAGGGGATGCTCATCGGGTTGTAGCCCGACGTCTTGTAGTCGTTGAACGGGTCGATCAGTTCCGGATGCGCCGCCATGAAAGTGGCGACGAAGCCGAGATAGCCCTGCATGCCCTGGTTGGGGCTCAGCGCCATGTGGATGTTGCCGGCCTTGATCTGCTCCAGCGTCGCCGGCGTGATGTCGGCATGCATGATCAGCACCTTGGCCTTGGCTTCGAGAACGGCCGCGACCGCGCCTTCGGCCGAACCGGCTTCCGGAATCCACAGCGCCTTGAGGTTCGGGTTGGCCTGCAGCATCGACGCCACCGCCTTGTTGGCGACGTTGGCATCCTGGTTGGAGGCCTGGCGTCCGACCAGCTTCATCTTCGGATAGTTCTTGGCGAGATAGTCGATGAAAGCGGTGACGCGCAGATCGTGGTTGCTCTGGCCGGGGTTCTCCAGCACGCCATATTCGGCGGCGTCGCCGACCTGCTTGACGATTTCCTCGGCGGCGAACTTGGCTTCCGCCAGATTGTCCGAGGTGATGTAGGAGACGCGCTTGGATTTCGGCGAGTCGGCGGCAAAGGTGACGACGGTGGTGCCGTTCTCGATGGCGCGGTTGATCGGCTCGATGAACGGATCGGCCTGCATCGGGTGCAGCAGCACGCCGGCCGGCTTCTTGATCAGATCCTGTTCGAAGGACGCGATCTGCTTGGCGATGTCATAGTCCGGCGTGCCCGAAAACACGGTCTTGCAGCCCATCGCCGCCGCTGCCTGCTTGAAGCCCTGATAGACCGGCACCCAATAGGGATGCGCGGAGACCATGACGTTCATCACATAGGTCTCATCCGGCTTGCACTGAAACTTGCTCTCTGCCGACGCTGGCATCGCCAAGGTCAGCGTCATCACGGCGGCGCTAAGCGCGCCCACCAGCCCAATCCTGTTCATTCTCTCCTCCGGGTTCCCCGACGATGAAAGCCTCGTCGCATCAGCTTTGCAAGAAATTTCATCACATGAAATCTCTGGCGATGCTGAATAGAGCGGGATTTTTTGCGTGTCAATGATCTTGCACGAAAAATCACTTAGTGAAATATCTTGCAGTCCTAGAACGAATGCCTGTCGTCGTCACCGCCAAGCGGCTGCATCATCCGATGCTCTGTGATGGGCTATCGGAGACTAGGAGCGCGCGATCCCGGTGCGTAGATGTTCGAGAGGACCAGCTCTGTTTTCTTCACCAGATGCAATTCTTGCGTGTTGAAGCAACGCCGAAGTTCTCTTATCGTCGCCGCAATTTCCGGGGGAATTCGATATGCCTTTCCTGATTGCTATTCTCGGCGTGCTGGGAGCGGCGGCGTTCTGGTGGTACCGCATGAAGGCCATGAACGATGCCGCGCGCGAGGTCGCCGACGTCGTCGGGCGCGTCCAGGGCAACATAAGGCGCAAGAAGCTGCGCAAGCAGGCGGCGCTGTCACCGCTGACGGCGATCGATGACCCGGTTGTCGCGGCGGCAACGCTGATCACGGCAATCGCGGCGGAGCATGGCCCCATCCTGCCAAAGCGTGAAACAATCATCCGCGAGGTGGTCTCGCAAATTGCCGAGAACCAGAAGAAAACCGACGAGGCCGTTGTCTACGCCAAGTGGGCGGCAGTGCAGATCGACGACCCGTCCATCGTCATCGACAAGCTGGCGCCCTTCCTGCGCGAGCGCCTCGATCCGCATGAGCGGGAAGATCTGCTTCAGATGCTGAACCGCGTCGCACAAGGCGGCGAGCAGAGCTTCAAGGTCGCGGATCAACGCATGTTGCGGTTGCGGCAGAAACTGGGCTTCGAGGTGAACTGAGAGTGCGCCTGATATTAGGAGGCATCAGCCTTTTGATCAATCGCAAGCGTTTGCGCTGCCCCTCACCTGCCTGCCGGCATCCTCTCCCCGTATAGTGACGGGGAGAGGGACGCTGTTATCGATGATTTCGCCAATCTCCGGCGTTGCAAGAAAAGCGTCGAGGCTGCGGCCAGCTCTTTCTCCCCGTCACTATACGGGGAGAAATGCCCGGCAGGGCAATGAGGGGCGGCGCTGACGTTCGATAGTCCGTCACTCAAACAGCGAGGGGCGCTAGATCGCCTCGCCTTTCAACAGCCGTGGCGTATCGCTAGACAGCCCCGACGCCTGGCGGATGAAGAACTCCTTCAGCCTAGGCATGCGTTCGACGAGGCCGAGGCCGATGTCGCGGATCTGTCGCAGCGGGCCGATGTCGTTGGAAAACAGCCGGTTCAGCACATCGGTGGTGACGCCCATCTGCACGGTGTCGAAGCGGCGCCATTGCTGGTAGCGCTCGAGCACGTCGAGCGCGCCGATGTCCTGTCCCAGGCGGTCGGCCTCGACCACCACTTCGGCCAATGCCGCGACATCCTTGAAGCCGAGATTGAGGCCCTGGCCGGCGATCGGGTGGATGCCATGCGCGGCGTCGCCGGCAAGCGCTACGCGCGGGGCGACGAAGGCGCGCGCGATGGTCAGGCCGAGCGGCCAGGCGCGCGGCTTGTCGGTGACGCGGATTTCGCCGAGCTTGAGACCGAAGCGCAGTTCCAACTCATGCTCGAAGACCAGGTCGTCGCCCGAGACCAGCTTTTCGGCATCTTCGGAGCGTTCGACCCAGACCAGCGACGAGCGGTTGGTGCCGTCCCCAATGGGTTTGAGCGGCAAAGTGGCAAACGGGCCGGCGGGCAAAAAATGTTCCTCGGCGCGGCCATTGTGCGGGCGCTCATGCGCCACCGTGCAGACGATGCCGGACTGCCCGTATTCCCATTTCACCGTCTTGATGCCGGCCATGTCGCGCAGTTTCGAATTGACGCCGTCGGCGGCGACCAGCAGTCGCGCCTTCAGCGTCGCGCCGTCGGCCAGATGCACGGTGACGCCGGCGCCGGTGCTGTCGAAAGAGGCGACGGCGACGCCTTCGAGGATCTTGATGCCGAGCGTCGCGGCGCGGCGGCGCAAGGCGCCGTTCAGATCCCGGTTGGCGACCATATGCGCAAACGGTTCGCCCGGCGCGACCTCGCCGTCGAAGGTCAGAAACACCGGGCGCACCGGATCGGCGGTGCGCGAATCGGTGACGATCATCTCGGTGATCGCCTGCGACTGGCCGACGATTTCCTGCCAGACGCCGAGCTGGTCGAGCATGCGGCAGGCGGCGGCTGCGATGGCCGAGGCGCGGCCGTCTTTCTGCCAGACGCCGGCAGGTGCGGCATCGACGACGGCGACGGCAAGGTTGGGCCGGGCCTGTTTCAGGGACACGGCGGCGGCAAGGCCGACATAGCCGGCGCCGGCAACCAGCACGTCGAGCAGGGTTTTTGCGTCGATCTTGCGATCTGCCATGTCAATTCCTTTCGAAGCCTCGGGCCGTCCTGCCCTCAGTGGGACATTCCGGCCTTGACTGCCCGCCATTCCTGTCCGAAACCGCCATAGCATCATACGGCGAGGTCACGAAGCATGACGGCGGCCATGGACGAGCTTCTCAGCATTCTCGACCTCGAGCAGCTGGAACACAATCTGTACCGTGGTCGCAGCCCCAAGCTCGACTGGCAGCGCGTCTTCGGCGGCCAGACCATTGCCCAGGCCCTGGTCGCAGCCCAGCGCACGGTCGAGCCCGAACGCCACGTGCATTCGCTGCACGGCTATTTCATGCGGCCCGGCGACACCAAGGTGCCGATTGTCTACGAGGTCGACCGCATCCGCGACGGCGGCTCCTTCACTACGCGGCGCGTGGTGGCGATCCAGCACGGCCAGGCGATCTTTTCGCTCGAAGCCTCGTTCCAGCAGGACGAGGTCGGGCTCGAGCACCAGCTGCCGATGCCGCGCGACGTGCCGGCGCCCGACAGCCTGTTGTCGCAGCGCGAATTGCTTGGCAAGTTCGGCGAGGCGGTGCCGGACGGCATCAGGCGCTATTGGGAGCGCGACCGGCCGATCGAGATGAAGCCGGTGATGCTGAAGCATTACACCAGTCGCGAGAAACTGGAGCCACAGCAGAACATCTGGATCCGCACCACCGGCCCGGTGCCGGACGATCGCGGCATCCAGGCGGCGGTGCTTGCCTACCTCTCCGACATGACGCTGCTCGACACCTCGACCTTTGCCCACGGCCGCGCCATTTTCGACCGCGACATCCAGGCGGCGAGCCTCGACCACGCCATGTGGTTCCACCGCAGCCATGCACTGGACGACTGGATCCTGTACACGCAGGACAGCCCGTCGACGCAGGGGTCGCGCGGCTTCACCCGCGGCTCGCTGTTTGCCCGCGACGGCACGCTGATCGCCTCGGTTGCCCAGGAAGGCCTGATCCGCCTGAAGCGGCCGCCTGCCGAATAGGCATTTTGCAGAAATTGCCTATTTTTTAATCAGCAACCGCCCTGTGACGGTGCGCGCTGTGCTGTCGCGACTCGGGTAATCCGTTTCTTTACAACGAGTTAACACCCTGCTTCGGCAACTGGCACGGAGCTTGAATCCTGCTGGGCACTCTCCGGGCTCTTTGGGATCGGTGAAGGTGTGCAAACGCGGGGGACCCGCAACAGCAAAGGGTGAAACCTTATGAAAATCGTGATGGCTATCATCAAGCCGTTCAAGCTCGACGAGGTGCGCGAAGCGCTCACCGCCGTCGGCATCCAGGGCCTGACCGTCACCGAAGTCAAAGGCTACGGGCGTCAGAAGGGACACACGGAAATCTATCGCGGGGCGGAATACGCGGTCAGTTTCCTGCCGAAAATCAAGATCGAAGTCGCGGTCAGCCTCGACCTGGTCGACAAGGCCGTCGAAGCCATCACGGCGGCAGCCAAGACCGGCCAGATCGGCGACGGCAAGATCTTCGTCTTCGGCATCGACCAGGCGGTGCGCATCCGTACCGGCGAAACAGACACCGACGCGCTTTGAGCGGCGAACACGTATTCCAATGGAGAGTTCAATGAACATACCTTCCACCTTGAAGTCAGTGGCGCGCTCCGCGCTGCTGGGCTCGTTAGCGCTCGGAGCATTGGGCACGGTTGCTGCCTTCGCACAGGAGGCGGCTCCCGCCGTCGCCGCGGCAGCGCCTGCAGCGCCGGCGTTCACCGTCGACAAGGGCGACACCACCTGGATGATGGTTTCCACGGTGCTGGTGCTGTTGATGACCATTCCCGGCCTTGCGCTTTTCTACGGCGGCCTGGTTCGCACCAAGAACATGCTGTCGGTGTTGATGCAGGTCTTCACCATCACCAGCGTGGTCATGATCATCTGGGTTTTCTACGGCTACAGCCTTGCCTTCACGCCCGGCAACGCCTTCGTCGGCGGCCTTTCCAAGATGTTTCTCTCCGGCGTCGATGTGACGACGCTGTCGGAAACCTTCACCAAGGGCGTCGCCATTCCTGAGCTGGTGTTCGTCGTCTTTCAGATGACCTTCGCCTGCATCACGCCCGCTCTGATCGTCGGCGCCTTCGCCGAACGCATCAAATTCTCCGCCTTGATCCTGTTCGTTATCCTCTGGGTGACGTTCATCTACTTCCCGATCGCGCACATGGTCTGGTTCTGGGGCGGCCCGAGCGCCTATGCCGACCCGTCCGGCCTCATCTTCAGCTTCGGCGCCATCGACTTCGCCGGCGGCACGGTCGTTCACATCAATGCGGGCATTGCCGGCCTCGTCGGCGCGCTGATGATCGGCAAGCGCATCGGCTACAAGAAGGACATCATGGCGCCGCACTCGATGACGCTGACCATGGTCGGCGCTTCATTGCTGTGGGTCGGCTGGTTCGGCTTCAACGCCGGTTCGAACCTCGAAGCGAACGCCTATGCGGTGCTGGCGATGATCAACACCTTCGTCGCCACGGCGGCGGCGGCAGTGACCTGGATCGTGCTTGAATCGCTGCTGCGCGGCAAAGCCTCCATGCTCGGCGCGGTTTCGGGCGCGGTCACCGGCCTGGTCGCGGTCACGCCGGCTGCCGGTTTTGCGGGCCCGATGGGCGCCATCGTGCTTGGCATCGTCGCCACCTTCGGCTGCTATTTCTTCGTCTCGGTGGTGAAGAACACTTTCGACTATGACGACAGCCTCGATGTCTTCGGTGTCCACTGCGTCGGCGGCATCATCGGCGCGCTCGCCACAGGCATACTGGTCAACCCCGCCCTCGGTGGCGCCGGTGTCGTCGATTATTCGACGGCCGACTTCGCCGCCGGCTATGCCGGCACGGCCGCACAGCTTCTGTCGCAGGGCAAGGGCGTCCTGGTGACCGTGCTGTGGTCAGGCATCGGCAGCGCCATCCTCTACAAGATCGTCGACCTGATCATCGGTCTGCGTCCGACGGCCGACGCCGAGCGCGAAGGCCTCGACCTCACCTCGCATGGCGAAGCAGCCTACCACTCATAAGCCTCCCGGGGCGGCCTCGGCCGCCCCGCATTCTCCCATCCCGTCGTGACGCTCCCGAAAGGAGTTCACGCTTTGAGGCCCGGGTCATTCCGGGCCTCTCTTTTTGGTTCGGGCCACGGAAGATCGTGGCTCCCACGGCCGTATAGTTAATGCGGCCTTAACCTTCCCCCCGATAGTCTGACATCCGAATCTGCCGGAGTGCGTCATGCGCCCGGCCAGGCAAAAACAGACGGGGAACGAAGCATGCGTTCAGGGGCTTCAGCACCGCTCGCGCTGACCGATACGGGGCACGGCATCCAGGCATTCGCGCGCCGCCAGGTCGGGAGGCTGGTGGGCGCCGGCCTGTTTGCGCTGGTTGCGTTCGGCGTTGCCAGCCTCGCCACCTGGAATGTCGCCGATCCAAGCTTCTCACACGCCACCGACAACATCGTCACCAACGCCATGGGTTACGTTGGCGCGGTGTTCTCCGATCTCGCCATGCAGTTCTTCGGCCTTGCGGCGGTCGCCGCTTTGGTGCCGGCGGTGATCTGGGGCTTTCTCCTGTTTTCGGCGCGTGGCGTCGACAGGCTGCCCAAGCGCGGCCTCGCCTGGTTCGGCTTCGCGCTGCTGGCTGCTGCGATCACCGGCTGCGTGGTGCCGCCCCAGACATGGCCGCTGCCGACCGGCCTCGGCGGCGTCTTCGGCGACATGGTGCTCAACATTCCGGGCCTGGTCATTGGCGGCTACCCGACCGGCATCATCGCCAGCATCATTGCCCTGGTGCTCATGGCGCCGGCGCTGTGGCTGTTTGCTTATGGTTCGGCGCTGATTGCGCGCAAGAACGGCTTTGCCGTCATGGAGCGTGCGGCCGAGCCCGATCCCCGAGAGGACGATTCGCTCTTTGACGAAGACGAGGACGAGGGCGACGAGGGCATATTGGCGCTCGGCGCCATCACCCATTGGTGGCTGTCGTTTCGCGCCTACCTGCACCGCCGATCCGTACGCCGCCAGCAGGAGCGCGACGAGTTCGAACCGCAGATGGAGCAGCGTTCCACCGCCTGGCGGCGTGCCGCCGAGCGCGTCGAATCGGCCGAGTTCGCTGAAGCGCGCATGAGCCCGGATGGCCGCGCCCGCGTCGAGCCGGAATTCTTCGCCGCCATGGTCAATGACCGCAGCGTTTCCGTCGATCCGGACGAAGATGAGGTCATCGACGCCGGTTTCGACAATGGCGAAGAAGACGTCGATCTCGACGACGAGCCGGTCCAGCGCCGCGCCGCGCCGAACGCCAAGGTGCAGAATTTCCGCTCCGATGCAGCGACCCGGGTCGCAGCACCGGCGCCGCGCCCGGCCCCGGGCGCGCGTGTCCAGCGCGAGGCGCAGACCTCGCTGATCGGCTCCGACAGTTTTGAGATGCCGTCGCTGCATTTCCTGTCCGAGCCGAAAAACGTCGCCAAGGATGCAAGCCTGTCGAAGGATGCGCTGGAGCAGAATGCGCGGCTGCTGGAAGGCGTGCTGGAGGATTTCGGCGTCAAGGGCGAGATCATCGCGGTGCGTCCAGGCCCGGTGGTCACGCTCTATGAGCTGGAACCGGCGCCCGGCATCAAATCGTCGCGCGTCATCGGCCTGTCCGACGACATCGCTCGCTCCATGAGCGCGATCGCCTGTCGTGTCGCCGTGGTGCCCGGGCGCAACGCCATCGGCATCGAGTTGCCGAATGCCAAGCGCGAGACCGTGTACCTGCGCGAAATCATGGCCAGCCTCGACTTCGAGACGACCAAGATGAAGCTGGCGCTGGCGCTTGGCAAAAGCATCAATGGCGAAGCGGTCATCGTCGACATCGCCAAGATGCCGCACGTGCTGGTCGCCGGCACCACCGGCTCGGGCAAGTCGGTTGCCATCAACACGATGATCCTGTCGCTGCTCTACCGGCTGACGCCGCAGGAATGCCGCCTGATCATGATTGATCCGAAGATGCTCGAACTTTCCGTCTATGACGGCATCCCGCATCTGCTGACGCCGGTCGTCACCGATCCGAAGAAGGCGGTGGTGGCGCTGAAATGGACCGTGCGCGAGATGGAGGACCGCTACCGCAAGATGTCCAAGGTCGGCGTCCGCAATATCGACGGTTTCAATGCGCGCGTGCAACTGGCCGAGAAGAAGGGCGAGAAAATATCGCGCACCGTACAGACCGGCTTCGACCGCCAGACCGGCGAGGCGATCTACGAGACCGAGAATCTCGACCTCGAGCCGATGCCGTACATCGTCGTCATCATCGACGAGATGGCCGACCTGATGATGGTCGCCGGCAAGGATATCGAGGGTGCTGTGCAGCGCCTGGCGCAGATGGCCCGCGCCGCCGGCATTCACGTCATCATGGCGACGCAGCGCCCGTCGGTCGACGTCATCACCGGCACGATCAAGGCCAATTTCCCGACCCGTATCTCCTTCCAGGTGACGTCGAAGATCGACAGCCGAACCATTCTGGGCGAGCAGGGCGCCGAGCAGCTGCTCGGCATGGGCGACATGCTCTACATGGCCGGTGGCGGCCGCATCCAGCGCGTGCACGGCCCGTTCGTCTCCGACGATGAGGTCGAGAAGATCGTTGCGCATCTGAAGCTGCAGGGTGTGCCGGAATATCTTGACGCCATCACCGAGGATGAAGGCGAGGACGACGATGACGAAGCGCCGTCGGGCAAGAGCGGATCCGGCGGCGGCGGCGGCAATTTCGAGGATTCCGACGATCCCTACGACCAGGCGGTCGCCGTCGTGCTGCGCGACGGCAAGGCGTCGACCAGCTACATCCAGCGGCGACTCGGCATCGGCTACAACCGCGCCGCGTCGATTATCGAGAAAATGGAGAAGGAAGGCATTGTCGGCCCGGCCAACCATGCCGGCAAACGCGAGATCCTGGTGCCGACGGAGGACGACAAGTTCTGATTGGCCAAATACCGCCGGCAACCGGCGGCAACCTTTGAACCTTCTGGCGCGTTCAAGCGACTGAGTGCTGTTCGGCCGCCAAACTTAAGCCTAACTGGGGGCTCAGGAGCTTTCACAACACAACACACCACACGAAAGTGACCGGTATGAAAAACGATCTTTCCGCGCTCGGCGATTTCGCCCCAACCCGCCGCCAGCTGCTCGGCCTTGGCCTGGTGCTTGCGGGCGCCGCTGCCGTCAACGTCATTCCGGGGTTCCAGCTTTTGGCCTCGGCGCAAGCCGCGGTGCCGCCGACGGCACAGAAAATTGCCGACCATTTCTCATCGGTCAAATCGATGAGCGGCGAGTTCGTGCAATTCGGGCCCAACAACCAGCAGACCGGCGGCAAGTTCTTCCTCGAGCGGCCGGGCAAAATCCGTTTCAACTATGACGGCAAGTCGAATTTCCGCGTGATCTCCGACGGCAAGTCGGTGGTCATCCTCAACAAGCGGCTGAAAACGTCCGATCTCTATCCGCTGTCGAAGACGCCGCTGAAGCTGTTGCTCGACACCAAGATCGACCTCTCCGGCGGCCGCGTCAAATCGATCAAGGAAGAGAGCGACCTGACCACCATCCAGCTTGCCGACAAGTCGGTGTTCGGCAATTCGAAGATCACCATGATGTTCGATCCGAAATCCTATGATCTGCGCCAGTGGACCATCACCGACGCGCAGGGCAAGGACACCACGGTGATGATCTACAACACCAAGGAAGGCGTCAGCTTCCCGGCGGACACGTTTGCCATCGACTATACCGCGAACCGCGAGCTGAACACCAAGACCAGATAGCGTCCTGCTTCTGCGGAATGCTTTCCAGGCCTTGGCCGTGATTGGAGAAGCCGCCGGTGACGGCCTCTTTCTCCCCGTTTACGGGGAGAAGTGCCCGGTCCACCCTCCGTAGCTGCAGCGCAGCTACTGCGGAGGACGGGCAGGGCAATGAGGGGCTGGGCCGCCGTCAACGATTAGCCCGGCTTGTTTTTACAACGCGCGGCTGGCAGTAGTTTGCGGGATCGCTCTTTCAAAAAGGCGTCATTTCCCGTCGAGGCCCATTCCGGTTCCTGGCAGGTCTTGCGCTGCCCCGGACCCTTCGCATGCCCTTTACCGTCGCCACCTGGAACATCAACTCCGTGCGCCTGCGCATGCCGATCGTCGAGCGGCTGCTGAGCGAGCAGGCGCCCGACGTGCTTTGCCTGCAGGAGACGAAGGTTCCCGACGAGCTGTTTCCGGAAAAGGCGTTCCGCAAGGCCGGCTACGAGCACATCGCCTTCCATGGCCAGAAGGGTTACCACGGCGTGGCGACGGTGGCGCGGCGGCCGATCGAAGTGGTCGAGAAGCGGCGCTTCTGCGAGATCGAGGACAGCCGGCATCTGTCGGTCAAGGTGCAGGCCGGCGGCAAGTCTATCCTGATCCACAATTTCTACGTCCCGGCCGGCGGCGACGAGCCCGATCCCGAGATCAACCGAAAATTCCGCCACAAGCTCGATTTCGTCGCCGAAATGAACGCCATCCGCGCCGCGCATGACGAGGCGTCGGCCTCGATCCTGGTCGGCGACCTCAACATCGCGCCGCTCGAGCACGATGTCTGGTCGCACAAGCAATTGCTCAACGTGGTCAGCCACACGCCGGTCGAGACGACCAATTTCGAGGCGATGCGGATCGCCGGCGACTGGGTCGACCTGATGCGGCTCAACGTCCCGGTGGAGCAGAAACTCTACACCTGGTGGAGTTATCGTGCGCAGGACTGGGAGACCTCGAACCGCGGGCGCCGGCTGGACCATGTCTGGTCGTCGCCGAACCTGGTGTCGAGCTTTGCCGGCTACGAGATTTTGCGCGCCGCGCGCGGTTGGGACCGGCCGTCGGACCATGTGCCGGTAATTGCACGGTTCGATCTGGACTAGGGGACACACGCTGGTCCGGTTGGACCTACCCGCCAAACCGCGGCGCCAGCTTCTCGATGCGGGCGATCATGGCCTGGAAATCGTCGAGGATGCGCTGGTGCAGTTTTACCGCCACGTCGGGATACTCCTCCAGGATGCGGCGGAACATTTTGCGGCTGAGCCTTATCACTTCCGCATCGGTTTCGGCCGAGGCGCTGGTCAGCCGCCTTGAGTCGGCGATCAGCGCCAGTTCGCTGAGCATGGCGCCGGGGCCGGCGGTGCCGATCGGGATGCGGTCGCCATCCTGCTCGCGGTAAAGCACGATCTTCCCACTGACCACGATATAGGCCGAATCGGCTTCGTCGTCCTCGCGGTAGAGCTTGCGGTCGGCCTGCAAATGGGTGGCTTCGGCGCCGAAGGCGAGCAGGCGCAGCTGTTCCTGCGTGAAACCCTCAAAGAGCTTCACGGCGGACAGGATGCGGATGTCGTCATCCAGCGCCATCTCTAGCTGCGTCCCCGAACGGTCAGTCCAATCCCTCCCTTAGAGCGCCACGCGCCCGATTGGACGCGCAAAGGACGCTCTAGCAATTTCAATCTGCGCATCGAGCTTTCCAAAAATCGAATCCGATTTTTGGACCGATGCGCGGGGTCGATCCAGGCTCCCTAAGCCGGATCCACCCCGAAACAGTCCCGCCCCGACCGCCTATTAAATAATGAAATGTTTAAGGAACCAGCTTATAGCCGCCGCTTTCTGTCACAAGAATCTCAGCGTTGGAAGGATCGCGCTCGATCTTCTGGCGCAGCCGGTAGACATGGGTTTCCAGCGTGTGCGTGGTGACGCCGGAATTGTAGCCCCACACTTCCTCGAGCAGCACGTCGCGCGTCACCACCTTCTGGTCGGCGCGATAGAGATATTTGATGATCGAGGCTTCCTTTTCGGTCAGCCGCACCTTGCCGCCGCGCTGGTCGATGAGCAGCTTCTGGCTCGGCTTGAACGTGTAGGGTCCCACCGAGAAGGTGGCGTCCTCGCTCTGTTCGTGCTGGCGCAATTGCGCACGGATGCGGGCGAGCAGCACCGCAAAGCGGAACGGCTTGGTGACATAGTCGTTGGCGCCCGCTTCGAGGCCCAGAATCGTATCGGAATCGGTGTCGTGGCCGGTCAGCATGATGATCGGCGCCTTGTAGCCGCCCTTGCGCAGGATCTTCACCGCCTCGCGGCCATCCATGTCGGGCAGGCCGACATCCATGATGAGAAGATCGATGAGGCCACCGCGCGCCGTGGCGACGCCTTTGGCGGCCGTCGCTTCCTGCAGGACGTCGAATTCCTCGTAAAGGGCCAGTTGCTCGACGAGGGTTCCGCGCAGGTCGTCATCGTCGTCAACGATCAGAATGGTACGTGATGTCATGGATCAATCCATTGTTTTGAAAAGAATTTTCAGTTGACCGTCCCCCATTTATGCGGAAGCTGACCGGCGCAACAGTCCGATCACAGTGATTTGTTCCGTGACACGATCATACAAGAAAAAACGCGATCGCAATGCAGCCGGCGCAATTTTGGCAAAAGGGCTGCGTGTGCTGGTGGTGCGGGCAAGGCCGGGCAACCCCAGCCAGGGCATATTGCAGGCCGGCAGCAAGGTGTTTGCCTGCGCGCTGGGACGCGGTGGCATCTCGGCCAACAAGCGCGAAGGCGACGGCGCGACGCCGCTTGGCGAGATGCGGATCCTGTCAGGATATTTTCGCGGGGATCATTTCCCGGCCGGCCGCAAAACCCGGCTGGCGATGGCGCCGATCGGGCCCGATCTCGGCTGGTGCGAGGTGCCGGACGACCGCAACTACAACAGGCCGGTGAAAATTCCCTACGGCGCCAGTCATGAGCGGATGCGACGCGACGACCGTCTCTATGATGCCTGCCTGGTGCTCGACTGGAACATGGCGCCACGCCGGCGTGGCCGCGGCAGCGCCATCTTCTTCCACTTGGTGCGTCCCGGCTTCACGCCGACGCAAGGCTGCGTGGCGGTGACAGCGCGGACCATGGCGCGGCTTTTGCCGCTGATTTCGGATCGGACGGTGGTGAGGGTGGTGAGGTAGCAGTAGGGCAGTAGGGCAGTAGGGCAGTAGGGCAGTAGGGCAGTAGGGCAGTAGGGCAGTAGGGTTATGTGTCGGTGCTGCCTTGATTTTTCCCCTACTGCCTTACTGCCATACTGCCCTATTCCCCTCATCTGCGCGGCTTCTGCCAGCCAATATCCAGCAGTCCCAGCCGGCCGAGTTCCCGGTCCACTGCGCGCGTGACGTCCTTGCGCCGGGCGCCGATGTCGCGCAGTTGGCGGTCCGACAGGTCCTCGACGTCCTGGCGTGGCAGATTGACTGCGACCCTTGCCTGACGAAGCCAGTCCGTGACGGCGACAAACCAGTTCGAGCGAGCGGCTGGCGAATTCAAAACGATGATGGACATGATGTGCTCCGTGTTCCGCCGGATATCAAATCCGGCTTGATGGTGTTTCGATGGATGCATCATGCCGCATTGAAATCCATGAGAGAAACGAGTAGTTCTTTTCAGATCATCAAGTTTTATTTGAGGATAAGGTGATGTCCCGCCTGCTGCCTGGAACCCGCGCGCTGAGGACACTGGAAGCCGCCGCCCGGCACCTTAATTTCACCCGTGCCGCCGACGAGCTTGGGCTAACGCCGGCGGCGGTCAGCCATCAGATCAAGGAAATCGAGGATCAGCTCGGCCTGGTGCTGTTCACCCGCACCAGCCGCACCATCCGGCTGACCGAGGCGGGCGCGGTGCTGTTCGAAGCTTCGATCGATGCGCTCGACCTGCTCAACCGGGCGGTGTCGCGGGCGCGCAAGCTGACGCGCGGCACGGCATTGCTGAAGGTAACGCTCGACGCGCAGTTCGCGTCAAAATGGCTGATGCGGCGCGTCGACGATTTTCGCAAACTCCAGCCCAATATCGAACTCAGGTTCGACATCGGCTACGAAGTGCGCGATTTCGAACTCGACGATGTCGATATCGGCATCCGCTTCGGCGCCGGCAAATATCCGGGGCTTCGCGCCCATCGCCTGTTCGACAACATCCTCATTCCGGTGTGCAGCCCGAGCCTGCTGACCTCCGGTCCGCCGCTGCGCGAACCGCGCGACCTCTTCAACCACACGCTTGCCCATATCGAGTGGTCGCGCCAGGGCGTGACATGGCCGAACTGGCGCATGTGGATGGCGGCGGCCGGCATTAACGATTTCGACGACAGCCGAACCATCGTGTTTGGAACCTCCACCGATGCCGTCCAGGCGGCGCTCGACGGCAATGCCGTGGCGCTCGCCGAGTTCGCCATGGTGGCAAACGACCTTTCCCAGGGAAGGCTGGTGCAGCCCTTTGAACTCGGTCTGCGCGTGGGGCCGGAATTCGCCTATTTCCTGGTCTATCCCGAGAGCACTGCCAACGATCCGCGCATCATCGCCTTTCGCGACTGGATCCTCGAGGAAGTCGCCAGGACGAAGGCCGGTTAATCGGGCTCAGCCGGCGACGACCGGCGCCCCAAACCAGCCGATCACCGCGCCGATGATCAACAGCACGCCGAGCCAGTGGCCGCCGTCGATCAGGGTGAGATCCCAGCCGAAATTCTCATAGCGATGGTTGGCCGTCAGCGTCGTGGCGACGAAGCCGAGCCAAAGCACGAAGCCGAAGACCACGCCGGCGACCAGGGTTGGCTCGCCGCCCGTCATCGCACCGACGACCAGGGCCAAGACCAGCGCCATGATCAGCTCGGCGATGAAGGAGATGATGAAGGGCAATATTGATTTCTTTGACGTTGACGGATCGATCCTGGCCGCCCTCATCCAGGGCTTGCTGAGGGCCGTGTACCAGACGGCGCCAAACAGCCACGCCGCCACGGCTGCGACAACCACAGCCAGCCAGTTCACCACCGAAAAATCCATAAAGCCCCCCCTCAAGCATGTCGCCCAAAGCCTGACGGTTCTGGGAAAACGACATGCGTATTCTTCAAATCAATCTCGCGATGGAACGCCTGTTCGGCGGTGCCGTCAAGCGAAGCGCCACACAGTGGTGCGCTTGACCAGCGCGTCCTCCAGCGCCCGTGTCACCGCCACTTCGTAGACGGCCAAAGGCTGCAGACCTGCCTTCGGCATGTAGGAGCGGCCGGGGTCGCCAACGAGGATGTCGGCGCCGCGTGCCTTCAGTGTCGAAAACCACGGCATCAGCGTGTCGGCGAAGGATTTGTCGTAGAAGACGTCGCCGGCCAGGACCACATCCCAACCGCCATCGGTGCCGATGCAGTCCGTGCCGCAGAAGTCGATGGCAACGCCATTGGCCTCGGCGTTGAGGCGGATCGCCGTCTCGCAGAATGGGTCGATGTCGGCGGCGATCACTCGCGCAGCACCGGCTTTGGCGGCGGCGATGGCGACAAGGCCGGAGCCGGAGGCGAAGTCGAGCACGCGTTTGCCGCGCACGGCGACCGGGTTGTCGATGATATAGCGGGCAAGGCCTTGCCCACCCGCCCAGGCAAAGGCCCAGAAGGGCGGCGGCAGGCCGATTTCGGTCAGCTCGTCCTCGGTCCGCTGCCAGAGATCGTGGGCTTCATCGGCCAGGTTGAGGACAATTTCCGGCACGTGTGGCGGCGCCATCAGCGCCGTGTTGTCGAGAATGAACTTTTTCGCGCTGTTCGGCGTGAGGACCGTCACGGAGCCGGCGTCAGGCCGCCCATGCGGCAGACCTCTTTCCACTCGGCCGGCGTCACCGGCTGCACGGAAAGCCGCCCGAGCCGCACCAGCGCCATCTCGGCAAGTTTTGGGTTGGCCTTGACCTGTTCCAGCGTCGGCGGGTTCGGCACGTCCTTGAAGGCGCGGATGTCGACGCATTCCCAGCGCGGGTCGTCGGTCGTGCTATCCGGGTGGGCGAGGGCGCAGACCTCGGCAATGCCGACGACGTTCAGCCCCTCATTGGAGTGGTAGAAGAAGCCGAGATCGCCGATCTGCATCGCCTTCATGTTGTTGCGCGCCGCATAGTTGCGCACGCCGTCCCACTGCGTGCCGGCCTTGCCCTTGGCCTTCAGCGCCTCGAAGGAAAAGACCGAGGGTTCGGATTTGAACAGCCAGTAGTTCATGTCTTTGCTCCTCCGTTCGGCTTGCGGGATTTAACTAGCCGCCGGCTTGTTGAAGGTCCAGTTCCACTGGCGGATTTCGACTGTTTCAAACAACCCTGCCTTGGCATAGGGGTCGGCGGCCGACAGCGCCTGCGCACCGGCCAGGTCAGGCGCCTCGACGACGACGAGGCTGCCGTTCGGCTTGCCTTCGGCATCGAGGAACGGGCCGGCGAAGGCCAGTTTCCCATCGGCATTCAGGCCTTCGAGAAAGGCGACATGGGTGGGCCTTGTGTCGACGCGCACCTGCAGGCTGCCGGGCTTGTCCTTGCATACCAACGCAAACAGCATTTTTTCAAAACTCCGGTTGTTTGGGGATCAGAGGTCGGTTTCGGTTTTCAGCGGCCGCGTCATCAGCGCGGACACAGCCTGCCGTATGGTGATCGCGCCGTCCAGTATGGCCGACACAGCAGTGATGATCGGCGCGTCGATGCCGCGCTCGGTGGCGATGCGGGCAGCAATCCCGGCCGTCGGCACGCCCTCGGCCAGCGGCAGGCCGGCCAGAGGCTTACCTTGGCCGAGCGCCAGGCCATAAGCAAAGTTGCGTGACTGTGACGAGGAGCAGGTCAGCAGTAAATCGCCGAGGCCGGACAGGCCCATCAGCGTTTCCGGCTTGGCGCCGAAGGCAGCACCAATGCGGCGCAACTCGACGAAGCCGCGGGTCACCATGGCGGCCTGGGCGCTGGCGCCCAGCCCGGCGCCGGTGACAGCGCCGGCGGCAATGGCAAAGACATTTTTCAACGCGCCGCCAATCTCGACGCCGATCAAATCATCGCTGGAATAACAGCGCAGATTCTCAGCTGAAAAGCGGGCAGCAAGCTCGGCCGCCAGGCCGTCGTCGCGGGCGGCGACCACGACGGCTGTCGGCAGACCGCGCGCGACATCGGCGGCAAAGCTCGGGCCGGACAAAGCCGCGACCGGGGCGCCAGGCAGAATGTCTTCGACGATTGCCGACAACAGCGCGCCGGTGTCGCGTTCTATGCCTTTGGCACAGAGAACCAGCGGAATGGCTTTCGGCATAAGAGGCTTTGCCGTCGTCAGCATTGCGCGCAGCGCCTGTGCCGGCGCTACCGCCAGCACGCAATCGGCGTCGGCTAGGGCGGTGGCGATATCGCTCGTCGCGGCTATGCCTGTTTCAATGGCGATGCCGGGGAGGTAGCGCGGGTTTTCGCCGCGCTGAATGGCCGCGACCGTTTCTGCATCGCGTGCGTAGAGCCGGACATCGTGGCCGGCGCGCAGCATGGCCAGCGCCAGCGCGGTGCCCCAGGCGCCGCCGCCGAGCACGGTGACGCGCCAACCGGTTCTGTCCCTGCCGCTTGTCCTGTCGGCGCTCATGCTTTTGCCCCGCGTCGGCCGGAGCCGATCATCGGCGCCGAGATCGAGTCCAGCGGCCAGCGCGAGCGTGGTACGAAATCGAAGCCGTTCTCCTCAGCCATGCCCGCCCGCAATCGCTCGATGCCGGCCCAGGCGATCATCGCCGCATTGTCGGTGCACAGTTTCAGCGGCGGCGCGACGAAGGCGAAGCCGGCCTCGGCACACAGCTTCTGCAGCGTCACCTTGATCGTGCTGTTTGCGGCGACGCCGCCGGCAACGACCAGCGCCGGATTGGCCTTGTCCGGAAACTCCTGATGGAATCGCGCAAGCGCGCGGCCAACGCGGTCAGCCAGCGCATCGGCCACCGCCGCCTGGAACGAGGCGCAGATGTCGGCGACATCCTGCTCGCTCAGCGGCTGGATGGCGGTTGCCGCCTGGCGCACAGCCGTCTTGAGGCCGGAGAAGGAGAAATCGGGCTGGGCCGAGCCTTTCATCGGTCGTGGGAAAGCAAAGCGCGTCGCATCGCCTGAGGCCGCCGCTCTCTCGACATTCGGGCCGCCGGGATAGGGCAGGCCAAGCATTTTCGCCGTCTTGTCGAAAGCTTCGCCCAGTGCGTCGTCGATCGTCGTCGCCCAGCGCTGGTAGTCGCCGACGCCGCGCACCGCGACGATCTGGGTGTGGCCGCCGGAAACCAGCAGCAGCAGATAGGGAAAGTCGAGCCCGTCGGTCAGCCTTGCGGTCAGCGCATGGCCTTCGAGATGGTTGATGGCGATCAGCGGCTTGCCGGCGGCTGCGGCAATCGCCTTGGCGGTCATCAGGCCGACGATCAGCCCGCCGACCAGGCCGGGGCCGGCAGTGGCGGCAATGGCGTCGATGTCGGCAAGCGCTACGCCCGAATCGGCAAGGGCGGCCTCGACAATGCCGTCCAGCGCCTCGACATGGGCGCGCGCGGCAATCTCGGGCACGACGCCGCCGAAAGCGGCATGCTCCTCGATCTGGCTGAGCACGATGTTGGACGCGATCACCGGCGCGGAAGCGCCGTCCAGCGTCACCACGCTGGCGGCGGTCTCATCGCAACTCGTCTCAATGCCCAGAACGCGGATCAATTCGTCGCTATCTCCAGAGATTGTGTCGCCGGACTTTCCTAGTTAGTAGAGGCGGGCCTCGTTAGGGAGAGTGCCGGAAACGCAAAGCCAGCCGGGGGTTATCACGGACCGCGCGCCATGCAAACTTTGAAAATTGGAACACGTGGCAGCCCGCTGGCGCTGGCCCAGGCGCATGAAACGCAGGCGCGGCTGATGGCAGCGCATGGCATGCCGGCGGAAGCGTTCGAGGTCGTCGTCATCTCGACCAGCGGTGATCGCATCCAGGACCGGCCGCTGTCGGAAGCCGGCGGCAAGGGCCTGTTCACCAAGGAGATCGAAGAGGCGCTGCTGGCCGGCGGGATCGATATCGCCGTGCACTCCTCCAAGGACATGCCGACGGTGCTGCCGGATGGGCTTGAACTCTCGGCCTTCCTGCCGCGCGAAGATGCACGCGATGCCTTTATCGGCAAGGCGGCGAAACGCATCATCGACCTGCCGCAAGGGGCCAAAGTCGGCTCGTCATCGCTGCGACGCCAGGCGCTGATCCGGCGCATGCGGCCGGACCTCGACGTGGTGATGTTTCGCGGCAATGTGCAGACCAGGTTGCGCAAGCTGGAGGAAGGCGTCGCCGAAGGCACCATTCTGGCCCATGCCGGGCTGAAGCGGCTGGGGCTCGGCGATGTCGTCACCGATCTGATGCCGCTCGACGCTTTTCCTCCGGCGCCGGGGCAGGGCGCGATCGGTATTGAAACTCGCATCGGCGACAGCGCCGTGGAACAGATGCTGAGCGCCATCCATGACGTCCCGACGGGCCAGGCGCTGGCCTGCGAGCGCGCCTTCCTGGCGGCGCTCGACGGCTCCTGCCGCACGCCGATCGCCGGCCATGCGACTGTTGCGGTCGGAAAACTGGTTTTCGCCGGGCTGATCATTTCGCCCGATGGCACGCAATCGCATGAGGTCAAGGCCGAAGGCCTGGCGCTGGATGCAGCCGATATCGGCACGGACGCCGCGAGGATGGTGCGGGTCAAGGCCGGCGAAAGCTTCTTCGACGGCTGGGTCTGACATGCGTGTCCTGGTGACGCGGCCGGAACCCGGGGCAACGCGCACCATGCGGCGGCTGCGAGACTTGGGATTTGAGCCGATTCTGTTGCCATTGACCGAAACAGTGACGCTGCCGGTTGGCGCCGATGCGGTTGCCGGTGATGCCGTCGCCGTGACCAGCGCCAATGCCGTGCGTCATGCGCCGGGAGAGCTCATCGCCGCGCTTGCCGCCTTACCTTGCCATGCCGTCGGCCACCGGACGGCTGAAACGGCGCGTGCAGCAGGGTTCGGGTCGGTCAATGAAGGGCCGGGTGACGCCGAGAAACTTGCTGAAACGATTGCCGTCGGCCTTTCCGGCAAGACGATCGTCTATCTCACCGGACGCGTGCGGTTTCCGGCCTTCGAAGCGCGGCTCAAGCAGGCCGGCATCGCGGTCCGCGCCATCGAAACCTATGACACGATTGCGCTCGACTATTCCGATGCGGCGATCCGTGCGCGCCTGTCCGGCCAGCCGGTCGATGCGGTGCTGCTTTATTCCGCCAAGGCGGCGGCAGCGATGCAAGTCTTGGCCAGGCGGCTGGAGTTGCATGATCTCTTTGAAAAGACTGAGACTTTTGCCCTGTCAGGCCGCATAGCTTCGGCATTCGGCGATGCCGCGAGCAAAGAAACACGCGTTGCGCCGGAACCGCAGGAGGAGGCGCTGCTTGAGCTGTTGCATGGCGGCGATTGAGCGCCCCGTGTCATCACGCCGCCCCTTTTCACCTGTTCACCTGAGACTGATGTGCTAGATCATTTTCAAACCATCACGCGCCGTCAGGCGCCCCAGACGAAGCAGGATTGCGGAGCCCAGGCATGGTCAAGACGCCGAAGATGCGACATTCGAAAAATCGCCGCGAGCCGGTGACCATCGAACTCGAACCCGGCGCCGTCTCGCGCATTGTCGAAGCGGATGCCGCCAAGGCCGATAGCGCCAGCTCGGATGTTGCCGAGACCTCAGCCGAATCGGTCGTGCATGAGGAACCGACGGTCCTAGCGGATGCGCAGCCGGAGACGCCCGACGAGCCGGTTCATGCCGACCAGGCCGATCTCGAGCCGTGGGAACACTCCGACGCTTCCGCGCAGGCCGCTCCTGAGAGCGAAGATGCCAAGGCGTCTGCCCAAGCTGAGCACCCCTATCCCGCCGCCTCGGACGCGCCGCCCCGCGCCCGGACTTCCGATTACAATTTCGAGGATGCCTCGCCCAAATCGGGTGGGCCCAAGGAAACGCCTGATAACGCCGAGGTGAGGAACCAGCCCATGGCAGCGCAGCCGAAGCGTTCGAACGGCATTGCCGCCGGCATCATCGGCGGCGTCATTGCGCTGGTCGCCGCCGGCGGGCTGCAGTTTGCCGGTGTGCTTGGCGCGCCGGGTTCGGGCACGGTCTCGCTCGATGGCGTCAATGGCGAGATCGCCTCGCTGAAGAGCGAAATCGCCGACATCAGGGAAGCCAGCGGCAATGGGGCCGCAACGGCCAAGGTCGATGGGCTGTCGTCGGCGCTGGATCAGGTCAAGGCCGATGTCGCGTCGCTGAAATCGGCGGTCGAACAAGGTGGCGCCGGCGACAATGCCGGGCTTGCAGCACTTGGCGACAAGGTCAAACAGATTGAGACGGCGGTCGCAGCACTCGGCCAAGCCGGCGGTGCAGTACCCGTCGATCTCGCGCCGCTCAACGAAAAACTGGCGGGTCTCGATGCGCTGGTGAAATCCGCCGGCGAAGCGGCCAAGGCGCAGGAAGGCAAGATCGCCGCGCTAGAACAGTCGTTGTCACAGCTCGCCGGCAAGGTCGATGCGCAGGCCTCGCAGCCGAAGATCGCGATGGCCATCGCCGCGTCGGCGCTCAAGTCAGCGCTCGATCGCGGCGCGCCGTTCGCCGCGGAGTTGGAGACCTTCGCGGCGATCTCGCCCGATGCGCCTGAGATTGCGGTTCTGCGTCCCTATGCCGAAAAGGGCGTGCCGACCCGAACCGAAATCGCCGGCGAGGCCGATGCAGCGGCCAATGCGATGGTCGCTGCGGCGACGCCGGTCGACGAGAATGCCGGCTTCTTCCAGAACCTGCTGGCGAGCGCAGAATCGCTGGTCAAGGTGCGGCCGATCGGCGCCGTTGAGGGCGCTGGCGCCCCCGAAACCGTGGCGCGCATCGAGGTGGCGGTCAACCAGGGCGACTACGCCAAGGCGCTCAGCGAATATGATACGCTACCCGAGGCAGTGAAAGCTGCCGGCGCCGACTTTGCCGGCAAACTGAAGGCGCGCATCGAGGTCGAGACGCAGGTCGATGCGCTGATTGCAGGCGCGATGAAGGCATGAGGACGACACGATGATCCGCATTCTCATCTTTCTCGCCGCCGTCTTCGCGCTCGGGCTGGGCTTTGCCTGGCTGGCCGACCGTCCGGGCGAGATGGTCGTCACCTTCAACGGCTACCAGTACCAGGTCAGCCTGATGGTGGCGGCGGTGGCGATCGTTGCTGTCGTTGCCGCGGTGATGATTGTCTGGTGGCTGATCAAGTCGCTGTGGAACAGCCCGTATACGATCTCGCGCTATTTCCGTGTCCGCCGTCGCGACCGTGGCTACCAGGCGCTGTCGACCGGCATGATCGCCGCCGGCGCCGGCGATGGCGCGCTGGCCCGCAAGAAGACCAAGGAAGCGGCCAAGCTCATCCGCTCCGACCAGGAGCCGCTGATCCAACTGCTCGAAGCGCAGGCCTCGCTGCTCGAAGGCGACCATGAAGGTGCGCGGGAAAAATTCGAGGCTATGCTCGACGATCCCGAAATGCGGCTGCTCGGCCTGCGCGGGCTCTATCTCGAAGCCGAGCGGCTGGGCGACCGCAACGCGGCGCGCCACTATGCCGGCCGCGCCGCTGCCGTCGCGCCGCAACTCGCCTGGGCCGCTGAATCGACGCTGGAAGATTTGACCGGACGCGGCGACTGGGACGGCGCGCTGAAGCTGGTCGAGGCGCAGAAATCGACGCGGCAGATCGAGCGCGATGCCGCCAACCGCCGCCGCGCCGTGCTTTTGACCGCCAAGGCGCAGGCGCTTACCGACAGCGATCCGAACGCCGCGAAGACAGCGGCGCTCGAAGCCAACAAGCTGGCGCCCGATTTCGCGCCGGCTGCGGTCGCGGCTGCCAACCTTCTGTTCAAGCAGAACGATGTGCGCAAAGGCTCGAAAATCCTCGAAGCCGCTTGGAAGGCGGAGCCGCATCCGGAGATCGCCGAACTCTACACCCATGCAAGGCCGGGCGACGCGGTGGTCGACCGCCTCAACCGGGCCAAGAAGCTGCAGGAGCTGAAGCGCAACAACGCCGAATCGTCGATGACGGTGGCGCGCGCCGCGCTCGATGCTCAGGATTACGCCACCGCGCGCCGCGAGGCCGAGGCGGCGCTGCGCATGGATCGACGCGAAGGCGCCTATCTTCTTTTGGCCGATATCGAAGAGGCGGAGAGCGGCGATCAGGGCAAGATCCGGCAATTGCTGTCGAGAGCAGTCCGCGCGCCGCGCGATCCGGCCTGGGTCGCCGACGGCGTCGTCTCCGAGCGCTGGGCGCCGGTGTCGCCGGTTACCGGCAAGCTCGATGCCTTCACATGGCGCGCGCCGATGGAGCGGCTCGGCCAGCTCATCGACAGCCATGAGGAAACACATGAAGCTGAGGTGCCGGTGCTTGCGGCTCCCGCCAAGCCGGCAAACGAAGTCGAGGTGATCGACCATCCGGCCGCCGCCAAGACAATCAACGAGGCGCCGGCCGAGCCGAAACCCGCTGCGGCCGATGACCATGTCAGGCCGATAACCGCCGCTGCTTTTGCCGCGGTGCCATCGGATGCCGAAGGGGTCGAGCCGGCCGAGGAGATTGTCCGCCTGCCCGACGATCCCGGCGTCGATCCTGAAGACGAAGCGGAGAAATCACCACGCCGGTTCCGCCTGTTCTGATGTCTAACGATGTGAGCAAAATGTTTGAACGCGTTCTGTCCTTCCTGAAAGACCTGCCGGGTGCCGCGGGGCATCGCGAAAACGCGGACGATCCGCGCGTCGCGGCGTCGGCGCTGCTCTATCATGTGATGAATGCCGATGGCGTGCGTCAGGACATCGAGTGGGAGCGGTTCAAGCAGGTGCTGGCTGAGAGCTATTCGATCAGCGGCGACGAACTCGATGCGCTGGCGGCTGCCGGCGAGCGCGCCGACAATGAGGCGATCGACCTCTATGCCTTCACCAGTGTGCTGAAGCGGCATCTCGACGCCGATGCGCGCAAGGCCTTTATCGGCCTGATGTGGGAAATCGTCTATGTCGATGGCGAATTGCACGAGCTGGAAGACAACACGGTCTGGCGCGTCGCCGAACTGATCGGCGTCGAGCGCCAGGACCGCGTCGAGGCGCGCCGCAAGGCGGCCGCCGCCGCGCCCGGCGCCAGCGGAACGTCGAGCGACGAATAGGATCCCGCCTTTTCATGCCACCCGCGCCAAGCTCGAAACCGAAAATCCTGATCGTGCTGCATCAGGAGACTTCGAGCCCCGGCCGGGTCGGCCACATGCTGCTCGAGGAAGGTTTCGACCTCGACATCCGCCGGCCGCCGCTGGGCGACAGCCTGCCGGAAACGCTGGAGGGACACGCCGGCTGCGTGGTGTTCGGTGGGCCGATGAGCGCCAATGACGAGGATGAGTTCGTCCGCCGCGAGACCAACTGGCTGAACGTGCCGTTGCGTGAAAACCGGCCGTTCCTCGGCATCTGCCTTGGCGCGCAGATGCTGGCCAACCATCTCGGCGGCAAAGTCGAAGGCCATGGCGAGGGGCTGGTCGAGATCGGCTGGTATCCGCTGAAGCCGACCGAGGCCGGCAAGAAACTGCTGCCGTGGCCCGACATGGTTTACCAGTTTCATCGCGAAGGCTTTTCGCTTCCGAAGGACGCGACGCTGCTGGCGACGGCCGAAACCTATCCCAACCAGGCGTTTCGCTATGGCGACAATGCCTGGGGCATCCAGTTCCATGGCGAACTGACCCGGCTGATGATGCAGCGATGGGTGGTGCGCGGCGCGCATCGTTTCGAACTGCCCGGCGCGCAGCCCGGCCGCGACCATCTCGGCGGCCGGCTGATCTGGGACATGCACCTCAAGCGCTGGCTGAGCGAGTTCCTGGGCCTGATTTTCGGCAAGCCGGCCGCGCGCTAGGCCGCTCGCGCTTCAAGGCATTGCGCAGAGCACGCGTGGCGCTCCCGGCACCAAAGTGCCGGGAGCGGTATCGTCACTTCGCAAGTGCGGCCTTTTCAATCACCGCGGCGACTTGCTTCGCGTGGACGACGAGGGAGGCATGGCTGCCGGCGATCTCGGTCGTCTGGGCCTTCATCCTGGTGGCGAAGATCTTCTGGGCCTCGGGTGCGATGACCTTGTCCTTCGTGCTGATCACGTAGAAAGTCGGCTTGTCGTGCCAAGCTGCCTTGTCGACGGGAGCCTCGAAGGCCGTGTGGTTCAACGGGAGCTGATGGTTTGCCAAGGATTCGGCGATCTCTGAGGGAAGGTCGGCCGCGACTGCCGAGGGAAACACTTTGGGATCGATGTAGAGGTTGCCCTTTTCGTCGGGATGAATCGCTGGGGAGCGGGGCGCGACTCCTGAATGAACCAATGGAAGCGAAGCTCCCATTTCGCTCATCCGCCCGCGACGATCACCTGAAGCACCGCCGCAGCCCCAGGCGCTTAGGCAGATATGTCGCAGCCAACCTCCTGTGCTATACACGCCGGGCTTTTCGGGTCGGACACGCGATCGATGGATCAGGAAACGGTTCTTGCCGCAGTCCTCTTGGCGGATGTCGTGGGCAGCACGCCGCTTTATGAACGCATCGGCGACGATGCCGCTTTGCAGCAGCTTTCGGACTGCCTGGACGCAATGCGGGCCATCGTCGCCCAGCATGGCGGTGATTTCATCTACTCGAAAGGCGATGACGTCCTCAGCCTGTTCGAGAGCCCGGAGATGGCGCTGGCGGCGGTCCGTCAGATCGCTGAGCACATGGCGAAAGGGCCGTCGATCGCCCGGATCGGATTGCATTTCGGGACGGTCATTCGCGCGCGGAACGCGGTATTCGGGGATGTCGTCAATGTCACCGCGCGGTTGTCCACCACGGCCAACCCCGGGGAGGTGCTGATCAGCCAGAGCTTTTTCGAAGCGCTTTCCGCGGCCAACCGCAAGTGTCTGCGGCTCCTCGACAAAATGGACTTCAAGGGGAAGCAGGAACTCTTCGATGTCTATACGCTGTGGAGCAGCGATGGGGTCATCAACACTCAGGTCGCCAGCCGTGGCGCAACTGCCGATAGACGCTCCGTCCCGCCGCGGCAGTACCATCTGGTTATCCGCTATGGAGATCGGGTGCTGTCCTGCCGAAACAATCAATCCGTGACAATCGGCCGATCCGCGGAATGCGATATTGTCGTCGAGCGGCCCTGGGTGTCGAGGCGCCACGCGACCTTCACCATTTCGAATGGCAGGGCCCGGCTTGTCGAACGAAGCTCTTCGGGCACCTATGTGTCGATGGGACCCGGCGACGAAGTCTTCGTGCGCCGCGAAGATGTTCTCCTCTTCAGTTCCGGCGTCATTTCGCCTGGGCTGAAGTCGTCACTCGCCGACTCCCAGCTTCTTCACTACGAGATTGTCTCGGACTGATCCCGGCCGGGCTCTCGGGCCGCGTTTCTGGCGACCATTGCCAGGATCGTCTCAAAAAGTTCGTTCTGCGCTTGCGCGGCGGTGATTTCTCCGGTGGCGGCGGCGTTGGACAGGGCCTCGGCGGCGCCGAGCATCGCCCAAAGACCTGCTGCAGCGATGGAACCGGTTGCTGCGAATGGCGCAAGCACGAGCCGGCATTTCTGGATGAACGCTGCCTCATACTCGCGCTTGATCTTTTCGAGCTCCGGCGAACCGGCAAGCGCTGCAATCACGCCGGGGATTTCGCGGCCCTGGAGCAGCACGCAATCGACATAGGAATACGCAATGACCGCCGCCCGTTCCGCCAGGGTCGGCTCGGCCACCCGTAGGGCTGCGTCCATCAGCGCATTCTGGCGCGCGTCGAACTCGCGGTAGAGTGCGGCCAGCAGGCCGGATCGCGTGCCGAAATGGTCATACACGACAGGCTTCGTGACGTCCGCCTGCTCCGAAAGCCGTCCTAGCGTGAGAGCTTCGGTGCCTTCCTCGCGGATCACTCGCCAGGCGACGTCCAGCAACTGCCGATGCCGGTCATCCCGCGACAGCCGGCGGCGCGGTCGCGAGGCCGGATCGCTTGATACGATGCTTGACATCACTATATACCAAAAGTAACTTACTAAAAGTATATAAGCGATGGCTTCCCTTCGCAATCGCCAACCAGGAGTTTTCGACATGCATGCGCTCATCGTCGTCGCACATCCCGATCCGAACTCGCTCAGTCATGGCGTCGCCGCGAAGATTGCCGAAGGGCTGACCGCTTCCGATCCGGGCAATTCCTATGAAATCGCGGACCTCGCGGCGGAGGGCTTCGATCCAAGGTTCTCGATGGCCGATGTCGCGCTCTTTCGTCGGGAGGCGGCACCGTCGGCCGACATCGCCGCCGAGCAGGCGCGGATCGACCGTGCCGACGCGCTTGTCCTGGTTTACCCCGTCTATTGGTGGTCGATGCCGGGACTTCTCAAGGGCTGGATCGATCGCGTCTTTGCCAATGGCTGGGCCTATGACGAAGGCGCGGATGGCAAAGTGGTGAAGCGGTTGCATCACCTGCGGGTGCATCTGGTCGCGATCGCCGGCGCGGATCTGCGCACCTATGCACGGCATGGCTATTTCGGCGCCATGAAGACGCAGATCGATCACGGCATATTCGACTATTGCGGGGCGCGGGTCGTGGCCTCCGAATTGCTGGTCGGGGCGGCAACCAAGGATCCGTCGGCCGATCTGGAGGCCGCGCGGACCATCGGCCACAAAATCTTCCGGCAGCAGCCAGCAGCAAAGGCCGCAGCCTGAAGGGACGCAGGCATGCGTGATGCTTGCTGGGCGGGGCTACTCCCGGCTGTTGAGATGCCGCACCTTGCGCAATTGCGGAAACAGCCAGGCCCATAGGCCGGCGACGGCAATCGCGCCGACGCCGCCGATCACCACGGCCGGCACAGTGCCGATCAGCGCCGCCATGGTGCCGGCGCGGAATTCGCCGACCTCGTTGGAGGCGCCGACGAAGACCTGGTTGACGGCGTTGACGCGGCCGCGCACCTCGTCCGGCGTCCACAGCTGGATCAGCGTCTCCCTGATATAGACGCTGAACATGTCGGTGGCGCCGAGGCCGGCAAGCGCCAGTATCGACAGCCAGGTGATGGTCGAGAAGCCGAACAGCACGGTGAAAGCGCCGAACGCTGCGACGAAACCGAGCATGATCTTGCCGGCATTGTCGCGCAGCGGGTGACCGGCCAGCCACACCGCGACGCAGATGGCGCCGATGCCGGGTGCGGAGCGTAAGAGGCCGAGGCCCCACGGGCCGAGTTCCAGAATATCGCGGGCATAGACCGGCAGCAGCGCCGAGGCGCCGGACAGAAGCACGGCGAAGAGGTCGAGCGAGATGGCGCCGAGCACGATCTTCTCACTCCAGATGTAGCGGAAGCCGGCAAACAGCGTTTCCATCGTCGGCTTGTCGGTGGCGCTCTGCTGGGCTGGCTTGGGAATGGTGAAGATCAGCAGGCCGGCCACCAGCATCAGTACCGAGGCAACGGCGTAGGCTGCTTCAGCCGAGACGCCATAGAGCAGGCCGCCGGCAACCGGGCCGACGATCGTTGCGGTCTGCCAGGCCGACGAGTTCCAGGCAATCGCATTACCAAAGTCCTCCGGCGGCACCAGATTGGCGAACAGCGAGGACGAAGCCGGTCCGTAAAAGGCGCGCGCCAGGCCGAACATGGCGAGCACGACGAAGATCGGCAGCGGGCTGACGAGGCCGCGCAGTGTGAAGTACAGGAGAACGAGCGCACAGCCCGCCTCGACCACCGTCGCCAGCGCCATGATCAGGCGGCGGCCGAAACGGTCGGCGACGACGCCGGTGACCAGCACCAGCAGCAGCGAAGGCAGGAACTGGACGATGCCGACAATGCCGAGATCGAAGGGATCGCGCGTCAGATCGTAAATCTGCCAGCCGACGGCGACGGACACGATCATGGTGGCGAAGGTGGTGAGAAACCGCGCCGCCCAATAGCTCAGGAAGGAGCGGTGGCGGAAAGCGGCGTAGCGCTGATCCGGCGGCGTATGGGAATGGGATGTCATGGATATGGCCCCGTTGCGATTTGCACTGGCCGGCGGGGCACTTCCCAGAAAATGGGCGCTGTTCCGGCCAATGAAACTTATCAAAGTTCGGGGCGCGTATGCGTGAAAATCGGGCATGGATCAAGCGGTTTTCAAGCCGCTCGCGCGATTGCACGCGGAAGTTACTGCCTCAGCGCGGCGGAGATGGCGTCGAGACCGCCCTGCAATTCCGCCTCTTTCGGCCAGCCGAAACCGACGCGGAAAAAGCGCTTGGGCATGTCGAACCAGTGGCCGGGGCCGACATAGGTGCCATGGCTTTCCAAGAGGTTGACGTAGAAGCGGTCGAGGTCGAAACCGGGGCCGACATTCAGCCTGGGAAAACCGACGACGCCACCTTGCGGCCGCACCCAATCGACCAGCGGTTCGTGGTCGATCCAGGCCTGGACGATGTCGCGGCGCCTGGCCATTTCGGGCAGCAGCGCGCCCAGGAAAGCGTCGCGGCGCTCCAGCATGCCGCGGGCAATGCCTTCGTCGATGACGCTGCCGCAAATGCCGATCTGCTCCTTGGCGGCGAGAAAGCGTTCCTGAAGCTCGGCATCCCTGGTGATCAGCCAGCCGATGCGGATGCCGGGAATGCCGAAGGCTTTCGACAGCGACGAGACGCTGATTGCCTTGGGGCTGAGAGAAGCCGCTGCCGGCAGCCGCTGTCCATAGGACAGGTCGCGATAGGTCTCGTCGACCAGCAGATGGCAGCCGCTCGCTTCGGCCAGCGCAATGAGCGCATCGAGATCGGCGCGGGCCATCATCGTGCCGGTCGGGTTGTGCGGGCAGGTGACGCTGATCAGCTTCGTGTTCGGCTGCAGTTGCGCCGCGACGCGGCCAGCATCGATGGCGAAACCTTTGTCGAAGTCGAGATCGACATAGGAGATGGCGCAGCCGATCGCCTTCGGGGTTTCGATGTTGGTGGCGTAGTTCGGCCTGACGACGACGAGGTGGTCGCGCTCCGACAGAAGCGAGGTCGAGATGATGAACAGCGCGCCCGCCGCACCGGCGGTGACCAGCACGTCGTCCGGCGAAATGCCTTTATCCTGCGCAGCGATCAGCGCCCGCAGCTCTTTTTCGCCGCGATGCTCGCCATAGAACAAGGTCAGGTCGGGCAGCGACAGGCCGATGTCGGAGAGCTTCTGGTCGGCGATCGAGCTTTCGGAGAGGTTGTAGCGGATACGGTCGTAGCCGTATTCCTCCGGCGCCTCTTTCTCGATCACCATTCTGGCGTAGTTCATGGCCGCTCCCCCCAAATCCTGACGTTTCAGAGGTACAAGCCATAAAAGCATGAAGCCTGCCAAGCTCATTCGCCGGCAGGCTTCTGTTCCAGTCGCCCAAACTGTTGGCTCAGCGCGGGCAGGTGATGATCAGGCCGGAACCTTGGCCTTGCGGCCCCTGGCTTTGGCCGGTGCGGCCACGGCAGCCTTGCGGCCGAGGCCGATCGACTTCGCCAGCGCGGAGCGCGATGCCGCATAGTTGGGGGCGACCATCGGATAGTCGGCCGGCAAGCCCCATTTGGTGCGGTAGGCCTCGGGCGTCAGGTTGAAATGGACACCGAGATGGCGCTTCAGCGATTTGAATTTCTTGCCGTCTTCGAGACAGATGATGTAGTCCGGCGTCACCGACCGCTTGGGATTGACGGCGGGAACCTGCGGCGGCGCCTCTGGCACCGGCGGCTGGCTCAGTCCGCCGATCGAGGCGGCAACGCTGGCGATGAGATCGCTCAGGCCGGCAACGGGCAGGCGGTTCTTCTCGACGTAAGCGGACACGATGTGGGCGGTAAGTTCGAGCAGGTCGATGTCCTTGTCGGAGTCGTTGCTGTCGTCGGCCAATTTATCTCTCCGTCGCTAGGGGGGTCGCGGAACTTCCAGAGCCATTCCGGCGAACCGGAAATGCGCTCTAGCCATTTTTCTTGCGGCTTATATGCGGCCACACCAGATGATTCCATCCGGTGTAACCGCTCTAATCGCCAAATCTGCGTAACGCAATGACTTCGCATCGCGTCACACATCATTTTGAACAACTATACTGAATCTTAATACTATCAGACGATCAGCGCCTTGTCGCGCCATAGTCGAAAGCCGCCTTCGAAAGCGCGCGTATTGTCGCCGCGCCTGGATTTGGCGGGCAATTCATCCAATTTGTCGACATTGCCGCCGCCGATGACGATGTAGTCCGGCTGCAGCGCCGCACGCAGCCGCTCGACGACGTCGAAGACGTATCTGCGCCATTTCTTCTTGCCGTATTTCTCCAGGCCACGCTCGCCGACATAGTCCTCGAAACTGCGGCCCTTGCGGTAAGGCAGATGCGCCAATTCCATCGGCTGGCCGACATTGTCGAGGATCATCGCCGCACCCAGGCCGGTGCCGAGGCCGAGGAACAGCATGCGCCCGCCATCATAGCTGCCGATCGCTTGCATCAGCGCGTCGTTGACGACCTTGACCGGTTTGCCGAAAGCGGCGGCAAAATCGTAGCCGTCCCAGCCCTTGCCGAGATTGGCGGGATCGAGCGATGGCTTATTGTCTCGCACCGGCCCGGGATAGCCGATCGAGACGACATCATAGGCCAGCCCTTCGGCCAGCGTCTTGACGGTGGCGATCATCTGCTGCGGCGTCAGGTCCGGTCCGGAATCGGCGCGCCGTTCCTTGCCGCCGGCGGTGGTCAGGATCTTCACATGCGAGCCGCCGACATCGATCGTCAGCACGACCGGTTCGACCCCGGTCGCTGCGGGCCTGGCTGCCTTGGCCATATCGTTTCCTCCGCTCACTTGGCCGGATTGATCCAGCCGTTTGGCGGGCCGAAACTGGCCATGGCGTCGGCCGGCCCCCAGGTCTTGGGCTCATAGATGTGCGGTGGCGTGGTGTCGCCGAGCACCGGGCCGACAATGCGCCAGGCCAGCTCGCTGGCATCCTGGCGGGTGAACAGCTGGCCATTGCCGTTCATGGCGTCGCCGATCAGCCGCTCATAGGGCGGCATGTCGTTCTTGGCGTCGTCGAGCGCAGTCAGTTCCACCTGCTCGCCGATCATATCGTCGCCGGCTCTCTTGCGCTGTGCGCCGATCGAGATCGCCACCTGCGGGTCGATGCGGAAGCGGACATAATTGGCGTCGCCGGGCTTGATCGGATCGAAGACGTCGAGCGGCGGCCGTTTCAGCCGCACGATCACTTCGGTCACATGCACCGGCATGTTCTTGCCGGTGCGGATGAAGAACGGCACGTCCCGCCAGCGCCATGTGTCGACCATGAAGCGCACCGCGGCAAAGGTCTCGACCGGTGAGTTCGGCTTCACACCGGGTTCAGCGAGATAGCCTGTGAACTGGCCGCGCACGACGTCGTCCTTGGTCAGCGTGCGGATGGCGCGCAGCACCTGCACCTTCTCGTCGATCAGATCGTCGGCGGAGCGGCCGACCGGCGGCTCCATGGCGAGCAGCAGCAGGATGTTGAGCAGATGGTTTTCGATCACGTCGCGGATAGCGCCGACATCGTCATAGAATTTGCCGCGGCCCTCGACGCCGAAATCCTCGGCCATGGTGATCTGCACGCTTTCGACGAAGTTGCGGTTCCAGATCGGCTCGAGGAAGGCATTGGCGAAGCGGAAATAGAGCAGGTTCTGGATCGCTTCCTTGCCGAGATAGTGGTCGATGCGGAAGATCGACTGCTCGTCGAACACCAGATGCAAAACCCGATTCAGCCAGCGCGCCGATTGCAGATCGTGGCCGAACGGCTTTTCCACCATCAGCCGCGCGCCATGCGCGGTGCCGGATTGCTCCAGGCCCTGGACCACGGTCTCGAACATGGTCGGCGGCACCGCCATATAGTGCAGCGGCCGCTGCGCCGAGCCGAGCGCGGTCTTCAGCTTCTCGAAGGTCGCGCCGTCGCGGTAGTCGCCGCTGACATAGCGCAGCAGATTGGCGAATTTGGCGAACACCTTTTCGTCGATCTTGCCGACGGCGTTGACAATGCCGTCGCGGGCCCGCGCCTGCAATTGCTTGATGTCCCAGGCGTCGAAGGCGACGCCGATGATCGGCTCGGTCAGCGTCCCCTTGGCGACCATCTGGTAGAGGGCCGGAAAGATCTTCTTGTGGGCGAGGTCGCCGGTGGCCCCGAAGAGCACCAGCGTGTCGGACCGTTCCTGGCTCATTTTGCGCGTCTCCCCTGCCGGCTTCACTTGCCACCCTTCGGCTTTTCGACATGGCCGCCAAAGGCATAGCGCATGGCCGACAACAGCTTGTCGGCGAACTCGGATTCGCCTTGCGAGGAGAAGCGATCGAACAGCGCCGAGGACAGTACCGGCGCCGGCACGCCGGTGTCGATCGCCGCCTTCAGCGTCCAGCGGCCTTCGCCGGAATCCGAGACGCGGCCGCCGAACTGGGCAAGCCCGGGATCGCTCTTCAGCGCGCCGGCGGTCAGGTCGAGCAGCCAGGAACCGATGACGCTGCCATGGCGCCAGACTTCGGCCACCTGCGGCAGGTCGATGTCGAACTGGTAGTATTGCGGGTTTTCCAGCGGGCTGGTTTCGGCATCGGCGGTGCGCGGCCTTTTGCCGGCATTGGCCGATTTCAGGATGTTCATGCCTTCGGCGTAGGCGGCCATGACGCCATACTCGATGCCGTTGTGGATCATCTTGACGAAATGGCCGGCGCCGCTCGGTCCGCAATGCAGATAGCCGAAGGGCGCTGTGCCGCCCGCCTTGTCGGGCGTGGCGCCGGCATCGGCGCCGGGCGCCAGCGTGGCGAAGATCGGATCGAGATGTTTGACCGCAATGTCCGGCCCGCCGATCATCAGGCAGTAGCCGCGCTCCAGCCCCCAGACGCCGCCGCTGGTGCCGACATCGACATAGTGCAGGCCCTTGGCCGCGAGCTCGGCCGCCTGGTCGACGGCGTCGTGATAGTAGGAATTGCCGCCGTCGATGATGATGTCGCCGGGTTCCATCAATGCCGCCACCTGGTCGGCGATCTTGCCGGTGATCGCCGCCGGCAGCATCAACCAGGCGCTGCGCGGCTTGGAGAGCTTGCCGACGAACTCTTCCATCGAGGCGGCGCCGATGGCGCCGTCCGCAACCAGGCCGGCAACGCTTGCCGGGTTGATGTCGTAGACGACGCATTCATGGCCGTCGCGCATCAGGCGGCGCACCATGTTGGCGCCCATCCTGCCCAGTCCCATCATTCCGATCTGCATGGTCTTGTCCTAGTCGCTGGAGGAAAGAATTCAGGTAGTCGCGGGCTGCTCAATGTCCACCTTGAAGTCGACATTCTCCCAACGCTGGCCTTCGGGCCAGAAAAAAGTGAAGACGATGGTGCTGCCCGACGGGAGGCCGGCGGTGGCCAGGTTGACGAGATGGACGCCGAACGGATTTTCGGTCGTCCTGTCGTCATGCACCGTCAGCCATTTGTCGCTGGTCCAATGCACCACGCCGGGCGCGGAAAGCTCCACACGCAGCGTCTTGCCGGCGTGGATCGAGCGGATCCTGTTGTTGAACCGCCATACCCTGAGCGGCGAGCCGGTTTTGCCCTCGATGTAGCGTTTGACGCCTTGCGGTGGCATGTCGAAAACGGCGCCGTCGCGCAGCGAGCGCAACAGCTTGATGTGTTCCGAATGCGCCCAGACCAGCGGCATGGCGCTGCCCGACGGCTTGCCTAGCCACAATTCGTGCTCCGGCATGTCGGCGCTGTCCCAGACTTGCTCCGGCAGAAGGCCGCCTTGGCCGGCAGAGGCCTCGAAGGTTTTCAGCAGGCTTGCCGCTTTGTCCCTGTTGCCGGCGGCCAGCTCGTAATGGGCGCGTTCGCCGGCGAGCAGTGGCCAGGGACGGCCCTGGCCGGTGCCATCGAAAGGCGCGCCGTCGGTGTGTTCGCCATAGCCGTCGCTGGTATAGCGGTACCAGAGAGGGCCTTGCGGCAGGTCGCAGCGTAACTTCGCGTCGATGATCTTGACCGTGTCGACGATGCGCGGATCGTCCGCGGCTCTGAGCCCAAAGCGAACCAGCGCCAGCGCGTCCGGGCTGACGATTGCCTCGGCGGGCTTGTCGGTATCGCCCGGCGGCCGGTTCTTGATCGGCACGAAACCGTTTTTCGGTGAAGCAGCGCCTGCATCGTCGGCCGGTGCGATGCGGACATAGTAGCCGTCGACGCCGGCTTTCTCGCATTCCGCTGTGCCGCTGACGTAGGTCCAGCGCTCGATCTGGTCGTTCCAGCAATCGGCGACTTCACGGAGATAGTTAGCCGTCTCTGGTTTTCTACTGACGTCGAAGAGATCGGCGGCGCCGAGCAGCGCCGATATCTCGACGGCGAGCGTGAACGGGCTGTAGCCGGCATCCTCCTCCCAGCGGTCCTCCCCGGTGACGGGGCCGTTGCGCACGACATAGGACGCGGCCTTGTCGATCATCGGCATGAAGGCGGCGAGCTTGGCGCGCGGCAGGTGCCCGGCGCGGTGCAGCGCGTCGGCAAGCAGCAAGGGGAAGGCGCATTCGTCCATCTGGATGCCGGGCCAGTAGGGCGAGCCGTCGAGCCAGACATTCTGCGGCCAATGACCGTCGGGCTGCTGGATGGAACGGAGATAGGCGAGGATCTCCAGCGCCTGCGCGGGATCGCCGGCGGCGAGGAAGCCGCCCGCTGTTTCGACGAGATCGCGCGGCCAGACGAGGTGATAGCCGCCGAGATCGTCGTCGCCCTTGCTGGCGCCCCAGGGAATCGACAGGCTGGCCACGGCCGCGCCGGGCTTGTTCGCAGACAGGTGTGTCGCAAGCACCGCCGTGCTGACGCGGTAGCTGTTGAGGCCGGATGCGTCGCGTCGGTCAAGCGGCAGCAGGCCCGCCTGCCACTTTTTCCATTTTGCGACATAAGTCTTTGCCGCCGGCTCAAAGCCGCGCTTCAGGCTGGCGGCCGCGTTTTCGGCGGCCTCGTCGGGGGTCGCTCCGAAGCCAAGCGCCAGCAAGGCCTTGTTGTTGCCTGAGGAAAAACCGATCTCGCCCGTCAGCGCGACATTGCCGTCTTCGGCCCTTTGGCAGGCCGGATCGAGCCGGCCGTCGCGGCTGAGCTGCTGCCAGCCATCGGAAAAGCCGACATAGCCGGCCGCGCGGTCGCCCCAGGGCAGCGAGGAGGCCAGCGCCAGGCAGGTGCCGCGCCCGGAGGCAAACAGCATCGGCTGGCCCTTGTGGTCGCCGACCCAGGCGGTGTTGCCCATGCCGGCATTGACCAAATGCGGCGCCAGCAGGACGTAGACACGGTAGTCGGCGGCTGTGCCTTCGAGTGCCGTGAAGCTGGTCTCCTGCAGCAGCGCCGGGCGCTCCGGATCGGCCAGGATGCGCTTTTCGATCCGGTAGCGGGCTGTCGCGTTGACCAGCCGGTAGGCGGGCACGCCGTCCTCGAATGGCTCGATGACATGCGAGGCGTCGCGCTTCTCTTCGGAGAAATAGCCATCGGCGCCGGTCACCAGCAATCCCATATCGCGGGTGCAGGCGCTGTCGAGGCCGGGATAATAGACCTCGTTGACGATGCCGTGGCTGAGCGTGAACCAGACACGGCTCGCCGGCGACAGTGCAGCGCCAACGCCGCTCTTGGCGCTCGACGTCCAGCGCGCTGGGATTCCGGGTGCGCCCGGCGCAACGGTTGGCGTCACTGCCATTTTTGCTTTGGTCTCCTGCCTACTCCCTAGACCAGTACGCGAACCCTTTTCAATTGATGCACCTCAAGTTGATCGACCATGGCGGAGAGGGCGTCGTTGACAGCGCCGGTCGCAGGTGTCCACTATTCCTGTTGCAGGGGAGGCCTGACGAAATTCGAAGACTGATGGCGCGCTCAAGATTCGCGGAGCGTTACGGGTCGCCGGGTGCGGTGTGTTCAGGTGCAAGGGGAGGGTCTCAAAGCGATGTCGGATGTATCTCCCATGCTGATCGACCGGCTGCTGGCCATTTCGCAGGCGCTGGCCGGCCATATCGACCCGGGCTCGGCATTTCGCGCAACCGCCATCGAGATCGGCACGCTCATTCCGCACGATCACATCGATTTGGCGGTGCTGTCGCAGGACGGGCGCAAGCATGCCTGCTATGAGGCCGGCTTCCACACCAGCTGGAGCCGGCTGGCGCAGCATCCGGTGGAAGGCAGCCCCATACGGCACGTGCTGTGGGGCCAAACGCCCTATCTACTGACGGACAACGCGCTTATCGACCCGCGCTTCCACTTCGCTGGGGCGTTCGACGGGCCGATCTTCGCCGCGAAGCTGCGCAGCCGCATCATAGTGCCGCTGAGGGCGCGGGGGAGCGTTATCGGCGCCCTCAACATCAGCCGGCACAAGGTTGGCTGCTACACGCAAGCGGATGTGGCCGTCGCCCAGCAATGCGCCGATCTCATCGCGCCCTACATCTTTGCGCTGATCCAGACCGAAGAGGCGCGCCGGGCGATGCTCGCCGAAAGCGAAGCGCATAACCGGGTGGAGCTGCTCAGGGTCGGTGCCTCGCAGCTCACCGAAGGCATGGAGCGCGAGCGCCGCCGCATGGCCATGGACCTGCATGACCAGACGTTGGGCGACCTTGCCCGCATCGCGCGCCAGATATCGGCTTTGCGCAGCCAGGGCGTGGCGCGCGAGGCGCAGCTTGCCGATCTCGAACAGGAGGTCGCCGGCTGCCTGGCGGAGCTGCGCCACATCGTCGACGACATGCGACCAAGCGTGCTCGAACTGTTCGGCCTGCGCGATGCCGTCGAGGCGCATCTGAACCGCAGCGTCGCCCGGGCCAAGCCGCCGATCGCCGTGCACATCGCCGACACCAGCGCGGGCTGTGCCGACAGCTTGTCGGAGACGATGCGCACGGCGCTCTACCGGATCGTCCAGGAAGCGATCAACAATGCGGTGCGCCATGCAGCACCGAGCCGCATCGAAGTGCAGCTGACCTCGACCGAGAAGGTGCTTCGGGTGATCATTTCGGACGACGGCCATGGCTGCGGACCGGTCGATGCTACCGCCCATGGCGGCATCGGCCACATGCACACGCGCGCGGCCCTGATCGGCGCGCGGTTGCGCTTCGAGGCGACTGGTCGCAAGGGCGGCACGCGAGTGGTCATCGAGGTCGACCGCGCGCCTGCGTTGGCCAGGACGGCCGCGCCGGTTGAGAAAAAGACTTTGCCGGAGGTGGTGTGATGTTGGTGATGATCGCCGAGAATGACGGGCTGCACCGCAGCTTCGCGCGCCGGACGGTGGAGCAGTTGTGGCCAAGCGAGGTCGAGGTGATCGAGGCCGGCGACGGCGCCGATGCCATTGCATTGGCCGCCGAGCGCGAACCGCCGCATGTCGTGCTCGATTTGCAGCTGCCCAAAGCGACGGGCATCGAGGTGGCCCGCGCCATCTGGAGCCGCCGCGCCGGAACGCACATATTGTTCTGGTCGAATTTCGCCGACGAGGCTTATGTCCGGGGCGTGGCGCGCATCGTGCCGCCGGGCTCGGTCTATGGCTATGTGCTGAAATCGGCGACGGAAGAGGGCATGCGCTCGGCGCTGCGCGGCGTGTTCTCCGAGGGCCATTGCATTATCGACCGCGAAATACGCGGCATCCAGCACCGGGTGCAGGACCGGTTCGAAGGCATCACCGACGGCGAATATGAAAGCCTGATCGATATCGCGCTCGGCCTCACCGACCGGGCGATCGCGGCGCGACGCGGCCTGTCGATCCGCGGCGCACAAAGCCGCATCAAGCATGTCTACGACAAGCTTGGCATCGTGCCGCCGGAAGACGGCGCCGGCGAGACCTCGGTGTTCAACTCGCGCACGCGGGCCATCTATCTCGCCATGGCGCGCGGCCTGATCAACGTCGACGCGCTGCGCCGCGAACAGGAGCGGCTCGACTTCTGGCTGGCGCAGGCGGCGCCACCGCAGCAGTAGCGATAAAACGACTGTGCAAACGCACAGTCGTCGCTGCGCATTGACCTGTATCGCGGGACGCGCGCCCTGACTAGGCTCGACCCCATAAGAAGAAAATATCGGGGAGGCGCTGATGCCGTTCGTCAACATACAAATCCTCAAGGGCCATTCGCAAACGCGCAAGGACGAGATTTCGCGCCGCGTCACCGACGCCATCAGCGAGGTCGCCGAACTGCCCAAGGATGCGATCTGGGTGGTGTTCGAGGATGTGGCGGAAGGCGACTGGTTCGTCGGCGGCAAGGTCGCCAGCAAGCCGAAGCTTCCCTGATGTCCACTCCGGCCAGGGTCCGTCATTCCGGCTTCGACGACGTCGTCGGCGCGGCTGTGATGGAGCGGCTCGCGACCGGCTACGGCTTCCTCGAAGGGCCGGTATGGCACCCCTATGAAAAGTGGCTGGTGTTTTCCGATATTCCGGAAAGCCGCCTGTACCGGCTGAACGCATCGGGCGAGATCGAAACCTTCCGCCAGCCGAGTCACAAGGCCAACGGAAACACGCTCGACCGGCAGGGCAGGCTGATCACCTGCGAACATGCCACCAGCCGCGTTACCCGCGCCGAGCCCGGCGGCGCGATAACTGTGCTGGCCACGCACTACCGCGACAAGCAGCTCAACAGCCCCAACGACATTGTCGTTGCTACCGGCGGGTCAGTCTATTTCACCGATCCAGGCTATGGTCGCGTCGAGTTCTACGGCGTGCCGAGGCCGCAGGAACTCACCTTCCAGGGTATTTATCGGATCGACGGCGACGGCGCCCAGCTGACATTGCTGGCCGACGACTTCGTTCAGCCGAACGGGCTGTGCTTCTCGCTGGACGAGTCGCGGCTGTTCGTCAACGACACCGAACGCGGCCATATCAGGGTGTTCGGCGTCGAGGCCAATGGCGACCTCAATGGCGGCGCCGTGTGGGCGACGACCGAAGGCGAAGGGCCGGGATCGCCCGACGGCATGAAGATAGACAGCCGCGGCAATCTCTATTGCACCGGGCCGGGCGGGATCCATGTTTTCGACGCGTCTGGCGACATTCTGGGCGTGATCGAAACACCCGAACCCTGTGCAAACTTCACCTTCGGCGACGACGATCTCAGGAGTCTGTACGTAGCGGCGTCGACATCGCTGTACCGGTTAAGGGTTCGCGTGCCCGGCTTGCGGCTGTTCTGAGGGTCGGATCATGGGGGTCGGGATTGGCGAGCGGATTTGCAGTTGACAGCTGGAGGGTCATCCATGTTGTCTGACAAATAGGTCAAAACAGGAAACGTGAACGCAGCACCAGCAGTCATCGAAAAAGCAACAACATCTGGGAGGATATGACATGAAGAAACTACTCGTTCTGAGCGCCATGGCGGCCATGCTCGCCTCGGGCACGGCAATGGCCGACACAAGCGGCAAGAAGATCGCTTTCTCCAACAATTACGCCGGCAATTCGTGGCGTCAGGCGATGCTCGACAGCTACGCCATCGTCACCAAGAAAGCGGTCGAGGACAAGATCGTCGCAGCCGCCGACATCTTCACCACCGCCGACAAGGAAGTGCCGACCCAGGCCGCCCAGGTGCAGAACCTGATCCTGCAGGGCTATGACGCCATCGTCATCAACGCCGGCTCGCCGGATGCGCTGAACGGCGCCGTCAAGCAGGCCTGCGACGCCGGTATCGTCGTCGTTTCCTTCGACGGCATCGTCACCGAACCCTGCGCCTATCGCGTCGTCGTCGACTTCAAGGATATGGGCAGGCAGGAAGTCGAGCAGATGGCCAAGTTCCAGCCCAAGGGCGGCAATCTGCTGGAAATCCGCGGTCTCGCCGGTACGTCGATCGACGATGCCATCCATGCCGGCATCCTCGAAGGTGTCGCTGCCCATCCGCAGTTCAAGATCGTCGGCTCGGTGACCGGCGACTGGGACCAGACGACGGCGCAAAAGGCCGTCGCGACCATCCTGCCGTCGCTGCCCGATATCGTCGGCGTCGTCGACCAGGGCGGCGACGGCTACGGCGCGGCACAGGCCTTCGCCGCAGCGGGCAAGCCGCGCCCGACCATCATCATGGGCAACCGCCAGGACGAGCTGAAATGGTGGAAGGAGCAGAAGGACAAGGACGGCTACCAGACCTGGTCGGCATCGATCGCGCCCGGTGTCTCGTCGCTGGCCTTCTGGGTGGCGCAGCAGGTACTAGACGGCCGCACCGACATTCCACACGATCTGCTGGTGCCGTATCTCGCCTTCACCCAGGACGATTTCGAGGCAGCCCTGCCCAAGATCAAGGAGGGCGGCGTCGCCACCCACGAGTACACGCAGGAAGACGCCCTCGCGGCGATCAAAGCCAACATCAAGTGATGCAAGTCCGGTTGCCGTCCGTATTGCCAACCGGATATCGTTGAGCATGCTCGAGGCGAACACCAACATCATCAGACTGAACGGCGCCGAAAAACATTTCGGCGCCGTTCGGGCGCTTAACGGCGTCGACTTCCATGTCGTATCAGGCGAATGCGTCGGGCTGGTCGGTCATAACGGCGCCGGCAAGTCGACGCTGATGCATATGGTGGCCGGCACGCTGCGGCCGGATGGTGGCGAGATCGCGGTGCGCGGCAATGCCGAAACCGAATACTCGGTGGCGCGCGCGCTCAAGCTCGGCATACGCTGCGTGTTCCAGGAGCTGTCGCTGTGCCCGAACCTCAGCATCGCCGAGAATACGCGCATCAACCATCCGGCGCTGACCGGCTTCGGCTGGCGGCGCAAGGCGGCCGCGCTCATCGCCGCCAAGCTTGACGAAATCTTTCCCGATCACGGCATCTCGGCCGACGACGTTGCCGGCGACCTGTCCATCGGCCGGCGGCAGATGGTGGAGGTGGCGCGTGCCTTCACGGTGACGCGCGATCCGCTCGACCTGGTCATTCTGGACGAACCGACCTCCTCGCTCGATGCGCATACGGCGGGTCAGTTGCTCGCCTTCGTGCGCCGCTTCGTCGCTTCCGGCGGCAGCTGCATCCTGATCTCGCATGTGCTGGGCGAGGTGTTGCAAAATGCCGACCGCATCGTGGTGATGCGCGATGGCAAAGTGGTTGCCGCCGACGCTGCAACGGCGTTCGACCGCGACCGGCTGGTGGCAACCATGGGTGGCGCCGAGGCACGCGAGAAGATCGCGACGGAGTTCGCCGCCGCGAGGCCGGCGGGCAGTCCTGTCAGAGTGCGGGCGCGGCCTGCCCGGCAGGAGGACGGCAAGGAACTCGTCGCCCGCGCCGGCGAGATCATCGGCCTAGCGGGGCTTGCAGGCCATGGCCAAACCGATCTTTTGCTGGCGATCTTTGCCGCTGCGACGCGGAGAAAGCCAGGCATCGAAGTGACAGCGCCGGTGGCGCTGGTGGCGGGCGATCGCCAGTCGGACGGCATTTTTCCGCAATGGTCGATCTCGGAAAATATCGGCATCCGCTCGCTTTCGCAGCTTCGCAAAGGTCTGCTGATCTCGCCGCAGCGCGAGGCGGCACTGGCCGAATTCTGGAAGCAGAAGATCGGCATCCGCACCCCTGACATGGCCAACAACATCTTTTCGCTGTCGGGTGGCAACCAGCAGAAGGCGCTGTTTGCCCGCGCCCTGGGTTCGGATGCCGAGATCGTTCTGATGGACGACCCGATGCGCGGCGTCGATATCGGCACCAAGCTCGAAGTCTATGAACTCGTGCGCGAGGAAGCGGCCAAGGGCCGGACCTTCCTCTGGTACACCACCGAGACCGAAGAGCTCGACAATTGCGACCACATCCATGTCTTCAAGAACGGCCGCATCGTCGCCCATCTCGGACGCGACGAGCTGACCGAGGAAAAGATCATCCAGTCCTCATTCGGCGACGCGGCCTGAGATGACGGCAATCACTCCTGGCCCAACGTCCTCGCCGCCCAGCAGTGCGGCCCGCGCGCGCATGCTGCGCAGCCTGTTGCCGGCGCTGTCGCTGGCGCTGGTGGTTATCGCCATCGCCTGGCTCAACCCGCGCGCCATCAGCTATTTCGGCTTCACCCTGATGCTCAATCTGGCGATCCCGATCGCGCTGGCGACGATCGCGCAGATGTTCGTCATTGCCGGCAACGAGCTCGATCTGTCGATCGGCACTTTTGTCGGCTTCGTCGGCTGCGTCACCGCGACGTGGCTGAAGGATGCGCCGCTGCTTGGCGTGATTATCCTGGTCGGCGCTATCGGCGTTTATGCGCTGCTCGGCGCGCTGATCCATCTGCGCAATCTGCCGTCGATCGTGGTGACGCTGGGCATGAGCTTCGTCTGGCAGGGGTTGGCCATTCTGGTGTTGCCCAAGCCGGGCGGCAAGGCGCCGGACTGGCTGCTGTCGCTGATGGCGTTCAAGCCGCCCTACATTCCGTTTCCGATCATTGCCGCGCTGGTGATCGCGGCGGTGGTGCATTTCGGCCTGATGCGCACTTCTTACGGCGTCATTCTGAGGGGATCCGGCGGCAATCCGGCGGCGCTGCGGCGGGCAGGCTGGTCGCTGTTGCGCACCAAGATCACGCTGTTTGCGTTGACCGGCCTGTTCGGCGTGCTGTCGGGCATGGCGCTGATCGGTATCACCACTTCGGCCGACGCCAATATCGGCAATGGCTACACATTGCTGGCGATTGCCGGCGTCATCCTCGGCGGTGGCGAATTCGTCGGTGGCCGGGTGTCGCCCATCGGCGCCGTACTGGGCGCGCTGACGCTGGCGCTGGCGGCGTCACCGCTGCTCACCTTCATGCATATTCCGCCGGACTGGCAGGTCGCCGCCAACGGCGCCATCCTGATCATCGTGCTGGCGGCCCGCGTTCTGATCAGCCGCAGGGAGAGGTAGCGATGACGCTGTTGCGAACGCTCACCGCCAAACCCTGGATATGGTCCTTCCTCGGCGCGTTGCTGGTCTGGCTGGCGACCATTGCTTTCACCGGCGGCTACGGCGGTGGCGGCATGGTCACGGCGGCACTGTCGCTTGCCGTCTTCACCGTCATTGTCGGCGTCGGCCAGATGTTCGTCATCACGCTTGGCCCGGGCAATGTCGACCTGTCGCTACCGGCCAATATCGGGCTCGCCAGCGCCGTCGCCATGAAGGTGATGGGCGGCAGCGATTCCATGATCGTGGTCGGCCTGCTGGCAGCGATCGCTTGCGGCGCCGCAATCGGCGCCGTCAATTATCTCTTGATCTGGGCGCTGAGGATTCCGCCGATCATCGCTACATTGTCGGCCAGTTTCATCATCCAGTCGATCGACATCAGCTATGGGCGCGGCCTGCAGATCAAGCCGCCGCCGGGTTTTGCCAGTTTCACCAATTGGCAGATTCTGGGCATTCCGGTGCTGGCGATCCTCACCGTGCTGTTCACCATCGGTGCGGCCATCGCCTTGCAGCGCATGATCTATGGTCGCTCGGTACTGGCCATCGGGCAGAACATCCGCGCCGCGTGGCTCGCCGGTGTCAATGTCGGCCGCATCCGCTTCCTCACCTACACGTTGTCGGGTGCGCTGGGCGGCATCGACGGCGCGTTGCTTGCCGGCTATTTCCGCGGCGCCAATGTCGACATCGGCAATGAATATCTGCTGGCCTCGATCGCCGTCGTCGTCATCGGCGGCACTTCGGTCGCCGGCGGCAAGGCGAATGTTCCCGGCGTCTGGGGAGCGGCGCTTTTCCTGGTGCTGCTTTTGACCATGCTCAACACATTCGGCGTCAGCGCCGGGGTTCGCCTGTTGCTGACCGGGCTGATCATCGTCGGTGTCATCACTGTGGCTGGCGGCGAGAAGGCATTGCGATAAATCGCGCCAATTTTGTAGTGTCTCAGTGGCGCTCTCTCTGCTTCCCTTTCAGGTCAGGATGGAATGCAGCGTTAGATAAATTCCATACGCGCCGCCGCCGAGACCCATGAGGGCGACTGTGAGGCCGATTAGCTTCCAGCGCGACCTCGGTTCCTTCAGTGTGAGCAACACCAGCCGGGCCGACAAGAGCGCTATAGCCACGGCCATAACAAACATCGCGATATAGATGCTCTTCGGATAAATGGGGCGCAGGAGAATGCCTGCTATGGCAATCGAGAGGTTGGCGGCAATGAGTGCTTTGTAGCGCCCCGGCAGCCGATGATCATTCATACCGATACCTGCTTTTTGTAGGGACGCGCTTCCCGGCTTCTGTGCGGGCAAACCGCGATAGGCGCTTTCGCATATTTCGAATTTCAAACTGAGACACTACCTTAAATTTGACCATGTGGACAAAGGTCCACACCCGTTCCATAGTTCTTGTCTGATTTTGGAACAGCCGGCTCGACACGGCTGTCAAACAGAGGGGCACTTGATGGAAAACCGGAATAACAAATCGCAATCGACCGGCCTGTCGCGGCGCGACGTGCTGGAACTCGGCGCGGCCGGCCTGGCCGCGGCCATGCTGCCGCGTGCTGCCTTCGCCCAGGACAAGAAGCTCAAGGTGGCGGCGATCTTCGCCACGCCGATCGAGGAGCCGTGGGACAACCAGATCCACGTGGCGCTGCAGCGGGCCGAGAAGGAACTCGGCATCGAATACAAATGGTCGGAGAAGGTGCAGACCGCCGATTTCAGCCGCGTCATGCGCGAATATGCGCAAGGCGGCTATGAGCTGGTGCTGGGCGATGCCTTCGCCGCCGAGCGTGAATCGCGCCGCACCGCAAAACAGTTCCCGAAGACCGCCTGGCTGTTCGGCTCGGGTGCTGGCCCGGCCGAACCCAATTTCGGCGTCTTCGACAACTGGATCCACGAGCCGGCCTACCTCTCCGGCCTCATCGCCGGCAAGATGTCGAAGTCGGGCACCATCGGCGCCGTCGCGGCGATGGGCATTCCGGAAGTGAACCGGCTGGTCAACGCCTTCTTTGCCGGCGCCAGGGAGGTCAATCCGAACATCAAGAAGAAGGTTGCCTTCATCGGCTCCTTCTTCGATCCGCCCAAGGCCAAGGAAGCCGCGATCGCCCAGATCGATGCCGGCGTCGACGTCATCTACGCCGAGCGCTTCGGCGTCATCGAAGCGGCGGTGGAGAAGAAGATCCTCGCGATATCCAACATGTCCGACCAGTCGAGCCTCGGCCCCGACACGGTCATCACCGGCCCGGTCTGGGACATGTATCCGACGGTCGAACAAGCGATCAAACTGGTCAAGGCCGGTGTCTTCACCGCGCAGGACTATGGCGATTTCTCGCGCATGGCCAAGGGCGGTTCCTCGCTGGCGCCCTACCACAAGTTCGACAAGACGCTGCCGGCGGATGTGAAGGATATGGTCGAGAAGAAGAAGGCGGAGATTCTGGAAGGCAATTTCCGCGTGGATGTGGATGAGAACACGCCGGTTTCGGATTGAGCGCTTTTTACCCTCCCCCGTGTGGGGAGGGTCGATCCGCGAAGCGGATCGGGTTGGGGTCTTCGTAGGGCGCGCCCCCACCCCGTCTCACGATCTTCGCTTCGCTGCGATCGTAAGCCGACCCTCCCCACAGGGGGGAGGGTGAAGACCCGCAGGAGCACCCTTGTCCGCCCCTCTCATCGAAATGCGCGGCATCACCAAGAGCTTCGGCGCCGTCAAGGCGAACGAGGGTGTGAACCTCAGCGTTGCGCCGGGTGAAATCCTCGGGCTGCTGGGTGAAAACGGCGCAGGCAAGACGACGCTGATGAATGTGCTGTTCGGTGCCTATGCGCCGGATGCCGGCGAGATCCTGATCCAGGGCAAGCCGGTGCGGATCACCAGTTCGGCCGACGCGCTGGCCGCCGGCATCGGCATGGTGCACCAGCATTTTCACCTGGCGCCGCGGCTTTCGGTGCTGGAAAACCTTTTGATTGGCATTCCCGGCAGATCGGGCGGCATCGACCGCGCCGGCGGACTTGCCCGGTTGTCCGACATCAGCCGGCGGCATGGGCTGACCTTGGACCCCGATTTGCCGGTCTCGGCGCTGTCGGTTGGCGAGCAGCAGCGGCTGGAAATCGTCAAGGCGTTGTTTCGCGGCGCCAGATTGTTGATCCTCGATGAGCCGACGGCGGTGCTCGCGCCGAGCGAGGTCGACGGACTGTTTTCGGCGCTGCGTTCGATGGCCGCGCAAGGCCTCGGCATCATCTTCATCTCGCACAAGCTGAACGAGGTGCGGGCGCTCACCCATCGCTGCACCGTGCTGCGGCATGGCCGTGTTGCCGGCCGTGTCGACGACCCCGCCAACACGACGTCGGCGGCAATGGCTGAGCTGATGTGCGGCCATGAGATCGTTCCGCCGGCGAGGGGACCGTCGACGCCGGGTGCCGAGGTGTTGACGCTCGACGGTATTTCTACCTCGCGGCATTCGGGTACGCCGTTGCGCGACATCTCGCTTGCCGTGCGGGCCGGCGAAATCCTCGGCATTGCCGGCGTCTCCGGCAACGGCCAGCGGGCGCTGGCCGAGGTGATCTCCGGCACGCGGTCCCCCGATGCCGGGCGGATGACGATAGCCGGCAAAGCGGTGACGCGGTTCTCGCCGCGCGAGGTGCAGGCGCTCGGTCTCGGCCGCATTCCGGAAGACCGGATGACGACCGGGCTAGTCACCAATCTGCCGCTCGCCGATTCCATGGTGCTGCCGCGCATAGGCACGGCGGCATTCAGCAGCAAAGGCCTGCTCAAGCCGGATGCGATCCGCGCCTTCGCCGAAGAGCAGATCAAGGCCTATGATATCAGGTGCCCCGGGCCGATGACCCGCGCTGGTGCGCTGTCGGGCGGCAACCTGCAGAAGGCGCTGCTGGCGCGCGAGCTGGCTTTCGACCCGAAGGTATTGATCGTCTCGCAGCCGACGCGCGGCCTCGACATCGGTGCTGCACGCTTCATCCACGAAAAGTTCCTCGACATGCGTGCCAAGGGCTGCGGCATCATCGTCATCGGTGAGGACCTCGAAGAGCTGCTGGTGCTCTGCGACCGCATCGCGGTGATGTATGAGGGCCGCATCGCCGGCACGCTGGACAGTGCCGATGCCACCATCGCTAGGCTGGGGCTGCTGATGACCGGGGCGGAGGGGAGGGCTTGAACCATGTTGTTGCCTGACTTGCTCGGATATCGCGCACAACACGTTGCTTTGGCCGTCAGCGCTGCCCCTCACCTGCCTGCCGGCATCCTCTCCCCGTATAGTGACGGGGAGAGGGGCGCTGTCATCGACGGTTTCGCCAATTGTGAACGTTGCAGGAAGGGCGCCGAGGTCGCGGCCATCCCCCTTCTCCCCGTCCTTATACGGGGAGAAGGTGCCGGCAGGCGGATGAGGGGCAGCGCCAACGCCGCATGCATAGGTTCGACGACTGTACCGAGGGCGGAGGGCCATAGCTGATGTTCCGCCTCGAAGTGCGGACGTCGACACCCGCCTGGTTCAATCTGGCGCTGCCGCTTTTGGCCGTCGGCGCGACGCTGGTGCTGTGCAGCGGCCTCATCGCGCTGGCCGGCGCCGGGGTGCTCGAGGCCTACGGCGTGATGTTCACGGCGTCGTTCGGCGACAGCTACGCCATCACCGAAACGCTGGTGCGTGCGGCACCTATAATCTTCACCGGGCTGGCGGTCGCCGTCGCTTTCCGCGCCAAATTCTGGAACATCGGCGCCGAAGGGCAATTGCTGGCCGGTGCGGTGGCTAGCTGCTTCGTCGGCGCCATCCCGATGCCGGGGGTGCTGGCGATCCTGTTGATGGCGATCGCCGGCGCTGCTGCCGGTGCGGCCGTCGCGCTTGTGCCGGCGACACTGCGGGTCAAATTCAAGGTCGATGACGTCGTCAGCTCGCTGCTGCTCAATTCGGTCATCTACTATGCGCTGATGGCGCTGATCGAGGGGCCGTGGAAGGACTCCTTCAGCGGCTATCCGATCTCGCCGCCGATCGAGGATTCGGCCAGCTTCCCGGTGCTGCTCGAAGGCACAAGGCTGCATCTCGGCGTCATCGCGGCGTTGATCGCCGCTCCTTTGATCTGGTTCCTGATCGTGCGCACCACGCTCGGCTTCCGCATCAGGGTCACCGGCGAAAGCCCGGAAGCCGCCCGCTATGGCGGTATCCATGTCGAGCGCGTGCTGATCTCGACGGCGCTGCTCTCCGGCGCGCTGGCCGGGCTCGCCGGTGTCGGCGAAGTCGGCGGCGTGCATTTCCAGGTGATGAGCGACATCTCGCCGGGCTATGGCTATTCCGGCATCGTCGTTGCCATGCTGGCCAGGCTCAATCCGCTCGGCGTGGTGCCGGCGGCGATCTTCCTCGCCGCCGTGATGACAGGCGCCGAAGCGATGTCGCGCGCGACCGGCGTGCCGGCCTTCCTCAGCGACGTCATCCAGGGCACGGCCCTATTGGCCATGCTGGTGGCGCTGCTGTTCACGGCCTATCGCATCCGCCGCGTCGGAGCTGCCGCATGAGCGCGGTGTTCGAACAGATATTCCAGGTCGGCTTCCTCGCCGCCATAATCCGCATCGCCACGCCGCTGGCGTTCGCGACGCTGGGCGAAATGTTCTCCGAACGCGCCGGCGTGCTCAATCTCGGCATCGAAGGCATCATGCTGCTCTGCGCAATGACCGGCTTCACCGCCGCCAGCCTGAGCGGTAGCCTGTGGCTCGGCATAGTGGCGGCGGTGCTGACCGGCATGGCGATGGGCGCGCTGCATGCGCTGTTCACGGTGGCGCTGGGCTTGAGCCAGCATGTCTGCGGCATCGGCGTGACGCTGTTTTCGTCGGGTCTGGCCTATTTCCTCTACCGGTTGATCTTCGGCCAGCAATCGGTGCCGCCGAGCATCAAGGGGTTTCAGACGGTGCCGATCCCGATCCTCTCCGACATTCCGGTGCTCGGCCCGGCGGTGTTCAACCAGTTTGCCCTGGTCTACATGGCGATCATCGCCATCCCGCTCGCCGCCTTCGTGCTCTACCGCACGCCCTGGGGCCTGTCGGTGCGCATGGTCGGGGAAAACCCGCGTGCTGCCGATTCCGCTGGCGTCAGCGTCATGGCCACGCGCTTCCAGGCGGTCATCCTCGGCGGCGCGCTGATGGGGCTCGCCGGCGCGTTTCTCACCATGGCGCAGTTCAACGCTTTCACCTTCGGCGTCGTCTCCGGACGCGGCTGGGTGGCGATCGCGCTGGTCGTGTTCGGCCGTTGGGACCCGTGGCGCTCAGCGGGTGCGGCGCTGCTGTTCGCCTTTGTCGATGCGCTGCAGTTGCGCATGCAGGCGAGCGGGCTCGGGCACATTCCTTACGAGGCTTTCCTGATGCTGCCCTTCATCTTCACCATCGTGGCGATGGCGGTGATGTCGCGCAACGCGGTGGCGCCGTCTGCGCTGCTCAAGCCGTTTCGACGAGAAGAGCGGTAGGAGGCCTTGGCATCCTTTCCTCTCCCCCGATCGACGGGTAGAGGAAGGGCGCCAAGCTGTCCTTGGGACGAGGCCAAGCTTGCCGCCCGCTTGTTGTCGATAACGGCCTCCCAGCAATTCCAAACCAATTCGAACGGTAAATTGAGAAAATTGTTCTTCCAATCGCCAAAAAATAGCAATCGACAAAGTCTACTGATTTTATAGATTAACCGGCGAGACGGAGGTCGATATGTCCTATATCCAGAACGCCGAAACGGATCGCAGCAGCCAGAGGCTGGCCAATGCCCAGGCTTTCCGCCCGGCCTATGCAGGCGCTTTCGCTTATCTCGTCTTTGCCCTCGCGTTCGCGTTCACCGGGGCAGTCGTGCTCGGTCTGATTCCCTGATCGGTCATTCTCTGACGGGGCAGGCCGAAAGGGTGGCGACCTACCGCCTTCAGGTAACCGGAGTTGATGAACCGAACGCGGATGCGCTTGGCGCTGACGCTTGTTGTGCATGTCGTTGTCCCAAACCGGGGCCACTTTTGGGCGACATGCATCCAACGTGATGGAGGAGATGGCAATGCCGATCGAGTTCACGCATGTTCCCGGTAAGACGCATCCCGCCGATGCCGGTTCGGCTGTTCCCTTTTTCTACGATTTCGTCGAGACAGCGACAAAGCTGTCGCTGATCGAGGATTCCGGCTTCCAGAACATCGTCGTCGACGATCCGGCCGGGTTGCTGACCAACATGGACATTGCCGCCCAGGCGCTCGACCGCACCTCGTCGCTGGAAGTGGTGCTGACGCACTGGGCCGGCGTGATCGCGCCGGCGGTTGCGGCGCGGCAGCTGGCGGCGCTCGACGCCAGGAGCGGCGGCCGGCTGTCGCTGAGGATGCTGAGCGAGCCGCTGGACGACGACGATGCCGAGACCCGTCCGGTCGGCCACACGGTGGTCTGGCAGCGCATCGACGAATATCTGGTGCTGTTGAAGCGGCTGTGGTCGAACGACCGGCCGTTCGACCATGAAGGCGCTTTCTACAGCATCAAGGGCGGTTACGTTCCGCGCAAAGGGCCGGATGGCGTCGCCGTGACCATCCGCATGGGCGGCCAGTCGGGCACCGCGCTGAAGGTCGCCGGACGGCATGCCGATGTCTTCGAACTGGCTGCTGGTTCGCTCGACGAGATCCGTCAGCTGATGGAGCGAGCGCGCAGCGCTGCCGCCGAACATGGCCGCGCCGGCAAGCTTCGTTTTGCGCTTCCGGTTCGTATCCGCTCCGAAGGCAGCGTATCCACTGCCGGCCACAAGGCGGTCGAACTTTCCGGACCGCCGGCACAGATCGCTTTGTCGCTGCTGCCCTATGCGGCGCTCGGCATCAGCGAATTCATGATCGTCGGCGTCGACAGGCCGCGCGAGATCGCCAGCATCGCCCGCGAAACGATCGCGCTCACGCGCAACTCGCTGGCGCGCCGCGAAGCGGAAGTGCCGCAGCCGCAGGCGTTTGCCTCAAGGGGCGGGGTAGAGATTCACGCTGCGAGGTAACCCCCCAGCGGAATTGGCGTCTGCTGGGACCGCTATTCAGAAACGCTGGCGGGACAGCACCCCCCTCTGTCCTGCCGGACANNCAAGGGGGGAGATCAGCAGCTTTGGTGGCGCCGCCATTCCTGCAACATAGGTGTTGACTGGCGAAGGCAGCGATGACAGCCAATCTCCCCCCTTGAGGGGGAGATGGCCGGCAGGCCAGAGGGGGGTGCTGTCCCGCCGGCCTAACCAGCCTTCGCACCAAGCCGCACCAGAGCCTCCAGCACAGCGCCAGACTCCGCCAGCGCGCCAAACACCCCGTCCTCCACCGTCACCATATGCAGCGCCGCTTCATGCGCGTGCTGGTCACCGCTCGCGCAGGCATCGCTGATCGTCAGGCACTGGAAATTGCGGTCGCAGGCCTCGCGAAGTGTGGTGTGGACGCAGACATCGGTGGTGCAGCCGGAAAACATCAGATGGCTGATGCCGCGTGCGCGCAGCACCAGTTCAAGATCGGTGTAGGTGAAGGCGCTGTTGCAGGTCTTGTCGACGATGATGTCTTCGGGCTTGACCTCGATATCGGCGACGATCTGGAAGCCCGCACCGGAGCGCAGCAGCACGTCGGTGCCGTCGAGCCCGGCGCGCTGGCGCCGCCATTTTTCGTAGGGTGTCATATCCGCCATGTCGGCGCGATAGCCTTGCCTCGTGTGGATGATGGTGAGCCCGGCCGCGCGTGCGGCCGATATCAGCCGGTTGACCGTCGGCAGGATGGCGCGCAGCGGCGCCGGGTCATAGCCCTTCCTGGCGAAATAGCCAGAGGTCGTGAGAAAGTCCTCCTGCAGGTCGATGACCAGCAGCGCGGTGTTTGCCGGCACCAGCCGGCCGTCATAGGGAAAATCGAAAGGTGTCGCCTTGATCATCGCTGCCTGCCTCCCAGCTTGGCTCCGTCATCGTGGCGCAGGACCTGCGCCGCCGTCCATACTTCAATGCGAAGGCGTGAGATGCTGGGCATCGTGCAGCCGGCGGTAGATGCCGCCGGCGCGCAGCAGCTCAGTGTGCGATCCCTGTTCGACAATGCCGGCATCCGATACCACGACGATACGGTCAGCGCCGCGGATCGTCGCCAGGCGGTGAGCGATGACCAGCGTGGTGCGGCCTTCAGCGAGCTCCGCCAGCGCCTTCTGGATCTCGCGCTCGGTCTGCGTGTCCAGCGCCGAGGTCGCCTCGTCGAGGATCAGGATCGGCGGGTTTTTCAAAAACATGCGGGCGATCGCCAGTCGCTGCTTCTGGCCGCCTGACAGCTTTACCCCGCGCTCGCCGATGATGGTGTCATAACCGGCGGGCAGCCCTGCGATCATGCTGTCGAGCTGTGCCCGCCTGGCGGCTTCGGCGACGGCTTCATCGGAGGCGCCGAGGCGGCCATAGGCGATGTTTTCGCGCACCGAACCGCCGAACAGGAACACATCCTGCTGGACGATGCCGATCTGGCCGCGCAGCGATGCCAGCGTCATGTCCCTGATGTCGATGCCGTCGATGCTGATCGAGCCCGCACCGACCTCGTAGAAGCGCGGCAGCAGCGAGCAGATCGTGGTTTTGCCGGCGCCCGATGGGCCGACGAAAGCGACGGTCTCGCCTGCACGGATGGTCAGGTCGATGTCGCTCAGCACCGGCTTGCCGTCGCCATAGCCGAAGCTGACATTGCGGTATGTAATGTCGCCCTTGAGGCTGTCGACAGTTCTGGCGCCGGGGCGGTCGGCGATGTCTGGCTCGGTGTCGAGTAGCTCGGTGTAGCGGCGGAAGCCGGCTATGCCCTTGGGATAGGTCTCGATCACCGAATTGATCTTCTCGATCGGCCGCACGAAGACGCCGACCAGCAGCAGGAAACCCACGAAGCCGCCATTGGAGAGGCTGCCCTGGATGACGAGATAGGAGCCGGCGATCATCACCACCAGCTGGATCAGGCGGATGCCCATATAGCTCAGCGAATTCGAGGCCGCCATGATGCGGTAGGCGTCGAGCTTGGTCTGGCGGTAGCGGCGGTTGTCATGCGCAAACAGCGTGCGCTCGTGCTCCTCATTGGCGAAGGCCTGGACGACGCGCATACCGCCGACATTCTCCTCGATGCGGACGTTGAAATCACCAACGCGACGGTAAAGCGCCTGCCAGTTGCGCTCCATGCGGTCGCCGTAGCGCATGGTCACCCAGGCGACCAGCGGCACGATCACGGCCGTGATCAGCGCCAGATGGGCGTTGACCACGAACATCAAAACGAAGGCGCCGATAAAGGTCATGACGGCAATGAACAGGTCCTCGGGGCCGTGATGGGCGATCTCGCCGATCTCCTCCAGATCCTTGGTGACGCGGCCGATGAGATGGCCGGTCTTGTGGTTATCGTAGAAGCGGAACGACAGTTTCTGCAGATGATCGAAACTCTTGCGCCGCATCTCGGTCTCGATGTTGATGCCGAGCATGTGGCCCCAATAGGTGACGACCGCCATCAGCACCGTGTTGAGGAGATAGACGGCAAGCAGGATCAAGGCCGCGACGATGATCAGCGTCCATTCTTGTTTAGGCAGCAGGTCGTCGACGAAGGAGCGCACCGCCATCGGGAAACCGAGCTCGAGCAGGCCAGCCAGCACCGCGCAGGAGAAGTCGAGCAGGAACAGCCCTTTCCAGGGTGCGTAGTAGGCAAAAAAGCGTCTGATCATGCGCGTGGTCCGGACTTTGTCTTGGTCGGTCTTGCGCCGAGGGCCTCGGCTTCCGGCGCGCACTCCATATGGCCGTGATGGTGCCGGCGGCAATATGCCAGGCGCGGGCTCATTGCCTGCCTCGCCACATCAGCAGCATGAAATAGGGCCCGCCGACAAAGGCGGCGAGCAGGCCCGCCGGCACCTGCCAGGGAAAGATCAGTGTCCGCCCCGCCCAGTCGGCGGCAACGAGGATGAGGGCGCCGAGGATCGCCGCCGCCAGCAACTGCGGCACGGCGCGGCGCAAGCCGAGCATGCGGGCAAGGTGCGGCGCCATCAGGCCGACGAAGCTCAGCGGGCCGATGACCAGCGTCGCCATGGCGGTGGCGAGTGCGGTCAGCGCCAGCAGGACGGCGCGGGTGCGTTCCAGCCGCAGGCCGAGGCCGCGCGCCGTGGTTTCGCCGAGCGGCAGGATGTCCAGCCAGCGCGCCGTCAGCGGTGCGGCGGCAACGACCACGGCCGCAACGAGGGCCGCCGTCACCGCGTCGGCCGTGGTGGCGCGGTAGGTCGACCCGGACAGCCAGGCGAGCAGGAAATCCATGCGCGGATCGCCGCTGGCCAGTAGCAGCGCGGCGAAGGCGGAGGCCACCGTCGCCACGGCGACACCGGCGAGCAGCAGGCGTTCCGGCGACAGCGCATTGCGTCTTGCCGCCAGCATGACGACTGCCAGCGCCGCGGCCGCGCCTGCAAGTGCTGCGCCGAGCATGGCCGTGCGGTCGAAGCCGTCGCTCAGCACCAGAAGCGTCAGCACGCCGAACGAAGCGCCGCCGGAGATGCCGAGCACTTCGGGCGCGGCCATCGGGTTTCCGGTCATGCGCTGCATCAGCGTGCCGGCGATGGCCAGCAGCGTGCCGGCCGCCAGCGCGACGACGACGCGCGGCGTGCGCAGGGCGAGCAGCTCCGGCAGGTCCGCTGACAACACCCAATGCCAGCCGCTGGCGGTGCGGCCGAAGCCGATCGCCACGGCGACCGCCAGGGCCAGCGCGATGAGGCCGATGGCGAGCGGCAGCCACGGCCTCGTCCAGCGCGCCGACGGGGCAGGCACGGCTTGCGCCTGCGGGGCCGAGCGCAGGCGTGGCAACAGAAACAACAGCAGCGGCGCGCCGAGCAGGGCGGTCGCCGTACCGGCAGGCACTTCAGCGGCGAATGACAGCTCCTGTACCAGGCGGTCGGTGAACCAGAGCAGGGCGGCTCCGACAAGCGGCGCCAGGATGAGACGCTGGACTAGCCTGCGGGCGCCGGCCAGTCGCGCCAGCGCCGGGGCGGCAAGCGCGACGAAGCCGATGACGCCGACTTCGGCGACGACCAGCGCGCTCAGCGCCACCGCCAGAGCCATGCCGGCAAGGCGGATGATGGCCGGCCGGGCGCCGAGTGACGCCGCCCCGTCATCTTCGAGGTCGAGCAGGCGCAGCGGCTTCAGCAGAAGAAACGCAGCGCCGATGGCGAAGAGCAGCGGCGGCGCCAGGCTGCCGATAGCAGCATCGCCATTCTGCACCAGCGAGCCGCTTTGCCAGATGAACAGTTCTTCGGTGTATTCGCGATTCAGCGCCATCAAGAGCGCGCTTGCCGAGCCGAAGGTGAGGCTGACGACGAGGCCGGCGACGATGATCGACACCGGCGAAAAATTGCGGCCCCGCGCCAGCGCAAAGACGGCGAGCGTTGCCAGCGCGCCGCCGGCGAGCGCTACGGCCTCGCGTCCGCCGGCGAGCAGCCATGGCGCATAGAGCGTGGCGGCGGCCAGCGCCAGGCTGGCGCCGGCATTGGTGCCGATGGTGGTCGGCTCGGCAAGCGGGTTGCGCAGCACATGCTGCATCAGCGCTCCGGCCAGGCCAAGTGCCGCGCCGGCCAGTATGCTGGCGGCGATGCGCGGCAGGAAGGCGTAGCGGTAGAGCAGTTGCGCCGGGTCGGAAATGTCGGGCGCCGTCAGCGCGGTCCACCACAGATTGGGCGGCAGCAAGCTGGTGAGGTCGTGCAGGCTCAAGAGCAGGGCAAGGAGTGCCGGCACGCCGACCAGCAAGGTTTTGGCCGGAACGCCGGCGCGCCGCATTGTGGCGATTGCGGGAGCCATCAGGCGGCGGCCAGGAATCCGGCGAAACGGCCCGCGGCGGCGAGGCCGCCAAACGGCCACACCGGTGGAATGGTTCTCACCTGTCCGTTGCGGACGCAGGGCAGATTGGCCCAGAGCGAGCTGCGGTCGATGCGGATCTTTATGTGCTGCGGTATCGGGTCCAGCGAGATCAGCTGAGCCTCGCCGACGGCGACAAGCTGCTCGATGCCGACGGTCGAAAAACCCCATTCATTGGTTGCACCGGTCCAGGCATTGGTCAGGGCGAGGCGGTCGAGCACATCCTGCAGCAGGCTGCCGGCGCCATAGACGCGGACATGGCGGTCGTCGAACATGCTGACCACGCAAAGCGGTTTTTGCGGCCGTTTCGCCAGCACGGCGCGCGCGTCTGCGATCGTTGCGTCGACACTCTCGACAAGGCGCTGCGCCTGCGGCCTGCGATCCAGCACCTCGCCGAGCTCGAGCGTCACCTGTTGCGCCTGCGCATAGGGCGCTGCCTTGCTCATGTAGAACGGCACGTTGAAGGTCGGCGCCAGATGGGTGAACAGGCTTTGGTCGAGGCCATAGCCATAGGCGCCGGCGATCAAATCGGGCCTCAGTTCGGTCAGCAGCTCCAGGTTGGGTTCGCTGCGCGATCCCAGATCGATGGTGCTCTGCGGCAGTGCCGGGCCTTGCACCCAGTCGCCATAGCCCCTGATGTCGCCGACGGCGATCGGCGTCGCGCCAAGCGAGACGACCATTTCAGCGGACGTCCATTCCAGGCAGACGATGCGGGCAGGCGACGAAGCCCGTGCGATGCCGGCGCGCAAGCCGACACTCGCAGCAGCCAGGCCGGCAACACACTGGCGCCGCGTCAGCGACAAGGCTTCACCACGTGTATTTTACCGAGCCGTTGATGCGGCGGCCCTCGCCGTAGAAGCAGCCAAAGCTTTCGGCAAAGCAGGAGGCGACGTAGCGCTTGTTGAACAGGTTGCTGACATTGAAGTTCAGTGTGGCATTCTGCCATTTGTAATGGATGGCCGCGTCGGCGAGCACGACTGCCGGCACCTTGAACGAGTTGGCGTCGTCGCCCCAGCTCGAACCGACATAGCGAACGCCGCCGCCGAGGCCGAGACCTTCCAGCCTGCCGCTGCCGAAGGTGTAGTTGGCCCACAGTGAAGCCGAATGAGCCGCCACGCCATAGGGCGTGTTGCCTTCGTCGCTGATGACCTCGCCGTTTTCACCCTCGGCGATGGCGGTGGCCTTGGTGATCTTGGTGTCGAGCCAGGTGTAGGCGGCCCTAAGGTCGAGCCCGGAATCGAGGCTGGCGACAGCTTCGAGTTCAACGCCGCGCGAACGGATCTCGCCGGTCTGGAACAGATCGTCGGGCCGACCCTCATTGCCGGAACGCACGACATTCTGCCGCGTCAGATCGAAGACCGAAGCGGTGAAGAAGGAGTTCCAGCCGGTGGGCTGGTATTTCAGGCCGATTTCATACTGCTTGCCGGTCTCGGGGACGAAGACATTGCCGTCGCTGTCGGAACCGGCCACCGGCTGGAAGGATTCGGAGTAGCTGACATAGGGGGCGAGGCCATTGTCGGCGAGATAGACGAGGCCGGCGCGGCTGGTGAAGGCGCTGTCCTTCTGCTCAGGCTGGTAGGCGCTTGTCAGATTGTCGTAGACCTTGGCGTCCGCCCAGTCCTGGCGGCCGCCCAGCGTCAGCCGCCAGTTGCCGAGCTTGACCTGGTCCTGCGCATAGAGGCCGACCTGCTGCTGGTCGGTATCGGTGTCGGTATAGGGCGTCAGATTGGTGATCGGGCTGCCATAGACCGGATTGAAGATGTCGATCGTGCCCACGTCACCCGATGAGGCATAGTCGCGATAGGTATAGTATTTGTAGTCGAGGCCGACGAGCAGCGTATGGCCGAGCGGCCCGGTGTCGAAATCGGCCTGCGCCTGGTTGTCGACGGTGACGCCGGAGAGTTTCGTGCCACCGGCGTCGGCATAGCGATTATAAGTTTCGTTGTCGGCTTCGAGCCCGCCACCGAAGACGCCTTCCTCGGTGTGCCTCAGATTGACGTAGCGGGCATGCTGGCGAACCTGCCAGGTTTCGTTGAAACGGTGATCGAATTCATAGCCGATCGACGCCTGGTCGTTGTTGTAGCTGTCGAAACCCGGCTCACCGACGAACATGCTGTTGGGCAGGTATTTGCCGTCCTTGCCTGGGGAAACTGTGCCGTATTTCGGCAGGTACTGCATCGCCCAGCCGGAACGGTCGCGCTGGTAGTTGGCAAGCACGGTCAGCTTGGTGTCGGCATCCGGCTGCCAGGTGATGGCCGGCGCGATGAAGATGCGGTCATCCCCGACGAAATCGGTCTGCGTATCGCCCATATGGCCGGCGCCGGTGAGGCGAAACAGCAGCGACTTGTCGGCGTTCACCGCGCCGCTGAAATCGAACTTGCCTTCATAGCGGTTGAAACTGCCGCCACCGATTTCGACCTCGCGCAACGTCTCTTCGGTGGGCCGCTTGCTGACATAGTTGATGATGCCGCCGGGGCTTGCCTGGCCGTAGAGCACCGACGCCGGCCCGCGCAGCACTTCGTAGCGCTCGGCGCCATAGGGATCGAGCGCCGTGAACAGCGTGAAATTGCTTTCCTTGAGCTGCAGGCCATCCTTGTAGAAGACGCCATTGGCGTTCGAAATGCCGCGCAGCTGAAGGCCGAGGCCGCGATTGTCGGTGCCGTAGAGATTGCCGGTGGCGCCGGGCGTGTAGCGCAGCGCGCTGTTCAGGCTGTCGACCGCCTGCGCTTCCATCTGGTCCTTGGTGATCACCGATATGGACTGCGGCGTCTCGATCAGCGGTGTGTCGGTCTTGGTGCCGGTGGAGCCCTTTTTGGCAACATAGCCTTTGATCGGCCCAAAAGCGCTTTCGATACGGTCCTGGACCAGGATCGGGTCGAGCGTGGTCGCGGCATTTTGCGCCGCGGCGTGGCCGCAGCCGAGCGGCGCTGCCAAAACGACCGTCGCAATCAGCAAGCGCCTGGGCACCGTCGCGTCATTCCGGATCGTTCCGCGACCAGCCGCCATATGCGCAAACCCCACTATTTCCGCGTTTTGACGCAAAGCCGATGCATGGCGTCAAATTGTTGCCTCAAAAAGTCATCTTCTTTGTTGACTAGTAAAGTCATGTTTCATAGTCAACCGGGCACGGCCCGCCGGAAACCGGTTTCCAAAAAGCGTGGCAAATGAGAGAGAGGCCAGGTCCCGTGGTTGGACTTCACACCGCCTTCCACATCCAGGATGTGCGTTTTGCCGTTGGCGAGAAAACGCTGCTCGGCCCGGTGTCGCTCGAACTGGAGCGCGCGCGCGTCTACGGGCTGATCGGCCACAATGGCTCCGGCAAATCGACGCTGATCAAGCTGATGGCGCGCCAGCAGCCGGCAAGTTCGGGTGGCATCAGTTTCGCCCAGCGGCCGCTGGCCGATTGGGGCGCCCGTGAACTCGCCCGTGCGCTTGCCTATCTGCCGCAGACGACGCCGGCGGCGACGGGTCTTACCGTGCGCGAGCTGGCGACGCTCGGGCGCTACCCCTGGCATGGCGCGCTCGGCCGCTTCGGCCATGAGGACCGGCGGCATGTCGAGGAAGCGCTTGCGCTGACCGATATGGAAGGCTTCGCCGACCGGCTGGTCGACGAGCTCTCCGGCGGCGAGCGGCAGCGGGCATGGCTGGCCATGCTGGTGGCGCAGAATGCCGGTGTCATGCTGCTCGACGAGCCGATCTCGGCGCTCGACATCGCCCATCAGGTCGAGGTGCTCGGCCTGGTCAGGGAGCTGAGCCGCAAGCGCGACCTGTGCGTCGTCATCGTGCTGCACGATCCCAACATGGCGGCGCGCTACTGCGACGAGCTGATCGCGCTGAAGGACGGCCGGCTTTTGACGCGCGGCACGCCGGACGAGATCATGCAAGGCGACGTGCTCAAAGGAATTTTCGGGGTCGAGATGGGAGTGTTTCCGCATCCCGTCACCGGCCAGCCCATCGGTTACGTGCAATGATGAAGCGAGGACGAAGCGTGTCCAGAAATGGTTTGTTGGCGGCGCTGGCCGCGCTCATGCTGTCGGCCGGCAGCGCTGCCGCGCAGGAGCAGCCGGCTACCCAGCCAGCCACCCAGCCTCGGGTGACGACGGAACCCGCTGCAGCTGCACCCGCAGCAACCGCCCAACCCGCGGCGCCGCCAGCGGCAGTAGGACAGGCGGCGCCGACCGCGCCTGTCGCGCCGACCTCCGGGCAAGCCGCCCCGACTGCGCCAACGCCGGCTACCCAGCCAGCTGCGCCTGCGCAAGCCGAGCCTGGAGCGATATCGCTGACCTTGCCGCACGATCTGTCGCCCTGGGGCATGTTCACGGCCGCCGACATCATCGTCAAGGCGGTGATGATCGGGCTCGCCTTCGCCTCCCTCGTCACCTGGACGGTGTGGCTGGCCAAGTCGCTTGAAATCCTGTTCGGCAAGCTCAGTGCTCGCCGCGCCGCGCGCGCCATCGGCAATGCCGCCACGCTGCGGCAGGCGAGCCGTGCGCTTGGCAACAGTGGCGGCCCCGGCGCGCTGCTGGTGCAGGCAGCCGAGGAAGAGGCAGTGCTTTCGGCCGGCGCGCTCGACCATGTCGCCGGCGACGGGCTGAAGGAGCGCGTGACCTCGCGCCTGTCGCGCATCGAGGCGGCGGCAGCGCGGCGGATGTCGCGCGGCACCGGCGTGCTGGCGACGATCGGCTCGACAGCACCCTTCGTCGGCCTGTTCGGCACCGTCTGGGGCATCATGAACGCCTTTATCGGTATCTCGCAGGCTCAGACCACCAACCTCGCCGTCGTCGCGCCCGGCATCGCCGAGGCGCTGCTGGCCACCGCGATGGGCCTGGTTGCAGCCATTCCCGCTGTCGTCATCTACAACGTCTTTGCGCGCTCCATATCCGGCTACCGGCAGATCCTTGCCGATGCCTCGGCCGGCGTCGAACGGCTGGTCAGCCGCGATCTGGATTTCCGCACCGTGCCGCAGGCGCCCGCGCTGGCGGCGGAATGATGGAGCGGGGCGATGGCGTCTAGAATTCGCGAAAACATCGACGGCGATCTCGAGGAAAACCACGAGATCAACGTCACGCCGTTCATCGATGTCATCCTGGTGCTGCTGATCATCTTCATGGTCGCGGCGCCGCTGGCGACGGTCGACGTCAATGTCGACCTGCCGGGCTCCACCGCGACACCGGCGCCGCGGCCGGAAACGCCGCTGTTCCTGACGCTGAAGGACGATCTGACGCTGGCAATCGGCAATGACAGCGTGCCGCGCGGGGCCTTTGCCGCCGTGCTCGACGGCAAGACCAAGGGCGACAAGCAGACCCGCATCTTCCTGCGCGCCGACAAGGCGGTCGGCTATGGCGAGCTGATGGAGGTGATGAACCTGCTGCGCGGCGCCGGCTATCTGAAGATCGCGCTGGTCGGGCTGGAAACGGTGCCCGCGGATGCGTCTGCACCGGCACCGCAACCAGGCATCGCCCCATGACGCTGGCCGCAACCGTTCCCATGGCCGACCCGCCACGCACGGGCGTGCGCGAGATAGTCTTGTGGACGGTCGCGGCCGTGCTTATTGTCGGGGCGCATGTGGCGATCGCCTATGCGGTGCAGAACTTCAGCCTGGCCAATGAGATGGATGGTGGCCCGCCGCCGGCAGTGGCGATCGAGCTGTCGCCGATGATGGTCGCACCGGCGGTGCCGGAGGACACGATGGCCGATGTGGTGACGCCGGAGCCGACGAACCAGGTCGAAGAAACGGTCGCCGACGCCAAACCCGTCGTGGAACCCGACGTCGACCAACCCGAGCCGGTCACCGAGGAGACGGAAGCGGTTCAACCCGACGAGACCGCGCCGGTCGAGACAGCGACGGCCGAACAGCAGGAACAGCCGCTGCCACTGGACGAGATCGTGCCCGATATCGTCCCGGCTATCGCGCCGGACGTGGTCATTCCACTGCCTGAAGCAAAGCCGGTAGAGGACAAGCCGGTGGAGAAGGCAAAGAAGACGGTCGAAAAGCCCAAGCCGAAACCAAAGAAAGAGAAGAAGGAAAAGACCGTGCAGCCGAAGGCGGTGGTGACCGCCAGCGTCGACGCGAAGCAAGCGGCGAAGGCTTCCGCGCCGAAGGCGTCTCAATCCAGCGCGCAGTCCGGCAATTCCAACAGATGGAAGGCCCAGATGGGCGCGTGGATCAAGCGGCGCACCCAATATCCGAGCGCTGCAAGGCCAAGACGAGCCTTAGGGACCGCCAGAGTGGCTATCGTGCTCAATGCCTCCGGCAAGGTGATGTCCGCCCGGTTGGCGGCATCTTCGGGGGATGCCGATCTCGATCGCGCCGCGCTCGGCGCGTTGAAGGGCGCCACGGCGCCCACGCCGCCGCCCGACCAGGTTGGCATCAGCATCGTCGCACCTTTGGTGTTCGTCCTGCGGTAACATCCGCGGGCGGACGAGCCTGATTCTGAGTTTGGCAGGTGGAATGGTCAAGGGATGCGGACCTTGCGGCCCGCATCCCTTTTTTGACTAGCGCCCCTGCTGGAGGCGCGCTTCCCGCTTCTTGCGCCAGGGGGCGTTGGCCTCCCAGTCGCCGGCCATGATGCAGCCGTAAGGCATGACCTCGTCGACGATCTCCGCCAGGCCGAAATGCTCGATCTGGCGGCGCATCGCGGCCGCGTTCTTGTAGGCGCTCGGCAGCTCCGAAATATCCGTCACGCCGGAGAAGAAACGGGCATCGATGCCCTTCGTCTCCTGCGCGAAGATATCGGCGTCGCTGCGCCCGGCCTGCATGCGCCGGTGCTGGGTGCGCGAAAAATTGCGCCCGGCGCCGTGCGGCGAAAAGCCAAGTCCGTTCTCGGCGTTCTTGCCGCGCACGATCAGCACCGGTTCCGCCATGTTGAGCGGGATCAGCGTCAGATCGGTCGCGTCATCGGCCCAGTTGTCGAAGGCCGGCGTGGCCCCCTTGCCGTGGTAGAACAGCCCGTCCGAACGGCGGAAGACGAAGTTGTGCTCGTTCCAGAACCGGTCCGACACCTTCGCCGCCAGCCTTTCGGCCGTCAGGTCGTGGATGAGCATATGGTTGCCCTTGGTCCATTCGCGGATCGTCTGCAGGGCGTCCCAATAGTCATCGCCTTCCCGCGTGTCGGCCGGAATCCAGGCGTTCTGCGGCAAGGTTTCCGGCGACAGCGTCTTGCGCACACCCTCGGCGATCTTCATCCCCTTGCTGTACAGCCGCGCGCCCGGCGAGCGCGAGCCATGATGAGTGACCAGCGCCGTCTCGCCGCTCGACTTCAGCGTGCCGACATAGGCGAAATGGTTGCCGTCGCCCTGCGTGCCGAAATGCTCGATCGCCGCACTGCCCAGATCGCGCAGCAAAGGGTTGGCCTCGAAACGCTCGAGGATCTCCTTGGCCGGCCGGATCTGCTGGCCGCGCGGACGCCCGCCCGGCCCGAAATGGGTGACCGCGTGGACGGCATCGAGGAGTGCTGCCGGCGCCACGCCGGGAAATACCGAGATGGCCATCGAGCAACAGATGTCGGCCGAATGCATGCCGGGATGGATCGCCTCCGACACCGCGACGCCGCCAACCGGAATCGTGCCCGACGGACCGGTCGGGCAGGCATCCGGCATGATGGCGCCGGCACGGATCACCGGCGTGCGCATCAGCTCGGCCATGCTGCGCGTGACCGCTTCGACATTGGCGGCCTCGTCAGGCGTTTCGGCCTCGATGTTGAGGTGCAGCGGCATGGAATGGGCCGCGTGCAGCCCGATCGCCGGCGGCGGCGCGAAAGCGCGCGCGGCGTCCAGCGCATCGCCTGGCGATCCGCCGCTTTCCAGCACCGCATTGGCCGCGGCAAGCGCCTTGCCGAACCACTTGCCCTGCGGCAAGCCGGCGTCGATCAAATCCTGTCCACTCAAAATCTCGGTCATGTCTTTCACTTTCGGTCCAACTGCCCCTTGGCAGCATTTTTTGGTATTGCAGTCTGGCGACAAGGATCGGCAAGACAATTACTGAGCTACTTTCCATCATGGATGGAAGGGATGGGTTGAACATCCGACCTTCCGCAACTTTCGTTACGGACGCTCTATCCTGTAGTCCTGCCTGCATTCGCCATTCATTCTCTTTCTCTTCGGCGGGCGACAAGTGGATGCGAGAAACCGCTCGATCCAGGGATCGACGGGTGGATTTGAACCACCTGGTTACCAGATGTATTCCCGCAGGCATTCGCCCTGTTCAATCGGCTGGCGACAAGAATTGGCAAGACGGTGACTGCGCCACCCCGCTCCGCAAAGCGGGAGAGTGATCTGAACACCCGACCTCCCGTCTTTCGACGGGCGCGCTACCTGTAGTCCTGCCTGCATTCGCCATTTCCTGAGCATGATCTTTTCCGAAAACCGGTATCCACTTTTCGGGATCATGCTTTACTGTCTCGCCGCGGCGACAAAAGATGATGAAACACCGGGAGTCGCGCTCGTGCCAGAGAGCGCCAGCAAGGTGAGGAGTCGAACCTCACGGAGCATCCCGTTCATGATGCTGTAGTTCCATCGGGCATTCGCCGCGGTTTGTTGAAGGGCGTGACGACAAGTAATTTGTGAAAACTGCCTTTCTGCTCTGCCGACTGAGCTACGGAGTCGATTGGCAACTCCGGCGGGACTCGAACCCGCGACCCGAAAGTTAGGATGTAGTTCCACAGGCATTCGTCACGCCGTCTGTTTAGTTCCTTTCGTCCAGTTGCGGCCGAAACCGCGGAAAAGTCGTCGGGCATGACGACAAGGTTTGATGAAACGTCCCGCTCTATCCGCTGAGCTACGGGTCCATATGCGTGCCCTCCTTCGCTGAAGCTTCGGGGGGCATCCTGCTTCGTGCGAAGGTTTGGGCTCGTCCTGCGAAGCTCGAAGAGCGAAGCAGGATGGCGGACCCGACGGGATTCGAACCCGCGACCTGGAGGTTAACAGCCTGTAGTTCCACCGGCATTCGTCATGCCCTGATTTCTGTTCCTTGGCCCCGGCGGATGCACCGCCGGGACCATAGTTTTAGAGTTCGACCGCCTCGATCGTGCGCACCCAATGGTCGGGGTCGCCGTTCGAGGACAGCATGGTTCCCACCACGTCGAAGACGCGGTCGGAGAAGCCGCCGACATTCAGTATGTCGGCCTTCGGCTTGGCCTGCGTCGTCGTGTAGGGCTGGATGTCGATGCAGACCAGCTTGGCTCCTGGGTTCAACCCCTTGAGCTTCTGCCATTCCTGCATCGTCGCCGTGCCCTGATGCGCATGCGCCGTAGCATCCACCCAGGACTGGTTGTCCGACACGAACACCACCAGGTCGACCTTTGCCTTCTCGCGCACCAGCCGTGCCAGCGGAGCCGAACAGTTGGTCCCGCCGCCACCGATGGCAGCCAGCTTGGCGGCGTTGGTCATCACCGTATCGCGAGCGTTGAGGCAGATATCCACCACATCGTTCTCGAACGGCAGGACCTTCGCCGTCGGGTTACGCCGCAGCATCGCGGCGGCCACCAGGGCAGCCACATCGATGCAACGCACGGCCGACGTCGCGCCCTTGCGGTAACCGGTCGCCGGCGAAGCCATCGAGCCCGAAACATCCGGACACACGACCACATTGCCTTCGATCCGCGGCACGTTGCCGAGCGCGATTTCCATCGCGTCCTGCAGCGCATCCCTGACCACGCCGGGCACGTCCGTGCCGGTCATGGTGAATGCCACCATGAGCTGGTACGGGAACACCCGGGCGCGCCGGACCTCTTCCGGGTCGCGCAGGCGCGCCGCCAGCTTGTCGGCGAACCCTTCCACTTCGAACACGCCGTTGCGGGCGAAAGTGTTCAGGTTCTGCCGCAGCATCTGCCAGCCGGCCGTTGCCGCGATCTGCACCCAATGCTCACGCGACAGCGGCATCGAGGTCAGCATCTGGAACGGCACTTCCGGCACCGGCAGCGACGGATCGCGCTTGAAGGCCTCGAATGCCTTCACCACGTCCGGCAACACCGAAGCGTCATGCGGCTTGCCGATCAGGTAGCCATAAAGCGCTTCACGCGTGGCCGATTTCGGCTTCGGGTGAACCATCTTGATGACATCGGCCAGCGACGGATCATTGCCGACCGCAGCCCGCATGATCTCGAAGTCGGCCGCCTGCTCGAGCCAGGCCTGGACAAGACGCTTCGGCCGCGTGCCGAGCGACTTGCGGCCGGTGGCGCCGGACCGCATGACCTGCACGAAGTTGCGCAGCATCTTGCCGTTCCGGACGATGCGCCCGAAAGCACGGTCGAACTCGTCACCCTGCATCGAGGACAGAACCGCCAGCAGCAATGCCGGCATGTCCTTCATGTAGCCCTGCTCGAAGGCGTGGACGGCGGTGCGCGCCAGGAATCCCGGCTCGACCTGCCAGGCCAGCTTCAACACCTCGTCGAGCTGCTCGCGCGGCTCGGCATAGAAGGTCGCGTTGAACGTGCCCGTCGCCGCCAGCTGCGCCAGAGCCTGATGAGGCGACAGGCGATAAGCCCTGATGCCTTCATGATTCCTGGCGTCAGCCGGCGGGAGCAGCTTTCCTGCAATCGTCGCAAACACGGATTTGTTCGCCATTGTTCTCATCCTTCATTTCACACCAGCATCATTGCAGAAGGCGTGCCAGTTTGAAGGATCAGCGCACCAAGGTCCGGCATAATTTCCATAAGAAACTGATTTTATTACAGAATAAAAATCACATCCAAAACTGCGCGCTACTGGTGCTTCTCGAATAGGTGGCTGTATAGTGATCTGATAGTATCGGAATTTATATCACAGGATAAGAATGAAAAGACGCGTTGCGATTGGCATCCTGGGAACGACGCTCGATGCGGGCCGCACCGACGACCGCTGGAGGAAATGGCGGCCGACGGTCGCGCTGTGTCAGCAGCAAGGGCTGTTCATCGACCGGCTGGAACTCATCCACGGGTCTCAGTCGCGGCAGCTGGCCACCCAGATCATCGCCGACATAGAACAGGTTTCGCCGGCAACCGAGGTCAGGTCGCATCTGATCAGCATGCGCGATCCCTGGGATTTCTCAGAGGTCTATACCGGGCTGCGCGACTTCGCCCGCGCCTACACGTTCGATCCCGACAAGGAAGACTATCTCGTCAACATCACCACCGGCACCCATGTCGCGCAGATTTGCTGGTTCCTGCTCACCGAAGCCCATTTCATCCCGGCGCGGTTGCTGCAGCTGTCGCCACGCAAGCAGGGCAGCGACGACGACGTTTCCGGCAGCCATTCGATCATCGATCTCGACCTCTCGCGCTACGACGCCATCGCCACCCGTTTCACGGCGGAGCGCGACGAGGCGACTTCGTTCCTGAAATCAGGCATCGCCACCCGCAACCCGGCCTTCAACCAGATGATCGACCAGATCGAGAAGGTGACGATCCGCTCGCGCGCGCCGGTGTTGCTGACCGGCCCGACGGGTGCGGGCAAGTCGCAGCTGGCCCGGCGGATCTATGAACTCAAGAAAGCACAACGCCAGGTCTCCGGCGCCTTCATCGAGGTCAATTGCGCGACGTTGCGCGGCGACCAGGCGATGTCGACGCTGTTCGGCCACGTCAAGGGCGCCTTCACCGGCGCCCAGAACGAACGCGCCGGGCTGATGAAATCCGCCAACAAGGGCGTGCTGTTCCTCGACGAGATCGGCGAACTCGGTCCTGACGAGCAGGCCATGTGTCTCAGGGCCATCGAGGAAAAGCGTTTTCTGCCGGTCGGCGCCGACCAGGACGTGGTGTCGGACTTCCAGCTTCTCGCCGGCACCAATCGCGAGCTGTCGATCGGCGTCAAGGAAGGCAAGTTTCGCGAGGATCTTTTCGCACGATTGAACCTGTGGACCTTCCAGTTGCCGGCGCTGCGCGACCGCAAGGAAGACATCGAGCCCAATCTCGACTTCGAACTGCGCCGCTTCAGCGAGCGCGAGGGACAGAACGTCACTTTCAACAAGGAGGCGCGCGACCTCTATCTGAGATTCGCCATCGCGCCGGAGGCGATGTGGCGGGCCAATTTCCGCGACCTCTCGGCCTCGGTGACCCGCATGGCGACGCTGGCGCCGCTCGGCCGCATCGACGAGGCCACGGTGCGCGACGAGATCGAGCGTCTGACCATGCTCTGGCGTGCCGGAGCCACTGACGACCGCGATGCCATCCTGCAGGAGGTTCTCGGCCCTGAACGGCAGAGCCGGATCGACATGTTCGACCGGTCGCAGCTGGCAACGGTGCTTGAGATTTGCCGCGACAGCAATTCGATCAGCGCCGCCGGGCGAAAACTGTTTGCCGTCTCACGGCTGCAAAAGACCAGCGGCAACGACGCCGACCGGCTGCGCAAATATCTGATGCGCTTCGACCTCAGTTTCGAGGACATAGCTCGGCGATGAGCGGCGCCAAGCGCCGATCCGCTAGGCGCGTTGCCGCCGGCGTTTGCCATGACGGTGCCGTTGGCTGTACCCATTTGACTGCTTGATTTCAGGGGAGACGCTGCATGAACCGATTCACCGGCGGTTGCCTGTGCGGCAATGTCAGGGTTGTTGCGTCGGGCGCCCCGCTCCGGGTCGGCATTTGTCACTGCCTCGACTGCCGCAAGCATCATGGGGCGCTGTTTTACGCTGCCGCGGTGTTTCCTAGGGATGCGGTGACGATCGAGGGCGAAACGCGCGACTATGCCGGGCGGTTCTTCTGCCCGCGCTGCGGCTCCTCGGTTTTCGCGCGCAGCGGAGACGAAATCGAAGTGCATCTGGGAACACTGGATGCACCTGATCAGCTGGTGCCGGGCTACGAGCTCTGGACCGTCCGCCGCGAGTCCTGGCTGCCGCCGTTTCCGGTCACGGAACGGCACGAACGCGATCGTGGTGCCACGGGGCACTCTGAGGCGTAGGTGGCGGGAACCGTGCGAAGGCGTGCCTCCGGTGTCACTCCGGAAAGCCGGCCTTGCGGAAGCCATCAAGGAAATGTTCCAGCATGGCGTCGTCGCGGAACGGCTCCGTCGCGGCCCAGTGGCCGATGGTGAAATGCGGGTTGCCGACGAGGAACAGTTCGGCCTCGGCGCGCGCCTCGTCGAGCCGGCCAAGCTGGGCCAGGCTTGCCGCCAGGAAACGGCGCGAGCTGGTGCGGTAGGTCTCGTCCCTGCGCAACGTCTCGATGGAGGCTTCGTAATCGCGCGCCGCATAGTGCGCCTGGCCAAGCGCCAGATAGTACCAGCTGGCCGGAAACGGGTTCAGCCGGAACGCTTTGCCGATATGCTCGAGGCCTTCCTCGACGCGTCCGGCCAGGACCGCGATGTCGGACAGGGCCGCCCAGGTGTCGGCCTCGTTCGGGTCGAGTTCGATTGCCCTGGCGAATTCCGCATCCGCCTCGGCGAAGCTGCGCTCATAGGCAAGCAGGTAGGCCAGGATCCAGCGGCAGCCGGCATCGTTGGGATCGATCGCCACGGCCTTGCGCGCCAGTTCCAGGGCAATGCTGCGGTCAGCTTCGCTTGGGCCGCCCGAATGCACCCATCCCATCCAGTGGTTCATGGCCAGCCAGCGATAGGGCTCGGCGTAACCGGGATCGAGCGACACCGCGCGCGTCAGCATCAGATGCGCTTCCTGCGCCATCTGCGGTGAATCGTCGATCAGCTTGCGCGCCCGCACGCACAGATCGTAGGCCTCGAGATTTCTCGGCCGGTTGCGCGGCAGCGGCGTGCGCAGACGGCCGAGCAGCGCCTCGACGATCCTGGCCGTCACCTCGTCCTGAACGGCGAAGATATCTTCCAGGCTGCGATCGAAGCGTTCCGCCCACAGGTGCTCGCCGCTCACGGCGTCGACCAGCTGGGCGTTGATGCGCACGCGCCCGGCGGCGCGCCGTGCGCTGCCTTCCAGCAAATAGCGAACGCCCAACTCGCGCGCGATCTCGCGCACATCCATCGCCTTGTCCTTGTAGGCAAAGGTCGAGTTGCGGGCGATTACGAACAGGCCGGGGCTTCTCGACAGGTCGGTGATCAGGTCTTCGGTCAAGCCGTCGGCGAAGGCCTCCTGCTCGGGATCGTTGCCGAGATTGACGAAGGGCAGCACGGCGATCGACGGTTTGTCGGGCAGCGGCAAAGATTTGCGCTTCGCATCGGCGAGCTGTTCGATGGCCCCCGTAAAGCGATAGCCGACGCGCGGAACCGTTGCTATCCACTCGCCGCCATCGGCGGGCGGACCAAGCAGCTTGCGCAGCTGCGCGATCTGGACGGTGAGGTTGCCTTCCTCGACAGCCGTGCCCGGCCATGCCGCGTCCATCAGTTCGGTCTTGGCCAGGATTTCGCCGGGCCGTGCGACGAGGGCCGCAAGCAGGCTCAGCCCGCGATAGCCAACAGCAACAGGAACATCGTCCCGAAGCAGCGTTCCCGCAGCGGGATCAAGCACGAACGGACCGAAGGCAAAGCGCGCTCCCTGCATAGGGGCATCTATAGAGCAATTCCAGGAAAAGTGTGAAACGGTTTTCCGTCCGGAATTGCGTCAAAACAAAGAGTTAGAGCAGTTCGCCGTTTCTATAAACGGTGACCTGCTCTAACCGGTTTGGAACTTTTGAGAACTATTTGGGAGGGCTTAATTACGGTGCCGGCCGCATCCGGCAGAATGCAACCTCATTCAGTTTCAACGGGTCTGCGGACCCTCAGATCCATGGAGGTTGCCATGACCAATATTTTTGCATCGACCCCGCATCACCCGGTGCGGCCGCAAACGTCCGTGCGGCCTATGCCGCGCCGGGAGCGCGCCAGCCCGCGAGGCCTTGTCGAGATCTGGCGCGAGCGGATACGCTTTCGCTGGTCGCTTGGGCAAATGTCGGAGGCCAATCCGCATCTGATCGACGATATCGGTCTGACAAAGCAGGAGGCCGAGGAAGAGATCGCCAAGCCGTTCTGGCGAGCATAGGGCGAGCGCTGCACGATCGTGCCGCCAGGCGCTCCCCACTTTCCCGCTTGACTGACCCGCCGCAGCGAATACGGTAGCGCAAAATACCGGCCTTGATCGCCGGGCGGCAAATATGCCTCGTATGCCTCGCCCTCCGGTGCAGGCTGCGGGGCATTGTCATTTCTGGGGTTCTGTTTGAAACGGCGTATCGAGATCGGCATCCTCTATTCGCGCTCGGGCAGCTATCAGCTGGTCTCCGATGCGTGCCGGATCGGCGCCATGCGCGCCATTGCCGACATCAATGCCGACCGCAGCTCAGGCATCGAGCTGGTGCCGGTCGAGCGCGATCCGCAAAGCAATGCGGATCGCTACGCGACGCTGTGCGAAGATATTTTCAGAACCAGCAGCGCCCGCCATGTCGTCGGCTGTGTCACCTCGTGGAGCCGCAAGGAAACCATCCCCGTGCTGGAGAAGGCCGGCGGCATGCTCTGGTATGCCTGCCCCTATGAAGGCTTCGAGGCAAACGAGCATGTCGTCTACATGCACGCTTGCCCCAACCAGCATCTGGTGCCGCTGATGGCGCATGTCGTGCCGCGCTTCGGCGCCAACGGTTTTCTGCTGGGCTCGAACTACATCTGGGGCTGGGAGATGAACCGCGTGGCGCGCGACCTGATCGCGGATGCCGGCGGCAAGGTGTTGGGCGAGCGCTATCTGCGCATCGGCGAGACCGACGTGTCGCGCCTCATCGCCGAAATCCGGGCGACGCGGCCGAACTTCATTCTCAACAATCTGATCGGCACCTCGTCCTATGCCTTCCTGGCGGCCTATCGCGAGCTTGGCGACGAGGATGAGGCCTTCCGGCCGGACAACTGCCCGGTCATTTCCTGCAATCTCACCGAGGGTGAACTGCCGGCGATCGGCGAAACCGGCAAGGGACATCTCTCGGTCGGGCCGTATTTCGCGCCGCGGCCGGCCGCTTTCGCCTCGTCCTTCGAGGCCTCGGCCTATGCTTCGGTGCAAGTGATGGCCGACGTGCTTTCGCGCGACGCCGATGCCGGCCTAGCGGAGTTTTCCAAAGCCTTCGCCGAACGGCGCTTTTCCACCCGGCTCGGGCCGATCGCCATCGATGCCCATTCCCAGCATGCGACGCTCCCGGTGATCATCGGCCGCATCGCCGACGGCTTCTTCGAGGTCGTCAGCCGCGAGGACGAGGTTGCGCCGGATCCGTATCTGTCGCGTTACGATCCCGCCAAGACGTTCGGCCGTCCGCGCCTGAGGGTGGTGTCGTGACCAGGACGCGCATCCCCAATCTCGGTGGCGCCAGGGCGTTCATCCTGCATCGCCCGCACCCGACGGTGCAGGCGATCACCAGGCAGTTGTCGGCCATCGGGCTGATCACGCTGGACTGCTGGCCGGAACTGCCGCCGGAAGCACTCGCCGCCGATTTCGTCTTCTTCGACGCCGATCTCGGTTTCGACGAGCAATTCCCGTGGAAAGCCGGCGAAGCACCGATGCCGCTGGTGGCGCTGATCGGCTCGGAGGCGCCGGGCCGCATCGAATGGGCGCTGTCGCACAAGGCCGATGCGCAATTGCTGAAGCCGGTCGGCAATGCCGGCGTCTACAGCGCGCTTTTGATCGCCAGGCAGAGTTTCGAGGCTCGCAAACATTTGGCCGGCGAGATTGCTTCGCTGCGCCAGCGCGTCGCCGAGCGCCAGACCATCGTGCGTGCGGTAACGGCCTTGTCGAAAGGCAGCGATGACGAGCGCGCCTATGCGCAGCTGCGCTCGCTGGCGATGAGCTGGCAGATCAGCGTCGAGGACGCGGCGCGCCGCATCGTGGCGATGACGGATGATGAGGAAGGCGGCGATGACCAGTCCCATCGCGCCTGATCTCCCGGCAACGGTGCGCATGCCGGCCAAGCCGCGCGCCGGCGTGTGGCGCCGGCTGGTCAAACGCCGCCTGGCGCTGCTTGGGCTGGTGATCGTCGCCATCGTCGTCGCCGGCGCGGTGCTGGCGCCATGGCTGACCGGCTATGATCCCAACGAGCAGATGTTCGACGGCCTGACCATCGAAGGCTCGCCGCTGCCGCCGAGCGCCCAGTACTGGCTCGGCACCGACCTGCTCGGCCGCGACCTGCTGACCCGCATTCTCTATGGCGCCCGCACCTCGCTGATCATCGGCATCGTCGCCAATGGCGTGGCGCTGTTGATCGGCACGCTGGTCGGCGTCACCGCCGGCTATTTCCGTGGCTGGATCGGCAGCGCGCTGATGCGCTTCACCGATCTGATGATGGCGTTTCCGGCCCTGCTGCTTGCCATTTGTCTCGCGGCAGTGTTCCAGCCCAGCCTGTGGATCGTTGCCATGGTCATCGCGCTGGTCAACTGGGTGCAGACGGCTCGCGTCATCTACACCGAGACCTCGTCGCTCGCCGAGCGCGAGTTCATCGATGCCGAGCGCACCATCGGCGCCGGCGCGCCGCGCATCCTGTTTCGTCACATTCTGCCGCATCTGCTGCCGACCATCATCGTCTGGGGCACGCTCGGCATTTCGACGACCGTGCTGCTGGAGGCGACGCTTTCATTCCTCGGCATCGGCGTGCAGCCGCCGACGGCGTCGTGGGGCAACATCATCTTCGAGAACCAGACCTATTTCCAGGCGGCACCCTGGCTGGTGTTCTTTCCGGGCGCGGCGATCCTGGCGCTGGCGCTGGCCTTCAACCTGATCGGCGACGCGCTGCGCGACATCCTCGATCCAACGCAAAGGGGCCGGGAATAATGGGGGGCCGGTCATGATCGCCTATCTCGGCCGCCGGCTGATCCAGTCGCTGCTCATATTGCTCGGCGTGTCGCTGATCACCTTCGCGCTGCTCTACCTCCTGCCGGCCGATCCGGTGCGGCAGATCGCCGGCCGCAGCGCCACGCCGCAGACGGTCGAGAACATCCGCCAGCAGCTCGGCCTCGACCAGCCTTTTGTCGTCCAGTACTGGCGCTACCTGACGAAGCTCGTCAGCGGCGATCTCGGCCGCTCCTACATCCAGCGCTCCGAAGTTACCGAGCTCATCGTCTCGCGGCTGCCGGCCAGCCTGCTTTTGATGGTCGGCGCTATCCTGTGCGAACTGCTGATCGGGCTCTCCATGGGCCTGATCGCCGCCATCAAGCGCGGCAGCGCCACCGACCAGACCTTGATGGTCGCTTCCTTCGTCGGCGTCTCGGCGCCGCAATTCGTCGTTGGCCTTTTGCTGCTCTATGTCTTTGCCGTGCGGCTCAGCTGGTTCCCGATCGGCGGCTACGGCACCTGGCGCCATCTGGTGCTGCCGTCGCTGACCATGGGCATACTCGGCGCCGGCTGGTATGCGCGCATGATGCGCTCGTCGATGATCGACGTGTTGCGCCAGGATTATGTCCGCACCGCGCGTGCGAAGGGCTTGGCGCGCAGCGCCATCATCTTTCGCCATGCATTGCCCAACGCCATCCTGCCGGTCATCGCCATGATCGGCATCGACATCGGCATCTTCATGGGCGGCATCGTCGTCGTCGAAAGCGTGTTCGGCTGGCCCGGCATAGGTCAGCTGGCGTGGCAGGCGATCCAGCGCGTCGACATCCCGATCATCATGGGCGTCACGCTGGTATCTGCCTTCGCCATCGTGCTCGGCAATCTGCTCGCCGACATCATCGCGCCGTTCATCGATCCCCGAATTAAACTCAGATGACCCATCAAACTTAGATGAATGAAAAACCAACAGAGAAAGGGAACAAGAAAATGAAAAAGTTTCTCGCATCCACCGTCGCGGCATCGGCCTTGGCGCTGATGCTCGGCATGACGAGCGCCCGTGCCGAAGACGCGGTAGATCCCAACGCCAAGCAGGGCGGCGCCATCACCATCACCTACAAGGACGATGTCGCCACCCTCGATCCGGCGATCGGCTATGATTGGCAGAATTGGTCGATGATCAAGAGCCTGTTCGACGGGCTGATGGACTACGAGCCGGGCACCACCAACCTCAAGCCCGACCTCGCCGAAAGCTACGAGATCGCGCCCGACGGCAAGACCTTCACCTTCAAGCTGCGCCACGGCGTGAAGTTTCACAATGGCCGCGAGATGACCGCCGACGACGTGAAGTACTCGCTCGACCGCGTCACCAATCCGAAGACGCAGAGCCCGGGTGCGGGCTTCTTCGGTTCGATCAAGGGCTATGACGATGTCGCCGCCGGCAAGGCGGAAGGCCTCTCCGGTGTCATCGTCGTCGACCCCTACACGGTCAAGTTCGAGCTGACCCGCCCCGACGCCACCTTCCTGCATGTCATGGCCATCAATTTCTCGCATGTCGTGCCGAAGGAAGAGGTCGAGAAATACGGCGCCGATTTCGGCAAGCATCCGGTCGGCACCGGCGCCTTCAAGCTTGCTGAGTGGACACTCGGACAGCGCATCGTCTTCGAACGCAATGCGGATTATTGGCACAAGGGCCTGCCGCATCTCGACAAGATCACCTTCGAGATCGGCCAGGAGCCGATCGTGGCGCTGCTGCGCCTGCAGAAGGGCGAGATCGACGTGCCCGGCGACGGCATTCCGCCGGCAAAATTCCAGGAGGTGATGGCCGATCCCGAGCAGAAGGCGCGCGTCGTCGAAGGCGGCCAGCTCCACACCGGCTACGTCACCATGAACACCACCATGGCGCCGTTCGACAATGTGAAGGTGCGCCAGGCCGTCAACATGGCGCTCAACAAGGCGCGCATCATCCAGATCATCAATGGCCGCGCCGTGCCGGCCAACCAGCCGCTGCCGCCATCGATGCCGGGCTACGACAAGGAATACAAGGGTTATCCCTATGACGTCGCCAAGGCCAAGGCGCTGCTGGCCGAGGCCGGCCATCCCGATGGCTTCGACACGCAACTGTTCGCCATGAACACCGATCCCAACCCGCGCATCGCCCAGGCGATCCAGCAGGACCTGGCGGCGATCGGCATCAAGGCCAGCATCCAGTCGCTGGCGCAGGCCAATGTCATCGCCGCCGGTGGCGACAAGGCCGGCGCGCCGATGATCTGGTCGGGCGGCATGGCCTGGATCGCCGACTTCCCGGATCCGTCCAATTTCTACGGCCCGATCCTCGGTTGCGCCGGCGCCGTGCCCGGTGGCTGGAACTGGTCGTGGTATTGCAACAAGGATCTCGACGCCAAGGCGGCCGAGGCGGATTCGGTGGTCGATCCGGCCAAGGCCGGCGAACGCGACAAGATGTGGAGCGCCATCTATGACAAGGTGATGGAAGACGCACCCTGGGCGCCGGTGTTCAACGAGCAGCGCTTCACCATGAAATCCGCCCGCATGGGCGGCGCCGACAACCTCTATGTCGACCCGGTCCATATCCCGATCAACTATGACAATGTGTACGTAAAAGATGTGCAATAACTGCGACTACACCATCCACGGACGCCATCACCATTTCGGCTGGGACAATTCCTTTGCCCCGGCCGAACGGGTGGCGCCCGGCTCGACCATCGAGTTCCAGTGCCTGGATGCCGCCGGCGGCCAGCTGAACGCCGACAGCACGGTCGCAGACGTCGTCAAGCTCGACTTCGCCAAGGTCAACCCGGTGACCGGGCCGATCTTTGTCGAGGGCGCGGAGCCGGGTGATGCGCTGAAGGTGACGATCGAGATGTTCAAACCGTCCGGCTTCGGCTGGACGGCGAACATTCCGGGCTTTGGCCTGCTCGCCGACGATTTTAAAGAGCCGGCGCTCAACATCTGGAAGTATGACGCTGCCTCGCTCGAGCAGGCACTGTTCGGCAAGAACGCGCGTGTGCCGCTGAAACCCTTTGCCGGCACCATCGGCAATGCACCGGCCGAGATGGGCCATCATTCGGTGGTGCCGCCAAGGCGCGTGGGCGGCAATCTCGACATTCGCGATCTCGCCGCCGGCACGACGCTTTATCTGCCGGTCGAAGTGGCCGGGGCGCTGTTTTCGGTGGGCGACACGCATGCCGCGCAAGGCGATGGCGAGGTGTGCGGCACGGCGATCGAAAGCCCGATGGACGTCGTGCTCAAGCTCGATTTGGTCAAGGACGCCAGGCTGAAGACGCCGCGCTTCACTACGTCAGGCCCGGTGACGCGCCATCTCGACGCCAAGGGCTATGAGGTGACGACCGGCATTGGGCCGGACCTGATGACCGGGGCAAAGGAGGCGGTCGCGCAGATGGTCGATCTGTTGGCCGGGCGCTACAAGATCGATCCGATCGAGGCTTATATGTTGGCTTCGGTGTGCGGCGACCTGCGCATCAGCGAGATCGTCGACATGCCGAACTGGGTGGTGTCGTTCTATTTTCCGCGCTGCGTGTTTGAATGACTTTAAGTCAGCGCTGCACCCCCCTCTGTCCTGCCGGACA
>UCIA01000024.1:14576-143616 GCA_900472295.1 Hyphomicrobiales bacterium | reverse complement strand
GATCCGCAAGGGCTTTGGATCTTGGGTCGTGCCATTATCGACACGGCCCTCATGGTGCTCTGGGGGGTGCGGGTTCTTTTCCGCCGCTACACCGCCACCCCGCTTAGCTGGCACCTTAACCGGCGCGGCCTTTCCTAGACCTGAGGCTTTCGCCAAAGCGGAGCGGCGGTCGGAGTAGCTCGGTGCGACCATAGGATAGTCGTGCGGCAATCCGCATTTCGTGCGGTATTCATCTGGTGTCATGCCACGTAGAGCAAGGTGGCGTTTCATCGACTTGAATTTCCGACCGTCCTCAAGGCTGACGATGTGATCCGGGAAGACTGACTTTTTTGGATTTACAGCGGGAATAAGCTCTTTCCCAGGCGGCGCTATTTTGTCGCCCAAAACTGACAATGAAGCGTGCACTGATGCAATCAGGTCGGGCAAGCTTCCGACGGGGACTGGATTGTTGGTTACGTACGCCGGACTATCCCCGCGGTGAGTTCGGCTAGTTCGGCTGAATGGTTGTGTTCGTCGGTCATAAGCGTTCCCTGTTTGTGGAACCTGTCTATTTGGACGCCCTTATTCGTGCAACCTCCCACATGCCAACCGCGGCCTACCTCTCTTTGGAGAGGTGCTATCAATGGTTAGGCGCTTTCGCCTAGTAAACGATCACTAACTAGGCGTTTTCGCATAATATGTATAGCATAAACTGTGCAACGCCTAGTCTGTCTCCAGAAATAATGTGTTTTCGCCATTAAGAAATATTCCGTCTGAACTATGGACGCCCCGAGCGGGATCCGATTAATTTCTCCCACGCCATTCCGGCGTGAAGGGGCAATAACAATGAACGATAGTGCATTGGACTTGGATATGCTCGTGGCCAACGACCGGCGAAGCGGTCAGACTTGGCGCTTCAAGCTAGGTGAGTTCGTAACTCACAAAGACCAGTCGCTGCCGTCGCTAGTGATGGGCGGGTTAAGATGCGCAAGGGCTGCGAGATTTACGGCGTGCGCTCGTTTATGAATGTGGATCCGTGCAGGGATCGCATGATCTTGGGTGATAGCTTGGTGCCAATGGATGATGACCATCGTGACTGGAGCGACTGCCTGCTGGCTTACTCCTTACGATCTACGTGTACGCGCCTGGACCTACCAGCCGGATCAAGTGAAAAGGCCGCTTCGCGCGGGCCTTTTCTTCCTGACATGTAAAACCCGCTGCCTGGGGGAGAAGGCAGCGGGTTGATTTCAAGCTCGCGTGGGGTGTGAGCTTGGTTCGCGCCATCGCTTGGGAGGAATAGATGGCCGACAGATGGAAAAGTACCACAGCGATGCTATTCCTCAATCATACGAGGGTATTGCCGCCATACGCGAAGGGTTTACGGTTATACGTCCGCGCGGGTGTTTTGTTTTTGAGGTGTGCCGGCGAATTAGGATTGCGAGACCGATATTGCTGTTGAGGGATAAACAAATGTCACCAAGCCTCAACCTGTCCGACTAGGGAAGGTTCCCGGCGGTCACATTTAGAGAACTGGCTCCGGAAATGGCTCACACCGGCTTTTCTCTCTGTTGCATATCCGTTGCACGGACCAAATGGCAACACGACGAAAAGCGCGGGAATGCGCGGGATCTGTTGCAGAACTTCGCAGCAGAAAAACTCGGCTATCGAGATTCCTTTAAGTCTCCAACTCTTTGATTTTATTGCGTATTTAGTGGCTGGGGTTTCTGGAAGCTTTTCGAACTTTCTGTCTTGCGACTCCCGTTGAGATGCGCGCGCGCTTCTGAAGGAGGTGGGGGTGTCTGGATCCGCCGTGGTGCAACCTTGATTTTAGGCATCGATGGGGGTTCGATTCGGTAGACCGCTAGACCCACTATCGAAGAAGCACTCTTCTGCTATCGGCGACGCTCAGTAGCGTAAATGTCGCCCAAGATCGCTTGGAATTGGTGGCCCGCCAAACGACCTCTGCGATGAACACCGGAGGTCCCTCCGGCCGAATCGGAAGCCTCTTGAATATCTGCAGCGGCCTTGGCACCGTTCAGCAGCGCGCAAAGCCGGTAGCTATGCCTTGAAGACGGGTAAAGCTTGAATCGGCGCGGCGTTTTGGAAAGACCCTCCCTCGTTTGAGTGCAACTCTCGGGCTCTTTGCTCCAAAAGGTGGTCACCTTTCCATGGCATCCAGGAAGACGATCCAGCCTAGCACGCCGCGGCAGGAGGCTGGGGCTGCGCGCGATGGCCAAGTGCTGATGGAGCAGGGCGTCGCAATCAGCGGCTCGGCGACGCTCCTTCTTATTAATCAGACGACGGGGTTTCGGTATGCGCGACGGACAGTCATTGGCCTTCAGCGACTTCTGCGGCCGTCCAGTCCAGATCAGACCAGAGCGCGTTGACCAGCACCATCGATCCATCCGCGGCCGATGCGCTCCAACGAAATTCGGGAGAAGGTTATGGCGACTTGGCAACTTGAAAGAGAAGCGCGCGACGCGCGCGTTCAAGCCGGTTCGGCGGTGGCAAAAGGAAAGATTGTCGAAGCTCGTGACGCGACACGGCTTCTTGAAGCAATCGTTCGGCCAGGCGACCGGGTCTGCCTAGAGGGTGATAACCAGAAGCAGGCCGACCTGCTGTCGGCAGCCCTGCTGTCAGTCGACGTCGCGAAAGTGAATAATCTGCATATGGTGCAGTCGGGGGTCGTTCTTCCTGAGCATCTCGATGTATTCGAGCGTGGCGTGGCGAAGAAGCTGGACTTCGCCTATTCCGGTCCACAGTCGGCGCGCATCGCGACGATGCTGTTCGGCGGCAAGATCGAGCTTGGAGCAGTACATACCTATCTCGAGCTCTTCGCGCGCTATTTCATCGACTTGACGCCGAACGTTGCCCTGGTCGCCGCGGTCAGTGCGGACCGGGACGGCAATCTCTATACCGGACCTAATACCGAGGACACGCCGACCGTCGTCGAGGCTACAGCGTTCAAGGACGGCGTTGTAGTCGCCCAGGTCAATCAGATCGTCGACAAAGTTCCACGCGTCGACATCCCGGCCGATCGGGTGCATTTCATCGTTGAGGCTGACAAGCGCTTCTTTGTCGAACCGCTGTTCACGCGCGACCCCGCCGCCATCACCGAAGGGCAAATCCTGACCGCCATGCTGGCGATCAAGGGGATTTATGGACCCTACGGCGTCCAGCGCCTAAACCACGGAATCGGCTTCAGCACTGCCGCGATCGAACTGCTGCTGCCGACTTATGGCGAGAAGCTTGGCCTAAAGGGCAAGGTGGCAACCCACTTCGCTCTGAACCCTCATCCGGCGCTGATTCCGGCGATAGAATCCGGCTGGGTCAAGCAAATCCACTCCTTCGGTTCCGAAGTGGGCATGGAAAACTATATCCGAGCCCGTTCTGACATCTATTTTACCGGTGCGGACGGCTCTCTTCGCTCGAACCGCGCCTACTGCCAGACTGCTGGTCTGTACGCCTGCGACATGTTCATCGGCTCGACGCTGCAGATTGACCTGCAGGGAAACTCCTCGACCGTCACCACGTCGCGCATCGCCGGCTTTGGCGGCGCGCCGAATATGGGGGCGGATGCACGAGGTCGCCGGCATCCGAGCGAACCCTGGCTTAAGGCAGGACAAGAAGCAGATCCTGATGGGCACGTGCTATTGCGGCGTGGTCGCAAGCTGGTTGTGCAGATCGGAGAGACGTTCGGCGACAAGAACGTGCCGCTGTTCGTCGAGAAGCTCGACGCACTTGAACTGGCAGAAAAGCTGAATCTCGATCTGGCGCCGGTGATGATCTACGGCGACGACGTCACCCATATCGTTACCGAAGAAGGTATTGCCAATCTGCTGCTCTGCCGCAGTTCGGACGAGCGCGAGCAAGCAATACGCGGGATCGCTGGCTATACCGATGTCGGACGAGGCCGCGACCTCGGGCAGGTCCAGCGTCTACGCGAGCGCGGCGTCATTCGCAGACCGGAAGATCTCGGCATCAATCCGCTCGACGCCGACCGGAGCATCCTCGCGGCCCGATCCATCAAGGATATCGTGCACTGGTCGGGCGGCCTCTACGAACCGCCTTCGAAATTTCGCAACTGGTGACTGGAGCATCCCGATGGAAGATTTCAGCTTACGTCATGACGCCCGCCAGCCTGCCGGGGGCGCGAGGAAAATGGCGATTGTAGGCGTGGTGGCTTCGGGCAATCTCGAAGTGCTGGTGGAGCGCGTTGTGCCCGAGCGCGAATGCCTCGTCGAGATCCGTACGACCGCCGAAGGATTTGGTGCTGTCTGGAACGCCGTTGTCGCGGATTTCGTCGATCGCTATTCGCCCGGCGGTCTCAAGTTTTCGATCAATGATGGCGGCGCGCGACCAGACACGGTGTCCCTTCGCCTAGCCCAAGCAGTTCGCCTGATGGAGGTAGAGCAATGAGCACCACCTCAATGCAGGCCGCGATAGCGCCCGCCGCCCTTACAAGCTGGTACGAAGCTTCGGCCCGGACACGAGTCCGCCTACTGCTCGATCCAGAAAGCTTCATGGAGTTCGTCGGTCCGGAGAAGCGAGAAGTGAGCCCGCACCTGAAGGTTTTCGATCTGCCTGAACAGTTCGACGATGGCATCCTGGTCGGACACGGTAGCCTTGGCGGCTCCAGCGTGCTGATCGCCGCGCAGGAGGGCAGCTTCATGGGCGGAGCCTTTGGCGAGGTGCATGGCGCCAAACTGACTGGTTTGCTGCGCGCCGCGCGCGACATTGGCTCTATGCCGGTGCTGATCCTGTTCGATACAGGCGGGGTGAGGTTGCAGGAAGCCAACGCCGGCGAACTCGCCATTGCCGAGATCATGCGTGCTGTCATTGAAGCGCGTAGCGCTGGCGCAAAGGTGATCGGGCTGATCGGCGGCCGCGCCGGCTGCTATGGGGGTGGCGGATTGATCGCCGGCTGCTGTTCCGCGTTGGCCGTGTCCGAGCAGGGCCGCATCGCGGTATCGGGTCCGGAGGTCATCGAAACCAATCGCGGCGTCGAGGAATTCGATTCGCGCGATCGGGCACTTGTTTGGCGCACGATGGGTGGAAAGCACCGCCGCCTGCTCGGTGCCGCGGATGCCTTCGTCGACGATACCATTCAGGCATTTCGCGATGCAGCGCTGGTGCTACTGGAGCAGGTGGGTGGCTTTGAACTCAGTACGCTCACGAACGAGCAGGTCCGGCTCGAGGCACGGCTGCGGGACTTTGGCAGTTGCGCCGACGCTGTCGATATCTGGACCGCGGAAGGTGTTGCCGACGCCGGAGCCGTCCCTGCCTTGCCGGTCAATCAATTCATTGCTGTCGCCGACCATGTTCGGAGGATCAGCCATGACACTCGATGAGATTCTTGCCTCGATGTTTCCAGCAGGCCATGACGTGAAGAACGACGAGGGGGTGGTGTACGGATCAGGCTCCCTGCGCTCTGGCGGGCTTGCATTGGTGGTGGGTGTCGCCGACCGGCTACCCCTTGGGGTCGATGATGCCATCATTCTGTCCGCCCACGTCCTGCGTTCGATCGCGCGTGACAGCGGGCCTATTCTCGTCGTCGTGGACAGCGATAGCCAGCGCATGAGCAAGCGCGACGAGCTTTTGGGCCTGAACGAATTCCTGGCCCATCTAGGCAAGTGCCTCATCTACGCCGACAGTCACGGCCGGCCTACGATCGGCCTTCTCTATGGTCACACCGCCGCTGGAGCATTTCTTTCAACGGCGCTTGCCACTCGGGTGTTGGTCGGACTGCCCGGTGCCACGCCCGTGGTGATGGACCTGCCGTCGATGTCCAAGGTCACGAAGCTTTCACTTGAGGTACTGGAAGAGAAGGCCAAGTCGACGCCTGTCTTTGCCCCCGGCTTGGAGAATCTCGCTCAGACCGGCGCGGTCCACGTCATCTGGGACGCTGGGGTTCCGCTCGTAGACCAACTGGAAACCCTCCTGGCAAGTTTACCTGATATCGACGACGGCCGAGGTCTGCTTGGCAAGCAGCGTGGCGGGCGGCCAAAAGCCTACGAGATCGCCGAGCGCGTCCGCGGCCTCGGCCTCCAATCTCGGTGAACTGCGATGAACCGCCACGATCTCGTCTACGTTAGCCCGCTCGCATGGAAAGCCTTGGTAGGGACGCGCGTTGAACTGGCCACAGATCCCATCGTTGCGAGCTGGGTCGATCGGGGGTGGCCAATGGTCGGGCGTCGTGCCAACGCAGGAGAAGGGCGTGGTGTGCCACTTGGCCTGCCGCTTCCGCCTTTCGCCGGCAAGAAGCGGCTCGCAGTCGTGGTAAGACCCGCAGATGTCGTCGCAGTGGCGCCGTCGCCGAACCTGGCCTCCACCGTCCGTGCGGCGCCACCGTCGTGGCGAACAACGCTGCTGCGTCTTGGCCAGCTCGCATCGGGACAGGGAGTTGAAGCCAGGGTCTTTGGCAGCCTAGCGTGGCAGGTGATCACCGGCCTGGACTATCTGACAGATAGCTCGGATCTCGATTTCGCGATGTATGTCCGCCGCGATACGCAGCTGTGCCGCCTTACAGAAGCCGTGGAGCGCATCGAAGCCAGCGCGCCGATGCGGCTTGACGGTGAGTTGATCCGTGGCGCCTCCGCCGTCAATTGGCGGGAGCTTCACGCCGGCGGGCGGGACGTGCTGGTCAAGACCATTGTCGGGATCACCCTGTTCAGCGCGGACCAGTTCATTTCCGGGAGGATTCCTACATGAGGACCGCGACCGCGCTTTCGGCTCCTAAGTTCGATGGTCTGCGCCCGCAGCAGATTGTCCTGCACAATGGCGAGGTCATCGCCGCACTCGCCGCGCGCAGCTTGGTGCTGGAGCTGGAAACTTGGCCCAAGCCGGGCTTGGTCAGCCACATCGACAGCGGCAGCCACGACGATATGGACGCCGACATGTTCCGCGCCAGTGCACGGGCGATCGAGCCATATTTTGCTTCCCTGGCGAATGCTGGAGCAGAGGCATGGGATATGGATCGCCTAAGGATCATCGGCCTCGATGCCGAGGCAGCTATGATGGATGCGACGTCGGGGATCAACACGCATCGTGGTGCCATATTCGGGCTTGGCCTCCTATGCGCGGCTTTCGGCGCAAGAACTGTCGGACTAGCTGACGGAGCTCTTTCACTGGGCGCGGTCGTTGCGTCGCGATGGGGGCGTGACATCGTCAACGGCCCTGTCCTGCTTCACAGCCACGGCGAGCGGGCGCGTCGCCGCTACGGTTCGGGTGGGGCGCGGATGGAGGCGTCGCTTGGCTTTCCAAGTCTCTATGAAATTGGGCTGCCGGCACTGCGGAAGGGAGCACTCGCGGCGCCTGATGACGAAGAGGCCCAGAGGGTCGAGGCTTGCTTCGCCCTGATCGCTTCCCTCGAGGACACCAATCTCCTGCACCGCGGAGGAACGGACGGTCTTCGGTTCGCCCGCCACAAAGCCCGGCAATTCATTCGCCACGGTGGTGTTGCCAAGCCCGATTGGCGCGCCCGAGCGTGCGCCGTGCATGAAGGCTTCGTCGCCCGTCGGCTGAGTCCCGGCGGCTCGGCGGATATCCTCGCCATGAGCCTTTTCGTCAGCGCCTGCGAAGCGGAACGAACGTGATGTCGAACGCGATCTTACTGGCGCTTTCTCCCATCTTCTTCGTCCTGCTGCTCGGTTATGGCGCCGGGCGGCACCGGATTGTTGACAATCACAAGGTCGACAGCCTCAACGCTCTGATCATGAACTTTGCCCTGCCGGCATCGCTGTTCGCCGCGACCGCCTCCGCCTCGCGCAGCGAGATGGTGGCTCAAGCGCCACTATTCCTCATTCTCGGCGCCGTAATGCTCGGCGTGTTTTTCGCCTGGTATTTTGGTGCGAAGATCATCTTGAAGGATAGTCCCGCCGACGCGTCCCTTCAGGCGCTGACGCTAGCCTTCCCGAATCTCGCAGGCGTCGGGCTGCCCATCATGTCCGCTGTCGTCGGGCCAAGCGGCGCTGTGCCGCTCGCCATAGCGCTGGCAAGTGGCTCGATCCTTGTCAGCCCGCTTTCGCTCATCATCGTCGAGATGAGCCTCGGCCTGAAACCGGACGGAGCAGAGACGGCGACTAAACGTGTCCTGTGCTCCATCCGGCATGCGCTTACCAAGCCCGTGGTCCTCGCGCCTGCGTTGGGCATCCTGGTGTCGCTGTCGGGGTTGAAAACTGGTGCCGTGATCGATGCCTGCCTGCTGCTGATCGGACACGCCGCGCCGGGCGTCGCCCTATTTCTGACCGGCCTTATTCTCTCGTCGCAGGCGTTCCGGCTGGACTGGAAGATCGTCGGCGCCACTGCGGTTGCTAACATCGCCAGGCCGCTACTGGCGGCGGCGATCACGTTCAGCTTGCCGATACCCGCCGAGACAGCCAGGATTGCGGTTCTGCTGGCGGCGTTGCCGTCGGGTTTCTTCGGGATCCTGTTCGCAGTGAACTACCGCATGGACCCCGGCGCAGCGGGATCAATGGTGACTGCCAGCACGATCCTCAGCGTCGTGACCATGGCAACCGCCATCGGCTTGCTGTTTCCGGCCTGAGTGGCGTTCATGAGCCTAGCTATCCTTTGTTCGGGTCAAGGCAGACAGCATTCAGGTATGTTCGCGTTGACGGGCGATGCACCTCGGGCTGGCGCTTTGTTCCAACAAGCGACGGCTCTGCTAGGTGGTCGCGATCCCCGCGAGATCGTGCGAACCGATGGCGCGGAGGCGTTTCATCACGACCGCGTCGGTCAGATCCTCTGCACGCTGCAGCCATTGGCGGCCGCGGCCTTGCTAAACGGCGCGATACCGGATCGGATCGTCGTCGCAGGCTACAGCGTCGGCGAACTGGCCGCCTGGGGTGTCGCCGGCCGGTTAGATGCGATTCAAACACTGGGCCTCGCCGCTTTCCGGGCCGAGGCGATGGATGCCGTATCGCAGCCCGGCGACGGGCTTCTGTTCGTTCGCGGTCTGTCGCGGAAAGCGATCGACGGGTTGTGCGAACGGCACGAGGCCGCGATTGCCATTATCAATCCGGCCGACGCCTTTATGCTGGGCGGAAGCCACAACGCACTACACGCCATGGCGATCGAGGCGCGGGCGATGAACGCCTTGCGCGTGATCGTTCTGCCAGTCGAGGTTGCGTCCCATACACCACGCCTTGCGAAGGCCTCTGCCGTTTTTTGCGAAAAGCTTGTTCGCGTTACCCCGGCGGCCGCATCTCCCCCGCATGTACGGCTGCTCAGTGGCATCGATGGCACGCCGGTTATCGATTTCTATCAGGGCCTCGGCAAACTGGCGGCGCAGATATCCCAAACCGTCCGTTGGGCCGATTGCCTTCAGGCATGTGTCGAAAGCGGAGCAAACGCATTTCTTGAGCTAGGTCCTGGTACTGCTTTGAGCCGAATGGCCGCGGCCGACTATCCTGACATCCCGGCGCGATCCTTGGACGACTTCCAAACATTGCAGGGTGTGCAGGCATGGATTGCTCACTACGCCGCCCGCAACGATCCGCGCTGACGGACTCGCCGCTACCGCAGGTCGGGCCGATCGTGAACTCGAAGGATTGGAAGTGGTCCTGAGTCGCCATTCGCGGAGAAACATGACGATGCTCAAGAACCACTCGGTTCCCAATATACTACAGATGACTTTCCAGTTGACGCCACGTTCGGTGGCACCGGAGAACCGTGATTTGCAGGGCGAAGGCATGCACCCGATCGCGTCCTCTTGGGTTGGCGGGGAGGTCCTGTTCGGGATGCCTTGTTCCGGGCCGAACCTTCCGGTTCCGAGGACCAACCTCCGCGAAGGCTTGCAATGACGGAGGAGGATACGCCAAGCATCGCAGCTACTCTGCGGCCGTTCACTTTTGCGGGATTTCCCGGACCGTCCTGGGCATACGCAATCCGGATCTGGCTCGCGGTCATCCTCGCGCTTTATGTCAGCTTCTGGCTTGAGTTGGACGCCCCATCCTCGGCTGCAATCACGGTGGCGATCCTGGCGCTGCCAACCCGCGGCCAAGGGCTAAACAAGGCGGTCTTCCGTCTTCTTGCTACCGGGCTCAGTGTGGCCGCATCGTTCGTCATCGTCGGCGTTTTTGCGCAAAGCGGTGTCATCATGCTTTGGGTGTTCGCCGCTTGGATCGGACTGTGCGTCTTCGTGGTCGGAACCCTGGACGGGAACCGTGCCTATGCCGCATCGCTCGGGGTTACGACTGTCGCGATTGTCGCGATCGAGCAGATCGATGCTCCGGAACAAGTGTTTGACGCAGGAATCGCGCGCGGCTCGGCAATCGTTATCGGCGTTCTGGCGATCACCTTCATCAACGACATTCTAGGCGCGCCCGACCACCATCCCAAGGTTTTCGCAAAATTGAAGTCGCTTCAGGACCGGGTCATGGACAGCGGCTGGAACGCGTTGCGCGGGCAGGCAATGCCCGCGGCGGCCGCGGCGGTTCTGCTGCGCGATGTCACCGAGCTGCGGTCCGACATCGCAAGCCTGGCGAGCGAATCGAGCAGCGGCGAGGCGCGGGCGGCGTCGGCCAGGGCGGCTGTGGTCGAACTGGTCGCGGCATTTTCCGCGGCCCGTGCCCTGGCAACTCTGCCTTGTCGCATCTCGAATTCGGTAAGGCATGCCGAGGCCACTCTCCGGCCACTCGCTGACACGGGCCGCCCGCGACAACTCGACGTCCTGTTCGCGATGGCGCGCGAGTTGCTGGCCACCGAGTTCCACCAAAGGGATGCGGCGTCTCGCAGCGACCTCGACGGGCTCCAAGCGGGGAGATTTCCGGAGCAGCCCTGGCGAACGCCACTCTATCGATCGCGTCGCATCGCCTTGGAGGGGGGCTTCAAGGCGGCTACCTACTTCGTGTTGGCATCGACCCTGTTCCAGATGGTCGATTGGCCATCGGTCACCGCTGCGCTCGCATTCGTGGCGCTCCTGATTGGCCTCGGCGCAACCGCGCCTGACCAGGTGGCCTTCACCAAGCTGGCGGTTCTGCTTGCTCCGTTCGCCTGCGTACTGGCCGGAATCCTGCAATTCGCCGTTCTGGACGGCGCGACCGGGTTTCCGATGTTGGCGATCGGCATGGCGCCTTTCATCATCGGTTGCGCGCTGCTGATGACGCTAACAAACCCCATCCTGTCGAGCATCGGTCGCTTGAGCATGGTGTTCATCATCGCGCTCGTTTCGCCAAGCAATCCGCAGAACTACAACCCCGAGACCTTCTTGGTCGCCTGCATATTCGTATGCGTCGCGACCGGCCTGCTGTTCGCTTTGCAGCTTGTAGTGCCTCCGATGTCAGCCGCGCGACAGGTCCGGCAGCTACTGGCAGAGGCGCGCACGGATCTCGAGCGGCCGCAATCGCAATGGCGCAAAGACTTGGCTTCGGAAGAGGCCGCCTTTTATGCCGCGGTTCGGGTCGGACAGATCGCAGGCCTTGCGGGGGGCAATCCGGCGGTGCTGGATGAGGCCATGTGCAGATTCGACCAGGCCGCCGCGCTTCGCCGCTGCACTGACGAACTGGAGCGGCTGGAGCACGCTGCGCTCGTCGAAACAGCGGGCTGGGCACGCCATGCGCTGTTCCGGCGGGACGCCGAATTGCTGATCGACGCAGCCTATCGCCTGCACGCTGGCGCTGAGGTCTATGGCGTTCCGCCGCCTGCGGCATGCGCAGCTTTGGTCGTGGCGGCGATGGCCTTTCATGCAACGCCTTCCTCGGCGAGGGAGTAACAGACATGACCCATGTGTTCGATGAACTGGTCCTTGGCGGCGTTCTGGTTGCTCCGATCGTCTCGGATGCGATCGTCGCGCTCCTGCTCGTCCTGCTGCTCCGTCCTCTCCTGCATCTGGTCGGGTTCTCGAAGTACTTTATTCGCCCGCAGGTCGCTGAGCTTAGTCTGTATGTCGCCGTTTTTGGTCTTCTGACGCTGTTTTACTAGGGAGGAGTCGATGCACGATACGCACGTGAAACTGCCGTTGCCAGAAGAATACTCCTCCAAGGCAGGCGGCGATGTCATCCCGCCGCAAGCAGCAAGGGCCATTACCGGGCCGACGCTGTTGGAGAGCTCAGGGCCCGAAGACCGTGGCGACGATCGCTTTGCGCCAGGCCTGCCATCTGCCGCGCCATCGCGAACCCTGCTGCGATTCCTGGCTGCGGCTGGCAAGCGTCTGGCCACGCTGGTGGTTGCCATGATTGCAGTCCTGGTCGCAATCGTCACGTGGCAGACCTACGTGCTCGGGCCATGGACACGCAACGGCAACGTCCGCGTCCAGGTCGCGAACGTCGCTCCCCAGGTCTCCGGTCAGATCGTTGAGCTGCATGTGAACGACAACCAGTATGTGCGGCAGGGCGATGTCCTTTACGTCATCGATCCGGTCGACTACCAGGTCGCCTTGGACGTCAGCAAAGCGCACTTGGCTGAGGCCGCTGCCGACCTCAAGCTGAAGGAAACCAAATCGAAGCGCCGGCAGGCCCTAACCAATCTAAGCACAACGGTAGAGGAACAGCAGACCTATGCCGCCGCCGCTGCGGTGGCCAAGGCTACCGTCGAAGCCGCGCGGCAGCAGCAAATCAAGGCCGAACTGGACCTGAAACGCACCAAGATCACCAGTCCAGTCACGGGCTTTGTGACCAATCTACTTCTGCGGGTCGGCGATTTCGCTCTCGCGGGGAACAGCAACGTCACCGTGATCGACTCCCAAAGCTTCTGGATCGATGGCTATTTCGAGGAAACGAAATTGGGCAGGGTCTGCGTCAACGACCGCGTTGAGGCGCAATTGATGGGCTATTCCGCGCCCATCGTGGGACGCGTCGAGACTGTGACGCGTGGAATAAGCGTGTCGAACGCCGCAGCCGGCGCGCAAGGCCTGCCAAACGTCGATCCGATCTATACCTGGGTCCGCCTGGCGCAACGGGTTCCGGTCCGCATTGCCATCGAGGAGGTGCCGAGCGGGGTTCCACTCGTGTCAGGCATGACAGCCACGGTGACGATAAAGCAAGGTAACGACGAGAGCCGCTCGTCGCTATTTGAGCGTGGCTATGCGAACGTCGTCGATAGTATCTTGAGCCTTTTCTACGGCCCACCGCCTTCACGGCCGGGTTGCCTGCCTGTCGTGACGAGCCAGGCTGCGGACTACGAGGCACTGCCTGTTCGGACCGAGCCGTAGGGAGCAACGCCCGAACAGGTAGTTCCCGGCATCCCGCCCGGCCTGCATGTCTCTCCAGAAGTTGCCGAGTGAACCGCAGCCGCCTAGTGAGCTTGCAACAATTTGCAAAGGTTAAGTCCGAGTTGGAAGGCGAGGCAGATATGGTTCAGGGGACTCAACGGAATTTCCCGGAACCGGTGCAGAACCGATTCGGTCGTAAGGCCCAGTTAGAACACCTGCGGAACCCCTCCGGTCGCGATCTCTCGGTCGAAGGTGGAATGTGCCGCCCGGCTTGACGGCGCTGTAACGAAGGGCTCAGCGCGTCCACACAGTTCATCCGAGGGCGTGGCCGGCATCTCGACCAGGCTGGCAGAGCGACAGGACGGCAAGCGCCTGTTCGAATTCTGCGTCCCGGCGATTCGCCTCGCGGTTAGGCAGACCTTTGATCGTTGCCCGTTGCTGTCGGCCGCCATGGCTCCTGACGGTCGCTAGTCGACTGGGCCGTGTAGGATGAACTGCTCACACGTAATCGGTGATGGTTAAGCTTGAACCTCCGTCCTTCAAGGCGCGGCCTGACAACACGTTTGAAAGCCAGGTTGCTCCTTTCGTCGCGAGCGGACAATATTGTTTTGGCAACACCAAGCTGGACGGCACAAGTGCCGATCAATAGTGAACAAGGCAGTCTGCCACCGCACCCGAACGCCTTGACTTACCGTCGATCGATCTTATAGCGAATTGGGATAAGCACAGGACAAGCTCCGGCTAGGCCAAGGGCTTCGATCATGGGAAACAACAGCGAACCTGGCACCTCATCAGTTGCCTTCGGCCGCTTCGTGCTGACACCAATCAAACGATTGCTTACGAGAGATGGCGAGCCAATCCCAATTGGTGGGCGAGCGCTTGACATTCTGATCGCATTAACCGATCGGCCCGCGGAGATCGTGAGCGGGCGCAAATTGATGGAAATTGTTTGGCCGGATGTGACGGTCGAAGAGGCCAATCTGCGCGTCCACATCGCCGCCCTTCGTGGAGTCCTCGGTGATGGTAGAGACGAAAATCGGTACCTTATTACCGTTCCCGGTCGCGGATACGCGTTCGTTGCACCGTTGATGCGCTCACCCCATAGCGGCACCAGCTCTATCTATAGTGAACCCGGATTGCAGCAACCAAAGAACTTGCCTGCACCGTTGCAATCAATTGCTGGCCGCGCCGAAACGTTGACAGAGTTGATCGCGCAGGTGCAGACAAACCGCCTGGTAAGTGTTGTAGGCCCGGGCGGCATCGGGAAGACCACTGTCGCGATAGCTGTTGCGCACGCGCTTGCGTCTGACTTTGGAAATGAAAATGTTTTCTTTGTCGATCTTGGTTCCCTGGCCGACGAAGCCGACGCTGCGAGCGCGGTTGCCGCCGCTGTTGGATGTTCTGTGCAAGGCTTTGTACCAGATCACGCGATACCGGCGTTTCTAGCGGACAAGCGTGGCATGCTCATTCTGGATAGTTGCGAGCATGTTATCGACACAATTGCGCCGCTGACAAAACGTATAGTCGCTGGGGGGCCGTCCATTCACATTTTGACTACGAGCAGAGAGGCACTTCGAGTCGAGTTGGAGAACGTACACTTGCTCCCGTCGCTTGCTTGGCCGCTTGACGCTTCGCCGTCTGCGGCTTCTGCTCTCGCTTCGCCGGCGGTGCAACTTTTCATGGAAAAGGCTGCTGACGGCGGGTATTTGAACGGCCTTCAGGACGGCGATGCCCCCATTGTAGCTGACATCTGCCGACGGCTTGATGGGATTCCGCTGGCGATTGAGATTGCTGCAAGCCGAGCAGGAACGTATGGCCTCAGAGGAGTAGCCGGTCTCCTCAATGAGGCGGTTCCATTACAATTGCAAGGTCGGCGCAGCGCCACATCGAGGCACCAAACGCTGCAGGCGATGCTTGACTGGAGTTTCAACCTCTTGTCAACAAGCGAGCAAGAGACGCTCTGCACACTCTCGATTTTTATCGGTCAATTCCCGCTCGAGGCAGCCTATGCGGTTGCGGGTGTTGTAGGCAACGACAGACAGAAACTAGCGACCACCGTCGCAAGCTTAGCCGACAAATCTCTTATTTCAATCTCGTCGGTTGGCGGCTTTGTTTACTACCGACTTCTGGATACGACGCGCGCATACTCCTCTGCCAAGCTCAAGGTTGGCAACGAGGAAAGGGCAATAGCCGAGCGCCACGCTCTCTACTTCGACAATTTCCTCAAATCGAGGTTTCTAGGACAAGGTTTTGATGGCAGGGAGGCGGCAAAATACACCCCTCATCTCGGCAATATCCGTAAGGCGCTTGAGTGGAGTTTTTCTGATCGGGGCAATCCGGCCATCGGACGCGAACTCGCCGCCAATGCCGTGTTAATATTACTTGAAATTTCCCAATTTGCAGAATGCCAGAGATGGTGCCGTCAAGCTATATCTGGGCTACCTGAAAGCGACCGTGGGACCTTACTAGAGCTACAATTGTATTACGCACTGGCGCGATCGGCGCTCTACGCTCCTGGAAGCGTCAACGAGGTCAAAGACGCGTTCAAACGAGCATTGCATCTGTCAAATATTCTACGCGACGAACGTCGTCAATTCGATCTGCTCGCCGATTTTAATGTCTATCTCGTTCGCAATGGTGATTTCGAAGGCGCGATTGCTACAGCGAAGGAAGGCGCCGCAATCGCTCAGCGAACGGGCGATCCGGCTGAAAAAATTCTTTCAGAGTGGTTGCTTGGCGCCTCATATCACGCGACTGGCAATCAGGCCGCTGCGCTGCGTCATTGCAAGAATGGTTTCCGGTTACAAGCGTTTCCCGCCTCGTCTTTGAAATTGGACCTAGCCAGCGAAGCGCGTGCGCGGTTTGCCATTACGCGATCCCTGTGGCTGCGAGGTTTTCCCGATCAAGCTCTCGAATCCGCCCATGAGACAATAGAACACATGCGCGCCTACAGCCATCATGCGTCCTACTGCTTTGCCTTAGTCTGGACGATCCCCGTCTTCTTTTGGTGCGGCGCATATACGATGGCGTCCGAGCCAATTGAGAGCGCGCTATCGCATGCATCCAAGTATTCTCTCCCTGCCTTTCAGGCCATCGCCCGTACACAGAAGGGCGAACTCCTGCTTGTAAATGGGAACGATCCGACGGGGTTGGAGATGATCCAGCAAGGCTACTCAACCATGCTTTCCAGCCGCTATAGCATCATAGCTTCTTCAACATCCTGCGTATTAGCAAAGGCGTTGGCAACCTCAGCACGAGGCGAAGAAGCGTGGCAAGTGCTTGAAGTAGCTATGTCACGCGCCGATTTGGTTAACGAACAATGCTGGCGTCCAGAGTTGCTTCGAACTCAAGGCGAGATCGAGTTGATGATGCCAAAGCCAGACTTTGATTCTGCCGAGCAATTTCTTCTAAGTTCAATTTCTTGCGCGCGAGAGCAATCCGCGTTCAGTTGGGAACTAAAGGCAGCAATTCCTCTTGCCAAAATTTGGAGGGAGTTGGGTAGAAATCAGGAGGCCAGATCGCTGCTGGGAAGTGTTTACCAGCGATGTACTGAAGGATTTGGAACACGAGATCTTATCGCAGCATGTCAACTTCTGGATCAGCTCTGACAATCCAAAGGGATAGGGAACTTTAGCTCAGAGAACAGAAAGCGGCCGGGCAAACCCTGAGTAGCAGCGAAGAGACCATGCGATTGATCGTCAGCGCGGATCGGCATGAGGAAGCGAAAGTGGCGGTCGCGCGCAAGATCGCCGTTCTGCCCCACTGCCTTTGCGTTGACGGCACCAGATTTGAGTGGGCGGAGAAAAGATGGCGTCACACGATCTCAGTCACGGGCCATCCGAACCCGTGATATCATGCCGAGGACGGTGATGGTGGTGACCGCGTTGAATCGCCTGACGTCGAATTCGAACTTCGTTGCAACGTTGAGGCGCCCGACCCGGCCATCATCATGAGGCATCCGACCTGAGAAAGAGCCATTCGTGGCAGCCGAGGCTGCAAGCTGTGGATTGTGGACGCGGCAACGCCGGCGATTGTGAAAGCGTATCTGCTCCACTGGTTGCGCCACGAAACAAAGGAAAATGTGCTACGCATTGACTGAGGTTTGAATCTACGCGCACGGGCACCTCTGCCGCGATAGATCGCGTCCGCCTCGCCTTGGGTCAACTTTGCATCTGCATGATCTGATCGATGGACAGCATATTGCGGTTCATATGTGCCATAATCCAGAGCGATCCGACGATGACTAGGAGAACGATCAACACACCAAAGGCAAGCGCCAAGACGTTGTTGACGTTGTCGGGGCCAGTGGTGATGTGGAGGAAAAAGACGAGGTGAACGCCCATCTGGGCGATCGCGAGGACGGCCAACGCGACAGGAATGCTCGGTTCCCAAACCAGCGCGGTGCGAGCTATTAAGAAAGACGCCAAGGTGAGCAGCGTCGCGAGCACTAGCCCGATCAGGTAAGTCCTGATTTCTTCGGCCGCCTCGTATCCGTCGAGGCTATCGTCACCAGGCGCGGTGTCGACGTAGTGTGAGTTTTCGTCCTGATCGCCGTGTCTCATTGCGTGACTCCCATCAGATACACCATTGTGAACAATCCGACCCAGATGATATCGAGGGCATGCCAGAACAGGCTGAAGCAAAGCAGTCGCCGCAGAATGTCGGCCCGATAGCCCTTGGCGAACACCTGCGCCATCATCGTAAGCAGCCATAACAAGCCTATAGCCACATGCAGGCCATGGCAGCCAACCAGCGTAAAGAAGGCCGACAGGAATGCGCTCCGCGTTGGGCCTGCCCCGAGCGCAATCATGCTCATGAACTCGCGGATTTCAATGCAAAGGAATGCAGCCCCCAATATGAAGGTTGCGGCCATCGCGCCATAGAACCAGAATCCGTTGCGCTTCCGGGCGCCGATGGCGGCGAGGCCGCAAGTGAAGCTTGACAGGAGAAGGCAGGCCGTCTCGATACCGACATTGCCGAGGTCGAACAGGCCGCGTCCACTCGGTCCGCCGGCCGTCGCGTCAACCAGCACGGCGTAGCTCGCGAAGAATGCAGAGAACATGACGATGTCGCTTAGCAGGAAAATCCAGAAGCCGTAGCCTGCGATGATACGCTTCGACGCCGCCACACCAGCCGCATGCTTCGTGCTGTGCTGGATATCCAGCGAGCCCTGGGCGCGCTCGACCTGGTTCGGCCCGTCCCGGCCGACGGCCGGGTCGAACGCGCTCACGAGGGCGTCCCCGATAGGGCGAGTGTCTCGCCGCGCGCGGTGCGGTTGGCCCGGTCGACGCTTGCGACCACCTCAGCAGGAATTGCATACTCGACTTCATCCCGCCAGGCGAAGACAACAAAGGTTGCGAACGCACCCACTGCAGCCAGGATCACTATCCACCAGATATGCCAGATCAGTGCGAAACCCATGAAGGTGGCGAAGAAGGCGCAGATGAAGCCCGTGGGACTGTTCCTGGGCATCTCGATGTCCGCATAGGGAGGTTCTTCGCCCAGCATGGCCTGCTGGCGCGCGCGCTGCTTCATGCCCCAGTAGGCCTCGCCGCCCTCTACGCTTGGAAGCACCGCGAAATTGAAGGAAGGTGGCGGAGAGGGTGTCGCCCACTCGAGCGAGCGCCCATTCCAGGGGTCGCCGGTCTCGTCGCGAAGTTCCTTACGCCGGCGAATGCTTATGGCGAGTTGCGCGATCTGCAGGATTATTCCGACCAGGATCATGGCCGCGCCGCCCGCCGCGATCAGCAGCCAGGGACGCCATTCGGGGACATCGTAGTGCTGCATGCGACGCGTCATACCCATCAGGCCTACGACATAAAGCGGCATGAAGGCGACGTAGAAGCCCACGACCCAGCACCAGAACGATGCTTTGCCAAGCCCTTCGTGCAGCCGGAAGCCGAAGGCTTTAGGAAACCAGTAGGTGTAGCCGGCGAAGGCACCGAAGAGCACGCCTCCGATGATGACGTTGTGGAAATGGGCCACAAGGAAAAGGCTGTTGTGCAGGACGAAGTCCACCGGGGGCACCGCCAGCAGGACGCCAGTCATCCCACCGATGACGAATGTGACCATGAAGGCGATAGACCACAATATCGGTTGGGAATAGACGACCCGGCCACCATACATGGTGAAGAGCCAGTTGAAGACCTTTACGCCCGTGGGCACCGCGATAATCATCGAAGCGACACCGAAAATCGCGTTGACGTCGGCGCCGGCCCCCATGGTGAAAAAGTGGTGCAACCACACGGTGAATGAAAGTACGCATATGGCCATCGTCGCCATGACCATAGACCGATAGCCGAACAGCGGCTTGCGGGAAAAGGTCGAGATCACCTCCGAAAAAATTCCGAAAGCGGGCAGGATCAGGATGTAAACTTCAGGATGTCCCCACGCCCAGATCAGGTTCATGAACATCATCACGTTGCCGCCGGCTTCATTGGTGAAGAAGTGAAAACCGACGTAGCGATCCAGCAGCAGCATCGCCAAAGTCGCCGTTAGGATGGGAAATGCCGCGACGATCAGCAGGTTGGAGGCGAGCGTCGTCCAGCAGAACATCGGCATTCGCATCAAGGTCATGCCAGGTGCACGAATCTTCAGGACCGTGGTGACGAAGTTGACGCCGGTGAGCAAGGTTCCCACACCGGATATCTGGAGCGACCAAAGATAATAGTCGACGCCGACCCCGGGCGAGTAGGCTACCTCCGACAGGGGAGGATACGGCAGCCACCCGGTGCGCGCGAACTCGCCCACGACCAGCGAAATGTTGACCAGGAACGCGCCGGTGGCGGTGAGCCAAAAACTGACCGAGTTGAGGGTCGGGAACGCCACGTCGCGGACCCCAAGCTGCAGAGGCATGACGAAGTTCATCAGCCCGATCACGAAGGGCATTGCGACAAAGAAGATCATCAGTGTGCCGTGGGCGGAGAAGATCTGGTCGTAGTGCTCCGGTCTCAAAAAGCCCTCGGAGCGGAAAGCCAGCGCCTGTTGCGACCGCATCATGATCGCGTCGGCGAAGCCGCGCAGCAGCATCACCATCGCGAGCAGGATGTACATGATCCCGATCATCTTGTGGTCCACGCTGGTGATCCACTCGCGCCAGAGGTACGGAAGCCAGCCTTTCAGCGTGACCCATGCGAGGACGCCGAAAGTCACCACACCCACCAGGGCAGCCGTGAACAATGGGATCGGCTGGTCGAGGGGAATAGCTGCCCAGCTGAGTTTGCCCAACATGCTAGTCCTCCGTCTGTGGGGATACGCTCGGATTGGGCCGGCCGGTCTGGGGGCCAGGTCCAGGCGGCAGTTGCTGTGTGACGATCTGCTGGAAGAGGTCAGGATCGGCCGCACGGAAGGTGAAAGGAATGGTGTTCACGCTTTGCCTGGCCAAGGCAGCGTAGCTCTTGGCATCGAGGCTTGGCCCCATGCCGCGCGTGGCATCAATCCAGGCAGCGAACCGCTGCGCAGACACCGCCTGCACCTCGAAATGCATGTCCGAGAAACCGTCGCCACTATAGTGGCTCGAAAGGCCCTGGAACGTGCCAGGAGCGTCCGCGCGCAGGTTCAACTGCGTTGTCATGCCGTTCATCGTGTAGATCATGCTACCGAGCCGCGGTACGAAGAACGCATTCATCACGCTCGCGGACGTCAGCGAGAAATGAATGGGAGTGTCGGCAGGAATGACAAGATGGTTCACGCTCGCTATACGCTGGACTGGGTAGATAAAGAGCCACTTCCAATCCAATGCGACCACCTGGACCTCCAGCGGGGGCGTGTTTGATGTCAACGGTTTCGCGGGATCGAGTTCATGGGATCCGATCCAGGCCACTCCGCCTAGAAGCATGATCACAAGGAGAGGAATGGACCAGACGATGAGCTCGATACGGCCCGAATACTCCCAATTTGGCGTGTAGGTCGCTCGTGTGTTGGTGGCTCGAAACCACCAAGCGACGACAAAGGTGGCGACGATCGTCGGCACCACAATGGCGAGCATGATGGCGAGCGAATCTATGAGGATCGTTTTCTCAGCAATCCCGACCGTCCCTTGCGGATCGAGAACCGCTGGCTGGCATGCTGTCAAAACGATCGGCGCCAGGAAGACGGTGCATCCCGCGACCATGGCGCTCGTCGATCGACTACACGGCAAATGCCGTTCGCGGTCCGGCAGTCCATCCGACCTAGCGGGCATCACTGAGCTCCCTCACGCCGTCGTAAGCCAACCTGGACTGTGCTTCGCGTCCGAGCGCGGTCCGAAGCGACAACAAGAACTGCAAGGGAAGCGAGGGCAGCGTCACCGGCTCGCGCACCCGGCTGCGCGATGCTAAGTCGGCACGACGGGCGACTTCTCCTTGCGCAACGCGTGCAGAAACTGCGAGTCCACCCGCAGGCTGGCGCGAACCAGCTCCGGCGGTGTGAGAGCAAGCCACTGGTTCAGTGACACATCGGCGAAGTGGTCGCTCTTGAATACCTCTAGATACCGCAGTGTCGTGTTGCCTGTGTTCTCGATGTAGTGGCCCATGGCAAAGGGTACGTAGCCGACGTCGTTGGCTTGGAAGTCGAATGTGCGGGCGGCGCCCGAGGCCGCAAACACCCCCATGCGAGCCTGACCCTGAATGTAGTACTGCCATTCGTTCGTATTCGGATGCCAATGCAACTCGCGCATCGCTCCCGGCTCAACCTCGACCAGGGCCGCCGCGATTGTTCTGGAAGCCGGGAACACGTTACTGTCGGTAATTCGCGCAGTGCCATGTTTCATCTTGATCGGAGCCTGTGCCATCATGCGATGGCTGAAGCTGTGCGGGACCTCAACTGCGCCCGCGATCTTGTCTGCGCTCAGCGGCCCCGGAACCGGAGCGGGAAACATGTAAAGGTCGCTCGGATCGGGGACGTTCGCAAGGCTCGATGCCGGAATGCCGAAATTCTTGGCGAGCACCTCGGGAGGCGTGTGTTTCAGAAAGTCGCTTAAGAGGAAGGTGTTGTCCTCGTCGAAGTCACCGTCATCAAACACCAACAAGAATTCCGTCCCGTCTGGATCAAGGCCCTGGATCGAGTGAGGAATGCCCGACGGGAAATACCACAGGTCGCCCGTGCCGACGTCGTCGACGAAATTTCGGCCATCGGCATCGACCGCAGTGATGCGTGCTCTCCCGTACAGTACATAGGCCCACTCGGCGGCCTTGTGCCAATGCAACTCACGCACACCGCCGGCATTCAGGCGCATGATCACGCCGGCAATGTCCTTGGAGACGCCGAGTTCGCGTGCAGTCACCTGCCGTGTCCAGCCACCGCCAGACAGTCGGATATGGGCATCGTCGAACGAGAAGCGCAGATTCGGAAGTTCACCCGAATCCGTGCTCGGCGGGACCAATAGATCCGGATTCTGGGCTGTTCGGGACGGATTCATCGGACCAGGGTTGGTGCCGCCGCGACCGTTGGCAATCGGCTCGCTTTTCTGCGCCTGGGCCAGTGTTGCCGTCGTGAACAAGCCGCCAACTGCTGTCGCAGCCAGCAGAGTTCGACGGGACATCCTATCGGCGGCTATGCTCATTTTGTTTCATTCCTTGCTACAGGGGCTTTTCGACGGCGCCAATTGGTCGGGACACGGGCATAAGTGTCCGCCTGTCGCGCAAGACACACGGTATCGATCTGGCGCTGACCAGGTCTTTCTTGTTGTGGTACGCAATAGCTGAATCGCACGATGATCGTGGCGGTCAGAAGTAAAGCGGTACGGAGGAACGCTGCTCGCGATCGTCTCAGGGCGCTTTCGGCAAATGGACGCTCAAGCTATCCCGCTAGCCTGTTTCTATCTTTGCATCCACGAAAGCGCGCTGCCCTTCAGTCCAAAACCGAATGCTAAGAGCGTCGCGCCTTGCATGGTCAGGTCGACTGCCAGAATCGCGCCTGGCGCCGCCAGAGTATTGAGTGGCCGCCAAAAGAGGATGACAAGGCCCGCAAGAAGCGTGACTACCCCTGAAAACGCAACCCAGCCCCAAGCCAGATAGCGCCTGGACTGTAGGCCTACCCAGAACCGCAGCATGCCTGCCGCAATGAGTGTGATTGCCAGCACGAGCGTGCCTCCCGAGGCCGCAAGCAGTGGATTGTGGAATGCGGCGATGCCGGCGATTGCATAGGCGAAGCCGCTCAGTAGCCAGAATGCAAACGATCTCCATCCCTGAATATTGAAAGCGTGCACGACCTGCGCGATGCCGGCGACCGACATCAACACGCCAATATAGTAGACGGATAGCACCGTAGCGGCGAACAAGTTCGCGTATCCCAGAAAGCCCAGGCCCAGCAGCGCGATGCCAAGCATTATAAAAAGCCAGCATTTTGCACGCAACTCCGGGAAGGTTGAGCCGAGATTGCGGGACCGGTCGATCGCATGTGCCATGAGTTCCTCCTTCAGTTCAGTCGAGAAACGCCGCCGGATGGAGATGCAGACGGCGAGGGGTGGATCCCGCCCAGGGGCGTTAAACCGGACATAATGCTGTTTCGTGATACCGCTCTAGTCGCTGCCAGGACTTGCTCGTTGTTGCCTTAGCCGGCTCTGATTTGCGGGTTTTCAGCCAGATATTGGGCCCACTCCCAAGCCTGTGTCGTTGATGGGTCGCTCGGTCTCTAGGGATTTGCGGCGAGGTGTTGCAGTGACAAAGGTGCAATCAGGCACCGACGACAGCAATTTCGAACAAGCAGAAAGGATTCAGTCGACTAGGTTGGACTGCGCGCCACGGAGAGTCGATCAGCAGCGCAAGCGTCGACCAGGAACCGAGCAGAAACCTTATGCGGCACAGACTATCTCCGCCAGCATCCGGCAATTCGCGGCTGGTGGCCCCTCTGGCCATCCTTCTGGCGGCCGGGATATTCGTTGTCGATACGATTGATCCATTTTCTGGTGCGGTAGCGGTTCTCTATGTGGTCGTTATTCTGCTGGCAGGCGCCGCCTTCCGTGGGCGTGGCATTGTCCTGTGTTCGTTCGGCTGTGCAGCGCTCACATTGTTGAGCTTCTGGATTGTTCACGGAGACGACGCCAGTGGAGGCGCCCTCAGCCGGTGTCTCATGAGCATCTCGGCCGTTGCCATTACCAGCCTTCTTGTCCTTAAAAACCAGTCGACCTCAACCGACCTTTCTGAAAAGGCCCAGCTGCTCGATTTGACGCATGATGCAATTTTTGTACGCAGCATGGGCGATCTGATCACTTATTGGAATCGTGGCGCCGAGGCCATTTACGGCTGGTCCGCCGAACACGCGGCGGGAAAGTCCAGCCACCGGTTCTTGCAGACTGTCTTTCCAGCCAGGCTGAACGAGATCAATCGGGAACTTCTCAATGCCGACCGCTGGGAAGGTGAGCTCTGGCAAACGAAGCGGGACGGATCCCTCGTTGTCGTTTCCAGTCGATGGTCGCTGAAGAGGGATGCCGATGGCAATCCGTTGGCGGTTCTCGAAACGAATACGGATATATCGCGGCGCAGGCGCGCCGAAACCGAGGTGCTGAAGGCTCAGGCCGAACTCGCCCATGTGACGCGCCTTACCACCTTGGGTGAATTGACGGCCTCGATCGCGCACGAAGTAAATCAGCCGCTTGCCGGCATCGTTATGAACGGCGAGGCTTGCCTACGATGGGTTGATCGCGACAAGCCCGATCTGGATGAGATACGCAGCGCCGTCACGCGGAGCATCGCTGACGCCCAACGTGCCAGCGATATCGTCCATCGAATCCGGGCGTTGTCCAAGAAAGGCGACGTCCAGATGATCCTTGTCGATGTGAACGAGATCGTCAACGAGGCCATCGTGTTGGTGCGGCACGAGCTCGTTGCAAATCGCATCACTCTGAAACTGGATCTGGCCCACAGGCCGCTGCCCTCACTTGGCGACCGTATCCAGCTTCAACAGGTCCTGATCAATTTGTTGATCAACGGGATTCAGGCAATGGCGTCTTGTGAGAGCGACTTACGGGAAATTCTCGTGACGACGTCGATCGATGGATCCAACCAGGCAAATGTAAGGGTCCGAGATACTGGACCGGGCATCGATCCTGAAAGTGCCCGTCAATTGTTCAATGCTTTTTACACAACCAAGGCGGATGGAATAGGCATGGGGCTGTCGATCTGCCGATCGATCATTGAATCACACGGAGGCCATGTGTGGATCGTGCCCAATCCCGGTGGCGGCGCGATATTCCAGTTCTCTCTGCCAGGCGTCGAAAAGGAATCCGGATGATGATCCGGCCCCCTGTCTCTCCCTTCCAATCACCAGGCAACAACGGCGCCGTGCCCCCTACCGTTCTGGTCGTGGACGACGATCCGTCCTTACGCGAAGCTTTGAGCAGCCTCTTCCGATCTGTCGGTACGCGCGTCGAGCTGTTCGGTTCTGCTCCCGAACTGCTGAACAGTCGTCTTCCCGACGGTCCGAGCTGCCTTGTGCTCGATGTCAGGCTGCCGGAGGTCAGCGGACTTGATTTTCAAACGCAATTGACCAATGCAGGCGTTCATCTGCCGATCATTTTCATGACCGGTCACGGCGACATTCCCATGTCTGTGCGCGCCATGAAGGCCGGCGCCGTCGATTTCCTCACCAAGCCCTTCCGAGATCAGGATATTCTGGATGCAGTCGCCGGCGCACTGGAACGCGATAGGCAGCGAAGAGAGCGAGCCCGCGCGCAGTCGGAACTGCAAAGCCTGCTGAGCACCCTGACCCCCCGGGAGCGGGAGGTAATGGCGTTCGTCGCGACTGGATTGATGAACAAGCAAATCGCTGGCGAGATGCAACTCAGTGAGATTACCGTGAAAATCCACCGCGGTCGGCTGATGAGAAAAATGGGTGCCAAAACTCTAGCCGACCTGGTGAAGATGGCCAGCGCCTTGGGGATAGACGCTCCCGGGAAGTAAATCCGTTACACCTCTGTATAACTTTCGCTTTCACGATTGCAGGCGCAACGTCCATTGAGAAACATTCCTTTAAGCAGCAATACCTAGGCCATCGGAAAGCGCAGAGGAGTTCTGAATTGACCCGCACAGCGATGATTTCGATCATCGACGACGATGAGTCCGTTCGACTTGCGGCCGCAAGCCTCGTTAGATCATTGGGCTTCATCGCATCAGCGTTCGAATCGGCCGAGGACTTCCTGAAGTCATCCAATCTGGAAGATACGTCGTGCTTGATCTGCGATATCCAGATGCCCGGAATGACAGGAATAGAGCTGCAGGATCATTTGATCGAACATGGCTATCGCATACCAACCATCTTGATCACTGCCTTTCCGGAGGAGCGCATACGTAAACGCGCTCGGGAAACGGGCGCCATCGGCTTCTTCCGCAAGCCCTTGGATAGCCAAGCCATGATCAACTGTATCGATTCTGCACTTCATGGCAGGCGCTAACGGCACGTGGGTGCACCTTGGCCCTGTGAGCGAAGAACGCGGACAGCTGCGGAAGCTTCGAACAGAAGCACCCAACATTGAAAGTGAATCCCCGCGACGTAGGTAAGGAGAGCTTCATGCCGCGCCCAGCAACAACAAATCTTTCGAGCGAAATCGGGCTTCGTCGCTATCTCGACGCGATCAAACACCTACCCATGCTGACGCAAGAGCAGGAACAATCGCTGGCGAAATGCTGGCGCGAGCACAACGATCTGGAGGCCGCTCACCGACTGGTGGTGTCGCATCTTCGCTTGGTTGCTAAGGTTGCCATGCGTTACCGCGGCTACAGACTACCGATGTCGGAGATAATATCAGAGGGCAGCATCGGCCTGGTCAAGGCAATCAATCGCTTCGAACCGGAGCGCGGCTTTCGGTTGGCCACTTATGCCGTCTGGTGGATAAAGGCGGCCATTCAGGAATATGTTCTGCGATCCTGGTCGCTGGTGAAGATGGGCACGACGCCCAATCAAAGAAAGCTGTTCTTCAATTTGCGGCAGCTCAAGGCTCGCCTCGCAGCGCTCGAAGATTATGATCTGCATTCGGATCAGGTGGAATTCATCGCAAATAAACTTGGGGTGACGGAACAGGAAGTCGTCTACATGAACAGCCGCATGAGTGGAGATACGTCGCTCAACGCGCCCCTGCGAGGTCGAGCCGAGGGCGAATGGCAGGATTTGCTGGTTGAAGGCGAGGACAACCAGGAGCACAAGCTCGTTCAGATCGAGGAGGCTTCCAACCGGCATAGAGCGCTGGTCGACTCGCTCGGCGTGCTCAACGAACGCGAACAGCGCGTCCTTGAGGCGCGTCGGCTTGCGGATAACCCGAGGAGCTTGGCGGATCTCTCCAGCGAATTTGGCGTTTCGCGCGAGCGTGTGCGTCAAATTGAGGTGCGCGCCTTCGAAAAATTGCAAAATGCAGTGAAGGTCGTCTATGCGAAACGGGACGCCATGCGTCGGCGAACGCATGACCTTGGAGTTGCGTCCATTCCACATCCTGATCCCGGCGCGTCTTGGGGCAGCCCATAGGCTACCAGCCACATCCGACGAGACGACCGTTCCGCTCTGGTCAGACCGGTGTATCTTCCCAGCCAATGGCCGGAGGGCGCGCTGCGTACCTGTGTCGTGGCCACATTCGCCGGCACCTCAGGACTCATCAAGTTGTATACGTAATTTTAAGATATATTTGCGTCAGACCACCGTATTATGCCGAAGTTCGACTCCTGTATCTATATGTGGATGGCTTTCAACGACTAAGAAAGCTTAACTACAGGAGCGTATTATGAAGACGTTAAAAACAGTCTTGGCGACGATCGCCTTGGGCGCAATGCTGGCAGCTGGCTCAGCGACGGCCTCGATGGCGCACGGTGGTGGCGGCGGGCATGGCGGCGGCTTTGTCGGCGGCGGCAATTTTGGCGGTGGTCATGGCATCAGCATGGGCGGTGGCGGCCATGCCGGAGGCTTTGGCGGTGGCCGCGGCGAAGGCTTTGGAAGCCATGGCATGAACCCTGGCAGCGACGGTCGTACCGCAAGCCCGGGTGATGGCGCCCATTACCACGGGGTCTATATCGGCGACGGTCATAGGTTCAGAAGGGATCGCGGTTTCGGCAGCGACTTCTATGACGACGGCTACTGTGGTTACCCGTATCCATACTACGGCTATCTCGGGTACCCATATTGTCCGTGATCCACGTCTTCGAATCCGGACTCCACAGTGAGAGTGGGGACCGGATTCGACGCCGAAAGATCTGGCTGGCATGTCAACCGAACCGCGGCCCGACAGATTCCCATCTCATGGCCGATGTCACGGGAGATTATTATATAATTCACCAAACATAGAGCCTATTCCAAGAATTGATCACAGAAATGACAACTAATTCTTGCATCAATGGTCTTGGAATGTGCAATCTACAGGAGCGTATCGTGGGAAAATCAGCAACAATATTTGCAAAGATCGGGTTGGCCGTGATGATGGCGACCGCGACGGCAACGGTTTCAATGGCGCGCAGCGGCGACAGCGTCGGTCATGCCGTACAGTCTGGTAGCGGTGCCTTTGGTAACCGCCAGCACGACAAGAACTTTTTTGACGATCGGAAACTTGGCGATCTGCAGAATGACAGCCGGTCCTGGTTGAACGACGACACCGACACGGCTTACTGCTCGTTTGATGCCGTGAATTCGAGTTACTATGGATCCAATGGAATCTGGCACTCTTGCCTGTGACCCAAGCTCGCCAACGGGAGTGGTTTGAATTGAAGCGGTCCTGTTTCCGCTCCAATCGGCAAGTTGACCGATTTCAGAACCAGCTTGCCAAAGGTCGACGTCGAGCCCTTCTTGCTGTCGAGGTCATGCCGGCTTTCCCGCTTTCGAAGTTCGTTCAGCATTGATCGGCGGGTTGGGCGCTGCGTCCGGATACCTCAATTCCCACCCGCCACCGAGCGCTTTGTACAATTGAACGAGGTCGATCGAGATGTTGGTCGTGCTCTGTGCGTGATCCTGTTCGGCTTGCAGCAATGTGCGTGCGGTATCGAGCACGGTCTCGAACTCGGTGACTCCGTCATTGTAGCGGTCACGGGCCAGCGACAAGGCCTGACGCAGATGCTCGACTTGCCTGGCAAGTCGGGAGCGCCGCTGTCGTTCGGTGCGGTAGTCGATGAGGGCATCGACAACTTCGTGCCAGGCGCGCAGCACAGTCCTGTGGTAGGCGATGGCCGCCTCGACCTGCTGGGCCTTGCGAAGCTCCAGTGTCGCCTTTAGCCGGCCACCCTGGAAAATCGGTATCGAAATGCTCGGACCGAGGTTGGTTGTGATAGCCCTGGCCGTCAACAAGCTCCCAACCTTGAGGGCGTCGAAGCCCACGGATCCATTCAGCTGGATGGAGGGATAGAATTCGGCCACTGCCACTCCGATGTCTGCGGTGGCCGCGTGAAGCTGGGCTTCCGCGGCGCGAATGTCCGGGCGCCGCCGCGCGAGATCGGAAGGAATGCCGGCCGGAACCCGGGAAGGCATCGGCACCACCTGCTTCCCGGTGGCGAGTTCGCCGCGCAGCGCATCGGGCGGCAAGTCGAGCAGGAAGCTCACGGCGTTGATCAGCTGCGCCTCCTGTTGCTGCAGACTGGGCAGCTGGGCACGGATGGCTTCGACCTGCGCGGCGGCGTTCTCGACATCCAGACTGGTTGTCAAACCCTGCAGCTGACGCGTTTGCGTCAGCTGCAAAATGTCACGCTGGATCTTTAGATGGTCGTTGGCGATCCTGATTAGGGTCTGCGTGCCGCGCAGCCGGATGTAGTCGCGTGCGGTTTCAGCGAGGCTCGAGACAAGCGCGTCACGCCGCCGTTCCTCTGAAGACTGGACCTGCGCATCCGCAACTTCGACCTGGCGGCGGACATGCCCCCAAAGGTCGAGTTCCCAAGATGCGTCGAAGCCGCTGGCAAACAGGTCGGCCGGCTTTGCGGAAGAAATCGTGCTGCCCGGTGAACCAAGCAGAGCGCCGATCAGGCTGCCTTTGGCACTCACGTCGTCAAGACTCTGATGTTGGTATCTGGCGCTGCCATTCAGGCCAGGCAGTTGAGCGGAGGCTACGGCTGCGCGCTGAAAACGGCTTTCTGCGAGCCGGATTGTCGCGGTCTTCACATCGAGGTTGGCGTCGGCGACGCGCTGCATGAGCGAGGTAAGCGCCGGGTCTTGAAAGGCCTGCCACCAGGCAAGGTCGACGGGCTCGAGAACCATCGCACTGGATTCCCGGGAGTTTTCCAGCGCAGCTGCCGCGCCATTCGTAAACCAGCGTTTCGGCAAGCCCGGATCAGGCCGAACGAAATCCGGTCCGACAGTGCAACCTGCCAGCGCGAACATCACTGGAACTGCCGCAACAGTGCGCAAATTTTTGCCCATGATCAACCCGAGTGGCTGGCGCTCTCGCCGTCGGCAGCCTTCTTGCCGGAAAGCAGGAGGCAAAATGGAACGGCGAGGAAGGCGACAAAGGAAAAGAATAGAAAGACGTCCGAATAGGCGAGGACGGAAACTTGCGTCTGGAAGACTTGGTAGACCTTTCCAACCGCGATCCCATGGACTGATCCAGCGGCATGCCCCGTTGCCGTCAACGCACGTTCATACTGGTCAACCAATGCGTTGTAGGGTTGATGGAACGGCGAGGCCCATTCCGACAGGTAGGACTGCCGGATCTGGCTCCGCTCGGTGACGAGCGAGGTTGCGACGGAAATCCCTATCGAACCGGACACGTTGCGGACCATCGAAAAGAGGGCCGCCCCGTCACCGCTCAGTTCGCGTGGCAAGCTGATGTAAGTGGTCGTACTGATGGGTACGAACAAAAACGCCAGTGCGGCCGCCTGCAAGCTGCGCATCAGCACGAGTGTCGGGAAATCGATATTCGGTGCCAGATGACTCGAGAACAACAGCGCACCTCCCATCACCAAAAAACCCGCAGCCACGACGAACCGTGTCTGGATGATTGTCATTAGGCGTCCAACCAATGGAATGAGGACGATGACAATGATGCCGCCCGGAGAGAGAATGAGCCCCGCCCAGGTTGCGGTATAGCCAAGAACCTGTTGTGCGAGCTGTGGGATGACGACGGCGCTCGCGTAAAGGATACTGCCCATCGCCGCGATCATTGCGCAGCCGGCGGTAAAATTCCTGTCCTTGAACACGTCAAGATTGACGATCGGTTTCTTGGCAATTAGCAGCCAGCCGATCGCGCCCGCGATTCCCAGGAAAGCGAGCAGCGCCATCAACACGATGAACGGCGAACCGAACCAATCGTCGTCCGAGCCGCGATCCATCATGATCTGCAGGCATCCGAGACCAACCGTGATGAGCGACAGGCCAATGTAGTCGAGCCCCCGGCTCTTCCGTTGCTTCACCCAAGGGGGATCTTCGACGACGATCGAATTCAAGAAAACCGCGAGGATGCCTACGGGTATGTTGATGAAGAAGATCCAGCGCCACGTCGACTGATCAGTGATAATGCCGCCTAGCGTAGGGCCAAGGACGGGGGCGACGACGGTTGCGATCGCCGTCACGCCGAATGCGGCCGCGCGCCTGGCCGGTGGGAACGTGTCCAGGATGATCGACTGCTGGTTCGGTTGCAGGCCGCCGCCAAAAAAGCCCTGCAGCAGCCGGAAGACGATCAGTTCACCCAGACTGGTCGCCGTCCCGCACAAGAACGAAAAGACCGTGAACATGGTGATGCAGATCAGGAAATAGCGTTTGCGCCCGAGGAGATCGCTCAACCAGCCAGAGATGGTCAGCACGATCCCATTTGCCACCAGGTAAGAGGTGAGCGCCCAGGTCGCCTCGTCGCTGCTCGCCGATAGACTGCCGGCGATATGCGGCAAGGCAACATTGACGATCGTCGTGTCGAGGACCTCCATGAAGGCGGCAAGTGTCACCGAAACCGCGATGAGCCAGGGGTTGTAGCGGGGCTTCCAGGTCGCGCTGGCTTCGGCTGAAGCGCTGCTCATCGAACCGAAACCGTCGGAACCACCGAGATCCCAAGCGGCAGCGGACGCTTAGGATCGAGCCCGCTGTCGATGACGATCTTGACTGGTACGCGTTGGACAATCTTGACGAAATTGCCGGTGGCGTTTTCGGGTGGGAAGGCGGTGAATTTCGAGCCGGACCCCATTTGGACACTGTCGACATGGCCATGCAGGTCGAGCCGAGGATAGGCATCCACGTCAATCTTTACGCTCTGGCCGGGCCGCAGACCATCAAGCTGGTTTTCCTTGAAGTTGGCCGTGACCCACATGTCCGGCGGAACGATCGCGAAAATCTGCTGGCCAGGCGTGACGTAGTTGCCCATTTCCACGTTGCGCCGAGTTATCCAGCCATCCTGCGGCGCCGTCACAACCGTCCAGGAGAGGTTGAGTTCGGCTTGATCGAGCTGCGCCTGAGCCTGCTCGACTTTACCGTTCAACTGTCCGACCTGCGCATCGCTCTGGCCGATGTGCTGCTCGACCGGTGAACTCAGCTGAACCTGGGCTTCCGCTTGCGTGACTTGCGCTTCGCTTTGGCGCAGCGCCGCCAATGCGGCATCGACCTCCTGTTGTGTTGTCGCGGCCTTCGGCAGAGCGCTTTGCCGGTCATAGTCGGCCTGGGCCTTTGCCAAAATGGCCTTTGCAGTCAGCAATTGAGCCTGGGCCTGTTGGAACAGGGCGGGGAAATTCTTGCGAGCGATCTCGGTCGCCAGCCGTTCGCCGGCAGCCTGAGCTTGGGCGCTGTCCAGAGTCCCCTGCGCCCGGTTCCGCTCGCTCATGTAGGAGCGCGGATCGATATGGATCAGCGGATCACCCCTGTGTACAAATTGGTTGTCTCTCACGTCCAGCGACACGACGAGGCCCGAAACCTGCGGCGCGACGGTCACAACCCGTCCATCGACATATGCGTCATCCGTGCTCAGCAAGTTGCGGTTGGCGTACCAGTAATAGGATCCGCCGAGGACAAGTGCAGCCAAGACAATGAAACCGATAATGAAGACGGCTGGCCGACGGTTTCGGTGTCCGGTATCTGAACCGCCTTGTCCGGGCACCTGATCGCTTGCGACCGTCGCCTCGGGCTGCTCGTGCGCGAGCAGCGAGCCTCCAGGGGTTTGATGACCATGATCGTCTTCAACAGGGCGGCTGTCGGCAGTTATGAGGATAGGGGATTTGGGAACGCGAGCGATCGCAAATGTCTCACCAATAGGGGTGCTCGCCGCCCGCATCTTGGACCCGCCACTGGCTTGGCGGGGTAACCTGATCCTGGCGGTCTGGGACATCGGGCGCCTCTCTCATGCGAACTGACCTCAGACGTTTCCCGAAGTCTTAGATTTCGCTTGTCGCGACCCCTATCCGTTTGCAGGAGCGCTCAAACCCTCGGCGCAACCCAGGTTGCCATGCTGGCCCCTGCGGTCATGAGTTCGTTTCGCCGAAGCTGACGATCAACACGTTGTTGGAGCAATTGGCTGTCTCGCCTTCAGTCGAATTTAAGTGCCGGCGACCATGCGATCCATCCCGCAAAGGTGTACGAAAATGAGGTTGAAGTCTGAGTGGCTCATACATTGGTTTGTAGTCGAGACGACGAGCCGTCAAACGCTTGGGATCGGCGTGCAAATCGAGAAATCTAGCCGCCTTTACGGAAGCGCGCTTCCCCTCCATCTGCCATCATCTCTGATCTGATCGGGCGAAATGCGTTGCAACGGCCCAACGACGTTCCTTTACGCATGCCTCACCTGGACACACGAAACGACGGTAGTTCCAATGCGAAATAACAATGACGTTGCGAAGCCAAACTTGCCGATCGCCATTGCGATCGCTCTCTTGTTCGGCGGTCCGAGCCTTGCGCAAGACAGCACGATAACGCCCCCAATAGGAATGACCTCGCCCCTCTCTGGCGTTGGTTCGCCCCTCAATCCGGGTGGCATTCCCCTGGGCGCGGTCGAACTCAATCCAGGTGGCCTGACGACGCCTGGCTCAGTAATCACATCCAATTCCGGGTGTACCACTGCCCTGGCGCCTGGTGTTCTGGCCTCACCTTCCGAATTCGCCGGAACGACCTCCGCCCTCTCCACTTTCGATGGCGGAGGCGTTGGCGGAACCACCGCCATGAATGGGACGTCGTCTGTGGATCCGATGCCGATAACAGCATTGGGCACCTGCGGCACGACGGCGTCGCCTTCTGGCACCACATCGATACTGTCCACCACCACCGGCACACCGTCTGGGACATCGTCCACGGGTCTTGGGACCTCGGTAGGGATCCCGCTGGGGTCTTCGGAACTCAGCAATTTGGGCGTGAGCCCGATAATTGGCATTCCAACACCCGAGCTGGCTGATCCGGTGACGAGTCCACTGGTAACGATTCCAACCTGCGGCAGCACGGGTGAGACAGGCACAAGCACGCTGTTGGCGTCCGGCTGCTGAAAAAAGCTATTCCGTCTTTGTAGGAGCCTTCAATGCGCAAGCGACCCGTCATTGTTGCCGCGCTGCTGATTCTGATCGGCGGCCTTGGGTTTGCAGCCAAGCATGTCTACGACCCTTCCGAACCTGCGGCGGCCTCTGTTCCTCCGCCGGCCGTTCCGGTCGTTGCCGGAAAAGTAGCCAGTCACGACGTGCCGATCTACCTGCGTGGAGTGGGAACGGTGATCGCCTACAACAACGTGGTGGTGCATAGCCTGATTTCAGGACCGATTACGAAGATCGCATTCACGCAAGGTCAGACAGTGAAAAAGGGCGATCTGCTGGCCCAGATCGACCCGGATCCCTATCAGGCGCAAATCGATCAGATTACCGCGACCCGCGATCGCGACCAGGCGCAACTCGTCAACGCGCAGGCAAATCTGGATCGCTACATGCCACTGCTGGCGAAAGGCTTTGCCACCACCCAGCTGGTGGCCACGCAGAAGGCGCAGGTCATCCAGCTCCAGGCGACAATCAAAGCTGACGAGGCTCTTTTGCAAGCCGCTCAGGTCAATCTGAGCTACTCCCGTCTGACCTCACCCATCGACGGTGTGACGGGTATCCGGCAGATCGACGAAGGCAACATCATTCATCCGACCGATACTTTTGGCCTGGTCGATGTTGCACAGGTCCAACCGATCTCATTGATCTTCACACTGCCCGAGGACACCCTCCCCAAAATCCAGCAGCAGATGGCCAAAGGGCCGCTTACGGTCTTTGCGTACAGCCAGGACGACAAGACCAAGCTCGACGAAGGCAAACTCCTGCTTGTCGACAACCAGATCGTCCAGACAACAGGTACGATCCGCCTCCGGGCCACATTTCCGAACGCCCGGAACCAACTCTGGCCCGGAGCGCTCGTGAATGCGCGTTTGCTTCTCGATACCCGCAGTGGGGGACTGACGATCTCCAGTTCGGCAGTGCAGCAAGGTCCGAACGGCTCCTATGTTTACGTGATCGCACCTGATGGAACCGCGCAAATGCGGACTGTCACTGTTGCACAATTGAGCGGGGGACAAGCTCTCATCGATTCGGGACTCAAGGCGAGTGAAACGGTTGTCGTCGACGGACAGTACAGGCTCGTCCAGGGCAGCCGCGTTGAGGTGTTGGAGGGTAAAGTCGCTGATGAAGCCGCCCTGCAAAGCGCAGTGCAGCAAGCGATCCCGTGAACATCTCGGCCCCTTTCATCCATCGGCCGATCGCGACAAGCCTGCTAATGGTGGGTCTGCTGCTGTGTGGGCTCGCCACCTACCAGCTTCTACCCGTCGCATCGCTGCCGAACGTCAACTTTCCAACACTTCAGGTATCAGCGCAGCTGCCCGGCGCCGATCCTGAAACCATGGCGTCGTCCGTGGCCACCCCGCTTGAGCAACAGATAAGCCAACTCCCTGGGGTGACCCAGCTGACTTCGGCCAGCGCGCTCGGCAGCACACAGCTCACCATTCAGTTCGACCTCAGCCGCAGCGTCGACAGCGCGGCGGTTGACGTGCTGTCGGCGATCAATGCCGCCAGCCCCTTCCTGCCGCAGGGCATCCCCTATCCGCCAACCATCCGGAAGGTTAATCCGGCGGATACGCCGATCCTGGTGCTCGCACTGACATCCGATACCTTGCCGCTGACGACGGTCGATGCCTATGCGGAAAACATCCTGCTGCCGAAGATCTCGCAAATCTCCGGCGTAGGTCTTGTGGGCATCGGCGGCCAGCAGAAGCCGGCGATCCGTGTGCAGATCAATCCACAGGCGGCCGCGGCTCGCGGCATTGGGCTTGAAGATGTTCGCAACGTGCTCGGCGAGGCCAATGTCGACATTGCGAAGGGCACGCTCAACGGCCCGCGTCAAACCTTCACGCTCAACACCAACGACCAGTTGCTCAAGCCTGACCTCTACAATGATGTTATCGTTGCTTATCGCAATGGCTCGCCTGTGCGCATCCGCGACATAGGCACCGCGATCGACGGGCCGGAGAACAAGTTTGTGGCCGCCTGGTTCGGAAAGAAGCCCGCCATCTTACTGGCTATCCGGCGTCTTCCCGGTGCCAATGTGATCGAGACCGTTGGCCGCATCCAGGCCCTGTTGCCCCAACTTCAAGCCTCAATCCCGCCCAGTATCAAGGTATCGGTCGTTTCTGACCGCACACAAACCATCCGCGCGTCGGTCGAGGACGTGCAGTTCACCCTGATGCTGACCATCGCGCTGGTGGTGATGGTGATATTCCTGTTCCTGCGCAATTTCTGGGCAACAGTCATTCCCGCGGTAACCGTGCCCCTTTCACTGGTCGGCACCTTTGCCGTGCTCTATGCGTTTGGTTACAGTCTCGACAATTTGTCGCTCATGGCCTTGTCGATCGCCGTCGGCTTCGTGGTCGACGATGCGGTCGTGGTGATCGAGAACATCGTCCGCCATGTCGAAGAGGGCCTCACCCCGATGCAGGCTGCGCTAAAGGGCTCGGGTGAAATCGGCTTCACAATCGTTTCAATCACCCTGTCGCTCATCGCGGTGTTCATTCCACTATTTCTGATGGGCGGCTATGTCGGCGAGCTCTTCCAGGAGTTCGCCGTGACGGTGAGCGTTTCACTGATCCTGTCGCTGGTGATCTCGCTCACGCTGACGCCAATGATGTGCGCGCACCTACTCAGGCACGAGCCCAACATCAGGCACGGGCGGCTCTATGATGTTTGCGAAAGGGGTTTCGACGCGCTGCTTGGAGTGTATGAACGAGGCTTGCGGATAGTCCTGCGGCATAGTTTCGCCACGCTGCTCGTCATGCTGGGAACGATTGCCATCACCGGCTATCTCTACCTTGTCATCCCAAAGGGTTTTTTCCCGCAACAAGACACCGGCTTGATTATCGGCCTCACCGAGGCTGATCAGGACATCTCGTTCCCGGCAATGGCCGAGCGCCAGCAGGCGATCATCGACATCGTGCAGAAGGATCCGGCCGTAGCATCGGTCGCAGCCTCGATAGGAGCGATTGGCGGGAGCACGCTCAATCGAGGGACGATGTACATCGCCCTTAAGCCCAACAAACAACGTGAAGCCAGCGCCGATCAGGTGATCAGCCGGCTGTCATCCCAACTCGCCAAGACTCAAGGCATAACGCTCTACATGCAAGCCGCGCAGGATATCACTATCGGCGGTCGAGTTTCGAAGACGCAATATCAATACACTCTGGCCGATGCCGATTCCAACGAGCTCAACCATTGGGCGCCGATCTTCCTCAACAAGCTTAAAAGTTTGCCGGGAATTGTCGACGTCGCCACCGATCAGGAGAATGCCGGCCCGCTTCTCGATGTGACCGTCAATCGCGAAGTCGCGTCGAGTTTCGGGATCCTTCCATCGACCATCGACAACACGCTCGATGATGCCTTTGGCCAGCGCATTGTCTCCACGATGTTTACCCAGCTCAATCAGTATCACGTCGTTCTCGAGGTCAGCCCGGAATTCCAGTACGGTCCAGAAGGGCTCAAGGATATCTATCTGAATTCTTCGACAGGCCAGCAGGTGCCGTTAAGCGCACTGGTGACCAGCGTGACCAAGGCCGCGCCGATCGTTATCAACCATCAAAGCATGTTCCCAGCGGTCACGATCTCCTTCAACCTGAAACCCGGGGCGTCGCTCGGAGATGCGGTTGCCGCTATCCAGCAGTTCGAACGCGATGCCGGAACGCCCGCTTCGCTTACAACCAGCTTCCAGGGTAATGCGCAGGCCTTTCAGTCGGCGCTCTCAGGCACACCAATTCTGATCGGAGTGGCGCTGGTGGTGATCTACATCATCCTCGGGGTGCTCTACGAAAGCATAATCCATCCGATTACCATTCTGTCAACGCTCCCTTCAGCCGCCATCGGTGCCTTGTTGTTGCTGATGGCGGTCCAAATGGACTTCAGCGTTATCGCCATGATCGGCGTTATCCTGCTGATCGGCATCGTCAAGAAGAACGGCATCATGCTTGTCGACTTTGCGCTACAGGTCGAGCGGAACGAAGGTCTCAGTCCACGGGAGGCGATCTACCGCGCTTGCACGATACGGTTCAGGCCAATCTTAATGACTTCCATGGCGGCGATGCTAGGCGGCGTGCCGATAATGCTGGGCTCCGGTGCCGGATCCGAAATCCGCCAGCCGCTCGGCTACACGATCGTGGGTGGCTTGGTGCTATCGCAAATTCTCACGCTCTACACGACGCCCGTGGTCTACCTGTATCTTGAGCGGCTCGGTAAATTCCTAGGCGGCCTGCGGGGCGCAAGAACACCGCCTGTGGAACCCGAGCAAGGCGAGCTCTTCTGCGAGACGACCCACCCAGGCGGCTAGACGGGAGGGTCAGATCCATTGTCAGGCGGCACGTAGACGGTGTTCCCAGCCGCGCAAATGTCGGCGGTTTCGTTCGATGAGTAGGGGGGCAGGTACTGTTTTGGGCGGCTCGATCGGCGTCCATACTCCATTGAGTTTTCCCACCGCATGCCCCGTTGGTAGTTGGCGACCGTCGGCAGATAATGGCTGCCGTTTCAGCATGAGCAACCCAGCGTGTTATGCATCCACCTGTAGATGTCGTGCCACTTCTCGTGCCCCTGGCCGTAGTTGCCCTCGGGTGGACCAGCCTGGGCGTGGGAGGTGTGGCCCTGGGCCAGTGCGGGGCCGGCCACCAGCAGGAAAACCAGTAGGCGGAAGTCCATCGCTCAGCATCCTCCATTCGGTGTTGCGGGTTGTCTCGTCGAAACATTCCAGAGAGCAAAAGTAGTACTGGTGAGGTAGTTTCACCTCGCTAGCGCAGCTTAGGCATTTCATTCGTTTCTCCTTTTATTATATTGGTAGCATACATAGGCTTTGTCATCGGATTGAATCATCCATAGGTATAGCTTCGCAAGCCAATTGGTGACTATGAGGCCTTATCGTGCAGGTGTCGGCTGAGGCTATTGGCAAGAACGGCAAGCACTGTCAGGGCCCGCGCGCGCGTCAGCGTTGGACACGTCGGCTTTGCATTGAAGCCAATTGAAGAAGTCAACGGGCGAAACACGAACCATGCGGCGTTTGCGAAAGATATGTCTTTGCTTGAGCGCAACACTCGACGCTCGATCACGAGGAGTTCAACGCATGGCGCCCAGGAACTCGATGCGGTCCTACAAGTCCTCTGCCGGAGGTCGGGGCGTGCTGCGGGCGACCGGCCTGGCCCTCACGGAGCAGGGCATAGCAATGGGCGCTGTGGGGTTCGGGCGCTTCTTGCCGCTGGGTTGCGGTCGGCATGGTTCGGTCCCTGGCTCCGCGCCTCCTGCCTGCACAGGCGCGCTCGACTCGCCGATGATCGACACGATGCTATGGCGCGAGCATCTCGGTAAGTCGCGCAGTTTCGAACTCTTCGCCGTGATGGCACCGCCCTTTATTTTTGCCGTGCTCGCGGGCTGGACCACGGACGCTGGTGCTGAATTGTTTTTGCTTTGCCTTGCCATCTATTCGGATGCGTTGATCGCGTTGCTTTGGTTTGTAGAGAAGGACGATGCCCAGACTGAACCGCCTCTGTCTCATCCGCGCTCTTGGCGGACGGTTCGATGCGTGAAGGGTCAAGGGGATGATCGTCGCCAATTCCTGCAGCCAGTGGATGCAGGCGAAACCCATGGACGACGAAGCGCCCGGCATCGGGCGCTTCGAGGCGATCGAGGCCAAATCCAGGGTCGCCGTCGCCTCGATTGTGAGCGCCTTATGGTTGTAGGAGAGTGGGATGGCTAACCGGTTCTGGCATCTGACGGTGCCCAGCGTCTTATTGTCTCTCGTTGCAAGTTCGGAAGCGTCGGCGTCTTATGTTGGGGACCGCTTCTTTCCCTCGACCCTGGCGACCGTCGTTCCCACCCCGGCCGACTTCGTCAATTTTCCCCAGTTGACGCAGTTGCCTGACACCGCCTCGCGCGAAGTCGATTTTCCCTTCTCCTACAGCAAGCTCGTCACCCCCGATTGGTCGATTTCGTTCACCGCGAACTACCGCATGATCGATCGGGGGGGAAACACACGGGCGGGCTTCGACGATCTGGTGCTCGGCACACAGTACGAACTCTATTCCAGTGCCGAGCATGAGTTCGTGCTCTCGGCAGGCGGCACGCTGGCACTGGGCGGCACCGGATCGTCCGACGTCGGTGCCAAGTCGTTCTCCGTCCTGACGCCCACCGTTTACGTGGGCAAGGGCTTCGGCGATCTGTCGGATTCTATGGCGTGGCTGCGACCGGTCAATGTCACCGCAACCCTCGGAGTCGCACTGCCAACCGAATCCACCACGGTGACCGGCACCACCGCGATCGACAACCCTGACATCCTGCAATGGGGCTTTGCCCTGGAATACAGCCTGCTCACCAATTCGCATTCCACGGACAAGGGGAATGCTCATCGCTTCGCCGAGGGTTTGGTACCGCTGGTGGAATTTGCGATGCAGACGCCGCTGAACGGACCGTCGGCCGGAGAGACCACGGGCACGATCAATCCTGGCATCATCTGGGTGGGCGAGTACGCCCAACTCGGGGTGGAAGCGATCATTCCGATCAATGAGAGTTCCGGCCACGACATCGGCGTGCGTGCACAGGTCCACTTCTATCTCGGCAACATTTTTTCGAACGCAATCGGCAAGCCGATCTTCGACTGATCGCGCGCACGCGTTGTGTATGAACAACCTGGATTCTCAGCGAATGCCAGACGAAGCCAAGCGGAAGACAAGGGGAGCCCTAGTGCTCCGCATCGCTTTTTCTTGATGGAGTTAGACTACAAGATTATGAAGATAAACACCACGTTGGATGTGTCTCACACACTGGCCCGAGAGGTGTTTCAAAACGTACGGAACGTCACCGACATGAGCGACAATTCTGTCGTCAATTCAAGTTTCGCCGGCTGTCCAACAGAACAACGGGTGAAACACAAGAGCTCTCTTCCAATCGCAGTTGCATTCTCGGCACTGTCCACCGCTCGGGCCCCGCAACAGGTTCGCCTTCGGGAGGCACGCAGGTGAAGTTCAATCATGTCGCGCGAAAACGAACAGCAACCACTCACCGTTGCCGAGCCTGTCCAAGAACAGACAACCGACCAGATGGGTCAAGAAGCCCGTATCGCCTCTCATAACGACGGGGACAATTATCCCTCGGCCGATTCCGGCCTCTTTTCAGGCATCACAAATCGGTTTTGATGCAAACGCTTACGCGAGTTTGTGATTGCGGCTGAAGCTGCCTTGACCACGCCGTCAACTTTAGATGGCATGGGCCCATCTTTGGCAGAGTTTGGCGAAAAAGCCGACGGAGCTGTCCATTCCTTCCCGTCTAGAACGTCACCATTGGGAGGTAGAGCCCCTGCGGCGACATTGGATACTTGTCTCCGAGCCCGCACTACATATCGTGCCGCAAGCAAGTCGCATTGCAGACGGTGCCGACGCCGGAAATGCTTTGACCAACAGTGAATCGGTTCGGCTCGGGAGGCAGGAGGAAAAATGGGCCGATGACCGCATGTCATCGGCCCAAGAACCCGAGCGGTGAGAGACGCTCCCGGGGGGAGAGGGCGCCGTCACATTAATCAGCGAGCGAGGGAGGGGGCCCGCAGGATCAATCTCGCACGAGTTGGAGCGCTGCAACGATGGGTGGATGGAAGGGAGATCAAATCATCGATCAGCGCCGACGTACAATATAGTGCTTCTTTGCCACGGGTGCTTCGTCGTTCTTGCGGGCTTTGCATCCAGCTTGCGGATTTCGCGTGACGTCGAAAGTCCAGGGCATATGGAGCCCCTTTTTCAAGGTCATAAGACGGCAAGTCCAGCAGCGCCAATGACCAATTCTCTGGGATCGGCGTGATTGAAGAGCCGGCCAAATGGTTCCCACAGCGCAAATGCAATTGCTATCAACTCCGATGTCCAATGACAAACCAAGGTATGGGTATTCCAAACCAATACTCTATTACCGCCTACGGATGTAGGATGGGATAAATCATCGCTGGCACCTTAGGCTGACATCAGATGGGATAACCCGAAGGATGTACGCCAAGCCATGTTGATGAATCCTGCTCCCAGCGCCATCGTTACACTCGCGGTTTCTGCCTTCGCGGACAAAGCTCCGAGGCCCGAGCAACCGGGACCATTGCCGTCGGCGGATTGGCGTGGTCCGTTCAAGCGCGAAAAGGCACAACGTGCCAACTCCGTTGCGCACGCCCAGTTGCGGCGCCGGAGCGCCGATGGAGCCGACCACCGTGTCGAGATATCTTCAGCCGACACAGTGATTAGTCGCACGGCGATTTCGGATGGGATCTTTGCCGAGGTAGTCCAGGCCGTCGGCCATGACAAATTCGAATTCCGGTTTCGCGCGCCCATGCACTTGTTGGTGGTCTACGAACAGGGTACGCGGCGAGACGGTGATACCTTCGTCGAAGGTTTGCCTCGATCGAAACTGCGGGACTTTGGTCGCCGGCTCACCTTGGTGCCCGCCGGTTGCGAATATCTTGAATGGCATGCGCCGCGCACGTTTGCGCGCCTCATGTTTGTCTATCTTGAGCCTGCCAAGCTCAAAGTTCCTTTCAACGCCGGCACGACAGATGTGGCTTTCGCGGCTAAGCTTTTCTTCCAGGACGCGACGCTTTTGGGCACGGCCCTCAAACTCATGAGATCGCTCGAAAGTCCAGCCCCAAAGAATCAATCCTATCTGGAAGCACTGGGCATGGTCCTAGCCCATGAATTGATCCGATCCCAAGAGGGGACGCCAAGAGCCGAACCTCAGCTTCGAGGTGGGCTTGCAGCTTGGCAGCAGCGGATAGTCACGGCGCACATCGAGGCGCATTTGGGCGAACCGGTACCGCTCGCCACTCTCGCGAAGCTTGCCAAGTTGAGCTCATGTTATTTTTGCCGCGCTTTCAAGCTGTCTTTTGGGGTGCCTCCGCACCAATACCTCACCAGCCGTCGAATCGAGCATGCCAAAGGCCTCCTTGCGACGCGCGCTCATTCGGTGACGGGCATCGGATTGACTGTCGGATACAGCGAAACCAGTTCATTCACGGCCGCTTTTCGCAAGGCGACCGGCTTGACGCCGAGTGCCTATCGGCGGAGCTTCGGATAGACCCTGGCCGGCTGGTCGGGCTGCGAATCTCGCTTCCCATGAAACTCGTCTGCTGTGAAGCCAACGGTCTTCGAGCGAGACTTGCGCTGGCTCTTACCTGCGCTGTGCTTGACCTGAGATCTCGTTCTGCGAGATTGGCGGGTGCAGCGTGCGTCCATTTCTGCTGTTTGCGCTTCGTCGCTAGCGAGGCAATCTGAAGTCCCCTACGAGGTTGGGCATCCTCACGTTCCATGTCAGCGATTGCTATAGGGCACGGCGATGAAAGTCTGCTGTTCACCACGCTTGATCAGCAGCAGAACCGACTTCTTGCTGGATTTTGCCGCGGCGCTGATGGCCTGGCTTGTCTCCTCAGCAGTCTGTACCGGCACGCGATTGACCGACACTATGATATCGCCCAATTCAATACCCGAGGTGGCCGCCGGCTGGTCCTGATCGACACCCTCGACCACGGCGCCGCGCACCTGCGAAGGCACATTCAGGGCCTGCCGGACGGTTTGATCGAGGTCGCCAAGCGCCAGGCCGAGTGTTGGAAAACTGGAATGCAACGAATGGGAGGAGTTGATTACGGTCACCCGTTTGACGCTGTCGTCATTGCCACCTACGACCACCGATAACGCAATTGTCTTCCCATTGCGCCAAATGGACATCGTCTCCTTTTTCCCCGGCAAGAGATCTGCCACGGCTCGAGACAAGGTCTTGGGCTCCTTGACGATTTGACCGGCAAATTCGGTGATGACGTCGCCGGTTTCGATGCCCGCATGTGCCGCGGGCGATCCATCGCCGACAGAAGCGACCAAAGCACCGTCAGGCGTCGGCAGACCGAGGGCGTCGGCGAGGTCCATTGTAACCGGCTGCATCTCTATGCCGAGCTGCCCATGTTCAATCGAACCGTTCTTTACAAGCTTGGCGACGATCTGTTTGGCCTCATTGGAAGGAATCGCAAATCCGACGCCGACGCTGCCGCCATTGGGTGAGTAGATCGCGGTGTTGATACCCACGACGGCCCCGCTGATGTCGACAAGCGGCCCACCTGAATTGCCGTGATTGATCGGCGCGTCGATCTGGAGGAAATCATCGTAAGGACCGCTGTTGAGGTCTCGCCCGCGAGCGGAAACGATCCCCGCAGTTACGGTGGTTCCGATGCCGAAAGGATTGCCAATCGCCAGAATTGCATCGCCTGCCCTGAGCGCGTCGGAATCACCCCAGGCAACAAATGGGAGGGGCTTCCCAGCCTTTACCTTCAGGACCGCAAGGTCCGATTTCGCGTCTTGGCCGACAAGGGCCGCCGGCAGTTCGGTTCCATTGTCAAGCGTCACCATGATATCCGAAGCTCCGTCGACGACATGGTTGTTGGTTACGATAGTGCCGTCTGAACTGATGATGAAGCCGGAACCAAGCGCCTCTGCCAGTTGCGTCCCTTGTTGCTGGGGGGCCTTGGGCATCGGGATTCGTCGATTGCTAAAGAATTTCGGCAACGGCTCACCGGAAGGCAGCCCGCCGTCTGAAGGCTGCGTTTGGTCATCGGGCCCCGATGAAGTCTTCATGATCGACGTGATCGTCACCACCGCCGGCTTGTCGGCCGCTACGATCGGAGCATAGGAGGCAGCCGAAGTGCCTCTCGCGGAGGCGACCGTGGACGAATTCACTTGTGTATCGGCCAAACTCGAACTTAGAGCGACCCCGGTTGCTACCAAGCCGGTGGAGTAGAGCAGCACCGCGCGGTGCCTGCGCAGGAAGTTTACAATTGACATGATCGCGATCCGAGCGAGGCTTTGGTCCTGTCGCCGTGGCGTGTTCCTCTTGGGAACCGTCTATCCGGCGTATGGCTGATCGGATGTGCGTGCCTCGCGGATGAACTTCCGATCGCGCCGATTTGGGTAGGTTGATGCTTCTGGGTTGCATTTTTGTTTGCAAGACCGGCAGTCATTCGCGGGACAACGCAGTTTCTTCTGAGAAAGATTGAACATTTCGATTTGAAAGTGTCGCCTCGCTGGAACCTGCATCAGGGCTCTAGTCAACCCTGGCGACTTCAGCTGCCTGATCTGGAATCAAGAGAACCCGGTAGGTCGCTCCTTCGCACTTGAGCAGATAGGCGGTCTGATTTGGGGCGGACTCAGCCTGAATGCGATCCGCAGAACTCGGATTTCTGCAAGGGAAACCTTGGCTTCGCACTTGGTCGGCAACGACGGCAGCCACAGTGTCCTGGTTATTGGCTGCGGCGGTCGCTAGGGAACCGGCAAGACAGATCGACGTGAAAACGCAGGTGCCAAAGGGTGAAATCTGGAGCGCTCGATTGCAATCCATTTATAGGCTCCTCTCGGCGTAGCAATTGCCGCTGAAAGCGGTGGCTTCGAGTACCGAGGCCGTCGGTCTTAAACCGTCACAGCGTGATCGACTTTGCAGGTTCGCTGCCTCCAGCGCTCTATCCCCGAACGAAGTTTGATGCTTGCCACTTTCGGACCGTTTTCAAACCGGCCGCCTTCCATCATGTTCGACAGCAGCCTACCGGCTGATTTGTGGGCCGGCTTTGTCTGCTTTGCGGCTCATGGCGCGTTCTTGCGGTTAAACCCTTTGATTGCAAGTGTACCCATCGGTGGGTGCTGGGTGTCCAAAATCGGAGCCTGTCGTATCGGAAGACCGACGTCTGCTCGTCCTGTGCGCCGGGGATCCACGTACCGGAGCGCATCTGGTGCGGTCCGCCAAGTTCATGGTTCCGCGTCAGCGGCAGATGACCGGCTGTCTATCACATCTTTCCATTATGGCCGGGCGGCGTTCTGTTCTGATATAGTGTGCTTGGAGGCCGGCCTATCGGGGAGGGCCCAGTGCGTTGATTGCATGCAGGGCGAGGCCCTAATCTCGTTTGGCGCGGCGGCAGTAGCCGCGTCGGGAGGTGCCCGAAATGAGAGCAATGCCGCCGCTGCGGAAGTATGGCTCGACATTAGCCATTTCCGGCGCTGGCTTGTTGGTTTTTTGGCTGTCCAGCGACTTAGCACCGACCGCCGGCGCGAGTGTTTATGTTTGCTTGGCTCTCGCCTCGACTGCGATCTTTATGGGGTTTTTCATTCGAGGGCCGCAATGGCGGCGCGCGCTGGGTTCTATCGGATATGATGCCACCGAGTTCTTGGAGGGCATTCCCGGGCTGGCATGGATCGTCGACGCGGAAGGCCGGTTGTCAAAGATGAACACAAGCTCTCGGGATTACCTCGGCACAGTCGACACCAGCAATCTCCATTGCCGGCAAGTTATTCATCCGGAGGACTTCGCCCGAACTGAAGGCCCCATGTCGCAATGCCTCGAGAATGGGCAGGAATTTCATAGCGCGTGCCGACTTCGTCGCCACGATGGCACCTATCGGTGGTTCCGTGTCGCTGCTTGCCCCAGGCGCGATCGGAACGGCAAGTTCATTGGGTGGCATGGAATCTTGCTCGATATCGATAACCAGAAGGTCGCGGAGGAGTCCCCGCGCGCGAGTGAGCACCATGTCCGGTCGATACTCGACACCATCCCGGCGAAGATCATAACCACTGATCCTGAAGGCAATCAAGACTACGCCAACACCGACATCGACGGCTTGAAGAGAGTGGAGCGGGCGTCGGAAATCAAAGAGTTTCGGCTCCAGCGGCTGATTGACGCTCTTCCGACACTGGTCTGGTCCGCCCGTCCAGACGGGTCCGCCGAATTCCTGAACCGAAGATGGCTCGAGTATACCGGGCTGTCGCAGGAGCAGGCAACCGATTGGAACTGGACTGCCGTCATACATCCGGACGATCGAGGCGGGCTGGTAGGATACTGGCAATCTCTTCTATCGGCTGCTGCGCCGGGCGAGATCGAAGCACGGCTGCGCCGCTTCGATGGCCACTACCGATGGTTCCTTTTTCAGGTCGAACCAGTGCGCGATGACTCCGGCACTGTGATCCATTGGTTTGGGAGCAACACCGACATCGACGACCGCAAACGGGTCGAAGAGGCATTGCGAGCCAGACAGCATGAACTCCAGCAGCTTGTCGACACCATACCGACCCTGGTCTGGTCGGTAACGCCCGAAGGTGAACCAGCCTACATCAACAAGCAGCTGGAAACCTACTACGGCCGCAAGATCGACCACAGCCAACCCAAGGAAGGCTCCAAGCTAGACGGGGCACTTGGACGGCTTATGCATCCCGATGACGTGGAAGCCGTCAAGGGAAAACTGATGCAATCATTGAAAACCGGGGAGCATTTCGCCATGCGGTACCGCAATCGCCGAGGCGATGGCGTCTATCGTTGGGTTGATAACCGCGCGCAGCCCCTAAGGGACGACGATGGCCGCATCGTGAAATGGTACGGCGTCATTATCGACATAGACGATGAGATGAGCGCACACGACGCCGTCCGAGCGACGCAGGACAAGCTTTCGCGCGCTTCGCAGCTTGCGAGCCTCGCCGAACTGTCGGCATCGATCGCGCACGAGGTCAATCAGCCTTTGGCGGCAGTCATCACGAACAGTCATGCCTGTCTGCGCTGGCTGTCTGCGGATCCTCCAAACCTACAGCGGGCACGCATTACCGCGGAGCGGATGGTTCGCGATTCCCTGGCAGCGGCCGACGTAGTTAGCCGAATACGAGCACTCTTTAAACAAACTGCTTCGTCCAGAACTTTAATCAATCTCAACGAGGTGATCGGCGAGGTGCGTCAGCTGATGTTCGACGAAATAATATCGCAGGGCATTTTTGTTGAGGCGAATCTCGATGCGGGCCTGCCGCCAGTTCTCGCGGACCGCGTGCAGATGCAGCAGGTGCTGGTCAATCTGGTCCGCAACGGAATCGACGCAATGAAGTCGACAACCGACGTGTCGAGATCACTGAAGCTTGGATCACGCAGACATGGAGAGAATGCGATCCTGGTGGAAATCCGCGACAATGGCGAAGGACTTGCCGAGACGGAACGAGTTTTCGACCCGTTCTTCACAACGAAGCAGGGTGGGATGGGTATGGGACTGGCGATCAGCCGCTCCATTTTGGAATCGCACGACGGCCGGCTTTGGGCAGAGAGCATCGAGCCAAGGGGAACCGCGTTCTCGTTTACGCTGCCGATCGAAACGGGTGACGCGGCATGACCCAGGACGACTGTATCGTGTTCATCGTAGATGATGACCAACGCATATGCGAGGCACTATGCGAGCTTCTCGCGGCAAGAGGCTTGGCTTCCGTCGCCTTCAATGCGATTGCCGACTATCTGGCTTTTCCCCGGCCGGATCTGCCCGGTTGCCTGATCCTCGATGTACAACTTCCGGATGTCGGCGGGTTGGAATTTCAGAAGCAAACCGAAAGCGAGCAACATCCGCCTATCGTGTTCATCACCGGACACGGTGACATTCCATCGTCTGTGGGTGCCATCCAGCGCGGCGCCGTCGACTTCCTCACCAAACCCCTCAGCGAAACCGAGTTGATGAAGTCCATCCAAACGGCGATTGATCGGGATTGCGACGCTCGCCTGGAGCGGGGCGAGCTTTTGACGTTGCGGCGCCGCTTTTCCTTGCTGACCTCTCGCGAACGCCAAGTTCTGCCGCTGGTCGTCAGCGGTCTGCTCAACAAGCAGGCGGCTGCCGAGCTTGGAATCAGTGAAGTGACGCTGCAAATCCACCGAAGCAAGATCATGCAAAAGATGCAGGCAGCATCGCTGGCCGATCTCGTGAGGACCGCCGAAAGGCTGCAGGTGCCAGTAACCCATACTCGGCGCGCGGGAACCATTTCGAAATGAAAGCAGCACGGAAATCAACGATCGCGGTTGTCGATGACGACCTTCGGGTACTCGAGGCGATCGAAGACCTCCTGGAGTCGGCGGGGCACGCGGTTCGTTTGTTCTCATCCCCCCAGTCTTTTCTGGAACGCGACGTATCGAGTAAAATAGATTGCCTGATTGCTGATATCGGCATGCCAGTTATCGATGGCTTCGAGCTCCGTCGGCGAGCGCGAAGTGTGCGCCCCGACTTGCCCGTCATTTTCATTACGGCTCGCCATGAGCCCGCAGACCAACGGCGCGCCGCTGCTGAAAGTCATCATGGCTTCTTTCGAAAGCCCTTCGATGCTTCAGCACTGCTTGCGGCAGTCGCCCTGGCTATTTTGGCCTCATCCCACGGGAAATAGTGATGACGAGTGACCTGGTGATTCCAAAATATGAACGGCTGCGGCAGCGGTCGGTCGAGGCTCCCATCTGCGGTCGGACAACCCAAAATGCGTTCGTCTTCATCGTCGACGACGATGTGTCGATGCGCGAAGGGCTGGTCGATTTGCTGGAATCAGTCGGGCTGCAAAGCAAGGCATTTTCGTCTCCGACCGAGTTGTTCAACATGGAACTACCGGACCTTGCGAGCTGCTTCGTGCTGGACATTCGAATGCCCGGCATCAGCGGGCTCGACTTTCAGGCCCGCCTTGTCGCAGCCGGAGTCCGTATTCCAATCATATTCATGACCGGCCACGCCGACGTTCCAATGGCGGTGAGCGCCATGAAGGCAGGTGCGGTCGAATTTCTGACGAAGCCGTTTCGCGAACAGGAAATGCTGGATGCCGTCACCAGAGCCATCGAGTTGGACTGCATACGCCTCGATCGCAGACGACAGGCGATTGAAACATTCGCCCGATTTCAGACGCTAAGCGAGCGTGAACGCGAGGTCATGGATCTCGTGACGGCAGGATTGATGAACAAGCAGGTTGCCGGAAGGATTGGCGTGGTAGAATCCACAGTTAAGATCCATCGTGCTCAAGTCATGAAAAGGATGGGCGCGCAGTCTTTGGCAGACTTGGTCAGGATGGCCGAACGGATGCGCTCTGCGCCTGCTCCCATACCCAGTCTCGCGAACATTCTGGATAGACCTAAGTAGTAGACCAACCCGCCGGCAGGATACGAATCTCTACCAAGTCGTGAATGGAGACTCGCACATGCTTCCTTTATCCTCGCGTTTTCTCCGCGGCAGCGCGTCGAACAACATAGTAACCGATCGCTGTCGAAATGGGGGGAAGCGGGGCATTCAATACCGGAGTGCAGAACATTTTCCACTGAAGCGTGTCAGAGGAGATTTGCCGTTCGTTGTCATTCGCTTATCCGGTTCGCTCGGCAATGACAGTCTCCGGCGCGCAAGGCTACCGCAGCGCAGTCTCCGTATTTTCTTCATGTCGAAATCGATTTTAGCGCGTTTCGAGAAGAGCATGCCGAGTTTGGGCGGGCGGTGAGTCCCAACTGCCACAGGAGCATCTCCAATGCCGCAACCTGAAATAGGGCTTGCCACCATAAAATCCAATACGGATTTGCGCGAGCAAAATGTCTTTCGCCCGACGGTGCCGTTATCTTTTGAACGGACCTTGATCCCTCGCTCCAAAAGGACTTGCGCAGTGGACTTCATTTGCCGCCTTCGAAGCGTGGTTTTTTGTCGTTGCGCGGCGCAGCCCCGGTTGGTGGCACGAGAATGTCGCAACGCAGCGGTCACGAAGGCATCAAGGGAGGTCACATGAAGCCACTTAACATTGGAATTCTGGGAGCAGGGTTCATCGGCACCTTCCATTCCTATGCGCTCCGCCTGCAGGAGCTGATCAAGGAGCCGCCGAAGGCGACCCTCCAGCTCAAGATCGTCGCCGATCGCGACCAGAAGGCCCGCGACACTCTGGTTAAGCGTTTTGGCTGGGAGAAGGGCGTGGATGACTGGCGCGCGGTGCTCGATGCCGACATCGACATCTTCGTCAATGCCGGGCCGAACGTCCTGCACGCCGATCCCGCGATCGCCGCGTTGAAATCCGGCAAGGCCGTATTTTGCGAGAAGCCTCTGGCCATGGACGCGGCCGAAGCCTTCGAGATGTGGAAGGCAGCCGCCGACGCCAAGGCAGTCCACCAGGCAGCCTTCGTCTACCGCTTCGTGCCGGCGCTTCGTTACGCCCGCGAATTGATCCATGCGGGTGCCATCGGCGAGGTAACCCATTTCCGCTCCGAATACCTGATGTCGAACTACCTGCAGCCGGGCCTGGATTTCAGCTGGCGGCTGGACAAGAAGATCGCCGGGACTGGCACGTTCGGCGATCTGGGCGCCCACCACATCGATCTGGCCCGTTTTCTCGTCGGCGAAATCAGCGAGGTGGCCGCCATCGGCTGCACCGTTGTGCCGCAGGTCGCCGGCAAGAAGGTTGAGGTCGATGACGCGTTCGTCTCGATCCTGCAGTTCGAAAACGGGCCGATCGGCGTCATCCAGGCATCCCGGGTCGCGGGCGGCCACGGCCATACATCGGCCATCCAGGTCGACGGCACGAAGGGCTCCCTTCGCTACGATGTGGCACGCCTCAACGAGATTGAGATCGCCGACGGGCTGGCATGCGGCTTTCGCACCGTCCAGGTCATCAAGGAAGAGCATCCCCTCTCCGACTTCTGGTGGGAGGGTGGCGTCCAGGGCAGTCACCCGATCGGCTGGGTCGAATGTTTCGTCCAGCAGATGAACCATTTTGTCGAGGCGGTCCTCGGCAACCGCGAGATCTCGCCGCTGGCGGCCACCTTCGAGGACGGCTACCGCGCCGTCGAGATCGCCGACTCTATGATCCGATCGTGGCAGAGCGCCCGACGCGAACCGATCAAATTCCGTTCACTTTAATCTTCTCACACAACCAGGGAGGAAGACATGACTATCCGAAAGCTAGACGATCTGACACGCCGTCAGATCATGCACGGAATGGTAACAATGGCTGCCTTTGCGGTGGCCGGTTCGCGCGGCGCGTTCGCGCAGAGTGTCAATGTAACGTTGCCGCTCATCTCGAATAAGAGGTTCGAAGGTGCCAAGGTCATCGTTGAAAGCCAATCCGGGCCTGTGATCAGCGGTCCGATTCAGATATTTGGTCCGATCTGGGAAAAGGCCACCGGCGCAACCATCGAACTGGTCACCTATCCGTTCGGCCAGATGTTCGAAAAGCTGCGGACAGAGTTGAGTTCGGGAGCCTACACGTCCGATCTGATCAACTATCAGACCACTTGGGGCGGAGACTTCATGGGCGGGGGTCTGATGGAAGAGGTCCCCGAGGATGTGCTGAAGCGCATCCAGGCTGACGACATCTACCCGATCTTCCGCAAGGCGATGAGCTTCGACGGGAAGACATACGGCATCGCCTATGACGGCAATGCCCACAACCTATTCTACCGCCGCGATCTCTTCGAAAACGCGGACTACAAGAAGAAGTTCGCCGACCAGCATGGCTATGAGCTGGCGCCTCCGGATACCTGGGAGCAGTTCTACGACGTCGCCAAGTTCTTCTCGTCCTTCGACTGGTCCGGCACAGGCAAGAGCTACGGCTTCGTCGAGCCTATGGGACGCGGCACCGGCGGCGTCTACTTCCTTGTTGGCCGCGGCGTCAGCTACTCGAAAAAGGCCGGCGACCCGTACGTCTTCTTTAATCCAGATGACATGTCGCCACGCATCACGGAACCAGGCTGGATTCAGGCGCTGGAGGACTGGAAGAAGGATCTCGCGGCAGGCCCGCCCGGACTTGCGCAGTACGGCTTCTCCGAATCGCGCCCGACATTCGTCAGCGGTCAGTCGGCGATGATCACCGACTGGGGCGATATCGGCACGCTTTCATACTCGGAAGGGTCGAAGGTCAAGGGTAAGACCGGAACCGCGCTGACACCCGGCGCCAGCAAGGTCTATGACCGTACCGCCAAAGACTGGATTAAGCCTGAAGGTAGTTCGAACCATGCACCTTACCTCGGCGTCACCGCCTGGCTATTCGGCGTCCCGGTCACCGCCGAAAACAAGGAAGCGGCTTGGGATCTCGCGGCCTTCTTCTGCAACCCTGAAGCGTCGACCAAGCTCGTCGCCTTCCCGGACAGCGGCATTCAGCCGTCGCGTGCCAAGACGATCCAGGACCCGCAGCCGCTGATCGACGCCGGCATGGATCCAGCCGACGCCAAGCAGTATCTCGAAGCGATCGGCAAGGCGGTGGGCCATCCCAATGCCGTGCTCGATCTCTCGATCCCAGGCAGCGGCGAATACTACAACTCGCTGGATGTCGAGGCATCGCGCTTCATGGCAGGCGAAATCAGCGCCGAACAGGCGATGAAGAATGCCAGTGATGCCTGGAACCAGACCACGGACAGGCTGGGACGCGACAACCAGTCGAAACTGTACAAGGCCGCGCTGGCCGGTTGATAATTGGGGCGCCTCGGTCAGACCACGGCGCCCTGATCTGCGGGAGGAATTCAAGTGGACCGTCAGGGGAAGAAACGCAGCCTCGTGCCGGTGCTTTTCGTGGCGCCCGCGCTGTTGCTGGTCATCGTGCTGACCGTGATTCCACTCCTGTCGTCGCTCGCCCTGTCATTCCTTAACTGGGACTTCGGAAACCGCATGGCGCCGGTTCGCTGGGCGGGACTGAGCCACTGGGCGCGGCTGTTCTCCGACACGCATTTTCACTACGTGATGTTGACCACTCTGCTGTATTTTGTGGTCGGCATCCCCATACAGTTCTTCATCGGCCTCGGACTGGCGCGTTCGATTGACCGCGCCCGGCGGCAGCAGAACTGGCTCAGGATCATTTTTCTGATCCCGATGATGCTCAGTCCAGTTGTCGTCGCCTTTGTCGTCGGCCGCGTCATGTTCAACGAAGCCGTCGGCCCCGTTAATGCGGTATTGATGGCGGGGGGACTGCCTACGGTTCCTTGGCTGACGAACAGCATCGGCGCTTTCGTCACCGTGCTTATCGTGGACACCTGGCAGTGGGTGCCGTTCTTCATGCTCGTGCTGCTGGCCGGGCTTTCGGCCCTCTCCAACGAAGTCGAGGATGCCGCACGCCTAGACACCACATCGGACATCCAAGCATTCTGGCGCGTGACATTTCCCATGCTTTTGCCGTGGTCGGTCACCGCGATTCTCATCCGCTCGATTGAGATGCTGAAGATCGCCGACGTCATTGTCGTCCTGACGAACGGTGGGCCGGGCATCGCGACCGAGTCGCTGACGCTCTACGCCTATCGGGTCGGCGTCGTTAATTTCGATCTCGGCTATGCCGCTACGCTGGCCTTTTCGCTGGCCATCGTCGCCACTGTTGTCGCGACGGTCATCCTGGCCGCGACGCGCCGTCTCGTGGAGCGTCTGACATGACGAGAATTAGACGCAAGATTCCGGTCTGGAGCATAACGCTGCAGGTTGTCTGGTTTATTATCGTCGTCTTCCCGCTCTACTGGATGACAATCACGGCCTTCAAGGAACGAGCCGACGTATTTCCGCTTCCGACCTTTCTCCCGTGGGTTGATTTTGAGCCAACGCTTTCGGCATTCCGAACGGTGTTTGGCCAATATCGGTCGCAACTCTTCAATGCACTGGCGAACTCGGCCATCGCCTCCTTGGTCGGCGCGTTTGTCGCTACCTTCGCGGGGGCGCTGGCAGGATACGGCCTGGCTCGCTTCGACTACCGCCAGTTCGGCTGGAAGAACGACAACATGGCGTTCTTCTTCATTTCACAGCGGATGATGCCCCCGGTTGCCGTCGTGTTTCCGTTCTTGCTGATGTATCGTTACGCTGGCGTACTCGATCGGGCATGGTCGCTCGGCATCGCTTACGCGCTGTTCAATCTGCCTCTGGCGATCTGGATCACTCGTGACGCCTTCCGCGCCGTCCCTGCCGAGGTCGAGGAGAGCGGCCTGGTGGACGGCTGCACCCGGCTCGGCGTCTTCTACAAGATATCGCTGCCTATCGCGTTCCCCGGCTTGGTGACGGCATTCTTCGTCTCGATCATCTTCGCCTGGAACGAGTTCCTGTTTGCCTTGATCCTCACATTCCGTCGATCGCAAACGCTGCCCGTGTTGATTTCGGGTCAGGCCAATGAACTAGGCGCCTACTGGTGGATCATGTCGGCGCTTGGTCTGATCGGGATCATTCCAATGGTCGTGCTCGGATTGTACGCCCAAAAATGGTTGGTGCGCGGCCTGTCGGCCGGCTCCGTGAAAGGTTGAAGGCTGATGTCGCGCGTCCTTTTTGATCATGTCTGGAAAAGCTACGCCAGCGTCGAGGTGGTGCGGGATCTCAACTTGGCCGTCGAGGAGGGCGAGTTCTTGGTCCTGGTCGGGCCCTCGGGCTGCGGCAAGTCGACCACTTTGCGTATGCTTGCGGGACTGGAGGATGTCACGAGAGGCAACATTCATATCGGCGACCGCAATGTCACCTACGCCGAGCCTCGAGAGCGGGACATCGCCATGGTGTTCCAATCCTACGCGCTCTATCCGCACATGTCGGTGGAGGAAAATATTGGTTTTGGACTGAGGAACCGAGGCGTGGCGAACGCCGAAATCGACAAGCGCGTCAAGAATGTCTCCAGCATGCTGGAGATCGGCCATCTGTTGGAGCGCCGGCCACGCAATCTGTCGGGCGGCCAGCGCCAGCGCGTCGCCCTGGGCCGCGCGATCGTGCGCGAGGCTGGCGTCTTCCTCATGGACGAACCCCTTTCAAATCTCGACGCGCAACTTCGAGTGAGCATGCGCAGCGAGATCATCAAGCTCCATCAGCGGATCCGCTCAACGACCGTCTACGTCACTCATGACCAGGTGGAAGCTCTGACCATGGGCTCCCGGATTGCCGTCCTCAAGGACGGCCGGCTAATGCAGGCCGACACCGCTGAGAATCTCTACGAGCGTCCCGGCAGTGTGTTCGTTGCCACTTTCATCGGTAGCCCCGCCATGAACATTCTGAGTGGGACGGTCGAGGGCGGTGACGGTGGTCCAAGCATCCGGTCCCGCCAGTTCAAGTGGCCCGTCGATCCGAAAGCGTCCTTGAAGCCCGGCACGCAAATCGTATTCGGTATGCGCCCTGAGCATTTGATCGTCGGGGCAGAGGGCCAGACCGGTAATCCGGCTACCGTCACGCTGATAGAGTCCACCGGCAACGAGGCCGTGGTTCTGCTCGATGCTGGTGGCGACGTGTTGAAGGCCAAGGTGCCCGGGCGCGTCAGATTGACAGTCGGACAGATCGTGTCCGTCAGCGCCGATCAGAGCGAACTGCATTTTTTCGACGCGACCACCGAAGAGCGCATCAGGGCCTGACGGAGCCAGGGAATGTTCAATGGTTTGGTGTCGCCACCGAGCGCCAGCAGCAACCGGAGTATTGTCAATGAAGCCAGTTAATGTAGCCATTCTCGGCGCCTGCGGGTGGATGGGGAAATGCCATTCCATGGGCTATAGAAATGCTCCGTTGATGTTTCCAGAGTTAGGATCCATTCCGAGGATCGCTTGGCTGGTGGACGAAGCGGTCGAGCGGCTCGCGAAGATCAAATGGGCTTATGGCGACGTCAAGACGTCAAACAACTGGCAGGACGTTCTGAGCGATCCCGACGTCAATCTGGTCGACATCTGCCTGCCCGATCACCTGCATTTTGCAGCGTCGAAGGCCGCTCTGCTGGCCGGCAAGAATGTCTATTGCGAGAAGCCTTTCACGGCGACCGCCGTGGAGGCGCGAGAACTGGCCGACATCGCCCGCGCGAAGGGATTGGTTACCCGGGTCGGCCATAACTTTCCCAAAAATCCGGTGCACGACCTGACAAAGGAAATCATCGACAATGGCGAGATCGGCGAGATCGTTTTCTTCCGGGCCTCGATGCATGTTGACGTTTTGGCGGATCCGCGCACGCCCTTCATGTGGCGGTGTGACGGCAATCTGGCCCCAACCGGCGTCGTCGGCGATGTGGCCTCTCACCTGTTCTCGTTCATCCACCGGCTCGTCGGCCCGATCGATGAACTTATTGCGGACGTCGCCACGGTTACGCCGGAGCGCACCTATAGCGAGGGTTTTGGCTATGGCGCTCAAGGCAAAGCGCAAGAAGGGGGGGTAAAGCGCTCGGTGACCAATTCGGACATGGTCAACTTGATGTGCAAATTCGCCAACGGCGGACGCGGCGTTATCGACGTCAGCCGCGTGGCCTCTGGTCGGCGGTTTCTCCAGAAATACGAGGTCTACGGAACGAAGGGCGGCATCGAGTTCAACTACGACGAGGTGAATCGCCTGCGCTTCTTTTCAATGGCTGACGCGCCCAACCGCCAAGGCTACCGCCTTATCGACGTAGGGCCGGAAAACAAGAACTTCGCGTCCCTGTTGCCAGTTGCCAATTTCGGCCTCGGGTACAATGAATACAAGGCGATCGAGGTCTCGGAAGTTATTCGTTCGGTTGCGATCGGCAAGCCGGCCTGGCCGACCTTTGGTGATGGTTACGAGATTATGCAGATCGTCGACGCATGCTTTTCTTCGTCAGCCACACGGCAATGGACAACGGTCTAGGGAAAGATGCTGCTCGTATGCACCCGAGCGCAAAGATACCAAGTTGGCGCCGCGCTCGAGCTACAATGCTGCCCGCATGCTGCGTCAAGAACAGCACGGCTCGATCTAGAGCAGGAGAAGATCTGTAGGAGTCGTGGGGTCTGATCCAACATCGATGCTGGGAGTAGACCAGTCTGGATGGCTTTATACTGGATTGACCTTCGCGATCGGGTTATCTCAGTCAAGGTTGAAGGGCTTTCCCGCGGGGCGGCGGCGGCTCGGTTTGGCGTCAGCCACAGCGCCGCCATTGAATGGCTGAAGCTATTGGATGAGACCGTAGCGCGCAGTCGCCAGACGCCTTCAGCTCCGCGAATTTGCAAGTCCGTCCTCTCTCCTCCTGGCTAAGAGGCTTGGATGAAGCGTCTTTGCGGCGCGGCCAGGTTCGCAGGTTCATGCCGACCGCCTTTTCGATCGACGCTGTTTTGTTGCGTAGACCAGCTGTCCGACGAGGTGATTTGGCGCCGAGCCCGGCAGACCGAGTAGCAGCAGTTCATGCGCGTCAAGGGCACTGTCAATCGACGCGACAGTATACGAGCCCCCCGAGCAATGATCCTATCTTTGGAGACCTTGCCGGAGCTGAAATACGCCTCCCTACCCGGCGGTCGCGAGCAGCAATTTGATCTGCATCTCCTCAAGCAGCCCCAAAATAGGGCTGTAACTCGAATGCGTTAGGCACGCTTCGCCGTTGATCGTTGTCACACCTACAGACTGCATATCTTCGAAATCAGGCAGAATGCATGGTCCCCACACACGCTCAAGGCGCAGCGGTCCATACGATACCGGGAATGGAAGGTCACCAAGATTTGTGAGCACAGCCTCATGGGCAAAAGCTACGGACGCGAAGTCAGCCGCGCTGGCCACATCCGGCCGGCCGCTGATGAAGTCCTGCACAGCAGACAGGGCTGGATAGAGACCCGACCGTGTCTTGGCAGGGGCAATCTCAGCTCCGATCCGTCGAGCTGAGTCCCAAAACGCGTCAGTTTCCGATCCGAGACAGCTCGAAGCTGAGCCGAGATAGTTGCCGCAGTGTTGTCCGGCATTGAGGGCTGCTCGCATATTGACCGGCGACCACACCCGAACTGGGATTGTGCTCCAGGCGGTGGACAGCTTGCGTGCTGCGAAGGTCAATGCGGTCGCCAATGCACAATGGACCGTAGTAGCTTCGGCCCGCGCCCGGGCGCGCAACTCAGCGGTCAACTGCAGCGATAGAGAAAGGCTGCTTATGAAAGGATGGGACCCGTCCCGGAGACGATAGCCCTTTGGCTTTGGGGGAGAGTCGTCAGCAGCCGGAACAGGCGGCGCGGGGATCGGCTCCGGTGGACCCGCATTGAAGAGTTCATCCTCAGATGGAGCCTGTGGCAGGCTTGGGGGAGGATTCCCCGCCAGTGTTGATAGGATATCTCGTATTGCGTATGCCAGCGAAAACCCGTCTGCGATCGAGTGATGGGCCGCTAGAGTGATCGCCGCGGCCCCGTCAGTGTGGACGAGGACGGCTCTGATGAGGGGCGAATCCTCTTTGGAGAATGGGGTTCCGAGTTCGCTGGCGACCTCAGCCTGCCACCTGCGGGCAGGGTCGCCCTCAACGATCCGCAATTGGATCCTGGCATCTTTGCGCTGGCGAAAAAACGGCCCGTCTTCTGCAGCTTCGATCGCCACCGACATCAAGGCGTTACGGCGTTGCACGGTTTCGAGAGCGGTTCGCCAAGCTCCCACTTCGGTCTTGCCGGCGACGTGACCGGTCAACGTGAAGTGCAGTGGCCGGTGCCTATCGATCAGCCAGAATAAGTGCTCAAGCGCCCCTAGTTTCCGATCGGTGTGGACATGCTCATGCTGGATAACGTTCTCCACAGGTTTCTTCCTGCCTCTCCATTTAGCCACTTTTCGTTTAGGGATTGATCGATCCTGGGCATCCCAGGATCGATCTGCCCCGGCATGCGCGCTGCGGGTTCAGTCGTTGCGGGCAAAATCCCACAAAGCGGATCACCATGCAAAGCGGTGCCGGCACTAAATTAGGCGGTCGCCACATCAGTTGCGAGAAAAAGCTCTGGGAGGCGCTTGAGCCGATCCCCACGTAGCGGGTCAACGAGGGCAAGTTCAAGCGCTGCGATCGTTTAACCTTGGCCGTCGCCTGAAGCATCAGTATGCACCTCTTGCATACGACAGGACTTTGTCGGTAATTTAGTAGTGCGGGCTCAAGGGCTGTGGACGCATCATCGATTGATCCGGCTGCATCGGGATAATGAGTCAATTGCAGTGCTGAATCGCAGGTGCATGATCTCGTTTCGGGGACTTAGTCGTTTTCGGAATGGCAACAACCCGCATGAGAACCAATAGGCCGACGCGCGTGGCTCGACTTAAGCCTCAATGTTGGAGCGGCATTTGCGGAATCGCAGTTTTGGCGATGCTGACATCTCCAACACTCGCTGCGGATGCAACGCCGCATTCCATTTGGGAGTGGGGCAATTTGACCGGGGACTGGTCCGGTGCACGAACAGCCCTAAGCGATCGCGGGATCACGCTTACACTGGATTATGTAAGCGAAGTGATCGTGAATTTGCGAGGCGGTCTCGATCGCCAGACTACTTACGAAGGCCGTCTAGAAGCTTCGGCGGACTTCGATTTAGACAAGCTTACGCACTGGCGAGGCGGGTCAGCGCATGTGACGGTCTACCAGATCCACGATGTAAACCAAAGGAACGCGGCTGACAGCGTTGGAAGCCTTGGCGACCCTAGCAACATCGACGCGTTGCCCACCACACGCCTTTTTACGGCCTGGGTTCAGCAGGAGTTTCCCAACAACAACTCGCTTCGGATAGGCCAATTGTCGGCCGATGAAGACTTTTCGGTAATGACGTCAGCAGGCAACTTGCTGAATGGCGCTTTTGGCTGGCCGGTTCTAAACGGTGTAGATATGACAAGCGGCGGCCCCGCATATCCGCTCGCTACGCCAGGTGCGCTGGCGGTGCTCCATTTGCAGCCGGATGTCGTTCTTCGTGCCGGGTTATTCAGCGGGGATCCAGCTGGGAATGATTGCCGGGACGACCCTCAGGTTTGTAACCGGCATGGAACCACATTCAGCACTAGCGGCGGTGTGCTGCTGATGGGGGAGTTAGCCTATGAGGTCAACCAGAAAGGCGGGGCCAGCGGTCCCGCCAGCGCCCTTAAGATAGGTGGTTGGTATCATACGGGAACATTTGCCGACGAGCGGTTCGGCCGCGACGGTGTCGGCAACGTCGTATCGTTGGCAAACCCTAGCGCGGTTGAACCTCTTACGCACCGAGGCGATTGGGGACTATATGGCCTAGTGGACAATCCGGTGTTCACTTCCAGACAGATGAGTGTCAGTGCGTTCCTGCGCGGGCAGGTGGCACCTTCCGACCGCAACCTTGTAGCATGGGGGGTGGATGCCGGTATCGTTATCAAGGGTCTCTTCGAAAATCGGAAAGACGATACACTGACCATGGCTGTAAGCCATTCTCGCATTAGCACCAGGGCGGCCGGCTTGGACAGAGATATATCCGCTGATTCAGCGGGCTATCCGATTAGGGACGCCGAGACAATTTTTGAGCTGAACTACTTCGTTGCGGTCTCGCCGTGGTGGTCAATTCAACCCGACATTCAGTATATTGTTCATCCCGGCGGAAATGTCCCTGATAAAACGGGAACGCAAGCTGTCAACGATGCGTTCCTGGTAGGCGTGCGTAGCTCGATCAGCTTTTAGCATCAGCGAGCGGGCCTAAGCCATCATGCGAGGCGCTGCGTGCAGCCCAAACCGGGCCCCCGTCGCGTTCCGCGGGGACACACAGGCTGCGCGTTTCCGTATGGTTGTTTTTGCTTGCCGAGAATTTGCTGTAACTGTAAGCGGTGGTTCCTGACGCGATCTTTGATCCTGTATTGGATCGGAGATAGGTTACTGTTTGGACTTGCCCTCACGTTTGGCCCAAGGCCAGTCGGCTCGACGTGATCAACGGCGGACGGCGTCGCTGGTCGATGGATGACAAGACGTGGATCGTCGCAGAGACACTGGAGCCGACGCTATCATCTCCGAAGTCCCCCGGCGTCGGTCTTAATTAGGCCCACAGAAGGAGTTCGCTGGCGGCACGAAGCGCGCAAATAGACCGCTTCGGCGCTGCACGAATCCCCGGCCTTCGAGCCGGCGGTGGTGGCAACGCCGCCTTTAGAACCTGAGCCGAAGCGTCAAGCAGAGCCGCCGAAGTACACGCTGGCGCGCGAGTATGTCCAAGGTCAATCTGCAGCAGGGCGGCGTCGAAGCAGCCCAAGCGCAGTCGTCTTAAATCGAGAGGCGCTGCGACAAGAGCTGCAGTGAATACACACTGCTTGCCGAGCAGATTGATACCCCCACGGAAGCTGACTGATTGCCGGCGAGCGAGAACGACCAGGAAATTCAACTTCGACACGGCTGCTAAGTCCCGCGCAGCGGTCCACGTTTTCGTGAAGCTGACCATCCGCATTGTTCATCATGCTCCCCTGTGCGGAACACGTTCTTCCGCCGCGATTGCCAATCGCTTCTTGTTACGCCGTCGCTGCCTGAACTTGTGTCGGCCGCCGTGTCGCCGGCACAAGTAAGGCAAGGGTAAACGCTATGATCATGGCACAAGCCAGCATGGCCCACGCCTCATTAACGGCTTGGGTGAGCGCCGCCTTTTGAATAAGTGGTTGCACGATGGCTTCGACGGCGGGGTCGACATGCTTTGAAACGAGGCCAGTAACGAAGCCGGGTGGCAGACCGATAAGCGTCGCAATCTTGCTGTCGCCTGCCAGAAGATCCTCGCTAAGGTTTTTCGCAATCGTTGGAGATCGTCCCCAAATGACCGTGTCTATCAACGCCAGGCCGATGGCTCCGCCAAGATTGCGCATGAGATTGAATAAGGCGCTGGCGTCAGGGAGATTCTCTGGTGAAATGTCGCCAAGTGCCAGCCGGGTAGGAGGCAACAGGCATAGCATGATGGCGGATCCACGGATGACCTGTGGCCAAAACATGCCATCGAAGTCTGTCCCAATTGTAGAGAAAGCACTCATCGCCATGCCAGAGCCGAAAGCCGCGAACCCAAACATGGATAGCACTTTCGCGGAGGTGCGCGGCTCCAACCAGACAGCGACAGGCGATGTCGCCATTTGCGTGACGCCAGTGACGAGCATGATGAGCCCGATAGTAAGCGAGCCGTGATCGCGTACGAAAGACAGAAAGACCGGCATCAGATAGACCGAGCCGTATAGTCCCATGCCAAAGATGAAGCTCAGTGCGCATCCGAGGGAAAAGCTCCGCTCGCCGAAGAGGTGCAAGTTCAGGACTGGCGATCGCTGTCTCAGCATGCGGGCTCCCAAGGCAACGCCTGCTCCTAGACTGAGGACCAGCAGGAGCGGAGTAGGTCCTTGGAGCCAGCCGAAGGTAGGCGCCTCCTTCAGCCCGATCTCCAAGGAGGCCAAGCAGGTTGCCATAAGAGCCAAACCAACGACATCCAGAGTGCGTAGCAGCGGTTGGTCTAATTTTTTCTTCGCCAGCATCGTCACGCCCAACGCACAGGCGATGATGCCGGGAGGCACATTGACCAGAAACAGCCAATGCCAAGAGGTCGTCTCTGCAATCCAACCGCCAGCTACCGGGCCGACGCTCGGCGCGAGGACCGCCAGCATTCCAGCGATCATTGTCGCAATCCCCTGGAGATTTATGGGAAACAGCAGGAAAACGGCGGAGAATACGAGCGGGATAAGCATTCCGCCGGAAAAGCCCTGCAATATCCGCCAGGCGATCAAGGTCTCGAATCCATGGCTTACCGCACAGCCGATGGAGGCAACTGTAAAGACGCCAACGCTCGCCGAAAACAGGATGCGCACCCCTAAGGCGCGTGTCAGAAATCCGGTCAGCGGGATCGCTATCACCTCGCTGATTAGATAGGCGGTCTGTACCCAACTCATCCGATCGTCGCCGATGCCGAGGGCAGAGCGGATTGCTGGGAGCGCAGTCGCGACAATCTGTACGTCCAGCACGGCCATGAACATGCCGAGGCACATCGCAGCGAAGCCTACCCATGTTGCGAATTGGACCCGCACCGGTTGGTCGGTTGTCATAACGCGCGACCGACTGGCTTCGGACGCGCAATGCCGAGAGCAATGTTCTCAGCCGAAATGCGTACGAGCATCATAACCCCATTCAGAGCTGAGAATATCAGCGCATACCAGCCTAGATGGAAAGCCATCGGCAGTAGTGCGATCTCTGCTGCGACCACCAAATAGTTGGGATGAGAAATCACTGCGTACGGTCCGCGTACAACCAAAGGCGAGTTCGGCAATATGATGATACGCGTTGTCCAGCGTCGTCCCAACGTCGCCAAGATCCAAATCCGGAGGGGTTGGACGGCGAGATAGGCGAGCAGCAACTCCACGTCGATGGAACGGCCCGGCGCCAGCCACCACAATCCCCCGAGCCAACTTGCGTGAAGCATAACCAGAAACGGGTAATGACCAGGCGCCGCTTCCCAAGCGCCTCTGTCAAGAAGCCTCTTTGTATTGTGGTTGGACAGCATCAGCTCTCCAAGCCTTTGGAGACTTACCAATGCAAGGACAAGAACCGCTTCCATCGTCATGCCGCCCGCACTAGAGACACACATGATGCACTGAAGCCCGGTCCCATGGCCAAAAGAGCAGTCCGCTTCGGCAGTCCCTCGGCAACTGCTCTCGCCAGAACGAACAGGACTGTTGGTGCCGACATGTTTCCGAAGTCGCTCAGCACCGTTCTCTCGTGATCAAGTGATCCTTGATTTAGTTTCAGCGAACTCTCAATTGCAGTTACCACCTTCGCCCCTCCGGGATGGCAGATGAAGCGTCCGACGTCGCGCGTGCGGAGGCCTAAGCGTGCCAACACACCTTCCACCGCGGGGCCTAGGTTGGTCGCGGCGAAAGCCGGCAGGTCCGGTGCAAGCAGGACACCAAAACCCACGGGATCCATGTTCCATCCCATAATGCCGAGAGTATCCGGCCATAGATATTCGCCTGCGCCGTCGATCATTGCGATGCCTGGCTCGCCAGAGCGCAGGACACACGCTGCGGCGCCGTCACCGAACAGCGCCGTGGAAATCATGTTGGTCTTGTCGAGAACGTCTGAGCGAAAGGCCAGCGAGCACAGTTCAAGAGAAACCATAAGAACTGTCGACCCCGGCCGAGCCGCTGCCATGCGCGAAGCGATGGCCAGGCCGCTCACGCCGCCCGCACAACCAAGGCCGAATACCGGAACGCGTTCGATATCGGGCCGGAAGCCCATCTGTCGGTGCACGACCGCGTCCAAGCTTGGCGTCGCGATCCCCGTGGAAGAAATGAAGACAACAACATCCACGTCATTTGCCACGCATCCTGCGGCGTCGAGCGCCTTGGTTGCGGCCTCGACGAATAAACGGCTACCTTCTTCCACGTACACAGCAGTGCGCTCAGGCCAACCCTGCGGTTCGAGATACCAGGCAACTGGGCGCGCGACGTGCCGCTTACGTATGCCAGTGTTTGCGAAGACGCTCGCCATACTCGGTGAGCGCTTGAAAAGATCCGTGAAAAGGAGTTGTGCCATCGCGGCTGCTTCTTCCTGCCCGACTACATACGGTGGAAGCGCAGTGGCCAACGAAAGCAGACCAACGAAGTGGCTTGCGCCGGATGCGCCAGCCGAAATATCAACGTCGTGCTGCGAGGGTACGGTGAAGTCAATTCTGTTCAGCATTGTATCATAGCGAGCCCAGTCGCCAACTGCAGCGATGGACGTCGTCCTCAATCATTGGTTTCATCATTCAGGCGAAGCCCAGCAGAGCTTCGTTCCGCTGAGCAGTGCAAGTGTTCTTTGAATAACGCTAAAAAATCACATTATCATTGAAAATAGATCACATGCCTTGGAACCAATCGTATTAGATAATCGTACAGCTATTATATACCTTCGTATGGATTGTCATTGCGAGGCTATGAGTATTACGCTGCCGGCATATCTGAGCTGCTCAGTGATTTGAAGCTGTCTCTTTGACGGAAGTCCACCGGTGCGCAGCCTGCATCGTACGTGCTTATGACCGACTGGCTATTCGCATACGTCACTTTCTCCCCATCCGCATCCGGTCCAATCAAGGATGAACATTATGCGCAAAATCATCAATAGCCTGGCACTCGCAGCTGCTTTCGGCCTTTCGGGCGCAGGAGCCGCGCACAGCGCTGAAGAACTGAAGCCAACGGTCGTCCTGGTACACGGAGCTTTCGCAGGGTCGTCCAGCTGGAACGGCGTAATCGAAGAGTTGGAAAAAGATCGCTTCCACGTCATAGCTGCCGCCAATCCACTGCGTGGCGTAGCAAGCGACGGCGTCGCCGTGTCAGCCGTGGTCAAGTCCGTCAACGGCCCTGTGATCCTGGTCGGTCACTCATATGGTGGCGCAGTGATCACCGAGGCTGCGAACGGCAACGAGAATGTGAAGGCCCTTGTCTATGTGTCGGCGTTCGCGCCTGATACGGGCGAGACGAGTCTCGGCCTGACGGGCAAGTTTCCGGGCAGTACTCTTGGCGACACGCTCGCTCCGCCGGTGGCCTTGAGCAATGGCATGACAGATCTTTATATCGACCAGTCCAAGTTCCCACAGCAATTCGCCGCCGACGTACCGGTGGGGCAGGCACGGTTGATGGCTGCCACCCAGCGACCGGTGGCGCAAGCAGCTCTGACGGAGCCCTCGGGTGCTGCTGCTTGGAAGACGGTGCCCACATACTGGATTTACGGCACGGCTGACCGAAACATCCCGCCGGCCGCGATGAAGTTCATGGCCGACAGGGCCAAATCGCGGGACACGGTGGCCATCGACGGCGCTTCCCATGTTGTCATGATATCCCATCCAAAACAGGTCGCTTCAGTGATCAGGGATGCCGGAAGCGCAAAATAGTCACGGCCGATGCGCGGAGCGAGCCGGCCGACACCGTCGGTCCGGGCCGCCCCTGCGTCCCGCATCGAAAGCCGGCGTTACAAGCGCATCCAGTAAAGTATAAATAGGCACCTCGACTATGACATCGAGCACACCTCACCTCAGCGGCCTCCAATGGGATGTGCTGACGGTCACCAGGCCGGGGCTTACCCGGGATCTGCCGCCGGGCAAAGAAGACCTAGCGTGGGTGGCAAACTCTTCAACGTTGATCTACGGCGCTCGCGACGCGGTGCTGGTGGATACGTTCCTGACAGCAGAGCAGTCACGCGCGCTTGTAGACTGGGTTATTGCCAGCGGCAAAAAGCTCATCACCATTTATGTGACGCATGGTCACGGGGACCACTTTTTTGGCTTGGCGGGGTTGCTGGGACGCTTCCCGGATGCACGCGCCGTCGCGGCGCCAGAGGTGGTTGAGGCGATGCGCAGCCAGTTGACCGACGCCTGGCAGAAAGACTTCTGGCGCCGCCTCTTCCCCAACCAAATTCCGGAGCATCTGCGCGTCGCCGATCCGCTTGAGAGCGGCACGATGGAACTGGAAGGCCACAGCCTGGATGTTGTTGACACCGGCCGCACGGACACCGGCCATTCCACCGTCCTGCACGTGCCGTCGATCGGCCTGATTGTTGGGGGCGATGTGGTCTACAACGGCATCCACCCGTATCTCGGCGAGACCAATACCGAAAGCAGGCTCGAGTGGATTGCCACGCTGGACAAGCTGGCGGCCCTGAAGCCGAAGGCGGTGATCGCGGGCCACAAGGTCCCGGCAAACAGGGACGACCCAAGCGTCGTCACAGAGACGCAACAATATCTGGAAGATTTCAATCGCCTCGACGCGGTCACGTCCAACGCACGAGAACTCTATGACGCGATGCTGGCGCTGTATCCGGATCATGCAAACCCCGGTTCGCTGTGGGGCGGTGCAAACAGGGCGAAGCAGCGCAGCTAGGACGGACGGGCGACGCCACTTGCCACGGGCATTGACTCGCCGGGGGTTTTCTCGTGCCAGGTTTTCCCCGAATCGCGTGTGCACTGCACGAGCCAACACCAGGATGCGACACGATTCATCGAAATCTGCAAGATCTGAGCAGGCTGCGTATCGCCTCGAACGTCAGAGTTAATGTCGACAACGCGCACGATTCCGGACGCGGAGATGGCGCCACCACGTCGCTCGGACCAATCGAGACAAGCAAACGTCAGGCTCCTTTGAGCGCCCGACGGACGTCTTTGGCAAATTCCTTGATTGTGAAGCCATCAGGCAGCGAGTCGATCAGGACGAGGTCGGAGATGGCGTTGCGGACACGCAAAGGCGCGATCGCCTGATATGCGGCTGAATTGTACCAGGCGCTCGCAGCATCGCGGCTTGGGAACTCCATCAGCACGACCGAGCCCGGCCAAGCCCCCTCGAGCACGTCGACTGAGCCTTGCGCCAGCCACCTACCGCCATACGGTGCAACCGTAGCCTCCACCTGCTCAAGATAGGACAGACCTTCATCGTTGGGTACATCGCCAGGGATTCGCAGGTGGTTGACTAGATAGGTCGGCATGGAAAATCCTCGGTGGAACGCTTGGTGTCGCGGTAACGAAGAAGAGAGGGCGTGCGACATCGCCCTCGCACCTCTTCCAGATCACTCCGGAATGATATCTGGCCCGTCGCTTGGAAATCTCGCGAGTACCGTCGGATTAATGTTCAGGTGCGGCGAAACCTGTTGCGGGGCGTATCGGCGAGCAAGTCGGATGGTGACCTCCTCATGGCATCTTGAATACTGCGACCAGACGCCGTTAGGTCGTCTGATGTCATCGATGCAATGTCCTTGGCAGCGCTAAACATTGTCGGATTGACATCGACCGTTTTCGCTAGGATCGGCAACAAACACCGTCACGCGACCTTGCCCCTCCATTCAATATTGCCTTTCGTCGGTGTTCTGTTGCACGGAGCGGGTATCGACCGGCGCAAGGAACGCCGCTGCCTGCGGCGCCGCGATACTCGCCAAAGCAGAGCAAAAGGTCTTTTGAGAACGCCGTAGCGATTTCAATATCGCCCGATGCAACGCGCCCATAGGTGGACAGAAATAGCCGACCGATCGGTGCCGACTCGAAAGCAACGATGGATCTCGCCGAGAGTAAGCGGCATTCCATGCCGGACCTTCGACTCCGCCGCATGTCAAGAGCACGCTGCGTTGGCGCTAGGGAGCCATGAAGCGGCCAGCGATGCAGCGGATGGTGAAGCCGGGTTTGATTGGCGTCTGGGCACCGGCGCGACAACCCAAGATCTGCGCCATCCATTCTGCGGGACTTCAGCGAGAAAGGTTAAAGAGAATTCGTCATGGCACGGCCAGTCAGCAACAGTCTTTCAGACAAAAGCGTAGTGGTTAGAGGAAATACATAAGTCAGGGTGGGGGCTATTCGTCTATCCATCAACGCAGTTTGCCGTTGGTACCACTTGAACCAGGGAAGGACCATACCCCATGAGCATCAGAGCTATCTGCCTCGGTACCGCAATAGCGCTTTTCCTGTCTGGCGGCATTGCATTTGCCGGCACGCTGGGCGAGCCGGAAACTATGAAGCCGTTTTTTACGGATGCCAGCATGAAAACCATGAAGCCGATGAAGGAATTCAAGAAAGTCTTCATGGCTATGCCTGCCGAAAAGCAAGAAGCGATGAAGAACGAGTGCGCAGGCATGACGCAGCCGTACACTGCCTTCTGCGCGAATGTGAATACGCTCGGTGGCCATAACTAAGGCCCATTCATCCACGCGCAACAGCTACCGCCGCGGCTTGCAAGACCAAGCGATGTTGTGAAAGGGCCGCCGGCAGCGACTAGATCATCGACCCTCACATCGAGAGCTTCCACCATGTGAGCGCCACTGCATCCCTTCTTGTCAACCACTCGGTCTGACGAAGCCGTGGACGTTGGCGCCCTAATCGAGGAGGCCGCCCCCAAGACCCGCGAGGCGACCGAATTGGCAAACCGAACGCCGCCGCGCGCGAAGGCGCGGCGGCGTTCGTACCCGCGCAAGAGGTTCGTCTATGAATGCCTGATCGAGGGGGCCATCCCGACAAGCTTGCGCTACGGACTGACTGAAAATCGAGCGAATAGAACCTGGCCGCCGCCCGTTACGTCAAAGGCAGACCGCTCCCCACCGTAAAGCGACGAAGCTGCTGAGCCGTGATCCATCCCGGCGACCGGGTCTGCCACGAGGCGACAACCAGAAGCAGGCCGATATTCCCACCGCCCGGTTCGCCGGGATCGATCCTGCGGTATTGAGGCCCTGCATATAAGCAGTCGGGCATGGTGCTGCACCTAGCACCTTGACCTGTTTAGGCGGCAAGATCAGCTCTGGGCGGTTCACCCCCGTCTTGAGCTGCTTTCGCGCTCCGTCATCGAGCTGACCCCGCATGTTGCGCTTAGGTGACGGTTTGCGGATCGATAGGGCAACCCCTACATTTGCCCCATCGCCGAGGCCTCGCCTGTCGTATCGAAGCGGCAGCATTCGGAGTTAGGATCTTCACTGCGCGGCAACGAGTTGATCGACAAGATGCCGCGCGGCGATGTGCTGGGGCGCCCGGGTCAATTTCGACTGCGCGGCACCGTCGAACATCTATGTCGAGCCACTGTTCAGCCGCGACTCGGCGCAGATCACCAGGATGCAAGATGGTCTTCGCCATGCTGGCGCGCGACCGCCTTGACCCCCAGGGCCTCGACATCGATATTGTCAACGCTCCGCTGTATATCCTCGTCGATGGCGCAAGGCGGGCCCGGCGCGCTTTGGCGTCGCGGCACGCGGCACCGCCCGGGTGACGATTGCGGAACCACATCGCCTCGGAGGGATCGGGCGGCAGGGCTGAGCCACCAAACCGCAGCAGCTCGTCACTGGTGCCACGGCGCGTGTTTGAAGAATGTGCTGCTGCGGGTGGCGCGTCAGTCCGGCTCCCGCTTAGCGCTACCGTTAGGCGTCACCAGCGTCGACCAGGCGACCAACTGCTGTTCCGGCCAATGCCATCTGCACCTGTTCAATGCGATCCGCTTGAAGGGTCGATGTCGCCAATACGGTTGTTGCTCGTGACACTGGTGAGATCTTAAACACCCTGTTCTTCGGACGGGAACCCGACCGGATCGCTCCGACAATGCATACCAAAGAATGTCTAAACCTAGATCAAGCGCCTAATCTCCCTGCCCAGCGTAGTATGTCGCCGCGAAATGCCGACGGCTATAAAGTCCTGGTTATCGACGCACGGGAGACGTGCCTGACCGGAAGGACAGCCATCATGAATGACAGCCTCTCACCGCGCGAAATCGCGCAGGCAATGGTGGATGTTGGCGCGGCCAAAGCCGGTCACAGCATTCCCAATCTTTTGATCCGTGGCATGCTTTCTGGCGCGCTCCTGGCCTTTGCGACGAGCCTGGCCCTGCAGGGGGCGCTTCAGACAGATGTCGCGCTTGTCGGCGCTCTTATCTTCCCGGTGGGATTTGCCATCATCGTCATCCTCGGCCTAGAGCTCCTGACCGGGAATTTTGGACTGGTACCACTGGCAGTCCTGGCTCGCCGCACGACAGTCGGCCGAATGTTGGCGAACTGGTTCTGGGTTTTTGTTGGCAACATGCTCGGCTCCCTCGCTTTTGCCGGGCTGCTCTATGTCGTCCTAACCGATGTCGGCAATGTCGGGGCGGGTGCGCTCGGAGATCATCTGCGCTCTCTCGCTGAAGCGAAGACGATCGCCTATGAACCGTATGGTTATGATGGACTGGTGACCGGTTTCGTCAAGGGCATGCTCTGCAACTGGATGGTCTGCCTCGGTGTCGTCATGGGAGCGAGTTCAAGGTCCGTCGTCGGCAGGATCGTCGGATGCTGGCTGCCAATATTCGCCTTCTTTGCGCTCGGTTTCGAGCACTGCGTCGTCAACATGTTCGTTATTCCTATGGGGATAATGCTAGGGGCCAAGATCAGCTTCGCAGACTGGTGGTACTGGAACCAGATCCCCGTGACCTTGGGCAACATTGCCGGGGGGTTCTTGTTCACGGGGCTTCCCATCTATTGGACCTATCTGAAGGGCGGCGCGGAAGGCACGCCTGCCCCCGCGGCCAGGATGTCATTTGGCCCGGCCGAGTGATCTGCCTGGCTCGAACACCTCCGTCTCAACATCGAGCCACCCACATTGCATCGCGAAAGAATGTAGTCGTTTCGAAAAGAAGCCCTCTGTCTGCTCCGCCATGATAGCGCGGCATCCCAGCAGACAGCATCGATTGGATTCGGCAAAACCCGGGAGAGGCAGGCGCAAATGTATTGGAGACCAGACATGCAGTGTCGAACCAACGGACGGTTGTGGCTGTCCGGTTCGTGTTCGATCGACTTCAGTCCGGGTGGCGAGTTGCAGTCGTCGCCATTGCAAACTGCCTAATAGCAATGAACACGAGCCATCTCGAACTTCCGCCCGGTGTTTCGCTGCAGCCGCATTTCCGCTCGGTTGACGCGGCAAGTGTCGTAGAGGCCGAAATCGTCGACGAACGCAGGCGAGCCATCGTCGAGGAGATTCCACGGCTGCGCGGCTACGCGCGCGCGCTGGTATGGGACCGCGATGCCGCCGATGACCTTGTACAGGACTGCCTCGAACGGGCGCTGTCAAGGATGGCAAGTTGGACGGCAGGCGATACGCCGCGCCGTTGGCTATTCACGATCATGCACAACCTGTTCATCGACCAGTTGCGGCGCACCAGACGCAATGCCCGGGCAATGGCCACGATGTCAGAAACGATAGATATGGTCGCGGCATCGCCACAGGCCGACAGGCTGGTATCGGTCGATGTATTCTCGGCGCTTCAGCAGATCAACCCCGAACGGCGTGCAGCACTCGTGCTTGTTGCGGTCGAAGGCCTCTCCTACGACGATGCCGGGAAGGCGCTGGGCATTCCAGCGGGCACGCTGACGTCGCGGATCGCCAGAGGAAGGGAGGAGCTGCGATCAATCCTCGAAGGTGTTCCTCGGGCTAGACGACCAGGGTGAGCGACGATTAAATCCGCACCGTTTTCATAACGAGCCCAACGCACACCTTCCAAGCAAGCGTGCCGTCAAGGTGATATCCGGCGAGCAATCGGAGCCAGCGTTACGCCTTGACGCCTAACCGTTCTGCAATCCGCACCAGGTCGGGCAAGGTTCGGACCGCCATCTTGCGCATGAGATGTCCGCGATGAATCTTGACCGTAATTTCGCTAAGCCCCATCTCGCTTGCGATCTGCTTGTTCATCAAGCCCTTGGTCACCAAGAACATGACCTCCTTTTCGCGAGAAGTCAGCGTTTTGTACAGTGCTGATAGCGTCGCCGCTTCCTGGTCGGTTTGCCACCTTATGCGGTCGTTCTCGAGTGCGCCGAAGACCGCATCAAGCATGTCCTGTTCCCGGAAAGGCTTGGTCAGAAAATCGATGGCCCCGGCCTTCATCGCCCGCACCGACATCGGAACATCGCCATGTCCTGTAATGAAGACAATGGGCATCTGAATGTTCGACTTTGCAAGATGAGCCTGGAATTCCAGCCCGCTAACGCCGGGCAACCGGATATCGAGCACTAGGCAGCTGGGCGTTTCCGGCAGTTTGCGCTGTAGGAATTGGCTGGCCGAGGCGAACAACTCGACATGCAGCCCTACAGATTTGAAGAGGCCTCTCAGGGCATCCCTGACAGCGTCATCATCATCAATGACATAGACGATCGACGCAAAAGTCGTCGACGCGGAGGGGCCTGGATTGGAACCTGCTGTCACGATAGCAATACGCCTCTCACGATTCCCGCTGCGGAATTGCAGCGCCATCTTAGCATAATTAGTTTGGCAACGAGACCCGCCGGGACAAGACGTGGGGGATCACCGAAACTAAGCTGGAGTTCAACCGCATAGGTTTGCGATAATCTTCCCGGAACGAACGCAAGTGCCGATTTGGATCCTTAGCGACTTGAGCTTGGATGGCCTCGAGGAGGGCGTTCCAGCGTGCTTTCGCGTTACCAGTTCATCGCGTCGGCTATCCACCGGATCATGGCGCGGGGATCAAAGCAGATCTGCCTCCCTGCCCAAGATTGCTGTGACCGTCAGAGCGCCGAAGGCGCCACCGCCAATACCATCGTATGCGTCGCATAGCTGATGATATGATCCATTCAGACTGCCATTTAATGGAGCAGTTTTCCCACCCGTGTACCTTGGCCTGGCAAGCAGAGGAAAACTCTGAAGGCAGAGGAGCATGGTCCAATGCAGTTCGACTCATTGTCTGAATCCGAACATGACGATCGGCGGCCGGGAGAGGATCAACCCGTCCTCCTTCGACACAAGGGCATAGCGCAAGCGATGCAAGCCGACGGTCAGCGCCGAACGCCCGAACTCGGCTCGTCATTGGTCGACGCAGGGCGAGACGCCTACCCGATGGCGCCAGATTCCGGTATGATTTCCATCCCCCTCACTCATATGAATGTCGTTCTCTCGGTTTCCGCCGCAGCGATGCAGCGACCGCGTCGCGGTGGTCTGCTGATGCATGCAAATGCAGCGGCAGAAGCTGATGCCACCGCGGTGCGCAGAGGGGCTTTGGCACAATGCGCAGAAGCAGACCGAAACGCGATGGACGGGCTGGGTATCTTGGACACCCCCCGGGATATCGGCCTTGCCGAACTGGTCCCGCAAAGGCATTCCTCTGATCCGGTCGTCGAGCGTCTTTCCCGCGCGCTTGAGGCGGCCGAAGGCAGTCATGATGGATTTGGCGATCTCTATGCCGACGCAGTCCGCCTTGCTATCGTAACCCGATTGCTCACCCTGCGTTCAAATCCAGAGCCAGACCCGAGGGCACGCGCTACGGCTGCCCTGCCGAGATGGCGGTGGAAGCGGGTCGTCGAATACGTCGATTCACATCTCGATGAGAAGATTGCGCTCGCCGATATGGCCGCAGTGGCGGGGCTCAGCCGAATGTATTTCGCCGCTCAGTTCCGGGCGGCCACTGGCATTCGCCCGCATGAATTCCTACGGTGGCGGCGGATTGACCGCGCCAAGCAGATGCTCAGCGAGACCGAGATGACCCTGGTCGATGTGGCGCTGAGCGTGGGCTTTCAGAACCAAGCCCATTTCACCACCGTCTTTAAACGTTTCGTTGGCGAGACACCCTATCGCTGGCGTTGCTGCAATCGCACGGAGGCAGCAGCTCGCCCCTGCGACAGCGATCCCACGGTCTTGCGCTACCCGCCTTGTGGCTCGGATAAGCAGCACATCAACCTCTCCCCACCGGGAGGATTGCGCTCGCGGAGCGCTGCCAGCGCAACATAGTCTACATCGCTGGCAACACCGCGATGCAAGGAAGTCGCTTGGTGGAATGCTCCTTGCCGAGGAAGGATTTCCTTCAGCTCTCCCCAAAGGTTCTCCGATGGCCAAAGATATCCGTTCTAACAATGCCCCGGCTGGCGGATGGGGAGCGCTCAAGTCGCTGGGCGGACACCTCATCGAGCAAGGGATTCCGATCAAGGGGGCAGCCACGCTGGGGCGCATGAACCAGCCGGAGGGATTTGACTGCCCCGGCTGCGCTTGGCCCGACCCCAAGCACACCTCATCCTTCGAGTTTTGCGAGAACGGAGGCAAGGCTGTTGCCTGGGAAGCCACGGCGAAACGCTGCACGCCGGATTTTTTCGCCGCCCATACCGTTGCCGAGCTTTCGAGCTGGAGCGATTTCGATCTCGAGATGGTTGGGAGACTGACCCATCCGATGGCCTACGACGCCGCATCCGATCACTACCTGCCGGTCGATTGGGACGAAGCCTTTGCAACCGTTGCCCGCCACCTCAACGGATTGGCAGATCCAAACATGGCCGAATTCTACACATCCGGCCGCACCTCGAACGAGGCAGCGTTCCTCTACCAGCTCTTCGCGCGCGAGTTCGGCACCAACAATTTCCCTGATTGCTCGAACATGTGCCACGAGGCCACCAGCGTCGGCCTGCCGCACTCGCTCGGCGTCGGCAAGGGTACCTGCCTGCTTTCCGATTTCGACAAGACGGACTGCATCTTCATCTTCGGACAGAACCCTGGCACGAACAGCCCTCGCATGATGACGAGCCTGCGCAACGCCTCGCGGCGCGGAGCAACCATCATGTCCTTCAATCCGTTCCGCGAGCGCGCTCTGGAGCGATTTCAGTCGCCCCAGAGCCCGATCGAAATGGCAACGCTTACGTCGACGCCAATCAGCGCCAAGCTTTATCAGGTGCGTGTCGGCGGCGACGTTGCGGTCGTGAAGGGACTCATGAAAGTTCTCACGGAGGCAGACGATGCCGGGCGCGCGAGCGAACTGCCGGCGATCCTAGACTGGGATTTCATCAACGGCCATACGACGGGTATCGAAGCTCTCACCATCGATCTGCGGGCGACGCGATGGGAAGACATCGTGTCCCAGTCAGGGCTCACTCGCGACGACATCGAATACGCCGCTCGCGCCTATATGCGAGCCGAACGAGCGATCATTGTCTATGGCATGGGCATCACGCAGCACCGGCGGGGCGCACAAAGCGTGCAGCAGCTGGCGAATCTCGCGCTGCTGCGCGGTCATATCGGCCGTGAGGGCGCCGGACTTTGCCCCGTACGCGGCCATTCCAACGTCCAGGGCGATCGCACGGTCGGTATCACCGAAACGCCGACAAAGGAATTTCTCGATCGGCTTGAGCGCCGCTTCGGCTTCAAGCCGCCGTCTCAGCACGGCCACAACGTCGTGACCGCGCTGGAGGCCATGAAAGAGGGCAAGGTGAAAGTGTTCTTCGCAATGGGCGGCAACTTCGTGTCCGCGATTCCTGACTGGGAGGTGACACGCGCTGCCTGGCGCAAGCTCGATCTGACGGTCCAAGTGTCGACCAAGCTCAATCGCAGCCATCTCATACATGGGCGCGAAGCACTGATCCTGCCGTGCCTCGGACGCACCGAAATCGACGTCCAGGCCACCGGGCCGCAGTCGATCACGGTCGAGGATTCGATGTCGATGGTTCACGCGTCGGCGGGCCGCAATGTTCCGGCGTCAGAGCACCTGATGAGCGAACCTGCAATCGTCGCCGGCATTGCGCGGGCAACAATGGGTGCACGGTCCGTCGTCGATTGGGAATGCTTTACCGCCGACTATAACATTATTCGCGACGCGATTGAAGACGTGCTCCCGATCTTCCAGGGCTACAATGCTCGCATTCGCATACCCGGCGGTTTCCATCTGACGTCAAACGCGCGCGAACGTGTCTGGATGACAGCTTCCGGTAAGGCGAATTTCTTAGTCTTCGATGGCCTCGGCGAGGATCCGCCCCAGGACAGCCTCGATGTGCTATGGCTGACGACGGTGCGCAGTCATGACCAGTACAACACCACGATATATTCAATGTCCGATCGATATCGCGGTGTGTTCGGTCAGCGCGACGTGCTCTTCCTCAATGAACAGGAGATGGAAAGGCGTGGCTTCCAGGCCGACGACCGCGTCGACTTGATCACTGTGTCCACCGACGGCGTAGAACGCCGCCTGTCAAATTTTCGGATCGTCCCGTATTCGTTCCCGAATGGGAGCTGTGCGGCTTACTATCCCGAGGCAAATCCTCTTGTACCGCTCTATTCGCACGATCCGACGAGCTTCACGCCCTCTTACAAGGCAATTCCGGTACGCATTTCACACTCGCGTACCGAGGCGAGTTGATCATATGCGAAAATCGCGCGCCAGTTCGCTTCTGACGATGAAGGTCTCCTCTGTCGCTTCGAGATCGTGGGCATCTCTTGGGCAAACGTTCCTCCAAAGAAGAAATGGGCAGAGTGGAAATAATGGTCGAGGTGTTGAGCGCTCACTGACGTCTGCGAGATCTGCTTAAAACAGGAAACCGAAGTGGCGAACATGAGTCCCTTGGACCAATACCAATCTGCCTCCAGGAGGCTCCGCCGTGGCGATCTTGGAGCCGCATCGCGCTGGGTCGCAGCAAAGTGGCTGGATGGGTTCGGGCGCGACAGCGACGGCGCCAGCGACAGTGTCGAGCTGGCGCAGTTTGGGTTTTTGGAACCCTATATGCCGAAGCAATCGTGCTGGAACGGGGAGTAGACTTCGTGTTTGCGAAATGGGGCGCGGCGCTAGGCGCGCTTTGTGGTGGGGACCGTAGCCGTCATAGGCTGTCCGCTCTCCCTCAGCCCAGCCGCGGGCAGCTCCGCCGCCTGTGTGTGCGGGCCGCTGCGGAGCAATTGCCGCAAGCGCGACACGCGATCTGGGCATTCGATGGGCAGATTTGGGAGTGTGCCATGCTGGCGCTGCCAACCGCCGGCGACGAGCTTTCCGCCACGCGACTTCTCATCGCCCTGTTCTTTGCCCCTCATCCGATGTTTGCCGCCACACCTCGTGCGCGCGGCGAAGCGTTGCGTTGGAGGCGAAGCTCCAACGCACGCCGCGCACGCGCCATTCTGCCGAAATCCTGAGGCGCCCGTCCGCTCCTCCCGCGGGCGCCCGAACTGGCGGTGGGTCGCATCAGCGATCCACCGCTTTTTTTTGGTGGTTTTGGACGCCACGGATGGATGGCGCCCCATCATGTTCGCCACCGGACCTGTGCGTGCGCGGCGAAAAAGGCAGGGGCGTTTCTGAAAGACGCCGAACAGCGAAATCGCGATTGTCGCAACGACTGCCTCCGCAACGCCTGACGGCGGAGCCGGCCACAGAGTTTGCTACCGCATCGCTGGCCCTCATATCGGTCATCGGTGCGTTCGATTGTCTGCCAAAGAAGAAGGAAGAGACCGTGCGCGAGATTATTAATGCCATCGCGATTGCCATCACTATAGGCTTGTCCGGAGCAACCGCGGCGGACGCCGCCGAAAGCTACAAGCCCGCGCATACCGTGGCGCGCAACGTCGTGCTCGTGCACGGAGCGTGGGCGGACGGGTCGAGCTGGGCCGAGGTGATCCCACTCCTCCAGGCAGCCGGCCTGAACGTAACCGCAGTGCAGAATCCACTGACGTCGTTGGCAGACTCGGTCGCGGAGACGCGCCGGGCGCTGGCACTGCAGGATGGGCCAACCGTGCTCGTGGCGCATTCATGGGGCGGTACCGTTATCAGCGAAGCGGGGACTGATCCCAAGGTAACATCGCTGGTCTATGTGGCTGCGCGCGCACCGGATGCCGGTGAGGATTTCGTCGCTCTCTCCGCAGAATTTCCTGCAGGACCCGTCCGGGCCGGCATCCTAGTGAATGATGGTTTCTCCAGATTGTCTGAAGAGTCATTCCTGAAATACTTCGCGAACGGTGTGGCGCCCAGGCAGGCGAAGATCTTGTATGCGGTTCAAGAACCCACCGCAGCGACGATCTTCGGCGGACGAACCAGCGAAGCTGCATGGCATTCCAAGCCATCGTTCTATGCGGTGTCGAAGCAGGACAAGACGATCAATCCTGACCTCGAACGGTTTCTCGCGAAACGCATGCACGCGACAACCGTGGAGATAGATGCGGGTCACCTGTCGCTGGTCTCCCATCCTAAGGAGGTCGCTGACCTCATTCTGGCTGCAGCTGGCCGATGACAATTGACTTAAATCCGCTCCGGCGAAGCGTGCGGACGGGCCTGACGGCCTGGGCGGGCTGTTCCGGCGACCAGCCCGCTGCGCGCTGGACTGCGCCCCGCCATCGAGCCGTTCCAATCAACGTCGCTTGGAAGGTCGTCGGCTGACAGATGGGCATCGTCCGGTTCGCGCTTAGATTTCCCCACACGTTCTATGTGCTCGCTGCCCTGATTCTCTTTCTCGGCGCCGTTGCCAGTCGCGAGATGCGGTTGGACGTCTTTCCGGAAATCAACATTCCGGTAGTGACTGTAATCTGGAGCTATAGCGGCCTCAGCACGCCAGAGATGGAACAACGCGTAACCACGTACAGCCAGTATGCTATCAGCTCCAACGTCAATGGCATCAAAAACATCGAGGCACAGACCTTAGGAGGATTGTCGGTCCAGAAAATCTATTTTCAGCAGGATGTGAATCTCGATCTCGCGATCGCGCAGATCGTTTCGGCGACAAACGCCATTCGCGCCCTCCTACCGCCGGGAATCCAGGCACCGCTCGTGGTGCAGTTCAACGCCTCGAGCGTGCCGGTCCTGCAGATCAGCCTGAGCTCCGACACCCTCAACGAACAGCAGCTCTACGACTACGGCATCTATCGGATCCGCCAGCAACTAGCCCCGATCCCGGGGGTTACTCTGCCAACACCCGCGGGCGGGAAATATCGCCAGATCATGGTCGACCTCGACCCGTCGAAGCTCCTGGCCAAGGGCCTCACGCCGCTCGACGTGGTCAGCGCGGTCAACGCCCAGAACCTGACCTTGCCGTCGGGCACCGCCAAGATCGGCAACACGCAGTATGTCGTGCGCACCAACGCCACGCCGGCAACCATCGACGAGCTCAACAATATTCCGGTCAAGGTCGCGAATGGCGCCACGGTGTTCGTCAAGGATGTCGGCCAGGTCCATGATGGATGGCTTGTTCAGCAGAACATCGTTCGCGAGAACGGCCGGCATTCGGTTCTGCTCAGTATCATCAAGAACGGCAATGCCTCGACGTTGGAGGTGGTCGATGCCGTTAGGGATGCCTTGAAGACGGCGCGTGCTGCGGCGCCTCCCGGCATGGAAATCAGAGAGCTCTTCGACCAGTCGGTGTTCGTTAAGCAATCCATCGCCGGTGTGTTGCGCGAGGGCGTGATCGCAGCCGCGCTCACCGCCCTGATGATCCTGCTGTTTCTCGGCTCGTGGCGATCGACGCTGGTCGTCATGATCTCGATCCCGCTTGCGATCCTATCGTCGGTCGTGGCGCTGTATTTCCTGGGCGAAACGCTCAATACGATGACGCTGGGGGGCCTGGCCCTAGCGATTGGCATCCTCGTCGACGATTCGACGGTGACGCTCGAGAACACCCATCGCCTGCTCACCGAGGAAAGACAGACGCTGCCGCAGGCTACGCTGCATGGCGCCGCCGGTATCGCTGTGCCCACCCTTGTGTCGACGCTGGCTATCAGCTGCGTGTTCACATCGGTGGTCTTTCTGGAAGGTCCGGCAAAATATCTGTTCACGCCGCTCGGTCTTGCCGTCGTGTTCGCGATGCTCGCATCCTATGGACTTTCGCGGACGCTCACCCCAATCACCATCGGGCTGCTGCTCAAAAGGGAGCACCATGGCGCCTCGACGGGCTGGTTCGGTAGGTTTCATGCCAGGTTCGAATGTGGTTTCGAGACCATGCGCCTGTACTATGCCGAGTTGCTGACCGTACTCCTCAGGCGTCGGTTCATCGTTCCCGTCATTGCAGCCCTGGTGCTCGCGTTGGGCGCTGTGCTGACGACGCTCGTCGGTCGGGATTTCTTTCCCGCGATAGACGGCGGCCAGATCCAACTCCATGTACGGGCCCCCGCGGGAACCCGGATCGAGGAGACTGAGAAGATCTTCCAGGCTGTCGAGGACAAGATCCGCGAGATCGTTCCCGATCGCGACCTCCAGCTTGTCGTTGACAATATCGGCCTGCCGGCGCGTGCCTACAATTTGGCGTTCACGGATGGATCGACCATCGGCGTGAATGACGGCGTGATCCTGGTCGCATTGAAAGACGGCCACGCGCCGACTGCCGACTATGTGCGCAAGTTGCGCGCGGCGTTGCCCAGCGCCTTTCCAGACGTTCTGTTCTACTTCCAGTCGGCCGATATCGTCACCCAGATCCTCAATTTCGGGCTGCCAGCGCAGATCGACGTCCGTACGGTCGGCTATGACCGCGCTACCAATCTGCGGGTCGCGATGGAACTGCGGCGCCGGATCGCCGCCATTCCCGGTGTGGTCGACGCACACCTGCAGCAGGAAGTCGACGCGCCGGCGTTCTATGCCGATATCGATCGCACGCGGGCGGCGCAACTCGGACTCAACGCCAGCACGATCGCCAACAACATCAATGTGAGCCTGAGTTCCTCCGAGCAGGTGTCGCCGAACTTTTGGACCGACCCGACCACTGGCATTCCCTACTATCTCGCCGTTCAGACGCCCGAAAACAAGATCGCGTCACTGAATGATCTCGGCAACACGCCCGTTTCGTCAGCGATCAACACCGCCGGTGCACAGGTTCCCGGGCAGCTCAGCAACGTCGCAACGTTCAAGCGCGACAGTCTCCCGACCAACGCAAACCAGGCGAACGTGCAGCCGGTCTACGAAGTCTACGCAAGCGTTCAGGGTCGCGATCTGGGGAGTATTTCGCACCAGATCAGCGCGGTCGCTGCCGACCTGCAGAAACAGCTTTCGCCTGGAAACAGCATTCAAATCATAGGCCAGATCCAGAGCATGAACGATGCCTTCTCGGACCTCGGCATCGGCATCCTGTTCGCTGCCGTGTTCGTCTACTTGCTGATGGTCGTGAACTATCAGAACTTTGGCGACCCCTTCGTCGTCATCCTTGCATTGCCGGCGACCTTTTGCGGCATCGTCACTATGCTGTTCATCACGGGCACGACGCTCAACGTGCCTTCACTGATGGGAGCGATCATGGCGGTCGGGGTCGCTTCGGCCAATTCCATCTTGCTCGTGACCTTCGCCCGGGACCAGCAGTTGGCCGGCAAGTCAGCGTTCGACGCAGCGATGGAAGCTGGTCATACCCGGATCAGGCCCGTGCTCATGACCGCGGCCGCAATGATCGTCGGCATGGTCCCCATGGCGATTGGCGGAGCGGGCGAAGAGCAAAATGCCGCACTGGCGCGCGCGGTCATCGGAGGACTGTTGTTTGCAACGCCCACCACGCTCCTGGTCGTGCCGTACCTGTTCGTGATGCTGCGCAGCGGACAGGACGGCAAGACGGCTCACGGCGTCTTCGACGAGGAAGTCGCATGAAACCGAGGGACCATCTGGATCAGCCCGACAACACGGTGATGGATGGCGCTACGGAGCGGCCGCGGCGCCGAGGCGGAGGCTGGCTGATTGGATTGGGCGCACTGACCCTGCTTACAGCGGGATTGGCCTATGGCGTCCAGGGGTACTATTCGCGCAACCGAGAGCTCGCGGCGGCCGCCGAACAGGCGCGTGACTTTATCCCGCAGGTGCGTGTTGCGGCGGTAAAGCCGAGCGACGACATCGTCCAAGTCAGTCTGCCCGCCACGACAACTGCCTACGACGTCGCCGACATCTTCGCACGAGCCAGTGGCTATCTCGAGACGCGTGAGGTCGATATTGGGGACAAGGTCAAGAAGGGACAGTTGCTGGCCAAGATTGCCGTGCCGGAACTCGATGACCAGATTTTGCAGGCCCAGGCAACCTTGGGACAGCTCCAGGCGGCGCTGCAACAGGCACAAGCCAATCTCGAGCTCGCCAAGGTGACGTGGCAAAGAGACAAACCCCTGGTGGAGCAGGGCTGGATCACCGGACAGCAGGGTACGATCGACGTCCAAAGCCTAAAGGCACAGGAGGCGGCTGTCGGCGTTGCCCAGGCCAATGTGAATGCGCAGCAGGACCAGCTGCGCGTGCTCGACCAGCAACAGGCCTACCAGCAGGTCGTCGCCCCGTTCGATGGCGTCATCACTCAACGCAACGTCGATATCGGCAGCCTGGTGCAGGCCGATATGACCAACAGCACTTTCCTGTTCGCCATCATGCAGGGGGATGTGATCCGTGCCCAGGTCTACGTCCCCCAGGACCAGGCCTTTGGACTGACCCCGGGGGTCAAGGCTGTCCTCCAGGTCCCCGAAATCCCCGGCCGAACCTTCCCGGGCACGGTGACGCGGATTGCCGATGCGCTGGCACCGGGCACGCGGACCTTGCTGACCGAAATCGACATTTCTAACCCTGACGGTGTCCTCACGCCCGGCACCTATTGCACGGTCGAACTCCAGATCCCGCGCAAGACGCCCAGCTTCTCTGTGTCGGCAGATGCGATCATCTTCAATGCAGACGGGTTGCAGGTTGCCGTGGTCGAGGACGGCGTTGCGCACATCCGAAAAATATCGGTGGCGCGCGATCTTGGAAAGGAGGTCGAGGTCCGTGACGGCGTCAAACAGGGCGACCTTGTGATCCTAAATCCGCCGGTCGAACTTGCCGAGGGCAGCAAGGTGCAGATCAGTCCTGCAACTGGCGGAACACCCTAGTTCCGTTCAGCCTCGTTCAATTTCACTTCGCTCAGCATGAGAATCGAGGCCTTGGCGCGATACGCGGGATGAGCACATGAAGCATACTGCCTTATACACGCATGATACGTTGATATACTACGAATTACTTCTGATCGTTGCTAGATAGTCGATGCAGGCCGAGAACAGCAGAGGCGAGCCGAATATCGTAACCCGAAGCATCCCGAGCGCCTGTAGTCGGAATGCGGTTGACAAACAGCCGCCTTCCTCAACGAAAAGGAGAATTAATCATGCGTTCTATCCCCCTGAAGGCGGCGCTTGCCGCAATGATCGTTGCCATCCCGCTGACCGGGGCCTTTGCCGCCTCGTCGCACGGCGGCCACGACGGCGATCACGGCCGTAACGGTGAGCGTGGCAGCAGCGAATACGGCGACTTCTCGCAGAAAGGATGGTTTGACGGCATCAACTCGTTCAAGGCCCACCCGACTGCGGGCAGGAACGTCCTCCAGCAATTCATGGGTGAATGAGAAGGCCCTACCGTCTCGCCGCAGCCCCCGCCGTCTCTCACGAACGGCGGGGTCTGCAGCATGAAGTCCGCGCGCATGCCTCAGGCGCAGAGCCAGCCGCCAAAAGGAAACCCTGGCAACGTGGAGTATTCCTCAACCAGGCATGCTCGCTTTCTCATGCCGCCGACCGAGATCATGAACATGCGGCGGCGCCAACAAACCTTTCGACCTGGCGGTTCGTTCGCATCTGCCGGCATCGGCTTGACGCAACTGTTTTTGACCCAATCTTGCTTGGGCCAACCGTGCTTGGGACGACGAACCGGAAAATGCTGCCGTGCGGAAGATTAGGCGTGGCCCACAGCCTACCGCCGTGGGCCGTGACGATTGAGCGGCATATCCACAGTCCCAAACCCATGCCCTCGCACTTGGTCGTGAACAGGGGATCGAAAATGCGGTCGATAAGTGCCGGATCGAGCCCCATGCCCGTGTCCTCGACAGCGACCAGCACATCCCCATTTTTGTCGGGCCGGGTGCTAATCCGCAACTTTCGTTGCCGATCCTGCACGGTGCTCATCGCCTCGATGCCGTTCGCGACCAGGTTGGCGACGACCCGTCCCAATTGGCCATGATCGCCCCTGATCGGCTCCAGGTTCTCAGCGAGATCGACTTCGACCGCGATGCGGTGAAGGCGCAGATCGAGGCTGACAAGATTGAGCAGGTCCTTGATCAAGTCGTTGATGTCGAGGTTAGTCTCTGGGGGAGGGGATTTTCGGACCAGATTCCGAACACCTCTGACGGCATCAGCGGCGCGAAGAGTGTTGCCGATGATCCGTTCGATGGCCTGTTTCGCCTCATCGAGATTCATTGGATCTCTCGTCAGCCAAAGCAACGCGGTTTCCGCGTTGGTCAGAATAGCGGTAAGCGGTTGGTTCACTTCGTGCGCGATGCACACTGCGCGCTCACTTATTGTTGTCGGTTGGGTGCCATACATGAGGTACGGGCTCCTACGGCAAGGGGGTGAGATTTGATCGTGGGCGGTACCAACAGCTGCAGAAGATCAATCAGCCTGACCTTGCGAATCGGCATGACGAGACTATTCCTCTGCCGGTAGGAGATCTTCGGAGTGTTTGGTGCGATGAAGCTATGCGAATGTCCCACATCTTGCCCCCTCCGGCGTGCCGATTGCCTGGAATTTTCATGCCGTGGATTATCCGCCCTATGAGCTGTGATGCGAGTTTAGCGTTGCAAATAGCTGTAAATATTCGCGTCCAAGACAGACAGTGAATAAGCCCTTGAGTGGAGGATCGCGCCAAATGCCTAGCGGTAGGCGTGAAAGAGCCATGGGATTGAAGGCTAAGTGCGACTGGTTTGCCGAGCTCTGCTGGTAGAACTCAGCTCTTCGAGAAGTCGGCGCGCGCTAACGAGGTCTCGCGTTCCAAATCCTTCTGTAAATCGCCGATAGATGTCTTCGAGCATGGAGCGGGCGTCCTTGCCCCGGCCGTGCTCACCCCACATGCGCGCCAGGGGGATTGCGGCTCTCAGCTGCCAACTCAAGGCCGATTGCTTGTGGGCGCAATCGATTGAGCGAAGCAGTGCACGCTCAGCCGCTGGAAGGTCAGGTCGCGGCCGCCTCAGCAGGATTTCGCCTTGGGCCCGCAGCAAGTCGGGCAACCACAATATCTCGCCGACCTGCTCGGCACGTGCCACAGCCCCGCCTATTGTGGCCAAAGCTTCGTCCGGCCGTCCGGAAAGGGCCAGTCCTTCGGCCAAGGCACGCCGCGTCGGCAGTGTCACGATGCGGTACTGATCGGCATCCATCGCCTTCAGCGCCGCCCGCAAGGTCTCGACGCCGGACGACGCTTCGCCGCGCGCGACCATGAGTTCACCTTTCAGGGCGAGGCCGACTGCGTGATAGGGCGCAAGCGAGTATTTGGTAGCCTGCTCGATTACGATTTCAGTATACTCCTGCGCTGCTCTAACGTCGCCGCTCCACTGGAAAACAGGGACGAGATAGATGAGAGCAATGCAACTTGAGACTGGGTGATCGTGGCTCTGCGCCGTTTGGATTCCCTGACGTGCGACTTTGCAACCCTGATCCGCGAAGCCGCAAAGCCACAAGGACCTGGCGAGCGTCGCGAGCCCCGAGACATGGTGGTCGTGGCCAAAGAAGCTCACCCTCCCCAGCCTGAAATCCGACGCCAGCTTCGAGCCGTCCTTGCAGTGCCGTAGCGCTGCCGCCTGATTGCCGTTCAGGTGATATGATCCACCCAACATCCATTCCGTCATTGCGTTTTCGATCGGGCCTCCGCTGGCCTTGGCAACGGCAGCGTTCCGTTTGGCGGCCGTCAACGCGCCACTGAAGTCGCCCTGACGCATGAGAAAAATGTAGAGTCCAGAGAGCAGCTGGAGTTGATGCCTTCCATCCTGCAAAATCTCCGAGAGTTCTAGGCCGCGCTCGATCCCGGCCCTGACTTCGAGGCTGTTGCCACGGGAGTACATGGATGACATCGCCAGTCCCCCCTGGAGTTCCAGTTCCCAACGTGTCCCGTGATCCGCTTCCCGCAACGCGCACAAGGCTCGCCGGCACCATTGCTGACACTCATCCAGCAGTGAAAGACCCAGAAACAGCGGGGCTGCAAGGGCAGCTAGTTCAATGGCGAGCGACCGGTCACCCGAGCTGGAATAGCTCCAGGCGAGAGCTTTGCGAACGTTATCAATGTGGGGAGCATGAACGGCAATGCTGTGGCCATCAAAAGCCGAGCCTTTGGCCATGCCCTGCCTGAGAAGGTCGGTGAAGAAGCCTGCGTGACGTCGTTCGGCAGCTACCGCTTGCCCGTCTTCGGCGAGCTTGGCCGCAGCATAAGCGCGTGTCGTATCCAGTAATCGGTACTGAGTAAGTCCGCTCGTCGGCACGACCCGCACCAGTGATTTGTCGACAAGGTTGGCGATCGCGGAGGACACCGCCTGTGACTCACCCCCGGCAACCGCATGCGCCGCCGCCAGCGTGAAACTGCCAACGAACACGGACAGCCTGCAGAAAACTTCCTGCTCGTCCGTCGGCAAGAGCCTAAAACTCCAGTCGAGCATGGCTTGCAACGTTTGATGCCGAGGCAATGCACTACGCCGCCCTGGCAGGAGCAGCCCAGCTCCGCTGTCCAAGAGTCCGGCAGTTCCTCGAATGCCGTGGGTACCCACACGGCTGGCGACAAGCTCTATTGCCAAAGCGATCCCGTCTAGCCGACGGCAGATACTCCCAACAATTGGAGCATCGGTGTCGGTGAGTTGGGCATGGTGCCCGCTCGCTGCCGCCCGCTCCATGAAGAGCTGTACCGCGGGCGAGGCGAGCGCTTGAACAGCAGATGGCGTTTCGTCAGGCGGACTGTGGAGAGGCATCAGCACCTGCACATGCTCGCCCTCAACACGCAACGCCTCGCGACTGGTTGCCAAAATGTGCACAGATGGCGCCGCGTGAATGAGGCGTGCGCAGAGCTGCGCGGCCGTCTCGATCACATGCTCGCAATTGTCGAGAACGACGAGAATCCGCTTGTCAGCCAGGAAGGCTCGTATGTACGGCTCGTGATCCGGACCCTGGACAAAGCAACCGAGTGCCGAGGCGATGGCACTCGGAACGTCTGCCGGGTTGGTGAGTGAACCAAGGTCGACAAAGCAAACCGCATCGTCGCCGAATTCCTGACGCAGCGCATTAGCGACCGCCACGGCGACGCTCGTCTTGCCTATTCCACCTGGTCCGACCACACTAACGAAGCGCCGCGACAAGAGCAGCGAGGACAGTGTGGCGACGGTCTCGGTGCGGCCGACCAGCAGCTGCAACGGTGTCGGGAAATTCCGGGATCGCGCGGGGCTTGCAGGAGCAATCGGGGCAGTGCCGCCCGCGCCGGAGTGCCGGACCGGTGCAACGAAGGTGTAGCCCCGGCCAGGAACATTGACGATATATCGGACGCCATCCTTGCCATCCCCCAGCGCTTTGCGAAGGGCGGCGATGTGTACGCGAAGATTGGCTTCCTCGACGAAGACGCCCGGCCAAACGAAATCGATCAGTTCTCGCCCGCTCACGACCTCGCCCGGCCGGCCGGTCAAGGCAATCAGAACGTCGAGAGCGCGGCCGCCGATGGTGACAGGGTTGCCATCCCGCACGAGCACCCGCGCTGGCCTCATCAAGCGAAAGGGGCCGAAAGACAGGGTTTCACCGGTCTCCGTTTGGCCAATACGTGTGACGACACCCGGCCCGGTTCCTGGCACTCTGATGCCCAAAGATCCTGTCGGCATTGTTTGCATGTCTTCACTACCTCTAGCGTGTCAAGGCCCGCCGTGCGGGCTCATGTCGAGCGGCGTCCCAAGGAAGTAGCGGACGAGAGTGTATGTCTTTCGTCCCGGCCATCGCGGCCCACAACGTTTCAATGGTGAAAGATTTGTCACAGCAGGCGTCAATGATCAGCTTCTCGCGCCGCGAGACGAGCACGGCAAGGGCTGCGCCATGGTGATCGCCCGACCAGTCGCCGAGATATTTCACCATGCCGACGGCATCGCCGGTGATGCCGTTAGGCCCGACCGCGCCCTGCAGGGCGATAAGATCGTCTGGCGAAAGGGTATGCATGGTCATCAGCGGCCGTCAATGATGTCTGGCTATAGGGTGATACAGATCATCCTACAACTATATTAGGGTCAACGAACCTGTGTCGCAATCCTCGATCACCACCACGGTCGGCAGTTCCGCGTTGGCCACGTACTCATACCAGCTCGGGCGATCCGGAACCGGCTCCTGCGACGGCGCCTCCGCATGGATGCTACCGCCCGGGCGATGTCGATGACCGGGGCGAGACCCGGCCTCGCGGCGACCAGCGGACGCCTAGTATAGCCCTTGTCGCGATAGGAGGGTCGAAGGATCTCAAGAGCGTTGCACCGCGCCGCGGTGTCGAACCGCGCGAGGACTTCGAGAGTGCTTTCGGTTATCAGCGTTGTGTTCATGGATTTTCTCGTCGATCACTGGCTCGAATGCCAATGCCGTTGCTCTCCTGACGGTATTTAGGCGACAACGTTCCAGCCCCGCCCTTGATCGCCGAATGCTTCGTATCCGTCCGGCATCACCGCAATCGTGTCTTCCAGCTTGATGAAGCCGCGTCTGGGGTGGAGCAAGGTTGTCTCGATGGAGATGACCATACCTGTTTCCAGCGGCAGCAGCGCATCCGTCGCCTCGTAGGGGACCGGCCCGGTGCTGGTGAGGCGCGGCGCCTCGTGCGTGATGAGACCCATGCCATGGGCGCAGAAGCGGAGATGCTTGCTGTTGGGCGAATTCTTCAAGTCGCTATCGACCGCATCGTAGATTGCTTTGCCGATCGTGCCCGGCGCGACGACGGAGCGAGCCTTTTGCTGGATCGCTTCGATCTCGCCGAGCAGGTCGACTAGTTCGGCATCCGGATCGCCAAGCACGGCCATGCGCGCGACATCGCCGATATAGCCGCAGAAATTGCCTCCCGAATCCAGCGACAAGGGTTCGCCCCGGCGCCAAGACTGTGGTGATGGGGATCGGTTCAGCGACGATCCCATGGCTATCAGGCAATATTCGAAATTCAACCCGCGCGAGACCTCGGCCTCCTTGATGAGCTGAGTGATTTCCTTCTTGCTGGAGCCCTCGCGCAGTTGGGGCAGGACCGACAGCATGGCGTCGACGACCTTGCTAGAGGCAACTCTGAGATCGGCGAGTTCGGAGTTGCTCTTACGGGCGCGCAGCCGCTCAAGGATGAGCAGGGCATCGACAATCGTGGCGCCAGGCAACTGGTCCTGAATCGCGGTGAAGCCGGAGCCGGGCATGAAGGACGTCTCGACCCCTATTCGCGCCGCGGGCAGGCCGCTGTTATTGATATGGGTCGCCGCAAGCGCGACGGCATCGTTCACGCCCCAGGCCTTGAGCTTCAACTCACCAGGCCAGAAGGGGCTGATTTCGTTTACGTAGTTCTCCATCTCGTTGCCGACATACGCCGTCGTCTCGGGATGACCCTTGAAGTAAGCGACGATCGGCAGATACCGATCGGTTCCGATCGCATCCATATAGTCGAAGAAGAAGAAGCGGTGTCCGCCCAGCAGGTACTGCACGGCGTGCTTCGATGACGCCAGGAGCACGTCGATACCCGCCTCATCCATCAGCCGATCCAGTAGATCGGTGTCGAAAGGAACGGTGGCGACCGCTTGCGGCACGTCTGCTCTAGCGTTCATTGACATGCAGTCCACCGCTTCTCTCAAGAGACCAACGAGCGACTTATCGCACGAGTGTCGCCTGTCGACAACTATGCCACAGATTTCTGTTTTCGCTGCAAAAGACCGCTATATGTGCACTAGGTCGAATGTATCAAACATCCAGCAATCTATTTAAATATATGATATAATTAGGTATTTTCTACAGAAATCGTTTCAAATTCTCGAAAAATGGACGTCAGTCGGCTGTCGACAGATTTTGATCGGCGTGGTAATAATTTGCTATCTGGATCTAGTGATTTCGCTCAGTTCGGCCGGGTTCGCCAAGAGCCAAGTCCGGCGCGCGAGAAAACGGTCGGACCGGCTATCAAAGTGCGCTAGACGTCTAGAGGGCAGGCTCACGGCGAAAACTTCGCGGCGACTACGGGTTTATGAGAATGAAAACTGGCAACAGTCCGCGATTGATGAACGAGAACTCGATCCAGCGCATAGAGCGTCCCGAGCTGATATCGGAACAGACCTATGAGAATATCCGGCAGCTTATCATCAATTGTCAGCTCCAGCCTGGACTCCCCTTTGTCGAGGCGGACATCGCGCGCCGGCTGGGTATCAGCCGTTCGCCGCTGCGCGAGGCCGTCAGGCGGCTTGAAGAGGAGGGTTTCATCGAGACCGTGGAAGGGCGTCGACGGGTGGCGCCGATTACAGCTGGCAAGGTCCTGCAGCTCTATGAATTGCGCTGCGTTCTCGAGAAGCATGCGGCGGATAAGTCCGAAGGCTTGATCTCGCGCATGGAGGTCGAACGGGTGACTTCCAGATTCGACTATATCGCGGCACAGCTGGACGAGAACAACGTGCAGCCGTTCAACGACGCCGACTTCGAATTTCACCAACTGTTCATCGGCCGCTGCGGCAACCCGCTGATGATCGCGCAACTGTCCAGGCTCGAAACGCAGTTGCGACGGGTGATGAATTTCTTTGGCCGGCGGGTCGGCCATACCAAGCTGGCATTCCAGGAACATCTGGAAATCGTAGAGACGATAAGGTCTCCGCGGCCGGGCGCGCTTGGCAAAGCCGTCGAGCATCACATTCTGGCGGTGGGCAGGCGTGTATCGGAGTTTGTCAGGGAGAAGGAGGACGGCGGGATCGGCGGCGACAGCGAGTGATTCAGCATCGCGATCTCACCACGTTGATCCCACAAAGCACGAAGCCTCCCCCGCAAGGCGGGGCTTCGTCATGTTCGGGTCTGCCGGCGCCAGACCACTCGTCGGACGTGCCAGCTAAGCCTTGGCAGTCGTCTTGCGCGGCTTCTTCACCGGCGACTTGATTGCAGTAGCAGTGGTTCTCGCTGCCGCCGCACGCACGGCCGGTTTGCGTTCTTCTGCCGCGCCAGACGTGTGCGCTGGCGCTTTGCGCCCGAGTCCAATTGATTTCGCCAGGGCCGAACGGGTCGCCGCATAGTTAGGCGCGACCATCGGATAGTCCGCTGGCAGGTTCCACTTCTGCCGGTATTGGTCGGGGCTCAGGTTAAAGTGCTGAAGATGCCGCTTGAGCGATTTGAATTTCTTTCCGTCTTCCAGACAGATGATGAAGTCGGGCGTTACCGATTTCTTGATCGAAACTGCCGGCTCCTGTTTTACCACTAGTTCTACCGCCGGCGTGCCGATCCCATTCAGGGCGGCATGGATGTCGCCGATTAGTTTTGGCAACTCGCCAACCGGTACTGGATTGTTCGATACATAGGCCGCGACAATGTCAGCCGTTATCGACACGGTATCCAGTTTGTTGCCTTGCTCGAGAGCAGTGGTCATATGATTTCCCTTTTTGTATCGGATGAATTGAGCGACGTTTGATGTTTGTGCCCTGCCCACGACGCAAATAGTACGTTTCTTCGTAAAATCCATGCCTCTTGCGCAACATGACAAGAGTAAGTTTCGCTTCTATCCTCCGGCTGGGATGCTTTTGCCGATCTCATCTAAAGCGAGGAGCTTCCTTCACTTTTCCGCCCGTTCCAGCTGTGCAGAGCAATGCCGCTGGCTCTGACCCTGGCTATAGAGTTTCTATCAACGCGCAGTCTGCATGATGAATCTGTGGGGCGTAGGATGTTTCGAAGGGAACACGATCTGGCATTTGAAGTTTGCTCATAGGGCAGCGCCTGCTTGACGAGCTTTGCCAACTCGAGCCTTGCGCCTTCATCAGCTGAATCAAGGCTCGCGAGCGAAGATTGTCGCCGGTAGCGACGAAGATCGCGAAAGCTGCGCAAGCGCTTGACTGCGGCGTCGGCGCTGGCGCATCGGCGGAAGTCTGCTGTTATGGCTTCGTGCCGGCCGCTGTTCGCGCCAACTGTGGCTAGGTTCGCGGTCCCATCGGCTCTTCACGCCGTTCAGCATGGAACGCCTGCCTACCCTTCACGGTCCATAGGTCGCGCGCCTGCTCGCCTTCATCGCTCTGCAGTTTGGCGGCGATCCAGAGCATCGCGCCGTAGATGATGGTGCGATCGTCATTGGTGAGCTCGACAATGCCTGCCTTGACGACGAGACCGCCAAGTTCGATGAGTTGCCGTGTGCGCTTGCGACGCTCGACCTGCCACGTGCGCATGTCATTGCGAGCCCGTGCCGCCTGCCGGCGATTGTGGGCCGCCCGGTTGTGCTGGAGCGCCGCGTGGGTTGCGCTGAGATGCCGGAGCAGCTCGCCGGGACCGGCTCTCGAAAAACATCACTCCGCGCTTGGCCCATGCCTCGCGCTTTGAGGTGTCTTTCGTCTCGGCGATTGCGACCAGTGCGCCGGCCAGTTCGTTTGTGCTGAGTTGATCGGCGCCGGTAGCGATCACCAGCTCGCCAAGTTGCTGCACCTTTCGCGTTTTGAGCTCGCGCGCCTTGTCTTCCAGTGCCTTCAGTTCGGCGTCGAAGTCACGTGGTTTGCGCATGTCTGCCTCCATTGATTGTCGATCTCTGGATGATAGTTGAGCGTCCGCCGGAAGGCATCAGGGTTGCCGAGACAGCCCGGGACGGGCTGGTCCATCCCGAGATTTTTTCGAGGGAGGGCGCGCTTATACGTCGTGCCGACGTGCGCTTTGCCGTGCAAATGATTTGGTCGCGATGGCGATCTATCATCTTCACGTCAAGGTCATTGGCCGCAAGGCCGGGAGCAGCGCTGTGGCGTCTGCGGCGTACCGCTCGGCGTCGCGGCTGCGGGACGAGCGCATCGAACGCACGCACGACTTCTCGGCCAAGCGCGGCGTCGTTCATTCCGAGGTGATGTTGCCGGAGGATGCACCGGAGGACTGGTACGATCGCGAACGGCTGTGGAACGACGTTGAGGCCTTCGAGGTGCGCAAGGATGCGCAGCTTGCCCGCGAGGTCGAGTTTGCCTTACCGCGCGAACTTAGCCAGGCGCATGGCATCGAGTTGGCGCGCGACTTTGTACAAGTCGAGTTTGTCAGCAAGGGCATGGTTGCCGATCTCAATGTGCACTGGGACAGAGCGGAGGATGGCAGTCCGAAGCCGCATGCGCATGTCATGCTCACCATGCGGTCCGTCGACGAGAATGGTTTTGGCGCCAAGGTCCGAGACTGGAATGCTACCCAGCTGGTCGAGCGCTGGCGCGAACGATGGGCGGAGCTTGCCAATGAGCGGCTGGCCGAACTCGACATCGACGCCCGCATAGATCATCGCAGTCTGGAAGCGCAGGGTATTGCCCTGGAGCCGCAAACGCAGATTGGTGCACCGGCGCAACGCATCGAGGGCAGTGGCCTTGCTGCTGGCGACATTGAAGCAGATCGCGCCGAATTGCATCGCGAGATCGCGCGCAACAATGGTGCGCGGATCATTGCCGATCCATCCGTGGCGCTCGATGCCATCACGCATCAGCAATCGACCTTCACCCGAAAAGACATTGCGAAGTTCTCGCATCGGCACAGCGACGGAATGGAGCAGTTCAATACCGTAATGGCCGCCATCAGCAATGCGCCCGAACTGGTCGAGCTCGGCAAGGACGGGCGCGGCGAAGAGCGTTTAACCACCCGGCAGATGATCGAGACCGAACAGCGCCTTCACCGCGCTGCGGAGCGTATCGATTTGGACGAACGACACGCGGTGAGTAACGCACATCGCGAGGCAGCGCTGGCGCGGGCAGCGCAACACGGGCTTGTCCTGTCGGGCGAGCAGAGCGATGCACTGGATCACATTACGAATAGCCGCGGCCTTGGTGTCGTTGTCGGCTTCGCCGGAACGGGCAAGAGCGCCATGCTGGGCGTTGCGCGCCAGGCATGGGCAGCGGCGGGCTACGAGGTTCGAGGTGCCGCACTCTCCGGCATTGCCGCCGAGAATCTGGAAGGCGGATCAGGCATCCCGTCACGCACCATCGCCAGCATGGAGCATGGCTGGGGACAGGGCAGGGATCTGCTCACCACGCGTGATGTCCTGGTGATCGATGAGGCCGGCATGGTCGGCACGCGCCAGTTGGAGCGCGTGCTCTCGCATGCCGCCAACGTTGGCGCAAAAGTCGTCCTCGTCGGCGATCCGCAGCAGTTGCAGGCAATCGAAGCCGGCGCTGCATTCCGCTCGATTCACGAGCGACATGGCGGCGTCGAAATCGGCCAGGTGCGCCGGCAACGCGAAGACTGGCAGCGTGATGCCACGCGCGATCTGGCAACCGGCAGGATCAATGCTGCGATCAACGCCTACGACGCACAAGGCATGGTGCATCAGGCTGCGACTCGCGACGAAGCGCGGGATGAACTCGTCGAGCGCTGGGATCGCGACAGGCAGGCGCAGCCAGAGGCAAGCCGGATCATCCTCACCCACACAAACGACGAGGTGCGCGCCCTGAACCAGGCAGCGCGCGAGCGCATGCGCATTGCGGGCGATCTCGGCGACGATGTTCAGGTAAATGTCGAACGCGGCCCAAGAAACTTCGCCAGCGGCGATCGTGTCATGTTCCTGCGTAACGAGCGCGGGCTCGGCGTCAAGAACGGCACGCTCGGCATCGTGGAGGAAGTCAGCACACAGAGAATGGCCGTGCGCACCGATGACGACAGGTCGGTGCGGTTCGACCTGAAAGACTACACGCACATCGACCATGGCTATGCCGCGACCATTCACAAGGCTCAGGGCATGACCGTCGACCGGACCCATGTGCTCGCAACGCCAGGCATGGATGCACATGGCAGCTACGTCGCGCTGTCACGGCATCGAGACAGTATGGACCTGCATTACGGCGGCGACGACTTCACAACCCGCGAACGCCTCGTCCGTACGCTGTCACGGGACCGCGCCAAGGACATGGCGTCGGACTACGAGCAAGCCGATCCAGCTCGGAGCTATGCCGAGCGGCGCGGCATCACGTTCCGCGAGCGCGTGGTCGAGATCGTGCGCCGGATCGTTCCGGAGAAGCTGCGCGACAGGATCGGTGGGCTGGTCGACGGATTGCGCTCGCCCGGAGACAGCGAGCTCATGCAGGAACGTGGGCGAAGACCGGAAAGGGAAGATGTTGGGGTGCAAATCGGAGATGCTGTCTCCACGCCCGAAAGGAAAACGCCCGCCACGGGAGTGTCGCGCGACTCGAATGTGCCCGTGGACGCGGAAGCGGCGTTGCGCAGGGATCGGACCAACGCACTTGTTCGTCACGCGCGCGCTCTGGACGCGATCCTCAGTACTGGAAATGCGGACTGGCAGGGCAGTCCCGAGCAGATGCGCGAATTGAGGGATGCCCGCAACGCGTTCGAGCAGATACGGCCGTATGGCTGGCGCGATGCCGAAACGGCCTATGTGAAGAATCCCGAGTTGGTTCGGGAAGCGGGCGCCGGCCGCGTCAACCGTATCGTTCTCGCGCTCAAGCTTGAGACGGAAATCCGCACCGCGATGGACCTCGATCCCAGCCGCCGGGCGGAACGTTTCGTGGAACGTTGGCAAAAGCTCGACCGTACGGGACAGGAGCAATATCAGACAGGCGACATATCCGGGTACAAATCAACGCGTTCTGCCATGTCCGATATGGCCAAGAGCCTTGAACGCGACCCTCAGCTGGAATCCCTGCTTGCCAATCATAAGAAGGCGCTTGGCATCCAGGTCGAATCCGGGCGGCGCCTGGGTGTGGAACTCGCGTTCAACCACGGCATTAGCAGCGGGCGTGGCATAGGAATCTAAACCCTCCGATTTGCCTCCGTTCCCACTCCCTAGATCGATGAGATGACAAATCTGATTGCGCGCTAGCCTTGGTTTGTCCTGTCTGGTTCCAGCGGGTGCCAAATGCTCTCAGCGAAAGGCAAGGCGGCCATGCCTGAACCAGATCGTATCATTCGCCTTAGGACGGTCCTCGCGCGGACCGGCTTGTCCCGCTCGACAATGTACCGAAAAATCGGCGAAGGCACGTTCCCGGCCCAAATCAGGATCAGCTTAAATGGTGCGGGATGGAGGGAGTCCGACGTAGATCGGTGGGTCGCTGATCCCGTCTCATGGCACACCGGCGCATCACGAAAAAACAGCGAGTAGACGCGGTGGAGTGGCACGTAGCTGTCAACGTTGAACACTGCTCCCTGAGGCAAGTTCAACGACTGGGAATGGGCCGACTGCAGACGGTCGGCTTTGGCAAGGTAGCGTGGAAACCAGCTGTTTCGGGGACCAGGGATAGGGGCGCTGATTGTGCCGTAGCCCCCACGTTCCTTGACATCGGGTATTTATCCGAAATTATGGACGAAAGGAGGATTGCAAGCATGGCAGGAATCGAACTGGCTGGCGTATCAAAGCACTTTGGCGCAGTCGAAGTGATCCGCGACGTTAGCCTGGACATTGAGCCAGGAGAGCTGGTCGTGTTTCTCGGCCCGTCCGGTTCTGGCAAGACGACACTGCTCCGGATGATCGCCGGCCTCGAAAGCATTGACCAGGGCACGCTGACGATCGACGGGGTGCGCTCGGAGAACCTTGCGCCTGGCAAACGCAACGTTGCGATGGTCTTCCAGAACTATGCGCTTTACCCGCATATGACAGTGGCGGAGAACATGGCCTTCGGGCTGAAGAACATTCGGGTCGCGCCGGATGTCATACGCCAGCGGATCGCTGAGGCCGCGCGTATCCTGGAGATCGACGCGCTGCTCAACCGTCGCCCGTCGCAGCTCTCCGGCGGGCAGCGCCAGCGCGTGGCTATTGGGCGTGCGATCGTCAAGGAGCCCAAGGCATTCCTGTTCGACGAGCCACTCTCCAATCTGGACGCGGCGCTTCGAGCCCGTACGCGCGTCGAGCTTGCCGAACTGCATCAGCGTTTGAAGTCGACGATGATTTACGTCACCCACGACCAGGTGGAAGCGATGACGCTCGCCGACCGTATTGTGGTCCTCAACAATTGCCGGATAGAGCAGATGGGAAGACCCGTCGATGTCTATGCACGTCCGGCGTCCCGGTTCGTAGCGACCTTCGTCGGGTCTCCGGCGATGAACATTCTTCCTGTTACAGTTTCGGGCTCAGGCGACAGGCTCAATGCGCGCTTGACGGATGGATCGCTCGTCGAACTCCCTGGCGCGCCGGTCGACATGGATTGGCGCGAACTCGGAGTGCGGCCGGAATCGCTGACTGTCGTCTCCGAGGCCAACGAAACATCCGCCACGGCCACCGTTGTCGAGCGTCTTGGCGAGCGAACGCTCGTCTATGCGCGGCTCGCGGATGGGACGCAGGTTACAGCACAAGATCGCGGGCTTTCGAGCGTCAAACCGGGCGACGCCGTTCGGCTGAAGTTCGACACCACGGCCCTGCATCTCTTCGCCGCGAACGGATCGACCTGGCACGCGCGGTGACCGGGGCCGTGCCCGCCGAGCGGGCCGTGCCCTGCAAGGCGTGTATCGCCGAATCCGGTTCTACGCGACGCGCTTTGGCTAGCCCTTGATGCCTGCGGAAAGTGTTATCGCTTCGGTTACCCGGCGTTGGAAGAAAAGGTAGGCCAGCGCCACCGGAAGGCCGGCTAGTACAGCTGCCGCCAGCTGGCGCGCGTAGTACACGCCGAAGGCGTCATTGACCTGCGTGATGCCGACGGTGATCGTCATCATCTCGGTGCGTGTCACGGAGAGGAACGGCCACAAAAACGCGTTCCACGTCCAGATGAAGCAGACGATCGACAGCGCCGTCGTTACCCCCCAGTTCATCGGAACGTAGACTTTGAAGAGGATGCCGAATTCAGAAGCATTGTCCATGACCGCGGCCTCGCGGAAGTCCTTCGGGACCTGATCGAAGAACTGCTTGTAGACGATGATGATGACGGGGTGGATAAGTTGCGGCAACATGATCCCAGCCCAGCTGTTGAGCAGGCCAAGGTTGGCGACCAGCACGAAATGATTGATGATCAGCGCCGAAATTGGCACCATGAAGGAGGCGAGTATCAGCCACCATAGCGCGATCCGCCCGGGGAACCGCAACTGCGAGATTGCGTAGCCGCACAGCATCGAGATGAAGATGGTGATGACCGTTACGCCGACCGCGACCACCACTGAATTGACGTACCAAGTGCCGATCTGTGTGGTGGTCAGGGCGTCAATGTAGTTCTCCAGCGTCGGCGTCTCGGGCCAGAGTTCGATATAAGGCCGGACGACTTCGTCGTCCGGTTTGAGTGATGAGATCACACCCCAATAGAGGGGGAATGCCCATAGGATGGCCCAGACGAGCGTCAGTGCCGTGATTACCCCACCCCAAAAGTTCCAGCGTTGCGCAGCCATGGCGTTCATCGGTGCCGCCTTTCGGCGAACCGCAACAGTTGAAATTGGAGGACAGAGACGACGACCACAAGCATGAAGAGGGTGACGGCGACAGCCGCCGCCCTGCCTCCCTGGTTCTGCTGGAAGGCCTTCTGGAAGACATAGTAGACGAGCACCATATTGTCGTTCGGTCGGCCGCCGATCGAGAACAGATAGACCTGATCGAAGATCTTAAGCTGCAGGATGAGCTGGATGGTCGATACCAGCGAGGTGATCGGCCAAAGCAGTGGCCAGGTGATCCGCCGGAACGTGGTCCATCGCGTCGAGTTGTCGAGCGACGCGGCTTCATAGATCTCCGCCGGTATGGAGCGCAATCCTGCCAGAAAGAGAAGGATCGAGAAGCCCGCGGTCCACCAGATCGTCACCCCGGCCACCGCCGGCAAGAACCAGACGCGCGACTTAAAGACCGGTACGCGCGAGATACCCAGCCAGTCCAGCACATGCATCGCGATCCCGAACTGGAAATTCAGCGTCCAGTCCCAGATCAGATAGACCACGGATACCGGCAGGATGTAGGGCAGGAAGAACAACGCCAGCACGATCGCCTGGAACCGTCCTTTCAGACGCGAAACTCCAAGCGCGATCGACAGGGCAATGAGTGTCCCGGGGACGACAGTCATCAGCACGAAGTAAGCGGTGTTCCAGAGCGCGCGCCGGAACATCGGGTCGTTGTCGAGCCGAAGGTAGTTGTCGAGACCAACCCACCGACCCTCGCCGATCAGGGGCGCATCGGTGAAGGATATGCGGAACATCTGAACCGTCGGATAGACGAACGCCAGCAAGTAGATCGCCAGAAAGGGAGCGACCAGCACCAGCGCGACAAGACGTTCTGCGCGGGAGTTGCGAAGCATGGCTCTTCCTTAGATATGGCTGGGACCGTTCTGGGCGGGGCGGCCCCAGCCTTTGAGCCCCTACATACCGTTCAGCTCTTCCTTGATGGATTTCACAGCCTCGTTCGGGTCCATCTCTCCGTTGAGGGTCGGCACGAAATAATTGGACATGATGTCGAAGATCGGCCCGGCGACGCCAGCCTTCGGCGATTTCGGATCGAAGATCATGTTGGCCGTCAGCGTCGAGTAGGTCGCATTGGGCTCCATTGCCTTGTATTCGGCGGTCTCAGTGACTGGCTTGTATGCCGGGATGTGGCCTGCCGTGGCCCAGAACAGCGAGTGCTTGTCCATCCACGAGATCACCTCGAGAACGGCGGCACGCTTTTCGGGGCTGATCTCCTTGCCCTTGTTTTTTGGGATTGCGAACGAGTGGCTGTCCGCATAGGTGCATGGCTTGTCGAAGATCACCGGGATCTCGACGGCGCCCCAGTCGAACAGTTTGCCTTGCTTGGCGAGGTCGGTCATCGTGGGAACTTCCCAGACGCCGTTGATCATCATTGCGGCCTTGCCCGAGGTGAATAGGGCGACGGTTGCAGGATAGTCCGTATAGGTCGACTGCAGCCCTGCCTTCGTCCACCCTTGCAGAACCGCCAGCGCCTTCGCCAGCTTATCAGCGTTGTCGCCGGCGAGGAACTCGTTGCCCGTCAGAAGCTCGCCACCTTGCTGGCACACAAGCGAATAAATGGTGCGGTACATGAAGTTGCCGTCGGCGGTCACGCTGCCCAACGGGAAGTCGATGCCGGCGTCCTTCAACTTCTGCAGTGTCGCGGTGAATTCGTCCTTGCTGCCCATGCCCACGGGACGGCCGTTGTCGCCGAGCACACCTGCCTTCTTCAGGAGGTCGCGATTGTAGTATAGGACGATTGGATGGGTATCGAGCGGCACTGCGTATTGCTTGCCGTCGACCGTCACGGCGTCCATCGTCGTCTGGGCGAAGTCCGAGGCCGAGATGCCCATCTTGCTCATGTCGTCGGCCGTGATTTCTTCGAGAATGTCCTGGCTCACCGCCAAGGGGATGCGGCTGGCATGATAGGTCATCACGTCTGGCGCCTCACCGACCGCGGCCGAGGTCTGCACCTTCGCGTAGAAGGGCGTGCCCCACTCCAGCGTCGTGCCGTCGATTTTGATCTTGCCTGCGTGGGCGGTGTTGAAGTCGGTGATCATCTGCTTCATGCGAACACCGTCACCGCCTCCGAGGAAATCCCACCATGTGACGGTTTCTTCGGCCTGGGCCGCGACCGCCCAAAATCCTCCGGCCGCAACCACCGTTATGGCCATCATCCTGCGAAAGTTCATCTCAGCTTCCTCCCGAGTACGGCGGTTAGATCCGCCCTGAACGCCGCAATGCTACACCAAACCAGACTGCCTGCAACGGATTTTGCGGTATATATCAGATAGTCGGATATAAACTCAGAGTGTCACGCGCACCATTGAGTAGGAATGCGGCGGCAAGGTCAGCGTCATTCCCTTGCTGCTGAGCGCTGCCCCGTTGCCTATGACCGGTGATACATTATCCGGCGCGTCCTTGGTGTTGCAGGCCTGGAGATCGTCATGACGGATGATCGTGTGCTCGATAGACTTGGCGGAGAACCGCTCGAGGGCGACATCGGCCTCTATCGTCTCGGATCCATGCCGGTTGATGACGAAGAAGGTAAGCGTGCCGGCGTTCGAATCATGCACGCCCGCGATGTCGAGCCATGGCACCTTGTCGGCCGCGGCCGCGTCATAGGTCGGCACCTCGACCGCCAGCTGCAGCGCAGTGCCGCGACCGTGCCTGGAGGCCAGCATAAAAGGCCAGTATATCGTCTGCCGCCAGGCGTTGCCGCCGGGCTCGGTCATGATCGGCGCGATAACATTCACCAGCTGCGCAATACAGGCGATGCGAACAATATCCGACCGGCGGATGAAGGTGTTGATGATGCAGCCGACCTGCAGCACGTCCTCGAAATTGTAGATGTCTTCCAAAAGCCTGGGGGCTTCCGGCCAGTCCCAAGCGCGCATGCGCTCGGCGTCACGCTTGCGCTGATGGTACCAGACGTTCCACTCGTCGAAGGAGATCTTCACGTCCCGCTTCGAGCGCGTCTTAGCCTTCACATAGTCGATGATGCCCGCAACCGTGCCGATGTAGCGGTCGAGCTTGGCCGGAAGCGCGAGATATTCGGCCGTATTCTTCTCGTAATTCTCGAAATACATGTGGAGAGAGATGTAGTCGACCTGCTCGTAGGTCGCTTCCAACACTGTTGCTTCCCACTGCGGATAGGTCGGCATATTGGAATGCGACGAGCCGCAGACGACCAGTTCCACCGTAGGGTCGAGGCCACGCAGCGCCTTGGCGGTCTCGTTTGCGAGATGGCCGTATTCGCTCGCCGACTTATGGCCGACCTGCCAGGGACCATCCATTTCGTTGCCGAGACACCAGAGGTGGCAGTTCCAGGGCTGCGTGCGTCCGTTCTTGGCTCTGAGGTCGGACCAGTAGCTGCCGCCAGGGTGGTTGACGTATTCAACGAAGGCCCGCGCCTCGTCGAGGCCGCGGGAACCGAGATTGACCGCAAGCATCATCTCGGTGCCGGCTTTTTCCGCCCAGTAGGCGAATTCGTGAATTCCAACCAGGTTCGGCTCCGTAGTGCGCCACGCAAGGTCAAGGCGCCGCGGGCGGCTCTCCTTTGGGCCTATGCCGTCTTCCCAATTGTAGGCGGACACGAAGTTGCCACCCGGGTAACGGCAGATCGGAGTGTCGAGCGCACGCACCAACTCGATGACGTCCTTGCGCATCCCCTCTGCGTCCGCTTGCGGATGTCCGGGCTCGTAGATGCCCGTATAGACCGCCCGGCCAAGATGCTCGAGAAACGAGCCGTAAAGACGTTTGTCGATATCCGCGACGGCGTAGGCCGCGTTCGCCGTGACTCTGGCCTTCATGATCCCTCCCACTGCGGATCCGACTTTCCGGTTTATATCCGTATCGTGGGTTAGTTAAGGGCGGAGTTCATCCGCTCGTCAAGGGGTCCAGTATGTTCTCAAGTCTTCAGCAGGCGCAGAACGATGTCTTTGCTGTAATTGCCGAAGCCGCCGCCGAAGATGTTTATGCCGCCTGGGTGACGAGCATCTTCCTTCACGCCGATTCGTACGCGGATCGAGCGATGCCGCTCTAGTTCCAGATCAGCCAGCGAGCATTTGGAAACCTTGTCATCGCCGCGATAGGTGCCGCTACTCGTGACGCGCCAGTGTACGAGGTCGCCATACTGCGATCCGGCCAGTTTCCACCAGCCGGGCGTATGCTTGCCGCGCTTGTCGCCATAGTCGGCCGGCGCCGTCCATGTATCGATCTCGTGTCCGTTGATCGCGACCGTGATGTCCGATGGCCAATCCTTCGACGTGCCCGGCACCTCGGAGGAAAGCTCCATCGCCAGCTCCAACTCGCCGACTTCGGCATTGGCAAGCTTCGCATTGTTGGGAAACTGGTATTCAACGAAGCCGCGCGTGAACCACAGCAGCCCGGCTCGCATACGGTCCGGATCGAGAAAGGTGTCGGGCACATCGAGAAGTCCGATAACGCCGTCGCTTGAACACAGGCCGCAGGGAGCGGAAATTTCGCATCTTGTATAGAGTCCAAGCGGCATCGCCACTTCTATGACGCTGATATCCTGTGCCGGGGTGCGGTCCTTAAAGACGACAACCAACTCTGAGAAGGTCGAATAGCAGACCTTCTGGCTTCCCTTGCGCGCCTTTTGTGATTTCGTCTCGATCAAACCGACATCGACCAGAACCTGGATGTTTGCGGAAATTGTCGATTGCGGCAGACCCAGTTCGTCGGCCACTTGATTGACATTTTTCGGCCCCTTGCGGTGCAGCAGATCGAGAATCCGGACCCGGACCTCGCTCGCAAGGCTCTTCAACAGGTCAAGCCGCTCAAGCGGATCGACAACAATGATTTCATTCGACATATGGCCCGCACTCGTCACACGGGTTATGTATCAGCAGATCAGATACAGATAAAGCCAACGACAGTTTGAACCGCCTGGAGGAAGCACCCGGTCGAGATTCTTCGTCGACAGCCGGTCTGAGCCTGGTCATCTCTGCCAACAGCGGCTGCGGCGAGGGCCGGACGCAGGATACGGAACTTATCGAAACACAACGGTCGACGATCTCTGACTCGGGAGTGATCGTGACTCCATTTTCCGGCATTGCATCGGCCCACACCCCGGCACCGACACTGATCATCACGCGGGAGAAACGGGCCTGACGTCTATCAAGCGTTTTTGCCCGAGACTATCGGACAATTCGAAGGAATTATGACGTCTGCTTCTGGGAACCTGCATAACAATTCGCAATGACCGAGATCAGGCGCATTGCTGACATTGATTGGGAAACAGATAATCCGTCATGCCGCCCGCAGGTGCCGCCTTCGGCTAAGTGTTTGCGGTACCGCGTGACAAGCGCACACCAGGGCCACCGCCATTCTCTGGAATGAATTCTATTCCGGCTGCTTCGAGCGATAGCTTCAGCACTTGCAGGATCGATTCAGATGCTGGTTTCGAACCACGTTCGAACTGCACGATCGTCCTCAAACTTACCTTGGATAGATCCGCCAATTCCTGTTGAGAGATGTCGAGAAGCCCACGGGCCGCGCGAACTTGGGCCGCACTTACCTTCATTGTTCAAATGCCCTGTTGCACAAAAAGTGCAAATATGCTTGTTTTAGGAAACGGCTGTTGGAAGTGGTTTCGCATCCAACAGTCTAACCACGCCCACGCTTTGCGGAGCTCGGATCATGGCTGATTCCGACCATAGCACGACTATGCCTCTCGTCACGAATGGCAGGAATCCTACATCGAAGCGGTTGCCGGATGCAGACCCTCCAATTCTACTGCTGCGAGATTGGTTGCGAGCGCAGCATGTTTCTCAAATCCTTTGCCGTCTTCAACAGCGTTTAGAGAGGCGTTATCTCGACGCTAGAGGCGCGGAAGCGATGGAGAAGCAGGTCGCCTATTTCGTCGCCTGCCAAGCGGAGGTCGAGGCCTCCACTGTGGCCTTGAAGATTCAGGACAAGCTACCCCACATGCGGGCGCGGTCGCTTCTTGGTATCGTCGCCAAGCTCGAAATCATCGCAGGCGCAGATCGCGATATCGACGACCCGACAGACTTTCCTTGGCCGCATATTGCTTCCGTCCTTGATGACCTGAAGGAAATAGCTGGGAGCCTGCCCTCAGAACGCCCTCAACGATCCGAGATTCAGTCGGACTGTCGGCGTTACCAAGAGATAGCAACTGACCTGGTCGGTGTGGAAAAACGGGTCCGTAGCCTGGATTTGGAGCGGCGGCCTGTCCTTGGCATCAAGGGGGAGTAGAAAAAGAAACTCAGGCGTAAAATACGGCTATTTGGCGCTGAGCCGATTTCGGCGACCCTATCTCGATGCAGATATGGTCGCGACGGAAATGGTGAAAGCGAAGCGGCGCGTCACGAAACGTGTTGAGCACAACGCCGAGACCGATCTATTTTCATGCCATCGCACCGTCGACGAAGCATTCCTGGAACGAACGGCCCTCTTGTTCGAGGCTCGCATGGGACGACCCCTGTCAACGGAAAGCGCCCGGGAAATCGTTGACAATCTCGGCGGATTCTTCCGCATCCTCGCCGAATGGGAACGGATTGACCGGCGCAAATAGTTGGCGCTTCACCTAACGGCCTTCGGTGCGACCGTGCCATAAACGAGGGGGCACCCTAGATGAACCAACGACTTGTCCGGACTGCCAAGCCGGCAGGTTTTGTAAAGGCGCTGCTTTACGCGCGCGTCTCCTCCAAGGAGCAGGAAAAGGAAGGCTTCTCCATCCCGGCGCAATGCAAGTTGCTGCGTGACTACGCAATGCAACAGCGGTTCGACATCGTGCAGGAGTTTGTCGACGTAGAGACGGCCAAGACCACCGGCCGGACCAACTTCACCGAAATGGTCAAATATCTGCGAAAGCATCCTGGCGTTCGAAGCGTGTTGGTCGAGAAGACCGACCGGCTCTATCGCAATCTGAAGGATTGGGTGACTCTCGATGAACTGGATGTGGAAATCCACCTTGCGAAAGAGGGTGTGACGCTGTCGCGGGACTCGCGCTCATCTGAAAAGTTCATGCACGGCATCAAGGTCTTGATGGCCAAGAACTATATCGACAACCTGTCGGAAGAAGCCCGCAAGGGGCAGATGGAGAAGGCGGAGCAGGGCATATGGCCGACAAAGGCTCCGCTCGGCTATATCAACACCACTGGGAAGGATGGCAGAAAGGTTATCGAGCCGCATTCTGAACTCGCTCCAGTCGTAACACAACTGTTCGAGCGCTACGCAACCGGCCAGTATTCGCTCAAGGCCTTGGCTAAGGCAGCCCATGGCGATGGGTTGATCTATCCCAAGAGCGGCAATCCGGTTCCGGTCAGCACCGTGCATATGATCCTGCGCAACCGCCTGTATACCGGGCTGTTCCAGTGGAACGGCAAATTGCACCAGGGCAAGCACGAACCTCTGGTGTCGATCGAACTATGGGAGCGGGTTCAGGGCATCCTGACGGGCCGTAATGCGGTGCCGACCCATCCGATAGGAAACGAGTTCGCCTTCACCGGCCTGATGACCTGCGCCGAATGCGGCTGCGCCGTTGTCGCTGAGATCAAGAAGGGCAAATACATCTACTATCACTGCACCGGGCATACCAACAAAGGCCGGGGCGGTTACGGTGATTGCCGCCGCAAATATGTCCGCGAGGAAGTGCTCGACCAGACATTCGCCAACCTGCTCGACCGGTTGCATTTCGATGAAGAGATACTGGAATGGGTAAAGGCAGCCCTCTTGGCCAGCCATGCCGACGAGCGCCGCGAGCATGAACAGGCGATCCGTCGATGCCAGGTCGAGTACAAGCGGCTCGAGGATCGGCTGCATGCCATGTATCTCGACAAGCTCGATGGCCGCATCGACAACGCCTTCTACGATCGGATGTCAGCACAGTGGCGGACCGAACAGACGCGGCTGCATCGCGAGATAGAGCGTCATGGTAGCGCCGAGGAATCGTACATGGAGGATGGCGTCCGGCTGCTGGAGCTGGCGCGCAACGCCAGCCGACTGTTTGCGAAACAGCCTGCGCACGAGAAAAAGCGGCTCTTGAATCTCGTGCTGTCGAACTGCCAATGGAATCAAGGCGAGGTTCATCCGGTCTTCAGGCAACCGTTTGATCTACTTGCGGAAACGGTCGTGGCCGGCGCAGCAATGGGTGCACAGCAGACAGCTTTATTCACAGGGAGTCCAGTTTGGCTGGGGAACCTGGATTCGAACCAGGACTAACGGAGTCAGAGTCCGTGGGTCTACCGTTAACCTATTCCCCAGCAGGCGCTGGCGCGCCAGTGGCCACCGAAGCAGCCGCGGGTGCCTTGTAGCCGCCGCCGGAAAATAGTCAAGCCTGACCTGTGTTTCAATCGCAGTGTTTCGTCGGGGCATCGCGCTGGGGTGGCGCGCCGCGCCCCGATGATCCTCAGCTTTCGGTCCGGCCATATTGCGAGTGCTCGAAGAACAGCACCACGACAAGCGCGATGATCAGCGGGATGATCAGGTAGAACAGCCGGAACACCAGAAGTGCGGCCAGCACGCCGACCGGGTCCATATGCGATAGGCCGGCCAGGAACACCACTTCGAACACGCCGAGCCCGCCCGGCGCGTGCGAGATCTGCGCCACCGAGAACGACACCAGGAACACGCCGAGGATGACGAAATAGCCGGGATTGCCTGAAACGGGCAGGGCAAAGTAGATGATCGCCGCTGCCGCCAAAAGCTCGATCGGGCCGATCAGCAACTGCCGCGCCACGATCGGCAGTGCGGGATAGTGCAGCTGGAAGCCGGCGATTTTCAGCGGTTTCAAATGCAGCCAGCTGCCGAACACATAGGCGCCGACCAGCAACAGCAAAGCTACGCCGGCGGCGATCGCCAGCCCGTGGTGGGGTGCGCCGGAGAAGCGGTCGATGATTTCGGGTTCAAATACAAGCACCAGGCCGCCGACCAGGATGCTGGACAAAACGAAGGTGATCCAGCAGATCGCTACCAATATGCCCACGTCCTGGCCGGTCAGTCCCCTTGTGCCATAGGCGCGGTATCGGATCACCGCGCCCGAAAACACCGAGCCGCCAATGTTGTGCGATAGCGCATAGGTGGTGAAGGAGCAGAAGGTGACGAACAGCCACGACACTTTCTTGCCGATGTGCAGCAGCGCGATGTGGTCGTAGCCGGCGAGCGAGGCGTAGGCGACCACCGAGCTCAGCGCCGCCAGCAGCCAGCCGCGCGTCGGGATGGCCACGATGCCGTCCCAGACATCGTCTAGCGAGATGCCGCGCAGCTCATGCCATAAAAGCAGCAGCGAGAAGATAACCGCCGCAATGCCGATGACCGGCCACAGGTAGCGCCTCCAGTTCATGCAGTTGTCGTCATGCGATGCTGCTCACAGCTCCAGCGGGCAAAACGTCCGCGATTCATTGTTTTGCGACCCTATTTCAGAAATGCCTCATTGAAGCCGGCTATTCAACCGGACAAGCCCGCTATTCAACGCGGCAAGCATTGCCGCTGCATGATGCCGGCAAAATTTGCCTCGCTGCTCTTGGTGATCGGGGCCGGCGCTGTTACTCTGGCGGCAACTTAAAATGTTTAAGCGCCTGCTGCGTCCGGGTTTCCGGTTCGCGCGGCGCCGGAAGGAACTGAAGTGGAAGACCACGACACCGGCGCTGGCGCGCCGGAAGTGGGCGTGTCCAGGGCTTCGCCGCCATCAGGCGGGCCAGACCCATCCGCCGGGCGGCCCCGCCAGGCGGGGCCTCAGTCCGGTAACGGACAGGTCGGCGACGCCCAGCATCAGCGCGGCAAGACAAGAAAGCGGCGCAAGCGCCGGCGCGGACGCAAGGTGTTCGCGCGCGACGAGCTCGCAAAGGCCGGCCCGCCAGCCGCCAACATCGCCCCGAGCCCCGTAGCCGCGCCTTTGCCTCCAGCTCCGCCGCCAAGGCCGGAACAGCCCGTGCATCGGCCGCCGATGCAGGAATTGCCGGTGTTTGCCGCGCTCGATCTCGGCACCAACAACTGCCGGCTTTTGGTCGCGGTGCCGCAGCGCCATGGCCAGTTCCGCGTCATCGACGCCTTTTCGCGCATCGTCAGGCTGGGCGAGGGGCTGACCGCCAATGGCCGGCTCGGCCAGGCGGCGATGGACCGCGCCGTCGAGGCGCTGAAGATCTGCGGTGACAAATTGCGCAACCGCAAGATCAGGAAAGCCCGGCTGATCGCCACCGAGGCCTGCCGCACTGCCGATAACGGCGTCGAATTCCTTGAGCGCGTCGAGCGCGAGGCGGGGCTGAAGCTTGAGATCATCGACCGCCAGACCGAGGCCCGCCTTGCGGTGTCGGGCTGCGGCTCGCTGGTCGAGCGCGATACGCAAGGCGTGGTGCTGTTCGACATTGGCGGCGGCTCGTCCGAAATCGCGCTGATCGACCTCACCGGCCAGCGCTCGCCACGGCTCGCCAACCACATCGTGTCGTGGACCTCGCTGCCGGTCGGCGTGGTGTCGCTGGCCGAACGCTTTGGCGGCCGCACGGTGACGCGCGAAATCTTTGCCGCCATGGTCGACGATGTCGCGGTGCGGCTGAAATCCTTCGATGGCCGCGACCGGCTGAGCCATGTGTTGGCCAGCCCGAAATTCCATTTGCTGGGCACATCCGGCACGGTGACGACACTGGCCGGCGTGCATCTCGACCTCGAACGCTACGACCGCCGCCGCGTCGACGGGCTGTGGATGGACAGCGACAGCGTCGACCGCATGGTCGAAAAACTGGTCGGCTGGGATTTTCAGCAGCGCTGCGCCAACCCGTGCATCGGCGCCGACCGCGCTGACCTGGTGCTGGCCGGATGTGCTATTCTTGAGGCCATCCGCGCGGTGTGGCCGTCGGAGCGGTTGCGCGTCGCCGACCGCGGCCTGCGCGAAGGCATTTTGAGCGAGCTGATGGCCGATGACGGCGTCTGGCGCAACAGTGGGCGAGGCCGGGCATGATCCCGAAAAGTGCTGAGCGGTTTTCGGAAAAGATCATGCTCAAACAAGAAATAAAGTCATGACCAAGAAGCCGGAAAAGCCAGGCTCTGCCAGCATTCGCGTCCTGAAGACGCGGATCAAGAAGAAATCAGGCCTGAAGGAATCGTCGCGCCGCTGGCTGCAGCGCCACATCAACGATCCCTATGTCCAGCGCTCCAAGGCCGACGGCTATCGCTCGCGCGCGGCCTACAAGCTGATCGAGATCGACGACAAGCATCATCTGCTGAAGCCCGGCATGAAGGTCATCGACCTTGGTGCTGCTCCAGGCGGCTGGTGCCAGGTCGCGGCGGCACGGACGAAATCGACGGCGGAAAACCCGCATGTCATCGGCATCGACTATCTCGAAATGGATGCCGTGCCCGGCGCGCCAGTGCTGCTGATGGATTTCCTCGACCCCGATGCCCCGCAGAAACTGGCCGAAGCGCTCGGTGGCGATCCCGATGTCGTGCTGTCCGATATGGCGGCACCGACCACCGGCCACAAGCGAACCGACCACATCCGCACCATGCATCTGTGCGAAGTGGCCGCCGATTTTGCGCTGTCGGTGCTGAAGCCGGGCGGGCACTTTTTGGCCAAGACGTTTCAGGGCGGCGCCGAAAACGAGCTGCTCTCGATGCTGAAGAAGAATTTCCGCTCGGTGCATCACGTCAAGCCGCCGGCGTCGCGTGATGAGTCGGTGGAGCTGTATCTGCTGGCGAAAGACTTCAAAGGGCGAGAGGCCGGTCCGCCGTCAGGCGGATCGGAACGTCCAGTGGACGTTCCGAAGGACTCGAGCGCCCGGAGCAACAGCGAAGGGCCGGGGGACGCAGAGGCCTGATTGAGCCCTTACTTCCCCGCCGTGCTCGGCTCCAGCATCTTTGCTGGCGTCAGCCGGCCATGTCCTGACACCGCATTGCCGGCATCCGGCGCCAGCCGCATGAACGATACTGACGCCGCAGCCGACACCGCCGCGACGATGAAAAACGCGATGTGGAAATCGCTGAGCGCCAGCGGGCCGCCATGGATCGAGGTCGACACTTCCAGTATGCCGCCGGCCAGCGCCACGCCGAGCGCGATCGACAGCTGCTGGAACACCGCCGTGATCGGCGTTGCCTTGCTGGTGTCTTCGGCCGACACTTCGGCATAGGAGAGCGCGTTGACGCCGGTGAAGAACATCGAGCGGATGAAGCCGCCGACCAGCAACATGGCCAGCATCAGCGCGTAAGGCGTTTCCGGCGTGAACAGGCCGTATATGGCGATCGATCCGGCAGCGATCAGCGAGCCCCAGATCAGCACCCGGCGGAAGCCGGCTAGCCGGAAGATCAGCGCGGTGACAAACTTCATGCCGATGGCGCCGATGGCCGAGACGAAGGTGATCATGCCCGACTGGAACGGCGTCAGCCCAAAGCCGATCTGGAACATCAGCGGCAGCAGGAACGGCACAGCACCGATGCCGATGCGAAACAACGAGCCGCCGAGCACGGAGGACCGGAACACCTGGTTGCGGAACAGCTCCAGCGCCAGCAGCGGGTTCTTGGCGCGCCGCGCATGCAGGAGATAAAGCACGCCCGAAATCAGCCCGACCGCTATGGTGATGAGGCCGGTCGCCGGCGGCAGATAGGGCAGGCTGACCACCGACAGGCCGAAGACGACGCCTGAGGCCGCCAGCCCGCTCAGGACGAAACCGACGAAATCAAGCGGTGGCGTCTCCATCGCGTCCGTCTGCGGCAGGAAGCGCGTCGCCAGCCAGATGCCGATCAGCCCGATCGGCACGTTGATCAGAAAAATCCAGTGCCAGGTGAAATAGGTGGTGATGAAGCCGCCGATCGGTGGTCCCACCAGCGGCCCGACCAGAGCCGGCACGGTCAGCCACGACATGGCGGCGACCAGCTCGCTCTTCGGCGTCGCGCGCACCAGCACCAGGCGTCCCACAGGCGTCATCATGGCGCCGCCTATGCCTTGCAGGAAGCGCGAGACGACGAAGGCCGGCAGCGAATTGGAGGCGGCGCAGGCGATGGAGCCGACGATGAACACGCCGATCGCGGCGCGAAACACATTCTTGGCGCCAAACCGGTCGGCCATCCAGCCGCTGATCGGAATGAAGATCGCCAGCGACACCAGGTAGGCGGTCAGCGCCAGCTTGAGCGCGATCGGGCTGGTGTTGATGTCGACGGCAATCGCCGGCAGCGATGTGGCAATGACGGTCGAATCCATGTTTTCCATGAACAGGGCGACCGCCAATATGAGCGGAATGATGCGGTTCAACGAACGCGTCCGAATTGGTCAAAAATTACGTGCCGACCAATCCAAGCTATGAAAAGGCGGGCAAGCCGATACAAACGGGCGGTTATCATGCCTCAATTCGGATGTCGCATTAATTTGCTGTCACTTTTGTGCGACCGCAGAGGTGTCGCTGCGTTTCGTCAAGGAATGAAACTTGCGAAAACCGACCGGATCCACTACGTTGTAGTGAATATAACTACTGGATGGATCATGTCATGGAAGAAGCCGTTTCTGCAGCCGATGCCAACCGCAAATTCTCGCTCCTCCTGCGCGGGGTCCGCGAAGGACAAAGCTATGTCGTGACCAGCCATGGGCGGCCCGTGGCGCGGATCGTACCCGCGGGACAGCCCGATGCTGCGGCCTCCCGCTCGCGCGCCGCGCTGCTGTTGCGCCTTGAGCGACAGCCTGTCGTGGAGGCCGGGCGCTGGAGCCGCGACGAGCTCTACGAGGACGAGCGGTGAAGGTCGCGCTCGATACCAACATCCTTGTCTATGCCGAGGGGGTCAACGGAGCAGAGAAGCGCGACATCGTGTTCGACCTGTTGCGCGACATCGCGCAGGAGGCAACTGTCGTCCCGGTCCAGGTGCTGGGCGAGCTGTTCACGGTTCTGACACGCAAGGCCGGACGGTCGCGCGCAGGGGCCCGCGACGCCATGTTGAGCTGGCGCGATGCGTTTCCGGTTGTCGGCACGACGCCGGAGGTAATGACGGTGGCGGCTGATCTTGCGACCGATCACCATTTCGGCATCTGGGATGCGACCATCCTGTCCGTAGCCTCGCAAACCGGCTGTCGGCTGCTTCTGTCGGAAGACCTGCAGGACGGCTTCACCTGGGGCGGCGTAACGGTCGTCAATCCTTTCGCATCGCCGCGCCATGCCTTGCTCGATGCTCTGCTGGGCAAGTCCGCCGAATAGGCAATCACCGGCTTTTCAACCACGTCGCGACGTGTTACCAGCCAGCGCCAATCCTGAAAGGGAAGAAACGAGTCGGCGCTGTCCATTGCGGTCCAGCGCTTTTTTGTATTCTCCCATCGCTTTTCGTATCCGAAGGACTGGCCATGGCAAAAATCATCGAAACGTCCACCGGCGCGCTGGCGCTGACCTTTGACGACGTGCTGTTGCAGCCCGGTCATTCCGAGGTCATGCCCGGCGAGACCGACATCCGCACCCGCATCGCCACCGACATCGACCTCAACGTGCCGATCTTGTCGGCGGCCATGGACACCGTCACCGAGGCGCGGCTTGCCATTGCCATGGCGCAGGCCGGCGGCATCGGTGTCATCCACCGCAATTTCTCGCCGGCCGAACAGGCCGAGCAGGTGCGCCAGGTCAAGAAATTCGAATCCGGCATGGTCATCAACCCGGTCACCATCGGCCCAGACGCCACGCTGGCCGACGCGTTGGCGCTGATGCGGACTTATTCGATCTCCGGCATTCCGGTGGTCGAGAATGGCGGCACCGGCGGTCAGAAGATCGGCCGCCTGGTCGGCATCCTGACCAACCGCGACGTGCGCTTCGCCTCGGATCCGGGCCAAAAAGTCTACGAGTTGATGACGCGTGAGAACCTGATCACGGTCAAGGAGAATGTCGACCAGGACGAAGCCAAGCGGCTGCTGCACCAGCACCGCATCGAAAAGCTGGTCGTCGTCGACAAACAGGGCAATTGCGTCGGCCTGATCACCGTCAAGGACATCGAGAAGTCGCAGCTCAACCCGCACGCCACCAAGGACGCGCAGGGCCGGCTGCGCGCCGCCGCCGCCACCAGCGTCGGCGATGACGGCTTCGAACGCGCCGAGCGGCTGATCGATGCCGGCGTCGACCTCTTGGTCATCGACACCGCGCATGGCCATTCGCAGCGTGTGCTGGATGCGGTCACGCGCGCCAAGAAGCTTTCCAACTCCGTGCGTATCCTGGCCGGCAATGTCGCCACCGCCGAAGGCACGCAGGCGCTGATCGACGCCGGCGCCGACGCCGTCAAGGTCGGCATCGGCCCGGGCTCGATCTGCACCACGCGCATCGTAGCCGGTGTCGGCGTGCCGCAGCTTTCGGCGATCATGTCGGCGGTCGAGACGGCGCACAAATCCGGTGTGTCGGTCATCGCCGACGGCGGCATCAAATATTCGGGCGACCTAGCCAAGGCGCTTGCCGCAGGCGCCAGTGCGGCGATGATCGGCTCGCTGCTGGCCGGCACCGACGAAAGCCCGGGCGAGGTCTATTTGCACCAGGGCCGCTCCTTCAAGGCCTATCGCGGCATGGGCTCGGTCGGCGCCATGGCGCGCGGTTCGGCCGATCGCTACTTCCAGGCCGAAGTGCGCGATACGCTGAAACTGGTGCCGGAAGGCATTGAAGGGCAGGTGCCCTATAAAGGACCTGTGTCTGGCGTGTTGCACCAGCTTGCAGGCGGGCTAAAAGCCGCTATGGGTTATGTCGGTGGCCGCGACCTTGCCGATTTCCGCGAGCGCGCCACCTTTGTGCGCATATCCAACGCCGGACTTCGTGAAAGCCACGCCCATGACGTCACGATTACCCGCGAAAGCCCGAACTATCCTGGCGGCATCTGACCGGCAGCCAGAGCGGCACATGCTCTGGCGCAACCAGGCCGCGATCGTCTTGCGGCTGTCGCGCCATGCCGGCGCGCTGTGCTTTGCCTCCATGGCGGTTTTCATCGTCATGACGCTGCTGGAGTTCTTCTATTTTCGCGGACTGAGCGGCGGCCTGCCGTCGCTCGATGTGCGCTTTGGCGGGTTCACTCCCGACGAAGGCATGGCTTGGCTGACGGCGCTCGGCCGGCGCGGCAGCGAGATCATCCTGGTCTGGCACTATCTGACCTTCGATCTTCTGTTCCCGGCGCTGCTCTCGCTGACCTTGGTCAGCCTGATCCTGGCCACCGGGCGGCGGCTGAAGAATTTTCGCGCCATGCCGGTGCAGCTTCAATCGCTGTTCGCGCTGGTTATGGTGCTGCCTTACACTTGCGCCGACTACGCCCAGAACATTGCGGTGGCGCGGCTTTTGTCCGATGCGCTGTCGGCCAATCCGGATTCGCTGTCTTTGGCCTCGTCGCTGATCGTCACCAAATTCGCATTTCTGGCGATACCTGTCGCCGTCATCGCGGTCTTGATCCTCGCCGCCCAGCGGCGTCCGCAGGCATGAACGACAAAGCAGGGGCAACGCCATGAGCCAGACCGCGATCTTCTGGCCAATGCTGGCGCAGGTGCTGCTCGTCTATATCGTCTATTGCGTGATGGGCCGTCGCCGCTATGTCGCGGTAAAGTCCGGCGAGGCCAAGGTCGGTGTGTTCAAGACCCGTGGCAACGAGCCCGCGACCAGCGCTACAGTCGCCGCCAATCTCAGCAACCAATATGAATTGCCGGTGCTGTTCTACGTGCTGTGCCTGGCATTGCACGCCACCAACGGCGTCAACTATCTGACCCTGGCGTTGATGTGGATTTTCGTCGTCTCGCGCTACGTCCACGCCTCGGTCCATTTGACCAGCAACCGGCTGTTCCTGCGCAACCGTTCATTCGTCACCGGCTTCGTGGTGCTCGCCATCGGCTGGATCTGGCTGGCGCTGCATTTGCTGGGCGTGGTTTGAGGTGGAGCCATCTTCACCTTCTCCCACAGAGGGAGAAGGAAGAGATGCTACAAATCAAACACCGCAATCTTGCGCTTGTCGAACTTGATGCCGATTTCGCCGCGCACCAGTTTTAGCGCGGCCTCGCCGAACACGGCGCGGCGCCATCCCTGCAGGGCCGGGACGTCGGCTGCTTCGCCTTCGGCTGCGATGCGGTCGATATCGTCGCTGGACGCCAGCACTTTCGAGGCGACGCCTTCCTTCTCGGCGACGATCCGCAACAGCACCTTCAACAGCTCGGCGGCGGCATTGGAGCCCTCGGGCGGCTGAAAGCTCTTGGGCAGCTTCGGCATGTCTTCCCGGGGCAGAGCGAGTGCCGTGTTGACCGCTCCAAGCAGCGCCGTTGCGGTCGACGACCGTTCCCAGCCTTTCGGCGTCGTGCGCAGTTTGCCAAGAGCCGCCGGATCGCGCGGCGCCTGCTGGGCAACCTCGTAGATGGCGTCGTCTTTCAGAACCCGGCCGCGCGGCACGTCGCGTTCGCGCGCTTCGCGCTCGCGCCAGGCTGCCACCGCCTGCACGATCGCCAATTCCTGCGGCTTGCGCAGCCGCATCTTCAGCCGTTTCCAGGCGTCTTCGGGGTGCGGATCGTAGGTCTCGCGCGAGGTCAGCACATCCATTTCCTCATTCAGCCAATGGGCGCGGTTTTCCCGCTCCAGTTCGGCGCTGAGGTGCTGGTAGACATCGATCAGATGGGTGACGTCGGCCAAGGCATAGTCGAGCTGCTTGTCGGACAGCGGCCGATGGCGCCAGTCGGTGAAACGCGAGGATTTGTCGAGCCGGGCGCCGGTGACGCGCTGCACCAGCTGGTCGTAGGAGACGCTGTCGCCGAAGCCGCAGACCATCGCCGCGACCTGGGTATCGAATACCGGATGCGGCACCAGATCGCCGAGATGAACGATGATTTCGATGTCCTGGCGCGCGGCGTGAAAAACCTTGACCACCGCCTCGTTGGCCATCAGCCGGAAGAACGGGGTGAGGTTGATGTCGGGCGACAGCGGATCGATCAGCGCGGTGACGCCCGGAGCCGCCATCTGGATCAGGCACAGGATCGGCCAGAACGTCGTTTCGCGGATGAATTCGGTGTCGACGGTGACGAAATCCGACTTTTCGAAAGCGGCGAGAACGGACTCGAGCTCAGTTTGGGTTGTGATGACGTGCATCAAATCGCTTTTTAGTAACGGGTAAGGTTCTCTTCAATTTCAGCCATGGGCGCTTTCGTCAAGCCGCCCTTCGGTCAAGTATCCGCCGATCCGTCGGAATCGCCATTCCTTCGCGCCAGCCGCGCGAAGACGGTCGATGTGCGCAGCAGCGCCGTGAAGCGGCTGCGCTTGCCCGCCGGCACGCTGCCACGCACCTGCATGCGGTAGAGAATGACGGCGATGAGGATGGCGTAGACCGCAGCGCTGAAAACAAACAGGGCGCCCGGTCCGAAATATTGCATCACCGTCGAGGCGGCGAAAGGGCCGCCGATGGCGCCGAAGGAATAGAACAGCATCAAGGCGGCGTTGATCAGCACGAACTCGCCCTTGTCGGCGCGGTCGTTGGAGTGCGCCGCCGACAGCGAATAGAGCGGCATGGCGAAGCTGCCGAAGATAAAGACGATGATCAAATTGAGGGTTGGGTCGGCGCCGGCGACGAACGCCAGCGCCAGCGCCGCGAACATGGCGCCGCATGTCGTGGCCAAAAGCACCGCGCGCCGGTCCCAGCGGTCGGAGAGATAGCCCAGCGGATATTGGATGAGGGCGCCGCCGAAAATGCCGACGCTGACGAAGGTGACGACATCGGCCACCGACATGCCGATCTGTTCGGCATAGACCGGCGACAATGTGCGGAAGGCGCTGTTGGTGACGCCGACGCAGATGCAGCCGAAGCAGCCAAGCGGCGAAATCCGCCAGACGCGCGCGAGATCCAGCTTGACGTCTTCAGGCGGCGTCGGGTTGGAGCGGTCGCCAAGCGACACAGGCACCAGCGACAGGGTTATCATCATCGAGATGATGGCGAAGATGGCAAAGCCGCCGGGACCGAATACAGGGATCAGGAACTGCGCTCCGGTCACCGAGCCGATATCGACCATGCGGTAGATGGCCAGCACCCGCGCGCGATCCTTGTTTTCGACGCCGGAGTTCAGCCATGCTTCCATGACGGTGAACAGGCCGGCAAAGCAGAAGCCGCCGGCAAAGCGTACCGCGCACCACATCACCGGATCGATGACCAGCACCAGAAGCAGCGTCCCGGCCGAGGCGGTCGCGGCGAGCGCCGAGAAAGTCCTGACATGGCCGACCGCTTTGAGGATGCGGGTCACCGCGAGGCAACCGAGCAGGAAGCCGGCGAAATAGAACGTCCCCATCAGGCCGATATCGGACGCCGAAAATCCCTCCTGCGCACCGCGCAGCGCGATCAAGGTGCTTTGCAGCCCGTTGCCGCCGAGCAGGATGCCGGCGGCAATGAGGAGCGGGATCAGCGGGCGGATGGAGGACATGCGGAACCGATGCTTAGGTGGCTCCACAGTTCTGGACCATCAGTGTGGCCAATGCCAGCTTCATATCAGGGCCGCCAACAGCTGTGTGGCCTTCAACTCGCATCTGCCGCGCAGCGACGGCCGTTCAGGCTTCGTGAGCCCTCGCCAACGCTTCGCCCGCCGGCGCGGCAGGGGTGGCCGCCTTTCGGCCGAGCGAGCCGGCGGTCAGCAGGCTGAGGATGATGAACGGGATGCCGATGCCGAAGGCCGAGCGGATGCCCCAATGGTCGGAGACGAAGCCGAGCAGCGGCGGACCGAGCAGGAAGGCGACAAACGAGATCTGCGAAAGTGCTGCAACATTGATGGCCGCTGAGCGGTCCGTCCGCTGGGCTGCCGCCGAGATCGCCAGCGGAAAGAGCACGCTGCTGCCGATGCCCAGCAGCGCAAAGCCCAGCATCGACACCAGCGGCGCGGGCGAGAAGAAGACGAGCAGCACGCCCACCGCCATCGCAGCCAAGAGCACCCGCGCCACGCCGGTTGGCGAGTGGCGGTCGACAAAGGAGTCGGCGAAGAAGCGTGTGGTTGCTTGCGAGAATGCAAACAGCGCCACCGTGAAGCCGGCAACGAACGGGCCTGCATCGAAGACGGTGCGCATGTAGATTGCCGACCAGTCGATGCTGGCGCCTTCCAGGAGCATAGCCGACAGTGTCACAGCGACCAGGACGAGGATCGGCAGCGTCGGCCGCGCCAGCCTTGGCGCGGTCTCGTCATTGCCGGCGAAGCGGCTTGGCGCCGGTTCGTAACCGCCGAGAAACAGCGCCATCGCCATCGCCACCATCGGTACGACGATCGCCAGGTGGAGTTGCGGCGATATGCCGAGATGCGCAAGGGCAGCGCCGAACAGGCCGGCGCCGAAAAAGCCAATGCTCCAGAACGAATGCGCCCGGTTCATGATCCGGCGCTTGAGCAGGAATTCGGTTCTGTCGGCCTCGAGGTTGAGGATGATCTCGACACTGCCGATCATCAGGCCGACCGGAAGCAGCATCAGGAACAGCGCCAGCGGCCCAGGCGCATGCACGGCAATGGCAAAGACAACCGACAAAAGCGGAACCAGCCCAAGCAACGCGCGGCGGAAGCCGACACGTTCCAGGATCGGCGCCGCGAGCGTCAGCGCGGTCAAGGTGCCGATCGGCGTCCCGATCAGGGCGAGCCCGAGCGTGCCGTCCCCTATGCCCATGGCATGCTTGATGTCGGGCAGCCGCGGAAAGATGTTGCCCATGGCGAACGAATAGATCGCAAACCCGGCATAGACCCGGTGTTGCGGAGCGAGGCGGAGGCCAAAGGTCATGGCGATGCTTTCAACGCAGGAGAGTCGGCGGTTGCCACCGCCAGTTATGCCAGGCATCTTGCACAAACACGCAAATCATGCAAGAACGTGCAGAAGAAAAGCAGGAACGTGCAATGCTGACCGATGAGCGGCACCAAATTATTCGCGATCGCCTGGCGGTCGAGGGAAGCGTGCTGGCCGGCGAGCTGGCAAGCCGCTTCGGCGTTTCGGAAGACACGGTTCGCCGCGACCTCAGGGAGCTCGCCAAGGCTGGGCAATGCCGCCGCGTCTATGGCGGCGCGGTCGCGCCTGCTCCCTTCGCATCGACGCCTGTCGGCCTGCGTGCCAGCCATGCGGTCGAAGAAAAGACGCGGCTGGCCCGGGCGACCGTGGCACTGCTGTCGCGCGGGCAGACGCTGTTCATCGACAGCGGCTCGACCAATGCCGCGATCGCCAGGGCCATCCCGCGCGACCTCGATCTGACCGTTGCCACCAATTCGCTCGAAATTGCCTCTGTCCTGTCAGAGCACAGTTTGATCGAGCTGATTGTGCTGGGCGGGCGGTTCGACCGCCACCTCGGCGCCAGCGTCGGCGCCGACACGCTTGCCGCCGTCGCGCATCTTGGCGCGGACCTGTTTGTTCTGGGATCTTGCGGTCTCGACGCCGCGCGCGGCGTCACGGCCTTCGATTCGGCTGAGGCCGAAGTGAAGCGGGCCATGGCCAGGAACAGCGCAGGCATCGCCATCGCGGTCACCAACGACAAGCTGGCCACCGCAGCGCCTTACCGCGTCGCCGGGGCAGAGACGATCCGCCATCTTGTGGTCGAGAAGACCGCACCGCCTGCAATCCTTGCGGATTTCGAAAGCCTGGGCGTCGAAATCCACTTCGCTTGAAGGAATCTCGGCGCGCCGGCTGTTCACGCAAGCGGCTGACCGTCACAGGCCGAATCTTCTGCTGGCTCCCGATGCGATCGCTATTCCGGCCAGCACGGCCACGAGCCCGACAAGCAGGTTGGCGCTGACCTGTTCGTCCAGGAAGACGACGCCGAAGATCGATGCCGTCACCGGATTGACCGTCACCGAGACGGCAACCAGCGTCGGCGCCGCGCGCCCGAGCGCAAACGCCCAGAGAAAGAATATGAAGGCGCCGCAGACGATGGCCAGGTATCCGCTCGCGATCCACTGCGGTGCACTCAGCGTTGCAAGATGCGCGAGTCCGCCATTCAAGGCCGCAAGGATCGACAGGCAGACAGCACCCACGCCCATGCCGAACGCCACGAACGGGATTGGTGCCGTGCGCGACAGGAATGGTCTGGACCAGACGCTGTAGAGCGCCATGCAGAACGCCGCCGCGACCATGATGAGGTCGCCGCGCCATGCGCCTTTGGGAGCGGTCGCCAGGCTCGTGCCGAGCGCGACGGCCACGCCTGCCATGGCGATCAGCAGGCCGGCGATCTTGCGCATCGTCGGCGGTTCGACCCGCAGGACCGCTGCGACAAGCATGGTGAGCAGGGGCAGCGTCGAAAGCGAAAGCGCGCCGCGCGCCGCCGTCGTGTAGATCAGGGACGCGTTGAACAGCACCGGAAATAGGCCGAAGAACAACAGGCCGAGGCTGGAAATGCCCGGCCAGTCGCGCTTCGGCGGCCATGCGTGCCTTCGCCAGAGCGCAACAACGGCCAGGACGATAAAGCCGCCGCTGAACCGCACCGCGCCGATGGTGATCGGGTCGAGTGTGCCGGCGAGATAGCGTGTTGCGCCAATAGCGGTGCCGCCGAGAGCGCTGGAAAGCATCGCCGCAAGCACGCCCAGGATTTCCACTGTGTCCAACCTCGCCAGTTCAGTGTCAGCGATATCGGGCAGGTGGGTCGAAAGGAATCGAATAAGCGCAATGAGTTTGATAATGTTCCGCTATGAACAACCAAAGTCTGGACCCCGAGCTGCTGCGTGCCTTCGTCATCGTTGCCGACCGGCTGTCCTTCACGCGCGCTGCGGAGCAGCTCAATCGAACGCAGGCCGCCGTCAGCCTGCAGGTGAAGCGTCTTGAGGAACGCCTCGACACAGCCCTGTTCCACCGCTCCACCGCTCGCGTCGAACTGACGGCTGCCGGGGAGGGTTTTCTCACTGATGCGCGCCGAATCCTTGCCCTCAATGAGCAGGCGATAGCCCGTGTTTCCAACCAGCGCGTGGCCGGGCGCGTTCGCATCGGGGTGATGGAGGATTACGGCACCAAAATCCTGCCGCGCCTGCTCGCCGACATTGCCGAGCGATTTCCGCTCGTGCAGGTCGAGATGGAGATTGGTCTCACCGCCTTGCTACTCAAACGCCTCGGTTCATCGTTCGACGCAGTCATTGCCATGCACCCTGAAGGCACGGTCGAGGGCGATCTGATATGCCGCGAAAGGGCGATCTGGGCGGCCGCATCCACCCGTGCCATCGAGGAACTCGATCCGCTGCCTGTCGCCCTGTCCTATCCCGATTGCCTGTTCCGCGCCTGGGCCATCGAGGCGCTCGACAGAGCAGGCCGTCCCTGGCGTTTGGCCTATGTCAGCCCGAGCCTTGCAGCCACGGAGGCGATCGTCGAGCAAGGCCTGGCAATCACCGTGGTCAAGGGCAGCATGCTGGCGCCCGGCCTGCGCGGCATCCAGCCCGGCCGGCATGTGCCGCAATTGCCAGGGGCGGAGATTCGCCTGCATCACGCCGCAACGTCTTCCGCCAGCGCGGCATTGGTCGTCGGTCATCTTGCGCAGCGCCTCCGGCAATCGGCTTTGGGCTCGTAGGCCTGTAGACGGTGAAAGCCGAAAGCGGGACCAAGATCCCAACCGGGGCCGGCTTGCCTTGACAAATCCGGCCTCCCATGCGCTTTTCGCGCAAATTTTGGACCGGGCTTCGATGCTTCGGCCTGCAACCAGAACACCCCGGAATTTTGACATGACAATGCATCGTTACCGCAGCCACACCTGTGCCCAGTTGAGAAAGAGCGACGTCGGCTCTTCGGTTCGCCTGTCGGGCTGGGTGCATCGCGTGCGCGACCATGGCGGCCTGCTGTTCATCGATTTGCGCGACCATTACGGCCTGACCCAGATCGTCGCCGATCCGGATTCGCCTGCCTTCAAGATCGCCGAGACGGTGCGCGGCGAATGGGTGATCCGCGTCGACGGCGAGGTCAAGGCCCGCCTGCCTGAGACTACAAATGCCAATTTGCCGACCGGCGAGATCGAGATTTTTGCTCGTGAGATCGAGGTGCTGTCGGCGGCCAAGGAACTGCCGCTGCCGGTGTTCGGCGAGCCGGACTATCCCGAGGATATCCGCCTGAAGTATCGCTTCCTCGATTTGCGCCGCGAGACGCTGCACAGGAACATTGTGGCGCGGACCAAGATCATCGCCGAGATGCGCAAGCGTATGACCGATGTCGGCTTCACCGAATTCTCGACGCCGATCCTGACGGCCTCCTCGCCGGAAGGCGCGCGCGACTTCCTGGTGCCGTCGCGCATCCATCCCGGCACCTTCTACGCGCTGCCGCAGGCGCCGCAGCAGTACAAGCAGCTGATCATGGTCTCGGGCTTCGACCGCTATTTCCAGATCGCGCCCTGCTTCCGCGACGAGGACCCGCGCGCCGACCGTCTGCCCGGCGAATTCTATCAGCTCGACCTCGAAATGAGCTTCGTCGAGCAGGACGACGTGCTGTCGACCATGGAGCCGGTGCTTCGAGGCGTGTTCGAGACCTTCGCCAACGGCAAGCCGGTGACGCAGAAATTCCAGCGCATCCCTTACGATGTCGCCATGCGCAAATACGGCTCCGACAAGCCGGACCTGCGCAACCCGATCGAGATGCAGGCCGTCTCCGATCATTTCCGCGATTCCGGCTTCAAGGTATTCGCCAACATCCTGGCCAACGACCCGAAGGCCGAGGTGTGGGGCATTCCGGCCAAGACCGGCGGCAGCCGCGCCTTCTGCGACCGCATGAACTCCTGGGCGCAGGGCGAAGGCCAGCCGGGGCTGGGCTACATCTTCTGGCGCAAGGAAGGCGACAAGATTGAAGGCGCCGGTCCGCTGGCCAAGAACATCGGCGAGGAGCGCACCGAGGCGATCCGCCAGCAGCTCGGCCTTGCCGATGGCGACGCGGCCTTCTTCGTCGCCGGTGACCCGAAGAAGTTCGTCTCCTTCGCGGGCGCAGCGCGTACGCGCGCCGGCGAGGAACTGAACCTTGTCGACCGCGAACGTTTCGAACTGTGCTGGATCGTCGACTTCCCGTTCTTCGAATGGAGCGAGGAGGAGAAGAAGATCGACTTTGCCCACAACCCGTTCTCGATGCCGCAAGGCGGTATCGACGCGCTCAACGGCGAAGACCTGCTCGGCATCAAGGCCTTCCAGTACGATATGGTCTGCAACGGCTTCGAGATCGCGTCGGGCGGCATACGTAACCATCTGCCCGAAACCATGGTCAAGGCGTTCGAGACGGTTGGCCTCGACCGCGCCACGGTGGAAGAACGCTTTGGCGGCCTTTACCGCGCCTTCCAGTATGGCGCGCCGCCGCATGGCGGCATGGCGGCGGGTGTCGACCGTGTCGTCATGCTTCTGGTCGGCGCAAAGAACCTGCGCGAGATCACCATGTTCCCGATGAACCAGCAGGCCTACGATCTGTTGATGAACGCGCCCTCGGAGGCCTCGCCGCAGCAGCTGCGTGATCTGTCGCTGCGTGTCGCGGCAGTGAAGAAGGACGCCTGATCGCAACGTTCAGGCGATACTTCAAAAAATCTGTCGAACCGATTCTTTCGATTCAACAATACAACAAAAAAAGCCCGGCATCGCTGCCGGGCTTTTGCTTTTCGAGCTGTCGCTCGATCAGTCTTCGTTGGCCTTGACGTGGACGCCGAGCGTCTTGGTCAGGTCGGCCGGGTTGGACATGGCGCCGGCCATGATCAGCGCGAACGGCACCGCTGCCGGCGGCTCAGCCGAGATTTCGAGGCTCTTCGGGTCGTCGAGATACTTGCTCACCGCGGCCGTCACTTCGGCCGTCAGCTCGGGGTTGTTGAGCTGCGCCATGCCGAACGGCACGATCGCCTTGGCCTGGTTGGCGATGTCCTTGCCCGACATGCCCTGCTGCTTGCCGATATAGTCCAGCGCCTTTCCGGTCAGCGAATCGTCGTCGAAGCGGATCGAGGCGCTGTTGAAGGAAAGCTGCTGCAAGAGGCCGAGCAACGCCATGCCCTCTGCCGAATTGTCGGCGCCTTCGGGCTGCGCCGCCATCTTCTTCTGCATTTCCTGCAGCGACTTGACGAAGTCGAGCGTATAGCCGCCGAGGCCGAAGGTCATGCCGAGCGTGCCGGCATTCTCGACGGAGATGTCGTACTTCGTCAGGTCCATCTTGCCGTCGCTCGGCTGCCAGGTGCCGCCGAGTTCGAAATTGCCCGTTATGTTCTGGTAACCGAGCGCCTCGATGGCTTCCTTCGACTTCGGATCTTCGACCAGGGTCAGGTCGGCGTTGAACTTTTCCGTGGTCGCGGAAAATTCCATCGCCTTGCCGTCGGCCGGCGGGGTGATCTGCAGCGCAAGTCCATCCATCGAGAAGGCGGTCTTGTCGGCAACCTTGACCGTCACGTTTTCGAGTTCGGCCGTCTTGTAGATCAGCATCGAGCCGAGCGGGCCGCTGGCGCCCTCGGCCGGAACGCTCATGTCGTGGATGATGAAGGGGGTGACGTTGAGCGTGACGCCATCCTTGCTGTGCTCGAACGGCGAGCTCGAAACGGTTGCGATCTCATAGCCGCCATTGGCTTCCGTCACGCCTTCAAGCTTGACGTCACCGATCGCCAGCGCTTCCTTTTCGGCCGCCGGCTTGATCGACACGCCCTGCAGCACCATGCTGGAATTGTCGCCGGTGACCCCGGTCCAGGAGATATCGACGCCCTGGGCGGCAAATGCGGCCTTCAGCCGGTCGGCAACCGCTGCGTCCTGCGCAAAAGCGGCATTCAGCGGCAACGTCAGCAAAAAGGTCGAAAAAGCGAGTTTCTTGAGTGTCGAACGTTGGATTGTCATCGTGAGTTCCCTGAGTGTGTCCTGAAAAATGTTTTTCAATTCTACGCCATCACCATTCCGTGACGAACTGGACGGGAAAAAGGCGCTTCCCGTGAGATTTGTCGAAAATCACGGAGAAAGGCAAACCGGAGCGGGAGCCTTCGCTCGGTGCGGTGAATATGTCGTGAAGGTCGGGCTCCCCTGCGTACCGTCTCCTGCCTTAGTGCGGGCGTGTAACAGATTGATGTTGGTTGGCAACACCACCCGCCTTGGTTGTTGTTGCACAAGCAGCGGCAATTAGGCGGGGCGAGAGATACGATTCCATGAAACCCGTCACACCCAGATGATGGATTGGCCGTCTTTCGCACCTTCAAAGCATCCATGCTGCGGATACAGACGCCTGCGCCTTGCCGCGAATCATCCGCTCGGCTAGTCCACCCGCATGGCAAAAAGGCTTTTGCCGCCTGACGATGGCGGCGGTGATCATATCGAACCGATCGATCTGAAGAAGGCGCTGGAAGAGCGCTACCTCGCCTATGCGTTGTCGACCATCATGCACCGGGCGCTGCCGGATGTGCGCGATGGGCTGAAGCCGGTGCATCGCCGCATCATGCATGCCATGCGGCTGCTCAGGCTCAACCCCGACCAGGGCTTTGCCAAATGCGCCCGCATCGTCGGCGACGTGATGGGCAAGTTCCATCCGCATGGCGACCAGTCGATCTACGACGCGCTGGTGCGGCTGGCGCAGGATTTTTCTATGCGCTATCCCTTGGTCGACGGGCAGGGCAATTTCGGCAATATCGACGGCGATAACGCCGCCGCCATGCGCTACACCGAGGCGCGCATGACCGAGGTGGCGAGCGACTTGCTAGCCGGCATCACCGAGGACGCCGTCGATTTCCGACCGACCTACAATGAGGAGGACGAGGAGCCCGTGGTGCTCCCCGGCGCCTTCCCGAACCTGCTTGCCAACGGCTCCTCCGGCATTGCCGTCGGCATGGCGACGTCCATCCCGCCGCACAACGCCGCCGAGCTTTGCAACGCGGCGCTGCACCTGATCGAGCAACCGGACGCGCCGGTGACCAAGCTGATGGAGTTCGTCCAGGGGCCTGATTTTCCGACCGGCGGCATCATCGTCGACAGCCGCGCTTCAATCCTGGAGGCCTATGAGACCGGCCGCGGTGGTTTCCGCGTGCGCGCCAAATGGGGCCAGGAAGACCAGGGCAGGGGCACCTGGAGCATCGTCGTCACTGAAATCCCCTACGGCATCCAGAAGGCCAGGCTGATCGAAAAGATCGCCGAGCTTTTGATCGCGCGCAAACTGCCGCTGCTCGAGGATGTCAGGGACGAAAGCGCCGAGGACGTGCGCATCGTGTTGGTGCCGAAGAGCCGTAGTGTCGATCCGGGCATCCTAATGGAATCGCTGTTCAAGCTGACCGAGCTCGAAAGCCGATTCCCGCTCAATATGAACGTACTGTCGCGCGGCAAGGTGCCCAACGTCCTGTCGCTGAAGGGCGTGCTGCAGGAGTGGCTCGACCATCGCCGCGATGTGCTGATCCGCCGCTCGAAGCACCGGCTTGGCGAGATCGAGAAGCGGCTGGAAATCCTCGCCGGCTACCTGATCGCTTATCTCAACATCGACGAGGTCATCAGGATCATCCGCGAGGAGGATGAGCCCAAGCAGGTGATGATGGCCCGCTGGTCACTCACCGACACCCAGGCTGAAGCCATCCTCAACATGCGGCTGCGCGCCTTGCGCAAGCTGGAAGAGTTCGAAATCCGCAAGGAGTTCGATGGCCTCTCGACCGAGAAGAAGCAGATCGAGGCGCTGCTGGCGTCGAATGCCAAGCAATGGTCGACGATCAAATGGGAAGTGACGCAGGTTCGAGACAAGTTCGGCCCCGAAACCGAGCTCGGCAAGCGCCGCACCCAGTTCGCCGACGCGCCCGAACATGATTTGACCGACATTGCCCACGCCATGATCGAGCGCGAGCCGGTCACTGTCGTCGTCTCGGAAAAGGGCTGGCTCAGGGCCATGAAAGGCCATCTGGCCGACCATTCCACCTTGACCTTCAAGGAGGGTGACAGCCTCAAGCTCGCCTTCCATGCCCAGACCACCGACAAGATCCTGGTCTTCACCACCGGCGGCAAGTTCTACACCATCGGCGCCGACCGGCTGCCGGGCGGGCGTGGCCATGGCGAACCGATCCGCATCATTGTCGACATGGACAATGACCAGGACATCGTCACCGCCTTCGTCCACGACCCCAAGCGCAAGCTGCTGCTCGTCTCCTACGACGCCAACGGCTTTGTCGTGCCGGAAGAGGAGGTCGTCGCCAACACCCGCAAGGGCAAGCAGGTGATGAACGTCAAGGCGCCCGACGAGGCCAAGGTCTGCGTGCCGGTTTCCGGCGATCACCTCGCCATCGTCGGCGAGAACCGCAAGATGCTGGTGTTTGCGCTGTCCGAAATCCCCGAAATGGGCCGCGGTAAAGGCGTTCGCCTGCAGAAATACAAGGACGGCGGCGTGCTCGACCTGAAACCCTTCACGCTGGAGACCGGCCTGTCCTGGCAGGATTCGGCCGACCGCACATTTACCAGGTCGCGCGAGGAGCTGGCGGAGTGGATCGGCGCGAGAGCCTCGGCCGGGCGCATGGTGCCGAAGGGATTCCCGCGGACGGGGAAGTTTGGTTGAAGCTGCTGATCTCCCCCTTGTGGCAGGGCCATCGCATATGGACGATCAGCGGAAGCCAGCGCAACGTCGTCATCCTCGGGCTTGTCCCGAGGATCTACCGGCCTCCGCAAACTGATCGCGCTCCATGCGGCCTGCGACAGCAGATCCTCGGGACAAGCCCGAGGATGACGGCAATCAAGGCATGCCGGTTATCCGAGCTCCAAATGCCATATGCGATTGCCCTCCCCCTTGTGGGGAGATGGCCGGCAGGCCTGAGGGGGGCGCTGTCCCGCCGGCGTATTAGATAGTCATGGTTGCCCACACCTTCGCATTGTTGGGTCTTCAGGTTTGAGCGCCAGGTCTGCGATCTTTCGCGCCCCCCTCTG
>UCIA01000024.1:0-14571 GCA_900472295.1 Hyphomicrobiales bacterium | reverse complement strand
TGTCCTGCCGGACATCTCCCCCACAAGGGGGGAGATTGGCAGCTTCAACCAACCATTTGGACTATCGTCACGATTGCGGCACTATAACAGTGCATAAGGCTGGGGTAGGCCGGGGAGAATCGACCGTTTGAAGGAAGCTAAGATCCAGAAGCCGGAGCGTCAGCAGCGCCTGTTCGGCCTGTCGACGCCGCTGCGGGCCGCCGTCATCCCGCCGCTGTCGGCGGCGCGCTGGCTGTTGGTGCTGATCGTTGCGGCCGGCGTCTATTTCTTCCACGGCTTCCTGTTTCCGGTGCTGGCAGCGCTCGTCATCGCCTTCGCCAGCTGGCCGCTCTACCGCAGGCTGCTGGCTGGTGTCGGCGGCAACCGCACAATCGCTGCGACGCTCGCCATTCTGTTCATCCTCGCCTTCCTGGTGGTGCCGATCGCGCTCGCCGGCACCTATGCCATCAACGAGGTCCGCGAATGGGTCGGCTGGGCGATCGAGACCAATCGGCACGGCGCCGTCACGCCGCACTGGATCACCGCGCTGCCTGTCGTCGGCGAGTGGCTGAACGAGCAGTGGATAGCCAATTTTGGCCATCCCGGCGGCATCGGTGAGCTGATCCAGCTGGTCAGCGGCGCCAACATCGGCAGCATCTACCGCGGCGTGCTGGCTGCCGGCGGCAGCGCCTTCGGCCTGTTGCTGACGCTGCTGTTCATGATGATTGCGCTGTTCTTCGCCTATCGCGACGGCGCGCACTTTGCCGGCCAGATCGACCGGCTCGGCGAACGCATCCTGCCGGCGCGCTGGGAGCGGATTTCGCGCGTGGTGCCGGCGACGATCTCGTCCACCGTCACCGGCATGACCGTGATCGCTATCGGCGAGGGGTTGGTGCTGGGCGTCGCCTACTGGCTGGCCGGCGTGCCGTCGCCGGTAACGCTCGGCGCGCTCACCGGCGTCATGGCGCTCATTCCCGGCGGCGCGCCGCTTTCCTTTACGCTGGTGTCGATCTACCTCGCCGCCAGCGGTTCGCCGATGGCCGGACTGGCGCTGTTCGTCTGGGGCGCGGTGGAACTGTTCATCGTCGACAAGACCTTGCGCCCGAAACTGGTTGGCGGACCGATCAAGCTACCTTTCCTGCCGACCTTTTTCGGTCTGATCGGCGGCGTCAAGACGATGGGATTTCTCGGCCTGTTCATCGGTCCGGTGCTGATGGCGCTGTTGGTCGCGATCTGGCGCGAATGGCTACGCGAGGTGGAGCTGGCGGAGGACACCGTTCCCGATGCGGTGGCCGAACTCGAAGGCGGACCGCCTCAGATCGAGATTGTCGCCGAGAAAAAGGCCAGGGCATGATCTTCAGGATCAACACGCAGCTCACGTGACGTCGGGTCCTGCGAATGTTTTTGCGATTTGTTCGGCCAGGAATCATCGGGGGAATGCAAGCGCGCGAAGGCTTCTTTCGCGCCGCCTACGAATTGCAATCCCAAACGGATGTCGATCAACACACCTTAGATCGGCTGGAAGGCAGTCTTGCCTGGTTTCGACAGAACCTTGCGATCCCGCCACGCTTCAACCTCTCAAGCTCGAAAGGTTTTTACCGGAAACAGACGACCCAGGGATTAAGCTGGTTCAAGCCAACGGCAACGGAGCATTTGGCAAGGGCCTATGACCTCGCGGCGCTCCTTGCGCAGCATGGGCATCATGTCGAGGTCATGAAGAGTTCCCGTCTGGGATATGTCGTTTACGAGGACGAACACCAGATCGTTGCCGAGCCTTTTTCAGATACGGCAACGCGTTGATGGCGCCCCTAAACAGGGTAAGCTACCGCAACCGCTGCCCGGTGCTTGCGCCCCTCATGCAGTTGCCATATCGAATGCGCGACCAGCGTGACGATCAGGATGGCGCCGCCGATCAGGCTGTTGCGCGATGGTGTCTCGGCAAAGATCATCCACACCCAGACCGGCGCCAGCACCGTCTCCAGCAGGTAGAACATCGCCACTTCCGGGCCTGAAATGTATTTCGGCCCGTTGGCCAGGCAGAAGAACGCGAACGGCATGACGACGGCGCCGTTCAATATGATCCACCATGGCGCTTCCACCTGAAACCCGGTCTTGGAGACCATCAGCGCCGCCAACCCGAAGGGCAGCAGGACGCCGGTCAGCGCGGTAAAGCCCATATCCCTGCCGCTGGCTCGCGAGACGGTGATGGCGCAGGCGATCGCCAGGGCCGAACACAGCGCCATCACGTCGCCGAACAGATATCCCGAGCCGATGGAATCGGCGACGATGATGGCGATGCCGACGAGCATCAGCGCCATTGCCGCAAGCGTCAGCGGCCGTGGCCGCTCTTTCAGGAACAGCCACGACAGCAGCGCCGAAAACATGGTGGAGAAGGCGAGGATGAAAACCAGATTGGCGGTCGGCGTGTTGTAGACGGCGGTGATGAAAGCGATTGCGCCGAGCCCGTAGAGGGTGGCGACGACGAGCCCCGACCAGCCGGGTATGAGCTGCGGGGCATTCTTGCCGAACGAGCGCCAGATCGCCCATACGATCAATCCCGCCAAGAAGGTGCAGCCGGTGCGCAGCAAAAGGATCGTCCAGGCTTCGCCATGGGCGAGCCGGATCAGCGGAATGTCGATGGTCAGCGTCAGGCCGCCAAGCGCGGTGAGCAGCAGCCCTTTGGTGTGTGCATTGTGAGACGACATGCAACGGCTTTCGCAATGAATTGGAGAGGGTGGCCGGCCGGCGCAACGCACACTCTCCGCCAAGCAGCGGAAAGACCAGCATCATCTCAGTTGAAAATGTTTAGATCGGAACTGGGAAAGAGGTGTTAGCGCGTGACCGCTTCGTGCTCGTAGCGTTCCCAGCCTTTCGGTCCGAGATGCTCCTGCGGCATGAAGCGCATCTTATAGTTCATCTTGCGCGAGCCGTTGACCCAGTAGCCGAGATAGACATGGGGCAAGCCCATCGCCCTGGCGCGGGCAATGTGGTCGAGGATCATGAAGGTGCCGAGCGAACGGTCCTCGAAATCGGGATTGAAGTAGGAATAGACCATCGACAGGCCGTCGGCCATCTTGTCGGTCAGCGCCACGGCGATCAGTTCGCCCTGGCCCTTGCCGGTGATGAACGTGTCGGGGCCGCGGCGCCGGTATTCGATCACCTTGGTGTCGACATGGGTGTCCTCGACCATCATGGCGTAGTCGAGCACCGTCATGTCGGACATGCCGCCGCGGCGGTGGCGGGCATCGAGATAGCCGCGAAACAGCGAATACTGTTCGGTCGACGGCTGCGCGTCATGCATGGCGCCGATGAGATCGGAATTGCGCTGGATCACCCGCTTCATGTTACGGCTGGCGGTGAATTCCTGCGCCAGTATGCGCACAGAAACGCAGGCGCGGCAGGTCTCGCAGGCCGGACGGTAGGCAATGTTCTGCGAGCGCCGGAAGCCGCCTTGCGTCAACAGGTCGTTCATCTCCGGCGCCTTGTCGCCGACCAGGTGCGTGAACACCTTGCGCTCGAACTGGCCCTCGAGATACGGACACGGCGACGGCGCGGTCAGGAAGAACTGCGGCGACTGGGTTGGATGCTGGGTCATCGAACCTTGGAAACACTCCTGCGAATCGCTCTACCTTTGGCTTGGCCGGCGAAAAATTCAACAGGATTGTGCAAACGCGGCCGAACGAGCGCCTTCACATTTGCGCACAAAGGCTTGTCGGGGCCGATTGAACGCCCGTTCAGCGGTCGCTGCGGCTGACCACCGTGCCGAGCAGCAGGTCGTGCAGCGTGCGCTTGCGGTCTGAAAACAGCGTGACTAGAAGGACCAGCGGCGTCAGGATGACGGTGCTGGCCCAGAACAGCACGGAATGGACGACGGCGGTAAGCCCGTCGATGCGGCTGCCGTCGAGGCGATCGAGCCGGATGCCCATCATCTGCATGCCTGACGTGGCCTGGTGGCGGCCGCCCAGCGTGTTCCAGATGTAGAGAATAGCGACCGCCGGCACGAGGATGGAGTACAAAGCCCAGCCAAGGCCGAATGTCAGCAGGCCGAGAACAGCGACCAGGACGGCGAAGAGGACAGTGAGCAGCGCGACGATGCAATAGTCGATGATGAACGCCAGGATGCGGCGCGTGCGCACGCCGTCGAAGGCCCTGACGTCGTCCAGCCTGCTGGTGATGATTTTGCCGTCAATTACGCGCGCGTTCATGTCATGTCCTCGTAACAGGCGGCACGCTAGGGTGCGCGGCCGCCACCACCTGAAATGGTGAAGGCCGCAGGCGGAATCAAGATCGCGTCGGTCTGCGACAAGAATGGACGCTGCGAACCGGTTGAATTTGCTGGACGGATGGCGTTAGCTTGCTGCGGCGCAACAAGACGCCGAGGGGACGGGTTTACATGGACTACGACATGCTGGTCATCGGCAGCGGCCCTTCCGGCCGCCGCGCCGCGGTGCAATCGGCCAAGCTCGGCAAATCGGTGCTGGTGGTCGACAGGGGCCGGCGCCTAGGCGGCGTCTCGGTGCACACCGGCACCATCCCGTCGAAGACGCTGCGCGAGACGGTGCTCAACCTCTCCGGTTGGCGCGAGCGCGGCTTTTACGGCCGCGGCTACCGGGTCAAGCAGGACATTTCCATCGGGGATCTGGTCGATCGCCTGCACAAGACGCTTGACCATGAGGTCGAGGTGCTGCAGCACCAGTTCATGCGCAATGCGGTCAAGAGCGTGCGCGCCACGGCGAAATTCCTCGGCCCCAACAAGATCGCCCTGACGGCGGACAATGGCGACTACTCGGAGGTCGGCTTTGCCAATGCGCTGATCGCGGTCGGCACAAGGCCGCACCGGCCGCGCGACGTGCCCTTCGACAAGGTCCGCGTCTTCGACAGCGACGAGATGCTGGAACTCGATCGTCTGCCGCGCACGCTGACGGTGATCGGCGCCGGCGTCATCGGCGTCGAATATGCCACCATCTTTTCGGCCCTCGACGTGCCGGTGACGCTGGTCGAGCCGCGCAACACCATTCTCGATTTCGTCGACCGCGAGATCGTCGACGATTTCATCCACCAGATGCGCGACCGCGGCATGACCATTCGCCTCGGCAGCACGGTCAAGGAAATCGTCTCCAAGCCCGACTATGCCGAAGTGACGCTGGCCGACGGCCGCACCATCCGCTCCGAGGTCGTGCTTTATGCCGCCGGCCGCAGCGGCAATCTCGGCAGCCTCGGCCTCGATGTGGTCGGCATCGATGCCGACTCGCGCGGCCGCATCAAGGTCGATCCGCAGACTTTTCAGACCGCCGTGCCCAACATCTATGCCACCGGCGACGTCATCGGCTTCCCCAGCCTTGCCTCGACCTCGATGGAGCAGGGCCGGGTGGCCGCCTGCCACGCTTTTGGGGTGCAATTGCCGCCGCCGCCGGAAACCTTCCCCTATGGCATTTACGCCGTGCCGGAAATCTCCACTGTCGGCCAGTCGGAAGAGCAAGTGCGCGAGAGCGGCGCCGCCTATGAGGTCGGCGTGGCGCGTTTTCGCGAGACCTCGCGCGGCCACATTATGGGCGTCAACACCGGCTTCCTGAAACTGCTGTTCTCGGTCGAAACGCGCCGCCTGCTCGGCGCCCACATCGTCGGCGAGGGCGCCACCGAACTGATCCATATCGGCCAGGCGGTGATCAATCTCGGCGGCACCGTCGACTTCTTCGTCAACAACACCTTCAACTACCCAACGCTGGCCGAAGCCTACAAGATCGCCGGCCTCGATGCCTGGAACCGGATGGGGCAGGGATAGGGCGTATCTGCTTAGACCTGGGCGAGCGCCAACCACTGCTTAACGATTGCGGCGTCAGGGTCGCCGATCTCATGGCCGGACGCCAAGATGCGCGCATCGACCTCGGCGCCGCGTCCGTGAAGCAGCGTCACCAGCGCCAACGCGAACGGCCCATAGGTCTGGTCGGCGGCGCCGGCGATGATCAGCACGCGCGTCCCGCTGAGGTCGGCTGACGGAGTATCGGCAAGCACCGGCATCGCTCTCAGCAGCACCGCCTTTCGGACGAGGCCGGGGTTGAGCAGCATCAGGCTGGACACCAGATTGGCGCCGTTGGAATAGCCGAGGAACGTCGTGCGGGCGAGATCGAGCCCGTGGCGCTTGGCGGCCTCGCTTGCGAATGCGGCAAAGGCCGATGTCTCGGCGCGGATACCTGCCTGCTCGAAGCTGGTCGGGGTGATGCGCTCGAACCAGCGGAAACCATCTTCCTGGGGAATGCGGCCGCGCACCGCGACCAGCGTGGCGTGGGGCGCGATCTGCCGCCCAATCGGCAGCATCGTCGTTTCGTCGACGCCCGATCCATGCAGCAGAAAAAGGCATTCGCCGCCGGCATTTGCCGGCTTGAGGAGCCGGTATGGAAAGGCCAGATCCTGATGCAGAAAGCCGTTCTCGTCGCTATATTCAGGCACGCTCATATCTCTTTGATTTCGTAGATATATTGGTCATTTGCCGGCTTCAAAACGGAATATTTTCATGCTCCGCGAAATGTGATTGAACCAGGCTCATTTCAGACCGTTTCTGCGCCGATATGCTCCCTGCGGGAGGAATCGAAGCGGTGTGCGCCGGTGGTCGCATCCCGGCATGAACAACATGAGCATTCTTTGCTCCGCTTTGAGGCCTTTTGTCGATGACCCTGCCAATTCCGCATGAGCGCGATACGCGTATCGACGTGTTTCGCGCGCTCGCTCTCCTGACCATCTATATCGACCACGTGCCGGGCACCGTGTTCGAAACATTCACCTACAAGAATTTCGGCTTCTCCGACGCGGCGGAGGCCTTCGTGCTGATCTCCGGCATGTCGGTCGCACTCGCCTATGGCAACAACTTCCAGCCAGGCAGCCGGCTGCTGGCGACGCTGAAGATGTGGCGTCGCGCCGGTGTGCTCTACAGCGCTCATATCGTCACCACCATGGTGGTGATGGCATTGTTTTGCGCGGCGGCAGTGTTCGCCCACCGGCCGGAACTGCTGAAACTGATCAACATCGAACCGCTGATGAAGAACACGCCCGAAGTGCTGGTCGGCATCGTCACGCTCGGCCACCAGCTCGGCTACAACAACATCCTGCCAGTCTATGCGGCACTGCTGCTGATGGCGCCGCTGTTCCTCCTGTTGGTCAGCTACCGGCCGCTGCCGGCGCTCATCTTTGCAGGCGCCCTGTGGCTTATAGCCGGCATCTGGCAGATCGCGCCGCCGAATTATCCGGAGCCCGGCTTCTGGTTCCTCAACCCGCTGTCCTGGCAGTTCCTGTTCAACATCGGCCTTGCCGGCATGCTGCATGTACGGCGCGGCGGCACGATCCCGGTGAACCGCTGGCTGGTCGGCGCCGCGGCGATCTATGTCGCGGCAGCGCTGGTCTGGGTGCACAGTCCGCTCTGGGGCGAGATAACGTGGTTTAATCTGCCTGTGGTGATCGGCGGCTTCGACAAGACATTCCTGTCGCTGCCGCGGCTGTTGCACATCCTCGCGGTAAGCTACCTGGTCGTCGCCCTGCCGGCGGTCTCGAACCTGTTCCGCCTCAGCCCGGACCATCCGCTGGCTCTGCTCGGCAAGCGTTCGCTGCCGGTGTTCCTCGCCGGCACGGTGATCGCCATGGCCGCGCAAGTGTTGAAGCTGATCAATCCGGGCGGCTTTGCCTATGACGCGCTGCTGATATCGGCCGGCATCGCCATGCAGTTCGCGCTCGCCTTCTATCTCGAATGGCTGTCGGGCATCGGCTGGTCGGGCAAGAAACCTGTCCGCAAGGAAGCGCCGGCCGTTCGCCAGCCTCTCGGCATGCCGCCCATGGTGGCAAGCCGGTGAGGGCGCAGGCCCTCAGGCAGGAGCGGGACCTGATGAGGCTCTGATCACCAGATCGACCGGCAGCAATAGCCTTTGGTGCGAGCCGTCATGTTCGAGGATCGCCTTGACGGCAAGGCGGCCCATCTCGGCGATCGGCTGGGCGACGGTGGTCAACGGCGGTTTGGAAACAGCGCCTTCCGGCACGCCGTCGAAGCCGACGACAGACACGTCGCCGGGGACAGTGATGTCGTGTTCGCGCAGCCAGTCGAGCGCATCCAGTGCCATTCTGTCCGACATGGCCAGGATGGCCGTCGGCCGCTGCGGCAACGCGAAAATATGCTCGAGGCCGGCCCGCACGGTCTTTTCGTCGTTCAGGGTTTCGTAGATCGGCACCTGCGAGACGTCGATGCCGAAGCGGGAGAGCTCGGCGAGATAGCCGCGCATGCGGTCGCGCGTGCCGGAATAGAGCGCCGACGCCTCGACCTGCTCTTGCGTGACCGGACCGAAGCCGGCGTCGGCAGATTCCAGGGCCAGCACGGCAAAGCGGCGGTGGCCGAGCTCTGCCAGATGGCGCGCCGCGAGACCGGCGCCGGCGATGTTGTCGATCCCGATCGCCGAGACTGTCTCATCTTCCGAATCGAGGTCCAACGCCACGAAAGGCAATTTCCGTTCGCGCGCCAGTTCGACCGCCCGTGAACCACCCTCGATGCAGAACACGATGAAGCCGTCGACCAGCGCGCTCTGGATGTTCCAGGCGAGCTGCTCGTTGTTGGCGGCGGAAACCAGCGAAATTCCCGCACCTGTCGCGTCGCAGGCTTGCGAGATGCTGGCCATCATGACGCGGGCAAAAGGATCGTCGAAGAAATAGGAGAGGGGTTCGGCCGTCGCCACGCCGATGGCGTTGACCTTGCCGGCGCGCAGCAGCCTGCCTTTGGGATCCGGCCCGGCGTAGCCCATGGCTTCCGCTGCCGCCTTGACCCGCTCACGCACCTCTTCACGCACGATCTCTGGCCGGGCGAAGACATTGGACGCGGTGCCGTGCGAGACGCCGGCCGCCTTGGCAATGTCGGCCAGCCTAATTGGTCTTGTCTTGCCAGAGGTCAATGACGCCATCTTCGTCTCCTGAATGGCTCTATCTAACACTTTCGTTGGATCGGTTCAAATTTTCCCTTGATCGAAGGCGGGAGAGGGCTTATATTTGAATCGATCCAAGGAATTTCGTAAATCATGCCTTGGATCGATTCAAGAGGAGGGTGCCATGCATCCGATGAATTATCTGTTCGAAGACATCTACGGAAATGACTGGGGCATCGCCTCCGATGCCGCCACTCGCAAGCGCCGCGGCAAGACCGGCCCGTGGAAGCGCGATCTGCATTTCCTTGTGGAGCGCAAGCGCGGCTGATCGGCGCGGCATTTTTTTGCCAGTCGATTGGATCGATTCAATCATCTGAAAGGAGACCGAACCATGCATCCCGTGAAGCATCTGTTCGAAGACATTTATCGCAATTACTGGGGCATCTCGCCGACCGAAGAGCGGCCGGAGCGGCAACGGCTCGTCAAGCCTGCGAAGCGCAGCCGCGATCGGATACCAGAACACGGGCAGGACTGAGCCATCGCACGAGAAATGACAGGCGGGGCAGGGTTCTTGCCCCGTCAGGGACGTTGGCGCACCAATGCCGAGGAAGCTATCGCCAGCCAGCCTGCGATGAGTAGACTGCCGCCGATCGGCGCCGACATCGGGAACAGCCGCGATCCCATGAAATCGCGCGCCAGCAGGTCGCCGCAGAAGAGAACCAAGCCGACGAGCAGCGCCAGGCTGCCGATCCGCACGATCCGGTTGCCGCCGGCGAGGCCGACGGCCAGAAACACCGGAGCATGCATGAGCAGGAAAGATGCGGCGGTGCCGACGAAGGCGCCGCCGAGATGCGCTGATGCCGCCGACAACGCCACGCCCGCAGCACCGCAGAGACCGCCGGCGAAAACGAGGATGCGGGCGCTGCTTGCTGGCGTGGATTCGGCGATGCTCATTTCAGGCTCTCTATAATTGGAGACAGGCGGGGATTGGCGACAGGCGGCGCAACCTGTCAGGATTTGCCCGAGACCGCCAGCATGTCACGCGCGCGGCGTGACTGGACCAGCCAGTTGTAGACGGCACCGCCGGCCATCAGCACGGACGTGCCGAGAAACACCGCGCGCATGCCGAAATGGCCGCCGACGAAGCCGCCCATCACCGGACCCGCGACCTGGCCGATATATTGCGCCGAGATCGCCAGGCCCAGCACATTGCCGCCGACGCCGTCTGGAACATTGTGGCGGATAACGCTGGTGATGCAGGGCAAAAGCCCGCCCAGCACGAGCCCCATCAGGAAACGCAGGCCGACCAACTGCCAGCTCTCGGTAACGAAAGCCTGCGGTATCAACAGCAGTGCCGAGACGGCCAGCGATGCGACGATGACGTTCCAGTGGCCGATGCGGTCGGCGAGCTTGCCCAGCCGCGATGCCGACAGTATGGCGCCGAGTGCCGCCGCCGACATGACGACGCCCGAGACCAGCGTCACCCGGCTTGCGTCCGCGACCAGCTGCTGGACATAGACGGTGATGATCGGCTCGATCGACATGTTGGCGAAGGTAAACAGCATGCCGGTCGCCAGCATGGCGACGATTGGGCGCTTGTCGGGGATTTGCGCCCAGCCGCCTTTCGGCTTCTCCTTCGGCTTGGCCTGTGCCGCCGGGCGAGGGCTCTCCTTGATCAGGAAGGTCGTTGCCAGTGCCGCCAGGAAAATAACGCCACCGGCGATCAGGAAGGTGGCGCGGATACCAATTAATGGCGGCAGCGCGCCGCCGAGCAGCGGCCCGACCAGGGAGCCTGCGGTGATGCCGGCCGACAGCACGCCGAGCGCCCAGCCGGAGCGCTCCTTCGGCGTCTGCATGGCGACCAGTATTGTCGAGCCCGAGGAATAGCCGCCGGCAAAACCGATCAGCAGGCGCAGCAGCACCAGTTGCCAGACGGTCTGCACCATGCCGGTCAGCGACATGCAGATCGCCATGCCGAAACTGGCGCGGACCAGCATCACCTTGCGGCCATAGCGATCGCCCAGTCGTCCCCACAGCGGCGCGACAAGGGCGGCGGCAAAGAAGGTGGCGCCGAAAGCGATGCCTGACCATTGCACGATCGCAGCGTGGCCCACGGCGCCCAGTTGCTCGACATAGAGCGGCAGGAAGGGGAGCAGCAGCGTCATCGCCACGAGCGTGCTGAACGATCCCGCAAAACACACGAACAGGTTGCGCCGCCAATGTTCGTTGTAGGTGGGCACATTGTAGGTGGAGGGCTGTTCGGCGGCCTGTGCTGCGCTGTCCTGCGACATGTCATTCCTATCCGCTTGCTGCGGATACCAATTTGGGATACCAACTTGGTATCCTCATGAACTCAAAGCTCGGTTGCTGTCAATCCAGGCTCTGAAACGTGATCTGCCGAACCTGACGGGAAAGCCGATCTCCGGCAACGGAACCAAAAAATGTCGCAGCTGCAGACTGTCGAGAAAGCGCTTCGCGAGATGATCCTCGGTCTTGAGGTCGGTCCCGGCGAGCGGCTGACGGAACGCTGGATCGAGAGCCGCTTCGGCGCCTCGCGCACGCCGGTCAGGGCAGCCCTGCTGCGGCTCGAGACGGAAGGGCTGATCTGTCGCGACGGGCGCGGCTGGACGGTATCGCCGATCAATCTCGCAGAACTCGAACAGATCGCCGTCTACCGCGAGGCTGTAGAGGTTGCCGCGGTCCGGCTGACTTCGGCGCTGGCCGACAGGAGCGCCGTCGATGTCATCGAGGCGATGCTGGAGTCCTGCGACGCCGCCACGCCGCGCGAGGAATGGCACCGCGTCGGCATGGATTTCCACATCGAGCTGGCGCGTCTCTCCGGCAATGAGTTTTTGTTCAGGGCGGTGCGCGATGCCATGACGCGGCTGTCGCGGGCACGCTGGCTGGAGGTGCGCGACGAGGCAGCGCTGGCCCGCGCCTGGAGCGAACACCACGCCATCCTGGCGGCGGTGCGGGCGGGCGATGCGGATGCGGCGGCAGCGCGGCTTTCCGCCCATATCGTCGGCAGCCGCGACCGCCTGGTGACGTCGCTGCACAATGACCGTCGCGGCCTGCGCGCCAGGGGTTTTGCTGTGGTTGCCGCCTGATATCGGCCGCGAAAACGACAGAACGCCGATGCCATCCGCTTTCGGCCTCGCTTCGCAGACGCCGATGGCGTAAGGAGCGGCCATGGAAAACAACCGCTTTGAAACACCCGTGATCGTCAAGTCAGCCGCCGGGGGAGAAAACCAGCTCCTGCGCACGGCCCGCGAGGCGTCCGATTATCTGCTCAACAGCTGGCCCGGCAAGCGCAGCCCCAAGCACCGTGAGGCGCTGCAGGCCTGTCATGACGCGCTGGCCGGCGACAAGCCGGCGATGATTGCAAGGCGCGCCTTCATTGCCGCGGCGCGCGAAGTCAACGTCTTCGTCAGCGACAAGGCCGCCTGATTGCGGCGAGCCGCCCGCTTGCCGGGCTGGATCGCTGCCATCCTGCCTATCTATTCTTCCGTTTCGGTATCGGTTTCGGAGCCGGCTTCGCCTTCGGGCTTGGAGCGTTCCTTGGCTGCGACCTTGGCAGCCAGCTTCTCCGCCTTCTTGGCGGCCTTCTGACGGTCGCGCTCCTTGCGTTCCTGACCGTAATTAGGTGGTCGCGCCATATCGTTTCCTTTCGCTATGTCCAGAGTGGTTCACGATTGCGCCGTGACCGTTCCAGCTCTTTGTTTGGATGCACTTCCGGATGAAATGTTTCCTGGAACTGCTCTGGTCCTGCCTAGAAGCATTGAGCGGCAAACACAACAGCGCGCGGCGGCGGGCTCGGGCATGCCAGCGGTTTCTGGACTTGCGTGACGGCTAACACAATGGTTTAGAAAAGGCTGCGGGACAATTGTTGGAGCCGCCGCCGACCGATTTCGAATCAAAACGACCGATGGCCACGCTTCAGAGAAACGCACAGAAGCTGTTTTACTATGCGCGCAACGCCATGCGCGATCTCGCGCCGCCGGTCCTGTTCCGGCGGCAACTCGGCCGTATGCTCGATGAGGCCAGGCTTGCCGATGCATCGGTGCGCCAGCGGCTCAACTACTACAACACGCTGCAGCACACTTTTACGCCGAGCGCCGAGGCCGTGCCGATCAGCCGGCTGCCGACGGACCGCAGCATGTACTATTACGACCTCAAGGAATTCACCCGCTATTTCGATCCGGACCTGCTGATCGACCTGGAATTCGGCGACGTCATCGAAGTGCCGAAAATGCCGTCGATCGTCAAGGATCGGCCATTGGCCGGCGACAACAGCAACGGAATCCTGTTCAAGCTCAACAAGTTTCGTCATTTCCACATGCCGGCCGACGATGTCGCCTTCGCCGACAAGCATCCGATGGTCGTCTGGCGCGGCGAGCTCAACAATCCGATACGAACCTTGCTGCTGGAGGTCGCCCGCGACCTGCCTTTCTGCGATGTCGGCACGCCGAAGGCCACGGCGCCGCCGGAGTTCCGCAAACCCTATCTCAGCATCGATCAGCAGCAGCGCTACCGCTACATCATCTCGCTCGAAGGCAACGATGTCGCGACCAACCTGAAATGGATCATGAGCTCGAATTCGCTCTGCCTGATGCCGCCGCCGACCTACGAGACCTGGTTCGCGGAAGCGCAGCTGGAGCCCGATGTCCATTATGTGCCGCTGGCGCCCGATTTCAGCGATCTGGCCGAGCGCGTGCACCATCTCGAAAAGCATCCTGATGAGGCTCGGCGCATCGTCGCGGCGGCCAACGCCTATTGCCGCAAATTCGCCGACGAGCGCGCCGAGCAGGCGATCGGCCTGCTCGTGCTCTACAAGTATTTTGTGCTCAGCGGCCAGATCGAGCCCGATCCGGAAGTCTGGCGCTATATCCAGGGCTAGATTGCGCCAACCGATGGCCACGCTTCCAAGAAAAGCAAAGAAGCTGATCTACTATGCGCGCAACATTGCGCGCGACTTTGCTCCGCAGCAGCTGTTTCGCAGTCGGTTGACCAGCCGGCTGCAGCAAGCGAGGCTCTCCGACCAGGCGGTTCGCGATCGCCTGGACTACTACAACAGGCTGGAGCAGCCTTTCGCGCCGAGCCCGGCTGCCGTGCCGGTCAGTCGCATCCCGTTCCGGCCGAGCATGTACTATTACGACTTGAAGGAGTTTGCCCGCTACTTCGATCCCGGCCTGCTCATCGACCTTGAGTTCGGCGACGTATGGGCGGTGCCCAAGATGCCGGCCGTCGTCAAGGATCGACCGATCCGCGGCGACAACCAGAACGCGGTGCTGATGAAGCTGGATAAGTTCCGCCATTTCCATATGCCGGCCGACGCTCAGCCTTTCGCCGACAAGCGCCCGATGGCGGTCTGGCGCGGCGATCTCAACAATGCGATACGCGCTCGCTTTCTGGAAGCCGTCGGCAATCTTGCGATCTGCGACGCCGGTTCGCCCAAATCGGACGCGCCGCCGCAGTTTCGCAAACCTTTCCTCAGCATCGATCAGCAGCAGCGCTACCGCTACATCGTCTCGCTCGAAGGCTATGATGTCGCGACGAATTTGAAATGGATCATGAGCTCGAATTCGCTCTGCCTGATGCCGCCGCCGACCTATGAGACCTGGTTCGCCGAGGGGCAGCTGGAGTCCGATGTCCATTATGTGCCGCTGGCGCCCGATTTCAGCGATCTGGCCGAGCGCGTGCA
>UCIA01000067.1 GCA_900472295.1 Hyphomicrobiales bacterium | reverse complement strand
TCAGGCGCGTGAGGCAGGCATTGTCGTGGCCGAAGATGCAGCGGTCGCCGAAGCTCTGTTCGAGGGGGCGCCGATGGGTTGATATATCAAACAGGAGATGTTTGCGCCGGTGGTGCCTCATCTTTCCCGCAATGGACTGGCGTGAGGCGCATGGCCTTGCCAGCGCCCGCGAATGGGTCGGTCCCACTTGGAATGCTCCCGATCCAATTCAGAATGCCTTGAAGGCACCGATGTCGGAACGGCTGTCAACATCGGTGATGAGCATGTAGCCCGGGGCGTTGGTGATGAAGATCTCCGGGCGGGCACGCTGCAGGGCATAATGAGCCGTCAAGCCGGAAGCCCAGAAAACCGGGACCTCACCCTCTCGAACCCCAACCGCATCGCCCCAATCGGGCGCGTCGAGGAGGCCGGGATGCGCAATGGGGATGCACCGCACCTGGCCCCCAGCTACTGAGGCAAAATGAACCCTCCACTGTGGCACTCCAGACTTGAAGAGACCTATACTCTTTTGCAAGCAATAAGGGCCAGCAGGACTGCTGAAGATATAAGTTCGTGTGTGTTGTCGTATGCGTGTCGCTTCGGCGCGACCTGTGTGTTTGCTGGCGTGATCCCGCCCATCGGGGCGTCACGTCGTGAGCAACGATCGCATGTTCTCCTCGACGCATGGCCGGGCGAATGGACCGTCCGATATTTCTCGCGCGAGTATTTATATCACGATCCATCCATCAAGCTCGTGCGCCAGCACGCAGCACCGTTCCTTTGGAGCGAGATTGAGCGAGGGTCTCGGCAAGACCGGCTTGCCGCTACCATCATGGCTGAAGCAACTAAGTTCGGGCTGTATGACGGGCTCACCATCGCTCTCCCATTCTTGGTTAGCGACACTGCGTGTCGGCTTCCCGTGAAGTGAAGCCACCAGCCCGCAAACACGAAGTGAGCGCTAGCCGTCAGGCTAAGTGTGCGGATCCCTTCGTCACCGGAGGCGACGGGGCAACTTCCGCTCACGCCTCGAACAGCCGCAACGGAGGAATGAGGCGCAATGGGCTCCGTCAGGTCGGCCGAAACGGACCGCTTAGCGCCGATTGTGTTGAAACACTGGCCTGAGTCGTTCTGATTCAGTTGAGCCGATGACGGGCGGACGGACCGTTGAACATGAAGCGCTGTTCTACGAGTTCAGCATCGAACATCACGTGCCATCGGACCACCTGCTTCGCAGAACCGTTCATCAACTTGTTCGATCGCAGCGAAGGCATCGCCAACCCAGATACGATAGCGAATTCACGGCGATTGGACCGCCAGTAACACCTGCGTAACTATTAGAGCGGAACTTCACAACCATTCTCGCCCTCAAACGTTTACTAATAATTCTGTTAAAAAATAAAAAAGAAGCGAGGCCAACTATGCTCAAATTATCATCCGTTCGCGCTCGTTTAATTTCGTATTATCTACTTTCTGTCGCGCTTCTGATAGGTGTCAGTTCGTACGCGCTTGTTCAAATGCTGGCACTCGATCGACTGACGGAAACGCTCGATCGCAAATGGGTGGTGGGCACCCGTGTTCTTGGTGAGATGGCGGACCTCCTCTCCGAGACCCGTCTGGCTGAAACGCGCCTCGCACTCGCGACGGACCAAGACCAGACAGGGCGCGCATTGGCCGCAGCCGACGGATACATGGTGTCGATTGGCTATCAAAGGGCAGCTTATGGCTTTTTGGACAAGACCCAGGAGGAACTAGGCCTCCTGGCAACCTTCGATCGTGAGTGGAGCACGTGGGCCGCCGAACATCGCGCATGGGCAGCGCTTCCTCATGACACGAGGCTCGCAATGTCGCCGGCCTTTCAACTTCGCGCGCATGCTCTCTATGAGATCGTTGACGGCACGGTGGATACCCTCAGTACAATCAATGCCGCAGGGGCATCCGAAGCCGGCGCGCGCGCCGACAAAATCGTCGATACCTCAGGCACGATCTTCGCGATCGTCGTCGCCTGTGCCCTCGTCCTGGCGATCTGGGTGACCTGGGTCATTCATTCCGGGATCTCCCGCCCGCTTGCCTCCATCACCAAGGCCTTGTCCGAACTTGCTGCGGGAAATCGCGATGTTGTCATCCCCCAAGTCGAGCGGCATGATGAGATCGGCAGCATGGCGCTGGCCTTAGAGGTTTTCCGAAACAACGCTGTCGCCCTGGAGGAATCCCAGGCGCTCGCCGAAACCCTGGCCCGCTACGATGCGCTTACCGGCCTGGCAAACCGGCGCGTGTTGTCGGATGAACTCAACAAGGCCCTCAGCCGCGTCGAACGCGGCGATGCATCCTTTGCCGTGCTGTTGATTGATCTCGACCGGTTCAAGCCCGTCAACGATATTCATGGGCACAGCGCCGGCGACTTCGTGCTGGGCGAAATCACCGCCCGCCTGAAGGCGGTCGTGCGCAAGAATGACACGCTTGCGCGCATCGGCGGGGATGAGTTTGCAATTATCTGCGAGCTTGACGCCGAGGGGCGAGACCAAACCAAGAAGCCGATCACCTTGGCGGAGCGCATCATTGCGGCGATCTCGGCGCCGATCACTATTGCCGCAAGGATTGTCGAGGTCGGCGCGAGTATCGGAATCGCGCTCTGTCCCGCGGACGGAATGAATGGGGACGCGCTCCTGCATGCGGCCGATATCGCCATGTATCGCGCCAAGCAGGCAGGCAGGGGAACCTTCCGCTTCTACGAAGAGAGCATGGACACCGAGCTAAAGGCGCTGGCCACGCTGGAAGCCGATATCCAGCGTGCCGTGGCGGCCAATGAGATCGAGCCGCACTATCAGCCGTTGATCGAACTGTCCGATGGACGCCTGCTCGGATTCGAAATCCTCGCGCGTTGGCACCATCCGGAAAAGGGCATGATTGCACCTGATGTGTTCATCCCCATCATCGAGCGCCTCGGGCTGATGTCGGAATTCACTCTCGCCATGCTGCGGCGGGCTTGCATCAATGCGAAGGAGTGGCCGGCCGATCTGAGGCTCTCGCTCAACGTCTCGCCGCATGAACTGACGGATTTGCTCTTCCCGATGCGCCTGCTTGCCGTGCTTTCCGAAACAGGCTTCACACCCAACCGGCTTGAGATTGAAATCACGGAAAACGCTCTCGTCGCGGACCTGGAGACGGCGAAGACGATCCTTCAGTCGTTGCAAAATGTCGGGATCAAGATAGCGCTCGACGATTTTGGCACTGGCTATTCCAGCCTCTATCATCTGCGCGAGCTCAAACTGGACAAGATCAAGATCGATCGCAGTTTCATCCAATCCATGAAGGATAATCCCGAAAGCGCAAAGATCGTGTACGGCATCCTTGGTCTGGCAAAGAGCCTCGCCCTCCCCACGACCGCCGAGGGGATTGAAGATTCCGAAATCCTGGATCGCTTGAACGAGGCCGGCTGCGAGATCGGTCAGGGCTACCATTTCGGCAAGGCAATGCCCGCCGTTGAGGCATCACAATTCGTTCGCAAATCCCCCGGTAAAGGAAAGCTTCGGGTCGCCTGACAGGGTGTCAGAGCGTCTCGTGCGGCTCCCCATCGGCCCGATGTGTTGCAAATGACGAACACCTTCTGAGACTCGAATGTCTGCCAATGTCCCTATTTGGAGGTTGGCCGCTCAGCGTAAATCCAGTATGAGGCGCAAAGCCCCCGGCCATGCAGCTTCGAAGGGACCGACGCTGCATGGCCGTCTCTATTACCTGTGGTGAGGCCGTTTTTTTGGCTCGGGCTCGCCGATGGTGGGCGCTCCTCGACGCGGACTATCAGTGAGAATTGCCCCCTCGGCCGCATTTGCCCGCGTGACTTCAATTCTGTGGCAATGATGGCGCCGTCTGCGAAGCGGAGCTGGGCGCGCTAATTGCCAAATCATCAGCCGCATTTCAAAGTTGAAGGCCTCGCAATGCCAGCGGCCGGGTGCGCGAGGGCACCGAGCCGTTGGCGACATGGCGTGCGCCTCGCAAAGTAGAAGGCTGCCCGAAAAAAATCGTTAACTATAGGGCGACCAGCATTGCTGGCGAGGCCCGTTGTAGGGCTGGTAACTGTTGTCCCAGGCGCGATAGGAGACGTACCGATCATAGCACCACTGCACATGCGCCGCGTCCAGCCTAACCGCCGGAGGCGGTGGCAACGGTGCGACGGTCGCCGCCGCGACGCCGGCGGCAAAGGCGGCGGCGGGGAACCAGTACCCGTTGTAGTAGCGGTAGCCGGGCCGCACACGGGCGTAGCCCCGGTAGCCGTTGTAGTAGTAGCCGCCGCCGACGACGTAGAAGCCGCGCCGGAACCAGACCGGTGTTGGCGCGGCGGTGACCGATGCCGGAACCGAGGCCGGCACGACCGGCAAGGCCTCGGCCGGCGAGGCCAGCGCCGTGGCGCCAATCATCAAACCGCAAAGCGCTGTGATTGTCCGTTTCATCTTTTCTCTCCTGTTGGATGGGGGTTGAAGGGTTAGGGGATTACTGACGCCGGAGCGCCCGCAGTTCGGAGATCGAAAGCGTGCGGTCGCCGTTCGAGTCCGCCTGCCGCAACCGGTCGGGAATGAAGGTCGCAAACTCGTCGCGCGAAATCTTGCCGTCGCCATTGCGGTCGATGCGGCCGGCTTGCGCCTGGAAGCCGGCGAACTG
>UCIA01000009.1 GCA_900472295.1 Hyphomicrobiales bacterium | reverse complement strand
CGGTTCATTCCCGGCGGAAGCCATTTAGGTTGGAGATCCTTCACCCCCCCCTCTGGCCTGCCGGCCATCTCCCCCTCAAGGGGGGAGATCAGATGTCTCCACGGCTTTCGCCAACGACAAACAGTGGCGCACAACGCCAAAGCTGCCAATCTCCCCCCTTGAGGGGGAGATGCCCGGCAGGGCAGAGGGGGGTGCCTCGCGCCATACCTTGCGCACCTTAGCCGCCATTCTCGCCACGCTACTGACAACTCTCCCCGCCACCGCCGACCCCCCGCCCGCTGGCTTTGTCCGCCTGGCCGATGTCGATCCCTCCATCCGCCAGGATATCCGCTATGCCGGCCCGGAAAACTTCCTGCACCGCAAGGCCGACGGCTATGACGCTCCGGTCTGCATTCTTACAAGCCAAGCCGCGCAAGCGCTGTCCAGCGTCCAGAAAGCACTGGCCGCCGACGGCCTGACGCTGGTCGTCTTCGACTGCTACCGCCCTGCCCGCGCCGTCGCCGACATGGTCAAATGGACCAAAGAGGGCGGACCACCCGACCCGCAATGGTATCCCGCGGTCAAGCGCGGCGACCTCATCGCCAAGGGCTACATCGGCGAACTGTCCACCCATTCGCGCGGCTCGACCGTCGATGTCGCGACTGCCCGCAGTGACGGCACAAGCACGTCGTCCGCCGCTTGCGGTGCGGCCGGCGCCGGGACGCTCGATTTCGGCACAAGCTTCGACTGCTTCGACCCGGCAAGCGAAACCGCCCACCGCCCATTGGCGACAGAGGCGGCGGCAAACCGCAAAAGACTGCTCGATGCCATGCGTGCCGGCGGCTTCAAGAATTATGCGCGAGAGTGGTGGCACTACACACTCAGGGATGAGCTGTTCCCAAAGCAGCGCTTCGACTTTCCCATAACTGCGAACTGCCCCCCCAACGAAGAGCGAGACTCACCTGGCCTGGCCTTGCCTTCGCTGCCGGTTTCTAGATAGGCTCGGACAGGCGCAAAATCGGCTCAAGCCGATATGAGGAAGATATTTCCTCCAAGCGCGCAATATCGGCGAAAAATTGCTTCTGGGGGCCGAAAAAGGCAACGTTGAATGCATCTAATTTCTATCAATTCGATAGAGTTCAGCCGTCATCAACGGAGGCGGGAATGACCAAACCTCATTTCAAGAAACTGTTCGGCGCACTGGTCGCCACATCGATCCAGTTCGGCACGCTCGGTTTCGCGTTTGCCGATACCACCATTCTCAACGTGTCCTACGACCCGACACGCGAACTCTACAAGGCCTATGATGAGGCCTTCGTCGCACACTGGAAGGCTGAGACCGGCGAGACGGTAACCATCCAGCAATCGCATGGCGGCTCCGGGGCCCAGGCCCGCGCCGTGATCGACGGCCTCGATGCCGATGTGGTCACTCTGGCGCTCGAAGGCGACATCAACGCCATCGTCACCAAATCGAAGAAGATCAATCCCGACTGGCGCAAGAAATTCGAAAACAATTCAGCGCCTTACACCTCGACCATCATCTTCCTGGTCCGCAAGGGCAATCCGAAGGGCATCAAAGACTGGAGCGATCTGGTCAAGGACGGCGTCCAGGTGATCACGCCGAACCCGAAGACGTCGGGCGGCGCGCGCTGGAACTACCTTGCCGCCTGGGCCTACGCCAACGCCAATGATGGCGGCGACGAAGCCAAGAACAAGGAATTCGTCGGCAAGCTCTACGCCAATGCCCCGGTGCTCGACACCGGCGCGCGCGGCTCGACGGTCACCTTCGCGCAAAAAGGCATCGGTGACGTGCTGATCGGCTGGGAAAACGACGCCTATCTGGCGCTCAATGAATTCGGCGCCGACAATTTCGAGATCGTCTACCCGCCGACCTCGATCCTGGCTGAGCCTCCGGTGGCGATCGTCGACGCCAATGTCGATGCCAAGGGCACCCGCAAGGTTGCCGAAGCCTATCTCGGCTGGCTCTATTCCAAGGAAGCCCAGACGATCATCGCCAAGAACCACTATCGTCCGGCCAAGCCCGAGCTGGTGGATGCGGCTGACATTCCGAAGACGCCCGAAATCAAGCTGATCTCCATCGACGATCCGCTTTTCGGCGGCTGGAAGAAGGCACAGCCTTACCATTTCGGCGACGGTGGTATATTCGACCAGATATACAAGCCGGCCCAGTGAGCTAAATCCAGATCAGGACGACATGACCATAGCACCCGCCAAGGCGGGGTGGCGGTTCAGACAGCCGAGTGTCATTCCGGGTTTCGGATTGACACTCGGCTTCTCGCTTGCCTACCTCACGCTCATCATCCTCATCCCCCTGTCGGGCCTGATCTGGCGCTCGGCAGCCCTCGGCTGGACCGATTTCTGGGCGATCGCCACCGATCGCCGGACCATCAACGCGCTTCAAATCAGCTTCGGCACCGCCTTCATCGCGGCCGCCGTCAACGTCGTCTTCGGCACGCTCGTCGCCTGGGTGCTGGTGCGCTACCGCTTCCCCGGCCGCCGCGTCGTCGATGCCATGGTCGACCTGCCCTTCGCGTTGCCGACAGCCGTGGCCGGCATTGCGCTGACCACACTCTATGCGCCGAACGGCTGGATCGGCCAGCTGCTGGCACCTCTCGGCATCAAGGTCGCCTACACGCCGCTCGGCATCGTCGTGGCGCTGGTCTTCATCGGCCTGCCCTTCGTCGTGCGTACCGTGCAGCCGATCATGGAGGAGATCGACAAGGAAGTGGAGGAAGCGGCCGCAACGCTCGGCGCCAACCGCTTCCAGATCATCACCCGCATCCTGTTTCCGGGCCTGGCGCCGGCCATCATCACCGGCTTCTCGCTCGCCTTCGCGCGCGGCGTCGGCGAATACGGCTCGGTCATCTTCATCGCCGGCAATTTGCCCTACAAGTCGGAGATCGCGCCGCTTTTGATCGTCATCCGGCTTGAGGAGTACAATTATCCGGCAGCGACCGCGATCGCGGCGATCATGCTTTTGCTGTCGTTCGTGATGCTGCTGGTCATCAACCTGGCGCAGTCATGGAGCCGCAAGCGTTATGGCTGACCCCGTAATCAAATCCTACGAACCGCATCACGAGAGCCGGTCGGCGGCGGTGACAGAAAGCCGGCCGGTACAGCTGTTGCTGATGGCGGTGGCCTTCGCCTTCCTCGCCATCTTCCTGCTGCTGCCGCTGATCATCGTCTTCCACGAGGCGCTGGCGAAAGGCTTCGGTGCCTACACGGAATCGCTGTCCAACCCCGACACCCGCTCGGCAATCCGGCTGACGCTGCTGGTGGCGGCGATCGCCGTGCCGCTCAACGTCGTCTTCGGCATCTCGGCTGCCTGGGCGATCGCCAAGTTCGAATTCAAGGGCAAGGCGTTCCTGACCACGCTGATCGACCTGCCCTTCTCGGTCTCGCCGGTCATATCCGGCCTCGTCTATGTGCTTTTGTTCGGCGCGCAGGGGTTGTTTGGCGAATGGCTGAGGGCGCATGGCATCCAGATCCTGTTCGCCGTGCCCGGCATCGTGCTGGCCACCGTCTTCGTCACCTTCCCCTTCGTTGCCCGCGAACTGATCCCGCTGATGCAGGAACAGGGCAATGGCGATGAGGAGGCGGCGCTCTCTCTGGGCGCCAATGGCTGGCAGACCTTCTGGTATGTGACGCTGCCCAACGTCAAATGGGGATTGCTCTACGGCGTGCTTTTGTGCAACGCCCGCTCGATGGGCGAATTCGGAGCGGTCTCGGTCGTGTCCGGCCACATACGCGGACTGACCAACACCATGCCGCTGCATGTCGAAATCCTTTACAATGAGTACAACGCCGTTGGCGCTTTTGCCGTCGCTTCGCTGCTTGCCGGCCTGGCTTTGGTGACGCTGGTCTTGAAAACACTTCTCGAGATGCGCTACGGCGCCGAGATCGCCGCGACGCGCGGGCATTAGAGGGTTCTGTAAAAATGGAAGTTCGCGTTGCCAACGTACGCAAGGAGTTTGACCGGTTTCCGGCCCTCCATGACGTATCGCTTGACATCAAGTCGGGTGAGCTGATCGCGCTGCTGGGGCCGTCGGGCTCCGGCAAGACGACGCTGCTCAGGCTGATCGCCGGCCTGGAACGCCCGACGCGCGGAAAAATCTTCTTCGGCCAAGAGGATGCCTCGCACCGGTCGATCCAGGAGCGCAATGTCGGCTTCGTCTTCCAGCACTATGCGCTGTTCCGGCACATGACGGTCGCCGACAATATCGGCTTCGGCCTGAAAGTGCGGCACGGACCGTCGCGGCCGCCGGCGGCGGAAATCCGCCGCCGCGCCTCCGAACTGCTCGACCTCGTCCAGCTTTCCGGGCTGGAAAAACGCTATCCGGCGCAGCTTTCCGGTGGCCAGCGCCAGCGTGTGGCGCTCGCCCGCGCCATGGCGATCGAGCCCAAGGTGCTGCTGCTCGATGAGCCGTTCGGCGCGCTCGATGCGCAGGTGCGCAGGGAACTCCGCCGCTGGCTGCGCGAAATCCATGATCGCACCGGCCACACCACCGTCTTCGTCACCCACGACCAGGAAGAGGCGCTGGAGCTTGCCGACCGTGTCGTGGTGATGAGCCAGGGCCGCATCGAGCAGGTCGGCTCCGCCGACGAAATCTACGACACGCCGAACTCACCCTTCGTCTACTCCTTCATCGGTGAATCGAGCACGCTTCCCGTCAAGGTCGAGGATGGCGAGATATGGATCGCCGACCGGCCGATCGGGCTTTCGGCGCCGCATGCGCCAAGCGGCGAGGCCGTGCTCTATTTCCGCCCGCACGATGTCGAACTGCTCGACGGCTGCAGCGGTTGCATCGCCGGCACGGTCGCCGCCAGCCGCCGCGTCGCCGGTACAAGACGCGTTGAGCTGGAAATCGGCGGCGAGCGCCAGCGTGTCGAGATCGAGCTGCCAGTCGACCATCCGGCAGCGCAGAAGAGCCGGGTGGCGTTCAGGCCAAGGCGCTGGAAGCTGTTCCCGGCGGCATAGACGTCGATCCGGCACTACTCCAGCCAGTTCTCGACCTTCAGACCCTTGATCCGGCTGAACTCGCCGGTATTGGCTGTCACCAGTGTCGTCCCCAAGGCGTACGCGTGGGCCGCAATGAAAAGGTCCTTGTGACCGATCGGCTGGCCTCTGGCCTCCAGCTCGGCACGAAGGGCGCCGTATTCGGCATCCACAGGCACATCGAGCGGCAGCACCGGAATCTCGGCAAGCAATTCCTCGACCTTGGCAAGCAGCCTGGCCGATCCCTTGCGGGCGCAGCCATAGCGCAGCTCCGAAGCGACGACGATGCTGGTGCAAAGGGCGCCGTCTCCTTCGCGCGCCGCCGCACTGGCAGCTTTGCCGGACGGATTTCGGATCATGTCGCTGATGATGTTGGTGTCCAGCATGAACCGCATCAGAAGATGTCCTCGGGCCTTACGGGCGCATCACGGGTATCGGGAAAATCGTCTTCAGGGCCAAGCGGCGGTTCTTTCGCCCATTGGGCAAGCAGTGCCGTGAGGCCGGACTTGCGGACCGGCTCGATGATCAGGCGGTCGCCGTCGCGGCTAATCAGGACCTTGTCCCCGGGAAGTTCGAACTCGACAGGAATGCGCACCGCCTGGCTGCGGTTGTTGCGAAACAACTTCGCTTCCCTCGGCGGCGTTGTTGAGTGACGGTGCTGAGGCATGGTAGCGCTCCTTTGTATATGCCATTTGTATATGGCAATTTGCCTTGAGCTTCAAGCCGCAGAAACCTCCAATGCATGGTCATCTCGGCTGGAATGAAATTTCGCCAACTAGCTGCTTCAGCGATTTCTTTTTCGCTGCAACGCCATACATCTGCGCCACGTGCCTCGCAGCACCCCCTTCGGCCCGGCTATGTTCTGGTAACGCATTGCACATCGGAGCCCATTTTCATGAAGCGTTTTTTGCTCGGCATCGCCACTGTCGCCGGCCTTGTCCTCGCCTCCTCCCAAGCCTGGTCGGCCGACAAACTGCTCAACGCTTCCTATGATGTCGGCCGCGAGCTGTTCGTCCAGGTGAACAAGGCCTTCATCGCCGGCCATCCCGGCGTCACCGTCGACCAGTCGCATGCCGGCACTTCGGCGCAGGCGCGCGCCATTGCCGAAGGCCTGGGCGCCGATGTCGTCACCTTCAACCAGGTCATCGACATCGACTTCCTGGTCAAGAAAGGCCTCGTCTCTGCCGACTGGCAGAAGGATTTCCCCGACAACGCCTCGCCCTTCTATTCGCTGCCTTCGTTTCTCGTCCGCGCGGGCAACCCCAAGCACATCAAGGACTGGAACGATCTCGTGCGCGACGACGTGCAGGTGATCTTTCCCAACCCGAAGACGTCGGGCAATGCGCGCTACACCTATCTGGCGGCGACAGCCTACGCCAAAGAGGCCTTCAAGGGCGACGACGCCAAGGTGAAGGACTTCGTCACCAAGCTGTTCAACAATGTGCCGATCTTCGATACGGGCGGCCGCGCCGCCACCACCACCTTCGTGCAACGTGAGATCGGCGACGTGCTGATCACCTTCGAATCGGAAACGCGCGGCATCCGCAAGGAGTATGGCAACGACAAGTTCGAGCAGGTTACGCCGACCGTCAGCCTGCTCGCCGAATTCCCGGTAGCGATCGTCGACAAGGTCGCCGACGAGCACGGCAGCCGTGACCTGGCCAAGTCCTATCTCGACTTCCTCTACACGCCGGAGGGACAGACCATCGCCGCCGAAAATGGCCTGCGGGCCCGCAACACGGAAGTCGCCGCCAAATACAAGGCCGACTTCCCCGATGTCCGCCTGCTGACGGTGGAAGACGTCTTCGGCGACTGGGACAAGGTGCAAAAGGAGCATTTCGCCGCCGGCGGCCTGCTCGACCAGACCTATGGCAGCCGCTGACATCGGCAGCCGAACAGAGAACCGAACAAGAAAGCCGGCTCCTTGCCGGCTTTTTCGTTTTTGAGCACCGCCGAACGGCTTTCAGGCAGAATCCGGCCATCTGTGTGAAAAACGTTACGAAGAATCAACGTCTTTGTGCCTAACCTGCAACCTTGCGGCTTGTTTTGCGTGAAACCGGGTTGCGCAGGCGAGATGTCATGATTTGCACACAAACAACCGCCAGATGCGGGTGGTTGGGGTTTTCATGAACTGAATCGGGCATGCTTACCAAAAAAGGCAAATACGGCCTCAAGGCCCTCGTGCATCTTTCCGGCCTGCCGGTCGGCCAGCTTGCATTCGTCAACGACATCGCGGTCGCCAACAACATCCCGAAGAAATTCCTGGATGCCATTCTGGGCGAGTTGCGCAATGCCGGCTTCGTGCTCAGCCGCAAGGGCAAGGAAGGCGGCTATCGCCTCGCCCGGCCGGCGTCCGAGATCAAGATCGGCCATGTCGTGCGTGTGCTTGACGGCCCGCTGGCGCCGATCCCTTGCGCCAGCCGCACGCAATACCAGCGCTGCGAGGATTGCGACGAGGCGACCTGCCAGGTCCGGCACATGATGCTGGAAGTACGCCAGGCCATCGCCGAGGTGCTGGACAATCGCAGCCTCGCCGCCATGCGCGATGCCGACAATGACGATTTTCCGGTCGAGCTGACGTCGCAGATCTAATTTCCGAAGGCTTCCTCAGACCAGGCCGAGCTTGCCGGCGAGGCCGACGCGCTGGATTTTGCTGGTCGGGCCCTTGGGTATCTCCTGCAGAAACAGGATGTGGCGCGGCACCTTGAACTCGACGATGCGGCTGCGCGCGAAATCGCGAATCTCATCGGCGTCGGCGACGGCGCCCTCGGCCAGCACGATGGCCGCGCCCACCTCTTCTCCCAGCATGGCGTGCGGCACGGCGAAGGTCACCGCCCGCGCCACCAGCGGATGATCGAGCAGCACATTGTCGACCTCGAGCGGCGAGATCTTCTCGCCGCCGCGATTGATGATCTCCTTCAGCCGCCCGGTGATCTTGAGGTCGCCATCCCCGTCGATCAGGCCCTGGTCGCCGGTGCGGAACCAGCCATTGGTGAAGGCCGTGGCGTTGGCCGCAGGATTGTTGAGATAGCCGTCATGGATGTTGGCGCCACGCACCGCGATCTCGCCCTTTTCGCCGGCAGGCAGGATCGTCCCCTTGTCGTCGAGGATCGTCACCTCGGGGCCGGCAGGCAGGCCGACCGAGCCCGGTTTGCGACGCGCCGGCGGCAGGCCGTTCGACGTCATCTGGTGCGCCGCCTCGGTCATGCCATAGGCCTCGACCACCGGGCAGCCGAACACGCGCTCCAGATCGCGGAACACGGCATCGGGAAGGGCTGCCGAGGACGAGCGGACGAAACGCAGCCCCGCTTTGGCGATGACATCGTCATTGCGCGCCGCGCGCCAGGATCGCCTGATGCATGGTCGGCACCGCGCTGTACCAGCTCGGCCGGAAGTCGGCCAGCCAGCTATAGAATTTGAGCACGTTGAAGCCCGGCGTGCAGGCAACAGTGCCGCCGACTGCAAGCTGTGCGCTGAGCGCCGCCATCAGCCCGTGGATATGGAACAGCGGCATCACGTTGAGACAGATATCGTCTGCCGACAGCGCCAGGGTGCGGGCGATGTTGGTCATCGACACCTGCAGATTGCGTTGCCGCAAGCCGACGATCTTCGGCCGCGCCGTGGTTCCCGACGTATGCAGGACAAGCGCGAAATCGTCTGGTCCGTTGAGCTCCACCTCGTCGAGGCGGGCCTCGCCGGCCATCGCCACCTCGGCATCGCCCGAGAGAACAAATTCGCCGGCCTTGGCGCCTTCGGTCACGACAACGTCGAGCACCGGGATGCCGAGCGACCTTGCGGCATTGCGCGCGGCATCGCCCATGCCTTGTCCGCACAGCAGAAGTTTCACGTCTAGATCGCTGAGATAGAAGCGAAATTCGTCTTCGCCGTAAGCCGGATTGAGCGGGGCTGCTGTCGCCAGCGCCGAGACCGCCAGGAAAGAGATCGCCATTTCCGGACCGTTGGGAAGGACGATGCCAACGGCCGTGCCGCGGCGAATGCCGCGCCTGGCAAGATCGTCGCAAATTTCACCGACAAGGCTAGCCAAGCCGGCAAAGCTGAGAACTGGCCGGTCCGGCGCCATCAGCGCCACCGCTGCCGGCTGCCAGGGCGCCAGTTGCGGAAGTGCGTGGGATAGCGCCTGTTTCAAGCTCGAGCCTTGAATGCCGATTACCATGGTCCTGCCGGCGCCGATTGCGCGCCGGTGGCAGACGCAGTAAAGCGATTTTCGGGCACGCGCAAGAATTGGGGCGCGCGCAAGAACAGGTGGACAATGATCGGATGAGGCTGCCGTGGTTGGGAAAATCCCGGAAAGCCGGCCGGATACCGTCGTCCGCCGTCATTTATCATACGGAAATCATTGCCGACATCTTGGTGCCCGAACGCGCCGAGCATGTCCGCTTCTTCAGTCGCAAGGTGGTTCGCGCCGGCAGGTTGCGCGCCTTCAACAACAAGGATTTTCGCGAGCTGCTGCTGGCCGCCTTCTATCTCGGCGTCGCGGCAGTGCTGCCGGCAAGCCGGTGGGCGGCGATCTGCAGCCGCGTATCGGGGCTGCGCCTGAAGCGTCATATGCGCAAGGATTTTCCGCGCTACAGCGTCGCCACGCGCGCGGTGCTCGGCAACGGCATCGATGCACAAAAGCAGTTCAGGGGCTTGCTTAGCGCCAGCCACCGCCGGCGCCTGCTGTTCGCCACGCATCTCGTCGGCGGCCGCTGGTCACCCGATATCCGGCTGGAAGGTCTTGAAGGCCTGCAGGCGGCGCTGCAGCGCGGCCACGGAGCCATCATATGGTGCGATCAGTTCGCCGCCCAGACCGTCATCGGCAAGCGTGCTCTGTATGAAGCCGGCATCGAGGCGCACCAGCTCAGCGTCAGTGCTCACGGCATCTCCGACTCTAAATTCGGCCTGCGCTTCCTGAACCCACCGATTGTCCGGGTCGAGAACCGTTTCCTGAAAAGCCGGATCGTCTTCGACCGAAACGACGCCTACCAGGTCACCGGCCGGATCCAGAAGATCCTCAGCAACAATGGCGTCGTGCTGATTACGAACACCGTACATGCCGGCTCGACATTCACCGAAGCCGGCATTGGCGAGAACGGCTGGACCCACCTTGCCTCGTCCCCGACGAATTTCGCCGCAAGGGGCAAGGCGGCACTGTTTTCCATGTCGACCTTCGAGACCGATCCGTTCCGCCAATACCGCGCCGTTGTAAGCCCTGAACTGGTGCCAACCTCGGCGCAGACCGGCGAGCCCGCGACCAGGGTCGGCGGCGCAAAGAACATGGCGTTGCAGGCCGAGTACATATTGCTCAAGCGCGACCGCTTGCTGGAGGCGTTAAAACTCTATCCTGAACAAATGATGGTCTGGTCCGGCCAGGACCGGTTCACCGAACGACCGGAAAACGCCTTGCCCGACGATGGCGGCTCATGATCTTGCCGCCAGCAGGTTCACCGCCGCGGTGACGATGTCGACGATGGGAAGTGTGGCATCGACGGTCAATGCCTTCTCGTCCGCGCCGGGTGGCTCCAGTATGGCAAACTGGCTGTCGACCAGGCTTGCCGGCATGAAATGCCCCTTGCGGTTGCCGACGCGCCGCCTGGCGGTGGCGGGATCGATCTCGAGATAGACGAAGACGATTTCCCCGCGAAAGCCGCGCAGGCGGTCGCGATAGCTGCGCTTCAACGCCGAGCAGGCGGCAACCACCCATTGACCCTGCCCGACCAGATCAGCGATCCGCTCGCCAATGGCATCGAGCCAGCCCTCGCGCAGCTGATCGGTGAGCGCTTCGCCGCGTGCCATGCGCGCGACGTTCTCTGGCGGATGCAGTCTGTCCCCCTCGATGAAGGTGGCGCCCAGCGCCTTCGCCAACGCGGTGCCGACGGCCGACTTGCCGCAGCCGGCGACACCCATCACCACGATGGTCGGCGGCACCGAACCGGGAGCGCCCGTTGGCGCCTGTGCCGTCTTTTCGTCCACTGTCAGCGGCTTGCCGGCGCGCGGCCGTAGAGCAGCAGCATGGCGACGATGACGACGCCATAGATAATCTGCCGTCCGGCCTCGGGCATCTGCATGACCGACAGGATGGATTGCAAGAGCGTGATCAGGATGACGCCGGCGACGGTGCCGAGATAGGAGCCGCGCCCGCCGAGGATCGAGGTGCCGCCAAGCACCACGGCGGCGATCGACGGCAACAGATAGGCATCGCCCATCGACTGCGCCGCCTTGGAGGCATAACCGGCCAGAAGCACACCGCCAAAGGCCGAGAGACCGCCGGAGATAGCGAAGGCGATCATCACCACGCGTCGCGTGTCTACGCCGGAGAGATAGGCGGCGCGCTCGCGGTTGCCGATGCCGTAGACGGTGCGGCCGAAGCTGGTGCGGGTCAGCACGAACACCATCGCGGCGCCGATCAGCGCCCAGATGATGACGGCGTTGGGCACGCCCGGAATGGTGAAACCTGTCGCGAGATAGCGCATGGCGCCGGTGGCCGAGTCCTGTGGCGAGTAGCCACCGGTATAGACGACCATCAGCCCTTGCGCGACGGCGTTGGTGGCGAGTGTGATGATCATCGAGGGGATTCTGAGATAGGCGACCCCGATGCCGTTGACGATGCCGATCAGCACGCCGCAGAAAACACCGGCCGGAATGGCCAGCGCCACGCCGAGCGGGCCGTAGGCTGCCGCAGCGCAAGCCATCATCGCGCCTGCCGCCACTGCCCAGGGCACGGACAGGTCGATCTGGCCAAGCAGGATGACCAGCATCATGCCGGTAGCAATGACGCCCAGGAACGACGCCACCTTGAGCTGCTGCAGGAGATAGTCAGGCGACAGGAAGCTTCTGGAATAGAGGCTGCCGAGGAACAGCAACAGCACGATGCAGGCGAAGGCGGTCAGCACCGCCGGATCGGCGCGGCGGATGAATTTCGGCATGCGGTCGGCTATGCCGCCCAATGTCGTCTCGCTCACAGGAACCACTCCAGCCGGTTGCGGACCCGAAACAGTGCGAAGGCGCCGAGGCTGACGGCAACCAGCAGGATAACGCCCTGGAACAGCGGCTGCCACAGCGGATCGAAATCGAAGACGAACAACAGGTCGCCGATGGTGCGAAAGGCGAGCGCGCCGAAGATGGCGCCGATGGCGCTGCCCTTGCCGCCGAACAGCGAGACGCCTCCCAGCACCACGGCGGCGATCGAAAACAGCGTATAGGCGTTGCCGCTGGCATAGGCCGCCTCGCCCGTATAGGTGAAGAAGGTGAGGAACAGCCCGCCGATCGCCGCCAGCAACCCGGCCAGCGCGTAGGCGGCGAACTTGCCGCGCCGGATCGGCACGCCGGACATATAGGCCGCCGTTTCCGACGATCCCGCGGCATAAGCGGCGCGACCAAGTACCGAGCGGCTGAACGGCACCCAGATCACCAGCACGACGGCCAGCAGCACGACGAGGCTTGCCGGCACCACGCCGAACACACGTCCGGTCAGCGCGTCGGCCAGATCCTCATTGACCGAGCCGCCCGGGGATGGCCGCAGCAAAAGGCCAATGCCGTAATAGACCGCGCCCGTGGCAATGGTGGCGACGATCGGCTGCAGCCGTCCGTAGATGACGATGGCGCCGTTGATGGCGCCGCACAAAAGGCCAACCAATAGCACGGCGATAACGCCAAACGCCGTCTGCGTCGGCGAGCCCACCACCAGCCAGGAGGCCAGGCAGTTGGTCAAAAGGAAGATCATGCCGACCGAGAGGTCGATGCCGGCGGTGAGCACCACCAGCGTCTGCGCCATGGCGACGAAGGCAAGCAACACGCCCTTGTTGGAGGCCGTCTGCACGACATTGGCGGTAAAACCCGCCGGATGGTTCGAGGTGTAGATGACGAACATGACGATGAAGATGCCGAGCGCCAGCAGCGTTCCGCGCTGCTCGGCCAGCCAGTAGCGCCAATCTTTCACGCACTTGCTCCCAGGCCCACCGGGCTCTCCTCGCCATGAATGTTGAGCGCGCTTGCTATCAGCGCCCGCTCGGTGATCTCGGCGCCGACCAGTTCGCGCTTGACCGCCCCGTCATAGAGTACCAGCACCCGGTCGCAGCAGCCGATCAACTCGTCATAATCGGTCGAATAGAACAGGATCGCCGCACCCGCATCGGCGAGCTTGCGCATCAGCTGGTAGAGCTCCTGCTTGGTGCCGACATCGATGCCGCGCGTTGGGTCGTTGAGCAGGATAATGCGCGGCTGGCGCATCAGCCATTTGGCGATGACCACCTTCTGCTGGTTGCCGCCAGACAGCGCGCCGACCGGAATGTCGAGACCCGCCGTCTTGATCGCCAACAGGCCGACCATATCGTCGATCAGCCGCTGCTCGGAGGCGCGGTCGATGATGCCGACTTTCGACAGCCGGTCGAGCGCGGCGAAGGACAGGTTCTCGCGCACCGTCATCGGCAGCATCAGCCCCTCGGTCTTGCGGTCTTCCGGAATAAGTGCCATGCCGATGCGATCTTCGCGCGCCGCGGCGGGACTGGCGATGGTGACCGGCTTACCGTCGATCAGCACCTGCCCGCCGAGGCCGCGCAGTACGCCGAAGAAAGCGAGCAGCAATTCGCGCTGGCCCTGGCCGTCGAGACCGCCCAGGCCGACCACCTCGCCTGCCCGGACCGTCAGCGAGATGTTGTCCAGCCGGTCGGCCCACGACAGTTTGCGCGCCTCGAGCCTGGGAGCGGCGGTGGCCGGCACGGCCGCCGGCTTGGGCGGAAAAATGTGGCTGTATTCGCGGCCGATCATCAGCTCGACCACCTCATTGTCGCTCTTCGATCCAGCTTTGTAGCTGGCGACATTGCGGCCGTTGCGGAATACCGTGCAGTGGTCGGCAAGCTCGGCGATCTCGTTCATGCGGTGCGAGATGTAGAGCAGCGCCAGCCCTTCCTCGCGCAGCCGCTTCAGCACGCCGAAAATCTTGGCGACATCCGCCGCCGTCAGCGCCGAGGTCGCCTCGTCGAGGATCAGGATGCGCGGCTTGCGCGCCAGGGCCTTGGCGATCTCGACCATTTGTCGTCTTGAAAGGGGAAGGTCCTTGACCAGCGCCAGCGGATGAATGTCGGCCGCACCCGCGCGCGCCAGCGCCTGCTCGGCGATGCGGCGCTGCGCCTTGCGGTCGATCATGCCGAACCGGGTCGGCGGATCGGAGATGACGATGTTGTCGGCGACGCTGAGCTCGGGGATCAGTGACAGTTCCTGGAAGATGCAGACGATGCCGGCCTTGTTGGCCGCACCCGGCGAAGCGAACGTCACCTCGCGGCCGTCCAGCGTCATCGCCCCCTCGTCGGGCGCCACCACGCCGGCCATGACCTTGATCAGCGTCGACTTGCCGGCGCCGTTTTCGCCGAGAATGGCATGGATGCTGCCCGCCGATACGACAAGCTCGGCCTTTTCCAGCGCCCGCACGCCGCCATAGCGCTTGGATATGCCTTCCATGCGAAAGAGCGGAACCACACCGTCCATCGGCCCTCCCAAGGCACCTTGACGAACAAAGGAGATCAGGCGGTCGGCGCCGCGAACATGCCCGCGGCGCCGGTTGTGCAGTTTACTGGTCTGCCTTGGTCTGACCCATGATTTCCTGCGCGGTGAAATTGATGCCGCAGGTCGGGAAGGAATTGCCGACGAAGAAATTATCGGACTGGTCGGGGAAGTAGTCCTGCCCGGCCTTGAAGTTCGGATCTTCGACGATCGCCAGCGGCAGCTTGACCGCTTGCGGCACGACATTGCCTTCGAGTGCGGCAATCGCCGTCTTGATGGCAACCGCCACCTGGGCCGGGCCGGTGCCGGCCGACGAGCATTTCAGCCCGTCAGCGGCATGTGCTGCGCAGAACTTGCGGAAGCCATTTTCGGTCTCGCCGCCGAACGGCACGAAAGCATGCTTGGCATCGATCATCGCCTGCACGATGCCGGTGTCGCCGCCTTGCCCGGTGATGCCGTCGAACGGGCCGTTGGTGGCGATGGCGTCGGCTGTGGCCTTCTGCGCCACGCCGTCGTCCCATTTGCCGACGACTTCGGTGACCTCCCACTTCTTGCCGGAGCCGTTGAGAACCTCATGGATGCCGTCGTGGCGGTCGGTGTCGACCGACGTGCCGGCCACACCGCGCACTTCAAGCACCTTGCCGCCATTCGGCACATGGGTGACCAGCCACTTACCCCACAGCGCGCCAAGACCCTTCTGATCGACATTGACGTTGATGGCATCCTTGGTGTCGAGGATGTTGTCGAAGGCGACCAGCACCACGCCGGCCTCCTTGGCGCGCTTGATGACCGGCCCAAAAGCAGTCGGGTTCTGCGCGTTGACGACAATCGCGTCATAGCCGGAATCGATGAAGTTGTTGATCGCCGAGATCTGCGCCGGCACATCCTCGCCGGTCGAGACGACCTTGAATTCCTTCAGTTTCGCGGCAACATCCTTCTGCGCCGCATAGGCCTTGGCCGTCTGCACCATCTGGATGCGCCAGGTGTTGGCGATATAGCCGTTGGCCAGCGCGATGCGGTACGGACCTTCCTTCTTCGGGAACTTGAAGAACTGTGTGTCGGCCGCCCAGGGCGCGAAGCAATCCGGCTCGGCGGATGGCCCCTTGACGATCTCGGGGTCGGCCATGGCCGACGAACTCAGCATGACGAATGCAGTGGCGGCAACGATGCCACCAACGAGTGACTTGATCATCGATATTCCTCCCAGTTGCAGTTCTGCTTGTTGTCGTGACGTTTCGCGCGTCCGGAAGGCACCTCCTGCCTTGCCGACCGCACTTTTTCAGGCGGCCTGATGCCGCCTGGGTCCCCTCCTCCACCGCCCCTCAAGCGGAGACACAAACTATCATATTATACATAATAAACAAGCATGAGCTGTCGCTTATATATAATAAACAGGCCAGCCTTCGCAGCTTGAGCACCTGTTGCAGGAGAATGGTAGCGCTACCAAACAGGGGTGTAAACCGGCTTTTGCACAGTCGCTAATACGTGTTTCACCGTGCCGTGCTCTCGCGGGGTTTGAGCTCGAAGCCGAGATCGACGATCCGCTGCTCGGGCCTTTGCCCGGTGATCGCCGCCAGCGCCATGGCAACCGCCCGGCGGCCGATTTCATAGCGAGGGGTGCGGATGCTGGTGAGCGGCGGGAACGCCGCCTGCATCATCTCCAGGTCGTTGAAACCGACAATGCCGATTGTCTTCGGCACGTCGAGTGCCGCGCGATGGCATTCGAACAGAACGCCAAGCGCGATATCGTCATTGTTGCAGAAGACGCCGTCGAGCGCCGGCATCTTGGCCAGCGCATCGCGAAACAGCTCGTGGCCGAGCGTCACGCTGGACAATAGCGGCGTGGTGGTGATCAGCCGCGGGTCGAACAGCCCGGCTTTCTCCATCGCCGCGCGGTAGCCGGCCAGGCGCCGCTGCGAGCGCGGATCCATGCGCGCGCCGATGAAGCCGATCCGCCGGTAGCCGGCCTCGATCAGATGCTCGGTCGCCGTGCGGCCACCGTCGAAATGCGAAAAGCCGACCAGCATGTCGACCGGATCGGGCCCTGTCTCCATGACTTGCACCACAGGGCAGCCGGCGCTCTCCAGCAGTTTTCGCGAAGTCGGCGTCTGGTCGATGCCGGCCACGATCAGCGCCGCCGGGCGCTGCGGCGCAAACACCTGCAGCAGGCGCTCTTCCTCAAGGCCGGAATAATGCGTGTTGCCGAGCTGGACGCGGAACGGACCGTCCGACAGGCTGTCATAGATGCCGCGCACCACTTCGGCGAAAACGTTGTTGGTCAGCGACGGCACCAGCACGCCGAACACATCGGCGCGCGCCGAGGCCAGCGCCCGCGCATTGGGGTCCGGCACATAACCGAGTTCATCGACTGCGGCCTGGATCTGGCGGCGCAAATCCTGGCTGACGCGCTCCGGTTCGCGCAGCGCGCGCGAAACGGTGATGGCACCGACGCCGGCCTTGCGCGCGACATCGCCAATCGTCGGGCGGCCGCCACCGCGACGCGAGCGTGGCTTGGTCATGGCCTTGCCCTTGCCCCTGCAACCTCACGGCTACGTGCGCCTGACCACGCAACCCCGTCTGTTATGTCTGTCGCTGCCGCCATGCCATCCCTTGCCCCGTACTGGCGTCGCGCAGCGGGCCGCCCTTGTCAAGCAAAGCAGGCCTAAGGCCACGCTTGCATGACCAGACATCAAGCCGGCGCCATGGCCGGACGCCGCGCCCGCCACACAAACAGGCTGATCGCCAGAACGTTCATCAGATTCCACGCAATGCCGTTGAGGAAGGCCGCGGCATAGGAACCGGTCAGGTCGTAGATCCAGCCCGACATCCAGCCACCGATCGCCATGCCGAAGATGGTCGCCATCATGACGATGCCGATGCGCTGTCCCGCCTCCTTGGCCGGCAAATATTCGCGCACGATGATGGCGTAGCAAGGCACGATGCCGCCTTGCGACAGGCCGAACACCAGCGACACGACATAAAGCGAGGCGAGCCCGTCGAACGGGATGTAGAACAGCAGCGACAGGCACTGCAGCACGGAACCGATAAGCAGGGTTTTCACGCCGCCGATGCGATCGGCGATGAAGCCGGAGGCAAGCCGGCTGACAACGCCCGCCGCCATCATGATCGACAGCATGTCGGCGCCATGCGCGATGCCGTAGCCGAGATCCATGCAATAGGCGACGATATGCACCTGCGGCATCGACATCGCCACACAACAGCCGAGACCGGCGATGACCAGCAGCATCTGCAGCGTCGCCGGCGACATGGAAATCGGCTGCACGGGGCGGCTTCCAGGCGAGCCGGCTGCCGCCGCATTCGGAGCACCGCGCCGCAGCAACAGCACCAGCGGTATCATGGTGACCAGACAAAAGACGCCGATGGCGGCATAGGTGAAGCGCCAGCCTTCCGCCTCGATCAGCGTCGGCATAATGGTTGGCCAAAGCGCTCCGGCGAGGTAATTGCCCGCGGCCGCCGCAGTGACGGCGACACCGCGCCGACGGTTGAACCAGTGTGAAATATCGGCGATCAGCGGTCCAAAGATCACCGATGAGCCAAGGCCGATCAGCACTCCCTGGGCAAGGGTGAATTGCAGGATCGACGTCGACACCGCCGCGAGCAGGAGACCGGCGGAGAGAGCAACCGAAGAGATCAGCGCCGGGATCCAATAGCCCATGCGATCGATGGCGCGGCCGACCAGCACATTGCCGGCGGCAAAGCCTATCATGGTTGCGGTGTAAGGCATCGACGCCGCCGCGCGGTCGATGCCAAATTCAGCCTGCACGGCCGGCAGCACCACGACGACAGCCCACATGCCGACCGCACCGATCGTCGCCAGCAGCATCGAGATGGCAAGCCGCATCCAGGCGTAGCCGCTGTCGATGCCGGGGCCATCAGCCTGGTTGGCAAGCGTTGGGGTCAAGGCGTTTCCTGTCCACGGTTCTGCAAAGCGACCGTTCTGCGGCCACTATCGGCGCATTCGCCGCGGTGAGCAGCGCCACGACAGGCAAATCCGTCGCTCCAGGGGATTCGCGCCAGGGATCGGCGAATTGTCAGGAACCGCCAACGTCGTCCGCGTTTTCCGCCCGGAGCGCAGGTATCAGCCTTTCGCAGGCCGGCCTCACCTGAATCTCGACACGTCCTACCGGGTGTTGATGACGCCGTCCGTATTGGCGAGCAGTTTGCGCACCGCGTTGCGGGCCGCATCCGGCCGCTGCAGGCGGATGGCCTTCTCGATCGCCTCGTGCAGCTGCTGTGCATGCTGCAGATCGTCGAGTTCGCGCGTCGTATAGGTGAACAGATGATCGAATGCGGATTCGATCAGCACGCCGAGCGGCACCAAGAGATCGTTGCCGGAGGCGCGCAGGATGGCGAGATGAAAGCGTGTGTCGGCGCGCGTGCGTTCCTGCAGGCTCGACGCGTCGCCCATCTCACGGCAGGCCTGGCTGATCTCGGCCATCTGCTCCTCGGTGCGCCGCATGGCGGCGAAGGCGGTCGCTTCCGGCTCGATGATGTGGCGGAATTCCTGCACTGTTTTCAGGAACACTTCCCGGTCGGGACCGGTCGCGTACCAGGCGAGCACATCGCGGTCGAGCAGGTTCCAGCGCTCCCTGGGCTCCACCCAGCTGCCGATCTTGGGGCGCGATGCCAGAAGGCTTTTCGCCATCAGCATCTTGATCGCTTCACGCACCGCCGAGCGGCTGACGTTGAAGGTTTCCGACCATTTGGCTTCATTGGGCAGGATGGTGCCCGGCGGATAATCGCCGCGTACGATCCGCAGCCCGATTTCGCTGGCCAGCGAGGCATGAACGCTGGTGCCGGGCATCCGGGCTACATCAGCCCGACGAACCACCGCTGGGCGCTCGGCTGTCTCAGCCTTGTCAGACTTCTTTCCTTTATTCGGCTTTCCGTCCCTCATGCGTCCACAAAGTCCGGATTTCTGGAGCTGTCAAGCAAAGGAAGGGGCATTGGCGGCAAAGCCGGTGGCTGTGCACAGATCAGGCCGCCGCTATGCTCCGAACCGGCCTATTTAACGTATTTGCGCCAGCTGTGTTCGGGACGGAAGCCAAGCATATCCCGCGCCTTGCGGTTGGAAAGCAGCGTCTCATATTCGCCGAGTTCCGCCTTGACCGGCACGTCGGGGTAAAACCGCTTCAACAGTTCGGCCGTCGGCAGGTCGGACGAAGTGTCGTCATTGGCGGCGTTGAACACCTGGAAGCCGAGCCCGTCCTTTTCAACGGCGCGCAGCGTGATCTGGCCAAGATCGCGTGCGTCGACATAGCTCCAGGCGATGCGCTTGCGGAAGCCCGGATCGGCGAACCACTTCGGAAACAGCGAATATTCATGCGGCTCGATGACGTTGCCGATGCGCAGCGCATAGATGTCGGTGCCGTTGCGCTGCGCAAAGGCGCGCGCCGTGTGCTCGTTGACGACCTTGGACAGCGCGTAGCTGTCCATCGGATCGACGTCGTATTCTTCATCGAGCGGCAGATATTTGGGGTCGCGCGGTTCGTTGGCGAAGACCACGCCATAGGTCGTCTCGCTGGACGCGATCACCACCTTTTTGATGCCAAGCTTCACCGCGGCTTCGATGACATTGTAGGTGCCCATCGCATTGATGCGGAACACCTCATTGTCGGGCGTGATCATGATGCGCGGTATCGCGGCGAAATGCACCACGGCATCGACCGGCTGCGGGCGCAGCGACGGGTCGAATTCATGCAGGCCCATATAGCTCGACAGCGCGTTGAACACCTGGCCGCTGTCAGTAATGTCGGTGATCAGCGTGCGCACCTTGGGATTGTCGAGCGGCTTGGTGTCGATGTTGAGCACCTGGCAGCCCTGCTCGACCAGATATTGCACGACATGGCGTCCGGCCTTGCCGCTGCCGCCGGTGAACATGATCCGCTTTGTCATTTTCATCTCCAATGCCTAGGATTTCTGTGTATTGTCAGACAATATGGCGGTCCGCAACCACCCTCGCCTGCAAAACGGCCGCCCCAGATATCAATCATTGCAACAGGACTTCAAGACATGACCACGACTGCCGCGAGCGAAAAGATCGGCTTCATCGGCCTTGGCCTGATGGGGCACGGCATCGCCAAGAACATCGTCGACAAAGGCTACGGCCTGACCTTCCTCGGCCGCAAGAACCGCAAGCCGGCCGAAGATTTGCTTGGTCGCGGCGCCAAGGAAGCGGCGACCTCGCGGGACGTGGCCGCGGCATCCGACATCGTCTTCATCTGCGTCACCGGCTCGCGCGAAGTGGAAGCCATCATCCGTGGGCCCGGCGGCCTCAAGGAGGGCTTGAAGAAGGGCTCCGTCGTCGTCGATTGCTCGACTGCCGATCCGGTCTCGACCGTAGCGCTGGCAGCGGAACTGAAGGAGATCGGCGTCGATTTCGTCGATGCACCGCTGAGCCGAACCCCGAAGGAAGCCTGGGAAGGCACGCTCGACGCCATGGTCGGCGCACCCGACGCGTTGTTTGCCCGTGTGAAGCCCGTCATCGAGACCTGGGCCGGGCGCATCGTCCATATCGGCGACACCGGCGACGGCCACCGCATGAAGCTGCTCAACAACTTCATATCGCTGGGCTATGCCGCGATCTATTCCGAGGCGCTGGCGCTGGCCGAGAAGGTCGGCATTTCGCCGCCGCGCTTCGACAGCGTCATCCGCAATGGCCGCATGGATTGCGGCTTCTACCAGACCTTCATGCGCTGGACGCTGGAGGGTGACCGCGACGCGCATAAATTCACCATCGCCAACGCCTTCAAGGACCTGACCTATCTGGAATCGATGGCGGGCGCCGCCGGCATAGCCAACCCGCTCGGCAACGCCACCAAGAACTCCTTCGCCGGCGCCCATGCCACCGGCCCGGCCGAACAGTTCGTGCCGATGCTGGCGACATATATCGGCAAGGCCAACGGCGTCGACCTGATGCCCAGCAAGGACGGCAAGAAGCAAACGATTTGAGGCGGCGAAAAGCCCGCGTCAGCGCCGCGACCGGCCGATAACATCGTCGGTGTTGGCGAGCAGTCTGTGCACCGCATTGCGCGCGGCCGCGGGACGCTGCAGGCGGATGTTCTTCTCGATCGCCTCATGCAGCGCCTGCGCCCGCCGCTGATCGCTGGTTTCGCGTGTGACGAAGACAAAGAGATGATCGAGCGCCGACTCGATCAGAACACCAAGCGGCACCAGCAGATCGTTGCCCGAGGCGCGCAGTATGGCCAGATGAAAACGCGTATCGGCGCGGATACGCTCCTGCAGGTTCAAAGCTTCGCCCATCTCACGACAGGCCTGGCTGATCTCGGCCATCTGCTCGTCGCTGCGCCGCGTGGCGGCAAAGGCCGACGCTTCCGGCTCGATGATGTGACGAAACTCCTGCACGGTGCGCAGGAAAGCCTCGCGGTCGGGCGCCGTCGCGTACCAGGCCAGCACATCGCGGTCGAGCAGGTTCCAGCGTTCCCTCGGCTCGACCCAGCTGCCGATCTTGGGCCGTGACGCCAGCAGGCTCTTGGCCATCAGCATCTTGATGGCTTCGCGCACCGCCGAACGACTGACATCGAAGGTCTCGGCCCATTTGGCCTCGTTGGGCAGAATGGTGCCGGGCGGATAGTCGCCGCGCACGATCCTGAGGCCAATCTCGCCGGCCAGCGAGACATGGACGCTCGCTCCCGGAAAATGCGCGGCACCGGCCCTGCGCAGGACAGCCGGACGGCGGCTGGCTTGTGCCTTGGCCCGGTCGGCTCGCTTCTTTGACTTCTCGTCCGGCATTCACGTTCCAATGCGTCGGCCGGCTGCGTCCGGACTGGTCCGAACCCGCACGGCGCGCCGATCTCGTTGCCGAAAACCACAGACGCGTCGAAGCCGGAGCCTGTTGCCCCAACCGTTGCGTCCGTTCAGGAATAGACGGGGCGCCCGTCAAAGGGCGCCCCGAAATCGAGAACCTACTTCTGGATGCAGGTGTCGACCGTGTCCTTGGTGCATTCGTCGAGGCCGGTGAACACCGGATCGGCGACTGCCTTGCCTTCGATCAGGTCGATCATCACCGATGGCGCCTTGTAGCCCATTTCGAACGGCCGCTGGCCGACCAGAGCGGTGACAAGGCCTTCGCGAGCGATCGCCACTTCGTCGCCGATCGTGTCGGCGGCGCCGATGACGAAGGCGTTGCTGGCGATCTTGTCGGCCATCGGCTTGAACAGGTCGCGATAGGGCTGCGGCGCGCCGAACAGCGGCCAACCGCCCATGATGCCGAAAGCGTCGAGATCGGGATTGGCGGCGAGGATGTCGGTCATCGCCTGCACGCCCTTGGCGCCGTCGTCATTGGTGAACACCGGGCAGCCGGCGACTTCGGTCCAGCCACCTTCGCCGGCGAGTGCCGCGAGGCCTTCCTTGCCCGTCAGCGCGTCGCGCATGCCTTGCGCACGGCGCAGGATGTTGTCGGCCGCGGGATTGCCCTCGATGGTGCAGATCTTGCCGCCATTCGGCTTGCCCTTCTTGATGTACTCGCCGATCTTGAACCCCATCAGGTAGTTGTCGGTGCCGAGATAGGTCTTGCGCAGACCGGCATCCTCCTTGGAGAGGTCGGCGTCGATGGTCATGATCGGGATCGTCGGATTGGCGCTCTTGATCGTCTGCGCGATCAGCGGCGCGTTGGACGGCGAAATCGCCATCGCCACGGTGTCGGCCTTGGTCAGCATGTCGCCGACGATCTGAGCCTCGCCGGCCTCGTCGGAGGTCGAAGCCGGACCGGTGTAGAAGCATTCATACTCCGAGCTGGCGTTTTCCTTGTTCCATTTCTGGCAACCCTGGTTGATGGCTTCGAAGAACGGATTGTCGAGACCTTTCACGACAATGACGAGCTGCTTCTTGGCCATGGCCGGCCCGGCGCCCAGCGCCATGACGGCGGCAGCGGCGAGCAATAGTGATTTCTTCATGTCAGTCCTCCCTTTGAAACAGACGGACACGACGTGCCCGCCACACAGATCAACCCGGATGCGCGATGACAGAGGGTCGTTTTGCGAGCGCTCATGTCGTCAAGCCAGGGGTCGATAAGTATTTTCAGATGCGGCCTCGAACCGGCCCAGCAAACAAGCCGCCGCCGAATCCTTGACCCATAAACCTCCGACGATCCCCTCATCCAACCGGCGTCGGGGATCGACTATTCTCCTCCGATGCTTAGCTAATATCGGCTCGCCGCCAACGTCAATGCTATTTGTCCTACAAAACGGATTTTTAGGAAAAGAAGTGCCTCAAATCGCTCGGCAATTGATTGACGCGCGCCGGCTTTTGCGTAAAAGAACGCTTATCGCCGTTTCCGGGAGGAGCTGGAATGAGCGAGGCCGAGGCGGAACAACTGCCCGGCACAATGGGGAGGCAAAGGCTGGTGGCGGTTCTCGAACTCACCAATATCTCGAAGCATTTCGGCGCCATCCAGGCGGTCAACGACGTGTCGCTGGCGATCGAGCCCGGCCAGGTGGTCGGCCTGATGGGCGATAACGGCGCCGGCAAGTCGACGCTGGTCAAGATGATCGCCGGAAATTTCCACCCGAGCCACGGCACCATGCAGATGGACGGCAAGCAGCTGATCCTGAACAAGCCGGTGGAAGCGCGCCAGCACGGCATCGAGATCGTCCACCAGGATCTGGCGCTTTGCAACAATCTGACAGCCGCCGCGAACGTCTATCTCGGCCGCGAGCTGCGCCGTGGCATCGGGCCGTTTCGCATTCTCGACTATGCCGCGATGTACAAGCGCGCCGGCCAGATTTTTGCCGAGCTGAAATCGGAAACCCGCCCGCGCGACCTCGTCAAGCAGATGTCCGGCGGCCAGCGGCAAGCTGTCGCGATCGCCCGCACCATGCTCTCGCAAGCCAAGATCGTGCTGATGGACGAGCCGACGGCGGCGATCTCGGTGCGCCAGGTGGCGGAGGTGCTCAACCTGATCCGGCATCTGCGCGATCAGGGCATTGCCGTCGTGCTTATCAGCCACCGCATGCCCGACGTGTTTGATGTCGCCGATCGCGTCATCGTCATGCGGCGCGGCCGCAAGGTCGCCGACAAGACGATTGCGTCGAGTTCGCCCGAGGAAGTCACCGGGCTTATCACCGGCGCAATCGAGCAAGTCCTATGAGTGCGGCAAACCCGGAATTCGCCACGCAGGCGCGGCTCATTGCCGGCAGGAGAGGTCGATAATGGCTGTCACCCTTGATCAGACGATCGCGCAGAAACAGCACACTATTTTCTCGCGCATATTCGCCAGCCAGACCTTCTGGGTGGTGATCGCAGTCATCCTCGCCTGCATTTTCCTGTCTGTTACCACCGATGCCTTCGCCACTTCGAAGAACCTCTACAACATCACCCGCAACATCACCTTCGTCGCCATTATCGCCCTCGGCATGACCTTCGTCATCATCACCGGCGGCATCGACCTGTCGGTCGGCTCGGTGCTGTGCCTGTCATCGATGATTCTGGCCGTCACCATGCATGCCGGCTACTCGATCGAGGTCGGCATCCTGGCTTCCATTGCCACCGCGCTCGCCATTGGCGCCTTCAACGGCATATTGATCGCCTATTTGGGATTTCCGCCCTTCGTGGTGACGCTGGGCATGCTGTCGATCGCCCGCAGCCTGGCCATGGTTGCTTCCAACAACACCGTCGTCTTCCAGTTCGGTCCCGACCACGACAAGCTGCTGGCGCTGGGCGGCGGCGCCTGGGTGTTCGGCATTGCCAACCCGGTGCTCTACACGATTCTGCTGGCGCTGATCACCGGCTTTGTCCTGCGCTGGACGAAATTCGGCCGGCATATCTTCGCCATCGGCGGCAATGAGCATGCGGCAACGCTGACCGGCGTTCCCGTGCGCCAGATCAAGGTCGCGGTCTACATGATCTCGGCGTTGGCAGCGGGCATTGCCGGTATTATCCAGACCGGCTGGCTGGGCGCCGTCACCACCAATCTCGGCAACGGCATGGAGCTGCAGGTGATTGCCGCCACAGTCATCGGCGGCGCCAATCTGGCCGGCGGCGTCGGCACCGCTTTCGGCGCCATCGTGGGTGCTGCGCTGATCGAGGTGATCCGCAACAGCCTTGGCCTGCTCGGCATCAACGCCTTCTGGCAAGGCGTGTTCATCGGCGGTGCTATCCTGATGGCGGTCCTGTTCGACCGGCTCCGCAACTTCCGGCGCAACGAATAAAGGCCAGCGCCGGCACCTATCGCTCAGTCTGATAATCCGCCGTCGGCGCCTGTCGGAGTCGACGGCGCCGTGCATGTGGCTTGACGCGGGCACGACGCGCGCCGCACAATCCCGGTGCAGGCGAAGGGAGGCCAGTCGCCTGCGGGAGGAAATACCCATGACGGACGCGATCAGGCTCTATTGGGGCCGGTTCGGACATGTTTCAGTCCTGAATGTCGCCAGCGACTTCGTCACCCATGCCCATGTCGAGGCACACATCATCATCTGGCTGGAAGGCACGGCCGGCGAGATGACCATCGGCCGCGAGACGGTGTCCCTGGGACCCGGCACCGCTGCGGGGATCAACTCCTACCAGCCACACAGCCATGTCCTCTCGCAGAATGGCACGCCGGGCCTGTTCCTCGCTTTCTACATCGATCCAGAGTGGGCGCGCCGGCGCCGCGACCTGCCTACCTCGGCGCCGCTGTTTGCACAGGCCGCGATCACGCTCGAGCCCTGGCTGCACCAGGCCGCCGCCAATCTGCTCGATCATCTCGCCGACAATGAAAGCATCGACGACGTCGCCAATTACGAGATCGAGCGGTTTATCGATAGCGTGCTCGATGCCGCCGACGCCTCGGCGCCGCAAGAGGCGCGCATCCGCATCAACACCATGCAGGATTTCCGCGTCCGCAAGGCGATCCAGCTGATGAAGGCCAATGTCTGCGAGCGCATCTCGTTCGACGACGTCGCCCGCAGCGTCGGCCTGTCGCGGCCGCACTTCTTCGCCTTGTTCAAGGAACAGACCAACCTGACCCCCAATGTCTACTGGAACACGTTGCGCATGGAGGAAGCCGTTCGGCAGCTGCAATGGTCGCAGGAGCCGCTGATTTCGGTGGCCTGCAATCTCGGCTTCACCACCCAGGGCAATTTCTCGCGCTTCTTCCGCGACCATGTCGGCGTGCCGCCGACGCTTTACCGGGAGGCGGCGCGAGCCATGGCCTGAACCAAGCTACCACCTTTCAAACGATCCGTTTTTCAGACGCATTGATACATCAGCAAGACGCATTGATAAGCGCAGCACCTGCGGCAGCCCTACCCTCCCAGCATCGGATTTGCAGGGGAAGATCATATGGTTGCCGTCACGATTTCCAGCGTCATCGACGCGCCGGTCGAAAAGGTCTGGGCGCGCATACGCGACTTCAACGGCCTGCCGGGCTGGCACCCACGCATGGTCAAGAGCCATATCGAAGATGGCAAGGACGCCGAAACCATTGGCTGCGTGCGCAATTTCGAGCTCGCCAGCGGGCCCCGCATTCGTGAAAAACTGCTCGACTTTTCCGATGCGAATTTCCTCGTCAGCTACTCCATCCTGGAGACGCCGCAACCGCTGACCAACCACAAGGCGACGCTGCAATTGCGCCGGATAACCGACGGCGACCGCACCTACGCCGAATGGACCGCAAGCTTCGACGCCGCCCCCGAAGAGGCCGACAAGATTGCCGCCGGCATGGGCGCCAATGTCTTCCAGGGCGGCTTCAATGCGCTGAAGAGCCATTTTTCCGGTCAAAGCTGAGCTTGGGAGCCTGCCATGGCGCTTGCCCTCCAAACCTTTTCGACCGTCGGCGACGCCAACGCTGCGCTGAAAGCCACCGGCACGCGCTATCTCGGCGGCGGCACGCTGGTGGTGCGCGCCGCCAATGAAGGCGACATCTCGGTCTCCGGCCTTGTCCGCTCAACCGATCCGTCGCTCTCGGCCATCGAGATCGACAACGGCAAGGCGCGCATCGGCGCTTCGGTTACGATGGCGGCAATCGCCCGCCATCCCGAACTCGGCGCCATTGCCAAGGCCGCGCGCGCAGTTGGTGGCCCCGCGATCCGCAACATGGCGACCGTCGGCGGCAATCTGTTCGCACCGGCGCCCTACGGCGATTTCGCGGTCGCGCTGCTGGCGCTTGGCGCGACGGTGGACACCGATGACGGCGAGATGCCGATCGAGGATTTTTTGGCCGGCAGGGACGGCAGCCGCGCCATCGTCACGTCAGTGCGCTTCGAGCTTCCGAAGGCCGAAAACTTCCGCTTCCTGAAAGTGTCGCGTGTCAAACCCAAGGGCGTCTCGGTGCTCAGCATCGCCGCCGCGCTTGAGCAGGCCGGCGACAGCACTGTGTCCTCGGTGCGGATCGCGCTCGGCTGCATGGCCGACCGGCCGATGCGCGCCAGGGGGGCGGAAAAGGCGCTGATCGGCAGCACGCTCAACCAGGACGGCATCGCTGCGGCGCTGGCCGCGGCCGGTGAAGGCACCTCGCCGATCACCGACCCGATTGCCAGCGCCTGGTATCGCGCTGAAGTTCTGCCGGTCCATCTCGGCCGGCTGCTGCTCGGTTAAACATCGGTTGGGGGGCGCGCGTCTGTCCGGCCCGTCCGGGCAGGCGCGTAAGGGAGGAAGAATGGCAAAGGTTCCGGTCCAGTTCACGCTCAACGGCTCTGAAAAGGCCGAATTCGTAGAGGGCGGCACGACGCTGCTGCATGCGCTGCGCGACAAGATCGGCGACACCTCGCCGAAAGGCGGCTGCCATCAGGGCACGTGCGGCGCTTGCTCGGTCATCATTGATGGCGAACTCCGGCTCTCCTGCCTGACGCTGGCCGAAACCTGCGGCGGCGCCGACATCCGCACCACCTCCGGCCTCGCCGAGGCCGGCGTGCTGCATCCGCTGCAGCGCGCCTTTCTCGACGCCTTCGCCACGCAATGCGGCTTCTGCACGCCGGGCATGATCATGGCCGCCAAGGTGCTGCTCGACCATACGCCCAATCCAAGCCGCGAGGATGTCGTCGAGGCGTTGTCCGGCAACATCTGCCGCTGCACCGGCTACGAGCCGATCATCCAGGCTGTGCTCACCGCTGCCCGCGCCAATTCGCAGAACGCCGCCTGAGGGGATCAAGAATGGAACTGCGAAAGAGCTATTTCGCCGATCAGCGCAAGGATGGCCTGCACGAGATCGGGCAGCCCCGGCCGCGTCTCGATTCGCCCGGCCATGTCACTGGGAAGACCGCCTATTTCGCCGACCGCAATTTTCCCGGCATGCTGCACTTGAAGATGGTGCGCAGCCCGCATCATCATGCCCGCATCCGCTCGATCGACACCTCCGAAGCGGAGAAGCATCCAGGCGTGGTGAAAATCCTCACCGCCAAGGACGTGCCGCACAATGTCTACACCATCCTGATCCTGATCCAGGTCGGCCCGGAGGACGAGACGGTGCTGGCCGACGGCAAGGTGCGCTGGAAGGGCGAGGCCGTGGTGGCGGTGCTGGCCGAGACCGAGCGCGCGGCGCAGGAAGCGGCCGCCAAGGTCAAGGTCGACTACGAGGTGCTGCCGGCGGTCTTCGACATGGAAGAAGCGCTGAAGCCCGGCGCGCCTTTGGTCAACGAATATCACGGCCAGAACTATTACCTCTATGACAGCGGCGAATGCCGCAAGGTACGTTTCGGCGATGTCGAGGCAGGCTTTGCCGAGGCCGACCACATCCTCGAACAAAGCTACCAGTCCTCGCCGATCGAGCACGCGCCGACAGAGACGACCGGTTGCGTGGTCATGCCCGAAGGCAATGACCGCTTCACCTGCTACACCAACACCCAGGCGATGTTCTTCACCCTCGACAACACCTCGATCATCCTGCAGATGCCGGGGTCCAAATTGCATTTCGTCGGCGGCACGGTCGGCGGCGGCTTTGGCGGCAAGGTCGACGTCATCGTCGAACCGATCGCCATTCTCGGCGCCAAGCTGACGGGACGCCCGGTCTCCTTCATCTACAGCCGCGAAGAGGAGATGCAGATCTCGTCACCCCGCGCCGCCGAAAAGGTCGTCATCAAGGACGGCGTGATGAACGATGGCCGCATCGTGGCTCGCCAGGTGACCGGCTACACCGATGCCGGCGCCTACTCCCGCCATTCGCCCTATGGCGCGCAGAAGGGCGCGGCGCACTATCCCGGGCCCTACACCATCCCCAACGTCTGGATTGACACCTACTGCGTCTACACCAACCGCACGCCGTCGTCGGCCATGCGTGGCTTCGGCGTCACCATCGGCGACTTTGCGCTCGAGGTGCAGATGGACAAGCTTGCGCGGCTGATCGGCATGGACCCGCTCGAATTCCGCTTCATCAACGCCTATCGCGACGGCGACACGAAGGCGCACCGCCAGCCGACGGAAGGTGCAGCCCTGATCGAATGCATGCAGGAGGCCTCGCGGGCCGCCAACTGGCCGGTGGCGGAGAAATACATGGCGATGTCCTCCTACAAGAAGGGAGCCTGAGATGGCGATCCGGCGCGGACGCGGCGTGGCCGCGATCAACTACCCCACGGGCATGAATCTCGGCGGCGACCCGACCCAGGCGCTTGTGCATTCGACGCCGACCGGCAATTTCATGGTCACACTGTCATCGGTCGATCTCGGCCAGGGTCTGAAGCAGATCATGGCGCAGATCTGCGCCGAGACCATTGGCGTGCCGACGGATCGCGTCACCATCGACACCGCCGATACAGACACCGGGCCGCACTGCATGGGCACCTTCGCCTCGCGCGGCACCCACCGCGCCGGCAATGCCGTCATCCAGGCGGCCAAGGAAGCCCGCCAGGTAATGCTGGAAGTGGCGGCCGAAGAGCTTGAGGTCAACGCCTCCGACCTCGAGACCGACGGCCAGGGCAACATACTGGTCAAGGGCGCGCCGCAGAAATCGATCTCTATCTTCGATGTCGCTTTGTCGGCGCATTTCAAGCGCGGCCGCTCGATCTCCGGCCGCGGCATGTTCCTGATCCCGCGCTCCTACCCGGAGAAGGAAACCGGCGCGATGAAGCCGTCGACCTGCTACGCCCATGCCTGCACTGTGGTCGAGGTCGAGGTCGATGACGAGACCGGCGAAGTAACGGTGCTAACGGTGAAGAACGTCTTTGAGATCGGCCGCGCGCTGAACCCGAAAATGGTCGAACAGCAGCTCGTCGGCGGCTCCTGGATGGGCATCAGCCACGCGCTCTACGAGACCACCGAGCCCTACTACCCCAACCGCGACCATGGCGGCACCGACTTCAACCAGTATCTGATGCCAGGCCCCGGCGACCTCGCTCAGACGGAGATCATCGTGCTGGAGCGTCCCTCCGCCGATGGCCCCTATGGCGCCAAGGGCCCGGGCGAAATGTGCGCCAACCCGCAGATACCTGCCGTCGCCAATGCCGTCTTCGACGCCGTCGGCGTGCGCATCGACACGCTGCCGATCACGCCGGAGCGGATATTGCGGGCACTGAAGGCGCAGGCGGCGAACTGAGGACTGACATGCCCGAGGTAAATGCCGAGACTGTCGCGACCTCACCCGAGGCGGTGGCACAGCATCTCGCGGCTTCGCGCTACCTCGCCGACGACAGCCTGGCCACCGCCATCTTCCTGGCGATCCGGCTGGGCAAGCCGCTGCTGCTCGAAGGCGCCCCGGGCGTCGGCAAGACGGAGGCCGCCAAGGCGATCGCTGAACTGCTTGGCCGCGATCTGGTGCGGCTGCAATGCTATGAAGGCATCGACGCCGCACACGCGCTTTACGAATGGAATTACCAGCGCCAGCTGCTCGCCATCCGCCATGCCGGTGAGCATGAGATCGACATCTATGACGACCGTTTTCTGATCGACCGGCCGCTGCTGCAGGTGCTGCGCGCGCCCCAGCAGCGCGTGCTTCTGGTCGACGAGATCGACCGCTCCGACCATGAATTCGAAGCGCTGCTGCTCGAATTTCTCTCCGATTTCCAGATCAGTATTCCCGAACGCGGCACCATTCGCGCCGAGGCGCAGCCGATCGTCATCCTGACCTCCAACCGTACTCGCGAACTTGCAGAGGCGCTGCGCCGCCGCTGCGTCTATCACTGGATCGGCTATCCCGACGCCGAGCGCGAGGCCGCAATCATCATGCTGCGCGCCGGCGATGTCGCCGAGGCGACCGCGCGTGCGGTCGCCAATGCCGTGCAGGCGATCCGCGCCCGGCCGCTGGCCAAGCCGCCCGGCATCTCCGAGGCGGTCGAATGGGCCAACGCCGCCACCATCCTGGAGAAAGGCGGCAGCCCGTGGCCGGAAGCCTTCCGCCGCGCCATCGGCGTGCTGATCAAGGACGAGGAGGATTTATCCTCGATTGCGCCGGAGCTCGGTGCCATCGTCGAGGAGGCGCTGGCGTGAGCCGGGACTTCAACGACCCCTTCGCCCCGTTTACGGGGAGAAGGTGCCCCGAAGGGGCGGATGAGGGGCAGCGCCAACCTCGGACGTTGGCGCTGCCCCTCANNCCCTCACCTGCCTGCCGGCATCCTCTCCCCGTAAACGGGGCGAGGAAGGCTTACCCCCCGCCGCCACGCCTTTTCTCGACTTCGCCCGCTTGCTGCGCCGCCACGCCTTCGCCATCGCGCCCGAACAAGTCTCCAGCTTCATGCAGGCCGTAACCCTGCTCGGCCCTCGCTCGATGGCCCACATCCGCGACGCGGCGCTTGCAACGCTCGCGCCCTCGCCTGATCGCCGCAATGAATTCGAAGCGCATTTCCGCAGCCATTTCTATGGCGACGCCAGACCCTCGATCCAAGGCGAAGAAGACGAGGAAACCCGCATCAAGGACGATGGCGGCGCGCGCGAGCAAGAGAACCAGACCACGCGCCAGGAGAAAGGCGGCGAGCTGTCGTCGGCCCTGGAACAACTGAGCACGCGCGATTTCCTGCGTGACGACGACAAGCTGACCGCCTTCCGTCGAAAACTCTCGTCTGCTTTGCCTGCCCGCCGCTCCTTCCGCACCGTGCGCACCCATTCGCGCGGCAAGCTCGACCTGCGCCGCTCGCTCAGGGAAATCGTCAGCGCCGATGGCGACGTGCCCACACCGCTGCTGCGCCGCCGCCAGACTGTGCCGCGCAAGCTGCTGATCCTCATCGACGTCTCCGGCTCGATGAAGCTGCACACCGCCGACTACCTCAAGCTGGCGCACGCCGCCGTGCAAGGCGCCGACCGCGCGGAAATCTTTACCTTCGGTACGCGGCTCACCCGCATCACCTCGGCGCTGCGCATCCGCGACCGTGACCAGGCGCTGGCACGAGCGGCCGCTCAGGTAGACGATTGGGACGGAGGCACGCGCATGGGACCGACGCTGCTCGCCTTTCTCTCGGTGCCACGCTTCTCTGCCTTCGCGCGCGGTGCGGCGGTCGTCATCCTGTCGGACGCGCTGGAGCGCGGCGACCATGCCGACCTCGTAACAGCAATGCGCCGCCTGAGCGCCCGCGCCTTCCGCCTGTCGCTGGCCACACCTTTGGCCGGCGATCCGCGCTTCCAGCCGGCAACGGCGGCGCTGCGCGCCATCCTGCCCGATCTCGACGATCTCATCGACGGCTCGTCGCTTAGCGGCCTCACCGATTTCATCCTGTCGCTCGCCCGCCCCGCCCCGGCGGCGTCGACAATCTGGAAAAGGGTTTCGTGATGCAGAAAGCCATCGACGCGCATTTCCACATCTGGCGTCAAAAGGACCAGCCCTGGCTGGTCGGCCCGATGGTGCCACGCATCTTCGGCCCCTACGAGCCGATCCGCCGTGACTATCCGATCACGGAATTCCTCGAAGACCAGAACGGCGCCGGCGTCGAAAAAGCCGTCTATGTCCAGACCAACTGGGCGAAGGAAGATTTCGAGAAGGAAGTGGCGTTCCTGCAGAAGACCGCGGATGAAACCGGATGGCCGCATGCGATCGTCGGCTATGCCGACATGACGGTGGACGATGTCAGACCGCAGATCGATCGGCTGATGAAATACAAACTGCTGCGCGGCGTGCGCATGCAACTCCACTGGCACGAGACGCCGGCCTTCCGCTTTGCAGCCTCCGCCGATCAGGTCATCGACCCCAAGGTGCGCGCCAATGTAGCGCGGCTGAAGGACTACGGCCTGTCCTTCGACCTGCAGCTCTTCCCCGCCCAGATGAAGGACGGACTGACGCTGGTCGGCGAGAACCCGCAAACCAATTTCATCCTCACCCATGCCGGCATGCTGACCGGCATGGAGCCGGAAACCACCGAGGCTTGGAAAGCCGGCCTGCGCACGCTCTCAGCCGCACCGAATTTTTACGCCAAGCTCTCGGGACTGGGCACTTTCGTTCACCGCAACGACCCGGACCTGATCGCCTACATCGTCGACAATGCGATCGACATTCTGGGCGCAGACCATCTGATGTTCGGCTCGAACTTCCCGATCGAGAAATTGTGGACCAGCCATACCGAACTGATCGAAGCGCACCGCGCGGCGGTGGCGAAACACGGCGCGGCAGCTGAGGCGGGTATATTCTGGAATACGGCGGAGCGGGTTTACAGGCTCTGAATCGGGATCGCGTTTCTTGGCATTCCAATAAAGTGCGGAATTCCGCTCTACTTTTTATATATAGCGGAATTCCGCTTGACACCTTTCCAAGGGCCACGTATGCGTAATTCCGCTTCTTTTCACATAAAAAGCGGAAAAGCGCATGTCGCAGTCGATTTTTCAATCACTTGGAACTCAGCTCAAGGAAGCTAGACAGCGTCGGCAATTAACACAGCCAGCTCTTGCCGAACGACTGGGACGGGACCGTGCACGTATTTCCGAACTGGAACGCGACCTTGCCAAAGAGCGCATCGGGCGGGACAGGCTCTCCCTTCTGGTCGAGATCTGCGACGCGCTTGACCTGACGCCATTGCTTGTTCCCAATTCCAGGCTTGCCGCCGCACGTGAATTGATTTCATCCGAAAGGGCGGAGCGTGAAACATCACCCGGGCAATCCACCGCTTTCGAAGACCTGTTCGTCGACCTATCCGATGACGAGGACAAGTGATGGTGGAACCAGCTGCGGTTCTGGGTGTGTACCTGTTGGATCGGCACGGCAACAGAATCCGCGTTGGGATACTGACGCGCGACCGTGACAGAGCGACCGCCTTTGTGGTCGACGAGGCCTATCTGAGAAATCCGGATCGACTCATTCTCAGCCTCGGCTGGGTGGTGCCGGGTGACGAAGAAGCCACACGGGCACGGCTTGCGGCGCGCGGCGACAAGATAGGCCTCCACGGTTATTTGCCCCCGTGGTTTTCCGGACTGCTCCCCGAAGGGGCGCTACGCGACCTGGTCATGACTGAGATGGGACCAGGTAATCACGACCAATTCGATTTGCTGACACGACTTGGTGCGGATTTGCCAGGCGCGGTTCTGGCTACGCCGGAAACGGGGCCATCCGCTTCGGCCGGACCGCTTCGTCTCGAAAGCGTTCAAGGCCTTGATCTCGTGCGCCCAGAGGGTGTTGTGAAATTCTCGCTCGCCGGTGTGCAACTGAAATTCGGCACCGTGGCCATAGGCGACCGTCTCACTGTACCGGCGAGGGCCGGCGAAAGTCGCTGTATATTGAAGGTGCCTACCCCTCGATATCCTGGTTTGCCGGAGGCAGAATTTGCCGCCATGACTCTTTGTCGGATGATTGGCGTCAACACAGCGGACTGTCGCCTCATCCCGACCAGCGCCATCGAATCCATTCCGGCAGCCTTTCTCGAAGGCGGCAAACAGGCCTTCGTTGCCGACCGTTTCGATCGGCCAGGCGCAAATAAACGCATCCATATGGAAGATGCCGCCCAGATTGTGGGGGCCACCGGCGAGCGCAAATATACGATGGCCACCTACGAAACCATCCTCAACATGATCCGTCGTTTCAGCACCGACTGGCGCGCCGACGTTTTGGAGGGATTTCGCCGGATCGTTGCCGACATCCTGATCGGAAACGGAGACAACCACCTCAAGAACTGGTCATTCTGGTTTCCCGACAACCGCGAGATCAGGCTTTCGCCGGCTTACGATATTGTTCCAACCATTTTCTTTGCGCCGAGCGACAATTTGGCCCTGCGGTTTGCAGGTACGCACACATTCGCGAATGTCACCTTCAAACGGTTTCGGCGTGTTGCCGACTTCCTGAAGCTCGACCCCGACTGGATTGAACGTGAAACGAAAGCCGTGGTCAAGAAAGCGCTCGAGCGATGGCCCAGAGCATGCTTCGATCTCCTGGAGGAAACGCGGGCCACTCAGCTCGTCAACCGCTTGGACACACTTGCCCTGGTGCAGGAGACAAGACGGTAGGCGCCAAATCAGCTCTTCACCTCGAACTGCGGATCGACCGGGATTTGCATGGCCGTGACCAGATGATTGGTCTGCCCGGCCAGCCCGATGATCGCAACCAGCTCGCCGTGCTGCGCATCGGTCATCCCCTTGGCTCGCGCCGCAGCCGTGTGCGAATGGACGCAATAGGAACAGCCATTGGCGGTCGACACCGCGATGTAGATCATTTCCTTGGTCAGCGGATCGATGGCGCTTTCCGTGGCCATCACCACCTTCACCTGGTCCCAGGTCCGTTTCAGCAAGGCCGGATCATTGGCCAGCCCGCGCCAGAAATTGTTGACGAAGTCCGATTTGCGCGTCGCGCGAATGTCGTCGAACACCGCCTTAACCGCCGGGATTTTCTCCACCTCGGCATCGCTGAGGAGTTTCGTCGTGGCCATGGCGTTCCCTTTGCTTTGATCATTCTGCGAACTGGCTGAATCTCGTCGTGAGCAACTGCCGCTAAGCATTTGCCGGATTTCGAATTTGCTCGTTTTCAGCTGGGGGCAAAGCTGCTCCGGGACCAAGCCCAGGAATTGTGTCTGAACGTCAATCCTGCGTCGAGTGGCCTGAAACTTCGGCCCCGGCACCGCGCGGCAGTACCAGGAACCGCAACGCCGCCACCAGCCCGATGGCGCCGATCGCCAGGAAGGCGATGCGAAAATCGACGAGGTCGAGCGCCGGCTGCGCCCTGACGAGCTGCGACAGGTTGAGGATCGCCGCCGCCACCGCGACGCCGAACAGCATGGCTATTTGCTGCAGCATCGAGGACAACGTCGACGCCGAGCTGCGCTGTGCCGCATCGATATCGGCGAAGGCCAGCGTGTTCAACGCGGTGAACTGCATGGAGCGTGACAGGCCGGCGACGAACATCAGCGCCAGGACCAGCGCCTGCGGCGTCTCAGGCGAGATCGCGGCGCAAGCCATGATCGAGGCAGAGCCGATCAGCCCATTGACGACCATCACCGTGCGAAAACCGAAGCGTCTGAGCGTCGGCGTCGTCACCGTCTTCATGCCGAGATTGCCGAGAAAATAGGCCAGGATCATCAAGCCGGCATCGACGGGGCTGAGGCCAAAGCCGACCTGGAACAGCAGCGGCAGCAGGAACGGCGTGGCGTTGATCGCCACGCGAAAAATGGTGCCGGCGGCCAGCGTCGAAATGGCGAAGGTCAGCACCTTGAACGCGCTGAGATCGAGCAGCGGATGCGGCGCGCGGCGGAGGTGCCGCACCGCCAGCCAGCCGATGACGATGCCGGCAGCGACCAGCAGCACTGTCGGCAGGATGCCGTCTTCCGGATGTGCGATGCGCTCCAGGCCGTAGAGCAGCAGCGCGAGCCCCAGCGATGTCAGGAAAAAACCCGGCCAGTCCAGTGGCTTGGGATCGGCCTCGCGGTCGCCCGGGATAAAGCGGGCGACGAGCGCCAGTCCGATCAGCCCGAGCGGAATGTTGATGAAGAAATTCCAGTGCCAGGACAGATAGGTGGTGATGAAGCCGCCAAGCACCGGCCCGACCACAGGCGCAAACAGCGCCGGCCAGGTGATCAGCGCGGTCGCGTTGAGCAGCTCCGATTTCGGGGCGTTGCGCAGCACGAGAATGCGCCCGACCGGCGTCATCAGCGCGCTGCCGAGGCCTTGCACGACGCGGGCGACGACGAACTGAGGGAGACTTTGCGAGAGGCCGCAGGCGAGTGAAGCCAGCGTGAACAGCACGATCGCCAGCAGGAAGATGTTGCGCGCGCCAAAACGGTCGGCGAGCCAGCCCGACAGCGGCACGAACACCGCCATGGTCAGCATATAGGCGGTGATGCCAATGCTCATCGCCACCGCCGGCACGCCGAAGGTCGCTCCCATCTGCGGCAACGAGGTCGAGATGATCGTCGAATCCAGCAGCTGCATGAAAAAGGCGATGGCGACAATCAGCGCCACGCGCCGCGCATTGCTGGCGGTATCAAGGGAGGCTTCGGTATCGGGAACGGCAGTCATGACGAACCGCGTTGAACAGCATATGGCTGGTCCAGTCCAGAGCCTGGCCAACAAACTTCCGTGTGGGCCTGCGGCCTGCTATGGAATGGATGGGGCGATGGGAGGAAGTGCGCGCGTAGATGAAGCCTGTCTATATCGATTACCTCAATGCCCTCGATATCGAAGCCCTTGAGATGACCGACGGCGAAATCATTGCCGCCGTCGAGGCCGGCCTGGTCGCGCAAGGCAACGGCCAGACGGTGATCGAGCCCCGCGTCCATCTCGAACCCGATCCGGCCTTCCATGGCCATTTCAACGTGCTGCGCGGCTACGTTGCGCCGCTCGATACGGCCGGCGTGAAAATCGTCGGCGACTATGTCGATAATTATCTGCACGGCCTGCCCTCGGAATTCGGCATCCTCAATTTGTTCGATCCGCGCACCGGCACGCCGCGCGCCATTCTCGATGCCACCGTCATCACCGACATGCGAACCGGTGCCATCACCGCCATCGGCGCCAAGCATCTGGCACGCAGGAATTCCAAGGTGCTGGCCCATATCGGTGCGCGCGGCACCGCCTACTGGAATGTGCGCCTGCTCGATCATCTCTTCGATTTCGACGAGATCCGCGTCCATTCGCGCCGCCCGGAAAGCCGCGACGGCTTTGCCGCCAAACTCTCGGCCGACCTCGGCAAGACGGTGACGGCAGTCGCCGACTGGGAGAGCTGCGTCAAGGGCGCCGACATCGTCGTCGAGGCCTCGCGGCTGCCGGAGCCGCAGCCGCTGCTCAAGACCGAATGGATCAAGCCGGGAGCGCTGGTCGTTCCCTATGGCACGATGAGCGCGGTGGAATTGTCGCTGACCGACATCATGCAGAAAATGGTCGTCGACGATTGGGGCCAGTGCAAGGGCGGCAAGTTCGGCTCGCTGCGCGCCCATGTCGAGACCGGAAGGCTGAGCGAAGAAACGCTGCACGCCGAGCTCGGCCAGATCGCCGCCGGTCTCAAGGCCGGACGCGAGAGCGACGACGAGACGATCCTGTTCTGGCATCGCGGCTTGTCGCTGTCCGACATTGCGTTGGGCAAGGCGATGCTCACCAAGGCGCAGGCGCAAGGCATCGGCCAGAGGCTGCGCTTCGCATGAGCGCGCTCGTCCTCACCGGCGGCGGCGTCAGCGTCGAGGATGTCGCGCAGGTCGCCCGCAGCGGCCGTAAGGTCGAAGTTGAGCCCGCCGTCATCGAGAGGCTCGACAAAGCCCGCAAAGTGCTCGACCAGGCCGCCGCCTCCGGCCAGAAGATTTACGGCCTCAACACAGGCCTTGGCGCCAATCTCGGCAGCTCGGTCGAAGGCGATGCCAGTGCCTTCCAGCGGCAATTGCTGGAAGGGCGCAGCGGCGCAGTCGGCGAGCCGTTGCCGCAAGAAGCGGTGCGGGCGACCATGTCGGCCCGTGCAGCGATGTTGGCGGCCGGCGGCTCCGGCATTTCGCCGGCAGTCTTCACCGCCCTCGTCGATGCGCTCAATGCCGGCGTGCATCCGGTGATGCCGCAGATGGGCTCGATCGGCGCTGGCGATCTGGTGCTGATGACGGCGCTTGCCCGTCTGCTCACCGGCGACGGCGAGGCCGACTATCAAGGCCGGCGCATGCCGGCGGCCAAGGCGCTGATGATGGCACGGCTCGCCCCCATCAGCCTGGCGCCAAAGGACGGGCTGTCGCTGATCAATGCCTCGGCGGTCTCAGTCGGTAGCGGTGCGCTGGCACTGGCCGACGCGCTTGCCGCCTTTGCGCAACAAGAGCAGGCCGGCGCGCTGACCATGGAAGGGTTCGGCGCAAATCGAACCATCCTCGATCCGCGCCTGCATCTGGCGCGGCCGGCCGCCTGCCAGCAACTGGCGGCCAAAGGCCTGCGCGACCTGCTTGCCCGCGACGAGGAGCCGGCGCCGACAACCTTGCAGGACCCGCTGTCGATCCGCTGCATGCCGTCGATCCATGGCGCGCTTATCCAGGCGATCGACCAGGCGCGGCTGGCGCTTGAGATCGAGCTCAACGCCGCCGCCGACAATCCGCTGGTGCTGGGCGAAGACGGGCTGGTGCTGTCGACCGGCAATTTTCACACAGCATCGCTGGCGCTGGCCTTCGAGACGCTCGGCCTGGCGATCGCCCAATGCGCCGCAGCCAGCGTTGCCCGCCTGATCCAGCTGACCGGCTCCGGCCGCAACGGCCTGCCAAAATATCTGTCGCCGGTCGGCGGCGCCTCGGCCGGTTTCGTGCCGCTGCAGAAGACGGCAACGGCAATCCTGGCCGGCATCCGCCACAAGGCCAATCCGGTGATGCTGGATTTCCTGCCGGTGTCAGAGGGCGTCGAGGATCATGCCACGCAAACGCCGCTCACCGTATCGAAATGCGCCGAAATGATCGCGTTGTGGCGACGGTTGATCACCTTCGAACTGATGGCGGCCGCGCAAGCCATCGACCTGCGCGACGGTCTCAAGCTGGCGCCCGCCACCGCAACAATTCACGCCGCGGTGCGCGCCCATGTAGCGATGCTCAGGGAGGACCGGCCGCTGGGAGCGGACGCCGAGGTGCTCCACGCCATGCTCGCCGACGGAACATGGCAGGGCACCGCTGCGATCGGCAAAGAAGCCGAGTAATCAGCCCTTTGCGTCCACCCTTTTCATGAACTGGCTGAGCTCGGCCGGGTCCATGCGCACGACATGCTTGTCTTCCGGATATGCGCCGCTGTTGACGTCGGCGACATATTCGGAAAATGCCGCGACCCGCTCCGCCTGCAGCCGGTCATACTCGGCGGCGAAGTTGCGATAGACCTTGGAGTGGCGCGGCATGTGGCCCCGGTTCTGGCCGAGAATGTCGTCGGCGAACAGATATTGCGCATCGCAGCCGGTGCCGGCGCCCATCGACAGCATGATCAGCGAGGTGCGTTCGGAGATGGCCTTGGCGACCTCGACCGGCACCACTTCGATCTCGGCGCCAAGCGCACCGACGGCTTCATACTGCTTGACCGCCTCGAATATCTGCATGGCGGTGTCAGCGGTCTTGCCGACTGCCTTGAAGCCACCGGTCCAGGTCGCGCGCGAAGGAATGAGGCCGACATGGCCGATGACGGGAATGGCATCGTCGGCAAGGCGCTTGACGGTGGCAAAACCGGCGCTGCAATAGACCGCATCGGCGCCGGCCTTGTAGAGTCGGAACGCCCAACGCAGGAAATCGTCCGCCGTGCCGATCTCATAGAAATTCTCGCCCGGCATGGTGAACAGGCTGGGTGCCGCATCGCGATATTCAGGGTTGAGCACCAGCTCGGGCGGCACCGAGACGATATCGACCCCTGCCCGCTCGGCGGCCTCGGCCTCGTCCATGGTCAGGACGCGCAGCATGGTCAGCTGCCGTTTGCCCTTCATGGCGCGCAGATCGGCGACGGTCGGTCTCTTGCGGCTCATCTTATGTCCTTGTTTACTGGAATTGATCTTCCCGATCACCTTATCGGCCGCGCGGCAGACCGGATAGCTGCCGGGTAGGCTATTCGGCCGCCGCCGACATATCGACCTCGTGGAACTCACCACGATAGGGCCGCGCCATCGGCGGCAATTCGCGCTTGAGGAAATAATCCTCGTATCGCAGCTGCTTCAACAGCACCGGCCAGACCTCGCGATAGGCATGCCACATCGATGGGTTCGCCACAGGCAGATCGTGCCTGATCAGCTCATGCAGCCTGGGCAGCGCGTGATAGGGCACCATCGGGAACATGTGGTGTTCGACGTGATAGTTCATGTTCCAGTAGATGAAGCGGCTGACCGGGTTCATGTAGACGGTGCGTGTGTTCAGCCGATGGTCGACAACATTGTCGGCCAGGCCGATATGCTGAAGCAGGCCGGTCAGCACCATGTGCCAGCTGCCATAGAGGCGCGGCAGGCCGATCAGCACCAGCGGCAGCCATGACCCCAGCGCGATCGCGACAGCGATCGCCGCGACATAGATGGCCACATGCCAGCGCGCCGCCGTGATGGCCTTGCCCTGTTCGCTTTCGGGAATATAGCTCTTTTCGTCGTCCGACAGTATGCCGAACGCCTGCCGCACCAGGATCGGCAGCGAATAGCGGAAATCGAGAATGCCGGTGAAGGCGAGCGCCGCCCTGATCAGATTTGGCGGCCGCATAACGGCAATCTCGGCGTCGCGTCCGACGATGATCGTGTCGGTGTGATGCCGCGCATGGCTCCAGCGCCATTGCACCGGATTGCGCACAACCATGAACGAGGCAATCTCGTAGATCGCATCGTTCATCCAACGGCTGCGAAAGGCGGTGCCATGGCCGCATTCGTGCCAGCGCGAGTCGCTCGACGAGCCATAGAGCACGCCATAGACCAGCATGAACGGCGCCACCCACCACGTGCCCCAGAACCAGACGATGCCGGCAGCCGAGCCAAGGATCGCAGCGATCCAGATGATGGTGTCGCGGATCGCCGGTCCATCGGAGCGCTGCATCAGCTCCTTCATCGCCTTGCGCGGCACGTCGCTGTGATACCACTCGGCCGAGGCCAGCCCGGTCTCGATGGCGCGACGAGTGCTTTCGCCGACCAGGCTGTAATCGCGCTTTGTCTTGGCCGTCGTCGCCATAACCGTCTCGCTTTGCCCTGTCCCTAGAGACCGTTGGCGCGGAATTTCCCGTCGAGAAATGTTTTCGCGCGCGGCACGTCGTCCTCGGTCAGATGCTCGATGATGACGGGAATGTTCGGGTGCTTCTCGCTAAGCCGCTTGAGGTAGAGGTCGTAGTTAAGCGAGCCGAGACCGGGCGCTGGCAGTTCGATCTCGCCGACGCCGCGGAAGGTCAGCCCCTCATGCGCGTCGGCGTCGCCGATATCGGCATGCTTTTCCGTCTTGTCGCTGCCTGAGCGCTTCACATCCTTGGCATGCGCGATCCTGATCTTGTCGCCCAGCGTGTCGAACACCTGGTTCAGCACCTGGTCCATGCGGTCGATGTTGTGCGCCTCGAAATAGTTCGTCGGATCCATCAACAGGCCAAGGCCGGGATGGTCGACCTGCGCGAACATTTTCACCGTCTCCTCGACCGAGCCGACGACATTGTTGACATAGGTTTCGAGCAGGAACATCGCGCCATGGTCGTAGGCTGTCTGGGCAAGATCCGAGATCACCTTGCGGCATTCCTCGAAACCTTCCTCGGTCTTGTTCTTGGGGTGATGCACCCAGTCGGATTCGGTGTTGTAGGTGCCGGTCTCCGAGATCACGTAGGGCGAGCCGAAGTCGCGCGCGTTGCGGATGATCTCCTTGAGATAGCCGACGCGCTTGTCGCGTTCGACTTTGTCAGGGTGGATGATGTTGGTGTAGCCCGATATGCAGCAAACGGGCAGATTGTGGTCGCGGAACGTGTCGCGCACTGTCCTCGCCTTGTCCCGGGTGATCTGCCCGGCCGTGAGATCAACATCCTTAAAATGCATGTCGAGCTGCACCGTGTTGAAGCCGAGCCCGCGGATGCGCCGCGCTGCCTCCGCGAGCTCATAAGGGAAATAGCCGGTGAAGATACCTGCCTGCATCATGATGTGAACTCCTCCCGGTAAGCGATTCAGCCGCCACGTTATTTGGCGACCTGTTCAGTCGATCGATATCTCGGACAGTTTGACGGTGCGCCCTTGTGCCATCGAGCGATAGCCCGCCTCGACCAGCGCCATCGTCTTGACATTGTCGGCGACGGTGAGCGCCGGCGGCGCGCCGGTCTTCACCGCATGCTGCAATTGTTCCATCACGCCGATGAAGGCATGCGGGAACCACATCGTGTCCCAGCTCGGGCTGACCCATTTGCCATCGGTCGTTTCGGTCGAGGCATAGGTCAGCGTCGAGGCCACGCCTTTCGGCCAGCCGATCGTGCCCTTGGCGACCCCCTTGGTGCCGTCGACGCGCCAGTTGATGTGCTGGTCGTCCTCATAGCCCTCCTGGCGCGGGCCGGACCAGACATCCTCCAGCGACACGGCAAGCACGCCGGAGGCAAAGCGCAGCGTCGAGACGGTGATGCCGTCGGAGTGGTCGAACGTCGTGCGCGGGTCCTGGCGCGTCAGTGTCGTAATCTCCGAGGGATCGCCAAAGAGAAAGCGCAGCAGGTCGAGATGGTGCACGCTCATATTGGCGAGCGTCAGCCGATCATAGTCCTGCAGAAAAGTCTGCCAGTGCGGGATCGCGTGCATATCGATCTGCGCAAACACGATCTCGCCCAGCGCGCCGCTGTCGATGATTTGTTTCAAGACGCGCATCGACTGGTCGTAGCGCATGTTCTGGTTGACCGAGAGGATCTTGCCTGAGGCGGCTGCCTCGTCGCGCAGCTTGACCGCCTCCTCGACCGACAACGCCAGCGGCTTCTGCGCCAGGATCGCCTTGATGTGTGGCTGCTGCAGTGCATGGCGGATCAGCGCCGGCTGCTGGTCGGGCGGAAAGGCCAGGTCGACGATCTCGACCTCAGAATCCTCAATCAACTGTTCCGGTGTGTCGTGGACTGTCGGGATGCTCCAGCGTGCCGCTACCTTCTCGGCGCTGGCCCTGGTGCGCGAGGCGATCGCGACCACGGAAAAGCCCGCCTGCGCATAGGCGGCGAGATGGCACTCGGCCATGATCATTCCGGCGCCGATGCAGCCGATCCGGTATTCGCTGGTGCGAACCCTCACATCCGGCTCGAAACCTTGGCCTGCCATCCATTCCTCCCCTGGAGGACAAGATATAACGCCATGGCCGGCCTATCAGCCAAGGGCCGCCCCATCAATTCCCATCAGAACCATGGCAGCGTGGCTGTGCGAATTAACTTGCGGCGATCAGCACGGTGCTTTCCGGCGACCAGCTGAGCATCACATCCTGGCCCTCGGCCAGCCGGTCATTGCCGGTGTTCTGCACGATCACCTTCAGCGTCTGGCCGGCGCGCTCGACGAAATAGGTGCTGTTGTTGCCGGCAAAGATGCGCTTGGAGACCTGGCCCTTGAGCGTGTTGGCATTGCCATTCGACGTTCCGGCGTCGGTGGCGATACGAATACGCTCGGGCCGCACCGCGCAGCTGGCCTTGACGCCGGCGGCAAGCCTGTCGCCTATGCCGGCGGCGATCGTTGTGCCGTCGGGCAGCTTGATGCCGTTGCCGGTCGCATCGCCGCGAAAGATGTTGGCGTCGCCAAGGAAGGTGGCGGCGAATTCGCTCTTCGGCCGGTCGTAGATTTCCTCCGGCGGTCCTTCCTGCACCAGCCTGCCGTCGCGCAATATGCCGATGCGATCGCTCATCGTCAGCGCTTCCTCCTGGTCGTGGGTGACGAAGATGGTGGTGATGCCGATCTCGCGCTGGATACGCTTCAGCTCGATCTGCATGTCGACGCGCAAGGCCTTGTCTAGCGCGCCGAGCGGCTCGTCGAGCAGCAGCACGCGCGGCTTGGTGACGATGGCGCGCGCCAGCGCCACGCGCTGGCGCTGGCCGCCGGAGAGCTGGTGCGGCCGGCGTTCGCCGAGCTTGCCCAATTGCACCAGGTCGAGCGCGCGCTGCACTTCCGTTGCGATCGTCGCCTTGGCCTCGCCGCGCACCGACAGGCCGAAGGCGACATTGTCGGCAACGCTCATGTTGGGAAATAGCGCATAGTTCTGAAACACCATGCCGATGCGCCGCTTTTCGACCGGCACGCGTTCCACACTCTCGCCGCCAATGGCGATGCGGCCAGAGTCGGGAAAATCGAAGCCCGCGATCTGCCTCAGCAGCGTGGTCTTGCCGCTGCCGGAGGGACCAAGCAGCGCATAGAAGCCGCCATCGGCGAAATCGATGGAGACATCGTCCAGCGCCTTGTGCGCGCCAAAGCTGCGGGAGACGTTCGATACCTGCACGCCGGCCATTATTTCTCTCCGCCGAATTTGAAGAAGCGCGCCGTGAGCAACATCAGCGCCATCGACACGACAATGATGATGGTCGAGACCGCATTGATCTCGGGCGTGAAGCCTTTGCGGATCGCGGCGTAGATTTCGACCGGCAGCGTCGTCTGCCCCGGCGTCGCCAGGAAGTAGGACACGACGAACTGGTCGAACGATACGGCGAAGGCAAACAGTCCGCCGGCGATCACACCCGGCATGATCCAGGGCAGCGTGACGCGCCTCGTCACTTGCCATTGGTTGGCGCCGAGCGAGCGTGCCGCCTCTTCCAGTTCCGGCGCGAATGTCTGCAGCCGCGCCGAGACCACGACGATGACATAGGGCAGCGCCAGCGCCACATGCCCGAGCAGGATGGCAAACAGGCCGCGCCCGATACCGACGCCGAAGAAGAAGATCAGCATCGCTGTGCCGGTGATCAGCCACGGGATGGCGATCGGCGGAAACAGCAGCGCCTGCAAGAACTTCTTGCCGCGGAAATCGTAGCGGTAGAGCGCCAGCGACGCCGCCGTGCCCAGCACCACTGAGATGAGCGTGGTGATGACTGCGATCTCCAGGCTGTTCCATGTCGCCGCGATCAGCTGGTCGTTCTGCCACAGCGAGGCGTACCACTCCGTCGTCCACTCGAACGGCAATTGGTAGAAAGGCGAGACGTTGAACGACATCAGCGCCATGATGATGATGGGCAGATAGAGGAAGGCGAGCAGCAGAAAGATGTAGAAGCGGCCGAGCCCTTGGAGGATGCGAGTAGTCATCATCACGCGGCCCTCTTCAGCACCGGCGAGGCAACCGCCAGGATAACCAGCACCACCGCCAGCAGGATGAAGGACAAAGCCGCCCCCAGCGGCCAGTTGAAGACGGCGACAAACTGGTCCTCGATCACCGTGCCGTAGAAGGTACCGGTGCGGCCTCCGAGAATGCGCGGCTCCATGAAGGAACCGACGACCGGCACGAAGATCAGCGCCGCACCCGCCACCAGGCCGGGCATCGACAGCGGGATGATCACTCGCTTCAGCACCTGCAGCCGCGAGGCGCCGAGAGAGCGCCCGGCCTCGATCAGCGAGTCGTCGATCGCTTGCAGCGTGAGATAGCAGGTCAGCACCATATACGGCACGTAGGAGTGCACCAGGCCGATGATGACGGCGGGGTAGGAATACATCAGGTCGATGTTGATCTTGAACGGCAGCACGGCGTTGAGCGCCGTGTCAAGGATGCCGCCCTCGCGCAGCACCATCGCCCAGGAGAAGATGCGCACCAGCCCATTCGACCAGAATGGCAGGATGACCAGCAGGAAGATCGCCTCGCGGCTGCGGCCCTTCAGCACCTTGGCCAGCACATAGGCGGCGGGATAGCCGATGACGACGCACCACAGCGTCACTTCGAGGCCAAGCCGCAGCGAAGCCAGCAGCAGCGTGAGATACAGGCTTTGTGAGAAGAAGGCGGCGTAGTTGCCGAGGGTGAATTCCCACGGCTTTCCCGACAGCGGCAGGTCGGTCATGAAGGAGAAGAAGACCATGGCCGAGAGCGGCAGGAAGATCGCCACCGTCAGCCACAGATAGGCCGGCGCCAGCAGCGGCAGGGCCGATCTCAGCCCACTGCGCGACGCGACCGCACCCTGTACTGCCATGATACCCTCCTCCCCAGGGTTGAAGGGCCAGCCGGCGCGAACCGCCGGCTGGTCAGGACATGAAACTTACTTCACGTCGACCTTGAGCTGCTGCCACAGCGCCAGATAGGCCTCGCGCTGCGCGTCGGTGATCGGCGCCTGGAACTGGATGCGCTTGGCGACTTCAGGATCGCCCATCACCTTGCGGTTGAAGGAATCCTCGGGCAGCGCATCGACCGCCTTGGTGTTGGCCGAGACCGGTGCGCCGACCTTGGTGACCCATTCGACGTAAAATTTCGGATCGATCATCCAGTTGATGAAAGCCTGCGCGCCTTCAACGTTCTTCGAGCCCACCGGGATCGAGAAGGCATCGAGCCAGGCAACGGCGCCCTCCTGCGGCACGACCAGCGAAACCGGCAGCTTGAAGTGGGTCTTGGCGCGGTCGGCCGAGCCGCTCCAGTAGGTCCCGATATCGATCTGGTTGGAGGCGACCATCTGGTTCCAGTCGTTCTCCGAGCTCCAGAACGTCTTGATCTGCGGCATCAGCGAGGTCAGCTTGGTCTTGACCGCGTCCATATCCTTGATGTCGTTGATGTTCTGGCCGGTGGCGATGGCGCCGAACTGTACCGCTTCGACAGCATCGTCGCGAATGACGACGCGGCCCTTATGCGCCGGGTCCCACATCTCCGCGATCGAGGTCGGCGGCTTGTCGAAGGACTTTTCGTTGATGGCGAGCGCCGTCAGCCCCCACACCCATGGCACGCCATAGACCTTGCCGTCATGGGCGAGCATCGGCGAGCTCGCCTTGTCCTTGCTGATGTCGGCATAGTTCGAAAGCTTGGAAGTATCGATCGGCTGGATCAGCTTTTCGGCCATCGCCTGGTCGTTGAAGGCAGCGTTGATCATGACCACGTCGTAGAGGCCGGGATTGGTCCGGATCTTGGTCAGCATTTCCTGTTCGGAATTGAAGAAGTCGTTGACGACCTTGTTGCCGGTCGCCTTCTCGAAGGCTTCGACGGCCCACGGCTCGTCGGCGCCATAACCTTTCCAGTTGAGCACATGCACTTCAGCGGCGTTTGCCGCCAGCGTGAGCGCGGTGGTGAAGACGGCGGTTGCCGTCAAGAGGGCAGTCAGTCTTGGCATGCGCATGTCGGTTCCTCTCTTTGTGTTTGCCCGCTTGGCGGGTCAGGCTGTCTGATGGGCCTTCTGGTGCTGGCTCGGCGCGCCCGCCTGGCTCAGGAAAGTCTGGATCTCGCTGTCGGTCGGCGCCGACGACCCGCCATGGCGGGTCACTGAAAGCGCGGCCGCCGCATTGGCGTAGCGCGCCGCCTCGAAGGGAAGCACGCCGCGCGACAGTGCACTGACGAAAGCGCCGATATGGGTGTCGCCGGCGCCATTGGTATCGATGGCATCGACCTTGAAGCCCGCAATGCTCCGCGTCTCGCCACTGGCCAGCCGCAAGAAGCAGCCTTTCGCGCCGGCGCGGATGACGACGCCGTGGGCCATCGGACAATGATCGGCGAGCAGCCGAACGGCCAGTGTCTCGACATCGCCCTGCCCGGCAATCTCCGCCGCTTCCGTCGTGTTGCAGCTCAGCCATGTCGTGCGGGCAAGCACTCTGGCCAAGATGGGGCGCGGAATGTCCGCTATGATGGGCGTCGGATCGAAGACGAAAGGAATGTTCGCCGGCAACGCTTCGCTCCAGTCGGTCAGCGTATCGCGGCTGCCGGGATAGCTCAGCGTATAGCCGGAGGTGAACACCCAGTCGCCGGACGAAACGACAACGGGCGCCATCATGTCCAGGCTGAGAATGCTCTCCGCGCCCGGCCATGAGACGAAGGTGCGCTCGGCATCGCTCGATATCATGGCGACGCAATTGCCGCTGTCCATGACCGGCGATGGCGGCGTCACTGTTTCGATGCCCTCACGCGCGAACGCCGCGCGCAAAAAATCGCCATTCGGTCCGCTGCCGAGCTGGCCGCCGAAGACAACTGTCATGCCGGTGCGGCTGGCCGCGACCATCATGTTGAAGCCGCCGCCGGCGACCTGGGCGAAGCTCGACGCCGTCTTCTCGCTGCCCGGCGCCGGCAAGGCATCGATGCGGTAGACATAGTCGACCACCGCACTGCCGATATGGACCAGACGCCCGCTCATGCCGCGGCATCCTTGCTTGCCTTTGCCGACCGTGCCGCGACAAGGTCTTCGGCAAGCGCGCGCACCTCGGCGATGTCGATGCCGACGAGCCTTGAGATGTGCTGTTGCGGCAGCCTGGAAAAGCCGACGCAGGCGCCGGCCATGCCCGAGGCAATCGCGCCGATCGTGTCGGTGTCGCCGCCGAGATTGGCGCTGATGACGGCCGCTTGCCAGGGGTCGCCATTGGCGACTTCAAGCACCGCAAAGGCAGCAGGAACCGATTCCTGGCTGGCGACGCCGGTGCCGACGAGATCGGTGATAAGCCCGATGGCGTCCTTCATCGTCTTGCCGCGCACAAGCTCCTGCGCCCAGACGATGCGTGTGGCGATGTCGCCGCCGGTAACCCAGTGCCCGAGCTTGGCGCCGCGCCTTGCCGCCGCGACGGCGCTTTCGGAAGCAGTGCGCCAGTCGCCACCGGCAAGGCCACGGCTGACGGCGGCGGCGACGGCAGCGGCCGAAGCAATGGCGATCGAGGTGTTGTGCGTGGCCCGGCAGGTCTCCGCCACCTTGGCGACAAAAGCATCGAGCGGCTCCAGCGGCATCATGATGCCGACCGGCGCAATGCGCATGGCCGCGCCATTGGTGTCGCCGCGGCTTCCCGCCTCTTCCGCCGGCACGCCGTCATTGATGGCGTCGATGGCGCGCTTGGTGGACGGCCCCAGCAGATCATAGCTGCCGCGCGCCTTGACCTCGCGCTCCCAGTCGAGCAGCGCATTGACCCAGCGCGCATGGTCGAAGCGGTCACCGGACTCGACCAGGATACGACCAAGCAGCAGCGCCTGTTCGGTGTCGTCGGTGATGGTGCCGGCCACGAGCCCCTTCGACACCGGATGGTCGGCGAAGGGCGCAACGAAATCCTCGACATGGCCGTAGAGTTCGGCAATGCGGGCCGGCGACAGAAGCTGCGTCGGCATGCCCAGCGCATCGCCCAGCGCCCCGCCGACAAGTGCGCCCATGGCGCGATCGAGAATGGCGTTGGTGCTGTTTGGCATCGCTCAAAACCTCATATGCAGCGCGAAATGCGCCGGGTTGAGCAGGCTGGTGACATATTCGATCGGCCGATCGTCGGCCGCACGCGTCAGCCGGCGCCCACGCAGGAAGGGCGTGCCTTGCGAGCAGCCGAGAATGGCGGCGTCTTCGGCGTTGAGCATCTCGATGCCGACCCACTCCTCGCCATGGTCGGGAATGAGACCGGCGGCGCGCAACGTCTGGTGCAGCGAACCTTCGCGCAGACCGCGCAGCGGCACGTCCTCCAGTTCGGGCGACAGCGGCAGGCGGCTGCGCTCGATGGAGATGGCATGGCCGTCGCTGGCATTGGTGCGCACCCGGTCGACAGCGATGAAGAACGGGCTTTCGATGCCAAGCAGCACGGCGAGATCGGCATCCTCGATCACTTCCAGCCGCAGCGTCCGCGTCTCGGCATTGGCGCCGGCATCGGCCAGCGCCCGCGACCAGCCGATGGCGTCGTCGACCGGCTTGCCGTCGAAAGTGACGAACGAGCCAATGCCGACCTTGGTGGTGATCAGTCCACGGCTGGACAGTTCCTCGAGGCCCTTGCGGACCGTGTTGCGGCTGACGGAAAAGCGTTGGACAAGTTCGTTCTCGCTTTGCAGGCGGTCACCGAAGCCGAGCACGCCGGAGCGGATTTCATGTTCGAGAACGGTGGCGATCTGCTCGGGCTTGCCCGTGCCGGGAGACAGTTGAACCGCGCGCCGCTTCATATGGGTACCTGTTCAATAGACCTGTATAGTCCTGTTCAATATTGGATTTTGATTTCCCCGTCAATCGCTACGCTGCCTCGACCCTTCGACCTGCCGCTAGTCGTTTGCAATCTCGGGGTAGAGCGCCTTCGAGAGATCGCGAATAGCGTCGGCGGTGCGCGGGCCGAAGCCAATCATATAGGCGCCGTCGAGCACGATCAGCGCCTTGTTGGCCGCCGCCGGCGTTGCCGCCAGCGCGCGATTGCCGAACACCTGCTCGGGCGTCGGTCCGCCCTTGCCGTCGCCCATCATCAGGATGACGTCAGGCGCCATTTCGATCAGCTTTTCCTCCGAGGCGGGCTTATAACCCTGCACCACATCCATCGGGTTGAGGCCACCGGCATATCGGATGATGGCGTCAGCCGAGGTGCCGGCGCCGGCGGCGCTGAGTTTCACCAGGCCATGGAAGAACACCACTTTCTTGCGGCGCTCGGGCGGTATCTTCGACGCGAGATCGGCCGCTGCCTGGAACGCCGCGAGCACCTCCCCCGACACCGCCTTGCCCTTGTCTTCCGCGTCAAGCGAGGCCGCGATGAGGCTGATCTTGCGCGCTATGCCGTGCGGGCTGTTGTCCTGCGGGATGAAGACGACCGGGATCGCCAGCGACTTCAGCACATCCAGCGCTTCCGGCGGCCCGCTATCCTCTGCCAACAGGATCAGATCGGGACGGAGCGCAAGCAGGCCCTCGACGGCGAGCTGGCGCCGGTAGCCGACATTCGGCTTCTGCGCCATCGAGGCAGGATACTTACTGCCGCGGTCGACAGCGACGATGCGCGCGCCGGCGCCCAGCGCGTCGACGATTTCGGTGACATCGGAACCGACCGTCAGAATCCTGCTTGCCGCGCCCGGCACGACCGTTCGTCCGAGCGCGTCGATCACGGTGTCGGCGGCAAGTGCTTTGAAACCGCAGGACGGCGCCAGGACCGACAATGCAAGAATGATCACCGCCGCAATCCTGCCCTGCGGCAGCCAACCCATCAGCCCTCGCCTGCCGTCGATCATCCCTCGTACTCCCATGTCAAGATCTCGTTCATGCAAGCCGGATGTGTAAATTTAAAGTTGACTCGTGTCATCAAGTTTTAATATGTGATTGCTGCCTCGACCCGCCGTCGAGTGTTTTTTCATCCATGCCAGCCAGCGCCTCTCAGCCGCCGCCAGCACTTTTGCTTTTGCCTGGGGGCTGCATGACATCGACACGCAACAGAACTTTGATGGCGAGCACCGCGCTCGCCTTTGTGCTCGGCCTCTGTGCCGCGTCGCCCACCGCCGCGCAGGCGCAGGACAAGACAGGCGCCGCCGCCAAGACCGGCCGCCTGGCGCCGGCGGCAAAGAACGAGCCGGTGACCATGCTCGACGTCATCACCATCTCGGCAACGATGATCAAGACCGCCGTCATCGACTCGATGGCCGCCATCAGTGCGGTCGATCAGGACGAACTCGACCGCATCCAGCCCGACACCGCCGCCGACATCTTCCGCACCACACCCGGCGTCGCAGCCTCTATGAACGGCGACGATCCGGCGACCGCCATCAACATTCGCGGCCTGGAGCAGTATGGCCGCGTGGTGGTGACGCTCGACGGCGCCCGCCAGGATTACTGGCGCGTCGGCCATGGCTCCGGCTCGTTCTATGTCGAGCCCGACCTGATCAAGGAGGCGACCGTCATTCGTGGCCCGGTGTCCAACGCCTATGGTTCGGGCGGCATTGGCGGCGTCGTGTCCTTCGAGACCAAGGACGCCGGCGATTTCCTCAAGCCGCAGGAGCGTTGGGCGCTTAGCGAAAAGCTCGGCTATGAGGACAATGGCGAAGGCTTCACCACCAGCACCACCGGCGCCTATCGCTTCAGCGACGATGCCGACATCATCGGCAATCTGATCTACCGCGACCGCGACAGCTACTCCGACGGCAACGGCGACACCGTGCCCTGGACCGGCGAGCGCGTGACCAGCGGCTATCTCAAAACGACGCTGCGGCCGGCCGACGGCCACGAGCTGAAGCTCGGCGTCATCCTGCAGCGCTATAACGACCAGATCACCGGCTCCAGCGGCTCGACCTCGCCGACGCTGAGCCGTTACGACACCAACACCACCAACCAGACCTACACCGCGGCCTATACCTGGAAGCCGGACGACAACCAGCTGATCGACTTCAGCGCCAATGCCTATCACAATCGCACCCGCGCCGAGCAGACGCAGGTCTGGCCCATCTCGGCGATCGGCAATTTCCGCTTCTATGACGTCGCCACATCGGGCTTCAACGTGAAGAACTCCTCGCGCTTCGATGCCTGGGGCATGGCGCACACGCTGACCTACGGGCTCGACTACTACTATCTGGAAGCCTCCTCGGAGGCCGCGCATTTCGGCGCCGGTGAGCAGCAGGGCTATGGCGGTTTCCTGCAATGGCAGGGCGACTACGAAAACTGGCTGCTGCTTATCGCCGCCATGCGCTATGACGGTTACCAACTCGACGGCGAAACCCGCACCGTGCCACCGCAGCCGGCGTCTATCTCCGGCGACCGCTGGTCGCCTCGTCTCACCGTCGGTGTGACGCCTTTCGAAGGCTTCCAACTCTATGGCACCTATTCTGAAGGTTATCGCGCGCCCGGCCTGCAGGATGTCTTCCGCGGCGGCGGCGCCCATGGCGGCGGCGACACCTACCGGCCCAATTTGTTATTGCAGCCGGAGACCGCCAAAAACTGGGAAGCCGGTATCAATTTGAAGTACGACGACGTGCTGACAGCGGGCGACCGGCTGCGCGCCAAGCTCAACGTCTTCCACACCGATGTTGAGGACTACATCGACGTTGACCTCACCGTCCTGCCGCGCACCGCAATCAACATCGGCGACGCGCGCCTAAAGGGCGTCGAAGCTGAAATGGTCTACGACTATGGCTGGGGTTTCGTGAACCTCACCGGCGCCCTGATCGACGCCAAGATCGTCAGCGGCGTCTATTCCGGCCAGGTGCTGAACAACACGCCGCTCGACCGCTTCTCGGCCACTATTGGCTTCCGCATGCTGGAAGACCAGCTCACCGTCGGCGCGCAATATCTCAACATCGGCGAGATCACCCGCACCAGCCGCACCAACCCAAACGCCCCGCCGGTCGTCAATGACGGCTTCGAACTGGTCAACGTCTTTGCCAACTGGCAGATCAACGACAATGCCAGGCTCGATTTCGGCGTCGATAACGTTTTCAACACCGCCTACACCGATCCGCAAAGCGCATGGTCGACGACGGCGGCAACCGAACAAGGCAGGGGCCGCACCTTCAAGGTCGCTCTCACCGGCAGGATCGGAGGATAGAAATGAGCGAAGCATCGATGCGCGAACTGGCCTGCGAAGCAAGGCTCAACCTGCGACGGCTGCCGGACTACATGGGCAGCATCGCCGACAGGCTGCGGAGCTTCGAGGCCGATGCTTCACAGCACGGCCAGCGCATCGACTTCCGCTTCGCCTTCGGCGACGCCTCCGTCGACATGGAAAGACTGGTGATGCGGGCCAACGCCGCCGATCGCGACGGGCTGGCCCGCATCAAGGACCTGCTTGCGACCGCCGTCGAAGTCTACGCCAGGGAGGAAAGTCCCGAGATCGTCTGGACCGGCGATCTCGCGGAAGAAACCCGCCTCGCCCAGTTCCGCGAAATGGTGGTGACCGATATCCGCGACCTCACCCCACATATGCGCCGCATCCGCTTCGCCGGCGAGGATCTCAGCCGCTTCGCCAAATTCGGTGGTATGCATATCCGCATGCTGTTCCCGACCAGGGATGTGCCTGACCCGCTCTGGCCGGTGCTCGGCGGCAATGGCCTGCCGGTGTGGCCGGCCGATGACCGGCGCCCGGTGGCGCGCGTCTACACCATCCGCAAGCTCGACGTGGCCGAAGGCATCATCGATGTCGACTTTCTCGTCCATCCCGGCGAAAGCGTCGGCTCCGCCTGGGCCATGCAGGCGGCACCAGGCATGAAGCTCGGCATCATGGGACCGGTCGGTCGCCCGGTGCGGCAGGCGGATTGGTATGTCATGGGCGCCGACGAAACCGGCCTGCCGGCGCTGGCCCGGCTTCTCGAAACGCTGCCCAGGCAAACCAGAGGGGTTGCCTTCGTCGAAATCGCCAATGACGGCGAAAGACAGGAGATCGCCAACGCCACCGGCATCGAGTTGCACTGGCTGACAAGGGACGGTGTGCCGGCCGGCGAGGACAGGCTGCTGGCCGAGGCCGTCCGCTCGGTGGCGTGGCCGCAAGACGGCTCGGCCTTCGGCTGGTTCGCTGCCGAGGCGGCTGCAGCGAAAAGCGTGCGCGAGCACTGGCGCGACACCATGGGGCTGGGCCGCGGCGAGACGCTGGCGGCCGCCTATTGGCGCCGCGGTGCGGCCGGGCTCATGGCCGGCTGACCGTTCCGCTTCCGTCAGACGAAGAAAAATTCCTCGACGCGCTGCTTGGCCTTCCACAGCGCCGGCAGAATCTCCCGCTCCATCGCCTCGACCGAGAAGCGCGCCGACTGCGTCGAGACGTTGATCGCCGCCACGGTCTTGCCTGTGCGATCGCAGATCGGCACGGCGATCGATCGCAGGCCGAGTTCCAGCTCCTCATCGACGACGGCAAAGCCGTCTGACCTCGCCGCGTCGATCGCTTTGCCAAGTGCTGCGCGGCTGGTCACCGTCTTCGGCGTCCGCCGCTCGATCTTTGCTTCGGCAAGGAAGGCTTTCAACTCGTCCTTGCCCAGCCCCGCAAGCAGCACGCGCCCCATCGAGGTGCAATGCGCCGGCAGCCTGGTGCCGACATCGAGCGACACGCTGAGGATGCGGCGGCCGGGAATGCGGGCGACATAGACGACTTCCTCGCCCGACAACACCGCTGCGTTGCAGGCCTCATCGAATTGGCTCGCCACGTCACGCATGATGGGTGCGGCGAAGGTCCACAGTGAGGCACCGCCGAGCCAGGTGCGGACGACGGTGAGCAGGCGCGGCGATAGCGAAAACAACCGCCCGGCCTGAGTGGCATAACCGGTTGCCGTCAGCGTCAGCAGGAAGCGGCGGGCGCCGGCGCGGGTCAGCCCCGCTTCCTCCGCCATTTCGGTCAGCGTCAGGCCAGCCGGATGTCTGGCCAGTATCTCCATGACTGCAAGCCCGCGTTCAAGTGAGCCGACATGGTCACGCGTCGTTCCCTCGTCGTCCATGTGGTCTCCGCGAAACAGTCTGTCACCATTGACTCGACGTGTCGATTTGGCATAAAAGTATCTCATACAAAACAAATGTTCGCAATACGAACTTTTCCAGTCTGGAGTTCTTGGCGATGGTCAAATTCCTGCCGCTCAAACAGGCCGTGGCCGAGAACCTGCATGATGGTGATGCGGTCGCCTTCGAAGGTTTTACCCATCTGATCCCGACGGCGGCGGCGCATGAGGCGATCCGCCAGGGCTTTCGCGACCTGACCCTCATCCGCATGACCCCCGATTTGATCTACGACCAGATGATCGGCATGGGCATGGCGAAGAAAATCATCTTCTCCTATGTCGGCAATCCCGGCGTCGGCCTGCTGCGCCGCGCCCGCGATTCCATCGAGAACGGCTTTCCCCGGTCGATAGAGATTGAGGAGCACAGCCATGCCGGCATGGCCAACGCCTATGAAGCGGGTGCCGCCGGCCTGCCCTGCGCAGTGTTTCGCGGCTATCGCGGCGCTGGCCTGGCGGCGGTCAATCCGAACATCAAATCGGTCACCTGCCCGTTCACCGGTGAAGTGCTGGCGGCCGTTCCCTCCATTCGTCCTGACGTCTCCTTCATCCATGCGCAGAAGGCCGACAAAAAAGGCAATGTGCTGGTCGAAGGCATTATCGGCATCCAGAAGGAAGCGGTGCTCGCCGCCAAGCGCGCTGTGGTGACGGTGGAGGAAATCGTCGACAATTTTGACGATCTCCACCCCAACCTCACCGTGCTGCCGCGCTGGACCATCGCGGCCATATCGGTCGTGCCCGGCGGCTCACATCCCTCCTACACGCACGGCTACTACGCCAGGGACAATACCGCCTATCTCGAATGGGACGAGATCGCCGCCGACCGGGAGAAATTCCAGGCCTGGATGCAGGCCAATGTCATCGAGCGCACGGCCGACGACTTCGCGGCCCGAGTCGAGCATTTGAGGAGCGCGGCATGAGCGGCTTCACCCCCAACGAGATGATGACGATTACCGCCAGCCGCGCGTTGAAGAACGACGACGTCTGCTTCGTCGGCATCGGCGCACCGTCGGCAGCCTGCAACGTCGCGCGGCTGACGCATGCGCCCGACATCACGCTGATCTATGAAAGCGGCACCATCGGCACAGCGCCCGATGTTTTGCCGCTGTCGATCGGCGACGGCGAGCTTTGCGACACCGCCGTTACCACCGTCTCGGTGCCGGAGATGTTCCGCTACTGGCTGCAGGGTGGCCGCGTCTCCATCGGTTTCCTCGGCGCCGCTCAGCTCGACAAATTCGGCAACATCAACACCACGGTCATCGGCGACTACGCCCATCCCAAGACCCGCCTGCCCGGTGGCGGCGGCGCACCGGAGATCGCCACCTCGTCGAAAGAAATCTACATCACCATGGCGCAGACCAGGCGCGGCATGGTCGAGAAGATCGACTTCTACACCTCCTTCGGCCATGGCGACGGCGGCGATCACCGCCAGCGCCTTGGCATCGACACCGCTGGCCCGACGCTGCTGATCACCGACCTCGCCATCTGGAAGCCGGACCCGGTGAGCAAGGAATTCACCGTTGTGTCGCTGCATCCCGGCGTGACGCGACAGCAGGTGCAGGACACCTGTGGCTGGATCGTAAAGTTCGCCGAGGAGCTTGACGAAACGCCGGCGCCGACGGAACTCGAGCTGACGACATTGCGCGACCTGCAGGCCCGCACCAAGGCGGCGCATGAGGGAAGCGGAAAAGAAAAGGCTGCATGAACATGGCCGAGGCCTATATCTGCGACTACATCCGCACCCCGATCGGCCGTTTCGGCGGTTCCCTATCGTCAGTGCGCGCGGACGATCTCGGCGCCATTCCGCTGAAGGCGCTGATCGAGCGCAATTCCGGCATCGACTGGCAAGCAGTGGATGACGTCGTCTATGGCTGCGCCAACCAGGCCGGCGAAGACAATCGCAATGTCGCGCGCATGTCGCTGCTGCTGGCCGGACTGCCGAAGGAAGTGTCCGGCTCGACCGTCAATCGGCTGTGCGGCTCCGGCATGGATGCGCTCACCATCGCCGCCCGCGCCATCAAGGCCGGCGAGGCTGAACTGATGATTGCCGGCGGCGTCGAATCGATGAGCCGCGCGCCCTTCGTCATGCCCAAGGCCGAGGCCGCCTTTTCGCGTCATGCCGAGATTTACGACACCACCATCGGCTGGCGTTTCATCAACCCGCTGATGAAGAAACAGTATGGCGTCGATTCCATGCCGGAGACCGGCGAGAACGTCGCCGAGGATTTCCAGGTGTCGCGCGCCGACCAGGACGCCTTCGCCGTGCGCAGCCAGGACAAGGCCGTCGCGGCACAAGCCAATGGCCGGCTGGCGAAGGAGATCACCCCGGTGACGACCCCGCAGAAGAAGGGCGACGCGATTATCGTATCGAAAGATGAACATCCCCGCGCGGGAACCACTGTCGAGTCGCTGGCAAAATTGCCCACACCGTTCCGCCAGGGCGGCACGGTGACCGCCGGCAATGCGTCCGGCGTCAATGATGGCGCGGCGGCGTTGATCGTCGCCTCGGAAGCGGCTGTGAAGAAATATGGCCTGACGCCTATCGCGCGCATCCTCGGCGGCGCCGCCGCCGGCGTGGCGCCACGCATCATGGGCATCGGCCCGGCGCCGGCGACGCAAAAGCTGTGCGCGCGGCTCGGCCTGACGCCGCAGCAATTCGATGTCATCGAACTCAACGAAGCCTTCGCCTCCCAAGGCATCGCCGTGCTCCGCCAACTCGGCATTGCCGAGGACGATGGACGCGTCAACCCGAATGGCGGCGCCATCGCGCTTGGTCACCCGCTTGGCATGTCGGGCGCGCGCATTGCCGGCACCGCAGCGTTGGAGCTACGGGAGCGCAACGCCCGCTATGCGCTGGCCACCATGTGCATCGGCGTCGGCCAGGGCATCGCAGTGGCGCTCGAGCGCGTATAGGACGTTTTGCGGCGGAATGCCGTTACCTCAGTGAAGTCCGCCCACGCCGAGCAGGCGCTCGACCACCTCCGGCTGGCCGGCAAGCTCTGCCGGCGTGCCTGACCAGGCAACCCGGCCACGTTCGAGAATGATCGCATGGTCGGCGAAGTCGAGCGCGCTCTGGATGCGCTGCTCGACCATGATCACGGTCATCTCGCCGCCTGACGCCAGTTTCGAAAAGACGGCCATTAATTCCTCGCAGATGACCGGCGCCAACCCCTCCAGCGGTTCATCGAGCAGGAGCACGCTCGGACGGCCCAGAATGGTTCGCGCTGTCGACAGCATCTGCTGCTCGCCGCCCGAGAGCTGGGAGCCGAGATTCCTGCGCCGTTCCTTGAGGCGCGGAAACATCTGATAGGCTTCGTCGATTGCCGAGCGCTGCCTGTCCTTCAGTCCGACGAACAGGTTTTCCTCGACCGTCAGCGAGGCAAAGATGCAGCGCGCCTGGGGAACGTAGCCGAGCCCGCTTCTTGCACGCGATGAGCTTTCGAGATGGCTGATCTCGGAGCCGCCAAGCGTGATCGCGCCGCCATAGCGCCTGGTCTGTCCGGCGATGGTGGCTAGCAGGGTCGTCTTGCCCATGCCATTGCGTCCGAGCACGGCAAGCCGCGAACCAGCCGGCACGGAGAAGCTGACATTCTCCAAGACCCGCGTCGGGCCATAGCCGGCACTGAGGTCGGCGACGTCAAGCAGCGCTGCGGTCATTGGCATAGTTTCCCAGATAGACCTCGCGAACACGCGCGTTCTTCGTCACATCCTGCGGCGAGCCATCGAAGATGACGGCGCCGGCGGCGAGCACAATGACGCGTTTGGCGAAGCGGAAGACGAGATCCATGTCGTGCTCGATCATCAGCACCGCGAGATCGGGCGGCAGGCCGGCAAGGGCCGCCTCGATGCGCGGCGTGTCGCTTTGCGGAACACCCGCTGCCGGCTCGTCGAGCAACAGCACCTTCGGCTTGAGCGCCAATGCGATGGCGATTTCCAGCAGGCGCTGCTGGCCATAGGCGATCTCTGCGACCTTGCGGGTCGCGACCGCAACGAGACCGAGCGTCTCGAAAAGCGTGCGCGTTTCGTCCATCACTTCGGGCATGGCCTGGAAATGGCCGAGCACGCGGCCCGACCGTCCGGTTCGCTGCAGGATGGCCAGCGCGACATGCTCCTGCGGGGTCATGTCGGAAAACAGCCGCGTCACCTGAAAGGATCGCACCAGTCCCTGGCGCACACGACGGACGGGATCGAGCCCGGTCACATCAGATCCGGCGAGCATGACCTTGCCGGAATCGGGCGCAAGATGGCCGACCACGAGATTGACGAAGGTGGTCTTGCCCGCACCGTTGGGTCCGATCAGCGCGACACGGTCGCCGGGCTCCATGGCGATCGAAACGTCCTGCGTGACAGCCAGCCCGCCGAAGGATTTTCGCAAGCGCTCGACCTGAAAGACCGGGCTCATCGACGCCGCTCCTTCAGCCGGTCCAAAAGCAGGGCGGCGGTTCCAAACAGCCCGCGCGGCGCAAACAGCACCACAGCGATCAGCAGCGCGCCGACCATCGTCAGCCAATGGAACGGATTGGCGGCGGAAACGACATCTTCGAACCACATGAAGACGGCTGTTCCGAGCAAGGCGCCGTAAAGCGAACCCGTGCCGCCGAGCACCAGCATGACCAGCGCTTCGGCCGACGTCGTGAAGCTCAGACTGTCGAGCCCGACCACTTGCGTGGAAATGGCATTGAGCGCACCACCGACGCCGGCCACCGCACCGGAGATGACATACATCTTGACCAGAGTGCCGCGCACCGAGCCGCCCATCGCGCCCACCCGCACCGGATCTTCCCTGATGCCGCGGCAGAGCATGCCGAAGGGCGAACGAACCAGAATGCGCAGCAGCACGAAGACGATGACGAGCAGCGCCACGCCGAAACCGTAGGCCGTGCGGCCCCAGAGGTCGAAAGCAAACAGGCCGAACAACGGATCGGGCGAAATGCCGGCCAGGCCGTCGCTGCCGCCGGTGTAGGCCGAGGCCTTGTTGGCCGCCTCGTGAAAAAGGTGGATGACGGCGATCGACAACACGAGTTGCGACAGGCCGTGTCCGCGCAGAATGATCACGCCGGAGAGCAAACCCGCCGCCGCGCCGCCGATGGCGCCGACAACCACCATGGCGATCGGATCGGTGATGCCCCAATGGGCGGCGGCCATGCCGGCCGCATAGGCGCCGGCGCCGAACAGAGCGGCATGCCCGAGTGTGGCAACACCGCAGAACCCCGTCACCAGATCGAGCGAAAGCACCAGCAGCGCGATCGCCAGAATGCGCGTCAGCAGCGCCAGATTGTTCGGGAACAGAAAATAGCCGATGGCGGCGATGCCGAGGATGACAGCGATGCCGGTCAAATCCCGGCGCCGATAAGCCGGCTGGACGGCGGATTGCGTGTCGCTCGCGGCCGTCATTTCGCCCGTCCAAGCAAGCCGTGCGGAAATATCCAGACGATCGCGATCACCGCCAGGTAGAAGAAGAATTCGCCATATTCAGGCACCAGATAGCGGCCGGTCGTATCGATGCCGCCAAGCACCAGGCATGCCAGCAGCGCGCCTGGTATGGAGCCGGCGCCGCCGACCGACACCACGACCAGGAACGTCACCATGTAGCGCAGCGCATAGTAAGGCTCGATCGGCAGCAGTTCGGCCCCGACGATGCCGCCGAACGCCGCCAGCCCGACGGCCACCGCAAAGCTGACCGCATAAATGATCCTGGTTCTGACGCCCAGCGAAGCGGCCATGGCCGCATTGTCGACGGTGGCCCTGACCTTGACGCCAAACGGTGTCCTTTCGAGCAGGAACCACAACGCAACGGCGACGACGGCGCCGCAGGCGATGGCGAACAGTCTGTGCGCGGCGATGGAACGGAAGCCGAGGTCGACCGGGCCGCGCAGCGTGTCGGGCAACGGTATGGTCTTCAGCGTCGGGCCGAAAACATAGTTCGCAATACCGATCACGCAAAAAGTAATGCCGATCGTCATCAGCACCTGCGTCAGCTCCGGCGCACCGTAGATGCGGCGGTAGAGCAGCCGTTCTATGGGAACGGCGATGACGATTGTGCCAATAACGGCGATCAGCATCGCGACGCCATAGCCAAGGCCGAGGTCGCTTGCCGCGTAGGAGGCGATGTAGCCGCCGATCATGGCAAAAGCGCCATGCGCGAGATTGACGACGCGCATCAGCCCCATGGTCACCGAGAGGCCGATCGAGATGACGAACAGCACCATGCCATAGGCAAGCGCGTCGACCGCAACGCTGAAGATGGTCTGCATGGTCCTGCCCGGTAGTCTCCCGAAAGCTGGGCTATCGGGAGATGGTGGCGAAAGCCTACTTCGAAGCCGCCAGACCCGGATCGGTCTGCTTCTCGAAAGTCGCGATTTCCTTGTTGTAGTAGGTGCCATCCTCGGCCTTGGCGACTTCGCGCAGATAGATGTTCTGCGTGATGTGGCGGCTCTCCGCGTCGATCGACACCGGCCCGCGCGGGCTTTCCCAGGCCAGCCCTTTGACCGCATCGACGGCTTTCTGGGCGTCCTGCTTGCCGCCTGTGGCCTCGATCATCTTGTAGATGACATGCATGCCGTCATAGGCGCCGACCGCGGGGAAGGACAGTTCCGCCGGGTTGCCGATGGCTTTGCGCGCGGCTTCCACGAATGTCTTGTTTTCGGGCGAAACGTGCGAGACCGCATAGTGGAAGGTGGTGGTGAGACCGATCGCGGCATCGCCGAGCGCCGGCAGGTCGGATTCCTGGGTCAGGTCGCCCGGCGCCAGGAACTGAATCCCGGCCTCCTTCAGTCCGTTCTCATTGTAGGCTTTGACGAAGCCGAGCGTCGTTGGACCAGAGGGCAGGAAGGCGAATACGGTCGCCGCGCCGGAATCCTTGACGCGCTGCATGATCGGGCTGAAATCATTGGTCGATAGCGGCATGCGGATGGACTCGACGACCGTGCCGCCCGCCGCCTCGAACGTCTTCTTGAACGCCGTCTCGGAATCGACGCCCGGACCATAATCGCTGACCACGGTGATCACCTTCTTGATGCCGCGTTCGGAAGCGACTTTCGCCATCGGTGCCGACGTCTGCCACAGCGTGAACGAGGTGCGCACGACGAGCGGGCTCTTGGTGACGATCGCCGACGTGGCGGCATTCATGATGACGAGCGGAACATTGGCCTGTTCGAGCAGTGGCGTCACCGCCATCGCATCGGGCGTGAAGTAGAAGCCGGTGAGATACTGGACGCCTTCCTTGACGACCAGTTCCTGCGCCAGTGCCTTGGCCTGCGCCGGATCGGGCGTCGGCACGTCGCGATAGATGATCTCGATGTCGTCGGCGCCGACCTTGCTGCCGTTGAGCGCCATATAGGCGTCGATGCCGGCTTTGAAATTCTTGCCCTGGATGGCGAACGGACCCGAAAATGGCCCGACGACGCCGACCTTGATAGTGTCGGCATAGGCTGAGCCGCAAAACGCGAGAACCGCGGTCGCGGCCAAGAGCAGCGCTTTCATGTTTTCCTCCCACCAAAAGCGGCCGGCTCACCCTCCCGGGCTGGACCCTACCAAGCCGCATTGCCTTTAGTCACATCTGCAAACGGTTATGTAAAATGAAAAGAAACGCGGAATTGCTAATCAACAGGCTATGTATCGGAGGCCGATAGGACTTCAATAGGGAAGCCCGACATAGTTCTCGGCGAGCGCGGTCGACGCGGCTTGCGAATGCACGAGATAGTCGAGCTCGGCCTCCTGGATGCGCTGGCCGAAATCGCCCGTATCGGGAAAACGGTGCAGCATCGTCGTCATCCACCAGGAAAAGCGCACCGCTTTCCAGACCCGCGCCAGCGCCTTGGCTGAATAGGCGTCGAGCCCGGCCTGCGATTTCCCAAGATAGAATTCGCGAAGTCCGGCAAAGAGATAGCGCACGTCGCTGGCAGCGAGGTTGAGCCCTTTGGCGCCGGTCGGCGGCACGATGTGGGCGGCGTCGCCAACCAGGAACAGCCGGCCGAAGCGCATCGGCTCGGCAACGAAGGAGCGCAAGGGCGCGATCGACTTTTCGAAGGATGGGCCGGTGACAACGGCGGCCGCGGTCTGTTCCGGCAGGCGGCGGCGCAACTCGTCCCAGAAGCGGTCGTCGCTCCAAGCCTCGACGCTCTCATCGGCCGGAACCTGCACATAGTAGCGGCTGCGATGCGTCGAGCGCATCGAGCACAGCGCAAAGCCGCGCTCGTGATTGGCATAGACCAGTTCGTGATCGGCCGGCGGCACTTCGGACAGCACACCCAGCCAGCCGAACGGATAGGTCCGCTCGAAGGTTTTCAGCGCCCGTTCGGGCGCCGATTTGCGGCTGACACCGTGATAGCCGTCGCAGCCGGCGATGAAGTCGCAGTCGATGCGGTGGCTGATGCCATCCTTCTCATAGGTGACGTAAGGCGCATCGCCGTCGAAACCATGCAGCGCGACATTGGCCGCCTCGTAGACGGTGGTCAGCCCCGCCGCCTCGCGCTTGTCCATCAGATCGTGCGTCACTTCGGTCTGGCCGTAGACGGTGACGTGCTTGCCACCCGTCAATGCCGTGAGGTCGAGCCGGTGCAGGCCGCCGCCGAAGGCGAGCGAGATGCCGGCATGCGGCAGGCCCTCGGCGTGCAGCCTTGCCGCCGCCCCCGCCTGCTCCAGCAACTCGACCGTACCTTGTTCGAGCACCCCTGCCCGCACCCGGGCAAGCACGTGCTCCCGGCTCGAACGCTCGAGGATCACCGTCTCGATGCCGATGGTGCCGAGAAGCTGGCCGAGCAGCAGCCCGGACGGGCCGGAGCCGACAATGACGATCTTTGTGCGCATCAGTGGCCCAGGCTTTCGATCTGTCCGGCAAGTTCGGCGGCAAGCCGCAACGCGGCCGCGGTCGCAACCGCCATTTGCGGCAAGAGCAGCCATTCCAGCGTCCAGGCAGCACCCGAGCGCTCCTGTTCATGCACCAGCGCCTGATGCATGCCGGAAAGCTGCGTGGCGTTGAAGCGCGCCAGCGTCACCAGCACCTCCGCCTTGACCGGGTTCTGCTTATGCGGCATCGCGGAAGAGCCGCCGCCGCCGGACAGCTTGATGTCTGTGCCGGCCTGCGCCATCAGCGCGATGTCCTGGCCGAACTTGCCGAGGCTGCCGGTGATCAGCGACAGCAAGCCTGCAAACTCGGCCAGCGCATCGCGCTGGCTGTGCCATTGCGGCGCGTCGCCAAGGCCAAGCTTTGCGGCAAGGGCCGCGCGCACCGCAGGGCCCTTGTCGCCGAGCTTTTCCAGCGTGCCGGCGGCGCCGCCGAACTGCACCACCAGCAGGCGCCTGGATTGCTCCGACAGTCTCTGCCGATGCCGTTGCAGCGGCGCCCGCCACGCCGCAACGCGGTCCGACACTCTGATAGGAATCGCCTTCTGCATGCGTGTCATCGCGGTAAACGCCTTGTCGCCAAAGCGTTCTTCCAGCGCCGTAAGCCGCAGGATGTTTTCGCTCAGGAGAAGATCGAGATGGTCGATAACCCCGCGCAGCCGAAGCATCAGGCCGGTATCGATGACATCCTGGCTGGTTGCACCGAAATGCACGCTGGCGTCGTGCGGCGCTCCGACTGCCGCTTTCAACTGGCGCACCAGTTCGGGCACGATCACGCCATCTTTGGCCACACCGGCGCGCAGCCGCGCGGTATCCGGCTTGTAGGACAACAGGACAGCTGCAATTGCCGCCGCAGCGCCCTTGCCGATGATCCCGCTTTCGGCTTGCGCTTCCGCCAGCGCGCGCTCGAAATCCAGCATGGCCGCGATTTCCGCATCGGCGGAAAAATGCCGCGCCGCCTCCTCGTCGCCGAGCAGGCCGGAAAGCAGCGGATGGTCGAAGGGCGATACGGTCATTCGCGAGGTCTCCTGAGCATCAGCTGTCGAAGAAGACCGTTTCCTTCTCCCCCTGGAGATGGACATCGAAAATGTAATTGTCGCCTTGCCGCTCGGCGATCAGCGTCGGCACGCGCACCTTGTGCTCGATGCGAGCCAGGATCGGATCTTCGGCATTGGCCTTCGCCTCGTCGGAGAAATAGAGCCGTGTGTTGAGGCCGATATTGATGCCGCGCGCGACGATCCACAGGCTGATATGCGGCGCCATCAGCCGCCCGTCGCCAAACGGCACGCGGCCCGGCTTGATCGTCTGGAATGTGCAAATGCCCGTTTCCATATCGGTCGGCTGGCGGCCCCAGCCCTGGAAATCCGGATCGGCGTCGCCGCGCAAATCGGTGGGCGAATTGTAGAACCCGTTGGCATCCGCCTGCCAGATTTCGATCAGCGCGTCCCTGAGTGGCGTGCCGGTCCCGTCGAGCACGCGTATGCGCAGGCCGATCCGCTCGCCCTTGGTCTTGTCGGTGATCATCGTCGAGCCGAGATCGGTCGGGTAGACGCCGCCGATGCCACCGAAATTCGGCGTCAGCCCGATATGCACATAAGGCCCTGCCGTCTGCGACGGGCTCTCCTTCAGCCGGGTGAGCGCCTGCGCCATCAATTGCCCTCCGGCCGGTTTTCGAACAACGTCGAGCGCCGTCCGCGCAGCACGATATCGAACTTGTAGGCGAGCGCATCCATCGGCGCCGTCGACTGCATGTCGAGCACTGCAATCAACGCTTCGACTGCCGCCTTGTCGCGGATGCCGCCGACGATCGGGCAGCGCCAGATCAGCGGATCGCCCTCGAAATACATCTGCGTGATCAGCCGCTGCGCAAAGCCGTGGCCGAACACCGAGAAATGGATGTGCGAGGGCCGCCAATCGTTCGGCCCATTCGGCCAGGGATAAGGACCGGGCTTCACCGTGCGAAAGGCATAGCCGCCATCAGCGTCGGTGATGGTGCGGCCGCAGCCGCCGAAATTCGGATCGAGCGGCGCGAGATAGCCGTCCTTCTTGTGGCGATAGCGACCGCCGGCATTGGCCTGCCAGAATTCGAGCAGCGCGCCGGGAACACCAACGCCGCGCTCGTCGAGCACCCGCCCATAGACGATGATGCGCTCGCCGATGGCGCTCTCGCCGGACTTTGCGAAATTGTGGATCAGGTCGGCGTCGAGTTCACCCAGCATGGCGTGGCCAAACACTGGACCGGTGATTTCCGACGCCGTGTTGTCGAAGGCAAGCAGCGCCTTCTGCGGCGAGCGCAGCACCGACGTCTTGTAGTCCGGCGTCAGCGCCGGCGGATGCCAGCTGCGGTCACGCTGGAAGAAGGCGCCGGTCTCGGGCCTGCGGTTCGAGCCGGCATCAACTGGCATGGCCATTCCTGCTTCCGTCCATTTCCGAAAACACCTCCTTGGCGATCCTGAAGGCGCGGTTGGCCGCCGGCACGCCGGCATAGATCGCGACATGCAGGAACGCTTCGCAGATATCGTCACGCGACGCCCCGGTGTTGGCGGTGGCGCGTACATGCATGGCGACCTCTTCATCATGGCCAAGCGCGGCGAGCAGCGCCAGCGTCACGATCGAGCGCTCGCGCCTGCTGAAGCCAGGCCGCGCCCAAACCGTGCCCCAGGCGGCCTCGGTGATCAGTTCCTGAAACGGCCGGTCGAAATCGGTGATGGCATCCTCGCTGCGGTCGACATGCGGGTCGCCGAGCACCGAGCGCCTGACAGACAGGCCGGTCCGGTATCTGGTCGTGGTCTTGGACACTTCATCCATGGATCTGCTTTCTCTGAGGAAGCGAGGCGACAAATTCTCGGATCAGGGCGACCAGCGCCCCGGGCTGCTCGACGCAAGGAATGTGGCCGGCATCGCGGATGATCTCGAAGCGCGCGCCGGGAATGAGGTCGGCCAGCCAGCGGACGAGGTCCGGCGGCGTCGAGCCGTCCTGGTCGCCGACGACGCAAAGCGTGGGCACCGCGACGGCTTGCGCGACCTCGGTGAAGTCGGCGTCGCGGATTGCCGCGCAGGTTCCGATGTAACCGGCGGTGGCCTGTCGGGTCATCATGTTCCAATAGCCATCGAGCTCTGCGACACGCTCGGTGTGGAAGGCCGGCGTGAACCACATTTTGAGCACGGCGTCGGCAACGGCCTGGATGCCTTTGCTTTCGACCGTTGCGATGCGGGTGTTCCAGCTGTCGGCCGTGCCGATCTTGTGCGCCGTGTCGCACAGGATCATGCCGTCGACGAGTTCGGGACGCCGCGCATAAAACCCTTGCGCGACCAGGCCGCCGACCGACAGGCCGCAGAGCACGACATCGGTCAGTCCGAAATGATCGATGAGGCCGGAGAGATCGTCGACATGATCGTCGATCGAAGAAATGCCGCCAATGTCTGACAGCCCGTGGCCGCGCTTGTCGTAAACCAGCAAAGGCATGTCAGCGTTCAATTCAGACACCACTTCGTCCCAGATGCGAAAATCGGTACCGAGCGAATTGATGAACACGACAGGCCGCCCGTTGCCGCCCGCCTTGAAAAGGCGATGGTGCAGCGTGATGCCGCCAATGTTGACGAATGGCACGATTTCGATCCTCCGTGTTCACATTGCACAAGGCATTTGGTTTGGTAAAATGATATTTTACGCCGTTTCATTAACTGAGAGGTTACGAGAACCATGTCCGAAAGCCGCATAAGGTTCCGTCACCTGCAGGCATTCCTTGAGGTAGCGCGGCAAGGCAGCGTGGCCAGAGCCGCCGACTTTCTTCATGTCAGTCCGCCGGCGGTAACCAAGACGTTGCGCGAACTGGAAGAGGCGCTGGGCATCGCGGTCGTCGAACGCGACGGCCGCGGCATAAGGGTGACGCGGCTCGGCGAAATCTTCCTGAGCCATGCCGGCACCGCGATCACCGCCTTGAAGCGCGGCGTCGATTCCGTGCGCCAAGATGGCGCCATCAACCGCGATCCTATCCGCATCGGCGCGCTGCCGACAGTGTCGGCCAAGGTGATGCCACGCGCCATGAACCTGTTCCTCAGGGAAAACACCGGCGCCGCGATCAAGATCGTCACCGGCGAGAATGCGGTGCTGCTCGAACAATTGCGCATCGGCGCGCTCGATCTCGTCGTCGGTCGGCTTGCGGCGCCCGAAAACATGACCGGCTTCTTCTTTGAGCATCTCTATTCCGAACAGGTGCTGTTCGTGGTGCGGGCCGGCCATCCGCTGGCGCAGCCGGGTCAGGACATCTTCGCCCGGCTCGACGAGTTCCCGGTGCTGATGCCGACAAGGGAATCGGTCATCCGCCCGTTTGTCGACCGCCTGTTCATCACCAACGGCATGACGGCGCCGGCGACCGAAATCGAGACCGTCTCGGATTCCTTCGGCCGTGCCTTCTTGCGCCAGAGCGATGCCGTGTGGATCATCTCCACCGGCGTCGTCGCCAATGAAATCTCCAGCGGCGTCTTCGTCGCCCTGCCGGTCAACACCGAAGAAACCAAGGGCCCCGTCGGGCTGACGATGCGTACGGACACCGCCCCCTCGCCGGCCTTCGCCGTGCTGCTGAAAACCATTCGCGAAGCGGCCAGCCACGACGGCTGAGGCAAGTCTTTCCGCACCCATGCAGCCGTGGGGTCAGGCGCTGCAAACCTGCGGTAATGCGCAGCCTTTGGCCGCAAATCCCCTAACCCTACGGTTAATAAAACACCGCAAAATATCATTTTACCAAACCAAATGCCTAGGGCACTGTGGCAATGGGAGGATCGAAATCGTGCCGCTTCGTCGGCATTGGCGGCGTTCCACTGCCGCGTCAAAGCCAGCCGGGCGATATCCGATCTGAACCACGGGCGGCACCGATTTTGAGCAGGCCGGCGGTCGCCTCCGGGCACCGCCAGGAAAGGGAGGAATATCACATGACCTCAAGCAAATCCGGCGTCTCGCGGCGCCAGTTCATCTCCACATCGCTCGCCGGCACTGCTGCACTCGCGCTCGGCCGCGGCAAGGCCTTCGCGCAGGCCGCCGATACACTGAAGGTCGGCTTCGTCAGCCCGCGCACCGGCCCGCTCGCAGGCTTCGGCCAGACCGACGGCTATGTGCTCGATCTCGCTCGCAAGGCGCTCGCCGGCGGCCTCGAAATCGGTGGCAAGAAATACAGCGTCGAGATCCTCGACCAGGATACGCAGTCCGATCCATCCCGCGCTGGCCAGCTCGCCAAGGACCTCATCAACAACCAGGCCGTCGACCTGATGCTGGCGGTCTCGACGCCCGAGGTGATCAACCCGGTCGCCGATGCCTGCGAAGCGGCAGGGGTGCCGTGCCTGTCCACCGTGATGCCGTGGGAAGCCTGGTACTTCGGCCGCGGCGCCAAGCCCGGCGAACCCTCGCCGTTCAAATGGACCTATCATTTCGGCTTCGGCGTTGACGAGTTCTTCCGGACCTATGTCTCGCAATGGAACCTGATCGAGACCAACAAGAAGGTCGGCGTCATGTACCCCAACGATGCCGACGGCAACGCCATCCGCACCCATCTGGCGCCGCTGCTGGCAAAGCAGGGTTTTACCATCGTCGATCCCGGCGCCTACGAGACCGGCACCACCGACTATTCCTCGCAGATCGCGCTGTTCAAGCAGGAAGGCGTCGAGATCTTCAACTCCTTCCCGATCCCGCCGGACTTCGCCGCCTTCTGGCGCCAGGCGGCGCAGCAGGGCCTGATCAAGCAGATCAAGATCTGCCAGGTCGCCAAGACCGGGCTGTTCCCGTCCGACATCGAGGCGCTCGGCGATCTCGGCAACAAGATTTCGAGCGCTGCTTACTGGCACAAGGCCTTCCCCTACAAATCGCCGCTGACCGGTGTGTCGGGGGCTGAACTGGCCGACGGCTACGAGGCATCGAGCGGCAAGCAATGGACGCAGCAGCTCGGCGCCTCGATGTCGCTGCTCGACGCCGGCTTCGAGGCGCTGAAGGCGAGCACCGACGCCAAGGACAAGGCAGCAGTCGCCAAGGCGCTGAGCACGCTCAACACCGAGACCATGATCGGCAAGGTCGACTTCACCAGCGGCCCAGTCGCCAATGTCTCGCCCGGCCCGATCATCGGCACGCAGTGGGTCGCCGCCAAGGAAGGCAGCAAATTCCCGCTCGACTATGTCGTCACCGAGAACGCCACCGACCCGCAAGTTCCCATCGAAGCCAAGCTTCTGCCCTACAACGGCTGATGGACCGCCGACGAGGATCGCTCCCGTGACCCACGCACAACACCAGGCGATCCTCGCCGCCACCGGCATCCAGAAACGCTTCGGCGCGCTGGTGGTGCTCGACGATATCGACTTCGCCATGACGGCAGACGAGGCCGTCGGCATTGTCGGCCCGAACGGCGCCGGCAAGACGACGCTGCTCAGCGTATTGTCAGGCGCCTTCCCGCCGAGCGCCGGCACCGTCGCTTTCAAGGGCGGCGACGTCACGGCGCTGCCGGCAACGCAACGCTGCCGGCTCGGCCTGGTGCGCACGCACCAGGTGCCGAAACCGTTCAGCGGCATGACCACCTTCGAGAACGTCTTCGTCGCCGCGTCGCATGGCGCCGGGCTCGGTCGCGACGAAGCCTATGAGGAAGCGCTCGCGTCGCTGAAACTGTGCGGCATGCTGGGCGTCGCCAACCGGCGCGCCGAGACGCTCGGCCTGCTCGACCGCAAGCGGCTGGAACTGGCCCGCGCGCTCGCTGCGAGGCCGACGCTGCTTCTGCTCGACGAGATCGGCGGCGGCCTGACCGATGGCGAGGCGAGCGAACTTGTCGACACCATCAAGGAATTGCGCCGGCGCAAGATCGGCATCGTCTGGATCGAGCATATCGTCCACATCCTGCTGCAGGTGGCCGAGCGACTGATCTGCATGGATGCCGGAAAGATCATCGCCGATGGCGAGCCAAATGCGGTGATGGCCGACCCCGAAGTCGTGCGCGCCTATCTCGGTGGAGGCCCGAAATGAGCCTGCTCGCAGTTGAGAACCTGGTTGTCCGCCACGGCCTGTTGCAGGCGGTTCGCGGGGTGAGCTTCAGCATCGAGCGTGGCCAAACGCTGGCGCTGGTCGGCGCCAACGGCGCCGGCAAGACGACGTTGCTGCGGGCGATCGCCGGCGCGCATCAGCCGACGGCCGGCCGCGTGCTCTGGGACGGCGCCGATATCACCGGCGTGCCGTCGCACAAGCGGGTCGGCATGGGCGTCGCGCTGGTGCCGGAAGGACGAAAACTGTTCGTGCAGATGACGGTCGAGGAGAACCTTCTGCTCGGCAAGACCGCCGGCCGTCCCGGCGACTGGAGCGTGGAACGCGTGCTCGACACGTTTCCCAATCTGAAGCCGCGCCGCCACGCCAAGACCGGGCATCTCTCCGGCGGCGAGCAGCAGGCCACGGCGATCGGCCGTGCTCTGATGAGCAACCCGGAACTGCTGCTGCTCGACGAGGTATCGCTCGGCCTGTCGCCGCTGGTGGTCGACCGCGTCTACGCTTCGCTGCAGGGCCTGATCAGCTCCGGCACGACGATCATTCTGGTCGAACAGGACCTCAACCGCGCGCTATCTGTCTCCGACAAGGTCATCTGCATGCTTGAAGGGCGCGTTGCGCTGGAAGGCCCGAGCAAGGGCATTTCCCGCGACGAGGTGACGAAGGCCTATTTCGGCCTGCACCGGAAAAGTGCTGCGAGTGTTCCCGCATGAGCAACCAGATCGTCCAAGGCATCCTTCTCGGTGGCTACTACGCGCTGATCGCCTGCGGCCTCTCCTTCATGTTTTCAGTGATGCGCATCATCAACCTGGCGCATGGCAGCCTTGCCGTGTTTTCGGCCTATTCGCTGTGGTGGCTCGCATCGCAGTTCCACATCTCGCCTTTCGTCGGCCTGCTCATCGTACTGCCGCTGATGGCCGCGATCGGCTGGGCGCTGCAGCGCTTCCTGCTGGAGCGCAGCGCCCGTGGCGGCGCGCTGTTGCCGATCCTCACCACCTTCGGCCTCGCCATCGTCATCGACAATCTCCTGTTCGAGCAGTTCGGCGCCGACACGCGTTCGCTGGCGCCCTATATCGGCAGCCTGTCCTACGATTCCTGGGAATGGCCGGGCAGCATCTATGTCGGCAAGCTTGCCGTCATCATGTTCGCCGCCGCCGTCATCTTGCTTGGCGGGCTGCAGCTCTTTCTCACCCGTACCAGGCTTGGCCGCTCGATCCGCGCCACTTCGGAAGATCCCGATACCGCCGGTCTCGTCGGTGTCGATGCGCGCCGCGCCAATGCGCTTGCCGCTGCCATTGCCATGGTCACGGTCGGCATTGCCGGCGCGTTCCTTGGCATGCGCGCCACCTTTGATCCCTATGCCGGCACACCGCAACTGCTGTTCGCCTTCGAGGCGGCCGTGATCGGCGGCGCCGGTTCGCTGTGGGGCACGTTGATCGGCGGCATCGTGCTGGCGCTTGCCCAGACATTCGGCGCGCAGATCCATCCGCAAGGCTTTCTCATCGGCGGCCATGTCGCCTTCCTGATCGTGCTGTTCATCCGGCTCTCCACCTCCGGCCTCGGCCTGCGCGGCCTGCTGCGCCTGCCCGTGAGGAAGCCGGCATGAGCGCCGCCTCCCCCGTCATCGAGCGCGGCACACCCGCTTCGCGCATCTCGGCGATCGCGGTCGTCGTCATCATCGCGCTGCTCGCGGTTGCACCGCACTTCCTGTCGGCCGGCGCGGTCGACCGCATGACGGCCTTGTTCATCTATGTGATCCTGGCGGCAATGTGGAATGCGCTGGCCGGCTTTGGCGGTCTGGTCTCTGTCGGACAGCAGGTGTTCTTCGGACTCGGTGCCTATTTCGCCATTCGCCTCGCCGATGCCGGCCTTAACCCGTTCGCCTCGCTGTTCGTCTCGGCGATCATCGTCGGCGCGATCTCATGGCCAATGTCGCTGTTCATGCTGCGGCTCAGGAATGGCGAGTTCGCCATCGGCATGTGGGTGATCGCAGCACTCACCCATCTGCTGGTCAATCTCGACCGGCTGGTGCAGGGAGAAACCGGCACGTCGCTGATCTCGCTCAATGTCTACGACGTGGGCGTCAGGCGGGCGACGATCTACTGGCTGGCGCTGGCCGCGATGACGGCGCTGCTTGCCATGCTGTTTGGCCTGCTGCGCGGCAGCACGGGGGCCGCGATCCGCGCCATCAGGGACAATGAGGAGGCCGCGGCTTCGGTCGGTGTGCGCGTCACCGGCACCAAGCGGCTTTTGTTCGTGCTCGCCGCCTTCGGCATCGGCATGGCCGGCGCGCTGTGGCTGGCGACCTCGATCACCTTCCAGCCAAAGACCTACTTCAGCGTTCAGTGGACCGCCTACATGATCTTCATGGTGCTGGTCGGCGGCATCGGCACCTTCGAAGGCGCCATTCTTGGTGCGTTGCTGTTCTTCCTCATCGAGACCTGGTTCGGCGGCACCGGCGTCTGGTATCTCATCGGCCTTGGCGCCACTGCCGTGCTGTTCTCGCTGTTCCTGCCGCGCGGCCTGTGGGGAACGCTGGAAGAGCGCTTCGGCCTGCGGCTGCTGCCGGTCGGCTATCGCGTCCGGCTGCCGGCAGACGCCGTCGATGGCGACACGGCGCCTTCGACGCAACAATCCACGGCACAGCGGGAGAAAGCGTGACCATGCTTTTCGGCAAGACCATTCTCGTCACCGGCGTCGCCTCCGGCATCGGCGCCCGCACGGCAGAGCTGGCCGGCCAGTTTGGCGCCGACGTCATTGGCGTCGATATGCGCGAGCCGGCCGCACCGGTCGGCAGTTTTGTCAAGGCGGACATCTCGTCCAAGGCCGGCGTCGATGACCTCGTCTCGCGTCTGCCGCAGCGCATGGATGCGCTCTGCAATGTCGCCGGCCTCTCCGGCAACACCGGCGCGGTGTCGACGCTGGCCGTCAACTTCTACGGCCTGCGCGCACTCTCCGAAGCGCTGGCGCCAAGACTTCGCGAAGGTGGCGCCATCGTCAACGTCGCTTCGATCGCCGGCTATGGCTGGCGCGCCAATCTCAACCGCGCGGCATCGATGGTCGGCATCGAGGGTTTTCCCGATGTCGCCAAGGTGGTCGCCGACCATCAGGTGAAGGACGAGGAAGGCTATCCCGTCTCGAAGGAACTGCTGCTGCTGTGGACGTTGCGCGCCGCGCATCAGGAGCTGTTCAAAAACCGCGGCATCCGCGTCAATGCGGTCAGCCCCGGCCCGGTCGAGACGCCGATCCTGAAACAGTTCCGCAATGTGCTGGGTGACGCCCGTGTCGACAGCGACATCGCCAGGGTCGGCCGCGCCGGCACCTCGGGCGACATCGCGCCCGTCGTGCTGTTCCTGTGCTCGGACGGCGCGCGTTGGGTCAACGGCGCCAATGTGCCGGTTGACGGTGGGCTTGAAGCGTCGATCAATGCCGAGGTGCTCGGCTTCTAATTTTGCGATGCTCGGCAGCGAGCGAGGGAGAGAACAATGGACATCGGACTTCTGATCGACGGCGACAAAAGGGATGCGTCGGGTGCTGCATCTTATGAGCGCATGGACCCGTTCACCGGCAAGCTGGCGACACGCGCTGCAGCAGCCAGCGTTGCCGATGCCAACGCCGCGGTCGAAGCCGCAGCCGCCGCCTTCGCCACCTGGTCGAAGACCGGGCCTGGCGAGCGCCGCGCTTTGCTCTCCAAGGCAGCCGATGTCATGGATTCCAAGGTCGGCGAATTCACCAAACTGATGATGGAAGAGACCGGCGCCACCGGCCCATGGGCCGGCTTCAACGTCATGCTGGCCGCCAAGATGCTGCGCGAGGCAGCAGCCATGACGACGCAGATTTCGGGCGAGGTCATCCCCTCCGACAAGCCGGGCACGCTGGCCATGGCGATCCGCCAGCCGGCAGGCGTCTGCCTCGGCATTGCGCCGTGGAACGCGCCGGTCATTCTCGGCACCCGCGCCATCGCCATGCCGATCGCCTGCGGCAACACGGTGGTGCTGAAAGCTTCGGAGATGTGCCCCGGCACGCACCGGCTGATCGGCCAGGTGCTGGTCGAGGCCGGCTTGCCCAAGGGCGTCATCAATATCGTCACCAACGATCCGAAGGATGCGGCGGCAATCGTCGAGACACTGGTCGCGCATCCCGCGGTCAGGCGCGTCAACTTCACCGGCTCGACCAAGGTCGGCCGGATCATCGCCGAACTCGCCGGCAAGCACTTGAAGCCGGCGCTGCTGGAACTCGGCGGCAAGGCGCCGCTGGTCGTTCTCGACGATGCCGACATCGACGCCGCGGTCAATGCGGCTGCCTTCGGCGCCTACATGCATCAGGGCCAGATCTGCATGTCGACCGAACGCCTGGTTGTCGACGAGAAGGTCGCCAACGAGTTCGTCGCCAAGCTGGCAGCCCGCGCCTCAGCATTGCCAGCCGGCGACCCGCGCGGCCATGTCGTGCTCGGCTCGCTGATCAGCAGCCAGGCGGCCGACAAGATGGAAGAACTGGTGGCCGACGCCGTCGCCAAGGGCGCCAGGCTGGTGGCTGGCGGCAAGCGCACCGGAACCGTGGTCGAGGCGACGCTGCTCGACCATGTCACGCCAACCATGCGCGTTTATTCGGAAGAATCCTTCGGCCCGGTCAAGCCGGTGATCCGCGTTAACGGCGAGGACGAAGCGGTGCGTGTCGCCAACGACACCGAATACGGCCTGTCCTCGGCCGTCTTCAGCCGCGATATCAGACGCGCCATGGCCGTTGCCGCGCGCATCGAGGCCGGCATCTGCCACATCAACGGCCCGACCGTCGGCGACGAGGCGCAGATGCCGTTCGGCGGCGTCAAGGGTTCGGGCTACGGCCGCTTCGGCGGCAAGGCCTCGATCGCCGAGTTCACCGATTTGCGCTGGCTGACCATCGAGGACCCGAACCAGCACTATCCGTTCTGAACAACTGGCGTAGCGGACATTGATGGAACCGTTTAATCCAAGGTAAGACCTCATTTGTGAGTGGCGCGATGCGGATCGCGCTGGGAGGAATTGCCATGCCAAACAACGCCTTGCCGCTGGTCATCAGCGCGCCGGAACCACGCACGCTAGAGCTGATCTTCACGCCGCTGCAGCTGGCGCGGCTCAAGGCGCATTACCGCATTGTCGAAACGACGGCCGATGGCGTCGCCAAACTGCCCGCCGACGCGCTGGCAGAAGCCCGCTACATCATCGGCCAGCCGCCGATATCTCCCGAGACGTTGGAGCAGATGACGGCGCTGCGCTGCGTCTTCAATGTCGAGACCAACCTCATCAACAACATGCCCTATGAGACGTTGTTTGCGCGCGGCATCCATGTCGTCACCACCGGCCTGGTCTTCGCCGAGCCGGTGGCCGAGCTTGGCCTTGCCATGGCGCTCAACCTTGCCCGCAACATCGTCGATGCCGACCTCGCCTTCCGCAAGGGCGAGGAGCTGTGGGGAGGCGACGGCAATCTGACGGCGCGGCTTCTATCCGGCGCCGATGTCGGCATTGTCGGCTTCGGCGATCTCGGCCGCGCGCTCAACCGGCTGCTGTCGGGCTTTCGCACCCGCACCAAAGTCTTCGATCCCTGGCTGCCGCCGTCGATCCTCATCGACAGTGGCGTCGAGCCGGCCTCGCTCGACGACGTTCTGACATCGAGCGACTTCGTCTTCGTCGTCGCTTCGGTGACCTCGGAGAACCAGGGCTTTCTCGGCGCCGATGCCTTTGCCTCGATGCGCAAGGGCGCCGCCTTCATCCTGCTCAGCCGCGCCGGCGTCGTCGACTTCCCCGCTCTGATGGCGGCGGTGAAGAGCGGCCACATCGTCGCCGCCAGCGACGTCTTCCCTGAAGAGCCGCTGGCGCAAGACCACCCGGTCCGCGCTATCCCCGGCTTCCTGCGCTCCGCCCACCGCGCCGGCGCGCTCGACATCGCCTTCAAGCGCATGGGCGACATGGTGCTGGAGGACATGGAACTGATCGACCGCGGCCTGCCGCCGCTGCGTTCCAAGCGCGCCGAGCGCGAGACGGTCTCGCGGATGCGGTCAAAGCCGGCGGACAGGAACTAGTTATCGCTCGTCGAGCGGCCAGATCTCGATCACCCCATGCGCCACAGCACAAGGCGATTTCGAAGCCAGCGCGACTGCCTCGTCCATATCGCTGGCTTCCATGATCGAAAACCCGGCGATGGGCAGATCGGACGAGAGGTATGGCCCGGTCTCGGTAACCACACCGCTGGCGTCCGGATTGCGCACTTGCACCGGTGTCCCGGCAATACCCATCACCACGCCGCGCTGCTTGAGCGATGAATCATGTTCATGGGCCGCCTGCCTGACATCCTGCGGTGTCCGATCATATCCAGCCCGGTCGCCATAGCCGATCGTGATGTACTTTGGCATTTCGCGGTTCCTCCATGCTGGAGGATAATGGCTGGGCAGCCGTGGCGGTTCCAACTGCCCTAATTCCAACTGTCCCAACAATGGAGCCTTACGAGAAAGACCCGAGAAAGTTTCAAACTGTTTTGAACTATATCTCAGAGATATCATTCTATTTTTCGTGTGAAGTCCGGAACATTCATCCGAACCTTCCGTTTGCTCCATGATCGTTGCTTCGACGGTCCAATCGGAGGATTTGACATGAACATCAAGATGATCTGCATTGGCGCAATGACGCTCTCGATGGTCGCCGGCTCGGCTCTTGCCGCCGGCGAGACCGGAACGTCGGCTATCGACAATCCGGAAAAGATGAAGCCCTTCTACACAGACAGCAGCATGAAGACGATGGTCGGCGAGGACGACTTCGTGAAGGCCTGGAAGGCGCTGACGCCCGACGATCAGACGGCGATGATTAAGGCCTGTGAAGACGAGGCAAAGAATGCCAACGCGGCCAACGGCCACCCGGAATTCTGCAGCAATGTTAAAACCCACGGCGGCAGCAAGTAAGCTCGCCTTTCGCTAGACATAACGGCTCCGCTCGCGGGGCCGTTATGTCTGGGCGACCAGCCTACCTCGCTCTATCCGGCAGCGACACTGGCAGCCGAGCGACTGGCCAGCACCAGCCCGGCTTCGCCGACGACCTGCTCGACGCGCTTCAGGATGGGTTCTGCCCGCAGCACGCCGTCGGAAAAATCCTTGTCCGTGGCGTAGATCCCTGTCGGCAAGGTCAGCGCCTCGAAGAAGCCGAACAGCGGCCGCAGCTGGTGTTCGACGATCAGTGCGTGGCGGTCGTTGCCGCCTGTCGCGAGCAGCACCACCGGCTTGCCGCGCAAGGATGCGGGATCGAACAGGTCGAAGAAGTGCTTGAACAGGCCGGTGTAGCTGCCCTTGTAGGTCGGCGACCCCACCACCAGGACATCGGCATTGACGACGCTGTCGAAAATCGCCCGCGCCTGATCGTCGAGATCGCGTGCCCATTTGGCAGCCCCGAGCGAAGGGCCAAGGTCCTCGATGTCGTAGGTGCTGGCCGACAGGCCATGCTGGCGCGCAATATCCCTGACGACCTGATCGACGAAGCCGCGCGTCTTGGACGGCCGGGTGAAATTGCCGGAAAACCCGACGACGGTTGGATTGGGCATGTTCTGGCACCTCTTACGACGGGCGGATCCACTTCATACCCTAGGTTTACAGGCTCGCGCCCGCCGCAAGAAGCAAGGATTGGCCCCCCAGTGCCATCCCCAGGGAATTTTTTTCCGTTTGCCCGCTCGTCCCAGGCCGCGAGAAGCAGAACGGTCTGTCACGGTAAAGCGAAGTTGGCGGCCGCCGCGTCTCGCGATAGGCCTTCGCCAGCACTATGTGTAATCATATCCCGACGGGGCTCGCCCCGCTTCGCTCAGGAGACGCTTCGTGGCCAAAGGTTCTGATCTGCTTGTTGCCGCCCTCGAGAATGAGGGCGTCGATCGCATCTTCGGCATTCCAGGCGAAGAAAACCTCGACGTCGTCGAATCCATCCGCAAATCCTCGATCCAGCTTATCCTGACCCGCCATGAGCAGGCAGCCGCCTTCATGGCCGCAACCTATGGCAGGCTCACCGGCAAGCCCGGTGTGTGCATCACCACGCTCGGGCCCGGCGCCCTGAACCTGACCACCGGTGCTGCCTATGCGCTGCTTGGGGCCATGCCGATGATCATGCTCACCGGGCAGAAGGGCATCCGGTCGTCGCGCCAGGCTCGCTTCCAGATCGTCGACATCGTCGCTGCGATGAAGCCGCTGACCAAACTGTCGCGCCAGATCATCTCGGCGAAAACTATTCCCGCCGTGGTGCGCGAAGCTTTCCGCATTGCCGAGGAGGAACGGCCGGGACCGGTGCATCTGGAACTGCCCGAAGACATCGCCGCCGAGGAATGCGACGATGTCGCGCTGATCCCGCCCCACCCGGTCGAGCTGCCGCTTGCCAGCCCGCTGGCGCTCGACCGTGCGGCTGAGATGATCATCAAGGCGCAGCGTCCGCTGGCGATGCTGGGCGCTGCCGCCTCGCGGCCACGCTCGACCTCCGACCTCGCCCAGTTCGTGATCAGAACCGGCATCCCCTATTTCACCACGCAGATGGGCAAGGGCACGGTGCCCGGCGGCACAGAACTTTATATGGGGACGGCAGCACTGTCCGAGCGCGACTATGTGCATGAAGCAATTGAGCAGGCCGACCTCATCATCACCATCGGCCACGACACGATCGAGAAGCCACCCTTCATCATGGGCGACAAGGGACCGAAGGTGATCCATGTCGGCTACCAGCCGGCCAATGTCGAGCAGGTCTATTTCCCGCAGACCGAGGTGATCGGCGACATCGGCGCTTCGCTGAGGCTGCTTGCCGACCGCATCGAGGGCAAGATCCCCAACGCGCAGGCGCTGCTGCCGCTGCGCGAAGGCATTTTGAGCCGCATTGCCGCGCGCGCCACCGAGGACCGCTTCACGCCGCAGCGCCTGGTCCATGACATCCGTGCCGTGATGCCGGCCGACGGCATCCTGGCGCTCGACAACGGCATGTACAAGATCTGGTTCGCGCGCAACTACCGCACCCGCGTCGCCAACACGCTGCTGCTCGACAATGCGCTGGCCACGATGGGCGCCGGCCTGCCATCGGCGATGACCGCCGCGATGCTCTATCCCGGCCGCCGCGTCATGGCCATCTGCGGCGATGGCGGCTTCATGATGAACAGCCAGGAACTGGAAACCGCCGTCAGGCTGAAACTCAACCTCGTCGTGCTGATCATCGAGGACAATGCTTTCGGCATGATCCGCTGGAAACAGGCGGTAGACCAGTTTCCCGATTTCGGCATGACCTTCGGCAACCCCGATTTCGTCCGCTATGCCGAAGCCTATGGCGCCAAAGGCACCAGGGTCAGCGTCATCGGCGACCTCAAGCCGACGCTTGAGCAGGCGTTCATCGGCGGGGGCGTCCATCTCGTCGTCGTTCCGATCGACTATTCGGAGAATGAGCGCGTCCTGGTCGAGGAGCTGCGCCACCGGCTGCCCGCGCCGCCGGAGGTGTGACCCTTAGGCTGCCCGGACCTTGGCGCTTCCACGCGCCCAGGCCGGCAGCCAGTCGCCATGCGCCGCCAGCAGCTCATCGACCAGCGACCAGATCTGGTCGAGATCGAGTTCGGCCGCCGTATGCGGGTCCATCATCGCCGCGTGGTAGATGTGCTCGCGGTTTTCCGTCATCAGCGCCTGCACCGTCAGTTCCTGCACGTTGATGTTGGTGCGCATCAGCGCGGTGAGCTGCGGCGGCAGTTCGCCGATGAAGGTCGGCTGGATGCCCGAGGCATCGACCAGGCATGGCACCTCGGCGGCGCAATTGTCCGGCAGCGAAGTGATGCAGCCATTGTTGCGGACATTGCCGTAGACCACCGATGGCTCGCCGGTCCAGACCGAATTCATGATCGAGGAGGCGTATTCCTTCGACTGCTCGACCTCGATGCGGTCGGCCGAGCGATAGGCGTCGGCCTGTCCCTTCCAGCGCTCGATCTGCTCGATGCAGCGCTTGGGATATTCATCCAGCGGAATGCCGAATTTCTCGATCAGGTCGGGACGGCCTTCCTTGATGAAATAGGGCGTGTACTCCGCGAAATGCTCGGAGCTTTCGGTGACGAAATAGCCGAGCCGCGTCAGCATCTCGTAGCGCACCTTGTTGGGGCAGCGCGGGTTCCAGCCCGGCTTCGGCGCCCTGCCCTCGCGATAGGCGCGGACAAGGTCCGGATAGAGGTTGCGGTAGCTGCCGTCCGCCTGGCGATGCTCGAACTTGAGATAGAAGGCCATATGGTTGATGCCGGCCGAGCGGTAGCGGATTTCCTCGTAGGGAATGTCGAGATCATGCGCCAGCTCCATCGCCGTGCCTTGCACCGAATGGCAGAGGCCGACCTGTTTGATCTCAGGGTATTTCTCCGAAATCGCCCAGGTGTTGATCGCCATCGGGTTGACATATTGCAGCATGATCGCCTGCGGGCACACAGCCAGCATGTCCTCGCAAATCTTCCACAAATGCGGCACGGTCCTGAGGCCGCGCATGATGCCGCCGACGCCGAGCGTGTCGGCAATGGTCTGGCGCAGGCCGTATTTCTTCGGCACCTCGAAATCGGTGACGGTGCACGGCTCATAGCCGCCGATCTGGAAGGCGACGACGACGAAGTCCGCGCCGGCGAGCGCCTTGCGCTGGTCGGAATAGATCTCGGCCTTCGCCTTCACGCCAAGCGTCGCGATCAGCTTGTTGACGACGATGGCGCTCTCTTCCAGCCGCTGCGGGTTGATATCCATCAGCGCGATCGTCGCACCCGACAGCGACGGTCGCTGCAGCACGTCGCCGACAATGTTCTTCATGAACACGGTCGAGCCGGCGCCGATGAAGGTGATCCTGGGATGTCTTGCCACTTTAAACCTCCGGCACTTTGCTACGCCACGTCGAAGGCGGCCCTGACGAGCCGTTCGGTGTAGGCGGTCTTGGGATGGGTGAGGACCTTGTCGACGGGTCCCTGTTCGACGATCTTGCCGTTCTGCATGACGATGACGCGGTGGCAGAGTGCGCGCACCACCTTGAGGTCGTGCGAAATGAAGAGATAGCTCAGGCCGCGCTCGTCCTGCAGCTTGCGCAACAGGTCGATGATCTGCGCCTGCACAGAAAGGTCGAGCGCCGATGTCGGCTCGTCGAGCAGGATGAATTCAGGCTCCAGCGCGATGGCCCGCGCAATGGCGATGCGCTGCCGCTGACCGCCGGAAAATTCGTGCGGAAAGCGCGAAAGGATGTCGCCGGGCATGCCGGCGCTGACCAGGGCGTCGCGCACCCGCTCGACACGCTCGCGCCGCGTCGCGCCCAATTTGTTGACGACCAGCCCTTCCTCGATGATCTGGCCGATCGTCATGCGCGGATTGAGCGAGGAGAACGGATCCTGGAAGACGACCTGCATGCGCGAGCGCAGCGGCCGCATCTCGGCGCGCGACAGGCCTTGGATCGGCTGGCCGTCGAAGCTGATCTCGCCACGCTTGGCCTCAGTGAGCTTGAGCAAGGCGAGGCCGAACGTGGTCTTGCCGGAGCCGGATTCGCCAACCAGCCCCAGCGTTTCGTGACGGCAAAGTTTCAGGCCGAGATCGTCGACGGCGACGAGCTCGCGCCAGTCCGGCTTCAGGAACGAGCCATGGCGCAGCATGAAGCAGACGCGCATGTCGCGGGCCTCGAGAATGGTGCCGCTGTTTTCCGGCAGCGGCTGCGGCCGGCCGTGCGGCTCGGAAGCGAGCAGCCGCTTTGTATAGGGATGCTGCGGATCGGCGAACAGCCGCTCGGTGACATTGTGCTCGCACATCTCGCCATGCTGCATGACATAGACATAGTCGGAGAATTTCCGCACCACGGTGAGGTCGTGGGTGATCAGGATGACCGCCATCCTGAGCTCTTTCTGCAGGTTGCGGATCAGGTTGAGGATCTGCGCCTGCACGGTGACGTCGAGCGCCGTCGTCGGCTCGTCGGCAATCAGCACATCGGGGTCATTGGCGAGCGCCATGGCGATCATCACGCGCTGGCGCTGGCCGCCGGAGAGCTGGTGCGGATACTGCTTGATGCGCGCTTCCGGCTCGGGGATCTGGACATGCCGCAAAAGCTCGAGCGCCCGCGCCCAGGCTTGCTTGCGACTCATCTTGTTGTGCACCCTGATCGCCTCGACGATCTGGCTGCCGACCGTGTAGATCGGGTTGAGCGAGCTCATCGGCTCCTGGAAGATCATCGAGATGCGGTTGCCGCGCAGCTTGCGCCGGGCGCTTTCGGGGAATTTCAGTATGTCCTGCCCGCAATAGTCGACGCTCGATTTCGGCGACACGGTGGCCCGCTTCGACAGCAGTCCCATGACGGTGCGCGCCGTCACCGACTTGCCGGAACCGGACTCGCCGACGATGGCGATCGTCTCGCCGCGATAGAGCTGGAACGAGACATCCTTCACCGCCTCGACGACGCCGTGCTCGACCTTGAAGGCGACCTCGATGTTGCGGGCATCGATGATCGGCTGGTCGTGGCGGCCGGCATGGTCGAGCCGGACGGCTGGTGCGAAGGATTGTGCAAGCGCGACGGTCATCCCGGCCACCTCAATAGGGATCGACGGCATCGCGCAGGCCGTCGCCCAGCGCGTTGAAGGCGAAGACGGTGATCAGCACGAAGCCGACCGGCGCGAGAATCCAGGGATAGGTGCCGATGACCGAATAGGTCGCGGTGTCCTGCAGCATCAGCCCCCACGAGATCAGCGGCGGTTTCACCGCAAAGCCGAGGAAGCCGAGAAAGGCTTCGAGCAGCACCACTGTCGGGATCGCAATCGTCACGGCGACGATGACGTGGCTCATCACATTGGGAAAGATGTGCTGCATGATGATGCGCATGTCGGTGGCGCCGACCGCCATGGCGGCGCGCACATAGTCGATCCGCGCCAGCGCCAGCGTCTTGCCGCGAACCTCGCGCGACATCTGCGCCCAGCCGAGCGCCGACATGACAATGATGACGAAGGCGAGGAAGACGTTGGTCGGCGCGGTCACCGGGATCAGCGTCGTCAGCGCGAGATAAAGCGGCAATTGCGGGAAGGCGAGCACCAGTTCGACGAAGCGCTGCACCCAGACGTCGAAGCGGCCGCCGAAATAGCCGGAGACCATGCCGACGGTGGTGCCGATGACGGTGATGATGAAGACCACGGTCAGCGCGATCATCAGCGAGACGCGCGACCCCTGTATGGCGCGCGACAGCACATCCCGGCCGAACTTGTCGGTGCCGAGAAAATGCACCGGCTGGCCATCGGTCGAGGCGAAGAAATGCCGGTTGGCGGGGATCAGCCCGAGCAGCCGGTACTCGGCTCCCTTGACGAAGAAGCCGAGCAGGCGCGGATGCTCGTAATCCGGTCCGACCACCGGCTGAAAGGTGACCGGGTCGAGGTCTGCCGAATCCGCCAGCGCATAGACCCGCGGCTGCAGCACGAAATTACCGTCTCTGTCGTGAAAACTCATCACTTGCGGCGGGGCGAAAGCGACATCGGTCGCCTTCGGATCCATCGGCGCGAAGAAATCGGCAAACAGCGCCATCACCACCAGAAGCACGACCAGGATCAGTCCAGCCATGCCGGTCCAGGAGCGCCGCAAGCGGCGCCAGACCAGCGCCATATAACTCTCATTGCCGCGCGGGTTCGCAATCGCGGTTGCTTCGGGCGGCGGCAGCGGCGGAGATGGGTCACGCGCCAGCATCTAGCTCTCCCCGAACTGGCGCACACGCGGGTCGAGCAGCGCGAGCAGCATGTCGGCGATGATGTTGCCGACAATCAGCGTCGCCGACAGCACCATCATGAAGGTCGCTGTAACATAGACGTCGCCGACCGCCATCGAGCCGACAATGGCCGGCCCGACCGTCGGCAGCGCGAAGATGATCGCTGTCTCGATCTCGCCGGTCAGCATGTAGGGCAGCACCACGCCCTGATACATGATCAGCGGGTGCAGCGCATTGGGCACGGCATGGCGCATGACGACCGCGCCGCCGGTAAGCCCCTTCGCCTTGGCCGTCTCGACATATTGTGCGTTGAGCGTATCGAGCAGATTGCCGCGCATGACGCGCATATTGTAGGCGAGCCCGCCGAAGGTGGCGATCGCCACCACCGGCCAGACATGCTTGACGAGGTCGGCGAACTTCGCCCACGACCACGGCGCACCGCCATATTGCGGTGAGAAGAAGCTGCCGATCTCCGACACGTTGAACTGGAAGACCATGAGATAGACGATGATCAGCGCCATCAGGAAGCGCGGCACCGTCATGCCGAGGAAGGAGATCGCCGACAGCGTCGAGTCGATCCAGGTGTATTGCCTTGTCGCCGCCCAGATACCAAAGGTGATACCGAGCACCGAGGCAAGCAGATGGCAGACCAGCGCCAGCAGTAAAGTGCGCGGCAAGCGTTCTCCGACCACGTCGGCGACCGGCTTGTTGTAGTAGAGGCTGTGGCCGAAATCGCCGCGGGTGACGATGCCGGCGACCCAGTTCAGGTACTGGACCGGCAGCGACCTATCGAGGCCATGCTCGACACGGTAGGCCTGCGCCTGCGCGTCGGCTTCGGCAAACGAGGCGCCGCCCTGGTTGATGAGCTGCGAGCGGATATAGTCGGCATAATCTCCCGGCGGCGCCTGGATGATGGCGAAGGTGACCAGGCTCAGGATCACCATAACCGGCACCGCCGATGCTATGCGCATGGCCAGGAATCGCAGCATCGGACCGTTTCTCCTCCTTGGATCTAATCTGTTGCAGCTGACCTTACTCCGTCCCGGCCGCGCGTGCAGCGCGGCCGGGCGTCAGCCAGGGGAGGTAACTCAGTTCGACGTACCCTTGTCGCCGGGCTTGCCGGGAAGCTGCTCGGGAAAGAGTTCGTATTTCTGCTGCTTGTCGGCGGCGACGAAGACCCGCTCGCGGATGATCGAATCCTCGGCCCAGTTGAACATGAAGATCGGCGTTCCCTGCGGGATGTTGGAAAAGCGCTTGTTGACGATCAAGGCGCCGGGATATTCGGTCAGCCCGATATTGTAGACATGCTCCGTCGAGATCTTCTGGAACGTCTTCATCAGGTTGGCGCGCTCATCATTGTCTGACGAGGAGACGAACTTGTTGACGATGTCGACGAGATCCTTTTCGAAAGGCATCAGGTCGACCTGGCCGCTTTCCGGCGCGCGGTGATCCCAACTGGTCTTCGGGCCGACGGGGGCGAGCTGCACAGTATTCTGCACGACGGAGGTCAGCTCCTGCTCGTTGCGCCGGATCAGCCAGTCGAAGCGGCCGGAATATTGCGTTGCATCGCGCTGGGTGCCGTTGAGGCCGTTGAGCACGACGCGAATGCCGAGCTTTTCCATCTGGCCGACGACGCCTTCCGCCAGGCTCTTGTCGGTGGTGTAATCGTTGTTGACCAGCATCACGATCTCGACATCCTTGCCGCCGGCGGTGCCGGCTGGAAAGTTCACGATACCGTCGCCGTCCGTATCCTTGAGGCCGGCCTTGGCGAGCTCCGCCTTGGCGCCTTCGAGATCGAAGGGGTAATAGACGGTCGAAGCGCGGTCGTAGAAGCTGGTGCCTGACGACAGGCCGCCGGCATAGATGGCGGTGAACGGACCCTTGACCAGCGAGTCGCCGAGCGCCTTGCGGTCGAGCGCCATGGTGATGCCCTTGCGGAAGTCCTCATTGCGGTTGAGCTCGCGGATTGCCTGGCCGCGTTCGTCGGGATTCCCCCAGCCATTGGCCGAGAAATTCATGCGCAGATTGTAGCCGATCAGGCGCGGGCCGAAGGCCAGCCGGGCCGGCGCGTCCTTGTCCGCCGCCCGCTTCAGCGAAGCGACGAAATTCTCCGGCTGCTCGAGGTTGGAGAAGTCGGCGGCGCCCGCCACAGCCTGGACGTCGCGATCTGCCCAGGTCGACAGCTTGTAGTGCAGTTCGTTGAGGTAAGGCAGCTGATTGCCCTTCTCGTCGACCTTCCAGTAGTAGGGATTGCGACGCATGACGATGATGTCGTCGGGCCTGTACTCCACCGGCACCCAGGCGCCCATAACCGGTATGTTCATATATTCCGGCGGGAAGGCGTTCTTGAACTGCTCGTAGGTGTTCTTCGAGTATTTCGGATGCTGCGGCTTGAGAATATGCGCCGGGCCTGGGCAGAAGGTGCCGTAGGCCATGGCATAGAGATACTGCTTCGGGAAAGCGTCCTTGAACGTCCACTCGACGGTGTAGTCGTCGATCTTCTTCAACGTCGTGCCGACGCCGAAGGTTTCCGCTGTGGCGCCGTTCAACGGCGAGACATTGGGATCGACGACCTCGTCGTCCCAATAGAACATGACGTCGTCGGCATTGAAGGCGACGCCATCAGACCATTTGGCGCCTTCGACCAGATGCATGGTCAGCTTGTGGCCGTCCTTCGACCACTCCCAGCTCCTGGCGAGGTTCGGCAGCGGCTCGGTGTCCTTGGCCTCGACCTGGAATAATGGCGCGGTGCGCGTCAGGCATTCGGAAAGGCCGATGTCGATGCCGCCCCAGCCTTGGGTCTGGCCGGCGCCATAGTTCCAGCCTTCCGGCCGGCCGCCAATGACGTGGCGCATGGTGTCGCCATAGACGCCGATACCGTCCGGCATGTTGCCGGTCTTGAACACCAGCGGCTCCTTCGGCAGGCGGTCCTTGACCGGCGGCAGCTTGCCGGTCTTGACGTATTTCTCGGTGACCCAGTCGGGCTCGTGATATTCGGGCAGCGCCTTGAACTCCAGGATGGAATCGCGGGCGACGTATTTGATCTTGCCCTCGGCGGGAAACTGCGCCGGCGCCGGCGGCGTGGTCGGCTCGGATGCGTATGCGCTGCTGAGCGCCAATGCCGATGCGCTCAGCGCAAGGCCGGCGAGAATGCCAATTCTTCGCCCGGCGAGAATGCCAATTCCACGAAAGTTCCTCATCGTGTCCTCCCAGATGTTTCGACGTCTTCTGCTTGCCCGCATCTCTTCACGACGGCTGATAGGCGAACCGGCCTCCCGCGGTCCGCCTGAAAACAGTCTCAGCCGGCCTGTTTCAGCGCCGTCTTTTCGGCGCGCAATTCCTCGATCGAGCGCACGTTGCGCCGCGCCGCTCCCGCCCAGTCGCGGGTCTTCACCTTCGACTTGGAAAGCCGCTCCTTCGCCTCCGGAACGGCATCGGCATATTGCGGCAGCCAGCGCGCCTGGGCGACGACCATCTCGTCGACCATCTGCCAGACCTCTTCCGGCGTCGACACGGCACCCACCAGCGGATCGTGCAGCACGGCGAGCTTCAACAGGTCGATGTCGCCCGTGATAGCGGCGTGCACCGACATGCGCTGGACGTTGATCGAGGCCATGCAGGTGGCCGCGCACGCTTCCGGCAGCGTGATGCCGGAGGCCATGTTGATGCCGAAGCGATCGACGAAGCCGGGCGACTCGATGATGGCGTCCTGCGGCAGGTTGGTGATGATGCCGGTGTTCTTGACGTTGAAGTGACCGCGATAGACGCGGTTGGTCTCCAGCGCTTCGAGAATGTGGCTGGCATGCTCGTTGGAGCGCTTGGCCGGATCGAGCGGCTTCGACGCTGCCTCGAGAAACTGCGGATACTCCGTCTCGAACCAGTTGCGCGTTTCGGTGGAGTAGCGGAGATAGCCGCCGGTCTCGCCATGGATCCAGTCGGACATGTCGATCCAGCGGGTGATTTCGTCCGGCCGCTTGCGATACCAGGGCAGATATTCCGAGAGATGCCCGTTGCTTTCTGTGGAATAGACGCCGAAGCGTTTCAGGACATCGATCCGCAGCTTCTCCTGTTGCGAAAAGACCGGGTGCGCCTCGAAGGCGGCGACCAGCTCGTCCTTGCCTATTCTGCGGCCGTTGAGCCGCAGGTCGATGAACCAGGTCTGGTGGTTGATGCCGGAGCAGACATAGTCGAGTTCGCCATGCGATTTGGCGCCGAGCACCTCGGCGATCTGTTCGGCGCCATGCTGGACGCCGTGGCAGAGGCCGACCGTGTCGACCTTGCCATATTCGATCGCCGCCCAGGTGTTCATCGCCATCGGGTTGGCATAGTTCAGGAATTTGGCGCCGGGCTCGGCGAGTTCGCGGATGTCTTTGCAGAAGTCGAGAATGACCGGAATGTTGCGCTGGCCATAGAGGATGCCGCCAGCGCAGATCGTGTCGCCGACGCACTGGTCGATGCCATATTTCAAGGGAATGCGGATATCGTCGGCATAGGCTTCGAGCCCGCCGACACGTACGCAGCTGATGACGTACCGCGCGCCTTCCAGCGCCTTGCGGCGGTCGGTGGTCGCGGTGACTTTTGTCGGCAGTTTGTTGGCCTCGACGATGCGGTCGAGGATCGCCTTGATCATCCCGAGATTGTGCTCGCTGAGATCGGTCAGCGCGAATTCGATGTCGGCGAATTCCGGAACGCACAAAATGTCGGTGAACAGCTTCTTGGTGAAGCCGACGCTGCCGGCACCGATAATAGCGATTTTGAAACTCATCACCGTCACCTCGATCCAATCGAATGCCTGGCAAGGAGCAAAGGAGGAGCATATGGCGGCGCGCCAAGGCACGCATGCCATTCGAGCCGGAATTCCGGCTCTTTCTCCTCCCCGCCCGCTCCTCGACCGCGGGTCTTTCGCGTTCTCAGGATTTGGATTATGCCGTTATTCCAGGGCGCGGCCAGAGAACGATTATGCTTTCGAGGGTAATTTTGTGCTGCGTGATCTGATCGCCAACGGACAGTTGATGCGCCCCATCTCGCTGCCGCGCGGCCGCCAGCGCCTGCATGCCATGCCGACCAGCACCGGCTATGAGGTGCGCGAAGGCGTGACCTACGACTGGGATGGGCGCAAGCGCGGCCAGACACCGTTCACGGTGCTGCAGCATACGATCAGCGGTACGGGCCAGCTGCGCTACGAAAACCGCAACTACCGCCTGCAGGCCAACGACACGCTGCTGGTGCTGGTGCCGCACAACCATCGCTACTGGCTGGAGAAGGGCGACCGCTGGGAATATTTCTGGATCTCGATGAATGGCGAGGAGGCGCTGCGCATCCACAAATCCATTCTCAGCGTCTCCGGTCCGGTGTTCCGGCTGCAGCCGGAGACGATCGATCATCTCGCTGATTGCAGCCTGCGCCTCATCAACGGCGCCGCTTCGCCCGGCGCTGCTTCGGCAATCGCCTATGAGGCGGCGATGGCGCTCTACGACGACGTCTTCGGCTCGCACGCCTTCACCGAGAAGCAGAGCGCCATGCAGCCGGTGATCGACCACATCAATGCCAATCTCGACAAGCCCCTGCCGGTGGCCGAGCTCGTGCAGATCAGCGGCCTCAGCCGCGCGCATTTCTCGCGCTGTTTTGCCGAGAGCGAAGGCATCCCGCCGGCCGAATTCGTGCTGCAGCAGCGGCTGCAGCGGGCAGCGAAGCTTCTAACCAAGGCCGACTTCCTGCCGGTCAAGGAAGTCGCCATTCTGTGCGGCTTCGAGGACGCCAACTATTTCTCAAAAGTCTTCCGCCGGCTTTACGGCATCAACCCGACGCAGTTCCGCACCACGGGTATGTATGCCAGCCTGGGCAACCACCGCTAAGACTGACGGCCACCCTCAGCCGATGCGGTTGCCGCTGACGGGATCGAACAGATGCAGCGCCGCGGGATCGGCCGACAGCCGCACCGTGTCGCCCGGCCGGACAGTGCTGCGCCCCATGACGAAGACGCAGACCTGCTGCTCCGCGAACCGGACATAGAACTGCGTCGACAGGCCGAGCGGCTCGACCACCTCGACCTCTGCCTTGAGCGGACCATCGTCGGCGAGCTGGATGTGCTCCGGCCGCAGTCCAACGGTCAGTGCGTCGCCGTCCGTCAGGGGCAACCCATCCGGCAACCGCAGCTTCTGGCCGTCGGCCAGCACTGCATCCACCTTGCCGCCCTTGGCGACCGTCGCCGGCAGAAAATTCATGCCGGGCGAGCCGATGAAACCGGCGACGAAGGTGTTGACCGGCCGGTCGTATAGTTCGAGCGGATGGCCGACCTGCTGCACGTAGCCGTCATGCATGACGACGATGCGGTCGGCCATGGTCATGGCTTCGATCTGGTCATGCGTGACATAGACCGAAGTGGTCTTCAGCTGCTGGTGCAGCGCCTTGATCTCGGCGCGCATATGGACGCGCAGTTTGGCGTCGAGATTGCTGAGCGGTTCGTCGAACAGAAACACTTTGGGATCGCGCACAATAGCGCGCCCCATGGCGACGCGCTGGCGCTGGCCGCCGGAGAGCTGGCGCGGCAGGCGTCCGAGAAAACTGTCAAGGCCGAGCCGCTTGGCTGCTGCCCCTACCCTGCCGTCGATCGTCGTCTTCTCCGCCTTCTTCAAGAGCAGGCTGAAGCCCATATTCGACGACACATCCATATGCGGATAGAGCGCGTAGGACTGGAACACCATGGCGATGTCGCGGTCCTTCGGCGCGACATCGTTGACCAGCCGCTCGCCGATGCGGATCTCGCCGCCGGACACCTCTTCCAGCCCGGCGATCATGCGGAGCAAGGTCGACTTGCCGCAGCCGGACGGGCCGACCAGCACGACGAACTCGCCATCGGCGATCTCGAGGTCGACGCCGTGCAGGATGCGCAGCGACCCGTAATCCTTCTCGACGTTTTGCAGCGTGACGGAAGCCATCGATTATCCTTTGACCGCGCCGGCGGTGAGGCCGGTGACGAGATAGCGTTGCAGGAAGGCGAAGAAGATGCAGACCGGGATCAGCGCCAGGATCGACGCCGCCATCATCTGCCCCCAGTCGACGGCGAACTTGCCGATATAGGTGAGCAGGCCTACGGCAAAGGTCTTCTGGTCGTCGCTGGAGATCAGCATCAGCGCAAACAGCAATTCGCTCCAGGCGGCGGTGAAGACGAAGCCGAGCGTGGCGCCCATGCCGGGCAGCGTCAGCGGCACGATCACCTTGCGCATCGCCTGCGCGCGCGTGCAGCCGTCGATCATCGCCGCCTCCTCCAGATCCTTCGGAATGCCGTCGAAGAAGGACTGCATCAGGAAGGTGGCGAAGGCGGTGTTGAAGGCGGTGTAGATGATGATCAGGCCGACCAGGCTGTTGGTCAGGCCAAGCTCGCCCATGACGCGGTAGATCGGCGGGATAACCATCACCAGCGGGAAGGTCTGGGTGAGCAAAAGCATGATCGCCAGCGTCGCCTTGCCGCGAAAAGTGAAGCGCGACATTGCATAGCCGGCGAGCGTGGCGATGACCGTCACCAGCGCTGCGGTCGACACCGAGACGATGACGCTGTTGAGGAAATAGCGTGGAAAGTCAGATGCTTCGAGCACCGTGATGAAGTTGCGGAACGTCGTCTGTGATGGCCACAGCGTGATGCCTTCGGAGTAAAGCAGCCGTTCCGGCGTCACCGAGATCTTCAGCGTCCAATAGATCGGGAACAAAGCAAAAATCATATAGGCGGCAATCGCGGCGTAGAGGCCGATGCCGCTGAAAATGCGTGAGGAGGTGGAGCGTCCGGCGATCATCAGACGTGCCTCACAAGCAAGCGGCGGATGGCGATCAGCGCGATCGCATAAGCGATGAGCAGCACCAGCAGCAGCACCGCGACTGCCGAGGCATAGCCCTTGTCCAGCGACTTGAAGGCGCTGACATAGATGTAGACTGGCACGGTGCTGGTCGAGCCCGCCGGCCCGCCCTCGGTCATGACGAAGATCAGATCGGCGAAGGTGGCGATCCAGATCGTGCGCAGCATGACGGTGATGACGATGGTCGGCGCCAGGAACGGCAGCGTCACTTTGGTGAAGCGCTGCCAGGGCGAGGCGCCGTCTATTGCCGCGGCCTCATGCAGCTCCGATGGGATCGATTTCAGCGCCGCCAGCAGCGTGATGGCGAAGAACGGAATGCCGAACCAGATGTTGGCAATGATCGGCCCCCACATGGCGGTCGCCGGATCGGACAGCACATTGGTCGGTTCGGCCTTCAGCCCAAGCGCAAACAGCCAATGCGGCAGCGGGCCGATGATCGGATTGAACAGCCAGGCCCAGGTCAGGCCCGACAGGAAGGACGGCACCGCCCATGGCAGGAACACCACCGCCTGCACGAACTTGCGGCCGACAAACGGCTTGTCGAGCAGCAGCGCGAGACCGAGGCCAAGGAAAAACTGGAAGAACAGGCTAGCCACCGTCCACCACAACGTGTTGACCAACGCCTGCCCCAGCACCTGGTCGGTCAGCATCGCCTCATATTGGCCGAGGCCGACATATTCGGATTTGAAGGCGGAGAACTTCCGGAACGAATAGCTGATGCCGATGATCAGCGGCACCAGCAGCACTATCACCAGAAGCACGATCGCCGGCGAGAGATACAACCAGGGCTCGATGGCGGCATGCGTCAGCCGCTTCTTTCGCGGCCGGCCTGCGGATCGTATTTCTGGTACGGCGTAGGTCATTGGCTTCTGGATCGTCTCCTGGAGGAGCGGATTGGCGACAAGCGTCGTCGCCGTTCATTGGAGAACAGATGCCGGGCCACCCTCCGTAGCTGCAGCACAGCTGCTGCGGAGGACGGGCAGGCAGATGAGGGGCAGCGCTAGCCTTGGGGTGCTCGCGCTGCCCCTCATCCGGCCCTTGCGGGCCACCTTCTCCCCATAGACGGGGAGAAGGAAGAGGAAGGCAGCGCCTACTTCTTGTTCTTGGCCAACCAGTCCTGCTGTTCCTTGGTCAGGAACGCAGCCCATTGATCGGCAACGTCCTTGGCCGACTTCTGGCCGAGCAGCACTTCCTGGAAGTTCTTGATCGCCACCTGGTCGACGAAGTTACCGAGGTTTTCGAGATGCGTCGGCGGCGTCACCATTTCATATTTGGAGGTGTCGCTGAGCTCGGTGAACCAGCCCTTGAACTGCTCGGTCTTGAAATGGGCGTCCTGGTCGGCGCCATTGTGGATCGGCACAACACCGACTTCCTTGGCCCATTCCAGATTGTCCTTCGGCGACAACAGCGTCGCCATCAGCTTCCAGGCATCGTCCTTGTGCTGCGAATTGGCAAACATCGCCCAGCCGGCATAGCCCAGCGTCGGGTAGGACTTGCCGCTTGGTCCCACAGGCAGCGGTGCCACGGCAAAGTCGTCGGCGCTCATCTTGTCGGCAATGCCGATCAGCGCATCCGGATCCTGGTTGAGCATGGCGCAGGTGCCGGAATAGAAACCGGTGACCGTTTCGTTAAAGCCCCAGCTCACCGCATCCTTTGGCGCCAGCCCGTCCTTGTACATGTCGGCCAGCATCTGCAGGCCCTTGACCGAGCCTTCCTCGTTGATGGTCGAGGTGCCGTCCTCGTTGAAGTAACCGCCTTTGCCAGCGGCGATGTTCATGAACATGTGCATGCCGTTGAAGGCGCCCGGGCCGCCGCGCAGGCAATAGCCGTACTTGCCCGGAATGGCGGAGATCTTCTTTGAATCGGCAATGAAGTCGTCGAGCGTCGCCGGCGGGCCGTCGAGTCCGGCTTCCTTGAACAGCTTCTTGTTCCAGAACAGCGCATTCACATAGTAGCCGTAAGGGATCATGAACTGGGTGTTGTTGACGGTCGAGCCGAACTGCTTGGCGCGGTCACCCAGCGTCTTGGCGTCGTCCCACTTGGCCATGAACGGACCGAGGTCCTCAAGCTGGCCGTTGGTGGCGTAGAGGCCCATCCAGCGCTCCGGCATCTCGACGATATCCGGTGTGTCGCCGGCCTGAACCATGGTGAGGAATTTTTCGAACGCCTGGCCCCAGGGCAGCGAGACCACCTCGACCTTGACGCCCGCATTGGCGGCCTCGAACTCGGCGATCTGCTTCTTCAGAAATTCGGTGCGCTGCGGGCTGGTGATGACCTCGACCAGCTTGAGGGTGGTGTCGGCCAGCGCGGCGCTGCCGGACATCGCCAGGCCGGCCGCGGTAGCAAGCAGAATGCTCAGTCTCTTCATGTTCAGAACTCCCATTTTGAACCTAGTTATTTTTTTGCTTTGTCGAAGGCCTGGCCGATGTCGGCCCAGAGGTCTTCGACGCTTTCCAATCCGACATTGAAGCGGATGGTTCGGGGGCTGACGCCGAAGCGCGCCATCGAATTGAGACCCGGCGTCTGCTCGAGCGAGGCCTTTGCCGGCACGACCAGGCTTTCATGGCCACCCCAGCTGACGCCGATGCGGAAGAACTTCAGCGCATCGACGAAGGCGGGAATGTCGACATCCTCCGTCACCTCGAAGGAGAACAGCCCGGCATAGCCGGCAAGCGTCTTCTTGCCGGGATGGTTGGAATAGGCGGGGTGGTTGACCCGCTCGACCTTGTCATGCGCCTTCAGCCGCTCGGCGATGGTGAGCCCGCTCTTCATGTGATGCGGCAGCCTGAGCGGCAGCGTGCGCAGGCCGCGCAGCAGCAGCCAGCCTTCGAAGGGCGACAGCTTGGCGCCGAGCTGCGAATAGGTCTGCTCGTTGATGTGCTTGATGTGGGCGGCCGAGCCTGCCACGACGCCGGCGACGGTGTCGCTGTGGCCGCCGAGATATTTCGAGGCCGAATGCAGCACCAGATCGACGCCGTGCAGGATCGGCTTCTGGAACACCGGCGTCGCCCAGGAATTGTCGATGGTGGTGACGATGCCTTGCTCTTTCGCCAGCCGCGTCAGATGTTCGAGGTCCTGCAGCTCGAACATCATCGAGGTCGGGCTTTCCAGATAAAGCAGCTTGGCGCCTGGCAGTGCCGCCGCGACCGCATCCGGATCGGAACCGTCGACATAGTCGACCTTGATGTGGAGCCGCGGGAACAGCCGCTCGAACAGGCGATAGGCATCGCCATAGCAGTTGCGCACCGCAACGATGCGCTCGCCGGCACCGACGAAGGCAAGCAGCGTGGCGCTGATCGCCGCCATGCCACTGGAGAAGCCGCGTGCGGCTTCCGCACCTTCAAGGGCTGCGACGCGTGACTCGAATTCCATCACCGTCGGATTGTCGCCGCGCGAATAGATCGGCTGTTTCCTGCGGCCGGCAAAGGTGTCGGCCATGTCGGCATAGCTGGCGAAGGTGAACAGCGAAGTCTGGTAGATCGGCGGCACCACGGCATTGCCCGGAAACGGATCGTCATGCGCCAGCAGTGTTGCCGCCTCGGCGAGATAGTCGCTGCCGGAAATGCCTGGGTCGAAGCTGTGCTCGTTCATGTGCGGTCCGAAAGTTTGAGGTTGGCGGCACCGCGCTTCAGATCGTCTTCGACGGTGGCGATCAGCTTCAGCGCCTCGGCCCGGGCGCCTTCCGGGTCGTGCGCGGCGATGCAGTCGAACATGGTGCGATGGTAGGGAAAGCTGGCGTGGCCGAAATCGCGCACGCCAAGCGGATGTTCCCAGAAGCGGTGGAACAGCTCGTGCATGGCCGCGATGATCTGCTCGAACAGCGGGTTGCCGCAGGCGCGATAGATCGCCTGATGGAATTCCCAATCCTCTTCCGACGACATGCCGGCCCGGTTGAGAAACTCTTCCTCCATGATGTCGAGCTTGCGCTCGATCTCGGCGAGGTCGTCCTTGTCGGCGCGAATGGCGCAAAGGGCGGCGGCTTCGGCTTCCAGCGCGCGGCGGATCTCCAGCGTGCGCATCAGGCCGGTGAAATCATTGCCGCCGGCGAGCGTCAGCGGCATGTGCAGCATGTCGAGTGAAACGGCAGCCTTGAGATAGGTGCCCGAGCCTTGCCGGCGCTCGACCAGACCAAGCCCTTCCCAGCGCGTCAGCGCCTCGCGAACCGTGTTGCGGCTGACTTTCAAGCGCTCAGCGAGGATGCGTTCGGTCGGCAGCCTCTCACCGGGTTCCAGCTTTTCGCGCATGACGAAACCGGCCAACGCCTTCAGCACCGCATCGTCGCGGGCTGTTGTGTGGATCGGCGGAAGGCTGAATTCGGTCACGCCAGCAGAAACCCAAGTGGTTCAATGGTCCAACCAATTTCTGCACAGACGAAGGGACGTGTCAACAATGAAAACACTGCGGGGCCGAAGGGCCAGAGATATGCGCCTTCGGCCCTGCCGCTTCAGCCGTGGCTGCGCGCCGGCGCAGCGGCCGCGCGAGCCTCGCGCCAGCGCGCGAACATTTGCTCGCGAACCCGCCTTGAGCCCGCGAGCCGCTCCTTTGCTTGCACCAGCACGGCAGGCGAAGCCTCGGCGGGCGTGCCCGACCGGAAAGGCGGAGCCGGGGCATATTCGAGCGAGAGCTGCACGATCTCGGCCTCCTCCTGTCCAAGCAGCCTTGCGACCAGCGCCAGCCCGAAATCGATCCCGGAAGTGACGCCGCCGGCGGTGATGAGCTTGCCGTCCTCGACGATACGCTCATCGACCGGGATCGCCCCGAACTCTTCAAGGAAATCATGCGCATACCAGTGCGTCGTCGCGCGCTTGCCCTTCAGCAGCCCGGCCGCGCCGAGCACCAGGGCGCCGCTGCACACCGAGGTTATGTAGCGCGCCTGCGCAGCGCGATGCCGCACGAAATCAAGGACCGTCTGGTCCTCCAGCAGCGCGTTGACCCCACCCCCGCCCGGAATGCACAGCACGTCGAGAGGCCGGCAATCCTCGAAGGTCGCCGTCGGGGTGAGAGAGAGGTGTGTAGACGACATCACCGGGTTGCGATCCTTCCAGATCAATTCCACTTCCACGCCTTTGGCCGATGCCATGACTTCGTAGGGGCCAGTGAGGTCGAGCTGCTGAACATTGGGGAAGGCGAGGATGCCGAAGCGAAGGGTCATGGAAATCTCCGTGGGTTGACTCCCGGCAATCTAGGGCGTCATGGTTTGGCACGATTGCCATTCACCCCTCGTTTCAGGCCAAACCCGATGCGCCGTATCGAAGTGCTTGCCTATCCCGATATCCAGCTCCTCGACGTCAGCGGACCGCTTCAGGTCTTTGCCAGCGCCAATGACTTCAAGAGGCAGGCTGGCGAGCCGGCCCCCTACGAAGTCATGGTCGTCGCCGCCTCGCCGCGGATCAGGACATCGGCCGGCCTCGTGCTGGAGGCAGCAGCCCTGCCGGCGCACGGAGATGAGATCGACACGCTGGTCGTGCCCGGCGGATGGGGCGTCAACGCAGCCTGCGAGGATTCCGAGCTTGTCCAATGGATCGCCGGCCGCTCGCGCGATGCCACGCGAACGGCTTCGGTCTGCAGCGGCGCCATGCTGCTGGCGACGGCAGGCCTGCTCGACGGCCGCCGCGCGGTCACCCACTGGGGACGCTGCGCGGAGTTCGCCCGCCGCTTTCCGGCGGTCCGCCTCGAACCCGACCCGATCTTCATTCGCGACGGCAATGTCTGGACATCGGCCGGTGTAACCGCGGGGATCGATCTCGCCCTCTCCCTCGTCGAGGCCGATCTTGGCCGGCACACGGCGCTCAGCGTGGCGCGCGAGCTGGTGGTCTTCCTGAAACGCCCCGGCGGCCAGGCGCAATTCAGCCAGACCCTCAAGCTGCAGCAAGGTGACGGACGCTTCGACCGGCTGCATGGCTAGATCCTCGAAAACCTGGCCGGCGACCTGTCGCTGTCGCAGTTGGCAGACCACGCCAATATGAGCCCGCGCAGTTTCTCGCGGCGTTACCATGAGGCCACGGGCCGGACACCTGCTCGCGCAATCGAGGAGATCCGGATCGAGGCGGCGCGACGGATGCTGGAGCGCGGCCAGCCGGTCAACCAGACGGCACGCCGCTGCGGTTTCGGCTCGGAAGAAACCATGCGGCGCGGCTTTCTGCGCGTGCTGGGCACCAACCCGCGCGACTATCGCGAGCGCTTCTGATCGCAATTGCTCGCGCAGCCAGACGGCGATCGACGCCGCAGGGATAGAGCCCTATCCCGGCAGTCTGCCAAGGCGGGAAGCAAAGCGCTCCACCATCGCGAGGCCGACTTCGTTCGGCCGCATCGCCGGCGACCGGTCGTGTATCGGCAGACCGGCGCGGGCGCCGAACAGCCGCTTGCCGTAGCAGATCAGGTTCTCGATACCTTGCATGACAAAGACCGCAGCCGGCAGCATTTTTGCGTACTCGGCTTGCGCCGCGGCTTCATCGCCGGCGCGGAAGGCCTCATAGGCGCGCACTGCGATGTCGATGCAGTCAGGCGCCAGGATCATGCCGCGACAACCGATGCGAAAATTGTCGATCAATTCCAGCCCGCCGCGCCCGTTGAAGACGGGAATGCCCCCCTCGGTGCGTTCGATCAGCCCGGCAATGTCGGTGACCGGCCCCTCGCCCTTGATCAGCTGGATGTTGGGATGAAGCGTGACGAGGTCGCGGATTTCATCCGCTGTCAGGCCGCGTCCGAAAAAGGCCGGCGCGTTCTGGATCGCCACCGGCAGGTCAGTCGCCTCGGCGACACGGCCGAAGAAGCGGATGTATTCCGTCGCTCCGTAGGATCCGACAGGCGGCGGCTGCAGGATCACCCAATCGGCGCCGACGCCTTCGGCGTGCCGCACCTGCGCGACCTGTTCGGTAACCGACGAGCCGAAAATGGTGAAAGCGAGTGGCACCTTGCCTGCGGTGTCTTCCGCCGTCCAATCCATAATTGTCCGCCGCTCGGCCTCGGTCAGCTTTGCGACTTCCGTCGCCAGACCAAGTGCTGCCATGCCGTGCACGCCGGTCGCCCGGCAGATCTCGACCTGCCGGCGCATTGCCGCGCGGTCGAGTTTTTCCTGGGCGTCGAAGAGCGCGTAGAGAATGGCGTGAATGCCGTGGAAATCGTCGGGACGGAAATTAGGCATTGGCTCGCTCAATGGCTTTCGCGTGGAATGGCATGGCCGCGGCTGCCGACAAGAAAATCGAGGTCGGCGCCACGGTTCGCTTGCAGCACACGGTCGACATAAAGGCTCTGGTAGCCGCCACGCATCGCCGGGACCGGCGGCTGCCAGGTTTCGCGCCGCCGCGCCAGTTCCTGCTCCGAGACTTCGAGGTGCAGCTTTCGCGCTTCGACATCGAGCTCGATGACGTCACCGCTCCTGACCAGCGCCAGCGGCCCGCCTACGGCAGCCTCGGGCGCCGCATGCAGCACCACCGTTCCGAAAGCGGTGCCGGACATGCGGGCGTCGGAAATGCGGATCATGTCGCGCACGCCCTGCTTCAACAGCTTCTGCGGCAGCGCCATGTTGCCGACCTCGGCCATCCCGGGATAACCCTTCGGCCCGCAATTCTTCAGCACCATGATCGAGGTCTCGTCAATGTCGAGCGCGGGATCGTCGACACGCGCCTTGTAGTCGTCGATGTCCTCGAACACGACGGCGCGGCCGCAATGCTTCATCAGCGCGGGCGTCGCAGCTGACGGTTTGATGATGGCGCCGTCGGGCGCCAGATTGCCGCGCAGCACCGCGATGCCGCCCTGCTGCGTAAGCGCCTTGTCGCGCGGACGGATCACCTCCGGATTGTCATTTCGCGCATCGGCGATATTGTCGCGCACGCTGTTGCCGGTGACGGTCAGCGCATCGAGATCGAGCATGTCGGCGATCTCTTTCATCACCGCCGGAATGCCGCCGGCGTAGCAGAAATCTTCCATCAGGAAGCGGCCGGACGGCATCAGGTCGAGGATGGTCGGCACGTCGCGGCCATACCGGTCCCAGTCGTCCAGCGAAAGCTCGGTGCCGACGCGGCCGGCAATCGCCAGCAGATGTACGACCGCGTTGGTCGAGCCGCCGATCGCGCCATTGACGCGGATGGCATTGGCGAAGGCCGCCTTCTTGAGGATGGCCGAGGGGCGCAGATCCTCATTGACCATTTCGACAATGCGCCGCCCGGTCATGCGGGCAATGCGGTTGCGGCGGGCATCGACCGCGGGATAGGCGGCGTTGCCCGGCAGCGCCAGGCCGAGAGCCTCGACCATCGAGGCCATGGTCGAGGCCGTGCCCATGGTCATGCAATGGCCGGGCGAGCGCGACATGGCACTTTCCGCATTGGCAAAATCCTGCTCGCTCATCGCGCCGGCGCGGACGTCCTCGGAGAATTTCCAGACATCGGTGCCGGAGCCGATCGCACGGCCCTGAAAACGGCCATTGAGCATCGGCCCGCCGGAGATGACAATCGCCGGCAGGTCGCAGGAGGCGGCCCCCATGACCAGCGACGGCGTGGTCTTGTCGCAGCCCGCCATCAGCACGACGCCGTCCATCGGATTGCCGCGGATCGCTTCCTCGACATCCATCGAAGCGAGATTGCGAAACAGCATCGCCGTCGGCCGCAGATTGGATTCGCCGCACGAAAACACCGGGAACTCCAGCGGCAGGCCGCCGGCTTCCAGCACGCCGGCCTTGATGTGCTCGATCAGACCGCGGAAATGCACGTGACAGGGGGTGAATTCGGAGAATGTATTGCAGATGCCGATCACCGGGCGGCCGTCGAAGGCGTCGTCTGGCAGGCCGTTGTTCTTCATCCAGCTGCGGTGGATGAAGGCATCCTTGCCGAGGCCGCCGAACCAGTGCTGCGATCGTCTTTTGGTCATGGCGTTTTCCAGCGTTCAGGCGGGATGCTGCAGCTGGCTGAGCCCGCCATCGACGACGAGGCAGGCCGCGTTCATGAACGGACACTCCTCAGAAATCATGAACACAGCGGCCATTGCGATCTCGCGCGTCGAAGCAATACGACCGCCCGGATGCAGCGCCAGCGTCTTGGCGCGCGCGGCGGCCGGATCGGCAAGGCTGTTCCAGTAGTCGGTCACCTTCTGCGTCTCGACATAACCCGGCGCCAGTGCGTTCACGCGCACGCCCTGCCCGGCATATTCGAGCGCCAGCGATCTGGTCAGCCCAAGCAGCGCGTGCTTGGCGACGGGATAGGGAAACGTGTGCGGAATGATGGTGAAAGAGTGCGTCGAGGCGATGTTGAGGATGGCGCCGCCACCGCTTGCGATCATGCCCGGCAGTATCGCTTTGCAGCAGTTCCAGGCGCCCTTGACGTTGACGTCGAAATTGCGGTTCCACTCCTTCTCGCTCGCCTTGAGCGGCGTCGAGAACACATTCACCCCGGCATTGTTGATCAGCGCGTTGATCGGGCCGATTTCGTTGTCTGCCCGTCTGACCGCAGCGGCAATCGCCTTCCCGTTGCTGATGTCGGCAGCAACATATCCGATATGACCCTGCGGCGCGGCAAGGCCTGCGACCGTCTTTTTGAGCAGCGGACCGTCGAGATCGACCAGGAACAGCTTTGCGCCTTCGGCAAGGCAGGCCTGGGCGATAGCAAACCCGATGCCTTGGGCGGCGCCGGTGAGGAAGATGCGTTTGCCCAAAAGGCGGTCGGCCATATCAGTCGCTCCAGTCGAAGACAGTCATCGCGAACCCGGTGTCAAAGTTTTCGCCAGACGACAGTATTCGCAATCCCATCGGGTCGGTATCGATATGCTTCAGCGCGTTGGGGGTGTGGCTCATCGGCTCGAAGCAGAAGAAGCTGCGATCGTTGTCCGGCGCAAAAAGCATGTAGCGGCCAAGCGCCTTGGTCGCCTCGATATCAAGGCCCAGCCTTTGTTCGGGCCAAACAATGCGCGCGACACCGCTCCAGCCTTCGAAGCCATTGTTCAGCCAGCGCTGCGGCAACCGGCGCGGCGTGGAGAAGTCGACATCGTCGGCAAGCGCGATCCGCTCACCCGGCAGATGTCCGCCGCGTTCGCTCCACCAGTCACTCGCCGGCGCAAGAAGCGTTGTCAGCGGCGTGTGCGGAAAGTACGGATGAAAGCCAAGGCCGAACGGCAGGGCCGTCTCGCCGGTGTTGATAACGGACATCGCCAATTCCAGCCGCGCTCCGGCAAGGCGAAACGATTGCCGCGCACTGTAGGCAAAGGGTGAGCCCTCGCCTGCCGGCCTGTCGAAGACCAGTTCGACCAAATCCTGGCGTTGCGTCTCGACCTGCCAGGTGCCAAGCCAGCCGTCGCCGTGAATGTACAGCGGATCGGAGGCGTTCGGGACGAGCGCAAACGTCCGGCCGTCGAACGAAAACGCATTGCCTTCGACGCGGTTGCCGATCGGCACCAGCGGGAAGCAGGCGCTGGCAGCGACGTCAAACGCACCCTTCCCCTGATATGGCCGCAGGAAGGGTCTGCCGTCATGTGTGTGGCCATCGACGATCGCGCCACCGCGCGGACTTACGCGCAGGCGCAGCCGGTCGCTCTCAAGGGATAGCCAGTCCGGCAAGTCTGCCTCCAGCTCAACGCCGGCCCAGTGCCGACGAGCGCAGATTGTCGAGCAGCACGGCGAGCAACAGGATCACGCCGCGCACGATGTACTGGTAGAAGGCCGGGATGTTGAGCAGGTTCATGGCGTTTTCGGCAATGCCCATGATCAGCACGCCGACGATGACGCCCGACATGGTGGCGCGGCCGCCGGCGAGCGAAACGCCGCCGAGCACACAAGCCGAGATGACCGAGAGCTCCAGCCCGACCGCCGCGTTGGGCTGGCCAGATGTGATGCGTGACGCAAGCAGGATGCCGGCAATGCCGCAGACGACGCCTTGCAGCGCAAAGATCCAGATGCGCGTCCAGTCGACATTGACGCCGGCCAGACGCGACGCCTCGGGATTGCCGCCGATGGCCAGCGTGTTCTTGCCGAAGACGGTGCGGTTGAGCACGAAGCCGAAGATGCAAAACAGCACGGCCAGAACCCAGACCGGCGTCGGAATGCCGAGCAGCTTCGACAGCGCCAGCTGGTAGAAATCCGGGCTGTTGATGCCGACAGCGCGGCCGTCGGACGCGATCAGCGCCAGACCGCGCACGATCTGCATCGTGGCCAGCGTGGTGATCAGCGCGTTGATGCGGAATTTGGCGATGACGACGCCGTTGATGAAACCGACGAAACCGCCGCAGGCGATTGCCGCCAGAAGCCCGAGCATGATCGAGCCGGTGTAGTTCGACGCCATCACCGCGACCATGCCGGCAAAGGCGACGATGGAACCCACCGACAGGTCGAAGTCGCGCGCGGCCAGGCAGAACATCATGGTGCAGGCGACGATGCCGACGGTGACCACCGACTGCAAAAGGCCGAGCATGTTGCGATCGGTGAGGAAGTTAGGCACCAGCAGCGACACCAGCGCGAAGGCGACGATGAAGATGACGACGAGGCCCTGTTCGCCGAGCAGGATTTTCTTCAACTGATCGGTCATGGCAGGTTCCTCAGGAAGCGATCGCGTCAGGGGTTTTGGTATCAGGGAGAGCGGCAGCCAGGATCGCCTTCTCGGCAAACTGGTTGCGCGATAGCTCGGCGCTGATGCGGCCGCCGCACATCACCAGGATGCGGTCGCAAATGCCCATGACCTCCGGCAGTTCGGACGAGACGACGACGATCGCCATACCGTCCTCGGCAAGCTGGTAGAGCAACTCGTAGATTTCCGACTTGGCGCCGACATCGATGCCGCGCGTCGGCTCATCGACGATGAGCACGCGCACGCCCTGCTCCGACAGCCAGCGGCCGAGAATGACCTTCTGCTGGTTGCCGCCGGAGAGGTTGATGATGTCCTGCTTGCGCGAGGGCGTGCGCACCTTGAGCTTCCTGATGAAGGTATCGGCCGTGGCGATCTCGCTGGCGCGGTTCAGCACACCGAAGCGCGTGTGGTGGCGCCGCGACGAGATGTTGATGTTTTCCTCGATCGAGCGGCCCTGGATGATGCCGTCATGCTTGCGGTCCTCCGAGCACAGCACGATGCCGGCGCGGATGGCATCATGCGGATCGGTGGCATGGACGATCTTGCCGTCGACGCTGATCGTGCCGCCCGAGCGCGGATCGGCGCCGAACACCAGCCGCATCAGTTCCGAGCGCCCGGCACCGATCAGGCCGAAGAAGCCGACGATCTCACCGGCACGGGCCTCGAAGCTGGCCGGGGTCTTCAGTTTCGAACCGGAGATAGTGTCGACCTTCAGGCGTACCTCGCCTGATGAGCGCGGACGAAAACCCCAGATGTCTGAGATTTCGCGGCCGACCATTTCGGCGACGACCTGGTCACGCGTAACGTCCTTCAGCGAAGCGTGATGCGCGGCAAGCTTGCCGTCGCGCAGCACGGTCAGGCTGTCGCACAGCCTGAACACTTCGTCCAGCCGGTGCGAGACATAGATGATGACCTTGCCCTCGCCGCGCAGGCGGTCGATGAGGGCAAACAGGATTTCGCTTTCGCGCGACGACAGCGACGAGGTCGGCTCGTCCAGCGCGATGACGCGCGCATCGAGCATGATCGCCTTGGCGATCTCGACCATCTGGCGCTCGCCGATGGACAGCGTCTTGACCTTGCGGCCGATATCGATGTCGATGCCGGCCGCTTTCAGCTTGGCGCCGACGTCTTCCAGCATCCGGCGGCGGGCAATGATGCCGGCGCTGGCGGGAAAACGGCCGAGGCTGAGGTTTTCGGCAACGGTGAGTTCAGGCACCAGCTGCAATTCCTGGTGGATGACGATGACGCCATTGTCGAAGGCATCCCTTGTCGATGCATAGGTCTGTACCTTGCCGTCGATGCGGATTTCACCCTCATCGCCATGCTGGTCGCCGGACAGAATCTTGATCAGCGTGGATTTGCCGGCGCCGTTCTCGCCCATCAGGCCATGCACGGCGCCCTTGTCGACGCCGAACGAGACGTCCGACAGCGCTTTGACGCCCGGATAGGTCTTGGTGATGCGCGAGAAGTCGAGAAAGGACACTGGCGTCCATCCTTCTGCGTGATGCAAAACAGGCGGCGACATCAAGCCGCCGCCTGTTTGTACAGGGAGGATTATTCGATGCCGAGACCCTGGCGGACCGCCTGATAGTCGTCGCGCTTGGCCAGCGCACCGGCGGTCAGGATCAGCTTCTCGGGTTCCTTGTTGTTGGCGACCCAGTCATACATGTTGAGCGCCGTCTCGTAGCCGTGGCGCTTCGGCGAGATGATCACCGTGCCGACAAAGCCGGTGGCGGTCGGCTTCTTGAACTCGTTGATCGCCGAATCCGCGCCGCCAATGCCGACGCCGATCACGTTTTCGGCCGTAATGCCGACGCTTTCGGAAGCACGCACCGCACCCAGCACGGCTTCGTCGTTGAGGCCGAAGGCGACCCACTTCTTGATATCGGCGTGGGCGTTGAGCACGACCGTCGCCGCATTCAGCGCAGCCTCGGTGTCGGTCTTGGCCTGCGGCGCGTCAAAGATGTTCTCGGCCTTGAAGCCGTTGGCCTTCAGCACCGAGATGGCGCCTTCGACACGGTCGACGGCGGTCGGCAACTGGTCGTAGGAGACGCGGATGGCGCCGACCTCGTCGGTCTTCCAGCCGCGCGCCTTCATTTCGTCGACGATCGCCTGGCCGACGGCCTCGCCGATCTTGGTGGCCGAAATGCCCATATGCGGCACGTCTTCCAGCGCCTTGCCATCAGCACCGACGAGACGGTCGTCGACGGTCATCAGCTTGAGATTGTTGGCGGCGGCCTTGGCAACGATGCCGGGGCCGAGCTTCACGTCGGGCGTGCAGACGATGAAGCCCTGCGCACCCTGCGCGCCGAGATTGTCGATGGCCGACATCAGCTTCTCACCATCCTCGGCGCCGATCTTGACCAGGGTAAAACCCTTCTCCTTGGCGGCCTGGTCGGCGAATTTCCATTCGTCCTGGAACCAGGGCTCTTCCGGCTGTTTGACGATGAAACCGATCTTGGTGTCCTGAGCATATGCAGCGATGGTCGTGACGGACAGCACGGCAAGCGCGCCCGCGACGAGCGCGGTCTTTAGAAGTCGCATGATTACCTCCCAGCGATGGCCGGGCGCTCAGCCCGGATGCAGAGTCTCTAATTCTTTTTATCATACTCGTCAATTGATCTGGTATGATAATTAAGCTACATGCTCTGACCAGGGATCGCTGGCGCAAATCATCCGCATCCGGTAAGGCCGGACCGGTTGCGCGAAACAGCGGGTTCGCCGCCTTGGAGGAGGGCTGAGGTGACCGAAACTTCTAAGAAGATACAGAGTGATACGCCCACACGCCGGCCGCGCGTCATGCCCGATGTGATCAAGGCGATCGCCTCCGACATCTTTTCCGGGCGCTATCCCGCCGGCTCATCGCTACCGACCGAAAACGAACTCGGCGTCGAATATGGCGTCAGCCGCACTGTCATCCGCGAGGCGTTGAAGGTGCTGGCAGCCAAGGGGCTGGTGCTGTCGCGGCCGCGCATCGGCACGGTTGTATGCGAACAGGACAACTGGAACATCATCGACCCGCAGGTGCTGGCCTGGCATGCGCCGCATGCGCTGGACGACAAATTGTTCGACGCCATTCTCGAAACCCGCCGCGCCATCGAACCGCTGGTCGCTGAACTCGCCGCGACGCGTGCGACGCTGCAGGAGATCGCCGATCTCGAAGCCGCGTGGCGCGGCATGGCCAATGCCGGCGAGGACCTCGTCACCTTTTCGCGCTCCGACATCGCCTTCCACCAGATCGTCTATGCCGCAAGCCACAATCCGATCTTCCGCCAGATCGGTAATCTGATCGACACCGGGCTGAAATTCTCGCTGGAAGCAACGGCAACCATCTCGCTTGACCGGCGCATGGAAGCAGTCGCGGCGCACCGCGAGGTGGTGGAGGCACTGCGCATGCGCGATGCCGTAGCGGCGCGAGCAGCGGCAGGCCGAATCCTCGACCTTGCGGCACGCGACCTCGTCAGCGCCAAGAAACTCAAGAACAACTGAGACCCGCATGAAAGTCACATCGCTCACCACCTACATCGTCCCGCCGCGCTGGCTGTTCCTGAAGATCGAGACCGATGCCGGCGTCACCGGCTGGGGGGAGCCTGTGATCGAAGGCCGGGCGCTGACGGTAGAGGCGGCGGTCAAGGAGCTTGGCGACTATCTCATCGGCAAGGACCCTCGCCTGATCGAGGACCATTGGACGGTGATGCATCGCGGCGGCTTCTATCGCGGCGGGCCGATCCTGATGAGCGCCATTGCCGGCATCGACCAGGCGCTGTGGGACATCAAGGGCAAGGCGCTCGGCGTTCCCGTGCACGAACTGCTCGGCGGCAAATTGCGCGACAGCATCAAGGTCTATTCCTGGATCGGCGGCGACCGCCCGGCGGAAGTGGCGGCCGGCGCCAAGGAAGTGGTCGCACGCGGCTTCCTGGCGCTGAAGATGAACGGCACCGAGGAACTGCAGATCGTCGACAGCCACGACAAGATCGATGCGGCCGTCGAGCGCGTCGCCATGGTGCGCGAAGCCGTCGGCCCCAATATCGGCATCGCCGTCGATTTCCACGGTCGCGTACACCGGCCGATGGCGCGCATGATGGTCAAGGAACTGGAGCCATACCGGCTGATGTTCATCGAGGAACCGGTGCTGAGCGAAAACCGCGATGCGCTGAAGGAGATCGCAGCCCTTGGCTCGACGCCGATCGCACTCGGCGAGCGGCTCTACAGCCGCTGGGATTTCAAGTCGGTCTTCGAGCAAGGCGCCGTCGACATCATCCAGCCCGATCTGTCGCATGCCGGCGGCATCACCGAATGCCGCAAGATCGCGGCGATGGCCGAGGCCTATGACATTGCGGTGGCGCCGCACTGCCCGCTCGGCCCGATCGCGCTTGCCGCCTGCCTGCAACTCGACGCCGTCAGCTACAACTGCTTCATCCAGGAACAGAGCCTCGGCATCCACTACAACGCCGCCAACGACTTGCTCGACTACGCCGCCAACAAGGACGTCTTCCGCTACGAGGACGGCTATGTCGCCATCCCCGATGGCCCCGGTCTCGGCGTCGAGATCGACGAGGACTACGTCAAGGAGCGCGCCAAGGAAGGCCACCGCTGGCGCAACCCGGTCTGGCGCCACAAGGACGGCTCGTTCGCGGAGTGGTGAGGTGGGCGGGGCCTTACCGCGTCTAATCGCGCTAGCCTGGCAAGCCTTGCGGTGGCAGCTTTCGACCGGGCGTGCAGGGGCCGCTCGCCATCCCCGGTGTACTTCGCGAGAAGCGCATCGGTGTAGAGCCGTGCCTTAAATCAAACCATCATGCCTGCTGCCAGGGCAGGCTCCGGGTGAATCGTTCGACGATCCAATCAGCGAACGCGCGGGTCTTGTTGGGAACGTGGCGGGATGAAGGGTGCACCATGTAGATGGCACCGTCGCTGGGGACCGGAAAGCCTTCGAGGATCCGCACAAGGCGCCCATCGGCAAGCTCGCGGCCAACCAGCCAGTCAGTTGCGTAGAGCAATCCGTGTCCGGCGATGGCCGCCATAACCAGCGCTTCCGCATCGTCCGAGATGAAAGGCCCTGCAATGGGCACCACGAGTTGCCTTGTAGCCGGCATGATGAACTCCCAGGCATTGGGGTTTGTCTTGCCGGAGAAGATGAGGCACTCATGGCCGGTGAGTTCCTCGGGTGATGCGGGAACGCCCCGCCGCTCAAGATACGCGGGCGATGCACAGATCATCCGCCTTCGCTCCGCAAGCTTGCGGGTCATGAGCCGCGAGTCCGGCAACACACCCAGGCGTATGGCCAGATCGAAACCTTCTCCGATCAAGTCCACAAAACGATTCGAGAAAGAGACATCGAGCGCCACCCCGGGATAGGCCTCAAGAAACTCGACCAGCATGGGCATCAGCCACATGCGGCCAAAGCTGCCCGGCAGAGCCAGCCGCAGGCGTCCTCGCGGCTCACCATCCGTAAACCGCCCCGCTTCCTGACCCGCCGCCAGCAAACCGCCCAGCAAAGGGCGAATCTGGCTGAGATAGAGATCACCGGCTTCCGTCAGCACCACCCGGCGCGTCGAGCGTTCGACCAGTCGGACGCCGAGACTCTGCTCCAAGTTCTGGACACGCCGCGAGACGACTGTCGCATCGCGATGGAGCCGATGACCGGCGGCGTTGAACGAGCCTTCCTCCGCGACAGCGATGAACGCCGCCAAGGCTTCGATATCGGGGATGGTGTCCGATTGCTGCATCTGTTGCAGCTTTAAACTGCAAAAGTGCTCTCTTCAATTCGTTTTTTGCAGCAGCCAAATGGGATCATGCAGTCATCGCGAAAGGACCGACCCATGCGTGCCATCATCTTGAACAAGCCCTCGCTCGAAGCTCTGAGCCAAATCGAGCTGCCCGATCCGCCCGTGCCGCGATACGGCCAGGTGAATGTGCGCATGCGCGCCGCCAGCCTGAACTTCATCGATCTTGCCATGGCCAAGGGCCAGTATCCCGGCGTCGCCCTTCCGCTGACGCCGGTTGCCGACGGCGCGGGCGAGATCATTGCCATCGGTGATGGAGTGACCGGATTGAAGATCGGCGATCGTGTCGCCATTCACCCCAAGGCGCTATGGATCGCCGGCCGCCCCACGGCAGCGAAAGCAAATACAATGCGGGGCATATCGCTACCCGGTTCGTTGATCGAGATCGCGACGGTGGATGCCGTTTCGGTCGTCAAGGCGGCGGAACATCTGTCATGGGAAGCGATCGCCACGCTGCCCATCGCGGCGACCACGGCCTGGAATGCGCTCGCTGCCGCCGATGCAGGGCCGGGCTCGACGGTGCTGCTCCTGGGAACCGGCGGCGTTTCCATCTTCGCATTGCAGCTTGCCAAGGCCAGGGGCGCCCGCGTCATCATCACCTCGTCTTCCGACGCCAAGCTCGATCGTGCGCATACGCTTGGCGCCGACGAGACGGTGAACTATCGCAAATTTCCCGATTGGGATGCCGAGGTCCAACGCCTGACCGACGGCATCGGCGTCGACCTGGTGCTGGAGACCGCCGGGCCCGACACATTCACCCGCTCGCTTGCCGCGACCCGACAGACCGGTCTGATCTACACGATCGGCTTCCTGACCGGAACGAAGCTCGAGCTTGACCTGATGCCGATCATCGTCAAGGCCCTGCTCGTGCAAGGCAACAACACCGGTTCCGTCGAGGATCTGGGCCGGGCGATGCAAGCCATCGCCGCGGCCCGCATCGAACCGGTGATCGACCGGACCTTCAGCGTGGCGGAGACCGGCCAGGCGTACCGCTTGCTGGCGGAGGGCGGCTATTTCGGCAAGATCGTCATCCGCCTCGATTGGTAACCATGAGGCGATCGGCCCGCTGGCGCACCGGTCTGGCGCCACTAGGACGGCCCGTCGCCGAGTGGTGAGTTGCTGTCGCCTGCAAATGTTCAAACGTGACGCGCGTCAGCCCGGCAGAGTTACCTCGGAGTAGTCTTCACTTCCGCGGTGGCGCCAGCGCAACGCAGGCCTCTGACGTCAGCAGCCGGAAGGTGAACGTCTCCTGCAGATAGAGCTCAACGCTCGTGCTGGAGTGCGAGAGGTAGCCGATCGACAGGTCCTGGCCGATATCGAGCTCGAAATCACCGCCGCGTGTCGACAGTACGAACCCGCCTTCGATGGCCGGCGCCCAGATGATGCCGCCATCGACCACGCGCTCGATATGATGGAAGACCGGGTAACCCTCGTCGCTGCCGCCGCTGACGGCCGTGTAGGCTGCAGCACCGAGCACTAGTGCATAGGGGCCATCGACGCCGGCAAGTCGCAACTGGCTGACCGCCTGGGCGACAGCTTCCGGATAGCCCATCACCTTGGCCGGCAATGCCACGACCGGATTGCTGCTGCCTTCACGAATGCCCTGGATGCCGGCGGCGGCGTAGCCGTCGAACACCGAGCGATCCTCGGCAAAAGCGATCTTGCGCGCCGCTTCCTTTACGGCGGACCAGTCCGAATCCGTCGCGCCCCGCTCGACATCGTCGATCGCCTGGCGTGTCAGTTCGAACGGGACCCGCAGTTCGACCAGCGCCTTCACCTCGCGCTGCGCCGATTGCACCCCCTCGTCGGGCGCCGCGATCGGCTTGGTATGGCCGGTGCCGACGGAAGACAGGTCGAAACCCTTCGGGCCGACGACATCGACAACACGCCGCGCCGCCAGATGGCGCTTGAGGGTGCGCGATGCCTCCTCCTCGATCTGCGCCCATGCGCGTCGGAAATGGGAGCGAGTTCCCGATAAAGAGCGTTCATGTCTGCCTCACATCCTTGAGAGATCCTATACCGAGGGAACCGTCGCGCGGGCGCGGCTGGTCCGTTGCCTCGGGCTGGGTCGGCGCGGCGATCGCGCCCGCATCCGCCGCAACGTCCTCGAGAAACGTCGCCGACGGCACGAAGAACAGCGAGCCGGTCACCGCGCGGCTGAAGTCGAGTAGCCGATCGTAATTGCCCGGCGGGCGACCGATGAACATGTTCTCCAGCATCTGCTCGATGCGGCGCGGCGAGCGGGCATAGCCAATGAAATAGGTGCCGAACTCGCCCTTCCCCGCATCGCCGAACGGCATGTTGTCGCGCAGGATTTCCAGCTCCTCGCCATCCTCGGTGATCGACGTCAGCGCATTGTGCGCCGATGTCGGCTTGACCGCATCGTCGAGTTCGATGTCCGAAAGCTTGGTTCGGCCGATGATCCTCTCCTGCTCGGCCACCGGCACCTCATTCCAGCGGGTGAGATCGTGCAGGTATTTTTGCACGATCACATAGCTGCCGCCGGCAAAGCCGGGATCCTCGTCGCCGATAATCGTGGCGTCGATTGCGCCCTGGTCCACCGGGTTCTCGGTGCCGTCGACGAAGCCGATCAGATCGCGATTGTCGAAATAGTTGAAGCCTTGCACCTCGTCCGTCGTGGCGACGGCGCTACCAAGCCGCGCCATGATCTGCGTCGCCAGTTCGAAGCACAGGTCCATCCGCGCCGCACGGATATGAAACAGCAGGTCGCCCGGCGTCGAAACGGCGTGATGCTGGCCGCGGATCTCGCGGAACGGATGCAGATCCCTGGGCTTTGGGGTCGCAAACAACCGGTCCCACGCGTCAGAACCAATTGCCATCACACAGGACAACCCGCCCTCGAGATCGCGAAAGCCAACCGCTCGCTTGAGCGCGGCAAGATCGGCGCACAGGCCACGTGCGGTCGCCTCGTGCTCTGGGCCGGATTTGAGCGTAACGACAAGAAAGATCGCGGCCCGCGTCAACTGCGCGACGACCGGTTGCGAAACAGCGGCTGGCAAACTGGACTCCATGCTTGATCCGTTCGGTATCCTCCGACGCCGTGCCTGAATCAAGCAGCATCTCAAACAGGACGGTTCACAGGATTTTGTACTGGCGCTCGCCCTCGACGATAAGGCCTTCCCGCCGCAATGGGCATCCCTCCAAAAAAAGGTCCAATCCTCCCCTGTCCCGACAAGGATAGCGCTTGTTTGGCCTCAGCTTGCCGATGGCGTCGGCCGTCCCGCCGCCATCCCGTCCGACATTGCCCTGGCATCGGCGGGGAAGCTGCGCGTCGCCATAAAGATCGCAACTGCCGTCACCAGCAGCGATGCCGGCACCAGGATCATGGCGCCGTGCAGGCCGACGGCCTTGAACTGTTCGGTCATCTCGACAGCGCCGGCAGCAGTCATGGCTGCCTCGGCATAGCGGTCCGACAGGAAGCCGACGACCAGCGGGCCGAAGGCGCCGCCGAGCAGATAGAGGGCAGCGAAGAACACTGCGAGGGCGGTGGCGCGCAGGCGCGGCTCGACGACATCCTGGATCGCCGGATAGAGGCAGATGTAGTAGGAATATTGCAGCAGCCAGCCGATCGAAAATATGGCGATGAAGGCGCCGACCTGCCCGGCGCCGAGTTGCAGGGCATACCAGGTTGCCACGGCCGACACGGCAACGCACACCGCGCCGAGCATCAGCCGGCCACGTTCCGAGCGCTGATGCATGCGATCGGCGATCCAGCCGCCGGCCGTCAGGCCGATCAGGCCGGTGATGCCGACGATGACGCCGGTCGAAATGGCGGCGCGTTCCAGAGGCAGGCCGAAGAAGCGCTGCATCAGCGGCACCATGAAGGAATTGGTGGCATAGGCGGCGAAATTGGCGGCAATTCCGGCGAGGATGATCCACCACATCGTCAGGATGCCCAGCACTTTGCGGATCGGATTGGCGATCGGCGCCTGGCTCTGCCGCTCCGTCTCCGCCGCGCCGCGCTCGGGCTCGCGGATTGTGAACATCAGCAGCGCGATGATGAGACCCGGTATCATGGCGACGACGAAGGGCGCGCGCCATGACCCGAAGGCTTTCACCATCGCACCGACGGTGAAGAAGGCCAGCAGCAGTCCGAGTGGCAGGCCGAGCATGAAGACGCCGATGGCGCGCGAGCGCTTGCTGGCTGGAAACAGGTCGCCGATCATCGATGTGGCCGCCGGTGCGTAGCTTGCCTCACCGATGCCGACGCCGACGCGGGTCAAAAGGAAGGTGGTGAAGCCCGTCGCCGCGGCCGCGAGCCCGGTGAAGCCGCTCCATGCGATCAGGCCCCAGCCCATGATCTTCTTGCGCGAGCCTGTATCGGCCATGCGTCCAAGCGGAATGCCGGCCAGCGCATAGATGACGGTAAAGGCGGCGGCGATGAGCCCCAGTTGGAAATCGCTGAGGCTCCATTCCTTGCGGATCGGTTCAAGCAGGATCGCCGGCACGGCGCGGTCGAAGAAATTGAACAGATTTGCCAGGAAGAGTATCGTCAGCACTCTCCATGCATTGGATGCTTGTCTAGCCTCAGACATTCTGGTCCTCCCTCTCTCGCGTGGCCTGACGCCACTGCTTTTTGTTTGTCGGCCCAGGCCCGCCGCGAGCAGGCTACAGGCAGAAGCATGGATGCGGATCGAACCGCCGCCGATCCGCTGAAGCGCCTCCCCGGCTAATGTTGCACGGCGTCGAGCCGGCGTCTCAGGAATTGCGCCAGCTCGAAGATGGACCGATCCGCTTCCGGCATCCAGCCGCCGGCGATCTGCCAGACATGCCACATGCCCGGCCAGACCTCGATCCTGACGTCGCCGCCCGCGCGGCCGGCTTTTTTGGCGAGCATCCGCGCATCATCGAGCAGTGTTTCATAGTCGCCGACATGGATAAGCATCGGCGGCAGCCCGTTCATGTCGCCGTAGTGCGGCGAGACGAGCGGATGATCCAGCGAGGTGGCAGCAGCGTAGCGGGCGGCATCGAGACTGATCCCATCCGTATTCGGAAAATAGGGATCGACCGCGGCCTTGCTGCGCCATGTCTCGTTGGTCAGCGCAAGGTCGGTCCAGGGTGCGATCAAAGCGAGAGCGCAGGGCTGCGCAATGTCGAGATCGCGCAGCTTCATTGCGGTAGCGACCGCCAGTCCGCCACCGGCGGAATCACCTGCTATGGCGACCGGCCCCTTGCCGTCGGCGACCAGCTGTCTGTAAGTCGCGACCGCATCGTCGAGCGCGGCGGGAAACGGATGCTCCGGCGCCAGCCGGTACTCGAGCAAAAGTGCCGGCGTGCCCGCATCCCGCGCCAGGCGCGCCACCAGGCCCTTGTGCGTCATGATAGAGCCGGTGACATAGGCGCCGCCATGCAGATAGAGGATGCAGCCCGGACCTTGGACCTTGATCGGCCGCAGCCACGCGACCGGCAATGCACCGTAGGTGCCGACCTCGAGCGCAACACCGCGCGGCACCTTGGCGAACATCGCAGCGGATTTTTCCTCGGCGATCCGCGCCTCGGCGACCGAAGGTGTTCCTGAATTCATCCTGCGGACAACCAGGCGCGCGACCTGATAGAGAATGCGTCCCCTGATCGATGGCATTTGCTTTCCTATGCCGCTATCCCCGCAGCGCGTTCCAGATGATGCGTGGCAGTTTCAGGAGGCTCGGCCGGTAATTGAATTCGGTGATCAGCCGGCCGACGATATGTGCCCTTTTGTGGGTCAGGAACCACGCCGGCTTCGGCATGATGCGGAACGGCGCTTCGAGCACGCTGCGCTCGGGCCTGTCGAACAAATACGTGTTGTGGACGACACCGATGCCGCTCTGCACGTCGTCGAGCGTGTGGCCGGGGAAAGCGCCCCAGGTCGGCCGCAGCAGCGCGAAGAGAACACCGCTCCAGGAATTGATGCCGATGCCGCCATAGCGCAGTTCGGCAACGATCTCCTCGAAGCGCGGCCGGCCTATGTAGGCGATCGTCCTGGGATGGATGAGGATGTTGGCGGCCAGCGTGCCGTGCAGTTTTTCATTGGCGTAGGCGACCGCGGCGCACAGATAGGATTCGGCATTGCTGGACGGCAGCCGCATGACGCTGAGCGCCGGCGCGAACACTTCGGCATTTTCGAGATAGGCGTCCGTGCCCGGCCGGAACGGCACCACCACGCAGGCAGGTCCGCCGGGCCGCTCGAATTTCTGAACGCTGTCGCCATGCGCCTCGAAGGCGGTGAGGCGCTCGGTGGCGCCCGGGTAGTAAGCCGGGCGTGACGGGGCCTTCCGCATCACCTTTTCGAGTGCTGCCAAGAGCGCATCGGATTTGTCCCAGCCTTCGGGCAGGACCAGCATCTGGCAGGCGATGCAGTTGAAGCCGGAATTGTTCAGCTTCTGCGTGGCGATCAGTTCGGCGTGGTAGGCGATGTCGGCGTCCGACCACGGGCCGGGAACGACGATCGTCGGCGCCACGCCGCCAAGCTCGGAGGTGATGCGCCTTTTGTTCTTTGGCGTACCCGCCGCCTTGTTCTTGCGGCCTTCCTCGCTAGGACCCCAGACGATGGCGTCATGCGAGGCGGCGGCGCCGGTGATATGGATGTCGTCGACAAGATCGTGATTGCACAGATAGGCGCCGACATCGGCGCCGCCGCGCACGATGCGCAGCGCGCCGAATTCGATCAATGGCCGCAACGCCGGCCGCAGGAAATCGATGAGATAGTCGTTGACCGGGTTCATCTTGAGCAGGACGACCTGGTGCTCGACCAGCAGCTTGTGCAGGCAGTCGAGCGGCGCGATCGAGGCGACATTGCCGGCGCCGAGCACCAGCCCGATCTTGCCCTTGCGGCTGGTGCGCGGCGCGTCATAGGCCGACGCGGTGTTCTCGGCCAGATCGGCCTTGGTCACGCCGGGCTGCATCCAGATCTCTGCCTTGAGCCCGGTGAACAGCACCTTGTCCCAGAGCGAATTCGGAACCACCGTCACTGCCACCTGTCCGTTGGGCAAGGTGCGGACCGGCAGCCTGTCGAGGAATTTCTTGCCCTCCATCAGGCTCAGCGTGTGGATGAACTGGTTGCAGCCATCCATCAGCGCCGCCGGACCGGCCAGCCATTCCTCGCCTTCCAGCGGTGAGCCGGTCGGGATGCCCTTCTTACGCGTGGCGGTCTTGACCCACGCTTCGGCGACCTCACGGATATGATCCTTCACCTGCCGCAACAAGGCGATCCGCTCGCCATTCGATGTCTGCGCCCAGTCGTCCTTCCTGGCGTTGAGATCGGCGAGCGCGAGGTCGAGTTCTCCCGCCCATTCAGGCTGCACGGGCTGGGTTTTGATTGCCTTGGCGACCATCGTATCTTCCTCCACTTCGATTTCACGAAAACGGCAGCGCGGCCCATTGCTCGACGAATTTCCCGCCGGAATAAACCTGGATCGAACCGAACTGCTGCAACACGAATTCGCTCTGCGTCGGACGCAGGAAGGCGTAGTCGTCGGGCCCGACATCAGCATCGTCAGGCAACGCGAAAAATTGCTGATTGGTCGAGAAGCCGAACGTCTTGTCGGTCTTCATCCCTCTGGGATAAACCGGCTTGGCCATCCATTTGCCGCCATAGAGAAAACAGCCGCGGCGCGGCGCCAGGCCTAGCTTTTTGAGCAGCCAGGAGCGCTCATCGAGGCCCGGCACCTGGACATCGACCACCTTCAGGATCGGTGTCGCGATGAAGGCGGCAGGCAGCAACTGGCTGAGGCTGGGCACATCGAAATCGGTCGGCAGCACAAAGGCCGATCCGATGGACAGTTCATTGGCGCCGACCCAGCTGTCGTAGAGCAGAGCGGTGCTACTGCCGCCAAGGTTGAGGATCCTGCGCTGGTCGGGCGCGAGGCAGGCAACATATTGGCGAAACAGGCTGACCGCTTTGGCCCGCGCTGTGGTCGGTCCTCCCAGCAGTTTGGGAATGTGGCCGATATGCGCCTCGTAGGCCATGACGCCTTCGCATTTCAGCCGTGGATAATTTGCCAGCACGGCAACCGCCCGCGCCAGCGCATCCGGATCGCTGATGCCGCCGCGGTGCAGCCCGACATCGACCTCGAAGCAGATGCGCAGCTCGCGGCCGAGCTCGGCGGCGAGCGCGCCATAGGCGGCCAGCCGCTCCTCGGTGTCGATCAGCCAGACGATGCGCGACGTCGCTTCGCCAAGACCTGCGAGGACGCCTTTGGTCAGCGCGTGCCTGGCGCCGGCAACCGGCATCGGTTTGCCCAGCAGCAGATCGACATCGGCAAAGGCCCTCAGCATTTCGGCGCTGACCGGCAGATGGAAGGTCATCAGCCTGTCGGTCGCAAACGCCGCGCGTATGTGTTCGATGAGCGGCAGGCAGGGCAGCGACTTGTCGACAAGGCGCAGGTCGAGGCCGGTGGCGAACTTCGCCTTGATCGCAGCGATGTTGTGATCGAGCCGGTCGAGATCGAGCACCAGGCAAGGCTGGTGGATTTCTGCGGCCCTGAGCGCATCGGAGAGTTCGGTGAAATAGGCGTCAGCTAGACTCATGCCGTGACGCCGAGCAGCCTGGCCATGTAGGGCGAGACGAAACGGTTGTCCGGGTCCATCTCGCGGCGAGCCGCCATGGCGTCGTTCCAGCGCGGATAGAGAGCGCTCAACTCTTTGGCGGTCAGGCTGTGCATCTTGCCCCAATGCGGGCGGCCGCCGCGCTTCCTGAAGATCGGCTCGGCGGCGTTGAAGTAGGCCATCGGGTCGCGCTCGACGCCGTGGTGGATGGCGATCGAACAGGTCGGGCGCTTGTAGAAGGGGCTCAGCCAGATGTTGTCGGGCGCGACGACGCGGACTTCCATCGGAAAGTAGACGTCGGGAAACCGCGTCTCGAGCAGTGCAATGATTTCGCTCAGTGCTGCCGCACCTTCCTCAAACGGAAGGTGGTATTCCATCTCGTTGAACTTGACGTTGCGCTCGGAGGTAAAAACCTTCAGCCAGTCCTCGACATAGTCTTCGGGTGGCACTTTGGCGAAAGCCGAGCCGATCAGACGGCGGCGCAGCCAGGGGAACCAGCTGAGATAGTCGCGCAGCCGCCTCAGGGTCGTCACCGCGTCATCGTCTTCCGTCGGCGGGCGCACCGTCACCGGCGCCTCGGTGATGTCGCTGGCGATCAGCAGCGCCTGGCCGGAAAACGGCACGTAGTAGAATTCGGCCGAACGATGCGCCGTCATCGTGGCCTCGAATTGCGACAGCACCTCGCCGATCGGCGCCGTCCAGCGGCGATGCCGCATCCGGTAACTCGCCACGTTGCGGATCGTCACTTCGGTGACCGCACCGAAGGCGCCGAGCGAGGCACCCATGGCTTCAATCATGTCGGGGCTTTTGGCGCGGTCGAACTCCTTCACCGCGCCGCGTCCGTCGACGATCTGCATCGCCTCGAGCTGCGTATGATAGGCGCCGAGCGTGATGCCCGAACCGTGAGTAGCAGTGCCCAGCGCCCCGCCAAACGCCTGCTTGTCGATGTCGCCCATATTCGGCAGCGCCTGGCCGACACCGTGCAACAGCTTGGCCAGCGCGCCGATCTTGGTGCCGGCGCCGACCCGCGCCGTCAGTTTTTCGGGATCGTGCGCCTTCAGGCCCTCGAAGCGGTCGAGCGACAGCATGGTGCCGTCATTCTTGACCAGGGGCGTGAAGGAATGTCCGGTGCCGACAAAGCGAACCGGTCCCGGCGCGTTGCGAATAGCACCACTCAGTTCATCGAGAGTCTGCGGTTCGGCATAAGCCTGCGGCCTGGCCGTGACATAGCCCGACCAATTGCTCCACTGGCTGATAGCCTCTCCCACAATCGCCTCCCTGGGACGGCCGGCTTTACCGGTCTTGCTCGTAACGCGGAATAATATGATACATAGTCAGCTTTTTGGATATGATACATTGTCAGCTTTCTGTCAAGCTGGCAATCGAGCAGCAAAACCAAAGCCGGCTCGAAGGGAAAGCGGCGGTGAAGGTCATGGCTCATGACTTTTCTTTGATGTGTCACCGACTGTCATTTTTCGGGGGCAAGCAGCTGTTATGGGACCCGCAGGTCTTGTCGACCGAAACCCCACCCTGAACCGTCTGTCCCCCGAAGAGAAATCGTATGTGGCTAAGTGAATTCGAAATTATCCTGCGCGACCGCGTCATCCCGAACGGCGCCATCCGCATCGAAAACGGCCGGATCGCCGAGATCCGTGACGAGCCTGTCGAGAACGCCGATATATCGGGCGGCGGCCGCCTGCTCCTGCCGGGCTTCATCGACATGCATGGCGACATGGTGGAGAAGGAAGTCGAGCCGCGCCTCGGCGTGCATGTGCCGATGCAGATCGGCATTGCCGAACTCGACAAGAAGCTGGCCTCCTGCGGCGTCACCACCGCCTATGCCGCCCTCTCCTTCATCGGCGCCAGCATCACCAGTGGCGTGGCGCGCTCGGAAGAGCACACATCGGCGATCATCGACACCATTGCCGGAATGAAGGACCATCTGCTGGTCGATCACCGCATCCATGCCCGCTTCGAAGTCACCTTCACGCCGGCCGTTGCCATGCTGCAGAAGCTGATGGATGCCGGCAGGCTGCATCTGATCTCACTGATGGACCACACGCCCGGACAAGGCCAGGATCGCGACGTCGAACTCTACATCGCCCGCATCGCCAAGGAGCGCGGCATGTCGGTTGCCCAGGCGTCAGAGGTCGTCGGCCATCGCATGGCCGGCCGCGAAGGCCAGGGCGATGTGCTGAACGCACTGCAGGACCTGTCAGCGCGCGCGCGGGCTAATGGCGTCGCGCTTGCCTCGCATGACGACGACACGCTGGAGAAGGTGGAACTGGTGCATGGCCTCGGCGCCACGCTGAGCGAATTCCCGGTGACCCTGGAAGCGGCTGAGGAAGCCAGGAGGCTTGGCATGCATACCGTGATGGGCGCGCCCAACGCGCTGCGCGGCCAATCCTATTCCGGCAATCTTTCGGCACGCCAGGGATACGAAGCCGGGCTGCTCGACATGCTGGCCAGCGACTATCATCCGGCCTCGATCCTGCCGGCCGTGCTTGGCCTGTCTGAGCTGCGCGACGGCGGGCTGGTGACGGCGGCGGCGCTGACCAGCACCAATCCGGCGACGGCGCTAGGCCTTGCCGATCGCGGCGCCATCGAGCCGGGACTGCTCGCCGATCTCGTCGTTGCCGATCGCCGGCCAGTGGCGCGGGTGCGGGCGACATTCCGTGCCGGTCGCGTGGTCTACAGTGACGGCACGCTGGGCCGGCGCTGACAAAGCCGCGGCGGCGCAATCTTCCTTGCGCCGCCTCTCGAGCCACATTGCGAGGTTCCTGTCTTAGTTGCCGGCCCAGGGCGCGCGCTCACCCAGGCGGGTGCCGGGCTGCTGGACGTTGTCCTTGGTAATCAGGTGGCGCGGCAGGGATGCCTCATGGCTGGTGGAAGCAGTGGTCTGACTGTCGACGGCGACCGTAAGTCTGCTGGCCGGATCACGGTCCGGATTCGGGTTCGCGGCGAACGAGATGCTGGTCGTTGCGACGAGGATCATCAGGGCGGTTGCAAGCTTATTCATGGTATTTCCTTTTCTTTGACTGAGCAGATCCACCGATCAGCGCCACAAACGGAATATTTCACTCCGTCCGGTAAACACTGGTCGGCTTTCAATCACATCATCGTGATGTGACCTCCTGCTTACCCCTGCAATCTAAGCTCGACATGTCGCAGGTGTTTGCCCGAAACCACTGAATTTGTATGAAAATGTACCAGAGAGTATCGCCGTCTCGGACTTCTGTCGCTCTGGCATATCTGATGACATTTGTCCTCGCCGGCGACTTCGCAATCCGTGTCGGGTCCATCGGATGAACGGCAGCAAACGCAGCGCCCGGCGCCGCAGCCCAGGAATCGAAAATGCCTTGGTGCGTCCGGCGGACGCACCAAGGCACATAAGCTGCGTTGAGAAGAGATTGCCGGGTCAGCGGTCGGCCAGCGCCGGCTGCCCGTCGACATGGCCGGCTTTCCCCGCCGGCTTGAACAGTCTGCGGGTGGTGACGAAGAGCAGCGGGATAAACAGCACGCCAAGCACGGTGGCGGAAATCATCCCGCCCATGACGCCGATGCCGATCGAATTCTGGCTGCCGGAACCCGGCCCCTGCGCGATCGCCAGCGGCAGCACGCCGAGAATGAAAGCCAGCGAGGTCATCAGGATCGGCCGCAGCCGCTGACGGGCGGCTTCGAGCGTCGCCGCCACCAGTTCCTTGCCAGCCTTCTGCTGCTCGATGGCGAATTCGACGATCAGGATAGCGTTCTTGGCAGCGAGACCGATCGTCGTCAGCAGGCCGACCTTGAAATAGACGTCGTTGGACTGGCCGAACAGCGTTGCCGCGGCCAGCGCGCCGAATATGCCGATCGGCACCGCCAGCATGACCGCGAAGGGGATCGACCAGCTTTCATAGAGCGCGGCAAGCGCCAGGAAAACCACGAGTATGGATATCGCATAGAGCTGTATGGCCTGGCTGCCCGAGAGCTTTTCCTGCGCCGAGAGGCTCGTCCATTCGTGGCTGAAACCTTGCGGCAGCCGCGTCATCAGCTGGTTGACCTCGTTCATGGCATCGCCGGAGCTCGCCCCCAATGCCGCCGATCCCTGCAGCGCCACCGCCGACGCGCCGTTGTATCGCTCAAGGCGCGGCGAGCCGAAAGTCCATTTGCCGGTGGCGAAGGCCGAGAACGGCACCATGGCGCCGTCGGAGTTGCGTACATACCAGCGATCGAAATCGTCCGGCTGCATGCGGAAGTCGCGGTCCGACTGAACGTAGACGCGCTTGACGCGGCCGCGGTCGATAAAGTCGTTCACATAGGTGCCGCCCCAGGCGGTCGACATGGTGTCGTTGATGTCGGACAGGCTGAGGTTCAGTGCGCTCGCCTTTTCCTGGTCGATGGTGATGGCATATTGCGGCGTGTCGTCCAGGCCATTCGGCCTTGTTCCGGAGAGCACCGGACTTTGCGCCGCCATGCCCAGCATCTGGTTGCGCGCCGCCATCAGCGCCTCATGTCCTGCCCCGCCAGTGTCCTTGATGAACAGGTCGAAACCGGCGGAAGCGCCGAAGCCGGGAACCGCAGGCGGCGCCAGCGCGATCACCCGCCCGTCCTTTATTTTCGAGAAGGCGCCCATCGCCCTTCCGGCAATCGCGCGTGCGCTTGATTGCGGCGTCGTGCGCTGGTCAAAATCCTTCAGATCGACAAAGGCGATGGCGACGTTCTGGCCCTGGCCGCTGAAGTTGAAGCCGACGCTGCCGAAAACACCGTCGACGTAATCCTTCTCCTGCGTGTTGAAGTAGGTCATGACCTGATCGAGAACCCGTCTCGTCCGGTCGGCGGTGGCACCTGGAGGCAGCTGGATCGTCGTGATCAGCCGTCCCTGGTCTTCCTCAGGAATGAAAGAGCTTGGCAGGCGGTTGAAGAGATAGCCGACAGCGACGGCGATCAGCACGAAGACGGCGAGAAAGACGACGGAGCGCCGGATCATGCCATGGATGCCGCGCTGGTAGAGTTGCGTGCCGCGCTCAAAGCCGCGGTTGAATATCCCGAAGACACCACGCTGCCGCGCTCCATGCGCGGGCTTCTTCAGGATGGTGGCGCAGAGTGCCGGCGTCAGGATCAGGGCGACGATCACCGACAGGATCATCGCCGACACGATGGTCACCGCGAACTGGCGGTAAATGACGCCGACCGAGCCGGAGAAGAACGCCATCGGCACGAACACCGCCGACAGCACCGTGGCGATGCCGATCAGGGCGCCGGTAATCTCCTGCATCGATTTGATCGTCGCCTCGCGCGGCGAGAGGCCTTCTTCCTCCATGACGCGCTCGACATTTTCGACCACCACAATCGCATCGTCGACCAGCAGCCCGATGGCCAGCACCATGCCGAACATCGTCAGTGTGTTGATCGAATAGCCGAAGATCGCAAGCACGCCGAATGTGCCAAGCAGCACGACGGGAACCGCGAGCGTCGGGATGAGCGTCGCGCGGATGTTCTGCAGGAAGACGAACATGACGACAAAGACCAGCACGATCGCCTCGAACAGCGTGATGACGACCTGTTCGATGGAGAGCCTGACGAAGGGCGTCGTGTCGTAGGGATAGGTCACCTCGACATTGGGCGGCAGCGTGCCGCGCAAGCCGTCAATCGTCGACTGGACGGCGGCGGCGGTATCCATGGCGTTGGCGTCGCCCGCCAGGCTGATGCCGATGCCCGCCGCCGGCATGCCGTTGAACACGCCTGATGTCGTGTAGCTTTCGGCGCCGAGTTCGACCCTGGCGACGTCGGATAGTTTTACGACGCTACCGTCGGGCCGGCTTTTCAGGATGATCGCTTCAAACTGCTGCGGCGACTGCAGGCGGCTGCCGGCGGTGATCGTCGCGTTGAGCTGCTGGCCGTCGCGCTGCGGCAAGGCGCCGAGCTGGCCGACGGAAACCTGCGTGTTCTGCGCCTGGATGGCGGCGGCGACATCCGACACCATCAGCTGGTATTTTGCCAGTTCGTCCGGATTGACCCAGATGCGCATGGCATAGCGGGCGCCGAACAGCTGGGTGTCGCCGACACCTTCAACACGCTTCAGCGTGTCGTTGAGATTGGTGTCGATATAGTCGGCCAGGTCGCTGGGCGTCAGCTTGCGGTCGGTGGAAACGAAGCCGACCACCATGAAGAAACTCGATGTCGACTTGGCCACGGTGATGCCGGTGTTCTGCACCACTTGCGGCAATTGCGCCGTCACCAGCTGCAGCTTGTTCTGGACCTGCATCTGCGCGACATCAGGGTTGGCCCGGTTGGTGAAAGTCAGCGAGATCGATGCCTGCCCGGTCGCCGTCGAGGTCGACGCGACATAGTCGAGATTGTCGATGCCGGTCATGCCTTGCTCGATGACCTTGGTCACCGAGTTCTCCACGGTCTGCGCGTCGGCGCCCGGATAGGACGCGGTGATGCGCACGGTGGTCGGCGCGATCTGCGGATATTGCGCGACCGAAAGCGTGGTGATCGACAGCGCGCCCGCCAGCATGATGGTGATCGCGATAACCCACGCGAAGACAGGGCGGTCGATGAAAAAACGGGACATTGCTGCAACTCACTTGATCAATGAAATCGTCAAGGCGTCGCGCGGCGGCAGCGCTGCCTGGCCGGCGGGCTTCGGCCCGGCGCCGGCATCCGCCTTCACCTCTCCGGTGGCGTCGTCGACGGTGACCGCGTTGACCGCGACGTTCTGACCGTCCTGCGTGCGCTGGCCGCCTTCGACAACGATGCGGTCGCCATCCGCGACGCCCTGGCTGACCAGCCAGCTGTTGCCGATGCGATCGACAGTCAGCGTACGGCTCTCGATCTTGCCGGCGGCATTGACGAATTTGGCGATCGGCTCGCCCCTGGGGTTGCGCGACACGGCGCGTTGCGGCACCAGGAAGCCGTCGACCACCGTGCCTTCCTGGATGCTGGCGCGGACATACATGCCGGGCAAAAGGATGCGGTCGGGATTTGGAAAGACCGCCCTCAACGTCACGGTGCCGACGGTCTCGGCGACGGCCGTGTTGGAGAACTGCAACTCGCCCTGATGGCCATAGGGTGTGCCGTCCTCCAGCTCGAGCTGCACGGGGATCTGGTAGTCGTTTGCCTTGATGCGGCCTTGCGCGATTTCCTTCCGCAGCCGTAAGAGGTTCATGCTCGATTGGGTGAGATCGACATTGATGCGGTCGAGTTCGCGGATCGTCGTCAGCGCCGTCGTCTGGTCCGCGGTCACCAGCGCGCCGACGGTCACAGCAGAGGCATCGACACGGCCGCCGATCGGCGCGCGGATGGTTGCGAAATCGAGATTGATGCGAGCCGTCTCCATTGCCGCCTTTGCCGAAGCGACATCGGCGCGCGCCTGCAAGGCGGCAACCTCGGCGTCGCCAAGCGCCTCGGCGCTGACGATCTTCTGCGTCTGCAGCGACCGGGCGCGTTCGAGCTTCGCCTCGGCATTGGGCACGGCGCCTTCGGCATGCTGAAGTGCCGCGACCGCCGTGTCATAGGCCGCCTGCAGGGTTGAAGGGTCGATCTCGTAAAGGACGTCGCCCGCCTTGATCTCGCTGCCTTCGGTGAAGTTGCGTTTTTGGATGATGCCGCTGACCCGTGGGCGCACTTCGGCGACCAGATAGGCGCTGGTTCGTCCCGGCAGTTTGGCGGTGATGGCCGCTGGCTGCGGACGCAGCGTCTGCGCGTTGACCTCAAGCTTCGCCGAAGGCGCCGGCGTGCGTTGAGCCGCTGCCTGCTGCTCGCAGCCCGACAGCAGCAGCGCCGCCGAAATGGCGGCAAGGACATGAAGGGTAAGGTATCTCACGGTTGATCTGTCCCTCGAACACGATTGTGTGGAGGGGACGCTAGTTTTGCCTTGTCGCACAGCTGTGCCGCAGACGGCTGAAATTGTATCAGTCCGTCAGCATGAGCCTAAATATATCAGAGGCTTAGGGTGCGTTTTGCGACAGCTTGATACATTTTAGTTCGTGCCGTTTGGCTGAAATCCACTATAGTCCGGCGCAGTCTCAATCAGCCAAGTCCAAGCTTGTGAATGCCCAACCGCACATAGTCGTCGTCGATGATCATCGCGATATCAGGGATCTCGTCGGCAAATATTTGTCTCAGCACGGCTACCGCGTGAGCGTTGCCGATAGCGGGCCGTCGCTGCGCAAGATGCTGCAGGCGGCGTCGCCGGACCTTATCATTCTCGACATTATGATGCCAGGCGAAGACGGCTTGGCTGTATGCCGGCAGATCAGGGCAACCAACCAGCTGCCGATCATTTTCCTGACCGCGATGGCCGAGGACACCGATCGCATCATCGGTCTCGAACTCGGCGCCGACGACTATCTGGTGAAGCCGTTCAACCCCAGGGAGCTCCTCGCCCGGGTGCGCGCGGTTTTGCGGCGCGCGACGAGCCTGCCGCATCAAAGCGAAATGCTGCGCAGCGAGACCATCCGTTTCGACCATTGGCAGCTCAATCTGGGCCGGCGCGAACTGCAGCGCAATGACGGCGTAGGCATACCGCTGAGCACGGCGGAGTTCCGCCTCCTCAAGGTCTTCCTCGAACGCCCAAGGCTTGTGCTGACGCGGGAGCAGTTGCTCGACCTCACGGTCGGCAGATCCTCCCATCCGTTCGACCGCAGCATCGACAACCAGGTCAGCCGGCTGCGCAAGAAGATCGAAACCGATCCCAAGAACCCCGGCATCATCCAGACCCATTGGGGAGGCGGCTACAGCCTAGTAGCCGAAGTTGAAGCGCTATGAATTGGTGGAAGAGAAGCCTTGCCTGGCAGTTCATCGGCTTCATGTTGTTTGCCCTGGTCATCGGGCAATGCATGTCCTTCACCTATGCCTGGAACGAGCGGCGCAACACGCTGCGCGAGGCCGTGCAAAGTGAATTGATCAGCCGCACCGCGACGCTCGCCGAAGTGCTCGATTCAATGCCGGCCGATATGAGACGCAATGTTCTCCTGGCAAGTGCTACGAGCTACATGAGATACTGGATTTCCGATACCGACCCGCGCGCAGGCAACACCAGCGACTGGTATCAGCGGGCGATCTTCTACCTGCATCAGCCGCTATCGGAAATCCTTGCCCAGGATTCGACGTCGCAGCAACCGGCTCTTACCCCCGATGCAAAGGATTCGTCGGTCACGGCATGGAGCAATCTGGACTCGCCCCTGTGGACGATTTCCAGGCCGGCGAGCGCCCTCAATTTCAGTGGCTCGGACGGCATGGGCCTGGTCACGCCGCTGAAGGGCAATCTGTGGCTGAACGCCGCCCTTTATAAACCGCTGACCTTCGACCTCTGGCGGGCGCAGTCGCTGCTTTCGATTGCCATTACCGGCCTGGTGCTCTGCGCGATCGGTGTCTTCTTCGCCAACCGGATTGCCCGTCCGTTGCGCGAGCTGACAAAATCGGCCGAGGCCATCGGCCGTGGCGAGGCGATAGCCACCATTCCGGAAGCCGGCCCGGACGATATCCGCCGGCTGTGCGAAGCGTTCAACCGCATGCAATCGCGTCTGCGGCGTTTCGTCGACGACCGAACCAAGATGCTGGCGGCGATCGGCCATGATCTGAGAACGCCCTTGACCACATTGCGGCTGCGCGCCGAATTCATCGCCGACGAGGAATTGCAGCAAAAAATCCTGGCCACGATCGCCGAAATGCAGACCATGACCGAAGCGACGCTGTCCTTCGCCAAGGACGAAGCGGCGGTCGAGGATACGCGAACCGTGGACCTCAATGCACTGGTCGAGAGCCTCTGCGAAGATCTGTCCGAGATCGGTCACGAAGTGGAGTTCGTCGAAGGCGACCCCCTCGCCTATCGCTGCCGGCCCGACGGCATCAAACGCGCGGTCCGCAACCTGATCGAGAACGCGTTGCGCTATGGCGGCCACGCCTCGGTGAGGCTGGTATCCAGCCCATCCACCGTGGACATAGTGGTCGACGACAAGGGTCCGGGCATCCCGCCGGCGGAAATCGAGCAAGTGTTTGCGCCCTTCTATCGGCTGGAGCAGTCACGCAGCCGCGAGACCGGCGGGGTTGGTCTCGGGCTCTCGATCGCCCGGGCAATTATCCGCCATCACGGTGGCGACATCGTGCTGTCGCCGAACAACCCCGGCCTTCGTGCCGCGGTGACCTTGCCGCGGCTTTAATACATGTCGCCCAGAAGTGTGCCGCGGCTCTGGGATAACGACATGCACCAAAACAAAGACTTAAAGCGCGTCGCATGAATCCGTTTCAGCGCGACGCGCTTTAGGGCCTGCACTCAAGCCAGCTCGAACTTTTCCACGGCACGCATAATACCGCGCAGTTCGGCGAGGCCTTTCAGCCGGCCGATCAGTGAGTAACCCGGATTGATCCTTGTCTTGCCGATGTCGTCGGCGAGCAGATGACCGTGGTCCGGCCGCATCGGGATTTGCCAGTCGGCGCGGCCCTCCTTGCGGCGGCGCGCCTCCTCTTGCATCAGCGCCAGGATGACATGTGCCATGTCGGTGCCGCCTTCGAGATGCTCGGCCTCATGGAACGAGCCGTCCTCCTCGATGGTGATGTTGCGCAGATGGGCAAAATGGATGCGGTCCGCAAATTCCTTGACCATGGCGACAATGTCGTTGTCGGCGCGCGTGCCGTAGGAACCGGTGCAGAACGTCAGCCCATTGGCCTGGCTGTCGACGGCCTCGAGGATGAAACGCGCATCCTGCGCGGTCGAAACGACGCGCGGCAGGCCGTAGAGCGAAAACGGCGGATCGTCGGGGTGGATACACATGCGCACCCCTTCCTCTTCTGCCGCCGGGATGATCTCGCGCAGGAACCAGGCGAGGTTGTCGCGCAGCTCTTTCGGCCCGATCCCGTCATAGTCGGCAAGCGCCTCGCGAAAACTGTCGCGGTCATATTTGCGCTCGGTCGCCGGCAGGCCGGCAATGAGATTACGCTCGATCTGGCCGATCTTCTCAGGCGCCAATTCCTTCAGCCGCGCTTCCGCCTCGGCGATACGCGCCGGCGTATAGCTAGCCGCACCGTTCTTGCGCTTCAGCACGAACAAATCATAGGCGGCGAAATCGATCGCGTCGAAACGCAAGGCATAGCCTGTCGTCGGCAGCCGGTAGGCGAGATCGGTGCGGGTCCAGTCGACCACGGGCATGAAATTGTAGCAGATCGTGGCGATGCCGGCCTTGGCCAGCGCGCGGATTGAGTCGCGATAATAGCCGGCATAGCGCTCGCGTTCCGGCGCGCCGATCTTGAAGGAATTGTGGACCGGGATGCTCTCGACAACCGACCAGGTCAAGCCAGCCGCTTCGATGACGCGCTTGCGCTCCAGCACTTCGGCTTCAGGCCACGCCCTGCCGTCATAAATGTGGTGAAGCGCCGAGACGATGCCGGTAGCGCCGGCCTGCTTGACATGATCGAGCGTCACCGGATCATCCGGACCATACCAGCGCCAGCACTGTTCCATTGCCGATTCCTTTTTTCGAGAGAACGGCAACCTATTGTTGGACAACGATGAGTGTCAAACTAGAACCGGTTTTCGAAAGTGAATGAAGGAATTCCCGCAATGAAGGATTTCGAGGGCAAGGTGGCATTGGTGACCGGGACCACCGGAATCGGCCTGGCGACCGCCAGACGCCTTGCGGCCGGAGGTGCTGCCATCATCGCCTGCGGCATCGACCGCGTCGCCAATGCGGCGATGAAAGCGCAACTGGAAAGCGCCGGAGCCGTAGCGCTGGTCATCGACACCGACGTCTCCATTTCCGACCAGGTGCGTGACGCGGTCGCGGCCGGCGTGGCGAAATTCGGCGGCATCGATGTCATCGTCAATTCCGCCGCGGTGCATCCCTACGGAACCGCGACGACGACGGACTGGGAAACCTGGAACCGGACGATGACGGTCAATGTCGGTTCGATCTACCTGACCGCCCATTTCGGCATTCCGGAAATGATCAAGCGCGGCGGCGGCGCCATCGTCAACGTCGCTTCGGTGCAGGGCTTTGCCTGCCAGCAGAACGTCGCCGCCTATGCCACGACCAAGGGCGCCATCCACACGCTGACCCGCTCGCTGGCGCTCGACTACGCGGCATCAGGCATTCGCGTCAATTCGGTGAGCCCGGGCTCGATCCGCACGCCGATCCTGGAGAAGGCCGCACGCGGCGACAATGGCAGCGATGCCGATGTCGAAGAAGCCTACAAACGCTTCGGCGCGGCGCATCCGCTAGGCCGCATCGGTGAGCCGGAGGAAGTGGCGGAACTCATCGCCTTCCTGTGCTCGTCCAAGGCCGGCTTCTGCACCGGTTCCGACTACAGGATCGATGGCGGCCTTACCGCCGGTATCGGCGTGAAGTAGCGCCGCGATGGCGTTCTGCACGCTTGCAGGCAATCGTGAGCCTTGTCCGGCCGCGCTACAGCTTCCACATCCGCCTGGCATTGCCCGACAGCAGTTTCGCCCTCTCCTCGGGGCTGGCGCCCGCGATCAGCGCGTGTGTCGCCGCCACCCAGGTCGCGAGCCCCCCGCCAAGCGTGCACACCGGCCAGTCGCTGCCCCAGACCACACGGTCCCAGCCGAAAGACCCGATCGTGTGTTCGACATAGGGGCGCAAGCTCTCGACACTCCATGAGCCGGCGTCCGCATAGGCCACGACGCCCGAAATCTTGCCTATGACATTGGGACGTTGCGCGATCTCGGTCATATGTTCGCGCCATGGGTGCTCGACGCCCCCTTTGATATCGGGCACGCCGCAATGGTCGAGCACGAACTGGACGTCGGGCGCGAGATCGGCGAGTGCAATCGCCCGCGGAATCTGATGCGGCAGCACGACGAGATCGAAGGTCAGGCCGGTGCCGGAAAGCCGCTTGATGTTCTCGCGAAACAGCGCCGCGTCCGAGAGCTCGTCCGGCATGACGTGCAGCACGCGGCGGAAACCCTTGACGAAGGGATCGGCCTGCTGGCGTTCGAGATAGGCGGCAAAGCCGGCCTCCTCCGGACGGCAGGCGGCGATCGCGCCGCGCAGCAGACTGCCCTTCTCCAGCGATTGCGCTTTCACGTGGTTGGTCTCGACCTCGATGTCGGCTTGATCGACATCGACCTCCATATGCAGGGCGGCTTCGATGCCGGCACGGCGGGCCTGGGTCGCATACTCCTCATGCGAAAAATCACGATTGAGCGCCGGCGCGCCGCCAAGCCAGGGATAACGCAACGCCGACAGGTCGATCAGGTGCAGATGTGTGTCGATGATCATGATAACGCTGTCCTCCTCGGTGATTTCAGATGGCGCATACATGCCCTCATCCGAAAGCGCTTTCGGCTAGGGCGCTACCACAAAAAGCTTTGTTCGAATATGAATGGGGTACTGTCAATCGAGCTCGGCTACCGAGGATCGACGCAGGGATAAGGCAGCCGGTTTGGTGATCAACTAGCATGGCGATGTCGTGCTGGCCGCCGACCACATCTACATCGTCGAGCGCCGCGACAAGTCGGTGCCCAGCGTCTGACAGGGCCGCAGATCTCGAACAATATCTCTTAACATTTGCTAACTCCGTAGCCTCCCGAAATCGTCGATTGTCCTGCTCAGAACGGCCGCAATAGCGCGCCACAACGGCCAAGCTAGGAGATTCGACATGACCAGACGCGACAAGTCATCAGTGGCTCCCTAACTCGGGCGCGATTTATGTCCTCGCAACGGATAACTGTCTAGGCCCGGCAGCCCCACCGATTTCCAGCCATGGCACGTGGCAGCAACCATTCCGAACCGGCAGCCGGGGCCGTGCTAGGGGCTTCCTCTCGCCGCAGAAGGCCGTGATCCTCCGGGTGAGCTCTCGGGCGGAAGAAGCTGGAGGGCCGGCACATTGGAGACCCGATGGCGCCAGACAGGCCAAATGGTGAGAGCTCTCTCTATCTGGCGGCCTCGGGCCCCTGTCGCCCTGCCCACCGTCGCCTTCGCTGCCTGCTTCGCTCCCATTCCAAGCAGCAGACTCACTCGTCACAATACAGACATCGACCATCGGCGCGACGACGTCGTTGCTGCCTGCCATCCCGACTGGCAAACTACGATGACCGTCTCAGCGGCTAATCTCGGCTACCCGCGTTCCGCCGACCGCAGGCTTTGCATGTTGGCCACGCGCCGCGAACTCCACCCCACGGGCGGAGTTGGCAATTCGAGGTCGAAATGATTCCTGCCAAGCAGGGAGTTCACGATGGTGGCGCTGCGCCATGCCATCAGGCTGAGCTGGGGTTCGGCTATGCCATGGCTGAGGCGGCCGGCATTGAGCGCGTAGATCCGCCGGTCATCCGGGCCATCCCACCCCACTTCGAAGCTCGCGTTGAGCCGATAGTGGCCGCGCTCGTCCAGTGAGATGCTATCCAGGAGGGGCGACATGCATTCAGGAACGGCGAAGGCATAGCCGGTCGCCAGGATGACGGCATCGACGGTGCGCGTCTCGATGGCGCCGTCGAAACCGTTGCGCATGACGAGCCGGAACTCATTGCCGTCGCGTGTCACGCTGAGCACCTCGCGATGCGGCGACAGGTCGACGCTCATGGCCTCCTTCGAGAAGTGCCGGATCATGTAAAGCCGCTTGTAGATAGCCTGGAGGGTGCCGGTCGAGGCGCCGTCGCCGGCCAGTATCTGCTGTTCAAGGATGGCCTCGCGCCGGCCCTGGGGCAGGGCGAGAAAACTGTCGACATATTGCGGCGTGAACAGCTCATCGGTGAACGGGGAATCGTCGAGCGGCAGGAAGTTCGGCCGCATGCTGATCCATTCGATCTCGGTTCCGGGAGCATGTTCGCGCGACAGCAGATGCAGCACGACCTCGGCGCCGCTCTGGCCGCCGCCGATGACGGCGATACGCCTCGCCGTAAGGCGGTCGACGCGCTGGGCGGCTTGGGCGTTGTGAAAGCAGCGCTCGCCACAGGCCGACTGCGCCCATCCCGGTATGTTTGGCTTGAGGCCGACTGCAACCGAAAGGTTGCGCGCCTTGACGGTTTCACCGGCAACCCGCAAGGCGAAATCGGCGCCGTCGAAATTGACCTCCTCGACTTCGCTACCGAAGCGAAGCGAGGCAAGCCTGTCGCCGACCCATGCCAGGTAGCTGGCGAACTCCTGCCGCGGGATTGCCCCAAAATCGGCATTGAGGAATTCATAGAAGCGCTTCTGCGCCACCAGATAGGCCATGAACGACCATGGGCTGGTCGGGTTCGTGGCGGTCACCAGATCCTTGAGGAACGATGTTTGCAACTCAACACCCGGCAGCATCATGCCGGGATGCCAGTTCACGCTGGATGCGCGGTCGAAGAAACGCGCCTCGACCATGTCGATCTGGTCGAGATGGGCGGCGAGGCTGAGATTGAAAGGGCCAATACCGATACCGGCGAGGTCGAATGTCATCGAGGTCAAACTCCATGCGGAGCTGGCTTGGCCATCGAAGGGCCTGGCTTACTCGGGTTGAGGGGGTTGTCGAGGGGGGTACCGAGATCAGGCAGCGGCCGCTCGCCGGCGTCGCCATAGCCGATGGCAAAGCGCACCTTGTTGATGGCGATACGCGGAATTTTTGCTTCAAACAGCTCGAACAAGGCAAACCGCTCGGCAAGCCCAGGATTTGCCGATTGATAGCGCCTGATGGTGTCGGCGAGCACCCGGTAGAACACGCGCTCGTCGAGACCGTCATGGGCCGCGAGCGCTTCCGACAGAAAGCGCAGCACCGAAACGATATGGCCGGTCTGGAGATGCTGCAGCAGATGCGCCGGCGGCCGGCGCTTGAGGGTAGAGCGGACCCTGATATCAAGCCCCTCGAGCTCCGGGAAATTCTGGTCGACAAGATCGAGATCGCCCTGAAAATCCTTGACCGCGACACCCACGGGGATCGCCCCGTCGAGCATGACGGTGACGTTCTGGCCATGCGCGATGAAACCAACGCCGTAGCGGCACATGAAATGATAGAGCGGCACGAAGACGGTCGAGAACAAACGCTCGAGCCAGGCCTCGTGGCCGAGCCCGGATTGTTCGATCAGCGCACTGGCGATCGGCCTGCCAAAAGCGTCTCGTTGCGGCAACGCGCCCATCATCATCGGCCGTTGTCCGGCGGGAAGATCCTTCTCGGCGCTTTCGCGCCAGATCGCGCCCAGCATCTCGCAGAACTGGTAAGGCGCCTCCGGCACATCGCCATAATGGGGGTGCGGATAGAAGGCGCCGGCAACTTCCTTCAGCACCTTGACGCCGTGCAGCGCTGGATCATCGGCGGCGGTCGCGTGCAGCCAATGCGACAGCGTGGCGCCGATCTCCATATATTTGCCGGGTACGCCGCGCCAGGCCGAGGTGTTGAGAACAGTCAGCGGCAGCTTGACGTTCAACGCGGCCGGCCGTGTGGCATTGGCAAGCGTTCTCAGTGATTGCAGCGGCCGGTATGCGTCGCCGAAATATCCGAGCGGAATGAGCCGGCGAGCGGCAATCTCGCCGCCGAACTGCGAAGCGATCATCGCCTGCCATTGCCAGGGATGAACGGGCAGCAACAGGTGCGTCGCCGTTGAAACGCCCTGCTGCGCCATTGCCGCCTCGAGCCGCCGACACTCGCCAGCGTCGAGGGAAGCCTCGAGCAGGCTCTGCTCGGTCAGATCAACGTCCATCTCCAGCCTGCAACGGTCGCGCGCCGCGGCAAGCCAGAAGAGCTGCATCGTCTCACCGGATTCGGGCGCATAGCGGTCGAAATCGTCGCGCCCCCAGCCGAGCCTGCCTTTGTTGGCGGGCGCCTTGGGGTGGCCGTCGAGCAGGCTCTGCAAAAGCGCGTCCGGCAGCGATGCCATGTCGGCTGCGCTGCGCCCGACCTGCATCTCAGCAATACGCAGATCGGCCATCAGCGTGTTGTAGAGTTCCTTGCCATAGGTGGTGAAGGTAGCCGGCGACATGCCAAGCGTTTCGCGCGCATCGGCAAAAAAGCCGACCGCGTCGTCCACCGCCTGTCCATTGCGCGTCAGGCTGGCGGGGTCGACCGTCAGCTGACCCCAGATGCGGCGTGTGGCAGCAAAGCAATAGACCGCGCCCGTCGACAGCACCAATTGCCACTGGCCCGGCGAAACCTCTTGCGCCTCGAGACATTCCTCGAAGCCGAGTTCGGAAATCGCCTTGGCGACGACGGCACGGTTGACCCTGCCCCATGTCGAAGCCTCTGAGGCCGGTGCGTCGATGCGCTGCTGCAGGGTCACAGCGGAACCTCGCGGAAAAAGCGCTCGCGCTCGCAGCAGACCAGCGCCGCCCGCTTGTGCGGGAAGTCGAACTCCTTGACCTTGTCATAGGCGACATCGGCGCAGTAGCTGAGCATCTTTTGATGCGCGGCGCGCGGCTCGCCGACAATGCGCAAGGTGCGCGGCTCATCGAGGAACAGATAGTGCGTGACCGAGCGGAAGATCGCCAGCGTCTTGGCGCGGCCGAGATGACGCGCATTGCCGATCAGGCCATGCCAGCCGCGGTCGTAGTCGAGCGGCTCGTAATATGGCCCCAGCCGGTCCTCCTTGGCCCAGTAGAATTCGAAATAGCCAACGGGCTCGTCGTCGAAGCTGGCGATGACACCGAAAATATGCGGGTCGCTTTCCTGGTCGGCGAGATATTTGTCGAGTTCTTCGCGGCTCTGCGCGAGTTCCCAGAAGAAAGCGACGCGGCCGTCATTCATCCATCTGTGAAACAAATCGAGGTCGCGCCGGCGATCGATGGGTCGCAGGGAAAGGCTGAGGCCGAGCTCCGGCTGCCAGCGCTCATACATGGCGCCGCACGGACGCGGCGGGCGCAGTGGCGGCAACCTGTCCTGCGGTCCGATGGCGGTGGCCAGTTCCGGATAGATCGTGTGCGATGCCTGCCGGCGCCACAGCAGCGGCAGCTGCCGGAGGACCGACCGATGGACGATCGAAAGCTCCGGTTCATCCGGTGCAATCTCGGTGGCCAGCGCTGCAACCGGCCAAAGCTTCTGCGCCGAAGGCAGAAACGCGCGATCGCAGTCCGGATACCCGCGCAAGGCGGCGTCGATCACCGCTGCAAGCAGATGCGGCTCGTCCAGCCGCGCGGACTGGAAGGAAACATTGTCGACCAGCAGGCGGCCATCCCTGAACAGGACATCCGCTTGCGCCACCGCCGTGCCGTCGGCTGCTGATATGACCAGCCTTTCACCGTCCAAGCGGCCGGTCAGCGCGCCATCCGCCGACGCCAGATGGTGGCGGCTCTCATGCTTCACGATGTCGGATGCAGACCAGGTGCCGGTAACCTCGATGTTCATGCCCATTCTCTCGCGTGCAGGGGGTTGGGAAGCTCCACGTAACCTGCCAGCGGGTCGGTCACTTCGGTGTTCTCGTTGATGTCGCGCAATGCAATCAGGAAATTGCCCTTGGCCAGGAGGGCCGATGTATCGAGCAGATAGTCGACACAGCTGCGGTCGCTCAGCTTCTGTTTCGAAAGCGCCTGCAGCGACCTCTGGAAAATTGCGAGCAACTCGTCCTCATCGACGATGCCGGCTGCGGCGAAAGCACTGACGACGGCGAAGACGCCGTTGATGACCAGATAGTATCCGAACAGCCTGGCCGCCTCGTTGGCCGGAAAGACATGGTCGCCGGCCTGCCCGGCTTCCGGCAGATATTGCCGAAGCTGCGGCAGGAACTCTTTGACATAGCCGGTGCCCTGGCAATCGCGGAAGTAGAGCGCTTCCGGCCAGCCCTGCCCCAGCCCGACAACCAGGTTTTGCTGATGCGCGCCAAACAACAGTCCGAATTCGGAAAACGCGATGATGAACGGCTCGACGGCGACCTTCAGGAAGCGCCCGAACCAGAGCTTTGCCACCTCAGTGGGATCGCGGCGCTCATCGCGGCTTATGCGGCGCACCAGATCGGAGACATGGCTTTCGGTCGTCCCCGGATGGCGCTCGCAGAGCGCACCCAGAACCGCGGCTTTCGCAGCATTGCCGCCTTTGAACGGGTTTTCGCGGAAGGAGACGATGGTGTCCGTCATCAGCCGCCCGTTTGCATCGCGCAGGCCGAGCCACGCCGGTTCGCCCAGCACATTCATGGTCGGGCAGCGTTGCTTCAGCGCCGCGCCGAGTTCACCCTTGATCAGCCTGTGGACGGAGAGACCGCGCTGGCATTCACGCTCCTCGACGATACGCCGGGAATTGGTCAGCCGCAGGCTGAGCGAGAACTTCAGCATCCAGTCCGCCTCTGTGGAATGGATGGTGCGCAATGAGGTCGTTGCCCGCCATTGCGGACCGCCAAGGCCGAGATCGACGACCCGACCATCGCGGAACAGCCGATCGATAGGCTCTTCGTTGAGCAGCCGCACAGCCTGCCATGGGTGCATGGGGATCTGCACCTTGCCGCCGTACCGACCTGCCCTCTCCGCAAGCTCCCGATCAGCACCCGCCAAGCCGGCCGCCATCTCGACGGCATCGAGCGGCTCGACGCTGCCGGCGCTCAGCAGCGCGGGATCGACCGCCCACCAGCGTAACTGAAAACCGTTGCCGTATTCATGGCCGTAACGCTCTGAATCGGTACGCGTAAATTCGTCCCGGCTCATCGGCGCGGGGTGAACGGCATGGCCGAAGCGCAGCGCGCTTTCCGCCTCGATGAAAGCAGGATCGACGGTCGCAAAGGGACGCGCGGCGCCGCGCGCGACGCTCACCTCGCCGGCGGCGGCAACACTGGCAAGCGTGCGGCGAACGAAGGTCAGGCGGCTCAAGTCGCTGGCGCGGCCGGCGATGGAGGGCTCGCGCAGCAGCAGGGCAAGCAGAGCTGCAAAGTCGATCTGTGATGGCGCACCCGAACCAGCCACCAGCCAGACGGGCGAGGCAAAATCATGATAGCCGACCTTGGACCGGTGCCGCGTCTCGATCAGCGCCCTGGCACCCGATGCGGAGAGGCTCAGCTCCAGCACGGTTGCGTCCGGCTCGAACAGTTCGGGCGTGGCGGCGCCGGAGACGAAGCGCCAGCCATCCCATTCCCTGACAAGCGCGTTCAAGAACGGATTCAGCGATGGCGAGACAGTATTCATAGCTTTGAATGCCATTACATCCTCGCTTACATTAAGTTATATTAATATATATTGTGACTTTATTTCCGCCCATATATGGAATATCTGTCGAATTTCAAGTCACATAATTTATCAGACTGGACATCAACGGATATGCTGGGAAAAACACCTTCGATGGCCAGCCGGCTCGCTATCGCCGTCTCGGCCATCGGTTTTGGCCAGTCGGCTTTCGTCTCGCTTGTGCCGTTGATGATCGAGCGCCTGCATCTGGATGCGTTTGCCATCGGCGCGGCAACGGCGGCCGGCGCGGCCGCCTTCCTTGTCGGCGCGCCGCTTTGGGGTGCGGCCGGCGAGAGACTGGGCCAGAGCCGGCTGCTGCGGCTGCTTGCCGTGGTCATGCTGGCGGCCCAAGTGATATTCGCCGGATTGCTGTTCGAGGCGCCGCAGGCCCCGGCCCTCGCTATCGGCGTCCTGGTTCTGTCGCGCGTGATCTATGGCCTCGCCGCGTCCGGAGTCATGCCGACGGCGCAGGTCTGGGTAAGCCGCAGCGTCGCCGAGGAGCAGCGCCGTGGCGCGCTTGGCCTGATCAGCGCCGGCGTCAGTTCCGGCAGGCTGGCCGGGTCCCTGCCGGCAGCGCTTGCTTTCATATCGCCGCTGCTGCCGCTCGCCCTGTTCGTGGTCAGCCCGATCATGCTCTGGCTGGCGCCACGCGGCCGCGCGCCGGAGGCGAAGACCGATCGGGCGCCGGCCGCGCGGCTCATGCCGTTCGACCGACGCATCCTGCCGATGCTGGCGATGGGTCTGTGCCTGACGCTCGGTTTCGGCCAAGTGCAGATTGCGCTCGGACCGATGATCGGCCGCAAGTTCGGCCTCGATGCCACACCGGCGACAAGCGCCACCGGTGTCGCCTTGATGCTGGTTGCCGTGGTCATGATCGCGGTGCAGGTGCTGGTCGCCGCACGGCTGCGTTTGAGCGAGCGCGGCAGCGTGCTCACCGGCTGCATCCTTACCGCCACGGGCATGGCCGCACTTGCCCTTGCCGAGAGCTACCCAACGGCGATCGCCGCTCTTGTCTGCGCTGCCTTCGGCATCGCGGTGGCGACGCCGGGCTACACCGCCTGGCTGATGCGCAAGGTGGCGCCCGCTCAGCAAGGTGCCGCGGCCGGCTGGCTCGCCAGCACCCATGTCGTGGGCCAGAGCGCCGGCGCATTGGCGGGCGGCTATGGCTTCACGATCTGGCCTTACGCGCCGCTGCTGGCTTGCGCGGCATTGGCTGTTGTCGCCACGCTGATTGCGGCGGCAACGCGAACGACGCCATAGCGCGGCCACTGAGCCATGGCCGAGCGCCGTCATGACAAAGCTTCCTGTGCGGGCCGCGCGCCGGCCTTGGCGCCGTACGCATTGAGCATGCGATAGGTCGCCACCACCGCCACGCCGGAGAGCGCCGTCGCCAGCGCAAACAAAGCGAAATAGCCCATCATGTCGGCGAGGCGGCCGGCGACCATCGAGCCGACGAGATAGACGATGAGCTGTGCGCAAGACAGGATCGTGAAGTCGGTTCCGGGCTGGTCCGACGAGGTGACAGCCATGAACAGGCTGTAGAGGGCGACGATCTCCATGTAGCGCACCAGCGTCTGCAGGAACGACGCGCCAAAGATCGGCCAGAACCCGCCAAGCGCGCCGAACGCATGCAGCGCAAAAATCAGAAAGCAGACGGTGCGCAACGTGCCGAGAAGACCGAGCACGGACGCCGCACCGCGCTTGTGCAGGAGGTAGGCGGCAAGTGCCGAGCCGCCGAGCCCGACGGTGAGCGCTGCTCCGCCCGAGAGGTAGCCGATGACATCGAGCGGAACGCCGGCATCGACGAGGTAGGAACCCTCCATCGACTTCACCAGCCCTTCGCTGGCCCGGTAGATCAGGGCTATCCACAGGATCTGGCGCGCCTCGGGCCGGCGCAGAAAGCGCATGATGGAGGGCCGGGTCACGGCGGGCTGGGTGGCTGTCGCCACCGGGTCGGTCTCACGCATCCCGAGCGCTGCAAACAGCGGCAGCACGGAGATTGCCGCAACCACGCCCAGCATCGGCGTCCATCCCGCGTGATGATAGATCAACAGGCCAAGCGTGCCGCCCAGAACGACGCCGAGCGCGACCGAACCGCCCTGAATGGCGTTGCCGATCGGCCTGTCCCTGGGGTCGAGATACTTGGCGGCATAGCCATCGGTGGCGATGTCCTGCGTCGACATCAGCACGCTGATGACAAAGCCTATGGCAAAGATGCCGGTGACGTCGGTCGGCTTGATCCACATCATGGCGGCGATGCAGGCGATGACGCCTGCCTGAGTGATAAAAATCCAGCCGGCGCGGTGCGCGCGCGCAAGCGGGCGGAAGCGGTCGATCAGCGGCGCCCACAGGAACTTCAGCACCAGCGGAAGCATCAACAGCGACATCATGCCGATCGCTGTGCGCGACACGCCCTGCTCGCGCAGGATCGGCGGGATCGCCGCGGCGAAGAGATAGCTTGGGATCGCCTGCGCCAGATAAAGGCAGCCCAGAATGGCGAACAGCCGCAATCGCGAAAGGCCGGCGGAGCGGTCAGCGCCCATGGTCATCGGCGAATTCCTTCGGCGCGTATTTGTCCAGGAATGCATCGGCGTCGGCACGGCTGGATGTAACGAGCACCGGAAAGCCAAACAGGCCTTGCCACACGCGCTGCATGGCTTCGTCGGCGGCCGGGCGCACCAGCGCACAAGCCAGGCAGGCGGCCTCGATCTTTTCGCGGTCGGCCTTGTACCAGAGGTTCTGTGCCTTCCGCTGCTCAGGCGTCAGGTCGATCTCGCTGCGGATATCGACCAAAAGAACGAACGGCGCTTGCTGTGACGAAATCGCAGCAAGCGCCTCGATATAGAGCCCGCCATCCGACGGCCCCGAAGGCGGTTGCGCCAGGAGCGCAACCAGGGAGCCGTTTCGTTGGAGGGAGATGGCCATCGCCGCGCTCAGAACGTGATCTGGTAGGAAAGCGCGACCTGGCGGCCGAGACCCGGCACGTCGGCGCCGCGCGTCGCCGATGCGGACGTGTTGATGTAGTAGGTGTCGAAGACATTGCGGACGGCAAAGTTCAGCACGCTCTCATTGGCGAACTTCTTCGAGACCGCCAGGTTGAACAAAGCGGCGCCGTCCAGCTGCTGCGTCGGGATGCGGTCGCGGCCGGAAAACATCTCGACTTCGGTGCGCAAGGTCAGATCGTTCTCGAAATGCGTGGTGAGGTAGACCAGGCCCTTATATGTGGAGGGGATACGGTTGTTGGGCAGGTACTCGCTGGCTTCGATATGGCCGTCGCGGTCGGCATCGTATTTGCCNNGCCGACCGATCCGCCCAGCGTGAACATGGCGCTGAGATCGGCTTCGGCGCTCGCCTCCACGCCCCAGATCCGCTCCTTCTGCTGCGACACCCGGTTGGCGGCTATGTCGTAGCTGACGCCATTGTCGGAGGTCGACAGATAGGTGCTGATGCCGCCGCGATAGCCACCCCAGTCGCCGCGCAGGCCGCCTTCCCATGTGTTCACGAGCTGCGGTTCAGGCGCGATGTCGGCATAGCTGATCGCGTTGTCCACCGGCAAGCCGGCGCATGCTGGCAAGAGCGGTCTGATCGAGTTGCCGTAGGCGTCGCAGGTTTCGGCGTTCGAGTTCAGTCCGGCACGGCGCGTAAAGCCGCCAATGTCGGTCAGGCTGTAGCCTTGCGAGAAATTGCCGAAGAGCTGCATCTTTTCGGTCAGGTCGTAGACGGCGCCGGCGTTGAAGGTGACGGCGTCGTAGTCGAACGAACCACCAGTCACTTTGATTGCCGGCAAGCCGATGATGCGGGGGCCAAGCAGAACCGCGGCGGCGGGCCGGGTGAAATCCTCGACGTTTAGGAAAAACTGGTCGTAGCGCGCCCCGCCGCTGATGCGAAAACGATCCGTCACTGGAATTTCGGCCTGCGCGAAGAAGGCGACCGAGTTCTGGGTCGTGGGCGAAATGGCGTCCTGGCCGTTGGTCAGTTTTTGCTCGGTAGCGTCGAATACATAGTCCGCGCCCCAGGTCAGCGTGCTGCCTTCCTTTATGAAGTCCATCGGCGTGTTGACGGTCAGGTTGACGCCGCTGCGCTGCGATTGCAGCGCCGTCTGGTTGAAGTCGGCGGTCGGGTCCGTGCCCGACGGCAGGATCACCGGATTCGCCGGGTTGAACGGCAGATACACCTGGCTGTTGACGGCGGAGAATTTGGTGAAGGGCGACTGCTTGAAGATGTCGTTGTAGAACGCCTTGATCTCGAGGTTGCCGAGCGCGAACGCGCTGTCGGTGTATTTCGCGGTCAGGTACTTGGAATCCTCCTTCAGCGGATCGCCTTCATAGGGGTCGCCGAAGTTTGGAGAGACAGGGCTGGTGGTGTAGTTGGTGAACCAGTCGGGCTTCTGGTTGGCGTAGGTCCAATCGGCGCTGACCTCGAAGCGACGGGAATCGAACTGGTAGCCGGCGACGCCGAACAGATTTCCGGTGCCCGTGCGGTCGCCGCCACCCTGGCCCAGCATGGCGTCGGAGGCCATCTCATTGCCGTGGCCGTCATAGGTGCGGCGCGACAGATCGCCCGAGCCCGAGACGAAATAGTCAAAATTGCCAGACTTGCCCTCGACCGTGACGCTGGTGCTGGGCCCGGCCGACTCGCCGGGATTCTCGGTGAAGGCAGCGACGCCGGTGCGCACCGTCACCTTTGGCTTGTCGCTCTCGCCGCGCTTGGTGATGAAGTTGATGGTGCCGCCGGTGGCGCCGGCGCCATAGAGGCTGGAAGCGCCGTTGATGACCTCGATGCGCTCGACGGAATTCAGGTCGATCATCGACAGGATGCGCGACACATCACGCAACGGCGTGTTGCGCGGCACGCCGTCGACCATGATCAGCACGCTGCGGCCACGGAAGGATTCGGAAGCGCCTGAAATGGTCTGGTTGCGCGGCGCATATCCCGGAACGATGCGGGAAATGAAGGTGGCCGCATCGATGTTCTCGCGCGCTGCCTCCTCGACCTCTTCGCGATTCACAACCTGGACCGACTGCGCCACGCTGGAAATCGACCGCTCATCCCTGCCGGTGACCACGATCTGGTCGAGCACCGTCGCCTCCCCCGGCTTTTCGGGAGTATCCTCCTGCGCGAAGGCCGCGCTCACCATGGCCGACGAAAAAAGTAGCGAAGTAACCAGTATACGCATGCTGCCCCCGGATTTCAGCCGCGGCATGACCCTTCGCACTCGCAGCAAAAGCCCTGCTATTATTCATGACAATATGAGTCAAGATTATTTTTTACAGAGTCCGCGGTGACGATTTCTCCGCTTTGGCGGGTAAACTGAAAACGGCACGAGCCCAAAGCGTGAGTCAGGGGAAAATTGGCTATAAAAACAGGGAGTTGCGCACGACATTGCGATATTGGAAAACCAACGCCGGCTACTGCCGAATGAAACCATAGTCTCGGCAGAAGGGCCGCCGCGACGCGGCGGCCCGATTGCTCAGCTGTTGCCGGCGGCTTTGCGCCTTCGATACTCAGGCACCGGCAGTCCGCCCCAGCCCCAGTTCTCCAGTTCAACCTCCTCGATGACGACAAAGGTCGCCTCGAGCGGCTTGTGGAGAACGTCGAGCAGCAACTGGCTCACCCCGGCGATGAGCGCGGCCTTCTCCTCGGTGGTGACGGAATCCCGACCAGGAGCAGACCCTTCCCGGGTGACTTGAATGGTGACGATGGGCATGGCTATCTCCCCTAGTGACCGGCGCTCTGGCCGCCATCGACATGCAGTATCTCGCCTGTCACGAAAGCTGCGGTTTCCAGGTAGAGCACGGCTTCCACGACGTCACGAATGTCGCCCATGCGCTTGACCGGATGAAGTGCAGCCAGAAACGCATGGTTTTCCGGAGGGTGCATCGAGGTCTTGATGATGCCGGGCGAGACGGCGTTCACGCGCACGCCCTTGTCGGCATATTCGATGGCCAGCGCCTTGGTGGCCGAGTTGATGCCACCCTTGGTCAGGTTGGCCAGCACCGTCGGCACGCCGGCCACGGCATGATCGGTCAGGCTGGTGGTGATGCTGACGATGTGACCGGAGCCCTGCTTCAGCATCTGGGCGGCGACGGCCTGGGTGATATGGAAGAAGCCGGCCAGGTTTGTCGAGATCTTGGACGCGAAATCCTCGGCAGTGTAGTCCGTGAACGGCTTGGCGATGAAAATGCCGGCATTGTTCACCAGCGTGTCGATCCGCCCGAAGCGCGCCATCGCTTCGCTGACGATGCGCGCTGCCACCGCAGGATCGCCGATGTCGCCGGCAATGGCGAGGATATCCTGGTCGCTGCCTTGCTTGATCGAACGCGAGGTGGCGACAACCCTGAAATTGCGATCGCGATAGGCTTTCACCAAGCCGGCGCCAATACCCTGCGAGGCGCCGGTAATGACGGCGACTTTCTGTTCGTTGCTCACGATTCTGTCCTGTCCTGAAAAGAGGTCCGGCAGGCCATTTGCCGCCGGCGACCCATCAATGTGGTCGGACACGAATATCGGATCGATCAGAAATTGACTGAATAGCCGCTGTTGGGCAGGCATCCTTCCCCAAAACGGAAGAATGAGCGCCGTCAGTCCTTCAAAGCGTCGGCTTGCGCGGACAGTCTTGCAAACTCGGCGCGCAGCCGTGGAACCGCGAAATCCACGAAGGCACGGACCTTTGGCGCCAAAGTGCGGCCCTGCGGCGTGAGCAGGTGCACGGGCAAAGCAGCGGGTTCTGCGTCACGCAGCACGATCTTCAGCGAGCCGTCCTGAACACGCTCGGCCACATGGTAGGTGTAGAGACGCGTTACCCCATGGCCGGCAACAGCCGACGCCAGCGCGGCGCGAACGCTGTTGACCACGAGCCGGGGCTTGAAGTGGACCGACCGCGCGATCGTGCCGCCGGGCGGCGGCGCAAAGACCCAGGCGTCATGGCCAAAATGCGTGGTCGTCACGATGCGATGCCCAGTCAGATCCGCCGGCTCGACGATGCGCGGATGCTGAGCGAGATAGCGTGGCGAAGCCACAATGACACGCTTGACGTCACCGCCGACCCGCACGGCGACCAGGGAGGAATCCGGCAACTGCGCGACGCGCAGCGCAACATCGATCCCCTCCTCGACGAGATTGGCGTGGCGGTCGATGAGGATGAGATTGACCGACACGGCCGGATAGGCATCGAGATAGGCGTCGATGACCGGGCGCAGGATCTCCTCGCCACTGATCGGCGGTGCGCTGATCGTCAGCGTTCCGCGCGGCGCGGCGCGCTCGCCGGCGACCGACATGTCGGCCTCCTCTAGATCGATCAGCACTCGCCGGCAGGCCGAAGCGTATCGCTCGCCTGCTTCGCTGAGCTTGATCGACCGCGTGGTGCGATGCAGGAGCTCGGCGCCGACATGCTGCTCGAGAAAGGCAATGGCCCGGCTGACTGCGGCGGGCGAACGCCGCAGCTTGCGTCCCGCAGCCGCCAGACTGCCCTCGTCCAGCGCCGTCACGAACACCCGCATGGCTTCGATACGGTCCATCTATTCTTTCCGGATACGCGGTAATACCGTCGAATTCTCAGGCAGAAATCCGCCTTTGGCAACAATCTCCGCCAAACCGGCTCTGCCGATTATGCCGATATCCGAAAGAGTGTGTGCCAGGCACACAGGTCAATCGACCCGGCATGGCGCAGCAAAGGCGCGTCGCCGAGCGCCGACGGCTCAGCCAATTAGGCGAAGTAGCGCACCCGGATGGCGTCAATGGCCACAGCGATGAAGATCATGACGCCGCCGATCATGCCGACATAAAAGGACGGCACCGAGACGATGGCCAGCCCGACCTGGATGACGGTCAGCAGCATCACGCCGCCCAGCACGCCCACCACATTGCCGCGTCCGCCGAACACGCTGACACCGCCAATGATGGGCGCCGCGATGGCATAAAGCAGATAGCTCGAGCCCTGGTTCGAGGTGATCGCCATCTGCCAGGAGCCAAGCAGGAAACCACCGACGCCGGCCAGGAAGCCGGCGATCGTATAGGTGATGATCTTGATGCGGTCGACACGAATGCCGGCCGAATTTGAGGCAACCGGATTGCCCCCGACCGCATAGATGCTGCGGCCAAGAACGGTACGGCGCAAGATGACGGCAACGAGGATCAGCGCCACCACGAAAATCACCGGCATGATCGGCCAGCCGCCGATGGCTGCCTGCCCGATCCAGACATAGCCGTCAGGCAAATTGGTGAGGGTTCGCCCTTGCGTCAGCGCCAGCAGCGCGCCTTGCAGGATGATCATCATCGACAGTGTCTGGATAAGCGAAACCATGCGCAGCTTGGTGATGCACAGGCCGTTGAAGAAGCCGATCGCCGTTGCGACGGCGACACCGACCAGCATGGCGATGAACCAGGGCAGGCCGAGATCCGAATAGGCCAGCGCGCCGATGGCCGAGGAGAAACCGAGATTGGCCGGCAGCGACAGGTCGATCTCGGCGACCAGCAAAGGCAGCGCCACCGCAAGGCCGATCATGCCCAGCACCGTGGCCTGCACCATGATGTTCTGCAGATTGAAGGTTGTGAAGAAAAACTGGTTGAACAGACCGAAGAAGATGACCAACGCGATCAGCCAGATCCACACGACATTGTGCAGGACCCAGCCGAGAACATAGCGGCCGCCCTCACGCTTGGGCTGAGCGGTGCTCGGCTTGGTGGCGGCGGCGGTGGTCACTTGGCTCATCGTGTTCTTCCCAGTCGTATAGTGCTGCGCTCGCTTGTCTCAGGCATTGGCTTCGGCGCCCTGGCGCAGCCGTTCGCTGGTGATCGCCTCGCCTGACAGCTGCACGCGGATTGCGCCGTTTTCGAAAATGCAGACGCGGTCGACAGCGCGCACGATCTCGTCCGTATCGGTCGAAACGATGATCACGCTCACGCCCGATTTGCTCAAGCCATCGATGATGCGCAGCACGTCCTGCTTGACGCCGACATCGATGCCGCGCGTCGGCTCGTCGAGGATCAAGAGCCGGGGGTTGGTGGCAAGCACGCGGCCAAGGCACACCTTCTGCTGGTTACCACCGCTGAGCTTGTCGACGACGGTCGCCGGACTGGGCGCCTTGATGCCCATGGCCTGGAAATAGCGCTGCGAAAGCGCCTTCTCCGCCTCGGGTTTCAAAAAGCCTGAAGTCGCCACCGCCGCCAGCGACGACAGCGAAATGTTCTCGCCGATGGACATCGAGGCAATGTTGCCGTCGCGGCGTCTATCGTCGGAGAGGAAGGCGATGCCCATGTCGAAGGCCGCGCGCGGATCGGCCGGGAGCGGCCGGGTGGCCTGGCCCTCAAGGGCGATACTGCCTTGCGAGGGAACCAGGCCGAAAAGGGCTCGCGCCAGTTCCTTGGCGCCGGCGCCAGGCAGGCCGGTGAAGCCGACGATCTCTCCGGCATGGAGATCGAATTCGGGGATGGCGAGATGTCCGTTCTCGACATTGCGCACGCGCACCACCGGCGCCTCATCGGCGAAAGTGCGGCGCTCGCGCTGGAACAGCGCCAGGCCGCGCCCCAGCACCAGTTCGGACAGTTGCTCCGAGGTCAGGCTGCCGACATCTTCGGTGCCGCCCGCCAACACGCCGTCGCGCAGCACAGAACAGGCATCGCAGATCTCGAGGATCTCGTCATTGTAGTGCGAGATGAAGATGAAGGTGACGCCCTGCGCCTTGAGCTGACGCATGAAGGCGAAGAGCTGGGCGCGGTCTTCGACAGTCAGCGCCGCCGTCGGCTCGTCCAGGATGATAACTTTGCCGCCGCCGAACATGGCGCGCAGGATGTTGAGCTTGCGCCGCGCTACCGCGTCTAGGCGCCCGGCAAGCGCCTGCGGGTCGATATGCGTGCCTTCCAGCATGCGCGCGGCATCGTCCCTAAGCTTGCGCCAGTTCACGAAGCCGTTCTTGCTCGGCCATATGCCCAGCATCAAATTCTCGGCCGCCGTCGCATGATCGATGATCATCGGCTCCTGCGTCACCAGGAACACGCCGGCCTTTTCCATCGCCTTGACGTCGACATTGGCGATCGGAGCGCCGTCTAGGAAGATCGCGCCTTCGGTCGGCACGCGCTGTCCCGATATCAGGCCGACCAGTGTCGACTTGCCGGCGCCGTTTTCGCCCAGCAAGCCGTGAATGGTGCCGCGGCGGATCGACAGCGACACGTCGCTCAGCGCAACCGTGGCGCCATAGCGCTTGGTCAGGTTTTCGACCTTGAGGATGAATGGATCCTGGTCAGGCTGCGCTGCGGAGGAAGCTGTCAACAAAAACTCCCGAATGCGTGACGGTCCGTCGGCGGCGCCTCGATGTGTCCCGACCGGCTGCTCCAACGCGGCGCTTCCTGGGTAGGACCACAGGCAGTCGAGGCCGAAAGTGCCACGCCGTCAAGAGGCGGCGTGGCAGTGCAGGCATCGGCCGCTGCCAAAGCATGATCCCGAAAAGTGGAAACCGATATTCGGGAAAGGATCATGCTCCAGAAGAGATAGGATAGGACCTGGCTCATCAAGTGTAAGGAATGCCCCAGTCCTTTTCCGCGATCGAGCCCCAGTGCCGCTTGTCGGCGGCGTTGGTGGAGTCGATCACGAAGGGCGGGATGATCAGCGTCGGTCCCGGCTTGCCGGCGACGATCTCGCCCTTTTCCCAGAAATACTTTTTGTTCTCATAGGTGCCGAGCGGCACCGCCTCGCCCTTGATCGCATGCTTGACCAACATCTCGACCGCGATCTCGCCATAGGCGATCGGGTCCTGCGACACGCAGGCATCCATATAGCCGTCCTGGATCCACTTCAGCGCCACCGGCTCGCCGTCGATGTTGACGAAGATGACATGCCCTTCCTCGCCGGTCTTCTTCCAGCGGTCCTTCTGCTGCAGCGCCGTGACGATGCCGCGCGAAGGCGAATCCGACGGCGCGTGCACGGCGTCGAGATCGGGGAATTCCGACAGCGTCGACAGCGTGACCGCCAGCATCTTGTCCAGCGCGCCCTCGGTCGGGCGGGCCAGGTACTTGATATCAGGGTATTTGGCGAACTCTTCGTCCATGCCTTCCTTGCGCAGGCGCCAGGCAACGCTTTCCAGCGCGCCGAAGCAGTTCAGCACCGTGCCCTTCGGGCTGCCATGCTTCGCCGTCAGGCGCTTGATGATCTCCTGCGCTGCCATGACGCCGCCGAGCTTGTTGTCGAAGCTGACGGTGATGGCGACGTCGCCGCCATCCGACGGCGTGTCGATGATGGCGACCGGGATTTTCTTCTGGTTGTAGCGCTTGATGGCGCTGACGATCGCCTGGCTGTCGATCGGATCGGACACGATCGCCGACGGCTGGCTCAGCATCAGGCTCTGCCATTGCTCGAGCTGCCTGGTGTTGTCGAAGCTGGCGTTGGTGGCCTGGAATTTCATCGAACTGGCGCCGACGGCGCGCTTCACCGATTCTTCCTGGATGACGAAGAAATAATAGTCGAGGCTCTTGTTGCTGTAGGGAATGAAGCCTGCGTCCTGCGCCCATGCCGAACTGCCCGTCAAGGCGGTCGCGCCCATGGCAACGCCGATGGCGCCGCCGGCCTTCAGCAGGCCGCGGCGCGTGATTGCATTCGTCCGATTGATTTCGTCCATCTGTTCCTCCCTGAGATACCGATGTAGCTTTACTAGCTAATAAATCGCAGCGCAAGCACCTCTGAAGGCAAGCGCAACCGAAAATTCCGACCCAGTCTCCGCCACCGGATGTCCGGTGTGCCTTGAATTAAAATTCACTAATATCATATACTTGCCGCACACACACAGATCGACAGAGAGGCAGCAAGGTGCGGCCGCCGTCGGCATGAAAGCTCCCGTGGCGGATCGATAGAAAAATAGGTTTTACTACGCCACGCGCGTCACGACATACGTCGTTCCGTCCAGGCGTCCCACCACCATCCCTTGCGACTCGCGGGTGAACAGGCCGTTCTCGACCACGCCCGGAATGCGATTGAGTTCGATCTCGAGCTTGGCGGGCGCCGGGATCACGCCGCAACGGCAGTCGAGGATGAAGTTTCCACTGTCCGTTACCACCGGCTGTTCGTCGCGCATGCGCCGCGTGATGACGGCGTTCTTGATGCGGTGACGTGCAAGCGTGTCCGAGACCATTCGCTCGGTCTGTTTCCAGGCGAACTGGACGACCTCGACCGGCAGCGGAAAGGCGCCGAGCTGCTCGACGATCTTGGTCTCGTCGCAGACTGTGATCATGCGCTTGGAGGCATGCGCGACGATCTTCTCCCACAGCAGGCAGGCGCCGCCGCCCTTGATCATGTTGAGGTCGCGGTCGATCTCGTCGGGTCCGTCGATCGTCAGGTCGATTTCGCCGATCTCGTTGGGATCGGTAAGGGCAATGCCGACTTCGCGCGCGACATCGTTGGTGGAGCGCGACGTCGTGGTGCAGGTCAGCTTCAGCCCGTTGGCGACATGCTTGCCGAGTTCGCGCACGAAGAAATGCGATGTCGTGCCGGAGCCCAGGCCGAGCTTCATGCCGTCCCTGACATACTCCGAGATGACGCGGCGTCCGGCAGCTTTCTTGGCTTCATCCTGTGCGCTCATCGATACCTTTGTCCTTGTACTACATCTATAGCAGTTGTCGATACGGTATAGACTTTCTAAATGGCTATAGCCGTCGCCATTCCAGGACGCTAAACACTATATTTTGTCCGTCTGCCAGGAATCGAGCGCCGGCAGCTGGTCGGGAAATTCGCTGCCGCTCGTCATGGCGATCGCCGTCACCAACATGTTGACGATGAGGTGATGGTTGAGGCGCGATGCCAGCGGCGTCAGCAGTTCCGTGCGGTCGTATGGCAACACCGCAATCAGCACGTCCGAGACATGGGCGAGCGGACTGCCGGCCGCCGTCACCGAAAGCACGCGCCCGCCCCGCGCCCGTGCTGCAATCGCGATATCGATCATCTGCTTGGTATGGCCAGACTGCGAGAAGATGAGCGTCACCTCATCCGGCCGCGACGTTTCGGCATGCAGCCACTGTTTCTTGCGCCCGATCAGCGCCGCACAGCGCATGCCCAGCCGCTGGAATTTGTGCTCGGCATCGAGCGCGGTGATCTCCGAAATGCCGCTCGCATAGATGCCGACCCACGACGCAGAATGCAGCAGTTTCGCGCCCGCCTCGACCTGTTGCGGGGCAAGATCCTCGAGCAGGCGCTGGATGGCATTGAGCGAATTGCGCGTCGTCTTGCGCACGACATTCTGGATCGAGTCGCCCGGCACGATCTGCTCGTACGCAAACGGCGCCGACGGCACCAGGCTTTGCGCCAGATGCAGTTTGAAACCCTGATAGCCTTCGAAGCCGAAGCGCCGACAAAAACGCATGATGGTGGGATCGGAGACGTCACAGGCCTGCGAAAGCCGCGCCATGCTCATATGGATGACTTCACCGGGCTTGGCGCTGACGAAATCGGCTACGCGGCGCTCGGCCGAGCCCATCCCGTCGCTTTCCTGGACGATCCGCTGCAGCAGGCTAGTGCTCATCGTCAGCTCTCCTGCCCGGCTTCAACGGGCCTTGTGTCCGAGAGATCGCTCAGGCGGATCAAACGCGCATCCGGCGGCACATCGAGCTTGCCACCGCTGCCCCACGAAACGGCGAAGAAGGGAATTTTTGCGGCGCGCGCCGTGGTCTGGTCGACAGCGGTGTCGCCGATATAGGCCCAGGGCGTTCCGTCCAGTTTCATGGCCTGCGCCACGGCCTGCAGATGGCGCGGATCGGGCTTGTTGGCCGGAGCAATATCGGCGCCGACGACAATTTCGAAGAGGTGCGCGATACCGAGTATGTCCAGTACCTTCAGCGAAAGGCCTTGCGGCTTGTTGGTGCAGATTCCCAGGCGTATGCCGGCGCCGTGCAGTGCCTCCAGATCCTCACGCACATGGGGATAGAACAGCGTGCGGCCGGCCGGCGACCGCTCATAGTTGGCGAGGTATTCGCGCACCGCTTCGTCAACCGTCGCATCGTCGCTCGGCAGGCCGACAGCCACCAGCAGATCGAGCAGCAGTCGGCGCGGACCGAAGCCGATGAATTTCTCCACGAAAGCCACGCTCTGCACCGGCCAGCCTCGGCGCTCCAGCACCTCGTTGACGGCGCCGGCAATGTCGGGCGCGCTGTCGATCAGCGTCCCGTCGAGATCGAAAACCAGGGCTTCGTAGCGTGGCTTTTGAAGGAGCGTCATCTCATCTCCCCTAGCGGTCCAGCCCGGCCGCGCCGAGAGCGGCGAAGCTGGGGGAAAGAGCGCCGTACAGGCCGCGATAGACCTCGAAGGCCTCGCGCAGGGCTTTTCCCGCGACAGGATCTGGAACCTCGCGCGTCACCGTGCGGCAGACTTTCGCCGCCTCGACCGCGCTCGGCCAAACATTGATGCCGACGCCGGCGACAAGAGCGGCGCCGAACGCCCCGCCTTCAGCGGCGCCTTCGGTCGTCACCACCTCGCAGCCGAACAGATCGGCCTGCATCTGCCGCCACAGCGCCGAGCGCGCGCCACCGCCTGATGCCTTGACCACGCTGCCGCCGACATTGGCTTGGCTCATCAGCGAGAAGATATCGTAGAGCGAATGGGTCACCCCCTCCATGACACTGCGTGCCATTTCTGCCGCCCCATGCCGTGCCGACAGGCCGACGAAACCACCGCGCGCCGAAGGATCGGGATGCGGGCAGCGCTCGCCGTTGAGATAGGGCAGGAACAGAAGCCCCCGCGAACCGACCGGCGCGCCGGCCGCGATCTCGGCGATCCGCTCGGCGGACGGTGCTGCGTCGGAAAAACCGGCCAGCAGCGCGCGCAACCATTCCATCGCGCCGCCGGCATTGAGCGAAACGCCCATGCAATGCCATTTGTCCGGCGCGACATTGCAGAACACCTGCAACCGTCCCTCCGGATTGGCTGCCGGCTCGTCCAGCGCGGCAGCCACGATGCCCGCCGTGCCGATCGTGGTCTGCACATCGCCCGGCGCAATCACGCCCGAGCCGATGGTCTGGATGACGCTGTCGCCACCGCCGCCAACCACCGGTATGCCTGCCTCCAGCCCGAACAGCTCCGAACCGGATTGGCTGACGCGGCCGCTGACAACATGCGATTCATGACAGGCGGGCAAGATGTCCGGATCGATGTCGAGTAGATCAAGCAGACCCGTCGCCCATGTCCGGCGCCGGACATCGAACAGCCCGGTGCCCGAAGCATCTGATACTTCGGTCGCTACCTCGCCGGTCAGCACCAGCCGAAGATAGTCCTTCGGGTTCAGCATGTGCCGCATCCGCCCGAACAGCCCGGCTTCGTGGTTGCGCATCCACACGATCTTGCCGCCGGTGAAGCCGACCAGCATGCGATTGTTGGTCTCCTTGAGCAGCCCGTCGACGCCGGCGGCGCGTTGGGTGATATCAGCGCATTCGGCGCCGTTGCGCTGGTCGTTCCAGAGGATCGCCGGGCGCAGCACACGATGGCCGGCGTCGAGGGCGGTCAGGCCATGCATCTGGCCGGAAAGGCCGATTGCCGCGATATGGACGTCGGGTCCTAGCGCCCGCACCCCGGCAACGGCCGCGCGCGCGCCATCAATCCAGAGCTGCGGGTCCTGCTCGGTCCAGCCGGGCTTCGGCTGCGACAGGCTATAGGTTGCCGTCTGGCTTGCCAGCACAGCGCCACTGGCGTCGATCAACAGCGCCTTGCAGCCCGATGTCCCGATATCGATGCCCAGCAAGCCCTCGATCATCGCTCCGTCACCTTCGGTTCGTCGTAGCGGATGCGGATATGCTTGAAGTTGAGATATTCGAGCATGCCTTCGCGGCCGTGCTCATAGCCAACGCCGCTCTGCTTACGGCCGCCATAGGGGGCGTTCATGATGCCGGCGTCGACATTGTTGACCGCGACATTGCCATAGTCGAGCCGCGCCGAGATGTAGCGGACCTCGTCCATGTCCTTGGAGTAGACATAGCTGGCCAGCCCGTAAGGTGTGTCGTTGGCACGCTCAATCGCCTCGGCCACGCCGTCGAAGGCCATGACGCCGACCAGCGGACCGAACGTCTCCTCGCTCATCACTTTCATCGCATGCGTGCAGCCGGCAACCACGGTCGGGCGGAAGAAATGACCGTGCGCGAAAGCTTCGCCTTCCGGCGCGCTGCCGCCGGTAACTAGCCTGGCGCCTTTCGCCAGCGCATCGGCCAGATGCTCTTTGGTCTTGTTGAGCGGCTCGGCCGAGGCCATGGCGCCGAGGTCGGCATCGGGACGTTCGATGCCGTTGCCGATCACCAGCTTCTCGGCTGCTGCACGCAGCTTCTGCAGGAACTCGGCTTCGATCGAGCGGTGGACATAGATGCGATTGATGGCGATGCAGATCTGGCCCATGTTGCGGAACGAGCGCCGCACCGCGCCCTTGACCGCGGCATCGAGGTTCGCCGACGCAGTGACGATCAGCGGGCAGTTGCCGCCCAGCTCAAGCGACAGGCGCTTGATCGTCGGGCAGGATTGCTGGATGCGCAGGCCGACCGCGCTCGAGCCCGTGAACGCGATCTTGTCGATGCCGGGGTGCTCGACCATCGCCTGCCCGACCTTGGAGCCTGGCCCGGTCAGCACATTGACCACGCCTGGCGGTATCTGTGCGTTCTCCGCCATCCGGGCGATGGCAAGCGCGGTGAACGGCGTCAGCTCCGCCGGCTTGATGATGATGGTGCAGCCGGCGGCAAGTGCCGCGCACAATTTCCAGCCGATCAGTTCGGCCGGATAGTTCCACGGCGTGATCGCGCCGACCACGCCGATCGGCTCGCGCACGACAAGGCTCTCGTGATCGTTGGTCGTGTTGGGGATGATTTCGCCATGGATGCGCACCGCTTCCTCGGCGTAGAAATGGCAGGCTTCGGCGAGCTTGAGGATTTCGCCCTTGGCTTCGTTGAGCGGCTTGCCCTGCTCGAGCGTCATGGTGCGCGCCATGCCGTCGACTTCCGCCGCGATTGCATCGCCGAGCCGCTTCAGCGCTTTGGAGCGCTCGACCGACGGCAGGCGCGACCAGCTCTTGAAAGCCTTGCGCGCGGCCGCAACCGCGGCGTCGATTTCGACTGGCGTCGCCGCTGCGATATGGCCGATAATCCCACCGGTGGCCGGATTCTCGACGGGAATGCGGCCGCCCTCGCCTTGGCGCCAGCTGCCGTCGATAAAGAGCTTTTCGGCGAGTTCGCTGATCACGTCCGGCGCATCTCCATCTCGGCCCCCGCACAGGTGGCCCTGATCCGTTCAACGGTCATAATATAGATTTACTAGTTCAAGCAAGCGCTATGCGTCGCCTTTCCGCCAAAAGCCCAAGACATCGCTTTTGAATTTCATCAACTATCTGTAAAAAAACGCTTTTATCTCATATCATTCAAATCAGGCGGCTTGCTGAGCCATCGAAATCGGCTGGATCGCCACGTTCTCGGCAGCACTGGCTTGATCGGATCGTGGACAAAATGTTAGCTCTACTAACATTCGGAGCCAATGCGTCCGGATGGTCGCCGACCCTGCCGAGAATCCGTCCGGGCGGCAACGAAAAGGAGCCCTCGCCGTGCCCTATATGTCCAAATTCGATCTCACCGGACGCCTTGCGCTGGTCACCGGCGCCGGCCAGGGCATCGGCGAGGCCTGCGCGACGGCGCTGGCCGAAGCGGGCGCGCGCGTGCTGGTGACGGACCTCGACCTGGAGCGCGCGAAAGCCGCCGCCGAAAAGCTAACCGCGCAAGGGCTACAGGCGGAGCCCCGCCGGCTCGATGTCACCAGCACCGCGCAGCTTAACGCGCTCGCCGAGGAACTGCCGGCGCTCGACATTGTCGTCTGCAACGCCGGCATCGCGGTCAACACGCCGGCCGAGGATATGTCGGATGAGGAGTGGGACCGCGTCATCGGCATCAACCTGACCGGCGTGTTCAAGACCTGCCGCGCCTTCGGCCGCAAGATGCTTGGCGCCGGCCGTGGCTCCATCGTCAACATCGGCTCGATGTCGGCCGACATCGTCAACACGCCGCAGCCGCAGGTCCACTACAACGCCGCCAAAGCCGGCGTCCATCATCTGACGCGTTCGCTCGCGGTGGAGTGGGCGCTGCGCGGCGTGCGCGTCAACGCGGTCGCGCCGACCTATATCGAGACGCCGCTGCTCGGCGATCCGGGGGAGCGCAAGGAGATGTTCGATCGCTGGATCGACCTGACGCCGATGAAGCGCCTGGGCAAACCGGAAGAGATTGCATCGGTGGTGCTGTTCCTGGCCTCCGATGCATCGAGCCTGATGACAGGCAGCATCGTCACCGCTGACGCCGGCTACACCGCGATCTGAACGATAGTATTTTAGTGCGCCGTCGCCTTGGCGTAGCGGCCGGGCGGCTGGCCGAAATGGCGGCTGAAGGCGGTGCTGAAGGTGCTGGCCGAACCGTAGCCGACACGCTCGGCAACCTCGGCTATGTCGATCTCCTGCCGGCGCAGCATGTCCTTGGCCAGTGCCATGCGCCAGGCCAGCAGATACTCCATCGGCGGCACGCCGACGCTGCGGCTGAAGCGGTCGAAAAAGGCCGACCGGGAGAGCGCCGCTTCCCTTGCCAGCTCCGCCATCGTCCAGGGACGCGCCGGATCGGCATGCATCTGCCGGATGGCCTCAACCAGCCGCGCATCGCCCAGCCCGCGCAACAGTCCGGCGGGAGCGTCACGTGTCTGCGTCAGCCGCAAGGATTCGACCAGCAGGATCTCGATCAGCCGGGTCAGCACCAGCTCGCGCCCCGACTGGCGTTGCGCCGCTTCCTCGATCAGCAGCTTCACGACGATCGACAGGCGCTCGACGCCGCCGACATGGACCTGGTCCGGCAGCAGCGAAACCAGCAGCCCGGAATCCTCGCTGTCGAAGACGAAATAGCCACCCAGGATGCGCACGCTGGGCGGCCCGTCCTGGTCGCCATGGCGAACTTCGCCTTCCGCCGTCAAGGCCGCGACATGCGGATCGATGATCTCGGGGATCACGGGCTCGAACCCGGTCATGGTGAAACCCGGCGTCTTCGGCAGCAGGATAAAATCGCCGGCCTCCAGCGTCAGCGGCTGTTGCCCGTCAACAGCCAATCGGCACGCGCCCTCGATGACGATGGCGAAGCTTGGATGGCCAAAATCGCCATAGCGAACACCCCAGCGGCCGGCGCCGCTGATGCCTTTGGTAAACACGGCCTGAGGCTTGAGCAGCTCAATAACTTCGGAGAGAGGGTCGACCATGGAATGGACTGTTCCAAACAAGTGACTGGCCGTCAATTGTCGACAGTCCTTCCGCAAAAGCGATCTTGGTGGCATCACCGCTAGTCGCCGGAACCAAAGACGATCGCCTGCCGCCCTTCAGCTTTTCCCGCTTTCAACCGCTCCAAGGCATCGGTTGCCTCGGCCAGGGTGACGCGTTGGACCTGAGCCTCGAAGGGCTGCGCTTCATGCAGCTCGATCAGTTCGCGCATCTGCGCGCGCGTGCCGACGCTGGTTCCGGTTATCCAGATGCCACTTGCCGTCAGCCATTCCTGGCTGAGCGGCACCGGTTGCGAAACCATTGCCGCCGCGATGATCCGGCCGCGCGGGCGGATCGCAGCGATCATGGCATCCCAACTGGCCGGCGTCGGCGCAAAATTGATGCAGACATGGGCACGCAGATTGGCCGGCCAGATGCCGGCCAGCTCGGGCGATGCAAGCAGCGTGTGCTCGGCGCCAAGGGAAGCGGCAAGGCGAAGCTTGGCCGCATCTGTATCGATGGCGACAACCCTTCCGCCAAGCCGCCGGGCGATCTGAATGGCATAGAGACCCAGACCACCGCAGCCGAAGATGGCACAAATCTCTCCTTCTTTGAGGCCTGCTCGCTGTACCGCTCCGAAAGCGGTCAGGCCCGCGCACATCAGCGGCGCCAATTCAGCTGCATCGCCCTCCTCCGGCAGTCGCGCTGCAAAGCGTGCATCGGCAACGACATATTCGGCAAAGGTGCCGGCAACATCGAAGCCATGCGCGCGCTGGTGCTGGCAGAAAGACTCCATCTCGGAATGGCATTCCTCACAGTGGCCGCAAGTGTCGTGGAGCCAGGCGACGCCGGCGCGCTCGCCGAGGCGCCAGTCGGTGACGCCGGCGCCGAGCTGCACCACTCGCCCGACGCCCTCATGGCCGAGAATAGAAGCCGGCTGCCCCGATGCCGGCCGTGCGTGACCTTGCCAGACATGCACATCGGTGTGGCAGATGCCGCTGGCTTCGAGGCGAACCAGTATTTCTCCCGGACCGGGTTCCGGCAGCGGCACGCTCATGATGCGCAGCGGCTGGCCCACACTCTCCAGCACGGCTGCGAGCATGCTCTGGCTCATCTAGAGGCCCAGCGCGCTTTTCACGGCCGGCAGGCCTGGCTGACCGTCAAGGGTCGAGACGCCGTCCAGCCATTTCGCCAGTCGGTCGGGGTTGCGCTTGATCATCTCGCGGGCGGCTTCGTCGGCGGATTTTCCCTCGCCCAAAATCATCCGCATGCCGTAATTTTCATAGGTGAGATCGAAGGCCAGATTGGCAAACAGCTTGGCCGCGTTAGGACATTCTGTCGAAAAACCCTTGCGGGCGATGGTGCGGACGGTGGCGCCGCCGAAATTCGGTCCGAACTCGACGTCGCCGCCTGAGAGGTAAGTGATTTTGTAGTCGAGGTTCATCGGATGCGGCTCCCAGCCGAGGAACACGACCCAGCCCTTGGCCGCCACCGAGTTCGCGACCTGCGTCAGCATCGCTGCTTCGCTGGATTCGATGATCTGCCAGTTGCCCAGCCCGTGGTAGTTGGCCGCGACCATGTCGACGAGCGGCTTGTTCGAGCCCGCCTCGATGCCATAGATCTTGCTGCCGAACTTGTCGGCGTGGGCGGCGAGATCATCGAAGCTTTTGACCCCCTGGTCCGCAACATATTGCGGCACGGCGAGCGTGTATTTGGCGCCCTCCAGGTTGACGCCCAGCACTTCGACCGATCCCTCATCGAAATAGGACTTGTATTCCTCGTCCTGGACCGGCCGCCAATTGCCCAGGAATACGTCCATGTCGTTTTCCTTCAGCGCCGAGTAGGCGACGCCTAGGCCAAGCAAGGTCTGCGAGGCGTCGTAACCCAGCGCATCGAGGATCACCTCGGCGGTGGTGTTGGTGAGTGCGATATCGGTCCAGCCGAGATCCGCCATGCGAACTTTCTGACACTGCGCCGCTTCAGTGGCCATGGCGGGTGAAGCGATCAACCACGAAAGCAAGGCAAAGATGACTGTCGTGCGCATTTTTGGTTCCCCATTTTCTTGATGAGACGACTGCCAGCCAACGCTATGGCGTCTTCGCTATATGTCAATATAGAATCTTGTATGAGCATACAAAAATCTATTTGCTAGAAAGGGAAATGGCGACTCAAGGCAAGCGAACCAGAATCGAGGACATAAGGCGCGTCGAGTTGATCGCGGCCGCGCACCGCGTGTTCCTCGAGCATGGGCTGCAAGGCATGACCTCGGCCCGCATATGCCGCGAGGCCGGCATGTCGCCCGGCATTCTCGCCTATTATTTCAAGGGCAAGGACGAAGTCCTGTTCGGCATGGTGCGCTACAACAACCGCCTGCTGATGGAAGATGTCATCGCGCGGCTCGCTGCGGCGCAAACCCATTGGGCGCGGCTGGAAGCCATCGTCGAGGGCAACTTTCCCGCCCAGGCTTTCACCCGTCCCATCGCCAGCGCCTGGATATCCGTCTGCGCCGAAGCCGGCGTGAACGAGCAATATGCCCGGCTCCAACGTGTGTTCCACCGGCGGCTGCGCTCCAATTTGGCTTCGGTGTTTGGCGGCATGTTCGATGCGGTGCGCCTGCAAGAGGCGAGCCTGATCGTTGCTGCCCTGCTCGACGGGCTGTGGCTGCGCAAGGCGGTGGCCGACGATATCGGACGTGACGAAGCCATCACGCTGGTGTTCACAGGAATTCGCTCTCTGGTGAGCGACAAGGAAGAGAAGCTCCTGCGTTCAGGCCGGGGACACAAGAGGGCTGCTCCCCGGCGACAGCAATGAGCCTCTGCGCACCCCGGCGACACGTCGCCGGTGCGGCAGAATGGATTACGCAGCCACCGCCTGGCGCGCCTGGCTCAACGCCACGGCATCTGGTCCTGCGGGAAAGCTGATCGTCGCGGTGTCATCATGCGCGGCCTTCCAGACGATTTCGGCGACATCTTCAGGCACGGTGTGCGCCATCGGCCGGGTCATCTCTGCGAAGATTTCGCTGGCATAGCCTGCATACACCTCAGGGATGAAGCGCTCGATATAGGACGCCGCATCGCGCGAGAAGGCGGTCGTCGGCCCGTAGCCCGGCTGAACCATTTTCACGCGGATGCCGAAATGATTGAGCTCGTTGGCAAGCGAGGCGGTGAAGCCGTCAATCGCCGTCTTGCTGGCGGTGTAGATGGCGACCAGTGGCATTGGCGCCAGCACGGCGCTGGAGGTGACATTAACGAGCGTGCCCGAACGGCGGGCGCGGAACTGCGGGATAACCGCCTGGGTCATGGCCATGACACCGAATGTGTTGGTTTCGAAGATCTGGCGCGCGGTGTCGATCGATGTCGCCTCGAAGGCGCCGAACAAGCCGATACCGGCATTGTTGACCAGCACATCGATCGGACCGGCGGCTTCGACAGCGGCCTTGATGCTGCCGGCATTGGTGACGTCGAGCGGCACGATATGGATGCGGTCGGATTTGGGCAGGACATCCTCACGCGGCGTGCGCATGGCGGCGACGACATTCCAGCCCTTGGCGTGAAAATGCCGGGCGGTTTCGAGGCCGTAGCCCGACGAGGTTCCGGTGATGAAAGCGGTCTTCATGGCAATCTCCTGTTGTGGATGATGCCAAGATACCGTCACCAATCAGGACTATATATAATCAGAAGTCCTGATTTGATTTGCGTTAGTACAAATGAGCGTGTGACTACCTCCTGTCCCCGCCGGCAGGAGGCTTGCCTCGGGTCGCGTCGGATCGATCGCTAGTCGAAGAAACCAGCGTCCTCTTCCATGAGATACTGCCTGGCCCCCGCGGCATCGATGTCGACACCCAATCCCGGCGCTTCAAGCAGGTCGACCATCGAATCCTTCACGATCTGCGTCGGCAGGCCGATGACGATGTCCTCCCACCAGGGATCGGAGGCGCTGGGATATTCGAAGGCGATGTAGTTGGCCGGCAGCGTGGCGCAGACATTGATCAGCGCGCCGAGGCCGAGCAGACCGTTCGCGGTGCCGTGCGGCGCCATCATGATCGAGTGCATGTACGCATGCTCGGCCACCCATTTGAGCTCGGCTATGCCGCCAATGTCGGCGGGATCAGGACCGATGACCCGCACCGCCTGGGTTTCGATCAGTTCCTTGAAATTGTGGCGCAGGTAGATCTGCTCGCCTGTATGGATGGGCGTGGACGTCGATGTCGTCAGTTCGCGGTAGGCCTGCGGATTGACCCACGGCACATAGTCGCCGGTCAGCATGTCCTCCAGCCACATCAGATTGTATTTTTCCACCGCCTGTGCGAAGCGGATCGCGTCCGGCAGGAACCAGCCGGGGCCGCAATCCAGCGCCAGCGAAACCTTGTCGCCGAGCACCTCCTTCATGGCGATGACGCATTCGATCATATGCGCCATGCCGCGCTCGCTGATCTGCCCCTGGTCCATCGCGCCATGATAGGTCGGCGGCTGGCGCACGCCATAGTGGAAGTCGGGCACCGTGGTCTTCATATTGGAGTGAAAGCTGATGCCTTGCTTGACCATGAAGAAACCTTCCGGCCGTTCCATCATCCATTTGACGTCGGCCGCGTAATCCTCGGGCCTGTCGCCGGTGCGCTTCTTGCGGATGGAGCCGTTATAGACCCGCACCTGGTCGCGCACCTTGCCGCCGAGCAGCTTGTAGACCGGAACGCCGGCGGCCTTGCCGGCGATGTCCCACAGCGCATGCTCGATGGCGCTGACGGCGGCACCATAGGGCTTGAACGAGCCGCGCTGACGGATCTTCAGCATGCAGCGTTCGACATCCGTCGGATCCTCACCGATCAGCGCGTCACGGAAATGCAGCACCCAAGGTTTGAGGTAAGGCTTGGTGTATTCGACCTCACCCAGTCCATAGAGACCTTCATCGGTGACGATGCGGACGATGGGGTGTTTGCCTATGACGGCGCAGCGCAGATCGGTGATTTTCATGATGTCCTCTATTTCACCGACGAGAAGGCGGTTGGCGCGAGAAACTGGCTGGAAATATTGGCCAGGATCGGGCCATCGCGCTCGGACTCGTCGCGGACCTTGAGCCACATCGGATCGGTGGTGAAGGCCTTCCATTTCACTTCGCGCTCGGCAAGGGATTCCCAGGCGATGAAGTAGGTCAGTCGATTGCTGTTTTCGCCGACCACCGTGGTGAAGAATCCGGCTTGTCGGATACCGTGTCTATCCCACAGCGCCAAGGTATGGTCGTTGAAACGCTTGAGCAGCGCCGGCAGTTGGCCCGGCAGGCAGTCGTAAATGCGAAGTTCGTAGATCATGGTCAATCCTTCTGTTCATCTCCCCAAAGGGAGAGGTGTTGAGTCAGCTCCAGGTGCGGTCCCAGGAATATTCATGGTCCCAGTGATCCGTAGGCTGCCAGATGCCTTTGACGCCGTCCTGCAGGTGCTGGCTGATCACTTCGTCGACCACATCGTCGATGCCCAGGCCAGGCTTGTCAGGCACGGTGATGAATCCGTCCTTGACCAGCGGCTTGGGCAGGCCGGTGACGATGTCGTCCCACCAGTCGACTTCGACGCTGTGATATTCGAGCGCCATGAAGTTTTCCGTGGCCACCGCGACATGGGCGGCGGCCATCGCGGCGATCGGGCTTTCGGCCATGTGGATGGCCATGGCAACACCATGCCCCTGCGCCGCATCGCCGATCTTCTTTGTCTCGAGTATGCCGCCTGTGGTCAGCAAATCCGGATGGATGACCGAGATGCCTGACTTGAGCAGCGGCTCGAACGCTTCCTTGAGGTAGATGTCCTCGCCCGTGCAGATCGGCACGGATGTCGCCTGCTGCAATTGCCGATACTGCTCGGTGTACTGCCAGGGGATGACGTCCTCGAGCCACGCCGGTGCATATTTCTCGATCCGCCGTGCCAACCGGATGCCGTCCTGCAGCGAGATGTGGCCGACATGGTCGATGGCGAGCGGAACCTCGTAGCCGATCACCTCGCGCACCTCGTGGATATATTGGTCGAGCAGGTCGAGGCCCTTTTCGGTGAAGTGCAGGCCGGTGAAGGGATGCGGCACGTTTTGCGCGTCATAGGCAGCGTTGCGTGCGCGGCGTTCGTCCAGCGTGCGTGCCGGGCCGCGGGCGGCATGGCTGCGGAAACCGTCGAGCACGCCGGCCGGCGCCACCACGGCGCCCGGTATGTGCGCGATCTGCGCCAGACCGAGATCCATCTTGAGGAAGGTGAAACCGAGATCCATCCGCGCCTTGAGCCGCTTGCCGGTCTCGGTGCCGCTGGGCTTGTCGGCATCGGTGTCGCAATAGACCCGCACCTTGTCGCGGAACCGTCCGCCAAGCATCTGGTAGATCGGTACGCCGTACGCCTTGCCGGCGAGATCCCACAGCGCGATCTCGACTGCCGAGACGCCACCACCTTGCCGCCCATGGCCGCCAAATTGCTTGATGCGGCGAAACAGCCGGTCGACGTCACAGGGGTTTTCGCCCAGCAACCGGCTCTTCAGCATCAGCGCATAGGTCGCGCTGGCGCCGTCACGCACTTCGCCGAGACCGACAATGCCCTGGTTGGTGTAGATCTTGATGAGCGCCGAGGTGAACGGTGCGCCGACGATCTCGGCAACGCGCAGGTCGGTGATGCGCAGGTCGCTCGGCTTGGAGTTCGTATTTACCCGATTGAGCGCCTCACCGGCGCTATCCGTCTTTGCCATGGCATATCCTCGTTCTGATTGGTGGCGCCCCGCACCCCGGCCGGCATAAGCATTGCTAGCCAAGCTCTATCTCGTGGGCCTGCAGGTAGTCGCGGTTCATCTCGACGCCCAGGCCCGGCTGCGACGTCAGCTTGAGGCTGCCGTTCGAAACGTCGAGCGGTCTGTCGATGAGGTGATCGTATTTGCCGAGGTTCCACTCGGACGTTTCGAGCTTGTAGAAGTTGGGAACCGTCATCATCACCTGCGCCCCCGCAACCACGTTGATCGGTCCCGCGGCGTCATGGGGCGAGACCGGGATGTAGTAGGCTTCGCACAGGGCGGAGATCTTCTTCAGTTCGGTGATGCCGCCGGTCCAGGTCACGTCCGGCATGATGTAGTCGGCAAGCCTGTTCTCGAGCACCGGCACGAAATCCCACTTGGTGTGGCCGCGCTCGCCCCACGAGATGGCGGCGCTGACTTTCTCACGCACCTGCTTGAGGGCATTGAGGCTTTCGGGCGGGCAAGGCTCCTCGAACCAGTCGATCTGGCCGGCTTCCTCGAGGCTCCGGCAGAGGCGAATGGCGGTGGGAACGTCGAAGCGGCCATGGGCGTCGATTAGGATGTCGACATCGGGTCCCGCCGTTTCGCGGATCAGAGCCGTGAGTTCGGCGGCCTCGCGCTCGTCCTTGCGGGTCATGCTGCCATCGAGGTACCCGTCCCGCTGTTCGCGCGCCAAGCCATCAGCGATGTGACCCTGATGGGGGAAAGGATCGAACTTCAGCCCCGTGTGTCCGGACTCGACGATGTCTCGAATTTCGCGGACCACAGCCTCCTTGCTGGTAAACTTGGCCTGGTTGGGATGGGTGTAGAGCGCGATTTCATCGCGTACCGGTCCGCCCAGCAGTTCGTAAATCGGCTTGCCGAGAACTTTGCCGCGAATGTCCCAGAGCGCAATATCGATGGCGCTCACGCATTCGACTGCGGCGCCGCGGCTTCCCATATAGGTGAAGCTGCGGAAAATCTTGTGCCAGAGATGCTCGATACGCGCCGGATCCTCGCCTGTCACGGCGACACCGATCTGCCGCAGGATCGTGCAGAGAGCGCGGTTGGCGAGCCTTGTGGTGGTGGTGATTTCTCCCCAGCCACTCACCCCTTCGTCGGTCGTCACCTCGACGAACAGGAACTCTCCCCAATAGGAAGCATCGGACTTGATCAGCCACGGCCGAACGCTCGTGATTTTCATCTCTCGACTACCTCTATCTATGGCTGGGCCAATGATGTTCTGGGCTGAAAATTCTATCCGGCCCGAGCGGCGTTGCGCGCACGCATCTGTTCGAGAACGTGCCGGCCGGAACCCTCGACATGGCGGGCAATGAGTTCGGCCGCCGCGTCGGCATTTCCCGCTTTGATATGCGCGATGAGCTCGCGGTGTTCACGCATGATGGCGGCCCGCCGCGCGAGCGTGAAATTGAAACGCCGGCTCACGGCTCGCAGCACTTCGCGATGCTTCCACCAAAGCTCGGCGGCATGGCGGTTGTAGTGGCGCTGGTACATCACGGTGTGGAAGGCGGTATCCAGCTCACTGTGCCGCAACGTGTCGGTGAAGTTGTTCTCTTCAATCAGAGCCTGGATGCGTTCGAGTTCGGCGATGTCCTCGCTGGTCGCCATGTTCACAAACCATCGCGTCAGGGCAGGCTCGATCAGAACACCGATCTCGTAGATATCCCGGACAAAATCCTGATCTATGGGTCTGACACGCGCGCCACGGTTGGCGACAAAGGTGACGAAGCCCTCACCGCGCAGGAGCTGCAGTGCCTCGCGCACGGGGTTGGTCGAGGTGCTGTGACGCCGGGCGAGATCGGTAACCACGAGCCGTTCGTTGGCGGCGAGCCGCCCCTCGATGATGTCTTCTCGGATCAGTTCATAAAGCGAGGCGCCCTCGCTTGATGCCCCGATGGGGTCAATCCCCACGGGCGGCTCCGCTTTGAAATCACTTGTTTCGGCCAAAGCCGGCTCCCCAGACTAGCACACCACATTGCCCGATATCATACACGGGTTTCGCAAACAATGTACGATCTGGTGCGTTGACAGGCAATCCACGATCTGAAAACGTACAAGATGATCGAAGGGATACATTAGGCAGAGGACGCGTCCTGCACGGTCGAACGAGCCCCTGGCGCACAGCGGCATGGGAGAATCTGGGAGGATACTATGACGAGGATTACACTCGGCGGTGCCGTCCTGCGCGGCACTGTCGCCACTGCTTTGATGGCGTCGCTGATGTCGGGATCGGCGCTGGGTGCGCCAGTCGACTTGAGCAAGTGGTCGCCGGAATATGTTCGCTCCATTGCGGGCACACAGGATTTCGACACGGCCGCCGATTGCGGCAAGGTCACCCCGCTCGACTACAAGGGGCGACTGACGTTCTGGTATCAGGGCGTGTTCGAGGGCGACCCCGACCTGTTGCGCCAGTACTACAAGGATTTCTTCGAGACCTTCCGCAAGACCTATCCGAACATCCAGCTCGAGGATCAAGCCCTCACCTACAACGACCTTCTCGACAAGTTCCGCACGGCGCTGCTGGGAAATGCCGCACCGATGGCGGTCCGCCTGCAAATCCTTGGCGGAACCGAGTTCGCCGCGAAGGGTTATCTGCAGCCGCTCAAGCCGGAAGATGTGGGCTATCCCACAGAGGACTTCTGGCCCGGCGCCATGAAGGCGGTAACCTGGGATGGGGTGACCTACGGCATTCCCACCAACAATGAGACGATGGCGTTCATCTGGAACGCCGACATTTTCAAGCGTGCGGGCCTCGATCCGGACAAGGCTCCGGCTACCTGGGACGACGTCGTCAAGTATTCCAAGCAGATCCATGACAAGCTCGGCATTGCCGGCTACGGCCTGGTGGCGCGCAAGAACGCCGGCAACACGCCGTACCGTTTCATGCCGCAGCTTTGGGCCTATGGCGGTGGCGTCTTCGACGAAGCCACGGCGAGTCCGACCTATAAGGATGTCGAGCTCAATAGCCCGCAGAGCAAGGCGGCGTTGCAAGCCTCCTACGACATGTATGTTCGCGACAAGTCGGTTCCTGTTTCGGCCCTCACCAACCAGCAGGCGGATAACCAGCCGCTGTTTGTCGCCGGCCAACTCGGCATGATGGTCTCGCACCCGTCCGACTATAACGTCATGCTCGACCTGCAGAAGAAGGCGACGGGCGCCGACAAGGAGAAGGCGCAGACCGTCATCGACAACATGCGCTATGGCCTCATTCCGACCGGCCCCGACGGCAAGCGTGCCGTCGTGTTCGGCGGCTCGAACATTCACATCCTGAAGCCCGAATATGTCGAGGGCGGCAAGGTCGACGAGCCGGCTGCAAAGGCTATCATCTGCATGTGGACCAGCCCGGAATGGTCGTTGAAGATGGCTTATGCCGGCTCGAACCCGGGCAACCTTAACGGCTTCAAGACCAAATGGATGAAGGAACGTCTGGACAGCATCAAGTTCCTCGATGTCACGACCTCGATGTTGCCATACGGCATCCCGTTCCCGGCACTGCCGCAGTCCCCCGAGATCATGAATATCATCGTCCCGGACATGCTGCAGAACGCCCTGACCGGAGCGATGACCGTCGACCAGGCAGCGGACGACGCGGCCGAGAAGGTGAAAAACCTGATGGACGGGCTCTAGTCCAAGTCCGACCTGCGATCCGACCGGCTGTGCCGATAGTGCGTGCAGCCGGTTCGCTCCGAAGAATAAGGGCACGCCATAGTGACGATCGTGACCGGCAAGACCGAGGCTCGCCGAAGATTGCAACCCGGTAGCTCCGGGCTGCTGCGGAATATCTGGAAGCATCGCGCCGACTACGCGTACGTGCTTCCAGCGATCGCGGTGATGCTCATCGTCATCGCCTATCCGATCTACTACACGGTCGAGCTGTCGTTCTTTAAAACGCCGCCTGGCCTGCAGCTCCGCGACAAGAGCTTCATTGGGTTGGACAACTACACGGCCATCCTCACCAGTCAGGTGTTCTGGAAAGTCACCTTGAACACTCTGATCTGGACGATCGCATCGACGTTTGTTGCGTTTGTCCTGGGGTTTGCCGCCGCGCTGGCGCTCCACCGCGAGTTTATCGGCCGCGGTGTCCTGCGCGCTATCCTGATCATTCCCTGGGTGATCAGCGCGGTTGCCGCCTCCTATATCTGGAAGTGGATCTACCATTCGGACTTCGGCATCATCGGCGCGGTGCTGGTCGGCCTCGGATTGGCCGACCGGCCGCCCAACTTCATCGACAACGTCAGCACGGTGCTTCCCTCCTTGATCGTCGTCAACATCTGGCGCGAGTTTCCGTTTGCCATGATCATGATGATGGCCGGCCTGCAGACGGTCCCCGACCAGTTGCTGCGCGCCGCGGAAGTAGACGGGGCCAACGCATGGCAGCGTTTCTGGCACGTCACCTTCCCGCACCTGCGCAACGTCTCGACGGTGACGATCCTGCTGCTCGCGGTGGCCAACTTCAATTCCTTCATCATCCCGTGGATCATGACCGGTGGCGGGCCGTCCAACGCGTCGCATATCTGGATCACGCACATCTATGAGCTCGCCTTCGGCCGGCAGCGATGGGGCGTCGCGTCGGCCTATTCGGTGCTGCTGTTCCTGATGCTGATGGTGCTGGGCTACTTCTACGTCCGTGCACTGGCCGGCAACGAGCGCAAAGAGGGGGGCGCATGAGCACGATTGCCGAGACAGTCCCTCAACGTCCGACCCGGCGCCGCATGCGCGTCGACGGATGGCGTTGGGCCGGGCGCATCTTCCTCGTGTTCATGCTGCTCTATACCGCGTTGCCGATGATCTGGATGCTGATCACATCGATCAAGTCCGGGTTCGCGGCGATGCAGTTCCCGCCGCAATGGTGGCCGGACGAGCCTACCCTCGCCAGCTACCAGAAGCTGCTCGATCCGCAAAACAGCGTCGGCCAGGACTTCCTGCGTTTTTTCTGGAACAGCCTCTACGTGTCGACGGTCACCACAATCCTTTCGGTGATCGTGGCCGTTCCTGCTGCCTACGCGTTTTCGCGCTTTCGGTTCCCCGGCCGAAACTTCCTGTTCTTCACCGTGCTTTTGCGCAACATGTTCCCGGCGGTGATCTTTCTCGTGCCGCTCTTCATCCTGATGCGTGCGATCGGGTTGGTGAACACGCATGGCTCGCTCATTCTCACCTATCTCACCTTCGGCCTGCCGCTGGCGATCTGGCTGCTCAAGGGCTTCTACGACAACATCCCGGTGCAGCTCGAGCAGGCGGCGCGCATCGATGGGGCGACGCGGTTCCAGGCCTTCATCCTGATCGTTATGCCTCTGTCGACGCCCGGAATCATCGCCACCGCGATCTATTCCTTCATCGGCGCCTGGAACGAGTACATCTACGCCTACACCTTCCTTTCCAAGAACGAGCAGTTGACCTTGCCGGTCGGCATACAGCGTTTCTTCTCGGAGAATACGACGGACTTTCCGGGTCTGATGGCAGCGAGCTTCATGATGAGCGTGCCCGTCGTGGTGCTGTTCCTTCTCCTGCAACGATACTTCGTACGCGCCCTTACAGAAGGCGCGGTCAAACATTAGGAGCTGCCGATGGCCCACGTGGTCCTGAGAGATCTCGTCAAGACCTATGGCGGCTTCAAAGCCGTCAACGACGTTTCGCTGACGGTCAATGACGGCGAGTTCGTTGCGCTCGTCGGCCCTTCGGGCTGCGGCAAGACAACCACGCTCAACCTTGTCGCGGGATTGATCCCGGTCACATCGGGCGACATCGTCATCGGCGACCGGGTGGTCAACGACCTCGACCCCAAAGACCGTGACATCGCGATGGTGTTCCAGAACTACGCGCTCTACCCGCAAAAATCGGTCTACAAGAACCTGGCGTTCCCCCTGCAGATGCGCAAGCTGCCCAGGGACGAGATCGACAGGAAGGTCAAGGAGGCGGCGCGCGTGCTCGACATGACCCACCTGCTCGAGCGCAAGCCGCGCGAACTTTCAGGCGGGCAGCAGCAACGTGTCGCGCTGGGGCGTGCCCTCGTCCGCGACCCCGCCGTGTTCCTCATGGACGAGCCGCTCTCCAACCTCGACGCCAAACTGCGCGTGCAGATGCGCTCGGAGATCAAGCGCTTCCACCAGGACCTCAAGGCGACGATCATCTATGTCACGCACGACCAGCTCGAAGCCGTGACCATGGCCGACAAGATGGCGGTGATGAACGGCGGCTACCTGTTGCAATACGATTCACCGGCACAGGTCTTTGCCCATCCGGTGAACATGTTCGTCGCCAGCTTCATCGGCAGTCCGGCGATGAGCCTTGTTCCGCTGGAGGCATCGACCGCAAACGGCAACACTGTGTTGACCGGCGCGGAGGGCTGGAGCCTTGAGCTCTCGCCGCTCAACGCCCGGAAGGTCGCGAGTGCCACGTCCAGGAAAGTCGTGCTCGGCGCACGTCACTCGACGATCAGGCTGCACAAGAGCGCGGTGCCAGGCAGCGTACCGGCCAAGGCCTACACAGTGGAGCCGACCGGAGACGTCACCTTCGTGCAGGCGTTGCTGTCGGGCGCCATCGTCAACATCAGCGTGTCCCCCAACATCTCCGTCGCACCAGACGAGCAGATCTGGCTCGAGTTCGACCAGGAGCGGCTGCATCTGTTCGATGGCGAAACTGAACTGGCCCTCAAGGCCGGCTGAGACAAGACGGGGTCATTGGGAACGTTGGGGATGACTGAAAAGCTTAAGATCACCGCGATCAAGCCCTATCCCGTGTGGGTGGGAACGCGCAACCAGATGCTGGTCAAGATCGAGACCGACCAGGGCATCTTCGGCTGGGGCGAGAGCGGATTGAGCGGCCGCGAGAAGGCCGTTGCCGGCGCGGTCGAGCACTATCGCGAGTTTCTCATCGGCCGTGACCCGATGCAGATCGGGCGGATCTGGCAGGAGGCATATCGCAGCCAGTACTTCGAAGGCGGGCGCGTTCTGCAGGCGGCGATCTCCGCCATCGACATCGCCCTGCACGACATCAAGGGCAAGGCGCTGGGGGTGCCGGTCTACGAGCTGCTGGGCGGCAAGCAGCGCGACCGCATCCCCACCTTCGCCTCGACCGGAGACGAGGCCGAAGGCGATGCTGCCATCGAACGAGCCCGCGAACTGCGCGCACAAGGCTGGCAGGCGATCCGCTTCTTCCCCGCAGGCCAAAGCAGCAGGGACATCTTCGAGCCTCGCGAGTCGATCGGCGCTACAGCGAGCATGCTGAACAAGGCGCGCGAGGCGCTGGGCGACGAGGTCGTCCTCGGCATCGACTATCATCATCGGCTGTCGGTGGCAGAGGCGGCGAGCTTCTGCAACAAGCTCGGGCGCGGCGTGCTTGATTTCCTCGAGGAGCCGATCCGCGACGAGACACCTGAAGCCTACGAATCCCTGCGCAGGATGACCGACATTCCCTTTGCCATCGGCGAGGAATTTTCCAGCAAGTGGCAGTTCCTGCCCTACATCGAGCGCGGCATCCATCAGTTCAACCGGCTCGATGTTTGCAATGTCGGCGGGCTCACCGAGGCGATGAAAGTCGCCGGCTGGAGCGAGGCGCATTATGTCGACCTGATGCCGCACAATCCGCTTGGTCCGGTGTGCACGGCCGCAACCATCCATCTCGCCGCCGCGGTGCCCAACTTCGCATGGCTCGAGACCAGGGAACCCGAGACGAAGCTGGGCTTCGACAATTCCGACTTCTTCCCCGTGCAGCCACGGCTCGACGGTCCCGACTATCCGGTCAGCGACCTGCCAGGCCTCGGCGTCGAGGTCAACGAAGCGGCGGTCCAGGCCGAGGCTTTTCGTTTCTGGGAAGCGCCTCATCTGAAGCGCCGCGACGGGTCTGTTACGAACTGGTAGTTGCCTTTCATCCGGAGTCCACAATGACACATACCCCCGACATCACGCGGCCGCCCAAAGACCTCATTGACGCCCTGAAGGAAATCGGCGCCGCGACCGTTGCCGGCACGCTTGGTCACATGGGTTTCCGCAATCCCCATATGGTCGGTCCGGTGGCGCAGAACCATGGGAAGTCGATCGTCGGGCCGGCGCTGACGCTGCAGTTCCTGCCGCAGCGGCCGGACCTCTTCAGCGAGGGCGAATACGCCGACCCGGAAACGCAACTCCACCGGCACGTGCTCTATCACGCGCAAGAAGGCGATGTGGTCGTGGTTGACGCGCGCGGCGACATGAGCTCGGGCGTCTTTGGCGATATGATGTCGACCTATTTCAAGGGCAGAGGCGGCGCAGGCATTGTCATCGATGGATGCATGCGCGACCGGCCCAATGTCGAGAAGCTCGATCTGCCCCTATGGCTGCGCGGCTGGACGCCCAATTACCATGTGCAAACCAGCATCTATCCGAACGCCGTCAACGTTCCGATAGCCTGTGGTGGTGTCACGGTGATCCCGGGCGACATTATCATCGCCGACGATGACGGGGTGGTGGTGCTTCCCGTCGCAATGGCCGCAAAGGTGATTGAGGAATCCCGGAAGCATCACGATTGGGAAGAGTTCTCGCGCATGAAGCTGATGCAGGGCGCGCCGCTGCAGCGCTACTACCCGCTGCATGACGATGCCCGCAGCGAATATGAGGAATGGCGCAAGACCAATCGCCCGGCGGATTGACATCAAACCGCGCGCCACGTCCCGCCACCTTCGTGCCTACATATACCAGTCGCCCAGCGCATAGGCATGAACATAGTCGACCCGCATTTCGGCCGGCGTCGCGAGCCCGTCGGCGGGCGTACCGGCCATGCCGCCGACCGCCAGGTCGACCAGCATGTACATCGGCTCGTGCATGTCGGCAGGGGTGGCGGCGCGCGCGACTTCGACGTTGTCGAAATACCAGACCAGTTCGTCTTCGGTCCACAGCACGCCATAGGTATGGAAGCCCGCAGTATCCGAGACAAAGGGCGTCGCGCCTACGGTCGTATGCGCTCCGGTCTCGTTGGTGTGGCCAGTCAGAAGCAGCTTGTTTTGCTCCTGGCCGGTCATCTCGATCACGTCCAGCTCCGGCGGCCAGGACCCGTCGGCCGGCAGCAGCCAGAAGGCCGGCCACACACCTTGCTTCTCCGGCATGTCGGCACGGATTTCGAAATAGCCATAGGTCTGCGAGAAGGTTTGGTAGGTCGTCAGCAAGCCTGACGTGTAGTCGTAGTCGTTTATCAGGGGCTGGATCGCTTCCGGAGCCTTGGCGGCGGTAATGGTGAGAACGCCGTTCTGGATGCTGAACGGGTTGACGGAACTGGTCGGCGCGTAATCGGCATCGATGTACCACTGCAGTTCGCCATTGTCGGCGAGCGAACTGCCGTTCTCAGCACCCCACCAGAAGTTCGTGTCCCATTTGCCGCTGGAGCCGTTCCAGAGGCTCAGCGTGTTGAACTCATCGGCGAAGGTGAGCTGCAGATGCGACCTGTCCAGCGCCAGATCGAACTGGTCCGCGCTGAACTCACCGACCGTCTTGTTGGCGAAGACCAGAAATTCGGTGGCGGAAAGATTGAGCCGTACGTCCGTGCCCGACTGGACCATATTGGCCTGAATTTGCTCGAAGGAGGTGAAGCCGTAGCGTCCGATGCGCACGGCATCTTCAGGGCTGAAGTCGAGGATCAGGTCGCTGCCATTGCCGGGCGCCACGACGAAGATGTCCGCCCCAGATCCGCCTTTCAGAACATCGTCGCCTTTCAGGCCGTCCAGCGTCTGTTGGCCGGCGCCGCCGGTAATGATGTTGTTGAGCGCGTTGCCGAACGCATAGTGCTGGTCGCCGGTGACGGTCAAATTCTCGATATTCGCCGGAAGCCTGTAGCTCATCCAGGTCGAGACGGTGTCTACGCCTGAGTTGAGAAGTTCGAGCGGCTTGTTGTTGACGGAGTAGAGATAAAAGATGTCGTCGCCCTTGCCGCCATGCATGGTGACGGTGACATTGGCGTCACCATAGATGCTGTCATTGTTTGGGCTGCCGTAAAACACCGGGCCGGAATTCGTCGTCGAATACCACCGTGTCGAAGACCCGCTGTAGAACAGGGGAACGCCTTTGGCGTTCAGGACGCTGGCCATGGTGGTCTTGCTCCTTCAATTCACCCCGATGCAGCCTAGCATCTATGGAGAGCAAGAGAAGCGATTTGGTCTACGACCTAGGAGAGTTACCAGGAGCTTAACGCGGAGGCTATCCGCCGGAACGCTGCCGGCGAAGTGCCTGTTCGAGCTGAGCGCTTTCGGCTGGCGAGGCGGCAGACCCGACACGGGAGTCGAAGGACACGACCCGCGTCGCGTCGGTGTCGACCTCACACCGGAAGCTCACATGGTACCATCCAATCGTTGCGCGAAAGGCCGCATCCGGATCGACAACAATATTGCCTGACTTCAGCGGTCTCATTGGTAGCCACTCGGGAGAAAACGCGGCGCCCTTCAGCTCCTCGGCCAACACGTTGGCGCAAAGTGTGGCAACGCGCTCACCGCGAGACATGCCGTCGGTCGCCGTCGTGCCGAATGCATTGCCGGTAGCGCCTTGCGAGAAGAGCCTGCGGACACCCGGAAGGCCCGAATAAGCCCCGGCAGAGGCCACCTCCGTGGAGCTAGGCCTCTTGGCGCCTCCGCTTCCAGGCTTCGAGACCTTTGCAGGGCTTGGTTTCGGCTTGGTTTCGGGCCTGGCCTTCGGCGCCTGGGCCGACGCCGGAAGCTCGATCTCGCCCTCGTCGCCGGGGACGGCCAACGGCGTTGCGGCCGCCTGTTTGTCGGCGTCTTGCGGCTGCTGTTTGTCTGCTTCCTGCTTGGTCGCGTCCTCGGTCGCCTGCTTCTCCGCCGGCTCCACGGCCGCGGTTGCCGGCTTCTCTTCGGCCTTGGCTGCATCCGGCGGCTCTCCGGATGCTGGCGCCGCGGCGGGTTTGCTCTCTGCGTCCTTCGGCTCACCCGGCGGCTTCGAAGCCTGATCCTTGGCCGGCGTCGGCGAGTTGTCCTGGGCGCTGGCCCCATCCAGGGATTTCCTGGGGCCGGTATCCTTGTCGCCGAACTGGAATACAGGCTTCAGCACGTCGGGCTCCGGCGGCTTTTCCGGTACAGGCTTTTCGACTTTCGGTTCCGGCTGCTTTTGCGCCTCAGGCTTCGGCGGCGGCGGGGGTTCAGGTTTCGGCGGCTCGGGCGGAGGCACGAGTGCGACATTGACCGGCTGCTCCTCCTGCGGCGGCTGCGGAGGCGTGGGCAGGCCATAGACCAGGAATGCTGCGATCAGCACATGCAGGATCAGCGATGCGGGCAAGGCCCACAGCAAAGTCCGACGCCGGTTAGCTGTCTCATCCTTCATGGCCCACACGATGTGGAGCGAAAGTGCGGCGGCATCAAGCATAGACGCCGGATTGGCGCAATTTAGCCGCAGTCCGGCAGGTCAAAAATCCGAGATAAAGCGGGACGCTGGACCCAGAGGCCAATTCTTCGCTTACCCTGGCGACCGCCCCAGCTGATCGCCCAAAGCCCTCTCTTGGGTCGGGAGCAGTGAATCCGCTTCTGTGTGTGCTTGACAGGCGTAGCGAAAGACAGAAAAGTGAAACCGGTTTCACTGGGAACTGCCGGTGCATTTCGATCTGTCAATTCTGCTGCCGCATCTGGGCTTTCTGGCGCGCGGCGCCGAACTCACCGCGGCGGCCTGCGCGCTGTCGTTGGTGGGAAGTGTCGTCATGGGCGCGCTGGTGGCGATCGCGCGTACCTCCGCCTCCTCAACGCTGAGGCGGATCGCCTTCATCTATGTCGATCTGTTTCGCAATGTGCCGTTCATCGTCCAGCTTTTCTTCTTCTATTACGGCCTGCCTGAGCTCGGCATCTACATCGACGCCTTCACCACCGGCGTCGTCGCGCTTTCGATTGCCGGCGGCGCCTATGCCTCAGACACCATTCGCGCCGGCATCCTTGCCATCGACCAGGGCATCATCGATGCCGCTGAAGTGAGCGGACTGTCGAGGCGCAAGATCTTCACCCGCATCGTATTGCCGATTGCGCTGCGCACCTCCGTGCGGCCGCTCGGATCGGTGCTCATCAACATGATCCTGACGTCCTCGATCCTGTCGACCATCACGCTCAATGAGCTCACCGGCTCGGCCCAGATCGTCGTGTCGCAGACCTATCGGCCGTTCGAGGTCTATGTGGTGCTGCTTTGTGCCTACGCCGCCCTCACCTATCTGGTCTCGCTGGCGGTCACGCTTCTGCACCGCCATCTCAACCGGGACATGATGGAGGCGGTCGGCTGATGCGGTTCAGCGACTTCACCTCCTACGATTTGATCCTGCTGGCGCAGGGTCTCGGCACCAACATCGCGCTGTTTCTCGTTACGTCGCTTATCGGGCTACTGATCGGCCTGGGCTGGGCGCTGGTGCGGTTCTACCGCGTGCCGGTGCTCGCCCAGATCGTCACCTTCCTGTCGGAGCTGTTGAAGAACTCACCGGTGCTGGTGCAGCTGTTCCTGGTGTTCTTCGGCTTGCCCGCGCTTTTGCATATCCGCGTGACTCCCGTCACCGCGGCCACCATCACCCTGTCGGCCAATACCGCGGCCTTCGTCTATGTCATCGCGGTCTCGGCGATCGAGTCGATCGAACGCGAGCAGGTCGAGGCCGCACGTGTCTTCGGCATCACCCGCTGGCAGGTCCTGCGCCATATCGTGACGCCCCAGGCCGCCGCCTTCGCCGTCGGGCCGCTGGTCGCGCTGCTGGTCAACCAGCTTCAGGTGACCTCGCTGATTTCGGTCATCGGCGTCGTCGACCTCACCAAGATCGGACACATCCTCAACATGCGGACCCTGAAACCATTCGTGGTCTGGACCGTCGTCGGGCTGCTTTACTACGGCGCGGCAAAGCTGGTCGCCCTGCTTGGCGAGCGTTTCGAAAACCGCCTGCGGGCGCACAGCGCCTGGCGGGGGCTCTAGCATGCTCAAGGTCGAAAACGTCCGGAAAGCTTTTAGCGAGGTCACCGTGCTCGACGGCGTCGACCTGACGATCGCACCCGGCGAAGTGGTCTCGATCCTCGGCTCGTCGGGGTCCGGGAAATCGACGCTGATCCGTTGCATCAACGGCCTCGAAAGACTGAACGCGGGCCGCATCACGGTCGACGATTTCGATGTCAGCAAACCGAAGGAACTGGCCGAGGCCCGCAAGCGCTCCGGCACGGTCTTCCAGCTGTTCAATCTCTATCCGCATATGAGCGTGCTCCAGAACATCACGCTCGCCCCGATCGAGGTGTTGAAGACTCCACGCCCGGAGGCCGAGGCGATTGCGCGCAAGCTGCTCGAGTCTGTCGGCCTCGCCGACCGGGCCGACGCCTACCCGGCGCAACTGTCGGGCGGGCAACGCCAGCGCGTCGGCATCTGCCGGGCGCTCGCCATGCAGCCGCGCTATCTGCTGCTTGATGAGGTGACCAGCGCGCTCGACCCGGAAATGACCGCCGAGGTGCTGGCCATCCTGGCAAAGCTCGCCGCGCAAGGCACGACCATGCTTTTCGTCACCCACGAGATCGAATTCGCACGCGAGATTTCCGACCGCATCGTCTTCCTCGACAAGGGCAGGCTGGTGGTCGATCTGCCAACGGATCGTTTTTTTGCCGCCGACGGTGGCCGGGCGCAGCCGCGTGTTGCGCAGTTTCTCTCCAGGATGCGCAAGGACTAGGAATGCTGCTGTTAGCCAACAATGAGGCATGGCCGGGGTTCGAGACCTCGGTGCAAATGCTGCGCGACGGCGCCGTCAGCCTGGAGGCGATGATTGCCGGCATCGGCAAGGTCGAGCGCGAGGTCAAGGTTCGCAGCGTCGGCTATGGCGGCTGGCCGAACATGCTGGGCGAGATGGAGTTCGACGCCGGCGTCATGGACGGCAACACACGCGAGGTAGGCTCCGTCGGCGCCGTGCCAAGGACCTTGCCGGTCGCCGCTTTGGCGCACCAGGTGATGAAGCGCCTGCCGCATGTGATGCTGACTGGCGAAGGGGCGCGGCGCTTTGCCAGCGAAATCGGCTTTGCCGAGGACGAGGTCCTGTTCGACGATAGCAGGCGCGTCTGGTGGGAGCGGCTGCAACAGGAACTCACCCCGCAACAACTGGCGAAATTCCCCGACATCGATCTGGCGCCGCTCAGCCGAGCCATTACCGATCCCGAGCGGGTCCGTGACACCACCGTCTTCCTGTCGGCGGATCCGCAGCGCGGCATCCATGCCGCGACCTCGACCTCGGGCTGGGCCTGGAAACATCCGGGACGGCTGGGCGACTCCCCTATTCCCGGCGCCGGCTTTTACGCCGACAGCCGCTATGGCGCGGCGGCCTGCACCCACACCGGCGAAATGACGATACGCTGCGCCACCGCGCGCACCGTCGTGCTGGCCATGAAGCTCGGCCGATCCTTGGTCGACGCGGTCGCGCTGGCGGTTGAGGAACTGGCTGAACTCGACACCGGCTTCCTGGCCGGCGTGGTCATCCACGCCGTCGATGCCAGGCAGAACCACGAGGTGGTGAATTTCAGATGCGAAGGCGAGATCCGCTACTGGCTCTGGAACGATTCCATGTCCGCACCCGAATTGCGGGCAGCAAAGCGCGTCACTTGAAAACAAGGAGAGGAACCATGAAAACCATACTGCGTGCCTTCGCCGTTCTGGCCATCGTGGCCGGTTCGGCATTTCCGGCCCTCGCCGGCATGATCGACGACATCCGCTCACGTGGCACCATCCGCATCGGCGTGTCGCTCGGCGGCGAGCCGATCGGCTTTCGCGATCAACAAAACAACCCTGTCGGCTACGATGTCGATGTCGCGATGCTGCTGGCGCAAAAGCTCGGCGTACCGGTCGAGTTCGTCGACGTCTCGGGCGATGCGCGCATTTCCATGCTGGTTTCGGGCCAGATCGATGTCGCGGTCGCAAACACCTCGGCAACCCTTGAGCGGGCCAAGACCGTCAACTTCACCATCCCCTACAACCGGGCCGGCCTGCGCGTCATCGTCCAGAAAGATGCCGGGATAACCGACCTCAAAGGTCTCGCCGGCAAGAAGGTTGTCGTCGGCCGCGGCACCACGGGCGAAACCTTCCTCAAGGCGGCCGTGCCGGACGCCGAACTCGTCTATGTCGATCAGTTCGCGCCCGACGGCGTCCTGCAGCTGCAACAGAAGCGCGTCGATGCGGCGATCGAGGATTCCTCGCTGCTCGATTACCTCGCGACCAAGACACCGAGCCTGGTGACGCTGCCTGGCCTCTATTCCAACGATCCGATCGGCATTGCGGTGGCCAAGGGCGATCCCGAATTCGTCCGCTGGCTCGACATGTTCGTGTCCGATTTCATCCAGTCGGGCACCTACCAGGCGACCTACAAGAAGTGGTGGGGCCCGGAGTCCAATCCGCCGGTGCTCAACCCGCTGTGGTGAGCGCCACGACAGGACACCGATCGGCACAGATACGAGACCCCGTCGCAACAATTGCCGATGTCGCGCGGCTGGCAGGCGTGTCACGCGCCGCAGCCAGCCGTGCGCTGTCGAGCAGCCCACGGCCGGTCTCGGCGGACAAACGCGAACGTGTCCTGCACGCTGCCGCACAGCTCGGCTACAAACCCAATCTGCTGGCGCAAAGCCTGACCACCAAGACCGTCAATCTGGTCGCCGTCGTGGTCAACCACATTCATGACCTTTCCGATCTCGACCTGTTCGACCGGCTTCTCGACGCCATCCAGTCGATTGGCAAGCAGGTCATCCTCATCCGCATCGGCTCGGCGGAAGGGGTCGAGGATTTTCTGCGCAACGGTGTTGCCTACCATGTCGATGCGGCCGTGGTGTTCTCCGACTTTGCCGATGCGGCGACGGTGCGGCGCATGTTCCGCTCGGACCTGGTGATCATGCTGAACGGACTGCATGACGATCTGTCCCCCACCATCATTCCCGACGAAGCAGTCGGCATCGTCGAAGCTGTCGCGGATGCGGCAGCCAAGCGCGTTCGCACCGCCAGCCTGCTGACCGGCCGGTCATCCTCGCGCGTCGAACAGCTGCGCGTCGGCCACTATCTCGATGCGTTCAGGCGCCATGGAATTGAACTGCTGCAGACGGTCCAGGGAGACTATTCCTACGAGTCAGGCCATTCGGCGGCGGCTAGTCTGACGGGAGGCCACTGCCCCGATGCGATCTTTTGCACGTCCGATGCGATGGCGATGGGTGTCCTCGATGTCTGCCGGACGGATTTCCCCGCCAACCGTCCCAGTCGCTTCCGCCTTTATGGCTTCGACAATGTGTCTCTGACCAACTTCGACGCCTATCCGATATCGTCAATCGGCTACGACAAATCAGACTTTGTGCGTCACATCGTCAGCGCCCTTTCCAACCCGCGGATCTTCATGCCTGGCCAACCGCCGGTCGTCATACTGACCCGGCTGATTTCACGCTTGACCGCATGAGCGGGCAAGGTGCCGATGTGACAGATGACTGGCTTCGACATCGCCCTCACAGCCATGTCCAAAGCTCACCCCTATCTGGCCATTAGGCAAACTGCTGTCTAGATAGACTCGACTTTTCATTGCTTCAAACTCGGACATCCAATGGACAAGCTGTGCGACGCGTTCGAGATCGGCGAGCATGGGCTGATCTTTCGGTCGCGAAGAACGGAACGCCGCAATAGCTTCATAGTCGAAGAACTGGACTTCACCACGTTACGTGGCGAGCGGGTGCGCGGCTTCCTCACCCGTCCGCTGCACGACGGGCCGGTGCCGGCGCTGCTGTGCATCCACGCGCATGGCTTTCGCTACGATATCGGCGCCGACGAATTGCTCGATGGCCGGGCAAGCCTGCAAAGCGCGCCGGGTCCTGCTTTCGCGGCGATGGGTTTTGCCGCGCTGATGATCGACATGCCTGCCTTCGGCGTGCGCACTGAACCCGGCGAGAGCGCCCGCACCAAGGCGAGGCTATGGCAGGGCCGCTCGCTGGCCGGCCAGATGCTGGGCGAGCAAGCCGCCGCCTTCGCCTGGCTTGCCGCGCGCGACGACATCCTCACTGAGCGCATCGGCGTCTACGGCCTGTCGATGGGCGCGACGCTGGGCTACTGGCTGGCGGCGGTCGAACCGCGCATCGCCTGCGCAGCGCATCTGTGCTGCTTCGCCGATTTCGCCAGCCTGATCGAGACCGGCGCCCACGATCTGCACGGCATCTATCTCACCGTCCCCGGGTTGCTGAATATCGCCGCCAATGGCGAGATCGCCGGGCGGATCGCGCCGCGGCCGCAATTCATCGGCATCGGCGACCAGGATCCGCTGACGCCGCCGGCAGCCGTCGATCGCGCACTTGCGCAGACGCGAGATGCTTACGAGCGGGCCGGTGCCGGCGACAGGCTCTTCGTTCGCCGCGAACCGGAAAGCGGCCATGTCGAAACGCCGGCCATGCGCGCCGCCGTGGCCGGCTTTTTCCGCCGCTACCTTGGTGCAGATTAACGCGAGGCCACGCGCAACCCGGCGGAATCGAACAGATGCATCCGCTCCGGCGGCAGCACAAGGCTGAGCGGCGCGCCTCGTGTTTCGACGCCTTGATGCTTCAACACGGCGACCAGCCTGTTGTCGCCGGCGATGGTGGCGTGGACGACGGTTTCCGGCCCCAGCGCCTCGGCCAGCGTGACGTGTGCTTCCACCGCACCCTTGCCGCCATCGGAAAGTTCGATGTCGTGCGGCCGGATGCCAAGCGTGGCATCGTCTCCCGGTTTCAGCGCGGAGCCATCGACCGCGACCGTAGCCGAAAGTCCGCCCGGACCGTCGACATCCACTTGTGTGGCACTGGCCGAGCGCACCTTGACCGGCAAAAGGTTCATGCGCGGCGCGCCGATGAAGCCGGCGACGAACAGATTGGCCGGCGCGTTGTAGAGATCGAGCGGCCGGCCGACCTGCTCGATCTTGCCGGCGCGCATCACCACGATGCGGTCGGCGAGCGTCATCGCCTCGACCTGATCGTGGGTGACGTAGACCATCGTCGTTGCCAGCCGCTTGTGCAGCGCCGCGAGTTCCGCGCGCGTCGAGATGCGCAGCTCGGCATCGAGATTGGACAGCGGCTCGTCGAGCAGGAAAGCGGTCGGGTTGCGCACCACCGCGCGGCCGATCGCCACCCGCTGCTTCTGGCCACCGGAGAGCTGCCCTGGCCGGCGGTCGAGATAAGGCGCGATCTCCAGCATGCGCGACGCTTCCGCGATGCGCTGGTCGATCTCGGCCTTCGGCATTCGGATGTTTTCGAGCCCGAAGGCAAGGTTCTGGCGCACACTCATATGCGGATAGAGCGCGTAGGACTGGAACACCATGGCGAGCCCGCGCCGCGCGGCCGAAACCTCGGTAACGTCGATGCCGTCGATTTCGATCTTGCCGCCGGTCGGTCGGTCCAATCCGGCAATCAGCCTGAGCAGCGTGGACTTGCCGCACCCCGACGGGCCGACAAGCACCAGCATCTCGCCGTCGCCGACGTCGAGACTGATGTCGTGCAGTATCTTCACCTTGCCATAGGCGCGATCGATGTTGGTCAGCGTTATCCGTCCCATGGCGTCCTCACTTCAGCCCGGTGCCGGCAATGCCGGAGGTGATGTATCGCTGCAGGAAGACGAAGACGAGCACGACGGGGATCATCGTCACCACGGTCATCGCCAGGATGTAGTGCCACTGCACATTGAGCTCGCCGGCATAGGTGTTGAGCCCGACCTGCAGCGTGTAGAGTTCCTTGCGCGACAACACCACCAGCGGCCACAGGAAGTCGTTCCAGCGCCAGACTACGGAGAAGATCGCCAGCACCGCGAGCGCCGGTGCCGCCAGCGGCAGCACGATGCGCCAGTAGATCTGCCATTCCGAAGCGTTATCCATGCGCGCCGCATCGAGCAATTCGTCCGGGATGGTCAGCATGTATTGCCGCAACAGGAACACGCCGGTCGGCGTCGCCACGGTCGGCAGGATCACGCCCCACAGCGAATCGAGCAGGCCGACGGCGCTGACCACCGAATAGAGCGGCACCAGGATAACCGACAGTGGCACCATCAGCGTGCCGACGATCAGGAGCATGGTGAAATCGCGGCCGCGGAATTTGTATTTGGACAGAGCGAAGGCGGCCATCGAATTGGTCAGCAGCGTGATCAGCGTCGCCATTGCGGTGACGAAGACCGAATTGCGGAGATAGCGCATGAAGTCAAAATGGACGAAGGGTTCAGTATAGTTCTCGGTCGCGAAACCGATCTCACGCACCGGCTGCCGGTCGGCAATATTGACCTTGACGATGTCCTTCGGCGCCTTGGCAACCGGTCGTTGGGGATGTCCGACCACAGCAAATGCTTTGCCGAGGGAACATAGACCGGCCCCTCAGCCCAGCGGCTTCCAGTCCACAGCCGTTCGAGCCTGGCATGTCCGATCGTCAGCTTTCGGAAGCGATCGTCCAGAATGTCGTAGTCACTCATGTCGTGATCCCCGAGGTTCGATTGTCACTTCGAGGACTGCGCTGCGGTCTTGGTTCTGGCCCTGTGCGCCGCGCCGCGCTTGCGCTGGGCGTAGCCGGCGATGCCGATGGCGACGAGCAGCGTCACACCGTTGAACAGCGGTTCGACGAAGAACGAACCGCCAAACTGCTGGATGCCGGAAATGCCGACAGCGAGGATGATGACGCCGGTCATCGTGCCCCAGACATTGACGCGTCCGGGTTTGATGGTGGTCGAGCCGAGAAAGGCGCCGACCAGGGCCGGCAGCAGATATTCCAGTCCGACGCTGGCCTGGCCGATGCGCAATTTGGAGGCCAGCAGCACGCCTGTCAGCGCCGTCAGGAAACCCGACGAGATGAAGGCGCCGATGACGAAACGGCGCACCGGAATGCCGTTCAGCGCCGCGGCTTTCGGATTGGCGCCGATGGCATAGACGTAGCGGCCGATCGGCAGATATTCGAGAATGATCCACAGTGCGAGGGCGATGGCCAAGACATACAGGCCGGTGATCGGCAGGCCGAACACCATCGTGCCGTTGAGTGCATAGAACCCGTCGGGCAGCACGCCGACAACCTGCCGACCACCGGTGTGCCAGAGCGCCAGTGCATAAAGAACGGTGCCGGTGCCGAGCGTTGCGATAAAGGAGTCGATGCGGGCGACTTCAACCAGCAGTCCGTTGAGGAAGCCGGTTGCAGCGCCGAGCAGCAGCACGATGATCACCGCCAGCGGCCACGGAACGCCGAACATGGTCTGAAGGCTGATGGCGAGGATGTGCCACAGCACGATGCCGTAGCCGACGGTGAGATCGATGCGACCCGACGCCATCGGGATCATTGCCGCCAGCGACAGCAGCGCGATGATCGCCTTGTCGGAGATGATCGAGCGCAAATTGAGCAGCGTCGGAAAGGTGTTCGGCAGCAGGATAGAAAACAGAAGGATCAGCAGCGCCGTCAGGTTCACCAGCCCGTAGACCGGCAACAGCCGGATGATCTTCTGCCCCAACGGCAAGCCCGCCATTTCGCCGCGGGTCGGTTCGAGCGCGCTGGATTCGATCGATTGCATGGGCTTTGCTCCCAGAAAAAATCAGGCGGCTTCAGAAGCCGATGCCGCGGTGATCACGGCGGATGTGGTCAGATCGTTGCCGGTGAGTTCGCGCACGATCTGTCCGCGCGAAAACACCAAGGCGCGATGGCAGATATGGGCGATCTCCTCGAAGTCGGTCGACACCACGACAACAGCGAGACCGGCTTCAAGCGCACGGCCGATCAGCCGGTAGATCTCGGCCTTGGCGCCGACATCGACGCCGGCTGTCGGATCTTCGGCGATCAGCAAGGTGCGGCCGGTGTGGAGCCAGCGCCCGACGACCACCTTTTGCTGATTGCCGCCCGACAATGCCTCGATCGGCAGGTTCGGATCGTTGGGGCGCAGCCCGACCGAGCCGCCGATCACTTGCGCCAGCGCAGCCTCCTTGCGAGGCGCCAGAAAAGAGAACAGGCCGCGCTTGCCGGCGCCGGGATTGAGAAAACTGTTTTCGCGGATCGACAAGGAGGCCGCGATCGATTCCTCGGTCCGGTCGCGGGCGATCAGGCCGACGCCGGCCGACATCGCTGCTATCGGGCTCGACAGGTCGGGCGAAGCGCCATTGATCGTCACCGAGCCGGAAAAGGCCTGGCAGCCGAACAGCGTGCGGCCGACCAGTTCCTGCCCGGCGCCGCGAAGGCCCACCAAGCCGAGCAGCTCGCCCTTGCGCACGTCGAAAGACACCGGGCCGGCGCCGGCGCAGACCAGGTCGCGGACAGCACAGATCGTCTCGCCGGCCTGCGTCTCAGCCTTGCAGAAAACCTGGCTGACAGGACGGCCGACGATCATCTCGACCAGTTCGTCCGGCTTGGTCTCGGCGACCTTCTTCTGGCCGACCAACCTGCCGTCGCGCAGCACGGCGACACGGTCGGCGATGCGGAAAATCTCGTCGAGGCGATGCGAGACATAGATCATGCCGACGCCGCGCTGCTTGAGCGGGCGTATGGCGTCGAACAAGCGGTCGACCTCGTCGGCCGGAAGACTGGCGGTCGGCTCATCGAGCACCAGCACATCGGCCTCGGTGGCGAGCGCCCGGGCGATGGCAACCAGCGATTTCTCGGTACGCGTCAGATCCTGGACGCGTGTCGTCGGATCGAAATCGCAGCCGACCAGCTTGTGGGCCTCGTGCGCCCGCTTTTCGGTCGAACGCCAGTCGATGAGACCGGAGCGCAGCGAAAACCCTTGAGCGAGGCCGACATTTTCGCCCACCGTCATCCATTCGATCAAGCCGAGATCCTGGTGAATGAAGGCGACGGACTGGCGCTGGTTCGGCCGCGGCGGGCGATGATGATAGGTCTCACCGCGAAACAGGATGCTGCCGCCATCGGGACGGTAGATGCCGGCGAGTGTCTTGATCAGCGTCGACTTGCCGGCGCCGTTCTCGCCGAGCAGTGCCAGGATCTCGCCCTTGTGCAGATCGAGCGACACGTCGGAGAGCGCGCGGGTGCCGCCGAACTCCTTGGTAATCGACTTGAACTCGATCAGTTTTTCTTCAGACACAAAGCGTTCCTCCCAAGATCGCAAAAGGATGTTATCGATAACATTTCTGAGCGTCAAGCGACAAAATCAGGCCTCGCCGCCTAGCTGGTCTTGCCGTCGAGCAGGCGCATCATCTCGGCCGAATCCCTTGCTCCCAGTCCAGCAGCGCAGAGCAGGCGGTGGATCTCGACCACCTGCCCTGTCATCGGCATCGGCGTCTTGGTCTTCAGCGCGAAGGCCTGCAGCGAATCCAGATCCTTCAGCATGTTGTCGATGCGGCCGGTGGCTGAAAAATCGCGAGCGGCAAACTTTGCCATGAACTCCTGCATGATGCTGGAATCGGCGCGTCCGCCCTTCAGCGCCGCCGGGATGGCCTTGGGATCGACGCCACCGGCTTCGGCGAGTTTCACCGCTTCGGCGACGGCCTGGAACAGAACCGCGCAGAACAGCTGGTTGATCAGCTTGGTCGTCTGCCCTGCCCCGCTCGGCCCCATCAGCGTGTAGTTGGCGCAGAGATGTTGCATCACCGTGCGCGCGCGTTCGAAGTCTGCCACCTCACCGCCGGCCATGACGGTCAGCCGTCCGGCCAGCGCGCCGGGAACGCCGCCCGACAACGGGCAGTCGATCCATTTCATACCGGTCTCGGCCGAGAGCTTTTTCGCCATCGCGGCGGTGTCTGCCGGGTCGATCGACGACATGTCGATCAGCAGCTTGTCGGCCGACGCAGCAGCCGCGACACCGGCGTCGCCGAACACGACCGAACGCACGATATCGGCATGGTTGAGACTGAGAATGACGAAGTCGCTCGCTTGCGTTGCCTCGGCGACCGACGCCGCGGCAGCCGCACCCTTTGCAGTCAGGGCAGCGACCTTGGCCTTGTCCAGATCGAACACCGTTACCGCCTGCCTGGCCTCGATCAGGCGGGTGGCGATTGCCGATCCCATGATGCCGGCGCCGACAACGGCGACTTTTGCAGCTTGCGTCATCTCAACGTGCCTTCTTCCTTGTCCTGGCGGGAGCTGTCCCGAAGGCGCCCAGGCCCTGCAGCGCCGCATCGGCGATCCTGTCGACGGGCGCGTCGATGTCGACGGTGACCACCAGCTTTTCGTCGCCGGGATGTTCCAGCGCGGCGAACTGACTGTCGAGCAGCGCTGGCGGAAAGAAGTGGTCGCGGCGCGCTGCGAGCCTTGCCTGCAGCAGCGAGCGCGACCCCTCCAGGAATACGAAAGACAGCGGCCCGCCCGCGGCATGGCGAAGCCGATCCCGGTAGGATTTCTTCAGCGCCGAGCAAGAGACGACAAGCCCGCGCCCCTCCTCGCGCGCCTGGCGCAAGGCTGCGCCGACCAGATCCAGCCAGGGCCAGCGATCATCGTCGGTAAGCGGGATGCCCGCCGACATTTTTTCGACATTGCCGCGCGGATGCAGCGTATCGCCTTCGACGAAGGCAAGGCCAAGCCGCGCGGCGATCTCGACGCCAACTTTGGTCTTGCCGCAGCCGCTGACGCCCATCACGACGATGAGCGCGGGTTCAAAGACAGGTCGTGATGCCACCGTCGACATAGAGCGTCTGTCCATTGACAAAGGATGAGGCCGGTCCGGCCAGAAACACCGCCGCGCCGACCAACTCGCCGACGTCACCCCAGCGTCCTGCCGGCGTGCGGTTTGTCAGCCAGGCTGAAAATTCGGGATTGTCGACCAACGCCTGGTTGAGCGGTGTCTTGAAGTAGCCCGGCGCGATGGAATTGACCTGCAAGCCATGCTTGGCCCAGTCGGCGCACATGCCGCGCGTCAGGTTGCGCACCGCGCCTTTCGTGGCCGTATAGGGCGCAATGTTGGTCCGCGCCAACTCGCTCTGCACCGAGGCGATGTTGATGATCTTGCCGCGCTTGCGCGGGATCATGTGCCGCGCCACCGCTTGCCCGACGAAGAACACGCTGGAGATGTTGGTGCGCAGCAATTCGTCCCATTTGTCGGCGGGAAAATCCTCGAGCGGCATGCGGAACTGCATGCCGGCATTGTTGATGAGGATGTCGATGGCGCCGATCTTCGTCTCGATCTCGGCAACGCGATTCGCCACCGCCGCATGATCGGTGACATCGAAGACGGCGCTATGGACCTTGTATCCCTTGGCCGCCAGCGCATCCGCTGTCGTTTTGACTTTGTCAGCGCTGCGCCCATTAAGGACGATTTCGGCGCCGTGTTGCGCCAGCCCCTCCGCCAAGGCCAGGCCGATGCCCTGCCCCGAACCCGTGACCAGCGCCCGCATGCCGGTCAAATCGAACAACGAACTGCTCAAGTGCTCCTCCCGAGGAATGTCCCTGAAGCGGGATACGATTTCCATCGCGTCGCCGCCAGTACCTATTGACATGAATGTTATCGATAACATAGTCAATGGAAAAAATGCGCTTGGCGAGGAGACGATGCCGTGACCGACATATTGATGACCGGCCCCTATCCGAACTGGGACATGGCAGACCTCGAAGCGAAGTATCGCGTCCACAAGCTTTGGCAGACCGACGACAAGGACGCGTTGATATCAAGCCATGCCGACGCCATCCGCGCCATCGCGACGCGCGGCGAACTTGGCGCCAGTGCCGTGCTGATGGCAAAATTGCCGAAACTCGAAATCGTCTCCTGCTACGGCATGGGCACCGACGCCATCGACCTTGCCTATGCCAGGGAGAACGGTATCCGCGTTACCAACACGCCTGATGTGCTTACCGAGGATGTCGCCGATATCGGCATCGGGCTGCTGCTCGCCGTGGCACGCCAGATCCCGCAAGCCGACGCCTATGTGCGCGACGGCAGCTGGCGCAAGGCCAACATGCCGCTGGTCACGCGCGTCTACGGAAAGAGGCTGGGCATTGTCGGCATGGGTCGCATCGGCAAGGCCGTGGCCCGGCGCGCTTCTGCCTTCGACTGCGAGATCGCCTATTTCGGCACCCGCAAACACGATGACCTGCCTTACGGCTTCGTCGGCGACCTGGTCGATCTGGCGCGCCGGAGCGAGTTCCTGATGGTGACGCTGGCCGGCGGTGAAGGCACCAGGAACATCGTCAATTCGGAAGTGCTGGCTGCGCTCGGGCCGGACGGCATCCTGGTCAACATTGCGCGCGGCAGCACGGTCGACGAGACTGCATTGCTCGCCGCGCTGGAATCCGGTGCGATCAAGGGCGCCGGGCTCGACGTGTTCTGGAACGAGCCGACGATCGATGAGCGCTTCGCAAAACTTTCCAACGTTGTGCTGCAACCGCACCATGGCAGTGGCACGGTGGAAACCCGCAAGGCTATGGGTCAGTTGGTTCGCGACAATCTCTCGGCCCATTTCGGCGGACAGACCTTGCTGACGCCGGTCGTCTGAGACAGGATCACATCATGAAGTCGATCGTCATCCACGCGGCAAAAGATCTAAGGATCGAGGAGACCGATCCGGGTGTCCTTGGCGACGGACAGGTGGAGATCGCGGTCGAAGCCGGCGGCATTTGCGGCTCGGATCTGCACTACTACCACCATGGCGGCTTCGGCGCGATCCGACTGCGCGAACCGATGATCCTCGGTCATGAGGTCGCCGGCACGGTGAAGGCCATCGGCGGTGGCGTCTCTTCCCTCGCCATAGGCGACCGCGTCGCCATCTCGCCCAGCCGTCCCTGCAACGCCTGTCGCTACTGCCTGCAAGGCATGCAAAACCAATGCCTCAATATGCGCTTCTATGGCAGCGCCATGCCAATGCCGCACATACAGGGCGCGTTCCGCCAGCGCCTGGTCGCCCAGGCGTGGCAGTGCCACAGAATAGCCGACCACATTTCCATCAACGAAGCCGCTTTCGCCGAGCCTTTTGCGGTGACGCTGCATGCCATGAACCGCGCCGGCTCGCTGCTCGGCAAACGCGTTCTGGTCACTGGCTGCGGGCCGATCGGCGCGCTTTGCATCCTCGCGGCCAGAGCCCACGGTGCGCGCGAAATCGTCGCCACTGACGTCATGGACGGCGTGCTGGCCAAGGCCCTGGAGATTGGCGCCGACCGTACGATCAATGTCGCCACCAACGGCGAAAAGCTCGCCGCCTACAATGTCGACAAGGGCAGTTTCGACGTGATGTTCGAAGCCTCCGGCAACGAACGCGCCGTGCGGGCCGGGCTCGATGTGCTGAAGCCGCGCGGTGTGCTGATGCAGCTGGGCCTCGGCGGCGACGTGTCGATCCCGCAGAATCTGATCGTCGCCAAGGAGATCGAGATGCGCGGCAGCTTCCGTTTCCATGAGGAGTTCGCGCTCGCCGTCGATCTGATCAATCATCGCCGCGTGGATGTCAAACCGCTGCTATCCGGCATCTATCCGCTCGAAGAGGCGGTTGCTGCTTTCGAGATCGCCGGTGACCGCAACAAATCGATGAAGGTCCAGATCGCCTTCTGAAGATCCTTCTCTTGCGCCGGGGGCACGGGGCACATGCCTCAGACCACGTCGGCGCCGATCGCCGCCAGCGCGGCGCGTGCCACGTCGAAATCCTGCTCGCCGGTTCCCGAGCCGACACCGATGCCGCCGGCCAGGCGGCCATCGAAGCGGATCGGCAGGCCGCCAGGCAAATTGGTGACACCGCCCTGTGAAGCGATCCCGGCCAAGGTTGCTGCTTCGGGCACCATGCCGCCGGTGGCAGCGTTGATCGACGCCGCCGTGCGCGCCTTTGCCCGCGCTGTGTGCAGGCTCAGAAACCGTGCGCCGTCCATGCGCAGACTGGCGATGGTCTCGCCGCTAGCATCGACGACCACAAGACATTGCGGCACGCCCATCGTGCCGGCTCGCGCGGCTCCAGCGGCCACGGCTTTCAAGGCGCCGTCATGCGTCAGAGTGATGGTCTCTCGAAACATTGGATCTCGCTTCGCCGTCTCTGGTTTGATGCAGGGCTCAGGTGCTTTCGCGCTCGACGACGCGATAACCGGTCAGGACGATTTCCTGCCGGCGCTGTTTCTCATCGCCCCGGATCGATTGTATCAGCCTGCGAGCAGCCTGTTGCCCGATGCCGTAGCAGTCGACATTCACGGTGGTGATGCCAGGATGGCAGAAGGCGGCAACCTCATAGTCGCCAAAGCCGGCAATGGCGATGTCCTGCGGCACCCGCATGCCACGACGCTTGCATTCCATCAGCGCGCCGAATGCCGAGAGGTCCGAGACACAGAGTACGGCCTCAGTATCCGGCCAGCGCTCCAGCATGCTGACGACGGCCTGACCGCCCTGCTCGATGGAGATCGGTGGCACGCCGAAGGAAACGAGGCGGCCAGGCGGCAGGCCGAGTTCCTCAATGGCTCTTATGAAGCCTTCACGCCGCTGACTGCCGCGTGTGTCGCGCGAGGTCGTGCCACCGATGTAACCGAACTTTCGGTAGCCCTTCCTGGCCAGCGTTTTGACCAGCAGTCCCATCGCCTCTTCGTTGGAGAATCCGACCACCTGGTCGATGGGTTTCGCCGGCAACTCCCAGGTTTCGACCACCGGGATACCAGCGCTTTTCAGAAGCCGGCGGGCGCGTTCCGTATGGGCGCCGCCGGTCAGAATGATGCCTTCCGGCCGCCGGCGGAACATCGCCTCGATCAACTTCTCTTCCTTCTCAGCCGTGTAGTCGGTGTAGCCGAGCAGAAGTTGCAGCCCCGTGCTCTCAAGCTCGTCGGTGATGCCGCGAGCAGTGTCGGCAAAGTTGGAATTGTTGATCGAAGGGACGATGGCGGCGACGAACCCGGTCTTGCGCGAGGACAGGCTGCCGGCTGACTGGTCGAGCACGTATCCGAGGTCGTTGACCGCAGCCATGATCTTTTCCCGCGTCGCCTTGGAGACCCGGCTGCCCTCTTTCAGGGCGCGTGAAACAGTCATGGTGGAGACACCTGCCCGCAGCGCCACGTCAACCATAGTCGGCGTATGGCTTTCGACGGGCCTCGACGAGGCAGCCTTGGCCATCATGCTGCTTCACCGGCCGGCGGCGGTCCGCTCAAGGAAAGCGCTGGACGCTCGGGGACAAGGTCTCTGCGGCGTCCGGCATCACTCATGAACCACCCATTTGGAATCAAACTACACGCAAAGGTATGTTATCGATACCACATCAATATGACAACAGCCCCTTGCGAGACCCATTGTGTCTAGACAAGTTCATGAGCACTGGTTTGGTCCGCGATCACACCTTTTGATCAGAAAAGCGTAGCCATCGGCGACGGCCAGCCCCAATTGACGGAAGGCGGCTGGATGCCGAGCCGAGAAAGCTAAACGTCGCGATCGAAAAGAACGCCTAGCCCAGCACCGTCTCAGCGCCTCCAGGCACTCGGACAAAGAGATTTTGATCCCCGTTGCAAAATCCAGAGCAGCCCCGGAACAGTCGATGTCTGGCAGCAGAACACCGGTTCGATATTGGAGATGCTCTCAGGCGTGCGGCCGATCTTGTCGGCAAGAGCCTCCTGGCTGGACCAAGGTCTGAAGCTGGCTCGCAGCAGCCTCTCAACTCCTAAAACTGAATGTCAGGAAAAGCACGACGGTCAGGGGCGCGCTGCCACACGAGCGCGCCCCTTCGCGCGCTCGGGTTTAAGCGCCAGGCCGACGACCATTTCCACCAAATGATTACGCAGCGAGCGCTGCCCGTCCACAGTGTAGAGCGTCCCGCCAAAAATGCGCGAGAAGGTGGCGTGGTTGGAGACGTTGAAGAAGCTCGACGCGCTGATGTGCCAGTGCAGTTCGAGGGGGGACACGTCTTCACGGAAAAGGCCATCCGCGCGCCCACGACGGCAAATCGCCTCAAGCTTTTGAATGGCCCCCGCATTCAACAGCCTGATCAGCTCGGACTGTTCGAGATACACGCCATGATGGATGTTTTCGATCATCACGATCCTGATGAAATCCGGGTGGCGGCTGTGATGGTCGAAGGTGAACTCGGCGAGCCGCTTGAGCGCCTCGACCGGTGGCAGGTGGTCCAGTTCCAGCTCCTGCTCGCCCGTTCGCACCTGCCGGTAGGCTTCCTCGAGGACCCTGCCGTAGAGCCGTTCCTTGTCACCGAAATAGTAGTAGATCATCCGCTTTGACGTATGTGTCTTTGCGGCGATCTCGTCGATGCGTGCGCCGGACAGGCCGTTTGCGGCAAACTCGGTCATCGCCACCGCGAGTATGTTCTTCTGGACGCCGGCGGGATCCTGCTTCCACCCACTGCGGCCGCCCGCCGCCGCCTTCTCGCTCAGCATCATCTCGTCACTCATATCCGCTCTTCGCAATCGTGGCACCGGCGCTTGAGTCTAGCAAATTAACCGAATAGTACAAAGCTGTTGACGGAATTAACTGATTGGTACAAAGTTGCCTCCAATTCGATTTGGGAGGATCGTTTGGCCTTGTTAGCCACCACCACTGCGGAAAAATGGGAGACGTCTCCCAATTCGCGCCGCATATTGGTCGGCTTGCTCGGGCGTGGAATCCAGCTTTCCCGAACGCCCGCGATGCACGAGGCGGAAGGCCGCGCCCAGGGACTCTCCTGCGTCTATACGCTGCTCGATACCGAAACGATGGGCGAGACTGCCCCTCCCCTAGGCGATCTCATCACCTTTGCCGGACATTTCGGCTTCACCGGCTTCAACGTCACATTCCCCTACAAACAGGAAATCATCCCGCTGCTCGATGAGCTTTCCGAGGCGGCCGAGATCCTTGGCTCGGTCAATACCGTGGTGTTCCGCGGTGGCCGGCGCATCGGCCACAACACCGACAAGTGGGGGTTCAAGGAGAGTTTTCGTCACGGGCTGGCCGGACAGAAGCGTCGTGAGGTGCTGCTGCTGGGCGCCGGCGGCGCCGGCGCCGCGGTGGCCCAAGCCTTGTTGGAAAGCGGCGTCGAGACGCTGCTGGTAACCGACTTGCAGGCGGATCGGGCCGAAGCGCTGGCGTCACGGCTCAGGTCGGCCGGCACGCAAAAGGTGGAGGTCGTATCGGACCTCGTCGCGGCCTCGGCTCGCGCGGACGGCATCGTCAATGCGACGCCGGTCGGGATGGTAAAGTTGCCCGGCATGCCGATCGCCGCAGATCTGTTGCGACCGGAGTGCTGGGTCGCCGACATCGTCTACCTGCCGCTCGAAACGGAACTGCTCAGGCAGGCACGGCAACGGGGTTGCCGCACGCTCAGCGGCGAGGGTATGGCCGTGTTCCAGGCCGTGCGGGCTTTCGAGCTCTTCACCGGGCTCGCGCCAGATGTTGAACGGATGAAGGCGGCGTTTGCCGCCTTTGGGAGCGTCCGTGACCCAGCAGAGACAGGACTTGGACAATAGCCAATAGGGAGGAAAAACAATGACTTTCAGTGCCACACGCAGGGAACTCCTGGTCGGGGCGGGCGTGCTCGCCACGACGGCAGCCTTTCCCGCGCTCGCCCAGGACAAGCCGAAGCTGCGCTTCTCGGCCGTGTTCTCCGAACAGGACATCCGCGCCGACATGATGAAAATGTTCGCCGATGCGATCAAGGACGACTTCGTCTTTGAGGGTTACTACGGCGGCAATCTGTTCAAGCAAGGTACCGAGCTCGTCGCCCTGCAGCGCGGCAATCTCGAGATGGGCAACATCGCACCCCAGGATATTTCCAAGCAGATCCCGGCATGGTCGATCGTCACCGCCGCCTATCTGTTCCGCGACGCCGCGCATCTGAAAACCTTCTTCGCCGGCGATCTCGGCGCACAGATGAAGAAGATGACCGAGGACCAGCTTGGCGTGCGCGTGCTCGGGCCAACCTATTTCGGCGCCCGACAGATCGGCCTCAAGCCCGACAAGAAGATCAGCACCCCAGCCGACATGGCGGGCATCAAGCTGCGCATGCCGGGCGGCGACGCCTGGCAGTTCCTCGGCTCTGCGCTCGGGGCCAATCCCGTCGCCATGGCCTACGCCGAGGTCTACACCGGGCTGCAGACGGGCGCGATCGACGGCCAGGACAATCCGCTGCCCAACGTCGAGAACATGAAGTTCTATGAGGTCATGTCGCAGATCGTGCTGACCTCGCACCTGGTCGGCTTCGATCTGCTCACCGTATCGAAGAAGGTGTGGGATGACATGGGCGCCGACAAGCAGGCGAAGTTCCAGGCCGCCGCTGACGCCGCCATCGAATTCAGCACGCAAAAACACCTTGCGCGAGAGAAGGAGCTGATCGAGCTGTTCAAGGGCAAGGGCCTCAAGCTCTACGAGCCCGATATCGCCGCGTTCCGCAAATACGCTCAGGAGAAATACCTGTCGTCGGACCTCGCCAAGGACTGGCCGGCCGGCATGGTCGACAAGATCAACGCGCTCTAAGCTGGAGGCACGGCGGCTTGCGCCGCGCCTCCTCGTTCCAGAATTGGCTTTCACCGGCGGAGAAGCCCGCGTGACACCTTCGCTCCGAAACCTTGGCCGCTGGCTATACCGGCGCGCCGAGAACGTCCTCGCCGTCATGCTGGCGGCGATGTTCGCGGCCTTCCTGCTGCAGATCGTCTTTCGCTATTTGCTCGAAATGCCCATCGGCTGGACCAACGAGATCAGCGTGATCCTGTGGATCTGGCTGGTGCTGTGGGGTGCAGCCTTCGTCGTCCGCGAGGAGGAGGAGATCCGCTTCGACCTCTTCTACGCCTCAGCCCCGCCGCGCGTTCGCCGCATCATGTTCCTTGTCGCGGCCGCATCGCTGATCGCGCTCTACGCGATTTCGTTTCCTGCCGTGCTCGACTACGTGACGTTCATGAAGGTCGAAAAGACCGCCTATCTGAAAATCCGTTTCGACTGGCTGTTCTCGATCTACATAATATTCGTCGTGGCTGTTATTTTCCGGTACCTCTGGCTGTCCTGGCAGGCGGTGTTCGGCAAGGCGCCAAAGGAGTTCGATCCCACCAAGGCGGGGTCGGGCGTATGAATCTCGCCAGCCCGTTCTCGATCTCGGTCGTCGCGATCACCGCGCTTGCCTTTCTCGGGCTGCCGATCGGGCACTCGATGATCGCCGGTTCGATCCTCTATCTGCTGTTGGCAGGGCTCGATATGGGAACGGCGGCCGAGCAGCTCCTGAACGGGATGTACAACAACTACATCATCCTTGCCGTGCCGCTGTTCATCCTCGCCGCGGAGCTGATGAACATCGGCTCGATGACCGAGCGCCTGCTGCGCTTCTGCGATGCCGTGGTCGGCCGGTTCCGGGGCGGCCTTGCCTACGTCAACGTCGTCCAGAGCATCATCTTTGCGGGCATGTCGGGTTCGGCCATCGCCGATGCCGCCGGCACCGGCAAGATGATGCAGATGATGATGACCAAGGACGGCAAGTACACGCCAAGCTACGCCGCGGCGCTGACGGCCGCGACCGCGGTCATCGGCCCGATCATCCCGCCGTCGATCCCGATGGTCATCTATGCGCTCGTCTCCGATGCCTCGATCGGTTACCTGTTCCTCGGCGGCGTCATCCCCGGCCTGCTGATGGCGGCCGCGCAGATGGGGATCGTGGCATACCAGGCGCGGCGCAACAACTTTCCGGTCGAGGCGCCGACACCGCTGCGCGAACTGCCGGGCATCACCTGGCGTGCCTTCCCTTCGCTGATGATGCCGGTCGTCCTGCTCGGCGGCATCTACACCGGCGTCACCACGCCGACCGAAGCGGCGGCCGTGGCTGCGGCCTACGCCCTGATCATTTCCGTCGTGCTCTACCGCAGTGTCAGCTTCGCCGACTTCTATCGTTCCGTGCTGGCCAGCGCGCGCACTTCGGCCTCAATCGGCATGCTGATCGCCGGCGCCCTGGTCTTCAATTATGTGGTCACCGTCGAGAACATCCCGGACTCGATCAAGGCCATTCTCACAAGCTGGGATCTGTCGCCCATCGGCTTCCTGATCCTCGTCAATATTTTGCTGCTGCTGCTCGGCTGTGTGCTCGAAGGCACCACGATTCTTCTCGTGATCGTGCCCGTCCTCATCCCGACGGCGCGTGCGCTCGGCATCGACATGGTGCATTTCGGCGTGATGGTGGTGGTCAACATCATGCTCGGACTGGTGACGCCGCCATACGGTCTGCTGCTGTTCATCATGACGAGGATCGCCGAAGTGCCGCTGAAGGACATTGTCCGCGACGTGCTGCCGTTCCTGTGGGCGATGATCGCTTCGCTGGCTCTCATCACTTTTTTCCCGGAACTCGTGCTCTGGCTGCCCCGGTTGCTGGGTTACCAAGGCTGATCGAAGACAAAGGAGCCGTCATGGTGAAACCCATCTACGTGATCAACGGCCCGAACCTGAACCGTCTCGGCAAACGCGAGCCGGAAATCTACGGCACGACGACGCTGGCCGAGATCGAGACCATCTGCCGCGATGCGGCCGGCGATACGCCCGTGCGCTTCCATCAGTCGAACAGCGAAAGCCAGATCATCGACTGGATCCACAAGGCGATCGACGAGGGAGCCGGGATCGTCATCAACCCGGCCGGTTTCTCCTTCACGTCGATTGCCATCCTCGACGCTCTAAAAATGTTTCCCGGCCCGATCGTCGAGCTCCACATCTCGAACATTCACAAGCGCGAGGAGATCTACCACCGATCGCTTGTGTCGAAGATCGCGACGGCGGTCATCGCAGGGCTGGGCCCGCGCGGCTATGCTGTTGCGGTTCGCGCGATCGCAGACCGGCTTGCGGTGGCATCGAAGGCGCCATGAAGACCTCCATCGCCACCGTGTCGATCAGCGGCGATTTGCGCGAGAAGCTCGCGGCCATCGCCGCGGCCGGCTTTGACGGTGTCGAGATTTTCGAGAACGATTTCCTCGCCTACGACGGCAGCCCTGCTGAAGTCGGGCGGATGATCAGGGATCATGGCCTGGAGATAACGCTGTTCCAGCCTTTCCGCGATTTCGAGGGAATGCCCGAACAGCAACGTTCGCGCGCCTTCGACCGGGCGGAGCGCAAGTTCGACCTGATGCAGGAGCTCGGCACCGACCTGATGCTCGTGTGCTCCAACGTCTCGCCGCTGGCGCTCGGCGGCATCGACCGTGCCGCCGACGATTTCCACGCGCTCGGTGAGCTGGCGGCGAAACGAGGCCTGCGCGTCGGCTACGAGGCGCTCGCCTGGGGGCGGCATATCAGCGATCATCGCGACGCCTGGGAGATCGTCAGGCGCGCCAGCCATCCCAACATCGGGCTGATCCTCGACTCCTTCCACACCCTTGCTCGGCGGGTAGATGTCGAGACGATCCGCGCCATACCCGGCGATCGCATCTTCATCGTCCAGCTTGCCGACGCTCCGCTGATCGACATGGACCTGCTGTACTGGAGCCGCCATTTCCGCAACATGCCGGGCGAAGGTGACCTGCCGGTGGTCGACTTCATGCGCGCGGTTGCGGCAACCGGCTACGACGGGCCGTTGTCGCTCGAAATATTCAACGACCAGTTCCGCGGTGGATCGCCCAGGTCCATCGCGGTCGACGGCCACAGGTCGCTTGTCTACCTCATGGACCAGGTTGCACGTGGCGAGCCGGACATCGCCATCGACGTGCCGGCCTTGCCGGAACGGGTCGCGGTCAGCGGCATCGAGTTCGTCGAGTTTGCGGCCAACGAGACCGAGGCTGAGGAGTTGGCGTTACTGCTACGCGCCATGGGCTTCTCGCTCGTCGGGCGCCACAGGAACAAGGATGTGGTGCTGTTTCGCCAGGGCGCCATCAACATCGTCGTCAACACCGAAAAGGAAGGGCTGGCGCACTCCTCGTATCTCGTTCACGGCGCCTCTGCTTATGCGTTCGGATTGAAGGTCGATGACGCGGCCGCAACCGTGGC
>UCIA01000044.1 GCA_900472295.1 Hyphomicrobiales bacterium | reverse complement strand
TGACTGGAGGTCAGAAAATGAACATTAAGAGCCTTCTTCTCGGCTCCGCTGCGGCCCTGATCGCAGTTTCCGGTGCGCGCGCCGCCGACGCCGTTGTCGTCGCCGAGCCGGAACCGGCTGAATACGTCAAGATTTGCGACGTTTACGGCTCGGGCTACTTCTACATCCCCGGCACCGAAACCTGCCTGCGCATCGGCGGCTATGTCCGCTATGACATCGGCGGCGGCGACGTCGGCTCGTTCGACGGTGCGCGGAGCAACGACGTCGAGGACGGCAAGAATCAGGGAACCTGGTACAAGAACACCCGCTTCACACTGAAGACCTGGACCGGCCAGGAAACCGAACTCGGCACCTTGAAGACCTACACCGAGACCCGTTTCAATTTCGGCAACAACAATCGTGATCCCGACTTCGGTTCGAATGCAGCCGGCAACAAGGACGTTTCGCTGAATTTCGCCTGGATCCAGCTCGGTGGTCTTCGTGTCGGTAAGGACGAATCGGCCTTCGATACGTTTATCGGCTATGCCGGCAACGTCATCCAGGATACGCTGGTTCCTTATGGTGACTTCGATACCAACGTCGTTCAGTACTACTTCGACGCTGGCAACGGCTTCTCGGCCGTGTTGTCTCTCGAAGAAGGCTCGGGCGGCGGCGCGGAAGACGCTCTGGGCAACGGTCTCTATGGCGTCGGCACGATCGACAGCTACGTTCCGCATGTCGTCGGCGGCGTGAAGTGGACGCAAGGCTGGGGCGCTATCACCGGCGTCGTCGCCTATGACAGCAACTATGAAGAGGTCGCCGGCAAAGTTCGCCTGGATGTGAACGTGTCCAATGAGCTGTCGCTGTTCATCATGGGCGGTTACGGCACGGACGACAACCTCAGCGACCCGACCTACGATCAGCCTGCCGGCGGCCGCGGCTTCTACAAGCAGTGGGGCGGCAACTGGGCAGTGTGGGGCGGCGGCACCTACAAGTTCAACGAGAAGACCTCGTTCAACGCACAGGTGTCTGCTGACGACTGGAAGAACCTCGGCATTGCCGCGAACGTCGCTTACGATGTCGTCCCGGGCTTCACGGTCACGGCCGAAGTCGACTACCTGCATGCCGGCAGGTTTGACGACGCGGGCACCGAAAACTTCTCCTGGACCCCGGCCGACAAAAAGAACAGCGTCGGCGGTCTCCTGCGCTTCCAGCGCTCGTTCTAACAGGCACAGCCTGGCTGAAAATCGAACCCGGCGGGCAACCGCCGGGTTTCTTCGTTTGGGCGACGCGCCCAAACCAGGATCCGTCAGGCTAGCAAGAGTCTGCCTGATCCAGCGCCGAAGTCTGGCTGCCAGCAACTTGCACGCGTCGAGCACTCACGCTAGCAAGAAGGCCCACTTCTCGTGAGCCTTTGCCATGCGCCAGCGCCCTGCCCTCACGCCGCTTGTCGGCGCGCTTCCCTCGACGGTGCCGTTTGTCGGCCCGGAAGCGCAGGAGCGCGAGCGCGGCCGCGCGTTTCGCGCCCGCATCGGCGCCAATGAGAGCAGTTTCGGGCCCTCGCCGCGCGTCATCGCCCGCATGGAGAGCGTCGCGCGTGACCAGTGGATGTATTGCGACCCCGACAATTACGATTTGAAGCAGGCCACGGCCCGCCATCTCGGTGTCGGCGTCGAAAACGTCGTGGTCGGCGAAGGAATAGACGGGCTGCTCAGCCTGGTGGCGCGCATGTATGCGGCACCGGGTGACGCGGTGGTCACTTCGCTCGGCGCCTATCCGACCTTCAACTTTCACATTGCCGGCGTCGGCGGCCGGCTGGTCACGGTGCCTTACGAAAACGACAAGGAAAGTCTGGACGGCCTGCTCAAGGCCGTCATCCGGGAGAAGGCGCCGCTGGTCTATCTCTCCAATCCCGACAATCCGATGGGCAGTTGGTGGGACGCCAGCGAGATCACCCGCTTCATCGAAGCCTTGCCGGAAACCTCCATGCTGGTGCTCGACGAGGCCTATGGCGAGTTGGGACCGGCCTCGGCGCTGCCGCCCATCGATGTTTCGCGACCCAATGTCATCCGCATGCGCACCTTCTCCAAGGCCTACGGGCTGGCCGGCATACGCTGCGGCTATGCGGTTGCCGAGGCCGAGGTGATTCGCGATTTCGAGAAGATCCGCAACCATTACGGCGTCAGCCGCATGGCGCAGATCGCCGGTGTCGAGGCGCTTGCCGACCAGGGCTGGTTGCAGAATGTGGTGGCGCGGGTCGTCGCCGGCCGCACACGAATCGCCGGAATTGCCGAGGCGAACGGGCTGAAGCCGCTGCCATCGGCGACCAATTTCGTCACCATCGACTGCGGCCGGGACGGCGCCTTCGCGCTAAAAGTACTGCAAAACCTTTTGTCGCGCGACGTCTTCATCCGCAAGCCGATGGCACCAGGCCTCGACCGCTGCATCCGCGTCAGCGTCGGCCTCGACCATGAACTCGACATCCTTGCCGAGGAACTGCCCGGCGCACTGGCCGCGGCGCGCGGGAACTAGACCGGCCGCTGTCATCGCCATGTGGCGACGGCTCGACGCCGCGGGAGAATCAGCCGACAGACCGGCATCAACTTGCAGCCGGCAGAGCTTGCGAACCCCTGACGCCATCCCCGAGCAGCCGCGTGACCCGTTTCAGCGCGTCTGAAAGCTCGGCGGCTTCGTCATCGGCGAGGCCGGCCGTCAGACAGGTGAGGTCACGATCCGCCGCCGCCTGAAGTGTCGCCAGCGCGGCATTGCCCCGGGCCGTCAGAGACAGGATCCGCCGGCGGCGATCGACCGAGTTGGCACGCAGCTCGGTCAGGCCAGCCGCCGTGAATTTTCGCAGGATCCGCATGAGATGGACCGGCGGGAGGTGGAGCTCGTCAGCCAGGGCCGATGCAGCCGGCGCAAGATCGAGATTGAACGCCCGCGCCAGGAATCCCGCTTCGCCGCCGGGGCCGGCGCAAACGTCACGTGGCCGTTGGCCGAGTTCGAACAGCACCCTGGCTTCGGTCAAAGTGTACGCGCTCTGCGTCAGCGTCTCGTCGAGCAACCCGACCAGGCAAGTGTAGAACCTGTTGAAGCCGCGCATCTCGGCAACCAAGGCATTTCGATCGGCTGGCATGGCAGGCACCTTCTTCGAAGATTTCCTCAGTGCCCGATCTTCGTCGCATTAGTTGATTTAGTCAACCATTTGCTGGACTAGGTCATTCACCTCAAAGAGATATGAGCATGGCTCGCTTCGCTGCAGCAGCAATCCAGCCATTCAAGGCTGTTGCTTTCCTTCGTTTTCACGCCAGACTCTGCGGCATGGGAGACAGCGATGAACGACCGGCAAAGGGCAGTGCAGGCGCGCGTCCACGGCAAGGTGCAAGGCGTCGGCTACCGCGTCTGGGCGCGGCGCGAAGCGATGAGGCTTGGACTGGCGGGTTGGGTGCGCAATGAACGGGACGGCACTGTCACGGCCTTGATCGCCGGCACCGACACGGCTGTTTCGGCGATGATCGAACGGCTCCGGCAAGGACCCGAGGGAGCGTCGGTTTCGAAGGTCGAGTTGGCCGACGTTGAGTCCAGCGAGGCGCTCACCGACTTCCGCATCGTGGGCTAGAATAGGTGTTTTGCATCCCCCTTGAATTAATTGAACGTTCGTTTTATTACTTCGCCTCATGGGAGGAGACGATGGCGCGCACCACGGGATCCGACGGCGAAAAGACGGAAGCGGCGGTCCGCGAGGCGGCGGTCAGCCTGATTGCGCGTTTCGGCTACGAGGCAATGTCGATGCGCCAGCTTGCCGCTGAAGTCGGCGTCCAGGCGGCCGCGCTCTACCGCTATTTTCCGACCAAGGAAGACCTTCTGTTCACGCTGATGCGCGAGCATATGGAAGGGCTTAACGAAGCATGGATTGCCGCTCGCCCCGATGCCGCCGATCCGGCGACGCGGCTCGCCGCCTATGTCGAAAACCACATCGCCTTCCACATCGAGCGCCGTCCTTCAACCCATGTCTCGAACATGGAGTTGCGCAGCCTGTCGCATGACCGCCTGACACAGATCCTGCGCATGCGCACCGCCTATGAGAAGGAGCTGCGCGCCATCCTGCGCGATGGCGCCGAGGTCGGCGCCTTCAGCATCGAAGACATCGGGCTCACCGCCATGGCGCTGATCCAGATGATGACCGGCGTCATCGTCTGGTTCCGGCCGGGCGAGCGGCTTTCGATGGCTGAAGTCACGGCGACATATCTTTCAATGACAATGCGCCTGGTTGGCGCGAAGATCGAAACCTACAGCGCCGCGCGTCCGTTCGGACGCGCAAAGGACGCTGTAGCATTTTAATTTCGCGCATGATCCCTTTCCGAAAATCGAAGTCGATTTTCGGGGTCATGCGGCAGGAGGAACGGCATGTACACGAACACACTCAGCTTCGGGCATGACGAGGACATAGACGCGCTGCGCCATCTGGTGCGCCGCTTTGCCCAGGAGAAAATAGCGCCGATCGCCGCCGAGATCGACCGCAGCAACCAGTTCCCCGCGCATCTGTGGAAGGAACTCGGCGCACTCGGCCTGCTCGGCATCACCGCCGATCCCGATTTCGGCGGCAGCGGCATGGGGTATCTCGCCCATGTGATCGCGGTGGAAGAGATTTCCCGCGCCTCGGGCTCGGTCGGCCTCTCCTACGGCGCCCATTCGAACCTCTGCGTCAACCAGATCAACCGTTGGGCAACACCGGCGCAGAAAGAGAAATTCCTGCCGGCATTGTGTTCGGGCGAAAGGGCCGGTGCGCTGGCCATGTCAGAATCGGGCGCCGGCTCCGACGTCGTCTCGCTCAAGCTGCGGGCCGAAAAGCGCAACGACCACTATGTGCTCAACGGCTCGAAGATGTGGATCACCAACGGCCCCGACGCCGAAACGCTGGTGGTCTACGCCAAGACCGATCCGGAGCGGAAATCGCGCGGTATCACCGCCTTTATCGTCGAAAAGACGATGGCCGGCTTCTCGGCGTCGCCAAAGCTCGACAAGCTCGGCATGCGCGGCTCCAACACCGGCGAACTGGTGTTCGACAATGTCGAGGTGCCCTATGACAATGTGCTGCATGAGGAAGGCCGCGGCGTCGAAGTGCTGATGTCGGGCCTCGACTATGAGCGCACCGTGCTCGCCGGTGGCCCGCTCGGACTGATGGCGGCGAGCCTCGACGTCGCCATCCCCTATGTGCACGAGCGCAAGCAGTTCGGCCAGCCGATCGGCGAGTTCCAGCTGGTGCAGGGCAAGCTCGCCGACATGTATTCGACGATGAATGCCGCGCGCGCTTACGTTTATGCCGTCGCTGCCGCCTGCGATCGCGGCCAGACGACACGCAAGGATGCCGCCGGCTGCGTGCTGTTTGCCGCCGAAAAGGCGACGCTGATGGCGCTCGACGCCATCCAGCTGCTTGGCGGCAACGGCTATACCAACGAGTATCCGACCGGCCGGCTGTTGCGTGACGCCAAGCTCTACGAGATCGGCGCCGGCACCAGCGAAATTCGCCGCTGGCTGATCGGCCGCGAGATCATGGCGGAGGGGGTTTAGTGCGCGCGGGTTCTGACTTTTGTCGAACCTTCATCGACCCGCTTGCGGGCGACTTCGGCAAGCGTGTCCGATACCCACTGATTGATCGATTTGCCATCGCTGGCGGCGGCTCGGCTGACAAGATGGTGGACTTCAGGCGTAGTGCGCAGAGCGAGCTTGCCCGAAAATGGCTTTTCCGGCGCCCTGTTCTGCTCGATACAGAATTCAAGATAGTCGTCCACACACTCGTGGAAAGCCTCCAGCAATCCCTCTGCCGAAACAGCTTCATAGGTAAAGATGTCACGAATGCCCATTATCCGGCCATGGAACACGAGATCGGTTTCGTCGAACTCGATGGTTCCCAGATATCCCTTGTAAGGTTTCATAGCTCAACACCTGAATCGATGAGAAACGTTCTGATCTCTCGGATCACATATGCTTTTGTATCTGTCGACGGATGGGGCCTATGCACACGGAGCGTTACCCCATTCAATGTAAAACGCACTCGCGATCCGCGACCTTCCGAAACCTGCGCGCCGATTGCCACCAACAATGCCTCGACATCCCGCCATTTGACCGAAGCGCTGACCGGATTTGCAAATATCTTGTCCAGCGTCTGCCGGTGCGCGGCTTTCATGACTTTTCGCCCTCCCCAAATCGAATACCTGATGGTCGGCTCCTCAGGGGCTAGGGCGAGAGCCAAAGTGATACTAAAATATGATATCATATGAGGTTCGTCAATGCCCGCCCTCGCCTCCCAGATTTCGCCCTCCACCGAAACCTTCCGCGCCAATGCCGAGCGCATGCGGGCGCTTGTCACCGACATTGCGGACAAGGCGGCAAGCGTCGAGCGCGGCGGCTCGGATGAGGCGCGCGAGCGCCATGTTTCGCGCGGCAAGCTGTTGCCGCGCGAGCGGCTGGCGCAATTGCTCGACACCGGCTCGCCCTTCCTCGAGATCGGCCAATTCGCGGCATGGTCCATGTATGGCGAGGAGATTTCTTCGGCCGGCCTTATCGCCGGCGTCGGCCGTGTCGAAGGCACCGAAGTCATGGTCGTCGTCAACGACGCCACGGTGAAGGGCGGCACCTATTACCCGCTGACGGTGAAGAAGCATTTGCGGGCGCAGGAAATCGCTGCGCAGAACAATCTGCCTTGCGTCTATCTCGTCGACAGCGGCGGCGCCAATCTGCCCAACCAGGACGAGGTGTTTCCCGACCGCGAACATTTCGGCCGCATCTTCTACAACCAGGCCAACATGTCGGCGGCCGGCATTCCGCAGATCGCCTGCGTCATGGGTTCGTGCACGGCTGGCGGCGCTTATGTGCCGGCAATGTCGGACGAGACGATCATGGTGCGCAACCAGGCGACCATTTTTCTCGGCGGCCCGCCGCTGGTGAAAGCGGCCACCGGCGAGGATGTCAGCGCCGAGGATCTCGGCGGCGCCGATGTGCACACCCGGCTGTCGGGCGTCGCCGACCACTATGCGCTGGACGACGAACATGCGCTGGCGATTTGCCGGCGCATCGTGAAGAACCTCAACCGGCGCAAGACCGCAAGCCTGAGCTTACAGAAACCCACGCCGCCGCTTCACGATCCGCGTGAACTCTACGGCATCGTGCCGACAGATCTGCGCCAGCCCTACGATGTGCGCGAGGTGATCGCGCGCGTTGTCGATGGCTCCGAGTTCGATGAGTTCAAGCAGAATTACGGCACCACGCTGGTTACCGGCTTTGCCCATCTTCAGGGCATGCCGGTCGGCATCATCGCCAACAATGGTGTGCTGTTTTCGGAAAGCGCGCTGAAGGGCGCTCATTTCATCGAGCTGTGCTGCCAGCGCAAGATCCCGCTGATCTTCCTGCAGAATATCACCGGCTTCATGGTCGGGCGAAAATACGAGGCCGGCGGCATCGCCAAGGACGGCGCCAAGCTGGTGATGGCGGTCGCCACCGCACGCGTGCCGAAGGTGACCATGATCATCGGCGGCTCGTTCGGCGCCGGCAATTACGGCATGTGCGGGCGCGCCTATTCGCCACGCTTCCTGTGGATGTGGCCGAATGCGCGCATCTCGGTAATGGGCGGCGAGCAGGCGGCGACCGTGCTGGCGGTGGTCAAGCGCGAGGGCATCGAGCGCAAAGGCGGTGAGTGGAGCGCGGACGAGGAAGCAAAATTCAAGAAGCCGATCCTGATGAAATACGAGCATGAGGGCCATCCGCTCTATTCCTCGGCGCGGCTGTGGGACGACGGCATCATCGACCCGGCGAAAACGCGCGAGGTGCTGGCGCTCAGCCTGTCAGCCGCCCTCAACGCCGAGATCGAGGACACGAAGTTCGGCGTGTTCAGGATGTAAGATGAGCGCGCTCAGCGAACGCATCAGCATCCACACCGGCGACATCACCAGGCTTGCGGTCGATGCCATCGTCAATGCCGCCAACTCCTCGCTGCTCGGTGGCGGCGGCGTCGACGGCGCCATTCACCGCGCCGCTGGCCCGGAGCTCGAATTCGAATGCCGGATGCTCAATGGCTGCAAGGTCGGCGAAGCAAAGCTCACCAGGGGCTATAAACTGCCGGCGCGCTACATCATCCACACGGTCGGACCTGTCTGGCAAGGTGGCGGCAAAGGCGAATCCGCGCTGCTCGCCTCCTGCTACCGCCGCTCGCTTGAAATTGCAGCAGCCAAGGATTGCAAGACGGTGGCATTTCCGGCGATCTCGACCGGCATCTACCGTTATCCTAGGAATGAGGCGGCAGACACTGCTGTCGGCACTGCGAGCGACTTCCTGCAACAGAATGCCTTGCCCGAGACAGTTGTTTTCTGCTGCTTCGACGACCAAACCGCCGAACTATACAGACGCGCCGTTGCTCGCCTTGAGGAGCGCTGAACTTCATGACCCAAAGGATACCCTCCACCGGCAGATGCGAATTTCCACCGGCCAACTGGCGGGCATACAAAATATTCGCTATTGCTTGTCCTGCATTGGGCAGCTTGGGTGGGTGGAAATGTATCTTGAATATTGTCACAAATCGACCATCTCGATACTTGCAGGACTTCTAATATTCGTGACACATGGCGCCTTCGCGGCAGAGTCGTTGTCGGGAAGCAAGGGGCATGTCCGCTTTCCCGTCTATTCGGCACCAGGGACGGTCGGCGGCTGCGGCAAAAGCTACAGCAAATACATCGCCGCCCGCGGCCATTCCGCCTATGCGATGACGCCGTTCAACTGGGCCACGGAATTCACGATCTGCGGCGTGTCACTTAACGCACGGTCGCAGCAGGCAGCGGAGGAAGGGGCGCTCAAATCCTGCGAATCCGGCCGCAAGAAGTGGAAGGTTTCCACGGCCGGGACTTGCAGCATCGCGGCATCGAAGTAGGCAGCGGGACAATTACCTTTTCCTTGGGGAACAGAATGAAATCCACGATCATGAAATGGGCTGCCGCATCGGCGCTGGCGGCATCGCTTATATCAGCAACGCCCGGCATCAGCGCCGCGGAATCGTTGGCGGGCCAGATCGGCAACAGTCGTTTTGCCGTCAATTTTCCGCCAGGTTCGGTCGGCGGTTGCCAGAAAGCCTACAGGGACTATGTGGCGGCCAGCGGACACTCGGCCTATGCAACGACCTTCTACTCGCGCGTGGACGATCTCCATATCATTTGCGGTGCGAAGGTGAACGCGCCGACGCAGAAGGCCGCGGAAGATAGCGCATTGCGGTCCTGTCAGGCCGGCATCAAGAAATGGAAGCTCAAGATTGCCAGCGGAGGCTGTGGCATCGCCGCGTCCAAATAGGGCAAATTTCAGCCTCGGCTGTTTCCATCGGGGGGTTCCATGAGATCGACGCAGATCAAACGAGCAATGATAGCGATGCTTGCAGGATCGCTGGCAGTCACGGTTTCTGGTGTCGCAGCGGCGGGGTCGTTGGCGGGCAGCAAGGGCGATGTCCGTTTCCACCCCTATGTGATGGGTAGCCTGATGGCGCCATGCACCAAGGCCTACAAAGCCTATGTGGCGGCCAGCGGCCATTCCGCCTATGCGACCACGCCCTATATAAGGGTGACTTCGTCATACATCGTCTGCGGCTCGCGCCTTAACGCGCCGTCGCAGAAGGCTGCTGAAGAAGCGGCACTGAAATCCTGCCAGGCCGCCGTTACCAGTCACAGGTTCACGACCGGGGACGTTGCCAAATCGCCGCTTCCAAATAGGCAGAGCGTGGCTCGCCGGTCCTTTGACAATGGCTGGGCTCCGAAGCAGGGTGTGGCCATGACAAAGTTGGGAATAGACTGGCGACGACACCGCGGACGGCAAACGCTGGAGGCTCCATGTTCGCCAAGATCCTGATCGCCAATCGCGGCGAGATCGCTTGCCGGGTCATTCGCACGGCGCGCCGGCTCGGCGTGCGCACCGTCGCCGTCTATTCCGATGCCGACACCAAGGCTCTGCATGTCGAAATGGCCGATGAGGCGGTGCATATCGGCGCTTCGCCCGTCGGTGAAAGCTATCTGCGCGGCGACAAGATTGTCGCGGCGGCACTGGCGACAGGCGCCGAGGCGATCCACCCCGGCTACGGCTTCCTCTCGGAAAACCCTGACTTCGTCGATCAGGTGGTGGCGGCAGGGCTCACCTTTATCGGCCCGTCGGCGGCCTCGATCCGCGCCATGGGGTTGAAGGACGCGGCCAAGCGGCTGATGGAAAAGGCCGGCGTGCCGGTGGTGCCGGGCTATCACGGCGAGGCGCAGGAGATCGTGTTGCTCGCCTCCAAGGCGCGCGAGATCGGCTATCCCGTGCTGATCAAGGCGCGCGCCGGCGGCGGCGGCAAAGGCATGCGCCGGGTCGATCATCCAGACGATTTCTCCGAGGCGCTGTCGGGTGCGCGGCGCGAAGCCAAGGCCGCCTTCGGCGACGACCGCGTGCTGGTCGAAAAATATGTCGACAAGCCGCGCCACATCGAGGTCCAGGTGTTCGGCGACAATTTCGGCGATGCCGTGCATCTCTACGAGCGCGACTGCTCGGCGCAGCGACGACACCAGAAGGTGATCGAGGAAGCACCAGCGCCCGATATGACGCCGGCGCTGCGCAAGGCGATGACGGAAGCGGCTGTCAAGGCCGCCAAGGCGATCAGCTATTCCGGCGCCGGCACCATCGAATTCATCGTCGATGCCTCGCAGGGGCTGAAGGCCGACCGGTTCTGGTTCATGGAAATGAACACCCGCCTGCAGGTCGAACACCCCGTCACCGAAATGGTCACCGGCACCGACCTTGTCGAATGGCAGCTCAGGGTGGCCGCCGGCGAAAAGCTGCCGAAGACGCAGAGCGAGATCACGCTTTCCGGCCACGCTTTCGAGGCGCGCATCTATGCCGAAGACGCGGCCAAAGGGTTTTTGCCGGCGACCGGCACGCTGCATCACCTGAGGTTTCCCGACAAAGCCCCCGAAGGCGCCAGTATGCGCATCGAGACCGGCGTGCGGGCCGGCGATACGATCTCGCCCTTCTATGATCCGATGATCGCCAAGCTGGTCGTCCACGCAAAGGACAGGCAGGCGGCGCTGGACGCGCTCGGCATAGCACTGTCGCAGACCGAGATCGCCGGCTCGACCGTCAACACCGCCTTTCTCGCAGCGCTTGCCGCCGACGCGGATTTTTCCGCCGGCGATGTCGATACCGGCCTGATCGGCAGGCATCAGGAAGCGCTGACCGCAATTGCGCCGCCGGGTGGAGAGACCATTGCTGCAGCGGCCCTTGCGGCGTCCGGCGCCGGAGCCTCGCCGCCATCGGACGATCCGTGGTCGTCGCTTGCCGGCTATGCGCATTTCCACGCCGCCCCGCGGCGTACACGCCTGCGCTACGGCGAGGATGACATTCTGGCGCGCGTTTCGGTGCGGCCGGACGGGCGCTTCGAAGTGGCGCTGGATGCGCCCTATGACAGCGTCAATTCGCACGACCTTCGCGCCACCCCTCGCCTTGCCCGCTGGCCCGGCCACGTCATCGTGTTCGAAGGCGCGGTCAGCTACAGCTTTCTCGTCCCGGATCCGCTGGCGCGAACCGACGAGGCGGCCGCCGCATCCGGCAGCCTGCGCGCACCGATGCCGGGCCTGGTCAAGCTGGTGCGCGCGGCAAAGGGCGAAGCGGTGACCAAGGGCCAGCCGCTGCTGATCCTGGAAGCGATGAAGATGGAACACACGATCGCGGCCAGCCATGACGGCGTGATCGCCGAGATAGCGACTGAAGGCGCGCAAGTCACCGATGGGACGGTGCTGGTGCGCTTTGTCGTGGAGGCTGCATAGCCGGCAAGACAGAGAGCGAAATGGAAATGGCCGGGACAAGCCCGGCCATTTCCATGACTACGGGATCGCCTACTGCGCGATCGGCGCGTATTTGCCGTCATGCCACTGGTTGATGTCGTAGCTGGCGTTCTTCAGGTCGCCCTTCTCGTCGAAGGTCACGTCGCCAACCACGGTGCTGAACGGCGTGCCGTTCTTCAGCGCTTCGGCGACCTTGACCGGATCGTCTGTTCCGGCGCGCTTGACGCCCTCTGCAAACGCCTGCACGACGGCGTAGGAAAATAGCGTAAAGCCTTCCGGCACGAAGCCGCCCGCCTTGATCTTGGCAATGGCTTCCTTGGCTTCCGGCTTGGCCTGCGGGTCGGACGGGAAGACGAACATGGTGCCTTCACCGGCCGGGCCGGCGACCTGCCAGAATTCCGGCGAGGCAATCGAGTCCGGCATGATCAGCTGGAACTTCACGCTCTGCTCGGCGGACTGGCGCAGGATCAGGCCGGCTTCCGGGTGATAGCCGCCGAAATAAACGACGTCGGCCTTGAGGTCCTTCAGCTTGGTAACGAGCGCCGAATAGTCCTTCTCACCGGCATTGATGCCTTCGTAGTCGATCTCGGTGAGGCCATTGCTATTCATCGTTGCCTTGACGGCATCGGCCACGCCCTGGCCGTAGGCGCTCTTGTCGTGCAGGATGACGACATTCTTGCCGGCATACTTCTTGGCGATCCACGGGCCGATGAAGGCGCCCTGGGCGTCGTCACGCGTATAGAGCCGCATGATCGTCGGCCAGCCATTCGCGGCCGCCTTGTCGGTCAGCTCGGGGTTAGAGGAAGCCGGGCTCATCATCAGCGCGCCGGCTTCGGCATAAACGGCGGAGGCCGGAATGCTCGAGCCCGAGCAGGCATGGCCGTCGACCAGCTTGACGCCGTTGGCGACGATGCGGTTGGCGACCGAAACCGCCTGCTTGGGATCGCACTGGTCGTCCTCGATATCGAGCTTGATCTGGCGGCCGTCGACACCACCGGCGGCGTTGATCGCGTCGGCGGCTGCCTGCGCGCCCTGCTTGAACTGATCGCCGATCGTGGCGAGTTGTCCGGTCATCGGGCCGACCACCGAAATGGTGATGTCTTCGGCAAAAGCAACCGGTGCGCTCATCATCAGGCCGAATATGGCCGCGCTCAAAATACCCATTTTTTTCATGGTGTTAGAACTCCTCCCACGCTTGGCACAGCCGCTCCGGCCGCGCTTCTTTCAGAGGGCGGGACAATTTCATCCTTCATTGGGCCTGTCTAGGCGCATCGGCCCCACTTGATTGGGCCTCATCAACGCAAAAAGCCACGCCAGCCTTGTTCCGGCCGGTCGTGGCTTTTTGCTTCGTGGAGCAGTCTCAAGCGCCCCCGCGCCCGAAAAACCCGCTCATCGTCCCCATTGTGCACGACTGGACCTTACCGGCCTGCCGCGTTCTTTTCTTTCTCGTACGACCGTCTTCGCGCGGCCTTGCCATTCTTACCGGCTCCGGTCGTCTTTGCGACCTTGATCCCGGGCCTTCCCTGTCTTCGATACCTGCAATCAGTGATCTCAGTGCATCGTCATCCATTCGCGGGCTTCGCGCAGCGCCCTGGCGATCTCGACCTTGGACATCGCGGCCGACAGTTCCGAGCGCAGTTCGGCGGCCCGGACCGAGCCCTTGATGGCGGCGATGTTGAACCATTTGTGGGCGGCAACGACATCGGTGTCGCAATCGCGGCCGGTCGCATACATCATGCCCAGTTCGAAAAGAATGTCGGCCTGGGCAGTTGCCCCCATGGCGCCGAAGCCGGCTTCAAGCATTTCAAAACGTGCCATTTTAGTCCCCTGTCTGGCTCCCGAGAGCGGGCCTTTTCTGTCCCCCGGTGTCCCCTGGGGAGCCGCTCTTTCGATGCTTCCGAGAATGAGGCCGAGCCTTGAATCCGTGGTTAAATGGCGTGCTTAATTTGGAGAAAACAAAGCTAAAACAAGAGGTAAACGCGGAAATTCGTTAAGGATACAAAGTCAGCAATCGCGCCGTTTCGCCACCGATTTGATGAAAATTTGCAGGGCGCCGATCAACACTCTGCTAACCACGGAAACCAAAGCCGACGCGCCGAAGGTTTCATTTCTCGTGTGCACAGCGCTCTCGCCCCCTCATGAAAATTGCGAAATCTTCCGTGACGGCACCCGCTTTTGTTTTGCCGGGAGCTGGATTAGCTTACGTTTGCGTAAGGGGCAGAGAGGTGGCTGCCCCACCTAAACCACAGGGAGGACAGATATGTTTCGCAAAATGAGCTTGGCCCTGGCGGCCACCGTGATGATGGCGGGCGCGGCCTGGGCCGATCCTATCGAAGGCAATTGGAAGACACAGTCCGGTGCGACGGCGGCCATCGCCGGCGGCGGCACGTTTTCCATCACGCTCAAATCCGGCAAGCATTCCGGCAAGAACATCGGCTCGTTCAAGGCCGCCGGGGCAAACAAATACACCGGCACCATAACCGACCCGGATACCGACAAGACCTATTCGGGCAAGGCGACGCTTTCGGGCACCTCGCTCAAGATGAGCGGTTGCGTGCTCGGCGGGCTGATCTGCAAGAGCCAGACCTGGACCAAACTCTGATCTTGGTGTCTTGACCTGACCAACGGGGCCTCACAGGCCCCGTTTTCTTTTGCACGACGGTCCGCGCCATAGCGGCGACCGTGCCGTTGCGGCGACGCAAACCCGAGCCGACGCTCTCCCTAAGACCTCGTCAATCACTTTGAACCGCAGATGAACGCCGGCATCAGAGCCGGTTCAGTCGCATCAGGGCATTTTCATGGCGTGTTCAAGGAGACACCACGAATGCTCGCTCGCCGCTTCACCATCGTCTGCCTGTTGATGAGCCTGTTCGGCATGTTCTTCGCCATCCTGGTGGCGGAAGCCGGCCGTCCCGCCCGTTCCTGGGATGCCGCCACCTCCAACCCCTGCCAGTTCGGCTGCGTGAACCATTTTCGCCGCTGAGACGACAAAGCCATAGATCCACAGAGAAAAAGCAAAAGCCATGAACCGCATCGCCACCGACGCCTTCCAGACCCTTCGGCTGCTGCCGCGGGCGGCGCTCGTCCTGGCCGTCCTGTCGGCGCCGGTCCTGGCCGTGCCGATGATGCGGGCCGGTGCCGACGCGACGATCGACGCGCCAGCGGCGAAGAAGCGTGGCGTCGGCCTGGTTCTTCTGGTCAGCCTGCAGCGCGGGTAAGGTACGCTGGAATAAATCTTCGCCTCGGTCGCCTTGGCGGCCACCTTCCCCCTCCCAACCGCCGTTCCAAGTCTCTATATTGAGCCATGGAAAAGCGAATCTACCCACAAGCTATCGAATCGGTCGTCATGCCGGAGCCTTTCGGCAAGCAGAGCTTCGACGACGCCGAAAAGGCCGTGGCTGCCTTGCAGGCGCTCTACGACCGCAACACCAAGTTTCTGCGTGACTCCTTTGCAGCGCTCGCCGCGGACGGTGGCGATGAAAGCAGGCGCTACCGCGCCTTCTACCCGGAGATCGGCGTCACCACCAATTCATTCACCCAGATCGACTCGCGTCAGGCCTACGGCCATATGCCGACGCCGGGGCATTTCTCGACCACCATCACCCAGCCGGCGCTGTTCGAAACCTATCTCCTCGAGCAGCTTCGGCTGATCATGCGCAATCACGGCGTGCCGGTGACGGTTTCGGAATCGACCACGCCGATCCCGCTGCATTTCGCCTTCCTCGAAGGCACCCATGTCGACGGCGCCGCAGCCGAGCGCATCAAGCGGCCGATCCGCGACCTGTTCGATGTTCCTGATCTCGACGGCACCGACGACCAGATCGCCAACGGCACATTCGAGGTCGCGTTCGGCGAGCCGAGGCCGTTGGCGCCGTTTACCGCGCAGCGCATCGACTATTCGCTGCACCGCATGACGCATTACACGGCGACCAGTCCGCAGCATTTCCAGAACTTCGTGCTGTTCACCAACTATCAGTTCTACATCGACGAATTCGTCGCCCGCGCACGGGCACAGATGGCGGAAGGCGGGCACGGCTATGCCGAATTCGTCGAGCCGGGCAATGTCATCACCAAGGCCGGGCAAAACGCGCCCAGCGAAGGCGTGGCGGCGCCGCGCCTGCCGCAAATGCCGGCCTATCACCTCAAGAAGCCGAACCATGGCGGCATCACCATGGTCAATATCGGCGTCGGCCCGTCCAACGCCAAGACGATTACCGACCATATTGCGGTGCTGCGGCCGCATGCCTGGCTGATGCTCGGCCATTGCGCCGGCCTGCGCAACACGCAGGCGCTGGGCGACTATGTGCTGGCGCATGCCTATGTCAGGGAAGACCATGTGCTGGACGACGACCTGCCGGTGTGGGTGCCGATCCCGCCGCTGGCCGAGATCCAGGTGGCGCTGCAGGAGGCCGTCGCCGAAGTCACCGGGCTTTCCGGCTACGATCTCAAGCGCATCATGCGCACCGGCACCGTCGCCACCATCGACAACCGCAATTGGGAACTGCGCGACCAGCGCGGACCGGTGCAGCGGCTGTCGCAGTCGCGCGCCATCGCGCTCGACATGGAATCGGCCACCATCGCCGCCAACGGCTTCCGCTTCCGCGTCCCTTACGGCACGCTGCTGTGCGTCTCCGACAAGCCGCTGCATGGCGAGTTGAAGCTGCCCGGCATGGCGACAGAGTTCTACAAGCGGCAAGTGGCGCAACATCTGACCATCGGCATCAGGGCGATGGAGAAGCTGGCGGAAATGCCGATGGAACGGCTGCATTCGCGCAAGCTGAGAAGCTTTTCGGAGACGGCCTTCCAGTAGACTGGCTTCCCGTAAATGTTGGCCGCGAGGCGTTTCGTCATCTTGATTGGGCCGCATTTCAGCCGATAAAGGCCTGATACCTCAGCAATGCAAACCCAGTCTATGGGCAAAATTCGGTCTGATGGCACGCGTGCGAAACATGATGGCTTCGATGGCGTTCCTGGCAATGCTTGGCCTCTCGGTCGCGCTGGTGGCAGGGTTCCTCGGCACGCTGCATCCGGCCTTCGATTCCTTCGCCCATTTCCGTATCCATCTGGCCGTGCTGATGGCGCTGGTTGCGCTGCCGCTGCTTGCCACGTCGTTTCGCCTGCAGGCGGGCGTTGCCCTCATCCTTGCCGTGGCCGCCTTCGCCTCGACGTTGAGCACCTTGCCGCGGCTGTGGCCGGTGCAGGCGGCGCGTGAAGCCGCGCGGGACAACGAGGTCGTCTACCGGCTGCTGCAGATGAACCTGCGCTTCAACAATCCGACGCCCAAGAAGGTTCTTTCGCTGATCGGCCGGACCAACCCCGACGTGATCACGCTCGACGAGGTATCGGCGATGTGGGCGACCGAGCTCGGTTATATCAAAAGCGCCTATCCCTATCGTATCCTTTGCGACTACCCCAACGGCGTGTTCGGCGTGGCGCTGCTCTCGCGTCGTCCCTTCGCCGCCGGCACCGCGCCGCATTGCGAACCGCGCGGCGCGATGGCCACCGCCACCGTCGACTTCAGCGGCATTGGCGTCGATGTCGCGGCAATTCATCTGAGCTGGCCGTGGCCGAAGGAACAATACTGGCAGATCGGCGAGTTGACCAAGACGCTCTCCTCGCTCGGCGAGACGGCAATCATGGCCGGCGACTGCAACGCGGCGCCATGGAGCGCCGCGGTGCGGCGCGTGGCCTCGCTCGGCGGACTGACCGTGATGCCGTCGGCCGGGCCGAGCTGGATCCACCGGACGCTGCCCGACTTCATGCGACGCTATGCCGGCCTGCCGATCGACCAGGTGTTCTCGAAGGGCGGAGTGACCATCCTGTCGTCGACGCGACTGGAAGACACCGGTTCGGACCATCTGCCGGTGCTGGTGGAATTTTCACTGAAGCGCGACAAGCCTGCCGACGAGGACTCCACAGCGACCGTGTCGCTTGTCGGGCCGGGGAAACAAGGCTGAACAGAGCCTAGAGCGGTTAACCGTTTCAAGGAAACGGCGAACCGCTCTATCTCCTTGTTTCACGCAATTCCGGACGGAAAACCGTTTCACACTTTTCCTGGAATTGCTCCGCTGCGGAAAACGCGACGCTTCCGCTTTCACATGCCGACCAGGGCCATGATGATGCGCTCGACGTGTCCGCCTTCGCGATGCTCGCGCGCGTCGAAAGCGATCTGTTTCGCCTCATAGACCTTGTTGGTGGCCTCCAGGCGCCGACGGGCTTCATTGCGCGTCTTGTTGCATTGCGGATCGTTGGCAATTTTCAAGCCGCGAACCGACCGCTCCGCAGCCTGCATCATCTGCCCGGCGATACGGCCATGGGTTCCTTCATGAGCGAGAACGCCGCTGTAAAACCGGTTCCAGCGTTTGCGCAGCGCCGGCGTGACGGCCGAAGCCACGCGCGGATAGGTGTAGGTGATGTTCATCGTTCCATTGGCCTGGCGCACTGTGCAGACGCCGTTGACCTGCCGCATGTCCAGGTTCCAATCCACCTTGTAGCTGGTCTGCGCGATGGCGTGGGTCATGAAACCGTGCCTGGGACCCTTGCGGTTCATGGCCACGACCAGACCGGCACCCGTGGTTCCGGTAATGTCATAGGTGCGCGTCTTGACGATGGTCTTCACGCCTGCCGACGCCGGTCCAACGACGACGCAGGCCGCGCCAATGACGGCGACGCAAAGCAGGGCTATCATACGCATGCCGTTCTCCCCATGAGCACGTCTATGAGACCACAAGCAGATAACGGTTTCAACATCTCGTGATTCCGCCCCGTCGAAACGGTGCGACCCAGGCCCTGCATACCCTGGTAAACCGGCCCCTCGCCAGCAGTCTTTGCTGTCGGTCGACGGCCCGATCGGCGTCGCTCACATACCCTGGTAAACCGGTCCCTCACCGCCCTGCGGCGGCACCCAGTTGATGTTCTGGTTGGGATCCTTGATATCGCAGGTCTTGCAGTGGACGCAGTTCTGCGCGTTGATGACGAAGCGGACATCCTTAGCGGCCGGATCGGCGGCGGCGTTGCCGTCCTTGTCGACCCATTCGTAGACGCCGGCCGGGCAGTAGCGGGTCGACGGCCCGGCAAAGACGTCGTGCTCCGAGCGCTGCTGCAGCGCCATATCGCCGACGATGAGATGCACCGGCTCGTTTTCCTCGTGGTTGGTGTTGGACAGGAACACCGAGGAAAGGCGGTCGAAGGTCAGCACGCCATCCGGCTTGGGATAGGCGATCTTCTTGTGCTTGGCGGCCGGCTCCAGCGAGGCATAATCGGCCTTGCCGTGCTTCAGCGTGCCGAAGGGCGAGAAGCCGAACAGCGTGTTCAGCCACATGTCGAGGCCGCCAAGGCCGATGCCGAGAATGGTGCCGAAGCGCGACCAGAGCGGCTTGACGTTGCGGACCTTCTTCAGATCCTTGCCGATGTCGGTAGCCCGCCAGGCGTCCTCGTAGGAGGAGAGCTCGTCATTGGCGCGGCCGGCGCCAATCGCTTCGGCAACGTGTTCGGCCGCCAGCATGCCGGACAGCACCGCATTGTGTGAACCCTTGATGCGCGGCACGTTGACGAAGCCGGCAGCACAGCCCATCAGCACGCCGCCGGGGAAGGACAGTTTCGGCACAGACTGCCAGCCGCCCTCGGTGATGGCGCGCGCGCCATAGCCGATGCGCTTGGCGCCCTCGAACGTGCCCGATATCGCCGGATGGGTCTTGAAGCGCTGGAATTCCTCGAATGGCGACAAATACGGGTTCTTGTAATTGAGATGCAGGACAAAGCCGACCGCGACCTGGTTGTCTTCGAGGTGGTAGAGGAAGGAACCGCCGCCGGTCTTCACGCCGAGCGGCCAGCCGAAACTGTGCTGCACAAGGCCCGGCCGGTGGTTCTCCGGCTTGACCTGCCACAGTTCCTTGAGGCCGATGCCGTATTTGCCGGGCTCGCGGCCATCGGACAGGTTGTATTTTGCGATCAGCTGCTTGGACAGCGAACCGCGCGCGCCCTCGCCGATCAGCACATATTTGCCCATCAGCGCCATGCCCGGCGCAAAGCCCGGGCCATGCGTTCCGTCTTTTTCGACGCCCATGTCGCCGGTGATGACGCCGGTGACGGCGCCGGCATCGTTATAAACTAGGCTGGCGGCGGCAAAACCCGGATAGATTTCGACGCCGAGCGCCTCGGCCCTGGTGCCCAGCCAGCGGCAGACATTGCCGAGCGAGACGATGTAGTTGCCGTGATTGTTCATCAGCGGCGGCATCAGGATGTTGGGCAGGCGAAACGAGCCGGCGGGGCCAAGAACCAGGAAATGATCCGCCGTGACCGGCGTCTTGAAGGGATGACCATCTTCCTCGCGCCAGCCGGGCAACAGGCGGTCTATGCCTATCGGATCGACGACGGCGCCGGACAATATGTGGGCGCCAACCTCACCGCCTTTTTCCAGAACGACGACGGAAAGCTCGGGATTGACCTGCTTGAGACGGATCGCTGCCGCAAGGCCCGCCGGGCCGGCCCCGACGATGACCACGTCGAATTCCATGCTCTCGCGTTCGATCTCGCTCATCAACCCCTCCGCACTGGCTAACCGTTTCCGGGCATTTTGCTGGCTCATGCGCTGCATAGCGCATCAATCCGCGACAGGAAACCGGCGCTGACGTGACAATGCCGATTTCGCCAAAAAGTCGCGGATACCAACGCTGCCGCAAGCCTTTTGCGCGCGGCGGCGCTCAGCTTCCCACATTTTAATTGTTCGACGGCTCTCTTATCGGTCATACTTCTGCCCATGCGCACGCCGTCCGGCTTTTCATTGACGCGCTTTCCCCTCCCGCCCGGCCGGATTTGCCGCGCGCTTCTCCTTGCCCTTTCGCTGCTGGCGCCGGTCGGCGCTCATGCCGAGCCGGTGAAGGTGGCCGAGCCGGTGAAGGTGTGGGCGAGCGGGGCCTACTCCTTTTCCGATGAGCTGGGCGGCTTCCACATCACCGGCACCTCGGGCACCGGCACCAAGGAAGACCCGCTGATCATCACCGAGGAGCTGAATTCGTCGACACCGGTGACGCTCACCATCCGCACCACCAAACCGATCCAGCCGTTCAGCACCAATGGGGAATTCGCCAACGGTATCCTGTATATGCGCATCGAAGTGCTCAACAACAGCGGCCAGGCCTGGGTCGAGTTCCAGTTCGAGCTGCAGGAAATCCCCAACCAGGCGAGCGTGTTCGGCGACGGCCTGTCCTTCGACCAGCGCAACAAGACGCCCGACAATATCTGGTCGACCGCCTATGCCGATTTCGACCGCGATTTCGAACCCTACGACCGGCTCTTGTTCAAAAACGGCCAGATCGATCCGCTGAAGACGGGAAGCTTCGAATTCCTGATCACCGATTACACCCCGCGCTGGACGTTTTATGTGGTGCAGGATCCGCGCATACCGACGGGCTAGGTAATCCCCCCACAAGGGGAGAGATCAGCCTTCACCGCGGCTTTCGCCAATCATCAAACTTGCAAATCGTGGTCGGGCGGACGAATGTGCCCCGCATGACTGCCGCCTCCCCCAACAATCGATCCGACCTCGCCGACCTGCTGGCATTCTACGCCAACGCCGGTGTCGACGAGGCGTTGGAAGACACGCCGGTGAACCGGTTTGCCGAGACTATTCCAAGGCCTGCCGAGCGCGCGCCGGCAGCGCCGCCTCGCGAAAACAAGGCACCGGAACAGCCCTCAGCCAGCCCCGGCCTGGATGCCAGCCGGGTGCCGGACGCGCCGGCGCGCTCGGTGCAGGCCACCGCGACCGTGCCCGACGAAGCACAGGCGGCGCTCGCCCGGCAAATGGCGGCAGGCGCCTCGACGCTCAACGAACTGCGCCAGCACATGGCAGCCTTCGACGGCTGCAATCTCAAATTCACCGCCAAGAACCTGGTTTTCGCCGACGGCAATCCGCAAGCTTCGCTGATGCTGGTCGGCGAGGCGCCCGGCCGCGACGAGGACATTGAAGGCCTGCCCTTCGTCGGCCGTTCCGGACGGCTGCTCGACCGCATATTGGCGGCGATCGGGCTCGACCGGACGTCTGCCTATATCGCCAACGTCATTCCCTGGCGGCCGCCCGGCAACCGCACACCGACACCGCACGAGACCGAGATCTGCCGTCCGTTCATCGAGCGGCAGATCGAGCTGGTCAATCCCAAGGTGCTGGTCAATCTCGGCGGCCCTTCGGCCAAAACCTTGCTTAACACGAGCGAAGGCATATTGCGGCTGCGCGGCAATTGGCGGGTGCATACGACGGCGTCGGGCATTGCCATCCCGGCGATGCCGACGCTGCATCCGGCCTATCTGCTGCGTACCCCGGCGCACAAGAAGCTGGCATGGCGGGATTTTCTCGAGGTGAAGGCGAAGTTGCGGGGGTTGGAAAATTAGCCAATCTCCCCCCTCGTGGGGGAGATGTCCGGCAGGACAGAGGGGGCGCGAAGGATCACCAGCCTCGTAATCTTCCCTAATTTCGCCTAGTAAAAGCAGTCCCAAATAGCGGACAGGTCGGCGGGACAGCGCCCCCCTCTGCCCTGCCAGGCATCTCCCCCACAAGGGGGGAGATCGGATAACCTCCAAGGTAATTGAAATCCCCCTCCCGCCTCTGTAGCCATGCACCCATGACAACAACCCAAACCTCTGCCGGCACCCTGATCCGCGAATGGCGCACGCGCCGGCGCATGAGCCAGCTCGATCTCGCCATGGAGGCCGAGATTTCGCAGCGCCACCTCTCCTTTGTCGAGAGCGGGCGCGCCGCACCGTCGCGCGAGATGGTGCTGCATCTGGCCGAGCAGCTGTCGATGCCGCTCAGGCAACGCAACCAGCTGCTGCTGGCCGCCGGCTTTGCGCCAAGTTTCGGCGAACGTCCGCTGACCGATACCGTGCTGGCGCCGGCGCTTGCCGCGGTCGAGACGGTGCTCAAAGGGCATGAGCCGTTTCCGTCGCTGGCCGTCGACCGCCACTGGAACCTGGTTTCGGCCAATGCCGCGCTCGGGCCGCTGCTTGAGGGCGTGGCGGACCCAGCATTGCTTCAGCCGCCGGTCAACGTGCTGCGCCTCAGCCTGCACCCGAACGGCGTCGCGCCGCGCATCGTCAATCTCGCGGAGTGGCGGGCGCATCTCCTGGAACGGCTGAAGCACCAGAACGATGCCGCCGGCGATCCCGTGCTGGTCGAGCTGGAACGCGAATTGCGGACTTATCCGTCCGGCCTCAAGGGCGCGCGGCCGGTGACGGTCGAGCCCAACGGCATCGTCCATCCGCTGCGGCTGGCGCATGGCGACCAGGTGCTGTCCTTCATCAGCACCATCACCGTCTTCGGCACGCCGCTCGACGTGACACTGTCGGAGCTGGCGATCGAGTCGTTCTTCCCGGCCGACGAGGAGACAAGGGCGGTACTGGTGAGACTGGCAAAGGAGCGGGCGAAGGCTTCGTCGTAGTTACTTGTGAACGCCGGCGGGACAGCACCCCCCTCTGGCCTGC
>UCIA01000006.1 GCA_900472295.1 Hyphomicrobiales bacterium | reverse complement strand
CGTCACTATACGGGGAGAAATGTCCGGCAGGACAATGAGGGGCAGCGCAGACATTGGTCATTGCGGCTTCATTCCCGGCAGCGTTGCTCTGCAAGCCCACCCCCGCTTGCCCCTGCAACCCGCCCCTGCTAAAGCGCGCGCCATGAGCACGCCTCTCGACCACATCCGCAATTTCTCCATCGTCGCCCATATCGACCATGGCAAATCCACGCTTGCCGACCGGCTGATCCAGTCCACCGGCGGGCTGGAGCTGCGCGACATGAAGGAGCAGGTGCTGGACTCGATGGACATCGAGCGCGAGCGCGGCATCACCATCAAGGCGCAGACGGTGCGGTTGAAATACCGCGCCAACAATGGCGAGGACTATATCCTCAACCTCATCGACACGCCCGGCCACGTCGACTTCGCCTATGAAGTGTCGCGTTCGCTGGCCGCCTGCGAGGGCTCGCTGCTGGTCGTCGACGCTTCCCAGGGTGTCGAGGCGCAGACGCTGGCCAACGTCTACCAGGCCATCGACAACAACCACGAGATCGTCGTGGTGCTGAACAAGGTCGACCTGCCGGCCGCCGAGCCCGAGCGCATCCGCGAGCAGGTCGAGGAGGTCATCGGCATCGACGCTTCCAACGCCGTGCTGATCTCGGCCAAGACCGGCCTTGGCATTCCCGATGTGCTGGAAGCCATCGTCCACCAATTGCCGCCGCCGCGCGAAGGCGATGCATCAGCTCCGCTGAAGGCCATGCTGGTCGACAGCTGGTACGACGCCTATCTCGGCGTCATCGTGCTGGTCCGCGTCATCGACGGCGTGCTGAAGAAGGGCGCGACCATCCGCATGATGGGCACCGGCGCAAAGCATCTGGTCGAGCGCACCGGCGTGTTCACGCCCGCCCGCATCAATGTCGATGAGCTTGGCCCCGGCGAGTTCGGCTTCTTCACCGGTTCGATCAAGGAAGTGGCCGATACCCGCGTCGGCGACACCATTACCGAGGACAAGCGCCAGACGGCGCATGCCCTGCCCGGCTTCAAGCCGGCGCAGCCGGTGGTGTTCTGCGGCCTGTTCCCGGTCGACGCCGCCGATTTCGAGGATCTGCGCGCAGCCGTCGGCAAATTGCGCCTCAACGATGCCAGCTTCTCCTACGAAATGGAAACCAGCGCCGCGCTCGGCTTCGGCTATCGCTGCGGCTTCCTTGGCCTGCTGCACCTCGAAATCATCCAGGAGCGGCTGGAGCGCGAGTTCAACCTCGACCTGATCGCCACGGCGCCAAGCGTCGTCTACCGGCTGCTGCTCAATGACGGCTCGGTCAAGGAACTGCACAACCCCGCCGACATGCCCGACGTGGTCAAGATTTCCGCCATCGAGGAGCCGTGGATCCGCGCCACCATCCTCACACCCGACGACTATCTCGGCGGCATCCTGAAGCTCTGCCAGGACCGGCGCGGCATCCAGGCCGACCTGTCCTATGTCGGCAAGCGCGCCATGCTGATCTACGACCTGCCGCTCAACGAAGTCGTCTTCGACTTTTATGATCGGCTGAAGTCGATCTCCAAGGGCTACGCCTCCTTCGACTATCATTTGACCGACTACAAGGAAGGCGACCTGGTGAAGATGTCGATCCTGGTCAATGAGGAGCCGGTCGACGCGCTGTCCATGCTGGTCCACCGCACGGCGGCGGAAAAGCGCGGCCGCCAGATGTGCGAGAAGCTGAAAGAGCTGATCCCGAACCACCTCTTCAAGATCCCGATCCAGGCCGCGATCGGCGGCAAGGTCATTGCCCGCGAAACCATCTCGGCGCTGCGCAAGGACGTGACCGCGAAGTGTTACGGCGGCGACGTGTCCCGCAAACGCAAGCTGCTGGACAAGCAGAAAGAGGGCAAGAAGCGGATGCGCCAGTTCGGCAAGGTGGATATCCCGCAGGAGGCGTTTATCCAGGCGCTTAAGATGGGGGACTAAGCGGTCCGGCCTTTGGCCGCTCGCCATCGACCCGGTGGGTCGATGCGAGCGCAAGTCCGGGTGGGGCTGCCGAAGGCAGCGGGTCCCACCCCGGGGGGTGCGGCAGTGCGGATGGCTTAATTGACGTGCCGAGCGCGCCACCTCATCGATTCGGCGAATAGATGCTGGCTTCGAAGCCGATGGCGTTACCTTCATCGCGGCCGACGCTACTGTCGGCATCGCATGCCTAGTGTTGGTCTTGACCCTCGTCGAAGCCAAGAGTTCGTGCGTTCGCACGACGCTGCATCCTTCGAATAAAAAGCTTTAAGTGATCGTCTAGATCCCCAAAACTATCCGCCGACAGATTTACAGGGAACGTGATGGTCACGTCCCCCTCGTCCAATGCGATGATTTCCTGTCGCATCCCGGGCTTGAGTGGCGGCTGTTCGCTTGTCTCGGCTCGCCGTTGAATCGGACGTGACGGGTCCGGAGCCTGCATCGTCTCATCCTCGACGGAGGTTGGCGAGTGAGGGTACCCCTTCTCATGAAGGGTCGCAAGCGTGACTGTCGCGAGATAGGTCTTCGCTGCTTTCGCTGCGCCCTCTGGGGAATAGCCCCGTTTAGCGAGCCAGTATCGAAGGTTGCTATCGCTCGGCGGTGTCGGAAATTCCTTTGCAATTTCCCTGAAAAGGCTCGGTTGCAATGCCATCCGACGTAGCGCCTCTACTCGGTCCTGAGAGTCCTCCGGAGCCATTAGCGCGGTGATCGCGTCCTCAGTGATTCGGTTCTCGTCCCCAGTGCCATCGACAAGGCCGTAGGCACGCAAAGCGCCGATCTTTCCTAACGCGGGGCCACTTAGGCTTTCGTGCCCTAGGTGCGACGCCAACGCCGATTTGGACACCTTGTTTCGCCCATCCTTGTCATAGAGCTTCCGCGCCATGACCAATGCTCCGGCCAAATCGACAAGTGGGTAATTGGGGCTGCGGACCTTCGCCATGGAGCGTTCTCCTCTGTTGGCCGATTATTCTCACGCGCAGATAGAATAATCAATAGAATAAAGTTTCTGGCTAACTCAGAAGGCGCTTGTCAAGGGAGCTATTTTCAATATGCTCCGAGCCGCCGGGAGAGAATCCCGACGATTCGGAGCATTGGAGATGCGATGGAGCCCATATGACGCCTGCTTCCTGATCTGACGAGGTTTGCCGACCTGGTCAGTTTCAGCAGCCGCCGCTGGGCGGTAGGAGCCGGGGCGCGAATGCTCCGGTTCCACACTGGTCCGGAAATAGTTCCGGATCAGAATATGCGACCGAATAGACGGCGCACAGCAACGCGGCGACAATGATTCATCCGTGAATCAGCGTCAACTGTTTATTCGGTCGCATCCTTTTCGAAAGGAAAAGGCAATGCACGACCGGAAGGTTACCCCGGACATGGTTCCGGTTATCAAGCTGGCCCGCGATCTGGGCATCAACTACGCGCTTATCGCGTCGTACTACCAGATCAATCAGGGCCGCATCGCAGACGTAATGAAGGGGCGCTTATTCCCCGACATCCCGCCGGCGGTGGAACTCCCCGTTGACTTCCCGTTGATGGCGGCGGCTTAAACGAAATGAGAGGGCGGCCCACAGGTCGCCCTCTTCTTGAGGTCCTCCTTGGCTTCGAGGGTGACCTTTGCCGGTTGGATCTGGACCTTGCTGAGGCGCTCGGCTGTAGCGCTCCCCCTTCTCCCCTTGTGGGAGAAGGTATCGCCGCAGGCGACCGCATGTGGCGCTTCTCCCCCGACCATGCGAGCGTGCCCCACCGATTCGAGACCCACCGCCATGCTCCGCCTCACCCTTGCCGCCCTCCTCATCGCCACCCCGGCGCATGCCGCCGATATGGCGTTCTTCGTCAAGAATTTGCGTAGCCAAGCGGTCGCGGTGGAGCTCTTCAGCCGGGATCGCAAGATGTCATGGCCGGGCGGCGGCCAGGTGTTTCTGATCGAGCCGAGCTCGCAGAAATCGGTGCCGATCTCGTGTAATCCGGGCGAAAACATCTGCTACGGCGCCTGGGTCAACGGCAATGATGCGATTTCGGCGGGGGTCGGGCCGGACAATGACCAGCCTTGCGACAATTGCTGCTTCATCTGCGTGGAGCATACGACCGAGACGATTGATCTGGTTGAGTGAGGCGCGGGCTCCCCTTCTCCCCTTGTGGGGCCCGAAGGGCGGGCGAGGCCCGTGACTCGCCCCGGGTGGTGGATCGGCGCGCTAGCGCCGAGACGGAAGAGGCGCCCGCCCTCCACCAATCCCCCCAAAATCAGTCACGCCCCAACCCTTCAATGTCAGCCGCCATCATGCGATGCTGATTCCCTCGGCCGGGGGGCCGATTTGCTTCGGGGGTTTCAATGTCTTTCACTTGTCTGCGCCGCATCGTCGTCGCGCTTTCGCTCGCCACGCTGCTGGCCCCGTCCGCCTATGCCGCCGACATCACTTTCGCCGTCAAGAACAGCCATCCCAACGCCATGCGCCTCGAGCTCTACAGCCAGGACCGCGACTATGTCTGGCCGGGCGACGGCAAGGATTTCTATCTCGACGATGGCGAGACCAAACAGATCCCGGTCTCGTGCAACGAGGGCGAGTCCATCTGCTATGGCGCCTGGATCGACGGCGACGAAGGCACCTATTGGGGCGTCGGCCCCAACAACAAGGAAAAATGCGAAGACTGCTGCTACACCTGCGAAGGCGGCGAGACGGAAGAGATTGAGCTGACGCCGTAGGGTTTCCTCCTTCTCCCCGTTTCACGGGGAGAAGGTCCCGGCAGGGGGATGAGGGGCGGCGCCGGCGGTATTCCAGCTTGGGTTCCTCGCCCCCACGAAAGTGGGGGAGAGGTGGCTCGGCGAAGCCGAGACGGAGAGGGGGCTGCACCCTACGAAAAGGCCCCCCTCTCCGTCCGCTTCGCGGCCACCTCTCCCCCGCCTCTGGCGGGGGCGAGGAACCCAGGTCTTGTTGAGCCGGCGGCAGTCTCCCCCCGTGGCCCATCGCTCACGCCTTTATCCATGCGCGCGTATCGGCTAAGGGCAGGTCCACACAATCCCCGGACCCGCCAGTATGACCGCCAAGCCCAAACCCTCCCCGCTCTTCCTCGGCATCGACACCGGCGGCACCTACACCGATGCCGTGCTGTGGTCGGAGGCCGGCGGCCCCAAAGGCAAGGTGCTGGCCAAGGCCAAGGCGCTCACCACGCGGCATGATCTTGCCGTCGGCATTTCCGGCGCGGTCGATGCGGTGCTGGAGACATCCGCCACCGACCCGGCGTCGATCAAACTCGTGTCGATGTCGACGACGCTTGCCACCAACGCGCTGGTCGAGGGCCAGGGCGGGCGCGTGGCGCTGGTCATGATCGGCTTTTCCGAAGGCGACCTTGCCCGCGACGGGCTGAAGACCGCGCTCGGCACCGACCCCGTGGTGTTTTGCGCCGGCGGCCATGACGTGCACGGCAATGCGGCCAAGCTCGACCTCTCCGGCCTCGAAGCCGCTCTGCCCGAACTCGGCGCCTCGGTGTCGGGCTTTGCCGTCTGCGCCTATTTCGCCACCCGCAATCCGGCGCATGAACTCGCCGCGCGCGACCTGATCCGCGAAAAAACCGGCCTGCCGGTCACCGCCAGCCACGAATTGTCGGCCAAGCTCGGTGGCCCGCGCCGGGCGCTCACCACTTTGCTCAACGCCAGGCTGATCTCGATGATCGACCGGCTGGTGGCGGCGACCGAAGGGTTTCTCGAAGCCCGCAACATCGCCGCACCCCTGATGGTGGTGCGCGGCGACGGCGCGCTGGTGTCGGCGGCCTTTGCCCGCCAGCGGCCGATCGAGACGATTCTCTCCGGCCCGGCCGCCAGCCTGGTCGGCGCCCGCCACATGACCGGCCTGGACAATGCCATGGTGTCGGACATTGGCGGCACCACCACGGATGTCGCCGTGCTCGATGGCGGCCGGCCGCGGCTCGATCCGGAAGGCGCCACGGTCGGCGGCTTCCGCACCATGGTCGAGGCGGTGGCGATGCGCACCTTCGGCCTTGGCGGCGATTCCGAAGTGGCGCTCGAAGATGGCGCGCTTAATCCGAAGATCCTGCTCGGGCCGCGCCGCCTGGTGCCGCTGGCGCTGGCCGGCATGATGCATGGTGCTTCAGTGACGTCGGAGCTCGAGCGCCAGCTGCGCGCGCCGAACCCCGGTCGCATGGATGGCCGCTTTGCGCTGCGCACCGGCGTGCCGGACAGGCTGGCTGCCGGCCTGACCGCGCCTGAGGCAAAACTCTACGAGCAGATCGGCGCCGTCCCGCTCGCCATCGACAAATTGCTGACCTCGAACGCCCAGAACGCCACGCTGAACCGGCTGGTGTCGCGCGGCCTGGTGCATATCTCGGGCTTTACACCTTCGGATGCCGCCCATGTGCTGGGCAAGCAGGCCAACTGGGATGCCACTGCTGCCCGGCTCGGCGCCGAGCTGTTTGCCCGCAAGCGCGACGGCCGCGGCCAGAACATCGCCGCCTCTCCGGAAGTGATTTCCGAACGCGTGCTGCTGACGCTGACCCGCTGGTCGGCCGAATACATCCTCGAAACCGCCTTTGCCGAGGACGGGCTGGATGGCGCCGCCACCGTGGCGCACGCGCTGGTGCAGCGCGCCGTCGACGCCCATCCCGGCATCGCACGCTTGAGCGTCGCGCTCGACCGTCCGGTCATCGGCCTCGGCGCCTCGGCGCCGCTGCACTATGCCGGCCTGGCCGAGCTGGTCGGCAATGAGTGCGTGGTGCCGGAAGACACCGACGTCGCCAACGCGCTCGGCGCCGTCGTCGGCCAGGTCCGCGTCTCCGCCGAAGCCCGCGTCAGCCAGCCCAAGGAAGGGCTTTTTCGGCTGGCGTCGGGGCAGATGGTGCGGGATTTCACCGACGAGGCAAAGGCGATCGCGGCGGCGGAGGCCGATGTGCGGGCGATTGTTGCGCAGCGGGCGAAGGATGCCGGCACGGATAATGCCGAGATCGAAGTGGCGACCGAGTTCAAGGTTTCCACTGTCGAAAGCCAGCGCATGTTCATCGAGGCGCATGTGGTGGCGGTGGCGTCGGGAAGGCCGAGAATTGCGGTTTAAGCGCCTTTTCCTTCTCCCCTTGTGGGAGAAGGTGGATCGGCGCGCAGCGCCGAGACGGTTGAGGGGTGCTGGAAGGAATGAGGCGCTGGTGGTATCTGGAACACCCCTCATCCGTNNCACAAGGGGAGAAGGAAAGGTCGCGCCCACCTTCACCCTAAGCTGAATTGACCCTTCAACCCTGACATGCCAAAGGCCGCAAAGCCTTTCATCTGGAGAAGCCCTGATGACCGATCGCGTCGAGATCGCCGGATTGCGGATTGCCCGTGAACTCCATGACTTTGTCGACGAAGCGCTGCCGGGCACCGGCATTGCGGCCGATGCCTTCTGGAACGGCTTTTCTTCCATCGTGCATGATCTGGCCCCGAAGAACCGGGCGCTGCTGGCCAAGCGCGACGCCATGCAGGAAAAGATCGACACCTGGTATCGCGCCAATGGCGCGCCCATCGACATGGAGGCTTACAAAAGCTTCTTGCGTGAGATCGGCTACCTTGTGCCGGAAGGGCCGGCCTTTTCCGTCTCGACCGGGAATGTCGACCCCGAGATCGCCATCGTTGCGGGCCCGCAGCTGGTCGTGCCGGTGATGAATGCGCGCTATGCGCTCAACGCCGCCAATGCGCGCTGGGGCTCGCTCTATGACGCGCTCTACGGCACCGATGCCATCCCCGAGACCGGCGGCGCCGAGAAGGGCAAAGGTTTTAATCCCGCGCGCGGCGCCAAGGTGGTGGCCTGGGCGAAGAGTTTTCTCGACGACTCCGTGCCGCTCACCTCCGGCAAATGGGCCGGCGTGAACGGACTTACAGTCCAGGGCAACATCTTGCGGCTCAGCGCCGGCGCCGGCGGCACGACGCTCGCCAACCCGAAACAGTTTGCCGGCTATCGCGGCGATGCCGCCAATCCTGAAGCCATCCTGCTCGTCCAAAACGGCCTGCACATCGAAATCCTGATCGACCGCGCCAACCAGATCGGCCGCACCGATCCGGCCGGCATTGCCGATGTCATCCTGGAATCGGCGCTGACCACCATCCAGGACTGCGAGGATTCGGTCGCGGCTGTTGATGCCGAGGATAAGGTCGTGGTCTACCGCAACTGGCTCGGCCTGATGAGGGGCGACCTCGCCGAGGAAATCAGCAAGGGCGGCAAGTCTTTCGTCCGCAAGCTCAACCCGGACCGCGCCTGGACGGCGCCCAATGGCGGCGCGCTCAGCCTGCCCGGCCGCTCGCTGATGCTGGTCAGAAACGTCGGCCACCTCATGACCAATCCGGCCATTCTCGACCGCGACGGCAATGAGGTGCCGGAAGGCATCATGGATGCAGCGCTTACGGCGCTGATCGCGCTGCACGATGTCGGTACCAACGGGCGGCGGATGAATTCCCGCGCCGGCTCGATGTATGTGGTCAAGCCCAAGATGCACGGGCCTGAGGAAGTCGCTTTCGCGGTGGAAATTTTCGACCGCGTCGAAGCGCTGCTCGGCATGGCCGCAAACACCATCAAGATGGGCATTATGGACGAGGAGCGGCGCACCACCGTCAATCTCAAGGAAGCGATCCGCGCGGCGAAAGAGCGTGTCGTGTTCATCAACACCGGCTTCCTCGACCGCACCGGCGACGAGATCCACACCTCGATGGAGGCCGGCCCAATGATCCGCAAGGGCGACATGAAGCAGGCCGCCTGGATTTCCGCCTATGAGGCGTGGAATGTCGACACCGGGCTCGAATGCGGGCTCGCCGGTCATGCCCAGATCGGCAAGGGCATGTGGGCGATGCCGGATCTGATGGCGGCGATGCTGGAGCAGAAGATCGCCCACCCCAAGGCCGGCGCCAACACCGCCTGGGTGCCGTCGCCGACGGCCGCCACGCTGCACGCCACCCACTATCACAAGGTCGATGTGCATGCCGTCCAAGTGGCGCTGAAGAACCGGCCGAAGGCCAAGCTCGACGACATCTTGTCGGTGCCGGTGGCGGTGCGTCCGAACTGGACGCCGGACGAGATCCAGCGCGAACTCGACAACAATGCGCAAGGCATCCTCGGCTATGTCGTGCGCTGGATCGACCAGGGCGTCGGCTGTTCCAAAGTGCCTGACATTAACGATGTCGGCCTGATGGAAGACCGCGCCACGCTGCGCATCTCCTCGCAGCACATCGCCAACTGGCTGCACCACAAGGTCTGCACCGAAATCCAGGTGACGGATTCGCTGCGCCGCATGGCGGCCATCGTCGACCTGCAGAATGTCGGCGACCCGCTCTACCGCCCGATGGCCGCCGACTTCGACACCTCCATCGCCTTCCAGGCCGCCTGCGATCTCGTGTTCAAGGGCCGCGAACAGCCGAACGGCTACACCGAGCCGGTGCTGCACAAGCGAAGGCTGGAGCTGAAGGCGAAGAAGGACGGCTAATCTCCCCCACGAGGGGGGAGATTAGCCAAGCCGCCTATCCATTCCGCCGCGCCTGCTTCTCGCGCATTGCCCGTCGCGCCATCTTGCCGAAGGCGCGGCTGCGGGCGCGGTTTTCCGCCAGGGTTTCGTTGTTGTGCGCCTCTTCCGCCGCAAGCTTGCGCCAGCGTTTTAAGCGCGCCGGTTCGATGTCGCCGGTCTCGATGGCGGCAGCGATCGCACAGTCCGGCTCGCCTTGGTGGCGGCAATCGCCGAAACGGCAGGTCGCCGCGATCGCGACGATGTCGGCAAACACATCGGCGATGCCGTCCGCGGCGTCGGTGAGCTGCAGCTCGCGCATGCCGGGCGTGTCGATGAGCCAGCCGCCGGCCGGCAAGCGATGCAGGGCCCGGCCGGTTGTCGTGTGGCGGCCTTTGTCATCGTCCTCGCGAATGCCTTGCGTGACAGCGCTGTCGTCGCCGACAAGCGTGTTGACCAGCGTCGATTTGCCGACACCGGACGAGCCGACCAGCGCAACCGTGCGGCCGCGGCCGCACCAGGGCAGCAGGTTTGCGACGCCCTGCGGGTCGCGCGCGTCCAGAACCTCCACCAGCAATCCCGGCAGAAGTTTCGCGGCAGTGCGGGCGTAGTCTCCTGATGTCTCGGTGAGGTCGGCCTTGGTCAACACGACAATCGGTGTGACCTCGGCTTCGCGGGCCAGTGCGAGGTAGCGCTCGAGCCGCGCCGGGTTGAAATCCTGGTTGCAGGACGAGACGATGAACAGCGTATCGACATTGGCCGCGATAAGCTGCAGCCGGCGGTCGCTGCCCGCCGCGCGGCGCTTGAACAGGCTCTGACGCCGAAGCAGGCGTTGCGGTCGCAAGGTGGCGGCGTCGAGAAGCAGCCAGTCGCCTACCGTGGCAGCGGACAGGGGATCTTCAACATCGGCCGCAAAGGGCGCGATATCGAGGTTGATATCAGGGGCGGCGACCTGAATACGATCGCGATGCACCGCGGTGACCCTCACGGGGCTCACGGTTGCGAGGTCTTCGGCGTCAAGTTGCGTGGCAAAAAAGGAAGTCCAGCCGAAATCGGCCAGCGATGAAGCGTCGGATATCATTGGTTTTACACCAGCTGTTGCGCCACGATGGCGTGGACGCGCGAAAACTAGCTCCTGGGCAGGAGCGTACGGTTCGGGCTGGTGCAGGAAAAACGGAGGGCCGGTCGCGCTCCGAGAGGCAAAGCCTCAGGGAGCCAATCAGGCCGCGGCGCGGATTCCGCCAGCCGGCTGAGCAACAACGACAATCATGAAAAGCTCCTTTCCGGCTGCTGGGTAAGCCATATCATAGCCTGGCGGGCACGGCGGGTGCAACCCCACGCGGCGCGGTGCGAGCTGGACGTTTGCGACGTCCTGAGCGCCAGCGTTCCCCCAAGGGGCGGCACAATCGCATATGGTGCTCTCCGTCTCGGCTTCGCCGAGCCACCTCTCCCCCACTTTGTGGGGGCGAGGAACCCAAGCTTTTTCAGGGCCGCGCCCTCCGCGATTGGCGGTTCCTCGCCCCCATGAAATGGGGGAGAGGTGGCCGCGTAGCGGTCGGAGAGGGGGCTGGCGCCGTCATATGCGATTGCCCCGCCAGCAAGGGATCAAGCCGCCTGCGCCACGCGCTCCGACATCATGCGGTAGGAAATCGCCTCGGCCAGATGGATGCGGCCGACGGTCTCGCTGGCGTCGAGGTCGGCCAGCGTGCGCGCCACTTTGAGCACGCGGTGATAGGCGCGCGCGGAAAAGCCGAGTTTCTCGCTGGCGTCTTTCAGCAGCGACAGGCCGGCGGCATCCGGCGTGGCGATGTCCTCGATAATCGAGGGCGAGCAATGCGCATTGGTGGTGGCGCTGGTCACGCCGAGCCGCTCGAAGCGCTCGCGCTGGATGGTGCGGGCGCGCGCCACGCGGAGCGCAACCGCGGCGCTCTTCTCCGCGCGGTCCGGCCGGATCAGGTCGGCGGCCGAGACGGCCGGCACCTCGATCCTGAGATCGATGCGGTCGAGCAGCGGGCCGGAAATGCGCGCCTGGTAGTCGGTGCGGCAACGCTCGCCGCGCAGGCAGCGATAGCCCGGCTCGCCGGCCATGCCGCAGCGGCACGGGTTCATCGCCGCCACCAGCTGGATGCGCGCCGGATAGGTGACGCGGTGGTTGGCGCGCGCGATCATGCAGTCGCCGGTCTCCAGCGGCTGGCGCAGCGCGTCCAGCGTCTGCGGCGAGAACTCGGGAAACTCGTCGAGGAACAGCACGCCGTGATGCGCCAACGAAACCTCGCCCGGCCGCACCCGCAGGCCGCCGCCGACCATCGCCGCCATTGACGCCGAATGATGCGGGGCGCGGAACGGCCGCCGGTCGGTGAGCTTGCCTTCGCCGAGTTCGCCCGCCACCGAGGCGATCATCGAGACTTCCAGGAGTTCCTTCGGCCCCAGTGGCGGCAGGATAGAAGGCAGCCTCTGCGCCAGCATCGATTTTCCCGAGCCGGGAGGCCCGACCATCAAGAGATTATGGCCGCCGGCCGCAGCTACTTCCAGCGCCCGCTTGGCGCTTTCCTGGCCCTTGATGTCGCAGAGGTCGGGCAGGTCGCGCGCCGAAACATGGATGCCGGGCTCGGGCCGCGACAGCACCTGCGTGCCGCGAAAATGATTGGCGATGGCAATCAGGCTGCGCGGCGCCAGAATGTCGAAATCCTTGCCCGCCCAGGCCGCCTCCGGCCCGCAGCCGAACGGGCAGATCAGGCCCTTTCCCTCGGCATTGGCGCCGATCGCCGCCGGCAGCGCGCCGGCCACCGCGGCAATGGTGCCGTCGAGCGACAATTCGCCGAGCACGACATAGGACGCCAGCATGTCGCCGGGAATGGCGCCGAGGGCTGCCATCAGGCCAAGCGCGATCGGCAGGTCGTAATGGCTGCCTTCCTTCGGCAGATCGGCCGGCGCCAGGTTGACGGTGACCTTCTTCGACGGCATCGACAGGCCCGACGCATGGAGTGCTGCCTGCACCCGTTCGCGGCTCTCGGCCACCGCCTTGTCGGCCAGGCCGACGATCTGCATGCCGACCTTGCCCGGCGCGATCATCACCTGGACATCGACCGGCACGGCCTCGATGCCCTGGAAAGCAACCGTGCGAACCCGCGCCACCATCTTGCCTTGCCCCCGCATACCGGTTCGCCTCGACCTTGTGGGCCGCGAGCGACGTCAGGACAAGACAACCATAGATTTCAGGCCAAGGCAAGAACATTACAGGAACATGTAGTGTTGCTTTCCTGGCGCCACCAAACGGTGCGTATCTTTCGCCGGAGACAGAGTTAGCCACAAAGGCGCGGTGCGATTGGCTGTCACCGATCCGACTCGCTTATTGTGGTATGGTTGCGGTCGGGGACAGAAGCGGCGGGCCGGGCGCAAAAAGCGAGGAAAACAGGATGCCGACCTTAAGCAATGGCAGTGTGCTCACCGTCTGGGAAGAATCCGACAATCCCAACCCGAGCCCCGACGCGGTCCTTTTCAGCATCACCGAAACCGACGGCGACGTGATCGGTCCGATAGGAGCCAAGCCGGATTTCCCGTTCGGCGGGATCGACGTGGCCTCGGTCGATGTCTTCGACGGCTTCTTCACCATCACCAGCTTCACCAATGAAGGCAGGACCGAGACCTGGACGACGGTGGAAACGCAGGTCTTCGACAATGAAGGCAATCTTATCCGCACTCTGTCCGACCAGGCCGCCTATTTGTCGGCCCGGATCGTCTCGGTCAACGCCGAAAGCCCCGACACCATCACCGTGACATGGATCGGCGCGAACGAGTATTTCGGTGGCGAAAACACGCGGTATGGCCAACACCAGATCGTCCTGGATAACGGGACGCTGCAGGCCGACACCTTCGTCAATCATGCGCCCACGGTCGCCGAACTGAACGTGTCGGTTTCGCAAGGCGAATCCCTCGACGACATCAAGTTCATCGCCGCCGATGCCGACTACGATCTCCTGAGCTTTGTCGTCGTCGATGGGCCGGACCACGGCAGCTTTGAGCAAAGCACGCGTTTCGACGGCAATCATTACCCGTTTCACCAGGGCCACGTCGGCAGCAGCCTGCACCATCACGGCGATTTTCTGGACGGCAATCTGTTCGACTACACGCCCGAGGCCGGCTTCGTCGGCACCGACAGCTTCACGGTTTACGCCACCGATGGCCAGGGCAACAGCCAACTGGCGACGATTACGATCACGGTCGCACCGCCGGCCGAATCCATCGCGCTGACCGACGCCGTGAACACGGTGAACTATGGCGCCCATGATCGTGCCGTGCTGGTCACCGCACTGGGCGGCGGCGACCGTGTCATCGGCACGTCGTTCAACGATACGCTCGATGGCGGCGCCGGCCACGACCAGCTGTTCGGCGGCGCCGGCGCCGACACGCTTATCGGTGGCGCGGGCACCGATTGGCTGAAGGGCGGCGCCGGCAATGACGTAATAAACGGCGGTGCGGGCACGGACGGCCTCCGTGGCGATGAGGGCGACGATGTCCTTGACGGCGGCGCCGGCACCGATGAATTGCGCGGCGGCGCTGGCGACGACATGCTCAATGGCGGCGCCGGTGGCGACCTGCTCGCCGGCGGCGAGGGCAGGGATGTCTTCGTGTTCGACGCATTTGGGCTGGCGAACCGCGACAGGATCGAAGACTTCGATGCGCAAGACGATATGATCCGGCTGGACAGCTCCGTGTTCATCGGGCTGCAGGCCGGCCCGCTTTTCGCATCGGCCTTCGCGATCGGCAGCAAAGCCGTCGATGACAGCGACCACATCCTTTACAACGACGCGACTGGCGACCTGCTGTTCGATGTCGACGGCGTGGGCGGTGCGGCGGCTGTCAAGTTCGCCTCTGTGGAGCCAGGCACCTGGCTCACCGCGGACGATTTTCTGGTGTTCTAGGGCATTTCTTCGACCGAATCCCAGAACGGACTCGGTGGCGGTTGCCGCCATTGGCAGCGTCAGGCCTTGCTACGCAGGCTCTTGGCGGGGCCAGTTGTCGTTGGCCTAGGGTAGGTCGCGGGGACGTGATGTCCTGATGAATTGGTCGCCGCACAGATCCTCGATGACCCGCGGACGGTCCATGCGTGGCGCGTCCGCCGGGTTGTAGCCAAAGGGGACAATTGGCAGGTCGACCTTGCAATAGGGCACCCTCAGCTTTTCTCCTGATCCGTTTTTCCACTGGTCGTCCCTGCAGGTCGTATGGGATTTTATCGTATCGGGCCAGACAATGCCGACATAGACGTTGCGTCCATAACGCGCGACGAATTCTTCCAGCGAAACGCGGCGATTGCCCGTGTTGGAAAAGCCATAGACTTCGATAGAGCCCTGTAGCGGCCGGCCTCGAACTGTTCGTTGGACATCGAATGTAATCGTAGCTGATCGATCCGAGACCCTTCGGTTCGTCAGCTCGGTCGCCGCATATTCGATGCTGGCAATGCGACCGTAAAAGACACTGTCGGCACGTCCCTGTTGATCGGCGCTCAATGAATGTGGGATTGTGCATGCACGAGCAGTCTCGCTCAGCACGATTGCAAAAGCTGTGGCAAGGAGAGCCGCTCTCATCTTGTACCTACCAACCGCCTTCGCTTATCGGTCCGCCAAACCGTCGTCGTGTGCAGCCTTATGTCCGCTTGCCTTCCACCGCATCCCAGAACAAGCTGGCAATATCGGCGCCGCCAAAACGCTGCACTTCGCGCACGCCGGTCGGCGAGGTCACGTTGATCTCGGTCATGTAGTCGCCGATCACGTCGATGCCGACGAGGATGAAGCCGCGCTCTTTCAGCGACGGTCCGATGCGGGTGCAGATCTCGCGTTCGCGCTCCGTCAGCTCGGTCTTTTCGGCGCGGCCGCCGACATGCATGTTGGAGCGTGAATCGTGCTCGGACGGCACCCGGTTGATGGCGCCGACCGCCTCGCCATCGATCAGGATGATGCGCTTGTCGCCCTTGCGGACGTCCTTGAGATAGCGCTGGACGATGTACGGCTCGCGAGACAGCTGGGCGAACATTTCGAGCAGCGAGGCGAGGTTGCGGTCGTCCTCCCTGAGATGGAAGATGCCGGCGCCGCCATTGCCGTAGAGCGGCTTGACGATGATGTCGCCGAACTCTTTTCTGAAGGCCGCAACCTCCTGGGGATCCTTGGTGATCAGCGTTTCCGGCATCAGGTCCGGGAATTCGGTGACGAAGATCTTTTCCGGGCTGTTGCGCACCCAGGCCGGGTCGTTGACGACCAGCGTCTTCGGGTGGATGCGCTCCAGAATGTGCGTGGTGGTGATGTAGTTCATGTCGAAGGGCGGGTCCTGGCGCAGCAGGATCACATCCATCTCCGAGAGCTCGGTGCGCACCTTCTCACCCAGCGTATAATGGTTGCCCTTCTCGTCGCGGACGTTCATCTCCTCGATGCGGGCAAACACCTTGCCGCCCAGCATCGACAACCGGTCGGGCGTGTAGTGGAACAGTTGGTGGCCGCGCCGCTGCGCCTCCAGCGACAGCGCAAACGACGTGTCGCCGGCAATCGAGACGGTGGAAATATGGTCCATCTGGACGGCGATTTTCAGCGGCATTTCGGTCTCCGGCAGGTCGATCGGCAACAGCCATTGCCTGTACAGCCTCGCCGCGCTTCTGCCAATCGCGAGATTCCGGGATTGGCATCAGCAAGCCGTGACAGTGCCGGCCTGTTGGAGACAAGGCGCCCGTTGGAGACAAGGCGAAGTCGCGCGTCATCGTTTTCTTAAGCCTTGCCGTGCAAGGGTAGTCGCCGAATTCAACCCGGACGGAAGCCGCTTGAGGCGCCCCCGATGGAACAACGATCATGAACGCCGTCACCGCCATCTGCGCCGCCTCGACCAAGGAACTGGAACTCACCATCCTGATGCCGTGCCTCAACGAAGCTGAGACGCTGGCCGTCTGCATCGCCAAGGCGAGGGCGTTTCTCGACAAGGCTGGTATCTCCGGCGAGGTGCTGATTGCCGACAATGGCAGCACCGACGGATCGCAGGACATCGCCACCGCGATCGGCGCGCGTGTCGTGCCGGTGCCGCAGAAAGGCTATGGCGCAGCACTTCTTGGCGGCATCGCGGCCGCCAAGGGCCGCTTCATCATCATGGGCGATGCCGACGACAGCTATGATTTCAGCGCGCTGGAAGCCTTTGTCGCACGGCTGCGCGACGGCGCCGACCTTGTCATGGGCAATCGCTTCCAGGGCGGCATCGAGCCCGGTGCCATGCCGCCGCTGCACCGCTATCTCGGCAATCCGGTGCTGAGCTTCGTCGGCCGGCTGTTCTTCCGCATCAAGACAGGCGATTTCCACTGCGGCTTGCGCGGCTTCAATGCCGAAAGCATTCGCAAGCTCGACCTGCAGACGACCGGCATGGAATTCGCCTCGGAAATGGTGGTCCGCGGCGCGCTCGCCGGGCTGCGCATTGAGGAAGTGCCGACGACGCTCAAGCCCGACGGTCGCAGCCGGCCGCCGCATCTGAGAACCTGGCGCGACGGTTGGCGGCATCTGAAGTTCCTGCTGGTCTACAATCCGCGCTGGATGTTCTTCATTCCCGGCACAGTGCTGTGCGGTGTCGGCGCGCTGTTTGCGGCATTGCTGGTGTTCGGGCCGTTGCGGGTGATCAACAATCTGTCGCTCGACCTAAACACCTTCGTCGCCGCCTGTTTCATGATCGTCACCGGCGTCCAGCTCCTGACCTTCGGCGCCATTTCGCGATACTATGCCGAAATAACCGGCATCCTGCCGCCCAGCCGCCGTTCCGGCTGGCTGGCCAGGACCATCAGCACCGATCGTCTCGCCGCCAATGCCGGCATCTGCTTTGCCGGCGGCGCGCTGTTCTTCTTCTATGCCGTGGCGCGCTGGGCGCATCTCGGCTTCGGTCCGCTCGACGATTCCGAGATACCGCGCATCGTCGTGCTTGGCCTCAGCCTGATCGTCATTTCGTTCCAGGTCTTCTTCTCGGCGTTCCTGCTCGGCGTGCTCGAAATACCGGTCAAGCGGATGAAATCCGGCCGCTCCGAAGCAGCCGACGCACCGGCTGTGCGCAACGAGGCGTGAGCGCGATGGCGCCTGCCTTCGTTCAGACGCGCCTGTTCCGCTTCCTGACGGTCGGCATCGGCGCCGCCCTGCTTTTGCTCATGCTGTCGTGGCTGCTGGTATCGTCTGGGCTTTCACCCTTCACGGGCAGTGTCATCGCCTATGCGATCACCGTCATCGTCGCCTATTCGGCGCAGCGCGGCTGGACGTTCGGCGGCCAGCACGATCATGCGCACGCCATGCCGCGCTATCTCGCGCTGCAGGCCGGATGCGCGGCGTTTTCGGGCCTGGTGTCGCATGTCGCGGTGGCGCAGTTCGGCCTGTCGCCCTTTGCCATGTCGGTGGTGATGACGATTGCAACCAGCACGGTGAGTTACGTCGTGTCGTCGCTGTGGGTGTTTCCCGCGCGGGACTAGAGCGCGATACCAAGAGCCAGCGTATTTTTTTGCCTTCGGCTTTACGCTTTGTTGAAGTGACGGCGCTAGGCTGCGCCGTCGAACCACAGGCTGAAAGCCCCGTCCATGACCGCTGCCGATACCATGCCTGCCGAGGCGCGCACCTCCTGGCGGGCGGACCTGTTGCTGGCGCTGGTGGCGACGCTGCTGGCCCTTGCCGTCAACGCCTTCTCCGGCTTTCGCGACCTGAGCAACGCCGGCGGCGACAATGACAGCCTGCTGCGGCTGGTCGAGGTTCGCGACATGCTGGCGGGTCAGGGCTGGTTCGACCTGCATCAATACAGGATGGGGCCGGAAGGCGGCTTCGTCATGCACTGGTCGCGGCTGGTCGATGCGCCGATCGCCGCCATCATCCTCCTGGCCTCAGTGCTGACCGGCAGCATGGCGCTGGCCGAAGCCATCGCCCAGGTGCTGTGGCCGGCGCTGCTGTTCTGCCTGGCGGTGTTCTTTACCGCCCGCGCGGCGCGCCGCTTCGCTGGCGACGGCGCTGTGCTGCCGGCCATCGTCATCGGCGCGGCGGCGCTGCATTTCATCGGCATCTTTTCACCCGGCGCGCTCGATCATCACAATGTCCAGCTGACCTTGACCATGGCCAGCCTCAGCCTGCTGCTCGAGGCGCCGACGCGCCGCTGGGCAGCGCTGCTTTCCGGCCTGTGCGCGGCGCTGACGTTGGCCGTCGGCATGGAAACCGCGCCCTATGTCGCCACCATCGGCGCCTGCATCGCCTTGCTGTTTGTCGTCGACCCTGGCGGCGAGCGCCGGATCGCCAGGGATTTCGGCCTCGGCTTTGCCGGCGTCTCGGCGCTGGTCTTCGTCACCACCATCCCGCCATCGGCCTGGGGGCAGGCGCAATGCGACGCCTTCTCTTCCGTGCAATTCGTGGTGGCGGCGATCGCCGGGCTGGGCCTTGCCGTCGTGGCGTCGCTCAATGCATCAAGCGGCGGCCGCCGTCTGATGTCGCTCGGCCTGCTCGCTGTTGTGCTGGGCGGCGTTGTCGTGGCGCTGTTCCCGCAATGCCTGGCGGCCCCCTACGCGAACCTCGATCCGCGTCTCAAGGAATTGTGGCTCGATCATATCGACGAGGCACAGTCGCTGTTCAGTCTTGCCGTCAACGATCCGGCCTCGGTGGCGGCGCGCTACGCCACGCCGTTGCTGGCGCTCGTGCTGATGGCGCTTCGCCTGCGCGGGCCGTGGCGCCGCCAGGACAGTCTTGTCGGCGTCTTGCTGGTCGCCGCCTTCATCGTCAGTGCCTGGCAGGTCCGCGGCTCGACCTTCTCCATCGCCTTTGCCGTCATCCCGCTCTCGGCCTGGATCGCAACCTGGCGCGAGCGGGCGAGGGTCAGCCCCTCGGGCAGCGTCTCGTTGCGCATGGTCGCGGTCTGGCTGGTGTCGGTGAATGTCGTCTGGACCGCCGCCGCCGCCGCGACCTCGACGGCCCTGGAGGCCAACGAGATCACCGCCGAGGCCAAGGACACAGACCTGGATGCAGACTGCAACGCCAAGGCTTCCTTCGCTGCCCTGGCGTTGCAGCCCGATACAACAGTGCTGGCCATTTCCAACCTGGGCTCGCCGATCCTGGCCTATTCCGGACACCGCGTCTTTGCCGGGCCCTATCACCGCAACATTGCCGGCGACCTGCTTGCGCTGGATGCCTTCCTTGGATCGGCGGATCAGACGAAGACGATCGTGGCCGGCCACAATGTCGGCCTGGTGGCGCTCTGCCGCGGCAACGCCGAAACCAAACTGCTCGCCGCCAAGGCGCCGCAAGGGTTCCTTGCCGGGCTGGTCGGCGGCAGCGTGCCGGACTGGCTCGAACCGGTCGCCGAGACGCGCGGAAACCCGGTGGAGCTCTATCGCGTCCGCTAGAGCATGATCCATGATCCATCGGGATGAACAGTCGACGGCTGAACCGATTATTCGCCAGCAAAGAATCGATTTTTCGATACGGTTCCTAAACGCTTTGCTGCCAGTCTCAGCCTAAATTTCAGAAGTCAAAACAGGGATACCGATGCAAACGACGTTTGGCACCGGGCAGGCAAGCAGGGAAAACACGGATCTGGCGTTCACCGATGCGCTGACCGGGCTTGGCAACCATCGCCGCTTCTTCGACAAGGTCGACCGCCTGATCAGCGACCGCGCCGACGACCCCGCGCCGTTTACCGTCGGCATTCTCGACCTTGATGGCTTCAAGCCGATCAACGATCTGTTCGGCCACAAGGCCGGCGACGACATTTTGATCCAGGTGGCGATGCGGCTGCGCGCCTCCATGGACAGTCATTCCACGGTCTGCCGCATCGGCGCCGACGAATTCGCCTTCCTCTATCCGATGGTGTTCTCCGAGGACGCGGCGGCCGAGAAGTCGCGCATGATGATCGAAATTCTGTCGGCGCCCTACGATGTCGGCGAACGCACCGCCAGGCTCTCGGCTTCGGTCGGCTGTTCGCTGTTCTATTCCGGCGACGAAACCACGGAGATCCTCATCAACAAGGCCGAAACGGCGCTCTACCACGCCAAGCGCTCGGGCCGCGGCCGCGTCGTCGTCTATACCCGCGAGATGGAAGAGGCGGCCAAGCGCGTCACCCGCATCGAACAGGCGCTGCGCCGCGCCGTCTCGGCCGGCGAGGTCGAACCGCATTTCCAGCCTATCGTCGATCTCAACACCCGCCGCACCATCGGTTTCGAGACGCTGGCGCGGTGGACCGATCGCGACCTCGGCGTCGTCCCGCCGACCGTGTTCATCCCCATCGCCGAGGAGCGCGGCATCATCGGCCCGCTGTCGCAGCTGGTGCTGCGCAAGGCGACCGAAGCAGCGCGCAACTGGCCGAAGGACCTGTTCTTGTCCTTCAACCTGTCGCCCTCGCAGCTCGTCGACCAGAACACCGGCCTGCACATATTGTCGATCCTCGACCGCACCGGCTTCGATCCGCGCCGGCTGGAGATCGAGATCACCGAAACCGGCCTGATGAACGATCCGGCCTCGGCCGAGAAGATCGTCGAGGACCTGCGTCGTGTCGGCATCCGCGTCTCGCTCGACGATTTCGGCACCGGCCAGTCCTCGCTCGGCCGCCTGCGCGAATTCCACTTCGACAAGCTCAAGATCGACCGCGCCTTCGTCTCCTCGATCCTCGACGACCGTCCGTCCGAGCACATCATCCGCGCCATTCTCGCTATGTGCGAGGGGCTCGGCATGGATGTCGTCGCCGAAGGCATCGAGGAGGAGGCGCAGGCCGACCGCCTCGTCCAGTTCGGCTGCGCCGGCGGGCAGGGCTATCTGTTCGGCAAGCCGGTCGATGCCGACGCCACGCTCGGCTACCTCCGCGATTCCTATCGCGGCGCGCTTTACGCCAAGGCGATCTGATCTTCGGCCTGCCGGGCGACGAGCGGACTTTGCTCGTCGGCTTGCGTCCTTTTGTCTGACATAAGCCGACGATATCGCCGTTTTCGCCCTTGCTCCCCGGACTTGGCTGGCTAGGATGCGCGCCGACCGGACCAGAGCAATTCCAGGACAAGTGTGAAGCGGTTTTCCGTCCGGAATTGCGTCAAAACAAAAGCGCTCGGGAGGTGAAGACATGATGCCATCGGCGGATTTTGCCGACCTGAGGGATGCCTCGGTGCTGATCACCGGCGGCGGCTCCGGCATCGGCGCGGCACTGACCGAGGGTTTCGTGCGCCAGGGCGCCAATGTCGCCTTCATCGACATCGCTGATGGCCCAAGCACGATGCTTGCCGACCGCGTCGAGAAGGAACTCGGCCGGCGGCCGCTCTACCTCAAGACCGATCTGCGCGACGTCGAGGCGCTGCGCGCTTCAGCCGCCAGGGCGGCAGAAGTGCATGGCGACGTCACGGTGCTGATCAACAATGCCGCGTGGGACGAACGCCACGATGTCGCCGACGTCACCGTCGAGTTCTGGGACAACAACCTCTCGATCAATCTGCGCCCGCATTTCTTCACCGCGCAGGCGGTGGCGCCGGGCATGAAGCGGGCCGGCGGCGGTTCGATCATCAACTTCACCTCGACCTCCTATCTGATCAACCACCCCGATATGCCGGCCTACACCGCCGCCAAGGCCGGCATTCTCGGTCTGACCAAGGGCCTTGCCGGCAAGCTTGGCGTTGACGGCATTCGCGTCAACGCGGTTGCGCCGGGCTGGGTGATCACCGACCGGCAGCGAGAACTCTGGGTCACCGAGGAGAGGCTTGCCGCCCATGTCGCCAAGCAATGCATCAAGCAGGTCATGCAGCCCGACGACATGGTCGGCACGGTGCTGTTCCTGGCCTCGGACGCCTCGCGCATGCTGACGGCGCAAATGCTGATCGTCGATGGGGGTTTCCTGTGAGCCCGGCAAACCAAATTCCGGCGCCGGCCGTCGCCGTCGTCGACTGGGGTACGACCCGCATGCGAGTCTGGCTGGTCGACGCGATGGGCCAGGTGCTTGCCGAACGGCGCGGCGATGACGGGCTGATCACGGCGCAGCAGAAGGGTTTTGCCACCATCCTCGAGGGCCATCTGTCCGCGCTCGGCGCGCCTGACACATTGCCGGTCATCATCTGCGGCATGGCCGGCTCGCGCCAGGGCTGGCTGGAGGCGCCTTACGTCACCGTGCCGGCGCCGCTCAGTGCGATCCTCGCAGGCGCCGCCCGCATCCCAGGCCAGAGCCGTGACATCCGCATCGTGCCTGGACTGGCGCAGCGCCTCGCCGATGCTCCGGATGTGATGCGCGGCGAGGAAACGCAGCTAGCCGGCGCTGGTTTGCCGGCTAATGGCCGTCATCTCGTCTGCATGCCCGGAACCCATTCGAAATGGGTTCTGGTCGGAGATGGCGCGGTCGACGGCTTCTGCACCTGGCCGACCGGCGAATTGTTCTCGGTGCTGGCGGCGCATTCGATCCTGCGCCATTCGCTGGGCGAAAGCCCGAAGCCGGTCACATCAGGCAATCCGTTCTTCCAGGACTGGTGCCGCAAGGCGCTGGCCGAAGGCGGCGATGTCACCTCGCGGCTGTTTTCGATCCGCGCCGCCGGCCTGCTGCAGGACCTCAAGGCCGACGATGCCGCTGCCTGTCTGTCCGGCCTTTTGATCGGCGGCGAGATCGCATCGGCAGGCCGCCGTTATGGCGAAAGCGCCACTGCAATCGTGCTGGTCGCCTCAGGTTCGCTTGCTGCTCTTTACCGGCAGGCGCTCGACCTTGCCGGACTTGCTGTCAGGACGGTCGACGCCGACGAGGCGGTCCGCGCCGGCCTGATCGAGGCAGCGCGCGAAAATGGCATGATCGCCAAATGAACATGCCCCCCCAAGAGAACACGACTGGCAAGAGTGGAGTGACCGCGTGACCCAGACCGCACCCTTCCCCAAGCTCAAGCGCGGCCTCGTTGCCATTCTGCGCGGGCTGAAGCCCGGCGAGGCTGTCGCCATCGGTCAAGCAGTATTTGATGCCGGCATCGAAGCCATTGAAGTGCCGCTCAATTCGCCGGAGCCGTTCGTGTCGATCGCCGGCATTGTCGCGGCATTGCCCAAAACGGCGCTGGTCGGTGCAGGCACGGTGCTGACGGCCGCCGATGTCGACGCCTTGGCCAAGGCCGGCGGCAGACTGCTGGTCAGCCCCAACATCGATGCCGAGGTGATGGCCCGCGCCATGCACCATGGCATGGTGACGATGCCCGGCGTGTTCACGCCCACCGAAGCCTTTCTGGCGATCCGGCTTGGCGCTTCGGCGCTGAAATTCTTCCCGGCAAGCGTGCTCGGTGCTGGCGGTATCTCGGCGATGCGCGCCGTGCTGCCGGCCGACACCGTAGTCGGCGCCGTCGGCGGCGTTTCGGAGAAAGATTTTGCCGGCTACAAGTCAGCTGGGGTGACCGCTTTCGGTCTTGGCTCCAGCCTGTTCAAACCCGGCATGAGCGTCGACGAGGTCGCCACGCGCGCCCGGGCGGCGGTGACAGCCTGGGATGCGGCATTCGGCGGAGCGGCATGATGGAAAACGTTTCGGTTTTTTCGGACCATGCCTGCGAGCTTGGCGAGGGTCCGAGCTATGATCCCGCCACGGATACGCTGTTCTGGTTCGACATCGTCAACGGACTTCTGCTGGAGCAGGGCGTCACCTCCGGCGCGCTGAAAATCCATGAGCTCGGCCAGATGGCCAGCGCCATCGCCATCATCGACGACAAGCGCCAGCTGATCGCCACCGAGACCGGCCTGCATGTTCGCGACGTGGCTACCGGCAAACTGACCCTGCACACCGCGATCGAGGCCGACAACGCGCTGACACGCTCCAACGATTCGCGCGTCCATCCGTGCGGCGCCTTCTGGGTCGGCACTATGGGCAAGGGTGAGCAGAAGGGCGCCGGCGCCATCTACTGGTTCTTCAAAGGCGAGCTGCGCACGCTTTACACCGGCATCACCGTGTCGAACTCGATCTGTTTTTCCGAGGACGGATCGATCGCCTACTACACCGATACCTCGACCGGCCTGTTGATGCGCGTCGCCTGCGATCCGGCGACGGGCCTGCCGGTCGGCGAGTCCAAGGTGTTCGTCGACCATCGCTCGTCCAAGGGCTATGTCGACGGCTCGGTCGTCGACCGTGACGGCGTGCTGTGGAACGCCGTCTGGGGCGGCAAGGCGGTCAAGGCCTATTCGCCCGACGGTACATTGCTGCGCGAAATTGCCGTGCCGGCGGGGCAGTCCTCGTGCCCGGCCTTTGTCGGCGCCAAGGCCGACAGACTGGCGGTGACTTCGGCCTGGAAGGGCAAGGACGACAAGCAGCGCAAGCTCGATCCGCAGGCCGGCATGACCTTTCTGCTCGACATCCCCGTGAGGGGCCGTTTCGAACCGCGTGTGCTGATCGCCTGAGCGTTGTCGCGCAGGCGTCCGGCGCGGGTCGGTTTCATGCAAGCCTGAAGCAGCGGCCATGCGATGGTGAGGCTTCATCGGAAGCCTGATCCATGCTGCAGAACAAGCCGAGCCTGATCCTCGTCCATGAGCCGGAAAAGGCCTGCTTAGACCGGCTGGTCGCCGATGGCTTCCCGGCCGAGCGTGCCCTGGAAATCTCCTCCTATCTGGCGCAATCGACCGATCTCGCGCCCGAATTCGACGAGCTCACTGCTGCTTGCGAACGACGCGGCCTCGCTTTCCTGCCGGTCGAACTTGACGATGCATCGACGGCGTTGGCGAAAGCTGATCCGGCCGCGACGCTGGTGTGGACGCTGACTGACGGCATCGCCTATTTCCGTGGCGCCGCAGCGCCAGCGCTTGCCAGATTGAATGGGCTTAAAACCATCGGAGCCGACGATGCGTTGTTCGCGCTTTGCCAGGACAAGTTCCGCTCCGGCGCCGTGCTCGGCGCGCTCGACCTGCCGGTGCCGCAGGCCGGCCTTGCCCGCGACGGCCGCTGGCTGGCCGAGCCGACGCGGTCGGAGGCCGGCTGGTTCGTCAAGCCGAACCGGCTCGGTTCCAAGGTCGGCATCTGGCCGGATTCGCGCTGCAAGGACCTGGCGCATGCGCTGGAGCTTAGCCGGCGTGTCTACGCCGCCTACCGCGACGATGTCGTCGTCCAACCCTATGTCGCCGGCCGCAATGTCCGCGCCAGTTTTCTGGGCGTTGAGCCGGACACCGGGGCGGAAGCGCTCGGTATCGCTTTTGTCGACTCCGGGGGCGATTTCCAGACCATGGCCGATTCGATGGCGCTCTACGGCGAGACCGGCGAAGCCGCCAGGGCCGCCGGGCTCTACAGCGAGCCGGTGCTGGAACCGGTTGCCGACACCCAGCCGGCAGCCGCGGCCACCATCCGCCGCATCGCCGAGCGGCTGGTCAGCGGTCTCGGCCTGCGCGATGTGTTTTCCATCGATTTCAGGGTCGAGGCCAACGATCACGTCCATCTCATCGAGTTCGAAGTCTGTCCCGGCCTGCCCTGTTTCGATTTCCGTGCCTATTGCCGGCAACAATGGGGCATGACGCTGGCCGATGCGATGGCTGGAACGGCGGCGAACCGGCTGAACGGATAGGCGGTCTGAACGGTCGCGACGACGGACTGCGCCTTGACGACTGTTGCTCCACCTTTAGTGTCGCGGAATAGTGCTCAGCAAAGGTCCGCGATGAACACGCCAGCCAGTTCTCTCCACCATCACATCAGGCGCATGGCCGGGCGCGATCCGCATGAGGCGCATCGCGTCGCCACGCCGCTGGAGCTGCTGTTCGACCTGACCTTCGTCACCGCCTTCAGCCTTGCCGCCTCGCAACTGGCGCATGCCGTGGCCGAAGGCCACTACGCGGCGGCGCTGATCGGCTTCGGCTTCGCCAGCTTCGCCATCTGTTGGGCGTGGATCAACTTCTCCTGGTTTTCCTCGGCCTATGACACCGACGATTGGGTCTTCCGCCTCGTCACCATGGTGCAGATGATCGGCGTGCTGGTGCTGGCCATAGGCCTGCCGCGCATGTTCGCCTCGATCGAGCATGGCGAACACCTCAACAATTCGGTGATGGTGCTGGGCTACGTCATCATGCGCGTTGCCATGATCTTCCAGTGGCTGCGCGCGGCCCGGCAAGACCCGGTGCGGCGGACTGCCTGCCTGACCTACGCCGTCGCCATCGCGGTCGCCCAGATCGGCTGGGTGGTGCAGATCCTGGTCGATTTCTCACTGGAGACCAGCCTGGCTTTCGGCGCCGTCCTGCTTCTCATCGAGCTTGCCGGGCCGGTGATTGCCGAGCGCAGGGATGGCGGCACGCCCTGGCACGCACACCACGTCGCCGAGCGCTACAGCCTGTTCGCCATCATCGCGCTGGGCGAAGGCGTCGTCGGCACACTGGCGACGCTGTCGGCCGTGGTCGAGGAGCAGGGCTGGAATCTCGATGCAGCCCTGATCGGCATTGCCGGAATGGGGCTCACCTTCGGCATGTGGTGGGTCTATTACATGCTGCCCTCAGGGACAGTGCTGCACCAGCACCGCAACCGTTCTTTTATCTGGGGCTATGGCCAGATGCTGATCGTCGCCGCCATCGTCGCCACCGGCGCCGGGCTGCATGTCGCGGCCTATTTCATCGAGCACAAGGCCCATATCGGCCCGGTGGCGACGCTGCTCTCGGTCGCCATTCCGCTAGCCATCTTCCTGGGGGCGATCTATGCGCTGTATTATTATCTCGTCCAGCGCTTCGATCCGTTCCATGTCTGGCTGCTGGCGGGCACCGCCGCCATGCTTGCCCTTGCCGTCATCGCCGCCCTTGCCGGCGTCGACATGGCGGTCTGCCTCATCATCCTGACGCTGGCGCCGGCCGTCACCGTTGTCGGCTATGAGTTGTCGGGGCACCGCCATCAAGTGGAGGTGCTGGCGGGCGAGGAAACGCCGAACTGAGCTGCGGCGTCAGACCCCCTCGACCAGAACGATCTCGCCATCGGCCACTTTCTGGCGAATGGCGACGGCGCGCTGGTATTCCGGCGAGTGGTAGCAATCATGCGCCATCGCCAGCGATTCGAACTCGATGATGACATTGCGGGCGCGGCCAGGCCCCTCGGCCTTTTCATGCTCGCCGCCACGGGCCAGGAACTTCACGTCGAAACGGTCGAAAGCGAGCTTGGCGGCAGCGACATAGTCCTTGTAGCCTTCCGCGTCGCGCACATCGACGCGGGCTATCCAGTATCCCTTGGGCATTCTTTTTCTCCTGGTTCGAAAAATGTCAGGCGGAGCGCATCTCTTCCAGAATGGCCTCCGCCGCCGCGCGCCTGTCGCTTGCCGCGACGATTGGCCTGCCGACGACGAGATGGCTGGAGCCGTTGCGGATCGCCTGTCCCGGCGTCACCACGCGCTTCTGGTCGCCATGGTCGCTACCTTTGGGTCGTATTCCCGGCGTCACCACAGCCAGATCCGGTCCGACGATGCGACGCACCGCTTCGGCCTCCTCGGCCGAGCAGACGACGCCGCCCATGCCGGCATGCAGCGCCTGTTCGGCGCGCCTGAGCACCAGCGTATGCGGGTCGTATTCATAGCCGGCGTCGATCACATCCTGCTCGTCCATCGAGGTCAGCACGCTGACCGCCAGCAGGCAGAGATCGCTGCCCCTGGCGGCTTCCACCGCAGCCCGCATCGCCTTGGGATAAGCATGGATGGTGAGCATGGTCATGCCCATCTTGACGATGTTCTCGACGCCCTTGGCCACCGTGTGGTCGATGTCGAGCAGCTTCATGTCGAGGAAGATTTTTGTGCCGCCGCTGGCCAGCTCGCGGGCGAAATCGAGCCCGCCGGCAAAGGCCAGCTGGTAGCCGATCTTGTAGAAGGAGACGACGCCGTCGAGCTCGCGCACAGCCTGCTCGGCCTCTTTCACCGTCGGCACGTCGAGGCCGACGATCAGCCGGTCTCTCATGGTCGGGGCCTGCATCGCCTGGATCATGCCCGGGTCGACAGCATATGCGAGGTTTCGATCAGCGTGCGGCATAGGTGCTCCATCGATTTGTTCAGTCTCTCATCTCTGAAATTGCCGTCGGCGTCGAAGGCGCCGTCGCCATCCGGCACCGAGCACTCCGGCGTCACCACTTCCATCTGGCAGCGCACCAGCACAGCGCGCAGATGGTTGATGCAGCGTATCCCGGCGAAATGTCCGTTGGAAGATGAGCACAGGCCGGCGACCTTGCCGACAAACGGCCTGAAGGCGCTGCCGTTATTCGTGCGCACCCGGCTTACCCAGTCTATCGTGTTCTTGAGGAGGGGCGGGATCGAGCCGTTATATTCAGGCGTCGCGATCAGCAGCCCGTCATGGGCGGCGATGAGACGGCCAAGCTTCACGGCATTCTCGGGAACGCCTTTTTCCTTTTCGAGATCCTCATCCAGGATCGGCAGCGGGTAATCGGCCAGCGAAATGCGGGTCACTTCGGCGCCCTGCATGGCCAGCTCTTTTTGCGCCACGTCGGCGGTCCGGCCGCTGAAGGCGCCGCTCCGCACCGAGCCGGCAAAGACGAGGATTTTGGGCACTACGGGCATGGGTCGCTTTGCGAGGGCAGTAGGGCAGTAGGNNCCTTACTGCCTTACTGCCCTACTCCCTTATTCCCCTGTTTTTCCCGCCGATAAATCCACAGCTGCGTCGGCGGGATGTTGCGGAAGATGAAGTCGAAATGCTTGACGGTGTAGTTGCCTTTGCCGGGCGGGATCGGCGAAAGCGGCCCGTAGGTCAGCTGCACGATCGGCCGTCCCACCGGGATGCGGTCGAGCAGGCTCTCGATATAGGCGATGCGCTGTGCGACCGGAAAGTTGAGCAGCGGCACGCCGGAGACGACGGAATCGAAGATCATCCCGCTCTTCTCACCAAGCGTGGCGTTGAGGTTGAAGGCATCGCCCTCGATGACGTTGACGCCCGGATAGAGCTGGCGCAGATGACGCACGAAATCGGGGCTGTATTCGACCGCGTAGAGGGTTTCCGGCTTCACGCCCTGGGCGAGGATGGCGCGGGTGATGACGCCTGTGCCGGGGCCGACCTCGAGCACCGGCAGACCGGATTTCGGATTGACGATGGAAGCCATCTTGCGGGCGGTGATGGAACTGGTCGGTACGATCGAGCCGACGGCCTTCGGCTTGTCGATCCAGCCCTTGAAGAATTTCAGCTCGTCGTCGAACTTTTCAGCCAGTGCTTTCCGCAATCCGGGACCACGTGCCATGCAAGTTCTCCTCAGCCACCCCCCGAACGCTACTTAGCAGCTAGCTGAGACAAGGCAAGGCACGGTCGCGCCAATGGCGTGGATAAGATAGTTTTTGTCGCGTCTCAAAACGCAAGGCGTCTTACGCATTCACACGGCACGCTGTGGATTTTTGCCCGCGATCAGCGCTCGCTGAAGGATTCGAAAAAGTCCTTCATGCGGGCGAAGAAGCCGCTCGACTGGGGCGAGTTTTCCTTTGACGACAGCTGCTCGAACTCTTCCAGCAATTCGCGCTGGCGGCGCGACAGGTTCTGCGGCGTCTCGACCGCGGTCTGGATGTAGAGGTCGCCAACATTGGGCTGGCGCAGCACCGGCATGCCCTTGCCCTTGAGGCGGAACTGGCGGCCGTTCTGAGTACCTTCGGTCACCTTCACCTTGGTCTGGCTGCCATCCAGCGTCGTCACCTCGAACGAGCCGCCAAGGGCCGCCGTCGTCATCGAGATCGGCACCTTGCAGTAGAGGTCGGCGCCGTCGCGCTGGAAGAATTCGTGCGGTTTCACCGCCAGGAAAATATAGAGGTCGCCAGACGGCCCACCGCGCAAGCCGGCCTCGCCCTCATTGGCAAGGCGGATGCGGGTGCCGTCCTCGATGCCGGCCGGAATGTTGACCGACAGCGAACGCTCCTCGGTGACGCGGCCCTGTCCCGCGCATTTCGGGCAAGGGTCCTTGATCGTCTGGCCGCGGCCCTGGCATTGCGGGCAGGTGCGCTCGATCGAGAAGAAACCTTGCGTCGCCCGCACCTTGCCATGGCCATGGCACATCGAGCAGGTCACCGGCTGGGTGCCGGGCTTGGCGCCGGTCCCGGAGCATTCCGTGCATGAGATCGAGGCCGGCACGCGGATCTGCGCGGTTTTTCCCGCGAAGGCTTCTTCCAGCGTGATTTCCATATTGTAGCGCAGATCGGCGCCGCGTTCGCGGCCGCCCGACGAGCGGCGCTGGCGTCCGCCCATCATGTCGCCGAAAATATCTTCGAAAATGTCGGCGAAGCCGCCGGCGCCAAAGCCTTGCGCGCCGCCATTCATGCCGCCCTGCTCGAAGGCGGCGTGGCCGAAACGGTCATAGGCCGCGCGTTTCTGCGGGTCCTTCAGCGTCTCGTAGGCTTCGTTGATTTCCTTGAACTTGTGCTCGCAGGAGTGATCGCCGGGGTTGCGGTCAGGATGGAACTGCATGGCGAGCTTGCGGAAAGCGCTCTTGAGCTCCTTCTCGTCGGCGCCTTTTTGCACGCCCAGCGTCTCGTAGAAATCAGCTTTCATCTTTTCCCGCAGTCCGGAAGTTCAACGTCTTGACGAGTTTTGCCTCGTTTGCCGGCACGTTGTCTCGATTTAGGAGCGGCGCTGCCCGGATGCTAGGGCCGACGCGCTTGTGCCTGTGTTTTTCGGCGATTTTTCTAAGAAGGCCCGCACTTTTTTCAGCAAGGGTTGCAAAAAAGCCCGGCTTTGCGCCGGGCTTTTCGCATTATCTTGTCGTCAACCGGTTCAGGCCGACTTCTTCTTGTCGTCGTCTTCGTCGATTTCCTCGAAATCGGCGTCGACCACATCGCTATCCTTGGCGGCGTCCGCCTTGGCGTCGGCTTCCGCGGCTTCCTTCTGCGAAGCCTCGTACATGGCCTGGCCAAGCTTCATCGACGCTTCGGCAAGCGTCTGCGACTTGGCTTCGATGTCGGCCGCGTCGTCGCCTTCGGTCGCGGTCTTCAGCGCCGCGATCGCATCCGAAATCGCCGTGCGCTCGGTTTCCGAGACCTTGTCGCCATATTCCTTCAGCGACTTCTCGGACGAGTGCACCAGCGCCTCGGCCTGGTTGCGGGCCTCGACCAGCGCACGCCGCTGCTTGTCGGTCTCGGCATTGGCTTCGGCGTCCTTGACCATCTTTTCGATGTCGGCGTCCGAAAGGCCGCCCGAGGCCTGGATGCGGATCTGGTGCTCCTTGCCGGTGCCCTTGTCCTTGGCCGAAACGTTGACGATGCCGTTGGCGTCGATGTCGAACGTGACCTCGATCTGCGGTACGCCACGCGGCGCCGGCGGAATGCCGACCAGGTCGAACTGGCCGAGCGCCTTGTTGTCGGCGGCCATTTCACGCTCGCCCTGGAAGACGCGGATGGTCACCGCCGACTGCGAATCCTCAGCCGTCGAGAACACCTGGCTCTTCTTGGTCGGGATCGTCGTGTTGCGCTCGATCAGGCGGGTGAACACGCCACCCAGCGTTTCGATGCCGAGCGACAGCGGCGTCACGTCGAGCAGCAGCACGTCCTTGACGTCGCCCTGCAGCACGCCGGCCTGGATGGCGGCGCCCAAGGCGACGACCTCATCCGGGTTGACGCCCTTGTGCGGCTCCTTGCCGAAGAACTGCTTCACGATCTCCTGGATCTTGGGCATGCGGGTCATGCCGCCGACCAGGACCACTTCGTCGATCTCGGCCGCCTTCAGGCCGGCATCCTTGAGCGCCGCCTTGCAGGGCTCGATGGTGCGCTGGACGAGGTCGTCGACCAGCTGCTCGAACTTGGCGCGGGTCAGCTTCAGCGTCAGGTGCTTCGGGCCGGTCGCGTCGGCGGTGATGAAGGGCAGGTTGATTTCGGTCTGCGTCGTCGACGACAGCTCGATCTTGGCCTTTTCAGCCGCCTCCTTGAGGCGCTGCAGGGCCAGCTTGTCGTTCTTCAGGTCGATGCCCTGTTCCTTCTTGAACTCGGCCGCCAGGTATTCGACCAGGCGCATGTCGAAGTCTTCGCCGCCGAGGAAGGTGTCGCCATTGGTCGACTTCACCTCGAACACGCCGTCGCCGATCTCGAGCACCGAAATGTCGAACGTGCCGCCGCCAAGGTCATAGACGGCAATGGTCTTGCCTTCCTTCTTGTCGAGGCCGTAGGCAAGGGCCGCCGCCGTCGGCTCGTTGATGATGCGCAGCACTTCCAGGCCGGCGATCTTGCCGGCATCCTTGGTGGCCTGGCGCTGGGCGTCGTTGAAATAGGCCGGAACGGTGATGACCGCCTTCTCGACCTTCTCGCCGAGATAGGCTTCCGCCGTTTCCTTCATCTTCTGCAGGATCATGGCCGAGATCTGCGAGGGCGACTGCTTCTTGCCGCCGGCCTCGACCCAGGCATCGCCATTGTCGCCTTTGACGATCTTGTAGGGGACAAGCTTCTTGTCCTTCTCCGTCACCGGATCGTCATAGCGGCGGCCGATCAGGCGCTTGACCGCGAAGATGGTGTTTTCAGGATTGGTGACCGCCTGGCGCTTGGCCGGCTGGCCGACGAGACGTTCGCCGTCGCCCGAGATGGCGACGATGGAAGGCGTCGTGCGCGCGCCTTCCGCATTCTCGATCACCTTGGGTTCCTTGCCATCCATGATGGCGATGCAGGAGTTGGTGGTGCCGAGATCGATACCGATTACTTTTGCCATTTTTCTAGTCTCTCCGCTAAGCAGGCTCTCAGGACCCGTAAGGCGTTCCGACGAAAGCCCCTGTTCACAAGAAATTCCGTTCCAGCCACCGGGTTCCGGCGCTGAACGGCGTGGCGCGTATATAAGAACAGGCGGCATCGGGCGCAAGCATTCTGCGCATGGCGTCCACGATACGTCTCTTGGCGCCAAATCGACCGCTCTTCGGGGCGGAAGCCGCCGAACGGGCAGGTTGCAGCCATCGGGATGACGAAAAGGTCGCTTCTCATCGCATCCCTCGCGGATATAGTGCCATTTGCGTCGGGGGAATGAACGATGAGTCTGATTTTTGGGCGGTTGCACGCCCTTTTTATTGCGATCGGCCTTGCATTCGCCGTGTGCCCGCCGGCCCAGGCGGTCGAGCTCCAGACAATCACCATCAAGGTCGGCTATGGCGCGGGTGGCGGCTTCGACCAGACGTCGCGGCTGATTGCCCGTCATCTCGGCCGGTTTCTGCCCGGAAATCCAAGCATCGTCGTGCAGAATGTGCCGGGCGGCGGCAGCCTGAAGCTCACCAAGATGCTCATGGGCAGCGAACCGGCCGATGGCAGCGTCATCGCCTCGATCAGCGAGGCGATGTTCTACGCCCCGATCCTCGACCCCGAAAACGCGACGTTCGACCCGCTTGCCTTGCAGTGGCTGGGATCATTGGTCAACGACCCGGCCTATTGCCTGACCAGCAAGCAATCCGGCATCGACACGATGGAAAAGTTCCTGCAGTCGGATTTCCTGATCGGCGCGACGGGCAAGAACAGCACGACCTACATCTTCGCCGCGCTCGCCAAAAACGGCATGAAGGCCAGATACAAGATCGTCACCGGCTTTGAGGGAACCGCCGACATCGAATTGGCCATGCAGCGCGGCGAGATCGCCGGCATGTGCGGGGTATCGAGCGCCTTGCTCAGGGCCGATCGCGCCGCGATCAACATCATCGGCATGTTCGGACAGCGCGGCAGTGTGCCGCGCCTCACCGACGGCATCGTCGACCCGACGGCGCGCCAGGCCGCCGATCTCATCGAATCGGCGCTGCACATCCATCATCCGCTGGTGGCGCCGCCTGGCGTGTCGAAAGAGACCCTTGGCGTGCTGCGCAAGGCCTATTCCGACATGGTTGTGGACCCTGACTTTCTCACCGATGCCGCCAAGCTTGGCGACCTCACTCTCAACCCGACGTCGGGCGAGGCAATCAGCCAGCTGGTTGCTCAACAGTTGAAAGCCACGCCGGCGGTCTTCGCCGCCGCCCGGGAACTCGTGAAATAGGCCTGATGTGGATCTGATCCTTACCGCCATCGCGGAGATGGCGCAGCCATTCCGCATGCTGATGCTGATCACCGGCGTGTTCGCCGGCCTCGTCGTCGGCGTCGTGCCGGGCATAGGCGGCCTGTTCGCCATGGCCCTGCTGATCCCGATGACCTACAATATGGATCCTTATGCCGCCTTCGCGCTGCTGCTCGGCATGGGTTCGGTCACCACCACATCGGACACCATTCCAGCGATCCTGTTCGGCGTCCCAGGCTCCGTAGGTGCTGCCGCCACCGTGCTCGACGGCCATGCCATGGCCAAGAAGGGCGAGGCGGCGCGCGCCTTCGGCGCCTCCTATTCCGCTTCGATGATCGGCGGTGTGTTTGGCGCGCTGGTGCTGGCCGCGGCAATTCCGGTCATGCGGCCGCTGGTGCTTTATCTCAGGACGCCGGACTTCTTTGCTATCTGCGCCTTCGGCCTCTCGATCGTCGCCATCCTCGCCGGCAGCCAGCCGCTGAAGGGGCTGGCGGCGGCGATGCTCGGCATGCTCGCCTCCTTTATCGGCATAGACAGCATTGCCGGTATCGAGCGCTGGAGTTACGGCCAGATCTATCTCTGGGACGGCCTGCCGATCTCGCTGGTCTTCCTCGGCCTGTTCGGTCTGCCCGAACTCGCCTCGCTGCTCATGCGCGGCTCCATCCAGGGCAGCGCCGAGCGGCCGACCTATGCCGGCATGTGGCAAGGCATCAGGGATACGCTGCGCGAATGGCCGCTGGTGCTGCGTTGCAGCGCCATCGGTTCGCTGCTCGGCGCCGTGCCCGGCATCGGCATCGCTGTGCTCGACTGGATCGCCTATGGCCACGCCTCGCGCCGACCGGGTTCGGGGCCGAAATTCGGCCAGGGCAATGTGCGCGGCGTCATTGCGCCGGAAAGCGCCAACAATGCCAAGGAAGGCGGCTCGCTCATCCCAACCATCGCCTTCGGCGTGCCGGGGTCGGCCTCGATGAGCATCCTGCTCGGCGCCTTCGTCATCCACGGCCTTGTCCCCGGTCCCGAGATGCTCGGCAAGAATGCCGCGATCACCGTCTCGATGGTGCTCTCCATCGCTGTCGCCAACATCGTCGGCGCCGTCACCTGCCTGGTCCTGACGCGGCCGCTCGCCCGCATCGCGCAGGTGTCGGCTGCGATCCTGGTGCCGATGGTGGTCACCTTCATCGTCGTCGGCGCGTACCAGACCAATATGAGCGCCTTCGACTTCATGCTGGTGATGCTGGTCGGCGCGGTCGGCATGGCTATGAAGGAGCTCAACTGGCCGCGCTCTGCCTTTTCGCTGGGCTTCGTGCTTGGTCCCAGCCTCGAAAACTATTTCTTCCTCGCCTACCAGATCTCGGGCTGGGCCTGGCTGAAGCAGCCGCTGGTGCTGACCCTGCTTGGGCTGGCTGCCGCCGGTGTGATCAGGCAGACCGTGTCCTGGATCAAGGCTCGCGGCAATGCCGGCGCCCTGCCGCCGGCGCTGCCCGATATTGTCGCCGGCTCCGCCGTAACGCTGCTTGGCTTGGCGGCGCTGGTCACCGCGCTGCTCGATTTCCCCTTCGAAGCCGCCATCTTCCCGGCTATCACTGCCGGCTTCCTGGTATTGTTTTCCTTGCTGACGACCATCCAGACCGTGTTGCGCTGGCGAAGGCCGGCCCCTGCCGCCGGGGCCGATATGATGCCGGTCGGCGAATGGCAGCCTTCCGACGGGCCGGCCCTGAAAGGCAATCTCACCGTGCTTGGCCTTTGCCTGGCGCTCGCAGTGCTGGTCCTGCTGGCGGGCCATCTCGCCGCCACCTTCGTCTTCGTGGCGGGTGGCATCTGGATGCTCGGGTCGCGGTCACCGAAGGTCGCGCTGGCTGTCGCTGCGGGCACGACGCTCTTCGTCTATGCGGTGTTCGACATATTGGCGTCGCAGCCCTGGCCGACGCCCTGGCTGGCCAGCCTGTGGAGGGTTCTCTGAAGCCGCCCATGGCATTGCTCGACCAGCCGCGACCATCGCACCCGCCAATTTGGTGCGAGGTGCTTCCCATAGCTTTCACCGCCGCTATGATATCGGCGGGTTTCTTTTGGGGGTAAGACATGAACCATTCGACGGTTGCGCGGCTGTCGCGCGCTTTTCTTTTTGCGCTGGCCTGGACGCTTTCCGCTTTGACGGCGGCGCAGGCCGTCGAATTCAAGACGGTCACCATCAAGGTTGGCTATGGCGCCGGCGGCAACTACGATCTGTCGTCGCGCCTGATCGCGCGGCACCTCGGCCGCTTCCTGCCCGGTCATCCCGATATCATCGTCCAGAACGTGCCCGGCGGCGGCAGTCTCAAGCTGACCAAGATGATGCTGGGCAGTGAGCCCGCCGACGGCAGTGTCATCGCCTCGGTCAGCGAAGCCATGCCGTTCGCGCCGACATTCGATCCCGCCAACGCCAATTTCGACCCGCTCACCATGCAATGGATCGGGTCGCTGTCATCCGAGCCTTGCCTTTGCGTGACCACCAAGGCGTCCGGCATCGACACGGTGGAAAAATTCCTGACCCAGGAGTTCTTGCTCGGCGCCTCCGGCAAGAACAGCCTGAGCTACATCGCAGCCGCCATGGTGAAGAACGGCCTGAACGGCAAATTCAACATCGTGACCGGCTTTGAAGGATCGGCCGAAATTCTCGTCGCCAGCCAGCGTGGCGAACTCGCCGGCCTTTGTGCGCTGCCTTACTACAATGTCGCCGACAAGCTCGACCAGTTCAACATCCTCGGCACGATCGGCCCCGGTACCGTCGCGGCGGCCCCGACGCTTCCGCATTTCTCCGACCGGATCAAGGATCCTCTGACGCGTCAGGCGGCCCAGTTCATCGAATCCTCGCGCGGCTACTATTTGCCGCTGATGGCGCCGCCCGGCATACCGCGCGACACGCTCGACGCGCTGCGCAAGGCCTATGTCGAGATGAGCAAGGATCCGGACTTCCTGGCCGATGCCGCCAAGGTGGGCAGCATCACAGTCGACATCACGCCCGGTGAGGAAATATCAGCGCAGGTCGCCAAGACGCTCAACGTGGATCCAGCCGTCTTCGATGCCGTCAGAAACCTGTTGAAGTGAGACTACGACCGGGAGGTCGGCGACAGCGTTTCGACCAGGCGGCGGCGCAGCAGCTTGCCATTGTCGCTGTAGGGCAGCGAACTCACCAGCCTGATCTCGCGCGGCCGCCGGTCGGGCGAGATGTTGGCGCGCAGAAAGGCTTCGAACTCGGCCACGCTGCCCTGGTCCGAAACGATGAAGGCGGCAATCTCCTGGCCCATCGTCGCGTCGGGAAAACCGGCGACCGCGACATCCCGCACCTTGGGATGGGTGCGGATCAGCTTTTCCAGCTCCTGCGGCGCGACATTGACGCCGCCGCGCACGATCATGTCGGCCTCGCGGTCGACGATGGTCAGGAAGCCGTCCTCGTCGAGGAAGCCGATATCGCCGGGAATGCCCCAGCCGGCGCCCATCACCTTGGGGTCGACGAACGGCTTGTTGCCTGCCGACACCACCGCCGAAACCATGGTCGACGTCCAGGCCTTGATCAGTCCGCTTTCGCCCTTGCCGAGCACGCGACCGTCCGCATCGAGGATTTCTATACGCACGCCGGCAAACGGACGCCCGGCAGTGCCGGGCTTGGCCAGCACGTCGGCGCCGGACAGCGTGGTGATGCCGCCGGTCAGGCTCGACGCATAGTTGATGCGATAGCCCGGCGAAAGATTGCGGTAGGCGGCCAGCTTGTCCTCGACGCTTGCCGGCCCGCCGATGCTGAAGAGCAACGCCAGGTCCGGCAGCAGCCGGGTTGAGCGTTCGCCCACTTCGCGCACCAGCCGCGTGATCACCGGCGGCGGCAATGCGGTGCCGCTGGCCCGGAAGGACAGCAGGCCCTCGATCAGCTCCGACGGCGTGAACAGCGGCGGAAAGAAGTTGATCGTCCCGCCATAGCGCAGATAGCTGAACACCTGATGGCGTGTCGCCGAATAGGACATCACCATCGGGGTGAGAAGCCGCATTGCCGTTCCTGGCAGGCCGCGATGATGCGACGTCACGCGTCCGGCAAGCGCCTCATGCGATTGCAGATAGCCTTTCGGATCGCCGGTCGTGCCGGACGAGAACATCAGGAAGGCCGGATTGCTATCGTCGCCCAACTCGCCGGCATAGGGCGAAGGCGAGCCGTACTTCCAGGCCTCCTGGAAAAGCACGCCGGGATAGACGTCTTCACCGGGCGGGCTGCGGCTTTCGAGGATCAGCGTCAGCACGAAGTCGCGCGCAAACTGCGCTCGCTGGCTGCGCGGCGCACGAAAGTCGGTAATCGAAACTGTGGCGCCGAGCTTCCAGCAGGCAAGGATCGACAGCACGACGTCGATGTTGCCGATCATGGCCAGGCCGACACGATCGCCGGAGCGAATACCGAGCGCGCTGAAATTGGCGGCGAGATGGTCGATCTGCGTCAGCGCTTGCGCGTAGGTGATCTGTTCGCGGCCGCTGACCATCGCCACGCGGTCGCCATAGCCGGCGAAGGCAGCCAGTACGTCGCGGCCAAAACCCATCTAGCGGACCGGCATTCCGGCCGGCACGGCGGCACGCCTGGCATCGAGAAAGGCGATGATCGCGGCGTCGATGGCGTCCATATGGGCGGCGCGGAACTTGTCATGCAGGCCCGGCATGACGACCGTTTCCACGATCGTGTTGTCGCTCGCCCAGCCCTTGTATTGCTCGACCGTGGTGGCGCCCCATTCGGAACTGGCCAGCACCAGCATGTCGCACGGATAGGAAGACGGCATGAAGCCTGCGGCGGCGCGCACCAGCATGCTCTTGAAGGCTTTCTGCCTGGCATGACGCCCCAGCCGCGACTGCCCGAGCCCGACCGCCGCCAGCCCGTCGCGCAACAGCCGCCAGTAGACCACCTTGCGGGTGATCTGGCGCCGCCTTTGCGCGGTCATGCTGTTGTCCGCCATCGGCTTCAGCCAGGCCGAGCCGAGCGGCGGCGGGTCGATCAGAAGCAAGGCCGGCCGCTCGCCGGTCGCCTCGTAGGTCAATCGCCCGACCTCGATCGCCAGCAGCCCGCCAAGGCAGATGCCGCCGACGACACGCGGATGCTGGCCGGTGGCCGAGCTCAAGCCGTCAAAATAATTGCCGCTGATCTCCTCGACGCTGTCATAGGGCGTCTCGCCGGGTTCGAGGCCCATGCCGCGCACGGCGATGACCGAGTAGCGCAGCTTCAGCGCCTTGCCAAAGCGGTTGGCAAACAACGCTGAACCGGAGATGCCATGGATCATGGCGATCGGCTCCTGGCCGCGGCTGCCGGAGACCTGCACCGCCAGCCGCCGCGCCGGATGTTCGGGCAATTGCAGCGCGATCAGCCTGCCGAATTCGCGCGGCGTCGGTGCTTCCAGCAGCACCGAGGTCTGCAGCTTCACGCCGAAGCGGTTCTGCACCGCAAGGACCAGGGTTTCGGCGGCCAGCGAATCACCGCCGAGATCGAAAAAATTGTCGTCGAGACCGACGGAGGCCAGCTGCAGCTCTTGCGCAAAGATGGCGGCGATCGCCTGTGCGGGCCCGCTGCTGCCCGGCGCAATCCGGCCGGGCCGGAGACTGTTATGCATGTTCATCGGCAAGCCCTTGAACCGATGGAATTGCCGTTGCCGGCAACAGGGCATCCCCCTGAATGCCTGTCTGCTTTTAACCCACAGCCTATGTGTTGAACAAGGCCTACCCCAACCTAGTCCCGGCAGACGTGGGTCCAAACGCTTGCGCGCATAGCGCCTGCAGTTTCGGAAAGACATGGCTACCGCCGGCAATCACCTGCGTTCCCTCGGCAAGCACCGTCTTCGGGTCGGGTTTCAGCACCGTGCCGCCGGCCTCTTCCACCAAAAGTATGCCGGCCAGGCAATCCCAGGCATTCATGTGTTCCTCGACATAGCCGAGCAACCGGCCGGAGGCAGCATAGGCCAGCATCAGTGCGCCCGATGCATTGCGAAAGAAGACGCCGCCTTCTGCCATGATCAGGCCGACGAGCACAGCGACGTGGCTGGTCTCAGCGCGGTTCGACAGCCCGGTCCCGACCGATCCTTCGCTCAAGCCGGCGGTGCTGGCCTTGATCGGCCGGCCATTGACGAAGGCGCCGCCACCGCGCCGGCCGTGGAAGGTCTCGCCGGTCGACGGCTCGTGGATGACGCCGACGACGGCCTCGCCGTCTTTGGCGCAGGCTATGACCACGCACCAGGCCGGGATGCCGCGCACGAAATTCGCCGTGCCGTCGATCGGATCGATGACCCAGACATGACCCGTCGATCCAACCACCGCGGCGTGCTCCTCGCCGACAATCCCGTCTTGTGGATAGGCGGCGGCGATTGCCGCGCGGATGAACAGTTCGACCTCGCGGTCGCCATCCGAGACCAGGTCCTGATGGCCCTTGCTCTCGATGGTCAGGTTTTCGAGGTCGCGAAAGTATTTGAGCCCAAGCTCGCCGGCGCGCCGCGCCAGGTCGATGGCAAAATGCATGCGCTGGTCGAGATCATGGGTCACGGCAAGACTCTTGGCTCTTGGCTGAGAAAGACGCCTGCCCATAGCAGACGCACATGTCAGGCAAAAGCCTCACCGATCACTCAGGCGGCCTGCGACAGCGCCTTGTGCGCCTCGGCCAGGATCTCGAACGAGCGCACGCGTGCCGTGTGGTCGAAGATCTGCGCCGTCACCATCAGCTCGTCGGCGCCGGTGCGGCGCACGAAGGCGTCGATGCCTTGCCGGACCGTCTCGGGCGAACCGACAACGGCGCAGGACAGCGCCTGGCCAAGCATGGTTTTCGCCATAGGCTCCAAGGTCTGGTCATAACCCTCGACCGGCGGCGGCAGCCGGCCCGGCCGCCCGGTGCGCAGGTTGACGAAGGCCTGCTGCAGCGAGCTGAACAGCAGTTTGGCCTCGGCATCGGTCGGCGCGGCAAAGACGTTGAGGCCGAGCATGACATAGGGCTTGTCCAGCTGTCCCGACGGCTGGAAGCGCGAGCGGTAGATGTCCAGCGCCTGGTCGAGCTCGGCTGGCGCGAAATGCGAGGCGAAGGCGTAAGGCAGGCCAAGCATGGCGGCGAGCTGCGCGCCATAAAGGCTGGAGCCAAGAATCCAGACCGGCACCTTCTGGCCTTCGCCAGGCACGGCATGGATGCGCTGGCCTTCCTCGGCCGGCTGGAAGTAACCCATCAGCTCGACGACATCCTGGGGAAAATTGTCTGATGCCTCGAGGTTGCGGCGCAGGGCGCGGGCCGTGCCCATGTCGGTGCCGGGCGCGCGGCCAAGGCCAAGATCGATGCGGCCGGGGTGCAGAGCCGCCAGCGTGCCGAACTGCTCGGCAATCACCAGCGGCGCATGGTTGGGCAGCATGATGCCGCCGGCGCCGACGCGGATCGTCTTGGTGCCGCCGGCGACATGGGCGATGACGACGGCGGTCGCCGCACTGGCGATGCCAGGCATGTTGTGATGCTCGGCCAGCCAATAGCGCTTGTAGCCGAGCCGCTCGGCATGGCGGGCAAGGTCAAGCGAATTGGCCAGCGATTGCGAGGCGTCGCTGCCTTCGACGATCGGCGACAGGTCGAGAACGGAAAGAGCGGTCATGGGCTTCAAGCCTTTACGATGTTCAGCTGCCGGACCTTGGTTTCGAAGGTGGCGCGGTCGGGGATGATGATGTCCAGCTGGTTTTCCAGAATGTCGGCGAGTTCGGCTGCCGACGCGATCTCGCGCTGCTCGCTGCGGCCGCCGACATGATGCGTCGACAGCCTGGCGTTGCGCAGCGCGTAGCGCCGGTCGGGCAGAGCGCGCGCCGCTACGACGGAGGAGAGGAAGTGCGAGCTCGGGTTGGTCGACAAATAGTAATTGGCGACGGCATAGTCGACCTCATGGGCCGGCTGCATATCGAAGCGGTGGAGCGCGCGCCAGTCGCCGCCGACACTGGCCTGCACCCGGAAATTGTCTGACGTCTCGATGATACGGAATATTTCGTGCGGGGTCTGTTGCTCGAGGCCCGGCTCCAGCAGCAGCGGCGCGGTCATCGTCAGTCCGCCGAAGCCGACATCGGCAATGTAGGTCCGGCCGTCGAGTTCGATCCGGAGCAGCATGTGGCTGCGCGCGGTAATAGCGTCTTCGCCTTGGCCCCACAGGACCCGCGCCGCGAGGCCGCTGACCTCGAAGCCCAGCGACTTGAGCGCATGCATGAGGATCAGATTGTGCTCAAAACAATAGCCACCGCGCCGGCGGGCGAAAATCTTGTCCTGCAGCGAAGCGAGATCGAGCTTCACCGGCGTTCCCAGCAAGGGATCCATGTTCTCGAACGCAATCGCTTGCGGGTGCTGACGATGCAGGGCGGTCAGAGTGTCGAGCGACGCATCGATCGGACCGCGATAACCGATGCGAGCGAAATAGGCGTCGAGATCGAAGGAAGCGTCGTTCATGGCGGGGTCCGGCTTGACCGGCTCGATATAGGCACTCCATCCGAAGACGACAAACACGAGATGACGGGAGGCGCGACCTACCTACGCCTTGGCCTTGCCGGTCTCCTCGACAGCCTCCTCCTCCACCACTGCCGTTTGCTGGGCAGCGAGGAAATTGCCGACATGGCTGAGGCCGTCGAAATGATCGCAGAACACTTTGACGACAACCAGCAGCGGCACAGCCATCAGCGCGCCGACAAAGCCCCAAAGCCAGGACCAGAAGGCGATGGCGATGAAGATCGCAACGGCATTGATCTCCAGCCGCCGCCCGACCACCATCGGCGTCACGAACTGGCCTTCGATGATGTCGCACAAAAGCAGGAAGGCCGGGGCCAATAGGGCGTAGGAGATGGTGTCGAAGCTGATCAGCGCCATCACTGTGACAAGCACGATGGTTATCAGTGCGCCGACATAGGGCAGGAAGTTGAGCAGCGCGGCGGCGACGCCCCAGACCAGCGGATTGGGCATGCCGAGCGCCCACAGGCCAAGGCCGATAACGGCGCCGAGACCGGCATTGATGACGGTGACGGTGAGCAGATAGTGCGAGATTTCGCGCTCGACATCGTAGACGACGCGCAACGCCCGCTTCTTTTCGCTGAGGCTGGCGAAGGACTGGATGATCTTCTCATAGAACATGGTGCCCGACGCCAGCAGAAACAGAGACAGCACGAAAATGATGGTCAGGCTTGTCCCCGCCGACAGAACGTTGTCGGCGGCCGCAGACAGGATGCCGGACTGCGCCACAGTCACCTTCTGGATGCCCGGCTCCTGCGATGTCTCGGTCATCTGTTCGATCTGATGCGAGATCTGCATGATCCGCTCGAGCGGGCGCCGCAGTTGCGCCAGCCGCTCGGTGAGTTGCTGGCCGATGGACGAGGTGTTGTTGAGCAGGTCGATGACCGGGCCGCTGAGCAGATAGCCGGCAATAACGAAGGCGCAGATCGACAGGACAACCAGCAGGGTCGCCGAAACCACTTCGGGAATGCCGCGCTTGCGCAGGAAGCGCACGATCGGTGTCAGCGTCAGCGTCAGCAGGAAGGCAAGTATGACCGGCATGAAGAACGCACGCGCAAAATAGAGCGCGTAGATGGCCATGAACAGGAAGATGCCGATGAGCAGCGAACGCATGAGATGCGTGTCCGCGCGGGCAGCAACGCGCGCCTCTTCGGCCTCGGCAAGGCCTGCGCCCAAAGCGGCGGGTTCGGCTTTCATCGGTTTCCCCCCAGCGGCGCACCGCAATTGGTGCATTCCGTCGACGGAAACGCCGCTGCCGCCTCTAGGTTCCCTTAGCCGGCAAGGCCCGCAATCCGGCCCATCCGCTGTCAGGCAGCCGGAGATGCCACCGCTGGCACCGACTTCGCCGTTTCCTTGCGCACGATCGGCGCCACCTTGGTGCCGTAGAGTTCGATCGCCTTCATGATCTTGGCGTGCGGCATGGCGCCGATCGCCATTTGCAGCAGGAAGCGGTCGTTGTTGAAGATCTTGTGTTGGGCAACGATCTTTTCCGCCACAGCTTCAGGATTGCCGACGAACAGCGCCCCGTTCGGGCCGCGCGACTGGTCGAAATGCGCCCGCGATGTCGGTCCCCAGCCGCGCTCGCGACCGATGCGGTTCATCACTTCAGCCTGCGGGCCATAGAAATCGTCCGCCGCCTGTTCGGTGGTCTCGGCGATGAAGCCGTGCACATTGATGCTGGTGGCGAGCCCTGTCGGGTCGGTCCCGGCCCGCCTGGCGGCCTCGCGACAAATGTCGAACAGCGGCGCGAACCGCGCCGGCTCGCCGCCGATGATGGCCAGCGCCAGCGGCAGGCCGAGTACGCCGGCGCGTGCGGCAGACTGCGGCGTACCGCCAATGGCGATCCAGATCGGCAGCTTCTCTTGAAACGGTCGCGGGTAGACGCCGCGGTCGTTGATCGCCGCGCGCAGATTGCCCGACCAGGTCACCTTGACCTGATCGCGGATGGCCAACAGCAAATCGAGCTTCTCGGCAAACAATTCGTCATAGTCGTCGAGATTATAGCCGAACAGCGGGAAGGACTCGATGAACGAGCCGCGCCCGGCCATGATCTCGGCGCGGCCACCCGACAACAGGTCGAGCGTAGCGAACTGCTGGAAGACGCGTACCGGATCGTCGGACGAGAGCACGGTGACAGCGCTGGTCAGCTTGATGCGCCTGGTGCGTTCAGCGGCAGCGGCAAGCGCCACCACCGGTGCCGAAGCGGCATAGTCGGGGCGGTGATGTTCGCCCAGACCAAAGACATCGAGGCCGACCTGGTCGGCCAGTTCGATCTCTTCGATCAGGTTGCGCAGCCGCTCATGCGGGCCGACAGCACCTGGGCCGGGCTCCGGGCTGACGTCGGCAAAGGTGTAGAGACCAAGTTCCATGACATGTCATCCAACTGTTCTGATTTCCCGCTACAGGTAGCGAGCGGGTCACCCTGCCGCCAGAGGGGCGGATGGTGAACAGTGCATGTCGGTTTCGAAGGGCTTCCGTCGGCTTCGTCTGGGGCAAAACGCGTCTCCCGGCTGCAACAGCACGGAATTTCATGGCTGGCATACCGTTTTGGCGCTTGAACTCTCGGTTTTCGCGCGTATGTAAGCGTCGCGAATTGACTTCAGGGAAGTGGACTTGGCTATCTACAGGGAAAAAGACATTTTCGAGCGGCGCAATGCCGCAAACGAGGCAAAGAAGGCGCTCCTCGAGCGCTTCAAGTCGAAGCCGGCGGCTGATGATCCTGCGGTGCTGGCCAAACAGGCCGAACGCAAGGCGATTCTTGAGGCTCGCGAAATGCGCGAAGCCGAAAAGGCCAGGCTGAAGCAGGAAAAGCTGGCACGCGAGGCGGTCGAGAAGGCCGAGCGCGAGGCAGCGGCCGAAGCGGCGCGTATTGCGGCCGAAGAGGCAGCGCAGGCTGAAGCGAAGATCAAGGAAGCCGAAGAAAACGAGCGCATTGCCCGTTTGCTGGCCGACGAAGCCGAACGCAAGGCAAAGCGCGACGCACGCTATGCGGCGCGCAAGCAGCGTACTGGCCGGACGCCTCCGGGTTTCTCCGCCCGCTAACAGCTTCGATCGAAACGATCGGACATCAGGGTCGCCTTCCAGCGGCCCTGAACGCGTTTGTCCTGGGTTAAGGACAAAGATCGAGCTCAGCCGGCGAGCTTCAGCCCCATAATGCCGCAGACGATGAGCGCGATGCAGCCGAGCCGGATCGCCGTCGCCGGCTCGCCCAGCAGCCAGATGCCGAGCAGCGCCGTGCCGACCGTGCCGATGCCGGTCCACACCGCATAGGCCGTGCCGACAGGCAGTGTCTTCAGCGCCAGGCCGAGCAGGCCCAGGCTGACGATCATCGAGGCGACGGTGAGCACCGTCGGCAGCGGCTTCGAGAAGCCGTCGGTGTATTTGAGGCCGATCGCCCAGCCGATTTCGAACAGGCCGGCGAAAAACAGAAAAATCCAAGGCATCGGGTACGCTCCATGTGTGCGTGTCGGCCAAGCGCGCGCTCGGTATGGCGCGCGCGCAGCAACACTTGATGGCGGGTCGTCCCGGCCGGTTTTTCGGGGAGGCGCGAGGTCGTCCTCGCCGCCTCGATATAAGCGGTTTCGCCTGCCCGATCAACAAAACACCGGCAGCATTATTCATGCCGCCGGTGTCAAAATCTGCGCCGAAACGGATTGCCCGGATTTCAACGGTCCCAAGATCTCAACGATCCAAGGCTGGTTTACTTTTCCTTGAGCCTCATCGCCTTGACGGGCGGCGCCTTGAGCGCCGGGGCCGCTGCGGGCTTCTTGGCGTCCTTCTTCGGCTTGCGGGCTTCCTTGCCGGCCTTCATCGCACCTTTAGCCATGATTCGGTCCTCCAATTGCTGGGACGGCAAGTGAAACAAGAGAAACGCTTGACTGCAAGAGGGCAGCCGCCGATCGCCGGTGCCGGACGGCCGCTTTCAACCGGTTTCTAATTTGCTCGTAAACCATGCCGGTCCGTGCCATGGTTGCCTTCGCACTGCAGCATCGGCCTTGCCTTCGCCCGGCGATGATCAGGCAGTCCGGTCAGGACGACAATGCGAATCCGCATCGGCAGCGAGATGAGTTTCGATTTTCCGCAGGAAACGCCGCTGATTGCGATGCTCAACGTCCACTACTCCAGGGCATCCGATCTTGAGCGCCCGGATTTCCTCACCTCCAATCCGCCGGTGCCGATCCAGAGCTACCGCGACAGTTTCGGCAACTGGTGCAACCGCTTCGTCGCGCCGCCCGGACGCTTCACCTTCGGCACCGACTCAGTGATCCGCGACCCCGGCACGTTCGAGATGGGCGATCTGATGGCCTGGCAGCACGAGGTGCGCGACCTGCCGTCGGACACGCTCTTGTTCCTGTTGCCCAGCCGCTTTTGCGAGAGCGACCTGCTGGCCAGCGAAGCCTGGCGGTTGTTCGGCCACACGCCGCTCGGCATTGCGCGCGTCCAGGCGGTCTGCGACTTCGTCCACAACCACATCGTCTTCAGCTACGGCAATGCGCGGCCGACGCGCACCGCGGCCGAAGCCTATCGCGAGCAAAGCGGCGTCTGCCGCGACTTTGCCCATCTCGCAGTCACCTTCTGCCGCGCGCTCAACATCCCGACCCGCTACTGCACCGGCTACATCAGCGACATCGGCCTGCCGAAGCCCTGGGCGAGCATGGATTTCGCCGCCTGGATGGAAGTCTATCTCGGCGGCCGCTGGCATGTCTTCGATCCGCGCAACAACTCGCCGCGCATCGGCCGCATCCTGATCGCCTCCGGCCGCGACGCCGCCGACGTGCCGCTGACCCACATTTTCGGCCCAGGCACGCTGACCAGTTTCAAGGTCTGGACGGACGAGATCATCGAGTAGGGCGTCTTTCCGCCAGCTTGCCTTCAAAAACCTGAACGACCGGGCGCCTTGTGCGTTGTGATGCCTGTGGAGCTTCGGCGGCCGGGCCGTTACATTGGGTGCCTTGGAGGGACAATACAGTGGCAGCGCATGGCGGGTCGAAGACGGTCATCTACGCGGCGCTCGCCGGCAATCTCGCCATTGCGGTGACCAAATTCGCCGCCGCCTTCTTCACCGGCAGTTCGGCCATGCTGTCGGAAGGCGTGCACTCACTCGTCGACACCGGCAATGGCGGCCTGCTGCTCTACGGCATGCACCGCGCCGCCCGGCCGCCAGACCGCACGCATCCGCTTGGCCATGCCCGCGAATTGTATTTCTGGAGCTTTATCGTCGCCCTGCTCGTCTTCGCGCTCGGCGCCGGCGTGTCTTTCTACGAAGGCGTCATCCACATCATGGCGCCCGAGCCGGTCGCCAACCCCAAGGTAAACTACATCGTGCTCGGCCTCTCGATGCTGTTCGAGAGCAGCTCCTGGTATGTGGCGCTGAAGGAATTCCGCCGTGAGAAGGGCAAGCAGGGCTGGCTGCAGGCCGTGCAATCGAGCAAGGACCCGAGCGTCTACACCGTGCTGTTCGAGGACAGTGCCGCCCTGCTTGGCCTGGTCGTTGCCTTCGCCGGCATATTGGCGGCCGAGGTCCTCGAAATGCCCGAACTCGACGGCGCCGCCTCGATCGGCATCGCCATCATCCTCGGCGCCACCGCCATCTTCCTCGCCCGCGAAAGCAAGGGCCTGCTCATGGGCGAACCGGCCTCGCCGGAGGTGCAGGCCAAAGTGCTGGCGATCGCCCAGCAGGACCCGGCGGTGCAGCGGGCCAACGGCGTTCTAACCGTCCATCTCGGACCGCAGGAGATCGTCGCCGGGCTCAGCATCGAATTCGAGGACCATCTGACGGCGCCCGATATCGAAGCCTGCGTCGAGCGCCTGGAGGCACTGTTGAAAAAAGAGATGCCGGAGATCACCCGGCTGTTCGTCAAGCCGCAGACGACAGGAACCTGGGAACGCCGGCGCCAGGCTGTCGAGGCGGCATCGGATAGCGCTGGACCACAAGTCCGCCGTTGGCCCCGTCGCCTGGTCCCGCTAGGATCAATCGACGGATTTCGGAGGAGCAACCATGAAAATCGACGGTGGGTGTCATTGCGGAGCCATCACCTATGAAGCAGAGGTCGACCCGGAAAAGACCTCCATCTGTCACTGTACGGATTGCCAGCAGCTGACCGGCACTGCGTTTCGTGTGACCGTTCCCGCGCCTGAGGACCACTACCGGATCACCAAGGGGACGCCGAAGGTCTATATCAAGACAGGATCGAGCGGCGCCAAGCGAGCCCAGGCCTTTTGCGGAGACTGCGGTTCGCATCTTTACGCGACGTCTGTTGGCGACGGCCCAAAGGTCTATGGGATCAGGGCGGGAACCGCGCACCAACGAGAGGATTTGGTTCCGACACAGCAAAAATGGCACAGCTCAGCGCTGCACTGGCTGCCTGAATTCGAGGGGATCAGCGTCGTCGAGGAGCAGTAGCGGGCGCGGCTCAGTCGTCGCCTTCGACGACCCTCAGCCTCAACTGCCCGGTCTTCGAATCGGCGACGCGCGTATCGGCTTTCGCAACGGCCGGGCGTGTGATCTCGACGTCGCCTTCGCCAGGCTGCGCGCCAAACTCCAGCGCCTCGATCTTCTGGCCGCGCTTGGTCACTTTCGACGTTGACACCAATATGTCGTCGATGTCCTTGGCCGACTGGGTGAAATGCGTCTGTAGCCGGCGCACCCGTTCGTCGACGCGCCCGACATCCTCCATCAGCCGGATAACCTCGCCCTGGATCAGATGCGCCTGTTCGCGCATGCGGGCATCCTTGAGGATCGCCTGGATGACCTGGATCGACAGCATCAGCAGCGACGGCGAAACGATGATGACCCGGGCGCGGTGCGCCTTCTGGATGAGGGCGTCGAAATTCTCGTGGATTTCGGCGAACACCGATTCCGACGGCACGAACATGAAGGCTGTGTCCTGGGTCTCGCCCTGGATCAGGTATTTTTCCGAGATATCACGGATATGGATTTCAATATCGCGGCGGAAGGCCTGTGCCGCGACCTTCTGCAGTTCGGCGCCATCGGCGGCGCGGATGGCGTTCCAGGCTTCGAGCGGGAACTTGGCATCGATGGCGAGCCTCGGCGCGTCGTTCGGCATTTTGATCACACAGTCGGGACGGCTGCCATTCGACAGCGTCGCCTGGAACTCGTAGGCGCCCATCGGCAGGCCGTCGGCGACGATCGCCTCCATGCGCGACTGGCCAAAGGCGCCGCGCGTCTGCTTGTTGGACAGGATCGCCTGCAACTGCACGACCTGGCCGGCAAGCGACTGGATGTTGCCCTGCGCGGTATCGATGACCGCCAGCCGCTCCTGCAGTTTGGCAAGGCTTTCATGTGTGGATTTGGTCTGTTCGGTCATGGTCTGGCCGAGCCGGCCGGTCATGGCGTCGAGGCGCTGGCCGATCGACTGGTTGAGTTCGGCCTGCCTTGTGCCGAACACCTCGGCGATGGCGCCCATGCGGCCTTGCATCTCGGCCTGGCTTTGCAGAATGCCGGCCATCCGCGCCTCGGCGTCGCGGGCGAGGTCGGCGGCCTCGGTGGCGGCGATGGTGCGCGCTTTGGCCGACCGCCACAGGCCGACGACAAGCGCCAGGAACAAGCCGACAAACAGAATCGCGCCGAAGGCCAGCGCATGGCCAAGCGTGATTATGGTGGCGCCGAGCCGGGCAATCGGCTCGGAAAGAATGGTGCTGAGGTCGTTCATCCCCCAAGCATAGCCGATTCGCCGGTCTGGCACAGATCAAAACGTGAACGGCCGCCCACCGCACCGGTTGACGCTTTTCCTGCGACGTTTTAGGTGAGACGCCATGTCGATCAAGCCGCTCATCATCCTGCCCGATCCCATCCTGCGCCAGGTTTCCAAACCGGCCGAACGCGTCGACTCTGCCTTGCGTAAACTGGCCGACGACATGCTGGCGACCATGTATGACGCGCCCGGCATCGGCCTCGCGGCGATCCAGATCGGCGAGCCGCTGCGCATGCTGGTCATCGACCTCGCCAAAGAGGATGAAACGCCGGCGCCGCATGTCTTCATCAATCCCGAGATCCTCGCCAGCGCCGACGTCCGCTCGGTCTACGAGGAAGGTTGCCTGTCGATCCCGGACTATTATGCCGAGGTCGAGCGCCCGGCTTCGGTGCGGGTAAAATATCTCGACCGCGACGGCAAGCTGCAGGAGATCGAGGCCGAAGGCCTGATGGCGACCTGCCTGCAGCACGAAATCGACCACCTCAACGGCGTGCTGTTCATCGACCACATTTCGAAGCTGAAGCGCGACATGGTGGTCAAGAAGTTCAAGAAGCTCGCCAAGGACAAGGCGCCGGGCAGACTGGCGGGATAGGGCATTGCTCTATCGGAGCTCCGGCTGGCCGTCAGCCTCGGTAGCTTCGATTGAAAATACCGGCTTGCTGTGATATCAATGATATCAGACTGGAGGTGCCAATGGGCGACATGCTGATACGTGGAATCAATCCGGAATTGAAACGGCGTCTTGAGGAAAGCGCGCGCCTGAACAGGCGCAGCCTTTCGGAAGAAGCGGTCGTCTTGATCCAGAAGGGTTTTGCAACACAAATTGCCAGCACCGGAAAGGCAGGGGATCGCCTCTATTCGCTCGTCGGCGATGACAGTTTCTTCACCGAGGACGAAATTCAGGAGATAGCGAAGTCGCGAAGCGAGCCCGATCGTGGGCCGCCTGATTTCCGCTGACTGGAATGATCGTACTGGACACAAACGTCATCTCGGACGTACTGGCGCGGCAACGAAGCCAAAACGTTCTCGCGTGGCTGAATGACCAGGAGCCGGCGACCCTTTTTCTTTCCACCATTGTTTTCGCGGAGCTCTATTTCGGAGCGTACCTCGTTCAGGACGCTATACGCCGGAATGGCCTCCTGGAACGCATATCGAGGATCAGGGGCGAATTCTCCGGTCGGATCCTGGTTTTTGGGGATATGGCTGCAGAACAGTATGGCCGCATTACCGCTGCAAGACGGCTGGCTGGCCGACCAGTCGAAACCAAAGATGCCATGATCGCCGCGATTTGCCTCGCCCATGACGCCACGCTTGCCACCAGCAATGTCAGGGACTTTGATGGGCTTGACCTGAAGCGGGTAAACCCGTTTGAAGCCTGAGCCGACTTAACAGCGCAGGTAGAGAACAAGGTCTCGGAACAAAAATGCCGCTTCGCGTCATCTTCATGGGTACGCCTGAATTCTCCGTGCCGGTGCTGCGCGCGATTGCGCAAGCCGGGCACGAGATAGCAGCCGTCTACACCCAGCCGCCGCGCGCTGCCGGTCGCCGTGGACTGGAATTGACGTCGTCGCCGGTGCAGCGAGAGGCCGAGCGGCTGGGTATTGAGGTGCGCACGCCGACCTCACTGAAAGGCGAGGCCGAGCAGGCCGCTTTCCGTGCCTTGCGGGCCGATGTCGCCGTTGTTGTCGCCTATGGTCTGCTGTTGCCGAAGGCTGTTCTGGATGCGCCGCGGTTCGGCTGTCTCAACGGCCACGCCTCGCTTTTGCCGCGCTGGCGCGGTGCCGCTCCCATCCAGCGCGCCATCATGGCCGGCGACACCGAGACCGGCATGATGGTGATGCGCATGGAGGAAGGGCTCGACACCGGTCCGGTGGCAATGGTTGAAAAATGTGCCATCGACCCCGATATGACGGCCGGCGACCTGCACGATCGGCTGATGCATAGTGCTGCCACACTGATGGTGGAAGCACTGTCCCGATTGGGGACAAATACCCTGGCATCAACCTTGCAGGCGGCCGACGGGGTGACCTACGCCAGGAAAATCGATAAATCGGAGACGCGTGTGGACTGGACGCGGCCGGCAGGCGAGGTCCACAATCACATTCGCGGCCTGTCGCCTTTCCCCGGCGCCTGGTGCGAGATTGACATTGGCGGCCGTACGGAACGGCTGAAACTGCTTCGCTCGACACTTTCTGAAGGCCAATCGTTTTCCGAAGATTTGGCACTTTCGGAAGTTTTGGGCGAGTCGGGAGGAATTCTCGATGACCGGCTGACGGTCGCCTGCGGAACAGGCGCAATCAGGCTGGTCGAAGTTCAACGGGCGGGCGGAAAGCCTGCCGCCGCGCAGGAGTTTCTGCGCGGGGCCAAGATCGAAAAAGGAATGAAGTTCTCATGAGCATGATGTCGATACGCGGCGCGACGCCGCGGGACCGCGAGGCTATTCGCCTCGTCGAGGAACACGCATTTGGCCAGCAGGCGGAGGCCGGGCTGGTCGATGCGCTGGTCACCGGCGGCGACGCCGTTGTTGAACTGGTGGCGGAAGAAGACGGCCAGGTGGTCGGACACATTCTGTTTTCCAGGCTGTTTGTCCAGAATGGCGGCAAGCAGTTTGCAGCCGTGGCGCTGGCGCCGCTGGCGGTGGAACCCTCGTTCCACGGCTCGGGCATTGGCGGTGCGCTGATCCGCGAGGCGCATATCCGCCTCAAGGACGCCGGCGAAACGCTCGCGGTTGTGCTGGGCGATCCGGCCTATTATGGCCGCTTCGGCTACAGCCATGCGCGCGCCGAAAACTTCGAGAGCGAATACCAGGGCGACGCGCTGCAGGCGCTGGCCTGGGGTGACGCACCCGAAAAAGGCAAACTGGTCTACGCCCAGGCATTTACCGCACTCGCCGCCTGAACGGCGAGTGTCGATCGCCATGCCGCGTTTTCGTCTCGATATCGAATATGACGGCAGCCTCTTCGCCGGCTGGCAGCACCAGGCGGATCAGCCTTCGGTGCAGCAGGCGATAGAGCAGGCGATCGAGAAATTCTCGAGCGAGGCGGTGCGGATACGCGCCGCCGGCCGCACTGATGCGGGCGTGCATGCGACCGCCCAGGTGGCGCATGTCGACCTCGCCAAGGCGTGGCCAAACGACAAGGTGCGCGACGCCATCAACGCGCATCTGCAGGCGGCGGGGGCGCATGTCGCCGTCCTGCAGGCGACACTTGTCTCCGACGATTTCGACGCTCGTTTCTCGGCCACCGGGCGGCACTATCTCTACCGCATCCTCAACCGGCGCGCGCCGGCTGCGATGGAAAAGGGCAAGGTCTGGTGGGTGCCGAAGCGGCTCGATGCCGACGCCATGCACGAAGCGGCGAAAGTCCTGCTCGGCCGGCATGACTTTACCACCTTCCGCTCGACCCAGTGTCAGGCCAACAGCCCGCTGCGGACGCTGGAGCGGCTCGATGTGAGCCGCCAGGGCGACCTTATCGAAGTCAGGGCTTCGGCGCGTTCGTTCCTGCACAATCAGGTACGCTCGATGGTCGGGTCGCTGAAACGCGTCGGCGACGGCGGCTGGACCGCTGCCGACCTCAAGGCCGCGCTCGACGCGCAAGACCGCGCCGCCTGCGGCCAGGTGGCGCCGCCGGATGGGCTTTTTCTGATCGGTGTCGATTATCCGGACGGATCCTAAGCCGGGGTGGCCGGCACAGTGATGCCGAGCAGCGCTACCAAACCGAACACGACGGCAAACGACGCCGCGACCATGCCTGCGAACACTGCGGCCCCGACAGCTGGCCCCTTTCCGATCGTGGCGTTGGTCATCCGCCAGGTCAGCACCAGTGACAGCGAAAACAACAACAGCCACACCGTTGAGGGGAGTGCGTTGGGTGGCGGCAGGAAGAGCCTGATCAGCGCTGCGGGCAGCATGATCCAGGCGGTGATCGCCGACGCCCAGTTGCTGGCGACGACATAATGGACAAAGCGGTCGCCGATGCCGGCGCGCGACGCGACCAGAGCGAGCGCCACCAGCGGCAGCAACCACGAGCTGAGGTCGATGGTCGCCAGGCGGATCAGCATGCCAAAGCGCCCGGCGAAGGCGTTGGGATCGCCGATCTCGTTGGCCGTGCCGACCCAGCCGACGATCATCGCCGGCGCCGCCACGACGATGGCGAAGAAGGAATTCCAGAAACCATCGGCCGAAAGGTCAAGCAGGCGCAATCCGTCGGCCTTGCCGAGCATCAGCCGCCAGGCGCCGTTGAGCGATGAAGAGGTTTCGTCCGCCGAAAGCATGATCAGCCCTGTTCGAACCAGTCTTCGATGAAGCGCTGATAGATCTGGGTCAGCGTCTCGAGGTCGGCCAATGCGACGCGTTCATCGACCATGTGCATGGTCTTGCCGACCAGCCCGAACTCGACCACCGGACAGAAATCCTTGATGAAACGGGCGTCCGAGGTGCCGCCGGAGGTGGACAATGCCGGCTCCTTGCCGACCGCCGCCTTGATCGAGCCGCGCAGCGTGTCGACAAGCTTGTCGTCGCGCGTCAGGAAGACATGGCTCGGCCGGTCGCGCCAGACCAGCTCATAGTCGACCGGCGTCGTCTTGCCGGTCCGGTATTTCTTGCGCTTGGCCGCCTGGTCGAGGCGGTTGTGAATCTCGGCCTGCACGGTCTCGGCCGTCCAGCTGTCGTTGAAGCGGATGTTGAACGTCGCGGTCGCCTTGGCCGGGATGACATTGGTCGCCGGGTTGCCGACATCGATCGACGTCACTTCCAGATTGGTCGGCTGGAAATCCTTGGTCCCCTTGTCGAAGACCGGTGACAGCAAGGCGTCGACAAGACTCATCAGCCCGCGCACCGGATTGTCGGCAAGCTGCGGATAAGCGACATGGCCCTGGCGGCCGTTGACGGTGACGCTGCCCGACATCGAACCGCGCCGGCCGATCTTGATCATGTCGCCCAGCGTGTCGGGATTGGTCGGTTCGCCGACGATGGCCGCGTCCCATTTCTCGCCCTTGGCCGCCGCCCAGTCGAGCAGTTTTGTCGTGCCGTTGATGGCCGGTCCCTCTTCGTCGCCGGTGATCAGCAGCGAGACCGAGCCTTTCGGGCCGCCCTTCTGCTCGACATGACGCGCCACCGCGGCGATGAAACAGGCGATGCCGCCCTTCATGTCGACGGCGCCGCGGCCGAACATCTCGCCCTTGGCGATTTCGGCGGCAAAGGGCGGATGCGTCCATGATGCTTCGTCACCGACCGGCACCACGTCGGTATGGCCGGCAAACATCAGATGCGGCCCATTGCCGGAGCGCCGTGCGTAAAGGTTCTCGATATCGGGCGTGCCGTCTTCGGAAAACACCGGCCGTTCGACGGAAAAGCCGAGCGGCTTCAGCATCGTTTCCAGTGCGGCGAGCGCGCCGCCTTCGGCCGGTGTCACCGAGGCGCAACGGATAAGGGTGGCAAGGTTTGCGGCGGGGTCAGTCGGCAGCGTCATGGCAAAAGCGATAGTCGAAAGCTGAGGGCCTGTCACGGCCAGACATGAGGGCCAGCCCAGTGGCCGACGATACCGCCGACATTATGGTTTTCATGTCGTATAGTTGCTGACAGCTGCGGAGCCGACAGGATGGCAAACGAAGAAAAACGGATCGTCATCGCCGGCGCCGGCAGCATCGGCTGCTACGCCGGCGGCTGCCTGGCGCTCGCCGGGCGCGACGTGGTGTTGCTTGCCCGGCCACGCATCGAGGCAGCACTGCGACAGGGTGGATTGCGCGTCACCGACCTTGACGGCCGCGACCGGTCCATCGAGCCGGGCGGTCTTTCGGTCACCACCGATCCGGCTACCGCGCTCGCCGGCGCGGCTGTGGTCCTGGTGACGGTCAAGAGCGGCGCCACCGAAGAGATGGCGGCGCTGATTGATGCCCACGCCGGGCCGGACGCGGCGGTGGTCAGCCTGCAGAACGGCGTCGGCAATGCCGACAGGCTGCGCGCCGGGCTCCCCGTGCGAACCGTGCTCGCCGGCATGGTGCCGTTCAATGTCGTCCAGTCGGCGGAAGCCGAAGTGCCGCTGCGCGTCCACCGCGCCTCAGAAGGCAAGGTGATGATCGAGGAGGGCGGCCTTGTCCCACTCCTCGATGTCGAAGGGCTTGGCGTCGAAACCCACAGTGACATGAAGGCGGTGCTGTGGGGCAAGCTGCTGCTCAACCTCAACAACGCGCTTGTCGCGCTGTCCGGCCTGCCGCTGGCAACGGAGCTTGCCGACCGCCGCTGGCGGCGAATCCTGGCCGGTCAGATCGACGAGGCGCTGGCCGCGATGAAGACGTCAGGCATTGCGCCGGCGCAGATCGGGGCCTTGCGTCCCGGCCTGCTGCCGAAACTGCTCCGATTGCCGGACTGGCTGTTCAGGCGTCTGGCCCGACGCATGCTGGCCATCGACCCGCAGGCGCGCTCGTCCATGTGGGATGATCTCCAGCGCGGCCGCTTGACCGAGATCGACGAACTGCAGGGGGCGGTTCTGCGCCTCGCCGAAAAAGCCGGCACGCCGGCGCCGCTGCTGAAGCAGGTCACCGCGCTGGTGCGGCAGGCCGAAACGGAAAAGCGCGGGTCACCCGGACTGCCACCGGAAGCCGTCACCGGATAGGCCGCTCCATCTCTTTGTTTCGACGCAATTCCGGACGGAAAACCGTTCACACTTTTCCTGGAATTGCTCTCGAGCGTCAGACTTTGGCCCGCACATGTGCCCGGTAGCGGCCCTTGCCTCTGCGCTTGGCTTCGTAAAGGGCGTGATCGGAACTGGTGAGAAGTGTGTCGGGGTCGCCGCCATCCGCCGGCGCGAAGGCGCTTCCGATGCTCAGCCCAATGCTTATGGCGGGGCCAAGGCCAAGCTCGAAAGGCGCTGAAATCGTCTCGATGGCGCGTTTTGCCAGATAGGTCGCCTCGATCTCGGATGTCTCGTGCAAAAGGATGACGAATTCGTCGCCGCCGATGCGGAAGACCGTATCGTCCTGCCGGAAGGCGCGCTTCAGCCGTTCGGCCACCTTGCACAAAAGCACGTCGCCGATCGCATGGCCAAAGCGGTCATTGACCAGTTTGAAGCCGTCCAGATCCATGCTGAGAACGGCAAACGGCTTGCCGCCATTGGCGGCCGGCGCGGCGAGATCGCGGCACATATGGCGCAGTTTTTCGTGAAGCGAAATGCGGTTGGGCAGGCCGGTCAGGGCGTCCTTGATCGCCAGCTCGCGATTGTCGAGTTCGGCACGGATCAAGCGGGCGCTGATGGCATGATTTTGCAGCAGCACGATGATGAGGCCGGCCAGAAAGAACGGCATCTGAATGCCGATGACAAACATTCCAGGCACAGGGGAAAACAAGGCGCCGGCAAAGTAAGGCAGGATGACCGCCAGCATCACGAAGATGGCGTAGCGCGGAGTCGCGGCATTGCGTGACGACACCACGCCGACGACGCCGGCGACATTCAGGGCGGCAAGCACGGCAAGCGCCATGTCGCCACTGGCAACGCAGCCGTAGCAGCCAAGCCCGAAAATGACGGACCATGTGGCACCCGCGGCCATGAGAGCCGCCAGAGGGCCTTTCGTGCCCCGCCCGCGGGCCTTCTCGCACGCCCACATCAACAGGACGCGCGTTGCGAAAAGGCCCAGGTCGGCCGCGATCCAGGCGTATGGCCACCAATCGCGGGTGGTGACCGCGGCGCCGACGGCAAGGATCAGGACGCTGACGGTGCCGAACAGGACGGCGAATTTGCGGTCGAAAGTGGTATCGAGAAGCCGTGCACGGACCGCGTCCGATTCCAGTCTTGTCGGCGAGGAAAACCATGCAAACAGCCTGGCGCCGAGGCTTTGCTCTGCGCCTGTGCCGGAATTGGCCAGGGGGTCGTCGTACGCCAGTCGAACACTCCGTGTCGGTCGACACAGTCTTAGCCGGAATGCTGAGCCAAGTTGATTAAGATTCGCTTAGATATTGAGTGCGCTAATATTCCCGCGCTTGCCAGGGCACCTCGCCGGCACCGCTGCAGAACGGCCTTACAGCTTTGGTGCGCGCCTGGGAGCCGGCGTTTTGTTCGCCGGGCCCGACGTCGGAAGCGGTTGCGCCGCCGGGTGGTTCTCGATCAGCGTGATCTTCTGCCAGATCTTGCGCGACAGGTTGGACGACAGGTTTTCGATGTCGTTGACGCCGTCGATGACCACGTCGTCATTGACCGATTGCGCAAACAGCGCCGCGATCTTGCCGGTGATCGACAGCATTTCCGAGCAATAATCGAGGTAGCGCGCCAGGTCCGCGGCATTGGTGATGCGCGCCGGCGAGTGCGCGGTCGGCCTGAAATTGGCCGAAAGAGCTGCCGGATCCTTGGTCAGCTGGTGCATGTCGATGACATGGATCAGCGATCGCAGCCCATGCAGCTGGCGAAACACCCGCTTGCGCTTGATGCGCTCCTCGGTGCGGATCAGCGCCAGCAGGCCGAGCACGGCAAGGATGATCATGTTGATCGTGGCTTCGATGCCTTGCACCGACTGCACCGCGTCGTCGGCCTGGGAGATGTGGATGAGCGGCAGGATGGTGCCGACGAACAGGAAGATCAGCGCGCCGGCGGCAACAGCGGCGACGATGGCGCCGCGCAGCCACCAGATCGGCGCTTCGAGCGTTTGCGCCGCCTTGGCCAGGTCGCGCGACAGCGACACCAGTTCGGCGGCGACGCCGCGCAGTCCGGCCTCGGGAAAACGCTCGGCGACGCGCTCCTCCAGCCGCTCGGCGGTGTCGATGATCAGTTTCGGATCAAGCGTGCGGTAGCGCATGGCGAGATATCCGGGCGACCCTCAGGGTTGTGAAGGAGCATTGGTGTGCCGGCCGTAGCGATTAGGCCCAGGATCGCTGCTGAAGCAGGCTAGAATGAGAAGAAGAATCGGGCCGATGATGAGAGAGATCAACGCGTAGTAGGTCGGCTTGCCGAAATCATGGAAGCGCTTTGCCGTCACCGCGAAGCTCGACCAGGTTGAAATCAGCAACACGGTCCAGAACACAGTGGCCCAAACCTGGCTATTTGCGGTGCCGGGCTCCAGTCTGGTTAACTGGTAAAGCGGGAAAAACTGGGCAAGCAGCAAAAGCAGGCCGGCCAGCGCATACGCACTGGGGCTGACGCGGCCTGAGGTTTTGAAGAAAAGCCAAATGAGGTCTGTTTTTTCAGGCAAGCGGATCCGGTCCGTATTGGTTGGCGCCCTTGTTTCCTTCGAGGATGCCGAGTTCGACGATAAGCCAGATCGCTCCGATGAGCGGCACCAGCGCGATAAGCGTCCACCAGCCCGACTTGTTGCGATCATGCCAGCGCTTGGCGTAGACGGCAAAGACGGAATAGAGCGTGGCGATCACATATATGAAGTAGATGAAACCGTAAGGCATGTTGTTGAATGTCGTGCCGATGATGTTGTCGATGATCATCGCCACGATAGCGCCGGCGAATATGACGCCGACGCAAGCCCAGAACTTGGCGCGGTTGATACGGCCTTCATAGCTTGTCAGCAGATACTTCCAGTCCATGTCACCCCTCCATGCGGAATCAGCGCGACGGAATGCCGCGCCGGCGGAAGGTGCGTCCGTTTGCAGAAAAGATCAATCGCGCAGCAATTCGTTGATTGAGGTCTTGGACCGGGTCTTGGCGTCGACCCGCTTGACGATGACGGCGCAGTAGAGGCCCGGGCCCGGCTCGTTGTTCGGAAAAGCCTTGCCCGGCATCGAGCCGGCGACGACGACGGAGTTCGGCGGCACCTCGCCATAAAACACCTCGCCGGTGGCGCGGTCGACGATCTTGGTCGACTGGCCGATGAAGACGCCCATGCCGAGCACCGAGCCTTCGCGCACGATGCAGCCCTCGACCACTTCCGAGCGCGCGCCGATGAAGCAATTGTCCTCGATGATGGTCGGGCCGGCCTGCATCGGCTCAAGCACGCCGCCAATGCCGACGCCGCCCGACAGATGCACGTTCTTGCCGATCTGGGCGCAGGAGCCGACCGAGGCCCAGGTGTCGACCATGGTGCCCGAATCGACATAGGCGCCGACATTGACGAAGGACGGCATCAGCACCGCACCCGGCGCGACATAGGCCGAACGGCGCACGATCGCCGGCGGCACGGCGCGGAAACCCGCCCGCTCGAAATCGACGGCGCTCCAGCCGTCGAACTTCGACGCCACCTTGTCCCACCACACCGCCTGGCCGGGACCGCCCTTGATGATCTCCATCGGAAAGAGCCGGAAGGACAGCAGCACCGCCTTCTTCAGCCATTGGTTGACGTGCCACTTGCCGTCATCCTGGCGCTCGGCGACGCGCACGGCGCCGCGGTCGAGCAGGTCGAGCGCCGACTGGATGGCATCGCGTGTTTCGCCACGGGTCGCGGTCGAAATCGTGTCGCGCTCCTCGAAGGCCTTTTCGATGGTCTTTTCGAGGCTCGCCAGATCGGGCTTCGACATGAATTCGCTCCATTACCAAGCTGTTAAGGGGCAGCGCCTTAACCTGTTTTGAAAGTCGCGCCGACCCTGGGCATGCTTCGTTTGCTCAGGTCTTTGCATGTAGCAGGTTCTTGTCGCAAAACGGCAGGACACTTTTGCGGAACCTGCTTATGTGAAGGCATGGGGAGGGTCAATCGCGGCTGCGTCACGGGACGGCGCAAGTGAATTATTTGGACGGGTAAAGCATATGACTCCTATGGAAAAGGCGGGATGGACGCCGCTGCCGCATTCGGACGAGGATCTGGAGCGCTCGAAAAGCGTCCCGGATACGCCGCAGACGCGTGCCGAGACCTATCGTCTGGCGTGGAACGATCCCGACTTCATGACGCGCAGGGAATTGCGCGCGGTGCGCTTGCAACTGGAACTGCTGAAGCCGGAAATGATCCTGGCCGAGCGCGGCATCCGCTCGACGGTGATCCTGTTTGGCGGCGCGCGCATTCCCGAGCCCGGCGGCGAGGCCTGGGCGGCAAAGAACGAGACTCAGAAGAAGAACCTCGAGGAAAACAGCAAATATTACGAGGAGGCGCGCAAATTTGCCCGCCTCTGCTCGCAGCAGTCAGCCACGTCCTACTACCGCGAATTCGTCGTCGTCACCGGCGGCGGGCCCGGCGTCATGGAGGCGGGCAATCGCGGCGCCGACGATGTCGGTGCGCCGTCGATCGGCCTCAACATCGTCCTGCCGCACGAGCAGGCGCCCAACGCCTATGTGACGCCGGAGCTGTGCTTCAACTTCCACTATTTCGCCATCCGCAAGATGCATTTCGTCATGCGCGCCAAGGCGGTGGCCGTGTTCCCCGGCGGCTTCGGCACCATGGACGAGTTCTTCGAGACCCTGACCCTGATCCAGACCGGGCGCATGGAACGCGTGCCGGTGATCCTGTTCGGCAAGGCGTTCTGGAAGAAGGCGATCGACCTCGATTTCCTGGCCGAACAAGGCACCATCACGCCCGGCGACCAGGACATCATCGACTTCGTCGACACCGCGGATGAGGCGTGGGGGATTATCAGCCGGTTCTACAAGTTGGGGGAGTAGCGCTGGGGGCTGGAATGGGAATTGAAGAATTGAAGAAATGGGAAATGAAGAATTGAAGAACTGAGGAATTGGAGAAAAAGCGGGCCTGATAATTCCTCAATTCCTCAATTCCTCAATTCCTCAATTCCTCAATTCCTCAGTTCCTCAGTTCCTCAGTTCCTCAGTTCCTCAATTCTTCATTTCTCCAATTCCTCTTCCCCTACCGCCTCCACAATCGCGGTGAGAAACCCCGCGAGATCGTCGGTCACGAAATCGACGTCGTCCTCATTGGCCGGATCGCGTTCCCATATCTCGGAAAAGGTCGGTTCGAAATTGCGCGGCACGATCAGCACCGTGGTCATGCCCAGCGATTTCGGCACCGTCAGGTTGCGGGCGAGGTCCTCGAACATCACCGCATTGTGGCCGGTGACGGCGTGCAGTTCGGCAAACTTCTCGTAGGTCTGGCGCGCCGGCTTGGGATTCAGCCCGGCGGCGACAATGTCGAAAATGTCGTCGAAATGATCGAGTATGCCGAGCTGGCGCGCGGTGCGCTCGGCGTGCCTGCGATCGCCATTGGTGAAGATGAACTTGCGGCCGGGAAGCTGGCGGATGGCGGTGCCCAGCACCGGATCCGGCACCAGCCACGAATAGTCGATGTCGTGCACCTTTTCCAGGAAGTCGTCGGGGTCGATGCCGTGGCGCGTCATCAGCCCGTTCAGCGTCGTGCCGTATTCGAGATAGAGCTCTTTCTGCAGCTTGCGCGCCTCGTCACGCGGCAGCGTCAGCAATTCTCCGACATAGGCCGTCATCTTGACGTCGATCTGCGAAAACAGATTCGAATGGTGCGGATAAAGCGTGTTGTCGAGGTCGAACACCCAGTCGGTGACATGGGCGAAACGGGAGGGATCGGGCAGCGTGGTCATGGCGTCCTTATGGCATGAAATATCTGCCGTTCGAACCCCTTTCTGATGTCAGACTTATCCACAACCTGTATGCATCTAGAGTTGTAAAAATGGGCTCACCATTCAAATTTTAACCATCACGGAAAGGTGCCCTTCAGGGCTTGCTGGCACAGAGATGGTTCAGTGGGAGCCAGCGATGAGTCGCATAATTTTAAAGTCCGCCGCCGTCGCGTTCGGCTCGGTAGCCGTCTCGCTTTTGCTGACACTGATCATCATTCCCGCCTTGGGTTTTACGGTCGACCGCACCGTCTGGCTGACATCCACGGTTTGCCCGCTGGTGCTCGCCTGGATCGCCTGCGCCAGCACTTTCTGGCAGAGCGACAGGCTGAAATGCGCGCATCGCGACCTTGCCCGCGCACATGCCCAGCTCGCCGCCGCGCATCGGCGTCTCTCGGAGAAGGCGAGCCGCGACGACATGACCGGCATGCTCAACCGCGAGAGCTTCTTTGCCGCGCTGGATGGCTCGCGGCGCAAATCCGATCGCGGTGCGCTGCTGATCATCGACGCCGACCATTTCAAGTCGATCAACGACAGTTTCGGCCATCTGACCGGAGATGACGCGCTGCTGTTGATCGCCAGCGCCATCGAGCGCGGCGTGCGCAGCGGCGACGTGCTCGGCCGCATCGGTGGCGAGGAGTTTGGCGCCTTCCTGGTCGGTGCGACGGAGGCCGAAGCCAAGCGGGTCGCCGAGCGCATTCGCCGCGAAGTCGAGCTGATTCGCTTCCGTCCGGTAGACGAGCGCACGGTGCCGCTGACCGTCTCGATCGGCGGCATCACCTGCGCGGAAGACGCCAATGTTTCGGACCTGATGCGCGCCGCCGACCGCCGGCTCTACGAGGCCAAGCACCGCGGCCGCAACCTGTCGATCCTCGACCGGGATATATCCGAAGCGGCCTGAGGCACGGCGCAAACGTCCCGTGCCTGGTCGCTAAGGATTTGCTAACATTGTTTCCACGCAACCGCACCGTTTACCCGGTTGTAACCCGTTTAGAGGCTAGGCTTGGCACGGAAATGGCCTGTCTGGCCGGCACGTGTGCCGTTCAGGGAACGCCATGCGTGGATCGAAGCCCCATCGAAAGACGTGTCATGAGTTTCTTCATAAAAAAGATATCGCGCCGCACCATGGTGCAGGCGCTGATTGCGATGCCGGCGTTGCAGCTGTTTCGCAAGCTGCCCGATAGCGACAGTGCCCAAGCGGACCTCGACGAGATCGTCGTGGTCAATGGCTGGATCCTGAAGCGGAGCGACCTGGCATGATCTTCGACAGCTATGACGCGTTTCGCGCTACGGATTTCAAGCCCAAGGTCTGCATTCTCGGCTCCGGGCCAGCAGGGATCACCATAGCCAGGAAGCTTGGCGCCGCCGGCATCCCGGTTGTGGTGTTCGAGGCAGGCGCACGCGAATTCAGCGACGAATCGCAGGATTTCTACCGCGGCTCCACTGTCGGCGATCCCTATTTCGATCTCGACATCACCCGGTTGCGCTTCATGGGCGGTTCCTCAAACCATTGGGCCGGCTGGTGCCGCGTGCTCGACAAACAGGATTTCGAGCCCAAGGCCTGGGCGCCGGACACTGGCTGGCCGATCGCCCGGACCGACATCGAGCCCTATCTGCCCGAGGTCCACGACATCCTCGAGCTTCCCGATTTCCGGCCCGATGTGCCAATTTCGGACGACATACGCTGGGTACAGTTGATCAAAAGCCCAGCGGTGCGCTTTGGCGAGAAATTCGCCGACGAGCTCGACAAGAGCAAAAACATCGCGCTCGTGCTCAACACCTATGCCACCGAACTCGCCGGCGATGGCAAGCGCGTGACCGGCGCCAGGCTGTGGTCGAACGGCCAGGATGCCGGCGCTTTCGGTGCCGATTATTTCATCGCATGCACCGGTGGGCTGGAGAATTCACGGCTGCTTCTGTGGTCGAACCAGCGCTCGAATGGCGGCGTTGTGCCGAACGCGACAGCACTCGGCCGCTACTGGATGGAACATCCGACTTTTGAAGGCGGCAACGCCATCCTCACCGACTACAGCGAGTTCGAAGTCGATGCCACCAACGAGGCGTTCTTCTCGCCGACGCTTGCCGCGATGGAGCGCCTGCAGATCATGAATTTCGGCATCCGCTTGATCGAGACGCCTTATGCGGGCGTCAAGAGCCTGATTGCCGATCTTGCCTGCACCGCGCCTGAGGCCGCCGAATGGGTGGCCTACCAGCTCAGCCTGAACCTGCGCTGCGCCGCCCAGCTCTATGTGACCTGGGAGCAGGCGCCGAAGGCCTCGAACCAGATCGAATTGTCGAAAACCGATGTCGACCATGCCGGTGTGCCGCGCATCGAACTGCACTGGAAAAAGTCGGAGCTGGAACGCCGCACCTTGCTGGAGGGACTGAGGCTGTTCGGCACGACGCTCATCCAGAAGGATCTCGGCCGGGTGCGCATGGCCGACTGGATTGCCAATGGCCAAGACTATCCGACCAACGAGGAAACGGCCGGCCATCACCATATGGGGGGCACCCGCATGGGCACCGATGTGAGCAAAAGCGTGGTTGATGCCAACTGCAAGGTGCACGGCATGAACAACCTCTATGTCGGCGGCTCATCGGTGTTCTGCACCTCGGGCGAATGCAACCCGACGACGACGATCACAGCACTTGCCTGCCGGCTTGGCGATCATCTCAGCAAGATCATCACCGTCTAGATTGTTTCGCTCCGATCTGTCGGCGCGAGGCCCTCAGAGGGGCCTCAAGCGGTTTTCAGGACGTTCTACACAGTCGAGGGGTCGAGCGCCGGCTGGCCCTTGCGGCGGGCGACGATCGCCTTGAAATCAGCGGTCTGGAAAGCGTCGCGCAGCTCGTCGAAGGACGGCAGCACGAAATAGGCGCGCTGGAACTTGTCGATCTCGTAGCCGGTGCGCATCACCGTTTCGAGGTCGAAAGGCACATGGTGCGCTTCCTCGGCGTCGACGGCGAACTGCAATTCGGTGAAGGATGACATCAGCCCGGCGCCGAAAGCTTTCAGCGGCTGATCCTTCTCCTGCATCAGGCCGTATTCGGCAGTGTACCAGTAGAGCCGCGTGATCATCTCATCGCCGCCCAGCGCAATCACGCTCTCGGCCTTCTCGCCATACATCTGCATGAAATCGGCAAACACCGGCTGCGTCAGGATGGGCACATGGCCGAAGAAGTCATGGAACATGTCGGGCTCGACGATGTAGTCGAGCTCTTCCTTGGTGCGCAGCCAATTGGTCACCGGGAAGCGCCGGTTGGCGAGATGGTCGAAGAAGGGCGCGGCCGGAATGAGGCCTGGCACGGCGACGATCTCCCAGCCGGTCAGCTTGCGCAGCTTGTCCGAGACCGCGCCGAAATCCGGGATCTTGTCGAGCAGGCCGAGCGTGGCGACGCCGTCGAGATAGGAATGATGCGCCAGCTTCTGCGTCAGTTTGGTCTGGCGGTCGCACAGCGTGCGCCACACCGCCTGTTCCTCGGCGCTGTAGTCATAGCCTTGCGCCACGGTGAAGTCGGACCGGCACACCGAATAGTCGCCGCGCAGGCCCTGGGCTGCACAATCGCGGGCATACTCGGCAACGCTCATCGTCGTCATGGTTCTTCTCCCTGCAAATTATCGACGGCTGACTGCTGCAAGGCTAACTCGATAGCGTGAGGCAAATCGGTTTTGATGATGGCTCAAAACAGGTATTCGCGATAATATTCCCTCAGTATCCGTCCTAGGGGAGTGAAAATGCCTCAATTCGACGATTTCGAGATCAAGATGCTGGATGTGCTGCAGCGCGATGGGCGCAAGCCTGTGTCCGAACTGGCGCAGGAGATCGGCCTGTCGACGACGCCTTGCGCGCGCCGCTTCGAGGCGCTGCAGGAGGCCGGCATCATCAAAGGCTTTGCCGCCGTGCTCAGCCGCCGCGCCGTCGGCCTGATGGTCGAGGTGTTCATCGAGGTGCGGCTCACCAGCCACAGCGACGGTTCGCCCGAAACCTTCATCGCCGCCGTGCAGCGCATGGACGAGGTATCGTCCTGCTGGACGATGACCGGCGATCACGATTTCCTGCTGCATGTGATGGTGCCCTCGGTCGACGAACTCAACGCCTTCGTCATGCACCGGCTGATGCGGCTTTCGGGCGTGCGCGACGTCCACACGCAACTGGTGCTGCAGAATATAAAAGGCCCGGGCCACGTGCCGCTCGCCCACCTCAAGCGATAAGACTAGGCGTCGCCATTTCTCCCGAAAAGCTGCACGCAAACTGCTGAACGGAGCCCAACTGCGAAACTGAAATGCCGGCTACGCCAGCGGACCAACTTGGCCAGAGGTCCGTCATGAACATCGTTCTGATCAATCCGCCGCACACCGCCATCGGCAGCCGCGTGCCCGACGACCATCTGCCGCCGCTGGGCCTTTTGGCAATTGGCGGCCCGCTGATCGACGCCGGCCACAAGGTGCGGCTGGTCGATGCCGAATTCGGGCCGATGCCGCTGGATATGCTGGTGCGCGATGCCTTGAGCGGCCAGCCCGATTGCATCCTGATCGGTCATTCCGGCTCGACCTCGGCGCACCCGACAGCGCTTGCCATCGCCCGTATGGTCAAGGCGCTCGAGCCGGCGACGCTGGTGATCTATGGCGGCGTGTTCCCGACCTACCACTGGCGCGACATACTGGCGGCGAGCGATGTCTTCGATTTCATCGTACGTGGCGAGGGCGAGGCGACCATCGCAGCCCTTGTCGAGGCGCTGGACAAGCACCACCCACTGGCCGACGTCGCCGGCATCGCTTATCGCGACGATCTCGGCCGCCCCTTCGCGACGCGGCCAGCCGGCACCATCGCCAATCTCGACGAGTACCGCGTCGGCTGGGAGCTGATCGACCACCGGCGCTACAGCTATTGGGGCGGCAAGCGCGCCGTGGTCATGCAGTTTTCGAGGGGCTGTCCGCATCTGTGCAACTATTGCGGCCAGCGCGGCTTCTGGACCCGCTGGCGGCATCGCGATCCCAAGAAATTCGCGCAGGAGATCGCCTGGCTGCACCGCGAACATGGCGTCGAGCTGATCAATTTGGCCGACGAGAACCCGACCGTGTCGAAGAAGGCGTGGCGCGCCTTTCTCGACGCGCTGATTGCCGAGAACGTGCCGGTGCTGATCGTCGGCTCGACCCGCGCCGACGACATCGTGCGCGACGCCGACATCCTGCATCTCTATCGCAAGGCGGGTGTCATCCGCTGGCTGCTCGGTATGGAAAACACCGACGAACAGACGCTTCAATTGATCCGCAAGGGCGGCAGCACCTCGTCCGACCGCGAGGCAATCCGGCTTTTGCGCCAGCACGGCATATTGTCGATGGCGACCTGGGTGGCCGGTTTCGAGGATGAGACCTTTCGCGACCTATGGCGCGGCTTTCGCCAGCTGCTTGCCTATGACCCCGACCAGATCCAGGCGCTCTACGTCACGCCGCACCGCTGGACGCCGTTCTTTCGTATCGCCAGGGATCGCAAGGTGATCCAGACCGACGCGCGACTGTGGGACTACAAGCACCAGGTGCTGCAGATGACCCGGCTGAAGCCGTGGATGCTGTTCTTCTCGGTCAAGCTGATCGAGGTCGCGGTGCAGTCGCGGCCGAAGGCGCTGGCGCGCATCCTGTTCCATCCCGATCCCGAACAGCGCCATTCGATGCGCTGGTACACGAAAATGGGCCGCCGTGTCTGGTTCCGCGAAGTCTGGGGTTTTCTGGCCCGCGACCACCGCCTGAAGGACGGGCCGACGCTGGCCGAATTCTGGGGCGCGCCGCAGGATGCCGAAGAAGAATCGATGGTCGTGGTGCGGCCGCCGCGCAAGCCGGCCGAAGCGGCCGTCATGGTCTCGCCCGGCGCCTGACCAGCTTGCGGCCATTCCGCAGATATACGTGACGTATGTGCATTGACATACGCAACGTATGTACCCACTTCAGGTGGACGGGGCGTATGTAAATTGCTCCGGACAATGGAGTGACAATGACCAAACGTGACGCGATCTTCCCTGCCGGCAGGCAGGCTCTCTACGAGATCAACCGCTATTCGGCGGCGATCCGCTCAGGCGACCTTCTGTTCGTCTCGGGCCAAGTCGGCAGCCGCGAGGACGGGTCGCCCGAGCCGGTCTTTGAGAGTCAGGTCCAGCTCGCCTTCGACAATCTCGCGGCAGTGTTGAAAGCAGCGGGCGCCACATTCGACGATATTGTCGACGTGACCACCTTCCACACCGATCCGGCCGCGCAGTGGCCCGCGATCGATGCCGTTCGGCTGAAGGTGTTCGGTGAACCGCCCTATACCAACTGGACCGCGGTGGGCGTCAATTGGTTAGCCGGCTTCGACTTCGAGATAAAGGTCATCGCTCGCCTGCCCCAATCCACCTGATAGACTGGCCGCCTGATCGGCTGGCTACGGCCAACTGCGCCTCAGGGTACGATCAGCGTGCCGGCGCCGTGTTCGGTGAACAGTTCCAGAAGCACCGCATGCGGCGTCTTGCCGTTGAGGATGACGACGCCTTCGACGCCACGTTCGATGGCCTCGATGCAGGTTTCGACCTTGGGGATCATGCCGCCCGACACCGTGCCGTCCTTGATCAGCGCCCTGGCTTCGGCCACCGTCAGCTCGTCGATCAGCTTCTTGTTCTTGTCGAGCACGCCGGGCACGTCGGTCAGGAACAAAAGGCGCGTTGCCTGGCAGGCGCCGGCAATGGCGCCCGCAAAGGTGTCGGCATTGATGTTGTAGGTGTGGCCGTCGCGGCCGGGCGCCACCGGCGCCAGCACCGGGATCATTTCCGAGCGCGCCAAAAGGTCGAGCAGCGTGCGGTCGACCTCGACCGGCTCGCCGACGAAACCGAGATCGAGCACACGCTCGATGTTGGAGTCCGGATCGATCATGGTCTTGCGCGCCTTTTCGGCGAACACCATGTTGCCGTCCTTGCCGCAGAGGCCGATCGCCCATTCGCCTTCGGCGTTGATCAGCGCCACGATCTCCTTGTTGATCGAGCCGGCCAGCACCATCTCGACGATCTCGACCGTCTTCTGGTCGGTAACGCGCAGGCCGCCTTCGAATTTGGATTCGATGCCCATCTTGGCCAGCATGGCGCCGATCTGCGGCCCGCCGCCATGGACGACGATCGGATTGACGCCGGATTGCTTCAACAGCGCAATGTCGCGGGCGAAGGCCTTGCCGAGCTCAAGATCGCCCATGGCGTGGCCGCCATATTTCACCACGATCGTCTTGTGCTCATAGCGCTGCATGTAGGGCAGGGCTCGCGAAAGCAGGTCGGCCTGCATTTCGGCGGTGGCGGTAATCTCCGTCATCGGCGTGGTTCCCTGGATGTGGGGTAAGGACGGCGGCGTCTTAGCGGGAATTGGCGCGAGCCGCAAACGGCTTTGCTGTCACAATGATGAAATCAGAAATCTAGCTTGGCATCTTCAGCGGCGCCCGTCGCGTCAGCCAGCCCGAAATCTTTTCCATCTGCGCGGCGAGCGACAAAAGCGTTTCCTCATCGCCGGGGCGGCCGACGGCCTGGATGCCGAGCGGCAAGCCGGCATCGGTGACATGGACGGGCAGCGCGATCGACGGCTGCCCGCTGACATTCTGGATCGCCGGCCAGTGGGTGAACCACAGGCTCTTGTCCATCAATTGCCCAAACAAGGATTTGATCTTCAAGAGACGGGTGAGATGCAGTTTGTCGAGCAGGTTTTCGATGAGCTCGTCGGCGCCTTTCGGGTCCATGGCGCCGCAAGCGAGCGGCGGATGCGCAATGATCGGCATCAGCACGGCGTCATATTGGGCGGTGTCAGCGATCAGCCGGCGCGATGTCGCATTGAGCCGCTGCAAGCCGGCATAGATCTCGCCGGCCGAGGCGATCTCGCCGAAGCGCGCGATGATCCGCGTGGCGCGTTCGAGGTCGCCCAGGACCGGGCGGCCGACACGCAGCGCTTCGCCGCGCATCGTGCCGGCCACCGCCGAGGCGACGGTTTTTGCGAAATCGGCCATGAAATCGCGATCGATATAAAGCAGGTCGATCTCTTCGACCGTGTGGCCGCCGTCGCGCGCCAGTGCCACCGCCATATCCAGCGCGGCAAGCGTCTCGGCCGATATCGGCAGGCCGAGCGGCGACTTCCGATAGACGGCGAGTTTGAGCTTGCCCGGATCGCGCGCCGCGGCGGCGGCAAAGCTACCTTTCGGCGCCGGTGCGGCATAGGGCGCCAGCGGGTCGGGCCCATGCGTCAGGTCGAGCAGCAGCGCGCTGTCGCGCACCGAGCGGGTCAGCGCATGGTCGACCACCATGCCGTACCAGGCTTCGCTGATCAGCGGTGTCTGTGGCACGCGGCCGCGCGAGGTCTTCAGGCCAACCAGCCCGGAACAGGCCGCCGGCACCCGTATGGAACCGCCGCCATCGGCGGCATGTGCTGCCGGCACCACACCGGCCGCTACCAGCGCTGCCGCACCGCCGGAGGAGCCGCCGCTGGTGTGGCCGATGTTCCACGGATTGCGGGTGATGCCGAAGGCGGCCGACTCCGTCATCAGCCGCAGCCCCTGTTCGGGCGAGGTGCTGGTGGCGATCGGAATGAGGCCGGCGGCGAGATAGCGTTCGGTCATCACCGAGTTGAAGTCGGCCGTGAAGGGAGGAATGCGGCTGCCGCTATGGGTCGGCACGCCCTTGCTGGCGATGCCGAGATCCTTCAGCGCAAACGGCACGCCGGCCAGAGGCAGCGTGCGGTCTATCGCTTTCGCCCGCGTCCGCGCCGCATCGTAAAGCGGCTCGGCGATGGCGTTGATGTCGGGGCGAGTGGCTTCGGCGCGGGCAATCGCTGCATCGACAAGGTCTTGTGGCGAGACTTCACCCTTGTGCACCAGCTCTGCCAGGCCGGTTGCATCGTTATCCCACAGCATCCGTTCGACCGACATTGCCGTTCCCCTTTCTGCGGGAGGCTAACGACAGCCTGTTTCCTTGGCAACCGACCGACGATTACTGGCGGCGAGGCGCTGACAACGTTTGCGTGGAGAACAACATTTCTGCCTTTGCAAATAAATCGCAATCGCTTAGCTTATGTGCATGACGCCGCAGGATATCTCAACCCTGATTGTCCGGACCTCGATGAAGGACCGGACTGCGTTCGATCTGCTTTACCGACAAACCAGCGCGAAACTTTTCGGCGTGTGCCTTCGTGTATTGAAGGATCGCGGAGATGCGGAAGAAGCGCTGCAAGAGGTCTTCGTCAAAGTGTGGACGAAGGCGGATCGTTTCGCTGTTTCTGATCTCAGCCCAATCTCCTGGCTGGTGGCCATAGCGCGCAATCATGCGATTGATCGCATCCGATCGCGACGCAAGCCTGCTGCCGATATCGATGCCGCGCTCGACGTGGCTGACCCCGGTCCGGGGCCAGAGGCTATGGTTGTGGCTGGCGGTGAGTCCGAGCGCATCTATCAGTGCCTCGAAGAATTGGAACAAGACCGGGCACAGGCCGTCCGGGGTGCTTATTTGAACGGCGAGAGTTACGCCGAGCTGGCGGAACGTCACAAGGTTCCGCTCAACACGATGCGGACATGGCTGCGGCGCAGCCTGTTGAAACTTAGAGAATGTCTGGAAAGATGACCCTGGCAGAAGAAAATGGACCGGAACGTGGAGGCGACGACCTGCTCGCAGCCGAATACGTTCTCGGTGTGCTGCCGGCGGATGAACGCCAGATAGCCTCCGGACGCATCGACGCGGAGACCGGCTTTGCCCGTCTCGTCGATTCCTGGGAAGTGAACCTGTCGCCGATCGGCGCCGCCTATGCGGAAGTGGAGCCGCCGGCCACCATCAAGCCGGCCATCGATCGCCGGCTGTTCTCCTCCACTGCAGCGTCGACGACGGCGCCGAGCGGCAGTCTCTGGTCCAGCCTTGCCTTCTGGCGCGGCCTCACCGCAGCGGCTCTCGCCGCCCTGGTGCTCTATGTCGCCGTCCCTTACGTCAGGACGCCGGTCGTCGTGCCGCAGGAGCGCCTGGTCGCCTCGCTTGCCGCCGATGGCAGCGACGTCAAATACCTCGTCGTCTACGACGCCGGACGCCGCGATGTCGGCCTGTCGCTGGTTTCGGGTGAACGCGGCGCCGGCAAGGACTTCGAGCTGTGGATGATCGAAGGCAAGAATGCGCCGGTCTCGATGGGCATCATTCCCGCCGGCCAGGTCACGCATATTCCGGTTACTCCGGCCGTACAGCAGAAGCTGGCGCAAGGCGCCGTGCTTGCCGTCAGCGTGGAGCCGACGGGCGGTTCGCCGACCGGCCAGCCGACCGGACCGGTGGTTGCCGCGGGCGATCTGAAGGGCATCTGATAGAGTTCAAGGTCAGGGCGTAGTACGAAGAACAGCGGAAGTTTATCTTCCGCTGTTTTCGTTTTATTCGTGCCGCTGTGAATTAGAAGTCCGACCTCCCGAAATTTAATTCGCCGACAAAATAAAGAATAAATTTTCGCTCCGAACGGAAACTCAAGCAGCTCTATTCCGTATCTCCTCATGTTCCCGAAAGAGGAAACAATAACCCGAGGAGTCCGATCACTATGCGTAGATTCGCCACCCTTTTGCTCGCCGGTACGATTGCCGCATCCGTCCTTGCAACCGTCGCCTATGCTGAAAATCCGATGGTTGGCGGCGCCGCCATGTTCGCCGACAAGAACATCGTCGAGAACGCCGTCAATTCGAAGGACCACACCACGCTGGTCGCCGCCGTCAAGGCTGCAGGCCTGGTCGAAACGCTGCAGGGCGCTGGCCCGTTCACCGTCTTTGCACCGACCAATGAGGCCTTCGCGGCACTTCCGGCAGGCACGGTCGAGACGCTGCTCAAGCCCGAGAACAAGGACAAGCTCACCAAGATCCTGACCTGCCATGTCATCGGCGCCAAGGCGATGGGCGCGGATGTCGCCGCAATGGCCAAGGCCGATGGCGGCGCACACAAGGTCAAGACCGCCGGCGGCTGCGAGCTGACGCTGAAGGCCGATGGCGGCAAGGTCACCGTTACCGACGAGAACGGCAATGTCGCCAATGTGACGATCGCCGATGTCGAGCAGTCGAATGGCGTCATCCATGTCATCGACAAGGTCCTGCTGCCGAAGATGTAACAAAGGCCTTGCCGCCAACGAACAGGCGGTAAGCTCCCTGCAGATTGCGCGGCCCCTGCCCCCTCGCGGGCCGTGCAAACGACCGAGCGCTCCATCCCGTCCGCAGCAAGCGCGGAGCCGGTGTGGAGCGTTCGTATGCAGGGCAACCGTCACCGGCTTTTTGATTTTGCCGTGGCGGCCAAAATTTGGCAAAACAACCTGCAGGAGGATTTCTGCCATGAACCGTCGTGATTTACTTCTAAGCGGCGCTGCCATCGCAGCCATTGCCGGCGCCGTGGCATCGATGCGCATGGGCGGACCTCAGCCGGCCACGGCCGCCGAAACCTTCGAGGTCACCAAGACCGAGGCCGAGTGGCACGCCATCCTGTCGGATGAAGCCTTCAACGTGCTGCGCAAGGAAGGTACCGAATATCCCGGCACCAGCCCGCTGCTCAACGAGCATCGCAAGGGCATTTTCGCCTGCGCCGGCTGCGACCTGCCGGTCTATTCCTCTGAGACCAAGTTCGACTCCGGCACCGGCTGGCCGAGCTTCTGGCAGGAGATCGCCAATAGCGTCGGCAAGACCACTGACCGTTCGCTCGGCATGACCCGCACCGAGGTCCACTGCCGCCGCTGCGGCGGCCATCTCGGCCATGTCTTCGATGACGGCCCGGCGCCGACCGGCCTGCGCCACTGCATCAACGGTGTCGCGCTGACCTTCAAGCCAGCCGCTGCCTGATCGCGCATCAGCGCGAGCACGAAGCGGCTGCGCACGCGGCTGAAAGCGGCGTCTGTTGGTGATGTCGGGAATTTGGGGTGGCGGTGTGAAGACCGCCTCCTACCCCTGAAATGGGGCCAAAACACTTAAAATCAAGAATTGGCAAATGGTTTTTTGTGCATAGATTGCGCAGCCCTGATTGAGAGGGCTGAAACCTATGCAAAGAAACGAAAAGCGGGCTCGCCAAAATGAGCCCAAATCGAGCGGTCGCGTTGATGCGGACCGGCTGCAAATCTCCCATCAAGTGGTGATCGCCGGCGGCGGCCCGACCGGGTTGATGCTGGCCGGCGAGCTATCTTTGGCCGGCATCGATGTCGCCATCGTCGAGCGGCGCGAGAGCCAGAATCTCGCGGGCGCGCGCTCGGGCGGCCTGCATGCGCGCACCATCGAGATCTTCGACCAGCGCGGCATTGCCGAGCGGTTCCTGTCGCAGGGCCAGACCGCCCAGGTGGCGGGTTTCGCCGGCGTTTCGCTTGACATCAGCGACTTCCCCACCCGCCACAATTACGGGCTGGCGCTCTGGCAAAAACACATAGAGCGCATCCTTGCCGACTGGGTCGATGAGCGCGGCGTCACGGTCTATCGTGGCCGCGAGGTGACGGGGTTCGTGCAGGACGACACTGGCGTCGATGTCGCGCTGAGCGATAGCCGCTCGCTGCGTGCCGACTATCTCGTCGGCTGCGACGGCGGCAGAAGCCTCGTGCGCAAGACGGCCGGGATAGAATTCCCGGGTTCGAATCCGACGACCAGCAATCTGATCGCCGAGGTCGAACTATCGGAAGAGCCGCAATGGGGTATCCACCGCGACGCCATCGGCATTCACGGTCTCAGCAGACTGGAAGACGGGACGGTTCGGGTGCTGGTGACCGAACGCGAAATCGGGGCTGGCGGCGAGCCCACTTTGCGCGATCTCAGCGAGGCGCTCATTGCCGTCTACGGCAGCGATTATGGCGTTCACAATCCGACATCGCTGTCGCGGTTCACCGACATGACCCGGCAGGCAGCGTCCTACCGCAAGGGCCGGGTGCTGCTCGCCGGCGACGCCGCGCATGTGCATCCGCCGGACGGCGGACAGGGCCTGCAGACCGGTGTGCAGGACGCGGTCAATCTGGGTTGGAAGCTTGCCCAGGTGATCAGGAAAACAGCGCCGGAAAGCCTGCTCGACACCTATCAGGCAGAGCGCCACCCGGTTGCCGCGCGCGTGTTGCAGAACACGATGTCGTCGGTCGTGCTCCGTCGCGAAGACGAGCGCACCAAGGCGCTGCGCGATACAATGTCCGAGCTGCTCGCCATGGCGGAGCCGCGGAAGCGTTTTGCCGGCGTGATGTCCGGTCTGGATATTCACTACGACCTTGGCGAGGGGCATCCGCTGCTGGGGCGTCGCATGCCGGATCTCGACCTCGTCACCGCCGACGGCCCGACGCGGGTCTTTGCGCTTTTGCACGACGCCCGGCCGCTGCTGCTTAATTTAGGTCAGCCCGGCGCTTTCGACATCGGCCCGTGGGGGGATCGCGTTCGGTCGGTCGACGCCCGCTATGACGGCCAATGGGAGCTGCCGGTGCTGGGGGCGGTCGAAGCTCCCGGCGCTGTGCTGGTCCGGCCCGATGGCTATGTGGCCTGGGTTGGTGGCCCTGAAACGGCCGGGCTGACGGACGCGTTGACCAGATGGTTCGGACCGCCTGCCGCCGAGTTCGGCGTCGAGGCTCGATAGCGGTTGATGCTTAAGCATGACCCCGGAAATCGGGGGTGATTCCCGGGGTCATGCATGAGGGCGCCAGGCGGGGGGTCCGGCGCGCTCAATGGCCTCCGCCGCCACCGCCCGCAGGCGGCGCCGGCTTGGAGATGACCATGGTGAAAAGAGCCATGGTCGCAAACAGCACGGTCAGCATGGTGAACACATCCATGAACGACAGCAGCGAGGCCTGCTGCTGGACCATGCCCGCCAGTTTGGAGATCGCCGCCTTGTTGGCGTCGAGGCCGGGAGTCTGCTGGAAGTCGAGCGTCATGTTCTGCAACTTCTGCTGCGCCGCCGCACTGCCCCATTCCACATGCTCGGCCAGCCTTGCGTAGTGGAAGGCACTGCGATCGATCAGCACGGTGTTGATAACGGCCAGGCCGACCGCGCCGCCGAGATTGCGGGTCAGGTTGAACAGGCCCGATGCGTTCTTCAGCCGGTCCGGCGGCAAGGTGCCGAGCGCGATGTTGTTGATTGGCACCATGCACAGCATCATCGAACAGCCGCGCAGGATCTGCGGGATCAGCAATTCCCCGAAATCCCAGTCGGCGGTCAGATGCGTCATCCACCATGTGCCGGTAGCGAAACCGAACAGGCCGATCATCATCATCAGCCGCAGATCGATCTTGCTCGACAGGAAGCCGGAGATGGGCGCAGTGACAAACATCGCCAGGCCGCTGACGAACAGCGCTTCGCCGATCATCAAGGAATCGTAGCCGCGGATACGTCCGAGGTAGACCGGATAGAGATAGGTCAGGCCATAGAGGCCGATGCCGATGACGAAGGAAAACAGCGAGCCGAAGGCGAAATTGACGTTGGTGAAGGCTCTCAGATCGACGATTGGCTCCTCGGCGGTGAAGGCGCGCCAGAAGAACAGCGCCGCGCCGACAACCATGACGATGGCGCAGATGAAGACGGCCTGTTCCTGCAGCCAGTCATGGTTAGGACCTTCCTCGAGCACATATTCCATACAGCCGAGGAAAGCCGCCATGCCGGCAAGACCCCACCAGTCGAACTTGCTGAACAGGCCGAGATTGGGCTTGTCGAAATCGATCAGCGTCCAGGCTGCAACCGTCACCATGATGCCTGGAATGACATTGATCAGGAACAGCCAGTGCCAGGACATGGCATGGCTGATATAGCCGCCGACCGTCGGGCCGATGGTCGGCGCCAGCGTCGCCACCAGGCCGATCATCGGCGACACCATGGCGCGGCGCGACGGCGGGAAGATGGTGAAGGCGGCTGCGAAGACGCTGGGGATCATGCCGCCGCCGATAAAGCCCTGGATGGCGCGGTAGACGATCATCTGGTCGATGTTGGTGGCGGTGGCGGCCAGCGCGCTCGCCGCCGTGAAGCCGGCCGCCGCACCGGCAAACAGCACGCGCGTCGACAGCATCCGGCTGAGGAAGCCCGACAGCGGGATCATCACCACCTCGGCAATCAGATAGGCGGTCTGCACCCACGGGATTTCGTCGGAGCTGGCGCTCAGGCCGGCCTGGATCTCGGACAGCGAGGCCGAGACGATCTGGATGTCGAGGATCGCCATGAACATGCCGAACACCATCGCCAGAAAGGCGATGAGGCGGCGCGTCGAGATGGTCTCGGGCACCGCCGGCATGGCAGGTGCCGCTCCTGCGGTGATTGTTGCGGTCGCCATGGCCTTATACCCCTTGGCTGTCGCTCAGTTCGCCGTGGCCGGAGCCGTGCGGCTGTCGACGGCGACGATGACGCTGAGGCCGGCGCGCAGCCTGCCTGCCTTCAGCACATCCGCCGGCACCTCGATGCGAACCGGGATGCGCTGCACCACCTTGGTGAAGTTGCCGGTGGCGTTTTCCGGCGGCAGCAGCGAGAACACCGCACCCGAAGCCGGCGCCAGCGACGACACCGTGCCTTCGAAATCATGGCCGTCCGTAGCGTCGACCGAGATCCGGACCTTCTCGCCCGGCACCAGCTTGGCCAGCTGCGTCTCCTTGAAGTTGGCCACGATGTAGAGCTTGTCCATCGGCACCACGACGGCGAGCTTCTGGCCGGGGCTGACGAGATCGCCCTGCTCGACCGAACGGTTGCCGACCACGCCGTCATAAGGCGCCTTGAGCACGGTGAAGGACAGATCGCGAGCGGCCTTGTCGCGGTTCAGCTGCAGCGAAGCCAGCGTGCTGGCGGATTCGGCGCGCTGCGCCTCGTACACGCCGATATTGGCCTGTGCGGCGGCGATCTGCGCATCGGCGCCGACAAGGGCGGCATTGGCCTGGTCGAGAGCGGTCTGGGCGTCGTCGAGCTGCGCCTGCGTGCCGACATGCGTCTTGACCAGCTGGGCTGCGCGCTGCTGGGCACGCCCGGCATTGTCGGCGGCCGCCTGGTCGGCGACCTTCTGTGCCTGCGCCTGCTGCAGCGAGGCCTGGGCTGCCTTGGTCTGCGCGTCGATACGGTCGAGCGTCTTGGCCAGCGTGGCGATCTGCGCCTCGGCCTGGGCGACAGCGATCCTGTAGTCGCCGTCATCGATCGTCAGCAGCGGATCGCCGGCCTTGACCTGCTGGTTTTCCGAGACATCGACCTTATCGACATAGCCGGAAATCTTCGGCGATACGAACGACATGTCGGCCTGGACATAGGCGTCATCGGTCGTGATCAGGAACCGGCCGTCTGTCCAGTAGTTGTAGCCATACCAGGCGCCGGCGCCGAGCAACGCCAGCCCTACGATCGGCAGCATGAACGAGCGCGTCGACCGCTTCTTCTTGGCCGGTGCTTCAGCCAGAACCTCGGCGGCAGGTTTGGGAGGCGCTTCCGGCGCTTCAATCGACGGCGAGACCTTGGCGTTGGGGAAAGGCCTGACTTCGGCGGTCGTGGTAGGTGTGTTCGAAGACATGATATTTCGCCTGCTGTCGCTACGTGAGAAAAATCTGTTATACTGAACCGTTCGGTTCGATCCGGGCGTTGACATAGCGCTAAAGTAGGCCCATATCAAGAGCAATCGAACCGCTTGGTTCGAAATATTTGCGAGGTGTGACTTTGATGGCCGACACGTTAGCAGACGTCGAAAATGATCCGTGCGATGAGGTGCTGCGTCGCGGCCGCCCTGCCGCGGGCCAGGATCCGGTCAAGCGTGGCCAGATCATCGACGGCGCGCGCCGCGTCTTCATCGACAAGGGCTTCGAAGCCGCGTCGATGAACGACATCACCCGCGAAGCCGGTGTCTCCAAGGGCACGATCTATGTCTACTTCGCCAACAAGGAAGAGCTGTTCGAGGCGCTGATCGAGGAAGAGCGCGGCACCATCTTCAAGAATATGTATGACGTGCTCGAGCGCACCGACAATCTGCGTGAGACGATGGTAAAGTTCGGCAAGGTTCTGTCGATGAAGATCACCTCGGCCAAGGTCATCCAGGCGCAGCGCACCGTCATCGGCGCCTCCGACAGGATACCCGACATGGGCGCGCGCTTTTACGAACGCGGCCCCAAACGCGGCCACGACAAGATGGCGGAATTCCTCAATGCCGCAATTGAACGCGGCCTGCTCAAGATCGACGACGTCGATCTTGCCGCCTATCAGTTCACCGAATTGTGCCTGGCCGGCCTGTTTCGCCAGTGCATCTTCGCCTATCGCACCAAGGCGCCGGGCCAGGATGAGATCGAGCACATCGTGCGGTCAGGCGTCGGCATGTTCCTGAAGTACTACGGCACTGAAAAGCTTGCCGAGGAGGAAAGCCATCAGATGATCGCGCTGGAGGCGAAGGCTATCCTGTCGGCAAAAGCCTAGCCGCCATTGGCGGCCAGCACGATCGCCGCGCGCAGCTCGTCCAGCCCTTCATTCTTTTCCGAGGACGTCGCCAGAACGAACGGAAATGCCGCCGGCCGCTTCTTGATCTTCGCAAGCGTCTCTTCGATCAGCCGCGGCACCCCGGCGGCCTTGATCTTGTCGGTCTTGGTCAGCACGATCTGGTAGGACACTGCCGCCTTGTCGAGCAGCGACAGCACCTCGTCGTCCTTGGCCTTGATGCCGTGGCGGGAATCGATCAGCACATAAACCCGCTTCAGCGTCACTCGGCCCTTGAGATAATCGAAGACCAGCTTGGTCCAGTCATCGACCTTTTCCTTCGGCGCGCTGGCATAGCCGTAGCCCGGCATGTCGACCAGCGCCATTGGCGGCAGGTCGGTACCCTCGCCGGAAAACCCGCCCGGTACGAAATAGTTGAGCTCTTGCGTGCGCCCCGGCGTATTGGAGGTGCGCGCCAGCCCGTTGTGGCCGACCAGCGCGTTGATCAGCGACGATTTGCCGACATTCGAACGGCCGGCGAAAGCGATCTCCGGCGGTCCTTCCGGCGGCAGGAATTTCATCGCCGGCACACCACGGATGAAGATCCACCCTTTGGTGAACAGCTCGACGCCGATAACCGTGTTGCCCAAAGCGTTCAAACCGCTGCCTCCAGTACAGAAATATCGGCGCCCCGGATGGCGTTAAGATTGCGGCTGATCTTGTCCACCGGCCAGTTCCACCACGCCACCGCAAGCAGCCGCCGCACCGTCCTGTCGTCGAAACGCATCTTCACCACCTTTGCCGCATTGCCGGCGACGATCGCATAGGCCGGCACGTCGTGCGTTACCACCGATTTCGCCGCCACGATGGCGCCATGGCCGACGCTAACGCCGGGCATGATCACCGCATCCATGCCGATCCATACATCATTGCCGACCACCGTGTCGCCGCGCACTTCCTGAGACCACGTCTGCGGGTCGAAGCCGTGTTCCCAGCCATGGCCGAAAATGTTGAACGGGTAGGTCGAGAAACCGGACATCGCATGGTTGGCGCCGTTCATGATGAAGCGCGAGCCCTCGGCAATTGCGCAGAACTTGCCGATGATGAGCTTGTCGCCGATGAACGGATAATGATGCAACACGCACCGCTCGGCGAATTTGTCCGGCCCGTCCGGATCGTCGTAATAGGTGAAGTCGCCGATCTCGATGTTCGGTGCGGTCACCAGCGGCTTCAGGAAGCCGACGCGGGTGTGCATCGGGATCGGGTGCTTGATGTCTGGGTTGGGTCCGTCCATGGCGAGATCCGTCGAAGGGTGGCAGCCGGTGCAGGCGCAACGCTCGCGCGCCGTCCAAAATAGCGTGATCCGCCCTATAGCACCAATCGCCCGATGAGCGAGCCCCGCAGGGCTTCAAGGGTCACTTCGTGCCGCGGCAGATCGCGATCGGATGCGCCATTTTGGCTCCAGCGTCGGCATCTCGGTCGTCACCGCGCTTTTGACGCAGAATGTGCAGATCAACCATGCCAACATCGCCACCTGATGCGTCGCGCCTCGCGCGATGCGCTCTGCCCCAATAAAAAAGCCCCGGACAGCGAACTGACCGGGGCTTTTCCGAATTGGCAAAAGGGGGTGCCGGCTACTCCGCCGGCGACGGTTTCTTTTTGAACAGTGCCGTCAGATTGTCCCAGAGTTCGATCCTGGCACCCTGGCGCTTCATGATCACGCCCTGCTGCAAGATCGAAAGCGTGTTGTTCCACGCCCAGTAGATGACCAGGCCGGCCGGAAAGCCCGCCATCATGAAGGTGAAGATGACCGGCATCCAGGTGAAGATCGCGGCCTGTGTCGGGTCCGGCGGCGTCGGGTTCATGCGCATCTGCAGGAACATGGTGACGCCCATGATCAGCGGCCACACGCCGATCATCAGCATATGCGGCAGCGTGATCGGGATCAGGCCGAACAGGTTGAACAGCGAGGTCGGATCCGGCGCCGCCAAATCCTGGATCCAGCCGAAGAACGGCGCGTGCCGCATCTCGATGGTGATGTAGAGCACCTTGTAGAGCGCGAAGAACACCGGGATCTGCAACGCCACCGGCCAGCAGCCGGCGAGCGGATTGATCTTCTCGGTCTTGTACAGCTCCATCATCGCCTGTTGCTGCTTCATCTTGTCGTCCGCGTATTTCTCGCGGATCTCGAGCATCTTGGGCTGCACCTTCTTCATGTTCGCCATCGACGCGTAGGATTTGTTGGCGAGCGGGAAGAACAGGGTCTTGACGACGACGGTGGTGGCAAGGATGGCCAGGCCGAAATTGCCGAAGAATTTGTACAGCGTGTCGATCAGCCAGAACATCGGCTTGGTGATCCAGATGAACCACCCCCAATCGATCAGCCGGTCGAACAGCCTGATATTGCGGTCCTGGGCATAGGCGTTGATCTTGTTGACTTCCTTGGCGCCGGCGAAGATCTCGGTCTCCACCGTCGCCGACTGGCCGGCGGCAATCGTGATCGGGTCGGTCAGGAAGTCGGACTGGTAGCGGTGGCGGCCATCCTCGAAATAGCCATAGCGCGGCTGGAACGGCTGCTTCTCGCTCGGCACCAGCGTCACCGCCCAATATTTGTCGGTGATGCCCAGCCAGCCATCGGTCGATTTGCTGGGCGTATACTGCTTTTTCGATTCGATATCCGCGTATTTGTGCTCCTGCAGGCCTTCGGTGCCGGTGACGCCGATCAAGCCTTCATGCAGCACATAGGTGCTGGCGACGAGCGGCTTGTCGAAGCGGGTGACGCGACCGTAATTCGACAGGGTGACGGAGGCCGCACCCGAATTCTGCACGGTGTCGGAAACGGTGAACATGTAGTCGCCGTCGACGGAAATCGTGCGCTTGAAGGTCAGGCCCTTGTCGTTGGTGAAGGTCAGCGTCACCGGCGTCGCCGGCGTCAGCGTCGCATTGCCGTCGGCGGTCCAGACAGTCTCCGGACCTGGCACCATGCCCGTAGCTTCGTTGCCGACGAAGCCGGTCTCGGCATAGTAGCCGGTGGGCAGCGCCTGCGGGTTGAGCAACTGGATCTGCGGGGATGTCTTGTCGACCGTCTCGGTGTAGTGCTTGAGCTTGAGGTCGTCGAGGCGGCCGCCGGTGAGGTTGATCGAGCCAGACAGGCTCGGCGTATCGATCTTGACGCGGCTCGTCGCCGCCAGCGCCTGCTCGCGGCTGGCGGGGCTGACAACGTCGCCGCCAGGAGCGTTCGGAATGGCGCCAGGCGCAGTCGCTCCCGGCGTCGTCACGTCGCCCGGCTTTGCTCCCTCGGCCGCCTTCTTCTGCTCCGCCACGCGCTGCTCTTCGATGCGGGCCGCCTCGCGCTGGGCCTCGCTGCGCGGCATCACGTAAAAATATTGCCACAGCGACAGGATCAGCACCGACAAAGCGATGGTGATGAAGAAGTTCCGGTTGTTTTCCATCGAAAGCCCTTGGCCTATCGTGTTCCGCGCAGACGGCGGGAGAGTTCGGCCTTCAACTGGCCAAACGGGATGGTAAGCACGTCTTCACGCCCGACGATGACATAGTCATTGCCGGGCGCCATGTCACTTGCGGCATGCGTACGCACGGCTTCTTTCAGCCGCCGCCTGACGCGGTTGCGCACAACCGCATTGCCGACCTTCTTGGTTACGGTGAAGCCGACACGCGGCGACAGGCCGTCATTGCGGTCGAGAACTTCAACGAGAAAAAGCCGCCCGCGCCGCTTTTCACCGCGGCGGACGGCCAGGAATTCCGCACGTTTCAGAAGCCGCTTGGGGTTTGGTCCCACTGGCTTGCCGGTTGCGGGCAACGATCTCGTCTTCCGTTCAGGCGCTGAGCCGCTTGCGGCCGCGGTTGCGGCGAGCTGCGACGACGCCGCGACCACCCTTGGTGGCCATGCGAGCACGGAAACCGTGCCGGCGCTTGCGGACGAGTTTGGACGGTTGGTAGGTACGCTTCATTTGTTTTAATACCGCGGGGTGCGGCCCTTCTTGAATCTGTCACTGTGTAACAGGAGCTTTGCCGGGCCGGTATTGGCGCGATCGAAACCGCGCCGGGACGAATGGCCCGAGCGTGAGCGGCTTATAGAAAGAAGGGTTTTGGGAGTCAATCCGGCGCGAACTATGAGTTCGTCGCGATTTTTTTGCTGGCTCTATCGTCCAACCAACGGTGAAATTGGCAAAAAAGCCGCAATCGCCTAATCTCACCCGTTCAAGCGTTTGTGAAGACAGGCCTTAATGAGCGAAGTTGCCTCAGCGGATGAAGGGACCGGCCCGGCCAAAACCGAGGCCAGCCCGGCGACCGTGCGCCCCATTCCCGGCAATTCGGCATCCCGTCGTTCGGTACCCCTGGCGCGCGGCCTGTCGACAAAACTGCTGCTGCTTACCATCGTCTTCGTGCTTCTCGCCGAAGTCCTCATTTTCCTGCCCTGGATCGCCAGCTACCGTCTGAGCTGGCTGAAGGAACGGCTGAGCACCGCCGCCGCCGTGTCGATCGTGCTGGTGCAGGGCGAGCCCAATTCGCTCTCCCGCACCGCCCAGAACGATGTGCTGATGGCGATCGGCGCCAAGGCGATCGCGGTGCGCGACGGCGGTGTGTCGCGGCTTCTGGTGGTGGCCGAGATGCCGCCGCAGGTCGACGAACATATCGACATCGCCAATGTCGGCATGATCAAGGGCATGACCGGGGCGCTGGACACGCTGTTCTTCGGCGGCAAGCGGATGCTCAGGGTTTTCGGGCCGGTCGGCGACAGCGACAAGGAATTCGAGCTCATCATGCCCGATTACTCCTTGCGCAACGCCATGCTGCGCTATTCGCGCAACGTCGCCTTCGTCTCGCTGCTGATCTCGCTGTTCACCGCCATGCTGGTCTATGCCGCGATCGACCTGATCATGATCGGCCCGATCCGCACCATGACGCGCTCGATGCTGTCCTTCTCCGAGGCGCCGGACGACCCCGGGCGCATCATCCATCCGGCGGCCCGCGCCGACGAGATCGGCGTTGCCGAGCGCGAACTGTCGCAGATGCAGGAGCGGCTGCAAAAAATGCTGTCGGAGCAGAAGCATCTGGCCGATCTTGGGCTGGCCGTCTCCAAGATCAACCACGACATGCGCAACATCCTGGCCTCGGCGCAGCTGATGTCGGACCGGTTGCGCCTGGTCAAGGACCCGACCGTGCAGGCCTTCGCGCCGAAGCTGTTGCGCGCGCTCGACCGCGCCGTCTCCTACTCCGAAGGCGTGCTTCACTATGGCCGCACCCAGGAGCCGGCGCCCTCGCGCCGGCGTTTGCGGCTGCGCCAGCTGGTCGACGACGTCCACGGCCTGCTCGACATCGAGGACGGCATCGAATTCGTCAATGCCGTCGAGCTTTCCTTTGAGGTCGATGCCGATTCCGACCAGCTGTTTCGCGTGCTCACCAATCTGTGCCGCAACGCCGTCCAGGCGATGGCGGCGGACACCGAGAGCGCGCTGGTGCGCCGGCTCGCCGTGTCGGCCGTGCGCCTGGGCAGCGTCAGCCGCATCGTCGTCACCGACACCGGCCCCGGCCTGCCGGCGAAGGCGCGCGAAAACCTGTTCGCGGCGTTTCGCGGCTCGGCCCGCAGTGGCGGCACCGGCCTTGGCCTCGCGATCGCCCACGAACTGATCCGCGCCCATGGCGGCACGGTCGAACTGGTCGAATCGATCGGCGGCCGCACCACCTTCGCCGTCACCATACCCGACCAGCCGGTGCGCCTCGACCAGGCCCGCAACGGCCTGCGCCGCCCGGCCTGAGCTGCATCGACATTCAGTTGAGGCCGACGTGAGCTGAATCTCAATGAACCTTGATCGGCACTGTCGAAAGCGCTTACGACAAAACTTTTGTCGGATCGGCTTGCTTTTCGGAAATTCAGTCGCTAGGGAACACGTCTTGTCGCGACCGGTCGCCAGGATCGGTTAGCGGGGCTATGTAAAACATGGCCTGTTGCGCGCCCGTAGCTCAGCTGGATAGAGCACCAGACTACGAATCTGGGGGTCAGGAGTTCGAATCTCTTCGGGCGCGCCATTTTCGGTACAATGTCTCACTCTACTCGAGTTCGATTACTCCGCTATCGGAGCCGCGGAGCTAGCCATCGCCGCTCGTTACGCTGCCGCCGCGATCTGGACCCCGCACCACGCCATACCGGCCGTGGGCCCTCAGTGCCCAGGCAAGATCTTTCAATCCATTGGAACAGATGCAGCCGGCTGCCGTTGCCTTCTTTCGCACATCGGAATGCTGCTCGGGTTCGATCCAAAAGAAGAGTACAAGGACAAAGTCGCCAAAGTGTCCCTCTGAGGGGCACACCTTTGGCAATGCGGAGTGGGGGTGGTTGAGCGATGGACACCAAGTCCTCGTTAATCGATACCGAAGCGGCCAGTCGAGCCTTGGCAACCTCGGAAACCAGCAAGGCCGCCATAAGGGCGGAGGACGGGGACCGTGGTCGCGACGCTGCCTGGCCATCACAAATTCCAGCGCTCGGCTGGAAGGATATCTTCTGGCGGCTCTGGGAAGAGTTCAACAAGGACCGGGTCTTGCTGGTGGCGGCCGGCGCCACCTTCTATCTGCTGCTGGCGCTGTTTCCGGCGCTGGCGGCCTTTATCTCAATCTACGGCTTTGTCGCCGATCCGGTCACATTCGCGGACCATGTCGCCTATCTCGGCGGATTGCTGCCCTCAGGAGGACTGGATCTCATTCGCGGACAGCTGCAAGCCCTGGCCAGCCAGAAACCGGGGGCTCTCGGAACCGGTTTCTTCATCGGCCTTGGCATCGCTCTGTGGAGCGCCAACAGCGGGATGAAGGCGCTCTTCGATGCGATGAACATCGCCTATGAGGAAAGCGAGAAGCGCAGCTTCATCACGCTCAATTTGATGTCGATCCTGTTCACGATGGGAGCCTTGGTGATCGGCATTGCGCTGTTGCTGACGGTTGGGGTTGTCCCGGCGCTGTTGCGCTTTTTCTACCTCGACGCCTGGACAGAGACCCTTGTTGCGGTATCCCGGTGGCCGATCCTGGTGGGAATAATGCTGACCGGCATTTCCCTGCTCTACCGCTTCGGGCCAAGTCGCGAACGCGCAAAGTGGCGCTGGCTGAGTTGGGGAGCCTTGATTGCGACCGCCGTCTGGATCGGCGCGTCGTGGCTGTTCTCGTTCTACCTGCAGCATTTTGCCAACTACAACGCCACCTACGGATCGCTGGGCGCGGTCGTTGGCTTGATGATGTGGACATGGATTTCCGTCATCATCCTCATTGCCGGCGCCGCGATCAATGCCGAGATGGAACATCAGACGGCAATCGATTCGACTACAGGTCCCGCCCGGCCGATGGGCGAGCGCGGCGCGGTGGTTGCCGACACGCTGGGCAAGACAGCTGACTAGCTGGGTCACTTACCCGGCAAGGGAGGCGCAGGCCTATCTTCAGGGGCCGAATTACCCAATCGGCCGCGCCCCGGCCAGATACCGCTCATTATCAAACGGCTCAGCCTTGCTGCTGTCCGGGCTCCACATATGCCTGTGGGTCTCCGTCAGATTGCCGAGATAGACATGCAGCGCGCCGGAGCGGGCGCTGCCGGTGTTGGCAACGGCATGCACCGTATCAGGGGTCATGTGCACCATGGCGGGCGCTGCAATGTCCTGCCGTTCCGGGGTGTCGATCTCGCTGCCGTCGACGGGATAGATGAAGTTGGTCTCGCTGCCCTTGTAGATGCCGATCAGCGCATCCATCAGATGGTTGTGCGCCGGATACTGCAGGCCGGGCGACAGCGTGATGTGATAGATCGTCAGATCAGGGCTGGCATGCAGAAGCACCTCATCGTCGTCCTCCTCATGCGCAAGCATGCCGGACGCATGAAAGCGGTCGGTGTGTTCGCGCAGCACCGCCTTGACCCGTTCGAACGGGTCAGGACCTTTGGCTGCGTTGACGATATCGGCGGTTACGGCGTAGAGAGGCGAGTTGGCGGCAAGAGACATTGTCAGTTATCCCCATTAGGAAGCTCAACTGATATAACTGAGATGCTCAGGCTAGCGAATGCCGGCGAACCCGTCAACCGGATGGCCAAAACGGGCAAGCATACCAACGCAAGCAGACCAACGCGGGCAGACCAAACGGGCAGGCAGATATGGCTCCACCGAAATCCGCAACGTCACCGCCCGCAGCCAAGGCGCCGTCGACCGCCGACATATTGCGCAGCGAAGAAGCCTATGAGCAGCTGAAGAGCGACATCGTCGCCTGCGTGCTGCGCCCTGGCGAAAGCCTGACCGAAAAGCAGATCGGCGAGCGCTACCAGATCAGGAAGGCGACGATCCGCTCGGCACTTGCCCGCCTGACGCAGGAAGGGCTGATCAAGAGCGAGCCCAGGCGCGGTTATGTCGTGGCGCCGCTGAGCCTGCGCGACGTCAACGAAATCTTCGATGTCCGCAGCCTGATCGAGCCGGAAGTGTTCCGGGTGGCCGCCGCCAACCTCACCGAGCGCGGGCTCGACGACATCCAGCTGGCGGCGGCGCAAAAGGTGCTGAAGCCGGAGACGCTCCGCAGCCATGTCGCCTTCCTCGCCGCCGACCGCGCCTTTCGCCTGGCGCTGGCCGAGCTTTCGGGCAATCTGCGGCTGGTACGGCTGCTCGATCAGATCCTCGACCAGTCGGAGCGCGTCCTCCATCTCGGCTTCAAATCGCGCGATTTTACGGAAACGATTATCGGCCAGCAGAAGGAGCTGGTCCTTGCCTGTGAGCTGGCCGAGGTCTCGGCCATTGCAAAGCTTGCCCGTTCGCAGTGCCTGCTGCTCAAGAAGCAGGTGCTCGAGGCCCTGCTTACCGGCTCCAGGCTGCAGGACGCCAATTTGCAAAGCTTTGCCTGAGGCCTGCGCTCATCGGCTGTCTTGCACTCATTTGTCGGCGAAGCGGATCTCTGCGTCTTCGAGGCAATAGGGCGCATAGCGGAAATCGCGGATATGGCTGATCTTTCCGTCCTGCCAGTCGATCAGCATGAAACCGCGCACGGCATCGTCTCCCGCCTGCGGGTCGCGGATCAGGATGGCCGGCCTGCCGTCGACAAAGCCGAGCGACAGCGCCCAGTCGCTGACGCGGTCGTAATTGCCGAAATAGTTGGAAACCTGCGCCTTGCCGCGCATGCGGGTGCGGTTGACGACTTCAAGCTGGATGTCCTCGGCGATCAGCGTGCGCACGGTGTCGAAGTCGCGCGCGTTGAACAGGTCGACATAGCGGCGCAAACGGCGCTCATCGTCGGCGTCGAGCTTTGGGGCAGGCGCCTGTTCGTCTTGCGCCGCCAGCAGCCGCAGCTGCGCCCGCCCGCGATGCAGGGCAGCCTTTGTCGCGGCAAGCGTCGCGCCTGAGGCGTCACAGGTTTCGTGCAGGCTGAGACCAAGCACGTCGACCAGGATCACGGCGCTGCGCTGCACTGTTGCCAGCTGCATGAAGCTGCGCAGGCTGGCGGCGGTGGCGAGCCTGGCATCGGCGGTTGCGGAGGGGTCTTCGATCGTCGTCATGTCGGTCTCGCTCATGCGCGCCTGCTCCCGCTGGCGCCGGCGCAGATGATCCTGCGCGGCATTGTGGGCGATGCGAAACAGCCATTGCTCGGGACGCTCGACCGCGGCGTCGCCGTCAATCGCCTGCAGCGCCTTGATCAGCGTCTCCTGGACGATGTCCTCGCCATCGATCACCGAGCCGGCCATGCGGGCGCAGTAGCGGTGCAGCTTCGGCCGCAGCCCGGGGATCATCGCTTCCAAGGCCGGCCGGTCGAGTTTTGCTGTGTTCATCCTGTTCATTCCCAAAATGCCGGTCTTTGCAATCAGGCCGGCTCGCCGGCAAGCATGCGATAATTGCCGACGATTTTTGCCGGCGATCGGGCCAGCGGCGTCGAGCGTCGGCCGGCATGATCGGCGCTGAAGGCCTTGAAGGCTGCGAGCCCGGTCAGGCCGTCGCCGTCCTGGCTGACAAGATGGACGAACTCGCCATTCTCCAGTTCCAGAACGAGGTAGCGCACCGATTGCGGCTTGGTTTGGTCGAGCGCCTCGAACACCTCCGCAACCAGCATACGGTTCTCGGCGATGCTTTTATCCCTCACACCGTAGCGGATGAGATTGTAGCCCATGTGTCGTCTCCTGTTTTTGGGTCTGCACGGAGAAGACGTTCTGCGGTGCCGAAAAGATTCTTCGCCTCGGCCGAATCTTTTCGATCATCCGGATCGTCTTTGCCCTGTGGACGGCTGCGCGTCAGCCAAGGAAACAGGAGAGACCCATCATGCACATCCAGTTTGCCGAATTGCCGGTGTTCGACCAGGACCGCGCCAAGGCCTTCTATACCGGCCATTTCGCCTGCCAGGTGACGGCCGACCAGCCGATGGGCGACAGCGGCCGGCGCTGGATTGAGCTGACATTTCCCGGTGCCGTCACCAATCTGCATTTCGTCAAACGCGCCGATGACACAGCTGGCGCCGAACCCGTGCTTGTGCTGGTCGATGGTGATGTCGAGGCGACGGTCGCCGCATTGAAAGCGCGCGGCGTCGAGATCATTACCGAGCCGCAGGAAGCGCCATGGCAACCGGGCCGCACGGTCGCAGAGTTCCGCGACAGCGAAGGCAACCGCATGGTTGTGGCAAGCAAATGAGTGGCGGGCGCCAGATGCGGGCGCCGGCTTTTCCTTAGGCAACCGCCTTGGCCGCGGCCCGGCCCGCGCTGCGGCCGGAAAAAATGCAGCCGCCGAGGAAGGTGCCCTCAAGCGAGGCATAACCATGCACGCCGCCGCCGCCGAAACCGGCGGCTTCGCCAACGGCATAGAGCCCTTCGACCGGCTGCCCATCGGCGCCGAGCACGCGGCTGTCGAGATCGGTCTGCAGGCCGCCCAGCGTCTTGCGAGTCAGGATATTGAGCCTGACCGCGATCAATGGACCGTTGGCCGGATCGAGCATCTTGTGCAGCTTGGCGGTGCGAATGAGCTTGTCGCCGAGATAGGCGCGTGCGCCGCGCACAGCGGTGATCTGCATATCCTTGGAGAACGGGTTGTCGATCTGCATATCGCGGGCGCGGATTTCGCGCTCGACCTGGGCCAGCTCGAGCAGCGGCTCGCCGCCGGCCAGTTTGTTCATGCGCTCAACCAGCGTCGCCAGGTCGGCCTCGACGATAAAATCCTCGCCCTTTTCCATGAATGCCTTGACCGGACCGGGAATGCCCGATGTCGCGCGGCCGATCACCTGGCGCCAGCTCTTGTTGGTCAGGTCCGGATTCTGCTCGGAACCCGACAGCGCGAACTCCTTCTGGATAATCTTTTTGGTCAGGATGAACCAGGAATAGTCGAAGCCGGTGCTCATGATGTGGCTGAGCGTGCCCAGCGTGTCGAAGCCGGGATAGAGAGGCACCGGCAGCCGCTTGCCGCGCGCGTCGAGCCACAGCGACGACGGTCCCGGCAGGATGCGGATCGCATGGTCGGTCCAGATCGGCGCCCAGTTCTTGATGCCCTCGACATAGTGCCACATGCGGTCGCGGTTGATGATCGAGCCGCCGGCCTGTTCCGTGATCGCCAGCATGCGGCCGTCGACATGGTCGGGTACGCCGGTGATCATGCGTTTTGGCGCTGTGCCCAGCCGCTGCGGCCAGTTCTTGCGCACCAGCTCGTGATTGGCGCCGATGCCGCCGGAGGCGACAATCACCGCTTGCGCCTTCAGCTCGAAATCGCCGGCGACATCGCGCGAACTCTTGTGGCCGCGCTCGACGCTGCTCGGCGAAAGGATGTTGCCACGCACGCCGGTCACCGCCTTGCCGGTCCGCGTCAGCTCGTTGACCCGGTGGCGGAATTTGAAACTGATCAGGCCGCGCTTCTGCGCCTCGCGGGCGCGCAGGACGAAGGGTTCGAGCACGCCGGGGCCGCAGCCCCAGGTGATGTGGAAACGCGGCACCGAATTGCCGTGGCCGATGGCATTGCCGCCGCCACGTTCGGCCCAGCCAACCACAGGGAAGAATTTCATGCCGCGCTCGAGCAGCCAGGAGCGCTTTTCGCCGGCGGCGAAGCCGACATAGGCTTCGGCCCATTTGCGCGGCCAGTGATCCTCCGGCCGGTCGAAGGCGGCTGTGCCCATCCAGTCTTCGAGCGCCAGTGCATGCGAATCGCGGATGCGCATGCGCCGCTGCTCCGGCGAATCGACGAGGAACAGGCCGCCGAACGACCAGAACGCCTGGCCGCCCAGCGACTGCTCCGGCTCCTGGTCGACAATGATGATCTTCTTGCCGGCATCGGCCAGCTCGACCGCGGCGACCAGCCCGGCCAGCCCCGCGCCGACAATGATAACGTCCGCGTCGTCAGCCATTTTTCCCTCCCGATTAACCGGCTAAATATATGCACTCGCGATCAGACGGCCTCCCAACCGTCCTTGTCGCCGGCGCGGAAGATGGCGTCGATGACCTTCTGGTTGAGCACGGATTCCTCCAGCGTGAACACACGCTCCTTGCCGCCCTCGGCCGCCCTGGCGAAAGTCTCGACCTCGCGCCGGTACTGCTGCGTTCCGGGAAAGCGGAACACCTGCGCCTCGGTATGGTTCTGGTTGTGCAGTTCGATGCGGTGATGGTCGTAGAGCCCGGCATTGAACGGCGAGAACACCTCGATGAAACCCTTGTCGCCGTGGAACACCATCACCTGCCGCGCCGCCATCTGCGTCGACAGATAGAACGACAGTTCGAAGTCACCGAAATCGGCGCGGATCGAGGAATAGATGTCGGTGCCGAATTTTTTGTCGCGCTCGATCGTCGCCTGCACGCGAAGCGGCTCCTTGCCGGTCGAAAACCGTGTCGACACCGTCGGATAGACGCCGATATCGGGCAGCGCGCCGCCGCCCAGATCGAGCTGGTTGCGCATGTTGGTCGGGTCGACATTGTAATAGGAGAAGGCGCCTTGCACATGGCGCAGCCGGCCGATGGCGCCGTCGGCGATGAGATCGCGCACCTTGATCCATTGCGGGTGGTAGATGACCATGAAGGCTTCGCAGACCAGCACCTTTTTCTGGTCGCGCAGCTTGATCAGCGGCGCGATGTCCTTGGCGTCGAGCGCCAGCGGCTTTTCCACCAGCACGTGCTTTCCGGCTTCGATGGCCTTGGCCGTCCATTCGACATGCTGCGAGGTCGGCAGCGGAATGTAGACGCCGTCGACCTCGTTCGACGCCAGCAGTTCCTCATAGGAACCGAAAGCATGGCGGGCGCCGAAGCGCTCGCCCAAGGCCTTGGCTTTCGACAGGTCGCGGCTGGCGATCGCCGACAACACGCCATTCTCGGCCTCGACGATTGCCGGCAACAATTGCTCGCGGCCGATCTTGGCCGTCGACAAAACACCCCATCGGAACATCAAGCTTCTCCCTAGCGATTACATCTGGGAGGTTTGCCCTAGTTCAGGAGAAAAGCCAATGCGGATAGCTGGTCCTGCTAACCCCGCTTCCCCGTCAGCGTCATGTCGAAGTCGACGATGTTGGAATAGATCGGCGTGCCGACATCCATGCCGTAGCGGGAGCGCAGCACCTTGCCGGTGACGTGGAATTTGATCGTGCCGCCCTTCAGCCCGCCCAACTCGGCGGTGAACTTCTCCGCAAACGTCTTGCCGCGCGCCGTCAGCCGGCCGCTGATCAGCGCCGTGGTGTCGCTGGTGCGGGTCACGCTGGTCGAGCGGAACTGGATTTCGGGACTGTTGGCCACGTCGAACACCGCGTCGGAGCGCAGGAAGGCGTCGATGCGGCCCTGGCCGGTGCCGACACTGTCGGGATAGATGGTGAAGTTGACCTGGGAGCGCCCGACATCGCTGTTGTCGATGCGGATCGAGCCCTTGAAGCGGCCAAAGGCGCCGTCGAGCCCGCCGCCACCGACCTTGCCGATGGAAAAGCGAATGCTGGAGCTGGCCGGGTTGACCGTGTAGCTGCCGGCGGCGCCGCCGAGGTCCACAGCGGCGGATACAGGCATGGCAAGGCAAGCGGCGACAGCCGCCAATCCGAAGATGCGAGCATACATGGGTTTTGTCCTTCTGGCTCAGGCAAGCCCTGTGCCCTCACTTTCATAACGAATGCGCTGCGCGCCCTATTCCATGTCGCGCGCTGACGAAGGCGTGATCATGCGCGTGAGCACGCTGTCACGCAGCCAGAAATGATGGCGCAGTGCCGCCAGCGCATGCAGCGCGACGAGTGCGGCGCCGGCGTAGGCGAGATACCAGTGCGCGGCGGCCCAAAAACCCTCCGCCGCATCGGACAGGCCGAGCGGCAAATTGGGCATCACGAACAGGTTGAACGGCATGGTGGGGATCTCCAGCATCGACACCGAAACCAGCGCCCAGCCCGACAGCGGCAGGGCGAGCTGGAAGGCATAAAGCGCAAGATGCGCCAGCGGCGCGGTGCGACGCTCCAGGCTTCCGACCGAGGCCGGCAGAGCAGGTGCGGTATTGCCGAGCCGCCAGGCGATGCGCAGGATGATGAGGCCAAGCAGCAGGAAGCCGAAGGATTTGTGCAGCTGGATCAGTTCGAAAGCGGTGCGCTGGCTTTCGATCCGCACCATGATGAAGCCGAGCCCGAACTGGCCAATGAAGATGATGCCGATCAGCCAGTGGAGGAGGATTGCGACCCAGCCGTAGCGGGTTGGAGAGTTGGTGATCGGTGTCGGCATGATTGGTGAACGAATGCCGGGTGGGCTTTCTTCCACCCTCCCCCTTGTGGGGAGGGTCGATCCGCGTAGCGGATCGGGGTGGGGGTCCTCGTAGGGCGCAACCTCCACCCCGTCTCGCAATCTCCGCTTCGCTACGACTGCGAGCCGACCCTCCCCACAAGGGGGAGGGTGATCGCGCTCCTAACCACCCACCTTGAAGAAATCCACAAACGCTCGCAACGCCGGACGCATTTGGCGGCGGCTGGGGTAGTAGACGAAGAAGCCGTCGAAGGGCGGGCACCAGTCTTCCAGAACGCGGACCAGCCTTCCGTCGGCAAGCGACGCGCGGACATACTCCTCGAAGACGAAAGCGAGCCCGGCGCCGTCGACCGCCGCCTGGGCGATCAGATGGTCCTCGTCGAGGATTATCGGCCCTTGTGCGGCGATTTCGATCGCTTCGCCATCCTTCTCGAATTCCCAGCGGTAAAGAATGCCGCTGGAAAAGCGGAAGCGGATGCAGCGGTGATCGGCAAGATCGCGTGGATGGCGCGGCTTCGGCATGGTCTCGAAATAGGATGGTGCGGCGACGACGGCGCCGCGAATGCTGGGGCCGATGCGCACCGCGATCATGTCGGGCTGCAGGCTCTCGCCGAGCCGCACGCCGGCATCGAAGCCGCCCTCGACGACATCGGTGAAGCGATCCTCGATAACGATCTCCAGCACAATCTCGGGATAGGCCGCGGCAAAGCCGCCGAGTCTGGGCGTCAGCGTAAGGTGGGCCGCGGTGCGCGGCACGGTCAGCCGCAGATTGCCGGCCGGCCGGTCGCGCGCCTCGACCGCCGTTTCCAGCGCCAGATCGATCTCCGAGAGCGCCGGCCGCAGCCGTTCGAGCAATTGCGCGCCCTCCTCGGTCGGCGCCACGCTGCGCGTGCTGCGCGCCAGCAACCGCACGCCGAGCCGCGCCTCCAGGCTGGAGACGGCGTGGCTGACCGCCGAGGGCGCGATGGCCAGTTCTCGCGCGGCGCCGCGAAAACTGCCGCATTGGGCGACTGTTGCCAGTACAGCCAGTTGAGAAAGATGCGCTCGGTTCATTGATCTATTTTATAGAACAGCCCGTGCGAAGGACAGCCAATTATCGAACATAAGGCAAGGCGCTATCTCTCCCTCATCGCAACAAGGAGACGCGTCATGCAAACCCGCAAACTCGGACCTAAACTCGAAGTTTTTCCCGTCGGCCTCGGCTGCATGGGCATGAGCTTCGCCTATGGCGGCCAGGCAGAGGCCGACGCAATCGCCACACTGCGCCGCGCTGTCGAGATCGGCGTGACGTTTTTCGACACGGCCGAAGTCTATGGCCCCTTTGAGAACGAGATCCTGCTTGGCAAGGCGCTGAAGCCGGTGCGCGACAAGGTGACGATCGCCACAAAATTCGGCTTCAAGATTTCCGAGGAAGGCTCAGGCCTCGAGCGCATGGTCGGCGTCGACAGCCGTCCCGAGCACGTCAAGGCGGTGGCGGAAGCCTCGCTGAAGCGGCTGGGTACCGAAATCATCGACCTCTACTACCAGCATCGTGTCGACCCCAACGTGCCGATCGAGGACACGGTCGGCGCCATGGCCGAGTTGGTGCGCGAGGGCAAGGTACGGGCGCTCGGCCTGTCGGAAGTGAGTGCCGCCACCATCCGCCGGGCGCATGCCGTGCATCCGATTGCGGCCGTGCAGAGCGAGTATTCGCTGTGGAGCCGCGACCCCGAAGACGGAGTGTTCGATGTCTGCCGCGAACTCGGTATCGGCTTTGTCCCCTACAGCCCGCTCGGCCGCGGCCTGCTCACCGGCACCATCGCCAAGCCGGAAACCCTGAGCGACGACGACTGGCGCCGCACCTTGCCGCGCTTCCAGGCCGATGCCATGGCGGCAAACGCCAAGGTCATTGCGACGCTGGAGAGACTGGCGGTGGAAAAGGGCGTGACCTCGGCGCAACTGGCGCTGGCGTGGGTGCTGCATCAGGGCGACTTCATCGTGCCGATCCCGGGTGCGCGCAAGATGCGACATCTCGAGCAGAACACGGCGGCGGCCGGCATCAAGCTGAGCGCGGCCGAAGTGGCGGCGATCGGCGATGCGCTGTCGCCCGACAAGGTGGTCGGCAAGCGCTACACGGAGGAATCGCTGGCGCTGGTGAATGGGTGAACAAGCAATCTGCTGACGGGGCGCTTCGGCGCCCCTTCTTGTTGTTAGGCGTTAGCGCGAAGCACCCCCCTCTGTCCTGCCGGACATCTCCCCCTCAAAGGGGAGATTAGATGTCATCGGCGCTTTCGCTTATCGCCGACATTGCAAGGAAGAGCGCCAGCGCCCAAGCTGCCATCTCCCCCCTTGAGGGGGAGATGCCCGGCAGGGCAGAGGGGGGTGCCTCGCGCCGACTTCGACCTTACTACCACCCCACCACCGTAATCTCCGGCCAGCACTCCTTCGCCCGCGCCCCCTTCGCCTCATGCGTGCGCTGGTTATCCGTCACCCGGTTCGGCGCAATGCGGAACGAAAACATATCATCCAGCCCGAACGGCGCCACCAACTCCAGCTGCCCGCCGGCATCGTACCGAACCCCGACCGCATGTGTCTTCGAGGCAAAATAGCTGACCGACTCGCTGGAACTCGTATAGCGCGGGCAGGGCTGGCCGAATTTCTGCGGATACCACAGATGCACCCGCGCCTGGTTGCGCACCTCGACTGGCAACGCCAGCCCCTCGAAATGCGCTGCTGCCCGGCGGATCACCGCGTCTTCGGCCTCGTAGGACAGATCGCTGTCATCGAAGTAGAAAAGATCAACGTCCTTGATGCCGTAGCCCGAAGGCTTGCCGGCAAGATGGTTCCAGACGCTGTTGTAAAGCGCGCCGGACACCACCAGCCAGTCCGGCAGCGCCAGCGAGCGTGCCCGCGCCAGCGCGTCGCGGACCAGCGGGTCGGCCGACACGATGGCGAAGAACGCTTCGCGCTGGGCTTCGAACGGGAGACCGGAATAGCGCAGATGGTCCATCGCCCTTTGGAGGGCGATTCGCCAGGCCTCCGCAATCCCTTTACGTCCTCAGCACGCCGCCCGTCTGCTTGCCGACATTGTCGACGATGCGCTTGGCCAGCGCCTCGAAATCCTCGTCGGTCAGCGTCTTTTCGACCGGCTGGATCGAGACTTCGATGGCGATCGACTTCTTGGCCGTGCCAAGTGAAGCGCCTTCGAAAACGTCGAACACCGAGACGCCGGTGACCAGCTTCTTGTCGGCGGCGAGCGCTGCCCGCACCAGCGTGCCGGCCTCCACCGTCTTGTCGACGACGAAAGCAAAGTCGCGCTTCACCGCCTGGAAGGCGGACAGCTCGAGCTTCGGCTTGGTTTTCGTCGGCTTGGCCTTCGGCTCCGGCACGGCGTCGATATAGACCTCGAAGCCGCAGATCGGGCCGGAAACGTCGAGCACCTCCAACGTCTTCGGGTGGAATTCGCCGAATGTGCCTAGCACTGTTTTCGGCCCGAGCTTGATCGTGCCGGAGCGGCCGGGATGATACCAGGCCGGGCCGCCGGGCTCGATCTGCAGCCGGTCGACCGGCGCGCCGCAGGCTTCGAGCGCTGCGATCGCATCGGCCTTGGCGTCGAACACGCCAACCGGGCCTGCGTTGCCGGCCCAACTGCGGCCGGAACCTTCGAGCTTTGCCGTGCCACGGCGCACGCCGGCGGCAACGCGCCGTTGCTGGTCGGGGCCGTCGCCTTCATAGGTGCCTGACACTTCGAACAGCGCGACATCGCCAATGCCCTTGTCGGCATTGCGCTGCGCGGCGGAAATCAGCCCGGGCAACAGCGAGGGCCGCATGTCGGACATGTCGGCAGCGATCGGGTTGGCGAGCTTCAGCGCGGTCTGGCCGCCGCCGAACAGCTCGGCGTGCCTGGCCGGAATGAACGACCAGGTAACAGCCTCCAGCATGCCGCGCACGGCAAGCGAGCGCTTGGCTGTGCGGGTGCGGACCTGCAGCGTCGTCAGGATCTTGGAATTGACCGCGTCATGGGCGCCGAGCGGCTGTGGTGCGATGTTGTCGACACCGTGAATGCGCATGACTTCCTCGACCAGGTCGGCCTTGCCATCGACGTCGGGGCGCCAGGACGGCACCGCGACATTGACGACCTCGCCCGAGCCCTGCGGCTTGAAGCCGAGGCGCGACAGGATATCGAGGCTTTCGGCCTTCGGCACTTCGATGCCGGTCAGACGCTTAACTTCCGACAGCGGGAACGACACGATCTTCGGCGTGTGTCCGGCATAGCCGACGACCTCGGTTTCCGCCGGCTCGCCGCCGCAGAACTCCAGCACCAGCTTCGTCGCCAGCTCGACGCCGGGCACCATGAATTCAGGATCGACGCCGCGCTCGAAGCGGTAGCGGGCATCGGTGATGATGCCGAGCGTACGGCCGGTGCGGGCCGTGGTGATCGGGTCCCAAAGGGCCGATTCGATCAGCACATCCGTGGTGTTCTCGTCGCAGCCGGAATGCTCGCCGCCCATGACGCCGGCGATCGATTCGACGCCATTGTCATCGGCGATGACGCACATCTGCGGCGTCAGCGTGTATTCGCGCCCGTCCAGCGCCATCACCTTCTCGCCGTCGCGCGCGCGCCGCACCACGAGATTGCCGGCGACCTTCTTCGCATCGAACACGTGCAGCGGCCGGCCACGGTCGAAAGTGACGTAGTTGGTGATGTCGACCAGCGCGCTGATCGGACGCAAGCCGATGGCGATCAGCCGCTGCTGCAGCCATTTCGGCGACGGGCCGTTCTTCACGCCCTTCACCAGGCGCAGCGCGAAACCGGGGCAGAGCTCCGGCGCCTCGATCGTTACCTTGACCGGCGTCTCGCCCTTGCCGGGGATAGTCTCGACCGGCGCTGTCTTCAGCGTGCCGAGCCCGCTTGCCGCGAGGTCGCGGGCAATGCCGTAGACGCTGGTCGCGTCGGGACGGTTCGGCGTCAGATTGATCTCGATGACCGGATCATCGAGATGCGCGTAGGCGGCGAAGCTGGTGCCGACCGGCGCATCCTCGGGCAGGTCGATGATGCCATTATGCTCGTCCGACAGCTCCAACTCGCGCTCCGAGCACATCATGCCATGGCTTTCGACACCGCGGATCTTGCCGACGGTCAGCGTCACGTCGATGCCGGGCACATAGGTGCCGGGCGCGGCGAAGGCGCCGATCAGGCCGGCGCGGGCATTCGGTGCCCCACAGACGACTTGAACCGGCGGCTTGCCGTCGCCGGTGTCGACGGTCAGCACCCGCAGCCGGTCGGCGTCGGGATGCTGCACCGCCGTCAGCACCTTGGCGATGACGAAGGGCTTCAGGCTGGCCTTGTCGTCGACATGCTCGACTTCGAGGCCGATCGAGGTCAGCCGCTCGACGATCTCGTCGAGCGTGGCGTCGGTCTCCAGATGATCCTTGAGCCAGGAAAGGGTGAGTTTCATCACTGTGTTCCGTTTTGTCTGTACCCGTCAGGTCTGGGCACGCTTGTCTTCAAATGGCGCGGCAAATCGTCGGGCATATGCAGGAAAGGCAGCTGCTCGCGCACATAGGCATGGTGCGTCGGCCGGAAATAGGCCGGCATGTCCATGGCGCCGAGCATGAAATAGATATGGTCTTCCAGACGCTCATCGACATAGGCGATCGGCGAGCCGCAAATGCCGCAGAACGAGCGCGTCGCCGGCCCGTTCTCGTACATTTTCAGCGCCTTGCCGGTGAAGGCCACCTGCTCGGTCAGGAAGCCGACAAAGGCCGATACCGGCGCACCGCTGGCGCGCCGGCAATCGCCGCAATGGCAATAGCTGACATGGTGCGGCTCGGCTGAGGCCTCGAACCGCACCGCGCCGCAGCGGCAACCACCGGTGTGCGGCGCCGTCATGCGGAGAGACCTCCGAACAGGGTCGGCATGTCGAGCGGCCTGAAACCGTAATGCGACAGCCAGCGCACATCCGCGTCGAAGAAGGCGCGCAAATCCGGCATGCCGTATTTCAGCATGGCGATGCGGTCGATGCCCATGCCCCAGGCAAAGCCCTGATACTCGTCGGGGTCGAGCCCACCGGCGCGCAGCACATTGGGGTGCACCATGCCGCAGCCGAGGATCTCCATCCAGTCGGAGCCTTCGCCGAAGCGCACTTCGCCGGGCCGCGAGCGGTCGCATTGGATGTCGACTTCGAGGCTGGGCTCGGTGAACGGGAAGAAGGACGGCCGGAAGCGCATCTTGACCTGCGGCACCTCGAAGAACGCCTTGCAGAACTCCTCCAGCACCCACTTCATGTTGGCGACATTGGCCGACTTGTCGATCACCAGCCCCTCGACCTGATGGAACATCGGCGAGTGGGTGGCGTCGGAATCCTGCCGGTAGGTCTTGCCGGGAATGACGATGCGGATCGGCGGCTTCTGCTTCTCCATGGTGCGGATCTGCACGGGCGAGGTGTGCGTGCGCAACAGCTTGCGCTCGCCCTTCTCGTCCGGCTGGAAGAAGAAGGTGTCATGCATCTCGCGCGCCGGGTGCCCTTCGGGGAAATTCAGCGCGGTGAAATTGTAATAGTCGCTCTCGACGTCAGGACCTTCGGCGATGGCAAAGCCGAGATCGCCGAAGATCGCGGCGATCTCGTCGATGACCTGGCTGATCGGATGGATGCGGCCGCGCTCGGCCGGCGACTGCCGCACCGGCAGCGTCACGTCGACCGTCTCGGCGGCGAGCCGGGCAGTGACCGCCACATCCCTGAGCTCGGCCTTGCGCGCCGTCAGCGCCTCGGTGACGCGGTTCTTCAGGCCGTTGATCGCCGGGCCCTTGACCTGGCGCTCCTCGGCGCTCATTGCGCCCAGCGTCTTCAGCATTTCGGAGACCGAGCCCTTCTTGCCGAGGGCTGCAACGCGCACGGCTTCGATCGCCGCCTCGTCCGCAGACGACGCGATGTCGGCAAGCAGTGAGGCCTCCAGGGTTTCAAGATTTCCAGCGGTGTCGTTCACGGCGAAACTCTCTCGATCGGGCGACCGACACCATTGTGGTTCGTCGTCACCATTTTGGTTACATCAGGCATAAGAAAAACCCGCGCCAGCCGTGCCAGCGCGGGTTCCCCAGATCAGAATTGCGAATGCTTGGGAAGCGCTGGTCTTAGGCGACAGCGCTTTCAAAAGCATTCGGCGTGGTGTTCTTCAGATATTCGAGCGCGACCTTGGCCTTGGCCACAAGGGCGGCGAATGCCTGCGGCTCGTGGATAGCCATGTCGGACAGGATCTTGCGATCGATCTCGATGCCGGACTTGTTGAGGCCGTCGATGAAGCGGCCATAGGTCAGGCCATGCTCGTGCGTCGCGGCGTTGATGCGCTGGATCCACAGCGCGCGGAACGAGCGCTTGCGGTTCTTGCGGTCGCGATACGCATACTGCATCGACTTTTCGACCGCCTGCTTGGCGATGCGAATGGTGTTCTTGCGGCGGCCGTAGAAGCCTTTCGCGGCTTTCAGGACCTTCTTGTGCTTGGCGTGCGAGGTGACGCCTCTTTTTACGCGTGCCATGTCATGATCTCCTTAAAAGCAATTCCAGGTGCCTGGCGGCATTCCGTTCCGAATTGCGTAAAACTAATGCGTGTCCGGACCGAATGCCTCAGAGGCCGTTCGGCAGAAAATTCTTGATGACCTTCTTGCCATCCGGTTCAGCCAGAACCATCGTGCCGCGGGCATTTCGAATGAACTTGTTGGAACGCTTGATCATGCCGTGACGCTTGCCGGCCGCAGCCGACAGGACTTTACCCGTACCTGTGATCTTGAACCGCTTCTTGGCGGCCGATTTGGTCTTCATCTTGGGCATTTTGCTACTCCGTATTGGTGGCGCACAATCGCGCTTCTTGTTCGCTTCGGGCGGACCAAGGCCCGAAAAGCAAATGAAACCGCCACGGCATGCCCTGCCGGGCGGTTTTCTTGGAACGGCGGTCCTATACGGCAAAGCAGGCGCGTGCGCAACACCCGAAGGGCTGCGACGCTCTGTCCTCGATTAGGGCAGCCGGAACAACACCGGCAGGATACCCGACTGCTGGGCTCCGTCGATGGTCTCGAACACTGGCAGCGCCACCAGAAACACCAGCCCGTCGAGCAAGGTGGTCAGCAAGAGGCGCGGCTTGAAGCTGCCGGTATCGCCTTCCTGGTACAGCGACAGTTTGGGAAAGAAACGCGGCACCCGCGCCAGATAGGCTTTGTAGGGCGCGCCGAGCACCTCCTTGAGGTACCGTTCCTCGCGCAGGATGACGATGTGGAAGGCGCCGGCGCACAAAAGCGCAAACAGGATCATGCCGGAGAACGAGCCGATCTGCGCCCCGACGCCGGCTGCCGCCACGGTCGAGAACACATAGAGCGGGTTGCGGGTGATCGAATACGGTCCGCCGGTCACCACTTCGGCGGATTTGCGCCCGCCAATATACAGTGTCGACCACAGGCGCCCGACAATGCCGAGGAAGATCAGCAGCACGCCGAACATCTCGATGGATTCGTGCACCGGGGTTTCCGGCGCAAAGCTCGACTGGCCAAACAACAGTGCTGCGAACAGCACCACCACCAGCACGGCAAGCACCATGCGGCGCATGTGCTGATAGCCGCCCAGCCCGTGTTCGTTGATGGGCGCAGACTTGATTTCATTGGCCATGGTGAATCCGATCGTCGAAAAACGTGCCGGCGATCGCAGCGTTGCATAGAAAACAGGCGTCCCGCCGATCGCCGGGACGCCTTTGCAGGATAATTCAGGCGGATTTAATGCACATCGCCTCTTTGTGACGGCCTATCCGCAGCTCAATACAGCCAGAAGAGGACGGGGATTACACCGCCTTCCTGTCCGGACTCGATGAGTTCGAAAAACGGTATGGACACCAGAAACATCAAGCTGTCGCGAAGCGTGTGATTGAAGATGCGCGGTGTGAAAGTGACCTCGGCCTGATCGCGAAACAGCCGGGGATTGGGAAAAAACCGCGGCACCCGTGCGACGTAGTCCTTGTAAGGCGCGCCCAGCACGGTCGTCAGATGCCGTTCCTCGCGCAGTGTGACGATGTGGAACGCGCCCGCGCACAAAACCGCCGACGCTACCGCGACGATCACGCTGCCGGTCTGGGTGCCGATGCCGACGGCCGCTATGGTGGAGAAGAAATACAGCGGGTTGCGCATCACCGAATAGGGGCCGGTGGCAACCACCTCGGCCGACTTGCGGCCGCCAATATAGAGGATCGACCAGAGCCGGCCGCCGATCCCGATCAGTATCAGCACGATCCCGTGCGCCTCTATGCGTTCGTGTGTTAGTTCGTCATGCAGGGAGCCGCCGAAGATCAGCAAGGCGCAAAAAGCGCCGATCAGCAGCGCCAGCAGGACGCGCCGGCGTCGCTGATAGCGACCCATTTCACTCGTAGAATGTGCCGCAGCGGCCATGGGAGAATCCTTCCGCCGCGAGGACCGGCAACCGGAATCCTTGTCGATGCAACTTGCGGAGAAATCATGGCGAAGACAAAAAACAAAAGGCCGCCGAAGCGGCCTTTGCTTTTGACGGGGATCGCTCTAGCGCAATTCCAGGAAAAGTGTGAGCGGTTTTCCGTCCGGAATTGCGTCAAAACAAAGAGATAGGGCGGTTCGCCGTTTCCGTGAAACGGTGAAACGCTCTAGCGCGGCGCCAGCACCATCATCATCTGGCGGCCTTCGAGCTTCGGCTCGGCTTCGACCTTGGCGATGGTTGCCGTTTCCTCGCGCACCTTGTTCAGGAGCTGCATGCCGAGTTCCATATGCGCCATTTCGCGACCGCGGAAGCGCAGCGTCAGCTTGACCTTGTCGCCTTCCTCGAAGAAGCGCCGCACGGCCTTCATCTTGGTCTCGTAGTCATGGCTGTCGATGTTCGGGCGCATCTTGATCTCCTTGATCTCGATGACCTTCTGGTTCTTGCGCGCTTCGGCCGCCTTCTTCTGGTTGGCGTATTTCAGCTTGCCGAGATCGAGGATTTTGACGACGGGCGGCACTGCGTTGGGCGAAATCTCGACCAGATCGAGCCCGGCCTCTTCGGCCAGCAGCAATGCGTCGTTGATGGAAATATCGCCGCGGTTCTGGCCATCGGCGTCGATCAGCTGGACCCGGGGAACCCGGATATCACGGTTTGAGCGCGGGCCATCCTTGGTGGGCGCCGCTGCTTTGAAAGGTCTGCGAATGGTCGTGGTCTCCTTGGCCGTTTCGTTCAGGGTTTCAAATCTAGAAATGTTCAGGACGCGCCAATGTGGTGAGCGCGCGGGCGGAGTCAATAGCACAGCGCTGACAGAAAATCACCCTGATCGCTGCCCTGCACCAAACAAAGGATAAAGCGAGCACTTTCCGCCTCGCCTTTGGCTGTGTCAAAAGACCGGCAAGGAAAATCAGGACTTGAACAACAGCCATGACCGCGACCACCCCAACCCTGCTGGATGTCGAAGGAATCAGCATTGCGGCGCGCCATTCGGCGGGCTCGACACCCGGCATTGTCTGGCTCGGCGGCTACAAATCCGACATGCTGGGCACGAAGGCTGAGACGCTGTCCGACTGGGCGGCACGGGAAGGCCGCGCATACCTGCGTCATGACTATTCCGGCCATGGCGAATCCGGCGGCGCCTTTGCCGACGGCACAATCTCGAAATGGCTTGGCGAGAGCCTCGCCGTGTTCCGGCGCTTCACCAAGGGCAAGCAGATCCTCGTCGGCTCGTCGATGGGCGCCTGGATCGCACTGCGCATGGTGCAGGAACTGCGCAAGGCCGGCGACTCCAATGTCGTTGGCCTGGTGCTGCTGGCGCCGGCGCCGGATTTTGCCACCGAACTGGTCGAGCCGTCGCTGACCGAGGCGCAGAAGCGCGATCTCAGGGAGAAAGGCTTCTTCGAGGAGCCGTCGGACTATTCCGCCGAGCCCTACATCTACACGCGGGTGCTGATCGAGGACGGCAGGGCAAACCGGGTGATGACCGGACCGATCGACACCCATTGCCCCGTCCACATTCTGCAGGGCCTGGCCGATGCCGATGTGCCGGCAAGCCATGCGCTGAAGCTGGTCTCCCTGCTGCCGGCCGACGATGTCACTCTGTCGCTCATCCCTGATGGCGACCACCGCCTGTCGCGGCCGCAGGATCTCGACATGCTGCTCAGCGCTGTGGGCGACATGGCCCAGCGCGCGGGGTAGACAGAATGCGCATTTCCATCCCGATATCGGCGTTCGTCGCGGCAATCGTCGGCTTCGGCGGCACACTGGCCGTCGTCATTGCCGCCGCCAAGGCGGTTGGCGCCACCCAGACCGAGACCGCGAGCTGGGTGACGGCGCTGTGCCTGGCGATGGCGATCGAGTGCCTGTGGCTGTCCTGGCGCACGAAAATGCCTGTTATCACCGCCTGGTCGACACCCGGCCTGGCGCTGATGGCGGCATCGAGCGGCTACACCATGGCCGATGCCGTCGGCGCCTTCATCGTCACCGGCATCATGTTGATCGCTACAGGCCTGTTCAAGCCGCTGACCCAGCTGATCGCAAAAATCCCGGCCTCGGTGGCCTCAGGCATGCTGGCCGGCATCGTCGTCACCTTCGCGCTCAATGCCGTCAAGACCATTCCTGTCGACCCATGGCTGATCCTGCCGCTGATCGCAGCCTTCTTCGTCATCCGGGTGTTCAACCCGGCGCTGTCGGTGCTTGCGGTGCTGATCGGTGGCGGCATTGCCGCCTTCCTCACCGGTCGCGTCGGTGGCCTGCCGGCGCCGGAACTGTCGACGCTGACGCTGATTGCGCCGCATTTCAGCTTAGCAGTCGTCATCGGCCTGGCGCTGCCGCTCTATCTCGTCACCATGGCTTCGCAGAACCTGTCGGGCCTCGCCGTGCTGCGCGCCGCCGGCTATCACCCCGAGCCCGGGCCGCTGATCGGCGTCACCGGCCTGTTCTCGCTGCTGTCGGCGCCGTTTGGCGGCTCGACCACCAATCTGGCGGCAATCTCGGCGGCGATCTGCACCGGGCCGGACGTGCATCCCGACCCCGCCGAGCGCTGGAAGACCGGCCCGTTCTATGCTCTTGCCTATCTCATCTTCGCGATTTTCGGCGCCTCGCTGGTGGCGATCTTCGCCGTGCTGCCGCAGAGCCTGATCGTGCTGGTGGCCGGCCTGGCGCTGATGGGGTCGCTCGCCAATGCGCTGGCGATCGCGCTCAAGGAGGAGGGCGAGCGCATGGCCGCCACGGTCACTTTTGTCGTCACCGCCTCGGGGTTGACGCTGTTCGGCGTCGGCGCCGCCTTCTGGGGCCTGATCGCAGGGCTGGTCGTGCTTTTCCTCGACAGGCTCAAAAAGCGATAATCATTTCAGGCTCTTGTCCGGTTTTGGCCGACCTTGTCTTGAATCGCCGTTTTTCCCATCCCATTTCGAATCCACGCAGCCGGTCTTGGCTGTCTCCAACCGAAGGAATGGGAGAAAATGAACACATCCGCATTGATCCGCCCGGCCTGGACGCCGGCGACCATCGCGTTGATGGTGATCGGCTTCATGGTGTTCTGGCCGCTTGGCTTCGCCATGCTCGCCTACATCATCTGGGGCGAACGGCTTGACGGCTTCAAGCGCGACGTCAACCGCGCCACCGACGGCATCTTTGCCGGCTGCCGCCGCGGGTCCGACAAGGCCGCGCGCTGGGGCCACGGCTCTGCCCGCACCGGCAACGTCGCTTTCGACGACTGGCGCGAGAAGGAACTCGAGCGTCTGAACGAAGAGCGCAACAAGCTCGACGAGATGCTGGCCCAGTTCGACGAATACGCTCGCGAATTGCGCCGTGCCAAGGACCAGGACGAGTTCGATCGCTTCATGGCCAACCGCAACAAGTCGACGGCACCGACGACCACCGGCTCGACCGAAACGGCCAAGCCCGCGACCCCCAAGCGCAAGGGTCCGAACCTGCTTGACGACTGAGGCCACGCGACAGGCTTCGGCATGACAGACGGCGTCGAGCGAGCGGCGCCGTTTCTTTTTTGTTCTGGTCGTTTTCCTCGAATCGCGTATCGTTCAGCCATGTCCTTCGGCTTCTTCCGCAACCTGACCAAACCAAAACCCTCGCCTGTCGAAGAGCGAGAGCATGTCGTTGCCGGCCGCACGCTGCCGCTCAGGATCGTCGAGAGCGCCCGGGCACGGCGGCTGACGCTGCGCATCGATTCCGGCGGCCAGGGCCTGCGCATCACCGTGCCGCCGGGCCTGCGCCGCGGCGAGGTGGAAAAATTCCTGCACCGCCACCAGGACTGGCTGGAGCAGCGGCTGGCCAAGGTGCCGACGCGGCCGCAGGTGCGTCCCGGCATCAAGATCCCGATCCGCGGCGTCGCCCACCGCATCGTCCACGAACCGGCCAAGCGCGGCACCGTCACCGTGTCGCGCGACGAGCGCGGCCCGCTGCTGGTCGTGCATGGCGACCGCATCCATCTGCCGCGCCGCATCGCCGATTTCCTCAAGCGCGAGGCCAAGAAGGACATCGAGAAGCTGGTGGTCAAACACACCGAGGCACTCGGCAAGCGCGCCAAGGCGATCCGCTTCAAGGACACGTCGAGCCGCTGGGGCTCCTGCACCTCGGACGGCAACCTCTCCTTCTCCTGGCGCATCATGATGGCGCCGACGCCGGTGATAAACTATCTCGTCGCGCATGAGGTGGCGCATCTCAAGGAGATGAACCACGGCCCGAAATTCTGGAAACTGTGCGAGCAGCTCTGCCCCGACACCGATCGCTGCAAGGACTGGCTGAAGCGGAATGGCGGCGCGCTGCAGGCGATCGTGTTTGATTAGGGTGACCGTTAAGATCGATTACCGACTGGATGACGATGGCTGGGCAGATTGCGATGTTGCAATCGGCAGCAGTGCCACCACCGTTGAGGTATCCTATATCGGTGACGCTTTGCGTGACCTGGTTCAAGCCACGCTCGCTGTCGTCGAGGGCTCACCGTATGCGGTCGCGCTTTTTCTCGATGAGCCAGGAGAGTGTCGCTTCGTGCTTGAGCCACAAGACGACCAGATCAGGGTTCGGATACTGGAATTCCCGGAAACATTCTCAGAGGAGCCGGATGGGGCAGGCACTGTAAGACTTGATGCAATATGTGCCTTGAGAGAGTTCGCCGAGGTAATTCTAACCGCGACAAGAGCGGTTCTAGATACCCATGGGCTGCAGAGCTACAAGGAAAAATGGCGCCACCAGTTCCCTTGGGACGCAGTTCATAGGTTGGATAACGCTCTGCAGAGAGCAAACATCTGATGCTGAGCGACCGAAACTAGACTGAAGTTGCCCTGTCAATCATCATTCGCGGCATTAAGCTCATCCGGCCGCAACCCCTCGTCGCCATGCCGCGGCCAGGGCAGGAAATTCTGCTCGAATTCGTCGCTGCCGAAATAATCCAGCGCCCGATGCGCTTCGGCGCCGTTGAAGGCGGCCTTGTCTATCAGATGGGCGATCACCTCGCGCGCCTGCGCCATCTTCTGCTTGAGTTGGGCGACGGTTTCGTCTGCCATGTCTATGCTCCCGCCTGCATTGCTTCAGAAGAAGGTAGCGCGTTCCACTCCGGTGGCAAACAGCACGGCGCACGACGTCATGTTGATGCCTTGGGCAGCCACTCTTCCATGAATTCGAGAAACGCCTGGACGCGCGGTGCGCGAAAACGCCCTTTCGGCGTCAGCGCCCACAGCGAGATCGTGTCCGAGCGATTTACTTCGGCCAGAATTTCCACAAGCCTGCCCTCGCGAACGGCTTGCCCGACGACAAAATCGGCAAGGCGGACAATGCCGCGGCCCTCGATCGCCATGTCGAAAAGCATGCCGACATTGTCGCAGGCGAAATTTCCCTTCGGCAGCAAGCGCACGATGCCGTTTTCGGTCGCGATTGGCCATGTCGTCGGTGAAGCCTGACCCGACAGCGCCATGCAGCTGTGTCCTGCCAGGTCCGCAGCTGAAAGCGGTGTCCCGGCCCGCCGCAGATAGGATGGCGCCGCGCAGATCAATCGGCGCCCTTCAGCCAGTTTGCGCACCACCAGATCGGATCCGGCGGCCGGGCTGCCGCGTATGACGATGTCGGCTTGCTCGGCAACAGGATCGACGAGCCGGTCGGTCAAGGCGAGGTCGACCGAGACTTCCGGAAAGCGTTGCAGAAAAGCCGGCAACGCGTGCAACAGCGTCTGCCTGGCAAAGCCGGTGCTGGAATTGAGCCGCAAAAGGCCTTTGGGGCTGCTGCGGGTCGACGACACATCGTCCTCGGTTCGGCCAATGAGTTCCAGCACGTCGCGCGCACGTTCGAGATAGAGCGCGCCTTCCGAGGTCAGCGCCAACCGTCTCGTGGTGCGCGTCAGCAGGCGAACGCCGAGCCGGTCTTCGAGACGCGACACCAGCTTCGAGAGAGCGGACGGCGTAACGCGCAGTTCGATGGCTGCCTTGGCAAAGGAGCCGACATCCACGATGCGCACGAAGGCGGTCATTTCATCTGATGCTGCCATATTGATGAACTCAAGTCATGAGTGAACCATCAATCTAACTAATTATGTGCTCAACAGGAAATGATAATCAGACCGAATGACCCCCCAACGATTGCCACCGATCAACTATGACCAGATCAGAACGGCGGCGGCGATTGAGCGTCGTAGGGCGATCGTCGCGTTCCATCAGATAGTCCACGGGCTGATCCGGTCCGCCTTTCGCAGGCTTTTTCTCGACTCTCGCCGCTTTTCGTGCCAATCCCCGCGCCATGGCGCTCGACATCAAGATCTGCGGGTTGAAGACCGATGAGGCAATGGCCGCCGCGCTCGCCGGCGGCGCCAGCCATGTCGGCTTCATCTTCTTCGCCAAGAGCCCGCGCTATGTCGAGCCGACTGAGGCCGGACGCCTGCGTCAGGCGGCAATCGGCAAGGCGAAGGCGGTCGCCGTGACGGTCGATGCCGATGACGCGTTTTTGGATGAGATCGTCGCGAAAATGCGCCCCGACATTCTGCAGTTGCATGGCACTGAGACGCCCGAGCGCGTGGCCGAGGTGAAGGCCCGTTATGGCCTGCCGGTGATGAAGGCGCTGCCGCTCAGCGTGGCCGCCGACCTCGACCGGATAAAGCCATTCATAGGCGTTGCCGACCGCTTCCTGTTCGACGCCAAGCCGCCGAAAGGCTCGCAACTGCCGGGCGGCAACGGCGTCGCCTTCGACTGGCGCATTCTGGCCGGCCTTGACGTCGGGCTCGATTACATGCTTTCCGGTGGGCTCAACGCCGCCAATATCGGCGACGCCCTGAGATCCGCCAATCCGCCCGCAATCGACATATCGTCGGGCGTGGAAAGCGCTCCGGGAGTCAAGGATCCGGCGCTGATCGAGCAGTTTTTCCGGGCCGTCAGGGCCGCGCGCGACGACCGCGCCGCCTGAACAGTTTTTTCGAACCCGAGCATGTTCCGGAAAAGTGGGACCGGTTTTCCGACAAGGACAGGCTCAGAACCAAGACTTAGGAGATCGGCGATGGACCAGCCGGCGACACCCAATTCCTTCCGCACCGGGCCCGACGAGCAGGGCATGTTCGGCATCTTTGGCGGCCGCTTCGTCGCCGAGACGCTGATGCCGCTGATCCTCGACCTCGAGCGGCACTGGAACGAGGTCAAGAACGATCCGGAGTTCAAGGCCGAACTGACCAATCTGTCGACGCACTATGCCGGGCGGCCCTCCAAGCTTTATTTCGCCGAAGGGCTGACCAAGCATCTTCGCGAGGTTTCCTCGGCGAAGGGCCTCGGGGGCGGCGCCAAGGTGTATTTCAAGCGCGAGGATCTAAATCACACCGGCTCGCACAAGATCAACAACTGCCTCGGCCAGATCCTGCTGGCCAAGCGCATGGGCAAGAAGCGCATCATCGCCGAGACGGGTGCGGGCCAGCACGGCGTGGCGGCGGCCACGGTTGCGGCACGCTTCGGCTTTCCTTGCGTGGTCTATATGGGCGCCACCGACGTCGCCCGCCAAAGCCCCAACGTCTTCCGCATGAAGCTGCTCGGCGCCGAAGTACGGCCGGTCACCGCCGGCCACGGCACGCTGAAGGACGCCATGAACGAAGCACTTCGGGATTGGGTCACCAATGTCGAGGACACCTATTATCTCATCGGCACCGCCGCCGGCCCGCATCCCTATCCTGAGCTGGTGCGCGACTTCCAGTCGGTGATCGGCATCGAGGCCCGCGCCCAGATCCTCGAGCAGGAAGGCCGCTTGCCCGACACCATCATCGCCGCTGTCGGCGGCGGCTCCAACGCCATCGGCCTGTTCCATCCCTTCCTTGACGACAAGGAGGTCAAGATTATCGGCATCGAAGCCGGCGGCCGCGGCCTTGACGGCATCGAGCATTGCGCCTCGATGAGTGCTGGCGCACCCGGCGTGCTGCACGGCAACCGCACCTATCTATTGCAGAATGCCGACGGGCAGATCCTGGACGGCCATTCGATCTCGGCCGGCCTCGATTATCCCGGCGTCGGCCCCGAGCATTCCTGGCTGCGCGACTCAGGCCGCGTCGAATATGTGCCGATCCTCGACGATGAGGCGCTGGAGGCCTTCAAGCTGACGACCCGCGTCGAAGGCATCATCCCGGCGCTGGAATCCGCGCATGCTATCGCGCATGCCGTCAAGATCGTGCCGGATATGGACAAGGACCAGATCGTCATCGTCAACCTGTCGGGGCGTGGCGACAAGGATGTACACACAGTGGCTTCGATGCTGGGCATGGAGATCTGATCATGACCACCCGCATTGACCGCCGCATGGCAAAACTGAAAACCGAGGGCCGCCCGGCGCTCGTCACCTATTTCATGAGCGGCGACCCGGATTACGACACCGCTCTGTCGATCATGAAGGCGCTGCCCAAGGCCGGCGCCGACATCATCGAAATGGGCATGCCGTTTTCCGACCCGATGGCCGACGGCCCGGCGATCCAGGCGGCGGGCCTGCGCGCGCTGAAGGGTGGCCAGACCCTGGTCAAGACACTGAAGACCGCGGCCGATTTCCGCGCCACCGACAATGACACGCCGATCGTACTGATGGGCTATTACAACCCGATCTACATTTACGGCGTCGACCGCTTCCTCAAGGACGCGATCGCCAGCGGCATTGACGGGCTGATCGTCGTCGACCTGCCGCCGGAGATGGATGAGGAGCTCTGCATTCCGGCGCTGAAGGCCGGCATCAACTTCATCCGCCTGGCAACGCCGACCACCGACGACAAGCGCCTGCCCAAAGTGCTGCAGAACACGTCGGGCTTCGTCTATTACGTCTCGATGACCGGCATCACCGGCTCGGCCTTGGCCGACACCGGCAAGGTTGCGGAGGCGGTCAAGCGCATCAAAGGCCATACCGACCTGCCGGTCTGCGTCGGCTTCGGCGTCAAGACCGCCGAGCAGGCGCGCATCATCGGCGCTTCGGCTGACGGCGTCGTCGTCGGCACCGCGATCGTCAATGCGGTCGCCAATGTGCTGGGGCCCAAGGGCGAAAAGACCGCCGACCCGGCGGAAGCCGTCGCCACGCTGGTCAGCGGGCTGGCGCAAGGCGTGCGTTCGGCCCGCCTTGCTGCTGCCGAATAGTTTTCCTAAGCCATAACCCAACTCTTCGTCAGGACAGGAACCGAAGCGATGAACTGGATCACCAATTACGTTCGCCCGAGGATCAATTCGATGCTCGGCCGGCGCACCGACATGCCCGAGAATCTCTGGATCAAGGATCCCGAGACCGGCGAGATGGTGTTCCACAAGGATCTGGAATCCAACCAGTTCGTCATCCCGTCCTCCGGCCATCACATGAAGATTTCGGCCAAGGAGCGGCTGAAATTCTTTCTCGACGACGGCAAGTACGAGCAGCTTGAGAATCCCAAGGTCATGCAGGACCCGCTCAAGTTCCGTGACGAGAAGCGCTACACCGACCGGCTGAAGGACGCCAAGGCCAAGACTGGCCTGGAAGACGCCATCGTCAACGCACTGGGCACCGTCGAAGGGCTGCCGGTGGTGGTGACGGTGCAGGATTTCGCCTTCATGGGCGGTTCGCTCGGCATGGCGGCGGGTGACGCCATCGTGCACGCTTTCGAAGTCGCCCTGCAGCGCAAGCGGCCGCTGATCCTGTTTGCCGCCTCCGGCGGCGCCCGCATGCAGGAAGGCATTCTGTCCCTCATGCAATTGCCGCGAACCACGGTCGGCCTCGACCGGCTGAAGGAAGCCGGCTTGCCGTACATCGTCGTGTTGACCAACCCGACCACCGGCGGCGTCACCGCCTCCTACGCGATGCTGGGCGATGTCCACATCGCCGAGCCCGGCGCGCTGATCGGCTTTGCCGGCCCGCGCGTCATCGAGCAGACCATCCGGGAAAAGCTGCCGGACGGTTTCCAGCGCTCCGAATATCTGATGGAGCACGGCATGGTCGACATGGTGGTGTCGCGGCTGGAACTGCGCGAGACGATCGCACGGCTGCTGAAAATCCTGCTCAAGGTTCCCGAGCAGAAGGTTCTGGAGCCGGAAATCCTGCCGCCTTCGGTCGTCCCTTCGGAAGCCCGGCCGCAGGCCTGACGCGACATTTTTGGCCGTGTATCAGCGATTGCGCGTTATCCGTCGCGCTATAGCCTCTTGATCGCGCACGAAAACCGATTCCGGTTTTCGGAGCCGTGCGCTAGGATTCCCTTATGACAACGCTTGCCGCAGATCGTGAAATCGAAGCCCTGATGGCGCTGCATCCGAAAGGTTTCGACCTTTCGCTCGACCGCATCACCCGGCTGCTCGAACGCCTCGGCAACCCGCAAGACCGGCTGCCGCCGGTCATTCATATCGCCGGCACCAACGGCAAGGGCTCGTGCGCCGCATTTTCGCGGGCGCTGCTCGAAGCCGGCGGCCACCTCGTCCATGTCCACACCTCGCCGCATCTGGTGAACTGGGCCGAGCGCTACCGGCTGGCGGCCGAGGGTGGCGGCAGGCTGGTCGACGACGAGACCTTCGCCGAGGCCATCGCCCGCGTCGCCGAGGCCAATGCCGGCCAGAAGATCACCGTCTTCGAGATCCTCACCGCCGTCACCTTCGTGCTGTTTTCCGAGCATCCGGCCGCTGCCGCCATCATCGAGGTAGGCCTTGGCGGCCGCTTCGACGCCACCAATGTCGTCGCCCGGCCGGCCGTGTCGGTGATCATGCCGGTGTCGATGGACCACGAGGCCTATCTCGGCGACCGGGTCGAGCTGATCGCCGCCGAAAAGGCCGGCATCATGAAGCGCGGCTGCCCGGTGGTCATCGGCGCGCAGGAGAGCGAGACGGCGCTGCAGGTGCTGATCGAAACCGCCGAGCGGCTCGATTGCCCGACCTTCGTCTACGGCCAGGATTTCCTCGCCTTCGAGGAAAACGGCCGCATGGTCTACCAGGACGAGGACGGGTTGATGGACCTGCCGCCGCCGCGCCTGCCTGGCCGCCACCAATTCGCCAATGCGGCGGCGGCGATTGCCGCGGTCAAGGCCGCCGGCTTCGAGATCAGCCACCGCGCCGCTGAGAAGGCGATGGCCAAAGTCGTCTGGCCGGGCCGCATGCAGAAGCTGGCGCAGGGCCGGCTAACCGATCTGGCGCCCAAGGGCGCCGACATCTGGCTCGACGGCGGCCACAACCCCGGCGCCGGCGTTGTGGTGGCCGAAGCCTTGGCCGAGCAGGAGGAAAAGAGCCCGCGGCCGCTGTTTTTGATTGCCGGCATGATCAACACCAAGGACCAGAGCGGCTATTTCCGCGCCTTCAAGGGCCTGGTCCGCCACGTCTACACCGTGCCGGTGAGCATGAGCGATGCCGGCGTGCCGAATGACGAGCTGGCGGTTCGGGCGACCGAAGCCGGCCTTACCGCCGAACCCGTCAGCTCCGTCGCCAGCGCGCTGATGCTGCTGCGCGACACCTGGGACGGCCCGGCGCCGCGCATACTGATCGGCGGTTCCTTGTATCTCGCCGGTGCTGTGCTGGCCGAAAACGGCACGCCGCCGACCTGAGTGGACAATCACCGCAAGGAGCCCGTCATGATCAAGGTCAAGCAGCTCGCCCATGTCTGCATCTTTGCGCATGATCTGGAAGCGACGCGGGCCTTCTACCGCGACGTGCTCGGCCTCGACACCCAGTTCAATTTCCTGCGCGACGGCAAGATCTTCGGCTTCTACCTCAATTGCGGCGGCCGCAGCCATGTCGAGGTGTTCCAGAAGGACGGCACCACCTACAGCGAGCAGAACCAGATCAACCACTTCTGCCTTGAGGTGGAAAACATCGACACGGCGATTGCCCATATCAAGTCGAAGGGCGTCGACGTCACAGCCAAGAAACACGCCTGTGACGACACGTTCCAGGCCTGGATCCGCGATCCCAATGGCGTGAAGATCGAGCTGTTCGAATACACCGCCAAAAGCGCGCAATTCGCCGGTGGCGACCGCATCGCCGACTGGTGATTAGCTAGAAATCCCAAGGTGAGATCAGATCAAGGTTGGCCGGGCCGAAGTCGTTGAGATTACGTGTTGCCAGTCGACCGCCATTCACACGTGCTATCGCTGCAATCATGCCATCGGGTGCCGACATGCCCCGGCCTTGGCGTGTCGCGGTTCCCATAATCTCGCCATAAGCCAGAGCCGCCTCCTCCGTCAGCCCGAAAATGCGGCCGGCAAAGCGTTGGCGCCATTGAGAGAGCCCTTGCTCCAGACGCTCGGCGCGCTCATCAGGTCGTATCTTTTGGATGCCGAAAGCGATTTCGGCGATCGCCACCGTGGGAAGCGCCAGTTCGGCATCGTTGCGAACCAGCCAAGCCATGACAGCCGCGTTAGGCGCCTTTCTAAGGGTCTCCGAAATCACGTTGGTGTCGACGAAAATCAAAGCTCCGGCCCTGTATGGACCTTGCGGCTTTCCCGGATGATTTCCTCCAGATCGATGTCGACGCCAACGCTTGCCGTCAGGCGAGAGTAGAAGGCGGATGCTGGTTCCCGCCCGGCCTCCCTGATCTCATAGGATTCAAGCGCGCGTTCGACGATATCCGCAATTGAACGGTTCTCGCGACGAGCGAGACGATGCGCAAGATCTCGTGCTTTTGCGCTGCGGACGGAAAGCTGGGGTTCGGCCATTTCAAGTTCCCTTTTGAGAAAGATATAGCCTCATCTGCCCGAGCCATCAAGATGGCAGCTGATGGCTCGCCATCACTTCAGCTCGATCTCGATAAAAGCGTATTCGCCGTCATTGGCGCTGATGACGTCGTGTTCGACGCCCTCCTTGCGGAAATAGGGTGCGCCCTTCTTCATCTCTGCGAAGCTCTCGCCGTCTTTGGTCACCAGTTTCACCTTGCCGTCCATCAGCGGCACCACGACATAGTCGTGGCCATGCCGGTGCCAGCCGGTGTTGTCGCCGGGCTGGAAGCGGTATTCGGTGACGATGACGCGCTCATTGTCGATGAAGACGGTGGCCTTGGCGGATCCGGTCATTGTTGTCTCTCCTGTCCAGCCTCAAGCAGATGACATGGAGTGCGCCGATGCGAGGGCCAGAGCGGGTTTGGCGATGACGCCAAAGAAAAAAGCCCGGCGCGAGGCCGGGCTTTGGTATCGGAATTCATTTGGATCAGGCGAGGCTGCCATTGATCCAGTGCGACAGCGCGGTCTTCGGCGCCGCGCCAACCTTCATGTCGGCGACTTCGCCGCCCTTGAAGATCATCAGCGTCGGGATCGAGCGCACGCCGAACTGCGCGGCAAGCTCGGGGTTCTCGTCGATGTTCAGCTTGGCGATCTTGATCTTGTCGCCGAGCTCATTGGCGATCTCTTCCAGCGACGGACCGATCATCTTGCACGGGCCGCACCATTCCGCCCAGAAATCAACCACGACGGGCTGTGTGGCGTTGAGCACATCGGCCTGGAAATTGCTCTTGTCGACCTTGACGGTGGCCATGCGAAAATCCTTTCGAAAATTTATCTCGCACCAAATGTGGTGGTTGAGCAGCCCTTCTTCAAGCAGAACTTGTGTCACGCTCCCGTGAGTCGGGCAAGGGCATCGTCCATCGCCTTGGCTGGCAGTTCGATCAGCCTCGGCGCCTCGGTGAACAGCAGCGCTGCCATGACCTCGCGGCCGGGATAAAGCGGCTTGAGCAGCGCGCGGTAGAGCGCCAGCTGCAGGATATAGGCCGCCGGCACCTGCGCCAGCGACGCAGGCGCCGGCCGGTTGGTCTTGTAGTCGACGATCGAAACGCGCTCGGGCGTCACCGCCAGCCGGTCGATCTTGCCCGAGATCGAGCGCAGTCTGCCCTTGACCTCAAGGCTGCCCATGACAGCCACTTCGGCGCGGGACGTCGGCGAAAACAGCCCGGCAAAGCGCGCATCCCCGAGGATCGCCATCACCGAGGCGAGCGCCTTGTCGCGCTCGGCTTCGGGCCAGTCGGCGCCGGCACGGCCGAGATACTGCCTGGCAGCGCCTTCCCGTTCCTCCTCGACAAACCCCGGCAGCATCTGCAGCAGTTTGTGCAGCGCCAGCCCGCGCATCACCGCAAAACCAGGCTCCGCCTCGCTGTCCAGCACCGGCGATCGCGTATCGACAACAGCCTCCTTGCCTTCGTCGATCAGCGCCGAGGCGCCGGAAGGCGACAGCGGGCGCGGCAGTTCTTCGTAAGGCGGCAAAGGGCGAAACAGGTTTGCCGGCAAGAACGGTAGAAGCGGTTGCGGCAGCCGCGCCTCGTCGGCGGCTGCCAGCGCCACCGGCGGCAGCTTGGTGATGACGAAGCGATGCACCGGCTCGTCGCTCGCCGGATGGCGGCGCTCCGTGCTTTCCGGCGCAGCGGTCAGCGCGCGGCTGACGATCGAATGCCAGGTGCCGGTACTTGGTGCACGCTTGCCGTGATAGCCGCAGACGATCAGCCGGTCCTCGGCGCGCGTCATGCCGACATAGAGCAGCCGGCGGTATTCGTCGTCGGCCAGCTCCCGCGCCCGTGCCGAAGCGGCCCTGGAGAAGCCGTTGGCGACATCGCTTGCCGAGCGCCAGAGATAGCCTTTGCCGTCAAAGCTGCGGCCCGAGCCGTCGAATGGCATCAGCCGCGGCAAATGCTGGTCGCTGAACGGCGCCGAACCGCCATCGACAAGGAAGACAACGGGTGATTCCAGGCCCTTGGCGGCGTGCACGGTCATGACGCGGACCTCGTCGCGCGTCTGGTCCATCTCGCGCTTGATCTCCGGTCCGGTGTTTTCCAGCGTCGCCAGAAAGGCTTCCAACCCCGGCAGCCCGGTGCGCTCCTCGGCCAGGCAAAAACTCAGGAACTCGTCGAGGATGTCGCCGGCCTCCGGTCCGAGCCGGGCGATCATCTTCTTGCGCAGGCCGTCGCGCGCCAGCAGGCCGGCATAGAATTCGAACACCGGCCGGAACGCCGCCTCGTTGGACCAGCCATCGAGCCGGGCCACCACATTGGCCAGCACTTCACTGTCGCCGGCGTGATGCCGCAGTGAGGTGACCAACGAAATCCCGGCCGGCCTTCCCGCGCCAAGCGCAAAAAGCATCTCTTCCGACACATCGAAGACCGGGCTGCGCAGCACGGCGGCGAGCGACAGGTCGTCTTCGGGCTGGATGAGGAAATGGCCGAGCGCGATCAGGTCCTTCACCGCGATATGGCCGGGCAGGCTCAACCGGTCGGCGCCGGCGACGGGAATGTCGCGGTCCTTCAGCGCGCGCGACAGCGCATGCACGAAGCGGTCGCGCTTGCGCACCAGCACCAGAATGTCGCCGGCTTTCAGCCTGCGCCCCTTGCCCTCGATGATTTCGCGGTTCCTGAGCCAGGCCTGGATCGTCGTCGCGACATGCTCGGCCACCCGCACCGCCGGTGCGCTGGCGTGGTTGACCGGCAGCGTCCAGTCGTCCGGCTCCTCGACGGCGTCAGTGCCAAGCGATGGCCAGACCTCGACATAGCCCGGCGCATCGTTGCGGATCGCCTTGTGGTCGAGCGGGTCGGGATCGTGGCTGATTCCGCGCCGCACGCCGGGATCGGCAAAGACCCGGTCGACCGCGGCCAGCACGTCGTCGGTCGAGCGGAACGACCAGGTCAGCTTGAGGTCGGCAAACGAAGCTTGGGCGGCATGCACGCGCCCTGAAAATAAAAGCCGGCTGTCGGCAAAGGAATCGGGCGCCGCTCCTTGGAAGGAATAGATCGACTGCTTTTCGTCGCCGACGGCAAACATGGTGCGATTGGCGCTGCCGCGCTGGCCGTGGCCGGCGAAGAACTCCTCCGACAGCCGCTTCACCACCTCCCACTGATCGGGGCTGGTGTCCTGCGCCTCGTCGAGCAATATGTGGTCTATGCCCTGGTCGAGCTTGTACTGCACCCACGGGCCGGCATCGGGCCGTGCCAGAAGGTTGACGGTGCGGGTGATGAGGTCGTTGAAATCGAGGAAGCCGCGACCGCGCTTCAGCCGCTCGTAGCGCACGATCAGCCAGTCGGCGATGGTCAGCGCCGCGACCGTGCCTTCCAGCATCCGAAATAGCGCCAGGCGGTCCGAGACCTCTACGATCGCCTTGACCGCCTCGAGATAGCGCTCGGGAAGGTCAGGCAGCCGGTCGAGCAACGCTTTCTTGAACGCCTTTGCGGGATCATAGGGATCGCCATCCGCCTTGAGGAAGGCCTTGGCCAGCATCTGCAGCCGGCGGATCGGGTCCGCCTCGGCGAAAGCCGAACGGGCATAGGGCATGATATTGTTCAGCACTGTGCGGGCGTCTGTGGTTTCGGCGGTGCTGATGAAAACCGCAAAGAAATCCGGTGGGAAACCGGGCAGTGGCCAGACCGATGCGGCTATGTCATCGGCGCTCTGCCCCGGGCGGAAATGGAATTCGTCGAACAGCGCCTGAAAGCCGTTACCGTCGCGCCTCACCGCATCGATGAAGCCGCGCAGCCCGTCGCGTTTGCGCACGATTTCGGCAAGCAGCGCGTCCAGCCCGTGTTCGCCGCCACGTTCCAGTACGGTGGCGAAAGCCTCGGCCAGGCCTGCCTCTCCAGCGGATGTGCCCGAAATCATGTCGCGGCGCGCCGCGGCGAACAGCGAGGCCTCCATTTGCGGGTCGAGCAATTCGAAATGCGCCGGGATGTTGGCCTCGAGCGGGAACTGATGCAGCACCGATTCGCAGAAGGCGTGGATGGTCTGGATTTTCAGCCCGCCCGGCGTCTCCAGCGCTTCGGCAAACAACCGGCGCGCCCGGCGCATCGTGTCGCGGTCGGGCCGGCGATCGTCCAGCGCGGTGATCTTGCCGGCAAGCTCGGCATCACCGAGCGCCGTCCATTCCGACAGGGTCGAGAACACCCGGTTCGACATGTTGGCGGCGGCGGCGCGCGTATAGGTCAGGCACAGGATTTTTGATGGATCGGTGCCGTCGAGCAGCAGCCGGATGACGCGCTGTGCCAGCACATGGGTTTTGCCGGAGCCGGCATTGGCCGACACCCAGGCCGAATTCTTCGGGTCGGAGGCGCGCGCCTGGCTGGCGGCGGTTTCCGAGGGGATGGGATAGGCCTTTTTCATGCCTCCCCCGCCTCGTCGTCGCTGTCGCCGCCGGCCGACCATTCGAGCACGCGCGCGAGATGGTCGTAGTCGCCGTCGCTCTCACCCTCGCGAAACGGCAGTGCCCGTGAGAGATAACCGGTCGTCGGATCGGCATAGTGGACAAGCAGCTTTTCCAGCCGCGCCCAGGCCTCTTCGGCGAGGTCCTCGGCGGTCCTCGGCTGACGGTTGTAGTCAAGGATGGATTCCTCGAACACCTCGCCATTCGGCTTCAGCCGCACGAAGGCAAGCTGCGAGGGTTCGCGCGCGCCAAGCCCCTTGAAGGCGCCGCGCCGGAGCAGCGCGCCTTCCAGCGCCAGCTGCGGCGCCAGCAGCGTATGCGCCTGCGCCTTGGAGGGCGACGAGCCTGTCTTGTAGTCCAGAATGTCCGCCATGCCGCCGGCCAGCAGATCGACGCGGTCTGCATAGCCCGACAGCGTCACCCCGGTGCGGCCGACAGCGGTCTTTTCGGCGCGCTCCTCGGCATGCCGCCGGGCGACGGCGGGAGCCCTGCCACGCTCCCATTCGATGATGTTGGAGGCAAGCTTTTCGAAGCGCGGCCACCACACGGCCTCGACATCGGCGGGCAGCGCTATCTCGGCAAAACAGGTCCGGCCGGCGGCGATGAGGCGTTCCAAAGCCTCCGGCGCGCGCGGATCGGCAACCTCTGTCGAGAACAGGTGCAATATGTCATGAAACAGCGTGCCGCGTTCGGCCGCACCGGGGTCGCGGATCACCGGTTCGAGCGGCAAAAGGCCGAGAATGCGTCTTGCATACACCGCATAGGGGTCGCGGCGCAGCGTCTCGATCTCGGTCACCGAAAAGTGGGTGGGCCGCATGCCGAGCGGCGGCTTTGGCTGCGGCCGCGGCGCGAAACGCTTCCGCTCACCGGCATCGAGCGCGCGCGCCCAGGTCAGCAATTCGTCGCCGCGTCCGCGCAGTGCAGCCGCAGGGTCCTTGCCGATGAAGGTGAGGATGCGCTGCAGCCAGCGCGACGGCACGGCCGGCGCGTCGCCGGCGCGGGCCGAGCGCGTCAGCACCACCTTTTTCGCGCCCATCGCCATCTGGAAATCATGGGCGGCAAGGCCGATGCGGCGTTCAGGCGGTTCGAGGTCGATGCCGGTCTTCATCAGCCGCGACATGAAGCGGTCGCTCTCCGGCTTGCGTGGCCACACACCTTCGTTCAATCCGCCAATGACCAGCGTGTCGACGTTTTGCAGCCGTGCTTCGAGCGCACCCCAGATGGCGATGTTGCGGTCGGTGCCTTGCCCTGGCTTGACCGTTTCGGGCGCAATCAGCGCGTCCATCACATCGGGCCATTCGTCGGCGGCGATGTCGAACGGCGCCGACGCCGCGACTACGCCGCGCAACAGTTCGGCGAGCTTTTCGCCGGCGTCGCCGGCATAGAGCCCGGTCAGGCTGCCGTCGGCGGCGCGGCCGAGATTTTCCAGCGCGGCGACGCTCGCGCCGGTCAGTGCGACGAGATCGGCTTCGGCCTCGCCGCGAAACACGGTGAGTGGCGCCAGCGCTGTCGTCAACCGGCCCAGCAACTCGCGCGCCTCCTCGATGCCGCGCACGCTGAGGCGCGAGAACCAGAAGGGCTGGCGCTTGTCGCCGCTCAGGCCGGCGAGACGCTCCTCGAACAGCGCCGGCAGCGATGCAATGTCGGGTCGCCCGGTGCCGCCGCGCAACGCCACCAGTTCGACGACCCCGGCGGCATGGCGGACGCTGGCGCGTTCGAGGCCGAGTTCGAGCAGTGGATGCTTGAGCAACGACAGCAGGCCGACCGGATCGCCGGGCCGGAACACGGCTTGCAGCATCAGCCGCAGCAGGGTTGCGGCCGGTGTGTTGGCGAGCGGCATACCGCCGGAATCGTCAGCGACGACGCCGAAGCGCAGCAGCTCGGCCGAGACACGCCGCGCCAGCGCGCGGTCGCCGGTCACGAGCGCGGCCCTTTGTCCCGGCTGTTCGACAGCGGTCTTGAGCGCGATGGCGATCGCCACCGCCTCGTCGCGCTCGCTGGCGGCTTCGACCAGCGTCACATCGGCGAAGGCCTCAGTGATGTCGCCAGCCCTGAAGGTGACGCGCGTCTCGGCCCACAATTCGGTGGTTTCGGCCGGCCGCAGCGCCTCGCCGACAAGGGCCGCACGCAGTGCCAGAGCAGGCTCGGCGGAGACCACTTCCTCGACATCGCCGCGCAGCACGCCGATCTTGCCGATCAGTCTGGCCATGCCGTATTGCGGGTGGCCGAGCAGTGCAGGCCGCGCGCCGGGCGCTGCAATGGCGGCGAAGGACGGCTCGTCCAGCATCCGGTCGAGGCCCGGCAGCACGACCGCGCCGTTGGCCAGGCCGGCGACCGCGGCAAGCAGTTCGGCCGTGGCGGGGATCGAGCCCGTCGAACCGGCGGCGATCACCGGCCCTTTGGGCGGATTGCGCTCAAGCCGCTCGGCCTCGCGCCGGATCAGCGCATTACGGTGCGCGGCCGGGTTGGAGCGGTCGCGCTCCTCCAGAAAGTCCGGCCAGGCCTTCGTGACAATGTTGAGGAAGTCGAGCGTTACCAGCCACCAATGGGCAAGATTGCCGGTCACCAGATCGGTCAGTCTGCTCCAATCCGTGCCTTCGGTTTCGATCTCGTCCATCAGCCGGGCAAGATCGCGTGCCAGCCAGATCGCATCGGCGGCGGACGCCGGCACGACGACCTCCTCGTCGAACATTGCAGCGACATGCGCAGGCAAATTGCGCTTCCACGCCCGCACCAGCGGCGCCAACAGCAGCAGGCGTTCGGTGGCCGCGATCGGCGGCGCCATCTCAAGCTCGGTCGGTGCTCCCGCGTCAAAGGCGGCTTCGTCCTCGTCGAACTCGCCCAGCGGGCGGATGACCGGCAGGATCGCCGAACGTTCACCGCTTCCGGAAAGCGCGTCGACAAAGGCGCCGCGCAGGGCGCGGGCCGCGCGCCGCGTCGGCACATAGATGGTGACGTCGGCCAGCGCCAGCGGATCGCCGTCGAAGCGGAAGCCGGGCACCAGCCGCCCCGCCAGCAAGGCTTGCGCCAGAGTCGGCAGGAACGGCGCTCCGGGCGGGATCGAGAGAACGCGGCGCGAGCCGCTCATCCGGCATTAGATCGCCGTGCGCCCGTTTGGGCGCACAAAGGACGGTCTAACTCTTTGAATCTATGCATCGTGCTTTCCGAAAATCGAACCCGATTTTCGGGCCGATGCGGTGGCGAGGGCGACCGCCGCTTCCGCCTGCGGAATGGCGTCCGGCGTGCCGACAGTGATCCAGCGGCCGCGCATCTGCATGCCGAACAGGCGTCCCTCAGCAATCGCCTTGTCGAAATAGGCGTTAAGCGAATGCGCCCCGGCCGGCGCACCCTCAAAGATGGCGGGATTGATTATCGCCGCTCCGGCATAGATCACCCCGGCGGGGTCGCCTTTCGAGCGCCGCAGGCGGCCATCCGGCGCCATCAGGAAATCCGTGCCGACACTGTGTCCGGTCGCCGAGTCGAGATCGGTAAGCATCAGCAGAATATCCATTTTCGCGCCGTCCCATGCAAGGGAAAGGCGCTCGAGGCTCGGCTGGCCGCTGTCGATCCAGAACGTGTCGGCATTGATGATGTAGAAGGGTTCGGCACCCAGCAGCGGCAACGCCTTGACGATGCCGCCGGCCGAATTCAGCAGCGCGTCGCGCTCGTCGGAAATGACGATTTTCGGCGCACGCCTCCCGGCGACATGGGCGACGATCTGGTCCGGCAGATAGTGCACGTTGACGACAGCTTTCTCGATGCCGGCTGCTTCGAGGCTGTCCAGCCCCCAGTCGAGCAAGGTCTTGCCGGCGATCTTCACCAGTGGCTTCGGCATGGTGTCGGTGATCGGCTGCATGCGCTTGCCGAGACCCGCCGCCAGCACCATCGCGGTGGTCAGGGTCACGGGAGCCGTTCCTCAAGCAGGCCATGCGCCATGTAGAACTCCTTCAGCTGAGCCAGCGTCGGGTGGGCCAGCGCCCGCCTGAGATAATCGCGAATGCGTGGCAGGTGCTGGAGATAATAGGGCTTGCCGTCGCGCTTTTCGAGCCGCACGAAAATGCCGAGAATCTTCGAATTGCGCTGCGCTGCCATGATCGCATAGGCCTCACGGAATGTTGCTTCGTCGAAACTACCGGCGGCATGGCGCGCCTGGACATAGGCATCGACGGTGTGTTGCTCGATGTCGGGCGAGACGGTGACGCGGGCATCCATGGCCAGCGATGCCACATCATAGGCGGCCGGCCCGATCAGCGCGTCCTGGACATCGACGATGCCGAGGCGGTCATGGCTGGAACGTTCCCCACGCCAGATGATGTTGGGCGAATGGAAGTCGCGCAGCATCAGCGTGTATTCGCGCTCGTCCAACCGGTCGAGAACCGCATTCCACACGTCGTGATAGCCGGCGCGCAAGGCCTCGCTAGCCGGGGCGCCGGTCACCGTCGGCACATACCAGTCGACCAGCAGATCAGCTTCGATCAGCATAGCGTCGCGGTCGAAGCCCGGTACGTCGTGGAAAACGCCAGGCACTGCCTCCATGCGCTGAGGCCAGGTCTTGCCGTGCATCATCGCCAGCAATTCGGCCGCCGCCGCGTAGCGTTCGGCCACCGGCGCGCCATCGCCATCAAGGAAGCCTTCCGAGCCCAGGTGCTCCAAAAGCAAGAACCCTTGCTCGAGATCCTCGGCATGAATTTCCGGGACACTGACACCTTGCGCCAGCAGCGCCTTGTCGATGGCGACGAAGGCCGTCACCGACTGCGCGGTGTGGGCGATCACCGCATAGGGCTTGCCGTCGCGCACCGGCGGTCCGAGCACGAGACGCGGCGAGTTCATCAGCACGCGCGGCGCAAAACCGGCAAGCGAAACGATCTCATAGGAGCGCGCCGAGGCGTCGCCGACGAAATGCCGCCGTGCTGCCTCGCCCCAGCCGGCCGTTTCGAGGAAATCGCGCATGGCCAGCGAACGCGCTACGCGTTCGAAGGCTGCGCCTTCGCCCGATAGTTTCGCTGTGCGGCCCTCGTCCCGATGGATGAGTTCAATCCACAGAGTGCTTTCCGGCAGATAGGATTCCGCCCGTTCCGGCCACTCGACCAAAGCAGCGCCTTGCAGCAGCGCCTCGTCGAAACCCAATTCATCGATCTCACCCGCCGAGGACAGCCGATAGAGGTCGAAATGATGGACGGGAATGCGTGTGTCGTAGCTCTGCACCAAGGTGAAGGTCGGGCTCGGCACATCGAGGCCGGCATCGTCGGCCAGAGCCCTGATCAGGGCCCGCGCCAGCGTCGACTTGCCGGCGCCGAGATCGCCCTTGAGCGCCAGCACGTCGCCCGGCCGCAGCGCCATGGCCAGGTCTTCACCGAGCCTTGCGGTCGCCGCCTCGTCGGCGAGAAAACGCTCCAGCACAACAACAGTCATCGAGCCGCTACTCGGCCGCGGCGCGGATGCCCGACGGCGCATCGGGAAAGGTGCAGATAACGGTGGTGCCCTGGTCCTTGCCGGTCTCGATGCGCACCGAGCCGCCATGCAGCTCGACAAAGCTCTTGACGATCGACAGGCCGAGACCCGCGCCACGCCGGCGTCCGCCATTGGTGCGTGGCTCGAAGCGTCGAAACACTGAATCGAGCAGGTCCGGCGGCATGCCGGGGCCGTCATCATGGACAGAGAATTCCACGCCTTCGGTCAATTGGCGACAGGCCAGCGTGATCGTGCTCGCCCGCGGCGCGTAATTGGCGGCGTTGCTGAGCAGATTGTAGAGGATCTGGCGGACCCGGGTTTCGTCGCCATGAAAACTCTTCGGCGCCGCGCCAGCATCGATCTTGAGCGCGATCGAGTGCTCTTCCAGCCGGTCGGCGACCAGTTCGGCGGCCGCCTGGATGGTGCGCTCGACGCTCACTTCCGAAATGTCGAGCTGCATGATGCCGGCGTCGACGGTGGCGAGGTCGAGTATGTCGTTGACGATAGTGAGCAGCACCGAGGACGACGAGCTGACATGCTCGACATATTCGCGCTGCTTGGGGCTGAGCGGCCCGGTCGCCGGCAGCGACAGAAGCTCGGTGAATCCGATAATGTTGGTCAGCGGCGAACGCAGTTCGTAGGAGACATGCTGCACGAACTCGTTCTTCAGCTGGTCGGATTTCTGCAGCGCCTCGTTCTTGTCCTTCAGCGCGCGCTCGACATTGACGCTGTCGGTGACGTCGACGAAGGTCATCATCACCTGCCCGTTGGGCAGCGGGATGACGGCATAGCTGAGCACGGTGCCGTTGTTCAGCTCGGTCTGGCCGTGGCGGTCGCGGCGTTCGTCGTCGAAGCCGGTGATGGCGGCAACGAACCCGCCCCACGGGCTATCGACGGCGCGCTGGTCGCTGAGATCGCGGATTGCCGAGACATGGACGTTGGGCTTGACCACATCCGGGCTCAGCCCCCACAGCACTGTGAAGGCCGGGTTGGACAGTCGCAGTCGCCCGTCCGGGCCGAACACCGCCACGCCTTCGGCCAGATTGTCGAGCGTCTCGCCCTGGACCCGCACCGCGGTCTGGTAGCGGCTTTCGAGATCCATCTTCTCGGTCAGGTTCTCGAACACCCAGGTCACGCCGCCTTTCGGCTGCGGGTTGGCGACCACGCGGATGGTCTTGCCGTCGGGCAGATGCCACCAATGTTCTTGCGATTCGACCGCGCGATAGGCGCCAAGCAGGCCTTCCTTCCAGCGCCGCCATTCCGGCTGCTCGGCGATTTTGCCTTCGCTGCGCAGCCGGTCGAGCAGCAGCGCATTGTCCGGCGCGCTGTGCAGGAAGCCTGCGTCCAGTCCCCACAGTTTCTGGAACGCCTGGTTGAAGAAGCGCAGCTTCTCGTCGGTATCGAAGATCGCCACCGCCGTATTGAGCTGGTCGAGCGTGTCGGCGTGGCTGCGCACCGTGCGCTCATATTCGCCGCGAATGGCCTCGGTGGCGCTGGTGTCGCAGGCGAGACCCGCCGAGCCGTCGGCGCCGGCGAAGTCGGTGACGGCGAAGACGCGGCGATCGCCTTCGATCACCGTCGACAGCGTCTGTTCGAAGACCGGGCGCGATTTGTGCTGCTCGGAGATCTGTTCGCGCGCCTGGCCGCCGAGGAATTCCTTGGCCTCGCGCACGGCGGTCTCGGCGTTCGGCGCCTCGACCGCGCCGGCATAGGCGCGGTTGACCCATTTCAGGCGCCCGTCGGCGGCTCGCAGCCAAGCCGGCATCGGCAAGGCGTCGAACAGGCCGATCATGGTGTCGTAGTCGGCGGCGAGCCGCTGGTTCTCGATCTTCAGCCTGGCCTGGCTTCGCTGCGTTTCCGACAGCGAGACGAAGCGCACCAGCACATGGGCGGCACTCTTGCGGCCATGCACTTCAAGCGGCGCCCCGGCCTGCGATTCGATGACGAGATCAAAGGCTTTGGCCTTCTCGCGCAGTCCGGCCACCGCATTTTCAAGCGCCGCCGCCGAGCGTGGCATCAGCCAGCGGCCGAAGGCGAGGAAGGCGGCACGGTCTTCCGGCGCGCCGCTTTCCAGCGGCAGCGTTCCGATCAGCTCCGGCTTCTTGTTTTCCGAAGCCCAGACGATGACGCGCTGGTCGCGCAGATTGAGCAGCGCCTCGGAGCGCTGGAGTGCTGCGTTGACGTCGGCGATGCGGGCCCTGAGCTCGACATTCTGCGCCGAGGTGCGGGCTCTCTCGCGGATGAGGAAGATGGCGGAGACCAAAGCGGCGCCCATGACACCGGCGAACATGGCGAGCTGGATCACGTCGACCGCGCTGACCGACAGCCCGGCTTTCTGCGCGAGGCCTGGCTCGGCATGCGCGGCGAAGGACGTGAGCGGACCGGCCAGCGCGGACGTGGCGAGAAAGCTCGCGACCCGAACGCCGACGCGCTTCCCCGGGCCGCCGCCTGTCGTGGCGGAGCCAGTGCTATCGGAATCCTTGCGGCCGCCGGAAACGGCCCGTCCCGCGCGAGGCGGGTTTTCCCCCGGCATGTCTTGGTCCTCTTCGCCGCCTGAATGCAAGACCGCCCGATCGGGATGACGTTGGTAGAAACGTCCCTCCTGATCCAACTATTATCGAAGCGTGCCGGCCCTCGTCCCCGGCCCACGAATCACCACAATAGCGCTTGCTGGAATCGGCGTGAAGAATCATCTGCGCAAAAAAGAAGCCGGGCGAAATGTCAATCGCCCGGCTTCAATATCTAGTGGTAAGTTCCGCTTTGGTTAATAGCGGTAGTGTTCCGGCTTGAACGGACCCTGCGGGGTCACGCCGATATAGGCGGCCTGTTCACCGGACAGTTCGGTCAGGCGGGCGCCGAGCTTGTCGAGATGCAGGCGCGCCACCTTCTCGTCGAGGTGCTTGGGCAGCACATAGACCTGGTTCTGGTACTGGCCGGGCTTGGTGTAGAGCTCGATCTGCGCCAGCACCTGGTTGGTGAACGAGGCCGACATCACGAAGCTCGGATGGCCGGTGGCGTTGCCGAGGTTGAGCAGGCGTCCCTCGGACAAAAGGATCATCCGCTTGCCGTCCGCGAAGGTGATCATGTCGACCTGCGGCTTGACGTTGGTCCATTTCAGGTTGCGCAGCGACGCCACCTGGATCTCGTTGTCGAAGTGGCCGATATTGCCGACGATCACCATGTCCTTCATCGAACGCATGTGGTCGAGGGTGACGACATCCTTGTTGCCGGTGGTAGTGATGACGATGTCGGCGGTCGGAGCCGCATCTTCCAGGGTGACGACTTCAAAGCCGTCCATCGCCGCCTGCAGCGCGCAGATCGGATCGACCTCGGTGACCTTGACGCGGGCGCCGGCGCCCTTGAGCGAGGCCGACGAACCCTTGCCGACGTCGCCATAGCCGCAGACGACCGCGACCTTGCCGGCCATCATGGTGTCGGTGCCGCGACGGATGCCGTCGACCAGCGATTCCTTGCAGCCATACTTGTTGTCGAACTTCGACTTGGTGACCGAGTCGTTGACGTTGATCGCCGGGAAGGGCAACAGGCCCTTCTTCTGCAGCTGGTAGAGCCGGTTGACACCAGTGGTCGTCTCTTCGGTGACGCCGCGGATGGCTTCCTTCTGCTTGGTGAAGAAGCCGGGCGAAGCCTTCAGGCGCTTCTTGATCTGGGCGACGAAGTATTCCTCTTCCTCGCTCTGCGGATTGGACAGCACGTCCTCGCCGGCCTCGGCGCGGGCGCCGACCAGAATGTACATGGTGGCGTCGCCGCCATCATCGAGGATCATGTTGGAGAGGCCGCCATCGGCCCACTGGAAGATCTTGTCGGTGTAGTCCCAGTATTCCTCAAGCGACTCGCCCTTGACGGCGAACACCGGGATGCCGGCTTCGGCGATGGCCGCGGCAGCATGGTCCTGGGTCGAGAAGATGTTGCACGAAGCCCAGCGAATGTCGGCGCCAAGCGCCTTCAGCGTCTCGATCAGCACGGCCGTCTGGATGGTCATGTGCAGCGAGCCGGTGATGCGCGCGCCTTTCAGCGGCTTCTTGTCGCCAAATTCCTCGCGGCAGGCCATCAGGCCCGGCATTTCGGTTTCGGCGATATCGAGTTCCTTGCGGCCCCAGCCGGCAAGCGAGATGTCGGCGACCACATAGTCCTTGCTACCTGTCATGGCAGTGCTCCGGTGTGATTTGTCTTCAGGATGCGCCCGCGCCACATGGCGCGTCGAAGGGCGCGGATTGCCGGCCTGACTAGCAGATCGCCGGCCGCGCGACAATGGGACATAAAGAAATCTTTATGCGCGTATGTGTTTGTGAGGAAGCATGATCCCGAACCGAAGGACCGCGCCAGCGAAAAGTGGAAACCGGTTTTCTCGGACAGAACGGGAAACGTTTTGTCCAGAGATCATGCTCAAACAAAAAAGAGCGTCAGCACTCTTCGCCGAAGCGCGAAGCGACCAGTTGCTCCAGCGCGTCCATCGCCGCCACGGCCTCCGTGCCGCTGGCGGTGACGCGGATCGAATAGCCGGGGCTCGCCGCCAGCATCATCAATCCCATGATCGAGGTGCCGCCGACCTTGAGGCCGTCCTTCTCGACATGCACCGTGGCGTCGAAGCCGCTCGCGACCTGGACGAACTTGGCCGAGGCGCGCGCATGCAGGCCGCGCTGGTTGATGATCGGGAACTCGCGCACGATCTCACCCGGCGACAGCGCGTTCATTTGCTGCTCAGCAGCTGGCTGGCGACGTTGATGTATTTGCGCCCGGCGGCCTGCGCCTCGTCGAGCGCGGTCGCCATATTGTCGCCCTTGCGGATCGACGACAGCTTGATCAGCATCGGCAGGTTCATGCCGGCAATGACCTCGGTGCGGCCGGATTCCATCACCGAAATGGCGAGGTTGGACGGCGTGCCGCCGAACATGTCGGTGAGAACGATGACGCCGGTGCCGGTGTCGACGCGGCCGACGGCGTCGACGATATCGCGCCTGCGCTGCTCCATATCGTCGTCGGCGCCGATCGCCACGGTTTCGAAATTGTCTTGTGGCCCCACGACATGTTCCACGGCATGGCGGAACTCGGCGGCCAGTTGACCGTGCGTTACAAGCACGAGTCCGATCATTCTATGGTGGCTCCCGTCATCGCCGCTTCACAGGCGCTTTTTATGCTCGCCGGCCATCCCAGGCGGCGGGAGCGCTATCTTGTCGACGCGCGGCGCGTTGACAAGTGCAAAATTACGCCAGCCTTGGCCATTTTGACGCATTGCAGCAAAAAACCGGGGGGGGATCATACGAAAGGCGCAATCGCCAGCCGCGCCATCACCGCGGGCAAAGCCGCAGTGACGCTGCGCTCGGCGAGGTCGATGCGCGGCACAGTGCAGCCCGCTATCGTCTCGCTCAACTCCTCCTGGAAACGCGCCATTTCCCCAGCGGCAACCAGCCGGATCGCCAGGTCAATCACCGCACAGGGCTCGAACAAAATCGGTTTCGGGCCGAGCCCGTGTACTTCGGTAAGGCCGGCAATCGTGGCCGGCGCACGGCAGACCAGCCGCCCGCTATACCCCACGACAAACAACTGGTCGTCGCCGATCAGCCGCGCAAACAGCCCGCGCCGGCCGAAATGATCGATCAGCGCCAGCGCCAGTGTCGTCTTGCCGGACCCGGACGGACCGGAGATGAGAATGCCGCGCTCGCCGATCAGGATCGCGGTGGCGTGGATGTTTTCAGGTTTCGCGCTGGGATCAGGCATAAGCGGCTAGCTCTTTGTTGGAGCATGATCTTTTCCGAAAACCGGTTCCCACTTTTCGGGATCATGCTCTGATCAGCCTTCCGCCGGCAGCGTGACGACGAAGCGTGCGCCCTTGATGTCGCCGGGCTTGGTGCCGGCGATGTTCTCGGCCGTCAGCGTGCCGCCATGCGCCTCGACGATCTGCCTAGAAATCGACAGGCCGAGGCCGGAATTCTGGCCGAACGCCTCGCCGGCCGGCCGGTCGGTGTAGAAGCGCTCGAAGATGCGGTCGATGGCGTCGGCGCGGATGCCGGGCCCGTTGTCGTCGACGGTGACGATATTGACCTTGCCCGCGCGCACCAGGGAAATGCCGATATGGCCGTGCTCCTCCGGCACGAAGGAGCGGGCATTCTCGATCAGATTGGTGATGACCTGGCCGATCCTGAGATCATGGCCGGTGACGAAATAGCCTTTGACGCCTTGCGGCAACTTGGCGGCCTTGAACTCGATCTCGACCGCCTTTTTGTTGCGCGTCGCCTCGCGCGACACGGCGACGAGGTCGGTAATGAATTTCTTCAAATCGACGATCGCGGCATCCTCACGCGCCAGCTCGGCGTCGAGGCGCGAAGCATCGGAAATGTCGGTGATCAGCCGGTCCAGCCGCCGGACATCGTGTTGGATGATCTCCATCAGCCGGCCGCGGGAATTGTCGTTCTTGGCCAGCGGCAGCGTCTCCACCGCGCTGCGCAGCGAGGTCAGCGGGTTCTTCAACTCGTGTGAGACGTCGGCGGCGAAGCTTTCGATCGCCTCGATGCGGGCATAGAGCGCATTGGTCATGTCGCGCACCGCGACAGACAGATTGCCGATCTCGTCCTGGCGATCGGAAAAGTCGGGGATTTCCTCGCGGCTCTTGACGCCGCGCCGCACCCGCACCGCCGCCGCCGACAGCCGCCGCAGCGGGTTGGCGATGGTGGATGCCAAGAGCATCGACAGGATGGCGGTGACCAGGGCGGCAATGCCGAAGACGCGCAAAATCGCCTTGCGCTCGGCAGCGACGATCTTGTCGATGTCGCCGCCTTCCGTCGACAGCATCAGCACACCGAGGACGGCACGGAAGCGCTGGATCGGCACTGCCACCGAGACGATCTGTTCGCCCTGTTCCGAGACACGCACGATCGTCGACGGGCTGCCGGTCAGCGCCTTGACGACTTCCGGGAAGGCCGCACCATTGCCGCCCGGCTGCTCGTGATAGACGGGCAGGTCCTTGTTGCGGAAGAAATCGAAGACGAATTTCTGCACCCGCTCCAGCATGTCCGGCTGCTCGTCCTCGACCGGCGGCAGGTCGTAGCGCAGGATCTGGCCGCGCGAGTAGAGATGGCGCGAATCGAGCAGCAGATTGGCGTCGCGATCGTAGATGCGGGCGCGCGTGCGCGTCGGCGAGATCAGCCGCCGCAGCACCGGCGCGACGCGCTCGGGATTGATCGGGAAGTCGAGATTGTCGAGCTGGTCTGAGCCCGGCCCCAGGCTTTCACCGGCCTGCAGCTCAAGCAGTTTTTCCGGATCGATGCTGATTGAATCGGTTTCCACCGTCGCCGACGCCGCGATCGCACCGGCGATGATCTCGCCCTGCGTCATCAGGCTTTCGACGCGAGCGTCGATCAGCCCGTCGCGGAAGGTGTTGAGGTAGAGGATGCCGGTGACCAGAACGGCCAGCCCGGCCAAATTGAGGAACAGGATGCGCCGGGTCAGGCTGGAAAAGATGTGGTGGCCGAGGAAGCGGCGCATCGGCACCGTCAACCTCGACAGGAAGGCTGGCAGAATCCGGGACGACCGCCTGCCGGCGCCCGCCCGTCTCCCTCGCTCTACGTCCACTGCCATCGAATAGCAGCTCCCGGTTCCGGTCCTATGCTTCGCGGAACCGGTACCCGACTCCGTAAAGCGTTTCGATCATTTCGAAGTCGTCGTCGACGGCCTTGAACTTCTTGCGCAGCCGCTTGATGTGGCTGTCGATGGTGCGGTCGTCGACATAGACCTGCTCATCATAGGCCGAATCCATCAGCGCATCACGGCTTTTTACCACGCCGGGGCGCTGCGCCAACGAGTGCAGGATGAGAAATTCGGTCACAGTCAGCGTCACCGGCTCGCCCTTCCAGGTGCAGGTGTGGCGTTCCTGGTCCATGACCAGCTGGCCGCGCTCGAGCGAACGGGCCTGCTGGCTGGGCGCCTTTGCAGCAGCTTCGCGGGCGCTGGCACGACGCAGCACGGCACGCACGCGTTCGACCAGCAGGCGCTGCGAGAACGGTTTGCGGATGAAGTCGTCGGCGCCCATCTTGAGGCCGAAAAGCTCATCGATCTCGTCATCCTTCGAGGTCAGGAAGATCACCGGCAGGTCGGACTTCTGGCGCATCCGGCGCAACAGCTCCATGCCATCCATGCGCGGCATCTTGATGTCGAGGATGGCGAGATTCGGCGGACGCGCGGCCAGGCCTTCCAGCGCCGACGCACCATCCGTGTAGGTCTCGACGCGATACCCCTCGGATTCCAGGGCGATCGACACCGATGTCAGAATGTTGCGGTCGTCATCGACAAGCGCGATTGTGGCCATTTCAAGCGGCTCCCTCATGAGCTGTCCCTTCTGTCTTAGAGAAGGGGCTTTTGCAGGACAAATTAGGTACAAAATGTGGCACAGGCTCCAACCGCTGTCGCGGACGGCTTACCGGCGGCCACACTCCTACCTCTACAAGGATTGGACGAACGACCATTGCCAATCCTTTGGGCAACCACCGTGATTTTTTGCACATATAAACGATTTAAACAACTTTCAAATTTTTTAAATCGATTAATGATTTGATATCATTCGGGTTTTCTGGTTCTGACCGTCGCAGGCTCATTCATGAGCGCCGGTCGTTCACCGGTCAGGAAGCGGCAAATCTGGAGAGGGAACCCTTGATGTCGGAAGCCGGCAAACGCAATCTTGCATGCCCGATCGATCTTAAGACCACCGGCACGGTGCGCTATAACTTCGGTGCCGCGGCCCTTTACGAGGAAGCGATCCGCCGTGGCGAGGCCAGGCTGACCGCGCATGGCGCGCTGCTTGCCGAGACCGGCCAGCACACCGGCCGCTCGCCCAAGGACAAGTTTGTCGTGCGCGACGGCGCCACCGAGCCGCATATCTGGTGGGACAACAACAAGGCGATTTCACCGGCCCAGTTCGAGGTTCTGCTTGCCGATTTCCGCGCCCATGCGACGGACAAGGACCTCTATGTCCAGGACCTGATCGGCGGCGCCGATGTCGAGCTGAAGCTGCCGACGCGGGTCATCACCGAATTTGCCTGGCATTCGCTGTTCATCCGCAACCTGCTGATCCGCCCGCAGGCCGCCGAGCTTGCTGAGTTCGTGCCGGAGATGACGATCATCGACCTGCCGTCCTTCCGCGCCGATCCGGCCCGTCACGGCACCCGCACCGAAACGGTGATCGCTGTCGATCTCACCCGCAAGATCGTGCTGATCGGCGGGACGTCCTATGCCGGCGAGATGAAGAAGTCGGTGTTCACCATGCTGAACTACCTGCTGCCGGAAAAGGGCGTCATGCCGATGCACTGTTCGGCCAATGAAGGCCCGGCCGGTGACGCAGCGATCTTCTTTGGCCTGTCGGGAACCGGCAAGACGACGCTGTCGGCCGATCCGTCACGCACGCTGGTCGGCGACGACGAGCATGGTTGGGGCCCGCATGGCATCTTCAACTTCGAAGGCGGCTGCTACGCCAAGACGATCAGGCTGTCGGCCGAAGCCGAGCCGGAAATCTTCGCCACCACGCAGCGTTTCGGCACGGTGCTGGAAAATGTCGTGCTCGACGCCGACCGGGTGCCGGACTTCAACGATGGAAGCCTGACCGAAAACACACGCTGCGCCTACCCGCTCGACTTCATCCCCAATGCGTCGAAGAGCGGACGCGCCAGTCACCCAAAAAACATCATCATGCTGACTGCCGATGCCTTCGGCGTCATGCCGCCGATCGCCAGGCTGACTCCGGCGCAGGCGATGTATCACTTCCTCTCCGGCTACACCGCCAAGGTCGCCGGCACCGAAAAGGGCGTGACCGAGCCGGAAGCGACGTTCTCGACCTGCTTCGGCGCCCCGTTCATGCCGCGCCATCCCAAGGAATACGGCAATCTGCTGCGCGAGCTGATCGCGCGCCACGGCGCCGATTGCTGGCTGGTCAACACCGGCTGGACCGGCGGCGCCTACGGCACCGGCAAGCGCATGCCGATCAAGGCGACGCGCTCCTTGCTGGCCGCAGCGCTCGACGGCTCGCTGAAATCAGCCGACTTCCGCACCGACGCCAATTTCGGCTTCGAGGTGCCGGTGGCTGTGCCTGGCGTCGACGGCGCCATTCTCGACCCGCGCTCGACCTGGGCCGACAAGGCTGCCTATGATCGCCAGGCGGCGCGGCTGGTCGGCATGTTCGCCGTCAACTTCGAGAAATTCGAGCCGCATGTCGACGCCGTCGTGCTTGGCGCGGCGCCCCGCTTGCAGGAAGCGGCGGAATAGTCACGGCATCGCCTCCGATCCATCCTGAAAGGCCCCGGTCTCGATCGGGCCTTTTCTTTTTGCGCCCGCCGCGCCATGACTGCGGCATGCCGATCGACGACATCATCATTGCCGACGAAGCCGTGATCCATCCGGGCGACCTGCACGAGGATTTCATCCGTTCGTCCGGTCCCGGCGGCCAGAACGTCAACAAGGTGGCGACCGCCGTGCAACTGCGCTTCGACGCCGCCAATGCTACGGGCCTGTCGGAACGCGTGCGCGCGCGCACGATCAAGCTTGCCGGCCAGCGCGCCACCAAGGACGGCGTCATCGTCATCGAGGCCGGGCGCTTCCGCACCCAGGAGCAGAACCGGGCGGATGCGCGGGCAAGGCTGACGGCGCTGATCGCCAAGGCCGCCGAACCGCCGCCGCCGCCGCGCAAGAAGACGCGGCCGTCGAAGGGCGCTGTCGAGCGGCGGCTGAAGAGCAAGGCCGGACGCGGCACGATCAAGAAGCTGCGCGGCCGGGTGGAGAACGATTAAATGCTACATCCGGCGCGTGCATAAAACGGCTTCCCATTTGGCACCGCAGATGCAAGGTTTCCCCATTGCCACAGCAAAGGGAGACCAAAGATGGGCATGTTCGATTTCGTCAAGAGCGTCGGCAAGAAACTGGGCATTGGCGACGACGAGGAAGCCGCACCCACGGCCGACACACTCAAGAAGGAACTCGATTCGCACAAGCTTGGCACCGACGGCGTGCAAGTCGACGTCCAGGGCGATACGGCGGTGCTGAAGGGGGAGGTCAAGGACCAGTCGATCTTCGAAAAGGCGGTCATCGCCGTCGGCAACACGCTCGGCGTCTCCAAGGTGCAGGCGGACGAATTGCAGGTCGCGCCAGAGCCCGGCAAGGCAGCGGCGCCGGCCAAGGAGCCGACCTTCTACACGGTCAAGAAGGGCGACAATCTCTGGAAGATCGCCGAGAAGAGCTACGGCAAGGGCAAAGGCGCCAAGAACACCGTCATCTTCGAGGCCAACAAGCCGATGCTGACCCATCCCGACAAGATCTACCCCGGGCAGGTCCTGCGTATCCCGGCCATCGATGCCTGATTAAAACGAACCTGATCGACAAACGGCGGCTTTCGGGTCGCCGTTTTTGTTTGGCGGTGGCATTGTCGGCCCTTCAACTGGAGGAACCGCTGAGCCATGCTCGTTCTGCCCAAAGGCGTCCGTCATATGCCTGGCTATCTCTCCCGCGCGGGGCAGGAAGCGCTGGTCGAAGAGGTCAGGACCATTGTACAGCGGGCGCCGCTGTACGTTCCGGCCATGCCGCGCACCGGCAAGGAGATGAGCGTGCGCATGACCAATTGCGGCTCGCTCGGCTGGGTCACCGACAAGGAGCTGGGATATCGCTACCAGCCGACGCATCCGCTGACCGGTGAGCCATGGCCGCCGATCCCCGACGCGCTGATGCAATTGTGGCAGGAGGTCTCCGCCTATCCGCATCCGCCTGAGGCATGCCTGGTCAATTTCTATGGCCAGGACGCCAAGATGGGCCTGCATCAGGATCGCGACGAGGCCGATTTCTCGGCACCAGTAGTCTCGGTCTCGCTTGGCGACGACTGCCTGTTCCGGGTCGGCCAGACCACGCGCGACGGCGGCACGAAGTCATTCCGCTTGAAAAGCGGCGATGTCGTCGTGCTCGGCGGCGAAGGCCGGCTCTGCTTCCACGGCGTCGACCGCATCTACCCCTCGACCTCGGCTCTGCTGAAAAATGGCGGGAGGATCAATCTGACGCTGCGGCGGGTGACGAAGGCGGGGCACTAACCGATTCTACAGGTTTTCTTCATAGAGTTCCGGAGGATCGCAACGTGGCTCGGGGACAATGACAGAGAGCACCACGATTTTCCGTCAACTATGGGCAATCGTCCAAGGTGCGATCTCGTTGATTCGCCGGGATTCAGGCCTCTATCTTTTCATCATAATCTACACGTTGGCCGGGCTGGTTTTTCTGCACGCGATAGGCGCGGCTGATCGTAGTGCCTATTCGATATATTTTAATCAGTGGTCAGTGTGCTTCTGCCTGATACTGCCAACGGTCGCTGTTTTTGTCGACATAACTCTGCTGGTACACCGCTTCGATAACAGGCGGCGACTGGCGGCGAGTTATCTGTTTTCGACATCGCGGCTGGCATATTTTCTCTCGGGCCTGTGCCTGCTCATGGCGATCATGATCTTTCAAGGCACATTCACCTCCGTGAAGAACGGCATGCCGGTCTGGCAGCACGGCTTTCAATTCGACGTGCTGCAGGCCGACATCGATGCGTTCCTGCACTTCGGCGCCGACCCGTGGCGATGGCTCTACCTGGTAGCCGAGAACGATTCCGTGCGCGCTTTCGTCGAGTGGAACTACAATGTTTTCTGGTTCATCCTCAACTTCGGAACCCTGTTTTTCGTCGCGACATCGCCCCAGGCGGCATCGGTTAGAACGCGCTATCTTCTCTGCTTCATGATGGTCTGGATCGTCGTCGGCAATATCCTGGCCGGGCTGTTCCTATCAGCGGGCCCCGCGTTCTACGGGATGGTCACGGGCGACACGACGCGGTTCGCCGAACAGCTCGCATTCCTTGCCCATGGCATCGAATCGCGCCATTCGGCTTTTTCCTATCAGCAATATTTGTGGTCCCTCCATGAAGGCGGCCGGACTGGTTTCGCGTCAGGCATTTCAGCCTTTCCCAGCGTGCATGTCGGATTGACGATGCTCAACGCGCTTTTTGCATGGGAGTATAACCGCCGTCTCGGCGCTGTAGCCTTCGTCTATGTGGCCTTCGTCACCGTCAGTTCGGTCTACTTGGCCTGGCACTATGCAATCGACGGCTATGTCGCAGCCGCGGTCTCGGTCGCGGTCTATGTTGCGGCGCGCAAGCTCGTTCCGGCGGACAAGCGTTATATCCGTCGATGGGCGCAGGGTACGCGACCAGCCGATATTGCGGGTCGTCCGGAGGCGGCCGCTACAGTTTCCTGAGCGCCACTTCCTCGACCAGATGATTGGCGCCCTTGCGCAGGATGAGGTCGGCGCGCGCCCGCGTCGGCACGATGTTCTCGCGCAAATTCTTCAGGTTGATGTTGGCCCACAGACCTTCTGCGATGGCGCGCGCGGCGTCTTGCGAAAGCTGCGAATAGCGGTGGAGAAGGAGTCCGGATCGCGAAAGGCGGTTTCGCGCAGCCGCATGAGAGGTCTCCGCCCATCCGCAGCCGCCGGAAGCCTGCCTGGTCAATTTCTATGCGCAGGACGCCAAAATGGGCCTGCACCAGGATCGCGACGAGGCCGGTTTCTCGGCAACCGTGGTGTCGGTCTCGCTTGGTCTACCGCATCTATCTCTCGACCTCGGCTCTGCTCAGGAATGGCGGCCGCATCAACCTGACGCTGCGCCGGGCGACAAATGCGGGGACTAACCCATTCTACAGGTTTTCCTCGTAAAGTACCCGGGCATTGCAACGTTGGCTCGGGGAAAATGGCATTAAGCAGTGTGGCTTTTCGCCAGTTATGGGCAGTCACCAAACAAGCGATCCCGATTGTTCGGCGGGATTCAGGCCTCTATCTGTTCATCGTCATCTATGCATTGGCCGGGCTGGTTTTTCTGCATGCAATAGGCGCGGCCGACCGTAGCGCGTATTCGATATATTTCTGGCGGTGGATATCGTTGAATGGGCTGACGCTGCCGATCTTCGCCGTTCTTGTTGACATAAGCCTGATCATACATCGCTTCGACAGCAGGCGCCGTCTGGCAGCGAAATATGTGTTTTCGACATCGCGGCTGGCCTACTCGCTCTCGGGTCTATGCCTGCTCATGGCCCTCATGATCTTTCAAGGTACATTTACCTCCGTGAAGAACGGAATGCCGGTCTGGCAGGGCGGCTTTCGATTCGACGTGCTGCAGGCCGACATCGATGCGTTCCTGCACTTCGGCGCCGACCCGTGGCGATGGCTCTATCTTGTGGTCGAAAAAAATGATTTCGCTCGTGCCGCCATCGAGTGGAACTACAGCGTGTTCTACTTTGTCATCAATTTCGGCGCCTTGTTCTTCGTCGCGACATCGCCCCTGATGACGTCGATTCGAACACGCTATATCATCTGCTTCATGACGGTCTGGATCGTCATCGGCAACATATTGGCTGGACTATTCCTGTCGGCCGGTCCGGCGTTCTACGGCGCGGTCACGGGCGACTCGGCGCGGTTTGGCGAGCAGCTCGCATTCCTGGCACGCGGCGCCGGATCCCCCGATTCCACTGTTTCCTATCAACATTATTTGTGGACTCTCCATCAGGCCAGGCAGACTGGTTTCGCCTCAGGCATTTCTGCCTTTCCCAGCGTGCATGTCGGGTGGGCGATGCTCAACGCGCTTTTTGCATGGGAGTACAATCGCCGTCTCGGCGCTGTAGCGTTCGTCTATGTAGCCTTTGTCGCCGCCAGCTCGGTCTATTTGGCATGGCACTATGCAATCGACGGCTATGCCGCAGCAGCTGTCGCGGTGATGGTTTATGTAGCGGCGCGCAAACTCGTCCCGGCGGACCGGCCCTATCTCCGGTCCCCGGCGCAGGATACGCAACCGACCGATATCGCGAACAGACCAGAGGCGACCGTCACAGCTTCCTGAGCGCCACTTCCTCGACCAAATGGTTGGCTCCCTTGCGCAGGATGAGGTCGGCGCGTGCCCGCGTCGGCACGATGTTCTCGCGCAAATTTTTCAGGTTGATGTTGGCCCAAAGACCTTCCGCAATGGCGCGCGCGGCGTCCTCGGAAAGCTGCGAATAGCGGTGGAAGAAGGAGTCCGGATTGCGGAACGCAGTCTCGCGCAGGCGCATGAAGCGGGCAATGTACCAGTGATGGATCAGTTTTTCATCGGCATCGATATAGATGGCGAAATCGAAGAAATCCGACAGGAACGGCACGATCTTGCCGTCCTTCGGCAGTTTGCCGGGCTGCAGCACGTTGATGCCTTCGAAGATCAGAATGTCGGGCCGGTCGATGGTGACGAACTCGCCGGGGATGACGTCATAGGTCAAATGCGAATAGACCGGCGCGCGGACATTGCGCTGCGCCGATTTGATGCCCGACAGGAACCGCAGCAAAGCACCGACATCGTAGCTGTCGGGAAAGCCCTTGCGCTCCATCAGATTGTCGCGCCGCAGCACCTCGTTGGGTAAGAGAAAACCATCGGTGGTGATGAGATCGACCTTGGGGCTCGACGGCCAGCGCGCCAAAAGCTCCTTCAGCACGCGAGCCGTGGTCGACTTGCCGACGGCGACCGAGCCGGCAATGCCGATGATGAACGGCGTCTTGACCACATCCTGCGCGTTGAAGAAGGCCTGGCGCTGCCGGAACAGCAACTGGCTGGATTCAACATGCGCCGAAAGCAGCCGCGACAGCGACAGATAGATGCGCTCGACTTCGGCAAGATCGACCGGGTCGTTCAGCGACCGAAGCCGCTGAAACTCGTCATCGCTTAGCGTCAGTGGCGTATCGGCGCGAAACTGCGACCACTGCTCGGCCGAGAAGAAACGGAAAGGGGAGTATTTCTCGGTAGGAGCGAGCTGGTCCATCGAGTTTCCTGCCCTCCTAGAGCATGATGCCGAAAAGTGTGAAGCGGTTTTCGGACGACATCATGCTCCATCCCTCTAGTTTAGAGACGGATTCAGATTTCAGGCCTTGGCCTGAAATCATCCGGCTCTAGCAGTCAGCCCTTCGGCCGGGATGCCTTTTCGGCGACGCCCGAACGGCCGGTGCGACCCTCAAGCTCGCTCAGCACGTCGTCCAGCGGCACCCCGGCAATGCCGAGGACGACCAGCCAATGATATATAAGATCCGCACTTTCCGAAACGAGGGCCTTTTTATCCCCGGTGACGGCGGCGATCACCGTCTCGACCGCCTCTTCGCCGAGTTTCTGAGCCGCCTTGTCCATGCCCTTGGCGAACAGTTTTGCTGTCCACGAGTCAGGGTCGCCGGAATGAGCGCGTTCGCGGATAATTGTTTCCAGCTCGATGAGCGAAAATTGAGCCATGACCGCCGTTTAAGACCGATGAACGGCTGAGTCCAGCCGCATCGGCAGGCCCGCTTCAGCCATATGCGCCTTGGCCTGGGCAATCGTGTAGGTGCCGAAATGGAAGATCGACGCGGCCAACACGGCGCCGGCATGGCCGTCGCGAATGCCCTCGACCAGATGATCGAGCGTGCCGACGCCGCCGGACGCGATGACCGGCGCACGCACCGCATCCGCGATCGCCCGGGTCAGCGCAATGTCGTAGCCGGCCTTGGTGCCGTCGCGGTCCATCGAGGTCAACAGGATCTCGCCGGCGCCGCGCTCGACCATTTTTCGCGCGAATTCGACCGCGTCGATGCCGGTCTTTTCGCGGCCGCCATGGGTGAATATCTCCCAACGGTCGCTCTCGCCGGCGCTGGAGACCTTCTTGGCGTCGATAGCGACGACAATGCACTGGTTGCCGAACTTGTCGGCGGCTTCGGCGACAAAGTCCGGGTTCTTCACCGCCGCCGTGTTGATCGACACCTTGTCGGCGCCGGCCAAAAGCAGCTTGCGGATGTCGGCCACCTGGCGCACGCCGCCGCCGACGGTCAGCGGCATGAAGCACTGTTCGGCGGTGCGGGCGATGACGTCGAAGATGGTTTCGCGATTGTCGGACGAAGCGGTGATGTCGAGGAAGCAGAGCTCGTCGGCGCCGGCCGCGTCATAGGCTTTTGCCGCCTCGACCGGATCGCCGGCATCGACCAGGTCGACGAAATTGACGCCCTTGACGACGCGGCCGTTCTTGACGTCGAGGCAAGGGATGACCCGGGCTTTCAGCATCAACCCTTCTCCATCGTTGCCAGCAATTCGCTGAGCAGCTCGCCGACCAGCGGCGGCACTTCGGCCTTTGCATCGAAGGCCGGATCGTAGGCCGAAATGGTGACGCCTGAGATCGGCAGCAGGCCGGCCATGCCGCAGACGGCTTGGCGCAGCTGTTTCGGCTCCGGGCCGCCCGGCGTGGTGTAGCGATTGGCCTGCAACGCGTTGGGGTCGTGCACGTCGAGATCGAGATGCAAATGCACCCGCTTTGCGTGCGGCGCCTTCAGCCTGCCGCAGGCCGTTGCCCAGTCGGGGCATTCGGCGCGGATGATCGGCAGCGTCTTCAACAGCTCCGTTTCAGCCGGATCGAGGTCGCGCGCATTGACCAGCACGCAGCGGGCCGGGTCGATCGGCTTGAAGCCGGGGATGGCCGAGGCCATCGGTTTCCAGCACAGCCCCAGCACTGTCGCCAGCGCCATGCCGTCGAGAAAGCCGAAGATGGAGGTCTCGGGCGTGTTGAGGTCGCCATGCTGGTCGGCCCATATGATCGCATCGGCATCCTCGCCGGCGACAGCACCGGCCGATGTCAGGCAATTGCCGGCAAGCACGATGGGAAACCGGCCGCGGTCAATGGCGATGCGGACTTCGCCGGAGACCGCGCCGCAGACGGCAAAGCCGGTGGCGATTTCGCGCTCCTGCTCATCGCCAACCCTGCCGATATCGGTGACGACGACGTCATGCCCGGCCAATGTCAGCGCATCGACCAGCCCGCCCGATATCAGCGCGTCCGGGCCCTGGCCCATGCCGCCGTGATAGTGGCCGCTGTCATAGGAAGCCAGGATGATGGAGATTTTCACGTATCGGTCTCCAAAGTCCTGCCCTGCAGCACCGCCAGCGCCTCAGCCGGATCGATGCGCCCGTCATAGAGCGCGCGGCCGGAAATTGCGCCTTCGAGCTTTTTCGCGTCGGGCATGGTCATGCGCACAATGTCGGCGATCGAGGCCAGCCCGCCTGAGGCGATCACCGGGATCGATACGGCGTTGGCGAGGTCGATCGTGGCATCCCAGTTGATGCCGGTCAGAACGCCGTCACGGTCGATGTCGGTGTAGATGATGGCGGCAACGCCGGCGCCTTCAAATTTCTGCGCCAGTTCTATGACGCCGAGGCTGGACGCCTCTGCCCAGCCTTCGACCGCCACCTTGCCGCCCTTGGCGTCGATGCCGACGGCGATCTTGCGGGGGAATTCCTTGCAGGCTTCCCGGACCAGGTCGGGATCGCGCACCGCCACAGTGCCCAGAATGACGCGGGCCAGGCCTCGGTCGAGCCAGTCCTCGATCTGCGCCAGCGTGCGGATGCCGCCGCCGAGCTGCACCGGGTTCTTCGTTGCCTTGAGAATGGCGCCGACCGCCGCACTGTTGACGCTCTGGCCCTTGAAGGCGCCGTTGAGGTCGACGACATGCAGCCACTCAAAACCCTGGTCCTCGAAGGCCTTGGCCTGCGCCGCCGGATCGTCATTGTAGATCGTCGCGGTCGCCATATCGCCGTGCTTCAGCCGCACGCACTTGCCGTCCTTGAGATCGATGGCGGGAAACAGGATCATGCGGCTTTGCGCTCCTGGAACGATTGGGCGCCTGAATTGGCCGGTGTATTGCTGTGATCAATCAATGTCCGCGCCGCCCCTCGGCACCTTCTCCCCGTATAGTGATGGGGAAAAGGGTGCAGTTGCACCCTCGTCGCCTCCTCGAAAATTGGCGAAAACACCGAAGACAGCGTCTTTCTCCCCGTCACTATACGGGGAGAAATGTCCGGCAGGACAATGAGGGGCAGCGCCGGCCTGGAGTGCTTGTGACTCAGTTCGTTTGAACCAGATTTTTCCGGCGAAACCCGCAATCCCTTCTTGCTCATCTCAGGGCCTCCAGCGCAGGAAATTGGTGATCAATGCCAAGCCGAGCGCCTGGCTCTTTTCCGGATGAAACTGCGTGCCAACCATGTTGTCGCGGGCAACAGCTGATGTCACCGGGCCGCCATAATCGGCGACGGCCAGAACCTCGTCCGGCTTTGTCGCCTCGAGATGATAGGAGTGGACGAAATAGGCGTGCAGGCCCTTGGGCCCCGTCGCGATGCCGGAAAACAGCGGGTGCTTGCGGTTGAGGTCGATCGTGTTCCAGCCGATCTGCGGGATTTTCAGTGCCGGGTCGGCCGGCGTGATCTCCTTGACGTCGCCGGCAATCCAGCCAAACCCTTTGCTCACGGTCTTTTCGAGGCCACGTTGCGACATCAGCTGCATGCCGACACAGATGCCGAGGAACGGCCGCGCCTTGGCGATAGCCACCTCTTCCACCGCTTCCCACATGCCGGGCACACCATGCAGGCCCGCGGCGCAATCGGCATATGCGCCGACGCCGGGCAGGACGATGCGGTCGGCGTTGCGCACCCGCTCGGCATCGGCGGTCAGCTCGATGGCTGCGGCAATGCCGGCTTCATGCGCGGCGCGCTCGAAGGCCTTGGTGGCCGAGCGCAGATTGCCCGACCCGTAATCGATGATCGCAACCCGCATGTCAGGCTTTTCCCGGCGTATGGGTGAGCCCCAGCGTCAGGCCGGTCTGCGCCGGCCGGGCAAGGCTGGCATCCGGCACGATGCGCGGCAGCGGCGATGGCTCATCGGCCAACGCCTCTGTGTCCAAGGCTTGGCGGATATCGGCATCGTCCAGATTGTCGGCCTCGATGACGCCCCATTCATGCCAGCCGCGGCGACGCAGCGCTGCAATCCGCAATCCTTGGCCTTCCAGGCCGATATAGAGCGAGACCAGCAGCGATAGCGCCGAGCCGGCCCAATCCAGGCCCAACCATTGGCCGAGCGTCGAAAGCAGGCCCATGACGACGAAGGCGAGTGCGGCCTCGACCCACAGCCGGTGCCAGGCGAGCCACAGCGGCCCCAGCACAAAAGCCAGCCAGGAAAAGCCGTCGCGGACAAAAATCGTTGCGTCGGCCGCCTCGGTGCGGCCTGGCGGTTCCATCACGACATAGATGGCCATCAGCCTACCCTTTCAGAGATCCCTTGGTGGAGGGAACCGCGTCCGGCTGGCGCGGGTCGCGCTCCAGCGCAAAACGCAGCGCGCGCGCCACCGCCTTGAAGCAGGTCTCGGCGATATGGTGGTTGTTGGCGCCGTAGTGGTTGGTGACGTGCAGCGTAATGCCGGCATTTTGCGCCAGCGCCTGGAAGAATTCGCGCACCAGTTCTGTGTCGAACGTGCCGATCTTGGGCGACGAGAAGGCTACGTTCCAGACCAGGAACGGCCGGCCCGACACGTCGATCGCCGCGCGCGTCAGCGTCTCGTCCATGGCAAGCTCTACCGAGGCATAGCGCATGATGCCGCGTCGCTCGCCCAGCGCCTTGGCCAACGCCTGGCCGATCGCGATGCCGGTATCCTCGACCGTGTGGTGGTCGTCAATGTGCAGGTCGCCCTTGGCCTTGACGGTGATGTCGATCAGCGAATGGCGCGACAGCTGGTCGAGCATATGGTCGAAGAAGCCGACGCCGGTCGACATGTCTGATTTTCCGGTGCCATCGACATGGACCGAGACGGCGATCTCGGTTTCCTTGGTCTTGCGGCTGACTTCGGCGGCGCGGGCACTCATGGCCTATCCCTGTCGCTGGTGGCATGAAACGAGAGCCTTCTAGCAGCATGATCCGGCGATGGCCAGTTGCGACCGGCGCCCTCGCGCGCTCAGACCCTGCCCCGCTCGACCTCGTGCGCATGGCTGGCGATTTCGTCCATATTGGCTCGGGCCAGAACCTTGTCGTCCCGTACGATCAGAAGGATTTGCGCGTCAGATACCGCTATGGCAATCCCCATCGGATCGTACATGAGCGCCATGGTCAATACAGGTCCGGCAGGGCGCTGCTCGACACCCAACGGTATGACCGCAGCGACCCCAGGATCGGCGCCGAGCCTGCGCAGCAGAAGATCGAGTCCGACCGCGACAAGGTTGTCGTGGGCGTGCGAGATTGTCGCATCCACCTTATGGCTTCCGTCGCCGGTGTCCGTACAACGCAGCCCCTCAGCCACGGCCTTGCGGTCGTTGAGCTTTCGGATCAACGCGGCCACCGAGCGCCAGGACCTCCTCTGAGTTCGCAGGGGATTGGACGATTTGGCTCGCTCCATCTCGTCGACATAGTCGGAATCGGGCACCACCCTCAATTGCGGCCATCGCGCGATCCATCGCGCCGCCGCACTATCCATGGGCTGCAGCTTTTCGGCGGCCCGGAACTGTACGTCGAGATCGTTCAGCCCAGCAGCTCGACCGCCGGCGAAGCCCGTCTGCTTCGCAATTTCGTCCGGATTGGCGATTGTCCATGCCAGCAGGCCATTCGCCACGGCCAAGTGTCGTTCGGCCGACATCGCGGAAAGGCCGGCGCGGACATTCGCCACCACAACCGGCAGACCGTCGAAACTGTTGCGAACGAATTGACTGTGGCCACCGTTGTCGACCTGGCCAAGATAGCGTTCGCAGGCATGCGCCTGAAGCGCCGCCTGCGGAATTTCCGTCGGGATGAAATCTGCGCTCTCCAGCATCGTTTCCACAAACTGGGCAACTGCGGAGAACAGGTGCTTCTCCACATCGCGCTGGGACACGATCACATGCGGCAACCCTACAGGTTGCTTCCTTTTGCCGAACATGGCGGGTTGCTTCTCCTGCCTGCGGGGAGGATAGGCAACAGATGTTAAAGACCGCTGAAATCTGGCAAGCACGCCCCGGTTTGCAAAGTGCCTGCGCCAGCATACATAAGGGCCAATCTCACTCGTACCGCGCCAATCGCCTTATCGGGATGGCACGAATCGGAGCCGCAAATGTCGAATGAACTGAGCATGCACGCCACGACCATCGTGACCGTGCGCAAGGGCAACAAGGTGGTGATCGCCGGCGACGGCCAGGTCAGCCTTGGCCAGACCATCATGAAGGGCAACGCCAAAAAGGTGCGCCGCATCGGCAAGGGCGGCAATGTCATTGCCGGTTTCGCCGGCGCCACGGCGGACGCCTTCACCCTGCTGGAGCGCCTCGAAGCCAAGCTCGAACAATATCCCGAACAGTTGACGCGCGCCTGCGTCGAGCTCGCCAAGGACTGGCGCACCGACCGCTATCTGCGCCGGCTGGAAGCCATGATGCTGGTGGCCGACAAGTCGGTGTCGTTGGCGCTGACCGGCAATGGCGACGTGCTCGAGCCCGAACATGGCGTCATGGCCATCGGCTCGGGCGGCAATTATGCGCTCGCGGCTGCCCGCGCGCTGATGGACACCGACAAGGATGCCGAGGAGATCGCCCGCAAGGCGATGCAGATCGCGTCCGACATCTGCGTCTACACCAACAACAGTTTCGTCATCGAAACGCTCGATGCCGGCTGATCCGGCGGTGCTTTATGATTTTCGGCCGGTGACGGAAAAAGACCTGCCGATGATCGCCGGCTGGCTGGCCGAACCGCATGTGGCGCAATGGTGGGACGATCCGGAGACGGAAATCGCCGGTATCAGGGAAAGTATCGACTCGATTTCCGTCGAGCCGCTGATCGTCGAGCTCGACGGCAAGCCGATCGCCTATCTGCAGAGCTACGATCCGCATCTGGAAGATGGCCACCCCTATGCCGACCAGCCCTTCGGCACGCTCGGCCTCGACATGACGATCGGCTTGCCGGACCTTATCGGCAAGGGCCATGGCTCGGCCATCGTCAGGCAATTCGTCGAGCAACTGTTCGAAGAAGGCGCGCCGCGCGTCATCATCGATCCGCATCCCGACAATGACCGTGCCATCCGCGCCTATGAAAAGGCCGGGTTTCGGCCTATCGACCGCAGGCACTCGGAATATGGCGACGCCGTGCTGATGGCAGTTGATGCCGAGGATGCGCAAGAGGGGGAATGAGTTGATGACGACACCAAGCGGGGACAAGAACTACTCGGCCTATGAAGACGGTTGGCGCATGGGGCTTCTGCTCGTGCTCGCTCTGCTCATCTTCCAGGCCGGTGCGCTCTACGGCATGGGCCGCACGCCGATCTGCACCTGCGGTTACGTCAAATTCTGGCACGGCGTGGTGGTCAGTTCGGAGAATTCCCAGCACATTACCGACTGGTACACCTTCTCGCACATCATCCACGGCTTCCTGTTCTACGCCCTGGCCTGGTTCCTGTTCCCGCGCTCGCCGATCGGTCTGCGTCTGGCCTTTGCCGTCGTCATCGAAGGCGGCTGGGAGCTCCTGGAAAACAGCCCGTTCATCATCGAGCGCTACCGCGCCGGCACCATTTCGCTCGATTACTACGGCGACTCGATCATCAATTCGGTGTCTGACACGCTGGCCATGGTGCTGGGATTTGTGATGGCGCGAAAGCTTCCTATATGGAGCATCGTCGGCCTCGCCATCATCTTCGAACTGGGTGTCGGCTACCTCATCCGGGACAATCTGACGCTCAACGTGATCATGCTGCTGCATCCGTTCGAGTCCATCAAGCAGTGGCAAAGTGGAATCTAGTGATATGACCACCTTTTCTCCCCGTGAAATCGTTTCGGAGCTCGACCGCTTCATCATCGGCCAGAAGGACGCAAAGCGCGCCGTGGCCATCGCCTTGCGCAACCGCTGGCGCCGCCAGCAGCTGGAAGGCCAGATGCGCGAAGAGGTGATGCCGAAGAACATCCTGATGATCGGCCCGACCGGCGTCGGCAAGACCGAGATCTCACGCCGCCTGGCGCGGCTTGCCGGTGCGCCTTTCGTCAAGGTCGAGGCGACCAAATTCACCGAGGTCGGCTATGTCGGCCGCGATGTCGAGCAGATCATCCGCGATCTCGTCGAGATCGCCATCGGCCTGGTGCGCGAGAAGATGCGCGAGGACGTCAACGCGCGCGCCCACCTCAATGCCGAGGAGCGCGTGCTGGAGGCCCTCGTCGGCAAGACGGCAAGCCCGGCGACGCGCGACAGCTTCCGCAAGAAGCTGCGCGACGGCGAACTCGACGACAAGGAAATCGAGATCGAAGTCGCCGACACCGGCAATGGCGGCATGCCCGGCTTCGAGATCCCCGGCATGCCGGGCGCCAATATCGGCGTGCTCAACATCAACGACATGCTGTCGAAGGCAATGGGCGGCAAGAAGACCAAGGCGCGCAAGACGACGGTGAAGGAGTCCTACGCGCTGCTGGTCAACGACGAGTCCGACAAGCTGCTCGACCAGGACGAAGTGGTGCGCCGGGCGCTGGACGCGACCGAGAATGACGGCATCGTCTTCCTCGACGAGATCGACAAGATCGCCTCGCGCGAAGGCGGCATGGGCGCCGGCGTTTCACGCGAAGGCGTGCAGCGCGACCTGCTGCCGCTGATCGAAGGCACGACGGTGGCGACCAAGTATGGACCGTTGAAGACCGACCACATCCTCTTCATCGCCTCGGGCGCCTTCCATGTTTCCAAGCCGTCCGACCTGCTGCCGGAATTGCAGGGCCGCCTGCCGATCCGGGTCGAGCTGCGGGCGCTGGAAAAGGACGATTTCGTCCGCATCCTGACCGAGACCGAGGCCAGCCTGATCAAGCAGTATATCGCGCTGATGAAGACCGAGGGCGTCGACCTGACTTTCACGGATGACGCCATCGATTCGCTGGCCGGCATCGCCGTCGACCTCAACGCCAGCGTCGAAAACATCGGCGCAAGGCGGCTGCAGACGGTGATGGAACGCGTGCTGGACGAGATCTCGTATGACGCGCCCGACCGCAACGGCACCAGCGTCACCATCGACGCCGCTTATGTGGAAAAGCATGTCGGCGACCTCTCGCGAAACACAGATTTGTCGCGATTCATCCTTTAAACGAGGGCGCCGGGTTATCCGGCGCCGGTTCAGGCAACAAGTTCCGGCTAACAGGTTGATGTGTGGCCGGATGGTATCATCGGGCCACCTTTCGTCTTGCCGGGTGCAGGGGCGCTCTCGACTCAACCGGGAGCACTCCCTAGTTTGCGCGGCAATTCTTTGGGCGGCGGCGCATGAAAAAACTGATGCTTGTCATTCTCGGCTTGACGCTGGCGGCGACGCTGTTCGCCGCCGACGCGGCGACTTTGGTGCCGGCGGGCAACCGTAACGCCGTGCAGCCCGACATTCCGGGCGCCTCCAGCCGCCGCACCCAGGCCACCAACACCACCTTCCAGGCCAAATACCGCAAGGTCTATGCGCTGTTGCAGAACGACGCCGAATTGCGCGGCAAGATCAGGAAGGCGGCAGCCGCCTACGGCATCGACCCCTTGCATATCGTCGGCGCCATCGTTGGCGAGCACACCTACAATGTCGACGCCTATGACCGGCTGCAGACCTATTACGTCAAGGCGATCTCCTACCTCTCCAGCAAGCTGACCTTCGCCTATGACGGCGAGGACATTACCGATTTCGTGCAGCGGCCGGAATTCAAGAAGTGCACGATGTCGGACAGCTACGACCTGTGGGAATGCCGCGAGCAGGTCTGGAACCGCTCTTTCCGCGGCAAGACCGTCGGCGGCACAAGCTTCCCCAATGACCGCTTCGGCGCCACCTTCTTCCAGCCCTATTATGCCGGCCAGACCTTTGGCCTCGGTCAGCTCAACCCGCTGACCGCGCTGCAGATGAGCGATCTCGTGCACAAGGTTTCCGGCTTGCCGGAGCTCGATGTCGGCGACCCCAACGGGGTCTACAAGACGATCATGGATCCGGATCTGACGCTGCCCTATGTCGCGGCGACCATCCGCAAGTCGATCGACGCCTACAAAAGCATTGCCGGCTTTGACATCTCGGGCAATCCGGGCCTCACCGCCACGCTCTACAATGTCGGCAATCCCGAGCAGCGCGCCTATGCGCTGAAGGTGGAGAACGAAAAGCGCCGGGCGGCAGGTGAGGCGGTCAAGCTGCCGGAAGAGAATTATTACGGCTGGCTGGTCAACGACAAGCTGGACGAGCTGAAGGCGCTGTTTTAGGCGGCTACGCGTGGGGTTTGAGTCGACCCTTCAATAGGTCTGCGCCGCCCCTCATTGCCCTGCCGGGCATTTCTCCCCGTATAGTGACGGGGAGAAAGACGCTTTCGTCGATGCCTTTGCCAATTTTCAACGAGTCGCCGAGGGCCGCGACAGCTCCCTTCTCCCCGTCTCTATACGGTGAGAAGGTGCCGGCAGGCGGATGAGGGGCGGCGCAACCCTTGACGACTATGTCACTCACGCCGCCAGCAGCGACTTCAGCTTCACATCCTGCGAGCCCAGCGCCTCTGGCGCCGGCTTTGCCCGTTTGGCGATCAGCATCTCGGCCAGCCTGATGTCGCGAGCAACCGCATTGCCCGGGCCGATGCCGCTCGCCGCCACCAGCCTGCCATCCTCGGCCAGATGAAACAGGATGAAAGCGCCGTCGCCAAGATCGCGACGCACCGTGCTTTTGCCCTCGTCGGAAAGCCCGGCAATCTGCAGCGACAGGCCGTACTGATCCGACCAGAACCACGGCACGGCATCATGCGCCTCGCCGGCGCCCAGCATGTTCTTCGCGGCCAGCGCGCCCTGTTCCTGAGCATTGCGCCAGGCCTCCAGCCGCACCCGGCGGCCGTCATAGATGGCGAGCGGAAACGAGCAGCAATCGCCGGCGGCAAAAATATCAGGGTCGTCGGTGCGCAGCGTGGCATCAACGGCAATGCCATTGTCGATGCTCAGCCCCGCCTCGGCGGCTAGGCCGGTCACCGGCACAGCGCCGATGCCGATGACGGCGAGATCGGCGACGATTTGCTGCCCGTCGGCGAGCGTGATGCGAACCTCGACGCCATCGTCGGCGATATCAGCGATGCTCTTGCCGGTGAACACAGTCACGCCCTCGGCTTCATGTGCCCGATGGACGATCTCGGCGATCTCGGCCGGCACGCCGCGCATCAGGATGCGCGGCTGCGCTTCGATGACGGTGACAGCGGCGCCGAGCTTGCGCGCCGCAGCGGCGAGCTCGAGGCCGATGAACCCACCGCCAATAATAGCGATGCGGTTTTCAGGGCTGAGATGGGCGCGAATGGCGAGAGCATCGGAAAAAGTCCGGAGATAGACACAGCGCGAACCCAATCCCGGCATCGGCAGCTTGCGCGGTGTCGAGCCAGTTGCCAGCAGCAGCTTGTCGTAGGCGAGAACCGAACCGTCCGACAGCCGCACCGCATGTGCCGTGCGATCGATAGCCACAGCCTGGACGGAATGAATGTGCCGGATCGACCGTTCGGCCAAAAGCGCATCGCTGGCGATCGCCTTGATTTCGGGCGCGTCGCTCGTCATCGCGTCCTTGGACAGAGGCGGGCGCTCATAGGGGAGATGCGGCTCGTCGCCGACGAGCGTCACCGGGCCGGCATAGCCGAGGTCGCGCAACGCAAGCGCTGCCCTCCCGCCGCATTCGCCGGCGCCAATGATCACCATTCCCGCCTGCATGGTTCTATCCGATCTGGATCAGCACTTTGCCGGCCTCGACCTTGACCGGGTAGGTCGCGAGATTGACGCAGACCGGCGCGCCGCGCGCGGCGCCCGTCTTGTAGTTGAAGCGGCCATTGTGCTTTGGACACTCGATGATGTCGTCCATCACCAGCCCGTCGGCCAGATGCACCTTTTCATGCGTGCAGAGGCCATCGGTGGCGAAATAGTCGTCGTCCGGACTGCGATAGATGGCGAAGGTGCGGCCGCCATGATCGAAGCGCATCACATCCTCCTCGTCGATATCGCCGGCGGCGCAGGCCTCGACCCAGTCGCTCATGTGTTCCTCCCCAAAAGCAATTCCAGGAAAAGTGTGTCGCGGTTTTCCGTCTGGAATTGCGCTAAAATAAGAGTTTTCATTCCGCCGCAGCGGCGATGGCGTCGTTGTGAAATTCCTCGCGGTATGGCCGCGCTGTCGGCGGCAGCTCGCGCTTGAGAAAATAGTCCTCGTTGCGCAGCTGGCGCAGGAAGGCCGGGATCATCTCGCGATAACCGGCCAGGATCGACGGCGTCGGCGCCGGCAGATCGTGCTTGATCAGCGCATGCAGCTTAGGCAGTGCGTGGTACGGCACCATCGGGAACATGTGATGCTCGACGTGATAGTTCATGTTCCAGTAGATGAAGCGGCTGATCGGGTTCATGTAGACGGTGCGGCTGTTCAGCCGGTGGTCGATGACATTTTCAGCCAGCCCGCCATGCTGCAGCAGGCCGACCATGACGTGGTGCCAGGCGCCATAGAGCCGGGGCAGGCCGACCAGCATCAGCGGCAGCCATGAGCTGAAATAGAGCGCCAGCGCGATGGTGACGGCATAGATCGCCGTCCAGATGCGAGCGATACGGATGGCTCTGGGCTGTTCCTGTTCCGGGATAAAAGTCTTTTCCACCGCGCTGATGTTGCCGGCGGCGTTGCGCAACATGTCCGACATCGCCTTCCAGGCGTCGATCACGCCGATGAAGGCAAGCGCCACCCGCAACAGGTCCGGCGGCCGCATCACCGATATCTCGGGGTCGCGGCCGACGATGATGGTGTCGGTGTGGTGGCGGGTATGGCTCCAGCGCCAGGTCACCGGATTGCGCATGATCATGAAGCAGGCGATCTGGTAGACCGCGTCATTCATCCACTGCGTGCGGAAGGCGGTGCCATGGCCGCATTCGTGCCAGCGTGAATCGGTCGACGAGCCGTAAAGCACGCCGTAGACGAAGAAGAACGGCACGCACCACCATGTGCCCCAGAACCAGGCACCGCCGGCTGCACTCAGGATCAGCGCGGCGAGCCAGATCGCGGTGTCGCGGATCGCCGGCCCGTCGGAGCGCTGCATCAGCTCCTTCATCTGCTTTCGCGGAATGTCTGTGTGGTACCACTCGGCCGCCGACAGCCCGGTCTCGACGGCGAGCTTGGCGTCGCGGCCGATCAGGCTGTAGTCACGCCGGGACGGCGGTGCGGATAGTGTCGCTTCCATAGGGGCTGCCTCCGTCGGGCACGGCATCCGTCAGGACGGATATGTCCATTACAGGCGCTTGTGTCCGAGCGCAAAATAGCGCCATGCGATGATAGTCTCAATATCACAAAGATAGTTTCTATCATTTTCCATCAGAATGATGTAAGCAGTTGCAGGCATTCATGCGGGACAGTCATGGCAAAACGGCCAACCATCACCGATCTGGCGCGCATCTCCGGCGTTAGCGTCGCCACTGTCGACAGGGTGCTGAACAACCGGCTGCCGGTGCGCGAGGAAACCGCGCGCCGCGTTTATGAGGCGGCGACCGGCATCGGCTATCACGCCGCCGGGCTGATCAAGCGGCGCATGCGCCAGGAATTGCCGGAATACCGCCTCGGCTTTCTGCTGCTGCGGGGCAATGATGTTTTCTACGGCGATTTCGCGCGGGAGCTCGAAATGGCGGTCTCGCAATCGCAGCGCTTCCGCGGCGTCGCCACCATCGACTTCGCCAGCTCGCTTGCCGCCGACGAGATCGCCGCCCAGATGCGCAAGCTGGCAGCGAAATCCAGAGCCATCGCCGTTGTCGGCCCGGACCATCCGACGTTGACGGCGGTCGTGGAGTCGCTGAAAGCGAGGGGGCAACCTGTCTTCTCGCTGCTGTCCGACTTTGCCGCTGGCATCCGCGAGGGCTATGTCGGCCTCGACAATCGCAAGGTCGGTCGCACCGCGGCCTGGATGATCGCCAGGGCGGCCAAGAAGCCCGGCAAGGTCGCCCTTTTCGTCGGCAGCCATCGCTTCCACGGCCATGAGCTGCGCGAGATCGGTTTTCGCTCCTTCTTCCGCGAACATGCGCCGGACTTCACGGTGATGGAAACGCTGGTCAATCTGGAAGCCAATCAGGTGACCCACGATGCGATGATCGATCTCCTGGAACGCTATCCGGATCTTGCCGGCTGCTATGTCGCCGGCGGCGGCATGGAAGGCGCGGTCTCGGCGCTGCGGGCAGCGAAGCCCGCAAACATGCCGGTGGTCGTCTGCAACGAGATCAACGCCGAATCGCGTGCTGCCCTTGCCGACAACATCCTGACCATGGTGATCTCGACGCCGCTCGCCGCCTTGTGCCGCGAGCTTGTCGACCTGATGGCGCATGCCATCGAGGCCGGTGCCGCCAACGCACCGGGCCAGACCTTTCTGCCCTTCGACATCTATCTGCCGGAAAACATCTAACGCGTTGTCCGCGCCGATCCGTCCGGCGCGGGGGCTCGCCGGCGATGATAGAATCTATCAGAAACGGCCTTCAGGCCCGGCCTGTGCCGCTGTCGGCGTTGATTCGACGTGAAATTGCGGCGCGGCGACCGAAAATCCGCTTTCCGACTTCGGAATCGCCCTTGACGTCTCGCGAAAAAATGGAATAAATATTTCACCAACTAGGTATTTTGGTTCTTTCGTTCCGGAACATCTGTTTCAAACAGGGAGCCTGGCGTTCCAATCCTTGGAAAGCGCCATCCGGAAGAAAAGGCATTCGGGAGAGATTCCTCGGGCGATCGGGGATTCCGGGTAGATCGGTGCAGCCGGACACCAATGTGGAGGAGAAACACAATGAAGAAACTGATTTTGGGCGTCGCTTTTGCGGCGCTGATGAGCTCGTCGGCTTTTGCCGCCAAGGTCGGCGTGTCGATGGCCAAGTTCGACGACAACTTCCTCACCGTGCTGCGCAACGGCATGATCGAGCAGGCCAAAGGCATGAGCGGCGTGGAACTGCAGGTCGAGGACGCGCAGAACGACGTCGCCAAGCAGCTTGACCAGATCAAGAATTTTGCCGCTTCGGGCGTCGACGCCATCATCGTCAATCCGGTCGACACCTCGGCCACACAGGCAATGTCGGACGCTGCCGCCGCCGCCAAGATCCCGCTGGTCTACGTCAACCGCGAGCCGGTCAATGTCGACACGCTGCCGGAAAACCAGGCCTTCGTCGCTTCGAACGAAGTCGATTCCGGCACGCTCGAGACCAAGGAAGTCTGCCGCCTGTTCACCGAAGCCGGCAAGAAGGAAGCCAATGTCTATGTCATCATGGGCGAGCTTTCCAACCAGGCCGCCGTGCAGCGCACCAAGGACATCGACGATGTCATCGCCACGCCGGAATGCAGCTTCATCAAGATCATCGACAAGCAGACCTCGAACTGGAACCGCGACGAAGCGCAGAACCTGATGACCAACTGGCTGTCGACCGGCAAGCCGTTCGACGGCGTCATCGCCAACAATGACGAAAGCGCCATCGGCGCCATCCAGGCGATGAAGGCGGCCAACATCGACATGAAGACGGTCGTGGTTGGGGGCGTCGACGCCACCCAGGATGCGCTGGCTGCCATGCAGGCGGGCGACCTCGACGTCACCGTGTTCCAGGATGCGGCCGGCCAGGGCGCGGGCGCTCTCGACGCCGCGCTGAAGCTCGCCAAGGGCGAGAAGGTCGAGCGCAAGGTCTACGTGCCCTTCCAGCTCGTCACGCCCGCCAACGTCGACAAGTTCCTGAAGAAGAACTGAGCGGCGAACATACGGGGCGGCGCTCTCGCGCAATGGACAGCGCCGCTCCGTCTTCCTTCGCTGCCGGCAAGGCAGCGAGGAACGACCGCGGCTGACGGAGGATAGAAGATTGCCACAGACATCTCATGGCGTCGGCGGGGTCAGCTATGACGCGAAGAAGCGGACATGGCCGGCCGAATTCAACGTCTTCCTGGCGCTGGTCATTCTCGTCGTCATCTTCGAACTGATCGGCCGCATCTTTCTCGGCGATAGCTTCCTGTTCAACACCCGCGACAACGTCTCCGGCATCTTCAATGAAGCCCGCCTGCAGATCATCATCCTGCAGGTGTCGATCGTCGGCATCATCGCCATCGGCGTCACGCAAGTGATCATTTGCGGCGGCATCGACCTGTCCTCGGGCTCGATCGTCGGCGCCACCGCCATGATCGCCATGAGTTTTGCCCAGGTGGCGACCGTCAACGGCAATCCCAACCCCAAGGCGATGTTCCTGGCGCAAGGCTGGACCGACCTGCCCGTCATCGTGCCGGTGCTGGTGGCCATCGGCTGCGGCCTTCTGGCCGGCCTCGTCAACGGCTCGTTGATCGCTTACACGCGCATCCCGCCCTTCATCGCCACGCTCGGCATGATGGTCACCGGGCGCGGCATCGCCAAATGGTGGTCCAAGGGCCAGCCGATCTCGTTTCCGACCGAAGGTTTCGCCGATATCGGCAAGGGCCTGATGCCGGTCATCATCTTCCTGTCGCTGGCGGTGCTGTTCCAGCTGATCATGACCTACACGCGCTACGGCAAGCACTGCTACGCCATCGGCTCCAATGAAGATGCCGCGCGCATGTCCGGCATCAAGATCGCCAACCACAAGATCCTGGTCTATGTCATTGCCGGCATTCTGGCAGCACTCGCCGCCGTGGTGCTCTCCTCCAAAAACCTGACGGCGCAGTCCGGCATGGGCGTCATGTACGAGCTCGACGCCATCGCCATGGCGGTCATCGGCGGCGTTTCGCTGTCGGGTGGCCGCGGTTCGATCATCGGTACGGTGATCGGCGCGCTGATCTTCGGCGTCATTATTTCCGGCTTCACCTTCCTGCGCCTCGACGCCTACTATCAGGAGATGGTGAAGGGCGTGATCATCGTCGGCGCGGTCGTTCTCGACCAGTGGCGTCAACGCATGCGGGCATTGAGGGCTTGACCATGTCAGATATCTCCACGACAGACATCGTCCTGAAGACCGAGAACCTCACCAAGCGCTATGGCGGCGTGCATGCGCTGGAAGGCGCGAACTTCGAGCTGCGCAAGGGTGAACATGTCGCCATCATGGGCGACAATGGCGCCGGCAAATCGACCTTCGTGCGCCAGATCACCGCCGTCGAGCAGCGCACCAGCGGTCAGATCTGGTTCGACGGCAAGGAAGTGAATTTTGCCGGGCCGATCGAGGCCCGCACGGCAGGCATCGAAACGGTCTTCCAGAACCTGGCGCTGGCCGACGATCTCGACGTGCCGTCGAACCTGTTCCTCGGTCGCGAGAAGGTGCTGTTCAACCTCGGCCCGTTCTCGATCCTCGACCGCAAATATATGCGCAAGGCAACCGAGGCGGCGCTGATCCGCACGGCGGTGAAGATCCCCAACCTGTCCAACACCATCCGCCATATGTCGGGCGGCCAGCGCCAATGCGTGGCGATCGCCCGCACCGCGACCTTCGCCTCCAAGCTGATCATCATGGACGAGCCGACGGCAGCCCTTGGCGTGCAGGAGACGGCGCAGGTCGAAAACATCATCCGCACGCTGAAGGACAATGGCGAGCCGCTGATCCTGATCAGTCATAATATGCGCCAGGTGTTCGACCTGTGCGACCGCATCGTCGTGTTCCGGCGCGGTCGCATCGTCGCCAATTTGCGCAAGGAAAACACCGACGGCAACGACATCGTCTCCTACATCACCGGCGCCAAGACCGGGGAGGCGGAACTCGCGGCCTGAACAGGATGGTCATCCTGTTTTCTGGCGCGCCAAAATAGAAAGAAAATAGCCTTGCCACCTTTCCCAAAAAGGAAGGTGCGGACACAACACTCTCGAACCCATCCCCCTAGAGGAATTCCCCATGACTGTTCGTTTCGCTCTCCTCGGTGCCGGCCGCATCGGCAAGGTCCACGCCCGCGCCGTCGGCTCCAACCCGCAGGCCAAACTGGTGGCCGTTGCCGATGCCTTCGAGAAGGCGGCGACCGAGCTGGCGTCAGCCTATGGCGCCGAAGTGCGGACCATCGATGCGATTGAAAAGTCCAAGGACATCGACGCCGTCGTCATCTGCACCCCGACCGACACCCATGCCGATCTGATCGAGCGCTTCGCCAAGGCCGGCAAGGCGATTTTCTGCGAGAAGCCGATCGACCTCAACGTCAAGCGCGTCGAGAAGTGCTTGGCTGTGGTCGACAAGGCCAAGGCGACGCTGATGGTTGGTTTCAACCGCCGCTTCGATCCGCATTTCGCCGCCGTGCGCAAGGCGATCGACGACGGCGCCATCGGCAAGGTTGAAATGGTCACCATTACCTCGCGTGATCCCGGTGCCCCGCCGGTCGACTACATCAAGCGTTCCGGCGGCATTTTTCGCGACATGACTATCCACGACTTCGACATGGCCCGCTTCCTGCTCGGCGAGGAGGTGGTCGCGGTCAGCGCCCACGCTTCCGTACTGGTCGACAAGAAGATCGGCGAGGCCGGCGATTTCGACTCGGTCAGCGTCATCCTCGAAACCGCGTCCGGCAAGCAGGCTGTCATCTCCAATTCGCGCCGCGCCACCTATGGCTACGACCAGCGCATCGAGGTGCATGGCTCCAAGGGCATGGTCGCCGCTGAAAACCAGCGGCCGGTGTCGATCGAGGTCGCGAACGAAAAGGGCTACACCCGCCCGCCGCTGCACGACTTCTTCATGACCCGCTATCTCGACGCCTATGCCATTGAGATTGCCGCCTTCATCGCCGCTGCAACCTCGGGCAAGAAGGCATCGCCGAGCGGCGCCGATGGCCTCGTGGCGCTGAAGCTTGCCGATGCGGCGCTGAAGTCGGCGACATCAGGCAAGACTGTTCGCCTCGACAAGTAAGAACCGAAATCCAAGGCACAGGAGCAGGGCGATGAGCACATCCGCCGATCGCAATTCGAAAACGCGCGCCATCGTCACCGGCGGCGCGCAAGGCATCGGCTTCGCCGTCGCCACAGCGCTTGCCGACGAAGGCTGCAAGGCGCTGGCGCTTATCGGCCGCTCTCAAGAGAAGGGCGACAAGGCTGTCGCCCACTTCAAGAAGGCCGGCGTCGACGCCATCTTCATCAGCGCCGACGTCTCGAAAGTAGCCGACTGCAAGCGCGCGGTCGCCACCGCCATCTCGCATTTCGGCACCATCAACGCGCTGGTCAACGCCGCCGCCACGTCCGCGCGCGGCTCGCTGGTTGAAACCTCGGAAGAGACCTTTGATCAGATTTTCCAGACCAATGTGCGTGGCCCGTTCTTCCTGATGCAGGGCGTCGTGGCCCATCTCCTGGAGAAGAAGGCGCCCGGCTCCATCGTCAACGTGCTGTCGATGTCGGCACATTGCGGCCAGTCCTTCCTGGCACCCTATTCCTCCAGCAAAGGCGCGCTGGCGACGCTGACCAAGAACGTCGCCAACGCCTATCGCTCCAACCGCATCCGCTGCAACGCCGTGCTGCCCGGCTGGATGGACACCGAGGGCGAGGACATCGTGCAGAAGAAGTGGCACGGCGCATCCGACGACTGGCTGGCAAAGGCCGAGGCCGGCCAGCCGATGGGGCAACTGGTGAAGCCGGACCAACTGGCGAGGCTGATCAGCTACATGGTCAGCCCGCAATCGGGTGTCATGACTGGGTCATTGGTCGACTACGACCAGAACGTTGCGGGGACCTCTCCGGAGTAAGTAGCCAGCGCCGCGGCCGGCCCCTTTCTCCCCGTCACTATACGGGGAGAAATGCCCGGCAGGGCAATGAGGGGCAGCTCCGACTTTAACAGTTACAGCGTCGATTGACGTCAGCTTTTCGCCCCCTGTGTCCTATCCTCCGAAGCAAGCGCCGCCCCTCACCTGCCTGCCGGCATCCTCTCCCCGTATAGTGACGGGGAGAGGGGCGCTCTCGCCAGCGATTTCGCCAACTCATTTACGGCACGTGACAAACACCCCCGCATCGACTATATGAGCCCCATGATCAACCTGTCCGCCACCTATTGGTACTTTAGCAGCTCGCTGGCGGCGGGAGGATTGCGCTCGATCTGAAGATTGCAGCAACAAGTCCGAACAGCCGCCAGACCTGGCGGCTTTTTTGTATCAGCCGGCAGGTCTCCTAAAAAACAGGAGCAGAAAGCCGTGTTGACCACCACAGACGACCTTCGGGTCACCGAAATCAGGGCATTGAGCACACCGGACGAGGTGATGCGCGAGATACCGCGTACGCTGACGGCGACGCGCACCGTCGCCACGTCACGCAACGCCATCCATTCCATCCTTACGGGGGCCGACGATCGACTGCTTGTCATCGTTGGCCCTTGTTCCATCCACGATCCGGTCGCGGCCGTTGACTATGCCAGCCGTCTGGCGGCGCTGCGCGAGACCCTGTCCGACCGGCTCGAGATCGTCATGCGCGTCTATTTTGAGAAGCCGCGCACCACGGTCGGCTGGAAGGGTCTGATCAACGATCCCGACCTGGACGGCAGTTTCAACATCGAGAAAGGGTTGCGCATGGCGCGCAACGTCCTGTCGGCCGTCAACAATCTCGGCCTGCCGGCAGCAACCGAGTTCCTCGATATGACCATCCCGCAATACATTGCCGACCTCGTCGCCTGGGGCGCCATCGGCGCGCGCACCACCGAGAGCCAGATTCATCGCGAACTGGCCTCCGGCCTGTCCTGCCCGGTCGGCTTCAAAAACGGCACCGACGGCAATCTCAGAATCGCCGCCGAGGCGGTGAAATCCGCTGCCCAGCCGCACCATTTCATGGCGGTGACCAAGGGCGGACGCAGCGCAATTGCCGCAACCACCGGCAATGAGGACTGCCATGTCATCCTGCGCGGCGGCCTTCAGCCGAATTACGATGCGGCAAGCGTCGAGGCGGCGTCAGTCGAACTCGCCCGCATCGGTGTGGCACCACGGCTGATGATCGATGTCAGCCACGCCAATTCGAGCAAGAAGCCGGAGAACCAGCCCAAGGTGGCGACCGATGTCGCCGGTCAGGTGGCGGCGGGCGACGAGCGCATCGTCGGCGTCATGATCGAGAGCAATCTCGTCGCCGGCCGCCAGGATGTGGTGCCCGGCAAGCCGCTGGTCTATGGCCAGAGCATCACCGATGGCTGCATCGACTGGGCAACCACCGAGACAGTGCTGCACGGCCTTGCCGGCGCCGTCGAATGGCGCCGCTCAGCCCGCCGCGCCATGCTGGAGAACCGGCAAGGAGCGGCTTGATCCGCATGCCATATACGGGGAGGGCGGTGCTTGCAGAGATCACGTCGCCCTCAATCCCTCCCATGCGGTAAACACCGAAACCGCAAACAGCAGCAGCCCAGCCGCTCGCCCCGCAAAAGCGGTCGCCCGCGGATTGGCGACCAGCAGATTGCGGCTGCGGCCGGCAGTGATGGCGAGCCCGCCATAGATTGCAGCCTGGGTCAGCATCGTCAGCAAGCCCATGACCGTCGCCTGCATCCAGATCGGGCCGTAATCCGGCTTGAGGAACTGCGGATAGACGGCAAATATGAAGAGATAGGCCTTCGGGTTGATCAGGCAGGTCACCAAGCCCTGGCGGAATGCCTTCCAGGCGGAGCGGCTGCCGGCCGGTCCGTCATGGCCGACGGTGATCGAGCTGCGCATCAGCGAGATGCCGATGAAGGCCATGTAGGCGGCGCCGGCAATCAGCAGCGGCTTGTACAGGATCGGCACGAAATGCATCAGCAGGCCGACGCCGATGGCGCCGTTCAGCGTGTGCACCACGCCGCCGACCATGATGCCGCCGGTCGCGGCAAGCCCCCGGTCTCGGCCGCCGGTCAGCGCATTGGCGAGCACGAACAGCATGTCCATGCCTGGCACGATGATGATGCCGAACAGCAGGATAAAGAACAGCCAGAGATTTTCCGCGTAGCCCATGTCAGTTGCCTGTCGCCTTCTGCCGGCGTGTTGCCGAGGTATCCGTTGATTTTCAAGCCGATAGGCAGTCCTATAGGTCACCCCAACTGACGGGGATGTGTCAGTAGCGTTTCATCAGGGATGAAAAATGCGCAAAGCGTCGCGCCTGTTCGAGATCATCCAGATCCTGCGGCTGGCAAGGCAGCCGGTAACGGCAGCGATGATCGCCGCGCAGCTGGAAGTGACGGTGCGCTCGATCTATCGCGACATCGCCGCCCTGCAGGCCATGCGTGTGCCGATCGAGGGCGGGCGCGGCATCGGCTACATCTTGCGGCCCGGCTTCGACCTGCCGCCGCTGATGTTCTCGATCGAGGAGATGGAAGCGATCGTGCTGTCGCTGGCGCTGCTGGAGCGCACCGGCGACAGCGAACTCAAGCAGGCGGCCAAGCGCGTCAGCGCCAAGATCGCCGGCGCCGTGCCGCCGCCCTTGCGCCAGGCTTTCGACGCCAATGCGCTGCATGTCTGGGGATTCGCAGCACCGGTAATCGGCACCATCGATCTGGCGCTGGTGCGCCGCGCCATCCGCGACGAGGAGAAGCTCGACCTTTCCTATCGCGACGAAATGGGGCGCGCCTCCGAACGTCTGATCCGCCCGATCGCACTGATCTACTACTCAGAGACCGCCAACATCGTCGCCTGGTGCGAACTGCGTGAGGCGATCCGCAATTTTCGCAGCGACCGCATCGAGGATTGCCGGCCGACCGGCCTACGCTTCAAAGGCGAAGGCGATCGCCTGCGCAAGCTATGGGTCGACGGCTGGGAGGCGAATGCCGCTGCCGTCGTCTGAAGCGGGCGGGCCTACCGCACATCCACCCAGCGCTTTTCCTCGAACGATCTTGCCATCGCATGCACGGTGCGCTCGATCTCCAGCCCTTCGGTGAATTCGATGACCCGCGCCGGCTTGCCGGCAAGCCGCGTCAGCAATTCGTGGCACTCGATGATCTTGAGATCGTTGAAGCCGAGGCCATGGCCGGGCGCTGGCAGGAAGGCGTCGTAAGGCTTGTGGTGCGGCGCCACCAATACGGTGCGATAGCCTTGTTCGGTCGGGCGGTCTGATGTGACGTAGAGCTGGATTTCGTTGAAACGCTCTTGGTCGAACAGGATCGACCCCTTGGAGCCGAAAATCTGGATGGCGATACGGCCCTTGCGGCCCCAGGCCGAACGGTTGACCAGCAGAGTGCCGGCGATGCCGTTCTCCAGATGCAGCAGCACGCTGGCAATATCGTAGGTCTCCACCGCGCGGCGGCCGCCGCTGGCCAACTTGCGGTCGGCATAGGGCTTGGCCATGTCGCAGATGACTTTTGCGACGCGGCCGAACAGCACCGAGACCAGCGACAGCGGATGCACTGCGAAGTCGTCGAGCGCGCCATAGCCGGACGAAGCCTCATGCTTCCAGAAGAACAGCGCTTCGGGGTCGGCCATGAAATCCTCATCCATCTCGATGCGCAGATGGTTGACCTCGCCGATGATCTTTTCCTCGAGCAGCGCGCCGATATGGCGGATCGCCGGGCTCTGAATGTAGTTGTAGCCGAGAGCGGCGACCTTGCCGGACTTCTTCGCCGCTGCCGTCATCGCCTCAGCCTCGGCAAAGCTCGGCGCCATCGGCTTTTCGCACCAAAGATGTTTGCCGGCTTCCAGGATGGCGATGGCCATTTCCGGATGGAACTGGTTGGGCGTGGTCAGCGAGACGATATCGACCTCGGGATCGTTGACGACGGCGCGCCAGTCGCCGGACGCCTTGGCGAAGCCGAACTCGCCGGCCTTGCGTTTGGCCAGTTCCTCATTGACCTCGCCGAGATGGACCAGCTTCGGCTTGGCGACATCGGGAAAGACGGCGCCGACGGCACTCCACGCAATGGCGTGGCACTTGCCCATGAAACCCGTGCCGATGAGACCGACGCCGACCATTTTTCGTTTCTCCACTGCCTGAGACGTACGATGGATGAATTAATCCATTTATCTCTGAAATGGAATGTCTGCCTCATTTTTTATGGCGTTCTTGCGCAGGCTCGCTATGATGGGGCACAGAGGACGTCACTTGAGTTAAAGAGAGCATGATGTCGTCCGAAAACCGCTGCACACTTTCGGCATCATGCTCTAATGCATGTCGCCCAGAAGTGTGCCGCGGTTCTGGGACAACGACATGCATCAAACAAAGACTTAAAGCGCGTCGCATGAATCCGATTCAGGCGACGCGCTTTAGATGAGCTTGGACGGGGCGACGATGGACGAACTTGTACCTCGCGACTTCGAGACGCTGCGCGCCACGATCCTCGATCGGCGTGAAACGCTGCCCAAGCGCATCGCCCAGATCGCCGCCTACGCGCTCGACAATCCCGACGATATCGCCTTCGGCACCGCTGCCAGCATCGCCGCTTCGGCCGGCGTGCAGCCGTCGACCTTGATCCGCTTTGCCCAGCAGCTTGGCTTCGACGGCTTCACCAGCCTGCAGCAGGTGTTTCGCGAGCGTCTGCGCGAGCGCAATTCCTCTTATGACGAACGTCTGCAGGCACTGCGCGCCAAGGCCGATGCGGGCGCCGGCCACCGCGCCATCTTCGATGGCTTCGTCGCTGCCGCCAGCACCTCGCTCAACGACATTTCGCGCACGCTGGACGAGGCGCATCTCGAAGACGCAATTGCGCTTCTGGCCAAGGCCGACACCATCTATGTCCTGGCCAAGCGCCGCTCCTATCCGGTGGCGAGCTACATCGCCTATGCCTTGGGCAAGCTGAAGATCCGCAACCAGCTGATCGAATCCGCCGCCGGCCTCAATGCGGAAATGGTCGCCTTCGCCACGCCGGCGGACGCCGTCATCGCCATCAGCTTCTCGCCCTATGCGCCGGCAACCATCGAGGAAGCCCGCATCATTTCCGAACAGGGCGTGCCGATCGTTGCCATCACCGACAGCTCGTTCTCGCCGCTGGCGCAGTTCGCCAAGGTCTGGTTCGAGGTCGCCGAGGCCGATTTCGCCGGCTTCCGCTCGCTCTCGGCAACCATGGCACTGGCCATGGCGCTGACCGTCGGCGTCGGCGAGAAGCGGCGCAGTGCGGGCAAGAAGCGCAAGGCCTGAGCCGGCTTCAGGAATGCCGAAATCGTAAAAGGAATGCTCATTCCATATTGACTATGGATTGGAATTATTATTTCATATTCCCGGCGCCACGCTGCCGCTCGCGCGTGTCCCCCAACTACGACAAGACCGACGGGAGGTTCCAATGAGCGAAGCCGTGGATGCGAAATACGCTCCGCTCGATGTCATCACCATCGGTCGCGCTTCCGTCGACCTCTATGGCCAGCAGATCGGCTCGCGGCTGGAGGACATCACCTCCTTCGCCAAGTCGGTCGGCGGTTGCCCGGCCAACATCTCGGTCGGCACCGCAAGGCTCGGCCTGCGCTCGGCGCTGCTCACCCGCGTCGGTGACGAACAGATGGGCCGCTTCATCCGCGAACAGCTGCGGCGCGAAGGCGTCAATGTCGATGGGCTGAAGACCGACAAGGAGCGGTTGACGGCTCTGGTACTGCTTTCGGTCGAGAGCGAAGGCGTCTCGCCGATGATCTTTTATCGCAGCGACTGCGCCGACATGGCGCTCGCCGAAGAGGATATCGACGAAGCCTTCATTGCCTCGGCCCGTTCCATCGTCGTCACCGGCACGCATTTTTCCCGCCCCAATAGCGATGCCGCCCAGCGCAAGGCGATCCGCATCATCAAGGCCAAGGGTGGCAAGGTGGTGTTCGACATCGACTACCGCCCCAATCTCTGGGGCCTTGCCGGCCACGCCGAAGGCTTCGAGCGCTATGTCAAATCCGACCGCGTCTCGGCCCAGTTGAAGACGGTGCTGCCCGACTGCGATCTCATCGTCGGCACCGAGGAAGAAATCATGATCGCGTCGGGCGCCGATGATTGCCTGAGCGCGCTGAAGACCATCCGTGCGCTGTCCAAGGCGACCATTGTCTTGAAGCGCGGCGCCATGGGCTGCATCGTCTATGACGGGCCGATCAGCGACGATCTCGAAGACGGTATCGTCGGCAAGGGTTTCCCGATCGAGATCTACAATGTGCTGGGCGCCGGCGACGCTTTCATGTCCGGCTTCCTGCGCGGCTGGCTCGGCGGCGAGAGCCATGCGACAGCGGCGACCTGGGCCAATGCCTGCGGCGCCTTCGCCGTGTCGCGGCTGCTCTGCGCGCCGGAATATCCGACTTTCGAGGAGCTGCAGTTTTTCCTCAAGAACGGCAGCAAGCATCTGGCGCTGCGCAAGGACGAGGCGATCAACCACATCCATTGGGCAACGACTCGCCGCCGCGACATCCCCTCGATGATGGCGCTGGCCTGCGACCATCGCGTCCAACTTGAGGATGTTGCCGCAAAAACCGGCGCCGATCCGGCGCGTATCCGCGATTTCAAGGTGCTGGCGGTCAAGGCCGCGGCCAAAGTCGCCGCCGGCCGTGACGGCTACGGCATGCTGATCGATGAAAAACATGGCCGCGAGGCGATGTTCGAATTCGCCAGGCATCCCTTTGCCTGGCTCGGCCGTCCCGTCGAACTGCCGGGTTCGCGGCCGCTGCGCTTCGAATTCTCGCAGGATATCGGCTCGCAGCTGGTGGAGTGGCCGGTCGACCACTGCATCAAATGCCTGTGCTTCTATCACCCCGACGATCCGGCAGAACTCAAGGAAGAGCAGCAGCAGAAGCTGCGCTCCCTGTTCGAGGCCGCGCGGAAGGTGGGCCGCGAGCTTCTGGTCGAGATCATCGCCGGCAAGCATGGCAAGCTCGACGAAACGACGATCCCGCGCGCGCTGGAAGAACTCTATGCGCTGGGCATCAAGCCGGACTGGTGGAAGCTCGAGCCGCAGGCCTCGGCAGCAGCGTGGGCCAAGATCGAGGCCGTCATCCTGAAGCATGATCCCTGGTGCCGGGGCGTCGTGCTGCTTGGCCTGGAAGCGCCGCAGGACGAGTTGGAGGCTGCTTTCGCCGCCACCGCCAGGGCACCGATCGTCAAGGGTTTTGCCGTCGGCCGCACCATCTTCGTCCACGCTGCCGAACAGTGGCTGGCCGGCAAGATGTCGGATGACGAGGCAATCGCCGACATGGGCTCGCGCTTCGAACAGTTGACTGAAGCGTGGCTTGCCGCGCGTGGCCGTAAAGCAGCATAAAGGCGCGGCAAGGACTGCGGAGGAAAACACCATGAGCAAGACGATCCGCCTGACGATGGCGCAAGCGCTGACCCGCTTTCTGAGCAAGCAGATGACCGAGATCGACGGCAAGAAGCTGCCGATCTTCGGCGGCGTCTGGGCAATCTTCGGGCACGGCAACGTCGCCGGCATCGGCGAGGCGCTCTACCAGGTTCGCGACGAATTGCCGACCTTCCGCGCCCACAACGAACAGGCGATGGCGCATGCGGCGATCGCCTATGGCAAGGCCAATTTCCGCCGCCGCTTCATGGCTGCGACCTCTTCGATCGGACCGGGCGCGCTCAACATGGTGACGGCGGCAGCGCTTGCGCATGTAAACCGGTTGCCCGTCCTGTTTTTGCCGGGCGATGTCTTCGCCAACCGCATTCCCGATCCGGTGCTGCAGCAGGCCGAGGATTTTTCCGACGGCACGGCGACGGTCAATGACTGCTTCCGTCCGGTGTCGCGCTATTTCGACCGCATTACCCGTCCCGAACAGATCATCCCGGCGCTGGCCCGCACCATGCAGGTGCTGACCGATCCGGCCGAATGCGGCCCGGTGACGCTGTCGCTCTGCCAGGATGTGCAGGCCGAGGCCTATGATTATCCCGAGAGCTTCTTTGCCGAACGCGTCTGGCGCCAGCGCCGGCCGCGTCCGGACCGGGGTGAACTGGCGGCCGCGGTGGCGGCACTGAAGGGCGCCAAGAAGCCGCTGATCATCGCCGGCGGCGGCGTGCTCTATTCGCAGGCCTCTAGCGAACTGGCGAAATTCGCCGAGGGCGCCGGCATTCCGGTCTGCGAGACGCAAGGGGGCAAATCCTCGCTGCCCGACACGCATCCGCTCAACATGGCGGCGGTCGGCGTCACCGGCACGTCGGCGGCCAACCGGCTGGCGGAAGAGGCCGATGTCGTGCTGGCCATCGGTACCCGTCTGCAGGATTTCACCACCGGCTCGTGGTCGCTGTTCAGGAATGCCGGCAAGACCATCATCGGCCTCAATGTCCAGCCTTTCGATGCCGGCAAGCACCGCGCGCTGCCGCTGGTCGCCGATGCGGCCGAAGGACTCGCGGAACTCGGCGCGGCGCTGAAAGGCTGGAAAGCACCATCGGCCTGGACCGACAATTCGGCCACCGGCAAGAAGGCCTGGCAGGCCGATGCCGGCAAGGTGACGGCCTCGACCAACGCGGCCTTCCCATCGGATGCGCAGGTGATCGGCGCCGTGCAGCGCGCGCTGGGTTCAGGCGTGACCTTGCTGCATGCCGCCGGCGGTCTGCCCGGCGAGTTGCACAAGCTCTGGCAGGCCGGCGCGCCCGGCTCCTACCACGCCGAATACGGCTTCTCGACCATGGGCTACGAGATCGCCGGCGGGCTCGGCGCCAAGATGGCCAAGCCGGACGAAGAGGTCGTCGTCATGATCGGCGACGGCTCCTATTTGATGCTGAATTCCGAGATCGCCACCTCGGTGATGCTGGGCCTGAAGCTGACCATCGTGCTGCTCGACAACAGGGGCTATGGCTGCATCAACCGGCTGCAGATGGCCACCGGCGGCGCCAACTTCAACAACCTGCTCAAGGATTCGCGCCACGAGATCCTGCCCGACATCGACTTTGCCGCGCATGCCGCCAGCATGGGCGCGATATCCGAGAAAGTGCCGTCCATCGCCGGCCTGGAAAACGCGCTGCAGAAGGCGAAAACCAACGACCGCACCACCGTGCTCGTCATCGACACCGACCCGCTGGTCTCCACCGACGCCGGCGGCACATGGTGGGATGTGGCCGTGCCTGAGGTGTCGGCGCGCAGCCAGGTCAACGCAGCCCGCAAGGCTTATGACGAAAAGCGGCAGATGCAGACCATCGGCGATTGATGTAGGTGCTGGGAGTTCCTCCCTTCTCCCCGTTCACGGGGAGAAGGTGCCGGCAGGCGGATGAGGGGCAGCGCCAACCAACAGGTAATGAGCAGTTCTAATCCGGAGTGACGACTTGAAAGCCAAATTGGGCATGTCCCCCATCGCGTGGTGGAACGACGATCTTGCCGAACTCAGCGACGACGTCTCGCTGGAAGAATGCCTGCGCCAGTCGCGTTCGGCCGGCTTCACCGGCATGGAGATGGGCCGCCGCTTTCCCAACGACCCCGCTGTCATGCTGCCGATCCTGAAGCAGGCCGATGTGACGCTCTGCGGCGGCTGGTTCTCCGGCACGCTCGTCGATGAGGATATGTGCAAGAACAAGGATCGCATCCAGCCGATGATCGACCTGTTCAAGGCGGTCGACGCGCCTTGCATCGTCTATGGCGAGGTCGGCCGCTCGATCCAGGGCGACCGCTCAAAACCGCTCTCCACCAAGCCGAAATTGTCCAGCGACGAAATGAAGGCCTATGCGAGGCGTTTGACCGAATTCGGCGAATGGTGCGCCGAACAGGGCATGCCGCTGTCCTATCACCATCACATGGCAGCCGTGGTCGAGACCGAGCCGGAGCTGGATACCTTCATGCACCATTCCGGCGAAGGCATTCCGCTGCTGCTTGATGCCGGGCATCTGGCCTTTGCCGGCGGCGACGTGCTGCGCGCCATCGACAACCACCACAAGCGCATCAGCCATGTCCATGTGAAGGATGTGCGCATGGGCGTGATCGACGGGCTCGACCGCACGAAGCAGTCCTTCCTCGATGCCGTGGCGCTCGGCGCCTTTACCGTGCCGGGCGATGGTTCGCTCGATTTCGGCGCCATCGTGCAGCGTTTCGCCGACCACGGCTATGAAGGCTGGTTCGTCGTCGAGGCCGAGCAGGACCCGAAGAAGAATCCGCCGCTGAAGATGGCGCAGGTCGGCTACAAGGAACTGATGCGGGTGATGACGGCGGCCGGCTACACGGTGGAGACGCAAGGCTTTCCCAATGTGTGATGCGATGGCTTTCCGCCCAGCCAGCTTGCTGTAGACTGGCCCGATGAAAGATTCCGAGCACCCCTTCTTCCGGCCCTTGTGGCGGCGCGTTGCCGTGGTCGCCGTCTGCGTCATCTGGGCCGGCATCGAATTCGCCTCCGGCACGCCGTTCTGGGGCGTCATCGCGCTCGGCTTCGCCGGTTACGCCATCTGGCAGTTTTTCTATCTCTACAAGCCGGTGGAGGAGGTGAAGCCTCCAGTCGAGCCGAAGGCCGACGCCGAACCGAAGGAATGACCGCAATGTCGAAACTGCTCGTCAAAGCCGACAAGGGCCATGGCCGCGTCGCGCATGTCACGCCCAAAAGCGCCGGCTGGACCTATGTCGGCTTCGACCTGTACCGGCTGAAGCCGGGCGAGACGGCATCCGGCAAGACGCAGGATCGCGAAGTCTGCCTGGTGTTCGTCACCGGCAAGGGTACGGCGACAGCCGGCGGCCAGGATCTTGGCCTGCTCGGCGAGCGCATGTCGCCCTTCGAAGGCAAGCCGTGGTCGGTCTATGTGCCCGAGGGATCGGACTGGTCGGTCACCGCCGACACCGATCTCGAACTCGCCGTCTGTTCGGCGCCGGGCCTCGCCGGCGGCCTGCCGGTTCGCGTCATCGCGCCCAACGATCTCGGCCAGGAAGTGCGCGGCAAGGGCACCAACACGCGCTACGTCACCAACATCCTGCCGGAAGGCAAGCCGGCGGATTCGCTGCTGGTGGTCGAGGTCATCACCCCCGGTGGCCACACGTCGAGCTATCCGCCGCACAAGCACGACCAGGACAATCTGCCGGCCGAATCCTATCTCGAGGAAACCTACTACCACCGCCTCAACCCGCCGCAGGGCTTTGCCTTCCAGCGCGTCTACACCGACGCCGACAAGAACGGCGCCCGCGAACTGGACGAGGCGATGGCGATCGAGGATGGCGATGTCGTGCTGGTGCCCAAGGGCTACCACCCCTGCGCCGCCTGCCATGGCTACGACCTCTATTATCTCAACGTCATGGCCGGGCCGAAGCGGACGTGGAAGTTCCACAATGCGCCCGAGCACGAATGGCTGATGAAGGCGTGACCAGCCCTGCCATTGCAGTGAAGCTATTGGTCCAGCTGGAAAAAATCGTCGGCTAAGGACTTGCAGGGTCGATTTGCCATCGAAAACCCTTCAAAGCTTCGTCAATCCGTCATGGAAATCACCTATGGCAGCGGGCTGACGAGGATTTTCGATGCGCTACGCCATTTATTTCNNCCCCCCGACAGGACGAGCCATTGGCGCGGATCGCCGCCAACTGGCTGGGACGTGACCCCTTCGGCGCCGCCACAAGGCCGGTCGAGGCGGTGGGTGAGCTGTCGGCGGCCGAAGTCGCCTTCCACACCGCTTCGGCGCGCCGCTACGGCTTTCATGCGACGCTGAAGGCGCCCTTCCGGCTGGCTGCCAACGAGACCGAAAGCTCGCTCCGCGCCGCTCTGGACGCCTTTGCCGAAGCAACCCCGACCGTCACCATCCCGCGCCTGGTCGTCAGCCAGATCGACGGTTTCTTCGCTTTGGTGCCGGAAGGCCCGCTGCCGCCGCTCAATCGTTTTGCCGATGATGTCGTGCTCGGCTTCGACCGTTTTCGCGCGCCGCTGAGCGAGGCCGAGATCGAACGACGCAGTCCGGATTCGCTTAAACCCGCCGAGTTCCGCAATCTTTGCCAGTGGGGCTACCCCTATGTCTTCGAGACCTTCCGCTTCCACATGACTTTGTCCGGCCGGGCAGGGCCACAGGAAAGCCAACGTCTGCGCGCAGCCATAGACGGGCTGTTTGCGCAGGTGCTGCAGCAGCCGGTGCTGGTGGATGCGCTGACGCTGTTCGTCGAAACCGAACCGGGTGCCCCGTTCATGGTGCTTTCGCACCATGCGCTCGGGCGACGCGCGGCGAGAAAAACCGCCTGACCACTTCGATTTGCGTAACCAGGGACTGCCTGAAATGACCGCCGAAACTGTTCTCCACAACGCCCGCATCGTGCTTGCCGACGAGATCGTCGAAGGGTCGCTGCTGCTACGCGACGGTCTTATCGCCGGCATCGACGCCGGCGCCGGCCAAATCGGTGGGAACATGGTCGGCGAGGACATGGGCGGCGACTACGTCATCCCCGGCCTGGTCGAGCTGCACACCGACCATCTCGAAGGCCACTATGCGCCGCGCCCGAAAGTGCGCTGGAACCCGATCGCCGCCGTGCTTGCCCATGACGCGCAGGTGGCCACGGCAGGAATCACCACCGTGCTCGACGCATTGCGCGTCGGCATGGACGAGGACGCTGATTTGACGTCGGACGATATCCGCAAGCTCGCCGACGCGATCGAGGACAGCGTCGCAAAGGACCGGCTGCGGGCCGACCATTTCCTGCATCTGCGCTGCGAGGTCTCGGCGCCGGATTGCCTGCGCGCTTTCGCCAATTTCGATGGCGACGAACGGGTCAAGCTGGCCTCGCTGATGGACCATGCGCCGGGACAGCGCCAGTTCGTCAACCTCGAGACCTACGCCTATTACTACCAGCGCAAGCTGAAACTGACCGATCGCGACTTCAAGCTGTTCTGCGAAAAGCGGATGGGCGAGTCAGCGCAGAATTCGGGACCGAACCGGGTGGCGATATCAGCCGCCTGCAACGAGCGCGGCATCGTGCTGGCAAGCCATGACGACGCCACATCAGGCCATGTCGACGAGGCCATCGAGCAGGGCGTGCGCGTTGCGGAGTTCCCGACCACGCTGGAAGCCGCCAAGGCCTCCAGGGATGCCGGGCTCGGCGTGCTGATGGGCGCCCCCAACGTCATGCGCGGCTCCTCGCATTCGGGCAATGTCTCCGCCCGCACGCTGGCCGGCGACGGCCTGCTCGACATCCTGTCGTCCGACTACATCCCCTTCAGCCTCATCCAGTCGGCTTTCTTCCTCGGTGACGTCGTCGAAGGCATCTCCTTGCCGCAGGCGGTCGCCATGGTGTCGAAAAACCCGGCCGAAGCCATCGGCCTCAACGACCGCGGCGTCATTGAGCAAGGCCGCCGCGCCGACCTCGTGCGTGTGCGCGTCGACGACCATGTGCCGGTCGTGCGCACCGTCTGGCGTCAGGGCCATCGGGTCGCCTGATGGTCTCGGCGTCGATCGAACGTGAACTGACCAGCGAGGCCTTTCCGGTCCGCAACGGCGTCTTCGTCGCCGTCGTCGGCCCGAGCGGCGCCGGCAAGGATACGGTGATCGGCTATGCCCGCGCGCTGTTTGCCGATGAGACGAGGCTGGAGTTCGTGCGCCGGGTCATCACCAGGCCGAGCGATGCGGCAAGCGAGGACCATGACACGCTGGCCGACGCCGCCTTTGTCGAGGCCGAGGCTGACGGCGCCTTCGCCATTTCCTGGGAGGCGCACGGCCTGCGCTACGGCATTCCGGCCGATGTCGACTGGTCGATTGCCAATGGGCATGTCGCGGTCGCCAATGTCTCGCGCGCGGTCATTCCGGTGCTGCGTGAACGCTACGCCAATCTGGCCGTGGTCGAGATCACCGCCACGCCGGAGATCCTCGCCGAGCGGCTCGCCCAGCGCGGCCGCGAATCGCGCGGCGAAGTGCTGGCCCGCCTCGCCCGCAGCGCCACTGTCGCTCTGTCCGGCCCCGGCGTCACCTCGATCGACAATGGCGGCCCGCGCGAGAAAGCCGGCGAGCGCTTCGCCGAAGTGCTGCGCAAGGCGATGGCGTTTTCGGATATGTCGGGGGTAATTTAGCTCTTCCCTTCTCCCCTTGTGGG
>UCIA01000005.1 GCA_900472295.1 Hyphomicrobiales bacterium | reverse complement strand
ACGCGCCATTGCGGCATAGGCGGTCGAGGCTTCAGCCGTCCTTCGGCCAGATCCGCCCGTGGAGAGGTCGTTGGGGTGCTCTGCGAAATGAAGGAGGGAGGCGATGGCACCGCCGGTTATCAAGAGACATGAAGCGCATTGGCAGCCGAGATGTCCGCCGACAACAGCTTGGCAGAGTGGGGATGTCGCCCGACAGACCGAAGCGCTGCCTGACGTTCCCGACGTGTCGGATAGTATCCCCGACGACGTAAACAGGCTGAATTTGCGATCTGAAGATTGTAGGATCCGGAAGCACGAAGCGCGTATCCTGGCGAAATGATATTGCAGGCAAATGGCCCCTGAACGCGGCGCTGACCCGCGCAAGATCATCCATGTCGACATGGATGCGTACTATGCGTCGGTCGAACAGCGCGACAATCCAGAACTGCGCGGCAAGCCGCTTGCCGTCGGCGGGGCCGCCGCCCGCGGCGTGGTCGCGGCCGCAAGCTATGAGGCCCGCGCGTTCGGCGTTCGCTCCGCCATGCCTTCGGTCACGGCAAAGCGCAAATGCCCCGAACTGATCTTTGTGCCGCCCCGCTTCGACGTCTACCGGGCGGTTTCGGCCCAGATCCGCGACGTGTTCGCCGAACACACCGATCTCATCGAGCCGCTCTCGCTTGACGAGGCCTATCTCGACGTGACGCAGAACCGGCTCAACATTGCGTCTGCCTCAACGATCGCAGAGCTGATCCGGGCAAAGATTCTGGAGGTAACCGGGCTGACTGCTTCCGCCGGCATCTCCTACAATAAATTCCTCGCCAAGATGGCCTCCGACCAGAACAAGCCGAATGGCCAGTTCGTCATCACGCCACGCCACGGGCCGGCCTTTGTGGAGACTCTGCCAGTCAAGAAATTTCACGGTGTCGGTCCTGCGACCGCCGCGAAGATGGAAGGGCTCGGCATCGAGACCGGCGCCGATCTCAGGGACAAATCGCTTCCCTTCCTGCAGCAGCATTTCGGAAAGGCAGGGCTCTGGTACTATCAGATCGCGCGCGCCATCGACGAACGCGCGGTCGAGCCGGATCGGCCACGCAAATCGATCGGCGCCGAGGACACGTTCGCCTCCGACATCGTCGATCTCGATGCATCAATCGCCGAACTCAAGCCGCTGGTCGCCAAGGTCTGGGGATACTGTGAAGACAAAGGCATCCGGGGAAGGACCGTCACGCTGAAGGTCAAGTTCGCCGACTTCCAGCAGATCACACGCAGCCGCACGGTGGCGCTGCCGATCGAATATTCAGATTTCGAGGAACTCGCAGGCGATCTCCTGAGGTCGGTATTTCCGCTACGGAAAGGCATCCGCCTGTTGGGCATCACACTCTCGTCGCTGGGCGATGTGCCGCTGCCGGATCAACGTCAACTGCGGTTCGAACTGTAGCGCTGCCTTCAGGCCAGAATGGAAAGGACGTCCGGTCGCAGCTTTCCGGATCATCGCTCGTGTGGATCGATCTCGCGGACGATCTGGGAGGCTTCTCCGTCATACTCGTCGGCCGGCACGACCGTGAGCGTTCCGTCGCCGGCGCGGAAGATGACGATGCTGACCATCAGGCTGGTGGCGAGGCTGAAGGCGAAGGCGTTGGCTTCTACGAGGGACATTTTCCGGCTCCTGTTCTGGAAGCGGGGAGCGATCCCCGCGTGACAGGCGCCCGATGTGTCCGGCCGAGGGCGCAATCACCGTGAAGGCAAGGCCGAAACGGCGGCACGCTTTGCGTAGTCCGACCCTTTATGGGTTGATGGCATCAGGCCCTCGGACCGGATCAAGGAATTGCGCCGACAAACGCGGCGATCGGTTCCCTGCCCTCCATTCCAGGACCAGATGCGATGTGAACCTCGTGGTTCGCCGTCTCGCGTTCATCGACGCCACATCGGCAGGAGCGGTCGCTCGATCAACGCGCCGAGAGCGACGGAAACAGAGCGAATGATTTGAGGCGAGTGGACTGGTGGCCGCTTCACGCGGCGCCGAACTTCATCACCGGAATGCCAAGTTTGCGGGCCTTGTCGGCGAGGTTGTCCTGAATGCCAGAGCCGGGGAAATGAATGACGCCAATCGGCAAGGTTTCGAGCATGGCGTCGTTGCGCTTGAAGGGCGCGGCCTTGGCATGCCTGGTCCAGTCCGGCTTGAAGGCAATCTGTGGCACCTTGCGACTGTGAGCCCATTTGGCCGCGATCAACTCGGCACCTTTTGGTGATCCGCCGTGCAGCAGGACCATTTCCGGATGCTTGCCATGGACCTGGTCGAGCTTGGCCCAGATCAGCCGATGATCGTTGAAATCGAGCCCGCCGGTGAAGGCGACTTTCGGTCCGGGTGGCAACAGCAGCTGGCTGTCTGCATGCTTCCTCGCGGCAACGAAGTCCCGGCTGTCGATCATTGCCGCGGTCAGATGCCGATGACTGACGACAGAGCCCGAACGCGGGCGCCAGATCGAGTGGGTGTGACGCTCGTAATGCTCGCCGGCCTGATCGCGCATCAATTCGAAGGCGTTGCGGCGTTCGAGCAGTGTCTGACCTTGGGCGATGAGGCGCTCGAGCTCGACCGACTTGACCTCGGATCCATCCTGTTCGCGCTGTAGCCGCTGCTGGCCAAGCTCGTTTTCATCGAGCTCGCGTTCGATCCGCTTGGTCGCGCGATGGAACAGATTGACCGTACCCCAAAGCAGCTCCTCGAGGTCGGGCTCAAGGCGTGTGTCGGCCATCGCCACCACGAGAGCGTCGAAGATGTCGGCGATGCTGGCCGCTATGACCCGGCCTTCGGGAAGCGGGCGCGGATCGGGTTCGTCGTCGAAGGGACGGTAGCCGTAGAGCTGAAGCTCCTGCAGGACGTGGTCGATGGGTGATGATGCGGGTTGTGGCTCGAAGTCGGTATCGTGGTCGGTGGTCATGGCGGCTTGCCTTCGTGGGATCGGCCGCGCCCATCGCGGCCTTCATGGCGACGAAGGCGATGGACGATCCGGACTTGCACCCGAAGCGCCAGCGCAGGGCCGGAACGGGAGTGAAGGATGGCGAAACCCGGCTATTTTGCCTCGCGATGGAAAGGGCCGAAGACGGGGTCCCGCGCGGCGCGCCGCACGGGGTGGCAAGGGCCGCCGGAAAATAGCCGGGCGCAGCCATTGCCTGTCCGGACCGGCCGTCGCCCGATCGCCCTCTGGAAGGCCGTGGGCCGGCCCTTATCCAGCAGAGGTCCCCCTGCGCACCCGAGGTACGCATCGCAAATGCTGCCCCTCCCTTCCCCTTCCGGTCAGGCCGCCGGCTTCATGAAGCGTTCGACATCCAGTGGCGCGATCTGAACCCGCAGAATCCCCCTCAGGGCATCGGCGCCGAGCAGACGCAGATCCTCGTTGAAATCGCCGAGTTGCGGCGTCAGAACCATCGCCTCGATACCGGCCGCGTTGGTGCGTTCAATGAGGGTTGCCACTGCTCCGTCTCCTGCCGGATCATTGTCGCGGGCGATGTAGAGCCGCCGCAATGTGTCCGGGAACAGGATTGCGGACAGATGCGCCGCCGACAGCGCCGCGAGTGCCGGCATGGCCGGCAGGACAGTGCGTTGCGACAGCATGGTCTCGATGCCTTCGCCGGCGGCCATGACATCACCGCAGCAGCCGAAGCGGACAGCGTGACCGAGCAGTTCGCCCATGGCTCGTCTTGGCGTGTCGACCGGAGCGCGGCCGAGATGGGCCTCGCTGAATCCGCCCGGATCGAGCCAGGTGCGGTGGGCGCCGGTGAGCTTGCCTTTGAGGTCGGTGACCTTCGCTATCATTGCCGGCCATGTTTCGGTCGGGCCGCTCTCCGGACGGTAATAGCAGCGCGGATGGAACCGGAGGGTCCCGGTCTCATGCAAGGCTGTAATCGCGCGTCCACGCAGATACGTCTCCACAAGCGTTCCTGGTATCGGTTGCGACATGGAGACCAACCACCGCGCCGCTTCGGGAGAGCCGCCGGCAGCGGGAACGGCTTGCTCCCGCCGGTCCTTTGGTTCGTTCGTCGTCAGGGGCATCGACAGAAAGCTGCGCGCCTCGTCGCAGACGTCCTTGAAATCGACAAGACCAAGCGATTCCCGAATGACGTCCAGAAGGTCGCCATGCTCGCCGGTGGCGGCGTCGGTCCATTTCCCGGCGGCGCCCTTGCCGCAATCCGGTCCCTTGAGACGGACAAACATCGAGCGCCCCGGCGCATTGCGGGCGTCGCCAACCAGCCAGTAGCGGCCCTCACGGCGTCCATTGGAAAGATAGCGGCGGCAGACCGCTTCCGCCCGTTGGGCGAGACGGCTTGCCATTTCGGATGCATCGCGAGGCGGCATCAGGAGGCCTCCCTCTCGCTGATGCGCCGTATCGGATGACGCTCGATGACCTTGGCGAGCACCGCAGGTCCGCTGGCGCCCGCGGGCACGAACATGCGCAGCTTCCACGAGATGATCTCGTGGAAAAGTCCGTAGGCTGTTAGCCGCTCGCGCATGGCATCTGTGAAGCCCGACAGCTCGATGCGATTGGCGCCCATGACGCGGACGCGGCGCAGATGAAGTCCCTCGTCGAGGTCGAGCATCGTCCGTCCATCCGCAAGGGCGTTGAAGGCATCTGATGCTGTGATCGTGCTGACACCGGTTGCGAGCGCGCCGGCGGCCCATGCGGCCGAAACCCTGCGTCCGATGATGCGCTCCCCCTGGTCGGTCTGGAGCCGATAGACCCGGCTCGATTCGTTTGGAAGTCGCTTCCAGATCGGCAGCAGCAGCCCCGCGACAATGTGGAGGGTCGAGTCCGAGAATGCCGGGACGCTCGCGACCTCGGCACACCAGGCTGCGATGAAGGCCTCGCGATCAGCCTGCTGCCAATGGCTCTCCTCCATCATGCGCAGGGAGGCATGGTGTTGTTCCATCGGCCGGATCAGCCTGACCCGCCGCTCGATTTCGCCATCATCTAGCATGGACGATGGCGCGGGGACCTGGACGGCAGCACGCCCCGAGCGTTCGTTGACCAACAGTATGGCGCACTGGTCGTCGAGATGGGCGACAGCTTCCTCGACCGGCACGGGTCGGTTGCGCTGGCGCTGATCGATGGTGAGGAGCTGCGTTTCGGCGCCGGTGCCCGGATGGGTGTAGATCGCCCGCCGATCGGTGACGACGAAGCTCTCCGCTCGCAGCGTTTCGAGCCCAAGGTCATACACCCCAGCCGCGATGGCGCCTTCCACTTTCGCGGTGAGCAACTGCTCGAAAGCCGCGAACAGGATGTCCTGCAGATCGATGGTGAGCGCCAGCAGTCGATTGAGGAAAGTGGTGATCGGCGGCAACTCGTCCTTGATGCCGTTCTCGTCTGTCAGCGTCAGCCCCGTGGTCTGCTCGAACAGCTTGAGTGAGCAGCCCTCGACCTTGCCGCGGACGATCAGCAGATAGAGTTGCCGCAGCGCATCGCGCGCATAATGCGATTCCAGATTGTCCTCCGGCCGGAACAGGCCCTGGCCGCCGGTCTGGCGCTGGCCTCGCGTGATTGCGCCCAGCGTATCGAGACGCCGGGCAATTGTGGAGAGGAAGCGTTTCTCGGCTTTCACATTGGTGGCGATCGGCCGGAACAGCGGAGGCTGCGCCTGGTTGGTCCGATGCGTTCGGCCAAGGCCCTGAATGGCGGTATCGGCCTTCCAGCCAGGCTCGAGAAGATAGTGGACGCGCAGGCGTGTGTTCCGCGCTGAGAGCTCCGCATGGTAGCTTCGGCCCGTCCCGCCGGCATCGCTGAACACCAGGATGCGCTTGACGTCATCCATGAAGGCCTGCGTCTCGGCGAGATTGGCCGAGGCTGCGCGACCCTCGACCATCAGGCGTTCGCCCTTCCTGACGATGCGTCGCGACCGGCCCGTCACCTCCGCGACCATCTCGGTGCCGAAGCGCTGGACGATCTGATCGAGCGCGCCAGGGACCGGTGGCAAGCTCGCCAGCTTCTCGATCAGGTCCGTGCGGCGCGCGACCGCCTCGCGGCTCTCAACGGGTTGGCCGTCGCGAAACACTGGTCTCGACGACAGGTTGCCTTCCGAATCCGTAAAGGGTTCGTAGAGTTGAACTGGAAAGGAATGCTCGAGGTAATCGAGCACATATTCGCGCGGCGTGATGTCGACGCGCACATCGTTCCATTCCTGCGTCGGCACCTCCGCCAGCCTGCGTTCCATCAGCGCCTCGCCGGTGGAGACGATCTGAATCACGGTCGAATGCCCCGACTGGAGATCCTGGTCGATCGACCGGATCAGCGTCGGCGTCTTCATCGACGTCAGCAGGTGACCGAAGAAGCGCTGCTTGGCGCTTTCGAAGGCCGAGCGCGCGGCGGACTTGGCCTGGCGGTTCAACGTGCCGCCGTCGCCGGTGATGTTGGCGGCCCGCATGGCCGCGTCGAGATGGTTGTGAATGACGGCGAAAGCGCCGGCATAGGCATCGTAGATCCGCCGCTGCTCAGGCGTCAGTTCATGCTCGACCAGTTCATATTCGACGCCGTCGAAGGAGAGCGAGCGTGCCGTATAAAGGCCAAGTGCACAAAGGTCCCGGGCGAGCACCTCCATCGCCGCCACGCCACCCGCCTCGATCGCCTCGACGAACTCCGCGCGGGTCGAGAACGGGAAGTCCTCGCCGCCCCAGAGGCCAAGCCTCTGGGCGTAGGCAAGATTGGCGACGGTGGTCGCGCCGGTGGCAGAGACATAGACGACACGGGCGCCGGGCAGAGCATGTTGCAGGCGCAAGCCGGCGCGCCCTTGCTGCGAGGGCGCGACATCGCCACGCTCTCCCTTGCCGCCGCCGGCATTCTGCATGGCGTGCGCCTCGTCGAATATGAGCACTCCGTCGAAATCCGGGCCCAACCATTCGACGAGCTGCCTGACGCGCGAAACTTTCTCGCCGCGGTCGTCGGAGCGCAGCGTGGCATAGGTTGTAAACAGGATGCCCTCCGGCAACGTGACAGGCCGCCCTTGTGGAAAGCGCGACAGCGGCGTGACGAGCAGACGCTCCATGCCAAGCGCGGCCCAGTCGCGCTGCGCATCCTCAAGCAGCTTGTCCGATTTCGAGATCCACACGGCCTTGCGCCGGCCTTGCAGCCAGTTGTCGAGCACGATGCTCGCCGACTGCCGGCCTTTGCCGACACCGGTCCCGTCGCCGATGAAGAAGCCGCGCCGGAAGCGCACGGCTGCGCGCGCGTCATCGGGTGCTGCTTTGACAACATCGAGCGTGTGGTCGACTGACCATGATCCGGGGAGAAACCCGCAATGGGCCTCGCCGGCCAGGATCACCGTTTCGAGCTGCGCGTCGGAAAGGGAGGTCAGGATATCGTCGGGCAGGGTCGGGCGATAAGTGGGCTTTGGCGGCGCGACAGACGCCATCGCTGCGGACTGAACCAGCCTGGTCGGGTGCGCGTGTGAGCCGGGAATACGGATCGTCTGCAATCCATAGTCCTCGTAGATCGCGTCGGTCAGCCGTGCTCCCTCGTCGGGCGTCCAATCGACCGTCTCGTACGACAGTTCAACGCCGACCGGCTTGGACAGCTGCCGGTGAACTGGGCCTGTGACAGTGCGGGCGAGATAGCCGCGGACCGTCGGTGGAATGGCAGGAACCACCTTGACCGCTTCGGCGACCGGCAGCCTTGCTGGAACGTGTTCCTCGACCCAACTGAGCAACGTGGAGACGTCCGGCGCAAGGCCGAGCGCATTCGGGATGAGGAACGTATCACCAGCGGGCCACTTGTCGAAGACCGTCAGTCGGGTCTCGATCGTCGTTCCATGCTTGGCATAGACGGCGCCACTGATCGTGGCGGTGAAAACGACACGACCATGCTCCTGGAGGCGCACGAATGCATCGCGCCACGCTGGCATCTCTGGCCCGAAACTCGCACCGGTGATGGTGACCAGCCGGCCCCCGTCGGCAAGTCGGGCGAGGGCTGAGGCGACATGGCGATAGGCCGCATCTGCGACGCGACCACGCACATTGGCGAGGACCGAGAACGGCGGATTCATCAGCACGACGGTGGGCAAGCTGGCGGGATCGAGATGATCATCGATCTGGGTCGCGTCGAACCGCGTGACCGCAAGGGCCGGGAAGAGATTGGACAGGAGACTCGCACGAGTCTCTGCAAACTCGTTCAGGACAAGCGAGCCGCCAGCGATCTCGGCGAGGGTGGCAAGCAGCCCGGTGCCGGCGGACGGTTCGAGGACTCGGTCGGACGCCGTTATGGCAGCCGCGGAAACGGCTGCGAGGCCCAGCGGGATAGGTGTCGAGAATTGCTGCAGCGCCTGAGTTTCCTCGGAGCGGCGGGTATGCGTCGGCAGAAGGTCCGCAATCCGGCTGAAGAGCGGCAAGGCGCAAGCCATGGAGCCGGCCTTGCGCAGAAGCGACCTGCCGTATTTGCGCAGGAACAGCACGGTCGCGGCCTCGCAGGCGTCATAGGCCATTGCCCAGTTCCAGGCTCCGCTTGTGTCGGAGGCTCCGAATGAGGCTTCCATCGCGCTTCGAAGGACGACGGCATCGACGCGCCGGCCGCATTCGAGGTGGGGGAGCAGACGCAGGGCTGCCGCGTAGACGACTGCGGCTGGATCGACAGGCATGGCGGAAGGGACCGAACCGCCGATTACTGCGGGAGACAAGAAGTTCATTGGAGATCCTCTGGAGAGCGAGACCGGGAAAAGCCCGTCGGCGCTCTCTCTGACCGGACGGGCTCAACCCGTCCCGGCCCGGACACTCACTTTCATCACAGGACGTAAAAACGCCCGGCACTCTTGCGAGAGCCGGGCGACAGGCGCGGGAGGAAGACGGCCTATTCGGCGGCGTCTAGCTGTTTTTCTTCCTGGCCGACCAAAGCGACATCGTTGTCACCTGCCAGGAATTCAGGCAGAGCTTCATCTTCGTCGCCGGCAAGCCGCAGAGGCTCGGGCAGCCAGCCACTATCGGCCAGCAGACGTTCGGCTTCCTTGGCCATGTCGCCCTTCTTGAGGTGGTCGATGAGCTGGGATGCTCGTTCGCCAGCACCTTCGCGAACGGCTTCCAGGATACGCGCCTTGGTGACACGGCCGAGATAGTTGCCGACAGTGGGGCGCCATCCGGCGTCAATCATGTCGAGCCCAACTGCCCGCGCCAGGCGATCGGCATCCGCAAGGCGCTGCTGGACACCGTGCGTCGAGATGGCGCCGTTGCTGTAGCGATCAGCCCTTTCGTAAAGGGCGTTGACACCGAGGGATGCGCAATGGGCGAACAGCTCAGTTTGCTCGGTGCCCATCAGCGCAGAGAGCGCGTCCCATAGGTCGGCGACGTCAGTTGGAAGACGCTTTTCCCAGGCCTCGTGGCGGGCCTGGATCGAGCGGGCATAAATCGTATCCCGAAGCCCTTCGGACTGGACCGGGAAGACCGTGCCGCGGACAAAGACTTCCATCGCCACGCCTTGCGCGCTGTAGCGAGAGAATGCGTCACGGACAAACTTGTGAAGCACAGCCAGAAAAGCGGTTGCCGGATCGTTTGCGAGCTTGTCGCGCAGAGCCAGCGTGCGATCCGCGGTCAGTTCCATGATCAGCCGATCCGGCAATGGCTTGATGCCATCCTCGTCATCATCGTCCGGGTCGACCGGCTGGCCACCGATCGTGATGACGGCCCGCTGATTGGAGCCTGTGGCCGAAACGCCGGAACCGTCGATGCCGAGATCGGTGTCGCCCTGAGGTTTCACGGGCGCCTCATCCTCCGGCTTCACATAGCCGCGCTCGACGAGAAGTGATCCGTCCGCATCGATGCTGACGAAGACACCCGCACGCGCGATTTCCGTGGGATCGAAGCGAACGGGGCGCGCCTCGAGCGATTTGATCGCGGTTTCGATCTCGCCAAAACGCTGGTCGACCTCATCCGGCAACTCGTCCGCCTCCTCGTACTGCGTCTGAAGCTTGTCGAACTCGTCACGCAGCGCATCGAGCGTGGCCTGCTCGTCGCTGGCGAGGTCGATCGGCGTGCTCTTGAGCTCGCGCAAACCGTTTGTCGCGCCATAGGGAAAACTCACTGCGACTTCGATCCACTTCCAGCCCTCATTGGCGATTTCGTCGGCCATCATCTGCAACTTCTCGGTGACTAGCCGTTCAAGCAGCGGGACGTCCTGCAACCACCCGCCATCGTCGGACTGGAACAGATCGCGCAGCACTGCGCCACCTGCCGCCTCATAGCGCTCCGGACCGACGAACACGGCCCGCTTGTCGGAGGCGCGCACTGTGTTCTCGGTCAGCATGCGCCGGATCTGGTACGGCTCTTTCGACCAGTTGTTCTTGATCGCCTCCCAGACCAGCTCCTGTCGGGCGTGGTCGTTGCTGACGGAGAACGCTTCGAGTTGAGCGATCGTCATGCCGTCTTCGGCGTAGACGTCGAGAAGCATCGGCGAGACGGCAGTGAGCTTAAGACGCTGCTTCACCATGCTGGTTGAGATGAAGAACGCGGCTGCGATCTCCTCCTCCGACATGCCTTTGTCGAACATGTCCTTGAACGCGCGATATTGGTCCAAGGGATGGAGTGGTGCGTGTTCGACGTTTTCAGCCAGCGAGATCTCTTCGGCGAGGATTGGCCCAAACGGATCGCCCACGACACAGGGAACAGATGCGGTCTTCGCAAACCGTTTCTGTTTCACAAGCATCTCGAGCGCGCGGTAGCGGCGTCCCCCGGCGGGGACCTCGAACATCCCGGTCTCCTCGCCGCCAGCATCGAGCACGGGACGAACATGAATGCTCTGGATAAGACCGCGCCGGGCGATCGAGGCCGCGAGTTCTTCTATCGAGACGCCGGCCTTGATACGTCTGACATTGGTCTGGGCGAGTACCAACTTGTTGAATGGAATGTCGCGCGAAGGCGACAGGGTGATCTTTTGAACGGCGTTGGCCATCGAGGTTTCTCCGCGACGGGCGCCGAGAGCCTCTCTCGGTCCTGAACCCGTCACAAAGCCCCTCCAACCCTCTCCCTCTCCTGCCACCACGATCTGGCACGCCGTTGTTCGACAGCCGAGCCGGCACGTCGCGCACGCTTGGAAAGGTTTATGGCCGTGAACGCGGTTTCCGCATGAACCGATAATGAGAGGCGATCGATGAAACGCGGCTAGCACTTGATACCTATGCCGATCGGCATGGCCGCCGCGTGCAATCCCGAGGCGGAACCCTGTGAATTCAGGGCAGCCGATCCGTGGTCGACGGGACCGCGCTTGCGCTAGTCCGGTCAACGAAGGTTATGCTGCCCTGCTATCGTTGCCTACGCCCGCCTCGATGGACGCTTCGACCTCATCCGGCAGGTGGCCAAGAAGCCACTCCGCCGCCTTGCTGGCCTGGCTGGCGGCACGAACAATGGCACGATTGTCCTCGCGCAGAACCTCTAGCCATGAGCCGATATAGTCCGCATGCCGAACCGTGGGCACGATGCCCAAGGCTGCGCAGCAGAAGGCCGCGTTGATCTCTGCCACGAGCTCCTCGAACGCATATTTTCGGGAGGCGGTAGAGCCCGAGGATTTGCGATCCAGGCGTGAACTGTGACCGGTGGCATGTCCGAGCTCATGCAAGGCTGTCCGATGCCAATTGATCGGCTCGAAGAACGCTTGGGGCGGAGGCACCTGGATATAATCGTGGGCAGGCACATAGAACGCCCTGTCGCCGCCAATACGGAAGTCGATGCCGGTGGCCTTGATCAGCGCCTCGACCCGCGGTTCGATCGGACTTGCCACCGACAGCGGGGCCGACGCTGCGACTTCGTCAGGTAGCCCTTCACATTGCTCGATGTTGAAAACGGTGAAGCGCTTGAGGAACGGGATGGCTTGAGCATCCTCGCCTGTCTCGCGAGCGCGCTTTTTCTCGTGATCCGGGACAAAACGATCGGCATAAACGACCGTTGTCCCGTGCTCGCCTTTGCGGACGTTCCCGCCGAGCGCGAACGCCTGTCGATAGGTTATCCAACTCTGTGTTGCGAACCCGCGTTCGACGACGGCGCCCCAGAGGATAAGCACGTTGATCCCGCTGTACGCACGTTGCGTGCTGGCATTCCGCGGCAGGGAAAGCGACGCTTTTGCCGCCGAGGTCCCCCATGGCTGAACCCAAGGAAAACGACCCGCTTCCAGCTCGGCAATTATCTTGCCGGTGATCTCGTCGTAGAGGTTCGACCGGTCGGCGAGGGCATGGGTTCGATTGGTCCGGACAGACATCGCGGTTCTCCGCGACAGGCGCCGAAGGCCTCTCCTTCCGCTTTCAACCCGTCGCGAAAAACCCGCCCCTCCTCTGACTCTCCGTCGGGAGAGCCCTGTCTCCCGACCAATGTGAAAAAGGGCGTACAAGGCGGAAGCACCGAAATGTCCGTCAGCGGAAATAAGTAAGTTCGGTGCCGGAGCAGGTTCGTGGCCCTGAGACCGGTTCAACAGGGCGGCCGAAGGAGCATCAGCATAGCGCCGCCGTGAGGCGGGATGCGGGACCGACCGCCCCCGGCGAAGGGCGCCGTACGAAATCCCGTTCAACGGCTTCGATGCAGGGGCGTGGGATCAGCCACCATCATTTGTGGTGGCCAGGCCTTCTTCGACCCATCGAGATACTTTTCGGCAAGACACGCCGCGGTGCTGTACATCGCAAGGCCCCCCGAGCCAAAGGAGGTATCGGAAAGGCCAAATAGGCACAATCACTCAGAGGCGCAGAGAACTCGGGACTGGCAGTTGGGTGATTGGGGAAAGACGGTCAGCACATTTTGGCGACTTATCGTCCATCCCATTTGTACGCCGCGGCCTCCCTTTCAGCGAAGTGGCAAACGAGACGGCTGCCGCGCGTGCCGATTTTCGCTAGGTGGACCGCACAACTCGCCACCACCCGGACATCGATATGCGGATTTTGTTACGACGACGGCTCAGGACCCCAATGTTGGATGGCCTTTGATGAATGATGCCATCTCCTATCCGCCGCGAGGCCTTTCACGTGATGAAGCTGCACGATATGTCGGCGTCGGATCTACCCTCTTCGACGAGATGGTTGCCGACGGACGAATGCCGAGACCTAAGCGGGTCAACAGTCGCGCGGTCTGGGACCGCGTAGCACTTGACATCGCATTCACCTCCCTGCCCGATACGGGCAGCGATCTCCAAAAACTGTTGGAGCGGAGCAGTCGGGCTGAACGCAAGAAGTAAGCGTATACGCACCTTGCGTATACGCTACCGGCGTAGTAACGTGAACGATGCGAAAGGCGGGACGTGAGCGAGAATGAGAAGCTTGCCCAGGATGTAAAAGCCTGGCGGGCCAATGAAGGATTGACCGCGGAGCTTGCAGCCAAGGCATTGGGAATACCGAAGCGCACCTTTGAAGGTATTGAGCAAGGCAGAGGTTTCCCCTATCCCTTGCTCTTGCGTTTTGCCATGAAAAGCTTTGCTTTCCGGGTAGTACAGGGAAGACCTTCGAGCGAGGATTAGTTGCGGCAGGAATGCCGGAGGAGAGATCAGATGGCAAGACCATTCAAGGACCCCCGCTACCCCGGCATCTCCTCGCGTACCAAAAACGGCAGACTGTTTTATCGCTATCGGGCAAAAGGCCAGCCCGAAATTCAGCTTCCCGGCAAGCCAGGTGATCCGGAATTCGAAGCCGAATATGAAAAGGCAACGCAAGGCCAAGGCAAGGCAATTATTATTGACCTGCCCGGCCGTGCGTTGCCCAAGACTTTTGGGCACGCCGCACGGCGACTTGAAACTACGATGGAATGGCTTGATTTCGATGAAGCCACGCGACGGAAGAACGCGCGCCTGATCGAACGCTTCCTGGAGATGAAGGTTGATCCTGATTATCCACTGAAGTGGCGCGATACCCCGGTGGAACATCTAGATGCCGACCGGCTGCGCGTCATCGTAGAGACCATCTTCGCGACCAATCGGACTGTCGCAAAACACCTCCTGGTTGCGATAAAGAAGCTGCTGTGGGTAGCGATGCATGTCGAGAAATGGATCAAACCGCAGAACGACCCTTCACTCTCCATCCGTGTCCGCATACCCAAATCCACCGCCAATCCGGCTTGGCCAATTACGATCCGCGAGAAGTTCGAGGCGCGCCACCCGATCGGATCTGCCGCGCGTACCTGCTATGCACTCGGCTTCTGGCTCGGCAACCGGCGTGGGGATGTCGCGGCGCTCGATTGGGGGCATCTTGTCGTCGAGGAAGTCGAACTGTTTGACGGTTCGATCGAGGTGATCGAGGCCTTCGATTTCCGGCAAAAAAAGAACCGCAACCGCCATGGCGGCCGCGAGATGTTCATTCCAATTGTCGACAAGCTCGCCCAAGCATTGGCGCCGCTGGATCGGTCGAACGGCGGCGCGGTACTCAAGAATGCCTATGGGCTCCCGTTCGCAGAAAAGAGCCTTACCGGAATGATCGCGCACTGGAACAAGCAGGCCGGCATTCCCGAAGGATTCACCCTCCATGGACTACGGCGCACCTTCGGCACCTACCTTGCCGAATGCAACATTCAGGCGCGCGCCATCATGGAAGCAATGGGCCATTCTTCAATGACTGTGACCGACGAGTACGTACGCGAGGCGAACAAGAAGCGGATGGCTGTCGATATTGCCCGTGCGATCAATCAGCGAGAAGCAAAACGTGATGCCATGCGCCAAAAGACGCCGCTGCGCGTAATCAAATGAGCGAACGAACCAGAACCTAATTGAAAGGCGGCTTTCTGGCCGCCTTTTTCATCGGGCCCATAACGGGCCCATAACGTTTTGGGCCGAGGCACTTTTTCCTTAACAATATCAAAGGTCATGGTGGGCCCGGAGGGACTCGAACCCCCAACCAAGCGGTTATGAGCCGCCGGCTCTAACCATTGAGCTACAGGCCCCACGCGCGCTGGATTAATGTTTTTCCTTACGCCGCACAAGGCTTTCCGGACGGGCTGGCCGAGATCGCCCAAATCAGCCCATATTCGCGCCCTAGAGCCGGATTCAGATTTCNNGAAATCTGAATCCGGCTCTAAATCAAGGAAGTAGAGCATGATGTCCTCCGAAAACCGCTTCACACTTTTCGGCATCATGCCCTAGCCGACAAGCGCGACTGGATCGCAGACCGAGGAGATTTTTCATGACCAGACATCTTTTGCCGCTCGCACTTGCCGCCGCGATCGCTTTTCCGGCGATGGCCAGCGCTGCCGATTCGCTGCCCCCGCCCCGCATCGTCGTCTCGGGTGAAGGCCAGTCGACTATTGCGCCCGACCTGGCGCTTTTGACGCTCAGCGTCATGCGTGAGGCCAAGACCGCACGCGCCGCACTCGACGCCAACAACGACGCCATGGCCGCCGTGATCGCGGCGATGAAATCGGCAGGGATCAAGGACCGCGACCTGCAGACCGCCGGCATCCAGATCAACCCGCGCTACAACTACACCAACAAGCCCGACGGCAGCCAGGAAGCCGAGCTTGTCGCCTACCAGGTGACCAACACGCTCTCGGTGCGTATCCGCGACATCGACAAGACGGGCGAGATTCTCGACAAGGCGGTGTCGCTCGGCGTCAACCAGGGCGGCGGCATCTCGTTCTCCAACGAGGATCCGAAGGCAGCCGTCACCGAGGCGCGCAAGAAGGCGGTTGCTGATGCCATGGCCAAGGCCAAGACGCTGGCCGAAGCTGCCGGAGTCAGCATCGGAAAGGTGCTGGAAATCACCGACCAGAACATCGCGCCGGCGCCGATGCCGATCAACGCCAAGGCCTTCGATGCAGCCGGCGCCGCGGTTCCCGTGCAGGCCGGCGAGAATGCCTATTCCGTACAGGTCACCGTCACATTCGAGCTCAAGTGATCGCAATGATTTGCCCGGCGGTTCGGCCCAGTTGAACCAACGGGCGGTTCGCCGATAGGCTTGCCAACATGAAAAACCCCGGAGGACTGGTCCTCCGGGGTTTTTTTCGAGCCGCACCCTTCCGCACTATGGGAAAGGGGCTCCTGGCCGACCCTCGCAGAGGATCATACCGCTAGTCCGGACCGACCTTCGCAGAAGGTCGTGTCCCCAAGCTGATCCTCGCAGAGGATCACGCTTCCCGGCTGATCCTCGCAGAGGATCATGCCGTCACAGATGTCTTACCGGTAGATAACCGGGCAACCGCGCTCATTGGCGAACACGATGACCACGCGATCGCCATACTGGCGGCCGGCGACCTTCACCGTGCGGCGGCTGACGTCAATGATGCGGGCGCGGCGCACGCCCATGCGCTCGGCCTTGTCGAGAGCGCGGTCCGGCGAGCAGCCGCGGCGACGGTGTTCGCGGCGAAAGCCGTCATCGTCGTCGCCGACATAGACGCCGGTGCGGCGCTCATGATTGTTGCCGAAGCCGAGATAGATCGAGTCCGCATGAGCGGGAACGGCGGCGAGCGTGCCGAGGGCAACGAGACCCGAAAGGGCGGCCGTCTTGATCGTGTTGAACATTGTCTTTCTCCTAGTTGAGGGCGTGTGCCCGTCTTCGTCGAACCAATGGGGGGAGAATGCTCCTCGCAATCTGAACTCTTTGCGAACCGGCCGTTCATTTTCGGTTAATCTGCCGGCCGGCTCGAAGCAATCGCCCCTTCCACTGCTTCAAACGATCTGAAGCCCCAGAAACGTCCAGTCCTCCAAGAACGGGCGGCGACTGCATCCGTTCCAGACGTCTAAGGCTCATCGTCGAGCATATGGTCGAAATAGTCTTCCGGCTCGGCAAGATCGGTCTCGCTGGCGCTGACCCGGCCGCGGATGGAAATGCCGGCATCGTGCACGGTCTCAGGACTTCCAGACACCAGCCTGTGCCACCAGTAGAGATCGCGTCCCTCGGCAACCAGCCGGTAGGCGCAGGTGTTCGGCAGCCAGCTGATGGTGCGCACATTCTGCGGCGTCAGCCCGACGCAGTCCGGCACGAGCGCCAGCCGGTTGGCATAATCCGAACAGCGGCAGGTCTCGCTGTCGAACAACCTGCAGCCGACCGATGTCCAGTAGATCTGACCGGTATCCTCGTCCTCGAGTTTCGACAGGCAGCATTTGCCGCATCCGTCGCAGAGCGATTCCCACTCGGCGGGCGTCATCGCTTCCAGCGTCTTGGTTTTCCAGAACGGCGTATCCATTGTGGGCTGAGATGTGGCCCTCGCCCGCGGCAAGGTCAAGCTGTAACCGTGGCCGCAAATGCCGGCAGCACCATATGAAAACCATGAAGTTGCCTTCAAAAGGTCGGTCAATCGTCCTTGGTTGCGGGTAATGCCTGCAAACCGGAACCAATCCGGTCAAGGACAGTTTGGGCAGGGATGGGACCCCCACAAGGAGAATGTCTATGAAACGCCAACCACGGGTACTGGCAGGTACGGCACTTGGCCTGCTGATGGCATCCGCGCCGTTGGGCGCATCCCCGCTGCATGGCAGTGCCGCGTTCGGCTACCTGCCGGGCACGACTGCGCCGATCATACTGGCGCAGGACGCACCTGTCATCGATGGACAGCAGACTGACGAGCAGCAGCCGCGCAAAAAGAAACGCGATCCGCAGGCCGAACAAGCGCCGGCAGAACAGGCCGCACCTGCTGCCGAGCAGGCAGCGCCTGCCGCCGAGGAACAACAGCCGCGCAAGAAGAAGCGGGATCAGCAGCAGACCGAACAGGCCCCCGCCGAGCAGGCCGCCCCGGCTGAAGAGCAGCAGCCCCGCAAGAAAAAGCGCAACCAGCAACAGCAGACCGAGCAGGCTCCCGCTGAACAGGCCGCACCTGCCGCCGAGGAACAGCAGCCGCGCAAGAAGAAGCGGGCCCAGCAGCAGATCGAAGCTGCCCCCGCCGAACAGCCGGCCGAACAGGTCGCCCCCGCAACTGAAGAGCAGCCGCAGAAGCCACGCAAGAAGAAGCGTGACCAGCAGGCGGCTCCGGCCGAACAGCCAGCCGAAGCTGCCCCGGCCGAGCAAGCCGCGCCCGCCGAACAGATAGCGCCGGCAAACGACAACAAGCCGGGCAAGAAAAAGCGCAAGCAGGATCAGCAGATCGAGGCGGCGCCTGCCGAACAGGCGCCGGACGTCAAGCCTGCCCCGGCCGGAGAGCCCGTGCCGCTTCCGACCGAGCAGCAGGCAGCTCCCGCCGAGGGCGAACAGCCCAAGAAGCCTGGCAAGAAACCTGTCGGCGAACAGCCGGTGACAGTCGAACAGCAGCCTGCGACCGGCGAACAGCAGCCGGCGACTGGTGAGCAACCCGCCAATGCCGAGCAGCCTGCGCAAGGCGAACAGCCGGCGCAGGGCGAAACCGTGGCCAATCCCGACGAAGCCCCCATTCTGGACAGCCAGAAGGACGCCAAGCGCAAGCCCCGCAAGGGCCAGGGCGGCCAGGACGGCAGTGGCCAGAATGGCAATGGAGAGAATGCCGGTGGCCAGACGGGCGAGCAGCCCGGTCAGGACGGCACCCAGGCGCAGAACCCGAAGTCGGCTCCGGTCGACCCGGGACCGCCACCCACCGACGACAAATCGGCGCAGCAGGAGATCAAGCCTGAAAAGCTGGTCCCGGTGACGGAAGAAAAGGGCAAGCGCGTCGACCGCGCCCCCGATGAGAATGTCCGCGACCGCCGCCGCCCGAAAGGCGTCGACGTGCTCAAGGAAATCGGTGACCGCGTCATCATCCAGTTCAACAACCAGACGATCGTTGAGAGCAATGATGGTCCGCGCATGAACCGCGGGGCCAAGGATGTCTATTACGAGGATCTGCCGCGCGGCCGTACCCGCGAGACTGTGGTGCGCGGAAACGGCAACCAGATCGTCACCATCCGCAACCGCAACGGCGACGTCATCCAGCGTTCGCGCATCACGCCTGATGGCCGCGAGTATGTGCTGAGCTATGTCGACGAGCGCAGCTATGACGACGACAATGACTGGCGCGATCCCGGCGACGACCTGCCGCCGATGCGGCTGACCATCCCGCGGCGCGAGTACATTCTCGATTCCGAGGATGTCGAAAGCCCGGATGACTATTACGACTTCCTTGAGCAGCCGCCGGTGGAGAAGGTCCAGCGCCTCTATTCGATCGACGAGGTCAAGCGTTCGGCACGCGTGCGTGACATTGCCCGCCGTGTCGACCTCGACACGCTGAACTTCGAGTTCGGTTCGGCCTCGATCTCCGACACCGAGGTCCAGAAACTGGAAGGCGTCGCCGGCGCCATGGAGAAGTTGTTGGCCAAGAACCCGGCCGAAACCTTCCTGATCGAAGGCCATACCGACGCCGTCGGCACGCCGGAGGCGAACCTTGCTTTGTCCGACCGCCGCGCCGAGTCGGTCGCCGAAGCGTTGACCAATGCCTTTGGCATCCCGCCCGAGAACCTCACCACGCAGGGCTATGGCGAGGAGTATTTGAAGGTCGACACCACTGCGCCCAACCGCGAGAATCGCCGTGTCGGCATCCGCCGCATCACGTCTCTGGTGGCGCCGGTGGCGAGCAATAATTGATCTGTGTTCCCAATAGCTTGAGTGGCTTTTTGGAATCAGGTCGGCAAGAAGGACTCATCCCGGTAGCCCGGGGTGGGCAGGACTGCAAAAGCAGTCCTGGTTCAACAAGAATTGTAGTGGCATTAGCGCCGACTCATTGAATCGCGGGACGGAAAACCCCAGATTCAGGGCTGGGCGTTCCCTGCCCCGTCCCGACTCCAGCGGGACGCATTGAACCCCGCCGGCCCTCCCGGCGGGGTTTTTTGCTCAGACGCAATTCCGTCAATTTGCCTTGCAAACGGTCGCGAGCTGGCCGAATACGGCTTGTTGTTCAAAGAGGACTCACCGGAACCAGCCCATGAAGCGTCTCGAACTCGCCATCGAATCGATCATTCTCGCCTCGCGCTGGCTGCTGGTGGTTTTCTATCTCGGCCTCGGCCTGGCGCTCGCCATCTATGCGCTGTCCTTCGGCAAGAAGCTCTATGAGTTCATCCTTACCGCATTCACGCTTGGCGAGACCGACACCATCCTCAAGATGCTCAGCCTCATCGACGCGGCCCTGGTCGCCTCGCTGGTGGTGATGGTCATCATCTCCGGCTACGAAAACTTCGTCAGCCGGTTCGACGAGAATGATGGCGAGGTCCATTGGCTGGGCACGATCGATGTCGGCTCGCTAAAGGTCAAGGTTGCCTCGACCATCGTCGCCATCTCCTCGATCCACCTTTTGCAGGTGTTCCTGAACTCGTCCTCCTACACCACCGACCAGTTGATGTGGCTGACCATCATCCACCTCGCCTTCGTCGTGTCGGCGTTCATGCTCGCCTATATCGACCGGCTGATGGGCCTGGGCAAAGGCAAGAAGGACGCGGAGTGACGCGATCCCCTTCTCACCGTTCACGGGTGCCGGCAGGCGGATGAGGGGCAGCGCCGGCGGCCCGTGATTTCCGTCAGTAGATGCTTTTGACGTTGGTGGCCGAATTGGCAAACACCTCGTCCGGCACGAAGAAATCTCCGGCCAGCGGACCGGTCGCGCCCGGCGCGTAGGCCGCGAAATCCGTCACGCCCTCGGCACGCAGCACCTCTTCGTCGATGTAGAAATTGCCCGATGTCTCGCGCGACGGACGCAGGAAGATGGCGTGTGCGGCATCGGCCATGATGTCGGGCAGCCGGCTCATCGCCGCCACCGTCGCGCCGCCGAGCAGATTGCGCACCGCCGCCGTGTCGATGGTCGAGATCGGCCACAGCGAGTTGACCGCAATGCCGTCCTTGGCGAACTCGGCGCTCATGCCCAGCGTGCACATCGACATGCCGAACTTGGCCATCGTGTAGGCGACGTGGTTCTTGAACCATTTGGCCTTCATGTCGAGCGGCGGTGCCAGATTCAAAATGTGAGGATTGTCAGCCAACTTCAGGTGCGGAATGCACATTTTGGAGACCAGGAAGGTGCCGCGCGTGTTGATCTGGTGCATCAGATCGTAGCGCTTCATGTCGGTCTCCAGCGTGCCGGTGAGCTGGATAGCGCTGGCATTGTTGACGCAGATGTCGATGCCGCCGAACTTTTCGACGGTCTTGGCAACCGCCTCGGCCACCTGCGCCTCCTCGCGGATGTCGCACAGCATCGGCAGCGCGTTGCCGCCCGCCTGCTTGATCTCTTCGGCTGCGGAATAGATCGTGCCCGGCAGCTTGGGGTGCGGCTCGGCGGTCTTGGCGGCGATCGTCACATTGGCGCCGTCGCGCGCCGCGCGCAGCGCAATCGCCAGCCCAATGCCGCGCGATCCGCCGGAGATGAACAGCGTCTTTCCCTTGAGCGACATCTTTCCTCCACTTGTCTCTTTGCGCGATCCTTGCCTGTGCAGCGGCTGGATACAAGAGATTGAAACAGCAGGCTATGGTGACGCTGGGGAGGCTTATTGATCGACCGAGTCCGATATCTACTGGATTTTCTGGCGGGATGGATATATATTATATATAAATAGGTAGAGTATAGAATGGCGCTCTCGATCAAAAATATGGAAGTCGAGCAACTGGCGCGAGAACTCGCCCGCCGACGCCGGGTCTCGGTGACCGAAGCGATCCGCCAAAGCCTCGAGCGCGAGGTCGCGCGCGAGCGGCTGGTGCCGCGGCCGAAAGAGTCCGACCTACTGACGAAACTTAGGGAGATTTCTGATCAGGCGGGTCGTATTCCTCGAATTTCTGACATGACCGACGATGAGATCCTCGGTTACGATGAATTCGGAATTCCCACACGATGATCGTAGACTCATCGGCGATCATTGCCATTTTGCGAGCGGAACCCGACCGCGATCTTTATCTTTCGGCGATAGACGGTGCCAAGCAGTGCAAAATCCCGGCACCGACCCTCCTTGAGACGACGATGGTACTCGCTGGAATACATCGTGCTGACATGATGGAGAAATTGGACGTCTTCCTGCGCACAGCAGCGATCGAGACAATCGCCTTCACTGCTGACCATGCCGCCGTCGCCCGCCAAGCCTTTCTGCGCTACGGCAAAGGCCGGCATCCGGCTGCACTGAACTTCGGCGATTGTATTGCCTACGCAACGGCGCGGCTCGAAGCCATGCCGCTGTTGTTCAAGGGTGATGATTTCCGGCTGACCGATATCGAAGCTGCGGTGTGATCAGACCAGCACCAGACCCTGCCGCATGGCAATGGCAATCGCGTCGGTGCGGTTGGCCGCACCCAGCTTGATCAGGATCGCGGCCACGTGGAATTTCGCCGTGTGCACGGAGATATTCAGCCGCCGCGCGATCACCTTGTTGGGTGCGCCTTCGGCGAGCAGCGCCAGCACTTCCGCCTCGCGCGGTGATAGCGCCGGGCGGACATGCTCGTCCGAGCCATCATCCTCGAAGGACTCGCCTACACCGTCACGGAATTCTTCATGGCGACCGCCGTCGCCCGAGACACGATAGCCTGCTGCTGCCAGCCGCGCGGCCGCGGCAATCAGCAGATCGTCCGCGCCCGCAGGCATGATCGCGAACACCTCGCCCACAGGTCGCTCGCCGCCGGCGCGTCCAGACAACAGCACCCGTGGCGTGGCGGCCGGCACGGCATCGCCACTCCGGTCGTCAACGATGGCGACATCTGCCGCACCGCTGCCGGCGGTAACAGGCAACAGATCGTCGCCCGCGGCAAGCGTGGCAGCCAGGCGCTCGGCACGCGCAGCATCGCCAAGCGCGATCACCACCACCAGCCGGCGCGAAACCGCGCCGTCAGCCATGATCCGATCGTTGGCGAGTGTGTCCATCAATCCTCTCAGCTCAGCGGTTTCTCACCGACGGCGAGTTGAACGTCGCGCTGCTCGCCGCCGCGCACCACGCCAAGCGTTACCGAAACACCCGCGCTGTCCGGCCCAAGCTTGCGGATAAGCTCGCGCGGCCCCTGCACGGCCTCGCCGTTCCACGCCACGATGATGTCGCCCAGCGCAAGGCCGGCGGCCTTGGCCGGGCCATTGTCGTCGAGGCTCATCACCATGGCGCCGCGCGCCTCGCCGTCGCGGATCGGGTGCAGGCCAGCGCCGAGATAGCCACGCGCGACGTGGCCCTTTTCGCGCAGCGTCGCCGCCGCCCGTTCGATCGTCTCATAAGGCATGACCAGCGCACGGCCACGCGGGCCGAACAACAGCATGCCGATCAGCGCGCCCCTGGCGTCGAGCACCGGCCCACCCTCGAAGCGGCCGCCGGCATTGACGGCAAGGTTGATGCGCCGGTCGATCGTGCCGCCTCGCATCGAGCGCCAGGCCGGCCCGACCTCACCGACCGAGCCCGACACGGCCAGCGCCGAGCCCTGGCTGCTGCCGATGGCGATGGCGAGATTGCCGGGCCGCACCGCGTCGGCCTTGGCGAGCGTCGCGGCGCTGACCGCACCGGCCGGCTTCAGCAAGGCGACGCCGGTCGAGGGATCACGGCCGACCAGTTCGGCCTTGACCGTCTCACCCGAAGCCAGGGTCAGTTCGATTTCCTCGCCGGCCTCGACGGCTTCCTCCGCGGTGACGAAATAGCCGTCACGCCAGTGGAAGGCGCTGACCGTGCGATGATGATGGGTGGTGAAGCTAGCCGTCACCGGCGCAACTGCAGCCGCGACATCGGCGATAGCCTCGGAAAAGGCGCTGAGATTGAAGTCGGTCATTTCGGTCTCCTGGGTTCTTGCATGCCCCAGATATCGCGCGGCATCGCGCCTTGAGATACTCGCCTGACGGCTAGTTCATGGTTTCACTGGCCATCTGGTCAGGTCGCGGCGGTTCTGCCCGCTCCGCACATATAGTCATCATCGCGCCTGAAAACACGGAGCCCAGCCATGGCCCTCGCCGCCCACAAGTTCGAAACCGACGCCACACTGCTCGACGCCTATTCGACGACGGTCGCCGACGCGGTCGACCGCATCGGCCCGGCCGTCTGCCGCATCGAGCGCGTCGGCGGCCAGGGCGGCCATGGCTCTGGCTTCGTCATTGCACCGGACGGGCTGGTCGTCACCAACTTCCATGTCGTCGGTGACGCCAGGACGGTGCGTGTCTCCATGCCTGACGGCGCCTCCAGCGAAGGCCGCGTGCTTGGCCGCGACCCAGACACCGACATTGCGCTGGTGCGGGCCGACGGCAGCTTTGCCGATGTTGCGCCGCTCGGCGATTCCAAGCGGCTGCGGCGTGGCCAGATCGCCATCGCCATCGGCAACCCGCTCGGCTTCGAATGGACCGTTACCTCAGGCGTCGTCTCCGCACTCGGCCGCTCCATGCGCGCCTCGACCGGTCGGCTGATCGACGACGTCATCCAGACCGACGCTGCCCTCAACCCCGGCAATTCCGGCGGGCCGCTGGTGTCGTCGGCCGGCGAGGTGATCGGCGTCAACACCGCCATGATCCATGGCGCGCAAGGCATTGCCTTTGCGGTCGCTTCCAACACCGCCAATTTCGTCATTTCGGAGATCATCCGTTTCGGCCGCGTCCGCCGCGCCTTCATCGGTATCTCCGCCGACACCACCAATCTGCCGCGCCGCGCCGCCCTTCTGTCGCAAGTGTCGACCAACAGCGCGGTACGGCTGCGCAGCGTCGAGAAGGATGGCCCGGCGGCGAAGGCCGGCCTCAGGGAAGGCGACATCATCGCGGCCATAGACGGCCGCCCGGTCACCGGCGTCGACGACCTCGTGCGCATGCTGGACGCCGAACGCATCGGCCGTGACACCCTGTGCACCGTCGTGCGCCGCACCGGTGTCAGCCAGGTGACGGTGACGCCGGTGGCGCGAAGCTGAGGTCGCCGTTGTTCATTCCTCCTTCGAGGGAGCGAGGGGAACATACGCTCCCTTCAGGAGAGCCACGAGTTGCGCCTGATGATGTGTGCCCGTCTTGTCGAAGATACGACCAAGATATGTACTGGCGGTGCGATAGGTGATGTTGGCGCTTGCCGCCGCCACACTGAGGCTATCTCCCGATGCCAATGCTGCCGCCAACCGCGCCTCGGCGGGCGAGAGGTCGAAAAGGCCCGTCAGGATGGTCGGCGAAGGCACCAGATTCGTCGGGTTGAGAGCCGTGGCTGCGATCAGTATGTCGGCGCCTGAGAGGAGTTCGTGCGCCAGACGACGAAGTGGGATGAGGTGAACGATCATGGCCTCGCGATTCTCGCTTGGCGCTATGGGCACGGAGCGACCGGACCCGGCGTCACCAGTCCGGTTTGAAATCGCCTGCTGAAACAGCTGGTTTGCCTTGGTATCGGCAAGGGCGAGCCCGTCATAGGCCGTCGGCACGAACACAAGGGGCAGAGCGTCAAGCAATTGATTGGTCGCCAGAACGCGTCCCCCGCTCGTCATCACCGCAGCGGGCAGGCCGATTGCCGCAAGCGCCGAGGTCGTGGCGCGCGCTCGTTCTAGTCGCAGGCGCGCACCAATCAGGCCGGCGCGCGCCAAATGCGGCCTCATGCGATTGAGCTGGTCCAATTCTTCCCTGGATGGCCTATCATTGGTCAGCCAACGCTCCATCGTAAACAACAGAACTTCGCCTGTAGGCAGGGATATGAACGTGCCGACCTCGCCACCGATTCCCAATGGCAGCGTCCGGTCGAGCCGCGTTCGATTGTTCTCAAGCGCCTCCTTGGGGAAGTAATCCGCGTCGTAAACAAATTCCGAGGGTGGGGGCAAGGTCAGCAGGAGTTGGGAGACACTGCTGCTCTTGAACCCGCCTTCCGCAGAGATGCCCTCCAGTATCGGCCGGACCAGTTCCGACGCGATGAGCATTGGGTCCAGCCGATCATCGAACAAACCCATACCGCCGCCGGCCGAGTTGGACAGTTCGCTCAACCTGTCGAAGACGTCTGGCCATAAATCGGGGACGAATGCCGCTTCATAAATTCGATCGACAAGATCTTCGGTCATTCAATGGTTCGCTCGCCACCTGCACTCGCATGATAGCATCGCGCATCGCTCAGAAATCAAACTTTCCAAGCTTGGCATATCGGGTCATTGTAAATTGCGGTAGCTGGTTATTGCGGCAACCATGGCATGATGTTCAATTAAGGCCTATCGGTGCTTGATCACCCGCCCGAGCAGCGACACCAAAAGCCGCGCCAGGTCTCCGGTCGGGTCGAGGTCTGGATCGAAGATCGTCATGTCCATGCCGATGCAGCGCTTGTCCGCCGCCAGCGCCGACAGGATCGCAACGAGATCGTCAGGATCGATGCCGGGACTGCCGGGCGAATCCACCGCCGGCATGATTGTCTGGTCGAGCACGTCGACATCGAGATGCAGCCAGTAGGGACAACCGGCGCGCGCCAGCGTCGCTCGCGTCTTTTCCAGCACGCCGGCAGCGCCGAGGTCCTGCGCGGCAAAGACATCGATGCGCGTGATGGCCGACGCATTGATGTCGGCCCATTCAAAATCGGCATCGCGGCTCTCGCGCTCGCCGATCTGCACCACCGCCTCGTCGGCAACGAGCGGGCCGGCAATGCCGGGCCATTGCGTCAGCAAAGCCTCGCCGCGTCCCGTGGCGAGCGCCAGGTCCATGCCGGCGACGGAACCGAGCGCGGCGTCGACATCGTAATTGCCGGGATGGCGGAAATCGCTGTGGCCATCGACATGGACCAGAGCGACCCCGCCTAAGCGTCGTGCCGCCACCAGTGCGCCAAGCAGGATCGAACAATCGCCGCCGACGATCAGCGGGAACTCGCCCCGTCCAAGAGCACCGGCGACGATCTCGGCAAGCTCGAAATTGAAGCGTCGGATCGCCGGACCATTGCGCAGCCTTGTGCCCGGTTGCGGCTCGATGCTGTAAGCGGGCCTTTCGAGATCGACAACGCGCGTCGGCGTCAGAGCCTCGATGAGGCCGGCCTCTGTCAGCGCCTGCGGCGCGCGCCAAGTCCCGGGAACATGGCCCGGCCGCAACGGCCGCAGACCGAGATTGGAAGGCGCGCGAACAAGGCAGATGTCAGACATGCGGCAGGTCCAGTTTCAACGCCACCCAGCATAGACCGCGTGGCAGAGCATCGGCCACAGGGGCCGAAGCTGCTGCCGACATTTGCTGCCATCGTTCAGACCCCCACCGCACCCTCGGCAAACTGCGCCAGAAACTCCTCGCTGGGCGGGATCGGCTTGATGACGTCGATCAGCACGCCATTGGGATCCCTTGTGATGAAATGGCGCTGGCCGAAGGGTTCATCGCGCAGGCTGCGCAGGATCGGCAGGCCGGCCGCAACGATCCGCTCATAGACCGCATCGGGGTCCCTCACCTCGAAATTGATCAGCAGACCGGATGTGCGGCCGCGCCCCTCTTCCGGGATCGTCTCGTGATCGCCCTGGACGATGCCGAGGTTGACGCGCTTGTCCTCGGCCGACTGCAGATGCACGTACCAGTCGCTCTCAAACAGCGCCTTGAAGCGGAAGTGCTTGATATAAAAGTCTTTCGTGCCGGCAACGTCGCCCGTCATCAGCACCGGGTAATAGCTCGTCGTCTTCATCTTTCTTTCTCCCTTCAATTAACATACAGTCTGCATGTAGATTGAATTAACATACAGGCTGCATGTATGCAACAAGAAATCGCTCGCCGTTCCAACCGCGACCGAACCGAAGCGACGCGCGCCGACCTGATCGCGGCAGCGCGAAAATTGTTCATCGAAAAATCCTACGCCGAGACCGGCACGCCGGAGATCGTCGCCGCCGCCGGCGTCACCCGCGGCGCGCTCTATCACCACTTCGCCGACAAGCAGGCGCTGTTTGCCGCCGTGGCCGAGCAGGAGGCGGCGGCAGTGGCGGAAGAGATCGAGCGCGCCTCACCACCCTCACTGTTTGCCCGCGATGCGCTGATTGCCGGCTCCGAAGCCTACCTCGCCGCCATGCAAGTCCCCGGCCGCACTCGGCTTTTGCTGCTCGACGGACCCGCCGTGCTCGGCCGCGCCGCCATGGACGCGATCGACAACCGCCATGGCAACCGTTCGCTGCGCGAAGGCCTGGTTGCGGCCATGCGCGAACAGTCCATCGAGAGGCTGCCGGTGGACGCGCTGACCGCCGTGCTCGCGGCCGCTTTCGATCGTGCGGCACTGGCCGTCGAGGCCGGCGCCTCGGCCGAAGACTATCGAACCGTGCTCATGGCACTGATCGACGGGCTGGCTCCAAGCCGGACATAAGCCCAAGGGAAGGATCATATCTCCCCGGGGATGCCCTGCACCGTAGGCACAGGGCCCGGCTCGAACTCGTTGAAGCAGCCGAGCTGGGTTTTGAACTGGTCGATCAGCCATGCGGCCGCGGGCTTTGGGCTGCGGTCGAAGCGGTGCATCGCATAGAGCGGCGCTTTCGCCTCCTTGAATTGTTCGAGATCGAGTTCGACCAGCCGGCCGCTCGCCAGATCATCGGCGATCAGCCAGCGCGGCAAGCCGCCCCAGCCCAGGCCCGACCGCATCAGCATGTGCTTGGTGCGCATGTCCGTCATCCGCCATGTGCGATAGGCGAGCACGCCATAGTCGCGCCCCTTGGTGCGCTCGGACTGATCGGAAACCACAAGCTGCGTGTGCTCGCGCACATCCTCGATCGCCACCGGCTTCGGCAGCTGCGCCAGCGGATGGCTGGGTGCGGCCGCCGGCACCATCGACATGAAGCCGATTGCCGTCAGATGTACGTCGACCTCGCCCAGCAGCCCGCCAATGCCGAGATCGGCCTGGCCGCTCAAGACATAATCGGGGATCAGGCCGAGCGTGCCGATATGCAGGCGCAGCATCACGGTCGGAAACTGCGCCTCGAACGCCTTGAGCACCCGCACCAGCACCGGTGCCGGCAGCGCGACATCGAGGGACAAGGCGACTTCCGCCTCCAGCCCCTGATTGTGGCTGTCGACGCGCGAGCGAATGCGCTGCAGCACGCCGACCATGCGCCGCGCATCCTCAAGCATCGCCCGGCCGATCTCGGTCAGCTGCGGCTCGCGTGTTCCCTCGCGCTCGAACAGTTTCAGCCCAAGCTGCGCCTCGAGATTGGCAATGCCATAGCTGATGACGGACTGCGCCCGGTTGAGCTTGCGGCCCGCGGCGGAGAAGCTGCCTGTGTCGGCCACGGCCACCAGGATCTGCAATTGGTCAAGCGTCGGATTGGGCTGCATAGCATATCTACTTTATGGATGTATCCTATAGAAAATATACCAGTTTTTTGAATGGGTCGATAGGCCCATATCAAGCGGGACAATTCAATTCCACTGGAGAGAACCGCTATGTCCATCCTTCTTGTAACCTCGAGCCCGCGTGGCTCCGCTTCGCACTCGACCCGCATCGCCACCGAATTCGCGCAAAAGCTTGTCGCCGCTGATCCGTCGGCCGAACTCGTCGTGCGCGACCTCGTCGCCAACCCGCTGCCGCATATCGACGCCGATTATGCGACCGGCATCTACACGCCCGCCGAAGCCCGCACCCCGCGCCAGGCCAAAGTCGTCGGCGTCTCCGATGTGGCGGTGGACGAGCTGTTTGCGGCCGACACCGTGATCCTGGCCACCGGCTTCATCAACTTCAACATCTCCTCGACGCTGAAGTCGTGGGTCGATCACATCGCCCGTTCCGGCAAGAGCTTCTCCTATGGCGAGAGCGGCCCGAAGGGCCTCGTCACCGGCAAGAAGGTCTACATCGTGCTGGCTTCCGGCGGCATCTATTCCGAGGGTGCCGCCGTCCAGATGGACCACGCTGTCCCGTATCTGCGCTCGGTGCTCGGCTTCCTCGGCATGACCGATGTCGAAGTCATCCGCATCGAAGGCGTCGGCATGGGCGCCGATGCCGTGACCGCCGCGCTGGCCAAGGCGACGGCCAAGGTCGACGCCGTGGTGGCCGCGACCGCGAGCGCGCAAATCGCCGCGTAAGCTCCCGTTATCCGCATTGAAAAGGCAGGCGCTTCGGCGCCTGCCTTCTTGCCGTCGGGCCTTGAGCAGGAGCCGCTGGCGCAGTTGAGCGCGTCTCAAGGTGCCCGTCTTTAACTCGGGGCACTCGCCCCGTTCGTCCGTCATACCAATGTCCAACTAGGAAATGGACAGGATCTCAAGTTCGCGCTGCCCTAGCTGGACCAGGTCGCCAACGGTTTTGCCAGTCAGCGCGATGGCAACCGGTGAACCATGCGATATGGAAGCTTGGGATGGGTTGGCCTCATCCTCACCAACGATGCGGAAGGTCTGAGTGCGGCCATCATCACGCTTGAAGGTAACGGTGTGCCCGAAGCCGATCACCTCATTGGATGTGGGTGCCGACATAAGCTGTGCCGTACGGACGCGCTCGGCATAATAACGCATATCTCGAACCGGAACCGCTGACTGGCGTCGCCGCTCATTGACATCTTCCAGCACGCTAGCGGCCTCGAGAGCTTGCTGAGCGCGAGCCAATTCAACCTGCAGCATCTTGAGGCCCGCTTCCGTGACAAGGTTGATCCGATCGGAGATAGGGCGAGCCGGCAGGATGGTTTCCGATGCAGCCTCGGCGCTTTCCTCCTTGGCAAATGCTACGCTCAAGTGTCGAAACTCTCTGCTTGCGGCCCACTGCCGTCATTCGAGATTCAGGCGCAAAGTCTGCTTTCGTCGGCTCGACCAGTTCGGCTCTACCCGAACATCTTCTCGCCCTGCTCGTCGACCAGTTGGATGCCCTTCTTGATCGAGATGTCGACGGCGTCGTCCAGTCCGGCGAAACGGTCTGCGCGGATGAAGCGGTGTTCTTTCATCACGCCGTCGACTTCCTTCGAAACCACGCCGCAGGTCTGATACTGGCCTTCCGCCTTGTAGGGCGTGGCGCTGACCAGGAATCCCTTGTGCTCGACCTGTTTTGCCGCAGCCGCAGTCTTTGGCTCGCTTGCGTCACCGCCGCCACCGCCGCCGAAAAGACGTTTTAGAAAAGACATGAGCAGCCTCCAACGCAATCATCCCACACCACATGGTGTGGCGCGGGATGATTTTCACTAACGGTCCTTGGCTCGGTCGGCAAGGGCCGCGGCTGCGCGGCCCGCTAATGCATGTCGCCCAAAAGTGTCGAGCGGTTTTGGGATGACGACATGCACAGAAAACCAGGTCAGCCGCGCGACAGCGCTTCGAGCGCTTCGGCGGCCCCTTCCAGTATGGCGATCGCTTCGGCCTGCTTTTCGGCCGGCGCGTCGACGATTTCGCCGAGTGCTGCGCGCAGCCGGTGGCGCACGGCGCGGAACTCGTCGCGTGCGTCCGAACGGCCGCGGCCGCGCCGCCCGCCTTCCTCACCGTCGTCGTTCCAGCCGAACCAGTCGCGCGCCTTGGCCATCTTGCGGCCGAAGCGCTCGAGATGTTCGAGCACGCCGTCGATCATTTCGCGGTTCTCGGCTAGATGCGCCTGCCCCGCCTCGGTGATCGAAAACACCTTCTTGTTGCCGTCGGCGGCGGAGGCGGCATAGCCGGCCTCTTCCAGGAAGGTCAGCGTCGGATAGACCACGCCCGGGCTCGGGCTGTAGATGCCGCTGGTGCGCTCTTCCAGTGCCTTGATGATGTCGTAGCCATGGCGCGGCGCCTGCGCCAGCAGCGACAGGGTGATTAGTTTGAGATCGCCGTCGGCCAGCATGCGTCCGGCGCGAAACATGTCGCCCGGGCCGCCGCGCCCGCCACCACGACCGCCATGTCCGAAAGGGCCAAAGCCGCCGCCGCCTCTGCCACCAAATTTGCCTGCCATATGCAGGAAAGCGCGCTCAGCGCGCTCGCCAAAGGGATGATGTCTGTGCATGATTGCTCCTTGAGTTATATCTTACGATACATCTTAAGTAGGCTCGTGCCATCGACGAGTCAAGATATATCTTACGATGTATCTAAAGGCAGCGCCAGCCGGTTGATTTTGCCTACGGCGACAAGGCCCGGAGATATCTTCGGGCCTTGGCTCGCTACCAGCGGCCCTTGCGCCGGTTCCAGGCATAGAGAAGGTCGGCGAAGCGATCATAGGCGAAGCGCGTCAGCGGCAGCGCGACCGGATTGCCGAACAGCGTCGCCAGCCAGCTCTCGCCCGGCGTCGCCCTCCACACGGCGACCGCGACATCGGCGCCGACCAGCAGCCTGCCCTGATCATCCGTGGCATGCAGCCGGCGGCGAATGTCCTCCAGCGAGGCGCCGTGGCCGGCGAGCGCCGCCGGTTCGAGATTGATGTCGCGGAACGCGATACGCCCAGCCTTGATCGCCTCGATCAACCGCCTTTTCTGCCTGGTGATGCCGCCATCGCAGACCGGGCAGCGTGTGTTGTACCAGACTGTCAGCAGAGGCTTGCTCATGGGTTTCAGACCGCGATCGCGAGGGACGGAACGACTATCCGCAAAATGCGACCCTCCCGCAACATGGCCAAGCCGCGCCAGACGTGCGCCGAGAAGATCAGAACTCATAGCCGAAGCGCTGGAAATCCCTGATATAGAGCCGCCGGACGATGGCTTTCGCCTCGTCATCGTAGACCGAGCGATAGTCGTAAGGCGGGTTGGCGTTCGACCGGGGCAGCACCACCTCGCCGGGAAGACCGAGCCGCTCGACCAGCAGGTTGAACTGGTCGGCCAGCGTCTCGAAACGCAATACCTCGTCGATGATGAGGTTTCCATCCCGGTCCGAAATCCAGCTCGTCTGGTCTACCCGCGCCCGCCGGTTCTTGCGCTCGAGATAGCCCAGGAACGCCTTGAAGTCCCAGCTTTGCGCCTGGCGATGCCGGCGCCGCGAAGTCTTCCGGCGCAGATGCTGGTAGTTGGAAGCGGCCAGGTCGAAAGGATTGCGCACCACGGCGAATTTGTAGGCGCTGTCGTAGAGCTGGCCTGGCATTTTGCGCCGAAGCCAGTCGGCCTTGTCGTGCTGATTGAAATTTGCCTTGTCCGGCGCTTCAGGAATCGGCAGACGCGACAGCAGTCGGCGCCACTGCGTCGGCTTCGGCTCCAGGCACCATGGCCGCAAGGCACGCGTGATCGATGTCCCGGCCGTCTTCGGGATGTGGATGAAGATGAAGTTCTTCTCGAGCGAGAGGAGCATTTCTCCTCAATATCGGCAGATCAGGCGCCGTCAAGCCGCACCCCGCATTGATCACCCGAAATGTTTCTGGCCTCGTTACTGCCAGCCCCGGGTGCCTATCCAAGCGAGGTGACGATTTCGCGATAGGCAAATTCAGGGAAAGCCTTGAGCGTTCGCGTCTTGACACTGCCACCCGCCCCCAGCATCAGCGCGAAACGGGCAAGCACAGCATCGTCTGGCGCTTCGACCACAGCCACCATGTCGCATTCGCCCATGGTCAGGTAAAACGCCTTGAACGATCCGCCCATGTCAGCCAGTTGCTTCTTGGCGGCGTCGAGCCGCTTCGGCGACTCGCGCACATTTTTGGCGCCCTGTTCTGTCCAGTTCATCAAAAGGATGTAGGTTGTCACGGCACACCTCCCTCCGGCGCCACGGAGCGCGGTTCAGGTCATGGACCTTCGCCGGGGCGAGCATCCGGTTTGTCGCCCAGAACATGCATCCGACGGGCAAGTATCCTCCCGACGCAGATGGGCGGCAAGAGCCGTCGCGCCCATAGCAAAAAGGGCGCCATTGGCGCCCTTTGAAATGCATCGCGTTGTCGCTTGCCTCAGCTGTCGAGGAAGCTGCGCAGCTTGCGCGACCTGCTCGGGTGCTTGAGCTTGCGCAGCGCCTTGGCTTCGATCTGGCGGATACGCTCGCGGGTGACCGAGAACTGCTGGCCGACTTCTTCCAGCGTGTGGTCGGTGTTCATGCCGATGCCGAAACGCATTCTGAGCACGCGCTCCTCGCGCGGCGTCAGCGAAGCCAGCACGCGCGTGGTCGTCTCGCGCAGATTGGCCTGGATCGCCGCGTCGATCGGCAGGATCGCCATCTTGTCCTCGATGAAATCGCCCAGATGCGAATCCTCCTCGTCACCCACGGGGGTTTCGAGCGAGATCGGCTCCTTGGCGATCTTTAGCACCTTGCGCACTTTTTCGAGCGGCATTGCGAGCTTTTCGGCCAGTTCCTCCGGCGTCGGCTCGCGGCCGATCTCATGCAGCATCTGGCGCGAGGTCCGCACGATCTTGTTGATCGTTTCGATCATGTGCACCGGGATGCGGATGGTGCGCGCCTGGTCGGCGATCGAACGGGTGATCGCCTGCCGGATCCACCATGTCGCGTAGGTCGAGAACTTGTAGCCGCGGCGGTATTCGAATTTGTCGACCGCCTTCATCAGGCCGATATTGCCTTCCTGGATCAGGTCGAGGAACTGCAGGCCGCGATTGGTGTATTTCTTGGCAATCGAGATGACGAGACGCAGATTGGCCTCGACCATTTCCTTCTTGGCAATCGCGGCTTCGCGCTCGCCCTTCTGCACCTGGTTGACGATCTTGCGGAATTCCAGGATCGAGATCGCCGTTTCGGTGGCGAGGTTCTGGATCTCCGAGCGCAGCTCCTTGATCGCGTCCTTCTCGTTCTTGGTGAATTCCTTCCAGCCGCGCGAGGTCAGGTTGCCGATCGAGCGCGTCCAGTTCGGGTCGAGCTCGGAGCCCTGATATTCCTTGAGGAATTCCTCGCGGCGCACGCCATAGCTTTCGGCCAGGCGCAGCAGCTTGCCTTCGTTCTGCACCAGACGCTTGTTGATGTCGTAGAGCTGCTCGACCAGCGCCTCGATACGCGCGGTGTTGAGCGACAGCGACTTCACCGCCTTGATCAGCTGGTCCTTCAGCTCCTTCAGCCGGCGGTCCTGGCTGGGCGACAGCGTGCCGGCGGCGGCCAGGCGATTCTCGACCTGCTGGTCCTGCAGCTTCCTGAGCTTCTTGTAGGTGTCGGCGATGACGTCGAGCGTCTCCATCACCTGCGGACGCAGTTCCGCTTCCATCGCCGCCAGCGACAGGCTCGCCTCGTCCTCGTCTTCCTCGTCGTCATCGACCAGGCCGCGTGTGTCGGCGCCGACATTGGTGATGTCGTCTTCCTCGTCACGACCGCCGCGGCGCGGCTTTTCCTCGGCCTTGGGCGCTTCCTCGATACGCTCGACCACCGGCGCCTGCTTGGCTTCGGGGCCGGCATAGGTGGCTTCGAGGTCGATGATCTCGCGCAGCAGGATCTTGGATTCGTTGAGCTCGTCGCGCCAGATGATGATGGCCTGGAAGGTCAGCGGGCTTTCGCACAGGCCCGCAATCATCGTCTCGCGGCCGGCCTCGATCCGCTTGGCGATGGCGATTTCGCCCTCGCGCGACAGAAGCTCGACCGAGCCCATTTCGCGCAGATACATGCGCACCGGATCGTCGGTGCGGTCGGTCGGCTCTTTCTTGGTGGTCGTGGCGGCGACGGCGGTGCCGGTCTGCTCGGCCAGTTCGTTGGCGTCTTCCTCGGCGTCGGCATTGCTGTCGGTGGCCTCGGGTTCCTCGCCCTGATCGTCGTCCTCGACCACGTTGATGCCCATGTCGGACAGCATCGCATTGATGTCTTCGATGCGATCCGGATCGGTTTCTTCCGACGGCAGCACCGCATTCAGCTCGTCGAGGGTCACATAGCCGCGCTTCTTGGCGGCCTTGATCATCTTCTTGACAGCATCATCGGAAAGGTCGAGCAAAGGCCCATCGGTGGCGCCTTCACGTTCGGTGTCGACCTCTTCCTTTTCCTTTGTCGCCATAGTCTTTATCTTCTCCTAGCGGCCGAACATCGAAGCCGCGTAAGCTGCCGCACCGGTCAAATCACATGCGTTCGTAACGGAACGCGCTTCACCGGGCCGGTAACCGCATCAACTCTTTGTTTGGTTCATATGCCCAAAACCGGTTTTCACTTTTGGGCGACATGCATTAAGTCCAGATTAACCCTGATATCTGTGGCAGGCTAACGACCTGTCCAGTGATCAGCACCTCACATCGCTGCATTTCCCATCGACGCCGGCACGGGTTAACGTTTCGAATCGTCCTGATTCCGTCATTCTGCCAGAAGGTCAAGCGCCTCTCGCATGATTCGCATCAAAAAAGCGAATCAATTACCCGACTTAGAGGCGTCGATTCGACGCGCAGCACGTTCCATCATTCATTCTTGCGCAGGTTTAGACCTACACGCGCCCGCCCCTGCCCGAGGACACGCCAAACCCTTCGATCAGCGCTTCCGTTGCCTGCACATCACGAAATTGCGCCTGAATCTCGACAAGATGCCGGTAGTTTTCGTCCGTGGGGTCACTGGCGAGCGCTGCTTCCGCCTGTTTCAGCTCCTTATGTAAGGTGCGCGCGCTGCGCTGCAAGTGCAGCGCCTGGTTGAAGGCGTCGCGGGCGTCGTCAAGGGCCGCGGTCTCCAGCGCCGGCCATTGCCTGGCGCGCTGGATCAGCGCCACCGCACGTCCCCAGATCTCGCTGCAGCCGGCACGCTCGATCGTTGAGACCACCGCGCCGCGATCATTGGCCATGTCATGGGCCATCGCATCGAGGATGGCGGCGTGCAGCCGCTGCAGATCGGTGTTGGCAAGATCGAGGAACTCGACATGGGCGAAATTCTCGTCGATCAGCGCCGGATGGTTGACGAGTGCTACGATAATCGTCGCCTCGCGCACCGACATCATCTCGCCGCCGCGCTTGACCATGGCGGAGCGGCCGAGGCTTTCGGTGATTGCGGCGCGCGCGCCGACCCCGCTGCCTTTCGCGAACTGTCCGCCGGGCGCCGGCGTCTTGCCCTGCCCCGGTTTCCAGTCCTGGCGACCTTGCCGCACTTCGCGCTGGGCGCTGAAGAAGGTCTGCTCCCGCTCGCGCATCCACTGCTGGTAGTGGTAGCGCTGGCTCTCATCGCGGATGCGGCTGGTCAGTTCGCGCAGCGTCTTTGTCAGCCCGGCCCGCCGCTCCGGCGTGTCGAAGACGCCGCCGGACGTCTCGCGCATCCACAACAACTCTGCGAGCGGCCGCGCTTCCGCCAGCACGGCACGAAAAGCGTCCGGCCCTTCGGCCTTGACCAGATCGTCGGGATCCTTGCCCTCCGGCAACAGCGCAAAGCGCACCGACCGCCCAGCCTGCACCGACGGCAGCGCAAGATCAGCGGCCCGCCATGCCGCCTTCAGCCCGGCCTGGTCGCCGTCGAAGCACAGCATCGGCTCGGGCGCCATGCGCCACAAAAGTTCGAGCTGGTTTTCGGTCAGCGCGGTGCCGAGTGGCGCCACGGCGTTTTCGAAGCCGGCCTGCGCCAGCGCGATGACGTCCATATAGCCTTCGACGGCGATGACCGTGCCGCCCTTGACCAGCGCCTTTCGGGCGCGGGCGAAATTGTAGAGCACGTTGCCCTTGTGGAAGAGCTCGGTGTCGGGCGAGTTCATGTATTTGGCCAAAGCATCCGGCGCCAGCGCGCGACCGCCAAAGGCGATGATCTTGCCGCGCGAATCCGGGATCGGGAACATGATGCGGTCGCGAAACCAGTCATAGGAAACCGGAATGTCGTCGCCATGGCGAACCAGCCCGCACGCCTCGATGTCGGCCTTCGGCACGCCCTTGGCGGCAAGATGCTCCTTCAGCGCGTTGCGGCTGTCGGGCGCAAAACCCAGCCGGAACGATTGCTGCGTCGCCGGCGTCAGCCCGCGGTCGCGCAAATAGGCGCGGGCTTTCGCGCCTTCCGGCCCTTGCAGCCGTTCCTGGAAGAAGGCCGTCGCCATCTCCATGACATCGGTCAGGCTGGCGCGTTCCTTCTCGCGCTGTTCCTCCCGCTCGTCGCGCACCGGCATCGGCACGCCGGCCATCTCGGCGATCTTTTCGACCGCTTCGGGAAAGCTCATGCCATCAAGCTCGGTCAGAAACTTGAAATGATCGCCCGAGACCGAACAGCCGAAACAGTGGTAGCGGCCCTTCTTGTCCTCGCAGTGGAAGGATGGGCTCTTCTCGCCATGGAACGGGCAGCAGGCCCAATAATCGCCGCGCGAGGCATTGGTCTTCTTCCTGTCCCACGCGACGCGCTGGCCGATAACCGATGAAATCGGCACACGGTCGCGTATCTCGTCGAGAAAGGCGGGCGGAAAGCGCATCGGGGAACTCGTTTGTCCCTCATATAATCACCTGCACGAAATCCGACGACCCCTATTGCGGACCATACCCGGTTTCCACAGGGCAAAAAGAAAGGCGGCCGCTAGCTGGCCGCCTCCTTTCAAAGTTCCAGCGTTGCGCCGACCTGGCCGGGCTTACTGCGCGGCAAGCGCGCCGAAGATGACACCGGACAGGATGCCGACCAGCACATAGTCGTTGCCGACGCGGATCCATTCCTGGCCGCGGCCGGGACGATGCAAGCCATAGCGGCCATAGTCGCGGATCGGCTGGTGACGCTTCCAGCTGGAGTATTTCTGGCCATTGCGCCAGTTGTTGCGCTTCACCACCACCACCTTCTTTTCGAAACGCTTCTGGATCACGCGCTTCTGGATGACACGCTTCCTGACATCCTTGTTGGTGGGTTTCTGCCAATCGACCTGCGTGTAGTTCGACTGCGGTGCGACCGGTGCGTTCACCGGGGCTGCCTGGCCGGTAAGCGAAGTCGCGGCCAGCATCGAGAAAGCGAGAGCGGAAAGAACAATGCGTTTCATGGGAGGGCTCCTTAGGTTGTCGATGCCTGAGGAGTAGCGCCCGAACGATGAACTGAAACTGAACGCCAGCATTACAATTATGTAATGAAATCCAGCGTTTAATTCGACGAATTGAACATCCTCAAAAAGACGGATTCCAATGTTCGGGAACTGGGCGATCCATGACCCAGTGATGCAGCCAATCGCGCATCCGTCCATTTCCCGACACAGCCTGTCGCGTCGCGACGACCCTTGAAATCGACAAGTTTTTATTATCCGGCTAAAGTGTTCCGACTGTTCTCGACGATTGTTCCAAACATGATTCGCACCCCCTGTTTCCCTGCCGATCGCCGCGTTGTTCGCGCCGCCGCCGCTCCGCGCCCGCAGGCGCCAAAATGAGCGGCTCCGTCGTTCTCCTGCATCTGGCCGGTGCGGTGGCGCTGATGCTGTTTGCCACCCGTATGGTCAAGACCGGCGTCGAGCGCGCCTATGGCGACGTACTGCGCCACAAACTGCGCTCTACCATGCGCAATCCGATCATGGCGGTGCTGACCGGCTGCGGCCTGTCGATCGCGCTGCAGAGCTCGACCGCCGTCACGCTTCTCGTCGGCTCATTCGCCGGCGCCGGCATCGTCTCGGGCATGTCGGGCCAGCTTGCCGTGCGCGGCGCCGAGATCGGCTCGGCGCTGGTGGTCAAGCTGCTGACCTTCGATTTGACCCTGCTGGTGCCGATCTGCCTTGTCGCCGGCACCATCATGTTCATGGCCACCGAGCGGCGCGACTGGCGCCAGTTCGGCCGCATCCTGGTCGGCATCGGCCTTCTGGTGCTGTCGCTGGAAATGATCGGCCAGGCGTCCGAACCGCTGCGCCAGAGCACGCTGATGCCGCTGATCATCCAATATTTCTCAAGCGACTACGTCACCGCCTATCTGCTCGCCGCGCTCGTCACCTGGCTGTTCCACTCTTCGATCGCCGCAGTGCTCTTGATGGTGACGCTCGCCGGCCGCGGCTTCATTCCTCCCGAGCTCGGCATCGTGCTGGTGCTTGGCGTCAATCTTGGTTCCTCGATCATCGCGCCGCTGCTCACCCGCAGCGCCGAGCCCGGCGTGCGCGTCGTGCCGATCGGCAATCTGTTGATGCGCGGCATGGGCTCGCTGGTGATGCTGATCCTGTTCATGACGCTGAAGCCGCAGGTCGGCTTCCTCGGCGCCACAGTGCCCAACCAGATCGTCAACGCCCACATCCTGTTCAATGTGCTGATCCTGCTCGCTGGCCTGCCGCTCGCCGGCCTGGTCTATCGCGCCTCGGAGAAGATCGTGGCGATGGGCACCAAACCAGTGCCGGCCTCGGCGCTCGACGTGGTCGAGCTTTCCGCGCTCAACGACAGCGCGCTCGATGTGCCGAGCCAGGCGCTGGCCAACGCCACCCGCGAAGTGGTGCGCGTCTGCGAGACGGTCGAGATCATGCTCAAGCGCATCATCGAACTCTATGAGAGCGCCGATGCCGACAAGATCAAGGCGCTGGCAGCACTTGACGACCGCGTCGACAAGAAGCACGCGGCGATCAAGCTCTATCTGGCCAAGGTCACCAGGAACGCGATGTCCGAAGACGAGGCGCTACGCTGTCAGGAACTGATCGGCGCCTGCGTCAAGCTTGAGCAGGTCGGCGACATCATCGTGCGCAACATGCTGGTGCATGTGAAGAAGAAGCTGGAGCGCGGGCTGGAGTTTACGCCCGAAGGCTGGCGCGAACTCTGCGCCTTCCACGCCTCGGTGCTGGCCAATGCCAGGCTCGCCTTCAACGTGCTGGTCTCGCGCGATCCCGAGGCCGCGCGCCAGCTGGTGCTGGAAAAGGACCGCCTGCGCGACCGCGAGAAGGAGACCAGCGCCAGCCATTTCCTGCGCCTGCGCGACGGCACCGCCAAGAGCGTCGAGACCAGCTCCATCCATCTCGACACCATCCGCGACCTGAAGCAGATCAACTCGCTGCTGGCGTCGATGGCCTATCCGGTGCTGGAAGAGCGCGGGTTGCTGGGTGGGTCGCGGTTGAAGGCGGGGTGAGCACTTTTCCCTTCTCCCCTTGTGGGAGAAGGTGGATCGGCGCGCAGCGCCGAGACGGTTGAGGGGTGTTCCAGGGAACGCCAACGCTTCACTTCGCTGGAACACCCCTCATCCGACCGAGCTTCGCTCGGCCACCTTCTCCCACAGGGGGAGAAGGAAGAACGCGCCTCACCACCGCACTCAAGAAAACCTAAAGCGGCGTCGATAATTTCTGCATTGCCCACAAACCCCATCCATGGTTTGAGGCGACCTCGTCCAAGGATCGCTTCCGCGCCATGCTGCCGCTCATTGCCCTGTTCATCGCCGCCTTCGCTTTCGGCACCACCGAATTCGTCATTGCCGGCGTGTTGCCGCAAGTGGCCGGCGGTCTCGGTGTTTCGATCCCGACTTCCGGCTATCTCGTCTCCGGCTATGCCGGCGGCATCGCCGTTGGCGGACCATTGCTGGCGCTCGCCACCAAGGGCATTTCCCGCAAAACGCTGCTGCTCGGCCTGACCATCGCCTTCACCATCGGCCAGGCAGCCTGCGCGCTGGCGCCCGATTTTACCTCGATGCTGCTCTTGCGCATTGCCGTTGCCATCGCGCACGGCGCCTATTTCGGCGTCGCCATGGTGGTGGCGGTCGGCCTTGTGCCCGAGGACAAGCGCGGCATGGCCGTCGCCGTCATCCTCTCCGGCCTTACCGTTTCCAACGTCATCGGCGTGCCGGCCGGCACCGCGATCGGCAATCTGTGGGGCTGGCGCGCCACCTTCTGGGTGATGTGCGCGCTTGGGGTGGTGGCGTTTGCCGCCATGGCCGCCCTCTTGCCTCGCACGACAGGGGCATCGAGCCCATCAACCAGCCTTGGCAGCGAGGTGCGGGTGCTGGCGCGCCAGCAGGTCTGGACTTCGCTCATCCTGATGCTGATGCTGATGATCGGCCAGTTCGGCCTGTTCACCTACATCACCCCGACGCTGCTCGAGGTCACCCACCTCGACGAGAACCTGATCCCCTGGGTGCTGCTGCTCAACGGTGTCGGCGCCACCATCGGCGTCTTCCTCGGCGGCAGACTCTCGGACTGGAAGCTGATGCCGTCGCTTATCACCATGCTTGCCCTGCAGGCGGTAATGCTTGGCGTGATCTATGCCGTCAGCCCCTATCCGCTGCCGATGGTCGTTGCCATCGTCATCTGGGGCGGCCTCAACTTCGCCATCGGCACGCCGATCCAGACCCGTATCCTGGCCTGGACGGCGGACGCCTCCAACCTCGCCTCCTCGCTCATCCCCTCGGGCTTCAATGTCGGCATCGCGCTCGCCGCATCGCTGGGCGCCGCCATGCTCAACTCCGGCTACGGCTATCGCAGCCTGCCGCTGGCGGGTGCGGCGGCTATGCTGGTCGCGGTGGTGGTGGCGCTTGCCTCCTACATCTGGGAGGGGCGCAGCCGGACAGCGCCGCCGATGCCGGCCCCCGCCGAGTAGCAACACTTAGGGCTATTGGCTTCAGACTGGAGCAGGCGAATATCCGGGGCTCCCCGCAAGGATCGAGACGAGGCTGCGCAGGCCCTGCTCGAGCCTCTCCCTGCTGGACGCAGCGCCAAGCGCCAGGCGCACGCCGTTGGCTGTATCCGGCACAACGGAAAACTCCTCCGCCGGACTGAGGGCCAAGCCTCGGCGCCTTGCGAGATCGGCGAGTTCCGAAGAGCCCAGTCGCCCTTCGAGCGGGTACCACAGATGCAGGCTGGATGGCGCCGAGGCGAAGCCTCGGGGCAGGATCATGCGTGCCACCTCCAGCCGCGCTTGCGCTTCGACGCGCACCGCGGCGGTGATCTCGCCGGCGAGGCCATTGCGGATCCATTCGCAGGCAAGCCCCGTCATCAGCGGCGGCGCCATCATCGTGGTCCCCCGGATGGCGTCGGCGATCGGCTCGATGACCTCGGTGTCCGGTCCAACGAGGAAAGCAGTGCGCAGGAACGGCGAGACACATTTTGCCATCGTCGCCACATGGAGGGTCCGCTCGGGCGCCAGGCTGAGGAAGGAAGGCGGAGGCGCGGAAACGAGGGGGCTGTATGGATCGTCTTCGATGATGATCAGGCCCAGCCTGCCCGCCACCCGCGCCAGATCGCGGCGTCGGCCCTCGGGCATGACCAGCGCCGACGGATTGTGCATGGTCGGATTGAGATAGAGGATTCGGGCGCCGTGGCGGCGCACTGCTTCCTCGAGACTGTCCGGCCGCATGCCTTGATCGTCGCGCCCGACACCGACCAGTTCGCGCTTCGTCACCCTGGCAAGCGTTTTCAGGCCCGGATAGGTCAATGCATCTGTGACGATGGTGTCACCCTCGCCGGTTTGCGACAGAACAACGGCCGCCAGCAAAGCCTGCGCGCCTGAACCGACAACCACACGATCGACCGGCAGCCTGCCGCCGGTCGCAGAGAGCCACGTGGAACCGGCGGCACGCTCGGCGGGGGAGCCAGGCCCGGGATGGTAGGCCAATAGGCTCTCCGCGCTCGAACGGCGCAGCAACCCGTCTATGCCGCTTCGGATCAACGCCGGAAGGCTGAGGCCTGCAGGCGAAGGCGGGATGTTCATGCTCAGGTCCAGGATCGGTTCCTCGGCCTCTCCCGGCGTGACGAAGGTGCCCCGCCCCGCGGCCGCGTCGATGAGATTGCGGCGGCGCGCCTCGGCAAATGCTCTGGTGACGGTTGTCAGATCGACCCCCAGCAACCGCGCCAGTTCCCGCTGCGGCGGCAATCTGTCGCCCGGCTGCAGCCGCCCGCTCGAGCGGGCGTCGGCAAGAGCGTCGACGATTCTCAGATAGATCGGCCCGGGACCCTCTCCCACATCGGAAAGCCACCCCAACTCGCTGTCACCAATCATCCCGCTACGCTTTCATTTTTGGATGCCATACATTTTGTCGCATTGTATGCATACAATCATGACATTAGTATGTATCACGGACCTCAAGGCCGAATGGAGTGCTTCTGATGAGGTCGTCTGGAGTAACCATCATGCACGATCATGCTCACTATCCCCCGCTGGTGCCATGGCAAGTTGGAATTCGCGGCCGTTGCCCCCGCTGCGGAGAGGGCCGGCTGTTCGACGGATTTCTGACGCTTGCGCCAAAATGCGATGTTTGCGGGCTCGACTACTCTTTTGCAGATCCGGCTGACGGTCCCGCCTTCTTCGTGATCTGCTTCGCCTGCGTGCCCTCCGTGCTGTTCGCCGTCTGGGCGCAAGTGAGTTTTGAGCCGTCCATGTGGTTCCATGTCTTCGTTTCGTTGCCCATAGTCCTTGCGACCTGCATTCCACCGCTGAGGCCTCTCAAGGGCTGGCTCGTGGCAAGCCAGTTTTACCACAAAGCGGAAGAAGGCAGGCTGGCCAGACCCGGCGAATGACGCCTCAAAACCGGATACGCATAGCGGGCTACAGGTCGATCCGGAACAACAGGCTCTCGGCGCCGCCATACGCGGCGTCCTTGATGAACGGACCGACCACACGACCGCCATTGGCCAGCACCACCTTCTGCGAGGCCGGATTGTCGAGGTCGGTGGTGAGCTCGACATACGGCAAGCCCACCGCCCTCGCCTCGTCCAGCATCAGCCGCAGCGCTTCGGTCGCATAGCCTCGTCGGCGCTTCCACGGCACCACGGCATAGCCGATATGGCCGAGCACATGCGACGGCAGCGCCGAGGTGCCGGGCTGCCAGCGCAGGCCGATGGAACCGGCGGCCTCGCCGTCCCAGATCCAGCGCCGGAAACTTGGCAGGCGTGACACGGGCGTGCCGTCGGGCAGAGCGATCGGCGGCCCCTTTGCCTCGGGATCGTCTAGGCTGGCGAGGAACGCCACCGGATTCTCGTCGATCGCCGCAAGCTGCTCGCGCGTCGCTTCCATCAGCCGGACATTGTCCGGCGACCAGCCACGCTCGAGCGCCGCCTTGTAGGACGGCAGATGTTCGAGCGCGGGTTTAACGATTTCGATCATGAGAGGGCTCTCGGTCTGCAGAGGCTATGGACACCTAGCCCCGAACTTGTGTTGCCGCCTGGAACCGGATTTCGCCCTTGTTCAGGAAATACGCCTTGTCGAACAGCGCCAGATCCAGTGGGTTTGGCAAACGGACATCGGCAAGATTGGGAAATGGCTTCTTCGACGGATCGTAGGATCGATCGATCTGCGAGATAAAGACCATGATCAGTCCTATGTCGCGTGCAAAGGATTTGAGCTTGCGAACCTGAACCATCAACTCCGGGTTTTCGCGCTTCTGATCGAGCAGTTGCAGATAGTCGATGACCACCAGCGTGCCGCGCGGCGCCGATCCCAGCCTGCTTACGATGTAGTCGGCGCTGATGGCGTCGGAATTGTCGAATTCGAACCGGCCATCGAACTGCGCAGGCTCTGCCCCGATGGCGCGGAAACGGTCCAGCACATCCGCCAGCGTATATTCCAGCGTGAAGAAAACAGCTCTGTTGCCGGCTCTCATGGCTTCGACCGCGAGTTCGATACTCGTCAGGGTCTTGCCATGACCCGGCCGGGCGCCAAGCAGGACCAGATCCCCTGGCATCAGCCGTGCGAACATTGTGTCGGCAGCCGTCGTCGGGGAGGCCTTGGTCACCAGCAAGCCCCAATCGTCGAAGCCTTCGCTGGCAGCGACGCGGTCGAGAGCCTGGTGAAGGGGAATGCTTTCCCTACGCGATAGCAACCTGGCGCGACGCTTTAGAAAGTGGACAGGTGCTGACAGCCTCATCGAAAACCTCCCATCGCGAGCAATCTTCGCAACCCCTCCTTATGCCTGGTGCTCGAACAGTCGGTTCGGTGATCCGCTTGGCCCCGCATGAACAATGCTTCCCCAATGGAGGGAGGAGGCGTGGGCGCGCCAGAATCAGATTGTAGCGGAATCGTTGCCGATCGAAAATACGATCGACATCCGAAGGCGCTTCAGCATGTGCTGAAAGGCGACCGAAATCCCTACTGCAGCAGGCTTTTGACGATGCCGCTGGCCTTGCCGAAATCCATCTGGCCGGCATATTTCTGCTTCAGCGCGGCGATCACCTTGCCCATGTCCTTCTGGCTGGTCGCGCCCGTGGCGGCTATTGCTTCGCGCGCGGCAGCCGCTACCGCGGCGTCGTCCAGCTGCGTCGGCAGGAAGCCACGGATGATCTCCATCTCGCCGCGCTCCTGCGCCGCCAGTTCCGGCCGCTTGCCGTCCTCGAACGCCTTGGCCGATTCCTCGCGCTGCTTCACCATCTTGGCCAGGATCTGCAGGATTTCCTCATCGCTGGCGGGGTCCTTGGCCGAGCCGCGATTGGCGATGTCGCGGTCGTGGATGGCGGCCTGGATGAGCCTGAGCGTCGGCAGACGATGCTTGTCCTGCGCCTTCATCGCGCTCTTCAGGGATTCGGCGATTTTCGCGCGCATGATGCTGTCTCCTTCGAACGGCGCGGACAATAACCGCGGCGACCCCGCAAAGCAAACGCGCCAAGTCCCTGATATCGTTCGACGAAACAAATGCCCGTGGTTTTGGCACGGCATCATTGACCGCTCTGGCGCCTTCCCCTATGTACTCGGCCTTGCATAAGACATCGAATTGAAGCGCGCAGGCTCGAGAGATCGGCCGCGCCGTTTGCTGCGCAGATGGCCCGCCATCACAGCGCGCAACCTGACAGGAGCGCCGCCATGGCCGAGATGACGCCTTCGTTGACCCCCTTTTGGGCAACAGAAAAGCCGACCGCCCTTCTGGTGCTGGCCGACGGCACCGTCATCGAGGGTCGGGGGCTGGGCGCCACCGGCTCCGCCGTTGCCGAAGTCTGCTTCAACACCGCGCTCACCGGCTACCAGGAAATCCTCACCGACCCGTCCTATGCCGGCCAGATCGTCACCTTCACTTTCCCGCATATCGGCAATATCGGCACCAATGACGAGGACATCGAAGACCTCAATCCGGTCGCGCGTGCCGGCGCCGTCGGCGCCGTGTTCAAGGCCGATGTCACCAACCCGTCCAACTACCGTGCCGGCACCGGGCTCGACCAGTGGCTGAAGAAGCGCGGCATCGTCGCGCTCTCCGGCATCGACACCCGCGCGCTCACCGCGCTGATCCGCGAAAAGGGCATGCCCAATGCCGTCATCGCGCACGCGCCCGACGGCGTCTTCGACCTCGACGATTTGAAGCGCCGCGCCGCCGCCTGGTCGGGCCTGATCGGGCTCGATCTCGCCAAGGAAGTGACATCCGGCCAGTCCTCGGTCTGGCGCGAAACGCCCTGGGTGTGGAACGAAGGTTTTGGCGAACAGGCCGAGCCGTCCATGCACGTCGTTGCAATAGACTACGGCGTCAAGCGCAATATCCTTCGCCTGCTCGCCGGTCTCGGCGCCAAGGTCACCGTGGTTCCCGCCAGCACCGGCTCGGAAGAGATTCTCGCCATGCAGCCGGACGGCATCTTCCTCTCCAACGGCCCGGGCGATCCGGAAGCCACCGGCGGCTATGCCGTGCCGGTGATCCAGGATCTGCTCAAGACCGACATTCCGGTGTTCGGCATCTGCCTTGGCCACCAGATGCTGGCGCTGGCGCTCGGCGGCAAAACCGCCAAGATGCACCAGGGCCATCACGGCGCCAACCACCCGGTCAAGGATCACACCACAGGCAAGGTCGAGATCGTCTCGATGAACCATGGTTTTGCCGTCGATGCCGACTCCCTGCCCGAGGGCGTCGAGGAAACCCATGTCTCGCTGTTCGACGGCTCGAACTGCGGCATCGCGCTGACCGGCCGCCCGGTGTTCTCGGTCCAGCACCATCCCGAGGCCTCGCCCGGCCCGCAGGATTCGCACTATCTGTTCCGCCGCTTCGTCAATTTGATCCGCGAAAAGCGCGGCGAGGAATTGCTGGCCGAGCGGGCCTGATCCTTCGAGGTAGCAGCGATAATATCGCTTAACACAAAGCGATAAATCTGCGATATTACTGGTTGTGAAGACGATCATCCTCTCGGTGTCGGCAGCTCGCGATCTCGATAATCTGCCGGCAGATGTCCGCGAGCATATCTCCGAAGGTTTGATCACTTATGCCATCAGCGGGCGTGGAGATGTAAAACGTCTTGCCGGCCGGGACGGTTACAGACTTCGGATCGGTCGCTACCGCGTCATCTTCGATGAGGATCGCACCACAATCCTCGCGATCTACATCGGCAAGCGCGAAACGACGACCTACAGCCGGCCATAGGACAGGACATCATGAACGCTCCGCAAATCATAAAGACTTCAACCGGGGAAGAGCTGGTCGTCATCCCGAAGGCCGACTACGAGGCATTGCTGCATGCCGCCGAGGAGGCCGCCGAAGACGCTGCGGATGTGGCGATCTACGATGGGCGCAAGGCCGAGCTCAAAACAGAGAAAGCCCTGCCTGCCGACGTGACCATGGATATTTTGCGAGGCTCCAGCCGGCTCAAGGCGTTACGCAACTGGCGCAAGCTCACGCAAGCCGAATTGGCTGATGCGATCGGTGTCAGTCAGGGTTTTCTGTCGGATCTTGAATCCAATCGTCGCAAGCCGTCGGCGCAGACCAGCGCCATGCTGACGAAGGCGTTGGATATCCCTGCCGAATGGATCGAAGCCTAGTCGACTACGCCACCGGCCGGCCTTCGCTGGCTTCCAGAATGGCGAACCATTGCTGGCGGTCGAGGTTTATCTCCAGCGCCTTGACCATGGCCGCCAGCCGCTCCGGCCTCATCGTGCCCAGCACCGGCACCAGGCGGGCCGGATGGCGCAACAGCCAAGCGATGGCGATTGCGGCAAGATCGCCGACGCCGGTTTCGGCTGCAACGCTTGCAAGCGCTGCCCGCACCCGCGCCTCGCGCCCTTCCTTGCCTGTGAAAAGCGAGCCGCCGCCGAGCGGCGACCAGATCATCGGCGTATAGCCAAGCCTTTGCGCGTGATCGAGGCTGCCATCGCTCAGCGCATTGGTTTTCAGCACCGACATTTCGATCTGGTTGGTGGCCAAGGCAAATGGCAGCCGCGAGGCCAGAAGATCGAACTGCGACGGCGTGAAATTGGAAACGCCGACCGCCCTCACCTTGCCCGAATTGACCAGACCGACAAGAGCCGCCGCCGTCTCTTCGGCATTCATCAGCGGATCGGGTCGGTGCAGCAGCAGCAGGTCGAGATAGTCGGTGCCGAGATTGGCGAGCGAACGGTCGACCGAGGCGACGATATGGCCCGCACTGGTGTCGTAGTGCTTCAGCCGGTTTTGCGGCCGGTTGCCGGATGCCAGCATGATGTCGCATTTCGAAATCAGCTCGATGCTGTCGCGCTTGCCCTTCCACCGCGACAGCCCGGCGCCGAAGGCCGCTTCGACCTCGTAGTTTCCGTAGATGTCGGCATGGTCGAAGCTGGTCAGGCCGAGGTCAACCGCCGAGCCGATCAACCGTGCGACCTGATCGGCATCCGGCCGGGCGGTGGTGTCGAGCAAGCGCCAGGCGCCGAAGACCAGCCGCGACAGCGACACGCCGTCCGTGGTCAACGCAATGCGGCTGTCATGGCTCATATCTGTGCTCCATCTTCCACGGTGCTCGCCGCAACTCTGGCTGCCGGCCTCGCCACTTTAGTGACGAAGACGATGAGCGCCAGCGTGAGAAAAATCGCGCCCACAAGATAGGGCGCACCACCAAACACCACCGGCGCGTTCGGCCCGGTGAACCAGGAGAAGACCCAGGTGTAGAGCAGTGGCGTGATGATCGAGGTGATCGAGAAGATCGACGTCATCGCGCCCTGCAATTCGCCTTGCGCCGAAGGCGGCACCTTGGCGGCGGCGAGGCTTCTCAGCGGCGGATCGGCCAATGCTTCGAGGCAGCCGACGACGATCACCGCATAGATCATCCAGCCTTGCGAGGCGAAGGCATAGCCGAAAGCGCTGGCCGCCGTGAATGTCAGGCCGATCACCGCCGTCCTCCACTCGCCAAGTTTTGGGATCACGCGCGGCAGCACCGTCGCCATGACGATCGCCCCGCACAGGCCGAAGGCGCCAAGCGAGAAGCCGATCTGCTGCTCGCTCCAGCCATAGCGGTAGTTGGAGACGAACGACCACACCGCCGGATACATCATATGGCCGAGCGTCATCAGGAAGAAGGCAAGCCCGATCCAGCCAATGCCCTGGTATTGGCGCATCTGCATGAGCGTGCCGACCGGATTGGCGCGTTTCCATTCAAAGCGGCGGCGATGCTTTTCATCGAGCGTTTCAGGCAGGAAGAACAGCGCGATGAAGAAGTTCACGAAGGCAAGCCCGGCGGCGAAATAGAACGGCACCCGCGGCCCGAACGTGCCGAGCAGCCCGCCCAGCACCGGTCCGATGACGAAGCCGACGCCAAAGGCGATGCCGAGCAGGCCGAAATTCTTCGCCCGGTTCTCGTCATTCGAGATGTCGGCGATGAAGGCCGAAGTCGTGGAGTAGCTGGCGCCCGAAATGCCGGCCAGCACGCGGCCGATGAACAGCATCGGATAGGACCAGGCAATGGCGCAGATCAGATTGTCGATGGAGAAGGTGAGCACGGAGGCAAGCAGGATCGGCCGTCGCCCGAAACGGTCGCTCAATCCGCCCATGATCGGCGCGAAGACGAACTGCATCGCGGCATAGACGAAGAACAGCCAGCCGCCCTCGATCGCCGCTTCGCTGATGCCGACGCCGCTCAATTCTCTCAGAAAGGCCGGCAACACCGGCATGATCATGCCGAAGCCGATAATGTCGAGCAACAGCGTGGTGAAGACGAGCGCAAGGCCCCGCCTGGCGGTTTTCGGGTCGATCATGATGGCGTCTGCTCCCTGGTCCGCCCTTGGGCGGGCGCTCGTTATAAGCGAGGCGTCATTCTGGAACAATAGGAGAACGCTTCAGGCGTTCTCCTGCTGACATCTGTTGCCGATGATCAATCGGCCTTTCGGCGGATGCGCTTTCAACCGTGTCGGCTGGAGTGCCGGGAACGCTTAAATCGGGCCCGTCAGCGTATTGCAATCCGACAGCTTGCCGCTCTTGTAGCCGCGCGCCAGCCAGGTCTGCCGCTGCTGCGACGTGCCGTGGTTGAAGCTTTCCGGCACAACGTAACCCTGCATCTTCTTCTGCAGCGTGTCGTCGCCGATCTGCTTGGCGGCGTTCAGCGCCTCTTCGATGTCGCCCTGTTCCAGAAGGCCCTTCTGCGCGGTGAAGTGTGCCCACACGCCGGCGAAGCAGTCGGCCTGCAGCTCGATGCGCACCGACATCTGGTTGGCTTCCGCCTCGCCCATGGACTGCCGCATCTGGTTGAACTTGGGCAGGATGCCGGTGAGGTTCTGCACATGGTGACCGACCTCATGCGCGATCACATAGGCCTGGGCGAAATCGCCGGAAGCGCCGAACTGCTGGTCGAGCTGCTGGAAGAAGGTGGTATCGAGATAGACCTTTTGGTCGCCGGGACAATAAAATGGTCCGGCTGCCGTCGAGGCGGAGCCGCAGGCCGAGCGGATTTGCCCGCTGAAAAGCACCAGCTTCGGATCCTTGTATGTCAGGCCCTGTGACTGGAAGATGCCGGTCCAGGTCTCTTCGGTCTCGGCCAATACCGTCGCCACGAATTGCTTCATCTCGTCGGAAGCAGGCGTGCCCGCGCCTTCATCCTGGCCGCCGCTATTGTCGGTGATCTGGCCGCCGCCGCCGGGCAGCACGCCGCCGCTGTCGCCGCTGCCCAGGATCTGCGATGGATCGAAGCCGAAATACCATCCGGCCAGCACCACCAGGATAACGAGCAGGATGCTGCCGCCGCCACCGGTGCGGCCGCCGATCGGGACGCGGAACTGGCCAGGCCCGCCACCGAGCCCGCCACCACCGGTGTCGCTGCGCTCGTCCTCGACATTGTCACTCTGACGGCGGCCCTTCCAGAGCATGGCAACTCCCCGTGATGCAAATTTCCGGTGGACCCGGCCGATGTCATGGCCAGGTCCGACCCAACAAACAATTATCCCAATGGTTGCACCAAGTCACAGTATTTTTCGACCGTCTCAGGGCGATGCACCCGGCGGTCGACTACAACGCCAGATCCATAAGGCGTTCGCCATTGGGCCGGCTTTCACCCGTGTCCCTGAAGCCGAGCTTGATATAGAACGCGTGAGGCCCGGCATCGCCGACCACATAACTCGTCAGCATCCGTTTGAAGCCATCGCTGCGGGCACTGGCAAACAACAGGGTCAAGGCCGCCCGCCCATATCCACGGTTCTGATGATGTCTGTCGATCATGAACCTCCAGAGATAACAGACGCTGCCGTCGTCCTGCGGCCGCCACATAAGGAAGCCGACAGGAGTTTCGCCGGCAAAGACCGCCTGAAAGCGCGCTATCGGGGAAAAATGCGCCTGTGCGATCGACAACGCATTGGGAGCGACGAAATGCTTCTGGTCTTCGTTTGTCTCGAGGTCGCAGACGGCAACGACTGTGTCCGCCGTGACGTCGCGAAGGGTGACGATGGTGTCGCTCATGCCTGCGATTGAAGCACACGCTCCTCTTGCGGCCAAGCTCGCGAGGCATTGCAATCGCCCCCATGGCCGAGACCGTCGAAGACCGTTAGTGTTGAGCTCAACACGGAAGCGAGGGGCGCTTGCGAACGATCGGCCAATTCCTGCTGTTGCTGACGGCATTGACCTGTTTTGGCATCGGGTCTGCCGGCGCCGTGACGCTCGATTCCAGCGTCGCCGTTACCGACCCCGACACGCTGCAGGCGCTTGAGCGCAGTGGCCTTTCGATCAGCCGCCTGCTCGGACCGGCTCTGGGTCTCACCCGCGAAGTCGACAATCGCGGCCTGTTTTCGGTGCGCGCGCTGACCCCGGTGCGCAACGCCGTCAAGCAGGAGATCGCCGATGAGCCCGCCGGCAGCCCCGACCCCTACGTCGCGGCCATGGCCAAGTCAAAGGACACCAGCCAGAAATTCAACCCGAAATACATCGACGATGACGGCTCGACCCTCGACCTGACCGGCGTCGTCAACCGCATGGACCGCGGCTATCTCGGCCACACCGAATGCGGCGAGATCAGGCTGATCTACCGCTTCCACTATTCGGTGGCGGAAAAGCCGGCGAAGGGAAAAACGGCGCAGCGTATTTCGTCGCGCCTGCCGCTGACCATGAGCCTGGTCTTCAACGCCATGCCCAGGCAAGCGCAAGCACGCGCCTCGAAGGATTTGCCGAGCGCCAACGATTCATCCTGCGCCGACATCGCCAAACGCTGGCTCGCCGCCGGTCAGAAGGATCTGCCTCCCGAGCAACTGGCGGCCTGGCTGCTCTCCGACGAGGGTCCACTGTCCAACGCCATGCTGAACTCGTCGCAGATCATGCGGCTCGAACTCAACATGCAGGTTCTGCGCCTCTCTGCCTCGACGCGGCGCGACTTTGGCGGCCACGCCGAATATCTCCTGAAAATTTTCAAATGGGATCCGGCGACTTCGACCTTCCAGGAATCGAAGATGGAGAACCAGATTGACCGCAAAGTGGTGCTGGCCGACCGGCCGGCCTTCGCCAAATGGCTGCTCACCGACCGCAACATCTACGACCTCGATCGCGGCCGGTTGGTCATCTCAGACGAATTCCTGGCGACCAGGGCCGTCTCGGTCGCGCCCGGCGGCATGGCCAGGTCGCAGAACAACATCGCCTACGGACTGCTGGACGATGCCGATATCGACAAGGCGCTGCAGGACTATGTCGCCAAGGGCAACACGCTGCAGAGCGTCAAATCGGTGGCCGGTTTCAATTTGCGTCTCAACGAGATGACCTGCACCGGCTGCCACCAGACGCACGGTATTGCCGGCTTCCACTATACCGGCGCAGATCCTGCCAGCGAGCCGCGTCGCAACGCGGTCTTCGTGCCGGGTTCCGCGGTGTTCTTCGCCGACCTGCCGCGCCGCCGCGCCATCGTCGAGGATTTCGCCGCCGGCGGCCATCCTGACTTCACCAGAGGCTTCGCCGCTCGTCCGGATGCCAAATATGCGGCAGCGCTGAAAGGCACCGATCTCTACAATGGCTGGGGCTCGATCTGCTACAGCGGCGAGGATGCAAGCTTCAAGGACTGGAGCTGCGGCGAAGGCCTGCGCTGCGCCGGCGTCCATGAAAGCGCCATCCATCCGGGATTCGGCACCTGCGTCAGCGAGAAGGGCACCGCTGTCGGCGATCCCGTCGAATTCGGCGAGATCAGGATGTCGAAATGGGGCAGCGACCAATATTGCCGCCTGTCGCCGGCCACGGCAAAAGCCTGCGCCATCGATCCGGCACGCGACAAGAAACCGCCGATCAAGCTCGCCGGCTATGGCGCGGCGCGCCAGCGCTACGACAACCCCGAACAGAAGACCGGCGGCTTTCCCGGCGGCATGCTGCGCAAGGCGAGCTGCGAGAAGCTACCGGACGAAGCCACTTGCGGCCGCCTCGCCAAGACCGGCTTCAACGACTGCATCGCGTCCGGCAAGCACCACAAATCCTGCACCAGCGAATTCACCAAGACCGCCGGCCTGCGCGCCTGCGACAAGGCACATCCCTGCCGCGAGGACTATATCTGCACCGCCGGCTATGACGATCTGGCCGAGGCCAAACCCGGCAAGGGCACCTGCATCCCGCCCTATTTCATCTTCCAGTTCCGCGTCGACGGCCATCCGCGCAGCTGGGTGCAGGATGTGAGCGAAGAATAAGCTGCGCGTTGCCGGTTGCGGACAAGAACTCAGCTTTTCTGCTTGGCGCCGGCGCTCTTGCCATCCGAGCTTTTGGAGCGTTCCTCGAAGCGGTCAGCGCCCTTCTTGAGCGGCCGGCCGGTTTCGGCTTCGGTCTTGCGCTCGTCCTTCGCCGCTGCCTGCCTCAATCCCTTTGCAGCCTGTTTGCCCTTCGCGGTCGGTGCCTGTTCGACGCCCATTGCTTCCTCCCTTGTCGGCTGACATCAGCTCGATCTCAGGTGCAACGTGCGTAATGTGCCGAGGTTCCGGTGGACTTTGGTGCGGGGTCGGCGCGCCTCAGCGCAGCGCGGTCATCGCCTTGCGAAAGGCTTCCAGCGTCTCGGCGCTGACATGGTGTTCGATGCCCTCGGCATCGATGCGCGCCGTCTCGGCACTGACGCCGAGCGAGCGCAAAAAAGCTTCCACCGTCTGGTGGCGAATGCGGCTTTCCTCCGCTACCTTGCGCCCGGCATCGGTCAGGAACACGCCGCGATACGGCTTGCGGGAGACGAGCCCGTCGGCGCACAGCCTGGTCAGCATCTTGGCCACCGTCGGCTGGGCAACGCCAAGCCTTGCGGCGATATCGACCTGGCGTGCCTCGTTGCCGTCCTCGATCAGGTCGGCGATCAGCTCGACATAATCCTCGACCAGGGCGCTGCGGCGCGCTTGGCGCTGCTGCCGGAAGCCCTCCGAATGGGCTTCGGCATCGGGCAGCGGTTTTTCGCGTGGAACCGGTCTGTTCTTCAGCGCCAATGCGCGCTCCTCCCGAGATTGTTCGCAGATTGAATCAGCTTTGCTTTTTATAGCATGGGCTTTGATTGTTATGGTCGTTTATTTGCATTCTGTGACAGGTGCAACCGGCGTTTACGACTGTCCCTAGGGATCAGGCACATCACAAAAGTATGATCCATGAAACCATGATCAATGAAACATAGCACATTGCATAATGTTGAGCCGAGGCATAGACAAGAGCCGCAATCCATCCCAGCGGAAGCCCCCCCATGTCAGACGCCGAAACCACCGTAGAAGCCCGATCCATGTGGCGATTTGCCCGACCTGACGAGGACGAGCAGCCCAGCCTGCGCGAGGTCCACGCGTCGATCGCCGTGCCGAGTTCGGGCGTCTGGTTCCGCCGCCTGTTCGCCTTCATGGGACCGGGCTACATGGTTTCGGTCGGCTATATGGACCCGGGCAACTGGGCGACCGACCTCGCCGGCGGCGCCCAGTTCGGCTACACGCTTTTGTTCATCATCATGCTGTCCAACCTGATGGCGATCCTGCTGCAGGCGCTCGCCGCCCGGCTTGGCATCGCCACCGGTCGCGACCTCGCTCAGGCTTGCCGCGCCTACTATCCGCGTCCCGTCAATTTCGTGCTGTGGATCGCCTGCGAACTCGCCATCATCGCTTGCGACCTTGCCGAGGTCATCGGAACGGCGATCGCATTGCAGCTTCTGTTCGGGATTCCGCTGATCGGCGGCGCCATGCTGACGGCGCTCGACGCATTTCTGGTGCTGTTGCTGATGAACAAGGGGTTCCGCTATCTCGAAGCCTTCGTCATCGCGCTTCTAATCATCATCTTCGGCTGCTTCGCCATCCAGATCTTCGTCGCTGCCCCGCCGGCCGGCACGATCCTGCACGCCATGTTCGTGCCGTCGTCGCAGATCGTCACCAACCCGGCCATGCTCTACATCGCCATCGGCATCATCGGCGCCACCGTCATGCCGCACAATCTCTATCTGCACTCCTCCATCGTGCAGACGCGCGCCTATGAACGCACAGAGAAAGGCAAGCGCGACGCCATCAAATGGGCAACCACCGACTCGACCATAGCCCTGATGCTGGCCTTGTTCGTCAATGCCGCCATCCTGATCGTGTCGGCGGTGGCCTTCCACAACACCGGCCACCAGGACGTCGCCGAGATCGGCCAGGCCTTCGAGTTGCTGTCGCCATTGCTGGGTTTGAGCATCGCCTCGATCCTGTTCGCCGTGGCGCTGCTGGCTTCCGGCCTGAATTCGACGGTGACGGCAACGTTGGCCGGCCAGATCGTCATGGAAGGCTTCCTGCGCCTGCGCATTCCCAACTGGGCACGCCGGTTGTTGACGCGTGGCTTGGCCATCATCCCCGTGGTGGTCGTCACCGCGCTCTATGGCGAAAAGGGCACCGGCCAGTTGCTGGTCTTCAGCCAGGTGGTGTTGTCGATGCAATTGCCCTTCGCGGTCATCCCGCTGGTGCAGTTCGTCTCCGACAAGAAGAAGATGGGCAACCTTGCCATTCCCCGCAGCGTGGCCGCCCTTGCCTGGGTGGTCGCGGCGGTCATTCTGGCGCTCAACTTCAAGCTGCTCTACGACACCGTCTTCGGCGTCGGCTGAGTTTCTTCTTCTCGATAGCGACAGACCGGCAGCTTGCGCTATCTAATAGCGCACCATGACAAGTGTCGAAGACGCCAGAAAATTCTACGCGCAGCTGATGGCGGCCAATGCCGGCTCGGCCGACCCGCGCCTTGAACAGGCTTTCGCCACGGTGCCGCGCGAGGCCTTTCTCGGTCCCGGACCGTGGACAGTCGTCGCCGGCAGGGCGCTGATCACCGGCAAGGGCAGGATCCTGACGCCAAGCGACGATCCTGTTCACATCTATCAGGACGTGCTGGTGGCGCTCGATGCCGACAAGGGCATCAACAATGGCGAGCCCTCTTTGCACGCCATGTGGATCGGCAAGACCGCCCCCAGGAACGGTGAGACCGTCACCCATGTCGGCGCCGGCACCGGCTACTACACCGCCCTGCTGGCCCGGCTGGTCTCGCCGGGCCGGGTCACCGCCTTCGAACTGGAGGCCGACCTTGCTGCCAGAGCGACAGAAAACCTCTCAGCCTATGACAACGTCACCGTCGTCCATGGCGATGCGGTTACGCACGATCTGCCACCGTCCGACATCATCTATGTCAATGCCGGCGTCGTCGCTCCGCCGGTTGCCTGGCTGCGGGCGCTGAAGCCCGGTGGTCGCATGATCTTTCCCTGGCGCCCGGCTGAGAGTGTCGGCGTCGCGGTGATGGTGACCCGCACCGAACAAGGCTTTGCCTGCGACCCGTTCATGCGCTCGTGGTTCATTCCCTGCGTCGGCGCCTCGGTAGCCAACTCAGCAGCGAAAATCCCTGACCGCCAGAAGGCGGCGAGTAGCCGTTCGATCTGGCTGACGGCCGACAGGCCGCCGGACCGCACCGCCACCGCTGTCATCGGCGACGTCTGGTTTTCGTCGCAGACGCCTGGCGGCGGGCCAAAGCGGCAGTAGGTATGGCTCATCGGGCGGTGGTGAAATTTTTTGCCGTCACCTGTCGGAAAGCCGCCTGCTGGTTCGTCCTTGGATCGAAGTCCGGCCCCCACGGTTCGGACCCAAGAGAAGGAAAATCCCATGCGTAAGATAATAGCCGCCACCTTCGTCAGCCTCGACGGCGTCATGCAGGCGCCGGGCGGTCCGGAAGAGGATCCGGTTGGCGGCTTCGAGTTCGGCGGCTGGACCTTCCACTACTTTGACGAAGTGGCGGGCGTGGCGATGGAGGAAACATTCGCCAAACCCTTCGCCCTGCTGCTCGGCCGCAGAACCTACGACATCTTCGCCGCCTACTGGCCGTATCAGAAAGATGCCATCGGAGACGTCTTCAACCCCGCGACCAAATATGTGGCGACGCATAGGCCTGACACACTCACCTGGGAGAACACGCAATGGCTCGGCGACGATATCGTCGCTGCGTTGCGCAACCTCAAAAAGGAGGATGGGCCCGACCTGCTCATCCAGGGTTCGAGCGAGCTGATCCAGACTTTGCTCGCCAACGGGCTGATCGACGAAATCCGGCTGATGATCTTCCCGCTGTTGCTGGGCAAGGGCAAGCGGCTGTTCGATGGGGGCGCGATGCCGGCCGCCTTCAAACTGGTGAAGTCGCAGGCCACCACCACGGGCGTCATCATGGCGACCTATGAGCGATCAGGCGAGATCAAGGTTGGGTCGTTTGCCACGCAGGAGCCGTCAGAGGCCGAACTCGAACGGCGCAAGAATTGGAAGTAGCCTTGCAGAACTTGGGTTCCTCGCCCCCGCGAGAGCGGGGAGAGGTGGCTCGGCGAAGCCGAGACGGAGAGGGGGGCTGGCGAGACGGAGGCCAATTTTCGTCAAGGGTTTAGCCCTACGAAGGCCCCCTCTCCGGCCGCTTCGCGGCCACCTCTCCCCCATTTCATGGGGGCGAGGAACCCAAGCTCTGAGAGGTCAAGCCGCCACACCCCTTCGCGCCAACCCATCCCTGATATACCGCGCGAACTCCTGCGCGGCCGGAGCCGCGCCAAATCTTGGCAGATGCAGGTTGATGGAAAAATTCGGCAGCGGCGGCAGCCCGGCATCGAAAGGCAAAATGTCGAGGTCAGCCGGCACAGTCGAAGCCAGCCAGGCGGTGACGGCGAGGTCGGAGCGCACCGTCGCAGTTGTCGCATCAATGTTGCCGTTTTCGAACACGGTGCGCCATTCCAGCCCGCGCTCGTTGAGCGCGGCCAGCACCACCGGGCGGAAGGCGCAGGTGTCGGCGACGATCGACACCGGCAGCGGCCGCTTGGCACGGGCGACGCCGGCCTTGGCGCCGACCCAGACCAGCCGGTCGATGGCGAGGCATTCGCCGGCCGACGGGCCGACCCGTTCCTCGATGACGGCGAGATCGATGGTGCCGGCGGCAAGGGCAGCGGCAAGGTCCGGCGAGGCGGCGCAAAGCAGCGAAATCTCGACCCGCGGATAGGCCTCTGCATAGGCTTTCAGTACCGGCGCCAGCAAGGTGCCGACAAGGTCATATGGCACGCCGAGCCGCACCTGGCCCGCAATTTCCGTGCCCGCCATCTCGGCCCAGATTTCGTCATTGAGGCCAAGCAGGCGCTTTGCCTTGCCGAACAGCCGCTCGCCCGGCCGTGTCAGCCGCAAGCCGCGCCGGTCGCGGTCGAAGAGGCTACAGCCAAGCGCTTCCTCCAGCCGCTTGACCTGCTGGCTGACGGCGCCTTGCGTCAGATGCAGCGCGTTCGCCGCCGCCGTCATGCTGGCCTTGTCGGCCACGGTGACGAAAGTGCGGATCAACGCCAAGTCGAGATTTCGGATCATGGCTTGCATTATATTCGCTAATGCGAACCATCGCAAACATTGCATTTACTGAAGGTGGTACGCGGCTACGATGGTAGCCCTCACCGAGGAAGCCCGTATGTTCGAGCCCATCATTCCGCTTGTCGTTTTCGCGATCATCGCCACCGGCACGCCTGGCATCGCCACCACGCTGTCGACGGCCTCCGGCGCGCAATTCGGCTTCCGCCGTTCCGTCCCGCTGATGACGGGCAGCGCCACCGGTCTTGCTACGGTGACCGGCGCCGCGGCCGCCGGGCTCGCCGGCCTGCTGCTCGCAGTGCCATCGCTGCAGCTGGCTATGAAACTTGTCGGCTCGCTCTATCTCGTCTGGCTGGCGATCAAGATCGGCCGCGCCGGGCCGCCCAATCTCGATGTGACGATGGCCAAGCCCACCAGTTTCCTCAGCGGCGCCGGCATCCAATGGCTGAACCCGAAGGGTTGGGCGATGGGTCTGGGCGCCGCGGCTTCGTTCGCAGCACTTGCCGACGGACCAGGACAACTTGCACTGCTGCTCGGCTCGACCTTTGGCCTGGCCGCCGCCGTGATGTTGTCTATCTGGTGCTTCGCCGGCATGGTACTCGCCCGCCTGCTCAAGACCGAATGGCAATGGCGCGCGCTCAACATCGTGCTGGCGCTGGTGCTGGCGGCGTCGATCATTCCGATGTGGCGGGGGCCTTAACCTGCCAAGTTCGCGCCAGCACCCGGGAGCGCACCCTTTGAGGTATGGCGCGGGCCTTTTCACGCTCAACAGGAAGCGCGCCCCACCCTCCCCCTTGTGGGGAGGGTCGCTGCGAAGCAGCGGGGTGGGGGTCCTGGTTCGCGAAGCGAACCAGCCCAGCTCAAGCCGCGTAGCGCGCCGCCGGCTTGTCGGCGTGCAGGCTGCCATAAAAGGCCTGCCTTGCGCCGAGGAAAGTGTCGAGCTTGCTCGCATCGACAAGCGCCGGCACGGTGACGGCTTCGCCTCTGGCCAGCCCCACTAGTGCTGCATCGACCATATCGTCTGCGGACATGATGATTTCCTTTGGCAGATTGTCGATATCGCTGCCGGCAAGCTCCCAAAAATCGGTGCGGGTCGCGCCGGGCAGCACCGCCTGGACCTTCACATTCGTGCCGGCGACCTCGCGGTGCAGCCCCTCGGTGAAGTTGACGACATAGGCCTTGGTGCCGCTGTAAATGCCGCCGAACGAGGTTTCGTAGGCGAGCACCGAGGCGATGTTGACGATGGCGCCGCGGTTGCGCGCCAGAAGCCCCGGCAGCACGGCGCGTGTCAAGCGGGTCAAGGCGATGACATTGACCTTGATCATGCGCTCGGCCTCGTCGGCGTCGGCCGTCGCCACAACCTGCTGGCCGCCAATGCCGGCATTGTTGACCAGCAGCGTAACGCTGTCGTCGGCTGCGATGAGCTGCTCGACGCGGCGCAAATCATTGTCGTCGGCGAGATCGGCTGCAATGACGCTGACCTCGCGCTTGTAGGCATAGCGCAGCTTCTCAGCCAGTTCTTCCAGCCGGTCGGCGCGTCGCGCCACCAGCACCAGATCGTAGCCCTGCCCGGCCAGCCGGTCGGCATAGACCGCGCCGATGCCGGCTGACGCGCCGGTGATGACTGCGGTGCCCTTGTTGTCCTGTCCACTCATTGTCTTGTTCCTTTTTAGCTGCCCGGCAGGCCGATATCCCTCGTGCCGCCGCCTGATTTTCCAATTAGTGGCATATACCACTATCTGGGAAGTAGGTATATGCCACTATCTTGTCAACGGCGGCGGCAGAAACTATTTCTGCGGCAGGCCGGCACAGCTTTTTGCCAGCCAAGGAGTCGTGATGAGCAAGACTGCACTGCCCGGCCTTAGCCTTTGCAACAACGCCACGCTGCGGCGTGCCGCGCGCAAGCTCGGCCGCTTCTATGACGATGTGCTCTCGCCTTCAGGCCTGAAGGGCACGCAATATGGCCTGCTCTACCAGATCCATGTCGGCAGCGAGCCGGCGATGGGCACGATTGCAGAAGAGATGGTCATGGATCTGTCGGCGCTCGGCCACACGCTGAAGCCGCTGATCCGCGACGGCTACGTCGAGACCTTCACCGACAAGGACGATCGCCGCGTCAAGCGGGTGCGGCTGACGCCGCAAGGCCAGACCAAGCTCGAGGAGACGACGCAATTGTGGAGCACTGCCCAGCAGCGCTTCGAGGCGCTGGTCGGTAAGGAACAGGCGGCAACCCTGCGTGTCGCGCTGGATGAAATCGCGGCGTTGGATTTCGAGCTGGGCTTTGAAATGCCAACGGCGGCCGCTCGTTCGGACTGAAAGAGCGGCCGCCGACCATGTCTCCAGACGGTTTCTACTCTGCCGGCACGGCAACCGGGCGGGCCGCCCAGCGACCGGCCAGCACCACGCCAAGCCCGATCAGCGGGAAGATTGCGGCGATGAGGCCGAGATCGGCCGGCACGCCGTAGCGCAGCACGGCTCCGCCGACCACAGCACCCAGTGCCACGCCGAGATAGAGCGCGGAAGCGTTGAGCGACAGCACGATCGGGGCGGCGTCAGGCGCCAGCTTGATGATGCGGCTGGCCTGTGCCGGCGGGAACGCCCAGCCAACCATGCCCCACGGCACCATCATGGCCATCAGCACCGGCCCGGCGATATGCTGCGGCAGGAAGGTCGGCACGACCGAGAGCATCACCAGCATGACCGCGCTCAGCGCCAGCGACCAGCCGACGGTGCGTGTCGCGCCGAACCGATCGGCCGCCTGGCCGCCGGCAATGTTGCCGATCACGGCGCCGACGCCGAAGGCGAGCAGCATGCCGGGCAGCGCAATAGGGCTCAAGCCGCCGCTCTGGATGGCAAGCGGTGCGATATAGGAAAAGACCGAGAAGGCGCCGATCAGGGCGAGAGCCGTAGTCAAAAGGATCGGCATGACGCCGGGGCGCAGCGCTGCCGCCAGCCGGCGCTTCAGCGGCAGTTTGGTGCCAACGATGCCACGCGGCAGCCGGTACCACAGGATGGCGCCGACCAGCGCGCCGAGCCCGGCAATGGCAAAGAAGGTGCCGCGCCAGCCGGCAAAAGCAGCTACCAACGCACCGAGCGGTGCGCCAAGCGCAACCGCCACCGTGGTGCCGCCGACGACGACGGCAATGGCGCGGGCCCGGTGATGGTCATCGACCAGCGCCACCGCCGTGCCTTGCGCCGTCGCCGCAAACAGGCCCGACGACAGCGCCATGATGATGCGGGCAATGAGCAGCAGTTCGAAGGACGAGCTGAGCGCCGCCACCACATTGCCGATGACGAAGAACACCAGCGTCCACAAAATGACGCGACGCCGGTCCCATTCGCCGGTCAGCGTCGCCAGGATCGGCGTGCCGATGGCATAGGCCAGCGCAAAGGCGGTGATCAGCGTGCCGGCGAGCGGAATGGAAATGCCGGCATCGCCGGCGATATCGGGCAGCAGGCTGGAAATGACGAAGCCTTCGGTCGAGATCGTGAACGATCCGAGCGCAAGCCAGAAGAGGCGCTTGTCCATTGCGATGTCCTTAGTTCAAAAGTTATTGAACAATTGGACATAACAGGGCATAATGTCAATGAAGCCAGAAGAAAATAGCTGAAGCCTGCTGACAGCCCTGTGTCAGGACAGCCGGGTCGGGCTGATCGCGAAACGGAGAATCACTGTGTACTGCACGGAAGATGGATGCGTTGAAATTGCCCCCCACTGTGCTTAGTTTCGGGGCATGACCTTGCCGCACCCCAACACAGACCAGATCAGCCTGCCGATCGTGCTCGGCGTGCTCGGCGACCCGACCAGGCTCGCCATCGTGCGCTATCTCGCCAGCAAGGAGGGCGTGCCGCTGAACTGCAGCCAGTTTCTGGACCTCGGTTCGAAGACCAATCTCAGCTATCACCTGGCCAAACTGCGCGAGGCCGGCGTCACCCGCGCCGAAGTGGTCGGCACCAGCCGCCTGATCACGCTGCGCCGCGACGATCTCGACGCCCGCTTCCCCGGCCTGCTCGACAGCGTCATTGCCGCTGCCGGAGACGACCCTGCCTTGCCCATGGTCGGCGGCCACGACATCGAAGTGCCGGCCTGAAGGTCGCCTTTCCGACCAATCATTCGTCATTCTCCGGAGCTCTTGATGCGCATCGCCGTTCTCGCCGACATCCATGGCAATGTGCTGGCGCTCGACGCCGTACTCGACGATCTCGAGCGGCGTGGCGGCGCAGATATCACCATCAATCTTGGCGATTGCGTCTCCGGTCCGCTGTGGCCGCGCGAGACGTTCGAGCGGCTGGAAGCGCTCGACCTGCCGACCGTGCGCGGCAACCATGACCGCCGCGTCGCCGTCGATACGCCCGACGAGACGATGTGGGCTTCGGACGTCTATGCGCAGGAACGGCTGACGGCAGCACAACGCGAAGCGCTGCTTGCTCTGCCGTTCACGCTGGAGATAGTTCCGGGCGTGGTCGCGTTCCATGCCCGGCCCGACCATGACGAAAAATATCTTGCCGACGCGGTGATCGATGGCAGGCTGATGCGCGCGCCGCTTGCCGATATCCAGCGGCGGCTGAAGGGGCTCGACCGCCGCATCGTGCTGTGCGGCCACAGCCATCGCGCCGAACTGATCCGCATCCCCGGCGGCCCGGTGATCTTCAACCCCGGCAGCGTCGGCGCCCCGGCCTATGACGACGACACGCCGCCGGCGCATGTTTCGGAGCAAGGCAGCCCGCATGCGCGCTACGGCATCGTCACGCTCGGCGATGGGCCAGACCGTTTCGAGAGCATCGCCGTCGACTACGACCACGAAGCGGCAGCAAGACAGGCCGAACAGGCGGGCCGGCCGGAATGGGCGCATGCGCTGCGAACCGGCTTCATGCCGAAAACACAGCCGGGCTCGTGACCGCAAACTTGCGCAGTCGGGCCGTCGGAGTTAGACGAAAAGGGTCCTTAGCCAGGTCGGGAGCTCGGATTTGGCGAGGAGATCAGCCGGGGCTTCGAAACGAGCAAAAGGGTTTCTCCCGCCCTCCCGGCACCAAAGATCGGACGCATTTTCGGACTTACATGGCGGCGTATCGTCCCTTATAAAACCGCCTTGGCATGCGGCGAGGTTCCAATCGCCACGGCAAGGGTAGCAGCGCACGGCCAATGATGAGGCGCACAATCCGAACCATTTTGTATCGACTGATTGGCGCTCCGCTCCTGCTGGCGGCGCCATTGCTCATGGGCTCGTTGCTGGTAGGCCCGTTGTTGGTGCCGGCGATGGCTGAGGAGGCGCCCGCCGACATCGTCTCCATCGTCACCGAGCTCGGCCCGGGCGATCTCCTCAACATCCGCGCCACGCCGTCGCCGATCGGCAGGACCCAGGCGCGCCTGCCGATGGGGTCGAGCGTCAAGAATTTCGGCTGCAACGAGGTGAACGGCCACCGCTGGTGCAAGGTCGAGGACATCGAGAATCCGCTGGTGAAAGGCTGGGCGCCGGCGCGCTATCTCATCCCCGACAACCCGACGGTGGTCGAAGTCGACGCGGCACCCCCGCCGCAGGTGACCGCCAGCGCCGAAGCCGGCGGCACGGCGCTCTCAGCCGACGTACCGAAGCCGCCTGCCGTAGCGCCTGCGGATGCCGCAGCGGCTCCTGCCGCTGCGCCCGCGCCGGCCGCACCGCAGCTGGACCTGACCGAGCGCCTCGGCGGCGATCCCGGCGCGCCGAAATCCGCCGCCTCGATCGGCCAGACCGCCATGCAGGATGCCTACGGCCTCGCCTTCGCGGCGAGTGCAAACCCGTCGACCGGCGAGATTCCTACCGCCGAAGCCCCGGCGGCAGAAGCATTTGCGGCGGAAGCGCCGGCGCCCGACCCGGCCACTGCTGCGAATGCCGAGGCAGCACCTGACGCTACGCCCGCTCCCGGGATACCGTTCCCGACGCCACGGCCCGATCAGGCCAAGGCCGCGTCTGCCGCCGAAACACAAACCGTCGCGCGGCTGGAACCCGCCAACGCCCCCGGCGCCACTACCGACATCCCCTGCGCCCGCTATGTCGGCCAGCCGATGGCCCGCTGCGCCGTGAACATTGTGCGCAAGGGCACCGACAAGGCCGACATCACCGTCACCTGGCCCGACGGCGGCACGCGCACCATTTCCTTCAATGCCGGAATGCCGGCCAGCTCGGATTCGGGCAGCGACTTCCGCTTCACCAGGGAGGGCAGCCTCAACATGATCCGCGTCGGGGCATCCGAGCGGTTCGAGATTACGGATACGCTGGCGTTTGGCGATTAGGGGAATAAGGCAGTAAGGCAGTATGTGAAGGCCGAGAGGGCGCTGCCCTACTGCCCTACTGCCCACACAATCCCGCATTTTCGGGGTTACATCCGGCAAAACTCTTCCCTATAAGGCCCTCCTAGCCTGATACCAGAATCGCAAGCACAACCGGCCGGGTCTTCCCGTCCCGGTTTTTCGTGCAAGCCGCTCGCCAAACGGAACTCATAACGATGCCAAGACGCACTGACATCAAGTCGATCCTGATCATCGGGGCCGGCCCCATCGTCATCGGCCAGGCCTGCGAGTTCGACTATTCCGGCACCCAAGCCTGCAAGGCGCTGAAGGAAGAAGGCTTCCGGGTCATCCTGGTCAATTCCAACCCGGCCACCATCATGACCGACCCGGAACTGGCCGACGCCACCTATATCGAGCCGATCACGCCGGAAGTCGTGGCCAAGATCATCGCAAAGGAGCGGCCGGATGCGCTGCTGCCGACCATGGGCGGGCAGACCGCGCTCAACACCGCACTATCGCTGCGCCGCATGGGTGTGCTCGACCGCTACAATGTCGAGATGATCGGCGCCGACGCCACGGCCATCGACAAGGCCGAGGACCGGGCGCTGTTTCGCGAGGCGATGAAGAAGATCGGCCTGGAAACGCCGAAGTCGATGCTGGCCAATGCCACCGACGTCAAGAATGCCGACCGCAAGATGCATGAGGCCGAGCGCGCCGCCGTGAAGGCCGAGGCGCCTGCCGACCTCGATGCCGCGCTCGACGCGCTGGAAACCCGCTGGAACCTCGGCGAAGGCGACCGCAAGCAGCGCTACATCAGCCATGGCATGGCGATCGCCGCCCAGGCGCTCGACCATGTCGGCCTGCCCGCCATCATCCGCCCGTCCTTCACCATGGGCGGCACCGGCGGCGGCATCGCCTACAACCGCGCCGAATTCTACGACATCGTTCAGTCCGGCCTCGACGCCTCGCCGACCACCGAAGTGCTGATCGAGGAGAGCGTGCTCGGCTGGAAGGAGTATGAGATGGAGGTCGTCCGCGACAAGGCGGACAATTGCATCATCGTCTGCTCGATCGAGAACATCGACCCGATGGGCGTGCATACCGGCGACTCGATCACCGTCGCCCCTGCCCTGACGCTGACCGACAAAGAATACCAGATGATGCGCAACGCCTCGATCGCGGTGCTGCGCGAGATCGGCGTCGAGACCGGCGGCTCCAATGTTCAGTTCGCCGTCAACCCGGCCGATGGCCGCCTCGTCGTCATAGAGATGAACCCGCGCGTCTCGCGCTCGTCTGCCCTGGCCTCCAAGGCGACCGGCTTCCCCATTGCCAAGATCGCGGCAAAGCTCGCCGTCGGCTACACGCTGGATGAGCTGGAGAACGACATCACCGGCGGCGCAACGCCCGCTTCGTTCGAGCCGAGCATCGACTATGTCGTGACCAAGATCCCGCGCTTTGCCTTCGAAAAGTTCCCCGGCGCCGAGCCGGTGCTGACCACCGCCATGAAGTCGGTCGGCGAAGTCATGGCCATCGGCCGCACTTTCCAGGAGTCTTTGCAGAAGGCGCTGCGTGGACTGGAGACCGGTCTCACCGGCCTCGACGAGATCGAGATCCCCGGCCTCGGCCACGGTGCCGTAGCGGCCAACCACGCCGACGACCGCAACGCTATCCGCGCCGCCTTGGGCACCCCAACACCCGACCGGCTGCGCATGGTGGCGCAGGCGATCCGCATGGGCACCTCGCTGGAAGACGTGCACGCAATGTGCAAGATCGACCCGTGGTTCCTCGAACAGATCGCCGGCATCGTTGCCATGGAAGCCCGCATCCGCGAGCACGGCATTCCGCAAGACGCCGTCAATCTGCGCATGCTGAAGGCGATGGGCTTCTCCGATGCCCGCCTCGCGTCGCTGACGAAGACCGACGCCGAAGTGATTCAAAAGGCACGCGAAAAGCTCGACGTTCATCCGGTTTATAAGCGCATCGACACCTGTGCGGCCGAGTTCGCCTCGCCCACCGCCTACATGTACTCGACCTACGAAGTGCCCTTCGCCGGCGCGCTTGCCGACGAGGCGAAAGTGTCGTCGCGCAAGAAGGTCGTCATCCTCGGCGGCGGTCCGAACCGCATCGGCCAGGGCATCGAGTTCGACTATTGCTGCTGCCACGCCGCCTTCGCGCTGCGCGACGCCGGCTATGAAGCGATCATGATCAACTGCAACCCCGAGACGGTGTCGACCGACTACGACACCTCCGACCGGCTCTACTTCGAACCGCTGACGGCGGAAGATGTGCTGGAGATCCTGCGCGCCGAACAGGCCTCGGGCGAACTGGTCGGCGTCATCGTCCAGTTCGGCGGCCAGACGCCGCTGAAGCTCGCCGATGCGCTGGAGAAGGCCGGCATCCCGATCCTCGGCACATCGCCCGACATGATCGATCTCGCCGAAGACCGCGACCGTTTCCAGAAGCTGCTGCACAAGCTCAACCTCAGCCAGCCGAAAAACGGCATCGCCTATTCGGTCGAGCAGGCCCGCCTCGTCGCCGGCGAACTCGGCTTCCCGCTGGTGGTGCGCCCCTCCTATGTGCTCGGCGGCCGCGCCATGCAGATCATCCATGACGAGGGCATGCTGCAATCCTACCTGCTCGACACCGTGCCCGGCCTGGTGCCGGAGGACATCAAGCAGAAATACCCCAACGACAAGACCGGCCAGATCAACACGCTGCTGGGCAAGAACCCGCTTCTGTTCGACACCTATCTCTCGGGCGCCATCGAGGTCGATGTCGACTGCCTCTGCGACGGCACGGCGACCTTCGTCTCAGGCATCCTTGAACACATCGAAGAGGCCGGCATCCACTCAGGCGACTCGGCCTGCTCGCTTCCCGTTCACTCGCTGCCTTCCGAACTGGTCGACGAACTGGAGCGCCAGACGGCGGCCCTTGCCCGCGCGCTCAATGTCGGCGGGTTGATGAACGTGCAATATGCGATCAAGGACGGCACCGTCTATGTGCTGGAGGTCAACCCGCGCGCATCGCGCACCGTGCCCTTCGTCGCCAAGACCATCGGCCGCCCCATTGCCAAGATCGCCGCCCGCATCATGGCCGGCGAAAAGCTGGAAGACGCCTTCGCCCATTACGGCGCCATGCCCGATCCCCGCAACCCCGGCCACATCGCGGTCAAGGAAGCCGTCTTCCCCTTCGCCCGCTTCCCCGGCGTCGACATATTGCTCGGCCCGGAAATGCGCTCGACCGGCGAGGTCATGGGCCTCGACCGCGACTTTGCGCTGGCCTTCGCCAAGAGCCAACTGGGCGCCGGCGTCGACCTGCCGCGCTCCGGCACGCTGTTCGTCTCGGTGCGCGACGAGGACAAGGCAGGCATCCTGCCGGCGGTCAAGCGCCTCGCCGGCCAGGGTTTCAAAGTGCTGGCGACATCGGGCACCGCCCGCTTCCTCGCCGAAAACGGCGTCGACGCGCAGAAGATCAACAAGGTGCTCGAAGGACGCCCCCACATCGAAGACGCCATCCGCAACCGCCAGGTCCAGATCGTCTTCAACACCACGGATGGCCAGAAGGCGGTGTCGGACTCGAAATCACTGCGCCGGGCAACGCTGATGCAGAAGGTGCCGTATTATACGACGCTGTCCGGTGCGGCCGCGGTGGCGGAGGCGATTGCGGCGCTGAAGGCGGGGAGCCTCGAAGTGCGGCCGTTGCAGGAGTATTTTGCCTGAGGCCATTAGCTAATCTCCCTCCTTGTGGGGAAGATGGCCGGCAGGCCAGAGGGGGGCGCTGTCCCGCCGACGCTGCGCAGATAGTTCTTCTCGCAAAACAAGAATTAGATAGTGCGCCATTGCGGATATTTACCGCTATGAGATCGTATCAAGTTTCTCAAGATTCATTAGCGCATAGAAATTTCTATTGAATCTGAAATCATGCCAATTATCCGTTCCCAGCCTTTTCTGACCCTCAAGAACCATCGATCTAATCGTATCTGCGTCACTGATGCCAGCAATCGTAGCAATGTTATGAAAGCCTCGTCGTTGAGTCGCGCGTAAAAATATCGGAAATCCTTTGTATCTATCAGAATATAGAAGTATCTGAGGATACCAAAAAACGTCTTTGGTGATTAGCGCCATAAAGAAAATGAGCGCATCTGCCTCCATAATCTCATCAAAACCTATATCTTTACGATCTGCACTTCGTTTCACCAGTTCTGCCGCCGGGCTGAAAAATCTTCGCCCTTCGGTGGCCATCACGGAATTTAATGATTCCGACATCGCGCTAAAAACCTGAAAATTCTCGAAATGTTCAACACCGGTTCTCATGGTTTGCGGAACAAGATAGCGAGTTGTCAAAATTCGATTCAGCTCTCCGAATAATCTGGCTTTAATCAAAGCAGCCACAATATATAAAAAACATTCATAGACAAAAAGGCTATGCGCCTCGAACCAAGATTCATTCCATTGGTTAACTTCGCTTGGTCTTGATTTTTGCTCCAATAATTTCTCCATAAAATCAACAAGGCAGTCGGCGAAGCCCAAATTTTGGCTGGTAGATGATGACTCAAGAACCACCCAATCTACTATGTGGTTCCGAATCTGTCTCAGCTTTCCGAAGTCTTCGATAATTTTCTGACCGATAGATTCGACCTCCGGTCGAGATCTCACGCGCAAGCTGTCTGAGTATTGAATGCATGAAGCCAAGAAATCATCTCGGTACAGACCTATGCCTGGCTTTCCACCCAATATTGCTTGTCGCAGTGTCAAAAATTTACCCAACACAGGGCTCGCCGGGGCTTCTGAGCCCTCTCGAACATACACCGGAGGATTACCCAGCAAAGGTTTTTGATTTGCCGGCTTCCCATACAAAAGTCTAACTAGGCGCTCCCAGTTTTCGTTAACAGCTTCAGCCGAAGAGAAATCAATCCATATTCTCGATTTCATAAACGTAGGCAAAAATGGCTCGCCGCCTTCCAAAAACTCACATACTATTGGGATAAATTTAAGCTGATCAACCTTGTCATAAACTTCCTTTGATATAATTTGGGATTCTGTTCCCACTCCAGATTTTCTTTTGTCGGCTTTCTCCGAGTATGACTTATCACAGATAACAAGTACGTGCGTGACACTATCGTCAGTGATCATTCTCTCCATGAAGGCATACTTGTCCTGCCCTTCCTTCAGATCGAATTGATCGAAAACAACGTCTACGCCGTCTCCAATGAGACGTTCCGCCCACTCTAAGACCATCGCTCGATGCGACTGACTAGCCCAACTGTATGATATAAAAACTTTCGGAGAAGGCATATAATACACTGCTCTCACAACTATGGCTTTCACAACAAAGCGTATTGCAGATTCTCTTTGTGGTCGACCCAATAATTCGATCGAACCGGCAGTCCACCTTCATGCCATGAAGGAAAATAGACCGAAACAAACGAAGGGAGGCCCTTACCCCACCGCCACACACTCAATCTCGATATCAAACTCCATCGGCCATGACGCCACGGGCACAAAACTGCGCGCCGGCGGGTTCACGCTGAAGTACCGGGCATAAACCCGGTTGATGGCGTTGTAGAAGCCGGAATTGACGGCGTAGATGCGCACCATCACCACGTTGTCCAGCGAGGTGCCGGCGGCTTCCAGGCAATGTTTCAGCGCCTTCAGCGACGCCTCGGTCTGCGTTTCGATGTCGCCGCGCACCATCTCGCCGGTCACCATGTCCACCGGCGGCGTCGCCGAGATGAACACGAAGCCATTGGCCCTGACCGCAGTGGAGCAGGGTAGCCCGAGCGCCCGCACCTTGGCCGACATGACGGGCACTTCGATGATTTCTTTGGTCACGGTGGTCTCCCTTTGTTTGCAGGGAAGCTTATCCCGGCGCCGGCCGAACGCCAGCGCCGTTCTTCCCTTCTCCCCCTGTGGGAGAAGGCCAGTGCGGAGCTACAGAAAACCAATGAACCGGCCGGCGAAAAGCACTGAAATCCACAGCACCAGCGACAGCACGGCCAGGACGATCACGGCCCAGCCGGCCGGCTCGTCACCTGCACCGCGCAAGCGCATAAAAGCGAAAAAATTGACGCCGGCGAGCAGGATGAGCGTCATTTTGGCGAGGAAAACCGGCATCGCCGCATAGGTGCTCGCCTTGACCGAAAACAGCAGCAGGCCGGTGACAAGCGCGCCAGCGAAAGCGCCAAATGCGATGCGGCGCAGCAGCCCGATGAAAGCCGCGTAGGGCAGCGAGCGGAAGGCGCCGCAGATCCTGAGGTCCATCAGCATGACGCTGGTCAGCAGCGCGCCGATCGATAGTATGTGCAGCGCATTGACGATGGGGTAGGCGACGAAGGACGCCTTCAGCCACCGCGCCAACGCAAGCTGCTCGATGCCGGCAAGCAACTCGGCCATTTACGCCGGCGGTACGCGGTCGGGATAGACATCGTACGTCTTGCCGCCGACGATGATGCGGACCGCTTTCATGCGCTTTTCCACCTGGTCGACCGAGCGGTTGCCGATCGCGGTCACCTCGTCGCCGACCTTGGCGACCTGCTCCGTGAAGCCGGCAGCGATCGTGCCGGATGGCGGCGCCATCTCCACCCGCCAGGCCTCGCCCTCCGCGTCGACATCCAGCGTGGCGTGCGGATTGCCGATATAGATGGCGGTGATCTTGCCCCTGAGTTCGAAAAACCCGTCCTGCGTCCACGACCAGCCGTGATGGGCATAGGCTGCCGTGCCGGCGGCAAGGATCACCGCCGCTGTCAGCGTTGCGCTGCGAATCCCGTTGAACTGCATCGCTCGTCTCCCCGGTTCACCCAGAAGAGAGTAGGTCACGGCGCGGCAACGTCAATTCACATCGGCATCGCGGGAAGTTCGAGTCTCCGGCCGATCAATCACCGGCATGAACGATCCGCCTTGCTAATGACATCCATGCACGCCACTCTCCCCGTTCCAGGCCGCTCTTCCCAGAGGGATGAAGGTCGCATCTGAACGAGGCAAACCATGAGCAGCATGAGAGACCGTCAGGAAGGCTTCGAAAAGAAGTTTGCCATGGACGAGGAAACCAAGTTCAAGGCCATGGCGCGCCGCAACAAGCTGCTCGGCCTGTGGGCCGCCGAAAAGCTCGGCAAATCCGGCGCGGACGCCGACGCCTATGCCAAGGAGGTGGTGCGCGCCGACTTCGAAGAGGCGGGCGACGACGATGTGTTGCGCAAGGTGCGCGCCGACTTCAACGCGGCAGGCGTCACCCAGTCGGATGCTGAGATTCGCCGCGCCATGGACGAACTGCTGGTGACCGCGGTCGAGCAGATCAGAACGACCTGAGCACCGTTCAGCCCTGCCCCGGACACGGCGTGCCGTCCTTGTGCAGGAACCTTCCATCCGAACTCGGGCTCGTCATGTCGATGTCGGAGCAGGTTATGACATCGTCGGGATTGCGCGAGCCGACTTCGAGGTAACGCGCAGTCGTCGACGAGCGGTTGATCATGTGATGGCCGTTGCCGCTGTTCTTCGCAAATGTCGCGCAGTCGCCTGCGCTGAGCAGCGTCTCGCCGCCATCCTCGACCAGCACCAGCTCGCCTTCAAGCACATAGACGAGCTCGTCCTCATGGCTGTGCCAATGGCGCTGGCTCGACCAGCCGCCGGGCGGCAGGGTCATCAGGTTGACGCCGAAATCCGTCAGCCCGCCGGCATCGCCCAGGCGCTTGCGCGTGCGCTCAGCGCAAGGCGCGTCGAAGGGCGCGGGATAGCCGGAGCCTTTGCGGACGGGCACCGCGGACAGGTCTATCTTGGGCATGGGATGCTCCGTCGGAGTGGTGCTCTCAATGTAGGTCGCGTCAGGCGCGGGCAAAGAGCCACTTTGCGGCAACGGTTTGCCAAGGGCTGGCATCCGCCAGCGCTCTACGGCGCCCCCCTCTGTCCTGCNNGCAGGACAGAGGGGGGGCGCCGTAGAGCGCTGATTTTGACCCGTTCACATTCTTCGAGCCAGATCTCCCCAATGCACCGTAGCGAGGTCGTCTCTAGTGACAACACGCCTCGCCATACTGCAGCTGCTCATGCCAATCCGGCCGCCCTTCCGGCGTGAAATCCATCAGGTTCCACAGGATCTCGCAGGTGCCGATGGCGCGCGGGTCCTGGCCGGGTTCGGACGGCGCGAAGCCGAGCTCCGACGACCAGAAATGGCGAATGCCGTCAGCGTCGCGGCAAAACACCGACAGCAGCGGCAATTGCGCACCGTCTTCGGCCTCGGCGTGGTAGTCGCGCTTGAAGCTGTTGCTGACCGAGGAGAGCAGCCGCATGTTTACCCAGCCACGGTCGCGGCCGAGCGCAATCATGTTGTCCAGCGCGGTCTTGCCGACCACGGCGAAATTGAAACCGGCGGCTTCGAGATGGCCGACGGCGCCGTCGAACTGGTCGAGCAGCGCCGTGCAGGACGGACATGGCTGATCTTTCCTTGTCAGCTTTGCGGTTTCGCCGCCTGTCGCCACGTCGCGCTTTTCCTGCGGATGGCGCGGAAACATCATGCTGTAGACGATCAGCGAATCCTTGCCCGGCGCAAACAACTCCGACAGCTTTATGCGCGCCGGCTTGCCGTTCGGCCCAAGCCCGTCGAACACATAGTCCTGCGGCACCAGCCCGCCCTTGGGCAGCGCGCGGCGGGCAACCGCCACATCCTCCATGGCCCGGCGCAACTCGATTTCCTTCTGCAGCAGTTTTTCGCGGGCGGCGCGGTATTCCTGGGATTCGTTGGGAAAGGTGATCATGATCGGCTCCTCCAAGTCGTCGCACCGGCGTCCCGGCACGGTTGCTCTACGCCCCAAGGACGTTCGGTGACGATCGGTTCCGACATTTTTGCGCCGGCGACTTGGTAAAACCTTCGAAGGGCGGCCCGACAGCTATTGCGCCGCCGGCACCGGACAATCCAGGACGCCTTCCTCGCAATGGAGATAGTCCTGCAGATCCTTCAGCCTGAGGTTGGTAAGTCCCGCCTGGCAGTTGGCGACAACCATCGGACGGACGCTGCCGGCCGTTTCGGCAGGGCCGCCCTGGAACGCACATTCGGCGTCGCGGAAGGAAACCCAGGCGCGTTGCGCATCGACCAGCAGCTTCTTCGACCCCGCATTGTCCTTCAGCCGGTCAACGATCTGCTTGTAAGCCTCGTTGAGCTTCTTGTCGGCGGCGTCGAAATCCTTGCCGGCGCATTCGTCGAGAGTGGCCTGGTCCGATGCGTTGGCGCAGTCGTCCGCCCGCGCCACGCCTGCAAGCAGCGGGGTTGCAAGGATCAAGGTGCCAAGCAGAAGCAGAAGCCGCATCGTGTTTCCTCCGGTTTCAACAGAAGCCCCTGAAGGCGAAGCTTAGCAACCGGGCGGCCATCGGCAAGATGCTGCCTGTCTTGTTGGTGGACGGTTTCTTTCCAACGACAGACAGCGCGGCAAGTGTGGAACCGCTTTCGCTTTTCAGTATTGCAGCCGCAGGCTAAGGCTTATGCCTCCGGGGGAAAACCATGTACGACGCCGAAGAGATCGACCTGCGCTGCCCGCAAGTGGTGGCCGACAACGCCGCCAAGGGGCTCAGGCTGCGCGGACAGTTCGGGCGAGGCGGCACCGAGATCGGCGTCGCGCGGGCGATGGAGCTCAAGGCCCGCAAGAGCCTGGCACCCTCCACCATCCGCCGCATGGTCAGCTATTTCGCTCGCCACGAGGTCGACAAACGCGGCAGGAATTACGGCAATGAGGACAATCCGTCGGCCGGCTATATTGCCTGGCTTTTGTGGGGCGGCGATGAGGGCCGCGCCTGGGCGCTGGAGCTCAAAAAGAAGATCGGCAATGCGCCCGATATCTGAGGGGCGCCTGATATCTGAGCGCTAGCCCCAAAATGACTGGCGGGCCCCAAACCCCCGCCTGGGACCCGCCAAGGAGTGGCCGAACACATGCCGGTGCAGCCTCTCCACATCTGCCAGTCGTCGATCCGCCATCGGACGAAAGGCATGGATGGTGAGGTAGCACCGGGTTGCAGCGGCCTATGTGAAGCAGTTCACAAACCGGAGGTTTTCAACAGCTCGGGGGCGCTTTTCGGCAAGACAGGAAGCCTTTAGCCTTCCTAGGCGACCGGCGTCATTTCGAGCCGTTCGTAGAGCCTGAGCGCGGCGGCGTTCTCGACCGCGTTGGTCTTGAGATCGTTATGAGCCGCGCCTTAATCATGGAACACGTTGGCGTCGGCCGATTGCCCCTTAATGGCAGCACGCCTCGCCATACTGCAATTGCCCGTGCCAGTCCGGCTCGGCCAGCGCCTCACGACGGTTCGGCAAGACCCGGTTCCGCCGGCTCGCCGACGCTGGTGTCCCGCTCCCAACCCTCGTTCTCCAGTTTCATGGTCTGGATCGCCACGCAATTGGCGTTGGAATCGAGCTCCGGCAGCATCTCCACTTCGGAGGGCCAGCAACGGTAGATCTTGTAGGCGATCGCAAGCTGCCCGGCCTCGTTGTAGAGTTCGAGCACGATATCCTTGCGGAAATCCTTGAGCGAGACCTCCGAGCCGAGGCCGGCATGCAGGTCCCACACCTTGTTCGCCCAGCGTTCGAATTCGAGGTCGTGGGTAACGCCGCGCTCGATGGTGATCGGCTCGAAGCGGGTGAAGCCCGGCGACTTACGCGTCGTACCGGCTTCGCCGCCATCGCGGTGTTCGACCACCGCCGTGGCGCGCTTCAGAGCGCTGATCTTGGAGATGCCGGCAACATATTTGCCGTCCCATTTAAGCCGGAACCGGTAGTTCTTGTAAGGGTCGAAGCGGTGCGGATTTACTGTGAATGGCGCCATTGCGACGTTCCTCTTCGGCTGCCCGATGGCCATCGACGGCCGGCCGGCGCAAGAACAGGTGGATCCCAAACCCCCGCCTGGGACCCACCTGGGAGCGTAGCTGACACATGCCGGTGAAGCCCGCTCCGATGCCTTGTCAATCGCCGATCGGATTCAGTGCTTTGTCGGGGTTGGCCGGATCGGCAGCCTTGGCGACGAATTTCAGAAGGTCGGTCATGAAGAACGTGCCTGGCGTTGCCGCCGGCAGATCGGGTTTCCAGCCTGGCTTTGACAAATAGGATTCCTCGTCGCCCTGCACGAGGCCGACAAAGACCTCACCGACGATGCGTGCGCCCACCGGTCCGAGCCGCTCCCCGGCGCCTTTCACCTGCGCTTCCTTGAGGATGTAGTACCAGAGCGGCGTGTTGGTGTGGAAACCCAGCGACTTGGCCACCACCCCGTCGGGCCCAGACGCGATCTCGTTCGAAGTCAACGGCGTGAAAGTGATCTTCTTGCGCATTTGCTTGGCCACCGCCTGGCCGGAAGGCAGGCCGAGGCGCACGCCGCGCTTGAGGTTGCGAAAGGCGAGGCTCGCCTCCGGGCCGGCGCCGCCGGGCAGATGGTGCAGAGCTTCGGTCAGCAGCGGATCGAGTTTATGCGAGAAATTGAACTCGAATTGTGTGGCGCCGGCCGGGGGCGGCAATTCGAAGAAACGCCGCCAGTCGATCACCCAGTTGCTCGGCAAGGTGCCTTGCCCAGGTACGCTGCTGGTAACCCGGCTGCCGGAAAGATTTGTGAAATCGAAAAGCAGTCCAAACGTAGCTTCCGCGCGATGTGGGTTAGGCGTCCGGAAAATGCGGTTGTGGCTGTATTTCTCCCGCACCATCGAGTGCCCCAGACGGTAGGCCGCGCCCGAAAACTCCCACGGCATGAACGGCTTGGTCTTGAAACGGTAGAACTTGCGGCCTTCGTGCAGGATCTTCGCAACGAAACCCTTCCCGGTCAGGCGCTCAACCCAGTCGTGCAGCACCATCCATTGATAGTGCCAGCGAACGGTGCGCGCAGCATCCTCGAAAAGCGTGTCGTCGGGCGTCCCTTTGGCCTTCAGATGGTCGATCACCGCATTGTGGAACTTCAGGAATGCCAGGTGGATCTGCGCGACGAGCAGGTTCTCGTCATTGCGATGATCGCCGATCAGGGCGACGCCTTGCATGTTGCGCGGCAGATCGTTGGGCAGGTTGGGCACCTGCCCTGGCCGATCGCTGTTCTCCACCGAGGCCTGCGCTGTGCCGATCAGCAGTTTCGGTGAGTCCACCGTGCCGCCGGCGCCCGGTTCACGCGCGAACAGGAAGCGATGCGGACCGGGACCGGCGCCGTAGACGCTGTCGAGATCGAGGCTCGGCGAGCGGAAGTTCTTCACCATCTGCGGGTCGGCCAGCGCAAGGCTGAGCGGTGTCAGGTCGAGCGTGATGTCATGGTCGACGAACTGTCCGAGATAGGTGAACCCCGCCGGAATTTTCTTGTTGTCGTGTGGATCGGAATTGGGCTGGTTGACCGGCGCCGGGTCCCTCATCGCATTCGCCAACGTCGCCAGGTCGGTATCGCTGGCGGTGAAGGCGGGAAGCCCCTTGAACATGAAATCGAAGAAGCCGGGGCCTAGTTTTCCGCCCGGGACAACGGCCTCGGTTTCCGCCGCCGCACCAGCCTTCGCCTTATTGACGACCTTGGTGTCGTGTGCAACTTTTTCGATCGCCTTCTCGGCGAAGATTTGCCGGCTGACAAAGCCGTGGGCGATTCTGCGTCGAAGATTTGGTCCAGCCATAGTCTCGTCCCTCCATCTTGAAATTTGATCAGTCAAAAATCTTTGGTCAGGTGAGATGCGTAGAAATCTGCATTAGCAGATGCTTATAGTCGATCTCTGTGAAGCGGTTCACGAACCGAATGATCTTCCTGCTACGCGAGGAGGCGCGCAGCCACGCCTCGCAACAGCGGACAACTGCGGAAACCGTCTAGCCTTCCCAGGCGACAGGCCTCATGCCCAACCGCTCGTAGAGCCTGACCGCGGCGGCGTTCTCGACCGTATCGGTCTTGAGGTCGACATGGGCCGCGCCGCGATCGCGAAAGGCGGCGAAGGCCTGCCACATCAGCGCTTCGCCAATGCCTTTGCCGCGCGCTTCGGGGTGAACGGCGAGATCTTTCACGAAGGCCGATGTCCAGCACAGCGCTGCCGCTGCAAGCCTTCCCTTGGCGTCGATGACCAGGAAACACAGCGCCGGGTCGAATTCGGCATCGCCTGAAATGCGCGGCCACCATTCGTCGAACGGACCGTCGGCGCCGTTGTCGAACACCTCGCTCAGCAGGGCATGCAGGGGCAGCGCATCTGCCGGCTCGAAGCAGCGCATGGCAAAACCATCCGGCCAATGCGGTGCAACGAGCGTCTCGTCGAGGATCTTGCGCAGCCGGATATCAGTCGGTCCCTGAGGGCCCGGCTTGGGCATCAGGCGTCAGGTTGCGCACGGCGGCGCTTGCGGTCGACGCCGAGGCCGGTGGCCTCGAGCAGGCCCTTGCGCTTGGCGTCGAAATAATAGCCGGTCTGGTAGAGCCAGTCGGCCTTCTTGGCGTTGCGGTCGGCAACCAGCCAGGCGCCGCGCAGATATTTGACCGCATATTTCAGATTGGTCTCGGCGTCGAACAGGCCCTTGGCCGGCCCGTCATAGCCCATGCCGCGCGCCGTCGCGTGCTTGATCTGCATCAGGCCCCAATGGCCGTTATTATAAGCCTTGGGGTTGTAGGTGCTTTCGCGGTTGACGACATGGCGCACCAGATCGACCGGCACCTCGTAGAGAGCGGCGTATTTCTGGATCAGCCGGTCGACGTCGCCGCGCGCACCGGTCGCATGCTCTTCCGGCAAGGACGGGCTGAGCGGCGCGGCGGGAAACTGGCCGAGTGCTGCCGGGTTCTGCGGCACGACATAGGCCACCTGCTGCACGCCGGGCATGGTTTTCTGGACGCCTGCGGCAGTCGCCGGCACGACGAGGCCGGCGGTTGTGTATGTCGCCGCGATCGGCTTGGCAGCCATGACTGCGGGCACGGCAGGTGCGGCGGGCGTCGCTCCGGCAAAAGCCGCCGTCGCGGCAGCCGGCTGTGCGGCGGCGTCAAGCGCCGGCGCGGCTGGTATCACGTCAGCGGCCTGGACGGGTGCAATCCCCGAGGCTTCAGGCAGCACCGAAACCGTCTCCGGCAGCGGCACGGTAAAGCCGGCGTCGCTGCCAGCTGTGGTTGCGGTTTCGGTCAGCGCAGGCTTCACCTGCGAGGTCGAGGTGCAGCCACTGAGTGCGGCGGCACCGACGATCACGGAGATCGCGATAAGGTTGAGTTTTGCTGGCAAGCCGCAGGGGTCCGGTTTGTCGGGTTGTTAAGAAGTCCTTACACCAGCGATTCAGGGGCGGCAATCGGGGCTTACAGGTGGTTTTCGGGTGGCGAGAGCTAGGCCCAGATGTCATATTGTTCTGGATATGTACCGGGTGGTATCCCGGTTTTCGCCACTTTGCGGAAAGGAACGCATCATGGAAACGACATCTTCGATCACGGCCGGCCACGCAGTGTTAGAAACAGTGATCGGCTTCATGGGCATCGCCTGGAGCGAAAAGGGCCTGATCCGGCTCTGCCTGCCCGAAAAGACCCGCGACGCGGTGGAGCGCCGGCTGATGCGCCATGCCGGTGTCGCAAGCAATACGGTCGCCAACACTGGGCAGCCGCAATGGGTGGTCGAGCTGATCGCCTCGATCAAGGCCTATGCCGCGGGCGAGGACGTCGATTTCTCCGGCGTGCCGGTCGATCTCGATGGCGTCGACGACTTCCGCCTGGCCATTTACGACGCGGCGCGAAAACTCGGCTATGGCGAGACCACCACCTATGGCGAGTTGGCCAAGCGCGCCGGCCAGCCCGGCCTGCCGCGCGAAACCGGGGCAGCGCTTGGCGCCAACCCGGTGCCGCTGGTCATCCCTTGCCACCGCATCCTGGCCGCGGGCGGCAAGATCGGTGGCTTCTCGGCGCCCGGCGGTTCGGTCACCAAGGAAAAGATGCTGGCCATGGAAGGCGTGCGCGTCGGCCCGCCGCCACCGGCGCAGGTCTCGTTCGGGTTCTGATGCATGTCGCCCAGAAGTGTGCCGCGGTTCTGGGACAATGACGCGCTTTAAGAACGAGGTTACATCTGAGGGCGCAGGAAGCGCCGATGAAGACGGTCGTTCTCGATCCGCTTGCAGAGATAGACCGGGCAAGAATCGGCATCGGCGCTCGGCACATAGGCGCGCTTGCGGACCTCGCCGATATTGCAGAACTGCTGGCTTGCCACATAACGGTCGAAGAGCGGCAGGCCGGGCACGCGCCTGGACTGGTAGCGCAGGATCACAGCGCCCTGGCGGGCGATCGTGCCCTGCACCCTGTCGCAGCTCATACGGGTGGGGTCGTAGCGCGAGATCGCCTGCGCCTCGGCGGCCACCAGCGTCAGGCAGGTGGCAATCAGAATGGATTTCACAACGGTTTTCATGGTTGTCTCCCAAAACCGGACTAACGCCGTGGGGCGTCCCGATCTTCCCGATTGCGCAACGCTTTCATGCGATTGGGGCGGCCGTTGGGCAGCGCCACAGCGACGCCATTTTTCGAACCATCTTGTTTTTGGTGCGAAACCAGCCTATATCAGCCCCATTGATATTTCGGCCGATCGATCCGGGCCTCGCGATATTCGCGTTTGCTGACGTCTATCTCCAAAATTTCGATGCACACCGGCTGAACCTCGGTTCGGTCAAACCAAAGCAAATGCGAGGACTATCTAAAATGGCAACTGGTACGGTCAAGTGGTTTAACTCCACCAAGGGCTTCGGCTTCATTCAGCCTGACAATGGCGGCGCGGACGTTTTCGTCCACATCTCCGCTGTCGAGCGCGCTGGACTGTCGACCCTGGTCGAAGGCCAGAAGATCAACTTCGAGATCGAGCAGGACCGCCGCACTGGCAAGTCGTCCGCTGGTTCTCTGAGCAAGGCAGCCTGATTTTGCGAAGTGCGCGCGCCGGACGAGAGTTCGGGGCGCACGGCAAGTCACGGATGTACTGACAGTCGCGCGAGAAGCGCGCTGGAGCGGAAAGACCCGACAAGCTGGATCAGCAGATAGCTGCCAGCCCGGACCGAAAGCTCCCATCAGGCTACCGAAAATGGGAAGGCGGGATTTATCCCGCCTTTTTGTTTGTCTGGGTTTCAGACGCTTGGTCCCTTCACGCTGACCATGCTATTTTCAATCCATGACCAAGCTCGAACAGATCGAAAGATCTAGCGCTGAGCCCTGAAGAGCTGAAGACCTTTGCCTCATGGTTCGAGGCGTTTCAGGCAGATGTGTGGGACATGCAGATCGAGGCCGACGCCAAGGCCGGTAGGCTGGATAAGCTGGCCGAGCAGGCTTTTGCCGAACTTCGCGCGGGCCGGGTTCGCCCTCTCTAAATTCACGCTATCGGCCGAAGGCCGCAAGCCCGACCGGGCGTCGCGCCCGTTGGCGCGCCCCGTCCGGAGCGAGCGGCGAAGCGGCGGCAAGCGTGAGGACAAATTACCTCCGCAGATGCAGCGGCACCACCTTGTTGTCGGCACCGAGCAGCGTCTCGATCGACAGCGGCTCGCGATTGAAGATGGTTCCGGCAAGCTTTGGGCGGCCGAGGTGGAAGCCTTGCAAAAGGTCGACGCCGCCATCCAGCGCGACACGCAGATGCGTGGCCTGCTCGATGCCTTCGACCAGCACCCTGGCGCCGTGATCGTGCAGCGACGAGACGAGCGGCCGGAAGAAGCGCTCGGCGGCAGCGTGGCGGCAGAATTCGGCGAACCAGCCGCCATCGATCTTCACGATATCCGGTTGAAGCAGGCTCATCCGTTCCGCGGTCGAATGGCCGGTGCCGAAATCGTCGATGGCGATGCGGATGCCGTGGCGCCGCATCTCGCGCACCAGCGCGGCCAGCACATGATCGTCGGCCGCCTGCTCGGTGATCTCGCAGACCAGCATGCCGGCGTGCAAGTCGAACTCGCCGAGATGCCGGGTCATCAGCCGAATCTCGGCCAGCGCCCGTCCGAGATGATCGTTGATCATCGGGTTATAGTTGAAGAACAGGTCGAGCCCATCGACGCCGATGTTGCGGAAATTTCTCAGATGCAGCATCCGGCACATCGTCTCGACAAACAGCCGGTCGCCGGCCACGACACTGTCGAAGAACACGGAAGGCGCAACCGGCATGGCGGCGCGATGCGGTTCGATCAACGCCTCGACGGCGACCGCGGCCAGCGCATCGCCGCGCGGCGCGAAGATCGGCTGGTAGGCGCTTTTCAGCCGGAACGCGCCATAGACGCCATATTCGATGCCGACCTCGTCGGCAAAGATCGCTTCGCCGATATCGCGCCGCCGCTCGCGCCGCCCGCTCATGGCGTGGTCCTGCGCCCGAACACCTTGCCCGGTCGCGCCGAACGCACAGCGCCCTTGCCGGCAGGCGTCTTGTGCGGTTCAGGCGCCGCGACAGGCGGTTGCGCCCCCTTGCCAAAGTCGCGAAAACTGGTGGGCGCCAGTTCCGGCTTGGCCAGCACGAAACCCTGCACCATCGATGCCCCGGATTTCTCGGCCAGCTCGAGCTGCCAGCCTTCCTCGATGCCCTCGAACACGGTGCGGATGCCTTGCTGTTCGAAGCTCGTCACCATGGTGGTCAGCAAGGCAAAGCCGGCGCCGGATTCCATCAGCTGCGTGATCCAGTGGGCGTCGAACTTGACGATGTCGGGCTTGAGCTCCTTGATGCGATTGATGTCGGACTCGTCCGCCCCATAATCGTCGACGGCGATGCGGAAGCCGTTGCCACGCAGCGCCTCGACGAAACTGTGGAGCGCCTCCTGCGACGCCGATTTCTGCTCGGTCACCTCGCACACGATACGGCGCGGATCGATCTCGGCCTCGTGCAGCACCAGCCGCATGTCGCGCAGTGCATTCTCGGCGATCGCGCGGTCGGTGAACACCGAGGGATCGAAATTGACGAAGATCGACGCCTCTTGCGGCAGGCAGGCGCCGGCATTGAGCAGATGCAGCGTGCGGGTCAGCGCCTCGATATGCAGCCGGTCGCCGGCCGGACAGGTCGAGAAGAAACTCATCGCCGATTGCGGCTCGCCATCGCGAAACGGCCGGATCAGCCCCTCGAACGCCACCACCGACAGCTTGCCTTCGTTGAAGGCGAAGATCGGCTGGAAGGCGCTCTGCAGCGTATAGATGCCCCAGACACCTGACGAGGTGCCGTCATCGTGCCGGATAATATGGGCAAGCCCGATGCTGCGCGACAAGGGTCCCTCGCTCCGCGAGACAGGCGAAATGGCTGGCGATCCTGCCGCCAAAGGTTCTAGCGGCCGTTGATGAATTTAGTCTTGCCGGGGATGCGCTCCATGGATTGCTTCACACAAACGGGGTGTAAACCCGACGCAGGCGGTGTCCCAAAGCCAATCTTCACAGGTCCTTGACCCCTGGCTCATCCGACAATGCTTGCACTTGGCGGGTTGATGCGACATGAGAAGCGCCGCAGCTGTTCCCGGCTGCGCCGACCCCTCTGGAGATATCTGGTCATGGCCTTTCTTGCCGACGCCCTTTCCCGCGTGAAGCCTTCCGCCACCATCGCGGTGACGCAGAAAGCCCGCGAGCTGAAAAATGCCGGCCGTGACATTATCGGCCTCGGCGCCGGCGAGCCGGACTTCGATACGCCCGACAACATCAAGAATGCGGCGATCGAGGCGATCCGCCGCGGCGAGACCAAGTACCCGCCGGTTTCGGGCATCGTGCCGTTGCGCGAGGCGATCGCGAAAAAGTTCAAGCGCGAGAACAATCTCGACTACAGACCCGAGCAGACCATTGTCGGCACCGGCGGCAAGCAGATCCTGTTCAACGCCTTCATGGCGACGCTGAACCCCGGCGACGAGGTCATCATTCCCCGCCCCTATTGGGTCAGCTATCCCGAAATGGTGGCGATCTGCGGCGGCACCTCGGTGTTTGCCGACACCTCGATCGACAATGGTTTCAAGCTGACGCCAGCCGTGCTGGAGAAGGCCATCACGCCGAAAACCAAATGGCTGCTGATGAACTCGCCGTCCAACCCGTCCGGCGCCGCGTATACGGAAGCCGAACTGCGCGGGCTGGCCGATGTGCTGCTCAAGCATCCGCATGTCTGGACGCTGACCGACGACATGTATGAGCACCTGACTTATGGCGACTTCGTCTTCAGAACCATCGCCGAAGTCGAGCCGAAACTCTACGAGCGGACGCTGACCATGAACGGCGTCTCGAAGGCCTATGCCATGACCGGCTGGCGCATCGGCTATGCCGCCGGTCCGGTGGCGCTGATCAAGGCGATGGACATGATCCAGGGCCAGCAGACCTCGGGCGCCTGCACCATCGCGCAATGGGCCTCGGTCGAGGCGCTCAACGGCCCGCAGGATTTCGTCGCAAAGAACAAGGCGATCTTCCAGGGCCGGCGCGATCTCGTCGTGTCGATGCTCAACCAGGCACGTGGCATCACCTGTCCGTCGCCAGAAGGCGCGTTCTATGTCTATCCGTCCTGCGCGCAGCTGATCGGCAAGAAGACCAAGGCCGGCAAGGTCATCGACACCGACGAGACCTTCTGCTCGGAACTGCTCGAAGGCGAGGGTGTCGCGGTTGTGTTCGGCTCGGCCTTCGGTCTCGGCCCCAACTTCCGCATCTCCTACGCAACATCGGAGGCGCTGCTGGAGGAAGCCTGCACGCGCATCCAGCGCTTTACCGCATCACTGACCTGATCGGGCCAGACCAGTCCTGAACGGAAAAACCCGGCGTCACCGCCGGGTTTTGTTTGCGCCTTACGTCTTTTGCTTCGCTTGCCTCGCCGAGCTGCACATCGTCGTCTTCCATGACCAGATGCCCGACCAGCGGCAGATGAAAAGCGGCAACGCTGCCGGCCGAATAGGCCCGCCTGCTGCGGGTTCAGCGCTCAACCGCCAAACTGCGCGTCGGTCACCGCTTCCATCCAGTCGGCATGGACGCCGTCGAGCGCCTCCTGCATGGCGACATGGGTCATCGTCGTCTTTGGCCCCGCGCCGTGCCAGTGCTTCTCGCCGGGTTCGAACGAGATGACGTCGCCGGCCCTGATCTCCTGGATCGGCCCGCCCCATGTCTGCGCAAGCCCAGCGCCCGCAGTGACATAGAGCGTCTGTCCCAGCGGATGCGTGTGCCAGTGGGTGCGCGCGCCGGGCTCGAAGCTGACCAGCGTGGCGCGCAGCCGCGCCGGCGCCTCCTTTTCGATGATTGGCGTCTGCAGCACGCGGCCGGTGAAATACTTCTCCGGCGCGATGATGGTCGGCACGCTGCCGCAGGCAATGATCTTCATGTCAGGTAATCCTTCGATGCATGTCGCTCAAAAGTGGTCCCGGTTTTGAGACGACGACATGCATCAAAACAAGGACTCTAGGTTCAGTAGAACGTACCCTGCCCCGGTGCCGGCTACCACCCCAGCCGCGGCCAGAACAGCCCGGCTCGTATGCGATAGTCCGCGTAGGCTCCGGCCAGCGGCGTGCGCGAAAACTTCTTCTCTTCGTCGAGCGCCGCAAAAACATAGAGGATAGCGATACCGGCGACCGGCACCACCGCCCAGATCGACCAGGTCGCGATTCCCCATCCGGCCCAGAAGATGATGTAGGAGGTGTAGAACGGGTGGCGGACATAGCCGTAGGGGCCGTCGGTCAGCAGGCTGTGCGGATCGTCGGGCGCGAAGGCGAAGCGCAGCCGCGCCTTGCGCGATGTGACAATCGCCCACCAGAACAGGGCTGAGCTTGCCAGCTCGACAGCAAGCCCGGTGAGCTTTGCCGAAACCGGCTGCGATTGCAGCCACAGTATGGCGAGAAAGAACAGCGCCGTGGCGATGACCGCCGCCGATATCACCATCGCGCCCGGGGACATGGCCTGCGATTGGAAATGCGCCCGCATCGACCAGATGTACTGGCCGAGCGTCGCGATGCTGCAGATCGAGACAAGAAGATCGAGGACTGGTTCCATTGTCGGGATCCCGCAGGTGGTTGCCATGGAGCCGGCGGTCGCGCCGACGGTCGATTCATCAATCCTTTCTTAACCACATGTTTAAACAACATATAGAGCCAGCGATGCGATGTTGGCGGTAAGGTAAATCCCAAGGTCTAATCCCGCGCATGAGCATTACCGACCGCACAATCCGCACGCCGCAGGCCGATTTGCGCCTCAGCCAGTCATCTGGCTCCGGCATGCCCATCGTCATGATCCATGGCTCGGGCGCCTCGCGCGCCGTGTTTGCCCGCCAGTTCGACAGCCCGCTCGCCAAGGCCCATCGGTTGATCGCTTTCGATCTTCCCGGCCATGGCGATTCCTCCGATGCCCGCGACCCGGCCGCCGCCTATACGATTACCGGCCTCGCCCAAACCACGGCCCGGCTTCTCGATGCGTTGGGCATCGACCGCGCCATCATCTTCGGCTGGTCGCTCGGCGGCCATGTGGCGATGGAACTTGCCAGCTTCCACCATGCGGTCAGCGGCCTGGTGCTGACCGGAGCACCGCCGGTGTCGCGCGGGCCGCTCGGCATGCTGCGCGGATTTCACGCCAATTGGGACATGCTGCTCGCCTCCAAGAAGGTTTACTCCGAACGCGACATCGAGCGTTTTGAGGCTCTGTGCTACGGCGACACCGCCAGCCCGTCTTTCCGCGAAGCCATCAGGCGCACCGACGGCAGGCTGCGTGCCGGCGTGGCGCGCTCCATGTTTGCCGGCAAGGGCGCCGACCAGAAACAGGTGGTCGAACACGCCGCCTTCCCCGTCGCGGTGATCAATGGCGAACATGACCCGCTGGTGCGGCTGAGCTACTTCGAGACCGTCGCCTATTCCTCGCTGTGGGAACAGTGCCATGTCATTCCCGACACCGGCCATGCGCCCTTCTGGGAACGCCCGGACCTGTTCAACCCGTTGCTGTCGCGCTTCGCCGAGACGGTGGTGAAGCACAGTGCAGCCGCCACGCCCACGCGCCGCACCCAGGCAAGCTGAAGTCTCCCGACGGTTCTGATTACGGTCTTGCCCTGTCCGCCTGACGGCGGCGCTCCGGATTTCTATTTTCCTTGCCCTGCCGGCTAACCCGTGGGACGATGGGGTTGGGCAGGGTGGCTAAGAGAAAACAACCCCGCCCCGCGACGGTCGAACAGGCCGGCCGCCGCACACGACAGGGTGCGATCGGCGCAAAACCGTTTCCACTTTTGCTGATCGCCACCCAAGGGCAAAGCCTGAGTGGAGGTCAGCCATGGGTACTCGCGCCGGAGGACGACGCACGGGACCGAAATGCATTGCCATAGTCGGTCCCTTTGCAAGCGGTAAGACGACACTTCTCGAAGCCATCCTCGCTCGTACGGGCGCCATCCCCCGCCAAAATCCCGTGTCATCGGGAAGCACCGTTTCCGACCATTCGCCGGAGGCGCGGGCGCACGCCATGAGCGTCGAGGCGACCTTTGCCACCACCGAATTCATGGGCGAGCAGATCACCTTCGTCGACTGTCCCGGCTCGATCGAATTCTCCTTCGAGGCCGAGCCGGTGCTGGCCGCCTGCGACCTCGCAGTGGTCGTCGCCGAAGCCGACGAAAAGAAGATCCCTGCCCTGCAGTTGATCATGCGCAAGCTCGACGATCTCGGCGTGCCGCGCATCCTGTTCCTCAACAAGGTCGACAAGGCGATAGCGGGCGTGCGCGATACGCTGAAGATGCTGCAGCCGACAAGCGCCGCACCGCTGCTGCTGCGCCAGATCCCGCTGCGCAAGGACAATGTGGTGATCGGCTCGATCGATCTGGCGCTGGAACGCGCCTACATCTACCGCGAATATGCCGAAAGCCAGGTCGCCGAAATTCCAACCGACGACAAGGCGCGAGAGCTGGAAGCCCGCTTCTCCATGCTGGAGACGCTTGCCGATCACGACGACCATTTGATGGAGCAGTTGCTGGAGGAGATCGAGCCGCCGAAAGACGCCGTCTTCGACGACCTCGCCGCCGACCTGCGCGCCGGCACCATAACGCCCGTGCTGATCGGCACCGCCGAAAAAGGCAACGGCGTGCTGCGCCTGCTGAAGGCGATCCGCCACGATGCTCCGGACGTCGAGGCTACCCGCAAGCGCCTTGGCGTTGCCGACGGCAATCAGACCGTGGTCCAGGTGATGAAGACCGTCCACACCGCGCATGGCGGCAAGCTGTCGATATCGCGGATCCTCTCCGGCCAGGTCGCCGATGCGGCCGAGCTTTATTTGTCGAACGGCGAGACGGCGAAGGTTTCGGGCATCTACAAGATGCTCGGCAAGGACCAGTCCAAGCTGACCTCGGCCAAGGCCGGCGACACGGTGGCGCTGGGCAAGCTGGACGAGGTCAAGACAGGACAGACGCTGAGCTCCACCAAAGGCGGCATCAAGCCACTGGTCACGCTGGTGGCGCCGCAGCCGGTCTTTGCCTTTGCGCTGCGGCCGAAGGAGCGCAAGGACGAGGTCAAGATGTCGGCGGCCATCCAGCGCCTGGCCGAGGAAGATCCCTCGCTCAGCCTGCGTCATAACCAGGACTCGGCCGAGACCGTACTGTCGGGCCATGGCGAGATGCATCTAAGGGTGGTGCGCGAGCGGCTGGAAGGCAAGAACCAGATCCCGGTCGAGGGTTACGCCCCGGCGGTTCCCTATCGCGAAACGATCCGCAAGACGGTGCAGCAGCGCGGCCGCCACAAGAAGCAGTCCGGCGGCCACGGCCAGTTCGGCGACGTGGTGATCGAGATCAAGCCGCTGCCGCGCGGTTCCGGTTTCCAGTTCTCGGACACCATCACCGGCGGCGTCGTGCCCAAGACCTACATCCAGTCGGTGGAGACTGGCGTACGTGACTATCTGAAGACGGGCCCGCTCGGCTTCCCCGTCGTCGATGTCGCCGTCAACCTCTCCGACGGTTCCTACCATGCCGTCGATTCCTCCGACATGGCCTTCCAGATGGCGGCCAAGCTGGCGATGAAGGAGGGCATGGCTGCCTGCTCGCCGGTGCTGCTGGAGCCGGTGATGAAGGTCGAGATCGTCACGCCGTCCGAAGCCACCTCGAAGATCATTGCGCTGATCCCGCAACGGCGCGGCCAGATCCTCGGCTATGACGCACGGCCCGACTGGCCGGGATGGGATGTCGTCGAGGCGACCATGCCGCAGGCCGAGATCGGCGATCTGATCATCGAGCTGCGCTCGGCGACCGCGGGCGTCGCCAGCTATCGCTGCGGCTTCGACCACATGGCCGAATTGACCGGACGCCTGGCCGACGAAGCGATGAACGCCAACGGCAAGGCGGCCTGAGAGCGGCGCGCCGAGCCGCACGAAAAACGGCGCCCGGATAATCCGGACGCCGCTCTATTTGCGGACCGTCTTGGGAGGTAAACGGCAGGTCCGCCGCATTTGCCTGCCTGCGCTTTGTGCAGGCAGAAGAATTGGTTCGGACGCGGTAGCTGCCTGAGCCCGGACCTTCCGAGTGATGCCCCCATCTCCCGGACGAACCACACCGCGTCCTATGGTCTGCTTAAACGATAAATCGCGCCTGTGGCATGTTACCTGAGGTTACATGTCACTGTTACGCGGCAATTCTGATTGGTTTTTCGCCGGCTGCTGCAGGCCTGAAAACAAAAAAGCCGGATCAATGAAGATCCGGCTGAGTTTGATTGGAAGTGCCTGTTAAGGCTAACCTCCAGAGGGGAACACTCGAGGGCGCTAATGGGAGGAGAACGCGCCCAGGAGATGATCTATATATGTGCTGATCATGCCCAAGAAACAAGCATCTATTTTGCAACACACGCATGCAAAAAGGTACAGGCTGTGGTCTAACCCATTTTTGGCAGCCATAGGACCACGAAAAGCAGTCAAATGAAGCCTCCGACAGGCCGTTGCGCTTGCGGAACCTCAAATCGGGCCCGCTTTTCGCGCGTCGATGCAAAATGCCGGATGATGGTAAATCGGGCAGCGCACGTTCATTTTTGCGGCACAAGGCTGTCCCGAAAAGAAGGAGGGCCAAGAGAGGGAGATCTGAAATGCGGACACCCCAGGCGATCGCCGGCAGCGCGGTCTTCTTTATCGCAGCACCTTGCGTCGTCGCCGGGCTGGTGCCCTGGCTGCTGACGGACCGCTACCGTCTGCCACTGTCGGCCGTGCCCGGCTTCGTGCCGGCCGGCGCCATCCTGATCGTCGCAGCCATCGCCCTGCTCGTTCATTCCTTCGCCCGCTTCGCGCTCGAAGGGCTGGGCACACCGGCACCCGTAGCACCCACCGAAAAGCTGGTGATCGGCGGTATCTACCGCCATGTCCGCAACCCGATGTATGTCGCCGTGCTGTCGATAATCCTTGGCCAGGCGCTGCTGTTTTCGAGCTGGAGCGTCGTAGCCTATGCCGTCATCGGCGCGATCGTGATGAGCTCTTTCGTGCGGTTCTACGAGGAGCCGACGCTCGCCCGCCGTTACGGCGCCGAATACGAGACCTACCGCCGCAACGTCCCCGGCTGGCTGCCGCGGCTGACGCCATGGCGGGGATAGCGTCAGAGTGCCGTGAGGATCAAAACGACCAGCTGCGCGCCTTGGCGATAATGAAATCGCGGAACACGTGCAGCTTGGCCTGGTTCTTCATCGCGTCGGGATAGGCGAAATAGGTGTCGAAGGACGGCACCTCGGTCTCCGGCAAAAGCTGCACCAGATCCGACTCCTTGGAGATCACATAGTCGGGCAGCATGGCGATGCCGGCGCCGCCCTGCACGGCGCGCTTGATCGACAATATGTCGTTGATCTGCAGCGTCGGCACCCTTTGTCCGCCTTCGAAATCGCCGATCGTCTCCAGCCAGTTCAGTTCCGACAGATGCGACGGCACCGGCACGCCGAAGGTGACGATGCGATGGTTCTTCAGATCGGCGACCGATGTCGGCTTGCCGTGCTTGCCGACATAGGCCGGCGAGGCATAGAGGTGGAAATGCACGGTGAACAGGCGGCGCTGGATGAGGTCGGGCTGCTGCGGCTGGCGCAGCCGGATCGCGCAATCCGCCTGGCGCATTGTGAGGTCGAGCTCTTCATTGGCGAGGATCAGCTGCAGGCTGATTTCGGGATAGAGCTCGATGAATTCCTGCACCCGCTCGGTCAACCAGCCGGCGCCAAGGCCGACCGTGGTCGTCACCCTGAGCACGCCTGAGGGACGGTCCTTGGCTTCGGTCAGCTTCGACTTGATGGTCTCCAGCTTCATCAGCACGTCATGCGCCGTGCGAAACAGCATCTCACCCTGCTCGGTCAGCACCAGGCCGCGGGCATGGCGGTTGAACAAAGGCACGCCGACATCATGTTCGAGCGCGCTGACCTGGCGCGAAATCGCCGATTGCGACAGGTGCAATGTCTCGGCGGCATGGGTGAAGGACCCAGCTTCCGCTGCTGCGTGAAACACGCGAAGCTTGTCCCAGTCCAACGCCATTGAGTTCCCCTCGTTCTGTTTTTGGCGTCTGAATGAAAAATCAGGCTTTTGAACGGCTTGTGACGCCGTCTTGATAGATTTTATTCCGCTGCTTCGCGGTGTGCTTCAATGCCGGCCAGATACTTTTCCGCCTCAAGTGCAGCCATGCAGCCGAGCCCGGCGGCCGTCACCGCCTGTCGGTAGATGTCGTCGGTCACGTCGCCGGCGGCAAACACGCCGGGCACGTCGGTGCGGGTCGAATCCGGCGCCGTCCACAGATAGCCGTTCGGCTTCTGCTTCAGCTTGCCGACAAAAAGTTCGACCGCCGGCGCATGGCCGATAGCCACGAACACGCCATCGATCTGGAGATGGCTGATCTCGCCGGTCACCGCGTTGCGCAGCTTCAGCCCTTCCACCGAGGGCGGCAGCGGTTTCACACCGGGCCGGCCGGTGATCTCGTCGACGATCGTGTCCCAGATGACGCGGACATTGTCCTTCTTCAACAGCCGCTCGCGCAGGATGCGCTCAGCGCGAAAGTCGTTGCGGCGATGAATGACGGTCACGCTCTTGGCCAGATTGGAGAGGTAGAGCGCCTCCTCCACCGCCGAATTGCCGCCGCCAATGACCGCGACATCCTTGCCGCGATAGAAGAAGCCATCGCAGGTGGCGCAGGCCGAGACGCCGAAGCCCATAAAAGTCTGTTCGGTCGGTATGCCCAGCCATTTCGCCTGCGCGCCGGTGGCGATGATCAGCGCATCGGCCGTGTAGGTGGTGCCGGAATCGCCCTTGGCGCGGAACGGCCGCACATTGAGATCGACCTCGGTGATGATGTCGTTGATGATGTCGGTGCCGACATGCTCGGCCTGCTTCAGCATCTGTTCCATCAGCCACGGCCCCTGGATCGGATCGGCGAAGCCCGGATAGTTCTCGACATCGGTGGTGATCATCAGCTGGCCGCCCTGCTGCAGGCCGGCAACCAGCATCGGCTTCAGCATGGCGCGCGCGGCGTAGACCGCTGCGGTATAGCCGGCCGGGCCGGAACCGATAATGAGGACAGGCGCGTGCTTGGTGGTCATCTAGAGCCTCTGCGGGGCAGACAAACGAGTGTGCCTTGGAAAACGACGTGGAATGTTGGGCTTAATGTAAGGGTTGCCAACCACGCCAGCAAGACGAACAGGCCGTCGTCCCCGGAAAGCTTCGGCCCACAGGCTTATTCGTGCAATCGCCGCTTTCGTTGCGGTTGCAAAATCGCGTCGAGGAGGGCTGGCATCGACACAAAAGTCGTTTAATGACGAGGTCGCGAAAGATTCTTGCGCTTGAGCCCGAGACAGCCATGCCCCTGAAAGCCGACCTCGACGCCATCGACTGGAAGATTCTGCGCGAGCTTCAGGGCGACGGGCGCATGACCAATGTCGAACTGTCGAGCCGTGTCGGCATTTCCGCGCCGCCTTGCCTGCGCCGCGTCCGGCGGCTGGAAGAAAGCGGCATCATCAAAGGCTATCGCGCTCTGCTCAACGCGCCGGCGCTCGGCATGGACGTCGTCGCTTTCTGCCTGATCGGCCTGCATCACCAGGCCGATGCCGAGCTCAAAACCTTCGCCGAGCGCACGCGCGGCTGGCCGATCGTGCGCGATGCCTGGATGGTGTCGGGCGAATCCGACTTCCTGCTGCATTGCGTGGCAAGCGATCTCGGCACGTTCCAGACCTTCGTCATCGAAGAACTGGCCTCGGCGCCCAATGTCGACACGGTGCGCACCGCGCTCACCATCCGCCGCGTCAAGGACGAAGGGCTGGTGGCGTTTAGCGCCCCCTGATGCGTCCTAGATTCGGGCGAGCGCTTCGATAGCCCCTACCAGCCCATCCAGATCATCGGCTCCGCGCAGCGGCAGAACCTCGAAGCCGGGCTCTTTGCTTCCCTCGCCATCGACCAGCCAGCCGCGCGACAGGCCGGCGCGTTGCCCGGCTTCCATGTCAGCCGGTTTGTCACCGACGATCAGCGAGCGTTTGAGATCGAGATAGAGACGCTTTTGCGCTTCGATCAGCATGCCCGGATTGGGCTTGCGCATCGGATGGTCGGCAACCGCCAGCGGTCCGCTGCCGGCGTCGTGATAGGCGCAGGCCAGAACCATGTCGACGAAGGCATTGCCGTCGGCAAGCAGTTCGAGAACCCGCCCGTTGACGGCGGCAAATTCCTTCCAGCCGAAATAGCCGCGCGCAATGCCGGACTGGTTGGTGACGATGACAACGGGAATGCCGCTTCGGTTGGCCGCCGCGATCACCGGCACGATGCCGTCGCGCAGCGCCATTTTGGCTGGATCGTCGGGGTAGCCGGTGTCGACATTGATGGTGCCGTCGCGGTCGAGGAACAGCGCCGGCGCATTGGCTGGAAACACGCGCGAACCGACCCGCTTGACCCATAGGCCGGGTTCGGCCAGCGGGTACGGGCCGTCGGTGTCAGCCATTCGACAGACGCGCTTCCACCACCTCGCAGAGATAGTGGTAGAGGCACAGATGCCCTTGCTGGATGATCGGCGTCGAGGTCGACGGAACGTTGAGCAGGATGTCGGTGAGCGGCGCAAGCTTGCCGCCGGTGTCGCCGGTCAGGCTGACCACCGTCATGCCCATCAAGCGAGCCTGTTCGGCGGCGGCGAGAATGCTCGGCGAATTGCCACTGGTCGAGATGGCGAGCAGCACGCCGCCTGGCGCGCCATGCGCCTCGACCTGGCGCGAAAACACCGTATCGAAGCCGTAATCATTGCCCCAGGCAGTCAGCACCGCCGCGTTGGCCGGCAGCGCAATCACATTGTAGGCCTTACGCTCCTTCAGGAAGCGGCCGACCAGTTCGCCGGCAATATGGATGGCGTCGCTTGCCGAACCGCCATTGCCGGCGATCAGCAACGCCTTGCCCGACGAAAGCGCCGTCACGACAGCACTTGCCGCGCGCTCCATCTCATGGGTCAGGTCACGCTCAGCTGTGGCAGTGATCGCGGCCGCCGAGCGGACCAGATAGTCGTTCAGTCCGGACATGAAATCCCTCAGTTGGTGGCGCCGCCGGCGCGCAATTTGCCGATGGTGCCGGTGGTGCTCTTGCCGGCGACGAGATCGACCAGCACGACGCGCCCGCCGGCCTTCTGCACCACATCGGCGCCAACCACGGTTTCGACGGTGTAGTCGGCGCCCTTGACCAGTATGTCGGGCAGCAACGCCTCGATCAGCGCCAGCGGCGTATCCTCTTCGAACACCACGACCGCATCGACCGAGGCCAGAGCCGCGAGCACGCAGGCGCGGTCATGCTGGTCATTGACGGGACGGCCAGCGCCCTTCAGCCGGCGCACGGAGGCATCGCTGTTGAGGCCGAGCACCAGCCGGTCGCACTGGCTGCGCGCCGCATGCAGCAAGCTGACATGGCCGGCATGCAATATGTCAAAACAGCCATTGGTGAAGCCGACGCTGAGGCCCTCGTCCTTCCACGCCGCCACCATGCGCGCCGCCGATGCGGCATCGAGAATGGCGTCCTTGTGCGCGGTCGGGCCGTGCGAGCGGAACAACGCGCCGGTGAGTTCCTCGACGCTCAGCCGCGCCGTGCCGCGCTTGCCCACCACCACGCCGCCCGCCGCATTGGCGATGGACGCCGCCATGACGCGATCGGCGCCCACGGCGAGGGCCAGCGCGAAACTCGCGATCACCGTGTCGCCAGCGCCCGACACGTCGAACACTTCGCGCGCCTGGGTGGCGATGTGGCGCGCCTCGTCCGCGCCAACGACGCTCATGCCCTTTTCGCTGCGGGTGGCGACGACGAAGTCGAAGCCATGCGTTGAAATCAGCTGGCGCGCGGCGGCAACAATCTCGTCATCGGCGAAAACCGGATGACCGACCGCTTCACCGAGTTCCTTGCGGTTGGGGGTGATGGCGGTGGCGCCGGCATAGCGCGCATAGTCGCGGCCCTTGGGGTCGACTAGCACCGGCTTTCCGGCCTGACGGCAGATGGCGATCAGTTCGGCGGCAACGCCGTCGAGCAAGATGCCCTTGCCGTAGTCGGACAGGATGACGATGTCGGCGCGCGAGAGTGCGTCGCGGAAATGCCGGATCAGGCCTGCCCGCTCCGCCTCATCCAGCGGCTTGATTTCTTCCTCATCGAAGCGCAGCACCTGCTGGTTGAGCGCGCTGAAACGGCTCTTCGACGACGTCATGCGGCCGCGTTCCTGCGCCAGGCCCGCGGTGTCGGCGCCGAGTTCGCGCAGCATGCGCATGAGATTGTCGCCGGCCACATCGGCGCCGATCACCGAGACGGGAATAGCAGAGGCTCCTAGCGAAACGATGTTGGCGACGACATTGCCGGCGCCGCCCATCGTCGACGTCTCGCCGCGCCCATGCAGCACCGGGATCGGCGCTTCCGGCGAGATCCGCTCGATGACGCCGTTGACGAAACGGTCGAGGATGAAATCGCCGACCACCAGCACGGTGGCCTGGCCAAAGCGCGCAATGGCGCGGTGCAGCGGTTCGGGAGAAGGCGGATTGTGCTTGATCATGTCACTGGCAATGCGAGGGAAAGGCAGATCTCAATCACGCTGAAACTTGTCAATTTACGGGCCGGATCGTTCATGGCGAAGCCGATATACCGCAATTCCATACAGCGCAACGTCGGCGGCAGCCGTCAGAGACCGTTTCGAAATTCGCTCTGGCAAGTCATATGGTGGTGTTTTCGAGAACCGGAGCGGAGCGGACATAGGTCCGTGAGCACCGGAAGCGCAGAAAACGCCATCAGATGGCCGCCGGAGTAGAATTTCCAAGCAGTCTCTCAGCTCTTCTGCAGGGCGACATGAACGCCGAGGCCAACCAGCACCGCCCCACCCGCCCGTGGCATCATCCGCTGCGCCCGGCTGGAGCGCTTGAGCCGGCCAATCACCATGCCGGCTAGGAGCACGCAGACAATGTCGGCCGAGGAGAACATCAGATTGACGATGGTGCCGAGCACCACAAACTGCAGCCAGACCGGCAACCCTGCCGAGGCATCGATGAACTGCGGCAGGAACGCCATGAAGAAGATCGCCGTCTTCGGATTGAGCACTTCGACCGTGATGCTCTCGAAAAAGGCGCGGCGCGCCGATTTGCGCTCGATCACCGGCAAAGCCGCATCGCCGTCTGCGCGCTTGCGGAAGAGCGCAACGCCCAGCCAGATCAGGTAGAGCGCGCCGATCAGCTTGACCGCCATGTAGAGCGGCGGCACGGCGTGGAACAGCACCGACAGGCCAGCGGCCGCAGCGAAAACATGGAAGTAACCACCAATATGGATACCAAGCGCCGCCGTCAGCCCCGACCAGCGCCCACGCGCCATGGTCTGCGCGGCGGCATAGAGCATCGCCGGGCCTGGGATGTAGGCAAAGATCGCCGTGGTGGCGAAAAACGCGATGAGCAGTTCGGTCGGCGGCATTTTTTGTCCCTCAAGGATTGGGTCTCAGACGGGCTGCGCCTTACTGCCTGATCTCCATATCGGAGATACCACAGATATGAATATCTTCGAACTCGTCCAACTATCTTGGCAGGCGTTTGGCGCTGCCCCTCACCTGCCTGCCGGCATCCTCTCCCCGTATAGTGACGGGGAGAGGGACGCTCTCATCGATGGTTTCGCCAATCGCCAGCTTTGCAAGAAGGCGGCAGGGTTGCAGCCAGTCCACCTTCTCCCCGTCACTATACGGGGAGAAGGTGCCGGCAGGCGGATGAGGGGCGGCGCTGACTTAACGCGATTGTCGGCAACTAAACCACAGCGGCTGCCCTGCCGGAGACGATCGGCCTAATCGCGACCCGCTCCCGCCTCCTCAAGCATATCGACATGCTCAGACGGCGCGTCCTTCGCCGCATAGGCGCGGCGGCTGTCGTTGACGAAGCGAGCCTCGTAGGCCTCGATGCTCATCAGGACGTATCTCGGCTTGTTGTGACGGGTAATGGAGACGGGTTGCTGGCTGGCAGCCGCAAGCACGTCGCCGAGATTCTGTTTCAGATCGGTCGATGGATAGTGCTTCATCGCGCACTCCGTTTTGCACATAATAGACAAAACAGACATAATAGACAAGCGTGACGCCGTCAGAGTAGGCAATCGCCTGCTTCATCGACAGCTCGGCTGGCCTCCCCTATAAGGACCGGAATCGCTAGCAACCAGAGGCCTTCATGATCATCGTCACGGGCGGCGCCGGCATGATCGGCTCCAACATCGTCGCCGCACTCAATGCCGAGGGTCATGACGACATCCTCGTCGTCGACGACCTCACCGACGGCCACAAGATCGCCAATCTGGCCGATCTCAAGATCGCCGATTATCTCGACAAGGACGAATTCTTGGCCACCATGGAGGCCGGCGACCTCGGCCGCATCGAGGCCGTGTTTCACCAGGGCGCCTGCTCGACCACCACCGAGTGGAACGGCAAGTTCATGATGGACGTGAACTACGCCTATTCGAAGCGGCTGCTGCATGCGTGCCTGTCGCTGCGCGTGCCTTTCCTCTACGCCTCGTCTGCCTCCGTCTATGGCGGCGGCTCGGAGTTTCGCGAGGATCCCGCACTTGAGCGGCCGCTCAACGTCTATGCCTATTCGAAGAAACTGTTCGACGATTATGTCCGCCGGACCGTCTTCGACACCGATCATTCACAGGTCGCCGGCCTGCGCTATTTCAACGTCTACGGGCCGCGCGAGGCGCACAAGGGCGCCATGGCTTCGGTCGCCTTCCATTTGTTCAACCAGGTCGGACGCGGCGAGAACCCAAAGCTGTTCGGCGCCTATGACGGGTTCGGCCCTGGTGAACAAAGCCGTGACTTCATCCATGTTGGCGACGTCGCCGACGTCAATCTGTGGCTGTGGAAGCGCGGCTCGAGCGGCATCTTCAATTGCGGCACCGGCCGCGCCCAGCCGTTCCGCGCCATCGCCGAAACCGTCATCGACACGCTGGGCAAGGGTGAGATCGAATTCATCGAATTCCCCGACCATCTCAAGGGCAGCTACCAGAGTTTTACCCAGGCTGATATGTCCCGCTTGCGCGCAGCCGGCTATAACGGGCAATTCCGCAGCGTGGAAACCGGCGTCAGAGACTATGTCGAATGGCTGAAAGCCCAACGATCCTCGTGATCGGCCCACGCTGGGTGGGCGATATGGTCATGGCGCAGTGCCTGTTTTCGGCGCTGAAGGAACGCCATCCCAACGCCGCCATCGACGTGCTGGCGCCGGCCTGGGCGGCACCCTTGGTCAAGCGCATGCCTGAACTGCGCCAGCAGATCGATTTCCCGCTGAAACCCGGAGCGCTCGAATTCACCATTCGCCGCCGCTTCGGCCGCCTGCTGCGCGGCCGCTACGACATGGCTTACGTCCTGCCGGGCAGTTGGAAATCGGCGCTGATCCCGTTCTTTGCCCGTATTCCGCGCCGTTTCGGCAATTTGCGCGAAATGCGCTACGGCCTGCTGACCGACATCGTGCCGCTGCCCGACGCGGTCAAGCGACGCACCGCGCAGGCCTATTTCGGCCTTGCCCAGGGCGGCCATTTCCGGGCGCCGCACCTGACTGTCGACGTCGGCAACCAGACAGAGCTTCTCGCCCGCTTCGATCTGCAGCCGGGAAAATTCGTCGCCATGATGCCCGGGGCCGAGTTCGGTCCGGCCAAGCGCTGGCCGGGCGAAAGCTATGCCGGCCTCGCCCGCGAGATGATGGCCAAGGGATTCAAGGTTGCGCTGTTCGGCTCGAAGAACGACCGCGACGTCACCGCCGAGATTGCGGCACTGGCGCCCGGCGTCGTCGATCTCGCGGGCAAGACACGGCTGGAGGACGCCATCGACCTTATCGCGGCGGCCAGGCTGGCAGTGTCCAACGACAGCGGGCTGATGCATGTCGCGGCTGCCGTCGGCACGCCGATCGTTGCCGTCTACGGTTCGACCTCGCCGGAAAACACGCCACCGCTGGCTGAACAGCGCGAGCTGATCTGGCTGCATCTGTCCTGCTCGCCCTGCCATCAGAAAATCTGCCCGCTCGGCCATCTCAACTGCCTGAAGACACTCGAGATTGCGCAAGTTGCGGCGGCGGCCGACCGCTTGCTGGAAATGCCGGCCGCCGCATGAAGGTGCTGATCGTCAAGACATCGTCGATGGGCGACGTCATCCACACTTTTCCGGCCGTCGAGGATGCGCGCCGTAGCCGTCCCGATATTTCCTTCGACTGGTGCGTCGAAGAGGCCTTTGCCGGTATCGTCGCGCTGCACCCGGCGATCGGCACGACACACACCGTCGCCATACGCCGTTGGCGCAAACACCTGCTTGACCGAGCCACATGGCGTGAGGCGGAGGGCCTGCGCCGCGCCTTGCGGACAAGTCGGTACGACCTCGTCATCGACGCGCAGGGCCTGCTGCTGAAATCGGCGCTGGTGGCGAAACAGGCCGGCGCGCCGGTCGCCGGCTTCGATCGGGCGAGTGCACGCGAACCGTCGGCGGCGCTATTCTACGACCGGCGCTACGCCGTGCCGCGCGACCTGCACGCCATCGAGCGCACGCGGCGATTGTTCGGGCTGGCATTGGGCTACGAACCCGATCTTTCGACGCTGGGATCAGGGATCGTGCCGCCGCCCGGCGGCCTGGACAGCATCGACGGCAAAACCGCCTTTCTTCTGCACGGCACCAGCCGCGAGGACAAGAAATGGCCGGTCGAAGACTGGACCGGAACCGCCCGCCTGCTGGCTGACCGGCAGTTCACGCCGGTCACCACCTGGTCGAACGAGCGCGAGAAGACCGTGGCCGAGGCGATCGCGCAAGCTGTGCCTTCAACGGTCGTGGTGCCGAAATCGCCGCTGGCCGACATTGCCGCCATCCTTGGCCGCTCGACGCTGGTCATCGGCGCCGACACCGGCCTCACCCACCTCGCCAGCGCCTTCGGCCTTCCGACGGTCGCGGTATTCCTTGCGACGGAGCCGGGTCTGACCGGCCCGCGCGGGCAATATGCCTCAACGCTGCTGGCGCTCCCCGGCGGGCGTGTCACACCGGCTGAAGCGGTGGCTGAAGCCGAAAGGCTGCTGGCGCTTAAATTACAAGCGCCGGCATAGCGCCTCTACGCAATCCTGCCTCATCACGCCTGCCAGCTCGACCGACCGGGTCGCTTAGACATCGATACTTGGCCGCGTTGCTTTCCGCGCACAGTCGACAATCAGTGCTTCGATGCCGTTGGAAAGTCTTTCCCGTATTGAAAAATTCACGAAGTCTTTCGTATGGTTCGAGAGGGCGGTACCAAGAGGCTGGATCCGCACTATTGACCGCCTCTCGGTGGAACCGCCCGACCGCGCCGCGCGCATTGCGAATACTATTTTGGGGACGTAGACGCCTATGGGACTTGTGACGCTGGAACATTTCGCCGGATGCGTCGGCACTGCGTTCGACATCGATATGGGGGAGAGTTCCCTGCCGCTGACGCTGTCGGAAGCGCGCCCGCTGCCGGAGAGCGGCGCTCCCGGAGTGCGGCGATCGCCCTTTTCCCTGATGTTTCGCAGCGGCTCGCAAATCGTGTTGCCGCAGAAACTCTACAAGCTGAAAAACGCAACGCTTGGCAGCCTCGAAATATTCCTCGTCCCGGTGGCCCGCGACAAGGAAGGCATCGTCTATCAGGCGATCTTCAACTGAGCCTGCAAGTCCGCTTGTAGGACAACCGGCCAAGTCAGGCGGTAGCCCACTCCATCCCGATATGAGTATCGGTCGCATCGACTTCCCTAAACTCAAGACGGCGATAGAGCGCCTGTGCGCGATCGTTGCGCCGCTCGACATGCAAATAGACGCCCGATGCCCCTGAGCTTTGTGCCTGGCGCTGAATGTCCTTCAGCAAGGCAAGCCCTCGGCCGCCATTGCGACACTCCGGCAGGAAACCGATATCGATGATGTGCCAGCGTTCGGCGGTGGAATCGACATAGAGCCGCCCGATCGGCTTGCCCTTGTCTTGCAGGATCAGGAAATCGGCGGTCGAAAACACGCTCACATAGTGGCGGTGCTGGAGATTGAATTGCCCGTCGATGAAGGCTCTCTTCATCTCCTGCAGCCATGGCACCGGTTCCATTTCTTCGCTGCGAAAGGACCAGTAGAGCCGGCGTAGAAACGGGATATCCGTGAGTGCCGCGCTGCGGGATGCGCCGCGCGAAAAACTCAGCTGTGAGTTTTTGCCAATGGGAAATGCCGGCAATTGTTCTGCTTCGACCGAGACCATCAGCCGAAGGACGGGAAAACCCCTTGCAGCGCTATGCTGAAATTCAGCGCCAGGTAGGGCTGGCGGTTCTCGTGCGGCTGACCGCTCCCGGCAACACCAAGCATCGTGGGCACAAATTGCGTATTCGGCTGCGCATTGGCCACAAATGCCTGGGTACCTCCCGGCGTGGTCAATGAATTGCCGGCTGAGGGCGAAGTGGTCTTCTTCGTCGAATCGGACTGGTTGTATATTGTGAACTGGTGCGGGTGCGCAGGCATTTCAGCCACCGTCAGCGTCTCGCTGTTTGCGCCGAATGTCTCGCCGATGGTACGGCGTGACAGACCCGGACCCTGGCCCTGATTGCAGCCGGCACGGTTGGTGAAATTGGGCAGCTGGAAAGTGGTCGTGCCATTGCCGCCGTAGCTGGTGCCAAGCAACGCGAACAGCGCCGTATTTTGCTGGATTGCGATAGTGGCGCCACTGCAGAACGCCCACCCATATGGAGCGAAGTTGAAGCCGAAGACCTGTATCTCACCGATGAAGGGCTCAGTCATTGGAATGTCCTTGCAATCTGGATGGCGAACCTGGTTCCATAAACAATCGCGAGCGCAGGCTCAGCTCTGCGAGGGGAAAACTCCCGCCCATGCGATGCAGAACTGCACTGTCAGCGTCGGCATTGTGTTGTCATGCGGCGAGTTCCCACCCATTATCTGCGTCGATTGTGGAGCGGAGATATAAGGTGTCGCGCCTGCTGTATCGGTCACGTACATGGCGTCACCCGTGGCGGTGCCAAGTTGAACTGTCGGGCCAACTGATCTGACGTCGGCGACCGTCGTGGTGGCGGTAATCGAATGGTTGTGCTGCGGCATCTGCGTGGAGATCAGGGTGAGGCCTTCGCTGCCCGCCATCTGACCTATGACATAGCGCGAAAGGCCTTGCCCCTGACCCTGATGGATCGGCACCCGGCTGGAGAGAGAGGGCACGGCGAACGTCGTCTGGCCATCGCCGCCATAGGTGGTGCCGATTAGCGTATAGAGCACCTCATATTCAGCAATGGAATAAAGCGCCCCATTGCAGGCGAACCAACCGTTCGGCACGCGCGAAAAACCGAACATGCGGATCTCTCCGACATAGGGAGTGCTCATCGATGAATCTCCGAAAACGGACTGGGCATTCAGTGATCAGGGTGGGTGAGTGGCGGCGTCAACCGCGTGACGGGAATATCCCGGTCATCGCGATGTTGTAGTTGATGGCCTGGTAAGGCTGTATGTTCGGATGCGGCTGGTTGCCGCCGGCATAGGTCACGGTCGCGGGCGCCAAGGGGACGACGCGGCCGTTCGGTGCGGCATAAATGGCATTCGTGGTGGCGCCATAGAGCGCACCGTCAGGGCTGCGCCCCGCCCCCGCTGTAGTCGTCGCGTTGCCCACATGGCTGTGGGCCGGCAGTTGCGAAACCACCAGGGTGACATTTTCTACGCCGCCCGTTTCGCCCCATCCATAGGGTGCCGGGTTCCAGCCCGGATCGACGGACTGGCCAAATCCGACCGGAGTGCGGCTCTGCAGATTGGGCAGGGCAAAGTTCGTGGTGCCATTGCCGCCATAGGCAGTGCCGAGCAGCGAAAAGAGCGCCTGATTCTGGGCGATGCTGATGAGCGAACCGTTGCAGAAGGCGAAGCCCTTCTGCGCGAACCCGAACCCCGTCATCATGATCTGGCCGAGGTAAACTTCCGTCATTAGTTCCCCCTAATATTCGACGGCTAGCCCGTTGAATTCATCATTGCTCATAAACCACGGATTCTGCAAGGGGAGTTTTTCTACCTGCGGTAGACATGGTGAAGACTGTATGATTTACTTCTGCACAGAATCCGAGGGGGATAATTGTGCCCGGATTCTGCGACAGCTAAAGATTTGGTCGGTCAGGTTTTCGCTTCGACACTAAAGCGCAACGATTGGCGGCATCGGGGGGCGTACATTGCATCTGGGGCATAAGTCTTACGGCGCATCGGCTGGTAAAGCGGGACGGGGGTTGCTTTCCCGCCTGCAGATTTTGGCCGCGCTCCTCATCGCAATGTGCTGGGCGGCGCCTGCATGGGCCGCGTGCCCGACCACGCAGAGTTTCTCGGTTGTGTCCGGCGGCACTTTCACCGTCAGCTGTCCATTTGGATATCGGGAACTGGTGGCGGCCGGCTCCACCGTCACGACCCCGCATGGCATCGTGAAAAAAAATCCCGGCAACTCGGATGCGGCCGACTACATCAACAATGGCGATGGTGCTTTGTCGGACACCTTCCAATTGACGCAGGACGACTTTACCGTAACGACGTTCACCGTTACGGTCGGAGCCGCGTCTTCACTCGTCGTGACGCCGGCAAGTCTCGGCACGCCGGCCGTGGGCGTTCCCTTTTCACAGCAACTTTCAACATCCGGCGGCGTAGCGCCCTATACCTACTCCCTCGGTAGCGGCTCTTTGCCACCCGGCTTCAGCATCTCCCCCACCGGCCTTATCTCCGGCACTTCGACAGGATCGGGTCCATATACCTTCACGGTGCATGTGGTTGATTCCACTGCGGGAACGCATTTGACGGTCGACAAGAGCTACAACGTCGACATCCCTGGACCCACCCTGGTCGTTTCACCGACCAACCCGCCCGCAGGCGCCGTGGGCTTTGCCTACAGCCAGCAGCTCAGCACCAGCGGCGGCACAGCGCCCTATGCTTACCTGCTCGAGACTGGCAGCCTGCCGGCCGGACTGAGTTTGTCGTCCAGCGGCCTGATTTCCGGAACGCCGAGCGCCGTTGGCACCGTCACATTCAAGGTCAGGTCGACGGACAGCACGACGATCTCGACCGGCGGCCAATGGTTGATCACCCAGGACATAACCATCGTCATCAATGCCGCGCCGACCATCGTCGTGAACCCGGCCACCCCCACCTTGCCGGGTGCGACGGTTGCATCGGCTTACAGCGCGACATTCACCGGCAGCGGCGGCACGGGGCCCTATACATTCAGCATCAGTGCGGGAGCCCTTCCCGCCGGGATGAACCTGAACACGAATACGGGCGTGCTTTCCGGTACGCCAACCGCCGGCGGCACGTTCAATTTCACCGTCCAGGCAACCGACAGCAGCACCGTGCCCGGACCATTCAGCGGCACACGGGCCTACGCGCTGACGGTTGCCGCGCCGACCATCAATTTGCCGGCTACAACCCTGGCGAACGGCACGCAGGGCTCGGCCTATTCGGGCGCGCTCAATGCCGCCAGCGGGGGCACGTCGCCCTATAGTTATGCGGTGTCGGCCGGAGCCCTGCCGCCGGGCGTCACACTTTCGTCCGCAGGTGTGCTTTCGGGTACGCCGACAGCGGCGGGAACTTACAATTTCTCGGCAACCGCAACCGACAGCAGCACGGGAACCGGCCCCTATTCGAGCGCGCCTCGCGGCTACAGCCTCCAGATCGTCAACATTCCGCCGGTAGCCAATCCCGTATCGGCTGTGGTCGCCTATAACAGCAGCGCCAATCCGATCACGCTCAACATCACCGGTGGCGTACCGACATCGGTTGCGATCGGCACGGCGGCCGCCCATGGTACGGCGACAGCCAGCGGCACATCGATCATCTACACGCCCACCGCCGGCTATGCCGGCCCCGACACCTTCACCTACACGGCAACGAATACGGCCGGAACCTCCGCACCGGCGACCGTTACCATCACGGTCAGCGACCCGACGATCACTGTCAGCGCATCAGGCCCGCTGACCGCACAAATCGGCGTTCCCTACACGGTGACCTTCACCGCGTCCGGTGGCGCAGCACCTTACGCGCTGAACCTGGTCGGCCCCATCCCGTCAGGTCTCTCCCAGACCGGGACAACAGCCAACAGCGTAACCCTTTCCGGCACGCTGACCCAAGCGGGCAACTTCAGTCTCACTGTCTCAGGTACCGACAGCAGCAGCGGAAATGGCCCATTCCCGATTTCCCAGGCCTTCACGCTCACCGTCAATGCGCCGACGCTTTCCATGATGCCACCAGCGGGCACGCTCGCCGTACCTTATGGCGCGCTGTTCAGCCAACAATTCTCGGCGTCCGGCGGCGTTTCGCCTTATGCTTTCGCCCTCACGGGAACGCTTCCCACCGGCTTGTCCTTCGATGACGCGACAGGCCTGCTGTCGGGCACAGCGACCCAGCCCGGAAGCTTCCCAATTTCGGTCAAAGCGACCGACAGCGCCACCGGCGCCGGCGCGCCGTTCTCCGTCACATCGAACTACACGCTGAATGTCGGCGTACCCACCATCACGATCGCCCCGGCCACGCTGACGGATGCGACCGCAGGATCTGCCTACACACCCGTTTCCCTTGTCGCATCCGGCGGCATTGGCCCCTACACCTTCTCGCTGTCCGCCGGTCCGCTGCCAAATGGCATGTCGCTTACTACGGCGGGCGTTCTTTCGGGCACGCCGACGCAATCAGGCACCTTCCCGATCACGGTTCAGGCGCAAGATGCGAATGGCCAGACGGGCACGCAGAGCTACAGCCTGCAGGTCCTGGTCCCCGGCCTGACGGTGTCGCCCGCCAGCCTTCCCAGCGGTGTGGCTGGAACCGCATATAGCCAGACTCTGTCGGCGAGCGGCGGCAACAGCCCGTACAGCTTTGCTGTGACCTCGGGTACGCTGCCGGCAGGTATAACGCTGACTGGAGATACGCTCGCAGGCACGCCGACGGTTGCCGGTTCCTTCTCCTTCACCGTGACGGCGACCGATAGCACGACGGGCACCGCAGCGACCGGATCCCGGCCCTACACGCTGATTATCGCCGCGCCGACCATCACGCTGGCGCCAACCACCTTGCCCGCCGGCCAATACGACGTTGTCTACAGCCAGGCGATCACGGCGAGCGGCGGCACTGCGCCTTACAGCTATGTCATGACCGGCACGCCGCCGGCGGGAGTAACGCTGTCTTCAGCGGGCGTGCTTTCGGGCACGCCGGCAGAGTTCGGCTCGTTCAACATCACCGTCACGGCGACCGACAGTTTCGGTTTCACCGGCGCGGCAGCCTACACGCTGGTGATTGGTAACAACCCACCGGTGGCAAATCCCGACACGGCGCAAACGATCGAAGGACAGCCTGTGACGATTGCCGTTACGGGCAATGATACCGGGACGATCACCTCCATTGCGATCACCACCGGTCCAGCGCACGGCACCGCCTCAGTCAGCGGCACCGACATCGTCTACACGCCGGCGGTGGACTTCGATGGAACCGACACGCTGCAGTACACAGCGACCGGGCCGGGCGGGACCTCGACGCCTGCCACCGTCACCATCAACGTCAGGCCCCTCCCCACACCTGTCGCCCAGACCGTCACGACCGTGTCGGGCAAGGCGGTGACGGTCGACCTGACCAAGGATGCGGTCGGCGGTCCATTCACCAGCGCAGCCCTGGTTTCGGTCCCGCCGCCTTCGTCCGGCACGACGGTGCTGAACGGGTTCCAGATGACGTTCACGCCGACCGCAACCTATCAAGGCACGACCCAGGTGACCTTCACCTTGAGCAATGCCTATGCGACGTCGGCGGTGACCATGATCACCATCGAAGTGGTGGAGCGGGCCGATCCTACGCTGGACAGCGAAGTCATGGGCATCCTCAAGGCCCAGACAGAGGCGACACGTCGTTTTGCCACCTCGCAGATCGGCAACTTCCAGCAGCGCCTGGAAGGCTTGCATGACAGCGACAACGGCCAGGAACCAATGGACGGAATAGCCTTCATGCAAGGCATCGTGCTGTCCTTCGACAGCACCTGCAACGAAGCCGAGCAGATGGCAAAGGGCCCGGACTGCGGTCGCAGCAAGACGTCCGACAAGGACTGGCCGTTCAAATCGTCCCTCGACGACACGACCACGTCAGGCACACCAGGCGGCTTCGGCACCGGCAGTTTCGGCCACAGCAAGGTGACGATCTGGACCGGCGGCTCGATCAATATCGGCGAGCGCGACGGCGACGATGGCTACAAGTTCGAAACCACCGGCCTCAGCGGCGGCATCGACTATCGCTTCAGCCGCGCCTTCGCGATGGGTCTCGGCATGGGTTACGGCCGCGACTCCAGCGACATCGGTGACAATGGCAGCCGCAGCAAAGGCACGGCTTACACGGCAGGCCTCTATGCCAGCTACCATCCCGGCCAGGACTACTTCATCGACGGTCTGGTCGGCTATCAGTGGCTGTCATTCGACTCCAAGCGCTACCTGACAGGCGATGGCGGCTTTGCCACCGGCGAGCGTGACGGCGGCCAGTGGTTCGCCTCGATCTCCGCCGGCAAGAAGTTCGAGATCGAGCAATGGCAGATTTCGCCCTATGCGCGGCTCGACATCGCCAGGGCGAAGCTCGATGCCTTCACCGAAAATGGCGATCCGTCCTCGGCCCTGCACTATGGTGAGCAGGATATCAGCACCACGACGGGCAATCTCGGCCTGACGCTGAACTACAAGTTCACCACCGACTTCGGCGTGGTTTCGCCGCAACTGAGGCTGGAGTACCAGCACGACTTCCAGGGCGACAGCGCCATCACCATGAACTACGCCGACATGTTTGGTGGACCGACCTACCACACCTCGATCGACGGGCTTGGCAAGGACCGCTTCATGCTCGGCCTCGGGTTGAATGTGCAGACGGTGCAGGACTTCAACATGCGGCTGGAATATCGCGGCCTGTTCGGCAGCGATGGCGATAGCGACAACGGCTTCCTGGTCAATCTGGGCAAGACGTTCTGACAGAGCGGTTCGGCGTTTCCATGAAACGCCGAACCGCCCTCAAGCAACTCCAGGAAAAGCAAGCAACTCCAGAAAAAGGATGAGCGGTTCCCTCGGGAAAAGCGCGTAGCGCTTCCCCCGGGAAATTGCGTCAAAACAAAGAGATAGGGCGGTTGGCCGTTTCCCCGAAACGGTGAACCGTTTTAGATGAACTGCACCTGGACGATCTCATAGCCCCTGGCCCCGCCGGGTGCGTTGACCTCGATGGCGTCGCCGACTTCCTTGCCGATGAGCGCGCGCGCGATTGGCGACGAGATCGAGATGCGGCCCGATTTCACGTCCGCTTCCTGGTCGCCGACGATCTGGTAGGTCTTCTTTTCTTCGGTGTCCTCGTCGACCAGCACCACGGTGGCGCCGAACTTGATCTTTTCGCCGCTGAGCTTGGTGACGTCGATCACCTCGGCGCGCGCGATGTAATCCTCGAGTTCGTTGACGCGGCCCTCATTGAGGCTCTGCGACTCCTTGGCCGCGTGATACTCGGCATTCTCGGACAGGTCGCCATGCGAGCGCGCTTCGGAGATCGCCTCGATGATGCGCGGCCGCTCTTCCTGCTGGCGCCAGCGCAGTTCTTCCTTCAATGACGCGAACCCCTCGCCTGTCATCGGGACCTTGTTCATGATGCCTGACCTTTCCTGCCGCCACCCCCGCGTTTCGGGGAAAGCCTTGTCGATGGTACAAAAAGAAAACGGGTCCGGCAGCCTCGGGCTAACGGAACCGTTTCACCGCAATTTCCCCTAATATAGCGATCTTCGCGCGCTTTTCACGCTGAAAAAGCAGGCCTTTGAAAAATCATGAGCCGATTGTGCAGTTGCCGTTACGGCAACGCGCGTGGTGTTGCGGCTGCGACAGCAAAAAACCGGCTGCGATTGCTCGCAGCCGGCCCCGAGAAGCCGTTGGGGTGGGATCAGCTTCTCATGAAATGGTAGATCTGCTCGGCCAGCATGCCGTATTCGCGCGAGTCTTTGCCGGTGCGCTTCTCGATTTCGGCCAGCTGCTTCTGGGCGCCGGCCAGATCGCCGATCTGCAGATGCGCCTCGCCGAGATATTCGCGCACCAGCGTGTAGTCGGGGTTGATGCGCAGTGCTTCCTCGTAATAGCCGAGGCCGACCGTGACGCGGCCGGAATGGCGGTGCGAATAGCCGAGATAGTTGAGGATGCGCGGATCCTGCTTGTTGGCGGCCAGGCTGAGCACGGCAATCGCCTCGTCGTAACGCCCGGCCATGGCCAGGTCGTGACCGGCATCGTAGATGTTGTCATCGTCGAGCATGCCGTACTTTGGCGCGACACATTTCTGCTTTTTCTTGTCCCAGACCTCGCCCTTCTTGCACTTGGTGGTGGTGTCATCACTGCCACCGCCTCCGCCGGCCGCGAATACGGGAACTGCGAAGAACTGCAGCGCTACAAGCGCGGTAGCCGCCTGGATAAGCAATCTTCTCTGCATCGAAGCCTCCTTGAGGGTGAGAATGAACCATTAACGCCGGGCGGACGCTATTTCATCCCGGAAAAAGCCGCCGCCGCCAAAACTATTTCAAATCACAGGTGCGCGCGCATGAATTTCAACAGCCGGAAGCCGGCGGCCGAAGATGACGTGACGCGCGCTGCAAATCCGCTATCATCCGGGAAATGACCAGCGGAGTGCGCGTAAAGTGCAACAGCGCCGTGAACGGGAATGGGAGCTTTCGATCGGGCCGGACACCGTTCGCCTGTTCATTCTCAAGGCAAAGGCGCTGAGTGCCGCCGTCAATGAAGACTATGCCGACGGCGCCGAGCACGAGATCGAGCTCGATGCTGAATCACATGCCAATCACCACCATGACGGCCTTGCCGAGGAAAGCTCGGAAAACCTCACCGAGGAAGAGCTGCGCGAACTGATCAACGATCTCAATGTCGACGAGGCGGCCGAACTGGTTGCGCTGGCCTGGGTCGGCCGCGGCGACTACGATGCAACGGAATGGGCCGATGCGGTTGCCGCCGCACGCGACCGAGCCAACAAGCGCACGGCAAAGTATCTGCTCGGCATGCCGCTGCTGGCCGACTGGCTGGAAGAAGGGCTGGAAGCGATTGGCGCGTAACGGCGTGGTAACCGTTCGTGATGGGCGGCAGGCAACCTCCGGACGCCCACGCCGTTGAGGGCGATGGGGTCGCTTGTCTTTTCCAGAACATGCAGGATTGCACTGGTCATGGCCGTCACGGCCGTGCTGGTGACACCCCTGTTGCTGACGCAAGCCGAAGCCAAACAGCGCAAAAAACATTACGCGCCGCTGTCACAGCGGTTGGAGCAGCTGTTTTCGCCGCAGGCCGATCAGCCCCGGAAGCCGCGCAGCAAGCACCGCCAGAAGCCCAGGGCGAAGCGACATGCGGCACCCATCAAGACGCAACAGGAAACGCCGGCTCCAAAGCCATCGCCTGGCGTACCGGTGCCAGAGGCACGTCCCGTAGAAGCGCAGAAGACCAACGCCGCAAGGACCGAAGAGCAAAAGACCGAAGGTCCCAAGACCATCGGCGCGCCCAACCGGTCCAATGACGATCGGTTCAACGAAGAAAAATCCCGTGAGAAAAAGCAGGCTCGGCCCGAACCGCCAGCCCACGGGCCGTCAGCTCCCAAGCCGTTGACCGATACGGAAAGCGAGCCGGAGCCGCCGGTAGTGGTGCCTATTCCGACACAAAAGCCCGACACTTCGGAACCTGAGGCTGAGCCGCCGGCCGCAGCTCCGAAACCACCTGAAAAACCCGCAGATGCCGGCGACAAGAAGATGCTGCCCGATCCGCGTTCGGCCGATTTGCCCGATGCCAAAATGCCCGCCGAGGAAGTCGCCTGTCGCGAACGGCTGAAGACGCTTGGCGTTGAATTCGAGGAGCACAAGGCGGAAAGCAATCCCGAGATCGGCTGCTCGATCCCTTACCCCATCGTGATAAAGTCGCTCGGCAAATCCATCGCAATTGGTCCCGCCACCGAACTCAACTGCCCGATGGCCGAAGCGGCCGCGCGCTTTGCCGCTGATATCATCCAGCCGGCGGCAAAGGCCGAGTTCGGCGCCGACCTGAAATCGATCAACCAGGCGTCGGCCTTTGTCTGCCGGCCGCGCCACGGTACGCGCAAACTGTCGGAGCACGCCTTCGGCAATGCGCTCGACATTGCCAGCTTCACCTTGTCGGACGGCAGGAAGATCGAAGTCGGTCCAACGCCGCCCGAGAAGGACGGCAAGTTCCTCAACGCCGTGCGCAAGGCTGCCTGCGGACCGTTCAAGACCGTGCTCGGACCGGGTGCCGACGCCGACCATTCCCTGCATTTCCATCTCGATCTCGAACCGCGTCGGCACGGCGGCACCTTTTGCCAGTGATCGTCAGCCTGCCGCAATTCGGCCGCAGGCATGAACGCGGCCGCTGAGTTTTCCTTTACCCTTGATCGTTAAAATCCCACCGATCAGGGACAGGAATTCCGCCCATGGCCGGACTATTTCGCGCCGCCGCAACGGTTGCGCGCCAATCAAGACGCGTAGTGATGGCGAAACGCGCAATGATTATGGCCGCCGGCCTAGCGCTGGCCGCCGTTTCAGCCTGCAACACCGGCAGCGTGCTGTCGCTTGAGCCTGCCGTCGATGTCGGCTCGCAGACCGCTGCCGTGCCGCAATATCAGGGCATGCAGAAGCTTGTCCCGTCCAATCCCTACATGACCGCTGCGTATCCGCGCATGGACGAGCCGATGTCGGAGCCGCAGCAGATGCCGGCCAGCGAAACCGATTGCCGCAGCGAGTTGAAGCGCCTTCGCGTCGTCTACACCGATGTCCAGCCCATCCACGAGGGCCAGTGCGGCATCGACTGGCCGGTCAAGGTCTCTTCCATCGGCGGGATCCAGATGAAGCCCGCCGCGACACTGACCTGCGACATGGCCGCCAGCTTCGCCGCCTGGACGAAGAACGAACTGGTTCCCTCAGCCCGCTGGCGCTATTTCTCGGGCGTCAAGACCATCCATCAGGGCTCGAGCTATTCCTGCCGCAACATTGCCGGCGAAGGCGTGCTGTCCGAACACGGCAAGGGCAACGCGCTCGACGTGATGAGCATCGAGCTCAACAATGGCGACGACATCGATGTGCGCAAGCCCGGCCTTTTCGCCTTCCGCACCCGCGGCTTCCTCAACAATGTGCGCGCCGACGGCTGCCAGTATTTCACCACCGTGCTCGGCCCCGGCTACAATTACGACCACCGCAACCATTTCCATTTCGACATCAAGAACCGCAAGAGCGGCTACCGCGCCTGCCGCTAGGAAAGGTCAGGCGCGCTGGTCGTCACCTGTGGCCGCGATGATTTGTCGTGCCACCAGATCCTGGATGCGCCAGAGATTGCGGTCACGAATCCCGCTCTCCTCCAGTTTGCTGACGGTTCGGTACAGGTACTGGGCCGACGAGCCCCAATGACCGGCAGCCCGCGCCAGCGTGTCGGCGACCTGCTCCAAAGGCAGCCGACCAGCATAGGCCCTGCCATCTGGCGCGGCGACGAAAGCCAAGGCACGCAACGGCCCATCCTTGGTCTTGACCGTGATCCAGCATGGCACATTGGTTGGCGGATTGGCATCGATCTCGCGGCGCATCAACTGGCCAAGTTGCCCGAAATGGTCTTCCGCGGGCAGCCGATAGACGATGCCGTTGCAGCTGCCGCCTCGGTCGAGCGCCAGCATCAGCGCCGGCAAATCCCGGGTTCCGCGCCAACGGGTCAGCGTCAGGCAGAACGAGCGGTGCCAGCCCGGCGCCGTGGCCGGGCGCTGCTCGACATGGGCAAAGTCGGGGTTCCAGATCAACGACCCGTACGCAAAGACCCACAGCGCTTCAGGCCGGTGTATCGACAGGAGTTGCTCGACAAGACTATCGAACTCAGCATCTGTATGCTCGGTTGTTCCGGGCTCGGGGCCAGGATCCGGCTCGATACGCTCGACCCTTGCGACAAGCTCCTCGGTCAATGCCATTGAGCTGCGACCTACCGGTTTCCGCTCCATTCCTGCTCACCCACGCAAAAATGATGGCCGACAATAGAACGGCTGAGCGCCGCTGACCATTGATTTCCTGGTTTTGTCAGACAACAGATACCGCACGGATCGGGCCGCATTCATGAGCCGACGAAGCCTGCGACGCGTATTGACCTGGCTGGTGGCGCTCTGCGCGGGCTGGCTGGCGCTCGCCTATGTCGCAGCACCCGAATTCTGGGCCTTTCGCGATCGCGACTTTCGTAACCAGCGCTTCGAGATGGTGACGCATACGCCACAAGGCATTCCGGGCGACCCGATCAATGTCGGTCTGGTCGGCAGCGAAAAGGATCTCGTCCACGCGTTTGCCGTGGCTGGATGGGACACGGCAGACGCCGTGACGCTGAAGACCGCGATCGAAATCGGCGAAAGCGTGTTGTTCGACCGCCCCTATCCCGACGCGCCGGTCAGCCGGCTTCTGTTCCAAGGCCGGGCTCAGGATCTCGCCTTCGAAAAACCGGTCGGCGCCAGTGCCGACCGGCGCCATCATGTCCGCTTCTGGCGCACCGATGCAACCGGCGACGACGGCCGCCCGCTCTGGCTCGGCTCGGCGGCCTTCGACCGCGGCGTCGGCCTGAGCCACGACACCGGCGCCATCACTCATCACATCGGCCCCGACATCGACGCCGAACGCGATTTCCTGATCAACGATCTGACCTCGGCCGATACATTGATCTCGACCAGCGACATGCCGGGCATTGGCGCCACCCGAACGGGCCGCAATGGCGGCGGCGACCCTTATTTCACCGACGGCAAGGCCATTGTCGGCGTGCTCAGGCAATTACCCTGAGCCGCTGTCATTGTTCAAAAATCATTACGGACTATTTTCCACCGGCCCGCGGCAATGCTATTGACCCTTCATGCTATACGTCGAAATCGCTATCGTGGTCGTCCTCATCTGTGTGAACGGCCTTCTGTCGATGTCCGAGCTTGCCATCGTCTCGTCACGCCCGGCTCGCCTGATGGCAATGATCGATCGCAATGTTCACGGCGCCGGTCGCGCGCTGGCGCTCGGCTCCAATCCCGGCAAATTCCTGTCATCGGTGCAGATCGGCATCACTTTGGTCGGCGTGCTTTCGGGTGCCTTTTCCGGCGCCACGCTGGGCGACAGGCTGTCGGTGTTCCTGGCTTCGACCGGCATGCGCGAAAGCGTCGCCGACCCGCTCGGCGTCGGCGTCGTTGTTGCCATCATCACCTATTTCTCGCTGATCGTCGGCGAACTGGTGCCCAAGCAGATCGCTCTGCGCGACCCCGAACGTGTTGCCGCCAGGGTTGCGCCGGCGATGACCATCCTTGCCACGGTCTCGGCGCCGCTGGTCTTCCTGCTCGACTTTTCCGGCCGCGCCATTTTGTGGCTGCTCGGCCAGCGCGGCGAGAGCGAGGAGAAGGTCACCGACGAGGAGATCAAGATGCTGGTCGCCGAGGCCGAGCACCACGGCACCATCGAATCCGACGAGCGGCGCATGATCGCCGGCGTCATGCGGCTCGGCGACCGCGCGGTGCGCGCGGTGATGACGCCGCGCACCGAGGTCGACTGGATCAATCTGCAGTCCGATGAGAGCGCCATCCGAAAGCTTTTGATGGAGACCCAGCATTCGCGCCTGCCGGCCGGCGATGGCGGCGTCGACGCCATGATCGGCGTTGTCCAGACCCGCGATGTGCTGGCCGCGATCCTGGGCGGGCGCGCGCTCGAGCCGCGCCGGCATGTGCGCGCAGCGCCCATCGTCCATGACCAGGCCGACGCGCTGGACGTGCTGCAGAAGCTGAAGGATTCCGACGTGCCGATGGCGCTGGTGCATGACGAATACGGCCATTTCGAAGGCATCGTCACCCCGGCCGACATCCTCGAAGCCATCACCGGCGTGTTCCGCGCCGACCTCGACGCCGGCGACGAGGAAAACGCCGTCAAGCGCGAGGACGGCTCGTGGCTGCTTGCCGGCTATATGCAGGCCGACGAGATGGCCGATGTTCTTGGCATCGACCTGCCGGAAAACCGCGACTACGAGACCGTCGCCGGCTATGTGCTGTCGCACATGCACCATTTGCCGGCGACCGGCGAATGCGTCGATGCGCAGGGCTGGCGCTTCGAGGTCGTCGACCTCGACGGCCGCCGCATCGACAAGCTGATCGCCACGCGGCTGCCCGGCAGCCAGCGTGAGGCGGTGCGCTAACCCAGTCTAGACCTCTGTGTGCCCCCTGTGGCGCGAGACCTTCTCGCGGTTGCCGCAGGTGCGCATGCTGCACCAGCGGCGTCTGCCGCCGCGCGACGTGTCGAGAAAAAGCCAGCCGCAGCGCGGGCATGAATGCAGCCTGTCGCGCGGCACGGTGAAAAAGGCTTCGATCGACAGCATGGCCAGCAAGGCGGTGACGGCGTCCGGGTCCCGCCACTGGGCGAGAGTGAGGCCGGGCTTGGTGCCGTTCAGCGCGATAGCCCCGGCGGCAAGCGGGCTCGCGGCGCGCGAGAACAGGACGCCGAGCGCCTCTGCCGCGGACGGCTTGTCATCGGCAATCGGCTCAAAAACCTGAAATGATGCCTCGCGCAGTTCACGAACCCGTTCGACGAACCGCCCATCGTCAATCCCGGCTATGGCCTGCGCCTGGCGATCGTCGGCAAGCCCCGAGGCGCTGAACCAGGTCGCGACATCCTCGACCGAATGGAACAGTTCATTGTCGGCTGCCGGCACGCGCCGGTCGAACACGGCGTTCGACAGGTCCAAGGCGGGATGCCCGCCTATGAAATGCTCCGGCACCCATTCCGTGTACGCATGCGCCATGGAACATAACCTCATTAGCTGCATTATACGGTTACACGATGTAACCACTATCATAAGGATATGTGGTGTCAAAGCCAGTGCGCCGTCAACGTGGCGCCAGACATGGGAGCAAGACCATGCGCAGCGATCGTTACAAGACCCGCCACGAAACCATTGATGTCGACGGCCTGAAGATTTTCTACCGTCATGCCGGCGATCCCAATCGGCCGGCAATCCTGCTGCTGCACGGTTACCCGACCTCGTCGCACGTCTATCGCAACATCATCGAACCGCTGGCGGAGACCGCCTATGTGGTGGCGCCGGACCTGCCCGGCTTCGGCTTTTCGTCCGCCCCCGCCCCTGATGCATATGCGTACACATTCGAGAGCCTGGCCAAGACGATCGAAGCCTTTGCCGAGGTCCTCGGCCTCGAGCGGTTCTTCCTCTACATCACCGACTTCGGCACGCCCGTCGGCTATCACATCGCGACACGACAGCCGGACCGCATCCTCGGCCTGATCGTCCAGGACGCCAATGCGCATGAGGAGGGGCTCGGACCCGACTGGGACGCGCCGAAAGCATTCTTCGCCGAACCGACAGAGGAAAACCGCACCAAACTGCCGGACTGGATGAATTTCGAGGGCACCCGCAATCAGTATATTGGCGGTCTTCCCGAGCGCCTGAAAATCCTGTTTCCACCCGAGGGCTGGCATCTCGATACCGAGCGCCTGGAGCGGCCCGGAAACACCGACATCCAGTTCGAACTCTTCACCGACTATGGCTCGCACATTGCGCGCTTTCCGGCCATCCAGGCCTATCTGCGCGGCCGCCAGCCTGCCTGTCTGGTGCTGTGGGGACGGCACGACGCCTTCTTTGCTGTGGATGAAGTGATGGCCTATAGCCGCGACCTCGACGCCGTCGAAATGCATGTCTTCGAGAGCGGCCACATGCTGCTCGAAACGCACCACAGCCAATGCGCGGGCCTCATCGCTCACTTCATGCATGAGGTGGAGACCGGGGTATTTCAGGCGCCAGCAAAACGCTGAGCGTCAAGGCTCAGATCGCGGCTTCGATCGGCTCTGCAAGTTTTGGATTGGAGCGCGAGGCGATCAGGCAACTGGCGACGATCAGGGCTGCACCGGCCAGCGTGGTCCAGGTCGCCGCCTCGTCGAAGAACAGCCAGCCGAAGACGATCGCCCAGATGAAGGCTGAATACTCGGTTGGGATCAGATATTGCGCTTCGGCACGCGCATAGGACCAGCTCATCAGAAACTGGCCGGAAAGCGACAACGCCGTCACGGCCGCCAGGGGAAGCCAGAGATTGCCCGGCAGGGCAACGGCGAGCCAGGGCGCGGCGAGAGCGAGGACGCCTCCAACGCAAAGGTTCTGGAACAGCATGATCTCGACCGGCTTGGCCACCAGCGCCTGTTGGCGCGACAGGATCAGATTGTAGGCGTAGAACACCGTCGATGCGAGCACCGCTACCGTGCCGAGCAAGGCATCCTCGGAGTAGCTGCCCTGCCCGAACTGTCCGGCCATGATGACAACGACGCCGGCGATGCCGGCCGCCGACGCCCAGATCGCCTGCCGCTGGATGCGTTCGCCGAGAAGCAGCGCGGCCAGCAGGAGCGCAAACAGGGGTGCAACGAAACTAAGCCCGATCGCGTCCGCCAGCGGCAGCCTGGCAAGGCCCCAGAAGAACGACAGCAGGACGATGCCGACGACCACGGCGCGCAGCGCATGCAGCCTGAGCACGGAAGGCGTGGGAAGCGTTCGCGGCCCTGTCGCCCAGGCCGTGCCCGCGACCACGGTTGCCAGCATGCTGCGCCACAGCACCGTGTTGTAGACGCCGACGGCGATGACCAGCACTTTCATCGCCGCATCCATGGCCGACAGCAGGCAGATCGCCAGCGCGCAGACCAGCACCGGGATCATGGGGGAAACGACGCCTGCCAGGCTGGGTGACTTCACGGGGACCGCTCATGTGATGGATCGCAGCCTGACATATCAGGGCAAGACGGCGGGGCCAGATGGCAGCTCCGCCCATGTGCCGGTCCAAGGGCCGCCTGGCGCCCGCCCGGCGGCGGCTGCGGCGTGACATTGCACAGGAATGCGGCGGCCAACCGGCCCGGGGTCGAAGGCCGAAGCATTCAAGCAAAAGCTCATATTTCTCCGCCTAATATAAAACTGTAGTTCATGCCAATAGTAATTGTTAAAAAAATCGATTTTTAATATTTGCGAGTCAGGTTAGGATTCAACCGCCAAATCAAGATGTCGAGGCTTCGGTCGGCATACGCCGCCCAGACCGCCAGGCATGCGGCTGGCGACACATTTCGAGCGAGGCATGTCTATGATAGCGAGCGCAGGCGCGCTTCGGCGCATTCGGGGCCGGACACTTCTGGCTGGGGTCAGTGCGCTCGCCTGCTGGCTTCCGGGCGTTGCCTCGGCCGCGACCTATCTGGTCAGCAATGAGACGGAGCTCACCGCCGCCGTCAACGCAGCCAATGCCGACGGCGACCCAAGCTCGTCGATCGTGATGACTCAGAGCTTCAACGTGACGGCCCCGAACAATCTGCCGACACCGACCAAATCGCTGTCGATCGATACGCAAGGGTTTACCTTGTCAGGCACCGGCGTCGGCCTGAACCCAGGCAACATCAGGTTCAGCGGAGGAACCCTTACAAGCGGCACAGTGACCCTTTCTGGCACCATCGCCGGCGCCGACCGGGTCGGTACCACAGCACCCGGCGTCGGGCTGGTCTTCGACAGCGGAGTGACGACCATCGGCGGCACCACCGCGCAGATCGTCAACAACGGCTCGATCACGGGTGGCTCCACAACGGCGACAAATGGCTCTGGCGGCCTCGGCGTTTCGCTGCTCAATGTCGTGACCTTCGTCAACAATGGAACGGTCACGGGCGGAACCGGACAGGGCGGCGGCCTCGGCAACAATATGTCCGGCGTCAACATCCTCAACAGCGGCGCCACGGTCATCAACAATGCCAGCGGCATCATCCAGGGCGGCAACAGCGGGGCCGGCGGGTTCGTCGGCTCGGGTGTCTTTCTCACCGGCACGGCGGCCAAGCCCGCTACCCTCGTCAACTACGGCACGATCCGCGGCGGTTCGGACCTGACCGGGGTCGGAACCGGAGGCTTCGCCGTCCGCAGCCGCGGGGTCGGCATCTCGATAACCAACTACGGTACGTTGGAAGGCGGCAACGGCGCGGCGGCGATCGGTCGTGATACAAACTCGGTCTGGAATGTCACCGTCGTCAACAGCGGCACGATCCGCGCCGGCGCCGGCTCGACCACCGCCATCCTTTTCGCCAACAACGCCGGCTCCAAATCAACGCTGGAGCTTCAGGCCGGCTCGCAGATCATCGGCAATGTGCTTGCCGGCGATGTGAGCACCAACGATACGCTGCGGCTCGGCGGCTCCATCGACAGCAGCTTCGACGTTTCGTCGATCGGCGAAGCCGCGCAATACCGGCAGTTCGACCTTTTCGAGAAGACCGGCACAAGCACCTGGACATTAACCGGCGCCGGCACGGCCACCACCAACTGGACGATCTCGCAGGGCACGCTGCAAATTGGTGATGGCGGCACCAGCGGATCGATCATCGGCGACATCACCAACAACGCCACGCTTGCGTTCGACCGTTCCGACATCTCCACCTTTGCCGGCACGATCTCCGGCACCGGCGCGGTGAACCAGGTCGGCACCGGCACCACGATACTAACCGGCGCCAACACCTATAGCGGCGGCACGACGATCTCCGCCGGCGTCCTTTCGGTGTCGGCCGACAACAATCTCGGCGATGCGGCGGGCGGTCTGACCTTCAATGGCGGCGTGCTGCAGGTGACCGGCACCAGTTTCACCGGCACATCCCGCGCGATCGACTTGGGGCCTTCCGGCGGCGGCTTCGACATCGTCGATGCCGCCAATAGTTTCACCGTCAGCCAGGCGCTGACGGGCGGCGGGCCGCTGAGCAAGCTTGGCGCGGGCACGCTGATCCTGACCGGTGACAACAGCTACAGCGGCGGCACCACCATCTCGGCCGGCACGCTTCAGCTCGGCAATAGCGGCACGACCGGCTCGATATCAGGCAACGTCGTCAACAATGGCACGCTCGCCTTCGACCGCTCCAACGACATGACCCTTGCCGGCGCCATCTCCGGCAGCGGCGCGGTGGTGCAGCAGGGCTCGGGCAGCACGACACTCTCCGGCGCCAACAGCTACAGCGGCGGCACCACGATTGCCGCCGGCAGGCTGATCGGCCAGGCGTCGAGCTTTGGCACTGGTGACATCCTCGACAATGCCGTGCTCGTCTTCGACCAGCCGGTCGACGCCATTTTTGCCGCCGCCATCAATGGCAGCGGCTCGCTCATCAAGACGGGCCTCGGCAACCTCAACCTGACCAGCGACAGCACCCTCAACGGCGCGACGACAATTCAAGCCGGCAAGCTTTCGGTGAACGGCTCGCTGGCCAGCTCCACGGTGACTGTTCTTGGTGGCGGCGCGCTGGGCGGCAACGGCATGGTGGGCGCCACAACGCTCCAAGCCGGCGGCGTCATCGCACCCGGCAATTCGATCGGCACGCTGACGGTCAATGGCAACTATGTCGGCGCCGGCGGCACGCTGGAGATCGAGGCCATGCTTGATGGCGACACCTCCCCCGCCGACAAGCTCGTCATCACCGGCAACACATCCGGCACCACCAATGTCAGGGTGATCGCTCTCGGCGGCAGTGGGGCGCAGACCACGGATGGCATCAAAATCGTCGATGTCGGCGGCACCTCGGCCGGTACGTTCAACCTGCAGGGCGATTATGTCTACGAGGGCGACCAGGCCGTGGTCGCCGGCGCCTATGCCTACCGGCTCTACCAGAACGGCATCTCGACGCCGGCCGACGGCGACTGGTATCTGCGCTCGGCGCTGATCGATCCCGTCGATCCCGGCGGTCCGACATCGCCGCTCTATGCGCCCAGCGTGCCGATCTACGAGGCCTATGCCGGCGTGCTGCAGAGCTTCAACCAGCTCGGCACGCTGCAGCAACGCATCGGCAACCGATCATGGGCGCCGCAATCGGGTGCGGGTGGCGGCGTCGAGTCCGGCAACCCGATCTGGGGCCGCATCGAGGCCGCGCACAGCGAGTTCGATCCCGGCACAAGCACGACCGGAACCGACTATGACGCCGATCTTTGGAAGCTGCAGGCCGGTCTCGATGTCCTGCTCTCCGAAACGGCAGCCGGCGTCGTGATCGGCGGCGTGACCGTTCACTACGGCACGGTGAAGTCGGACGTCTCCTCGGCGTTCGGCGCAGGCTCGATCGAGGCGACCGGCTATGGCGTCGGCGGTACGCTGACCTGGTACGGCAAGAGCGGCCTCTATATCGACACCCAGGCACAGCTGACCTGGTTCGACAGCGATCTCGATTCCGCGACGCTCGGCCGCCGGCTCACGGACGGCAATAACGGCTTCGGCTACAGCCTCGGCATCGAGGCCGGGCGCAAGATCGCGCTTAGGGGCAACTGGTCGCTAACGCCGCAGGCGCAGCTCAGCTATGCCTCGGTCGACTACGACACCTTCACCGACCCCTATGGAGCCGTCGTTTCCAATTCCGGCAGCGACAGCCTGGTCGGCCGCCTCGGCCTGTCGGCCGACTATGACAGCGAGTGGAAGGACAGAGCCGGCCAGTCGAGCCGCTCGCATGTCTATGGCATCGCCAACCTCTATTACGATGTTCTCGACGGCTCCGATGTCGATGTGTCGGCCACAAGGCTCACCACCGAGACGCAGGCGCTGTGGGGCGGGATCGGTCTCGGCGGCTCGCTGAGCTGGGCCGATGACCGTTACGCCGTCCATGGCGAGTTGCTGGCGCGCTCGAGCCTGGAGGATTTCGGCGACAGCTACGCCGTCGGCGGCTCGGTCGGCTTCAAGGTGAAGTGGTAGGCCGGACATGGCCTCCCTGGGCGCGGCTTTCGCCATCCTCACCGTTGATTGATCCGCCGGAAGAATGGCAAACGCCGCCAAAGCCTCTATATCGATGGCCATGGATGCATCGAACGAACACGCCCTTAACGACGAGCTTCTCCAGGACATCCAGCGCCTGTCCTTCGAATATTTTCTCAACGAGGCCAACCCTGAAAACGGCCTGGTCGCCGACCGCAACACGCAGACGTCACCCGCCAGCATAGCCGCCGTCGGGCTGGCTTTGTCGTCCTATCCTGTTGGCGTCGAGCGCGGGTTCATGAAGCGCGCGGCAGCAGTCGAGCGGACACTTACCACCCTGCGCTTCTTCTGGAACGCTCCGCACGGGCCGGAGCCCGATGCCACCGGCTACAAGGGCTTCTACTATCATTTCCTCGACATGAAGACCGGCCGCCGCGTCTGGAAGTGCGAGCTGTCCACGGTCGATACCGCGCTGCTGCTGGCCGGCGTCCTGGCCGCCGGCGCTTATTTCGACCAGGACGATGAAGCCGAACAGGAAATCCGCCAACTGGCCGATGCGCTCTACCGCCGCGCCGACTGGCGCTGGGCACAGAATGGCGGCGCCACCGTCACCCATGGCTGGCGACCCGAGAAAGGCTTCCTGCGCTATCGCTGGGAAGGATTTGACGAGGCGCTGATCCTCTACGTGCTGGGCCTCGGCTCGCCGACCCATCCGCTGCCGCCCGAGAGCTATGCAGCCTGGCTGTCCAGCTACAAGTGGAAGAAAATCTACGGCCGCGAGTTGGTCTATGCCGGCCCACTTTTCATCCACCAGTTCTCCCATATCTGGATCGACTTTCGCGGCATCCGCGATGCGTTCATGCAGGGGCACGATAGCGACTATTTCGAAAACAGCCGCCAGGCGACTTACCTGCAACGCGACTACGCCATCCGCAATCCGAAGGGATTTGCCGGCTATGGCGAGAATTGCTGGGGCGTCACAGCCAGCGACGGGCCAGGCCCGATCAAGCGTGAAATGACGGTCGATGGGCGCCGCTTCTACGGTTATCTCGCACGCGGCGCGCCGTTTGGCCCCGACGACGGCACGCTGTCGCCATGGGCGGCGATCGCTTCCTTGCCCTTCGCGCCGGAAATCGTGCTGCCGGCACTGCGCCATTTCCACGCGATGGACCTTTACGCAGGCAACCCCTACGGCTTCGTTGCAAGCTTCAATCCGACCATCGCCGCCGCAGACGGCCGCGCCTGCGGCTGGGTCTCGCCGGACCATGTCGGCATCAATCAGGGGCCGATCGCCCTTATGATCGAGAACTACCGCTCGGATTTCCTGTGGCGGCTGATGCGCCGCGTGCCGGCCATCACCACCGGGCTACGTCGAGCCGGCTTTTCTGGCGGCTGGCTGTGACAGGCAGCATCTCGCCGACTGCATCGCCCGGCCACGGCAGGGCGCGCCCGCAGAAATGAAAAAGGGCGGCGCAAGCGCCGCCCTTCGGGAAGATGCTTCCTTGGGAGGATCGCTCAGGCTGCCTGCGCTTCGCCGGCAATCGCGTCGGCGGCGCGAGCCGCCTTGAGCACGCGAGCCCACCAGGCAACGTCGTTGACCAGCGCAGTCGCCGCCTGGTTCAGATGCTCGATGTCCTCAAGCTTCTTCTCGCCCTGACGCACGGCCAGGAAATCGCCCCAGGCAATGTGGACGGCCGACTTGACCGGCGCCATCTGCAATTCGACCGCGGCCAGGCGAAGGTGTTCGACCGCACGCGAGCCGCCGACGCTGCCGTAGCCGACGAAACCGGCCGGCTTCTTGTTCCATTCATTGGCGGCGTAGTCGATGGCGTTCTTCAGCACGGCCGTCGGGCCGTGATTGTATTCGGCGGCGGTGAAGATGAAGCCGTCGAATTCGGCGACCTTCTTCTGCCAGCGCTGGGCGACTTCGTTCTGCGACGGCGCCCAGGCGGACGATGCAACCTCGTCGAAGAAAGGCAGCGGCCAGTCGCGCAGGTCGACGATCTCGACGTCGATGTCGGCGTGAGACTTTGCAATCTTGGCGATCCACTGGGCGGGCACATCGGCGAAACGCGCGGCGCGTGTCGAACCGACGACGATGGCGATTTTGGGCTTGGACATCGGGCTCTCCATATAAGTAAAGCTGGTATCGTTTGGATACCGGCGCTATATGAGATACTGTCAAACCGCTGCGCAAGGAGGCACCGTTTTGTTACTGAGGCACCCGCACAACACCGAAGACTGCCGCGCCGTCTCGGAAATCCTGCAGCGCGTCGGCGACAAATGGACGGTTTTGGTCGTCGGAAAACTGGGTGGCGGACCACTGCGTTTCAATGAATTGCGCGCCGCTGTCGGCGGCATTTCCCAGAAGATGCTGACCACCACTTTGCGCGGCCTGGAGCGCGACGGCTTCGTCATCCGAACCGTATTCCCGACCATCCCGCCGCGTGTCGACTATGAGCTGACCGAGCTCGGCCATGAGCTGCTGGTCCCGGTCGGCGCGCTCGGCGAATGGGCACGCAAGAACACCACACGGGTCAAAGCGGCGCGCGAAAAATTCGACGGCGTGCACGCCTGAAACCTTTGCAGCGCAAGGGTTTCCTTCAGAAGACACACCGCTCGGATTTACCAGGGCTCACCCTGCGTCTGCGGTCCCGCCGTGACAGTCCGGCTGACGCGTTTCGTTCGCCGGCGCATCATCGTTTTTGGTAACCAGAGTCTTCCGCTGACTGTCCCTCAGGCCTTTGGCGCAGGGTTGCTGCAACACATCGCGCCGCACGTCTCGACGCTTGCAGTCCGCCGGACAGTCCGCTGATCGCCGACTGTCCGGTCTTGCTTGCAGGCGACGCTCGGAAGTTCCTTTCTGATCTCGGTATAGGCAGTCGTGCCCAGCAGGCAGATCACCCGACAAGGGCGGCCACGAGCCAGCCGTTCAGCATATGTTGACGCATTGTCTTCTTCCTCCGCCGTCAGCAGAATCGGATGTGAAGGCAACCGTCAGATGTCGCGTAGCGCATCGCCCGCGCGGGGGATGTTACAAAAGCACAAGCCTGGCAGGACGGCTGTGTCAGCTTTCCGGCGGTATCGGCTTCGGCTTGCTGTCGCCGTCCAGCGCCACCATGACGAAATCGGCATGGGTGACCTTCTCCATCAGATCGGAGAGGTAGCGTTGCGCCCAGGCTTCCACCTTGAGCGTCATCGAGGTGCGGCCGACGCGCTCGACATGCGTGTAGATGCAAAGTGTGTCGCCGATCTTCATCGCCTTGGCGAAGGACATCTCCTTGACCGCCGCCGTGACCACCCGGCCCTTGGCGCGCTCGGCGGCACGGATACCGCAGGCAAGGTCCATCTGCGCCATCACCCAGCCGCCAAAAATGTCGCCGGCCGCATTGGCATCGGCCGGCATGGCGAGCGTGCGCAAGGTCAGATCGCCGATCGGCCGTCCGTCCGCGTAATGCACCATCCGCCAAATCCCCCTGAAGCGACTACACCGATCCCGTAGCGACATGGACCCCGGAGGTCAACGCGATGTCGTTTCCCTGTTGGCATTTCCGAACCAGGCGTCTCCCAGTCGCATTTTTCACAACGCATGCCGGAAGGCGCGGCGACGTTGCGGACCCGTCGCGGATAGGCTGCAGCCAGTTTTGCGGAGCCGCCAACACCAATCATGCAGACCTATGATTTCATCATCGTCGGCTCCGGCTCGGCCGGCTCGGTTCTCGCCGACAGACTGTCGGCTTCAGGCCGCTTTTCCGTGCTGGTGCTGGAAGCCGGCGGCACCGACCGCCGCTTCTATGTCCAGATGCCGCTCGGCTACGGCAAGACTTTCTTCGATCCGGCGGTCAACTGGAACTACAAGCCGGAGCCGGACCCGGGCCTTGGCGGCAATGTCGACCATTGGCCGCGCGGCAAGCTGCTTGGCGGTTCGAGCTCGATCAACGCCATGGTCTGGATCCGGGGCGCGCGCGAGGATTTCGACGACTGGCGCGATGCCGGCAACCCCGGCTGGGGCTATGACGATCTGCTGCCGAGCTTCAAGGCGCTCGAGGACAATGAGGCCGGCGCCGATGCATGGCGCGGCACCGGCGGGCCGCTGCATATCACCGACACAACGAGCGCCGTCCATCCGTTGACCAGGCGCTATCTCGCTGCCGGCCAGCAGGCCGGCCTGCCGCTCAACCCGGATTTCAACGGCGCCGCCCAGGAAGGCGTCGGCACCTACCAGATCTCGACCAAGGGTGGCCGCCGCATGTCGGCCGCGCGCGCCTTCCTGCGCCCGGCGATGAAGCGAAAGAATGTTCGCGTTGAGACGAATGCGCTGGCGACCAGAATTCTGTTCGAGGGCAAGCGCGCCGTCGGCATCGAGTATCTGCAGAACGGCGAGACGAAGACGGCGCGGGCGGGCCGCGAAGTCATCCTCTCCGCCGGTTCGATCAACTCGCCGCAGCTGCTTCAATTGTCCGGCGTTGGCCCCTCGGCGCTGCTCAAGGGGCTGGGCATCCCGGTCGTCCACGCCAACGAGAATGTCGGCGCGCATCTGCAGGACCATGTCGGCATCAACTACACTTTCAAGGGCAAGGTGCCGACGCTCAACCAGATCCTGCGGCCCTGGTGGGGCAAGCTGCTGGTTGGCATGCAGTACATCCTGACCCGTTCCGGTCCGCTGTCTCTGTCGATGAACCATGGTGGCGGCTTCTTCCGCACCGACCCGGCATTTTCACGCCCAAACATGCAGCTCTATTTCCAGGCCTTCTCGACCGTCATCCCGAAGAGCGGCGAGCGGCCGATCCTGACGCCGGACCCGTGGCCGGGCTTTTCCATCGGCCTGTCCAACTGCCGCCCGTCGAGCCGCGGCGAGATCATGATCCGCTCCAGCAATCCACGCGACTACCCCAAGATCGTCGCCAACGCCTATTCGACCAATGCCGATGTCGACGAGATGCTGGCGGCGGTAAAGTTCGTGCGCAAGATCGCCTCGATGCCTGCCATGGCCGAGATCATCGCTGAAGAGGTTTTGCCCGGCCCGTCGATCCGGTCGGATGCGGACCTGATCACGGATTTCAGGAAGCGCTCGGGCACTGTCTATCACCCTGTCTCGACCTGTCGCATGGGCCCCGATGCCGAAGGCGCTGTCGTCGATCCGCGCCTGAAAGTGCACGGGCTCGAAGGCCTGCGCGTCATCGACGCCTCGATCTTTCCGGCCAACATCACCGGCAACACCAACGCCGCTTCCATCATGACCGGATGGAAGGGCGCCGAACTGGTTCTGGAGGACCAAAAATGAAGATCACCGACGTCAAGACCTGGGTTGTCGGCAATCCGCCGCCCGGCATCGGCGGCAAGTATTTCATCTTCGTCAAACTGACCACCGATGGCGGCGTCGTCGGCTATGGCGAAGCCTACAACGCCACCTTTTCCGCCCACATTACGGCGAAGCTCGTCGAGGACATGGCCGAGCGCTATCTGATCGGCCACGATCCGCACGACATCGAGACCTTCTTCCGTCGCGCCTATTCCTCCGGCTTCACCCAGCGGCCTGACGTGACCGGCATGGGCTGTTTCTCGGCGCTCGAAATGGCCTGCTGGGACATTGTCGGCAAGGAAGCCAACAAGCCGGTCTACAAACTGCTCGGCGGCCAGGTGCACGAGACGCTTCGCTCCTACACCTATCTCTATCCGCACACCGGCAGCGTCCATTCCGAGGACGCGCCCGACGGCAGGAACGTCTACAACGACCCCGAAATGGCGGCGGCCTGCGCGCTCGAATATGTCGAGCAGGGTTTTAACGCCGTCAAACTCGACCCGGCCGGTCCCTACACCGCTTTCGACGGCCACCAGCCACGCCTCATCGACATCGATGTCTCCACCCGCATGGTCAAGGCGATCCGCGAAGCCGTCGGCAATCGCGCTGACATTTTGTTCGGCACGCATGGCCAGTTCACCGCATCGGGCGCACTGCGCATGGCGCGCGCCATTGAGCCTTACGATCCGCTATGGTTCGAAGAGCCGGTGCCACCCGACATGCCCGAAGTGATGGCGCAGGTCGCGCGCGGCACGTCGATCCCGATCGCCACCGGCGAGCGGCTGACGACCAAATTCGAATTCGCCCGCATCATCGAGAACCGCGCGGCCACCATCCTGCAGCCGGATCTCGGCCGCTCCGGCGGCATCCTCGAAACCAAGAAGATCGCCGCCATGGCCGAGGCCTATCACATCCAGATCGCGCCGCACTGCTATTGCGGGCCGATCGTCGGCGCCGCCAACATCCAGCTGGCGGTGACGCTGCCGAACTTCCTCATCCTGGAATCGCTGAAGCAGTGGGATGGTTTCCATGCCACGCTGTTGAAGAAGAAGATCGAGTGGCAGGACGGCAATGTCATCCCCTCGAAAGAGCCCGGCCTTGGTGTCGAGCTGAACGAGGCGGTCTGCGATGCCCATCCCTACACCGGCAAGGATTTGCATCTGCAGATGATGCAGACGCCGTTGATGCCATGAGCGAGCGCTACGCCTTCATCGGCCTTGGCCATCTCGGCGGCAACCTTGCCGCCACCCTGCTTCGCAATGGCTTTGCCGTCACTGTCTTCGACCGCGATCCCGCCGCCGTCGAGCGCCTGGTTGCGCTCGGCGCCACCGCCGCGAACAGCCCGGCTGAAGCGGCAGCGCTAGCCGGCAACGCCATCACATGCCTGCCCTCGCCCAAGGTCAGTGAAGCGGTGTTGGCTGGTCCCGGTGGATTGCTCGAAGGACTGTCCAAGGGCGGCACCTGGATCGAGATGTCGACCAATGGCCGCGACGAGATTCTGCGGCTCGCAGCCCTCGCTTCGGCCAAGGGCATCGAAACGCTAGAGTGTCCAGTCACCGGCGGGGTGCATCTGGCCGCGGTCGGCAAGATCACAGCGTTGGTCGGCGGCGATGCGGCGCTTTACGAGCGGCATCGGCCAGCGATCGAAGCGATGTGCGCAAAGTCGTTCCTGATGGGTCCGGTCGGCTCGGCGGCGGTGATCAAGGTGATCACCAATATGCTGGCCTTCATCCATCTCGTCGCCGCCGGCGAAGCGCTGATGCTGGCCAAACAAGGTGGCCTCGACCTCGCGCAATCCTACCACGCAATCGTGGCGTCCTCCGGCAACAGCTTCGTCCACGAGACCGAAAGCCAGCTCATCCTCAACGGCTCCTACGACATTGGCTTCACTATGGACCTGGCGCTGAAGGACCTCGGCTTCGCGCTTGCAATGGGCAGGGAATTCAGACTGCCACTCCAACTGGCGCCGCTTGTGAGTGAGATTTTCCTGATGGGCAAACAGGAATATGGCGGCGGCGCCTGGTCGACCCAGATCGTCAAACTGCTCGAGGATGCCGTCGACATGGATCTGCGCGCGCCCGGTTTTCCGGCCAAACTGGAAATCTAAGGCGGGTAATATGTCCTGCGATTTCAGGCCATTGGCCGGTTCGCCGGAATCGCTACTCAAACCACCTGAATCAATCCCTCAACGCCTTGATTCAATATCTCAGCGTCAGCGCTCCGGGCAGGATCTCGAAGGTCGCCGGTATCCGTCCGGGCGACTCGCCGTCGATATCGACCAGCGCGCCATTCTTCTCGACATCGCCGATAGGTTCGACCACCACTTTCCGGCCACGCAATATGGTGATGGCCGGATGGTTGCGGTGCCGACCGCCATAGAGAAGGCGGATATCCCAGATCAGCCTCAGCTTGCCGGCTGCACGCAATATGACGATATCGAACTGGCCATCGTCCAATTCCGCGTCCGGTGCGATCATCATGCCGCCGCCGAAGAATTTGCCATTGGCCACCGCCACCAGCGCCATGCGCGCCTCGACCGGCGTGCCGTCGTCGACGGTGATCCGGACATCCTGAAAACGGTAGCGGACGAACTCGACCACGGTGCGCCACAGGAACAGCGCCTTGGCCGACATCTTGCCCTTGCGCTTGTCGGCATTGACGGCGCGGTCGGTGGCGCCGGACAGACCGAGGCTGGCGATGTTGATGAAGTGGCGGCTGGCCAGTGCGCCGTGATCGTCGATGTAGCAGACGCGTCCGGCATCGACCTTGCGCGCCTTGGCCTCCGCGATCCGCTTCAGCACCGCGTCCACCTCTTTCGGCAGGCCGAGCCCGCGGGCGAAATCGATGCCGGTGCCGCAGGGCAAGAGGCCAAGCTCGGTTGACCGGCCACTCTCATCGAATGCCTGCAACAAGCCGTCGGCCACCTCGCTGGCGGTGCCGTCGCCACCGGCAGCGATAACCAGATCGAAACCGCTGGCGGCGAGGTCGAGCGCCAAACGTTCGGCGTCGCCCTCGGCCTGCGTTTCACGCAACTCGAAGTCACCGAAATGCTGTTTCAGCGATGCGGCGACCTCCGGCCAATGCCGCTTCAGCCGGCCGCCACCGGCAATCGGATTAAGCACCACCCCGACTTTCAATGCACGCCCTCCCCGCATCGAGCCGATAGGCTCGATGCTTTGCCGGCATTCAAACCCGCGACAGCCGGCGGAGCAAGGGGCGTAGCCGATTGAAGTGTCGAAAGCGGGCAGGCTGTCTAAGGCAGTTGATGCCGGAATTCCGGGGTTCGTGGCAAATGATCCCCGATAATCCCGTTATCCACAGGCCCGCGCCTATTCCCCGAAACCCTTACCCGGCGTAGGTTTAACCCATCTCAGGCGGCTACCGATCGCCACGCCGAAAGGCAAAGCGAAAAGGCGGATTTCCTGAGGCCCGTACGGCCCGAAGCGAGAGCAGGCTTGCCTGTTCAAGGGACGGATGCCGAGACCTACGGGACCGCGGAAAGCGTGCGAACGCCAACGGCGGACCGATGCTGCCATGAAGGACGGCAAAAACCTTCGATGGCGCGCTGGACGAAGCTCGCAAGGGTGGAGAACGGCGTGGTCTGGAACGGGCATCGCCCTCGGGTGGTGACTGGCAGGACCGTCAAAATCAAGGCCGGCATGGCGCGACGACTTTACGGAAGTTGCTGCCGCGACCGTGTCCTGATCTGACAGGGAGGCGCTGGGAGAAATCCCGGCGCCGACTGTCTTTTGGGCTCCCCAAAATGCTCTTTTCGGTGGGGCTGCGACTCGCTGCAAAATCGGCTAACGTTCAATGTCGTTTGAAGGGGGATACTTCATGACGCTGATCCGGAAGCCGGCCGCCACCTGCATTCCGCACCGACGCTGCCGGCCTGCAGCGGCCTGACCGGCCATGGTCCTGCTCCGCTTGCTGAAGCGCCTCGTCAAGACCATCCTCTGGCTGGTCGTCATCGCCGTTCTGACCCCGATCGCCGGCCTCGCCTATGGCTTCCTGATGACATCGTCGCCGGAACCGCTTGCCGGCGCCGCCGAAGGCGCCCCACCCAAGGCGCTGGCCGACAAGGTTCGCCGCGAGATTCCAGCCTACCAGCGGCCGCAGCAAGCGACCTTCCTCGCCTATCCCGATTGGGCTCCCGTCCATGCCGCTCGCGACTATGCCGGCTTCGTCGCCAAGGACCAGCCCAGCGGCTTCCCCTATTGGTCCTATATCGGCGGCTACTGGCAGGACAACGCCGCGATCCTGCGAGCCAGCTCCGCCGCGACATTCAACTATGACGACCAGCTGATGCCGCTCGTCACCGGCACCTTCTATACGCTCGGCTACGCCCTGCAATGGGCCTACGAGAACACGGTCGGCCGTATCACCGAGGCCGCCGCCGGCAAGCGAACCGCCGCCGATATCCACCAAGCCAAAGCAGCCGCCGACTACGCCGGCTTTATCGCCGGGACGCCGTGGTACCAGTTCCCCTATGCCGAAAAGCGCGCCGATTTGTTTGCCGTGCAGCCGGCTCCCGGCGACAGCACAGTGCGCAGCAGCGAGCGCAAGCTGGCCTTCGGCCTTGCCGACACGGTCAAGCAGGGCTCTGCCTGGCTGACCGGCCTCCTCGCCACCCCTTCCGACCCCGCTTTGCTCGACATCCATGTCTGGGCCAAGGGTCCGGTCGGCGAAGCGACGCGGCAAGAAGCCGATACTTTGCTGGAGCGCGACTACGGCGTTGACGGCACCATCTTCATCACCAGGCGCGGGCAGCCATTCACCGACATGATCCCGCGCCTAATCGACAAAAGCGTGTCCTTTGTCGAGATCGGCGGCAATGACGAGATCATGCTCAGCGTGCTTTCAGCGGCAGATTTCGCTCCGCCTGAAGGCAGCCGCGTGCTGTTCAGCCAAGCGATTCCAGTCGACCCGGCCACACGACGCACCGGGCTGATCGTCGCCGTGCGCAAGCTGCACATCGTGCTGCCGGCGCTGTTCGAAGCGGGCGCCAGGCTGGAACAGGTCTACGACTACTGACGGCCGCGCCCGCACCGCGGCCCGGCCTGCCAGCGCGCCAAGCTCATTTCTTCGGGCCGATGCCCGGGATCAAATTAAGGCCAGCATTTATATATTCCGGCCGTATGGCGCCGCTGATGAGCGTGAAGGTCGCCAGCATGATGCTGGCCAGCGCACCGTCATGCCATGGCCTGAAGGCAAGAGCGTTGACGGCATACGCCCAGAACGGAAAGGCGAGCATCGACATGACGATGTTGGCGCCGGGGGCCTCCGCATTGTCGGCGGCATCGCTCACCGATTTCAGATAGACCGGCGTCATTGCCAGCGCGACAATCAGCATGATCCAGGAAATCGTCCAGACGCTAATGCCGGCCATTTCAATCTTCTCGATGGCTGCCTGCACTTTAGCTGGGATGTTTCCAGGATTGCCTTTGGCCTCTTCGGCTACCCCCTCGGTTAGCGCCTTGGCAACCGGCTGCTCGGTGGCATTGACCAGGATGGAATTGACGAAGATGAAGAATGCCACGACTTCGGCGGGCACATATTTTGCCACCCGGTCGAGATAGCCGTCGCCTTCTTTCGAGTCCGTTTCGCCTTGACCGTTCTGCCCGCCTTCGTCGTCTTCTGCAACGCCCTCAAGCACCGGATCGCCTTTTGACACCACCGCGGACCGGACAATTCTTCCCATGGTAACCCCTCCGATGTTGTTGTATCGCCCCGCCAGTATCGTAATAGAAAACCGCGCCAATAAACAGTTGTCGTTGCTATGACCGATAAGATTTATTTCGGCCTTCTTTCGCATATGACCAACGCCGGCCCCTATCTGCTCCCAGGCGTTCCGAAACCCCATTTATAGTGGGCCATCCTCGAAAACGTATCGCCCGGCTCGTTTCGCGACCACGGCCAAAATCCCGCCTTGTTCGCGCGCGATGGAAGGGCCGGCTGCCGGGGGGCATTCGAAGGACAAGACCGTGATCAAGACCGCCCTTGTCGCCATGACCATCGTAGGCTGCGACTGCGACGCCAAGCTTTGCGAATATATCGGCGAGACGCCGGCGAAGTGGGCGACCGTCGCCGACTGCGAAGCGGCGATGAAAAGCCAGATGCTGCGCCAGAAGAATTTCAACTATCCGCTGGTCTCAGGCATCTGCCGCACACAGGGCTCGTCGTCCAGTTCGCAGCTCGCCGCCACCGCGTCGAAGCCCGAACTGACGGCGCCAAGCCGGGTCGTGTCTGACCCGCTGCCGCCCGAACTCAGCCACCGGCCGAGCGTTTCCGTCGGCGCGACGGCAACCGCGATAGAGACTGAAGCCGCCAGGCCCGTCGCCTACGAGGCGGCGGTCGATGGCGGCCGCGCCGTGCTCTACCGCACCAAAAACGGCTATGCCGTGGTCAAGACCGACCTCGGCCGCGCCGCATCGGCAACGGTCGGCATGGCCAAGCGGTCGGCGAACTGGCTGGCAGGGCTGGTGCCGAGCGGACTGTGAGCGGCACGCCGTTCACAGTTTGATATCGAGACTTTCCCAGAATTTGTCGAGCAGCGATGCCTCGGCAGCTTCACTTTCGCCATCGATGCGAGTGATCATCAACAGGCCCTGGTCGGCAGTGCCGAAGGCGACAATCTCGTAATTGTCTGTGTCGGTGCGCGACTTCACCGTGGCGCGAATGCCGGTCAATTCCTTGCCATCGGAGAGCTTGCGCGTCGTCGGCTTCTGCGTCAGCGTGGCGCCGGCCTGCACGGCCTCCTTGGTCATCTCCTGTAGCATCAGCTGATTGAGCGACACCGGGTTCATTGCGCCATATTCCTGCACGATCACGACCGTCCCCACCGCGGAAGCCATCAGATACTGGGTGATGTCATCGCCGAGATCGCTTTTGCTGATCGAGATGCCGCTCGGATGCACGAATGAGAAATTGTCGCCGGAGAAGGTGGCGAAGTCGTTGCGCTCGAGTGTCACCTTCGCAGCCTTGCCACCCGGTAATGTGACGTCGACGCTCTCGCCGGGATCGATATCGACCGCCACCCCGTCTATCGTCAGCTTGAAGGCCTTCAGATCTTCCGCCAGCGTCGGCGCGGCGCAGAGCGCGACAAATGCAAGTGCCGCCGTCATTGTCATCCGCATGGCTGCTCCTCTCCTCCCCCGCCATCTTGATGGCATGGAGCAAGGCCGGGGAGAATAAGCATGAGTCATATTGGCACTCGATCGGCGCGACTTGTTGGCGAAAAGTCGCGGACGCTGTCGGGATGGCACGGTGTTGCCCGTCCTTGGGACATCAACCCCAGGGAGACCGTCATGGCCGAAATAAACTATCTTGCTGTCATTGCCGCCGCTGCCGCCGCACTCATCCAGGGAGCGCTCTGGTACAGTGTCTTGTTCGGCAACCAATATTTGTCGCTGCGCGGCATCGATCAGGCTGCGATGGCCGACATGCGGCCGCCCGTGTGGGAAATGGCCGCCGAGTTCGGCCGCTGCCTGGTCGTCGCCGCCATACTCGCCGGTTTCCTTGCCCGGCTCGACATCACCAGCTTCACCGGCGCGCTGCTGCTCGCTTTTGCCTTGTGGGTCGGGTTCCAGGCGATGGCCATTCTCGGCGCCGTCATTCACGAGGGCTATTCCTGGCAACTCTATGCCATCCATACCGCCGACGCGCTGGTCAAGATCGTGCTGATGAGCCTGATCCTGGTTGCCTGGCGCTGAGTGGCGAACGGATTCCTAGAACGCCTCAGCCTGGCTGAACCTCGCCATCCGTAGCGCCGATCTTGCGCACCAGTGCTGCCGTCGCCAGGATTGCGCCCATATCGGCGATCATCGGCGCGATATGGCTGGTGTAGTCGAGCGGCACGGAAATCGCGGGCAGTTCGAAAAAATTCTTCGGCTGCGGCAAAAGCAGGAAACCGTCGCTGCCGTTGAGCGCCACCCGCGCCGGGTCATCGCGCCATGTCTCCTGCAGCCATTTCAGCGCCTGCACCAACCGGCCACTGACCAGCGGCTGCGCGGCGGCGACATTATCGGTACGGAATTCATAGTCGCCATCGAGCAAGGGATCGCCGCTCGATATTTCCTCCATCTTGCCGGCGAAGATGCCGCGGAAGAAACCGACGACCGCGTTGCTGCGGCGCGTCGCCACCAACGTGCCGGGGAACGGCGCGATCGTCTCGAAGGCGACGATGACGCCCTTGAAGGCCGTCGATGAGCCTTTGCCCGTGCCCTGGCGCAGCTCCGCCTCGTAAAGCTCGAACGGAAACTCTTCGTAACGGCCGGACACGATGTCGTCGAAGCTCTGCCGGTTGAAGGCGCCGACCACAGCGCGCGGCAGTCGGTCGAAGGAGTTCGGCGTCACGCCGTGCTGATAGCGGACATCCCGGATGAAGCCGAAGATGATCGGCAGCAGCGTGTCGCGGAACGATTGCTGCAGCCGCGTCGCCGGCCTGATCGCCAGGAAGTAAAGCAGCAGCGCCGCGAAGAAAGCGCCGACATAGAGGAACACATGCGGTGTCGAGAACCACTGCTCGTTGAAGTCGGCGACCTTGTTGAACAACCAGGCCACCAGCACGACAAAGACCAGCAACAGCCCGAGAAACACCGGCACCCGCCAGCGTACCTGACGGTAGGCCGAGGCCCGTCCGGCCTCATAGGCTTCGATGTTTTTTCTGATGCCGGCGACCACCGTTTCATCAGGCATGAAATCAGCTGTTTCCATCGCCCCCTCGCAAAGCCCGTTTCGCCTATGATAGCGGGAAAGTTGTCAGTCGCCAAAGATCGCCTTCAGCCGGGTTTCAACCTTGCCCTTCATCCGGCCCGCCAGCGCCTCGACCGGCACCAGCCGCTCATGCCCACGGCCACGCAGCCGCATGAAGGGATGCATACGGTAGCCGGCAATGGCGCCACGCTTGCCGAGATCGGCGCTGACATCGACGACGAAAATGCCGCCGATGCGGCCGGGCCATGGCTGGCGCGGAAGCGCCGTGCCGAGAAAGTCGCCAAGCCCATAGGCGACAAGCGTCTTGCCGACCCACTGCACCGGCTGCACGACATGGGCATGGTGCCCGGCAATCAACCCGATGCCGTGTCCGGCCAGCAGCCTCGCCAGCGCCTGCGTCCGCGTCTGCGGAAAATGCCGGAATTCCCAGTCCCAATGCGGAATGGCGCAGGTGAGATCGATGTTCTTGTCGGCCGCGCCTCGCCGCCATGCCGCAGGATCGCTTTGCATCGACACACGCTCGGCAAATGGCGCGGCCTCGCCATTACGCCACAGCGTAAAGGCGGCAAAGCCGATCGTCAGCGGCCCGGCCCTGACCTGCTCGACCGGACCCTTTCTTGCGGTGCCGATGGTGCGGATTCCGAGCCGTTTCAGCGCAGCAATCGTCTCGTCGAAACCCGCGACGCCCTGGTCGAGCACATGGTTGTTGGCCAGCGACATCACCAGTTTTTCGCGCGCAATGCCGACAGCGGCCAGCGCATCGGCGAGAAACCGCTCGCTCATTGCATGATGCGTGCCGAGCCGCGTGCCGAACGCCACGCTCGGCCGCTCGACGATCGGGCTTTCGCAATTGCCGACCACCAGATCGGCCGAACCAAGCACCTTGGCGATAGCCGGGTCGCATTCCGGTGCGCTTCGATTGGCCACCGCCGAAATGTCGCCGATGAAAGCCAGCCGCACTGTCCGACCCGGCGGCGGATCGATGATGGTCGTCGCCGCGATCGGCGCAAAATCCCTGACATCGCCGCCGAGCGACGGCTTCAGGAAACGCGGCAACCATGACAGTTTGTAGGAAAGCGGATAGTTCGACACGGGACGCCTAATCGTTTGCCCAATCGGTTGGCTTGTGTAGACGCTCTGCCCGGGAAGTGTCGACCGTCAGGCGATTGAAACAGCCTATCACGAGTGGCAGACACAGCACCAAATGCGTGTAATGTCCGCGCGATTGCATAGTGGAGGAATGAGATGACACGAATAGCAGGCCTGTTGGCGTCCGCCCTGCTTTTGTTGCTGCCGCTGTCTGCCGCATCTGCAGCCGAGCCCCAGGCGGCAACCGCGCTGTTCGCGGCCAAAACCGTGACGGAGCGCAACGCCGCGTTGACCACGCTTGAGGCTGCGGCATCGAGCGATCCTGCATCGGCATACGCCGCCGGCGCCGGCGAATTCTTCACCGCGCTGGAAATCCTTGCCGGCGGCTTGCACCGCCACGGTTTCGAAAGCCCGCAATCCTTCATGCTGCCGCTGATGCGGCTGCCGGTTCCTGAAAATCCCAATCCCGAACCACTGACCTACGAGCAGTTCCGCGCCGTCCTGGTTGCCTTCCGCGACCGGCTGGAAAAGTCGGCTGCCACGCTGGGCTCGGTGCCGGCGGACGCCGATATCGGCATGGTCATCGACCTCACCCATGTCGGCATCGATCTCAACGAGAACGGTAATATCGCGCCGGATGAAAGCATCGCCGCGATCATGGCCGCGCTGTCGCGCGGCGGTATCTCGTCGGACGCCGCCGCTCCCTCGCTCGCCTTCCGCTTCGACCGCGCCGATGGTTACTGGCTGCAGGGCTATGCCGAATTCCTGATGGCGCAGGCGGATTTCTGGCTGGCGCATGATTTCCGCAGCACGTTTGACGGCTCGTTCCACATGCTGTTCCCGCGCGCCAAACTGCCGCTGCAGGACATTCTGGTGCCGCTGGATGGCGGCATGGGCGGTGGAATACTGTCCTCCGAATGGCGTCTTGCCGATTTCATCTCGATGGTTCATCTCATCAACTGGCCGGTGGTCGAGCCCGAGCGCCGTCAAGCAGCGCGCCGCCACCTGCTGGAAATGATCCGGCTGTCACGCGAGGATTGGAAGGCGATCCGCGCCGAAACCGACAATGACCGCGAATGGCTGCCTGGACCGCAGCAGAAGGGCGAGAACCCGCTGACAGGCCTCGAAGTCGGCGAGGAGCAGGTGCAAGCCTGGCTCGCCACCTTGACCATGGCCGAGGACCTCCTGGAAGGCCGCAAGCTGCTGCCGCATATCCGCATCACGGCCGGCACCGGCCAGGGCATCAACATGAAGCGTTTCTTCGACGAGCCGAAACCTTTCGACCTGGTGCTGTCGATCACCGGCCCATCCATCGCGCCCTATGTCGAAGAAGGCGAGATCGTGACCAGCGACGAGTTCGACCAGATCCAGCGCCAGTTCGGCGGCGCCGGGTTTTTGACCTTCGCGCTGTGGTTCAACTGAGGAGACGCTGCTCGGCGCGCCAGCGCTCCTGACACCCTTGTGTCAGGAGCTTCGGTCCCCGCTACGCCCCTCGCCACTGCACCCTTTCCATTTTGGCGGACTCTGCCCATATTTGGGGCATGGCCAAACTTCCTGATAAAAAGACGCCCTCGACGGTGGGTGACAACAGCGCTTCGCCGCCCAAGCGGCGCAGCCCGCTGACCGATTTCCTCGATGCCTCGGAGCCTCTGCACAGAGGCGGCTTCGCCGAGACGCCGCAGGCCGACTTCACCGGCACGCCGCTGAGCGGTTCGATTGCCGACTGGGCCGAGCAGATCGAGCAAGAGGCCGAGAAGGAAGGCCGTCTCACCGGTAAGGGCGATGGCAAATCGCCAAAGTCCGCGAAAAAGATCCCGGAGCGGTCCGCCGCGCCCGGCCGCAGCTCACGTGGCACCTCGATGGGCGGCGCGGCAACCGCCCGCGAACGCACGGCAGCAGGCCTCAATCCGGTCGCCGGCCTCGACATCTCGCTGGAAGACGCCGAGACCATGGCCGCCGGCAGCGTCACCGCCACGGTCGCGGCGCTGTCGGCGCTGATCGAATCCGGCAATCCCTTGCACAAGGACGGCGTGCTTTGGACGCCGCACCGCCCTGCCCGGCCGGAAAAATCCGAAGGCGGCATCGCCATCAAGATGGTGTCGGACTTCGAGCCGGCCGGCGACCAGCCGACCGCCATCAAGGATCTCGTCGAGGGCGTCGACAACAATGACCGCACCCAGGTGCTGCTCGGCGTCACCGGCTCCGGCAAAACCTTCACCATGGCCAAGGTGATCGAGGAGACGCAGCGCCCTGCCCTGATCCTGGCGCCCAACAAGACGCTGGCCGCGCAGCTCTATTCCGAGTTCAAGAAATTCTTCCCCGACAATGCGGTGGAGTATTTCGTCTCCTATTACGACTATTACCAGCCGGAAGCCTACGTTCCGCGCACCGACACCTTCATCGAGAAGGAATCGTCGATCAACGAGCAGATCGATCGCATGCGCCATTCGGCGACGCGCTCGCTGCTCGAGCGCGACGACGTCATCATCGTCGCCTCGGTGTCCTGCATCTACGGTATCGGTTCGGTCGAGACCTATACGGCGATGACCTTCCAGATGCAGATCGGCGACCGGCTCGACCAGCGCTCCCTGCTCGCCGACCTCGTCGCCCAGCAATACAAGCGCCAGGACATCAACTTCGTCCGCGGTTCGTTCCGTGTGCGCGGCGACACGATCGAAATCTTCCCGGCCCACCTTGAAGACCGAGCGTGGCGCATCTCGATGTTCGGCGACGAGATCGAACAGATCACCGAGTTCGACCCACTGACCGGGCAGAAGACCGGCGAGCTGAAAAGCGTCAAGATCTACGCCAACTCGCACTATGTGACGCCGCGGCCGACGCTGAACCAGGCGATCAAGTCGATCAAGGAAGAGTTGAAACACCGGCTGGTCGAACTCGAGCGCGCCGGCCGCTTGCTGGAGGCGCAACGGCTCGAACAGCGCTGCCGCTTCGATCTCGAGATGCTGGAAGCCACCGGCTCCTGCGCCGGCATCGAGAACTATTCGCGCTATCTCACCGGCCGCCAGCCGGGTGATCCGCCACCGACCTTGTTCGAATACATTCCTGACAATGCGCTGGTCTTCATCGACGAAAGCCACGTCACCGTGCCGCAGATCGGCGGCATGTATCGCGGCGACTTTCGTCGCAAGGCGACGCTGGCGGAGTATGGCTTCCGCTTGCCCTCCTGCATGGACAACAGGCCGCTGCGCTTCGAGGAATGGGATGCGATGCGGCCGCTCTCCGTCGCCGTTTCGGCGACGCCCGGCAGCTGGGAGATGGAACAGGCCGGCGGCGTCTTTGCCGAGCAGGTCATCCGCCCGACCGGCCTGATCGACCCACCGGTCGAGGTTCGCCCGGCCAAAAGCCAGGTCGACGATGTCGTCGGCGAAATCCGCGAGACCACCAAGGCCGGCTACCGCACGCTTGTCACGGTGCTGACCAAGCGCATGGCCGAGGACCTGACCGAATATCTGCATGAGCAAGGTGTGCGCGTCCGCTACATGCACTCCGACATCGACACGCTGGAACGCATCGAGATCCTGAGGGATTTGCGCCTCGGCGCCTTCGACGTGCTGGTCGGCATCAACCTGCTGCGCGAAGGCCTCGACATTCCCGAATGCGGTTTCGTCGCCATTCTCGATGCCGACAAGGAGGGCTTCCTTCGCTCCGAGACGTCGCTGATCCAGACCATCGGCCGCGCCGCCCGCAATGTCGACGGCAAGGTCATCCTCTATGCCGACCAGATCACCGGCTCGATGGAGCGGGCGATGGCCGAAACCAATCGCCGCCGCGAAAAGCAGGTGGAATGGAACGCGGCCAACGGCATCACCCCGGAATCGGTGAAATCGCGCATCTCCGACATTCTGGATTCGGTCTACGAGAAGGACCATGTCCGCGCCGATATCTCGCAGTTCACCGACAGCGCCGGCGCGATGATGGGCAACAATCTCAAGGCCCATCTCGACGCCATGGAGAAGCAGATGCGCGACGCCGCCGCCAATCTCGACTTCGAGAAGGCCGCCCGCATCCGCGACGAGATCAAGCGGCTGCGCGAGATGGAATTGTCCATATCGGAAGACCCGCTGGCCAAATATGCCGATATGGAAAGCCCTGTCTCGGGCCGCGAGAAGGGCAAGCACAATAAGGGCGTGGCCAAGCATCGCACAGCGGAGGAACAGGAGCGTTTCCGCAAGCTCGACGCGACTCAGGCCGCCGAAGAGGCGGCCAGGGCAGCCCGCTCCAACCTCTTCCGCAAGCCGGCCCTCGACGAGATGGGCGCCGACGGCGCGGTGCCGGTGAAGAAGCCGCTGTTTGCCAAGCCGTCGCTGGACGATATGGGACCTGGCACCGACATGACGACACCGTCAGGCGCGGTGTCGCGCTCGCTGTTCAAGAAGCAGTCGGCGCAGGAAGCGCATGGTTCCGACTTCGGCATTCCGGGCGACGCCACCAAGCCGCTGTTCAAGAAGAACTCGCTGGACGAAATGACGGTGCGGCGGACCGAAAAGCCCGTCGAAGGAAAAGTGCCGGCCAAGCCCCAGCCAATCTCCCCCCAAGTGGGGGAGATGTCCGGCAGGACAGAG
>UCIA01000059.1 GCA_900472295.1 Hyphomicrobiales bacterium | reverse complement strand
GTTTGGACCGGAGACATCGCGAACAGGTGTGCGAGGACATCGCGAACAGTTTTGCATGCTATCGAGCCAGGGCATTGAGGTCGATAGTTTCTATTTTCTGATGTCTGAACCATGCGTCGAAGACGCCGTCTGTGGCGGTAGGCCTGAAGGCGACCGACTTTCCTTCGAAAGCCCTGCACAAGCGGATGAGACGGCCAAGAATGGAGACGAAGCCGTGCTGCTGGACGCGGCGGATGAGATCGTCCTTTGCGTATTCGAACGATTCGACCGTTTCGCGATACTGGCGCGGCGAAACCTGGTAGCGGTCGAGCGGCACGCCGCCGCCCAGAGCGTCGTGGGGACGCTGGGCGTTGTAGACGTGGCGCCACTGGTCGAATGCGTCCTGGGCCTCGGCGAGATCTTCGAAGGGCGGTCCCTGCAATGTCTCGGCCTTGAGCGAACGATGGAAGCGCTCGTCCTTGCCGAGCGTCTGGGGATGGCAAGGCCTGGAGTGGCTGACCAGGATGCCGGTTTCGATCAGCCAGACGGTGAGCAGCGTGAAGTCGTTGCGGCCGCCATCGCCCCAGGGCGGGCCGTTGTCGGTGGCGATACGCCACGGCAGGCCATAGCGGCGGAAGGCGGTGATCAGCCGGGCTTTGACAGTCTCGGTGGTCTGGTCGGCGCAAGCCGACAGCGCGACCGAGAAGCGCGAATGATCATCGAGCACGGTGAGCGGATGCAATCGGCCGGCCCGCAAGGCGACGTGCCCCTTGAAGTCCATCTGCCACAGATCGTTGGGAGCGGCATGCTCGAAGCGGATGAACGGTTTTGCCCCGCCGCCCAGCGCCCCCAGCGCGATGCCGTTGCGGCGCAGGATGCCAGTGACCGTGGAGGCTGCCGGCGTGCCGATACCCTCACGGGCAAGCACACGCGCGATCTTGCGGCCGCCCCAGGCCGGATGCGCCACACGCACCGAAAGGGCGGCTGCTTCCACCTCCGGGGCGCTGCGTGCAGGGCTCAACCGCGGCCGCCGCGACTGCTCGACCAGGCCAGCCTCGCCATCGGTCCGATAGCGCGAAAGCAATTTGTGGCCACAGGTGCGGCCAATGCCGAAACGCCGGCACAAAGCACTCACATTCGCTCCCGGCGCCAGCGCCAGACGAACAAACTCTTCCTTCTGTCTCATCGCGCTTCTGTCCTCGAATGGCATCCCGAACCTCCTCGCGCAAAAAGCGCAAAACTGTTCGCGATGTCCTCGCACACCTGTTCGCGATGTCTCCGGTCCAAAC
>UCIA01000038.1 GCA_900472295.1 Hyphomicrobiales bacterium | reverse complement strand
ATTACTCGGTGATGGTGACGACGATGCCGGCACCGACGGTGCGGCCGCCTTCACGGATGGCGAAGCGCAGCTTCTCTTCCATGGCGATCGGCACGATCAGCTCGACATCGACCGTGATGTTGTCGCCGGGCATCACCATTTCCGTACCAGCCGGCAGCGACACGATGCCGGTCACGTCGGTGGTGCGGAAGTAGAACTGCGGACGGTAGTTGGTGAAGAACGGCGTGTGACGGCCACCTTCGTCCTTGGTCAGGATGTAGGCTTCAGCCACGAACTTCTTGTGCGGCTTCACCGTACCGGGCTTGGCCAGAACCTGGCCGCGCTCGACACCTTCACGATCAACGCCACGCAGCAGCGCGCCGATGTTGTCGCCGGCCTGGCCCTGGTCGAGCAGCTTGCGGAACATCTCGACGCCCGTGCAGGTCGTCTTGGTCGTCGGACGGATGCCGATGATTTCCAGCTCCTCGCCAACCTTGACGATGCCGCGCTCGACGCGGCCGGTGACGACCGTGCCACGACCCGAGATCGAGAACACGTCTTCGATCGGCATCAGGAACGGCTTGTCCAGCGGACGAACCGGCGTCGGGATGTAGGCATCGACCGCAGCCATAAGCTCGCGGATCGCGTCTTCGCCGATGGTCTTGTTCGAATCTTCCAGAGCAGCCAGAGCCGAACCCTTGACGATCGGAATGTCGTCGCCGGGGAACTCGTTCTTCGACAGAAGCTCGCGAACCTCGAGCTCGACCAGTTCGAGGAGTTCCGCGTCGTCGACCTGGTCGACCTTGTTGAGGAACACCACGATCGACGGCACGCCGACCTGACGGGCCAGCAGGATGTGCTCGCGGGTCTGCGGCATCGGGCCGTCGGCAGCCGACACAACCAGGATCGCGCCATCCATCTGCGCAGCACCGGTGATCATGTTCTTCACATAGTCGGCGTGGCCGGGGCAGTCGACGTGGGCGTAGTGGCGGTTGGCCGTCTCGTATTCGACGTGCGCCGTCGAAATGGTGATGCCGCGGGCCTTCTCTTCGGGCGCCGCATCGATCTGGTCATAGCGCTTGTATTCGCCAAAATACTTCGTGATCGCCGCCGTCAGCGACGTCTTGCCATGATCGACGTGGCCAATCGTGCCAATGTTCACATGAGGCTTGTTACGCTCGAATTTACCTTTTGCCAT
>UCIA01000051.1 GCA_900472295.1 Hyphomicrobiales bacterium | reverse complement strand
ACAGAAGCATGTTTCATCCGGTATGTCCTTTGGGGCGTGGAGTGATTTCCACCCATGTGGACATCCGGGAAGCGCGTTTATTCCATCGGACAACGAAAAGTATGGTGTACAAGCTCTCGGCCCAGGGAATTCGTCTGCTTTTGGGAGCCTGCAAAACAGCCCGCAACGACCGATATTAGGCAAAGCCGGATGTCCCTTATTCTGGCCATGCGGCCATGGCCACGGCGGCGATACGTTTTAGGTCGACCGGCCTCGCCCCGCTGGCGGCCTCAACCGCTAGCCCACGTAAAACTGCAACCAAAAATCCCGCAAGGGCAGCGGGATCCGCGCCTTGTGGCAGTTCGTGTTTCGTCCTTGCCTGCTTTAGACGCTGAGTTATCCGACCTTTCAGTTCACTTCGCCGAAGACTGGTCTCCCTTCGGACTGCGAGGCTTTCGTCGCTACCTACCAACGCGCCATGTACCATCAAGCAGCCTGCCGGGTTGCGCTTGTCTGAATGGAAGGCGCACGCTCCAAAGATTAATCCCTCAGCCATTGCGCGCGCGTTGGGTGCATTGAGGGCGCCCTGGATGAAGGCAGAGGTCTCACGATCATACCTGTCCAGTACTTTGAAGAACAACTCTTCTTTGTTTCCAAATGCCGCATAGAGACTGGGCCGGGTTATGCCCATCGCATCCGTCAAGTCGGATAGCGACGTGCCTTCATAGCCTTTGCGCCAGAATAGCCGCATCGCCTTGGTAAGGGCCGCTTCCATATCGAATTCCCGAGGCCTGCCCATCCTCACCTTTCTATCCATAATGTACCGACCGGTAGATTATATCTTGACGCACTTTTCAGCCTGTAGTCTTATATACCGATTGATACACAATGGGGAGGTCAAATTGATGTTCATGCGAATGGTCGCTTGCGCGGCAGTTGTGATCGCGACACAAACGGCGCGCGCAGATGTGGCGCCATTCCCTCCCTCCTTTGAGATGCGAGAGGTGCAGGCCAATGACGCGACGATCCACGTCCGTATTGGAGGCAAAGGCCCCGCCGTTCTCATGCTTCATGGCTACGGCGAAACCGGCGATATGTGGGAACCGCTCGCAGCCGAAATGGCAAAGGATCACACGATCATCGTGCCGGACCTTCGGGGTATGGGTTTGTCTTCTCACCCAGCAGACGGTTACGACAAGAAGACACAGGCCGGTGACATCGAAACGGTTCTGCGCAGCCTGAACATCCAAAGTGTGGACCTTGTCACCCACGACATCGGCAACATGGTGGGTTTCGCCTTTGCAGTTCAACATCCGGATCAGGTGTCCAGATTTGTTCTAATAGACGCACCTGTGCCAGGTGTTGGCCCATGGGAAGAAATCCTGAAGAACCCTCTACTTTGGCATTTTAGGTTCGGCGGACCGGATATGGAGCGGTTGGTTGCCGGTCGAGAACGAATCTATCTCGATCGCTTCTGGAACGATTTTTCAGCCGATCCGTCACGGTTCGACGAAGCGTCGAGGGAACACTATGCAGCTCTGTATGCGCTGCCAGGTGCAATGCATTCAGGATTCGCACAGTTTGCGGCCTTCGACCAGGACGCAGTGGACAATAAGGCGTTTCTAGAAATTTCGGGAAAGCTGAAGATGCCTGTACTGGCCTTAGGGGGCGAGAAGTCGTTTGGACTTCAGATGGCGGCAGTGATGCGCTTTGCGGCCGACAATGTCACTGAGGGAGTGATCCCAGGTTCAGGACATTGGATAATGGAGGAAAATCCTGAAGCGACCGTGAAGGCCGTGACGGCCTTTTTAAAGTAGGTACTCAGCTACGGACAAACACCCCTCCAGTAAGGCAATCTTTCGCAGTATCTTGGGGTGAAGCCTCAAGGATATACTGCCGAGCAGACTCGGCTTCGGCGCGGCCCCGCTGGGAAATATGTTTTGGAATATTTGACAACAGGAGGCGCTTGCGCCTGCAGGCGTCGCCTAGGTGATGGCATCCGATATTTCGATAACGCGCCGCCTTCAACAGAGAGGCGCATTTCCGTCGTTTGATTGGCGTTTATGACGCTGGTCGATCGCGTGGAACAACGGTTTCGTCAGCGAATGACGCCCCCGGGTCGGGTCCGCTTTCGGGCAACGGCAAAAATCGAACGTACGACCGATATGAGGCGCAAAGCCGCCATTATTTTCAGGATTGGGAGTAGGCGTCTGCTTGGAGACGGCGCAAGTAACCGGACAACGCCACCGGCGGCACTCGTCAGATCTGACGCCGGCGCGCGCGCAGCAATTGGCGGTAGCCGCGCTCGACCATCCTCAGCCCGTCGCGCACGAGGCGATATGTCTGGTAGCGAAAAGTGGAGTCATGCCATTCGGCGGCGCTGACCAGCCGCGGACCGAACAAGGCGGTCGCGACTTCAAAATGGGATGCCTGCTGGGCGCGGCCATCAAGGCATCGCAGCATGTGGCTTAGGCGCCGGCGCTGGGCCGTGGTCAAGCGGGCATCGGGAAGGTGCTGCCCATGGATAGAGCGGATGAAACGCTCGATCGCCTGGAGCCGGTCGTGCGCCAGGTCGTCGAGCGGGACGATGGCGGCCAGCGGTTCGCCTGGCCGCGCGTCGCCAAGGAGCGCCAATTGCGTGTCGCCGGGCGAAGCGCGCATGTGAAGGCCCACCTCGTCATGCCGGCCCGCGGCCAGCGAGACGTCAGAGGCGATGCCCTCTCGCGTTCGCAAATCCGGCGGAACCTCCACAAGGTTCACGACCCCGGGATCGATCTGAGGCGCCCAATAGACTGGCTGCTCGACGGCGGACTGATCAGGCCTGGCGGCGAAATTGCAAACCCCAGCGCTTGCGCAACGCGCGCATCGCCTTGTCTGAGCGGGAGGCCGCGAAGTCCTGCTGATACAGCGCGTTGCGTCGCAGGAATTCCCAGGCAATCACATCGGCGGCGGCGCCTTTGACGAACGCATATGCCTGTGGGTCACGCCACTGCGATGTATCCGGCTTCATCCGCATTCTTCCCTTCTCAAGGATTTGATAGGGGGACACGGCGTGGAGCGAAATCCTTGGATTCCGTCATTGACGAATGAACGAGGATAGATCTCGGCGCGAGCAGTCAGGCCGAGAGTTTGCGATGCCTACCGGCTTGCGCCTTGCAACGTCTTGAATGTGTCCGTCCAGGCGCGATAGGCCTCATCATTCCCCTGGCTCCATGCGCTAAAGGCGCGCCAGGCGGCGAACGATGATGCAGGCTGCTCGAACAGCGAGCCGATCGACTGATCGCCTGCGGGCCAGCCAGGAGGGTGATCGCTTATCGCTTCATGCGTGAGGCGCCGCAGATCGGCCAAGGCCGAGCGGATGTGCGGCAGCGGAAATTCGCAAAGGTCGGTGTTGTCTGTCGCCTCCCGAAGGATGACCGCGAGCTTAGCGACCACGCCCGCCAAGGATTGAGCAGGCGTCGCCGCGATCTCAGCCAGCAAGGCGTCGGCCTTTTCAGCGCCATCCTGCTCTTCCTTCAGAAAATCAGGACAGTCGCGGTCGGCGCAAGCCCCCTCCCAGCGCCCAATCACTTCGCCGACAGGAAAGAGCGCGCCGCTCTCCAGGAACCCCTCCTCAGCCTGCTGCTGCCGGATACAGGAGGCCAGCATCCCAACGTGAGCGTCTATCCAGGCAAGGGACAGGACAAGCGCTGGATCGGCCTGCGGCTGATCCTCGGCTGCATGGTCGGTAGCAGGCTCAGAACGCTCTGCGGTCAACGGCGATCGAGCTCCCATCCCAGCGTGACGGAAGGCAAAGTCGTGGTATTGTCGGAATCAGCCATGATCCGAGCTCCACACAGCTTGGCGTTGGTCAGGTCGAAAAGGGTGTTTGCGCACCCTCTTCGACCGCAAGTTCGAGACAGGGATAATATACAAATTGATTGAGGTCAATCAAAATACTAGCGAGAAGGCGGCGAATTTCAGCGCCGAACAGTGCCGTGGTGCGCGTGCAATGTTGGGATGGAGCCAAGATGATTTGGCCCGGGCGGCAAACGTCGCAAGGCAGACCATCGCTGATTTCGAACGCGGCGCGCGGACTCCAATCGCAAACAATATATTAGCGATCGTGAATGCGCTTGAGAGAGCTGGCATCGAAGTACTGCCCAACAACGGAATTCTGTTGCGAAAGAGCAGGTGATCGCGGCTCCGCCGCTGAAGCCAGCTGTCAGATGCCGAAGCCTGTCCGACCGAAGTCGAACGGGCTGGCTTAACTGTTACTCGCCGTTGCGGCGGTTGGGACGGGACCAGATGAGGCTGTGGCCCTCGCCTTCCTCGTCGGCCAAGAGGTTGGCGTAGATCGGAGCGATGAAGCTCGGATCGTCGAGCTTGAGGCCGAGATAGTCGCGACCCTCGGTGGAGCGCTTGGACCAGGCGGCGCCAATCTCAGCCTTTGCCGACCACCACGCGGTGGCTTGGAGCGTTCTCGCCGCTGGCCCGGGTGTCGGGAACAATGCGCACGCCCTTGGCATGGACGCTGAGGGTAAGCACGTTGATCCCGCTATACGCGCGGTGCGTGCTGGCATTCTTCGGCAGGGAAAGCGATGCGTTTGCGGCGGAAGTCCCCCATGGCTGAACCCAGGGAAAACGACTCCTTCCAACTCGGCAATTATCTTGCCGGTGATCTCATCGTAGAGGTTCGAACGGTCGGCGGCGGCATGGGTTCGATTGGTCGGGACAGACATCGGGGTTCTCCGCGACGGGCGCCGAAGGCTCTCCTTCCGCTTTCAACCCGTCGCGAAAAACCCACCCCATCCTCTAACTCTCCGTCGGGAGAGCCCCTGCTCTCCCGACCAAATGAAAAACGGCGTACAAAGCGGAAGCACCGAAATGTCCGTCATTGCGATCAAGTCAGTTCGGTGCTGGAGCAGGTTCGTGGCCCTGAGACCGGTTCAACAGGGCGGCCGAAGGAGCATCAGCATAGTGCCGCCGCCAGGCGGGATGCGGGACCGACCGCCCCCGGCGAAGGGCGCCGGATCGAAAACGATCGGTGTCGGTGCCGGCCGTCGCTGTGCTTCCGACGGTCAATTTCCAGTACGCCCACTCGGCGATCAATCAGCAAACCATCCCATTCATACGCCCTGACCGCAATTCACCGCACAGTTTGGTCGGATCCCTTCCGGCTGTGGCTGATACAATCCAGATCTTGATCTCTGAATGGAAGCCCGCGCACAAGCACGGGCGCATGCCAACAGAGAGATCATGAAAAGCGACACCCTTTCCTATCCTCCTCGGGGTCTCTCACGCGAAGAAGCCGCCCGATATGTTGGTGTGGGCATAACCAAATTCGACCAGATGGTTGCTGACCGCCGCATGCCGAAGCCGAAGAAAGTTGACGGCCGCGTGATTTGGGATCGCCTTAAACTCGAAGCGGCGTTTGCCGAACTACCTGGAGACGATGATGAGAATATCGTCGACTTCCTGTTGCAAGGGAATCACCGCAGGGAATAGATTCGTTCCGCCATGACCGACAAATATCCCGGCCTGTCCTCCTACACCGATCGCCACGGAAAACTACGCTGGCGCTATCGGACGAAGGAGCGTTTGGTCAGTCTGCCTGCTCCCAATCAGCCGGGATTCAAGGATGCGTACCAGGCAGCGGTCGAAGGCCGGAAAGTCCCCAGGGCTCCCGTCGTCCAAATGCCTGGAGCCGCCCTGCCAGGCACATTTGGAGCGGCCTTTCAACGGTTGAAGATCTCGGTCAAGTGGTTGGCGCTTGACGAAGCCAGCAAGCGCAAGAACAAGCGGCTGATTGAAGAATTTCTAGAACTGCGGGTGGTTCCAGATCACCCACTGATTTGGCGCGACGTACCGGTTAAGAACCTTAGACGTATCCATATTGAAGAGCTTCTTGGGCGCTTCATCGCCACCCCCCATAAGGCCAAGCACCTGCTGGTGGGCATACGCAAGCTGGTCTATGTCGCGCTGCGGCAAGATTGGATTGATATCGACCCCACCGCAGCGGTCGAGTGGCGGCCCGCCTATGCCGGCTGGAAAGCATGGTCGCGCGAGGCGATGGCGCAATTTGAAAACCGTTGGCAGCTCGGCACCGCGGCACGCACTTGTTACGGATTGGCGCTTTGGCTGGGCAACCGCCGCGGCGACGTCGCGGGCCTGCGCTGGGACCAAAGGGTCACCCGCCGTGTCTTCATCGATGGCGTCGAGCGTCACTTTGACGGGTTTGATATCGTTCAGGGCAAGAACAAGGGACGAACAGGCGGCAAACGGCTTTTCGTGCCGATCACCCCTATGCTGTCCGAGATCCTGGATGCGGCTGACAGGCGCGGCGAGACCGTTTTGGTCAACGCCTATGGTGAGCCCTTCTCCGCCAAGTCACTGACTGGAATGATGGCGCATTGGTGCAAGCTTGCCGGTCTTCCGAAGGGCCTTACCCTGCATGGTTTGAGGAAGTCGCTCGGTGTTTATCTGGCGGAGGCCGAGGCCTCCACCAGGCAGATGATGGACGTGCTCGGTCACGACGATATCGATCATGCGGAGCTCTATTCGCGCGAGGCATCGCAGGTACGGCTGGCGGTCCAGGGGATGGATCGAGTCGTGCGGCTGGTCACGCGCAAGCCGATGCTTGGCGAACCTGTTGGCGAACCTCGTGGCGAACCACCCTATAACACATTGATAAATAACGATAATGGTGGGCCCGGAGGATGTATCAAAAGCTTTGATTTTGTTGAGTTTTTCGTGGACCAGAATCGGAAATCTTCCCGTATCGTTCCGTATGCTCCCGCGGTCTCCTCAGGCTGGGTTTGTGGCAAATTCAAGGGCAGGCCCAATGTCGGCGCGGATCACACAAGCCTTGCACAGCTTCGGCGGGCCGAGCCTCTCGGCCGCGCCCAGGGTCGTCATGTCAAACATATCAATCTCAGGCTTCGTGGGTGATCCGTCCGTCGCAAACTGTAATCCTGATGCCGAGTGCTGCGATCTCGTCGGGTGCGTCGCCTCGATGTCGCCGGACAGCAGCACGAGGTCCGCCAGCATTCCGGGGCGCAGCGTGCCCGTCCTGTCTTCCATATGGCCGGCATAGGCCCCGTTGCAGGTGAAGGCTGCCAGCACCGAGCCGTTGATCGGGCAGGCCCTCGAGATGCGGCTGGCGCGTCATTGCCGTCTGGATGCCAAGCAGAGGATCAATCGGCACGATCGGCCAATCGGAGGAGAAAGCAACTTTCGCGCCGGTCTCGGCCAATGTCCGCCATGCATAGGCGTGACGCGCGCGATCAGCGCCGATGCTGCGGGTCGTCGGGTCTCGCCCACCGGCGCGTGCAGCGGCTGAAACGAGGCAATCACACCCAGTTCGGCAAAGCGCGGGATATCCGTGGGATCAATCATTTCGATATGTTCGATGCGATGGCGGCTGTCGCGCGGACCGCTGGCAGCACGCGCCGCCTCATAGCCGTCAAGGGCAATCCGCACGGCAGCATCCCCGATCGCATGGACCGTGATTTGCAGGCCGCGTCGATCGACCTCGACGGCCGCTTCGGCAAAGCTGTCGGCGTCGAAAATCGGTTCGCCCTTGTGGCCAGGGCGATCCTTATAGTCCGCCAACATAGCTGCCGTTCCCCTCTCGATGACGCCGTCGACAAAGATCTTCACCCGGCCGGCGCTCAGCGTATCGCCGGTGAAATCGGCGGTCATCGACGAGGCGCGATCGAGCTCGGAGAGCGCCATTTCGCGCGTCAGGTGGAACGGCACGGATGTGCGGGCCAGCAGATCGCCATCGTTCTCGACATCGCAGAGCAATTCCATCAGATGGCGATTGCCGTCCATGTTGTGGATCGAGGTGATGCCCTTGGAGGCGACGAAGCGCATGCCAGCCTTGAGCACGTCCATGTCCTCGCTCCATTCGGCCGGAGTAGGCGTTTCCGGCGGCTCGATGCCGGACATGCCCAGCATCTCGCGCCCACCCGAAGTGCGCAGATACAGCACCGGAAGCAGGGCGAACTTTTCGCGTAGTTCGCCCGTGGCAAGGCCGTCTGAGCCCATCACCACCTCATTGCCAACCGGCAGATCACGTCCCCCGAGAAGGCCTGCGGCCTTCAGGGCCGGGGTGTTGGCGAAGAGCGTATGGAAATCGTAAGCCATGACCGCCAACGGCCGGTCAGGACACATCGCATCGAGTTGATGGCGGTTGAGACGCGTGCCGCGACCGAGGATTTCGTAATCCGCCCCTTGTGGAACAGGAGCCCCTCGGCCGGACGGGCGGCGGCAAAGCTTTCGACAGCCGACTTCATGGCGTCAAAACCCTTGATCTCGCTTAACTGCAGCAGGGTCTGCCCATAGGCCCCCGAGAAGATGTGCACGTGGCTTTCGACGAAACCCGGCATCAGCGTGGTGCCGCCCGCATAGATGATGCGGGTATCCGGGCCGGCCTGAACGCGCACGCTATCTTCATCACCAATGGCCAGGATGCGGTTGCCGGCTACGGCCAGCGCCTGCGCGTGCGGCCTGTCCGCATCCATCGTCATGACACGCGCATTGATGAAGATCAGCGAGGCGTTCATTCAGGCGGTCCTTTTGCGGATGGGAGCCTTTATGCTGCTGTCGTCAAACAGCAGGTGGACGAGCGGCAGGATGCGCGCCCTCAGGATGGATTCGTGCTCCTCAAGGCTCTGCGCCTCGTCGGTGATGAGGTGGATAAAGGAGGGCATCCAGACGTCGTGAAACAGCCGCGCCGCAAAATCTGGTGAAAATGCGGTGCCAGCGCGCAGTTTTAATTCGAGGCTTGCGAAAAATTCGGCCACGACATCGATCAGAGCCTGCGAAATGCCCCAGTACTGCAACGCCAGCTCCGTCTCGGGATGGCGGATGGGTGCGGATTCCGCGTAGCGCCACACCCTCTTGTCCGCGATCTCAAGGGTGCGGCTCGATACCCTGAGAAACAGCTCTACGATGAGCGTTCCCAGATCCGTTCCATCCCGCCAATGCAGGTGTCGGTCGCGCTCCCGCGCCTCGTTGGTGCCTTCGCTGATCAGTGCGATCAAGACGCCGTCTTTAGAGCCAAAGTAGTTGAACACTGTGGGCGAAGAGATGCCTGCGGCGGCAGCGATGTCGGCAATCGTCGTCGCATCGATTCCCTACGGCGGAATCGTTGGCGTCTTCATTAGCGGTATTGCTCCTTAATTGCCTGCGTACCGCCTCAGTCGGTCCTGAACGTCAGCCGATCGTCTGCGGCCGTTTGAGCGCCATCGCGTATCGCCTTTTCGTCCAACCCCAGCAGCGTGGCTTCCCGCTCCTTCCACTCAAGATCCTGCTTTGCCTTTTGAAGTAGCGACTTGAGATCGGCGAAGCTCTTATCGACTTCAATCTTAGGCGCTGGTCAGCGATCTCATCCTGAAGATGTTCACGCCGATCGCTTGCCTGCTTCTGATGACGAGCCGACCCCACAAGTACCGGCTTGACACCACTCCAATGAACATACATTTCTAAAATAGGAAAAATAGAAATTATTGAGGATTCGCTGAAAAAATGGATGTGCACCTGCGAGACAAAGTCCTTCTAGTGACCGGCAGCACCCAGGGGTTGGGGGTCAAGATCGCCACTCTGGCGGTCGCCAGCGGCGTTTCAGGCGTCATGGTTAGCGGGCGCGATGCGGAGCGCGGGCTGAAGACGGTCGCATCGCTCGTAGGGAGAGGCGCACGCACAGCATTTAGCTGCGCTAACCTGGAAGACGCCGAGGCGCCCCATCGGCTCCTGGAGGCAACCAGAGCAGAGTTTGGTCGCGTGGACCTTTTGGTCAATTGTGCGGGCCTGACCGATCGCGCATCACTTCTCGATGGCACGCATGAAACTTGGGAAAGGCTGTTTGCGGTCAACGCGCGCGCGCCCTTCTTTCTCATGCAGGGGGCAGTGAAAGACATGCTTGCCCGAAAGGCTCCGGGGGCGATTGTAAATATTCTGTCGATGAATTCGCACTGCGGCAGCCCCGAGCTGGCGGTCTATTCGGCGACCAAAGGCGCGTTGGCGACGCTCACTCGTAACACCGCCAATGCCTGCCTCGCTTCTGGCATCCGCGTGAACGGCATCAACATGGGTTGGGTGGCGACAGATGCTGAACGCGAGATGCAATCCAAAACTCTTGGCCAAGGAGAGGATTGGTGGCGTCTGGCATCAGCAAAGATGCCCTTGGGTCGACTGCTCACTGACGACGAGGTTGCCCAGCTCGCGATCTTTCTCCTCAGCGAACAGTCCGGGCTTATGACCGGCGCCCTTATCGACCTCGAGCAAAGTGTAATCGGGGCGCCAGCATCCGCCGAGGGATTGTGATGGATCTGCTGCCCCCACGTCGCAAGCGACTCTCCTCGGCCACTATCGACGTGCTGCCGGCAAGCGTCGCCCGCCCCGGCTACCGCCGCACCGCGTTGCAGCCAGGTATCCTTCACCTCGGGGTTGGTGCTTTTCATCGCTGTCATCAGGCCGAATGGACCGACGACGCCTTGGCGGCGGAATTCGGTGCATGGGGCATCGTCGGCGTGAATCTTCGCGCACCGGACGTCGAGAGCATGCTTCGCGACCAGGACGGCTACTTCTGCCGCATCGTCCGAGAAAACGGGACGGAAAGTCGTCGCCTCGTCGGGGCCATCGTCCAGTCGATCTCAGTGCTCGGCGAGGACTACGACCCCAAGCGCCTCACTTTGCGTAGGGCCCTCGAGGCCGCTGCGGATCCGCAAATCCGCGTCTTCATGATGACGGTGACAGAGAAGGGTTACTGCCATGTGCCGGCGACGGGTGAGCTGGACATGAGCCATCCAGATATCGCGCACGATCTAGCGTATCCGCTTGTCCCGGTTTCTGTCCCCGGCTTCATCGTCCACGCCCTCGCGCTGCGTCTTGCGCGTGGCATTCCAATGCCTACCCTTGTTAGTTGCGACAACGTCGCCAACAACGGCAGCACGCTGCGCCGTTGCGTGGTCACGCTGGCCGCCATAAATGACAAGGCCCTCGCTGCGACGATCGGGCGCGAGGCGCGGTTCCCCAATACGATGGTTGATCGCATCGTGCCCGCTACACTCGAAGCCGATGTGGAAGGCTTCGCGACCGACACCGGCATCGAGGACTTCGGGCTCGTTGTCGGCGAGCCCTTCCGGATGTGGGTGATCGAGAGCACGCCGGGTGCCGAGCTACCATCTTGGGACAAGGCGGGGGCTTTGATCGTCGAAGACGTCATGCCCTACGAGCTGTTGAAGATGCGCGTGCTCAACGGCATCCAATCCAATGTCTGCCAACTTGGTGTGCTATCGGACCTTGAGTTCATGGCTGACGTGATGGCCATCGATGAGTTCGACGCGTTTGCGCGTCGCGTCATCATCGAGGAGGTCGTCCCGCACCTGCTGCCGGTCCCGGGCATAGATCTCGCCGCCTACATTGCGGAATCGATTCGGCGTCTGAAGAATCCGGATCTCAAGCATCGCACCTTGCAGATATCGACCGACGGCTCGCAGAAGATCAAGCAACGATTGCTCCAGCCTATTCGAGACGCCCTTGAAGCTGGGACGAATTGTGACGGGCTGCTGCTCGGCGTGGCCGGCTGGATACAGTATGCGGCCGGACACAACTGGCGTGGCCAGACTCTCGACGTGCGCGATCCGATATCGGCAACGACTCGCGAGATAGGGCGTGTCGCGGCCGGAAACGCTGCCGTGCTTGTTGACGGGATGCTGGGGATTGAGAGTGTCTTCGGCACCGACCTGCGCCGCCAAGCTGCAGCGGTGTCCAAGTTGACGGATTTCGTGTCGCAGCTCAGTCAGACCCCCACGCTTGATGTGGTGCGTACGTACTTGGCGCGCAGGGCTTGACGATGCCTTCCGTGACCGGAAACCTGTGACGGAGGAGAACTCCACACGTGCCGACGCGCAGCACCGAAGTCTCCGCTAAGCGATGCCGCATCTCCGAGACTGCGCGCAGTGGTCCCCTGCGTCTGGACACCGGCCGATTTCATTTGACCAGGCCGTTGCAGCATAGACCTCGCTGCCAGCCGGCGCAGATTGTAGCGCCTCGGCCACGAGGTTCGATTGACGACGTAAGGATAATTCCATAAACAATGAAATGGTAATTTCATTCTAAGAGGCAATGCCGAGTAGATGCCGCCCACCCAAATGGGAGAGCGGAGAAGCCCATGAAACTCGGCCTTTTGCCCGCACCATCTGCTGAAGCGTCGCTATTGGATGTCGCTGATTGGGCGGGTTCGGTCGGGTTTGAAGCCCTCGAAATCGCATGCTGGCCGAGGTCTTCGGGGTCGGCCCGGCGCTATGCTGAGACATGCCATATCAACGTGGTCGGAATTTCGGCGTCGGAGGCCAAAGACATTCCGGCCGCTCTGGCCGAACGGAACATCTCAATCTCGGCGCTCCGCTACTACCCGAGCCCGCTCGTTCCTGACATGGCTCATCGCGCAGCTGTCATCGATCACTTGAAAGGGGTCATCACCACCGCAGGCCGGATGGGCGTAGGCCTCGTCAATACCTTCTGCGGCGGCGATGCCACTCGCAACATCGACGACAATTGGGTGGAGGCGCTGAGAGTCTGGCCCGAGATCATCGCCCGCGCTCGCGATAGCGGAGTGCGGCTGGCGTTCGAGAACTGACCGATGATCTTCAGCTATGACGTGTGGCCGGGCGGGCACAATATCGCCAGTTCGCCTCTCATCTGGCGGCGCATCTTCGATACCTGGGACGGCGCGGTGGGGATGAATTACGATCCCTCGCATCTCTTCTGGCAGATGATCGACCAGGCCCGTTTCATCCGGGAGTTCGGTCCTTATATGCTGCACGTGCATGCCAAGGACCTGATGATCGATCATGACGGTCTCTACGAGCGCGGCATCCTGTCGGCCGGCATCGGCTGGCAGGTCCCGCGCATGCCCGGCCTCGGTGAGGTCGACTGGAGCGCCCTTTTTTCGGGGCTCTATAAAGCAGGATATGACAGACCGGTGATCATCGAGCACGAGGATAGACGATTTGAAGGCAGCGACGAAAACGTCAAGCGCGGCTTTCTGCTGGCGCGGGACGTATTGGCTCCACTCGTAAAGTGACTGCAAGAAGAACTGAAAGCGGCACGACGGGATAGTCGCTCATGAACCGCTTGATGCGGCGGCCGAAGGTTACAGGCACTGTGGTCGAGGTGAGTGGCGTCATGACTAGCATTCCCTCATGGCGAGAAAGACACCGAGCATGACCGCGACGACCATGATGGTGCCTTCAATGATCGTGGTCACATTGGGATCGACTGACAGCAGCGTGAGACCGGTGCGAACAAGGCGAAGGACGAACACCGCAACAAAGACTGCGGGTAGGAATGGTCGGCGGCGGCCGCAACGCCTTCATCGGCGCCGTCCATCGCCTGGCCATGCGGCTCGACGACGAGATCGTCCTCGTCGCCGGTGCGCTCTCGTCCAATCCGGACAACGCCGCGGCATCCGCGGCCGAGATCGGTATCGCCGCCGAACGCTCCTAGTCCGACTATCGCGAGATGGCGCGCGCCGAGGCGGGACGGCCCGACGGCATCGAGGCCGTGGTGATCGTCACGCCCAATCACCTGCACGCGCCGATCGCTACCGCCTTCCTCGAGGCCGGGATCGACGTCATCTGCGTCAAGCCGCTGGCGACGACGCTCGCCGACGCCGAGGCGCTGGTCACTCTGTCGGAAAAGCTCAAGCGTAAATTTTTGGTCACCCTCAACAACACCGGCTACGCAATGGTCCGCCAGGCCCGCGAAATGGTCGCGGCGGGCGAGCTCGGCCGCATCGTTGCGGTGCATGCCAGCTACATACAGGACTGGCTGACGCGGCCGATCGATGCCGCGGGCAACAAGCAGGCGGAGTGGCGACCCGGCCCGCGCCGGCCAGTCGGCCGTGCTCGCCGATATCGGCGTCCATGCCTTCAACCTTGCGTCCTTCATCGCTGGGACCGAAGCCGAAGCGGTATCTGCCGATCTCTTTGCCGCAGTGCCTGGCCGCCGGCTCGATGACAACGCACACGTCCTCGTGCGCTGGTCGAACGGGGCGCGTGGGGCCATTCTCGCCAGCCAGACGTCACCTGGGCGCTACAACGACCTTTCGGTCCGCGTCTACGGCGAAAAGGAGGACTGGAGTGGGTCGGCACGCGTCCGGAAGAGCGCGCTTTTCCCGCTACGGCGAAGAGTCCCGGATCTTCATCCGCGGCGGTCACGGTGCCTCGGCGGAAAGCCTGCAAGTTTCATGCATGCCGGCCGCGCACCCGGAAGGCTACATCGAAGCCTTCGCGAACTTTTACCGAGACGCCGGCGCTATCATTCGCACTCACCGCAGCGGGAACACATCGGATCCCTCTTTGTTGCATCTCGTTCCCGATGTGCGGGACGGGGCAAGGGGTGTCAAATTCGTTGCTGCCACGGTTGAGTCATTTGCCTCCGGCGGTGCCTGGGCACAGGCCGTATTCAGATAGGCCCGGCAATTTGGAGGCCAGAACGCGGTGCGGGAACCTGTGAGCGGAAGTGACCGAGGCGTGCTCACTTCATGAACAGCGTCAGGCTTCCCAGCTTTGCGACGGGGCTAAGTTCGTGGTCCGTTGTGACAAGCAGTTGCTGCTCGCATTGAGCCAACGTTGTCGATGAGATGTGCGCGCTCAGGCGCAGCAACGTATCATGCAGTCGCCGACAGGTCGGCGTGTCCCCCACAGCATCAGACAAGCAATCTCCCGGTCGGCCTGACCTGATCGCTTCGAGTGGACGTCGAGAGAACCTGGGTCGTGGTCGGCTACTAGCGTCCACCCACCGGCAGTTCGAACTTTGCAGGACCTATTCCGTAGAGAGAGCTCCGCTCAGCAGCCGCATGAAAACAATCGTTTCATCGCAAATTTCCCTTATTGCATTTTTAGAAATTCATTTGCATAGTGCCTTCGCTCAGTCTTCGGGTGTGGCCCCGAAAGAAGAGATTATTGGAAAGGGAGGACGCTCTGATGCTCAAGTTGGCACGGGGAATTGGAATCGCGGCTGCATTGCTGGTGAGCTCATCGGCCATCGCGCAGGAAGTCGAAGTGATGCATTGGTGGACCTCGCCGGGAGAAGCGGCGGCGGTCAACGTCATGAAAGAGCAGCTGGAGAAGAAGGGTATCAAGTGGGTCGACGCGCCGATTGCAGGCGGTGGCGGTCAGGCGGCGATGACGGCGCTCAGGGCTCGCGTTGTGGCTGGCGACCCGCCTACCGCAGCCATGGTTCTTGGCTACGATATCAAGGACTGGGCCGAGTTGAACCTGCTCGGCGATATCAGCGATGCGGCCAGGCAAGATGGTTGGGATGCGAACTATCCCGACGCCTACAAATTCTTTGGAGAGTACAACGGCAAGTGGGTTGCGACGCCGTTCGATGTGCATTCTACCAACTGGCTGTGGCTAAACAAAGCAGCCTTTGACGGTCTTGGCGTCGCGGAGCCAACCGACTGGGACTCCTTTATTGCGATGCTGCAGGCGGCCAAGGACAAGGGCCTCATTCCACTTGCCCACGGCGGCCAGTCCTGGCAGGACGCCGTCCTGCTTGGCAATGTGACAATAGCGACCGGTGGGATCGAGTTCTATCGCAAGGCTATTCTCCAACAGGACAAGCAGGCACTTGGTTCCGAAACGATGCGGAAAGTGCTCGAAAGGGTCCTGCAGCTGAAAGATTTCATGGATTCGAACGCGCCTGGTCGCGATTGGAATTTGGCCACGGCGATGGTTATCAAAGGCGAAGCGCTGACCCAGACAATGGGCGACTGGGCCAAGGGCGAGTTCGTAGCCGCCGGCAAGAAAGCGGGTGACGACTACATGTGCCTGCGCTTCCCGGGCACTCAGGGCGTCGTGTCCTTCGTCGCTGACTCATTCGTCGTCTTCAATGTTTCCAAAGCCGACAAGGCGGCGCAGATCGAGTTTGTCCGCACGCTGATGTCTCCCGAGTTCCAAGAGCCGTGGTCGGTACTGAAGGGCGCGGTCCCGGCAAATCTGAAGGCCAATGATGCGCTTCTTGACGCGTGCGGAAAGAAGGCATTTGCCGAATACAAGGAAGCTGCCGCAAGCGGGAATCTTGTCGGCGCCATTCAGCTCTTCTCGGCTCCAGCTGCTATTCGCAGCGCCGTTGAGGATGTCGTGTCCCGTCTGCTCTCAGGCGACCTCAACGTGGACGGCGCTCTCGCGGGTGTGGTGGCTTCGGCTGACGCCGCTCAGTAGTCCCACCTCGCCGTAGTACGTTCAGTAGTCCCACCTCGCCTTAGTGGTTGTCGGCCCCTTCGGCCGAAAACTCTTCTAGGAAGACCTTTATGACCATCCAACTCAGTAGTGTGAACATTAGGCGCGTAGGCGCAGCGAGCGGGCGCGCCGGCTCCCTCGTGCGGCGGCACGAACGGCTGATCGCCAGGCTCCTGCTCATGCCGAGCCTGATCTCTTCGACGATTTTCGTCTATGGCTTCATTGCGTTCACGCTGGTTCTCTCCTTCACCGACTCCAAGCTCCTGCCGACCTTCAACTTCGTAGGATGGGACTCCTACGCGAAGCTATGGGGTCTCAACAATTGGCACGTCGCTCTTCAAAACCTGCTGGTATTCGGCAGCCTCTATGTCGGCATCTGCGTGGCGTTGGGGTTGCTCATCGCCATTTTGATCGATCAGAACATCAAGGGCGAAAACATCTTCCGTCCCATTTTTCTGTACCCGATGGCGCTTTCCTTCATCGTTACCGGGACGGCGTGGCGCTGGTTCCTCAACCCGGGATTGGGGCTGGAGCGCTCCATGCACAATTTGGGATGGACGGATTTCAAGTTCGACTGGATCGTCGACTCTCACATGGCCATCTACACGGTGGTGATCGCCGGCGTTTGGCAGTCAACCGGATTCTGTATGGCGATGTTCCTGGCGGGTCTGCGCAGTGTCGACCGCGAGATCGTCAAAGCCGCCGCTGTCGACGGCGCGCGAGGGATCACGCTGTACCGAAGGATCATCGTTCCCATGCTGCGATCGACGTTCCTGTCGGTCTTCGTCATCCAGACACACCTGACCATCAAGTCCTACGACCTTGTCGTATCGCTGACCGGCGGTGGGCCGGGCAACTCAACCGATCTGCCTGCGACATTCATGTACGATTATACGTTCACGCGAAATCAGATGGGTGTTGGCTCGGCCAGTTCCATCGTGATGTTGCTTGCGGTTGCCGCAGTCATTGTACCGTACCTGTGGGCCGAGCTTCGGGACCGCCGCGAGAAGGGGGACGCGAAATGACACTTCGGCGCCTCGCAGTATACGTCCCACTCATTGTCGCCGCACTGTTCTTTCTGCTGCCGGTATTCGTGATGCTCTTCACGTCGTTCAAGACGCTCGATGAGATCCGAGTTGGCGACTTATTGGCGCTGCCTGCCTCCCCCACGATCGAGCCATGGCTATCCGCTTGGCAGTCTGCGTGTGTCGGGCTGAATTGCAACGGCGTGCGCGGCTTCTTCCTGAATACGGCCTTGATGGTCGTCCCTGCGGTCATCATCATCACCGCGCTCGGCGCAGTCAACGGCTACATCCTCACGCAGTGGCCGTTTCCTGGCCACAAACTAGTCTTCGGCCTGCTTCTTTTCGGTTGCTTCGTGCCGTTCCAGAGCGTGATCATTCCTATGGCCAGGGTGCTGGGCCTGACTGGACTGCAGAACTCGATCCCGGGACTCGTTCTCGTGCACGTCGTCTACGGCATCGGTTTTTCGACGCTGTTCTTTCGCAACTACTATGACCAGTTCCCCCGGGAACTGGTCAAGGCTGCGCAGATCGACGGGGCCAACCTGTTCCAGATCTTTTGGCGGATCGTTCTGCCGGTTTCAGGACCGATCGCGGTTGTGTGCACGATCTTCCTGTTCACCAACATCTGGAACGACTTTCTATTCGGCGCGTCGTTCACGTCCGGAAGTAATACTCCGATCATGGTGGCGCTCAACAATATTGTAAACACATCGACGGGCGTGCGCGAATACAATGTGCACATGGCAACGGCAATGATCACGGCTCTCCCAACGCTGGTCGTATACATTGTTTCCGGGAAATATTTCGTGCGTGGCCTAATGGCCGGTTCTGTAAAGGGGTAGCCATGGCTACGATCAATTGTTTCCGTGTGGGGAAGCGTTTCGGCGGGCTCGAAGTTCTCAAGGACATCGATCTGGTCGTCGAAGAGGGCGAGTTCTTGGTCCTGGTAGGTCCATCCGGCTGCGGAAAATCGACCTTGCTCGGTTTGATTGCAGGACTGGAAGAAATCTCTTCTGGCGACATCCTGATCAGCGGGCGGAGCGTAAAGGGGATACATCCTTCCGAACGCGACATTGCGATGGTGTTTCAGTCTTACGCTCTTTACCCGAGCATGTCCGTGGGCGCGAACATGGCCTTCGGTCTCGAAATGCGGAAGATCCCGAAGGAAGCTCGCGAGCACCGCGTGGCGGAGGTCGCCAAGACCCTGCAGATTGACCATCTCCTCAACCGACGTCCAGGGCAGCTCTCGGGTGGACAGCGGCAGCGCGTTGCCATGGGGCGTGCGCTTGTCCGCGATCCACAGGTCTTCTTGTTCGACGAACCGCTCTCCAATCTCGACGCCAAACTGCGAGTCGAGATGCGCACCGAGATCAAGCGGCTTCATCAATCACTCAAAACAACCATGGTGTACGTCACACACGATCAAATAGAGGCACTCACCTTGGCCACGAGGATCGCCGTGCTCAAGGATGGCATCCTCCAGCAACACGGCACCCCGAACGAGATCTACAATCGGCCGCGAAATAGGTTCGTCGCCCAGTTTATGGGATCACCCTCCATGAACCTTATCCCTGCAATACTTCGCCGACAGGATGGCACGGCCACGGCCCACATCAATCGCAAGACCGAGCAGGCGATCACGCTACCCATGCCGCCCTCTGTCGGATCGCAACTTGCGGATGGTGCCGCGATCGAGGTCGGCCTCAGGCCAGAGACGATTACGGACGTCACTGCCTCCGAGGAAAACGGATTTGTTGCTTTCGAGTGCGTGGCCGACGTCGTGGAACCTGCGGGGTCCGATACCTTCCTAATCACACGTTTAGGCGACAAGGAAATAGCAGCTCGGATTCGCGCAGAAACGCAGGTCGTTTCGGGGGATCGGGTGCGCCTGTCAATCGATCGCACCAAGGCGACATTCTTTGACGCTGGGAGCGGGATGCGGCTGGCAGCCGCGCATGAGGTTTGAATGCATTGTGCGCCGTGTCCCAGGGCGGGCCGTTGGTCGCAGGTAAAGAAGGCAATCAGTTTCGTTGCGGTCTGCCCGAAGGGGCGCCGAGGGATCCATATCGCAATGCTTGGTGCAGAGATGCCAAGATCCTCCCAAAACTGCACGCATTGTCCCTCGGATGCGTGCAGTTTTGGGAGCTCAGGAGATTAGGTTAGATGCCATCCTCACGGTCAGGCCTCCACGTCAGAGCGTCCGCGGAAATGCGGGAAGATCGCCCATTGCGCCTTGGCATGGTTGGTGGCGGCCTCGGCGCCTTCATTGGCGCCGTGCATCGGTCCGCTGCAAGGCTCGACAATAGGTTCGACCTTGTCGCCGGCGCGCTCTCCGATAAGCCCGACGAGGCGCAGGAATCAGCCCGCATGTTGAGGATCGCGCCCGACCGCGCCTACATGACATTTGAAGAGATGGCGGAGGTCGAGTCGGGTCGCGCGGATGGGATCGATGTTGTGTCGATTGTGACTCCAAACCACCTCCACTTTGCTATTGGCAAAGCATTTGCCGAGAAGGGAATTCACGTCATCTGCGACAAACCCCTCGCCGTCAGTCTCGAGCAAGGGCGAACGCTGGCTCGGATTGTGGACAAGGTAGGGATCGTGTTCTGTGTGACGCACAACTACACTGGGTATCCGATGGTCCGGGAGGCGCGGGCGCTCGTTGCCGCCGGGGAGCTGGGTTCCATCCGGTCCGTCAGGGTGAGCTACTCGCAACAGTGGCTGACAGACGCCTTGGAACAGACAGACAATCGGCAAGCCAAGTGGCGCCAGGATCCGGCATTGGGCGGGCCGGCCGGGTGCATCGGAGACATTGGCTCTCATGCCTATAGTCTTGCCGCTTTCGTTACCGGACTTGAGCTCGAGAGTGTTTGCGCCGAGTTGACCACCTTTGTGTCTGGGCGGCGCGTTGACGATCACGCCCAGGTCATGCTCCGCTATGAAGGAGGCGCTCGGGGGCTGCTTTGGGCGTCGCAGGTAGCGCCGGGTGAGGACCAAAATCTTGAGCTTGCTGTCTACGGTAAATTCGGTGGCCTCGTATGGCGCCACGAGGCTCCCGATCGCCTGACCGTTACTCGGTACGGAGACCGGCCACAAATTCTGACGCGCGGAGGACCGGGTATGAGCGAGAGCGCCGCGAGGGCAAGCCGGCTTCCAGCGGGGCTGCCCGAGGGGTACTTCGAATGCTTTGCAAATCTCTATTCGGATGTATCTGAAACGATCATCGCGCAGATCGGCGGTGCGCCGCTGAGCACTACCCACTTTCCGTCTATCGAGGATGGCGTCAAGGTCCTCGAGTTCATCGATGCGTCGCTTCGTTCGAGCCATGCGGGAGCAACTTGGACGCGGCCGACCTAGCAGCGCTGTTCGTTGCGCTTCGATCGACGGCTGCACTGCGACGCACCCTAGTTCACTTGCAATCCGTCCTGTGCAGCACCACGCGCTGCCTCTGCATTTGCTTTTGTCGATTTCTACCCCGGACGGTCAGGGCGTTGGTTTGGAACACGTCCAGCGCCAGCACCGACTGGCCGATCTCGTGGCGGCTCTCGATCCTGGAGAGGTCAACGCTGAGATCTCCTTTTGCGAGTTTGTGCATGGCGGCGTTAGGCTCGGCTGATTAGCCGTCCAAGGCTGACAATGATCGACTGGCATAGAACCATTGCAGGAACTTGCGAGCGGAAGTGACCTAGGCGTGCTTCCTTCACGAAAAGCGTGTGGGCACCCAGCTTCGCAACGGGACTGAGTTCATTGTCCGTAATGACAAGGAGCTTCTTTCCCTTCTTGTGGGCAAGGCGCGCCACCTCGACGGTCTCAGGGGTATAGTCATCAAACGTCATGACGAGGAGGACATCGTTTTCGCCCATTGCGGACAGCTGCTGCTCGCGCATCGAGCCGATGTTGTCGATGAGGTGGGCGCGTTTTCCGACTCTGGAAAAACTATAGTAGCAATAAGCGCCGACGCCGTAAGCGCCGCGAGCAGCGGCGATGTGAACTGCTCCCGCCTTCAGCAGCGTGTCGACGAAACCCTTGAGTTCACCACGGTCGACGTCTTCCCGCAGACGCAGCAACGAATCCATCGCAGCTCGAACGAACGTATCGAAGACAAGGCTTGGCTCATCGAGATCAAGGCCAAGATCGTTGGCGTTCGAGAGCTTGGGGCTTTCAACGAAAGCCTTCATGCGCTCCGCATAGGACACACGCGGGCCAACCAACCGTTGGCGGAAGACATTTTGCAGTTCGTTGAAGCCGCCAAATCCCATTTCCTTGGCGAAACGGGTGATCGTTGAGGGTTGCACTGCAGCTTGGCGGGCGATCTCGACGATCGTATTTATGGCCACGTCCTCGGGATTGTTGACGAAGAACTGAGCGACTTGCTGCAAACGTCGGCTAAGCGTGGATTTGCGCTCGGTAAGGGCCACCACAAGGCTCGCATAGTCCTCGGCCGTTTCGCCTGCAGGTCCACTGGTTGTTTCGCCGGACAAGCTCTGTCCCTCCTACTCGCCACATTTTCATCGAGGTCTTCGCGTTGCGCGGGAACTTGCCGAATCCATCAAGATCAATCCCCGCTTGGGTTACGCTAGAACCGAATATTTAGCTCTGTCTATCTGGAAATCGGTGTCCAGGCGAACACGCGCCGAAATCAACGGGCCGGGTGGTGCAGCCTCATGCCACTTGGCCCAAGGTCTCGCCTTCTGTTGCGGGCCACCAATCCTTTTGTCACGCTGCAACGCCTCATCAACGCACAAGCGATTGTGCGCCCTTCCCGCATCGCTCGTGATCCGTACAGTCGCGGCGTTCTCACCTGGAGAACGTACGCCGCAGTGTAACCCCTATCCTCCCATCCGGTTGCGCCAACGCGTTCAATCTGCAGCGGATGGCCGAAAGCCAGCGAGACCTTGTCGAAGGGCGGCGCATGGGAGCAGCCCCCGCCGCGCCGACGGTGCGGGCCGCGCGCCGCTATCTCGACGG
>UCIA01000001.1 GCA_900472295.1 Hyphomicrobiales bacterium | reverse complement strand
GTCTCCGGTCCAAACACCCCCTTGTGGGGGAGAAGGCCAGCGCTAGCGCCTCAGGATTTCCCTGAGATGATCCATGATCATCGCGACGCCCCTCTGCCCCAGCTCCGCCGTCGCCTCCGGCGCATTCGCCGTATACCACTTGGTATTGTCGCCAAAATGCCCCGCATCGACCGCTTCCGGACACAGAGCCAGCATCAGCGACGTCTCGCCAACACCCGCATGGTCGAACGGATACTTGCCGTTCATGGCAGCCGACATCAGCGGATGCACCTGCACCCAGTTGAAGAAATTCTCGCCCGCGGCGTGCCCCGCATAATAGTCGGCCATCTCGTTTGAGCCCCACCAGCCCTCGCCGCGCTGCTTCTCGAGGAAGCGGAAGATCGCCTGGCGGCCGGCGGTCTTGAAGGCGAGATCGGTGGGCATGCCCGCCACGAAATTCTCTGTCTGGTGGTGGATGATGGCGTGGATGTTGCGAAAGCCGATGCGCAGCAGGCTGTAGAACAATTCTTCCGCGAACGGGGCCAGCTGGTTGCCGCCGACCTGTACCGAGCCGCCGCCTTCCGGCGCCGCCACCGCATAGCTCGCCGCACCGTAATAGAACGATGGCAGGATGACGATGTCGGCTTCCTTTTCGTAGAGCTCCAGAACCTTGATGACGGCCAGCGTGTCCATGCCGACAGCCATGTGCTCGCCGTGATATTCCAGCACGCCGAGCGGCAGCACGACCGGCCAGTTCTCGGCGATCGCCTTGCGAATCTGGTGCGGCAGCATCAATTCGTAGCGCATTGCGCCTACTCCATGTTGGTGTGGCGGGCGCGCATGGCCTCGGACGACTGGCCGGTCAAGCCCTTGAGCTTCAGCACCATCACCTCGAACAGCAGGAACAGCGCCCCTTCGAAGACCGAGCCCATCGGCAGCAGCGATGTCTTTTGCGGCCCCTGGTCACGCGCCATGGTCTGCGCCGGGATGAGCAAGGTGAAGTCGGCAAGGGCCGTGGCGCTGCCGCTGGCCTCGGCGGTGAGCAGCAGCACGGTTGCGCCGGCGCCACGGGCGACCTGCATCAAGGTAAGCACCGTCGTGGTCTCGCCGGGGCCGGAACTGGCGAGGAAGACGTCGGCCGGCCCAAGCGGCGGCGTGTTCATGTCGCCAACCACCGACACCTCAAGCCCGAGGTGATAGAGCCGCATGGCGAGGCCCTTGAGCTGCAAGGCTTCGCGGCCGCAGCCATAGACGACGATCTTTTGCGCGCGGGCCAGCATTTCGCAGGCGGTGTCGATGCCGGCTTCGTCGACGCCCGCCAGCACGGCGCCCAGTTCCTGCAGGGCGGTCGCGAACATATCCGAGCCGGCATTTGTCATGAGCGTCCCTTCTGTCCGTCAGGGTTGTAGCCGAGGATTTCCGGTTGCGCTTTTGGCGGGAAAGGCTTGTTTTTGTTCATGCTATCACCGCGAAAATGCGTGTCCAACGGCTGCCGCGGCTTTTGCTGTGCCAGCGGCGTGATAGTGTCATGTCAGACAAATCAATCCAGGACATTTTGAGCGACATGAAGACACGGCATTTCGACCGCATCGGCAATGGCGGCCTCGACTTCACCGAACTCGGCTTCGGCAGCGCGCCACTCGGCAACCTCTACCGCGCGGTGCCGGACGAGGATGCCAACGCGACGCTGGAGGCGGCGTGGTCGACCGGCTGCCGCTACTACGACACCGCGCCGCTCTATGGGCTGGGTCTCGCCGAAACGCGTCTCAATGCCTTCCTGCGCGGCAAAAGCCGAGACGACTATGTGCTGTCGAGCAAGGTCGGCCGGCTGTTGCGCGCCTGCCCGCCGGAGGAGCGCACCGGCATCGGCAAATTCTTCGACACACCGACGCGCCGCGAAGTCTACGATTACAGCTATGACGGCGTCATGCGCTCGTTCGAGGCGTCGCTGGAGCGCCTCGGGGTCGACCGCATCGACATCCTCTTCGTCCATGACCTCGACATTTTCACCCACGGCAGCAAGGAAGCGTCCGACCAGCGCATCGAGGAGTTCATGGCCTCGGGCTATAATGGCCTGCTCGCGCTGCGCGACCAGGGCGTGATCAAGGCGTTCGGCGGCGGCATCAACGAATGGGAGGTCTGCCAGACGCTGGCCGAGCGCGGCGACTTCGACCTGTTCCTGCTGGCCGGGCGCTATACGCTGCTGGAACAGGAGGCGCTGCAATCCTTCCTGCCGCTGTGTGAAAAGCGCGGCATCGGCATCGTGCTGGGTGGCCCTTACAATTCGGGCATCCTGGCTACGGGGCCGAAGCCAGGCGCCTACTACAATTACTCCGAGGCGTCGCAGGACATATTGGATCGCGTTGGCCGCATCGAGGCCGTCTGCAAGAGCCATGGTGTCAGGCTGATCGAGGCCGCACTGCAGTTTCCGCTGCTCCACCCTTCCGTGGTCTCAGTCATCCCCGGCGGCCAGCGGCCTGCCGAAGTCGAAAGCAACCGCGCACTGCTCGATGCCAAGCTGCCGGCAGCCCTTTGGGCCGACCTCAAGCAGGAAGGTCTTATGCGCGCTGATGCCCCAGTAGGCTGATAGCCAGTCGGCCCGCCTCAACACGAGGCAAAAGAAAAGCCGGGCAAGCCCGGCTTTTCAACATTCTCTGAAAAGAAAAAAGGGTCTTAGTTGACCGCGTCCTTGAGGCCTTTGCCGGCCGAGAATTTCGGCACGGTGCGCGCCGGAATCTTCACTTCCGCGCCAGTCTGCGGGTTGCGGCCGGTCGAGGCCGCGCGCTTGGAGACGGTGAAATTTCCGAAGCCGACGAGCCGTACATCGCCGCCCTTCTTCAGTTCGCCAGTGATGACGGAAAACACCGCATCGACCGCCGACTGTGCGTCACCCTTCGAGATGCTCGCGGATTCAGCGACAGCGGAAACCAGTTCGTTCTTGTTCATAAAAATTCCCTTCCATGAGAAAAACCGGAACTCATCGACTCATCCGGCAGGAAACGGACTTTAGAAAGAAGCGTTCCCAAACCCAAGTCAAAAAGCGGGAAAAAAGTTGGAAAAAGCCCGGAAAAGGTGGGTTTTTCACATGAAAAAGCCGGGCTCAAGGCCCGGCTCTCTCTTTGTGCATCGCAACATTAGTATTTTCTAATGCGCAAGCGACTTTCCAGCATCGTCAACGGTTTCAGTGGTAGCCGGCGGATTGACCGGCTCGACCCACTCGATCGGCTCCGGCATGCGCACCAGCGCGTGCTTCAGAACCTCGCCGACGCGTGAGACCGGAATGATCTCCATGCCGTTCTTCACATTGTCCGGAATCTCCGCCAGGTCCTTGGCATTGTCTTCCGGGATCAGCACCTTCTTGATGCCGCCGCGCAGTGCGGCGAGCAGCTTCTCCTTGAGGCCGCCGATCGGCAAGATGCGGCCGCGAAGCGTTATCTCGCCAGTCATCGCCACGTCGGCCCGGACCGGAATACCTGTCATGATCGACACAATCGCCGTCGCCATGGCAGCACCCGCAGACGGGCCGTCCTTGGGCGTGGCGCCTTCCGGCAAGTGGACGTGGATGTCGCGCTTGTCGAACAGCGGCGGCTCGATGCCGAAATCAATGGCTCTGCTGCGGACATAAGAGGCCGCCGCAGAAATCGATTCCTTCATCACGTCGCGCAGATTGCCGGTCACCGTCATGCGGCCCTTGCCGGGCATCATGACGCCTTCGACCGTCAGCAGCTCGCCGCCGACTTCCGTCCAGGCAAGACCGGTGACGACGCCGACCTGATCGTCAGCCTCGACCTGACCGAAGCGGTAGCGCTGAACACCGAGGTAATCGGCGAGATTCGCCGCCGTGATGCTCACCGTCTTCTTCTTCGTCTTCAGGATCTCGGTCACCGCCTTGCGGCCGAGCTTCATAAGCTCGCGCTCCAGGCTTCTGACGCCCGCTTCACGGGTGTAGGTCTGGATGATGCCGCGGATCGCGTCCTCGCCGACGGAGAATTCCTTCGGCTGCAGCGCGTGGTCGCGGATCACCTTGGGCATCAGGTGACGCTTGGCGATCTCGATCTTCTCGTCCTCGGTGTAACCGGCGATACGGATGATCTCCATGCGGTCCATCAAGGGCGCAGGGATGTTCAGCGTGTTCGCCGTCGTCACGAACATCACGCTAGACAGATCGTATTCGACCTCGAGGTAATGGTCCATGAACGTCGAGTTCTGTTCGGGATCGAGCACCTCGAGCAAGGCCGATGACGGATCGCCGCGAAAATCCTGGCCCATCTTGTCGATCTCGTCGAGCAGGAAGAGCGGGTTGGATTTCTTTGCCTTCTTCATCGACTGGATGACCTTGCCGGGCATCGAGCCGATGTAGGTGCGGCGGTGACCACGGATCTCGGCCTCGTCACGCACGCCGCCAAGCGCCATGCGGATGAATTCGCGGCCGGTCGCCTTGGCGATCGACTTGCCGAGCGAGGTCTTGCCGACGCCGGGAGGGCCGACGAGGCACAGGATCGGCCCCTTCAGCTTCTTCTGGCGGCTTTGCACGGCGAGATACTCGACGATGCGGTCTTTGACCTTGTCGAGGCCGAAATGGTCGGTATCGAGCACGTTCTGCGCAAACGCCAGGTCCTGCTTGACCTTGGAATTCTTGCCCCACGGGATCGACAGGATCCAGTCGAGATAGTTGCGCACGACGGTCGATTCAGCCGACATCGGCGACATCGTCCTGAGCTTCTTCAGTTCGGCTTCCGCCTTTTCGCGGGCTTCCTTGGAGAGCTTGGTCTTCTTGATGCGCGCCTCGATCTCGGCGGCCTCGTCGCGGCCGTCCTCGCCTTCGCCGAGCTCCTTCTGGATCGCCTTCATCTGCTCGTTGAGGTAGTATTCGCGCTGCGTCTTCTCCATCTGGCGCTTGACGCGCGAGCGGATGCGCTTCTCCACCTGCAGGACGGAGATTTCGGCTTCCATGAAGCCCATAGCCTTTTCCAGCCGTTCCTTGACGGACAGCGTGGCCAGCATCTCCTGCTTCTCGGGGATCTTGATGGCGAGGTGCGAGGCAACCGTATCGGCGAGCTTGGAGTAGTCGTCGATCTGGCTGGCAGCGCCCACCACTTCGGGCGAGATCTTCTTGTTCAGCTTGACGTAGTTTTCGAAGTCGGTGACGACCGAACGCGCAAGCGCTTCAACCTCGACCTCTTCCTCTTCCGGCTCGACCAGCGCGGCAGCGGTGGCTTCGTGGAAGTCCGGACGGTCGGTGAACGAGACGATCTTGGCACGCGAAGCGCCTTCGACCAGCACCTTGACGGTGCCGTCGGGCAGCTTCAGCAATTGCAACACGTTGGCGAGCGTGCCGATGTCGAAGATGGCATCGGGCTCGGGATCGTCATCGGCGGCATTCATCTGGGTGGCAAGCAGGATCTGCTTTTCCTGACCCATAACCTCTTCCAGCGCCTTGATCGACTTTTCACGCCCGACAAAGAGCGGAACGATCATGTGCGGGAACACCACGATGTCGCGCAGCGGGAGGACTGCGAAGACGCCGTCGCTGGGAGCCTTGGATATTTTGGCCATTGTCCAACCTTTCATGTCGCGGCCGCTAATTGAGCCAACCGCGAATCTTATATTAACGACCGTGGGTCGTTCCGCCTACCACCGTTTGTGACGGGAGTTTTACAGCACAGAATTCGGCACCACGGCCTTCCAGTGTTAGTTGGATGCACAAGGGGCAAAGATCAAGGGTTAACACGGTCCGTTCATCCACTCCGGCACAAGGCTTGCTACCTCATCACAGCAAAACGGCGCCCAAAGGGCGCCGTTCCATAAAAAAGTTGGGCCAGATGCCATGTCAGGCGCTGACGTTGCCCTTCTTTTCCTTCTGCTCGGAATAGATGTAGAGCGGCCGGGCGCTGCCGGTCACCACTTCTTCCGAAATCACCACTTCGCGCACGCCTTCCAGCGCGGGCAGTTCGAACATCGTGTCGAGCAGGATCGCTTCCATGATCGAGCGCAGGCCGCGGGCGCCGGTCTTGCGCTCGATGGCGCGCTTGGCGATCGCCGACAGTGCGTTCTCGTGGAAGGTCAGGTCGACACTCTCCATCTCGAACAGCCGCTGATATTGCTTGACCAGAGCATTCTTCGGCTCGGTCAGGATCTGGATCAGCGCCGGCTCGTCGAGGTCTTCAAGCGTCGCCAGAACCGGCAGACGGCCGACAAACTCAGGGATGAGGCCGAATTTCAGCAAATCCTCTGGTTCGACCAGGCGGAACACGTCGCCGGTGCGGCGATCTTCCGGCGAAGCGACGATGGCGCCGAAGCCGATCGAGGTCTTTCTGCCGCGATCCGAGATGATCTTGTCCAGCCCGGCGAAGGCGCCGCCGCAGATGAACAGGATGTTGGCGGTGTCGACCTGCAGGAATTCCTGCTGCGGATGCTTTCTGCCGCCCTGCGGCGGCACGGAGGCGACGGTGCCTTCCATGATCTTCAGCAGCGCCTGCTGCACGCCCTCGCCCGACACGTCGCGGGTGATCGAGGGATTGTCGGACTTGCGCGAAATCTTGTCGATTTCGTCGATGTAGACGATGCCGCGCTGGGCCCGCTCGACATTGTAGTCGGCCGACTGCAGCAGCTTCAGGATGATGTTTTCGACATCCTCGCCGACATAACCGGCTTCGGTGAGCGTCGTGGCATCGGCCATGGTGAAGGGCACATCGATGATGCGGGCCAGTGTCTGCGCCAGCAGCGTCTTGCCGCAGCCGGTCGGGCCGATCAGCAGGATGTTGGACTTCGCCAACTCGACATCGTTGTTCTTGCCGGCATGCGCCAGGCGCTTGTAGTGGTTGTGGACGGCCACCGACAGCACGCGCTTGGCGTAGGGCTGGCCGATGACATAGTCGTCGAGAACCTTCAGGATCTCCTGCGGGGTCGGCACGCCCTCGCGTGACTTCACCATCGAGGTCTTGTTCTCCTCGCGGATGATGTCCATGCACAGCTCGACGCACTCGTCGCAGATGAACACCGTTGGGCCGGCGATCAGCTTGCGCACCTCGTGCTGGCTTTTGCCGCAAAACGAGCAATAAAGCGTGTTCTTGGAATCACCGCTGTTGTTGCCGACCTTGCTCATTTTCCTGTCCTTTCATGGCCGCCCGCCGATGGTCTGGCTGAAAGGGCGCATATTCTATCTATCGCGGGAATTCGCCGCCGCCAGTCTCCCGGCTCCCGCAACGCATTCCGTACGAAACACAAATCAGAAAACGTCGCAATGATTCGCGGCAACCCCGCACAAAGCTAAGCCGTCGAAAATCAACATAGCCTTAACGTAGGCAATCGTACCCGCCGAGGGAACAGCCAATTGTGGCCGAAATGCCGCAAATCCCAGCAAAAGCGCGTTATCCCGCCGTCCAACCGCCAATAGGCCTTATGCGGCGGCGGCTTCAGGCGGCTCGCGCGACGAAATGACCTTGTCGATGAGGCCGAAATCCTTGGCTTCGTCGGCGGTCATGAAATGGTCGCGGTCGAGCGTCTTTTCGATCTCTTCGTAGCTCTTGCCGGTGTGCTTGACGTAGACCTCGTTGAGGCGGCGCTTCAGCTTGACGATGTCCATGGCGTGGCGCTCGATGTCGGAGGCCTGGCCCTGGAAGCCGCCGGAAGGCTGGTGAACCATGATGCGGGCGTTCGGCGTGGCAAAGCGCATGTCCTTGTGGCCGGCGGTCAGAAGCAGCGAACCCATCGATGCCGCCTGGCCGATGCACAGCGTCGACACAGCGGGCTTGATGAACTGCATGGTGTCGTAGATTGCCATGCCCGACGTCACCACGCCGCCTGGCGAGTTGATGTAGAGGTTGATCTCTTTCTTCGGATTCTCGGCCTCGAGGAACAAGAGCTGTGCGCAGACCAGCGTCGCCATGCCGTCTTCGACCGGGCCGGTGATGAAAATGATGCGCTCTTTCAGGAGGCGCGAGAAAATGTCGTAAGCCCGCTCGCCGCGATTGGTCTGCTCGACCACCATCGGAACGAGGTTCATGTAGGTTTCGATGGGGTTCTTCATGGACTATCCCTTTTTGGAGATGGGGATTCCGGCGCCGGAAAATTAGCAATCGGGCAGAATCGGTTCTGGACGGTTAGGATGTAAATAGGATGCCGGCTCACCCTAGCGCAAGGCCGCCTTCTCCTAGCCATCTGGTTAAGTCGAATCAAGGTTTCCGCGCAAGGGAAAGCCCGCTGGCCGCCTGACGCGGTTTAGCGCGTAGCAATTCCTTAACCGCGTCGCTTAACGAAATGCGTCGAAACCGCTTTCCCCCGGAGAACCATCCCCTACAATTCAACGTTGAACCTTCGTTTCGCGTTCAAACAGGGGGAGTGCCATGATCAGGAAAACAGCTTCCATGGCCATCGCCGGCCTTGTCGGTCTCGGCATGGTGTCCGAAGCGACCGCCGGCGGCCGGGCCGTCGAATGCTATCAGCCGGAACACAGGCCGGCGCTCTATGACACCGTCTATGAAGACGTCATGGTCAGCCCCGGCGGGCAACTGGTCGCCTACGACCCACCGATCTATGGCACCATGGAGCGCGTCGAGCAGATCGCGCCGCCCCGTGTCACCTATGAGGTCGTGCCGGCGAGAACCCGCACCGTTTACCGCACGGTCCAGGTCGACAATGGCGGCTATGCCTGGGAATGGCGCGTCATCCACGGCCGCAAGGTGCTGTGCAAGGTCTGGCGCAAGGCCCGCTATGCCCGCGTCGCCGAAACTGTGGTGGTTCGACCGGAGCGCACCCGCCGGGTCGTGCTGCCGGCGGAATATGAGAGCGTTGCCCGTGAAGTCCTGGTGCGGCCGGAACGGCGGCACGTCACCCAGATTGCGCCGTCATACCAGAGGGTGGCGCGCCGGGTGATGGTGCAGGAGGGGTCGACCAGCTGGCGCCGCGTGCAAATTGCGAGGCACTGTCAGTATTAGAGGTCGGCACTTCGTCGAGGGCAAAAGTTCGGTTCGGCTGGCTCAACCCATAGCGCGGCCGGAGGCCAACATACGGTCTGGCGTCTGGCTGGCAAGCCGCGCTAGTGATCGACCATGACCGATAAGACTCCGCCACTCTACCTCGCCTTCGACCCAGCCGCGCGCCGCTTGCGGCTCGACCCGCATGAACCGGCGTTTTTCCAGAACCCTTATGACGCCTATGCCTTCCTGCATGGCGCCTCGAACGCCTTCTTCTGGGAGGAATTCGGCTTCTGGTGCTTTGGCGGCTACGACGACGTCAACCGGCTGCTGCGCGACCGCCGCTTCGGCCGGCAGAGCCCGACCGGCGTTCCAGACAGACGCGGCGTCGGCATGGATCGTTCGCATCTCGCCGCCTTCGACGGCATCGAGACCAATTCCATGCTGGAGCTGGAACCGCCGGTGCACACCAGGCTGAGGACGCTGGTCAACCGCGCCTTCGTCTCGCGCCAGGTGGAGCGGCTGCGGCCGCGTGTGGAAGCTTTGGCCAATGAGCTGATCGACCGCTTCGAGCCGGATCAGGTCGATCTGCTGCCTACCTTCGCCTCGCCCCTGCCGATCACCATCATTGCCGAGATGCTCGGCGTGCCGGTCGAGATGGGTCCGCAATTGCTCGACTGGTCGCACCAGATGGTGGCGATGTATATGCACAGCCGCACCCGCGAGATCGAGGAGACGGCCAATCGCGCCGCGCGCGACTTTTCCGACTTTTTGCGCGGCTATGTCGCCCAGCGGCGCAAACAACCCGGCGACGATTTGCTGTCGCTGCTGATCGCGGCGCAGGAGGACGGCCAGAAACTCTCCGAGGACGAGCTGGTCTCGTCCGCCATCCTTTTGCTCAATGCCGGCCACGAAGCGACGGTGCACCAGACCGGCAATGCCGTGCGCACGCTGCTGACGCAAGGCGGCGATCCCGACCGCTTCTTCACCTCGCCGGAGGCTACCGCGGCGACGGTCGAGGAGTGCCTTCGCTTCGATGCTCCACTGCATATGTTCACCCGCTACAGCTATCAGGAGATCGAGGTAACTCCGGGGATTGTCGTACAACCGGGCGAGACGATCGGCCTGCTGCTCGGCATGGCCAATCACGACCCGCTTGCCTTTGCCGAACCCGGCGCCTTCCGGCCCGGCCGCGCCGACCAGAAGAATGTCTCGTTCGGCGCCGGCATTCACTTCTGCATCGGCGCGCCACTGGCGCGGCTCGAATTGCAGGTGTCGCTGAAAACCCTGTTCGAGCAGCGGCCGCAACTCCATCTCGCGGAGGAACCGCGCTTCCGCGACACCTATCATTTCCATGGGCTGGAAAGGCTCGCGGTAGGCTTCTGAGGAAGCTCCAGGACGCGTGTAGGAATCCGCCTGCCTGCTTGTCAGGGCGCTTGCGTCGATACATCATGACGCAGCGTCATGCGGTGGAACAACCAGGCGTGCGAACCGACGATACGGCAAGCTCGATAGCCAAACTTTCGGCGCCCCGGCCGGTGGGTACGATCAGCCGTGCGCGCGTCGTGGCGGCGATCGGCGGTGCGCTGGAAGCCGGCGCCGTCTGGCTGGCGGCGCCTGGCGGCTACGGCAAGACCACGGCCGTGATCGACACGGTGGGCAAAAGCGGATCGCCGCTGAAATGGTACCGCATCGACAGCGAAGACCAGGACATAGCGCGCCTGTTCCATTACCTCACTTTGTCGCTCGGCGCCGCACAGGCCGGCATGCCGGCCTTCGGGCCTGAATACGCCGAGGCCCCCGAGGATTTCGCCCGACTGTTCTTTCGCGCCTATTTTTCTCGCCTCGATCCCGGCACGATCCTGGTGCTCGACGATCTGCACCGCGCCGACACGGCGCCCGTCCGCCGCACGCTGGCCATCATGCTGCGCGAGCGCCCGCACATTGTCCGGATGATCTGCGCTTCGCGCATGTTGCCGCAGGACGAGATCGCCGAATTGGCGATTGCCGGCGACTTGCAGGTCTTCAACCAGTCGCTGCTCGAATTCTCGGCGGATGAAGCACAAAACCTGATTGCCGTCCGCTCGCTGTCGCCAGCGTCGGTCGAAGGCATCGCCGGTGCGCGCGGCTGGGCAATCGGGCTGTTGATGGTTGCCAATATCGGCCTGCATTACCGCATGCCCGAAGCCGGCGCCGGCGGCTTGCGTGACATTGCCGGGAGCTACTTCCTGCACGACATCGCGCCTGGCGATCAGGATCTGCTGATGAAGCTCAACCTGTTGCCGGAGATCAGCGGTACGCTCGCCGAGGCTTTCGCCGGACCCGAAGCCGCTCAATTGCTGGAACGGCTCTTTCACCGCCAGTTGCTGGTCACGCGTGATGGCCCGGCGGGCACGGCTTTCCAGTTGCACGACCTGTTGCGCGAACATCTCAGCGCTTTGCTCGACAAGCGGATGCCCAGGGACGAGCAGGCAAGGCTGCGCGAACAGGCGGCGCTGGTCCTGCACCAGGCAGGCAAGAGCGATGCCGCGATCGCACTGGCACTGCAGGCGCAGGCCTGGCCGCTGGCGCGCCGGCTGATCCTCAACAGCGCCGACACCGTGCTTGCCGAGGGGCGGCGCGCCACTTTCGTCGAATGGTGCGCAAAGCTGCCGGACGACGAGACGGATGGCTGGATCCACCACTGGCTTGGCGTCGCGCACGCATTCGACGACGCCATGGCCGAGCCGCATTTTGCCAAGGCCTGGCAGGAATTCGAGGGGTCCGACAGGCGCGGCCAGTATCTGACGGTGGCGCGTGCGGCGACGGTCAAAACCGCCAGCTGGCGCACGCATGAGGGGCTGGAGGTCTGGACAAAGCGGGCGGCAGCCCTGCTGGCTGAGCCGTTCCCGGAGTTTCGCGCCGAGGAATTGACCACGGTCAGGCTCGGCATGCTGCGCGCCATCAATTTCGCTGAAGCCAGCGAGGCCAATGCCCGCAATGGCGACCGACTGGCGAAAGACATCCAGCAGCGCCTGTCCAGCCTGCCGGCCGAAGACCCGGTGGCGCTAAGGCTGCTGGCCAGCGATGCGCTGATCGACCATGCGGTTGCGGTCGGCGACAAGCAAATGTTCGCCAATGCCGTCGACAGCGTTGCCGAGGACATTGAGAGCCCTAACCTGCCACCGCTGGTGCTTGGCATGTGGCTGGTGTCATTCGCTGCCGCCAGCGGCCGTTATTTCCCTTACTCGCGCCGTGGCTTCCCTTATGCGGACGCCGAGGAGGCGCTGCGCCGGGCGATCGCGATAGCCGAGCAACATGCGCTGAAAAGCGTCGAGTTCAGCGCGCTTTACCATCTTCAGCTGTTGATGAAGCTGCGCAACGATTTCTCCGAATTCAATGCACTGGTCTCGCGGCTGGGTGAGATCGGCGACAGCCGCTTCACCACCCAGGTCGCAGTTGTGGCCGACTGCCACGCCGCCATGCACACCAGGCAAGGCGATTTCGCCAAAGCCTATCAGGACTGCGACACCTTCATGGACGCGATCGAGCGGGCCAACGAACCGATGGTCGAACGCTGGCCGCACTATGTCACCAAGTTCCAGGTGCTGCTGGCCGACCGCCAGCCGCGGCAAGCGGTGGAATTGCTCGAAGCCATCCTTGACAGGCTGGATGGCGGCCCTCGCCGCCGCGTCGAGCTTGCCATATTGGCGGGAAAGGCGCTGGAGCAGAAATGGGCGCTGGAGGAGAGCAAGACCGATGGCACTGCCTACCACCAGTATCTCGACGCCTTCTTGATCGCCTTGCGCGCCGCCGACGTGCCGCCGGTGCTGATCAATCTGCCCGAACTGCTTTCCGAACTGCTGGCGGATGCGCTGGAACGGCATATCGACGTCGACCTTTGCCATCAAATCATTCAGGCGCGCCGGCTCGCTGCCCCTTCCAGCCGTCCTGAACAGTGGCCCTGGCCGCTCAAAATCCATCTGATGGGCGAATTCCGCATCGAGGCCGGCGGCGGCACGGTGAACTTCGGCGCCAAGCCGCCGACGCGGGCGCTCGACATACTGCGCATCGTGTGCCTGTCGAGAGACCAGGCCTGCTCGATGGAGACCTTGCAGGACTGGCTGTGGCCGGACCTCGACGGCGATCAGGCCAAGGCGGCCCTCGAGCAGGCGCTGCACCGGCTGCGCAAGCTGCTTGGCAAGGGCGACTTCCTCCTGCTCAGGGAGGGTCGCGTCCGCCTAGCCGGGGACAAGGTATGGGTCGACCTGAAGGACTGGGAAGAGCGCTTGAAGGTGGTGCTATCGACCCAGGGCGCAGCCACGGTCGAGGATAAGGAAGCGCTTCTCGACCGTTTCGTCGGGCCGCTGTTCTCGAACGGATCGGCGCCGGCCTGGGCCAATGCGGCGGCCGACCGGGTGCGCGACGGCGTGCTGGAACTCGCCGAGCGCACCGGCAAGGGCTGGCTCGACAGAGGCGAGCCTGAGCGCGCAAGACGAAGCTTGCGACGCGCGCTCGAATTCTATCCGGACTCGGCCAGGCTAAACAGCGCCCTGATCCGCGAAAGCCTGGCGCGCAACGACGATGCCGGCGCGATAGACGACTACCGGCGCTACGAACGCGCCCTCGCCTCCGCCGGCGAAGACCAGCCCTCGCTTGCGATACGCTCGCTGGTGCGACCGCTGCTCGGCTCGTGACAGCCGTAAGCCATCCGTAAGGTGCCCTCGCCGACGTTCGGGTCGTCGATCACGATCGCATGAGGGATGTCGAGGTTGCAGGCCAATTTGTTTCGCCGTGACCACCAGCCAGACAGCGGACCGCCGGACCCACCGCCATGATCAAGAAACGCTTCGAAGCCGTCTCCAACCCAAGAGGCCACTTCGAAATCTGGGACAATAAGAATGACCAGCCGGTCATCCATCGCGACCGGCCGCTGTCGTTCGAAAGTGAGAAGCCGGCGGCGCGGATCGCGGCCTTTCTCAACGAGACGGCGGCGATAGACCGAGCCGAAGCGGGGGGAAAAGCCGAAAGCCAGCAGGAAACGGCGGAAGCCGCCCGAAATGACGGCAAGAAATGATTTTCCCCGGCGATGGCCAGCAGTGTTCAAACGCCCGCAACTCCATCTTGCGCAGCGGCAACACTTCCGCGACATTCACTGTTCCATGGGCTGGAAAGCTCGCTGTCGGTTTCCGGCGCGAGGCTGGGGTAGCGGAATGAAACTGTTTTCGACACGGGCGATGGCGTTCGCCCTCGCCATGCTTTGCACCGGCATCAGCGGCGCGCACGCCCAGGCGCAGGCCGACGATGCGCAGTGGCAGAACAGCAGGGCCATTGCCAGGAAGATGGCGGTCGGCCTGCTTGAGCGCCAGACCGGCTCCAAGGATGTCGCGCGGAATACCTTGGCCATCGACGTCGATCTCAATCTCGACGGTTTTCCCGAAATCTACGCCTATCGCGATCAGCCGGGTTGCGATGGCACCACATGCGGCAATTTCCTGTTCGTGCTGAAAGGTGACAGCTATCGCGAGGTGTTGGGCGACATACCGGGCGCCAGACTGGTGCCGCAGGACAAGTTCGGCCTCAGCTTCTTCAAGCGCAACCGTTACTTCGACATCCAGGCTGACAAAGTGACGATCGGCTGGAACGGCGAACGCTATGTCGACATCTCGACGCTGCCGACCACATCGCTGAACGGCGACACCTTTATTGCCGCCTGCGAGAAATCGAAGACGAGCGAACAACCCGAAGAAGGCGAGGCCGAGCGCGCGGCAAGCGATTGCCGATGTCAGTTCGACCGGTTCCAGGCGGTCGGCTTCTCGCAGGCCGATCTCGACCTCTATGCGGCCTCGCTTGGCAAGGATTTCGTCTATCCCAGCGGCGACAAGGAGGCTGCCTGGCAAACCGTGTCAGGCAATGCCTACGATGCCGCAACCGGCTGCGAGGTCGTCAGCGGCAGAAGCCAATGGCCGCAGGCCTATATCAACCATGGCGACCAGCCGCCGCAACAGCTCGACTTCGACGCCTTTCTCGACGCCTGCCCGTCCAGGGATTTCATCGTCAGCGCCCGCAAGATCGGCACGCCGGACCGGGCGCTCGGCCTGTGCGGCTGTCTCGCCCGCGAAATGCCGACGCAAGGGATGACGCAGGCGGGGCTCGACATGGTGACGCGCTACTATCGCGACGAGATCTCGGACACCGACGCCGAGACCGAGGATGTGCTGGCGATGCACGACAAGGCCTCGGAAGCCTGCCTCATAGAATTTCCGAAGCCGTAGATCAGAGCTTGATCACATACTCCTTGCGAGTCGTTTCAAGCACTTCCCAGCTGCCTCTAAAGCCGGGCCTGAGCACAAAACTGTCGCCGGCACGCACCGTGCGCGCCTCGCCTGCGTCCTCGGCGATCACCGAGACGCCGGACAGGATGTGGCAGAACTCCCATTCGTCATAGACGATGCGCCATTTGCCCGGCGTCGCCTCCCAGATGCCGGCATAGAGGCCGCCATCGCGCTCCTCGACATTCCAGGTGCGGAACTTCGGATCGCCCGCAATCAGGCGATCCGGCGCCGGCGCGCCATGCTCGGCGTCGACGCTGTCGGTCGATATGGTCAGGTAATGCGCGGACAGGATTTGCCTCCATGAGTGAGTAGTCAGTAGTGAGTAGCGCGTCGACGGAGCGCCTTCCACTCACTACTCACTACTCACTACTCACTACTCACTACTCACTACTCACTCAAAAAATCACACCTTGGCCAGAGCCTGTTCCAGATCGGCGACGATGTCGTTGACATCCTCGATGCCGACGGAAAGCCGGACGGTGTCCGGCCCAGCGCCCGCCTTGACCTTCTGCTCGTCGGAGAGCTGGCGGTGCGTGGTCGAGGCCGGGTGGATGACCAGCGACTTGGTGTCGCCGACATTGGCCAGATGCGAAAACAGTTCGAGCGCCTCGACGAACTTGACACCGGCCTCGTAGCCGCCCTTGAGGCCGAAGGTGAAGACAGCGCCGGCGCCTTGCGGCGAGTACTTCTTCTGCAGCGCATTGTTCTTGTCGCTGGGCAGGCCGGGATAATTCACCCAGGCGACCTTGGGATGGTTGGACAGCCAGCCGGCGACGGTGACCGCATTGTCGCAATGGCGCTGCATCCTCAGCGGCAGGGTTTCGAGGCCGGTCAGGATCAGGAAAGCGTTGAACGGCGAGATCGCCGGGCCGAGATCGCGCAGGCCGAGCACGCGCGCGGCAATGGCAAAGGCGAAATTGCCGAAGGTTTCGTGCAGCACGAGGCCGCCATATTCGGGGCGAGGCTCCGACAGCATCGGGTATTTGCCGGATTTCGACCAGTCGAAGGTGCCGCCGTCGACAATGGCGCCGCCGATCGAATTGCCGTGGCCGCCGATGAATTTGGTCAGCGAATGGACGACAATGTCGGCGCCATGCTCGATCGGCCGCACCAGATAGGGCGAGGCCAGGGTGTTGTCGACGATCAACGGCAGGCCGTGCTTGCGGGCGATGTCGCCGATTTTCTCGATGTCGACGAAGGTGCCGCCGGGATTGGCCAGGCTCTCGATGAAGATCGCCTTGGTCTTGTCGTCGATCTGGCTTTCGAAGGTCGAGACATCGTTGGTGTCGGCCCAGCGCACCTCCCAGCCATAATTCTTGAAGGCATGGCCGAATTGGTTGATCGAGCCGCCGTAAAGCCTTGTTGCGGCGACGAAATTGTCGCCGGGCGTCAGCAGATTGTGGAACACCAGCACCTGCGCGGCATGGCCGGAGGCGACGGCCAGAGCAGCCGTGCCGCCTTCAAGGGCGGCGATGCGCTCTTCGAGCACAGCCTGGGTCGGGTTCATGATGCGGGTGTAGATGTTGCCGAACGCCTTCAGCCCGAACAGCGAGGCGGCATGATCGGCATCGTCGAAAACGAAGGAGGTGGTCTGGTAGATCGGCGTGGCGCGTGCGCCGGTGGCCGGGTCTGGCTTGGCGCCGGCATGGACGGCGAGCGTGTTGAAACCGGGTGTACGGGTCATCGAAACCTCCCTCTCCTGAACCTTCTGAAAATCGCCGGGCATTCTTGGCGAAGCGCGAGCGCGAATGCAAAGAAGAAAATGCCCTTTCGCGCAGGATTTGCGATCCGCGTGTAGGAAAATGCGTCATTTTTCGGAATGGATTTTCGCCTAAAGCGCGGTACGCTTCAGGCCTCTGTTTTTGTGCATGCCGTAGTCCCAAAACCGCTGAGCACTTTTGGGTGACATGCACTACTTCTGGCGCACCCCAAAACTCTGGAATCCCGACCGCATCAGTGGCTTCTTCGACGACAGGACGCCGGAGTTGACACCGGTCCAGCCGATCTCACCCGAAAGCTTGCCATATTCGATCTTGGGGCAGCGGTTCATCACCACCTTGATGCCGGCCGCCTCGGCGCGTGCCGCCGCTTCATCATCGCGCACGCCAAGCTGCATCCAGATGACTTTCGGCAAGGGATCGAGCTTCAGAACCTCGTCCAAAATGCCGGGCACCGCCGTGGAGGCGCGAAAGATGTCGACCATGTCGACCGGCTCAGGCAGGTCGGCCAGGCTGGCATAGGTCATGCGGCCAAGAATCTCTTTGCCGGCCTGTCCGGGATTGATCGGAAACACCGAAAAGCCCTTGGCCAGCAGGTACTTCAGCACGAAAAAGCTCGGCCGGACGTCGTTGGCCGACGCGCCGACCATGGCGACGGTCTTCACCGAATTAAGGATGCCGCCAATATAGGCATTGTCGTAGGCGTCGTGGTTCATGCGGGCTTCCTGCGGTAGTGATAGCGGTAGAGTTCTTTGGTGAACCCAAGCGAGGCATAGAGCGCGCGACCCGGCGCATTGTCGGCGACGACCTGCAGGCAGGCCGCCGAGGCCCCTGCCCGCCGCGCCAGCCGATCAGGCTGCCAACCGTCTTGCGGCCGAGGCCCTGTTGTCGGAACCGACTATCGGTTTCAACCGACTCTACCACAAGCAGCCCATCGCGGATGACGCCATAGGCCAAAGCGGCAATTTCGCTGTCGAGCTGGCACGATACGAACGCTTTTTCGCCCGCGATCAACCCAGGCATTTCGCGAAAGACGCGGCGATCGGTGTCATGATAGCCGCCCATGCGGAACCGCGCCGCGAACCAGCCCTCATCGGGTGTTGGCGAAACGGTGACATGCTCGTCGCTGATATCGGCCAGCTCGTCGATCTCGCCATAGAGATGGATCGTGCCGCCTTCGAGATCGTAGCCTTGTCGGTCGAGGAGCGTGTCCATCTCGGCGGCAATGCTCGGAACCCGAAACAGCGGCGTCTGGCCGTGGCCGGTGTAGAACGCCTCGGCTGCATCGAGCACGCTTTCGGGCGCTCCGCACTTGCCGCGCAAGGGGTTGACGGAATTGCTGCGCCGGGTCCGGCCGCCGCAGCGCCTGAGCAGCCATCCGTCGACTTCCGTCTCGACCGCCGCCGGCCAGGCTTCGCGGCAAGCCTGTTCGCTCCGCCAGTTGAGATCGTCGTCGCCCATCGTCATTCGTCGTCTTCCCGCAGCGCCTCTTCCATAAACGCCTGCGGGTCGGTGCAGAAGTCGCGCATCATGCGAAAATGATCGGTATCGGTGAAATCGGTGGGGTCGAGGCCGAAGCGGCTGATGCGAAACAGCCTTGCGCCGGGACAGGCCATCAGCAGCGGCGAATGCGTGGCCATGATCACTTGCGCTGTACCCGACTGGTCCATGCGCCTGAGCATCTTCAGCAATTCGATCTGCCGCGACGGCGACAGCGCGCTTTCGGGCTCGTCGAGGATGTAGATGCCTTGCCGGCGGCAGCGCTCCTCGAAGAAGCGAATAAACCCCTCGCCGTGCGACCAGGACAGGAAGTCGGGTGGTGCCCCGCCTGAACTCAGCGCCGCCTGGTCAAGATAACGGGCTACCGCATAAAAGGATTCGGCGCGGAAGAACCAGCCCGCAGTGACCTTCGGCAGCCATTGGCCGCGCAACGTGTCGGCAAGCGCGGCGCCGCTCTTGTCGATGGCGCCGGAGTGGTCGACGGGCATGTAGCCCTTGCCGCCGCCGGCTTCGTCGTAGCCGGCCAAAGCGCCTATGGCTTCCAGCAATGTCGATTTGCCGGTGCCGTTTTCGCCGACAATGATGGTGATCGGCGTGGTGAATTCGAGCTCGAATTCACGGCCACGAAACAGCGGCAGGTTCCAGGGGTATTTTTCCCAGTCAGCCACCCGCTCGGGATCGAGCAGGATGCGCTTGAGGTAAGGCGCCTTGAGCCGCGTCAATTGCTTGCGGTACGCCATCCCCGGCGATCAGTCGGGCAGCGAGATGGTGCCGTCTTCGGCGATCGGGAAGGCCGGATTGTGCGCGACTTCCCAGACATGGCCGTCGGCATCGGCGAAATAGCCGTACCAGCCGCCCCAGAAGGCGCGGCCGGCCGGCTTGACGATCCTGCCGCCGGCCTTCTCAGCGGCGGCCAGGACTTCGTCGACTTCGGCGTCGGAGCGGGTGTTGTAGGCGAGGTAGACCGCCGACGGCGCAGCGGCGAAGGTGACGCCGGAGTCTTTCTCTGCATCGGCGCGCGGAAACAGGCCTAGAATGGCGCCGCCCATCTGGAAGAACGCGACGCCGTCGGTGATGCCGGCGTGCCGCTTCAGGCCCATCGCCTCGTAAAAGCCCACCGCGCGGTCGAGATCGTCCGTGGCGACGGTGATGATGGAGATGCGCGGTTCCACGGTTAGTCGTCCGTCCATTCCGGCTTGCGTTTGCCGATGAAGGCGCCAATGCCCTCTTCCGCATCGCGCGCCAACATGTTCTCGACCATGACGCGGCCGGTATACGCATAGGCGTCGGCCAGCCCCATTTCGGCCTGGGCGTAAAACGCTTCCTTGCCGATCTTGACCACCAGAGAAGATTTCGAAGCAATGGTTTGCGCGTATTTGGTGACGATCTGATTCAAATATTCGCGCGGCACGACGCGGTTGACCAGGCCGAATTCCTTGGCGGTTGCGGCGTCGATGGTCTCGCCGGTCAACAGCATTTCCATCGCCTGCTTGCGAGAGACATTGCGCGACAGGGCCACCATAGGCGTCGAGCAGAACAGGCCGATGTTAACGCCCGGCGTGCAAAAAGTGGCCTCATGCGAGGCGATGGCAAGGTCGCAGCTGGCGACCAGTTGCAGCCCGGCGGCGGTGGCGAGGCCGTCGACTTCAGCGATTATCGGCAGCGGATGGCGCACGATCTGCTGCATCAACGCAGCGCAAGCCGAAAATGTCTGCTCGAAGAACGCCTTGCCCTTGTCGGCGTCGGCACGTGCTGCGGTCATTTCTTTCAGATCGTGGCCGGCGCAGAAGACTTTTCCGGACGCAGCCAGGATGATGATGCGGACGGATTTGTTGGCTCTGGCGTGGTTGAGCTCGGCGCTCAGCGCCGCCATGACAGCAAGCGACAAGGCATTGGCGGGCGGGTTGGCGAGCGTCAGGCGCAGCACGCCCTTGTCCAGTTGTGCGACAACCGGACCTTCGGGAGGTTTGATGGCGACGATTTCGGCCATGGGCCACTTCTCCACGATTCCAGTCGATGGGATGACAACAATCTAGTATGCGATCGCCGATCGTCCAACACCCCCAAACCGATGCTGGCACAAGCGACGCGCTGATCTGACGCCATCGGTGACGGTTGCAACAGGGACCGGACCACGTTCATACAGGCGCAGGCGCCAAGGGGGAAACCGACATGCCCGCCCAGGAAAATCTCAAGCCGGTGCTGAATGCGGCCGAAGTCAATGCGCTGATGGCCAGCGTCTACCCGCAGCTCAACGACGAATACACCTCCTATGAGGCGCTCGACGTATTCCCCGGCGGCTGCACCGTGCGGCTCAACGCCAACGAGCGGCACCTACGGCCAGGCGGCACGGTGTCCGGCCCTTCGCTGTTCACACTGGCCGACATTGGCGGTTATGTCTGCGTGCTCAGCCATGCCGGGCCGGATGCGCTGTCAGTGACCACCAACCTCAACATCAATTTCATGCGCAAGGCCGAAGCCGGGCCGATCGACGGCCATTGCCGCATCCTGAAGCTGGGCAAGAGCCTGATGGTGTTCGATATCGACATCGTCTCCGACGGGCACACGGTCGCGCATGCTACAGGCACCTATTCGATCCCGCCGAAGCGCATCGGAGATGTGGTAAAATAATACCTTTTTACCAAACCATTGGTTTTGCTATACTTTATCCGCTCGCGGGCTTTTCTTGAGCCTTGACGCGCACCAACCCCTCGCCTATAAGCCCTCCCGAAGCAGCGGCCCGCAAAGGCCGCCGTTTTATTATTGGCGGCGGGCAAGTGCCTCGTCACCAATCCAAGCAACAAGAAACGCCTTCTCCATCATTTGGGGCAGGTCCAAACCGAAAGCAGAAATCCATGGCAACCTTTTCGCAGAAGCCTGCGGATGTGGTGAAGAAGTGGGTGTTGATCGACGCCGAGGGTCTCGTCGTCGGCCGTCTCGCCACTGTCATCGCCAATCATCTTCGCGGCAAGCACAAGCCCACCTTCACCCCGCATGTCGACGACGGCGACAACGTCATCGTCATCAATGCCGACAAGGTGGTGTTCACCGGCAAGAAATTCACCGACAAGGTCTATTACTGGCACACGGGTCACCCCGGCGGCATCAAGGAGCGCACCGCGCGCCAGCTGCTCGAGGGCCGTTTCCCCGAGCGTGTCGTTGAGAAGGCCGTCGAACGCATGATCCCGCGTGGCCCGCTCGGCCGTCGCCAGATGAAGAACCTCCGCGTCTATGCAGGCACGGAACATCCGCATGTCGCCCAGCAGCCCGTCACCCTCGACGTCGGCGCGCTGAACGCCAAGAACAAGAAGGTTGCATAAGATGGCTGAGCTTTCCTCGCTCGCAGAATTGGGCGCCGCCACCGGCAACACCAACACGCAGCCGGCCGCACCCGTCCATGTCCAGAAGCTCGACAAGTCGGGCCGCGCTTACGCCACCGGCAAGCGCAAGAACGCCATTGCGCGCGTCTGGGTGAAGCCGGGTTCCGGCAAGATCGTCGTCAACGACAAGGAATTCGCGACCTATTTCGCGCGTCCGGTCCTGCAGATGATCCTCAACCAGCCGATCATCGCGTCCAACCGCGCCGGCCAGTACGACATCGTCGCCACTGTCATCGGCGGCGGCCTCTCCGGCCAGGCCGGTGCCGTTCGTCACGGCATCTCCAAGGCGCTGACCTATTACGAGCCGGCACTGCGCGCCGTACTCAAGAAGGGTGGCTTCCTGACCCGCGACAGCCGCGTCGTCGAACGCAAGAAGTACGGCAAGGCGAAGGCCCGCCGCTCCTTCCAGTTTTCCAAGCGCTAAAAAAGCGCTTGGGGCCAGTTCTCGAAGCGCTACGCCGAGAACTTACCAAGATCGAAAAGGCCGCTTCCGGGCGGCCTTTTCGTTTTGCGGTCACGGCAGTCACCCCAGTCAGCGCGAAGCGCTGGGTGGGGTGATGGCGCCAGCCTCGGTCGTGTCTTAGAACTTGCCGGCTTTGACGAAGTCGATGAACGCCCGCAGCGGCGCCGGCACCAGGCGCCGCCCGGGATAATAGAGAAACGGCCCGGAAAAGCTCTGCCACCACGGTTCGAGGACGGGCTCGAGGGCGCCGCTGTCCATGTACGGGCGCAGCCAGTCCTCGAAGAGGCCGATAATGCCGGTGCCGGCGATGGCGGCATTAACGGCAAGATCGGTCGCTCCGCCGATGCGCACGATCAGTGGCCCCGTCGTATCGACCCGCACCACCTCGCCGTCGCGCTCGAATTCCCACGACACCAACGCGCCGCTGGCAAAGCGGCCGCGCAGGCAAGCATGGCCAAGCAGATCGCTCGGATGCTGCGGCCGGCCATGGCGGTCTAGATAGGCAGGGCTGGCGGCTGTGGCGAAATGCTGGACGCGCGGCCCGATCGGCACCGCGATCATGTCCTGCTCCAATCGGTCGTCATAGCGGATGCCGGCATCGCACCCGGCCGCCAGCACGTCGACAAAGTTCTCGTCCGCAATGACCTCCAGCCGGATGCCGGGGAAGGCGGCGAGAAAACCAGGCACAATGCCGGGCAATATCAGCCGCGCGGCGATGCTTGGTACATTGAGGCGCAGCGAACCGGCCGGCCTGTCGCGAAAGCCGTTGACCACGTCGAGGGCCGCCTCGACCTCCGACAGCGCAGGGCCAAGCCGACCCAAAAGGCTGAGGCCGGCCTCTGTCGGAACGACACTGCGCGTCGTGCGGTTGAACAGCCTGACGCCGAGCTGCGTCTCCAGGCGGCGCACCGCCTCGCTCAAGCCCGACGCGCTGCCGCCGCCGGCGCGAGCCCCTTCGCGAAAACCGCCGGCACGCGCCACCGCCACGAAGGCGTTCAGATCGCCAAGGTCCATCATTGTTCGCCATTCCGCACAAGCTGTGCGGATTGTAGCTGATTATCCCGAGGTCGGGCAGCGCCTATCTTCGCCTCCTCAACGGAGATCGAGCATGTCCACCATTCAAAAATCCGGCACTTTCACCCTCGGCAGCCACACCGTGAAACGCCTCGGCTACGGCGCCATGCAACTTGCCGGCCCGCACGTTTTCGGCCCGCCGAAGGACCATGACGCGGCCATTGCGGTGCTGCGCGAGGCGGTGGCGTCCGGGGCCAACCACATCGACACCTCAGACTATTACGGCCCGCATGTCACCAACCAGCTCATCCGCGAAGCGCTGGCGCCCTACCCGCAAGATCTCGTCATCGTCACCAAGATCGGGGCGCGGCGCGGCAGCGATGGCTCCTGGCTGCCGGCCAATTCAGCCAAGGAACTCGAGCAGGCCGTGCACGACAATCTCAGGAATCTCGGCCTTGAGGTGCTGGACGTCGTCAATCTCAGGATCATGTTCGGGATGGGCCCGACCGAGGGCTCGATCGAGGCGCAACTGACCGCGGTAGCCGAATTGCAGCGCAAGGGTCTGGTGCGCCATATCGGCCTCAGCAACGTCACCCCTGCACAGGTCGAGGAAGGCCGTGGGATCGCCGAGATCGTCTGCGTGCAAAACCAGTACAATCTGGCGCATCGCGACGACGACGCGCTGATCGACGAACTGGCGCGCGACGGCATCGCCTACACACCGTTCTTCCCGCTGGGCGGTTTCAGCCCGCTGCAGTCGTCGACCTTGTCCGATGTCGCCGCGCGGCTCGGCGCCACGCCGATGCAGGTCGCGCTGGCCTGGCTGCTCAAGCGCTCGCCGAACATCCTGCTGATCCCGGGGACGTCGTCGGTCGGCCATTTGAGGGAGAATTTGGCTGTGGCTGAGCTGGAGTTGTCGGCTGCTGTGCTGAGGGAATTGGATGGGGTGGCGAAGGCAGCGTGAGGCTTTTCGCGGGTGACGCCATCACCCCACCCGCGCCTGCGGCGCGACCTCCCCATCGAGGGGAGGTAGGCGCGCAGCACGGGTGGGGTCATAGCGCCGACGTTGGATTGCTAATTGATACTCGCCGTATTCGCCGGCTCGGCCGGCCGCACCTCATCCGCATAGGGCACCCTAAACCCGTTCGCCGCCAGCCAGCCAATCGCCGCCTTCGGCTCATCCGTCTGGATGATGGTGGCGCCGCGTTCGGCCCAGAAGCCCCAGGTCTCGGCCGGCAGACTGGCCGCAACCGCAAGCTCGTCGCCTCGGCCGCCAGAGAGGAAGCCGCCCGGCTTGTTGACGATGGCGTAGGTGTCGGCCCAGATGTGCCAGCCGCCGCGCACCGACACCGCCCGCATGCGGGTGCTGAACAACGGGCCGCCGGTCTGCGTCAGCGTTTGCGCCCCTGCCCGCCAGTTGATCAGCTCGATCGCGCCGGGCGCAAAGACCTTGCCGACCTGCTCGGCGAAGGATGCATCGTGCACCGCGTCATCGGCGATGATCGGCATGAACTGGAAGCCGCCGCCAGAGGCAGCGAGCGTCGCCTTGACGGTGTCGATCCGCTGCTGGTTCCATAGGTTTTCCTTGACGATCACCTGCTCGGCCATGCCGAGATCGCGGGCGATGGCGATCATGCCGGGCAGCGCCTGGACATCCAGCTTGTTGTCGAGGTTGATGAGGATCCGGTCCCTGGTCGTCAGCAGCATTTCGCGCAGCGTCGACACAGTTTCATTGGTGACTGCGCCGGTGCCTTCGACCACCAGCCTGCAGCGCTTGAGCTCGGCCAGCGTGTAGTTGATCACCTCACCCTTGCAGTTCGTGGTGCGGTCGAGCCAGCTGTCATGCATGACGACGAATTCGCCATCCCTCGAGCGCCTGATGTCGACCTCGACGATTTCAGCGCCGATGGCGATGGCGCCTTCGACGGCGGCCAGCGAGTTTTCGGCATAGAGCGTCTTGCCGGCCTGCATGCTGCCGGCGCGGTGCGCGGCGACCATGACATGGTCGCGCCATTGGTTGGCGTGTTCGAAACGGTCGAGAATCTCTCGGGCGCGGCTTTCGCTTGCCGAGGCCTGGCCGGTGAAGGCCGCAAGTGCTGCGCAAAGCAGAAGGCAGATGGTCCGCATCGAGAATCGCTCCTTGCCGGATCGGACCGGAAATAGGCGACGTCAATGACAGGCGGGTGAACGAAGCCGGCTTCGTAAGTGGCCGGAAAATCAGCGCAATGCCGGCTGGAGCGGCCGTTGGCCGCTCTCTACCGGGCGCATGGCCGGCCCAAACAGCCGGTCGGCCAGGCGGCGGAAAACCTGCTGTCCCGGCCGCTCGATCAGCCGGTAGGTCGCGTAGCTGGTTGCGATGGTGAGGGCCACCATGATGATGACCAGCAGGTCGCCGGCAAACAGATTGCCGAGATCGATGCCGACGCCGTAGCGATCGCTGTGACCGACCTGCTGGACGAAAGTCGTGCCGGCGACGATGTCCAGCAGCTTGGTCAGATTGAGCAGGCGCAGCTGAATGAAGATATGGATCATGTAGATCGAGTAAGACAGCGTACCGATGAGAAGGAACGGGCGCCGACGCAATAGGTGGCTCACCGCTCCCCTCTCCTGCGCGAAGACCCATACCAGCAGGGCAAAGACAAACGGCAAGCCGTAGCTAAGCGCGGTGGTGTGCGACTTCCAGGCCCACATAACAGCCAGCGCCGTCACCAGCAATTCGATTACCGTCCAGCCTGTCGACCCGAGGCGACTGCCGGGAATTGCGCGCGTCGGGTGGAACGAAAGCCGATACAAAAGCGCGCCGACGGAAAAGCCGTAGATCGCGCGCAGGAAACCGGTGCCGGCCGCCGAGATCATGCCTTGCGGCGAGGTCTGCCAAAGCAGCAGCGGTGCGGCAATAGCGGCGAGGCAAAGCCACAGCACGATCCGCTTGCGCTGCGCCAACACCGCAACCGCAAACAGCGCATAGGCGAGGCATTCGGCCGAAATGCTCCATGACGGCGTGTTCCAGCTCAACGTATCCTGCGGCCAAAAGGCCTGGAGCAGCAGTGCGTTGGAAACGAGATAGGATGGCTGGTTGGTGCCGGTGAACGCCGGATCGGCGGCATTGACCAATCCCGGCACGAAGGTCTTGCCGATCTCGAACAGCAGGAAAAGGCCAAGCATGAAAACATGCAAGGGGTAAAGCCTGCCCAGTCTCAGGACGAAGAAACGGCCGACATTGCCAGGCGTCGAAAGCCTGTCGAGATAGGCATGCGCGATGACAAAACCCGACAGGACGAAGAACAGGTCGACGAAGGCTTCGCCGGAGCGGACCAGACCAAGCAGGCGAATGTTGCTGACGATCTGGGCGTGGAACAGCACCACCATAATGGCCGCCAGGCCGCGCCAGCTGTCCAGCGCCTCGAAGCGGCGGGCATGAGCGGCGCTCGGGCCATCCTGCGATCGGGCGCTGGTCCCCACTGACACGCCCATATCTGTTCCATGTCCCGGCCGAACCATCCCGATACGGGACAAGTGGCTATTTTTCAGTTGTATTCGAGCCCTCTAATGCAATTGCCATACCACTCAAGCCGGCTCGGCCAAAGCAAGAATTTTTGACCGCTTCGGCTGGCCTTGATTGTCAACAGGGGGTCGTATTTCTGAAAATTATGTCCAATAAGGTTCGCGTCGACGAACAGGAGACTGCCAATGGCGAACCAGACCATCGATAATGCCTTCACCGCCCGCTCCAAGACGGGGGCATCCTTCGAGCCGACCTATGCCGGCGCGCTGTCGTTCATGCGGCGCAAATACACCAAGGACGTGAAGGGCGCGGACGCCGTCGTGTGGGGCATTCCGTTCGACGCCGCCGTCACCAACCGGCCAGGCGCGCGCTTTGGGCCGCAGGCGATCCGCCGCGCTTCGGCGATCCTCGACAACGACCCGCAATATCCGTTCTCGCGCGATCTGTTCGAGCATCTCGCCGTCGTCGACTATGGCGATTGCCTGCTCGATTCGGGCAACCACCAGAAGACGCCTGGCACGATCGAGCGCGAAGCGGCGAAGATCCTGAAATCGGGTGCGTTCCTTTTGTCGCTCGGCGGCGACCATTTCGTCACCTGGCCGCTGCTCAAGGCGCATGCCGCCATCCATGGGCCGCTGGCGCTGGTGCAGTTCGACGCCCACCAGGACACCTGGCCGGATGACGGCAAGCGCATCGACCATGGCTCCTTCGTCGGGCGCGCCGTCAATGAAGGCATCATCGACCCCGACCGTTCGATCCAGATCGGCATCCGCACGCACGCGCCCGATACGTTCGGCATCAAGATCCTCTACGGCCACGAGATCGAGGAGATGCGGGCGTCCGACGTCGCCTACGCCATCGTAGACCGCACCGGCGGCAGGAAGACCTATCTCACCTTCGACATCGATTGCCTCGACCCGGCCTTTGCACCCGGCACCGGCACGCCGGTTGCCGGCGGACCGTCCTCGGCCAAGATACTGTCGACGCTGCGCCAGCTTGGCCAGGTCGATATTGTCGGCGCCGACGTCGTCGAGGTTGCACCGGCATATGATCACGCCGATATAACGGCGATCGCCGGTTCGATGGTGGCCATGCACTATCTCGGCCTGGTGGCGGAACGAAAGGCACGAGCCGTAGAGTTGAACAATGGCAACCATGGCGCAGCAAACCACGGCCAAGGCATATAGGTTTGAACTAGCAGGGAATTTTGCAGGGATATGAAACCGAAAATCTTCATCGACGGCGAACACGGCACCACCGGCCTGCAGATCAGGGCGCTGCTTGCCGAGCGTGGCGATCTTGAGATCATCTCGATCCCGACCGAGCGCCGCAAGGAAACGGCGGCGCGCGCCGAGTTTCTCAACGCCGCCGATGTCGCCATCCTGTGCCTGCCGGATGCGGCCGCCAAGGAAAGCGTGGCGCTGATCGAGAACGACACCACCAGGGTGATCGACGCCTCGACCGCGCATCGCGTCGCGTCGGGCTGGGAATATGGCTTTGCCGAACTGGACAAGGATCAGGCCAAGGTCATCGCCAACGCCAAGCGCGTTGCCAATCCCGGCTGCTGGCCGCAGGGACCGATCGCAACGCTGCGGCCGCTGGTGGCGGCAGGCCTGCTGCCGCCGGATTTCCCGATCACGGTCAACGGCATTTCAGGCTATTCGGGCGGCGGCCGGCCGATGATCGAGGACTATGTCGCAAAGGGCGAGGATGCCTCCGAATTCCAGGTCTATGGACTGACCCTGCAGCACAAGCATGTGCCCGAGCTGCGCACCTATGCAAAGCTGTCGCACGATCCGATCATGCAGCCGGCGGTCGGAAATTTCGCGCAAGGCATGATCACCGTGGTGCCGCTGCAGCTCGGCGGCCTCGGCCATGTGCCGACGGGCGCTGAACTGCATGCCGCGATCGCCGACCATTTTGCCGCGATCAAGGGCGGCGTGGTCGAGGTGGCGCCTTACGCGCATGTGGAGCGCCTGCCCGAGATCAATCCCGAGGTCTACAACGGCACCAACCGCATGAAGGTCTATGTCTTCGGCAATGACGACAGGGCGCAGGCGCTGCTGATTGCCGTCTATGACAATCTCGGCAAGGGCGCCTCGGGCGCGGCCGTGCAGAACATGGACCTGATGCTCGGCCTTTAAGATGGATGCGCCGGCATTTCCCAAGCGCTGGAAGGTCAGCGCGCCCGAACTCATAGCCGAAACGTTTTCGAGCCGCATCTGGAAGGTGCGGCTGGAGGACGGCTCGCCGGCCATCGTCAAGGCGCTCAAACCGTTCGACGATGTCGAGGACGAGTTGCGCGGCGAACATTATCTCGCCTGGCGGCGTGGTGAAGGCGCGGTGCGGCTGCTTGGCCGCGACGGCCACCGCATGTTGCTCGAATATGGCGGCGATACCTTGCTGTCCGAGGTGCTGGACAAGGAAGGCGACAACGCCGCGACCGCGATCGCGGCGGAGGTGATGGCGCGGCTGTTTTCGCCATCGAAACACCCGTTCCCATCCGAGCTCCAGCCACTCAGGGAGCGATACGCCAGCCTGTTCAAAAAAGCCGCAACCGACCGCGATGCGGGTCAAGCCAGCATCTATGTCGACGCCGCCGCCATTGCCGACCGGCTGCTGGACGATCCGCATGACGTCAGGCCGCTGCACGGCGACCTCCACCACGAAAACATCCTGCAGGGACCGCGAGGCTGGCTGACGATCGACCCGAAAGGCGTTCTCGGCGATCCCGGCTTCGATGCCGCCAATCTGTTCTACAATCCGCTTGAGCGCGACGACCTCTGCCTCGATCCTGAGCGCATTGCGCATATGGCCGACATCTTTGGCAAAACGCTCGGACAGACGCCGGTTGCCATGCTCGACCACGCCATCGCCTATGGCTGCCTGTCGGCCGCGTGGCATCATGAAGACGAGAATGCGGACGACGAGAACCGCGAACTCTCGGTCGCAGCCGCGATCCGGAAGGTGCGGCTCAGCTTCTGACTGCTATCTAGTGCGGCAGCGGATAGGCGCCCTTGGTGCCGCGCCAGTGGGCGGCGGCAAAGCCCAGCAGGACCAGCGCGAAAGCCTGATGCGTCAGCGCCATGTGCAGCGGCACCTGCATCAGCAGCGTGCCGATGCCAATCGATGCCTGAACCAGTACCAGCAGAAACAGCAGCGTCGCGCGCCGCGCATGTGTCGTCCCCGGCAGGCGCCGGCGTGTCGCGATCATATGCCAGAGTGCCACGGCAAAGACCGTATAGGCGCCGATCCGGTGGACGAACTGCACCGTCTTCGGGTTCTCGAAGAAATTGCGCCAAGCCGGTTCGAGCAGCAGCAAGTCGGACGGGATCACCTTGCCGTCCATCAGCGGCCAGGTGTTGTAGCTCAGGCCGGCATCGAGCCCGGCGACCAGCCCGCCGAGATAGATCTGGACCAGCGCCAGCAAGACGATGAAGCCTGCAAGCCGCTGCGTCGATCGGTCGGCGGCGGGCTCGGAATGCGGCGCCAGCCCGCGAGCGATCACCATGGTGGCGGTGATGATCAGGGCGGCCAGCGTCAGGTGCGTCGCCAACCGATACTGGCTGACGGAGACCCTGTCGACCAGGCCGGAGGCCACCATCCACCAGCCGATGGCGCCCTGCAGGCCGCCGAGCAGCAGAATGCCGACCAGCTTTGGCCCGAGGCCGCGCTCGATGCGCCGTGTTGCCCAGAACACCAGCAGCGGGAGGCCGAAGACCAGGCCGACGCCGCGGGCCAGGATGCGGTGCGCCCATTCCCACCAGAAGATCGACTTGAACGCTTCCAGGCTCATGCCCTGGTTGAGCTCGGCATATTGCGGGATCTTCTGGTAGAGCTGGAATTCCTCCTGCCACTCGGCCTCGTTGAGCGGCGGTATCACGCCGTGGATCGGCTTCCACTGCGTAATCGACAGGCCGGAATCGGTAAGCCTGGTGGCGCCGCCGACCAGCACCAGCGCAAACAGGACCAAGAGCACGACATAGAGCCAGCCGCGTACCAGCGCCCGGTTGGAGAGGTCGCGGTCGCGGGCCGTGTAGGGCGCGGTGGCTGAGATGGCGGCCATGGATTTGTCCCGGCAGGTTGAAGTCGCGGATTGGTGAACCATCGCAACCCAGCTGACAAGACCGGGCGGCGCGGCACGCCGTCGCGCCGCAAGTCACGGGTTGCACGTATCTTCGGTTGGGCCTAAGCGAAGGCGATCAACGAGAACATCTCATGCCCATCCGCCTGAAAAAGCTGATCGGAACTTTTCTGCTGGTCGCGCTGGTCATCATCTATGCGCTGGTCGCGTCGATCATTGCGGTGGCGCAGCTATCGGAATCCAGCCCGCTGGTGCACCTCCTGTTCTTCCTGTTCAGCGGCCTGTTCTGGGTGCTGCCGGCGATGGGCATCATCAAATGGCTGATCCTGGAGCCGCGGCCGAAGGGCTGACGCGCTCGAGCCAGGTTAGATGGTGACCACCATCTTGCCGGCATTGGCCAGCGGCGTCGTCACACCCGACAGCATAGTTCTGATATGGGCGACGCTCTGGTAGCGGCCGTTGACCGAAATGCGCGGCAGCGCGTGCAGGAAATCGGCATGCTCGGCATGCAGCACGCCATGGCGGGTCGTCACTGCGGAGGCGTATCCGGCGTCGCGGGCAAAGCCCACTTCGCGGCAGCCGACAGCGCTGGCGTAGCCGTAGGGATAGGCGAGATGGCGCGGCTCTTCGCCGAGTTGCGCCTGCAGTTGTTGCCTGACGTCGCCAATCTCGTGACGGGCGTCGGCTTCGTCAAGCCGCTTCAGATTGCGGTGGTTGACCGTGTGTGCGCCGATCGTCACCAGCCGGTGCGCGGCCATAGCACGGATATCGTCCCAGGTCATGAGCGTGCTTGAACGCAAACCATCGAGTTCGATGCCGTTCGAGCGCGCCAGTTCGCGCAATACGGCGCCCTGATCTTCCTCGCGCACCTCCAACGTCAGGTAGTCATGCAGGCGTGCGTTGGCCTGAAGTTTCCTGCCGTGGGTCGAGCAATCGATCGTCACCGGCCCTTTCGGCGTCGCAAGCGTCAGCCGGTCACGTGCATTGACGATGTCCTCGACCACGTCCCACCACAGGTCGGCCGTGCCGTCGATCAGCCCCGGCGCGACATAGATGGTGATCGGCGCGTCGTGCTTTTCCAGCACCGGCAGCGCTTCGGTCATGTTGTCGCGATAAGCGTCGTCGGCGGTGATGGTGGCGAACTGGCCGTCCTTGCCGCCGGCCTTGATGCGCTCGATCGCCTCGTCCAACGTAACGAAAGCGTAGCCCCTCGCCTTCATGTCGGCGACCAGAGCGTCGAGGAAACGCGGCGCGATGTTGAGGTGGCGGTTGACGCCGTCGGGCTTCTCCGGCGTGGCGGTAACCCGGTGCAGCATGAGGATGGCGCCGATGCCGCCGACGAACGGCTTGGCCAGCGGTGCAAGGCCGGTAAAGCGGGCGATGTTAAGCGCCAGTTTCCGAACTGCCTCACCACCGTCGATCATTCATTCACCTTTTGCGCCTAGGCTCGATCCAAGCACGGAACGCGCCGACGCGAACTCCCTGATCGCGACGAATACGCCTTAAGGATTGAGGTATGGTTGACGCCATCGCGTCATTTGACGGCAATCGGCTCGCCGCAAGCAAGGCCTCCGCGCGCGCACCGGCTCCCGACCAGACCAGCCTGTCGGTGTCGATCGCAGATGCTGCAGCACTTGCCTCCTATGGCGAGTTCTGCGGTTCGGCGCTGTTTGCGCCGGCGCAAAGCGCGGCCTGGATCCGAGCCTGGACGGCAAAGGCCAATTCCGATGCAATCATCGCCACGCTGAAAATCGAGGACAGGCCGGTCTTCTCGCTGGCACTGGAAATCACACGATCTGGTCCATTCCGCGTCGCCCGCTTCATGGGCGGGCGCCATGCCAACGGCAATTTCGCCGCCGCCGATCCGGCCTGGCTGGCAAAGGCCGATGCCGGGGCCATCCGCAGGCTGGTGACCGCAATCGGCAAGGCGCGTCCAGATATCGACCTCGTTGCGCTGGAAAGGCTGCTGCCCGACCTCGAGGGCATTGCCAATCCGCTGGCGGCCTTCTCCAACTTTCCAAGCCCAAATTTGTCGCTTGCCGTCGATCTCGACGGCGGTTTCGATGCGCTGCTGTCGCGCGCGAGCGGCAAACGCAAGCGCAAGAAGCACCGCTCGCAGACGCGCAAATTCGAGGCGGTCGGCAGCTATCGCCGCATCGAAGCGCGGACACCAGAAGAGGTGAACAGGCTGCTCGACGCCTTCTTCGAGATGAAGGAGTTCCGCTTCGCCAAGATGGGCATCGCCAATGTCTTCGGCGAGCCGGAGGTGCGGGCTTTCTTCCGCGCCCTGTTCGCCGGCGCGCTGGCCGAGGAAAAACCGGCCTTCGTGCTGCATGGGCTGGAAGTCGCCGGCAGACTGCGCGCGATCACCGGATCGAGCCGCTCGGGCAAACGCCTGGTCTGCGAATTCGGAGCCATCGCCGAGGACGATCTCGGCCACACCAGCCCCGGCGATTTCCTGTTCTTCGACAACATCCAGGAAACCTGCGAGGCAGGTTTCGAAGTCTATGATTTCTCGGTCGGCGACGAACCCTACAAGCGGCTCTGGTGCGATATCGAAACCCGGCATTTCGAAGTGCTGGTGCCGTTGACGCTGAAGGGACGCGCGCTGGCGTCGGCGCTGCGGCAAGGCGCGCGGGCGAAAGCCTTCATCAAGAACAACCCGACGGTCTGGAAGCTGACCAAGATGCTGCGCCGCAAGGCTGCCAGACAGGCAGCGCCTGCCACCACGGAAGACGAAAATTAGCCGTCAGAAATTGAGAGCTTCGCGTAGCGCGGGGCCGGCCCTGACGCGCAGATCGAGATCAGCTTCGATGTGATCGATGTGGTGCAGCATCAGCCGGCTTGCCAGTTCGAAATCGCTGCTCTCCAGCGCACCGACAATTTCCGTGTGCTCGCTATGCCCGCAGGCCGAAACGCCAGACCGTCCGTAAAGGGCGATGACCAGAGACGACCGTGCAACCAGTTCTTCCATGAAGCGCTGCAGGATGGCATTGCCGGCGACTGAGGCCAGCAGCAGATGGAAATCACCTGATGCCTTGATTTCGGAGCGCCGCGCGGTCGGACCGCGCTCGGCGATGAAGCGGCCTTCCTCGTCGAGCTGTGCCCGAAACGCGGCGATGTCGGCGGCGGTTACTCGGCCGCAGGCGGCAATGGCAATGCCCGGCTCGATCAGGCGGCGCGAGGCGAACACCTGGCGCGCTTCCTCGGGCGAGGGGTTGGCAACGAAGGCGCCACGGTTGCGCTCGGTGCGCACCAGTCCTTCGAAGGACAGCATTTGCAGCGCCGCGCGTGCGACGGTGCGCGACACGTCGAACAGCGTGCCAACTTCGCCTTCCGAGAGCTTGGTGCCCGGCGCCAGCCGGCGGTCGACGATGGCGTCGCGCAGATTGTCACGGATCGCCTGGGCGCGATCCTGATTGGCGCTGTCGGCGGCGGAATAGATCTGATCGGCAATGTTCATGGCGATGATGGGTCCCGCCCTCTTCTAGCGCGACTCGTCGTCTCCGCACGAGAGGCAAAGTGGATACGAAGTCAAAAAAGATTGCATACGATTTTTGTGCACATCGCCGACAATCGCTCATAATTTGTGCAATGCACAAGGACGCCTTCAGGATAGGCAGTGCCCCGGAATCCTGATTTTTTAGAAGATTCAAACACTTGGCCGATCACCTCCAGATTGGCACGCATGATGCATTGGTTAATGCGACCAAACGGGGAAGCTTGAATGTCCAAAGCCGCCGAGATCGACATCGTGTCTGTTTCGAAAGTCTATGGAACGACGACCGCCGTCGAGGACATCAGCCTGAAGATACCGCCGGGCACCTATTGCTGCCTGCTTGGCCCCTCCGGCTGCGGCAAGACCTCAACGCTGCGCATGATCGCCGGCCACGAAAGCATTTCGTCCGGTGATGTCCGTCTGGGCAACATCGTCGTCACCGACCTGCCGCCGGCAAAACGCGGGACCGCGATGATGTTCCAATCCTATGCGCTGTTTCCGCATCTCGACCTCATCGACAATGTCGCCTTCAGCCTCAAGATGAAGGGCGTCGACAGGGAGCAGCGCCGCGCCAAGGCGCTCGACCTGCTCAAGCTGATGCAGATGGAGGCCTATGCGACGCGCCGGCCCGCGCAGCTTTCCGGTGGCCAGCAGCAGCGCGTGGCGTTGGCGCGGGCGCTGATCACCGATCCTGACGCGCTGCTGCTCGACGAGCCGCTGTCGGCGCTCGACCCGTTTCTGAAAATCCGCATGCGCGCCGAGCTGAAGAAGCTGCAGACCTCGCTCGGCATCACCTTCGTCCACGTCACCCACAGCCAGGAGGAGGCCATGGCCTTGGCGGACCTGATCGTGGTGATGAATGATGGCCGCATCGAACAGGCCGCGCGGCCGCGCGAGGTGTTCGAGCGGCCGGCCACCGCCTTCGTCGCGCGCTTCATGGGCGCCCACAATGTCATCTCCGGCCGGGTCACCGGCATGCGCGACGGCATGGTCGTCTTCGACGTCAACGGCGGCGGCTCGCTCGCCGCCCGCGGGCAAGGCCAGAAGATGGGCCAGGAGGCGGGCACGCCGATCGACATTGCCGTCCGTACCGACCATGTGCGCATCGGCGAACCGCCCTCGCCCGGCCTCGGCTTCACCGGCATCGTCTCCAACATCGAATATCGCGGCGCCACGGTGAAGCTGTCGGTCACCGGCGCCGGCATCGACGATTTCACCGTCATCATCGACGACTCCGACTTCTTCGCCAGACCCGTCGCCCTTGGCGACGCGGTACCGCTGGCCTGGGATCCGCAAGACGCGATCGCCCTCGGCCGCCTTCATTCATGAATTCAACGAAGCAAAACAAAACAGGGGAATAGTCATGACCAAAACAATAGAAACAAAGACTGGCATTTCGCGCCGCTCGCTGCTCAAGACGGGTGCCGCCGCCGTCGGCCTCGCCGCAGGCTCGGGCGTCATTACAGGGTTCCCGACCATCTGGGCGCAGTCCAACATCACGCTGCGCCAGTTCGGCACCGGCGTATCGAACCTGAATGCCATCGCCGACAAGTGCAAGGCCGACCTCGGCATCACGCTGGAAATGACGGCGACCGATTCCGATGCCGCCGCGCAGCGCGCAGTAACGCAGCCCGACAGCTACGACATCGCCGACATCGAATACTGGATCTGCAAGAAGGTGTTCCCGAGCGGCGTGCTGCAGCCGATGGATGTCAGCAAGCTGAAATATTACGACGAGTTGGTGCCGCTGTTCAAAACCGGCAAGCTGACGCCCGACAGCGTCATTGCCCAAGGCACCGCGCCGCACACGGTCGGATATGTCGAGGCGCAGGACTCAAAGACCTTCGCCAAGGCGCCCACCAACTGGTTCACCATGGTGCCGACGATCTACAACGCCGATACGCTGGGCATACGCCCCGACCTCGTCGGCCGCGACATCACCACCTGGGCCGACATCATGGACCCGGCCTTCAAGGGCAAGACCGCGATCCTCAACATCCCGTCCATCGGCATCATGGATGCGGCCATGATCATGGAAGCCACCGGCAACATTAGATATGCCGACAAGGGCAACATGACCAAGGAAGAGATCGACAAGACGATCGACTTCCTGATCAAGGCCAAGCAGGCCGGCCAGTTCCGTGCCTTCTGGAAGTCGTTCGACGAGAGTGTCAACCTGATGGCATCGGGCGAAGTGGTCATCCAGTCGATGTGGTCGCCAGCCGTCGCCGCCGTGCGCTCCAAGGGCATAGCCTGCCGCTTCCAGCCGCTCAAGGAAGGCTACCGCTCATGGGGCGGCGGCCTTGGCCTCGCCGCCCATCTCAAGGGCGCCGAGCTCGACGCTGCCTACGAATATATCAACTGGTACACGTCCGGCTGGGTCGGCGGCTATCTCAATCGCCAGGGCTACTATTCCGCCAACATGGTCTCGGCCAAGAAGTTCATGTCGGAGGACGAGTGGGGCTACTGGATCGAGGGCAAGCCGGCCAAGGGCGAGATCAAGGCGCCGGACGGCACCGTCATGGAAAAGGCCGGCGCCGTGCGCGACGGCGGCTCGTTCGAAGAGCGCATGGGCAAGGTCGCCTGCTGGAACTCGGTGATGGACGAGGACCGCTACATGGTGAAGCGCTGGAACGAGTTCATCGCGGCGTAAGGGAAGCAGCGCCCCTCCGCTTCCCCTTCTCCCCTTGTGGGAGAAGGTGGATCGGCGCGCAGCGCCGAGACGGATGAGGGGTGCGTAACGGAGCACCGTCAATGCCAAGCTGGAACACCCCTCATCCGACCGAGCTTCGCTCGGCCACCGCCCTGGGGCGAGCCACGGGTCTCGCCCCGTCCTTCGGACCCCACAAGGGGAGAAGGAAAGGCCGCTCCGCAAACCGAGAGCCCAGATGACAGTCACGCTCGAACGCCCGGCAATCGCCGCCGCCAAGCCCGCCAGACGCCGCCGCTTGTCGCTCAGCGCCGTCACGCCCTATCTGCAGGCAACGCCGCTGGCACTCATCCTCGGCGCGTTCCTGTTGCTGCCTATCATCATGATCGTCGTCGTGTCCTTCTGGGATTACGACTTCGCCGCCATGTATCCGGATCTCCTGACCACCAACTACACGGACGTGCTGGGCTCCTGGGTCACCTGGAAGACCTATCTCAACACCATCAAATTCGCCGCCATCGTCTGGGCACTGACTTTGTTCATCGGCTTCTGGGTCGCCTATTTCCTTGCCTTCCACATCCGCACCACGGCCATGCAGATGGTGCTGTTCCTGGTCTGCACCGTGCCGTTCCTGACCTCCAACATCATCCGCATGATCTCGTGGATCCCGGTGCTGGGCCGCAATGGCCTCATCAACTCGACGCTGGTGCAAATGGGGCTGGTGCCGAAGCCGATCGAGTGGCTGCTCTATTCCGAGTTCGCCGTGGTGCTCGCCATGGTGCATCTCTACGCGCTGTTCATGGTGACGCCGATCTTCAACACCTTGATGCGCATCGACCGCTCGCTGGTCGAGGCCGCGCGCGATGCCGGCGCGTCCGGCTGGCAGGTGCTGTGGAACGTCATCATCCCGCTGGCCAAGCCCGGCATGGCGATCGGCACCATCTTCGTCGTCACGCTGGTGATGGCCGATTTCTCCACCGTGCAGGTGATGTCTGGCGGCCAGAGCGCGTCGGTCGCGCTGATGATGAAGAACCAGATGTCGCTGCTGCAATATCCGGCCGCCGCCGCCAACGCCGTGGTGCTGCTGGTGCTGGTGCTGTTGATGGTCGCCGGCATCCTGCGCATCGTCGACATCCGCAAGGAGCTCTGAGATGAGCCACGAAAAACGCACCGGCGGATTCTACGTGCTGGCGGCCTTCTTCACGCTGTTCGTGCTGTTCCTCTACGGCCCGCTGTCGGCGATCCTGATCCTCTCGTTCCAAGGCCAGACCGGCGGCCTCACCTTCCCGCTCAACGGCGTGTCGCTGCACTGGTTCGCCAATCTGTTCGAGCGCCAGGCGGTCGGCGATTTCGGCGGCAGCTTCAAGCGCTCTCTTGTGCTCGGCCTGATGGTGATGATCGTCACCGTCGTCGTGTCGCTGCTGGCGGGGCTCGCCTTCCGGCAGAAGTTTCGCGGCGCCACTGCGCTGTTCTATCTGGCCGTCGCCAGCCTCGTTGTGCCCTCGATCATCATTTCACTTGGCATCGGCGTCGTCTTCCAGCAGGTGGGCTTGCGCCCGGCCTGGTACACGTCAGCCTTCGGCGCGCACCTGACCTGGACCTTGCCCTTCGGCGTGCTCATCATGTTCGCCGTCTTCAACCGCTTCTCGCCCGCCTATGAAGAAGCCGCGCGCGACCTTGGCGCCTCGTCCTGGCAGACCTTTGCCCATGTCGTGCTGCCGATGATAGCGCCCAGCTTGATCGGCGTCGGCCTGTTCGGCTTCACGCTGTCCTATGACGAGTTCGCCCGCACGCTGATGACGTCGGGCACCTTCAACACGCTGCCGCTCGAGATCTACGGCATGACCACCAATGTCACGACGCCGGTGCTCTATGCGCTGGGCACGGTGACCACCGTGTTCTCCTTCCTGGTGATCCTGGCCACACTGGGCGCCATCCTCTATGTCGGCCGCAGGCGGGCCCGGGTTTGATCGTGCAGATATTGGTGGTGAACCCCAACACAACGGCCAGCATGACCGAGACGATCGCGACGGCGGCGCGCGGCGTCGCCGGCGCCGGGACCGAGGTGATCGCGGTCACCTCCTCGATGGGCCCGGCCTCGATCGAGGGCTATTATGACGAGGCGTTGGCCGTGCCCGGCCTTTTGATGGAGATCGCCGCCGGCGAACGTGCCGGGGCGCAGGCCGCCATCATCGCCTGCTTCGACGATACCGGCCTGGATGCGGCACGCGCCATGGCCTCCATTCCGGTCATCGGCATCTGTGAGGCCGCACTCGGTGTCGCCTCCTACATTGCCCAGCGCTTCACCGTGGTAACGACCACCGAACGCTCGCGTGTCCCTGTCGAGGGACTGGTGCAGCGCTACGGCATGGCCGGGCGCGCGCGTGTACGCGCCGCCGACATTCCGGTCCTTGCACTTGAAGATCCGGCGTCGGGCGCCGTCGACAAACTGCACGGCGAGATTGCCCGTGCCATTGAGGAGGACCGCGCCGAGGCCATCGTGCTCGGCTGCGCCGGCATGGCCGACCTGGCCCACCAGTTGCAGGAGGAGTTTGGCCTGCCGGTCATCGACGGCGTTGGCGCGGCGGTCAAGCAGGCCGAGGCGCTGATCGCATTGGGCCTTTCGACCTCGAAGCGCGGCGCCTATGCCAGCCCGCTGGCCAAGCCCTATCGCGGCGTGCTGAAATCCTTCTCGCCCGGGACGATCGCCGCGGAGTAAAAGCCATGAAGCCAACCCTCCGTGCGCTGTCGCTACCGGAACTGGCTGTTCTCATCGACTGGGCGGCGGCTGAAGGCTGGAACCCCGGCCTTGACGATGCAGCCGCGTTTCAGCCAACCGACCCTGAAGGCTTCATCGGCGCGTTTGTCGGCAACGAGATGGCCGCCGCCATCTCGGCTGTCGCCTATGGCAGCAATTTCGGTTTCATCGGTCTTTACATCTGCCGGCCGGACATGCGCGGCAGAGGCCATGGCAAAGCCGTGTGGAACGCTGGCATGGCCAGGTTGGCCGGCCGGACAGTCGGCCTCGACGGCGTTGCCGCGCAGTTGGCTAACTACCGGCGCCGGGGATTCAGGCCAGCTTACGAAACCATCCGCTTCAGCGGCCGTATCGCGACCCCGTCTGTCAGAAGCGAAGGGTTGCGAGCGGTAACGACACAACTCGTGCCCGACATCATCGCCTATGACGCCCACTGTTTCCCCGCGCCTCGGCGAGCATTCCTGCAGCGCTGGACGCAGCCGCCGCATCGCGGGCTCGCCGCCATCAGCTCGGCCGGCACCACCGGCTATGCTTTCGCCCGGCCGTGCCGCTCGGGTTACAAGATCGGCCCGCTGTTTGCCGACAACATGGAGATCGCGCTTCAGCTCCTGGATGGCTTGGCTGAAGCCTGCGAAGGCGGCGACCTGCATATTGACGTTCCCGCCGACAATTTCGACTTCACGGCCGCACTTGCGGCGGCCGGCTTCACGCCGACCTTCACCACCACCCGCATGTACAAAGGCCCGCCTCCGAAGCTCGGCCTGCACAGGGTACTTGGCGTGACCACCCTGGAATTGGGATAGATCGCTGAGCAAGCTTGACAGGCTTGCATAGGCTGTTGCGCCGCCTCAGGCGGCGCTACGTCGTCCCGGCACCGGGTTACCCGGCGTCTCATGGCCGATCGGCGTCACCAAAGTGAGATCGGGATAGCCGCTTTCGATCAGCTTGACGGCGGCCTGCGCCACCTCGTCGTCGGCCTGCAGCATGGAGAGGAAGACCTCGGTGCTGTCGCCGACCAGGCGGCTGATGCCTTGCGCGTCGGCAGGCCCGCATTCGACGATGACCAGATCGTAGGCCGTGGTCAGCGACTGCATGATGATCGGCAGCCGGTCGGCGGCGCGCATGGCGCGCACCGGATCGGCGGTGCCGACGGGTACGACATGACAGTCGGAATAGAGATCGGCGTGGATGACGTCGCTGAACTGCGCTTCCGAGGCGAGCAGGTTGGTAATGCCGGGGAAAAGCCCGCTGTCCAGCATCGGCCGCGAAGCCGCTCCAGACGCGGTGAGATCGAGCAGCAGGACGCGCAGGCCGGCATCTGAGACCTCGCGCGCCACCAGCACTGCCGATGCAGCTGCCTCGTCGCCTTCCGGCGACACGAAGATGGCGCGCGCAGCACCGCTGGCGATCAGCTTTTCAGCCGCCTTCTCGACATCGATCTCGCCCAGGCTGGAGCGGACAGGTTCAGGCTCGGATTGCGGTTCGGGATCGGCAGAAGCTGCTTCTTCCAGCACTGCGGGAGTAGGCTCCGGTTCGGGCGCCAGCTCAGACTCCATGGCCGTCCGCTGATCGTCCACTTGCACGACCTCAGCAGGCGCCGGTTGGGGCTCAACGACCGGCGCCGTCATGGCCGGCATCGCAACCTGCTCGATGCGCTCGAAGCGGGCGCCTGGGGCCGGCCGCATGGCGCGGCCGGAAAACAGCTCCTGCAGCAGCGTGATGACCGACATCAGCAGCAGCGAACCGACGAAGGCGGCGCTGACGATCGGCACGAGCTTGGGGAAATAGGGTTCCGACGGCACGCGCGCCTCGGAAAACACGCTGGCATCGACCGGCAGATAGTTCTTGCGCGAGGACACTTCGCGGAAGCTCGCCATATAGGATTCGAGCTGCTGGCGCCGCGCGTTCGCTTCGCGCTGCAGGGCATCGAGTTCGACCTGCTCCTCGCCGGCGCGCGCCGATGCCGCTTTCAGCGTGTTGACGTCCGACACAAGCTGGTTTTCGCGGGCTTTGGCGGTCTGCGCCTGGGTCAGCAAGCCGCGCATCACCTTTTGCGCCTCGTTGCGGATCTGGCCGTCGAGATCGGCGAGCTGCGACCTCAGCGCCCGGATGCGCGGATGGTTGTCGAGCAAGGTGGTGGAGAGATCGGCAATGTTGGTCCGCAGCTCGATCTGACGCTCACGCAGCCGCTGGATCAGTTCGGAAGACAGCACCTCAGGCACCGCGTCGAGCGAGCTGCCGTTCTGCAAAGCCTGGCGCACCCGGTCGGCCGTCGCTTCGGCCGAGGCGCGATTGGCGCGCACGCGCGACAGCTCGGTCGACAGTTCCGACAATTGCTGCGTCGCCAGCACCGAATTGTTGCCGCCCATCAACAGATCCGACTGGGCGCGATATGAGGCCACCTTGGCCTCGGCATCCCTCACCTGCTTCTGCAGCTCATCGATTTCCGGACCAAGGAAGGCGGTGGCGGCGGAGTTCGATTTGGTCTTGGCCTGTGCCTGATAGGCGATATAGGCGGCGGCGATGGCATTGGGGACATCGGCGGCGAGCTTGGGATCTTCCGAGGAGAATTCGACGGCGATGGCGCGCGTCTTTTCGACGCCATACACATTGAGCTTGTCGCGCATCTTCTGCAGCACGCGCTCATCGAGCGGAATCTCTTGCGGATCACTTTTCAGACCGGCAATGACCAGAAGCCGGCTCACCGGCGACATGCCGAGCGTATCGTCAAATTCGGGCAGCTTCGCCAGATTGAGCTGGTCAGCCACCTGCTTGAGGATGTCGGACGAGGAAATGACCTGGACTTCCGTGGCCACGCCTTCCGCATCGAGCACGGGCTTGTCGTCGTCGTTGGTGCCGGCGGGGCGCGTATAGGCCGACTCGCTCGGCTGGATCTTGAGCATGGTCGTCGCCCTGTAGTGCGGCGTGGCGAGCCAGGCGAAGGCAAAAGCGAGACCGGTGACGATGAGCGTGATCACAAGGATGCGCAGCCAGTTCCGCGCCAGGCTGGCGAAGAGCTGTCTCAGGTCGACATCGACATCTGCGGCCGCGGATTGATCGGACATGCATTCCTGCTCCGGAACATGAGTCTAGGAAGTACCGTAAACAACTATGGTAACTCAGCCGTTAAGATCGCGGTAAGCAGCCGTTAGGGTTTGCTGACATCCGGTAAACAAAGCCAGCAAAACTATACGGCTTTTTGTCGATTGCCGCCAAACAGGCCGCGTCCCTTTACCGGCCATTAACCCTAACAGGATGATAACGAACCCAGATCCTTAAGGTTTGCCGCCGCGTCATGGCGGCCACAGCGACGAAGGTGTGTGTCCGATCATGAAAAGCGCTGCTGGTCTGTTTCGCGCTCTGCTGGCCGTTTCGATGCTCGCCGGCTGTTCCAGCTACCGGCCGACGCCGGCGGCCTTCCACGAAGTGCTCGACCAGCCCTACCGGCTCGGCGCCGGCGACCGTGTCCGCGTCACCGTGTTCGAGCAGGAGGGGCTGACCAACACCTACAGCGTCGACCAGTCCGGCTACATGTCCTTCCCGCTGGTCGGCGCCGTACCGGCGCGCGGCCACACCGCACAGCAGCTGGAAAAAGAGCTCGCCGACAAATTGCGCCAGGGCTATCTGCGCGACCCCGACGTGTCGGTCGAGATCGACCGCTACCGGCCGATCTTCGTCATGGGCGAAGTGGGCGCCGCCGGCCAGTATTCCTACGTGCCGGGCCTCACCGTGCAGAAGGCGATCGCCATTGCCGGCGGCTTCTCGCCGCGCGCCAACCAGGAAAGCGTCGACATCACCCGCGACATCAACGGCAAGGTGATGACCGGCCGGGTGGTCACCTCCGACCCGCTGCTGCCGGGCGACACCGTCTACGTTCGCGAACGCCTGTTCTGACATCAACGTGGCGGACCAGCTCAGGATCGTCCATTGCTTTCGCTCACCCGTCGGCGGGATTTTTCGCCATGTGCGCGATCTGACGGAGGCACAGCTTGCCGCCGGGCATGTTGTCGGCATCGTCTGCGATTCCACCACGGGCGGCGAATACGAGGAACGCCTGTTCGATCAGATGAAGGACAGCCTGGCGCTCGGCATCCATCGCACCCCGATGCAGCGCCATGTCGGCCCGGGCGACCTCGCCTCGGCCTGGCGCACCTATCGAATCATCAAGGAATTGCGGCCGGACGTGTTGCACGGACATGGCGCCAAAGGTGGCGCCTATGCCCGTCTGTTCGGCTCATTGTTGCGGGTATCAAGGTCTCGCGTAGCCCGCCTTTATTCGCCGCATGGTGGCTCCCTCCACTATGACGAAACGACGAACACCGGAAAGCTGTTCTTCGCGCTGGAGCGCTTCATGTCGCGCTTCACCGACTGCCTGCTGTTCGTCTCTGATTATGAGCGGCGGACCTATCGCAGGAAGGTCGGCGAGCCGCCGATCCCGAACACGCTGGTCTATAACGGCCTGCGCGCTGCCGAGTTCGAGCCCGTGGTCGCACAGTCCGACCCAGCCGACCTGCTCTACATCGGCATGATGCGCGACCTCAAAGGCCCGGACATTTTCATCGACGCGCTGGCGCTGGCCGGCACGCAGCTTGGCCGAAAGCTGACCGCGGTCATGGTCGGCGACGGTGACGACCTGCCGCGCTACCACGCGCAGGTAAAGCGGCTGAGCCTCGAGAAACAGGTTCAGTTCCTGCCGCCGATGCCGGCAAGGGAGGCCTTTGCGCTAGCCGATCTGGTCGTCGTGCCGTCGCGCGCCGAAGCCATGCCCTACATCGTGCTGGAGACGCTGGCCGCCGGCAGGCCAATGATCGCCACCGCCGTCGGCGGCATCCCCGAAATTTTTGGCGAGGAATCCCCTGCCCTGATCCGTCCCGATCCGCGCCAACTCGGCGACAAGATGGGCGAGGCGCTAGGCGATCTCGAGGCTTACGGGGGCGCCATGCCCGATACCGCCAGCCTCAAGGCGCGCTTCGGCGTCGATGTCATGGCGGCCGACATCGAGAGAGCCTATTTCGCCGCGCTCAGCAAAGGCCAGCGACGCCCATGACAGGCAGTCCTAACCCTCAGGCAGAAACGGACTGAGGCAGCGAGCCGCAGGCGAGTGACCGGCAAGCCGCCGAGACCTTCCAAAACCCACAAGTTGTCTCAAGGTTTTTTTAGCTCTCTTCTGCTATGGTCCTGGCGGAAGCTTGTGGGAAACCCGATGAAAGAGATCGACCCCGCGCACCGCTTCTCAGCCGATTCGGTGCGCAAATTCGACGGTCCTGCCGAGCCTCCCGCGCCCGGCGGCATGAACAGCGTCGCCCGTCAGGTCGCCTCGCAATACCGGCGCGACACGATGTCGCCGGTGATGGTCAGCGGCGTGCTGCGCCTGGTCGAATTCGGGCTGCTGTTCCTGTCGGGGCTCGCGCTCTACGTCCATTTTGTCGGTTTCTTCAACTACCTCGCCTGGCAATATCCGCTGACCATCGGCGCCGCCTCGTTCGTGGCCGTGGTGTTGCTCGACGTCAGCGATTGCTACCAGATCTCAGCCTTGATGAGGCCGATCTCCAACCTCGGCCGCGTGCTGACGGTCTGGGCCGGCACCTTCGCCTTGATGGCGCTGACGGCCTTCATCATGAAGATGTCGGAGGATTATTCACGCCTGCTGTTCGGCACCTGGTTCGTCGTCGGCCTGCTTCTGCTGTTTGGCCTGCGCCTGGTGATGGCGAAACTGATCCGGCGCTGGGCGCGTGACGGCCGGATGGAGCGCCGCGCCGTCATCGTCGGCGGCGGCAAGGCGGCCGAGATGCTGATCCGCTCAGTCGAAAAGCAGCCCTACAACGACATCCGCATCTGCGGCATCTTCGACGACCGCGGCGACAAGCGGTCGCCGCCGATCGTGGCCGGCTATCCCAAGCTCGGCACCATTTCGGAGCTTATGGAATTCGCCCGCATCGCGCGCATCGACATGCTGATCGTGTCGCTGCCGCTGACCGCCGAAACGCGCGTGCTGCAGCTGTTGAAGAAGCTATGGGTACTGCCGGTCGACATCCGGCTGTCGGCGCATTCGAACGCGCTGCAGTTTCGCCCGCGCGCCTATTCCTACATCGGCTCGGTGCCGATGCTCGACATCTTCGACAGGCCGATCAACGACTGGGATTCCGTCGCCAAGCGCGCCTTCGACATCGTCTTCTCGCTGATCGGCATCATCCTGTTTTCGCCGGTGATGCTGGTGACAGCCATCGCCATCAAGCTCGACAGCAAGGGTCCGGTGCTGTTCAAGCAGAAGCGGCACGGTTTCAACAACGAGATCGTCGAGGTCTACAAATTCCGCTCCATGTACACCGACCGCGCGGACCCGACCGCCAAGCAGACGGTGACCAAGAACGATCCGCGTGTCACCCGCGTCGGCCGCTTCATCCGCAAGAGCTCGATCGACGAACTGCCGCAGTTCTTCAACTCTTTGTTCGGCTCGCTGTCGCTGGTCGGTCCACGCCCGCACGCGATTGCCGCGCAGTCGCACAACCTGCTCTACAATGAGGTGGTCGACGGCTATTTCGCCCGCCACAAGGTCAAGCCCGGCGTTACCGGCTGGGCGCAGATCAATGGCTGGCGCGGCGAGATGGACACCAATGAAAAGATCCGCATGCGCACGGAGTACGACCTCTATTACATCGAGAACTGGTCGCTGCTGTTCGATCTCAGAATCCTGTTGCTGACGCCACTGCGCCTGCTCAATACGGAAAACGCCTATTGAGCGCCATTTCCCATGATCTGTCGCCGGCCGCGGTCACGTTGCCGCCTTCTGCGGTCAATGCCAAGCTGATCGCGCTGATATCCTCGGGCGCGGTCTTTTTGGGCGTCTTCCTCTCGGGCTTCGTCATCGACGAGCCGGCGCCTTACGATCTTTTCATGGTCGGGCTGATCGCGGTGTGGGGGCTGTTTGGCCTGCGCATATCGCGCGCCGCGGTGCCGCTGCTGGTATTGCTGATCACGATGAACATCGGCGGCATGATCTCGATGACGCAGATGGCCAACCTTGCCAGCACACCGCTCTACCTCGCCGTCTCACTGTTCCTCGCCTTCACCGCGGTGTTCTTCGCATCGGTAACCGCTGTGCAACCCAGCCTCTACCGGCTGATCTTCATCGCCTATGTCTTTTCCGCGGTGGCGACGGCGCTGCTCGGCATTGCCGGCTATTTCCATGCTTTCCCCGGCGCCGAAATCTTCACCCGATATGACCGCGCCCAGGGCGCCTTCCAGGATCCGAACGTGTTCGGGCCGTTTCTGGTGCTGCCCGGAATCTATCTGCTCTATCTCATTTTGACCGGGTCGATCGCCCGCATGCCGCTGCTGGCGGTGCCGCTGCTGATCATCACCGCCGGCATCTTCTTCTCGTTCTCGCGCGGCGCCTGGGGCATGTTCGCCGTTTCGGCCATTCTGCTCACCGGCGCGCTCTTCCTGCAGAGCAACAGCGGCAGGTTCCGGCTGCGCGTCGTCATCATGACCATTGCGGCTGTCACCCTTTTGGTGATCGCCATGATCGTCATCCTGCAGCTGCCCGGCGTCAGCGAGATGTTCTCCAGCCGCGCCCAGTTGGAGCAGAGCTACGACACGGCGCGGCTTGGCCGTTTTGCCCGCTACGCAATCGGCTTCGAGATGGCGCTCGAACATCCGCTCGGCATCGGACCTCTGGTGTTCGGCACCATCTTCGGCGAAGACACGCACGACATCTGGCTGAAAACGCTGATGGACTACGGCTGGCTCGGCTTCGTCTCGTTCCTGTCGCTGACGCTGTGGACGATAGCCGCCGGCTTCCGCATCCTTTTGCGCGACCGGCCGTGGCAGCCCTATCTCTTGTGCGCCTACGTCGCCTTCATCGGCAATATCGGGCTCGGCACCTTCATCGACATCGACCACTGGCGCCACCTCTATCTGCTGCTCGGCCTGATCTGGGGCGCGATCGCGCTGGAATACAGGCATCAGCGGGGGTTGAGGGCGGAGGCCGGCTGTTTCTCAGCGGCTCAGAACAAACTTGTCGATCACCGCTCCATAGCCTAAACGGTCCACATCCTCGGCGGTATTACGAGTGGTGGCGAATTGCGACTTTCATTGTCAAAACAATTTGTCGGAGCGTTTCGCGCCAATGAAATTGTGTACAGCGCCATAAGGACACGTGATTGGCTTAAATACCGATATTTCCGGCAGAAAGGCGCCAACACAGGTCGTAGCTTTGCTGAGGGGCTAGGCAAAGCAGACGATAGCAGCTTTTGCTTCGTTGTCTCATTCAACACTCCGTGGGTGATCGACGCTCTCACAAAGGGCTGGCAGCAATATTCCAAGGGCATGACCCTTGTCGTCGTCGATAATTCAAACTCACCGGCGGCACGGCAGTCCATCGAAAAAATCTGCAAAATTCGAGCCGTTCCCTATTTCGGCTTGCCCGGCAACCCGGAGCGCAAAGGGAGCCGGTCGCATGGCATTTCGATGAACTGGATTTACTACAACATCGTGCGCCACCTGAAGCCAAAGGCGTTCGGCTTCCTCGATCATGACTGCTTGCCCATCGCACCGCTTGACTACGCGGAGCGCCTGGGGCGCAAGACCGCCTACGGATTAAGGCTCGTCTCTGGCTCCAACTACAAGTTCAAAAAGACTATCGATGACAAGGGCTGGTTCCTTTGGGCAGGGTTTTGCTTTTTCAAGTATCGCGATGTCTCACACCTGTCGCTCGATTTCAGGGGGAGAGGGCAGATTGGCCTCGACACAGGCGGTGGTAACTGGAACCCGATCTATTCGCGACTTCCGCCTGAGGATTTCGAATTTGCGACGGAGAGCAGCCTCCCCCTTCATCTTGGCAAGGTCGATGCGACATACCAGATATTGGACAACGCAATGCTCCATGTCGGTGGCGCTTCCTACAAGGGGCCATCAGGAGAGATCGAATACCGCCGCATGCTCTCGGACCATATCTGGACGACCTATCTCGGCGGAATTCAGGGTCGCATAACTGTAGTTTGACCAGCGACGTCCAGGACCTGCGAATGTGTTCTTTGCCGCAGTGCTGCAGTCTCAGCCAAAGCCCCCGAGTACTTCTGGGAAACTGATGGCCATCTCGCCGGCAATCGCTTGCGCGGCGTACATCTCATGCATCTTTCGGCCATCGTAGCGCGCGCGGCTCCTGGCAATGCCCTTGTTCAGAAGGGAACCGGCAATGGGGTCAAGCCTGCGGGTCAGCCGCTTCACAACACCTCGTTCGAATGGGATGCGCTGGCGGAAAGGCCTTGCCCATGGCGTATCCTTTGCCAGTTCCCGCCAGACCGCCAGCGCATCGAGTTCCACGCCTTCCTGAGTTCCCCATGGCTTGCCGCCGGCAAAATGCCGGGCATAAGCCTGGGCAAAGCGATACTGCTTGGTGCCGTTGGACATCAAATTCCAGTTCGGATGCATCGTCTGCCACTTGCCCTCGAAGACGATGTTCAGCGCATTCTGATCGTTCATCTGCCCGGCGACGGCCACGTCCCTGGCGCGACTTAAAAGGCCCTGTTCACGCACCGGCAGCATGTTGAAGACGATGATGCCGGCATTGAAGTAAGGCGCCCCCGGCCGCATCGACCACTTCTGCCGATAGCCTGGGCGGAAGTACATATAATCGTCATGTGCGGCCAGCAACGGAGCATGAAGTGTCTGCCCCACCAGGTCGCCTATATCCCGATTGAAGAGAACATCGCAATCGACATGGGCGATGCGGTCATAGCCCGCGAACTGAGGCAGCTGGTCGGCGAAAAGCCGAACAAAGGTGCCGACATTGCTTGGCCGGAAAGTGCGGCCGGCGTCCGCAAAGAGCGCCGAAACGTCCATGATGCGAACGCGGTTCTTCAACAGACGTTCAGCAACACGCATATCGGCATCGCGTGCGCCGACATGCAAGATGAAGCCCGGCGTTGCGTCTCCCGAAACATCCAGAATTCTGCGCGCGGCCAAGCATGCATAGGGGAAATAGTTGGCGTCGGCCGCTAGGAAAAAACAGGAATTCGGCACGTCCAATCCCTCTCATCGATGTTGCGCGAGCCTTATCGCCTTGGAGTTACGTCGACAAGGCCGGATGCTGCGCGACTTTCCGGTCCAACACGCCGTTTTAGCGCTTGCGCCACAACACTCGAAAATATATGGCTTTGCGCGGTCCGGAGTGTAGCGCAGCCCGGTAGCGCACTTGACTGGGGGTCAAGGGGTCGTCGGTTCGAATCCGGCCACTCCGACCAAACAACACAGGCGGCTGGCTGCTTCCCCCAAAGTGGCCACGCGATTTCTCAGCCGCATTGCAGCCACTCGCAAAAATGCCTTTCTTACGGCGTCACGCCGGCGTGTCGCTCTAGGAAAGGTTCGATGGGGCCCGTGAGCAAAGCAGCCTCCTGCTTGATCTTTTCATCGTCCCATTCCCACCACCGGATGGCCAGCAATTTCGCAATGATGTCCTCTGAAAAACGATAGCGGATGAGCCGAGCCGGGTTCCCGCCGACGATCGCGTATGGCTGCACGTCCTTGGTTACAATTGCACCGGCCGCAACGATGGCGCCATCGGCGATATGAACGCCCGGCATGATCATCGCGTGGCGGCCGATCCAGACATCGTTGGCGATGGTGATGCCGACGGGCTTGCCGCCATTCTCAGTGGGATCGGCTGAGCCCATCATGCGGCTGTAGACGGGGAATGTGGTTGCGGCCCAAGGGGAATGAGTCCCCCCTGAACACATAAGGCTGACATTGCCGGCGATCGAACAAAACGCCCCGACGGTGAGCGGGGCGAGTTCGGAAGTTGCAATGACTTTCTTCTGGCTCACGCCATACGTATGGCGTCCAACCGTCACGCTTGACGGCAGCTTGGACCGAAACGGGTTCTTCACGCCTAGCCATTTGCCAACTGCCAAAATGACCACCTATGCCTCTGGTGCCAAAGACTCACGGGGTTTCGCCATAGACAATATCAATTATCCTTAGCAACTTGATGGCCAAGCCATCGTACGAATGCGGCCACTTCGATCCGGCCAGTTCTCTACTGGCAGACATCGACCCATTCGGCGTTGACGATGTCGGCCATGCGCTGCGGGCTGAGCCGTATGGCGGCGTTGGTGGCGCCGGCGGCGGGCACGACTTCATCGAAGGCGCGCAGCGAGACGTCGCAATAGACCGGCAACGGCGCCGGCAGGCCGAATGGACAGACGCCGCCGACGGGATGACTCGTGGCGGCGACGACTTCGTCTGCATCCAGCATCCGCGGCTTGCCGCCGAAGCGGTCCTTGAATTTGCGGTTGTCGAGCCTCGACATGCCGCCGGCCACGATCAGCATGGTCTCACCGCCGACGCGCAGGCAGATGGTCTTGGCGATCTGCGCCGGCTCCACGCCATGCGCCGCCGCCGCCAGCGCCACGGTCGCCGAACTGGTTTCGGTGACGAGCACTTCGACCTCGGGCGCATGGGCAGCCAGAAAGGCACGCACGGACTCAAGACTCATTTCGGTAATCTCCCCCACGTGCGACGGGCAACAGACACTCACGTAGCCAAGACAGTCATCTGGTAGCCAAGACATTCATCTGGCTACTCGAACATGAAAAAGCTCGCCAGGGCAAACCATGGCGAGCTTTTTGAAAGACGCTTTGGCGTCGTTGCTATGAAACGGACCGATTTTCCACAGCCGCTACGGGCGCCGGCGCATCGATCAGGGCCGTTTCCGGCAATTGCAATGCTGCGGCGATCCGGCGAAGTTTCGTCGGGTCAGTATCCCTACCGCTCTCGATATCGGCAATCTCGCTGGTCGACAGACCGCAGGTCAGGGACAGCTCTTCAACGCTGTATCCCTTTGTTTCCCGGATGGCTTTAAGACCGGGGTGCTCGAGCGCAACGTCGGCCGCCAGCCTGGACAAGGGTTCGTGGTTTGCATTTTGGGGCATTGGCAACTCCGTGTGGCTAAAGAGTTTTGGGTCAAATGATAGGGTGTTGCCTGAGAGCCGGGACAATGCCCGCTCAATGGCGATTTGCCAAGGCCCAAACCGCCCGTCACGCCATCGTGAACCGGCGTCAAAACCGCTGGCGCCAGCCACATATGGGGTGTCTGCCCCAATCTCCCAATCAAGTTCTTTTGAAGGGCCGCACGACGAAGTGTTTGGCGGTTTCAGGCCGCTCGCGCGTTAGCCTGATGTCGCCGGCAACCGCATCGGGCCGGCTTATCCTGAAGGATTGAACCCCATGACATTGAAGACACTAGCCATCGTGCTCGCCACGATCTCAGGCCTCGCCGGCGCCAGCCTGGTCGCGGCGCAAGCCGCCGACGCCGTGCGCATTCGTGGCACCGTTGTCGCCCTTGCCGGATCGACCCTGACGGTGAAGACGCGCGAAGGCGTCACCGATGCCATCGCGCTGGGTCAGGGATGGAAGATTTCCGGCGTCGCCAAGGCCGCAGCCGAAGATATCAAGCAGGGCGACTTCCTCGGCATTGCCTCGGTCTCGAAGGCCGATGGCGGCAGCGGCGCGCTGGAGGTGGTGATCTTCCCGGCGGCGCTCAAAGGCACCGGCGAAGGCGACCGTCCGTGGGATCTCGAGCCCAACAGCCGGATGACCAATGGCACGGTCGCTGATGTCACCGAGATTGCGGGCCGGACAGTGACGCTGACTTACGACAATGGCCAGAAAAAGCAGATCGCGATCCCGCAGACCACGCCGGTGGTGACTTTCGCACCGGCGACGCCGGCCGATCTGAAGCCCGGGGCTGTGGTGTTCGTCAATGCGGAACGTGGCAGCGATGGCACGCTGACCGCTAGTCGCGTCGTGGTCGGCACCAACGGCATCGCTCCGCCTATGTGAGTTGCTGATGAAGCCGCCAGACACAATCCAGAAACAAAATTCTACAGTCCGGAAAAACTGTCGAAAAGTTCGGGGGCGATAGTCCTCACTGCGGGGTTCACCGGCGCCGACCTTGCTCGGTGACGGTCAAAATTCAGCCCGCGCAGAAAAGGAAACGAAGTCATGAAGAAGTCCCTCCTGTCGGCTCTCGGGCTGGCTTTTGCCCTGGCTGTCTCGCTGCCGCTCATCGGCGCCACCAGCGCCGATGCAGCACCGATGCACAAGAAGCATCACCATCATCATCATCATCACATCAAGCATCACCGCAAGCACCACCACCATCATCATCACCACCACCACCACAAGGTGGAAGCAAAGAAGGCCTGAGACGGCTGATTTGCTCGACGGGAAGGCCAGCCTTGGAGTCCTCGCCAAGCCTGCCTTCCCGTTGGATTTTTGCCGGGCGAGACGTGGCGAGATGAAGACCGGATCGATGGCGCCCACGCGCCAGAAGGCGAGCAACCAACGAACGTATCAGGCGCATGGCCGAGGAGCACAGCGGTTGCGAGGCATGCTGCAGGACACCGCGAGTGTCTCAGTGTGTTGCCGAAAACCCGCTCTATCTCCTTGTTTCTACGCAATTCCTCAAGGGAAAGCGCTACGCGCTTTTCCCGGGAAAACCGCACACACTTTTCCTGGAATTGCTCTAGGATGGCGCCGCGAACGCGAGCACTATCGCGATCAAAATCAACAGCGGTCCCATCCATTTGAAATGCTTCGCGACCTGCAGCACCCACGGCGGCTGACCCGACCGAGCCTGAAAAGGACTTTGGAGCAGTCCAAAGCCAACGCCTGTCATCCACAGCCCAACGCAGAACATGATGAACTCGTCGATATAATTTGCGACCACGCCCCGCCTCCTCCGCCGGTATCTTTGGATTGGCGTTATAGCCGCAGCCGGGCGGGGCAGAAAGCGTAGTACCAAGGTGGCGACGATGACTGCTGCCGCCACCTGACAAGAGCCGGGCTCTGTCTTGACCGGCCATTTTCCAAGGATTCCGGCACTTGGCGGCTCGATTGATCAGATTATCCTGCGACGGCAGCGCACGCAGCACCGCTGCACAAGAAGCATCACCGCCATCGTCATCACCACCACAATGGGGGCATGATACCGTCTGGATGATTATGCTATGGGGATGAATGCGGGTCGATCGGCCCGCTTGCAGGCCTGACAGGGACTTTCCCTAGAGGTATCCCCCATGAAGGCCAACATTGCGGCCGGACACCGTCTCGTTCTGGCTGTTGCGCGCCTGCTGCTCACGCTTCGCCACCCGGCCCTTGTCGTTCGATTCGTGATGAAACTGGGCCATCTGCCCAATCCGGCCGCGCCCGAGAGCTATCACGAGCGGGTGCTCTGGCGAAAAATCTTCGATCGCAATCCATTGTTCGTAACACTGACCGACAAGCTCGCCGCCAAGGCTCATATACGCAGCGCCTGTCCTGGACTTGCCTTGCCACGGACGCTCTGGTCCGGGCGCGACGCCATAGACATTCCTCTCGACCTTCTGGCCGGCAATGTCGTCGTCAAGACAAACCACGGCTGCGCGATGAACATATTCGTCGCCAATGGCGACCCTGATCGCGGCTTCATCATCGCCAAGGCGAGGCACTGGCTGACAAAGCGCTATGGCCGCCGCGATGGCGAATGGGCCTATCGGCCTGTCGTTCCCACAGTGTTCGTTGAGGAACGGCTGGCGCTCGCCGGCTCGAGCATCGCAACCGACATCAAGGTGCATGTCTGCGGCGGTGTGATAACACATGCCTGGGTCGAGGATAAGGTTGCGCGGCGCTCGCTGCTTTTGGATCGGGACGCCAATCCGTTGCCCGGGCGCGATCCGGATTATCCCCGCGAGGATCAGGCGGTGCCCGTCAATGCGCGGCTTCTCGACTTTGTCCGTCAGGCGATATCGATGGCCCCTGTCATCGCAGGCGACCTCGACTACATTCGCGTCGACTTCCTGGTCACCGACCGCTGTCTCTATGCCGGCGAGATCGTCGTCTATCCAGGCGCCGGCTATGGCACCACCACCAATCCGGCGTTCGCCGGCGAGATCGAGCGGCTCTGGCGGCTCGATCGGTCGCATTATCTGCGGCAGAGGCACAGCGGCCTGGCGGGTGTCTATGCCAGCGCGCTTAACGCCAAATGCATGATCGATGCCGGCCGTTCCCACCAGTCACCGGCTGTCGGCGAACGCTAAAAATCGCCGCCGCGAAAAATCCGAAGAAAATTCGAACCGCGCATGAACCTTTGCTCTGGGAGCCGCACTAACCCGGTATGGACGCCGAGAAAGGCGATCCCAACCCAGAAGGACGCCATGACGGCGATCCCATCCAGAGAAGGAAATGCTCAAATGACCAACTTCAAGCGCATCACTCTCGCCGCGGCCCTCGTCGTGTCCGCCTTCGGTTCAGCTTCGGTTTCGACCTCGGCCTTTGCCGGCGGCACGCATTCGACAGGCGATGGCGGCGCGGTCTGCAAGGGTGCCGGGCATTGCCTGGTGCTCTCGATCGACTGCAAGGGCACCTACACCGACGCCACTGACAAGAATGGCACGGTCTACGGCAAGTGCAGCCAGGTCATGAAGATCGACCCGAAGACCAAGATCAAGGTCGCGAAGTAATCCAGGGTCACCAGCAATCGACTGCCAAAGGAAATGGCGACCGCCCAAGGGACGGTCGCCATTTTCTTTGGTCGGTGATGTGTTTAGCGCCGGCTGAGCAACAGGCTGGCGACGAGGCCTACCACTACCAACCCAACGGCGGCGGCGGTTGCCGGATGATCGCGTGCTGTCTTTTCAATCGCCCTGCCCTGCTTCCGGATCGCAGGCAGCGCATCGCTGATACGGTCGGCAAGCTGCCCATAATAGTCCGAAGCGGCATCGCGCCCGTCCTCATAGTAAGCGCCGCCACGTTTGGCCACGGCTTTGCGCAAGGCGGCGAGTTCCTTGGAGAGCGTCGCGACCTGCTTTTCAAGGTCGATGTCGGTGAGGGTCGATAGCGATACCATGATTGTTTTCCTTCTTTTCAGAGAAGGCCAAACGCATGGCCGCCAAAGCGGTTCCAGCTTGCCGTATAGGCAAGCGTGTATTGCAAATCAAAAAGCTAGCGCACCTGATCGAGCAGGCGCTTGCATTCCAGCAGGTCGAACAGCGCCTCCTGCAACAAAGCCCGGTTGTCGCGCGAAAGTTTCGAAGCGCCGGGCTGGACGGGGCCCTCCTCATCGGTCTTTCCCAGGCCGAAAAAGCGGCGGCTGGGTTTTACCTTGGGCTGGCCGACCAACTCGTCATCCATGCCGCGCGGCTGGGCCGCCGGCGTCAGCGGCACCTGATCGGCCTGCTTGCGCTGCGAAATCGCCTCGACGGCCGCCATGTCGCCATTGCCGATGGCGACCAGGAAATGGTTGCCGTTTTCGCGCAGCAGCTTCTGCACGCCCTTGATCGTGTAGCCCTGATCGTAGAGCATGTGGCGGATGCCCTTGATCAGTTCGACATCTTGCGGCCGGTAGTAGCGGCGGCCACCGCCGCGCTTCATTGGCTTGATCTGGTTGAAACGGGTTTCCCAGAAGCGCAGCACGTGCTGCGGCAGATCGAGATCCTCCGCGACCTCGCTGATGGTGCGGAAAGCGTCGGGGCTCTTGTCCATGGGCGAAATCCTCACGCTGGACGGCGACCCGGCCTGTTGTGCCGAATCGAGTATCATTTCAGCGGTTTATGAAACAACATTCAAGCCCGGCGTCAAAACCGGTGGCCGTTTTCAACCGAAGCCTTCGCCGGAATAGCTGTAGCCGGCTATTTGCCGCTCAATTACTTGCCGCTCTTGGCCTTGCTGTTCTGATGCGAGCGAAGGATGCGGCTCTTGAGCACGTTCGACGACTTGAAGGTCATCACCCGGCGCGGCAGGATCGGCACTTCCTCGCCGGTCTTGGGGTTACGGCCGATGCGTTCGTTCTTGGAGCGGACATGGAAAGTGGCGAAGGACGACAGCTTCACCGTCTCGCCGCGCACGATCGCTTCGCAGATTTCGTCCAGGACCGCTTCGACCAATTCCGCCGATTCAGTGCGCGACAAACCTACCTTGCGGTAAACAGCTTCGGCAAGGTCGGCGCGCGTAAGTGTCTTTCCCCCCATGCGACCGTCCCATCAGCTCAAAAACATAAATCGATACAAGCAAAGGCAGAGCCTAAGTAATTGATCCGGCAAGGTCAAGGACCGAAACCGGGCTCCTTGGCACTTACCAGCGAACCAGGACGGCGCCCCAGGTGAAACCGCCGCCCATCGCTTCCAGCAGCACAAGGTCGCCCTTCTTGATGCGGCCGTCGGCGACGGCCACCGAAAGCGCCAACGGCACGGAAGCAGCGGAGGTGTTACCGTGCAAATCGACGGTAACCACCACCTTTTGTTCGGCAATCCCGAGCTTCTTGGCCGAAGCGTCAATAATCCGTTTGTTGGCCTGATGCGGCACGAACCAGTCGAGGTCGGCGGCAGTAATGCCGGCTTGCGAAAACGTCGCCTCGATGACGTCGGTGATCATGCCGACGGCATGCTTGAACACTTCGCGGCCTTCCATCCTGAGATGCCCGACCGTGCCGGTTGTCGAGGGTCCGCCGTCGACGAAAAGCTTGTCCTTGTGCGCGCCGTCGGAGCGCAGGCTCATCGCCAGCACGCCACGGTCGGCGATGGTGCCCGTCCCCTCATCCGCTTCCAGCACCAGCGCTCCCGCACCGTCGCCAAACAAGACGCAGGTCGAACGGTCGCTCCAGTCGAGAATGCGCGAAAACGTCTCGGAGCCGATCACCAGCACGCGCTTGGCGAGGCCGCCCTTGATGTACAGGTCGGCGGTGGTCACCGCATAGACGAAGCCCGAGCACACCGCCTGCATGTCGAAAGCAAAGCCGTGATGCATGCCGAGACGGTTCTGGATCTCGACGGCGGTCGCCGGAAAGGTGTTGTTGGGCGTCGATGTCGCCAGCACGATCAGGTCGATGTCGGCGGGTGTCAGGCCGGCGCTGTCGAGCGCCGCGCGCGCGGCCGCCTCGCCCAGTGAGGCCGTCGTCTCGTCGTCGGCGGCGATATGGCGCTGGCGGATGCCGGTGCGCTGAGCGATCCACTCATCCGAGGTCTCGACCATGCCTTCGAAATCGGCATTCTTCATGATGCGGCGGGGCAGCGCGGCACCGGTGCCGCGCACGACTGATCTGATCAAGGTTCTTTCCTATTCCTTTGCGTCGCCGGCGGGGTCGGCTTTCCTGTTTGCCTGGGCATGCGGATTGCGCGCATGGAACAGATCGAGATCGGCCTCGATGCGGTCGATCAGATTGTTGCGCACCATATCGTAGCCAAGCTCGATCGCCGCCGCAAAACCATCCGAATCGGCGCCGCCATGGCTCTTTACCACGATGCCGTTCAAACCCAGGAAGACACCGCCATTGGAGCGGCCGGGATCCAGTTTTTCGCGCAGGCGGTCAAAGGCGCCCTTGGCGAAGACGTAGCCGATCCTGGCCATCAGTGTGCGGTTCATCGCGGCGCGCAGATAGCCGGCGATCTGGCGCACTGTGCCTTCCGCGGTCTTCAGCGCAATGTTGCCGGCAAAGCCTTCTGTGACGACCACATCGACAGTGCCCTTGCCGATATCGTCACCCTCGACGAAGCCGTGATAATTCATCGAGGCCATGTTGGCCTCGCGCAACATGCGTCCGGCTTCCTTAACCTCTTCCTGGCCCTTGATTTCCTCAACGCCGACATTGAGCAGGCCGACTTTCGGCCGGTCGATGCCGAACACCGAGCGCGCCATGCCGGTGCCCAGAATGGCAAAATCGATGAGCTGATGCGCATCGGCGCCGATGGTGGCGCCGACATCCAGCACCACGCTCTCGCCGCGCATCGTCGGCCAGATCGCCGCGATCGCCGGGCGGTCGATGGTCGCCATGGTGCGCAGGCAGAATTTCGACATCGCCATCAACGCGCCGGTGTTGCCGGCCGAAACGCAGGCCTGCGCGGAGCCTGATTTGACCGCTTCGACCGCCTTCCACATTGACGACTTCCAGCGGCCGTGGCGCAGCGCCTGGCTGGGCTTGTCGTCCATCCTGACCGCGATCTCGCAATGGTGGAACTCGCTGACCTCGGCCAGTTTGGGAAATTTGGCGAGCTCGGGGCGCACCAATTCCTCGCGCCCATAGATGATGAAGCGGATGTCGGGGCGCCTGACAGCGACCGTCATGAGTGCCGGGATGACCACGTTTGGCCCGTGATCGCCACCCATGGCATCGATGGAAATCCTGATCACGCGGTCTTTATCTCACTAGCTTGGGCCAAGGCGCATGGCCCGCGAAATACGAGGGGTTCGCGAAATAGGGGGCTCGCGAAGGTTCGGCGAAAATAGCGTTTTTGGGCTGCCGCACAACCGGCTTTTCTTCGATCGCGTCGTGTTTTAGGATTTTCTAAGCAAGGATCGCAGCTTTTGCTGGAATTCGTTCTCGACCGGCTCGTCCGGTCCAGCCGCCGCCAGCGAGGCGCCGGACCTGCGCGGATAGGGATCGATCGCCAGCCCGAAGAACTGTTCAGCGAGCGCGCCGACATCGATCGTGTCGCCGGAGAAAGTCTCGGGGCTGTCCGGCCCCTCGGCATCGAGCAGCATCTCGCCGCCGCCTTCGAAACCTTGCCGTCCAAGCTTGGATTGCTCCGGCAGGAACAGCGCCTCGACCTCCTCGTCGATATGGGCCACGATCGGTTCGAGGGTGACGATGCAGGCCTGGGTGATGTCGGCCTCGACGCGGCCGCTGACTTTGACGCCATTGCGCTTCCACGGCGCCACCAGCAACTCGGCGCGGTAGCTTTCGACCGAAAGCAGCTCGTGTTCCGTGGCGAGCGTGGCGCGCTGCGCGGCGTTGGCGTCGATCACCACCGGCAGGCCTTTTTGCGGCAGGCGACCGACATTGGCCTGGAACGACACCGGGCTCGGCGTGTCCGCATGTTTCATGTCAGCCCCCCTGCCTTGCCTTGTCATTGCGGATTCCCTTCACTGCACCTTGGCCACGGGAAACGCCAGCGTGCCGGAAACGATCGATTCGGACGGCTGTGCCTCGAGCTGCCTTGCGGCGTCGATCACATACGACGCCAACTGCTCGGCTTGCGGCCAGGCGCCGGCGTCGGGCCTGACATTGCGCGCAAGAGCGGCGGCAAGCGCCTCACTGTCGCCGCGTTCGAGCGCGTCGTCATAGGCGGCGGTGCGGCCGTAGAACATTTTGGCCAGCCTCTTCATGCGCTTGGGCACGCCGACATCGCCAACGCCCAGTTCGCGCAGCGAATGCTCGACATCGAGAAAGAACTCGTCGATCAGCACCTGCGCGACCTCTTGCGCGACACCCTGTTCGCCGCGCAGCCGGTGCTGAAACAGGAACATATGCAGCGACAGCATCTCGAAACGCCCGAGCGGCGTATCAGGCACATTCCAGTCGGAATAAAATATGGTTTGCCGCGCCGCTGCCACGATTTGTGCGTAAAGCGCCTCGGTGATAGCGCGGTTGGCGTTGCGTTCGCGGCCAAAAAGGCGCTGGAACATTGAGGGTGGTCTCCTGGGGACCGATTGTTTGAATGGGCCTTGTTGCATCGGCAAGCAAGCTGGTTTACCGGTTTTGCCGCCCAGCGCAAGTTGCGGCCAGCTAATGGAGTTGTTGTTGCGCGCGCTGAAATTCAAGTCGACTTTCCTGCCCGGGGCTACCGCGGCGGTTTCGCTGGTGTTGGTGGCTTCCGCGCTGTCAGGCTGCAATTCGTCCAAGATGTTCGGCGACCTCAACCCAAGCGAAACGCTGACGCAGGGCTATGTCATCGACCAGCAGGCGGTCGACTCGGTGCCGGTGGGCTCCAGCCGCGAACAGGTGCTTCTGGCGCTCGGCACGCCGTCGACGAAAGCAACCTTCGATAATGAGGCCTTCTATTACATCTCGCAGACGCGCAAGCGCTATGTCGCCTTTGACAAGCCGCGTCTGGTCGATCAAAAAGTGCTGGCCGTCTATTTCGGCGAGGATGGGCGCGTCACCCAGATCGCAAATTACGGCCTGAAGGACGGCAAGGTCTTCGACTTCATCTCGCGCACCACGCCGACCGGCGGCAAGGACCAGAACTTCCTCACCCAGATCATCAAAGGTGCCAGCAAGCTGGCGCCCCCCATTCCTGGCGGCGGCGCCTAAGAAGCGGCCTCTTTCCTCAAATTTTTGCTTCCCCCGAAGCGACACCATCTCAGGCGACCAAAAGCCCGCGGGAGCGATCCTGCGGGCTTTTGTTTTGACGTCACGCCGCCACGCCAGCCGCGCTCTGCCGCGCTTCCGAGGGCGTCATACCGAAATGCCGGCGGAAGGCGTGGTTGAAGGTGGAGAGATCGCCGAAGCCGGCATCGAAGGCGATGGCGCCGATGGTGCGATGGACAAGACGCGGATCGAGCAGCGCGCGGTGGACCAGCGCCAGCCGGCGGCCGAGCACGAATTGCGACAGCGATGTCCCCTCGCCCTCGAACAGCTTTCTGATATAGCGCGGGCTGACGCGGTGGCGGCTGGCCAGCGCGTCAGAGCCGACGTCGCCGGAGACGAGATTGCTTTCTATGTCGGCCTTTATCGCCTTGAGGCGTGCGGCGCGCAGGCCGCGTCCGGCGGCGAGTTCGCTGGCGTCGCGCGTCGCGCCGATCGCTACCGCGACGAGATCGTGGACATGCGCGGCCATCAACGCCCGCAATTCAGGCCCCGATGCGCCGGGAATATCCTTGAGCGTGGCGAGGTGAGCTTGCAGCAGCTGAAATGCATCGCTCGATCCTGACATCGGCGTCATCAAGACAGCATCCAGATCGGCGATCATTGGCGCCAGCACTGGTCTCGGGATCGACACAAAAGTGAAGCGCGCCTCGCTGCGGTCGAGCAGGAGCGTATCGGCCGAAGTCAGCAGGATGCATTCACCGGCGCGAACAGTCGCCTCACGTCCCAGATGTGCGATACGCGTCACACCCTCCTTGCAGATATGGAGATTGAGGTTGTCGCTTTCGTCTGCCATTCCCGGCGAGCGGGTCGACCGCAGCGCACTGGAATGAAAGCAGGCGAGCTTGAGCGCCGGCAAGGTGCCAAATTTTGCATCGGCGAAGAATGTATCGTCGAGCGGCTCACATTCAACATTCGCCAACCGCTTACCGAGGTCGAGGAACGCCGGCCAACGCTCGGCGACCTCCAACAGATCGGTGGTGAACATCGGATGGCCGAAATCGCGATGGTGGATGTTCATGACGTTCATTCGGCTGCACTCATTGTCTTGCTGCTGTGGCGAACGACAGCGCAAAGGTGCGTGCGTCGTAACCCTGCGCGGCCAATCGCGCTTCCGAAGGCGTCATGCCGAACCGCCGCCGGAAGGCGTGGTTGAAGGTCGACAGATCGCCGAAGCCGGCGTCATAGGCGATGGCGCTGATCGAGCGGTGAACAAGGCGCGGGTCGAGCAGCGCGCGGTGGACCAACGCCAGCCGACGGCCAAGCACGAACCGTGACAGCGACATCCCTTCGCCCTCGAACAGTTTTCTGACATAGCGCGGGCTGACGTGGTGGCGTCCGGCAAGGGCATCGGCGCCGACGTCGCCGCTGGCAAGATTGCTGTCGATATCTGCCTTGATCGCCTTGAGGCGCACCGCACGCACACCCCGCCCGGCGGCGGCGTCGCGCGTTGCGCCGACGCCGACGGCGACGAGATCCTGTATGTGGCTGGCGGCAAGCCAGCACAGTTCGGATCCGGCAAGGTCCGGCTCCTGCATCAGCAGGCGCACATAGCTGCTCAGCAGCGAGAATTTTTCGCCCACGCATGACATCGGCGCCATCAGGGCGGCATCCGCGTTCTCAGCCATCGGCCCGAGCGCTGCCTTGGGAATGGTGATGAACAGATGGTGCGACATTGCCCGCTCGATTATGTGCGGGTCGGAAGAGGACAGAAGGATTGCCTGGCCGGCCTCGATGCTGGCCTCCCGGCCGAGATGCGAAAAACTGGCCGCACCCTTCAGACACATGAAGAAAATGTAATCATCCGTTCCCTTGGCCATGGCGCGAGAGCGGGTGGTGCGGAAGGCAATGGTCCTGGAATCGGCGACGCCGACACCCGGCAGCCGCAGGATGGTCGCGTCGACGGAGAGTTTTTCCTCCGTGACGTTGAAATCCATATCGGTCACCATCCGCCGTAACAGGTCGCAATAGACGCCACGCCATTCGGCTCGCGGCCACGTGGCTGTCGAAAAGCGTGCATGCGCAAATTCAGGTGGTCGAATAGTCATGGGGTACTCCCAAGCGATTGTCTTCATTCACTGTCGTTCGTAGTGAGGCTCGTTCCATGAACGGCCTCTCATTCCGACGGCGGCAATCGGGGGGCAGTCGATGGCTACAGTGATTTGGGCGCGTAGACAAAAGACTATTTACGAAGCTATGGATGAGCGTTGTTCATTCATGCTAAGGGAGCCCATGGGTGGGATCGGGTAACGGCAAATGACGCGGCGACTTCCACAACTGGAATCCATTCGGGCTTTCGAGGTCATTGCCCGGCTGGGGAGCTTCAAGCGCGCCGGCGACGAGCTGAATGTTACGCCAAGCGCGCTCAGCCACCGCATCGCCGATCTCGAAGCCGATCTCGGCGTGCTTCTGTTCACCCGCCATGTCCGCCGCGTCGACCTTACGCTTGAAGGCGAAAGATTGTCCGCGGGCGTGCGACGCGCTTTGCTGGAGATCCAGAGCACGATCGCGAGTGTCGCGCGCAGCGAGCGCACGAGGCTGAGGGTCACCGCCATTCCTTCGCATGCCGTGCGCTGGCTGGCGCCGCGCCTGCACAGGTTTCGCAAAAAGCATCCCGAGACGGAAATCGACATCAATGCGGATCTTGCAGTCGTCGACCTTTCGCAGCGAACCGTCGACATCGCATTGCGCTTCGGCGGCGGACACTATCCTGCCGTCGAGACCGAATGGCTGATGGCTGACGCAATCTTTCCCGTGGTCAGTCCGGACTATCTCGCCGCCAACGGCCCGGTCAGAGACCAGCACGATGTGCTGCGACTGTTTCGCATCCTCGACACAACAGCCGAGAACGATGAGAGCGGCGCCAATTGGCGCCACTGGTTCGAGAGAAACAATCTGCCGCTGGATACGGTTGGCGACGGCATGAATCTGAATGGCACCTTGTTGGCGGTCGAAGCGGCGGCGAGCGGACTGGGCGTCGCCATCGCGAGGAAGTCGCTGGTCGAGAGCGATTTGCGCACCGGCAGGCTCGTCCGCCTCCTGACAACGGACATACCGACGAACTGGAACCACTACGTCGTCATCCACCCGTCCATCTCTGCCTGGGAGCCTGCCAGATCGTTCATCAACTGGCTGAAGGCGGAAGCCGGCGACAGCACCGGCGCCGGTTGATCTCAAACACCGCTTGATATCCTCTTGCGGCCATCTTGTTGTCTGCGCTTCACGAACTTACGGCATCGGCCAGTTCTTCACGATGGCCCGACTGGACCGCAGCCTTGGCAGCAATGGCAGCCGCCATCTGGCTTTCCAGATCGCGAAGCTTGACGTCGAGCGTGGCCATGCCGCCCCAGCCGAATGTCGCGCGGTAGAGCGGCGCGATCTCGGGGGTCAGGAATTCGACGAGGGTTTCTTGCTCGACCCAGATTTTGAGAACCTTGAACAGGCGCGCATCGACCAGCTCGCAGTGCCAGCCCATGCGGGCGGCGATGCCCTGGATGGTTTCGGTCGAGTTGGGCGTGCTCAGCAGCACATGCGAACCGGAGCGCAGGCGCATGTTCGGATCGAAGCCGATGCCGAGCGGCGCTTTCTGGTCCAGAACCGTACCGCAAGGGAGGATTTCCAACAGCGAGCCGTAATCGTCGCCGAGGCAGACGAACCACGCGCCCTGCGGGAATGGCGGCGACGGCGCGCGAACCGCGGTGGCGACAAGCATTTCGGCAAGGACGGTCGCGACAGCCTGCGGATCGCGGGCGTTGAATGAAGCGTGATGAAGCATTGCAATACTCCTGTTTCGACATTCCTGTTTTTGGGGCGGCCCGTCGCAAGGCGCACTATCGATGAGGTGTTTTCTGGACCCGGGAGGTAACCATTGCGTGGCGTCGCGGCAGGGTTGCCAGGTTACCTGACGGTCGCAGTAACTCGATCAGCCGGTAGCTGTTGATCGGCAACAGGATCAATTCCATGACGATGATCGGCCCGGAACCGGTGAGAACGGCGTAGACAAGAAGCGCGACGCTGCTCAGCACCGCCGCCACGCGAAGCGACAGCATGCGCCGCATCGAATAGGCCATGATGGTGAAGCCGGTTCCGGCATAGCCGATCATGTCGCTCCAACTGATGACGTCGATCCAGTCCACGGGGTTCCTCGCTTCCGGATTTGCTTGCGCGGCGTTTCTCAAAAACGGGATCATCGGCTCAAGGTCAGGACCACCGCGGCAAACAGGCAGCCGTATTCAACCAGTCCAAGCACGAGGCGCAGATTGTGGTTGGCCGCCCAGCGGTCGCGCGTCTGCGCCCAATCGTCGGGAATGGTCACCGGCGTCCAGCTCTGGACCTGCTTGTTGAGCGGCACCTGACGGCCAATGGTGAAACCGATGTCGATCACCACCAGCGCCGCGGCGACGATGGTCAGGATGCGCGGCAGGCCGGGATCGGCCGCAAACATCGCCATCGCCGCGATCAGCAGCAGCGTCGTCAACCTGACGACCGGCATCACGCGGGTAAACGTCCTGTCGCGCATCTGATGCATGGCCATGTACTGGCCGGCGGTAAGATCATCGATGCGATAATCGTGGATTACGCCCGAGACGTAGATGCCGGCAATAATTCCGGCCAGCGCAAGCGAGGCCGTCATCAGAAAAATGTCCATGTCTTTTCCCTGCTCACAATCGCTTCGACGGCGAGCCGGATACCGCGCCAATCTGCGATACCCTGGCCAATGGTCGGGTTATTAACGGAGGCGAATGGCTTGGGCTTGGGCAAGGCGGAACGATGTTTTGGGCAATGCGGCCCTGTGATTATGTCAAGAACATCTACTGCGGCGAGTGCAAAACCGAGTGCGAAGCTTGACGCATACTTGCCAGAGACCGGTCAAATTCGTATCAGATCGAGCTGGTCAATGGGGACATCATGCGGAGGGGCGCACCGTGCAGGATAAAACCCGGACAACACCTACGGGATGGATGGCGACCGGAACGGCCGACGGCCAGGTGGTTACGCCTGACTGGATGCCCATCGAGCCGGTGGCGATCGATGGCGTTAAGGTCAAGGAGATCAGGCCGGTTGCAACTTCCACCGGCCATCTCACCGAGATCTTCCGCGAGGAATGGGAGCTCGATTCCGAACCGGTCGGCCAGGTCTTCCAGCGTACACTCTATCCCGGCGCGGTGACGGGCTGGCATGCGCACGCCGTGACGACCGACCGGCTGTTCTGCTGCGTCGGCAGCGTTCGCGTTTCGCTGTTTGACGGACGCAAGGCGTCGCCGACCTTCGGCGCCGTCTGGCACAAGATCATCGGACCGTTGCGCCCGGCGATCGTCATCATTCCGCCCGGCATATGGCACGGCGTCGTCACGCTTGGAGCCGAGACGGCAGTGCTGCTCAATCTCGTCGACAAAGGCTATGCCTACGATCAGCCCGATCACTGGCGCCTGCCGCCGGACACCGAGCACATTCCCTACAGTCTGGTGTAGCGTGGAAGCATCCGGGCAGCGCGATCAAGCCGGTGGCGAGCCGCTGGTCTCCGTTGTGATCGCGACCCACAACCGGCCCGCGGCACTGCGACAAGCACTGACCAGCGTCATGCGCCAGACATTGCAGGACTGGGAAGCCCTGGTCATCGGCGACGATTGCAGGCCGGACACGGCGGCTGTCATCGCCGAATTTCGCGATCCCCGCATCGCCTACATCGATCTTCCCGTCAATTTCGGCGAACAGTCCGGGCCTAACAACATCGGCTTTGCCAGGGCGCGTGGCCGCTTCGTCGCCGTGCTCAATCATGACGATCTGTGGTTTCCCGACCATCTGGCGGCGATGACCGGCTGGATCGATGCGACAGGCGCCGACGTGGTACTGGCGCGCGGCGCCGTCATTCAACCCTCGCCGGCGGCTGGCGATCCCGGCACATCGATCTTCGGGTCCGGCAAGGATGGTTTCTACGACCCGGTGACGACGGAAGCATTTGGCTCCGCGCAAATGTTCCGCCGGGCTTCGTTCGACCTGCTGGGGCCCTGGCGGGCTGCCAGCCAGTGTTTTTGCGAAAGCTCGCAGGACTGGCTGTTTCGGGCATGGCGCAAGCGGGCGGTAATCGCGACGATGCCGCACCTGACGGTGATCAAACTGCATTCCGGTATGCGCAAAGGTTCCTATCTCGACGACAGCGCGCAGGAACAGAAGGAGCTCCTGGATGCCATGCGGGCACCGGACGCCTTGCGTGTGAGAATCCTGGGCGGTGCACACGAACCCGTGCGCCTGGCCGCGTCAAGCTATATCAGGCGCAGGCTGATGGCGGCGTTCGGCATCCATAGCCGCGCCCGCGCCTTCCGCCGCAAGCACAAGCGAGGCGCTTTCGTCGACAGGCTGCGCCGGGTGCGTGGCCTGGCGCCAATGCCTGAACGCGAGCCCGACGTAAGCGAATTGCTCGATCGCTACGTCAAGCGCAGCGATGCCGGCACCCGGCCGGATGAGGATTGAACCGGCCTTCCCGGCTCAATCAGCACCCCAAACAAAAACCCGCGGGATCGCTCCCGCGGGTTCTTCATGAGCCAGTGGCGTTTACCTCAGCCGTGCGCGAGCACGGCCAGCAGCAACAGTGCTACGATGTTGGTGATCTTGATCGCCGGGTTGACCGCCGGGCCGGCGGTGTCCTTGTAGGGATCGCCGACGGTGTCGCCGGTGACAGAAGCCTTGTGCGCTTCGGAGCCCTTGAGATGCTTGACGCCGTCCTTGTCGACAAAACCGTCCTCGAACGACTTCTTGGCATTGTCCCAGGCACCGCCGCCCGAAGTCATCGAGATGGCAACGAACAGGCCGTTGACGATGACGCCGAGCAGCGAGGCGCCAAGGGCGGCAAAGGCGGACGCCTTCGAGCCAGATATCAGCAGCACGCCGAAATAGACGACGAGCGGCGCCAACACCGGCAGCAGCGAGGGGATGATCATTTCCCGGATCGCCGCCTTGGTCAGCAGGTCGACAGCGCGCGCATAGTTCGGCTTGGAAGTGCCGGCCATGATGCCCGGATCCTCGCGGAACTGCTTGCGCACCTCCTCGACGATGGCGCCCGCCGCGCGGCCGACGGCCGTCATGGCGATGCCGCCGAACAGATACGGGATGAGGCCGCCGAAGATCAGGCCGGCGACGACGTATGGGTTGGAGAGGTCGAAGGAGACCTCGCCCATGCCCTGGAAGTACGGATATTTGTCGCCATTGGCGGCAAAGAACTTCAGATCGTTCGAATAGGCCGCAAACAGCACCAGCGCGCCGAGGCCGGCCGAACCGATGGCATAGCCCTTGGTCACCGCCTTGGTGGTGTTGCCGACCGCGTCGAGCGCATCGGTGGAGTGGCGCACTTCCTTGGGCAGGCCGGCCATTTCGGCAATGCCGCCGGCATTGTCGGTGACCGGGCCGAAGGCGTCGAGCGCCACGATCATGCCGGCAAGGCCGAGCATGGTGGTGACCGCGATCGCCGTACCGAACAAGCCGGCGAGCTGGTAGGTCGAGATGATACCGCCGACGATGACGATTGCCGGCAGTGCCGTCGATTCCAGCGATACCGCGAGGCCCTGGATGACGTTGGTGCCGTGACCCGTCACCGAGGCCTGGGCGATCGAGTTCACCGGGCGCTTGTTGGTGCCGGTGTAGTATTCGGTAATCACCACGATGAGACCGGTCACCACCAGGCCGATCAGGCCGCAGATGAACAGGTTCTTGCCGATAATGGTCATGCCGGCAACGGTGCCGACCTCGCCCCAGCCGACGGTTGCCGAGGTAGCGACACCGAGGCCGACGATCGACAGCAGGCCAGTGACGATGAGGCCTTTGTAGAGAGCGCCCATGATCGAGCCGTTGGAACCGAGCTTGACGAAGAAGGTGCCGACGATCGAGGTCAGGATGCAGGCACCGCAGATGGCGAGCGGATAGAGCATCGCCGCACCCAGAGCGGCGGTGCCGCCGAAGAAGATGGCGGCCAGAACCATGGTGGCGACGACGGTCACCGCATAGGTTTCGAACAGGTCGGCGGCCATGCCGGCGCAGTCGCCGACATTGTCACCGACATTGTCGGCGATGGTGGCCGGGTTGCGCGGATCGTCTTCCGGGATACCGGCTTCGACCTTGCCGACGAGATCGCCGCCGACGTCGGCGCCCTTGGTGAAGATGCCACCGCCGAGACGTGCGAAGATCGAAATCAGCGAAGCGCCGAAGCCGAGCGAAACCAGCGCGTCGATGACGATACGGTCATTGGGCTGCAGGCCCATCGGGCCGGTCAGGATGTAGTAGTAGATGGAGACGCCGAGCAGCGCGAGGCCGGCCACCAGCATGCCGGTGATGGCGCCCGATTTGAAGGCGATGTCGAGACCGGCGGCCAGGCTGTTCGATGCCGCCTGCGCGGTGCGCACATTGGCGCGCACCGAGACGTGCATGCCGATGAAGCCGGCCGCGCCCGAGAGCACGGCGCCGATCAGGAAGCCGACAGCGGCGGTGATCGAGAGCAGCCACCAGGCGAGCACAAGCACGACCACGCCGACAATGGCGATGGTGGTGTACTGGCGCGCCAGATAGGCTTGCGCGCCTTCGCGGATGGCGGCGGAGATTTCCTGCATGCGTGCATTGCCCTGATCGGCCGCGAGGACCGATCGCGTCGCCCAGATGGCGTAGAGTATTGAAAGCAAGCCGCAGGCGATGACGGCGAAAATGATGGTCATTGCCGAATTTTCCTCGATTGATGGCCCAAAAGAACCCCTCCCTGGGCCGTTGGTGCGGGGAGCGGATAAAGCCTAGGCGGAATCCGTCCTTCGCAGCGGTGTATGCGAAACAGGGCTGGGAACGTCAAGATATTGTTCGGTTTTTGCCCGGCTTTCAGCCAAAAGGTTTAGGCCAGAACATTCCGGTCGGCGATGCCTTGCTATTAGATCGATTGAAATGACGTTGCGGCAGTCGGTCGTGGCGCGCAGTCCGGCGCAGGGTCAGTGGCCGGTCTCTTGCCCCATGCGGCGTGCGGTGTAGCGCTCGATGGCCGACAGGCCGTCATAGATCAGGACGGCAAGGGCGGCGACGATCAGGCCGCCTTGCAGCACGAAAGCGAGATTGTTCGACAACAGGCCGGCGATGATCACCTCACCCAGCGTCTTGGCGGCAACCGTCGAGCCGATGGTGGCGGTGGCGAGGCTGATCACCACCGACAGCCTGATACCGCCCAGGATAATCGGCGCGCTGAGCGGCAATTCAACCTTGATCAGCCTTTGCCAGCCGGTCATGCCGGCGCCGCGCGCGGCCTCCATGATGTTGCCGGGCAGTGTCGTGAGGCCTGTCAGCGCGTTCTCGAAGATCGGCAGCAGGCCGTAGAGGAACAGCGCAATCAGCGTCGGCTTCTCGCCGAAACCGACGGCGGGCACGGCGAGCGCCAGCACCGCAACCGGCGGAAAGGTCTGGCCGATATTGACCAAGCTGCGCGACAGCGGCAGGAACTCGGCGCCGGCCGGCCTGGTGACCAGAATGGCGAGCGAGATCGCGACGACGGTGGCGGCCACCGTGGCGATCAGCACGGTCCTGAGATGCAGCAGCGTCAGCGTCAGCAAGCTGCCCTGATTGTAGATCGCCGGCGCATTGTTTTCCGTCAGCGGCTTCAACAGCGGCTCGAACCAGCCGGGATTGGTGACGAAGGCAACGAGCGCCACCACCAAGGCAAGCCTGAGCAGCGAAGGCAGCCAAGCTTTTACACCGGCCTCTTTCATGCCGGCCTCGCCGCGCGCTTTACCAGCCCGTCGACCGTGACGCGGCCAAGCGGCTTGCCGTCTTCGTCCTTGACCGGCAGCGCCGGCCGGCCCGACCACAGGAGCTCGGCGAGCGCATCGCGCTGGCTGGCGTCGCCGGGGATCGCCTCGCCTTCGGCGGTCCCCTTCTCCACGGCGTCGCGCACGCGGCCGAGCGACAACAGCCGGAACGGCTTCTCGCTGGCGCCGACCAGGGTTTCGACGAAGGCGTTCGCCGGCCGCGCCAGAATCTCTTCCGGCTTGGCGTATTGCACCAGCTTGCCGGCATCCATGACGGCAATCTTGTCTCCCATATGCACGGCCTCTTCCATGTCATGGGTGACGAGGATGATGGTGGTGCCGAAGCGCTTCTGGATCGTCAGCAAATCTTCCTGCGCCTTGGTGCGGATGATCGGGTCGAGCGCTCCGAACGGTTCGTCCATCAGAAGCACGTTGGGCTCGGCGGCGAGCGCGCGGGCGACGCCGACGCGCTGCTGCTGGCCGCCGGACAGTTCGTGCGGATAGCGCGGACCATAGGCCTCTGGGTCGAGCTGGTAGAGTGTCATCAGTTCGGCGACGCGGGACTTGATACGGGCGCTGTCCCAGCCGAGCAGCACCGGCACGGTGGCGATGTTCTGCGCCACGGTGCGGTGCGGGAACAGGCCGTGGCCCTGGATGGCGTAGCCGATGCTGCGGCGCAGCTCATAGCCCGGCAGCGAGCGGTTGTCGTTGCCGTCGAGCTTGATCACGCCGGCGGTCGGTTCGACCAGCCGGTTGATCATTCTGAGCAGCGTCGTCTTGCCGGAGCCGGAGGTGCCGACGATGACGCAAACCGTGCGCGGCTCGATGACCATCGACACGTCGTCGACCACGGTTGTTGCGTCGTAGCGCTTGGTAATGCCTTCGATCTCGATCATGCCGTTTCAACCCTGCGCCCAGAGCATGATGCCGAAAAGTGTGAAGCGGTTTTCGGACGACATCATGCTCTATCTCTCTGATCTAGTGGCGGTCATTTCGATCACTGCGTCGAGGATGATGGCTGCGGCAAAGGCCAGCGCCACCGTCGGCACGGCGCCGAGCAGCACGAGGTCCATCGCCGTCTGGCCGACGCCCTGGAACACGAAGACGCCAAAGCCGCCACCGCCGATGAGTGCGGCGATGGTGGCAAGGCCGATATTCTGCACCAGCACGATGCGAATGCCGGTGAGGATGACCGGGAATGCCAGTGGAAACTCGACGCCGAACAGGCGCTGGCGGTCGGTCATGCCCATGCCGCGCGCGGCATCGTTGGCCGCGCGGGGTACGCCGGCAAGCCCGACCACGGTGTTGGCCACCACCGGCAGCAGCGAATAGAGGAACAACGCCACGAAAGCGGGCGCGGTGCCGATGCCTCTGATCCCGAGCGCTGCGGCAACCGGGACATGCGCGGCGATCCAGCCGAGCGGCGCGATCAGCAGGCCGAACAGTGCGATCGAGGGAATGGTCTGGACGATGTTGAGCACATTGAGAACGCCGGCCCGCAACCGTTCGACGCGGTGGCACAGGATGCCGAGCGGCAGGCCGACGACCACCGCCGCCGCCAGCGAGCCCAGCGCCAGCGTGATGTGCTTGGAGCCTTCAGCCCAGAAACTGTCGGCGCGGTTGGCATATTCCTTGAGGATCGACAGGCTGTCCCACTGCCCGGATACCAACAGCAGGCCGATAGCGAGCGCCGCTATGACGAGCACGCCGACGCGGGCCAAAGGCGACAGGTTCAGCCTGGTCAGCACGTCGGCGAGCAGCAGCGTGAAGGCGAAGATCAGTAGCCAGAAGCCCGAGGCCGGTGAGATGCGGGCGAAGGTGTTGCCGGTGGGCGTCAGGAAAATGCCGGCGACGCCGATCAGGACGGCAAGGGCAGCGAGCGCCACCACGCTTGCCGCAAGGCGCAAGACAAGCGGCGTCTTCAGCAAGGCAATGATTGCGGCCACGATGACGATCGCCAGCAGCAGCGGCCCGAGAGCCGCAGTCAGCGCCTCGAGGATCGACCGCGCCTCGCCCGGCACGATGCGGTTGGCGCGGAAAGTAGCGAACGGGGCGAGGAACGCCGCATAAGCAACAATCGCGGCGATGACCACGCCGAGCTTGTCGAAACGCGGGGTCATGAGGCGAGACCGTGCGGAACGGTGTGCTCTGAGCGGGATGCAGGATGGAAAGGTCTGCGCGAGACACCCCCCTCTGGCCTGCCGGCCATCTCCCCCTCAAGGGGGGAGATCAGATGTCGCGAGCGCTTTCGCCAATTCCCAACGATAGGAAAAGAGGCTCGGCGCAGCAGCTGCCAATCTCCCCCCTTNNTGTCCGGCAGGACAGAGGGGGGTGCTTGGCACCAACGTCACCTTTCGGTGAGCTGATTACTTCAAAAACCCGTTCTTCTTCAGAAAATCCTCGGCGACGCCCTTGACCGGCTCGCCGCCGACCTGGACGCGGCCGTTGAGGTCCTGCAGCGTGACGAGGTCGAGTTCGGCGAAGACCGGCTTGAGCAGCGTCTCGATCTCGGGATGCTCCTTGAGCACGGCTTCACGGATGATCGGCGCCGGTTGGTAGACCGGCTGCACGCCCTTGTCGTCGTCGAGCACGACCAGTCCGGATGGCGCGATGCCGCCATCGGTGCCGTAGACCATGGCGGCGTTGGCGCCGTTGGTCTGGTTGGCGGCCGCGCCAATGGTCGCCGCGGTGTCGCCGCCCGACAGGGTGATCAGCTGGTCGGGCTTCAGCGTGAAGCCGTACGTGGTCTGGAAGGCCGGCAGGGCTGCCGCCGAATTGACGAATTCGGCCGAGGCCGCGAGCACCACCGTGCCGCCGCCGGCGACGTATTTGCCGAAGTCGGAAAGCGTCGCCAGCTTGTTGGTCTCGGCAACCTCCTTGCGCAGCGCGATCGCCCAAGTGTTGTTGGCCGGCGACGGCGACAGCCAGACGATCTTGTTGGCGTCATAGTCGAGCTTCTTGGCGGTCTCATAGGCCTTGGCGGCATCCTTCCACACCGGATCGTCGGCCTTCTCGAAGAAGAAGGCCGCATTGCCGGTGTATTCGGGATAGATGTCGATCTCGCCGGCGGTGATCGCCTTGCGCACCACCGGCGTGCCGCCGAGCTGGATGCGGTCGGTGGTCTTGATGTTGTTGGCGTTCAGCACCAGCTGGATGATGTTGCCGAGCACGCCGCCTTCGGTGTCGATCTTCGAGGAGACAACCACCTGGGCATTGGCCGAAGCCGCGGTGATGCCGAGCGCCAACGCCGCGCCGGCGAGAATCTTGACTGAAAACATTGTGAAACCCCTTGCTATGAACCGGAATGCGGTGGCCGCATATGAGCATGGCTTCAACGCCCCGTCGGGGCACACGGTTTCATAACAATAGGCACAGACGCAATAATTTTGTGCCGCCGCCGCGATTTCGACCGGCGCCATGCTGACAGGCCGTGTCAGGGATCAGGCGCGGGCTTTGCGCGATCCGGTCAGCTTGAGCGCGCCGAGCGCCACGAAGCACAGGGCGACGACCGGAAAGATCAGCCAGTTCAGCATCTCCCAGCCCCAGGCATTGTAGATCGCGCCCGACATCAGGGAGGCGAAGGCGACGGAGCCGAACAGGACGAAGTCGTGGAAGCCCTGCACCTTGCTTTTCTCGGACGGATGGTAGCTGTCGGCGACCATGGCGGTGGCGCCGATGAAGGCGAAATTCCAGCCGAGGCCAAGCAGGATCAGCGCCGTCCAGAACTGCCACAGATGCAGGCCCGATAACGCCACCACGGCGCAGCCGACCAGCAGGGCCAGGCCAGAGGCGACGATGCGTTCGGCGCCGAAGCGATGGATCAGCGATCCGGTGAAGAAGCTCGGCGCAAACATCGCCATCACATGCCAGGAAATGCCAAGTGTCGCGTCATCCGTCGACAGGCCGCAGCCGACCATGGCCAGCGGCGCGCCGGTCATGACGAAGCTCATCAGCGCATAGCTGCCGACGGCGCAAAACAGCGCCGCCACGAAACGCGGCCGGGTGACGATTTCGGCGAGTGGCCGGGCGTCGCTGGATGCCACTTCCGCGTGGCCTGTGGCCTTGGCCGGGATGCGCAGCAACCAGAGAATGGCCGCGCCAACTGCCGCCAGCACGGGAATAGCCGCGAACGAGCCGGCAAACATCACCGGCGCCAGCAATTCGCGGGTGAAGATGACGATCTGCGGCCCGAGAATGGCAGTGATGATGCCGCCGGCCAGCACGAAGGAAATGGCGCGCGCCTTGAATTCGGGCGGCGCATTGTCTGCGGCGGCGAAGCGGAACTGCTGGACGAAAGCGCCACCGACGCCGATCACCAGCAGCGCGAAAGCAAACAGCCAGAAGCTCGCCTGGAACAGCGCCAGCGTGGAGATGACGCCGCCGAGTGCTGTGATGATGGTGCCGGTCATGAAGCCGCCGCGCTGGCCAAGCCATCGGATGATGGCGGCGGCCGGCAGGGCGCCAAGCGCCACGCCGATGTTGAAGCCGGTGATCGGGGCCGTCGCCAGCGACTTGTCGGGGCCAAGCAGATATTGCCCGGCCAGCCCGCCCATGGAAATGGCGATCGGCGCCGCTGAGCCGATGATCGCCTGCGAGGCAGCCAGGATGATCGCCGTACGGCGCGCTTCCCTTGCTGCGCCGGCGACCGCGTCCGTCACGATGCGTCCTTGCCGCGCCCCTCGCCCCGCACCCGGCGCGACACACGGTCGAGCACGGCGTTGGTCAGCTTCGGCTCGTCTTCCTCGTAGAAGGCCTTGGCGATGTCGACATATTCCGACACGATGACGGCCACCGGCACATCGTCGCGCTTCATCAGTTCATAGACACCGGCGCGCAGGATGGCGCGCAGCGTCGAATCCAGCCGCGACAGCGGCCAGTCCTCGGTCAACGCCTGGCGGATGATCGGATCGATGGTCGTCTGGTTCTCGACGACGCCGGTCAGGATGGCGCGGAACCATTGCGCGTCGGCCTCGCGATAGAGCGCGCCGTCGACTTCCTTGCCGAGGCGGTACGCCTCGTACTCCGCCGTGATCTCGAAGACGCCGCTGCCGGCCACGTCCATCTGGTAAAGCGCCTGCACGGCGGCCAGACGGGCAGCGCCGCGCTTGTTGGCGTGGCGTGTCGCGGGCTGGCCGGGCGAAGCGGGTTCGCTCACGATGGCGCTCCCAGCTTCTCCTTGAGCGCGATCATGGTGAGTGCTGCGCGCGCGGCAAAGCCGCCCTTGTCGCCTTCCGAGCGCTTGGCGCGCGTCCAGGCCTGCGCGTCGTTCTCGGTGGTCAGGATGCCGTTTCCGATGGCGATCGCTTCCTGCACCGACAGATCCATCAGCGCGCGGCTCGATTCATTGGCGACGATGTCGAAATGATAGGTGTCGCCACGGATGATGGAGCCGAGCGCGACAAAACCGTCATAATCCTTGCCGCCCTCGCCCATGCCGTCGAGCGCAAAAGTGATCACGGCGGGAATTTCCAGCGAACCGGGAACGGTGACGACATCATAGGTCGCGCCGGCTTCGTCGAGCGCGCTCGTCGCGCCGTCGAGCAGCGCGTCGGCGAGGTCGTCATGAAAGCGTGCCTCGATGATCAGAAGGTGGGCCTTCTTTTTCGGGCGGATGAACGCTTTGCCGTGTTGGGATGTGCCAGCCATGAATGTCTCCGGGGGTAGCCGGTGACTTAGGCCGAAGCCGGTTTGATCGCAAGCGGAAGATTGCTGGAGGTGAGGCCTGACCTATCGCATCTTCTGGTTTGGAACCGAGAGTGGGCATTCGCTACCCAGACTTTCAGCCCATGCGAGAACGGCTTCGTGATCAATGACACGACCAGCGTCAACGTCGGCCATCGCTTCGCGCGTCAGTTGATCTTTCTGTTTGTCTGTATGTCTTATTGCGACCATCAAAGCCCCTCTTTGGCCGCCTCGGCCAGGCGCGCGGCGTAGCGGGCCATTGTGTCGATCTCGAGGTTGATCTTGTCGCCGACCTTGCGCTCGCCCCAGGTGGTGACGGTTAGCGAATGGTGGATCAACAGCACGTCGAAGCGGGTGCCTTCGACCTTGTTGACGGTAAGCGAGGTGCCGTCGAGCGCGACGGAGCCTTTTGGTGCGATGAATTTCGCCAGCTCGCGCGGCGCCTCCAGCGTGAAGCGCACGGCATCGCCCTCGTCCTCGCGCTCGACGATTTCAGCCATGCCATCGACATGGCCGGAGACGATGTGGCCGCCAAGTTCGTCGCCGATTTTCAGCGCCCGCTCGAGATTGACCTTGGTGCCTGATTTCCAGGCGGACGCCGTGGTCAGCCTGAGCGCCTCTTCCCAAGCCTCGACCTCGAACCAGCGGGCGTTCGAGCCGTCGTCAGGCAAAGCCGTGACCGTCAGGCAGACGCCACCACAGGAGATCGAGGCGCCAATGGCGATGCTTTTCGGGTCATAGGCGGTGTCGATGCGCAGACCGACGCCTTCGCTCAGTGGCTTGATGGCCGCGACGGTGCCGATATCGGTGACAATTCCAGTGAACATTTCAGATATCTCTCACCCATTCGGCGTACCCGTCTTCGCCAAAGCGCATCTCACGCAATTTGCGGAAGCCTGCCGGGATATGGTTGGCGTCAATGGGCGATGCAATGCCCTCCTCACCGATCCCATCCGGGCCCTGGAACAGCACGATGCGGTCGACCAGTCCTTCGGCGAGGAAGGCGCTCGCGACCTTGGCGCCACCCTCGACGAGAACGCTGGCCATGCCGAGCGCGCTAAGATCCTCGAGCAGTTCCGGCAGTGCCACGCCGCCTTCATGGGTTTCGGTGCCGATAAAGCGCACGCCGACGCGCTCCAGCACCGAGCGCCGCAGCGGATCGGCCTCCAGGCAGGCGGCGATATAGAGCGGCACCCGGTCGATGCCGGAGACCAGTTTCGAGGTTTCCGGCAGCCTGATCTGGCGGTCGAGCACGATGCGCGCCGGCGAGCGGTTCTCCAGCCCCGGCAGCCGCACGGTGAGTGCGGGATCGTCCTCCAGCGCCGTGCCGATGCCGACCAGTATGCCGTCGGCTTCGGCCCGCATCAGATAGACTTCGCGGCGCGCGATGTCGCCGGTGATCGCGACCTGGCCGGCGCCGTGCCTGCCGAGCTTGCCATCGGCGGAAAGCGCAAGCTTCAGAATCACTTCCGGGCGCTTTTTCAGGGATCGAATCAAATAGCCGGCCATCTGTTCGGCGGCTTCCGCGGCCAGCACCTTTTCGACCACCTCGATACCGGCGGCGCGCAGGATGGCGTAGCCCTTGCCGGACACGCGCGGATCAGGATCGCTGGCGGCGCCGACGACGCGCGCCACGCCGGCATTGACCAGCGCATTGGCGCAAGGTGGCGTGCGGCCATGATGAGCGCAGGGCTCCAGCGTGACATAGGCGGTGGCGCCGCGTGCCAGCTCACCGGCCTCGGCCAGCGCCTCGGTCTCGGCATGCGGCCTGCCGCCAATGGCGGTGACACCGGTGCCGACGATCATCGGGCCAGCGCCATCATCGCGAACGATGATCGTGCCTACGGATGGGTTGGTGGAGGTGCGGCCGGCATTCCTGCGCGACAGCCGCAACGCGGCCGCCATGAAACGGCGATCGAGAACTTCCTGCTCGGCTTTGCCAGGCGCTGCCATGCTCAGCCGGCGTCCTCTTCGCCCTTCAGCTCGTCGCCCTTGAGCTCACCCAGCACATCATGGAAATCCTTGGCCTCGCGGAAATTGCGGTAGACCGAGGCGAAGCGGACATAGGCGACGTCGTCGAGCGACTTCAGCGCTTCCATGACCAGGCGACCAACCTCGCCCGAGGCGATTTCCGTCTCGCCGGAGCTCTCAAGCTGGCGCACGATGCCGGTGACGGCGCGATCGATGCGTTCGGGATCGACATTGCGCTTGCGCACCGCTGTTTCCACCGAACGCAGCAGCTTGTCGCGGTCGAACGGCACTTTGCGTCCGGACTTCTTCACCACCACGAGGTCGCGTAGCTGGACACGCTCGAACGTGGTGAAACGTCCGCCGCAATCGGGGCAGACGCGCCGCCGGCGGATCGCGGCGCCGTCCTCGGCGGGACGCGAATCCTTCACCTGCGTATCTTCGGACTGGCAATAGGGACAGCGCATGGAGGGCCTTTGGGTTGGCGAATCTGGCGGAACGCAAGGCTTAGAGGTTTTTGCCGAGACGGGCAAAGGTTCGGCAACGGCCTCGCGTGTCGTCAGAGATAGCGAGGCGCGAGGAAAATTGCCAGCGCCGCTACCAGCCACACGGCGATGCCTCCGGCGACGGCCAGCCGGTAGTCGACCTTGTCGATGAGCAGCCAGCAGGCGCCAAGGAAGGCGAGATAGGCGGGAATGGTCTTGACGCCGGCGAGGCAAGCCTCGCGAAAACCGGATGCGTCACCCCTGGAGCCAACCGCCAGCAGCGCCATGACCGCGAAAGTCGGCGCCAGCGGCAGGAGCCTGGCAGGACATTGCCGCGCTTCGACGCCCAGACGATCAGCGCTGTGACCAGTCCGCCGACCACGCCTTTCCAGAGAATGGCCATCCGCGGCTCCTATTCCGATCCGGTAGTCGGCGTCACGGTGCGACGTCCTTGGTCGGGAAGCCGCAGGACGTTCCGAGGTTGCGGTAGGCCTTGGTAAAACCATCCATTGGGATGCTGACGAATGTCTGCTTGCCGAACGTCACATCGAGCGAGATGACCTGGCGCATGGCGCGCAGCAGCGCGAGACTGGTCTTGGGCTGATTATCGACTGTCCAACTCGGGCGGCCGGCGATGGCATCGTTGGAGTAGACGGTGGCGGGAACCTTGACGCCGGGGTCGCCGAAAACAGCCGCGATCTTCTTGCCGGTCGGCAGGTCCTTGTTGGCGACCGTAAACATGATCGCCGGATAGGCATCGGGTGGCAAAGCGTCGCCGGTCGAGATCGAAAGTGTCAGCGTGCCCGCATTGCCGCTCTTATCGAGAAAGGCGGTCGAGGCGGCGCAGGTCTTGTGCGAATCCTGACCGCTGTCGAGCGCATCGATGATGGTGGTCCACTTGCCGAAGGTGTTGGTGACCGGGCCATCCGTGCTTGGCTGCGCCTGCTCTTGCGCACCCGCACCCGACACGGCGAAGGCGGCAAGCGAGCCGACGAGGGCCAGAACGGCAGGACGGACAGTGCGCATCATCAAGTCTCCAGTAGACCGCGCCGCCCGAACTGGGGCGGCGCAGAGCGCGGGATAAAAGACGACGCGCGGCGCGCGGTCAACCGAGATAGGGATAGAGTGGGAAACGATCGGTCAACGCCATGACCTTGGCCTTGACCGCCGCCTCGACGGCCGCATTGCCCTCGTCGGAATTGGCGACCTTCAACCCGTCCAGCACTTCGGCGATCAGCTTGCCGATCTCGCGGAACTCGGCCTGGCCGAAACCGCGCGTGGTGCCGGCAGGCGTACCGAGGCGCACGCCGGAGGTGACGAAGGGCTTTTCCGGATCGAAGGGAATGCCGTTCTTGTTGCAAGTGATGTTGGCGCGACCAAGGGCCGCCTCGGCGCGCTTGCCGGTGGCGTTCTTGGGCCGGAGATCGACCAGCATCAGATGGTTGTCGGTGCCGCCCGAGACGATGTCGAGGCCGGTTTCCTTGAGGCTCGACGCCAGCGCCTTGGCGTTGGCGGCGACGCTCTCGGCATAGATCTTGAAGCTCGGCTTGAGCGCCTCGCCAAAGGCCACCGCCTTGGCGGCGATGACATGCATCAGCGGGCCGCCCTGCAGGCCGGGGAAAACGGCCGAGTTCATCTTCTTGGCGATGTCCTCGTCATTGCACAGGATCATGCCGCCGCGCGGGCCGCGCAGCGACTTATGCGTCGTCGTCGTCACCACATGCGCATGCGGCAGCGGCGACGGGTGCACCCCGCCAGCGACGAGGCCGGCAATGTGGGCCATGTCGACCATCAGATAGGCGCCGACCGCGTCGGCGATCTCGCGAAAACGCTTCCAGTCCCAGATGCGCGAATAGGCGGTGCCGCCAGCCAGGATCAGTTTCGGCTTGGTCTCATGCGCGGTCTTTTCGATCGCGTCCATGTCGAGCAGATGGTCGTCCTTGCGCACGCCATAGGACACGACCTTGAACCACTTGCCGCTCATGTTGACCGGCGAACCGTGGGTCAGGTGGCCGCCGGAGTTCAAATCGAGTCCCATGAAGGTGTCGCCGGGCTGCAGGAGAGCCAGGAACACCGCCTGGTTCATCTGGCTGCCGGAGTTCGGCTGGACGTTGGCGAAGTTACAGCCGAACAGCTTTTTGGCGCGCTCGATGGCCAATTCCTCGGCCACGTCAACGAACTGGCAGCCGCCATAATAGCGCTTGCCCGGATAACCCTCGGCGTATTTGTTGGTCATGATCGAGCCCTGCGCCTCGAGCACGGCGCGGGAAACGATGTTTTCCGAGGCGATCAGTTCGATCTCATGGCGCTGGCGGCCGAGTTCGTTGCGGATGGAGCCGAAGATTTCCGGATCGGCATCTTCCAGCGTGGTTTCGAAGAAGGATTCGAATTTGTTCGACGCTGCCGCTGCAGTTGCCATGGCCTGAAATCCTCCGGTTCGGGGCAATTTACCTATGCATATCTTTCACCCAAAACCGCTGCACAATTCCGGGCGACATGCATTGCCGCGCCATTAACACAGTTGTTTTGGCCTCGCCACGTTTGCGGCGCGAAATTTGCTGGCCGGTTTGCGCCAAGACAGCTGTCGGCGCGCACTATTGCGGCGCGCGTCCCTTCAACACCGCTTCGGAGAAGGTGATCTCGGTGAACAGCTTGCGCGCCGTGTGATCGTTGATGTCGCCGCGGCGAAGCATCTTCTGCAGCTCCGCGCGTTCCGCTTCGATGCCCGCAATCCTGAGCTCGACCTCCAGCCGGCCGGTATCGCGGGCGACGGCGCGCGCTTCGTCGCCATCGTCGGACAGAGCGAGGCGGCGCCGGTAGATGGAGACGACGCTCTCGGCGATGGCGAGCCTTGTGTCGGCCGCCTCGCCTTCGCTGCCGTCGCTGGCGAGGCTTTCGATTTTGGCTATGGCCGCATTGGCAGCACCTGCCCGTGCCTTGCGTTCCTCGGCCACGCCGGGGTCATCGCCGGGCCCGACGAGACCGCGTGCGATAGCGGGTAGAGTGAGGCTGGCGATCGCCAGCGAACAGATGATGACGCCGGCGGCCAGGAAGATGACCAGGTCGCGGGCCGGAAAGGGGGAGCCATCCTGCAGGCTGAGCGGCAGCGACAGAATGCCGGCGAGCGTGATCGCCCCGCGCACGCCGGCCACCGATCCCGCCAGCCTGACGCGAAAGCCGAACGGCTGCGCCTTGCGGTTGCCGAGTCGCGCAGCGAGGCCGGCGCCGATGTCACCGATCCATATCCAGACGAAGCGCAGGCCGATCAGGCAAAGCGTCAGCAAAAGTACGGTCAAAGCCGGCTCGAACAGCCAGTGCCGGGTGGTCAGCTCCGGCGGCACCTTGCGGATGATGTCGGGAAGCTGCAGGCCAAGCAGGATGAAGAGCGCGCCGTTGAACATGAAGGTCAACATCGACCAGAGCGAGAATGTCTGGATGCGCGCCGAGAGCGCCATGTAGCGGACGATGCCGGAATATCCGGTCAGAAGACCGGCGGTGACCGCCGCCAGAATGCCCGAGGCGCCGAAATGCTCGGCGATGAGATAGGCGACGAAGGGCAGCAAGAGGATGACGAGCACCTGCGCTTCCGGCGGCGTGGTCGTGATCCGGCCGAGGATCTGCAACGCCTTTGCAGCAAAGAACAGCGCGGCTATGCCGGCCAGTATGCCGATGGCGACGGCATAGACGAAAGACAGCGATGCACCGGCGAAGGAAAAGCTGCCGGTGACCGCGGCCGCGACGGCGAAGCGGAACATGACCAGGCCAGATGCGTCGTTGAGGAGCGCCTCACCTTCCAGAATGTGCATCAGCCGCGCCGGCACGACAGTGCGGTCGACGATCGATGACACGGCGACCGCGTCGGTGGGCGACAGGACGGCAGCCAATGCGAAGGCGACGACCAGCGGGATGCTCGGCACCAGCCAGTGTAAGGCGTAACCGAAGCCAACGATGGTGAAGAAGACCAGCCCGATGGCGAGATCGAGGATCGGACTGCGCAATGCGATCAGTTCGCGCTTCGGCGCCGAGAACGCATCGCCGAACAGAAGCGGCGGAATGAACACCAGCAGGAAAAGCTCGGGCTCGATCTCGAAATGAATGCCCCGTGCCGGCCATGCCAAGGCAGCGCCAATGGCGATCTGCAACACAGGCAGCGGCACGCGTACCAGCCGCACCAGCGCGCCGGACAGCGTCACGAAAGCGAGCACGACGAGAACGAAAACAGCAACATCCATGGTGAGATTCCGGGTGTGCTCCGACCATGGCCAATTGCCGCTTATCCGTCCAGCCGATCGGGCGAACGCGCGGACAAAACGGTGCAGCAGGTCGCTGGCAGGAAAGCCGGAAATGCGCCCCGAGGCCCCAAGCCCGGCTCGGCCTCCGCTGCGGTCGCGGCGTTGGCCAGCCCCAAAATCGGGGCGCATCCGGCGGCGGCTCGCTGCCTCAGGAGCGCCAGCCAAACAGAACGAAAAACGGCCGGCACCCGGCGCCAGCGCGAGGCTGGCTTGGGACACCAGGTGGCCGGCCCCACGCCGAGGCTCAGGAACCGGCGTGGTAAGGGCAGAAACATCATGCCGGCGCAGGCTCCCTGCCGTTGGGGCAGCCTGCGCCGTACCCCTTTTTGATAAGCGAGCCGGCAGCCGCGGTAACCTCTCGAAAACGTGGGGTTGACAGGCTCTCTCCATCCTAACCCGTCTTGCGGCCCGCAACGGCTCATGTCAGCGTACGTCTGGGTGGGTAGAATGGGGCGAGCGATGCTGTCACGGATCATGGCGCATGCCGAAGCTGCGTTCGCGGCGCCGACGGCTGAAGCGGCAAGCGTCGCCTTCTTCGCGGCAATGGAGGATTTCGGCGCCTCCTATCTGCAGACGCGCCTCTACCGGCGCCCGACAGCGACCCTGACCTCGGCCAGCCATTGGGCCGCAGGCGGTTTTATCGCGCGGCTGGCGCCGAAGAACTGGCCGGGAAGCCCCGCCTTCGATTATGTCTGCCTTGAGTGCAACCCGCTGCTGACGGCGATCCGCGAAAGCCGGACGCGTTACGCTTTCAGCGATTTCGCGCCTCGCGACGACAGCGAATTCGGCACCTATTGGGACGCGCTCAGCGAAGCCGGCATCCATGAAGCGCTGTGCGCCACCTCCTACGGCGCCGACGGCGTCATCGCTTCGCTGCATCTCGGTTTCCACGAACGGGATTTTTCGCATGACGAGACGTTCGCCATCCAGATGGCGGGCCTTGTGCTGACCGAGAGGCTGATGGAGCTGACCACCCCGCCCCCGACCTCTGCCATTCACCTGACCGAGCGCGAGCGGGACAGCCTGGCGCTGGTCGCCGAGGGCAAGACCGATTGGGAAATCTCGGTGATCCTCGGCATTGCCCAGGCAACCGTGCGCTTTCATGTCGACAATGCACGGCGAAAGCTCGGCGCCGTCAACCGCGCCCAGGCGGTGGCGCGGCTGGTCAATCAGCGGCTGATCTAAAAGCTCTTCGGCAACACAAAAGGCCGCCCGATAGGCGGCCTTTTGTTAAAAAATATCAATAGCTTAGAGCGAAGATGTGATCTGCAGTTCGCTGGCGCCGTCGAGTGCGTAGACGTCGTCGCGGAACTGCACCACGCCCGGACCCGTCGACCAGGCCGACAGGTAGAGGAAGTGGACCGGAACCGGATTGACGACCGGCACCGGCGTGTTCTCGCCGGTCTTGATGGTCGCCTCGAAATGCTGGCGATCCCAGCCGGGCGTGTCGCGCAGGATCCAGGTGACGAGGTCGCGCACATTCTGCACGCGCACGCAGCCCGAGGAATCGAAGCGCATCATCTTGCCGAACAGGCTCTGCTGCGGCGTGTCGTGCATGTAGACGCCGTCGGGGCTCGGGAAGTTGATCTTGACCGAGGCCATCGCGTTACCGGAGCCCGGATCCTGGCGGAAGCGGTATTTAGCGGCATCGTCCGTCGACCAGTCGACATTCATCGGGTCGACTTCGCTGCCATCGGGCGCAAACAGGCGGATGTGGCTGTCCTTGAGATAGTCCGGGTTCTTCCGCATCAGCGGAATGATGTCCTTGCGCACGATCGAGACCGGCGCGTTCCAGTATGGATTGACGATGATCTCGTTGATCTTGGAATTGACCACCGGGGTCTGCCGGTCGATCTTGCCGACGATTGCGGTGTGGCGCAGCACGACGCGGTCGTTCTCGACCGCCTCGATCTGTGCCGCCGGGATGTCGACCAGCACATAGCGATTACCCAGCGTGCCGGCCTTTTCGCGCAGCCGCTGCAGATTGGTCTGCAGCTGGCCGAGCCGGATCTGCGCCGAAACGTTCATCGCGGCATAAGTATATTTGCCCAAAGCGCCGTCGGCCGGCAGGCCATGGCGGGTCTGGAAGCGCTTGACCGCGGCGTCGACGTAGGAATCAAAGGCGGTGGAAACGCCGGCGCTCTGCGCCAGATCGCCCGAAATCATCAACCGCCTGCGCAGCGGCACCACATCGGGATCGTCGACGCCGAGCTCCAGCTTCTTGGTGTCGGGAACCTGTTGCCAGCCGCCCTGGGCGACGATGTTCTGATACTGCGCCACCGCCTGTTCGGTGAAGGCGACCGTCTGCAGGCTGAAGATCGGCAGTGTCGAGGCGACCTTGCCGCCTTCCGAGGCGCGGGCGTCGAACTGGTCGTCCCAATTGCCGCGGTTCGACGATTTCAGGATGTCGTCGATGACATCCTGCGCGCTGGCCGCATTGGTGACCATGGCGACGGCGAGCGCGGAGGCTCCGGAAAGGAAAAAGCGGCGGCTGGTTCTCATCGACGTTCCAGACATTCTGTAGCGTTTGGCGCGTAGTGTTCGGCTACGGGCTCGATCATTGGGCGAAATCGCCCGCACTCTAAAGTTGGCACTGTTAACAATTAGCCAACCATGACCCGCATCACTTGGTCGTGAAAAACGAACCTCGATGCGATGTTGCGGGCAAAACAATGGCTTTCACCGCAGCATCACCCGCACCCTCGCTTCCACCGCGAATATGGCGGCAACGTGGCTTTGCGCCGAATTTGGAAGCGCCGGCGATCTGAAATGGAAGGTCCGTGCCTTTTCGGCACCGTTCACGGGGTGTTCCCCTCGGAACCTCAGCGCGGGTTGCCTTCCAGCTCTGAACAGCGCTGCAGCACCTGATTTTCCGGATAGCGCAGCAGCTTGTTGTCGTCGAGCTTGAGCAGCAGCGTTCGTTTTTTTGAGACGCTCTGCTCATCATCCGAGCAGGTTATGTCCAGAATGATGGCGTCCAGGCCTTTGAGTTTCTGGACTTTCTGGACGCTGCAAGCGACTTCCCACATGTCGGCCGATTTGTCGGTGAACGTCACGATGGAGTCATTGTTGTCGCAGGGGCTCGAGCCTTCACTGGCGAAAGCGCCCTGCCACCATTCCTGCGCAAACGCCGTTTGCGGCGCGGCCAGGAGCAGCATGGCGATCGGGTAGATTTTGAAATTCACGCCCAAAAGCATGTCGTCCCCCATTTGGTGGCGACACTAGGCATTGCGGAAGCGAAAGCAAACCGCAGCCGGGTGCGACGGCAGCGTCAATTGGCGATCCTGGCCTGATCGCAAAAAAGGACCGGCGCCCCCCGGCGCCGGTCCTTCATTTGCTTCCCCCGGCCGCGCTTCTGTTGGCGTGGCTTGCGATCCCTGCGGATTACATCCGGTAGGCGATGGTGTCGTTCCAGAAGCGGTCGAGACGCTGCAGCGCTCGGTTCATCTGCTTGAACTCTTCGCTGTTGATGCCGCCGACCTGTTCGATCGAGCCGACATGGCGCTCATAGAGACCGCCGACAACCTCGGCCACTTCATTGCCCTTCGGCGTCAGCGAGACGCGGACCGAACGGCGGTCGATGCGCGAGCGCTGGTGGTTGATGAAGCCGAGATCGACCAGCTTCTTCAGGTTGTAGGAGACGTTCGAGCCGAGATAGTAGCCACGCGAGCGCAGCTCGCCGGCGGTCAGCTCGGAGTTGCCGATGTTGAACAGAAGCAGTGCCTGGATGGCATTGATGTCCGAGCGGCCGTTGCGGTCGAACTCGTCCTTGATCACGTCAAGCAGGCGGCGATGCAGACGCTCGACCAGCTGCAGCGATTCCATGTAAAGCGAACGGATAGCCTCGCGGCGATCGTCGGATACGTTGGCGGTCTTCGCCGCCGGACGCGAATTGATCATTGTCTTTGCCTCTCGTTTGTCGCCCTGGTGATTTTTTGTTTTTCACCTTGATCGCGACACTATCGAATACTCATAAAATTCGACTTAAACGCTAGGGCTAACAAGAGCTTACCGGTAATAGGTTTCGGAAGACGCTTAACGAACGGTCACCCGAGCAAGGATAATTAACCTAAAGATTTAGCCAATGGCGGCGGGGCTCGGTTTCAGGCGCGCACGGGGCGCTTGCGCATCCAGATGACGACGCGAAAGACGATGTAGAGCAGCGCCACCGCGAAGTGCGAAAACAGGATGAGCGGCCGGTGGCCGAACAGATCGGGGAAGCCGGCATACATGATGGTTTCGGTGACCGCGCAGATGAACCAGATCACCGGCCCCCAGGACGCCAGCATCCAGAGGCCTGCCGCGGCGAAGGGAAAGAACACGGCCAGCATCACCGCCACCACCTGCCAGTGCACCGGCATCAGGTCGAAGCGCCATAGCGGGCCGGGATAAAAGCCGATCAGCCGGATCCAGTACAGGATGCCGAACAACAGGCAGTAGCCGGCGATGACGCGCTGGAACCAGGCGAAGATGATTTCAACGCCCGAGGGCTGCAGCACGATGCGCCGCGACGTGACCTCGCTCACAGCTCGAGCTCCCGTTCGAGCGGGGCGAAATAGGCATCGATCGCGGCTGCCTCGACTTCAGCCAGATCAGCCGGCTGCCATTGCGGCGTCGAACCCTTGTCGACGAGGACGGCGCGGATGCCTTCATAGAAGTCGTGGCCGGCCAGCATGCGGTTGAGGATGCGGAACTCCATCTTCATGCAGGCTTCCATCGACAGCGTCAGCCCGGCGCTGATCTGGCGCCAGGCGACGTTGAGGCTGGTCGGCGAACGGGTGCGGATCGTGGCCAGCGTCTTGGCGGCAAATTCGTCGGCGCCGGCCGCCCGCTCGAGGCTTTCGATGATATCGGCCAGCGAACTTCGCGAAAAATGCCGGGCGATGGCTTCCAGCACCGGCTGGCTGGTCTCGCGCCGGGCGGCCGAGAAAAAGCCGCGCAACACCGATTCCGGATCGCCATTGGCGCAGAGCCGGTCGAGGAAGGCGGCCTGGTCGGCGGCTTCGATGGTGTGGGTGGCCAGGCCCGACCACAGCGCATCGCCATAGCGGATGCGGTTGCCGGTGAGCGCCAGATACATGCCGAAACTGCCGCCAAGGTCGGGCAGCAGATGGCTGCCGCCGACATCCGGGAAAAAGCCGATGCCGACTTCGGGCATGGCAAACTGGGCGTTCTCGGTCAGCACACGCTGCGAGCCGTGGAACGAGATGCCGACGCCGCCGCCCATGACGATGCCGTCGATCAGCGAGACATAGGGCTTTTTGAAACTGTTGATACGGGCGTTGAGCCGGTATTCGTCAGCGAAGAACTCGACCGGCGGCTTTCCGCCCCGAGACTCATACACATGCATGATGTCGCCGCCGGCACAAAACGCCCTGCCCTCGGCCCTGACGATAACGACATCGACGCCGGCATCGTGCTCAAAAGCGTCGAGCGCCTTGTCCAGCGCCTTGATCATGCGATGCGTCAGCGCATTGAGCGCTTGCGGCCGCGTCAGCGTGACGACGCCTGCCTTGCCCACCCGTTCGAAGCGGATCTCGTCGCCGCCGCCAAAATCCATCGTCAGAGAATCCCTCCCCGCGCCTGCGGGACTGAAGTGCTAAAGGTGGCGCATGGGTGCGTCAACCGGCGGCGGCGGTTTGGATTTCGCAGTCGAACGCCGCCGTCCTTTGCCTGCAGCCGAAATGCGGGCAAAATTGCCGGCGAAACACCATCTCGGCATCAGTCTGTCTTGTGAGTAAGGGGCGAACGCATGACGTTTGAAACCGCAGCGCCGAGCGATGGCTGGGAAATGCCGAAAAAGTTCGATCCGCACGATGTGCTGATCCGTCCGCTGATGGCCAATCTGGCGACCGTGACCGCGGATGGCGCGCCGCGCAACGCGCCCATGTGGTTCATCTGGGAGGACGAGGCGATCTGGCTGCTCGGCTCGACCGAGGCAAGTGCTGTCAAACATCTCGAACGCGACCCGCGCTGCGCGGTGGAGATCGTCCATTTCGACAATGAGGCCGGCATTCTGCTGCATCTCGGCCTGCGCGGCGCGGCCACTATCGAGTCGATGGATCCGGAACGCTTCAAACGGCTGCTGCACAAATATCTTGGTCCGGAAGCGACCTGGAACCGCTGGTTCATCGACACCGTGGCCGATATCGACCATCCGAACGGGCGCCTGATCAGGCTCGCACCGGAGAGCATCTTCACCAACAATGTGTCGTTCTTCAAAACCGGGCCGGAACTGGCGTGGCCGCCGAAGGGGCTAGGCGCCGCCTGGCACAATCGTGTCGCATTGGTCAGCGGCAAGGGCTCGTGGTAAAAGCCGCCTCAAATGGCGGCGGGGCTCGTGGAAAAGCCGCGTCGAAGTAGCGGCGGGGCAAAGCCGCGAGAGCAGCGAGTTATGGCGATGAACAAATTCACCCCCGCGACGAACAAGTTCTCGCCGGCAAAACCAGCTGGCGCACGCAGCGTTGACGAGATCACCGGCAGCCGGCGCCTGCGGCGCATGCGCAAGGCCGACTGGTCGCGCCGCCTGGTGCAGGAAAACCAGCTCACCGTGAACGATCTGATCTGGCCGATCTTCGTCATCGACGGCAAGAACACGCGTGAGCCGATCGCCGCCATGCCGGGCGTCTTCCGCCTGTCGCTCGATCTCGCCGTCAAGGAGGCGGAGCGCGCCGCCAAGCTCGGCATTCCGGCGATCGCCACCTTCCCCAATGTCGAACTTGGGCTGCGCGACCAGACGGGATCGCACATCCTCGACCCGGAAAACATCATCAACCGCGCCACCCGCGCCATCAAGGACGCGGTGCCGGAGATCGGCATCATCACCGATGCAGCACTCGATCCTTTCACCTCGCACGGCCACGACGGCATTTTGCGTGACGGCATTATCGTCAATGACGAGACGGTGGAACAGGTGACCGCGGCAGCCGTCATCCAGGCGGCGGCCGGCGCCGACATCATCGCGCCGTCCGACATGATGGACGGCCGCATCGGCGCCATCCGCGACGCGCTCGACGCCAATGGTTTTCAGGATGTGGCGATCATGTCCTACGCGACGAAATTCGCCTCCGCCTTCTACGGTCCCTATCGCGAGGCGGTCGGCACCGCCGGCCTGCTCAAGGGCGACAAGAAGACCTACTATATCGACCATGCCAATTCCGACGAAGCGGTGCGCGAGGCCGAGCAGGACATCGCCGAGGGCGCCGACATGCTGATGGTCAAGCCCGGCCTGCCCTATCTCGACATCATCCGCCGGCTGAAGGACGAGTTCCAGATGCCGACCTTCGCCTACCAGGTGTCGGGCGAATATTCGATGATCAAGGCAGCCGCCGCCAATGGCTGGATCGACGGCGAGAAGGCAATGCTGGAGAGCCTGCTTGCCTTCAAACGCGCCGGCTGCGACGGCATTCTCACCTATTTCGCGCCCGAGGTGGCGCAGTTGCTGAAGGGGTAGAAGACCGCCCTACTCCAACCTTCTCAAAACTCGACGTCGAGTTCGATGATATCCTCGGGCTCAGCCAATGCGTCCTGCGTCCACTCCTGCATCAGAGGCCAAGTCAGGATTGTCTCGCAATAGCCGGCGAGTGGCGCTTCGAGCTCGACTGCATAGGTGTGGAAACGGGTGCAGACCGGCGCATACATCGCGTCGGCCACAGTCGGCGACGCACCGAACAGCCAGGGACCGCCATAGGTCGCCAGGCATTCCGACCAGATCGTCTTGATCCGCTCCACATCCGGCCGCGCGCCGGAAAAAATCTTGAAGCTCTGGTGCCTGGCCTTCAGGCTCATCGGCAGCGCCGAGCGCAAATTGTGAAACCCCGAATGCATCTCGCCGGACACGGCGCGGCAATGCGCACGCGCCACACGGCCGGCCGGCAGGAGCCCTGCCGCCGGCTTGGTCTCGGCGAGATATTCAGCAATCGCCAGCGTGTCCCACACCGTCACGCCATCATCGGTCAGCCGCGGCACCAGAACGGATGGCGACAGCAACAGCAACTCCTGCCGCTGCCCGGGATCGTCGATGTCGATGCGCTTTTCCTCGAACTCCAGCCCGGCCATGCGGCACAGCAGCCAGCCGCGCAGCGACCAGGACGAATAGTTCTTGGACGAGATCGTCAGCGTCGCCTTTGCCATACCGTCGGCCTCCGAGCCCTTTGCCGGCAACAATCCTCTCGCAATGCACAAAAATTTGCACTAGATTTTTTGCACTGCCATATGGCCGCTTCGGAACGGATGCATCTCGATGCTGTACCAGGCCTACCAGCTACAGGACGATCTCATCGCCCCGTCGCGGTTTTTTGCCGATCTCATGCACTCGGCGATGGGCAGCATGATCTCGGGAGACGGCGTCAAACAGCGCCTGGCCGCGGGGCTGGAGATGATCGCCCGCTTCAAGCTTACCCATGCGCGGCCGGATTTCGAGATCGAATCCGTCCGGGTCGGCAATCGCGACGTGCCGGTGACCATGGAGACGGCTCTCGACCTGCCGTTCGGCACGCTTCTGCGCTTTGCCAAGGACTTGGATACCCGCCAACCGCGGGTGATGGTCATCGCGCCTTTGTCCGGTCATTTCTCGACACTGCTGCGCGGAACGGTGGCGACACTTCTTGCCGACCACGAAGTCTATGTCACAGACTGGACCAATGCCCGTGACGTGCCGCTTTCGGCTGGCGCCTTCGGGGTGGACGACTATGTCGACTACATCATCCGCTTTCTCGAAGCGATCGGCCCAGGCGCGCATATACTGGCGGTATGTCAGCCGTGCGTCCAGGCGCTTGCCGCCGTCGCCGTGATGTCCGAGGACGGGCATCCGGCAACGCCACGATCGATGACGCTGATGGCCGGGCCGATCGATCCGCGCGAGAGCCCGACCAAGGTCAACGAATTCGCCGTCAGCAAGTCACTGGCCTGGTTCCAGAGCTCCGTCATCGCGCGCGTACCGTGGCGTCATGCCGGCGGCGGGCGCCGGGTCTATCCGGGCTTTCTGCAGCTTGCCGCGTTCATGGCCATGAACATCGACCGCCACAACGAGGCCCACCGCAAACTCCACGACCATCTGGCGGCCGGCGAGATCGCCGAGGCCGACAAAATAAAGAGCTTCTACGACGAATATCTGGCGGTGCTCGACCTGACGGAGGAATTCTATCTCGAAACCATCGACCGCGTGTTCCAGAAGGCGGAACTGGCCGCGGGTACGTTCACGTTTCGTGGGAGCCTGGTCGATCCGGGCGCGATCCGCACCACGGCGCTGCTTACTGTCGAAGGCGGGCGCGACGACATCTGCGCTCTCGGCCAGACCTCGGCCGCCCATGAATTGTGCCGTTCGTTGCGCCCGCATCTGAAGCGCCATCACCTGCAGGCCAATGTCGGCCACTATGGCGTCTTCAACGGCAAGCGCTGGGAGCGTGAAATCTATCCTGTCGTGCGCAATCTCATCCTGTCGATGGAGTAATTTTGCCCCATTGGCACAGAGTTCCCTAAAACTAGAGCGCTTCACCGTTTCACGGAAACGGCGAACCGCTCTATCTCTTTGTTTTTACGCAATTCCGGACGGAAAACCGCTCACACTTTTCCTGGAATTGCTCTAGGCCAGCAGCGAGTTTCCCGTCATGAAGACCGCAACATTGCTTAGCCATTGCCCCAACGCTTTGTATTCGTAGGTGCTGGGTCGAAGCCGTGTCGGGATTTTGGCCGTCAGGTCTACCACGCGGACCCATTTGCAGGCGCCGCCACGCAGAGTGACCTTTCGGCCAAGCACCTTTTCGGCAGCTCCAAATGGTGTGCTTGCCTGGATTTCCTGACTCTCCTGGACGACATCTCCATCCATCCTCTCGACGCGATACGCCTTCATCTCGTGCTCCCCGCCTGAGGGTTTCCTTCACCAGTAACATTAGAAGTCACTAATGTCACTTGATGTCACCTGAACGCACCCGATCTCACAAATCACTTGCACGCGACGATTAGCTTGCTAAAAGAAAACCACTTGCACTTTGCAATCAGTTATCTCGGAGGCTCTCATGTCCAAGCTGCGTGTCAATGCATTCACCCTGTCGCTCGACGGCTATGGCGCCGGTCCTGAGCAGACCCTGCAAAACCCGCTCGGCGTTGGTGGCGAAGATCTGCACAAATGGATGATCGGCACCCGCACCTTCCGCAAGATGGTGCTCGGCGCCGATGGCGGGACGGCCGATACGGACGACCAGTTCGCCGTCCGCAGCTTCGACAATGTTGGCGCCTGGATCCTCGGCCGCAACATGTTCGGGCCGATCCGCGGCGAGTGGCCGGACGAGGATTGGAAAGGCTGGTGGGGCGACAACCCGCCCTATCATGTGCCAACCTTCGTGCTGACCCACCACAAGCGCGACCCCATTGTGATGGAGGGCGGCACCATTTTCCACTTCGTCACCGGCGGCATCCATGATGCGCTCGACCAGGCGAAGGCTGCGGCCGGCGGCAAGGATGTCCGCGTCGGCGGCGGCGTTTCCACCATCCGGCAGTATCTCGAGGAGAAGCTCATCGACGAGTTGCATCTGGCGGTGTCGCCGGTGCTGCTCGGGACGGGCGAGAGCCTGTTCGCCGGGATCGATATGCTCAAGCTCGGCTATCAGTGCACCGAGCAGGTGGCGACGGCGCTGGCCACGCATGTGGTGATCAAGCGGGGTTAGGTAGCGAAACCCTCGGCGCAGGCTTCTTTCTCCCCGTTCTACGGGGAGAAATGCCCGGCAGGGCAATGAGGGGCAGCGCTGGCGTGTGGAAGCTAGCGCCGTCCCCGATAGCAGCGGATTCCCCCACGCCGGCGCTGCCCCTCATCCACCCTTCGGGCACCTTCTCCCCGTAGAACGGGGAGAAGGAAAAAGGGATCTCAATACTTCTCCGGCACGTAAAGCTCGCGCGGCAGGACCTGGCGCTCATATTCCGGATTGAACACCCGCTCGGGCAGCGTGATCTCTTCGTGCGGCACTTCCTCATAGGGCAACTGCTTGAGCAGGTGGTCAATGCAGTTCAGCCGCGCCCGCTTCTTGTCGTTGCCTTCGACGATGTACCACGGTGCCTCGGGAATGTTGGTGCGGGCGAAGGTCTCTTCCTTGGCCTTGGTGTACTGCTCCCAGCGCACGCGCGACTGCAGGTCCATCGGCGACAGCTTCCACTGCTTCATCGGATCGTGGATGCGCATCATGAAGCGCATCTGCTGTTCCTCGTCGGTGATCGAGAACCAGTATTTGACCAAAGTGACGCCGGAGCGGACCAGCATGCGCTCGAACTCCGGCACGTCGCGGAAGAATTCCTCGACCTGATCGGGTTCGGCAAAGCCCATCACCCGCTCGACGCCGGAGCGGTTGTACCAGGAGCGGTCGAACAGGACGATCTCGCCGCCGGCCGGCAGATGCGGCACATAGCGCTGGAAATACCATTGCGATTTCTCGCGTTCCGTCGGCGCCGGCAGCGCCACGACACGAGCAATGCGCGGATTGAGGCGCTGGGTGATGCGCTTGATGACGCCGCCCTTGCCGGCGGAATCGCGGCCCTCGAAAATCACCACCAGCTTCTTCTTGTGGTAGGCGACCCAGGATTGCAGCTTGATCAGTTCTGACTGCAAGGCGATCAGGTCGCGAAAATACTGCATGCGGTCGATCGATGGCGGATGCGCGTTCTTGTAGATCTTGGCGATCTCCAGCGACAGCGCCGGCTCCGACATTTCCAGCTCATAATCTTCGTCAAGCGTGTCGGCGAGTTCGGCTTCGAGCCAATGCCTGGCCGGAGAATTCTGCTTTAACTCGGTCATTTCCACTGCTCCGCTTGCCGGCTGACATGAAACCCTGAGCCGACTTGATATAGGCTGGCAATGACGGTTTTATTGCAAGCCGTCGGCCAGGCGACGATCCCGAGAACCGATGGGGCGTATTGGGATTTGTCGCCGCGGCAGGCGACAAGCTCCTCAAATTGTCCTACAAATGCGCGACCTGTTCGGGCTGCCCTTGCCCTTTTCCTGCTAAAACCACCCTCACCCCACCAAATCACGAGGACCGACATGGAATACCGCACGCTTGGCCGTTCCGGCTTGAAAATTTCGACGCTGACGCTGGGCACCATGACCTTCGGCGGCAGCGGGCCGTTCGCCGCCGTCGGCAATTCCGATCTCGCGGAGGCGTCGCGCATCATCGACACCTGCATCGATGCCGGCATCAACCTCATCGACACCGCCAATGTCTATTCGAACGGCCTGTCGGAAGAGATCATCGGCGAGGCGCTGGGCGGCAAGCGCAAGAACGACGTGCTGATCGCCTCCAAGGCGCGCATGCGCATCGGCAAGGGCCCCAATGACGAGGGCTTGTCGCGCCATCATCTGATCCGCGAATGCGAGAAGAGCCTGAAGCGGCTGAGGACCGATGTCATCGACATCTATTTCCTGCACGAATGGGACGGCGCGACGCCGCTCGAAGAAACCATGGCCGCGCTCGACACGCTGGTTGCCCAGGGCAAGATCCGCTATGTCGGCTGCTCCAACTATTCCGGCTGGCAGGTGATGAAGGCGCTGGGCATCAGCGACAGCCAGCACCAGCCGCGCTTCGTTACCCAGCAGATCCACTACACGCTGGAAGCACGCGAGGCCGAATATGAGCTCCTGCCGATCTCCGTCGACCAGGGCCTTGGCGTTTTGGTGTGGAGCCCGCTTGCCGGCGGCCTGCTGTCCGGCAAATACCGCCGCGACAGCCCGACCGCGCGCCAGATCGGCGGCTGGTCGGAACCGCCGATCCGCGACGAGGACCGGTTGTGGAAGATCGTCGATGTGCTGGTCGAGATCGGTGCGGCACGCGGTGTTTCGGCAGCGCAAGTGGCGCTTGCCTGGCTGCTCGGCCGGCCGGCCGTCAGCTCGCTGGTGATCGGCGCGCGCAACGAAGCGCAGTTGAAGGACAATCTCGCCGCCGCCGCGCTCGCTCTTACCGCCGACGAGCGCCAGCGTCTCGATGCCGTCAGCCGGCCGCCGGTGCTCTATCCCTACTGGCACCAGCAGTTCACGGCGAAAGACCGCTTCGGCCCGGCCGATCTGGTTCTGGACCGCAGCGTCATCTGACGGTCTGGATCAGCCCTGGATATAGCGCCAGACTTCCGGATCGGGCTCGATCTGGCCGCTGAGCACGAAGTACTTGTAGAGCACGAGCAGGCCGATCGCCTGCTCGGCGCGCTCGTCGGCGAATTTGCGGCAATAGGCGTTGGCCGCCGCGACGAT
>UCIA01000076.1 GCA_900472295.1 Hyphomicrobiales bacterium | reverse complement strand
CTTTTTTGCGTTTGGTGCTGGCGGCCGGAGGTTTTTAAGCTGCATCAGGGGCCCGCAAGCAGGCGAAGCCGACGCCGCGGGACTGAAAACCCAAAGCATCTCCCTTCCCCAAGCCAATTGTCTCGGCGCCCAGCTTCTCGAAATGAGACCCCTCGCTGGTGGCCTCGCGGTGAGATACGTCCGCTTGGATCAGGTCCAGGCTGATGTTTGCAATCTGCAACCACGCCCAAGCGAACCCAAGCGAAGCCGATTGGCTCCCGACTCTGTCAGGTGCGGCAACAGCTCGAATGCGGGCGGATGGTCCTGGGCACGAATCACGATCGCGCCGCCGCGAATCGGGACTGCAGCCTTCGATGCCGCAGAATCAGCCGGCGGATCAGTCTTCCGCCAGCAGATCATGGAAGACGTGGCGCAGCCTTGTGAGTGCGGAATGCTAACAGTTGCTATCTATTGCTACTGACCCTGATTCGTAGAATAATCTCCCAAGGAGGTTGCCATGCCTAACTACGCCCTGAACGACCACTATGAGAGCTTCATCAGGAAGCAGCTCGAATCAGGCCGCTACAACAATGCCAGTGAGGTTGTTCGCGCCGGCCTGCGTATGCTCGAGGATTTCGAGGCGGAGCGGGAAAGATGGCTGCGCGAGGAAATCCCGGCGCGCCTGACCGAGCTCCGGCAGGATCCGGCTAAGGCTATCCCTGCCGAGACAGTTTTTTCGCGGCTGGAAGTGCGTCATCGCGCGAAGCAGGCGAAAGCCAAATAGGCAATGGAGTACCGCATTGTCTTCCACCCCAAGGCGGAAGCTGAGCTCGAACAGCTCTATGACGACATAGCCGACCGTGCGTCGCCGGCGATCGCCTGGAACTTCATTGGGGGCATCCGCGACCATTGCCTGGGCTTGTCGACTTTTCCACAGCGCGGCACGGAGCGGGTCGAGATCATGCCTGGCCTGCGCATCATCGGCTACCACCGCGCCGTCAGCATTGCTTTTGCTGTCGAGGGCGAGCGGGTCTTGATCCTGGGCATCTTCTTCGCCGGCCGGAACATCACGGCGGAATTGCTGGAAGGCCGGCTCTGAAGCTCTTGCCCAGGCTGGTTCGGCAGCCGACATTGCGGCCAAGCAGGGCAGGCGATTTCAAGCCGATGCTACGCGTCGGCCGCCCGGCGGTGGGAGCCTCGGTCGGGATGATCGGCACCGGAATGCCGCTCGCGATTTTAGCCAAGCCAACTCACGAATTTCAGTCCCGTGGATATCTCCACGAGAAATCGAAAAAACATCGTTGATGGCTG
>UCIA01000017.1 GCA_900472295.1 Hyphomicrobiales bacterium | reverse complement strand
GAGGGAACGCTGCCGCGCGCTTTCGCCGATCTCAGTTGCAGTCTCCCCCGAGGCCGAGGATTGCGCGAGTTCCCCTCCCCCTTGTGGGGAGGGGTTAGGGGTGGGGGTATTCGTAGAGCGCAAACCGTGCCAGCCGGCATTGGCCCGTGCAAACGCTTTGCCTGAATAGCCGGCGCCGAAGATAAAAATCTGCTTTTCGCTCATGCATGCGCCTCGATTGGCAATGCGGACAGCCATTCGTCCCGCACTGTAGCGTCGGTTTCGGTTTTCGAGCCGGCGGCGGCCAACCCTGCAAATTCGGCCTCCGGCACCAGCCGCGCCAGTGCCCAGATGGCCGCGCCGCGCACCAGCGGAGACGGATCGCTCAGCAAAGCGCCAACCGGATCGGCCAGCGAAGCATCCCCGGAATTGCCTGCGGCGGTCAGCACGTTGCGGACAAAGCGGTCGCGGCCGATGCGCTTGATCGGCGAACCCGAGAAAAAGGTCCGGAACGTGGCATCGTCCAGCTGCAACAGCTCCGCCAGCGGCGGTTCGCGCAGCTCGTCGCGCGCGGCGAGCTTGGCTTCAGAGGCGGCGCGGGCGAACTTGTTCCACGGGCAGGCGGCAAGGCAATCGTCGCAGCCATAGATGCGATTGCCGATCTTTTCTCGGAATTCGTGCGGGATCGGGCCCTTGTTCTCGATGGTCAGGTAGGAGATGCAGCGCCTGGCGTCGAGCCGGTAGGGCGCCGGAAAGGCATCGGTCGGGCAGGCATCTAGGCAGGCGCGGCACGAGCCGCAATGGTCGACTTCGGTTGCGTCGGGCTCGAGCTCGGCGGTGGTGAAGATGGTGCCGAGGAACAACCATGAACCGTGCTCGCGGCTGACCAGGTTGGTGTGCTTGCCCTGCCAGCCGAGCCCGGCGGCCTCAGCCAGTGGCTTTTCCATCACCGGTGCCGTATCGACGAAAACCTTCACGTCGCCGCCGGCCCGCGCCACGATCTTGCCGGCGATCTCCTTCAGCCGGCCCTTCATAACTTCGTGATAGTCGCGGTTTTGCGCATAGACGGAAATCGCGCCGCGATCGCGCCTTGCCTGCAGCGCACGCGGATCGTGGTCGGGGCCGTAATTCATCGCCAACACGACGATCGAGCGCACCTCCGGCCACAGCGTCGAGGGTTCGCTGCGGCGCTCGAGCGTCTCGGCAATCCATGCCATCGAGCCATGAAAACCGTCGGCAACGAATTCGGCGAGCCGGCCCGGCGCCAGCGGGATCGCGTTGGGAGAAGTGACGGCGACCGCATCGAAGCCGGCGCGCCGCGCCTCGGCGTCGATCAGCGCGCGCAAGGTTTGGCTTTTAGAAGTCGAGGTCCGCATAATGCGACACCGGCGACAGGCCGCGCACCCGGTCGGTGAGCAGCGGCCTGAAGGAGGGCCGCGATTTCACCCGCGTATACCACTCGCGCGCCGCGGCATGCTCGCGCCAGTCGATCTCGCCGAGATAATCCAGCACCGACAGCGTCGCCGCTGCCGCGAGGTCGGCATAGGTCACCTTGGTGCCGGCCAGCCAATGACGGGTGCCGGCGAGCCAGTTGGTGTATTTCATGTGCTGGCGGATGTTGGCGCGCGCAGCGCGGATCGCCGCCGAATCGGGCGAACCGCCGCCCGCCGTTTCCGGCATGATAGGCTTCAGCACGCGCTCGCGCACCAGATGCCGGGTGACTTCGCCTTCGGCCTTGTTGAGATACCAGTCTGTGAGACGGCGGATTTCGGCGCGCTGCATCGGGTCTTCGGCAAACAGGCGCTTGTCGCGCTTCAACACGCCGCGCGTCTCGTCGAGATATTCGGCGATCACCATGGCGCCGACGATCGGCACGTCGCCTTCGGCAAGCAGGATCGGCAAGGTGCCGGCCGGGTTTAGCGCCAGAAACTCCTTGCGCCGCGTCCACGGCTTTTCCTCGATCAGCGCCAGCTCCTCGCCATACTCGCCGAAGGCGAGGCGCACGAAGCGGCAGGTGGCGAACATCGGGTGATGGAAAAGCGTCAGCATGATTCCGCGATAATAAGGCGCACTGGCGAATCGCAGGGCGCACCGGTAAGTCTTGGCGGCCCGTCATGCGACCGTCACGGTGCTGCGACCTATAGGGGGACTTCCGCGCCGTGACAAGCAAGCCCTTTTTCCAGCCGTTCCTTCAGTCCCTTGAATGCCGAGGTTGCCATGGATACCCACACTACCGTCGAAGCCCTGCTGCTCGGCCTGCTGGAGGGGCTGACCGAATTCATTCCGGTCTCCTCGACCGGCCATATCCTGCTCGCCGGCCATTTCCTCGGCTTCCACTCGACCGGCAAGGCCTTCGAGATCCTGATCCAGCTCGGCGCTATCCTGGCGATCCTGAGTGTCTATTTCCGCCGTCTGTGGCAGATGCTGCTCGACCTGCCGCATGACCGGCTGACGCGGCATTTCGTCCTCGGTATCCTGATCGCCTTCCTGCCGGCGGCCATCATCGGCGCCCTGGCGCATGATTTCATCAAGACGGTGCTGTTCGAATCGCCAAGGCTGATCTGCATCATGCTGATCATCGGCGGCGTCGTGCTGTTGGCCGTAGACCGCATGAAGCTGCAGCCGGTCTACCGCGATGTCGAGCGCTTCCCGACAAGGCTTTATCTGCAGATCGGCCTGTTCCAGTGCCTGTCGCTGATCCCCGGCACATCGCGCTCCGGCTCGACCATCGTCGGCGCGCTGCTGCTGGGCGTCGACAAGCGCGCGGCGGCGGAATTCTCCTTCTTCCTCGCCATCCCGACCATGGTCGGCGCCTTCGCCTTCGACCTGTTCAAGAACCGCAATGTGCTGTCGAGTGCCGACCTGCCGATCATCGCCATCGGCTTCATCGCCGCCTTCGTCACCGCGCTGATCGTGGTGCGCTTCCTGCTTGACTACGTCTCGCGCAACGGCTTTGCCCTGTTCGGCTGGTGGCGCCTGGTGGTGGGCAGTGTGGGGTTGGTTGCGTTGATGATTTGGGGGTGAGGAGTGTTCCGCGGAGCGGACGGAAAGCCAATTGCTTGGCTTTCCGAACGACGAACGCCCTGAGCCAGCGAAGGGCGAGCAACGCTTGTCAGTAGGCCCTTCAACTCCGTCCATAAAACGCGTTCTCGACATGCACCGGCCAGCGCCAGGGCAGCACCGCCACCATGTCGAAGCGCATCGACAATCTGCCATAGTCCGGCTGCCGCGACAGCCAGATGTCGGCCGCGCCCTCGATGCGGCGTTCCGATTCGTGGCCGATCGCCTCCATCGCTTCCATCAGCGTGCGCCGCGCCTTGACCTCGACGAACAGCACGAGGTCGCCGCGCCTGGCGATCAGGTCGATCTCGCCGAAGCGCGTGCGATGGCGGCGGGCAAGGATGCGGTAGCCTTTCAGCATCAGCGCCGCTGCCGCCAGCCACTCGCCGCGATGGCCGCGCCGATAGGCCTTTTGGCGACTGGCGCTGGGGAGCTCAGCCACCGCTGCTTTCTCCGCCGTCCTTAAGCTCGAGCAGCCTGCGGTACAGAGCCTGTTTCTGGCCGCCAGTCATCTTCGCGGCTTCCGCCGCCGCCTTGGACGCCGGCATTTCAGCGGCCAGCGACAGCAGTAGCCGGTCGATATCAGCCGGCTCGTCGGCCTTGGCCTCGGCGGGGCCAATGCAGATGACGATCTCGCCCTTCGGCGTGTCAGCCGCCGCATAGCGGTCGGCCAGTGCCTGCAACGTGCCCGTGCGCATCTCCTCGAATGTCTTGGTCAGCTCGCGACCGATGGCCGCTTTGCGCTCACCACCCAGCGCCTCGACCATCGCAACCAGCGTATCGGCCAGCCGGCGTGGCGATTCGAAGAAGATCAGCGTCGCCGGCACCGCTCGGAACGTCTCCAGTTTGGTCAGTCGCTGCCCTGATTTCACCGGCAGAAAGCCGGCGAACAGGAAGGCATCCGACGGCAGGCCGGACGCCGTCAGCGCCGCCAGCGGCGCCGATGGGCCGGGGATCGGCACGACGCGCAAACCGCGCTCCAGCGCTTCGCCGACCAGCCGGTAGCCGGGGTCGGAGATCAGCGGCGTGCCGGCGTCCGAAATCAGCGCCACGCTCTGCCCGCCTTCAAGCGCTGCGATCAGCTTCGGCCCGGCCTCGCCTGCATTGTGCTCGTGATAGGCCGTGGTGCGCCGGCGGATGCCGTAGCGGTCGAGCAGCACGCGCGAGACGCGGGTGTCCTCGCAGGCGACGATGTCGGCGGCGGCAAGCGTTTCTAGGGCGCGCAGCGTGATGTCGGAGAGATTGCCGATCGGCGTCGCCACCAGATACAGCGCCGGCGCCAGTGGCCGGACCGCAATCTCGGTCTGCCCGATCACATAGCTGCGTTTAACCGTCTCGCCCGTCACTGAAATCGTCTCCGTTCAGCCCTGTTTGGCACGGCTGTCGCGGGCTTGCAAAAGCTGGGCGGATTGATCGAAACGCCGTATTTCAAGACGCGGCTTCGGAGCCCTGGCGGCTGCGAGCGTGGCATGCAGGTTGATCAGCCGTTTGAGCAGCCGGTTGTAGGTGAAATGAACCACCCTGCCGTCGGCCAGGTCAAACTCGATGCTTGCCCACCGCCGGACAGGCGGTCTTCCCGTAGGAGGCCCCAGTTTTCGTATCTGGAAACCGAGCCTCACAATGCTGTCAGCCACCGAGAGATACATTCCGGGCAGCATTCCCAAGACGCGCCAGATCCGTGCGACATGGTCCATGGTCATCGTGGGCAGTATCATCATATGGGCCTGTTCCAGCTGCGCCCATATGAACTTGCCGGCTGGCTGCGGCGCTCCGGACAGGATGCCCTGGCAATAGGCCGGCACCACCTCGCTCACGAGCATCCGGTAAGCGGCCGCTATACCGCGTGCGAGGCTCTGTTTCGACGCCCAGTCCGCTTCCGAGAACGCTACCTGTGCGAGAATATCGCCTTCATCGTAACCTGCCGACATCTTGTGCAGCGTCACCCCGCCATGGAGAGCATGCTGGCCATCGACGACCATGCGATGGACAGGGTGCGGGCCACGATAGTTGGGGAGCAATGACGGATGAAGATTGACCCCGCCCTTGGGAAAGCTGGCCAGCACGTGCTGGGGGATCAAGGTCGGGAAAGCGTATGAGACCAGAACATCGGCGGTGATCCCCGAGAGCTGGCGATCAAGCGCGTCCCAATCATATGGCCTGCCGAATTCGATCAGCTTGACCGCGGCGTTGCCCAGATATCGTTTGAGCAGAAGCTTGCGCTGCAGCCTTCGTCGCAAATTGCCGACGCTGAGGCCCCTTCGCCGGCGTGGGAAGCCGGGCAGGACGATGGCGCCGATCCGGTTGCCGCCCTCCACCCATCCGGCAAGTATCGGTCCGGTATATCTGGTGATATTCAATAAGAAAACCGCCGTAACCGGGCCGTTTCGGTCGCTGCCGCTGTCTGCCGGGGCGCCGATTTCAGTCGACGCAAGAGGAGGCTGTTTCATCATGTCGGCCACTTTGCCGTGATTGCGGTGTGCAAAGGAACACCAGTGCAGCGGTTGCCTGCAGCTGGCAACCGAAAAGCTCTTTGTGTGGTTGGCAGGTCACTACCGGGCTCTGCCCTTTCGGGTCGACTTGACAAAACGAGGCGGCGCAAGGCATTTCTGCCGCAGAGGGAAAAACGGGGAATATTTCTTATGAGAAAAGCTTACGAGAAGCCGGTATTTGTTAGAAAGGGTCGTCTGTCGGCTGTGGTCGCCGTCAACCAGTCGCTGCCGCCCAAGGAACTGCCTTGATATGATACCGCAGGCCCGCTGGCTCAGTCCGGCGGGCGTTGCCTATTGAGCGTAACAGGCCTGTTTCCTTACGGGCCTCGGGGCCGTTCAAAAACATTCAACGTTCCGCTGCCCCAACCTATGGGCGTGGCGTTTTGGAAGCCAATTCCAGTTCAGCGCAAGTTTTGACCAGCAGCACATCACCCTGTGCGTGGCGCCGTGCCGTGCGCAACGCCGGCTCCGTCCAATGATGTCCCAGATGTAATCCGGTCGCCATGTCTTTGCCATAGTGGGGAACGAAACCGTGGCCGGCGGATTGAATGCCTGAGTCTCTTGAGGAGGAGGACAGGATGGACAGCCTGAAACTGCAGGACGTTTTCGAGCCCTACTATGCTGGCCGCAACCGCGTGCTCGCGCAAAAGGACAAGCGTCCGCTTGCCAACAGCGACATCAGCCTGACCCGGCGGGCGACCACCGCCTTGCCGACGAATGTCAGGCTTTCCGACAACCAGCCAAGCAGCACGACGGAGCACTGACCGGACGATGCCCAATCGCTTCGATATCTTCATCACCCGTCTTGAAACCAAGAGCGCCAGGGATAGCGTGCCGCCGCATCCGATGAACGACCAGCACAGCGTCCGCCGCGACAAGGCCGATGCCAAGCCGGCCCGAACCGGAGAGGCGCATGCCGAGAAGGATCGCGGCAAGCGCCGTTTCAAGCACAACGCTTGACCTCGCCGACCTTTGCGATTGGCCGGGACGGTTGTTCCTTCGTCATCCTATGGCGAAGCAAGGAGCGAAGCGACGCGGCGCAGACCATAGGATCCATGCCGTGCCATCAAAGCGTCGCAACGGTCCAGAACTTTTGCTCTGCCGTATTCCTCGGCCCAAGTCGCGGCATGGATCCTCGGGTCAAGCCCGAGGATGACGAACGCGTTGGTGTCGCGCAACCACACCGTCAGCCCAGATACCGCGACACCTTCACCTCCAGCAATCGCACCAGCACCGGGTCCATGAATTCATAGTCATCGGGGATGTCGAGGCATATGACGCGTGCCTTCTTCAGGCTGTCCCTGAATTTCTTCTGCAGCTTTGAGCGATGCGCCTTTTCCATGACGAAGATGATGTCGGCCCTGGCCACTAGTTAATGCGTCAGCGGCGTGTCGGCATCGTGATTGGTGCCGGCCGATGCAACCTCGATATCCCGGCGCTTGGAAAACACCTGCTCGGCAGTCGGGCTGCGCAAGCGGTTCTGGCTGCAGACGAAGAGGACGTTCTTCAAGATGTTCCATCTTTAGTTTGGCTATTGCTCTGGCTAGAAACCCACCAAACTACGCGCCGCCGCGTGCAATTACTCATCCCATATCTCTCGTAACGATTTGGTCAGAGGGATGTACTGATCCATAGTAAGTCCATACAGATAGAATTCTATAGAATCATCCTTGGCGATCGCTCTAAGTCTGATACCGATGTAGGTGATAAAGCTGGCTACGACGCTGAATTCGCTCAGATTGGCTGTCTTTTGCTTGGTGAGAACTTTTCCGTTCTTGATAAAATTACCTCTGCCTCATAGAAATCTTCGTCTTTCGACGGTTTAGAGATCTCGCCCAGTCCAAACTCGAACACATCATCCGTGTTCAATGTCCGCAGCGTCTCGTGGATCAGGAACTTCATGGCAGACCCCTATTGGACGCGGCGCTACGCCTTCGGACAAGCAAGCCAAATGTCTAGCATCCTTGCTGGAGCCGATAAATCGTCCACCACAGTCCGGTCATTTGGCCTCTGGGCTACCGCGCCAGATCCGCCACCACGGCGTCGAGCACGATCATGCCGGCGGGCGTAGCGCGCAGCCTTGCATTGCCGATCGGCGCCACCAGACCTTCATCCTGCAACACCGACAGCCGCGCGCTCGACAGGCCGCGGCCGGAAAACGCCTCGTAGCGGGTGAGGTCGATGCCTTCGGCGAGCCTGAGCCCCATCAGCAGGAACTCGTCGGCCTCTTCGGAGCGCGTCAAAATCTCGCCGCCGGTGACGCCATGGCCCTTGGCCTCGACCAGACCGGCCCAGGTCTCCGGCATCCGCTCGGCGATCGTCACGACGCGCTGGCCGTTTTCGATGAAGCGGCCATGCGCGCCCGGCCCGACGCCAACATATTCGCCATAGCGCCAATAGGTCAGATTGTGCCGGCTCTCGGCGCCCGGCCTGGCGTGATTGGAAATTTCATAAGCCGGCAAACCATGCGCTGCGGTAACCTCCTGCGTCAGCGCATAGAGATCGGCCGCCCGGTCATTGTCGGGGATGGTGAATTTGTGCGCCGCATGCAGCTTATAGAACGGCGTGCCTTCCTCGATGGTCAGCTGATAGAGCGACAGATGGTCGGCGGCGTGGCCGATCGCCTGTTCGAGCTCTGCCTGCCAGTCCTCCAGCGTCTGGCCGGGGCGGGCATAGATCAGGTCGAAGGAAAGCCGTGGAAAGATTTCACGGGCGAGGCCGATCGCATGCAGCGCCTCGTCGACATTGTGCAGCCGGCCGAGAAAGCGCAAATCCTTGTCGTTCAGCGCCTGCACGCCGAGCGACACGCGGTTGACGCCGGCGGCGCGATAGCCGCGAAAACGCTCGGCCTCGACCGAGGATGGGTTGGCCTCCAGCGTCACCTCGATGCCATCCGGCACCGTCCAGTTCTTCGCCACCGCGTCCAGCACCGCCGCCACCGTTTCCGGCTGCATCAGCGACGGTGTGCCGCCGCCGAGAAAGATACTTGTCACCTCGCGCGGCCCGGTGCGCTCGCGCATCGTTGCGAGCTCAGTCTCGAAGGCGCGGGCAAAGCGCTGCTGGTCGACCGGCTGGTGGCGGACATGGCTGTTGAAGTCGCAATACGGGCATTTGGCCGCGCAGAACGGCCAATGGATATAGACGCCGAAGCCCGGGCTGCGGTCCATCTCAGGCCGAGCCTAACCTGGCGCGGGCGAATTTCTGGAAGGCGCGGGCGCGGTGCGACAGCGCTGTCGGTTGGCCGGGCTTCCAGCCATGCTTTTCCTCGGCGCTCATCTCGCCAAACGTCTTGTCGAAACCGTCCGGCAAAAACACCGGATCATAGCCGAAGCCGATCTCGCCGCGCGGCGGCCACACCAGCGTTCCCTCAGCCTCGCCGCGATAATATTCGGCGTCGCCATCGGGGAAGGCGAGACAGATGACGGCAACGAAGCGTCCGGTTCGTTGCCTGGGCTCGGCCGCGCCGACTTCCTGCAGGGCGACTTCGGTGCGCTGCATGGCCATGGCGAAATCCCTGCTGCCGTCAGCGGTTTCGGCCCAGTTGGCGGTGTAGACGCCGGGCGCGCCGTCAAGCGCGTCGACGCACAGGCCGGAATCGTCCGACAGCGCCGGCAGGCCGGTGGCTTTGGCCGCAGCGAAGGCCTTGATGTAGGCGTTTTCCTCGAAAGTGGTGCCGGTCTCGTCCGGCTCCGGCAGGCCGTACTCCTTGGCCGACTTCGCCTCGAAGCCGAACGGACCCATCAAATCGGCGAATTCACGCAGCTTGCCTTCATTGTGGCTGGCAACGACGATCTTCTTTCCATCGAGAGAATGCATCAAAGGCCCCAGATCCGTGGCTCGGCGAATTCGATCGAATTGCCCGAGGGGTCGCGTATATAGATCGAACGCCCGCCCTGCGGCCATTCGAATTCGCTTTCGATGGCGATGTTCTTCGCCTCAAGCTGCGCCTTCCAGCGCGCGAGTTCATCCGCATTTGCGGCGAAACACAGATGACCCTCGCCGACTGTGCCGTGCGGCGGCACTTTAAGCCGCGCATCGGGTGCCGGCGGGATTTTGGTCACCTCAGCGTTGAAAATAAGCAAAACGCCGGCGCCGCAGCGGAAGAACAGATGGCGGCCGTCGACCTTGCCCAGCAGGGGCAGGCCGAGGATGTCGCGGTAGAAGGTCTCGGCAGCGAGCAGGTCGGTGACGTAAAGAGCCGATTCCAGGATCGCTGAGGGCGTCACGAGGCCCCCCTCTCTGCCCTGCCGGGCCCGGCCCTTCGCTCGCGCTCCGGGCGTTCGTCGCTCGGAAAGCCAAGCAATTGGCTTCCCGTCCGCTGCGCGGACCACTCCTCACCCCCCTCAAGGGGGGAGATCAGCTGTATCGAGTACCTCAGCCAATCACCAAGGTGGTCAGAAATATGCCGGCGGTCGAGCTTCCAATCTCCCCCCTTGAGGGGGAGATGGCCGGCAGGCCAGAGGGGGGTGCCTTGGCTCGACATTCGAAACCTTAAGCCACAGCCATCTGCTGCAAGCTCACCAACCGCTGTATCCCCTTCTTGGCCAGCCCCATCAGCTCCGCGAACTGCTCCTCGGAAAAAGGCTCGCCCTCGGCGGTACCCTGGATTTCGACGATGCCGCCCTTGCCGGTCATGACGAAATTGGCGTCGGTGCCGGCAGACGAATCCTCGATATAGTCGAGATCGATGACCGGCTGGCCGTCATGGATGCCGCAGGAAATCGCCGCGACATGGTCTTTCAGCACTTTGGACACGCTGGCCATCTGCCGTGCTTCCATCCAGCGCAGGCAATCGTAAAGCGCCACCCAGCCACCGGTGATCGACGCCGTGCGGGTGCCGCCATCGGCCTGGATGACATCGCAGTCGACGGTGATCTGCTGCTCGCCCAGCGCCTGCAAATCGACAACGGCGCGCAGCGAGCGGCCGATCAGGCGCTGGATCTCCAGCGTGCGGCCGCCTTGCTTGCCGGCCGAGGCTTCGCGGCGCATGCGCTCGCCGGTCGAGCGCGGCAGCATGCCGTATTCAGCCGTCACCCAGCCCTTGCCGGAATTGCGCATCCAGCCCGGGACTTTTTCCTCGAGGCTCGCCGTGCACAAGACATGCGTGTCGCCGAATTTCACCAGGCACGAGCCCTCGGCATGTTTGGACACGCCGCGCTCGAAGGAGATGGCGCGCATTTCGTCGGCTTGGCGTTTGGAGGGGCGCATCGAGGCCTCTTTCTGTTCATTTGCGGTTGCGTCGGCGGCTTGTAGACGCATGAAGCCCATGGCGCAAAGGAAATTGGCCGAGCGATCGCAAGTGCGACGCCGGGCGATCTGGCACAGACGCCGGGTTGCGCCGGTGCGGTGGAAGTCTATATCCTTTAGCCGGAGGTTTTTGGCCAGAATGACCAAGGCAGTCACCGAACCCAGCCTGCTGGCGCCCGCGCTGCAGTCGCTCGACATGCGCTCGCGCGACATTTTTAAGCGCATTGTCGATTCCTATCTCAGGGATGGCGAACCCGTGGGATCGCGCAGCCTGTCGCGCATCATGCCGTCGTCGCTGTCGCCGGCCACCATCCGCAACGTGATGAGCGACCTCGAGCATCTTGGCCTGATCTATGCGCCGCATATCTCGGCCGGGCGCCTGCCGACGCAGACCGGCCTGCGCTTTTTCGTCGATGCCTTCATGGAGCTCGGCGATCTCTCCGACGAGGAACGCCGCGTCATCGAGGCGCAGGTGCGCGCTTCCGGCTCGGGAGCGACGCTGGAGCATATGCTGACCGAGGCCAGCCAGATGCTGTCGGGCATGTCGCGCGGCGCCGGCCTGGTGCTGGCCACCAAGAACGAGGTGGCGCTGAAGCACATCGAGTTCATCCAGCTCGAGCCGACCAAGGCGCTGGCAGTGATGGTGTCGCAGAATGGCGATGTCGAAAACCGCGTCGTCGACCTGCCGGCCGGCATCACCGTGTCGCAGCTGCACGAAGCCTCGAATTTCCTCAACGCCCATATCAGAGGCCGCACGCTGGCCGAGGCGCGCATCGAGATCGCCCGCATCAAGGACGAGACCCGAGCCGCCCTCGACACGCTGTCGCAGGATCTGGTCGAAAAAGGCCTGGCGGTGTGGGCCGGCGCCGATAGCGGCTTGCCGGCGCGTCTCATCGTGCGCGGCCGCGCCAATCTGTTGGAAAATGTCACCGCCCAGGCCGATATCGAATTGCTGCGGCACCTGTTCGAGGATCTGGAGACGCAGGACGGGCTGATCCAGCTGCTCGACCTTGCCGAGGACGGTCCCGGCGTGCGCATTTTCATCGGCTCGGAAAACAAGCTGTTCTCGCTCTCCGGTTCGTCGCTGGTGGTGGCGCCCTACCGCGACAAGGATGCCCGCGTCGTCGGCGCGCTCGGCGTTATCGGCCCGACCAGGCTGAACTATGCCCGTATCGTGCCGATGGTCGACTACACGGCGCAGCTGATTACGCGCATGTTGCGCTGAATTTCGACACATCTAAATCCAAAACCGAGAAACAGGCCCGCAAGGAGAAAAAAGAATGGCGCTGGAATCCTTCAAGGCCCAGATCAGCCTGCTGCTCGAGGAAATGGTCAACCAACCCGAGGATGAGCACGAGATCCAGGAGCAGCTGCGCGAAAAACTTCGGGCAATGCGCGCCATGGGCCTGCCGCTGCCGGACGATCTCGTGGAGCTGGAAAAACGCCTCGACGACGATCTCGACGTCGAAGAGAACTGAGGCCTCCTGAAATCTGAGCGTGCGTGCTTCCCTTTGCGTAGCAGGTCACTATCTGACCTCTGTATGACGCCCCGACCGGCGTTAATTCGAGGAGGACAGCATGATCCGGATTGCCGGCTTCGCGGGCCTTGCCCTGCTTTTGGCCACCAGCGCCTTTGCCCAGCAGGCGGACCAGCCGCTGTTGACCGGCAAGGACGCCTTCGGCGATTGGAAGGCCGACAGACCCGGTGTGCGGCGCCTGATCAAGCCGGGTGATCTCGAAAAACCCTATGTCACGGAGTCCGCCTCGAACGGCGCCGGCATCGGCGATCGGCCCGAAGGCGCCAAACCGGTCCTGCCACCCGGCTTTTCGGCCGAATTGATTGCGTCCGGCATTGCCAATCCGCGCGTCGTGCGCGTAGCGCCCAATGGCGATCTGTTCGTCGCCGACAGCGACGCCAACCAGGTCCGCGTCTACCGGCTGGCCAAGGGCAGCGCGAAGCCGGCCGAAGAGGGCATCTTTGCCGACAATCTCAACCAGCCCTATGGCATCGCCTTCTACCCGCCTGGCGACAAGCCGCAATGGGTCTATGTCGCCAACACCGACAGCGTGGTCCGCTACGCCTATCGCGACGGCGACCTGAAAGCCTCCGGTGAAGCCGAGACGATTGTCTCCAACGTCCCCTCCGGTGGCCATTGGACCCGCGACATCGCCTTCTCGCCCGACGGCAAGACGCTGTATCTCTCGGTCGGTTCCGGATCTAACGTCGCCGAGGGCATGGGGAAGGCACCGAATGGCGGCATGGAAGCCTGGACGAAATCCATGCCTTCAGGTGCAGCCTGGGGCCAGGAGGACGGTCGTGCCGACGTGCTGGCCTTCGGCCCCGACGGCAAGAATGGCCGCATCGTCGCCACCGGCCTGCGCAATTGTTCGGGCATGACTGTGCAGCCGGCGACCGGCGCTCTGTGGTGCGTCGTCAACGAGCGCGACGGGCTGGGCGACAATGTGCCGTTCGAATATGCCACTACGGTCAAGGACGGCGCCTTCTACGGCTGGCCCTGGTACTATATCGGCGCCAATGAGGACCCCCGCCACAAGGGCGCGCGCCCCGACCTCGCCGGCTCTGTCACCGTGCCCGATGTGCTGATCCAGGCGCATTCGGCGCCGCTCGGCATTGCCTTCTACGACGGCGGCAATTTCCCGGCCGAGTACAAAGGCGACGCCTTCGTCGCCCTGCACGGCTCCTGGAACCGCGGCGTGCGCACCGGCTACAAGGTGGTGCGGCTGAGATTCAGCGACGGCAAGCCGACCGGCGAGTACCAGGATTTCGCCACCGGCTTCGTCCTCTCCGATGACGCCGTCTGGGGCCGGCCGGTCGGCGTCGCGGTGGCCAAGGACGGCGCGCTTATCCTAACCGAGGACGGCAACGGCACCATATGGCGCATCACTCACGTCGACGGGCCGTCCTGAGCCGGCAGCAGTCCGGCTCTAATGCACGTCCCGATGGATCACCTTGGGATAGGTATGGATCACCTCGGCCGATGAGACGCGGTCGTCGAAACCGGTATCCCTGAGATTGAAGAGCCCGACCGAGCCGAAGGACTTCTTCGCCCCTTGCGCGAAGCGGCTGTCGCTGAAATCGTGTTCGTAAAGGCTCACCGTGACGTGGCCGGCATTGAGCTTCGGTACGTAAACGCTGCTGATCGTGTCGTTGGCGACGCCCAGCTGGTTGACGTTGAAGCGATAGACGTCCTGCACCATGCGCCGGGCCGCATTGCCGTTGATCATCCAGTATTCGCGGCGCGATGCGCGGTTCTGGTCGATGAGTTTGAGCGGCGCCTTGCGGCCAAGCCCGAGCCAGTGCTCGAACACCATGACATTGGCGCCCCACGGATAGGGATAATTGGACTTGTCGATGATGCGTGGCGGGCCGTCGTCGGGGATCTCGTTGGTGTCGACATAGTCCAGCCATTGCAGTTGGAACGACGCTTCCACGTTGAGGTCGGTGTTGCGCGGATCGGCAGCAATGATGCGCCAGTCGGAAACCGGCGGATATTTGGTGTCGAGGTCGATGTAGAATTCGCCTTTGGCGGTGTCGTCAGGATCCGGGGAGTCTCGCTCTATCGCGACCAGCCGCACCTTGAAGCGGTTGTTGACGACCAGCGGATAGATCATTGGACGGGTGGCGCTGACGCCGGGATGGGCGTCGTCATTAAAGTTTCCGGGCAGCGGAACAACATCGCTCGGACCCTTGTCGAACAGGCTGAAGGCCTGCCGTCCGTCAAACCACAGATACCATTCGAGTTCGTGGACGTTGTGGCGCGATTCGGAATAGTTGTTGGGCATCCATTGCATGAGCTGGATGTGAAGTCGTTTCGCTAGCATGGCTGGTTCCTGCCGGTGTAGCCGCGCAAAAGCGCAGCTATGAGGGATGCAACGTGCGGTGGGGCGGATGGGGGATAGCCGCTCTTCGTTGCTGCGTAAGTGAACCATCTCTCGTTGTCGGCCAGGCGATGCCGACCGTGCTGGCGCAATCGAATCCGTTTTACCCCCGGCGGCTTTCATGGCATCAGGACCGCTCACAGGGGCGCAACCGTCATGACCCTCACCGGCTTTCTTGCCTACAGTGCTGCGCTGGGCATCGCCGCCGCCATTCCCGGGCCTGGCGTCACCGCGCTTGTGGCGCGGGCGCTCGGTTCCGGCTTCCGCTCGTCGCTGGCGATGTCGTTTGGTCTGATGGTCGGCGACATCACCTATCTCACGGCCGTGGTGCTCGGCCTTGCTTTTGTCGCGCAGAGCTTCGGCATGGTCTTCCTCGCCATCAAATGGCTGGGCGTCGCCTATCTCGCCTTCCTTGGCTGGCGCTTCTGGACCGCAGGCATCACGCCCGAGACGGTCGAGGCCAGGAGAGGAAAGGGCGGCTTGGTGTCGAGTTTCCTTGCCGGCCTCACCGTCACGCTTGGCAATCCGAAGACGATGATCTTCTACCTCGCCATCACGCCGACAATCGTCGATTTGAAGACCATCACGCTCGCCGACTACGGCATTCTGGTCGCGCTCACCGTCGTCGTGCTGTTCGTGGTGCTGGTGCCCTATCTGGCGCTGGCCGCCAAGGCGCGCTGGTTCCTGAAATCGCCACGTGCGCTCAAGGCGCTGAACCGCACCGCCGCAGGGTTCATGGTTGGAGCTGCGGCTGCCATAGCGGCGCGGCAGTAAACCGGGCCAGCCAATTCATTCCGCCAGGAATGCGCCTCGGAAAATGCCTTTCCGGAGCGAGAGGGTTTTCAGCAACCACCCCACTCGATATTTTCGGCCGGCAGCCTATCTTGCGCGGTCGAAAGCCCTATTCTATCCGCCGACGTCAATTGCCTGATCTGGGAGCAAAACCAATGAACAAGCCCTCCGCGCGCGTGCCCGGCCGCGGCCGCGTCTTCAATTCGATCACCGAGACGATCGGCGATACGCCGCTGGTGCGGCTCGACAAATTCGCCAGGGAGAAGGGCGTCGTCGCCAACCTTCTGGCCAAGCTCGAATTCTTCAACCCGATCGCCTCGGTCAAGGACCGCATCGGCGTGGCGATGATCGAGGCGCTGGAAGCATCGGGTAAGATCAAGCCCGGCAAGACGACGCTGATCGAGCCAACCTCCGGCAATACCGGCATCGCGCTTGCCTTTGCCGCCGCGGCCAAGGGCTACAAGCTGATCCTGACCATGCCCGAAACCATGTCCGTGGAGCGCCGCAAGATGCTGGCGCTGCTCGGCGCCGAACTGGTGCTGACCGAAGGCCCCAAAGGCATGAAGGGCGCCATCGCCAAGGCCGACGAGTTGGCTGCGACGCTGCCCGATGCCGTCATCCCGCAGCAGTTCGAAAACCCGGCCAATCCGGAAATACACCGCCGCACCACCGCCGAAGAGATCTGGAACGACACCGATGGCGGGGTCGACATCTTCGTCGCCGGCATCGGCACCGGCGGCACCATCACCGGCGTCGGCCAGGTGCTGAAGCAGCGCAAGCCATCGGTGCATGTCGTCGCCGTCGAGCCGGAGGCGTCGCCGGTGCTGTCGGGCGGCCAGCCCGGTCCGCACAAGATCCAGGGCATCGGCGCCGGCTTTGCGCCAAAGATCCTCGACACCTCGATCTATGACGAGATCGTCAAGGTTTCCAACGAGGATTCGGTCGCCAACGCGCGCCTCGTCGCGAGGCTGGAAGGCGTGCCGGTCGGCATCTCGTCGGGCGCAGCCCTGCAAGCGGCAATCGTCGTCGGCTCGCGGCCGGAGAACAAGGGCAAGAACCTGGTGGTGATCATACCATCCTTCGCCGAGCGCTATCTGTCGACGATTTTGTTCGACGGGCTGGGGGCTTAGGCATCGTACCTCGAAGATTGGCCTCAGCAGACCTCACGGTCGTCATCCCAGGGCGAAGCAGGAGCGAAGCTCCGTCGCGGAGACCCTGGGATCCATGCCGTGCCCGTGGTCGAGGAATGCCACGGTCCAGAATCTTCCGTCGTTGACTCTTGTCGAAATTAACGGAGCTGCTGTTCTTCGAGATAGTATCTGCAACGTTGTGGCGCCGAGGCGTCACGGCATGGAGTCTAGGGTCTGCGCGCGTCGCTTCGCTCCTTGCTCCGCCCTAGAATGACGAAGTCGGTGCGTCCTCTCGCTGGACCGTTCAAAAGGAGTCCGTGGCGCCTGTCTTCGGCTTGAGCGGAACCCTGCTTCCGGTTCATATCGCCACCGGCCTGCTTTGCGCGGGCCGTTGGGAGGACGTTCATGTACAAGCTCTACACGCGCCCGGGCAGCGGCGGCTTCGTCGTCGAGGCGGCATTGGCGTTGGCCAACGCGCAATTCGACCAGATCGATGTGCCGAAGCAGGACCCGCCGGACCAAGCCTTTCTCGACATCAGCCCGCTAAACCAGGTTCCGGTGCTGACCTTACCCAGCGGTCAGTCGATTACCGAATCGGCGGCGATCTGCATCCTGCTTGCCGAGCGTCACCCGGAGGCGGGCCTGGCGCCGGCCACTGGTTCGCCGGATCGCGCCGCTTTCCTGCGCTGGATGGCGTTCATGTCGTCGGTGCTCTATCCCGCCATTCTGCGCCTCTACTACGCCCATCGCTACACCACCGATGCCGACGGCAAGAAAGCCGTCAAGCAGGCAGCCATTGCCGAGATGGACCGTGGCTTCGCCATTGTCGATGCAGCACTTGAGGGGCGCGACTGGATGATCGGCGACGCGATGTCGCTGGCCGACATCTATCTCGTCATGCTGGTCGCCTGGCATCCGGATATGGACAGGGCGCGGGCCGGCTGGCCAAACATCGAACGTCTATGGGCGGCGTTGCGCGCGCACCCGCTGATGAAGCGGCTCAACACAACGCATGAGATGTGGCCGGGTTGAGCGGCGCTCAATTTCGCAATGCCGCCCGTTTCGCCTGCAGGAAGCGGCGCACGGCCGGGTCGCGTTCGAGACCGATCGCGCGGTCATAGGCTTCGACCGCTTGCGCCGCGTTGCCGAGTCTGGCCAGCAGGCCAGCGCGGGCGGCCCAGTAGGGCTGATAGTCGTTGAGCCGCTTGTCGTCACCCAGCACGTAAAGCGCCGCCAGTCCGGCCGCAGCGCCTTCGGCTTCGGCGATCGCCACGGCCCGGTTGATCGATATCACCGGAGAGCCGGCAATCGTCGACAGCGCATCGTAGAAATTACGGATCGCAGCCCAGTCGGTCCGGCCGGTCCGCCGCCGCGTCGCGTGCACCGACTGCACCGCCGCTTCGAGCTGGTAGCGGCCAATGACACCCTTGGTGGCGGCGCGGCCGAGCAGCGCCTCGGCCTCGTCGATCAGCGAGTGATCCCAAAGCCGGCAATCCTGTTCGGCGAGCGGCACATAGTCGCCGGCCGCATTGCGCCGCGCGCCGCGCCGCGCCTCGGCAAACAGCATCAGCGCCAGCAGGCCGAGCGCTTCCGGTTCGTCCGGCATCAGCGACGCCACCAGCTGCCCGAGCCAAATGCCTTCCGTAGCTAGGTTGCGCCTGCGCGTCTCCGTGCCGGCCGGGTCGGTCCAGCCTTCGGCGAAGGCGGCATAGATCGCCTCCAGCACCGTGTCCAGCCGCTCGCCGAGCTCGGCCCGCTCCGGCACGCGGAACGGAATGCCGATCTCGCGAATGCGGCTCTTGGCGCGCACCAGGCGCTGGCCCATCGTCGCCGGCGACACCAGGAAGGCCGATGCGATCGTCGCGGCGTCGAAGCCCAGAATGGTCTGCAGGATCAGCGGCGCCCGCACGCCGGCCTCGATCGCCGGGTGGGCGCAGGCAAACATCAGCCGCAGTCGCTCGTCGGGCAGGTTCTGTTTTTCCACACTTGCCTCCATCTCTTCGGCGATCAGCTTGAGATGGTCGCGGCCGGCCTCGCTGGTCAGTCGCCGGCGCACCGCGTCGACGCGCCGCCGCCGCGCCACGGCCACCAACCATGCTTCCGGCTTTTCGGGCACGCCGGTCTGCGGCCAGCGCTCAAGGGCTGCGGCAAAGGCCTCAGCCAGCGCGTCCTCGGCGCCGGCCACGTCGCGGCTCTTGGCGGCGAGATAGGCGACGAGCTTGCCGTAGCTCTGGCGGGCGGCAACTTCGGCCGCCGCCCGTGCGATATCCGGGCGACTGTCCATCACCTTGTCATTTCTTGGGCATGTAGTCGGCCATTTCCCAGATCGGCCGCAACTCGACGGTGCCGACGCTGGCCGCCGGGCAGCGCGCCGCCCAGTCGATGGCGGTGTCGATGTCGGCCGCCTCGATCATGTAAAAGCCGGCAAGCTGTTCCTTGGTGTCGGCATAGGGGCCGTCGATCACATTGGTCTTGCCGTCGGCAATCCGCACCGAGGTGGTCGCCTGGGTCGGGCGCAGTCGTTCGCCGGCGAGCCATGCGCCGGATTTCTTCAACGCTTCGGTATAGGCGGCATAGGCCGCGCTCATCTGCTGGGCCTGCTCGATCGGCATCTTCGCCATCGCGGCTTCGTCGCTGTTGATCAAAAGTATGTATCGCATGGGTCTTCTCCCGTGGTTAGAAGGCCGCGTCGTTGCGTGCCGGACGTATGTCGTGTGGCCATGCCCAATTTCGACAGACGCCGAGAAAAACTTTCGTCCTCACCACGAATTTCCGCAAGGGTGTGGGTCGCGCCGGGCGGTACCATCGGTCACGCAGGCCGCAACATCGATCAGGCTTCCGGCACGAGCCAGCCGCGATAGCGCACGATCAGTCCGGTGAAGGGGTGCGAAATCTCGACATGGAAGCGGAAGCGGCCGTCCTCGACGTACTCATAGGATGCTGAGCGCGGGCAGAGCCACATCGGCAAAGGCAAGCCGAGAAAGCTCCAGCGGCGCAGCACAAGCGACAGTTTTCCCGGCTCCACCACGAGCGCCGTGGCGAAGCTCAGCAGGCCGAAGCGCTCGCACAGCAGCTGCTGTGACCGGCCACGGCCGGCAAACTGACAGCTGGAGAAAGTGTGCGTACCGAATGTTCGCGTCCACACCTCGCCGGCTTTGCCGGTCTTGAAACAGACACGCACCGGGACATCAGCGCCGGCTGGAGGAAAGCCGACCAGCCAGGCAGCAAGCCGGCTAAGCATGCCGTCGCCACGCTCGACGCTGGCGCGGCCCTCAGCCATTCCCAGGCCATCATGCATGGCGCGAATTTCCTCGGGCAGGTCCGGCCAGGCGTCGCCGGCCACACGCTTGTAAAGCGGTTTTCCGGTGTCGGCGGCCTGGTCCCTGAAGCCGGTATGGATCGTCTTGCTGGCAAACAGCGCCTCATAGTCTTCGAGCTCAAGGTCGCGCACGGCCGCTCGTGCTCCCGGCGCCGGCGCTTGTCCATCCAGCGTCTTGCGCATCAGCGCCTCGACCGCCATCGCCGGAATAAACGGCCCGTCATCGCCTTCGGCCAAAAGGTGCCAGGAACGCCTGACTGGTTCGCCGGCTGCTCCTGTCCCTTCCACCTCGACGAACATGCCGCCGCGATGTTCGCCCCAGCGCAGCCGGTTCGACGCCCAATGCATCAGCGGCGCCAGCGGTGACAGCGACCGCAACAGCCCGATTCGCACCAGCCAGGCAAACCCGATCAGCGCGCGGTGCAGGCTCTCGGGAACCGGTCCGGCGCCCATCCAGATGGTTTTGGCCTCGGGCCATAGGTCCGCCAGAGCGCGCAGGTCCGGCACGTCGAACAGCGAAAACAGCGTGCTTTTCAGCGGCACCTTGCCGGGAGGCGCGATCGTGAAGCGCATCTGCTTGGTGAGCGGATGGCCCTGCACTTTCACGCCGTCGCGCACCAGCTCGACGGGCTGGCCGGCGTAACCCGCGATGGCGCGGATGACGTTTTCGCCGACACCGGCATAGGGAGACGGCGCAATGCCGCCCCGAATCGTGTCGACCCGCGCCATGCCGGTGGCGAGACGGCGCACGACCGCTGCCGTCAGCACCGGGAAACTCGACACGCCCGACAGCACAAACAGCCCTGCCTGCTTGGCCGCCGCATCGAAATCACTGATGCCGGCGACGAAATCCGACCCGTCGGCGAGGTCGAGATAATGCACGCCTTGCGCAATGCAGGCCTCGATCAGCCGGTAGCGTCCCGCGCCATAGGCCTGGAACGGGCCGCTGGCATCGACGACGCAATCGGGCCCGAGCACGGAGAGCTGTGCTGAGAGGTCGCCATCGCGATCGAACGCAATCGGTACCATCTGGGCCGCCGCGCCGGTGCGGGTTTTGCACCAGGCCTCTGCCTTGGCCAGCGAGCGTCCGGCAACGATCAGGGTCAGGCGCGGCTCGTTTTGCAGCAGCTGCACGATGCGGCCGCCGAAAATGCCATAGCCACCGACGACCAGAAGCTTCATCGCGCTATTGCCTCCATGCCTGTCGTTTTCCCAGAACCGAGGTCACGTCTGGGGCGACATGCATCAATCAACCATTCGCGCCCGCATCGCGGCGGACGGGATTTCGCAACTGTCCTTGCGGCCGAAGATGGCGTAGCGGTTTTTGGCGATGCGTTCGTAGAGCCAGTCGCGCAGCGGGCGTGGCAGAAGCAGCAGGATCTTCGCCGCTCGCCACGGCCAGCCGAGTTCGCTCGCCACCGCAATGAGACTGTCCAGCCGCATGAAAGGCGCGCCGCCGACGATGACCAGATTGGTCTCGTAACTCTCGGTGCGCAGGCCGTATTTGTGGAACAGCGCCTCGCCGAAGGGCGACTGCGCGGTGGCGAAGCGGAAGCGGCTTCTGCGGTCGAGCCGGACCACCGTTCGCACGAAGCCCGAGCACAGCACACAGACGCCGTCGAAGACGATCAACGGCTGGCTGGCATCGAAGGGTTCAGGAGGAGGTTTCACGGGACATCCGGCAGCTTGTGTTTCTCAACACTAAGCCTGCCGGCGGCGGGATCAAAGCCGTGGCGTTGTCGCACGACCTCTTGCGGCCAGCGCGGGGCGCTCGGCGCGATAGGTGGTTGCACGGGGATCGGTGGCCGGCCGGCAAATCCGGCTGTCGTGACGCGTTTCGAAGGTCATGATCAATGCGCGCCGAGCGAGCCGCCGCGACGAGCGCAGGCCGGGCCCGGGCCGCGCATGTAATAGCGCTCCGGCCGATAGGTCGGCGCGACGAACTCGCGGATGGCGGCGGCGTAGCCGGCGATGTGGCCCCAGAATTTCATTTTAGTCAGTCCCTGTCCCGATTTTCGGATGTCCCGTCCGATTGCGGGCATCATAGCGTCGAGGCGTGAATAGTCGGTGAACACGATGTTAATCTTTGGTCGAAAACTCGATGCTTCGTGGCCGGAATGCGGCAGTTTCGGGGTCTTTCAGCGCCTTTTGCACCCATTCCGGCCAATGTGACTTTTGCATCACATATGTTTCGCTTCGATGTCGCTTGGGCGCGCTTCTGTTTCAATCTTCGCCGCCGCGGCGAAATTTTCATTCCCCCTTCCGGCTGGCGTAGTCAGCCCCGCCACCAGCGCCGCCGGAACCGGAACGGACCTTGCTCGTTCTCGATTGAACCGCATCGCGCAGGAGTTTCGCCATGGCACCCCGCCCCGCCTGGAAGGGCTATCTGAAACTGTCGCTGGTCACCTGCGCCGTCGAACTGACCAACGTCGTCACCCATACCGAAAAGGTCTCGTTCCGGGTGCTCAACCGCAAGACCGGCAACACGGTCAAGCGCATCTATGTCGATGCCGAGACCGGCAAGCCGCTCGACGAGGGCAATGAGATCAAGGGCTACGAACTCGATGACGGCGACTTCGTCCACATCGAGGAAGACGAGATCGCTTCGGTGCAGATCGAATCCTCGCACACCATGGCGCTGGACGGCTTCGTCGACAAAGCCTCGATCCAGCAGATCTACCTCGACACGCCCTATTATGTCGCGCCGGCCGACAAGGTGTCGGAGGAGGCCTTTGCCGTCATCCGCGATGCCATGGCCGGCAAGAAGATGGCCGGGCTGGCGCGCATCGTGCTCTACAGCCGCGAGCGCCCGGTGGTCATCGAACCGCTCGGCAAGGGCATGGTGTTGACTACCTTGCGTTATGACAACACGGTGCGACAGCCCGACACCGTCTTCGGCGACATCAAGGCGGTGAAGACCGACCAGGAGATGACCGATCTGGCCGAACTGATCATCGACAAGAAGAAAGCCAAGTTCGATCCGTCGAAGTTCGACGACAAATATGAGGATGCGCTGCTCGAACTGATCCGCGCCAAGAAGGCCGGCAAGAAGGCGCCAAAGGCGCAGGCAGCGCCCAAGCCGTCCAATGTCGTCAATCTGTTCGACGCGCTGAAGAAGAGTCTGTCTGATGGCGGCGCGGCGAAAGCCCCGGCGAAGAAGGCCAAGCCGGCAGCTAAGAGCGGCAAGGCGAAAGCCGCAGCGCCCAAGCGCAAGTCGGCGTGAGCGCTATGGCCGGCCTCGAACAATATCAGTCCAAGCGCGATTTCAAGAAGACGGCCGAGCCGGCCGGCAAGGTCACGCGCGGCAAGCAGGCCGGCGGCATTTTCGTCATCCAGAAACACGACGCGACCAGGCTGCACTATGATTTCCGTCTCGAGCATGACGGCGTGTTGTGGAGCTGGGCAGTGACGCGTGGCCCGAGCCTCGACCCGCACGAAAAGCGTCTGGCCGTGCATGTCGAGGATCACCCGATCGACTATGCCGGCTTCGAAGGCACCATCCCCAAGGGCGAGTATGGTGGCGGCACGGTCATCGTCTGGGACGAAGGCACATGGACGCCCGAGATCGACCCCGCCAAGGCGATGAAGAAGGGGCATATATCCTTCGAGCTGAAGGGAAAGAAGCTGAACGGCCTATGGCACCTCGTCAGGCTGAAACCGCGCGCGGGTGAGAAGCGCGACAACTGGCTGCTGATCAAATCCGACGATGCCGCCGCCCGCCCCGGCGAGGATATTCTGAAGGACGCACCGAAATCGGTGAAGTCGGGCCTGACCATCGAACAGGTCGCGGAGGGCAAGACCGCTGACCGCAAGAAGCCAAAAGTCTGGCACTCCAACAAGCCTGCCTCCAGCAAGGCGAAAGCCGGCAAGCGTCTCGATTTCATCGAGCCGCAACTGGCGACGCTGGAGCGCGAGGCGCCGCCCGGCAAGGACTGGCTGCACGAGGTCAAATTCGACGGCTATCGCATGCAGGCGCAGATCGCCGGCACCGAAATGCGACTGCTGACCCGCACCGGCCTCGACTGGACGGAGAAATTCGGTCCGGAGATCGTGGCTGAACTGGCCCAGCTGAAATGCAGCGACGCGATCATCGACGGCGAGATCGTCGTTCTCGCCGACAGCGGCATTTCGTCCTTCGCGCTGCTGCAGCAGGATCTGTCCGCCAATCGCACCAACCGTTTCACCTACTACGTGTTCGACATGATGCGGCTCGACGGCAAGGATCTGCGCGCCGAGCCGCTGGTCGAACGCAAGCAGGCACTGCAGGAGCTGCTTGGCGAGCCGGCCGAAAATGCCGCCGTCCGCTTCAGCGACCATTTTGCCGAGCCCGGCAAGATCATGCTGCAGCATGCCTGCCGCATGGGACTGGAAGGCATCGTCTCCAAGCGCGTCGACGCAACCTACCGCAGCGGCCGCGGCCCGGCTTGGGTGAAGTCGAAATGCACGGCGCGCCAGGAATTCGTCATCGGCGGCTATCTGCCGTCGGAGAAGACCGGGCGCGGCCTGCGCTCGCTGCTGGTTGGCTATCACGAGGACGGCAAGCTGCATTATGCCGGCCGCGTCGGCACCGGTTTCTCGGTCAAGGGCGCCACCGATCTGAAGAAAAAGCTCGATGCGCTGAAGGCAAACTCATCGCCTTTCGCCGCCACCGTGCCGAAGGGCAAGGGCCTGGTCTGGGTTGTTCCAGAACTTGTCGGCGAAGTGGAGTTCCGCAGTTGGACCTCCGACCGTATAATACGCCACGCGTCGTTCCAGGGACTGCGCGAGGACAAGCCGGCGGAGGATGTCGTGCAGGAAAAGCCATCGAAAGCGGCTGGCAAGGCAAAGCTGGCGGCAAGCAGCGCCGGTAAAGCTGCCGGGACAAAGGCTGGGGCGATGACCACCAGCGTGAAACTGTCCCACCCCGAAAAGCTGCTGTGGCCCGAGGAAAAAATCTCCAAGCAAGCTCTGCTCGAGCACTACGCGCTGGTCTGGCCGCGCATGGAACAGTTCGTCGTCAACCGGCCGCTCAGCCTGGTCAGGGCGCCGGACGGCATTGGCGGCCCGCGCTTCTTCCAGAAACACGCTTCGGCTGGCATGAGCGACAAGATCGCCCGCATGAAGGACCCGACCGACGGCGAGGAAATCCTGTTCATCCGGGATTTCGACGGCCTTGCCGCTCTGGTTCAATATGGTGTGGTCGAGGTTCACATCTGGGGCTGCCAGATCGACGAATTGGAAAAGCCGGACCAGATTATCTTCGATCTCGATCCCGACGAAGGCGTCGACGTCAAGGCGGTGCGCCAGGCCGCGCTCGACATCAGGGGCAAGCTCAACGAATTGTCGCTGCCCAACTTCGTCAAACCGTCGGGCGGCAAGGGCTATCACGTGCTGGTGCCGCTGAAACCGTCGGCGGATTGGGAGGCGGTCAAAACCTTCTCGCATGATTTCGCCAAGGCGCTGGAGCAGGGCGCGCCCGACCGCTACACCGCGACGCTGTCGAAGAAGGCGCGCACGGGGAAAATCTTCGTCGACTATCTGCGCAATGGCCGGGGTTCGACGACGGTCGCGCCCTACTCGTCGCGCGCCAAGAAGGGCGCAACGGTATCGATCCCGGTGACGTGGGCGGAGGTGGAAGCGGGATTGGCGCCGAATGCGTTTCCGATCGGCGACAAGACGACGCTGAAGCAGTTGGAGAAGGCCGATCCGTGGGCGGATTTTTTCAGCCAAGGAAAGGTGTTGAAGCGGGGGTGAGGGCCGCGAACACGTTCACAAACGTAGCGTTCCGTCACACCCCGCTTTGTCCTGCCGACATTGCGAGATTGCCACCAGAAAACTAAGCCAGAAACACCCGCTCAAACGCCACCTTCCCCACCGGTGAAAACACCACCGCCCGACTATCCTTCTCCCGCCTTGCCCACTTCTCCGACAGGATCTTGTCGAGAATTGCCGCGCCCAGCGTGCCGGCGAGGTGCGAGCGGCGCACGCTCCAGTCGAGGCAGGCGCGGCAGACGGGCCGGCGTGGCTTGGCGCCGACATCGATGCCGATGGCCGAAAAATGCGACGCCGCCGACGGGCCGAGCCTGATCTCGTTGTCGTCGCGCAGCAGGATGTCGCGCGCGACGAGGCGGTCCAGCATCGCCACCGCCTGTTCGCCGGCAAGGTGGTCGTAGCAGACGCGGGCGACGCGCATGGCGCCGTCGCGCGGACCCGGCCGCACGCGCTTGGGGCCAACCGCTTCCGCCACGCCGGTGATGGCCTCGATCATCCCCGCCACCTGCGGCCCGGCGAGACCGTAATAGCGATGCCGCCCCTGGCTCGCCAAGGTCAGCAGCCCACCCTCCATCAGCTTCGACAGATGCGAGGACGCCGTCGGCAGCGACACGCCGGCCTCCAGCGCCAGTTCGCTGGCCGTCAAAGCCGTGCCGCCCATCAGCGCATTCAGCATGTTTGCCCGCGCCGGATCGCCGACCAGGCTGGCGATGCGGGCGATGTCAGGTCCTTCACGCATAGTTAGGTCTCCATCGAAGCATTCTTGCGAGATAATCACTAATGTCGGGTGAGATCAAGGAGAACGCCGATGCCAACCGCTTCCGCCCCACTCGCCGGCCGCCAACCGTTCCCGTTCGTCACCTGGCTGCAGCGGCGGCTGCTTGCCCGCTGGTACGACCGCCATCTGCAGCGGCTCGACCTCGCCGAGATCGACGACCATCTGCTGCGCGACCTCGGCCTGACCCGTGAGGATGTGCGCCGCGAATGCGCAAAATCCTTCTGGCAGGCTTGACCGCCAGACTTTGCCTAGCAGACCCGGCGGCACAATGTTTCGACGCCGCTCGAACTATTCACGCGAAACCAAGGAGATCACGATGACCATCACCTGCTTCATCCGCTATGAGATCGACCCGTTCGGCAAGCCGGCCTTCGAGCAATATGCCAAGGCCTGGGGTCAGGCCATTCCGCGCTGCGGCGCCGATTTGATCGGCTACTACGCCCCGCATGAGGGCTCGGCCACCACCGCCTACGCCGCCTACAACATCGACAGCCTGGCCGCCTACGAAGCCTACCGCGCCCGGCTCGCCGCCGATCCGGCGGGCAAGGCCAATTACGAATTCGCGCGCCGCGAAAAGTTCATCTTGAAAGAAGACCGCATCTTCCTGAAGCTGGTGTCCGGGCCGCATGGACCGCGGCAGCTGTTCCAGACCGCGGTCAAGGAGGAAGCATGATCGCTGTCATCTTCGAAGTGCAACCGGCGCAGGGCAAGCGCGATGCCTATCTCGGCATCGCCGCTGAACTCAGGCCGCTGCTCGACGGTATCGATGGCTTCATTTCGATAGAACGCTTCCAGAGCCTGGCCGACCCCAACCGCGTCCTGTCGCTCTCCTTCTGGCGCGACGAGGAAGCGGTGAAGGCCTGGCGCAATATAGAAGAGCACCGGCAGGCGCAGCAGGCCGGCCGCGGCGGTATCTTTGCCGGCTACCGGTTAAGGATCGCGCATGTGGTGCGCGACTATGGGCTGACCGAGAGGGATGAAGCACCTGGGGATAGCCGGGCGGTGAATGGGTAAAGCTCCACCTTCTCCCCTTGTGGGGTGAGAGGCGGTTCGCGCAGCGAACGAAAAGCCAATTGCTTGGCTTTTCGAGCTTCGAACGCCCTGAGCCTGCGAAGGGCCGGGTGGTGGCCCGATCCACCTGCCGGGTCCCCGCTGCTCCGCAGCGTCCCGGCGTTCGCTGGCCTTTCATCGTGCCACTGACACGATGAATTCGCTTATGCGAACCGGCTACTCACCCCACAAGGGAGGAAGGAAAGGTCGCCGCTCACGCATTCCCGATCAGCACGCCGGCCGCAAACACCAGCGCACCACCCAGCACCACCTGAAACGCGGCGCGCAGGAAGGGGGTCTGCATGTAGCGGTTCTGGACGAAGGCAATGGCCCACAATTCGAAGAACACCACCACGGCCGCCACCGCGGTTGCCGTCCAGAAATGCGGGATGATGTAAGGCAGCGCGTGGCCGAGGCCGCCCAGCGTCGTCATGATGCCGACGGTAAGCCCCCGCTTGATCGGCGAGCCGCGCCCCGACAATTTGCCGTCGTCGGAAGCGACTTCGGTAAAGCCCATCGAAATGCCGGCGCCGATCGAGGCGGCGAGGCCGACCAGCAGCGTCTGCCAGGTGTCGTGGGTGGCGAAGGCGGCGGCAAAGATCGGCGCCAGCGTCGACACCGAGCCGTCCATCAGCCCGGCCAGACCCGGCTGAACATAGGTCAGAATGAACTGGCGCTGCTCGGCGGTTGCCTCCTCGTCCTTGACGGCGCCCGGCACATGCTGCTGTTCCAGCCGGTGCGCCGACTTCTCATGGCTCTGCTCGGCCGCCGCCAACTCGTCGAGCAGTTTTCGGGTCGAGGCGTCGCTGGTGCGCTTCGCCGCCTCGACATAAAAGAGATAGGCGCGCCGCTCCATCTGCTCGGCCTGGCTGCGCACATGCTCGATGCCGAGCGGCCGCACCAGCCAGTCGGGCTTGCGCTCGTAATAGCCCTTCACATGCTCGCGCCGGATCAGCGTGATGCGCTCGCCAAAGCGCTTGCGGTAAAGCTCGATCAGCGCGTCGCGATGGCCGTCTTCCTCCTGCGCCATCGCCTCGAACACTTTCGCCGATTGCGGAAAGTTTTCAGCCAGCCCGTCGGCATAGGCGCGGTAGATGCGCCCGTCATCCTCTTCGGACGAAATCGCCAGCGCCAGAATCTCCTGTTCCGATAGCGTTTCAAAGGGGCGGCGGCCGAAGCCGAAGACACGGGAAAGCATGATGAATTCACCCTAGTTTAGAATTATTCTAAACTAGGGGTTGGCGGCTCTCCGGTCAATCGCGGTCAAGAATTGTTGAAGCGCCATGCCGTCGCAGGCGCTTCATTATCAGTGAATGTTCGCCTATATATTCGGCGACACCCAAAGCGAAAGGTCTCCGAGAGATGACGGCAAAGCCGCACACCCACTTCGATCCGAAACCCGTCCTCGATCTCATCGCCAGCATCGAGGCCGACCTGCAGCGGCTGAAAGGCCTGGTCGACCAGCAGGTCGAAAAATTCGATCCCGCCAATCCGCACAACAAGGCCCCCGACGGCAAGCTGACCGAGGAGGGCGTCGAATGCTGCTACCGCCTGTTCGACGACGGCAAGTCGCGCTATTCCGTGGCACAGCAGATGAAGATATCCTTCGCCGCCGCCACGCATCGGTTCAATGCCTGGCGCAAGGCGGGCGGAGCGAAGAGGCAAAGGGCGCTGCTGGGGTGACCGGCGAAAGTAAGCCTAATCGCCGTCGCGGCGCCGCCCCTCATTGCCCTGCCGGGCATTTCTCCCCGTATAGTGACGGGGAGAAAGGGCTGGCCGTAGCCTCGGCACTTCTCTGCAACGCCGGAGATTGGCGAAATCATCTATGAGAGCGACCCCTCTCCCCGTCACTATACGGGGAGAGGATGCCGGCAGGCAGGTGAGGGGCAGCACTGCCCGCCGTGGTGACCAACCTTGTAACCGTCACATTTTTTCATTGGCACGCCTCCCGCCTTTGCGTGCACCATATGGCGATCGCACTGTGCAGGACCTCACCATGACCACCCTTCCCGGCATCGCCGACATCCACGCCGCCGCCGCGCGGCTCTCCGGCCTGATCGTCGAAACGCCCTTGATCGAATCATCTGAGCTCAACAAGCGCTTCGGCGGCCGCATCCTGTTCAAGCCGGAGACACTGCAGCGCACTGGCTCGTTCAAGTTCCGCGGCGCCTACAACAAATTGTCGACGCTGAGTGAGAAAGAGCGCAGCCGTGGCGTCGTCGCTTTCTCCTCAGGCAACCATGCGCAAGGCGTTGCCGCATCGGCCGCCATGTTCGGCGTCAAGGCGGTCATCGCCATGCCTGCCGACGCGCCGGCGATGAAGATCGCCAATGTCCGCAAGATGGGCGCTGAAGTGGTGCCGTTCGATCGCTTTCGCGACGACCGCATGACCGTGGTGCGCCCCTATATGGACAGAGGCATGGTGCTGGTGCCGCCCTTCGACGATCCGGCCATCATCGCAGGACAGGGCACGATCGGGCTGGAACTGATGCGCCAGGCCAAGGCGCTGGGCGTCAGTCTCGACGCGGTCCTCATACCCTGTGGCGGCGGCGGCCTGACGAGCGGCATTTCGATTGCCGTCAAGGATGCCTCTCCGGCCACGGCGGTGTGGGCGGTCGAGCCCGAGCATTTCGACGATACCCGCCGCTCGCTGATCGAGGGAAAAAGGGTTTCCAACGAACCCGGCCACAGCTCGATCTGCGATGCCATCCTCACCGCGGAGCCCGGCGCCATCACCTTCGAGATCAACCGCAAAAACCTCGCCGGCGCCATCGCCGTCTCCGACAAGGCAGCTGCACAGGCGATGCGCGACGCCATGGCTCATCTCAAGTTGGTGGTCGAACCAGGCGGCTGCGTCGCGCTGGCAGCCCTTTCCTCGGGCGAGATCGAGCTGTCGGGCAAATGCGTGGCTGTCGTGCTTTCGGGCGGCAATGTCGATTTCAGCACCTATGCCGAGATCATGGCTGCGGCTTAGCTGGGCGCTAGCTTGACCCGTTGCAGTCTCTCATCCGCTGGGTAGAGTACCGCGATGGCGAAGCACCTACTCACTGTTGAGGACGTGTTTACAATTACCGGACGCGGCGTTTTGGTGATGCCGGGGCCGCTCCTTTCGGAATACAGCGGGCCTCGCCGACTATCCGTCAGGCTGGTGCTCCCCGATGGCGAAGAAAAACGAGCGATATTGACGCTTGAGGAGATTCGTAAGACGCCCGCGCCCACGGAGCCTCGTTGGGGTTGTCTGCTTGCGGGTGTCGCGCGAGATGATCTTCCTGCTGGAACAGAAGTTTGGACCTAGCGGCCGAGCGCATGGCAGACGCTGACGCAAGAGCGGCTCTTGATCGCCATTGGGCGGCTTTCCCTAAGGCCGGGCAGCGATAGGTATGGCCAGCCATCACCCACTCGCCCGCGCCGACCTGCCGGAAGATACCGCCGCTCTCGCCCGCTATCTCATCGGCAGGCTGGTGGTGCGGGAACTGCCGGAAGGCGTCGTCAGCGGCCGCATCGTCGAGACCGAAGCCTATGTCACCGGCGATGCCGCAGGCCACGGCTATCGCGGCATGACGCCGCGCAACCGTTCGATGTTTCTCGAGGCCGGGCACGCTTACGTCTATCTCGCCTATGGCGTCTCCTGGATGCTTAATGTCTCGAGCGAAGGAGCGGGCACCGGCACCGGCGTGCTGATCCGGGCGCTCGAGCCGCTGGAAGGCGTTGCCATCATGCGGCAGAATCGGCGTGTCGAGCGCCTGCGCGACCTGGCGCGCGGGCCGGGACGGCTCGCCCAGGCCTTGCGCATCGACCGCTCGCTCGATGGCCTCGATCTCTGCCGGCAAGGCCCGCTATGGCTGGCGGCCGACGAGCATCAGGCCGGCGACATCGGCCAAGGCATCCGCATCGGCATCACCAAGGACGCCGACCGCCCGCTGCGGTTTTATGTCAGAGGCAGCGCCTTCGTCAGCGGTCCAAAATCGCTCAACCCATAATGTCTAATCGAGCGTCCGCCTGAACCGCACCAGTGCGACACCGGCAAACAACACCACGAACCCGACCAGCCAGGTGATCTCGCTCGCCACTGCCGGCAATTCCGCGCCCTTCAGCATCACCGCGCGGGTGATGCGCAGGAAATGCGTCAGCGGGAAAATCTCGCCAAAGGTCTGCGCCCAGCCCGGCATGCCGCGATAGGGGAACATGAAGCCGGACAGCAGGATCGACGGCAGGAAGAAGAAGAACGTCAGCTGCAGGGCCTGCATCTGCGTGCGGGCGATGGTCGAGATGGTGTAGCCGAGCAGCACCAGCGACAGCACGAACACCAGCACGGCTGACAGAAGCAGCGTCATCGACCCGGTGAACGGGATGGCAAACAGAAGCTTCGATGCTGCCAGCACCACCAGCACCTGGACGCCGCCGACCACCAGATAGGGCAGCACCTTGCCCATCATGATCTCGAGCGGGCTCGACGGCATGGCGAGCAGATTTTCCATCGTGCCGCGCTCGGTCTCGCGCGTCAGCGCGATCGAGGTCATCATCACCATCGTCATCTGCAGGATGACGCCGAGCAGTCCGGGCACAATGTTGTATTGCGAGACGCCTTCCGGATTGTAGCGCCGGTGCACGACCACATCGAGCTGGCCCTTGGATGCTTCGGCCGCTGCCTCCTGCATGCCTTGCGCGCGCAGCAGCGCCTGGCCGGCGACGGTGCCGAGCGTCGAGATGGCGCCGCTGGCGACAGACGGATCGGTGGCGTCGGCCTCGATCAGAATCTGCGGATTGTCGCCGCGCTCGACCCGGCGGCCGAAATCGGCGGGAATGGTGACGACGAAGGCGACATCGCCGCGCGCCATCAGGAATTCGGCTTCCTCGGCGCTCTGCGCGACATGGTCGAAGCGGTAATAGCCGGTGGTCTGCAGCGCCGCGACAATGGCGCGCGTGTAAGGATCGCTGCTGGTCGCCACCAGGGCGGCCGGCAGGCTCTTCGGATCGTTGTTGATGGCGTAGCCGAACAGCACCAGCTGGACCAGCGGCACGCCCAGCATCATGGCGAAGGTGATGCGGTCGCGCCGCATCTGGATGAATTCCTTGATCAGCAATGCGCCAAGCCTGGCGAAGGAGAAGATGCCGTTCATGCCATATTGTCCTTCGAACCGGACATGAACTGGATGAACACATCCTCGAGGCTGGTCTCGCCGGGCTTTACGGTGACGCCCTTGTGCTGCTTTTCGACATCGGCCAGCGCCTTTTCGAGCTTTGCCTTGTCGGAGCCGACGACATGCAGCGTCGCGCCGAACGGCGCCACCTGGTCGACACCCGGCCGATCCTTGACCGCGTCGGCGACCTGGTCGAGGCGCGGCCCCTGCAGCACGAAGGTGGTCAGCCCGGCGTTTTTCACCACATCGGCCACGGTGCCGGTGGCCAGCATCTTGCCGTAGGAGATGTAGGAGATGCGGTGGCAGCGCTCGGCCTCGTCCATGTAATGGGTGGACACCAGCACGGTCAGTCCACCGCTGGCGAGGCGATGGATCTCGTCCCAGAACTCGCGTCGCGCTTTCGGATCGACCCCGGCGGTCGGCTCGTCGAGCAGCAGCAGCTTCGGCTTGTGCATGATGCAGGCGGCCAGTGCCAGCCGCTGCTTCCAGCCGCCGGACAGCGTGCCGGCGAGCTGGTTGCGCCGTGTCGTCAGGCCGAGCTCTTCCAGCGTGCGCGCCACATGCTCTTCCACCGGCTTCAGCTGGTAGAGCCGCGCCACGAATTCGAGATTCTCGCCGATCGTCAGATCCTCGTAGAACGAGAATTTCTGCGTCATGTAGCCGACTTCGCGCTTGATCCTCAGCGACTCGGTGCGGATGTTGAATCCCAGCACCGTCCCCTCACCCTCGTCGGGCGTTAAGAGGCCGCACATGATGCGGATGGTCGTCGTCTTGCCGGAGCCGTTGGGGCCGAGGAAGCCGACGATCTCGCCTTCGGCCACGCTAATCGTCACATGGTCGACGACCGTCTTGTCGCCAAAACGCTTGACCAGGCCATGAACGTCGATGGCGTTCATGGTGCCGAGGCCGCCAGTTCGACATCGACGATCTGCCCCGGCTGCAGCGCTTGCGCATCGCCCTCCGGCCGCGCCTCGACGAGGTAGACCAGCTTCTGCCGGTTCTCCAGGGAGTAGATGACGGGCGGGGTAAATTCCGGGTCGGGCGAGACATAGCTGACGCGCGCCTTCACATCGGACCCGCAGCCGTCGCAATGGACGGCCAGCAGCGTGCCGACCTTGATCGAGGAAAAGGCGCTTTCCGGGACATAGACGCTGAGTTTCACCGCGCCGTCCGGCAGCATCGAAATCACCGGCGCGGTCGGCCCTGCAGTGTCGCCGGGATTGCGGATGACATCATTGACGCGGCCGGGCGAAGGTGCAGCCAGCACCCGCTTCGACAGCCGCCACTGCGCCTGCTCCAGCGCCGACTGCGCTTGGCTGACCTGGTTGTCTGCCGCCTTGATCGTCTCGGCGCGCGCCGGCAGGCCGCCCACCGCGAGATTGGCTTGCGCCTGGCCGACCTGCGCATTGGCGGTTTCCAGCGTCGCGGCGGCGGTGTCGTAATCGGCCTGCGTGCCGGCGCCGCGCTTGAACAGGTCGGCGGCGCGATCATATTTGCGCTTGGCGTCGGTGGCCTGCGCCTTGGCCATGTCCACCTCGGCTTTCAGCACGGCAATCTCTTCCGGCCGCTTGCCGATCTGCAGATCGGCCAGTTGCGCCTGCGCCTGGGCGAGCGCCGCTTCAGCCTGGGCGACGGCGATCTTCGCGTCGGCGCTTTCCAGCGTCACCACTGGCGTGCCTGATACGACACGGTCGCCGCGCTTGACCGCGACCGTCTCGACTTGCGCCACCTCGATCGGCGCCAGCAGCACGTAGTCGCCCTCGACATAGCCGACGGCGAGCGGTGCCGCCGGCGCGCAGGCGCCGAACAGCTGGGCCGCGAGCGGCAAGGAACAGAGGAAACTCATGATTTGCCCTCCTTGCGGGCGGCTGGATTGCGGGCCGCCAATATGGCGCCGAGATTGCCGGTGACCGCCGTCACCACCTTGGCGGCCTCGGCATTGCCGATTTCGCGCCAGCCCATCCGGCGCATCACCGCCTCGCGGCCGATGCGGAAATAGATGACCTGGCCGATCAGCGTGAACACGGTGAGCTTGGTGGCCTCGCTTTCGGCCGCCTCGCCGGTAGCCTGTTCCCAGATTTGGCAGAGCCGCCGATGCGTCGGCTCGAACACGCCGGCATAGATGCGATCGAGGGCTGCCGTGGGATGCGATAGCTCGCGAAGTACGAATTGTACGATCTCGCCGGCCTGGGGGCTGGCGACGATGAACCCCACCATGCGTTCCAGCACGGCGAACAATTGCGCCCGGGCAGCCTCAGGAGTAGGCGGAGCCGGCGCCTGCGCCGGCCCGATTGCTTGTCCGGCGATTGCCTGGATGGTTTCGACGATATGGTCGGCGGCAGCATTGCGCAGCCCCTCCTTGCCGCCGAAATGATAGGCGATGGAGCCGATATTGGCCTTGGCCTCAGCCGCGATCTCGCGCGTCGAGGTGCCGTCGAAGCCCTGCCGTCCGAACAGTTTGAGCGCCGCCAGCACCAGTGCGGCGCGCGTCTGCTCTGCGGGCGATGTCTCCTGGCGAGGCATTTTATCGGGTGCGGATTTGATCATGCCGAGTGGTTTAATCAATCGATTGATTAAAGTCAAATTGATTCTCTGCGGCGACTTGCCATGTCGGGCCGCAGACGCTTTAGTGCGCGGCCATGGGCAAGGAAGTCGAACGCAAATTCCTGGTCTCCAGCGCCGAATGGCTAGAATTGGCCGAGGCGGATATCCGCATTCGCCAGTTCTACCTTGCCGCAGCCCCCGGCCGCACCGTGCGCGTGCGCATCAGCGACGGCACCTCGGCGAAACTGACGCTCAAATTCGGCAGCAAGATCCGCGAGCGCGACGAATACGAGTATGAAATCCCTCTGGCCGATGCCGAGGAGATGCTGGCCTTCGCCATCGGACATGTCATCGAGAAGACACGCCACCATGTTAGGCATCGCGGCTATCTCTATGAAGTTGATGTTTTCGGCGGGATTCTTGCCGGCCTTGTGGTGGCTGAGCTTGAGACGCCGGAGGATGTACCAGACGACATGCTGCCTGATTGGCTCGGCCGCGAAGTGACCGGCGAGCAGAGGTTTTACAACGCGTCGCTCGCCCTAGAGCCGGATGATTTTGGGTCAAGTCGACCCAAAATCGGTATCCGGCTCTAAATCAAAAGGAGATAGAGCATGATGTCGTCCGAAAACCGCTTCACACTTTTCGGCATCATGCTCTAGGGGGATTCCGGAGATCGCCGCATGAGCTTTCGCATCGACCCGCGCCTGCCGCTGACCGCCGAGGTCAGGCGTATCCTTGGCGAGGAGATCGGCAAGGCGCTTGCCCATCTGGCCGCCGCGCGCGACCGGCCGGAGCAGGCGCTGCACAAATGCCGCAAGCGGCTGAAGAGCGCGCGCGCCTTGCTGCGCCTCGTCCATTCCGGAAACGAAACGTTCTGCCAGACCGAAAACCAGTGCTACCGCCAGGTCGCCGCCCTGCTTGCCGGCCCGCGCGAGGCGACCGCTCTGGTCGAGACCATCGACCGGCTGGCGGCGGCCTTTCCCGAACAGGTAGCCGGCGGCGGCCTCGACAGCGTGCGCGACCGGTTGATCACCCGTCAACATGAAATCCATGCCGGCGCCGGTCTCGACGCCGCCATTGGTGCAGCCACCGCCGCCTGCGAGGAAGGCCTGATCAGGATAGAGCGGCTGCTGCTCCCCGATTTGCCGGAGCATGCCGCCGACGTGCTTGCCGACGGCGCCCGCAAGACCTTGCGCCGCGCCAGGAAGGCGCTGGACAAGGCCGGATCGCGCGGTGAGGCGGAGGATTTTCACGATCTGCGCAAGGCTGCCAAGACCCACTCGATGCATCTGTCGCTGCTTGGCCGGCTGTGGCCGACGCCGATCAAGGTGCGGCGCAAGGCGGTCGACGAACTCGGCGAAAAGCTCGGCGAACTGCACGACGTCTTCGTTATGCGCGCGCTGCTCGAAGCCGACGGCGAACCGCTCGGCGATGCGCTGGACACGAAGCTTCTCGGCCAGCTTTTGAAGCGCTCGGAAAAGAGCCTGAAGAAGAGCTGTCTTACTGCTGCGGCCGAACTGTTCGGCGACAGCCCCAAGCGCTCGACGAAGAAGCTCGCCCGCAATGCGCGCGACGACCTCGCCGGCCCGGCACCCCTGGAAGACGCTAACGCGACGGTCGGCTGACGCTGGTGCCCTTTCCTTCTCCCCTTGTGNNCCTCATCCGTCTCGGCGCTAGCGCGCCGATCCACCTTCTCCCACAAGGGGAGGAGGTAAGACGCGCCGCCACCGCTGGCCCTCGCCCGCCACCCCGTGCTAGTCACGCTCTACCATGACTGCACCTGGCGACACGCTGCTTGACCGCCTTGGCCGCTGGCTTGCCGGCCGGCTGCAGGACGAATCCTCGGGCTATGAGCCCTACACGCCATCCGATGCCGAGACGTTGCGGCGCACGCTCGAACCCGGCGACATCCTGCTCATCGAGGGCAACCAGAAGATTTCGGCGGCAATCAAGTACCTCACCCAGTCGACCTGGTCGCATGCCGCCTTCTATGTCGGCGATGCCTTGCCTGAACCGCAGGACGGGTCGGAACGTCCCCGGCTGATCGAGGTGACGCTCGGCGAAGGCTGTGTCGCCGTGCCATTGTCGCGCTACCGCACCTACAACACCCGCATCTGCCGGGCGAGCGGGCTGGCGCCGGAAGATCGCGACCATGTCGTCGCCTTCATGATCGGCAAGCTCGGCCTGAAATACGATCTCAAGAACATTTTCGACATGCTGCGCTTTTTCCTGCCGGCGCCGCCGGTGCCGGTGCGCTGGCGTCGCCGCATGCTGGCCTTCGGCTCCGGCGATCCGACGCGCGCCATCTGTTCGACGCTGATTGCCGAGGCCTATGGCGAGATCCGCTACCCGATCCTGCCCGAGATCACCCGCGCACCCGGCCGCGCCTCGGCGCAGTCGAACTATTCGCGCCGCGAAATCCTGCACATCCGCCACCACTCGCTCTACACGCCGCGCGATTTCGACCTTTCGCCCTTCTTCCGCATCGTCAAACCGACGCTGGAATATGGTTTCGACTACCGGCAGATGGTGTGGGACGACAAGGCAAACACAGACGCCGCAGCCGCAAAGGCTGAAGCAATCGCCTCGGACAAATGATGGCTTTCGGCCTACGTCACGCCGAAACCGCAATAGCGCCCTGGTTCTCGGCTCTGTGTTCGACCCAGACATGGACCGGTTCGTCCCGTCCGCGGATGCTCACCGGTCCATGATCGCGCGCATTCAACTGTGTCGCGGGCGATTCCGCCTTCGCGGCCTCGATCAGTCGTGACCCAAAGCAAATATTCGCCTGAAGCTCACGGCAGAGCGCCTGCAAACGGCTGGCGACGTTGACGGTGTCGCCCACCACCGCGAAGGACAGATTGCGCTCGCTGCCGACCGCGCCGAGCACGACCGCGCCATATTGGACGCCGATCCGAACGTCCAACTGCGGATATCCCCTGGACACGCGCTGGACATTCCAGTCTTCGAGAGTGGCGATCATCGCTTCAGCACACTGGATGGCCCTTGTCGCGTCGTTATGGCTGGCTTGCGGAACCCCGAATGTCGCCATGATGCAATCGCCGATATAATTGTCGACGGTGCCATGGTGGTCGAAAACGACCTGCTCCATGCGACGGTGGAACTGACGCAGAAGTTCGAACACGGCTTCGGCCGGATGATCCTCGGAATAATGCGTGAAGCCGACGATGTCGGCGAACAGCACCGCAATCTCCTGCCGGCGGACCGGGCCGAAGGGCTCGTCATCCGTGGCCAGCTGGTCGACGACATTGGGCGAAAAATGCCGGGCGAGATTGGCGCGGGCGCGCTCTGCCTTGACATAGTCTTCCGACAAATGTCGGGAACGAGAGACGACCAGCGCCATGATCGCGCCGATAATCAGCACGACCAACACGTTGGTCGCCTGCGCGAATGTGTCGACGAAATTGGGGTTGAGATAAAGGTTCAGCCGCTCTGTCAGCGGCAGCGAATAGAGGTTCGTCGCCGGAATGACGGTCCCCTCATGAAAGATCACCCATCCCACGCCGATCGTCCACGTCAGGGCCGCGAGCACGCCGAGATAGAGCGCCAGTCGCGTCGAAAGGGTCAGCGCGCCAAGGCACACGAAAATCAGCAGGAATTTGAAGCTGCCCTCGCGCAGTTGCATCGCGGCCGGCGCGACCTCCAGCGAAAACGGGTTGGGCGTTATCAGAAGAACGGTCAACAGGATGATGTCCAGCGTACCGACGAGGTAACCGATCCACCATGGCGCCGTGCGACGGCGCGCAAAGAGAAACTGGATCAGGCCGACGAGCTGGAACATCACGAGGCCCGCCAGCACGAAGAGCAGCGAGGCATCCCAGCGGCTGATCAAAGAAAAGAAGCAGGCGATCGCGGATAGCGATGCCGTACGCGCCCAGAACTGCAAGGCAGCCCCCTGGCGTTCTGCGCGCTCCCGCAAGTTTTTCAGGCGCGAAAAGCGGCGAAGTTCAAGTGTTGGCGCGGTCGGCATGGGATCACTTCGATTTCATGGGGGACGTGTCACGCATTCGGCAAACCCGCTCTCTGCAGCCTGGCAAATCAGTGTGCGAATTCTATCATAATTTCATTTTTGAAACGCGTCAGGCCGGCAACGGACGGCGCCCCTTTGCAGGAGCGGCGGGCCGGTCGGACGCTCCGGCATCCCTGGGGTGCGGGCCGATCGGCATGATTGCGGGAAACGGCGTTGCGCCGAATGCAAACGTCCATTTGTAGCCGGTCAGCCCGTCCTCCGGCGTCGTGTGCTGGTCGTGATGGGCGAGCAGTTTGACGCGCTCGGCCAGCTCTTCAGCCTCGCGCTTCACCATCTCCGCCGTCTCCGGCCGCATCCGCCGCGAGAATGAGACGAAGGTCGCCTCCCGCTCCAGATGGGTGATCGCCCAGCCGATGAAATTCTTGTTGGTCATCTCGAACAATGGTCGCAACGGCCCTTCGAAATTCCACTGTATAGGTGTGTCGACCAGCAGCCGCGCCGACAGCCCGCTGCCCAGCGCGATCAGGCCAAGCGCTTCGAGATCGCGCAGATAGAGGAACATCGAGGCTTCGCTCAGGCCTTGCGAGCGCATGACGCCTTCGGGCGTGAATTTTTCCGACAGCATGACGAAGATGAACAGCAGCGCCGGCCGTCCCGCGAGCTTGCGTTCGATCTCCGGCGCGATGCGGTTGATCGGCCCAGGTCCCCTGTTCATCGACCCCAGCACGTTCTCCAGCTCGACGCCGGCGGCAGCACAGATCTCCACCAGCCGGTCGAGCTTGCAGTTGCGCTCATGAAAGATGCGCTTCACCGTCGGCTCGGAAACGCCCATTCGCTCGGCAAGGTCGCGATAGGTGACGCCCTTGGCCTTCAGCGTTCGCTTCAGCGCCTCGAAGATCAGGCCATTCATGGAATGCTCTCTTTTCTCGCGATTTGGTATCGAGTTTCGATACTAGCGGCAATCAGCCTTCCAGAAAAGTATCGAAATCTCTAGCTCTCCGCTCGTCATCACAGGAGACCTGGCCATGAAAACTATCATCACCTCGGTGTTTCTCGCCACCATCAGCATCACGCCTGCCGCGCAGGCCGGCGAACTCTGGCCCGCCTCGGGCTTCCAGCAGCCGGAATCGGCGCTGTTCGACGTCGCCAACAACCGCATCATCGTCTCCAACATCGTCGGCAATCCCGGCGAGGCCGACGGCAACGGTTATCTCTCGGTGCTGTCGCTGGACGGCAAGATCGTTAGCCGGCACTGGACCGACGGCATGGACGCGCCGAAGGGCTCGGCGATTTCTGGCAGCAAACTCTACGTGGCCGACATCACCAAGGTGCGCATCGTCGATCTCGCCAGCGGCAAGCTCGTCTCGACCATCGATGTGCCTGGCGCCGTCTTCCTCAACGACGTGACATCGGATGCGTCGGGCAAGGTCTATGTCACCGACATGCTGGCCGACGCGATCTACCGCATCGATGGCGACAGACCGGAGCTGTTCGTCAAGGACGCCGTATTGGCCTCGCCCAACGGCATCTTCGCCGAGGGCGGGCGGCTGATCGTCGCGTCCTGGGGCAAGGGCATCAATGTCACCGATTTCAGCACCGCTGTGCCCGGCGGCCTGCTGTCGGTCGATCTTGCCAGCAAGGCCATCACGCCATTGCCCGGTGCGCAAAACTTCGCTGACCTCGACGGCGTCGTCGCCATCGGCGACAGCATCTATGCCACCGCCTACATGACCGGCACGCTCTATCGCTACAAGGTTGGTGGCGCCCCGGAAGTTGTGGCGCAGTTCAAGCCGGGCAGCGCCGACATCGGCACCGACGGCACGCGGATTTTCGTGCCACTGATGAACGAGGGCGAGATCGCAGCGTTGAACTTCGACGCAACATCGCAGTGATCTACCACCGGCGGCTCCCGGCTGGCAGCTATGCCTTCTCGGGGGCCAGTTGCGCCCGCGCGTCCCGGATCGAGGCGGCAAAGGTCACCAGCGGCCGCTTGACGCCGTGGTTGATCAGCATGCGCCGCGTCTGCGGCGAGGCGCCTGATATGATGAAGCGCACCCCGGCGCGCTTCGCCTTGTGGGCGGCGCCCTCGATGACATTGGCCGCGGTGGAATCGAAGAACGGCACCGCCGAGCAATCGAGGATGAAGTTTTTGCGCTGGTCGGCGATGCGGTCGAGCACCGTGCCGACGGTCGAGGCGGCGCCGAAGAAGAAGGCGCCGGAGATGCGGTAGACGACGGTGTCGGCATCGCTTGCCTCGCTGGCATCGTAGGCGCGGCCGCTGCTGTCGGCGACGTCGTCCTGCACCAGTGGCACGTCCGCCTCCACGGCGATCGATTTGGCCATGCGGTCGATGAACAGGATCGAACCCAGCGCGAAGCCGACGACGATGCCTTCGGTGAGGTCGCGGAAGACGACGATCAGGAATGTCGCCAACAGCACCAGCGCGTCGCCGCGCGAGGCGCGCAGCAGCGTGGCGAAGGCCTGCTTTTCGAACATGTTCCAGCACACCACCGCCAGCACCCCGGCAAGGGCGGCAAGCGGGATGTAGCTGGCCAGCGGTGCGGCCACCAGCATGAAGACCAGCAGGAACAGCGAATGCAGCATGCCTGAAACCGGGCCATGCGCGCCGGCCCGCACATTGGTGGCGGTGCGGGCGATGGTGCCGGTGGTGCACATGCCGCCGAACAGCGCCGACGCGATGTTGGCAAAGCCTTGCGCCACCAGTTCGCAATTGGAGCGGTGCCGGCGTCCGGTCATGCCATCGGCGACCACGGCCGACAGCAGCGATTCGATGGCGCCGAGCAGCGCAAAGGCCACCGCATCCGGCAGCACCGCAATTGCCTTGTCGAGGCTGAATGCCGGCAGCGCGGGAAACGGCAGGCTGCGCGGAATGCCGCCATAGCGGGTGCCGATCGTTTCCGCCGGCAGGGAAAGCAGCGCCACGACAAGCGAGGCCAGTCCGACGGCGATCAGCATGCCCGGCCAGCCGGGCCGCCAGCGCTTCACCCCGACTATGGTGGCGATGGTCAGCACCGCCACCAGCGTTGCCGAGATGTTGAGCGTGCCGGCGGCGTCGCCGATCGCCATCAGCTTCGGCAAGAGCGGCCCCGGCTCCGGCCCGGCAAGCGTCAGCCCGAACAGTTCGACGATCTGGCCGGAGAAGATGATGATGGCGATGCCGGCGGTGAAGCCGACCGTCACCGGATAGGGGATGAATTTGATGTAGGTGCCGAGCCGGAGATAGCCGATGGCGAGCAGGAAGACGCCTGACATCATCGTGGCCAGCAGCAGCCCGTCGATGCCTTCGCGCTGCACCGTCGCCGCCACCAGCACGATGAAGGCGCCGGCCGGGCCGCCGATCTGGAAGCGGCTGCCGCCGAGCGCCGAGACGATGAAGCCGCCGACAATGGCCGTGAACAGGCCGCGCTCCGGCGTCACCCCCGACGCGATCGCAATCGCCATCGACAGCGGCAACGCCACGATGGCCACGGTCAGCCCGGCCATGAAATCGGCCTTGAACTGCGGCAGGTGGTAACCTTCGCGCCAGACCGTCACCAGTTTCGGCGTGAACAGCTCCGAAAATGTCGGCTTTGCCGACGTCTGGGCCGGCTGGCGGTTTGCCTGACGGATCTGGTCCATGAATACGCCTTCCGCTTGCGTGAAGGCGGCGGGATCGTCGGCAGGATTGTCGGCGGTCGCCGTCGCGACTGTATGCCGGCTCAGCTTTGTGGGTTCGGCGCGACCGGCTTGAGGCGCACGCCCCGGCCGCCGCGCTCGCTGGTCTGGTTCTCGCCGATGAGCTCCACCCCGGCCTCGTCGAGTGCCTGGATGACCTTCATCAGCGTATCGACCACGCCCCTGACCACGCCGTCGCTCGCCTCCATGCGCTGGATGGTCGGGAGCGAAACTCCGGCGCGCTCGGCGAGCATCCTCTGATCGATGCCGGCCAGCGCCCTCGCGGCGCGCATCTGCGCGGCAGTGATCATCGGCCGGAACCCCCGTCTGAGTCTGCGATGTCGACGTATAATACAATCATGGTGATGCTTCAACCATCATTATGCATATATGAAACATGATTGTCATGCATCGCCGTCGGGCCGGCCGCGCCATCGCTGCCACGCCCGGGCAGCGAGCCAGCACAGCATCGCCCAGGCGAAGCCGGCGCACCAGCCGGCCAGCACGTCCGATGGCCAATGGACGCCGAGATAGATCCGGCTGATACCGACCAGCAGCGTCGTCAGCACCGCCAGCGCCAGCACATAGATCTTCGTCGTCCGGTCCGCCAGGAAGCGTGCCGCCAGCGCGCCGAGCGTCAGATACGTCACCGCCGACAGCATGGCGTGACCGCTCGGGAACGACAGCGATGTCTCGTTGACGAGATGCGAGACGAGTTCGGGGCGCGGCCGGTCGATGCCGGCCTTCAGCAGGCTGGACAGAACCTGACCGCCGGCCACCGCCACGACGATGAAAAGCGCGGTCGCCGGCCTGCGGATCAGCAGGAGATAGACGATCACCGCCGTTACGATCAGCGTCAGCACAGTGCCGCTGCCCAGAGCGGTGATGTCTCGCATTGCCCCTTCCAGCCAAAGCGGGCCGATCGGACTGTCGGGCTGGCCTGCCTTGCGGAAAGCGAGCAGGATTTCGGTATCGAAGGCGTGCGGCGTGGTGGCGCGCGCCACCTCCATCAGCTCCTCGAACCCCCACAGCCCGCCGGCGATGATCAGGCCGGCCAGCAGCACCGGGAATTCGACCCGGTTGGCCAGCGTGCTTGCGGTTCTTTTTATCATCGGGCCTATCCTGCAGCGCCGCGCGTTTTGCGCATCATCGCCCCTGCAGATAGGGCCCGAGCGAGATCAGCACCACCGCTGCGATCGCCAGCACGATGCCGGTCGCCTGCAAGGCGTTGACGCGTTCGCCGAAAAACACCAGCGCCACCACATTGACCGCCACCAGCTGGATCACCGCCGACAGGCTGAACGACACCGACATGCCGAACTCGCGGACCAGCCGCAGCATCATCAGATTGCCCGCCGTATAGAGCGCCAGTGTCAGCAGGATCTTGCCGAGGCTCGGCGCCAGCCCCCATTGCTTGGCGGCCGTCGCCGCCAGCAGGAAAATCACGGTCGAAATGCCGAGCTGAAGTAATCCGGAAAGACTCATCCTTTGTCCCCGATGACGTTTGGTGGCAGCCCTTGTTTCCGAAGCTCGCCGGAACGTCAAGCAACGCCCATCGGGCCAAGCTTCCGGGAGTGGTTGAAAGAGGCCGGCAGTGTCACGAAAGTGTGATCCGCCGGCTATAAGGGTCCGAACAGGTACCCATGCTCCAGCCACTCCAAAAAGCCAGAGGCAAGCCCCATGACCGAACATCGCTCCCCCGACGCTCATTTCCGCACCAGCCTGCTTGAGGAAAACGACGGGCCAGGCGCCAATCCCACCGACAACCGCACCATGGGCGAAATCATCGCCGCGCGCTTCTCGCGCCGCGGTTTCCTCAAGGGTTCGCTGGCCGTCTCGGCCATCGCCGCCACCGTCAGCCCGCTGGCGCTGATCAGCGCCGATGACGCCCGCGCCGCCGAGGGCTCCGCCTTTTCGTTCGACGAGCTGGAAGCCGGCATCGACGACAAGCATCACGTGGCGCCGGGTTACGACGCCGACGTGCTGCTGCGCTGGGGCGATCCGCTGTTTGCCGATTCGCCGGAGTTCGACCCGACAAAACAGTCGGCGGAGGCCCAGGCAAAACAGTTCGGCTACAACAACGACTATGTCGGCTATATCCCGATCGACGGCTCGGCCGAGCATGGCCTGCTGGTGGTCAACCACGAATACACCAACTCGCATCTGATGTTCCCGGGCATCGTCAAGGTCGTCGACAAGGACGGCAAGAAGGCGCTCGAAGTCGCCCCGCTCTCGAAGGAGCAGGTCGATGTCGAGATGGCGGCGCATGGCGGCACCATCGTCGAGATCCGCAAAGTCTCGGGCAAATGGCAAGTGGTGCGCGACGGCAAGCTCAACCGCCGCATCACCGCCAACACCGAGATGCAACTCTCCGGTCCGGCCGCCGGCCACGACCGCCTCAAGACCAGCGCCGATGCGTCCGGCACGAAAGTTTTCGGCACCATCAACAATTGCGCCGGTGGCGTCACGCCCTGGGGCACCTACGTCATGGCCGAGGAAAACATCCACGGTTATTTCTCCGGCGAGCTGCCGGCCGACCACAAGGAGGCCGCCAACTACAAGCGCCTGGGCATTCCCGAAGGCGCTTATGAGTGGGCGGCACATTACGACCGTTTCGACCTCGCCAAGGAGCCGAACGAGCCCAATCGTTTTGGCTGGATCGTCGAGGTCGACGTCAACGATCCGACCTCGGCGCCGAAGAAGCGCACCGCCATGGGTCGCTTCAAGCATGAGGGCGCCGAATCGATCGTCGCCAAGGACGGCCGCGTCGTCTTCTATCTCGGCGATGACGAGCGCTTCGACTATGTCTACAAATTCGTCACCAAAGGCACGTTCAACGCCAACGACCTCGCGGCCAACAAGGACCTGCTCGACGACGGCACGCTGCATGTCGCCAAATTCGCCGAGGACGGCACGGTCGATTGGCTGCCGATCGTATTTGGCCAGGGGCCGCTGACCGCCGAGAACGGCTTTGCCAGCCAGGCCGATGTGCTGATCGAGACGCGCCGTTCCGCCGACCTGCTCGGCGCCACCAAGATGGACCGGCCCGAGGACATCCAGCCCAATGCCGTCAACGGCAAGGTCTATGTCATGCTGACCAACAACACCAAGCGCAAGGCCGAGCAGGTAGACGCCGCCAATCCGCGCGCCGACAACGCCTTCGGCCACATCATCGAGATATCTGAGGATGGCGGCGATTTTGCCGGCGCCAAGGGCAAATGGGAAGTGCTGCTGAAATGCGGCGATCCCTCGGTGGCCGAAGTTGGCGCCACCTTCTCGACGGCAACGACGGCCAATGGCTGGTTCGGCATGCCCGACAATTGCGCGGTCGATTCGGCTGGGCGGCTGTGGGTCGCCACCGACGGCCAGGGCCCGAAGGCCACCGGCCGCACCGATGGCCTGTGGGCTGTGGACACGGAAGGCGCGGCGCGTGCGACCTCAAAGCTGTTCTTCCGCGTGCCGATCGGCGCCGAAATGTGCGGCCCGCTGTTTGCGCCGGACGATCAGACAGCCTTTGTCGCCGTCCAGCATCCGGCCGACGGCGGCGAAGACTGGGAACCCTTCGGCCGCCCGTCCTATTACGAGGATCTGTCGACCCGCTGGCCCGACTTCAAGCCCGACATGCCGGTGCGTCCTTCGGTCGTCGCCATCACCAAACAGGGCGGCGGCAAGATCGCGGTTTGAGGCTATTCGCCTGGCTGCATAGACGACAGGGGAGGGATTTCGGCTGCTGAAATCCCTCCCGTTCATTGCTGCAACCGGTCAAGCCTCGGGAAAGATTGGACATTTATTCTTGGCGCCCTAGATCTTTGTTAGGAGATCGCCATGCCGAAGTCCGTTTATGACCGTGGCCTGCTGAGACCTGCCGACATCGCTAGGCTGCAGCGCGTGTTCGACGAAGCCTGCAAGCGGCGCGAAGCGCATCCCGATTCGACCGAAGCGCGCGAGATCGCGCTGAACCTGCTCGCTTTGCACAATGCCGGCATGGTTGACGAGGAGATGCTGATGGAAGCCGTCGGTTTCCGGCGGCTTGAGCCGAAATCGGCCTGACGCCGTCGACTATGCGGCGCGCTGCACAACGGCCACGTTCATCTCGCTTCTCAGCCTGAAGCCGATGGATTCGTACAATCCGATCGCGTTGCTGTTGCTGGCATAGGCGTGGAGGTAAGGCACCTCGCCGCGCGCCTTGATCCGGTTCGAGACGAACACCGACAGCAGCCTGCCGAGGCCGCCGCCGCGAAAGTCCGGATGTGAGCACACGCCGCTGAGTTCGCTATAGCCGGGCTGCTTCATCCGCTCGCCGGCCATTGCCGCCAGCCTGCCATTGATCTTCACGCCCCAGAAATCGCCGAGGCTCAGCGCCTTGAGCGTGAACGGGCCGGGCTTGGTCAGCGACGCCAGAGCGAGCATCTCCTCGGCATCGTCCTGCGTCAGCTGCTGCACACGCTCGCCCGACACGGGAGGCAACGGCGCCTCGGCAATCATCTGGACGCCGAAGGCGGTCACGGTCGCGGTCAGTTCGGGAGGCAGGGCAATGGGGTCCGCCTGAAGCATGAACACGCTTTCGCCCGCGGCCACGAGTTTCCCGAGCGCCTGCAAGCTCTCGGCGTCATCGGCGCTGGAAGCCGCGAACGGGACGATCGAGGAGGGATAGCGTCTGGCGCGCTTGTCGCCATAGGCAAAGATGCGATGCCGCGTATCCAGCGCGCTGAAGACCGGACGATCAAGCACATGGTTCATCGCACGGCATCCTTTTGCGTGCGGCGATCCAGCGGGGTCGTCGCCAGCCCGTCCTCTATTGCGGCCAATTGTTCGAGAATCGGCCCGGAAAGGCCCTTGCACAGATGAGCGACGGCATTCTCGATGCGCGGCCAGACATCCAGCTTTGCCCTGTCGACGAGGCGCTGGCCGTTCGCGGTCAGCGAGATCATCCTGCGCCGCTGGTCATCGTTCGACGGCGCCGCCTCGACCAGGCCGAGCTCAGTCAGCAGCGCCACGCTGCGCGTCACGCCCGGCTGGGTGATGCCGAGCGACTGCGCCAGTTCGCCGACAGGCAGCGGGCCAAGCCGGTCGAGCGCGGCCAGCAGCGGATACTGGCTCGACTGGACCGGCACCTCCAGCCCGTCCAGCATGCGCTGCGTATCGGCCTGCAACTGCTCGCCAATGCGCTTCAGCCTGCTGCCGAGGGTGAGGTAGCCGAGAGATCGGATGATGTCTTCCATAGGTGGGTCCGTTATGCCTATACATTACATGTTATATAACAAGGTAAGAAATGGAATCAAGAGCCTGCTTTGGAGATTGGCCGCGAGCCTATCAGCTTCGTCATCCACGGGCGAAGCAGCCGCGCAGCGGCGTCGCGAAGACCCGAGGATCCATTCCGTGACCCTTGTCGTGGAGCGCTCGCAGAGCAGAATTCTGCACCGTGGCAAAGCATCGATGTCGCGGCATGGATCCCTTGGGCTGCGGAGCAGCTCCAGGGGTCTGCGCCGCGTCGCTACGCTCCTTGCTTCGCCCGTGGATGACGACGGAATGGATGCTTCAGCCAATCGCCAAAGGTATGCGATCCCGCCATGCAGATGCGTCGAGCTGCGCCGCAGCGGCTACAATCCCTTGGCGATCTGCCTGGCAATCGCCTCAGCCTGCACACCCGCGCTGTGAAAATAGCTGGTCAGGCTTGGCCGCATGCCGATGAACCACAGGCCCGGCTGGCCGCTCGGCGTTGCGCCATTGGCCTTCGGCACACCCTTGCCGTCGAGCACGCCGAGATCGCCCAGCATGGCCTCCAGCCCGGTGCGATAGCCGGTTGCCGCGATCACCACGTCCGGCGAGATGACCGTACCGTCGTTCAGCCTCACGCCGCCGCCTTCGAAGGCGGCAACAGGCGCCACCACCGAAATCCGTCCAGCCTTCAGCGCGGCGACGGCGCCGTCGTCGACGGCAATGGCAATCTGCTCGACGCCGAGCCGGCTGGCGCCTCCCTTGGGCGCCGGCGGCAGGCCGAAACGGGTGAGGTCGCCGAACATAAGGCGTTGCGTTGCCGCAATCATGGCGTCGGCGATGCGCGTCGGCAGCATCGCCATGAAGCCGCCGAAGCGCGCCACCGCGACCTTGCCGATCCGCTTCGGCATCAGTGACGGACCCTGCCTGGCCGACAGCCAGACGCTTTTGGTGTCCACGCGGGCGAGGTGGTTGAGCACGTCGAAGCCGGAATTTCCGGCCCCGACCACGAGCACGCTTTTGTCGGCATAGTCCTGCGCCACGCCGAAATCGGCGGCGTGGACGAGCTTGCCCGAAAAAGACGCCTTGCCTTGCCAGTCCGGCGTCCACGGCAAGCGGTCGCGGCCAGTGGCGACGATGACATTGAGGGCGCTCCGCGTTCCCTGTCCGGTGTGGACGAGCCAGCCATTGCCGCCGCGCTCTATGCGCTCGACGGCGACGCCGAACTCGACCGCAATGCCGCGGCTGCGGGCAAAATCCTGGAGATAGCCGACGATGACGTCCTTGCCAGGGAAGGCGGCGGTGCGCGGCGGATAGGACAATCCCGGCAGCGCCGACAGCGCGCGATGCGTGTTGAGCGACAGTTTTTCATGCCGCCGCCGCCATGGTTCGGCCAGCCGCAGCTCCTTTTCGAGCACGACGGCCGCCACGCCGCGCCGGCCGAGCGCGTCGGCCGCGGCCAGTCCCGCCGCTCCGGCGCCAATGACGATCACCGCCTCATCAGGTGCTTTCGGCCCTGGTTGGGTGCGTGTCGATTCGCCTGTCATTGCCGCCATTCGGTCGAGATTCCCTTCTAGCTGCGCCATAGGGGGCCGCCCTATATGGCACAGGGGCGATATGATCGATAATGAGGTCGCGTCAATGCGACTGATTCGAGGCCTTGGTGGGGCTGGCCTCCTCTGTCATCGGCACGCGGAAGTTCGACCATGCCCTCCTTGCGTATTTATTTCGACAGACTGCTGGAGGGCGCCGCCGCCAAGGTGCCGCGGCTGGATTTGACGCATGTCGAACGCCTGGCGCTGGTCCGCCGCCACGGCGACTTTTCGCTGGCCTATTCGACCGCGGTGCAGCAAAAACTCTCCTATTTCGGCGATGCCGACGGCTACATCGCCTTCGGCACCAAGATGAAGCAGCATTTCGCGCTCGGCGATCCGGTGGCCCATCCGCCCGACCGGCCCGACTACATCAGGCGCTTTGTCGAAGCCGCCGGCAGCCCGTGGTTCGTGCAGATCGGCGGTGAAACGGCGCGCGTATTGGCCGGGCTCGGCTACCAGATCAACCGTCTCGGCGTCGACACGCGGCTGGAGCTTCCCGCGCACGACTTTTCCGGCAAGCGCAACGAAACTGTTCGCTATTCCGAACGCTGGCTGCTGAAGAAGGGGTTTTCCTTTGCCGAGGGAGCGGTCTACCTCGACGAGGTCCAGCGGCTGTCGCAGAACTGGCGCGGCGACCGCATCGTCAAGCGCTGGGAGATGGCGTTCCTCAACCGTCCCTTTTCCGATCATCTCGGAGTCGATATGCGCCGTTTCGTGCTCTACAGCCCGGAAGGCGAGCTTGTCGCCTTGCTCGACTTCGACCCGCTGTTCAGCGCCGGCAAGGTGATCGGTTACACCACCTCGTTCAAGCGCAAGCAAATCGACGCCTCGCCGCATGCCGAGATCGGCCTGACCAAATTCGCCGTCGACCGGTTTCGCGAGCAAGGCATATCGGTCGTCACGCTCGGCCTGTCGCCGATGCTCGACATCGTGCCGAGCGGCTTCTCCGAAAGCGATTTCTGGCGCAACGCCTTCCAGCGCGCCTACAACTCGCCCTGGGTCAACCGCCGCAGGTTCAACCTGCAGGGCCAGGCAGCGTTCAAGCGCCGTTTCCACGGCGTCGAGCAGCCGACCTACATCGCCTTCCGCAAGGGGACGCCGGTCGGCATGCTGGGCCTGCTGCGCCTGATCAAGGCTATCTGAGGGGCTGCGGCCCAAGCGGTCTCCTGCCCGAAAAACTGTCGCAAAACTGCTGATCCGATGATGCCGTCCGAGGTGATGCCTCATGGGCGCTATGATCGCTAACAAGCTACCTTGCATAAACAGGTAGCTTGTTATATCTATCCTGTAGACCGGAAGCGAAAACGATCCGGGGCTTGGAAGCTGACATGACCGAATCGATCCAGGTGCAGTTACGAAAAGGCGCGCTTGAGCTGTGCGTGCTGGCCGTGCTGTCGCGCGGCGAAAGCTACGGCTACGAAATCGCCAGCACGCTGGTCGCCGCGGTCAATATGGGCGAAGGCACGATCTATCCGCTGATGCGCCGCATGCAGAATGACGACCTCGTCGCAACCCGCATCGTCGAGTCGAGCAGCGGCCCGCCGCGCAAATACTACCGGCTCACCCCACTCGGCCAGAAGGCCTTCGACGTTCACCGCCGCGACTGGCGCTCGTTCACCGGCGCGGTCGACCAACTTCTCAAGGATTTGCCATGACCAGGGATGATTTCTTGCAGAGATTGAGAACCGGTCTCGCCGGACTGCCGCCGCAGGAGATCGACGACATTGTCGGCGACTACGCCGCCCATTTCGCCGATGCGTCAGGCCGCAGCGAAGCGGAGGTCGCTTCTGCGTTGGGCGATCCCGCCAGGCTTGCCCGCGAGCTGCAGGCCGAAGCCGGGCTGCGTCGTTTCGAATCCCACGGCAGCGTTTCGAACATGTTGTCGGCGACGCTGGCGCTTGCCGGCCTTGCCTTCGTCGACCTCGTCTTCCTGCTGCCGCTGCTTTTGACCGTTGTTATTCTTGGCATCGGCCTTGGCATTACGGTTGTCGCCATCGGTGCGCTCGGCGTCAAGATCATCGTCACCACGCTGCTGTTCGATCAAGGCGGCACGCTGACGGTGACGCTCGGCCGCGTCTTCATCGGCGTCGGGCTGGTGAGCTTTTTCGTCGGCGGCGGCGCCTTGCTGTTGCTGGGCCAGGGCGCCGGCCTGCGGGTTCTCGGGCGCTACGCCCGCATGCATTCGCGGTTGACGCAATCGGACCGCAACCGCGTCTGAACGCATCTGTCATCATGTTGAAGGAAACCAGATCATGAGTGGAAAACTGGCATTCGCAGCTATGGTTGGACTGGCAGGCGCCGCCGTCTTCCTGGCGGTGGGCATCGGGCTTGCCGGGCCCGATTGGATCAATGCCGGCGGCTCGTGGATTGGCGGACAATCCACCTGCGGCGTGTCCGCCTCCGCGAGAAAAGAGGTCACACTGCCCTTCGACGCCAACGACAGTTTCACCGTCGCTTTGCCGGCTTCGGTCAGTTATCGGCCGGGAGACAAGGCGCAGGTCGTGGTCAGCGGCGATACGGTTCTCGTCGATCATGTGCGGATGGAAGGCAGCCGGCTCAGCCTCGACTGCGAGCCGGGCTTGTTCCCGTCCAGGCTCGAGGTCACCGTGTCGGGACCGGCGATAGCGGACTGGAAAATAAGCGGCAGCGGCGACCTTGCGCTGGAAGAGATCAACCAGCCGAAGCTGCGGCTGAACATCCGCGGCAGCGGCAGCGTCACCGCCCGCGGAACGGCTGAGGCGGTGGATCTTGAGATTTCGGGCTCGGGCGACGCGCGGCTGAAAAACCTGATCGCCCAGTCCGCGCGGATCGAGATTCGCGGCAGCGGCGATGCCGAGGTGACCGCTCAAGGCGATGCCGATGTCTCGATTTCCGGCAGCGGCGACGTCGATCTCTACGGCCACCCGACGATGAAGCGTTCGCAGGTCAGAGGCAGCGGCAGCATCACGAATGTGCCGTAGCGCCTGCCGCCGGGGTGCTCCCGGCAGTGGGCAGGGTGATTGCATATGAGATTCTTACGAAGAGGGACCCCCACCCTAGCCCTCCCCACAAGGGGGAGGGGACGCTGCCGCGCGCCCTCGTGACCATTTTTCTACGCCGACATTCTGTAGTTTGCCGAGGTCAGCGCTGACGGAGTCTCCCTCCCCCTTGTGGGGAGGGGCTAGGGGTGGGGGTACTCGTAGGGCGGAAGCCTTCGCTAGCAATACGCCAGTGCCCAGGCAGCGGGGATCAGTTCCTTAGCCGATAGCCGGTCCGGAACATCCAGGCGACGATGGCGATGCAGATGGCCAGGAAAACCACCGTCATGCCAAGGCTGATGCCGACCGGGACGTCCGACTTGCCATAAAAGCTCCAGCGAAAGCCGCTGATCAGATAGACGACCGGATTGAACAGCGTCACCGTGCGCCAGGTCTCGGGCAGCATGTTGATCGAATAGAAGCTGCCGCCGAGGAAGGTCAGCGGCGTGATGATCAGCAGCGGCACCAGCTGCAGCTGCTCGAAGCTTTTCGCCCAGATGCCGATGATGAAGCCGAACAGGCTGAACGTCACCGCCGTCAGCACCAGGAAGCCGAGCATCCAGAATGGATGCAGGATCTGGAGCGGCACGAACAGCGCCGCCGTCGCCAGGATGATCAGGCCGAGCACGATCGACTTGGTCGCCGCGCCCCCGACATAGGCGATGATGATCTCCAGATAGGACACCGGCGCCGACAAAAGCTCGTAGATCGAGCCGACGAATTTCGGGAAATAGATGGCGAAGGAGGCGTTGGAGATCGACTGCGTCAGCAGCGACAGCATGATCAGTCCCGGCACGATGAAGGCGCCGTAGCTGATGCCGTCGATCTCGGTGATGCGCGAGCCGATGGCCGAGCCGAAGACGACGAAATAGAGCGACGTCGAGATCACCGGCGAGACGATGCTCTGCAGCACGGTGCGGAACGCACGCGCCATCTCGACCCGGTAGATCGCCCAAACCGCGCGCCAATTCATGGCTCTTGCCTCAACAGATTGACGAAGATCTCCTCGAGCGAAGAGTTTTGTGTGTCCATGTCGCGGAACTGGATGCCAGCCGCCTCAAGCTCGCGCAGCAGCGAGGCGACGCCCGGACGTTCGCTCTGATTGTCATAGGTGTAGGTCAGCTGCCCGCCATCCGGCGATAATTCCAGCGCATAGCGCGAGAAGCTGTCCGGAATGGCGGTGAGCGGCGTGCGCAGCTCCAGCACCAGCCGCTTGCGGCCAAGCTTTCGCATCAGCTCGGCCTTGCCCTCGACCAGGATGATCTCGCCACGATTGATGACGCCGACGCGGTCGGCCATCGCCTCGGCTTCTTCGATGTAATGCGTGGTCAGGATGATGGTGACGCCGTCCTCGCGCAGCCGGCGCACCATTGCCCACATGTCCTGGCGCAGTTCGACGTCGACGCCGGCGGTCGGCTCGTCGAGGAACAGGATGCGCGGCTCGTGCGACAGTGCCTTGGCGATCATCAGCCTGCGCTTCATGCCGCCCGACAGCGTGATTGCCTTGGCGTCCTTCTTGTCCCACAGCGAGAGATCGCGCAGCACTTTTTCGACGAAGCCGGGATTGGGCGGCTTGCCGAACAGGCCGCGGCTGTAGGTGACGGTTGCCCAGACGCTCTCGAAAGCGTCGATGGTCAGTTCCTGCGGCACCAGTCCGATCAGGCTGCGCGCGGCGCGGTAATTCCTGTTGATGTCGTTGCCATCCACCGTCACCGTGCCCGACGAGCGGTTGACGATGCCGCAGACGATGGAGATCAGCGTCGTCTTGCCGGCGCCGTTGGGGCCCAGCAGCGCGAAAATCTCGCCGCGCTCGATGTCGAGGTTGATTTCCTTCAGCGCCTTGAAGCCGGTGGCGTAGGTCTTGGTGACCCCGGAAATGGAAATGATCGATGGCATGGCGGGAAACGGCTATTTGAAAGAGGCGGGGATTATTATTGCGCTGAATGTCGGTGCGCGCACCCGGAAGTCAATGCCACTGCTGACAATTCTGGACAAACGTTCCCTTTTCGCGGTTTCACCAGGGGTGTTGTGGGGGCATTGACGGTTTTGCCTGATCTGCTGCGACAACGCGCCCCGCGTGACTGCAAGCCGCTTTGACCGCACTGCATCCACGGCCTATCCTGCGCCAACAAACAGCAGCCGGAGCCCGCCATGGACCCGCTCATCCTGTCGCGAATACAGTTCGGAGCGAACATTTCGTTCCACATCCTGTTTCCGACGATCACCATTGCGCTTGGCTGGGTGCTGCTGTTCTTCAAGCTGCGATACAACGCCACCGGCGATTCCGCCTGGATGCGCGCCTATTTCACCTGGGTGAAGGTGTTCGCGCTGTCCTTCGCCATGGGCGTGGTCTCAGGCGTCACCATGAGCTTCCAGTTCGGTACCAACTGGCCGGGCTATATGGAAAAGGTCGGCAACATTGCCGGGCCGCTGCTCGCCTACGAGATCCTCACCGCCTTTTTCCTCGAAGCGGCCTTCCTCGGCATCATGCTGTTCGGCTTCCGCCGCGTATCGAACCGCGTCCACACGCTGGCGACCGTGCTGGTCGCCGGAGGCACCACGCTGTCCGCCTTCTGGATCATTGCGCTCAACTCCTGGATGCAGACGCCGGCCGGCTTCGAGATGATCGACGGCGTGGCGCATCCCGTCGACTGGTGGGCGATCGTCTTCAACCCGTCCATGCCCTACCGGCTGACGCATATGCTGCTGGCTTCGGGGCTCACCGTCTCGTTCCTGATCGCCGGCCTGTCGGCGCTGCGCTATCTCACCGGCGACCGGTCGGAATCGATGTGGAAGGCGCTGCGCACCGGCGTCTTCACCGCCGCCATCCTGATCCCGATCCAGATCTTTGCCGGCGACCAGCACGGGCTGAACACGCTGGAACACCAGCCGCAGAAGATCGCCGCGATGGAGGCCAACTGGAACACCGGCCCCAATGTGCCGCTGGTGCTGTTTGCGCTGCCTGACGAGGCCGCGAAGGAAAACCGGTTCGAGATCGCCATTCCTGGCGGTGCCAGCCTGGTGTTGCGGCACTCGACCAGCGGTGTCGTGCCGGGGTTGAACGATTATCCCGGCAACCATCCGCCGGTCTTTCCGGTGTTCTGGGGCTTTCGCATCATGGTCGGCACCGGCATCCTGATGCTTCTCGTCTCGTGGTCGGCGACGTATTTCCTCAAGCGCCGCCACAGCCTGCCGAAACCGCTCGCCATGCTGATGGTGCCGATGGCGCTGTCGGGCTGGCTGGCGACGCTTGCCGGCTGGTACACCACCGAGATCGGCCGCCAGCCCTGGCTGGTGACAGGCGTCTTGAAGACCGCCGACGCGGTTGGCCCGGTTGCCGGCAGTCATGTCGCGCTGACGCTGGCGATCTACCTCATCCTCTATGTGCTGTTGCTGATCGCCTATCTCGGCGTGCTGGTACACCTGGCGCTGAAGGCGGCCAAGGACGGCGACTCCTCGCCGCTGCCGGGTGTGATGAAGACGGCGATGTCGCAGCCGGCCGCAGGAGAGTGAATTGGCAACCGCTGGCACCGCCCCTCACCTGCCTGCCGGCATCCTCTCCCCGTATAGTGACGGGGAGAGGGGCGCTGTCGTCTCTGATTTCGCCAATCGCCAGCGTTGCGGTGTCGCAGTTGCGGCCAGCCCCCTTCTCCCCGTCCCTATACGGGGAGAAGGTCCCGGCAGGGGGATGAGGGGCAGCGCCGACCTTGCAAATCGAGATCAGTGCGGCAGGAGACATCAATGACCTTCGACTGGCCAACCGCGCTCCCCCTGATCTTCGCCGGCCTGATGGGCCTCGCCATCCTGATCTATGTCATCCTCGACGGCTTCGATCTCGGCATCGGCATCCTGTTCTCGGTTGCCGAAGACGCCGAGCAGGACACCATGATTGCGGCCATCGGTCCGTTCTGGGATGCCAACGAGACCTGGCTGGTGCTGGCTGTCGGCCTGCTGCTGGTCGCCTTCCCGATGGCGCATGGCGTCATCCTGACGGCGCTCTATCTGCCGGTCTTCGTGCTGCTGGTCGGCCTCATCCTGCGTGGCGTCGCCTTCGACTTCCGCGCCAAGGTGCCGGCAGGCAAGAAGCATCGCTGGAACCGCATTTTCTTCCTCGGCTCCATCATCGCCTCGCTGGCGCAGGGTTATATGCTGGGCGTCTACGTGCTCGGCCTCGATGTCGGTTTTGGCGGCATCGCCTTCGGCGCGCTGGTGGCGCTTTGCCTGTCGGCTGCCTACGCCGCGATGGGCGCCGCCTGGGTCATCTACAAGACCGAGGGCGAGTTGCAGAAGAAGGCGGTGCTGTGGCTCCGTACCGCGCTGGTGGTCACCGCGCTCGGCATGGCGGCGGTGTCGCTGGCCACGCCCTTCGCCAGCCCGCGCATTTTCGCCAAATGGTTCGTCTGGCCGGAAATGCTCTATCTGTCGCCGCTGCCGATCCTGTCGGCGCTGCTGTTCCTGTGGCTGTGGCGGCAGACCTTCCATCTGCCCAAGCCCGACGACCGTCATGCCATCCGCCCGTTCCTGACGCTCGCCGCCATCTTCGCGCTCGGCTTTGCCGGCCTGGCCTGGTCGTTCTACCCCTTCGTCGTGCCTGACAGGCTGACCATCTGGCAGGCCGCGTCGGCCACGGAGAGCCTGGCGATCATCCTGGCAGGCACGGTGGTCGTGCTGCCGGTCATCATCTTCTATTCGTTCTACGCGTATCGGGTGTTTGGCGGGAAGGCGACGGATTTGACGTATGATTGAGCGTCGATGACAGCGTCTTTCTCCCCGTCACTTTAGGGGGAGAAATGCCCGGCAGGGCAATGAGGGCCAGCGCAACCCTATCTCGTTGTGCGATAACCTCTCGATGTCGGCGCCGCCCCTCATCCGCCTGCCGGCACCTTCTCCCCGTATAGTGACGGGGAGAAGGCCCTGAATGGGTCAGCTCTTGCCCGCCAGCACCAGCACCGGCTTGTCGCTATAAAGCGCCGGGAACAGCGACTTCAAATTCGCCACCTTGGGCAGGTCGTTGTAGACGATGTAGGGGTAGGTCGGGTTCAGCGTCAGGAAATCCTGGTGGTATTCCTCGGCCGGATAGAAGGTCTTGCCCGTCTCCAGCGTGGTGACGATGGGTTTCGGAAACACTTTCGCCTGGTCGAGCTGGGCGATGTAGCTCTGCGCGATCTTCTGCTGGGTGTCATTCTCGGCAAAGATCGTCGAGCGGTACTGGGTGCCCGAGTCTGGGCCCTGGTAGTTCAGCTGCGTCGGGTTGTGCGCGACCGAGAAATAGACCTGCAGCAGCTGACCGAAGGTCACCTTGGACGGATCGTAGGTGATCTCGACCGATTCGGCGTGCCCGGTGCGGCCGCTGCCGACCGTCTCGTAGACGGCGTCATCCTTGGCGCCGCCGGCGTAACCCGAGACCGCCTTGGTCACGCCCTTGACGTGCTGGAACACGCCCTGCACGCCCCAGAAGCAGCCGCCGGCGAAGACCGCCTTCTCGCTGCCGGCCGCCGCCTTCTCGTCCATCGCCGGCGGCGGGATCACCACCGCATCCTCGGCCGAGCGCGCCGGGCTCTGCCAGAAGGCAGCAGCTGCCACGGCAACGATGAGCGCGGCAAGCGCGCTCCTGGTGAAGATCGGCGTTCTCGTCTTTGCAATGCCGGTCATGTCTGATCTCCTTGATGGTCTCGACAACTATACGACAGATCGTTGCGTCTGGTTTCTCAAATGCACGTCATTCGCGCCCAGGCAAATCCGGGCAGTGGCGACCCGCACGGGGGCCGCCCCTGACCGGACAGGGAATGACTGCTGTCAGGAACAGTCGGGAACTGGCCCTACTTGGCCATCCCCATGGCGTCGCAGGCCTTGGTTGCCTCGTCCTTCTTCATGGCGTCGGTTTCCATGGCTGCCTTGTCCATGCAGTCCTTCATCTTTTCAGCCGCCATCGGGTCGGCCGGCTTCATCGCGTCGGCAGGCTTCATGGCGTCAGCAGGTTTCATCGCATCCGTTGCCGGTTTCATGGCATTGGTGTCTTCGGCGTGCGCGATGCCGCCGGCGGCGAACGCCGTCATCGAAAGTGCAAAGGCGAGCGCGGCCAGGAGCTTGGTCATGATGGTAGTTCCTCTCTTGATAAGGGCGCGCGGATGCGAGCCCCGGTTGTGCCGCTCTCTGCGGCGTTGCGTGAAAGAAAATCAGTCGGCAGCGGCGGCCAGGATCGACCCGCCGGGCGTCTGCACCAGCACCGCGGTGCTCAAGCCATCGCTTGCCGCCGGCAGCGGCAGCGTCGTGGCCTCGCCGCTCCAGCTGCCGAGCTTTTCCAGCGAATGCACGACATTGGCGTGCGGCAGCGTGTGGCCGGTGTTTTCGCCGCGCGCCACCGGAACCTCGATGACGCCCTTGTTGTAGCGAACCAGCCAAACATCGGCGCTGCCCGCCGGCGCCTTGCCGGCGCCGATGGCGATCTTGCCACCGTCGAGCGACAGTGACGGTCCTTCGGCATGAGCGCTGCCGGCAATCAACCCTTCGATCTCGCCAGGTGCGGCACCCACCGCATCGGCATCGCCATTGACCACCACTTGTGGCGTGAACGGACCTGAGCGGCCAAGCGACGGCTCATAGCGCACCTGGCGCTGGGTGAATTCCTCGCGGCCGAACGTGTCCTTCCAACCGAGATAGTCCCAGTAGGTAACGTTGAACGACAGCGCCAGAACGCCGGGCTGGTCCTTGACCTTGATCAGATTGGCATTGGCCGGCGGACAGGACGAGCAGCCCTGGCTGGTGAACAATTCGACCACGGTGAGCGGCTGGGCGATGGCGGTGCCGATAGATGACAATAGCGATGCTGCGAGGAGGCCGGACGAGGCGATACGTTTTGTGGACATTGGGCTTGCTCCGTGGGGCGCTGGGATGCGCCGGTCATCAGTCACTTCGCCGCCGCCCGAGGCTTCGTTACAGCGCTCACCGGTTTGTGATGTGTGCCGTGCAGGACGACACATGTTCCGGGCGTTGGCGCTGCCCCTCA
>UCIA01000011.1 GCA_900472295.1 Hyphomicrobiales bacterium | reverse complement strand
CCCCCCTTGCGGGGGAGATGGCCGCCAGGCCAGAGGGGGGTGTGAAGGATCTCCAACCTAAATGGCTTCCGCCGGTAATGAACCGTGAATAGGCTGTTAGGTCGAGGGACAGCACCCCCCTCTGCCTTGCCAGGCATCTCCCCCGCAAGGGGGGAGATCAGATGTCGCCGAGGCCTTCGCCAATCTTCAACGTCCTTCAGACTCCCAAAAACAAACCCGCGAGGCTTTCATCCGGCGGTTCGAAATATCAGTGCTTGCCGATCAATTCGCGCGACATCAGCAGCATTGGGTAGCCGTCCTGTTCAAACGACTCGACCACCGCCCAACCAATCCCGGCGTAGAAATCGCGCGCTTCCCACGTATAGAGATAAAGCTTCTCCACACCGGTCGACGCCGCATGCGCTTCGATGGCCGCGACCAGTGCGCGGCCGATGCCCCTGCCGCGATGATCACGGTCGACGACCAACCCCGCCAGCCACGGCGTCAGCTTGTGCGCAGGTTCCAGTTCGTGGCGAACCAGCAGGCAGGTCCCGACCGGTGCGTCGCCGATCCGGGCCACAAGCGCCGTCTCGAAGCCATCCCCATTAAGCAACTCGCGAAGTCCGGCAGCATCTTCGTCCAGCGTTCTTGCACTGCCCTCGAAGAATGCGGCGATGCGCAATCGCGCCACCGCCTCGACGTCGCTTTCGGTCATGGGTCCGATGATCGGTTGCACGCTTTCCTCCGAAGGGTCGACCTGTCAGGCCTTTCCAAACAAACCGCCGGGTTTTACGCAAACCGGCCAAACACTCCCAGTTTTATGAAATTCCTACGCTTGCATCGTGCCGAATCGCTTTGATTGTCAGCCGGCAAAATCCGATGGCTGCCACAATTCGATCGGATTGCCTTCGGGGTCGTGGATTCTGCAAAAGCGGCCGACCTCCGAATCCCATTCGGCGCGGGTTTCCACAGCGATACCCGCCGCCTCAAGACTGGCGATCGCGGCATCGATGTCGTCGACGCGGAAATTGATCAGCCACTGCTGGGCAGTTCGGCCGAAATAGTCGGTGTCTTCCTTGAAGGGCGCAATAATGGTCGGGCCGGCTTGCTGTTTCCAGACCGTCTTGGAGAAGTCCGATATGCCAAGATGGGTCTCATACCATGCGGCCAGCGCCTGCGGGTCGCGGGCGCGAAAGAAGAACCCCCCTATGCCTGTCACCGTCGCCATCGCTTGTTTCCTCCATTGCCATCGGTGGTAAGCCGCCCGGTGTTTAAGCCAGAGAGCGGGATAAAACAAAACCGCCGGGCTTTCACCCGGCGGTTCGAAACCCAAAGCAATTTCAGGAAAGTGTGACGCGGTTTTCCGTCCGAAATTGCGTCAAAACAGAGATAGCTTACAGATCAATACGGGCAGGCGTTGTCGGCGGTGTAGTCGTGCACCACGACCGTGCCGGCGACGATGTCGGCCTTGGCCTTCTCGACCGCCGCCTTCATCTCGTCGGTGACCAGCGCCTTGTTGTTGTCGTCCATGGCGTAGTCGACGCCGCCTTCCTTGAGGCCGAGATTCGAGACGCCACCCTTGAAGGTGCCGTTCTTGCCGTCCATGAAGGCGGTGTAGACGGCAACGTCGACGCGCTTCAGCATCGAGGTCAGCACCTTGCCGGGCTGCAGGCCGTTCTGGTTGGAATCGACGCCGATGCCGAGCTTGCCGGCATCCGCCGCCGCTTGCAATACGCCGACGCCGGTGCCGCCGGCCGCGGCGTAGACCACGTCGGAGCCCTGGTCGATCTGCGTTTTGGCGATCTCGCCGCCCTTGGCCGGATCGTTCCACGCCGCCGGCGTGTCACCGGTCATGTTCTGGATGACGTCGGTCGCACCGGCCGACTTGGCGCCGCCGACATAGCCGCATTCGAACTTGCGGATCAGCGGGATGTCCATGCCGCCGACGAAGGAGACCTTCTTCGACTTCGAGGCCATGGCGGCCAGGATGCCGACGAGATAGGAGCCTTCCTGCTCCTTGAACTTCAGCGAGCGCACGTTGGGCAGGTCGACCTGGTCGTCGATGATGGCGAAGTTGAGGTCCGGATATTCGGCGGCGACCTTGGTCAGCGCGTCCGTCCAGGCAAAGCCGGCCATGACGATGGGATTGCGGCCATCCTCGGCGAAGCGGCGCAGCGCCTGCTCGCGCTGCGAGGCGTTGGACACCTCGAACTCGACATAGGCGGTGCCGGTCTCGGTCTTGAATTTTTCGGCGCCGTTATAGGCCGCCTCGTTGAAGGATTTGTCGAACTTGCCGCCGAGATCGTAGAGGATGGCCGGCTGGACATCCGCGGCGAAAGCCGGAAGAACCATTGCGGTTGCGGCCAGGAGGCCGAGAACGATACGTTTCATGTGATCCACACCCTGTCGGTTATTTTTTTCCGTTACGCGCCGCCCGCCTGCCCGGTTCTCCGGCAGGCATGCGACATCAGCCAGGAGCGTACTCCCCTCCCGCTGCGGGCAATCTGGCACGGCCCGAAACAAAATTCACGCGGAATTTTGACCTTTTGGAAAAGCATGCTCAGGATGCCGACCGCGCATAGCAGACGCCGTCACCGGCCGGGGATGGCCCGTCAGTCCGGTGCGAATTCTCCGCCCCGGCGCTGGCGTCGGTAGCCGATCGCGTAGAGGAGCAAGGCAAACACAGCGAATACCGCAAAGCCGGGCTGCGCGAGCACCCAGGCGATGCCGCCGTCCCATAGCATCGGGCTTAGCTTGTCGCGCACAAAGCTTTCGAAGGCTGCACGGGTGTCGGGCGAAACCGCCAGCCAGCTCGAATTGAGCGGCGTCATCACCAATGCGGAGGCCGCCACCGAGCGCGTCGCATCGAGCACCGCCATGATGACGGCGACCGAAAGGGCGACCATGGCCGCGAGACGAAACAGGAAACGCAACATCGATATCTTCCCCCGGCCCGGTCCTCAAGCTCCTCCCGAGGACCTTCCGGTTCAAACGAGGAATAGAATGCGTGAGGTCGGCGCGCAATCGCCCTACGTGAATTTGAAGCCTAACCCTTGCGTTTGCGCCGATGCACGAGCCAGACGGCGAGGATGCCGCCGGCTATGGCGCCGACCACCAGCCCGGCAAGGCCGATGAAGGCGGCGAAATAGCCGCAGGCGCCCTCGAAACAGCTCATGTCGGTGACTTCGGCAATCCCCGCGCCCAGCGCGAAGCCGGCGACGGCGCCGACGCCAGCGCCGAGGATGATGCCGATTAGGGCGGCGACGACCGAGGCGAAGACTGAGGGTGCTTGCGCTGGCTGCGCGGTATAGACGGCCGCAGGTCCGGTATCGCGTCGCAGCAGGTAAATGCAGAACAGGCCGATGCCGATTTCGGCGGCGGTGATCGCCAGGCTGCGGGCGGAAAGGGTGAATGCCGGCACGGCCAGCGCAAAAACCTGCCTTGTCAGCAGAAAGACGATGACGGCGATCTGCCAGACCGTGAAATGGCGCGGGAAGTGCGCCGAACGGCCGAAAGCGAGGCCGAGCAGGTAAAGCCCCCACAGGATGGTGACGATGTCGAAGGCCAGCGCGCCAAGGACGAAATAGAAGACCGTGTCGGGCAGGCCGGAACTGCCTACCAGCCAGCGGGCCGAGAAGACGCCGTAGGCCGACCACGCCATCACGAAGGCCAGCCAGACCACCGGGATGAAGGAGAGATCCGAACGTCCGGGCGGTGGCAACCCGCCTGGCATGCCGTTGCCTGGCACGCTTGCGGCCGGCTGTTGATTGCTCGATGTCATATCTGGACGTTGCCCCCGCAAGGCCTCAGGCCCACTCGACAGGTGGCCCGGGGCGAAGTCAAGCGCGGCCCACCTCGCCGCCTCGCCTGTGCACATCATTCGGGGCCATGACGTCTCAAGACCGGAGGCACCGGGGGCCGCGCGAAACGATGCATGGCCGGCAAAGCGAATAGACTGCCGTTATGGCTTGGCATTCGCCGCCGGATCGACTAGATGAGCCCCGCGCCTCTTTCATCGACGGGCGCCGGGAAGGGCATCCGCTGGTTGGCGGCGCCCATCGCGCGGGCCTCGCCCGCAATTCCCAAAGGGACGCATCTCCCCAACCCGCGCGGCACAACCGGCCGGCGCGAATGCACGGACGGAGAGGTGGCCGAGTGGTTGAAGGCGCACGCCTGGAAAGTGTGTTTACGGGAGACCGTAACGCGGGTTCGAATCCCGCTCTCTCCGCCATTCTACGCCTGCGGGCTTCGCAGGATCGGTGCAGTCAACAGGCGAAAGCAGGATGCCCTCCGAAGCTTCGGCGTAGGAGGGCGGGCTAGAATTTTCTCCCGTTGTCCCCGCCATTTAACATCTTCAACATACTGGATTACTATTCTTTTGGATGTCCAGCAGCATCCATCCCCACTCCTATTCCTATATTGCTGGCTTGGGGCTGCTGGCAGGATTGGTTTGAAGCGTTTTGAACGAGCCCCTGGAGTTTGGTCGGCCATCGGGAAGCCAGGCTGAAAGACCTGACCCAGAAAGACATGAAGGACCGCCGGTCGCTTGTCACGAACCAGTCATCTCGGCTGCCGGACGCGTTTCGCGGTGGCTCGCACCACAAAATCAAAGAGCCCCCGACGGTGAACCGGGCCTTTTTCAGGCCCGATTCGCGCTGCAATTACATCACGCAGCCATCCAGGAGTGCTGCATTGCCGCAGCAACCGTGCCGATCTGGTTCGGATCGCCGAGCCTGGGATCGTTGGGCTGAATGCCCGACCCTGTCGGCGACGTTGCCGGATCGAAGCCCGCCATGGCGGCTACCAGCGTTGCCACGTCGGAGTGGTTGAGTACCTTGCCGTCGCCCGATTTGATCGTCTCGACGACATTGCCCGGCCCGGCGAACCAGTTGTTGACCGTCACCTTGTCGGTCGTGCCCAACACCGAGACCACGAGGTTGTTGCCCTGCTGGGCAAACCAGAGCTCGTTCCAGTCGACGCCGGTGCCGAAATCCAGTTCGTCATTGTCGTTGTAGGCGCCGGATTCGGTGATGGTGTCGGCGCCGTCTCCGGCCCGGAACCGATACTGGTCGTTGCCAACGCCGCCGAACAACGTGTCGTTGCCCGCACCGCCGACTAAGATGTCGTTGCCGGCATTGCCGTTGAGCGTTTCATTGCCGGTGAGACCGAAAATGATATCGGCGTCGGTGCTACCGTTCGCAGTGGTGCCGGCGGCGCCAGCGACGACGAAGTTCGTCGCCGCCATTCCATCCAGCTGAAGCTTTTCGATGCGGCTACCGGCGACCTTTTGCTCAACAACTAGGATTCCATCTCCTGCCGGTCCGCCGGCGATGCTGATAGAGAGGTTTTCGTTGGTCGGGCCAGACCACGAGAAGGAAAGGTCATCGGCCTTGATGCCACCTTCCAGCGAGAGGACATCCTGACTGCCGCCTTCGAAAAGCTTCAGAAGCCCCCCTCCCGACCAGGCGTATCCGCCAACCCAGGTGTCCACGATGCCGCCGGCCCGCACATTAAGTGCCTCGGCGGCACTGATGTCTGCCGCTCCTGTGACGTAGGTACAATTGAAGTCAATGTACATGTCAGAGCCGTCGCCGCGCCGGAACACGTAGCGATCATTGCCAATTATACCGTTGAGGATATCATTTCCGGTTCCGCCAACCAGCACGTCGTCGCCATCATAGCCGTTCAGATGATCATTGCCGGCGCCGCCGTAGAGAACGTCGTTGCTGGAGTTTCCATTGAGTGTTTCGTTGCCGGAAAGACCGAAGATGAGGTTGGAACCAGTGCCAGCATTGAGCGTCGCGCCGGCGGCCGAGGCGACGTTCAGGTTCATCGTGCCGAGCCCGTCGAGGGTGATTTTTTCGATCTTCGAAACGGCAAGCGCCTGCTCGGCGATCATAATGGAGTCGCCCGCCGGACCACCGGCAATGGTGATGTAGAGATATTCGTTGCCTTGCCCGGTCCACGAGAAGGAAAGATCGTCCGCCTTGATGCCACCTTGCAGCACCAAGGTATCGGTTCCTGTTGACGCCACGAGCTTCAAAAGGCTGCTCGTACCGGTATCCCAGGCATAGCCGCCGATCCAGGTGCCCATGATACCGCCCTGATAGATACCGAGCGCGGCAGCGGCGGCAGTATCCGCCTGGGCGGTTGCTACCACGATGTTGAAATCAACCACCATGTCGGCGCCGTCGCCACGACGGAAGATCATCTGGTCGCTGCCGTCGCTGCCGTCAATATAGTCGCTGCCCAGCCCGCCAACGATAATGTCGTCTCCCCCAGCCCCGGCGAGAACATCATTGCCGGCGCCGCCATAGATCCTGTCCGTTCCACTGTTGCCGATCAGCGTCTCATTCCCGGCGAGGCCGAAAATGATGTTGGCGCCGGCGCTGGCGTAGAGTGCCGCACCCGGAGCGGAGGCCACGTTCAGGTTCATCGTGCCGAGGCCGTCGAGCGTCAGCTTCTCGACATGACCTGCGAAACGCTGCTGAATGAGATTGATGGTGTCTCCGGCCGGGCCACCCGCGATGCTGATCAGGAGATTGCCGCTGTCCGAACCAGTCCAGGAAAACGACAAGTCGCCAGCGCCTATGCCCTGCAGGATCAAGGTGTCGGTGCCGGTCTCCATTCGCTTCAGAAGAACTTCCGTGCCGGTTTGCCAGTAATAGCCGCCAACCCATGTGTTGACGATTCCGGTCGCCGAAACACCCAACGCGGACGCCGCACTGAAATCGGATTGCAAGGACGTCGCGAGATGATCTTCGTCGTCGATCGTGTCACTGCCGTCGCCACGTTGAAAGATATAGGTGTCGTCATTCGCGCCGCCGTTCTCATAGTCATTTCCGGTGCCGCCATAGAAAATGTCATTGCCGGCAGCACCAACGAAGGCATCATGGCCCGCGCCACCATAAAACGTGTCATTGCCAGCTCCGCCATTGAGAATATTGTTGGCGGAATTGCCGGTGAGGACGTTGGCCGAGTTATTGCCCGTGCCATTGATGGCATCCGTGCCGGTCAGCGTCAGGTTTTCAACATCGCCGTCGGAAATCGTGTAAGTGACTGAACTCAGCACCGTGTCCGTGCCTTCTCCCCCAACCTCGATGACCTGGTCGCCGGCATTGTCGACGATGTAGGTGTCGGTGCCAGCATTGCCCTTCATGATGTCGGCGCCGATGCCGCCATTGAGAAGATCGTCGCCGCCACCGCCATTGAGCGTATCCGTGCCTGCCCCGCCCTGGATGTGATCGTCGCCGACGCTACCGGTGATGGTGTCGTTTGTGGTGCCGGTCGCGATGAACTGGACGCCCGACAGACCAGCGGTCGTACCCGTTCCGGTCGTGGCGTTTGCCGTCACCACCGAGGTCGATTGGCCATCGGCGCTGACGTGCGTGGTCACGGTCTGGGTTACGACGCCACTCGCATTGTAGTCGGTCACAACCTTGCGGATCGATCCGTCGATGCGCGTGACTGCGACTTCCCTATGTTCATAGGTACCGTTGTTGTCGGCGTCCTTGAGCAGTGTCATCGTCATGCCATCGGCGCTGGTAGCTATCGTGCCTTTCCCGACAACAGGCCCATCCCATGGCACACGGTATGTTATGTCGGTGATTACTGACCCATCAATCTGGACATGAGAAATGGAAGTAACTTCATAATTGGATACGGCAGGACTCAGAGAATTAAGCGCGTTATCGCCGTTTCCATTGTAGTCGTAGTAGGACTTTATAGTTAGGCCATCCGCTGATGTGTTTATAATTATATTTTTGGGGATTTCATTTTTCCAATAGATGACGCCCGGAATGAGAAACGCGACGTCGTTTCGCCTGTTGTAAAAGCCGTCCGTCATGGATCCGTCCGCCGCGACAATCGTGCTGTGCAGATTGTCGAAGCCGCCGCCGCTGGCGTCATAGTCCACGCCGGTCCAGCTGGTGCGGCCATCCTCACTGGCATAGGTCGTCGTCTTGTTGATGAACGTGTTGGCAGGCGTGACCAGATCGATGGTTTTGGTCTCCGCTATGCCATTTCCAAGATTCGCCCGGTTCACCTGGCGTTTCTGGTCGACGGTTCCATTGCCATCGAAATCCCACTCCGAAGTCGTCAACAGACCGTCAGCGCTGGTCGAAATCTTGGTTATGCTTGTCTTGTGATTTGCCGCGCTGAAATCGGTAATGATGTTCGTTACCGAACCGTCGATGGCTTTCGTCGTGACCTCGGTCTGATCGACGGTGCCATCGCCATCCGCATCGCGGTTGATGGTAGTCGTCCTGCTGTCGCCGCTCGTCGTCGTAATTTCGCGGTCCAGCAGCACACCCGCGGTCGTGAGCCTGCTAACGGTTTCGACGATTGCTCCGTCCGCCAGTTTCCGGACGTTGTCGGTCGTGGTGCGGTCGAAGCCGACCACGCCGTCGATATCTTCCTGGGTGGTGGTCGTCCGGCCGTCCACACTTGTCGTTGTGACAAATTTCGACAGCAGGGACCCATCAGCCTTGAGGTTGGTGACGGTGCGCGTCTTCGTGCCATCGGCATTGACCGCCGTCACATCCGTCGCATCCTGGCTCAACGGATTGGCTCCGAAAATATCCCAGTTCGTCGTGACCGACAGGCCGTTGGCGCTCGCCGTCGTGACGAAGGTGCTCGCCAGCGTGGCACCCTCGAATTTGCTGACAGTAGATACCGTCGAGCCATCCGCGTTCAAAGCCGCAACACTGGTTTCCTTTCGGTCATAGGTACCATCACCATTCATGTCCCATTCTCTGGTGACCGAAAACCCGTTCCCGGCGGTCGTTACCCTGGTCTGGTCGCTCAGGACGAGCGACGGCGTTTGATAGGTCTTGATCGTCTGGATCGTCGATCCATCGGCCCCGATTGTTGTTCCGCTTGTGGTCTTGGCGGACGCCAGCGGCACGTAACTGACCGAAGTCGACCCGTACTGCGTCGTGCTGCTCAGCCCATCCGCGCTGACCGTTGTCGTTTTGCTGGTGGTGGACGGCGCCGTCGTGTAGGCGCCCGTCCCCAATGCATTGGCCGTCGTGTCCGGCCCGGTTGTCGTTATCGTCACACTGCCGTCAGCGGCCTCAACGGAGGTGGTCGTCAGATCGACCGCGCCATCGCCGTTCACATCCCTGGTAACTGCCGTCGTCAGCTTGTCGGCGCTCACCGTCGTGACGGTCCGGCTTTCCAGCGAACCGTTCGCCTTCTTGTAGTCGACGGTCCCGGTCGTGCTGCCATCGGCATTGAGCACGGTGACGTCGGTCATCGAGCGGCTGGTGGTCGCACCGACCGCCGCCCAGGTCACGGACTTCGAAAGGCCATTGGCGCTGGTGACGACAATGGTCCTGTCCTTCACGGCACCGGCGGCATCGATATCGGTGATGGTCTCGGTCTTGCTGCCGTCGACGTTGAGCACGATGACATCGGTGGTCGACTGGTCGATCGTGCTATTGCCGTCGAGATCGGTCGCCAGCGTGCTCGACAGGCCATTGGCGCTGACGGTTCGCGTGGCCGACGATCTCAGAACGCCTGCTTCATAGGTGCGGTCAGTCTGCGTGGCCGAGCCATTGGCGTTGAGGACGATCACACGGGTTTCGTCGGCCGTTCCATTGCCGTCGAAATCTGTTGCGGTGTTGAACGTGTTGCCATCACCGCTGGTGACTTGCACAAACGTCGAAATCTGGGCGTTGTTGCCGTTCTTGACAATGACGGATTCGGCTTTCGAACCGTCCGCCACCCCCAGGGCCGTCGCTGCGATCGTGATCCGGTCGATGGTGCCGTTGCCGTCAATATCGACCTGGGTTGACGACGACAAACCATTGGCCGCTGTCGTCACAATGGTCTTGTCGATCAAGGCGCCGGTTCCGGCAAGGTCGGAAACGGTTCTGGTCATCGAACCGTCCGCATTGAGGACCGTGACGTCGCTGGACTTCTTCTCGACTGTGCCGTTGCCATCGGCGTCGACCTGGACATCGGTGCTCAATCCGTTCGCGGACTTGGCGACGATCGTCTTCGACAGCAGCGTGCCGTTGTTCGACGTCTCCGATGTTGTTGTGGTGCGTGTGCCGTTCGAGGCGATGACCGTCACCGCCTGGGTGATTGCATCGTAGACGCCGTCGCCATTGACGTCCTGCTTGTCGGTAACGGTAAGGCCGTCGGCCGAGACTGTCGTCTCCGACTTGGCATGCTGCACGCCATTGCGGTCCGTGTCGGATATTGTCGTGACCTGACTGCCGTCGGCATTCAGGACGTCGACCTGTGTCTGGTCGATCTTGGTATCGCCATTGAAGTCGATTTTGGTCGTGGTCGTCTTGCCGTCGCCACTGGTCTTCTCTTCGGTCCTGGCAAGCAGAATGGCGAGCCTGGTCGTCGTCGAGGTGGTGACCGTCGTGCTGCCATCAGCGCCAAGCGCAGTGGCCGTCGTCGTGAAGCGGTCGACCGTGCCATCGCCATCGATGTCGTCAGCCGCTGTCTTGGACAGGCCGTCAGCGGTGGCAACCGTCGTGGTGCCGCGGATCAGCGTGCCGTTGGCGCTCCTGGTCGTCAGCGTGCGCGTGTGATTGTTGTCGTAAGCTGTCACATCGGTGACCACGACGTCGAAGAAGCCATCTCCATCCAGATCGGTCTTGCTCGTCCGCGAAGCGCCGCTGGCTGAGATCTGGTCGAGGGTTCTGCCGACAAGCGAACCATCAGGATTGAACAGGTTGACAGTCGATGTCGTGACGCCGGCGTTGTCGACGACGATGGTCTTAACAGAATCCAGACGGCCATCGCCGTCGGCATCAGTCGCGACCGAAATCGTCCTGTGGTCGGCACTTGTGCTGGTGGTGGAGGAAGACAGCAGCGACCCGTCACGGCTTTTCACCTGCAGCGTCTCGCTCGTGCCGCCGCCGGATCCGATCAACTTGACATCGGACGAAACGATGTCGACAAGCCCGTCGCCATCGAGATCGGTCGAAACAGTCACCACCTGCCCATTGGCGCTGGTGGTGGTCGTCGTCTTGTCGATCAACGCACCGGTGCCTGTCAGGTCCGAGACCGTGCGGGTTTTCGAACCATCCGCATTGAGAACAATGACGTCGCTGGACTTGCCCTCGACAACGCCATTGCCATCGGCATCGATCTGCACGTCGATGCTCAGGCCGTTCGCCGATACGGCGGAGATCGTCTTCGCCAGCAATGTGCCATTGGCCGATGTCTGCGTGGTCGTTGTCGTGCGCGTCCCGTTCGCGCCGATGACGGTCACAGCCTGGCTGATTGCATCGTAGACGCCATCGCCATTGGCGTCCTGCTTGTCGGTGACGGTCAGGCCATCGGCCGATAGTGTGGTCTCCCGCTTGCCATGCTGCACGCCGTTGCTGTCGGTGTCGGACACGGTGGTGACGCGGCTGCCATCGGCATTGAGGACGTCGATTTGCGTCTGGTCGATCTTGGTGTCGCCGTCGGCATCGATCTTGGTGGTGACCGTCTTGCGGTCGGCGCTGGTCTTCACCTCGGCCTTGGCAAGCAGGGCGCCATTGGCGCTGGTTTCCGTGGTCGTGACCGTACGGCTGCCATCCGCCCCAAGCACGGTCGCCGTCACGGTTGTGCGGTCCGCTACTTCGTCGGAGTCGATATACTCACGCACCGTCTGGGTCAGCCCGTTGGCACTGGTCGTCGTGGCCGTGCTTCCGACTGTCGCGCCGGCGACATCGAAAACCGAAACGGTGCGCGTCCGGTTGCCGGACGCATCCAGCGTCGTCACATCATGGGTTGTCACCTCATAGTCGCCTGACTCGGTGACGTTCTCGTCGCCATCGAGGTCGACATAGCTGCTCAGCGACAGGCCATCGGCGGAGATCACGTCTACCTGCTTGCCGTTGAGCGAGCCGTTGGCGTTGAACATGTTGACGGTCGATCGTGTGACGCCATCGCTGCCGACCACAATGGTCTTGAGCGTATCGACGTGGCCGTCGCCATCGGCATCGGTGGCGATCGAAACGGTGTTGCGATCAGCACTGGTGCTGGCAGTTGTGCTGGACAGCAAGGTGCCGTCGCGGCTTTTGAGCTGCTGGGTTTGCGACGTGCTGCCGTTGGCGCCGATTGCCGTCACATCCGAAGAAACAAGATCGTACAGTCCATCGCCATTCAGGTCGGTCGAGACCGTCTTGGTCAGGCCGTCGGCGCTGGTGGTGGCGACCGTCTTGCCGATCAGGGCGCCGTTGCCGGCCAGCGACGACACGGTTCGTGTCGTCGAGCCGTCTGCATTGAGCACGGTGGTGTCGTTGGCCTTGCTTTCGACCGTGCCGTTCCCATCGGCATCGACTTGGATATCGACGACCAGACCGTTTGCCGAAACCGCGCCGATCGTCTTTGACACCAGCGTGCCGTTGCTCGACGTTTCCGATGTCGTCGTGGTGCGGGTGCCGTTCGAGCCGATGACGGTCACCGCCTGGGTGACGTCGTCGTAGACGCCGTCTCCGTTGACGTCCAGCTTGTCGATCACAGTCAGGCGGTCGGCGGAAATAGTGGTTTCCGATTTGGCGTGTTGCACGCCGTTGCTGTCGGTGTCGGATATGGTGACGATCTGACTGCCATCGCTGTTGGTGGTGGCAATCTGCGTGCGGTCGATCTTGGTGTCGCCATCAGCATCGATCTTGGTGGTGACCGTCTTGCGGTCGGCGCTTGTCTTCGCCTCGGTCTTGGCCAGAACAGCGCCGCTGGTGCTGGTGGTTGTCATGGTCACCGTGCGGCTGCCGTCGCCGCCGAGCACAGTGGCCTGCACCGTCGTGCGGTCGACGGTGCCGTCAGCGTTGATGTCGTCCCTGACCGTCTGTGTTAGACTGTCGGCGCTTGTGGTGATGGCCGAACTGCCGGTGAGCGTGCCATTGGCGCTTCTGGTGGTGACTGTGCGCGTGCGATTGCTGGAACCATCCGTGGTCGTCACGTCGGTGACGATCTTGTCGTAGGTGCCGTCGCCGTCAATATCGGCCTTGCTGGTCAGCGACAGGCCGTCGGCTGAGACCTGGTCGAACGTCTTGCCTACCAGCGAGCCATCCGCGTTATACATGTTGACGGTTGACGTGGTTACGCCGGCGCCGTCGACCTGGATGGTCTTGACGGCATCGACGTGGCCGTCGCCATCGGCGTCGGTGGAGATAGAAATCGTCTTGCGGTCGGCGCTGGTGTTGGTGATGGTGCTGGACAGCAAGGTCCCGTCGCGGCTTTTGACCTGCTGCGTTTGCGCCAGGCTGCCGCCGGCCCCAACCACCGTCACATCCGACGAGACGCTGTCATTCAGCCCATCGCCGTTCAGATCGGTGGACACCGTCTTGCTCAGGCCGTCGGCGGTGGTGGTGGCGACCGTCTTGCCGAGCAGCGCATTGGTCGAGCTGAAGGTGGAAACTGTGGTGACCGACGCGCCACCTGAGCCATTGGTGATGGCGGTGACATCGCGGGTTTCATAAGTGCCGTTGCCGTCGAGGTCGTGCGAGACGGTGCGGGTGCGGCCGTCGGCGCTGGTGACAGTCTGCTCCTTGTCGATCAGCGTGCCGCCGATGCTGGTTTCAGTGACCGTCTTGGTGCGCGTGCCGTCGCCGGCAACGACCGTTGTTTCCGTGCTGGTCAGGTCATAAACACCGCTGCCGGTGGTATCGCTCTGCACCGCTTTGGTCAGGCCATCCGCCGACGCCGATGTCACCACCTTGCGAAGCAGCGTGCCGTTGACGCTGTTTTCCGAGACCGTGGTCGCGGTCGAGCCGTTGGCATTCCTGACATAGACTTGCGTCTGGTCGGCAGCGCCGTCGCCATCCTGGTCGAGAGCCGTCGTCACCGTCGTCTTGTCGGCGCTGGTCGTCGTCGTGGTCCGCTCGGCGACCGAACCGTCGGTGTTGAAATCGGTGACAATCCGCTGGCGCACGCCCGCGGTCACGGCCGTCACATCGGTCTGCGAGGTCTCGTAGGTGCCGTTGCCATCATTGTCGAACTGCGTCGTTTTCGACAGGCCGTCGGCGCTCACCGTGATGCGGTTCCGGAACGCCAGCGTGCCGTCCTTGTCATAGCCGCCAAGCGTTGTGGTCTTCGAGCCGTCGCCATTGGTGACGGTGGTGCTCTGGATGATATAGCCATTGGCGTCGGACGCCAGAATGGCATTGCCGACAGCCCCGGTGCTGCCATCGGTCTTCGTATAGGTCGCCGTACCGGTAATGGCCGAGCCATCGGCGAAATTCTGGCCGCTGCCGGTCGCCGTCAGCCCGATCGAGGCAATGCCGAGCGAGGCCAGCGAGACCAACTGACCATTGACCATCACCTTGAATTCCGCCCAGCGGGCGTCGCCGGCATCGAGCAGGCCATTGTGATTGGTGTCGAACACGCTCTTCAGCGCGTCGAGATCGCTCGCCGCCGTCGGGTCCCATTCGGTGAAGGCAAATTCGCTGGAGCGGCTGACCTTGCCGTCGCCGTCGGCGTCGAGCACCAGCACGCCATTGCCGTCGCCCGCCCAAGCCGTGCGGTGCTGATAGCCATCGCCATCGAGATCGAGGAACTGCGACGAGGTCGACAGCGTGTCTACAGACAGACCATTGCCGGACAGATCGAGCAGAACGGGTTTGCCGGCCCAATCGGGACGGCCTCCCGACGAGCTGGAAGACCCGGCACTACTTTTCCCGCCCGACCCGCCGCCTTTACTGCCGCTGCTGCCTTTACTGCCACTGCTGCCTGGGCTGTAGTGACTTGCCTTGCTGCTGGTGAAATTGCCGTGACGATCATTGTCGGCGTTGGGATAGCCGCCTACGTCATTGATACCGCCAGATTTGGCGGTAGCCCCCTTTTCGGCCTTGTGGTCGGACTTGCCTGCTTGCGCGAGCAGCCGATCCTGCATCTTCAGCAGGTTGGGATCTCGAGGATTTACGTGCTGGGCAATGGCGGCTTGCGTAACCCCCGCTTTGATGGCCGTCGCTGATAGACCTCTAGCTATTCCATCCTTAATACCCGCACCAATGGTGTCGATAGGGGCACGGCTGGGATCGTTGAAGCCAGGGATGGGAACAGACGGCGGCACGTTCAAGATCGGAGGCGTCACACGGGCTACGGCGGGTTTTGTAGCAGGGGCGCTGCGGGCACGAGGCTTGGTGACGACAGGCGGCGGAGTATATATGACATTAAGAATACCGATCTGCGCGACTGGGATATCGTCCGGAGTCGGCATGGCGAGCACCCCGGTCGCCAGATCAACAGCCGGGGTCGGCGTGTAGGATATCGTTCCAAGCGGCACACCTCCAAGAAAATCAGGAGATGGCGCAGCCGGGGGCTCATAGCTAACTTTGTGGGGCGTCGGACTGTAAGTCGGTTTGGCAGAAGTGCCAGGAGTTGCCACTTTATCCGGCGCACGCGCGTCACGGTCATCGGCTGCCATTCGCGCCGCGGCCTGGTCCTCACGCGCGTCGTGTGCGCGACCCAAGGCTGCCTGTTGGCTTAGGGCGTCGCGTCGCGCCGCCTCACCGATAGCGGCCTCGCCCCTGTAGCCCGCGAAACCGGAAACGTTGGCTGTGGCGGCAACCCCCGCCGCCGCGCGCTGCGACGCCTCGCCGATAGCGGCTTCGCCCCTGTAGCCCGCAAAGCCTGAAACGTTGGTCGTAGCTGCCACGCCGGCCGCCGCGCGCTGCGACGCCTCGCCGATAGCGGCTTCGCCCCTGTAGCCCGCAAAGCCTGAAACGTTGGTCGTAGCTGCAACGCCGGCCGCCGCGCGCCGCGACGCCTCGGCAATTGCCGCTTCCGAATGGTATTTGTCGAAACCAGAAACGTTGGTGGTTCTGGCGATGCCATCTTGACGGGCACGCTCCGCACGAGCGCGCTCCGCCTTCTCCGCCTCGGTGCTTTCAGAACGCATTGCGGTCGGGGAAATGCCCTGGACATGAGTGATCGCACCACTTACGCCCCGATTTTGCCCGGCAAAATCTTTAGGCCGCATATGTTCCTTTGGCGAATCAAGATCTACGGGGCCATATATCGGCGCCCCGTCGTCCTCCAATCCTATCAAATATTGTCCAGGTCTATTCGGCACAATATTAGAGAGTGCGGTTTTAATCTTATCATTATAACTTATCGCATCTGGAGCATCTGGAACATCGACGGCCGGGTCATTTGCGCTTATATATGTTATTGAATATGCTGGCGTTTGAAAAAGTGACTTGGTTGCGGTTACACCTTTAGCAATCGGACTAAACACTTTGTTCAACAAGCCGGTACCTATGGGCAAACTCGGTGCGTTCGGCTGCCCGATTGACACCGTAACCGCCCCCCAATTCAAAGCAGAACCTACAGGGACACCGGTATCAACAGTAATTTTCGTAGAAGTCTCTCCACCAATTACAAAACTAGAAGTAACTCTTTGGCCTGTATCCGGGCTATAGTACGAGACATTCGCTATCGCCAGAGAGGAAACTCCCTGCTGTTGATATCTCCCAGTAATTGAAAAGCTGACTGTAACAGGGCCAGTGGAATGCCACGAAAGATGCGCAACGTCACCAAATCCTGGATTTATAGAGACTGTATCGCCAACACTCGCACCAACGTCTTCGCCAAGATCCACCCTAGAATCCTCCAAAAAATCGCGAGACATATCTAAATAACAAGCAAGCTCCAATTATCAACAATATTCTTGAGCCATATTTGTACTTGACAATCCTCTGATAGAAACAAAGAAGTACCAGGTACAATATATAAAGAATACTGTCCATGATCAACGCCTAATTCTTATACGTCTAGGAGTATCTGCTCTCAGCATCTTTCTGTCATGATCTGACCTCACAAAGAGGCATCGGCTCAATCGCATGACGCGAGGTCCGAAATGCGCCTTTCTCCCCCTTACGGTTTGCCAAGCCTGATCCGCATCGGTGGTAAACGCCAAAAAATCCCGAAATCACCCCACCTTGCGTGAACAACGAAAACGCGATAATATTTTAGGTTGCCCTGCTTTTCCTATCATCACGCTCGCTGCTCGCTACCTGCCTCTCCGACCTTTCTGAATTGAAGCTACGGCCCGCTGCGATCGCAAGTCAATAGACCAGACTATACTTAAAAAGATTTTTTCCCGTGCGGCACAAATACGCAACAATGAAGGTGTACTTGCGCGCGTCTCCGACACAAACCTCATAGTTTTCGCCTACACATCAATGACCTATCCGCCTCGGAGCAGCCTTGCACCCCCGGTTCGCAATAGACAGCCCGTCTGCTTGATCGCCGTTCCCGTCGTGACATGGACAAGCACATGCTTCGCCTTTCTCCACCTCACCGCTCATGAAACGCCTCGTCCGTCATCTCCATCAGCGGGTCGAGCAAATACTCCAGCACCCTTTTATTTCCGGTCTTCACCTCCGCCGTCACCGACATGCCTGGCGTCAACAACACATCATTGCCCTCAACCCGTATCGACGTCTCGTTGAGCGTGATGCGCACCGGGAACACCAGCGGGCCGGAGGCGTCGCGCGCGATGTCCTTTGCCGCCGGCATCTGTGATGCGCCGGCGGGGATGGCGTCGTTGGAGACGGTCAGCACCTTGCCGTCGAGCGTGCCATAGCGGGTGAAGGGAAAGGCTTCGAGCTTTATCCTGACGTCCTGCCCCTCATGGACAAAGCCCTTGTCGCGGTTGAGCAGCATGGCCTCGATCTCGAGCTTCGTGCCGTCGGGCACCACCACCATCAGCTTCTGGCCGGTCTGCACCACCTCGCCCAGCGTGTTGACCTCCAGTTGCTGGACGCGACCGGCAACCGGCGATTTCAGCCGGCTCGCGCGCTCAAACAGTTCGGCCTTGGCAAGATCCTGCTGCAGCACGCCGATCGAGCGGTCGACCTCGATCAGCTCGGTGGCCACCTTGTCGAGATAGGCGTCGCGGCGGGCGCGCTTTTGCGCGGCAAGCGTCCGGAGCGTGGCTTCGAGCTCGGCTATGTGGCCCTCATCGGCCACCGTCGCCATCAGCTGGTCCTGCTCGCCCTGGCGCGCCTCGATGGTGCTGGTCTTGATGCCGACCTTGCGCTTTTCCAGCTCCTTGTAGACGTCCAGCCTGTCGCCGGCGAGCGCGACCAGCTTGCGGCGTTCGACCAGCGTCTTGTCGGCGCGCTCGATCTCGATGCGCTTCTGGGCCATCTCGGCTTCAAGGCTTTCCTGCTCCGACTGGTAGGCGGCGAGCGACTGGCGCATCTGCAGGCGCTGCAGCGCGACAAGCGGCGCCGGCGCATTTGCCGGCACGACGAACGCGGCTTCCGTGGCCGGCGTGCCGTCGGCCACCGCCGCAACCAGCGCCTCCAGCCGCGCCTTCGACACTTCGGCTGCGGCGAGGTTGCCGGCGTTCTTCTGCCGCTCGGCAGCGTATTCGGCCGGCTCAAGCTCAACCAGCACGTCGCCAGCCGCGACATGGTCGCCGGCCCTGACATGCAGCGCCTTGACCGTGCCGGTGATGAGCGGCTCGATCACCTGCACCTTGCCGATCGGGATCAGCCGGCCCTGGATGGTGGCATAGGTGTCGACGCGGCCGAACCACGACCAGGCCAGTGCGGCGACGGCAAACAGCATGATCAGCGCCGAGAAGATGCGCGCCGCCGGCGAGGCCGGCGTTTCCAAAATCTCGATCGCCGCAGCCTGGAAGGCGCGCTCGTCGCGGTTGAGCGTCGGGCGCTTGTTCTCGGCCTCGCGCGCCACGCCTTCCCTGATCGCTTGCCAATAACGCCCCATCGCCTACTCCGCCGCCTCGGTTGCCGGGCGCTGCTGGGCCTGCAACCGGTAGAGCTGGGCATAGCGGCCGTTGAGCAGCAACAGCTCGTCATGCGTGCCCTGTTCGGTGATACGGCCGGCTTCGATGGTGATGATGCGGGTGGCGTCGCGAAGGGCTGCCAGCCGGTGGGCGATGATGAACACGGTGCGGCCCTTGGCCATCAGCCGCATGTTCTGCTGGATGACATATTCGGACTCGTAGTCGAGCGCGCTGGTCGCCTCGTCGAACAAAAGGATGCGCGGATTGGTGACCAGCGCGCGCGCAATGGCGATGCGCTGGCGCTGGCCGCCGGACAGGTTGGAGCCGCGCTCCTCCAGCACCGTGTCGTAGCCGGATTTGAGCTGCAGGATGAAGTCGTGAGCGCCCGACAGCTTTGCCGCCTCGATGACCCGCTCCAGCGGCAGCGCCGGGTCGGCCAGCGCGATGTTTTCGCGCACGGTGCGGCGGAAGAGGATGTTTTCCTGCAGCACGACGCCGATCTGGCGGCGCAGACTGCGCGGATCGATCAGCGCCAGGTCGACGCCGTCGATCAGCACGCGGCCGCGCTCCGGCACATGCAGCCGCTGCAGCAGCTTGGCCACCGTGCTTTTGCCCGAGCCGGAGGGGCCGACAATGCCGATGATCTCGCCGGGCGTGGTCTGGAACGAGACGTCGCTGAGGATCTCGCGCTCGCCCGGCCGATAGCGAAACGTGACGTGATCGAAGGCGGCATGGCCCGATATCTTGCGCAGCGAGCCCTGCCCGCCCCCGCCGGAGATCTCGACCGGCGCGTTGAGGATGTCGCCGAGCCGGTCGACGGAAATGCGCACCTGCTGCAAATCCTGCCACAGCTGCGCCAGCCGCAGCACCGGGCCGGAAACACGCCCCGCCATGATGTTGAAGGCAACCAGCTGGCCGACGGTCATATCACCCGACACAACGGCTTTGGCGCCGAACCACATGGTGGCGACGATCACCGCCTTGGAGATCAGCTGGGCGGTGTTGGAGGCGAAATTGGCGAGCCTGGCGGTGCGGAAGCCGGCACCGACATAGCCGGCCAGCTGATCCTCCCAGCGGCGCTGCATCTGCGGCTCGACCGCCATCGCCTTCAGCGTTTCGACGCCGACGATGGATTCGACCAGAAACGTCTGGTTCTCGGCGCCGCGGTTGAACTTTTCCTCGATGCGCCGGCGAAACTCCGGCGTCACCGCCATCGACAATATGACATAGGCTGGGATCGAACAGATGACGATCAGGGTTAGCCACGGGCTGTAGAGGTACATCACCGCCAGGAAGACGAACAGGAACAGCACGTCGAGCAAAACGGTCAGCGCCGAACCGGTGAGGAAGGCGCGGATGTTTTCCAGCTCATGGACGCGCGCCACGGTCTGGCCGGTCTGCCTGGCCTCGAAATAGGCGATCGGCAAGCCAAGCAGATGGTGGAACAGCTTGGCGCCGAGCGCCACGTCGATGCGGCTGGTGGTGTGGATGGTGGTGTAGGTGCGCAGGCCGGTAAGCAGCACCTCGAACATCGACACCGCCGAGAGGCCGATGACCAGCACTTCGAGCGTGGTCAGGCCGTTGTGGACCAGCACCTTGTCGATCACCAGCTGGAAGAAGATGGGCGAGATCAGGCCAAGCAGTTGCACGAAGAACGAGGCGAGCAGCACCTCGGCGAAGATCCAGCGGTAGCGGATAATCTCGGGAATGAACCAGGAGAAATCGAAGCGGCGCGAAAAGCCCTGCGCGAAGGCGCGGCTGGTTACGAGGACGACGAAACCGCTCCACAGCGCCTCGAAGTCAGCCCGTGCAAGCTCCTGCGGCGCCCCGGTCTGCGGATCCTGCAGCAGCACCTTGCCCGGCGAAAGTGCCGCCAGCAGCGCGAAGCTGCCGTCGGTCTTTTCGATGATCGCCGGCAGTGGCAGCCGGTCCAGCCGCTTGGGCGACGGCCGGGCGATCCTGGCCTTGAGCTTCAAACGCTTTGCCGCTCGCACGATGTCGACGCGGTCGGCGACCCGTTCGCCAAGACCAAGGTCGTGGCGAATGGCGTCGGGATCGGCGGGCTGGCGCAAATACTGCGTCATCAGCGTCAAGCAAATGACGCCGCTATCCAGCCCGACGACTATCGGTGTAGCCGCTCCCACATACCCCCCAACGAACAATACTCAGTTGTCCGAATTTCCCTTATCCGCCTCTACACGCCTGACGAGCAATGCGCAAAGAAAGAAAAAGTAGAGGTGTTGCGGAAATGCCTGACGGGGAGCTCGGCATTAATATTAGAGGTATTTGATATAATGCCTGATTGACGAACAGATCAAGCGAGGCATTGCGAACCAGGCGTCGCTACGGCCATGTCGCGATCTCCCGCCACCGCCGCCCTCACCCAGCCACCCGTACCGACTTGCGCCGTGCATCGCTCACCGTCAGCCAGACCGCCGAGACCAGAAAGTAGAACGCGCCAAACGCGGCGTAGGGCGCGATATCGGTGATGCCGACAGTTGCCACGCTGCCCGCCATCTTGACGAAGAAAATGCCGGCCAGGGCCGACTGGGCGCCGCTCAGCACCATGGCCCATTGCGCGCCGGACTTCCAGCGCCGGATCGCGGTGGCGAGCTGAAAGAGGCCGGACAGTACGGCCCAGACGCCGAACACAGCGAGGACAGCATTCATGCTTTTGCCAAGAGCGATGGCGACTGCCACGGTGGTGATGACGCTGATGACGAAGTTGAGCAGTTGCGTCTTGTTGCGGTTCAGGCCGCCGGTGCGCCGGGCGTCGACGAAGTTGGCCAGCGCATCCCAGGCGGGATAGGCGACCAGCATGATGGCTGCCACGGCCGGCATGGCCCTGGCGATGGTGAAAGCCGCCAAGACCCAGGCGGCCGACACGGCAAAGCGGGTGAAATAGTAGCTCTTGAGCCAGCTGTTCGAGGAGTGGACGATGTTGGTTTCACTGGTCTTGGCAAGCATTTTGTTTTCTCCGTTGTGCTTGATGTTTGCTTACCTACTAGAAGGTAGGCATTGTGGGCGCGTTGCGAGAAGTCTCTGGGAGCATCTCGTGGAAATCCTTGTTAGTGAACCTTCGCCGACAGACGCTGCACGGTCGGCGTGAGGATGGCGTCAAAGATGGCAGGGTTGCCATAGGCGCGCGCCGACAGCATCGCGCCATGGATGGTCGCCATGAAGGTCTCGGCCTCCAGCTCGGCAGAGCCGGCGAACTTGAATATCCCCTGTTCAGCGCCCCGCTGCATGACCTTGGTCAGCCATGACGACAGAAACCTGAAGTAAGCCCGCACCTCGACGGCGACCTCAGGCGGCAGCGCCGGGAGTTCGCTGGCAAGCAGCGCGCAGACGCAAAACGGCATGCTCGCGTCTTCGATGCATTTTGCCCAGTGGCCGGCATAGGCTCGAAGCTGTGCGAGCGGGTCGGGGAGTTTGCTTTCCAGATCCGCCATGCCGGCCTCGGTACGCTCGCGATGCTGCGCCACAAGCGTACGGACAAGGTCGACCTTGCTGGGGAAGTGATGGTGGATGCTCGCCTTGCGGATCCCCACCTCGCCGGCGATATCGGCATAGCTGAATCCGTTGTAGCCGCCGGCCACAATGAAGGTTCGCGCGGACGCCAGGATCTGGTCGGAAGTCATCAAAAGATTGCTCATGAAGGTTACCTACCTACTAGTAGGACTGCTGTCAAGAGCAAGTTAGAGGGCGCGGCCGGTCCTGCCAATAACATGCAGGCGCCGGCACGCGCCGACCACTGTCAGAGATCGACCTTTACGTTGTCTCCGATGTCCGGCTTGGCGCCGGTGACGGCGGCGACCACCATCTTGGCGGTGGCGACGATCAACCCCGGGCTGTCCCACAATTCGCCCTCGTCGGGCCTGACCGTGATCAGGCGGATTTCGGGATCGTCGGCATTGTCCCACCAGGCAGCGTCGGTCTTCTCCCAGAGATCCGCGATCTTTTCCCTGTCATTCGTAACTGTGGCCGGGCCGGAGATGGTGACGTATTTGTAGTGACTGCTGTCGCTCCAGGCCAATGTCACCTTGGGGTATTGTGACAACTGCTTGCTCTTGGCGCTGTCGTCATTGACGAGGAAATAAATGGCGTTCTCGTCGCGCTCGACGCGCGCCGACAACGGCCGGGCGCGATTGTATTCGCCATCCCAGGTCACGAACATGCAGATGTCGATGTCCTTGGCGAGCTCCCAGATGCGGTCTGTCGCCTCCACCGGTGTCAGGTCTGATTTCTGCTCTCGATGTTTCGCCATGTCGTATGCTCCAAGGGTTGTCACGGTTGAAGGGACAACTCGTGGGGCGTTGCGACGTTCCAAAACCTTTTTTCAGCCAGTCTCGGCCAGGCCGGCCGGCAAAAGAAAACGGCCGGGCTCCGCCAGGACACCGGCCGTTGCATAGATGCCCTGGGCTAGAACCAGCGGCGGTCGCGTTCCTGGGTCTGCCCAAGCAGCATTCCGATCAACAGCCCGGCGATGCCGCCAAGCACAAAAGCGCTGCTGATGGTGCCTGGGTTTTGCTGGACGGTTTCGGACACCGTCTGTGCCTGCGATTTCAACTGCTGGGCTGCCCGTGACGCACGCTCGGTCGCGCTGTCATACCAACCGCCGACTTCGTCGACGGCATCTTCGGCGCGGTCGGCGAGCGTCCTGTTGATCTTGCTGATCTCGCGCTTCAGGGATGCGACCTGCTTCTCCAGGGCTTCCTGTGCCTCGCGGGCGGAAATCTTCGGGGTGTCATTGTCGGCCATGTCTGTTCCTTTCATTGAGGTACGGGGGAACGGCCAATGGACAAGGATGGTTCCGAACACTCTTCCGTACCGCTGCGTGCGGCCTTCCCGTCCTGCTTCGGCTCGCCGTCCAGCTTCTTCGCAAGCCTGCGGAACCACAATGAATCTGCCGTGTTGTAGGATTCAGAAGCAAGCGAGAAGGAACCGCACGTGCTAAGCACCATTCGAATGATGATCGGCCAGACCCGCGATGCAATCGGCCTTCCGAGGCGCGATCCCGACATCGAGACCGACATCGATATGCCCGTGTCCAGCGAACTCGCGACCCTCACCGCCATTCGCCTGGCCGACATGGCCGGCCTCGGTCCGCGGACAGCCGAGAGCTGACAGCATCGTGTCGCCGAAGCGCGCCGGCGCTAAGCAGCTAGGATGCAGCGCAGTGGCCCCTTCCGCCCCGGACTATTGCGGGTCGACCAGAATGTCCGCCTCGATCGCCGCATTGATGAAGGCTGCCCGAGCGTAACGGATCTCTTTCACGCCATCGAGAACGCCAAGGCACGCTTTGCGAGCGGCGACATGGTATCGACCCGTCTTTGCCGGCCAGCGGTTCAAAAGGATGTCCGCGGCCTGGGCGACACGCTCCACCTTGTAGATCGTTTTCCTGGATCTGCCGAGCGCGACCCGCACCGGCTCGTCGAAACGTTGGTCGTGCATGAAAGCCTCCCGAAGCAGACGCGATTTAATTCGGCAGACGATCTTCGGTTCCCGGCGAAATCCGAAAACCCGGCTTGATCCAAAAGCACGACAGCCGCTTGCAGGCGCGACAAGTCGAAACCGGTGAACCCGCGCATGAATCCTTGGGAACGGTCTCCCGATCAAACGGTTGTCTTCTCAAGGGAGGACACGCATTTGCCCAACCCATCGAGCCAGTCCAATCCATCGAGCCAGCCCAACCCGTCGAGCCAGACCGACACGCTGCGGACGGTGTCCGACCTGCTCCACCATGCGCGCCTAGCTATTCGCGATGGCGGGCAGGCCGTGGCGATGTTCGAAATAGACACGCTGCTGCAGGTCGCCCAGACCGAGGTTGCGCGCAGCCTTGAACGTGCCGATCGCTGAACTTCGACAGGGACTTTTCCAGGAGCGACTACGGGCCCGGCCTTTCTTCGCCGACGGCAGGAACCTGTGTCAGGCGGGCGAGTTGAGCCAAGTACCCTTATCGACAAGTAACCCATCAACAAGGAACGAAAATAATGGCACCGACTAAAGCATCCAAAGGCCTGAGCGACCTCTTTCACGACACGTTGAAAGACATCTACTTCGCCGAGAAGAAGATTCTGGCGACACTGCCCAAAATGGCCAAGGCAGCGCAGAGCCGTGAGTTGAAGGCGGCTTTCGAAAAGCACCGCGGCCAGACCGAAGAGCATGTTGCCAGGCTGGAGAAAGTGTTCGCCGTCATCGGCAAGAAACCTGTCGGCAAGACCTGCGCGGCGATCATGGGCATCACCGAGGAAGGCGCAGAGATCATGGAAGAGTACAAGGGCGCGGCAGCGCTCGACGCCGGCCTGCTTGCCGCCGCACAGGCCGTCGAGCATTACGAAATCTCGCGCTACGGCACCTTGCGCACCTGGGCTGCGGAACTTGGCTACAACGATGCGGTCAACCTGCTGGAGCTGACGCTCAGCGAGGAAAAGGAGACCGATGCGGCGCTGAGCCAACTCGCGGAGTCCGCGGTCAACATCGCCGCGGAAGCAGCGTAAGCAGCAGCGCCTATCGGCACTTCACGGCACGTGCCCTGGAGCCTCGATGCTCGCGCATCGGGGCTCTTCGCGCCTCCAACCAACGATCGGAATTCTTCCATGCAAATCATCCGGACCGAGGTCGACGACACGATCGGGCGCGGCGGCCAACCCGTTCGGCGCGTGGTGTTTTGCGGTGAAGGCGGCGAATGTGTCAGCGTCGATATGGTAACGGCTCAAGCAGCAGAGAATGAGGGGGCCACCATCGAGCGGGCGAGAGCGGTGCTCGTGCAGACTGCCACCTTCGGTTTGGCGGCCAACAACTACGAGGCTGAGAGCAGCGGCAATTTCGACGAAGTCGCGGTGACCGCTGTCAACGACGAGAGCGGCGCGACCTACATTTTTGAGTATCGCGATGGCGACGGCGTTCGCCAGGTTCCCGCCTCGACGATGCCGAGCTTCGAAGCGGCCCGCCAGGAAGCCATCCGCTGTGCCGTCGACGTGCTGGCGGACCTGCAACCGGGCACCGACGATCTGTCCGGCTGGCTGGTGCGGGTGCTGGACCAGAATGGCGGCCTGCTCTGCTCGATCGACGTTTCCGAGGCCGAAGCAGCGCGCCAAGCCGAGGTCGCCGCGTTTTGAAAGCGGTGGGGATCCATGTAGTCGGGAGTTGAAGATGGCGGCGCGCGGCCTGGTTCGTGGCCCTCTGGGAGAAACCTGCCTTCATCTGTGCGTCGACATGCAACGGCTGTTCGCGCCCGAAGGGCCTTGGGCAGTACCTTGGGCGGAAAGGGTGCTCCCGGCGATTGAAGAGCTTGCCAGCAAACACCCCCATCAAACCGTGTTTACCCGCTTCATCCCTGCCGAGAAACCCGGCGATGGAACCGGCATGTGGGCGCATTATTATCGACGCTGGGCGGACGTCACCCTTGCCAATATCGATCGCAGGCTCGTGGATATCATGCCGCAGCTGGCGCGTTTCGTGCCGCCCGCGACGGTGCTCGACAAGCGGGTCTATTCACCATGGACGGAAGGGCGCCTGGACGCGGTGCTGGCGGGGCGGAATGTCGACACGCTCGTCATCACGGGCGCGGAGACGGACGTGTGTGTGCTCGCCACACTGCTGGGCGCGATTGATCGAGGCTTCCGCGCGATCGTGGTGACTGATGCCGTCTGCAGCTCGGCCGACCAGACCCATAATGCGCTGATGGAACTCTACCGATCGCGTTTTAGCGAGCAGGTCGAGGCCGTTGCCATGCAGGACGTCTTGGAAAACTGGCACTAGGCGAAGACAGGACCACGAGCTTGAAAACCTTCTTGCGCAACAATGGGTTGACCATCGCTTTGAGCGCGATGTTCCTGCTCAGCCTTATGGGCATGATCTGGTCAGGTCATACAGCATACAATGACGAGCTCCGGGACCACGGCGCGTCGGCTGTCGGATTGGGGTCCTATTTGATCAGCGGCCACTTCGTGTCTGCCCTGTTCGAAAATTGGGAAAGCGAATTTCTGCAGATGTCGGCCTATGTGATACTGACCGCGATGCTCTATCAGCGCGGCTCGTCCGAGTCCCGCGATCCCGATGATCCCGACAGACCCAACGACCAGGTCCGGTCGGCCATGCGGCGGCAGATGCCGATCCTGTCCTGGCTCTATTCCTACTCGCTGGGAATAGCCTTGGCCGCGCTGTTCATAGCATCCTTCGTTCTGCACTGGTGGGGGAGCATGGCGGCGTCGAACGCCGAGGCGCTGCGCCATGGCGGACAAACCCAATCGCTCGCAAGCTACCTTCTCGACGCAAAGCTCTGGTTTGAGTCTTTCCAAAACTGGCAGTCGGAATTTTTGTCGACAGCGGTGCTGGTGCTGCTTTCGATCGTCCTGCGGCACAAGGGCTCGCCGGAATCGAAGCCGGTGGGCGCAGCACATTCCGATACCGGTGACTAGGCCGGTCCGAGGCCGTCGCTCAATCATTGGCGGAACCGGCGGCTCGGATCTTTGTTTACGATCAAACCCAGGAGGATCGAACATGACCGCCAACGAAAACCATCGTGAGACCGAAGCCACCAAATATCCGGCCCGCACCGGTCCTGACCCTTCGGATAATTTCTCTCAGGATGCGGCGGCCAACAAGAAGCCGCCAGGTGGGATGGGACTGACCCGGCCTGTCGGAGACGTGGACGACAAGACCCATCAATCCGACGGTCAAAATCCCCCGAAGCAATCCAGCCGACGCGTCTCCAAAAAATAATTCCGCCTACCGGCACAACAGAGCCCGCCTGCCAAGATACAGGCGGGTGGGCTCATCCAAGATCGGGATCTGTCGCGGAGTGGCGGAGCATGAGCCGGCGCCAGCATGCTAGCCCCCACTCTCTATCCAGTCAGGCTTGTGGCCACGCCGCTGAGAAATCAGCCTTTTGGCTCTCTGTCGCGTCTGTCCAGGATTCCGAAATCAGCAGAATGGGAGCTGCTATCGGCTTCCAGAAAGCCTTCCGCCGCCAGACCGCGCCTAAGCAATTCCCGCACCGCAGCGGCCCTGCTTGGCATGCGTTTTTGAAATCGCCAAGTGTCGAGCGCTGCAAATTCCTCGGCGTTGAGCATGACCTGGAGACGTTCCGGTCGTTCAAGATTGTCCGCCATTGCTGCCTCCATCAAACCTTTGAGTGGAATGAGTAACCTACTCACGTGCCTCATAAGCTCTCAAAGGGCGCTTTGGTTCCAAAGGGGTCAAATACATTTGATGGTCCACGTACTCAACATGGTGAAATGCACTCAAAGGAGGAACCTACTAACTTATTGGTTTTATTGAATATTTTCGCGAATTCTCTTGCCTTTGGATTTTATCCGGCGCATGGTGACTTTGAGGGAAAACCCAGTCCTTCGGACAGGAGTTGACCATGCAATATTCCACAAGCCTGCGTGACGATCTCAACCAGACGGTCGTGGACGCGATTCGAAAATATGGAATCGTAAACGTGCCGGTGGTGGCGGAGCGCATTCGAGCCCGGCAACCCGACGAGGGGCTAACCGTCCTGGATGCGGAGCATCTCGTGCTGGGTTTCGCCGCCTTGTATTGCGCACCGATTGAATTTGACCGCACGGGATGTGCCTGGCGCACGCGTGCGCCAGTATCGGCGGAAAACAGCGGCTTGATTTTAGACTTTGTAGAAGAAGACGATATGGCGGCGCTGGCGGGTCTCCCCGCATCGGGCAACAAGGCTGCGTAACGCGCGACTTCACCACCGTCTCAACTCTTCGAGAAATCCTTATGGCCGGCCGCTGTGCCGAACCAGATACTCGTGCCGCGGTGGGCGGCTCTCGACAATGAACAGGGCGTGCCATGGGCAATTTCTTACCGCTTCCAATCAAGCTGGTGGATGGGAAATCCATGTTGGTCTCATCTGTCTGCGAAGCCGAAAAGGCTCTCCTGGGACAGTGGCCCAATAAGGGCGCGGCGGTTTACAGAGACGCTTCCCGGCTGATCGCGGCCGCCAGAGACGGCAGTTGCAGCCCCGCCATTGCCTTTGCAGCGTTCAAGGCCGCTGCGATTGACCAACGCCTGCTGCAGCCTTCAGGCAAAAGTTCTGCTCTTGGGATGTTGGACGACGTGACCAGGGATTTGCAGTCCTAGCGGCCTCGCCACAGAAAACCTGCTGCTGAAAGACGGGCTGGCTCCGGCAAGCGTACGGACAAACTGGCTTCCTGACGAAGCCAAAAGGTCAATCCCCGCATAATCACTTTCGCGCCGGAACAAAGGCCTGCGGCACTTGTTAGCCTCACAGCACATTGAGTGCCTAACAAGGATTTTGTCCATGAAGAACCGTATGCTTCTGGCTCTGGCCACGGCCACAGCCATGACTTTCGCCCTGCCCGCTTTCGCCGCCGACAGCGCGCAGGATTTTGTCGACAAGGCCGCTATCGGCGGCATGTTCGAAGTCGACTCCAGCAAGATCGCACAGGACAAGGCGCAGGATCAGACCATCAAGGATTTCGCGCAGCACATGATCGACGATCATGGCGCGGCGAACGCCAAGCTTGAGACCATAGCCGGTGAACAGAAGCTGACGGTGCCCAAGGAATTGGACGCCAAGCACAAGGCCGATCTCGACTCGCTGCAGAATGCCAAGGACGCCGTCGACAAGCCCTATGTCCAGTTGCAGCGCGATGCGCATTCGGAAGCCGTCACGCTGTTCGAAAGCTATGCCAAGGACGGCGACAATGCGCAGTTGAAGACCTTCGCCTCGGAGACCTTGCCGACGCTCAAGATGCATCAGGAGATGATCGAGAAGATCGCCGCCACGGGCGACGCAGCCACGGGTGAAGCCGCGCCTGCCACCAGCTCGACCACGCCTGCCGTGACCACGACAGATACCGCCAATCCGGCCGCCCCCGTTCCCGGCGCCAACTCCTTCACCGAGGACCAGGCCAAGGACCGCATCCAGGATGCCGGCTTCTCCGACGTGTCTGCACTGACGAAAGACGACAAGGGCATCTGGCGCGGCCAGGCGACCAAGGACGGCAAGACCACGACCGTTGCGCTCGACTACCAGGGCAACATCGTTGCCGGCACCAACTGAACCGACTGAAACCAGATCGAGGAGATCAAGACCATGAAAACCGTAACCGGACTTTTCGACAATTACGATGACGCCTCCGATGCCGTCGGCGAGCTGGAGGCCAGCGGCATTCCGCATGGCAACATCAGCATCGTCGCCAACAATTCGAGCGAATGGTATGACGACGGCGAACACTCCAAGGCGGCTGAAGATGCAACCGGCGGCGCCGGCGTTGGCGCTGTCATCGGCGGCGCCGGCGGACTGCTGACCGGGCTTGGCCTCATGGCCATTCCAGGTGTGGGCCCGGTCGTGGCAGCAGGCTGGCTGGCCGCCACTGCGGTAGGCGCGGTGGGCGGCGCGGTTGTTGGCGGCGCTGCCGGCGGCATCGTCGGTGCACTGACCGACTCCGGCGTCTCGGAAAAGGATGCCCATGTCTATGCCGAAGGCGTTCGCCGCGGCGGCACGATGGTGACCGCGAAGGTCGACGACGATCAGGCCGGTGAAGCCGAACGCATTCTCGGGCAGACCAACTCGGTCAACCTCGAAGACCGCCGCAGTGCCTATGAAGCCGATGGCTGGACCCGCTTCGATGCGGATGCCGATCCCTACGGCGACATCGAGGCGCAGCGCGACAGGGTGCGCAACGCCAGCCCGCTCTGATCATCGAAGCCCCGTCGCCGAAAGGCGGCGGGGCTTCGTCATATCAGACACCCAGCAATTCAGATCATCCAGGAATGCGTGCACTCGCACCCCAAGGAACCCGTCCATGTCCAAGTCTCCAGGCCGCGTCGGCAATCAGGCTGTCATCCACGATCAGAAGCTGGTCCGAGGCGAAGGGGGCGAGTTGCATCAGATTGCCGAGGGCGACATTCCTGTCCTCACCACCGCCCAGGGCGGACCGGTCTCGGACGACCAGAACTCGCTGAAGATCGGCGCGCGCGGCCCGACGGTGCTGGAAGATTTCCATTTTCGCGAGAAGATTTTCCACTTCGACCACGAGCGCATCCCGGAACGCGTCGTCCATGCGCGCGGCTATGGCGCGCACGGCTATTTCGAGACCTATGAATCGCTCGCCAAATACACGCGCGCCGACATCTTCCAGCGCGCCGGCGAAAAGACGCCCGCTTTCGTGCGCTTCTCCACCGTCGCCGGCAACAAGGGCTCCGCCGACCTGGCGCGCGATGTGCGCGGCTTCGCCGTCAAGCTCTACACGCAGGAAGGAAATTGGGACATTGTCGGCAACAACATCCCGGTGTTCTTCATCCAGGACGCCATCAAGTTTCCCGACCTTGTCCATTCCGTCAAGGAGGAGCCCGATCGCGGCTTCCCTCAGGCGCAGTCGGCGCATGACAATTTCTGGGATTTCATCTCGCTGACGCCCGAGTCCATGCACATGATCATGTGGGTGATGTCGGACCGGGCGATCCCGCGCTCCCTGCGCTTCATGGAAGGCTTTGGCGTCCACACCTTCCGCATGCTCAACGCCAGGGATGAATCGACCTTCGTCAAATTCCACTGGAAGCCGAAGCTCGGCCTGCAGTCGGTGGCCTGGAACGAGGCGGTCAAGATCAACGGCGCCGATCCCGATTTCCATCGCCGCGATCTCTGGGACTCGATCAAGGCCGGCGCTTTCCCGGAGTGGGAGCTGCAACTGCAATTGTTCGACCAGGAGTTTGCCGACAGTTTCGATTTCGACGTGCTCGACGCCACCAAGCTCATCCCCGAAGAGATCCTGCCGCCGATCCCGGTCGGCCGGCTGGTGCTCGACCGCATGCCGGACAATTTTTTCGCCGAGACCGAACAGGTCGCGTTCATGACCCAGAACGTTCCGCCCGGCATCGACTTCTCCAACGACCCGCTGCTGCAGGGCCGGAATTTTTCCTATCTCGACACGCAGATAAAGCGGCTGGGCAGCACCAACTTCACCCATATCCCGATCAACGCGCCGAAATGTCCGTTCCACAATTTCCAGCAGGACGGCCATATGGCCATGCGCAATCCTGTGGGACGGGTGAACTACCAGCCGAACTCGTTCGGCGAAGGCCCGCGGGAATCGCCGCAGCGCGGCTTCCGCTCGTTCCCCGAGGCCGAGCAAGGTCCGAAGCAGCGCATCCGCGCTGAAAGCTTCGCCGACCATTACAGCCAGGCGCGGCAGTTCTACATCAGCCAGACGCCGCCCGAGCAAGGCCATATCGCAGCCGCGCTGACCTTCGAACTCAGCAAGGTGCAGACCCCTGTCATTCGCGAGCGGATGGTGTCCCACCTTCTCAACATCGATAAGGGACTGGCAAACAAGGTCGGCGACGGTCTTGGCCTCAAGGCGATGCCGAAACCGGCCGATGCGGCGATCGTCACAAGGCAGGATCTGGCGGCTTCACCTTCGCTCAGCATCGTCGCCAACGGCCCCGAGCGTTTCGAGGGCCGCAAGCTCGGTATATTGGTCACCGACGGCACCGATGCCGCACTGCTCAAGGCGCTGACCGCTGCATTGGCCAAGGCCGGCGCGGTCTTCGAAATCATCGCCCCGAAGGTGGGCGGCGCCAAGGCCAGCGACGGCAGCCTGATCGAGGCGCAGCAGATGATCGGCGGTGGCCCGTCCGTGCTCTACGACGCGGTCGCCTTGCTACCCGCCAAAGCAGCGATGGCTGACCTGATCAAAGAGTCCACGGCGCGCGATTTCGTCGCCGACGCTTTCGCCCATTGCAAGTTCATCGGCTTTGTCGAAGCGGCGCTGCCGCTGCTCGACAAGGCAGGCGTTGCCGACAGCCTCGACGAGGGCTGCGTAGCGCTCGCCGGGCCTAAGGATATCGCCGGCTTCCTGTCGGCGCTGGGCGCGCTGCGCCTGTGGGCGCGCGAGCCGAAGGTGAAGATGGCGTAGCCACGCGTGGTTAGCGCACACAAGGAGTTCGACATGAACGAAGACAGCGACCGGACGAAGGTCACGGGCAAGGCGTTACGGGTCAACGACAACAGCGCGGGCGAGCGCGACGAAAAGTCCTTGCCGGCGCCAACGAAGCCGCGAGCGAATGCCGACCCGAACAAGGTTGAAGGCAACGCTCTGCGGGTGAACGACAACAGCGTCGAGAAGAAAGAGCCCTCACCAGGCCCTGCCCGCAAGGAATGAGTATGGCGGTCGAGCCCGCAAGCTCGTCCGCCTCAAAATGCTGAGGAATTGCCTGAACAGGACAGCGACGTTTGGCGTTTCCATTAAACGATAAACTGCTCTGGCTCCGGCAAGCTGTGTTCAAATTCGATCGCAAAGCAGGGGCAGGTCCGCATTGGGCCTGGCCCTTTTCAATGATGAAGGGTTCCTCGCCAGCCGCAAAACCGGTACCTGAGAGAAGCATGAGCCCGTCCCAGCAGCTGATTGCCGAATGGCCATTGTCGCCGTCTGCGACGCTGGGATCCGCCGTGCGCGCCAAGGGTATCGAACGTGAAGTCAGGGCCCGTCTGCCATGGGCAGTCAGGAAGCACGTCAAGGCCGAGACCGGCCGCGTCGCGTTGCGCCTGCCGAAATCCGAAGCGGAAGCGTTCGACGCCACATCCGCAAACATCTCCAAAACCTTGGAGGGCGTCGAAGCGCTGCCTGTGCTTCCGCGCGAGGTCGAGGATATCCTCACCATCTCAGCGCGCGAGCGCCACAAATGGCTCAAGGACGGTCGGCTGCAAAGCATCGGCACACGCACCGTCAAGATGCGTGGGAGATCTAAGTCTGTCACCTTCCATGTTTTCGACCCCCGGCATATCGAGGACGTCCTGGACCGCGACCTGGCAACCGTCTGGAGGGAACAAGATGTGCAGGAAGTCGCCGAGAACAGGCGGCGCGGCGCGGGCAAGGCCGCGCTGACGCGCGCGGGAAAGCGCCCCGGCCAGGCTCGCCCGGCGCGGAACGCCCGGGATGCAGACGACCCACGGCCCAGATTGAAGGGCTGGGACGCGTTCGAGGATGAAGGCCTGCTGCGATAACAGAATGCCGTAGCCCTAGCGCATCAGCCCTGCCGCGCGCAGGGCGTCCTCGATGACCTTGGTAATCCCGCCTGCCGCGCCGCGTGCGTTGGCAGGCTCCGGCGTGGGATCGACACGGACCGCGCGCGGTTTCTCCTTCGGTGCAAAAGGCTGCAGTGCGGCGCCCGAAACGGCCTCAGTCTTCGCCGAGCGTCGCGCTTGTGGTTTGGTCAATTCCCAGAAGCGGGCGATGTGGCGCGTCGAGGAAATCCCGACATCCAGCATGAACGGCGCTGCCTTGCCGAGGCCGTCGTCGCCCCTCGTTTTCAGTGGCGTGCCGTGGCCCATGCCGGCAATGGTGTATGTCTCGACCACATCGCGGCCTTTGCCATCGGACCAGACTTTTCGGGTCTGGCCGTCGACCTTTTCCGTCCGTGTCGGCTTCTCGCCTAGACCATGCACGCCTTGCCATTGCGCCAGCACCGCATCGGCATTGGCCGACACCACGGTGGTGTCGGCCGTGCCCTGCCAGATCGAAATCCTCGGCCACGGCCCGTTATGTGAAGAGGCCGCTCGCAACAGGCGCTGCAGTTCGGCCTTGGACGGGCCGCCATGGCCGCGCATGCGGTCGAAGGCTTCGGGGATGGTCGAGGCGCTGCCATAGGCGAGGCCGGCAATGACCGCGCCACCGGCAAACACCTCCGGGTAGGTCGCCAGCATTGCAGCCGCCATGGCGCCACCGGCGGAAAGCCCGGTGATGAAGATCCGCTTGCGGTCGAGACCGTGCGTGACAACAGCCGCCTCGATCATCTGGCGGATGGACAGCGCCTCGCCGCTGTCGCGGCTGATGTCCCCGGGCACGAACCAGTTGAAGCAAAGATTGGCGTTGCTGGCGCGCTGCTGCTCGGGGAAAAGCACGGCAAACCCTTGCTCGGCGGCGAGCTCGCTCCAGCCGGAGCCATGATCGTAGCCGGCGGCATCCTGGGTACAGCCATGCAGCACGACGACCAGCGCCGCCTGTTTTGGAAGATTCTCCGGAAGATAAAGCCGCGCCCGCAAGGCGCCGGGATTGGACCCGAACCCCGTCATCTCCGAGAGATGATCATCCTTGCTCTGCCCGGAGCCCAACGGCCGGCCGCGCATCGCGCTCAGCCGGGCGATCGTATCGGATATATCTCGCAAATCGACATCCTTGCGCGCCGGGATGGCGCAGTCGTGCACAACGCACCCGCAGCAATATCGTTGCTGCACTGCACAATAACAAGCCGCGTGGCGGATAAATGCCCGATAGGATCATATGAGCCGGTGCAGGCCGACGGGCTGGAAGCCGAAGCCGCGCCTGCGGTGGAGGCCCTGCTCACGCGCTGCAACGTCGTCATCACCGCTTCAGGCGAATTTTGAAAATCGTTCAATATTGGAAAGAGCGATCCACTTCTCACGCACTTTCCAGATCGATATTCCAACTTTCAGAATTGTCGTCTCACTTTTTGGAAGATGATTTCGTTGCTGCCCGGCCACTCCGTTGCTAGCGTTTGAAACGCTTCAATTGGAGCCATGAAATTGCAACGCAAGCGCCCGACCATAGCCGATGTCGCCCGAACCGCCGGTGTCTCCATCGGCACGGTGTCGAACTTCATCAACGGCACGGCCGGTCTGAAGGAAGGCACGCGTGAGCGCATAGAGAAGGCGGTTGCGGTGCTGATGTACCGTCCGAGTTCCTTCGCACGTTCGCTGCCCGGCCGTGCGCTGCGCCGGCCAAAGAACCTTGACCATCTGCCCAGGCTTCTGGTCGCCGGCCGGGTCAGCGTCGACTTCCTGTGCCGCGTCGACGTTCTGCCGCATCGCGACGACCGGATCACCGCCAGCCATATTGAAAAGGCCCTGGGCGGTCCCGCCGCCAATCTCGCGGTTGCCGCGGCAGGCGTCGGCTCTCCCTATGCGCTCGATGTGGAACTGGCGACAGCCGTCGGCGAAGATCCGGAGAGCGACTGGGCGCTCGGCGAACTGGCGAAACTGGGCGTTCATGCCTTGCCGATCCGCAGCACGCCCAACAACCGGCTCTCGCAGGCAATCGTCATCATCGAGCGCAACGGCAGCCGCACCATCATCAGCGAACCGTTCGAGCTCGGCGAAGTCGACCTGACCGCCAATCTTGATATCCAGCCGGAGAAGCGCCCGGCCTGCCTTCATATCGAAGGCTTCCACTACGAGACAATGACGGCCTCCATCGCCCGTTTCCATCAGGCGGGCTGGAAGGTCAGTCTGCATTCAGCCGGCTTGCCCAGAAGCGCGCGCACGCCGGAAGCCTTCGCGCAGATGGTCAGGCAGATCGACCTGACCTTCATCAACGATGTGATGATCCGCGAGATCTACGGTTTCGGCGCGCGCATGGCGACCATGATCGACGAGGTGCGGCGGGTGCTGTCACGCATCAAGCGGCGCGGGACGGTGGTGCTCACGCTTGGCGAATTCGGCGCGGTGGTCTTTCCCGCGACCGGCGGCCCGCAGATCGAAGTGCCGGCGCTGCCCGTCAACCGGGTCGACGCGACCGGCGCCGGCGACAGTTTTGCCGGCATCTTTCTCAGCCTGTGGCTGCATGGCGCCTCGCTGGAGACCGCCGCCCGCTATGCCGCTGTCGGCGCGAGCCTCACCACGACGGTCGAGGGCGCGCAGGGATACATCGCCGACTTTGCCACGCTGAAGGCCGCCTCCTCGGCAAGCAGCGACGCGATGGCAGACTAGATCGATGGCTTACCGGATCCACACCATCCGCCGAGCAACGGGCTCACCGGCCAGAATTGGGAGAACAGGACCATGACCAAAACAAAAGTGCTGCTGGTCGGCGAAAGCTGGATGAGTTCGGCGACCCACTACAAAGGTTTCGACCAGTTCGGCAGCGTCACCTTCCATCTTGGGGCGACACCGCTGGTCAACGCCTTGAAGGACAGCGAATTCGACCTTGAGTACATGCCGGCCCACGAGGCCGTCGAAAAGCTGCCTTTCACCATGGAGGGCCTGTCCCAATACAAGGCGATCATCCTTTCCGACATCGGCGCCAACTCGCTACTGTTGCATCCCGATGTCTGGCTGCATGGCAAGACGGTGCCCAACCGGCTCAAGCTTTTGCGCGACTGGACGCATGCCGGCGGCGGCCTGGTGATGATCGGCGGCTATTTCTCGTTCCAGGGCATCGACGGCAAGGCGCGCTGGCATCGCACCGCTGTCGAGGAGGCGCTGCCGGTGACCTGCCTTCCCTATGACGACCGGCTCGAAATTCCCGAGGGTTTTCGGCCCGAGATCACCGGCCCCGGGGATCATCCGCTCTTTGCCGGCATCGACGGCGAATGGCCGATCCTGCTCGGCGCCAATGAGGTCATCGCCCGCGACCGCGGCGATGTCGAGGTACTGGCACGGCTGCCGCAGGACCAGGGCGGCCATCCGCTGCTGGTCACCGGGCGTCATGGCGAAGGCCGCACGCTGGTCTGGACATCTGACATCGGCCCGCACTGGCTGCCGAACAGCTTTGTCGAATGGCCGGGTTACGCCAGCCTTTGGAGCAACGTGCTGCGCTGGGTCAGCAAGGCGGTCTAGCCAATCAGCACCACCCGGGGAAGCGTCATGACAGAGCCCTTTCTTGTTGCCAGGAACATCGCCAAGCGCTTCGGCGCGCTGACGGCGCTTGCCGATGTCGACCTGGAAATCCGCTCCGGCGAAGTGCTGGCGCTGCTCGGCGACAATGGCGCCGGCAAGTCGACCTTCATCAAGATCCTGGCTGGCGCGCATCCGCCCAGCGACGGCGAACTCGTCATCGAAGGCAGCCCGGTCGCCTTCTCCTCGCCCAAGGATGCGGCCGCGTCGGGGATCGCGACGATCTTCCAGGAACTGGCGCTGTCGGAGAACCTGTCGATCGCCGAAAATGTCTTTCTCGGCCGCGAATTGAAACGCTCCATTTTTGGCATCCCTTTCCTGAAGCGCAAGGAAATGCGCCAACGCGTCGACGGTCTCCTGCAGGAACTCGATGCCCATATTTCCGACCCCGAAGCCCCGGTCGGCAGCCTGTCGGGCGGCCAGCGCCAGGCCGTTGCCATCTGCCGGGCGCTCAATCTGAACGCCAGGCTGGTGATCATGGACGAGCCGACGGCGGCCCTTGCCGTCGCCGAAACGCGCAAGGTGCTGGCGCTGACGCGGCGGCTTGCCGCGCGCGGCTGCGCCGTCGTCCTCATCAGCCACAACATCTCCGAAGTCTTCGAGGTTGCCGACCGCATCGTGGTGTTCCGGCGCGGCCGCAAGGTGGCCGAACGGCTGGCCGCCGAGACCAACCACGAAGAAGTCGTTTCGCTCATAACGGGCGCCCATCCCGACGTGCGGGCACTCGAAAAAACAAACTAAAAAGCACGTCATTCCAGAGAGGATCAAACACAATGCTTTCGCAGTTCAAAAAAGCGCTCGCCATCTCCGTGCTGTCGCTCGCCGTTGCCTCGGCCGCATCCGCCGCCGACAAACACAGGATAGCCTTCGTGCCACAGCTGATCGGCATTCCTTATTTCAACGCCATGGAAGCCGGCGGCAATCGCGCCGCCAAGGATCTCGGTGTCGACTTCATCTATTCCGGCCCCGTCGACACCAATCCGGTCGACCAGTTGCAGATCGTGCAGAACCTGATCGACCAGGGCGTCGAGGCAGTCTCTGTCAGCGTGCTCGATGCCTCCAGCATCGCTCCCGTGGTCGAGAGCGCCAAGGCCAAAGGGATAAAGCTATTCACCAGCGACAGCGATGCGCCCGACAGTGGTCGCGCCGTCTATGTCGCGCAGGCAACCGATGAGGGCCTCGGCACCACGATCATCGATGAACTCGTCAAGCGCGTCGGCGAGGACGCGACCATCGGCATCGTCTCCGGCGAGGCGACGGCGTCCAATCTCAACGCCTGGATCGGCTTCATGCAGAAACAGGCCGCCGCCAAATATCCGAAGCTGAAGCTGCTCGATCCGCAATTCGCCGGCGGCACGGCCGAGCGCGCCGCGCAGATCTCCGGCGACCTGATGGCCGCCAACCCCGACATCAAGGCCATCATCGCCGTTGCCTCGTCGACCTGCCCGGGCGTCGCCCAAGCGATCGAGACCGCCGGCAAGATCGGTGCCGTCATCGGCGCCGGCTACTGCAGCCCCAACACCGCGCGTTCCTATCTGAAAAGCGGCGCCTTCGGCTTCACCGTGCTGTGGGATCCCGAACAGCTCGGCTATCTCACGGTCTGGGCCGGCAAGCAGCTCATCGACGGCAAGGCTTTCGAGGCCGAAAACAAGATTGCCGGCCTGGAGAAGCCCGCCACCTATGACGCGGCGAAAGGCATCCTGCTGCTCGGGCCGCCGGCTGTCTTCACCAAGGATAATGTCGACAAGTTCAACTTCTGAGCCCTGACGTGAACGCGGTGCGGCAGTTTAGGAACGGTGTCATCTCCATGAACGGGCGGGAGTGGTCTCTGCTTGTCGCCTGTCTGCTGGCGATCGTCGTCTTTGCTGTCGCATCGCCGCACTACGCCACATCAGGTAATGCGATCACCGTGCTACGCAACAGCGTCGAGCTGCTGCTGATCGGCCTTGGCATGACCTTGCTGCTCGCCATGGGCGGCATCGATGTGTCGATCGGCATCGTCATGGGTCTCGCGGCCATCGCCATCGGCCGCGTGCTCGGCGCCGATGGCAATCCATTGCTGGCGCTTGTCGTCGGCCCGCTGGTCGGCGCGCTGCTCGGCTGCGTGACGGCCGCCGTCGTCGTCCTCGGCCGCGTTCCGGCCATCGTCGGAACGCTTGGCCTGCTCGGAGTCTACCGCACCGCCGTGTTCGTGCTGCTTGGCGGGCAGTGGCTTTCCGGCCTGCCCGCGACCCTCACCAATCTTCTCGCCGCCAGTGTGCTCGGCATCCCAGTCCCTGCCCTGGTGATTGCATCGGCCTATCTGGCGGTCTGGCTGGCGCTGCGGCGCACCCCCTACGGGCTGCATTTGCTGGCGATCGGCAATTCGGAGGAAAAGGCGCGGCTTTCGGGTATCCCGGTGGTCAAGGTCCGCTTCATGACCTTCGTCGTCAGTGGTGTCCTGACCGGCATCGCCGCCACCTTCTACGTCGCCACCTACCGCAATGTCGAAATGAGCATCGGCAGCACGCTGGCGCTCGACGCCATTGCCGCAGTCATCCTCGGCGGCACCAGCATATTGGGCGGCCGCTGCAGCCTGCTCGGCACCGTGCTTGGTGTGCTGTTGCTCAGGATCCTCCAGAACGGCCTGCTTTTGATCGGTGTCCCCTCGCTCTGGCAGCCTGTCGTCACCGGCGTTCTCATCATCGGCGTGCTTGGCTTCGAAGCCATCTCCAATCGCCTTCCCCTTGCCCGCTTCCAGCGAGCCCGCGCATGAAAAAGCTGCGCAATTTGCACGGCCCGGCCCTCACGCTGGCGCTTTTGTGCGGGCTTTGGCTGATCGTGGTTGTCGGCTTGGCTGTGCTCAAGCCGTCGGTCTTCAACCTCGGCACCGTCACCACCATCCTCCAGTTCTCGACCGTCCTGGCGCTGGTCGGCCTTGGCCAGGGTCTGGTCATCCTGGCCGGCGGCGCCGGCATCGACCTGTCGGTCGGCGGCACGGTTTCGCTCTCGGCCATCATCGCCATTCTGTCGCTCAAAATGGGCTTGCCGCCGGTGCTGCTGCCGGTTGTCTGCATCCTGGCCGGCGCGCTGCTCGGCGCCCTCAACGGCGTGCTGGTCAACCGGCTCGCGCTTCTGCCTTTCATCGCCACGCTTGGCACATTCTTCGTCTATTCCGGCACAGCGCTTGCCGTCACCGGGGGTGCGGCCCAATCCGGTGTGCCGGCCTGGCTACTGCTGTGGGGGCGCGGTGTGGTCATGGGCATTCCGCTGCCCTTTCTCACGCTTGCCATCCCGTGTTTCGCGCTGGCCGGCCTGGTACTGATGTCAACCGCCTGGGGGCGGTGGATCTACGCCATGGGTTACAATGAACGCTCGGCCAGGCTGGTCGGCATTCCGGTCGATCGCGTGCGCCTCATCCTCTATGCGCTGAGCGGTGCACTTGCCGGCGCCGCCGGCCTTGTATCGCTGGCATGGCTCGGCAGCGGGAGGCCCAATATCGGCCAGAACCTCGAACTCGAATCGCTCACCGCCGCCATGCTCGGAGGCATCGTCATCACCGGCGGGCGCGGCGGCGTCGGCGGCGTGTTCGCGGCTGTGCTGCTGCTCGTGACGCTGAAGACCGGCCTGCTGCAATTGAACATCAACACGGTCTGGCAGGTGGGAATTGTCGGCGCCCTTCTGGTTGCCGTCCTGCTTGCCGACCGGCTTTCCCAACGTTGGAGATCATAATGCCTTCCATGGAAGAGACCATCGCCGCGCGCGTCGAGGCAGCGGCCGACCGCATCGTCAAGACGCTGAGCGATCTCGTCGCCTTCGCCTCGATCGTGAAATCCAATCCGAAGGAGGCCGGCCCCGGCGAGCGCGATTGCCAGCTCTATCTGCAAAAGCGCATCGAGGCGCTCGGCTTCACCACCGATTTGTGGGACCCGGACGGGCCGGCGCTTTACGAAAAATACAAGGGCCGCGCCGGTGCCAACAAGGGCAGGACTTTTGACGGCCGCCCCAATCTCGGCGGCGTGCTGAAGGGCACGGGCGGCGGCCGTTCCATCATGCTGACCGGCCATATCGACGTCGTGCCGCCGGGTGCTGCCGCACATTGGAAGACCGACCCGTTCCAGCCGGTGCTGAAGGACGGCTTTCTGCACGGCCGCGGCACCGTCGACATGAAGGGCGGCGTCGCCTGCATGCTGATGGCGGTCGAAATCCTGAAGGAGCTAGACATCCCTCTCTCCGGCGACATCGTCTTCACCACCGTGGTCGATGAAGAGATCGGCGGCATGGGGTCGCTGGCCATGGTCGATCGCGGCTTTCATGCCGATGCCGGCATCATGACCGAACCGACGGCAAACAAGATCGCACCGCTCTGCCACGGCATATTGTGGGGCAGGATCATCATCGACGGCATTGGCGGCCATGCCGAGCTGACGCCGAATGCCTGGTATTCGAGCGGCCCGGTCGATGCGGTCCAGCTGTGCCGGCAGATCCTCGACGGCATCGACATCCTCAACCGGCGCTGGATGTTCGATCCGCGAAAAAACCATCCGCTGATGGACCTGCCCAACCAGATCATCGTCACCCAGATCAATGCCGGCGAGCATCCGTCTTCCATGGCCGGCCGCGGTGAGATCATCATCGACGCGCAATATCTGCCGAGCGAGCATGACGAGTTCCGGCTCGGCGGCAACGTCAAGCGCGAGATCGAAGCACATATCGCCAATGTCTGCCAGGCGGACCCCTATCTTCGCCGGCACCCGGCCCGCATCGAATGGATCCTCGACGCCGACTGCGCCGAAATCCCGTCGGACAATCCGTTCGTCGGCGTCTTCCAGGAAGCCGTCACCCAAGCCAATCTGTCGCCGGTGCTGAGCGGCTTTGGCGCGCACAGCGACATCGGCCTGCCGACCGGCCTCGGCAACACGCCGACCGTTAATTTCGGCCCGGGCGACCCGGCACAGGCGCATCAGCCCAACGAGCGCGTTTCGGTGCGCGAGCTCGTCGATTGCACCAAGGCAATTGCGATCGCCGTCGAAAAGTGGTGCCGCTAGAGCAATTCCAGGAAAAGTGTGTGCGGTTTCCGTCCGGAATTGCGTAAAAACAAAGATAGCGCCTGCTAGCCCCGACGCCTGCGGCATCGGGGCTGCAGCGACAGGCGTTACCAGCGCTGATGCACGTAGGGCTTGATGTCCTGGTCGTAGATCGCCTTCACCTTGGCCATCAGTTCGGAAGACAGCGGCGCAAGCTCCGCCGCTTCCGCATTGGAAACCGCCTGCGCCGGGTTGCGGGCGCCGGGGATGACGACGGTGACCGCGTCGAACATCAGGATCCAGCGCAGTGCAAATTTCGCCATCGTGGTGTCGCCCGACACCAGCGGCCGGATCTTTTCGACCGCCGCCAGCCCGACCTCATAGGGCACGCCCGAAAACGTCTCGCCGACATCGAAGGCTTCGCCATTCCTGTTGAACAGGCGGTGGTCCGTCGTCTCGAACTTGGTGTCCGCCTTGAACTTGCCCGACAACAGGCCGCTGGCCAGCGGCACGCGGGCGATGATGGCGACATCGTTCTTCTTCGCCTCAGCGAAGAACAGTTCGGCCGGGCGCTGGCGGAAGGCGTTGAAGATGATCTGCACGCTGACGACGCCGGGATATTGCATCGCCTTCAGCGCCTCTTCGACGCGCTCGACGCTGACGCCGTAGTTGCGGATCTTGCCTTGCTCGGTGAGCTTGTCGAGACGCTCGAACACTTCCGGGTGGTAGTAGAGGTTCGTCGGCGGACAATGCAGCTGCACCAGGTCGAGCGTGTCGGCCTCGAGGTATTTCAGGCTGCGGTCGATCCAGTCATTGAGGTTCTCGACACTGTAGCCTTCCACTGTCTGTTTGGGCAGCCGCCGTCCGGCCTTGGTGGCGATGAACGGGCGCGCACCGCCGCGTTCCTTCATCACCCGCGCGATCAGCTTTTCCGAGCGGCCGTCGCCATAGACGTCGGCGGTGTCGAGGAAGGTGACGCCGGCGTCGAGCGCGGCATGCAGTGCCGCGACCGCGTCGTCGTCATTGACCTCGCCCCAGGCGGCGCCGATGGCCCAGGCGCCGAAGCCGATTTCGCTGACTGATTTGCCGGTACGGCCGAATTTCCGTGACTGCATTTGCTGTTCCTGACTTGCGGCTTGGATGACGATTCTGATTTCGGGAAGCCTCATATCGCATGGCAACGCGATTGACATCCCTCTTCGTAAGATTTACCAGATAACAGGGTTGTATGACAACCCGGTAAGACTGCAATGATTTGGAGTCGGGAGGATCTCAAGTTGAAAACCGTTCTGAAACTGGCCGCGTCAGCGGCCTTGTGCCTTGGCGCGTTTGCCCATCCGGCGCTCGCCGAAGACAACATCGTCAAGATCGGCGTCGTCGCCGCCGAATCCGGCTCGTTCGTCTCTGCCGGCCACACGCTGCCGGCGGGCGTCGGCCTTGCCGTCAAGCAGATCAACGATGCCGGCGGCTTCAAGGTCGGCGGCAAGACCTACAAGCTCGAAATGGTCAAGCGCGACGACCGCACCGATATCGCGACCGCAATCGCCGCCACCCAGGAGCTGGTGCGCGACGTCAAGGTGCAGGCGATCTTCGGCTCGGAAACGCATGACTTCACGCTGGCCATGGCCAAGATCACCCAGCCGGCCAAGATCATCCATTTCGCCGGCAATTCGACGCTGGCAAAAATCTTGACGCCGGACACGGTCAAGCCCGGCGGCGAGGACCACTATCTCTTCCAGTCCGAACCGCAGGAATTCCAGCGCTCCGGCTCGACCGCGCGCGGTGTGCTGACCCTGCTCGAGCCTCTGCTTGGCTTCAAGCCGAAGAAATCGGTGATGATCGTCGGCAATGATGCCACCGGCCAGTTCCTGTCCTCCTACTACTACAAGGCGCTGAAGGCCGAGGGACAGGATGTCCCCGACATCATCTTCTATCCGCCTGACACCACCGACTTCTCGCCCTTCCTGACGCGGGCCAAGAGCCTCAATCCGGATGTCATCCACTTCTGGTACAATGGCGATTCAACGCTAACAGCGCTGCCGCAGGCGGTCGAACTGGGCGCGGCCAAGAGCTACTTCCTGTTCGGTGTCGACCCCGGCATCTGGAAGGAAAAGCAGTTGTCCGCCGATGTGCCGGTGGCGATGAGCTGCGTTCCCGTCTGCTGGGGTGAATCGTCCAACCCGAAGTCCAAGGCCTATTTCGACGCCTATTTCGCGGCCGGCGCGCCGCATGGCGTGACCTCGTCGGTGTCGCTCCTCTACCACGACTATGTGCACTTCCTCGTCGAAGCCTGGCAGAAGGCCGACAGTTTCGATCCGGACAAGACGGTCGAGGCGCTGCTTTCCCTCCACCATCAGGGCGTGGTTTCGGATGATTTGACCTTCAATCCGACCCACCAGGTGACCCACGCGACCGAAGTCTGCGCGGCGGCCCCCGGCGGCGACATCTCCTGCTCGATGCAGCAGCCACCGGCCGAAGCGCCGAAGAGCTGAGCCATCATCCCCAGGCTGGCGGCCTCATAGCCGCCAGCTTTTCTTTTCTGACATGCAGCAGGTCTCGATCGCCGTGGATATTTTCATCCAGCAAATCCTTAACGGCCTTTCCATCGCCAGCGTCATCACGCTCATCGCCATCGGCGTGACGCTGATCTTCGGCCTCACCGGCATCATCAATTTCGCCCATGGTGAGTTCCTGATGATCGGCGGCATCGTCACCTGGCTCGCCGTCAGCGCCGGCGTCGGCTTCCCCATAGCGGTGATACTTTCGATCCTCGCCGTCGGGCTGATGGGCTATGTGCTCGAGCGCGGCCTGTTCCGCTTCACGCTGGAACGACCGACCAACGGCTTCATCGTCTCGCTCGGCCTCATCGTCGTGCTGCAGCATGTCGTCGTGCTGTTCTGGAACCCCAACCAGAAGAGCATCCCGCGCCCGCTGACCACCGTGTGGGAAGTCGGCGGCGTGCGCATCGCATCCGTACGCGTCATGGTCATCCTGATTACCATCGCCGTGGTGGCGCTGAGCTTCCGCATGATCACCGCCAGCCGCTACGGCCGCGCATTGCGGGCAAGCGTCGAGGACCGCGACACCGCAGCCCTGATGGGCATTCCGGTGCGCCGCTACATCACCGGCGTCTTCGTGCTCGGCAGCGCGCTGGCCGGCCTTGGCGGAGCACTTTTGATCGCGTTGTTTCCAATCACGCCGTTCACCGGCGGCACCATGGTGATGAAGGGCTTTGCCGTGGCACTCATCGGCGGCCTCGGCAACATCTACGGCGCCGTCGCCGCCGGCCTCATCCTCGGCATCGTCGAAGGCTTCAGCGCCGGCTACGGCTTCTCGCAATGGACCGACGCCTATTCCTTCGTGCTGATGATCCTGGTGCTGGTCGTGCGCCCGCACGGCCTGTTCGGCGGCACCAGCGGACCCCGGATGGCGTCATGAACGACAGTCGTCGTGCAGGCCTCAAGCCATTGCGGTCCCTTTTGCCAGTGCTGGTCATCCTCGCGCTGATCGCCGCCGTGCCGCTGTTTTCGCCCTCGAACCGCTTCCTGTCGCTGGCCATCTCCGCCGGCATCAATGTGATTGCGCTCTACGGCCTGTCCGTGCTGTTCGGGCAGACCGGCATATTGTCGATGGGCCACGCAGCCCTTGTCGGCATCGGCGCCTATGCCGCGGCGATCCTGGCGCGGGACTTTGGTGTCGGTTTCTGGCTGGCGCTGCCAGCGGCGGCGATCGCCAGCGCCGTCTTCGCCATGATCGTCGGCATCCCCTCATTGCGCGTCGGCGGCCACCACTTCGTCATCATGACTTTCGCCTTCGGCCAATTGCTGGCCATCGTGCTCACCAATGGCGGCGACTATACCGGCGCCGCGACCGGGCTCGACGTCACCGATCACGTCACCCTGTTCGGCGCCGACATGACCGACCTCACCCGCTACTATCTGATGGTGGTGGCCTTCGTCACAGTCGCGGCCGTGGCGAGCTGGGCGATCATCCACTCCTCTTACGGCCGCACGCTGCGCGCCATCCGCGAGAACGAAAAACTGGCGGCGTCGCTCGGCATCAATGTCGGCCGCCACAAGATCGGCGCCTTCGTTGTCAGCGGCGTCTTTGCCGGCATTTCCGGCGTGCTGCTGGCCTATTTCCTCGGCCACATCTCGCCGTCGCAATTCTCCTCCTTCCCCAGCATCTACCTCGCGCTGATGGTGATGATCGGCGGCGCCAGGCTGATCGAGGGGCCGCTGGCCGGCGGCATCCTCGTCGCCTTCCTGCCGGAGGTGCTCAACCTCGATCCGGTGCAGTCGCGCATCGTCTATGGCGTCTGCCTGATCGCGGTGATCATGCTTTTGCCCGACGGCCTGATTGGCGGCATCGTGCGTGCGCTGCGCGGCCTGTTTTCAGGCAAGCCGAAGAGCGAGCGCGACGCTGCGGAGGCTCGCCAATGAGTCCGATCCTCGCCATCAGCGGTCTCAGCAAACAGTTCGGCGGCGTCACGGCGCTGGCCGGCGTCGACCTCACCATCGAGGAAGGCGAAATCCTCGGCGTCGTCGGCCCCAACGGCTCGGGCAAGACCACCCTGTTCAACGTCGTCACCGGCGTCCACAAACCGAGCGGCGGCACGGTGCTGTTTCGCCGCCGCGACATCACCGGCCTCGCCCCGCATGCCATATCGCGAACCGGCATCGGCTACACCTTCCAGCAAGCCATGGCCTTTGCCGGGCTTGGCGTGCTGGAAAACGTCCAGATCGCCAGCGAACACGCGCGGGCCACCGGCGGCGCCAACCCATGGCCGACGCCGCAGGCGCTGCTTGACTTTGTCGGTTTAAGCGCCCTTGCCGGTGAAAAAGCCGGCGTGCTGCCCTTCGGCAGCCTGCGCTTGCTCGGCCTGGCACTGGCGCTGGCGACGCGGCCGTCGCTGCTGCTGCTCGATGAACCGGCCGCCGGCCTCAACGACCGCGAAACCACCGCCCTTGTCGGGCTGGTGCGCCAGCTTCCCGGCCACGGCATCACCGTCTGCGTCATCGACCATGACATGAAGCTGATGCAGATGCTGTGCCGTCGGCTTGCCGTACTCGATTTCGGCTCCAAGATCGCCGACGGGCCGACTGAAGCCGTGCTTGCCGACCCCAAAGTGCTAGACGTCTATCTCGGAGGCGAGTTGTGAGCCTGCTTGCCATCTCCGAAGTGATCACCGGCTATGGCCCGACCATCGTCAACCGCGGCGTCTCGCTGACCTTGGACAAAGGCGAGATCGTCACCATCCTCGGCCCCAACGGTGCCGGCAAGTCGACGCTGCTGAAAGCCATCGCCGGGCTGATCAAGCCGCGCGCCGGCAGCATCCAATTCGATGGCGTCACCGGCCTTGCCGCCGATGTCATGGCCCGACGCGGCGTCGTCCTGGTGCCGGAAGGGCGAAAAATCTTCGTCGACATGACGGTGGAGGAAAACCTTCGCCTCGGCGCCTATGCCCGCCGTGACGAGGCCGCGGTCGAGGCCGATTTCGAAACCATGCTGGCCTTCTTCCCCATCCTCGCCACCAAGCGGCGCGACCGGGGCGGTTCGCTGAGCGGCGGCCAGCAGCAAATGCTGGCGATCGCGCGCGGGCTGATGACGCGGCCCCGCGTGCTGTTGCTGGACGAGCCGTCGCTCGGCCTGTCGCCGCTGCTGGTCAAGGAGATCAAGGCGATCATTCTGGATATCGGAGAGCGCTTCGGCGCCTCGGTGCTGCTGGTCGAGCAGAATGCCGGCCTGGCGCTCGCCGTGGCGTCGCGCGGCTATCTCATGCAGAACGGCAGGATCGTCGTCTCCGGCCCGATCGCCGAACTGCGCGACATGTCGCTGATGCGCGAACTCTATCTCGGCGGGGTCGCCGGATGAGCTCGGTCGTGGCTTGCCCTCTAATCGTGAACAGCCCTATCGCGCAAATCCTCGAAGCGGGCATAGCTCTTGGAGAGATGGCTGCGCATGGCGCGCCGCGCCGCATTGACGTCCCTCGCCTCGATGGCACCGAGAATGGCACGATGCTCGCGCTGCATGCGGTCGAGATATTTTTCCCTTTCGGCCTCGGTCATGCGGTCGAGCCGCGTCCACTGGCGCGGAATCATGGCGCTGCCGAACGTGTCGAACAGCCGGGTGAAATTCGCATTCTGCGTCGCCGCCAGAATGGCGCGGTGGAAACCAAAGTCCTCTTCCGAGCCGGAGCCGCCGGCACGCACCGCCGCCTCCAGCGCGTCGAGCCGCGCGCTCATCTGCGCCAGCGCCGTATCGCTGCGGCGCTCGGCGGCAAGGCCGGTCGCTTCCACCTCGATGCCCATGCGCAATTCCAGCACACGCAGCACCTCGTCGATCGATTCGAGATCGTCGGGCAGCACGGAAAACGTCTTCGGCAGCGGATCCTTGGCAACGAAGGCGCCGAGGCCCTGGCGCGTGGTGATCAGGCCGCGGGCGCGCAGCGCGGCCAGCGCCTCGCGCACCACGGTGCGGCTCACACCCGTCGCTGCGACAATCTCCTGCTCGGTCGGCAGCCGCTGTCCCGGCGCCAGGTCGCCGGATTCGATCTGCGCGATCAGCGTGTTGACGAGCCCGGTCCGCAGGTTTGGCGCCTGCGGTATGGCATCGAAAGTCATGGGGTCCGCCATCGGTGGCACTCCGGTTCGATTCTGCGGCAAAGGCCGATTCTTGTTCGAAGGATTGCATCGACGTGTGCCCACCGCAAGGCGACCAAAGGTGAGCCCGCCGATGCGGGCAATATTGGAGGATTCTCATGAAAGAACGCATCGGCTTCATCGGCCTGGGCAGCATGGGCGCCGGCATGGCCGACAATCTGCTCAGCAAAGGCTGGCCGCTGGCGGTTCATGTGCACCGCAGCCGCACCGCAGCCGACCGCCTGATCGCGGCAGGCGCCACCGAAGCGACAACCCCGCGTGACCTCGCTGCCGCCAACGACATCGTCATCCTGTGCGTCACCGGCTCGCGCGAGGTCGAGGCGCTGATCAAGGGCCCGGATGGGCTTGCCGCGGCCGCGAAGCCGCTGCTGATCATCGACTGCTCGACCTCCAACCCGTCATCGACGACGGCGCTTGCCGCCGACCTCGCAGCACTTGGCATAACGCTCATCGACGCGCCGCTGGCGCGCACGCCCAAGGAAGCCGCGGAAGGCAAGCTCGACGTCATGGTCGGTGGCCCGGCCGAGGTGGTCGCGCGTGCGCGCCCAGTGCTCGAAGCCTTCGCCGCTCGCATCGTTCCCACCGGCCCGACCGGCAGCGGCCACACCATGAAGCTGCTCAACAATTTCGTCTCGATGGGCTATTCCGCCATCTATTCCGAAGCGCTGACGCTAGGCGCCAAGGCCGGGCTGACACCGCAGGTCTTCAACAGCGTCATCTCCGGCAGCCGCATGGATTGCGGCTTCTACCAGGCCTTCTTCGATTTCGTCCTCAACCGCAACGAAAACGCCCAGCGCTTCGCCATCGCCAACGCACTGAAGGACATGACCTACCTCGCGTCGTTTGCCCAGGCAGCAGGTGTGGCCAACCCGATCGGTGCGGCGGTGCGCAATGGCTTCGCCACGGCGGTTACCACCGGTCATGGCGAGAAATTCGTGCCGGCGCTGTCGGATATTGTGGCTGGGCTGAACGGGGTGAAGTTGGTGGGGTCGGCGGAGTGACGGGAGTGAAGCGATAAACGCCGATCTCGTTAGCGCGCCTAAGCCAAAACTCAGCATACTATACTGCGCGCACCAACTATGCCGATGGGACGAGGTGAGATAAGACTCACCATCAAAATCGGGTGGGTGGATGGCATGGCAGCGAATGGGGTAAATCTCGATGCGTTAATCCCGCGGGCTGACTTATCTGTTGGCGAGGGTGTGGTAGCCGGCGAGACGGGTCCTACACAACTTACTTACACACTCTTCATGGAGAATGATTTCTTTGCCAAATTCTTGCGTAAGCCGGAATTTCAGCGAGAAACAGTCCATTGGTCTCCCAAGAAAATCTTCGACCTAGTGGCCGACTTTTTGGATAGGCGGCTAGTCCCTGCTGTCATCCTCTGGCGTGCTGGCCAGTTCAATTTCGTGGTAGACGGCGCCCATCGCATCTCTGCCCTTATGGCGTGGATTTATGACGACTACGGAGACGGGGATCGTTCGAAGGCGCTTTTCGGACCGCGCTTACCACCGGAACAAGAGGCGTTGGCTAGGAAAACACGAACGCTTATCGATAGGGGCATCGGAAAATTCAAGCTCTACCAAGCTGGGTTGACGCACCCAAGTGTTGTCACCGATTCTCAGACAGCACGGATGAGCAATCTAACTATTACTTTTTTTGTAGCTCAATGGGTTCCTGCAACCAGTGCGAAGGCGGCGGAAGATTCGTTCTTTACAATCAACGACGCGGCGACCCCTCTAGATAAGACTGAAAAGCGGATTATTCGTTCGCGAGAATCGGCGTCAGCAATTGCATCTCGCGCAATCGCTCACGGCGGCAGCGGGTATGCTTACTGGCAGAAATTCCCAGAAGGTGTGCAAAAGACGATCGTCGACACGTCCAAGGACATTTACGCCGCCCTCTACAGGCCGCCGATGCCTGAAGGCACGGTCGACACCTTGGACGTTCCGGTCGCCGGGCGCGGGTACAGCGTCCTCCCGTTTGTTTTTGATCTAGTCAACCAGGTTAACGCTACAAAGGCCGCGGACTCCACCGGGGCGAAGATAAAAGACCGCCTAGAACCTGATATCGAAGGAGCCGACACCGCCAAGTATCTCAAGCGCGTTTGGAGGACGGTGTCTCGTTTAACTAGCAAGGAACCGACGTCTCTCGGTCTGCATCCGGTTGTTTATTACTACACCCGCGGCGGGGCATTTTCCCCGTGGGCCTTTCTCGCGTGGTCGCAGATAGTTGACCGAATCTTTGCAGAGGGGAAAGCAAACCGTTTTTGCGACGTTCGAAGCGAAATGGAGCGGTTTCTGATAGATCACAAATGGGTAATGACGGAAATCATTCATAAAAACGGCAGCGGTGATCGTAGTACACCTTGGCTTGACCGTTATTGGTCCCTCGCCTTGCAGCTATTGATGGATGAAAAAACCTATGACGAGGTGATCCAGACGATGAATGAACACAAAGATTTTGGTCTTCTTCGATTTAAGGATCCAATGATCCGCATGTCGGCAGCGGACAAAAAGCCCGGCACCGGCAAGTTCGCGCCCAAAACCACTACCGCAGCGATATGGGATGCAGCCCTACCCGGAGCTCCTAAGTGTCCTTACTGCCACGGACTCTGGCATCGTAATTCATTTCACGGGGACCACATTAACCCAAAAAGGGCTGGGGGCGACAATCGCCAATCCAATGAAGCGATAGCGCATCCTTACTGCGATGCAACCTACAAGGACTACCGGGCCACTAGGACGGCTTAGGGACAATCTTAGCAATTATATGGGCGGTTTCGATGAACCGCTCGGGCTGCTCTGGAGGTGATATGGCCTTTTTTGTCAAAGTTATTCCACCTAGCGGACGGGCACGCATACACATTGGGGAATGCAAGTTTTGCCGAGAAGGCCAAGGTATGGAAAATCAGGATAAAGGGACGGGGCCAACTTTCTGGCATCCTCAATTCCCTTCAGCGGGCTTTCCAACCCTAGCTGAGGCCAGCAAATATATGGGACTTTGGGGCCGCGTTACGCCGACACTGGCCCGTGCGCGCACTGCATGCGGGAGCACGCCGGTGGCTAGGGGCTACAGATCTGAGCCGATATGACTCCTCGGGAAAGCGAATACGTCGTTAAATTGCTGGTCTCTCGAAATGGGTCCAAGTCGCTCGTCACCTTGACTAACGGCACCACACATCGAGTACTCAACATCGTGTATGGCCGTGATTTGGGTGAGCAGTCCGACCACATTTCAACGAACGTCACGCCGCCCCAAGACGGTTTAGAAAGCGACTTCTTCTACGCGTCGGAAGTGCAAGAGATTGCTGCCGAGGATGGTGCCGTGCTGTTTCGTTCGGCCACAAACTGAGCTACCGCCTGTCCCGCCCCCAGCCGCAACCTCAAATGCCGCATTGGAGACGCTGCCGCCCGCGCCGATGATGCCGACTCCGCGACCGCATCACTCTCAGGTAGATCAAGCGCGCCTGTAGGCTGGCGTCCCCTTCCATGTCAAACCGCAAGATCGGTCGAGCGCGACATATCAGGTGGCGCCTATCTGGTGTCGCCACGCAGGACGAGACGTTTGATGACGCCACTTGAAAACTACAAAGCCCGGATGCAGCGGGTGCTGGACCACATCGACCAACATCTGGACGGCGATCTGGGCCTGGAGGCGTTGAGCGGCGTTGCGGCGTTCTCGAAATTCCATTTCCACCGGCAGTTCACGTCCACCTTCGGCGTGTCGGTGCATCGCTATGTCCAACTCGCCCGCATGAAGCGTGCTTCGTACAGGCTGGCGGAAAGCGACGCCCACAGCGTCACCGATATTGCGATGGATGCCGGCTACGACGCACCGGATGCCTTCGCCCGCGCTTTTCGGCAGCGGTTCGGACAATCGCCTTCGTCGTTCCGGAAGTCTCCCGACTGGGGGGCGTGGCTCATGGCCTTCGGGCCGCTCGACAAAGCAAGGACCACGCTCATGCAGATAATCTTTGAACCCGGCGACGTGATGATCCGGGATGTGCCGCCCACGCCGGTGGCGATCCTGGAGCATCGCGGCGATCGGGCGACGCTTCCTGACACCATCCAGCGCTTCATCGCCTGGCGCAAGGCCGCCGGCCTGTCGCCCGAGACAAGCTCGACCTTCAACATCTTCCGTTCCGAAAGGGAGCCGGCGGACCCGGCCGACTACAGCATGGACATCTGCGCCGGGACCGAGCTGCCGGTAGAGGATGGGCCGATCGAGGGGGCGCAAATGAAGGCCGGCGTCATCCCCGGCGGGCGCTGCGCCGTGCTGCGCTACCCCGGCAACACCAACAATCTCGAGCCCGCAGCGCTTTACCTCTACCGCGAATGGCTTCCCGCCAGCGGCGAGGAGGTTCGCGATTTTCCGGTGTATTGCCAGCGACACTTTTCGCCGAACGGACCGATGCGCGAAGTGGTGCTTGAGCTGTTTCTGCCGCTGAAATAGCGCGGTGGGGTAGAACCACATGCGGCGTGAAATCGCCTATGGCGCTCCCCCTCTCCGTCTCGGCTTCGCCGATCCACCTCTCCCCCGCTTCCGCGGGGGCGAGGAACCCAAGCCTTTAAGGGCCGCGGACCTCTGAGACTAGCGTTCCTCTGGATGTTAGCATTTCCTCTCCCCCATGAAATGGGGGTAGAGGTGGCTCGGCGAAGCCNNAAGCCGAGACGGAGTGGGGGGCCAGCGCTGCCATAGGTGATTGGCCCGTCAGATCGTCTCGTGCCGATTAATTCCGAGGTTGTTATTGAACGTTCGTTCCATAACGACTATATTCCCCTTATGGCACGACCACGGGAATTCGACACGGACGCAGCACTTGATGGCGCGATCGACGTCTTCAGCGAGCATGGCTTCGAAGGCAGCTCGGCCCAGATGCTCGTCGATGCGATGGGGATCGGACGGCAAAGCCTTTACGCGACATTCGGCGACAAGTGGCAGCTCTATTGCGCGGCGGTCCATCGTTACGGGCTGGACGAGTGCACGCGGCATGTCGATGCGCTGCGAAGCGGCGCGCGCGGGATCGACGGGATCGACGCGATGCTGCGGCGCGTCGTCGAGACCGCCGATCAGCCATGCCTTGGCGTCGGCTCGACCTATGAGTTCGGCGCATCGCGCCCCGACCTTGAGAAGATCAAAACGCTGCTGGGCAAAAGCCTGCGTGGAGCCATCATGGCCCGCGTTCAGGATGGGCAACGCGAAGGCGATATCGCCCCGAGCCTGGACGCGGAAGCCACCGCCGATTTTCTGATCGCCAACATTGCCAGCATCCGGGTCGCAGGACGCGGCGGCGCCGACCGCGCGGCGCTGGCCAGCCTGGCCGAGATGGCGCTGAGGGCGCTGCGGTAGCGCCCCCTTTTTTTTAACCAATTATGGAACGATCATTCCAAATGGAGCATCATCAATGAAAGCACTTGTAATGAACGGTACAGGCGGCCGCGAGATGCTGGACTATGTCGAGCGTCCCGAACCGGTGGCGGGTCCAGGCGAGGCATTGGTCGAGATCGCCTTCGCGGGCGTCAACTTCATGGATATCGGTGTGCGACAGGGCATGGCCTGGACCGATATTCCCAGCCCCAAGATTCTAGGCGTCGAGGGTGTCGGGCGGGTCCTGAAGGTGGGTGCCGGCGTCGAGGGCATCGAACCCGGCCAGCGTGTCGCCTGGGTCTATGCACCGGGAAGCTATGCGGAACGGATTGCCATCCCTGCTGCATCGCTGGTGCCGGTTCCCGACACGATCGACGATCGCGTGGCGGCATCCGTTATGATGCAGGGTCTGACCGCAAGCCATTTCGCGACCGATTTCTATCCGGTTCAGCCCGGCGATGTCGCCTTCGTCCACGCGGCGGCGGGCGGCCTCGGGCTGCTGCTGACCCAGATCATCAAACTGCGTGGCGGCCATGTCATCGGACGTGTCTCGTCGCAGGAAAAAGTCGCGGCAGCCAGGGAGGCCGGCGCCGACCATGTCATCGTCGATACGGAAGGCCGGTTTGCGCAGGAGGCGCTCCGTCTGACCAAGGGCGAAGGGGTGCATGTCGTCTATGACGGCTCCGGGCCGACGACCTTTCACGGGTCGCTCGACATATTGCGCCGATCGGGAACGTTCTGCTGGTTTGGCCCGGTGCTTGGAGGCCCGGGTGCGCTCGACATTATGAGCCTGCCTAAGAGCATCAAGATCGGCTACGCAGTATTTTCCGACCATATCCCTACGCCCGGCCTGCTGCGCGCCCGCTCGGCACAGCTGTTCGACTGGATCTCTGCAGGCAAGCTCAAGGTCCTGATCGGCGGCGAATATCGGCTCGGCGATGCGGCGACGGCCCATGCCGACATGGAAAACCGCAAGTCCACCGGCAAGCTGCTCCTGGTCCCATGACCGCAGGCCAAAGCCATCGTGTCGGCACGCCGCGCGGAGTCGGCGGTCGGCTGTCTGTAATGAGGAACTCTACAGCGTGAGAGGCTCGTCTTTGGGGCGGCGATACCGCTATCCCTAAGCCTGCCCGCGAATAGCCTTGCGCAGCCGCGAATGCCGCACCGGCGATGGCACCTCCGGCACCGGCGCTGCCTCCGCAGCCGCCTCACCGTCGTGCAGTCCAACGCGCAGTGCCGCACCGGCCAGATGGTCGCGCATCGCCGCTTGCGCCCCTTCGACATCGCCGTTGCGGATGGCGGCAAAGATGCGCTCGTGTTCGCCCAGCGTAATGCGGGCCATGTCGTCGGATTTCTGCTGGTTGCCGGCGGCGAGAATGCTTTCGCGCACGCGCTCGGAGACGAAGACCAGGAACTGGCCCATGTAGCTGTTGCGCGTCGCCTCGGCGACGGTGCGGTGGAATTCGAGGTCGCTGCGCAGCCAGGCGACGCTGCCATAGGGCGCGGCGCGCATGCCGGACAGCGCATCGCCCATGGCTTTCAGATCGGCGTCGCTGCGCCGCTTGGCGGCCAGGGCCGCTGCCTGCACTTCGAGGATGCCGCGCAGTTCGAACAGGTTGCGGAACGAATCGGCGCGCTGCAGCGTCTCATAGTCGATGGTCAGCACCGTCGGGTTGTTGCTCTCGGCCACAAAGGCGCCGCGCCCCTGTTGCGACCAGATGCGGCCTTCCGAGCGCAGTCGCGCGATGGCCTCGCGCACCACATTGCGGCTGACCCCGAACGTGGTCGCCAGCGCCGCCTCGGTCGGCAGTTGGTCACCCGGCTTCAGTCGCCCTTGCGCGATCTCGCGCGAGATGGAACTGGCCACCAGAGTGGAGAGGTGTGGGCCGCGATTGACCTTGTCGAGTTTCAGCGTCATCGCTCACCTATAATCGAGAGCGGCGGCCGGCGCCAGAATGCGGCCGTTGCTGAGGATATGGCGCGGATCGAATGCGTCCTTGATGCCGGCTGCCAGATCGAGCGTCACCGGATCGATGCGTTCGAGGAACGCTTTCTGCTTGACCCGGCCGATGCCGTGCTCGGCGCTGATCGAGCCGCCATAGCGGTCGACGACGGTGAAAATCTCGGCTTCCGCCTCTTCGAACAGATGCTCGATTTCGTCAGCGCCCATGCCTTCCGGCGGGACGACATTGAGGTGGATGTTGCCGTCACCGACATGGCCGTAGGTGACGGCCAGCGCGTCCGGCCGCGACTTCTCCAGAGCGACCAGCGCATCGCTGACGAAATCGGCGAGCCTGGAGATCGGCACCGAGACATCGGTGCGCAGATAGCGCCCGCCCCTGCCCTGACGCTCGACCATGATCTCGCGGTAGAGCCACAGCCGCTCACCTTGCGCCCGTGAGGAGGCGATGACGCCATCCTCAACGATATCCTCGACGCTGCCGAGGAAACCGAGCAGCATCGAGGAGAGGTTGATCAGCCCGCCCGACGACACCTCGATCAGCACATAGACGGGATAGGGCTGACCAAGCGGATCGGCAAAACCCTGGCCCTCGCGCATGGTGATCTCGATGCCGACGCGCAGGATCAATTCGAAGGCGGTGAGCAGGTCGCTGCAATCGCGCCGGGCGCGGGCATAGAGCGCCATCGCATCCTCGACCGAGCGCAGGCCGACCAGTGCGGTTTCGATTTGCGTCGGCTTGGGAAACAGTTTTAGCGCCGCCGCGGTGACGATGCCGAGCGTGCCTTCTGAGCCAATAAAAATCTGCTTCAGATCATAGCCGCGATTGTCCTTGCGCAGCACTTTCAGCCCGTTCCAGATCCGGCCGTCGGCCAGCACCACTTCAAGGCCGAGCACCAGGTCGCGCGTCATGCCGTAGCGCAGCACGTTGAAGCCGCCGGCATTGGTGGCGACATTGCCACCGATGCGGCAGCTGCCTTGCGCGCCGAAAGTGATCGGCAACAGGCAGTCGCTCGCCTCGGCGGCGCGCTTGGCGTCTTCCAGGATGCAGCCGGCCTCGACCACCATGGCGAAGTCGATCGGGCTGATCGAGCGGATCCTGTTCATCCGCTCCAGCGAAATCACGATCTCGCCGCCATCCGTTGCCACAGCCGCACCCACGAGACCGGTCAGCCCGCCTTGCGGCACCACCGGAATGCGCTCGGCATGGCAAAAGCGCATCAGCGCCGAAACCTCCTCAACCGAGGACGGCCGCGCCACCGCCAGCGGCCGGCCGTAATGATCGCCCGACCAGTCGCGGCTGTAGCGCGCCAGGTCCGCTGCCTCGGTCAGCAGCCCGCCATTCGGCAGCAGGCCGGCCAGGGCTGCGATCTGCGATGCGGAGGGTGGCGGCACGGCATTCATGAATGGACTCTGGACCCCTCGGGAAAACGACTGGACAAATACCGGCGTTGTCGTGTTATCATACAACCCTGATTGAGAACATCAAGCGAGGCCATCTTGCCGCCAAGCGTTCGATGTGGATGATCAGACCCGCAAATCACAGAATTCGGAGGATTTCCCCAATGAGCGACGCCCCGGGCTTTCGCTATATGCACACCATGATCAGGGTGCTCGACCTCGACAAGTCGATCGCCTTCTACACCGAGGTTCTCGGCATGACCTTGCTGCGCCGCGACGACTATCCCGGCGGCAAGTTCACCAACGCCTTTGTCGGCTACGGCCCCGAGGACAAGGAGGCCGTTGTCGAGCTGACGCTGAACTGGGGCCGCGAGGAACCCTATGAGATCGGCACCGGCTTCGGCCATCTGGCGCTCGGCGTCAACGACATCTACGCCGTCTGTGCGGAACTGGAAAAGCGCGGCGCCAAGATCCCGCGCAAGCCAGGGCCGATGCAGCACGGCACCACCCACATCGCTTTCGTAGAAGACCCGGATGGCTACAAGATCGAACTGATCGGCCTCGACACGATGTGATCCGATCAGGCCGGACCGCATCGGCCTCGCGCCGATGCGGTTCCGTCCTGTCCGCGCTTGCTTGGGAGGCTGTGCGGATGTCACTTGATGACCGCGATTTTGCTGCGGTCGATGGTGATGGCGACGGCGGCGATCAGCACCGCGCCGAACACCATGTTTTCCAGGAAAATATTGACGCCGACAAAGGTCATGCCGATGCGCACGATCGAGATGATCAGCGCACCAACGGCCGTGCGGGCAACGCCGCCGAGCCCGCCGGTGATCGCCGTGCCGCCGACGATGACGGCGGCGATGGCCGGAAGCAGCAGCTGGTTGGCCAGCACCGGCGAGCCGCTCGACAGCCGCGCCGCCAGCACCACGCCGGCGATGGCCGCCAGCATGCCGGACGCGGCGAAAGCGATGATCTTGGTGCGGTCGACATTGATGCCCGCTGCCCACGCCGCCGGCTCACCGGCGCCGACCGCGATCGCCTGGCGGCCGAAGCGGGTGTAGCGCAGCGCCAGGAAGGCAGCGATGCCGATGACAGCCGAAATCAGCACCACCACCGGGATGCCTATGACAGTGGCGTTGATCCATGCGGTGTTTTCGCGGCCCGCCTCCTCGATCGTGATGGCGCGGCCATTCGAGACCCAGAGCGCGAGACCGGTGACGACGCCGCCGGTGGCGAGCGTCGCCACGAAGGACGGCACGCGCAGCTTGACGTGAACCACGCCGCTCAACACGCCGAAGGCAAGGCCGGACAGGATCGCCACAGGGAAGGCGGCGAGGCCGAGCGAGGGCAGCAATTGCGCCAGGATGACGCTGGCCAGCGAAGCCACCGCCTGGATCGACAAATCGATGCCGCCGAGCAGGATGGCGAAGGTGACGCCGGTCGCCAGGATGAACAGCACGGCGGTGTTGGCAAACAAAAGCGCCACGGTCTCGCCGGTGAGAAAGCCGGGCGCCGCGATCTCGATGATCAGCAACAGGCCGACCAGCAACACCAGCGGAATGGCGCCTTGCGTCCACTTGCCTTCGAACACCCGCTTGATGGAGAACGGCTCATTCATCGGCTCACACCATCGCTCTTAGCAAATCGACCTGGTTCGGCTTGTTCCCCGGGCTGGCGTCGAAGCGCGCGGTGATCTCGCCGTCGCGCATCACCAGCACCTGGTGCGACAGGCCGATCGTCTCTTCCAGCGTGTCGGAAATCAAAAGGATCGCCACGCCTTGCGCCGAGAGATCGCGGACCAGTTCGTAGACCTCTTCCTTGGCGCCGACGTCGAGTCCCCTGGTCGGATGGTCGAGCACCAGGATGCGCGAGCCCGCCGTCATCCAGCGCGCCAGCACCACCTTCTGCTGATTGCCGCCGCTGAGCTTGCGGCAGGCGGCGTCGGGACCCGGCGCCTTGATGCGCAGCCGCTTGATCCAGTCGGCGGCAAGCCGCCGTTCCTTGCCATAGTCGATGGCGCCATGGCGCATGACGCTGGAGAGATCGGCGAGCGAAATGTTTTCCGCAATCGACAGGAACATCACCAGCCCTTCGAGCCGGCGCTCGCGCGGCACATAGCCGATGCCCTTGCGCACCGCCGGTTCGGGCGAACCGAAGCGCACCGCGTCACCGGCGATTTTCATCTCGCCGGCATCGTGTTGCACGAAGCCGCCAACGGTGCGCGTCACCTCCTCGCGGCCGGAGCCGACGACGCCGGCAATGCCGACGATCTCGCCGGCCCGTATCGAGAGATCGACACCGTGATAGAAGCCATTGGCGCCAAGACCCTTGGCCTCGACCATCACCGTGTCGCGCGGCGCCAACTGGCGGGCCTCGCGGTAATACTCGGCCTGCAGGCCGCGTCCGACCATGATTTCGTGCAGCTCCGGCGCGGTGACCTCCGCGGCGCGATGTTCGGCGACGACCGCGCCATCCTTCATCGTGTAGACGCGGTCGGAGATGTTGAGCACCTCGTCGAGGCGATGCGAAACGAACACAAAACTGGCGCGGGATTTGAGCGAGCGCACGCGCGCGAACAGCACCTCGATATCGGCAGCATTGAGCACCGAGGTCGGCTCATCCAGCAGGATCAGCAGTTGCCGCTCGACCACTTCCTCCAGCGTCAGCGCCTTGGCCAGCTCGACCATCTGGCGGGCAGCGAAGGTGAGCTCGGAGGTGCGCGCGGTGACGTCGATGTCGATGCCGATCTTGGCCAGCTGCCGGCGCGCCGCCGTGTTCATGGCCCGCCAGTTGACGAGGCCGAAGCGGGTGAAGCGATCCTCCGCGCCGAGATAGATGTTTTCGGCGACCGTCAAATTGAGCACCAGCGACTGTTCCTGGAACACCATGCCGATGCCATGCCTGGCCGCGTCACGGGCATTGCGCATGCGCAGCTGTTCGCCGTCGAGCGTGAGCGAGCCGCCATCCGGCCGGTAGCCGCCGGCCAGCACCCGCATCAGCGTCGACTTGCCGGCGCCGTTCTCGCCGATCAGCCCGACAACTTCGTTCGGCCGCACCTCGATCGAGACATCGCGCAAGGCATGGACGCCGGGAAAGTTCTTGATAATGTTCGACGCCTGCAGCATGGCGCTCACTTCACGATCCGGAGGCGGACGCGGTCGAGCGACAGCGCCACCGCGGCAATGATCATCAGGCCCTGTACGGTCTGCTGGATGTAGGGCGAGATGCCGAGCAGGATCATGCCATTGGCAAGCACGGTGACGATCAAGACGCCGATCAGCGTGTTGACGACGCCGCCCTCGCCGCCGGTCAAAGCCGTGCCGCCGACGACGACAGCGGTGACGGCGGCAAACAGCCTGCCATCGCCGATCACCGCATGCGACTGGCCAAGCTGCGCTGCGGCCAGCACGCCGGCAATGCCGAAGAAGAAACCGGCCAGCGCAAAGGCGGTGATGCGCACGCGCACCACATTGACGCCGGAGAGTTTGGCGACGTCCTCGTCGCCGCCGATCGCCAATATGTGGCGGCCGAGCTTGGTGTGATACTGGATGACGGTGGCGAACAGGAACGCACCGAACGCAACCCACACCGCCACCGGCAGGCCGAGGAAACGGTGCAAGGCCAGGTCGCGGATCGAGGCATCGTTCAGCTTGATAGCCGTGCCGCCCAGCATATAGACCGACAGGCCAAGGCCGATAAACCACATGCCGAGCGTGCCCATGAAGGACGGGATGCGCAGCATGGTCTGGACAAGACCGCTGACAAAGCCCATGGCAGTGCCGGCGGCGACCGCCGCGAGCACCGCCCACCAGCCGTAATCATTGCCATTGCCGTCATTGGCGGCGAGCAACACGAGCACCATTGCCGCCACCGACAGCGTGCCTTCGACCGCAAGGTCGATGCTGCCCATCAGAATGATGAAGGTCAGCCCCATCGCCAGCGTCAGTGGCACAGCGGCGGAATTGGCAAGCCGCACCAGATTGCGCAGCTCGATGAAATTGGGATTGGCAATGGCGATCAGGACGCAGAGCACGATCAGCACCGCCAGCGGCGCCAGGCTGCGCCAGCGCCTGCCGCCGAAGAATGTGGCGATGCGACCGGGGATCAAACTCATGGAAGTTGTCCGCTCGATGTCCGAAACGGACTTCAGGGGTTCTGTATGGATTGTCAAGAAAACGCTTCCCGTCTGCTGGTGAGGCAATCGCAAATGCCAGGTTTTCGCTCTACGAATACCCCCACCCTTAATCCCTCCCCACAAGGGGGAGGGAGACTTGGCAGGCGCTGATCTCCGCAAACCGCCTAGGTTCGACGCCAGAAAGGGTGGCTTGCGGCAGCGTTCCCTCCCCCTTGTGGGGAGGGCTAGGGTGGGGGTCTTCTTCGTAAAAACTCATATGCGATAGCCGTGCGTCTGCTGGTGACGGCCGCCGCGACCAGGGATCGCGACGGCCGCGGGAGGAAGCGGGCTGCCAGGGAGGTTCAGCCCGCTCCGATGGATCAGGTGCGGATCGCTCCGGTCACCCGGCCCCACAGATCGTTCCAGTCGATCTCGGGCTTCGCATCGACATTGGTCTTGTAATATTCCTCGACATTGTCGTGCGAGATCAGCACCGCCTTGCCGTAGAATTCGCGGTGTTCCGGCGGCTCCTTGGTCGGGTCGAACTTGCCGATCTTGGCGTTGTAGCCGATGGCGAGACCCATGCCGCCCTGCCAGTACGGATCGGAGGTGACGGTGCAGGCGAACTCGCCGGTGCGCACCGCATCGACCGCCGTCTTGATGCCGTCGACACCGACGATCGGCACCTTGCCGGCGAGGTTCTCGGCGCGCAGCGCTTCGAGTGCTCCCGAGCCCATATCGTCATTGGCGGCCCAGATGCCCTTGATGTCGTCACCGAAGCGGGTGAGCAGATTGCCCATCAGGTCGAAGGCCTCGGTCGATTTCCAGTTGGCGACCTGGAAGTCGAGCAGTTTGATGTCGGGGTTGGCGGCAAGGGCTGCGTCGAGACCCTTCTTGCGTTCGATCGCCGCCGTGGTCGAGATCAGGCCGCCAAGCGCGACGATGCCGCCCTTGCCACCGATGGTCTTGAACAGGATCTCGGCGATGGTCTTGCCGCTGTCGATGCCGTCGAACTCGATATGCGAGACATAGTTCGGGTTGAAGTCCTTGGGGTGCAAATCCGCCGGCTTGTTCCACTGCGTCACGATGTAGGCGCCGGCCTTGGCGCAGGCCTCGACGATCGGCCGCGCATCCGGCGTATCGTTCGGATCGGAATTGAGCACCATGTTGCCGCCGGTCTTGGCCAGCATCGCCTTGATGTCGGCAATGCCCTTCTCGGAATTGCCTTCCGAAACCAGCGTGACGTGTTCCAGCCCGGCCCATTTGGCATAGGCCTCGGCGCCGGTCTTCCACACCGCGTGATACGGGTTTGATAGCGACCGGATCGATGTCACCAGCGTCGGCTTGTCCTGCGCGCGCAGCACGCTCGGCATGGCGAGCGCCGCCACGCCGGCGGTGGCGCCCAGCATCAGCGTGCGCCGGTTGACCGTAAAATTCTTCGTGTCCTTCATCTCTCGAAACCTCCCGATTGAATTCTGTTCCCGCCCGGCAGGTTGCGCGGAGGGCGCGGCCGGGACCTCCAAGTGACGGGTTATCAAGCTCCTCCACTTGTACGACAACCCTTCAACACGATAACCATACCCTTTCTCTTGACGCGGCACAAGCGACTTGAGATCGTTGCGCGCAGGAGAAGGGGGCACTGATTTTGCCCCGACAAAGGGAGTGAGAATGGCGGATTACATCATCGTCGGCGGCGGTTCGGCCGGCTGCATTCTGGCGGCGCGGCTGAGCGAGGACCCGGACGTATCCGTCGTCCTGCTCGAGGCCGGTCCGCCCGACACCGACCGCTACATCCATTTGCCGGTCGGCTTCTTCAAGATGACGTCGGGGCCGCTGATCTGGGGCTATGACACCGCCCCCGGCAAGGCGATCGACGGCCGCACCATGGTCTATCCACAGGCGCGGGTGCTGGGTGGCGGCTCCTCGATCAACGCCCAGGTGTTTACCCGCGGCTGCCCTGAAGACTATGACGGCTGGGCGGCTGACGCCGGCTGCGCCGGATGGAGCTATGCCGACGTGCTGCCTTACTTCGTCCGCTCCGAAGGCAACGACACCTTTGCCGATGCGCAGCACGGCATTGACGGCCCGCTCGGCGTCTCCAGCGGTGCGCCGCATCCGCTGACGCGCATCTTCGTCAAGGCAGCGCAGCAGGCAGGACTGCCCTTCCGCGCCGACTTCAATGCCGGCGAGCAGGCCGGCGCCGGCTTCTACCAGACGACGACGCGCCGGGGAAAACGCTCCAGCACGGCTGTCGCCTATCTGAAGCCAGCACTCGGCCGCAAGAATCTGGCGCTGCGCACCGACGCCACCGTCAGCCGCATCGTGGTCGAAAACGGCCGCGCCATCGGCGTCGAGATCATCGTCAATGGCCGCACCGAATTGCTGCGCGCCGAACGCGAGGTGATCGTCACCGCGGGCGCCATCGGCTCGCCCAAACTGTTGATGCTGTCCGGTATCGGCCCGGCCGCGCATCTGAACCAGCACGGAATCAAAGTGATCCACGAGTCCAAAAGCGTCGGCCAGAATCTGCACGATCACATGGATGTCGACGTCGTCGCCGAGCTCAATGGACCGCATGGCATCGACCGCTACAAGAAGAAGCGCTGGCAGGCGGTCGCCGGCCTGGAGTATGCGCTGTTCGGCAAGGGGCCGGTGGCCTCCAACATCGTCGAAGCCGGCGGCTTCTGGTGGGGCGACCGCGCGGAAAAGACGCCCGACATCCAGTTCCATTTCCTGCCCGGCGCCGGCGTCGAGGAAGGCATCGGCTCGGTTCCCGGCGGCAATGGCTGCACGCTGAATTCCTACCATGTTCGGCCGCGCTCGCGCGGCAGCGTCACGCTCAAATCGGCGGATTTGCGCGATGCCCCGATCATCGATCCCAACCCGTTCGCCGAGCGCTACGATCTTGAACGCGCCATCGACGGCATCGAGATCAGCCGCGAGATCCTGTCGCAGCAGGCCTTCGCCAAATACATCAGCCGCGAGCATCTGCCGGGCGCGGCCATGCAGGGCCGCGCCGCCCTCGAAGCCTTCGCCCGCGAACATGGCCGCAGCGCCTATCATCCGGTCGGCAGCTGCCGCATGGGCGGCGATGCCGGCAGCGTCGTCGATCCCGAGTTGCGCGTGCGCGGGCTTCAGGGTTTGCGTATCTGCGACAGCTCGGTGATGCCAAGCATCGTATCGTCCAACACCAATGCGGCTGTGGTCATGATTGCCGAGAAGGCTGCTGATTTGATCGCCGGCCGGGGCCTGCCGCCGGCGGTGGCATAGAGCCGTAGTAGCTGGTCGCCCACGTCTTCTTCCGTTTCGTTCCGCGAAGCTGAGCGCTTTCTTGTCATGTTACATTGTTGTATGACAAGTTTTGTGTCAATGCTTTTCGGCGCCTGATCCGGCAGGGGCTTTTCGGCTGAACATCGACAGGGCCGCCGCTCGCCCGGCGCCACCGGCAGGCACGCAGAACAGGAAGAGAAAATGGCTGAAATCGAATTCAGGGCTGTCAGCAAGGGCGGCCTGAAAGTGACGACGATCGGGCTCGGCGGCACCGGGCTCGGCAACATGTACCGCGCTGTTGGTACCGACGCGGCGGTCAACACGGTGCAGGCGGCCTATGACAATGGCATCCGCTATTTCGACACCGCGCCCGTCTACGGTTTTGGGGTCAGCGAAACGCGCCTAGGCCTCGCTATCAAGTCGTTGCCGCGCGCGGACATCGTCATCTCGTCCAAGATCGGCTACGACCTCGTGCCCATCCCGCCCGAAGAATTGAAGCCGGCATTGTGGGACCAGCCGGGCTCCTTCCGCGCCGAGTTCGACTATTCGCGCGATGCCGTCATGCGCTCGCTCGAAGGCACGCTGAAGCGGCTCGACACCGACTATGTCGACATGGTCTCGATCCACGATCCCGACGAGGCCATTCATTTCGGCCCCGGCGAAGATCCCTACGCGAGAAGCCGTTTTCGCGAAGCCATGGACGGTGCCTATCCGGCGCTCGACGAACTGCGCGCGCAAGGCGTCATCAAGGCGGTCGGCGTCGGCATCAACCAATGGCAGATGCTGTCCGATTTCGTCGTTGCCGGCGAGTTCGACTATTTCCTGCTTGCCGGCCGCTACACGCTGCTGGAGCAGGAGCCGCTGGCAACCTTGCTGCCGCTCTGCCAACAGCGCGGCACCAGGATCATCATCGGCGGTCCCTACAATTCCGGCATCCTGGCCACCGGCGCCATCAAGGACGCGACCTTCAACACCAGGCCAGCGCCCGAGCCGGTGCTTGAGCGCGTGCGCCGCATCGAGGCGATCTGTGCGAAGCACAAGGTTTCGCTGCCGGCGGCAGCGCTGCAGTTCCCGCTCGGGCATCCGATCGTGTCGAGCGTCATTCCGGGTGCGCGCTCGGCCGATGAGTTGAAGCAGAATCTGGGCTATCTCAGAGAGGCCATTCCAGTCGCTCTGTGGGCCGATCTCAAGCAGGCCGGGCTGATCGAAGCAGGCGCACCGACGCCTTGAGGGCTGGGGGAATCGCATAGGGCAGCGCCAGCCCCCTCTCCGTCCGCTACGCGGCCACCTCTCCCCCACTTTGTGGGGGCGAGGAACCCAGGCTTTTCAAGGCCGGGACCTCTACGATTAACGTTCCTCGCCCCCGCGGGAGCGGGGGAGAGGTGGCTCGGCGAAGCCGAGACGG
>UCIA01000002.1 GCA_900472295.1 Hyphomicrobiales bacterium | reverse complement strand
GGGGGGTGCCTCGCGCCGGGTTTCGGGCGAAGAAGCCCAATCCCTTGAATCGCTTGCCGCCCTCTATTCAACGAACACCTTCACGCTGGCCGCGCGGCCCACGGCGTCGATGACCGTCAGCGTCGAATAGCCGGCGCCGTCGGGCAGCCAGGTCGCGGTGCGGCGGCGGTCGATGCCGACGAGCGGCTTGCCGTTGGCGAGCCAGCGGAACGGCGCGCGGCCGCCTTGCAGTTTCAGCACCAGTGGCGAGGCCTCGGCCGAATTGGTGGCGAGATCGACGCGCGCGCCGTTGGGCGGGAAGACGATCGTCGGCGCCGGCTCGGTCGGGCCCGCCTGCACCAGCCCGTCGGCGCCGGCGCCGAAACGCGCCAGCGTTATCGGCAGGTCTTCGCGCCTGGCCTTGACGACGCCAGCCGGCTGGCTGGGCAGCGGCACGGCGGTGAGGCCGGAGCGAACGAAGCCCTCAAACAGGATGGGAGCGGCCGAGACATAGCCGGACAGGCCAGGCACGGCGCCGGCATCGGCCCGGCCGACCCAGACGCCCAGCACGTAGCGGCCGTCGAAACCGACCGACCAGGCATCGCGATAGCCGTAGGACGTGCCGGTCTTGTAGGCGATGCCGCGCTGCAAGGCGCCCTCGGGCGGCTTCACGCCCGACAGGATGTCGGTGATCTGCCAGTTGGCCTGGGCGTCGAGGATGGTGGCGGTGGTGCGCTCGGCATTGGCCGGCTCGGTGCCGTCGTGCAACGTGTTCGCCTTGCCGCCATTGGCGAGGCCGGTATAGAGCTGGACGAGGTCGCGCAGCGTCACGCCGACGCCGCCGAGGCCGATGGCGAGGCCCGGCGCCTCGTTGATCGGCAGCACCGGGCTGACGCCGGCCTGGCGGAAACGCGCCATCAGCCGTGCCGGGCCGACAGAGTCCAGCACACGGATCGCCGGGACGTTGAGCGACAACTGCAGCGCCTGCCGGATACTGACATCGCCCTGATAGCCCATGTCGAAATTCTTCGGCCGGTAGCCGCCGAAATCGACCGGACTGTCGTCGATCAGCATTTCCTGCGCCACCAGTCCCTGCTCGAATGCGAGGCCATAGATGAACGGCTTCAACGTCGAACCGGGCGAGCGCACGATCTTGGTCATGTCGATCCAGCCGGAGCGGCTGGCGTCGAAGAAGTCGGCCGAACCGACTTCGCCGAGGATGTCGCCGGTGCGGGCATCGGCCATCACCATGGCGACCGACAGGCGCGGGCCAAGCTTGATGGCGGCATCGCGCGCCACCTGTTCCAGCCCTTGCTGGACGCTTTTGCGGATCGTCAGCCGCAGCGGCTTGCCGGGCACGGCCTTGGGCAGCATGGCATAGGCGGCGTGCGGCGCCAGCGCCGGCAGTTTGCGGCGCAGGCCCGAGACATCATCGAGGGCTGCGCGCGCTGCCTCGCGCTCGCCAAGCAGGCCTGCCGAGACCATGCGGGTCAGCACGCGGTCGCGGGCGGCATGCGCGATGGTGAGATTGCGGTCGGGCCGGCGCCTTTCCGGCAATTGCGGCAGGGCGACCAGCAGGGCGGCCTCCGAGACCGTCAGCCGCTTCGGCTCCTTGCCGAAATAGGCAAGTGAGGCCGCGCGCACGCCTTCGAGATTGCCGCCATAGGGCGCGAGCGTCAAATAGCGCTCGAGGATTTCCTGCTTGGACAGCCTCCGCTCGATCTGGATGGCGCGCAGCATCTGCTTGATTTTTGAGCCGAGGCTGCGGCTTTCGCGCGGTTCGATCAGCCGGGCAAGCTGCATCGACAGGGTTGAGCCGCCGGAAACGATATGGCCGTTGGTTGCGAACTGGCCGGCGGCGCGCGCCAGCGCCAGCACGTCGACGCCCTCATGATCCCAGAACCGCTTGTCCTCATAGGTGACCAGCATATCGACGAACTGCTTGTCGACCTGATCGAGCTGCGTGCCGAGCCGCCAGTAGCCGTCCGGCGTAGCGAAGGCGCGCAACAGCTGGCCGTCGCGGTCCTGGACTTCGGTGGACACGGTGAGTTTTTCGGGCAGCGGCGGCGGGAAGGCGCGGTCGAGTTCCCAGAGAGAAACGGCAGCGATTGCCGCAAACCCCGCGAGGGAAGCCGCGGCGATGCCTGTTCGACGGAGAAATTTCCTGGAGAGCATGGCGCTGCCCCTCATCCGCCTGCCGGCTCCTTCTCCCCGTATAGTGACGGGGAGAAGGAGATTGCGGCTGATATCGGCGTGTTCATCTTCATCAAGGCGCCTTACGGCGCCTTGATCTCCATCATGCCGGTGGCGGTGCGGGCCGAATATTGCGGCCGGTACATGTCTTCCACCGTGGCTGCCGGATGGGCATAGGTGCCCGGCGTCACCGCCCGCACGACATAGGCCAGCATGATGTTGCGGTCGCCGTCGCCGTCATTGGGATTGAATGCCGCGACGAAACGGTCGTCGCGGAATTCGAGATGGGCGGCGTCGGTCTGCGCCAGCCAGGTGAAGTTCGACAGCTGGGCGCTGGAGACCAGGCCCGGATTGTCGATCTCGAAGCCGGCCGGCAACAGGTCGGTGATCAGCAGTCGCGACGGCCAGCGGTTCTGCTCGTAGACCTTGAGCACGACCACATAGCGTTCGTTCTGCGTTGCCTCGGTGACGTTGGCCTCGGTGCCATCGAGCTTGTAGTAGGTGCGATCGATGGTGAAGCCGTCGCCGCCGGCCGGCAGGGGCTGGACCGGGGAGGCGACCGTGGTGACGACCGCCTGCAGCGGCGTGGAGCCGGTGTTGGCGATGGTCAGCGGGCTGTTGGCGATATCGGTGCCGCTTACTTGAGTGGAATAACCACCGGCATGCGGCGCGCCGTTGACCGACAGCGTGATCGAGTCGTTGCCCGACTTCAGCGCACGAGCCGCCAGCAGCATCCAGGACTCATCCTGCGTGCTGGTCCAGCGGGCATCGTAGCGATCCTTTGCCACCAGCTTGATCATCTCCGGCACGATGGTCGGCACCGGCTTCGATTCGGCGGCGAGTGCCAGGACCGCGGCGCCGTCACGCAGCCGCGAGCCATAGTCGGACCTGTAGTAGTCGTAGGGGCTGGTCGACTTGACCAGCTGCAGCGCCGTCTGGAAGGTTGCTTCCGAACGTTGCGCGTCGCCGTAGAGCGCCAGGCTCGCCGCCAGCTGGGCGACGGCCATGGGGCTCGAGAAGGCTTCGAGCTTGGTGTCGGCGTAGTAGCGCAGATCGCCGACCGAGGCCTTCTTGTTACGGGCCAGAACATAGAGCGCATAGGCGATCTCGCTGCCGCGGTCCTGGACGTCCTGGTCGTAGCCGACCGAGTTCTGCAGGTTGCTCAGCGCCTGGCTCATCGCCAGGGCCGGCACGTCGTAGTTCTGCTCGCGCGCCCGGGTCAGGAAGTCCGTGACATAGGAATCGAGCCACAGATCGCCGGAGCCCGGTCCCCACAGGCCGAAGCTGCCGGCCGAAGCCTGGTAGCTCAGCACCTTGTAGATGGCGGCCTGGACACGGCCGTGCAGTTCGGGATCGCTCTCCATGCCGATGCCGGACGCCAGATCGTTGACGTAGAGCAGCGGCATGGCGCGGCTGGTGGTCTGCTCGGCGCAACCATAGGGGTAGCGGGAGAGCGTCATCAGCAGCGACGGCACGTCGAAGGCGGCGGTCTGCGAAACGCCGACGCTGACCGAGGCGCCGTCGAGCAGGCTTGCCGCGAGCAGCTCCTTGTCGACGCGCAGCGAGCCGCCATTGCCCTTGAGGTCGACGACCAGGCGCGTGGTGACCGGCAGTTGCGCCGGGCGCACCGGCACATAGAGCGTCTGTTCGACTGAGGTGCCGTCGCCATGGGCGAGCTTGATGGTGATCGAGGCATTGCCGGCGGTCTTGGCGATCAGCGGCACAGTCAGCGTCTGGCGCTTGCCCTTGGCGAGAGTAACCTTCTCGGGCAAAGGCTCGTCGCCGGTCGAGAGGTCGCCCGTCGTGGCGATCGACAGGGCATAGTCACCCTCCGGACCGTCCGTGTCGGCGATATCGAGCCGCATAATTGCGGCATCGCCCGGCGCCAGGAAGCGCGGCAGGCCGGCGGTGATCACCACCGGATCGCGGATAATGACATCGGTCGAGGCATGGCCGACGGCATCCTTGGTCCAGGCGACGGCCATGACGCGCGCGGTGCCGTTGAACTGCGGGATGTCGAAGTCGATCCTTGCCTTGCCGTCGGCGTCGAGCTGGACCACGCCGGAGAAGAAGGCCACCAGCTTTTCGGTCGGCGGATTGCCTTGCGGCTGCATGGCTGCGCCGTCACCGCCGGTCCTGAGCTTGCCGGTGTTGCCGAGCGATCCGTCGATGAGACGGCCATAGATGTCTCTGATTTCAAGCCCCAGCATGCGCTGGCCGAAATACCAGCCCTCCGGATCCGGCGCCTTGTAGTTGGTAAGGTTCAATATGCCGACATCGACGGCCGCGACCGTGACATAGGCATTGCTGCCAGGCGCCACGCCGGCGACCGAGACGGGGATCGACAGCTGCTGGCGCGGCATCGTCTTGTCCGGCGGCGTGAGCGTAACGGCGAGCTTTTTCGAGCCCGGGTCGACCTTCAGCCATTTGACGCCGATGGCGCGGGCAGGCATGCGGGTTTCCTGCGCGTCGCCCGGCCTGAACAGGGTTGCGGTGATGTAGGCGCCGGCACCCCAGTCTTCGCCAACCGGGACGTCGACCGTGCCGCCGCCGGCCGGCACCGTGGCGGTGACGGTCTTGAGCAGCTTGTCGGCGCCAATGGTGAGCAACAGTTCGCCGGCAAAATGCGGCGACACTTTCAGCTTGGCCACCTCGCCAGCGGCGTAGCTGTCCTTGTCGAGGGCGATTTCGAGCCCATCCGGCGTTTCGGTGGAGGTCGAGGAGACATACCAGCCGGCGGAGAACTCATAGCTGGTCGCCGGGCCTTCCGGATCGGCGGTCTCGATTTCGAGCCGGTACTGGCCCCAGTCGACCGGCATCGTCACGGTCGCCTCGGCATCGGCGCCGAGATCGACCGTTCCGTTGGCAATCGACTTGGTGAAGGTGACCGGCTCGTAGTTCCAGGAGTTGTTGTTGCGGTACCACTGGTAATTGCGTTCGACCTTGACCAGCGACCATTGCGCGCCTTTCAGCGCCTCGCGCTTGCCGTCTGGATCGACCGCGATCAGGCTGAATTTGGCGGTGCCGCCTTGCGGCACCTCGCCATCGGCGAAATCCGGACGGATGCCGATCATATGGCCCGTCGGACGGATGCCGATGTTGAGCGAACGCTCGATGGCGCGGCCGCCGGTTTCGCGCATGCGAACCGTAACCTTGGCGTCGACCAGCTTGGTGGTCGATGGCAATTGGTCGACCGTCACGGGGAAGGTCGCCTTGCCATCGTCGCCGACCACCGGAAGACCGGTGAACGGGGTGACCGAAGGTTCGGCCGACTGCTCGTCGGCGAGGCCGAACGAATAGCCGGTGAAACGGTCCCAGTCGCGCGCCGTCGACAGCGTCAACTCGCCTTCGAGTGCGAGGCCGGCTGCCGGCGCGCCATAGAGGAAGCGGCCGTCAATGTCGATGTTGGCGGTTTCGCCCTGGGCGATCTCCTGTTTGTCGGACTTCATGTCGAACTCGATGCGATCCGGCACGAAGTCTTCGACCAGGAACATCTGGCTGGCGACGGAAGCCTGCTTCGGATCGGTGTAGATCGACACCGTCCAGGTGCCGCGCATGGCGTTGGCTTCGAGCGGCAGGTCGACGGCATAGCCGCCGGCCGACACGCCGTCGGCGACGATGCGGCGATTCTCGACGCCGTCGGGACGGGTGAAGATGAAGGTCAGCGGCAGGTTCTCGACCGCCTTGGAGGCGCCGTCGCGAGCAAGGGCTGCGACATGCACATCCTCGCCGGCGCGGTAGATGCCGCGTTCGGTCCAGGCATAGACATCGAGCGCGCCCGGTGCGGCACGGCCGGCGACGCCGCGATCGGAAAGATCGAAGCCGGCGCGGCCCATGTCGAGGAAGACGAAGTCGTTGTCGCCCTGCTTGGCCATCAGCACGGCCGGCACCATGCCGCCGTCGCCACGCGTCAGGCCGGGGTTGAAGACGGCGTGGCCTTCGGCATCGCTGGTCGCGGTGCCGAGGATTTCATTGTTGCGGGCCAGCAGCGTCAGTTCGGCGCCGGCGATCGGCTTGGCGGATCCCAGCGAGCGGGCAAAGACGTTCAGCCCATCCTGGCCGGTATAGGTCGACAGACCGATGTCGGAGACGACGAACCACTGGGTGGCGATCGAATTGTAGCTGTCCTCGCCATTGGTGGTGACCGGTTGCGCGGTCAGCACGTAGACGCCGGGCTTGCGCTGCGGCAAGGCTTCGTCGACTGGGAACGAGGTCGTGACGTCCTTGTTGAGGTCGTTAGCGATGTCGAGCTGGCCCTGCCAGACGGGTTCGCCCATCTGGTCGGAAATGCTGGAGATATCGTAGCCGTCGAGCTGCTTGAGGAACTGGTAGCCGGACAGAAGCTGCGCCAGCGAACGATCGCCGATGCGGTAAAGCTTCATCTGCGCGGCGTTCATGTTGACGGTGACGACCGGAATGCCGCGGCGCGCGCCGGCCGGCAGCACGAAGCTGTCGCCGGTGAAGCGGGCGGACTGCGCGCGGTCCTGCACGTAGATCGACAGCACGACCGGGGCGGCGGTCACTTCACCGATCGCCGCCGGCAGGCCGGCGCGGAAGGTCACTTCATAATGCTGGCCATGCTGGAGGCCTTCGACGCAGATCTGCCTGTCCTTGGCTTCGACGCCCTTGGGCGGCTGGTTGTCGACGGTGACGAACTGCGCATAGTCGACGCCGGTCTTGACCAGTTCCTCGGAGAATTGCGCGCAGATGCGCGGCGCGCTGGTGTCGGCGTCGACCGAATGATCGATGACGCGGAAACCCTTGCGGGCCTTGAGGTCCTCATATTCGGCCTTGACCGCCGGCGAACTGACCAGCGCAAGGCTCGCCTCATAGGCCTGCAGGGCCGGGCGGTAGAGATCGCGGCGGTCGAGGCCTGCGCCGAGCAGCGCCAGCACCTCGGCGCGGGTCTTGGTGGTGCGCAGCAATTTGTAGGCGTTGATGGCGGCGGAGGTGCCTTTGACCGGCAGATTGTAGGATTCGGAGCTGCCGCTAGCCGGCTGTATGGCCAGCGTTTCGCGCGCCAGGCCGAGCCAAAGCTGGCCGTCATCGGGCAGGACCGAAACCGCGGCCTCATATTTGTTCATGGCGTGGACATGGTCTCCGGTCAGTGCTGCCTGTTCGGCGGCGGCGCGGAGCGCTCCCAACCCGTCGGTAGGCTTGTCATAGGCCGGATCGGTCAATTTGTTGCGGTATTGCTGAGCCTGGTCGCCCATCCAGTTGGGGAAGAAAGAAAGTTCCGGCGGAGCGCCGATATCGGGGTCGCCATCGACATTGACAACCTTGCCGGCGACCGCGCCGTTGAATGTTTTCAACTGGTTATAGTCGGATTTGAGAAAACACCATTTGGCCTTGGTGTTGTAGGTGAAGGCGCGACAGGACGAATCGCCGAGACATGTGGTCTTGCACTGATCGAGGCTGACATTCTGGTCCGATCTGAGATCGAAACCGAAATAGTCGGAATTGTTTGAGGTCACCACCCGGCGGGCTTCGGCCGCTTGCGCGACAGACCCCCAGGCGAAAATGAGAAGAATCAGAATCGACAGACCACGAGCCGCCGCGCGCATCGCCATAACACCCTCCAGACACTGCTACGTCCGCGGCATGTTCAAGCTTCAGTCAAGCTTGTCAACACGAGGACGGGCAGGTTTCCGCCCGCCAACGGTTCCCAAACCGGCCAATGACCGGTATGCCGATAGTTCATCCACAGGGAAAGGGATCACGCTTTCTTGCGAAAACGCAGAAGGAGTGAATTCCAAGCCCTGCCTATTTCAGACAATTGGATTGTGGCCCCTTTACGAGCGCTTCAAAACTTCATTCCAATTTTAGTTTTGTAACCTAGGTTGTCCTAATGCCGGCGTATGAAGCGCAGATGTCGAAGGGAAGTGCGCCACGGCGCACGCTTTCGCGCGCGCTGCTTTTCGCGTTGGCGTGCTCGACCGTGCTCGTCGCCGAATCAGGCCCGGCGGCTGCCTTCGAGATCTTCGGCATCAAATTGTGGGGGTCGAGCGACGAGGACGCCGATATCGTCGATCCGCTGCGCTATGCCGTGACCATCGAAGCGCCCGATGCCGACAAGGACCTGGTCAAGAAGCTGGAAAACGCCTCGTCGCTGAAATCCGACGAGGAACGCCCGGTTTCCGGCTCGCTTGGCCTTTTGGCCAAGGCGCGCAGCGACCGCGAGCAACTGGTCGCAGCCCTTTATGCCGATGCCCGCTATGAAGGCGTCGTCACCATCACTATCCAGGGCAAAGAGCTCGACGATTTGCCGCCGGATGCCGAATTTGCCGGCCCGCAGCCGATCCCCGTGGTGGTCAGCATTTCAAGCGGACCTAAATTCACGCTCGGCAACATCCGGCTGGCCGGGGACGCCGCCGGGCTTGCGAGCGCCGATTTCGGCCTGATCGCCGGCGGCGATGCCGGGTCGGGCGCCGTGCTCAAGGCCGAGGCGCTGATCGTGCGGGCGCTGAAGCAGGAGGGCCGGCCGCTGGCCCGAATCACCGATAGGCAGGTTATCGCCGAACACAACACCTCTACACTCGACGTGACGCTGACGGTGGCCGCCGGACCGGTTGCCGGCTATGGCGACACCACCGTCGCGGGCACCGAGAAGGTCGATCGCGAATTCACCGAATACATGACCGGGCTGAAACGCGGCCAGCAATATTCGCCTGACGAGATCGACGATGCCCGCGACCGGCTGTTGGGGCTCGAAGTGTTCAACAGTGTCACGCTGAAGGAGGCCGACGCCCTCGATGCCGACGGCAATATCCCGATCGGCGTCCAGGTCAGCGAGCGCAAGCCGCGCTATTTCGGCGTCGGCGGCACCGTCTCCAACACCGAGGGGCTTGGCCTAGAAGGCTATTGGGGCCATCGCAATCTGTTCGGGCGGGCCGAAAAGCTGCGCATCGACGGCAAGATCAGCGGCATCGGCAGCAATGATCTCGGCGAACTCAACTACAATGCCGGCATCATGTTCGAGAAACCGGGCGTTGTCGGGCCGGCCTCGAAATTCATCGCCAGCGTCAAGACCGTGCTCGAACATCCCGACGCCTACGACCATTTCTCGGTCAAGGGCAGCACCGGCCTGTCCTACGAGATCGACAAGAAGCAGACGGTTTCGGCGGAAATCGCGCTCGACTATTCCAGGATCACCGACGCCTTCGGCAAGCACAAATATCTGATCGCCAGCATCCCGCTGCAATATGTCTATGACAACAGGGACAACCGGCTCAATCCGACCAGCGGCTTCAGGGTGCTGGCCTTTGCCGAACCGAGCTACGACATTCTGAGCGGCGCTGCCTTCCTCAAGCTGAGGGGCGAGGGGTCAGCCTATCAGTCGCTCGACACGGCGTCGAAATTCGTGCTTGCCGAACGTGTCGCCCTGGGTTCGATCGTCGGTACCGGCCTTCAGAACGTTCCAGCCGACCGGCGCTTCTATTCCGGCGGCGGCGGCTCGGTGCGCGGCTATGCCTATCAGGGCATCGGCCCGAAGGACATCGACAACCAGCCGATCGGCGGGCTCTCCTTCTTCGAAACATCGGTCGAGATGCGCATTGCGCTGACCGACACGATCGGCATCGTGCCGTTCATCGACGCCGGTACGGTCTCCACCAAAGCAACGCCGGACTTTTCCGACGTGAAAGTAGGCGCAGGCGTCGGCCTGCGCTACATCACGCCGTTCGGGCCGCTGCGCATCGATGCTGCCGTGCCGCTCAACCGCGACCGTGGCGACCCGCGTTTCGGCATTTATGCCGGCATCGGACAGGCGTTCTGACGATGAAGATTTTGAAACGCATCCTTCGCCTGTTTTTCTACACGCTGCTGATCGTGGCGGCGGCGGGCATCGGCGCGCTCGTCGTGCTGACCAAGACCGAGCGCGGCCGCGAAAATCTCGCCGGTATCATTTCGAATATGGCCTCGTCAGGGGACAACAAGGTCACGGTGAGCGGTATTGACGGCGTCTGGTCCGGCGCGCTGACGTTGGACCATGTCGTGCTCGAAGACCGTGAGGGCGCCTGGCTGGTGGCGCGAAAAGTGGCCGTCGACTGGTCGCCGCTGGCGCTGCTGTCGAAGAATTTCAGCGCCGACCGCCTAGCGGCCGAACGCATCGAACTGGCGCGACTGCCGTTGGCAGGCACCGAGCCGACCAAGAGCGGGTCGGGCGGCCTGCCGGTCTCGCTCGATATCAGGCAGATCGACCTTCCGCAGATTGCGCTCGGCCAGCAACTTGCCGGCAGCGGCATTGCCGAGCTTGCCGCCAAGGGATCGGCCAAGGTCGATGCATCGCCGCTGGCGATTGAGACCGTGCTGAACATCACCCGCCATGACGGCAAACAGGGCAATGTCGACGCCAACATCCACTTCGCGCCGGGTGAAAACAAGCTCGACCTCGATTTGAAGGCAGCCGAGCCGGCCGGCGGTATCATCGCCAATCTGCTCAAGCTGCCCGGCGCGCCGCCGGTCAACATCGTCGTCTCCGGCACCGGACCGCTGGCCAATTGGAGCGGCGTCGGCACTTTCATGGTCGACGGCCAGATCGTCACCCAGCTCACCGGCCGCCATCAGCTGACCGACAAGGGCAACAGGATCGAGGCCAAGGGCGACGGTTCATTCGAAGATTTTCTGCCGGAACAGTTCAAGTCACTGTTTGCCGGCAAGACCAGTTTCGACCTCGCCGGCACGGCGACCGCTGCCGGCGGCGTCGACATCGAGCGCGCCACGATCGAGAGCGGCGCCGTGCATGGCACCGCGACCGGCATGCTCGATCCCAAGGGCGCCAGCGACCTTTCAGTCGAACTCGCTTCCAGGGGCGAGCCTGTCACGATCAATGTCGGCAAGCCGGCGCAGCCGATCATGGTAGCCGTCAACAATGTCACGGCCCGCGCCTTCGGAGATGGCAAGGCGCCGATGATCGACGCCAGCGCTTCACTGGTCTCGGTGGTGGCCGGCGGCTCCCAGATCAACAATCTGGACGCGCAGATCCATTCCGACGGCTTCGACATCGAGAACCGCAGCGGGCCGGTCAGCGTCACGCTGACGGCGGCAGGGCTGAAGACCGACGTCGCGACGCTGGCGCCGCTGATCACCGGCAAGCTGACGGCCAGCCTTGCCGGTACGATCAGCAAGGATGAGATTTCACTCGATGAAGGCACGCTGCGCAGCGATGCGCTCAATGCCGGGTTGACGGCCAAGGTCTCGCTGGCCGACCTCGCCATGACGCTCAAGATGAATGCCGATGCGGTGTCGACGGCGCTGCCGCCGCAGATCAGCTCGCTGCTGGGCGAGCGGGTCAAGTTCGCGGCGACCGCCACCCGCGATCCGCAGGGCTCTTTCGCGGCCAATTCGATCGAACTCACCTCCGGTTCGCTCAGCGCCAGCGGCACCGCCAGCGCGCAAGGCAGCGACATCCAGGCCGACATCAAGGGCAAGCTCGGCGATGTCTCCGTGCTGTCTTCGCTGGTTGGCGTGCCGGTCGCAGGCGGTGTCGATTTCGCGCTGACGGCAAGCGGCGCGCGCAACGCACCGGATTTTTCAGTCTCGGCCGACAGCGCCAGCCTGACGGCGTCGGGGCGGACGGTGAAGGACATCAAGCTGACCGCGTCGGGCAAGGCGGATATTGCGAGCCCGGCCGCAGATGTTTCGCTGACCGGCTCAGTCGACGGGCAGGCGCTGGCCATCAAGGCAGCGCTGGTTACCACCGACGGCAAGCGCTCCATCAACGGGCTCACCGTGGCGCTGGGCGACAACAAGGTGTCGGGCGACCTTGCGCTGGACGAAAAATTCCTGCCGCTGGGCACGCTGACAATATCCGCCCCTGATATCGCGCCGCTGGCTTCGCTGGCCGGGCAGATTGCGGCCGGCGACATTGGCGGCACAATTGTCTTTGCCAAGGAGGGCGATGCGCCCAACGTCACCGTCAATGCCGCCAGCGTGTCGATCGCGCGCGGCGACGTCGCAGCCAAGGCAATCACCGTCAATGCGCTGATCGCCAACTATCTCAAGAGCCCGGCGATCTCCGGCACGATCAAGGCCGACAGCGTGACCTCCGGGACGACCGTCGTCAGCGGTATCGGCGTCGACCTGAAACGCGACGGCGACTGGACCAACTTTACCGGCGGCGCCACGATCGCCGGCATTCCGGCGACAGCGGCCGGGCGGGCTAAGATCGCCGGCGGGACTACCAGTGTCGAGATCGCTTCGGGTGAGGCGACGGTGCGCGGCATCAAGGCGGCGATCACCGAACCGTCGAGCCTGACCATCGCCGATGGCGTCACCAATATTCAAAGACTGGTGGTCGATCTGGGCGGCGGCTCGGTGACGCTCTCGGGCACGGCAGGACAGACGCTCGATCTGGCGGCAACTTTCTCGGCATTGCCGGCGGCGCTTGCCAATGATTTTGCGCCCGGCCTCGATGCCGTGGGCACGCTCGATGGCACGGCGCAAATCACCGGGGCGTCGGCCAATCCGGACGTCCGCTTCAATGCAAAGCTGGCCGGCGCCGAAACCAGCCAGACCCGCAAGGCCGGGCTTGGGCCGCTCGATCTCGACGCGGCCGGTAGTTATTCCGTGGCCGGCGGCGTTGTCCTCGATCAGGCAACGCTCAGCGGCGAAAAAATCTCCGGAAAGGCGGCCGGCACCATCAACCCGAATGGCGCCAGCGATTTCGCGCTCGACCTGACATCTGCCGGTCCGAGCCTGCCGGTGACATTGGGCAGCACGGAGAGCCCGATCAAGCTCGAACTGCAGGCGCTGTCGGTGAAGGCGGCGGGGCAGAGTGCGCAAGCCAAGCTCGACATCTCCGCCGTGCTGCCTTCGGTGACCACCAATGACACCAAGGTCGAAGGCGTCGCGCTGGCGCTGCATTCCGATGCCTTCGATGTGAAAAGCCGGACCGGCCCGATCTCGGGCACGGTGACGGCGGAGAAGTTCGGTCTCGACAATCCGACCATCGCACCACTGATCGCCGGCAAGATCACCGCCAAGGTCGCCGGCAGCCTGGCGGCGGATGCGATCACCATCGACAGCGGCTCGGTGCAGGGCGATGCGCTGGGCGCAGCCTTCAATGGCCGCGTCTCCTTTGCCGATGGCGCCATCGACCTCAACCTCAACGCCGACGCGCTGTCGGCGGCGCTGCCTGCGGCGGCGCGCGGCGTGCTGGCCGAGCGGACACAGTTCAGCGCCATGCTGAAGCGGGACGCCAATGGCAATGTCAGCGCCAATCCGGTCAAGCTGGTGTCGGGCGCGCTGACCGCCGATGGCCAGGCCAGCCTTGCCGACAACAAGGTCAGCGCCGACATCAAGGGCGGGCTGTCAGACATTTCGCTGCTGTCGAAAGACGCTAAGGGCGCCATCAGCTTTGCGCTCAACGCGCAGGGGCCAAGCCTGGCGCCGGATCTGTCCCTGACCGTGAACAGCGACCGGCTGCTGGTGGCGGATCGCGAAATCACCGGGCTGAAGTTGACGGCGACCGGCAAGGCCGATGCCGCCAACCCGGCGGCCAATGTGCAACTGACCGGCAATGTTGCGGGACAGGCGCTGCAAGGCAGCGCCGTGCTCGCCACGGCCGACGGCAAGAGCGCCATCAACGGCCTGCTGCTGTCACTCGGCAAGAACAAGATCTCCGGCGATCTCGCACTCGACGAGGCATTCGTGCCGGTCGGCACCATTGCGCTCGACCTGCCCGATATCGGGCCGCTGGCCGCACTTGCTCTGGAAAAGGCCGAAGGCGACGTGCGCGGCACCATCGCCTTCTCCAAGACCGCCGACGGCCCCAACGTAGCCGTCAAGGCTTCGACCGCATCGATCACCCGCGGCGACCTGCAGGCCAAGACGGTGTCGATCGACGCGCTGGTTGCCAACTATCTCGCCGCGCCAGTCATCTCCGGCAAGATTCGCGCCGAGAGCGTCATCTCCGGCGGCACCGCGATCAGCGGCATCGACGTCGATTTGAAGCGCGACGGCGACTGGACCGGCTTTTCCGGCGGCGCCACAGTCAAGGGCATTCCGGCGAAGGCCGCGGGTCGGGTGAAAGTGGCTGGCGGCACGACCACCATCGAACTCGCTTCCGGCCAGGCCACCGTCCAGGGCATCAAGGCGGCCATCGCCCAGGCCTCGACCGTCAGCATCGCCAACGGCACAACGACGTTGAACAAGCTTGTGCTCAACCTTGGCGGCGGCACGGCGACGGTGACCGGCAAGGTCGGCCAGACGCTCGACATCAATGCCGCGCTGTCGAAGGTGCCGGCTTCGCTGGCCAACAGTTTTTCGCCTGGCCTCCAGGCCGCCGGTTCGATTTCCGGAACCGTGAAGGTGTCAGGCGCGCCGGCCAATCCGGCTGTTGCCTTCGACATCGACGCCGGCGGGGTGCAGACATCGCAGACCCGCAGCGCCGGCCTCGGCGGCATGAGCATATCGTCGTCGGGAACCTTCGCCGGCAAAAAGCTCACCTTCAACGCCGACATCAGCGACGGCGCAGGCCTTGGCCTCAAGGGCGGCGGTACGGTCACAACAGCGGGTACGCCGGCGCTGGTGCTCGACTTCAACGGCAAGGTGCCGTTTTCCTTCCTCGCCGCCAAGCTTGCCGCGCAAGGCCTGTCGCTCAGCGGCACGGCAGCCGTCAATGTCCAGGTGCGCGGTCCGGCGACGTCACCGGTGATCGGCGGCACGGTCAGCACGTCGGGCGCCCGCCTGGTCGACGCGCGCTCCGGCCTTGCCGTCAACGACATCACCGCCGACGTTTCGATCGGCAATGGCGTCGCCCGCATAAACCGGCTAACCGGCACACTGTCGACGCGCGGCAGCCTGTCGGCGTCGGGCACGATCGGCATCAATCCGGCGCAAGGCTTTCCGGCCGACCTGTCGATCAAGCTGGTCGATGGCCGCTACACCGACGGCAGAGTGGTGACCGCCAATCTCGGCGGCGACCTGACCATCAAGGGGCCGCTGACCTCGGCGCCGGTGATTTCGGGCACCGTCAACCTCGCCAAGACCGTCATCACCGTTCCCGAGAAGCTGCCGGGCTCGCTGACGGCACTCGGCGTCAAGCACAAGAACGCCCCCGCCAGCGTGCGGGCGCAGGACAAGGCCTTGCGCCCGGCCAGTGCCAGCGGCGGTGGCGGCAGCGGGCTTGTCCTCGACGTCACGGTCAACGCGCCGAACCAGATCTTCATCCAGGGCAGGGGCGTCGATGCCGAGCTTGGCGGTTCGCTGAGGCTGACCGGCCCGGCGGCGTCGCCGCAAGCGGTCGGCACCTTCACCTTGCAGCGCGGGCGGCTGTCGATCCTCGGCAAGCGGCTGACCTTCACCGAGGGCACGGTCGGCTTTTCCGGCTCGCTGGTGCCCTACCTCAACCTGACCGCGACATCGACCACGCCCAGCACCACCGTCACCATCGTGGTGTCGGGCGAGGCGACCAATCCGAAATTCGACTTCTCCTCGGTGCCGGCGCTGCCGGAGGACGAGGTGCTGGCGCAATTGATCTTCGGGCGCTCTATGTCGAACCTGTCGCCGCTGCAGATCGCGCAACTGGCCGAGGCCGCGGGGCAACTGGCCGGCGTCGGCGGTTCGACCTCGCTGCTCGAAAACCTGCGCAGCGCCATCGGCGTCGACGATCTGGATGTGACCACCGACGATGAGGGCGGCACCGCCGTATCGGCGGGCAAGTATCTCAACGACCGCACCTATGTGACGATCCAGAAAGGCGACAAGCCGGGATCGGGCAAGGCGACGATCGACCTCAATGTCGGACGCGGCGTCAAATTGCGCGGCGAGGCCAATGATGGCGGCGAGGCCAAGGGCGGCATTTTCTACGAGAAAGAGTACTGAGGCCCCTGGCCCTTACCGCGGCCGGGACTGGCGCTGTCGTAACCCGCCCAAATGTATCAATTTAGTCGCCTGAGCAGATTCTGGCGGAATCTGGGCGCGCTAGCACTTTTGCGCCAAGACTGTCGTTATCACGCGAACTGCTCCCTTTTCAAAGTTGCACATTCCCTAACAGGTTCCGTAGCCATGCCGTCTTTGACATCACGGCAGGGATGCGGAATGTTAAAAGGCGGAAAGCCAACAATGGGAGTTAAGGCATGACAAATTATAAGAGCAATGGTGATCGCGTTCCCGACCACATCCTGGCCATGGCCGAAGACGCCAAGGCAGGCAAAGTCGATCGCCGCGAATTCCTTGCCATGGCCAGCGTCTTCGGCGCGTCCACGGCAATGGCCTACGGCATGCTCGGCGTAGCCGTGCCGACGCCGGCCAAGGCCGAAGAGGTGCAGGGCAAGAAAGGCGGCATCCTGAAAGTCGCCCAATGGATCAAGGATCCCAAGGATCCGCGCAAGGCCGACTGGTCGGAAATCGCCAATGCCGAGCGCCAGGCGCTCGAGCCGCTGGTCAAGTACACCAGCGAATACACGTTCCGCCCCTACCTCCTGGAGAGCTGGGAGGTTAATGACGACGCCACTGAATACACGCTGCATGTGCGCAAGGGCGTGACCTGGTCGAATGGCGATGCCTTCACCGCCGATGATGTCATCTTCAACCTCAAGCGCTGGGCCGACAAGAAGGCCGAGGGCAATTCCATGCCTGGCCGTCTCGGCACGCTGGTCAAGGACGACAAGCTCGACGAAAGTGCCGTAACCAAGGTCGACGACCACACCGTCAAGCTGAAGCTCGGCACGGCTGACATCGCGCTCATTCCCAATATGTGCGACTATCCCGGCCTCATCGTCCACAAGAGCTTCGATGAGAAGGGCGGCGATTTCAAAGCCTGCCCGATCGGCACCGGCCCGTTTGAGCTGGTCTCCTACGATGTCGGCCAGAAAGTGGTCTACAAGCGCCGTGAAGATAACAAATGGTGGGACGGCGAGGTCTTCCTCGACGGTATCGAATTCGTCGACTACGGCACCGATCCGGCAGCCATGGTCAGCGCCTTCGAAGCCGGCGAAGTCCACACCAACTTCGAGACCTCGGCCGACTATGTGTCGATCCTCGACGGCCTGGATCTGGTGAAGTCTGAAATCGTCACCGCTTCGACGATCGTCTGCCGCACCAACGTCAACAACAAGCCCTATGGCGACCAGAAGGTGCGCAACGCGCTGCAGCTCGCGGTCGACAACAATGTCGTCCTCCAGCTCGGCTACGGCAATGCCGGCTCGGTTGCCGAGAACCACCATGTCTGCTCGATCCATCCGGAATATTACGAATTGCCGAAGGTTGCCCGCGATCCGGCCAAGGCCAAGGCGCTGATGGCGGAAGCCGGCCAGGCCGATTTCGAGCACGATCTGATTACGGTCGACGAGGACTGGCACAAGAACACCGGCGATGCCATCGCCGCGCAGATGCGCGATGCCGGCATCAAGGTGAAGCGTACGGTGCTGCCGGGCTCGACGTTCTGGAACGACTGGACCAAGTATCCGCTGTCGATGACCAACTGGAACATGCGTCCGCTCGGCGTTCAGGTGCTGGCCATCGCTTATCGGACCGGCGAAGCCTGGAACGAAGCCGGCTACGCGAACGCGGAATGGGATGCCAAGCTCAATGCGGCGCTGGCGGTTGCCGACGCAGCCAAGCGCAAGGAAATGATGAAGGATATCGAGCAGATCCTGCAGGATTCCGGCATTATGATCCAGCCATACTGGCGCAAGCTCTACAGCCACTCGGTCAAGGCGGTGCAGAACTACAAGATGCATCCGACCTTCGAGCGCGACTACGGCAAGGTCTGGCTCGACCAGGCTTGATCGGAACGGCAGGGAAGGGGCTTCGGTCCCTTCCCCTTTACTCAACCCGGTAGGGTTTCAACCGATCGCGGTCGTGCGATTGGAGGCTTTCCTGCACGGTCTTTTTGAGTTTGCCGCGAAGACAATTCCACGGCCGGGCTGTCGTTGCAGCCGGCGCCGTATGTTTCGCGGAATTGCATAGACTGTAGAACAGGCAGAAGGCCGCCAATGGGAGTTATGCGTGACGATCTATAAAAGTAATGGCGATCGCGTGCCCGACCACATCCTTGCCATGGCCGAAGAAGCCAGGGCCGGAACAGTCGACCGGCGCGAATTCCTGGCGCTGGCCAGCACCTTTGGCGCGTCGACGGCGATGGCCTACGGCATGCTTGGTCTTGCCGCTCCGACGCCGGCCCGGGCCGAGGATGCGCCGGGCAAGAAGGGCGGCACGCTGAAAGTCGCCATGTGGGTCAAGGACCCGAAGGACCCGCGCAAGGCCGACTGGTCAGAAATCGCCAATGCCGAGCGCCAGGCGCTGGAGCCGCTGGTCAAATACACGACCGAATACACGTTCAGGCCCTATCTGCTCGAGAGCTGGGACATCAATGACGACGCCAGCCAATACACGCTGCATGTGCGCAAGGGCGTGACCTGGTCGAACGGCGATGCATTCACGGCCGACGACGTTATCTTCAATCTCAGGCGCTGGGCCGACAAGAAGGCCGAGGGCAATTCGATGCCGGGCCGTCTCGGCACGCTGGTCAAGGACGACAAGCTTGACGAAAGCGCCGTCAGCACGCCCGACGATTACACGGTGGTGCTGAAGCTGGGCAAGCCGGACATCGCTCTCATCGCCAACCTTTGCGACTATCCCGGCCTCATCGTCCACAAGAGCTTCGACGAGAAGGGCGGCGACTTCAAAGCCTGCCCGATCGGCACCGGCCCGTTCGAACTGGTCTCCTACGATGTCGGCCAGAAAGTGGTCTACAAGCGGCGTGAAGACAACAAGTGGTGGGATGGCGAGGTCTTTCTCGACGCTCTGGAGTTCATCGACTATGGCACCGATCCGGCGGCCGTCGTCAGTGCTTTCGAGTCCGGCGAGGTTCACTGCAACTTCGACACTTCGGCCGACTATGTCCCGATCATGGACGGGCTGGGACTGGTCAAGTCCGAGGTGGTCACCGCGCAGACCATCGTGTGCCGCACCAACATCAACAACAAGCCCTATGACGACAAGCGCGTCCGCAATGCTCTGCAGCTCGCGGTCGACAACAATGTCGTGCTGCAGCTTGGCTACGGTAGTGCCGGCAAGGTGGCCGAGAACCACCATGTCTGTCCGATCCATCCGGAATATTATGAGCTGCCGAAGATCGTGCGCGACCCGGCCAAGGCCAAGGCGCTGATGGCGGAGGCCGGCCAGGCCGACTTCGAACACGAGCTGATCACCGTCGACGAGGACTGGCACAAGAACAGCGGCGACTCCATTGCAGCCCAACTGCGCGACGCCGGCATCAAGGTCAAACGCACCATCCTGCCGGGCTCTACCTTCTGGAACGACTGGCTGAAATATCCGCTGTCGATGACCAACTGGAACATGCGCCCGCTCGGCGTCCAGGTTCTGGCGATCGGCTACCGCTCAGGCGAGGCGTGGAACGAGACCGCATGGTCGAACCCGGAATGGGATGCCAAGCTCAACGCAGCGCTGGCCGTCGCGGACGCTGCCAAGCGTAAGGAGACGATGAAGGACATCGAGCAGATCCTGCAGGATTCCGGCGTCATCATCCAGCCCTTCTGGCGCACGCTCTATTGCCACTTCGTCAAAGCGGTGCACGGCTACAAGATGCACCCGACATCAGAACATGATTACGGCAAGGTCTGGCTCGACGAGGCCTGACGAATGACAATGGCAGAGGGGCACTGCCCCTTTGCCGACTACCGGAATGGCTTCGGCTCGGCTGATACGCACAACAAAAACCGCGGACGGCAAGGCAGGGGTTGCGTAACCAAGAGAATGTTGATTGCATTCGAGGGATTGGTTCTGACAAGCCTTGCTGCCGACGGCAGGAAGCGCCTGGCAGGGGCAGTCCAAAACCCCAACCCATCGGCAGGGGGGCCGCCATGCTTTCTTTCGTAATTCGGCGTCTGGGCACCATGGCATTGACGATGCTGTGCCTGACGATGATCGTCTTCTTCCTGATCAATCTCGAGCCGAATTTGAAGAAGCTGGCGATCAGCCAGACCGAGATGCACACCTCGGCCGAACAGCTCGAAAGCTGGCTGGTCAATCATGGCTACCGGCAGAATTTTTTCGTGCGCTACGGCCAGTGGCTGGGCGTTGTGCCCAAGCAGCCGGTGACCGATCCCGCGACCGGCAAGCCGACGCAGCGTTTTTCCTTCTGCAATGACCCGCTGGAGCCGAAATTCTCCGGCATCCTCGAGGGCGATTTCGGCTGCTCGACCAAGTTCAAGACCACCGTGGCGTCAAAGCTCTTTCCGGCACTCGGGGCCACCGGCATCCTGATGCTCTGCGTGCTGTTGGTGATGGTGCCGATTTCGCTGTTGATCGGCATCCTGGCCGGCATGCGTGAAGGTTCGCGAACCGACCGGACGCTGTCCGTCGCCTCGATCGCCTCGACGGCGACGCCCGAATATGTGTCGGGCGTCATCTTCACCGTCATCTTTGCCTCGTGGCTCGGTTGGCTGAACGGCTCGGCGGCTTCCGCAAGCCAGGGCATCACCTTCTACAATTTCACCCTGCCGGTGATGACGCTGGCGATCTACGGCATCGGCTACATCGCCCGCATGACGCGCGCCTCGATGGTCGAGGTTATGACGCAGCAATATATCCGTACTGCGCGGCTCAAAGGGCTCTCCTTCGGCAGCGTCGTGGTCAAGCACGCGCTGCGCAACGCGCTGATCGCGCCTTTCACCGTCATCATGCTGCAGTTTCCCTGGCTGCTCACCGGCGTCGTCATCGTCGAGGTGATGTTCCGCTACCAGGGCTTTGGCTACACGCTGGTCGAGGCGGCGGGCAACAACGACATCGATCTGCTGCTCGGCTGTTCACTGGTCTCGGTGTTCATCGTGCTTATCACGCAGCTCATCTCGGATGTCGGCTACGCGTTCCTCAATCCGCGTATCAGAGTTCAATAGGAGGCTGGGCAGATGCAGGTCGAATATATCGGCGCCTTCAACATCGTGCTCGGCGTGATTGCACGTTTCTGGCCGGTGTGGCTGGGGCTTGCCCTGGTGATGGGGGCGAGCTTCACCTACAAAAAACGGCTCGGCCTTTACGGCCAGTTGTTCGATAGCGGCGTCGGCATTGTTGGTGTCGGTATCTGCCTGTTCTGGCTGTTCACGGCAATCTTCGCGGCAACGGTCGCGCCCTTCGACCCGCTCGCCCAGGTGCCGGTCATGAAGGACGCGCTGCCGGGCGCGCTCGAGCCGGTATCCAAGCTCGTCTATTATTTCGGCGGCGACAAGCTCGCCCGCGATGTGTTCTCGCGCATGGTCTATGGCAGCCAGATCGTGCTGATCATCGCGCCGGCGGCGACGGGTTTTGCGCTAATGGTGGGCATCACGCTCGGCCTGCCTGCCGGCTATTATGGCGGCAGGATCGACACCGTGCTGTCCTTCCTCGCCAATCTGGTTCTGGCTTTCCCGGTCATCCTGTTGTTCTACCTCCTGGTGACCCCGGGCATCATGGACACGCCGATCCCCTATGCGATGGCCGGGCTGTTCTTCATGTTCCCGATCATCTTCTTTTCCGTGCTGTTCTGGACGCGCTACAAGAACCGGCCGGACCGGCTGTACATCCTGCTCGGGCTGACGCTGGTGATCGGCGGTTGGGTCTATGCCGGCCTGGTCTTCGATGCCGATCCGTTCAAGATCGTCCACATCGATCCCAACCAGCTCAACATCTTCGTGGCTGTGGTGTTCGCTTCCAGCCCTGGCGTGTTCCGCATCGTGCGCGGCCTGGTGATGGACATCAAGACGCGCGACTATGTGGCGGCGGCGCAGACGCGCGGCGAATCGCCCTGGTACATCATGCTGTGGGAGATCCTGCCCAATGCGCGCGGGCCGCTGATCGTCGATGCCTGCCTGCGCATCGGCTACACCACGATCCTGCTCGGCACGCTCGGCTATTTCGGCCTGGGCCTGGCGCCGGAGAGCCCGGACTGGGGCACCGCGATCAAGGACGCCAGCCGCCTGCTGCGCTCCTTCATCCACCCGGCGTTGCCGCCGACGATCGCGCTGATGTCGTTCGTGCTGGGCTTGAACCTGCTCGCCGACTCGCTGCGCGAACAATCGATGAAAGACTGATCTGCGGGTTTCGGCCCGATGCGTAAAAAAATTGGATTGGAGCGACCCATGAATGAGGCAGTTCGAAATCCCGGAGAACCCATCATCGAGATCGAGAACCTGTCGATCTCCTTCTTCACCCGCAAGGGCGAGATCCCTGCCGTCATGGATTTTTCCTGCACGGTGATGCCCGGCGAAGCGATGGGCATTGTCGGCGAATCCGGCTGCGGCAAGTCGACCGTGTCGCTCGGCATCATGCGCGACCTCTCCAACATCGGAAAGATCGTCGGCGGCAAGATCAAGTTCCAGGGCAAGGATATGGGCGAGCTCTCCGACGAGGAGTTGCGCTCCATTCGCGGCAACAAGATCGCCATGATCTATCAGGAGCCGATGGCCAGCCTCAATCCGGCGATGAAGGTCGGCCAGCAATTGATGGAAGTGCCGCTGATCCACGACAAGGTGTCGAAGGAAGAGGCCTACACCCGCGCGCTGGATATGGTGCGTTCGGTCAAGCTGCCGGATCCGGAGCGCATGATGCGCTCCTTTCCGCACCAGCTTTCCGGCGGCCAGCAGCAGCGCATCGTCATCGCCATGGCGCTGCTGTCGAAGCCGGCGCTGCTTTTGCTCGACGAACCGACGACGGCGCTCGACGTGACGGTGGAAGCCGGCATCGTCGAACTGGTCAGGGGGCTCGGCGAAAAGTTCGGCACGTCGATGATCTTCGTGTCGCATAATCTCGGCCTCATCCTCGAGACCTGCGACCGCATCACGGTGATGTATTCGGGCGAAGCGGTCGAGACCGGCAAGATCAAGGACGTCTTCGACCGGATGCGCCATCCCTATACGCAAGGTCTGTTCCGCTCGATTCCGCTGCCCGGCGCCGACAAGAATTCGCGGCCGCTGGTCTCGATCCCCGGCCAGTTGCCGCTGCCGCATGAGCGGCCCAAGGGCTGCAATTTCGGTCCGCGCTGTCACCATTTCGTCGAGGGCGTCTGCAACGCGGACGAAATCCCGATGATCGAGGTCGCCGGCCACGAAGGGCATTTCTCGCGCTGCGTGCGCTTCAACGAGATCGACTGGGAAGCGCTGCCGCCCGGCGCCAAGAAGGTCAATGAGAAGGTCGTGCCCGGCGCGCCGGTGCTCAAGATCGAGGACCTCCGAAAATACTACAAGGTCGGCGGCAGCGAAGTGTTCGGCTCCAGCGAGGGCCGCGTCGTCAAGGCCAACGAGACGATCTCGTTCATGGCGCGCGAATCCGAGACCGTCGCCATTGTCGGCGAGTCCGGCTGCGGAAAGTCGACGCTGGCCAAGGTGCTGCTCGGGCTGGAGACGGCAAGCTCCGGCACCGTCACGCTCGGCAACAAGGAGATCCAGTCGACCGGCATCGAGAAGCGCAGCGTCGATACGGTGTCGTCGATCCAGATGGTGTTCCAGAACCCGTTCGACACACTCAATCCCAGCCACTCCGTCGGCTCGCAGATCATCCGCACGCTTGAGAAATTCAATGTCGGCAAGACGGTCGCCGACCGGCGCAAGCGCATGCTGGAACTGCTCGACCTGGTGAAGCTGCCGCGCGCCTTCGAGACGCGCAAGCCGCGCCAGCTTTCAGGCGGCCAGAAGCAGCGCATCGGCGTGGCGCGCGCCTTTGCCGGCGACGCCAAGGTGGTGGTGGCCGACGAGCCGGTCTCGGCCCTCGACGTCTCGGTGCAGGCGGCGGTGACCGAACTGCTGATGGACATCCAGCGCAAGAACAAGACGACGATGCTGTTCATCAGCCACGATCTGTCTGTCGTGCGCTACATCGCCGACCGCGTCGTCGTCATGTATCTCGGCTACATCGTCGAGCAGGGCACGACCGACCAGATCTTCGCGCCGCCCTATCACCCCTACACAGAGGCGCTGCTGTCGGCGATCCCGATCGCCGACACCAGCGTGGTCAAACGGCACATCGTGCTCGAAGGCGATATCCCCTCGGCGATGAACCCGCCGAGCGGTTGCCCGTTCCAGACGCGCTGCGGCTACAAGAAGCTGGTGCCCGACAATCTGTGCGAGACCAAGGTGCCGCCGGTGAAGCATCTCGGCGATGGCCATATGAGCCTGTGCTGGCTGTCGGACGACGTGCTGGCGACGATGGAGCCGGTGATCAAGTTCGACAAGGAGCACGCGGCCCATGAAGGCGTGCCGGAAGACGCGCCGCATGGCACTGGGCCGAGTTCGACAGGAACGGCGCCCAAACGGCCGCGTGGCAAATCGTCGACCGCGGAAGCGGACGAGATCGGCGAAGCGGTGGAGCAGGGCCAGGCTGGAATGCGAGCCCGTCGCCACAAAGCAGTGGACGAGTCTTCCGAGACCGGTGTCAAGAAGCCGAAAGATACGACAAGGCGGCACTAATCGGGGCGGCACTAAACCGGGAAGGTGCTAGTTGCCGCATTGCTGTAGCTGGACGGCATAGTCGCGGGCCATCTTGTCGGTTGCCCTGGCATAGCCCTGCACGCCGGCATCGCCGCGATTGCCACGGCCATAGGCAGTCCAGCCGAGATAGTAGGCGAGGTAGAGATTGTAGGTGTCGTTGCGGGCGACGCCGAACGTGTCTGATGTCTTGGAATGATACCAGCCGACGAAATCGACGGCGTCGGCAAATTTTGTCCGGCGCGCCGCCCAACTGCCGGTCTCGCTTTGATATTGCGACCAGGTGCCGTCGAGCGCCTGCGAGAAGCCGGTGGCCGAGGAGGCGTGCTTCCACGGAATGAAGCCGAGCAGTTTGGTGCGGGGCGGCCTGGCATTGGCCTTGAAGCCGGATTCCTTACGCACTGTCGCCATCAGCACGGGAACGGGAACGCCGTATTTCTGCGAGGCTCGTTCGGCGGCAGACTGCCAGTTGTCGAACCAGCCGTCATTCTGGTCGAAGACGGCGCAGACATTGTTGATGTGGCTTGGCGGCGTCGCGCAGGCCGAAAGCGCCAGCAGCACACCAACCGCGACAATTTTACTAAAACTCGACCTACGCATTGGGAGACGAATAGGCGCAAATCATAAAGGGAATCTTGCGTCGTTTCTTAACGGGTTGCCGCACCAGCTCGGCTGTCTCGAGCCTGTATCATTATTCCGACCTTCTGCGTCGCCTTTGTCTCCATCTGAATTCAAAAATGCCGCCTTGGCTAAAATCACGCCCGCGAAGGGCGGATTTCTGACAGCCATGCTGCGATGCCGGCGCTCTGATGCCGGCATGAACGAACCAAGACGCAAGCGCGGCGCCGAGCGAACCAGCAACCGGGGGCCTGCCGCCATCCCGCAACTGCCGCTGAGGCGGGTGACCAATCCCTATCCGCCGATGGCAATGCTGTCGGCCGACCAGATCGAGGCGATCCATCAGGCCTCGATGCACATTCTGGAAAATTTCGGCATCGAGGTGATGTCTCAGCGGGCGCTGGCGCTGTTCGAAAAAGCCGGCGCCAAAGTCGATCATGCAACGGCCAATGTCCGCATCGACAGGGGCCTGGTTGCCGAGGCGCTGAAGACCACGCAGTCGAGCTACCGGCTGACGCCGCGCAACCCGGCCAACACTATCCATCTCGGCGGCAACACGATCAATTTCACCCTCGTCGCCGGGCCGCCCAATGTGCATGACATGGAGCGCGGCCGGCGCGCCGGCAATCTGCGCGACTATGCCGATCTCACCCGGCTGGCGCAGCATTTCAACTGCATCCACATGCTGGGCAACCAGGTCTGCGCGCCTGTGGAGCTGCCGGCCAACACCAGACATATGGACACCTATTTCACCAATCTGACGCTGACCGACAAATCGTTCCATGTCTCGGCGATCGGCAGGGGCAGGGCGCTCGACGGCATCGAGATGATGGCGATCGCGCGCGGGCTGACGCTGGACGAGATGCGCGACGACCCCGGCATCGCCACCATCATCTCGGTCAACTCGCCGCGCCGCTTCGACGAGATGATGGCCGAAGGGCTGATGACCATGGCCGAGTTCGGCCAGTCGGTGGCGGTGACGCCGTTCACGCTGATGGGGGCGATGAGCCCGGTGACGCTGGCCGGTGCATTGGCGCAGCAGAATGCCGAAGCCCTGTTTGGCGTCGTGCTGACACAGCTGGTGCGCCCCGGCGCGCCGGTGATGTACGGCGCCTTCACCTCCAATGTCGACATGAAGTCGGGTGCGCCGGCCTTTGGCACGCCGGAGAACACCAAGGCCAACATTGCCTCGGGGCAATTGGCGCGGCGCTACAATCTGCCCTATCGCACGACGCCGGGCTCGGCCTCCAACGCCGCCGACGCGCAAGGGGCCTATGAGACACTGATGGCGTTGTGGGGTGCGGTGCTGGGTCACGGCAACCTCGTCTACCACGCCGCCGGCTGGCAGGAGGGCGGGCTGACGGCGTCGTTCGAAAAGCTCATCATCGATGTCGAGATGATCCAGCACATGATGGAGTTCCTGCGGCCGATCGTCGTCGATGAGGCTGAGCTTGCGGTCGAGGCGCTCGGCGCGGTGCCGACCGGCGGCCATTTCTTCGGCGAGCCGCACACGCTGGAACGCTATGCCACCGCCTTCTACCAGCCGATGCTGTCCAACTGGCAGAACTACGAGGCGTGGCAGGAGGCAGGCGGCCTCGACACGACGGCGAGGGCGACGCGGCTGTGGAAGAAGGCGCTGGAGGACTATGTCGAGCCGGTGATGGATCCAGCCGTGCGCGAGGCGCTGGAGGCTTATATGGCGAGGCGCAAGGAAGCGATCGGGCAGGGCGAGCCGTGAGTTCTTTAGCGTCGGCGCGCGGCACCCCCCTCTGCCCTGCCGGGCATCTCCCCCTCAAGGGGGGAGATTGGCTGTCGCATCTGCCTTCGCCAATCACTAATGTTGAAAAGAATGCGGCGGTGCAGCCGCTGCTGATCTCCCCCCTTGAGGGAGAGATGGCCGGCAGGCCAGAGGGGGGTGTCTGGCGCTGCCTTTCTGATTCATCTCATCTCTCCAACCCATTGATAACAGAGCAAAATCCATGAAATCGCATGCAAAGGTCGTGGTCATTGGCGGTGGCGTCGTTGGCTGTTCGGTGCTGTTCCATCTGGCCCGCCACGGCTGGACCGACGTCGTGCTTCTGGAGCGCGACGAGCTGACATCGGGCTCGACCTGGCATGCAGCCGGCGGCATGCATACGATCAACGGCGACCCCAACGTCGCCAAGCTGCAGAAATACACGATCTCGCTCTACAAGGAGATCGAGGAGCTTTCGGGACAGGCGACCGGCGTGCACCTGACTGGCGGCGTGCTTTTGGCCGCGACCGAGGCGCGGCTGGACTGGCTGCGCGGCGTCGTCGCCAAGGGTCGCTATCTCGGCATCGAGCTTGAAGAAATCTCGGCCAATGAAGCGGCCGAATTGATGCCGCTGCTCGACCCGAAACAGTTCGTCGGCGCCGTTCGCAACAAGGAGGACGGCCATCTCGATCCCTCGGGGGTGACGCACGCCTATGCAAAGGCGGCGCGCAAGCTCGGCGCCGAGGTCGAGCGTTTCACCAAAGTCGAGGACATCGTGCGCCGCCCGGACGGTATGTGGCGGGTCATCACCAACAAGGGCGAGGTGGTGACCGAGCATGTCGTCAATGCTGGCGGCCTGTGGGCGCGCGAGGTCGGCCGCATGGTCGGGCTGGAACTGCCGGTGCTGGCGATGGAGCACATGTACCTGATCACCGAGGATATGCCGGAAGTCGCGGCGTGGAACGCCAAGACCGGCACCGAGATCATCCATGCCGTCGATTTCGATGGCGAGCTCTATCTGCGCCAGGAGCGCGGCGGCATGCTGATGGGCACGTATGAGAAGGCCAACAAGGTCTGGTCCGAATTCCAGACACCGTGGAATTTCGGCCATGAGTTGCTGGAGCCGGATATCGACCGCATCGCGCCGTCGCTTGAGGTCGGCTTCCGGCATTTCCCGGCCTTCGAGAGGACCGGCATCAAGCAGATCATCAACGGCCCCTTCACCTTCGCGCCTGACGGCAATCCGCTGGTCGGGCCGGTGCGCGGGCTACCGGGCTTCTGGGTCGCCTGTGGCGTCATGGCCGGCTTTTCGCAGGGCGGCGGCGTCGGACTGGCGCTGTCGAACTGGATGATCGAAGGCGATCCCGGCGCCGATATCTGGGCCATGGATGTGGCGCGCTATGGCGACTGGGCGACGATGGCCTACACCAACGCCAAGGTGCGCGAGAATTATTCGCGCCGCTTCTCGATCCGCTTCCCCAATGAGGAACTGCCAGCCGGGCGCGGACTGAAGACGACGCCGATCTACGATTTGTTGTCAGCCAGGGGCGCGCAATGGGGTGTGTCCTTCGGGCTGGAAGTGCCGCTGTGGTATGCGCCGGCGGGCGTCAAGGACGAATTCTCGTGGCGGCGGTCGAGCGACTTCACCCATGTCGCAAAGGAGGTCGCGACCGTCCGAGAAAGCGTCGGCCTGGCGGAGATTTCCAACTTCGCCAAATACAAGGTGACAGGCGAGGGGGCAGCGGCCTGGCTCGATCGCATCTTCGCCTGCAAGCTGCCAAAACCCGGCCGCATGACGCTGGCGCCGATGCTGAAGGACGATGGCAAGCTCATCGGCGATTTTACGTTGGCCAATATTGGTGACGGCGAATGGTTCATCGCCGGCTCCGGCATTGCCGAGCAGTACCATATGCGCTGGTTCGAGGCGCATCTGCCGGGGGACGGCTCGGTGCGCATCGAGGCATTGGGGCAGAAGTTGACCGGTCTGGCGATCGCCGGACCGGAAGCGCGAGAGGTACTGGCGAAGGTCAGCCGCGCGGATGTCTCCAATACGGCGTTTCCGTTCATGGCGGTCGCGAAAATGGATATCGGCGCGGCGCCGTGCCTGGTCGGCCGCGTCAGCTATACCGGCGACCTCGGCTATGAGATCTGGGTGGCGCCGGAATATCAGCGCGCCGCCTTCCAGGCGCTGATGGCGGCAGGCGCGGAATTCGGCATCGGCCTGTTCGGTACGCGCGCGCTCAATGCGCTCAGGCTCGAAAAGAACTACGGCTCATGGGCGCGTGAATACCGGCCCATCTACGGACCGCTGGAGGCTGGGCTCGACCGTTTCGTCGCGTATGGCAAGGACGCCGATTTCATAGGCAAGGCCGGCGCTCTGGCCGAGCGCAGGCAAGGCGGCAAGCTCAGGTTGCGCACCTTCATCCTCGATGCCGACGATGCCGATGTCATTGGCGACGAGCCGATCTGGTTTGGTGGCGCGGTGCGCGGCTGGGTGACGTCAGGCGGCTATGCGCATCACCAGAAAAAATCGGTCGCCATCGGCTATGTGCCGAAGGAGATCGCCGATGAGAGCGACGGCTTCGAGATCGAACTGTTGGGCAAACGCCACGCTGCGCGCATGCAGCCGGCGCCGCTGTTCGATGCGAACTTCGAGCGAATGCGCGCCTGACATCAGGCGCGCATTCGGTTCGAAGATCAGGCGTTGCGGCGGTTGTCGAGCGCGAAGGCGCCGGCGCCGGCAAACACCAGATAGAGGAAGATGAAGCAGAAGGAGATGGCTGCATCGCCGCCGTTGTTGACCGGGAAGAAGTTCTGCGGCGCGTGCGCCATGAAATAGGCGATGGCCATCTCGCCAGCCAGAAGGAAGGCGACCGGGCGGGTGAGCAGACCGAGCGCCAGCAAGATGCCGCCGGCGAATTCCAGGATGGCTGCCGTCGTCGTCAGCCCGTTAAGGGCGTGAGGCGCGGCGCTGATCGGGAAATTGAACAGTTTCTGCGAGCCATGCTCGAGGAACTGCAGGGCCGTCATGATGCGCAGGATGCCAAGTGCCTGCGGCTGAAATCTGGTGAGACCGTCAAAAAGCTTCATCTAAAACTCCATTCTTCCAACCATCGGCCCGGCCATAGATTATCATCCGGCGACGGACCATTCACGTCCCTTGGCCCACTATCAACAATCGGTGATGGTCCCCAGTTTGACCACTTAAATTAAGCCCGATCGCTCAAATTTATGCCCTCTATGGTTGCATTTGTATCGCAATGGTTGTATCTGTGCGTGACTACTCCGAAACAATGTGGGTGTCCTCAGCCATGAAAAAAGTCGTCATCAGCCTGTTCGCAATTCTTGCTGGCACCAACTTGGCCATGGCCGCCGACACTGGCTGTGATGCCTTCAAATGGCCGGTGATACGCGAGCAGGAACTGTTTCCGGCAGCGCCGGCCGCGCAGTCCGGAGCCTCTCTTGCGCTTGGCGAGGCTGCGGACTTGGCGCTTGAGCCGGTCGACGCAGTCAGCTTCACCATCCCGCCGGAACGCGCGCCGGCAGCCGGAACATTTGGCGCGACGGCCAGCGTAACTGTTCCGCCGGAAGGTGAGCTCCAGATCAGCCTGTCGGGCGAGGCCTGGATCGATGTGATTCAAGACAGCCATGCCACGAAGTCGGCAGCGTTCAGCGGTGTGAGAACCTGTCCCGGCATCCGCAAGAGCATACGCTTCAAGCTGGCGGCTGGACCGGCCACCATCCAGGTCAGCGGCGCCAAGCAAGAGACCATCAAGGTTGCGGTGCTGGCGCCGGAATAAGCCTATCGGATATCTCTCGTCGCGCTCCGTGGCGCGATGAGAGCAGTTCGGTGGCGGTACAGGTAAGATCAGCGCCCCGGTGCGATCAGCGCGAAATAGGCGCCTTGCGGATCGGTGAACTGGGCGATCCATTGGCCGGTCGGCACCGGCATCGGACCCATGACGATCTTGCCGCCATTGTCGGTGACGCGTTCGGCGGCGGCGTCGATGGCATCGATATTGAAATAGAACAGCCACACCGGCACCGGCAATTGCTGCGGCTTGTTCATGATGCCGCCGCCATTTTCGGGGCCGGCCGCGAAGGTCTGGTAGATGCCCATCTCGCCCATGTCCATGCTACCGGCATCGGTCCAGCCGAACTGGCTGGAATAGAAATCGAAGGCCTTCTGCCGGTCGGCCGCATAGAGCTCGTGCCAGCCGACATGGCCAGGCGTTGTTGACGGAAGGACCGGCTGGTCGGGGCCATTGGGCTGCAGGAACATGAAGGCAGCGCCCTGCGGGTCGGCAACAACGGAGAAGCGTCCGACGCCGGGAATATCATCAGTTTCGCGATGGACGGCTCCGCCGGCTGCCTTCAGCGACTTGGTCGAGGCATCCGCATCCCTGGTGTGGATATAGCCGAGCCAGGCCGGCTTCATGCCCATTCTGGCGGCGCCCTCGGGCATGGTCATCAGCCCGCCGACGCCACGCTCGGCGGAGTTCACCACGACGTAGCGCGGCATGCCGGGCGCCTTGTCGAAGGGTTCGGCCCGCCAGCCGACCACCGTGGTGTAGAAGGCTTGCGCCGCATCGAGGTCGTCGGTCATCAACTCGTACCAGAAGAAGGGCATTGGGGATTTCGGCATTTTTGGTCTCCTCACCTTCATGCATCGATCGTTGTCCGATCCATCACAGGACGATCCCGGCGACACGAATCCGACAGTGAATTTGAGAAAATCCAACGGCCAGGTGAACGCATCGTTCCGCATTTCACCGCGATGGGCGGCTTGCACGGGCGGCGGTTTTCGCCTTTGCTTGGGCGAACGAGGGGTAGTCGTTTCATGCATCGACAGATGTCGCTCACGCCTGAGCTTGTCGCACTGTGTCATCGGCAGGAGACCGATCCCGGCCCCGACGGCACCTGGACGCAACTCACCGACGAGGATTTTGGTACCCTTTCCGCGAGGCTTGCCGCCGAAGCGGATGCAGGGCCGCTATGGGTGTTCGCCTATGGCTCGCTGATCTGGAAGCCGGCCTTCGAATCCGTCGAACAGCTGCGCGCCACCGCCTTCGGCTGGCATCGCTCGTTTTGCCTCGACATGGTGCGCTGGCGCGGCAGCGTCGCGCAGCCGGGGCTGATGATGGCGCTGGAGCGCGGCGGGCGATGCGATGGCGTCATCTACCGTCTGCCCGACGGCGACAAGCCGGAGCAGATCGAAAGACTGCTGCGGCGCGAGATCGACGACCATGAGAGTGTCAGTTCGGTCCGTTGGGTTCCGGTGCGCACGGCTCAAGGCGTGGTGCGGGCGCTCGGCTTCTGGGTCGGGGTGACGGGCAGGGGAACGTCGCTCGGCCAGCCGCTGGACCTTGTGGCACGGGTGCTGGCGCGGGCCTGCGGCCATGTTGGTTCAGGTGCGGAATATCTCTACAACACCGTCAGCCACCTTGAGGAATTCGGAATTCATGACCGCAATCTGTGGCGGTTGCAGCAACTGGTCGCCGAGGAGATATGCTCGATCCATGGTGGCGTTCCGGGCTCGGGCCTTTCGCCGGCAACGCAGGGCGAAAGTCTATAACATGAGTAAAAAAATCATGTTAATATCGAGACTTTTCAGTGGCTTGCGCCGAAAATTGACCAATTGATAAAAAAATAAAACGTGCTAGCCTTCCCCAAAACGAAAACATGGGGAACTGATAATGCCAGAAGGCCAGTTCAAGGACGGTATCGCCGGGGGGCGGCTTCCGGCCGACCAGTACGCCGAGAATTTTTCCGACCTGCATCCACCGCTCGATCATCACGAGGCGTTGGTCGAATCCGACCGCTGCTATTTCTGCTATGACGCGCCGTGCATGAATGCATGCCCGACATCGATCGACATTCCGCTGTTCATCCGCCAGATCTCGACCGGCAACCCGATCGGTTCGGCCAAGACCATTTTCGACCAGAATATTCTGGGCGGCATGTGCGCTCGCGTCTGTCCGACCGAGACGCTGTGCGAAGAGGTCTGCGTGCGCGAGGTGGCGGAAGGCAAGCCGGTGCAGATCGGCCGCCTGCAGCGCTACGCCACCGATGTCGCCATGGCGGAGCACAAGCAGTTTTATCCACGCGCGGAATCAACCGGCAAGTCGGTCGCCGTCGTGGGCGCCGGGCCGGCCGGTCTTGCCGCCGCACACAGGCTCGCCCGCTATGGTCACGAGGTGACCATCCTCGAAGCCCGCCCGAAGGCCGGCGGCCTCAACGAATACGGCATCGCCGCCTACAAGAGCATCGACAATTTCGCCCAGGCCGAGGTCGACTATGTCACCGCTGTCGGCGGCATCGACATCCAGAATGGCAAGGCGCTCGGCCGTGACTATCAGCTGTCGGATTTGACCCGGAATTACGATGCGGTGTTCCTTGGTATGGGGCTTGGCGGCGTCAATGCGCTGCGCGCCGATGGCGAGGATGCCGGCGGCGTCGTCAATGCGGTGGAGTTCATCGCCGAACTGCGCCAGGCCAGCGATCTCTCCAGCCTGCCGGTCGGTCGGCGCGTCGTCGTCATCGGCGGCGGCATGACGGCGATCGACGCCGCGGTACAATCGAAGCTGCTCGGCGCCGAAGAGGTGACGATCTGCTACCGCCGCGGCCAGGAGCACATGAACGCTTCCGAGTTCGAGCAGGATCTGGCCGCCGCCAACGGCGTAACCATCCGCCACTGGCTGCAGCCGAAGCGGGTCATCGCCGAGAACGGCAAGGTGTCGGGCATCGAACTCGAATACACCGCCATGGACGGCGACAAGCTTGCCGGCACCGGCGAGACGCTGACGCTGACCGCCGACCAGGTGTTCAAGGCAATCGGCCAGAGTTTTGTGCCGGCGGCACTGAACGGCAGCGGCGCGTCGATCGACCTCGAAGCCGGCCGCATCAAGGTCGATGCCGAAGGGCGCACTTCGCTCGCCAATGTCTGGGCCGGCGGCGACTGCATTTTCGGCGGCGATGATTTGACGGTCTCGGCCGTGGCGCAGGGCCGCGACGCGGCGGAGAGCATCAACCGGGCGCTGCGATGATGGCGCCAATCCTCGCTGCCGTCATCGGCACCGCGGCAATGCCGGCGGCTTCAGCGGACTATTGGCTCTACGCAGAGTGGTGTGACGCGAAGGGTGAGGAGCGGATGTTCGTCGAAGCGACCGGCGCCGGCTTCAACGAGCACACGATCTGCCAATGGACAGCCGGGCCGCCAGCTGGCGACACGGTCAAAACGACGGTTTCATGTGCCAACGTCTATCTCAACGGAGACGAGACCGTGCGCATGGACGAAAGAATGGTCGGGCTGGAGGCGCGCAAGGGCGATCCGGACAAGATCACGGTAACGGTCGAAGGCGAACCGCCGTCGGTTTTCCTTCGATGCGAGGAATGATCCGATAGGCAAGGCTGCAAGGTGGCGCCAAGCCCGCCACGGCCAGAGGAGAAAGACCCATGGCAGACATCCGCAACAATTTCGTCGGCATCAAATCACCCAACCCGTTCTGGCTGGCCTCGGCGCCGCCGACCGACAAGGCCTACAACGTCATCCGCGCCTTCAAGGCGGGCTGGGGCGGTGTCGTATGGAAGACGCTGGGCGAGGAAGGCCCACCGGTGGTCAACGTCAACGGTCCGCGCTATGGCGCGATCTGGGGCGCCGACCGCCGCCTGCTCGGCCTCAACAACATCGAGTTGATCACCGACCGCGATTTGCAGGTCAATCTGCGTGAGATCAAGCAGGTCAAGAAAGACTGGCCCGACCGCGCCATCGTCGTTTCGCTGATGGTGCCGTGCGTCGAGGAAAGCTGGAAGGCGATCCTGCCGGTGGTCGAAGAGACCGAAGCCGACGGCATCGAGCTCAATTTCGGTTGCCCGCACGGCATGTCGGAACGCGGCATGGGCGCGGCTGTCGGCCAGGTGCCGGAATATATCGAAATGGTGGTGCGCTGGTGCAAGGCCAACACCCGCATGCCCGTGATCACCAAGCTGACGCCCAACATCACCGATGTGCGCAAGCCCGCGCGCGCGGCACACGCCGGCGGCACTGACGCGGTGTCGCTGATCAACACCATCAACTCGATCACCGGCGTCGATCTCGACTCGTTTGCGCCGCAGCCGACCATCGATGGCAAGGGCTCGCATGGCGGCTATTGCGGCCCGGCGGTGAAGCCGATTGCCATGAACATGGTGGCCGAGATCGCCCGCGATCCAGAAACCCACGGCCTGCCGATCTCCGGCATTGGCGGCATCACCACCTGGCGCGATGCCGCCGAATTCATGGCGCTCGGCGCCGGCAATGTGCAGGTATGCACGGCGGCGATGACCTACGGCTTCAAGATCGTGCAGGAGATGATCGCCGGCCTGGAAAACTGGATGGACGAGAAGGGCCATGCCTCGCTCGACGACATTGTCGGCCGCGCCACGCCCAACGTTACCGACTGGCAGTATCTCAACCTCAATTACATCGCCAAGGCGCATATCGACCAGGACGCCTGCATCAAATGCGGCCGCTGCCACATCGCCTGCGAGGACACATCGCACCAGGCGATCACCAACATGGTCGACGGCGTCAGGCATTTCGAGGTGATCGAGGCCGAATGCGTCGGCTGCAATCTGTGCGTCAATGTCTGCCCGGTGGAAAACTGCATCACCATGGAACCGCTAGCGGTCGGCGTGATGGATGAGCGCACCGGCAAGCCGGTGTCGCCGGTCTACGCCAACTGGACGACGCACCCGAACAACCCGATGGCCAAGGTGGCGGCGGAATAGGGGATGCATCGATGAAAATAGCGGCGCCTTCAGGCGCCGTTTTTCATTTTCTTATTGCAGATAGAAATTATCCACGATAAAAGATATCCATGAATTGGAGATCGATCCCATGAAGCTGGGCGAGGGCGTTGAGGCGGCCATCCATTGCGCGGCCACGCTGGCCAGCGTGGAGGGCAACAGCACGATACCGGGTGCTGCCCTGGCGGAGTCCTTCGGCCTGTCGCCGAGCTATCTGCTGAAGCATCTCAACATGCTGACCGCAGAGCGCATCCTGGAATCGGTGCCGGGGCCGGCGGGCGGCTACCGGCTGGCGCGGCCGGCCGAGCGCATTACGCTGCTCGATATCGTGCTCGCCGTCGAAGGTCGCGAGCCGGCCTTTCGCTGCGGCGAGATCCGCCAGCGCGGCCCGGTCAAAATCGATGCCTCAGCCTATGTGAAGCCATGCGGCATCAATGCCGCGATGCTGAAGGCGGAGCGCGCCTATCGCGCGGCTCTCGCGGAAACCCGGTTGTCCGACATCGTGGCAAATTACGAAGCCGAGGGCGATCCGCGGTCAATTGCCGTCAGCTGCGCCTTTGTCGAACGCAACCAGCGGCCGCAGAAGTCGGCCTCGGCCAAGCAAATCTAACCCGCCAGACAGATGTGAAAGGAAAGACGATGAAACAGAGATTGCAATTCTTCGCCAAGGCCCCGGAAATCATGAAGGCCGTGTCGGCGCTCAACAAGGCAGTCGACGAGTGCGGGCTTGAAGTGAGCCTGCTGCACCTGATCAAGCTCCGGGCGTCGCAGATCAACGGCTGTTCCTATTGCGTCGAGATGCACAGCCGCGAGGCAAGGCGCGATGGCGAAACAGAGACGCGGCTCTATCTGGTTTCAGCCTGGAAGGAATCGCCGCTGTTTTCCGAGCGCGAGCGCGCTGCCCTTGCCTGGACCGAGGCAACGACCCTGATCGCCAACAATGGCGTGCCGGACGAACTCTATGCCAGCACGCTCGCGCATTTCTCGGAAGAGGAACTGGTCAAGCTGTCGGTTGCGATCGGCATGATCAACACCTGGAACCGGCTCTGCATCCCATTCCATGCCATCCATCCGATGCCGGCTGCCAAAGCAGCCTGACCTTTCGGTTTAGCCATGGAGCGCCGTCGAGAGGGCGGCGCTCCAACTGTCTAGATGCCTTGGTTTTCAGGGGAGAGTTTCATGCCTGTCGATTTGCCTTCGAGCCTGTTGTTTCTCGGCCGCCTGTTGCTCGGCGGCGCTTTCATCCTTGCCGGCCTGCGCAACATTCAAAACGAGACCTTCCTGACAGGGCTGATGGCGGCGCGCGGCGTGCCGCAGGCGAAGCTGGCGTTGTGGGCCGGCATCGTCCTGCAGACCATTTCCGGCGCGCTGGTGATAGCCGGCCTGTGGACCGCGATCGCCTGCGCCGTGCTGGTGCTGTTCCTGATCGTCGCCACGCCGATGTTCCACAATTTCTGGGACCATCAGGGTCCGGACCGGGCAGCCCGCATCAACGGCTTTGTCGGCAATGTCGCGTTGGGTGGAGGGTTTCTGACGCTGATCGCGCAGTCGCTCTAGTCGGCAATGGCGCTGCCACCATGGTGTCGCCATCCATCATTGTTTTCGATACCTAGAGTTAAGACGGTTAGGGTATTGGGCCTTGGTGCGGCCCCGGCAGGCAATCGATGTATATTCTCAAAGGTAAAAGACGCGTTGCGTTGAGATGGCTCCTTGTGGCGGGGCTCCTGACGGTGGCCTTGGTCGCTATCCTAAATTATGTTGATGCAATTAGTGCCAGAGATTCGCACGCTTTGCTGAGTATTTACTTCACAGCAAGCGTCTTGAGTGTGTTGTCTCTCCTGCGTCAATCTGAAGAAAAGAGCGCTCTGTCGTCACTTGGTCTGACAAGTTCACCAACTCGTTTCACGCTTGTCTTCTATCTCGTATATGCGTCAATTATATTGTACCCCCTTGTGGAAAAGCGGTTTCAGCCTGAATCTATCTGGTATTTCAGTGTCTCAGTGATTTTTCTGGTGGCAATGTTCCCAGACGTCCTGCTTTTTCTGCGGACGAAACTCGATTCCGGAAAGGCCATCTACCAAAGGGCAATTTCAGTTGGTTTTTTCATTTTGCTAGTCTTTATCTTGGCATCGGTTGGTGCCGGCATGGTGGCGAGCCAATAGTTTGGCTCGATAGTGGCCGCAATGGGCGGCGCGAAGCCACTGCAACACCATTTGTCACGCCGCGAAGCGCAAACCGCCATCGCAAGTCAGCACCTGGCCGGTCATGAAGCCGTTGGAGACGAGGAAGGCGATTGCCCCGGCGACGTCTTCGGCGTGGCCGATCCTGCCCACAGGGGTCTTGCCTGCATAGTCGGCAAAGACCGCCTGCCGCTGGTCGTCGGGCAGAAAATCCCACCAAGGCGTGTCGATGACGCCGGGCGCAACGACGTTCACACGCAGCGGCTTCAACTCGACCGCGAGGATTGGCACCACGGTCAGCAGCATGCCGTTGACGGCCGCGATGCCGGCAACGCCTGGCGCCGACAATTGTGCCGACACCGCTGAAATGAAGGTGACCGATCCCGATTTGCTGAGCGTCGGCAAGGCGGCCTGCAGGCATGACAATTGCGGCCGGACCTTCTCGTCGACGCCGCCGGCGATGTCTGAGAGGTCGAGGGTTTCGAACGGCCCAAGTCCCTTGCCGCCGCTGGCAGCCAGAACGAGGTGATCGAGCGGTCCGAGGCGCTCGAAGAATTGGCGTACCTCGTCCGGTTTCGAAGCATCGAAGGCAGCTTTTTCGGCGGCGCCGCCAAGGCTCTTCCACGCGCTGTTGAGCTTTTCCGAATTGCGTCCAGTGATGGTCACCTTCATGCCCGGGCAAAGCAGCTTTCGCGCCGTCGCCAGGCCGATGCCGGACGAGCCGCCGATGATGACTGTGTGTTGGATTGTCTTGTCTTTCAGGTCCATGTTCGGAGCCTCCATCGCTCTGAAAGCAAAATGGAGTGTCTGAAGCAGCTCAAACAGTTCAAACTTTATCCTGGTATCAATACTGCTATAATAGCCCTCATGGATGCTCCCCCACATTCCGCTGAAGACAGCCGCCGACGCGAGCTTGGCGCCTTCCTGCGTTCGCGCCGCGAAAGGCTGACACCGTCGGCCACCGGCATCGCGACCGGCATGCGGCGACGCACGCCGGGGCTGCGGCGCGAGGAAGTGGCGATGATCGCCGGCGTCGGCACCACCTGGTACACTTGGCTGGAGCAGGGGCGCGAGGTCCGGCCTTCGGTCGAGGTGCTGGCGGCGCTCAGTGAGGCTTTGCGCCTCGATACTGCCGAGAAGCGGCATCTGTTCATTCTCGCCGGCCGTCAGTTGCCCGAGCGTCGCACAGTCGCGCCGGAAAAGGTCGACGGCCCCTTGTTGCACATGCTGCAAAGCCTGGTGCTGCAGCCGGCCTATGTCGTGGGACGGCGCTGGGACGTGCTGGCCTGGAACCCGGCGGCGGTGGCGGTGTTCGGCGACTATGGCCTGCTGGAGGGCGACGCCCGCAACATTGTCCACATGGTGTTCACCAATCCGCACCATCGCCGCCTGCTGGTCGACTGGGAGCAGTTGGCGCGCAATGTGCTGGCCTCGTTCCGGGCGGAAAGCGCCCGCTATGTCGGCGATGCGGATTTCGAACGGCTGATCGCGTCGATGACGCGCTCAAGCCCGGAGTTTCGCGACTGGTGGCCGCAACGCGATGTGGCGCGCAGATTGTCAGGGGTGAAGCATGTCCGGCATCCGAGTGCGGGGGCCATGACATTCGAGCATATGAGCTTGTCGATCGATGACGGCTCCGACATGAAGCTGATCGTCTACACGCCGCTCGCCGAGCAGAATTCGATCGCCAAGTTGGAAAAATTGCTGGGAGCGATGACGGCCCAAAAGCGCAACGCGTGAGGTTGATGGCGGCACCTCTCACTTCGTCATGTATGGGCGGAGCAAGGAGCGTAGCGACGCGGCGCAGACCCGAGGATCCATGCCGCGACTTCAAAGCGCTGCTACGGTGCAAAATTCTGCTCCGCTGTACTCCACGCCCGAGGGAACGGCATGGATCCTCGGGTCTACGCGTCCGCTTCGCTCCCGCTCCGCCCGTGGATGACGAAGTCACGAGTGCCTCGGCTAATCTCCGAGGTAAGCAACAACACTACCCCTTCGGCTTCAGCCCATCAATAAACAACTGTTCCAGAAAGCGCGCCGCGTCCTCGAAGCGGCCGTCGCCGCCGCGGTCGGGACCGAGCACGGCGCGGACCTGGACGTCGAAATCGGCGTAATGCTGCGTCGTTGCCCAGATCGAGAAGATCAGGTGCCAAGGATCGGTGCGGGCGATCTTGCCGGCGCGCATCCAGCCCTTGATGACGTTGGCCTTCTCGTCGACCAGCGTTTTCAGCTCACCCGCCAGCAGCGGCATGATGCGCGGCGCGCCTTGCAGGATTTCGTTGGCAAACAGCCGGCTTTCCCTGGGAAAATCGCGTGCCATTTCGAGCTTGCGCCGAATGTAGCTCCTGAGCTCGGTCAGCGGATCGCCAATGTCGTCGAGTTCGCGCAACGGCGCCAGCCAGGTCGCCAGCAGCCGCTCCATCAGCGTTTCGTGAATGTCTTCTTTGCGGCGGAAATAATAGAGCAGGTTCGGCTTCGACATCCCCGCGGCTTCGGCGATCTGGTCGATGGTCGAACCGCGAAAGCCGTTGGTGGAGAAGACTTCGAGGGCTGCTTCCAGGATCAGTTCGCGCTTTTCCTGCTGGATGCGGGTGCGGCGAGGGGCGGAGCCTTCCGTGGCGTCGGTCATGCGGCCAAGCCTTGGTCGCGCGGGTCATCTGGACCAATTCTCTGGACCAGTTTTTCTCTTACCCGTGGAGCGCACTTCGAAGGCCGCATTTCCGCTAGTAATCCCTTGACCGCCGACAGGGCGGTGCTAACGTTTGTCCAATCGGTCAAAAATTTGCGTAGCATGAAAACGCAGCAAAGACCAAGCTTTGGAAAGACCAAGCGTTAGCCGCACCGAAACAGGTTACAAGGGGAAGTCTTGGTCATGTCCAACCGGCTGAAAGTCACGCCGAACGATCTCAGCGCATTCTGGATGCCGTTCACGGCGAACCGGCAGTTCAAACAGGCGCCACGCATGTTCGTGTCCGCCAAGGACATGCATTACACCACCAGCGACGGCCGCAAGGTGCTCGACGGCACCGCCGGCCTCTGGTGCGTCAATGCCGGCCATTGCCGCCCCAAGATCACCGAGGCGATCCAGCATCAGGCCGCCGAGCTCGACTATGCGCCGGCCTTCCAGATGGGCCACCCGATCGTGTTCGAACTGGCCAACCGCCTGGTCGACCTCGCGCCCAAGGGCATGGACCATGTCTTCTTCACCAATTCCGGTTCGGAATCGGTCGAGACCGCGCTGAAGATGGCGATCGCCTATCACCGCGTGAAGGGCGAGGGCGCACGCACCCGCCTGATCGGCCGTGAACGCGGATATCACGGCGTCAATTTCGGCGGCATCTCGGTCGGCGGCATCGTCACCAACCGCAAGATGTTCGGCACGCTGCTCGGCGGCGTCGACCACATGCCGCACACGCATCTGCCGGAGAAGAACGCTTTTACCAAGGGTGTGCCGGAATATGGCGCGGAGCTTGCCAACGAGCTGGAGCGCATCGTCACCCTGCATGACGCCTCGACCATTGCGGCCGTAATCGTCGAGCCGGTCGCCGGCTCCACCGGCGTCATCCTGCCGCCGAAGGGCTATCTGCAGAAGCTGCGAGAAATCTGCACCAAGCACGGCATCCTGTTGATCTTCGACGAGGTCATCACCGGTTTCGGCCGTCTTGGCGCACCGTTCGCCGCCGACTATTTCGGCGTCACGCCGGATATCATGACGACAGCCAAGGGCGTCTCCAACGGCGTCATCCCGATGGGTGCGGTGTTCGTGAAGAAGGAAATCCACGATGCCTTCATGACCGGCCCCGAGCACATGATCGAGTTCTTCCACGGCTACACCTATTCGGGCAATCCGATCGCCTGTGCCGCCGCGCTCGGCACGCTCGACACCTACAAGGAAGAGGGCCTGCTCACCCGTGGAGAGGAGCTGGCGCCTTACTGGGAAGATGCACTGCATTCGTTGAAGGACGAGCCGCATGTCATCGACATCCGGAACATCGGCCTGATCGGTGCGATCGAACTGGCGCCGATCGCCGGCCAACCGACCAAGCGGGCCTTCTCGGCCTTCGTCAAGGCGTTCGAGCGCGGCGCACTGATCCGCACCACCGGCGACATCATCGCGCTGTCGCCGCCGCTGATCATCACCAAGGGCCAGATCAACGAATTGATCGACCATGTGCGTGAAGTGCTGAGGGCGATCGACTAATCTACCCAGCCAACCGGGCGGTGGCGGGAACCGCCGCCCGGCTGGTGATATGAATGAGAGGACTTTGAATGGCCGCCCCAGGCGAGAATCTGCGAATCAATTCAGACCGTTTGTGGGACTCCTTGATGGAGATGGCGAAGATCGGCCCCGGCATTGCCGGCGGCAACAATCGCCAGACTGTGACCGATGAGGATGGCGAGGGCCGGCATCTGTTCAAGCGCTGGTGCGAGGCGGCGGGGCTCGAAATGGGCCTCGACGAAATGGGCACCATGTTTGCCCGCAGGGAAGGTGCTGATCCCAGCCTGCCGCCGGTCTATGTCGGCAGCCATCTCGATACGCAGCCGACCGGCGGCAAATATGACGGCGTGCTCGGCGTGCTTGGCGGGCTGGAGATCATCCGTTCGCTCAACGATCTCGGCATCACCACCCGGCATCCGATCGTCGTCACCAACTGGACAAACGAGGAAGGCTCGCGCTTTGCCCCGGCGATGATGGCGTCTGGCGTGTTCGCCGGCGTGCTGGAGCAAGCGGACGTGTATCAGCACACCGACAAGCAGGGCAAAAAATTCGGCGAGGAGCTGGAACGCATCGGCTGGAAAGGCAACGAGAAGGTTGGCGATCGCAAGATCCACGCCTTCTTCGAACTGCATATCGAGCAAGGACCAATTCTGGAAGATGAAGGCATCGATATCGGCGTCGTCACCCATGGCCAGGGCCTGAAATGGCTGCAGGTGACGCTGACCGGCAAGGAAGCGCATACCGGCTCGACGCCGATGCCCAAGCGCCGCAATGCCGGGCTTGGCATGGCGCGCGTGATCGAACTGGTGCACGAGATCGCCATGGACTACCAGCCGGACGCCGTCGGTGCGGTCGGCCACATGGAAGTGTTTCCGAATTCGCGCAACATCATTGCCGGTCGCACCGTGTTCACCATCGACATCCGTTCGCCCGAGAAGGAAGTGCTGGACGCCATGGACGGGCGCATCCGCGAGGGCATCGACACGATCTGCGAGGCGCTCGACATCCAGTATGCGATCGATCAGGTCGGCCATTTCGACCCGGTGACCTTCGATGCCGGCTGCGTCAAGGCGATCCGCGACGCGGCCGAACGGCTCGGCTATTCCCACCGCAACCTGGTCTCCGGCGCGGGCCACGATGCCTGCTGGATCAACCGCGTTGCACCGACCGCCATGGTGATGTGCCCCTGCGTTGACGGCTTAAGCCACAATGAGGCCGAGGAAATTTCGAAGGAATGGGCGGCGGCGGGCGCCGACGTACTGTTCCACGCGGTGGTGGAGACGGCGGGGATCGTGGCGTGAGAGGTCGGCGCTGTACCCCCACCCCTAACCCCTCCCCACAAGGGGGAGGGGGACCAAGTAGCGCTGATCTCCGCAAATTGCCGACGTTCGGCGCTAAAAAGGATGGCACGCGGCAGCGTTCCCTCCCCCTTGTGGGGAGGGTTAGGGTGGGGGTCCCTCTTCGTAAGAATCCATATGCGATAGCTCTGCCCCTTATGGGGAGGGATTGAGGGTGGGGGTACTCTTGGCACCAACCTCTATCGGCCCGGCAGCGATCAAACGTGCCAGGGCCTTGCGTCGGAACATGACAGAAGGCGAGCGCAAGCTCTGGTCCGAGTTGAAGGAGTTCCGCCGACTCTATGGGCTACATGTTCGGAAGCAGGCGCCAATCGGTCCTTACATCGTCGACTTTGTTATTCATGAAAGGAACCTCGTCATTGAAGTGGACGGAGAGCATCACTTCACGCCGGAGGGAATGGAGAAGGATCAAAAGCGCGATGCATGGTTTGGCCGAGAGGGCTATCGTGTGCTGCGCTTTTCGACGGGAGAGCTGACGGATTCTTTCGACGGTTGCATCGAGGAGATATTGCGGGAAGTTGGAGCGATGTAACGACAGGCCTCAATCCCGAACCGATCTGAATCGAGCAAAGCGCTCACTAGAAGCGCAACCGAAACAAGGGAACACGACAATGACCAAAGTCATCAAGAACGGCACCATCGTCACCGCCGACCGCACCTGGAAGGCCGATCTGCTGATGCAGCACGGCAAGATCGTCGCCATCGGCTCGAACCTGCATGGCGACCATGAGTTCGACGCCACCGGCTGCTACATCATGCCTGGCGGCATCGATCCGCACACCCATCTCGAAATGCCGTTCATGGGTACCTATTCGGCCGATGATTTCGAGTCCGGCACGCGCGCGGCGCTGTCCGGCGGCACGACGATGGTGGTCGATTTCTGCCTGCCGGCGCCGCAGCAATCGCTGCTCGAAGCCTTGCAGATGTGGGACAACAAGACCTCGAAGGCGTCGTGCGATTATTCCTTCCACATGGCGATCACCTGGTGGGGCAAGCAGGTGTTCGACGAGATGGCGACGGTCGTCGACAAGGGCATCACCTCGTTCAAGCATTTCATGGCCTACAAGGGCGCGCTGATGGTCGACGACGACGAGATGTATGCGTCGTTCCAGCGCTGCGCCGACCTCGGCGCACTGCCGCTGGTGCATGCCGAGAATGGCGACGTGGTTGCGGCGCTGTCGCAGAAGCTGCTCGCCGCCGGCAACAACGGGCCGGAGGCACATGCCTATTCGCGGCCGCCGGAGGTGGAAGGCGAGGCGGCCAACCGTGCCATCATGATCGCCGACATGGCCGGCGTGCCGCTCTATATCGTGCATGTCTCCTGCGAGCAGGCGCACGAGGCGATCCGCCGCGCCCGCCAGAAGGGCATGCGGGTGTTCGGCGAGCCGCTCATCCAGCATCTGACGCTGGATGAGACCGAGTATTTCAACAAGGACTGGGACCATGCGGCGCGCCGTGTCATGAGCCCGCCCTTCCGCAACAAGCTGCACCAGGATTCGCTGTGGGCCGGCCTGCAGGCGGGCTCGCTGCAAGTGGTGGCGACCGACCATTGCGCCTTCACCACCAAGCAGAAGCGCAACGGCGTCGGCGATTTCACCAAGATTCCGAACGGCACCGGCGGGCTTGAAGACCGCTTGCCGGTGCTTTGGACGGCCGGCGTCAACACCGGCCGGCTGACGATGAACGAGTTCGTCGCGGTGACCTCGACCAACATCGCCAAGATCCTCAACATGTACCCGAAGAAGGGCGCTATCGTTGAAGGGGCCGATGCCGACATCGTTGTCTGGGATCCCAAGCGTAAGAAGAAGATCACCTCGAAGAAGCAGCAGTCCGTCATCGACTACAACGTCTTCGAAGGTTTTGAGGTGACTGGCCTGCCGCGCTTCGTCTTCTCACGCGGCGAGCTCTCGATCGAGGAGGCCGAGATCAAGGCCAAGCCCGGCCATGGCGAATTCGTCGCGCGCGAGCCGAACGCGGCGGTCAACCGGGCGCTGTCGGCCTGGAAGGAAATTTCCGCGCCGCGCAAGGTGGAGCGCACCGGCATTCCGGCGACAGGGGTTTGAAGTTGCGGAACTCCGCAGCACTCACCTCAATGGTCTTGGCGATGGTCATCGCTGCCCCGGCAACCGCAGCCGAGAGGCTGGTCGGCTCCTGGGGCAACGATTCCGGCTGTGTCTTTGCAAAGGCCGGTTTTCAGGGCCGCGATGACTATATCGTGCTGACCGCCGAAGGCATCGAGACCTATGGCAGCGGCTGCAGGTTCGCGCAGCAGCTGACCTGGGTGCCGGGCACTCAATCGGTTGATGCGACCTGTTCCGCCGAGGGCGAGGCGGGGACGACGGCTGAAACCCTTGTGGTTACAAACAAGGGCGAGGGTGGTTTCTTCGTGACCATCCCCGGCCTTGAAGAAATGGGGCCGTTGCTGCCGTGTTCGTGACGTTGGTTTCGGGGGAATGAGTGTGCGTGGGTTTGGTCTATTCGTAGCGGTGCTTGCCGTTCTGGCTGCGGGCCAGGCTTTCGCTGATGGCATCGACCTGTCGAAACCCTATGGCGACAAATATGGCTGTATCAACCGCAACGGCCAGGAAGTCGCCGCCGATCGGATGCTGCTTTTGACCGACGAGGCGTTGATCACCGCCGCCAGCGCCTGCACCTTCACGGACAAGCAGGCGCAGGCTGATGGGTCGCTGGTGGTGACGGCAACATGCGAGGCGGAAGGCGAAGACGGACAGGAGCCGACCAAATTCACCATCAAGCGCAGCGCCAAGAACGCCAAGAAACTGACGATCGCCGACGAAGACGGCAATGTCATGGGCGAAGTTGCGCGGTGCAAATGACGGCAGTCAAGTCAGCGTCAGGCGACCAGCGCATCCAGTTCCGGCAGCAGGACGACGCTTTCCTGTTCGTTGGGATCGGTGCGGGCGATGACGGCCGAGGAGGGGGCGTTGCTCAGATTGGCCGGCAGATGCGGCACGCCGGCGGGAATGTAGAAGAGGTCGCCGGCCTTGACGACGATGTGGTTCTCGAGCCGGTCGCCATACCAGGTGTGGACTTCGCCGGAGAGCACGTAGATCGCCGTCTCGTGGTTCTCGTGCAGATGCGCCTTGGCGCGGGCGCCGGGCGGCAGGGTGAGCACATGCATGCAGATGCCGGAGGAGCCGACCGACTCTGTGGCAATGCCGGCAAAGTAGGTCAGTCCCTGCTTGCCTTCATAAGTGCTTTCAGGACGGATAAGGTGACAAGTGGGTTTGGGCGACATCGGCAAGGCTCCGGGCGTCGATTGAGTGGGATTGGACGAGTGGAAAACAACATCAACGCGAATGCAACGTCATTTCATCCTGGACGGCTGCGAGAGGCAGGCAGCAAGCGATGACGGGACAATCGCCAGCCGTCGTTTCGGCAAGCAAACTTGGCCTTACCTTTCAGACCAATGACGGTCCGGTAGAGGCGCTCTCCAATGTCGACCTGACCATCGGCAAGGGCGAGTTCGTCTCCTTCATCGGCCCGTCCGGCTGCGGCAAGACCACCTTGCTGCGCGTCATTGCCGATCTGGAGAAGCCGACTTCGGGCACCATCTCCATCAATGGCATGACGCCGGAACAGGCGCGCGAAAAACGCGCCTATGGCTATGTCTTCCAGGCCGCCGCGCTTTTCCCGTGGCGCACGATCGAGCGCAATGTCGCGCTGCCGCTGGAGATTATCGGCCTGTCCCGGGCCGAGCAGGCCGAACGCATCAAGCGCACGATGGAGCTCGTCAACCTCTCCGGCTTCGAGAAGAAATACCCTTGGCAGCTCTCAGGCGGCATGCAGCAGCGCGCCTCGATCGCGCGTGCGCTCGCCTTCGACGCCGATCTGCTTTTGATGGATGAGCCGTTCGGGGCGCTGGACGAGATCGTGCGCGACCATCTCAACGAACAGCTTCTGGAATTGTGGGAGCGCACCAACAAGACGATCTGCTTCGTCACCCACTCCATCCCTGAGGCGGTGTATCTGTCGACGCGCATCGTCGTCATGTCGCCGCGCCCCGGCCGGGTCACCGACATCATCGAATCGACGCTGCCGAAGGAGCGGCCGCTGGATATCAGAGAGACGCCGGAGTTTCTGGCCATCGCGGCCCGCGTGCGGGATGGCTTGAGGGCAGGGCACAGCTATGATGATTGAGGGGGTAGCCAATGAGTGCGGACGTCGCCGCCACGCCTTCGTCATCCTAGGGCGAAGCAAGGAGCGAAGCGACGCGGCGCAGACCCTAGGATCCATGCCGTGACGTTAATCGAAGAGCGCAAACGGTTCAGAATGACCGCAAGACAAGCCACTGCGGCTGATGGTGTTGTTAGGCAGGGAGCCATATTCCGCACCGCTGCGGATCGGAAAGGTAACGGCATGGATCCTAGGGTCTGCGCCGCGTCGCTTCGCTCCTTGCTTCGCCCTAGGATGACGAAGCGCGAATGTCGCCGCTTGCTCCCGTTGGAGAGAGCGGGGGGGCGCCCGTAAATGGACACCTTCCGCGACAAACTCATCCCCGTAACCTCGATCCTCCTGGGCGTGGTGGTCCTCTGGTACATCTTCGCCGTCATCCTCAACGCGCCGTTCCAGCGTGACCTCGACCGCCGTGCCAACGAGACCTCCACCTTCAGCGAACTGATCGGCAAGACGCTGTCGCAGCCGAAGCCGACATTGCCGGCGCCGCATCAGGTGGCGGTGAATTTCTTCGAGAACACGTTCCTGCGGCCCATCACCTCCAACCGCAGCCTCGTCTACAATGCCTGGGTGACGCTCTCGTCGACGCTGCTCGGCTTTGCCTTCGGCACGGCGCTCGGCATCATCATTGCCGTCGGCATCGTCCATGTGGCGACGCTCGACCGCAGCCTGATGCCGTGGATCATCGCGTCGCAGACCATTCCCATCCTGGCGGTGGCGCCGATGATCATCGTCGTGCTGGGGGCAATCGGCATCAGCGGGCTGATCCCGAAGGCGATGATCTCGACCTACCTGTCGTTCTTCCCGGTGACGGTTGGCATGGTAAAGGGCCTGCGCTCGCCCGAGCTCATGCATCTCGACCTGATGCACACCTACAATGCCAGCGTCTCGCAGACCTTCTGGAAACTCCGCGTGCCGGCCTCGGTGCCGTTCCTGTTCACCTCGATGAAGGTGGCGGTGGCGGCAAGCCTGGTCGGCGCCATTGTCGGCGAACTGCCGACCGGTGCGGTCGCCGGCATCGGCGCCAAACTGCTCGCAGGCGCCTATTATAGCCAGTCCATCGACATCTGGTCCGCACTGGTTGCAGGCTCGGTGGTGGCGGCACTTCTGGTGATGGTGGTCGGCATAGCCGGGCGCCTCGTCGACCGCGCCATGGGCGGGAGGCCGGCATGAACTGGCTGAAACCCTCCTGGCAAGCGTTGCTCGCCATTGTGCTGTGCCTGATCGCTGCCGGGCTCGGCGCGATGTCCACGCCGGAGGCGGCTGCCCTCGCAGACCCGACGGCAAGCTACGACTATCCCTATTTCGGGCTAAAGACCCCGATGATCGGCCTGGCCATTCTGGCAGGGCTGATCTCGATGACCAGGATTTCGGCGCTTGCCGAGGCTGTGGTGCTGTTCATTGGCGCGCATCTCGTCGCCTGGATGCTGATCTCGGGCATTACAGGTTTCGAAGGCACGGCATTGGCGCCGTATTTCCTATTGCTTGCCGCTGCCTGGCTGCTGGCCTGGCGCTGCGTGGCCGTGCTGTCAGGGCTTCGGCCGATGGCAAGCGGCGCTCGCATGGCGCTGCGTCTGATCATCCCGGCGATCTTCGGCGCCTGGATCCTGATCATCTGGGAAGCGGTGACGCGCGGCGCCGGCGTGCCCTTCATCCTTTTGCCGCCGCCGAGCGCCATCGGCGCGCGCATCGCCAGTTCGCTGCCGGTGCTCGGCGCAGACGTGCGGCAGACCATCTTCAAGGCGGTGATCTTCGGCTATGTCGTCGGCAGCGGAGCCGGCTTCCTGGTGGCGATTGCCGCCGACCGCGTGCCGTTCCTGCGCCGCGGGCTGTTGCCGATCGGCAATATGGTCTCGGCGCTACCGATCATCGGCGTCGCCCCGATCATGGTGATGTGGTTCGGCTTCGACTGGCCGTCCAAGGCAGCTGTCGTCATCATCATGACCTTCTTCCCGATGCTGGTGAACACGGTTGCCGGGCTTGCCGCCTCCGGCCATATGGAGCGCGATCTGATGCGCACCTACGCATCAGGCTACTGGCCGACGCTCTTGAAGCTCAGGCTGCCGGCGGCAGCACCCTTCATCTTCAACGCGCTGAAGATCAACTCGACGCTGGCGATGATCGGCGCCATCGTCGCCGAGTTCTTCGGGACGCCCGTGGTCGGCATGGGCTTTCGTATCTCGACCGAGGTCGGGCGGATGAACATCGATATGGTCTGGGCCGAAATCGCAGTTGCAGCCCTTGCGGGTTCGGTCTTTTATGGCGTGGTCGCTCTTATCGAGAGAGCCGTCACGTTTTGGCATCCCTCTGTCCGTGGTGGATAGGGCGGTGGGCTTAAGGGTTAACTTCAGAGGGTAAAAATATGAAAAAACTGATTATTCCAGTTCTGGCCGGTGCGATGTCGCTGGCCACCTTCCAGGCAATGGCCGCCGACAAGGTGACGTTGCAGTTGAAATGGGTCACGCAGGCGCAGTTTGCCGGCTACTACGTCGCCAAAGCCAAGGGTTTTTATGAAGCCGAAGGTCTCGACGTCGATATCAAGCCGGGCGGTCCCGATATTGCGCCCGAGCAGGTGATTGCCGGCGGCGGCGCCGACGTCATCGTCGACTGGATGGGCGGCGCATTGGCCGCACGCGAAAAGGGCGTGCCGCTGGTCAACATCGCCCAGCCGTTCAAGAAGGCCGGCATGGAGCTGGTCTGCCCGAAGGACGGCCCGATCAAGACCGAAGCCGATTTCAAGGGTCATACGCTGGGCGTCTGGTTCTTCGGCAATGAATACCCGTTCTACGCCTGGATGAACAAGCTCGGCCTCAAGACCGAAGGCGGGCCGGACGGCGTTACGGTTCTCAAGCAGAGCTTCGACGTGCAGCCGCTGATCCAGAAGCAGGCGGACTGCATTTCGGTCATGACCTACAACGAGTACTGGCAGTTGATCGACGCCGGCTACAAGCCGGATCAGCTGACCGTGTTCAACTACTCGGCGATGGGCAACGACCTGCTCGAAGACGGGCTCTATGCCTCGGAAGACAAGCTCAAGGACCCGGCTTTTGAGGACAAGATGGTGCGTTTCGTGCGCGCCTCGATGAAGGGTTGGAAATACGCCATCGACAACAATGACGAAGCCGCAGGCATCGTCATGGATGGTGGCGGCCAGGACGAAAACCACCAGAAGCGGATGATGAGCGAGGTTGCCAAGCTGATCGACAATGCCGACGGCAAGCTCGATCCGGCGACCTACGAGCGTACCGCCAAGGCGCTGCTCGACCAGAAGATCATCACCAAGGCGCCGACCGGCGCCTACACCACGGCGATCACCGACAAGGCGATCAAATAAGCCTGGTCAGGTAACATTCTGCTCCAAACGCGGCGCCTCTGGCAAAATGTCAGAGGCGCCGTTCCTTTATGGTGTTCATGACGAAGCTGGTCTCGATCGAGGCGACGCATTTCAGCCGCGCGATCTTTTCCTTGATGAAGCGCTCGTACTGTTCGAGGTTGCCGGTCGCCACCTTCAGCACATAGTCGCGCGAACCGGTGACGAGGTGGCATTCCAGCACCTCTTCCCAGCCGCGGATGGCGTCCTCGAACATCACAATTTCGTCCTCGTTCTGGCGGCTGAGACGGATGGTGGCGATGGCGACCATGGTCCAGCCGAAGGCGGCCGGGTCGACCAGCGTGGTGTAGCCTCTGATGACGCCGCTCTCTTCCAGCCGCCGCACCCGCCGCAGGCAAGGCGACGGCGACAGGCCGATGCGCTCGGCAAGCTCGTTGTTGGTGATGCGGGCGTCGGCCTGCAGTTCGCGCAGGATTTTGAGGTCGAAATCGTCGGCTATCTTCTGCTGCACTTTTGCTAGCTCCCGGCAGTTTGTTGCCGGGATGCAGCCATGCGAGGCCGAAAATAGCAAGGACTGGCGGGTTGGGATCGCATAAATTGCCACGCGAGACTCCTCCAAATGCAGGAAAAGCCATGACCGCGCCGCGCCCGTCGAAAACCCATATCGGCAACCACAAGCTCCATCCCGAGACGCTGATGCTGAGCTATGGCTTCGATCCGCAACTGTCGGAAGGCGCCGTCAAGCCGCCGGTGTTCCTGACCTCGACCTTTGTGTTCAAGTCGGCCGAAGAAGGCCGCGATTTCTTCGACTACACCTCTGGCCGCAAGGAGCCGCCGAGCGGCACGGCGTCCGGCCTGGTCTATTCGCGCTTCAATCATCCCAACTCAGAGATCGTCGAGGACCGGCTGGCGGTCTATGAGGAGACCGACGCCTGCATCCTGTTCTCGTCCGGCATGTCGGCGATTGCCACGACCTTGCTCGCCTATGCCCGCCCCGGCGACGTCATCCTGCATTCGCAGCCGCTCTATGGCGGCACCGAGACGCTGTTGACGCGCACCCTGTCCGGTTTCGGCATTGGTGCGGTCGGTTTTGCCGATGGCGTCGACGAAAAGGCGGTGCGCTCGGCTGCGGACGCCGCCGTGGCGAAGGGGCGCGTTTCGGTCATCCTGATCGAGACGCCGTCGAACCCGACCAACAGCCTGGTCGATATCGCGCTGATCCGTAAGATTGCCGACGAGATCGGCGCTAGCCAAGGATCGACGCCTATCGTCGTCTGCGACAACACGCTGCTCGGCCCGGTGTTCCAGCGGCCGATCGAGCATGGCGCCGATGTCTCGGTCTATTCGCTGACCAAGTATGTCGGCGGCCATTCCGACCTGATCGCCGGTGCGGCCATGGGCAGCAAGGCGGTGACCAAGCCGATCAAGGCGCTGCGCGGCGCCATCGGCACGCAGCTCGACCCGCATTCCTGCTGGATGCTCGGCCGTTCGCTGGAGACGCTGTCGATCCGCATGGAGCGGGCCAACGACAATGCGCGTCTCATCGCCGAATTCCTTAGGGATCACGCCAAGGTCGAGAAGGTGCACTACCTGCCGTTCCTCGGCGAGGATACGGCTGCGGGCAGCGCCTATTTGAGGCAAAGCACTGGCGCCGGCTCGACCTTTTCCTTCGACATTAAAGGCGGCGAGAAGGCGGCTTTCGCCTTTCTCAACGGACTGCAGATCTTCAAGCTGGCGGTGAGCCTTGGCGGCACGGAGTCGCTCGCCAGCCATCCGGCGGCGATGACCCATTCCGGCATTCCCTTCGAGGTGCGCCAGCGCATTGGCGTGCTGGAGACCACGGTCAGGCTGTCGATTGGTGTCGAGCATCCCGACGATCTGATCGCCGACCTGACGCAGGCGCTGGCCGGCGTCTGACGCTGCCCTCCGAGCATGCGACGCATCGCGCGGTCCGAGAGTTTGCACGCAAACGTTACCCGCGCGGAGCGATCAGCACTCAAACGTTACTCGCGCGGAGCGATGCGCACTCATAAGCGTTGTGCCGATGCATCCGCGCCGGGGAGCTGTGGAGGATGTCATCCAGCAACGGAGATTCTCATGCGTATACAATCCTTGGCACCAATGCTTTCGGCGTTGGCCATCTCGGCGTCCTTCGTCATGGCATCGTCGGCTCTGGCCGAGACGGTGAAGCTGAAAGCGACACTCGACGGGGCCCAGCAGAACCCGGCGGTGACCACGAAGGGCAAAGGAACGGCAACGCTGACCTTTGACACGACCAGCAAGAAGCTCAGCTGGAACGTAAAATATTCGGGATTGAGCGGCGCAGCGACGATGGCGCACATCCATGGCCCGGCAGCGGTTGGGGAGAACGCCGGGGTTGTGATCCCGTTCAAAGGCAAGATCGAGAGCCCGATCAAGGGTTCGGCTGTTCTGACCGATGCCCAGGCTGCCGACCTGATTGCCGGCAAGGACTACGTCAACGTGCACACCGCCGCCAACAAGGACGGTGAAATTCGCGGCCAGATCGAGGCGGCGAAATAGCGCAACGCCAGACGAAGAAGGGGCCGGTGACAGCCCCTTCTTCTTGCCTCAGCTCTTGTCGCGGATCTGCGTCATCGTCCGCGTTGGCGTGATCGCCTCGGGATCGAGCCTGATCTCGACGATTGCCGGCTTGCCGCTGGCGCGCGCGCGCTCGAAGGCATCAGCGAAATCGGCCGTCTTTTCGACTGTTTCGCCATGGCCGCCATAGGCGCGGGCGAGGGCGGCAAAGTCCGGGTTCTTCAAATCGGTGGCGACGACGCGGCCGGGATAGTCGCGCTCCTGGTGCATGCGGATGGTGCCGTAAATGCCGTTGTTGACGACGATGACGATGATCGGCAGGTCGTATTGCACGGCGGTGGCGAATTCCTGTCCGTTCATCAGGAAGCAGCCGTCACCGGCAAAGGCGATCACGGTGCGGTCGGGATGGAGGGCCTTGGCGGCGACCGCGGCCGGCGTGCCATAACCCATCGAGCCGGAGGTCGGCGCGCCCTGCGTGGCGAAGCGGCGGAAGCGGTGGAAGCGGTGCACCCAGGTGGCGTAATTGCCGGCGCCGTTGGTGAAAATGGCGTCGTGCGGCAGCACCTTTTCCAGATAGTTCATGATCGGCCCCATCTGGACCGAGCCGGGGCCGGTCTCAGGCGGCGTCGACCAGTCGAGATAGGCGGCATGTGCTTTCGCTGTCTCGTCCGCCCAAACCGGTGCTGAGCCCGGCTTGCGCTTGGCGAAGGCCTCGACGAAAGCGGAAGGCGAGGCGTTGATCGCCAGCGTCGGCCGGTAGACGCGGCCGAGTTCGCCGGCATCGGCATGGACATGCACCAGCGCTTGGTCGGGATAGGGGCTTTTCAGCAGCGTATAGTCGGAGGAGGGCATCTCGCCCATGCGGCCGCCGATCAGCAGCACGACATCGGCCATCTTGATCTGCGCCGCCAGCTTGGGGTTGATGCCGATGCCGACGTCGCCGGCATAGTTCGGGTGGAGATGGTCGAACAGCATCTGGCGGCGGAAAGAACAGCCGACCGGCAGCGACCAGGCTTCGGCTATCGTGCGCATCCGAGCCACTGCCTCTTCGTTCCAGCGCGTGCCGCCGAGGATGACAAAGGGGCGCTTGGCCTTGCCGAGAAGCGTTTCCAGCGCGTCGAGTTCGGCTTCGCCGGGCCGGGTTTCGACCGGCGTGTGCGGCAAGGCGGCGGGCGCCTCGACCAGGCTGGTCAGCATGTCCTCCGGCAGCGAAATGACGACGGGGCCGGGGCGGCCCGATGTCGCGACCGCAAAGGCGCGGGTGACGAGTTCGGGAATGCGCGCGGCATCGTCGATCTCCACCACCCATTTGGCGATGTCGCCGAAGAAGCGCTTGTAATCGACTTCCTGGAAAGCCTCGCGCTCCTTGGCGTGGCTGGCGACCTGGCCGATGAACAGGATGACGGGAATGGAATCCTGCATGGCGATGTGAATGCCGGCCGACGCATTGGTAGCGCCGGGGCCGCGGGTGACGAAGCAGATGCCGGGCTTGCCGGTCAGCCGCCCCTGGCAGTCGGCCATCATCGCGGCGCCACCTTCCTGGCGACAGACGATGCTGCGGATCGGCGAGTCATGCAGTGCGTCGAGTACGGCGAGATAGGATTCGCCCGGCACGCAAAAGATGCGGTCGGTGCCGTTCGCTTCCAGCGCGTCGACGATCAGTTGTCCACCGGTCTTCATCGTCCAGACTTCTCCAGTTCGGCAAGGATTTCGTCAGTGTGTTCGCCAAGGCGCGGCGAGGGGCGCTCATAGACCAGCGGCGTGCCGGACATCACCATCGGCGCGCGCACCGACGGCAAAAGATTGCCGTGGCCGTCGTCGAGGTCGAGGCGCATGCCGCGCGCGATGGTCTGCGGGTCGGCAAACATCTGGCCGATAGTGTTGATCGGGCTTGCCGGCACGCTGGCCGCTTCGAGCTTGGCCAGCAGCGGATCGCGATCCCAATTCTTCAAGGTCGCGATCATGTGCTCGCGCAATTTCACCCGGTTGGCGACGCGGGCCGGGTTGGTTGCGAAATCGGCATTGGCTGAGAGATGGTCGAGCCCGACGGCTGCACAGAATTTGGCGAACTGGCCGTCATTGCCGACCGCCAGGATGATGTGGCCGTCCCGCACCGGCACAACCTCGTAGGGGGCGATGTTCATATGCGCATTGCCCATCTGCACCGGCGAGTTGCCGGAGACGAGATAGTTGAGGTTCTGGTTGCCGAGAGCCGAGATCTGGGTGTCGAAAAGCGCCATGTCGACATGCTGGCCTTCGCCGGTCTTTTCGGCGTGGCGAAGCGCTGCCTGGATGGCGATCACCGAATACAGGCCGGTGAAGATATCGGAGATGGCGACGCCGGCCTTTTGCGGCTCGCGCCCGACCTCACCGGTGATCGACATCATGCCGGCCATGGCCTGGATGATGAAGTCGTAGCCGGCGCGCGGCGCATACGGCCCGTCCTGGCCGAAACCGGTGATCGAGCAATAGACAAGGCGCGGGTTGATCGCGTTAAGGCTCTCGTAGTCGAGTCCGTATTTCTTGAGCCCGCCGAGCTTGAAGTTCTCGATCAGAACGTCGGCCGTGGCGACCAGCCGGCGGACCGTCTCAGCCCCTTCGGGCGTCGAGAAATCGACCGCGATGGAGCGCTTGCCGCGATTGCAGGAATGGTAATAGGCGGCCGACAGGTTCTCGCCGTCACGGCTCATGACGAAGGGCGGACCCCATTTGCGGGTGTCGTCGCCGCCGTCGGGGCTTTCGACCTTGATGACGTCGGCGCCGAGATCGGCCAGCAACTGCCCGGCCCATGGCCCGGCCAGGATGCGGGCCAGTTCGATGACGCGGACGCCTTTCAGGGGAGGTTCAGCCATAAATCACCAGAATGGGTCGGAACCGCAGCCTCTATCAATCCGGAATGCCCCTGTCACGAGGCTTGCGCTGGGCCAGCCATGTCACCGTTTCAGCACGCCGTCGGCCCAGGCGGCGAAATCGTCCATGACGACGTCGCGGTTCACCTCGTTCAGGCTTTCGTGGCGGGTGTCGGCGTAAACCTTTGAAACCAGATTCGAAAAGCCCATTGCGCGCATGCGTTTGGCGAGATGATCGATGCCTTTGCCATAGTCGGAGGCCGGGTCTTTCTCGCCGCCGACGATGCTGACGGGGAGGTCGCGCCTTATGCCGGCAAAGCCGGCATCCTTGCCGCCATTTTGAGCCATCTGGACGACATCGCGCCACATCGAGATCGAGGCATCCCAGCCGCACAGCGGATCGGCGATGTACTTCGCCACTTCCGCCTCGTCACGCGACAGCCAGTCGAACAGCGTCTTGTGGTTGGGCACAGCCTTGCCCCAGGCCTGGAAAGTCAGCCTGGGCAAGATGCGCGAGGGGACGTCGGAGCCGAGCCTGAAGCGCTCATAAGCAAGGATGGCGAGCGCAAGCTGACCGAGCAGGCCTTGTGAGAAATTGCCGTTCCAGATCGCGGCGGCTTGGACGCGCGGCGAGTGCGCCAGCAGGAAGTTCAGCGCAACCGATGCACCGAAAGAATGGCCGAACAGGATGACCGGTAGTCCAGGGTGTTCCTTGGCGATCAGGTCGTGGACAGCGGCGACATCGGCGACGACCTTGGCGGGGCCATCGCTGGCAGCGAACCGGCCGAGCGGGGCGTCGGGCGCCTTGGTCGCGCCGTGGCCGCGATGGTCGTGGACGTAGACATGAATGCCGCGGGTGCTGAGGTAATCGGCAAAGCGGGCATAGCGCGCGGCGTGCTCGGCCAGGCCGTGATTGATCTGGACGACGGCGCGCGGAGTGCCGCCGGCCTGCCTCACATGGAGGTTGAGCGTGGCCCCGGTCGGTGAGGCCAGCGTCGTCTGCCTGTCAAATGCCATGTCTCGCTCCCGCCACGACTGTTGGGCGACGGCGCGACCGGCGTCAAGGGGAGGTCAAAATCTGTTGGTGGCGGATTTTCAGGACAAATGAAGATTGTTTTTGCGGCCGGAGACAGAAATCGTAATTCTGACATGTCGCACGTTTCTAGCTTGCGATATGAAACGCCAGGAGTGCTGGAATGCGGATATCGGCAATATGGGGTGCGGTGTTGGTGGCGCTGGCCGGCGTTGGCTTAGCGCAAGCCGACGTGAAGATGAGCGGCTCCTTCGTTGCCGATGCCGCCTGTCCGGCGACGCAGGCGATCAAGAGCGGCAAGAACCCCGGCAATGTCTCGACAGCGGCCGGACAAAGCTATGATCTTCTGGCCGGCAACAAGGATGCGCCGACGCATTACCTCATCCGCGTGCCCGGCGCCGATCCGGAGCGCCGCTGGGTCAAGATCAGCTGCGGCCATGTCTCAAGCGGCAGCGCGTCGACCCAGCCGGCAGCACCTGCCGATCAAGGCAAGCCCGCGGCGCCGGCTTCGGGAAAGCCCGAATATGTCTTTGCGCTGAGCTGGCAGCCGGCCTTTTGCGAAACCAAGTCGAGCAAACCCGAATGCCAGGCGCAGACGGCTGCCGGTTTCGACGCGACGAATTTCACCTTGCACGGGCTGTGGCCGCAGCCGAACGGCAATTTCTATTGTCAGGTGCCGGCGAGCGACAAGGCCAATGACAATCCGGCCCATTGGGGCGACCTGCCGCCGGTCAATCTCGACGCCGCGACGCGGGCCGAGCTCGACCAGGTGATGCCGGGCACCGCGTCGAAGCTCGAACGGCACGAGTGGATCAAGCACGGCACCTGCTACGGCAAGAGCCAGCAGGAGTATTTTGCCGAGGCACTCAACCTGATGCGGGCGGTGAATGCCTCGCCGGTGCGTGAGCTCTTCACCAAAAATGTCGGCAAGCAGCTGACCTCTGATCAGATCCGCAGCGCCTTCGACAGCGCTTTCGGCGCCGGGGCAGGCGCACGGGTCCGCGTATCGTGCCTGGTCGACCCGTCGAGCGGCAGGCGGCTGATCGGCGAACTGACGCTTGGCCTGACCGGCCCGATCGGTCCGGACAGTTCGCTCGGAAATCTGATGCTCGCCTCGGTCCCGACGACCAAGGCCGGGTGTCCGAAGGGCAGCGTCGACGCGATCGGGTTCCAATAGCGGCCGCTTCCGGCCTGTCGGACTGCGCATTCAGGGGGGGGCGATGAGTGGCATGACATCAGGCGCGCTGGCGCGGTTGGCTTTCTGGGCGAGAGGGATAACCGCAATCAAGGAGGGCCGGATGGAATGGCCGGGCTTCTCCTACACCGATGCCGAGTGGGCGCGCATGCGGGTGCTTGCCGCGCCGATCGGGGCTGGCCGCTACCAGCTGTTCACTTGGGTGAATGCCGCGATCTTCATCGCCATCGCCGCACTTGGCATGGTCTGTGTCTTCCTGCCGTTGGCGACGCTGTTGTTTCCGGTCCCGACCGAGACCAGCGCGCTCAAATTCTCTGCTCTGCTGGCGGCTTGCGCCTTCCTCATCATAGGGCTCGGCCTACCTATATCGATGCGCTTGTCCGGTTTGCTCGTGGCCTCCAAGGAGATGCGCGCCGGGCTCGTTGCGGAAGCCGGCGATGAGGCGCTGGCGGCAAAAGTCTCCTGGCAGATCAACCGCATCATGCTGGTCATGTGCGGCCTGCTGGTGCCGGGCATGCTTCTGTTTATCGCCTATGACATCGATGCCGGTCCGGTCATCACCACGCTGAAATGGCTGGCGATCGCGCTGATGATGGGTATTTCGGTGGCGATCGGCGCCCTGCAGCGGCGCAAGCGGAACTGAAAGGGCGCCTCAGCCGCTGATGCTGCGCGTCGAGTGTGTCCACGTGCCGGTGTCTTCAGTATCGTCCCGCGCTTCGCCGATGACGCGGTCGCGGCCGGTGGACTTGGCCTTGTAGAGACGTTCGTCGGCAAGGGCGAAGAGATCCGCAAGACAGCCGACCTGTTCATCAACAGTGGCGATACCGGCGCTGACGCTGATGTCGAAGCGGTTTGCGCACGCCTTGATAGCGTGGCGGATGTTTTCGCCGAGCAATCGGGCGACCGCGTGCGGTTGCGAGCAGAGCACGGCGAATTCCTCGCCGCCGATCCTGAAGACCTGGTCATTCGCGCCGGCTGCCTGGGTCAGCACCTGGGCAATCGCTCTCAGCACCCTGTCGCCCTCGGCGTGACCGAAGCGATCGTTGATCGACTTGAAATGGTCGACATCGACAATCAGCAGGCTGAGCGGCTGGGCCGTCCGCAGGCTGATGGCAACGGACTTTTCGCCGTCGCTGTCAAAACGCCCCCTGTGCAACAGGCCGGTCAGGCCGTCGCGGCCGACATGCTCGACCAGCGCTTCGTAGCGCTCGCGGTAGGTCAAGGTGTCGAAGACGTCGGTCAAGCCACGTGGCGCGGTGACCTGACGCGTCTCGAACCATCTGAGGTAGGCGACCAGCATGGCGCTGTAGGCAAGGGCCGCGCCCATCTTGGCAAACCAGCCGCCGAAGAAAACCGCGACTGGAGCGCCGGCGACGAAATGCAGGGCGGTGAAGAATCCGGCCTGGTCGAAGGTGAGCACGCAGGCGACCGAAATCAGGATGCGGGTGAACTGCGCCTTGCGCAGATAGCGCCCGAGCTTTTCGTAGAGCAGGATGATCAGGATGGCGTCGATGAAGAGCAGCGTCGTGCCCCACACCATCAGCCAGCCCATCTGGTCGATGAAGCCGATATCGGGAAGCTTGCCGTCGGCAAGGGCCGAGATCTCGTGCATGCGCAGGATCAGCACCAGCCCGATCATCAAGGCATTGCCGAGCAGCAGGCCATAGATGGGCTGGCGCACCGTGGCCGCATCTTCCTTCATGTAGAGCAGAAGCAGCATCACCAGCTTGCCCGAAAACAGCACGGCCGAGCCCGGCGAGACCATGCCGAAGGGCAAAGCGACGTAGAAGACGCTGGCGAGATACGTCTCCAGGAAATGCATGGCGCCGAGCGCGCAGATAAAGACGCCGAGCCCGATGCGATCCCTGAAGCGGAACAGCGTGACCATCACGCTGAAGTAGACGACCGCCTCGGCAAGGAGCAGGAAACTGTTCAGCAACGCCGTCGGCCCGATCTCTCTTTCTCGAAATCGCTAGAACGAGCGATCCCACCCCGACCTGTTTTGACGCGGAAGAGTTAACCGGAGATTTCAGCGCCCCATGCGATCGGTGGAAAACTTGGTAGCATAGTGCACGCCCGGGTTGAAATGGCAAAAGCGATTGCCGTTCGGCCCGGCATCGCCTACATAGCGCGCAACCTCCATTCAATCCGACATTTTCGGTCAATCATCAAGGAAAGCGCGCGTGGCACGCCAGTTCATCTATCACATGGCCGGCCTCAACAAGGCCTATGGCACCAAGAAGGTGCTGGAGAATGTCCATCTCTCCTTCTACCCCGACGCCAAGATCGGCATCCTCGGCCCCAATGGTTCGGGCAAGTCGACGATCCTCAAGATCATGGCCGGGCTCGACAAGGAGTGGAACGGTGAAGCCTGGCTCGCCGAAGGCGCCACCGTCGGCTACCTCGCGCAGGAGCCGGCGCTCGACCCTGACAAGACCGTGTTCGAGAACATCATGGAAGGCGTCGCCGCCAAGACCGCGATCATCGAGCGCTACAACGAATTGATGATGAACTATTCCGACGAGACGGCGGACGAGTCCGCCAAGCTCCAGGACGAGATGGACCGGCTGAACCTGTGGGATCTCGAACAGCAGGTAGAGATGGCGATGGAAGCGCTGGGCTGCCCGCCCAAGGATTCGGAAGTCACCAAGCTTTCAGGCGGTGAGCGCCGTCGCGTCGCGCTCTGCCAGCTTCTGCTGCGCCAGCCCGACCTGCTGCTGCTCGACGAACCGACCAACCATCTCGACGCCGAAACCACGGCGTGGCTGGAAAAGCATCTGCGCGCCTATCCGGGCGCCGTGATGATCATCACCCACGATCGTTACTTCCTCGACAATGTCACCGGCTGGATTCTCGAACTCGATCGCGGCCGCGGCATTCCCTATGAAGGCAATTACACCAAGTACCTCGAAGCCAAGGCCAAGCGCCTCAAGCAGGAGGGCCGCGAGGACGACGCCCGCCAGCGCGCCATCGGCCGCGAACGCGAGTGGATCCAGTCCAGCCCGAAAGCCCGCCAGACCAAGTCCAAGGCGCGTATCCAGGCGTTCCAGGACCTGCTGGATGCAGCCGACAAGCGGCGTCCGAGCGATACGCAGATCGTCATTCCGCATGGCGAGCGCCTCGGCAATGTGGTGATCGAGGCGGAGGGCCTGTCGAAGGGCTTTGGTGACACGCTTTTGATCGAAGGTCTGGAATTCAAGCTGCCGCCAGGCGGCATTGTCGGCGTCATCGGGCCCAACGGTGCCGGCAAGACGACGCTGTTCCGCATGATCACCGGCCAGGAAACCCCGGATGCCGGCTCTGTCCGTGTCGGCGAGACGGTCAAGCTCGGCTATGTCGACCAGAGCCGCGATGCGCTCGATCCCTCGAAGACCGTCTGGGAAGAAATCTCGGGCGGCGCCGAAGTTGTCAAGCTCGGCAAGTTCGAGGCCAATACACGCGCCTATTGCGCGTCGTTCAACTTCCGTGGCGGCGACCAGCAGCAGAAGGTCGGCAACCTCTCCGGCGGCCAGCGCAACCGCGTTCACCTGGCAAAAATGCTGAAGACCGGCGGCAATGTGCTGCTGCTCGACGAACCGACCAACGATCTCGACACCGAAACGCTGGCGGCGCTCGAAGACGCGCTGGAAAATTTCGGTGGCTGCGCCGTCATCATCTCGCACGATCGTATGTTCCTCGATCGTCTGGCCACGCACATCCTGGCCTTCGAGGGCGACAGCCATGTCGAGTGGTTCGAGGGCAATTTCGAGGACTATGAGCAGGACAAGATCCGCCGGCTCGGGCCCGAAGCCGTCAACCCGCACCGCATGACCTACAAGAGGCTGACGCGGTAACAGGGGGGCGGCGAATTCTCAAGACGACATGAGGAGCTCAAATGGCTGATTGGTCCGCCGCCCAATATCTGAAATTCGAGGATGAGCGCACGCGGCCGGCGCGCGATCTGGTCGCGCAGGTGCCGGTCGATTTTCCGCGCCGGGTCGTCGACATCGGTTGCGGCCCGGGCAACTCGACCGAGTTGCTGGTCGAGCGCTGGCCGGACGCTGAGGTCAGCGGCTTCGACAGTTCGCCCGACATGATCGAGAAGGCGAGGGCGCGCCTGCCCAGCGTCAATTTCGACCTTGCCGATGCCTCGACATGGCAGCCGGCCGCGCCGGTCAACGTCATCTTTGCCAATGCGGTGTTCCAGTGGTTGCCCACGCATCCGGCAGTCTTCCAGCGGCTGATGGGTTTTCTCGCGCCCGGCGGCGCGCTGGCTGTCCAGATGCCGGACAATCTGCTCGAACCCTCGCATCAGGTGATGCGTGAGACCGCGGCTGAAATGCCGTTCGCCGCCAAGATGGCGGGGGCTGCGCGCGGACCGTTGCCGCCGGTGTCTTTCTATTATGACCTGCTGTCGCCGCTCTCCGACCGGGTGGACATCTGGCATACGGCCTATAATCATCCGCTGGCCGACGCCGAGGCGATTGTCGAATGGGTGAAGTCGACGGGGCTGAAGCCGTTCCTCGATCCGCTGGATGCCGACGAGCGCAAGCTGTTCCTCGACAGCTACACGGCCAAGATCACCAAGGCCTATCCGAAGACCGCAAACGGCAAGGTGCTGTTGCGCTTCCCGCGTATCTTCATTGTCGCCAAGCGGGCCGGCTAGCACGGTTGAACGCCGGCCATGTTTGAGGCTTAAGCCGGCGTAAACCGGCTGGGTGAGAAAAGTGTTGCGCCGAAGCGTCTCGGCGCCCACATGTGAACGACAACGCCTGCGCATGGACGGACTGGATATGCATCGCGTCATCATTAGCGGCATCGGCGTTGAAATTCCTGAAGCCAAGATCACCAACGAAGAACTGGTCACCAGCTTCAATGCCTGGGTCGATACGGAGAATGCGCGCCGGCAAGGCACTGACGAGACGCTGCTGCAGAAATCCGACAGCGCCTTCATCGTGCACGCCTCGGGCGTCCAGACCCGCCATGTGATCGAGCGCGAAGGCATTCTCGACCCGACCCGCATGGCTCCGCGCATTCCGGCGCGGCCCGACGATGCGCTGTCGCTGCAGGCAGAGTTCGGTGTGGCTGCAGCGAGGAAAGCACTCGACCATGCCGGCCTGAAACCGTCCGACATCGATCTGGTGATCTGCTCGGCCTCGCACCAGCAGCGGCCTTATCCCGCCATCGCCATCGAAATGCAGGAGGCGCTGGGCACCAAAGGCGCCGGCTTCGACATGGGTCTCGGCTGCTCTTCTGCGGCAGCCGCCTTGCACATCGCGGTCAATCTGGTGCGGGCCGGCGCGCACAAACGCGTGCTGGTGGTCACGCCTGAGATCATCACCGGACATCTCAATTTCCGCGACCGGCAGACGCATTTCATCTTCGGCGACGCGTCCGTGGCAATGGTGGTCGAGGGGCTGGCCAAGGGCGAGAAGCGGCCGGGACGTTTCGAGGTGCTGGACACACGCACCTGGACGCAGATGTCGAACAACATCCGCACCAATCTCGGCTACCACACCCGCACCGCCCAGGACGATCCCTACATGATCAGCCTCGAGGGCAATCTGATCAAGCAGGTCGGCAATAAGGTGTTCAAGGAAGTCACCGTCGCCGGTCACAAATTCATCGTCGAGTTCCTCGCCGAGCATGGTCTGACGCCGCAGGCCGTCCGGCGGTTCTGGCTGCATCAGGCCAATGCGCGGATGAATGCCATGATCCTGAAACTGGCCTTTGGCCACGAGGTCGACCATGACCGCGCGCCGATGGTGCTGGAGAGGCTCGGCAACACCGCCGGCGCCGGCGCCATCATCGCGCTGTCGGAAAACCACGCCGACATGAAGCCCGGCGATTTCGGCGTGCTCTGCGCCTTCGGCGCCGGCTATTCGATCGGCGGCGCGCTGCTGCGGATGCTCTAAATCAGGCCGGCGTGAACGGCACCAGCATCGGCACTCGCGCAGCATAGTCGTCATAGGCGCTGCCGAGTTCGCCACGTAGAAAACGCTCTTCCAGCCTTGCCTTCATGACGATGCCGATGGTGAGAAAGATCGCGCCGGCGATGCCCCAGACTGTGCCTTTCGCAGCCATGGTGCCGAGGATCGCCAAAAGCAGTCCGGTGTAGATCGGATGGCGGACGAGCCCGTAGGGGCCGGTGTCGACGACACGATGTTCGGCCTTGGCCGTCACCGAAGCCGACCAGAGACGGCCGAGATGCAGCCGCGCCCACCAGGCGAACAGCAGGCCAATGGCGATGAGCCCTGCGCAGATCCAGGCCTCGGCTAGGGTCGGAAACCAGAACCGCAGCCGGCCGGCATAGCCATGCGCTGGAATGAACAGCAGCACCGCGCCGATCAACCACAAAGCGCGATAGCGAAACTCCGCCTGGATGCCGGCGCGCTTTTGCGCCGGGTCGGACCAGAAGGCGGCTAGAAACCAGGACACGACCCAGATCAGCCAGAGCATTGTGATTGCAGTTCCGGGACGCATGGAGACCTCCACAGACTTGTCTCACTATGAAGCTGATGCAGCACGGCGGCATTGCGGCGTCGGACGATAGTATATGCGATCCGCGGTAAGAAGATCGTGATCGGCTGCCATCAGCCCGCTTGATCGGATCATCATTGCTTTGGACTGGACCGGGCTCATGGCTATGGCTAATGCGACCTTGCACAAGGAGTAAGCCATGCTGGATCTTTTCCCTGAAGCCCCAGTCGAGATCATCCCGGCGCGAAAACTCGCGGCCAAGGTGGCGGCGCTCTATGCCGCGCCGTCAGACCATTTCCAGACGCGCCCGGTGGAAGCATTGCAGCTTGGTTTCGAAGGCATCGACGGTGACTTCCACGCGGGCGCCACGCGGCGATCCGGCGGGCGGGAGCCCTGGTACCCGCGCGGCACTGAGATACGCAATGAAAGGCAATTGTCGATCGTGGCAGCCGACGAACTCGCCATCATCGCCGGACGAATGGGCATCGCCGAAATCAAGCCGGAATGGATCGGCGCCAATCTGCTGATGGAAGGCGTGCGGCATCTCTCCATACTGCCTTCGGGCACGCTGCTATTCTTCAAAGGCGGCGTGACCATTAAGATCGAAGCCCAGAATGCGCCTTGCCGTCTCTCCGGACGTTCGATTGCCGAGAATGCCGGGATGGCCGATCGCGAGGCCGGCGCGCTGGCTTTCCCCAAGGCGGCGAAGCGGCTGCGCGGCCTGGTCGCCTGGGTCGAGAAACCGGGTTGTATTACCACAGGTGAAGAGATTTCGGTGCGCGTGCCCGAACAGTGGATTTATCGAGCGTAGCTCTGCGATGGGCAAAGACGGCTGCGCCGCCAAGCGACGCAGCCGGATTTCAATGCGTTCAGGCCGCCTTGCGGTTCTTCTTCGCGCCTTGCGCCATATCCGAGACGTGGTCCCACTTTTCCCAAAGCGCGATGCGGTTGGCGTATTCCTGTTTGATCATCGGCAGGCCGCCATCGCCGAAGAACACACGCAGCGGCGGCTCGGCCGCATCGACGATTTCAAGCATCGCCGGTCCGGTGGCCTCGGGGTCGCCGGCGACCGAGTTGGCGCGGCGTTCCGCCATCTTGGCGCGGGCAGGGGCGTAAGCCTCGATCGGCTTGGAGACCTTGGCCGAGGCGCCGGACCAATCGGTGGAAAAGCCGCCCGGCTCGACAAGCGTGACATGGATGCCGAATTCGGCGACCTCGATGCTGAGCGACTGGCTGAAGGCCTCCAGCGCCCATTTCGAGGCGTGGTAGAGGCCGAGCGAGGCAAAGGCGTTGACGCCGCCGATCGACGAGATCTGGATGATGTGGCCGGAGCGCTGCGCCCGCATGATCGGCAAAGCCGCCTGGGTAACCCAGAGCGCGCCGAACACATTGGTCTCGATCTGGTCGCGGGCTTCCTGCTCGCTGACTTCCTCGATGGCGCCGAAATGGCCATAGCCGGCATTGTTGATGACGATGTCGAGGCGGCCAAAGCGCTTGTGCGCCTCGGCTATTGCCGCATCGACGGCCTTCTTGTCGGTAACGTCGAGCTTTATCGCGGCGATGTTGTCGCCGTATTTTGCAACGAGATCGGCGAGCGTGCCTGCATCGCGGGCGGTTGCCGCGACACGGTCGCCACGGGCGAGCGCTGCCTCGGCCCAGACGCGGCCAAAGCCCTTCGACGATCCGGTAATGAACCAAACCTTGTTTGTCATGATGTGGAATCCTTGCCCGTGCGGGCGTGATTTTCAGGTAAGCGGAGGCTTCTCCGCTTTCGGGCATATACGGTGCATCCGCCGCGTTTCCAGAGGCGAGGGGAATCTTTTTGGTCACGACGTCGTGTTGAGGACGCTCGACCGATCAGGGATAGCGATTGATCAGGGATAGTGCACGGGGCTCGACCAGGCGGGGTCCTCATGCTTCTGCCAGTAGAGCGTCATCAAGCGCTTTGTGACCGGGCCGACCTTGCCGCCGGCGACCGGAGTGCCGTCTATCGTGGTCACCGGCATGATGCCGCCGGCAGTCGAGGTGATGAAGACCTCGTCGGCTGCCCTCAGCGCAGAGACGCTGACATCGGCGGGCGCGACGGCAAGGCCTGCCTCTGCGCAGAGATCGAACACGGTGCGCCTGGTGATGCCGGGCAGCACGCCGACGGCGGGCGTGGAAAGCCTGCCGTCCTTGACGCAGAACACGTTGAAGCCGGGGCCTTCGGCGACATTGCCGTTGAAATCGAGGACCAGCGCCGTCTCGGCGCCGCGGTCATAGGCATCGTAGAGGCCGCGCACGAGGTCGAGCCAGTGGTAGTTCTTGATCGCCGGATCGATCGAGGCTGGCGGAATGCGCACTTTGTCGCTGATGGCGACATGCAGGCCGCGCCGCAATTGCTCGGCATTGGCAACCGAGCCGAAGGGGACGGCGAAGGCCATGAAGCGGTTGACCGCCTGGCGCGGGTCGCGGCTGAAGGTTGGCGAGGCGCCGCGCGTGCACAGCATCTCAACATAGGCGGCGCGATGGCCCGACAGCGCCACGCAATTGTGGAGAATTTCGGCGACGCCGTCGCGGTCGAACGGGATCGTCATGCGCAGCTTCTCCAGCCCGCCGAAGAAGCGGTCGAGATGCAGGTCGAGGCGGAAGAAGCTGCCGTCCCAGACATGCACCGTGTCGTAGGTGGCATCGGAATGCAGAAAGCCCCAGTCCAGCACCGAGATTTTTGCCTGTGACATCGGCAGGTATTGGCCGTCGAGGAAGGCTATGCCTTGGGGATAGGAATGCGGGTCGATGTGGCGGTCGGACACGGAAGGCAATGGCACAATGCTACCCGCTGCTGCGCGTTGGTTCATGGCGATTGGTCCCTTCGGCTCAATGCGGCACGGTCAGGCTAGCGGCCTTCGGCGGACGGCATAGAGCCACCCAGGCAACGCTGTTTGTCCTAGGTAGCACATTGGATATGCCCTATGGTCCGGCTTGAAAATATCCGGCCGGGAGGGGCGCGTGGGCAGATCTTTTCAGACCATCGGCTTTGCAATTTCCCTCGTCTTCGTCACTGGCGAGGCCTTCGCGCAATGTGCTCGCGAGGGCGAGGCGCTGTGTCAGAACGGCCAGACCTATCGCTGCGAGAAGACAGGCAGCGAGCTGACGCCGATCTTCCAGAACGTCCCTTGCGTGGTCAACGCGACAGGGCTGAACGGCATCTGGACCGGCAGCGGCCACCAAAGCCCGGCCGGGGCTGGCGGCGCCGACTGGGCGATCGCCATGACCATCGGCGATGGCGCTGCTTCGATAGACTATCCCTCGCTCGGCTGCGGCGGACCTCTCACCCAGATTTCCCGCGACGACAGTTCGGCGGAATACCGCGAAAACATCAGCTACGGCCGGGACAAGTGCATCGACGGCGGCAGCGTCACCGTCCGGTTTTTCAAAGGGAACCTGTCCTGGACCTGGGTAGGTCAGGCCGACGGCCAGCCCTACAACGCCGTTGCTGTGCTGAAGCGAAAGTAGCTGAAACTATTCCTCTTCATCGTCGGGGTCGAGCAGGCGCGTGGCGCGCCAGCGGGTCAGCACGATGTTGGTCTGTTCGATGACGAAGAAGCGTGCCGAGTCGCGGTCGTAGCCCTCGGCCAGAAGCTTTTCATAGTCGGTATGGCCGTGCCTGATATGGGCGATCGTCGCCAGCCAGACCGCGATGCCCGGCGGCAATGTCTTCATGTGCACCGCGCCAGCCTCGGTGCGGATCTTCTCCATGTCGGCATAGGGCGCCAGCGGCAGCAGCGCTGTCAGCGCCTTGGCGATGGCGCGGCGACGGCCGGTGGGCGCGCTCATTTATCGTCGCGCCCGGCGATTGTCGCCTCGGGGAAGGCGTCGGTCGAGGCGAAATAGGGTTTGATGTCGATGGCGGGCGTGCCGTCGAGCACATCGATGGCGTCGATGTCGATGCGACCATTTTCGATGTCGACGGCGATCAGTCCGGCGACATGCAGCCCGATGGGGTTCGGCCGGGCAGGGGAGCGCAGCGAGAAAACACCTTTTGGTTCAGCCGCATGGCGGGGTTTCTGCACGATGAGAGTCCGCGGCGCGTGATGCAGCCAGGAGAGGATGACGATGTGACTGGCGCGCTCCAGCGCAAGCAGGCCATTGCGGTAAGCTGGGTCGATGAGAACCGTCGCTGTCTGTCCGGTCTCGCGGGCCGCGCGCATGTTCTTCGGGCAGCTTTCCCTGGATGTCCATGGCGAGGCGATGCGGCCGATGAATACGATGTGGCCATCCGGCGTCATATCGGCCGGGTCGGTCTGCAGGAGCTTTTCGCCGTCGCGCGTCTCGAACATGGCCTTCGCCCTAGCACAGGTTTCGCAGCGATCGTCAGGGAAAAGCGGTCCCCGGGCGCGGAGAACACGCGTGCGGCATTTTCTTGTCAGGAAGCGACATAGGCCTTGCCATGTCGTCAAAGCTCACATAAACATATGTTTATATCTTTTCAACGAGAATACGCCGATGCATGTTTCTCTCGATACGATGGTGGATACGCTGAAGGCGGCGGCCGAATCGAGCCGGCTGCGCATTTTGGCACTGCTGTCGCGCGGCGACCTTACCGTGTCCGATCTCACCGAAATTCTCGGGCAGTCTCAGCCGCGCGTGTCACGCCATTTGAAGCTGCTGCTGGAGGCCGGGCTGATCGGCCGCTACCAGGAGGGGTCCTGGGCCTTCTTCCGGCTGTCGGATACGGATTCCGCCCGCGACTTCGTCATGGGGCTGGTCTCCGGCATTCGTGGCGCCGATCCGCAGGTCGAGCGCGACCTTGAGCGGCTGGCATCGGTCAAGCGCAAGCGGCAGGATCGCGCCGCCGAATATTTCTCCGAAAACGCCGCCAGCTGGGACCACATCCGCTCGCTGCATGTGCCGGATCGCGCCGTGGAAGCCGCACTCCTCAAGCTGGTCGGCAAGCGGCCGTTCCAGTCGATGCTCGATCTCGGCACCGGCACCGGGCGGCTGCTCGAGATTTTTTCGCCGCTCTACCGGCGCGGCGTCGGCATCGACATGTCGCGGGAAATGTTGACGGTGGCGCGCGCCAATCTCGACAAGGCCGGCGTTTCGAATGCGCAGGTCCGACAGGGCGACATTTTTGCGCCGCCGGTCGAGCGTGATGCCTTCGACCTCGTCACCATCCATCAGGTGCTGCACTATCTCGACGATCCGGCCCGCGCCATCCGCGAGGCGGCGAGGCTGCTGCGCCCGGCGGGCAGACTGGTGATCGTCGACTTCGCGCCGCATGCGCTGGAGTTCCTGCGCGACCAGCATGCGCATGTCAGGCTGGGCTTCTCCGATCGGCAGATCACCGAATGGTTTGCCGAGGCCGGACTCGATCTCGAGGATGCCCAGGAATTCGAGCCACGCGGCGGCAACGAAGCCAGTCTCACCGTCAAGCTGTGGCTCGGCCGCGACCGCCGCATGTTGATCGCCGATCCTTCCAATGACTCTCTTCCGGCAAGGGAAATAGCCTGATGAACCAGTTCCGCTTTTCCCGCCGTCCCGACATTGGCGACAAGGTCCGCGTTTCCTTCGAGTTCTTCCCGCCGAAGACCGACGAGATGGAAGCGCGGCTCTGGGATACCGTCACCAGGCTCGAGCCGCTGAAGCCGAAATTCGTTTCGGTGACCTACGGCGCCGGCGGCTCGACGCGTGAGCGCACGGCCCGCACCGTCAAGCGCATCCTCAACGAGACGACGCTGACGCCGGCGGCGCACATGACCTGCGTCGATGCTGCGCGCCATGAGGTCGACGCCGTGGTCCGTGAATTCGCCGATATGGGCGTCCGGCGTTTCGTCGCGTTGCGCGGCGATCCGGCGGCAGGTGTCGGCACCGCCTACCGGCCGCATCCCGATGGCTACGCCAATGGCGCCGAACTGGTCGGGGCGCTGAAGGATGCCGGCGATTTCGACATCTCGGTCTCGGCCTATCCGGAGAAGCATCCGGAAAGCCCTGATTTCGCCACCGACTTCGACATGCTGAAGCGCAAGGCCGACAATGGTGCGACGCGGGCGATCACCCAGTTCTTCTTCGATAATGATCTCTACGAGCGCTATGTCGAAAAGGCGCGGCGCGCCGGTATCTATATCCCTATCGTGCCGGGCATCCTGCCGGTGCATAATTTCACCCAGGTCGCCAATTTCTCGGCGCGTTGCGGCACGCTGGTGCCGGCATGGCTGGCCGAGCGCTTCGATGGGCTTCAAAACGACCCGCAGACACATGCTTTGGTGGCGTCGGCGGTGGCGGCTGAGCAGGTGCTCGATCTTGTCGAGCGCGGCGTCAGCGACTTCCACTTCTACACCATGAACCGCGCCGACTTGGTGTTCGCCATCTGCCACATGATCGGCATCCGCTCGCACGAAGCAGAGGCGGCGGGATCGGCCGCGGCCTGAGCTTTCTCGCTGGAATGCAAAAGGCCGGGCGAAAAACCCGGCCTTTCGAATTTGTGGGCTATTTGCTGCTGTCTTCTTCCGCTCTGGCGGTTACGGAAGAACGCCTATGATAAGGGCGGCAATGAAGGCAAATGCAGCACAGATCATCAATGCGTTGATTGGCCTCGTAAGTCCCATGTCATAGTCTCCTCTTCAAGAGCTATGGGTGGGAGTCTAGGGGCATTTGTGCCACAGGCAAGCGGAAAATATGCTGCAATGCGACGCGATTGTGAAATTTGCGACCTGCCACTTGCGCTTAGATATTGAAACTCTTCGGCAAAACCCCGCTGGCAGCCTGTGAATAAATTGTGACGGGTCTGTGGCGGAAGCGAGGCATGGCAGCGCTACCGTCTGCGAAACAATCTCCCGTCGATCGTCACCAGGCCAAGCGCGATCAGCGCCATGCCGCAGACTTCGAACAGAGCAAGCCGCTCGCTGAGAAACAGGAAACCGAGCAGGACGGCGCTGGCCGGCACGACGAGCGTCACCAGCGAGGCATTGGTGGCGCCGGCCGAGGCGACGAGATTGAAATAGAGGATGTAGGCGAAGGCGGTCGAAAGCAGCGCCAGCGCCAGCACTGCCGCCCAGACTGGAGGCGAGGCCGAGAACAGGCCTGTCGGGCCATAGGTGAACAGCACCACCGGGATCATAATGATGGTCGACGCGGTCAATTGTCCCGTGGCGATGACCGGCGAGGGCACGCCCTTGAAGCGGCGGGCAATCATCAGCGCCACGGCATAAGACAGCGACGCGCCGATCAACGCGAATTTCGCCCAGACCGGACCGCCGAGCCCGGCAATCAGGCCGGGGCCGATCATGACGGCGGTGCCGGCAATGCCGAGCGCGATGCCGGCAAGCTTGTTCCAGGACAGTTTTTCGTCCGACGTCAGCGCGTTGGCGAGAACCAGCGTCCAGAACGGCGTCGTCGCATTCAACACCGAGGCGACGCCGGCGCCGAGCGCGGTCTGGCCGGCGAAGATCAGGGAAAACGGCACGACATTGTTGGTGAAGGCCAGCAGGAAAAACAGGCCGGCATGCGGGAAGGCGAGGCGGAAGGACGGGCCGTGCACGGCGAGATAGAGCTGCAGCGCGATGGCCGCGATGGCGACGCGAAACAGCACCAGGACCAGCGGGTGCATCTCGGCAACGGCGATGTGGGCGAAAAAGAACGAGCCGCCCCAGATGGCGCCGAGCAGCAGAAGCTGGCCCCAGTCCTTTGCTGTCATCGGTCCGCGCTGCACAGCTGTCGTGGCCATTGCCATCGTGAAACGTCCTCCCCAAGGCGGCATCAATGCCAGCCAGTCAGGCAAAGTGCATATCGGGTTGGGTGACAAGGGCCACCCGAAACCTGATCGTTGGCAAACGTTCAATCCAGGCTAGTCGATGCGTCAGCGCGCACCAGACACAGAATTGTTTTCTTTAGCCGCTAGCTTGGATTAATTGTGCGCAGCCGAGAAGTTAGGGGATTCGTCCATGCAGCGATTCGAGAATGCCCGCGAGGCGGCGCTGGCGCTTCGTCCCGACGATCCGGTCTACTGCTTTCGCCCGCAAGTGCTGCAGGCGGACGCCAGACAGTTCATGGGCATGTTCCCCGGCAAGACCGCCTATGCGGTCAAGACCAATGGCGAGCAGATCGTGCTGAAGGCGTTGGTCGAAGCCGGCGTCACCGCTTTCGACGTGGCTTCGCCGGGCGAGTTCGCTGCCGTGCGCGCGGTCTCGCCCGATGCCGAGATGCTCTACATGCACCCGGTCAAGGCGCAGTCGGACATCAAGCTGGCGCTGGAGAAATACGCCATCCGCGTCATTTCGCTCGACCATGAGGACGAGATCACCAAGCTGACACGGGTGGTGAGGGCGCTCGACATCGATCCGGGCACGATCAGCGTGTTCGTGCGCATCCAGACCAAGGGCTCGGCGGCCTATGAACTGTCGAAGAAATTCGGCGCCGGGCCGGCCTATGCGGTGGAACTCGCCGAGCGGCTCAACCGCACCGGCTACAAGGTCGGACTGTGCTTCCATGTCGGCAGCCAGATCGAGGACCCCGACACTTATGAGCGGGCGCTGGCCTCGGCCGACTGGGTGCGCAACCGCGTCTCCTTCGACATTGCCGGGCTCGATGTCGGCGGCGGCTTTCCCGCCGAGTACGGCCATGACCCGAACAGCCGCAAGCCCGAAATGCCGTCGCTCGGCCAGATCATGTCGCGGCTGTCGGGCGACATCAAGGAGTACCAGTTCGACCAGATGCCGCTGGTGGCCGAGCCCGGAAGGGTGATCGTGGCGCGCTGCCTGTCGCTGATCGTGCGCGTGCTGTTGCGCAAGGGCAAGCGGCTCTACATCAATGACGGTATCTGGGCGTCGCTGTCGGATTCATGGACCGGCAAGATCACGCTGCCGGCGCGTTTCATCCCCGATCCGGCAATCCGCTCGCGCAATGGCGAGGAAAAGAACATCGTGCCGTTCAAGGTCTGCGGCGCGACCTGCGATTCCGTCGACATCCTGTCCAGGCCATTCTGGCTGCCGGAAACCGTCGACACCGGCGACTGGATCGAGATCGGCCATATCGGCGCCTATTCGCTGTCGCTGCGAACCCGCTTCAACGGGTTTTATCCCGATACGTTCGTCGAGGTGACGACGCCGTTTGACGAGGGCGATGCGCCACAGGGGTTTGCCAGTTTGGAGACGATGGCCGATTAGGCAAGCTAAGCTTGCGAAAACTTCGACCTGCGCGCTGGATATGAATACAGGTTGGAGATTTCTCTTGCTTATGCTTTGTTGTCCCCATTGATGGGGGAGCGACATGAAAAACAACGTTAGTTTGAAGTTTCACTGCATTGCGTCGGCGGGTCTCGCTTCTCTCATTTTGTTTTCGAGCCCGGCCAGCGCAAAAAAACGGATTGGATCAGGCTGGACAGAGTTGCCGCTTTTTCGAAAAGCCTAAGATCTTTCGGGCACAATGGGTTCGTTACCGGCGTGAAGTGCGGTATCGTGGATGGACATCCTTCGATGAAGTTCACCTACGACCTGGTTCCGTACCAGGTCCACTACAAATATGCTTGGTCGACACTTGGAGAAGCGGATTTCAAGAGGGCGTCCATGGGGGCATTCAAGCCGGGAGTGAAGGTCCTGACTTGCCACATGAAAAATTTCTATTACGGCACACAGAACATTCGCTAGGCGAAGCGGACACTGTTGCCTACCAGCCGATCATCTGCACGAAACTGTCGAATTTTTCGATGGCCAATGGCGCTGCGTAGCGCCTGCTGAATTCCGCCGGCTTGAAGGGCTTTGAAAAGTAGTTGAACTCCCAACTGCCATGGTTGTGCAGGTAGTCGATCCGCAGGTTTTCGCGGCCGAATTCGATAGGGTTGTTCACGCTGACCACCAGCGTGTGCATGGAGGTGAAAGCGTGCAACCTGCCATCCGTGTAGGCAGTACGGATGTGGCGAATGAGATCGACCATCGGCTGTTGGTCGAACGCGTCCTTGGTCAGCGAGACATAGAACGCCTCGATATCAGCCCATGGCCTCGCTGCTGAGGTGGACGGCGTGTAGCTGTTCTTTGGATCGAAGCGGCTCATGCACTGCTCCCCGACGTGATCACGCCAACGGCTACAGCTTCCCCAAAAGCTCCGGCGTTGGCCAGCCGTCGACCGGCATGCCAAGCCGCATCTGTTCCTTGCGGATGGCTTCGCGGGTGTTGGTGCCCAGAATACCGTCGACCGTGCCGACGTCATGGCCCCTGGCTTCGAGCTTGGTCTGCAATTCCTTCATCTGGTCGCCATTGAGCCCGGTTTCTGGCGTGCGCGGGTCGAACTGCTTTGCGCCCGCCAGCCGGGTGGCGAAGTTGGCGGCGGTCAGCGCGTAGGTGAAGGACTGGTTCCATTCGAGATAGACGTCGAAATTGTCATAGGCCAGGAAGGCAGGGCCTTTGCGGCCCATCGGCAACGCCAGGCCCGCCTTCAGGCCGTTGTCGATCAGCGGCGTGCCATCGGGGTTGGTGACGCCCCAGGCGGCCCATTGCGACAGCGGCAGCTTGTTGGTGCGGCCGGTCTGCTCCCAGGGCATGTCTTCGGGCACGCGCACTTCCTCGATCCAGGGCTGGTCGCGTTTCCAACCGCGCGACAGCACCTTGTTGGCCGTGGTCATGATCACGTCGGGCACGCTGCGCCTGAGGTCGACGATGCCGTCGCCATCGCCGTCGATGCCGCGCGCCAGATAGTCGGAGGGCAGGATCTGCGTCTGGCCGATCTCGCCGGCCCAGGCGCCGGTGACGTCGGCCGGCACGACGCCGCGATCGATCAGCGTCAGAAGCGGCACCAACTGCGGCCTGAACAGCTGCGGTCGGCGGCAGTCATGCGACAGCGTGACCAGGGCGCTCAGCGTGTGAAAATCGCCCTGCACGGCGCCGAAATCGGTCTCCAGCCCCCAGAAAGCGGCGATGATCGGCGCCTGGACGCCGAACTGCTGGTCGGCGCGGGCGAAGACATCGGCGTATTTCTTCAGATTGGCCGCGCCCTGCTTCAGCCGATAGGCCGAGATCATGCGGTTTGAAAACTGGATGAAGGTCTGGGTAAAGACGCCCTGGGCGCGGTCGCGCGCCAGCACCTTGTCGTCGATGGAAGCGGCTTCCAGCGCGTTGAGACCGGCGACGCCGACACCGGCTGCCTTGGCTTCCGCTGCGACGCCCTGCTTCCAGGCTTCGAAGTCGCCGCCGCATTCCTGCGCCGCTGCCGGCATGGCCGTCAAAATCAATGTCGCAAGGATCGCGGAGCGCAGTCGTCCCTTCGACTGTTTCCGGCCCTGATGTCCCTGTGGCTGCAAATCTGTGCGCATGGGACGTCGAAAAGCAGGCGGCAGCGTCGGTGTCAATGCGTGTTCTGCCGCAGCCACTTTTTCCAGGCGGCTTCGCTGCCGTTGAAAACGTTGATATCGGACTTGCCGCTTATACCAGGAACGATGCCGGTTCCGGTGTATTGCCAGAATGTGAAGGGGTGGCTGCCGTATTTCCGGGCGGGATGACCGGCGACCGAGCGCAGCCAATAGGGGTAGCCGCGGAAGGTCGAGAGCTCATTGTCGTCGAAGAAGTCGACCGAGGTGTAGATGATCGGCTTCTTGCCGTAATGCCGCTCGACGATTTCGAGAAAGGTGGTCATCTCCGCCCGCACGGTCGCCGAATCCGGGCGCAGTTTGCAGGTTGGCGATTGCGGGTTCCACTCCATGTCGAGCACCGGCGGCATGGCCGAGCGGTCGACGGGCACGTTCTGGATGAACCAGCGCGCCTGGGTGGCGGCGGGCGTGCAGAAATAATAGAAATGATAGGCCGCGCGCGGAATGCCATTGGCTTTGGTGCGGGACCAATGCTCGTTGAAATACTCATCGAACCGGTCGCCGCCCTCGGTCGCCTTGATGAAGGCGAAGGAGATGCCGCTGGCCCTGGCCGTCGGCCAGTCGACCGAGGTCTGGTATTTGGACACATCGGTGCCGTGAACGGCATAGTTCCAGGGCGCGCCGCTGTCCCATTCATGCGGCTTGGAGTCGCCGAAGCGCGGTGCGCGCACCGCAACAGTCGGGCTGCTGGACGAGGACGGCAACGGCACAAGGTCGCCGGCTGTCGAGCAGGCAGCCAGCAGCGTCAACGTGATGAGGGCCGCGAAACGGCGCATCGCATTTCCCGAGCCGGAATCAGCCGGTCGCTGTTGGGTTGTCGTTGCAGGTGCCCCCAGGCGATCGCCCCACAGCATCGCCTGATTCTTCATTTGTTGCATGCCGTAGTCCCAAAACCGCTCTGAGTCATTGGGCGACATGCATTATGTGATCGCCGAACATGGTTGATATCTGGTTGACGGCGCTCGACAAGAACCCTGATTTTGCGGAAGCAATGGCGGCAAATCGATGACATAAATCGGGCCGGAAGCCACTGGCAGCGCAAAAGCAGGGACGGAAAGATGCGGATCGTCGTCAAGATCATCAAATGGCTGCTCGGCCTGGTCGTTCTGGTGGTTGCCGCCTTGTTTGCCTGGCTCTACGTCGCGCCGCCCGAACTGATCCGCGTCGGTTCCGGCTATTCGGCCAAGATCGTCTGCTCCAACGTTTTTATCGCTGGACGCGACGCCAGCGAAGTGCTCGCCGTCGACGTGCAGGCGCCGGGACATCCGCTGCTCAGGCTGATGAAAGTGTCCGTGGACAAGAACAGGGGAACCGTCTCGGCCGGGCTGTTTGGCTTCCTCGGCAAGAGCGTTGCCGTTTCGCGCGATGGCCTTGGTTGTGCCTCTGTTCCCGATGGCGATGTCGGCAAAGCACGGCGCACGACAATGCCCGCCGAAGCGTCGGTGGCCACCAAGGGCGATCTGTGGCCGGAGGGCGATCGGGTCGATGCCTCGCAAAATCCCGAAATTAACAAGATCCTCGACGGTGCGGCGATGACCGGCACCGGCATGCGGGCGGTGGTGGTGGTGAAAAACGGCCGCATCGTCGCCGAGCGCTATGGCGACGGCTTTTCAGCGAAGACGCCGCTGCTCGGCTGGTCGATGACCAAGACGGTCAATGCCGCGCTTGTCGGTACGCTGGTCAAGGACGGCAAGTTGGCTGTGACCAATCAGGGTCTGTTCAGCCCGTGGAAGGCCGACGGTCGCGCCGCCATCAGCCTTGCCGACATGATGGCGATGTCGAGCGGGCTGGAATTCAACGAGGATTATGGCGACGTCGCCGATGTGACGCGCATGCTCTATCTCGAGCCCGACATGGCCGGCTTTGCCGAATCCAAGCCGCTGACCGGCGACGTCGGAAAAGTGTTTTCCTATTCGAGCGGCACGGCGGTGATGCTGTCGCGCCTCTGGCAGGACGCGATCGGCGACAAGGACAAGGCGCTGGCATGGCCGCGCACCGCACTGTTTGCGCCGCTCGGCATGCAGAGCGCCGTGCTCGAGACCGATGAGCAGGGCACCTTCGTCGGTTCATCCTATCTCTACGCTACCGGCCATGACTGGGCGCGTTTCGGCCAGTTCCTGCTGCAGGGCGGCGTGTGGAACGGCAACCAGATCCTGCCGGCCGGTTTCGTCGACTGGATGCGCGAGCCAACGCCCGCCTCGAAAGTCTATGGCAAGGGCCAGCTATGGATCGAGGCTCCGGGCGACGAGGAAAATCCCGGCGCCGGCGTCGCCGCCGGACTGCCCGGGGATACCTACTGGATGGAGGGCCATGACGGCCAGACTGTCGCCATCATTCCCTCGGAGCAGTTGGTGGTGGTACGGCTCGGGCTGACGCCGGCCAGGCTCGCTTACCGGCCGCAGGTGATGCTTGGCGCGCTGGTGAAGGCGCTGCATTAACTTCCTTTACCCTCCCCTTGATGGGGAGGGTCGGCGCGCAGCGCCGGGTGGGGTGCCTAGCGCTTCACCCCCACCCGCGCCTTCGGCGCGACCTCCCCCATCGAGGGGGAGGTGAAGTTGGGCTGCGCGATCACCGCCAGCCAGGCATAGCCGCGATAAAGCGTGCGGAAACGGAAGCTTGCGCCGGTTCGCCGAGATTCTGATTCCAGGACCTCGCGCAATGATTCACGCGGCGCGACGTGGAATTTTTTGAGCCAGCCGCGCAGTAATGTGCGGAACCAGTGCGGCAAGCCTTCCTGCTGGCCGAAATCGACGACATGCAGCGAGCCGCTGGGCGCAAGCGCAGCGAGTGCTGCCGAAACCGTCTTTTCCCAGCCGGGGATCATCGACAGCGAATAGGAGACGAAGATGCGGTCGAAGCGCTCGATGCCGAACAGTGCCCTGGCGTCGAAATCGGTGGCATCGCCTCTGGCTAGCGTGACACGGCCGGACAGGCCTTCGCAAGCGACGGCAGCGCTAGCTGTCTCCAGCATCTCGGCGGAAATATCGAGGCCATAGAAACGGGCATCCGGGTATCGGCGGGCGGCAAGCGCGATGTTGCGGCCGGTGCCGCAGCCGAGTTCGAGCACTGTGCCTTTGGCTGGCACGTCCAGCCCCAATATCATCCGGTCGCGGCCGAGCAGGTAATATTTGCGGGTCAGGTCGTAGATATGGCGCTGCCAGCGATAGACGCCGTCCATCAGTTCGGCATGGCTGGCCGGCAGCTCGCTGGTGCTCATGCCGCGCGCTTCACATAGAGGTGGAAGCCGCCATAGATCGCCGAGCGGTCGCGGGCCGAATAGTCACGCGACGCCTCGTCCTCGTAGCACCACTGGTCGAGCAGCGAGTTCGAGACGCGGCCGGGCAGCAGGCTGGGTTCGGCTGCGGTGCGGAAGATGACGCGGGCGCCGACCGAGGCGGTGCGGGTGATCTCCGACCACAGTGCGTTGAGCTGGTCGTCCGTCATCCAGTCCTGCGCGTCCAGCAGGATGAAGCGGTCGACGGTCCCGGCGTCCTTGCCGGCCAGGAGTTCGATCAGATTGGCGTGGTGAATGCCGACGCGACCGACATTGTTGCGGATCGTCTTGTAGTTGGCTTCTTCGAGATAGGCGGGAAGGGCGGCCTCGCCCGGATTGGGATAGCGGCGGGCGAAAGCCTGCCAGGCGAAATAGTTGTTCTTCAAAGGAAAATCGCAAGCGAGCTTTTCCAGCCGCGCTTTCAGCACGCTGGCCATTGAGCCGTCGCCCGACGTGATCAGCGAATCGTACTGCGCCGGCGGGATGCCGAGACCAAACAGCGACGCCTTGCGCGATGTCGCCCAGCGCAGGAGCTTCTTGTCGAAGACCGGCGCCAGCTCTTCATTGAAGAAGCGGCGCTGGTCGGCGATGCTTTTGGCCTGCATGATCCCGGCGGGGTCGACACCGAAGAATTTGGCCGTGCGATGGCCCATGGCGATGAACAGGCCGAGCAGGCCGGTCTGGTAGAAATTGCGGTCGAAAACGGTGATGCGCCTGCGCCCGCGCCAGCTGCGGCGCTCCCAATAGTGGCGGCTGACCGGATCGAGATGCGGCGCGATGAAGCGATCGTAGGCTTCGGAATTGTGACTGGTGTCGGCGGCGCCGAAGAAGCGGAACAGATCGCCCTGCGAAGGCAGATGCCGCACCGCCTCCAGCTTCATCCGGTTCAAGGCGATGTGGGCGGCGTTGAGATCGACCGCGTCGATGCGTTCAGGCGAGCGGGTGAGGTAGGCGAGGATGTTGCAGCCGCCGGAGGCGATGGTGACGACGCGATGGCCCTGGCCAAGCTGCATGGCCTCCATGTCGACTTCCGGGTCTTCCCAGATCTGCGGATAGACGAGGCCGGAAAACAACAGGGCGAACAGCCGTTCCGAAAGGCCGGCTTTGGACAGCGCCCGGTTCTGGTAGACGGCTTTCCCGACTTCCTTGCCACGGCGAAAGACCAGATCTCCGGAGACGTCCGTCATGGCTAATGATTCCCCATTTGCTTTGGCGCAAGCGGGTAGCGCAGCGTCATGACAGGCCGGTGACAGGCTGTTGACGTGTCCTTGCACTGTGGCGAAAAATCAGTTGACGCGTCCGCGCGAGGTGATCTGGTTAGCGCGCTGGTGCGCGTGCGTCATCCTCTCCAAGCGTGAAGCCCCATTGATATGGAGTGAGGCCGATTGGCACCTTGCTGTAGGATGGCATTGCCGGGACGATGCCAGGCCTGAGTGACTGGTACCCATCAAGATAGCCGTCGTTGAAGGTCTTGTTCGGGTAGGCAGGAATGTTCTGCACGACTGTCATGGCGACGTATCCTCAGAATGCAATTCGCGCCGTTGATCGGCGCCGCGCAACCCCCCGTCATTGCCGGCCAAACCCGCCTGGTGTCGGTGTTGTCAGAATAACAGCGTCGCCTGTATCAAGCACGGTCTGGTCGCAGGCCTTCAACGTCTCGACGCTGCCATCGTGGCGGCGGACCTTGGTCGAGCCGACCTCGCCATCGCCGCCGCCGTCGAGGCCTTGCGGTGGGCGGTTGCGATGCGAGGACAGGATGGCGCATTCCATCTTTTCGAGGAAGCGGATGGTGCGCCTGGTGCCGTCGCCGGCGCTCCATTTGCCTTTGCCGCCGGATCCCTGGCGGATGTGGAAATCCTCGAGCAGGACAGGAAAGCGCAGTTCCAGCACTTCGGGGTCGGTGAGGCGCGAATTGGTCATGTGGGTGTGGACGCCGGACGTGCCGGCAAAGCCGCGGCCGGAGTTCATCCGGCCTGCCGGCGAACCGGAGCAGATCGTCTCGTAATACTGGTACTGCTTGTTGCCGAAGGTCAGGTTGTTCATCGTGCCTTGCGCGTTGGCGATGGCGCCCATGGCGCCGAACAGCGCGTTGGTGACGTGCTGCGAGGTCTCGACATTGCCGGCAACGACGGCGGCGGGATAGCTGGGCTTCAGCATCGAGCCGTCGGGGATGATGATGTTGATCGGCCGCAGACACCCGGCATTCATCGGGATCATGTCCTCGACCATGACGCGAAAGACATAGAGCACAGCGGCGCGGGCGACGGGCTCGGGCGCGTTGAAATTGTTCTTCATCACCGGCGAAGTACCGGTGAAGTCGACCGTTGCCTCGCGCTTTTGCCGGTCGACCGTGATCTTCACCTTGATCACCTGGCCCGTGTCGGTCGGGTATTCATATTCGGAACTGTCGGGGAGACGCTCCAACACACGGCGCACGCTTTCGGCGGCATTGTCCTGGACATGGCCCATATAGGCTTCGACGACATCGAGGCCGAAATGCGTGACCATCTTACGCAGTTCCGCCACGCCCTTCTCATTGGCGGCGATCTGCGCCTTGAGGTCGGCGATGTTCTGGTGCGGATTGCGCGCGGGGTAGGGGTGGTCGGTGAGCAGCGTCTGCAACTCCGTCTCGCGGAATTTTCCGCGATCGACGACGCGGAAATTGTCGAACAGCACACCTTCCTCATCGACCGTGGTGGCGAGCGGCGTCATCGAGCCCGGTGCTGTGCCGCCAATATCGGCATGGTGGCCGCGCGAAGCCGCCCAGAACAGGATTTCCTGCTTGGCGTCATCGAACACCGGCGTCACCACGGTGATGTCAGGCAGATGAGTGCCGCCATTGTAGGGTGCGTTCAGCGCAAAGACGTCGCCGGGATGGATGTCGCCGGAGTTCAGCCGGATGATGGTTTCGACCGAGCGATCCATGGAGCCGAGATGCACCGGCATGTGCGGCGCGTTGGCGACAAGCGCGCCATGGCGGTCGAAGACGGCGCAGGAAAAATCCAGCCTTTCCTTGATGTTGACGGAATAGGCGGTGTTCTGCAGCGTGACGCCCATCTGTTCGGCGATCGACATGAACAGGTTGTTGAAGACCTCCAGCATCACCGGGTCGGCTTCAGTACCCAGAGCCGCAGCGCGCACTTTCCGTTCCGTGCGGCGGATGACGACGTGATTGAGATTGGTGATTTCGGCCTGCCAGCCCGGCTCGACGACGATGGTCTGGTTCGGCTCGATGATCAGGGCAGGGCCTGCGACCAGGTTGGATGGGCGCAGATTTTCGCGACGATGGATGCCGGCTTCATGCCAGCGTCCTTCGGTATAGATGCGCCGCGTTCCGGATGCGCCGGCTTCGACCCGTGCGGGCCCTGCAGGCGCATGGGCTTCGGCCCTGGCCTCGGTGACTTCGCTGCCTTCCACCCCAACGGTCTCGACGATCATCGGCTTGTCGTCATAGACGAAACCGAACTGCGCCTTGTGGGCGATTTCGAAATCGCGCCTGGCCTGGAAGATCGAGTCCTGTTCGAAATTCACCGGCAGCGTGGTGTCGGTGCCGTCATAGCGGATGTGCAATACCGGCTTTGCGGCCACCTTGTCTTGCGCGATGCCTTGCGCCGCGAGTTCGGCGATGACGGCCTCTTTCAGGCTGGCAATGAGGCTGCCGATCTCGGTTCGGGACTCCTCGGCCAGCGGCTTGAGCAGCGCCTGCTGGCGCGAGGCGAAAACGGACGACAGGCCGATGCCGTAGGCCGACAGCAAGCCGGAGAAGGGGTGGATCAGCACCGCCTCCATGCCGAGCGCGTCGGCAACCAGGCAGGCATGCTGACCGCCGGCACCGCCAAAACAGTTCAGCAGATATTCGGTGACGTCGTAGCCGCGCTGCACGGAGATCTTCTTGATGGCGTTGGCCATGTTTTCCACCGCGATGGTGACAAAACCCTCGGCGACGGCTTCCGGCGTGCGGCCGTCGCCGATTTCGGCGGCAAGGGCGGCGAATTTTTCGCGCACGGCGGCCGCGTCCAGCGGCTGGTCCTGGCTGGCTCCAAAAATCGCCGGGAAGAAATCCGGTTGCAGCTTGCCCAGCATGACATTGGCGTCGGTGACGGCGAGCGGACCACCGCGCCGATAGGCGGCGGGGCCGGGATTGGCGCCGGCGGAATCCGGCCCGGTGCGGAAACGGCCGGCTTCATAGTGCAGGATCGAACCGCCGCCGGCGGCGACAGTGTGGATGCGCATCATCGGCGCGCGGATGCGCACGCCGGCAACTTCGGTATCGAAGGCGCGTTCATAGTCGCCGTCATAGTGGGCGACATCGGTCGAAGTCCCGCCCATATCGAAGCCGATGACTTTTTCGAAGCCGGCAAGCTTCGCGGTCTCGACCATGCCGACGACGCCGCCGGCAGGCCCCGACAGCAGCGCATCCTTGCCCTGGAACATGTCGGCGGCGGTGAGCCCGCCCGACGACATCATGAACATCAGGCGAGGGGATTGGCCGATCTCCCCCCTCGTGGGGGAGATCCCCGGCAGGGCAGAGGGGGGCGTGACAGACTGAGGCGCCAGTGAGACGGCGCCCAGCTCTCCCGCCACCCTTTGCACATAGCGCGCCAGGATCGGCGACAGATAGGCGTCGACCACGGTGGTGTCGCCGCGGCCGACCAGCTTGATCAGCGGCGAGACTTCGTGGCTGACCGAAATCTGCGAAAAGCCGATCTTGCGGCAGACTTTCGCCACCGCCTTTTCGTGATCGGGATATTTCCAGGCATGCATGAAGACGATGGCTACCGCGTCGATGCCGTCGGCCTTCGCCTGTTCGATGGCGGGACGGCAGGCGGCGATGTCGAGCAGGCGGTCGACATCGCCATTGGCGCGCACGCGCTCGTCGATCTCGATGACCCGCTCATAAAGTTGTTCGGGAAGGATGATCTCCTTGGCGAAGATATCCGGCCGCGCCTGATAGGCGATCTTCAGTGCGTCGCGAAAGCCCTTGGTGATGAGCAGCAGCACACGGTCGCCTTTGCGCTCCAGCAGCGCATTGGTAGCGACGGTGGTGCCCATCTTGATGTCGCCGATCAGGCCTGACGGGATGGCGGCACCGGATTTCAGCCCCAGCAACTCGCGGATGCCGGCTATGGCCGCATCAGGGTAAGCCTCGGGATTTTCCGAAAGGAGTTTCCTGGGATGCAACCCGCCGTCCGGGTCGCGCCCGATCACGTCGGTGAAGGTGCCGCCGCGATCGATCCAAAAGTCCCATTTCTTGTCCACGGCTCGGCTCCGGCATTTTATTTGGTTTTGGACTGTTAGAATGCCGTCGCTCAGGCTGCAATCGCTGCCTGGATGTTACATCAGGAAACGCAACGTTACGAAACTCATGGCCATCTGACGCATTTTCTCTCCGAGCGCTCACCGCAACGTGAGCGTGTGTTGAAGGAGAGATGTTATGAAAAAGCTCATTCTTGCTTCCGTTTCCGCTTTGGCCCTGTTCGGCGTTGCCGCCTGCAGCGACAGTGGCACGGATAACACCACCACCCAGAGCACCAATCCGCCAGCCGCCGACCAGCCGATGCAGCCGGCGACACCGGATGCACCGAAGCCTGCTGAACCGGCTCCGGCAACACCTGCTCCTGCCGCCCCCGCGCAGTAGCAGTTTAGGGTCACTTTGATGTGACGAGACAGGAGGCCGGCTTTGCGCCGGCCTTCCTGCGTTTAGGGCTATCCCGCGGTTTGGCGGGCCGAGGCTGGCTAATTCCTTCGATTTTACGATCTGGCGCGTCGGCCGCTTGCGTTAAATCGATCCACCCTGCGGCACTGTCTTGGCTTGATAGCAGTGCCCGGCGGCCCTAATAAGCGCTCATGTCGATTTGGGATCGCCTCGGCGAGTTCATCACCCGCGTTTCATCTTCGACCACTTCAGGCGTCGCCGAAGTGGTCGAGGCCGTGCGCACTGTTTTCTCCGGTGACGCCGAACTGCGCAAGCAGGTTGCCTTCTCGGTGGCGATGATTGCGCTGTCGGCCAAGATGGCCAAGGCCGACGGCATCGTCACCCAGAACGAGGTGCGTGCGTTCCAGGAAATCTTCGATGTGCCGAGGGACCAGACCCGCAATGTGGCGCGGCTTTACGACCTGGCCAAGCGGGACGTTGCCGGCTTCGAGACCTATGCCCAGCGCATGGCGCAACTGTGCGGCTCGGGCCACTCCAACTGCCTGATGCTGGAAGACATACTTGACGGCCTGTTCCACATCGCCAAGGCCGACGGGGTGGTGCATGAGCGCGAAGGCATTTTCCTGCATCGCATTGCCCAGATATTCCGCATCGACGAGGCGCACTACGAAGCGATCATGGCCAGGCATGTCAATCTCGGCGCCGGCGATCCCTACATCGTGCTCGGCATCGAGCGCGGCAAGCCATTCGAGGAAGTCAGGAAGCGGTATCGCAAGCTGGTCTCCGACAATCATCCGGACCGGCTGATCGCGCGCGGCCTGCCGCAGGAATTCATCAAGATCGCCACGACCAGGGTCGCGGCGATCAACGCGGCCTACGAGATGATCGAGCGGGGCCTCAGGCACGCATGAGCGGCTTCCTGCCCGACCAGCAAGGCGCGGAGGTCAGGGTATCGCCGAATTTCGGCCCGCGGCGCGAGACGCTCAGGCCCGACATGGTCGTGCTGCACTATACTGGCATGGCGACAGGGTCTGCCGCCGAAGCCTGGCTGTGCGATCCGGCAAGCGAGGTTTCGTCGCACTATCTCGTCCACGAAGACGGCCGCATCGTCCAGATGGTGCGCGAGAGCGACCGCGCCTGGCATGCCGGCAAGAGCTCATGGTTCGGGCGCACCGACATCAATTCCTGTTCGGTTGGCATTGAAATCGTCAATCCAGGCCATACGCTCGGCTATCCAGGTTTCCCCCGCCGGCAGATCGAAGCCGTAGTTGGTCTCTGCAAGGGGATCATCGGGCGGCATTCGATTGCGGCGCAAAGAGTGCTCGCCCATTCCGACATCGCACCGGGGCGCAAGATCGACCCGGGCGAGAAGTTTCCCTGGAAAGCGCTGTTTGCAGCGGGAGTCGGCCATCTCGTGCCTGCGGCGCCGGTCCGGCGCGGTGCGGCGCTGAAAGTCGGCGATGCCGGCGCCGAGGTAGAGGCGTTGCAGTCGATGCTGGCGCTCTATGGCTATGGCGTGGAGATATCAGGTGTCTTCGACCGCCAGACGGAAATCGTCGTCGAAGCTTTTCAGCGGCATTTCCGACCGCGGCTGGTGGATGGCATCGCTGATGGCTCGACCTCTAGCACGCTGCAAAGCCTGCTGACTTCCCTTAGGGCAGTCTCGTCCAAATAGTCTTTCCCCGGGTCCTTAAGTTACAACTTGTCACTCAAAGTGAATTGCCTCGCCTTGTTCGACACCAATTCGACCCTCAAAGGCGTTGCGTGCAAGTTATCAGGCCTTCATCCCCCCGGAAGTCCCGATATTGATTAGGCGTTGCTGCGCGAACATCTTCGCGCGGCCCAGACAGAACAGGATCAAATGCAGAAATTGACCGTTGTAACGGCAGCTATTGCTGCCGGCGTGATGACTTTTGCCTTCGGTGCGGCCGATGCTGCGCCACTCGGCCCGAGGGCAGACCAAGGCTTCGTTACCGCACCCGCCAAAGCCGCTACGAAAGCGAGCCCGAAAGCCAAAAAGGCAACCACCGTGAAAGTGCGCAAAGCTGCCGTGGTGAAAGCCAGAAAAGCCACGGCCAAGAGGCATTTCAAGCGCAACAGGAAGGGCGTCGACCTGACAACGACCGCCTCGATCCGCCCAAGCACCGCTGCGGAGTCAACAGCAGCTGCCGCTTTCGGTGGCCAATATTCGGCGATCATTGCCCGCTATGCCGCCGCCGAAGGCGTGCCGGTGTCGCTGGCCAAGGCAGTCATCAAGATCGAGAGCAACTATCGCCCCAACATCGTTGGCAGCGCCGGCGAAATCGGCCTGATGCAGATCAAGCCGGCAACGGCGCGGATGATGGGCTATAGCGGTTCCACCAAAGGCCTGTTCGATCCCGACACCAACATCAAATACGGCATGAAGTATCTCGCCATGGCGCGCAATCTCGGTGGCGGCACGACCTGCGGCACGATCCTGAAATACAATGCCGGCCATGCCGCGACGCGGATGAACCCTGTGTCGGCCGCCTATTGCGGCAAGGTCAAGGTGCAGATGGCGGCACTGGGATCGCCGGCATAAGTCTGCTTTTTCGTTTGCGTTTTGGAACGCGAACCTCTTTATACGCCCTGCCAGCTGGCCGGGCGGCCGCACCCGCAAAGCCGAAAGGCTGCGGGTGAGGAAAGTCCGGGCTCCATGGAGACACGGTGCCGGTTAATGGCCGGCGGGGGCGACCCCAGGGAAAGTGCCACAGAAAGCAAACCGCCCCGATCTATCGGGGTAAGGGTGAAAGGGTGGGGTAAGAGCCCACCGCGCGACTGGCAACAGGAGCGGCACGGTAAACCCCACCGGGAGCAAGACCGAATAGGGACGGTGCGAGGGGAAACCTTCGAGGGCTGTTTCCGGCTCACCGTCCGGGTAGGTTGCGTGAGGCGCATGGCAACATGCGTCCAAGATGAATGGCCGCCACGTTCTCGCCCCGCAAGGGGCGAGGGCCATACAAAACCCGGCTTACAGGCCAGCTGGCATTTCTCCGCGATATCGAAGATCCATTGAGATCAACAGGTTGCGCCCTCGGGTGCGCCTGTCGATTCAGTCGGCTCATCAACTGATTCAACTGCCGGGACCTGCCGACCGCGTTCTTGAAGCTGGTGCGATTAAATCGTACCATGGTGATGGTGGATGGATCAGGAGCGCAAAATGGGTCATGTCGACAAACGCAGCATCACGCTTTCGCCGGAACTGGCGGCAGCAGTCGACGATGTCGTGGCCGCCGGCGAATATGCCTCGGCCAGCGAAGTCATCCGTGATGCGCTGCGGCAATGGAAAGACCGCCGCGACCTGCTCGGCTACACGGTCGAGGAATTGCGTAAGCTGGTGCAAGAAGGGATCGACAGCGGACCGGCGGTGGATGGCCCGCCATTCATGGATCGGCTGCGAGCCAAATATCAGAAGATGTCGGAAGCTGCAGGCTCGGACGAGTGAAATATCGGCTGCTTCCTCAAGCCATATCAGATGTCGAAGGCATCGGTGACTACGTTGCGGAGCATAGCCCAAAGGCAGCCATGCGCCTCGTGAACGCCTTGGAAAGGCGCTGGACACTCCTCACCTTGCACCCTTTCTCAGGCGCGCCGCGCGACGATATCGCGCTTGGCATTCGTCATCTGATCGTCGGCGAATATCTCACTTTGTACCGCGTCGGCGAAGACGCGATCGAGATTGTTCGTGTCTTGCACGGCAGGCGAGATATTGGGGCCGACGATCTTATCTCCTGAGCGAGCGCCTCAAGCCCCAATCTTGCCCAGCGATGCCTCAATCGCTTGCCACAGTTCTTCCACCGGCTCGCAACCCACGGACAGGCGCACGAAGCCGGGCGGCACGGCGTCGCCGCGTTTGGCGCGTCGCTCAGCCGAACTGTGGACGCCGCCGAAGGACGTCGCGGCCTGCATCAGCGTGCAGTTGTTGATGAAATCCTCGGCCTTGTCAGCCGACGCGAGTTCGAAGGAGACGAGAAAACCGAAACGCTCCATCTGGGCGCGGGCGAGATTGTGCGAGGGGTCGCCCTCCAGCCCGGGGTAACGCAGACCGCTCACGGCGCGATGGCTTTTCAGGCGCTTCGCGATCAGCTCCGCCGAAGTGCACATGCGGTCGAACCGCACATCCAGCGTCTCCAGCCCACGATGCACCAGCCAGGCTTCGAACGGGCCGGGAATGCCGCCCGCCATCTCGCGCCAGTTGGTGACGGCGGCGATGATGTCTGGATTGCGGCTGGCGACATGGCCGAACAGCACATCGGAATGGCCATTGGCCGCCTTGGTGTCGGCAGCAACGACGACGTCGGCGCCGAGATCGAGCGGGCGTTGGCCGAACGGCGTCATCGTTGTGTTGTCGACGACGACCACAGCACCCGCTCGGTGAGCGGCTTCGGCAACGGCCGCGATGTCGCAGATGTCCAGTCGCGGGTTTGAAGGGGTTTCGATGTAGACGAGCCGATAGCCGTCGAAGCCGCCGTCGAGAAAGGTCGATGTCGGCCTGAGATCATAGGCGACGCCGAACGGCTTCAGGAAACGCTCGGCCAGCGCGCGTGTGGCGTGATAGCCGTCCGAAGGCAGCAGAACGCGATCACCGGTTTTCAGCAGTCCGAAAAACACCGCCGAGATCGCAGCCATTCCCGAGGGGAAGCCTACGCAAGGCGCGTCTTCGAGATGCGCCAGCATGTGCTCGACCGCATCCCAGGTGGCGTTGCTGTAACGGCCGTACTGACTGTAGCCGGCGCCATCGCCCGGGTTGTGGAAAATGGCGGCCATGGTCAGCGGCAGCGGGATGGGATCGCCTTTGGCAAGTCCGTCGCGACGCAAATGGACAAGGGAGGCCGCGCGTAACCTGGCTGTTTCGGACATGAATATCAAACCTTGTTGCTGAGCGGGAAAGACGCATGACGCTATGCGCGGCGGCGGCGGGCGGCAAGTCGCCTCCGGTTGGGCCAAGCCACTCTAAACGCTTCGTTAGGCTTAATGGAGGATAAAGACGGGAGTGGTGCCATGGCCACTCTCACGGGTTGTGGCGCGCACGTTTGTGAAGCCTGATCCCGTTGACGCCCATAGTGCCCCATGATATCCCATTTCGATACCAAAGCCTTCGTTCCGCGTCAGGGTAAAGCGTGCGCCAATCGGCCAGCCGCGGCGGCTGTGCGTTTGCGGGGTTTTACCGTTGGGAGCGAAGCGGATTTTCGGCAGGGAACGCGCTGCAACGGCGCGGACGAAAACATGGAGAGGGGTGCGGCGGCGGAAGCGGCTGTAGCGTGCAATGGACCGGTTTCTGTCAAGCGCGGTGAACAGGATCGATGCGAAGGGGCGGGTCTCCGTTCCGGCGCATTTCCGCGCGGTCGTGCAGAAGCGTGGCTATTCGGAACTCTACGCGCTGCGCGGTCTGGACGTGCCTGCGATGGATGTCGGCGGGCTCGATTTGCTCGACCGCTACGAGCAGCGCATCGCGGTGGAAGACCCTTTCCTGCAGACTGCGGACGACATGTCGTTCTTCTGCCATGGCGACGGGACGTTCCTGAAACTCGACCAGGACGGCCGCATCACGATGAGCGATTTCATCCGCGAGCATACGGGCATCACGAGCGAAGTGGCCTTTGTCGGCCGCGGCAATTTCTTTCAAGTTTGGGAACCGGGGCGGCTTGCCGCCTATGGAGCGCAGGCGCGCGCCAGGCTTTTGCAGCTTCGGCAGGGGACGAAGGCTCACGAGGCCAAGGCTGGGGAGCGGCCGGAATGATGGCGGATCACGGCGATGATCTCAGCGCCGTTGGCGGACCGGTCCGCCACATTCCGGTCCTCCTTGCCGAAGTGCTGGAAGCGCTCGCGCCCACAGCCGACGATGTGATCATCGACGGCACGTTCGGCGCCGGCGGCTACACCAAGGCGATCCTGGCGAGCGGCGCCTCGGTGGTGGCAATCGATCGCGATCCCGATGCCATTGCCGCCGGGCGCAGCCTGGAGCAGCAATCGGACGGCAGGCTGAGACTGGTGCAGGCGCCGTTCTCGACGTTGGACGAGCAGGTCGAAAGCGCTGACGGCGTGGTGCTCGACATCGGCATTTCCTCCATGCAGGTCGATCAGGCCGAGCGCGGCTTTTCGTTTCGCGCCGACGGCCCGCTCGACATGCGCATGGCGCAGGCCGGCTTGAGTGCTGCCGACGTCGTCAATTCATTCAAGATGGGCGACCTTGCCCGCATCTTCGGCTTCCTCGGCGAAGAGCGTAATGCCGGCCGCATTGCCCGCATGATCGAGGCGCGTCGCGAAAAACGCCTGTTCGAGCGTACGCTTGATCTCGCCGATGCCATCGAGACGCATATGGGCCGCGCGCCGAAGGACAAGATTCATCCTGCTACCCGCGTCTTCCAGGCGCTGCGCATTTTCGTCAATGACGAGCTGGGCGAGTTGGCCAAGGCCCTTGTGGCGTCCGAGCGGGTCTTGAAGCCCGGCGGGCGGCTTGCCGTGGTGACGTTCCATTCGCTGGAAGATCGCATCGTCAAGCGCTTCATAGCCGACCGCGCCGACGTCGCCACCGGCTCACGTCATTTGCCCGAGGCGCATGCGCGCACCGCGACCTTCAGCAAGGCTGGCGGCGGCGTGACGGCGGGCGATGCCGAAGTCGCTGCCAATCCGCGAGCGCGCTCGGCCAGGTTGCGCGCTGCGATCCGCACCGAGGCGCCGGCGCGCGCGAGTGATCTTTCGATTTTCGGCCTTCCAAAGCTTCCCGGCATCCAGGCGCCGCGAGAGAGGTGAACACTTGTTTCGAACCAGCGACATAGTCCTGATCGCCATCATGGTCTCGGCCGCGGCCCTGACCTACAAGACCAAGCGCGAGGCCGAGGAACAACAGGCCGCGGTGCAGAAGATCGAGGCGCAGATCCGCTACGAGGAGGACACGATCGACCTGCTCAAGGCCGACTGGAGCCTGCTGACCCAGCCGTCGCGGCTGCAAAAGCTGGCTGAAACCTACAAATCGCAGCTCGAACTCGAACCGGTCGGCGCACGCCAGATCGTCGGGCTCGACGACCTGCCGGCAAAGCCGCTCAACATCGAGGATCTGTCGTCGCAACAACTTGGCGGCATGGCCGACAACTCCGGCAAAGGACCAGCCGGCAAGGATCCCGTGGTGACCGGAGCCATCGTCCAATGACCATCGGGTTTCCAATCAGGGCCAAACTTCCGAAGATCGGTGGGCTGCTGAAGCGCCGCACACGAACCGGTGAGGACGGCTCCATCGTCGTCGAGGGCGCGCGCAAGGCGACCGGCGGCAAGGCCAAGACCCGCATCGTGATGACCATGGCGGTGTTCTTCGGCATCTATTCGGTCATAACCGGGCGGTTGGTTTATCTCGGCTTCCAGAATCCTGACCTGTCGAACGGGCCGCAGAGCCGGGTCACCGCTTCGCGGCCCGATATCGTCGACCGCAACGGTGAAGTGCTGGCGACCGACATCAAGACGGCGTCGCTGTTTGCCGAACCGCGCCGCATCGTCGATGCCGATGAGGCGATCGAAAAACTGTCGAGCATTCTGCCTGATATCGACTACGAGCAGACCTATCACAAGCTGAAGAGCGGCGCAGGCTTCGTCTGGCTGCAGCGGCAGCTGACGCCGAGGCAGCAGGCCGACATCATGCAGCTCGGCATTCCCGGCATCGGCTTTCGCACCGAAAAGCGCCGCTTCTATCCGGCCGGCGTGACCTCATCCTACATTGTCGGTCTCACCAACATCGACAATCAGGGCATCTCCGGCATGGAGAAGTACATTGACGAGCAGGGCTTGAGCGACCTGCAGGCCTCGGGCCTTGCGATCGCCAAGGATTTGAAGCCGGTGCAGCTGTCGATCGATCTGCGCGTCCAGCATGTGGTGCGCGACGAGATCTCCGCCGGCCTCGAACGCTATCGCGCCATGGGCGCCGGCGCCGTCGTGCTCAACATCAAGACCGGCGAAGTGGTGGCGATGGCCTCGGTGCCGGATTTCGATCCGAACAATCCCTTTAATGCACAGGACAAGGACCGGCTGAACCGCATGTCGGCCGGTCTCTACGAGATGGGCTCGACCTTCAAGAGCTTTACCTCGGCCATGGCGCTCGATTCCGGCAAGGCCAACATGAACAGCCGTTTCGATGCGTCTCGCCCGATCCGTGTCGGCCATCAGGCCATCCACGATTTCCATGGCAAGAACCGCGTGCTGTCATTGCCGGAAGTGTTCCTCTACTCCTCCAACATCGGATCGGCCCGTGAGGCCGAAATGGTCGGCATCGAGGCGCACCGCGAATTCCTGCATCGCCTTGGCCTTTTGGACAGGATGCAGACCGAACTGCCTGAAGTCGCCCGCCCGACCGAGCCGAAGGTCTGGAAACAGGTCAACTCCTACACCATCGCCTTCGGCCATGGCGTGTCTACGACACCGCTGCAGGCCGCGGTTGGCTGCGCGGCGCTGATGCAGGGCTATCTGATTCCGCCGACTTTCCTGGTCCGCAGCGAGCAGGACGCCATGGCGGTGGCCAAAAGAGTGGTCAGCGAAAAGACTGTGGAGGGCATGCGCTACCTCTACTCGCTCAATGCCGAGAAGGGCTCTGCAAGAAACGCCAGGACCCCCGGCTACCGCGTTGGCGGCAAGACCGGAACGGCCGAGAAGGTCATCAACGGCCGCTACTCCAAGGATTTGAATTTCAACACCTTCGTCGCCGCCTTCCCGATGGACGATCCACAATATCTGGTGTTTACGATCGCCGACGCTCCGCACCCGGAAAAGCCCGGGATGACCGACGTCGCCGCCAACAATGCGGGCGTCATGGCCGGAAACATCATCAGGCGGGCAGCCGCCATGCTTGGCGTGAAGCCAGATTTCAGCCATGAAAATGGTGCAACGCTGGTTTCCTATCAGTGATTCTTGGGGCGCGCCGGCAACTGCGCGCTATTTTGTTGCGATGAACGGGGTTCGATGCACCTTAGAGATTTAGCCGGTATCCTGCCTGTCGAGGGAACAGCTTCCCGCGATGTGGAGGTAACCGGACTTTCGTCGGATTCCCGTCAGGTAAAGCCTGGCGTCGTCTTTTTCGCGCTCGCCGGCAGCAAGGCGGATGGCGCTGCCTTTGCCGCTGATGCGGCAAAGCGCGGCGCGGCGGCTGTTATCGTGGGCAAGTCCAGTGTAGCCACCGGCCTGTCTGTTCCGGTTCTCACGGTTGAAGACCCACGCCTGGCGCTGGCGCTGAGCGCGGCGAGTTTCTTCGGCAGGCAGCCTGAGACCATGGTCGCGGTCACCGGCACTGCCGGCAAGACGTCGGTTGCCGCTTTCGTCAGGCAGATCTGGGAGCAGGCCGGCTTTGCCGCCGCGTCGATCGGCACCACCGGCGTGGTGGCGCCGGGCCGGAACGACTATGGCTCGCTGACCACGCCCGATCCGGTGGCTTTGCACCTGCTGCTCAAGGAATTGGCCGAGGCTGGCGTTACCCATGCCTCGATGGAGGCTTCCAGCCACGGTCTAGACCAGCGCCGCCTCGACGGCGTGACGCTCGCCGCCGGCGGCTTCACCAATCTCGGCCGCGACCATATGGACTATCATCCGACGGTTGAGGACTACCATCGCGCCAAATTGCGCCTGTTCGACACGCTGCTGCCGAAAGCCGCGCCGGCCGTTATCTTTGCCGACGATGCCTGGTCCGCGCCGACGATCCAGGCCGCACAGGCCGCCGGGCTCAAGGTACTGACGGTCGGTCGCCATGGCGATTTCCTCCGCCTGAAGCGGGTCGAGCACGAGCGTCACCGCCAGCGCGCCGAGGTTGAAGCCGACGGTGTGCTGTACGAGATCGACCTGCCGCTGGCCGGAGACTTCCAGATCGCCAACGCCCTGGTTTCGGCGGGATTGGCTATTTCGACTGGAACACCTGTCGCCAAGGCCTTGATGGCATTGGAGAAACTTCAGGGCGCGCCGGGCCGGCTCGACCTCGTCGGCGCCACCGCCAATGGCGCACCGGTCTATGTCGACTATGCTCATAAGCCCGATGCCCTGGAAAACGTGCTGGCTGCGGTGCGGCCGTTCACCACCGGCCGCGTCATCGTGGTGTTCGGCTGCGGCGGCGATCGTGACCGGGGCAAAAGGCCGATCATGGGCGAGATCGCCACGCGACTTGCCGACATCACAATCGTCACCGACGACAATCCGCGCTCGGAAGTGCCGGAAACCATCCGCGCCGCCATCCTGGCTGCAGCACCCGGCGCCATCGAGATCGGCGACCGCCGCAAGGCGATTCACGAGGCGGTTGCCATGCTCAAAGCCGGCGATACGCTGATCGTTGCCGGCAAAGGCCATGAAGAAGGCCAGACCATCGGCGCCGAGACGTTGCCGTTCTCCGATCATGAGGAAGTCCGTTCTGCGTTGCAGGAGCGGGCCGCATGAGCGCGCTCTGGACTTCCGAAGCGCTGGTCGACGCCATGGGCGGACGGCCTATCGGGACGATGCCGGAGAGCATTTCGGGGATTTCGATCGACAGCCGCAGCCTGCAGCCCGGCGACGCTTTCTTCGCCATCAAGGGCGAGGCGATGGACGGCCATGATTTCGCGACAGCGGCGATCAAGGCCGGCGCCGGTGTGCTGGTTGTCGCTGAGGGAAAATTGCCGGCGCTCGGCCGGCTGACGGCGCCGATGATCGTGGTGCAGGATGTTCTTGCCGCATTGGAAAAGCTGGGCGTCGCCGCACGCGCCCGTTCGAACGCGAAAATCATCGCGGTGACCGGTTCGGCTGGGAAGACCACGACCAAGGAAGCGTTGCGCCATGTGCTGTCGGCCGTCGGCAAGGTGCATGCCTCGGCGCAGTCGTTCAACAATCACTGGGGCGTGCCGCTGACGCTGGCGCGCATGCCCGACGATTGCGACTACGCCGTGTTCGAGATCGGCATGAACCATCCCGGCGAAATCCGGCCGTTGGTCAAGATGGTCCGGCCGCATGTCGCCATCGTCACGCTGATTGCCGCCGCCCATCTCGGCTTCTTCAGAAATCTCGACGAGATCGCCAAGGCCAAGGCCGAGATTTTTGAAGGCATCGAGCCCGGCGGCGCTGCCTTGCTCAACCGCGACGATGCGCGCTGGAAGCTGCTCGACAAGATGGCGCGCGCCGCCGGCGTCGAACATGTCTTCGGCTTCGGCGAAAATGCCCGCTCGACCTACAAGCTTACCAAATGCGAGCTGCATGCCGATCATTCCGACATCACCGCCAGGATCGGCGGGCAGGATGTCATAGCGCGCATCGGCGCACCCGGCCGTCACATGGTGCAGAACGTATTGGCCGTGCTTGGCGCGGTGCATCTCGTTGAAGCTGATGTCGGCAAGGCGGCGGAGGCGCTGGCCGATCTCTCGGCCGAACGCGGCCGAGGCAAGCGCCATGTGTTGCGCCACCCCAAGGGACCGATCACCTTGATCGACGAGAGCTACAACGCCAATCCGGCATCGATGGCTGCTGCCATGGCGCTGCTCAACGCCACACCTGTCACGGACGACGGCCGGCGCATTGCCGTGCTGGGCGATATGCTCGAACTCGGCGACCATTCGGCCAAGCTGCATGCCGACCTTGCCGAACTGATCGTCGGTACAGGGACAAATACGGTCTTTCTCGGCGGCCCGGAAATGCGGGCGCTGGCCGATATACTGCCCGACGAGATCAAAACGGAATACCGCGCCGGCGTTGAGGAATTGAAACCGCTGCTGTTGTCGACACTGAAGGCCGGCGACGTGGTGATGATCAAATCGTCGAAAGGCATCGGCTTTTCAAAACTGGTCGAGGCCTTGCTCGGCAAATATCCGGCGGAAGCCGCAGGCACGAAACAGAACTAGTTCCGGGGGACGGAATCGCATGTTTACATTGCTCGTCGATTTTGCGGACAAGGTCTCGGTCTTCAATGTCTTCCGCTACATCACCTTCCGCACCGGCGGGGCGCTGATCACCTCGGCGCTGATCGTCTTCATCTTCGGGCCGACCATCATCAACTCGCTCAGGCTCAGGCAAGGCAAGGGTCAGCCGATCCGCGCCGATGGGCCGCAGACGCATTTCAAGAAGGCCGGCACGCCGACCATGGGCGGGCTGATGATCCTGTGCGGCATCGTCGGCTCATCGCTTCTGTGGGCGAACCTGTCCTCGATCTATGTCTGGGTGGTGCTTCTGGTGACGCTGGGCTTCGGCTCGATCGGCTTTTACGACGACTATCTCAAGGTGACGAAGCAGTCGCATCTGGGCTTTTCCGGCAAGGCGCGGCTGGCGCTGGAATTCGTCATCGCCGGCATCGCCGCCTGGGTGATCATGCACAATGGCCAGGCGCCGTTCTCGTCGTCGCTGACTTTCCCCTTCGCCAAGGAATTCATCATCAATCTCGGCTGGTTCTTCGTGCCGTTCTCCTGCTTCGTCATCGTCGGCGCCGGCAATGCGGTGAATTTGACCGACGGCCTCGACGGGCTGGCCATCGTGCCGATCATGATTGCGGCAGCGTCCTTCGGCGTCATCGCCTATCTCTCCGGCAATGCGGTGTTCGCCGAATATCTGCAGATCCATTTCGTGCCCGGCACCGGCGAACTGGCGGTCGTGCTTGGCGCCGTCATCGGCGCCGGCCTCGGCTTCCTCTGGTTCAACGCGCCGCCGGCGGCAATCTTCATGGGCGATACCGGTTCGCTGGCCATGGGCGGTCTGATCGGCACGGTCGCGGTCGCCACCAAGCATGAGATCGTGCTGGTCATCGTTGGCGGTTTGTTTGTCGTGGAAATCCTGTCGGTCATCATCCAGGTCGGCTACTTCAAGATGACCGGCAAGCGCGTCTTCCTGATGGCGCCGATCCACCATCATTTCGAAAAGCTCGGCTGGACCGAAAGCCAGGTGGTGATCCGCTTCTGGATCATCGCCGTCATTCTGGCGCTGGTCGGCCTGTCGACCCTCAAGCTGAGATAGGAACCCGCTTGATCCCTGCCGCATCCTTTTCGGGCAAACGCGTTTCGCTCTTCGGGCTCGGTGGCTCGGGGATCGCCACGGCGCGCGCGCTGATAGAAGGCGGGGCCGACGTGCTGGCCTGGGACGACAATCCCGACAGCGTCGCCAAGGCTGCAGGACAGGGCATTGCGACCGCCGATCTGCGCGGCGCCGACTGGGCGAAGTTCTCGGCCTTCGTGCTGTCGCCCGGCGTGCCGCTGACGCATCCCAAGCCGCATTGGACGGTGGAACTGGCGCGTGGCGCCGGCGTCGAGGTGATCGGCGACATCGAATTGTTCTGCCGCGAACGGACTTTGCGCGCACCGACAGCGCCCTTCATTGCCATCACCGGCACCAACGGCAAGTCGACGACCACTGCGCTGACGGCGCATATCCTCAAATCGGCAAGCCGCGACACGCAGATGGGCGGCAATATCGGCCGCGCCATCATGACGCTCGATCCGCCGCAGCCCGACCGGCACTATGTCGTCGAATGCTCCTCCTACCAGATCGATCTGGCGCCCTCGATCAATCCGACGGCCGGCATCCTGCTCAATCTGACGCCCGACCATCTCGACCGCCACGGCACCATGCAGCACTACGCTTCGATCAAGGAGCGGCTGGTGGCCGGCAGCGAGATGGCCATCGTCGGCGTCGACGACAGCTGGTGCGCGCAGATCGCCGACCGGCTGGAGCGGGCGGGCAGGCAGGTGATCCGCATCTCCAAGCGGCTGCCGCTGACCGACGGCTATTTCGCCGAAGGCTCCGACCTGATGGAAGCCGTGCATGGCCGCTACAGCCGCGTCGCCTTCCTCGAAGGCATCGGTTCGCTGCGCGGCCAGCACAATGCGCAGAACGCGCTGGCAGCGGTCGCAGCCTGCCTCAAGGTGGGCTTGAGCCTCGGCGATATCCAGGCAGGGCTGGAAAGCTTCCCAGGCCTCGCGCATCGCATGGAGCAGGTCGGCCGCAAGGATCACGTGCTGTTCGTCAACGATTCCAAGGCGACCAATGCCGATGCGGCGGCACCGGCGCTGTCGAGCTTCCCGCGCATCTACTGGATTGCCGGCGGCCTGCCCAAGGAAGGCGGCATCGAACCGCTGCGCGGTTTCTTCCCGCGCATCGCCAAGGCCTATCTGATCGGCGAAGCGGCGCCCGCCTTCTCGGCGACGCTGGGTGAGGCCGTGCCCTACGAGATCTCGGGCACGCTGGCCGCCGCGGTCGACCATGCCGCCCAGGATGCGGCGAAAGACGATAGCGGCGAGGTGGTGGTGCTGCTGTCACCCGCCTGCGCCAGTTTCGACCAGTTCAAGAATTTCGAAGTTCGCGGCGAAGCCTTCAGGCAAGCTGCGAGCGCTATAGATGGCGTCAAACCCATCGGAGGGGCACGATAATGCAAAGCCGTCTCGACAAAAGCCCGGTTGCAACCTGGTGGTGGACGATCGATCGCTGGTTCCTGGCGGCGTTCCTGTCGCTGATGGGGCTGGGCATCGTGCTCTCCTTCGCGGCAAGTCCGGCGGTGGCCCAACGCATCGGCCTCGACAGTTTCCACTTCGCCACCAGGCAGATCATCTTCACCGTGCCGGCGCTCGGTGTGATGCTGGCGGTGTCGTTCCTGGAATCGCGGCAGATCCGGCGCATGGCGCTGGTCATATTGTGCATCATGCTGGTGCTGATGGTGGCCGTGCTCTACATCGGCGTCGAGGTGAAAGGCGCGCGGCGCTGGGTGTCCTTCGTCGGCATGTCGATCCAGCCGTCGGAGTTCCTTAAGCCCGCCTTCGTCATCGTCTGCGCCTGGCTGTTTGCCGAACACAAGCGTCAGCCCGACATTCCGGGCAATTTGTTTGCCATGCTGCTCCTGATCCTGGTCATCTCGCTTCTGGTGGCGCAGCCCGATCTCGGCCAGACCATGCTGGTGACCGGCACCTGGGGCGTCATGTTCTTCATGGCCGGCCTGCCATGGTTGTGGATCATCGCGCTTGGCATCACCGGCGCCAGCGGCCTGTTTGCGGCGTACACGGTGTTCCCGCACGTCGCAGCCCGCATCGACAAGTTCCTGACCGGCGAGGGCGACACCTTCCAGGTCGATATGGGCCGCGAGGCGCTGATCAACGGCCACTGGTTCGGCGTCGGGCCGGGCGAGGGCACGGTCAAGCGCGTCATCCCGGACGCCCATGCCGACTTCGTGTTTTCGGTCGCCGGCGAGGAGTTCGGCCTGATCATGTGCTTCTTCATCATGTCGATCTTTGCCTTCATCGTGCTGCGCGGCCTCAGCACGGCACTGAAGGAACATGACGATTTCACCCGCTATGCCGTTGGCGGCCTTGTCACGGTGTTCGGCCTGCAGTCGGTCATCAACATGTGCGTCAACCTGCAGCTGATGCCAGCCAAGGGCATGACGCTGCCTTTCATCTCCTATGGCGGCTCCTCGCAGATCGCCATTGCCATCTCGATGGGCATGGTGCTGGCGTTGACGCGCAAGCGACCGGAAAAGCGCAAGCAGCTGGGCTTTGCCCTGTCGCAGCGCGCCGTGCCGGCGGAGTGATATGGCGCGGGGTGTCATTCTTCTCGCGGCAGGCGGAACCGGCGGACATCTGTTTCCGGCCGAGGCGCTGGCGCATGAGCTGATCGAACGCGGCTGGAGCGTGCATCTGGCGACGGACGACCGCGCAGAGCGCTTTGCCGGCCATTTCCCGGCCGCCGCCATCCATCCGATCCAGTCGGCGACGTTGGGCTCGAAGAACCCTGTCGCGCTGCTTGGCGCGTTGTGGAAAATCTGGAGCGGCGTGCGCCAGGCTTCGGCTGTCATTGCCAGGATCAAGCCGGATGCGGTTGTCGGTTTTGGCGGCTATCCGACCTTGCCGCCGCTTTATGCCGCGACACGGCGCAAGGTGCCGACGCTGATCCATGAGCAGAATGCGGTGATGGGCCGCGCCAACCGGGCGCTGTCCGGCCGCGTCGACGCCATTGCCGGCGGCTTCCTGCCGCAAGATGAAAGTGCCACAGGCGCCAAGACGGTGACGACAGGCAATCCGGTCAGGCCGCCAATCCTGGAGGCGGCAAAGACGCCCTATGCGGTCTCCCAAGGGGAGGAGCCGTTCCGGTTGCTGGTTTTCGGCGGCAGCCAGGGCGCGCAGTTCTTTTCAGATGCCATGCCGGCGGCGATCGCACTTTTGCCGGAGGCGCAACGCAAGCGGCTGGTGATCACCCAGCAGGCGCGCGCCGATGACGTGGCGCGGGTGAAGGCTGGCTACGCGGCCCTTGGCGTCCATGTCGAAGTCTCGCCCTTCTTTACCGATATGGCGCAGCGCATGGCGGCGGCGCATCTGGTGATTTCGCGTTCCGGCGCTTCGACGGTCTCGGAAATCGCCGTCATCGGCCGGCCGGCGCTGCTGGTGCCTTATCCCTATGCGCTCGACCACGACCAGGCAGCGAATGCAGCCGCGCTGGCGGCCGCCGGCGGTGGCGAAGTGCATCCGCAATCCTCGCTGTCGCCAGAACGCATCGCCGTGCTGGTTGGCGGGCTGATGGAGAATCCCGAACGACTGGCGGCCATGGCTGCCGGCGCGAAATCGGCCGGCAGGCCGGACGCGGCACGGTTGCTCGCCGATCTCACAGAGGCTATTGCGTCCAAAAAAGCTGTTTCGGATTTCAAGAAGGGGACGCATTGATGAAGATGCCGCAGACCATCGGCCTAGTGCATTTCATCGGCATTGGCGGCATCGGCATGAGCGGCATCGCCGAGGTGCTGCACAATCTCGGCTACAAGGTGCAGGGTTCCGACCAGGCCGACAGCGCCAATGTTCAGCGGCTGCGTGACAAGGGCATCGAATGTTTCGTCGGCCACAAGGCCGAGAATATCGGCGCCGCTGAAGTCGTGGTGGTGTCGACGGCGATCAAGAAGACCAATCCGGAGCTGAAGGCCGCGCGCGAAAAGCTGCTGCCAATTGTCCGCCGCGCCGAGATGCTGGCCGAGCTTATGCGCTTTCGCCAGGCCGTCGCCATCGGCGGCACGCACGGCAAGACGACGACGACCTCGATGGTGGCGACGCTGCTCGATGCCGGCGGGCTCGACCCGACGGTGATCAATGGCGGCATCATCAACGCCTATGGCACCAATGCCCGCATGGGCGATGGCGAGTGGATGGTGGTGGAGGCCGACGAGAGCGACGGCACCTTCCTCAAATTGCCTGCCGAAATCGCTGTCGTCACCAACATCGATCCCGAACATCTCGACCACTATGGCAGCTTCGACAAGGTGCGCGAGGCCTTCCGCCAGTTCGTCGAGAACGTGCCGTTCTACGGCTTTGGCGTGATGTGCACCGACCATCCGGAGGTGCAGGCGCTGGTCAGCCGCATCGAGGATCGCCGCGTCATCACCTATGGCGAGAACGCGCAGGCCGATGTGCGCTTCACCAACCATCGCATGGCCGGTGCTGCCAGCGAATTCGACGTGGTGATCCGCGATCGCAAGACCGGCGTTCACAAGACGATATCGGACCTGCGCCTGCCGATGCCCGGCCGCCACAACGTCTCAAACGCTACCGCCGCGATCGCGGTCGCGCATGAGCTCGGCCTGTCGGCCGAGGCGATCAAGAAGGGGCTGTCGTCCTTTGCCGGCGTCAAGCGCCGCTTCACTCATACCGGCTCGTGGAACGGTGTCGAAATCTTCGACGACTACGGCCACCACCCGGTCGAGATCACGGCGGTGCTGAAGGCGGCACGCAGCGCCACCAAGGGCCGCGTCATCGCCATTGCGCAGCCGCATCGTTTCACCCGGCTCCGCGATCTGTTCGACGAATTCTCGGTCTGCTTCAACGATGCCGACACGGTGATGCTGGCGCCGGTCTATGCGGCGGGCGAAGAGCCGATCGAGGGCGTAACCTCCGAGGCGCTGGTGTCGCGCATCCGCTCCGGCGGTCACCGTGACGCGCGCCATATCGACGGTCCTGAGGCCATCGCGCCCGTCATTCGCGAACTGGCGAAACCGGGCGACTTCGTCGTTTTCCTCGGCGCCGGCAACATCACCCAATGGGCCTATGCGCTGCCCAGGGAACTCGGCGGTACCGTCTCATGATGCGCGGCCAGGACCTGATCGACAGACTTGGCGACCGGCTTGCCGGCCTGCGCGGCCGGCTGACGCCCAACGCCGAGATGGACAAGATCACCTGGTTCCGCGCCGGCGGTCTGGCCGAGGCGCTGTTCCAGCCGGCGGACGAAGAGGATCTTGCCACTTTCCTGCGCGCCGTGCCTGAGGAGGTCCCGCTGACCATCGTCGGCGTCGGTTCGAACCTGCTCGTGCGCGATGGCGGCATTCCGGGTTTCGTCATCAGGCTTTCGGCCAAAGGCTTCGGCGAGGCCGAGGTGATTTCGCCGACAGGTATCAAGGCGGGTGCTGCGACGCCAGACAAGCGCGTTGCTGCCGTCGCCTATGAGGCCGGCATTGGCGGCTTTCATTTCTACCACGGCATTCCCGGCGCCATCGGTGGCGCGCTCAGGATGAATGCCGGCGCCAATGGCGTCGAGACGCGCGAGCGCGTCGTCGAGGTGCGGGCGCTCGACCGCAAAGGCAATCTCCACACGCTCAGCAATCAGGACATGGGCTATGCCTATCGTCACTCGGCAGCACCTGCCGGGCTGATCTTCACCTCCGCCATCTTCGAAGGTGTCCCGGAAGAGAAGGATGCGATCAAGGCGGCCATGGACGCCGTCCAGACGCATCGCGAGACGGTGCAGCCGATCCGCGAGAAAACCGGCGGCTCGACCTTCAAGAATCCGGAAGGCACGTCGGCCTGGAAAGAGATCGACAAGGCCGGCTGCCGCGGGCTGATGATCGGCGGCGCGCAGATGTCGCCGATGCATTGCAACTTCATGATCAACACCGGCACCGCGACAGGCTACGACCTCGAATATCTCGGCGAGACGGTGCGCGCCCGCGTGCTTGTAAATTCCGGCATCCGGCTGCAGTGGGAAATCAAGCGCCTCGGCAATTTCCGTCCCGGTCATGCGGTGCAGGAGTTTCTCGGGCAGCTCCTTTAGCGGGAGCTGAAGTTCATGTGATGCATGAACTTCAACGCGCTCGTAAAATGCGCGAAACCGTTGCTGCAAAGACTCAGCGACGCGGGTTTCGCAGCCATTTTCTCACAAAGTGAATCTGTCGGAATCATAAGCACTTGCCAGCGAATCAACTCTCTGATTCTCTGCCCTAAAGCGTTTCCTGATTTGAGTCGTTCGACGCGTCGACCGCGTTTTCCGTCTGGGGGGGCAACCTGCCGGGAGACTCGGACTCTATCTGGTCGCTGAATGCGTGGTTGCGGGCCCGCCGTGAGAGGGATGACGGGAAATGAAGAACAAGCATGTGGCTGTCCTCCTGGGCGGATTCTCGTCCGAGCGGCCCGTGTCTCTGTCTTCGGGAAAGGCGTGTGCGGATGCGCTTGAGAATGAAGGCTACCAGGTTACCCGCGTTGACGTTGCGCGCGATGTCGGCGCCGTGCTTTCCGTGCTCAAGCCTGATGTTGTCTTCAACGCGCTGCATGGCCCTTTCGGCGAGGACGGCACCATCCAGGGCATCCTCGAATATCTGGCCATTCCCTACACCCATTCTGGCGTGCTCGCCTCGGCACTCGCCATGAACAAGGAGCAGGCCAAGAAGGTTGCCAAGGCCGCCGGTATTGCGGTGGCGGAATCGAAGGTTGCCAGCCGCTTCGCCATCCAGAACAAGCACCCGATGAAGCCGCCCTATGTGGTCAAGCCGGTCAATGAGGGTTCGAGCTTCGGCGTTGTCATCGTGCATGAAGGCCAGTCGCATCCGCCGCAGGTCATCGGTTCGTCCGACTGGAAATATGGCGACACCGTCATGGTCGAGCGCTACATCCATGGCCGCGAGCTGACCTGCGCCGTCATGGGCGATGTGGCGCTTGGTGTCTGCGAGATCATCCCGACCGGCCATTCCTTCTACGATTACGATTCAAAATACGTCGCCGGCGGATCAAAACACGAAATCCCTGCTAAAATTTCACCAAATATTTACCAAAAAATACAGACACTGGCGCTCAAGGCACATCTGGCTATCGGCTGCCGGGGCGTTTCCCGGTCGGACTTCCGCTATGACGACCGTCACTCCGAAAATGGCGAGATTGTCTGGCTTGAGATCAACACTCAGCCGGGCATGACGCCGACGTCTTTGGTGCCTGAAATCGCCGCCCAGGCCGGGCACTCGTTTGGCGAATTGTTGAGTTGGATGGTGGAGGACGCTTCGTGTCTGCGTTGAAATGGGGACAGGACAAGGGCAGGGGCGGCGCCGGGCCGGCGCTGTTCGGCATGCCGTTGTCGTTTGACCATTTCGTGCTGCCGCGCGTGCTGCGCCGGCCGGTGCGCGTGCTGGCGCGCCTGGGTGGCGGCGACTTCATTGCGCCACGTTTTTCCGCGGCCATCCTGTCCGCTTCGCTCATTGCATCGAGCAGCCTCTATGGCGCCATTCTCGGCGGCCATGCGGACGATATCGTCCAGGGCATCACCGCCCGCACCGGCTTTGCCGTCGACCAGATCAAAGTGGTCGGCAATCACCAGACTTCGGAGATCGACATACTGGACCGGCTGGAGCTCGACGGCTGGACGTCGCTGATCGGCTTCGACGCCGAGGCTGCGCGCGAGCGTATCGACACGCTGCCCTGGGTCGAGGTGGCGGCGGTGCGCAAGGTCTATCCGCATACGCTGGAAGTGCGCGTCGAGGAGCGCGAGGCCTTCGCGCTCTGGCAGCAGGGCTCGGAGCTTTCGGTCATCGAGCGCTCCGGCGCGGTGATTGCGCCGTTTTCGGGCGGCAAGCAGGCGCTGCTGCCGCTGATCATCGGTACTGGTGCGCCGGCCAAGGCGCCGGACTTCGTGGCCAAGATCCAGAAATTCCCCGAGCTTGCGGCGCGGGTCAAAGGCTATATTCGCGTCGGCGAACGGCGCTGGGACCTGAAGCTGGAAAACGGCATCACGGTCAAGCTGCCCGAAGATGGCGAGGATCAGGCCATCGCCGAGCTGGTTCGGATGGATCATGACAACGGGCTTCTGACGCGCGACATCGCCGCCGTCGACATGCGCATTTCCGACCGTCTGGTCGTGCAGCTGACGCCGGAAGCGGCGACGCAGCGCCAGGCCGCGCTCAACGAAAAGCCGCAAAATATGAAGCGCAAGCCGGAGACGAAGATATGAACTGGCTTGGCGGCAACAGCGATGCCTCCTCGCGCCGCTCCGGCACGCTGACCGTGCTGGATGTCGGCTCGAGCAAGGTTTGCTGCGTGGTGGCGAAGCTGAAGCCGCGCGAGGACGGCAAGCTGCTGCGCGGCCGCTCGCACCGCATCCAGGTGATCGGCATCGGCCATCAGAAATCGCAAGGCGTGAAGTCGGGCGTGGTCGTCGATCTCGATCGCGCCGAGCACGCCATCCGCCTTTCCGTCGACGCCGCCGAGCGCATGGCGGGACTAACCGTGGATTCGTTGATCGTCAACATGACGGCAGGGCGGCTGAAGAGCGAGACCTACTCGGCCACCATCAACCTCGGTGGCCATCAGGCCGATGAAGCCGACATCAAGCGTGTGCTTGCCGCCGGTGCCAAGCAGGCGCTGAAGGCCGAGCGCGACGTGATCCATTCTCTGCCGATTGGCTTTTCGCTCGACGCCGAGCGCGGTATGCGCGATCCGCGCGGCATGGTCGGTGACCAGCTCGGTGTCGACATGCATGTGCTGACGGGCGACGCTGCACCGCTGCGCAATCTGGAACTCTGCATCAACCGCTCGCATCTGTCGGTCGAGCGCATGGTGGCGACGCCCTATGCCAGCGGGCTGGCGGCGCTGGTCGACGACGAGCTCGAAATGGGCGCGGCCTGCATCGACATGGGTGGCGGCACGACGACGATCTCGGTGTTTTCGGAAGGCAAGTTCGTCCATGGTGACGCCATCGCCATTGGCGGCAACCATGTGACGCTTGATATGGCCAAGGGCCTGTCGACCTCGCTCGACGCCGCCGAACGGTTGAAGGTGATGCATGGTTCGGCGCTGCCCGGCAGCGCCGATGACCGCGATCTGGTCTCGATCCAGCCGATCGGCGAAGAAGGCGAGATGCCGTTGCAGATCCCGCGCTCGGTGATGACACGCATCATCCGCGCCCGCATCGACGAGACGCTGGAACTGCTGCGCGACCGGCTGAACAAGTCCGGCTACGGCAATGCCGTGGGAAAACGCGTCGTTTTGACCGGCGGCGCCAGCCAGCTTGCCGGCCTGCCTGAGGCGGCGCGCCGGATTCTGGGACGCAATGTGCGCATCGGCCGGCCGCTCGGCGTGGCGGGGCTGCCGGAAGCCGCCAAGGGGCCGGCTTTCTCGACGGCGGTCGGACTGCTGATATATCCGCAGATGGCGAGTTTCGAGAGCCATCCGGCAAAGGGAATTTCCGGTCTCAGGATGACCGGAACGGGCGGAAAACTGCATCGCATGAGTCAGTGGTTGAGAGACAGTTTCTAATTGACGGGGACAGCCCCATAGGCGGCCGCGGCGGCGAAGCGGCGGGAAAAGGCAAAGGACGGAGACAATGACCATCAATCTGCAAAAGCCGGACATCACCGAGCTCAAGCCGCGGATCACCGTGTTCGGTGTTGGCGGTGGCGGCGGCAATGCCGTCAACAACATGATCACCGCCGGCTTGCGCGGCGTTGAGTTCGTGGTGGCCAACACCGACGCGCAGGCGCTGACCATGTCGAAGGCCGACAGGCTGATCCAGCTCGGCGCGCATGTCACCGAAGGCCTTGGCGCCGGCTCGCAGCCGGAAGTCGGCCGCGCGGCGGCGGAAGAGTGCATCGATGAGATCATCGATCATCTCTCCAACACCCATATGTGCTTCGTCACCGCCGGCATGGGCGGCGGCACCGGCACCGGTGCTGCTCCGGTCGTTGCCCGTGCGGCGCGCGAAAAGGGCATCCTCACCGTCGGTGTCGTCACCAAGCCGTTCCATTTCGAAGGCCAGCGCCGCATGAAGACGGCGGATATGGGCATCGAGGAACTGCAGAAATGCGTCGACACCCTCATCGTCATCCCCAACCAGAACCTGTTCCGGCTGGCCAATGACAAGACCACCTTCGCCGACGCCTTCGCCATGGCCGACCAGGTGCTCTATTCCGGTGTTGCCTGCATCACCGACCTGATGGTCAAGGAAGGCCTGATCAACCTCGACTTCGCCGACGTGCGTTCGGTGATGCGCGAGATGGGCAAGGCGATGATGGGCACCGGCGAAGCTTCGGGCGAGGGCCGTGCGATGGCCGCTGCCGAGGCCGCGATCGCCAACCCGCTGCTCGACGAAACGACCATGCGCGGCGCCAAGGGCCTGCTGATCTCGATCACCGGCGGCCGTGACCTGACGCTGTTCGAAGTCGACGAAGCCGCGACCCGCATCCGCGAGGAGGTCGACCAGGACGCCAACATCATCCTGGGCGCCACTTTCGACGAGGATCTCGAAGGCGTCATCCGCGTCTCGGTTGTCGCCACCGGCATCGACAAGTCGGCAGCTGAAATCGCCGCCACGCCGATCTCGATCCGCGCCGTGCCGCCGCAGCAGAAGCCGGTCGCCCGCCCCGTGGCCCCGGCCGCTGAAGGCCGTCCGATCCAGCAGCAGACCTACGAGCAGCGCGCGGCCGATCCGGTCGCCGAGGCGATCCAGCTTGCCGAAGCCAATGCCGCGGCAATGGCTCGTCCGGCGCCGATGGCCCAGGCGGACGATTTCCGTCCGCAGAGCAAGATTTTCCAGGCTCCGCCTGCCCAGCCGCAGCCTGTCGTGCAGCAGGTGATGCAGCCGGCGCCGCTGCGGGAAATGCCGCAGCCGGTGGCTGCCGCGCCGCAGCGCATGCCGCGGGTGGAGGATTTTCCGCCGGTGGTGAAGGCCGAGGTGGAGGCCAAGGGCCGTCCGACCGACCATGAAAACAGCGGACCGATGGGGCTGCTCAAGCGGCTGACCAACGGACTGACGCGGCGTGAGGAAGAGCCGGCCCGGCTGCAGCCGGCGCAACCGCGCGAACCGAAACTGCGCCAGGCGGCACCCGAAATGCGTCGCCTCGCCAGCCAGGATCCGCAGCTTTACGCACCGCGCCGCGGCCAGCTCGACGAGCAGGGCCGGTTGACGCCGCAGACCAGGTCTACCCAGGAAGACGATCAGCTGGAGATTCCGGCCTTCCTGCGCCGCCAGGCCAACTGAGCCGTTAACGGTATGTAACACTTGTTAACAGGCAGACGAGAGATCGTTTGCCTGTTAACGTTTAAAATGGTTTTATAACAAGACGTTACGATGTGACGCTCATGGCCTGTCGCGGTTACACAGAGTAAGAAACCGTGATTTGGAGTCTCCCTGACGGATCACTATCTTTGCCGCAGCACTTTCGGTGTGCTGGGATTCGGGGAAGTGGCCCTGCCTGCCGATAATCAAGAGCCGCGCCTTTGGGGGCTATAAAGCGGACATTGGGCACTATGGGCTATGGGGTTTGTCTTGCAGGACTACCAGACGACACTTCGATCGCGTGCGACGCTGACAGGTACCGGCGTCCATAGCGGCAAACCGGTCACCGTCAATTTCCTTCCCGCGGACGCCGACACCGGCGTGGTGTTCCACCTTTCCAATGGAAACGAGAGCCGCGAGTTCCGCGCGCTGGTCGCCGAAGTCGGCGCGACCGACCTCTGCACCATGCTCGGCGACCCGGCAGGCGAGCACATCGCCACCGTCGAACATCTGATGGCGACGCTGTTCGGGCTTGGCATCGACAACATCATCATCGAGATCGACGGCCGTGAGGTTCCTATCCTCGACGGCAGCGCGGTGGCGTTCGTGGAAGCCATCGACCAGGCCGGCATCGAGACGCTGGCGGTCAAGCGCCGCTACATCAGGGTGGTCAAGCCGGTCCGCATCGAGAACGGCGCCTCCTGGGCCGAATTCAGGCCCTATAGCGGCACCCGCTTCGAGATCGAGATCGATTTCGAGAGCCCGGCGATCGGCCGGCAGCTGTTCGCCTCCGACATCAATCCCGACGTCTTCCGCCAGGACATTGCCCGCGCCCGCACCTTCGGTTTCATGAAGGATGTCGAGCGGCTGTGGGCGGCCGGCTATGCGCTGGGTTCGTCGCTGGAGAATTCGCTGGTGATCGGCGACGACAACCGCGTGATCAACATGGGCGGCCTGCGCTATCCCAATGAGTTCGCCCGCCACAAGACGATGGACGCGATGGGCGATCTGGCGCTGGCCGGCGCCCGTTTCATCGGCTGCTTCCGCTCCTATCGCGGCGGCCACCGGATGAACGCGGCGGCTTTGCGGCGGCTTCTGTCCGACCGTTCGGCCTTCGAGGTCGTCGAGACGACGCGCCGCGAGCGTGGCCGCACCGCCGAGATGAGCGCCGTCACCGGCCCCGTCTTCGCGCCCTGGGTGATCTGATTCTTAACGATTTTCTGGCTTTCTGAGCGCTGGCCGGTGTTGCGTGAATGCATCACCTGCCGGTGAAAGTGCATAGCGTTCGGGGCAACACCAAGTCGCCACAAAAATGTGCGATTGGCTAGACATAGCGTTGCTGGGCAAGGCGGTTATGGTTTATGGCTGCTGCCGTCGATTAGGTGCATGTCGCTCAAAAGTGGGGATCAGTTTTGAGGGAACGCCATGCCAAAGGCATTGAAATAACGCCGAAAGGGCGCAATCCAATCATGTTCTTCACGCGAGTTGGTCAATCGAAAGCGCCGTATCGGGCTGTTTTTCTGGCGCTTTCGGTGGTTGTGCCATCGCTTTTCCTGTCGGCCTGCATGTCGTCCGAGAAAGACGTCGATCTGTCGACCTATGTCGATCAGACCGAACCGGCAGACGTGCTCTACAATCAAGGCCTTGCCAACCTCAATGCCGGCCGTCTGCAGGAAGCAAGCCGCAAGTTCGATGCGGTCGACCGCCAGCACCCCTATTCGGAGTGGGCCCGCAAATCGATGGTGATGGGCGCCTTTGCAGACTATCGGCAGGGCAGCTATGACGAAGCGATCAGCTCGGCTAAGCGCTATCTCACGCTCTATCCGTCGACCGACGACGCTGCCTACGCCCAGTACATTATCGGCTTGAGCTACTACAAGCAGATCAAGGACGTGACCCAGGATCAGAAGGAAGCGCGCCAGACCGTGCAGACGATGCAGGATCTGGTGACGCGCTGGCCGACATCGGAATATGTCGACGACGCCAAGGAGAAGATCCGCTTCGCCACCGACCAGCTGGCCGGCAAGGAGATGCAGATCGGCCGCTACTATCTTGAGCGGCGCGAATACATCGCCGCCGTCAAGCGCTTCCGCAACGTGGTCGAGAACTATTCCGCCACCCGCCATGTCGAGGAGGCGCTGGCGCGCCTGACCGAAAGCTACTACGCGATGGGTCTGACCTCGGAAGCGCAGACGGCAGCAGCCGTGCTCGGCACCAACTATCCCGACAGCCAGTGGTACAAGGATTCCTACAAGTTGCTGCAGAGCAACGGCATTGAGCCGCGCGAGAATGCCGGATCGTGGATATCCAAGGCAGGCAAGCTGATCACCGGCGCCTGACGCCTGAGCATCCGATGAAGCGTGTACCGCGCTTTTCGGATTGATCCGACGTTCAAACAAAAAGATAGTGCGGCGCTGCGACTCCCGCAGCGCCGTTTTTGTTCAAGTATGCCGTTGTCCCAAAAACCGGGTCCGGGGCGCGGCATGCGATAGGTTCGGGTTCTGATGCTTTCCAGACTGTCGATCCGCGATATCGTCCTGATCGAGAAGCTGGATATCGACTTCCAGCCGGGCCTATCCGTGCTGACCGGCGAAACCGGCGCCGGCAAATCCATCCTGCTCGACGCGCTGTCGCTGGCGCTTGGCGCGCGCGGCGACGCCTCGCTGGTGCGCCATGGTGCTGCCCAGGGCCAGGTGATCGCCGTCTTCGACGTGCCGCGCAACCACCCGGTGCGCGCGCTGCTGGCCGAAAACGCCATCGAGGACGATGGCGACATCATCCTGCGCCGGCTGCAGACGGCGGATGGCCGCACTCGCGTCTTCGTCAACGACCAGCCGTCCAGCGTCACGCTGATGCGCGACATCGGCCACGCGCTGGTCGAGATTCACGGCCAGCATGATGAGCGCGCTTTGGTCGATCCGGGCGCGCATCGCGAATTGCTGGACAGTTTTGGCGGTCATCTCGGCGCCGCCCGCGCAACGGGAGAGGCATGGCGCTACTGGCGCGGCTGCGAACAGGAGTTTACGCGCCATCGCGCCAAGGTCGAGGCCGCCGCGCGCGAGGCCGATTATCTCAGGGCTTCGGTGGCTGAACTGGCCAAGCTCGATCCGCAGCCCGGCGAGGAGACGCAGCTGGCGGAATTGCGCGCCACGATGATGCGGGCCGAAAAGATCGCCTCGGAAATACATGATGCGCAGGATGTGCTGTCTGGGCCGTCCTCGCCACTGCCGCAACTGGCAAGCTTGCTAAGGCGCCTGCAGCGCAAGGCGAGCGAAGCGCCGGGGCTGCTCGAGGATGTGGTGAAGTCGCTCGACGAGGCGATGCTGTCGCTGGATGCCGCGCAATCGGGTGTCGAGGCAGCACTTCGCGCCACGGAATACGACCCGCAGCGGCTGGAGAAGGCGGAAGAGCGGCTGTTTTCACTGCGTGCGGCATCACGCAAGCACAGCGTTGCCGTCGACGACCTGGCGCAACTGCGTGACACCATGTCCGCCGATCTTGCCGATCTCGATGCCGGCGAGGGGCGACTGCATCTTTTGGAAAAGCAGGCCGCCGCCGCGCGCGAGGCTTATGACATTTCCGCAGCCCAGCTATCCTCGCTTCGTCACGCAGCCGCGGTCGGGCTGACCAAGGCTGTCATGGCCGAACTGCCGGCGCTCAAGCTCGAGCGGGCCGAGTTCATTGTCGGGCTGACCAGCGATGGCGAGAACCGCATGGAAGAGGGTATCGACCAAGTCGAGTTCTGGGTGCGCACCAACCCCGGCACCAGGCCCGGCCCGATGATGAAAGTCGCGTCCGGCGGCGAGCTGTCGCGCTTCCTGCTGGCGCTCAAAGTGGCGCTGGCCGATCGCGGCTCGGCGCCGACATTGGTCTTCGACGAGATCGACACCGGCGTCGGCGGCGCCGTGGCCGATGCCATCGGCCAGCGGCTGGCGCGGCTGTCGAAGCGGGTGCAGGTGCTGTCGGTGACGCATGCGCCGCAGGTGGCGGCACGTGCTGCGACGCATTTCCTGATTTCCAAATCCGGCGGCTCGGACAAGGTCGCCACAGGGATCGCCGAGATGGACCGGGCGGCGCGTCAGGAAGAGATCGCGCGCATGCTGGCCGGCGCCACCATCACCGATGAGGCGCGCGCGGCCGCAGAGCGGTTGCTGCGCGAGAATACTGCAGCGGCTTAACAACCGTCAGATGCCGGAACTGGCTTTTCGGGGAAAGAGTCAGGATATGGCGACATCCTGCTGTTTGGGTTTGATTTTTCCACAGCCTATCTCGCTGTCGGCAAATCCTGATTTATAGTGGCCCACCAGAATTCGAGGACCGCGCCTGCATGTCTGAAAAACCAGTCGAATCGTTGAGCGAAAACGAAGCCGCGGATGAGCTTGCCCGGCTGGCCGAGGAGATCGCCGGCCATGACCGGCGCTACCATGCCGAGGACGCGCCGACGATTACCGACGCGGAGTACGACGCGCTGCGGCGGCGCAACCTTGCTATCGAAGAGCGTTTTCCCGGTCTGGTCCGCGAGGATTCGCCCTCGCTGCGGGTTGGCGCCGCGCCGGCGGAAGGCTTTGCCAAGGTGCGCCATGCGGTGCCGATGCTCAGCCTCGCCAAGGCCTATACCGACGAGGATGTCACCGATTTCCTCGACCGTGGCCGGCGCTTCTTCGATCGTGACAAGGATCTCGACATCGCCTTTACGGCCGAACCGAAGATCGACGGGCTGTCGGCGTCGCTGCGCTATGAACGCGGCGTGTTCGTGCAGGGCGCGACGCGCGGCGATGGCGCTGTCGGCGAAGACATCACCGCCAATCTCAGAACCATCGCCGACATCCCCGCCAGGCTCAAAGGCTCGGGCTGGCCGGAGACCATCGAGATCCGCGGCGAGGTCTACATGACCTATGCCGAATTCGAGGCGCTGAAGGCGCGCTCGGCGGCGGTCGGCGGCCAGGACTATGTCAATCCGCGCAACACGGCGGCCGGCTCCCTGCGCCAGAAGGATGCCTCCGTCACCGCCAGCCGCAACCTCAAGTTCTTTGCCTATGCCTGGGGTTTTACGACAGAGGACCCGGCGCCGACCCAGTACGAATCCGTGCAGAAATTCGCCGAATGGGGGTTCAAGGTCAGTCCGCTGATGGTGCGGGCGAAGTCGGTCGACGAGCTGATCGCGCAGTATCACAAGATCGAGGAGCTGCGCTCGTCGCTCGGCTACGACATAGACGGCGTCGTCTACAAGGTCGACCAGCTGGAACTGCAGCGCCGCTGGGGTTTCGTCACCGGCGAGCCGCGCTGGGCTGTTGCGCATAAATTCCCGGCCGAACAGGCGATGACGACGGTGCAGAAGATCGACATCCAGGTCGGCCGCACCGGCACGCTGGCGCCGGTGGCGCGGCTGGCGCCGGTCACCGTTGGCGGCGTGGTGGTCGAAAACGTCACGCTGCACAATGAGGATTACATCAAGGGTTTCGACAGCAACGGCCTACCGATCCGCGACGGCATCGATGTCCGCATCGGTGACACGGTTATAATACAACGGGCGGGCGACGTCATTCCGCAGATCGTCAGCGTCGTCATCGACAAGCGGCCGGGCGACGCGGTGCCTTATGAGTTTCCGCACACTTGTCCGGTCTGCGGCTCGCCGGCGACGCGCGAGATCAACGAGAAGACCGGCAAGGAGGATTCGCGCCGCCGCTGCACCGGTGAACTGATCTGCGCCGCGCAGGCGGTAGAGCGGCTGCGCCACTTCGTGTCGCGCGGGGCGCTCGACATCGAGGGCCTCGGCGCCGAGAACATCGACCTGTTCTTCAATTCCGGACTGGTCAAGACCGCGGCCGATATATTTACCCTCAGGGATCGCCGTCCCGCAGTCACCAGGGCGATGGCCGAGCGGCGCGAGGAACAGGCAAGGCTGCGCGAGGCGGCATCGGGCAAGGCGCGCAAGAATGTGCGCGGGGTCGAGGACCGCAACTATGAAGGCCTCGACAAGCTGTTCGCCGCCATCGACTCGCGCCGCGAGCCGGAGCTCGACCGTTTCATCTTCGCGCTCGGCATCAGGCATATCGGCGAAACGACGGCGGCGCTGCTTGCCAAGACCTTCTCGACCATTGAGGAACTGATTCGCGTCGGCAAGGAGACGGCAGCGGCGGAGGATCCGCACAGCGTCTTCCCCTCGATCAACGGCATCGGCGATACGGTGATCGATGCGTTGCGCGATTTCTTCGGCAATGAGCGCAATGACGATGTGCTGGACAGATTGCTCGAGCAGGTCAAACCCAAGCCCTACATCGTCACCGTTTCGGCCGACAGCGAGGTTGCCGGCAAGACCATCGTCTTCACCGGCACGCTGGAAAAGCTGACGCGGTCCGAAGCCAAGGCGATGGCCGAACGGCTCGGCGCCAAGGTGGCGGGTTCGGTGTCGGCGAAGACCGATCTTCTGGTGGCTGGACCCGGCGCCGGCTCCAAACTGAAGCAGGCCACTGAACTCGGCGTCGAAGTCATCGACGAGGACACCTGGCTGCAACGGGTCGGCAAGGCGTGAGCGCCGGCGCGTTCAAAGGCTTTGGTCCCAAAGCCATTCCGTTCTTCAAGGCACTGGATTTTCACCAGAGCCGCGAATGGTTTGCCGAGAATCGCGCCCTTTACGACAGCGACCTGCACCAGCCGATCGGCGATCTGGTTGACACGCTGACGGAACGCTTCGCGGCAGCGGGGCTTGGCCTGCGCGGCGATCGTAAGAAGTCGCTGTTTCGCATCAACCGCGACGTGCGCTTTGCCAAGGACAAGCGGCCGTACAACCGGCACGTCTCGGCGATCCTGTCGCCGGACGGCAGCAAGACGGGGCTGGGAGTCTTTTACGTGCATATCGGGCTGGAGCGTTGCTTTGCCGACGTCGCTTGGTGGAACCCGGAGCCGGCGCTGCTGCTGGCGATGCGCAAGGCGATCATCGCCCGGCCGGCCGAGTACCGAAAACTGCTTTCAACCCTTAGGAAAAACGGCCTCGAATTCGAAACCGAAGGCCGCATGAAGCGTCAGCCACGCGGCTTCGAGCAGATTACAGATGCCGATCTCGCCGAGGCCGTGCGCAACCGGCATTTTGTCGTCCAGCGCGTCATCGATCCAGCCGGCATCCACGCGCCGGCGCTGGTCGACGAGCTTGTCGATTTCACCATGCGCGCAAAACCGCTGCTCGACTGGGGCAGGGCGATCCAGGGCAAGGTGCCGTGATTTTTATCTATTCAACTATCAGTACATCTGGGTTTTTGGGGTCAACAATTGCGATCGATGACGCTGCACTGTTTTCCTCCTCTAATCCACCTATGCCGGCAAGCGCAGCAATCTCACCTCCGCTGGCGCTGGTCGTCGAGCTTGTCGATTTGCGCGCCAGGCCGCTGCCTAACTTGGGGCAGGGCGATCCAGGGCAAGGCGCGGGAGGTTAGTTTACGACCCGTCGGGATATGACGGCTACATCCGCATCAAAAGGCCGCCGTCGACGGCCAGTTCGATGCCGCCGCGCTCGCGGCCGGCGGCATTGATGGTCTGTTCGACAAAGCCGGCGTCGGTGAGATCGCCCTGGGCAAAGGTAAGCCGGTCGTCATAGGCGGCAAGCGAGGCCGGCCGCGGCTTGACGTCGATGGCGGTGACCGGGGCGCCGGCATCGAGCATGGCCAAAGTGATCGCCTCGCCCATGCCGCCGCCGGCCCCGGTGGAGACCGCATGCCTGCCGGTGAAATCATAAGCGATCATCTGAACACCCCAATTGCTTCTGTCTGGTCGCCATCTTCATGACCCGCTTCCAGCCGCTAGGCAAGGAAGGCGCAGGCTTCCCACATCATCCACTTCGAATGGCAGCGCTATGTCGTCAATTTAGATAGAAAAACCTTCGCCCAATATTCGCCCTCTTTCCAACACTACGCTGCTAATCAAGCGCTAAAAAGAGCAGTCGGCTCGACAACCGTTGTGCTGAATTGATGGAGCGGTTGTGATGATCTTTTGTCGACACACCGTTTTGGTTGCAGCCCTGTTCGGGCTCGCCGGCTGCGTCGTTGGCGATACTTTCGACATGGTTGAGCTGCGCCGAGATGCGGACGGCGCGGAGGCCGTGTGCTCAAGCGGCACCTATGGCGTGAACATGTTCGGACGAAGCAAGAATCCTCCACCAAACGTTACGCGATGTGTGGCGGCTTGTGAGAAAGCCGGTTTCGTCTTTGTCAAAAGCTTTCCTCGAAGCGACCTCGTCATTGAGACCAAAGGGCTCGGCGATATTCCGGAAAGTGAATGTATGATATCGCGTAAATCCTAGCAGCGATCATTTCCGCTGATCATTTGGCTCAAGCGAATTGGTGTGACAGCCAGCCAGCTCTCACCTACATACCGCCCTTCGTGAAGGAGCGGTCTATGGCGGTGGAAGCTATTTCCGAAAAAAGTGCGAAGAGCGACTTCTGGGACGGCGTGCGGTTGTCGATGCCGGTGGTCGTCGCGGCGGCGCCGTTTGGGCTGCTGTTCGGCGCCATTGCCGTCGACAACGGCTTTTCCGTTCTCGAAGCGACTTTGATGAGCGCGCTGATCTTCGGCGGCGCCAGCCAGATGGTCGGCATCGAATTGTTCGGCCAGCATGTCGCTCCATGGCTGATCGTGCTGTCGATCTTCGCGGTCAATTTCCGTCACGTGCTTTACTCCGCCAGCATCGGCCGGCGCATCGCGCACTGGCCTGTTATCCAGCAGGCGCTGGGCTATTTCGTGCTCACCGATCCGCAGTTCGCGGTGGCCGAACGCAAGGCCGAAGCCGGCGAGACCGTCGGCTTTGCCTGGTATATGGGCCTTGGCCTGCCGGTCTATGTGTTCTGGGCGATCGAAAGTGCGCTGGGCGCGGTGTTCGGCAAGCTGATCCCGGACACGCACGCGCTCGGCATCGATTTCCTGCTGCCGATCTATTTCCTCGGCCTGGTCATGGGTTTTCGCAAGCGGCCCCTATGGCTGCCGGTGGTGATCGCAAGTGCGGCCGCCTCGATCGTCGCCCACAAGACGGTGGGCTCGCCCTGGCATGTCTCGATCGGCGCGGCTGCCGGTGTGCTTCTGGCCGTCATTTTGCCGCCGCACCATAGCGGCGTGGAGGCAAAGCGATGAGCACGACCTTGTGGATCATCATCGCCGCCGCAGTCGCCACCTATCTCACCCGCGTCGGCGGCCATCTCGTGATTTCGCGCTTCGACCATATCCATCCGCGCGTCGAGGCGGGTTTGAACGCCGTGCCGGCCGCGGTGCTGACGACGCTGGTGGCGCCCGCCGCCCTTGGCGCCGGGCCGGCGGAATGGGCGGCGCTGATCGTTGCTGCGATTGTGTCGCTGCGTGGCGGGCTGATGGCGATGTTTCTGGCCGGGGCTGCCGTACTTATTCTCGCACGGCAGTTCGTCGGGTAATCAAATCTTCTTCTCGCACGGCAGTTCGTCGGGTAATCAAATCTTCGCGTCGTGGGGCAGCGGCGCGGTTGCTTTCTCCAGCCAGGCCAGCGTTTCGCCGTCGAGCATCGGGCCGATCTCGGCCAGCACCCAGGCATGATACCGGTCAAGCCACTGCAATTCGTCGCGGTTCAGGAGGTCGGTGCGGATCAGGCGCTTGTCGATCGGCGCCAGTGTCAGCGTCTCGAAACTGTGCATGGCGATGTCGCCGCCTTCGACCTCTTCGGCCTGCGTCACCAGGATCAGGTTCTCGATCCGGATGCCGTAGGAACCTTCCTTGTAGTAGCCAGGCTCGTTGGACAGCATCATGCCGGCCAGCAGCTTTTCGGTGCCTGTGCGGGCAATGCGCTGCGGGCCTTCGTGGACGGCGAGATAGGAGCCGACGCCATGTCCGGTGCCATGGGCGAAGTCGCAACCATGCTTCCACAGCGCCATGCGCGCCACCGCGTCGATCTCCGAGCCGCGCGTGCCCTGGGGAAAGCGTAGCGTGGAAATGCCGATCATGCCCTTCAGCACCAGGGTGAAGCGCTCGCGCATCTCCTCGGTCGGCTGGCCGATCGGCACGGTGCGGGTGATGTCGGTGGTGCCGTCCTGGTACTGGGCGCCGGAATCGAGCAGAAACAGCTCGCCCTTTGCCAGTTTGCGGTTGGTGGCGCGCGACACGCGATAATGCATGATGGCGCCGTTCGGGCCGGCGCCGGAGATGGTGTCGAAGGAGACATCGCGCAGCGGCATCTGCGTTTCCTCGCCGGTCTGCCGGCGCGCCTCTTCCAGTTTGGTGACGACAGTTATTTCGTCGAGCTTGCCGGGCTTCTGCCGCTCCAGCCAGCATAGCAACTTGGCAACGGCTGCACCGTCGCGGCGGTGCGCTGCACGGCTGCCGGCGATTTCGGCCTGGTTCTTGGTCGCGCGCGGGATGCGGGCAGGGTCGGGCGCCAAAACGACGGCGCCGCCATTGTCCTCGACCAGCATGCGGAGCTTGTCCGCCGCCAGCACCGGATCGAGCGCGATCTTTGCGCCGCTCTTGGCAAGGGCTGCGACCGCCGCCTCGAACTCGCCGGGCTCGTTCAAATCGGCGAGCTGGGTGAGATAGGCGGCGACCGTGCGCGAAAACTTGCGCTGGTCCATGAACAACTGGTGCTTGCCGTCGGCCGCGAGGATCGCGAAGCCGAGCGCCAGCGGCGTGTGCGGAACGTCGCCGCCACGGATGTTGAAGGCCCAGGCGATCGAGGAGGGGTCGGTGAGCACCGCGTGCGTTGCGCCGTCCTTGGCTATGGCCGCCGCCAGCCGCACCAGCTTGTCCTTGGCCAGTTCGCCGGCAAAGCCGATCGGGTGGATCTGGACCGGCGCCACCGGCGGTGCCGGCTGATCCTTCCAGATGATGTCGATCGGGTTTCTGTCGAGCGGCACCAGCGTCGCGCCGGATTGCTCGGCCGAGGCTTTTAGCGCCTTGACCTCGTTGATCGTGTGCAGCCAGGGGTCGAAGCCGAGCCGCGCACCCTTGCCGAGATTGTCCTTGATCCAGGACGCCGGCGGATTGTCGACGAGGCTTTCGATGGCGAAAATGTCGAGATCGACTTCGCCGCGCACCTGCAGCGTGTAGCGGCCGTCGACAAACATGAAGGCGCGGTCGCCCAGCACGAGGGCTACGCCGGCCGAACCGCTGAAGCCGGTCAGCCATTTCAGCCGCGCCGAGCGGTCGGCGACATACTCGCCCTGATGCTCGTCGGCGCGTGGCACCAGGAAACCATCGAGGTCATTCTTAGCCAGCCATTGCCGCAGCAGCTTTACGCGCGGCTTGCCGACGCTGGGATCGCCGGCGGAGTCAAAGGTCTGGAACATGATAGGCCTCCTCAGGTGCTTGGCTTGAGCGTAGCGCATGCCCCCGAAAACCGGAATCGATTTTCGAAAGAGCGGATTGGTCCAAGTCGACTTAATGCTTGAGGTGGATCGTCACCCAGCCTTCGCGATGCAAGGTCCTGACATGGCGGAAATTCTGGCCGACATAGGCCGCGATCACCGCGTTGCACTGGCGTTCGAGGATGCCGGACAGCACGATCGAGCCGCCGAGGCTGATGTGCCTGGCCATTTCCGGCGCCAGCCGCATCAGCGGCCGCGCCAATATATTGGCGACGATGAGGTCGAAAGGCGCGCGCTTGCCGAAGATCGGGTGATGAAAGCCGGGTGCCGTCACCGTTTCGACCAGCGCTTTGACATGGTTAAGCCGGGCATTGGCGGCAGCGACCCTGACGGCGATCGGATCGATGTCGGTCGCCAGCACCGGAATATGCGCCAGCTTGGCAACGGCGATGGCCAGCACCGCGCTGCCGGTGCCGAGGTCGAGGGCATTTCTTGGATGCTCACGCCGAACCACTTTTTCCAGCATTTCCAGGCAGCCGGCGGTGGTGCCGTGATGACCGGTGCCGAAGGCAAGACCAGCCTCGATCTCGATGGCGAGTTCGCCGCTGTGGCGCTTCCGGCGGTCATGCGCGCCATGGACGAAGAAACGTCCGGCGCGCACCGGTTTCAGTCCTTCCAGCGAGCGCGCCACCCAGTCGATATCGGGCAAAATCTCGCGCTCGATCGACTTCGACAGGGACAGTCCGGCAAGGCTGTCCCTTAGCCGTGCCTCAACCGCGTCGACATTGCCGTCGGTGTAGAGCGAAACCTCGTAGACGTCGCGGTCTTCATCGACTTCGAGCACGGCGATCGGCAGGCCTTCATCCTCGAAAGCCGGTTCGAGCGCGGCAAAGATGCGGTCGGCCTCGACCTTCCCGGCGATGAAATGGAGCCTTGTCTGACCCATCAGCTTTGGGCACCTGCGGCAAGCCGCTTCAGCTTGGCGATCGCGGTATCGGCGCTTTCGCCATAGGCGATGGTGCCCGAAAACTCGCCCTTGGCGTTGAGCAGCAGCGCCGAGGCGGTGTGGTCCAACGTGTAATCGCCGTCGCCGGTGTCGACCTTCTTCCAGTAGATGCTGAAGGACTTCGCCATGGCGTGCACCTTGTCGGGATCGCCCGATATGCCGACGATGCGGTCGGAGAAATTGCTGACATAGGTGTTCATCACCGGCGGCGTGTCGCGCTCCGGATCGACGGTAACGAAGTAGGCGTTGAGGTTTTTGCCGTCATCGCCCAGCGTTTTCAGCCAGCCGGCCATTTCGAACAAAGTGGTCGGGCAGACCTCCGGGCAGTGAGTGAAGCCGAAGAAGACGATGCTGGGTTTTCCCCGGAAGGCGGCTTCGGTGATCGGCGCGCCTTTCTGGTCGACCAGCGTGAACGCGGCGCCGAACGGCTGGCCTCCATAATGGCCCTTGTACCAGTCGAAGGTGAGCCAGCCGATGCCGGCTGCCATCAGGACGAGAATGCCGACCAGAATTGAACGCATCATCAGGGAGTGTCCGTCACAAATTTTGTCGAGCGCCGGATCGACGCCTGTTCGCCGGCAGTCTTAACCGGTAGCGGGGGTCTAGGCAAAGATGCCGCGTTGCCGCAACCGGGTTGAGCACTACCTTGCAAACAGCTGGCCCTTATCCCACCTGAGACCGGCAACCAGAACCTGAGGAGGCTCCCTTTGCACAAACTGTTTGGCGGCGCATTGGCCGCATGCATTGTCCTTGGCGCCGGCGCTGCCGCGGCCGAGGAGGTCGGCAAGGTTGGCGTCGACTGGGTCGGCAACGACATCATCGTCGAGGCGATCAAGGATCCGAAGGTCGAGGGCGTGACCTGCCATGTCTCCTATTTCGACCGCAGCGTCATCGACCGGCTGCACAAGGGCAACTGGTTCGAGGATCCGTCGGATTCCTCGATCTCCTGCCGCCAGACCGGGCCGATCACCATCGGCGATATCGACATGGGCGAAGGCGGCGAAGAGGTGTTCAAGCAAGGCATCAGCCTGATCTGGAAGAAGCAGGTGGTGAACCGCATCTACGACAAGCAGAACGAGACGCTGATCTACCTGTCGCATTCGCGCCAGGTGCAGGACGGCTCGGCGAAAATGTCGGTGACCACGGTGCCACTGTTCGGCCAGAACGCGGTGTGGACCAACGGCAAGCCGAAATAGGCGGGGCCGTTTGGCGACGCGACAATTGCCTCCAGCAATTGCGCGGGGACAATTGCTTTCGCAATTGCGCGGGAATTGCGCGGGACAATTGCTTCCGCAATTGCCCGGACGGACGATTGGCCCGCTTGCGGGGCCAATCGCTCGGGGGTACATCCGCGCCATGGACCGCACCGAGAACCTCGTCCTCAAAGACCCAGAGCCGCGCATCCATCCGACGGCGGAATTGAAGGCGTGCAAGCTCGGCCGCTATGCGTCGATCGGCGAGCGGGTGGTGCTGCGCGAGGTCATTGTCGGCGATTTCTCCTATTTCGAGCGCCATGCCGAGGCGATCTACACGACGATCGGGAAATTCTGCTCGATCGCCGCCAACAGCCGCATCAATGCGCTGGAGCATCCGATCGAGCGGATCACCCAGCACAAGCTCAGCTACCGGCCGAACGAATATTTCCGCTGGCTGGGCGTCGACGCGGCGTTCCGCGAGCGGCGGCAGGCCAAGGCCGTCAGCATCGGCCACGATGTCTGGATCGGCCATGGCGCTGTCGTCATGCCCGGCGTCAGCATCGGAAATGGCGCCATCGTCGGCGCCAATGCGGTGGTGACGAAGGATGTGCCGGCCTACACGATTGTTGCCGGCGTGCCGGCCAAGCCATTGCGCCGGCGCTTTCCCTCAGAGGTCGCGGCGCGGATCGAAAGCCTGGCGTGGTGGGACTGGCCGCCGGAGAAACTGGCGAAAGCCGTTCCCGATATGCAGGCCCTGGCGATCGAGGCTTTCCTTGATCGATGGGAGAACGACGCGCCTTGATGCTGGACGTAAAACCCCTTCCGCTATGCGGGGGTGGCGCAGCGGAAGGGGCTTTGGAGACAAACCGCTGTGAAGCGGGAAGGAACAGGTTTTGGCCTGCATAGCGACTATGGCAACAAACCCATAAAGCGCCTTTTCACTGCGCTGCGCCTTTGGCGTGCATGCAATTGCATCAGCGATTTCACCCGCGGCAGGGAACCGGGAGCGGATGCCGACTGTTTCTTGCTGAGCCGACGCGCGCGCACTGCGGGCCGATCCTTTGAGGAATTTGAATTGGAAAAGCTGTTCACCAAGATCGCCAACTTCGTTTCCCATCTGGCCGGTCTGCCGCTGACCTTCGTCGGCTGCTGCGCGATCGTCATCGTCTGGGCTGTCAGCGGGCCGTTCTTCGGCTTTTCCGATACGTGGCAGCTTGTTATCAATACGGGAACGACGATCATCACCTTCCTGATGGTGTTCCTGATCCAGAACACGCAGAACCGCGACGGCGCCGCAGTTCAGGCCAAGCTCGACGAACTGATCCGGGTCAGCGAGGGCCACAATCATTTCATCGGCATCGAACACCTGACCGAAACCGAGGTCGAGGAAATCCGGGACAAATGCGAGCGGGCGGCAAAACGGCATGACACCGAGCTTGCCGAACTGGCCGCCAAGAAAGCGGTGACTCAGAAGCGCGCTGCCAAGAAGCGCGCTGCCTGAATTTCAGCCTTGCTTGAGCTCGACGTTCAGCGCTCCATGAAGGCTGCGAAAGCGTCCTTGTGGTCGGGGTGCCAGCGCGACAGAGCAGGGCGGTTTTCGATGATGTCGCCGATCGCCCAGGCCATGCGCTTTTCATCCGTCGCCCGCTTCACATCATTGTCGGGGCACAGGATGTAGAAATCGCCTGTAACAAGCGAGGCCAGCATGAAGTCTACCACCTGCTCGCCGGTCCAGGCGCCGGCCGGTTTTTCCGTTGCGCCCTCGGTGATACCGGTGAAGGTGAAGCCGGGAATGAGAAGATGCGCCGCGACCTTGGCACCCGGCTCGTTGCGCAGAGCGTGCTCAAGCCCTTCGGTAAAGGTCTTCAGCGCCGATTTGGAGACGTTGTAGGCCAGATTGCCGGGCGGCGTGGTGATGCCTTGCTTGGAGCCGGTGTTGACGATCAGGCCTGGTTTGCCCGAGGCCAGCATGGCCGGCGCAAAGGCCTCGACGCCATGCACGACGCCCCAGAAATTGATGTCGACCAGCCGCTTCCAGGCATCGCCCTTTTCCCAGGGTTTGCCGGGATTGTTGCCGACACCGGCATTGTTCATCAAGAGCGAGACGGCGCCGAAGGCGTGGTGCGTCGTCTCCGCCAGCCGGCCGAGTTCCTCCGCCTTCGAGACGTCGGTGGCGACGGCAAGCACGGCATCCTCACCAGTGATCGCGGCGACCGCCTGGCGTGCCGCATCGAGGCGCGCGCCGCCAATATCGGCCAGCACCAGTTTCATGCCCATCGCCGCAAGCCTTTTGGCCGCGGCAAGGCCGATGCCGCTGGCGCTGCCGGTGATCACGGCGACATTGCCGGGGCTGAGAGCGGGCAGAGCGGACTGGATTTCGGCGTCGGAGGTCATGGGCTTTTTCCTTGGGTTCAGGTCGCGCCGAACTTAGCGCCGGATGCGGCTCAGGCAAGCCCGTTGCGGTGGCTTTGGGTTGACCGCGGCGGCAGGCGCTGCGCATGTTGCCGTCGATAAGGAGACTGCCGATTGACCGACTGGATCGCAATCCTGAAAGAGCAGACCGCCACCGGCGACCAGATGGGCCGCGAGGTGCCTCAGATGCTGGCCAATCCCGACATCAGTGAAGCGCAGGTGAAGACCTTGTTTTCGGCGCTGGAGAAACAGGCCGAGTTCGTCGAGAAATTGCGCATGGCGCTGGAAAAATTCGGCCATGATTTTCCAATCATCAAGTCGGCCGAACGGCTGGAGGAACGCTACGGCGACCTCGCGGCGTCGGTCGCCGAAAAGCTGAAGGCGATGCGCAAATAGGAGTGTGTCAGTCTAGGTCCGCGTCGACTCGCTCGATCAGGCCATCGGAATTGAGAACGATCTTCAGAATGCCCGTCTCGTGACCGAAATCGCCGGTAAAATCGAGACGGACATTCGCATGGAAATCATCGATTGTTTCGATGGACAGAAGCTTGCTGACCGTGTGGTAGCCAACAAAAAATCGATCGAGGTAAAGACGCACGCCGTCTCTGCCGACGAAGGAATCTCCAACAGAGACGTCGTCGACAATGGCGTCGGGCGCGAAGAGGGACAGCGCGCCGTCGATATTGCCGGCGTTGGTTGTCTCGATGAAATTTTTGATCAATTGCTGCATGGGATTGCCTCGTAAATTGCCTGATCTCAGGGGTGCAGGTGCTGCCGCTCTTGTAGACGCGCGGTCCTCCAGCTCAGATGATGTAGCCGCCGGCGACTTCGATGTTCTGTGCGTTGATCCAGCGGCTGTCCTCGGAAAGCAGGCCGGCGATGACGCCGCCGATCTCTTCGGGTTCGCCGACGCGGCCAAGCGCGGTCTGCCCGGCGAGAAGAGTTTCGAATTCGTCGTTCAGCCCGCCGCCAAGTTCTGTCCTGATAGCACCCGGCGCGATGGAGTTCGCTCGGATACCGCGCCCGCCGAATTCCTTGGCCATGTAGCGCGTCAGAACTTCCAGGCCGCCCTTGAACGCGGCGTAGGGGGCGACACCCACTGTCGCGACGCGGCTCGTGGCGCTCGTCATGTTGACGATATGGCCGCCGTCTTCCATCAGGGGAAGCAAGGTCTGGGTGAGGAAGAACGGTCCCTTGAGGTGGACATTGAACAAGCCGTCGAACTGCTCTTCGGTCACTGTCGAGATCGGATTGTAAAGGCCGTATCCCGCATTGTTGACGAGGTAGTCGAACGTCCGGCGGCCCCAGACGGAATGGAGAAGCGCGGTCAGCGCGTCCCTGAATTTGGGAAACGAGGAGATATCGCCGACATCGAGCTTCAGCGACACGGCCTTCCCGCCATGGGATGCGATCGCCGCTACCACCTCATCGGCCTTTGCCCGATTGTTGTTGTAGGTGACGAGCACGCCCATGCCGCGCTCCGCGCATTTGAGTGCGGTGCTGGCTCCTAGGCCGCGGCTGCTGCCGGTGACGATGACGATCTTCATGTTGTTCTTCCTCATGCTTCGGTGTGACCTGAAGCTAGGCTCGACGGGTGATGCGCACTCACCCGATCCTCCTGAAAACTTGCCTATTTCTGCTTTTGGCTTGTGCTGGAGCCGAGCATCGGTCAGAGTCGAACCATGGAACAGCAACTGCGGGAATTGCGGTCCCTTGCCGCAAGGGCGGAAAACCGGCGCACCGAAACCGGTATTCCGCGTGTCGCCATGGTGCAGGGCGAAATTCCCGAGCACCGGCTTGCCGCTGTCTATGATCCGATGGTCAATTTGATCCTGACCGGCAGCAAAACCATGACCGTTGGAGACCGGACGTTCCGCTACGACCCGGCGACGTATTTCGTCATGTCGGTCGACCTGCCCGCGGTCGGTTCGGTACACCCCTCAAGCAGGGGAGAGCCGTATCTGGCCATCAGCCTCACGCTCGATCCGACAATCGTCGCCAGCCTTCTGGCCGATGTTTCGAAGCCGTCTGGCGGTGGGCTATATGCCTCGGCTTTCTCTGTCGCTCCCGTGACGCCAGAGCTTCTCGATGCCTGGCTGCGGATGATGCGGTTGCTGGAGCATCCGGACGAGACTGCCGCGCTGGCTCCCGCCTATGAGCGGGAAATCCTGTTTCGTGTCCTTCAGGGACCGCATGGCTGGATGCTGAGGGACATCGCGACGCCGGACACAGCGCTGTCGCGGATCAGCGTCGCGATCGACTGGATCAGACGGAATTTTGCGCGGGAGATCAGGGTGGAAGCGCTGGCTGCGATGGCGGCGCTCAGCGTTTCGGCGTTTCATCGTCACTTCAAGGCGGTGACTGCGCTCAGCCCGCTGCAGTATCAGAAGCGCATTCGCCTTCTTCACGCCAGGTCCCAGCTGATCGCAGGGCAGGGAAGTGCGACGTCGATTGCGTTCACCGTCGGCTACGAAAGTCCAAACCAGTTCAGCCGCGAGTATGCGCGCCTGTTCGGGTTGCCACCTTCCAGAGATCTGGTGAAGGTTACCCAGAGTCTTAAAGCGCGTCGCGCTGAAACGGATTCATGCGACGCGCTTTAAGTCTTTGTTTTGATGCATGTCGTTGTCCCAGAACCGCGGCACACTTCTGGGCGACATGCATTGGCGGCCTCCCAACCCGTTAAACATAGTCGCCGCGCTGTAGCCGCTTCACCCGTTCGGCGTCTCGGGCGCCATGTTGGCTCGTCCGCGCGGTATGCCAAGTCCCGTGTCGGGTGGCTCGCCGCCGGCCGGCCGGTTCTCGATCATATGCATGGTCCGCCAGCGGCCGAAGCGATAATAGGCGGCAGCCAGCACCAGCGAGGTGATCGATCCCGCCGGAAAGCTCCACCACAGCGCTTCCTCGCCGATGACGCCGCGCATGAAGTAGGCAAAGCCGGTGCGAACGACCAGCACCGAGATCACCAGGATGATCAGCGGCGGCATCACCGCACCTGTGGCGCGCACGGTGGCAAACAACACGATGGTGATGCCAAACAGGATGAACGACCAGGAAGCGATCTTGTTGATGTGGACAGCGATATCGATCGCTGCGCTGTCGCTCGAGAGGAAGAGGCTGAGCACCGGGCGGTCGAAAACGAAAAGCACGGCGACCAGCGCGCCGGTCAGAACCAGGTTGAAGCCGACGCCGGAGGCGGCGATGCGGCCGATGCGGTCCCAGCGCCCGGCGCCGACATTTTGCGCCGCCATCGAGGAGACCGCAGCGCCGATGGCCAGCGCCGGCATCTGGATATAGGTCCACAGCTGCGCGGCGATGCCGTAGGCGGCAGCGACCTGTGAGCCATAGGAATTGACCATGCCCATCACGGTGAGTGCTGCCGCCGAAATCACGATCATCTGCAGGCCCATCGGCACGCCTTTGAAGACGATGATGCGCAGCAAGGTGGGGTCGGGCCGCAGCAAAGCGAGGTTGGCGTCGGCGAGCCGCAGCGGATGCTTGCGGACATAGAGCACAACGAGAATGGCGATCACGCTTATCGTCTGGCCGATCAGCGTTGCGGTGGCAGAGCCCGCTATACCAAGTTCAGGGAATGGCCCGATGCCGCGGATCAGCAGCGGGTTGAGCACGATGTCGAAAACGACGGCCAGCGCCATGAAGAAGAATGGCGTACGCGAATCACCGGCGCCCCGCAGCACCGTCATGACGAAGGACAGAAGGTTCATCATCGGCACGGCGACGAAGATGATGCGCAGATAGGAGCGCGCCAGCGGCAGCGCGTCGGCCGGTGTGCCCAGCGTGTTGAGAATGGCGTCGACCCAGATCCAGCCGCAGACGGCGAAGATCACCGAAATGAGGAAGAAGAAAGTGGCGCTGGTGCCGACGATGCGGCGCGCCTCGGTCAGGTCGCGGGCGCCGACCGATTGCGCCACCAGGATGGTCGCCGCCATGCCGATGCCGAACACCGTGCCGAGGATCAAAAACAGCACAAGATTGGCGTTGGAGGTCGCGGTCAGCGCCGATTCGCCGAGGAAGCGGCCGACCCAGACGGCGTTGATCGAACCGTTGAGCGATTGCAGCACGTTGGAGCCGAGCACCGGCAAGGCGAACAAAAGCAGCGTGCGTGGGATCGGGCCGCTGGTCAGGTCGCCGGTGCGCCGGCGCGGTGGCATTTCTTCGTCCATGGCGGGCACTCGACGCGGTCTCAGTCCGGTCGCAATGATCGCCGATTTAACCGGAGAGGTCGATGCGGCATCGGAACATTCCGCTTTGCATGATTGAGCCAATCAGGTTCTCAAATCATCCGGAATGGGCTATGGGTCGTCGCCGCGTGGGGTAGCAAACCGGGGGATCATGTCTGACAATCCGCTTTTTTCTGAGCGCCTGAACCGGCGCTGGTTTATAGGCGCATCCGCTTTGGGTGCCGCTTCCCTGGCGCTTTCGGCGTGCACAACCACGGATGTCGTCGGGCCACCGCCAACGCCCGCACCGCCGCCCGAGCCGGCTCTCGGCGATGCCGCAGCCATGTATTCGGCGCGCACCGATGAGGGTTTTGCGCTGCCGGCAATCCCGATCTCCAAGCTCGATCCGAAATTCGTGCGCCAGATCGTCGACGATCCGACCGGAGAAAAGCCAGGCACGATCGTCGTCGATACATCCGAGCATTTCCTCTATCTGGTGCGCGATGGCGGCAAGGCCATGCGCTATGGCGTCAGCCTCGGCAAGGCCGGTTTCGGTTGGACTGGAAGTGCGGTGGTCCAGGCGCGCAAGAAGTGGCCGGTGTGGACGCCGCCGCCCGAAATGATCAAGCGCAAGCCGGAGCTGGCGAAATACAAGGACGGAATGCCGCCGGGGCCGCAAAGCCCGCTCGGGGCGCGCGCTCTCTATCTGTTCCGCGACGGCAAAGACACGATGTACCGGCTGCACGGCACGCCGGAATGGGATTCCATCGGCAAGAACGCATCGTCGGGCTGCGTGCGCTTCATGAACCAGGACATCATCGACCTCTACAGCCGGGTCAACGGCGTCACCCAGGTCCATGTGCGCGCGAACTTCTCGATCGCCGGGGCGAGCTCCGCCGTGTCGAACAGGACCGCCGAGCCGATCGATGCCGGTGTGCCGAGGGATGCGGAGATGTTGAAGTAAACTGCCTTGCGGCACTGCTGATCGACAAGCAGTCTAAAGGCGGACGCGTTCGACGCGTCCGCCTTTTTCGTATGCGACTACTTCTTGGCGAGGCCCGGCAGCGTGACCTGATAGACCAGGAAGGTGGTGTCGACATCGGCGCCGTCTTCGGCCTTGTAGGGCGCGCCGACCTGGAAGCCGTCCTGGGCGAGGAAGTCGTTGTCATTGCCGACGAACAGGAAATAGTCGTCGGGCAGCGCCGGATCGAGGACGCTGACCACCGACATTGCTTCCCACTTCTCCGACAGATTGTTCTTGTCGTTGGGCTTGCCGTTATGCAGGCCGAAACGGCCGAGTTCCTTGTTGTCGTTGATGTCGATGAACGGCGTCAGCTTGGCCGGCGTCACCGAGGGGTCGAGCACGCCCTTTGGCGCAACCGGCTTGTCGGCGGCATCGAAGGCGCCGCCGGCAATGTCGGTGGCACCAGAGACGTCGACGACGAAGATCTGGCGGACGAGCGAGGTGTCTCCCTTCAGGCCCTGGCCGTTGCCGCTGTCTCGCGCCAGCATCAGGAAGGTCTTGTCGGAGAGCGCCACGATCTCGCTCTGCGCGGCGATCTTGGTCTTGCCCTTGTCGTCCTTGAACACCGGCAGCGGCACGACATATTCGTGCACCAGCTTGAGATGCGCCGGGTCGGAGGCGTCATAGACCAGCGCGCGGGTGTTCTGGCGCGTGGCGCCGGAATCGCCGCCATCCTGCCGGGGTGCCGACTGCAGCACAGCGATCAGCGCCTTGCCGTCCGGCGTCAGCGCCATGCCTTCGAGGCCCTGATTGTTCTGGCGGCCGGTCTCGGGATCCTTCGGATCGGGCTCGGCGGCGCCGGGGCCTGGATTGTCGGAGGCGAAGTTCGGCGTGCCCTTGCGCATCGGCACCAGGGCTGCGGGCGGCTGCGCCGCCGAGAGCAGATGACCATCGGCCGAGAAGCGGTAGATGTTGGGGCCGTATTCGTCGGAGATGAACATAGTGCCGTCGGGCAGCCGAGCGATCGCCTCATTGTCGAGCGCCAGCTTGCCATTGGCCTCGGGCAGGATCGGCAGGTCGCCGCTGGCCGCGCGCACGCCGTTCAGCGGATCAAGGCCGGTGGCATCAGCACCCTTGTCGTCGGTCAAAAGCATGGAATCGGCAAGCGTCGCCTTGACGCCGGTCTGTTCCTGGCCCGCGGCGGGTGCACCGCCCAGCGCCGTCGGCGTGAATTCAATACTGATCGTGTTGAGGCGCGGCCGATAGTCGGTGGTGCCGACGACATTGTAGCCGCGGTCCGGCAGCAGCCAGAGCGAACCCTTGTAGCCATTGGCGTCATGCGTCCAGCTCGAGGCGTCGATCGACATGCCGGAGCCGGAGCCGAAGGTCTCGCCGAACTTGTCCTTCAGGTCGGCCGGGAGGCGGCCGACGCCGACCAGACCCTTGTTGACGAAGCTGACGCCGCCAACGGTGGCGGTGCTGTCGGCAAGGGCAGGGGGCAAGGCGGTAAAAAGCGCCAATGCGGCGCCGAGCGACACGGTTCGGTGCGAGATTTTCATGGAGATCCTCTTTGTGACAAAGCCTTGAGCGGCGGAGACTGCAAGGGCTCCGCGTCGCATCGACGATGTCGCAAGCGCCCTCCCGGCAAGCGGTCTAGGACGCAAACATGATACTTGCGTGACAGAGCGCTGTGCCAGCCATTGGCATTCGGAGCTTGCCGTGCAGAAATGGCTGCCATGCAGGAAATACTCATCGCGGTGGCCGTTTTCCTCTGCCTGACGGCGGCGCCGCTGGTCAGCATGGCTGTCTATCGCAAATTGCCTGCGCATCACCGCGAGGACGACACCAACAATGTGGTGCGGCTGGCCGCAAACCTGTTCGTGGTGATGACTTCGCTGGTGCTTGGGCTGATGATCAACTCGGCCAAGAATACCTACGAATCGATCGACCACAATGTGCACGCCTATGCGACCGAGTTGATCCTGCTCGACCGCACGCTTCGGCAATATGGGCCGGAGACCGGCGAGGTGCGTCAGCCGCTGGTCGCCTATGTGCAAAGGCTGACGGCCGGCTGGGCGCAAACCGACGAAACACCCCTTGTCGCCAACCGGCTGTCCGAACGTTTGTTAACGGAGATCGGCACCCGATTGATCGCGTTGGCGCCTGCTGACGCAGCACATGGCTCCCTGCTGCAGGACGCCCGACAGCATCTGGCGAAGGTGCTGGAACTGCGCTGGGCTTTGATCGAGCAATCGGAAGGCACCATCCCGCCGCCGCTGATCGGCATGCTCATTGCCTGGCTGGTGCTGATCTTCGCCAGTTTCGGCTTCAGGGCGCCCCGAAATGCCATCACCGTGGCAACGTTCGTGGTGTCGGCGGCGCTGATTGCCGGAGCGCTCTACCTGATCCTCGACATGGATGTGCCTTTCTCCGGTCCGATCCAGATCTCATCGGCGCCGTTGCAGAGAGCTTTGGCTGAATTGCAGCAGTGAGGCGGAACCCGCCGCGCGCCCGCGCATTCATGGATACGGCTAAATCTGCCGGTCCATTTGAGGGAGGACGACATGGGTTTCGATCAGTATCACGAGCCGCCGGAAGAACTGACGCAGAAGGTGCGGACCTTTGCCCGCATGGTCACCTCGCTGATCGAGGAGGCGGAGGCGATCAGCTGGTATGAGCAGCGAATGTCGGTGGAAAAGGACCCGCAGGCCAAGGTGATCATGAAGAACGCGCAAGGCGAGGAGTTCAAGCATTTCGGCATGAACCTCGAATTCCTGCTGCGCCAGAAGAAAGACTGGCGCGCCGAGTTGAAGGAAATCCTGTTCACGACCGGTGATATCGTCAAGGCCGGCGAGCGCGGCGAGAAGAAGGTGGATTGAGGCCGACCCGGCCACTTCAGGCAGTGATCAATCGCTATCCCTTGCAATCAGCTCCAGCGGCCAGACTTCGCGGATGATGCGTGTGCCTTCGGGGCCGGCGAAGGCGGGGAGCGAGGCCAGCAGCATTTCGGCCAGCCGCCGGCCCATGGGCTCCAGCGATGGACGGAAGGCGGTCAGCGCCGGTGAAAAGTAGCGGCAAAGCGGCGTGTCGACGATGACGATCACCGCGATGTCGTGGCCGGGCCTGATGCCCATCTCGGCCAGTGCCTTGCAGCCGCCGAGCGCCATTGCGTCATTGTTGAAGATGATGGCTGTGGGCCGATCCTTGGAGAGCATCACGCGAGGCGTCACCTGGTAGCCTCCGGCCTCGTTGATGAAGCCGTCGGCGATCAGGCCGGGATCGACTTCGATGCCGTGCCGCTTCAGCGCCTTGCGGTAGCCGTCGAGGAACAGGTAGCCGAAGTTGAGATCATGCGAAGGGCGGATGGCGGCAATGCGGCGGTGGCCGCGCGCGACCAGCCGGTCGACGGCTTCATCTCCCGCCCTCTCGAAATCGATATCGAGCGAGGGATAGGTGTCGTCGCCGGATTGACTTCGGCCAAGCGTAGCGAAGGGAAAGCCGGCCTTGCTGAGATAGTCGATCCGATCGTCTTTCCGCCGTGTGTTGGCCAACACGACCGCGTCGGCCCGGCGCGTCTCAACCACGCGGCGCAGCCTCTCCTGCTGATATTGACCGGGCTCACCCATGACGACCATCAGATCCAGGTCATACTCGGCGAGCCGCGCCTGCAGACCGGTCAGAAAAGGGATGAAGAAGGGTTCGCCATATTGCTGATCGCCGGGATGCGGTTGCAGCATGAAGGCGATAGAACGGGTTGCGCCTTGCCGCAGACTGCGGCCGGACTGGTTTGGCGAATAGTTCAGTTGCTTGGCGGCGGCGAGCACGCGCTGGCGGGTGTCGGCGTTGACGTCGGCGCGACCGTTCAGCGCCCGCGAGACGGTGCCGATCGAAATGTTCAGATGACGCGCAAGGTCGTGGATGCTGGACGCCAAGGACTTCTCTCCCCCTGCCTTGGCTAGCACCGGCTGCCGCTCAGGCCAAGGCTTCGGGATGATTTTCGCGCGCAGCCGATTGACATTCTACGCCATCGGGTGTGTTCTCGTAAACGTTTACGGGAAAACGTTTACGGTGATGCCGTGGATGCCGTGACATTCGGTCTGGAGGGACCGGACGGGAGGAATGCCGGATGATGAATGCCGTCCTCGTCGGCTGTGGTGCGATGAGCAAGGCCTGGCTCGATGCCGCGCGGCAGATCGACGGACTGGCCATTGTCGGCCTCGTCGATCTCGACGCCGAACGGGCGCAGGCGAGGGCGCGGGAATACGGGCTCGACACCGCCATCATCGGCACCAGCCTCGACCAGGTGCTCGACCAGACCAAACCGCAAGCGGTGTTCGATGTCGTGGTTCCCGCCGCCCGGCGCGATGTCGCTTTTGCCGCCTTCGCCCATAATTGCCATCTGCTGACGGAAAAGCCGCTGGCCGACACTCCGGAAAATGCCCGCGCCATCGTTGAAGCCGCTCAGCGGGCAGGGCGCGTTCATGCAGTGGTGCAGAACCGCCGCTATGTCGCCAATGTCCGGCGCATCAGGCGCTTTCTCTCTTCCGGCGCTATCGGCAGCCCGACCAGCATCCATGCCGATTTCTTCGTCGCGCCGCATTTCGGCGGCTTTCGCGAGGAGATGGCGCATGTGCTGTTGCTCGACATGGCAATCCATACATTCGACGCCGCCCGCTATATGGTCGGCGGCGATCCCGCCGGCGTCTATTGCCAGGAATGGGAACCCGCCAATTCCTGGTACCGGCAGGGCTCGTCGGCAAGTGCTGTCTTCGATCTCGGCGGCGGCAAGGTGTTCACCTATGCCGGCTCCTGGTGCGCCGCCGGCTTCCGCACCAGCTGGGAAAGCAGCTGGCGCATCGTCGCCGAGCACGGCAGCCTGGTCTGGGACGGCGAGGAGGGGCTGAAGGCGGAAGTTGCGTTGTCGGTCCGCGACGGCATGTTCGACCTGACCAAGCCGATCATCGTGCCACCGCTCGATCCGGCCGACCGCGTCGGCGGCCATCTCGGTATTATCAAGGACTTTATCCACGCCATCGAGACCGGCACCGAGCCGGAAACGCGTGGCAGCGACAACATCAAAAGCCTGGCCATGGTTTTTGGCGCTATCGAAAGCGCCGAGACGGGGCGGCGCGTGGCGATCACACAGGGAACACTATGATGCCGAACCCGCTTCTCGACATCCGGATCGGCACCATGGTGCGGGCCAATCTCGAAGACCCCGCCGCCTACATCAAACAGATCCTGCCGCTCGGCTTCGAGAGCATCCAGCCCTTCTTCTGGCAAACGCTGGGCGGCAAGGATTTGCCGCGGCTTGCCGGTGAGATTCGCGACGCGATCGGCGATGCCGATGTCGCCGTGTCCTCGATCGGCGTGTTCGGCAATCCGCTGGAGGATGGCGAGGTCGATCGCGGCGTGCTTGCGGCGTGGGAAACGGTCATCGACAACGCGCATCTGTTCGGCGCTTCGATCGTCAGCGGCTTCACCGGACGCCTGCGCGGCAAGAAGCTGACTGACAGCCTGCCGCGCTTCCGCGAAGTGTGGGGACCGCTGGCCAAGCGCGCCGCCGACAAGGGCGTGCGCATCGCCTTCGAGAATTGCGCCATGGACGGCAACTGGGCAACCGGCGACTGGAACATCGCCCACAATCCGGACGCCTGGGAGCTGATGTTCAACGAACTGCCCGACGAGAACCTCGGCCTTGAATGGGAGCCTTGCCACCAACTGGTCTATCTCATCGATCCGATGCCGCAGATCCGCAAATGGGCGTCGCGCATCTTCCATGTCCACGGCAAGGACGCGACGGTGCGCTGGGATGTCATCCGCGAGCACGGCGTGTTCGGCCAGCTGCCCTTCGTGCAGATGCGCACGCCCGGCTTTGGCGACAGCGACTGGACGCGGGTGATCAGCGAATTGCGGCTGGCCGGCTACAAGGGCGCCATCGACATCGAGGGCTGGCACGACCCGGTCTATCGCGGCGACCTCGAAATCACAGGCCAGGTACGCGGGCTGGAATACCTCAAGCAATGCCGGGGAGGAGCGACCTACTTGCCAAACCCGGCGTGACTGAGGGCCGGTGGGAGGAGCCGGCCTGACAGATTGCCAAGCACTGCCGACAAGCGAATGACGAAACCCCTCGGCTCACCGAGGACAAAAGGGAGGAACGTGCATGAGCATCGCAACAAGAACGACATTTCTGCGCTCGACCGTTGTGGCTGCGGCCACGGCACTGTGCGCCGCCGTCTCCACTCTGCCGGCACAGGCGCTCGACGCCCAGTGGTGCAAGGATGTCCACATCCGTTTCTTCGTCGGCGGCGCCGAGGGCGACGCTTTCGGCACCATCGTCTATAATGGCGCCAAGCAAGCGGCGGCCGATCTCGGGCCGAAGGTCGACTACATCTTCTCGCAGTGGGACGTTGAGAAGATGGTGCAGCAATTGCGCGAGGCGGTCGCGGTGAAGCCCAACGGCATCGCCATGATGGGCCATCCCGGCGACGCCGCGATCATGCCGCTGGCCGAACAGGCGCACAAGGACGGCATCAAGATGATGTACCAGAACGTTCCGCTGCCGAAGGTGACGGCGGCGTTCGGCGGCGGCTACGTCGGCGCCCAGCAGGAGCAGCAGGGCCGCGCGCTCGGCGCCGAAGCGTTCAAGCTCGGCAAGCTCAAGGCCGGCGACAAGGCGATCATGATCGGCCCGTTCGAGAACGAGGCCCGCGGCGCGCGCGAGCGCGGCACGGTGGCCGCCCTGAAGGAGGCCGGCGTCGAGGTGATCCAGCTGTCGTCGCCGCCGAGCGGCGAATGGGCGTCCGATCCCAATTTGGCGATCCCGGTGATCACCGCGGCTTTGCTCAACAATCCCGATGTCAAGGCGGTCGGCTATCCCGGGGGACAGATGCTCGGCAATGTCGCCACCTACATGCAGGCGGCGGGCAGGAAGCCCGGCGAGATCTTCAATTTCGGCTTCGATACCAGCCCGCAGATCGTCGAGGCGTTCAAGGGCGGCTGGGTGCAGCTGACGGCCGACCAGCAGCCGTTCCTGCAAGGCTATCTGCCGATCCTCAGCCTGTGCCAGCAGGTGGTGCTGGGCCTGGCGCCGATGAATGTCGACACCGGAGCCGGCTTCGTCACGCCGGAGAATTACGAGATCGTCGCCGAGCTGGCCAAGCAGGCGCTGCGCTGACCTCCCAAGCCGCCGGTTGGGCCTCGTGCCCAGCCGGCGGGGCCGCCGGCAACAGGCCGGGATGATACCACAGGAGCGAGGATCGCCATGGCCGAACGCATCATCGAACTGCGCGACATCAGCAAATCCTACGGTCATGTCTATGCGCTGGGCGGGGTCAATCTCTGCGTCGATCGCGGCGAGGTGGTCGGCCTGATCGGCGACAATGGCGCCGGCAAGTCGACTCTGATCAAGATCCTGTCGGGCGTCGTCAAGCCGACCAGCGGCGAGATCCTGGTGCGCGGCAAGCCGGTGACCGGATGGAGTGCGGCGCGCTCGCGCGACGCCGGCATCGAGACGGTGTTCCAGGACCGGGCGCTGGCCGTGCAGCAGACCATCGTGCGCAACATCTTCATGGGCCGCGAACTCACCGGCTTCATGGGCTTTCTGAAGGTGAACAAGGAGATCGAGGAGGCGAGCCGGCTGATGCGCGAGATCGGCTTCACCTCAAAGGTGTTCACGCCGCATTCGATCGTTGGCCAGCTGTCGGGCGGCGAGCGCCAGGGCGTGGCGATCGCACGCGCCATCTACAAGCAGGCGGAGCTGATCATCCTCGACGAGCCGACGACGGCGCTGTCGCTGACCGAGACCGCCAAGGTCTTCCACTTCGTGCGCCAGGTGCGGGCGAGCGGCCGCTCGATCCTGTTCATCGGCCACAACATCCACCACGTCTTCGACATTGCCGACCGCTTCGTGGTGATCGACCGCGGCAAGGTGGCGCTGACCGCCGACCGCACTGAGGTCAAGTCGGCCGAAGAGCTGATCAACTTCATGGAAGACGTCGCGCACCCCGGTGGATTGCCGGGTCTGCACGAAGCCGACGAGAGGGCAGCGCGATGAGCAAGACCATGGAACCCGACCTGCAGAGCCCGCTCAGCAGTGAGGCGGCCAGACCTGAGTGGAAGCACCCGTCCGACCATTGGCTGCGCGGCTTCGTCATCGACAACCGCGCAGCGCTTGGGACGCTCGCCGTGTTCATCATCATGATGGGAGCGTTCCTGATCGCCAACCCGACGGTGTTCACCACCTGGTATCTCTACAGATCCGTGCTGACCACGCTGCCTGTTGCGTTGTTCGTGGTGGTGCCGCTGGTCTTCGTCGTGACCTGCGGCGAGATCGACCTGTCGTTTCCGGCAACCATGGGCTTTGCCTCCTGGGTGTTCGCGCTGGTGGTGCAGGCCGGCTACGATCCGTTCCTCGGCATTGCCGCGGCACTCGCCACCGGCACGCTGCTCGGCTTCCTCGTCGGGTCGCTGGTCGTCTATGGCGGGCTGTCGTCGCTGATCGCCACGCTCGGCATGAACTTCCTGCTGCGCGGCCTGATCCAGATAATCAACGAGGGCAGGTCGACGGCGCTGACCGGTCTCAGCGACAGCTGGGCCTACACCATCTTCTCCAGTCAGGTGTGGGGCATACCGGTGCAGATATTCTGGGCACTCGCCTTCGTCGTGCTTTCAGCGATGCTCTACAACCGCCACCGCTTCGGCGCCCAGGTGCGGGTGGTTGGCGACAATCCCGACAGCGCCCAGCAGATGGGCATCGACGTCAAGCGCGTGCGGGTGAAAGTGTTCATCTTCACCGGCATCGGGGCGGCTATCGCCGGCACGTTTTCGGTGATGATCAACTTCACCTGGTGGCCGACCGCCGGCGACGGCTATCTCCTGCCGGTGCTCGCCTCGGTCTTCGTCGGCGGCACCCCGACCTGGGGCGGCATCGGCACGGTGGTCGGCGGCGCCATCGGCGCGGTCACGGTGTCGTTCATCCAGACCGGCGTGGTGGCGGCGGGCCTGAGCGGCTTCTATGTCCAGTTCTTCAACGGCCTGATCATCATCCTGTCGTTGCTGGGGCATAAATGGAACCAGGCAAGGTACCGGTGAGACAGGACCATATGGCTTCGTCGAAGAGTCGCTTGCGCTCGTCTTCATCGAACAAGACGGCAAATCGGCCAAGATTGAACTGACTTTTGCCCATCGCGATCACGGCGATGATGCAAGAGACGAGCAATGGCTCTTCGGCTGCGTCAAGTTCCTTGAGACCGACCTGAACAAGGCGTCGCCAAGCCTGATCATAAGACTCTCGAAGATCGGCCGGCAGGACAGGGTTTTCCCCGATCTGCCGCGCTTCCTCGATCATCGCGAGCAGTGCATAGGTATTCCAGTCAGCAACGCCTCGTTGCTCATGAATCCGGACCAAATGAGGGACGGCGGCGTAGGACGCTTCTCCGACGTCTCCTTGGTGATAGAGTTCGGTGGCCAACTCCTGCCACGCGGCCTCGACATCCTCATCCAATTCGAGAGAGCGAAGCGCTTTTCGCGGATCATAGGGAACACGATATCCGCCCGAGAACTGCGCCCACCGTTCGTCATCAAGATCCATGCCGGCAACGCCAATAGGGCTAGTCATCGAGTACCTTGATCAGGCTGGATTTACTCACACCGCTGCGACAAACCCGTCCAGCACGCGTTTCTGGCCGGCTTTGTCGAAGTCGATGGTCAGCTTGTTGCCTTCGATGTTGGAGATGTTGCCGTTTCCGAATTTCTGGTGGAAGACGCGGTCGCCGACACTAAAAGCCGAAGGCGTGTCGGCGACGGATTTGGCGACCAGCTCGCCGTCGATGGTGCGGCCTTTGACCGAGGTTCGGCCGGCGCCGTAGCCACTGTCGGTCTCGCCATAGCCGATACGCTCGACCTGGTGGCCGGAACGTGAGCCCCAGTTGCGGTCGGTCGCCTCGGTGCGGTTGGCCTGCGCGCGCTGCCAGCCGGGCGTGGCATAGGTGTTGGAGAAGGCGCCGGATTTCTCGGCGCCGACATTGTCGAAGCGCGAGGCGCCGTAGGGGTTCTGCCGTCCTGCGCCCTGGCCGCCACGACCCGACGCGAACGAGCCGCCGCCATAGGAATTGCCGTAGCCGCCATAGCTGTTGCCGCTTTCGGCGACCTCGACATGGGCTTCCGGCAGTTCGTCGAGAAAGCGCGACGGGATGGTCGACTGCCACAGGCCGTGGATGCGGCGGTTGGAGACGAACCACAGATGCAGGTTCTTCTTGGCGCGGGTCAGGCCGACATAGGCGAGACGGCGCTCTTCCTCCAGGCCGGAGCGGCCGCCTTCATCCAACGCGCGCTGATGCGGGAACAGGCCTTCCTCCCAGCCCGGCAGAAACACGGTCTCGAATTCGAGGCCTTTTGCCGAATGGAGCGTCATGATGTTGACGGCGTCGAGCTCGGCGTTCTGTTCGGCGTCCATGACCAGCGCGACATGCTCGAGGAAAGAGCGCAGGGATTCGTATTCCTCCATCGAGCGGATCAGTTCCTTCAGGTTTTCCAGCCGTCCGGGCGCTTCGACCGAGCGGTCGTTCTTCCACATGTCGGTGTAGCCGCTCTCCTCCAGAATGGTCTCGGCGAGTTCGGTGTGCGGCGTGGTTTCCAGCGCCTTTTGCCAGCGCTCGAAATTGGCAGCGACTTCGCGCAAGGCCGCGCGGGGCTTCGGCTTCAACTCATCGCTTTCGGCGAGCTTGGACGCGGCTTCCAGCATCGGGATGCGCAGCGCACGCGCGGTGTCGTGGATCTGGCGGATGGTGGCTTCACCCAGCCCGCGCTTGGGCACATTGACGATGCGCTCGAAGGCGAGATCGTCGGCGCCTTGGGCGACGACGCGGAAGAAGGCCAGCGCATCGCGGATTTCCATGCGCTCATAGAAGCGCGGGCCGCCGATGACGCGGTAGTTGAGGCCGAGCGTGACGAAACGGTCTTCGAATTCGCGCATCTGGAAGGAGGCGCGGACCAGGATCGCCATGTCGTTGAGCTTGTGCTTGGCGCGCTGGTAAGTCTCGATGGTCTCGCCGACGGCGCGCGCCTCCTCCTCGGAATCCCAGGCGGCGTGGACATGCACCTTCTCGTCGTCCTCGGCGACCTTCTCGGTGAACAGCGTCTTGCCGAAGCGGCCCTCATTGTGAGCGATGAGGTGCGAGGCGGTGCCGAGGATGTGCGCGGTCGAGCGGTAGTTGCGCTCCAGCCGGATGATGGTGGCGCCCGGAAAATCCTTGTCGAAGCGCAGGATGTTGTCGACCTCGGCGCCACGCCAGCCATAGATGGATTGATCGTCGTCGCCGACGCAGCAAATATTTACGGTGGAGCGCACTTTACCCTCCCCTGGATGGGGAGGGTCGCCGCGAAGCGGCGGGNNCCCCCATCGAGGGGGAGGTGGGCCGCTGCGCCAGCAGGCGCAGCCACATGTATTGCGCGGTGTTGGTGTCCTGGTACTCGTCGACCAGAATGTATTTGAAGCGCCTGTGATAATCCTTGAGCACGTCCGGATTGGCGCGGAAGATGCGGATCGGGTGGCAGAGCAGATCGCCGAAATCGCAGGCATTCAGCGTCTGCAGCCGCTCCTGATAGGCCTTGTAGAGCTCGCGGCCCTTGCCGTTGGCGAAGCTGCGGGCGTCGCCTTCCGGAATCTCGGCGGGGCCGAGGCCCTTGTTCTTCCAGCCGTCGATCATCTGCGCGAACTGCTTGGCCGGCCAGCGCTTGTCGTCCAGGCCTTCCGCCTGGATCAGCTGCTTGATCAGCCGCACGACATCGTCGGTGTCGAGAATGGTGAAGTCGGATTTCAGCCCGGCCAGCTCGGCGTGACGGCGCAGCAGTTTCACACCAATCGAGTGGAAGGTGCCGAGCCACGGCATGCCTTCGACGGCTTCGCCGACCAGATGGCCGATGCGCTGCTTCATCTCGCGCGCGGCCTTGTTGGTGAAGGTCACCGCCAGGATCTGCGACGGGAAGGCTCGGCCGGTGGCGAGGATGTGAGCGATGCGGGTCGTCAACACCCGTGTCTTGCCGGTGCCGGCGCCGGCCAGCACCAGGACCGGGCCTTCGGTGGTTTCCACCGCCAGCCGCTGCTCGGGGTTGAGGCCATTGAGATAATCCGGCGCGCTGTTTTGGCCGCTGCGGGCCGCCATGGCGCGCGCGGCTATGCCCGACGGGGCCGCGGGCCGCGCATTGGGTTCGTCAAAAAAGGGCATGTCTTCCGAAAAGCCGGACATCTCCCCCGAATGTAGTGATTCGATGGCGAAAGACCAGAAGTGTCTACGTTTTGTTCTGGTTTGGAAGCCAGATTCTCGGGCGCCGTGCGAATAATATCGCTCTGCGCCCGACAATCCGCGCAACGTGAGCGGGCAGAGTGGCGCGCAGGCGCGGTCATTGAAGGACCCGTCTCGTTCTCGCCCTATGCTGGCAGGCCAACCTTGACACACGCGGCCCGCGGGAGAAAGCTGGCGGCAGGGCAGGGACGGCTGCCCGCGAGGCGCTGCAAAGCGCAACAGTCGAAGGAGTATCGTCTTGGCTGTCGTCATCACCTCCCTCATCCTGTTCCTCATCGGTCTTGCACTCGGCGGCGGCGGCATCCGGCTCGTGATGCTGGGCGGCAGCTGGTACTATGTCATCACCGGTCTCGCCTTCCTGATCGCCGCCTGGCTGCTCTACCGGCGCAGGTCGACGGCGCTGTGGCTTTACGCGGCGATCGTGCTGGGCACGCTGGCCTGGGCGGTGTGGGAAATCGGCTTCGACTGGTGGGAACTCGGGCCGCGCGGCGGCGTCATCGTGCTCCTGGCGCTGTGGCTGCTGACGCCGTGGGCAAGGCGTGGGCTTACCGGTCCCGACGGACGCGCGCCGCTTATCCTGGCCGTGCTCGCAGCGCTGGCCGTCGCAGGCTATTCAATGACCGCCGATCCCAAGGACATTGCCGGCGATCTCAGCGCGGAGAAGGTGACGCCAGCAGCCGATCTCGGTGGCAATGTGCCTCCCGGCGAATGGCACTTCTACGGCCGCACGCAATTTGGCCAGCGCTATTCGCCGCTCGACCAGATCACACCGGAGAATGTCACCTCGCTGCAGCCGGCCTGGACCTACCAGACCGGCGACGTGAAAGGGCCGGACGATGTCGGCGAAACCACCTATCAGGTGACGCCGCTGAAGATCGGTGACGCGCTGTATATCTGCACGCCGCATAATTTCGCCATCGCCATCGATGCCGCGACCGGCAAGGAGAAATGGCGCTTCGATCCCAAGGTCAAGCTCGACAAGGACCGCCAGCACCAGACCTGCCGTGGCGTCTCCTACTATGCCGATGCCAAGATCGCGGCCGGCCAGCCTTGCGCGACACGCGTCTATCTGCCGACCTCCGATGCGCGGCTGATCGCGCTCGACGCCGCCAACGGCCAGGTCTGCCCGTCCTTCGCGCAAGCCGGCACGCTCAATTTGTTGATCAACATGCCATACCCGAAGTCGGGCTATTACTATTCGACCTCGGCGCCGCTGATATCGGGCGGCAAGATCATCGTCGGCGGCGCGGTCAACGACAATTATTCGACGCAGGAACCATCCGGCGTCATTCGCGCCTTCGATGTCGACACCGGCGCGCTTGTGTGGAACTGGGATTCCGGCAATCCGGACCAGACGACGCCGCTGCCGGCAGGCCAGACCTACACCCACAACTCACCCAACATGTGGTCGACAGCGAGCGCCGACGAGAAGCTCGGCCTGCTCTATGTGCCGCTTGGCAACCAGACGCCGGACCAGCTTGGCGCCGGGCGCAGCGCCAATGTCGAGAAGTTTTCCTCCTCGATCACCGCGCTCGATCTCGCCACCGGGCAAGTGCGCTGGGTGCGGCAGACGGTGCATCACGACCTCTGGGACATGGACGTGCCGGCACAGCCGACGCTGGTCGACATCACCACCGCCACCGGTGTCGTACCGGGGCTGGTCGGGCCGACCAAACAGGGCGACCTCTACGTGCTCGACAGGCGCAGCGGCGAGCCGATCATACCGGTCAAGGAAGTGCCGGCGCCGGGCGGCGCCATCGAGGGCGATCACACCTCGCCGACCCAGCCGGTTTCGGACCTGTCCTTCAATCCGAAGCCGCTGACCGGCGCCGACATGTGGGGCATCACCATGTTCGATCAGCTGGCTTGCAGGATCGAATTCCAGGGGTTGCGCTATGAGGGCCGCTATACCCCGCCTTCGGTGCAGGGATCGCTGATCTATCCCGGCAATTTCGGTACCTTCAACTGGGGCGGTGTAGCCGTCGACCCGGTGCGCCAGGTGATGTTCGGCATGCCGACCTATCTCGCGTTCAAATCGCAGCTCATTCCGCGCGATCAGGTGCCGCCGCCGGATGAAGGGCGCGGCAGCGAGCAAGGGCTGAACCGGAATGAAGGGGCGCCTTATGCGGTGGTGATGGGGCCGTTCCTGTCGCCGCTCGGTGTGCCGTGCCAGGCGCCGCCATGGGGCTATGTCGCGGGTGCGGATCTGAGGACCGGCAAGATCGCCTACAAGCACCGCAACGGCACCGTCTACGACATGACGCCATTGCCCTTGCCGCTTAAGGTCGGCGTTCCCGGCATAGGCGGGCCGATGATCACCGCCGGCGGCGTCGCCTTCCTGGGTGCTGCGGTCGACGATTATCTGCGCGCCTATGATTTGACATCGGGCAAGCAGCTCTGGCAGGCCAGGCTGCCGGCCGGCGGACAGTCGACGCCGATGACTTATACCGTCGCCGACGGCCGCCAATTCGTGGTCATCGTTGCCGGCGGCCACGGCTCTGTCGGGACCAAGCCGGGCGACTATGTGATGGCGTATACGCTGCCGAAGTAGGCTTTGTCGGCTTCGGGGGATCGCTTTAGGCCACCGCCTGGATCGGCAATGCGGGTGCGAGCCTGATGGCAAAGGCGGCGTCCTTGCCATGCACCAGGGCGAAGATCTCGCCGAACGGCGCCGGCCGGCCGAGCAGGAAGCCTTGCGCCTCGTTGCAGCCCTCGGCGCGCAGGATCGACAGCTGGCTTTGCGTTTCGACGCCTTCGGCAAGCACCGGTATGTCGAGGCTCTGGCCAAGCGCCAGCACGGCACGGATGATGGCCTTGGCTTGCGGGCTGGTCTCGACCTCGGACATGAACGAGCGGTCGAGCTTGATCTTGTCGAAGGGAAAGGCGCGCAGCGTCTCCAGCGACGAATAGCCTGTGCCGAAATCGTCGATGGCGATGGTGACGCCCAGTGCCTTGATACGCCGCAAGATGGTCAGGGTGCGGTTCTTGTCGGCGATGATGGTGGATTCGGTGATCTCCAGCTCGAGCCGGTTCGCACGCAGGCCGGTCTCGATCAGGATTTCGTGGACGAGCTTCGGCAGGTCGGCATGGGCGAACTGCACCGGAGACAGGTTGACCGCGATCTTGTAGGGGTGTTCCCACGAGGCGGCCTTGGCGCAAGCGGTGCGCAGCACCCATTCGCCAAGCGGCAGGATGAGACCGTTTTCCTCGGCCAGCGGAATGAACTCGGCAGGCGGGATGTTGCCGCGTGTCGGATGCTTCCAGCGCAGCAGCGCCTCATAGCCTCTGATGTCGCCAGTCGAGACAGACGTCTGCACCTGATAGTGCAGGTCCAGCTGTCCGTTCTCGACGGCATCGCGAAGATCGTTGGCCAGCGTGCGGTTGGCGCGGACGGCCTCGTCCATGGCCTGCTCGTAGAAACAGACGGTCCGCGTCACATTGGCCTTGGCGCGGTACATCGCCAGATCGGCATTGTTGACGAGGGTTTCACGGTTGTGCGCGTCGTTGGGATAGATCGCGACGCCAAGGCTGGCGCCGGTCGTGGCTTCGACACCGGCGATCCTCATCGACGCAAAAAGTGCTGTCTCAAGGCGCGAGACGAAATCCACAAGGTCCGATTGGCTCTTCATCCGCTTGACGCCGGCAAATTCGTCGCCGCCGAGACGGGCGACGAATTCGCCCTCCTGCAAAAGCGCGCTCATGCGCTCGGCCAGGGTCTTCAGGGCCTGGTCGCCGGCGCTGTGGCCCCAGAGATCGTTGATTTCCTTGAACCGGTCGAGGTCGATGCCGATGATCGCGACCTTGCCGCCCAGTTCCCGGGCGCGGTCGATTTCGTGATCGAGATGATCGTTGAAATTGGCCCGGTTCGGCAGTCCTGTCAGCGCGTCGTTCATGGCCAGATGATGCAGGCGGCGAAAGGCCTCGGAGCGCGTGCGGTCGTCGATCAAATAGCTGGCAAGGCCGGTGCCGATGATGATCAATCCGGCGACGGCGACGCCGAGCGCCATGGCCTGCAAGGCAGCGGGATTGGTGTAGTCGCCGCGCATCGCCAGCGGCGTCACCTGCAATGCCGCCATGGCGGTGAAATGCAGGCTGACGATGGCCAACACCAGGATCGTCGCGGCCCAGTATTTGTGGCCTTGTATCCGATGGTTCAGGGCTACGTTGATGGCCATGCACGCAAAAACCACGGACAATATGATCGAGACGACGAGATAGGTCATGTTCCATTCGACCAGGCCATCGACATGGTAAGCGGTCATGCCGGTATAGTGCATGGCGGAAATGGCCAGGCCGATGATGATGCCACCGACGGAAGCGGCGATGCGTGTACGGCCTGCCGCGGCGATGAAGCCGGCGGCGGTGCCTGCAATGGCGATGAACAGCGAGGCGATCGTCAGCACCGGATCGAAGGCGATGGGCGCGCCGGGATCGTAAGCCAGCATGGCGATGAAATGGGTGCACCAGATCGACGATCCGGCGCAGACCGCGGTGAGGAAATGCCAACCGATCTGTTGCAGGCCGGTTGCCTCGTGGGCGCGCAGGAAGAGCCTGATCGTGGCCCAGGAACCGGCGCTGCAGACCAACGCCGCGACCAGCACCAGCCAGAGATTGTGCTCCACTGCCACACAGGAGATGACGCGCATCATGGTCGGGACGCCTTCTTTGCGCTCCGCGAAGGTGCCGGACCTTCTGCCATGATCAATCCGCCGCCCGGCGTCCGTTTGCGAACGACCATTCGGGCGGGGTTTGACGAAAGGCGAGAGAAGGCAGCCGCCCCCAAACGCGGTTACCAATAGTTCGTCAGCACTCTCGGATTTCAACGTCTAATGGGTGGTTAATTGCACCCGGCAGGCGCTTGCGCATCTGGATGCATGGTTTCCAGAAAGTGTAGGATGTCCTCGAAAAGCAGATAATATCGATTTTTTAGGAGACCTATCCTTCAAGCCGCCCGTTTCAAAGCGGCGCGCCTCTCAGCGCCCCGCCTCGCGAGCTCGATAGGGAACTCCGCGCGACCGTCCAACTGCCGCCACGCGCCGGATTGCAGACGAGGGAAGGCGCGATCAGAGGCCGAGATGGCCTTTCAGGCTGGGCACCGAGTTCAGCACTTCATTGGTCAGCTGCGGCCCTGCGGCGGCTTGCGCCTGCTGGATCAGCGTGGCGCCGGCCTTCTGGATTTGCGCCATGTCGAGGCCGGACGCCTTGAGCGCAGCAACGCCGTTGATCAACGCGCCGGTCTTTTCACCGAGCACGCCGCCAAGCGCGCCTTGCAGCGACGACAGGAAGCCGCCACCACCGCCGGCAGGGGCGGCGGCCATGACATCATATTTCTGCGCCAGCGCATCGGCGCCCGGAATCCTGGCGAAGAACGACGAGGCCGTGGTGCCCTCGGCTTCGTGCTCGAGCACCGAGAAGATGGTGCCGACGACCTTTTCGGTGACGGCCTGATCGAGGCCGGCTTTCTCGGCGACGGTGTTCACGATGCTCTGGGCGTCCATGGTATTCCCTCGGTGTTGCTGTCGGCTATCGGGTGGAACGGCGCCGGTCGACGCGGATCTTCACCATCCGCCTGGCGGCTTCCGACGCGGCGGAGCGCAGTGTCATCAGGGCCACGCCGGCAAGGACGAGCGCGCTTAAAAGGATGGACAAGGTCATTGCTTTGTTCCTTCTCATCAAGGCCCGCCGCGACGGGCGAACCCACAGTCAGCTTCACCTCATATTGTGGCGACAACCATCAAGTTTCACTGAAATGACCAAAATGTGATGGCTGGCCGGCGATTTACGCCGACCTTGCCGATCGCAAAAAATGCAGGGGCAGCCAAAGCGTTACCTAACCGTGACTGGACCGTGCGAGCTTGCACCCTATCTTGAGCCGCACGGTCATCTCTTGGGTGACCTGAAAAGGTCATCCCGGAGTGACAAGGTCATCCCGGAGTGATCGTAAGATCATCTCCAAGCGAGGAGCACACCATGACGAAATCCGATGCCAAGCCCGCCATCACGACCCCTGCGATTTCTCAGGCGATGATCGATGCCTATGACGAATACACGCATCTGACGCTCGACCGTCGCCGCTTCATGGAACGGTTGACCATGCTTGCCGGATCAGGCGCGGCAGCGGCCACGATAGCGCCGCTGCTGGCCGCCAATTCGGCGCAGGCGGCTATTGTCGCGGACAATGATCCGCGGGTGAAGGCTGAAGACATCACCTATCCCAGCTCAAGCGGCGAGATGAAGGGCTATCTGGTCAAGCCGGCCGACCAGTCCGGCAAGCTCGGCACGGTCATCGTCATTCATGAAAACCGTGGGCTCAATCCGCACATCAAGGACATCGCGCGGCGCGTCGCGCTGGAAGGGTTCGTGGCATTGGCGCCGGACTTCCTGTCGCCGCTCGGCGGCACGCCAACCGACGAGGACAAGGCGCGCGACATGTTCACCAAGCTCGACGCCGGCAAGGTCGTCGCCGATGGCGTGGCGACCATCGCCTATCTCAAGGCCGAGAAGGACGGCAACGGCAAGGTCGGCGCGGTCGGCTTTTGCTGGGGCGGCGGCGCGGTCAACAATCTGGCCGCCAATGCGGCCGATCTCGCGGCAGGCGTCGCCTACTACGGCATGCAGCCAAAAGCCGAGGATGCGGCGAAGATCAAGGCGCCGCTTCTGTTGCACTATGCGGGATTGGACGAGCGCATCGACGCCGGCATCGATGCCTACAAGAAGGCGCTCGACGCCGCCCATGTCGAATACACCGTCTATGTCTATGACGGTGTCAACCATGCCTTCAACAATGACACGTCAGCCGCGCGCTACGACAAGAAGGCAGCCGATCTCGCCTGGGGCAGGACCATCGCTTTCCTGAAGGAGAAGCTGGGCTGAATTAGCCTGCCTCCATCGCCAAAGCGGCCTCGATCTTGCGCGACATCGTGCTCCAGCCCATTTCGGTCTGCTTCACATACTGGGCCCAGCGTTCATCCATGCTGTGCACGATGGTCGCGCGGCATCCGCTGGCCTTCGGCTCAATCGTCAAGGTGACGATGGATGAGTTTTCCCGTTCTTCATCCTCCGAGGTGAACCAGGAGAAGACGAGCTTCCGGGGTCGGTCGATTTCGAGGTAGTAGCCCCAATGCACAGCCTCGCCATCGTCGCGCATGTCCGAGAAGGTGAACTTGCCGCCGATCCGCGCGTCGATCTCTATTCTCCTGACATCAAAAGGGGGCGTGTCCTTAACGGCCTGTGCCATCCAGGACCGTACCTTGATCGGATCGAGCCATGCGTCAAACACGCGTTCGGCAGACGCTTTGAACTCATGGACCGTCTTCGCTTCAATCGTTCCGGGCACGCTTTTACTCCTTGGGACGTGGGATTTCGTTCGCGATATCTTCGGCCGTCAAAAGGTCATCAAGGGCTTGAAGCCGGCGCGCCCAAAAGGATTGCTGGGCATCGATCCACTGTTGGGCTCCAGACAGCGGTTCGGGGCTGAAGCGAAGTATGTGTTCGCGCCCGGACACATTCCGCTCGATGAGCCTTGCGCGCTCCAGGAGACGAATGTGTTTGCTTACCGAATTCAGCGAGATCGAGAACTCGGACGCGACATCGGTGACGCGCGCTTCCGAGGTCGCCAGCCGCTGCAATATGCGCCGCCGTATCGGGTCGGCCAGTGCCATAAGCGTCCTGTCCAAGTCTGCCGATAAGCCTTCGTAGCGCATCATTCACCCTTTTGGGTGAATTATGTTCAATGCTGCCTAGAATGTCAAACGGGGACAGTCGTTCGAAATTGCTAAAGGTCGTGCGGACAGCTATCTGTTCCACACGATTGAAGCGGCTATAAGGTTGATGGTGAGCACCGACAGAGCGATCAAACTTGCGGTGATCGGACGCGGCATGATCGGCTCCGCGGCGGCGCGGCATCTGGCCAAAATGGGCCAGGACGTTGCGTTGATCGGACCCGGCGAGCCGGCCGATTATGCGCCCCATGACGGCGTCTTCGGCAGCCACTACGATGAGGGCCGCATCACCAGGAGTTTCGATCCGGAGCCATTCTGGGTGGAGATGAACCGCGCCTCGATTTCGCGCTATGGCGAGATTGCAGCTGAAAGCGGCGTGGCGTTCTATCGCGAAGTCGGCGCGCTGCACGTCGGCTCCAGTGACGATCCGAACGTTGCATCGGTAGGCACGATCACCGCCGAGGCCGGGATTATCTGTGAAGCATATGAAGATGCGGAGCTGGCCGAACGCTTCCCGTTCCTGAAATCGACGGCGGGCATGCGCGGGTATTTCGAGCCGCGAAATGCCGGATATATCAGCCCGCGCCGCCTGGTCCAGGCGCAGACGATCGCAGCCGAGCGCGCCGGGGCACGGATCATCGACGAGCCCGCCTTGGGGATTTCGGAAAACGGCTCCAGTGTGACGATTCGCACGAGGTCGGGCGGCGTCGAGGCGGAGCGTGTTCTCGTCGCTGCGGGCGGGCATACGCAATCGCTGATCGGGCAATCCCTGGGCTTTACGGTCTATGGGCGCACCGTAGCGATGTTTCGGCTTGATGCGGGGGAGGTTCAACGCCTGGCCGCAATGCCGTCGATGCGTTGCATCGGACCCGAGGGCGACAATCCCTACATCCTGCCGCCAATCCCTTATCCGGATGGCCACGCCTGGCTGAAGCTCGGCGGCGATCCGGTCGATCTTCCGCTCGAAAGTGAGGCGGGTATCAAGGACTGGTTCAAATCGGGTGGATCGATCGCGGTTGCCGATCGGCTCGAAAAGCAGATCCTCGACCGCATTCGCGACCTCAAATTCGAAGAGCGCCGCGTCGTGCCTTGCATGACCACCTTCGGCGACAATGGGCTGCCGCGGATCGGACCGCTGTCGCCGCGCGTATCGGTCGCATTCGGCTGCTACGGCAAATCAGCGAAATGCTCGGACGAACTGGGCCGGCTGGGTGGCATGGCGCTGCTGGGTGAGGTCAGGGCAGAGCTCGCGCCCTGACGCAATTCACGCTCTCGCAACCGAGTCAGGCCGCCGATGGAGCCCACACGGTCTGATATGCCGGCGACAGCGTAAAGCCCGCCGGCAGCACCGAGACCGGCGGCGGGCGGCGCACGCCCTCCTGCAAATAGCGCAAGGCCGAGACCAATCCGTTCAGAGTGTAGGGCTTGGCGATGACGCCGATCGCACCGGCGAAATGGTCGGGGATGCGTTTTGGATTGGCGGTCATGAACACCACCATCGAACGGTTGCCGTCGCGGATATGCTCCGCAACGTCAACCCCGGTCGGGCCGTCGGTGAGGTGGATATCGACGAAGGCGATATCGGCATCTGTGGTTTCCACCATGGTCTTTGCTTCGGCCGAGGATGTCGCCCAGCCGACGACCTGGTGGCCGGCCTCCTCGACAAGGCTTTCCAGTTCCATCGCCAGCAGCGCCTCGTCCTCGACGATCAGGACCTTGAGAGGTTCACTCATGACACATTCCCTTTCTGCTGCGGTTCGTTCGGCATCGAGATGACGACCCTGGTGCCCGGGTCGGCGTCGCGCCATTCGATGTCGGCATGCAATTGACGGGCAAGCGACTTGATCAGCCGCATGCCGAAAGAAGCGTCGCCGCTGGCGTCCGACATGCCGACACCATCATCCGATACCTCGATGTTGAAGTGGCCGTCGGGCTGGCTCATCTTGATGCCGATGCGCCCTGTGGTGGTGCCGTCGGGCTTTTCCTTGAAGGCGTGCTTCAGCGCGTTGGTCACGAGTTCGTTGACCATCAAGGCAACGGGTGTCGCCTTTTCGGCTGAAATGACGATGGGTTCGAGGTCCAGCGTCGACTTGATCTCGGCCCGCCCCGAGGCGGTCAAGAGGTCGGTGACCAGATCCCTGGCGAAATCCGAGACGTCGAAGCGGCTGACGTCCTTCGACTGGTAGAGACGGCGGTGCACGGTGCTCAGCGCCTCGATACGCTCCAGCATGGTGGTCAGCGACTGCTTGGTCGCTTCATCCTTGATCGTACGGCTTTGCATGACGATCAGCGACGAGATCATCTGCAGGTTGTTTTTCACGCGATGGTCGACCTCGTGCAGCAACGTGGTCTGCGCCTCAAGGGCAGCTTCAAGCTCGCTGGTGCGTTCCTTGACCGCCTTTTCGAAACGCTCCTTGTCGGCGGTGATGCGGTGCTCGGAGCGCTTGCGGTCGGTGACGTCGAGCTGAGAGGCGAAGAAGAACTGCAATTCGCCGCTGCCGTTCGAGACGGGGCTGATGTAGAGCGCGTTCCAGAAGGTGGAACCGTCCTTGCGGTAGTTCAAAAGATCGATGGCGATATCGGTTCGTTCGGCAATCGCGCCGCGCACGCTGTCGACAGCTGCCTTGTCGGTCTTCGGACCTTGCAGGAAGCGGCAGTTCTTGCCCATGACTTCGTGCCGCTCATAGCCGGTCAGGCGCAGAAACGCGTCATTGGCGAAGACGATCGGATTGTCCGCTTGCCGGGGATCGGTGATGATCATCGACATGCGGGTGGCGCGAATGGCTGCCGCGAACGGATCGCCCTTGCCGTGCTCGGCATGCAGATCGTCCGTCATGTGCCATGCGTCGGCCGGTTCCCTGGTCCTTTTCCAGTCCATGCTTTCACTCCAAGCCGTTTTTCAGGGGGCACAACGGCTCAGGCGTAGAATTGGTTCAATGTTGAGTTGTCTTGTCGCAGCTTGCCGTTTGTGGAACCAAAGCGCTGGTTTCCGCAATCAATTGAAAACGAATAGTTTTTTGAAAGTTGACGGATCCGTCCTGATTCGAGCAGACGCAGATTGACGCCACCCTGATGCGAGGCGCAGCGCGATGGTGTTGCGGTCGTCAACGGGATGTCGCGCTCGCCGCGGGGCGGCGTTTTCAGGATAGGCGAGATCTCAGGCGTGGCCGCGCTTCATGCGCGCCTGCTTCAGGATGGCGCGCCAGCGGATCATGTCGAAGGGGATCGGTTCGTTGTTGTTGGCGATCTGAAAGATCTCGTTGTTGACGTTCTTCAAGGAGCGCCAGAAATCATAGTCGGTGACGCGCGGATCGGCAGCCAGCCTGTCCACTTCGACCTTGATGTCGGTTTTCATGCACGTTCCTCGAACCGCCAGTGCCCCGCCGCCCGCATCGCAACTCTCAATCAGCCCTTTCTCAAACGGTCCGCTGAGTCGTTCAATGGCCCAAATGGTTTGTTAACGTTAAAAGCTTGGTAAGGTTAACGCGGGTCCGAAAACGCTTCAAGCGCAGCGATCTGTGGATTTTGAGGACGCTGCGACTTTGACTTGCGAGTGTGGCTTTGGAGCCCTGGTGAGGACAGAGTTTGGCTTACTTGCGTTTGATGCCGATCGAACGGCCGGCGCGTTCGGGCATCGGCAGTACAGAATGGGCGGCGCGCATGGCTTCCACCTTGGCCTGCACGTCGGCGGGGAAGGGCGCCACCTTCGGCCCGGACATGTCGACATGCAGCGACAGGGTTTCGGAGGTGGCGGCGAGCCAGCCGTCGACATGGCGGATTTCCTGGTAGGCCCGCAGCCGCTTGTCGTCATGATCGATCAGCTGGAACGAGACGACGACCTTGTGTTCGAGATGAAGCTCCTGAACGTAACATACATGGACTTCCGCCGTGTAGATGGTCAGGCGCCGGTCCTTCACATAGTCCAGTCCCATGCCCATCGCCGCGAACGCCTCGTCCGAGCAGCGGTCGAACAGCACGTTGTAATAGGCCATGTTGAGATGGCCGTTATAGTCGATCCAGTCCTTCTCGATGTCCATCGGCTTGGAGACGTAGGGGGCGGGGATGGACATGGAAACTTCCTTGTTCTGGTGCTGGACAGGCTGCGGCCGGTGAGACTACGCATCCATAATCGCATAACAAGCATGGACGCTGGTCCATTCGCGGAGGAATTCATGGCTCTGAGCGACCTCAACCCGGTCGAACGCAACGAGGAGGGCATCGCCGCCGTGCTCGGCATCCTCAAGCAGCAGCTCGGCGAACGCTTCCAGACCGGCGCGGCGATCCGCTCGCAGCATGCGCACACCACCACCTATATCCCGACGCAGGCGCCCGATGGCGTTGCGTTCCCGGAGACGACGGAAGAGGTGCAGGAGATCGTGCGCGCCTGCGCCGCACACCGCGTGCCGGTGATTGCCTTTGGCGTCGGCTCCTCACTGGAGGGCCACACCAACGCACCGGGCGGCGGCATCTCGGTCGACACCTCGCGCATGAACCGCATCCTGGCGGTCAACCCTGAGGATCTCGACTGCACTGTGGAACCCGGCGTGACGCGCGAGGACCTCAACCGGCATTTGCGCGACACCGGCCTGTTCTTCCCGATCGATCCCGGCGCCAATGCTTCGCTTGGCGGCATGGCAGCGACCCGGGCCTCAGGCACCAATGCCGTGCGCTACGGCACGATGCGCGAGAATGTGCTGTCGCTGACGGCGGTCATGGCCGACGGCGAGACGGTGACGACCGGCAAGCGCGCCAAGAAGAGTTCGGCCGGCTATGACCTGACGCGGCTTCTGGTCGGCTCGGAAGGCACGCTCGGCATCATCACGTCGCTGACGCTGAAGCTGCAAGGCATCCCGCAAGCGATCTCCGGCGGTGTCTGCCCGTTTCCCAGCGTCGAGGCAGCCTGCAACGCTGTCATCGCGACCATCCAGATGGGCATTCCGGTGGCGCGCATCGAACTGGTCAATGCGCTGCAGATGCGGGCGATGAAGAACTATTCCAAGCTCGACTATCCCGAGAGCCCGTGCCTGTTCGTCGAGTTCCATGGCAGCGATGCCGGTGTCGCCGAGCAGGCCGAAACCTTCGGCGCCATCGCCGAGGACAATGGCGGCGGGCCGTTCCTGTGGACAAGCGTCGCCGAGGAGCGGACGAAATTGTGGAAGGCAAGGCACGACGCCTACTGGGCATCGCTGACGCTGCGGCCCGGCGCAAAGGGCCTGTCGACCGACGTCTGCGTGCCGATCTCGCGGCTGGCCGAATGCGTAGCAGAGACCGAGGCCGACATAGCCGAGATGGGCCTGGTGGCGCCGATCGTCGGCCATGCCGGCGACGGCAATTTCCATGTGCTGGTGCTGATGGATGTCGACGACCCCAAGGAGATCGCGCTGGCGGAAAAATTCGTCGCGCGGCTCAACATGCGGGCGATCGCCATGGACGGCACCTGCACCGGCGAGCACGGCATCGGCCAGGGCAAGATCGGCTTCCTGCGCCACGAGCTTGGCCATGGCGTCGACATCATGCGTTCGATAAAGAAGGCGCTCGATCCGCAAGACATTATGAACCCGGGCAAGATATTGCCGGGGGCGGGGAAATAGAGGAATGGCCGCAAGCGAGGCCCTGGTACCGATCGACGTGCCGCCATCATCAGGCGGAGCGCCTCTGCCGCATGTCTTTGCCGATGAGCACAGGCTGCTCATTGCCTACATCGTCAACACACCGGATCCGTCGTTCGACGGCACGAATCCGCGCTCCATCTCGCCCACGACCGCCGGCCAGTCGATCGCTATCCTGACGGCCGATCCCTATCGGGTATTTCAATTCGGGCCGCCAAACGACGAGGCCATTCGCGGGCACCGCTTGTACGAGTTGGGGCTGCAGCCTTATTCAGCTTTCGAGGTCCTCAATTCTTCCTGGATCGCTTCTCAGGAAAAGGCAAACCGGGTTCATTCGTCCCACACACCGGAGCTGTTTTCCGGCTATCGGCACTTCATCCTGACCTTCCATGATTCGACGCTGGAATTCATTGCCAGGAGCTTTTCGGTCAGCCTTCATCAGGGGGCGGTGCTGCCGGCGCTGATGGCGGCGGTCGCATCTCCGTGAGAAAGCGCATCGAGACAGGGTCACCGCAATGTGTCTGCTGCGGAGATTGCCTCTTTATCGACACGCTGATGCGGGTAGAGTGCGGCTGACTTTCAATCAACCCGTTCGGAGCTGATGCTCGCACGCTTGTTCGTGATCTTCGGTGGCTTGTTCGTGCTGGTGCTGCTTGCAGCGCTGGTGGTGCCGTATTTTGTCGACTGGACCGGCTACCGCGCCGAGTTCGAGCGCGAGGCAAGCGCCATTCTCGGCCGCAAGGTGACGGTGCAGGGCGACGCCACGGCGCGGCTGTTGCCGTTCCCCTCGGTGACTTTCTCCAACGTCACCGTCGCCGGCGGCCCCGGCGGCCAGCCGGCAATGACCGTCGAGACCTTTTCGATGGACGCGGAGCTGGCGCCGTTCCTGCGCGGCGAGGTGCTGATCTTCGACATGCGGCTGGTGCATCCGAAGGCGACGATCGACATTGCCGATGACGGCACCGTCGACTGGGCGATGCGGCCGTCCTCGCCCTTCGACCTCAACCAGATCTCGATCGAGAAGCTGACGGTGACGGAGGGCGAGATCGCGCTCAGCCATGCCGCCAGCGGGCGCAGCCATCTCATCTCCGAAATCAACTCGACCATCTCGGCCAAGTCGCTGGCTGGCCCGTGGCGCCTGGACGGCACCTTGCAGCTTGACGGTTTGCGTTCAACGGTCACGGCGTCGACCGGCAAGGCCGAGGGCAACGGCCAGATGCGGCTGAGGCTCAAGATCGATCCGGATGCCTATCCGCTGGTCATCGAGACTGAAGGCAATGCCGGCATCGTCAAAGGGGCTGCCGTCTACTCCGGCGAGTTCAAGATTGCTGCTTCCGACAAGAAGGGCGTCGACAAGAACGACAAAGCTCCGGTCGAGCTGCGCGGCACCGATGGCGAGGTTGTCGAGATCAATACGGGCAAGGTCAGCGCCGCAAAGGCCGATCCGGGCTTTCGGCTGAACGGCAAGTTCTCGCTCGATTATCAAAAGCTCGGTGTCGACGAATTCCGTTTCGAGACCGGGCCGCTCGACAATCCCTACACCGCCGACGGCAAGGCGTCTGTCGATCTCGGCCTCAAGCCCAGCTTTGCCGTCGAGGCCAATGGCGCGCAGGTGCAACTGGACGAGGCGGTGGGCGCCGAGAAGGGCGCCGGCCTGACGCTGGACCAGCGCATTGCCGGGATCGAGCAGGCGCTGCTCGACCTGCCGAAGCCGACCATGCCCGGCACCGTCGAGGTTAAGCTCCCGGCGGTGGTTGCCGGCGACACCACGGTGCGCGACGTGCATCTCTCGGCCGAGCCGGTTGAAGGCGGCTGGTTGGTGAAATCGCTCGCCGCGACCTTGCCTGGGCGCACCACGCTGGAAGCCGACGGCATGCTCAGCGTCGATGATCATTTCGGCTTCACCGGCTCCATGCTGCTGGCGGTGGCGCAGCCTTCCGGCTTTGCCGCCTGGCTATCGAAAGATGTCGACGAGGCGATCCGCCGCCTGCCTGCCGCCGGCTTCAAGGCCAAGGTCGAGCTATCGGAAAGGCGCCAGGCATTCAGCGATCTCGAACTGATCCTCGGCAAGTCGAAATTCACCGGCCGCATCGATTCCAGCCAGCCAGGCGATGCCAAGTCGTCGGTGCTGATGCGGCTTACGGGCGGCGAGCTCGACGTCGACGGGCTGACAGCCTTCGCCTCGATCTTCGTCAGCGACAAGGGCGCCAATCGCTTTTCCGACCGCGACCTTGATTTTCAGATCAAGGCGGGGCCGGTCAGTGCCGGTGGGCTGACCGCCGACACCGTCGACACCGCGCTCCGGCTGCGCGACGGTCTGCTCGAAGTCGACCGGCTGTCGATCGGCGGGCTGGCCGGCACCTCGATCAGCGCCACCGGCCGGATCAAGGATTTTCCGGCAAGCCCTACCGGCAAGCTCGATGCTTCGGTGGTTGCCGTCGATCTAAAGCCGCTGATCGATATTGCTTCGCACCACTATCCCGACAGTCAATTGCTGAAGGGCCTGGCCGGCCGCACCGCCGCCTATCCCGAGCTGTTCCAGGACGCGCGCGTCGATCTGGTGGCGAGTGCCGCCGATAATGGCGACGGCACGACGGGGCTGGCGATCAGCGGACAGGGCAAGGCCGGCGGTTCGGCCTTCTCGGCGTCGCTGTCGGGCAAGGGAGTTGCTGGACAGTTGCTCGAGGCGCCGGTGACGCTAACCTTCAACGCCAGGAACCCCGACGCCACCGCGCTGCTCGCGCTCTACGGAATGCCGGCGCTGCCGCTCGGCATGCTTGGCCAGGCAACCACCGATATCTCGGCGAAAGGCACGTTCGGCGGCGGCCTGGCGACGAGCTTCAACTTCGCTGCCGACGACTTCAAGGCGACGTTCGACGGTACGCTCGCGCAGACACCGCAAGGCGCAACCGCCAAGGGCAAGATCGGCCTCGACGCCTCCGACATCGAGCCCTGGCTGATGACGACCGGCGTCGGCTTGCCGGGCATGGGGACGGGCACCTCGACCTCGCTCAGCGCGGATGCCGATTTCGGCAACGGTCTGCTGGTGCTGAGCGGTCTCAGCGGGTCGATCAACGAGGCTGCTGTGTCGGGCGATATCAACCTCGACATGAAGCAGGGGCTGCCGCATCTGGCCGGTGCGCTGGCGCTGGACGAACTCGATCTCGACCCGATGGCGGTGGCGCTGTTTGGCGACCAGTCTTTCATCGCCAGCAATGGCAGCTGGCCGACATCGCCGTTCAGCCCGAAATCCAGCCTGCCGTTTTCCGCCGACCTCGACCTGACGACGGCAACCCTTGCCGCCGGGCCAATGGTAACGGCCTATGACGCGTCGCTGTCGCTGAAACTCGATCAGGAAGGCATCCGCGTTTCGGATCTGAAGGCGAAGCTGCTCGGCGGCGCGCTCACCGGCCTGTTCGAGTTGAAGAACACCGACGGCACCGGGCTGTTCTCCGGCCAGATGCGGCTTGCCGGCGCGGATCTGGCGACCGTGCTGCCGGATGCCGGCTTGAGCGGCAGCGGCGATTTCTCGACAGGGTTGTCGACCAGCGGCAAATCGGTAGATGCGATGATTGCGGCACTCTCCGGCTCCGGCACTGCGGCGCTGAAGGGCCTGACGATTGCCGGGGTCAATCCCGACGCTTTTGCCGCCTTCATCGCCAAGGCCGATGCGATCGGGCGCGACATCGATGTCGCCAAGACTGCGGGCTTTGCGCCGCAGATTGCCGGCGACGGCAGTTTCGCGGCCGGCGATACCGACATTGCCTTCACGATTGCCGGCGGCACGCTCAGGGCGCCGCCGGTGAAAATCGAAAACCAGGCGGCGGCGCTGTCCGCCGACATCACGGCGGATCTCAACACCGGCACCGTCGCTACCAAGGGCGCTATCACCTACAAGCCCGGCGACGAGGCGCTGGTCGGCTCCGAGCCGACGCTCAATTTCAGCGTCGATGGGCCGTTCGGGGCGATGAAGAAGCAGTTCGACAGCGAGCCGCTGGCGCAATTCCTGACCCAGCGCGCGCTGGAAAAGGAGCAGCAGCGGGTCGAGGCAATGCAGGCAGCACTGCTCGAAAAGCAGCGCCTGCGGCGCGAGGTGCGCTACTACGCTGCCCTGCAGACCGAACGCGACAACGCCGCCGAGGAATTGCGCAAGCAGGAAGAAGCGGCGCGGCTGAAGGCCGAGGCTGATGCCAAGGCGAAGGCGGAAGCCGACGCAAAGGCGCAGGCCGAAGCGGATGCGAAAGCCAAGGCGGACGCCGAAGCAAAGGTGGAGGCCGATGCGAAAGCGCAGGCGGAAGCCGATGCGAAGGCCAAGGCGGATGCCAAGGCCAAAGCAGATGCAGACGCACAGGCGCAAGCCGAGCAGCAGGCGGCCGAGGACGCCGTCAAGGCGAAAGCCGAAAACGAACGGAAAAAGGCCGAGCAGGCAATGCGCATTGCCTCCGAGGAAAAAGCCAGGCTGGAGGCCGAACGCAAGGCAGCCGCGCAGGCGCCGAAGGTCGACCGCTCGCTTCCCGGCGTCAATGACGGTTCGGCCGCGGCGCCACCGAAGCCCAAGACAAATCCGTTCTCCGTCGACAATTTGCTGAAGTCGCTGGGCAACTAGAGCGGGCTCATTCCGCGCTTGGCCCAGTCGAGCACATGCAGCCGGAGCGCCGAGGACAAATTGGCGTCGCGGGGTCTTGTCTCATCGATTTCGGCGACCAGAGCAGCAAGCGTCAGCTTCCGTGCCGCCGCTATGGCGACGAGATCGTCGTAGAAAGGTTTTTCGAGCGAATAGCTGGTGCGGTGTCCGCGGATCGTCACGGAGCGTTTTTCGACCGGGCTCACCGCATGCTGCCCATCAGTCGCCCTGGTCTTCCGTGCGTTCGCGGCGATGGCCGGCGACGAAGCTTTCGGCCTTGTCCGATGTCAGGCGGTCGCGGTTCTTTTCTGCTTTGGAACGGCCGTGCAGAGCGCGGTTTTCGCCGGCCAGCCGCTCTTTCTCAGTGCGCGCCTTCTGCTTGCGGATCTGGCGAAGGTTGACGATTTCGCCCATGTCGCGTCGTCCGGGCCGCTACTTCTTGCGGAAGGCGTCGAGCGACACGACGTCGGCACCCTTGCCGGCGGCAGCGTCAGCCACGGCGGGCTTCTTGTCGGCCTCAGGGGCGGCGGCCTTCTTCTCTGCCTTCGGCTTTTTCTCGGAGACGATGGCCAAGGGCTCGGGCGCCGGCTGGGCGGTTGCTTCGTCTTCAGCCGGGACATCCGTCTTGACGTCGAATTCGAGTTCGAAATTGACCGACGGGTCATAGAAGCCACGCACGGCCGAGAACGGGATTTCCAGCTTCTCCGGCACGTCGGAGAAGGACAGCCCGACCTCGAAGCCGGTATCGGTCACCTTGAGGTCCCAATACTGGAACTGGATGACGATGGTCATCTGTTCGGGATAGCGCTCGCGCAGCCGGGACGACACGCGCACGCCCGGCGCGCCGGTCAAAAAGGTGATGAAGAAATGATGGTTGCCGGGAAGGCCGGTGCGCGCGACTTCGGCCAGCACCTTGCGCATGACGCCGCGCAATGCCTCCTGGGCCAGAATGTCGTAGCGGATGTGGTCGTCGGCCATGTGCTGGTCGGGTTCCGTTGAATCGTCCGCATAGCTGTAATCAAGCTTGAGGGCGGCGTAAACCGGATATAGCTCGCTGATGTGCTGGGGCGAGGCCCATCACTGACGATTTGATCGCCGGCTTTGATTCGTTCAGGCGCTGGCCAGCTGCTTTTCCACCGCTGCCGCGGATCTGCGCTTGCCGAAAGCGCGCAGGAAGGTGCGCACGCCATGCGTCGCCGACTGCAGCACGTCATCCTCCGACGGCATGCCGCCGAGCATGAAAGTGATTTGCAGTTCGGCATTGGCCAGGGCCAGGAACTGGCGCGCGGCGACATCAGGGTCGTCGATCGCGAGATGGCCGGCATGGGCGAGGCGGGCGAAACGGGCGGCAAGTGCGGGCCAGGTCCGGCCCGGACCCTGGTCTTGCCACTCGGCGAAGAGCTCGGGATAGCGTTCGCCCTCGGTCTGGATCAGCTTGCGCAGGAAGCGTCCGTCGCGGTTGCAGATGCAATTCTGGTTCATGCGCACGGCAAAGCCGATCAAATCGGCTTCCAAATCCCTGGGTTGATCGGGGAAGGAGGCAAAGGTGGCGAAGATGCCGGCATTGCAGCGCTCGGTCAGATCGCGCACCACAGCCATGAACAGCTTTTCCTTGTCGCGGTGATGATTGTAGACGGTCTGGCGCGAGACGCCGGCCTCTACCGCGATCAGGTCGATATTGGCGCCGGCAAACCCTTCCCGGCAAAACACCGAGGCCGCTGCATCGATGATCGACATACGCTTGGCCTCGTGGCCGCGAGGCGGGGAAATGTCAGGAGAAACGGCAAGCTTCATAAAAATCTATATAGAGGTGATTGACGAATTAGACAAGACTGTCTAAATTTGTGGACATAACAAAACGGAAATTTGCTCTTGGGGACGAATGAATTAGCCCCGGGAGAGACGAACAAGTTCGCTCCGGGAGTCGGATTTCCACGGGATGGAACGTCTTGGGGTTAGACGTCGTTTGCCGGCGGCAACCAGATTCGAAAGAAGCCTTTATCATGAGTCCCAAATTCCTCCGCATCGCGGTCGTGCTCGGCCTGTTGTCAGCCATCGGCCCGTTCGCCATCGACATGTATCTGCCCGCGCTGCCGTCGATCGGTGAGGACCTGCATGCCGGCACCGCTGCCGTGCAGATGAGCTTGCTGATCTTCTTCCTGTCGATGGGTTTTGGCCAGATCGTTGTCGGGCCGATCTCCGACATGGTCGGCCGCAAGCTGCCGCTGTATGGCGGCCTCGTGCTGTTCATGATCGGCGGCATCGGTTCGGCCATGGCGCCGACCATCGAATGGCTGATCGCTTTCCGCTTCCTGCAAGGTCTCGGCGCCAGCGCCGGCATGGCGGTGCCGCGCGCTATCGTGCGTGACCTGCACACCGGCGCGGAAGCCGCCAGGCTGATGTCGCTGTTGATGCTGGTGTTTTCGGTGTCGCCGATCCTGGCGCCGCTGACCGGCAGCCAGATCATCGAGAATTTCGGCTGGCGCGCCGTGTTCTGGACAGTGACGGGCGCGGCTTTGCTGGCCACCATCCTGCTGGCGACCTCGCTCAAGGAGACGCGGCCGGCGGAAGAACGCGTCGGTTCCTCCTTCGGCACCGCGCTCGCCGGCTATCGCTTCCTGATGGGCGACCGCAATTTCCTTGGTCTGGTGGCGATCGCCGGCTTCGGCATTGCCAGCTTCTTCGTCTACCTCTCGAGCTCGTCCTTCATCCTGATCGACCATTACGGGCTGTCGCCTTCGGTCTACAGCGTGTTCTTCTCGATCAATGCGGTGGCCTTCATCGGCATGTCGCAGCTGACGGGAATGCTGTCGGAGCGTTTCGGGTTGAAGCGCGTCGTCTGGGTTGCGGTCACCGGCTATGCCACGACGATGGTGGTGCTGTTCGCGGTCATGGCGACCGGCATCGACCGGCTCGACGTGATGGCGGCGATGCTGTTCGTCGGCTACGGCTTCCTCGGCCTGGTCATCCCGACGACGTCGGTGCTGGCCATGGAAGAGCATGGCGAGATCGCCGGCACCGCCTCGGCGCTGATGGGCACGCTGCACTTCGCCATCGGCGCGCTGGCCATGGGTGTCGCCGGCATCTTCTTCGACGGCACACCGCTGCCGATGGTGGCAGGGATCACGCTGTGCGCCGTGATCTCGTTCACGTTGGCCAAGTTCACGCTCGGCCGTTCGCGCGAGGCCGTTGAAGCGCCGGCGGAGTAACCTATCCGTATCGAATGAGGGAAAGGCCGGGTTTGCCCGGCCTTTTTCATGTCCGGAGCCAAGCCAATGCTGAAGCGTATCTTGAAGGGGGAGAAGTGGAGGTTTCTGTTGCCAGGTACCTCCGAACCCCGCCTAGAAGTGCGAACCTCTAGGGCTTGATTTGAAGCTATCGCACCGCTTACGCGGCGAGACGTGCTTCCGCATAGTTGTCATTTGCAACTACAGGTTTAGCCCGATGACGGTGGTACCATGCCGGGCAAAAGTACGATCTTTACACCTTCGTCGATCCTATTTCGCCCCCATCAAGAACCGCCTTGTCGTCAAAGCAGCTTTTGGTGGAGGCGCCGGGTACCGCCCCCGGGTCCGAACGGCTTATTACATCGCCCATTTATCGCCATAGTCGGTCAAGCCGACAAACCGAATATAGGGGGCGGTTGCACAAAATGAAAGGCCGCATTGACGCTTTGTCCCCGTGTCAAACTGCGCAGCGGAGGGTTGACTCGCGCGCGGTCTCAACCGAAGCTTTGCCACGGTGAGGAGTAACGACCTAACGCACAGGTTGCGTAGCGCGCCACAACCCTCATCGACCGGATCCCGTGGCGCCGACGTGGGGAAATTTGATGGCCGACTATCTTGCGGATGTGAAGAAATACGACGCCGGCGCAAGCGCCGATGCGGTCGAAAAGATTGTCAAGCACCTTGGCATTGCGCTCAGGAACCGCGATTCCTCGCTGGTGTCCTGCACCGACCCCAAGGAACTCGAGCGCGTCAAGACCAACTGGGTTGCCAAGAAGCTCGGCGTGACCGACGGGGCGAAGGCCGACGCCGCGATCGAGAAGACCTGCAAGGCGTTGGCCGCCGACAGCTCCAAGAGCCGCGTGACTTTTTACTATCTGGTCGCCAAGGACCTGGGCAAGCTGGGCTCGCTTTAGAGATTCTTGCTGAGTGGCGTGCAGTTTGATTTGCTCCTTGTGAAGCGTCAGCGCCGCCCCTCATTGCCCTGCCGGGCATTTCTCCCCGTATAGTGACGGGGAGAAAGGGGCTGGCCGCAGCCTGGCACTCTTTCTTGAACGCTAACGATTGGCGAAACCGGCGATGACAGCGCCCCTCTCCCCGTCACTATACGGGGAGAGGATGCCGGCAGGCAGGTGAGGGGCGGCGCCAATGCTCGAAAAGAGTGGTGGGGCAAGCAGCGCCTGTGGCCTTTTGGGTGTGTTCGGCCGGCGGCCAGTCGGCTATGATGCCGGCAACTCCGAATCGAGGCGAAGCCGATGCGCCAGTATCTCGACCTTTTGCAGCATGTGCTGGACAACGGTGCCGACCGTGGCGACCGCACCGGCACCGGCACGCGTGGCGTGTTCGGCTACCAAATGCGTTTCGATCTCAGCCGCGGCTTTCCCGTCACCACCACCAAGAAGCTGCATCTGAAGTCGATCGTCCATGAATTGCTGTGGTTCCTGGCCGGCGACACCAACATCAAATACCTCAGGGATCATGGCGTTTCGATCTGGGACGAATGGGCCGACGAGAATGGCGACCTCGGCCCGGTCTATGGCAAGCAGTGGCGCTCCTGGCCGGACGGCCAAGGCGGATCGATCGACCAGATCGCCAATGTTTTGAAAGAGATACGCAGGAATCCGAATTCGCGGCGGCTGATCGTTTCGGCGTGGAATCCGGCCGAAGTGGAAGCCATGGCGCTGCCGCCCTGCCACTGCCTGTTCCAGTTCTATGTCTCGGAGGGCAAGCTGTCCTGCCAGCTCTACCAGCGTTCGGCCGACATCTTTCTCGGCGTTCCCTTCAACATCGCCTCCTACGCGTTGCTGACCTTGATGGTGGCGCAGGTCACCGGGCTGAAACCCGGCGATTTCGTCCACACGCTGGGCGACGCGCATCTCTATTCCAACCATTTCGAGCAGGCGCGCGAGCAGTTGCGGCGCAGGCCCAAGGCGTTGCCGACGCTGTGGATCAATCCCGATGTGAAGGACCTGTTCGCCTTCCGCTTCGAGGATTTCCGGCTGGAAAACTATTTTGCTGACGCAACGATCAAGGCGCCGATCGCGGTCTGATCCGCCCTCCTTCGATCAATATCGGCCTTCAGTCGATGCCGACCATCACGTCCGAGGCCTTGATCACGGCATAGGCCTGCTTGCCCTTTTCGAGCTTGAGATCGGCAACGGCCTCGTTGGTGATCGAGGCGGTGACGACCGAGCCGCCGACATCGATGCGGACATGCGAGGTGGTGGCGCCCTTGACGATCTCGACGATGGTTCCCTTGAGGATGTTGCGCGCGCTGATTTTCATGGGGACTTCCTTTCCTGGGTTTCTGCGCTCGTCATAACCAGAACAATCGATGCCGAACAAACGCTTCCGACGGGTGGTGGCCTTCCCTTGTTATATTCATCCGGATATATCGGTTCTAGGCTTCGAGGCGAGCGGATTTCAAACCCAGGGAGAGTTTTCATGACGGGCAAAGGTTTTGGATTGAAGGCGTTCGCCCTCGGCGGCTTTGCCGCAGCGCTGATGGCCGCGGTGCCGGCGGCTCATGCGGAAGACAAGCTGATCGTGTTTGCGGCGGCCAGCCTCAAGGACGGGCTCGATGCCGTCAACAAGGCCTGCGAAGCCGATGTCGGCGAAGCCGCGACTGTTTCCTACGCCGCGAGCTCGGCGCTGGCCAAGCAGATCGAGGGCGGGGCGCCGGCCGATGTCTTCATCTCGGCCGATCTCGACTGGATGAAATATCTCTCCGACAAGAAGCTGACCAAGTCGGACACCGAGGTGAAATTGCTCGGCAACCAGATCGTGCTGGTGGCGCCGAAGGATTCCAAGGTCGAGACCAAGATCGAGAATGGTTTTGGCCTCGCCAAGCTGGTCGGCGACGGCAAGCTCGCCATGGGCGACTTCAAGGCGGTGCCGGCTGGCAAATACGGCAAGGCCGCCCTTGAATCGCTCGGCGTCTGGTCGTCGGTCGAAGGCAAGGTGGCGCAGGCTGAGAATGTGCGTGCCGCGCTGAAGCTGGTTTCGACAGGCGAGGCCGCGCTCGGCATCGTCTATGCCACCGACGCGCATGCCGACAAGGGCGTCAAGGTGATCGGCACCTTCCCGGAGGATTCGCATCCGCCGATCATCTACCCCGTTGCCCAGACCGTGGATTCGAAGGACAAGGATACGCCGGCCTTCCTGAAGTGCCTGCAGTCCGCCAAGGCGGCCGAGCTGTTCAGGGAACAGGGTTTCACGGTCCTGGCGCCGAGCAACTGAGTTCCAAGGGGTTTTACCTCACGACATGAACTGGCTGCTGGACCTCACTCCCGACGAATGGAATGCGGTCCGGCTGTCGATCAAGGTGGCCACGGTGGCAATGCTGTTCAGCCTGCCGCCTGGCATCGCGATCGCGCTCCTGCTTGCCCGCGGAAAATTCTGGGGCAAGACGCTGCTCAACGGCGTGGTGCATCTGCCGCTGATCCTGCCGCCGGTGGTGACCGGCTATCTCTTGCTGCTCACCTTCGGCCGACGCGGGCCGGCAGGTGCATTCCTGGCCGAGCATTTCGGCATTGTCTTCTCGTTTCGCTGGACTGGCGCCGCATTGGCCTGCGGCATCATGGGGTTTCCCCTGATGGTACGGGCGATCCGGCTGTCGATCGAGGCGGTCGATCGCAAGATGGAGGCGGCGGCGGGCACACTCGGCGCCAATCCTGTCTGGGTCTTCGCCACCATCACGCTGCCGTTGATCCTTCCCGGGCTCATTGCCGGCTCCATCCTGTCCTTCGCCAAGGCGATGGGCGAGTTCGGCGCCACCATCACCTTCGTTTCCAACATCCCGAACGAGACGCAGACGCTGCCTTCGGCGATCTACACCTTTACCCAGGTTCCGGGCGGCGATGACGGCGCGCTCCGGCTGACGCTGATCTCCATCATCATTTCAATGGCCGCACTGGTCGCCTCGGAAGTGCTGGCGCGGCGCGTCGGCCGGCGGATGGACATCGAATGAGCGTCTCGGTCGACATCAGCCATCGGCTGGGCGATTTCGCCATCGACGCCCGTTTCGACAGCGCGGGGAGGCTGACGGCGCTATTCGGGCCTTCGGGCTCCGGCAAGACGACGCTGATCAACATGATTGCCGGGCTGATCCGGCCGACCAAGGGCCGCATCGCGGTCGACGGCCGGGTGCTCGTCGACACGGATACCGGCGTCTTCGTGCCGAAACACAAGCGCCGCATCGGCATGGTGTTCCAGGATGCGCGGCTGTTTCCGCATATGAGCGTCGCCGGCAATCTGCGCTATGGCCGCTGGTTCACGCCAGCGGTGGAGCGCTACGCCGAGATGGACGCCGTCGTCGAGCTGCTTGGTATTGGCCATCTCCTTGACCGGCGGCCGGCAAAACTGTCGGGCGGCGAGAAGCAGCGGGCGGCGATCGGCCGGGCGCTGCTGGCCAGTCCGAAGCTGCTGTTGATGGACGAGCCGCTGGCCTCGCTCGACGATGCGCGCAAGGCCGAGATCCTGCCCTATATCGAGCGGCTGCGCGACGAGACCAAAATTCCAATCGTCTATGTCAGCCATTCCGTCGCCGAAGTGGCGCGGCTGGCCAGCGACGTGGTGGTGATGGCGCAGGGCAAGGTCGCGGCTTCCGGCGCGACCGGCGCAATCATGCAGCGGCTTGATTTGCTACCGGCGGAAGAACGCGGCGAGGGGGGTGCTGTGCTCGACACCAAGGTGCTGCGCCATGATGAGGCGTTCGGCATGAGCGTGCTCGGCTCGGCGGCGGGCGAAATCCGGGTGCCGCTTCTGGCGATTGCGGTAGGCGCGCCGGTGCGCATCCGCATCCGCGCCCGCGACGTGATGATCGCCACCGAGCAGCCGAAAGGCCTCAGCGCCCTCAACATCCTGCCGGGTACCATTGTCGCGATCAGTCCGGGCGAGGGGCCGACGGTCGAGATCGGCATCGACTGCAACGGCGCAACGGTGCTTGCCCGCATCACCGAGCTGTCCAGGCAAACGCTGGATCTCAAGTTGGGGGGCAAGGTGTTTGCGGTGGTCAAGACGGTGAGCTTCGACCGCGCCAATACCGCCGTCGGTCTGCCGATCGAAGCGGATGGCTGAGCATCGCTATGTCTTTTTGGAATAGCGGTGTTGCTAAAGAGCTTCTAATATGGAGACCGGGCGTGACCGCGGAGGAGCAAAAATGCCGTCGCTGAGTTTGCGGATAAATCTCGATCCGGACGGGCGCATCGGTCCGGGCAAGATCGAATTGCTGGAGCAGATCGCCACTTTCGGTTCGATCTCGGCCGCCGCGCGCGGCATGGAGATGTCCTACAAGCACGCCTGGGACCTGGTCGAAGACATGAACCGGGTGTTCGGCAAGCCGCTGGTGGCGGCGCAGACCGGCGGCAGGAAGGGCGGCGGCGCTCAGCTGACCTCGGTCGGGCTGGCAGTGGTCAGTCGTTTTCGGGCTATAGAGCGGGCGGCGGCGGCGGCAGCCTCGACGCATATGGAGGCACTGCAGGCCGAGATCGATGCGGGGTGAGGGGAGGAATTGAAGAACTGGGGAATTGAAGAATTGAAGAATTGAAGAATTGAAGAATTGAAGAATTGAAGAATGCCCTTTTCACCAATTCTTCAGTTCCTCAATTCTTCAATTCCCCTACTGCCTACTCCCGCTTTCGCAGCAGATACGTATCCATGATCCAGCCCTTCTTCTTGCGGGCTTCTTCGCGGGTTCTCTCAATCTCAGCGCCGACATCGCCGAGGCGCCCTGAAATGATGATCTCATCAGGCGTGCCGAGATAGGCGCCCCAGTGGATCACCAAATCCTTGTCTGCAATCGTGTTGAAGGCGCATTTGCCGTCGAGCATGACCACGGCGCTGCCGGCATTTTGCGGCATGCCTTCTTCAGTCAGGCGACGGCCGGTGGTGATCAGCACGGGGTCGCCGATGCGGTTCAGCGCCATTTTGTGGCTGGCGGCAAGCGCCTGGACGGCGGTTATGCCGGGAATGACCTCCAGTTCGAAGGCGACATTGCCCCTCAGGCGCACGCGCTCGAGGATGCGCAGCGCGCTGTCATAGAGTGAAGGGTCGCCCCAGATCAGGAAGGCGCCGCAGCCGTCTTCGACAAGCTCGTCGCGGATCAGGCCTTCATAGATTTCAGCGATCGCTTCGTGCCAGTCGTCAACGGTCGAACGATAGGATGGCGCCGGCTCGGCGCGCACCGGCACGTCGAACTCGACCCGGTGCGAGTTCGGGTTGGTGACGAAGCGGTCACAGATCTGGCGCCGCAATTCAGCAAGGTCGTTCTTTTTCGCGCCCTTGTCGGGAATAAACAGGACGTCCGCCCGGTTTAGGCCATCTATGGCCTGCACGGTCATATGATCGGGATTGCCGGCGCCGATGCCGATGACGAGAAGCGTACGCATGGAGCGAACTCCTGCCCGATCGAAACCTGTTAGTCCAGACCGTCCCGATGCTCCTGCGGTAGCGGAAGGGCTTTGAAACGCCACATGGAAACCGTAGAGCCGGATGGCTTCAGGTCTGTTCGACCTGAAGTCTGAATCCGTCTCTAAATTAAGAGATAGAGCATGATGTCGCCCAAAAACCACTTCACACTTTTCGGCATCATGCTCTAGGGTCGCGCGCATTCCAGCCGAGAGAGCTTTGATGTTTCGATATGTACCGACCGCTGCGTTGTCGCTTTCATCTGCGCCCGTATTGGCCAATGATACGACCGCCGAACTCAGCACCGGCGGCCTGATCCTGTCGCGCAGCGACGCCGAGAATGGCAACTGATGGACGTCGCGATCTATGTAGCCATCGCTGAGAATGGCGTTATCGGCCGTGACGGCGGTCTGCTTTTGGCTAAGAGATTGCAAGAGGCACTGAAATTTGCGACGAGCCGGCTGTTATGTTGCTAGATGCGATCTGACTGTTTTGCATTGCACAGCCTTGGGGATTTGATTGTCGGGCAAGCCTAGAACGAGAATGCCTTCCGCCACTTCTCTTGTGGCTCGGAGCTATCCGGACAAAATTATCGGCGTAGAAAACACGCTCCCATGGCACTTAGGGACAGACCTAAAGCATTTTAAAAGCCGCACTCAAGGTCATGCCGTCATAATGGGGCGGAAAACATTCGAGTCCATTGGTCGGCCTCTGCCAAATAGGCGAAATATCATTTTATCTCGGCATTTAATAGAGGATACCGAGAATGTAAAATGGGCGCCAAATCCGGAAACGGCACTACTTCTCGCCGATCAGTACTCGATAATAAATTTAAAAAAGGAATTCTTTGTAATAGGTGGAGAAGAGATATATAATATATTTCATAAATACATAAATATTGTTTTTTTGACTGACGTATTTAGTGGCCCAATAAACGGGGATGCTAAATTCGAACGGGAATTTGATGGTAGGGAGTGGTGGTTTCGATTTGAGAAGGAATTCCCAAAGTCAGAAGCGGATGACTACGCCTTTAGAATTTCTTGTATCGTTAGGCGAAAGCCATTCCATCGGTTCGCGTCGAAGAACGAATTTTCAGCTGATGAGAGAGCCGTCTGGGATGCGTGGGCCAGATACGAGGCCATGATGGAGCGTTCAAATCCTGAGACTGTTTTGGAGCCGTCTCAGTTGGATCTTTTGTCAGAGCTTTAACTGTCGCGCCTAGCTGCGTGGGCGACACAAAGGGTTCTCGTAAGGCGCTTCCCAGCCACACACAGGTTTCTCCATGACGGACAAGCATCAGCCGCCGCTCCACACTTTCATGGATTTGCTCAGCGCGGAGATGGGCTCGCGCCTTGGAAATGACCCGGCGCGTGAGGCTGCGCATCGGCGGATTTTTGGCAACTGGACGCTGGAAACGCTCCAGACAAGCGGTGAGGCGCCCCAACGTCAACCGGCCTGTCGCCATCTTGCGGAGTGCTTTGCCGACCTCGAAAAGATCGGCGGCAATCTCGGCAAGCTCGCTGCCACCCTGCGTGACATTGAACCGCATCTCAATTGGAACAATCAGGCAGAGCGTCGCAAGTCGGCGGTGCTGGCGCAGAATTACGCCGATTCCTTCATCGTCGGTCCGGGCGGCTTCGTCCCCAGCAGCACTTTCGAGATCGGAGTCTCGGTCATGGCGCCGCACACGACCTACCCCGACCACCGTCACCCGCCGGAGGAGCTTTACCTTGTCCTCTCGCAAGGGGAGTGGCGACAGAATGCCGATGCATGGCATGAGCCGGGCGTCGGCGGGGTGGTCTATAATCCACCTGACATCGTTCATGCCATGCGCGCGGAGGCCAAGCCGCTTTTTGCCATTTGGTGCCTGCCGCTCGACAATACGCCGCATTCATAGACGACTTATCTGATTTTGCTGCTTGCAGCGGCCCAAATCGGACGTTGCGGTGCCGGATCGCGTTGAAAGCGCGTCGCGGCGTCCCTATAGAAGAACAACTGGATTTTTGCGCCGGAAGGCCGGCGCTGAGGGAATTCCAAGCGAAAGGACATTTATGCCCTGGAACGACAAAGGTGGCGGTGGCGGTGGCCCATGGGGCGGCGGCGGCGGCGGTAACAATCAAGGACCCTGGGGGCAGGGACCAAAGGGGCCCAGCGGCCCGCAGGGAACACCTCCCGATCTCGAAGACATCATCCGCCGCGGCCAGGATCGGCTGCGGCGTGCGCTGCCCGGCGGCGGCGGCGCCAGCCCGGCGGTCTTCGCGCTGATCGCTGCAGCACTGATTGTGCTGTGGGCGTTCAAGGCGGTCTACACCGTGCAGCCTGACGAAGTTGCGGTCGAATTGCGCTTCGGCACGCCGAAGGCGGAGCTCTCGCAGCCCGGCCTGCATTTCCATTGGTGGCCGATCGAAACCGTCGAAACCGCCAACATCGCCGAGCAGCTCGTCGATATCGGTGGTGGCGGCGCGACGAGCGGCAACACGTCCGGGCTGATGCTTACCGGCGACCAGAACATCGTCAACGTCCAGTTCTCGGTGGCCTATCAGGTCTCCGATCCCCGGGCCTATCTGTTCGATGTCTCCGACCCCGAAGGCATGCTGCAGCAGGTCGCTGAAAGCGCCATGCGAGAAGCCGTCGGCCGGCGACCGGCCCAGGACATCTTCCGCGACGACCGCCAGGGCATCGCCGCCTCGGTGCGTGAAATCATCCAGACGACGCTGGACGGCTACAAGGCCGGCCTGAACGTCAACGCGGTGTCGATCGAGGACGCGGCGCCGCCGCGTGAAGTGGCCGATGCCTTCGACGAAGTGCAGCGCGCCGAGCAGGACGAGGACAAGTTCGTCGAGCAGGCCAACCAATATTCCAACCAGAAACTCGGTCAGGCGCGCGGCGAGGCCGCACAGGTCCGCGAAGATGCGGCCGCCTACAAGAACCGTGTCGTGCAGGAGGCCGAAGGCGAGGCGCAACGCTTCATCTCGGTCTATGACGAATATGCCAAGGCGCCCGATGTGACGCGCAAGCGCCTCTATCTGGAAACGATGGAGAAGGTCCTGAAAGACTCCAGCAAGGTCATCGTCGAACAGGGCAATGGGCAAGGGGTCGTTCCCTACCTGCCGCTGCCGGCACTGCAGCAGAAGGCGCCGGCGCCCCTTGGCGCCACGACCGGAGGTACCCAGTGATGGCTAACCGTCTTCCCATCCTGGCCGTCATCGCGGCCGTGCTTCTGTTCCTGCTCTACTCCTCGGTCTTCGTGGTCAACGCGCGCCAGCAAGCGCTCGTGCTGCGGTTCGGCGAGATCGTCGACGTCAAGAATGAACCCGGCATCTATTTCAAGGCGCCTTTCGCATTCTTCGATGCTGACAGCGTGCAACTGATCGAAAACAGGGTGCTGCGTTTCGATCTCGACAACATCCGCGTCCAGGTTTCGGGCGGCAAGTTCTACGAGGTCGACGCTTTCATCGCTTACCGCATCTCGGATCCGCGCGTGTTCCGCTCCGCCGTGTCCGGTCAGATCGCACTGGCCGAGGCCCGGCTGCGGACGCGTCTCGATGCGGCGTTGCGCCGTGTCTACGGTCTGCGCGATTTCGAAGCGGCACTCTCGGAAGAGCGGGCCGTGATGATGCGCGAAGTGCGCGATCAGCTGAGGCCCGACGCGACGTCGCTCGGCCTGCAGATCGAGGATGTGCGCATCCGCCGGACCGACCTGACGGCTGAGGTGTCGCAGCAGACCTTCGACCGCATGAAGGCCGAACGACTGGCCGAAGCCGAACGGCTGAGGGCACGCGGTAAAGAGGCCGCGCAGCGCATCACCGCCCGCGCCGACCGCGAAGTGGTGGAAATCGTCGCCGAGGCGCGCAAGGAATCGGAAATCCTGCGCGGTGAGGGCGAAGCCCAGCGCAGTGCGACCTTTGCCGATGCCTACAAGCGCGATCCGGCGTTCTTCGACTTCTACCGGTCGATGAATGCCTATGGCACGGCGCTGGACAACACCGGGACGACGATGGTTCTGTCGCCGAGCTCGGAGTTCTTCCGCTTCTTCCGCAGCCCGGATGGTACGGACGCAAAGCCGGCAGCGCCGCCGGCACCGCCTGCCGCACAACCTGCTCCCGCCCAGTAGGGCGGTGCAGGATTTCTTTGCAGCCATAGGCCTGGTCCTCGTCGTCGAGGGCCTGGTCTATGGCGGTTTTCCCGGCCTCGCCAAAAGACTTGCCGCAGAAGTGCTGTCGATGCCGGAGAATACGCTGCGCATCGTCGGGCTGGCGGCGCTCGCCATTGGCGTCGGCATTGTCTGGCTGGTGCGTGGCTGACGACGGTCGATCTAGAGCGGTTCGCCGTTTCACGGAAAGGGCGAACCGCTCTATCTCTTTGTTTCTTGCGCAATTCCGGACGGAAAACCGCGTACACTTTTCCTGGAATTGCTCTAGGCGTAACGGACGATTTATCCCCCTGATGTGGCAATAGCCGCAAACGTGCCGTATTTCTTGCCAACATGACGCGAAGCGGCGTTTTGCCGAAGCGCTTTTCTTTTTCAGCAATCCCGGGAGGCTTTCGATGACATCCAACACTCTTCTGCGCGCCGCGCGGCGGACGTTCATCGCAGGTGCGGCGGCACTTATGGTCGGCGCGCTTGCCGTTCCGGCTTTCGTGACGCCGACGGTCGCCGCGGATGGACCTGCCTCGGTCGCCGACCTCGCCGAAGGCCTGCTCGGCGCCGTGGTCAACATCTCGACCTCGCAGACGGTGAAGGGCACGGAAGGTCCGGGCGCGGTGCCGATGCCGCAACTGCCCGAGGGCTCGCCCTTCCAGGATTTCTTCGACGATTTCTTCAAGAACCGTGGCGGCGACAAGGACGGCGGCGCGCAAAAGGTGCAGTCGCTGGGCTCCGGCTTCGTGGTCGATGCCGAGCAAGGCATTGTCGTCACCAACAATCACGTGATCGCCGATGCCGACGACATCGAGGTGAATTTCTCCGACGGCGTGACGCTCAAGGCGACGCTGGTCGGCACCGACACCAAGACCGACGTCGCGGTGCTCAAGGTCGATCCGAAGGGCCACAAGCTGACGGCGGTGAAGTTCGGCGATTCCAACAAGATGCGCGTCGGCGACTGGGTGATGGCGATCGGCAACCCGTTCGGCCTCGGCGGCACGGTGACGGTCGGCATCGTCTCCGCCCGCAACCGCGATATCAATTCCGGCCCCTATGACGACTTCATCCAGACCGATGCCGCCATCAACCGCGGCAATTCCGGCGGCCCGCTGTTCAACAGTTCCGGCGAAGTCATCGGCATCAACACGGCGATCATCTCGCCGTCCGGCGGTTCGATCGGCATCGGCTTCTCCATTCCCGCGCAGCTTGCTTCGGGCGTCGTCGACCAATTGCGCCAGTTCGGCGAGACGCGTCGCGGCTGGCTCGGTGTGCGCATCCAGCCGGTGACCGACGACATTGCCGAAAGCCTCGGCATGGCGACCGCCAAGGGCGCGCTGGTCGCCGGTGTCATCAAGGGCGGACCGGTCGATAACGGCACCATCCTGGCCGGCGACGTCATCCTCAAGTTCGACGGCAAGGACATCCGTGAAATGCGCGACCTGCCGCGCGTCGTGGCGGAAAGCCCGGTCGGCAAGGCGGTCGACGTGGTCATCGTGCGCAAGGGCGTCGAGCAGACGGTGAAGGTGACGCTCGGCCGGCTCGAGGACGGCGAGAAGGTTGCCGCCGGTGAGGACGGCAATACCGACCAGGACGATGGCGACAAGGCGCCCGCGGTCTCGACGGCCTCGGTGCTCGGCATGACGGTAGGCGAGCTGAACGAAGACACACGGAAAAAATTCGGCATCGCGGCCGATGTCTCCGGCGTCGTCATCACCGACGTCACCAAGGATTCGGCTGCCGCCGAGCGCGGCATTCAGGCCGGCGAGGTGATCACCGAGATCGCCCAGGAATCGGTCGCCACGCCCAAGGACGTCATGGACCGGATCGGCGCGCTGAAGGAGCAGGGGCGCAAGAATGCGCTTCTGATGCTGGCGTCGAAGACCGGCGAATTGCGGTTCGTCACGATCCGGATGGATTGAGTCCGGTAGGGCCTGCAACGATCTGATTTCGATATGAAAAGGGCGGCTAGAGAGCTGCCCTTTTTCGTGCCTGCCAATTCTTGCGCGACAGAGCGTAGAGGACATGCCGCTTGAGATGGGGGTGGCTGTCGGGGATCGAGGGGTGGTCGAAATCGCGGGCCGTGTCGGGGCTCATGCCAAGGCGCTCCATGACGGCGGTGGAGCGGCGGTTGGCCGCGACGGCGAAGGAGACAATTTCGTCGCGGTCAAGCGTTTCGAAGCCAAAGGCGAGCCATGCTTCGGACGCCTCGGTGGCATAGCCCTTGCCCCAGAATTCCGGCGCCAGCCGCCACCCGATCTCGATCGTATCGGAGGGCATGGACGGCACGTGGTCGGTCTCCAAGAGGCCGACAAAGCCAATGCATTCGCCCGTCGCGGCAACCTCGGCGGCGGCAAAACCGAAGCCGTCCTCGGCGATCCAGCCGCGGAATTCGTCCATCTTGGCGTCGCAGGCGGCACGGTCGCGGCGGAACGGAAAGAATTCCATCACCTGTTCGTCCGAGTTGATGCGATGGAAGAGCTTGCGATCACGATCCTCCCAGTTGCGCAGGATCAGGCGCTCGGTGTGCATCGGTTTCATTGTACGAACTCCCCTTGGTGATAACCCTGGAGATAAAGCAGCGCCGTCAGATCGCCATGGTCGATGCGGACCTTGGCCTCAGCGGCCACAGTCGGCTTGGCGTGCAGTGCGACACCAGTGCCGGCAAGCCGGATCATGTCGAGATCGTTGGCGCCGTCGCCGACCGCGATCGCATCGAATGGCGTCAGGCCGAGGCGGGCCGAAATTTCGTTCAACGCATCGGCCTTGGCGGCGCGGCCGAGGATCGGCTCGGCGACGAGGCCGGCAAAGCGGCCGTTCTCCTCGATCAGGCGGTTGGCGCGGTTTTCCTGAAAGCCGAGCATGTCCGCGATGCGGCTCGTAAAGACGTCGAAGCCACCGGAGACAAGGGCAGTCCAGGCACCGTTGGCCCGCATTGTCTGCACCAGAGCGCGTCCGCCCGACGCCAGCGTCAGGCGGCTCGCGATGATGCGGTCGACGACGGCGGCATCGAGGCCTTTCAGCAGCGCTACGCGCTCCCGTAAGGCGGGTTCGAAAGCGATCTCGCCATTCATCGAGCGCGCGGTGATGGCGGCGACCCGATCCTTGACGCCGATCTCGTCGGCCAGTTCGTCGATGCACTCCTGGTCGATCATGGTCGAATCCATATCGGCGAGCAGGATTGTCTTGCGGCGCGTTTCAGCCTGCTGGACGATCACGTCGACCGGTTCTGAGCCAAGCGCTGTGCGCAAGGCAGCCACTGCCTCGGCGGCTTCCGCCCGCTCGGGCAACACCAGATCGCAAGCGATGCCGTCGGCCAGCCAGCGAACAGCGCTTGCGCCGACCGACCCTGAGGCCATATTCGCAAGCGAGGCCGAGACAGTGCGGCTGACGGGGTGGGACACAAGGGTGGCAATGAGCGGCATCGAAAATTCCCGGCAAGTAAGTGAGGGCGGGCAAGCGGGCGAGGGCCGCGTGAAGAACGCGATCCTGATAGCCGGGCCGACCGCCAGCGGCAAGTCGGCGCTGGCGCTCGATCTCGCCGAACGCAAGGGCGGTGTCATCGTCAACACCGATTCCATGCAGGGCTATTCGGTGCTCGACGTGCTGACGGCACGGCCGAACGCTTCCGACCTCGCCCGTGCGCCGCACTTTCTCTACGGCCACGTGCATCCCTCCACCGCCTATTCCACCGGCGCCTGGCTGCGCGACGTGATGAAGCTGATCGATGACGGTACGCTTGCCCAGGGCTCAGACGGTGTGGCTATTGAACGGCCGGTAATTTTCGTCGGCGGCACCGGGCTCTATTTCCGTGCGCTTGCCGAGGGCATTTCGGAGATGCCCGACATTCCGCCGCAGGTGCGCGACCGCTGGCGCTACGAGTTGAAGGAGCAAGGCGCAGCCAAGCTGCACCGCATCCTGATGCATGAGGATTCAGCGGTCGCCATGCAGCTGAAACCGACCGACGGCCAGCGCATCGTGCGGGCGCTGGAGGTGCTCGATGCATCGGGCCGCTCGATTCTCGAATGGCACGCAGCGCGCGGCCGGCCGCTGATCGACCGCGACAGCGCTCAGTTCTTTGTCATCGAGCCGGATCGCGCAGCCCTGGTCGAACGCATCGAAACACGGTTCGACCGCATGCTCGATCTTGGCGCTCTCGATGAAGTCAAAAGCCTTATGGCGCTTGGCCTCGATTCCGATCTGCCGGCGATGAAAGCGATCGGTGTTCGCGAACTTTCGTCGGCGATGGCGGGCGGCATGAGTTTTCCCCAGGCCATCGAGCGCTGCAAGGCCGCGACACGGCAATATGCCAAGCGGCAGACGACGTGGTTTCGCCATCAGCTGGGCCCGGAATGGCTGAGATTGCAGCCTGGCGAGGGCTTGCAAACCGCGCTTTGATATCTTGTTGCTAATGCAATCAGAAAAACAGGCGAGAAATTCCGGACTCCCGCTGAAGTTGTCTGGATTAACCCTCCGTAAGGCGCAGTCATGCCATAAAGCCGGCAAGTACTTTTCCAACGGGGAGCAGATGCGTTTCCACAAGGCGGAATCCGCATTTTTCGTCTTTATTTTCGTGATCCTGGGCGCCGGCCTGGTGACGCTCCATGCCTATGGCCTGTTGCAGGGTATCGCCGCCGACATGGATACGGCTTCCCGCATCGACAGAATCGTCTATCTCAACAAGCTGCTGTTCATGACCGGGGTACTGCTGGCGGCGGCGCTGTGCTTCGGCGTGTTCTTCATCTATCCGTTGATCCGTAGCCAAGCGACGGAAGAGGGCAAGCTGCGCGCCATGACGGTTTCGCTCAGCGCCCGTTCGGAAGATCTGCAGCATGCGGCGCTGACCGACGGTCTGACCGGCATGCAGAACCGCCGCTATTTCGACGATGCGCTGAAGGAATATCTCGAGGAATTCCGTCGCATCGAGAAGCCCGTCGGGCTGATGATCCTCGACCTCGACCATTTCAAGCAGGTCAACGACACGCATGGCCACGATGTCGGCGACGAAGTGCTGCGGGAAGTCGCCAACTGCCTCAAAGGCATGACGCGCTATCACGACGTGGTGGCGCGGCTGGGCGGCGAGGAGTTCGCCGTCGTCACGCCCAACATGGATGCCGAGCTCTTGCAGAAATTCGCCGAACGCATCCGCAAGGCGGTTGCCAATATGTCGGTGCTGTCAGGCAATGTCCGTCTGAAGATTACCACCAGCGTTGGCCTGGCTGTGTGGGACCGCAAGGAAACGCCCGAGGATTTTTACCGCCGCGCCGACCGCCAGCTCTATGAGGCGAAGAGGCAGGGCCGCAACCGCGTCTGCGCCTAAAATCCCGGCACTAAATTCGTGAGGCTGGCCGTCTGGTGCCGACTTCTGCGCTTCCGGTGCTCACGGACTAAATGTCCGCTCCGCTCCGGTTCTCGAAGTCGACACCAACCGACTCAGCCTGACGAATTTTCTGACGGGATTTACCCTAGCTGGCGGGTGCGGACACAATCTCCAAAGTTCGACGCGGCTCGTTGGTTGCTCACAAACGAGTTTCAGCCAGACTTGATGCAGAACACTAATCGTTCTGCGGGCGCATGCCGAAGGTGGCGGGTTTCAGGCCGTAGCGCAGGTCGAAATCGTCGTCGGGCTGGGCGCGCGGGGCGGCGGTGGCCGGCTTGCGGTAATCGGGGTCGCCGGCCTGGCGACCGGAATCCACCACTTCGGCGAAAGCCATCTGCTGCTGCGGTTTCGGCACGTTGCGCAGCCGTTCGACGATTGCGGCGAGATCGACATCGTTGCCGTCCTGCGAAAACTCGTCCTGCTCTCGCTTGGCGGTGCCGGGGATCAATTCCTCCGACAGCTTTTCAAATTTCAGCCGCATGGTCGTTGCCACGCCTTCACCGAAGGCGATGGCTTCGCGCTGGCCCATGGAGGACAGGAAGGCGAGCGTCGAGGCGGAGGAATCCGCGATCGCCGAACGGATGATCGCCTGGTCCTGTTCGTTGGCCAGGCGCATGGCGAAGAAGGTCGAGCACTGCGACAGGATGGTCGGATCGAGTTCGCCCGGGCGCTGGGTGACGACGCCGAGATAGCAGCCATATTTGCGGCCTTCCTTGGCGATGCGCGACAGCGCGTGCCTGGTCGGCGCGAAGCCAAGCCGCGCATCGGCCGGCATGTAGCGGTGCGCTTCCTCGCACAGCAGAAGCAGTTTCAGCCGGCCCTCGCTCCACAAAGCAAGGTCGAAGGCCAGGCGCGCCAGCACCGAGCAGACGGAATTGACCACTTCGGACGGCATGCCGGCCATCTCGAAGCAGGTCACCGGGCGGCCATGATGCGGTACGCGGAAGATGTTACCGATGGTTTCGTGGATCGTGTCCTCGATCAGCCGCGAATTGAACATGAAGCGATAGCGGGGGTCGGACGCGGCAGATTCGATGCGCGTCTTCAGCGATTTCAGCGTCGGACGGTCGTTCTTGCTCTCCAGCAGGCCCATGCGCTCGTCGATCTGCTTGATGAGATCGACCATGCGGTAGGGGACCGGTGTATCCGCGGTCAGCGCATCGCTGCCGCGCCTGACATAAGAGCCTGAATTGGGGTTGCGATAGAGGTTCTTGGCAGCGGGGATCAGGTCGCGCAGCACATCGACTTCTTCCGGCACGACCTCTCGGCCGCGAAACAGCACCTCGGCGAATTCCTCCAGCCTGAACATCCAGAACGGCAGATCGAGCGTCTTGGAATCGACCCGGACGCAGAATTCCGGCAGCGACGCCGCGAATTCATTGTGCGGATCGAGGATGAGGATGCGCAGATCCGGCCTTGCGGCAATCGACTTGCGCAGCAGCAGTGACACGGCCGTCGATTTGCCGACGCCGGTGGTGCCGACAATGGCGAAGTGGCGCGCCAGCGTGTCGTCGATGGCGATGTTGGCGTCGATTGTCTCGTCCTGCGACAGCGTGCCGATGGTGATCGAATGACGCCCGGCGAGATCGTAGACCGCTTGCAGGTCGCGGCTGCGGATGCGATGCGCAATGGCGCCGATATGCGGATAGGTGGTGATGCCGCGGTCGAAAACAGGCTTGGCGCCAGGCTCGGCGCCGTCGCGCACCTCGCCGATCAGCTCGACGCTGACCTCGATCGGGTTTTGCCCCTCATTGCTCCAGGCGCGATCCGACTTGCCGATCTCATAGACCAGGCCGACGGTGCGCGACGTGCCGAGATTGATGGAGATCATCTTGCCGACCGTCCACAGGCCGGTGACGGCGCCTTCGATGTCGTCGGCATAGGCGCTGATGGTGGCGCGCGCGCCATCGCACTGCACGACATTGCCCAGAACGCGCTTGTCATTCTGCTCGGCGCGGCGGCGTTCCTGCGAGGTCGGTTCTCCGACGGAGGCTTCGCGCTCGACAAACATACGGTCCGATCCCCATTCCCGTGGAGCGTTGACCCTACACAAATGGGGTTAAGGTGGCGTGTGGCGGGATGGTGTAGCAGGCGTTAAGCGGTCAGCAAAAATTGACTCTACCGGCTCTTCCCTCGTTCTGGAATTTCGATATATTGGACATATGACTGATATAGCGAATGAAATTTCCGCCACCATCGGCAGACGAATCCACTCCGAAAGAACCTTGCGGAACTGGTCGCTGGCAGAACTCTCCGACCGTTCCGGCGTCTCGAAAGCCATGCTCAGCACCATCGAGCGCGGCATGACCAGCCCGACGGCGGCTCTTCTGGTGCGCATTGCCGCAGCCTTCGGCATGACGTTGTCGACGCTGATTGCGCGGGCCGAGCGGCAAGGCGGTGGGCTGCTGCGCGAAAGCGAGCAGCCGGTGTGGCGCGACCCTGGCACGGGCTATGTCCGACGGCATCTGTCGCCGGTGTCCGACATGCCGCTCGAACTGATCCGGGTACAACTGCCGGCGGGCGCCAAGGTCAGCTTTCCGGCGGCGTCCTATGCCTTCATCAAGCAACAGATGTGGCTGATCTCAGGGCGGCTCGAATTCACCGAGGGCGACGTCGTGCACAATCTCGAGCCCGGCGACTGCCTGGCGCTCGGCGCGCCGTCGGACTGCACGTTCCACGCCGTGGGGCCACAGCCCGCCGACTATCTGGTCGCGCTGGTCAGGGGCTGAGGCAATGGCAAGACGTCCCAAGCGCTCCGACAATGGCGGACCGCCGCTCGACGACTACAAGGGGCCGCCATGGGGGAAGGGCGATCCCTACATCTTCCTGGCCTGGCAAGCAGCGCACGCCAAGGCGTGGAAAGCGCCAAGCCGCGACGTGATGCTGATGCGCATGGCAAAGGCCGAGCAGCTCGGCCTGACTTATGAGGAATACACGCTCGAAATCCTCGAACGCGGGCTGCATCTGCAGCCGAAGGATGCGGATCGCATCGCCGCGATCAAGGCCGCGAGAAAGCGGCGCCGCGTCGCGCGTCTGGATTGATGCAAGCCAAGGGAAGTGCAGGCATGAGCTCCATCGAAATCAAGGCTCTCACCCGTGACGCTGCAACGCTGCCAGTGCTGGTCGACATGTTGATCGAGACGGTCGCGGCCGGCGGCTCGGTCAGCTTCATGCATCCCTTGTCCCGGCCGGCGGCGGAAACCTTCTGGGCCAACGCACTGATGGCGGCGGAAAGGGGTGAAAGGGTGGTGCTGGGCGCCTGGGACGGCGACACTCTCGTCGGCACGGTGACCTTGCTGCTCGACTTTCCAGTCAACCAGCCTCACCGGGCCGAGATCGCCAAGCTGATGACCCGGCTCGCGTACCGCGGCAAAGGCATAGCCCGCCGGCTGATGCGGGCCGCCGAAGCCCTCGCCGTCGAGAAAGGCCGCACGCTGCTGGTGCTGGACACCGCGACCGAGGAGGGCGCTTCCGGCCTCTACGAAAAACTCGGCTTCACGCTCACCGGCGAGATACCGGACTTTGCCCTGAAGCCGCATGGCGGGCTGACCGGCACGCTCATCTACTGGAAGCGCGTCGGCCAGCCTGCCTAACCCTTGTGATGCACCTGCTGCAGGCCGTAGACCGGCGTCGCGATGCCTTCCATGCGCGCTTTCAGCTGCAGCGACAGGAACTGCGAGTAATGGCGCGACTGGTGCAGGTTGCCGCCATGGAACCACAGCGCCTCCTGCTGCGTCGGCTTCCACATGTTGCGCAATTCGCCTTCCCACGGGCCGGGGTCCTTGGTGGTGTTCGAGCCCAAGCCCCAGCATTTGCCGACCTTGTCTGCGACCTCCCGTGAGATCAGGTCGGCCGCCCAGCCATTCATCGAGCCGTAGCCGGTGGCGTAGACGATGAGGTCGGCCGGCAATTCGGATCCGTCCGAGAGCAGGACCGAATGGGCCTTGATCTCCTTCACGTCGACGCCGCTCTTCAATTTGATCGAGCCGTCGATGATCAGGTCGGAGGCGCCGACATCGATGTAATAGCCCGAGCCGCGCCTGAGATACTTCATGAACAGGCCGGACCCGTCATCGCCCCAGTCGAGCATGAAGCCGGCCTTCTCCAGGCCCTTGTAGAATTTGTCGTCGCGTTTCTTCATCTCGGCATAGGCCGGGATCTGGAACTCGTGCAGGATCTTGTAGGGCAGGGAGGCAAAGACGAGGTCGGCCTTGGCGGTGGTCATGCCGCTCGCGACCGCCTTTTCCGAATAGAGCGAGCCGAGCCCGATCTCCATCAGCGTGTCCGACTTGACGATATGCGTGGTCGAGCGCTGCACCATGGTGACATCGACGCCGGCTTCCCAAAGCGCTGCTGCGATATCGTGCGCGGAGTTGTTGGAACCGATGACGACGGCCTTCTTGCCGACATAGGCGTCAGGGCCGGGGTGTTTCGAGGAGTGGTGCTGATCGCCCTTGAAGCTGTCCATGCCCTTGAAGCTTGGCATGTTGGCCTTGCCGGATTGTCCGGTGGCCAGCACCAGTTGCTTCGGCTTCAGCGTGATGTCCTTGCCGTCGCGATGGACCACAACGGTCCATTCCTTTTTCTTGTCGTCATAGACAGCGCTTTTGGCCTCGGTCGAGGACCAGTAGTTCAGCTCCATCACCTTGGCGTACATTTCCAGCCAGTCGCCGATCTTGTCCTTGGGTGCGAAGACCGGCCAGTTCCTGGGAAAGTCGATATAGGGCAGATGGTCGTACCAGACGGGGTCGTGCAGGCAGAGCGACTTGTAGCGCTTGCGCCAGCTGTCGCCGGCACGCTCGTTCTTCTCGACGATGATGGTCGGCACGCCGAGTTGCCGCAGGCGCGCGCCGAGCGCGATGCCGCCCTGACCACCGCCGATGATCACCGTGTAGGGCTGCGTCTTGAAGCCGAGTTCGGCGGCTTCCTTCTCGCGCTCCTCCTTCCAGGTCGGGCGGTTCTTGCCATGGCCGTGCCTGGCGCCGAGCGGGCGGTCGAAACCGGCTGGCTCCTCATGGCCCTTGAGCTCGACCATGGTGGTGAGCAGCGTCCAGATCTTGCCGTCCTTCAGCCTGATGTGACCGAAACCGCGCGCAACGTCCGTCTCGAAAATGATCCAGCCGTCCAGGATGCCGTCGCTTTCGGTGGCGTCCTCACCCTTGGCGATCGCCCAGTTCGACGGTTTGGTCTTGGCCAATTGGCTCACCAGCATGTCGCGAACCTGGTCGCGGCCTTCCATCGTCTTGATGTTCCAGGTGAAGGTGACGAGATCGCGCCAGTAACAATCCTCCTGAAAGCACGCGACCGCCTTGTCGATATCACCGGCGGCCAAGGCTGCGCCGAATGTATCGAGCAGGTCGGAAAGCTTCTTGTTCGGGGCCTTGTCGAGCATTGAATTTCCTCCGCGATTTTTTCCTGGCCGCCTGGGGATGGGCGGGACCTTGCCGAAGCTTGACGTCCGGCCTTGCGCAGTATCGCGGCAAATTATGCGCCGCGTCACGTCGTCCAATAGTTTGGCGCGTTTTCAGCGGCTTATCGGGATATCACCGATGCGGACGGCGGCCGGCCCAATGCTACGGGCGATCGGCCAGCCGCTGGCCGAATACGGTTGCGAACCAGTGGCGAACATCGTCCTCGGCGCGGCTGAGATGGGCGCCGGAGGGGGCGGTCAGATAGTGGCCGGCGCCGCCCGACAGGGCGAAATCGGACAGCGCCACGAGCGAACCGTCGCGCAGCGCCGCATCGGCCAGCGGGCGTGAGCCGAGCACCATGCCGGCGCCGTGCTTTGCCGCCTCCAGTGCGGCGACGAAACTATCGAATTTGGGAGTCGGCCCGATGGTGGGCCTCATGCGTGCGGCGGCGAACCATTCGCCCCACATTTCGCGCGCGCCAACGACGGTAAGTTTCGGCAATTCCGTCCAGTCCGGCATCCTGGCGAGGCTGGGTGCTGCCATCGGCGTCAGCGTTTCGCGGGTGAGCCTATCGGCTTGCCGTCCGGCAAAGGAGCCGGTGCCGAAACGGATGTCGAGCATGCCGGAGCGCTCGCCATAGTCGGCCGGTGTGTGGATGGTCTCGATCTGCAGTTGGACATGCGGCAGGCTGGTCGCCATTTCGGTCAGGATCGGCGCGACCATCAGCACGGCAAAGGAAATCGGCGAGCGTATCGTTACGCTCTGGATCGTCCTCGGTTCGAACAGCTCGCGCGTGCTGTTGGAGATCACGGCGAAGGCCGATTGCAAATGCGGCAGGTAGGCCGCGGCCTCCGGCGTCAATTCGACGCCGCGCGCCAGGCGGATGAACAAAGAATGCCTCAGCCGTTCTTCGAGCGAACGGATGTGCTGGCTGACGGCCGCCTGGGTCAGACCGAGCTCGGCCGCGGCGGCGGTGAAATTCGACAGCCGCGCGGCGGCTTCGAAACTGCGCAGCCAGTCGAGCGGGGGCAAAGGCAGGATTGTTTGAGCCATTAGAAATTTATGACCATAGGCCGAAAAATGATAATTTGAATTATGCCTCTCCCGCCGTCAATATGCAATTGAAATGCAATTGAAGCCCCTCGGATCTGGCTGCGGGGCGCAGCGGACAGGAACGGATATCCATGCTTACCCACGCGCTGATCGGCGACGAAGGCAGAACAATCGAACTGGGCTGGAAGGACAGGACGCACACCCGCTTTCACGCCATGTGGCTGCGCGATAACGCGCTGGACGACAAGACGCGCAGCGCCGGCAACGGCCAGCGGCTGATCACCATTCTCGACATTCCCGCGCAAACGCGGATCGGCGCAGCCGCGATCAAGGGCGACGCCCTCGAGATCAGTTTCGTGCCCGAACAGAAAACCGTCAGCTTTCCCGGGGCCTGGCTGAGCGCCAATGCCTATGACCGCGATGCCGCCCGCCAGCCCGGCTGGACAGGCGAGGGCACGGTGCGATGGACCAAGGCCTCGATGCAGGATTCGGTGCCGCGCGCCAGCTATGGCGCGGCCGGCCGCGACCGCGCCGTCCTGCGGCAATGGTTGTCGGCGGTGAGAACCTATGGCTTCGCGGTGATGGACGATTTGCCGACCGAATCCGGGGCGCTGATCAAAGTGTCCGATCTGTTCGGCTATATCAGGGAAACCAATTACGGCCGCTGGTTCGAGGTGCGCGCCGAGGTCAATCCGACCAATCTCGCCTACACCAATCTCGGCTTGCAAGCACACACCGACAATCCCTATCGCGATCCGGTGCCGACGCTGCAAATCCTGTTCTGCATCGAGAACACGGTCGAAGGCGGGGAATCCAGCGTCGTCGACGGCTTTGCCGTCGCGGCTGCGCTGCAGGCCGAAAACCCCGAAGGTTTTCGGCTGTTGAGCGCATATCCGGCGCGCTTCGAATATGCCGGCTCGTCGGGTGTTCGGCTGCAGGCCAAGCGGCCGATGATCGAGCTCGGGCCGGATGGCGAACTCATCTCCATCCGCTTCAACAACCGCTCGCTGGCGCCGACCGTCGACGTGCCGTTCGCCAATATGGAGGCCTATTACGCCTCCTATCGCCGGTTTGCCGAACTGATCGAGGATCCGTCCTTCGAAGTGACCTTCAAGCTCGAAGCAGGGCAGGCTTTCATCGTCGACAACACCCGCGTCATGCATGCCCGCAAGCAATTCTCCGGCACCGGCAAGCGCTGGCTGCAGGGCTGCTACGCCGACAAGGACGGCCTGTTGTCGACGCTTTCGGCGATCGAACACGAATTCAAGGAGGCCGCGGAATGAGCGGCCAGGATTTGAACGCGGATAATATCGTCGAGTTCATCGCCGATATTTTCGAGCGCCGAGGGGCGGAATCCTATCTGGGCGAGCCCGTCACCATGTCGGAGCACATGCTGCAGGGCGCCTGGTTTGCCGAAAAGGACGGCGCGCCGGAGGTGCTGGTGGCGGCAGCCCTGCTGCACGATATCGGCCACTACACCAGCGAGTTCGGCACCTATTCGCCCGACGATGTCGAGGACAAGCATCACGACGAGGCCGGCGGCGAGGTGCTGGCGCCGTTCTTCCCGCCGGTAATCGTCGAATGTGTCAGGCTGCATGTCTCGGCCAAACGCTATCTCTGCGCCACCGACCCGACCTATTTCGGCAGACTGTCGCCAGCCTCGGTGCATACGCTGTCGCTGCAGGGCGGGCCGATGAATGCCGAGGAGGTGGCCGAGTTCCGCAAGAATCCCTTCCATGAGGAAGCGGTGCGGGTCCGCATCTGGGACGAGGCCGGCAAGGTCGCCAACATGAAGACGCGGAATTTTCGCGACTACGTGCCGTTGCTGCAGCGCGTTGTCAGCGACTTTGCCAATCGCGCCTGATCGCAATCCGGGGAGGGAATGGCCATGTGCTTCCGCTTCGACGGCGAGAATGCTGTGACCACATGCCGGCCGGAGACCTGCGGCGAGCGTCTGCGTGCTGCAGGCGCTCGCAACCCGATGCCGACCGCTACCGGCGGCGAGCTGGCCGGCTCGCCGTTGCCGATTTCGTTGAGGCCACTGATGTCGAGCCAGGTCGGCATATTGCCGCTGCATCCGTTCCGATGTATTAGCTGCGCCCGACATGCTGCACCCTTTTCATTGTGCCGCACCTGTACCAACAACGCTTTTGAAGGAGGCGACGATGAGACCAATTTCACGCATTTCGCGCCTCCGCTGGCGGCGGGCGGGCTGAGCCGCTTCACGGCTTATACCCACGTCCTGATGATCTGAGCCGGCGCCGTAAGGCGTGGCGGCAGTCACCGTTCGAAGGCGATCCCATCGACATCAAATGCCCGATTTAAGCCGTGGCAAACCGGTTGGAGCCGAGTGCTCCCGCCGACGATGGCGGCTGCCCAGAGGCCCGAGATGCAGCTTTGCAACATCCGCCTAGTCCTTTGTAAATGTTGAAAGAATGGCTCTTGCACCGAGAGCGTTGCAGGCGTAGTGACGCCGCCCATTCGTAACCCGTCATTCCCCTAGAGGAGACCTGTCCATGTCAAGCCTATCCAGATCGACACATTCCGTGCCGGCGCTGGAATTGCGCGTGGCGGACAGGGTTCCAATCGGGAAGAACGGCCATGGCCAGGTCCATGATACAGCTCAGGCAGGATGCCGAGCGCCAGCGTATTGAAGCATATCAGGCATCGCTGCAGCGGGTTTCCGCGGCGCCGCGTCCCGCTCCGGATTTCGAGCGGGCGCTTGACGAGGTACGCCGACAGTTTGCCAGCATGGCGATCCGCGACGGTGCGCTGTGGCGCCCGAAGCTGAAGACGCGCGATCGTGCGCGCCTGCGGCTGGCCGCGGCGCGCCATCTCTATGCGCTGTACCCGGTTTCGGCTGCGCTCGAAGCCATCTGGCTGGATAGTTCGGGGCTCGATGCCAACGAGATTGCGCTGCGCAAGACCTGGTACATCGCGGCTGCGGGCGGCAACTCGCTTTACAAGGCCGGCGCCAATGAATGGCTGTCGCGCAAAGAGGTGCATTGCTTCCTCAACGTGTCCGGCGCGTTCGGCTTCGAGGAGGCGTTCTGGTTCGCGATTGTCCGGTCGTACACCGGGGATAGTGGGCTGGCGGCACGGCTTGCGCGCACCAAGATCGCGCGCACGCCGCGCAGCGAACTCACCTTCTGGCGTGAGGTGGTGCGCTTTTTCTGCGAGCATCCGGCCTCGAAAGAAGAGATCGACGATCTCTGCGATTTCCTCGGCGCCAGGCACCGGCGCGACCAGGCCTACAGCCTGAAGGGCCGTACGCTTGGCTCGTTGCGCCGGCAGATGGTGGACTGGCATCGCGACCTCGCCGCCATCGAGCGCATCGAGGCGATGCGCCGCCGTGCAGCAGCCCGGCGCGGGCCAGCCGCCGGCGCGCAGACGCAGGACCGCGCCTGGGACGGCTCGCGCCTTGAGGACTGGGAATGGGAGCCACCGGCCAAGGAGGCGAAGGTGCGTGGCGAGCGGTTCTTTGTCCGCCAGTTGAAGACGGCCGAGGATCTGGTTGCCGAGAGCCGGGCGATGCATCACTGCGTCTCGATGTATGCGGCCAAATGCATTGCCGGCAACGCCTCGATCTGGGTGCTGCGGCGCAAGGCGCTTGGCAAGGCCGAGCGGCTGCTGACGATCGAGCTCGACCCGCAACACCGTGCGGTGCAGGTGCGCGGTTTCGGCAATCGTCTGGCAACGCTTGAGGAACAAAAAATCCTCTCGCGCTGGGCCAAGGCGAAGGGCGTGGCCCTCTGGGCTTAAAAACAGAAGATCCGCGCGGCGTGAATGCCGCGCGGATTGCCCGTTGACAGCGGCGCAAAAGCAATTCTATTGTCCGCCACCATGAAAAAGGCACTCATTCTCGTAGGAAAGCGCGTGGGCAAGGCGGTGTAACCGCCGGGCGAAATCCCCCCATGCGCAAGACACAGGCTCCCTCGGGGGCCTTTTTTATTGCCCAAAACACGACTAAACGAGCAACAACACCCAAATGGCAACGCCCATGGGGCGACAGTACGGAACCAGACCGATGAGCAACGGACAGAACGACCGACGTGAGATGACAGGCGCCGAAATGGTGGTGCAGGCGCTGAAGGACAATGGCGTCAAGCATGTCTTCGGCTATCCCGGCGGCGCTGTCCTTCCGATCTACGACGAGATCTTCCAGCAAGATGAGGTCGAACACATTCTGGTCCGCCACGAGCAAGGCGCCGGCCATGCGGCGGAAGGCTATGCGCGCTCGACCGGCAAGGCCGGCGTCATGCTGGTGACCTCCGGGCCGGGTGCCACCAATGCGGTGACGCCGCTGCAGGATGCACTGATGGATTCGATCCCGCTGGTCTGCCTGACCGGGCAGGTGCCGACCTCGCTGATCGGCTCTGACGCCTTCCAGGAATGCGACACGGTCGGCATTACGCGCCCCTGCACCAAGCACAATTGGCTGGTGAAGGACGTCAACGAACTGGCCGCCACCATTCATGAGGCTTTTCATGTCGCGACCACCGGCCGTCCCGGTCCGGTGGTGGTCGACATTCCGAAGGACGTCCAGTTCGCCAAGGGCATTTACGTGCCGCCGCAGTCGGCGCCGCGCACCAGCTACCAGCCAAAGGTCCAGGGCGACCTGGAGAAGATCAAGGCTGCCGTCGAACTGATGGCCGGCGCCAAGAAGCCGATCATCTATTCGGGCGGCGGCGTCATCAATTCCGGTCCGGAGGCCAGCCATCTGCTGCGCGAGCTGGTCGACCTCACCGGCTTTCCGATCACCTCGACGCTGATGGGGCTCGGCGCCTATCCGGCATCGGGCAAGAACTGGATGGGCATGCTGGGCATGCACGGCACCTATGAAGCCAATATGGCGATGCACGATTGCGACGTGATGATCTGCATCGGCGCGCGTTTCGACGACCGCATCACCGGCCGGCTGACCGCGTTTTCGCCGAACTCGAAGAAGATCCACATCGACATCGATCCGTCGTCGATCAACAAGAACGTCCACACCGACGTGCCGATCATCGGCGATGTCGGCCGCGTGCTGGAAGACATGGTGCGGTTGTGGCGGGCATCCGCCAAGGCCGACAAGAAGGCGCTCTATCCCTGGTGGGAGCAGATCGCCAAATGGCGCGGTCGCGATTCACTCGCCTACAAGATGAACCACGACGTCATCATGCCGCAATACGCCATCCAGCGGCTCTACGAACTGACCAAGGACAGGGACACCTACATCACCACCGAGGTCGGCCAGCACCAGATGTGGGCGGCGCAGCACTATCATTTCGAAAAGCCGAACCGCTGGATGACATCGGGCGGCCTGGGCACGATGGGCTATGGCCTGCCGGCGGCACTGGGCGTGCAGATCGCACATCCCGATGCGCTGGTCATCGATATCGCCGGCGACGCCTCGGTGCAGATGACGATGCAGGAGATGAGTGCTGCGGTGCAGCACAATGCGCCGATCAAGATCTTCATCCTCAACAACCAGTATATGGGCATGGTCAGGCAGTGGCAGCAGCTGCTGCATGGCAACCGTCTGTCGCATTCCTACACCGAGGCGATGCCGGACTTCGTCAAGCTGGCCGAGGCCTATGGCGGCCACGGCATTCGCTGCGAGAAGCCGGATGAGCTCGACGATGCGATCAAGGAAATGATCGCGGTCAAGAAGCCTGTGCTGTTCGACTGCCGCGTGGCCAACCTCGCCAACTGCTTCCCGATGATCCCGTCGGGCAAGGCGCACAACGAGATGCTGCTGCCGGATGAGGCGACGGACGAAGCGGTGGCCAACGCCATCGACGCCAAGGGCAGGGAACTGGTCTAGGCACCACGCCGGGCAGGGCTTGGAAGCCGTGCGCAAACAGAGAATTAGCTCAAAAGTCTGAAATCGAGATTCATGTCATGAACGCACAGCTTCAACCGACCGGCTCCGCCTATTTCATCGCCAAGGAAACCGAGAAGCCGGAAAACCACACGCTTTCCGTGCTGGTCGACAACGAGCCGGGCGTGCTTGCCCGGGTCATCGGCCTGTTTTCCGGCCGCGGCTACAACATCGAGAGCCTGACCGTTTCCGAGACCGAGCATGAAAAGCATCTTTCGCGCATCACCATCGTGACGCGCGGCACGCCGCATGTGCTGGAGCAGATCAAGCATCAGCTCGAGCGCATCGTGCCGGTGCACCGCGTGGTCGATCTCACCGTGCGCTCGCACGAGCTCGGCCAGGAACGGCCGCTGGAGCGCGAACTGGCGCTGGTCAAGGTCGCCGGCACCGGCGAGGAACGCGTCGAGGCGCTGCGTCTGGCAGATGCTTTTCGCGCTTCGGTCATCGACGCCAACACCGAGCATTTCATCTTCGAGATCACCGGCAAGGGCACCAAGATCGACCAGTTCATCGCCATCATGAAGCCGCTCGGCCTGGTCGAGATCTGCCGCACCGGCGTGGCGGCGCTGAACCGCGGCCCGCAAGGCATGTAGGTTTCAGCGTTTTGGTTTTGCTGGCTCGACCTTGCCGCTCGCCAGCCCCTTGCTCTCACGCTTGATAGGGCGCGAGACCGGGCAGACGTCCTGGACGAAGCCGTTCAGCGTGTTCACCAGATTGTTCTGGACCAGCGAGTAGTGGATGAACTGGCCCTGCCGCTCTTTGGCGATGAGGCCGGCCGTCTCCAGGATGCTGAGATGCTGCGAGATCGACGGTTTCGACATGTCGAAGCGCGCCGCGATCTCGCCCGCGGTCAGCGACGAGTGCGCGAGATAGGCGAGGATTTTGCGCCGGGGCTGTGACGACAGCGCCTCGAACACGCGCTGTATGGCGCCACTGCCGGCGGCAGCCGTTTCTCCTTCCGATAGGTTGTCTTCGATCACATCCGCCTCATGGGTCGAGAAGGCGCGCGCCTTCGGTCTGAATTTCTCCAGCATTTAGACTATTGCCTAAATACCTAATCCGAGATAGTAGATAATTAGCTTACTGCCTAAATAGGCGCCGACGCGGCGAAAGGCAAGGCTCGTGCTTCGGAAATGTTTCCTGCAGAGGAGGGGTACCGATGAAGACCATATCCACAGGCAGAATGATATCGCAGCCCTTGAGCGACGCCGAGGACGGCGACGTCGTCTGGATGCCGGCCAAGTCGATCTGGGTCGGCTCGATGACGGTGATCGCGCTGGTGTTCGGGCCGCTGACCTTCAGCTGGAGCGCGCTGGCTCTGTTCGTAGCAACGACAGCGGTGACGATTTGCGCCGGCCATTCCGTCGGCATGCATCGCCTGCTCATCCACCGCTCGTTCAAGATACATATCTGGATCGAGCATGCGCTGGTTTATCTTGGCACGCTGGTCGGCATGGCCGGTCCCTTCGGCATGATCTATGCGCATGACATCAGAGACTGGGCGCAGCGCCAGACGGCGTGCCACGATTTGCACGCGCATCGCCGGCCCTTCTTCACCGACGCCTTCTGGCAGATGCATTGCGCCGTGGCGTTGCGCAATCCGCCGGACTTTGTCATCGAGCCGTCGATCCGCAACGACCGCTTCTACACATTCGTCGAGCGCACCTGGATGCTGCAGCAATTGCCGTGGGCGATCCTGTTCTTTGCCCTCGGCGGCTGGAGCTGGGTGGTCTGGGGGATTGCGGTGCGCATCTCGGTGTCGCTCACCGGGCATTGGCTGATCGGGCATTTCGCCCATCGCAGCGGCCAGCAGGGCTGGCGCGTCGATGGCGTCGCCGTGCAGGGCTACAACCTGCCGCGCTTCGGCCTGGTGACCTTCGGCGAAAGCTTTCATGGCAACCACCACGCGTTTCCCGAATCCGCCAGGCTTGGTCTCGAACGCGGGCAGATCGACCTCGGCTGGCTTTTTATCCGCATCCTTGCCGCGCTCGGTCTGGCGCACGGCATGAAGCTTCCGGAGAACACGCCGAGGCGCAAAGGCCTGCGGCGTGTGGCCGGCCAGCAAGAGACGACCGCCGCTCCCAGCCTGTTGTCGGCGCGTCCTCAAGGCAGGTAGACTGTGCCGGCCGTGGCTGGCTCGGGATAGACGGATCACGGCGGGGGTGGACCAATCGAATGAATTTGCGTCCGGCGCCCGGTCGATTTAAGTCAGTATTGCTGACCTTTGTGAGCCGTCATGTCGCTGGATGCCTTCCTTGCCCTGCTGCTCTACGCTCTGGTGACCTCGATCACACCGGGGCCAAACAATTTCATGCTGCTGGCGTCGGGCGTGAATTTCGGCATCGTTCGGACAATCCCGCATATGCTTGGCATCAGCATCGGCTTTTGCGTGCTGTTGCTGGCCGTCGGTTTCGGCCTCGGCGCGGTGCTGACGGCTTTTCCGGCGCTGCACACGGCACTCAAGATCGCCGGCGCTGCCTATCTGCTCTACCTCGCCTGGAAGATCGCCATGTCGCGCTCGCTCAGCGCCAAGGGCGAGGCGGAGGCACGGCCGATGCGCTTCATCGAAGCTGCCGCTTTTCAGTGGGTCAACCCCAAGGCCTGGGTGATGGCGATCACCGCCATGGCCGTCTACACCAACCCCGAGCATCCATTCCTGTCTGTGGCATTGATCGCTGTTGCCTTCTCGCTGGTCAATCTGCCGAGCGTGTCGATCTGGGCAGGGTTCGGCACGGCGCTGCGCGGTTTCCTGTCGGACCCGGTGCGGCTGAAATGGTTCAACATCGCCATGGGCGTGCTGTTGGCGGCGACGCTGTGGCCGATGCTGAGGTAGGCTCAGGACTCATTGATCAGAGCCCGCAAGATGATAGTTGCGGCGGTGCAGATCGCCGTTCTTGAATCTGATTTGCGACCCCTTGGAAATCCCCCTGTTTCAAGACAAAATCATCCCGCTCTAGCCTTTTTGAGGGAGACTCGGATGGAAAACCACGAGCCGTTTCTACGCGAAGCGATTGCGCTCTCGAAATCCGCAGTGGCACGCGGCGACGAACCGTTTGGCTCGGTGCTGGTGAAGGACGGCGAAGTCATCCTGCGCGCCGAAAACAGCGTCTTCACCGGCCACGATATGACGAACCACGCCGAGCTGAACCTGGTCAAACTGGCGGCGCAGCACTACGACACTGCTTTTCTCGGTGACTGCACGCTCTACACCAGCACGGAGCCGTGCGCGATGTGCGCCGGGGCGATATACTGGTCGGGCATCGGGCGGATGGTTTTTGCGTGCTCCGAGGCGCGGCTTGGCGAGATCGCCGGGATCGGGTTGAACGTGCCGAGCCGGGCGGTGCTGCAAACCGGCGCGCGCATCGTCACTGTGATTGGCCCCGACCTCGAAGAAGAAGCCGCCGAAGTCCATCAGGAATTCTGGCCGAAGCATCTGGGCAAGGCCTAGAGCTTAGCTATCGAGGCCCAAGAAGGGCGTCGGCTCGTGATCCTGAGCCGGCTGCCTATCCATTGTGCAGTGCACATTAAATCTTCGTAATGCCGCGTTTTGGCCCTTTTCCGACAAAGGTGCGTCCTATCTACTTCCGCGAAATCGCGGCAAGGCGCCGTGATTTGCGATTGAATGAGACCACCGGATTCGGCGTGTCGGGTTGATAGGGCTTGTTGTCGATGCGCGGAAAAGTTGGTCTGGCGGTGGTTGTGGCAGCGGCCTGCGTCGCCGCGGCATGGGTCTATTTTTCGCCCGGTGCGATGGCCAATCTTCAACAGATGCTGCCCGGCGCAAAGCAGACGGCGGCGGCGGACAAGCCGGCTGGATCGGATAACTCCGGAAAATCGGGCTCGAACAAATCGGGCTCAGGCAAATCCGGCGCCGGCGGCAATGGCGCCCGTTCGGCCTCGATCGTTTCGGCCACCGCGACAACGGCCGATTTCCCTATCCGCCGCTACGCCATCGGCTTCGTGTCGTCGCCGGCGGTGGTCAACATCAATGCGCGCGTGTCCAGCCAGATCGTGTCGATCGACGTCAAGGACGGGCAGATGGTGAAGGTGGGCGACTTGCTATTCTCGCTCGACGACCGGGCGCTGAAGGCGCAACTGGCCAAGGACCAGGCGACGCTGGCCAAAGACCAGGCATTGCTCATCAGCTCAGGCTCCGATCTTCAACGTGCCAAGGACCTTGTCGTCAAGCAGGCCGGCACGCAACAGACCTATGATCAGGCAGTGGCGGCGCAGAAAGCGGCTGCCGCCACCGTCGATGCCGACAAGGCAACGATAGACGCCGACAATGTCCAGCTCGGCTTCGCCAGCATCAAGGCGCCGATTGCCGGGCGGCTGGGCGCGGTCAATGTTTCCGTCGGCGACCTCGTCACGTTAAGCAACGGCAACTCGACCACGGCGACACCGCTGGTGACGATCACCCAGATGGATCCGCTGCAGGTCAACTTCAACCTGCCGGAAAGCAATCTGGCGCTGCTGCACAAGGCGCTGGCCAACCCCCAGCAAAATGCGGTGACGCTGACCAAGGATGGCGACCCGACACCGATCGGCAAGGGCACGCTCGACTTCGTCGATTCCAGCGTCGACACCGCGTCCGGCACCATTGCGACGCGGGCAAGCATTCCCAATGCCGATCTGTCGCTGTGGCCCGGCCAATATGTGAATGTCGTGCTCGAAGCCGGCATCATGCCGCAGATGACGTCCGTCCCGACGGTCGCGGTCCAGCCCAGCCAGAAGGGGCCGTTCGTCTATGTCGTGAAACCGGACAATACGGTCGAGATGCGGCCGGTGCAGGTGGCGCTGACCGAAGGCGAAAACAGCGCCATCAGCCAAGGCGTCAAGTCAGGCGAGAAGGTGGTTGTCGAAGGCCAGACCAGGCTGAAGGACGGCGCCGCCGTGCATGAAGGCAAGGCGACGGCCAGCGGTGGTGATCAGGCCGGACCAAAGGTTGCCGAAGCCGAGAAGGCTGCCGCCCAATGATTTCCGAATTCTGCATAAGAAGGCCTGTCGCGACGCTGTTGATGTCGTTCGCCCTCGTGCTGGGCGGGCTGTTTGCCTACAAGTTCCTGCCGGTGGCTGCACTGCCGAGCGCCGAATTTCCGGTCGTCAACGTCTCGGCGTCGCTGCCCGGGGCTTCGCCCGAAACCATGGCGACTTCGGTTGCGACGCCGCTGATCAAGCAGTTCGCGACGATTGCCGGCATCGATTCCATTTCGACCACCAACTCGCTTGGCCAGACCTCGATCGCCATCCAGTTCGTGCTCAACCGCGACATCGACGCGGCCGCCGCCGATGTTCAAGCGGCGATCGCGCGTACGCAAAAATCGCTGCCGCCGGAAATGACCAGCCCGCCGAGCTATCGCAAGGTCAATCCCGCCGACGCGCCTATTCTTTTGATGTCGCTGGTCAGCGACACGGTTCCGTTGACCGACCTCGACGCCTTTGCCGAAAACGTCATCTCGCCGTCGCTGTCGACCCTCGACGGCGTGGCGCAGGTGTCGATCTACGGCCAGCAGAAATATGCGGTGCGCATCCAGATCGATCCGACCGCGCTTGCCGCACGCGGCATCTCGATCGACCAGTTGCAGACGGCGGTTGCATCGGCCAACAGCAACACCCCGCTCGGCGTGCTGCAGAACGACAAGCAGCAGCTGACCATTACGGCCAACACGCAGCTGACCGACGCTGCGGGTTTTTCCAACCTGATCATCGCCACCAAGGACGGCCATCCGGTGCGGCTGGGCGAGGTGACCCGCGTCGTCGATTCCGTGCAGACCACGACGACGGCGAGCTGGTATGACGGCACCCGCGCCATCATCATGGCCGTGCAGCGGCAGCCCGACGCCAACACGGTCGACGTCGTCGACAAGGTCAAGGCGATGCTGCCATCCTTCAGGGAGCAGATGCCGGCTGCCGCCGACATCAAGCTGCTCAATGACCGCTCGACCTCGATCCGGCAGGCCGTCGACGACGTGCAGTTCACGCTGCTGTTGACCATCGCCTTGGTGGTCATGGTGATCTTCGTGTTCCTGCGCCGGGTGACGGCAACCATCATCCCCGCCGTGGCGGTGCCGATCTCGCTGATCGCCACGCTCGGCGCGATGTTCCTGTTCGGCTTTTCCATCGACAACATTTCGCTGATGGGCCTGACGCTCGCCGTCGGCCTCGTCGTCGACGATGCCATCGTGATGCTGGAGAACATTTTTCGACACATGGAGGAGGACGGGCTGTCGGCGTTCGACGCATCGATGAAGGGTGCGCGCGAAATCGGCTTCACCATTATTTCGATCTCGATCTCGCTGGTGGCCGTGTTCATCCCGGTGCTGCTGATGGGCGGCGTGATCGGGCGCATCTTCAACGAGTTCGCCGTCGTGGTGACGGTCGCCATCCTGGCCTCGATGTTCGTGTCGCTGACGCTGACGCCGATGCTGTGCTCGCGGCTGCTCACGGTGACGAAGGCCGACCGCGACAAGCATGGCCCTGGCCACAAGCAGGACTTCGTCACACGCGGCTATGACCGGCTTTTGACCTTCTGCCTGCGCCACACATTTCTGGTGTTCCTGGTCTTCGTCGGCACCGCGGCAGGGTCGGTGTGGCTGATCGAGGTCTCGCCGAAGGGCTTCTTCCCGCAGGAGGATATCGGCCAGATCTCGGTGACGACGATTGCGCGCCAGGACATATCGTTCGACGCCATGGCCAAGCTGCAGGGGCAGGTGGCCAGCGTCTTCTCGCATTCGCCCTATGTCGACCATGTCGCGTGGTCGGCGGGCAGCGGCAGCAATGCGCTAAATCAGGGGCAGCTTTTCGTCCAGCTCAAGGACAAGGCCCAGCGCCCCGATATCGAAAAGGTGCTTGCGGATCTGAGGCGGCAACTGGCCGGAGTGGCGGGTATCGAGACCTACATGCAGCCGGTGCAGAATCTGCGGCTTGGCGCGCGCTCTTCGGCCAGCGCCTACCAGCTCGTGGTCCAGGGCCTCGATACCGGCCAGACCGATATATGGGCGCAGAAGATGAATGACGCGATGGCGGCCGACCATGCTGTCTTCGCCGACGTCACCAGCGATCTGCAGAACAATGCGCTGCAGGCATCACTGGTGGTGGACCGCGACAAGGCCGCCCAGCTCGGCATCGATACCGACACGCTGCGCACCGCCCTCTATGGCGGCTTCGGCACCGACCAGGTGTCGACGATCTTCGGCTCGGCCGACAGCTACGAAGTCATCACCGAGCTCGACCCCAAGATCGAATGGTCGCCCGAGCGCATGCTGGCCATCCAGATGCGGACGGCCAGCGGCAGCCTGGTGCCGCTCGGCGCCTTTGCCCGCGTCGACCGCACCGCTGGCGCGCTGACCGTCAATCAGCTCGGCCAGCTTCCGGCCGTCACCATCTCCTACAATCTGCCGCCAGGCGTGGCGCTGGGCGACAGCGTGACCCGCATCGATGCGCTGAAAGAGCAGATCGGCATGCCGCCGGCAATCTCGACCAGCTTTGCCGGCACGGCGAAAACCTTCCAGGATTCGCTGGCCAATCAGGGTCTGCTCATCGGCGGCGCCATCCTGACCATCTATATCGTGCTCGGCATTCTCTATGAGAGCTTCATCCATCCGCTGACCATTCTGACCGGCCTGCCTTCGGCGGTGCTGGGCGCGGTGGTGGCGCTGCGCTTTGCCGGCATGGACCTGTCGGTCATCGCGGTGATCGGCATTCTGATGCTGATCGGCATCGTCAAGAAGAACGGTATCATGATGGTCGACGTCGCGCTGGAACTGCGACGAGAAGGCATGTCGGCCAAGGAGTCCATCCACAAGGCCTGCCTGATGCGGTTCCGGCCGATCATGATGACGACGCTGGCGGCGCTGATGGGCACGTTCCCGATCGCGCTCGGCACCGGCGCCAGTGCGGAACTTCGGCAGCCATTGGGCGTCGCCGTCGTCGGCGGTCTGTTGGCTTCGCAGGCGCTGACGCTGTTCGTCACGCCGGTGATCTATGTCTATTTCGAGAATTTCTCCGGCTGGGTGATGAGCTTCTTCTCCTCGAAAAGGAACAGGCCGGCGCTGCATGCCGTCGAGACCGGCGAGCAGGCTTCGCTGTTCGGCCCCGACGACCGGCTCGTCGAACCCCAGAAGGCCGCCGCCGAATAAGCGGCGCCTCTGGCCCAAGCCGTCATGCTTGCGGCCATGGGCCGGCAATCCTAATCTGCGGTCATGTCCCATGATCATGACCACGACAACGAACTCGATCCGTTTGCGGCCCGCGTGCGCGCGCTGGAAACCATCCTTACCGAAAAAGGCCTGATCGATCCGGCGGCGATCGACGTCATCGTCGACACCTACGAGACCAAGATCGGGCCGCGCAACGGCGCCAGGGTGGTGGCGAAGGCCTGGAGCGATCCGGCCTATGCCGAGTGGCTGAAGCGCGATGCGACGGAAGCGATCGCTTCGCTGAGCTATACCGGCCGCCAGGGCGAGCACATGCAGGCGGTGTTCAACTCGGAGGAGACGCACAACCTCGTCGTCTGCACGCTCTGCTCCTGCTATCCGTGGTCGGTGCTCGGCCTGCCGCCGGTCTGGTACAAGGCACCGCCTTATCGCTCGCGGGCGGTGATCGATCCGCGCGGCGTGCTGGAAGAATTCGGCCTGACCTTGCCGGCGGACAAAAAAATCCGCGTCTGGGATTCGACCGCCGAGCTGCGCTACCTCGTGGTGCCGATGCGGCCCGAAGGCACCGAGGGCTGGAGCGAGGAACAGCTCGCCGAACTGGTCAGCCGCGACGCGATGATCGGTACGGGCCTCGCGAGGGAGCCGGCATGAACGGACCGCACGATCTCGGCGGGCAGATGGGGTTCGGGCCGGTCGCGCCCGAAAAGGATGAACCTTACTTCCATGCCGCATGGGAGAGGCGGGCGCTTGGCGTGACTTTGACCGCCGGCTCGATGGGCGCCTGGAACATCGACGAGAGTAGACATGCGCGCGAATCGCTGCATCCCGCCGTCTACTATTCGTCGAGCTACTACCAGATCTGGATCAAGGCGTTGGAGGTGCTGCTGAAGCGCCATGGCTTCGTCAGCGAGCGCGATCTGGCCGAGGGCCGGGCGGTCGATCCGGCGGCGACGCCCAAGAGGGTGCTGAAGGCGGAGAACGTGCCGGCGGTGCTGGCCAAGGGCGGCCCTTGCGATCGTCCGGTTGCGACGCCGGCGCGGTTCAAGGCCGGCGATCCGGTGCGGACGAAGAATTTCAATCCGACCGGCCACACGCGCCTGCCGCGCTATGCGCGCGACAAGCGCGGAGTTATCGAGGCAGTGCGTGACGGCTTCGTCTTCCCCGACAGCAACGCGCGTGGCCAGGGCGAAAACCCGCAATGGGTCTATACCGTGGTTTTCGACGGCGCCGAGATCTGGGGCGAGGGCGCCGACCCGACGCTTGCCGTCTCCATCGATGCCTGGGAGAGCTATCTTGAGCCGGCATGACGGCGCATTACCTGGAGGTCTCGACGAGCCGGTGTTTTCCGAGCCCTGGCAGGCCGAAGCCTTCGCCATGACGGTTGCGCTGCACGACAAGGGCTTGTTTTCGTGGAGCGAATGGGCCGATGCGCTGTCTGCCGAGGTGAAGAAGCCGGGCGCCGCAAGCGACGGTCACGATTATTACGAGCATTGGCTGGCGGCGCTGGAAACGCTGCTGGCGGCCAAGGGCGTCGCCGGCAAGAGCGATGTCGACACGCTCGCCGCCGCCTGGGAACGCGCCGCGCATGCGACGCCGCATGGCAAGCCGATTTTGCTGGAGAATGATCCCGGGCAGGCCGACGGGGTGTGATCAGACAGGGTTGTGACTGCTCTTTGTTTGTTCCCTTTACGTTCCGTTCTCTGCCTGATAGTTTGTACGACTGGAGGCGGGCGGCGGCGCCATCTCAGGCATTGATGGTGGCGGCCTTGTTTTTCCCTTGCGAATCCGGTCTCTCGCGCTGATGGAATTCTCTCCCCAACAGGATGAGGCGCTGAAGGCGGTTGCGCGCTGGCTCAAGGAGGGCCGCCCGCAGGTCTTCCGGCTGTTCGGCTATGCCGGCACCGGCAAGACGACGCTGGCGCGCTATTTTGCCGAACATGTCGACGGCCAGGTGCAGTTCGCCGCCTTCACCGGCAAGGCAGCGCAGGTGCTGCGCTCCAAGGGCGCGGTCAATGCCCGCACCATCCATTCGCTGATCTATAGGCCGAAAGGCGAGGAATCGGTTGCCGACGAGGTGACCGGCAAGACCTCGATGTCGCCGACCTTCTCGCTCAACCGTCAGAGCCCGATCTCGCGCGCAAAACTGGTGGTCATCGACGAATGCTCGATGGTCGACGAACAGCTCGGCCGCGATCTCCTGAGTTTCGGCACGCCGATCCTGGTGCTCGGCGATCCGGCGCAGTTGCCGCCGATCTCGGGCGGCGGCTTCTTCACCGAGCACGAGCCGGATGTGCTCTTGACCGAGATTCACCGCCAGGCGCGCGACAATCCGATCATCCAGCTGGCGCTCGACGTGCGCGAGGGCCGCGAATTCATGCGCGGCGACTACGGGTCCGCACAGGTGATCGGCAAGGAAGACGTCACCCAGGAGCTGGTGATGAAGGCCGACCAGGTGCTGGTCGGCACCAACCGTACGCGGCGCCGCTACAATCAGCGCCTGCGCGAGCTGAAAGGCTTCAATGCCGACTATCCGCAGGCCGGCGACAAGCTGGTCTGCCTGCGCAACGACCCGGCCAAGGGCTTGCTCAACGGCTCGCTGTGGAAGGTGATGACCTCGTCGCGCGAAACGGTGAAACCCGGCATCAACCTCTTGGTCTCGCCGGAAGAGGACGATCCCGACCGCGGCGTCGCCAAGATCAAGCTGCTGAAGGCGGCCTTCGAGGATCCGGACGCCGATATCCCGTGGCAGCAGAAGAAGCGGTTCGACGATTTCGACTATGGCTATGCGCTGACCGTGCACAAGGCGCAGGGCTCGCAATGGAACGACGTCGTGCTGTTCGACGAAAGCTGGGCGTTCAAGGAAACCCGCCAGCGCTGGCTCTACACCGCCATCACCCGCGCCGCCGAGCGGCTGACGATTGTCAGGTAGCTGGGGCGTCAGGTAACCGACAGCGGCTGGGCGCCCAGCCATGCCCAAGCGTCTGCTTCATCCTCGGCCGTGAAATGCCTGAATTCGATGGGCGGTGAAGCCGGCAGGAAGTTTTGCGCATCCGCTATCCAGTCCGGCTCGCCAATCGTCGCGCAGCGGGCGATATGCGTGAGCGCATGCACCGTGCCTTGCTTCAGCGTCTCGTCGTCCACATCGGTCCAGTCGACGCCCTCGTGATCGACCAACCGCGCAAGGACATCGATTCTTGGGTGAAGCGCGTAGGCAGCCTCCAGCAACCCGAACAGATTTTCGCCGTCTGCCGCTGAGACATGGCCGACGACGTCAATGGCGAAAAGGTCCTCACGGTCGGTTTCGATACGGCGGATCGCCGGCACGGATTGAAGAAAATTCATCGGCTGGTTCTCCTCTTGCGATGGATTGCCTGACTGGAACACCTGAAAGCCGCTGTCTGTTCCCAACAAAGCCGGTATAGATGCGCTGCAAAACAGCCGGATCTCAGCCATGCCCGCAAAACTTTCCGTCAACCTCAACGCCATCGCCATGCTGCGCAACCGCCGCGACCTGCCATGGCCGAGCGTCACCGGGCTTGGCCGCCTCGCCCTTGCCGCCGGCGCGCACGGGCTGACGGTGCATCCACGGCCCGACGAGCGCCACACCAGGCATTCCGACCTGCCGGAAATCCGGGCGCTGATCGACGACGAATTCCCGAAGGCGGAATTCAACATCGAGGGCTATCCGACCGAAGATTTTCTGGCGCTTGTGGAAAAGCACCAGCCAGAACAGGTGACGCTGGTGCCCGACGATCCGGCGCAGGCCACCTCCGACCATGGCTGGAACTTTGCCGCCGAGGCCGCGTTCCTTAACCCCATCGTCAAGCGCCTGAAAAAAGGGGGCTTTCGCGTGTCGCTGTTCTCCGATCCGGACCCCGCCGGCGTCAATGCCGCGCGCGACACCGGCGCCGACCGTATCGAGCTCTATACGGGGCCTTACGGCAGCTACCATTCCGATTCCGCCAAGGCGCAGAAAGAACTGGAAAGATTGGGAAAAACCGCTGATGCGGCTCTTGCCGCCGGGCTTCAGGTCAATGCCGGCCATGATCTGGTGGTGGCCAATCTGCCGCCATTGGCAAAGCGCATCCCGGCATTGGCCGAAGTGTCTATCGGACATGGGTTGACAGCCGACGCGTTGGAGTATGGCATGGCGGGCACGGTGGGGCGGTTCCTAAGGGCATGCGGATGGTAAAGGGCTCATGGCTGGCATTACGGCATATCAGCCATTACCTGAGGGCACTTGATATTGCATTGCAGCAAGCGTAGAGCACCGCGCGCTTATCGGAGTGTCGTCCATGGCCCTTACCAATACTGGTAGTGAGGCAGAACCCGTCGAACAATCGAGCCATCCCGAAATCGAACAGCATAGCACCAAGGTGCTGATGCTGGGCGCGCTCGGCGTGGTCTATGGCGACATCGGCACCAGCCCGATCTATGCGTTCCGTGAGGCGTTGCATGCTTCCTCCGGCGGCAATGTCGCCGAGCGCGGCGATATTCTCGGCGTGCTGTCGCTGATCATCTGGTCGTTGACCATCATCGTCACCATCAAATACATCATGTTCGTGCTCAGGGCAGACAACCGCGGCGAGGGCGGGGTGCTGTCGCTGATGGCACTGGCACGCGGCAGTTTGCCAAAGCACTCGGCGTTGATCCTCGGCGTCGGCATCGTAGGCGCCTCGCTGTTTTATGGCGACGCCGTCATCACGCCGGCAATCTCGGTGCTTTCGGCGGTCGAAGGCATGAACGTCGTGACGCCAGCCTTCGAGCCCTATGTGGTGCCGCTGACGCTGGTCATCCTGGCGATCGTCTTTTCCGTGCAGCGGTTCGGAACCGGTGGCGTGGCGCTGATCTTCGGCCCGATCACGGCGGTCTGGTTCCTGGCCATCGGCCTTTCCGGCCTGAACCACATCATCAGCGATCCGGAAATCCTGCTGGCCGTCAGCCCGCATTACATCGTCGCGTTCCTGATCAATTCACCCGACGTCGCCTTCGTGACGATCGGCGCCATCTTCCTCGCCGTCACCGGCGCCGAGGCGCTCTATGCCGATCTTGGCCATTTCGGCCGCAAGCCCATCGTGCTCGCCTGGCTGGCGATCGTTTTTCCTTGCCTGCTGCTCAACTATGCCGGGCAGGGCGCCTTCGTGCTGGAGCATGGCGGCGTGGTGGGCCATCCCTTCTTCGAGATGAACCAGGGCTGGACGCTGATACCCATGGTGGTGCTTGCAACAGCGGCAACCGTGATCGCCAGCCAGGCGGTCATATCAGGCGCTTTCTCGCTGACGAGGCAGGCGGTGCAGCTCAACATGCTGCCGCGCCTGGAAATCCTGCACACGTCGGAACGGCAGTCCGGCCAGATCTATATGCCTCGCGTCAACCTTTTGCTGGCGCTGGTGGTGATGCTGCTGGTGGTCGGCTTCGGCGAATCGAGCAAGCTTGCCTCCGCCTACGGCATCTCGGTGACCGGCAACATGCTGGTGACGACGGTGCTGCTGTTCGTCGTCATGACGCGCATCTGGAAATGGCGGCTGTGGGTGGCGGTGGCGCTGACAGCGCTGTTTGCCTTCATCGACATCGGCTTCTTCGCCTCAAACATCGTCAAGGTGTTTGAAGGCGGCTGGGCCTCGCTGGCAGTGGCCTTCACCGTTGTGCTGGCGATGTGGACCTGGGTGCGCGGCAGCCGCTATCTGTTCGACAAGACCCGCCGCAACGAAATCCCGCTCGATTTCCTTGCCGGCAATCTGTTGAAGAAGAAGCCGCAGCTGGTGTCGGGCACCGCCGTGTTCCTGACCAGCGACCCGCAAAGCGCGCCGACCGCGCTGATGCACAGCCTGAAGCACTACAAGGTGCTGCACGAGCAGAACGTCATCCTGTCCGTGGTGACGGCGCCGCAGCCGGTGGTGCCCGACAGCGAGCGCGTCAAGATGGAGACGGTCAACGAGCTGTTCATGCGGGTGACGCTGACCTTCGGCTATATGGAACAGCCCAACATTCCGCGCGCGCTGGCGATCTGCCGCAAGCAGGGCTGGAAGTTCGACATCATGACGACCTCGTTCTTCCTGTCGCGCCGCTCGCTCAAGGCCTCGCCCAATTCCGGCATGCCGGTGTGGCAGGACAAGCTGTTCATCGGGCTGGCGCGGACGGCGGCCGACGCGACGGAATATTTCCAGATTCCGACCGGACGCGTGGTCGAGATCGGCACGCAGGTCGCGATCTAGGCAGCGAAGGCCGCTCCTGACGGCACGGCCTTCGCCATTTGCATTGCAGCGCGGTCCTAGCCGGCCAGCGCGGCCTTGTTCATCTCCAGAAACTGCTTCAGCGGCACCGATTTGCGGCCGGAGAGTTTTTCGACGGCGTCCGTCACCATGCCGAGGTCGCCGGCGCGTGCGGCGGCGTCGAATGACACCAGAGCCTTGGCGAGCGACTCAGGCAACCCGGCTGCCTTGATCCCCTCAGTCAACGCTTCGTCGGATAGCTGAATGACCTGGATCGGGTTGCCGGTGACTTCCGTGACGAGTGCCGCGACTTCGGCCGCCGTATAGGCTTTTGGGCCGGTCAGTGTGTAGGTCGTGCTTTCGCCTGTGTCCGAGGCGAGCCCGGCAGCAATAGCGGCAGCGTAGTCGTCGCGCGAGCCGTAGGAGATCGCGCCATTATCCGCTGATGTATACCATTGGCCCGATGCCAGGATCTGCGGCATCGCCATGAACAGGTTCTCGTCGTACCAGCCGTTGCGGAAGATCGTGTAGGGGATGCCGCTCGCCTTGATTGCCTGCTCGGTGTCGTAATGATCTGGAGCGAAAATCACCGGTGAACCCGGCTCAGGGTTGGGCATCGAGGTGTAGAGCAAATGGCCGATGCCTGCCTGCATAGCGGCTGCCACCGCAGCGAGCTGCTGCTCGCGACGCTTGCCCTGGATCGCGATTTCGTTTGTCGAGATAATGAGTACCCGGTCGGCGCCGGCGAAAGCCTTTGCGAGCGAGGCCTGGTTATCGAAATCCGCCTTGCGCACAATGACGCCGCGTGCGGCGAGGTCGGACAAGCTGGCCGGTGTGCGGGTGGCGGCGACGATCCTCTCGGCCGGCACTTTGAATGTACCCAGCAGATGGTTGATGACGCTGCGGCCAAGCTGGCCGGAAGCGCCGGTGACAAGAATGGTTTGGGGCATTGGGAGATCCTGATTTGCGCCACGACGGCGAGTGCCTCGGTGGTCTCAAAAAGAGACCAGCACTAAAATAGGAATTGACCCGATGCCGTAAAGAAGGCAGTTTTTGGGGAGGTAGGCACAGCCAGGGAACCAGCGATGGACGGCAAGATCGTCAATCTGAAATCGAAGCTCGAGATCTACAGAGCCATGACGGGCGGCGCCAATTTCGGCGATTGCCCGGTTCGTGACGTCATCAAGGGCATCAACGGCAAATGGAGCCCATTGCTGGCGATGGCGCTGGCGGAGAAGCCTTATCGCTTCGGTGAACTGCGGCGGCTTGTGCCTGATATCTCGCAGCGCATGCTCACCCAGACGCTGCTTGAGCTGCAGCGCGACGGCTATGTGCATCGCGAAGTGTTCCCGACCAAGCCGCCGAGCGTCGAATACAGCCTGACCGACCTCGGACGCTCGATGTTCGGCGCCCTGCATCAATTGATCCTGTGGGCCGAACTCAACCACGACGCGGTGCGCGACGCGCGCGCTGCCTTCGACGCGGCATAGTCAGCCGCTTAGCGAGTATATCCGAGTATTGCCTTGGTCCTGCCGTGGCCGATCAAGCTGCTGCGATCAAAATTTCTCGACAAGCTGACCTTGCAGTTGTCACAATCCTATGGGAGCTGAAACACACAATCAGCTTGGGGGCTTTAAATTGCGGCGATTCCTGGTTGCACTGGTACTGCTTTCTTCATCCGCCTTTCCGGCATTGGCCGAACAGCGCTTCGCCCTGGTCATGGCCGTCGACGCCTACAAGAACGTCCGGCCTCTGGGCAATGCCGTCAACGACGCCCAGGCGATCAAGAAATCACTGGAAGCGCTTGGCTTCGAGGTCACGCTTGAGACCGATCGCGATCTCAAGCGGATGCGCCGCGCGCTGGAGGATTTTCGCGAGGACGCAGCCGGCGCCAATGTCGCGCTGGTCTATTTCGCCGGTCACGGTGTCGAAATCGCCGGCGAGAATCGCCTGCTGCCGACAGATGCCGACGCGACTTCGGTCGAGACGCTGAAGCAGACCAGCCTGCCGCTGGAAGAGGTGCGCGAGACGGTCACCAGCGTCTCGAAAATCGGGCTGATCCTGCTCGATGCCTGCCGCAACGATCCGTTCGCCGGCGGCGAGGGTGCCGGCCGCGGCGTCAAGGCGCTGAACGTCAAGGAGACCAAGGAGGTGAAGCCTGGGCTCGGTCGTTTGGGCAAGGCCGAAAACCTGCTCTATACGTTTTCGGCGGCACCCGGCGCGACGGCGGCCGACGGCACCGGCGACAATTCGCCGTTCACCGCGGGTCTGGCAAAATATCTGGCGACCGACGGGCTCGAAATCCGTTCGGTGCTGACGCTGGTGCAGCAGGAGGTCTACGACCGGTCGCGCGGCGCGCAATTGCCCTATGTCGAAAACGGCCTGCCGCAAATGTTCTTCGCCTCCCAAAGTGCCGGCCAACTGCCGGAGCGGGAACGCTTGCTGCTGGCGATGGCTGACGTGACGCCCGATCTGCGCGACGAGGTCGAGCGTCTCGCCAAGGACAAGGACATGCCGCTGGCGCCGCTCTATGGCGCGTTGATCGATTCCGATGCCAAGGCGCTGTCGACGGACGACCGGCGAAAGAAGCTTACCGAGGCCGCCGATGCGTTCGTCGCCGTGCGCACGCAGATGAAGACGCTGGCGTCGGCCGACCCGACAGTCGCCAAACTGCGCGATGAGGCACTGGGCCAGCTCGATCTCGGCGCCTTCGATACGGCGCAGGGCAAGCTTGCCGAGGCCGCCGAAATCGATGCGACCTCGCGCGATGCGCTGAAGTCGAACTTCCTCGATCGCACGCTTTCCGAGGCAACCACGCATATGATCAGCGGCGGCGCGGCGCGTTCCAACCTGAAGTACGATCTGGCGATCCAAAGCTATGAGAAGGCGGCCGCGCTTTACAACGATCTGGCGCGCGAACAACTTCCCGAAGCGCAGCGTAAGCAGCAGCTGGACTCGCTGGAGGTGCTTGGTGACCTCTACCGGACAGTCGGCAACCTGTCCGGCGGGCGCAGCGCCTATGAACGCCAGCAACAGGTGGCCTCCATTCTTGCCAGTGCCGAGCCGTCCAATGCCGCATGGCAGTACAGCGTTGCGGCCAGCACGCTGAAACTGGGTGACGTGCAGCGCGATCAGGGTGACTCTAGCGCTGCACTGGCATCGTATCAGCGTGGCCTCGAAATCCGGAAGGACCTTGCGAAAGGCAATGCGGCTGATGCCACCGCGCTCGGCCTTGAGGCTGCTGCGTTCCTGAAAGTCGGCGCTGTGCACAAGCTGCAAGGCAATGACGAGCTGGCGATGGCCGCCTATGTGTCGGCGCGTGATATCGCCGTGGAGCTGACCGGCAAGGATCCGGCCAATGAGGCGCTGCAATCCACACTGGCGCTCAGCAGCCGCCGCATCGGCGAAATCCAGCAGGACAAGAAGCAACTGCCGCAAGCCCTGGCTTCGTTCCAGGAGAGCCTTGATATAGCGAAGAAACTGGCCGAAGCCGCGCCCGACAATGCCTTGCGCCAGTTCGACCTGGCCGCTGCCTACGATGCGCTGGGCGATATCCAGTATGACAAGATCCGGGGCGACGGTAATGGCTATACCGAGAATGCGGGCCAAGCCTCGGTTGCGTCCTTCGAAGCATCGGTCGCCATCACGCGCAAGCTGATCGCGGCCGATCCCAAGAATCTGTCCTGGCAGAGTGGGCTTGCCGGCACTCTGGAAAAAATGGGTCAATCCATCTACTTCGGCGACAATATGATCAGCGCCGAGGACGCCGAGAAATCACTCGCCGCCTACAAGGAAGCAAATGCCATCCGCGAGCGTCTCGTCGAAGCGGACGCCGTCAACAAGCAGTGGGCGGCCGATCTGGTCACGTCCTATGAAAAGACGGCCACGTGGTATCAATTCGTGCCCGACGACGTCACCGCGATCGAGTTCACCAAGAAGGCGCATCAGGCGGCGTTGAACCTGGCGGCACTCGACCCGGAAAACATGGTCTGGCAGCGCAATGCGACGCTTTACCATACAAAGATCGCCGGCTCGTACCGGCAGCTCAAGGACTACGCCAACGCCTTGAAATATGACGAGGCGGGCCTCGCCTACGCAGCCAAAATCGTCGAGGCGCAGCCCGACAAGCAGCCCTATCAAAGCGACCTTATCCTCTTCCACAACAGGGTCGCGATCGATAAGCGGCTGATGGATGACTACAAGGGCTATTGGGCGCAGAACGATTTGCGGCTGGAGGCTGCGAAGAAATTCGCCGCTCAGCTCCCGCAAAACGTCAACAGCCTGCGCGATCTCAACGAGGCCTATATCGAAGTCGCGGATTCCTACACGACGAATTTTCCGCAGGATGCCATGAAGCTGTACAAGGCCGCCGAGGTCGCGGCGGCAAAGGCCGCGGCCATCGAACCCAAGAACCCCGAATTCGATTTCGCCGTCCACAATGCGCAGCTCAAGACCGGGTATGTCCTCGAGCAGCAGGGCGACAAGGCCGGCGCGGCGACAGCCTACCAGGCCAGTCTTGAGAGCATCGATAGAGCTCTTGCTCTCAAGCCGGAGGAAACGCTGTACACCGCCAGCCGCGAGCATGCGCAAGCCAGACTCGGCGGCGTCAGCAACTAGCGCATGCCGGACCTCGACATCGCGATTGCCGGCGCCGGCCCGGCGGGGCTTGCTACGGCGCTCTATCTCAGGCGCGCCGGGCATAAGGTCACCATCTTCGAACGTTTCGAGGAGCCGAAGCCGGTCGGCTCCGGCCTGATCCTGCAGCCGACCGGGCTGAGCGTGCTCGCCGATCTCGGTCTGCTCGACGACATTCTGGCACTGGGCAGCCGCATCGAGCGGCTGCACGGTGCTGATGCCTCGACCGGGCGCACCGTGCTCGCGGTGCGCTACGACGCGCAACCTGGCGGTCGCTTCGGGCTGGCGGTGCACCGGGCGGCGCTGTTCGGCGTGTTGTTCCGCGCCGCGCAGCGCCAAGGCATTGCCATCGAAACCGGGGTCGAAATCGAGACGCTGGAGGTCGGCGAGCGGGCGAGTCTGGTCTTGGATACTGGCCGCAAGGCAGGGCCGTTCGACCTCGTCGTCGATGCCAGTGGCTCGCGCTCGAAGCTGCGCCGGTGCCTGAACGATCCGGCCGAGCCGCGGCCGCTCACCTATGGCGCGTTCTGGGCCTCGCTCGGCTGGCGCGGCGAAGGTTTTGACGAAAACGCGCTGCTGCAGCGCTACGACAAGGCCAGCGTGATGATCGGCGTGCTGCCGATCGGCCGTCCGCAGCTGGGCGCCGAGAAGATGGCGGCGTTCTTCTGGAGCCTGAAGCCGGCCGATGTCGAGCAGGTACGGAAAGCGGGCCTCGATGCCTGGAAGGCGAGGCTCATTGCGCTGTGGCCTGAGTGCGAGGCGTTCACCAGCCAGATCGACAGTTTCGACCAGCTGTCGCTGGCGCGCTACGGCCACCACACGATGAAGCTGCCGGCCGGACGGCGTCTGGCGGTGATCGGCGACGCGGCGCATTCGACCAGCCCGCAGCTCGGCCAAGGCGCCAACATGGCGCTGCTCGACGCGGCGGCGCTCAGCCATGCATTGGCACAAGCGGGCGATGTCGAGGCGGCGCTGGAAGCCTATGCCAAAGCGCGGCGATGGCATGTCCGGATCTTCCAGGCGCTGTCGCTGGCGCTGACGCCGTTCTATCAGTCGGACGGCGCGATGCTGCCCTTCTTCCGCGACCGGCTGGTGGCGACCATCGCAAAGGTGCCGCCGCTGCCAGGTGTGCTCGCCTCGATGGTGGCCGGAACGCTGGTCGATCCGTTCAGGCGGATCGGGCTGGCCGAGGTGCAGTGGGATTTTGGCCAAAACCCGGGCCATGATACGATTGCATCATAGAGTTTTCGCCTCAGATCAGCGTGAACACTGTCATGCCCATAGTCCGAAAACCGGGAGACGTGATGCGCGTCGTTGCGTGCGTCGTGGCGATGTTGGCCGTCGCGCTGCCCCTGGCGACGGCACAAGCCCAGACGGCAAGCCCGTTCGCACAGCAGGAGACAGAAGCTTCGCTGACGGCCCGGATCGATGCGGCTTACAAGCTGATGACGGAAGTCGGACATTTCGACGAAGGCTATGCACTGTTGCGGTCAGCGCTGCTCGATGCGGCGAGAAGCGACCTCTATGAGTTTACGGTCGTCAGCTACTCGAATGCCGGCGCGACCTTCCTGAACGGCCAGTTTCTCGAAGAGGCCGAAGCGATTTTTACCGAAGGCCTGAAAACCAGGGCAATGCAACAGGACGTCGCCAAGCGCGCCGATTTCTATCTCAACTACGCGATGCTGAAGCAGGCCGAGAAAGACCATCGGAGCGCCGTTTCCATGTTCGCCAATGCGATTGGTCTCTACGAGCACTATTATGGCAAGGACTCCAGGGAGCTCATCTTCGCCACCGATCAGATGACGACGGCCGTTGCGGCAGTCGGCAACATCGCTTCCGCCATCAACATCCAGCAGGGCAATGTGGAGACAGCCGCGCGCGCGCTTGGCAATGACGACCCGCTCACCTGGACACTGCAGAACAATCTTGCGGACCTGCTGCGCCAGATGGGCGCACCCACACGTGCCTTGCACTATGACCTGGCCGTGATCAAGAAGCGCACCGCCTATTACGGCGCAAATCATTTCTACGTTCTGGTCAGCGCCAGCAACACGGCACAGGACTATCTCAACCTCGGCATGCACGACGAGGCCTTGCGTTATCTCCAGCAGCAACGGGACATCGCCGTCGCTCTCAAGCAGCAAGACAATCTGGTCGAGCAGGCTGATGCGTGGTTGCTTTACACCAGTGCGCTCTCCGGTGCGCAGCCGCTTGACGAGCCGACAATCGCACATCTGCAATCGCTGACCCCCGACCAAGGCTATCCCGAGATACTGGCAATCAAGATCGCGAATCTGCTGGCCGCGCATTTCGACGCCAGGGGGGATTTGGAAAGCAGCATGCGGCACCTCGACCAAGCCTATCGCATCGCCGAGTCAAAATTCGACCTGCCGCCGCCGCTGGAGTTTGCCGCACGACAGGCGATTGCCAATCTCAAGGCGAAGACCGATCCCACGGCCTCGGCCGCCGATTTTGCCGGTCTCGACCATGACATGCTGCGGTGGAATTCGATGCAGGTGAGCTCGGCCGGCAATGCCATCGTCGCCGAAGCCAGCCGCGCGATGGCCGACGACATGCTCTACGACTACGCGCGCTTCGCGCAAAACAACGCATTGGCGGTGCCGGCATTCGCCGATGCCGTGCGCCGCTGGCCGACACTGGAAAACGGCAAGCGGGATACGCTGCGCAAGCTTTTGCGAATAATCGATCCGAACGATACGGAGACGCGACGCCTGATCCAGACCGCGATGCGGCTGTCGTTCTCCTATCAGGAGGTTGTGTCCAGCGGCGACGATATTGAACATACGGGGGCGCTGCTGATGGAGCAGGTTCAGTCGATGAACGACACGCTCAACGCCAGGCTTTCGACGAAGTATGGCTTCGATGAGAAGGCAATGCAGAAGCCGCTGCCGACGGCTGAGACATTGCTGAAACCCAATGAGGCGCTGATCGACTATTTCATTACCCGCAAGTGGCGGGCAGATCGCGAGAGTGCCGATCCGCTTGAAGACACGCGACTCTATGCGATCGTCACGCGCAAGGACCAGCCGCCGCGCCTCTACGACCTCGGCGATCCGCGCCGGATCATTCCGGCCGCGCAGACAACCCGCATGGCGAACCTTAGATCCAGCCGCTCCGCGCAGGAACGCGGCGCCGTGCCGCTGGTCGATCTCGACGTTACGTTCACCGGCCTTTACACCGGGCTGCTGGCGCCTTTGGAACCGTCGCTCGCAGGTGCGGATACACTTTTCGTGGTGCCCGACGGCAAATTGTTCTCGGTACCGTTTCCTTTGCTTAAGGACAGGAAGGGTGTGACGCTGGATGACCGCTTCACCGTACGCATGCTGACGCGGCCGGAATCGCTGTTGAACGCCGGTGTCGATCAGAGCTTTCCAAAGAACGGCAAATCGCTGCTCGCCGGTGGCCTCGACTATGCGCGTGGCGCGGAGAAGGGCGCCGAGCCGTTGCTGGGCACTAGGATGGAAGTCGATGCAATCGCCTCGATCCTGCGCGGCGACCAGTACTCGGTCGACATGCTCACCGGAACGGCAGCCGGCGAGCGGGCACTGCGCAAGGGCATGGAGCAGGCAACGGTTGCGCATCTCGCCACCCATGGCGCCTACCGCGACGAGAAGGAGGGCGGTGTCGGCGCGGTGAATGCGCTTTGGCAGAGCCAGGTGGTGCTGTCCCGGTCGGGAAACCGGCAGTCGATGAAGCGCGACGATGAGGACGGCCGGCTCTATGGCATGGAGCTGATGATGTGGGACCTGTCGAACCTCGACCTGATCGTGCTCTCCGCCTGCGAGACGGCCCGAGGCCAGGAGACATTCGTTGGCGGCTTGCGCGGCCTGCCGACCGCGATCAGCATTGCGGGCGCGAAGCGTTCGCTGCTGACGCTTTGGCCCGTGGACGATGCCGGAACCGCAGCCTTCATGGTCAGTTTCTACCGTCGCCTTGCTGCCCGTCAGACCTATGCGGAAGCGCTGCGCCAGACCCGCCGCGACGCCCGCGACGGCAAGATTGCCGGCGCGCAGGATCCGCGGGTCTGGGCCGCCTTCGTCATGTTCGAGAACTGAGGCGGATTGAGAAAGCACATCTGCTCGTGACCGTTCCATTCAGGCGGATCGGGCTAGAGGAGGCGCGCTGGCCAGATCATCCGAGAGAAACGATCCTTTCGCGAGCAGGAATTGATGCAGGCGCTGCGGATAGTCTGGCGCCACGGCGCCTCTGACCGAGGCGCGTTCGCTCAACGCCTTGCGCCATGCCCGGACCAGTGGCTTGCCGTCCAGAATGCCGAAATTGCCGATCCTGTCGAAGGCGTCGAGATAGCGGAAGACCGGACCGTAGACGGTATCGACAAGGCAAAAGTGCTCGCCGCCAAACCATTGCCCGGCCTGGTCGGCCAATTCATCCTCCAGACGATCGAACATGACCGACAGCGCCGTGGACTCCGCCAGGAAGGCAGCCTTGCTGGACGCTGAGTAGAAGCGGCCGATGGCGTTCAGCGTCGCCGAACCGAACTCTATCCAGGCGCGGTGTCGGGCGCGGGCGTAGGCGTCGGTGGGATGGAGGGGATTGGACTGTGTTTCCTCCAGGAATTCGAGGATGACGGCGGATTCGAAGATCACCGTCTCCGCGCCATTTGCCCGCACGATGAGCAGCGGCACCTTGCCCAATGGCGAGATCGCCTTGAACCAGTCGGGCTTGTTGGCGAGGTCGATGTCGACGCGTTCGAACGGCACGTGCTTTTCAGCCAGCGAGATTGCGGCGCGTTGGACATAGGGGCACAGATGATGGCTGACGAGAATGAGCTTGTCGTCTCTCATGGATTTGCCTTTCCTGATCGATGCAATTGCATGGATATAGATGCAGATGCATCGACCGTCAAGCTTGATGCAACTGCATCTATCTTCTAGGATGCCGACATGACCGAGAAAACCACGCCGTCGCCTGAAGCCATCAAGGCCTGGGCCCGCCTCATGCGGGTTTCGCGCCAGCTCATCGAACAGGCCGAAGAGGCTTTGAAGACTAGCGGCTTGCCACCGCTCGACTGGTACGACGTGCTCCACGAGCTTGCCGAGGCGGGCGAGGGTGGGCTGCGGCCATTCCAGCTGACCGAGCGCACCTTGTTTGCGCAGTACAACATCTCGCGGCTGCTGGCGCGGCTCGAGGCCGACGGACTGATCGAGAAGCTGAAGGTCGCCGATGACGGCCGTGGCCAGACCATTCGCATTTCTGCTGAAGGCCGCGAGATGCGGCGGCGGATGTGGGCGGTCTACGGACGCTCGATCACGGAGCTCGTCGGCGCCAAGCTGGCGGCCGAGGAGCTGAAGATACTGGCAACCCTGCTTGGAGAGCTGCGCCATCCGCCGGCCGATGATTGATCCGTCAGAACCTTGTCGTTTGCACGGCGGCTCTCACGCCAACGATTTTTCTACCTGGCCCCTTGCGCCGAGCATGGGATTGCGCAATATGCCGAACCGTAACGTACGGTACGCCCTTGGGGCGACCCGGCTATCTCATCGAATGGGCAGGACATTGTTGCAGGCAAACGCCGACATCGACACCAGCGCGACGCTGACGGAGCGGCAGAAGGCTGTTCTGGACGCCGCCTTGCGCTTGCTGGTCGAGGAGGGCGACAATCTGACCATGACTGCGGTGGCGCGTCGCGCCAGCTGCTCCAAGGAAACGCTCTACAAATGGTTCGGCGACCGCGACGGTTTGCTGACGGCGACGGTCCAGTGGCAGGCTTCGAAAGTGCGCGTGGTGCCGGTCGACGGCGAAAAACTCGATCTTGCCTCGCTGACGGCAAGCCTCGAAGGCTTCGCCTCGGACTGGCTCAAGGTGATTTCGAGCGACACGTCGATCGCGCTGAACCGTGTGGCAGTCGGCCATGCCGGGTCAGGAAAAGACGATCTTGGCGCCATCGTGCTGGAGAATGGCCGCTTCGCGCTGGCCAGGCGCCTGAAGCCGGTGCTGGAAGCCGGCAAGCAGGCGGGCTTTCTCGACTTTACGGATGCCGAAACGGCGTTCCGGACCTTTTTCGGGCTGGTCGCCCGCGACGTGCAGATCCGTCTGCTGCTCGGCGACCGGCTGGAATCGACTGAAGCGGCGATCGGCGGCGATGCCGCCCGGGCGACGCAGCAGTTTCTCGCTCTTTACGGAGCAAAAACCGGGCCGCAAGGCCTCTGATTTAAAAAACGGGAAGGAAGCAAAAGATGCGTGTTTATTACGATCGCGACGCCGATCTCAACCTGATCAAGGGCAAGAAGGTCGCCATCATCGGCTATGGCAGCCAGGGCCGGGCGCATGCGCTCAACCTCAAGGATTCCGGCGCCAAGGACATCGCCATCGGCCTCAAGGCCGGCTCGGCGACCGCCAAAAAGGTCGAAGCCGATGGCCTGAAAGTGATGAGCGTGGCGGATGCCGCCAAATGGGCCGACCTGATGATGATGGCAACGCCCGATGAATTGCAGGCCGACATCTACAAGAATGAAATCGCGCCGAACATCCGCGACGGCGCGGCGATCGCCTTCGCGCACGGCCTGAACGTGCATTTCGGCCTGATCGAGCCGAAGGCTTCGGTCGACGTCGTCATGATCGCACCGAAAGGCCCCGGTCACACCGTGCGCGGCGAGTACCAGAAGGGCGGCGGCGTGCCGTGCCTGGTCGCCGTCAACCAGGACGCCTCGGGCAATGCGCTCGATCTCGCTCTGTCCTACGCCTGCGGCGTCGGCGGCGGCCGTTCGGGCATCATCGAGACCAATTTCCGCGAGGAATGCGAGACCGATCTGTTCGGCGAGCAGGTCGTGCTGTGCGGCGGCCTGGTCGAACTGATCCGCGCCGGTTTCGAGACGCTGGTGGAAGCCGGTTATGCGCCCGAAATGGCCTATTTCGAGTGCCTGCACGAGGTCAAGCTGATCGTCGACCTGATCTATGAAGGCGGCATCGCCAACATGAACTACTCGATCTCGAACACCGCTGAATGGGGCGAATATGTCTCGGGCCCGCGCATCATCACCGCCGAGACCAAGGCCGAGATGAAGCGCGTGCTGAAGGACATCCAGACCGGCAAGTTCACCTCGGAATGGATGCAGGAATACCGCGCCGGCATGTCGCGCTTCAAGGGCATCCGCCGCAACAATGACAGCCACCAGATCGAGGAAGTCGGCGCCAAGCTGCGGGCGATGATGCCGTGGATCTCGAAGAACAAGCTGGTCGACAAGGCCAAGAACTGATCCGCAATTTCATCGCTTAAACGACAAAGCCGGCGGAGCGATCCGCCGGTCTTTTTCATGCAGCTTGTCAGAAGTCTCGGGCAGGCCTCAGCCGTAGTGCCAGTGCGGCTTCGGCTCGGTGCCGGTGAATTCGACGCCAATGCGGTCGCCTGCGCGCCAGCGGACGATGGCCTTGTAGCCGATGCCGTCGACCGGCACATAGAGCAGGAATTCGTCCGGCACGCGCGCGTCGATCGGTACTTTCAGCTCGGCGCCGCCGGCATGCATGTTGCGCACAGTGCACTTGACCTCGGAATTGGTGAGGCCGGTCAGGATCGTCGCGCCTTTCAGCACGCGCGGCCGGTGTTTGTTTCTCGATTCGTTGTCGGCCATGACGGCACGTCCTTCGCGACCGGATCGGCGCGATCGTCATATAGGGGGCACCGGGCTACGGATAGACCCAGCCGATAAACATATGGTTAGCGGCGACGCGCCGGCGGCCTCCCACATGAAACGGCGCCGCGATGAGCGGCGCCGTTTCATCTTGTTGCCTGCGACGGCTCAGCTATAGGGCGACCAGCACTGCTGGCGCGGGCCATTATAGGGCTGGAACGTATTGTCCCCGGCCCGGTAGGACCGGTAGCGATCGTAGCACCACTGGACATGGGCGCTGGAAAGACGCTGCGTACGGTAGTAGCGGCGGGGCGCCGGCTGCACGTAGTAGCCGTCATTGTAGCCGTTATTGTAGTAGTTATTGTTGTAGATGCTGCCGAGGCCAAGACCCAGGCCGAGGCCGAGAAGTGCGGCGCCGCCATCGAAATCACGGCCGCGGTGATGGCGATGATGGCGCCAGCGCCAATTGTCGCCACGGTCCCAGTTGCGGCGGTTCCAGTTGCCGCGATCCCAGTTACCCGACCTGGCGAAGCGACGGCCTTCACCGCGGCGCCACTGCCAGTCGTTTACGCCCTGACGATTGTTGCCGCCGCCCATGAATTCGCCGACTGGCGTTACGTTCAAGGTGCTTGCGGGCACCGACAGATTCGGCTGCAGGATCGGTCCTGCCGCGGATGGCGCCGTCAATCCAGAAATGAGACCCAAGGCGATCAGCCCGGATTTTACGGTGGAAGAAAAGAGCGAGCTCATTACACTCTCCAAGTGATACAGGCCCCACGCCCAGACTACCCCAGGGAAGAACCTATTGATGGACCTTGGCGTCTGAACGGCGGATGAACGGAAAGGTTCCATCAACCATAGCGAGCCGGCGCCGGCCCCTTGTTTTCGGGGGCGCTTGCAGGCAAAGGTCAGGCCCATGTCGCTGCGCCTCGCCACTTTCAATGTCGAAAACCTGATGAACAGGTTCGATTTCTCGGGCTTCCGAAACCAGCTCAACGAAGATCGCACGCTGGCGCTTTTCGACATACAGAGCGAGGCCGAATACAAGATGCTGGAGCAGGCGCGCGCCATCGCGCAGTCCGACGACACGCGCCAGCTGACCGCGCTCGCCATCGCCGCCACGCGCGCGGACATCATCTGCATGCAGGAGGTCGACAATATCGAGGCGCTGAAGGCCTTCGAATATGGCTATCTCTTCAAGATGGTGGGCGAGGGCTATCGGCAGAAATACACCACCGCCGGCAATGATTCACGCGGCATCGACGTTGCCGTGATGATGCGCAGTGAGACCGCGCAGGGCCAGCCGATCGAATTCGTGCGCATGACCAGCCACGCCTATGTCACCTTCGAGCAGTTTGGGGTGCACACACCTGAACTCGAGGCGCTCGGCAACCTGGCCAATGAACGCATCTTCCGGCGCGACTGCCTCGAGGTCGACATCAAGGTCGGCGGCGTGCCGCTGACGCTTTATCTCGTGCATTTCAAATCGATGGGCTCGCCGCGCAACGGGCTCGACGGACGCGAGGCAACGATGCCGGTGCGCGTCGCCGAGGCGCAGGCCGTGCGCCGCATCATCGAGGAACGCTTCGGCAAGGAGCATGCTGCCGACAAGCGCTGGGCGATCTGCGGCGACATGAACGACTACCGGCAGCGGGTGAAGATCGAGGGCGACGCCGTCGACGGCTACCGCTTCCAGGTGATCGACGAGAGCCAGTCGTGTCTCAATGTGCTGACCGCCGGCGGCTTTTGCGAGAATGTCGTCGAGCGGCGGCCGGAGATGGATCGCTGGAGTTTTTATCACACGCGCGGGCCGAAGGAGCGGCACCTCTGCCAGCTCGATTACATCCTGTTGTCGAAGGGGCTGGCGGCGAAGAATGCGACGGCCGTTCCCGACATCATTCGCAACGGCCAACCCTGGCGCACCATATTTCCTGCGGGACAGGCGGTGGAGCGCTTTCCGCGCGCCGGCTGGGACCGGCCGAAGGCGTCGGACCATTGCCCGGTAGCAATCACCCTGGACATGGCTTGACGCGTATGAGTTTCCACCTGCCGCGCAACGTCGTTCTGCCGGTTGATGAGATCGATGTTCGGCTGGACCCCGGCCCGCATCCGTTCGCGGTGAGCAATGCACAGGCGATCGCTGAAAACTGGCGGCAGGAGATAGCGGCCAATCCGGCGCTGTTCGACGGCACTGTGGTGCTGCTTTCAGAGCTTGCATATCGAGACAACAGCCTCGTTGGCCGCTGCCATGCGGTAAACTATTCGACCTTCATGTTGTGGCGAAAGCGGCGAGAGAATTCGGGCGCCGAGCACGCCTATGGCCATGCCATGCTGGTCGCCGGCGACAATGCGCTGGTGGCGATCCGCATGGGAGCGCACACGGTGGGCGCCGGCAGCGTCTATTTCGCCGCCGGCTCGTTCGAGCCGATCGATTTTCGCGACGGCCTCGTCGATGTCGATTTCAACATGATCCGCGAAGTGCGCGAGGAGACAGGGCTCGACCTGACCGGCGCGGCGCGCAGCAGGCGCTACCATGCGCTGTCGACTGAGACCGGCACGGTCCTCTTTCGTCGCTACCATGTCGATGCGCCGGCGGACGAGATTGCGCGGCGCATCAGCGCCTTCGTCGCGACCGAGGCCGAGCCGGAGATCGAGGGACCGGTGATCATCCGCCACGCCGCCGACCTGCCACAGGGCCTGGCGCCGCATATGAAGCCGCTGGTCGAGTGGCATTTTGCCCGCATCGGCGAGGACCCCTGATCCGTTAGGGAAACAGCGGCGGCAGCGTCTCCTCCGGCGCGTTTGAGTCCGCTGCCGGTTTCGGCCGGGCTGGAGCGCCATCGTCCTTGTAGTAGTAGCTGTATCCGTTGATGGCCGGCGCGCCGCCGAGATGCGCGTAGAGAATTTTCGACCCCTCGGGGAAGAAGCCCTTGCGGGTCAGGTCGATCAGACCCTGCATCGACTTTCCCTCATAGACCGGATCGGTGATCATCGCCTCGGTGCGGGCCGCCAGACGGATCGCGTCGTTGGTCTCATCAGAGGGAACGCCATAGGCAGGATAGGCATAGTCGGGGTTGATGACGATTTCGTCGTCGCTGACAGTGCGGCCGAGGTCGACGAGGGCGGCGGTGTCGTCGACGATGCGGCGGACCTGCGCGCGGGTCTGGTCGAGCGTGCCGGAGGCGTCGATGCCGATCACCCGGTCGGCGCGACCTTGTGCGGCAAAGCCAACGATCATGCCGGCCTGCGTCGAGCCGGTCACCACGCACACGATGATGTAGTCGAAGGTGAAGCCAAGCTCTGCTTCCTGGCGCGCCACCTCTTCGGCGAAGCCGACATAGCCGAGCCCGCCGAATTTGTGCACCGAGGCCCCGGCCGGGATCGGATAGGGTTTGCCGCCGGCGTCCTTGACCGACTGGATGGCGTCTTCCCAGCTCTTGCGGATGCCGATGTCGAAACCGTCATCGACAAGCCGGCTGTCGGCGCCCATCAGCCGCGTCATCAGGATGTTGCCGACCCGGTCGTAGACCGCGTCATGGTGCGGTACCCATTTCTCCTGGATGACCACGCACTTCATGCCGATCTTGGCAGCGGTCGCGGCGACCATGCGGGTGTGGTTGGACTGGACGCCGCCGATCGACACCAGCGTGTCGGCGCCCGAGGCAATGGCGTCCGGTACGATGTATTCAAGCTTGCGCAATTTGTTGCCGCCCATGGCGAGCCCGGAATTGCAGTCGTCGCGCTTGGCATAGACCTGCACCTTTCCCCCAAGCGCCGCGCTCAGCCGCGGCAGATGCTCGATCGGCGTCGTGCCGAAGGTCAGGGGATAGCGTTCAAACTTTGCGAGAAGTGACACCGATTTGCCTCCGCCATTGTCGTTTTCGATGGCTGGAAGATAAGCCGAGTGATGCGAAAGGTGCTCTCGAACTTGCATCCGAGATTTTCACATGCTCAATAAGTATGCGATTTTGTTGCCCTGATCATCCATAAAGGCTTATCGAAATGGAAGAATCTTCCACACAGGCTCTCGACCGTATTGATCTCAGAATCCTGCGGGCTCTTCAGGCCGAAGGACGGCTGACCAATGCGGAGCTGGCGGTGCGCGTCAATGTCAGCGCCGCCACCTGCCATCGGCGAACCCAACGCCTGTTCGAAGAGGGTTTTATATCAGGGGTGAGGGCGGAGATCGCGCCTGTTGCGGTCGGCCTTGGCGCGCTGGTCATGGTCGGCGTCGTGCTGGACCGCTCGACACCGGAAAGCTTCGCCGCTTTCGAAGAGGCCGTGCTTGCGCTCAAGGAGGTACTGGACTGCAATCTCGTCGCCGGCGACTTCGATTATCTCCTCAAGATCAGGGTCCGCGACATGGCGGATTTCAACAAGCTGCATGGGCAGAAACTGATCGCGCTGCCGGGCGTTCGGCAAACAAGGACCTTCTTCGTCATGAAAGAAGTCAAGGAGAATGCGCGGCTGCCATTCTGACGGGCTTCAAGTCGCGCAAATCAGCCTTGGGCCTTTTTCTCGGCAGCCTTGCGATCGTTGCGGGCGGCGATCAGGAACAGGATCAGGGAGAGACCGAGGAAGCCGCCCATCGCCATGCCCAGGGTCTGGCCGACGACCACCTGGAAATCTGACGTGACGCGGTCTGGATTGGCCATGCCGTAGCGGGCGAGATACCACCAGAGGCCGGCAAGCCCCGCCTCGACGATCACCACGATGACTAACACGCGTGCCTTGTAGCTCATCCTGTCATCCTTGCTTCGATTCTGGCGTGTAGCCGCGCAAGCGTCGACCAACTTGCGCACTTTGCCAGCATGTTGAATAACCCCACCCCGTTGATCAATGGATATCTTCCCAATGAGACTGCTTGTCCTCGCTACTGTCGCGTTGTGTGCCCTCACAACGCCGTCCTTCGCGTTCGACTGCTCCAAGGCAGCCACTGAGGTTGAAGACCAGATCTGCGGCAACAAAGCCTTGCGCCGGGCCGATGACGAGATGAGCGCGGCCTATGGGAAGCTGTTGCGTGCTGTCGACGATGCCGACATCCGCGCCGCGCTGATAGAGAGCCAGCGGCGCTGGATCAAGGCGCGGGACACCGGCATCAATGACCCGGCCACCCTCGAAGGCTCAGGCGTCGATGATGATTCGACGCCGCCAAGCTGGGCCGAGATCCTTACCGATGTGACGCAGGAGCGCACGGCCTTCCTCAAGCAAAAATCCGGCGGCAAGCCCGCTTTCGTTGCCGGCGCGCTGGCGCAGCGCAAGGCGCTTGGCGCCAGCGGGGCCGGACCTTGGGCGGGGTTCTCGACCGATTGCTACTTCATTCCGGACCGGCAGCACCCGAACGATTATAGCTACAGCTGCTTCGGCAGCATGAGCCGCCAGAATGGCGACAGGGTTTGCACCGAGAGCAACGATTTCGCCTCCTACACGTCGCAGACCCTGCGCAGCGTCGTCGATATCGTCGACGGTCGCGCGCAGACGCGGGCGAAATGCGGCTTCAACTACAACGGGATCAAGGAATGTCCCGGCGACACCGTAGACAAAAAAGCGCCCGACGGCGGCTGGGACATGACGCCGGATGCCGCCACGCCAGGCAAGGCAGCGCTGAAACTCGATCCGGAATCGTCGGAAACTGTCGCCGATACCGCTTGGATGGATGCCTGCCTCGCCGACAAATCCTTCCCCGCCGGAGCCGGTGGCAAAGCTCCCTGATCCCAGCCGGACCTGAAGCGCGCGAGGCCTGCTCTATTCGTGGCGCAGCGCGTCGATCGGATCGAGCCGGGCGCCGCGCAGCGCCGGGAAGAAGCCGAACACCATGCCGATCAGCGCGGAAAAGCCGACGGCGAGCAGGATGACGGCCGGGCTGGGCGCAAACGGTATGGCCAGCGTCGCCGAGGCGAGGCCGGCCAATGCCAAGCCGATCAGGATGCCGATGATGCCGCCGAGCAGTGACAGCACCGTCGCCTCCACCAGGAACTGGATGAGGATGTGCTTCTCATGCGCGCCGATGGCGAGCCGGATGCCGATCTCGCGCGTGCGCTCGGTGACCGACACCAGCATGATGTTCATGATGCCGATGCCGCCGACCAGCAGGCTGACGCCGGCGACCGCGCCAAGCATGCCGGTCATGGTGGTGGTGGCGCTGGCCATGGCGTCGGCAATCTGCGTCATGTCGCGGATCGCGAAATCGTCTTCGCGGTCGGGCGTGATGCGCCTGGTGTCTCGTAAGATGTCCTCGACGCGCGTCTGCAGTTCGCTGGTCGGCGTGCGGTCGTCGGCGGCGACATAGATGTTGTCGATGTCGCGGTTGCCGGCGATGCGCCGCTGGTAGGCGGCAAGCGGCATCAAGACGACATTGTCCTGGTCCTGGCCGAAGCCGGTATAGCCCTTGGGCTCAAGCAGGCCGATGATCTTGCACGAGGTGCGGTTGACGCGGATGATCTCGCCATCGGGCTCGCCGGCGCCGAAGAACTGCTGGCGCACCGTCTCGCCGATCAGGCACACGCCGGTGCCGGAGCGTGTCTCCGAATCCGAGAACGGGCGGCCCGACACCAGCTTCCAGTCGCGGGCGTCGAGATAGGCGCTGTCGGTGCCGGTGACGCCCGAGGTCAGGCTCTCGGTGCCGAAGATGACGCGGACCTGTTTCTGCGACGCCGGCGCAATGGCGCGCGCGCCGGTCAGATGCGCGACGAGGGCTGCAACATCCTTGTCGGCCAGCGGCCGCACCGCCTGGTCGAGACCTCCCGGTCCGCCAGTGCTTGCAGGGCGGCCAGGGCGCACGACCAGCAGGTTCGAGCCAAGCTTGGCAATGTCGGACTTGACCTTGGCCGTGGTGCCGGAGCCGATGGTCAGCATGGCGATGACTGCGGCGACGCCGATGACGATGCCGAGCAGCGTCAGGAACGAGCGCAGCACATTGCGGCGGATCGAGCGCAGCGACAGCCGGACGGTTTCCCAGATCATGACGCCACCTCGAGCTTCCTGGAATCGGAGGCGACGTGGCCGTCGAGGAAGCGGATGGTGCGCTCGGCATATTCGGCGACATCGGCCTCGTGCGTGACCATGGCGATGGTCAGGCCAAGCTCGCGGTTGAGCCGCGTCAGCAGCTCCATGATTTCATGCGTGCGGGCAGTGTCGAGATTGCCGGTCGGCTCGTCGGCGACGAGCAGGGTCGGCCTGGTGACGATGGCGCGCGCGATCGCCACGCGCTGCTGCTGGCCGCCGGAGAGTTCGGCCGGCGTGTGGTGCTCGCGCCCGACAAGGCCGACCTCGGCCAGCGCCTGCATGGCAAGGTCGCGGCGCTCGCGGGCCGGGGCGCCGCGATAGATCAGCGGCAGCTCGACATTTTCCGCCGCCGTGGTGCGCGGCAACAGATTGTAGCCCTGGAAGACGAAGCCGATATAGAGATTGCGCAGCAGCGCGCGCCGGTTGCGGTCGAGCCGGCCTGCATCGATGCCCATGAAGGAGTAGGTGCCGGCAGTCGGCGTGTCGAGGCAGCCGATGATGTTCATCGCCGTCGACTTGCCCGAGCCCGACGGCCCCATGATGGCGACGAATTCGCCGCGCTGAATGGCAAGGTCGACGCCGGCCAGCGCATGCACCTTGGCTTCGCCCTGGCCATAGCTCTTCCAGACCGTGTCGAAGCCGATGAGGGGCGCGGCCACGGCGTCAGCTCCGCAGCTGCGAGGCCGTAATAACCTCTGCGCCTTCGTCCAGCCCCGAGGTGATCTCGGTCAGTTCGCCGTCGGTGGAGCCGATCTTGACGTTGACCGGATGCGGCCGGCCGTTTTCCAGCACGTAGAGAGTGCGCGAGCCGTCGGTGGGCGCTGCCACCGCCGGCTGGCGGCGGTTGCCGCCGGGACGGCCCATGCGACCCGTAAACAGGTCGCTCAGGCTCCAGCCGCGGGCCGCCTGCTGTGCCGGCCGGTAGCGGAAGGCGGTGGACGGCACGGTGAGCACGCCCTTTGCCTGCCGGGTGACGACCGAAACGGTGGCGGTCATGCCGGGCCGCAGCAGCAGCTCGTTGTTGTTGACTTCCAACCGCGCATTGTAGGTGACGACGCCGTCGGTGGTGAGAGACGCAAAGGAGATGTCGCGGATCTCGGCGTCGAACGGCCGCTCGGGAAAGGCATCGACGGTAAAGCGGGCATGCTGGCCGGATTTCACCGCGCCGATATCGGCCTCGTCGACCGCCGCCACCAGTTCCATGTTCCTGAGATCGGCGGCGATGATGAACAGCACCGGCGCCTGCAGCGAGGAGGCGACTGTCTGGCCGGGGTCGACCGAACGCGTCAGCACGATGCCGTCGATCGGCGCATAGATGGTGCTCTTGGCAAGGTCGGTCTGCTGCGCCTTGAGATCGGCCTGGGCGATGGCGAGATTGGCCTGCGCACTATCGAGCGCCGCCTTGGAGCGGTCGCGCGTGGCGGTCGCCGCCTCGAGCGACTGGTCGGTCGCCATGCCGCGCCTGGTCAGTTCGGCGGCGCGCACCAGCGCCTTCTCGTTCTCGGAAAGCGTTACCGTGGCGTCCTCGACATTGGCGGCCGCGGCCTTGGCCGAGGCCTCGGCGCGTTCGATCTGGACCTCGAGTTTCACCGTGTCGAGCGTCGCCAGCACGTCGCCCTTCTTGACCTGCTGGTTCTCCTCGGCCGAGACCGAGCGGATGATGCCGGACAGTTCGCTTGAAATGTCGACCTGGGTGAGGGGCTGCAGCGTGCCGGTCGCCGATACCGCGACGGTGAGGTCGGCAATGGTGGCCGGCGTGGTGGTGTAGTCGATCTTGGCGGGAGAGCCGGCATACCATTGGTAGCCGGCGAGGCCGCCGGCAACGGCGATCAGCACCAGCAGCGCGTAAAGCCAGCCACGGCGGCGCTTCTTGCGCACACCGCTCTGGTCGAGTCCCAGTGCCGCCTCGATGGCGGAATCCGATTCCGTCTTTGGCAGATTGACAAGCTGGTCCACGCTGGACCCCTATGAAAGCGTAATGTCCCTATATGTGCACAGATCAGGCTTAGTGGTTCGAATATCAAATTAAATTTCGGCCATGTTCGGATTGAGGCGGAAGGTTTTCCAAGATGCAGGCGCGCAATTACTTGCTTTACGATGTGTTTACGACCGAGCGACTGGCCGGCAATCCGCTGGCCGTCGTGCTGGATAGCGAAGGTCTGGACACGGCTGCCATGCAGGCCATCGCGCGCGAGTTCAACCTGTCCGAATCGGTGTTCGTGTTGCCGCCGGACAATCCCAAGCATCGCAACCGCATCCGTATTTTCACACCCGACTATGAAATGCCGTTCGCCGGTCACCCGACCGTGGGTTCGGCAATTGCGCTCGCCGAACTGGGAGGTGACGGCGACGCCGGGATCTTCGTGCTGGAGGAGAATATCGGCCCGGTGCGCTGCGCCGTCAGCCGGCACGATGGCGTCACCTTCGCCGAATTCGACCTGGCGAAGCTGCCGGAGCCGCTGAAGCTCGATGCCGACCCGCACGCGATCGGCGCCGCACTGGGGCTGGCGCCGCATGAAATCGGCTTTGAGAATCACCTTGTATCGTTCTGGTCGGCTGGCGTGCCTTACGTCACCATCCCCGTCGCCAATCTCGAGGCGGCGGGCCGGATCAAGCTGGACAACCAGGCTTGGTCAGAACTGGCGCCGCGCAAGAGCGAATGGGCTTTTGCCAGCCCGTATGTCTATTGCCGGCAGACGGTGAACCATGACAGCGCCTTCCATGTCCGCATGATCGTGCCGGGCACGCCGTCCTACGAGGATCCCGCGACCGGGTCGGCGGCGGCCGCCTTTGCCGGCGCCATCATGCATTTCGATGCGCCCACCGACGGCATTTCGCAGCTGTGGATCGAGCAGGGCCTCGAGATGGGCCGGCCATCGCGCATCAGGCTCGAACTCACTGTCGAAGGCGGAAAACTGGCCTCCGCGCGCATCGGCGGGCATGCCATCAAGGTGGCGGAAGGCAAGCTGTTCGTGTGACCATCTGCGGTACTTAAGCGATTTGTCGGGAAATGATTCCGGCAGGGCTGGACAGGACCGGTATCGGCGGCTATATGCCCGCCAACGCCGGTTTTACCGGTCGAGTGGGTGCGTAGCTCAGTTGGTAGAGCAGCTGACTCTTAATCAGCGGGTCCACAGTTCAATCCTGTGCGCACCCACCAAATTTTCAAGAAAATTGGTGGAAAAGACCCTGAAAGCGGATGTTTCGCCGCCGCTCGGCGGCCGCATTGATGCGGCTGCTATTGGATAGTTGGCCGGAGATAGGTGAGGATCGCCCGTGTTATGGCGACGACGCCGTCGACAGCTTCAAAGTCTGTCTTGCTTTTGCCGACGACCCATTGGAGTTCAGGGGCTTCGGGCAGACTAAGCTCATGACATATTGCCCAACCTGTGAGCATACCAAATCCGAAGTGTGTCGGCTCGCCATTTGCATAATAAGGAAAACGAAAATCCAGCCAAATTGGGCCGCCATACGCAAGCTTGAACGTCATTGTGAATGTAACAAAGTGACCAAATCTGTCTTCAATGGCGCCACCAAAACTAAGGTCTCGGGCATCGTAGCTGTGCCCTTGCTTCGTCAATCGCATGGAATTCCATGCCTTAAGGGTATGCGCCTTCAGCTCTTTGCGGTTGGGGAATTTTCCTTTTTCAGGATCATAACGAGCTGGCGGATCGGTGTAGCCTGTCTCAGTTCTCCACACCTCTGCGGCACTGCGAAGATCCTCGAAAGTCTGAACGGTTCCTGGATCTTTCTGCTCGCCGGAAAAGATTGAAATTCGCCACTGAGAAATCATCTCGCTCAACTCTTCGACCGTGTGGCCCGATCGCTCGGCCCAATCGTCCGTGGCCAGTATCCACGGTGAGTTGTACTCTAGCCCGGCAAAAGCTCCGCTCTTGCTATCGAAATCTCGGATAATCCGGACAAGAGTATCGCGAAGCCCCTGTTTGGGGTCTCCGAAAATTTGCGATGGTTCGTTCATCAACGCGATCCGAGATCAAGCCCGCACTACTTCTCCGACACACCAGCCTCGGCAAAACTCGCCATCCTCACATGGCACTCCAGCGCCGAGCGGACGATGTTGACGGCGAGGCAGGCGCCGGAGCCTTCGCCGAGCCGCATGCCGAGGTCGAGCAGCGGCGGCAGGCCGAGCGCTTCGAGCAGGCGGCGGTGGCCGGATTCGGCCGAGACATGGGCGGCGATGGTGTGGGCGAGGCCGGCCGGGTGCAGCCGCGCCAGGGGTGCCGCAGCAGCCGTGCAAACGAACCCGTCGAGCAGCACCGGGACATTGTTGCGGCGCGCGGCAAGCGTGGCGCCAAAGATGGCGGCGAGCTCGCGGCCGCCTAGGGCAGCGGCGATCTTCAGCGGATCGGACAGCACATCGGCATGGCGCTTGAGGCCGGCTTCGATGGCCGTCACCTTGCGCTTCAGGCCGGCATCGTCGACGCCGGTGCCGCGCCCGGTCCATTTTTCCGCGCCGCCGCCGAACAGGCCAGCGGAAATCGCCGCCGCCGGTGTGGTGTTGCCGATGCCCATTTCGCCGAAGCAGACGAGGTCCAGGTCTTTTGTCACCGCGTCGTAGCCGGCCGAGACAGCGGCGAGGAAAGCGGTTTCATCCATCGCTGTTGTCTGCGTGAAGTCACCGGTCGGATGGTCGAGGTCGAGCGGGATGACGTCGAGTTCCGCGCCGGCGATGCGGGCGAGCTGGTTGATGGCGGCACCGCCGCCGGCGAAGTTCGCCACCATCTGCACGGTCACTTCCGAAGGGAAGGCCGACACGCCCTGCGCGGTGACGCCGTGATTGCCGGCGAAGACGAAAACCTTCACGCGGTCGAGCTTCGGCATGTCGCGGCCCTGCCAGCGCGCCAGCCAGGCAGCGATGGTCTCCAGCCGGCCAAGGCTGCCCTGCGGCTTGGTCAGCGTATCCTGGCGGCGGGCGACGGCATGGGCGGCGGCATCGCTGCCGGTGGGCAGGTCAAGGCAAGCGGCGCGCAGTTCATCGAGCGATTTGAAGGGCATGGGGGAACGATCTCCGGAAGTGAATCAGGTCAGGGAAACGGATGCGACGAGCAGGACGGTGATCTCGCCGAACTGCTGCAGGGCGCCGATCGTGTCGCCGGTCTGGCCGCCGATCTGGTTGAGGCAGAGCGCGCGCAGGGCGCTGAAGACGAGGGCAAGCAGGATGAGCGCTGAAAAGGCGCCGCCGAGCCCCAGCGCCAGCAGTGCTGCGGCGCCAAGCACGGCGCCGAGAACAGCGGAATGCGCCGAGACGCTGCCTGCGCCGGCTGATAAGCCATCGTTGCGCGCGGGCGGCGCCAGATGCATCAAGGCGCCGAGCAGGCCGCGCGAAGCAGCATGGGCGGCGATCAGGGCGAAGAGAACGCTGGTAGGATTGGCCAGCTGCGATAGCGCGCTCCAGCGGATGAGCAGCGACAGGCCAAGGGCTGCTGCACCGTAAGCGCCGATGCGGCTGTCGCGCATGATCTCCAGTTTTCGCTCAGCGGTCTTGCCACCGCCAAAACCGTCGGCGACGTCCGACAGCCCATCCTCGTGCAAGCAGCCAGTGGCGAGCAGCGTTGCGGCAAGGACAAGGGCGGCCGCCGGACCGGCGGCGAGGCCGAGCTTCACCCCGATGGCGTAGACGACGGCACCGACCAAAGCGACGGCGAGGCCGGCAATGGGCGCAGCCCAGATCGCATCGGCAAGGCTGCGGCCTCGAAAGTCGAAGACCGGCAGCGGCAGCCGGGTGAAGAAAACGAGGCTAAGCGCGATATCGTCGAGCGCTTGCCGGGGCGAGGGCACAAAGGTCATGCACCCCTCGCAATGGCATGGAAGAAAGTGCCGCTGACATGGCCGCGCCGGTAGCCGGAGGCGCCGAGCGGATTGCCCTGGCCATCGGCGAGATCGGCCAGCGGCTCGTCATTGCCGGTCGCAATCATCTGCGCATAATGGAATTCATGGCCGCGGATCACCGCGCCTTGCGCGCCGAGAGGGCAGGCGGCGCGCAACGTTGCCTCGCGGTAGCCGAGGTTCATCTTGCGCTTGGCGAAGCTGGTGGAATGGCCGAGCAGGCCGAGCATAGCGTGCGTCTCGCCAGACGCATCCTCCAGCACTTCGCCCAGCACCATGAAGCCGCCGCACTCGCCATGGACGGGTTTTGCCCCTGCGAAACGCACCATGCCGGCGCGGAAATTCGTTGACGCCGCCAGGCGGCCGGCGTGAAGCTCGGGATAGCCGCCAGGCAGCCAGCAGACATCGCAATCCTGCGCCGGCGCCTCATCGGCCAGTGGCGAGAACGGCACGATCTCCGCTCCGGCCTTGCGCCAGTAAGCGGCGACATGCGGATAGAGGAAGGTGAAGGCGGCGTCTTCGGCGAGCGCGATACGCTGGCCGGGCGGCTGCAAGGCGTCGCCGAAACGGCCCGATGCCGGGGAAAAGGGTGCTGCCAGCGCCATGATGGCGTCGAGGTCGAGGGAGCGTTCGACCATGTCGGCCAGACGATCGAGATGCGCCATCAAATCATCATACTCGCCGGCCTGGACGAGGCCGAGATGGCGCTCCGGCAAGTTGAGCGTGGGGTCGCGCAGGATGGCGCCGACGACCGGCAGACCGAGCGCTTCGATGGCCTCGCTGCACAGCTTGCGGTGGCGCTCGCTGCCGAGACGGTTGAGCACGACGCCGGCCATGCGCACATCCGGGTCGTAAGTGGCAAAACCCTTGGCAACGGCGGCCGCCGTCGTCGATTGTCCCGAGACATCGAGCACCAAAAGCACCGGCAGATGGTAGAGCCGCGCCAGATCGGCAGCCGAGCCGGTGCGGCCTTGGCCGGCGGGGATGCCGTCGAACAGACCCATGGCGCTTTCGAGGAAGATGAAGTCGGCATCCTCGGTGGCGTTGCCTGCCAGTGCATTGAGCAGGTCAGGCGACATCGCCCAGCTGTCGAGATTGACGCCGGAGAGGCCGGTTGCCGCAGTGTGGAAGCCTGGATCGATATAGTCGGGACCGGATTTGGCGCCGCGCACTTTCAGGCCACGCCGGGCGAGCGCCCGCAAAATGCCGATGGTGACGCTGGTCTTGCCCGAGCCGGAGCGTGGCGCGCCGATGATGATGGCGCGGGTCATGCCTCACCCGCCAGTGCCGCGCGCATGGCGACAATGCCGCCGACGACAATGAGCGCCGGCGAGGCGAGCCCGGCTGCAGCGGCGGCCTCGGAAATGGTGGCGAGCGTGGCGACGACGGTTCGCTCCTGCGGCGTCGTCGCCGAAACAATGACCGCCGCCGGCGTCGATGGCGCCAGCCCGCCTTCGAGCAGGGACGCGGCGATGATGGGCAAATTGGCCATGCCCATATAGATCACGACCGGCTGGCCGGTGCGGGCGATTGAGGCCCAGTCGAGATCGTCATCGGTGCCGGCGGCATGGCCGGTGGCCAGGATCACCGCCTTGTTGATGCCGCGCATGGTGGCAGGGATGCCGGTGTTGGCCAGAGCGCTCAAGCCGGATGTCAGGCCGGGCAGGACACGGAACGGGATGTTTTCGCGCGCCAGCGCCAACGCTTCTTCGCCACCACGGCCGAAAATATAGGGATCGCCGCCCTTCAACCGGACGACGCGGCGGCCGTCGCGCGCCAGCCGCACCAGCAAAGCGGTGATGTCGTCCTGCTTCATCGACGGTTTGCCGCCGCGTTTTCCCGCAAAGAACAGCTCGGCATTTTCGGCGACGGCGACGACATCGGGCGAGACCAGCGCGTCGTAGACCACAGCATCGGCCTCGGCCAAAGCCGCCAGCACTTCCAGCGTCAGGCAGCCGGGATCGCCGGGGCCGGCGCCGGCCAGCCAGACATGGCCTGATACAAGTGCGCGGGGCTTGAAATTCAGGCGAGACAAAGCCCGTTCGAGCGTGGCGTTTTTGTTTTTGGTCTTGCCGCTCACAGTCCGTCCCGTCCGCGAAAACGCCGCTGGTAGTGGGCGTCGTACAATGAACTCTCGCCGAAGCCTTCCGCTGCGAGTGAGCGCCCGACAAAGATGATCGCCGTGCGCTCCATCGGGTCTGCGGCAAGCTGTGCCTCGATGGTGGCGAGCGTGCCGGTCAGCACGCGCTCATCCGGCCACGAGGCGCGAAAGACGATCGCCACCGGGCAATCGCCGCCATACTGCGGCGTCAACTCGGCAACGACGCGGTCGATGGCATGGATGGCGAGATGAATGGCAAGCGTGGCGCCGGTGCGGCCGAAGCCGGCCAGCGTTTCGCCCGGCGGCATTTTGGAGGCACGACCGGAGACACGGGTCAGCACCAGGCTTTGCGCGACTTCAGGAATGGTGAGTTCGCGGCGAAGCGCGGCGGCCGCAGCGGCGAAAGAGGGGACGCCCGGCGTCAGCGTGTACGGGATGCCGTGTTTTTCCAGCCGGCGGATCTGCTCGGCGACCGCGCTCCACACCGACAAATCGCCGGAATGCAGGCGGGCAACGTCATGACCGGCCTTGTGGGCTGCCAAGTATTCAACCTCGATCTCGTCGAGGGACATGGGGGCAGTGTCGATCAGTTTGGTCCCCGGTGCGCAGTGCTGCAGCAATTCGGGCGCGACGATCGAGCCGGCATGCAGGCAGACCGGGCAGCTTGCCAGCAGCTTCGCACCGCGCAGGGTGATGAGGTCGGCAGCGCCCGGACCGGCGCCGATGAAATGCACGGTCATGCGGCATCTCCGCTGATGGCGATGGCGCAGGTGACCGGCCCGAGCACCGTGCGAGGGCCAAGCAGTTTTGCACCGGCGCCGGCGCCGGCGACGGCAAGGGCGGATGCCTCGGAGACGGAGGGCGTGCCGGCGAGGTCTTGCGAGAGGTCGGAATGGCTGAGCGTGTTCGGCGAGGCAGCCTGAAGGGCTGCGTCATCGACGATGAAGACGGGAAGGTTGAGCTTGCGGCCAGCGGCGGCGATCGCCTCTTCATCTTCCTTGAGAGCGGCGGTGGCCAGTGCGGACAGGGCCGTCATCGTCAGGCCGTGCGCTTCAACAGCGGTTTCTATCGCCGCGAGCACGTCTTCGACGCTTACGCTCTTCCGGCTGCCGATGCCCGCGACAATCATGGCTTTACCCAGCTCCATTGGGTGACCGGCATGGCCGGCCGCCAGGCCTGCATCGAGCCGACCGGGGAGGCGCGGGAAATGGCGATGCGGGTGAGATCGCCGCCGCGCTTGGTGTGCTGGGTGAGAAGCAGAGTTTCCATCTCCAGCGTGACAGCATTGGCGACGAGACGGCCGCCGGATGGCAGCGCCTTGATGGCGGCGTTCAGCACGCCTGCATCGCTGCCGCCACCGCCGACGAAGATCGCATCCGGCGTGTCCAGCCCGGCCAACGCCTTGGGTGCCGACCCCTCGACCACGACAAGGCCGGGCACGCCGCAATGCGCTGCGTTGCGGGCGATGCGGGCGGCGCGGTCGCTGTTGGCCTCGATGGCGATGGCGCGCGTTGAGGGGTGGGCCAGCATCCACTCTATGCCGACGGAGCCGGAGCCGGCGCCGATGTCCCACAACAGTTCGCCGCGACGAGGCGCCAGCGCCGCAAGCGTCATGGCGCGGATATCGTGCTTGGTGATCTGGCCGTCATGCTCGAACAGGTGATCGGCGCGGCCAACCGTCAGCGGCAGGATGCGGGCTTCCCGTGTCGATTCAATTTCGAGCGCCAAAACGTTGAGCGGATTGATGTCTCTGAGATCGAAAGCGTCAGCGCGGGCCGTGCGTTGCTTCTCGTTTGGCCCGCCCAGCGCTTCCAGGACCGTCAGCCGCGAAGCGCCGAAATCGAGCTCGACGAGCAGGCGCGCGATTGCTGCGGGTGCATCGCCGTCCGATGTCAGCGCCAGGACGCGCGCCTTGGGCTGCAGCAGCGGCCGGATCAGGTCGATCGGGCGGCCATGCAACGAGACGGTCTCGATATCCTGCAGCGCCCAGCCAAGGCGGGCGGCGGCCAGCGAAATGGCTGATGGCGCAGGGATGACATGCATCTGCTCTGGCTTGACCTTGCGGGCGAGCGTAGCGCCGACGCCGTGAAAGAACGGATCGCCGGAAGCGAGCACGCAGACGCGCCGGCCGGCAAGCGCCAGCACGTCGGCCATGCCGGCGTCGAAGGGAACCGGCCAGGAACGCTGCTCGCCCTTGATGAGCGAAGCGACCAGCGCCAGATGCCGCTTGCCGCCGAAGACGAATTCCGCCCCGGCGATCAGCCGCTTGGCCTCGTCGCCGAGACCCGCTAAACCGTCCTCGCCGATGCCGACGATGGAAAGCCATTTTGGCGTTGGATGTTTTTTTGACATGTCGCGCCGCCCCTCATCCGCCTGCCGGCACCTTCTCCCCGTATAGTGACGGGGAGAAGGTGGAAGCTCCGACGCTGACGCCTCCCTCTCCCCGTTTTTCACGGGGAGAGGGTAAGGGTGAGGGGCAGCGCCGACGCGGTTCAATATGGTACCCATGAAGAAAGTTCTGATCCTCGGCGGAACAACCGAAGCGCGCCAACTGGCCGGAAAACTGGCGGCGAATTTCCTCGTCACCCTGTCGCTGGCCGGCCGCACCGAAAGCCCGGTCGCGCAAGGCGTGCCGGTGCGCAGCGGGGGATTTGGCGGCGCCAAGGGGCTGGCCGCCTATGTCAGGGAGACTGGCACCGACCTGCTGATCGACGCCACGCATCCCTACGCCGCGCGGATCTCCGCCAATGCCGCGCAAGCCGCGCGCCTGACCGGCGTGCCGATCCTGGCGTTGCGCCGCCCCGGTTGGGAGCCTGTCGAAGGTGATCGCTGGACACTGGTGGACACGGTCGGGCATGCCGCGCAAGCGCTTGGAGAGGCGCCGCGACGCGCCTTCCTGGCGCTCGGCCGGCAAGAGGTCGCGGCTTTCGAGGCGGCGCCACAGCACCACTACCTTATCCGCAGCGTCGATCCGGTCGAGCCGAAACTGGCGGTGCCGGATGCGACTTATCTGCTGGCCCGTGGCCCGTTCCGCGCGGCGGATGAACGCGCGCTGCTCGAAAGCAACCGCGTCGATGTCGTCGTGTCCAAGAACAGCGGCGGCGAGGCGACCTACGGCAAGATCGCGGCAGCGCGGGCGCTTGGCATCGAGGTGGTCATGGTGCGCAGGCCCGTCCTGCCGGACGTGCCTTCGACTGAGACCGTCGATGAGCTCGCAGCGCTGGTTGGTCATTTGCTCGACCCTGTCGCGGAGCGCGGCGTGTAGACCAGCGCAGGTTTGTCACCGCGCTTGATGATCCTTGTTTCCGGCGAGCCGATGATGATGCAGGTCGCCATGTCGGCTTTTTCCGCCTCGACATCGGCCAGCAAAAAAACCTCGATGCGCTCGTCCGGGCGGCCGGCGGCGCGGCCGAAGATGACCGGCGTGGTGCCGGGCAGGATGGCGGTGAGGCATTCGAAGGCGCGGCCGAGCTGCCAGGGGCGCGCCTTGCTGATCGGGTTGTAGAGCGCGATGACGAAGCCGGCGCCGGCTGCCGCCAGCAGGCGCAGTTCGATCAGATCCCATGGCTTCAGATTGTCGGACAGCGAGATGGCGCAGAAATCATGGCCAAGCGGCGCGCCGATGCGGGCGGCAACGGCGAGCATAGCGGTGATGCCGGGAACGACGGCGACATCGACGGCACGCCATTCGGCAGGACCAGCCTCGATCGCCTCGCAGACGGCAGCGGCCATGGCAAAGACGCCGGGATCGCCGCCGGAGACGACGGCGACGTCATGGCCCTCGGCGGCCTTTGCCAGCGCATCCTTGGAGCGGGCGAGTTCCTCGCGATTGTCGGAGGCAACGCGGGTCTGGTCGGGGCGCAGGTCGAGCCGGTCGAGATAAGGCTTGTAGCCATAGAAGAATTTTGCTTCTGCCACGGCATGGCTGGCTTGCGGCGTCACCTGATCGGCATTGCCGGGTCCGAGGCCGATGACGGTGAGGCGGCCGCTCATGGCTTGGCTCCCATTCCCACGGCACCAGGCCGGCCGGACCAGCCGGCAACCAGCACGATGGCGAAATAGGGCGCCTTGTCGTCCGGCTTGTCGGCCAACTGCATCGAGACGCTGCCGGCCATGGTGCCGCGCTCGACATAGACGGCGCGGGTAAGCTTGCCGGTGGCTTCCAGCGCCCGCCTGACCTTGGGCAGGTTGCGGCCGACCTTCATGATGACGGCGGCGTCGGTGTCGGCGAGACGCCGCGTCAGTTCGAACTCGCTCATCGTGCCGGGCAAAACCGTCAGCACATCGTCGCCCTGGACGATCGGCACGCCGGTCTGCGACCAGCAGCCCGACATGGCGGTGACGCCGGGGATGACTTCGGTCGGGAAGCGGTGGGCGAGGCGCACGTGCAGGTGCATGTAGGAGCCGTAGAACAGCGGATCGCCTTCGGAGAGCACGGCGACCATCCGGCCGGCCTCGAGATGTTCGGCGACTTGCTCGGCCGATTGCTCGTAGAAATCGGTGATCTGCGAGCGGTAGTCGTCGTGATCCTTGTCGATTTCGGTGGTGACGGGGTAGAGCAGCGGCAGTTCCAGCATGTCCGACCGGAAACGCGCCTCGACGATGGCGCGCGCATTGCTGTTGTTGCCGCGCTTGGCGAAATAGGCGACCACATCGGCCTCGGCGAGAATGCGCGCGGCCTTCAGCGTCAACAGTTCGGGGTCGCCGGGACCAGTGCCGACGCCGACAAGGCGGCCTTTGGCCAAATCGTCTTTGACAGGCGCGTTCACAGGCCGGGCCTCGCCAGCGAATTGAGCGCGGCGGCAGTCATGGCGCTGCCGCCAAGACGACCGCGCACGATGGCATAGGGCACGCCATAGGAATTCTCGGCCAGCGCATCCTTGGATTCGGCTGCGCCGACGAAGCCGACCGGCATGCCGATGATCGCGGCCGGCTTCGGCGCACCGTCGCGCAGTTTTTCCAGCAGGTAAAAGAGCGCTGTCGGTGCGTTGCCGATGGCGACCACCGAGCCGGCCATGCGCTCGCCCCAGAGGTCGATTGCCGCCGCCGAACGGGTGTTGCCGATATCTTTGGCGATATCGTGCGTGCGCGGGTCGCGCAGCGTGCAGATAACCTCATTGCCGGCCGGCAGCCGGGCGCGGGTGACGCCATGCGAGACCATTTCGGCGTCGCAGAAGATCGGTGCGCCGGCGGCGAGCGCCTTGCGGGCGGCGGCGACGAAATCGGGCGAGAAGACAAAATGACTTGATGCTTCGACCTGGCCGCAGGCATGGATCATGCGGATGGCGACGTCGGCTTCGGTCTCGGAGAAGCGCGACAGGTCCGCCTCGGCGCGGATGATGGCAAAAGAGCGCTCGTAGATCGCGTTGCCGTCATGGATGTAGTCGTAGGCGGCCATGCTCATTTCCGTTGTTCAGTTTGGGCCGATTGGTAGGCCTCGGCGATTGCCGCCGTCCCAAGCCTTGTCAGGCAGTGGGCGGCGGTTTCGCCTGGATATCGTGCGCTGCGGATCGCTGCTGCGACGCGACTGATGCCGCGCGCGGCGTCATAGCCCGGCCTGTAGCCCGCAGGAAGGGCCTTTGCCGTCGCGTTCACGACAAGTCCGGCTCCGTTTTCGTCGCCGACGATTGTTAGCGCCGCAGCGCCGGGGTGCGCGCAGCCCTTGGCGCAGCCGGAAATGTGCAGGGTGAAGTCGAGGAGGTCGGCATTTTCAGCGGCGATGGTTTCGGCGATGTCGCGCGTGGCGATCTTGCCCGAGGCGCAGGCGGGGGTGCCGGGGCACGCGGCGATGCGGGTGCGCGGGTCGGTGGCGGAGGTGACGAAGCCGAGGGCGGCGGCGGTGGTTTGGAGGGGGTGGTTCGCGGCAGCCGGTTGGCCGAGGAAGAGCAGAGCGCGACCGGGGGCGAGGCGGATTTCTGTGGCGCCGTGGGTGGACGCTTGGCTGGTAAGATCGATGAGGTTTTGCGCCGGCATGCTGCCGAAGGGGAGGGCTACGCCGAGGGCGAGGCCAGCGTTCAAGTCGAAGAGGCCAATCGGCGGACGAGAGCGCTCTACGGCGCCCCCCTCTGTCCTGCTGGACATCTCCCCCACAGGTGGGGAGATTGGCAACTTCGGCGCCGGCGCTCCGTTTGCAACGTTGGTAATTGGCGAAGCCGGCAATGACCGAGCAATCTCCCCCCTTGTGGGGGAGATGTCCGGCAGGACAGAGGGGGGCGCGACGGAGTGCCAACCTGCGAGGGAGGCCAACTGCCGCTCGGACAAATCCCTCGCGTGGGCCTCGCGGCCTTTCTCGGCAACCATTCTCAGCGCAGCGACGGCGATGTCGCGCGCTGCATCTTCATCGACCATTGCGAGCGGCTTCCCACTCTGTCCGTCACCGGCGACAGACACTCGCCACCGAACTCCCGCATCGACGCGCGTCGCAACAAGCCGCATATCAGCCGTCACCGCATCCATCGTCAGCTGCCCGCCGCCATCGACAACCACCGAAACCTTCGGTCCGAGCCTCGCCGTCAGTCCGGCGTCCTCTACCGCCACCCTGATCCGCTCAGCCAAAACCCGCGGATCGGCAATCTCCAGCGGATCGATGCCGGCCAGGGGCCCGGTTTCGACCGGCACTCCCGTACGCGCCGCAATCCCCAGCGCATTCACCTCCGCTGCCAGCAGCCCAGCACTTGCCTCGGTCAGCCCGCGTATCTGCAGACTGCCGCGCGCGGTCACTTCCATAATGCCGTTGCCGTGGCGCAAAGCGGATTCGCAGAGTCCGATCAACAGCTTGGGGGAAAGACCTCCTGCGACCGGGTTGAGCCGCACCAACAGCCCGTCGCCGGTCTGCATCGGCGCCGACAGAGCCGGGCAGGCGCCGCGCCGCGAGAACGCGTTCATGCCGCGACCCCGAGCGCCTCGGCCTCGGCGATGAGTGCTGCGAGATCGTCGTCGACGGAATTGCGCAACGCATGCCACAGGCCGCGCCGGCGCGCCGACAGGAAACGCTCGGCGATGACTTTGGCGGCAGCCGGGTTTTCGCGCAGGATGAAGGCGCGAACCTCGGGGTCGCCGACATAGGCATCGTGCACGGCCTCGATCAGTGCGCCTGAAATGGCGTGGGTGGTTTCGGCGAAACCGATGAGGCGATCGACCGTCTCGGCAAACTCGGAAGCGCCGCGCGGGCCGTGGCGCATCTGGCCGGCGATGAAACGGGCATTGACGGCGCGGGCGCGCACCACCCGCGATACTGCCTCGCCGACCGAGCGCGGCTTCGGCTTCTGCGGGTCCGTGGTGTCCAGCACGATGACGTCGGCGTTCCGGCCCAATGCAGCCAGGGCCGCCGAAAAACCGCCGATGAAGGCGACATCGGCGGATCCCTCCAGAATATCGCGGCCGGGGTCGTCGCCGGTGTGGACCAGAAGATCGGCCTCGGCGATGCGGGTTTCGAACGCGCCGGGCGAGGCAATGCCTTCACCCTCGGCGCCGCCATAGGCATGCGATGTGGCATCGAGATAGGCGCGGCCGATCTCTTCGCGCGCGCCCCAGTTGCCGCTGGACAACAGATCCTCGACGCCGGCGCCATAGGTGCCGGGCGAGGTGCCGAAAATGCGCGGGCTGATCTTGCCCTCAGTGCGGGTTCTGGCGGCGAGCGGGTTTTCCGAATCGTCTTCGTCGCGGGCGGCAACGGCGTTGGCAGCGGCGTCGATCAGCGCGATCTGGGTCGGGAACATGTCGCGGAACAGGCCCGATATGCGCCAGGTGACGTCGATGCGCGGGCGGCCGAGCGTTGCCGGCGGCAGCACTTCGATGCCGGTGATGCGGCCGGTGGTGGCATCCCATTGCGGCCGGCAACCCATCAGCGCCAGGCCTTGCGCGATCTCTTCGCCGCCGGTGCGCAGCGAGGCCGAACCCCAGAGGTCGATGACCAGCGAGCGCGGCCAGTCACCATGCGATTGCATGTAGCCGCGCACGACTTCCTCGGCTGCTGCCTTGCCGAGATCATAGGCGGTCGGCGTCGGCATGGTGCGCGGGTCGGAGGTGAACAGGTTGCGGCCGGTGGGCAGCACGTCGGAGCGGCCACGCGCCGGCGCGCCGGCCGGGCCGGCCTTGACGTGGCGGCCATCCAGCGCGGCGAGCAGCGCGGTCTTCTCGGCCTCGGCACTTTGCCGGCGCATGGAGTCGGGCTCGTCCTCGGGGGCGCGGCCATAAATATGCAGCCCGTCTTTGATGGCGAAATCCTTGAGGTCGCAGAGCCAGGCATCGATGCGGCGCAGCGCTTCATCGGGCGCATCGGTCCTGGCGACGCCGGCTTCGGAGGCGAGGCCCGTCTTCTGCGCAGTGTCGACGATCAGTTTCGCCAGCCGGTCGCGGCGGCGGCGGTCGAGGCCATCGGCCTGGGTGTATTCGTCGACCAGCCGCTCGAGCTTGTGCTGCTCCTCGTCCAGCCCTGCGCCTGCCAGCGGTGGCGGCAGATGGCCAAGGGTGACGGCGGCGATGCGGCGCTTGGCTTGTGCTGCCTCGCCGGGATTGGAGACGATGAAGGGATAGATGACGGGCAGCGGGCCGGTGACGATTTCGGGAAAGCAGGCTTGCGACAGCGCGACGGTCTTGCCGGGCAGCCATTCCAGCGTGCCGTGGGCGCCGACATGGATCAGCGCATTGACGCCGAGCGATTTGCGCAGCCACAGGCCGAAGGCGAGCAGGGCATGGCGCGGGGGAAGGGTTGGGTCGTGGTAGTCGGCGCGACGGTCGGCCGAGCGGCCGCGGTCGGGGGCGAGTGCGACGGTGACGTTGCCGAAGGTGGCGGCGCGGAAGGGGAAGCCGCTCTTACCCTCCCCCTTGTGGGGAGGGTGGCCCGCAGGGCCGGGTGGGGGTGGTGCACCGCTACCCCCACCCCGGTTCGCGCCATCCGCTTCGCGCATGTCGCGAACCGACCCTCCCCACAAGGGGGAGGGTGAAGGGGCGCCCCATGCAGCCTCCACAGCAGCCAATGCCTCTACCGGCAGGGCCTTCGAGAAGTCCTGATAATCTGCGAGCCCCAACCCATCGCCACTCCGCCCCAACGCATCCAACAACTCACGCGGCGTTTGTGGAATCCCTTCAACTGCATAGCCCTGTTCCCTGAGATCACGCAGCATCGCCAGTACACTCGATGGCACATCCAGGCCCACGGCATAACCGGTGCGGCCAGGAGCGCTTGGATAGTCGGGAATCAATATTGCGAGCTTGCGCGCCTCACGTGGCGTCTCCTGCAGCCGGATAAACGCCGCCACACGATCCGCCACCTGTGCCAGGCGGTCCGGTTCCGGCCGGTTGGCGAAGGCGCGGTGGCCGAGTGCCGGGTCGGTTTCGCTCTCGCCCTTGAAGGAAATCGCGCCGGCCAGGATGCGGCCGTCGAGTTCGGGCAGCACGACATGCATGGCGAGGTCGGCCGGCGCCAGGCCGCGCTGGTTGTTGTCCCAGACGTCACGGCGGGTGGTTGCGACGATGACCTGGAACACCGGCACGCCGGCGCGGTCGAACAGGGTTTCGACGCCGGGTTCGGCGCCGGAGGCGAAGGCGGTGGCGGTGATGATGGCGGTGGGATTCAGGGAGGTGAGTGCTGTTTCCACGAAGGCGAGGGAGATCGGGTCTTTGAGGCTGGAGACGAAGATGGGGACCGGGGCGATGCCGCGCTGGCGGAGCGCTTCAAAGAGGGCGTCGATTGGGGCGACATCGGCGGCTAGCAGCATCGAGCGGTAGAACAGGATTGGGATGATGGGAGCGCCGACATTGGCGATGTCCAGCTTCCCGACCACCCCACGGCTCGGCTCATAAAACCCCGCCTTCGGCACCGCCACCGGCTCAGCCGCCGCGACATCCGACCCAGCCAGTCCTGCCAGCCGCTGCACCAGCGCTGTCATATTCTCCGGCCCGCCTTCGCGGAAATACCCGAGCAGGGCGTCCAGTTCCGCGCGCGGCAGCGTCGAGGCTTCGATCAGCCTGAGATCCTCGTCGTGGCTTTCCCCCGGCAGCAGCGCCAGTTTGATGCCTCGATCACGGGCAGTCGATGCAAGCTGGTCGCAGCCGTAGCGCCACCAGTCGTAGCCGCCGAGGATGCGCACCAAAATCACCTTGGCGTGGCGGGCGACGCTGTCGACCCAGAGGTCGACGGACATCGGGTGGCGCAAGTCGCGAAGCGCTGCCAGCCGCATCGAGGGCAGGCGGCCGGCATCGGCCTTCCATGCGGCCGCGAGACCGGCGAGATCGCTGTCGGTGAAAGACAGCGCCACGATATCCGCCGGCGTCTGCCGGAGATCGACAGGCTCGGCGAGGTCGTCGAGCGAGGCGGATGTGGTCGTAAGTATATGCATTGCGGCTCTAGAGCCTTGTTTTTACGCAATTCCAGTGGGAAAACCGCTTCACACTTTTCCTGGAATTGCTTCAGGCGATTAACGTCAGCCGGCGAGTATAGCCTCGATTGCCGGGCGGTTCAGCCCCTTGAGGCCAATGACAACAAGACGCGAACGGCGGTCGTCCTCGGCGGTCCAGGCGCGGTCATAGTAATGGTTGACGCGCGGGCCGACTGCCTGCAGCAAAAGCCGCATCGGCTTGCCGCCGACTTCGACGAAACCCTTCACACGCAACACGTTTTCCTGTTCGGCGGCGGTGGCGACGCGCTTGGCCAATTCGTCCGGGTTGGCGATCGAGGGGATGTCGACGATGAAGGTGTCGAAATCGTCATGCTCATGGTCGAAAGCGCCGTCATGATGCGACTTGCGGTTCTCGATGTCGTCCTCGACGGCGAGGCCGAGGCCGAGCAGCACCGAGGGATCGACCTTGCCATGCGCGGTCGGCACGATCTTTACCGCGCGGGCGGAATGTTCGTTGATGATGGCGTTGGCGCGGGCCGAACCGGCTGAATCCATCAAATCGCTCTTCGACAGGATGATCAGGTCGGCGCAGGCGATCTGGTCCTCGAACAACTCCTCGACCGGATCGTCGTGATCAAGCGTTTCGTCAGCCACGCGCTGCGCCTGCAAGGCGTCCATGTCGTTGGCAACGCGTCCCTCAGCCAGCGCCGGGCCGTCGACAACGGCAATGACGCCGTCGACGGTGACGCGGCTTTTCACGCTCGGCCACTGGAACGCCTGGACCAGCGGCTTGGGCAAAGCCAGGCCCGACGTCTCGATCAGGATGTGGTCGACCTTCGGTGTCAGCGCCAGGATCTTGTCGAGCGCGGGCACGAAATCATCGGCGACGGTGCAGCAGATGCAGCCATTGGCCAGTTCGACGATGTTTTCTTCCGGGCAGGTGTCGATGCCGCAGCCCTTCAGGATTTCGCCGTCAATGCCGATATCGCCGAACTCGTTGACGATGATGGCGATGCGCTTGCCGCCGGCGTTTTCGAGGAGATGGCGGACCAGCGTCGTCTTGCCGGCGCCAAGAAAGCCGGTAACGACGGTGCAGGGAACGCGTGAAACAGAAGCGGTCATGGTCAGTCCTTCAGCATGTCGAGGGGTGGGATGCGGGCAACAAGGCCGCGCTTGAGGCTATCGGGCCGGCCGCGCCAGGGGATGAGGCCGTCGGTCGAGGTGGCGAAGAGTTTGGCGCCGGTGACGAGATCGGCGCCGCTGGTGGCTGTAAGGTCGCCGAACACATAGCTCCAGCAGCCGTCTCGCAGGATCGCGGCGCTCAGCCTTCGCTTGCAATTGCCGAGGCATTCAACCGTGCGGACGCGGATGTTGTCATCGGCCGCGGCGCGGCGCGTTTCGTCGGCCAGCAATTCGCCGGCGCGAGGATGGGCATCGGAGCCGGTCTCGTCGCGGCAGGAGGCGCAGACGATGACGGTCACGCCAGCCAACGCGTCGACATTCGCGGACGAGATATCCGCTGTGCCAGCCGAAAAACTGCTGTTCTGGTCCAAAAACCGGGCTCCTTGCCCGGAAACCCGCCAGGCGATCGGATTCTATAGTCGCAGACGGCAGGTCTCCTGGCTCGCGAGTCGTCGCCTTGGTAGCCGCCTTCCCGGTGTTACCCAGTGGCTTTCGGCCTTGGCTCTTCGCTTACAGTTGCGGGGACAGCCGCGGATTTGAGATCGAAATCCCGCACCGCATTCCCTCTTGGCCCTTGCCGTTGCGGGCAGGGGACCGTCTGAAGCGGATTTAGGCGGTTCGGGTAGGGGAAGTCAACGCACGGCTACGACATGGCAATGTCGGCTAAAGGCTGTCCCAAATCGCCGGCGGGTGTCACTTCCATGCGCTCCAGCCCAAGCCAGCCCTGCATCTGCTTCAATTCCTCGAACAGCTGAGCCGCCGTCTCCGGCGGCGCATTGGGTTCGGAGTATGCAGCGTGGACGCGTAGGACACTCGCAGGCCGGTCGGCCTTGAGGTCGACGCGGGCGACGATGCGGTCGCCGAGCAGGAAGGGCAGGACGTAATAGCCATATTGCCGCTTGTCGGCCGGGGTGTAGATCTCGATGCGGTAGTGGAAATTGAACAGCCGCTCCGAGCGTGAGCGCTCGAAGACGACCGGGTCGAACGGCGCCAGCAGCGCGCGGGCCTCGATCCTGCGCGGCAGGCGGGCGTCCTTATAGAGATAAGCCGGCTTGTCCCAGCCTTCGACGCGCACGGGCAAAAGCTCGCCCATCTCGACCAGTTCCTCCAGCCGGCCCTTCATGTCGGCCGGCGACAGGCGGAAATAGTCGCGCAAATCGCCTGAGGTCGCGATGCCGTGAGCGCGGGCGGAAATGCGCAGCAATTCGCGATGCGCGTCCTCCGCTGCCGGCACCGGCAGATCGAGGATCGCCTGCGGCAGCACGCGCTCCGGCAGATCGTAGAAGCGCTCGAAGCCGCGGCGGTGCGCCGTGGTGATGCGTCCGGCCCAGAACAGCCATTCGAAGGCGTGCTTGGCGTGGCTCCAGCCCCACCAGCCGCCGGAGCCCTTCTGGCCTTCAAGTGCCGAAGCGGCAATCGGGCCGCGATCCACCACCGCGCGGTAGATCTCTTCGATATAGGCGGCGTGCTCGCGGCCCCATTTGGCGAGGCCGAGATACATTTCGTCGCCTTGCTCGGCGCGCTGCATGCGCCAGCGCATCAGCGGGTAGGTCTCGACCGGCAGGAAGGAAGCCTCATGTGCCCAGTATTCGAACACCGTTCGCTTGCGGGTGATTGCAGCATTGTCGAGCAGGGCAAGCGGGTAGGGGCCAAGGCGCGAATAAAGCGGCATATAGTGGGCGCGCACCACCGCGCTGACGGAATCGATCTGCAGCAGGCCGGTGCGCGAGAGCACGCGGGCGAAGTGGCGGCGGTCGGGCGTGCCGCCCGGACGTGGATCGAGAAACCCTTGCGCGGCCAGCGCGATCCGCCGGGCCATGGCGTTTGAGATTTTTTCCTTCATGCCGACGTCGATCCGCTGGTGGCTGACCGGGCTTTCCGGTCCGTTTGGCTGGCATTGTTACCCATCACAAAACCGAGAGCTTTTCACGCAGCTTCGGGGGCGATTCCGGAGCATGCTAGCAGGGTTTTGGCGGCAACCATGTCAGGAGACAAAAGTGGAGTAAAAAGTGAAGGAAATCAAACAGGAGCGGATCGGACCAGTTTTGCCAGACCTGCCGTCCAGCGCTGCGTTTTTGAACAAGGTTTGACTTGCTTCGCTGAAAGCCCTGCGCTAACCCTCGCCGCGTTGCAGCAAAGGCACCTAAAACGGTTCAGCGGTTAAACTGTCACGCTTCCGCATTAGGGTTGGTTGCTGTAATCAAAGTGGATTGGCCGCCAACGGAAAGCCGCAGCATGAACGCATTGCTCAGTTCGTACCTGCCCATCGTTCTCTTCATCGCCGTGGCGGCGGTCGTCGGCCTGGCGCTTATCATCGCGCCCTTCCTGGTGGCCTACCGCAATCCCGACCCCGAAAAGCTCTCCGCCTATGAGTGCGGCTTCAACTCCTTCGACGATGCCCGCATGAAGTTCGACATCCGTTTCTACCTGGTGTCGATCCTGTTCATCATCTTCGATCTGGAAGTGGCCTTCCTGTTCCCGTGGGCGGTGTCGTTCTCGAAGATCGGCATGCTCGGTTTCTGGTCGATGATGGTGTTTTTGGCGGTGCTGACCATCGGCTTTGCCTATGAATGGAAAAAAGGAGCGCTGGAATGGGATTGAACGACAGTTCCGGCACGCTCGTCGCGCCGAAGCCCAAGGGCATCATCGATCCAAACACCGGTCGCCCGATCGGTTCTGACGATCCGTTCTTCCTCGAGATCAACAATGAACTGGCCGACAAGGGCTTTCTGGTCACCTCGACCGAGGCCCTGATCACCTGGGCGCGCAGCGGTTCGCTGATGTTCATGACTTTCGGTCTCGCCTGTTGCGCCGTCGAGATGATCCACACCTCGATGCCGCGCTACGATTCGGAGCGTTTTGGCGTCGCGCCGCGTGCGTCGCCGCGCCAGTCCGACATCATGATCGTGGCGGGGACGCTGACCAACAAGATGGCGCCGGCGCTGCGCAAGGTCTACGACCAGATGCCGGAGCCGCGCTACGTCATCTCGATGGGCTCCTGCGCCAATGGCGGCGGCTACTACCACTATTCCTATTCGGTGGTGCGCGGCTGCGACCGCATCGTGCCGGTCGACATCTATATACCCGGCTGTCCGCCGAGCGCCGAAGCGCTGCTCTACGGCATTCTTCTCCTGCAGAAGAAGATCCGCCGCACCGGCACGATCGAACGGTAAGACCATGGCCGCATCCCTTAGCGAACTGTCGACCTATCTCGGCGAAAAGCTGTCCGGCCGCGTGAAGGACGCGGTGCTCGCCTATGGCGAACTCGGCATTTCCGTCGAGCCGGGCGACCTGATCGACGTGGTGACCTTCCTGCGCGACGATCAGCGCTGCCAGTTCATCTCGATCATCGATGTCTGCGGCGCCGATTACCCGTCGCGGGTCAAGCGCTTCGACGTCGTTTATCACTTGCTGTCGCCGAAGCAGAATTTGCGCATTCGCATCAAGGTCCAGGCTGACGAAGAGACGCTGGTGCCGTCGCTCACCGCCGTCTATCCCGGCGCAGACTGGTTCGAGCGCGAGACCTACGATCTCTATGGCGTTCTGTTCTCGGGTCATCCCGACCTGCGCCGCATCCTCACCGACTACGGGTTCGAGGGTCACCCGCTGCGCAAGGATTTCCCGCTGACCGGCTTTGTCGAAGTCCGCTACGACGACGAAGCAAAGCGCGTCATCTACGAGCCGGTGGAATTGAAGCAGGAATTCCGCAATTTCGATTTTCTTTCCCCTTGGGAAGGGACGGATTACGTCCTGCCGGGCGACGAAAAAGCGAAGCAGTGAGTAGGGAAGTAGTGAGTAGTCAGTAGGGAAAGAGTTGGAGCAACGGATCGAATCTTATCGCGACTTGAAGGTGTGGCAATCGGCGATGACGCTTGCTGAAGATTGCTATCGTTTCACCAAAGAGTTTCCGAGGGATGAGATTTACGGCATGACCTCTCAGATGCGCCGGTCGGCGGTTTCGATCGCAGCGAACGTCGCGGAGGGATATGGCAGGGAAAACAGAGGGTCGTTCGTTCAATTTTTGCGCATGGCGCAAGGCTCGTTGAAGGAACTGGAGACGCACATACTGCTGGCATGTCGTGTTGGCCTGCTACGAAAAGACAATGAGATTGAGCTGCTGCTGCGATGCGAAGAGATTGGAAAAATGATGAGATCTCTTATTCGAACGGTGCAGGCCAAGCAGGCGGAATGAAGCAGGCATTGAGATTGATGATCACTACTCACTACTCACTACTGACTCTTCGCCAGAGGCGCCAGAATGGCTGAAACCTCCGTCCGCAATTTTAACATCAACTTTGGACCTCAACACCCTGCGGCGCATGGTGTTTTGAGGTTGGTGCTTGAGCTGGACGGCGAGGTCGTGGATCGCGTCGATCCGCATATCGGTCTGCTGCATCGCGGCACGGAAAAGCTGATCGAGCACAAGACCTATCTGCAGGCGGTGCCCTATCTCGACCGGCTCGATTACTGCGCGCCGATGAACCAGGAACATGCCTTTGCGCTCGCCACCGAGCGGCTGCTCGGCATCGAAGTGCCGAAGCGCGGCCAGCTGATCCGCGTGCTTTATTGCGAGATCGGCCGCATCATGTCGCACATCCTCAATGTGACGACGCAGGCGCTCGATATCGGCGCGCTGACGCCGCCGCTATGGGGCTTCGTCGAACGCGAAAAGCTGATGGTGTTCTATGAGCGGGCCTCGGGCTCGCGTATGCATGCGGCCTATTTCCGCCCCGGCGGCGTGCATCAGGACCTGCCGCAGAAGCTGGTCGAGGATATCGGCAAGTGGATCGACCCGTTTCTGAAGTCGCTCGACGATCTCGACAAACTGCTCACCGGCAACCGCATCTTCAAGCAGCGCAATGTCGATATCGGCATCGTTTCGCTGGCTGATGCCTGGGCCTGGGGCTTTTCCGGCGTCATGGTGCGCGGCTCGGGTGCTGCCTGGGATTTGCGCAAGTCGCAGCCCTACGAATGCTATTCCGAGATGGATTTCGACATCCCGATCGGCAAGAACGGCGACTGCTACGACCGTTACCTCGTGCGCATGGAAGAGATGCGCCAGTCGGCGAGAATCATGCGCCAGTGCGTCGACCTGTTGCTCGGCAAGGAACTCACCGGGCCGGTGTCGAACCTCGACGGCAAGGTGGTGCCGCCGAAGCGCCAGGCGATGAAACGTTCGATGGAAGCGCTGATCCATCACTTCAAGCTCTACACCGAAGGCTATCGCGTGCCGGCGGGCGAGGTTTATGCCGCCGTGGAGGCGCCGAAGGGCGAGTTCGGCGTCTATCTCGTCTCCGACGGCACCAACAAGCCGTATCGCTGCAAGCTGCGCGCGCCTGGCTTCGCGCACCTGCAGGCCATGGATTTCCTTTGCCGCGGCCACATGCTGGCCGACGTCACCGCCGTCCTGGGTTCGCTCGATATCGTTTTTGGGGAGGTTGATCGATGAAACGCATTGCAATCGCTCTTTTGCTGGCCGTGTCGGCCGCTTCCGTTGCCCACGCGCAGCAGGGTGTGACCGTCGATTCGCTGCTCAAGGAAGGCTATGAGGTCAAGGCTGCCTTCCCGAGCAATGCCGGCCCCGGCCTAGTCCTGCAGAAGGGCGACGCGGTCGTCATGTGCTTCGCCGCCGAGAGCAAGACCTCCGGCGACGTCGCCACGCAGTATTGCAAGCCTGTTCACTAGGTCATTCTGAATGTCAGTCCGCCGTCTCGCAGAAGCCAGCGTCCAGCCAGCCTCCTTCGCCTTCAACCGGGCGAATGCGGCCGTGGCAAAGCAATGGATCAAGAAATACCCGAAAGGCCGCGAGCAGTCGGCGATCATTCCGCTCCTGATGATTGCGCAGGAGCAGGAAGGCTGGGTCACCAAGGCGGCGATCGAGACCATTTCGGACATGCTCGGCATGCCGCGCATTCGCGGGCTCGAGGTCGCGACCTTCTATACCCAGTACCAGCTCAACCCGGTCGGCACGCGTGCCCATATCCAGGTATGCGGCACCACGCCCTGCATGCTGCGCGGTTCCGAAGCGCTGATGGATGTCTGCCGCTCGAAAATCCATCACGATCAGTTCCACACCAACGACAAGGGCACGCTGTCGTGGGAGGAGGTCGAATGCCTCGGCGCCTGCGTCAACGCGCCAATGGTGATGATTTTCAAGGACACGTTCGAGGACCTGACGCCGGAGCGGCTTGAAGAGATCATCGATCTCTACGGCGCCGGCAAGGGCGCCGAGGTCAATCCCGGGCCGCAGAATGGCCGTAGCGGGTCGGAGCCGACGCCAGGCCTGACGACGCTGAAAAGCGAAAAGGCAATCTTGAAGGCAACCCGCGACAAGGAAGCCAAGGCGGCGACCAAGGCCGCCCAGGCGGCGCCGGCTGCCGAGACATCCTCCGCCGCGCCGGCAGCCGTTGCTGCGGCGCCGGCACCGGTCGCAGTTGCGCCGTCGAACGCCGGCAAGCCGAAGACCGACGCGCCCGAAACCAGCCCGGCGCTGAAGTCGCCCTCGGCGGCAAAGGTCGCTCCGGCTGCCGAAAAAGCGGCAAGCGTCTCGGCCCCGGCCCATTCAGCGGCCAACGCCAACACCGCGGCGCCAGCAGTCGAGAAAGTCGCCAAGCAGCGCAATGGTCCGAAGACCACAGTCACGCCGGTTGCCGCCTTTACGGCGCCGGAAGCCAAGGCGCCTGCGGCCAAGGCGCCAGCAGCTGCGGCAAAGCCCGCCGCCAAGCCGGCAAAACCGTCGCTCGAGGACAAGAACCGTCCGGCCGGCATCGCCAGGCCGGCTGCGGTCGACGATCTCAAGCTGATCTCGGGCGTCGGCCCGAAGATCGAGGGCGTCCTGCATTCGCTGGGTATTTTCACCTTCGCGCAGGTGGCTTCGTGGAAGAAGGCCGAACGCGACTGGGTGGACGGCTATCTCGCTTTCCACGGCCGTATCGACCGCGACGACTGGGTCAAGCAGGCCAAGGCGCTCGCCAAGGGCGGCGTCGCCGAATACATCCGCGTCTTCGGCAAGGAGCCACGCTGATGGCTGAAGCGCAAAACACCGGATCCTTGCTGACGCTGCGCAGCATTGTCATCGGCGTTGTCTGCATCGTCGCTGCCAACATTCTTTTGGAAGGGCTGCGGCGCCTCGTCGAAGTGCCGTTTTCGGATTCTCTGGAATCGATGGCCGCAACCGGCATAGGCGTGCTGGTGTGGTTCTCGATCGTCTTGCGGGGAAAGAGGTAAGTCATGCTGGCCGACAAAGACCGCATCTTCAACAACATATACGGCCTGTTCGACAAGTCGCTGGCCGGCGCCATGGCGCGCGGCGCGTGGGACAACACGCCCGGCATCATTGCCAAGGGGCGCGAATGGATCGTCAACGAGATGAAGGCGTCGGGCCTGCGCGGCCGCGGCGGCGCCGGCTTCCCGACCGGTTTGAAATGGTCGTTCATGCCCAAGCAGAGCGACGGAAGGCCGAGCTATCTCGTTGTCAACGCTGACGAATCCGAGCCTGGCACGTGCAAGGACCGCGACATTTTGCGCAACGACCCGCACACGCTGGTCGAGGGGTCGTTCATCGCCGGCTTCGCCATGGGCGCGATCGCCGCCTACATCTATGTGCGCGGCGAGTTCATCCGCGAGCGCGAGGCGCTGCAGCGCGCCATCGACGAGGCCTATGAGGCCAAGCTGATCGGCAAGAACAACACGTCCGGCTATGATTTCGACATCTACATGCATCACGGCGCCGGCGCCTATATCTGCGGCGAGGAAACAGCACTTCTCGAAAGCCTCGAAGGCAAGAAGGGCCAGCCCCGGCTGAAGCCGCCATTCCCGGCCAATGTCGGCTTGTATGGTTGCCCGACAACCGTGAACAATGTCGAGTCCATCGCCGTGGCGCCGACCATCCTGCGCCGTGGCGCTGCCTGGTTCTCGTCCTTCGGCCGACCCAACAATGTCGGCACCAAGCTGTTTTGCATCTCGGGCCACGTCAACAATCCGTGCACCGTCGAAGAGGCGATGTCGATTCCGTTCCGCGAGCTGATCGATACGCATTGCGGCGGCATTCGCGGCGGCTGGGACAATCTGCTCGCCGTCATTCCTGGCGGCGCTTCGGTGCCGCTGGTGCCGGCTGAGCAGATCATCGACACGCCGATGGATTTCGACGCCTTGCGCGACCTCAAATCCGGCCTCGGCACGGCGGCTGTCATTGTCATGGACAAGTCGACCGATGTCGTGAAGGCGATCGCCCGGCTGTCTTATTTCTACAAGCACGAGAGCTGTGGCCAGTGCACGCCGTGCCGGGAAGGCACCGGCTGGATGTGGCGGGTGATGGAGCGGCTGGTGCGCGGCGAGGCGCAGAAGCGCGAGATCGACATGCTGCTCGACGTCACCAAGCAGGTGGAAGGCCACACGATCTGCGCGCTGGGCGATGCGGCGGCATGGCCGATCCAGGGCCTGATGCGGCATTTCCGCGGCGAGGTGGAGCGGCGCATCGACGAGTTTTCCCGCAATGCGCACCGGGCCGAGCCGGTGATGGTGGCGGCGGAATAGACGACGACTTTGGAATGCGGGCGAAAGCCCGAATGAATTACGGGCAAGAGCCCGAATTGAGAACTACGGGCAAGGGCCCGAATTGGAATTACGGGCAAGGGCCCGAATTGAGAATACCGGGGTGGGGCAAGCGAAGAAACGACCAGGAGATTTCTATGGCGCCGTATTCGAACCCTTTGATGCCCAATTTGGACCAGCTTGAGAAGATGAACCAGGATTTGACCAGGATGATGCCGAAGGAGATGGCCAGCGCCGTCAACCTTCTCGCGCATCCAGTCGCGGGTGCAGCCGCCATGTCGGCGCTTGGCTTCGGCCTTGCCAACCACGCCTTTGGCGTCTGGCTTGGCGCAATGACGGGTGCTGCCGAGGCGTCGCAGCGGCTTTTCCGACCCGTCATCGACGAAAGCAATTCCGAGACCGCCCCCGCCACCAAGGCGCGCGCGGCGACCAAGACCTTGATCGCCGAAGCGCAGAATTTTGCCCAGGATGTGACCGACATCGCCGCCCGCACTGTCGATGCCGAACCGGACAAGGCCGATGCTGTTGCGGACGGCGCGACGACCGGGTTGATGCCGGAGGATTTCAGGCAGCCCAAGACGATGGCGCGTCCGGCCAAGCCCTCGGATCTCAAGGCGATAACCGGCGTCGGGCCGAAGCTGGAAAAGGTGCTGAACGGCCTCGGCATCTGGACCTACGCCCAGATCGCGGCATGGACGCCCGAAGAGATCGCCTGGGTCGAGGATTATTTGTCGCTCGCGGGCCGCATCGGCCGCGACGAGTGGACCCGCCAGGCGGCGGCGCTGACGCTGGCCGCCAAGGCGAAGAGGTAGGGGGCGGCATGGAGATCCACGACAGGCGTGATGTTCTCGATGTGCGCAATGCCATCGTCAGCAACTCCAGATTTGACGATGTGAACCTGTCCAACACGCAGTTTCACAACGTCGACCTGTCGGTGGCCCAGGTGAAAGACGCAAAGCTTTCGAATGCATCTTTCAGCAATTTGAACATGAGCAATTTGAAGATAGAAAACGCTGAAATCGCCGGCACGATGATCAATGGCATCAGGCTGAGCGATCTGTTTCAGGCATATGAGACGGCGAAGACCGCCGGGGGCAATTGATGGCAAAGCTCAAGGTCGACGGGAAAGAGATCACTGTACCCGACCACTACACGCTGCTGCAGGCGGCCGAGGACGCCGGAGCGGAAGTGCCGCGCTTCTGCTTCCATGAGCGGTTGTCGATCGCCGGCAATTGCCGCATGTGCCTGATCGAGGTGAAGGGCGGGCCGCCCAAGCCGCAGGCATCCTGCGCCATGAATGTGCGCGACCTGCGCCCGGGCCCGAATGGCGAGGCGCCTGAAATCTTCACCAACACGCCGATGGTCAAGAAGGCCCGCGAAGGCGTGATGGAGTTCCTGCTGATCAACCATCCGCTGGATTGCCCGATCTGCGACCAGGGCGGCGAATGCGACTTGCAGGACCAGGCGATGGCCTTCGGCGTCGATTCCTCGCGCTACCAGGAAAACAAGCGCGCGGTCGAAGACAAGTATATCGGCCCGCTGGTCAAGACGGTGATGAACCGCTGCATCCACTGCACGCGCTGCGTCCGCTTCACCACCGAAGTCGCCGGCATTTCCGAGCTTGGCCTGATCGGCCGCGGTGAAGATGCCGAGATCACCACCTATCTCGAAAGCGCGATGACTTCGGAGCTGCAGGGCAATGTCATCGACCTTTGCCCGGTCGGCGCGCTGACCTCGAAGCCCTTCGCCTTCCAGGCGCGGCCGTGGGAGCTGACCAAGACCGAATCCATCGACGTGATGGACGCGGTCGGCTCGGCGATCCGCGTCGATAGCCGTGGCCGCGAGGTTATGCGCATCCTGCCGCGCGTCAACGAGGCGGTGAACGAAGAGTGGATTTCCGACAAGACCCGCTTCATCTGGGACGGGTTGCGCACACAGCGCCTCGACCGCCCCTATGTGCGCAAGGACGGCAAGCTGGCGCCGGCCAGCTGGGCCGAAGCGTTTGCAGCGATCAAGGATGCGGTCTCCAAAGCTGCGCCCGAGAAGATCAGCGCCATTGCCGGCGATCTCGCCGCGGTTGAAGAGATCTATGCTCTGAAGCAGCTTATGGCTTCGCTGGGCTCGAAGAACACCGATTGCCGCCAGGATGGCGCCGCACTCGATCCGGCTCTCGGCCGCGCCAGCTACATCTTCAATCCGACCATCGAAGGCATCGAGCAGGCCGATGCGGTGCTGATCATCGGCGCCAATCCGCGTTACGAGGCTTCGGTGCTCAATGCCCGCATCCGCAAGCGCTGGCGCATCGGCAATCTGCCGGTCGGCGTCATCGGCGAAGTCGGCGACACACGCTATGACTATGAGCAGCTCGGCGCCGGCCCGGAATCGCTGAAGGACCTGGCTGACGGCAATGGCAAGTTCTTCCAGGTGCTGCAGAAGGCGACGCATCCGCTGATCATTGTCGGCCAGGGCGCGCTGTCGCGTGCTGATGGCGCTGCGATACTCGGCCAGGCGGCGAAGCTCGCCACGGCCGTCAACGCTGCCCGCGCCGATTGGAACGGCTTTGCCGTGCTGCACAATGCGGCTGCCCGCGTCGGCGGTCTCGATGTCGGCTTCGTGCCGGGCGAGGGCGGCAAGAATGTCGCCGGCATGCTGGGCGAGAGCGATGTACTGTTCCTGCTCGGCGCCGACGAGATCGACATGTCGAAGACCGGCGGCGCCTTCGTCGTCTATGTCGGCACCCATGGCGATGCCGGCGCGCACCGCGCCAATGTCATCCTGCCGGGCGCTGCCTACACTGAGAAGTCAGGCACCTACGTCAACACCGAGGGCCGCGTGCAGCAGACCAACCGCGCCGGCTTCGCGCCGGGCGATGCGCGCGAGGACTGGGCGATTCTCAGGGCACTGTCGGATGTGCTGGGCAAGAAACTGCCGTTCGATTCGCTGCAGCAGCTGCGCGCCAAACTGTATGGCGAATACCCGCATCTCGCCCGCATCGACCATGTCGAGCCAGGCAATGCCGACCACATCGCCAAGGTGGCGAAGCTCGGCGGGCGGCTGAACAAGGGCATTTTCACCTCGCCGGTCCAGGATTTCTATCTGACCAACCCGATCGCGCGGGCCTCCGCCGTCATGGCGGAATGCTCGGCGCTGGCGAAAAACGGCTTCAGGCAGGCGGCAGAGTAGACATGGACACTTTCTTCTCCTTCTACGTGCTGCCGGCGCTGATCATCCTGTTGAAGTCGGTCGTGCTGATCGTCGTTCTGCTGATCGCGGTTGCCTATCTGCTTTACGCCGACCGCAAGATCTGGGCGGCGGTGCAGCTGCGCCGCGGCCCGAACGTCGTCGGCCCGTGGGGCACGCTGCAGGCTTTCGCGGACCTTTTGAAGTTCGTCTTCAAGGAGCCGGTCATTCCGTCCGGCGCCAACAAGGGCGTTTTCCTGCTGGCGCCGCTGGTGTCGGCGGTGCTGGCGATCTCGGCCTGGGCGGTCATTCCCGTCAACGCCGGCTGGGCGGTCGCCAACGTCAATGTCGGCATTCTCTACGTCTTCGCCATCTCCTCGCTTGAGGTCTACGGCGTGATCATGGGCGGCTGGGCATCGAACTCGAAATATCCGTTCCTCGGCGCGCTGCGCTCGGCAGCCCAGATGGTCTCCTACGAAGTCTCGATCGGCTTCGTCATCGTCACCGTGCTGCTCTGCGTCGGCTCACTCAACCTGACCGACATCGTCATGTCGCAGCAGGACGGGCTGGGCACCAAGCTTGGCCTGCCCAACAGCTTCCTTGACTGGCACTGGCTGGCGCTGTTCCCGATGTTCGTCATCTTTTTCATCTCGGCGCTGGCCGAGACCAACCGCCCGCCCTTCGACCTTGTCGAAGCCGAGTCGGAGCTGGTTGCCGGCCACATGGTCGAATATTCCTCGACGCCGTTCCTGCTGTTCTTCCTCGGCGAATACGTCGCCGTGGTGATGATGTGCGCGCTGGCCACCATCCTGTTCCTCGGCGGCTGGCTGCCTCCGTTCGACTTCGCGCCGTTCACTTGGGTGCCCGGCGTGATCTGGTTCGTGCTCAAGATCTGCCTGATGTTCTTCATGTTCTCGATGGTGAAGGCCTTCGTGCCGCGCTACCGCTACGACCAGCTGATGCGCCTTGGCTGGAAAGTTTTCCTGCCGATCTCGCTGTTCATGGTGGTCGCCACCGCAGCCTTCCTCAAGATCACGGGGTTTGCGTGATGTCCGCTCTTGGCCAAGCCGCAAAGTCGCTGCTGCTGCAGGATTTCGTCAGCGCCTTCTTCCTGTCGATGCGCCAGTTCTTCGCGCCGAAGGAGACGATCAACTATCCGCACGAAAAGGGGCCGACCAGCCCGCGCTTCCGTGGCGAGCATGCGCTGCGCCGTTATCCCAATGGCGAGGAACGCTGCATCGCCTGCAAGCTGTGCGAAGCGATCTGCCCGGCGCAGGCCATCACCATCGAGGCCGGCCCGCGCCGCAATGACGGCACCCGCCGCACGGTGCGCTACGACATCGACATGGTGAAGTGCATCTATTGCGGCTTTTGCCAGGAAGCCTGCCCGGTCGACGCCATCGTCGAGGGGCCGAATTTCGAATTCGCGACGGAGACGCGCGAGGAGCTTTACTACGACAAGGACAAGCTGCTGGCGAATGGCGACAGGTGGGAGCGCGAACTGGCGCGCAACATCTCGCTGGACTCGCCTTACCGCTGACATTTGACGCATGGACGGGGCGAGGGGCCTCGTCTAAGGACAACGCAACTTGACGACCGGAGGCGGTCGCAGAAATCAAACAGGACGAATGTCCTGTTTGGACAGGAACCCGGGGGATCCCCAATGTTGAGTGGACTAGAGGCGGCCTTTTTCTATCTCTTCGCCTTTGTCGCGGTGGCGTCGGCCTTCATGGTCATTTCGTCGCGCAACCCCGTGCATTCCGTGCTGTTCCTGATCCTGACCTTCTTCAACGCCGCCGGCCTGTTCATGCTGACCGGCGCCGAGTTCCTGGCGATGATCCTGCTCGTCGTCTATGTCGGCGCGGTCATGGTGCTGTTCCTGTTCGTCGTCATGATGCTCGATGTCGACTTTGCCGAATTGAAGACCGGCGCCCTGCAATATGCGCCGATCGGCGCGCTGGTCGGGCTGATCCTGGCAGCGGAGCTGATCGTGGTGCTCGGCGGCTACACGTTTGCGCCGCAGCTGGCCTCGACGGTCTCAAAGCCGATCCCGGATCTGGCCACGCGGACCAACACAGCCGCGCTCGGCGACATCCTCTATACGGACTACCTCTACTACTTCCAGATTTCGGGCCTCGTGCTGCTGGTCGCCATGATCGGTGCCATCGTCTTGACGCTGCGCCACAAGGAAGGGGTCAAGCGGCAGTCGATCGCAGCCCAGGTCGGCCGCACGCCGGCAACGGGCATGGAAATCCGCAAGGTCAAGTCGGGCGAGGGGCTCTGAGATGGTCGTCGGCATCGCACATTATTTGACCGTATCGGCGATCCTGTTCACGCTCGGCGTGTTCGGCATCTTCCTCAACCGCCGCAACATCATCGTCATCCTGATGTCGATCGAGCTGATCCTGTTGGCGGTCAACATCAATTTCGTCGCCTTCTCGGCGGCATTGGGTGATCTGGTCGGCCAGGTGTTCGCGCTGTTCGTGCTGACCGTCGCGGCCGCTGAAGCCGCCATCGGTCTTGCCATTCTCGTCGTCTTCTTCCGCAACCGCGGCTCGATCGCGGTCGAAGACGTGAACCAGATGAAGGGTTGACGGGGCTAACATGTATCAAGCGATCGTCTTCCTTCCGCTGCTTGGCTTCCTGATCGTCGGCCTGTTCGGCAATTCGCTCGGCGCCAAGGCCTCGGAATACATCACCTCGGGCTTCCTGGTGATTTCGGCCGTGCTGTCCTGGGTCGCCTTCTTCTCCGTCGGTTTCGGCGAGGGCGAAGTGTTCACCGTGCCGGTGCTGCGCTGGATCCAGTCGGGCGGGCTCGACGCCAATTGGGCGCTCCGCATCGATACGCTGACCGTGGTCATGCTGGTGGTGGTCAACACGGTGTCGGCGCTGGTCCACATCTATTCGATCGGCTACATGCACCACGACCCGAACCGGCCGCGCTTCTTCGCCTATCTGTCGCTGTTCACCTTCGCCATGCTGATGCTGGTGACATCGGACAATCTGGTGCAGATGTTCTTCGGCTGGGAAGGCGTCGGTCTCGCCTCCTATCTGCTGATCGGCTTCTGGTACAAGAAGCCGTCGGCCAATGCCGCCGCCATCAAGGCCTTCGTCGTCAACCGCGTCGGCGATTTCGGCTTCGCGCTCGGCATTTTCGGCGTCTTCGTTCTGTTCGGCTCGGTCAATCTCGGCACCATCTTTGCCAATGCCGCGACATTCATTCCGGCCGAAGGCGCTGAGCACGGCGCCGCTGTGCTCAACTTCCTTGGCTATTCGCTCGACAAACACTCGGCCATGACCATCGTCTGCCTGCTCTTGTTCATGGGCGCCATGGGCAAGTCGGCGCAGGTGCCGCTACACACCTGGCTGCCGGACGCCATGGAAGGCCCGACACCGGTCTCCGCGCTCATCCACGCCGCCACCATGGTGACGGCCGGCGTGTTCATGCTGGCGCGCCTATCGCCGCTGTTCGAATTGTCGCATTCGGCGCTTACGGTGGTGACCTTCATCGGCGCCTTCACCGCCTTCTTCGCGGCGACCGTCGGCCTGGTGCAAAACGACATCAAGCGCGTCATCGCCTATTCGACCTGCTCGCAGCTCGGCTACATGTTCGTGGCGCTCGGCGTCGGCGCCTATGGCGCCGCCATCTTCCACCTGTTCACGCATGCCTTCTTCAAGGCGCTGCTGTTCCTCGGTTCCGGCTCGGTCATCCACGCCGTTTCCGACGAGCAGGACATGCGCAAGATGGGCGGCCTGCGCAAGCTCATCCCGAAGACCTACTGGATGATGGTGATCGGCACTCTGGCGCTGACCGGCGTCGGCATTCCGGTGACGGTCATCGGCACCGCCGGCTTCTTCTCCAAGGACGCCATCATCGAGAGCGCCTTTGCCGGGCACAATTCGGTCGCCGGCCTCGCCTTCATCCTGCTGGTCATCGCCGCCTGCTTCACCTCGTTCTATTCCTGGCGGCTGATTTTCATGACCTTCCACGGCAAGCCGCGGGCGAGCCATGAGGTCATGCACCACGTCCATGAATCGCCGCCGGTGATGCTGGTGCCGCTGTTCATCCTGGCGGTCGGCGCGCTGTTTGCCGGCGTCATCTTCCACGACGCCTTTATCGGCGAGGGCTATGCCGAATTCTGGAAGGCGTCGCTGTTCACGCTGCCGAACAACCACATCCTGCACGACATCCATGAACTGCCGCTGTGGGTCGAGCTGTCGCCCTTCATCGCCATGCTGATCGGTTTCGCGCTGGCCTGGAAGTTCTACATCCGCTCGCCGGAAATGCCGGTCAATCTCGCCGCGCAGCATCGTGGGCTCTACGCCTTCCTGCTCAACAAATGGTATTTCGACGAGCTCTACGACTTCCTGTTCGTGCGGCCCGCCAAGCGTGTCGGTCACTTCCTGTGGAAGACCGGCGACGGCGCCATCATTGACGGGCTCGGTCCGGACGGTATTTCGGCGCGCGTTGTCGATGTCACCAACCGCGTCGTCAAGCTGCAGACCGGCTACCTCTATCACTATGCCTTCGCCATGCTGATCGGTGTGGCTGCACTCGTCACCTGGATGATGCTCTGATGACCGCCTGGCCAATCCTCTCGCTGGTCACCTTCCTGCCGCTGGTGGGTGTGCTGCTGATCCTGTTCATCCGGGACGACAGCGAAAACGCACGCCGCAACATTCGCGCCATCGCGTTCCTGACCACGGCGTTCACCTTCATCATCTCGCTGTTCATCTGGACCGGCTTCGACAATTCACAGGCCGGCTTCCAGTTCGTCGAGAAGTTCGCTTGGCTGGATTCGGGCATTTCCTACCATATGGGCGTCGACGGCATTTCGATGCTGTTCGTCATCCTGACGACGTTCCTGATGCCGCTCTGCATCCTGGCGTCGTGGGAAGCGATCGACAAGCGCGTCAAGGCCTACATGATCTGCTTCCTGCTGCTCGAAACGCTGATGATCGGCGTGTTCTGCGCACTGGATATCGTGCTGTTCTACGTCTTCTTCGAGGCCGGCCTGATCCCGATGTTTATCATCATCGGCGTCTGGGGCGGCAAGCGCCGCGTCTACGCCTCGTTCAAGTTCTTCCTCTATACGCTGGCTGGCTCGGTGCTGATGCTGCTGGCCATCATGGCGATGTTCTTCCAGGCCGGCACCACCGACATCCCGACGCTGCTGACGCACAACTTCCCGGCCAATATGCAGACATGGCTGTGGCTCGCCTTCTTCGCCTCCTTCGCGGTGAAGATGCCGATGTGGCCGGTGCACACCTGGCTGCCCGACGCGCACGTCGAGGCGCCAACGGCAGGTTCGGTGATCCTGGCGGGCATTCTCCTGAAAATGGGCGGGTACGGCTTCCTGCGCTTCTCGCTGCCGATGTTCCCGCTGGCATCTGAAATGTTCGCACCGCTGGTGTTCACGCTGTCGGTCGTCGCCATCATCTACACCTCGCTGGTGGCGCTGATGCAGGAGGACATGAAGAAGCTGATCGCCTATTCGTCCGTCGCCCATATGGGCTTCGTCACCATGGGCATTTTCGCCATGAACCAGGAAGGCGTGCAGGGCGCGATCTTCCAGATGCTCAGCCACGGCCTCGTCTCGGGCGCGCTGTTCCTGTGCGTAGGCGTCATCTATGACCGCATGCACACGCGTGAGATCGCCGCCTATGGCGGGCTGGTCAACAACATGCCGAAATACGCCACCGTGTTCCTGATCTTCACCATGGCCAATGTCGGCCTGCCCGGTACGTCAGGCTTCGTCGGCGAATTCCTGACCATGCTCGGCGTGTTCCGGGTCAACACCTGGGTGGCGTTCTTCGCCGCCACCGGCGTCATCCTGTCGGCTGCCTACGCGCTCTGGCTTTATCGCCGGGTGATCTTCGGCGCGCTGACCAAGGAAAGCCTGAAGGGCCTGCTCGACCTGTCGACGCGCGAGAAGGCGATCATCTACCCGCTGGTCGTGCTGGTCATCTTCTTCGGCGTCTATCCCGCCCCGGTCTTCGATGCCACGGCCCAGTCGGTCAAGGCGCTCGTCACCAATGTCACTGCATCCATCGGCGCCGCGCAGACCGCGGCGGCGAACTAACCAAGGGTTTTGCGAACCATGACGCCGGACCTTTACGCCAGCCTGTCGCTCTCGACGCCGGAGCTGATCCTCGCCATCGGCGCGCTGGCGCTCCTGATGGTCGGCGCCTATTCGCGCGCCAACGCAGTCAACCTGGTGACCGGCCTTGCCGTCGCCGTGCTGGTCATATCAGGCCTTTGGCTGGTCTTTTCCACCGGGCAGGGCAGCGCCTATGGCAATGCCTTTATCCAGGATCCGTTTTCCCGCTTCATGAAGGTGCTGGCGCTGATCGGCTCGGCGGTGACGCTGGTGATGTCGATGCGCTTTGCCAAGCAGGAGCATTTCGACAAGTTCGAATACCCCGTGCTCATCCTGCTGTGCACGCTCGGCATGATGCTGATGATCTCGGCCAATGGCATGATCGGCCTCTATCTCGGCCTCGAACTGCAGTCGCTTGCGATCTATGTGCTGGCGGCGATCAACCGTGACAATCTGCGTTCGACCGAGGCCGGCCTGAAATACTTTGTGCTGGGCGCACTGTCGTCGGGCATGCTGCTCTACGGCATCAGTCTGGTCTACGGCTACACCGGCAATGTCGGCTTCCAGGAGATCGCCTCGGCTCTCAGCAGCGGCGAGCGTCAGCTTGGCCTCGTCGTCGGCCTGGTCTTCGTTCTGGCCGGCCTTGCCTTCAAGATTTCGGCAGTGCCGTTCCACATGTGGACGCCCGACGTCTATGAAGGCGCGCCGACACCGGTCACGGCCTTCCTGGCGGCAGCCCCCAAAATGGCGGCGATGGCGCTGATCGTGCGCGTCACCATGGGCGCCTTCAAGCCGATCGCGGCCGACTGGCAGCAGATCATCGTCTTCATCTCGATCGCCTCGATGGCGCTCGGCGCATTCGCGGCCATCGGCCAGACCAACATCAAGCGGCTGATGGCGTATTCCTCGATCGGCCATATGGGCTATGCGCTGGTCGGCCTTGCCGCCAACAGCCAGGCCGGCGTGCGCGGCGTCGCCATCTACATGCTGATCTACCTGGTGATGACGCTCGGCACCTTTGCCTTCATCCTCGCCATGCGGCGCAAGGAAGGCAATGTCGAGCAGATCAGCGATCTGGCCGGCCTGTCGTCGACCAACCCGATCATGGCCACGATCCTGACCATCCTGATGTTCTCGCTGGCCGGCATCCCGCCGCTCGCCGGCTTCTGGGGGAAGTGGTACGTCTTCCTCGCCGCCGTCAACGCCAATCTTTACGCGCTGGCGATCATCGGCGTGCTGGCCTCGGTCGTGGGCGCTTTCTACTATCTGCGCATCATCAAGATCATGTGGTTCGACGAACCGGCCGGCGGCTTCGTGCCGATGGCCGTCGAGCTGCGCCTCGTGCTCGGCGTCTCCGGCGCCTTCGTGCTGTTCTATGTGCTGATCGGCGGTCCGATCGCGACCTACGCCGAAGCCGCCGCCAAGACATTTTTCTGACCGGATGGCATTTCGGCTGGCTCCAACCTCTGAGACGGAAGGGTTCCGGCTCGAGGCCCATGACAGTATCGGCTCCACCAATACGGTGGCGCTCGACCATGCGCGGGCAGGTGACCCCGGCAAATTGTGGGTCGTTTCCAAGAAACAGGAAAGCGGGCGCGGCCGCCGCGGCCGGGCCTGGGTATCGCCCGAAGGCAATCTGGCAGCGACATTGCTCGTCATTACCGGCGGTGAGTTGCGTGTCGCCGCGACGCTGGGTTTCGTTGCCGGCCTGTCGCTGGCCGACGCGCTCGACGCCGTGGTGCCGAAGGGCAGGATCGCCATCGGCCTCGACGGTGCCAGCCAGGGCAAAAACCGCTTCGAACTGAAATGGCCGAACGACGTGCTCGCCTCCGGCGCCAAACTCTCCGGCATCCTGCTGGAATCGGCCATTCTTGACGGCGGTCGTTTTGCCGTAGCGGTCGGCATCGGCGTCAATGTGGTGGCGCATCCGCCGGATTTGCCGTATCCGGCGACATCGCTTCAGGCGCTGGGTGCTACATGCGATGCCGAAACGGTGTTTTTGGCGCTGTCGGATGCCTGGAGCGACAATGCTCGGCTGTGGGATGAAGGACGCGGGCTCGACGCCATAAGGCGGCGCTGGCTGGCGCGCGCGGCGGGGCTTGGTGGCGAGGTTGCTGTCAGGATTGACGGGAATGTGGTGCGCGGTACGTTTGAGACCATTGACGAGGATTGCCGTTTCGTGATCCGCGACGATGAGGGGAAAATTCATACGATCGCCGCCGGCGACGTGCATTTCGGCGCGGTCGCGTCGGCAAAGGTTTAGGGGCTGGCCGCAAAGGCCGGGAAGGGAAAATTGATGGCGAAAGCGCAAAACGCCGAACTCGTTTTCGTGCCGCTCGGCGGCGTCGGCGAGATCGGCATGAACTTCGCCCTTTACGGCTACGGGCCGCCCAGTGCGCGCGAATGGATCGTCATCGATGTCGGCGTGACCTTCCCTGATGCCAGCCTGCCCGGCGTTGACCTGGTGCTGCCGGACACGCGCTTCATCGAGGAAAATCTCGCCAATCTGCGCGGCATCATCATCACCCACGCGCATGAAGACCATTATGGCGCGCTGCTCGACACCTGGCCGAAGCTGAAGGCGCCGGTGTGGATGACGCCGTTCAGCGCCGGCCTGCTGGACGCCAAGCGGCAGGGCGAGCACGGCGCGCCGAAGATCCCGGTGACGATCTACCGGGCAGGCGAAACATTCACAGTCGGCCCGTTCTCGATCGAGGCCATTCCGGTGGCGCACTCCATCCCCGAGCCGATGTCGCTGGCGATCACCTCGCCGGTTGGCACCGTCATCCACACCGGCGACTGGAAGATCGATCCGGAGCCGACGATAGGACCGAAAACCGACGAGGCGCGCTTCCGTGCCTATGGCGACAAGGGTGTGCTGGCGCTGGTCTGCGATTCGACCAATGCGCTGCGCGAAGGCGAATCGCCGTCGGAAGTGGCGGTGGGCGAGGGGCTGAGGGGCGTCATCCAGAGCGCCGTCGGCCGGGTCGCGGTCACCACCTTCTCCTCCAATGTCGGGCGCATCGTCTCGATCGCCAAGGCGGCGCGCGATGCCGGCCGGCAGTGCCTGGTGCTCGGGCGCTCGCTGAAGCGCGTCATCGATGTCGCCGGCGAGCTCGGCTACATGGACGGGTTGCCGGAGTTCATCGCCGAGGAGGATTTCGGCTTCATCCCGCGCGAGAACCTGGTCATCATCTGCACCGGCAGCCAGGGCGAGGCGCTGGCAGCACTGGCCAAACTGTCGCGTGACGAGATGAAATCGGTATCGCTGACGGCGGGCGACACGGTGGTGTTTTCCTCGCGCACCATTCCCGGCAACGAGAAGGCGATCCTCGAGATCAAGAACCGCCTCATCGATCTCGGCATCAAGATCATCGAGGACGGCGACGCGCTGGTGCATGTCTCCGGCCATCCCCGCCGTAGCGAACTGCGCAAGATGTATGAGTGGGTACGGCCGCAAATCGGCGTTCCCGTGCATGGCGAAGCCGCGCATCTGGTGGCGCAGGGCTCGCTGATGGCGACCTCCGGCATCGGCCAGGTGGCGCAGGTGCGCGACGGCGACATGCTGCGGCTGGCGCCCGGTCCCGCCACCATCATCGACCAGGTGCCGTTCGGCCGCATCTACAAGGACGGCCGCCTGATCGGCACCGACCAGGCGATGGGCATACGCGACCGGCGCAAGCTGTCGTTCGCCGGCCATGTCGCGGTCAATGTCGTGCTCGACGACAAGTATGAGCTCGCCGGCGATCCCGACCTGGTCGCCATCGGCGTCGCCGAGGCCGATGCCCGCGGTGACAACATGGAAGATCTGATGCTCGACGCGGCCGTCGGTGCGGTGGATTCGATACCGCGCCAGCGCCGCAAGGACCTCGATATGGTGCAGGAAGCGGTGCGGCGCGCGGTGCGCGGCGCCGCCAACGAAGCCTGGGGCAAGAAGCCGCTGGTGACTGTATTCGTCACCCGGTGACGAACAAGGGAGTAGGGGAGTAAGGCAGTAGGGGAGTAGGGAAGAACGGGCGGTTGCTCTATCTTTTTCCCTACTCCCGTACTGCCCTACTGCCTTACTCCCCTAAAGCGGAGCAATTCATGCTGGGACGCCTGAACCATGTCGCGCTTGCCGTGCCGGATCTGGCCGCGGCGATCGCCGCCTATCGCGATACGCTTGGCGCGCGGGTGACCGCGCCACAGGCGCTGCCGGAGCATGGCGTCACTGTGGTGTTCGTCGATGTCGGCAACACCAAGATCGAACTGCTTGAGCCGCTGGGCGAGGGCTCGCCGATCGCGGCCTTTCTCGAGAAAAACCCCTCGGGCGGCATGCATCATGTCTGCTATGAGGTCGACGACATCCTTGCCGCGCGAGACCATCTCAAGGCGAGCGGCGCGCGTGTGCTGGGTGACGGCAATCCCAAAACCGGCGCCCACGGCAAGCCGGTGCTGTTCCTGCACCCCAAGGATTTCTTCGGCACGCTGGTCGAACTGGAGCAGGCATGAGCTGGGTTTCGTTTGCGGCGCTGTTCTTCATCACCTGGTGGCTGGTGCTGTTTATGGTGCTGCCGTTCTCGGTGCGCACGCAGGATGACGATCACGACGTGACGCTGGGCACGGTTGCCAGCGCGCCGCGCGGGCCGCATATGCTGCGCGCCGTGATCCGCACCACCATCGTCACGGCCGTTGTCATGGGCATTTTCTATGGCGTGACGCACGGGCTGGGCTACAGCCTCGACGAAGTCCCGCACATCATCCCCGAAGCCAGCCAGGCACCGGCTAACTAAACCTGTTCCGGCCGACAAGATCGGGCAGCTATTTGAGCCTATTTTGGAACACCGAATTCAAGTTTCGGTGCGCCGGTGCGAGCCAAGCAACCAGCGGCGGCCAAGATCTATTCCCAATATAGAATCACGGCCCGGCACCAGGCTGATTCAAGCTCATGTGATTTGGGAACAGTTCGATCTAACCGGATGATCGGGCAAAAAAAATGCAAGGCACAAGGCCTTGCAATTTAAACGCGTTCCGATCTGTTTCCGGTTTCCGGCGGCAGCGAGTGATCGCGCCTAGATCGCATCCTCCCAAGACTTTGACCGCGTAGGAGAGCAGATTTTTCTCTACCCTCTCGGTTATCGGGGCACACTAGCCTAACCCTGATGAAATTGTCACGCAGAATTTTGCCCGCAATCGGGCAATCCTGTGCTGCACTGCACAATAGTGCGGCAGGCTTTGCTTGCCAAACGAACAACAGCTGGCTTGCGGCAATATTGCGGTGAGGAGCGCTGCGTCCTTGCGACGCGCAAAGCCCAGCCGTCACTTTCCGAGCAAGAATTGTCATTGTCGAATCGAAGGTGTTTGGAAGCAGAATCGATTTTTCGGATTTCGGGCCGATGCGGCAGGTCGGGTTTCCATTCCGTCATGAAATAGCTATGAAGCCGGGGCAAGCAAGCCAGTCGTGCCGATTCCGGTGCAGCCCCTCTCTCACGGACCTGTCCATGCGTTTGTCGCAGTTTTTCCTGCCTATCCTGAAAGAAAATCCGCGCGAGGCCGAGATCGTCTCGCACCGGCTGATGCTGCGTGCCGGCATGATCCGCCAGCAGGGGCAGGGCAGCTTTTCCTGGCTGCCGCTGGGCAAGCTGGTTCTGGACAAGGTCTGCCGCATCATCCGCGAGGAGCAGAACCGCGCCGGCGCCCTGGAAATCCTGATGCCGACCATCCAGTCGGCCGATCTGTGGCGCGAAAGCGGCCGCTATGACGACTATGGCAAGGAGATGCTGCGCATCAAGGACCGGCAGGACCGCGACATGCTTTACGGGCCGACCAATGAGGAAGTGGTCACCGAGATCGTGCGCGCTTACGTCAAGTCCTACAAGGATTTGCCGCTCAACCTCTACCACATCCAATGGAAGTTCCGCGACGAGGTGCGGCCGCGTTTCGGCGTCATGCGCTCACGCGAATTCCTGATGAAGGATGCCTATTCCTTCGACCTCGATTTCGAGGGCGCCAAAGCGGCCTATAACAGGATGTTCGTGTCGTATCTGCGGACCTTCACGCGCATGGGCCTGCAGGCCATTCCGATGCGGGCCGACACCGGGCCGATCGGCGGCGATCTTAGCCACGAATTCATCATCCTGGCCGACACCGGCGAGAGCCAAGTCTATTGCAATCGCGCGTATCTATCGCTCCAGGTGCCCGGCGAAAACACCGACTTTACCAATGACGGCGAGATCGCCGACATCGTCAAGACGTGGACGACACCCTACGCGGCCACGGATGAGATGCATGACGAGGCGGCCTGGGACAAGCTCGGCGAAGCCGACCGGGTCTCGGCGCGCGGCATCGAGGTCGGCCACATCTTCCATTTCGGCGACAAATATTCCAAGCCGATGAACGCCAAGGTGACCGGGCCCGACGGCAAGGATCATTTCGTCTCCGCCGGTTCCTACGGCATCGGTCCGTCGCGCCTGGTGGCGGCGATCATCGAGGCCAGCCATGACGATAACGGCATCATCTGGCCGGAAGCGGTCGCGCCGTTCGACATCGGCGTGATCAACATGAAAGTCGGCGACGCCGATTGCGACCGCGTCTGCGCCGAACTCTATTCCGCCTTTACCGGCGCCGGCAAGGACGTGCTTTATGATGACACCGACCAGCGGCCGGGCGGCAAGTTTGCCACCGCCGACCTGATCGGCCTGCCCTGGCAGGTGATCGTCGGACCGCGCGGTGTCGCCGCCGGCGAGATCGAGATCAAGAACCGCAAGACCGGCGAGCGCGAGACGCTGCCGGTCGCCGACGTCAAGAAACGCTTCGGTGCAACCGCATGAGCGAAGCCGCGGCAGCGAAACCTTCGGTCGCCCAGTCTCCGGTCGGCAAGTCGCCGGTGGCTGGCCCGTTTTCCATGTTCGAACGCATGGTCGCCTGGCGCTATTTGCGCTCGCGCCGCAAGGAGACGGTGATCTCGGTCATCGCCTCGATCTCCTTCCTCGGCATCATGCTGGGCGTCGCCACGCTGATCGTCGTCATGGCGGTGATGAACGGGTTCCGGGCCGAGCTTTTGACCCGCATCCTCGGCGTCAACGGTCATCTGATCGTGCAGCCGCTGGATTCGCCGCTGGAGGATTACGCTCAGGTCGCCGCCCGCATCAACGGCGTGCCGGGCATCAAATACGCCATTCCGCTGATCGATGGTCAGGTGCTGGCGCAAGGCAATGTCGGCGGCGGCATGGGTGCGCTGGTGCGCGGTATCAGGGCCGAGGACCTGGGAAAGATCGACATCGTCGCCAAGAACGTCAAGCAGGGCACGCTTGACGGTTTCGATTCCGGCGAGGGCGTCGCCATCGGCAAGCGCATGGCGGAGAATCTCGGCCTCGTGCTCGGCGACACCATCACGCTGATCTCGCCCGACGGCGACACGACACCGATGGGCACGACGCCGCGGCTCAAGGGCTACAAGGTGGCGGCGATCTTCGAGGTCGGCATGTCGGAGTATGACAGCTCCATCGTCTACATGCCGTTTTCCGAAGCACAGCTCTATTTCAACATGGACGGCCGGGCGCAGACGATCGAGATCTATGTCGACAATCCCGATGATGTCGACGCGCTGAAACCGCTGGTCGATGCGGCCGCGCAACGGCCGATCGACATGGTCGACTGGCGCCAGCGCAACGAGACGTTCTTCTCCGCGCTGCAGGTCGAGCGCAACGTCATGTTCATGATCCTGACGCTGATCGTGCTGGTGGCGGCGCTCAACATCATTTCGGGCCTGATCATGCTGGTGAAGGACAAGGGTCACGACATCGCCATCCTGCGCACGATGGGCGCATCGCGCGGCGCCATCCTGCGCATCTTCCTGATGACGGGGGCGGCGATCGGTGTCACCGGCACCATTGCCGGCGTGCTGCTTGGCGTCGTCATCTGCACCAACATCGAATCCATCCGCCAGTTCTTCTCCTGGTTGACCGGCAAGGTGCTGTTCAATCCCGAGCTCTATTTCCTCAGCCAGTTGCCGGCAAAGATGGACCCGCGCGAGACGACCTACGTCATCCTCATGGCGCTCGGCCTGTCCTTCCTGGCGACGGTGTTTCCAGCATGGCGGGCGGCCCGCCTCGATCCGGTCGAGGCCTTGAGATACGAATGAAGTCCGAGATCATTATCGAACTGAAGAGCGTCGAGCGGCATTACGTGCAAGGGCCGCGCAAGCTCACCATCTTGAACGGCGCCGACTTTTCGCTGAAGCGCGGCGAGATGGTGGCGCTGGTGGCGCCATCGGGCACCGGCAAATCGACGCTGCTGCACACCGCAGGCCTGCTCGAGCGCCCCGACGCCGGCGACGTCATTCTGGCCGGGCGCGCCTGCGGACGGCTCTCCGATGACGAGCGCACCGCGATCCGCCGCAACGATGTCGGCTTCGTCTATCAGTTCCACCATCTGCTGCCGGAGTTTTCGGCGCTCGAAAACATCATGATGCCGCAGCTGATCAAGGGGCTGTCGCGCAAGGAAGCGGCGGAGCGGGCGGCACAGCTGCTCGACTATATGCAGATCGGCAAGCGCGCGTCGCACCGTCCGTCGGAACTATCCGGCGGCGAACAGCAGCGCGTCGCTATTGCGCGCGCGGTGGCCAACGCGCCCTTGCTGCTGCTCGCCGACGAGCCGACCGGCAATCTCGACCCGGTCACCGCGTCCTATGTGTTCGAGGCGCTGGGAGCACTGGTCAAGCAATCGGGCCTTGCGGCGCTGATCGCCACCCACAATCACGAGCTGGCCTCGCGCATGGATAGGCGGGTGACGCTGGCGGATGGCAAAGTGGTGCCGCTGTAGGGCATGGCGATACTCTGGTGAGGCGGGCCTGCGGATGGTGGCCCGTTTTGTCCTTGGTGAGGTTCTCCAGATCAAGCAAGATCGCCGAAGGCAGCGCCGCCCCTCATTGTCCTGCCGGACATTTCTCCCCGTATAGTGACGGGGAGAAAGAGGCCTGCCGCGCCCTTGGCGCTCAATTCTGCAACGCTGGAGATTGGCGAAATTGTCAATGACTGCGCCCCTCTCCCCGTCACTATACGGGGAGAGGATGCCGGCAGGCAGGTGAGGGGCAGCGCCGACATTCGCGATCACCCGTCACATGAAGCAGTGGATATCTTCCACCGCACGATCCGTCCCCTCATCACATCAACCTTTTCTTAACCCTGCCCAAACCGGCTGTCAGGATTGGTCGGCATGCCGCTTTCCGATCGTTGACATTCGAACAAAATTAGAACAAAATACGAACATAGCAACAACAGGAGAGAGTTATGGGCGATCTTGTTCAGGACGTCGTTTCGTTGGTGTGCATGAGTGCGTTTCTTATTTCCATGGCCGTCTGGATCGGCGCAATGTGATGTCCCTGCGGTTCGCCGCAGTGTTTTAAGGCGGGCAGGAGGGCGTTGTGCCGTTAAGCCTTTCTTGCCGCCAGGACGCTAGGGTGCCCTGCCAAGACAGGGAGCAACCGCCTAAGTGTCGCCGATCATCATGGCCTTTCTCGTGGCCGGTAATCTCGGACTGATTTTCCTTTTGATGACCGCGCCGCTCGGGTTGCGCACGGTGCGGCTGAGCCGCGTGGTCGCCATGGACAGGCAGCGCCTCTGGCAGGCGCTGTGGCCGCTCGGCAGAGATGCCGGCTGGTCCGGCGAGATCCTGAAGGCAGAGCCGCTGGACGGGCAGGGCACGGCCCGCATTCTTCTGTCCTGGGAAGGCCGCGACGGCCAGCCGATCGAGCGCAGGTCGCGCTTCGAGGACGTCGTCGAGGGCAGCCGTTTCACGATGCGCGTCGTCGAGGACACCGCGCTCGATGCTTCATTCTGGAAAGATTATTGCGAGACCACCGAACTCGTCCCGGAAGGTGCTGGCACGCGGGTGACGCTCAGCCAGACCGACCGCTACCGCGGCGTCGCCTTCCTGGTGTTCCGCACCTTCGCCATGCGCCGCGAGTTGGGCAAGCTGCAGCACTGGGCGAAGACCGGGCAGTATCGCAAGGGCGGCTGGTTCGAGCATCCGCTGAGCCAGGTCGGTTTTGCCGTCCTGTCGGCCTTCATCCTGTGGCCGTTCTTCGGGCTCAATCTCGGTGGCTTTGCGCTGGCGGCGATCCTGACCTCGGTGGTCGCCCTGCATGAGCTCGGCCATATGGCGGCCTTCCGGCTGACCGGGCACCGCAAGGCGCGGATGATCTTCATCCCGCTGCTCGGCGGCATCGCCATTGGCGGGCGGCCCTATGACAGCCGCTTCGAGGTCGCCTTCGTGGCGCTGATGGGCGCCGGCTTTTCCGCTTTCCTGGTGCCGCTGCTGATTTTCGCCAGTGGCTTCGCGTCCGGCGAGGGGCATAGGCTGACTGCTGCCCTTCTGGCGACGCTCGCCGGTTTTGCCGCGCTGTTCAACATCGCCAATCTGGTGCCGGTGTGGAAGTTCGATGGCGGCCAGGTGCTGCGCCAGATCTGCCCGGGACCGATCGTGCTGGCGCTGGCCTCGTTTTCCCTGCTCTCGGCCCTGCTGGGGCTCGGCTGGCTGGCCGGCTTTTCCCAAAGCTTTCTGCTGGTGGCGGGTGCGGTCTTTGCCATCCTCAGCCTGATGACCATGAGCAGCGGGGTAAAACCGCGCCATGAGTTGAAGCCGATCCGCACCTTCGACCGTTTCGCGATAGCCGGCGCTCTGCTGGCGGTCTTCGCCATCCACGGCTATGGGCTGCTGTGGGCGTCTGCGAAGCTGCTCTAGGATGTGTCGATATTCAGGTGAGGCCGGTCTGCAAATAGTGGCTTCCTGCGCTTCCGGTGCTCACGTACCCGAAAGTACGCTCCGCTCCGGTTCTCGGAAGCCACCATTTTCGACTCGGCCTGACCTGAATCTCAACATATCCAAAGTCAGATCAAACGTCAGCCAGCCTTGCGCGCCGGTTCGGCAGCTGTGCCCTCGGCCGCGCCAAACACATCCTCGAAGGCGGATTTCAGCGCCAGGTCGAAATCGGCCATCGTTACGGGCAGGCCGAGATCGACAAGGCTGGTGACGCCGTGGTCGGGCACGCCACAGGGCACGATGCCGCTGAAATGGCTGAGATCCGGCTCGACATTGACGGCGATGCCATGAAAGCTCACCCAGCGCCGCAGCCGGATGCCGATGGCCGCGATCTTGTCTTCAGCCGGCGAACCGTCGGGCAGGGAAGGGCGATCGGGCCGCACCACCCAGACGCCGACGCGGTCCTCGCGGCGCTCGCCGCGCACGTTAAAGGCGGCGAGCGTGCCGATGATCCATTGTTCGAGCGCGGCGACGAAGGCGCGCACGTCCTCGCGCCGGCGTTTTAAGTCAAGCATGACATAGGCCACGCGCTGTCCTGGCCCATGGTAGGTGTATTCGCCACCGCGACCGGCGGCAAAGACCGGGAAGCGGTCGGGCTCGATCAGATCCTCGACGCGGGCACTGGTGCCGGCGGTGTAAAGCGGCGGATGCTCGACCAGCCAGACCATTTCGGCGGCAGCACCGGAGCGGATCGCCTCAGCCCGCGCTTCCATCACGGCCAGCGCATCGGTGTAGCCGGTCAGGCCCGGCTCGATGCGCCATTCGACCGGTGCTGAACCGGGCAAGGGCAGGAAGGACGTGGCGATCTGGCTGCGTTCTGTCATGGCTTTTCGTTTTTCGTTAGATCAAAATGACGTTTCGTTGAATCGTCATCTTGATCCGTCTGTTTGTTGGAGCGTGATCTTTTCCGAAAACCGGTTCCCACTTTTCGGGATCATGCTCTAATGCACGCCGGCTTCCAAACCGCCTTGCGCTTTGGGACGGAATGCATTTGCCCTTCATATGGCGGCAATTGGCTGAAACGTCCAGTTCGCCCCGCATTTCGGCCTTCGCGCATGACCCCGAAGATCGGAACGATCCTCGGAAAGGATCATGCGCCATCAAAGTGCGACAGCGTCCTTTGCGCGTCCCACAGGACGCGCGGCGCTGTAGAGGCCGTTATGCCAATTCCCGGCGATTATTGCGCGCCGCGCCCTTGTTTCGCCGGAAACGATTTGCTACACGCCGCGAGCCGGTTCGTTCCGGCTCCTACCACGGGCGGTCGTGGCGGAATTGGTAGACGCGCAGCGTTGAGGTCGCTGTGGGGCAACCCGTGGAAGTTCGAGTCTTCTCGACCGCACCATCGAATTTTTTGGCTGTTGAGATCATTAGAGAATATCCTCTTTACCCCGCACCGGACTAGGTAGGTGCGGGCGTTGGGCGTTCTCGATCTTTTCCGAAGCGGCCGCTGCGAGACGCTTCCGGTCGGCTGACTTGGTGTAGAGCGAAGCCATCGTTCCGCCTGTCCATCCGAACAAAGCCTCAAGTTCACGCATCGTGGAGCCGGCCTCAGCCGCCCTGGTCGCCCCTATCTTGCGAACGCCATGCGCCGACTTCTTCACGCCGGCGTCATTGCAGGCCGCCCGGAAATAATTGCCGAAGCTTTCTTTCGTGAGTGGCTTGCCGTTCTCGCCGACGATGAACGCCAAGTCCCCGGTTGGCCCAATAGCGAGGGTCTCAGCCAGAGCCGGCAAAATGCGAATGTGGACTTCAGTCCCGGTCTTCTCGGTCCGGAGGGAGGCAATGCCATTACGGACATGCTGCTTGCCAATGACGACAGCGTCGCCTCGGCGGAGCCCGGTATAGAGTAACACATGGAGCCATACTCGCTCCTTGGTTCCAGCTGGCCATTTCGCCTCATAGGCAAGGACCTCATCTTCCGTCCAGGCTGCGAAGCCTTCGCCCTTGGGTCGAAGCGGGTTCTTTACGCCGGCGGTCGGGTCGATAGAGACGAGCTCGGCCTCCATTGCCCAGCGGAACAGACCGCGCATGGCATCCAGGAAGTTTCTTGCCTGAGCTGGTGTACCCGCCCGGTCTTCCCTGCCGTCGACGATCTTTTTGCGGGTGACGGCCTTGTAGGGCGCATCCCCCGCCTTTTCGACGATGCCCTTGAAGATATTGTCACGCTGCTTCTTGGTGGCCTCAGAAAGGCCCCTGTAGGTGCTGCCGTCCCGGTAGCGATCGATGAGCCACTTGAGGCTCCCGACCCCGGTTACGGTCTTCCTGGGTGGTGTTGAGCCGGCCAGGGCTGCCTGATATTCGATCTCGAACTCACGCGAGCCAAGCAGGGGCAGACGAGTCCGGGGGCCCTTGCCCTTCCTGAAATAAAACACGAGCGTTCCGTGGCGGCTTCGTTCGCGTGTCACGAAGGGAGGCAGCTTGCGGGGCATGTGCTCGCTCAAAGACGGAAATCTTTCGGTTCGTCAAGAGTCACTGTCGGCTCGGGGGCGCGGCATTTCGGAATGAGTCGGTAGGTCGTATTTCCGACCTGGACCTCAACGATGGCTTTCTCTGCTTCTGCTGCCCGGATCAAAGTCCGGGCTTGCCGCTGCGAGATAGCGAGGGAACGTGTCATCTTCGTTCATCCAAATAGTCGCCCAGATGCGAGGTTTTTGACAACCTCGGCGGTAGGTCGATCAGTGAGTTGCAGCCGGAGGCTGCTTAGTGGGCTTGGTTGCTGTTGGTGGTGTGCAGCTTGGCGGTGGCTTGGTGTAGATCGCAGATAACTTCGAAGCGGCCGAGGCGAAACGGATCGTCGCCGAGGCGCGCGAGGATCGCCTCCAACTCTTCCACCCTTGTCACGGCAGCATTCCACTCCTGGACCCAACGCAGGCGGGCCTGACGGTGGATGTTCTCGCGCGCCTGAGAGATGTCAGGAAACTCGCCGATCATGCAGCCACCGTTCCAGACGCTGGAACCGGTGTCGGTCCTGGCGATGGCATAGGTGATGGTGTCGACCAAGTAGGTCTCGTCGTAGGCAGGGGTCATACTGGTTTGGATGTAGCTCATGGAGTCCTCTGTAGTATCTTTTTGTGTTGTCTCTGTTGGGCTTGGCGCATACGGCAGGCTTATGCGGACGTCGCCCTTGGGTTTCTGAACCAAAGTGCTCCTTACTCGCATTTGGGTTTGATCCTGCGTGTGAGCTGGAGTATCTGTTGGCTTATGGAACTGTATTGGTCGCAGACATGATAATCAAGATTTAACGTCGCTTGTGTTCCACATTCTATTGTGGGTATTATTTGGATTAATCGGAATATTATCTAAAATAATTGACCTGATAATCGGGATAATAGCAGTTGCTGCGATGTCGAGCGGATCGTTCGGCCTCAGGGCTCGGCTAACCTCACCTGGGTCGACGCAATTTGTCGATCCCTGCCTGCCGCAATGCCGAGGCGGGGCCCTAGCCTTGCTAAGGCTAGTTCACGTGTTCACTTCGAAGGCGGACGAGGTAGTAGGGGGACTCGCCCGCCTTCACTCCCACTCACGCTTCGGCGTGGCGCTGTGGAAGACATATGCCGGCTCCATCGGAGTTTAATGGAAGAGGGACGCGGTTGCCGGGTGGAGCTGTGAGCTTGGCAACGACGCAATTGGCGCCGCTAGTGCCGTCCACCAGCTATGGTCGTGGAGTTGGTGCCGACGGCTCCATCCAGGCAGGCCTAAATGCAACTATTTTCTGAGTTTGCGTCTGGTGCCACCCACTCCAAGCAAGCGCGGTACTGATCCATGAAGTGGTCGGACAGCGGCTCGCCATGGATGCGCTTCAATGGTTGTCCGCGGCGCCGGAAATAGTAGCGAAGGGTCCCGTCGGAATTCTTACGGACGGTCAGATGCTCAAGATTGATCAGCATGGAGGCTCTCACATTTTGGATTGGATAATTCACCGGCACCAAGGTTCTGCTTGTTGCCGCGAGGTTGGGACCGTCCCTGTTCTCGAGGGGCGATAATAGAAGCCTTCAAGATCGGGCAGGTGAGGTTCGAACGAAGGCTGCCGTGGAGGTTGTTGTCAGAGGCACTCTGGGCCGCACGACCCTTCAGACGGATGTCGATAGCTGCCCATGGCTCTAATTGGGATACTCACTTTCGCGAACCAAAAGCTCGGCAAGGGACTGCCTAATTCGCAAGGAGAGGCTGGTTGCGCGAATACGTTGCCCACCGACAATGGCATGACGGCAAGGGTCGGTCAGAATGCCTTCGATCATCGGGGCTAAGTACCCGTGCCACCACTCGGACGCATGCTGATTACCTTTTAGACGCCCTTTCGCCGGCTCCGTCTGAAAAGTTCGCAATACAATTTAGAAAGTTGGAACCGAGGTTGAATCGAGTTCAACTTTTGGCGGCTGTTCGGCGTATTCCATCGTGCTGGCAGAGAGGGTGAGCAGGAGGTTGTACCTCTTCCGGATATTAGCCTTCGGAATTGGCTAGGGATCCGATGCGGTCACGTCTTCGGATACAGGAGAGGCAATGCGGTGCCTTCCGGTGAGCATTGTTACGAAGCCTAACCGTATTCGTTTGAGACCTTGGTATTGGGTGACGTGGCGCAAGCTTGCGCCGCAGTGTGTTGGTCCGCTTCTGAGAGAGGCTGAAGTCTCGGATCGAGATTCTCATGCGGCATCCGACCCTTCGAGCGCTTGCTTCACCGTTGCCAGGTCGGAGAGCCGACCGCCCACTCCTTTGGCGATTCATCGGGTCAAAGGGTGGCCAAGCCGATCGGTTTTGGGAATTCTCGACGCCCTCGTTGTCGACCGCCAAGCGTTCGGCCGGTTGCCTGCTGAGAAGCAAGTACCACAACGTGATCCGCGGCCAACTGACCCTGGAACCAGGTTCGATGAATTGGGAACGTGCGACGATTCTCACAGCGTAGACTCCGATTTTTTAGGTGATTATTGCTGATTTTGCTCTGCGCTTGAGCGATCCCAAGCCAAAAAAAGCGATGGAATTTCAACTGCTCATCAGGCCGCAGTTTCTAATGGGAGGATCGTGTCGGTTCTCGATCGCATGGATGAAGCCTTCGACCAGGATTGCAACATGCAACCGGCCGTTCTTCGGATGGAGCGTCTAACAAAAAGTCGACTTGGCTCACCGTAGGAGAGACGCCAGGGCGGATCCCATAGCCTTTAGAAGGGGTTTAGGTGGGTGGATATTCCGGCTGGGTTACAGTTCGGCTGGAATTTTGAAGGTATCCAACCCAAGTGTCGGCAGGGCGCTTAGCCGCGTTGGTCCCTTGACCTCGAAGGCACTAGCCAAGCGAACTTATGGAGACCAAGGAACCAAGGAACCAATCGGTCAATGGTCGATGGATGGAACCAGGAGCGGAACTGCCATCCTCGGACGGCTGTAAAGGTGGGATGTCGTAAAGCGCAGAACCTCAAATTCCGACCGAGGCAGACCGTGTTTGAATGCCCCGGAGGATTAGCTTTAAAATCCCTACAAATATTATCTCTATTATGCGAGCAAGCTTCGCCTCCGCATTCCCTTCGCTCGCTGCGCTCGCTCGGGACGCTCGGCGAAGCTGGCTCGCATCGGCCGCATATTATTATTTAAATATCTATATTATATATAATATATAATATATAATTACATATTATTATAGATGTATCTATTATTATAATATATTATATAATAATCGCCGGCAGATTATTTATATATATACAACATAGTGATTGGTGACAGGATTGGAACAGGGGATTTGGAACGGAAAGACGGGGGGCGGTGGAGGGATTGAGGATTTTTTTAACGGTGCGTCAATGGCCTGGCAAGCCAGATTCTTCAATCCCACAATATACTGTGGTTCGCAGGTTACGGTGATTAAGCCAATGACACTCGGATCCCTTTGACCTGGTAATAACGTTTGAACTCAATGGCTTTCCGCGGACCTATACGGGCTCTCCGATCCAGCACGCCAAGCCAGCTTCACGGCTACTCTGTCGAGGCGGGCTAGGTGATCCCAGCATCTGACGCTTGGATCGCTCTTATGGTACGCATGAGGGCATGACAGCTGGCTACGTAGCTTGGAGTCTGATCCAGAAGAAAAGGCCATGCTCCGACACTCGAGAGGCAACGAGCGCAGTGCACATGCCGCAGTTTCCTCATTGAAATTCAAGCGGCGTGCCAAGCTAAATGCAACGGGCCTGACTCGCTCGAGCCTAGCCGTAAGGGGCTGGAGGCATCAACGTGAGCGAGAAGTTCGTGGCCAATGCTGATTGACTTGACCGTTGGCTCAGTCCTCGTGGTGACAGCTACTCCTTCGTGAGCCATGAGGATGGGCCGTCCCGAAGATACTTGGACGAGAACACTTCCAGTTGATTCAGCTTGCACCAGCCGTGCACGATCCACAGCCGATAGACAGCACCGAGCCGGACTAACCCGATCAAGTCCAGCCACTTTCACGTGGTGGCAAAGCACTCCATGCTAGACTATCGCTCGGATTTTGAGGTGGTCGAAGGGACTATCTACCCTTTAGCGTGTGGCTCAAATCCGCAGTTTGTCGTAGCGGTTTACGGTCTCGCCCAAAGATGGTTCGACGCAAACAAGGAACACCAGAACTGTAGCCATGATCATGCCTCCATTGGTTCATGTCATCTTGATCCAAGATGCCGAAGGGCGCGAAGCGCCTGAACCATGGAGAAGAACCCGATACCTTGAACCAGAAAGAAGACGGGGGGAGGTGTGATGGTGTGACGAGGTACACCCGGGGGGGGGTAGCTTGAACCAGGCGGTGGAACCCTGGTGTGGTACAGCCCTGAGACGTCGCTATCATCATCCGGGTACTGCGATTATAAAGAAAATGCCTCACTATTATCTGCGGGATAAGTCTCTCCCTTCCTGAGCGAGGGGAAGAGTTCCAGCGAGCCAGGTGAGCCCGGGAGCATCCCGAGGAGCGCAGCGTAGCGAGCAACGCAGGGTAATGCAGTGCGGGATCATCCTGGCGAGCATATTGGAGATAATGAGCCAGAGAAGATACACATAATATATTCTTTAATATGCCGGGGATAACACCTTAAAATGGAACCAAGGAAAATAGCCCAAATAATCAGGATGATCATTTTGAAAATAATCAGACCAAAAAACAGCGTGCGTATTTTACTATAATGATTTTCAAATCAATGTGAATAATGATTAAATTAATAATGCACGACATAATCATGTCTACCATTATCTTTAAAATGCGGGAGACGCCTCTCCCTCCTGAACCAGATGGAAAAAGAGCTTAAAGCGAACCAGTTGAGCGAAGCGTCCCGAGGAGCGAAGCGACGAAGGGTAACGCGAGAGCGATGCTGGTGAGCATTATTAAGGATAATGGAACCAAGATAATGAGCCAGATAAATCACATAATGATTATCTATTAAATCCCCCTAAAAAATAGCGCGAGGATTTAGTATAATGGTTTTCAACTTACCGTGGTAATGATTATATAATTAATGAACCAGAGTCCCCCCAGGTCCAAGTGGGGTCACCCACATATAGCTTCGCCCGTCCGTATCTCTCTCTTTCTAATTTCTTTCTAAAGAAATAGTGGGGGAGAAATGCAGAGGTAGGCTTTGGGCGTGCCGTAAAGAGCATTCGCTCTTTAACAGAGCGATGGGTGGTCTGTCAACCCGTGTCCTGTAGACCCACGCTCTCGGTCAGTGTGCCTCCACTTCCGGATCCACAGCGAAGAAGGCCGCCCTGCAGATGGCGAGAGGGCGTGCCGCTGTTGGCATACGAGTCATCTTGCCCAACGAAGGGGGGGGCGACAATCTGCGAGCCGGTGGTTTCCGGTTCCGTGTCTCGGGCCTAGTCGAAAATCAGTGGGGAGGTTGCCAAGCCAAAAATCAGTCGCGACGTTGGCAATTCCGACGAGGCTTCGGCGAGATCGAGTCCGACATAGACGGTCGAGTTCAGAGGCGCACCGCCACAAGCAATGGATTGGGTCACGATCTCGAATACAAGTGGTACCTTCCCGAAAGCATCTAGGTGCTCCGCCAGGATATTGAAGTCGTTCAGTTCGTCCTCATCCTCGCCGGCTTCGTGGACACCACGCTTGGCGGTATCCAAGTCGCGGAGCAGGTGACGGGGTGGTGGTGGATTTGGAGGTAAGCTGTTCGGCCTCGGGCCGGCGGCCAGAACTATTTCTGATAAGTGACGGGCATCCGCTTGGCCTTGAAGGAAGCCCGAAGTGCCTTCATCGCTTTCGCGATAGGTTGCTCAATGTACCGATGCGAAAGCTGTCCGCAGCAGAGCATGCCGGCGACCACCGCACAGCTCGTGCCGATCGACGGATAGGAGGGCAAGAAGCTGAACCGTAGGGCGGCGATCAGCGGCCAATGCCATAGATAGGTCGAATAGGATGCGTTCCCGAGCATGACAGCCCAATTCGGTGCCTTCCAGGTGCGCTCCAGACCGATCATGCCGTAGACAAGCGTCGCCGAAGGTAGGCCGACGTATAAGAGTCTGCTGAAATGATGACTTGCAACGCCGCCATGCGTCAACAATTGCGTGCCGACAATCAGCCCAATGGCGCCAATGACGGTCAGCGGCGCAGCCAGCACCACCCAATCGCGGCTGACCATATAGAAGACGACGACGCCGAGGAGGAAGTTCAAGATCAAAAGGTTCAATGAGACGAAGGGCACCAGACCCGACATGTTCCTTGCCACGATATAACCTGCAAAGATGACAGCACCAATGATCGCGGCGCTCCTGAAATGCCTCCCGCTTACTAGCAAAACGACGCCTACGATGCAGTAGAAATAAAGCTCGTAGTAAAGGGTCCAGGCGACCGTGAGGTACGGATTGAACAGCACATTAATCATGACGACATCGGACATCGCGACGGGCCATGGAAATTCATGGATCATGCCGGGCAGAAAATGGGAAGCAGCCACCGTCGACATCAACACTACCCAGTATAGCGGATAGATCCTGACAACCCGGTCGACCGCATATCCGACTGCCGCAGTGAGCCTATTAGCCTTCGATGCTTTGTAAGCGACAGTCGAGATGACGAATCCAGAAATAACGAAGAAAAGATCGACACCGGTAAATCCTCCAGCAAAGACGAAGGCCTTCAGCGGAAATGCTGAACTTCCCCAAAATATGGTTGAATGGCAAAAAACAACCATTGTGGCGGCAACTGCGCGAAGCATCTGAACATTTTGTATCAAAGTGGGACCCCTGACGCATAATGCTTTTACAGAATTTTGCCCAGGGTTGCTAGCCAGTTGCCGCTAACCGAGGTCATATTCGACAGAGCCGATAAACCGCTGCGTGTTGGCCACCGGGAAGACGGTCACCTTTGCCGACCTGCTGCCATTCTGCACAGTGGTCGGTCCGGAGGCATTGGTAGTGGTGTGCGCGACATGCCGATGGCCTCGCCGCCGGCCGCGACAGGCAGCGTGACGTTCAAGCCTGCGGTGCCCGTTCCAATGTCTGTGATCACCACATCGAAGGACTACGCAAACCTTCCTTCGGCCTTGATACGTGTGGTCTTCGCTCCGACTGATAAACAGGGGGCAAGCGATTTTGCTGTTGACAGCGCAAACCACTACAATACTACCGGCCAGCCTTACACTAACAGCAGCGAGATGATGAAATTCGGGTCAAGTGGCGTTCGAGGATTGGCTTCGGAATTGGTTGGCAGAGGCTGCGAACTTTACACCGAGGCCTTTGCCTGGCGATTGGTTTCCAGCGGAGTTCAACCGAATAGTCCGGTCTTCGTCGGTCGTGACTTGCGCGAGAGCAGCCCCACTATCGCTAACGACTGCATGGCGGCACTGGCTGCAAGTGGATTTCAGCCGATCGATTGTGGTGCCATTCCCACGCCCGCACTCGCCCTCTACGCTCGGAACCACGGCGCGGCGGCTCTCATGGTGACGGGGTCGCATATTCCTGCCGACCGTAACGGCATCAAGTTTTACGGCCGCGATGGTGAAATCAACAAGGTGGACGAGGCCGCAATAACGCAATATGTCGCCGAGAGAATAAATGTGCACGGCCCGCGGCCGATCGCAGTTGGAACGGTGTGGCCCATTCGCCAAGGCCAAGCCGTCGCTGCCTATCGAGAGCGCGCCGATAGTTTGCTCGAGGCTAACTCTCTTTCCGGCATGAGACTTGGTGTTTACCAGCACAGTTCGGTTGCAGCGGAACTTTTGATGGAAGTTCTTCAATCGTTCGGCGCCAGCATGGTTGCCGTTGGGAAAACCGGAACCTTTGTGCCTGTCGATACTGAAGCGGTGGACCCCGTCACGATTGCAAGATTGAAAGGCTGGACCCGTGAATTCGACCTCGACGCCATCGTGTCGACCGATGCGGACGCCGATCGGCCACTTGTCGCGGACGAGAATGGCGATGTTTTTCGCGGCGATCTGATCGGGCTCGCTACGGCCCTGTTCCTGAAAGCCGATACCGTCGTAACACCGGTGACCTCAAACTCAGGGATTACAAATGTCTCGGGTTTTGAGGTGGTAAGGACGAAGGTCGGGTCGCCATTTGTCCTCGAAGGCATGGAAGCGGCGTACAGCGCCGGCAAGATTGTCGTCGGCTTCGAAGCCAATGGCGGCGTTCTCCTAGGGTCGGATTGCCCGTTGAACGGGAAGACATTGCCTGCGCTGCCGACACGGGACGCGCTGCTCCCGATCCTGGCCGTGCTCGGCACAGTGGCATCTAAAAAAACGCCCCTGTCGCGCTTGCGCGAGATGTGGAAGCTTCCGTTCTGCGCAAGTGAACGTCTCGAGAATTTTTCTCCAGAGAACTCGCGCAAACTGATGCGCCAGCTCGCGAGCCGGGATTCGCTCCAGCAATTCCTGGCCCCGTTTGGGACTGTAGCCGAAGTAGACGACACCGACGGCATCAGGACGCGGATGCACACGGGCGAGATCATACATTTGCGGCCGTCCGGAAATGCGCCCGAATTGCGCTGCTATACGGAGGCTGCGGACTGCAACAGGGCGACGGCGATCGTGGCGCTGACGCTAGAAAAGGCGCTTGCAACCGCGTCCACGGGCACTGAGGTCATTTAATGAAAGTTGTTCCCGTCATCATCAGTGGGGGGGCCGGTTCGCGGCTGTGGCCTGCCTCCCGGCAATCTCATCCCAAACCCTTCCTCAAGGTGTCGGATGGACTTTCGCTCATACAGCACACCGTGCTGCGCGCCGCTTCCATCCAGGATGTTGTCGAGCTTGTTACGGTGACGTCCAAGGACCACCTTTTCCTCACGAAAGACGACTTCGACGAACTGGATACCATTGTTCTGCAGCGCACTTTTCTGCTTGAACCAGAGGGGCGCGATACGGCGGCGGCTGTGGCAGCGGCCACGATTCACGCCAAGACAACGCAAGGCCCCGACGCCATTGTGTGCATTTTCCCCGCGGATCACATGATCGGCAACGTGCCCGCATTTTTAAGCGCTATGGCCAGAGCCATCGAACATGCAAAGCAGGGACGTATCGCGACCCTGGGCATAGATCCGACCAGGCCGGACACGGCATTCGGCTATATCGAGGCAGATGGCGAAAGAGTCGTCCGCTTCGTCGAAAAACCGGATGTCGATACGGCCAAGGCCTACGTCGCGTCCAAGCGCTTCTTTTGGAACGCCGGCATCTTCTGCTTCAGAGTGCAGGTCATGCTCGACGAAATGGCTTCATATTGTCCTGCGGTGATCGAGGCCGTTCTCGCCAGTTACGAGGACCGTCGCGTCAGCCGTGACGAAGGCTTTGCCAGCATCGAACTCTCATCCGAACATTTCGGCTTGGCTCCGCGTATTTCCCTCGACCATGCAGTGATGGAAAAGGCCCGAAACCTGGCCGTCATCGCCTGCGACATGGACTGGAACGACATCGGATCGTGGAACGCGATGGCAGAACTGGTCGCTCCTGACGGGAACGGGAACAGGATTCGCGGCGACGTTCACATGGTGGACACCGCGGGCAGCTACATAAGCTCGGATAAGCGACTGATTGGCACGGTCGGCGTCAGCGACCTGGTGATTGTCGATTCCCCGGATGCCTTGCTCGTAGCGTCGCGCCACCGCGTCCAGGACGTCAAGAAACTGTTCGAGTCCCTTAAGGTTTCGGGACACGAGGCGCATTTGCTTCACAGCACTGTGCACCGGCCGTGGGGCACCTACACGGTGCTGGAGGAAGGCGAACGCTTCAAGATCAAACGCATCGAGGTGAAGCCTGGTGCAAGCCTCAGTCTGCAGATGCATCATCACCGGTCAGAGCATTGGGTTGTTGTCAGCGGTTCAGCAAAAATAGTCAATGGCGACAAGGAGCTGTTCCTGGCGACAAATGAGTCGACCTACATCCCCTGCGGGCACAAGCATCGGCTCGAAAATCCAGGCATGATCGACCTGGTGATCATTGAAGTCCAGAGCGGCGACTATCTCGGCGAGGATGACATCGTGCGGTTCGAAGACATATACGGTCGCACCTGACAATTTATTGGCGCGCAGGGCTGGGGTGAGCAATTATTAAATTCTTGGCCGGGCAATCAGACACAATCGAGAGCATTGATGACAAAGACAGCACTGATAACTGGCGTTACCGGGCAGGACGGCGCCTATCTCGCAGAACTCCTGCTCTCCAAGGGCTATGAAGTTCACGGGCTTGCCAGGCGATCGAGTACTGCAGACGTGAACACTACCCGCCTGAAGTGGCTTGGCATCGAGAACGACGTTCGGATCGTCGACGGAAACCTGACAGACCTGTCCGGTCTGGCTCGAACCATGCGCGACATAAGACCGGACGAAGTTTACAATCTTGCGGCCCAATCCTTCGTCAAATCATCATGGCAGCAGCCGATCCTGACAGGCAACGTCACCGGCATAGGCGTGACCAATGTCCTGGAGGCCCTCCGGCTCGAAATCCCCGAGGCGCGCTTCTATCAAGCCTCATCGTCGGAGATGTACGGTCTTATCCAGGAGCCAATGCAGTCGGAAACCACGCCCTTCCATCCCCGCTCCCCCTATGCCGTGGCGAAGCTCTATGGCCATTGGATCACCATCAACTACCGCGAGAGCTTCGGCCTGCATGCCTCGAGCGGCATCTTGTTCAATCACGAATCACCGCTTCGCGGCATCGAGTTTGTCACCCGCAAGGTGACGGACGCGGTCGCGCGCATTAAGAAGGGCATGTCCAAGGAGTTGCGACTCGGCAATATCGACGCCAAGCGCGACTGGGGCCACTCGAAGGACTATGTGCGTGCGATGTGGCTGATGGTGCAGCAGGACCAGCCGGACGACTATGTTATTGCCACGGGCAGGACGACGACCGTGCGCGACATGTGCCGCATTGCCTTCGAACATGTCGGGCTCAACATTGATGACCACCTTGTCATCAATCCGGAATTGTTCAGGCCGGCGGAAGTCGAAATCCTGCTCGGAAACCCTGCTAAGGCAAAGACGAAGTTAGGCTGGGAAGCGACGATCTCACTGGAAGAGATGATCCGTGAGATGGTGGACGCCGATCTCGAACGTCACACCAACCCATCGAGACGCTGAGTTGATGAGAAAACCCATTTTGCCGTTACGGTCAATACGTTGACGCATCGCATCCTGATCACCGGCGCAAGCGGGTTTGTCGGCACAGCACTGGGTCAGTTGCTGGAGAAGGAACACGTTGGGTGCAAGGTGTTCCCTCTTGCTCATGGCGAGGAGCAACGAAAGACGATCGACCTGTTGGACCGCGAGGCGATCAACAGGGCTGTCCGCGAGATACAGCCCACTGCTGTCATCCATCTGGCGGCGGTCGCCGCACCTTCCGATGCACGCAACGCGCCACGACATGCCTGGAACGTCAATGTTACGGGAACGATGAATCTTGCCGAATCCGTGCTGCGCCACGCGCCGAACGCCCGGTTCGTTTATGTTGGGAGTTCGGAGGCTTATGGCGCTTCGTTCCTCAATGTCGCCGGCCCGGTGACGGAAAGCGCGCCGCTTCGGCCGATGAACGTCTACGCCGCCACAAAAGCGGCGGCGGACCTGATGATCGGGCAAATGGCCTATGACGGTCTGTGCGCTATCCGCTTTCGCCCGTTCAATCACACCGGCCCTGGTCAGTCCGATACCTACGTGGTCTCCAACTTCGCACGCCAGATCGCCGAGATCGTGTCCGGCAAAAGCGATCCGATCATTCATGTAGGAAATCTTGAGGCCGAGCGCGATTTCCTGGATGTTCGCGACGTAGTGCGCGCATATGCGAGTTCCGCGATTCTCGACCTGGATGCCGGGCCCGACCGTGTTTACAACTTGGCATCCGGACAGCCGCGGAAGATCCGGGATATCTTGGATGCGCTTATTGCCCAGTCGGGCGTCGACATCGAAGTCCGTGCCGATCCGGAAAAATTCCGCCCCAACGACATCCCTGTTGCCTGGGGTGATGCGTCAAAGGCGCGCGCCGAGCTGAATTGGCAGAGTTTGGTGCCATTCGAACAGACAATTGCCGACGTTTTCGGCTATTGGCACCGGCTATGTAACGCCGGCTGACACCATCACCGCAGCGTGCAAAGGGTTAAGCACATGTTCCGAAGCCTATGGCGGTATCGCCATTTCATTATTTCCTCCATCAGAGGCGATTTGAAGGGGCGTTTCGTGCGGTCGCGTCTGGGGGGCCTCTGGTTCATTCTTCATCCGCTGGCGCAGGCAGTCATCTTCTCCATTGTTCTTTCGGAAGTTCTTAACGCACGGCTTCCGGACACAGACAGCCCCGCAGCCTATCCGATCTATCTTCTATCTGGCATGGCTGCCTGGACGCTGTTCAGCGAGATTCTCACACGGAGCATGACCGTTTTCATCGAGCAAGCGCCGGTGATGAAGAAGATTGCCTTTCCGCGTTTGTGCCTGCCCATCATCGTGGGGGGCACGGCGCTGATCAATCAAGTGCTGCTACTAGTGGCCCTTTTCGTCATCTTTATCTTCCTCGGCCATATGCCCGGCCGCACATTGATCCTGCTGCCGATCGGAATCATCCTGATTGCTGCGATCGGGTTCGGTCTTGGCGTCATCCTCGGCGTAATGAACGTATTCATTCGCGATGTCGCGCAGGTCATGACAATCGTGCTTCAACTCTGGTACTGGCTAACGCCGATCGTCTATCCTGCCAACGTCCTGCCGGAGAAATACAGGATCATTCTCAACCTCAACCCGATTACGCCATTGGTGGCGTTGTACCAGGATGCACTACTGTTCAACCGTTGGCCAAGTCCGGAAAGCCTGATCGCGCCGGCGGCTTTGGGGCTCCTGAGCATGACCTTTGCCATCGTGTTTTTTCGCCGCGCAAGCCCTGAGCTGATCGACGTACTATGACCGTGCTTTCTGTCAGTCATCTGTCGAAACGCTATGTAAATTATGCGAGCAACCTCGAAAGGTTTGCGGGTTGGTTCGGCGCTGTGGTCAAGCCGAGCGAGGAATTCTGGCCGGTCAAGGACGTCTCATTTTCCCTCGCCGCCGGAGAGGCGCTCGGCCTAATCGGGCAGAACGGCGCCGGTAAGAGCACCCTTCTTAAGCTCATCACCGGCACCGTGCGCCCGACCGAAGGCATGGCGCATGTTGGCGGTCGCATCAGCGCCATCCTGGAACTCGGATTGGGCTTCAATCCCGAGTTCACCGGGCGGCAGAATGCGTTCCACGCCGGCGGACTAATGGGTCTTTCGCAAGCACGCCTGACCGAACTCATGCCGCATATCGAGGACTTTGCCGAGATCGGCGAGTTCTTCGATCATCCGCTTCGAACCTATTCGAGTGGCATGCAGGCGCGCCTGGCCTTCGCCCTTGCGACCGCCGAACGGCCGGAGGTGCTGATCGTCGATGAGGTGCTTTCGGTTGGCGACAGCTATTTCCAGCACAAGAGCTTCGACCGGATCCGAAGCTTCAGAGCCGCCGGCACGTCGATCATTCTGGTCACCCATAGCCTGGGCGACGTGAGAACACTGTGCGACCGGGTGATCCTGCTGGACAAGGGACATGTGCTGAAGGACGGCCCGCCCGACGAAGTGGTCGACTACTACAATGCTCTGATTGCCGCGAAGGAAAATGCTAAGCTGTCTGTGGAACAGCGGCGCAGTAAGGAAGGCTGGCTGTATACGCGCTCGGGCACATTCGAGGCACATGTCAAGGAAATCACTTTGTTGAGTGAGGCAACGCGAGAACCCGTCGCGACCGCCATGGTCGGTCAAGACTTAATATTGCGCGTCATTGCGCAAGCCGACGTAGACTTGCCGAGGCTTGTCCTCGGAATAATGCTGCGCGACCGCACAGGTCATGTCGTGTGGGGAACAAACACTTGGCACACGAAGCAGATAGCCGAGGACGTCAAGGCCGGTGAGGTGGTGGCGGCTGACGTCAGTTTTAGATGTCTGCTTGGTCCAGGCTCGTACTCGTTTTCGCCGGCGCTCACCAGCATGGACACTCACCTCGACCAGAATTACGAGTGGTCGGACAACGCTCTTGTCTTCGACGTGATGAATGCAGACCGCGCGTTCTTCCTCGGCACGACCGCAATTGAAGCCAAGTTCGACATTCAACGCCGGCCAGCCAGCGCGGGCGTCGATCGCGTTAAGATGACTATCTCTTGTCGTGACACCGATGCGATCGATAAGGTGCCTAACGCAGGCAGTATCGAGCACAGTGACGAAGGGCGTGTCCAGATCATGCACAACGGCTTGAAGGTTGTGGCCGGTGGTTATCATGGCGAGTGGATGGAGAGGATCATTTACGAACTGAGAGGCCACCATGAGCCTCAGGAGGAACTTGTTTTTCACGCCCTGCTTGCATATTGCCGGCCCGGATCGCTGTTCGTTGAACTCGGGGCGTTCTGGTCGTATTATTCCTTGTGGTTTCTGCGGGCGATCCCTGGATCAACAGCTATTTGCGTTGAACCGGATCCAAAAAATCTCGAAATGGGCCGGCGGAACGCGGCATTGAACGGTTACGCCGACCGTATTCAGTTCGTGCCGGGCTGGGTCGGCGAAACTGCGGCCTCGTCCCATGAGGCCGTTGCGGAGAGCGTCGGCAAGCCCGTTGCGTTAGAAATGCTCGATATGACGTCGATCGCCGATCTTGCCGGCGGGCGAGCAGTCGAAATACTTCATATCGATGCGCAAGGCGCGGAACTCGGCTTTCTGCGCTCAATGGCCACTGCCACGCAAACCGGAAAGGTAAGATTTCTCGTCGTCTCGACTCACCACGTCTCAATCAGCGGTTCGCCTACGACACATGCGGACTGCGTGGCAGAGATCGTCCGCCAGAACGGTAAGATATTGTGTGAACACCATGTGGAGGAGTCCTTCAGCGGCGACGGTTTGATCGTAGCCGTTTTCAACTCGGGGGACTGTGGCATCACCTTGCCGCAAATCTCGCGCAATACTGCGGAGTCCTCGCTGTTTGGAGTCTCGCGGTAATGCTGATATCTTACTCACAGAATTTCGAGGACGTCATTCTGTGGCGTGCGCTAAAGCACGTCGTAAACGGATTTTATATCGACATCGGTGCGCAGGACCCCGTTTGCGACTCTGTGAGCTTGGCATTCTACGAGAAAGGCTGGCGCGGCCTGCATGTGGAGCCGGTACCCTCCAACGCCACCCGGCTGCGGGAGGCGCGACCGGATGAAGAGGTGATCGAGGCGGCGATCGCGCGCAACGAAGGCGAAATCGAGATCTTCGAAATTGCCGAAACCGGCTTGAGCACCGGCAAGGACGCCATAGCCAAGAAGCATAAGGCTGGCGGCTTCAAGACGAAGTCGATCAAGGTTGCCACCCTGCCACTGTCGAAGCTGCTCGAGCGCCATGCTGGGCGCGATATCCACTGGCTTAAGATCGATGTCGAGGGCATGGAAGCCGAAGTCATCGCAAGTTGGCAGGAATCGCCTACAAGACCGTGGGTCCTGTGCATTGAAAGTACCTTGCCAAATACGCAGCAGCAGAATTTCGCCGACTGGGAGCCGGATGTTCTGGGTCGCGGCTACATACACGTCTATTTCGACGGGCTCAATCGGTTTTACGTGCACCAAGATCATGCCGACCTTAGCCAGGCGTTTGGAGTCGGACCGAACTACTTCGATGATTTTTCTGTTGGTGGGACGTCACCATTCTCGCGCCGTCTGGCAGGAGAGGTTGCCGCGCTCACCCAGAATTTAGCGGCCTCGAACGATGGGCTTCAGCAACAGAGCGCCGAAGTTGCGCGCCTTCACAACCATATAGCTGCGACCGACAAGGCCTATGCCGAGGAGCGTGGCGGACTGAACGATCGCGTTGCGCAACTGGCGCGATTGAGCCAGGAGAAGGACGCTGAGATCAGCCGCTTGCATCATCACATAGCCTCGACCGACAAGGCCTATGCCGAGGAGCGCGGTGGCCTGAATGAACGCTTGGCCCATCTGACGAGGTTAGAGGACGAAAAGGATGCCGAGATCGGCCGCTTGCATCATCGCATAGCCTCGACCGACAAGGCCTATGCCGAGGAGCGCGGTGGTCTGAATGAACGCTTGGCTCATCTGACGAGGTTAGAGGACGAAAAGGATGCCGAGATCGGCCGATTGCATGACCACGTGGCCAAGACTGACAGCGCCTATGCCGAGGAGCGCGGCGGCCTGAATGAGCGAGTGGTTCATTTGACGAGGTTGGGCGAGGAAAAGGATGCCGAGATCAGCCGATTGCATGATCACATAGCCTCGACCGACAAGGCCTATGCCGAGGAGCGCGGCGGCCTGAATGAGCGAGTGGTTCATCTGACGAGGTTGGGCGAGGAAAAGGATGCCGAGATCAGCCGATTGCATGACCACATTGACGAGACCCGAAGGGCCAACACCGGAGAGCAGAGCGGTCTGAGCGAGCGAGTCGCACAACTGGCGAAATCGGGCGAAGAAAAAGACGCCGAGATCGGCCGCTTGCAAGACCACATCGCGGCAATCCGCAAATCGACCTCATGGAGAGTTACAGCGCCAATGCGTGGCCTTGTCGGCGGGTCTCGTGCTGTGGCGCGAACGCCAAAGGAAAGTGCCGTGCTTGTGATGCATCATGGCCTGCTATGGGTGCGCCGAAGACCTCGCGCGGTGGAATTGGTCCGGCGCTTGGTGCGATTCGCTCCACCACTGGAACGCCGCCTTCTGGCTTTCGCACGAGCACGCAGCGGTTTCGTCATCATCGAAACGGGTTGGACGCTCCAGCCCGACCCCGTTGCCCTCCGCGCGTGGCGCAAACGTCTCAAGACCGCAAAGCCGACATGACCGACGCCCAGCCATTGAGACTCTGGGTCGACGGCCAATGTCTGCAGACGCATAGCCGGAAGCGGGGAATTGGGCGCTACGTATTGGATTTGCTCCGGGCACTTTCGACCCACGAAAGCGGCATTGAGCTTCTGGTGTCGCTGAACGCCGCGATGCCTGACGCCACAATTGCTGCGCGATCGCTACTTTCGGGCATCGTTCCGTCGGATCGCATTCATGTCTGGCATGGAAAAGTCGAGGGAGGTGAAGCTGACTTCGGACACACGCCATGGCGCAGTCGCAGCGAAATGGCGCTCGTCCATCACGTCAATCAACTTAGGCCGGACGTTGCCCTGTCCGCGAGCCCGTTCGAAGGCGCCGTCGACCCCGCAGTTCCATACCTCGGCGGCTCATTGGCGTCGGTCCGGACAGCAGCCATGTTTTATGATGCGATCCCACTCAGATTTCCTGACAAATACCTTCTCGACTCCCGTCAACGGCAGTATTACTATCGCCGTCTTTCCAGCTACAAGAATTTTGATTTGGTGTTCACCATTTCAGATTTCTCCTCCCAGGAATTTCTAAAATTATCTGGATTGGAGAAGGCGGTATGCATTGGAGCTGGAATATCTGATAGCTTTGTCGAAATTATCAACAATAATACAGACAGAAGACTGCCTAACAACAGATATGTTATCTATGTCGGCGGTCTAGATTGGCGAAAGAACCTTGGTGTAGTCCCTCGAGCTTTCTCTAATATTTCAGAATCGCTGCAAAGGCATTTGAAGTTTGTGGTCGTTGGGGATATTACCGATCGGGAAAAAGTCGAGTACTCTGGCCTTTGGCAATCTCATGGCTTGCCGGCTAACCAGATCGTATTCGCAGGCGCCGTCGACGACACAACACTGGTCCGCCTCTACAAAGGGGCGCTGGCACTGGTCCAGCCCTCCTTCATGGAGGGCTTCGGGCTGACTGCACTGGAAGCAATGGCCTGCGGAACACCTGTAATCGCAGCCAGAGCGGGGGCGCTTCCCGAAGTTGTCGGAAACGAAGCCCTGCTCTTTGATCCTGCGTCATCTTTGGACCTTGCGGAAAAAATCGAAGCTGTAGTCGCTGCTAAACTCAATGCGCGTAAGCTGAAGGAATTGGCGCGGGATAGAATTGACAGATTCAGCTGGCGAAGGGTCTCGGACCGTGTCGTTCATGGCTTGCACGGACTCGACCCCCACACGGCTCCGCCGCAACTCGGATTGGTCAAAGCGCTTGGCGTCAAGAGTAATGATGAAGAGGACGTGTCGACCCTAATGGCGCTCGCAGAGCCTGAGGTCGCGAGGCCGCGGCTGCTGGTGGACGCAAGCGCAACACTCATAGACGACCACAGGACGGGCATTCAACGAGTTGTTCGGCGAATCTGTGAATGTATGTTCCCGCATCGATCAAAGGACGAAGGCAAGTACATCTCGTTCTGCGACGACGAATCGGGTTGGTACTCCGCAAGCGAGTGGACGGGACGTCCACCGCCGAAGCAATCGTCGAACCGGCTCCGACCACAGGCCGGCGATACAGTCTTGATGTTGGACAGTTCGTGGCCTTTTCACACCCTCCATCCGACATTTCTTCGTCCGGTCTTGATCAAGGGCGGCGAGGTCATATCCTGCCTGTACGACACAGTTCCCCTGCGTTCAGCTGCCTTTTGCCACGAAGGCATGCCGCCCATTTTTAGCGCCTGGTTTCAAACCGCGCTCGCCTATTCCACCGGCTTTGTCTGCATCTCGCGCGCAGTCGCCGATGAATTGCTGGATTTGCTCGCAGGCATCGGGTTTCCGCGCCGAATGAAGATTGGCTACTGGCAGCTCGGCGCGAATTTCGCGACCGAGCCACCCGCGCCCAAGCCGGTTCGGCGAAGCAAGGGCGCGGCGCGTTCTTACTTCCTGATGGTCGGAACGCTGGAACCCCGCAAGGGCCATCGCGTTGCGCTCGAGGCCTTTGAGGCATTGTGGGCCGACGGCGTCGATGTCGAGCTCGTTGTGGTCGGTACAATCGGGTGGGGCACTTCGGATCTTGCCCACCGTATTCGGGGTCATCAGGAGATCGGCGAACGTCTGCATTGGCACGAAAAAGTTGGCGATAGCATGTTAGCCACTCTCTACAATGATTGCGACGCCTTGATAGCGGCTTCCTTTGCGGAAGGTTTCGGCCTGCCCATCGTTGAGGCAGGCCATTTCGGCAAACCGGTGCTTGCCAGCGACATTCCAGTGTTCCGAGAGGTGAGCAAGGGGGCGGCTGCAGCGGATTTCTTCGAGGTCGGTTCACCCGCCTCGCTGGCCACGGCGGTCAAGACCTTCCTGAAGCGCATGCCAGCGGCGGGGCCGCACGAGACGTCGTGGCCGACATGGTCAGAAAGCGCGGTGCAGCTGGAGGACGTTGTCGTTGGGCAGAAGTGGTACAAGGTCTACGAACCACGATCCCCTAGGCCTTTCGCACCACTGACCGACCTTGGTATCACAAGGATCACGACCGTCCTCGAAGAGGAACAGCGAGCCCACAACCTCGAACTAGTGGAAGGTCCTTACAAGACTGATGATGGCGCTGCATTGAAGATCGTCGTCAGTGTGACCAACCTCTCCGGGACAGTCTGGTCGAGCCTCGGCCCGACTGACGGAAACTTGGGAGTTGTGCTGAGCTATCATGTGCTGGACGCCGCCGGCGATCTCCTCCAGTATGACAATGCGCGTACTCGCATTCCATTTGTGCTGGTGCCGGCCGATACGCACTACATGGCCATTATTGTCCCTGCTTCGTTGAAAGAGCGCGGCGCGGCATTCGTCGACATCGAGCTTCTCCAGGAGGAAGTCAGCTGGTTCGGCAACTCACTACGCGTCCCCGTGTAGTCGTATTTCGCGTGGCTGTGCCCGCTTCGATTCAGCTTCAGTCCCCGTTGTCACCGTTGCGTTCTAGCCACTGCTTTCGAAGATGAGAACATGAATATCAATGAGCGCTGCCTCCATCGTTCCGGTTCTGTTGGGTCGCCCATGACGAAACGGCGAAACCGGCAGTTGGGTTCAGCCTTTGCTTCACTCATGCCGGACTGGTGGAGCTGCCAAAGGATCACATCTCGCAACACCGGTGTGCGGAACCACCGCCGTTCGGTGGGTGATCCAACGTGAGTTTACGCTTTGTAACCGCATTGGCGGCTCTTCCTTTTGTTGTGTTCGTACTCGTCCTGCATGGGGCAATTCCAGGTTACTCCACCCCAACATTCGGGCAAGCGCTGTGGCTGATGGGCTTTGCGAGATCATTCGCAAACTCCCCGCTGATCTGGATCTATGCGAACGATATCGGCAATCCGATGCCGGCCGCAATTGCGTTCGGACTTCCAGCCGCCTTGCCGGCGGCAGCATTTCTCAAATTAGGATTCAATGCTGCAGATGCCTATTCGCTGTCCTTTGGGGTGTGGCTGATACTGGCTTTTTGGGGCTGCTACCGGCTTGGACGAATTCTCAACGCTGGAAGGATTCTTTCGCTTACCGCCGCCGCAATGTGGTTGTCGACTCCGATGGTGTGGATGCATGAAAGCTACTCGGCACTGGCGTTAGGGATGTCATTGCTTCCTTTCTACGTTATGTGCTCATGGGCGATTGTTTGGGACGACACCCCATCGCTTGGGGCCTCTTTGGCCCTTTTTGTTGCTGGGGTGATTGCCATCTTCATGGACGGATATACGTTTGTGATGTTTGCTGTCTCTGCAGTCTGTCTGTTGGTGATGGCAACTTTCGGCCGCAGGGAACCCTTGAAGCTGCCAATACTTCGGATTGCTTTGATTGGTTGCGCATTCTTGATCGCGTACGCTCTATATGCGCTCTATGTTGGACGTGTAAGCTACGATCAAGCGCCACTGGAATTCTTTCGCGGGTGGGGAGCAAACATAGAATTTCTATTTCGCCCTGTTCAAGGGCTGTCTTGGCTTTCGGATTGGATCGGCTTCGCCGAAAGTAGAGAAGCCAAGGACTATTTTGGTGATTCCTCGGTGTTCACCACTCCACACGCGATATTTCTCGTTCTAGCTGCGATTGTAGGGTTGGCCATTGGTCGTGGCGACAAGCGCGTCGTTTATGGTTTCATTGCGATTGGTCTGATCGGTTTCTATTTCTCGCTCGGACCGTCGTTCAAGCTCTACACGTTGAAGCCGGCTGGCGTCATCGATCCGACCATGCCGGCGTCCTACGCTCCAATTTCGACAGGAACGGGATTGATCTCCGAGAACCTGCCGGGTTTCGGCGCCATGCGAGCCAGCTATCGGTGGGCAGTTCTTGGGATGTTCGGGATGTGGGCCGCATTCCTGGCAAGCGCTGCAGGGCGCAAGAGCCTTGCAGGTTGGCCGATTATGGTGGCGTCCGCTGTGATGCTGTGCAACTTGCCGCACCAAATCTGGTTGGACACCTACACCACAAATCGGGAAAATATGCTGGAGGTTGAAGCTGCCGCGGCGAGCATTGACAAAAACTTCTCTGACGGCGAACGGGTCTTCTTCGCACCGTGGGGGAATGATTTTTTCATAACATTTCTCGCGCCCAACATCAGGATCAATGCGTTCAATATTGGCGGCGACAAGAACGTTGCGGCAGCATTCGATCAGTGGCCCGTTACGCTACAAGCCTTTCCTCAGCGCGAGGTAGATAGAACCATTGGCGCCAACTATGCCGATCTGGTGACAGCCGTGCTCACAACCCGGGCCGCAGATGCTGTCGCGCTGTCGTTCATAGACAATCTCGCTCCGACAACGAGCGGGTGGCCAGTGGAGCAGGAATTCAAGGCGGACCTCTTGCGTGTTGCGGATGCGTTGGAGGCAAATCAGGCATTGTCGGTAACGCGCACCGATGACTATGCGATTATCAGGTTGCGCCATCCAGATTGAAAAGGCCATCCGAACTACGGCACATTTCGATTAGAAAGGTCGCCTAGGCGGTCTTTCTTTAAGCCGGAAGGGAAGCCCATGCGCCGTTGGTTAGCACGCGCGCTTGCGATCGTCCCCAGGCTCGCGCCTGCGGCCTCAATCGCGTCGCGCACGTCGGCGGCCTTGTGGGTAGGCAGGTTGTCCATGACAATTACGTCGCCCTCCGACAATGTCGGGATCAGCACCTGCCAGGAACACGTTGCTGTTCATGGCGCCGTCGTAGACGAGGGGCGCAGTCATGCCCGTCAGCCGCCGCTCCGGTGAAGGTCGTGGTCTTTCATGGCCTATGCGCACGCCGGCTTGGCAGCGCTCGCCGCGCCGCGCTCTTCCGCCCAGGCGGCCACCTTTCTGGAGAGGACGGTCTTTATCGATGAACACGAGCTTCGCCGGACCGAGGTCGAGCTGGCCGTTGGACCAGTCGCGGCGCGGCTTCAGGAGGTCGGGGCGATCCTTCTCCAGTGCGTGCCGACTCTGTCCAGGTGGCGGCCAAGCCAGGCGCTCAAGGCGCTGCAGCTAATGCGCACTGACTGCTTGGCGACGAGTCGTTTCCCCATCTCGTTCAGCGTGATGTCCTTGCGCTCCTCGATCAACCCGACGTCGGCTGGAGCGCATCAATCATCGAGCAGCAAGAGTGTGTGCTTGCGAAAAGCCATGATGACTGATTCTTCCTCAGCGTCAGGACCGTCGATTTCGGCTCTTTCGGGCCAGTCGGAAGCTCCGCAACGGACGTGCGTTCCTTCCATTTGGCAACTGTCTTCTGATTGATGCCAGAGCGCTTCGAAAGAGCTCTCAGGCTCTCTTCACTATTCTGTATTCCTCTACGGACTGACTCTGTCGTCGTGGCGATGCCATGTAGAATCTGTCCCAAAGTGCATCCCTCCAATCGGAAGAAAATATCGCACCATCAAAGCCTGGGATTAAACACTCAGATCGTGGCACCTGCACTCGGCCTGAAAGAGCAGTAGAGGTCATCTACGCATCCGGCGGATACCAAGTTGTCGTGAATAAAACCCAAGGCGGCGCCGTCGCTATCGATTAATAGAGGATGCCCATCCTTGAAGCGGTAGACATACGGGAACAGCGCTCCCAACATCCGCAACAGGTCGCGCGGGTTGATGTCGCGGAAGCCAACCATCGTGAAGGCGTTGAACTCGATGAGCAACGAAGGTTTCAGGTGTTCTATGGTTTCTATTGCGCCCCGCAGAACGTCTATTTCGAAGCCTTCTACGTCGATCTTGATGAAATCGATCTTTTGGATGCGTTGAGCTTTCACGAACGTATCAAACGTCGACATCTGGACGGTTCCTGTCGGTGAATGTCCAAGCGTGTCTTCCGTCACAAGGTGGCTGGCAGAGGTCGAGCTGGGGTTGGAGAAGAAGGAGAGTGATCCCTCTGCCGCCCCAAGTGCCATGTTATGAGCGTGCACCAAAGCTGCGTTGGCCTTAATCGTATCCAGCAAGAACGGGAAGACGTTCGGGTCGGGCTCGAAAGCATAGACCTTTGCAGCACCGGACTTCGCCGCGATAACCGCAGTCATCCCGATGTTGGATCCGATGTCGAAAACAACAGCACTAGAGGGAAGTGCACGCATTGCATATGCAAACGGTTCATCGGGGGCAGCGTGGTCAAAGTAGCTGTCACCCTCGCGCCCGCAGAGGATGATGTCTTGCCCGCCAAACTCAATATGCCTGGTGTGCATCAACTGCGGCCGCCCATTCCGCTATGTCGGCATGCCAGTTGGCGGGGATCGGTGACGGCCATGCCTTCGAGAATACCGGAAAAAACCTGGGTGAAACTCTGACGCCTACAAGACTCGTGACGTAGGACGGCTGCGCCTGCAGATCGTTTCGCGCGTGGCTGTTCAGGGTGCCGATCGCATCGAAGTTGCAGTTGTAATGGAAGAACACGCTGCCCGATTCCGGACGCCCGCAACTGCTGGTTTTCGCTGAGCTGAGCATCGCGTTGCGCCAAAAGAGCGGCGCGATCCTTCCACAGCGGCTTGATATGCGGTATTTTGAGCACAGCGGCTTTGAGCATATCTTCTCCCTAAATGACGCAAACGCAGGCCGACATTGAGCGGGACTTTTCTTTAACTGAAAACGAAGTGGCAACACGTGGACCTACACTCGGCCGGCGGTGCTCCAAAGTTGATAAGGAAAGCCTCTTCCGCGGGCGATCGCGCGCAACAACACTATGGCTGCGCAATGTTCGTGGTCTTGCCGATCGATTGATAAAAAGCGCTTATCGTGGGTTTAGACATGAATCGAGCCCCTTCCTGAGTCAAGTGGGTAAGCTCAAAATAAAGGGGCTTGCCAGCACTCGATACGACGTTGCAGAAGCCGTTGCGAGGACAGACGACCCGCATGAGATCTAGGAACGACTCGCCTCTGCTCTTCAGGTAGTCGCTAGCCTGCATGGCCTTCTGGTCACGATGCGCATAGGCGTACTGCTCCAAACCGACAAGGCTGCCGTTCTGACGCGCCATTTGTGCAGGGGTGGAAGAGAACGCCTTGGTGCCTGCAAGCACGATTCTTGCTTGTGTGCGCTGCTTAATCGCGGCGATCATGCTGTCAACGTAAGGCAAGGCGAAATCACGCCAGAAGTAGCCGATTACCACATAATCCGCTGACGCGAGAGCCTTGGAAGCGATAAGCCGCTGCTGCAGGGACAAGCACCTTGCAACGAACGATTTGTCTTTCATCGTCATGAAGTTCGTTGCCGTCATAAATTGTTCCGCAGCCTTTGGTGGGAGATACGGGATCCCGCATTCGGTGTACACGGTTCTGGTCATGATCTCTACCTCGCGCTCTTCGCCGGCCTCAACAAATATGTTTGTGAGATCCGCGGCTTGGGAGTCTCCCACGATCAGAACCCGTACCTTTAAGGTTTCGAAGTCCTCGGAAATCGATCTCTGCACGTGGTTCGCCCATACATATTCCGCAAGGGCGTTTCGATCGGGTGTATAAAGAGCGAGTGTGCTTTCCGAAAATCGCCACGGCCAGCCGGTCGTCCAGCTTTGGCCTGCGGTCAAGGAGACGATCGCGGCGACCATGACTGCGACCATATACGACGCTCGGCGCGTTTTCTTTCGGAACGGGGCCTCGATTATGTAGAAAGACACAATGGCGAGGCCAAAAGTGCATGCGATAAGGGCGATTTGTTCCGATCCTGTAATCGGCTTTTGCGCGTTATATCGGGCGAACACGATCAGCGGCCAATGCACGAGATATAGCGAATAGCTGATTCGCCCGATCCAGACGGCAGGCTTGGAGCGCAGCAAGACAGACCCATGGGCCTTCCCTGCGTAGATCGCCAGGGCGGTGCCCGCACAGGGAAGAAGGGCCGTCCAGCCAGGAAAAGACGTGTGGGTGGTGTACCTGACGATGCACCAAAGAACCGCGGCAAGCCCGACAGCGTAGGCGCTCTCTGTCAGCAATTTGGATTTGATCTGCGGGGCAACGGTGACCAAGCCTCCGATGGCAAATTCGAACACGCGGAACGGCGTGAAATAGAACGCCATGGTCGGCGCGACAGTCATCGCATAGATACAGGCCAAAAAACTCACAGCCGCCGCCGCCGATATCCCAACCAATTTCATCTTTCGCTTGGCCAGGAAGTTAATGAACGCCGGCCAGATGAGATAGAATTGAATTTCGACCGCCAGCGACCAAGTGTGCAGGAGCGGCTTCAACGTCGATCCGACATCGAAATAACCGCTTTCGTTCCAGTAAAAAATGTTGGTGGCCGCCAGCATCGCTGCGACCGTCGACCCTGAAAGCCGAGAGAAGTCCTCGGGTAGAAGCAACGCGGTTCCGATGACAAACGTGATGACGATCGTTGCCAGAAGTGCCGGCACCAGTCTCCTCGCGCGTCTGGCGTAAAAGTCGAGGTATGAGACCTTCCCGATTTTTTCACTTTCAGTAAGAATTCTCGTGATCAAAAACCCACTGATCACAAAGAATACATCGACACCAACAAAACCGCCGGTGAACGGCCAAATGTCAAGATGAAACAGGAGTACGGCCAGCACCGCGACTGCACGCATTCCGTCAATGTCTGACCGAAATTCGGATGCATTCATGGAACGTCTAAGCACGACATCATCTGCAAAAGCAAGATGATTGGCCCGCCACGAGTGACCTTATCGAACCCGGCGGCGCAACCACGCACCGGCGATCTGCCCGCCAGCAAAAAAGAGAAGATCGCCTAGAACGGTGATCGCCCGCCCGATCACTACCGCTAGAAGAATGACTGGGCCGGAGCTGAGCCCGCCGAGCAGAAAGATCAGAACCGCTTCCCTGACGCCGATACCGGCCGGCACACCTGGAGTCACAAGCCCCACGAGCCACGCCAGCACATAGGCGCCGGCTATCGCAGGATAGAGCGCGAAATCGCCGAAACCGCCAGCGAGATCATAGGCTGCCGCAAAAACCAGACCGGAGAAAGCGAGAAAAGCGAGATAGGAAATAGCGGCCGCGCCAAACTCCGCGCCTCTAGTGACGGCCAACCGAAGCGCGAGCGCCACTATCGCGGCGAAAGAAATCCAGCCGAGCCATGCTGGAGTACCGGCCACTAGCAGCGACAACAGAAGCGGTGAAAAGAGAGCTCCACCAACGATGAGGATGGCGAGTTCATAAGCAGTCGACTTGACCAACGGCCCATTGCCGATGCCGGCCGCCACACCGATTGCCTGCCGTCCAGCGAACTGGAAGATATTGCCGGGAACATACTTGGCAAGTTGCGAAACGGCATAGGCGTAGATTGCCCAGGACCGCGAGACTGGAGCACCGACTTGGTGCAGGAGTCGCTGCCAGCCAAGCGCCAGAAGCAGGTTTGACGCTCCATACAGGCCGGCCAAGGCAGCTATTGCGACATAGCCACCAGCCCCCACCCGGTGAAGATCGATCTCGCCGGCGTAGCTGTGGAGCCTGCCCCCCACGAAAACGACGCCAGCCAATCCCAAGAGGGCTCCAATTCGATTGAGCCCGATCCTCGCGCCCGGGCTGAGCGCCATCGTCAGCGCCTCGACTTGCAATGCAGCATGGTCCAGGGCAGCGGCGACCTTATCTCAGCTACATCGAAAAACTGCGACGCCAGCGAGACGATGCCGCGCTGAGACCAGTGCTGCAGATGACCGGGCGTGTTTCCCAGCGCCGAAACATACTTTCCGCGCGCTAGGTTGAGCGCGCGCCAAAGCGGTTCTCGGGGCACGCTCAAGATGAGATCTGCGCGTACGATGCGCTGCAGCGCCTGCATCGCCTTTTGCGGCTCGTAGAGATGCTCCATCACCTCGCAACATACGATGAGATCCGCGTTATCGCGTTCCCACGTCACTTCATAAATGCTGCGGACCGCGAAACGCCCGGGGTCCATATCGCGCCCGCGGGCGTTCTCCTTTGCCATACCGATAACATGCGCGGAGAAATCGGTGCCGCGCGCATCGATGGATTGGCCAAGCCACCGCAGAACCCAATAGCCCTCTCCACATCCGACCTCATGAATGGTGGTCGGACTCACCTTTGCCACCAGCCCGGATAAGGCACCTTCGAAGCCCTGGACCATCCGGCGGGCGATCGGGTTTCGCGTGCCGTATTTGTCATAAGTGTTGCCTATGACAATACCGTCCTCCGCCTGTCCGCCAGCTACCTTCATCCGCCTATCCTGCTTTCCCGCCGGTCCGGGCGTAGTTGTCGGCCTCGCCCTGCATCGAACGCTGCGTATAGCGAATGTCTTCGAGAAGCTTGCGATTGGCCGCTATCACATCGGCCAGAAATGCGACGAGAAGAGACTGAAAGCCCATCGACATTAGCACGCCCGCCAAGATCACCGACTGTATGTGACCACTGCCTGTTCCAGTCAGATAGTAATAGAGGAAACGCAGGCCGACAAGAAAACCCAGGCCGAAAAGACCAGCCGCGACCGTGCCGAAGAACCGAGCCGGCTGGTAGATGACGAAAATGCGCACGATTGTGAAGATCGAGCGCTTCAGGTAGGAAGGAATGCTCTTGACTAGCTTCGACGGGCGCAAATCAGCGTTAACGCGGATCGGCACCGAAATCACACGCATGTTCTTGCGACCGGCCTGGATAATGGTTTCCAGCGTATAGGTGTAGTTGTTGAAGACGATCAGGCGCTGCGCCGCGTTGCGCGAGATCGCGCGAAAACCGCTCGGCGCATCCTGCACATCGGTGCCGCTGGTGACCCGAACCACCCAGCTCCCTATCTTCTGCAGAAGCTTCTTGATCAAGGAGAAATGCTCTATTTCCAATATCGGCCTGGCGCCGATGACCATATCCGCACGCCCCTCCAGGACTGGCTTGGTGAGGGCTGGAACGTCAGCTGCCTGGTATTGGTTGTCGGCGTCCGTGTTGACGATGACATCCGCGCCCCGTGCAAGACAGGCTTCGATACCCGTCATGAAGGCATGGGCAAGACCACGATTGCTTGTATGACGCACAATATGGTCGACGCCGTTTTCCTCGGCGACCCTGACCGTTTCGTCGCTGCTTCCATCGTCGATAACCAACCACTCCACACTGTCAAAGCCCGTGACGGTCCGCGGCAGATCATTCAATGCTATCGCGAGCGTTGCCGCTTCATTATAGCAAGGAATCTGGATGATCAGTTTTGACAGGAGCTTGCTCGCGAATTGGGGGCTGTCACTCCATGCATCTACCATCATTGGGCTAGGGCGCAAACGGTTTCCCGACGGGAAGTCTTTCCCAATTCGAACTACGGGGGTCTGCCAAGTGCATATTTGTGTTACTACATAATACTCTGGCGGCTGATCATTCGTGGAAGACCTGCCTCCTTCCAACATAACAATGTCCGGAAATCTTTGCTTAATTCATATTTGGAGAGAAGATTGAGAATCGGGATCGATAGCAGGAATCTCGGGTCGGCCACCGACGGAATTGGCAGGTTCGTGCACAATTCGATTAAGGCCCTGGCAGCACTCAAGGTGGATGTGTTTGTCTATGCGCCGGCCACAATCGGCGCAAATTACGAGATTCCGCACGGCGTTTCGGTCCGGGTGGCGAACTTCGAAGGTCCCTACGCAAGAACTTTTTGGGGACAGGCCATCCTGCCCTTCTGGGCATTGCGCGACAAGGTGGACATTTTCTGGGGCCCCTCCCATCGCCTGCCCTCCATTCTAGAGGGCCAGATCGGACGGGTGGTCACCATTCACGATCTTGTCTGGGTTCACGCCGCGGAGACCATGCGAACCCGGACTTGGCTGGGTGATCGCCTCATGATGAAGCCCACACTGAGAAACGCCGATGTCGTGGTTACGGATTCGAAGGCCACGGCAACCGCCTTGGCAACCGAGTTCCCCTGGCTGAAATCTCCAATCAGGACGGTGGCCCCCGGCTCGACAGCCCTGCCGGCACCGGGCAGTTTTTCAAGCTTGGAGTATCTCGGCATCACCAAGCCTTACGCGCTTTTTGTCGGCACGATCGAGCCCAGAAAAAACCTTCGCAATCTGATCAAGGCCTACGGCCACCTGCCCGCAAGTACCCGATCGCGCTACGATCTTGTTATCGCCGGCGGCGGTGGCTGGAAAGAACCGAGCCTTCGGGACGAAGTGCGCCTCGACGGCTTGGAAACGAATGTCAAGTTTACCGGGGTCGTTGACGATCAGACGCTTGCCACACTCTATTCTAATTGCCTCTTTCTCGCGATGCCGTCTCTCTACGAGGGTTTCGGCTTTCCGATCGTCGAGGCGCAGTCTTTCGGCAAACCGGTTTTGACATCGAACACGTCGTCCATGCCGGAAGTGGCGGGGGATAGTGCCGTGCTTGTTGACCCGAGCGATCCTGTGGCAATCGCGAGCGCGTTCGATCGGTTCTGCGTCGATGCGGCGTTCAGGGAGCGGATCGCGGTTAGCGCGCGGAAAAATGCTGAACGCTTCACCTGGGAGAACCACGCCAAGGGTATGCTTGATACTTTTGAACAGGCCATCAAAACGAAGACGGGAAACCGATAATTGAAAGTCCTGCACTTCTTTAAAACATACTGGCCGGATTCCTTTGGTGGTGTTGAGCGGACGATACATGCGATCGCCGAGAGTACAGCCCGCCATGGCATCGAAGCCGAAGTGCTTTCATTGAGCCGTTTTCCGAACGAGAACACACAACGGGTTGACGGGCATGTGGCTCGAAAAGCCAAACTGGATTTCGAGCTAGCCTCAACCGGATTTTCACGCGACGTTTTTCGGCAGTTCGGCGCGCGCTCCAAGAAAGCAGATCTTATACACTACCATTTTCCTTGGCCATTTATGGACGTGGTGCATTTTCATTCTCGTCACGGCAAACCCACCATCGTCACCTATCATTCCGATATCGTCAAACAGAAACTTATCTTGCCATTTTATCGACCGCTGATGATGCGGTTCCTGAAAGACGTAGATGTGATCGTGGCGACATCGCCAAGCTACCTGAAATCGAGCCATGTTCTCAAGGAATTCAAAGACAACTCGAAGGTCATCCCTATCGGCATCGATGAAAATGTGTATCTCACGCCAAGCGAAGCCGATGATGACTGGTGCAAATCAATGGTGAATGGACCATTCGTGCTGTTCGTCGGGGTCCTGCGCTACTATAAGGGATTAGACATCCTGATACAGGCAGCCGATCAGGTTCGATGCAAGATTGTTATTGCCGGATCCGGCCCCCTTGAACAACAGCTCAAGCTTCAGGTTAAAACATTGCGTCGCGACAATGTGATTTTCCTAGGTGAGGTAGCCGAGCCGCGTAAAATGGCGCTGCTTCGAGGCTGCCTCGGGTTCGTTTTTCCTTCGAATCAGAGGTCGGAGGCCTTCGGGCTTTCGCTGGTCGAGGCGGCGATGAGCGGCAAGCCGATGATTTCGTGCGAACTCGGGACAGGAACAAGTTATGTGAACGAAGCAGGCAAGACCGGGCTGGTCGTTCCACCGTCAGACCCCACACGCCTTGCCGAAGCCATCAACCGGTTCATCGATTCGCCGGTTGAAGTGGCGAAATGGGGCCGTGCTGCGCGGGATCGATATGTCCGTCTTTTCACCGCAGACAGAATGGGCGACGCCTATGCCACGCTCTATCATCAACTCGCTGGTCGCCGAGCCGGTTGATCAAAGGACGGATGCGACTCTGACATTCCGCAGCCATAACGGCCTGTGTGGCTCTCGGGTAAGAAGGTCGATGCTTAAGGATTGCCCTATTAATGCGTCACGGTGATGCGCGCGCCCCGCGCCATTTACCGTAGCGCGAGGCGCGTAGACGTCCATGTCTCTATGGTCACCGGCAACCTTCTTGGGCCTGTGCCCACCCATCTTGCCGGGCGCAAGACTGCTCGTCTCGCGCAAGCGGCTTACCCATCGGATGACGGTGCTGATCCCAACCTCAAAGCGAACCGCCGCGACAGCCCGTCACTTTCAACCGAGGCAACAACCCGTTCGCGAAGATCCATCGAATAGGGCTTGCCCATCCATGCCGGCCTCCTCGCCGAGTCACAGCAACTCCAATTGCGACCCCAATCAACAACCATCAGACGGGCATTAGCATCGTGTCCCCCATCGGAAAGTGCGGCAGCATAACATGTCCCAAGGCATGGTACCCGCATGAGCGAAGAGGCGATTAAGCAATTCATCGAAGACGCGCGCGCGGTGTCGATCAAGGTGGCCGCAAAGGATTTACAGAACAGCGCTACACAGAAAGGCCAGATTCACCCCAGCCTAGTAGTCGCTCATCGCCTATGCCAGATTGTGACCTTGATGGGTCCAAGATATCGTCTTATGATGGGAATGGGCCCGGCCGGATGTCTCATGCCGTCGCATGCTGCCTAAATCAATAGCATCTGTATGATGGGCTCTTTGGCGGGTAAGCTCTGAAATTCACTATAAGTTGTTGATTTTTTTGATGATATGGCGGAGAGAGCGGGATTCGAACCGACGGTACAGTTCGCCGACCGGCCTGCGGCATTCACGCGGTGACGACCCCGTGACGATCCGAACCAGAGAGCGAGCCGTTGTATTGCGTTTGTTTGCCGTAACGCTTTGATTTTATTGAGAGGTTTGGTGGGCGATGCAGGGATTGAACCTGCGACCCCACCCGTGTGAAGGGTGTGCTCTCACATTAAGCTAGGGGCGCCGAAGAAATCATCCGAAGTGAAAGGTGTTGAGTATGCAGTACCCTTTTCAAAATTAGCCAGCTCAATCCGTGCCGCATTCGCGCCTGGGCCATCGAACGCCATGTAAAGCGTCCCGCAGAACTCCAGATGGCAATGAACAACCTGATGAGAGACCGCCGGCGAATCCCTAACCCGAGAGAAGGGTCTTAGGGCGACGCCCGATTGCCACTGGCGTATCGCCCATTTGTCAGGAGAACAAAAAGCGAAATCACGTTCCACCAGGATATGGTATAGGGGGCAGAAATGGGGTCGCGTTACACAAGAAACCCAATCAGTTCAATGCTTGTGGAATTCCGAGGCGGGCCTCCATATGCCTACCGCTACTGTCTGAGAGATTGAACAGCGCGACCGGTCAACCGTTTGCTGGTAATTCTTTTGGGGACGCTCGCCGAGACCTTGCCGTCCTTCAACCCGCAGAGGGTGTTGACGTGGCGCCCGCCTTCTGGGTGACGAGCGCCTGAGAGGTGCCGGCATGGGCAGTGCGGAGAAAAAGCTCCGGGTGACCGACTACGCTGTGCCGGGCGCTTGGGACCTGATCGGACATGGAAAAGAATCCTCGACTTAAGCCGGATTTCACCGATCAGGGTGCGGGCACCAAAAGGAATTCCGTAATGATCATGATGGGCTTTTCGCCAGGTGCGGGCGGCTAATTGCTTGTGTCATAAGGGGTTGGCACTATTCTCGACCGCACCAACAACCCGATCCATGGCGATCGGGATTGCCTAAATCCAAATGAGATCAGGTTTCGACGTCCTGCTGCTTGCAGCAGCCGTCGGGCGCTCTTGCGCACCCCGTGAGGACGCCGCCCGATGGCGCTAGCTAAAGCCTCGGTCTGCGCGGAATGGGTTGCGCCAGTCAGTCCGTTGCCGCTGATCGCTTGAAGACGATGGTGACCTTGGTCCCCTCGCTGGCATTCGACTGGACGTCAAATTGCGCCTTGGCATTTTCAGTCAGCGACCGCGCGATCAGCGCGCCGAGCTTGCCGGGCTTGGGCCAGGTCTCGCCCTTCGGCAGACCGATCCCGTCATCAGCGACAGTCACCCGGCAGCCGTCTCCGCTGACGACGCTATGCAGCGTAATCGTGCCGCCCTCGCGCCCGATGAAGGCATGCTTGAGGGAATTGGTCAGCAGCTCATTGACGACCAACCCCGTCGGCATGGCGACGTTGATGGATACCGGATAGGTATCCACTTTCATGTCGAGGCGGATACCTTCGACCGCATGCGACGCCATCACGGCGGACGCGATCTGGCTGAGATATACGCCCAGATCTACCTGCTCTCTCTGCTCGTCAGCCGACAATGTCTGGTAGAGGATTGCCAATGCGTCAACCCGGCCGGCGAGCCTTTCGAAGCGCTTCTGGTCCGGTTCGGTGGCATTGCGGGTTTCCAGGCGGATCAAAGCGGTGATCATCTGCAGATTGTTTTTCACCCGGTGCTGCAGTTCGCGCAACAGGGTGTCCTTCTCCCGGATTTGTTCCTCCACGGGCCGCGCGTCCTCGGTCTCGCCGTGTGCGGTGACGTCGACAAGCGCCACCAGCCGGAAGCAGAGCTTGCCGTTATCGTCCTCGATGACGTTGGAATAAACGTCGACGATTGCCGGCTTGTCCTCGCCGCGCTCAAGACGGAACGTGCCGACGAAGTCGGTGTCCTCGACAACAGCCTCGGCAAGCGGCCGATCTTTCTGCTGATGAAGGCCCCTGCCGGAAAGGGCCGCCCAGTTTTCCCGCGCAAGCTTCGCTGCCTTGAGGTCCGAGAGCTTCTCGAATTCGGGATTGGCGTAGACGACACGCTCCTTTGCGATCAATTCCGAGACCGCAATCGCGATCGGCATCTGGTCAAGGAACTTCTTGAACTGCTCGCTTTCCAATGCGGTGGCAAGGTCAGGCGTATCGAGCAATTGCTCGACAGCGTCAGCCTTTTCGGAGTCTGTCATCTCAGGGGCCTGCCTTTGCGTGGAAGCGATCAGTATCAGTCATACACTTCACCCGCTATCTCCAATCTCGAAGGGGATGCGACAGCGCCCGCAGCCTCGGGAGCGAGCTCGGGCAGAAGTCATTTTTCCTCGAGCCGCCGAACTTTGAAACACTTTTTCTATGGAATTTGTAGAATTGCGGTTTGAATGCGGTCTCGGTACTGCTCGCTAAGCCTTGGCGGCCTTCGCCTCCTCGGCAAAAATTGCGATCAGCGCTTTCGTTACCAAGCGAGTCAGTTCCGCCGATCGCTGTGCGGCCGGTAACGGCGGAGCATTGCCAGCAGCCCGCGGTTCCAGAGGAGCTCCCATGCCCAAACTCGTAGAGCAGATCATCCCGGAAACCGATATTGTCCCGCTTACGGGGCGTGTCGGCGCCGAGATCAGGAACATCCGGCTTTCCGGCGACCTGCCGCAGCAGACCGTAGCGGCGATCAACCAGATCTTGCTGCGCCACAAGGTGGTGTTCTTCCGCGACCAGGCGCATCTTGACGATGTCGAGCAGGAGCGCTTCGCCCAGCGTCTCGGCGACCTCGTGCCGCATCCGACCCAGGGTCCCGTCAAGGGAACGGCGTCCATTCTCGAGCTCGATTCAAGCCGTGGCGGCGGTCGTGCCGACCAATGGCACACCGACGTCACCTTCGTCGACGCCTATCCGAAATTCTCCGTTCTTCGCGGCGTCGTCATACCGCCGGCGGGCGGCGACACCATCTGGTCGAACACGGTTGCGGCCTACCAGGACCTGCCAGAGCCATTGAAGCTGCTCGCCGACAATCTGTGGGCGGTTCACAGCAATGTCTACGATTACGCCGCGGTGCGGCCGCGTGCGAGCGCTGCGGAAAAGAAGCATTTCGAGGAGGTCTTCACCTCGACGATCTACGAGACCGAGCATCCCGTCGTCCGCGTCCATCCCGAAACAGGCGAGCGCTCGCTGCTGCTCGGCAATTTCGTGCAACGCCTGGTCGGTCTGTCCAAGAGCGATTCAGCGCGGCTCTACGAGGTGTTCCAGTCCTATGTCACGGCGCCGGAGAACACCGTGCGCTGGCGCTGGAAAGCCGGCGATGTGGTGATCTGGGACAACCGGGCGACGCAGCACTACGCCGTCAACGATTATGGCGATCAGCACCGGGTGGTGCGCCGCGCCACGGTCGATGGCGACGTTCCGGTCAGCGTCGACGGCCGCCGCAGCGCCACCCGCACCAAGGTGGCGAAGCCGGCGACCGACAAGGCGGCTTGAGGTCTGGGCTGCCTGAGGATTGGGCCGCGGGAGCCGCGGTCGAACGAAGGCCGCCGTTCAGGCGGCCTTCTTCATCCCCGCGAGCGTGTCTGCCACCACCTCACCAAACGACGACGGCGTCGGCACGATGATCATCCCCGGCTTCCTTCAGGAGCTGCTCGTTGCGCAGCGTTGAGGTCGCTGTAGGGCAACCCGTGGAAGTTCGAGGCTTCTCGACCGCACCAAAACATCAATGGCCCGTAACTTCAGTGAGTTATGCGACCCTTAGGTTCTCGGTGGGACGCTGATGTTGGCTATTTAGCGCTTTTCTTCGCCTTGAGCGCAGGGGCTGTACGGAAGTCCAGATAACGGCCGTCCGGCATAGGAGCGGTGAAGAACGCGCTGTTCTTTTTGACTTTGATGACCATCGCCTGCGCCATCGGCGCAGACACAGCGCGCTTCTGATATTGCGCGGGGTCATTTTTGATCTTAGCCATCAATTTTCTTTCAGCGTTTTCCTAACCGCAGTCCGAGTCATAGACTGCACACACAGGTCACGCTTGCGCCTCGGTGCTCCGCCGGGGCCGGTAGAGGTAAATTCCGTCGAGCCGTCTCCGTTTACGACGAATCGCTTTTCAGTGTTTCCGTCGAGTTTAACCCAAACTTTTCTAACAGGATCTTGCACTGGCCTCCAGTCGAGGCAGTGCCCAACTTCTGCAAGCGCGTTTGCTACCGCCAACGCTGAGTGAAAGCGGTCCCTCGGATTAGGTTCAAGACACTTAGTTATCACACGCTGCAGGTTCAAAGGAACATGCTCACCAAACAGTGTTCTGTCTGGGAACTGGCCGGTAGCAATCGCACCTCCCAACGCTGCCCGATCTAACCCCCCAGGCATCAAAAACCGAGAATATTGGCGGTTGAATTCCTCGTTTCCGTTGAGCATACGATAGAGGGTCAAACCGATCTGATAGATATCGAAGGATAGTGTGTATGGCGGCCCGGCGACGGCCTCCGGCGGCGCCATTCGGACGTAAAGCCCGTTCGGCACAGCCAAACCAAGCTGCATCTGTTTCGCGAGGCCAAAATCGGACAGCAATGCCTCGCCCCGATTAGACAGAAGTACGTTGTCGGGTTTTATGTCGAAGTGGATGAGGCCCTTCGCATGAATGTTGTGGACCCCGCAGAGCAGTTGACAACCTAGCTTCACGACCTCGCGCACGGTCAGGTGCCCGGCGGTCATCATTCCTTTAACCGAGCCTCGTCGATAAAAGGGCATGGCAATGTAGATATTGTCGGCGTCCTCGCAGGCATAGTGTATCTGGACAACGTTCTGGTGGGCCGTGTTGTATAGATGCTTGGCCTCGTCAAAAAATTCGGCCGGATTGACCAATCTGGCCTTCGAAATAGTTTTCATAACTATCTCGGCACCAAGCTGCGCATCGTGGACTACGTGCGTGGTAGAGTTTCTGCCGTCTGCACCGATTTCTCGGATCTGACGAAAATTGAGTTCAGCGCGCTGATAGGGCTTAAGCATTCACTGCCCCCTGAGCGCATAGAATGGCCTCGCGAGCCTCCTTGCTCATACGCGACCAATTTTCGATGCCAGGATCTACCGCCCCGTCAATAATCGGTTTGAGTTCCGCCCTATCCATTCCCAGCTTGGAAGCGATGGAGGATATATGCCCAATGTAAAAGGCTTCGAGGTCACTGCTCGCAAACGCCTCTTTTATCACACCCTCAATCTCAATCCGAGCCACCGAGGGGCTTTGGGCAGATGGCTCAGTCGCGCGAACACCCGCTCGGGAAATGTCATATTCCCGCAAAACATCGAGGAGGTTGCTGCGTATATATTTCAAAGCATCGGGAGTATCGAAGGCGATCGGGACAACAATCTGTTCGACATTGATGATTGATTGTGTATCTGAGTCGTAGACTGCGAAGGTTACAGCACTAGGTGCTGCGCGAATCCCGATGGTTTTCATTGCCTCCCCCAAGTCAGGGCGGGATCGTGACTGTTTTGTGAGCCTCAATCAAGTCTCAAACTGATGCACCGACACAATCTTTGACATGGCGTCGCACTCTTCAGGTGCGACACCATAGTCCATAGAAGTGGATATGCCGGATTCTTGGCCGATTCACGCTGCCTTCTTCATCCCCGCGAGCGTCTCAGCCACCACCTCGCCAAACGACGACGGCGTCGGCACGATGATCACCCCGGCGTCCTTCAGGATCTCGACCTTTTCCTGCGCCGATTCGCCGAAGGCCGAGATGATGGCGCCGGCGTGGCCCATGCGGCGGCCTTTTGGGGCGGAGAGGCCGGCGATGTAGGCGATCAGGGGCTTGCGCATGTTATCGCGCGCCCAGATCGCGGCTTCGGCTTCCTGCGGTCCGCCGATCTCGCCGATCATCACCACGGCGTCGGTGTCGTCGTCCTGTTCGAACAGCTTCAGCATGTCCTTGAAGGACGAGCCGTTGATCGGGTCGCCGCCGATGCCGACGCTGGTCGACACGCCGATGCCGAGCGACTTCATCTGTGACGCCGCTTCGTAGCCGAGCGTTCCGGAGCGGCCGACGATGCCGACGCGGCCGGGGAGATAGATGCTGCCGGGCATGATGCCCATCAGCGCCTGTCCGGGCGTGATGACGCCGGCGCAGTTCGGGCCGATCAGCCGCATGCGGTCCTCGTAGCGATAGCGCAGCATGTAGCGTTTGACCTGCATCATGTCCTGCGACGGGATGCCGTCGGTGATGCAGACGCACAGTTTGATGCCGGCGTCCGCCGCTTCCATGATCGAATCGGCGGCAAAGGGCGGCGGCACGAAGACGATGCTGGCCTCGGCGCGGGTCTCGCGCACCGCGCCCTTGACCGTGTTGAAGACGGGCAGGCCGAGATGCTTCTGGCCGCCTTTGCCGGGGGTGACGCCGCCGACCAGCTTGGTGCCGTAGCGTTTCATGTCTTCGGCATGAAAACTGCCGATCTTGCCGGTAAACCCCTGGACGATGACGCGGGTGCTGCGGTTGAGCAGGATTGCCATTTTCTCGACCTCCCTAGAGCATGATGCCGAAAAGTGTGAAGCGGTTTTCGGACGACATCATCCTCTATCTGTTTGATTTTAGAGACGGATTCAGATTTCAGGTCGATTCGACCTGCAATCATCCGGCTCTAGGCTGCTTTTTTCTTGGTGGCCGCGCGCCAGGCGGCGACGGCTTTTTCGGCGGCTTCGGCCAGCGTGTCGGCAACGATCACCGCCTCGCCGGAATCGGCCAGGATGCGGCGGCCTTCCTCGGCCATGGTGCCTGAGAGACGGACCACCAGCGGCACGTTGACGCCGACCTCGCGGATCGCCTTGATGACGCCTTCGGCGACCCAGTCGCAGCGGTTGATGCCGGCGAAGATGTTGACCAGGATGGTCTCGACATTCTTGTCGCCGAGCACGGCGCGGAAGGACTTTGCTACCCGCTCGGGCGAGGCGCCGCCGCCGATGTCGAGGAAGTTGGCCGGTTCGCCACCGGCGATCTTGATCATGTCCATGGTCGCCATGGCGAGGCCGGCGCCATTGATGATGCAGCCAATATTGCCGTCGAGTCCGACATAGGAGAGGCCGCGGTCGCTCGCAAAAGTTTCGCGCGGGTCTTCCTGGCTCTTGTCGCGCAGCTCGGAGATTTCCGGGCGGCGGAACAGCGCATTCTCGTCGAACGACATTTTGGCGTCGAGCGCAATCAGATTGCCGTCGCGGGTCACCACCAGCGGATTGATCTCCAGCATCGAGGCGTCGTAGTCGCGGAACACCTGGTAGCAGCTGAAAATGGTTTCGGTCGCCTTGCCGATCAGATTGTGGTCGAGGCCAAGCCCGAAGGCGATCTCGCGCGCCTGAAAACGCTGCATGCCGACGCCGGGATCGACCGACGTGCGCAGGATCGAATTGGGCGCCTTTTCGACGATATCCTCGATCTCCATGCCGCCGGCGGCCGAGGCCACGATCATGACGCGCTCTTCCTTGCGGTCGAGGACGAAGCCGACATAGAGCTCCTGCGCTATATCGACGGCTTCCTCGAGGTAGAGCCTGGAGATCAGCTTGCCGCGCGGGCCGGTCTGCTGGGTCACCAGCTTGCGGCCGAGCATGGCCTCGGCGGCGTTGGAGATTTCCTCGTCATTGGCGCACAGCTTGATGCCGCCGGCCTTGCCGCGGGCGCCGGAATGCACCTGCGCCTTCAAGACCCATTTGCTGCCGCCGATCTCGCGCGCCCGGTAAGTCGCCTGCTCGGGGCTGTAGGCCAGTCCGCCGCGCGGCACATGCACGCCGTGGCGGGAGAGCAGTTCCTTGGCCTGATATTCGTGGATGTCCATTTTGTCCTCCCAGTATTTCTATTGCGCGGCGATCTGCGGCTGGCCGGCGCGTTCGATGGCCTCGTTGACCACCAATACATTCCTGGCCATGCGCTCCGACGCGGCGTCGATCATCTTGCCGTCGAGGGCGGCTGCTCCCTTGCCCTGCGCCTCGGCTTCCTTCAGCACTTCGAGGATGCGCCTGGCGCGGGTGACCTCCTTTTCCGGCGGCGAGAAGACGTCATTGGCGAGCGCGATCTGCGAGGGGTGGATCGCCCATTTGCCTTCGATGCCCAGTGCGGCGGCGCGCCTGGCGCCGGCGACATAACCTTCCGGATCGGAGAAATCGCCGAACGGCCCGTCAATGGCGCGCAGGCCGTAGGCGCGGCAGGCGACGGTCATTCGCGATAGCGCGAAATGCCACTGGTCGCCGGGATAGTCCGGGTTCAACCCGCCAATGTTGACGGTGCGCGCCTTGCAGCTTGCGGCATAGTCGGCGACGCCGAAATGCATGGCTTCCAGCCGGCCGGGTGTCGCGGCAATCGCCTCGACATTGGCCATTCCGAGCGCGGTCTCGATCAGTGCTTCGAGGCCGACGCGGGTCTTGAAGCCCTTGGCCATTTCGATCTGATTGACCATGGCCTCGACCATATAGAGATCGGCCGGGACGCCGACCTTCGGCACCAGGATCGTGTCCAGCCGGTCGCCGGCCTGTTCCATGACGTCGACCACGTCGCGGTACATGTAATGGGTGTCGAGGCCGTTGATGCGCACCGAGACGGTCTTGCCCTTGGCGCGCCAGTCGATGTCGTTGAGCGCCTGGATGATGTTCTTGCGGGCGCGTTCCTTGTCGGGCGGCGCGACCGCGTCCTCGATGTCGAGGAAGATGAAGTCGGCGGCACTGTTGGCGGCCTTGTCGATCATCTCGGGGCTGGAGCCGGGAACGGCGAGTTCGCTGCGCTGCAGCCGGAGTTTCTTGAGATGGTTGATGGTGTGGCTCATCGTGCGCCCCCTCAGGCGGCTTCGGCGACCGGCATGGCGGCCGAGGCGCGGAAATGCTGGATGGCGGCGCCGACGCCGGAGCCCGGCGCCAGCCGCACGCCGCAGTCGAGCAGCGCCATTTCGGCAGCTGAGAGCGAGGAAAGCACCATCACCTCGTTCAGCCAGCCGAGATGGCCGATGCGGAAGACCTTGCCCATCACCTTGTTAAGGCCGCCGCCGAGCGAGGTCTGGTATTTCTGGTAGGCGCGCTTGACGACGTCGCCGCTGTCTATGCCTTCGGGCACCAGGATGGCGCTGATCGTGTCGGAGTGCCATTTCGGCGCCTTGGCGCAGAGCTTCAGCCCCCAGGCGTCGACCGCCTTGCGCACGCCTTCGGCGAGGCGATGGTGGCGGGCGAAGATGTTTTCCAGCCCTTCCTCGGCGATCAGGTCGAGCGAGGCGCGCAGGCCGCGCAAGAGCTGTGTAGCCGGCGTATAAGGAAAATAGCCGGCATCGTTGGCGCGGATCATGTCCTCGAAGGAGAAGAAGCAGCGCCGGTGCGTGGCGCTTCTTGCAGCCACCAGAGCCTTCTTGCTGACCGAGAGAAAACCAAGGCCGGCCGGCAGCATGAACCCCTTCTGCGAGCCGCTGACGGCGCAGTCGACGCCCCATTCCTCCTGGCGGAAGTCGATCGAGCCGATCGAGGAGACGCCGTCGACGAACAGCAGGGCAGGGTGGTTGGCGTCGTCGAGCGCGGCGCGGCAGCCGGCGACGTCGCTGGTCACGCCCGTCGCGGTCTCGTTCTGGGTGCAGAAGACCGCCTTGATGCGGTGCGCCTTGTCGGCCTTCAGCCGCTCGGCATAGAGCTCGAGCGGCACGCCGGTTCCCCAGTCGCAGTCGATGACATCGACCTCGAAGCCGAGGCGCTCGGCCATGTCGACCCACAGATGCGAAAACTGGCCGAAGCGCGACATCAGCACGCGGTCGCCGGGGCTGAGCACATTGGTCATCGCCGCTTCCCATGCGCCGGTGCCGGAGGAGGGGTAGATGAAGACGCGGCCGGTCTCGTTCTTGAAGACGCGCTTGATGTCTTCGAAGAGCGGCAGAGTGAGATCGGGGAAGGATGCGGCGCGCATGTCCTCCATCGGCAGGTTCATCGCCTGCCGGACCTGCTCGGGGATATTCGTCGGCCCAGGAATGAAAAGATGGGTGAAACCGGCCATGTCGCGAACTCCTCCTGATCCAGCAAAGCGGTGAGGGGGAGTTTCGTTTCGACGGCTAAAGGCAACAACACCTCAAGGGGTAACATCTTGCCGCGCGCGGGTGGGGGTTGCCTACCCGGTCAGCCTACCCGCCGCTCATCGAGGCCCTACCCGAAAGGCTGCTTCTGGGTACGCCTCTCACGCGCGTAAAGCGCCACGGCCATCGCCCGGTTGCGAACGTCGAGCTTGTCGTAGAGATTCTTGAGGTGGTATTTGACCGTGTTTTCGGAAATCCCCGTCCGCGTCGCGATCTGCAGATTGGTCCAACCGTCGGACAGCACCGCCAGCAGTTCGCGCTCGCGAACGGTGAGCAGCGACAAGGGCGTGTCGTTGACCTTGTTGATGTCGATATAGGGGATGCAGATGCGGCCATGGGCGACGGCCAGGATGGTCTCGAAGATGATCGAGGGATCATCGAACTGGAAGCAGTAGCCCTGGGCGCCGAGGCGTACGCACTGCTTCAGGATGCCGATGTCGTGGTCGTTGGAAAACACTGCGATGCGCACGGCGAGCTTGCGGCTGTGAATTTCGGCCAGCACATCGGCGCCGTCCATGTCGGCGAGCTTCCAGCCGATGACGGCGACGTCGAATTCGCCCTCCGCTGCCAGTTCCAGGAAATGCCTGCCGCTTTGCACGCAGGCCAGGAGCTCGAAGCGGCCGTCGCATTCCAGCATTTCGCGCAGCGCCGATATCACGAGCGGATTGCGTTCGGCGACGACCACGCGCACGCGCCGTTCCTCGATTGCTCTCTGAGTCTGTGACCTGATCTTCAAGGGCTTCCGGCGGTTCTGGTTGCGGCCTGGGCGGATCCGGCCTTTGCCCGGACCTGCATCATGACAATTCTGCCCCAACCGTGCTGGGGTGCTCTTTCCCCAGCGACATGCACTGTCGCGCCGGCTGAAGCCGGCGGGGCATCGGTTTTTGATGGAATTGGTGTTGGCAGCGCCGGCCGAAGTGATTTCGCCCACCAGTGTCGGCGTTCAGGCGGGAGGGCGCATTTCGTTTGAAATTCCGTGTGTTGCAGGATCAACCTGACATGCACTCGCCGAATCTCGGGAACCACTATGATGGCGAGACACCTGGTCCGTTCGGCAGATCGACGGTCACGATGAGCCCTGTCGGCTGGTTATCGCGCAATTCGATCTTGCCACCATGACCCTGGATGATGTCCGCAACGATCGAGAGACCAAGACCGAAGCCATGCTTCGAGGCAACGCCACGCGATGCGTCCTCCTTGAAGAATGGCTCGAAGACACGGGAGCGCGCCGTCATCGAAATGCCCGGCCCATCGTCGCCGACCGCTATGCGCGCCGTCGTCTCGGTCAGCGTCAATGCGACGGTGACATTGCCGGCGAATTTGACCCCGTTGTCGCATAGATTGGTGATCGCACGCGCCAGCGCATTGGGTTTACACCAGCCCAGAAGCCGATCCGGTCCGGAATAGGAGACCGAAAACCCGACATCGGAGAATTCGGCGCAGACTGTCTGCAGCACGCTGGCGATGTCGGCGCGTTGCAGCTTCTCCGTCGAAACATCGTTGCGCAGATAGGTCAAAGTCTCGTTGATCAGCTCTTCGATATGCTGGACATCGGACAGCATCGCGGTTCGGACAGGGCCGTCATCCATGCGCTCGGCGCGAAGCCGCAGCCGCGTCAAAGGCGTGCGCAGATCATGGCTGACACTGCGCAACATGCGCGTGCGATTCTCGATCATCGTCCGGATACGCGTTCTCATCCGGTTCAGCGCGCGCGTCAGGCCGACCATCTCAATGGAGCCGCGTTCGATGAAAAGCTCGTCACTGTTCTCGATCTCGGCTTCCCCCACTGCGTTCGAGATGCGCTTCAACGGCTCCGTCACAGCCCAGACCGCAAACAGCCAGATCAGTACGGGCAGGGCGACGAAAGCCATAAACCTGTAGAACGAGACACGGACGAAGCCTGATGTCAGCCAGGAAACGGGCATGCCGAAATGAGCCAGGGCGCTCTGCTGGTCCAGATCGATGACAAACGCGTATTGGCCGCCGATCCTTATCCAGCGCCCATCGATCGAGCCGGAGTCGATCTGGAGAAGCCAGGCGATGCTTCGCCATTGCAGATAGGAATCCGGAATATTCCTGATCTGTTGCTTGGGCAGGATCTTGAAATCAAAGCCGGCGCGCGTCGCCGCAGCCAGAACCGCGCTGCGGGCTTCGGTCGGTGTTTCGCGTAACAAGGCAGCGACAACGGCAGCTCGCCGGGCGCTATCTTCCACAACGGGGAGGTCGATATTCTCTATCAAACCTTCGACGACCGACCCGACGGACATGATCGTGATCACCGCGATGAAAATGATTGCCGTGAACTGCCCCCGCACCGACTGCGGCAGGAAACGGCGGATCAAATCCCTCATGCTTCCTCCACCGTCGCGGTGAAGATGTAGCCGCCCAGCCGAACGGTCTTGAGAAGTAGCGGATCGCGCGCGTCCTTTTCGATCTTCTGGCGAATCCGGCTGACATGGACGTCGACGCTGCGCTCGATCGGGCCGGCAAGACCGGCATGGGTTACGCCGAGAAGTTCCTCGCGCGAGAGAACCCGGCCTGCATTGCGGCAGAACGCAAGCAACAGGTCGAATTCATGCGTGGTGGTCGCGACCCGGGCGTTGCTCGGATCATGCAATTGCCGGCGAACGGGGTCGAGGCGCCAGCCGTTGAAGCGAAGCACCTTCGACCGATCCCGTTCCTCGGGAGCATAGGCAGTGCGGCGCAGCAGCGCCCGTATCCTGGCCGTCAGTTCGCGCGCGCTGAACGGCTTCGTCACGTAGTCGTCCGCGCCGATCTCCAGTCCGAAGATGCGGTCGATTTCTTCGCCAAGGGCGGTCAGCATCAGGATCGGAACGTTCGTATGCGCACGAAGACGGCGGCAGATGCTGAGGCCGTTTTCGCCAGGCAGCATGACATCGAGCACGATGAGATCGAATTTCTGGTTGCGAAGCGAGGCGTCCATCCGGACGCCGTTACCGGCTATTTCCACGACCATGCCGTTTTCAGTGAGCGTGTCGCCCAGCATGCGCGCGATCTCGAGGTCGTCCTCGACGATGAGGATACGCGAACCTTGCCTTGCCGATCTGGATTCGGCGCTCAAATCGCTTTGGTGCCTTTGCCCTGCGATCTCGGAGTTTGTCATGGCCTGCATGGGTGCCTGCGTGGACGTCAGAACCGGTATCCGACCAGAAGCATCCCTGAAGGCTGAACCTTGTCGACGACGATCGGGCTGTCGGAGGCGTCACCCAAGAGGATGCCGACCCCCGCTTCGCCACGCATCATCCAGTTCTGGTCGAGCATATATGTGGCGGAAATCGAGAAATCGGCGCGCTTCAGCCCGGCGCCTGCATCGTAACGAGCCAGCCCCGAGCGAGCCGATTGTTCCGGCGTGACACCAAAATAGGCCTGCATGTAATTTTCGTCGGCAAAGACGGCGGCTGCACTGGCGCCGATCACCAATGATTGCGACAGAGGCTGGCTCACCTCGATCCCGACCTTGCCCTGCAGGCCATCGCTGCCGCCAATGATCTTGTCGACCTGTGCGAAGATTTCAGCCGGACCGAACTTGACCGCGGCCTTCGCGCCGACGGTCGCGCCCATGTCGATATCGCCCAAGCCGCGCAGGCGATCGGCGTCGTCTTCCTTGCGGCCCATCTCATAGCCGAGCCGCGCGCTGAATTCGAACGGCCCTTGTTCGTAGACCGCGATGTTGGCGCCTGTCGGGTCGATCGTCACCGCATCGAGGAATGTCGCGGTGATGAAAGGCACCGGCATGACCTTGAACTCGTCGCTGCCCTCATATTTGGGGACGATGATGGCGCCGCCGCCAACGACGACGTGCCAGTCGGCGAGCTTTTGTTCGAAGCGCCCGAAACGGGAAGGATCGGGCGGTGGGGTCAAATCATCGGCATTCACCGCAATAGCGTCAGCGGCCAGCCCCGAATGGGTTGAAAACAGCACTGCCATCGCCGCAAGAGAGGCCCGGCCGGCGAGCATTCCAGAATCCATATTGAACATGCATGCTCCAGAGCAGCGAGGCGGTGAGCCCCCGATGCTCCGACTATTTCAGGCGAAAGTGGCTGCATGCATGAAGTAGTGTTAAGTTTTGTTGCGCAATCTTGGTCGCTTTTTGGCGGCTGTGCGAAGGACCTCCGCACAATGACGCGCGGTCGGTCGGGCGCTCTCAAGCCAAATCGCGCCATCGCCCTATCTCAGTGTTTAATCATGGGTTTTTCCGAAAACCGGTTTCCCCTTTTCGGGATCATGGTCTAGACCTGACAAGCACCTTTTGCGGGATTGCGATGGCGGGAGGCGCCGGTGGAAGGCGAACACGAACAGACGAGCGGCGCCAAGGCCGCTGACGACGCCCACGCCGACATCTATGGCGAGGACGGCGCCGTGCTGTCGTCCTTCCTGGCCCACATCGGCGCTGCCATCGCCGATCGCGATACGCTGACGCTGAAGCGCGAAGCCGGCGACCTGCACCAGTCGGAGCTCGGCGACCTGCTTGAGGCGCTGCATCCCGAACAGCGCCGCGCTCTGGTCGAACTGCTCGGCGCCGATTTCGACTTTTCGTCGCTGACCGAGGTCGACGAGGCGATCCGCCGCGATATCGTCGACAATATGCCCAACGAGCAGATCGCCCAGGGCATGCAGGACCTCGATTCCGACGACGCGGTCTACATTCTCGAAGACCTCGAAAAGGAGGACCAGGACGAGATTCTGTCGCAACTGCCGTTCACCGAACGGATCAGGCTGCGCCGCTCGCTCGACTATCCCGAAGAGACCGCCGGCCGCCGCATGCAGACCGAGTTCGTCGCGGTGCCGCCATTCTGGACCATCGGCCAGACCATCGACTACATGCGCGAGGACAAGGATCTCCCGGAGCGCTTCAGCCAGATCTTCGTCATCGATCCGAGTTTCAAGCTGTTAGGCGCCATCGACCTCGACCAGATCCTGCGCACCAAGCGCACCACCAAGGTCGAGGAGGTCATGCACGAGACGCGCCACGCCATACCGGCGACCATGGACCAGGAAGAGGCGGCGCGCGAATTCGAGCAGTACGATCTTCTCTCCGCCGCCGTCGTCGACGAGAACGAGCGCCTGGTCGGCGTGCTGACCATCGACGATGTCGTCGACGTTATCCAGCAGGAGGCCGAGGAAGATCTGTTGCGCATGGGCGGCGTCGGCGACGAAGAGCTGTCCGACAGCATCTTCTCGACCTCGCGGTCGCGCGTACCCTGGCTGCTCGTCAATCTGTTGACGGCCTTCCTGGCGGCTTCGGTGATCAGCCTGTTCGACCGCACGATCGAACACATCGTGGCGCTGGCCGTGCTGATGCCGATCGTGGCGGGCATGGGCGGCAATGCGGGATCGCAGACCATGACCGTCACCGTGCGGGCGCTGGCGACCAAGGACCTCGACATTTACAATGCCGGCCGCATCATCCGCCGTGAAATGGGCGTCGGCTCGATCAACGGTATCATCTTCGCGGTGCTGATCGGCATCGTCGCGGCGGCCTGGTTCCGCGATCCCAATCTGGGCGGCATCATTGCGGCGGCGATGATCATCAACATGTTCGTGGCGGCCCTCGCCGGCATTTTGATCCCGCTGCTGCTCGACCGGTTCAAGATCGATCCGGCGGTGGCCTCGGCGGTTTTCGTCACCACCGTCACCGACGTCGTCGGCTTTTTCGCCTTTCTCGGGCTGGCCACCTGGTGGTTCGCAGTGCCCTGAAGAAATAGGGCGCCGGCCGTCAATTGACTTTTACGTAAATGCCGTGCGACGCTGCCTTGGGGTTTCCTGCCGAGTCCGGTTTGGAGCGGGTTGATCGGAATGGGGGGGAGATGCCGCGCGAGCGGCCGCTGCCCATGTTCCGGCATTTGGAGCAATTATGCGGGAATATTATACGATTACTGAGCTGACGCGCGAATTCGACGTGTCGACACGAACGCTGCGCTTTTATGAGGATGAGGGGCTGGTGCAACCGGTCCGGCGCGGCCGGACCAGGCTGTTCCGCCCTTCCGACCGGCATCTGATCCGCCAGATCATGCGCGGTAAGCGGCTCGGCTTCTCGATCAACGAGATCCGCGAAATCATCCAGATGTACAAGGAGCCGCCCGGCGAGGTCGGTCAACTCAAGCTGATGATCAAGCGCATCGAGGAAAAACGCGAGGATTTGAGGCAGAAGCGTCGCGACCTCGAGGAGACGCTGGCGGAGCTCGATCAGGCTGAGGAGTCTTGCGTGGAGCGGCTGGTGGAGCTAGGCGTCAACACATAGACGATCGCGTCGCGCCCGGAAGGCTCAAATCCAGCGCCTGACCCGTTTCGCGTAGTCGCGGTACTTCTTGCCGAATTTGGCGAACAGCACTTTTTCCTCTTTTTCAATCGCGACTTTCTGCGTGACAAAAGCCGCGATCAGCGCCAGCGGCAGGAACCATACCACCCCTGAAATGAAGGTCACGCCAATCAACAGCAGCGTGTTGGCGAGGTACATCGGATTGCGGCTGATGCCGAACGGGCCGGCGGTGACCAGATGCTCCGGCACGCCGTTGGGGTTCATCGTCGTTTTGGCGCGCATCATGGTGCGGATGGCGGTGAACCACAGCGCCGCGACGCCAAACAGCACCACAAAGCCGGCGGCGAACAACAGGTCGCCAAGGAGATCGCCGATCCAGGGCAGGGGATAGAGCAGGCCGAGCACGATGCTGATGGCGATGGCCGCGATGTAGATCAGCGGCGGCCACGGGATCAGTCCTGGTTTCGGCAGCCCTGGTGTTGCAAGCCCAGGTTTTGCCAGCCCGGATTTTGCCGGTTTGTCGGTCATTGTTGCCCTCCCTGCGTCATCGGGCTCTCCTCCGTTTTGGCGGTGCAGATGCCGGCGAGTTCAACGATATGCGCCTTGAACTCAGGGGTCTGGTCGCCATTGTAGAGCCGGTCGAATGCTGCCTCGCTTTGCAGCGTGTCCAGCATGCACACACAATAGCTGGCGCAGAACTCCGTGTCTCGTTGCTGTTCGCAGGAGACCTGGCATTCCTTCAGGAAGACCACTTCCCGTGTCTCGACCGGCGCCGGCGCGATCTGCGAGAACAGCCAGACGCAGCCGAACAGCAGCGGCTGGTGGATCAGGTAGAAAGCCAGGCTGTGGCGGCCGATGGAGAGAAGCGGCTTGGCCCAACGGCCCGGCGTCAGCGTCGCCAGCCGCGCCAAGAGGCCGGTGGTGGAAGCCAGCTTTGCCGCCGCGATGCCGACAAGCACGGCGCCGAACCAGGGAAACAGCGGCACATAGTCGTTGGAGCGCGGGTTGATCGCCGACAGGCCGACCCACCAAAGTGCTGGATGATCGAAGGTTTCGGACCTGAGGTAGAGGGGTGCTGCGATCACCACCGCAGCCACGACGAGCGTCAGCAGCGCTGGCAGCCGCAGGAACAGCAGACCGAGCAGGCTGGCCAGCGCAATCTGATGCAAAATGCCGAAGAAGATGAAGCTGTCCGGCGTCATCGACCAGGTAACGGCGGATATGGCGGCGGCCGCGACCGCGACCATGGCAAAGCGCTTCCAGAAACCGATCCAGCGGATCTGTCGGCCATGGGCGAGAAACAGGCTGACGCCGACCAGGAACAGGAAGGTCGAGGCTATGCAGCGGGCGTAGATCTTCCACCAGCCGAAGGCGGTGAGGCCGGGCTCGGTGTAGTGAAAATTCTCGAGATCCCAGGTGAAGTGGTAGCTGGCCATGGCGATCAGCGCGATACCGCGCACGACGTCGATGGCAGTGATGCGCTTCGGTTGATCCGGAACGGGTAGGGTATGGATGCTCATGGTCTCGCGATCTGATTCAGCCCTGAAGACGACTATCACGGTTGCACCGGACAAAAGAAGGCCGCGCGGCTGCGCAGGCGCAGCATCGCGGGCGCTGCATCAGGCGGCGCTTTAGGCCAGAACGCGAAAGCCTTTGGCCGAATTCGCTTTTTGCCGGGAAGGGGTCGGTTTCCTGTTACCGGCCGTGAAATCGCCAGCGCAGATTTGAGGCCGCGATTCTGCTTTCGGAAAAACAATGTCCACGCATGTGCGCCATCCGATCTGGCTTCCGGCCTTGCGTCCGGCGGATGCGCGCACCTTTGCCTCGCTCTATGCGGTCGAATCCTTCGCCCGCGCCACGGTATCGAGCGTCATTCCGATCCAGGCCTACGAAATCCTCCACAATGAGCAGATCGTCTCGATCCTCTACACCATCGTGGCGCTGCTTGGCCTGTCGGTGACGCTGTTCATGCCGATGTTGATCCGCCGGTTTGCGCGGCGTTGGGTTTATACGGCGGGCGCCTGCCTGCTCGCCATCGGCTCGCTGTTCTTCGTCACCCACACGCTGGCCGGGCAGCTCACCGGCATGCTGTGCCGCGTCATGGGGGCGAGCGCGCTGTCGATCACGCTCAACCTCTACATCATGGACCATATTCGCAAGACCGACTTCATGCAGGCCGAATCGCTGCGCATGGCGTGGTCGATGCTGGCCTGGACCGGCGGGCCGACGCTCGGCATCTTTCTCTACACACGCTACGGCATCTATGCCGCGCATGGCGCGGTCGCGGTGTTCGCGCTGGCGCTGCTGGCGCTGTTCTGGACCTACCGGCTGGGCGACAACCAGTCTATCCGGCCGGGCAAGACGCGGCCGGCCAATCCGCTGGCCAATATCGGCCGCTTCGTCGCGCAGCCCAGGTTAAGGCTCGCCTGGCTGATCGCCTTCGGCCGCTCCTGCTTCTGGACGACGTTTTTCGTCTACGGGCCGCTGTTCATGGTCATCACCGGCGAGGGCGAACTTGCCGGCGGCCTGCTGGTTTCCGCCGGCAATGCGCTGTTGTTCATGGCGATCTTCTGGGGCAAGGCGGGAAAACGCTTCGGCGGCCGGCGCACCATGACATTCGCCTATTTCGCCATGTCGGCAACGCTGCTGGCGGCGGGCGCGGTCGGCACGACCGCGCCGCTGCTTACCGGCTTCTTCCTGCTCTGCGGCGCCTTCTTCACCATTGCGCTCGATGCGCTGGGCTCGACCGCCTTCATGCGCTCGGTCAGGTCTTATGAGCGGTCGCAGATGGCCGCGGTCTACCGCACCTATCTCGATTTTTCCGAGCTGACGCCGCCGCTGGTCTATTCGGTGGTGCTGGCGTTTTTCGGCCTGGGCTCGGTTTTCGTGACGCTGGGCATCCTGGCGGCAGTCTGCGGGTTCGTAACGTGGCGCTATTTGCCGAAGTCGCTGTAGTCAGAGCGCCGCATGTCGCTCGCGCACCCAATTGTGGAAGCGGTGCAGATCGTACTCCTCGGGCATCAGTACACCGGCCTGGTGGCGCATCGAGCGCAGGCCTTTCTGGTTGACCTCGCAGATCGCGGCGTCCTCCTCCAGCACCTGGGTGCCGAAGGCGACGACATTGTCGATGTCGGTCTCAGCCAGCGCCTCGGGCGCGAACAGCCATTCGGCGGTGAGCTCGGTCTGTTCCGGGCCGAGCGGCGTCAGCCGCACGGTTCTGACATAATCGACATGGCCGACGATGAACATCGACGGCAGGTTGGTGGCATAGGTCTGGCCGGCGGCGTGCTCGGCCGGTGTCAGGCCGGAAAAGACCGGGCCATGGACGTGTCCATCGCGCGACCAGGTTTCGGCGCCGGCGCGCAGGCCGCCGGAAAACTCCGGCGCGTCATTGTCGGCATGGCGAACCCAGTCGGGATCGTCTTGCCTGGCCATCAGGCCGCGGCCATAGATCGGCACCAGCCGCGACAGGTCCTTGTGAACGCCTGGGCAATGCAGGCACTCGTTGAAGTTCTCCCAGAAGATCTTCCAGTTGCAGTTCATCACCTTGCGCAGCACATGGCCTGATACCAGCGTTTCCAGCGGCCAGTTGGCGAGGTTGCCGGATGCCGGATCGAAGGAGGTCTCGGCCGTACCGTCGGCGTTTTCCGCAAGGTTGACGAAGACAAAGCCGCGCCAGACCGAGAGCGCCACCCGGTAAAGCGGATGATCGGCCTTGTTGAAACCGTCGGGCAGCGATTTCGACGGAACGCGCACGAGATCGCCGCGCAGCGAATAGGACCAGGCATGGTAGGGGCAAGTGATGAGCCGCGCCTTCAGCCGGCCTTCGCTTTCCTGGCAAAGCTGCGAGCCGCGATGCCGGCAAGTGTTGTGGAAGGCGCGCAGTTCACCAGTGTCGTCGCGCAGCACGACGATTTCCTGGGTGCCGACGCGGAAGGTTCTGTAGGCCAAAGGCTGGGCAAGGTCGGCCTCGCGGCAGACCAGCAGCCAGCTTTTGTACCAGATGGCGTCGAGATCGCGCTGGTAGGCGCCGGCATCCCAATAGGCCGATGACGGCAGCGTCGGTTCGGCCTGCGTCAGGCCGTTGTAGGGATCGCGCTCGCCCGGATCTGGTTGCATGGCTGGCTTCCTATGATGCGTCAGCCGACACCCCGGCAAATCGTTTGTCAATCACGGCCGAGATTGCCGGTTGCCGGCGCGGCGCATAATCATGGCCCGTAATACAAAGATTTGGATATGGGGGGGATTCGGAAATTGGCCGCACGACAGATGTCGCTTACGCCGGAGCTGGTTGCGCGCTGCTGGCGCAAGGTCAGCGATACCGGACCGGACCCCGATGCGGGGCATCTGGATGATAGCGACTACGACGCACTGCTGGACGAATTGCAGGTCGCGCTGCCCGATAGCGAACCGCTATGGCTGTTCGGCTATGGCTCGCTGATCTGGAAACCCGAATTCGACTATGTCGAGGAGCGCGTTGCGCTGGCGCGCGGCTGGCACCGTTCCTTTTGCATGAACATGACGCGCTGGCGGGGCACCAAGGAAAGCCCCGGCCTGATGATGGCGCTCGACAGTGGCGGCCAGTGCAAGGGCGTCGCCTTTCGGCTGACCGACGACAACAGGCGCGAACAGCTGGGCAAATTGTTCCGGCGCGAGATCACGCTGAAGCCGACGAGCTACCGGCCGCGTCTGCTCAACCTGGCCAGCGAGGCAGGCCCGCTGAAGGCGCTGGCCTTCGTCATCAACCGCAAGGGCCTGACCTATTGCGGGCCGCTCGACGAGGAAAAGGTCGTCGAGCGGCTGGCGACGTCGTGCGGGCATTGGGGTTCGGGTGCGGACTATCTCTACAACACGGTGAAAAACCTGGAGGAGCGCGGCATTCATGATCGCCATCTGTGGCGGCTGCAGCAGCTGGTTGCGGAGCGGATCAGCGCGCTGAGCCCGTGACGCAGCGTGGCGCATTCGCGCTGTTGGCTGCCGGAATTTGGTTTGCCGGATGCGGCTGTTTCAGCCTATAGTCATGCATGTCGTCGGTTCCGTTAGGGACCAAGAGGGAATGCGGTGAGGGCTTACTTGTTGCCCAATGCCGTGGCTGCCCCCGCAACTGTGTGCGGTAGTCCTCTCCAAGCCACTGAGGATTTTTCTTCGGGAAGGTGGGGAAGGGCGCTGATCCGCGAGCCAGGAGACCTGCCGGCGACAGGGAACTGACTTCGATGCCCTCGGGTGGAGGGCGAAAGGACAAGATATGAACACCGCTTCCGTCTCCCTCGGCGCTTCCGTCTCCTCGCAGTCGCGCTTCATGCAGCTGGTGCTCACTGCATTTCTCGGCATGTTCGTTGTCGGTGTTGTCGGCTTCTCGCATATCGATGCCGTCCACAATGCCGCGCATGACTATCGCCATTCGATGGCGTTTCCCTGCCACTGACGAGGAATTGACATCATGAACCTGTTTCGCAACGTCGTGTTTATCGCGGCGATCGCCGGGCTCGTGGCCGGCGTCGTTCTCGCCTGCATGCAGGCCTATGCCACCGTGCCGCTCATCCTCAAGGCGGAAGTCTTCGAACAGGCCGAAGGCGGCCACAACCATGCCGCCGCGCCGGCAGCACCAGCAGATGCCGCCGGCGGCAATGCGATGAACTCGGCTGCGCCTGCCGCAACCACTGCTCCAGCCGAGGAAGAAGAAGGCTGGGCGCCGGCCGACGGCTTCGAGCGCTTCGCCTTCAGCGTCGCCGCCAATATCGTCACCGGCATCGGTTTCGCGCTGGTCCTGGTGGCGGTTTCCGAATTCGCCGGCGGCATCGGCAGCTGGCGCCAAGGCGTGTTCTGGGGCCTTGCCGGCTTTGCCGTGTTCACGCTGGCGCCGGGGCTCGGCTTGCCGCCGGAACTGCCGGCAATGCCCGCGGCCGATCTCATGCAGCGTCAGATCTGGTGGGTGGCGACAGTGATTGCCACGGCGATCGGCCTTGCCTTGATCGCCTTCCGCACGTCGGCGCTGCTGACCATCCTCGCCGTCGTCCTGATCGTCGCCCCGCATATTGTCGGCGCGCCGCAGCCCGAAAATTTCGAGTCGCCGATCCCGGAAGGCCTGCATCATCAGTTCGTGGTGGCGGTGACGCTGACCAATCTGGTGTTCTGGCTGGTGCTCGGCGCGGTTGTCGGCGTGGTGCGCGGTCGCTTCACCGGCACGGCGACCAGCCTGCGCGACAGCTTTGCCTGATCAAAGGTTGACCTTCATCATCGGCGGTGCGCGCTCCGGCAAGAGCGCGCATGCCGAAACCCTGGCGACGGCGCTGCCGCCGCCATGGGCCTATATCGCCACCGCTGAGGCCTATGACGACGAGATGCGCGAGCGCATCGGGCAGCATCGCTCGCGGCGCGGCAAGGGCTGGGCGACCATCGATGCGCCGCTCGACCTTGCCGGCGCGCTCGCCGCATTACCGGATGGTCAACCTGTTTTGATCGACTGCCTGACGCTGTGGCTGACCAATCATATGCTGGCCAATCATGATCTTGAGGCAGAATGCCGGCGGCTGGCAGATGTGCTGTCGCGGCCGCGCGGACCGTGGTTCGTGGTCTCCAACGAGGTCGGGCAAGGCATCGTGCCCGACAATGCGCTGGCGCGCCGCTTCCGCGACGCCGCCGGAAGGCTCAACCAGCAGATCGCGGCGGTAGCCGATACGGTGCTATTGATGGTGGCGGGGCTGCCGCTGAAGGTGAAATAATGACCGACATCGACGCGAAAGACGAAGAACGCCACCGCGCCAAGATGGCCAAACGCAAGGCGGTGCAGGACGCCGAAGTGGCGGAAAAGACGGTCGAGAAGGGGCTGTTGATCGTCAATACGGGTCCCGGCAAAGGCAAAACCACCGCCGCCTTCGGCCTGGCGCTGCGCATGCTCGGCTACGGCAAGCGTGTCGGTGTCGTCCAGTTCATCAAGGGCAAATGGCACACCGGTGAAAAGGATGCCTTCTCGGCCTTTGGGGATAGGGTCGTCTGGCACACGATGGGCGAGGGGTTCACCTGGGAAACGCAGGATCTGAAACGCGACATCGCGGCTGCCGAAGCGGCATGGGCCAAGGCGCTGGAGCTGATTGCCGATCCGTCGATCAGCCTGATCGTGCTCGATGAGCTCAACATTGCGCTGCGCTACGATTATCTCGATCTCGACAGTGTGGTGGCGGCGCTGAAGGCGCGGCGCGAAGGCCTGCATGTCGTCGTCACCGGCCGCAACGCCAAGCCGGCGCTGGTCGAGGCGGCGGATCTCGTCACGGAGATGGGCGTGACCAAACATCATTTTTCTGCCGGGGTTAAGGCGCAGCAGGGGATTGAGTTCTAGGGAACTTTACCCTCCCCCTTGTGGGGGAGGGTAAGAACCGCTCAGAACGTCACCGCGATCAGCACCGCCGACAGCAATCCGAACAACCCGATCAGCAGATAATCTGCCACCTTGTAGAGCTTCAGCGCTCGCCGGATGTCGGCGCTCTCGGCCTCGCGCCGGCCGCCTTCGCCCATGAAGACGTCGTCGACCATGGTACCGCCATAGCTGCGCGGGCCGGCGAGTGCCAGGCCGAGCGCGCCGGCCATCGCCGCCTCCGGCCAGCCGGCATTGGGCGAGCGGTGTTTTCTGGCGTCGCGCCGCACTGCCTGCCAGGCGTTGCGGGGGTCGGCGCCGTCAACGAGAAAGGCCGCGGCAACGATCAGCATCGCGGTCAGCCGGGAGGCCGGCAGGTTGATCCAGTCGTCGAAAAGCGCTGCCGCCCGGCCGAAAGCTTCGTGGCGCGGGGTGCGGTGGCCGATCATCGAATCGGCGGTGTTGGCGGCCTTGTAGGCGACGCCGCCGGCCAATCCGCAGACGCCGGTCCAGAAGGCGGGTGCGACAATGCCGTCGGAGAAATTCTCGGCCAGGCTTTCGATCGCGGCGCGGCTGACGCCGGCGTGGTCGAGCTTTTCGGGATCGCGGCCGACAATGCGCGCCACCGCAATGCGGCCAAGCGCCAGCCCGCCGGTGTCGAGCGCATCGGCCACCGCCTCGACATGCTCGGTGAGGCTCTTCTGCGACAGCAGTGTCGAGGCCAGGATTGCGGTGAGAATCATGCCGGCAGGAAACAGCTGCCAGAGCAGGAGTTGCACGATGAAGGCTATTGCCGCCGGCATCAGCACGATCACCAACAGCGCGGTCTTGCCCTGGCGACGGCGTTGCGCTTCGGAATCGGTGTCGCGGTTGAGCCGGAGGTCGAGAAAGGCTATCAGCCTGCCGAACCAGGTGACGGGATGGCCAACGGCGCGAAACAGCCAGTCCGGGTAGCCCAGGATGCGTTCGATGGCCAGTGACAGGAAAGCGATCAGGATCGACATGAAGCTTTCTGATGGAGCGGTTGCTGCGGTGGATCACGGTGGATCCCTTGGCCGGGCGAGCGCGCTCTTCCCTCACGCGCCACAGCCTTTTGTCGATCTCTCGACAGGTATCAATCCGCACTCCTACCCGCTTTTCGAGCTGCCCGCCACCGCCCTGTCGCGATTGCCTGAAGCCGCGCGCCTGCATGAGCTTGCCAGGATAGCGGTCGATGCCTATGGCGCGCCTTCAGCCGAGAATGTGGCCGTTGCCCCCGGCACGCAGATCCTGCTGCCGCGCGTCGCCTCGCTGGTGAGCCCCGGCCGGGCGCTGGTGCTGGGACCGACCTATGCCGAGCACGCCAGAGCCGCCGCGATTGCCGGCCATGCGGTGGCCGAGGTCGATAATGTCGAGGCGCTTGGCGCCGCCGACCTTGCCATCGTCGTCAATCCCAACAATCCGGACGGGCGGGTCGTGCCGCGTGAAAGGCTGCTGCGGCTGGCCGGGGAACTGCGGGCCAAGGGCGGGCTGCTGGTCGTCGACGAAGCTTTCATGGATGTCGGCCCGCGCGCGGAGAGCCTGGCCGGCGATGTCGGGCAGGGTGGGATCGTCGTGCTGCGCTCCTTCGGCAAGTTTTTTGGTCTGGCTGGGTTGCGGCTCGGTTTTGCACTTGCCGACACACCGACGGTCGAGCGGCTGGAGACGCAATTCGGACCTTGGGCGGTGGCCGGCCCGGCCCTGGAATATGGCATACGCGCGCTCGCTGACGGGGCTTGGCAGGCTCACATGCGGCGCCGGTTGACCGAAGAGGCTGCGCGGCTCGATGCGCTGTTTGCGCGCTTCGGCGTTGCCGTTGCCGGCGGCACGACGCTGTTTCGCTATCTCCGGCTGGCCGATGCGCGGGGGCTGTTTTCAGCGCTTGGCGAACGCGGCATCCTGCTTCGGCATTTTGACGAGCGGCCCCAGGTTCTGCGGGCCGGGCTGCCTGGAAGTCAGGAGGAATGGCAGCGGCTCGAATCGGCGCTTGCCGACTGGGCCGCACGGCGCGACGATGGGCCGAAGGAGATCGCGCAATGATCCACGTCTGTTCGCTGGCAAAACTGGAGGACACGGTAGCCAGGAGCGGCGCCCAGCGCGTGCTGTCGCTGCTTGCAGCCGGCACTGAGGTGAGGCGGCCGGCCTCGATATCGAGGGAAAACCACCTGCATCTGGTCATGCACGACATTGCGGCGGCGCAGGATGGCATGACCATGCCGGGCGAAGAGCATGTGCGCAACCTGCTCGGCTTCGCCAGCAAATGGGACCGCGCCAAGCCGATGGTCGTACATTGCTATGCCGGCATCAGCCGCTCGACCGCCTCGGCCTACATCATTGCCGCCGCACTGGCGCCAAAGCGCGACGAGGCGGAATTGGCGCAGACATTGCGGAAGCTTTCGCCTTCGGCGACGCCCAATCCACGGCTGATCGCCGTTGCCGATGCGTTGCTGGGGCGCGATGGGAGGATGATTTCGGCTATAGAGGCAATCGGGCGCGGCGCCGATGCCTTTGAGGGCACACCGTTCGTGCTGACGATTGACGCCTGATCAGGCCAGCCAGTCGGCAAGCTTCGCCTTGCGCACATCCCTGAGCAGGGTGATGAAACCGTCGGCCTGATGCTCTGCCGTCAACCGGCCTTTTTCGGCCGTTGCGATCGAGGCGTCGCCGACGACGCCGTTCGGGTTAAGGTCGCTGGCAATCCAGGCGAAGGCGTGCGTGCCGGTGTGACGCAGCAGCGCAAATTCGGTCTCGGCGCGGGCGACTTTGGAGACGAAATTGTCGGCCTTTCCCATGTCGACGAGGTCCGGGCGGAAGTGCAGCATCAGCGAGGTCTCGACATCGCCGCCATGGATGCCGTGGCGGTTCTCCAGCTCGGTGTACATGCCGGCCGGGCGGCCGAAGCGTTGCCAGCTGGTTTTCACTGCCAGCATCTTTTTATGGACGCGCAGCTCGCGGGTGACGATGCCCATGATCTCTTCATTGCCGCCATGCGAGTTGACGACGATCAGTTTTCTCACGCCGGCGCGGGCAACGGACAGGCCGAGCTCGGTCCAGGCATCGACCAGGGTCGTCGCCGGCAAGGTCAGCGTCCCGGGCGCATGCAGATGCTCGTTCGACTTGCCGACCGCCTGGACCGGCAGGATGCGGATGTCGAGATCGGCGGGCAGGCGGGCGATCACCGTCTCAAGCATGCCGTTCATGATCGAGGTGTCGGTCGATACAGGCAGATGCGGGCCGTGCTGCTCGATCGCCGCTACCGGCAATACGGCGATCGTCGCCTCCGGATCGATCGCTGCGTATTCGGTGGTCCGGTAATCGCCCCACCATACGCGTCTGTTTGTTTCGCTCATTTCTAGGCCTCGGTGGAACTGGTTTGGCGTTGGCGCCGCCCCTCACCCTTACCCTCTCCCCGTGAAGAACGGGGAGAGGGGGATCGCCAGCGCTTGAGCTAGACCCTTCTCCCCGTCTCTATACGGGGAGAAGGTGCCGGCAGGCGGATGAGGGGCGGCGCAAACTTCGCGTGACCTTAGACTATCACTGTGCCGATTCGTAGGGTTTCACCGGCACTCCTCACCCAGCTGCAATCGCCTCGACCTCGACCTTGAATTCGGGCCGCGCGAAGCCTGACACGATCATCAGCGTCGAGGCCGGCGCCGGGCTGGCAAACAGACGGTCGCGGACGTCCATATAGGGGCGCAGGTGCGCGCGGTCGGTGACATAGGCGTTGATGCGCACGATGTCGGCAAGACCGAGCCCGGCTTCAGCCAGAACCGCCGCTATGTTTTGAAAGCACAGTTCGGCCTGCGCGCCGGCGTCCTCGGGGATCTGGTCATCCGCCGTGATGGCGACCTGGCCCGAGCACAGCACCAGCCGCTTGCCTGGAGGGACCTCGACGCCGTGGCTGTAGCGGGCGAAAGGCGGCTTGATCGACTTCGGGGCGAGAAATTTGAACATGACAATCTCCGGTTTGCGACCAGCCTAGAGCCGGAAAGCAAGTCCCTCAAGATGCGGTGCATGTTGCCGGGGCGATTATGGACAGGCGTCCAAAAAATAGGCACGATGCCTTCCGCACAGCATGACCCGTCCGGTCCTGGCAATCACCGCCGCTAAAAGCCGGCGGTCCGGGCGGTGGCATGTGTCTTGCTTCTTGGACCAATGGTGTCGAGCCCGGCGCGGGAAGCTCCGGAGCCAACAGAGGGTGGTGTTGATGTACGGAAAACAGAAGATTTTGGCTGGCGCGCTCGTGTTGCTTGGAGCCAGCACGCTGAGCGCGGCGGCGAACGAAAAGGTCACCTTCGGCACCAACTGGCTCGCCCAGGCCGAGCACGGCGGCTACTACCAGGCCGTTGCAGACGGCACCTATGCGGCGTGCGGCCTTGACGTGACGATTATGCAGGGCGGCCCGCAGGTCAGCGGCCGGCCTCTGCTGCTGGCCGGCAAGCTCGATTTCTACATGGGCGGCAATTTGCTGTCGGCCTTCGACGCCGTGCAGCAAGGCATCCCGATGCGCGTCGTCGCCGCCGATTTCCAGAAGGACCCGCAGGTCATCATGTCCCAGCCGGGACAGGGGCTGGACAAATGGGAGGATCTGAAGACCGCTGACCAGTACATTCTGGGCGACGAGGGCGCGCAGACCTTCTTCCAGTGGATGGTTACCGAACTCGGCTTCGATGCCGCCAAGCGCGTGCCCTACACATTCAATCCGGCCCCCTTCATTGCCAACAAGAAGTCGATCCAGCAGGGCTATGTCACCTCAGAGCCGTTTGCGGTTCAGAAGGAGGGCGGCTTCGTGCCCAACCAGTTCCTGCTCGCCGACTATGGCTGGGAAACCTATGCGACGACGGTCGAGGTGATGCAGGACACGATCGACAAGCGGCCGGAGGTCGTCCAGTGCTTCGTCGAAGGATCGGCCAAGGGCTGGTACCACTACCTCTACGGCGACAACAAGGCCGCCAACGACATGATCAAGAAGGACAATCCTGACATGACGGATGAGCAGATCGCCTTCTCGATCGAACAGCTGAAGAAATTCGGCGTGGTCGATTCCGGCGATTCCGAAAAGCTCGGCATCGGCGCCATGACCGACGCGCGCATCCAGAGTTTCTACGACAAGATGGTCAAGGCAAAGGTCGCGCAGCCCGGCATCGACATCAAGAAGGCGTATACGCTGGCCTTCATCAACAAGGGCGTCGGGATCGAGCTGAAGAAGTAATCGTGAGACTGGAAAAGATGGCGCAGGCGCCTGTCACAGCGTCGGGTCAAGGCCCGGTGCTCTTGGCGTTGCGCCATGTCGGCAAAGTGTTTTCCAACGGCGTCACGGCGCTGAGCGATGTCGACCTGACAATCCGCGAAGGCGATTTTCTCAGCCTGCTCGGGCCCTCGGGCTGCGGCAAGTCGACAGCTTTGCGTCTGATCGCCGGCCTGTCGACACCGACCTCGGGCGTGCTCGACTGGCGCGGCGCGATCGACCGCTCGAACATCGGCTTTGTCTTCCAGGAGCCGACACTGCTGCCCTGGGCCAATGTCTTCGACAATGTCTGGCTGCCGCTGCGGCTGAAAGGTGTGTCGCGAGCCAAGGCGGCGCCGGCGGTGACCGAGATGCTGGCGCGGGTGCACCTCACCGGTTTCGAGAATGCCGTGCCGCGCGAGCTTTCCGGCGGCATGAAAATGCGCGTCTCGATCGCGCGCGCCATGGTCACCAAGCCGCGCATCCTGTTGATGGACGAGCCGTTTGCCGCACTCGACGAGATCACCCGTTTCAAGCTCAACAACGACCTGCTGGAGCTGTGGCAGGACGAGCGCTTTACCGTCGTTTTCGTCACCCACAGCGTCTTTGAAAGCGTGTTCCTGTCCAATCGCGTCGTCGTCATGGCGGCGCGGCCGGGCCGCGTCCATGCCGAGTTGGCAATCGACGCCGCCTATCCGCGCGACGAGGTGTTCCGCACCTCGCCCGACTATGCCGCGCTCTGCCGCCAGGCCTCGGACATTCTGGTCAACGCCATCAACACATCAGCCGGACCACATCATGACGGCCATTGATCAACCCGTGCTGACCCTCGATCCTGAGGAAGCGGGCCGCGTGCGCCAGGAGCGGCTGGAGCGGATCGGCCGGTGGGTTCTGCCGCTGGCGATCATGATCCTGGCGATCTGGCTATGGGACCGCGTCTGCGTCTGGAACGAGATCCCGAAATACATCCTGCCGCGGCCGGGCGTGGTGCTGCAGACGCTCTATGACGATGCCGGCCTGCTGTTCTCCTCGCTGCTGGTAACGCTCCGGATCACCTTCCTCAGCCTGTTGCTCGCCGTTGTCGGCGGCGTCGGGCTGGCGGTGCTGTTTGCGCAATCGAAATGGGTGGAGATGTCGTTCTTCCCCTTCGCCATCGTGCTGCAGGTGACGCCGATCGTGGCGATCTTCCCGCTGATCAACATCTATGTGAACAACCAGACGGTGAAGCTGCTGCTCTGCGCCTGGATCGTCGCCTTTTTTCCGATCCTGTCCAACACCACGCTCGGCCTCAATTCGGTCGACCGTAATCTGCGCGACATGTTCAAGCTCAACGGCGCCACACGCTGGCAGCAATTGCGCTATCTCAGGCTGCCGGCGGCAATGCCGTATTTCCTCGGCGGCCTGAAAATCGCCGGCGGCCTGTCGCTGATCGGCGCCGTGGTGGCCGAGTTCGTCGCCGGCGCGCAGGGTCAGTCGTCGGGACTGGCATCGCGCATCATCGAGGCCGGCTACCGGCTCAATGCACCAAGGCTGTTCGCGGCGCTGATCCTGATTTCGCTGACGGGCATATTGATCTTCCTGGTGCTGTCGCTGGTGTCGCATCTCATCCTGCGCCGCTGGCACGAAAGCGCGCTGAAGCAGGAGCGGTAAGGGTGACGTCAGCCAAAAGCATTCCGCAGGACGGTTCCTATGTCCTCGCCAACGTTCGCGTTCACCGGTCGCTGACGCCGGGCTTTGCCGGTAGCTTCGATACTGACGGTTTCGCGCTGGCGGACATCACGATCGCCGACGGCAAGCTCTCCGCCATCACGGCGCATAAGAAAACAAAAGCGCCGGCCGATGCCATCGACCTCGCCGGCCGCATCGTGCTGCCGTGTTTCGTCGATTGCCACACTCATATCGACAAGGGGCATATCTGGCCGCGCAAACCCAATCCCGACGGCAGCTTCATGGGCGCGCTGAACGCCACCGGCGCCGACCGCGCCGCGCGCTGGAGCGCTGAAGATGTGGCGCGGCGCATGGATTTCTCGTTGCGCTCGGCCTATGCGCACGGCACCAAAGCCTTGCGCACGCATCTCGACAGCGTGCCGCCGCAGGAGGAAATCTCCTGGCCGGTGTTCGAGGCGATGCGGGAGACATGGCGCGGGCGCATCGAGTTGCAGGCGGCCTGCTTGCTCGGCATCGAAGGCGTGCGCGACAAGAGATGGTTCGAGAGGCTGGCCAAGCGCGTCGCCGCGGCCAAGGGCGTGCTTGGCGTCGTCACCTATATGGTGCCAGACCTCGAGGAGCTTCTCGACAAGGTGTTCGCCGAGGCGATCAAGCACGGGCTCGATCTCGATTTCCACGCCGACGAGACCGACGATATCGCCGCGATCTCGCTGAAGAAGATCGCCGAGGCTGCCCTCTGGAACGGTTTCGAGGGCAACATTCTGGTCGGACATTGCTGCTCGCTGGCGCGCCAGCCGGACCTCGATGTGCTCGATACACTCGACAAGGTGGCGAAGGCCGGGCTTGCTGTGGTCTCGCTGCCAATGTGCAATCTTTATCTGCAGGACCGGCGCGCCGACCAGACGACGCCCCGCTGGCGCGGGGTGACACTGCTGCATGAGATGAAGGCGAGGGGCATTCCCGTCGCTGTCGCCTCCGACAACACGCGCGACCCGTTCTATGCCTATGGCGATCTCGACATGCTGGAAGTCTACCGCATGGCGACCCGCATCCTGCATTTCGACCACCCTGTCGGCGACTGGCCGCAGACCGTCGCATCGACGCCGGCCAAGGTGATGCGGCTCGACGGCGTCGGCACGCTCGCCGCCGGTGGCAGCGCCGACTTCATTCTCTTCAAGGGGCGGAGCTGGACGGAATTGCTGTCGCGGCCCGAATCGGATCGCATCGTCGTGCGCGACGGCAAGGCGATCGACCGGCAATTGCCCGACTATGCCGAGCTCGACGAACTGATGGTGGACTGATGGATGTTTCGGCGCTCAAACGCGATCTCGACGGGATAAAACTCGACGACAATCCGGCCATCGTCCAGCAGAAGAGCCGCGACTTCTACTGGTACAGCCCGGTGCTGAAGCAGCAGCTCGATCATGTCACCGGCGACCTGATCGTGACGCCGAAAAACGAGGCGGAATTGATCCGCGTGCTCGCCGCCTGCCACCAGCACGGTATTCCGGTGACGCCGCGCGGCAGCGGTACCGGCAACTACGGCCAGGCGATGCCGCTGTCGGGCGGGGTGGTGCTCAACCTCGCCGAGATGAACGAGATCAAGGCAATAGCGCCGGGCCGCGTCGTGACCGGACCGGGCGCTATCCTGGCCGACATCGACAGAGCGACGCGGGCACATTCCGGGCAGGAACTGCGGCTGTCGCCGTCGACCTACAACACCGCCTCGATCGGCGGCTTCATTGCCGGCGGCTCCGGCGGTGTCGGCTCGATCAATTTCGGCGGATTGCGCGATTTCGGCAATGTGCTGCGCCTGCGCGTCGTCACCATGGAAGCCGCGCCGAAGGCGCTCGAACTCACCGGCGAGGACCTGCACAAGGTCACGCATGCCTATGGCACCAATGGCATCATCACCGAAGTAGAGATGCCGCTGACGGCGGCCTATGAATGGATCGATGTCATCGTCGGCTTCGACGCTTTCATGCCGGCGGCTCGCTACGGCAATGCGCTGGCCTGCCAGGACGGCATCCTGACCAAGCTGATCACGCCGATCGCCGCCCCGGTGCCGCAACTCTATTTCAAGCGACACCAGAAGTTTTTTCGGGAAGGGCAAAGCATCTGTGTGGTGATGGTGGCGCGGCATGGGCTCGACGCCTTCCTCGCCTTTACTCGTCGCGCCGGCGGCGAAGTCATCTTCAATGCGGCCACGGCATCGGATGAGGACAAGAAGGGCCTGCCGCCGGGCTTCGAGCTGGCGTGGAACCACACGACGCTCAGGGCGCTGCGCGTCGATCCCTCGATCACCTATCTGCAATCGCTTTATCCCTTTCCCAACCAGCTGGCGCTGGTCGAGAAGATGGACGCGATGTTTCCGGGCGAGGTTTTTTCGCATCTCGAATTCGTGCGGCTCGACGGCAACATCACCTGCTTCGGCCTGCCACTGGTCAAGTTCACCACCGAGGCGCGGCTCAACGAAATCATCCGGCTGCATGAGGAGCATGGCTGCCCGATCTTCAACCCGCACCGCTACACGCTGGAAGAGGGAGGCATGAAGCAGACCGACGAAATCCAGCTCGCCTTCAAGCGCGAGACCGATCCGCAAGGCCTGCTCAACCCCGGCAAGATGATCGCCTGGGAAAATCCGGACTATGATTATCGTTCTGGGCGGACGTTCCTGTTCAAGGGGCTGCAGAGGGCGGTGTGATGAAAGTCCTCGTCCTCTACGCGCATCCGGTGGAGACCAGCTTCAATGCCGGCCTGCACCGGACTATCGTCGAGCGGCTGACGGCGGCGGGTCATGAGGTCGACGATTGCGATCTCTATGCCGAGGACTTCGACCCCAGGCTGACGCGCGGGGAGAGGCTCGCCTATCACAACCAGCGCAGCCCCGCTGACCCGGCCGCGCCCTATGTCGAGCGCCTGCTCAAGGCCGAGGCGCTGGTGCTGTCCTACCCGGTCTGGAATTATGGCTTTCCGGCAATCCTGAAGGGCTTCTTCGACCGCGTGTTCCTGCCCGGCGTGTCGTTCAAGTTGGTCGACGGCAAGGCGCAGCCGTCGCTGCACAACATAAGCAAGCTGGCCGCCGTTACCACCTATGGCGGCAGCCGGTTCCGCGCCATGCTGATGGGCGATCCGCCGCGCCGGCTGGTCAAGCGGATGTTGCTCGCGACGATCAAGCCCGGCGCGCCTGTGTCCTACCTCGCGCATTACTCGATGAACCTGTCGACCGACGCGACTCGGGCAGCCTTCGTCGCGAAGGTCGCGGCCAGGATGGATCAATTCTGATGCGCGTGCTGGTGGTCTATTGCCATCCGGTGCCCGAAAGTTTTTGCGCCGCCATTCGCGACACAGCGGTCGACGTGTTGAATGCACGCGGCTGGGAGGTGCGGCTGCTCGACCTCTATGCGGAAAAGTTCGATCCGGTGATGGGGAGCGACGAGCGGCGCGCCTACAACGACCGCGCGCCGGAGGATCCGGCGCTAAAACCGCATTTCGAGCATCTCGCCTGGGCTGAAGCGATCCTCTTCATCTATCCGACCTGGTGGTACGGACTTCCGGCCATGCTGAAGGGCTGGCTCGACCGGGTGTGGGCGACCGACGTCGCCTTCAAGCTGCCTGCGGGAAAGGGGCGTATCATTTCGCTGATGACGCATGTCACCAAGGTCGGCGTCATCACCACTTGCGGCGCGCCGACCTGGTGGAGCGTTGTCGTCGGCCAGCCCGGCCGCAAGACCATCCTGCGCGGCATGCGGGCGTTGTGCGCCACCCGTTGCCGGACATTCTTCCTGGCGCATTATCTGATGGACGCCTCGACGCCGAAGAGCCGGGCGGCTTTTCTGGTCAAAGTGCGACGGAAACTCGAGCGGTTCTAGGTTTCAGCAGACCAAAGCCACTACAAGCCCATTTTTTCCAGCATGGCTTTGGCGTCGGCGTCGCCCTGTTCGGCTGCCGCCCGGAACAGTTCGGCTGCCTGATCCATGTCCTCAGCAACGCCGTCATGTTCATAATACATCAGGCCAAGGTTGACCTGCGCGTCGGTAAAGTCTTGGTCGGCGGCCTTCCGGTACCATCTGGCAGCCTCGGCCTTGTCCGCCGCGATGCCTTCCCCGGCATAATACAGCGCGCCCAGATTGTACTGAGCTTTGGCAAACCCTTGCTCGGCGGACTTGCGATACCACTTGACCGCTTCGGCGTAATCTTTGGCAGCGCCTTCGCCGTAATAATAAGCGGCCGCCAGATTGGACTGCGCCTTTGCATTGCCCAGTTCCGCCCCCTTGCGAAACCATTCGACGGCTTGCGCATCGTCTTTCGGCACGCCGTTGCCCTCGGAATACATGACGCCCATGTTGTTTTGCGCGTTGGGGTAGTTCTGGACAGCCGCCATTCGGTACCATTCCAGCGCCTTGCCATAGTCCTGCGTCACGCCAAAGCCGTTCTCATAGAGATGGCCGATGTTGTTTTGCGCATCGGGGTCGCCCGATTTGGCCATCTCCGTCCACAGCGTCAGCGCCGTGGCATAGTCGCCGGCATCATAGGCATCGAGCGCGTCGTCGGAGCGGGCAGGGGCGGTCAGCGAGAACAGGATCGCCAGCACCAACAGCAGTCTTGCCATCATTATCGATCATGCCCTTATCCGTTCCGCCTTCGGATCGTACATCGGCTTCAGCGATGCTTCCGCCGCAAAGCGCTCGCCGGCGATCTCGATCTCATAGGATGAGGCAAGCACATCCGCTTCGCTCTCGCCCTGACAGGGCACATAACCCAGCCCGATGGCGCCGCCAAGATGGTGACCATAATTGCCTGATGTGATCGGGCCGACGATCTTGCCGTCGCGCAGGATCGCCTCATTGTGGAAGAGCAGGGGCTCAGGGTCTTTCAGCCGGAACTGCACCAGCCGGCGTGACAGGCCGGCTTCCTTCTTCTTCAGCACGGCATCGCGGCCGATGAACTCGCCTTTTGCCGTCTTCACCGCAAAGCCGAGGCCGGCTTCCAGCACATTGTCCTCGTCGGTGATGTCGTGGCCGAAATGGCGAAACGCCTTTTCGATGCGGCAGGAATCCAGCGTATGCAGGCCGCAGAGTTTCAGGGCGACATCCGCGCCTGCTTCGTCGATCGCTTCGAAGACGTGCGCCGCTTGATCGGTCGAGACATACAGCTCCCAGCCGAGTTCGCCGACATAGGTGACGCGGTGGGCGCGGGCGATGCCCATGCCGATCTCGATCTCCTGGAAGGTGCCGAACGGATTGTTCTCGTTGGAGAAGTCGTTGGGGCTGACTTTCTGGATCAGCTTTCGCGCATCCGGGCCCATCAGGCAGAGCACGCTTTCAGCAGCGGTGACATCGGTGATGACGACGAACTCCTCGCCGACATGCCGGCGCAGCCAGGCGAGGTCGCGCTGCAGCGTCGCGCCGGGCACGACGAGGAAGTAGGCGGTGTCCGACAGCCGCGACACGGTCAGATCGCTCTCGATGCCGCCGCGCTGGTTGAGCATCTGGGTGTAGACGATCTTGCCCGGCGCCACGTCCATGTCGTTGGCGCACAGTCTTTGCAGGAACTGCTGAGCATCGCGGCCTTCGACGCGGATTTTGCCGAACGAGGTCATGTCGAACAGGCCGACCTTGTTGCGGACAGCAAGATGTTCCTCACGCTGGTTGTCGAACCAGTTCTGCCGCTTCCAGGAATAGCGGTATTCGCGCTCCTGTCCCTCGCGGGCGAACCAGTTGGCGCGCTCCCAGCCGGCGACTTCGCCGAACACAGCGCCGCGCGCTTTCAGATGTTCGTGCAGCGGCGAGCGCCGGACATTCCTGGACGTCGCCATCTGGCGGTAGGGAAAATGGTCGGCATAGAGCAGGCCGAGCGTTTCGGAGACGCGCTCCTTGAGGTAGCGGCGGTTCTTCTGGAACGGCTGGGCGCGGCGGATGTCGACTTCCCAAAGGTCGAAGGGTGCTTCGCCGTCATTGATCCACTGCGCCAGCGCCATGCCGGCGCCGCCGGACGAGACGATGCCGATCGAATTGTAGCCGGTCGCCATCCAGTAGCCACGCAGTTCCGGCGCCTCGCCGAGATAATAGCGGTCGTCGGGGGTGAAACTTTCGGGGCCGTTGAAGAAGGTGTGAATGCCGGCGGTGGCCAGCATCGGCATGCGGTTGACGCCCATTTCGAGGATCGGCTCGAAATGCTCCATATCCTCGGGCAACTGGTCGAAGCAGAAATCCTCGCTTATGCCGTCCATGCCCCAGGGCTTTGCAACCGGCTCGAAGGCGCCGAGCATCATCTTGCCGGCGTCTTCCTTGTAGTAGGCGCATTCATCGGGAACGCGCAGCACCGGCAGCCGGCCGAGGCCGGGGATCGGCTCGGTGACGAGATAGAAATGCTCGCAGGCGTGCAGCGGGATGGTGACGCCGTTCTGGGCGCCGAGCTCGCGCGCCCACATGCCGGCGCAGTTGACGACGATGTCGGCTTCGATCGTGCCCTGGTCCTCACCTTGCGCCCACGACACGCCGGTAACGCGGCCGGCTTTGGTGTGAACCTTGGTGACCTTCACATTCTCGACGATGGTGGCGCCGCGCTGGCGCGCACCCTTGGCCAGCGCCATGGCGATGTTGGCGGGATCGCACTGGCCGTCGAGCGGCAGATGCACCGCGCCGACGACGTCGGAGACGTTGAGATGCGGATACATCTCTTTGACTTCGTTCGGCGAAATCTCGCGGACATCGACATCGAAGGCGCGGGCGAGCGAGGCCTGCCGGTAGATTTCGTGCTTGCGCTCCTCGGTCAGCGCCACGGTGATCGAGCCGACCTGGCGCATGCCGGTGCCGACTTCGGTTTCAGCCTCCAGCTTGACGTAGAGGTCGGCCGAGTATTTCGCCAGCCGCGTCATGTTCTGCGAGCCGCGCAACTGGCCGATCAGGCCGGCGGCGTGCCAGGTCGTGCCCGAGGTCAGCTGCTTGCGTTCGAGCAGCACGATGTCGGTCCAGCCGAGCTTGGCCAGGTGGTAGGCGACCGAACAGCCGGAGACACCGCCGCCGATGATTACCGCGCGGGCTTTGCTGGGTATAGTCTTGGTCATGCGGCCTCGCGGCGATAGCTGGATGCGAAGCGTCGCAGGCGTTTTGCGGCTTCCTGAAGCACCGGTTCGGGCTGGCAGAGGCTGATGCGGATATGGCCGGCGGCGGCCTCGCCGAAGCTGGAGCCCGGCATGACGCTGATCTTTTCGGCATCGAGAAAAGCCCAGGCGAATTTCTCGTCGTCAGGCTCGACGGCGGAGATGTCGAGCATGACATACATGCCGCCCTCGGAGCCGTGCACGCTGACATTGTTCATGCCGCGCACGGCGTCGAGCAGGATGGTGCGCCGCGCCGCGTAGCGTTCGGCGATCTCCTTGACGCCGTACCGGTTCTCCAGCGCCTCGGCGCAAGCAATCGAGATGAAGGCCGGCAGGCCGTAGGTGGTCACCAGATTGAGGTTGATCAGAAGCGTGATCATCTGCGCCGGGCCGGTCAGCCAGCCCATGCGCCAGCCGGTCATGCCGTGGCTCTTCGACATCGAGTTGATGACCAGCGTGCGCTCGGCCATGCCGGGCAGGCCGCGCGGCGAGATGTGCTCGCCACCGCCGAGCGTCCAGTAGACCTCGTCCGACAGCAGCCAGAGATCGTGCTCTTTGCAGATATAGGTCAGCTCTTCCAGACGCTCACGCGAATAGACGGCGCCCGTCGGGTTGTTCGGCGTGTTGATCAATATGGCGCGCGTGTTGGGCTTCAGCGCCGCGCGGATCCTGTCGGCGCGGGGCTGGAAACCGTCCTCGGCCGGGGTCTCGACCACGGTAAAACTGGCGCCGGCGGCGCTGAAGGTGTTGGGGTAGGTGGCGTAATAGGGCGCCACCACGATGGCATGGTCGCCCTGATCGAGAACGGCCTGCACCGCCGCATAAAGTGCTGCCTGGCCGCCGGGCGTGGCGATGATCTGCTCAGGGCCTGTCTCGATACCGGTGCAGGCGGTCGATGCCGCCGCCATCGCCCTGCGCAGGCGCGGAACACCGGAAAGCGGGGTGTAGTGGTGGTTGCTGCCGCGAACCGCCGTCACGCAGGCTTCGATCGTCTGGCTCGGCGTATCGAAATCATGGTCGCCGACCGACAGCATGATGATGTCCTGTCCCGCCTCCTTGCGGGCCCATGCCTCGGTGTGGACCTCCCAGCCATCCTTGCCAGAAGGCACGATGCCGGAAATGCGCTTTGACGGTCTGGGCATCAGGATACTCCCGAGATTTCGTAGCCGGCCTGTTCGAGCCGGTCGCGCAAGGCGGCGATATGGGGTGGTCCGACTTCGCAGCAGCCGCCGACGATGGAGGCGCCGGCGGCGACCCAGCCGAGCGCCTGGTCGGCATAGGCATCCGGACCAAGGTCGTGGCGGGCATGCAGCACATCGACGGTGCCGCCATGTTTGAGCGCCTCGGTCGAGGTGAAGCCGTTGGCATAGGCGCCGACCGGGCCGCCGAGAGAGATCAGTTCGGGGAGTGCCGCGGCGATCGCTTCGGGCCGGCAGCAATTGATCAGCCGTGCTGCAATAGGCAAGCCGTCTAGAGCGCTCGCTGCTGCCGCTATTGTCTCGCCGCTGCGCAGGCGCGGCGCGCCGTGATCGGCGAGCGTCCACGACACCCAGACAGGCTTGCCGCTTTCAGATGCGGCGGTGACGGCGGCGCGGCCTTCCTCGGCTGAGGCCATGGTCTCGCACAGGAACAGGTCGACGCCGTCGGCCTGCTCGGCGACGACGCGACGATAGATGTCCAGCGTCTCCTGGAACGATATGGTCAGCGCCGGCGCATAGCTGCCGAACAGCGGCGACAGGCAACCGGCGATCGCTGCATCGCCTGCCTCGTCGCGTGCCTGTCTTGCCAATTCGATACCGCGCTTCTGCAACGGCTTGAAGAGGTCTTCTGCTCCTTCCCGCGCGAGCCGCTCGGGCGTCGCCGAATAGGTGTTGATGGTGATGACGCGAGCGCCGGCCCGAATGAATTCGGCATGGAGGTCGCGCACCAGATCCGGCTCGTCGATCAGCACCCTGGCCGACCACAGCGGCGTCGGTTCGGAACTGCTGCGGCGCACCAGTTCCTGGCCCATGCCGCCATCGGTGAGGATGACTTTTTTCATGCTCTCAGTCTTTCATTCCTGGGATCCCACAACGGCTCGTCTTTCTGCACGACCGCCCGAAAGCGGTCGCCGAAGATTTCGATCTCGATGGCAGTGTCCGGTTCAGCCAGGTCGGCGCGCAGCATGCCGAGCGCGATCGATTTGTCGATGCGATGACCCCAGCCGCCCGAGGTCGTCTCGCCGACGATCTTGCCGTCATGCCACAGCGTCGACACCGAAGGCGCGTCGCAATCGCCGGGGTTTTCGACGACGAGGGTGACGAAACGCTTCTTCACGCCTTGCTGCTTTTCGTTCTGCAACGCCGCCTTGCCGCGGAAGTCGGGCTTGTCCCATTTGACGAAGCGCTCGAGCCCGCCCTGCAGGATCGTGTAGTCGGTCGACAAGTCGCCCTTCCAGGTGCGGTAGCCTTTTTCGAGACGCAGCGAATCCAGCGCATACATGCCGAACGGTTTCAGCCCGTGTTTTTGTCCCGCCGCCCAGACGGCGTCGAAGATGGCCGATGTGTCTTCCACCTTGGTGTGGATTTCCCAGCCGAGTTCGCCGGCAAAGGATACGCGAACCAATTGGCACCAGTGGCCGGCAATCTGCGCCGACTGGTGCGAAAGCCAGGGCAGCGACAGGTCGGCGTCCGTCAGTTCTGAGAGAATGGCACGGGATTTCGGTCCAGACAGGATCTGGCAGCTGAAGGCGTCGGTGAGGTTTTGCAAAGTGAGCTGATTGGGTTGCGGCAGACGGTGCTGCAGCCACTCGAAGTCATGCTGCTCCGCCACTGAAGCGGTGATCAGGAAGAACAGGTCCTCGGCCAGCGCCATGATCGACATTTCGGTGACGATGCGACCCTTGTCGTCCGAGAAGTAGCCGAGGCCGATGCGGCCAGGCTTCGGCACCAGGCCGGTGATCATCGTCGCCAGCCAGTCGCGGGCGCCGGGACCTTCCAGGCGGAACCGCGAAAAGCCCGGCAGGTCGAGAATGCCGGCGGCGTCGCGCACCGCCAGGCATTCTTCGCGCACGCGGTGGTGCCATGGTCCTTCGCGGTTGAAGGTGAGCGTGGCTTCTTCCGAAGTATCGTCGCCGTCTTTCGCGTACCAGGTGGCGCGTTCCCAGCCATTGTAGGCGTCGAACTGGGCGCCGAGCGCCTTGGTGCGATCGTGGATCGGCGACAGTTTTCTGTCGCGGCCGGCGGGCCAGGCGTGGCGCGGGAACTGGATGGCGTATTCGTTGCCGTAGATTTCCATGCCCTTGGCGACGGCATAGTCGGGCGCGGCGGCAAAGGCGGTGAAGCGGCGCGGATCGCAAGACCACATGTCCCATTCGGTCTGGCCTTCGGTGATCCACTCGGCCAGCACCTTGCCGGCGCCGCCGCCTTGCGCGATGCCGAAGGTGAAGACGCAGGCCTCGAAAGCGTTGGGAACGCCGGGCATCGGCCCGATCAGCGGGTTGCCGTCCGGCGCGTAAGGGATCGGTCCGTTGATGACTTTCGACAGGCCGGCGGTGCCGAGGATCGGCACACGGGCGACGGCGTCGCCGAGATAATGTTCGAGACGGTCGAGGTCGTCAGGGAACAGCTGGAAGGAAAAATCCTCCGGCATCGGATCGTTGTGGGTTGCCCAATGCGCGCGGCAATTGCGCTCATAGGGGCCGAGATTCATGCCGTTCTTTTCCTGGCGCAGATAGTAGGAGGTGTCGACGTCTCGCAGCAGCGGCAACTTCTTGCCCTGCTCCTTCGACCAGGCCATCAGTTCGGGGATTTCCTCGAACAAGATGTACTGATGGCTCATCACCATCATCGGCACGTCGCGGCCGAACATTTTGCCGACTTCGGCGGCGCGGTAGCCAGCGGCGTTGACGACGATTTCGCAGCGTATTTCGCCTTGCGGCGTCTCGACCACCCATTCATCGTTCTCGCGGCGCACTGATGTCACCGGGCAGAAGCGGACGATTTTGGCGCCCATGTCGCGCGCGCCCTTGGCCAGTGCCTGGGTCAGCTGCGCCGGGTCGATGTCGCCATCGCTCGGGTCGTAGAGCGCGCCTTTGAGATCATGCGTCTCGATGAAGGGATAGCGGCGCTTGATTTCATCAGGGCCGACAATGTCGATGTCCATGCCCTGGTAGCGGCCCATGCCCTTGGCGCGCTGGAATTCCTGCATGCGTTCCTTGGTGTGGGCAAGCCGCAGCGAGCCGGTGACGTGATAGTTCATGGGGTAGTCGACGGCATCGGCGAGACCGCGATAGAGCTCGGTCGAGTAGCGCTGCATGTTCATCAGCGACCAGGACGACGAGAAGGTCGGCACATTGCCGGCGGCATGCCAGGTCGACCCCGATGTCAGCTCGTTCTTTTCAAGCAGCACGCAGTCGGTCCAGCCCGCCTTGCAAAGGTGGTAGAGCGAGGAGGTGCCGACGACACCGCCTCCGATGATCACCACGCGTGCCGTGGTCGGCAAACCGGCCATATTAAATCCCTCATTCAATAGACAGGGGGTGAAACCACCCAGATGATCACGGCCGGCTCGGTGCCGGGATTGCGCCAGCGGTACGGCTTGCGCTCGAAACGGAAGGAATCGCCTTCGACGAGCCGGTGCCAGATACCAGCAATCTCGATCTCGAAAATACCCGAGGCGATGTAGCCGGCTTCCTCGGTCGGCCGCAGCTGCTCGCTCTTCAGCTCCGCGCCCGGCGCGAAGATCGAACGCACCATCTCGAAACTACCGCCGAGATCGGGCGACAGAAGCTCCTCCACCAGGCCGGATTCGCTTGTGCCAAGGGTACGCCGGCTGCCGGCGCGCACGACAACGCCGCGCTCCTTCTCGATCGGCACGTCATGGCTGAAGAACAGGCTGAGCGGCACGCCAAACAGGTCGGCGAAGGCCCTGAGGTCGCCCAGCGACGGGATAGACAGGCCGCGCTCGACCTGGCTGACCCAGCCGACGGAGCGGCCGAGGTTCAGCGCGATCTCGGCCAGCGTCAGCCCGCGTGCCTTGCGCAAAGCGCGGATGTCGCTCGCCAGCAGGCGCTCGTCAGGTCCCTGCAATGTTTTGGCGGCAGCTGGGGGCAAATCGCTCACTTGATGAAAATCTGGAAATGAATTTCATGAGAAGCCACGCTCGTGAAAAAATCAAGTGGATTTTCATGAGGCCACAAGATTTGCTTGCGCGATTTTGGCGGTTCATGCAAAGGCTCGGGCACGAACGGCGTGTGTGGGGACGTCCGGTCGGCGACCAAGGATTGAAATCTGCGCAAGGTCTTTTCTCCGATAGCCGGCCCGGCTTTCCGAGTGTGCGCAAAGGGACGGCCCATGCTGGAAAAAAACGCCCTGACAGCGCACGACGCGGCTGTTGTCGACGAGGCGATCCTGTCGCGCCGTTCGGTGCGTGCCTTTTTGCCCGACATGGTCGATGATGAGACGATCCGCGCCATTCTGTCTGTTGCCGCACGCGCACCTTCGGGCACCAACATGCAGCCCTGGCGGGTCTATGTCGTCAAGGGCGAGATCAAGCAGCAGATATCGGACGCCATTCTCAATTCCGGCATCCGCGCCGAAAAGGCCGATTGGGACGAGTATCGCTATTATCCCACCCAGTTCTTCGAGCCGTATCTGACCCGTCGCCGCGCCAACGGCTTCGGGCTCTACGGGGCGCTAGGTATCGGCCGCCGCGAGGTCGACAAGATGCGCGCCCAGCACGACCGCAACTTCGTCTTCTTCGATGCGCCGGTCGGCATGATCTTCACCATCGACCGGCGGCTGAACCAAGGCTCGTGGATCGACTACGGCATGTTCCTGCAGAACATCATGGTGGCGGCGCGGGGCAGGGGACTGCACACTTGTCCGCAGGCCGCCTTTGCGCCCTATCACCGGCAGATCCGGCCGGTGCTCAACATTCCTGACGAGGAGATCGTCGTCTGCGGCATGGCGCTCGGCCTTGAGGACACGTCCAAGCCCGAAAACGATTTTCGGACCGACCGCGTACCGCTGGAAGAGTGGGTGACGTTCAGCGAATAGGCCTCCGCTACCGGGGCTCTATTCCACGGTCAATTGTGCGCCATGGCCGCTGATATGGGCGCCGTCCTGCGGCGTCAGCCTGAGATAGGCGATAAGCGCGCAGAGTGTGATGACGCCCTCGACGACAAACAGGATGCGGAAATCGTTGACACTGGCCGGCCCGCCGCCGGCCAGGAACGACAACAGCGCCGCCGCCAGGCCGACGCTGATCGCCACCCCCAGCTGCCACAGAATGTAGTAGAGGGCGCTGAAGCGGGCGAGCTGTTCGGGCGCAATGTCGGAATAGGCGAGGTTGCCGGTCGAAGCCCACTGCGCGGAGCGCAGGACGCCGAAGGCAAAGATATAGGCAAGCACGATCCAGACCGGTGTGGTTGCCCCGATCAGAGCGAAGCCCGCAACCATGGCGGCGACGATCGGCGTGTTGATGACCAGCACGCGGCGGAAGCCGAAGCGGTTGAGCAGGCGCGGCATGAACAGTCGCATGATCAGCGAGCCGATCGCCGCAACGAAGGTCAGTGATCCCGCCTGCACCGCGCTCATGCCGAAGCCGAGCTGGAACATCAGCGGCAAAAGGAAAACCACGGAGCTGAGGCCGATGGTGTCCAGCCCGCCGCCGGTGAGGAAGGAGATGCGAAAGGTGCGGATGCGCAGGAGTTTCAGGTCCAGCAAAGGGTTGCGGGCACGCAGGCAGTAGAAGGAGGCAAGCGTCAGGATGACGATCGCCAGCGCCAGCTCGGCCGCGATCATGCTGCCGGCGGCGTCTTTCGCGGCAAGCGAATCCATGCCGAAGACCAGCAGGACCATGCCGCTGCCGACCAGCAGGAAGCCCGGAAAATCGAACGGCGTGCGCACCGGTTTGGTGACCGTCGGGAACAGCGAGGCGGCTAGAATTGCCGCCGCCAGCGCGAACGGGACGTTGATGAAAAAGATCCAGCGCCAGGAGATGTAGGTCGTCAGCGCGCCGCCGACGAGCGGGCCGACCAGCGGTCCGGACTGGCCGGCCAGCGAGATGTACATATTGATCTTCAGCGTCCGGCTGCGCGGGAAGGTCGACAGGATGACGACCTGGCCGAGCGTCCCCATCAAGGCGCCGCCGAAGCCTTGCAACGCGCGGGCGCCGACCAGTGTCCAGATGTCGTTGGACAGGCCGCACAGCGCCGATGACGCGGCGAACACCAGCAAGGCAAAGCAGTAGACATTGCGCAGGCCAAAACGGTCGGCCGCCCAGCCGCCGAGCGGCATCGATATGATGAGGCTGGCGACATAGACGGTGATCAACAGGCCGAGCTGGCTCGGCGGCCGGTCGAGGCTTTCGCTGATGCCGGGCAAAGCGGTGACGACGACATTCTGGTCGAGGCTGGTCATGAACACACCGCACGCGACCGTGAGCGGCAGCAGGAGCAAGGCTCTGGCCGACACATCGGCGCGATCCGTGGCGCCGGCGGATAGTTCTGCGGTCATGGGGATGTTCGAACCAAACGACTATGCCGACTCTAAAGACGGGATCTTTTGACCCCTTGGACCGGTTGGGCGGCCATTTCTCCATCATGGGCGCCGGCGGCAGGATTCTCTAGCGGCAGAACCGGTTGGCCTTGATGCCAGAGGCCTACTGGACCTCGTAGCCGACTTCCTCACTGGCATGGCAAAGCGCCTTCCAGAACGAACGGGCGAAGGAGCGGAAGACGTAGACGTCGAACTGGTCGGCGCCGCTGCGCTGGATCTGGGCGAAGACGTCGTGATGCGTGGTCGAACGGCCGGCGCCTATGGGGAAGGCGGGCAACGCGAAGTCGATGGCGAAAAACTTTGCCAGCACCCATTCGGCCTTTGGCCCGGCGATGCGGATGGCGGTGCGGCCATGTGACAGGTCGGTAATCGTGCCGATGGCCGGGGTGACGACCTTGGCGAAGGCGGACGCAAGGCCCTCGGCCTCGTCGACGACCGTGAATTTTCCCGGCGCGAAACCGAACACAGCTTTGCCGTCCTTGGCAACGCCGCCGCCGGCGCCATCGGGTAAGGCGAGGCCGGTGACCTTTCGGATCGCCTCGATCAGTTGCTTTTCCGCGCCCGGCCATGCGGCGAGCTGCAGGATCGAACCCGGCCTGGTCTCGGTCAGGATGACATCGACGCCATGCTCGAAATTGCCATGCGAACCCGTATGGAACACCGGCTCGAGTGGCGAGAGGCGCTCAGGTAACTGGCGTTCAGGGGATTGGCGCTCAGCCATGCATGCGGCTCCCGTCCGGGTCGTAGAAATGGTTGGAGACGATCTCGACCGGCCCGAACCGCTTGCGCAGCGGATCGGAGACGAATGCGCGCGTGCCGTGCCTGGCCTTGCCGCCCTCGACCAAAGCCAGGGCGATGTGTTTGCCGAGCGCCGGCGAATAGCAGCAGGCGGTGATGTGGCCGATGGAATCGTGCGGATTGGCTGCGTCCAGCTCTTCGACGATATGGGCCCCGCCATTGAGCGGCCGATTGTCGAGCGAAACCAAACCGACCAGTTGCAGCCGCTCGGGCGCGATCAGGCCTTCGCGGTCCATCATCGCCGAGCCGATGAAGGGCTTCTTCTTCGACAGCATCCAGTCGAGATGCAGATCGCGCGCCGTGGTGCGGCCGTCGATCTCTGCGCCAGTGACATGGCCCTTCTCGATGCGCATCGTGCCGAGCGCTTCCAGCCCGTAGGTCACCAGGCCGAACGGCTTGCCGGCTTCGACCAGCGCTTCCCAGACATGGGTGCCGTAGCCGGCGCCGGAATAGACCTCAAAGGCCATTTCGCCGGAGAAGGACAGCCGGCAAATCATCACCGGCACGCCGGCAATCTGGCCACGCACAATGCCCATGAAGGGCAGCGCGGTGTTGTCGACGGCTGTGCCGGTAACGCAGGCAGCAAGGATGGCACGCGCCTTCGGCCCGCCGATAGCAGCGCCTGCCCATTCATCGGTCACCGAAGTGACGGTGACCTTCAGCTCCGGCCAGATGACATCGAGGAAATATTCCAGATGCTGCATCACCTTGCCGGTATTGGCCGTGGTGGTGGTCATCAGGAAGTCCTGTTCGCCCAGCCGCCAGGTGGTGCCGTCGTCGAAGGCCAGCCCGTCCTCGCGCAGCATCAGCCCGTAGCGGGCCTTGCCGACAGCGAGGGTGGAAAACATGTTGGTGTAGACGCGGTCGAGGAATTCGCCGGCGTCCGGTCCCTGCACGGCGATCTTGCCCAGCGTCGAGACGTCGACAATGCCAGCGCTTTCGCGCGTCGCCCTGGCTTCGCGGACATAGGCCTGCTCGATCGTCTCGCCGGCAAGGCCATAGATCATCGGCCGGAACCACAGGCCGGCCGAATACATGGTCGCACCATTGGCAAGGTGCCAGTCATGCATCGGCGTCAAGCGCTCGGGTTTCAGATCGCCGAAGCGCTCTGCGGCAAGAGAGCCGATCGACACGGCCGAATAGGGCGGACGGAAGCGTGTCGTGCCGACTTCGGGTATCGGTTTACCCAACGCCTCTGCCATGATGGCGAGGCCCGGCACGTTGGAGTTCTTGCCCTGGTCGGTCGCCATGCCGAGCGTGGTGTAGCGCTTCAGGTGCTCAACCGAGACAAAGCCTTCGCGATGCGCCAGCCGCACGTCTTCGGCGGTGACGTCATGCTGGAAATCGACGAAGCTTTTGCCTTTCGCCTTGATCTCGAACACCGGCGCCGGATCGGGATTGCCGGGTGTCGCCTCCACGTCCGGCACGGCTGCCGGGGCACCCGTTGCACCGGCGGCCGAAAGTCCGGCGGCGCGGCCCTCAGTGATGGCTTCGACGGTGGAAAAACTGCCGTTGAAGGCGCCGGCGCCAATCCATTGCTGTTGCGTCGGCTTCGGCGGCAGGAAGGCCTGGCGGTCGGCGTTCCACTCGGCTCTGGCGCCGGCCTGGCTGGCGAGGTGGATGGTCGGCGACCAGCCGCCCGACATCAGCAGGCAATTGGCGTGGATGCTGCGGGCGTCACCGCTCAGTGTGCCCGAATTCATGTCGAAGCGCTGCACCTTGAGGCCGCTGAGCGCCTTGCCGCCTTCGGTGGCGACCACCGCATGGCCGGAAACGATTTCGGCTTCGGCCTCGGTGGCGAGGCTGCGCATCTCGGCAGACAGTTCGGGGCGGACATCGACGATGGCGACAATGGCCGCGCCCGCCTTCTTCAGCGCCAGAGCCGAGCGATAGGCGCTGTCATTGTTGGTGAACAGCGCGATCCGGTCGCCCGGCAGCACGCCATAGTCATTGGCATAGCGCTCTCCGGCATGCGCCAGCATGACGCCGGGCCGGTCATTGCCGGGGAATACCAGCGGCCGTTCGAACGAGCCGGTGGCCAGCACCACGGTCTTGGCGCGGATGGCCCAGTAGCGATGGCGCGGTTCGCCCTTGCCGGGCGTTTCCTTGTGATCGGTGACGCGCTCGAGTGCGGCAATCGTGTTGCCGTCGTAATAGCCCCACGCCGTGGTGCGCGGCAGCAGACGGACCGTGTCATGGCCTTCGAGCTGGGTGACGGTTCGCGCCGCCCAATCGGCGGCGGGCGCACCGTCGATGGTCTCGCCCGACCAGTTGGCCGAGCCGCCGAAACGCGGTTCGAGCTCGGTCATGATGACGCGAGCACCCTGATCGGCGGCGGCCTTTGCAGCGGATAGTCCGGCCGGGCCGGAGCCGACGACCAGCACATCGCAAAACGCGTTCATGCGCTCGTAGCGTGAGGTGTCGGCGGCGATGCCGGCCTTACCGAGACCGGCTGCACGGCGGATGAAGTGCTCGCAAAACATCCAGAAGCGTGTGCCTTTCAGCGGGCCGAAGACCGGACCCATGAAGGTCTTGTAGTAGAATCCGGCGGCCAGGATCTTGCCGCCGAGCTGGTTGACGGCGTTGACGTCCCAGGCGAGCGAGGGAAAGCGGTTCTGGCTGACGGCGACCAGCCCGTCATAGATCTCGACCATGGTCGCGGCGATGTTCGGCTCACGCACTTCGCCGCGCAGCACCGTCACCAATGCGTTCGGCTCCTCGACACCGGCCGACAGCAAGCCGCGCGGGCGGTGGTATTTGAACGAGCGGCCGAACAGCGTGACGCCGTTGGCCAACAGCGCCGAAGCCAGCGTGTCGCCGGCATGGCCGGTGTAGGGCGCGCCGTCGAAGGTGAAGCGGATGGTGCGCAGCCGGTCGATGCGGCCGCCGGTCTCAGTGCGGCGCGGGCTCACGACTTGCCTCCCGCTTTGTGCCGGGCGGCGGCATTGTGGTCGCCGCGCGCGAAACCGGTGCTGGAAATTTCATGCGTGACCGTGTTGCGCACCATCCTCAGATGGGTGCGGCAGCCGCCGGAATGCTGCCAGATCTCATTGTGGTCGCCGGCCGGGTTCAGCCGGTCGTAGACATAGGCGTTCCAGGCGTCGAGGTCCTGCGAGGCGGGCTGCGGGCGCTCGCGGTTGCCGTCGCCCTGATAGGTGAACTCGATGACGTCGCGCGGGCCGCAATAGGGACAGGTGATGAGCATTCTTGTTCCCTAAGCCCTAGTGCAGCCGGGGCGTTGCGCCCTGGCCTTTGTCGTCGATCACCATGCCGCGATAAAAACGGTCGAGCGTGAAAGGCGCGTTGAACGCGTGCGGCTCGTCCTTGGCGATGGTGTATGCAAAGCACCAGCCCGAGGCGGGCGTCGCCTTGAAGCCGCCATAGCACCAGCCGCAATTGAGATACATGCCCGGCAGCGGGCCGGTGGTGATGATCGGCGAACCGTCCATCGACATGTCGCAGACGCCGCCCCAAGAGCGCAGCATGCGCACACGCGCAAGACCGGGAAACAGCGCCAGCATCTCGCTCATCACCTCGTCGACGATGGGCAGATTGCCGCGCTGGGCATAGCTGTTGTAGCCGTCGATGTCGCCGCCATAGACGAGGCCGCCCTTGTCGGACTGCGACATGTAGAAATGGCCCATGCCGAAGGTCAGCACCGTGTCGATGAAAGGCTTTAGCGATTCGGTGACGAAGGCCTGCAGCACATGGCTCTCGATCGGCATCCTGTCGACGCCGGCAAGCTGCATCACCCGTCCGGTGCTGCCGGCGACGGCGACAGCCACTTTCTTGGCGCGGATCTCGCCGCGCGTCGTCTGCACGCCGATGATGCGGTCGCCGTCGCGCAGGAAGCCGGTGACCTCGCAATTCTCGACGATGTCGACGCCACGGCGGTCGGCGCCGCGTGCATAGCCCCAGGCCACTGCGTCATGGCGGGCGGTGCCGGCGCGCGGCTGCATCAGGCCGCCGACGATCGGAAAGCGCGCCGAGGCCGACATGTCCAGTGCCGGCACCAGGCGTGCGATCTCGGCGGTGCTCATCAGTTCGGCGTCGACGCCGAGGTGGCGCATGGCGTTGCCGCGCCTTGCCAGGTCGTCGAACTGGCCGGGCGTGTGGGCAAGGTTCAGGCAGCCGCGCTGCGAGAACATGACGTTGTAGTTGAGGTCGTGCGACAGGTTCTCCCACATCTTCATCGAATGTTCGTAGAAGCGGGTGTTGGAGGGCAGGAGATAGTTGGAACGCACCGCCGTGGTGTTGCGGCCGACATTGCCGGAACCCAGCCAGCCCTTCTCCAGCACCGCGACATTGGTGATGCCGTGCTCCTTGGCGAGGTAATAGGCCGTCGACAGGCCATGGCCGCCGCCGCCGATGATAATGACGTCATAGGAGGCCTTGGGGTCGGGCTTGCGCCAGGCCGGCTTCCAGTCCTTGTTTCCCCTGAGCGCGTTCGTGAGAAGCGAAAGGGCTGAATATTCCGCCATTCTTTATGTCATCCCTAGAGCATGATGCCGAAAAGTGTGAAGCGGTTTTCGGACGACATCATGCTCTATATCTTTGATTTTCAGAGCCGGATGGTTTCAGGTCGGACAGACCTGGACCATCCGGCTCGGGTGCGATGCGGCAGACTATAGAGCAGGCGGCGGGCGCAAAGCCAAGATTGCGCCATGGCTTTTCGACTGGCCGACTCCGTGAAGGCCGCCAACCGCCATGACTTGCCTCATCGTCATGATTTGCCTCATCGTCATCACTTCGCCACGACTTGCCGCATGGGATGAGCGTCTTTATCAAGGACCGCTTTAGAAGCGGCCTTTGCCGCCCGTGAGTCGCCAGCCCTATGTTTTTTCGCTTCTTTCGCCTGCTCCTCATCCTCGCGCTCGTTGTCTCGGCGCCGCATTCGTTCGGCGCGATGGCGCAGGGGCTGGGCCAGGCGCCCGCCGGGCTGGTCGCCGACCAGCAGAAGATCCTGCAGGGCTTGACGACGAAAACCGACACTCTGGAGAAGAAGGTCCAGGACGACGGCATCGACGATACCACTCTTGTCGACATCCGCCTGCAGCTGGAAGAGCTGTCGCGCGATGCGCTGAACAGCGCGCTGGCTTTCCGTTCGCGGCTGGGAGAGATCAACGCCAGGGTGGAGCAGCTTGGCGCGCCGCCGGCAGCCGGGCAGCCGGCGGAACCGGATATTGTGAGCGGCGAGCGCCAGGCGCTGGCGTCCGAAAAGGCGGAGATCAACGCCGTCATCTCCAGCGCCCAGACCTTGTCGATCCGCATCAACACGCTGATCGAGAAGATCGGCAACATGCGCAGCGAGCTGTTCCGCAACCTGCTGACCAAACGCTATGTGCTGTCCGATGCGCTGAGCCCGCAGGTGTTCTCCGACGCCCGGGATGAATACACCAATTTCTACAGGGCGGTATCGTCCTGGCTGAGCTTTGCCTTCAAGTTCAAGTTCCAGGCGATGCTCGCGGCGACGTTGATGTCGTTGGCGCTGGCCGCGATATTGCTGGTCGGCGGACGCCGCTTGTTCGGCCGCGTTTTCGAAGCCGATCCGTCGGTCGAGGACCCTACCTATCTCAGCCGCCTGTCGGTGGCGTTCTGGTCGACCTTGCTGCCGACGCTGGCGGTCGGCGCTTTCCTCGCTTCGACGGTGTTCCTGTACAATTATTACAATGTGCTGCGCGGCGACATCGGCGTCTTTCTCAACTCTCTGGCCGCCGTCATCGCCGTGGTGTTTTGCGTCAACCGGCTGACCAATTCGGCGCTGTCGCCACGGATGCCGAACTGGCGCCTGATCCAGGTCGAGACCGGTCCGGCGCGCTGGCTGGTGCGGCTGACGACGGCGATGGCAGTCGTCATCGGCGTCAACAGTTTCCTGGCGGTGGTCAACGACAAGATGGGCTCGCCGCTGTCGCTGACCATCGCCAGAAGTTTTGTCGCCACCATCATCGTCGGTGTCATCCTGATCCTGATGGCGCTGCTGAGGCCCTACAAGGGCCCCGACGGAAGCTGGCGCCCTTGGCCGGCCTGGTTGCGCTACACCGCCATCGCGCTCGGCCTGGCCACCATTGTGGCAGCGCTTTTCGGCTATATCCGCCTGGCCACCTTTGTTTCGGTGCAGGTCGTGGTCACAGGTACCATCCTGATCACCGCCTATATCGGTTTCCTGTCGGCGCGCGAGATTGGTGAGGAGGGCGGTTTCGCCGGCACCTCGATCGGGCGCTGGCTGAAGACCAAATCCAGCTACGAGGACACCGCGCTCGACCAGCTCGGCCTGGTCGTCAGCGTCGCCATCAATTTGATGATCGTGCTGGTATTCCTGCCGCTGATCCTGTTCATGTGGGGGTTCCAGCCCGGCGACATCCAGGCCTGGGCCTACAAGCTGGCGACAGGCGTCACCATCGGTTCGGTGACGATTTCGGTCACCGGCATACTCAGCGGCATCGTCGTCTTCATCATCGGCTATTTCCTGACGCGCTGGTTCCAGGGCTGGCTCGACGGCTCGGTGATGGCGCGCGGCAAGGTCGACACCGGCGTGCGCAACTCGATCCGGCTGGCGGTCGGCTATGCCGGCGTCGCGCTCGCCGGCCTCGTCGGCATCTCGGCGGCGGGTATCGATCTCTCCAACCTGGCGCTCGTTGCCGGCGCGCTGTCCCTTGGTATCGGCTTTGGCCTGCAGAATGTCGTGTCCAACTTCGTCTCCGGCCTGATCCTGCTTGCCGAGCGGCCGTTCAAGGTCGGCGACTGGATCGTCGCCGGCGACACCTCCGGCACGGTCAAGAAGATCAGCGTGCGTGCCACCGAGATCGAGACCTTCCAGCGGCAGTCGGTGATCCTGCCCAATTCGAACCTGATCAACAACGCAGTCGGCAACTGGACGCACCGCAACAAGCTCGGACGCGTGGAGATCAAGGTCGGCGTCGCTTATGGCAGCGACGTCAAGCGGGTGCACGCCGTCCTTTTGGAGATCGCGCGCGGCCATGCGCTGGTGCTGAAGAACCCGGAGCCCTTCGTGCTGTTCACCAATTTCGGCGCGGCGGCACTCGAGTTCGAGATCCGGGTGTTCCTGGCCGATGTGCTGAACGGCGCCATCGTGCAGAACGATATCCGCTTCGCCGTGCTGGATGCTTTCGAGGCCGAACACATCGAGATCCCCTCGACACCGCGCGCCGAGGTCAAGGTCAAGCACACCGAGGCATGGCCGATCGACGACGACAAGATCGAAGTCGAATTCGCCGAGAAGGAACAGGCGGAGGCCGAAGCCGCCGCCGAAGCGAAACGGCTGGCCAAATCAGGGCGCAAGACGCGCAAACCCGATCCAAGCTAGGCGCCTTGAGCCTAGCGAAACCAATTGCGGCATGAATGCGGCATTCAGTTGCGGTTCAGCTTGCATCTCATATAAGCTCACATGCAAAGGCGATTGTGCCTTGCGAAATGCAACAGAGGCGGTGTGGAAACACCGATATTGCAAAATGTGGAAGTCGCTCGTCGTCGCCATCGCTCTTACTGCAGCGTCTGGCTCGGCCTTTGCCGCCAGCGCGGTCAACAAGGACGCTGAGACCCGTACGCTGATCGTGACGGAAGGCGGCGGCAAGACGGAGCTGGCGCTGGCCGCCGGCGAAACCGTGGAATTCTGCCCCAATGGCTGCTTCGTCACCTTGCCCAATGGTGACCTCGAGGCCCTGACCGGCGCGGAAACGGTCGAGATCTCGGGCGGTGTCGCCCGCATCAAGTAAAGTTGCAGCCAGCTCGTGCAAAGGCCGGGTATTTGCCCGGCCTTTTATCGTTTATGGTAATATCTGCTTAACGATGACGAGGGAAATACCGCGGCGCCTACCCGCTGCAACCGGGCGTTTTAACGTTCATTGCGCCGTTCCTCGCTATGTCGGATACGAAGACGCCGAAACACGGCGCGACGGGCTTTTGATTTTGGGCAGGAACGATATGGATGCGCGGTCGGAGAAGAACGCAATCCCGCTTGCGGTCGACCTCGACGGCACGCTGATTGCGACCGACCTCCTGTGGGAGGGCCTGTTCATCCTTCTCAAGCAGAATCCGCTTTATATCTTCCTGGTGCCGTTCTGGCTGGCCGCCGGCCCGGCGCGGCTGAAGCAGGCGATAGCTGAGCGCATCGACATCGATCCGGCATCGCTGCCCTATCGTGAAGCGCTGCTGCAACGACTGCGAACCGACCATGCCGATGGCCGCAAGATCGTGCTGGCGACCGGTACGCCGCGAAAATTCGCCGAGGCGATCGCTGCGCATCTGGGCATTTTCGATTACGTGCTGGCGACCGATGGCCCCCACAACATGACCTCGGGCCGCAAGCGCGACGCGCTGATCGCCGCCTATGGCGATGGCGGCTTCGACTATGCCGGCAACAGCCGGCACGACCTCAAGGTGTTCGATGCCGCCCGCGACGCGATCGTCGTGGCGCCCGACCGCCATGCCGCGCGCTGGCAGGCCGCGCATGGCGCCGAAACGGTGCCGGTGGCGAAACCGACATTGAAGACATTCGTCAAGATGCTGCGGGTGCATCAGTGGCTGAAGAATTCGCTGATCGCGGTGCCGATGGTGCTGTCGCATGAATATTTCAACGGCAACATGATCTGGCAATGCCTGCTGGCGTTCATCTCGTTCAGCGCCGTGGCGTCGGCCATCTACATCCTCAACGATTTCTTCGACCTTGCGCTCGACCGCAAGCATGCGACCAAACGCAACCGGCCCTTCGCCAGCGGTGTGCTGTCGATCCCGTTCGGCCTGGGCGCGATGGCGGCGCTGCTGGCGATCGGCATTGCCGCCGGGCTGCTGCTGCCGATCCAGTTTCTCGGCGTGCTTGCCGGCTATCTCGTGGTGACCACAGCCTATTCGCTGTCGTTCAAGCGCATGCTGCTGGTCGACGTGCTGACGCTGGCCGGGCTCTACACGGTGCGCGTGCTGGCGGGTGCGGCGGCGACCGGCGTCGACGTCTCGTTCTGGTTGCTTGCCTTCTCGATCTTCTTCTTCCTGTCGCTGGCGCTGGTGAAGCGCTATGTCGAACTGCGTACCACCGCCATTCCTCCCGGCGAGCGCATTGCCGGGCGCGGCTACCGCATCGAAGATCAGGAAATCGTCGCCCAGGCCGGCATGGCCTCGGCCTTCTCCTCGGCGCTGGTGCTGGCCCTCTACATGGACAGTGTCGCCGTGCGCGAGCTTTATCCGCATCCCTGGCTGGTCTGGCCGCTGGCGCCGATCGTGCTGTACCTGACCATGCGGGTCTGGATTCTGGCGCGCCGCGACGAGATGAATGACGACCCGGTCGTCTTCATCATCCGCGACTGGCGCAGCCAGATTGTCGTTGCGATCGGCGCCGCACTTCTGGTCGCCGGAGGCTGGTAGGGCATGGCCGGCGACCAGTACCGGAGTTTTGGCCTCGCCACGCCGGCCGCAAAGCGAAGCATCGCGGCCGATACGGCTATTGAGCTGATGAAGAGCGGCAAGGCGAAGGCAAACGGCTTGCTCGCCTATGGCAATGGTCGCTCCTACGGTGATTCTTGCCAGAACGAGCCAGGTGCGGTCGTCGACATGCGGCCGCTGAACCGTATCGGCGCCTTCAATGCCGAGACCGGCCTGCTCGAAGCGGAAGCCGGCGTCTTCCTGTCCGACATCATTGCGCACGCCGCACCCTATGGTTTCTTTCCGGCGGTGGTGCCGGGCACCCAGTTCGTCACTCTTGGCGGCGCCATCGCCAATGACGTCCACGGCAAGAACCATCACCGGCGCGGCACCTTTGGTTGCCATGTCGAAGCGCTCACGCTGCTGCGTTCGGACGGGCGGACCTACACCTGCTCGGCAACGGACAATCCCGGCCTGTTTGAGGCAACGATCGGCGGCATGGGGCTGACCGGCCTGATCCTGTCGTCGTCGATCCGGCTGATGCGGGTGCCTTCGCTCGACATTGTCGAGAAGGTGACGCGGTTTGCCGATCTCGGCGAATTCTTCGAACTGGCCGAGGCCGCCGACCAGGCCAATGAATATGCTGTGGCCTGGATCGATCAGCTGGCCGACGGACATGGCCGCGGACGCGGTTTGCTGTTGTCAGGCAATCATGCCGAGCATGGCTCGCATGCTGCGTCGCGCGCCGGCAGCCGCCTTTCGGTGCCTTTCCAGCCGCCATTCAACGTCCTCAACCGGCCGTTCCTGACTGCTTTCAATGCCGCCTACCGCTGGAAGAAGGGGCGTTCGCCGGCGCCGCACCAGACCAGCTACCAAGGCTTTTTCTTTCCGCTCGACGGCGTCAACGACTGGAACCGGCTCTACGGACCGAATGGTCTCTACCAGCACCAGAGTGTGGTGCCGGAAAACGTCGCACGGCAGGCTGTGCCGGCGCTGCTGGACGCGGCGCGGCGGGCCGGGCAGGGCTCTTTCCTCACCGTGCTGAAGCGCTTCGGATCGATCCGCTCGCCGGGGCTGCTGTCTTTTCCGCGGCCCGGCTTCACGCTGACGCTGGATTTCCCCAATCGCGGCGACAGGACGCTCAAGCTGCTCGACGAACTCGACCGCATCACGGTTGCGGCCGGTGGCGCGATCAATCCCTACAAGGACGCACGCATGGGGCCGGAGACTTTCGCGGCATCGTTCCCGCAATGGCAGCAACTGGAAGCGCTGCGCGACCCGGCATTCATGTCCAGTTTCTGGCTGCGGACGGCGAAAAAACTCGGCATGCCACGGGGACGCGTCGAGGCGGCGGAATAGATGCAATTCGAATAGATCATGGTAAACAAATCGTAAATTCCATGGTTTACCCAAAACATTGTCGTGACTTCACGAAATGTTTGCAGGTTTGTAGTAGGACCGTTGCGAGCGGTGGGTGGAAAGCATGAAATATATCGTCTTCATTCTGTTTACGGTTATGACCAATGCCGCGGCCCAGCTGATGCTGAAGCAAGGCATGATGTCGCTCGGCCCGATCTCGTTCGAAGGCACCAACCCGGTTCTGAAGCTATTGCAGATCGTCTTCAGCCCCTGGGTGTTCCTCGGCCTGTGCACCTTCGTCATTTCGATGGCGTCGCATCTCTATGTGCTGTCCAAGGTCGAGCTCAGCTTTGCCTATCCGTTCCTCAGCCTGGCCTATGTCGCGGTGGCGATCTTTGCCTATTTTATTTTCCGCGAGGACCTCAATGCCTGGCGCATCGCCGGCATCGCCTTCATCTGCGTCGGCACGGTGCTGATTGCGCAAAGTGGGAGCGGGCATGAGGACCAGACCGCTTCCATCAGCCCCGACAAGACCAGCGAGATCGTTCGATGAGACATGTGATTTTCGGCGGTGACGGCTTCGTCGGCCGTCATCTTGCCCCGAAGCTTGTGGCCGACGGTGAGGAGGTGGTTGTCGCCGACATCGTCAAGAGCGACTTGCAGCACTATCGCTCGGTTCGCTTCGTCACCTGCGATGTCACCGATCCGACTTCGGTGGCCAAAGTCGGTTTGAAGGCCGACGACATGGTCTACAATCTGTCGGCCAAGATGCTGTCGCCGATCCAGGTGCGGGCGAAGCGCCACGACTTCTTCTTCCCGGTGAATTTCCATGGCACCGAGCACATCATGCAGGCCATGGACAAGGCCGGCGCGCCCAAGCTCGTCCACTACACGACCGACATGATCTACGGCCATACGGTGACGCAGCCGATGACCGAGGAACACCCGGTCGCCCCGCTCGGCGAATATGGCTGGTCGAAGCAGAAGACCGAAGAGCTCGCCGCGCAATGGCGCAAGCGCGGCATGTCGATCTCGCTGTTTCGGCCGCGCCTGATCATCGGACCCGGCCGGCTCGGCATATTGGAAAAGCTGTTCAAGCTGATCGACTGGAGTTTTCCGGTGCCGATGATCGGCTCGGGCAAGAACCCCTATCAGTTCATTTCGGTGTTCGACTGCGCCGAGGCCGCGCGTGCGGCCTGGAAGGCCGGCGTGCCCAACGAGGCCTATAATCTCGGTTCGCTCAATCCGCCGCCGGTGAGGAAACTGCTCGGCGACCTGATCAAGCACGCGGGCTCGAAATCGCTGCTGATCCCGACGCCGGGCTGGGCGGTCAAGCGCACGCTCGACCTGCTCGATCTCATGAACATGCCGATCATGGATCCGGAACAATATCTGATCGCCGATGAGGAATGCGTGCTCGATGTGTCCAAGGCCGAGCGCCAGCTCGGCTGGGTGCCGCAATATCGCGACGAGGACATGCTGATCGCCGCCTATACCGAATACCGCGCCAAGAAAGACGGCCAGCCCGTCCCCGCCAATCATGTCCCCGCCGAATAGAATGGGACGACCAGGAGAACTCCGAGATGACCGTCATGGCCAAGTCTGAGCAGACGAACGCGCGCACCATGGTCGGCGCGCCGACGCTGTCGCCCGGCGCAATCGCCAAGCCCGATCTGATCAGCGTCGAACAGGCGAAGGCGATGGATGTCGCGCGCATGACCGACCTGTTCAAGGCGCATCTCAACCCAGGCCAGCTGCATTTCATGAAGCTGCTCGGCTTCCACAAGATCAAGATCGAGCGTGCCGAAGGCATGTTCTATATCGACCAGAACGGCCGCAAGATTCTCGATTTCTTCGGTGGCTTCGGTTCCTTGGCCTTCGGCCACAACCATCCGCGCATCCTCGATGCCCGGCGCAAGTTCCAGGAGGAGAAGCGCCAGGAAATCGCCATCGCCTTCATGTCGCAATATGCGTCGGCGCTGGCGCACAACATCGCCAAATGTTCGCCCGGCGATCTCGACATGGTGTTCTTGGGCTCGTCCGGTTCGGAAGCCATGGAAGCGGCGGTGAAGCTCGCCGAGCGCGCCGCCGGCCCGAACCGGCCGAAAATCGTCTATGCCGAGAACTCCTTCCACGGCAAGACCAAGGGCGTGCTCGGCATCACCGACGGCCAGCTCTACCGCGCCGACTTCAAGATGGCCGAGAACACGGTGCGCATTCCCTTTGCCGACATCGAAGCGGTCGAGCGGCTGTTCCGCTCCGACCCTGAGGTCGGCGTCATCGTGCTTGAAACCATCCAGGGCGGCGGCGGCATCATCCAGGCGCCCGCCGAATACTGGCAGAAGCTACGTGCGCTGTGCGACCAGTATGGCGTGCTGTGGGTGGCCGACGAAGTGCAGTGCGGCTATGGCCGCTCCGGCCGCTTTTACGCCTTCGAACATTACGGCGTCGTGCCCGACGTGACGGCGCTGGCCAAGTCGCTCGGCGCCGGCAAGGCGGCGGTCGGCGCGATGATCGCCCGGCGCGAGGTCTATATGAAAGCCTATGGCACGCCGAAGACGGCAATGATCCATGCCATGGCGACCTTTGGCGGCATGGGCGAAGCCTGCGTCACCGCGATCGAGGGCATCAACGTGCTCTATGATGAGGGGCTGATCGACAACGCCGCCTCGACCGGCGACTACCTTCTGCAGCGCCTGCAGGCGCTGAAGGAGAAATATCCCAAGATCATCAAAGATGTGCGCGGCAAGGGGTTAATGGTCGGGCTCGAGTTCCACGACTTCTCGCAGACCTTGCCGATGGTGCTGCGTCCGATCGTCAGCGTGCTCGACGACAAGCTGAAGGGCTCGCTGTCGGGCTTCGTCGGTGCGCTTCTGTTGCGCGACTATGACGTGCTCGTCGCCTTCACCGAATACAACCGCAACGTCATCCGTCTCGAGCCGCCGCTGATCTGCCAGCGCGAGCATGTCGACCGCTTCGTCGATGCCTTCGACAGCCTGCTGTCGCGCGGCATCGTGGGAATCGTGAAGGATTTCGTCAAAAGCCAAGTCCGTTAAAAGAAGTCCGCTAAGTCCCGAGCCCGACAATGCTGAGCAAGTCTCCCGCCGCGCAAAACGCACTCGACCGGCTGACGACGGCCGTTCTGGCGTGGGGCGAGGGGTCCTATGCGCGCTGGGCGGCGGCGATCGGGGCGGTCGCGTTCTCGCTCTACATCCTGCTGACGGCCTTTACGGCCTGGACGATGCCCGACGCCAATTGGGATATGTTGCCCTATCTCGCCATTGCCGAAGAGGGCGCTTACCCCGATGCACAGGCGCTGCATGACTATGCCTACAGCACGGTCCAGGCAGGCGTGTCGGCCGCCGACTACAAGGCCCTGACTGACGATGGCGGCGGCTTCCGCAGCCACATGGCGCAAAATGCCGCCGACTTCCATTCGCTGCTTGGCATGTACCGGATCAAGTTCCTATACGCCGAGACGCTGTCGACGATGAGCGCTGTGATGTCGCCGGTCGAGGCGATGCGGGTATTGCAGGTGGTCTCGGTGCTGCTGTTCGGGGTGATCACGCTGCTTTGGCTGCGAACAGGAGGCGCGCTGGCGCTGGCGCCGGTGGCCGGCGCGGTGCTGATCATGGCCGATTTCGGCGATGCCGCACGCGCCTCGACGCCGGATCTGTTGTGCTCAGCGCTGTTCCTCGGCGGGCTGCTCGCCTATGTGCGCGGCCGCGAGGCAGCAACGGCTATCCTGCTCTTCCTCGCCTTCATGGCGCGGCCCGACAATATCGTGTTCCTGGCCATCTTCGCCGTGCTGCTGGTGGTCTTCCGGCAGCGGGCATGGGGCGCGCTGGTCGGCTTTGCCGCGTCCTTCGTGGCCTATTTCGCCATCTCGCACTGGGCGCACCATCCCGGCTGGTGGCCGCATCTGTGGTTCTCCAGCATCGAACAGCACTACAATATGGATGGCTTCGAGCCGCCGTTCTCGGTTGGCGCCTATCTCAAGGCGTTTGCAGCGTCCTTCATCCGTGCCATCAGCATCAACAGCTGGGTCGGCGTCTCAGTGCTCGCGTTGGCCGGATGGTTTGCGCTCAGCCGCGCCGGCTTTAGGCTCGATCGCCGCGCCGGCATCCTGCTTGCCGCATTGGTGGTTGGCGTGCTGGCGAAATTCACCGTCTTCCCGATCCACGACACCCGCATCTATTTTCCCAACCTTCTGCCGCCCTATCTTTTGCTTGTCGGCCCGATCATGGCGCTTTGGGCGTCGGCAAGCGCGAATCGAAGGCGGCCCATCACTTTGCAGGTCATACCAGGAGATAAGCCTTGAGTTCTGTATCCGGTCTGGCGCGCATCGCTCTTTCACTCGGCCTGCCGGCTGGTCTGCTCGATCGCGGACCGGCGCTGCGCGGCACGAAATTTCTGGCCAAGACGGCGCTGAAGGCACGCTTCGGCGGCGGGCAACCGTTCCAGATGGTCAATGTCGGCGCCTGCGACGGCGCGCTGTTCGACGACGTGACGCCGTGGCTGCATCGCATCCCGCGGGCGCGCGCCGTGCTGGTCGAGCCGATCCCCTACAATCAGAAGCGGCTGCGCGCCAACTACCCCGACGCGGAACGCTTCATCATCGAGCCGGTGGCGGTGACCAAAACCAAAGGCACGATCACCGTCCACACCTTCGATGCCGCCGCACTCGAGGCCGGCACGCTGCCGATCGAATTCATCGGCTGCTCGTCTGTGACCGACACCAATCTGATGTCGGGCAAGAATGCCTGGGGCGAGGACGACGCCAATTTCAACAAGTTCGCGCCGCATCTCAGGGATATCGAGGTGCCGTCCGAAACGCTGCAGACGCTGCTCGACCGCAACGGCATCACCCATATCGACGCCTTCCTGGTGGATTGCGAGGGCGCCGATTGGATCGTCTTCGAGCAGCTCGATCTCAAGCGCTACCGCCCCGGCATGATCAAGGTCGAGGTCGGTGCATTGCCGGCGGCCGAGATCGGCCATGTCGTGGTCAAGCTGAAGACCGCCGGCTACCAGGTCGGCTTCCAGGCCGAGGATATCTGGGCCTTCGCCTGAGATAGATCGCCACTGGCGGCATGCCGGCGCGCCGGGTCGCGTCGCATCTGCGACGTGTCGCAAACAGGCGGTAGCTCCATCCACGTCCTCTGCATATTGTGCGCCATTCGAACGGGCGCGGACACGCCCGCTTTATCCCTTTGGAGCAGCGGTCAATGGCAGAGTTTCCGAAACAGGCGAAGGTCGTCATCGTCGGCCTGGGTGGTATTGTCGGCGCATCGATCGCCCATCATCTGATCGAGCGCGGCTGGACCGACATTGTCGGCATCGACAAGTCGGGCATCCCGACCGACATCGGCTCGACCGCGCACGCCTCGGACTTCTGCTACACGACCAGCCATGATTTCCTGTCCTGCTGGACGACGCTTTATTCCATCGATTTCTACGAGAAGATGGGCCACTACGCCCGCATTGGCGGCCTCGAAGTGGCGCGTGTCGGTGACGACAGCCGCATGGACGAGATCAAGCGCAAGATCGCTTCGGCCAAATCCTTCGGCACCCGCGCCCGACTGATCGAGCCGGCCGAGATCAAGGAAAAATTCCCGCTAATCGAAGAGTCCATGGTGCAGGGTGGCCTGTGGGATCCGGATGCCGGTCTGGTCATCCCGCGCTCGCAGACGGTCGCCGGCAAGCTGGTCGATCAGGCGGAAGCCTCGGGCAAGCTGAAATCCTTCGCAAACACGCCGGCCAAATCCCTCATCGTCGAGGAGGGCCGCATCAAGGGCGTCGTCACCGACCGCGGCACCATCATGGCCGACTATGTCATCGTCTGCGCCGGCATCTGGGGCCGGCTGATCGCCGAGATGGTCGGCGAAGACCTGCCGGTGATGCCAATCGACCATCCACTGACCTTCTTCGGCCCCTACAACGAGTTCGCCGGCACCGGCAAGGAGATCGGCTGGCCGCTGCTGCGCGACCAGGGTAACTCGGCCTATATGCGCGACACCGGCGATCCCAAGACGGCCGAGGGCGGCCAGATCGAATGGGGCTACTACGAAGAGACCAATCCGCGTCTCTGCCATCCACGCGACCTGCTGGAAAAGAACCAGGCGCGGCTGTCGCCGTCGCAGCGTGACCTCGACATGGAGCAGATCCTGGCGCCGCTTGAGCGCGCCATGGAGCTGACGCCGATCCTGGGCGAGCTTGGTTATAATGAAAGCCATTCCTTCAACGGCCTCTTGCAGGTGACCGCCGATGGCGGCCCGTCCATGGGCGAAAGCCAGAAGGTGAGGGGTCTCTGGTATGCCGTCGCCATCTGGGTCAAGGATGGCCCCGGCATGGGCAAGCTGATCGCCGACTGGATGACCGACGGCCGCACCGAAATCGACCATCACGCCATCGACTATGCGCGCTTCTATCCGCACCAGACCAAGGAGCAGTTCATCTGGGATCGCTGCACCGAAACGGCGATGAAGGTCTACAATCCCGCTGTGCATCCACGCGAGCCATTCTCCAAGGGCCGCAACATCAGGCGCTCGCCGTTCTGGGAGCGCGAGAAGGAACTTGGCGGCTACTTCATGGAGCTGGGCGGCTGGGAGCGTGCACATGGCTATGCTGCCAACGAGCACCTGCTGGAGAAGTATGGCAACCGGGTTCCCGTGCGAGAGAACGAGTGGGACAACCGCCATTTCTGGCGGGTGTCCAATGCCGAGCATCTGGCAATGAGCGAGGATTGCGGCATCGTCAACCTGTCGCATTTCTCGATGTACGACATCGAAGGCCCCGACCATGTCGCGCTGCTGGAATGGCTCTGCGCGGCCAAGGTCGGCGGCGACAACAACATCGGCAAGGGCATCTACACCCACTTCCTCGACGAGGAAGGCATGGTGCGCGCCGACTTCACGGTGATCCGCATGGCCGATCGCTGCCGCCTGATCGATGGCGCCGACGCCGGCCCACGCGACTTCCGCTACATGCAGCGCACGGCGCAGGACAAAGGCTTTGACGTCACCATCACCGACGTGACGGAAAAATACGTCACCATCGGCATCTGGGGTCCGAACGCCCGCGCCACCTTGCAGAAGGTGGTCGAGAATCCGGATGGCCTGTCGCTCGAGAATTTCCCGTTCGCGGCGATCAAGCCGGTCAGGATCGGCGGCAAGGACGTCACCGCCTTCCGCATCTCCTATGTCGGCGAGCAGGGCTGGGAACTGCATATGCGCTATGAGGACGGTCTCGCCGTCTGGGACGCGCTGCGCTCGACCGGCGTGATGCCGTTCGGCGTCGAGACCTATGCCAACACGCGGCGCATGGAAAAGAGCCTGCGGCTGCAGAACGCCGATCTCCTGACCGAGTACAATCTGCTCGAAGCCGACCTTGCCCGTCCGAAGGTCAAGGAGAACGATTTCTGCGGCAAGGCAAAGCATGTCGAGTACCGCGCCCGCGAGCACCAGCCGGCAATCCTGTGCACGCTGGTAATGACCGAGAATGTCGATGCGAAAGGCGTCGCCCGCTACCCCGTCGGCACCATGCCGGTGATGGACCCCAAGACAGGCGAGACGCTGGTCGACGAACTCGGCCGCCGTTCCTTCACGACGTCGATGGCTTACGGCCCGACCATCGGCAAGAACATCGGCCTTGCCTATCTGCCCTGGGCCCATGCCCAGGAAGGCCGCAAGTTCGCCATCGAATACTTTGGCGAGACCTATCCGGTCGAAGTGGCGGCTGTCGGCTACAAGCCGCTCTACGACCCGGAGAATCTGAAGCCGAGGAGTTGAGCTTCGCCGCAATCGCTAGATTAAGAATTGAAAGCCCGGCTCATGGTCGGGCTTTTCTCTTTGTCTGCAGCCGATTCTCGCTTACCTTGGGGCATGTCTGCTTTTTCGCGCGCACGACATTTCCTTTCAGCCAGCGCCGCGCTGGTGCTGATGCTCGGGCTGAGCCCGCCGCTTCATGCCGCCGAGCCAGTCGATGTCGAACTGGTGCTGGCCGTCGACGTGTCGCTGTCCATGTCGCCGACCGAACTTGAGATCCAGCGTCGTGGCTATGCGGCGGCGCTGACGCACGACAATGTGCTGCAGGCCATTGCAGACGGCGCCTATGGCAAGATCGCCGTCACCTATGTCGAATGGGCGGGCGCGACCATGCAGCAGGTCGTCGTGCCGTGGACGGTGATCGCCAGCCGGGCCGATGCCGAGCTTGTGGCTGCGCAGCTTTCCGCTCACCCGCCGGCCAGCGCCCGGCGCACCTCGATTTCCGGCGCGCTGGAATTCGGCAGCGATCTGTTCGCCGAAAGCGGCTTTCAGGGGACAAAACGCGTCATCGACATTTCCGGTGACGGGCCCAACAATCAGGGTGCGCCCGTCGACATCACCCGCGACGCGGTGGTCAAGCAAGGCATCGTCATCAACGGCCTGCCGCTGATGACACGCGGCGGCGGGTTTGGCGGCTACGATGTCAACAATCTCGACCGCTACTACAGCGACTGCGTCATCGGCGGGCCGGGCGCGTTCATGATCCCGGTCAATGACTGGACGCAGTTCCCCGAAGCGATCCGCCGCAAGCTGGTGCTGGAACTGGCCGGCCCCGCTTCGCGGCAATGGGCGCGCGAAGAGGCCGCGCATCCGCCAGTGGTGCTGGCGCAGGACCGCCCCATCGACTGCCAGGTCGGCGAGAAAATGTGGCGTGACCGCAGCTGGATGTTCGACGCGCGTTAGAGCAGTCAGGCCGCAAGCAACTGCTTGCGGTCGACGCGCTCCTGTTGCGGCGAGCGGGCATAGAGCTCGCGGTAGCATTTGGAGAAATGCGAGGCCGAGACGAACCCGCAGGCGACTGCCACCTCGACCACCGGCATTGACGACTGGATCAGCAGGTGCCTGGCGCGGTCGAGGCGGATCTCGAGATAGTAGCGGGCAGGGGAGCGCCCCATCTCGGTGCGGAACAGGCGCTCGATCTGGCGGCGCGACAGGTCGACATGGTCGGCAATCTCGATCAGCGACAGCGGTTCGGAGAGATTGCCCTCCATCAATTCGATAATGGTCAGCACCTTGGAATTCTGCACGCCGAGGCGGGCGCGCAGCGGCAGGCGCTGGCGGTCAGTCGGGCTGCGGACGCGGTCGGTCAGCACCTGCTCGCACACACGGTTGACCAGATTGTCGTCGAAATCGTCGCCGATCAGCTTGAGCATCATGTCGAGCGCCGCGGTGCCGCCGGCGCAGGTGTAGATGTTCTGGTCGATCTCGAACAAATCGGCGAAGACGTTAGCCTTCGGAAAAGCTTCGGAAAAACCCGGCAGGTTTTCCCAATGGATGGCGCAGCGCTTGTTGGAGAGCAGGCCAGCGGCGGCGAGGATATGCGCGCCGGTGCACAGGCCGCCGACGGCGACGCCTCTGTTATATTCCTCGCGCAGCCAGGCGAAGGCCGATCTGTTCTGGTAGCGCTCGACATTGATGCCGCTGCAGACGATGGCCATGTTCGGCCGGTCCGGCCCGGCCATCTTCTTGCGCTCCTCCTCGAGCGAGGTGTTGACGGCGCATTCAACGCCGTTGGAGGCGCGCACCGGCTTGCCGTCGATGCTGGCGAGGCGCCAGCGATAGGCCTCATAGCCAAGCATGCGGTTGGCCGAGCGCAGCGGGTCGAGCGCCGTCGCAAAGGCGATCATGGTGAAGTCGGGGACAAGGAAGAATACAAACGATCGCTTGATCGGATGCTTGACGGCATTCACGGGAGAACCTCATGCGGCCATGGCGCGAACAGGATGTCGCGAACAGCATAGCGTCATCAGGAAAAACCATGCCTGTCAATCGGCTAGGCGGTTTAGCGGCAACTAAATTTGCGACATGGGTCGCAAATGGGCAATAGTCCGGGACGATGGGCACGGGCTGCCAGCGGATTGGGCATGGTTGGCAGCAGGATCGGAGCCAAAACGAGAAACGCCGCCTCGGTCAAACCGAAGCGGCGCTGTTATCGGCCTTCGGGCAGCGGCAGGGAGCGCTGCGCGTAGCCGTGATCTCAGGCGACGAAGCCGAGGCGCGACGCATTCATGGCACCGGTCTGGCCAGGCATGGTGTTGGCAAGGCGCTGGCGCTCGAGAGCGGTAGTCAGGTTCATTTCGCGGCGGGCAAAGAGGCGGGCAAAAAGCTTCATCATCATCTCCTATCGGTTGCTCAGACGGGTCGCCTTCGCTTGATGGAGTGGGGCAGCTCGTTTGCTGAGCGTGATATAGGCGTGTGTGAGCAGAAACTAAATCGCAAATGCGAAGCGCTTGAATGGAAATGCGACATCGATTGCGACATTTCTAGGCACAATGCCTAAAATTTACGAATATTTAGAACGCGTTAGCTGCGACATTGAGGCGTTATGCAAGTTGCACATATGCGCCATGCAAGGGCTACATGGCTCTAAAAAAATCATTTGAATGCAAATAAGTTGGAGAAGCTTCGGGTAAAACAGAGAAGGCCTGCCGGGCTGGTGCGCGGCAGGCCTTCAGCACATGGTACACAATGGTTTACTTTGCTCCAGCCCAGGATCCGACGCCGTGGCGTGCACCGGTCTTGGTGTCGGCAGCTTCGGGCCAGCCGATATCCTTCTGCAGTTCGATCGGCAGCGAACGGATCGCACGTTCGGTCTGGAAGCGGGCGCGGGCCGCGCTGAATTCGGTCGCAAGCCGACCAATGGATGACAGGATAGACATTTCATTCTCCTTTGCTGGTTTAGGACTGTGGCACGTCCCGCATAAACGCGTTCTGTCGCCGAATTATTCCGCACCGAAGGCATTTGCGTGTCAGGATCGTTTCCAAACCGGGGCGTCCTGCCTTCGATGGAGTTGACTATCCTCCCAATCTGATGTTCAATCAAACGAAATGGAATGATGCTTCACATCAGAAAAATTGAAGGTCGATCCCGATGAACGCCCCGCTCAATCATCCGCTGCCACTGCTCGATCTCGATGTTTTGCGCACTTTCGTGGCCATTGCCGAGACCGGCAGTTTCACCGCGGCGGCCAATGCGGTGTTTCGCACGCCGTCGGCGGTTTCCATGCAGATCAAGAAGCTCGAGGATATTCTCGGCCGTTCCGTCTTCGCGCGCGATGCGCGCTCGGTGACGCTGACCACCGATGGCGAGATGCTGCTCGGCTATGCCCGCCGGCTGTTGTCGATCAACCGCGAGGTGGTGTCGAAGTTCATCATTCCCGAGATCGTCGGCGTGGTGCGGCTGGGCTCGCCGGACGATTATGGCGAGCGCGTTCTGCCGCATGTCCTGAAGCGCTTTGCGCAGTCGCATCCGTCGATCGCCGTCGACGTCACCATCGACCAGAGCAGCAATCTGCGCCGCCGCATGGACGACCGGGCGCTCGACATCACGCTGTTGACCAATTCCTACAAGACCAGCGCGCTCGGCGCCGAGGTGCTGCTCACCGAGCCGATCGTCTGGGCCGGCGCCAAGGGCGGTTGCGCGCATCTGCGCGAGCCTTTGCCGGTGTCGCTGTGGGAAGAGGGCTGCGCCTGGCGGGCCGGCGCGCTCGACGCGCTGAGCCGCGGCGGCCGCAACTACCGCATCGCCTATATGAGCGCGCACACCGCCGGCCAACGCGCCGCCATCATGTCCGATCTCGCCGTGGCGCCGCTGCCGAAGTCGTTCCTCGGCAACGACATGGTCGAGCTCTGCTCGAAGGACGGCATGCCCGATATCGGCACCTACAATCTGGCGATGGTGGTGTCGCCCGACGCCAGCGCGCCGGTCAAGGCCGTCGCCGACCATATCCGCGCGACGTTCGAAGTGTTCCGCGAAACCGGGAAGTTCTGATCTATTCCGCTGCCTCGGCGGGGCGAGCCGCGAAAGCGGTTGGCGCTCTGCGCGGCGCGGTTGCGGGCCGCTTTGTCGGCTCGTTGCCGAGGAAGGTGACGATGCTGTCCCTGGCGCGGCGCGTCTCCGGCATCTCGATCAGCGGCCAGACGTGGAACATGCCTTCCTCGTAGACGACTTCGATATCGACGCCGGCGGCGCGTGCCTTCTTGGCGAAGATCAGATTGTCGGGGCTGAGCAGGTCGTGCGAGCCGGTCAGAAGCAGGGTCTGCGGCAGCACCGAGAGGTCGCCGTAGAGCGGGCTGATATGCCAGTCGCTGCGATCGATGCCGGCGCTGTACATGCGGATCGCTTCAAGGCCGCCTGGAATGCCAAGCCACGGATCGTTGCGTTCCGCCTCGAACACTTCCGGGTTGGACAGCGACATGTCGAGGCCGGGTGAAATCAGCACGTGGCGCGACGGCAAGGGCAGGCCTTCCTCGGCCGCCATCATGGTCAGCACCACGGCCATGTTGCCGCCGGCGGAATCGCCCATGAAGACGATGTCCTCGGCTTCGGTTTCGTCCAGCATCTGCCGGTAGACGTCGCCGACCATGCCGAACATGGCGTGGAAATCATGTTCCGGCGCAATGGGGTAGATCGGCACAGTGATCCCGAAACCCAGCCGTTCGGCCATCTCGGCAATCAGCCCCCAATGATAGGAGGTGATCTGGAAGACAAAGGCGCCGCCATGCATGTAGAGGATGCGCCTGCGCTCGCCCGCCTTCGGCGCGATCTCGTAGACGGGAAAGCCATCGACGCTGCGCTCGGTGATATCGAGCCGCTCACGCAGCAATGCCGGCGGATGGTGGTCCTCGGTCTTGCGCGCATAGGCTATCCAGCGCTGCAGGTTTTCAGGGCTGGCAAATGCCTTCTTGCGGCTATGCCGGAGGATAAAGGAAACAAGATGGCTTTTGAAACTGGGCATTCGAATACACTGGCTCGGCCGCAGCCGACTAAGAGAATTCCCCCACTATCACGAACATCGTGCCTCCAGCCGAAATGTCAAGAATTTGGCCCAACGCAACACGGTTGGTTGATCAATCGCGTTTGCGGTGCGCAAACAGGCTCAACGCCGGGGCAGCAGGGCGGCGCGCAGCTTGATGTCGGTCGTCACCGGGACCACGCGGCGGTCCCGGCGTTTGGCCAGCAATTTGCATTTGTCGGCGAAGGTCATCAGCGGCCCGAGCCCAGGATCAGACGGGTAAGGTTCGCCTGCGCGTCAATGCGCGGCGACACAGGCCAGCCGATATCCTTCTGGATTTCCGGCGACAGGCTGTTCATGGCGCGCACCGCCTGTGCATTCTTCATGGCTGCACGAAAACGGCCGAGACTGTTGAACATCGACATCTTCATTCTCCTTTGGAGCGTTGTGACGGCGAAATAGTCCGGTCCGTCATTCGATGTCCGTTAAATGCTTCACGTCTGTATCGGACGGATTGCGCCAAAACAGCGTTTCGGTTTCCAGATCGGCGGGATCTGGAAACATTTGCATACAAATGAAATTGGGCGAATTGGCGGCCTTTGGAAGGCGGCTTATTCCCGGCTGCGCCTGGCAGCATGACCTTCGCGTGAACGCCGACGAGGGGCGGCGTCACCGGCAACGCCATCCTCGCTGACGGTCTTGCGCGGCGGCAGTTTCACCGCCGCCGACAGTTTCGGGAACGGATCGACCTTGTTGGGCAGCGCCATGGCGTAGACGAAATGCTCCTGGAATTTCGGCTCCAGCGCCGTCTCGATCTTTTCGATATGGTTGACCGTGTCCTCGATCTCGCGGCGATAGCCGCGATTGAGCAGCGCCATTCGCGCACCGGCGCCGGCGGCGTTGCCGACGGCCGAGACCTTGTCGAGCTCGCAATCCGGGATCAGGCCCAGCACCATGGCGTATTTCGGATCGATGAAGGAGCCGAAGGCGCCGGCGAAGTGGATGCGGTCGACATGCTCGGTGTTCTGCTTTTCCATCAACAGCTTGGTGCCGGCATAGAGCGCGGCCTTGGCGAGCTGGATGGCGCGCACGTCGGTCTGGGTGATGGTGATCTTCGGTTCGCCCTCCTTCAAGACATAGGAGAAGGTGCGGCCGTTGGCGACGACGCGCGGCGAGCGCATGCTGAGCGATCCGTCGACGACGCCGTCCTCGGAGATGATGCCGGCGAGATACATCTCGGCGACGATCTCGATGATGCCGGAGCCGCAAATGCCGGTGACGCCGGTCGCCTGCACGCTGTCGAGGAAGCCCGGCTCGTCGGACCAGAGTTCCGAACCGATGACGCGGTATTTCGGCTCCAGCGTGTCCGGATCGATGCGCACGCGCTCGATGGCGCCGGGGGCGGCGCGCTGGCCGCCGGAGATTTCCGCACCTTCGAAGGCCGGGCCGGTGGGCGACGACGCCGCGACGACGCGCGTGCGATTGCCAAGCACGATTTCGGCATTGGTGCCGACATCGACGATCAGCATCATCTCGTCCTGGCGGTGCGGGCCTTCCGACAGCGTCACGGCCGCGGCGTCAGCGCCGACATGGCCGGCAATGCAGGGCAGCATATAGAGGCGCGCGCCCTGGTTGAGTTTCAAGCCGATATCCGAGGCTTTGATGCGCACCGCCCCCGAGACGGCGAGCGCAAACGGAGCGCCGCCGAGTTCGGTCGGATCGATGCCGAGGAACAGATGGTGCATGATCGGATTGCCGACGAAGACCGAGTCCAGGATGTCGTTGCGCTGGACATTGCCTTCGGCACAGACCTTGTCGACCAGGCCGGAGATCGCCTCGCGCACGGCGACCGTCATGCCTTCGCGGCCGTCCGGGTTCATCATCACATAGGAGACGCGGCTCATCAGATCCTCGCCGAAGCGGATCTGCGGATTGGATGTGCCGGAGGAAGCGGCGACGCGGCCCGACAGCAGCGACACCAGATGCATGGCAATGGTGGTCGACCCGATGTCGCAGGCGAGCCCATAGGCCTCGTTCTTGAGGCCGGGCCAGAGTGCTATGACGCGGGCGATGTCGCTTTCGGCATCCTTGTGGATGGCGGCAGTCGCCGTCCAGTTGCCCTTGCGCAAAATGCCTTGCACCTGCGGCAGCAGATAGAAATCGAATTCGAGGTTTTTAAAACCCCAATCCTTCATCAAGGCGATCTTGAGGCGATCGAGATCGCCGAGCGGCTTGTGCATGTCGGGTTCTTCGATCTCGACATAGCACATGCGGATCGCTGAATCGCGGGCAATGACCCGGGTGTCGGCATCCTTGCGGATGGTCTGCGCGTTGATGACCGTGTCCTGCGGCACGTCGATGACGAGGTCGCCGAGGATCTGCGCCGAGCAGGAGAGGCGGCGCCGTTCGGGCAGGCCGCGGACGCGCTCGTAACGCTCTTCCTTGGCGCCTTTGGGCGAGATGTGGTCGTTGGACGAGACGATCTTGTGCTTGGCGAAATTGCCTTCCTGCACTTCGATCTGGCAGCGACCGCAGGTGGCGCGGCCACCGCAGACGCTTTCGACATAGACGCCGAGCTGGCGCGCGGCATCAAGCACCGGAGTGCCGACGGGAAACCGCCCGCGCTTGCCTGACGGCATGAACAGCACGAGCGGATCGGTAATGTTTGCAGGCGAGTTCACGGTTGCGCGCTTATCCCCGACCCATCCGGGCCTCTCGGCCGCCGCGACGGCGGCCACCGGCAGCGCCGTCGCCCGGCGCATTGACTTGCGTGGGTGCGGCAACCGCCTGGCCGCCTTCGGCCGGCTTGTAGTCCTTGTAGGTGCGGATCCAGTTGGTGCAGTTCTCGTCGGTGCCGTTGAGCACATTGGCGCCGCGCACGGCTTCCATTTCCTGCGGGCGCACCGGGTTCATGATCGCCGAGGTCATGCCGGCGCCGATCACCATCGGGATGAAGGCGGCGTTGATGCCGTGGCGGTGCGGCAGGCCAAACGAGATGTTGGACAGGCCGCATGTGGTGTTGACCTTGAGCTCTTCGCGGAGCCGACGCAGCAACGCGAAGACCTGGCGGCCGGCATCGCCCAGCGCGCCGATCGGCATCACCAGCGGGTCGACGACGACGTCATGCGCGGGGATGCCGAAATCGGCGCAGCGCTCGACGATCTTCTTGGCGACGGCAAAGCGGACATCCGGGTCCATCGAAATGCCGGTCTCGTCGTTGGAGATGGCAACGACCGGCACATTGTACTTCTTGACCAGCGGCAGGATGGCTTCGAGTTTTTCTTCCTCGCCGGTGACGGAGTTGACCAGCGGCCGGCCCTTGGCGACCCTCAATGCCGCTTCGATGGCGGCGGTGACGGAGCTATCGATCGACAGCGGCAGGTCGACCAGGCCCTGGACGATCTCCAGCGTCTGCACCAGCAGGCCGGGTTCGGTCTCGTTCGGGTTGACCGAGGTGACGCCGGCATTGACGTCGAGCATGGTGGCGCCGCAGGCGGCCTGTTCCAGTGCATCCTTGATGACGGTCTCGAAATTGCCGGCGATCATCTCGGCGGCCAGCTTCTTGCGGCCGGTCGGGTTGATGCGCTCGCCAATGACGCAGAAAGGCTGGTCGAAGCCGATGATGATCTCGCGTGTCGCCGAGGCGACGATGGTCCGGGTCATGAAGTCTCTCCGCCTTGATATAAAGGGCTTCTTTATATCGTCTCTGGTTTCGTTCCAGGTCTGGTGCTTGGCCGCTTAGTGCGCGGTCTTTACCATGTCCACCTGCGTTTCGGTAATCTCGTCATGCAATATGCGGTCGAGCCGGTCGGCGACCATCTGGTCGTCGCGACGGATCTCGCGTTTCCACGGCTGGCGGCCCTTCAGCACGCCCGATTCATCGACGATCTCGGCGACGTATTCCTCCTGGCGGTAGGCCATCACATGGATGCCGGAGACGCCTGGAATTTCCTTCACCTCGTTGATGATGTCGGTGCAGAGCTGCTTGCCTTCCTTCTTCTGGTCCTGGGCGCCCTCAAGCCGCTTGATGATCGAGTCCGGGATATGGATGCCCGGCACGTTGGAGCGGATCCATTTGGCCGTCTTGGCCGAAGCCAGCGGGCCGACGCCGCACAGGATGAAGACCTTTTCGGTGTGGCCGAGATCGCGCGCCTTTTGCATGAAGGTTCTGAACATCGGCACGTCGAAGCAGTACTGCGTCTGCACGAACTGGGCCCCGGCGGCGATCTTCTTGCCGAGATGGATCGGGCGGAAATCGAAGGGCGGCGCGAACGGGTTGACGGCCGCACCCAGGAAAATCTGCGGCGGCGTCGTCAGCTTGCGGCCGGACAGGAACTTGCCGTTGTCGCGCATGATGCGGCAGGTCTCGAGCAGCGACATGGAATCGAGATCGAACACCGGCTTGGCGCCAGGCTGGTCGCCGGCCTGCACGCCGTCGCCGGTGAGGCACAGCATGTTGGCAACGCCCATCGCGGCGCCGCCCAGCACGTCGCCCTGGATGGCGATGCGGTTCTTGTCGCGGCAGGCGATCTGCATGATCGGGGCATAGCCCATGCGGGTCAAAAGCGCACAAATGCCGACCGAGGACATGTGGCAATTGGCGCCGGAGGCATCGACGGCATTGATGGCGTCGACCCAACCGTCAAAGATTTTCGCCCTGTTGTAGACGTCTTCGGGATCGGCGCTGTCGGGCGGGTTGAGCTCGGTGGTGACGGCGAATTCGCCGCGCCGCAGCACGCGCTCAAGCCGGCCGCGCGAGGAATGGCCGGGCAGGGGATCGAGCGGCAGATGGATGCCGGCCGGGTTCTCGTCGCGCTGGTGGCCGATCATGTCGGTGCACCGGTGTTGGCATTGACCGCAGCTTCGCGGGCCGCTGCGGACTGCGCGGTCACCCGCAGCCAGGCCGAGGTTTCGCGCAGCGACTGGTCGACCGGCTTCTGCACGGTCAGGATCTTGTCGCCATGCTCCATGTTCTGCGAGCCTTCCCAGGCCTTGACCCAGACGCAAGGCATATCGGGCTCGACCTCGCAATTGCCGTTGGCGCGCACGCCGCCGCACGGGCCGTTGCGCAGCTGCTTGGGGCAGTTCATCGGGCACGACATGCCGGTGGAGGAAAGAATGCACTGGCCGCACATGCGGCAGTCGAACATGAAGCCTTTGACGCGCTTCTCGACGAATTTGATCGGCGTTTCGACGCGGCCGTAGCCAAGCCCTTTCCACAGCGGATGAAGCAGCAGGAACATGTCTGCAAATCTGGAGTAGAACCATTCGAGCAAGCGCGAATGGCGGATCGACCACAGCCGGATCGCAAACGAGCGCTGGACGCGCCGCTGCGGCGACACATCGGCCGGCTTGTAGTCGGATTTCGGCGCTGCCTTCTTGACCTGCGTGGCCTGGGTAACCGCCGGGTTCGTGTCAGACATTTTCTTTCCCGCCCGCCTTGACCAGAGCGACCAGCCGCTCGCGGTCATATTTCGCGTCGATGTCGTTGAACGCCTTCTCGACCTCGGCTTCGAGATCGTCGCCGACCGGGATCGGGTCGGCCTTGCGCCATTCTGCGAGGTAGTCGTCGGTGCCGCCGGCGCCGGTGCGCATCGCGCACATGTCGATCGCCTCGGTGAAGCGCAGCGGCAGTTCGCGCTTGGCGTTCTGCCGGCCCTTCTTGACGATGACCTGGGCGGGGATGTCACGCCAGTAGACGACGATCAGATCAGCCATGAATTCTCTCACTCCCTGTAGAGCGCTGTAAGTCCATGGGGGAAACGACGCTCCACCACTTTATCCAGCAGGTGCGAGCATTGCCGGATGCGCAGTGGGGCTGCTTGTTATGGGACGACGCGCGCGCATTCAAAAGCGACGCTATTGGGAGTCGCAAAAAGAAAGGTGCGATTCCCGGGGAGATCGGCTACCAGACCCGCCTGGTGAGACCGGTCCAGAGATAGAACCAGATCGTCGGGTGGTACCATTGTTTCGACGGCAGATCCGGCCTGATCGTGGCCAGTTTGCCGTCCAGCGCATCGCGGACCGCCTCGATGCAGATGTCGCGCGAGAATGCCGCCTGGCGCAGCGCATAGCTTGAAATGGTGTCGCCCGGCTCAGGCTTGCCGCGCGCCTGTCTTAGCACGTCGCCGGTGTCGACGCCGGCGTCGACCAGATGCACGGTGGTTCCGAAATTCGCGAGATCGCCGGAGGCCAGCGCCCAGTAGCCGCCATTCATGCCGCGATACTTTGGGGCGATGCCGGCGTGATAGTTGAGCACCGGGCACGGCATTTTCGCCAGCGTCTGCCGGGACAGCAGCCGGCAGCCGGCGAGCAGCACCACGCCCGGCCGGATGTCGGCGATCGCCTGCAGGCAGTCGGGCGCGTTGGCCGATGAGACGTGGATGATCTTTTGTCCCGGCCTCGGCTCGGTCTCAAGTTTCTGGTCGGCAATGAGCCGCGCTGCATGCCCGGCGAAGAAGCGCTTGCCGAGCCTGGTCAGCACCATCGTGCCGAGCTGGCCGATGGCGGAGAACCAGCCCTGGCGACGTGCCCGACCAAGCAGCAATTGCTTTTTGGATTCAGGGCTTTCGAGGATGACGCTGACTGGGCCGAGCTGGTCGGCGACGGCGTTGACGATGGCCCAGATGTGCGGACCGCCTTCGGTGACGACGACGATCGCAGCATTTTTTTCAACAGCTGAAGCCATGGCGCGCCTTCTTGCCGGCGCGCACCCATCTGCCGTGCGCTGCCCGGCTCAATTCTGTGCCGACGCCAGTTAAATCTTGATGACCTCGCCAGCTGCTCCGCTGGCGAAAGGCTGTCGGATCAGCGCTTGAATTCGATGATGTCGAGCTTCGATTCGTAATAGGGCGCCGGGAACTCGATGCGCCATTCATTGGCGCCGGTGCGGAAGACATAGCCCACCTGGTCGCTTTCCGGGCCGCTGCCATAGGGCTTCGGCTTGGTTTCATTGACATAGCCGGTGCCGAGATAGATGGCGCGTTTTTCGCCATCGTCGAAGAAACGGCCTTTGGTGCGTTGCGAGCCGCTGATTTTTTCCAGCTGCCAGCCGGCGCCGTCATCCGTCACCTTGCACTTGAACCAGCTGTAGATGACGAGCGGGCCGGTCAGGCCCACCTTGATGGTGCGGCATTGCCAGTTGCCGGTAAGGTCCTTGTCGGAAAAGGCCACCAGCGGCTTTGCCAGCAGTGCGTCGAGTTCACTGACCTCGGCAGGTTCTCCCGCTTTTGCCTCGGCCAGGGCCGCCTTGCGCGTCTCGCCATATTTGTCGAGCCGCGCCTTGTCGGTGGCGGTGATGATCTTTTGCACCTCACCATCGGCGTGAGCGGGCAGGGCGAGGCAGAGGAGGCCAAGGGCGGCGAGCAGGAGGCGAGGGGTCATCAGGACTTTTCCATGTTCGGACGGGCTGAATCAGCCTGTTTGCAGGGGCGCACAACTTACCCGTTCACGGCGGTCTGTCATCCGTATTTGACAGCATCTCGAGTGAAGAATTGCTTCAGGCGTGTGCGGCAGCCTGCGCAAGACCGGCCGTCAGGTCGCCATAGCCGGTCGAACGGCGCTCATAGGTGAGGCCGAGCAGAGCCGCCGCCTTCTCGGCGACCTTGTCGAGTTCGGGATCATCCGTCTGGGCGATGTAGATCAGCTTCTCGTAATTGCCGAAATAGTCCTTGATCAGCTCGGGATGCTTGTCGAGGCCGAGCGGCTTCATGAAGAATGCGTCGAACTGGCGGCACAGGAAGTCTGTCATGTAGAACGACATCATGTCGTCGTCGCCGACCTTCGCATAGGCATCCATGCCCTGGTAGAAGGCAAAGCAGTGCGGTCCGGCCATGCGCTCGACGCCATGCTTCTCCAGCACGCGGTCGAGCAGGCCGCCGGTGCCGCAATCGGCATAGCCGACGAAGATGCTGACGTAGCCCTCAGCCTTGGCCTTCTCGATCGCCTTGTCCATGGCCGGCGCAATGCGATCCGGGTAGAAATGGAACTCCGCCGGCAGGCAGGTCAGGTCGAGATGGTCGAGCGTCAGCTGCTCCTTCACGGCCAGAACTTCGCGCGCAATCATCCCGCAGGCGATGACCAGAAGCCTGCCGCCGTTACCGGATTGCTGTTTGCGCGCGCTACCCATGGAACCAGTTTAACCGATCTTCGTTGCTGTCTGGCGAATATATCTCGGAGGGAGACACCATTCATGAAACTCTTACGCACTGTGCCGATTGTCGTTCTCGCTTGCGCCTTGGCCCTTTCGGCCTGCGCCAACACCGTGCGCGGTGTCGGCAGGGATGTTAAGTCCACCGCGGATGCCGTTGACGACACCGTCAACTAGCCCTGATTAACGGCAACCACAGCCAACATCTGGTAACAAAAAAGCCGCGCTGCAAGGCGCGGCTTTCGATTGTTGGCCAGACGCCTTGCTGAAAAAATCAGGCTGAAGCGCGCATATTGTGCTTGCGCTTCATGAAGTCCTTGGCGGTCTCGACCGCCACCGCCGCGTCGCGGCAATAAGCATCGGCGCCGACGGCCTTGCCGAATTCCTCGTTGAGCGGCGCGCCGCCGACCAGCACGACATAGTCGTCGCGGATGCCCTTTTCCTTCATCGTGTCGATGACGACCTTCATGTAGGGCATGGTGGTGGTCAAAAGCGCCGACATGCCGATAATGTCGGGCTGGTGCTGCTCGATGGCGTCGAGGTATTTTTCCACCGCATTGTTGATGCCGAGGTCGATGACGTCGAAGCCGGCGCCTTCCATCATCATGCCGACGAGGTTCTTGCCGATGTCGTGGATGTCGCCCTTGACGGTGCCGATCACCATCTTGCCCTGTTTCGGCGCGCCGGTGGCGGCGAGCAGCGGGCGCAGGATGAACATGCCGGCCTTCATGGCGTTGGCCGACAGCAGCACTTCGGGAACGAACAGGATGCCGTCGCGAAAGTCCTCGCCGACGATGCGCATGCCTTCGACAAGCGCCTCGGTCAGCACCTTGTAGGGCGCCCAGCCGCGCTCGAGCAGGATGTTTGTGCCTTCCTCGATCTCTTCCTTCAGCCCGTCATAGAGATCGTCGTGCATCTGCTGCACCAATTCGTCGTCGGAAAGCTCGGAGAGGATGATCTCGTCGTCGGACATGATTTTCAGGCTCCTTGCCGCGCGGGACACGATCACGGCGGCTTAAAATTATCGCGACAATACGTAACCCGGCATGGGCAGGTATCCATAGCTGATTTGCGACTTCCCGCAAAAGGAAAGCGACCGCAAATCTATTGGAATTCTTGTCGATTTTGCGACAGGCGTTGGCGCTGGCGGGCCGTTTCGAATAGGGTGCATGGCTACGATCCGGGCGAGAAGCCGCGATACGCGGCCGCAACGGTTTTCAGGGAAGAACGATCATGAGCGATAACGCGTCAGTCGACCAGGAAGCGTCCAATGCGCGACGTGGGCGCGCTGCCAGCGGCGGCGCGGCTGCCCGGCGCGCGGCACGCTCGGGCGGCGGCCCGGGCACCCAGCTCACCTATATCAAGCGCAAGATCAACGTCTATGAGGTCCTCAACGAGGAAGGCCTGGCGATTATCGAAAACAACACCGATACGGTGCTGGAAGAGATCGGCATCATCTTTCGCGACGACGCCGAAGCGCTGCAACTGTGGAAAGAGGCCGGCGCCGACGTCAAGGGCGAGCGCGTGCACTTTCCCAAGGGGCTGTGCCGCTCGCTGCTGAAGACTGCACCGCCGATCTACACCCAGCATGCGCGCAACCCCGAGCGTTCGGTGCAGATCGGCGGCAACGCCACCGTCTTCGCGCCGGTCTATGGCCCGCCCTTCGTGCGCGATCTCGACGGCGTCAGGCGCTATGCCACGATCGAGGATTTCCGCAATTTCGTGAAGCTCGCCTATATGGCGCCGTCGATCCACCATTCGGGCGGCACGGTGTGCGAGCCGGTCGATGTGCCGGTCAACAAGCGCCATCTCGATATGGTCTACAGCCACATCAAATATTCCGACAAACCGTTCATGGGTTCGGTCACCGCGCCGGAGCGGGCCGAAGACACGGTCGCCATGGCCAAGATCGTTTTCGGTGACGATTTCGTCGAAAACAACACCGTGCTGACCAGCCTGATCAACGCCAATTCGCCGATGGTGTTCGATGAAACCATGCTCGGCGCGCTGAAAGTCTATGCGCGCCACAACCAGGCCTGCATTGTCACGCCGTTCATCCTGGCCGGCGCGATGAGCCCGGTGACGGTGGCCGGCACGCTGACGCAGGTTCTGGCTGAAGTGCTCGCCGGCGCGTCGATGACGCAATTGATCCGGCCCGGCGCGCCGGTGCTGTTCGGCACTTTTGCTTCGTCGATCTCGATGCAGTCGGGCGCACCCACCTTCGGCACGCCGGAGCCGTCGCTGGTTTCCTACGGCGCCGCCCAGCTTGCGCGCCGCCTCGGCCTGCCGTTCCGCACCGGCGGCTCGCTCTGCGCCTCCAAGGTTCCGGACGCGCAAGCCGCTTATGAGAGCGCCAACACGCTGAATTCGACCATACTGGCCGGCACCAATTTCGTGCTGCATTCGGCCGGCTGGCTCGAGGGCGGTCTCGCCTCCTGCTACGAAAAGTTCATGATGGACATCGACCAGCTCGGCATGACGCAGAAGTTTTCCGAAGGCGTCGACCTGTCGGAAAACGGCCAGGCGATGGACGCCATCCGCCAGGTCGGTCCCGGCAGTCACTATCTCGGCTGCGACCACACGCAGGCGAATTTCCAGACCGCCTTCTACCGCTCCAGCATCGCCGACAACAATTCCTACGAGCAGTGGCTGGCCGAGGGTGAGAAGACAGCGCCGCAGCGCGCCAACGAACTCGCCCGACGCTGGCTGGAAACCTATGAGGCGCCGTATCTCGATCCGGGCATCGACGACGGCCTGAAGGACTACATCGCGACGAAGAAGGCGTCGATGGCTGACGCCTTCACTTGAAAGGAGCCCGAGTCAGGCGGGGCTAAAGTCGCCAACATCATCCACAAGGAAGTCTGGCGGAGCGCTTTCTCCGACCCGGACAAAAAGGGATGATTGCGCGCCGCGGCATGGCTGACGATGTAGCCTCCGCGCTTGCCGCCAACGGCCTCATCCTGCGCGGCGGGTTCAATTTCGCGGCGGGAGAGGATGTGCCAGCAGGCGTTTCGGGCGCTGGCGCCAAATCCGTCCTCCTGGTGGGGCAGGCGGGAGCCGCGCCCTGGCCACACTTCCTGCGTTGGCGAGAGCGGCAGCCGCAGGCCATCACAAACCCACTCGACACCTGGTCGCGAGAAGTGATCGGCGCGGTGGCGCGGGATTTTGGCGCACGCGCGGTTTCTCCGTCGGACAGACCGTATCTGCCGTTTCAGCAATGGGCGATGCGGGCCGAGGGGCTGAAACCGTCGCCGCTTGGCATCCTCATGCATCCGCGTTACGGGCTTTGGCATGCCTATCGCGGCGCGCTGCTGTTCGAGGATGAGATTGAGGTTGAGCCGTCTCAGGCGCCGATTCACCTTTGCGACACATGTGTCGAAAAACCTTGCCTTAAATCCTGTCCGGTCGACGCCTATTCGCGGGATGGCTTTGCCTATCATTCGTGCCTTGCGCATGTGCGGGGCGCCGACGGTTCGCCTTGCCGGACCGGCGGTTGCCTCGATCGCAACGCCTGCCCCTATGGCACGGCGTATCGCTATCCATCGGACGTACAGGCCTTTCACATGGCGGCGTTCGCGGGTCTCTAGCCGGTCGAATGACAGCACAAAATGTTGAACGCAATTGTCAGGGAACGGCTTGCCCTGACGATGCCTGCTTATATGTTTCGCACGACAGTCAACGGGGCGAGCCATGGCGAAGCAGGACATTGAGATAAAGACCGAGGACGGCGTAGCGAAAGCCGGGCTGTTCCGCTCGGCGACCGCTTCCTCGTCCAGGGCCGGCATCATTCTCTACATGGACGCTTTCGGTCCGCGACCGGCGCTCGACGCAATGGCGGAGCGGCTGGCAGGCGAGGGCTATGCCGTGCTGGTGCCGGATCTTTTCTATCGCAAAGCACCCTACGGGCCGTTCGAGCCGAAGACCGCTTTCGTCGTGGAGGAGACCAAAGTCGCGCTGACGGCGTTGGTCCATGGCACGACACAGGACATGACCATCCGCGATAGCGGTGCGTTCCTCGACACGCTCTCTGCTGAAGGTGTCACCGGACCGGTTGGCATCGTCGGTTACTGCATGGGCGGGGCGCGGGCCTTGAATGCGGCTGCAACTTATCCCGACAGGATAAAGGCCGCCGCCAGCTTTCACGGTGGCAATCTGGCCAGCGATGCCGCCGATAGCCCGCATCGGAAGGCTGCAATGATCAAGGCGCGGGTCTATGTCGGGACATCGGGCGTCGACCGCAGCTTTCCGCCGGAGCAGTCGGCGCGACTGGCCGAGGCGCTGCGCGTGGCGGAGGTCGATCACGCCATCGAAAACTATGCCGGCATGGCGCATGGCTGGTGCGTGTCGGATCACAGTGTCTTCAATGCAACCGGCGCCGAGCGCCACTGGAAGCGATTGACGACGCTGTTTGCCGAGACGCTGATCTAACGAGGCGTTGCCTGCAATCGCATCGAACGGGTAGAGACTGCACGATTGGCGCGGCCTGCTGAACGGCGCCGGTCGAGTGGGAACGATTGGCCTGATGCAATCCTATGATGTGGTGGTGATCGGCGCGGGCGCCGCCGGAATGATGTGCGCCATCGAAGCGGGCAAACGCGGCCGCTCGGTTCTGGTGCTCGATCACGCGCCAAAGCCCGGCGAAAAGATCCGCATCTCGGGTGGCGGGCGCTGCAACTTCACCAACATCCATGCCAGCCCGAAGAATTTTATCTCGGGCAATCCGCATTTCTGCATCTCGGCGCTCAGCCGCTACACGCAGCGCGATTTCATCGCGCTCGTCGAACGCCATGGCATCGCCTATCACGAGAAGACGCTGGGACAGCTGTTTTGCGATGGCTCGGCGCGCCAGGTCATCGACATGCTTGTCGCCGAAATGCAGGACCGGGGCGTGGAATTGGCGTTGTCGACCGAGGTGAGGGATGTCGGCAAGACCGCGGAAGGGTTTGTCCTGAAGCTCTCCACGGGCACCGTCGCCTGTAGTTCGCTGGTCGTGGCCTGTGGCGGCAAGTCGATCCCCAAAATGGGCGCCACCGGTTTCGGCTATGAGCTCGCGACCCAATTCGGCCTGGCCGTGGTTGAGACCCGCCCGGCACTGGTGCCTCTCACCTTCGATGCCAGGACACTCGAACGGCTGGCGCCGTTGGCCGGCAATGCAGTCGACGCCGAAGTCGCTTGTGGCAAGACGCGGTTTTCGGAGGCGATGCTGTTCACGCATCGTGGCTTGAGCGGGCCTTCGATCCTGCAGATATCGTCCTACTGGCGCGAGGGCGACGAGATCCGCATCGCCATGCTGCCGGGGACGGATGTGGCCGAGCTGCTTCGCGCTGCCCGGCGCGTCAATGGCAGGCAGGCGGTGCAGACGGTGCTGGCAAATCATCTGCCGAAGCGGCTTGCGCAAGCGGTCGCCGAACGCAGCGGGATCGACGGCAATCTCGCCGATCTGACCGACCTGCAGATGAAAGCCGTCGAAGCCGCCGTCAATGACTGGCGCATCAAGCCGGCCGGCTCGGAGGGCTACCGCACTGCCGAAGTGACGCTTGGCGGTGTCGACACCAACGGGCTGGACCAGAAGACGATGCAGGCGAAGTCCGTGCCGGGCCTGTTCTTCATCGGCGAAGTCGTCGATGTCACCGGTTGGCTTGGCGGTTATAACTTCCAATGGGCTTGGTCGTCTGGCTGGGCCTCGGGCCAGGTGTGCTGATATTCAGGTGAGGCCGGCCTGCAAACGACGGCTTTCTGTGCTTCCGGTGCTCGCGTACCAAAAGTACGCTCCGCTCCGGTTCTCGAAATCCATCGTTTTCGGCTCGGCCTGACCTGAATCTCAGCGCACCTGTTGCGCGTGCATCCGTCGCCTCGGAAAAAATTCTTTCCATAACCCCAAGGATTGGCCATTAGCCTTCGTCCAACAGTCAAATGATGGCGATGATGCTGGATGAACGCGAAGCCTCCGACGCCGATCTGATCGGGCGGGCGAAGGGTGGAGACAGGGGTGCCTTCGGCAAATTGCTGGAGCGGCACTACAACTTTGTCTATCGCGCCGCCTATCGCTGGTGCGGTAAAAAGGCCGACGCCGAGGACATCGCCCAGGAAGTCTGCGTCCGGCTTGGCCGGGCGATCCGCGACTATCACGGCAGCGGCGCGTTCACGACATGGCTCTACACCATGACTTTGAACGCGGCGCGCGACATGATGCGCAAAAGCACGCGCGATGCCGCCAAGACCGAAGCCTACGGCGCCTATGCGCTGATTTCGGGCGAGGCCGAGGCCGAGCCGGAAGATCCGGCCGAGGCGCTATGGGCGGCGGTGCGCAAACTGCCCGACAAGCAGCGCGATGCGGTGATGCTTGTCTATGGCGAAGGCTTGAGCCACGCGGCCGCCGCCGAGGCGATGGCAATCTCGGAGGCGACGGTTTCCTGGCACATCCATGAAGCGAAGAAACGGCTGAAAGTGCTTATGCGCGCAGCCGGGGAAGTGTGACCATGGTCGACGATAACGAACTCAACAGGCTGCGCGACGCAGCAGTGCCGGCGCCCGACACCGAGGCGAAGGCGCGTGCCTTCACCGCCGCCATGCGCGCCTTCGATGACATGAACGAAAAAACTTCTGCCGCCACCCAAGGATCGGTTGGCGGGCTTCGTCTCACTGAACGAGCACAAAAGCTCTGGAGCGAGATCATGCAAAAGAAACTCATTGCCACGCCAGCCATTGCCGGGCTTGTCGCCCTGCCGATCGCTGGATACGCCACCTTCCATATGCTGCAGGGACAGCCGCTGTCGTTCGGCGGCGACGAGAAGATCACCGAAACGCTGGCCGACAAGCCGGCCACCGTCAATGCGCCGGCAAAGGAAAAGCTGGCGCCTGAAGGCGACAAGAAGGCCGACGCGGATGTGCGAAACCGCGATACCACTACGCCGCCGAAGCCTGAAACGACCGTTGCTGTCGCCCCTGCGCAGCAGGATGCGCTGGGGCGCGGGCTGACGGACGAGCCGGCGCCGGTTGAGAGCCGCGAGTTTTCGCTTGACGGCACCGCTGCCCCGGCCGGCACCGCGCGGGTCGACCGCATGAACGGCGCGGCCGACACCAAGTACTATGCGCAGCCTTCGACCATGCCGTCCGACCAGGTGGCGCCGCAGGAGCCAAACCGCGACCGCGTCGAGGATTTCAAGAGCAATCCGGTCCGTGCCGCACTCCAGGATCCGGTCTCGACCTTCTCGATCGATGTCGACACGGCCTCCTATTCCTTCGTGCGCGGCTCGCTGAAGCAGGGCTACCTGCCGCAGGCCGATACGGTGCGCGTCGAGGAGATGGTCAATTACTTCCCTTATGACTGGAAGGGTCCGGACTCCGCTTCGACACCGTTCAACTCGACCGTCAGCGTCATGCCGACGCCGTGGAACGGGCACACCAAGCTGATGCACGTCGCCATCAAGGGTTTTGACGTCAAGCCGGTCGAGCAGCCCAAGGCGAACCTGGTGTTCCTGATCGACGTGTCGGGCTCGATGGACGAGCCGGACAAGCTGCCGCTGCTCAAATCGGCTTTCCGGTTGCTGGTCAGCAAGCTCAAGGCCGACGACACCGTCTCGATCGTCACCTATGCCGGTGATGCCGGCACCGTGCTGATGCCGACCAAGGTCACCGAGAAGGACAAGATCCTCAACGCCATCGACAATCTGTCGCCTGGTGGCTCGACGGCCGGTGAGGCGGGCATCAAGGAAGCCTACAAGCTTGCCCAGCAGTCCTTCATCAAGGATGGCATCAACCGTGTGATGCTGGCCACGGACGGCGACTTCAATGTCGGCCAGACCGATGACGACGATTTGAAGCGGCTGATCGAGCAGGAGCGCAAGACGGGCGTGTTCCTGTCGGTGTTCGGCTTCGGTCGAGGCAATCTGAACGACCAGATGATGCAGACCATCGCCCAGAACGGCAACGGCACCGCCGCCTATATCGACACGCTGGCCGAGGCCGAGAAGGTTCTGGTCGAGGATGCCTCCTCGACGCTGTTCACCATCGCCAAGGACGTCAAGATCCAGGTCGAGTTCAATCCGGACAAGGTCTCGGAATACCGGCTGATCGGCTACGAGACCCGCGCCTTGAACCGCGAGGATTTCAACAATGATCGCGTCGATGCCGGCGATATCGGCTCCGGCCATTCGGTTACCGCCATCTATGAGATCACGCCGAAGGGCAGTGGCGGCGAGCAGATGGATCCGCTGCGCTACGGCCAGGCAACGGTCAACAATGGCGGCGTCGCCAATGCCGACGAATATGCCTTCGTGAAGATCCGCTACAAGCTGCCGAACGAAGACGTCTCGAAGCTGATCACCACGCCGGTGACGTCGGCCAACGAGGTCCAGTCCTTCGACCAGGCCAGCAACGACCAGCGCTTCTCCGTCGCTGTCGCCGCCTTTGGGCAGAAGCTGCGCGACGAGGATGCGACCGCGAAGTTCGGTTACGACAAGATCATGGAGATTGCCACCGCCGCCCGAGGAGCCGACCCGTTTGGGTACAGGTCCGAGTTCCTTTCGCTTGTGCGCCTTGCCTCGGCGCTCGGCGGTAACCGGTAGTGGCAATACAGCCGGTTCCTTTCAGACGGGGGTCGTTCTGATACGGGGAACCGGCTATGGGCGGGTGAGGCAGGCCGGCGAGGGATCTTTCCCTTGCCGGCCTTTTTTCTTTTTACCCGAATTGTTCGAGATAATCGATTTCTGGCCAGCTTCGGACAGAATCGTTAAATTGCGTGGCTTTTCCGGAACATCATCGCAATGCCCGGCTGCTATTCAGTGTGCCGGGATTGGGCTTGAGGGGGCCGGGAATTGCAGATCATGAACATCGGAAATACCACGCCGCCTGTGAGAAACGCGCAGGGGGCGGGATCGCTGTCGCCGGAATCCGAGCGCATCAGCAATGATGTCGCACAGGCTCGCCACACCGCGATGTCGGCGCTGAACAATGACCGCTTCCGCGTCATGCTGGAGCAGATCGGCAACCCGCAGTCATCCGATACCCTAATGACGATGGGTGCCAACAGCGACAGCAACGTCTCGGATTTCAAGACGGCGCTGTCGCGCTACGCTGAAAACAGCGAATAAATCAGGCGCGGCTGCGGCGGCGTTCGCGGCGGGCTTCGCTGGTCTCGGCGGTGTTTTCCGTCGCCACCTTGTTGCGCATCGGACCGATGCGCTCGACGATTGCCGCGACGGTCGGGCGATCCGCCTTGGTGTGTGCGTCGAGCGCCTTGCGCATGGCGGCAAGGTGCTCGAACGAGGTGCCGCAGCAGCCGCCGATGATCTTCGCGCCGCCGTCGACCGCCAGCCTGACATAGTCGGCCATCAGCTCCGGCGTGCCGGAATAGTGGATCTCGGTGCCGCGGAATTCGGGGATGCCGCAATTGCCCTTGACGATAAGCGTCGCCTCGGGCCTGGCCTCGCTCATGTCGAGCAGCGAAGCCAGGATGTCGGAGGCGCCGACACCGCAATTGGCGCCGACGCCAAGCGGGTTTTGCGACAGCCCGTCGACGACGCCGTGGATATCCCTGGGCAACAGCCCCATCATGGTGCGGCCGGCGGTGTCGAAGGAGCCGGTATAGGTATAGGGCAGGCCGACGCGGATGGCGGCTTCGGCGGCAGCGCGGATTTCGTCCGGCGCCGACATGGTCTCGATCCAGGCGACTTCGGCGCCGCCTTCCTTCAGGCCCTCGATCTGTTCGGCAAAGGCCTCGACCGCCTCGTCATAGGTCATGGCGCCAAGCGGCACCAGCAACTCGCCGGTCGGGCCGACCGAGCCGGCGACGATGACTTTTCTGCCGGCCTTGTCAGCGACGTCACGGGCGATCTCGGCGGCCCGCTTGTTCAGCGCATGCACGCGATCCTGCGCATGATGCAGCTTCAGCCGGTGGCGGGTGCCGCCGAAGGAGTTGGTCAGGATGATGTCGGCGCCGGCATCGACGAAATTCTGGTGCAGGCTGGCGATGGTTGCGGGCGCGGTCTCGTTGAGCAGCTCCGGCGCTTCGCCGGCTTCCAGGCCCATGGCAAACAAATTGGTGCCGGTGGCGCCATCGGCCAGCAGAACGCCCTTTTCGGCCAGCAGTGCATCGATGGGGTTGGTGGCGGTCATCGGATCGGCTTTCAGATTTTTGAATGGAATAAGGATATAAACAAGTCTTTATGTCCAGTCAATGTGTCTGCGATCCGCAATTGCCGCGCTGCGCGCCTTTCCGCGGGCGTTGGCGATCAGGCGGAACCCGACGGGAACGACGCGCCGGCCAGATTGCGGGCGTAGGCCGCGGCCTCGTGCGGGTTGATGTCGGCGGCGCGGATCAGATTGTCGAAATGCTGGGTCAGCGCCTGCACCGGCTGGGTGGCGTTCAGCACCACATACATGTCACCGACATAGATGGCAGCGCGATAGGGACCGAAGATGGTCAGCGGGATGGAATAGCGCATGCGACCGTCATAGAGAAACAGCCGGAAAGTCGGGTAGAGATCGTCAAGCAGCGTTGCCATATGGTCGAGCTGCTGTCGGCGGTCGGCCTCGGGAAAACGGTCCCAGACGCCAAGGCCGCGCGCAAAGATCTCCAGCGTGTGGCGCGGCATGCAGACCTCCATGTCGGTCTCCGGGCGCCGGTTGTATTCGATGCGGTATTGGGTTTCGTTGGCCTGCGTCAGACGGCTGCGGTTGGTGATGTTGGCTTCGTAGTCGACGAGGGCGTGGGTTCGCAGAAGATCGGGAATGCCGGCTGGTACATAGCGGATCTTGGTGCCCGCCGCTTCCGCGAACCATTTGGCCAGCAGCGTGCGGTCGAAACCGTCGCGTGCTTCCTCGATCTCCAGGCTTTCGCGGATTTCGCCGGTGACGCCTTCGTCCTGGGAGAGGCCAAGCAGCCAGTCCAGCGATATCTTGAACTCGGCGGCGATGTTGAGCAGCGTTTCGGCGCGCGGCAGGCGCGTCGAGGCGCCGGACATCAACTGCGACAGCGCCGAGCGGTCGATGCCGACCGCTGACGCGAAGGCCGACTGGTTGAGATCGGATCGTGTCAGGAGCAGCTTCAGCCGCTCCCGAAAGATTGCTGACAGATCCCGTTTGTCCACTGTTCGTTCTCCGCGCGATGTTAGGAAAAATTTGCGCCGAGGCCACTGATCGGCCTCTCCAGGCGTAAATGAATCCCTAGGGTTGTTTACAATATACAACATATGCAGCCAAAAATGCGCAATGGCAACATTTTGTGCACTTTGTCTCGTTGAGTGGAATCATTTCTCCTGACACTATGCTGTCAGGAGCCAATTGGCGTTCCGGCGACTGAAGGACAGTGGTCGATAGCATGGCAAGTGCAGGCAAGAGCATCCGTCGAAGCAGCAAACCGGCCATTGAATGGCCGACTGTGGTTCTTGCTCTCTTCTGCTACGGCATATGGTTTGCCGCCGGACTCTTCCTCTGGCCCTCCTATCCCATTCTCGCTTTGGGTGTCATGGCTCTGACGCTGGCGTTGCAGTCCTCGATCATGCACGAGGTGCTGCACGGCCATCCGACCCGCAATGCGCTGGTCAACGAAGCCTTCGTTTTCCTGCCGATCGGCCTGACCTGGCCATTCCGCCGTTTCAAGACCATTCATCTTCGCCACCATGCCGATGAGCGGCTGACCGATCCGCTCGACGATCCCGAGAGCTATTACCAGGCGCTCTGGATGCATGAGGAGATGCCGACGCTGATGAAGTTCCTGCTCAAGGTCAACAACACGATGGCTGGTCGCCTGGTGTTAGGTCCCTGGTTGTCCTGCATCGGCTTCTTCATCGATGACGCGAAGCATGTGATTGCCGGCGATAAGGCGATCCGCAAGGCATGGCTGCTGCATGCGATTGGCCTGGCAGTGGTGTTGCCGGTCGTCCAGTTCGGCTTCGGCATTCCGCTGTGGCTCTATGTGCTGGTGCCGGTCTGGCTCGGCCAGTCGCTGATCTCGATCCGCACCTATGCCGAGCATCAATGGTCGGAACACCCGGAGGGTCGCACGGTGATCGTCGAGCGCTCGCCGCTGTCGTTCCTGTTCCTCAACAACAATTTGCACTTCGTCCACCACAAGACCCCGACGGTTGCCTGGTACGAACTGCCGAAAATATTCCGCGAGCGCCGCGACGAGTGGCTGCGGATGAACAATGGCTATGCCTACCCGAATTATTTCGCGCTGATCAAAGCCTACGCCTTCAAGGCCAAGGAGCCGATCGTGCACCCGGTGCTGCGGCGCCAGGCCGAGCCGGGCAGGGCGTTCAAGCCGCGCGTCAGGGCGCGCAGCATTAGTGGGCTCGGCAGTGCGCCGGTTCCCGCCGAGCCGCCCAAGGAATAATCCCCGGGCATACCGTGTCGGCCAATTCTGATTGGACGCCGCGTTTTTGCGAGCCTTTCCCGAGACATGATGATTGAGTGTCGGCATGAGTGAATCGATTGCGGCACTGCCGATGTATGACTGGCCCGAGGTGCGCGGCGAGGTCGACGCGCAATGGGCAGGGTTGCGCGAGGCCTTCCGGCAAAAGGGCATCGATGCGCCTGAAGCCATCGTGCGCCGCAATGGCGACCTGCCGCCGGTGCCGGGCGGCATCCACGACGCCGAGGGCAGACTGATTGCGCCCGATCCAGCGACGCTGCCGCCGAACGAACTCGACTATCACCAGCTTTGGCTGCATCCGGCGCTGCTGTTCGCGCAGACCTGCTGGGGGCCGATGGAGCTTGGGCTGTCCAAGCATGTGCAGGTGGTCGGACAGCCGAGCTACGATGCCTGTGAAGGCGGGCAGGGCGAGCTCTATTCGAGCGCGCTGGTGATGCGGACAGGCGAGGGGCCAGAGGTGCGCTCACCTGCGGACGGCAAGGCCTCGCTGCCACTCGATCTGATCCGTGGCAAGCGCTTCACCTTCAACGGCCTCGATTCGATGTCGGGAATTATCGGGCTGACGCGCGATCTGCAGTCGGCCGGCGAGAGTCTCGATATCTTTGCCTCACGCAGCGCAAGCGGCGGCCACCGCGCCTCGATCGTCACTGTCGCGGAGGGCAAGGCGGACATCGCGGCGATCGACTGTGAAAGCTGGGCGCTGGCGCAGCGTTTCGAACCGGCGGCGCAAAAGGTTGTGGTCGTCGGCTGGACGGCACGGCGCAAAGGCCTGCCCTACATCACCGCCAGGACGACGCCGGAGAAGACGATCCGGGCAATGCGCGAAGCGCTTGCCGGACTAGAGCGGTTCACGCCTTGATGGAATCGAAGGGGATTCCCGATTTGTCGGTTTTGTGATTCAAGATGCTGGCTGGATTGGAGGCCAGCATCTGATGACGCGACCTCTTTCGAATGATCTTCGCGAACGGGTGGTGGCGGCGGTTTTGGGTGGCGAGAGCCGCCGCTCGGCCGCCAAACGGTTCGGCATTTCGATTTCCGCAGCAGTGAAGTTATTGCAGCGTCATGGGGCGACTGGTTCGGTTGCGCCTGGCAAGATGGGCGGGCATCGCAAGAGGGTTCTGGAACCGCACCGTGCCTTCATCGAGGGGCGTATACGTGAGATGCCGCATCTGACGCTGCACGGTCTGAAGGATGAGTTGGCCGGTCGCGGGGTCAAGGTCTCGCACAACGCAGTGTGGTCGTTTCTGCGCCGCGAGGGGCTGAGCTTCAAAAAAAACACTGTTCGCCCTTGAGCAGGCGCGGAGCGATATTGCCCGCCGTCGCCAACGCTGGCGATCCTGGCAGACAGGCCTTGATCCGCAGTGCCTGGTCTTCATCGATGAGACCTGGAGACCAACATGGCTCCGCTGCGCGGTTGGGGGCCGAAGGGAAAGCGGCTGCGCGGCCTGGCTCCGCACGGCCACTGGCGCACGCTGACCTTTCTGGGCGCGTTGCGCTGGGATCGGCTCGCAGCACCTTGCGTCTTCGACGGACCTATCAACGGCGAATGCTTCCGGGCCTATGTCGAGCAACAGCTCATCGCCGTGCTGAAGCCCGGCGATATCGTCGTCATGGATAATCTGGGAAGTCATAAGGCAGCTGCCATCAGGCAGATGATCAAGGCTGCCGGCGCAAGGCTCTGGTATCTGCCAGCTTACTCTCCCGATCTCAATCCGATCGAGCAGGCCTTCGGCAAGATCAAACACTGGATGCGCCAGGCCCAAAAACGCACCGTCGAGGATACTTGGCGCCACATCGGCCACCTCGTCGAAACGATCGAGGCAGCCGAATGCAGGAACTACTTCGAAAACGCCGGGTACGCTTCCGTAAAAACGTGAAACGCTCTAGCCGAGCAGCCGCGCATCCAGCTTGTAGGTTGACAGCTGCTGGTTGCCGGTCTCGGTGATCAGGATTTGCTCCTCGATCTTGACGCCCTCGCGTCCGCCGAGCCGGCCGATATAGCTTTCCACGCACAGCACCATGCCCGGTTCCAGAACGCCGTCGGGCGTGTCCGGCGTCCAGTCGCTGGCATGCGGCAAGGTCGGATATTCGTCGGCCAGACCGACGCCGTGATAGAGCACGCCGTAGCGCGTCGGGAAGCAATCTCCCGGCGGCACCACCGAGCGTTCGACCAGGTCGCGGAAGGAAATGCCAGGCTGCATCAATTGCGTGTTGTGGGCGATCTGGTCGGCGGCGATGCGGAAGAGATCGCGCTGCTCGTTGGACGGCCTTGCGTCGCCGCACAGGAATGTGCGCGAGAGATCGGCGCAGAAGCCGTAGGGGCCGATCAGGTCGGTGTCGAAGGCGACGAGGTCGCCTTCCTCGATGACCCGCGACGAGCATTCCTGGAACCACGGATTGGTGCGTGGCCCCGACGCCAGAAGCCGGGTCTCGATCCATTCGCCGCCGCGCGCAATGTTGCCGCGATGCAGCTCGGCCCATAATTCGTTCTCGGAAATGCCTGGCTTCAGCGCCGCTTCCATCTCGCCCATCGCTGCTTCGCAGGCCACGATGGCGCGCCGCATGGCGAGGATCTCGTCCGGTGATTTGATCAGCCGCGCGTTTTCCATCACCGCTTCGCCATTGCCGATCGAAACACCAAGCCGGGCGAGTTCCTCGACGCCTTCGGGGTTGATGTGGTCGACGGCGATGCGGTTGTTGCCGCCGCCGTGCTCTTTGACCAGATCGGCAATGCCGGCCGCCCAGCGGCGGACTTTCTGTTCGGTCAGTTCGCCGCCATAGAGATACATCCACGACACCGCCGGCCGCACCTCGTCGACGACGCCGGAATGGTCGGACAGGTGCTCGCAGGAGAAATAGTCGAATAGCACCACCGGTCCCTCAGCGGCGACGAAGCAGTGGCGGGTCGGGTTGTGCGCGACCCAGAGCTGCATGTTGGTCGAATCGGTGGCGTAGCGGATGTTGACGGGGTCGTAGAGCACGGCGCCGGCATAGTTTCGGCGCTTCAGCTCGGCGCGGATGCGCTCGAGCCGGTATTTGCGCATGGCGGCAAGGTCGGGTGCTGCGATGCCTGCCGTTCGCCATTCGGCCTCGGCCAGCGTGCCATAGCCCAGCACGTGCTGGTTCAGCGACGCCGCCTTCTGGCGCGAGGCGTCGCGCAAGGCCTCGACCGAGCCCAGCTCGAACGGCATGATCTTGCGGTGACGGCCGAACCCTTGCTTCTCCACCGTCCCCTCCTGCCGATATTATTGTGGCGCTGCGCCCGTGGTGGCCGCCTTCTTCTTCAACCGCGTGACCGTCACTGTGCGGGTGGGCGGGTCGCTGCCGAACAGCATCGGTACGACAAGTTCCTGCGGCGGCCCGTCCGTCGCGTAGCCGTCCTCGTCCAGCCTCTTCAGGACAGCGTCAGCAGGCTCCTTGTCATTGGCCAGAACGAGCACGGCCGGCTCCTTCAGCAAATGGCCGAAATCCGGCATGCCCTCATCGAGCACGACAAGATCGGGGTCGACGAGACGCAGATTTCCCAGCCAGTGCCAGCTCGATACCGTGGTTCGGACTGGCCCGTTTGCCGTCAGTTGGCTGTAGAGCGACTTGTAGTCCACACGCACGATGCTGCCGCGGCTCTCGCCGCCGTTGAGATGCGTGTACCAGGTCAGCGGCAGCACAAAAATGGCGAGTGTCGCACCGACAAAGACGATGATGTCCTGCACCTTCCTGCCCTTGTCGCCCCTGGCATCCATGGTGACGGCCAGCGCGACGGGCAGCAAGACGAGGATCGGAAGCATCCAGCGATCGCGAAATTGCGTCGTCCCACTCGCCAGGACAAGCACGATGGTCACCGCCAGCGCGAAGGCGATGGTGCGCCACACCAGCTTTGCGCTCCAAGGAGCCGGTTGCGGTGCAGGCGCAGCCTTGTTCCATGCGATGAGCAAGGCCACCAAGAATACGCCGGCCGGCAGCACGGCGAAATAGAGGATCGCCTTGCCCAGGCCGCGTAGTCCGTAGAATGCGGTTTGTATGGCGCCATGTCCCTTGGCCATGCCGAACCCGCCGCTGTGCGACAGCAACTGGTCGGTATAGGTCAGGCTCCAGTACAGCGTCGGCAGGCACAGCAGCACCGCCACCACCACGCTGACCAGAAACTGGCGGTTCAGGATCGCGCCGCGCGTTTCCCGCAGCGACAGAGTGGCCGCGATCAGCGCGAAGAGGAAGATCACATTGTTGTATTTCGACAGGATGGCGGCGGCCATGGCCACGCCAAACAGCACATAAGCGACCAGCGATCGCCGCAGCACCAGTTCGACGAGCGCAAGAAACAGCACTGCCGAAAAACAGAAGGCGGTGACGGAGTGGGTGAGGGCATGCTGCATCTCCCACACCATTTGCGGAAACAAAAGCAGGCCAAACAATGCCGCGGCGCCGGCCCGGCTCGAATAGCCCAGCCTGCGTACGGCGATGAAAACCGACGCCAGCGCCACGGCGATCAGGACGTATTTTACGATCTTGAGCGTGAGGATGTTGGTTCCGACCACGCCGGCGACGAGGCGGGCGAGCCATGTGTAAAGCGGCGGCTGCGAGCCGCCATAGCCGGCCCAGAGGTAGCGCATGTACATCAGCTGTTCGGAATCGTCGACGCCGACACCGGTTCCCACGACATGGGACAACAGCGGCATCATTGCGATCTGGACGAGGCAATAGGCCGCGACACAAACCAGCGCGGCGTTGAAGGGACCGACCTTGCCTTCGCAGAGCCAGTCCGTCCATTTCTCTAGATGGTGCAAGGGGATCGTCTTCTCATCGAGGAAAAATGCCTGCGGCCAACTGCCGAAGGCCCCTTACACGATCTCACGCGCGCTGTCGCCTTTTCAGGTCCGCATCTTCTCGCCGCTGGGGTCGAATGGCGCTTCGACATTGATGCGTGCTGGACGCCGATGGCCGAGGATCTCGATCTCGAACAGGCCGGCACTTTCGTCTTCGGCAAGGGCCGCCGGCACATAGCCTTGCGCCATCGACTTCTGCACGGAATGCGCATAGCCGCCCGACGTGACCCAGCCGACCACGCGCCAGTCGCCATCGACGATGCCGCGCACGGCGGAGGCGCCTTCCGCGGCCTTCGAGCCACGCACTTCCTTGCCGGCGGTGTCGAAGCGCGGCGCGCCATAGCCATGCGGCTTTTCCACCGTTCCGTAATCCTTGCTGACCTTGGCCCAGATCGGCTCGTCGCCCATCACATCGGCGTCGGCGGCGTCGACGATGAAGGAGACGCGGCGCAGTTTCGGTCCTTCGGCGTGTTCCTTGGCGGCGGCTTCGCGGCCGATGAAGTCGTTCTTCTCCAGCTTGATGAAGCGATCCATCGCGCCTTCGAACGGGCCGTAGATCGGCCGCAGCTCGCGATACCAGGTCGGGAAGTTCTTTTCGAGCCGCATCGACAGCAGCGCGCGCATGCCGAAATCGACCAGGCCGAACTCCTCGCCTGCGTCCTTGATCGCCTTGTAGACCAGGCGCTGGTAAGCCGGCGCCATCCAGATCTCGTAGCCGAGATCGCCGGTATAGGTGATGCGGTTGACCATGCAGGGTGCGCCACCGACCGCCATTTCGCGGAAGTCCATGAAGCGGAAGGCTTTTGTCGAGATGTCGACATCGACAAGCTTCTGCAGCAAGTCACGCGATTTCGGCCCGGCGATCGACAGACCGACCAGCGTCTGGTCGAAGCGGTGGATGCGCACCGAACCGTCCTTGGGCAAATGCTTTTCGAACCAGCGCATGTGGTATTTCTGCGCCGCAGACGAACCCCAGATCATGAAGCGGTCTTCACCGGCCTTGGCGATGGTGAAGTCGCCGATCAGCTTGCCGAATTCGTTGATCATCGGTGTCAGCACGATGCGGCCGGTCTTCGGCATGCGGTTGGTCATCAGGCGGTTGAGGAAATCCTCGGCTGCCGGTCCAGACACTTCGTATTTGGCGAAGTTGGCGATCTCGGTAACGCCGACGCGTTCGCGCGTGGCGCGCACTTCCTCGCCGATCGGGCCAAAATCGTTGGAGCGGTGGAAGGAGACGATATCCCTAGGCTCCTTGCCCTTCGGTGCGAACCAGAGCGGTGTTTCCAGGCCCCAGCTGTCGCCCATGACGGCGTTGTTGGCGAGCATGGTGTCGTAGAGCGGCGTCGTCTGCGCCGGGCGGGCGGCCGGCAGCTCCTCATTGGGGAAGCGGATCGAAAAGCGGCGCGAATAGTTTTCGCGCACCTTTGCGTTGGTGTAGCGCAACCCGGCCCATTCGCCGAAGCGGGTGACATCCATGCCCCAGACGTCGAAGCCGGGGTCGCCATGCACCATCCAGTTGGACAAAGCGAGGCCGACGCCGCCGCCCTGGCTGAAGCCGGCCATGACGGCGCAGGCGCACCAGAAATTGGTCAGGCCCTGGACCGGGCCGACCAGCGGGTTGCCGTCGAGCGCGAAGGTGAAGGGGCCATTGATGATCTGCTTGATGCCGGCCTTTTCGATGCCGGGGAAATGCTTGAAGCCGATTTCCAGCGACGGCGCGATGCGGTCGAGGTCCGGCGGCAGCAACTCATGGCCGAAATCCCAGGGCGTGTTGACCGGCGACCACGGCTTGCAGGCCTTTTCATAGGTGCCGAGCAGGATGCCGTTGCGCTCCTGGCGGGTGTAGATCTCGCCCTTGAAATCGAGCACGCCGATCATTTCGCGGCCGGTCGACTTGTTGAATTCCTCAACCTCGGGCATCGGCTCGGTCAAGAGATACATATGCTCCATGGCCAGCACCGGCAGTTCGACGCCGACCATGCGGCCGATCTCGCGCGCCCACAGGCCGCCGCAATTGACGACGTGCTCGGCCTTGACGGTGCCTTGCTCGGTGACGACGTTCCAGGTGCCGTCGACCTCCTGCGTCAGTTCGACGACGCGGTTGCGCAGCACGATCTCGGCGCCGAGTTTCTTGGCCGCCTTGGAGTAGGCGATGGTGGTGCCGGAGGGATCGAGATGGCCTTCGACCGGATCCCACATGGCGCCGACGAAATTGGTCTCATCCATCAGCGGGAACATTGCCTTGGCTTCCGACGGCGTGATCAGCTCGGTGTCCATGCCGAGATAGCGGCCCTTGGCGTGGGCCAGGCGCAGAAAATCCATGCGCTCGGGCGTATCGGCCATCATCACGCCGCCGGTCAGATGCAACGAGCAGGACTGGCCGGAAAGCTCCTCGATCTCCTTGTAGAGCTGCACCGTGTAGGCCTGCAGCTTGGCGACGTTGGGGTCGCCGTTCAGCGTGTGGAAGCCGCCAGCCGCATGCCAGGACGAGCCGGAGGTGAGCTCCGAACGCTCGATCAGCATGACGTCAGTCCAACCGGCTTTGGCCAGGTGATACAGAACCGAGCAGCCAACGACGCCGCCGCCAATGACAACCGCTTTAACGTGAGATTTCATGCAGGTAGATCCGTTTTTGAAGAGATTGAATCGAATGAGCGGGGTGCCGGAGGGAGAGGAAGGGAGCCAGGCGGCTGCAGCTCGCGCCCTTGCATAAGCTCGCGCCTTTCCTCTCCCCCGTCGATCGGGGGAGAGGTGTCGAGCGCAGCTCGACGGAGTGGGGGGCGACTGTTCATCAAATCCATACGAATGTTCAGCTCATCAACAACATCAGAAATCGGTCGGCGCGCCGCCTTCGGCCGTGCGCTTTCCGACGAAGTCGTTGAGCTCCTCGCGGATCGCCGGATCCATGTAAGGTTCCTCGTAGGACGCCAGTCGCTCCTTCCACACCTTGTTGGCCTTTTCCAGCGCGGTCGGCGAGCCAGCTTCGGCCCAGGTTTCGAAATTGCGCCAGTCGGAGAGGACGGGGGAATAGAAGGCGGTCTTGTAGCGGTCCTGCGTGTGCTGGGTGCCGAAGAAATGGCCGCCGGGGCCGACCGACTGGATGGCGTCGAAGCCGAGCGCTTCGTCGGACAGGTCGAGCGGGGTCAGGAACTCCGCCACCATCTGCAACAGGTCGATGTCGAGAATGGTCTTCTCGTAGGAGCAGCGCAGGCCGCCTTCGAGCCAGCCGGCACCGTGCATCATCAGATTGCCACCGCCCTGGATGGCGCCCCACAGCGAGAACACGCTTTCATAGGCGGCCTGCGCGTCGACGGTGTTGGCGGCGCAGGTGTTGGAGGTGCGGTAGGGGATCTTGTAGCGGCGGGCGAGCTGGCCGCCGACCAGCTGCGCCTTCATGTATTCGGGCGTGCCGAAGGCCGGTGAGCCGGACTTCATGTCGACATTGGAGGTGAAGCCGCCATAACCGACCGGCGCACCCTTGCGCACCATCTGGGCGAAAGCGATGCCGGACAGCGCCTCGGCATTCTGCTGCACCAGCGCGCCGGCGATGGTCACCGGCGCCATGGCGCCTGACAGCGTGAACGGTGTCACGACGACAACCTGGCCTTTGCTCGACATCTGGATGATGCCTTCCATCATCGGCACGTCGAGTTTCAACGGCGAGTTGGTGTTGATGATGGTGAAGACGGACGGCTCTTCCAGCATTTGCTCATGGCTGATGCCGCGCGCGATGCGGGCGATCTCGATGCCGTCGACATTGCGCTCCTTGCCGAGCGAATAGATGTGGAAGACCTTGTCGGTGAGCATGGCGAGGTCGCGGATGCATTCGAGGTGGCGCACCGAGGGATGGATGTCGGTCGGCTCGACCGGATAGCCGCCGGTGCAGTTCAGGATGTTGTGCATCTGCGCCAGGCGCAGGAAGTTGCGGTAGTCGGCCTGGTTGCCCGGGCGGCGGCCACGATCGAGGTCAGAGCAGTTCGGCGCCGACGCCATCATCGACAGGATCACATTGTTGCCGCCGAAGCGCACATTGTGCGCCGGGTTGCGGGCGTGCAGCGTGAATTCGGACGGGCAGTTCGAGACGAGATCGAGGATCATGTCGCTGTCGAAGCGCACCCGTTCACTGCCCTCGCGGACATCAGCGCCATTTTCCTTCATGATGCGGCGGGCTTCGTCGTGCAGCACGTCGACGCCGATTTCCCTGAGCACGCGCAGCGAGGCGAGGTGGATCGATTCCAGCTCGTCGTCGGAGACCAGCTTGGTCGGCGTCAGCGGGTTTCTCAACTGCCGGAACGCCGGCTGTTCGAACGCGGCCGAGCCGCCGGCGCGCTTGCCCGCACGGCCGCCGCGACGGGCGCGGTCGGTTGCCAAAGGCGGTTCGGCTGGGTGCAGGGCAGCGGTCATGATGGTCCTCGTACAATGCTGGTAGCGGGCGGCATAATGGACCGCCGGCTGTCCGGCCAGTGCGGAGGCGGCGACCACTAGGACGAGGGAAGCGACATGCCGGAACGGCAGTTTGGCAACTGACCGTGTCGCTGGATTCCTAGGGGGCAGGACATGTGGCCAGGGTCATTGGCGCAAGGGGAATTCCCGCGCCGGCCCTTCCTTTCCCCGAATCGAACCGTTAGCTCGGTGGTTTGCCGGCCTTGATGGTGGGCGATCACACTGGAAAGGCAGCATGGCCACGACCGGCTCGAGCGATGGCGAAGCGGCAACGCAATGGGCGGCGCTTGCCGGCGTTACTGCGGCCCTTGCCATGTTCGGTGCTGCACAAGGGCTGAGCTATCCGCTGTTCACGCTTCTGATGCAGCGGCAAGGCATGTCGCCGGCGCTGATCGGCCTGTCCGCGGCGATGATGCCGGTGGGCCTCATCCTGTCGGCGTCCTTCGTGCCGGCCGCCGTGCGGCTGTTCGGAGCCCGCAATCTCGCCGTCGGCTGTTCGCTGATCGGGGCGCTGTGTTTTCTCGCGATCGGCTACCTGCAGGACTGGGTGGCCTGGTTTATCATCCGCTTCCTCGTCGGCGTGGTCATCAACCCGCTCTATGTGCTGGGCGAGGTGTGGGCGCTGTCGCTGGCGCCGCCCTCACGTCGCGGGCGGGTGATGGGTGTGTTCAACGCGTTGATGGGCGCCGGCTATGCGGCCGGGCCGCTCATCCTGATCACAGTCGGCGCGTCGGGATGGCCGCCCTTCATTGCGGCGATAGCCGGTTTTGCGCTGTGCGCGCTGATCCTGCGCGCGGTGTCGTCGAAGCTGACCGGTTTCGAGGATGACGGCCAGCCGGCCAGCGGCCTTTTCGGCTTTGCCGGGCTGGCGCCGGCGCTGCTTCTGGCGGTGCTGGTATCGGCGGCGGTGCAGCAGAGCACCTATGCGCTGATCCCGGTCTTCGGCGCCGGCTATGCGCTTCCCGAGGCGAAGCTCGCGGCGCTGGTGACGGCGCTGTCGGCCGGCAACATTCTGTTGCAGATTCCACTTGGACTGATGGCCGAACGTTTCGGTGGCCGGGCGATGATCGTGTTTTGCGCGCTGGCGACGGCGGCCTGCGCGCTGTCGCTGCCGCTGCTGATCACGACGCCGCTGATCTGGCCGGTGTTGGTTGTCATGGGCGCGGTCGGCTACGGCGTCTACACGATGGCGCTGATCGAACTCGGCAGCCGCTTCAAGGGATCGGTTCTGGTCGCCGGCAACGCCGCCTTCGCGCTGATGTGGGGTGCCGGCGGCATCGTCGGCCCGCCCGGAGCCGGCGTGCTGATGCAGGGCATCGGGCCGCTCGGCCTGCCGGTGGTCATCGCCGGTCTCGACGCGCTGCTGGTGGGCTTCGCGCTCTACCGTTCCTTCAAGCGCAAAAACTCCTGACAGGGGCAAAACTCCTGACAGGGCCAGAACTCCTGACAGGGTTTGTCTGGAGCAAACGGTTTCTTCCCATGCGAGGCTACCCCCATCGGGCAGAGAAGCTAGTCCTGAAACCTTAGTTGGGTGCGGATGATGAGCCTGGCGGAAGCCGACAACGAGAAAATGCAGTGGGCGGCGATCACCGGCGTGATCGCGACCGTCTCGGTGTTCGCCATTGCTCAGGGCCTGTCCTATCCGCTGCTGAGCTTCATTCTGCAGCGCCAGGGCGTCTCGCCAGCCATGATCGGTCTCTCGGCGGCGATGACGCCGGTCGGCTTCATTGTCTCTTCGCCGCTCATCCCGGCGCTGGCGCGCCGGTTCGGGGCAGGGCGCACCGCGCTCACCTGTGCAGCACTTTCAGCCATCGTGCTGGCACTCATCGGCTGGACGCAGAATGTCTATCTCTGGTTTCCGCTGCGCTTCCTGATCGGCGTGGTGACCAATCCGCTTTATGTCTTGAGCGAAATCTGGGTGATCGCGCTTGCCCCGCCATTACGGCGCGGCCGCGTCATGGGCGTCTATTCCACCGTCATTTCGGCCGGTTTCGCCACTGGACCGCTCTGCCTGCTTGCCGTCGGCACCGTGGGATGGCCGCCATTCCTGGTCGGCATTTTCGCCTTCATCTTTTGCGGCGCCTGCCTGGCGCTGGTGCTGCCGCGACTGCCCAAGGTCAACGAGGCCGGGCACAGTGTTTCGGTGATGGGCTTCATACCGCTGGCATGGCTTTTGATGTCGGCGGTGGTGGTTGCCGCCGGGTTCGAACAGGCCGTATTGGCGCTGCTTCCGGTCTATGGCACGCATCATGGCATCGCCGATATCAGGATGTCGGCGCTGCTGTCGGTGATGATCGCCGGCAACATCGCCATGCAGGTGCCGCTCGGCCTGTTGGCGGAGAGGCTGACGGCGCGGCTGGTGCGGTTCATCTGCATCCTTGCCACAGTGCTGGGCTGCGCACTGCTGCCGCTGCTCATCGATACGCCGCTGATCTGGCCCTGCGTCTTCATTTGGGGCGCGGTGTCCTACGGCATCTACACCATGTCGATCATCGAGCTCGGCGAGCGCTTCACGGGCTCGGCGCTGGTCGCCGGCAACGCGGCCTTCTCGCTGATGTGGGGCGTCGGCGGCATCGCCGTGCCGCCGCTGGCGGGTGGCGTCATGGATGTGATCGGCGCATCCGGCCTGCCGATCACGCTCGGCGCGATCTGCCTGGCGCTGGCGGTTGCCACGGTTATCCGCCGACGTATGGTTTGAGCCGCATTCGGGCCGATGACCTCACGTCACCATCTTGAATAAGGCCGCCTGGGACGCGATGTAGGCAGGGTCAATAGCCTGGAGACTCCGCGTGACCCAATCGACGACAAAGCCCGAAGCCGAGGACAAATTCCTGTGGCTGGAGGATCGTACCAGCAAGGAATCGCTCGACTGGGTGCATCGCCAGAACGAGATCACGGTCGGCGAACTTCAGGGTGATCCGTCCTACCAGGCGGCGTTCGAGACGGCGCTCGACCTGATGACGGCCGAGGACAACATCGCGGTCGGCGCCGCGCTCAACGGCCATGTCTACAATTTCTGGCAGGACAAGACGAATGTGCTGGGCCTCTGGCGGCGCACGACGGTCGCTTCCTACAAGACCGAGAAGCCTGTGTGGGAAACGATCATCGACTTCGACGTGCTGTCGGCCAAGGAGGGCGTGAAGTGGGTGTTCAGCGGCGCCAGCCGGCTCTACCCCGATTTCAACCTTTGCCTGGTCGCGATGTCGCCGGATGGCGGCGACGCCAGCGAGATGCGCGAATTCGACATTGAAACCCGATCCTTCGTCGAGGGCGGCTTTAGCGCGCCGGCCTCGAAATCCGGCTTTTCCTGGCTGGACAAGGACACCGTCATTGTCTCGGCCGCCTTCGAGGAAGACGACAAGACCGAGTCCGGCTATCCGCGCGTCGTCAAACTGTGGAAGCGCGGCACGCGGCTGGAAGACGCCACCCCGATCTTCGAAGCCGAGAAGCAGGATCTCGCGGCCGGCGCCGGGGTCGATTATGACGGCGACAAGCCCTATCTGTTTCTCGCCCGCACGCTCGCTTTCTTTTCCTCACACAGTATTCTGCGCCTGCCGTCGGGCGAAAACCGGCGCATCCCTCTGCCGGACGATGTCACCGACACCGCGTTGTTCGAGGGCCGGTTCGTGTTCGGCGTGCGTACCAAGTGGTCGGCGCCGGACGGCACTCAATGCTTGCCGGACGGCCTCTATTCCTTCGATTTCGAACGCTGGATCGACACCGGCGAACTGGGCCCTGTGGAAACCATGCTCGAGCCGGCGCACCGTGTTTCGGTCGCCGGCATTGCCCGCACGCAGGAGCGGCTGTTCATCAATCTGATGGACAATGTGCGCGGCAAGGTCGTCGTCGCCGAACGCAGCAGCGACCGTTGGTCGCTGAAGCCGGTGGCATTGCCCGAGAACGGCAATGTCGGCATCGCGCATGCCGAGCATTTCGGCTCCAGCGTCTCCTTCTCCTTCACCGATTTCCTGACGCCGAGTTCGATCATCTGGTCTGACGACGATGGTCAGAGGCTGGCCACCGTGAAGTCGCAGCCGGCGCGTTTCGATGCAGCACCCTTGATCTCGGAACAGTTCGAGGCGCGCTCGAAGGACGGCACCATGATCCCGTATTTCGTCGTCAGGCGGCGCGACCAGAAGGGGCCGGTGCCGACGCTGCTCTACGGCTATGGCGGCTTCGAAATACCACTGTTGCCCGGCTATGCCGGGGTGCGCGGCAGGCTGTGGCTGGAGAAGGGCAACGCCTATGTGCAGGCCTGCATCCGCGGTGGTGGCGAGTTCGGGCCGGCCTGGCATCAGGCGGCGCTGAAGGGCAATCGGCAGACTGCCTTCGATGATTTCGCCGCGGTGGCGCAAGATGTCGTCCGGCGCGGCATCGCCACGGCCGGCTCGCTCGGCATCCAGGGCGGTTCGAATGGCGGCCTGCTCACCGGCGTTTCGCTGACGCAGCACCCCGAATTGTTCGGCGCCGTCATCATCGAGGTGCCGTTGCTCGACATGCTGCGCTACACCGAACTGCCGCCCGGCGCTTCGTGGATCGGCGAATATGGCGATCCGGCAAAACCGGAAGAAGCCAAGTGGCTCGCCACCTATTCACCCTACCAGCATGTCTCGGCCGATGCTGCCTATCCACCGGTGCTGCTGACGACGTCGACCGCCGACGACCGCGTCCATCCCGGCCATGCCCGCAAGATGGCCGCGAAGCTGCAGGAAGCCGGGCACGGCAAGACCTTGTTCTTCGAGGAGACCGAGGGCGGCCATGGCGGGCGCGGCGACCGCCGGCCGCAAGCGGCGCAAACGGCGATGAAATATGTCTTCCTGCAAAAGGCGTTGAGCGGCAGCGCTTGAATTCCGGGCCTCAGGCGGCATAGACTGCCGCCATGGTCTACATGAGCACATCTGGCGCCTTCGGGGTCGCGGTGACGCCGTCACCGCGCACGCTGCGCGCCGAGCTTTTGCGGCTATGCGCCCGCATCGGTTATTCGCCGCCTGTCATCCTCTGACGAATTCGCCCCGGCAGCTTTGCCGGTTTGATTCCAGAGGAAAGATCAAACCCATGACTTACCAAAACTATTCGCTGAAGCAGCTTCAGCAGATCGACGCCGCGCATCATCTGCATCCGTTCACCGACCACAAGGAGTTGCGCGAGACCGGCTCGCGCATCATCACCCACGCCAACGGCCCGTTCATCTACGATGCCGACGGCACGGAGATTCTCGACGGCATGGCCGGGCTGTGGTGCGTCAATGTCGGCTATGGCCGCGACGAGCTTGCCGACGCGGCCTACGCGCAGATGAAGGAATTGCCCTACTACAATTCCTTCTTCAAATGCTCGACGCCGACGCCGGTGCTGCTGTCGAAGAAGCTGGCGGAGCTGGCGCCGAAGGGCATCGCCCAGGTGTTTTACGGCTCCTCCGGCTCGGAAGCCAACGACACGGCGCTGCGGCTGGTGCGCCATTTCTGGGCGCTTGAAGGCAAGCCGGAAAAGAACCGCATCATCTCGCGCAAGTCGGCCTATCACGGCTCGACCGTCGCCGGCACCTCACTGGGCGGCATGGATTTGATGCACAAGCAGCTTGGCGGCGCCGTGCCCAACATCGTCCATGTGATGATGCCTTATGCCTATGAATTGGCGCTGCCCGGCGAAAGTGACCATGATTTCGGCCTGCGCGCGGCAAAGGCGGTCGAGGACGCCATCCTCGAAGCAGGTGCCGACAAGGTCGCCGCCTTCATCGGCGAGCCGGTGATGGGGGCGGGCGGGGTCAAAATCCCGCCGATGAGCTATTGGCCGGAAGTGCAGCGCATCTGCCGCAAATATGATGTGTTGTTGATGCTGGACGAGGTCATTACCGGCTATGGCCGCACCGGCGAATGGTTTGCCGCGCAGACCTTCGGCATCGAACCCGACACCATCACCACCGCCAAGGCGCTTACCTCGGGTTATCAGCCGCTATCGGCACTTCTGGTCGGCGACCGCGTTGCGGCGACGCTGGTCGAAAAGGGCGGCGAGTTCTACCATGGCTACACCTATTCCGGGCATCCGGTGGCCTGCGCGGTGGCGCTGAAGAACATCGAGATCATGGAGCGCGAAGGGCTCGTCGACCGGGTCAAGACCGACACCGGCCCGTATTTCGCGCAGGCGCTGCAGGAGCGCATTGCCGGCCACGATCTGGTCGGCGAGGTGCGTTCGATCGGGCTGATGGGGGCGATCGAGATCGTGAAGGACAAGGCGACCAAGGAGCGCTTCCTGCCGGCAGGCAGCGCTGCCGTCACCGTTCGCGACCACGCGATCGCGCAAGGCCTGATGCTTCGCGCCACCGGCGACACGATGATCCTGTCGCCGCCGCTGATCTGGACGCGCGAGACGATCGACATGGCCTGCGATCGCATCGCCAGGGCGCTCGATCTGGCGCAAGCGGATCTGCGCAAGAAGTAGGCGGATCGATCGCCGGGGCGCCCTGCAATCATGGTGCCCCGTGCAACGTCTGACTTCAGGGAACGATAGCCGCCGTCGCGCGTAGTGTCTGTGCCGGCGGGACCGGCTGCAGTTGAGGGGTTCGTGAAAAAGATCACTAGAAGATCGCGTACGCGAGGAGCGGGCGCCATCGGTGCCGACCTGATGCTGGCGCCATTGGTGATGGCCATGCGCCTGCCGCTGATGGCAGCCGACGCACAAAATGGCAGAGGCCTTGGCTCCGAGACAGCACGCGCCATCAACGAAAAAACCACGGCAGTTGCCGAAGGCGCTTTTGCCGCGCAGATTGCGCTGCTCCAGTCCGCCGCGCGCTTCTGGCCGGAGGTCCTTTCCGGTCGCACGCCGTCGCTGTTCAACGGCACCGCGGCGGCGAATTCGGTCAACGCTGCATTGAAGCCCGCCAGCCGCGCGGTGAAGGCGAATTTTCGGCGCTTGTCCAGCAAGGGATAAAGCCAAGCCTTGGGAAAGCCGGCGGCCAGAGCGTTTCACCGTTTCACGGAACGGCGAACCCATCTCCCTTGTTTGACGCAATTCCCAAGGGAAAAGCGCTAGGCGCTTTTTCCCGGGAAAACCGCTCACACTTTTCTTGGAATTGCTCTAGGCCCGCAGAAATGCAATCGCATCCGGGGATTCCACCCGGCCGACCTGAATTAGTTCGGATGGTTTGCCGGCCAACCGTTGCAGTGACCGACTTCGTGCCGGATAACCGCCTTTGGCGTTGCGCGCATGAATGTCTTGTTCACAACGATAATTATGCAAGAGCGTTTCGACACGGGAAGCGAACAGCCGCGCCAGTTGGTGAGGGACGCTACCGGGATTTTGTGTTTCATGAAAAGCGCACGACAGGCTCTTTCGACTTCCCGCGGAGGCAAACGCTTGATGGTCAGCTTGCCGGCGAAGGCATGATCGAAGCGGCGCGGCGGGTTCCAGGTGGGATCGTCGACCCCCGCAAATGCCGAAGAGCACCCCAGCAATACCACAGCCGCAAGGGCTGTCCGCATGCTATTCAATATAGTCATGTCCTGCCCCCATTTTTAGTCAACATCCAGCAACGTCGATCGATAGGCAAGGCGTGCCTTCATAGAAGCGCGCTTGAGTTGGTCAGAGGAGCATTGGGTCAGTCGCACACCTTGAGATTGGCAGCTTTCGGCCAGCCCGCACGGCTCAACTGGCGGCGAGGTGAAAACCGTTCCGGTTTTGCGGCGCCTGCGCTAGAATCCCGCGCGACAGTCGTTGCCGACGGGGGACATGATGGCAGTACAACCGCTTAACCAGCCCGCTGAAATTCCGCCCGAACTCGACCGTTGGAACTGGGGCGCGTTTTTCCTCAACTGGATCTGGGGCATCGGCAACAGCACGTTCATCGCATTGCTGGCGCTGGTGCCGTTCGTCAATATCGTCATGATCTTCGTGTTGGGCGCGCGCGGCAGCCGCTGGGCCTGGGAAAATTGCTCATGGCGCGATGCCGAGCATTTCCGCAGGACACAACGCAACTGGGCGATCGCCGGGCTCATCGTCTGGGTTGTCGGGTTCGGCCTTGTCGCCGTCACCGTCGTCAGCGTTCCCCGCCTGATGAAAGGCAGCGACGCCTATCACATGACCATGGACGCCGTACGCGCCGACGATCGCGTCAAGGCGGCGATCGGCGATGACCTGGCCGACAATTACTGGGTTGGCGGCAGCATCAATGTCGATGCCAACGGTTCCGGTGAAGCCCGGTTCAGCATTCCGATTCACGGCGCAAAGGGAAAGGGCACTGCGTATTCGCATGCCATCCGTACAGCCGGCATATGGAGCATGCGCCTGCTTGTCGTCAGGGTCGAAGGGGTCGGCGCACCGATCGTGCTGGTCAATGAAGACCATGAGGCAATTCCGAATGCTGCAATCGGAATATAATTCAGACCACGCAGTATAAGTCCGCAAAACGCAAAAACCGCGCCCCATCGGGAACGCGGCTTTGCCAGATACGCATGGCGTTTCGCCAACAATACACTTGCGAAACTTACGGGCTCCGGTACGCGAGACCTGATCCGGAGCGCCGGGCGGATGCGATATGTCCGCCTCGCCATCCGTTGTATAGGCACATCGTTACCGCCGGGTTATCGAGAGCTTAAGCAAATCTAAATTTGCAGCTTTTTCCGTGCAAGAAATATCGAGAAAAGTGCTGTAAATTTCGAAACTTATAGAGCATTGCCGCGCAGGAAGTTTATGATGCCGGAAAAGTCCGCGCCGCCATTTCCCTGCGCGTTGAACAGCGCATAAAGCTGGGCTGCCTCGGCACCCATCGGCGTCACCGCGCCGGCGCTTTGGGCGGCTTCCTGCGCCAGTTTCAGGTCCTTCAGCATCAGGGCAGCCGCAAAGCCCGGTTTGTAGTCGCGGTTGGCGGGTGAGGCCGGCACGGGACCTGGCACCGGGCAGTAGGTGGTCAGCGACCAGCATTGGCCCGACGAGGTCGAGGCGACGTCGAACAGCGCCTGGTGCGACAGGCCGAGCTTTTCGGCCAGAACGAAGGCCTCGGCGACGCCGATCATCGAAATGCCGAGCATCATGTTGTTGCAGATTTTCGCCGCCTGTCCGGCGCCATCATCGCCGCAATGGACGATGCGGCCGGCCATCGGCTTCAGGATCGGCTCGGCCGCTGCGAAGGCGTCCTTCGTGCCGCCGGCCATGAAGGTGAGGATGCCTGCGGCAGCCCCTCCGGTGCCGCCGGAGACCGGCGCGTCGATCGAAAGCAGTCCCTGTTTCTTTGCAACGGCATGCGCCTTGCGGGCCGATTCGACGTCGATAGTCGAGGAATCAATAAACAGGGCACCGGGCTTGGCCTTGGGTGCGATGTCCTCATAGACCGACAGCACATGCTTGCCGGCAGGCAGCATGGTGATGACAACATCGGCGTCCTTCACCGCGGCAATGGCATTGGCCATCACCGTCACGCCATGCTCGCGCGCGACTGTCAGATTCTCCGGCATCAGATCAAAGCCGTGCACTGTATGCCCCGCCTTGACCAAATTGGCGGCCATTGGATTGCCCATATTGCCGAGGCCGATGAAGGCGACAGTGCTCATTGATTTCTCCCGAATTGTTGCCGTCAGCGTCCAATCAGCGCCCGCGCGATAATCACCCGCATGATCTCGTTGGTGCCTTCGAGGATCTGGTGGACGCGCAGGTCGCGCACCAGTTTTTCGATGCCGTAATCATGGAGATAGCCGTAGCCGCCATGAAGCTGCAGGGCCTCGTTGGCGACGTTGAAGCCGATGTCGGTGACGAAACGCTTGGCCATGGCCGACCATTTGCCGGCGTCCGGCGCCTTGCGGTCTAGCTTCGAGGCGGCGGCATAGAGGAAGATTCGCGCCGCCTGCAGCTCGGTTTCCATGTCGGCCAGCCTGAACTGCAGCGCCTGGAACTGGTTGATCTTCGAACCGAAGGCTTTGCGTTCGCTGGTATAGGCCAGCGCCTTGTCGAGCGCCGATTGCGCGCCGCCGAGCGAGCATGCCGCGATGTTGAGGCGGCCGCCGTCGAGGCCGGCCATGGCGATGCCGAAACCGGCGCCTTCGCCCGACAGCAGGTTTGCCGCCGGCACCTTGCAGTCCTCGAAAATGACCTGGCGGGTCGACTGCATGTGCCAGCCCATCTTGTGCTCGTTGGCGCCGAAGGAAAGGCCGGGCGCATCCTTTGAGACAACGAAGGTGGAAATGCCTTTCGGCCCGTCGGCGCCGGTGCGCGCCATGACGACATAGAGGTCGCTGTCGCCGGCGCCGGAAATGAACTGCTTGGCGCCGTTCAACACATAGTCGTCGCCGCTCTTTACCGCGCGCGTTTTCAGCGCGGCGGCGTCGGAACCCGAGCCCGGTTCGGTCAGGCAATAGCTTGCCAGCCATTCCATCGAGGTCAGTTTCGGCAAAAAACGCTGGCGCTGCTCGTCATTGCCGAAGCGGTCGATCATCGAGGCCGCCATGTTGTGGATCGAGATGAAGGACGAGAAGGCCGGATCGGCATGCGACAGCGCCTCGAAGATCAGCACGGCATCGAGCCGGCCGAGTGCCGAGCCGCCGACATCGTCCCTGACATAGATGCCGCCGAGGCCGAGCGGGCCGGTCTCGCGGATCACATCGGCGGGGAAGTGTCTTGCCCGGTCCCACTCGAGCGCGCTGGGCGCGACGCGGTCGGCGGCGAAGGCCTGGGCCATCTCCTGGATGGCGCGCTGCTCCTCGTTGAGTTCGAACTGGCTGGTGCTCGCATCGACCGCGGCGTCCATGGCGTGCTCCCTGTGTTTCCTTGGGCGGCTTGCTGGCCTGTTGTTTTTGGCTTTGCGCGGCGCCCAATCTAGACCAATGATGCCGCCGCGCAACCCGGCCTGCCGCGCAGCGGCTGTGCGTGAATTGATCAACGGAGCATTGAGTGCCGACAAATTTCGATGAATTGCTCGACCGCTTCCATGCCTACCTCCGGGGCGTGGACAGCGCGCTGGTGCAGGATGCGGTGGCCCGGATCGGCTGGAATATGCCGGCTCGCGCATTGGCGCCGCGTCCGCTTGGCTGTCTGCGTCACCTCGACCGCGCCACCGAGCTGACGCCACCGGATGCGAGAGCTCTGGTGCATTTGCTGGCGCAGCAGCGCGACGAACTGCATTGGGGGCAGACCTACAGCGAGTCGGATTTCGGCAAGGCCTTCATCGACAATTACGGCTGGCTGGAAATGTTCGGCACACGTGGCCATTTCGTCAATGACGCGGTCGCGGCCGGTCTGCTGATCCTCGGACCCGATATCGTTTATCCGGATCACCACCATGTCGCGGAGGAGATCTATATTCCGCTGACCGGCGGCACGGATTGGCGCATGGGCGAAGGCGGATTTCGCAAGCGGCAGGCGGGCGAGGTGATCCATCACGTTTCCAACGTCAACCACGCCATGCTCACCGGCAGCGAGCCGCTGCTGGCGCTCTACATCTGGCGTGGCGGGCCGCTGGCGCAGAAATCCACAATCACCGGAACCGCAATGCAGGGCAGGGGCTGATGGCCAAGGCGATCATGCTGCAAGGCACGGGCTCGGATGTCGGCAAGACGGTACTGGTGGCGGGGCTCTGCCGCGCGGCGAGGAACCGCGGGCTGAAGGTGAGGCCGTTCAAACCGCAGAACATGTCGAACAACGCCGCCGTCGCCGACATTCCGGGCGACGACAGCGGCGGCGGTGAGATTGGCCGTGGGCAATGGCTGCAAGCGCTGGCCTGTGGCGTAAAACCCACCGTGCATATGAACCCGGTCCTGCTGAAACCGCAGAGCGACATCGGTTCGCAGGTGATCGTCCAGGGCAAGGTGTTTGGCGAGGCGCGGGCGCGCGACTACCAGACGATGAAAGCAGGTCTGATGGATGCCGTGCTGGACTCCTGGGCGAAGGTCGGCGAGGGCGCCGATCTGGTCATCGTCGAGGGCGCGGGGTCGCCGGCGGAGATCAATCTGCGCAGCCGCGACATCGCCAATATGGGCTTTGCCACGCGCGCCAATGTGCCGGTGATCCTGGTCGGCGACATTGATCGCGGCGGCGTCATCGCTTCGGTCGCCGGCACGCATCTGATTTTGCCGGAAGAGGATCGCGCGATGATCGTCGGCTATCTCATCAACAAGTTCCGCGGCGATGTCTCGCTGTTCGACGACGGCATCAGGGCAATCGAGAACTTCACCGGCTGGCGCTGTTTTGGCGTGGTGCCATGGCTGAAAGTGGCGGCGCGGTTGCCGTCGGAGGATTCGGTCGTGCTCGAACGGCTGGCTTCGGGTGACAAACGGGCGTTGAAAGTCGCCGTGCCGATGCTTGGCCGCATCGCCAATTTCGACGATCTCGATCCGCTCAAGGCCGAACCGCAGGTCGAGGTGGTGTTCGTGCCGCCGGGTCAGCGCCTGCCTAAGGATGCCGGGCTGGTGGTCATTCCAGGCTCGAAGTCGACGATCGGCGATCTCATAAAGTTCCGGGAGAATGGCTGGGATCGCGATCTCCTCGCCCACCGCAGGCGCGGCGGCCATGTCGTCGGCATATGCGGCGGTTTCCAGATGCTGGGCAGAACGGTGCGCGACCCCGACGGCATCGAAGGCAGCGTCACCGAGACCGAAGGCCTAGGCCTGCTCGACATCGAGACGGTGATGGAACCGGAAAAGACGGTGCGCAATGTCAGCGCCCGCTCGGTGTCGTTCGGCCTGCCGCTCGACGGCTATGAAATCCATCTCGGCCGGACCACCGGGCCGGATATGGCGCGGCCGTCGGCTGTGATCAACGGCATGGATGACGGTGCGATTTCTGCCGACGGCAAGGTTTTTGGCACCTATCTGCACGGCTTGTTTTCCGCCGACGCCTTTCGGGCGCGATTCCTGGAAAGCCTCGGCGTCAAAGGCGGCGGCATCGACTATCGCGCCGAGGTGGAAAGGGCGTTGGACGACATCGCAGCCGAACTGGAGGTCCACCTCGACTGCGATGCCATATTTGGGTTGGCGCGCTAGAGCGCCTAGCGGACCACATACCTTTGCGATTAGCGAAGACGCCCATCGCTTCGTCATCCACGGGCGGAGCAAGGAGCGAAGCGACGCGGCGCAGACCCGAGGATCCATGCCGCGACGTGTGTGCGATGCTACGGTGCAGAACCGGCTCTGGTGAGCACGACCTTCATTCTGAGCCGCTGCGTTCTTTGGCGACCGTCATGGCATGGATCCTAGGGTTTCCGCGACGTCGCTTCGCGACTGCTCCACCCTAGGATGACGAAGCTGAGGGGCCTGACGAAACGATGGTAGTCACGCCTTCTCGCCAGCCTTCGGCCAATACGTCCCGATCGACCAGACATTGCCCTCGGGATCCCGGCAGATGAATTCGCGGCTGCCATAGTCGCGGTCGGTCAGCTCCTGGATGATCGTTGCGCCGGCTTTTTTGGCCCTGGCATGGGCGGCGTCGGCATCGTCGACGGCGACATAGATCGACTTGCCGCCGCCGGAGCCGGGTTCGCCGACCATCTTGCCGTAGTCGTCGCTGCGCGCCGTGCCCAGCATGATCATCGAGGAGCCGAAGGTGAGTTCGGCATGGTGCACGATCTCGCCCTCGCCATAGCGGGCGCGGACTTCGAAGCCGAAGGCCTCGCACAGCCAGTCGATCATTTTTCCTGCATTTTTGTAGCGGAGTGCCGGGTAGAGCCGGGGTGCTTCATTGGTGGCGGGCATGGAAACCTCCTTCATTTGGGTCGGTCGATGACCCACTCTGTTCGAAGGCCGTCCTGCCGTCTTGAAGAAATGTTACCTCAGCGCCGTTGGCGGATCGCCGGCAAGCTGACGGAACTCGCGCACCAGATGCGCCTGGTCGGCATAGCCGCAATCGGCGGCGATATCGGCCCAGCCGGTGGTCTCGTGCCGCGACAGGCCGAGCGCCCGGTTGAAGCGGACGATGCGCGACAGCGTCTTCGGACCGATGCCGATTGCATTGGAAAAGCTGCCGGCGAGATGCTTGCGGCTCCAGCCCAGTTTCTCGGCGATGGAGGCAATGCGCGTCCGGCCGCCTGAGGTAACGATACGGTCATAGGCCCAGGCAATTTCAGGCGGCGTATCGGTAGCTGTGCCGAGACGGTCGGTGACGAAAGCTTCGGCGAGGTCGAAGCGCGCCGCCCAGTCCGGCGCGTTGCCAAGCCGTTCGCGCAACGCCAAGCCCTGCGCGCCAAGCACGTCGTCGAGCACGATCATGCTGTCGGCCAGTGCGCTCATCGGTTGGCCGAAGAACCGGCGCGCGCCAAGCGGGGTGAAATTGATTTGCACGCAGCAGGCGGCGCCGAAGGATTCGATGATCACCGGGCCGGCAAACAGGCCGGCGGCAAAACTGGCGAAACGGTCATTGTCGCCGGGGTTGCGGCCCAGGCCGATGGCGAAAGGTTCGGCGAAGCTGATCACCAGCGGCACGGTCAGCGAGGCATATTCGATGTTGCGGAAATGGCCGGGCGCGGTTTCGCGATAGCCGCAAATGTCAGACACAATACCTTCGAGCGCAGCTGGCGGAGCCCGCCGGCGCATCTCGAAGCGCCCGGCGACGGAGTGGTCCTCTTCCTGGCGGCGTTGCATCTCGATCGGCATCGGCCATCCCTTGCCGGTCAAATCTAGCAGACCCTCAATCCTGAATCAAAAAGGGGTGCCCGAATCAAAAAAGGGTGCCTGAATCGAAAATGGCTGGAATCAAAAGCGCCCGGTGTTTGGCCGGGCGCTTCCATTGTCTAAGGGGCGGGTACTTAGGCCCCGCGCATCATGCAGCCGGCGGCAAGCACGATGTAGCCGATGAGGACAATCCAGACCGATGCCAAGGGAATGAACGCGAGAACGTTAAGCGCGGCGAGTACGCCGATGATGGCGATCACAACGGAAATGATAAAAATAAGCTGAGTGGGTGCGCTAAGATTCATGTGTGGCTCCTCCAACATGATTCGTACGGCCACATTCTATCAGGGCGTCGGCTTATACACCAATGAGCTGGCGCAATGGGTTGGCCGGATCGGCCAGCAGCTTGATCGCCAGCGCCAGGCAGATGATGACCAGCAGCGGCTTGATCAGCTGGGCGCCGATGCGGATGGCAAGGCTGGCGCCGAGCCGCGCGCCGAGGAACTGGGCGACGCCCATCATCAGGCCGATCTTCCAGTAGACGACGCCGGCGACGGCAAAGACGATGAAGCCGCCAATGTTGGAGGCGAAATTGAGCAGCTTGGTGTGCGCTGTCGCCTTCAGCACGCCGAAGCCGGCGAGGCTGACGAAGGCCAGCATGTAAAAGGAGCCGGCACCCGGCCCGAACAGGCCGTCGTAAAAGCCGACCGCGGGTGCGACAGTCAACCCGAACAGGAAGGGCGACAGGCGCTCGGCGCGGTCGACATCGTTCATATTGGGTTTTACGGCGAAGTAGATCGCGATGGCGATCAACAGCACCGGCAGCAGCGCTCGCAAGACATCGCCCGGCACGAACGCCGCCAGCAAAGCGCCGACGGCACTGCCGGCAAGGGCGAGCAGGGCTGACGGAAGCTGGCGGCGCAGATCGACATGGCCATTCATGGCGTAATGGATGGTCGCCGAAGCGGTGCCGAAAATACCCTGCAGCTTGTTGGTTCCAAGTGCCGGGACCGGCGGGAAGCCAGCTAGCAGCAATGCTGGAATGGTGATCAGGCCACCGCCGCCGGCAATCGAATCGACAAAGCCGGCTGCAAAGGCGGCGAAGGCCAGCATCACAACGGTCTGGGTGGCGAGGTCGAACATCAAGTTTTTCAAGCAGTCCGGCGGGAAAGGGGATGCCGCGCCTTCGATCACGGCTCCCTGGTTTGCGCAAGACCGATTCCGCGCTAGGTATGGACGGACTCAGGAAAAGGGACGTTTGTGGCGATGGCTTTGCTCGACAAGATACTTTCGGTCTTCGACGGTGACCCCGGCGTGCGCAAGGTCGCCGACGACCCGGTGCTGTCGGCGGAACTGTTGATGCTGTTTCGCATGATCCTGGCCGACGGTTCGGTGTCGGAGAGCGAAATGGTCGCCTTCCGGCGCATCTGCAAGGACGCTTTCGGCATTCCGGAAGCCAGCATCGACAGCGTCATCGAATATCTCAACGAGTTCGGCTACGAGACCAACGGCTCGCAGGCCATCGCCCAGTTCCGCGATCTCGACATCGAGCGGCGCAAGCTCTTGGCGCTCCACATGGCGGAGATCGCCAAAGCCGATTCCAAGCTGGCCGAGAGCGAGGTGCGGCTGCTCCGCCGCACGCTCGATTTGCTCGACATCAGCCCGGTCGATGTGGTGAAGCCGGAAGGCTGAGCTTGCCCAATTGAGCTTTCGACGGTGCAGGGCGCGTTGAATGGCCTCAGCCGGCGCGTCAACGGCTGCGGGCTTTGCCCTGTACATCATCCAGTATGATGGCAAGAAGCGCCTTGAACGCCCCGTTTTCCGCCAATTCCGGGGTGGATCCGCGCGCCGCGAACAGGCCGATCAATGCGAGATAGATGCCTTTGGCGAGGGAGAGTGCGCGGTCTCCTGAAGCGCCAAGCAGGACCAGTTCCTTGACCAGATAATCAATGCGCGCCGCATCGACTTTTGCCGTAAAGGCGCTCGCGCTGGCATCCTGCGACGCCCACGAACGCAGTGCGCTTTCGGCCATCGCGACATCGACCGTCCCGACCGTGGCAATGAGAGATTCATCCGCCAGATTTTCCAACCTCTCACGAGGGGTTGAGAACGCGGCGATCTTCTCAATCAGATGCGATGTGAATTCTTCTGCCCAGAAATCGAGCATGGCGGCGAGCAGATCTCCACGATCCTTGAAGTGCCAGTAAAACGAGCCCTTGCTGACACCTAATGTCTTGGCCAGACGCTCCACCTTGACGGACTCGATCCCGCCTTGCGCCAGGGCGCCAAGTGCAGCCTGCACCCAGTCGATGCGGGAAAGCTCAGTGGTTTTGCGGTTCAAGACAAGCATCCCTCGCCATAGCAGTCCATACGCAGCCGTATGGACAAATCACCTCGGCATTGGTACATACGCTGCCGTATGGACGGTGGTAGCACGCCGTTGATGGCGGTTGAAGAGCCTCGGGCAGAAAGCATGACGATGGTGAGATGGAGCGGATTTGCATTGATGGCGCTTGGCGTCATCCACATGATTGCCCTTGGCATGGACGCACGTGGCGAGTTTGCCGGCTGGATGAAGCTCAACCTGTGGACATTGGATCATTGGCAGCCATTTGCCGCCCAGAGCTCGCCGCTTGCTGTCAGCGGCGCCGCGTTTTGGTCGACACTTGGCAGCTGTGCGGTGCCGCTGTTTCTTGTCGGCTATATGTTGGTCGATCTGGCCAAAAGATGCACCATCGTGCCGGCTTTCGTTGGATGGGGCCTGCTGGTCTGGATGCTGGTCGCGTCCTTCGTGATGCAGCCCAGCGGCTTTCCGGTTGGGGTGATTATTGCAATCTTCCTGCTATGGGGCATCCGGAGACAACACCACTCCCGCACAACCGCAGCCTGATCCATTTGCCTCAAGTGGATGCTTCGTTTGGCGAAGCAAGACAGGAAGCCCATTTCAGATGATCCGGGCCTTCCGGATCCCCGCAGCATCCGCAACCCTTCCGGCTGCTCACCCCTGTTCCCGCATGCGCCGGGCGATTGCCCGGTGCAAATCGGGAGCGGCCGCGACCAGCGCCTTGGCTGCCTCCGACTGCGGATGGTCGAGCACATCGCCGGTCTTGCCGCGCTCTACAATCTTGCCGTCATGCATGACCAGCACCTCATCGGTGATGGCGCGGGCGACGGTCAGATCGTGGGTGATGAAGAGATAGGCGACGCCGAGTTTTTGGTTGAGCTCGGCGAACAGATCGAGGATCTGGGCGCGGATCGAGACATCGAGTGCGGAGACCGGTTCGTCGGCGACCACCAGCTTCGGGCGGGTGATGATGGCGCGGGCGATCGACAGGCGCTGGCGCTGGCCGCCTGAAAATTCATGCGGATACTTGTCCATGTCGCTGATGCCGAGGCCGACCTCGTGCAGCGCATGCGCCACCATCTCGCGTCGCTCGGCCGGTGTCGGTTTCTTCTCCAGCACATGCAGCGGTTCGGCGACCAGTTTTGCGACCTTCTGGCGCGGATCGAAGGAGCCGTATGGATCCTGGAACACCACCTGCATGTCGCGCCGAGCGGCTTTGAGCTCCGCCTCGCTTTTGCCGGTGATGGTCTCGCCGCGAAAGCGGATCGTTCCCAATGTCGATTTGTCGAGTGCCAGGATCATGCGGGCCAGCGTGGACTTGCCGCAGCCGGAGCGGCCGACCAGCGCCACCGATTGGCCCGGCGCGAGCGACAAGGAGACGTCGTCGACAGCGCGGATTGAAGGCGCAGCCTTGAACAGGGAAGTACGCCGGCCCGGATAATCTCGCGTCACGCCTTCGACCTCAAGCAGCGGCTTGGCCGATCCGGCAGCGTGTACCTTGGCGCGCGCCGGCACATGCATCGAGGCCTGCGCCAGTTGGCGCGTATACGGATGAAGCTGCGCCGACAGGGTTTGCGCGGTGTCGCCGGACTCCATCACCTCGCCATGGCGCAGGATGGTGATGCGGTCGGCCATCTCGGTCACGACAGCGAGGTCGTGCGAGATCAACAGCAGGCCCATGCGGTTTTCGCTGACAAGGCCGCGCAGCAGATCGAGGATCTGCGCCTGCAGCACGACGTCGAGTGCGGTGGTCGGCTCGTCGGCGATCAACAGTTTTGGCTTCAGCGCACAGGCAATGGCGATGACGACACGCTGGCGTTGGCCGCCCGACAGTTCGTGCGGATAGCGCGACAGCGGAAACTTCGCTTCGGGCAGGCCGACGCGGTCGAGCATTTTGCGCGCCCGGTCCTCGGCCTCGGCACGGCTTGCCTTGGTGTGCCAGCGTATGCCTTCGGCGACCTGCTCGCCGATGGTCTTCACGGGATTGAGCGCCGTCATCGGCTCCTGGAAGACCATGCCGATGTCGTCGCCGCGCAGCGCGCACATCTGGTCTTCTGTGGCCGCAAGGATGTCGATGCCGTCGAAGGAGACGCGCCCGCTGGCGCGCGCGGCATGCGGCAGAAGCTGCATGATGGTCAGCGCCGTCATCGACTTGCCGGAGCCGGATTCGCCGACCAGCCCCATCACCTCGCCGGGCGCAACGGAGAGTTCGATCCCTTTGAGGATCGGCGTGTCGCCGATCGCCAGCGACAGGTTTTCTATCTCCAGCAGGCTCATCGCTGCCGCCGCGATTTCGGGTCGAGTATGTCGGCGATGCCGTCACCGAGCAGATTGAGGCCGAGCACGGAGACGACGATGGCCATGCCAGGGAAGATCGCCATCCACGGCGCAACCACCATGCGCGTCTGCGCGTCGAACAGCATGCGGCCCCAGCTCGGCATTGGCGGCTGGGCGCCGAGGCCGACATAGGAGAGGCCGGCTTCGGCCAGGATGGCGAGCGCGAACTGGATGGTGCCTTGCACCAGAAGCATGGTGGCGATGTTGGGCAGGACATGTTCGATTGTAATCTGCGTCTTGCTCTTGCCGGCGGCGCGCGCGGCGAGGATGAATTCGCGCGGCCAGATCGCCAGCGCTCCGGCCCGCGCCACGCGCGCAAACACCGGAATGTTGAAGATGCCGATGGCGATGATGGCGTTGATCGCGCCCGGTCCGAAGATGGCGGTGATCATGATCGCCGACAGCAGCGCCGGGAAGGCGAAGACGAGGTCGTTCAGCCGCATCAGCGCTTCGTCGAAAAGGCCACCGCGCGCCGCGGCAAAGGCGCCGAGTGGCACGCCGATGCCCATGCCGATGCCGACCGCGACCAGCGCCACGGCGATCGAGTTTCTGGCGCCGACCATGATCATCGACAGGATGTCGCGGCCGAAATGATCGGTGCCGAACCAGTGCGCCGAAGAGGGTGCGAGGTTCTTGTCCGAGATCACCAGTTTGGTCACGTCGTAGGGCGTCCAGACATAGGAGATAACAGCCATTGCAGCCACCAGCACCGTGATGGCGAAGCCGATGAGGAAGGAGCGGTTGCGGAACGCCTTGGCCAGGATGCTGCCCAACGTCTCCTCGGGGATGTCGATGTGCAGCGTCATTGCCGGTGTCTCAGGCGCGGATCGACGATCGCATAGGAGATATCGACGACGAGGTTGACCGCAATGACGGCGACGACCAGCAGCATGACGATACTTTCGACGACGATCAGGTCGCGCTGGGTGATCGCCTGGAACACCAACCGTCCGAGGCCGGGGAGATAAAAGACGTTCTCGATGATGATGGTGCCGGCAAGCAGGAAGGCGAATTGCAGGCCCAGAATGGTCAGCACCGGGATCATCGCATTGCGCAGTGCGTGCCGCCACAGCACCGCGCGGTAGGGCAGGCCCTTGGCGCGGGCGGTGCGAATATAGTCCTCGTTCAGCACCTCGATCAGTGCTGAGCGGGCAACACGGGCCAGGATCGCCGCCTGCGGCAGGGCAAGTGCTACGGCCGGCAACAGCAACGATTTCAGCGCGGGCCAGACACCGGCGCTCCAGCCGGGGAAGCCGCCGGCCGGCACCAGCCGCAGCCAGACGGCAAAGAGGTAGATCAGCATCAGCGCGAACCAGAAATTCGGGATGGCGACGCCGAGCTGGGCGGCGCCCATGGCGATGCTGTCGCCGGCCCGGCCGCGCCGGCTGGCGGAATAGAGCCCGACCGGGATGGCAATGATGGTCGACAGCGCCAGCGCGATGAGCGCCAGCGGCAGCGACACCGCCATGCGCTCGCGCACAAGGTCGATGACCGGCACCGAATAGGTGTAGGAGCGGCCGAAATCGAGGCTGAGCAGGCCGCCAACCCAGTTGAGGTAACGCAGGACGAGCGGCGCGTTGAGACCCATCTGGTTGCGCAGCAGCTCGACCTGCTCGGCGCTGGCGTTCAGGCCAAGCATCAGCCGTGCCGGATCGCCGGGCAGGATCTCCAGCACGGCGAAGACCACCATCGAGGCCAGGATCAGCGTCGCGATGGCGATGGCGAGGCGTTTGAGGAGGTAGGCGGTCAATCCGTCCACTTCACCTTGGTCAGGTCATTCGCCTGGATCGGCGCGTTTTCCCACAGCCCCTGCAGCTTGGCGTCCCATACCCCAACCTTCGGCAATTCGTAGAGGAAGCCGACCACAGCATCGTCGGCCAGGATCTTCTGCGCTTCGCCGAGCAGCGTTTTGCGCTTGGCGTCGTCGGAGGTGAGGTTCAGCTCGGCGATGATCTTGTCGAAGGCCGGGTTGTCGTAGTTGAAGTAATAATCCTTGCGCGAATAGATATCGATGTCGTTGGGCTCGGTGTGGGAGACGATGGTCAGGTCGTAATCCTTCTTGGTGAACACCTGGTCCAGCCACTGCGCCCATTCGACCGGAATGATCTCAAGGTCGATGCCGACATCGCGCAGCTCGGAGGCGATGATCTCGCCGCCAAGCCGGGCATAGGAAGGCGGCGGCAGTTTCAGCGTCGCCTTGAAGCCGTTTTCCAGACCGGCCTGCTTCAGCAGCTCCTTGGCCTTGTCGACATTGTGCGGATAGAGGCCGGTGAGGTCGACATAGGCCTTGCTGGCGGGCGACATGTGCGAGCCGATCGGCACGCCGAGCCCAGCCGAGGCGCCGTCGATGATCGCCTTGCGGTCGAGCGCGAAGGAGATCGCCTGGCGCACCTCGAGCTTGTCGAAAGGCGGCTTCTTGTTGTTGATCGCCAGAATGGTTTCGCCCTCGGTCGCGCCGATCACCACTTTGAAACGCGGGTCGTCCTTGACTTGAGCGACGCTGTCGGGATCGAAGAAGGGAAAGGCCTGGATGTCGCCGGAGAGCAGCGCCGGCACGGCAGCCGCGGCATCCGGAACGATGCGGAACTCGGCCTTGTCGAGGGAGACCGGAGCGCCCCAGTAATTGTCCGACTTCACCAGCGTGATCGACGAGCCCTTGGCCCAGGACTGGAACTTGAACGGCCCGGTGCCGATGGGCTTTTCCTTGTTGGTCTCGGCGCTTTCAGGCGCAACGATCACCGCGTCGCCCCAGCCCAGATTGTAGAGGAACGAGCCCTGCGGGTTCTTGAGCGTGACCTTGACCGTTGCCGGATCGACGACTTCGACCGTGTCTATTGCCGCAAACAGGCCCTTTTGCGCGTTGACGGAATTGTCGGCGCGGGCGCGATCGAGCGAGAATTTCACATCGCCGGCATCGAAATCGCTGCCGTCATGGAATTTGACGCCGGTGTGCAGCTTGAACGTATAGACCTTGCCGTCGTCGGAAATGGCCCAGCTTTCGGCAAGGTCCGGCAGGACTTCGCCGTTCGGGCCGATGCGGGTCAGGCCCTCGAAGACGTTGGCGTAGAGCACTTCGTCGATCGCCGCGGCGGCGCCCGCAGTCGGATCGAGATGCGGCGGCTCGAGCGGAATGCCGATGACGAGATCAGTGCGTGCGGCGAATGCGGAGGTGCTGGCAGCCAGTGCCAGGGCTGCCGCGGCTAGAATGGCTTTCCACATTTTCATCGTGCAATTCCCCTATGCTCGAACCGTCGGAATAGAAGCGTGATTTCGAAGAGGAGTAAATTGCGTTTCGTGCTCTGTGGTGGCGCCGAGGGGAATGTTTTTTCAACAAAGCCGACGGTTCAGTCCGCGGCCGTGCCTCTGAGCAGCACATTCAGCCCGATCGCCATCACCTTCGCCGACTCCACCATGTCCGATATGCCCACCCATTCGTCGGGCCGGTGGGCAAGGTCGAGAATGCCGGGGCCATAGGCGATGCAATCATAGAGGTGGCCGATGCGGGCAATGTGCTTCTGGTCGTAAGTGCCTGGCGAAATGACGTAATCCGGTTCGCGGTCGAAAATCGCCATGATGCCTTGCGCCACCGCCTTGACCACCGGCGCGTCGCGCTCGGTCATCAGCGGCAGCACCTCCATCAGATCGCGTATCTCGTAGTCGAACTTTTTGCGCTCGCGCTTCAGCCGGTCGAGGATGTCGGTCACCTCGCTTTTGACCGTGGCAAGATCTTCCTCGAGCAGGAAGCGGCGGTCGATGGTCAGCCGGCACGCGTCGGGAACATTGGGCGAGGGCAGGCCGGGACGGAAATCCTCGGTCTGGCCGCCATGGATCGAGTTGATGTTCATGGTCGAGCGCTTTGCCCCTTCGGGCACCACCGGCATGCGCGTCACCTTGCGGTCGAGCGCCGGAAACAGTTCGTCCTCAAAGGCTTGCAGAACAGCGCCCATGTGGCGCACGGCATTGTCGCCGAGGAACGGCATCGAACCATGGGCGATCTCGCCCTTGGTCTCGATCTCAGCCCACCAGACACCGCGATGGCCAAGGCAGATGCGGTCCTTGTTCAGCGGCTCGGGGATGATGACGTGGTCGACCCTGGGTTTGGAGAAATAGCCGAGCTTGGCCAGATGGGCGACGCCGCCGAACCCGCCGGACTCCTCATCGACGGTGCCGGAGATCTCGATGGCGCCGGGAAAGTCGGGGAAAACCTCCATGAAGGCTTCGGCGGCGATGATCGAGGCGGCGAGGCCGCCCTTCATGTCGCAGGCGCCGCGGCCGTAGACCTTGCCGTCCTTCACCACGCCGGCAAAGGGATCGATGCTCCAGCCTTCGCCGGCTTCGACGACATCGATATGCGAGTTGAAATGAACGCAGGCGCCGGGCGAGCGGCCGTCGAAGCGGGCGACGACATTGACGCGTGGATAGCGCTCGGTGTCGCCGGGCGTGCCTTCGGCGCGGATGAATTCGGTTTCGAAGCCGCTTTTGCCTAGCCGGGCAGCAATGTACTCGGCGCAGGGACGATAGGCTTCGCCCGGCGGGTTGATGGTCGGAAAACGGATCAGGTCGGCGGTAAGCTGGACCAGGTCATCGGTACGGGCGTCGATGGCTTTGAAGAGTCGTTCGTTCATGCCGGGAGTTGAGCAGGCAAGTGGTGGTTTTTGCAAGCGTCACGACATTGGCGCGGAAACTACGTGTCGCGGCGGCAACTATTGCGGGAAAATCGTTCAAATTCTCTGCTTTGGATTGGCGATTTCATCAAGGAGTGTGTGTTAGATCACTCACATGTCGTTAAAAAGATGAAAAATCGCGTGATGACAGAGCAGGCAAGGGGCATCAAAGGGGTTTGATCTCATGACTAAAATCGTTCTCATGGCGGCAGCGTTTGCTGCAATGCTGTTCGGCTCGTCCATCGAAAGCAAGGCGGCCTCGCTGGTCGCCAACATCGATGTCTCGTCGCAGACCATGACCGTCAGCCGGCACGGCCAGGTGCTTTACCGCTGGAGCGTCTCCACCGCGCGCAAAGGCTACATCACCCCGCGCGGCAGCTATCGGCCGCAATGGACGGCCAGGATGTGGTATTCGCGCAAATACGACATGTCGCCGATGCCATACTCGGTCTTCTTCCGCGGCGGCTATGCCATCCACGGCACCGGCGCGGTCAGGCAGCTCGGGCGGCCGGCTTCACATGGCTGCGTGCGGCTGCACACGGCCAATGCCGCGACCTTCTATGCGATGGTGAAGGAAGTCGGCTACGGCAACACCCGGATCGTGGTGACGAACTAAGTCTGGACGAAACTCTAGGACTGACGCTGCCGCTGGCCGGCAGCGTCCTTGGTTTGCCCGCGTCGGCGGCGACGCCGTCCTGATATTTCCCACCTTTTGTGGAACCACATCCACTGCCCGGGATCCTCGCGAACCCAGCGCTCGACCACATCGGCGAGCAGTTGCGTGGTAGCCGGCACGTCGACGCTGCCGCTCTCATTGCGCGGCAAAGTCAGCTTGTCCTCGATCTCGAGACGGAAACGGTTGCCGGGCAGCCTGACGCAGCGGGCGGGATAGACGTCGCAGTCATAGTGGCGGGCGAGCATGCCCAGAACCGGATTGCTCTGGCATGGGCGACCGAAGAAGGTCGTCTCCAGCCCGCTTGAGAATTTCTGGTCGACCAGAACGCCGATATTGCCGCCATTTTCGAGAATGGACGCTAATGCGAACGAGGCCCCGGTCGAAGAGGGCAGCAGGGCGCCCATGCTCGAACGCCGCGTCGAATGGATGTAGTCGGCGAGATAAGGGTTGTTAGGCGGGCGAAACAGCGCCGTGATCTTCATGCCGAAGGTGGCGGCGGCGACCGGCAACAGCTCGAAATTGCCGAGATGGCCGGTGAACAGGATATGCGGCTTCTGCTCGGTGGCGATGTGCTTGAAATGATCGGCGCCGCCAACTTCGACGCGGCCGGGCGTCGTCGCATCGGGATCGTAGTCGAAAAGTGCATCGAGGAAGATGTACTCGGCGGCGAGGCGGGCCATGTTGCCCCACATGTCGAGCGCAATGGCCTCGATCTCGGCATCGCTCTTTTCGGGGTAGGCAAGGCGCAGATTGTTGACAGCGACGCGGTGGCGCCCGACACGCGGACCGATGCGGCGGGCGGCGCGGTCGGCAAAATTGAGCGCCTTGTCGGCGGGCAAGAGGCGCAGCAGCGAGATGATCGTCATCGCCGCGCGCGCAACCAGCCAGTGCTCCAGCTGGCGCAGTCGCCTGCCATAGCGGAACATGAAGTCCCGGCGGGCTTTCTTGAACACCGTGCCGACCATTGAGCTAGATCACCATGACGTTTCGTTGAATCGTCATGCTGATCTAACCTTTTGTTGGATCATGATCTTTTCCAAAAACCGGTACCCACTTTTTGGGATCATGCTCTAGGAAACGCGCAGGATGATCTTGCCGAACACGTCGCGGCCTTCCATGCGCTTGAGCGCAGCGTCGATACCGTCGAATTCCACTTCGGTGTCGATCACCGGAGCGACATGTCCCGCCGCCATCTTCTGCATGGCGTTGGCCATGTTCTCCATGCGGCAGCCGAACGAGCCCAACAGCTTCAACTGCTGCTGGAAAAGCTGCATCAGGTTGATCTGCGTCGACACGCCGGAGGTCGAGCCGCAGGTGACCAGGCGGCCGCCGCGCTTCAGGCACAGCATCGAGGCGGCAAAGGTGTCGGCGCCGACATGTTCGAAGACGACATCGACGCCCTTCTTCTTGGTCAGCTTGCGTACGACGCCCTCGAAACGGTCGTCGCGGTAATTGATGACATGGTCGGCGCCGAGCGCCCTGGCCTTGTCGATCTTGTCGTTCGAGCCGACCGTGGTGATGATGGTGCAGCCCATGCGCTTGGCGAGCTGGATCGCGGCCGAGCCGATGCCCGAGCCGCCGGCGTGGATAAGGATCGTCTCGCCGGGCTGCAGCTTCGCATTGTCGAACAGCATGTGCTCGACCGTGCCGAAGGTGACGGGCGCGACGGCCGCGCCGACATCGGTCACGCCGGGCGGGGCGGGGACGAGCAGGCGCGCCGGCAGGTTGATCTTCTCCTGGGCAAAGCCGTCGAGATGGAAGCCGTGCACGCCCGAGACATGCTCGCAGAGATTGTCGCGGCCTTCGCGGCAGGCGTGGCAGAGGCCGCAGGTGCGCGCGCCGTAGATCGACACCAATTGGCCGGGAAGCAGGCTGGAGACGCCGGGGCCGACGGCCTCGACCTCGCCGGAGGCTTCGGCGCCGACGACCAGCGGCAGCTTGCGCTTGGCGAAGGCCATGCCGCGCCAGCCCCAGACGTCGATATGGTTCAGCGCCACCGCCTTGATGCGCAGCGTGACCTCGCCGAGTGCGGGGGGCGGCGGGGGCGGCAGGTCCACCGTTTCAAGACGGCGGTCCTCGATAAGTTGCAGTGCGCGCATAAGGCCTGTCGGTTCTGTTGGAGCTGAGGTGGCTCGCTTAGACCGGTTCCCGCGCCATGACAAGGCAAGTGTTCTGGCCGCCGAAGCCGAACGAGTTCGACAAAACCGTGCCGATCTCGGCATTGCGCTTCTTGTTCGGCACCACGTCGAGCACGATTGCCGGGTCGGGATTGTCATAGTTGATGGTCGGCGGAATGACGCTTTCGCGCATGGTCATCAGCGAAAATGCCGCCTCGACGGCACCGGCCGCCGACAGCGTGTGACCGATCATCGACTTGTTGGACGAGACCGGCATCGAGCCGATGCGATCGCCAAACACGGTCGACAGCGCGAGGTGTTCCATCTTGTCGTTCTCCGGCGTCGAAGTGCCGTGAGCATTGACATAGTCGATCTCGTCTTCGCTGAGGCCCGCATCGGCCAGCGCCGCCCGAACCGCGGCGATGGCCGGTGAAGCATCCGGCTTCGAGCGGGTGCGGTGGAAGTCGTCGGCCTTTTCGCCGCAACCGCCCAGGATGCCAAGAACGGTCGCTCCGCGAGCCAATGCCGCCTCAAGCGATTCCAGCACAAGCGCGCCAGAGCCCTCGGCCAGCACGAAGCCGTCGCGGTCCCTGGAGAACGGCTTTGATGCCTTTTCGGGAATATCGTTGTGGGTGGAAAGCGCTGAAAGCAGCGAGAACCGGATCAGGGCTTCGGCGGTCGCCGAACCATCGGCGCCGATCGACAGCGCACGATCGCATTCGCCGCGCCGGATCGCCTCGACGCCGAGCTGGATGGCGGTGGCGCCCGAAGCGCAAGCCGTTGATAGCGTGATCGGCAGGCCGCGAGTGCCCAGGCGATCGGCAAGACGATCGGCGATCGAACCGAACTGGGTGGTCTCGAAAATGTCCAGCTCTTTCAAGCCGCGCGCCACTCGAAGCAGTCTTTCGGCGGCAGTTTCATCCGTGTTCTTGTCGGAATTGTAGAGCGAAAAGCGATCGGCCCAGTCGAGTTCGACGGGCGGCGAGGCGAGGAAGAGCGGTCCGCCGAAATCGCTTGAATCGATGCCAGACTCGGCCACCGCTTCGATGCCAGCAAGCTCGGCCAGTTCGTAGGTGAGGGGGCTCGCGCCTTTCGAACTCGACGGCAGGAAATCGACCATGCCGGAAATACGGGTGTTCAGTTGATCGATGGGAAAGCGGGTGATCGGATGGATGCCCGACTTGCCAGACGTCAGCGCTGCCCAATTGTCGGTCTTGCCCACGCCAAGCGACGTCACAACGCCAATGCCGGTGACGGCGACAATGGGCCTGCCCATATGATCTCTGAGATTGGCCATTCGGTAGCCCTCGACCGTTTGTCTTTGCAGCATTCAGCCTGGTCGCCCTACGCGGCGTTGACCAGCGCCATGCCCTCGAATTGGTGATAGCCGATCGCTGTTGCAAGCACGGCTTCGGGAATGCCTTCGAACGGCTTCTCGGCCGCGGCGTCGAAAACGGGGTAGGCGGCCTTGCGGTCGACGGCAAGTGCCGCAAGCGCCACAGCGAACGGAAACTGCGCTTCCTTCATATGCCCGGTCAGCGTCGCAAAGCCGCGCGTTGATATCGCCGGATTGGTGTCGAGCGCCGCCTTCTCGGCTGATGTTGCCGTGTGTGCGCCGGAAGCGCCCGACAGGGCAAGCAGCTTGCCGCTGGGGAGAGCTGCCTGTTTGAGCAGTGTCGCGATCTCGGCGTCGAGTTCGCCGCGCGAGCGCCGCGCGCGGCCGGAGACGACCGGCCCGAGCTCGGCATAGATCTTGCGGCCGCGGTTTTGCGCGTGTTCGCGCTGTTCCAGCACCAGGAACGCGCCGCCGGAGCCGGTGACGAGGCCGCCACCCTCGGCCCCCTGTCTTTGCCAGACCGGCTTCCACGGACCCCGATGCAGATAGCCGGCCAGTTCATAGCCGAGCAGCATGTCGGAATGTTCGGTCTGGAAGGCGCCGCCGACCAGAATATGCGTCGACTGTCCGGAGCGAATGCGCGCGGCAGCCGTCTCGACAGCGGCGACGCCGGCCCCTTCCTCGCCCATGAACGTCCTGGACGATCCCGTCACCTTGTGGACGATGGAGATGTTGCCGGCGAGCAGATTGGAGAGCTGCGCCAGAAACAAAGTCGGGCGCAATTCGGTGGTCAGCTTCTCGTTGAGCAGCACATCGCGGTCGTTGCGGCTTTCGGAAGCAGCAAGAATGGCGGCGTCGACCGCCTCGTCGCGCTCGCCGCCGCCGGCGGCCACCACCATGTCCATGGTCGTGCAGAGCTCGTCATTGCCCTTGATGCCGGCATCGTCCAGCGCAAGGCCCGCGGCATAGGTGCCGAGCCGCTGCCAGGTTTCCATCTGCCGCTGGTCGCCGCGCTTGGCGATCTGCAGGTTCCAGTCGATCTCGGGCAGCGGATGGACGGTGTAGGGCGCAAAGCGCGCGGCTTCGAGCACCGGCTGCAGGCCGGGCTGCACCAGCTTCTGCCAGTGGGTATCAGGGCCTTCTCCCAACGAGGAGACAAGGCCAATGCCAGTGATGACGACGTCGCGGGGGCTGCTCATGAGCGGCTTTGTGGGTCAGGCGGCGCAGCCCGTCAAGGCCGCGCGCCGGCCGATATCAGGCGTTCTTGGCGGCGACCAGCGCGTCGATCTTGGCGCACAGGTTCTTCATGACGAAGTAATCGTCGGTCGAAGCCTTGCCGTCATTGACTTCCTGGGTCCACTTTTCCAGCGGCACCTTGATGCCGAATTCCTTGTCGATGGCAAAGACGATGTCGAGGAAATCGAGGCTGTCGATGCCGAGATCGTCAATGGTGTGGCTCTCGGGGGTGATGGTGTCGATATCGATCTCGCTGGTGTCGGCAATGATCTTGGCGACTTTATCGAACGTGGTGGAGTTCGTGGTAGACAAGGGGGCTCTTCCTTCGGTTGCGGGCGGAATCTGTCCGCATCTGGTTTGGGCGCTGTCTAATCGGTTTTTCCCGGCAGGAAAAGGCCTGATGCGCCGGGCGCAGATGGGGAGGGGGCTCTGAAAGCGCAAGAAGGGCCGCCGGCCAACCCAGCGGTCCTCTCATTTGACGTAGCGTCAGCTCGGTTCGGCGGTGGCATTTCGGCAACAATCGCCGGAACGACGGCCTTGTCAGAACGTGACGCGGCCCAGCACCCGCAAGCCGTCGCCCTGAGGCTCGACCACGACTGCTTCGCCTTCGCGCGGCGACACGCCGGTCAACGCCTGGATGTTTTCGAGATGCGTGACCATGACCAGATTGTCGGAGCCGGAATAGCCGCGGATTTCCTTCATCACCGCATCGAGCTGCGCCGCCTTCTCGGCCGAATCGCTCTTCAGCAGGTCGAGCGGCGCGAAAAGCTCCGGCTCCGCCTCGAAGGCGATGCGAGCGGTGTCGAGGCAGCGGCAGTAGCGGCTGGACAGCACGCGCTCGATGGGGGCGGCACGAGCGCCGAACAGCGCGCCGATCTTGCTCGCCTGCTGCTTGCCGCGGGCCGACAGGTTGACCTGGGTGGCGCAGCTGTCGATGTCGAAATTGGCGGGGTCGGTGGTGCCGGTGACCAGCGCATGGCGAAGCAGCACGACATGGCCGCCGTCACGCAGCAGCGCCCAGCCGGCGTCGGTCGCGTGGGCGACAGCGAGAACAGCAAGCAGGAACAGCGCCAGCACAAATCGAATCATCGAAACCTTTCCGGGAGCGAGATGTCGGCTCCGATCATCCTGATATAGGGATCGGAAAGCCGGCACAAAGACAAGTGAAAGGCGGATGCCCAAGCATGTCGCTCAAAAGTGAACCCGGTTTTGAGGGAACGACATGCATAAAATAAGCCTGCGGCCTCACTTTTTCGCCATCTGCTCCTTCACCAGATCGATCTTCTTGTCGGTGAGGGCAATGGGCATCGTAAAACCGCCTTCGGTATAGCCCTGCTTGGCATTCTCGAAGAACACGATCGCCTTTTGATAGGCGGCCTTGCCGCCGCCATAGCTGCCGCGGTTCCAGTAGACGTCACCAAGATTGTTCTGCTGGCCGGCCCATTGCAGGGGCAGGCTTTCGCGGGTGAACACTTTCAGCGTCGCCGTGAAGGCTGCCTCGGCGTCATCGAGATATTTGCCGGTGCGTTCTAGATTGCCGAGGTTGATCAGGCTGACCCCAAGGCCGCTCTGCGTATTTGCCCAATCGACCGGCGCCGTCTCGACGGTCAGCACTTCGAGCGCGGCCTTGCGGGCGGCGACCGATTCGGCGAGCGTCGCGGTGTCGCCACTGTTCAAGGCCTGCCAATTCAGCGCCGAACCGAGGCCGGCCTGGCTCAGCGCCCATTGCCGTGGCACCGTTTCGCGCTTGTGCTCGCGCAGCGCGTCGCGGAAGGCCCCGACTGCCTTGTCGTAGTAGTCCGGTTTACTGGAGAGCGCGCCGAGTAACATCAGCGTGTTGCCCAGATTGTAATAGCTGTTTGCCCAATCGAGCGGGAATTTGCGCCTGACATAGACCTGCCGTGCCGCCTGGAACGCGGCTGCCGACTGCTCGAGCCTCGCCGTATCGCGGGTGCGCTGGCCCAGCGTCTGGTAGATCGAGCCGAGATTGTTCTGCGCCGAAGCCCAGTCCAAGGGAAAGCGCCGGCGGGTAAACACCGTCAGCGCGTCATCATAGGCGGCGGCCGCCTCTTCGAGCGCGCCGGTGCCCATGTCGAATCGGGCGACACCGCTCAGCGCATTGCCGAGATTGAGCCTGGTGGTCGCCCAGGAAATCGGGAAGGTTTCGCGGGTTCGCACCTCAAGTGCAGCGCGGAAGGCAGCAGCGGCCGCGTCGATCCTGGCCTTGTCATTCAACTGGATACCTTGAGTGACAAGCGTGTTGCCGAGATTGTTCTGGACCGTTGCCCATTGCACGGGCGTCTTTTCGCGCGTGTATTCCTCGAGCGCCAGCCGGTAGGCCGCCTCGGCTTCAGCAAGACGCTGGCCGTTCGGTTCGCGCTCCGACAGGGCGTAGAGCGCCAGGCCGAGATTCATCTGCGCCGAGGCCCAGTCCAATGGCAGCTTGTCGCGCGGCCGCTTCTGCAGCGTGGCGCGCATCGCCGCCACCGCTTCGTTCAGACGCTTCGGGTCGCTCTCGCGTTCGCCGATCTTCAACAGCACGCTGCCGAGATTGCCTTGCGCGGCGGCCCAGTTGGTATCGTCCTTCTCGCGCTCGAACACGGCAAGCGATTCGCGAAAAATCTGGGCTGCTTCCTCCAGATGAGCGGTGTCGGTCTCGCGCTCTCCGATGGTCCATAGCACCGCCGCCTTGTTGTTGCGGGTGATCGCCCAGTCGCGATTGTGTTCGCCATCTGGGATGTAGCCGAGGATCACGTCATAAGCCTTGAGCGAGCGCTGCAGTGCATCGAGATCGCCAGTCTCGTCGCCATGGGAGCCAAGTGCCTCTGCCTCCTGGTTCTTGTAGTTCCAGCGCAGCTTTTCATCCCATTTCTCGATCAGCGAGAACGCCTTGGCGTAATCGCTGGCGGCGGATTTGTAGTCGAAGACCAGTGCCGAAGCATCGGCGCGTTTGGCATAGATGGCGGCGTCGGCGATGCGCTTCTGCCTGACCAAATCCTCGGCCTCGTCGACCGCACCGCTGTTTTGTTCGACCCGGCCGACCGCGTCGTCGAGGAATTTGCGCGCCGTCACCATGGCGCCCTGGTTGATGGCCTTGTCAGCGGACGCGACCAGGCGACTGATCTCCGGATCGTCGGTGCGAAGTGCTGCGCGCTCGGCCATCATCTTCTTCAAACGCTCGGCCTGGCCGTCCAGCACCTTTTGCAGATCGTTCGGGTCTTCCGGGATCTTTTCGGTGCCGAGCGCCTTGAGCACGCCGTAGAGGGCGTCGAGCGGCACGCCGTCCTGCAGCGAGGCCAGTTCCACCTGCGCCCGCTTCGGGTCCGGCAGGTCGGAAATGGTCAGCAGCAATTGCCGCCGCTCGCCGGTGATCAGCCCGTCGTCGCCGGTCGGCTCCGCTGGCGCGACGCCGAAATAGAGCAGGCGGCGCAGGCTTTCATTGACCCAGGGGCGTTGCTTCGCCTTGGTGTCGAGATAGACCTCCTCGGTCACCATGCGCATGACCGAGCCGAATTCGGTGCCCTTCATCGCCGTGAGGTGACGCAGAAGGGCCGCCGCATAAGGGCTGTTTTCGCCGGCGGCGCCATCGAGCGCCGGACGGCCCGGCTCGGCGGCAAAGCCGACCACGGTGCCGAGGCTCGCATCGTCTGCGGTAGCATTGCCGAGCGCCTTGGCGCCACGCACCGGTTCGAGCCCGCCGGCACCGATAGGCTCGGCTGAAGCCGTCGGCGCCCGGCGCACGACCGCGTCGGCCGGAAACGGGTTGGTGCGGCAGGCGTCGAGCAGCACGATGGTCACCGGCACGATCTTCTTCAATTCGTCCATGACGGCCGAAATCGGCACCAGCGCCTCACCGGCATTCTTCAGCGAGGAAACATCGGCATCGACCGGCACCAGATAGTTCTCGCCGCCGGCCTCGATGCCGTGGCCGGAATAATAGATGAAGGCGACATCGGCGCCATCGGCGTCTTCAGTGAACCGCTCGAGGTCGCGCTTCAGCCTGGCGGCATCGCGGTCGGTGACGTTGCGGGCGTCAAAGCCGAGGTCTGTCAGCATCTTGGCCATGTCGCGGGCGTCGTTGGCCGGATTGGCGAGGGCTGCGATGTGCTCGTATTTCGACTGGCCGATGATCAGCGCCACGCCTTTGAGGCTTTTGGTTTCGGCCGCTGCAAGCGCCGTTGCGGCAAGGCAGAGCAGGGCGGTGACGAAAACCGTCCATCGCGCCTGTCTTAAAAGATGCCGTTTCGGCGTCTCGACAAAACCCATTCGCCCCGTGTCCTGATGATCCCAAGCCTCTATAGCGCTGCCACCTGACCATGATCAAATTCAGGCCGTGGTCAAATTCGGCAAGTCTGCTTTCGAAGGGCAGGGCGATTGCACTGCAATCAGGGCTCGCCTATCCCTGAGAAATGTCGCCGCTCACGGAAACCGTTCTTTTCGTCTTCAGCCTTGTCGCGCTCGGCTATCTCGCCGGGCTCACCGGCTATTTGAAGCCGGCGAGCGGCGAGGGTATCGCCGAATTCGCCATCAACGTGGCGATGCCGCTGCTGCTGTTCCGGACAATGGTGAATTCCGATTTCCACGGCGTGGCGCCCTGGTCGCTGTGGGGCGCATACTTCGCGGCAGTTGCAATGACCTGGGCCGCCGGTCATCTGGTCACGACGCGGATCTTCGGGCGGGACGCACGCACCGGCATCGTCGGTGGCGTGTCGTCATCCTTCTCGAATGTGGTGTTGCTGGGCATTCCCTTCGTTCTCGGCGTATTCGGGCCCAGCGGATTCGAAGTGCTGTCGCTTCTTGTTTCCGTGCATCTGCCGACGATGATGATGGCTTCGATCATCATGTTCGAAATATTTGGCCGCGGTGGCAGCGAGCCCGTACACCCGCTGCGCATCATCCAGAGCTTTCTGAGAAGACTGCTTACCAACCCTCTGATCATCGGCATCCTGGCCGGGCTGGCATGGCGCCTCACCGGGGCGCCTTTGCCGGGACTCGGCGAGCGGCTGGTCGATGCGCTGGCCGACACTGCCGGTCCGGTAGCGCTGTTCGCCATGGGGCTCAGCCTGCGCCGTTTCGGCATTTCCGGCAACATCCGACCGGCGCTGGCGCTGTCGGCGCTGAAACTGTTCCTGATGCCGGCGCTGGTGCTCGGCCTGGTCTGGTTGCTTGGCTTGCCGCCCTTGACGGCCAAGGTGGCGGTCGTGGTGGCGGCGCTGCCGTCCGGCGTCAATTCCTACCTGATCGCTGTGCAGTTCAACACCGGCCAGGCGCTGGCGTCGAACCAGATGACGATCGCCACGGCCTGCGCAGTCATCACAACCGCCTTCTGGCTTACGGTGGTGGTTCAGGTCTTCGGGTAGGGCCTCGCCTCCACACGGGAATTTCCTGTGTGCGGCTCGTCTTGCGCTGGCCCAACCCCTATATGCCATCTTGCGATTGCTTGCGGGGCTTGCCCTAGGTTAAGAGCAGTGGCTTCAGCGTGCCGGCTCCGCCGCCGTTTGCGCACGCTCATCGAAGAGATCCAGAAACCGGCCCGTCAGTGCGCCGAACGGAGGCTAGACCATGCTTCAGAAAACCAGCCATTTCATGCGCCAGGCCAATCTCATCAATGGCGAATGGGTGCAGGCCGATAGCGGCCAGACGGTCGACGTCAACAACCCGGCCACCGGCCTCAAGATCGGCACCGTGCCGAAATCGGGCAAGGCGGAGACACGCCGTGCCATCGAAGCCGCAGCGGAGGCTTTCAAGACCTGGCGCAAGACGACCGCGCTGGAGCGCTCGAAGCTGCTGCGCAAGCTGCATGACGCGATGATGGACAACCAGGATGTGCTGGCCGAGCTGCTCACCATCGAGCAGGGCAAGTCGCTCGCCGAATCCAAAGGCGAGATCGGCTCGGCCGCGTCCTACATCCTGTGGTTCGCCGAGGAAGGCCGCCGCACCTATGGCGATGTCGTGCCGTCGCCGTGGGGCGATCGCCGCATCCTGGTGACGAAGGAGCCGGTCGGCGTCATCGCTGCCATCACGCCGTGGAACTTCCCGTCCTCGATGCTTGCCCGCAAGCTCGGCCCCGCGCTCGCCGCCGGCTGCACCGCCGTGGTCAAGCCGGCCTCGCAGACGCCATATTCCGGCCTTGCCTGGGGCGCGCTCGCCGAAGAAGTCGGTTTCCCCAAGGGCGTCGTCAACATCCTGACCGGGTCGGCTGCCGAAATCGGCGACGAGATCTGCGCCAACCCGCTGATCTCGAAGATCACCTTCACCGGCTCGACCGAGGTCGGTAAGCTGCTGATCCAGAAGTCGTCCGTCACCGTCAAGAAAGTGTCGATGGAACTGGGCGGCAATGCGCCGTTCCTGGTCTTCGACGACGCCGATCTCGATCGCGCCGTTGCCGGCGCCATCACGGCGAAGTACCGCAATTCCGGCCAGACCTGCGTCTGCACCAACCGCTTCCTGGTTCAGGCCGGCATCTACGACAAGTTTGTCGAGAAGCTGGTCGTCGCCAGCAATGGCCTGAAGGTCGGCTCGGGCCTGGAAGAGGGCGTGCAGCAGGGACCGCTGATCGACGTGAAGGCGGTCGAGAAGGTCGAGGAATTCATCGCCGACGCCACGTCGAAGGGCGGCAAGGTCGTTGCCGGCGGCAAGCGCCACGAACTTGGTGGCTCGTTCTTCCAGCCGACCGTTATCGCCAATGCCAAGCCCGACATGCGCTTCATGAAGGAAGAGATCTTTGGCCCGATCGCCCCGGTGTTCAAATTCGAGACCGAGGAAGAAGCCATTGCGCTCGCCAACGACACCGAGTTCGGCCTTGCGGCGTACTTCTACACCGGCGATCTCGGCCGCGCCTTCCGTGTCATGGAAGGGCTGAAATACGGCATGGTCGGCGTCAATGAAGGCCTGATCACCACGCCGGAAGCGCCGTTCGGCGGCGTCAAGGAATCGGGCCTCGGCAAGGAAGGCGGACATCAGGGCATCGAGGATTACCTCGACACCAAATATGTCTGCATCGGCGGCCTCGGCCTCTAAAAACATTGAAGACAGGGCAGGCCACGTGCCTGCCCTTGCCAGACGATATTCGGCCGGCCTAAGTCCGTACATCAACGAACCAACGTTTGGGCATTAGCGATGAAGGACGGCGAGGTCTTCGGCACGACACAGGCGGGCGAACCCGTCCGCCGCTTCGTCATTCGCGGGGGTGGCCTCAGCGCCAACATTATCGGCCTCGGCGCGATCATCCAGGACCTGCGGCTGGCCGGCCACGATGCGCCGCTGGTGCTGGGCTATGACCGCTTCGAATCCTACGAGACCGACCGGGCCTTCTTCGGCGCAGTGGCCGGACGCTATGCCAACCGTATCCGCGACGGCCGCTTCACCATTGCCGGCCAGCGCTACCAGACCGAGCGCAATTTCCTCGGCAAGCACACGCTGCATGGCGGCTCGGAAGGCTTTTCCCACCGGCCGTGGACGGTCTCGCTGCATGGCCGCGATTTCGTCACCCTGACCTTGCACGATCCCGACGGCACAATGGGCTTTCCCGGCGCGCTCGACGTCACTTGCACCTACCGGCTGAAAATCCCGGGCACGCTCTCGATGGAGCTGACCGCCACCTGCGAGGAGCCGACGCTGTGCAATCTGGCGCAGCACTCCTATTTCAACCTCGACGATGGCGGCACCGGTGACATCCTCGACCATCGGCTGATGCTGAATGCCGGCGCCTACACACCGGTCGACGGCGAGATGATCCCGACCGGCGTGGTCAAGCCGGTCGACGGGACGCCTTTCGACTTTCGCCAGGCGCGGCCGCTGCGCATGGAGACTGAAGGCGAGCAGTTGCCCTACGACGTCAATTTCTGCCTGGCGTCAGCCCGAGGACCGCTTCACCAGGTGGCGTGGGCGCAAGGCGCCACTTCAGGCGTCGAGATGGAAGTCTGGACCACCGAGCCCGGCCTGCAGCTCTACACCGGCCAGTATGTCGTTCCGACCCCGGGCGGCCTGGACGGGCGGCGCTACAAGGCGTTTTCCGGCTTTTGCCTGGAAGCACAGACCTGGCCCGATGCGCCGAACCGGCCCTATTTCCCGCAGGCCACGCTTTGGCCGGGCCAGATCTATCATCAGGTGACGGAATACCGCTTCCGCTTGCCTTGAGATCTCCTCAGCTTTCGAACGCGGTCCTCAGCACTTCAAACGGCGCCAGCGCGCCGCGCACCTGCACGACGGCTGCGGCGACACGGTGCGCGCGTTGCACGGCGTCCGCCGGCGCGTGGCCGGCAAGCCGGGCGGCGAGATAGCCGCCATTGAAGGAATCGCCGGCGCCGGTGGTGTCGACGGGGGTGGCGACATGCTGGGCCGGAACCGGCTGCAGATTTCCGCCAGAGGCGATCAGTGCCGGTTCCTCTCCATTCTTGACGACGACTTCGCCGACCAGTTTCCCCATCCGCTCGGCGGTTGCTTGCGGGTTCGTGTCGCCGAAAAGCAGCTCCTCGTCGGGAAAGGTCGGCAGCGCGATGTCGGTGACCGCAAGCGCGTCGAGGATCGCGGTCTGAGCCTCCTCGCGGCTCTGCCACAGGCGCGGCCGGTAATTGGGATCGAAGGCAACGCGAGAACCGGCAGCGCGCGCCTTGGCCACCGCTGCCAGCAACGTCTTGCGCGCGGCGGCGTCCAGAATTGCCAAAGTGATTCCGGAAAAATACACAAGCGACTGGTTTTCAAGGCTTTTTGCCAAGGCGGCTGGATCGGACGCAAGCCGCCTGGCGGCCGCGTCGCTGCGCCAATAGGTGAATGCGCGTTCGGCGCCGGTCAGGGTGATGGCATAGAGGCCGGGCCGCGCGCCTGGAATGACCGGGCTGGCGCCGATGCCGATGCCGTTTTCGGCAAAGAAGGAAATCTGGTTCTGCGAAAACGGATCGTCGCCGAAGGCCGAAACGTAAGTCGCTGGCCTTTCGCCGCTCAACGCATGCAGCGCCCATAGCGTATTGAAGGTGTCGCCGGCAAAGCCCATGCGCCAGCTCGGCCCGGCCTGGCCGGACAGTTCGAGCATGCATTCACCGATCGAAGCGACGCCGTTTGCTGTCATGAGTGTCCCTCGGGGGTTGGTTTCGGTCCTGTAGCTTTTTGCGGCCGGCAACGCCATGCTTGGCGGCGGCGGTTTTTTGCGCCAGAAGCGTTTTCCCACAGAAGCGGCGGGACGCGAATTGCCCGTTCAAACGTTAGCGGATGAAGAGGAACCGGTTTGGCATCACTATGGCGTTATCTTCTTGCGGGCCTTGGTCTGGCCGCCTTGCTGGCCGGTGTACTGGCGATCGTCTATCTGACCGCGCCGCACTCGGCGCCGGGTCCGGATATTGCGCGCTCGAAGAAAACGGCGAACGGTCTGTTTGTTGCCGGCATCCAGCCGGAACGGGGCACGGTGCGGCAAGGCGAGCTGCACTCCTGGCTGCTCACGCTGAAGACGGTTGCCGGCGCCCCGGTGGAAGGTGCTGCGATCTCGGTCTCGGGCGGCATGCCGCAGCACAATCACGGCCTGCCGACCAGTCCGCAGGCGACAGATTATCTGGGCGAGGGGCGCTACCGCATCGAGGGGCTGAAGTTCACCATGAGCGGCGTGTGGCAATTGCGCTTCGCCATTTCGGCCGCGGCCGGTTCCGACAGCGTCGTCTTCAACGTGGTGCTGTGAGCTGCCGATGAGCCGCCTGCTGCGCTTTCTAGCACTGGCGGGGATCTTGCTCGCTGCCGGCTGCGGCAAGCCGGATTTTTCCGATGCCGAGAAGACGACCATCGCCTCGCTGGCGCTGAACACCTTGCCGGCGCTCAAGCCCGACACCACCAACCGTTTTGCCGACGTGCCGGCCGCCGCGGCGTTGGGGTCCACTCTGTTCTTCGACCAGGGCATGAGCCGTGACGGCAACGTGTCGTGCTCGACCTGCCACAAGATCGACCGGCAGTTCCAGGATGACCTGCCGCAGGCCGTCGGCGTCGGCCGCACCAACCGGCGCACGATGCCGCTGGCCGGCGTGGCGCGCGATCCATGGTACTTCTGGGATGGAAGGCGCGACAGCCTGTGGGCGCAGGCGCTGGCGCCGTTGGAAAACCCGCTGGAGCACGCAGGAAACAGGGCGGCCTTCGCGCACTACATCCAGAAGCGCTTTGGCGAACGCTATGAACGCATCTTCGGGCCGTTGCCCGACCTTTCCACCGTGCCGGCCAATGCCAGCCCACTAGGCAACGAGGCCGAGCAGGCGGCCTGGAAGGCAATGACCCCAACCCAGGCTGGGGGCGTCAACCGTGTCTTTGCCAATATCGGCAAGGCTATCGCTGCCTTCGAACGGTCGATCGAACCGGCGCAGACTCGCTTCGACCGTTTTGCCATAAACCTGGCGTCAGGCGCCAAGCCGATAGGCGACGCGGCGTTTTCGCCGGAGGAGAAGCTCGGGCTGAAACTGTTCATCGGCAAGGGCAATTGCGTCACCTGCCACAACGGCCCGCGCTTCACCGACAACGGCTTCCACAACACCGGCGTGCCGCCGGTAAAGGATTTGCCGCTGGACCGCGGCCGCTTCGATGCGGTGGCTCAAGTCCAGGCCGATCCGTTCAACTGTTTCGGCGCCTTTCGCGATGGCGACGCTAGCGCCTGCGGCGAACTGCGCTTCATGGTCAAGGCCGCGCCTGAACTGATGCGCGCCTACAAGACGCCGTCGCTGCGCGGCGCGGCGACGCGGCCGCCCTATATGCATGCCGGACAGTTCTCCTCGCTGGAGGAAGTCGTGGCGCATTACGCGAAGGCCGAGGCGGCCGTTGAAGGGACTTCCGAGGTGCACCCGCTGCAACTGTCGGACCGCGAACGCGCGGCGCTGGTGGCATTCTTGAAGACGCTGTCTGAGTGAGGAGTCAGCGGTCCTTGACCGTCTCCATCGCCACGAAGGTCGAGGTCTGGGCGACGTGGGGGAGGGCCGAGATGCGCTCGCCAAGCACGCGGCGATAGGCGGCGATGTCGGTGGTGCGGACCTTCAGCAGATAGTCGAAGCTCGACGCCATCATGTGGCACTGCTCGATCTCCGGCACAGCCTGCACGGCCCGATTGAAGGCATCGAGCGCGGCCGAGCGCGTATCCGACAATTTGACCTGGACGAAGGCGACGTGGCCTTCGCCCATGCGCTCGCGGTCGATGATCGCCTGGTAGCCCCTGATATAGCCGTCCTTCTCCAGCCGCTTCACGCGAGCCTGCACCGGTGTCTTCGACAGGCCGACCTTGCCGGCCAGTTCCGACATGGACAGCCGCCCATCACGCGCCAGCGCCGACAGGATGTTTTTGTCGATGCGGTCCAATTGATCTTCTGTCATGGATATTGCAGTCCATTTGATGACAATTTGACCATAATGATAGATCGAACGGCCTGTTATGTCGACTTCTTTGGACCGGCTGAAAATACGGCTCTGTGCTAGCTTGCGCATTCGGTCCGGTGACCGCCGGCCCGTTCCCTGATGCTCGCTCCGCAGGACCCGCCATGCCGCTCGACGCCATCCGCCAGCAGATCCGCGCCAACTACCTTCCCGACGAAGACGCGGCGGTGAAGCGTCTGGCCGCGGCAACGCAACTCTCGGCCGATGATCGCAAGGCGGTCTCGGCCCGGGCCGCCGATCTGGTGCGGGCGGTGCGCGGCTCGTCCGATCCCAGGCTGATGGAAGTGTTTCTCTCGGCCTACGGTCTCTCCACCAAGGAAGGCGTGGCGCTGATGTGCCTGGCCGAGGCGCTGCTGCGCGTGCCCGACACCGAGACCATGGACGACCTCATCGCCGACAAGATCGCGCCGCATGACTGGTCGGCGCATTCCGGCGGTTCGAGTTCCATTTTCGTCAACGCCTCGACCTGGGCGCTGATGCTGACCGGCCGCGTGCTCGACGAGGGAGAGGGCGGCATCGAAGGCACGCTGCGCTCGATGGTGCGCCGGCTGGGCGAACCGGTGATCCGCAAGGCGGTTGCCGCCGCCATGCGTGAAATGGGCGAGCAGTTCGTGCTTGGCCGCACCATCACCGAGGCAATCAAGCGCGGCCGGTCGATGATCCAGAAAGGCTATCTCTATTCCTTCGATATGCTGGGCGAGGCGGCCCGCACCGAGGCCGATGCGCTGCGCTACCTCAAGGCCTATTCCGACGCCATTTCCTCGCTCGATTCCGGGTCAAACGGCCCCGATATCCGCCAGAACCACGGCATTTCGGTCAAGCTGTCGGCGCTGCATCCGCGCTACGAAGAGGCGCAGAAGGAAAAGATGCTGCCGGTGATGGCCGAACGGCTGCTGTCGCTGGCGCTGGATGCAAGACATGCACGCATGGGCCTCAATATCGACGCCGAAGAGGCCGACCGCCTCGACCTGTCGTTGGATGTCATCGAGCGCGTGCTGTCCGAGCCGGAGCTTGCCGGCTGGAACGGCTTTGGCGTGGTGGTGCAAGCGTATGGACCACGCGCGGCCTTCACCATCGACTGGCTCTATGCGCTGGCGAAAAAGTACAACCGCAACATCATGGTGCGGCTGGTCAAGGGCGCCTATTGGGACACCGAGATCAAGCGGGCGCAGACGCTCGGGCTTTCCGGCTATCCCGTCTTCACCCGCAAGGCCAACACCGACGTTTCCTACATCGCCTGCGCGAAGAAACTGCTTGGCATGACCGACCGCATCTATCCGCAATTCGCCACCCACAACGCCCATACCGTCGCCGCCATCCTGTCGATGGCCGACAACCGCGACGCGTTCGAATTCCAGCGCCTGCACGGCATGGGCGAGGCGCTGCATGAGACGGTGCGCCAGGCCGAAGGCACGCGCTGCCGTATCTATGCGCCGGTCGGCGCGCATTCCGACCTGCTTGCCTATCTGGTTCGCCGCCTGCTGGAAAACGGCGCCAACTCGTCCTTCGTTCACCAACTGACCGACGAGGATGTCGAGCCGGAGGATATTGCACGTGATCCGCTGGAGACCGTCGAGAACCAGGGGCCGGCCGCCAATCCGGCAATCGCGCGTCCGGCCACGATCTTCGGCGCCGCGCGACGCAATTCGAAGGGGTTCGACATCACCGATCCGGTGACGCTGGCGGCGATCGACAAGGCCAAGGCGGCATTTTCCGGGCCTGAGCGCTGGCATGCCAGGCCGATCACCCGCGCCGCCGGCTACGGCAAGCAGCGCCCGGTGGTCAATCCGGCCAAGCCCGCCGAGATCGTCGGCACGGTCGCCGAAACCGCCGCCAAGCAGGTCGCGACTGCCGTGCGCTTTGCGGTGGAAGCGCAGCCGGCCTGGGCGAAGCGCCCCGTCGCCGAGCGTGCCGCCATCCTCAACCGCGCCGCCGATCTCTATGAGGCCAATGCCGTCGAGTTCTTTGCGCTCGCGACCCGGGAAGCCGGCAAGTCGCTGGCCGACGGCGTCGCCGAGGTGCGCGAAGCCGTCGACTTCCTGCGCTATTACGCCACTGAGGCGGCCAGCAACGAAGCCGGCAGTGAAGCGCGCGGAGCGATCGTCTGCATCTCGCCATGGAACTTCCCGCTCGCCATCTTCACCGGCCAGATCGCGGCTGCTCTCGTCACCGGCAATTCGGTCATCGCCAAGCCTGCCGAACAGACGCCGCTGATCGCCTTCCGCGCCGTCGAACTGCTGCGCGAAGCCGGCGTGCCGGAAGATGTCATCCAGCTTCTGCCGGGCGACGGTCCGTCGGTCGGTGGGCCGCTGACCGCCGATCCGCGCATTGCCGGCGTCTGCTTCACCGGTTCGACCGAGGTCGCCAAGCTGATCGAAAAGCAGCTGGCCGAAACTGCGGCACCCGACGCCATGCTGATCGCTGAGACCGGCGGTCTTAACGCCATGATCGTCGATTCCACAGCACTGCCCGAACAGGCGGTGCGCGACATACTGGCGTCTGCCTTCCAGAGTGCCGGCCAGCGCTGCTCGGCGCTGCGCGTGCTCTATGTGCAGAAGGATGTCGAGAAGAAGATGCTGGAAATGCTGAAGGGCGCCATGGAAGCGCTCACCATCGGCGATCCCTGGCAAATCTCGACCGATGTCGGCCCGGTCATCGACGACGAGGCGCAGAGCTCGATCCGCGACTATTGCACCACGATGGGCCTGCAGGGCCGGCTGATCGCCAAGCTCGAAGCGCCCAAAGACGGTCGCTTCGTTGCGCCGCATGTGTTCCGGGTCAAAGGCATCGAGGAGATGGAGCGCGAGGTGTTCGGCCCGGTTCTGCATGTCGCCAGCTTCGACGCCGACGGGATCGACGCCGTCATCGCCGCCATCAACCGCAAGGGCTATGGCCTCACCTTCGGGCTGCACACCCGCATCGAAGGCCGCGTCCAGCATTTCGTCGACGGCATCCATGCCGGCAACATCTATGTCAACCGCAACCAGATCGGCGCCGTCGTCGGCTCGCAGCCTTTTGGCGGCGAGGGGCTTTCGGGCACCGGGCCGAAGGCCGGCGGGCCGCATTATCTCCGGCGTTTCCGCAAGGGACCGGAAGCCGGCACGGAAGTCGGCGAAGGCCACAAGGTGACGGCGACCGAACTCGCCGACAACCTGCCCGATCCGACGCTTGGCGGCTGGTCGACGCGGCCGGACCGCATCGCCATTCTGAGAAAGCATCTGCGCGGCAAGGGCGCAGCAGCGATCGGCGCTGCCGCTGCCATCGATTTTGGCCAGGTCGATTTGCCCGGGCCGACCGGCGAGGCCAATACGCTGTCGCTGTCGCCGCGCGGCCGGGTGCTGTGCCTCGGGCCGGACGCCGACACGCTCTTGGCTCAGGCGATCCAGGCGCTTGCCGCCGGCAATGCGGTGCTGGCGGTGGCGCCGGGTGCGCCGGCGACACTGTCGGCGCTGACCGGCAAGGGGTTGCCGCTGGCAGCCATAGACGGCCGCCCCGATCCGGTCGAGGCGCGTTCGCTGCGTGTCGATGTCGTCGCCTTCTCGGGCAAGCCCGATGCAGCGCGCATCGTGCGCAAGGTCATTGCCGACCGCTCAGGACCGATCGTGCCTCTGGTCAGCGAAGTGCTCAACCCGGCCGCCTATGCGCATGAACGCGCCGTCTGCGTCGACACCACGGCCGCCGGCGGCAATGCCAGCTTGCTGGCGGCGGCGTGAGTCGCTTGCCTGCGTCGGGTTGCAAGGATATGCGCTGATATAGACAGCAACGCGTGGGCAGGCCGATCCGATGGAAGAGAAGTCCCCACCGTTTGAGCTGCCGCGTGTCGGAGTGGTCATCACCTGTCACAATTATCGCGCCTATGTCGAGGATGCGATCCGCTCGGTGTTGGCGCAGACGTACCGGAACTGGGACTGCGTCATTGTCGACGATGCCTCGACCGACGGTTCGGCCGATCATGTCCGCGAGCTTCTCCAGACGATCGGCGACCCGCGCCTGCGGCTGCTGGCACGGCCGCAAAACGGCGGCCAGCTCGCCGCGTTCCGTGACGGCCTTGCCGCCGGCGAGGCGCCCTTCGTCGCCTTCCTCGACGCCGACGATGTCTGGCTGCCGAATTTCCTGCTCGCGCATCTGTCGGCGCATCTGAACGCGACGCGGCCGGCCTCTCTGTCCAGCTCCGATGTCTTCCTCGTCGATGGCAAGCGGACCTTGCTCACGAGCACCTACGTCGCATTGCGCAAGCCGCGATTGATACCTGAGGCGACCGGGATCATCGTGCCGGCCGGCAAGCAACCCGGCGAGATAGCCGGAGAGCTTGCCTATCACTGGGAGCATCCGGTCACCTATTTCGGACCCGACGTCTATGGCTGGATATGGGCGCCGACCTCGTCGATGGTTTTCCGGCGCGGCGCGCTGGAACCGGTTCTTTCGTTCCCGTGTCGGGTGACGATAGGGACCGATTATTTCGCCGCGACATGCGCGCATCTGGTCGCCGGCAGTCTGATCCTGTCCGAGAGCCTCGGCCTTTACCGCTTGCATGGCAGCAACATGTCGGGTGGTTCCACCTATGCCGGTGGTCATGTGCAGCAATCGCCGACCTACCTTAGCCATGACGCGGCGATGGGCGCGGACGTGCTGGACTATGTGCTCGCCAATGCGGAGCGTTTGCGGGCCATCAACGGCAAGAATTTCGTGCCCAGACTCCTGGCGAAGCATGTGAGGCGGTTCGGCGCTCTGGCCGCCGACCCTCGGGTCATGCGTCTTCTCCTTCGAAAAGACCGCTGGCGGCTGAGGGCCAAACGCTTCGCCAGGGCGGTGCGGCGCGTGCTCGGCCTGGCTTGAGCGATGGCGTCGCCTGCTCAGGCGCCTTCGACGACCGAAAAACCTTCGAACTGCGGATGGCCGAGATAGTGCACCTTCGAGGTGCCGGTGTTGCGGTGGGCGGCGCGGAAATTCTCGGATTTGGTCCAGGCGACGAAATCCTTATGGCTTGCCCACACCGTGTGCGAGGCAAACAGCGTGTAGCCCTCAGTCTCGTTGACCGGGCCTCGCAGCAGGTGGAATTCCCTGAAGCCTTTCATCTCCGAAAGGCTGGAATCGCGGTTCTTCCACACGTCCTCGAAGGCGGTTTCCGAGCCGTTCTGGACCTTGAAGCGGTTCATGGCGATGTACATTGGCTTCCTCTTGAATTGGTGGACGATGACATTTGGCGAAGGTCTACGAGCTGTTTAAAACGGCCCGATCCGCGCCCTGAACACCCAACTTGATAATCCGGTCTCGGGTGGAATGGGCGGAAACGGGGCTTGCTGGCGCACCAGTTTCAAAGCGAATTGGTCTAGCTCGGTAGACCCTGAACTTTCAACAAGCTGCAAGTCACTGACGCTGCCGTCGGCCATGACGACGAAAAAGACTCTGGCATTGTTCAGAGCCTTCGCCTGAATCTCTTTCGAGACACGGCGGTTGGCGCGGGCAAGCTTGTTTTGAACTTCAGTTTTGTAGCCGGATTCCACCGCATTGCCGGCGGCGCCCTGCTTTTCGCCTTTGCTGGCAACAGCAGATGCGTCACGTTCCTCGCCATCTACCGTGCCGCCTGCCTCTCCCGATATGGGTGCGCTCGGCCTCGGGCTTGGAACCGGGGCGCTCGCGGCAGGCAAATCAACAGGAGGCTCGTCTGCGGGAGGCGCCTCTGAACTTTGCGGTTGAACCGCCGCCGGTGTCGGCTTCTCAGCGGCAGGGGCGACACTTTTATCATCCGGGATGGCGGCCCTCAGTGTATCGGGAGCAGCCTCTTTGGCGGCTTCCGAGGAAGGCTCGGGCGTTGCCTCCCGACTTACAGGTTGGGCCGCATCGGTTGACGGCGCGGGTTGGGCAGCCTCCGGCTTGGCCGGCTGCGGATCGGTCACCAGGGTAACATCCACTGCGTCGGGCATACGGTTTTTCAAAGCGGTGCCGACGACGTCGGCGCCCGATTGATCGGAGCCTTCGGACTGTATTTCGTCCCCGGTCTCGAATGTCCCGGCCGGTGCGATGAAAAACGCCGCCGCGGCGGCGGCGTGCAGCAGGCAGGAGGCAGCGATCGCTATCGTCCATTTGCGATCGGCCGCCGGCCGCGCAAGCGGTTCGGCCGGCGCAATCGCCGGTTGGTTGCCGGCGTCGTCGGGGAGGGGGCTGATGTCCTGCATGTCTTGCGGCGAGACCTGCCCCGAGCGAGGCGGGATTGTCAAATCAAGATCGGTTGCCGGCCATGACGGTGGGGTGGAGACGGGCCACGCGGAACTATCTTGCGAGAAGGCGGGATGCAGTCCCACCTTACACGCCGAATGCGATACCGGTCTTGGTCTCGGTCTTCAGGCCGCGCATGCAGGCACCCGGCTCGACGCCGGTGCCGGCGCATTCGGTGGCGCTGTTGATCAGCACGCGGCTCAGCTTGGTGCAATTGGTGCCGGCGAGATCGAAGCGGGTGACCTTGGTCTTGCCGGCCGGCAGGTCCTTGAAGTCGAGCACGCTCAAGCGATCGACGATTCCGGCCTCGTTGAACAGCGCAATCTCGAAAGCCGCCTTGGAAAGGTCGGCGCCGAGCGCATTGTTGACGACGAACGTCAGGCGGCAGCCCTTGTCCGAGGGTTGCGCGGCATTGAGTTCGAGGCTGAGTTGCGGCGCCGGCGCGGACTGAGCCCACGCCGGCACCGAGCCGAGCGACATCGCCAGCGTCGAGGTCAAGAGACGAAGCGATATCGTCAAGCTTTTCATTCAATCAGCCTCCAAAGCGCATGGTTGCGGCCAGCTTAAGCGTGATGCCGGGTTCGTAGAAGACGGCGGTGGTGCTTCCGTTCAGCGGGTTGGTGTAATTGACATCGAACAGATTATCGGCGCGGAAGTCCACCTTCAAATTGTTCGTCGCCTGGTAGCTGGCGAAGGCATTGACCAGCGTATAATCCTTGGCCACGGGATTGCCCTTGGGCTTGCCGTTGTACTGCACCTCGCCGCCGACGGTCAGCTTATCCTGAAGGAAGCGGAAGCCGAGCTGTCCGGTCACCTGCGAGGACGGGATGGTGGCAAGGTCGGCCCGCTCGCCTTCATAGGAGATGGTGTGGCCGTTGATGATCGAGGCCGAGAGCCCGGCATATCCCCAGCCGGCATCATAGACGCTCTCCAGTTCGAAGCCGTTGATCTTGGCCTTGGCGACATTCTGGTACTGGAAGCAGATCGGAATGCCGGGGCCGAACGGGCAGCCGCTGGTCGGGTCGAATGCCGACAGCGTGACGCCCTCGATGTAGTCGTCGACATTGTTGTGGAAGTAGGCGGCCTTGAGCCGGAAAGCATCGCCCGCTTCGATAACGTCGTTCAGCTTGTAGTTGACGCCGAATTCGGCGGTCTTGCCGGTTTCAGGCCGCAGGTTCGGGTTGGGCAGGAACGGGAAGGTGACGCCGGCCGGATGGTTGCCGCTGATCAGCGTTTCGGTCAGCGAGGGCGAGCGGTAGCCTTCGGCGTAGGTGCCATAGAATTGCAGGCCCGCCAGGCTGGCGCTTTCGAAGGGCGAGACGCCGACGGTGATGCGCGGCGACAGCCTGTCGCCCGAGGTTTCGTTGTCGGAATCCTCCAGGCTGTAATTGTCGTAACGCAGCCCGGCAATGACCTCGAGCCAGTCCCAGGTCAGCTTGTCCTGGATGTAGGCGCCCGAAACATTGCGCTTGCCCGAGGGCGTGTAGAAGCTGTCGCCACCGGCGGTGCCGCCGGTCTCGACGTCGTCGCCGACCCAGTCACCGCCATAGGTCAGCTCGTGCGAAATGCCGGCCGTCTCGAAGCGCGACGTGTTCCAGATGTCGATGCCGGTGGTGCCGACATCGAAGGTCGATGTCGAGCCTGCCGGCAGCACCACGGGAAGGCCGGTCGACGGATCGAAACGGTTCTGCGGGACAAGCGCGGTCAAGTCGAGATTGGTCTTGTTGTAGGACGCGTTGATGTGGAGGTCGAGCCAGCTCTTGGCGTCGTCAGTGATGTTGTAGCGGGCGGTGAATGTGTTCGACTCCAGGTCGGCATCATTTGCCGCCACGGCGCCGCTGGTCTCGGTCCAGCCGTCGCTCGAGCCGACCCAGCCGAGCTTCAATTCGCTGTTCTCGCTGGGGCGGATGGTGGTCTTGAGCAGGCCGCTCAAGACGTCGAAGCCGGTGCCGGCGACGGTGTCGCCGCTGCCGTTCTTGTAGTCGTCATAGTCGCGATAGACGATGTTGCCGAGAACGTCCCAGTTATCGTTGAACTTGTAGGCGCCGGTGGCGCTGGTGGTCCAGCCCTTGCCATTGCTCTCATAGCGCCCGGTCAGCGATGCGCCCCAGGTTTCGCCCGGCCGCAGGAAATCCGCGGCATCCTTGGTGTCGAAGAAGACGACGCCGCCGATGGCGCCCGAGCCATAGGTGTTGGCGGTCGGTCCGCGGATGACGTCGACGGATTTGATGAGTTCGGGGTCGACATAGAAGGTCGACTGCGTGCCGTGGTCGGAGCGCTGGAAGTTCTGCCTGGCGCCGTCGACGATCACCGCGACGCGACCGAAATCCTGCAGGCCGCGAATGTTGATGCTGGAACTGACGCGTCGTGCGTCGGCCTGCACGGTGACGCCCGGCACGCCGAGCAGCATTTCGTTGGGTGTCGTGGCCATGCGGCGGTCGAGCTGTTCCTGATCGACATGGCTGGCCGATGCCAGCGATTCGATTGCCGTCTCGCCGGTGCGGCTGATGACGAGGATCTTGTCGAGCAGCGTCACGCCGGCAGGCGTGGCTTCCTCGGTTTTCTTCTGGTCAGTCGCCGGTTGGGCCGCCTGCTGAGCGCTGGCCGGCGGCGTCAGCAGCGCGATCGCGGCCGCTCCCGCCAGCAAGACTGCCATTGCTTTTGCCATAGGCCGATGCACCGGATCGGCGTCCGCCAGACCCAGTCGTCCATGATTTGCCAACCCCATGCCCCAACTCCAAAATCCAGGTTCCATGCTGGCTGGCGGCGGCGCTCGCTGGCATTTTTCATTGCGTCCGGCGTCTTAAATGTTGACTCATTTCGTCCGGTATTGCACTGACTAATAAACATGATTATTCAAGTCAAGAAATGAATCGGCATTTTGCAACGCCTAGCCAGTTGCCCGGCACAGGAAAGGGATCGAAAGAGATGAACACCCACAATCCCAATGACTTCCGTTACCGTGTCCGCCGTACCGAGGAGACGCCGACCCGCTTCGATCGGGTGCCGCTGGCGGTGAGGACGCTGTCCTCCAACACGCTGTTCCAGGGCGAGCACGAGATCGGCATCGAGCACCATGGCGCGCTCTATCGGCTGAAGATCACCCGCCAGGGCAAGCTCATCCTCAACAAGTGACCCCTCAGACAAAAAAAGTAGGGAAGACAGGTAGCAGGCCATGGACCAGCGCGTAAAACCCGCCCCGCATGAAATCCGGCGGGCGCGGGCAGACAACCCGAAAGCGCGCGAGCGCGATCTTGCTGCCGAGCTTGGTATTTCCGAGGCCGAACTGGTCGCCGCGCATTGCGGCGACGGTGTCGTGCGCGTCGAGCCGCGCGTCAACGATCTTCTGACCGGCCTCGACGCGGTCGGCGAGGTGATGGCGCTGACCCGCAATGAAAGCGCGGTGCACGAAAAGATCGGCGTCTACGACAAGGTCGTTCCCGGCACGCACAATGCCATGGTGCTGGGCGAAAACATCGACCTGCGCATCTTTCCGAAAGTCTGGGCGCATGGCTTTGCCGTCGAGAAGCGCGATGGCGGCGACATTCGCCGCAGCCTGCAATTCTTCGATGCGGCGGGCGATGCGGTGCACAAGGTGCATCTTCGGCCGGCGTCCAATCTCTATGCCTACCAGAAGCTGGTGGCGTCGCTCGAATCGTCGAACCAGGAACCGACCATTGCTGTCACAGGCGAGGCCGAAGATGACGCCGAGACGCCAAATGCAGTCGCAAACATCGACGATTTGCGCGACCGCTGGAGCCGGCTGACCGATGTGCATCAGTTCTTCGGCATGCTGAAAGCGCTGAAACTCAGCCGTCGCCAGGCCGTACGCATGATCGGCCAGGACTATGCCTGGCTGCTCGACAATGATGCCGTCAGCGCCATGTTCCATCATGCCGCCGCCGACGCCATGCCGATCATGTGCTTTGTCGGAAACCGCGGCTGCATTCAGATCCATTCCGGCCCGGTCAAGTCGATCAAGCCGATGGGTCCGTGGATCAACGTGCTGGACGAGACCTTCCACCTGCATTTGCGCACCGATCACATCCAGGAGGTCTGGGCCGTGCGCAAGCCGACCAAGGACGGCCATGTCACCTCGCTCGAAGCCTATGGCGCCGACGGCAAGATGATCATCCAGTTCTTCGGCAAGCGGCATGAAGGCGAGGGCGAGCGCGACGACTGGCGGTTCCTGGCCGAAAACCTGCCGCGCATTCCAAGCCCGACCGCAGCCTGAGGACTAAGACGATGTTTTCACTGTTGCGTTCGGCGCTTGCTCCGGTCGTGGGCCTTTCCTTGGTTCTTGCCATCACGCCCGCGCCGGCCAGCGAAAACGTCACTGTTTTTGCCGACACATCGCGGATCGCGGCGATCGGCGGATCGATCACCGAGATCGTCTACGCGCTTGGCGAAGAGGGCCATCTCGTCGCCCGCGATACGACCAGCCGCTACCCCGCGGCTGCCGTCGCTCTGCCCGACGTCGGCTACATGCGCCAGCTGTCGCCGGAAGGTGTGCTGTCGGTCAACCCGTCGGGCATTCTGGCGCTGCATGGCAGCGGCCCCAAGGAAGCGGTCGATGTGCTGAAAAAGTCGAGTGTGCCGTTCATCGACGTGCCCGAGCACTACAGCCATGACGGCATTCTGGAAAAGATCCGCATTGTCGGCAAGGCGCTCGGCGTCGACGCCAAGGCCGAAAAATTGGCAACCGAGACCGATGCCAAGCTGAAGGCCGCCGAACAACAGACGGCGTCGATCAAGGAGCGCAAGCGCATCCTGTTCGTGCTGTCGATCCAGGGCGGCAAGGTTCTCGCCGCCGGCAGCGACACCGCCGGCGACGGCATCATCAAGCTCGCCGGTGCCGTGAATGCCGTCGAAGGTTTTTCCGGCTACAAGCAGATGTCCGACGAGGCGATCGTCACCGCCAGGCCGGACGTGATCCTGGCGATGAAGAATGCCGGACCGCCGATTGCGGAGGCTGAGCTGTTCGCCATCCCGTCGATCGCCTCGACGCCGGCGGGTGAAGGCCGCAAACTGATCCAGATGGATGGCGGCTATTTGCTCGGCTTCGGGCCGCGCACGGCCGACGCCATCCACGATCTGGCCGTCTCGCTCTATGGCAGCCAGGTTACGGACTGAGCGGATGGTGGATCAGTCGATCGCCGGCGCGGCGAGCAAGATGGCGCGCGCGGCCGAAGGCGATCGTTCAGGGCGCGCGCGCCTGGTCATTCTGCTTCTGTGCCTGCTCCTTGCCCTCTCCATGTTCCTGTCGCTGACATCGGGTGCATCCGATGCGTCGGCCGTCGGCGTTATTCGTGACTGGCTGACCGGCGCCGTGCCCGCCGATGCCGCGCTCGGCGCCCGCGACCGGCTGATTGTCTACGACATCCGCATGCCGCGCGTGCTGCTCGGCGTGCTGATCGGCGCGGCGCTCGCCGTATCGGGCGCGGTCATGCAGGGCCTGTTTCGCAATCCGCTCGCCGATCCCGGCCTGATCGGCGTCTCGGCCGGATCGAGCCTCGGCGCCGTCGCCGTCATCGTGCTCGGCACGACCTGGCTGGCGCCGCTCACTTTGGCGCTCGGCGGGTTGGCCTTGCCGCTTGCCGCCTTTTGCGGCGGCCTTGCAGTGACGCTGGTGCTCTACCGCGTCGCCACGCGGCAGGGGCAGACCTCGGTCGCCACCATGCTGCTTGCCGGCATTGCGCTGGCAGCGCTTGCCATGGCGCTGACCGGCATCCTGATCTTCATGGCCGACGACCGGCAATTGCGCGACCTGACCTTCTGGCAGCTGGGCTCGCTCGGCGGCGCCACCTGGCCGAAGATCGCTTCCGTCGGCCCGATCATCGTCCTGGCGCTGGCGGCAATGCCGTTCATGGCACGCGGCCTCAACGCGCTGGCGCTTGGCGAGGCGACGGCCGGTCATCTCGGCATTCCGGTGCAGCGGCTGAAATACACCGCCATCGTCGGCGTGTCGGCGGCGGTCGGAGCGTCGGTCGCCGTTAGCGGCGGTATCGGCTTCGTCGGCATCGTCGTGCCGCATCTGCTGCGGCTGCTGATCGGTCCCGACAATCGCTATCTCTTGCCGGCATCGGCGCTGCTCGGCGCCTCGATGCTGCTGATTGCCGATGCCGTCGCCCGCGTCATCGTGGCGCCGGCCGAATTGCCGATCGGCATCGTCACCGCGATCGCCGGCGCGCCGTTCTTCCTCTGGATCCTGCTGCGCAAGCGCGGCGTGATCGATTTGTGAAACTGTGAGGCCGGCATGATCGAAGCGCGCGATGTCTCGGTGGCGATCGGCGGCAAGCGCATCGTCGCCAATGTCGATTTTACCGCGCGGCCGGGCGAGATCGCGGCAATCGTCGGGCCCAACGGCTCCGGCAAGACGACTTTTCTGAAGGCGCTGTCGGGCGACCTTACGTTTACGGGAACGGTTACTGTCAATGGGCGCGACCTCTCCGCGATGAAGCCGGTGGAGGCCGCAATAGCGCGCGCCGTGCTGCCGCAGGCGACGACGCTGTCCTTTCCCTTCACCGTGCGCGAGGTGGTCAGGCTCGGCCTTGTCGGCGGCCGTTCCGGCGTGCTGCCGGGCGAAAACGAGCGGCTGCCGGAGCGGGCGCTGGCGCGGGTCGACCTCGACGGCTTTGCCGGCCGCTTTTATCAGGAGCTCTCGGGGGGTGAACAGCAGCGCGTGCAGCTGGCGCGCGTGCTGTGCCAGGTGTGGGCGCCGGTGCTCGACGGCAAGCCGCGCTATCTCTATCTCGACGAGCCGGTGTCCAGCCTCGACATCAAGCACCAGCTGATCATCATGAACATCGCCCGCGATTTCGCCCGGCGCGGCGGCGGTGTGATCGCCATCCTGCACGACCTCAATCTGACGGCCATGTATGCGGACCGGATTTTCGTCATGCATCGCGGCCGGCTTGCCGCCAACGGCTCGCCGCAAGAAGTGCTGAGCGACGAGCTGATAGAGAAGGTGTTCGATTGCCGGCTAAGGGTCGGTGTGTTGCCCGCGGCCAATATGCCTTTTGTGTTGCCGCAATCGGCAGCTTAGGAAGGTCAGGCGGCCGGAGCGCGCTGTTGCAGCATGTCGATGCCGAGCAGATGGCGCACGTTCGGGCGCGCCGCCACCATGTCGGCGATGGTGTAGCGGGCGAGCACGGCAAAGAAGGCGTTGAGCGCTTCGCGCAACGCCGAATTCAGCTGGCAGCTGTCGACCAGCGGGCATTCGGCGGCGTCGTTCTCGAAGCATTCGGCCATGGCGAAGCTCTCTTCGGTCACCCGCACGACATCGAACAGGTTGATCTGCTCGGCGGCGCGGCCAAGCCTGACGCCGCCATTGCGGCCGCGCACCGTCTCGACCAGGCCATGCTCGACCAGCGGCTGCAGGATCTTGAACAGAAATAGCTCCGACACCGAATAAGCGGCTGCTATCTCAGGGATGCGGCTCAAGCGATCATTGTTGGCGGCGCAATACATCAGGATGCGCATGGCGTAGTTGGTCTGGCGCGTCAGCCGCATTTTATCCTCATCCAGTGCTGGCGCGTTCGAACCGCGTCAGATCAAAGATTTGTGCTGGTGCGGCTTCTCACCGGGAATTCCGGACTCGCCTGCACTGGCCTGTCCGGAATATGGCCTATAGTTTGGAATAATTCCAGACTGCGATTGCATAATAGATGAATATTGTTGTCAACTTTGTGTGCGTAAGGCGCGGGCTGGGAGGCGAAATCGGCCGCCCGGGCGTGTCATGGGCCGCAGCACTCCCTAAATAGCCCAGACCAATAGGCAAGACCAATAGCCCAGACCAATGCCAAGAGATCGACGAGGAGCGGCCCACAATGTCTCAATCGGCTTCGTCCTTGGCGCCCAGCGGTTTCGATGCCGAGGCGGGTGCCAAGCTGTCCGCGTTGCGGCGAACAAAGTTCTTCGCCACGGCAGCGCTGGTGCTTTGCGTCGTCGTCTTCGCCGCCGCCAAATCGCTCGAGGGCAAATATCCGTGGCTTGGTTTCGTTGCGGCCTTCGCCGAGGCGGCGACCATAGGCGGGCTCGCCGACTGGTATGCGGTGGTGGCGCTGTTCAAGCGGCCGCTCGGCCTGCCGATCCCGCACACGGCGATCATCCCCGAGAACCAGAGCCGCATCGCCGACAATCTCGGCCGCTTCATCGAGGTCAATTTCCTGGCGCCGGAGCCGGTCCGAAAAAAGCTTGCCGAGGTCGATTTTGCAGCGCTTGTCGCCGACTGGCTGACCGATGCCGAACGCTCTGCCGGCCTGTCGCGCTTCGTGGTGCGGCTGGTGCCGCAGACGCTTGCGGCGATCGAGCAATCCGGCCTGCGCGGCTTCGTCACCAGCCGCATGCTGGAACAGATCGAGAAGGTGCCGCTGGCGCCATTGGCCGCCGAACTCTTGTCGGCGCTCACCGACGACCGCCGCCATCAGAAACTGTTCGACGAGTTCACAAAAGTGATCGGCCGGTTCCTGAGCGACGAGGAAGCGCTGGCGACGATGCGCGAAAAGATCCGCGAGGAACTGCCGTCGCTGTTCAACCTGTTCCGCGCCGACGCCTATCTGTTGAAGAAGATCGTCGCTTCCGCCGGTTCGCTGCTGGACGAGGTGCGCGCCGATCCCGATCACCCGATGCGCGCCGAATTCGATCGTTTTGCGCATAGCTTCATCGAGCGGCTCAGGACCTCGAAGCAATACGCCAAGCGGGCCGAGAAGCTGAAACGCGATTTCCTGGCGCGGCCGGAGGTCAAGGCGCTGGCCGGCGATATGTGGCAAAGCCTCAGCCTGTTCATCGAACAGGACACCAAGGCGGAGAATTCGATTGTTCGCGAGCATCTCGCCAACATGTTCGTCGAGGTCGGCCGCCATCTCGCCGGCGATCCGCAGATCAGGGCCGACATGAACCAGGGCTTTGTCGTGGCGCTGGCTTCGTTCGTGGAGAGCCAGAAGAGCGGCGTGTCGACATTCATCGCCGACCAGGTCAAGCGCTGGGATCTTGCCCAGCTGACGAGGCTGATCGAGATGAACATCGGCAGGGACCTGCAATATATCCGCTTCAACGGCATGATCATCGGCGGCCTTGCCGGCGTCGCGCTCTACGTGGGCGAGTTGCTGTTTCTCGCCGGCTGACGCTGCTCTTGTTGGAGCATGATCTTGTTGCGAAAACCGGTTCCCACTTTTCGGGATCATGCTCGCCCCTAAATTGCGTTGCCCGGGCGAATGGACACGCGCCGCGCGAGTGCTATTGTCCAGCCTAGGGTTCAACATTTGCGGTAAACTGGGGAGCAAACAAGCAATGGCCAAACAACCCGATTCCGATTCGTTCCTGGATATGTTCAGCAAGTTCGGCCGTGACCTGAAGGTGCCGAATGTCGAGGCGATCCTCGCGCATCACCGCAAGAACCTCGAGGCGCTGGAGAAATCGGCGCGGGCGGGAGCTGCCGGCGCGACCTCGCTTCTGTCCAGGCAGCGCGAGATGCTGCAGGACACGCTGCGTGAAGTCAGCGATATGGCGCAAAGCTACAAGGCGCCGGGCAATCCTCAGGAACTGATGACGAAGCAGGCCGAGTTCGCCAAGAAATCCTTCGAAGCCGCCCTTAAGAACGCGGGCGAAGTGGCCGAGCTGGTCAAGAAATCCGGCACCGAATCGGTCGAAATCCTGCGCGAGCGGATCAAGGAAGCGATGGAGGAGCTCCGCTCCGGCTATGACAAGAAGTGACTTTCAGGCACTGCCGGACCGCTGCCATCCAGCCGCGGGTTCGCCGGGGCGCGTGTGGCGCATGATGATGGACAGGGGTGCCGTTCAGGCCGAAAATGACGGAACAGAATCGCAACAAGCGAATTGACAGGGGCCGTCGGTTCGTGGTCCGAGGCGTTTTGGAGCCATCGGGAAAGCAGGAATGACGGAAATACGGCCGAAAACGCCGCCGACCTTCGAGCAGCTAAGGGCGATGGCCGGGCAGGAGCTCGGCGTGTCGGAATGGACGACCGTCGACCAGAACCGCATCAACCAGTTCGCCGAATGCACGGGCGACCATCAGTGGATTCATGTCGATCCCGAGCGGGCGAAGCGGCAGAGCCCGTTTCGCACCACGATCGCGCATGGCTATCTGACACTGTCGATCATCAGCGCGCTGGCGCTCGATCTGGGCATCGTGCCCGAAAACACGCAAGCCGCCTTTAACTATGGTTTCGACAAGGTGCGTTTCCTGGCGCCGGTCAGGGTAGGCGCACGCATCAGGCTGCGGTCAACGCTGTTGTCGGTGGAGGACAAAGGCCCCGGCCAGTATCTGATGAAGGCCGCCAACACCGTCGAGATCGAGGGCGAGCAGAGGCCGGCCCTGACCGCCGAAACGCTGGTCATGCTTTATGAGCGCCGAAAGCGGGCTGCAACGTAAGCTACCTATCTTCGGTCATGATGGCTGTTTCCGCGACGATGATCGGCCCGCGGCGCGGGCTGAGAGCAATGCCAGGAACAGCGCAGCCACCGCCAAAGCCGTCGCCGTCTGAAAGGTGACCTGCATGCCGTGGGCTGCTGCTGCTGAGATCAACACCTCCCGGCCTTGCCGTCCTCCAGTCGAAGCGACCGCAAAGATGGCGCCCATCAGCGACGCGCCGGTGATCAGGCCGAGATTGCGTGACAGATTGAGCAGGCCGGACACGACGCCGCGCTCGCCGCTGGCGACGCCGCTCATGACGGCGGCATTGTTGGAGGTTTGGAACAGGGCGTAGCCGAAGCAGGTGACAGCAATCGGCACGGCATAGCTGGCAATGCCAAGCTTCGTCGCGGCGAACGACAAGAGCAAGGTGCCGACGGCAAGGCTGGATAGCCCGGCGACCATCATCCTGTTGGCGCCAAAGCGGTCGGCGAGGCGGCCGGCGATCAACGCCGAGAGCGCCGAGACCAGCGGACCTGTCGACAGCACGACACCGACCATCGCGGCGTTGAGCCCGAGCCCGCGCGACAGATAGAACGGTGCGACCACCAGGGTCGCCATCATCACTGTGGCGACGACGAGGTTCATGGCCAGGCTGGCGGTAAGCCGGATGTCATACAAGCCGGCAAGCCGGATCAAGGGGTTCTTCGTCTTCTTCTGCGCAAACCCGAACAGAACGACGCCGATGCCGGCGGCAACCAGCAGGCCGATGTTGAGGGCGCCGAAATTACCCCGCCCGAGCGTCATGGCCAACGCATAGGCGGTGAGCGTCAAGGCGAGCAGGGCGGTGCCCACCGCGTCGAAGCTGCCTTGAGTTGCTTGCGCAGACTTGTCGCGGGCGGGCAGGGCCAGCCAGGCGAGCGCGAAGGTGGCGACGCCCAACGGCACATTGACGAGGAAGATCGCCCGCCAGCCGAATCCGGCGATCAGCAAGCCGCCGAGCGAGGGCCCGAGCGTCGTGCCGATCGCCGACATGGCGCCGAGCAGGCCCATGGCGCTGCCGGTTCGCTCTTTGCTCACGGTCTCAGCGACAAAGGCCAGCGTCAGCGCCATCATCAGCGCCGCGCCAAGTCCCTGCACGGCGCGCGCCGCGATCAGCAGCCAGAGCGTCGGCGCCAGGCCGCAGAGCACCGAAGCCAGCGTGAACAGGGCGATGCCGCCAAGCAGCAAGGGCCGGCGGCCGACCATGTCGGCCAGCCGTCCGGCACTGACGATCAGGGCGGTGATGGACAGCAGATAGGCGAGAACCACCCATTGCACCGACTGGAACGACGCATCGAAAGCCTGCATCAGGGATGGCAGGCCAACGCTGGCAATGCTGGTTCCAAGCGACGACAGCAGCGTGGCGAGCGACAGGCTGGCCAATGCTAAGACAGGAGACTGGGCCATGACCGCGGGCTGGGTTTTCTGCGGGGCCGATGCGTGCTCGTTTTGCTCTGCAATTGCCATGGCGATCTCCTTCATCGGTCCGGAAGCCGGATCTGTCGGAGATCTAGACGCCAATGTGATATGGCGGAAGCCGCAGCATTTGCATCTTATTCATGCGCCAAACGCCATGTCATGTGTTACAATCCGCGGATGACATCGCCCGACCTCAACCTGCTGTTCGCGCTCGACGTTCTGCTCGCCGAAGGCAGCGTGGCGCGCGCCGCCAGCCGACTGCGGCTCAGCCCGTCGGCGATGAGCCGCACCCTGGCGCGACTGCGGGAGGTGACCGGCGACCCGCTGCTGGTCCGCGCCGGCCGCGGCCTGGTGCCGACACCGCGCGCGGAGCAATTGCGGCAGTACACCAGCCGTGTTGTCCATGATGCCGAGGCGTTGCTGCGCCCGGCAAAGTTGCTCGATCTCGCAAGCCTCGACCAGATCTTCACGCTGCGCACCAATGAAGGTTTCGTCGAGGAGTTCGGGCCGAGGCTCGTCGCCCGCATCCAGGCCGAGGCGCCCGGCGCACGGCTGCGCTTCGCCCCCAAAGCAGACAAGGATGTTGCCTCGCTGCGCGATGCTGGTATCGATCTGGAAATTGGCGTCGCTGGCGAAACCGGACCGGAAGTCCGGGTACAGGCGCTGTTTCGCGACCGCTTCGTCGGGGTCATGCGAGCCGACCATCCTTTAAGCGAGGGTAAGGTGACGCCCGAGCGCTACGCCGCCGGCCGCCACATCAGCGTTTCTCGACGCGGCCGGGAGCGAGGGCCGATCGACGAGGCGCTGGCACAACTCGGCCTGCAGCGCACCGTGGTGTGCATGGTCTCCGGCTTCTCGGCCGCACTCGCCATGGCGCGTGCTTCCGACCTGATTGCCAGCGTGCCCGAACGGCATACGAAAGGCGCGCGCGCCGGCATGGTCAGCTTTCCGCTGCCGGTCGCCACGGTCGAGGTCACCATCTCGATGCTCTGGCACCCGCGGCTCGACGCCGCCCCAGCGCAACGCTGGCTGCGCGACTGCGTGCGGGAGGTCTGCGCGGCCTCTCGCTGAGGCTATTTATGTCCGAGGAGAAACCCGCGCCAATGGCGCAGGCTTCTCCTGCTATTCGCTGCTTACACGCCTTGGCGTTTCCGCAGTTGTCTCAGCATGGTCAACGTCACTACCGGCAGGACCAGGCAGTAGCCGACCAACGGCCACGCCGTGTCTCCGCCGAGCATGATGACGAACAGTGTGCCGATGATGCCGACGACCAGGCTCTGGATGCAGAAGTAGATCGCGACGGCGGCCCCCGCGACATCGCCGAAGGCTTCCAGTGCGCCGTTGGCGGTGACCGAAACGGCGAAGACGATGCCTACGGCAATGACCCACATCGGCACGACGAAGGTCGCGAAAGATGGCTCCGCAAACATCTCTCCGACTGCCAGCAGAGCCGCGCCGAGCAGCAGCATCACCATGCCGCGCAACACGCTGCCGGCGAAGCCCCAGCGCGCCACGAAGCTTTTGGCGAAGCGGGTGGTCACGATCATCACCAGTGCGGCGGTGGCGAAGGCGAGGCTGAAGCCGAGTTGCGAAAAGCCGGCGCGATCGATGAGAAGCCGAGGCGCCGTCGAGAAGAACACGAAGAAGGCGCCCATCGCTGCACTGAAACCAAGGGTGTAGGCCCAGAAGGCGAGGCTGGAGAGGATGGGACGAAATGGCATCCGCCCGCCATCGCCATTGATCGGCCGCGTCTCATGCCATTTTGGCCATGCGTTGAGGGTAGCGGCCGCAGCCAGGCCGCCGAGCGTCAGAAAGATCGCGCGCCAGCCGAAATGGTCGGCGATCAGGGCGCCGGCAATCGGCCCCAGCGCCGGCACGAAGGCCAGCATGGAGCTGAACAGGCCGTAGATGACGGCGCTCTCCGGCCTTTGCGCATAGACGTCGCGAACCGTGGCGAAAGTGGCGACGAGAACCGCCGATGCGCCGATCGCCTGCATGATGCGCAGGGCAACGAAGGTCGCAGTCGTGGAGGTGCCTGCGAGCAGGAAGGACGCGCCGGCAAACAGAAGCGCGCCGCCGAGCAGCACCGGACGCCTGCCGATCGGGTCGGAGATCGGGCCGAACACGACTTGACCGAGGCCGAGACAGATCATGTAGAGGCTCAGCGTCAGCTGGATGACCGCCGGCGATGTCTGCAGGATCGCCGGCATTGCCGGGACTACGGGCAAATAAATATCCATGGCCAGCGAGGCCAGGATGTCGAAAGGCGCCATCAGCAGCATCGCTGCGGGCAAGGAAGTGGTCCACGCCTTTGGGCATGGTGGTTTTGCATAGGGCATGACTGAACATCCGCTCAAATGGGTGCATTTGGCGGCGATCTGCCGATCTCATGACGATGGGAATGACGGGCCGCCGCAACAACGAAAAGCTGTTGCGGCTTACTTGTCTGCGGACTTGCTGGTGCCCATGAACGCTGTCCCGAAAGCGATTGCGCTTGAAGCAGTGTCCTAACAGCCGTCGTTCGGCCGGGCAACCCGGCAGGGCGGATCAGCGCGCCATTGCCGCCTCCAGCACCCTGAAAATTCGCTCGTCCTGACACTGAGCGACGTTGAAGCGCAGGAAGCGGCTGGCTGTCCCGGACAGGCTGAAGGCATTGCCGGGCGCCAGCACGATGTTGTCGGCCAAAGCGCGGCGGGCGATTTCGGCAGCATCGACGCCCTCCGGCAGGCTGCACCACAGGAACAGGCCAGCTGGCTGCTCGATCCAGGGCGTGATGCCGATCGCCTTCAGGCGGGCGCTGGTCTCGCCCATGGCGCGGGAAAGGCGCGCCCGCAACAGGTCCATGTGCTTGCGGTAGCTGCCGTCCTTCAACAGCGCCAACACCAGTTCGGCCGCCAGCCGTCCGCCGCCGAAAGTGGTGGCGATCTTGAGGTCGGTGAGCTGTTCGATCCAGTCGCGTGGGGCTGCGATGAAGCCGCAGCGCACCGAGGCCGACAGCGTCTTGGAGAAGCTGCCGATGTGGACGACGCGGTTGAGGCCGTCGAACGCCGCCAGCCGGGGCGCGGGCGTATGTTCGAAATCGGCGAAGATGTCGTCCTCGACGATGGTCAGGTCCGACTGGTCGGCGAGCTTGAGCAGGCGATGCGCGGTGACCGGCGACAGGACCGCGCCGGTCGGGTTGTGGATGGCGGAATTGGTGATGTAGAGGCGCGGTCTGTGCTCGGCCAGCGCCTGCGCGAACAGTTCGATATCAGGCCCCGTTTGCGTGTAGGGCACGCTGACGACCTTGGCGCGGTGGGCGCGCAGCAGCGCGTGAAAATTGAAATAGCAGGGGTCGTCGACCAGCACTGTGTCGCCGGGCTCGATGAGGAAGCGGCACAGCAGATCGATGGCCTGCGTGCCCGATTCCGTCAGCATGATCTGTTCGGGCGAGACGTCGATACCATGCCCGGCCATGCGCCGCGCCAGCAACTGCCGCAGCGGCGGCAGGCCGAGCGGCGTGCCGTAGTCGGCGAGATCGACATCGTCGGCACGCGCCACCGTGCGCAGCGCCCGGCGCAGAGCGGCCTGCGGCATCCATGAGGCCGGCAGCCAGCCGCAGCCGGGTTTCAGCATCTCGTCGCCGGCTTCCAGCGACTGACGCGACACCCAGAGCGGATCGATGGCGCGGTCGAGCCGCGGGCCGATCTCGGCCAGCGACAGCGGCGCCAGCGAACCGGCGGCATAAAAGCCCGAGCCCGGCCGCGACCGGATCGCGCCTTCGGCGGCGAGCCGCTCATAGGCTTCGACGACGGTGGATTTGGACACTTGCATGGCTTTGGCGAAGGCGCGGATCGAAGGCAGCCGCGCCCCCGGCGTCAGGCTGCGCGCCGCAATCCGCTGGCGGATGGTCGCCATGACAGTTTCGACCAAGGTGGCTGAGATGGGCGTGGTCGCGACAAGGGTGTCAGCAGCGTTGGTTTTGAGAGTGAGTTCCGTCATCCGTACTGCTCGATTGGCCATTACAGTTTGATGGAATTGTACCGCATTGTCTCTGGCTGCACCATAGGCAGTGCCCGATAGAGGGCGAAAGCAATGGAGCCTGGAATGGACAAGACCGCGAGCGGCTGGCTGAACGGATTCATCGGCGTGCTGATCTTTTCAGGCTCGCTGCCGGCGACGCGGGTGGCTGTGGCGGATTTCGATCCGACCTTCCTGACCTCGGCACGCGCGGCGATTGCCGGACTGCTCGGCCTCGCAATGCTGCTGCTGTTCCGGCAGAAGCGCCCGGAGCGCAGCGATTTTCTGTCGCTGGTGATCGTGGCGCTTGGCGTGGTGGTCGGCTTTCCCTTGCTGACGGCGCTGGCGCTCAAGCACGTCACCTCCGCCCATTCCATCATCTTCGTCGGCCTGCTGCCGCTGGCCACCGCGATCTTCGGCGTGCTGCGCGGCGGCGAGCGTCCGCGCCCGGCCTTCTGGCTGTTTTCCTGCATCGGCAGCGCGCTGGTGGCGGGCTTTGCCCTCATGCAAGGCGTCACCGCATCACCTGTCGGCGACGGTCTGATGCTGGCCGCCATCATCGTCTGCGGCCTGGGTTATGCAGAAGGGGCCGCGCTGTCGCGCAGGCTGGGCGGCTGGCAAGTGATCTGCTGGGCGCTGGCGATCTCGCTGCCCATCATGCTGGTGCTGACGTTCGTGACGCTGCCGCCGTCCTTTGCCGGGGTCGGACCCGGCGCCTGGGCCGGTCTCGCCTATGTCTCGCTGTTCAGCATGCTGATCGGCTTCGTGTTCTGGTATCGCGGCCTGGCGCAAGGCGGCATCGCCGCCGTCGGGCAGTTGCAGCTCTTGCAGCCTTTCTTCGGCCTGGCGCTGGCGGCGACACTGCTGCACGAGCAGGTCAGCCCGCTGATGGTAGTCGTCACGCTCGGCGTGGTGGCCTGCGTGTTCGGGGCGAAGAAATTTGCGCGGTAAATTGGTCGGGGAACGCGACCCCGCTCCTAAAACTTCGTCACCACCCCGATGCCAATCCCCTCAAACCCGCCCATCGCCATCAGCGCCGCCGGCGCTTCATCAAGGCTGATTTTCTTGCCGACCAGCAGTTCGGGCTTCAGCTTGCCGGTGCGGATCATCTCCATCATTGCGGGGTAGCGATAGGCCTGCATGCCGTGGCTGCCGAGGATTTCGAGCTCGAAGGCGATCACCTTGTCCATCGGCACCTGCGGGCGGGCATGTTCGCCCAGCATCAGGCCGACCTGCACGTGGCGGCCGCGCCGGCGCAGATTGGAAATCGAGTTGAACGATGTGGTGGGGTGGCCGAGCGCGTCCATCGACATGTGCACGCCGCCATTGGTAATCTGCTTGACCGCCTTGACCACGTTGGGTGTCGTCGAGGCGTTGATGGTTGCCACGGCGCCGATCTTTTTGGCGAATTCCAGTTTCTCGTCGGTGAGGTCGATGGCAATGACATTGGCGCCCATGGAGCTGGCGATCATGATCGCCGACAGGCCGACGCCGCCGCAGCCATGCACCGCCACCCATTCGCCGGGCGTCACCCGGCCCTTGTCGACAATGGCGCGAAACGAGGTGACGAAACGGCAGCCGAGGCTGGCGGCGGTGGCGAATTCCATTTCCTCGGGCAGGCGCACGAGGTTGGTGTCGGCATGCTCGATGGCGACATATTCGGCAAACGATCCCCAGGCGGTGAAACCCGGCTGCGTCTGGTGTTCGCAGACCTGATGATTGCCCGAATTGCATTCGAAACAGCGGCCGCAGCCGACGCAGAACGGCACGGTGACGCGCTCGCCGGCCTTCCAGCGGGTGACCTGTTTGCCGACGGCAACGACGATGCCGGCCAGTTCATGGCCCGGCACATGCGGCAGCGTGATGCCGTCATCATGGCCCATCCAGCCATGCCAGTCGCTACGGCACAGCCCGGTCGCCTCGACCTTGATGACGACACCGTCGGCGGCCGGTTTCGGATCCGGCACGGTCTGGATTCTCGGCGTCTCGCCGAACTTTTCGAAGACGACGGCTTTCATCGGAAGGTCCTTACTGTGTTCAATTGTGCCCAGCGTTGCCAGGCGGCCGTTCGAGAAGCGGCTGCCACGCCCGGAACCATTCGCTTGCCTCGACATCCCAGGGCCAGATGCCTTCGACAGTGGGATAGATCAGCTGCATGACACGAAAATCCAACCCGTCATAGAACCAGATATCCCAGCCAAAGTGCTCGCGGTAGTGGTCGATGTGCACAGCGCCAAACTGGCAGTCGAAACCTTCGACAAAGCCCGACGATCGTTGTCCCGGCTGGAAAGCCTCACCGGAGCGTACGCGGCTGCAGTACTCGTTGATGATGAATTGCGAGATTTCCCGCTTTAGGCCGACGACGATTAGCTCCGGCGCACCGAATTTGTATTCAATGCCTACCGAATAGCTGAAGGGAGGATCGTCACCTTCCTCCAGCACATGAAGGATGTGGCAGCCGTACTCCTCGATATCGGCAAGCGCCTTCTCTTCGGCAGGGTCCGAGGCTTCCCTATTCGGCATCGATCTGATTCTCCGGCGCCGCCTTCTGAAAGGCCGGTAGCGCCATGCAGGCGGCGTGGATGCGCGATATCTCGGGATAGGGCATCAGGTCGACGCCGAAGCGGGCGTTGCTGGCGATCTGGGCGACCAGGCAGATGTCGGCCAGGCCGGGTGCATCGCCGTGGCAGAAGGCGCCGGTCTCGGGCGACGAAGCCAGAATCTTTTCAAGCGGCTGAAAACCTTCGTTCACCCAGTGGCGGAACCAGTTGGTGACATCCTGGTCGCCGGCGCCGAACAGAGTGCGCAGAGAGGTCAGCACGCGCAGATTGTTCACCGGATGGATGTCGCAGCCGATCATCTGCGCCAGCATGCGCACGCGGGCACGGCCGAGCGCATCCCTGGGCAGCAGCGGCGGTTCGGGATGGGTCTCGTCGAGATATTCGATGATCGCCAGCGACTGGGTCAAAAGCGTGCCATCGCCCAGGATCAGCGCCGGCACCAGCGCTTGCGGATTGACCGCGCGGTAGGCGGGCTCGAGATGATCACCGTGACGCAGATGATGCGGTACGTACTCGTAGCTCAGCCCCTTCATCTCCAGCGCGATGCGTGCGCGGTAGGAGGTGGACGAGCGGTAGTAATTGTGGAGGACGAGATCGCTCATTGGGCCTGGCCGACAGTGATCTCGATCGTGCCGATGCCATCGACGCCGCCGGTCATCGTCTGGCCCGGCGCCACCGCGCCGACGCCGGCCGGAGTCCCGGTGAAGATCAGGTCGCCCGGTTGTAGTGCAACCGCACCGCTGCAGATCGAAACGATGTCGGCGATCGGCCAGATCAGCTCGGCTAGGTCGCCATCCTGTTTCACCGCGCCGTCGACGGCGAGCCAGATGCGGCCCTTTTGCGGATGACCGGATTGTGCCGCCGGCACCAGCGGGCCACAGGGCGCCGAGCGGTCGAAGGCTTTCGACCAGTCCCACGGACGCGCCGCTTTCTTGGCCTCGTCCTGCAGGTCGCGGCGGGTGAGGTCGATGCCGACGCCGTAGCCCCAGACATGGTCGAGCGCCTCGGCGCGGGGAATGCGGAAGCCGGCCTTGCCGATCGCCGCCACCAGCTCGATCTCGTGATGCAGGTTCTTGGTCAGCGACGGATAGGGGATGGTAACGCCGGAATCGACCACCGCATCGGCCGGTTTGGTGAAGAAAAAGGGCGGGTCGCGCTCGTCATTGCCGAGTTCGCGGGCGTGCGCGGCGTAGTTGCGGCCGACGCAGAAGATGCGGCGCACCGCAAAGCGCGCCGATGAGCCTTCTATGGCCACCGACGGGGTTGCGGGCAAGGGAAGGACGAAGTCTGTCATGCGTGGGTCTCTGCTTGGATTGTTGCCGGCACATTCGACCGATTTGGGCCGCCGGGCAAGGCATGTGCGCCCGCAAATGCCTTGGCGACGCTCCCAGAGCCAAGATGGCGATAGACTATTTGCCAATTAGCTGGCCATGGTCCCGGGGAGTATCCTGTCCAGGGAGGACTGAAACGAAAACCATGACAGCAGTCAACGATCGCGCCCGGTTTCTGATCATCGACGACCATCCGTTGTTTCGCGAGGCGCTGCACAGCGCCGTGCAGATGGCCTATCCGGAAGTCGACACGGTGGAGGCGCGCTCGATCGCCGAGGCGCTCGATCTTCTGGGCGGGATAAAACCGTTCGATCTGGCACTGCTCGATCTCAACATGCCCGATGTCCATGGTTTCGAAGGGTTGCTGCAGCTGAGGACCCGCCATCCCCGCCTGCCTGTGGTCGTCGTCTCAGGCTATGAGGAGCCGAAGATCATTTCCGAGGCGCTGTCCTATGGCGCCGCCGGCTTCATCCCGAAATCGGCGCGCAAGAGCGATCTCGCCGCCGCCATCCGCTCGGTGATGGAGGGCGCGATCTATGTGCCGGAAAACTACGAGGGCCAGCCGCCCGATGCCGACAGCACCGACCGCGCCGACATGGTGCAGCGCCTGGCCAAACTGACGCCGCAACAGCTCAGGGTGCTGCAGATGCTGCGCCAGGGCCTGCTCAACAAACAGATCGCCTACGAGCTGCAGGTCGGCGAAACCACGGTGAAGGCGCATGTCTCGGAGATATTGCGCAAGCTCAACGTCTACAGCCGCACGCAAGCTGTGATCGAGGTGTCGAAGCTGGACAATGCGGAGCTGTTTCGGGATCAGGCGGGGTTTTGATCTTTTACCCTCCCCCTTGTGGGGAGGGTCGATCCGCGAAGCGGAGCGGGGTGGGGGAGCTTGGCGCTGCACCCCACCCCGGCGCTGCGCGCCGACCCTCCCCATCGAGGGGAGGGTATGGAGCTTAAGCCAGCAAATGCGCCAGCAGCGCCCTGAGTTGCGCCGGTTTCAGCGGCTTGCGCATCAGTTCGATGCCGGCGGCGCGGGCGGCTCTCACCACCGCTTCGGAACTGTCGGCGGTGACGATCAGGGCCGGCACGGCGCGGCCGAGATAGTCGCGGACCTCGGCTATTGTTGCGGTGCCGAGGTCGCCGTCGTCGAGATGCTGGTCGGCAATGACGATGTCGGGCACCCAGTCGGTGTCGCCGAGCAGGCTGATTGCATCCTCGGTCGAGGTCGCGGCGCGCACCAGGCACTGCCAGCGCTCGAGCAGGAAGGTCATCGCCTGCAGCACGTCGGCGTCGTTTTCGACCAGCAGCACCTTGGTGCCGAACAGGCCATAGCCGCGCGGACGCTCCATCTCGGCAAGGCTGGCGATGGCGTCGGCGCTGGCGCCGATACCGACCGGCACGTCGATATGGAAGATGGTGCCGCGTCCGACTTTCGACGAAAACGTCACGGGATGGCCGAGCGCGGCGGCCATGCGCTGCACGATGGCGAGACCAAGCCCTAGCCCGCCGCCGGAGATCCCAATATCGGCCGGAATGGTGGAGCCGCGATGGAACTCCTCGAACACCGCCTCGCGCTGGTCTTCGGGAATGCCGCAGCCGGTGTCGGCGACATCGATGCGGATGGTGTCGCCGCGATGCCTGGTGCCGACCAGCACGCCGCCGGAGCGGGTGTAGCGCAGCGCATTGGACAGGATGTTTTGCAAGATGCGTCGCAACAGCGTGCGGTCCGAACGCACCACGGCGCTGACCGGACGGAATTTCAGCGCCAGGCCCTTCAACTTGGCAACCGGCTGGAAATCCGAGCGCAGCGAGGAAAACAGCGTCTCCAGATTGACGTCGCCAATGTCGGGCTGAACCACGCCGGCATCGAGCTTGGAAATGTCGAGCAGCGTGCGCAACAGATCTTCCATCGTCTCCAGCGAGCGCTCGACCTGGCGGACGAGTTTCTTGCCCTCGTCGCTGGTCTGCACTTCGGCCAGCGCCGAGACGGAGAGGTGGGCGGCGTTCAGCGGCTGCAGCACGTCATGACTGGCGGCGGCCAGGAACCTGGTCTTGGACAGGTTGGCCAGCTCGGCGTTTTCCTTGGCGGCGCTGAGGTCGATGTTGGATTGCTCGAGCCGGCGCAAGGTCGAGTGCAGTTCCTCGGTGCGGGCACGAACTCGACTTTCGAGCGAAATCGCGGTCTGGAACAGCGAGAAGGCGTTGCCCTGCTGGTCCATCGAGCGCTCGACGCGGCTGACCAGAGCGGCGTTGATCTTCTTCAGCCTGTCGACGTCGTCGATGTCTCTCAGCGGCATCGGCCTATTCCGCCGCCTGGCGTTCGCCGAAGGCGATGCCGGTAAAGGTCTGGTTGAGGTGCATCGAGCGGTACTGTTCGCCATAGGTGCCGAAACCGATGACGTTGTTGACCCGGTAGAGTTCCGAAATGTCGCGGAACACCTGGCGGTTGCGCGCGTCCAGCCGCCGCAACACGCAATCGAAACCGAGGATCATGTCGATGCCGCCCAGCCGCTCCTCGACGTCGCGCAGGGCCGCGCGCGTCGATTCCACCATGTCCATGGGCTGGGCGATGGACAGCACAACGCCGTCGTCGATAGCGCAGAAGAACGACAGCGAGCCGTCGGCATGCATCTTCTGGATCGAACGGCAGTAATATTCGCCGCCCACCTTCACCACCACCGGGTGCGAAGCAAAACTCAGCGGCGTCAGGTTCTGCGCGACGATGCCGACCGAAGCGGCATATTCCTCGGCCGCATTGGTGGCGTTGAATTCGCGCACGGTGCGGTGGTCGGGATCGGATGCCGTCACCACCAGCTTTTCGTCGGTGGGGATGAAATTGTCGGTCTTGAAGACGTGGAAGGGAATTTCGGTAGCTATCAACACGATGATGGCGCTGTCGGACGCCACCTTGCCGTTCGAAATCAGACTGGTGGTTTCGAACTTCAGATCGTCGCCCGCCGAACCGCCGAGCAGCGGAATGTCGTCCAGGCCCCAATGGATGGCGGAGGTCACCGCTTCCTCGGCAAAGGACAGGCCGTCGATGAAGCAGAGCGCAAAGGTGCTTGGGGCCCGGCAACCGCCGGTGCGCCCGCGCAGCAGGCGCCGCAAGGCCTCGACCTCGCCGGTGATCCTGTCCATGCCCGATGAGGAGAGATTGTCGACCATGGTGCTGACCGCCGAGAACGAAGCGGAGGGGAAGAGCATGGCGAGCACATGGCCTTCCTCCAGGCCCTGCGGGGTGATCTCGCCGGCGGTCGAGCAGGCGGCATAGGCCAGCGTCGGCGCGTGGCTCTTCAGCGCTTGCGCCAGGACTGTCGCTTCGAGCAGGCTCTGGGAAAAGAACAGCAGCGCAAAGCCGGCATCGATGGCTGCGGCCTCAGTGGCGATCGCCCGGGCGAATGCGTCGGCGTCGGGCTCGTCGGTGGTGAGCGCCGACAGACCGGATGCATAGCTCGTCCGTGAACTGGCCAGCAGCTTTCTCCGCATTCCTCCGACGCATTTTCGTGCGCGCCTGTTCTTATTTTTATGTCTTTGGCGCGCCAGCGTCGATGGCATTGTTGCCTTCAATCCGCACTTTGGCAATGGGGCTGACGAGCCCACGATTTTCGCTTTCTCCATGACCGAAAGTACAATGGGCACCCGTGTGTTTTTTGCCCGTTGTGCGGTGTACGAATAGCGTATGGCCGAGCGCCAAAGCCGCATCGGCAGCATGATTACCGAGGTTATACCCAGGGAGGATGCATGTCGGACGTTTCGTTTGTCGTGAACGGAAAACGGGTCACTGGCGCTGCCGAGGACCGAACGCTTCTGGTTCATTTCCTGCGCGAAAATCTTGGTCTCACCGGAACGCATGTCGGTTGCGACACCTCGCAATGCGGCGCTTGCGTCGTCCATGTCGACGGCAAGGCGGTGAAGTCCTGTACGATGCTGGCCGTGCAAGCCTCGGGGTCGACCGTGGTGACAATCGAGGGGCTGGCCAACGGCGCCGACCTGCACCCGGTGCAGGCCGCGTTCAAGGAGCACCACGGCCTGCAATGCGGCTTCTGCACGCCGGGCATGATCATGGCCGCGACCGACATGATCGCGCGCCATCCCGAAGGCCTCGACGAGGCGACGGTGCGAGCCGAGCTCGAAGGCAACATTTGCCGCTGCACCGGCTACCACAACATCGTCAAAGCCATCCTCGCCGCATCGAAGACGATGGCCAAGGCGTCGAAGGGCAGGGCGAAACAGGCAGCTTAGAGAGATAAGGCAATAGGGCAGTACGGCAGTAGGGCAGTAGGGGACCAGAGCCAAAATTTCCCCTACTGCCTTACTGCCCTACTCACCTACTCCCCTAAATTCCGGAGGAATTTCCATGGGTATTGAAGGTATCGGCGCTCGCGTCGTGCGCAAGGAAGACAAAAGGTTCATCACCGGCGCCGGCCGTTATGTCGACGACATGGTGGTCCCTGGTATGAAGCATGCCGCTTTCGTGCGCAGCCCGCACGCGCATGCGCAGATCAAGAAGATCGACGTCAAAAAGGCGCAAGCCATGCCCGGCGTCATCGGCGTGCTCACCGGCAAGGAGCTCAAGGCCGACGGCATCGGCAACCTCATCTGCGGCTGGATGATCCACTCCAAGGACGGCTCGCCGATGAAGATGGGCGCATGGTCGCCGCTCGCGGTCGACAAGGTGCGTTATGTCGGCGACGCCGTCGTCATCGTGGTGGCCGAAACCAAGGGCCAGGCGCGCGATGCGGCCGAAGCCGTCGAGATCACCTACAAGGAATTGAAAGCGGTGGTCGATGCCACCAAGGCGCTGCAAAAAGGCGCGCCACAGGTCCATGCCGAGGCTGAGGACAATCTGATCTTCGACTGGGAGATCGGCGACGCCAAGGCGACCGACGCGGCGATCAAGGCGGCCGCTCATGTCACGCGCATGAAGATCGTCAACAACCGGCTGGTGCCAAACGCCATGGAGCCGCGCGCGGCGCTTGGCCATTACGACAAGGCCGAGGACCATTTTACCTGCTGGACCACCTCGCAGAACCCGCATGTCGCGCGGCTGGTGATGAGCGCCTTCTACAATGTCGCGCCGGAAAACAAATTGCGCGTCATTGCGCCCGATGTCGGCGGCGGCTTCGGCTCGAAGATCTACATCTATCCCGAAGAGATCGTCTGCCTGTGGGCGTCGAAGAAGACCGGCGTGCCGGTCAAATGGGTCGCCGACCGCACCGAAAGCTTCCTCACCGACGCGCATGGCCGCGACCATGTCTCGACGGTCGAAATGGCCTTCGACAAGAACAACAAGATCACCGGCTTCAAGGTCGATACCATCGCCAATCTCGGCGCCTACATGTCGCTGTTCTCGTCTTGCGTGCCGACCTATCTCTACGCGACGCTGCTGTCGGGCCAGTACAACATCCCGGCCATCCACGCCAATGTGCGCACCGTCTACACCAACACAGCACCGGTCGATGCCTATCGCGGGGCAGGGCGGCCGGAAGCCACCTACCTGCTCGAACGCACCATGGAGGTGGCCGCGCGCGAACTCGGGCTGTCGCCGGCGGAGCTGCGGCGCACCAACTTCATCACCGAGTTTCCGCATCAGACGCCGGTGATCATGAACTATGACGCCGGCGACTATGGCGCTTCGCTCGATGCGGCGACGAAGGCGTCCGACTATGCCGGCTTCGCCAAGCGCAAGGCCGCCGCCGCCAGGCAGGGCAAGCTGCGCGGCATCGGCATGAGCTGCTATATCGAGGCCTGCGGCATTGCGCCTTCGGCGGCGGTCGGATCGCTCGGCGCCGGCGTTGGCCTGTGGGAATCCGCCGAAGTGCGGGTCAATGCCGTCGGCACGATCGAGGTGCTGACCGGCTCGCACAGCCATGGCCAGGGCCATGAGACGACCTTCGCGCAACTGGTCAACCAGCGTTTTGGCGTGCCGCTGGACTCGGTCTCGATCGTTCATGGCGACACCGACAAGGTGCAGATGGGCATGGGCACTTACGGTTCGCGCTCGGGCGCCGTCGGCATGTCGGCCATCGCCAAGGCGCTCGACAAGGTCGAGGCCAAGGCGAAGAAGATCGCCGCGCACCTGCTCGAGGCCGATGAGGGCGACATCGTCATCGAAAATGGCGAGGTCAAGGTTGCCGGCACCGACAAGAGCCTGCCCTGGTTCCAGGTGGCGCTTGCCGCCTACACCGCGCACAACCTGCCGGCCGGCATGGAGCCCGGCTTGAAGGAAACCGCCTTCTACGATCCGGCGAACTTCACCTTCCCGGCGGGCTGCTACATCTGCGAGGTCGAGATCGATCCGGAAACCGGAACGACCGAGATCGTCCAGTTCGTGGCGGCTGACGATTTCGGCAACATCATCAACCCGATGATCGTCGAGGGCCAGGTGCATGGCGGCATCGCGCAAGGGATCGGCCAGGCGCTGCTGGAAGGCGCGCACTATGACGACAGCGGGCAGCTGCTGACGGCGAGCTATATGGATTATACGATGCCGCGCGCCGGCGACCTGCCTTCGTTCAGGGTCTCGACCACCAACACGCCGTGCCCGAGCAATCCGCTGGGGATCAAGGGTTGCGGCGAGGCCGGCGCCATCGGCTCGCCGCCGGCGGTCATCAACGCCATCACCGACGCCATCGGCATCACCGACATCGCCATGCCGGCATCGCCGTCGACGGTGTGGGCGGCAATCCGCGCGAAGAAATGAGTGAGTAGGGAGTAGTCAGTAGGGAATGGGCGCTGCCGGAGATGACAGTGTCCCTATCGCTACTCCCTACTCACTACTGCCTAATCACCTCAGGGGAGGATCCCATGTACGCAGTCAACTACCACCGCGCCGCCTCGGTCACTGATGCTGCCAAGCTGGTGAAGAGCGGCGACGCCAAGCTTTTGTCGGGCGGCATGACGCTGATCCCGGCGATGAAGACGCGGCTTGCCGCACCCTCCGACCTTGTCGACCTGTCGCGGATCAAGGATCTGCAGGGCGTCAAGGTGTCGGGCAAGACCGTCACCATCGGCGCTGCCACCACCCACTACGACGTCGCCAATGACGAGAAGCTGAGGAAGGCCTGCCCGGCGCTTGCCCATCTGGCGTCGCTGATCGGCGATCCGGCCGTGCGCTACAAGGGCACAATCGGCGGCTCGGTCGCCAACAACGATCCGGCCGCCGACTATCCGGCAGCACTCTTGGCGCTGGGCGCCACCATCGTCACCAACAAGCGTGAGATCTCAGCCGCCAAATTCTTCATCGGCCTGTTCGAGACGGCGCTCAAAGAAGGCGAGATCATCACTGCGGTGAGTTTTACCGCGCCGGCCAAGGCGGCCTATGAAAAATTCCGCAATCCGGCCTCGCGCTATGCGATCGTCGGCGTGTTCGTGGCCAAGGGCAAGGACGGGGTCAGCGTCGCCGTCACCGGCGCCGGTGATGACGGCGTGTTTCGTTCGAAAGAGATAGAGGCCGCACTGGCGAAGAACTTTGCCGCATCGGCGCTCGACGGCGTGAAAGTGCCGGCGAAGAATTTGATGACCGACCTCCACGCGTCGGCCGAATACCGCGCCAACCTTATCGCGGTTATGGCCAAGCGCGCGGTGGCGGCGGCCAACGCCTGACATCGTCAACTACTACTGACAAGAAAAGGGGCCGTTGCGGCCCCTTTTTCGTCGGAGGTGGCCTGTAACTGCCCAGCTCCTGCGAGTTCGCCGCCATGCGCGAGTCCGTTGCTTCAGTAATTCCCGTGCAAGAACAGACGCATACTGCCCCCTGACTGACTCAGTCCCATTCTCGCACTTGCACAAAATGATATTGCACTGCAATATGCTGGCGACCAGCGCGAGCTGGGTTCGGGCGTTCCAATCGGCCTGCGACCCTTTTCGTCGATTTCAATGCGAAGGGAGCCGGGATGACCGACATCTCCGCGACGCATGTCGTGCCATCCATATCCGTCACCGACAAAGCAGCCAGGGCAAGATTGGCCTATCTCGACGGCTGGCGCGGGCTGTCTATCGCATTGGTGCTGATCGGCCATTTCTTCCCCGTTCCCGGGATCAATCTCGGCGTGCTCGGCGTCGAATTCTTCTTCGTGCTCTCAGGCCGGCTGATGGGCGAGATCCTGTTCATCGAACGCTTTCCGCTCAAAAAATTCTTCAAGCGGCGCTTTTCGCGCATCTACCCGGCGCTGCTGGTGTTCGTCATTGCAGCCATGGTCGGGCTTTCCGGCACTTACCTCGCCTTCAAATGGAAGGCGGCGCTGACGGCGCTGACGTTCACCTACAACTATGCTGGCATTCTCATCAACCGCGCCGGTGCGCTCGACCATATCTGGTCGCTGTGCGTCGAAGAGCATGCCTACATCATCCTGGCGCTGATCAGCGTGGTGGTGACCGGGCGACGCAATGTCGTGCGGCTGCTGGTGACGCTGTCGCTGCTGGCGATGGCCAATGGCGCCATTTCGTACTGGGTGCTGGGCATGGACTATGAGCACAGCTATTGGCGCACCGATGTGCACATCGCCTCGATCCTGCTGTCGGCCTCGATCTGCCTGCTCAAGCATGATGACCGGCTGCCGGCGTTCCTGAAGGGGCCCTATGTCAGCCTGGTATCGGCGGCCGCGGCGATTCTCCTGTTTCTCGATCCGGTGCCGACGCCGATCCACTATCTCATGGCGGTGCCGTTGCTGGCGCTTGCCGTCAACACGCTCGATACCAGCAGCTGGCATCTGACCGGCCTGTTGTCGTCGCGACCGATGGTGATGATCGGCCTGTGGTCGTACTCGCTCTATCTCTGGCAGCAGCCCTTTTACAAATTCGTTGCCGAGCAGGGCAGCGCGCCGATCCCGATGCTGGCGGCAGTCTTCGCTTGCGCGCTGTGCAGCTACTACCTGGTCGAAAAGCCGGCACGGGCCTGGCTGAATCGCAATTGGTGAGTTATGCGCCGTCGATTTTTCGCGTGCCCGGCATTCCTTGTAAGATAAGGCTAAATTAAACCTGTCTAATATCTCATGCTGCTCCGGCTATCTGCTTTCCGGTCAGCTGCTCTGTATCCATTAGACATTGGTATTACGGCCGATATTCTCTGTTGTCTCAACTCGCTGCTCCCTTAAGTTGTCCGAAAAATACAACATATGGGAGGCGTAGATGGCAACCACCGGAAACGGGTCTGGCAGTTGGCTGGACCGCTCGCACATCGTCGCCGAGCCAGGCTTCAGCCGATGGTTGGTGCCGCCGGCGGCGCTGTGCATCCATCTTTGCATCGGCCAGGCCTATGCGTTCAGCGTGTTCAACCTGCCGATGTCGAAGCTGATCGGCATTACTGATGCCGCGCCGGACGACTGGAAGCTGACGTCACTCGGCTGGATATTCTCGATCGCAATCGTGTTCCTTGGCCTTGCCGCGGCTTTCGGCGGCGGCTGGCTCGACCGGGTGGGGCCGCGCAAGGCCATGGTCGCTTCCGCCTGCTGTTTCGGCGGCGGCTTCCTGGTCTCGGCGCTTGGCGTCTATCTGCACCAGCTGTGGATCATCTATCTCGGCTACGGCGTGCTTGGCGGCATCGGCCTCGGTCTCGGCTACATCTCGCCGGTCAAGACGCTGATCACCTGGTTCCCGGACCGGCCGGGCATGGCGACCGGCATGGCAATCATGGGCTTCGGCGGCGGCGCCTTCATTGCCTCGCCGCTCTCGGTCTATCTGATGAAGCTGTTTTCGACGCCGACGCATATTGGCGTGGCCGAAACCTTCGTCGTGCTCGGCATCGTCTATTTCGTCTTCATGATGATCGGCGCCATCACCGTCAGGGTGCCGCCTATGGGTTGGCGGCCAGCCGGCTGGACGCCGCCAGCGACGCAGAATGCGATGGTGACGTCGGCCAATGTGCATCTCGACGACGCATTGAAAACGCCGCAATTCTGGCTGCTGTGGGGCGTGCTGTGCCTCAACGTGACGGCCGGCATCGGCGTGCTCGGCCAGGCCTCGGCGATGAGCCAGGAGATGTTTCCAGGGCGCATCACGCCGGCAGCGGCGGCGGGCTTTGTCGGCCTGTTGTCGATCTTCAACATGCTCGGCCGCTTCTTCTGGGCCTCGACATCGGATTATATCGGCCGCAAGACCACCTATGCGATCTTCTTCCTGCTGGGCGTGATCTTGTACGCCGCCGTGCCGTGGACCGGCCAGACCGGCAGCATCTTCCTGTTCGTCCTGTTCTACGGCGTTATCCTCAGCATGTATGGCGGTGGCTTCGCCACCATCCCGGCCTATCTGCGCGACGTCTTCGGCGTGCGCTATGTCGGCGCCATCCATGGCCGGCTGCTGACGGCATGGTCGGTGGCGGGCGTGCTCGGACCGGTGCTGGTCAACTACATCAGGCAATACCAGATCGACAGCGGCGTGCCCAAGGCCGATGCCTATACCGTCACCATGTACATCATGGCCGGGCTGCTGGTTGTCGGCTTTGCGCTCAATTTGATGATGCGTCCGGTCAATGAACGGTTCCACATGAAGACCGAAGCAGTAGCGGCTTAAAGCGCGTCGACGCGCTTTAAGCTTGTGTGTTTATGCATGTCGTCCTCTCAAAACCGGGACCACTTTTGAGCGATATGCATCAAGGAGAGCCATCATGGACAATACGCTCAAGCTTACGCTGGCCTGGCTTCTGGTCGGCATTCCGCTGCTGTGGGGCTTCTGGATGACCGTCAACAGCGCCATGGCGCTGTTCGGGTAGCCGGATCAGGCGGCGCTTGGCCCGTCAGCCCGCGATCTGCCTGAGATAGTAGCGCACCGCCTTCTTGCCGCCGTGGATCACGGCGTCGCCGACCTCCGCGAAGCCGAGCGCGGCGTGGAAGGCGTCCGAAGCCGGATTGGGCGGTTCGGCATTCACCTCGCAGGTGACGATATTGTGGCCTGCGCGGGCGGCCTCCGAGAACAGCTCCTCATAGAGCCTGCGGGCATGGCCGCGGCCACGCGCTTCGCCGGCAACGACGACACGGTCGACATAGACGAAGCGAGGATAGCGCTCGCGGAACCAGAGGAAGTTCGGGCTGTCGTAGCGCGCATGCTGGTCGAAGGTCATGATGAAGGCTTCGAGGGAACCGATGCGGCGGGTGTAAAACGCCTCGCCGAGCAGGAAGGACAGCCGCTCGGGCTCAAGCCATGACAATTCGGCGGCGTGCTCGTTGTTGAGCGCGAGGATTGCCGCTTCGTCCTGGGGCGAGACGTGGCTGATCGGCGAGGGCGAAGCTGTCATGGCTGGCCCATCAAGCCTTGGCCGCTGCGATCGTCGCCGCAACCAGCGTCGCATCGGTGACCGTGGTGCGGTACTCGCGGTCGAGATCGGTGCCGCCCATGCCGACATCAGGGTTGCGGTAGGCCATGGCGCTCGGCACGTCCTTGAGCGCGGCGAAATGCATCTCCGTCAGTCCGGTTGCTGCCAGCACTTGCGCGATGTTTTCGGGGTCGAGCGCGCCGCAGCCAAGGATGATGATGCGGCCGCCGGCCTGGCGGACCAGGTCAGCCAAAAGCCCAGCGCCTTCCACCGCAGTGTCGCGCTGGCCGCTGGTCAGCACGCGGCCGACCTTGCTGCGGACCAACGCTTCCAGCGCCTCGGCCGGGTCGCGGGTCATGTCGAAGGCTCGGTGACAGGTGACGGCGAGCCGACCTGCGGCCTCGACCAGTGCGCTCATGCGGGTTTCGTCGATGGTGCCGTCGGCATTGAGGCAGCCGACGACGACACCGGCGACGCCGAGGTCGCGAAGCGCCGCGACATCGGCCAGCATCGAACGGTATTCGGCCTCGCTGTAGAGGAAATCGCCGCCGCGTGGCCGCACGATGACATGGAAGGGAATGGTCGCGCTCTCGAGTGCCGTGCGCACCGTGCCGAGGCTGGGCGTGATGCCGCCTTCGACCAGGCTGGCGCAGAGCTCGACCCGGTCGGCGCCGGCGGCCTGGGCTGCCAGTAATCCGTCGATGCCTTCGACGCAGATTTCGATCAGGGGACGAGCATTTGCGGCCAAGGGGCGATCCTTCGTGATTGCAGACGGCCAGCCCTAGCATCGGCTCGGTTGCCGGGAAAGCGGGAACAACCAGTCGCTGCTTGGGCCAGCCGGCACGCGGCCAAGGTCCGTCGCGGCAGATCTATTGTTTCTGCAGCACCGTGTTCTTGGCGCCCTGTTCGACCTGGTCGATGACCAGCAGCTTGACCGGGCCGTCGCCGATATTGGTGGCCTGGTGCCATTGGCCGATCATTTCGATGATGAAATCGCCTGTCTTGTAGGTGTTGCTGTTGCCGGTCTCGACATTCGTCACCTTGAGCGTTCCGGCCTCGACATAGGCGTAGCGGGCAAAAGGATGCTTGTGGACCGGCAAGGTGGCGCCGACCGCAATGTCGTAGGTCGAAACCAGCACCTGGACATTTTTCTGCGGCAGCACGATGGGCTGGCCGGACGCCGTCTGGGTGCGGTCGGCAAGCGGCGTCACGACCACCGGCGGGCTGGAACTATCCAGCGCCCGAGCGGGGTTTGCAGAGAGCGCCGCCGCAAACAGCAGTGCCGATGCCAGGATATTTCGCATGGTTCCCTCCAGGCTCTGCGACCACCGTCCAGCCGCAGGGTATCCGCGCCTGATAGGAAGATCAGGAACGCTTCGCGGATTCTTCTCGATCCTAAGACGCCGGCACTCTGCACCTGCTACCAGACATTAGAGTGAGCCGGGCTGTACGGACGAGGTAATCCGAGGATCCGTATGCGAAGCTCGGTCAAGCGTTAGCGCAGCTACAAATAGTGCTGCCGAGATCAGAAACGGAGCCAAGAGAATTGCAGCGCATGTGGGGTTGATTTTTCGCATACCGTGACCTTGCGCTGCCCATTTTAATCAAACCCAAACAAACATGGTAAATTAGGATCGTTCCAGTCGCAGCGACATCAACTAAGAATTCATGCTGTCATAAAGGGCCGAAATCGCGGACAGGTCTCTACTACCTCGCGTGTTATCCGCCTTCACGACCGCCGGGCAGCGGTCGACGACGTAGCTGGCGAGATGGATTGGGCGTTGGCCGACTATCATTCTGCGCGTAGCTGGCATTCATCGCCTTGCACTAAATCAATCCACACTTCGATGACGGTTTAGAAGGAACCCCGCGCCATCGGGCTATTCACCTGATGCTGGCTCCGTTTGTTTCAGACTATTTTACAAGGTTACGCGCATCTCAGGCTTCTTTGAGCATCCGCGCTTCGCGCAAAAGCGATGTCCAGTTGTGCGCTCCAAGGAGGCCGACGAGTTCTGTGGCTTGCGCGGCGGTGATGCCGGTGTGCGTCGCCAAACGACGCGCGGCAATGCCGCTCGCGGTCTCGGGCGGCTTGCCTAAGTCGTCAACCATATTGGATGTCCCTTCCGACTGACCCAACGTAAGTCGAGAGGATATGGTTCCCGTTCAGGATTTACCCGAATGTAGGGCCTTGATGGCCCGGTCAAATTCCACTGAATTAACGGGGAGGGCTTGCCGGGGATATTCTCGATCGATTCCAATAACGGTTCATGGCCGTGCTGGAGCGCGCGGTAGTGCTCGCTGTTGTACGCCAGCGGACGGACAATGCTTTTGTGCAGCGCCCCTGCTGCCATTAAAAAGCGGTCGATCTCATCCTGCAAAAACTGCTTTGAGGTTTGGTTCTGGCCATTGGCGATCTCCGCTCAAGGGGTTCGCCGCAACGAGGACTATATTCCAAGATGGCGGATCGAGCTGTCCGCTTGAGCGACGGCAGGCCGCGCTCCCCAACTAAACCCAGCGCAGCCCGCCGCCGCATTGGTATACGACGCGATAGCGAAGGAAGTTGCGGTGAAATGGCCGGCGCCACGGTTTGGCGTAGATGGGCGGGTTGGCGCCGGCCAGATGGCGGGTTGGGGTCCGCCGCTTAAGCGGTGCGGAGCAGGGATGATTACCAGACAGGTATCCGTGGCTCTACCGGTAGATCGCTGTCGGCATGATCGGCTGGAAGTGATTTGGCTCCCCGGGCCGGATTCGAACCAGCGACCAACCGGTTAACAGCCGGTTGCTCTACCACTGAGCTACCGGGGAACGGAGGCTCTTTGAGCAAGTGGCGCAGCCTATAGCAAACCCTTTTCGGCTTTGCAAAGAAGCATTTCGCATTTTTTTGACGCTTTTTCCTGCGATCGTTCTGGCGATCGCCTGACGACACCACATATGTGCCGTCTTGAGTGGCGTCCGGCCTTTGCCGGCGGAACCGAAAAAGCGTTTGCAGCTTTACCCCCAGAGAGCTTTATTGATGGCAACCGGATCGACTTTCCAAATGAATGCAGCAGGCGAAGACCAGGCACCGGCGCGGAAAATCTCGGTGTTCGGCCGTGAATTCACCATGCCGCGCTCGCGTGGGCTCAGAATCACGATCGGTATCCTGCTGGTGTTTTTCGGCCTTCTTGGCTTCCTGCCTATCCTGGGCTTCTGGATGGTTCCGCTCGGTCTGCTGGTGTTGTCCTACGAATTTGCATCCGTGCGCCGCCAGCGGCGGCGGTTCGTCGTGTGGTGGGAGCGGCGGCGGCGACCGAATTGAAGCGCGGTCCTAGCCCATAGGCTGCCGGGCTACCTCCATCTCACCCCACGTAAGCGCATGGGTTCGAGGTCGGCGGTGCTTGATGATCGGTCAATATGCCGCGGCGCCAAGCGGTTAAACCGCTCGGGAGCCACGTTCCGGGCATAGGCGAGGAAAGCACCCGGGATTGCTGCGGGGACGCTTGACGACCTTGTGCCGCCACCATATTGAGTCCGCTCGTAACGCCGGGAGCGATGAGGCCTCGTGGCGGAGTGGTTACGCAGAGGACTGCAAATCCTTGCACCCCGGTTCGATTCCGGGCGAGGCCTCCATTTCTTCAGCTCCCGCATGCCGGGGGCTTGAGTTCCGGTCAAATGAGCCGCAGTCTTGGCTTTGCTGAAAAGTCTTGGCTCGGCGAGCGCATCAGGCGCATTGGTTTTTGACGGGATTGTTGGGACATGAGCGCTGATTTCTCCGAACTTCGCGTCAAGATGGTCGACGGGCAGGTCCGCACCACCGATGTGACCGACGCAGATTTGCTCGACGCAATGCTTGCCGTGCCGCGCGAAGCCTTTGTCGGCGCAGCGCAGCAGGCTCTTGCCTATATTGACGAGGACATCCGCATCTCCGACGGCACTGCGGGCGGTGGCGCGCGCTATCTGATGGAGGCTTCGCCGCTGGCCAAGCTGTTGCAGCTGGCCGAGATCGACGCCGGCGATTCGGTGCTCGATGTCGGCTGTGGCACCGGCTACGCCTCCGCGCTTTTGTCGCGGCTGGCAAAATCCGTCGTGGCGCTGGAAAGCGATACAGCGCTGGCGGACGCCGCCAAGGCAGCGCTTTCGGCACAGGGCTGCGCCAACGCAACGGTGGTGACCGGTCCGCTGCCGCAAGGCCATGCCGCCAAGGCGCCCTACAATGTGATCCTCATCGGCGGCAGCGTCGAGGAGGTGCCGGCGGCACTGCTCGACCAGCTTGCCGAAGGCGGCCGCCTGGTGGCCGTCGAGGGGCAGGGTAATTCGGGCATAGCCCGGCTGTTTTTTAAGGCAGGGGGGGTTGTAACCGGAAGACGGGCATTTAATGCGGCAATTAAGCCACTACCGGGATTTGAACGTATTCATGCGTTCGAATTCTAAGTGATTTTGCCTTGCAGCAAAGACGCTGTCATGTTGGCTTGCGATTGGACAATCGTTGCTGATTTGGTTAACCGAGGTTTTGGGGCGCTGTCAGCGGGGGAACGATGAGACAACGTCGCGCTGGCTGATCCGATAGGGGTGAGCCGGCGTGGCGTGGTTCCCGTTGAAAACGAATGAGGGATATAAAGTGCCGTCCTTATGCAAAAGTGTCTTTGTTGCCGTCCTCGTTTCCGCCACCGCGCTCTCGCCGATAGCGGCCTCGGCAGAAACCATCACCGGCGCGCTTTCCAAGGCCTACCAGTACAATTCCTCGCTGAATTCCGCCCGTGCAGGCGTGCGCGTAACCGATGAGGGCGTGGCGATCGCCAAGTCGGGATACAGGCCCACCATTAGCGGGAGTGCGGACGTCGGCTACTCCAGCAGCCACCTAAACGGCTCGAACGCCGGCACTCGTCTGACAACTGCAGGCTTTGGCGTCACCATCAGTCAGACATTGTTCGACGGATTTCAGACCAAGAACAATGTCGCGGCAGCCGTGGCGCAGGTCAAGGCGTCGGTCGAGAGCCTGCGCAACACCGAAGAGAACACGCTGTTCAACGCGGCAAGCGCCTACATGGACGTGATTCGCGACCGTCAGGTGGCGGTGCTGACCGAGCAGAACCTGCAGTTTCTGACCGAGCAGGCGCGCGCCGCGCGCTCGCGCTTCGAGGTCGGCGAAGGCACGCGCACCGACGTGGCGCAGGCCGATGCCTCGCGTTCGTCCGCGGTGGCGCAGCTGAGCGCTGCCCGCGCGCAGGCGCTGGCCAGTGCCGCGACCTACCGCCAGATCGTTGGTGACGAGCCGGGTAAGCTCAAGGCGGCTTCACCGCTGGGCAAGCTTTTGCCGAGGAGTCTCGATGCGGCGATCGCCATCGCGTCGACCGAGCATCCGGCCATCCTCGCCACCCAGCATCTGGTCGATGCGGCCGCATTTCAGGTGAAGTCGCAGGAAGGCGCGTTGCTGCCGCAGCTTTCCGCGTCCGCCGGCCTTTCAGAAGACTACTCCAACAACTCGCCTGGCCCTCTTTCCGCGACATCTTCGAATGGCACGACCAGGTCCGCCAACATCGGAGCGACGCTGACCATCCCGATCTATTCGGGCGGCCGCACCTCGGCCCTGGTTCGCCAGTCGAAGGAATCGCTCGGTCAGGCGCGCATCGAGGTCGACGTCAACCGTGACCAGGTGCGCCAGGCCGTGACGTCGGCATGGACGCAATATACAGCCGCACGGGAAAGCGTCGACGCCAACCGGCAGGTGATTGCCGCTGCGCAACTGGCGCTCAACGGCGTCATCGAGGAGCGCAATGTCGGCCAGCGCACCACGCTCGACGTGTTGAATGCCCAGAACGCCGTCATCTCAGCCAAGATCGAGCTCGCCAGTTCCGAGCGCGACGTGGTGGTCGCGAGCTATGCCATCCTTTCGGCCATGGGTCGGCTGTCTGTCGATCGCCTGGCCTTGCAGGTGACGAAGTACAAGCCTGAAGAGCACTACAACGCCGTCAAGGACAAGTGGATCGGCCTGCGCACGCCTGACGGCCGTTGAGCCCATCCGAGCGGCTCAAATCCGGCCAAAGTTGAAAGCACCCCACGCCGCGCTTCCCATGGATGCGCGGCGTTTGTCTTTTGTATCCTAAATTGTTGAAATCCGGCGTGTTCCGCGATTGGGGATTCTCGGATGACGATCCGTCGGCTACGCTGTCGCCATGATTCGTGCCCGGCTTTGCCGGGCGGGAATCCAGGAATTAGGTCACAAAGGCGGCGGATGTGACGATGGCGACGGCAAGCAGCGCGCAGCGCGAACCTTCCATGGAAGAAATACTGGCTTCGATCCGGCGGATCATCGAAGACAGCGACACCGGCCGCAAGCAGACGGATGACGCCGACGAGTTGCGCCAGGACCTTGCGCCGGCCGCAGGGCCTGCCTCGGATGTCGAGGCATTTCGAAACGAGTTGCAGGCCGAGACCAGAAAGCCGGTGACGCTGGCCGAAGTGCAGGCTCAACTGACTGAGCCAGTAGTGGCGCGTCTGGAGCCGGCGCCAGTGAAGACGAACACGCCGGCGCCGGCAAATCCGGCCGCGGCTGTCGCGGCCCCCTCAATTTCTCCTGCTCCGATGACGCTGGCGGAAGTGAGCGCCAGGATAGCCAGCGAGCCTGCTCCCACGGCCAGGGCAGAAGCGCCAGTGCGGACAAAGGCGGAAACCACCGACTCGATCGTCACGGACTGGCGGCGCGAAATTGCGGCCGTTGGCAATCAGGCAAAGCCCGCGGATGTGGCCAAGGCGCAAGAGGTCAGGCAGCAAGAGGCCGAAAAGCGGCAGGTGATCGCCGAGGTCGAGGCTTTCGAGGACGATCTCGCTGCCGAGCCGGCTTTCGAGCCTCGCCCTTCGTCCAGCGAGCAAGCGCGCCACGTCGATGCAACGCCGGCTCGTCCGGCCATCGTTTCGGAACACACGGGACGGCAGGTCGCAGCCGCCTTCGGCGAACTCTCCGACGCCTTTGCCAGCCGCAGCAAGAAGACCTTCGACGAGATGGCCGAGGAGATGCTGCGGCCGATGCTGCAGGACTGGCTGGACAACAATCTGCCGACATTGGTCGAGCGGCTGGTGCGCGAGGAAATCGAGCGCGTCGCGCGCGGCGCGCAGTAGGGATACAGCCCATCCCCGGGATCAAAGCGCTGCCCTTGGGCGGCGCTTTTTCGTTGCGGGTCAGGGAGGGCCTGGCCGGTGCGTCCTGCAGCAGCTGCAAGGATGATGGTTTGCGGCTTAAGGTCGAGACCGAGGAAGGCCGCGTGCTTGGGCATGTTGCCTCGATCTATGCCGCCCCTATCTAATGGCTGGTGCCGTTGACCGCCCCCGCGGTTGACTTGGCCAAAACCTTCCGATTTACACCGGACCAGCAAAACTCCCGACAGCGCGGACCATTTTCCCATGCTTGAAAAGACCTACGACGCCAAGACCGTCGAGCCGAAGATCGCCAAAATCTGGGAGGACGCGGACGCCTTCCGGGCCGGCGCCGGGGCGGAGGAGGGGGCGGAGGCCTTCACCATCGTCATCCCGCCGCCGAACGTCACCGGATCGCTGCATATGGGCCACGCGCTCAACAACACGCTGCAGGACATTCTCGTGCGGTTCGAGCGCATGCGCGGCAAGAACGTGCTGTGGCAGCCCGGCATGGACCATGCCGGCATCGCCACGCAGATGGTGGTCGAACGCCAGTTGATGGAAAAGCAGATCCACCGCCGCGATCTCACCCGCGAACAGTTCATCGAGAAGGTCTGGGAGTGGAAGGCCGAATCCGGCGGCGCCATTTTCAACCAGCTGAAGCGCCTCGGCGCCTCGGCCGACTGGTCGCGTGAGCGGTTCACCATGGATGAGGGCCTGTCCAAGGCCGTGCTCGAAGTCTTCGTGACGCTCTACAAGCAAGGGCTGATCTACAAGGACAAGCGTCTGGTGAACTGGGACCCGAAGCTGTTGACGGCGATCTCCGATCTCGAGGTCGAGCCGCAGGAGATCAACGGCAATCTCTGGCACTTCCGCTATCCCGTGGAGGGCGAAGTCTACGATCCGGAAAATCCTGCGACCTTCATCACCGTGGCGACGACACGGCCTGAGACGATGCTGGGCGATACGGCGGTCGCCGTGCACCCGGACGACGAGCGCTACCGGCATCTGGTCGGGAAAAATATCGTCCTGCCGATCGTCGGCCGCAAGATTCCTGTTGTGGCGGACGAATATTCCGACCCGGAAAAGGGCTCCGGCGCGGTCAAGATCACGCCTGCGCACGACTTCAACGATTTCGAGGTCGGCAAGCGCCACAAGCTGCCGGCGATCAACATTCTGACCATCGAGGCCGCCATCAAGCTCAGGGACAATGAGGACTTCCTCGCCGGGCTTGAAATCACGCCGGAACGCCAGGCCGTGTGGGACGAACTCGACGGCCTCGACCGTTTTGTGGCGCGCAAGAAGATCGTCGAGCTGATGGAGGCCGGCGGCTTCCTCGACAAGATCGAGCCGCACCGCCATGCCGTGCCGCATGGCGACCGCGGCGGCGTGCCGATCGAGCCGTTCCTGACCGAGCAGTGGTATGCCAATGCCGCCGAACTCGCCAAGCCGGCGATCGCCTCGGTGCGCGAAGGGCGTACCAACTTCGTGCCGAAGAACTGGGAAAAGACCTATTTCGACTGGATGGAGAACATCCAGCCCTGGTGCATTTCGCGCCAGCTCTGGTGGGGCCACCAGATCCCGGCATGGTATGGGCCGGACGGGCGCGTCTTCGTCGAGAAGACCGAGGAAGAGGCGCTGGGCGCCGCGATCGAATATTACCTGTCGCTGGAAGGGCCGTGGAAGGCCTGGGTGGAGGAAAAGCTCGAGACTTTCAAGCCGGGCGAGATCTTGACCCGCGACGAGGATGTGCTCGACACCTGGTTTTCCTCGGCACTTTGGCCGTTCTCGACGCTGGGCTGGCCCGATCATACGCCGGAGCTGAAGACCTATTACCAGACCGACGTGCTGGTCACCGGTTTCGACATCATCTTCTTCTGGGTTGCCCGCATGATGATGATGGGCCTGCACTTCATGCATGAGGAGCCGTTCCACACCGTCTATGTGCACGCGCTGGTGCGCGACAAGAACGGACAGAAGATGTCGAAGTCGAAAGGCAACGTCATCGATCCGCTCGACCTCATCGACGAGTTCGGCGCCGATGCGCTGCGTTTCACGCTGACCGTGATGGCGGCGCAGGGCCGCGACGTGAAGCTCGATCCGGCGCGCATCGCCGGCTACCGCAACTTCGGCACCAAGCTGTGGAACGCGACGCGCTTTGCTGAGATGAACGAGGTCGCGCGCAATGACGATTTCTGGCTGAACGACGCCAAACTGCCGGTCAACCGCTGGATCCTGACCGAGCTGACCAGGGCGTCGCATGCCATCACCGAGGGCATCACGTCATACCGCTTCAACGAGGCGGCGGGCGCTGCCTACCGCTTTGTCTGGAACCTGTTCTGCGACTGGTATCTGGAACTGTTGAAGCCGGTGTTCATGGGCACGGACGAGGCTGCCAAGGCAGAGAGCCGCGCCTGCGTCGCCTTCGTGCTCGACGAGATTTACAAGCTGTTGCATCCCATGATGCCGTTCATGACCGAGGAATTGTGGGCGCAGACGGCAGGCGAGGGCAAGGAGCGCTCAACGTTGCTATGCCATGCCGCATGGCCGTCGCCGGACTTCGAGGATGCGGAAGCGGCCGCCGACATCAACTGGCTGGTCGACCTCGTCTCCGGCATCCGCTCGGTGCGCTCGGAAATGAACGTGCCGCCGGCAGCGATCGCGCCGCTGGTGGTGGTCGGCGCCAGCGACGAGACCCAGCAGAGGCTCGAACGCCATGCGTCCGCCATCAAGCGGCTGGCGCGGGTCGGCGATATCTCGCTGCAGGACGCCGCACCCAAGGGTTCGGCCCAGATCGTGCTCAACGAGGCGACGATCTGCCTGCCGCTTGGCAGCCTGATCGACATCGCCGCCGAGGCGGCGCGGCTGCAGAAGGAACTGGCCAAGGTGACCGAGGAAATCGCGCGGCTGCACAAGAAGCTGTCGAACGAACGGTTTGTCGCCAGCGCGCCGGAAGAGATCGTCGCCGCCGAGCGTGAAAAACTCGCCGAATACCGCGACCAGCAAGAGAAGCTTTCGGTGGCTTTGACCAGGGTGCGCGACGCCGGCTGATCCGCCGGATTCGCGACGCTCGGCGCACGCTTCCCCGCGGCGCCATTGCCCGAAAAACAGGCATTCCGTAACGTTAATGTTGACGTAAACGGAAAGTTTGCGCCCCATTGTTGCCATAATGTAACAATGGGGCTGAATGCCGGCAAAATAGCAGGTTTTTATACTGTTTAGAGCGGTGTTTTCCGATTTTTTGCGCCGATTAACGCTCAAATGGCCTTTTTTTGGCTGGGCGGCGTGGGCTGCCACTTTGTTCGAAATGCGTTCTGCAAGTGCGTACATGTACGCAATATCAATTCATTGTTGCACCGTTAACCCGAATTGGTTCTAGCTTGACGCACTGGAATTTCGGGGAGGACATCCATGAACATTTTGCGTCTGAAAACACTGCTGGGGGCGGGGTGTTTTTCGCTGGGTTTGATCGGGTCCGTACATGCCGGCGGCCTTGAGCGCGGCGGCTACGACATCGACCTGCTGTTCGATCCGGCGCAGGTCACGGGCGAGGTTTCCGGCACCTATGTGATGCCGCAGCGCGACCTCAAGAATGTGGTGGACTCCAATCCGCTTGACGGCAATCTGAACACCTTGGGATTCTCCAACAGCGCCCGCGACACCGAAAGCTATTGGGTGCCGAGCGTCGGCATCAAGGCTGGAGTGGGGCCTGTCGATTGTCTTGTCGACTACGGCCAGCCGATCGGTGCGTCCAGCAATCCCGGCGCCAATTGGGCCGGCGCGCAAGGCAATATCGAAACCGAGGTCAAGAGCGAGGCTGTGGGTGGTACCTGCTCGTACAAGATGGACCTCGGCAAAGGACAGTTTCGTTTCATCGGCGGTGTGTTCCATGCAGACGTTTCGGGCTTCAAGACACAGTTGGTCGCTCCCATTCCGGCGTTGTTTGGTACAGGCATAGGGCGCCTTGATCTCGAAGGAGACGGTTGGGGCTGGCGTGCCGGTGTTGCCTACGAAATTCCGGATATCGCGCTGCGCGCAAGCCTGGTCTACAATTCGGCGGTCAAGCTCGACAATTTGAGCGGAACGCTTGATCTGACTCAGGTTCCTGGCTTCATCATCGACCCGACAAATCCCCTTTTGGGCGTTGTTACCGACGTTCATGGTTCGTCACAGATCCCGGACTCATTGGAACTGAAGCTGCAGTCCGGCATCGCGCCGGGATGGCTGGCATTCGGATCGATCAAGTGGGTGAATTGGAGCGTCCTGCAGAGCATTCCTTTCTGCCCGGTGGGCGCTCCGGGTCCTTGTACTACCACCAGCGACTCTCGCGCTACATCGCTTGATCTACTCTATCGCGACGGCTGGACTGTCTCCGGCGGCGTCGGCCACAAGTTCAATGACCAGTGGAGCGGCGCTGCCGTTCTGACCTGGGATCGTGGAACCAGCACGGGCCTTAGCGCCCAGACGGATACTTGGACGGTCAGCGGTGGCGTGTCATACACCCCGACCCAGAACATCGAGGTCCGTCTTGGCGGTGCGCTTGGTGTGCTTACCAGCGGATCGATCCATTCGGTCGTTGGCAGCGATGGCGTTACCTACGGTACGGACTACACCGCAGACTTCGGCAACGATCTGGTCTCCGCAGTTTCGACCTCGTTGAAGGTGAAGTGGTAAGTTATTCAAATTGAATAAAAAAGGCCGGGCATTGCCCGGCTTTTTTTATGCCGGCGGCATCGCGTCCGGTGCATCTTGCGTGAAGGCGTTGCAAATCCGCCGTATCACTTTCACCTCTCGCAATTGTGACGTTTTGGCAACAGTTCCCGACGAACCCCCGCGCTGGAGTTCCCCTCGATGAAATTGCCCATTTCCCGCCATAAACCCGGCGCACCTCGAAGTGGTCTCGGGACACGCGCCACAAGGCTCGGCGATGGGACATGCCGCACCGCCCGCGGCGAGGAACAGAATGGACGCCAGAGTCATTTCCAAGGCTAAGCTGCCTAGCCGCCATGTGACCGTCGGTCCGGCGCGTGCGCCGCATCGTTCCTATCTCTATGCCATGGGCCTGTCGGCGGCCGAGATCGCGCAGCCGCTGGTCGGCGTCGCCTCCTGCTGGAACGAAGCTGCGCCCTGCAACATCTCGCTGATGCGCCAGGCGCAAGTGGTCAAGAAAGGCGTCGCGGCCGCCAATGGCACGCCGCGCGAATTCTGCACCATCACCGTCACCGACGGCATCGCCATGGGCCACCAGGGTATGAAGTCGTCGCTGGTGTCGCGCGATGTCATCGCCGATTCGGTCGAACTCACCATGCGCGGCCATTGCTATGACGCGCTGGTCGGCCTTGCCGGCTGCGATAAGTCTCTGCCGGGCATGATGATGGCCATGGTGCGGCTCAACGTGCCGTCGATCTTCATCTATGGCGGCTCGATCCTGCCCGGCTCCTATCGCGGCCGCCAGATTACCGTGCAGGATGTGTTCGAGGCGGTCGGCCAGCATTCGGTCGGCACGGTCAGCGATGCCGAGTTGCTGGAGATCGAGCAGGCGGCATGTCCTTCGGCCGGCTCCTGCGGCGCCCAGTTCACCGCCAACACCATGGCCACCGTCGCCGAGGCGATTGGCCTTGCGCTGCCCTATTCCTGCGGCGCGCCTGCGCCTTACGAGATGCGCGACCGATTCAACTTCGCCTCGGGCGAAAAGATCATGGAGCTGATCGCCAAAAACATTCGGCCGCGCGACATCGTCACGCTGAAGGCGCTGGAGAATGCGGCGACCGTGGTGTCGGCCACCGGCGGCTCGACCAATGCGGCACTGCATCTGCCGGCCATCGCGCATGAGGCAGGGATCAAGTTCGACCTGTTCGACGTTGCCGCGATTTTCGAGAAGACGCCCTACATCGCCGACCTGAAGCCGGGCGGCAAATATGTCGCCAAGGACATGTTCGAGGCCGGTGGCATTCCGCTGTTGATGAAGACCTTGCTCGACCACGGCTATCTGCATGGCGACTGCCTCACCGTGACCGGCCGTACTTTGGCCGAAAACATGGAGCACGTTGCCTGGAATGACAGTCAGGATGTGGTCCGTCCCGCCAACCGACCAATCACCCAAACCGGCGGTGTCGTGGGCTTGAAGGGCAACCTTGCCCCCGAAGGCGCGATCGTGAAGGTCGCGGGCATGACGGAGCTGAAATTCTCAGGCCCGGCACGCTGTTTCGATTCGGAAGAGGAATGTTTCGAGGCGGTCACGCACCGCAACTACAGGGAAGGCGAGGTTCTCGTCATCCGCTACGAAGGTCCGCGCGGCGGCCCCGGCATGCGCGAGATGCTGTCGACGACGGCAGCTCTCTATGGCCAGGGCATGGGCGGCAAGGTGGCGCTCATCACCGACGGACGCTTTTCGGGCGCAACGCGCGGGTTCTGCATCGGCCATGTCGGGCCCGAAGCTGCCGTTGGCGGCCCGATCGGGCTGTTGAAGGACGGCGATGTGATCTCGATCGACGCAACCAAAGGCACGATCGAGGTCGATCTGTCGGAAGCCGAACTGGCAAAGAGGGTGAAGGATTGGAAGCCGCGCGCGACCGACTATCAGTCGGGCGCGATCTGGAAATACGCACAGACGGTAGGGCCTGCCCGCGACGGCGCGGTCACCCATCCCGGCGGTGCCAAAGAAACACATTGCTATGCGGATATCTGAGTTGTTGAGGTCATCTGTCCTGCCGGCACTGGTCGCTGTTGCGATCTTTGGCGCCGTGGGCCAGGCCATGGCCTTCGACGACAAGGTGTTCGACGACAAGACCGGCGTGAAGCCGCAATCCAGCCCGTGGGCGGTGTTCCAGTTCGGCTTCTCCGCCTACAAGAGCGGCCACAAGGAACAGGCGGTCGAGGCCTATAAATACGCCGCCGAGAACGGCCAGATCGGCGCCACCTGGAAGCTTGCGCGCATGTATGCCGAAGGCGACGGCGTGGCACGCGACGACTATGCAGCCTATAAATTCTTCTCCGAGATCGTCGACCAGGACGTCGAGCCGGGATCGCCGGAGGAAAGCTATGTCTCCGACGCGCTGGTGGCGCTGGGCGACTATCTCCGGACAGGCATTCCCGGCAGCCCGGTCGAGGAAAACGAGGTCGCGGCGCAGGAATATTACATGCGCGCTGCCGCCAACTACCGCAATCCGAACGCCCAGTTCGAGATGGGGCAGATGTTCCTGAAGGGCGAGGGCGGCGTGAAGGCCAGCGTCAAGCAGGCCGGCCGCTGGTTCCAGCTTGCCGCCGAGAAAGGCCATGCCGGAGCCCAGGCGACGCTGGGCAACCTTTTGTTCCAGAGCGGCAAGATCGTGCGCGGACTGGCGATGATGACGGCCGCGCTCGAACGCGCTTCGCCAGCCGACCAGCCGTGGATCCGCGGCATGCAGGAAGAAGCCTTTGCCGCTGCCGGCGAAGCCGACCGCCGCACCGCCATATCGCTGGCCGACGATATTCTCACTAAGGGCGGCGACGACCAGTAGGGGGTCGAACTGCCGATCTCCCCCACGAGGGGGGGAGATCAGCTCTCACCATCAATTCTCCGTCGGCACAGCTCTGTACACCGGCATCGAAATCGGCGTCACCTTCAGGTGCGGCCTCAGCGTGTTTTCGGGGCAGTTGTCGTCGATCTTGGTCCATGAGGTGTTGTTGAGCACCAGGTCACAGCGGGCCATATGGCTCTGGTCGGAAACCGTCAGGCAGGCGGTCTGGCCGACCTGGTACGACTTGCCATTGGCCAGGCATTCCTGATCGGCAAAGGCCGCTGCGGGGGCGGCCATGGCAAATGCCAGGCCGATCGGACAAAGAAGGAATCGTATGGTCATGGAACCCCGGCCGCCATGCTGACTTTCAATCAACTTCGCGATTGTGGCGATATCAGGGTTCCGGGGCCTTGTCAGGCCGGCTGTAAGGCCAGATCGATCGCCACCGGCACATGGTCGGAGGGTTTTTCCCAGGCGCGCACATGCTTTTCGATCGAGGCCGAGGAAAAGCGGTTGGCGGCTTCGGGCGACAGCAGCAGATGGTCGATGCGGATGCCGTTGTTCTTCTGCCAGGCACCGGCCTGGTAGTCCCAGAAGGTGTAGACATCGGCGGCGTCGGTGACGGCGCGCACCGCCTCGGTGAAGCCGAGGTTCTTCAGCCGGCGGAAGGCTTGCCGCGTTTGTGGCTGGAACAGCGCGTCGCCCAGCCAGTTCTCGGGGAAGCGTGCATCGATCGGTTCGGGAATGACATTGTAGTCGCCGGCCAGCACCAGCGCCTCCTCCAAGAGCAGGCGCTGCTCGGCCCAGCGATGCAGCCGCTCCATCCAAGCCAGCTTGTAGGGAAACTTCTTCTCGTCATCGATCGGATTGCCGTTGGGCAGATAGAGCGAGGCGACGCGCAGCGCGCCCTGGTCGGTCGAGAACACGCCCTCGATGAAGCGCGCCTGCTCGTCCGTCTCGTCGCCGGGCAGGCCTCTGATGACCTCGTCGAAGGGCAGTTTCGACAGCAGGGCAACGCCATTGAAACCCTTCTGGCCATGGGTTTCGACGTTGTAGCCCAGCGCCTCGATCTCGGCGCGCGGGAACTGCTCGTCGACCGACTTGATCTCCTGCAGGCAGACAATGTCGGGCTGGCTTTCGCTCAGCCAGTGGATGAGGTTGCCGATGCGGGCGCGAACGCCGTTGATGTTCCAGGTGACGATTTTCATAGGCGGCCTCAGGGATGTTCGGGCGGAAGACGTTCGACAAGCCCGATCGTATTGCCTGCCGGGTCCTTTAGAAAGGCCATCCATTCGCTTTCCCCCGCTCGGCCGAACGTGCCCTCGGTGTCTTTGTGGACGAGCGCAGGCGGTGCGGTGAAGGGAACGCCGGCTGCTTTCGCCTCGGCGTGAAAGGCTTCGAGGCCGGCTATATCGAGATAGACCGTGCCGGCGGGCACGCCGTCGGTGAAGAGCAAGCGCACGTCGCCGGCCATGATGAAAGCCATGCCGGGCGGATCGTAGCGGGCGTGAACGTTGAGGCCGAGCACGTCGCGCCAGAACGCCAGCGTGACATCGAGATCGCGCCCGGCCGACAGCGCGAGCTGACGGACCGTGCCAATTGCAGGCATATCGTTAGATGGAGAAACTGGTGCCGCAGCCGCAGGAGGCGACTGCATTCGGGTTGCGGATCTGGAAGGACTGGCCCATCAGATCATCAACGAAGTCGATCACCGAGCCGCCCATATAGACCAGCGAGAGGTCGTCGATCAGCACGGTGGCGCCGTCCTTTTCGATGGCGACGTCGTCATCGTTACGCGAGTCGACCAGGTCGAACTTGTAGGAAAAGCCGGAGCAGCCGCCGCCTTCGACGGAGACGCGCAGCGCCATCTTGCCGGCCTCGCCAGAGACGATTTTCGCGATCCGCCTGGCGGCGGACTCGGTCATCTCGACTTGCATGGCAGTCTTGGCATCAGCGCCCATGGGCGTCACCTTGCTTTCGGTTTCACATGATAGGTATGAAGCGGGACGGGGCAAGTCAACTGCGGCGGCATCAGCCATGACAAATGAGCTTGGCGACATTGGGTTCGGCTATCGGCCGCGCGCGGCCTATGCCACCGACCCTGGGAAGTCGCGCGGGCGGCTCTTTGACGAGGTCGAGAGCCCGACTCGCACGCCATTCCAGCGCGACCGCGACCGCATCATCCATTCCACCGCTTTCCGCCGGCTGAAGCACAAGACGCAGGTGTTCGTCGCCCACGAGGGCGATCATTACCGCACCCGGCTGACCCATTCGATCGAGGTGGCGCAGATTGCGCGTGCTCTGGCGCGGGCGCTGCGCGGCGATGAGGATCTGGCCGAGGCGGTGGCGCTGGTCCATGATTTCGGCCACACGCCGTTCGGCCATACCGGCGAGGACGCGCTGAACGAGCGGATGTCCCAATGGGGCGGCTTCGACCACAATGCGCAGTCGCTGCGCGTGGTGACGCGGCTGGAACGGCGCTACGCCGAGTTCGACGGGCTGAACCTGACCTGGGAAACGCTGGAGGGCCTGGTCAAGCACAATGGCCCGCTGACCGACACCAGGGGCAAGGGCCTCAAAGGCCCGGTGCCGCAGGCGATCCGTGATTATTCGGAGCTGCACGACCTCGAACTTGATCGCTACGCCGGCATCGAGGCGCAATGCGCGGCAATCGCCGACGATATCGCCTACAACACCCATGACATCGACGACGGCCTGCGCTCCGGCTTCCTGACGCTGGAGATGCTGGAGACGGTTGCGCTGCCGGGATCGATCCTGGAAAGCGTGCGTGCCCGCTATCCGGGCCTGGACGATGTGCGCACCGGTCATGAGCTGATGCGCCGGCAGATCACCATGATGGTCGAGGACGTCATCATGTCGACCACCGCCAATCTGGAACGCATAAAACCCGACAGCGCCGAAGCGGTGCGGGCGGCGGGCGAGACGATGGTGACGTTTTCGGCTGGAATGGCGGCGACCGAGAAGGAATTGAAGACCTTCCTCTACAAGCATCTCTACCGGCATGACGAGGTGATGCGCGTGCGTGCCGATGCCGAGCAGATCGTACGCGACCTGTTCGATGTCTATTTCGCCGATCCGCGCGCCATGCCGGATGGCTGGCGCGAAGGGCTCGATCGGGCCGAAGACCGCATCAAGGCGCGCAGCGTTGCCGATTTCCTGGCGGGGATGACGGACACCTACGCCTTGAAGGAACACCGCCGTTTGTTTGACCACACGCCCGATTTAAGCTAGGGCGGGCGCGATTTTGCCGGCCAACGAGCCGGATTCCCTGCGAAACCGCCAGAGCACACAAATGAACATCTTCGCCGATTTCAGCGCGCGAATCACAAAAGCCGTCGAAGCGCTTGATTTGAAAGACAGTCATGGCGTTGCGCCCGACCTGTCGCGCATCGCCGTCGAGCCGCCGCGCGACGCCAGTCATGGCGATCTCGCCACCAATGCGGCGATGGTGCTGGCCAAGCCGACCGGGCAGAACCCGCGCGCGCTGGCCGAACGGCTGGTGGAAGTGCTGCGCAATGACGCCGATGTCGCCGCTGCCGACGTCGCTGGCCCGGGCTTCGTCAATCTCAGGCTCAAGGACGCTTTCTGGCAGACGCATTTGACCGCACTGCTAGGGCAGGGCCGCGACTATGGCCGCTCGACCATCGGCGGCGGCAAGAAGACCAATGTCGAATATGTCTCGGCCAATCCGACCGGGCCGATGCATGTCGGCCATTGCCGCGGCGCGGTGGTCGGCGACACGCTGGCCAATCTGATGGCCTTCGCCGGCTATGACGTGACCAAGGAATACATCATCAACGACGCCGGCGCGCAGATCGATGTGCTCGGGCGTTCGGCCTTTCTGCGCTACCGCGAAGCGCTGGGCGACGACATTGGCGAGATACCGGCCGGTCTCTATCCCGGCGATTACCTAGTGCCGGTCGGTCAGGCGCTGGCCGCCGAATTCGGCCGCAAGCTCTTGCAAATGCCCGATGAAGAGGCGCTCGCCGTCATCAAGGACCGCACGATCGACGCCATGATGGTGATGATCCGCGAGGATCTGGCATTGCTCAACGTCCATCATGATGTGTTCTTTTCCGAGCGCACGCTGCATGCCGACAAGGCCAAAAAGATCCGCTCGGCGATCAACGATCTGACGCTGAAAGGCCATATCTACAAGGGCAAGCTGCCACCGCCCAAGGGCGAGAAACCGGACGACTGGGAAGATCGCGAGCAGACGCTGTTCCGCTCGACCGCGGTCGGCGACGACATGGACCGGGCGCTGGTCAAGTCCGACGGCTCTTTCACCTATTTCGCCGCCGACGTTGCCTATCTCAAGGACAAGGTCGATCGCGGCTTCGTCGACCTGATCTATGTGCTGGGCGCCGACCATGGGGGCTACGTCAAGCGCCTGGAAGCCTTGGCGCGGGCGATTGCGGGCGATGATCTGAAGCTCCAGCTTACCGTGCTGTTGTGCAATCTGGTGAAGCTGTTTCGCGACGGCGAACCGGTTCGGATGTCGAAGCGGTCGGGCGACTTCGTGACGCTGCGCGAAGCGGTAGAGGAGGTGGGCCGCGATGCGATCCGCTTCATGATGCTCTACCGCAAAAGCGACGCGCCGCTCGACTTCGACTTCGCCAAGGTCACCGAACAGTCCAAGGACAATCCGGTGTTCTACGTGCAGTATGCCTCGGCACGCTGCCACTCGGTGTTCCGGCAAGCGAGCGAGCAGCTGGGCGAGGCCAATTTCGACCGCAACAGCCTGGCCGCGGCCTCGGCGTCGCTCACCGACGAAGGCGAGATCGGGCTGATCCGGAAGCTGGCTGAATATCCCCGGCTGATCGAATCGGCAGCCCTTGCGCTGGAGCCGCACAGGCTGGCATTCTACCTCTACGATCTGGCTTCCAGCTTCCATGGACACTGGAACCGGGGCACCGAGAATCCCGACTTACGTTTTGTTAAGGTTAACGACCGACAATTGACTCATGCCAGACTAGGGCTGGTGCAGGCTGTTTCGGATGTTTTGACCTCCGGCCTGACGCTGATTGGGGCTGATGCGCCCACCGAGATGCGTTAGGTTTAACTAAAACACCTGTCACCATTTGCCCACATTGCGCTGGTAAGGGCCAACCCTACGCGACGTCCATGGCGTCCGAATGAGTGCGAGTTCGGGAACAATAATGGCAGACAGAACCCAGCTGAGAGTAGCCGACAACAACGACATCGCCGAGGATGATCCGTTCGCTGAACTGACCAGGATCATGGGTTTCGATCCGCGCCAGCCGGTCAAGCCGCAGGCGCCAGCCGTCGAGACGGCTGCGGGCGAGGGCGATTTCGACATCGACCTCGAGAAGGAGTTGATGGGCGAATTCGGCGACGAGGCCGCCTCCATGGAGGCCGGCCAGTCAGCTCCCGAGGTTCACCAGCCCGCCGCTGAGGCCTACGAACCTGCCGCCGAGATTCGCGAGCCGGCTTTCGAAGCCGCCGATGCCGCGATGGACGATGCGCTCACCGCTTCGCTTGAACATGATTTCGTCTTCGACGATGCGGCCGATCTTGATTTCGGTGCTGCCCCGCAGGCTCCGGCTGCCGCCGTCGAGCCTTCGTTTGCCGAACCTTCGTTTGCCGAGCCGGCATTCGACGAACCTGAATTCGATGACGATTTCGACAATGCCGTCGCCAGTTCGCTGGAAAACGTGTCGCCGCTCGAAGACGATCTGCCGATGGACGACGAGCTTGCCGCTTCGCTCGAGCAGGGCTTGCTGCTGGATGACGATGCGGCCGTTGACCATGGCGCTGTTGCCGCCGAGGTAGCTGCCGGGCTGGCCGACGACGTTTCGTTCGATGACGATTTCGACAATGCCGTCTCGATGTCGCTGGAAGACGAGCTGACGCTGGACAGCCACGCGCCGGCGCAGGACCAGTATGCCGCTCCGGCCGTCGAGACCGCAGCGCCGGTTCATGCCGTCGTAGCCGGCGGTCACGCTGTTGCCGACGAGGACTTTGCCGGCCATTTCGACGACGCGATGGCCGATGTCGACATGGATTTCGCTGCCCAGGATTTCGAGCCTCAGGCTTTCGAAGCTCAGCCTTTTGAAGCCGAGGAACCGGAAGAACTCGATCTGGACGTCAGCGATCTGGAGGCCAGCGCGCCGGTTGAGATCGATGCGCCGGAGGCAGACGAGACGCCGGCCTGGACTGCGGAGGCACCCCATGAGGCCGCGCAGCAGGCATTCGACGATTTCGATCTGAACATCGATGATGCGCTTGCCGACCACGAGCCGGCTGCCGAGATCGCCGCCGGTCCGGTCCAGCCAGCGCCCGTCCAGCCAGCCCCGGTCGCAGCCGCCTATGTGGCGCCTGCCGTTGCTGCGGCGCCTGCCGCGCCGGCTGCCGACGAACGGACATTGGAAGACGAACTCAACGCGCTGCTTGGCGCGATGAGCACACCACGCCCGGCGCCTGTCATCGAGCCCACGAGAGCGTACGAGTCTCCCGCCAAGGTGTACGAGCCCGTCGCCCCGGTGCGGCGGTCGGTTGCGACGCCAGTCGCGGCACCGGCCGACAACCTCGATTGGAACCTCGACGAGCGCACGCCTGCGCCTCAGGCCGCTGCAGAGGTAAACGATGCCGATTTCGACGATCTGCTGGCCGGTGAACTCGAGGGGCAGGCCCCAGAGATCGAGTTCGACGACCATGCCTTCGATGCGGCGCTCGCCAAGGGCATCGATCTCGGTGATGACGACACGGCCGCACCAGTCGCCGGCGATTGGCGCTCGACGCCGCCGGAGCCGGCGCGTTCGTGGAGCCGCGTGACCCCGGTCCCCGCGCAGCCGTCCTTTGCAGCGCAGCCGCAACCTTCCTTTGCGGCAAAACCTGCCATGCCCGCGGCGGCAGCGCCGACCTATCGCGACCAGCCGGTCGCAGCTGCTGCCTATGTCGCGCCGGCATCAACCCGCCAGGCGCAGCCCCATCACGAGATGCCGGATGTCGAGACGGTCGATGTGCCTGAGCGTGTCGTGGCGATCGCCGACGACCTCGATATTCCCGAGCTCAGCTTTCAGGAAGACGAGCCGGCCGCCTATGACGATATCGACGCCGAATTTGCCGGCATGCTCAACGAGATGAACGCGGTGGAAGTGGCGCAGCCGCCGGCTGCGGCCCGCAGTGCGGCCTATGACGACGAGTCCTACAGCTCCGGCTTCACGTCAGGCCACGAGCTCGACCAGCGCGCCTATGCGGCGCGGCCAGCCGAGGTGCTTGCAGCCACGCAAGCTCACCATGCCGGTGCCGCTGGTGGCTACGACATGGACGATCTGCCCGGCAGCCGGCCGGTTTCGCAGGCCGACGATTTCGCTGTCGACGAACTCGACTACGATCCGGATCTGGACGAGGCGATGGCGGTGCCGGGCCTTGCCGAACAGGAAGCTGCAAGGCCGCGCAGGAGCGGCTTGCTGGTCGCGGGGGTCGTTGCTGCGGTGGCGATTGCCGGCGGCCTTGGCGCCTTCGCACTGTCTGGCGGCAAGGGCGGCACAGACGCTCCCGTGATCGTCAAGGCCGACAACACGCCTATCAAGGTCAAGCCGGAAAATCCGGGCGGCGCCGTCGTGCCGAACCAGGACAACAAGGTCTATGACGCGGTGGCCAAGGGCACCAAGCCGGCCGAGGCCGTGCAGGAGAAGCTGGTCACCAACACCGAAGAGCCGGTCGATGTGAAGGCGCAAGAGCCGGAAAGCCGCGTCGTCGATCTGTCGCCCAACGGTACTGATGATGCAGCCGCAGGCGCAGACGCTTCCGGCAATCCCGACGCGGCGGCTGCACCGGCCCCCAAATCCGAGGATCGCATCGCGCAGGTTCTGCAGGAAGCCGACAAGAACCCCGATACGGTCGCCGTTGCTCCGCGCAAGGTGCGGACCATGGTGGTCAAGCCTGACGGCTCGCTGGTTGCCCGCGAGGATCCGACGCCGGCCGCGCCGCAGATTGCGGCTGCCGAGCCGACCGATCCGGCGCCGCAACACGTCGCACCGGCGGCCGATGCCGAGCCGACCGGCACCGTTGCGCCAGTCGCTGCCGACCAGGTTGAGGCTGCCAAGCCCGTCAAGCCGGCGGCTGCGCCGAAAGCCGAGGCTCAGTCGGCCGATACGCCGCAGACGGTTGCCTTGGCGCCGCAGCGCCCGTCCGACCAGCCGGTCGACGTGGTCGGCGAGGTCAAGCCCGATCAGGTTGCCTCCATTCCGGCGACTTCGACATCAGGCGGTTCGTGGTCGATGCAGATCGCTTCGCAGCCGACGGTCGAAAGCGCCCAGGCCAACTACGCCGATTTGCAGCGCCGCTACGGCAACGTGCTTGCCGGCCGCACCGCCAACATCGTCAAGGCCGAGATCGCCGGCAAAGGCACCTTCTACCGCGTCCGTGTCCCGGCGCAGTCGCGCAACGATGCCATCAATCTGTGCACGAGCTACAAGGCTGCCGGCGGCAACTGCTTCGTATCGCGCTAAGACGCGTCCAACCATCAAAGCCGGCGTGTCCTCAGGGTCACGCCGGCTTTTTCATGTGGATGGGCGAGGGGTTCAGGCCCATATGGGCCGAGGTGATTCCCTTTGAGGGCGCGAAGCCCTAAACTGGCGGGATGACCGAATCAAAATCCATGATCCTCGGCTGTGCCGGGAAATCGCTCACCCGCGAAGAAATCAATTTCTATCGCGATGAATGCCCGTGGGGCTTCATCCTGTTTGCGCGCAACATCGGCGAGACCGAGCAGATCCGCGATCTGGTCGCCGAAATGCGCGACTGTATCGGGCGTCCCGATGCGCTGGTGTTCATCGACCAGGAAGGCGGGCGGGTGCAGCGCCTGCGGCCGCCGCTGGCGCCGAACTATCCGGCCGGCGGCGCTCTCGGCGCATTGTGGCGCAAGGACCATGACGCCGGCATCCGAGCCGCCTGGCTGATGGCGCGACTGCATGCCTTCGACCTGTTGCGCTACGGCATCTCGGCCGATTGCCTGCCGGTGCTGGACGTGCCGATCGAGGGCGCCAGCGACGTCATCGGTGCGCGCGCCTATGGCAAGGAGCCGCGCCCGGTCATCGAACTCGGCCGCGCGGCGGCGGAAGGGCTGATGTCGGGTGGCGTTCTGCCGGTCATGAAGCATATTCCGGGCCATGGACGCGCCTTTGCCGACACGCATTTCGAACTGCCGGTCGTCAATGCGTCGCTAAGCGACCTGCAGCGGCATGATTTCGCCCCGTTCCGGGAGCTTAGCCATCTGCCGATGGCGATGACGGCGCATGTCGTCTACAGCGCCATCGATCCGAACAACCCGGCGACCACATCCGGCAAGGTCATCGACGAGATCATTCGCCGCGAGATCGGCTTCGGCGGGCTGTTGATGAGCGACGACACCTCGATGAAGGCACTTTCTGGGGATTTCCCGACAAAGGCGGCCTCGATCCTTGCGGCGGGCTGCGATCTGGTCCTTCACTGCAATGGCGTTTTCGAGGAGATGGCGGGCATCGCATCGCGAACCACAGGACTTGAGGGTACGTCGCTGGAACGCGCCAAGCGGGCGCTGACCTATATAAGGGATCGTGACCGGGCCGACGAAACCGAGATACGCGCCGAGTTTGCCACCTATTTCGATGCGGTGGCCTGACAGGAGACTAAAGGGCAAGTGGCGGAAACATTGGACAGCAAGGCTGCGAAGGCCGCACCGATGGACCGTCTGTGGGCCGAGAACGACGATTCCCGGCTGACCGGCGATCCGTCGTTGGTCGTCGATGTCGCCGGTTTCGAAGGTCCGCTCGATCTCCTGTTGCATCTGGCCCGCAACCAGAAGGTCGATCTGTCGCGCATCTCGATCCTGGCGCTGGTCGAGCAATATCTGACCTTTGTCGAGACGGCGAGGGCGCTGAGGCTCGAGCTTGCCGCGGATTATCTGGTGATGGCGGCCTGGCTGGCCTTCCTCAAGTCGAAGCTCCTCATCCCCAAGCAGCCCGGCGAAGAAGGCGAAAGCGGCGAAGAGCTGGCGGCGGTGCTGCAGTTCCGGCTGAAGCGACTGGAAGCCATGCGTGACGCCTCGGCGCGGCTGGTCAACCGCAACCGGCTCGGCCGCGACGTGTTTGCGCGCGGCATGCCTGAAATGGTTATCGTCGAGAGGCGCAACGCCTATTCGGCCTCGCTCTACGACCTGCTCACCGCCTACGCCCAGCAGCGCCAGAAACAGGCGATCACCAATGTGACGATCGCCCGGCGCGGCGTGTGGTCGCTCAAGGATGCGCGCAACATCCTGGCCCGGCTGGTCGGCTCTATGCGCGACTGGACGACGCTCGACAGCTTCCTGATCAACTATATGAACAGCCCGGAAGAGCGGCGCACCGCCATCGCCAGTTCGTTCGCTGCGACACTGGAAATGGTGCGCGAGCGCGAGATCGATGTTCGGCAGGACCAGGCGTTTGCGCCGATCTATCTGCGCGACCACCGGGAACCGGCAATCAAGGCAGTCGAGGTGGCATCATGAGCGAACGCGCCAACGCTTCGGTCATTCCGTTCAAGGTCGAAGAAGAGACCGAGGAGGGTGACGTCGTCCAGGATACAACCGAGGGCCAGAATTCCTCCCTGAATCCAGGCGAGCGTCTGCATATGGCGGAAGCCATACGCATGGCAGAGGCGATCGTTTTCGCCAGCGCCGAGCCGGTCAGCGAAAAGCAGCTTGCCGCACGGCTGCCCGACGGCATCAACATTGCCGCCGCCATGGCCGAACTGCAGCAGATCTACGCGCGGCGCGGCGTCAATCTGGTTCGCGTCGGCGATGCCTGGGCATTCCGTACCGCCGGCGACCTCGCCTTCCTGATGAGCCGCGACACCGTTCAGCAACGCAAGCTCTCTCGCGCGGCCCTCGAGGTGCTGGCGATCATCGCCTATCACCAGCCGGTGACGCGGGCCGAGATCGAGGACATCAGAGGCGTCGAGACCTCGAAGGGCACGCTCGATACGCTTCTGGAGACGGAATGGGTGCGGATGCGCGGCCGCCGCCGCACGCCCGGCCGCCCGGTCACCTACGGCACGACGGATACTTTCCTCGACCATTTCGCGCTGGAGGAGATCCGCGATCTTCCCGGCATGGACGAATTGAAGGGGGCGGGGCTGCTTTCCGGCCGCATGCCGTCGAATTTCGCCATCCCGCTGCCGCCGGCCGATCCGGACGCGCTGACCGAGGACGAGGATGCGCTGACCGACATCGACCTCGAGGAACTCGGCCTGTTGACGCCGCGCGTCACGGAAGATTGACCCGGCAGCGCCTGTCAAAAGCCGCTTTCGCGATGTAGATGCGCCGATTGGTAGCGGGTAGCTTTGCCGAAAATGCGTGACATAAGCCGCGGCTTCATAAACTTTGTCGCGGTTGTGTTTGAATCCCAACGCGAAAACGCATAGATCATCGCCAGGGAAAACATTCGAGAGAGAGTTACAATGGGTTCATTTTCGATTTGGCATTGGCTGATCGTGCTGGTGATCGTGCTGCTGGTGTTCGGCCGCGGCAAGATTCCCGAGCTGATGGGTGACATGGCCAAGGGTATCAAGAGCTTCAAGAAGGGCATGTCCGACGACGAGACCGCCGAAGACAAGCGCACCGTCGAGCATCGCCCTGACGAGACCGTTTCGGCGGCGAAGGAAAAGGCCAGCAAGAGCTGAGCCCAAGGTTCTAGTCGGAACAGAAGCCATGTTTGAAGTCGGCTGGACCGAAATGCTGGTGATCGCGATCGTCATGATCGTGGTCGTCGGGCCTAAGGATTTGCCCAACATGCTGCGCACCTTCGGCCGCACGACGGCGAAGCTGCGCGCCATGGCCTCCGACTTCCAGAAGCAGTTCAACGAGGCGCTGAAGGAAGCCGAACTCGACGACGTCAAGAAGTCGGTCGATTCGCTCAGAAGCCTCAACCCGATGGCTGACATCCGCAAGCAGCTCAATCCGTTCGAGCAGGCGGCGGCCGATGTGCGCTCCGGCGTCGATGCGGTGATGAAGCCAAAGCCTGCCCCCGATCCGTCAACACCGGCGGCAGAGACGCCACAGGCGGTCGAGCCGCTCAAGAATGGCGCGACGGTGATGCCCGGTGTCAACGGACCGGAAGCAGCACCGGCGGCGCCGATCTTTCCGGCGATGACCGACAATGCGGTGGTGACGCCGGCTGCAACGGCGGCAGAGCCGCAAAAAGCGCCGACCAGGAAGGCAGCGGCATCGAAACAAGCCAACGCGCCGGCAACCAAAACAGCGGTAACCAAAACAGCGTCGGCCAAGGCATCACCGGCCAAGGCGACGCCTGCGGCCAAGGCTTCGGCCAAGCCGTCAGCGGCGTCCGCCAAGGTGGCGCCGGCGAAAGCCGCCAAGCCCACTGCTGCATCGAACGCGGGCACAAAGGCTGAGCCGGCCGGGAAGCCTGCGCCTAAGAAGACGGCAGGAGCCGCCAAGTGAGCATTGCGGACACCGAAAAGGACGAGATCGAGAAATCGTCGGCTCCCCTGATGGAGCATCTGATCGAACTGCGCCGGCGGCTGATCTGGTCGATCGGTGGCTTCTTCGTCGCTTTCCTCGTCTGCTTCTTCTTCGCCAAGAAGCTGTTCAACCTGTTGGTCATCCCTTTCAAATGGGCGACGCAATGGGCGGGTCTCGACCCGCACAAGGTCGAGCTGATCTACACGGCGCCGCAGGAATTCTTCTTCACGCAGGTCAAGCTCGCCATGTTCGGCGGCATGGTCATCGCCTTTCCGCTGATTGCTACGCAGATCTACAAATTCATTGCGCCCGGCCTCTACAAGAACGAGCGCAACGCCTTCCTGCCGTTCCTGATCGCCTCGCCGATCCTGTTCCTGATGGGCGCATCGCTGGTCTATTTCTTCTTCACGCCGATGGTGATGTGGTTCTTCCTCGCCATGCAGCAGGCCGGCACCGACGATCAGGTGCAGATTTCGCTGCTGCCGAAAGTGTCGGAATATCTCAGCCTGATCATGACGCTGATCTTCTCCTTCGGCCTGGTGTTCCAGCTGCCGGTGGTGACCAGCCTGATGACGCGCGTCGGCATGCTGTCGTCGAAGGCGCTGGCCGAGAAGCGCAAATGGGCGATCGTCATCGCCTTCGTCGTCGCCGCGATTCTGACGCCGCCCGATCCGATGAGCCAGATCGGCCTGGCCATCCCGACCATCATTCTCTACGAGGTTTCGATCTGGGCCGCCCGGCTGATCGAACGGGATCGTGAGAAGCAAAAGGTGGCGCGCGATAAGAAGGAAGCCGCTGAAGAGATGGCGGCAAAGGCCCCGGACGAACCTCCAGCCCCGGCTGCTTCGTAAGGCAACAACAGCGTCAGCGGCGGCCGAATACGGCAACCGCTGTCCGAGCCATCTTGCATCGATCAAGGATGCGGTTTACCCCCTCAACCCTTAGCTTGAGGACGACCAACCATGCTTGATATCAAATGGATTCGCGACAACCCGAAAGCCCTTGTCGAGGCGCTGGCGAAGCGCTCGTGGTCGGCTGACGAGGCGCAGTCCACGGTCGATGATCTGATCAAGCGAGACGAGGCACGGCGCGAGCACGTCACCGAGCTGCAGACCAAGCAGGAACGCCGCAACGCCGCCTCCAAGGAGATCGGCAACGCCATGCGTTCGGGCGATGCAGCACTTGCCGACAAGCTCAAGGCGGAAGTCGGAGATATCAAGACCTTCATCCAGAATGGCGAGGCGCGAGAACGCGAGCTCGACAAGGCGCTGAACGACGCGCTGGCAGTGCTGCCCAACGTGCCGCTCGAGGACGTGCCGGTCGGCAAGGACGAGCACGACAATGTCGTCAAGCATATGGTCGGCAAGGTGCCGACGCGTCCGAACTGGGTGAAGGAGCATTTCGAGATCGGCGAAGCGCTCGGCATGATGGATTTCGAGCGGGCGGCAAAGCTGTCGGGTTCGCGCTTCACCGTGCTGAAGAGCGGCTTGGCGCGTATGGAACGCGCCATCGGCCAGTTCATGCTCGACTTGCACACGACCGAGCACGGCTATGAGGAGATCATCCCGCCGCTGATGGTCCGCGACGACGTTCTGTTCGGCACCAATCAGCTGCCGAAATTCGAGGACGATCTGTTCTTCGTTCAGCATGGCGACGGCCGGCTCGGCCTGATCCCCACCGCAGAAGTGCCGCTCACCAACCTCGTGCGCGAGGAGATCACCGCCCATGAAAAGCTGCCCCTGCGCTACACCGCGCTGACGCCGTGCTTCCGTTCGGAAGCCGGATCGGCCGGCCGCGACACGCGCGGCATGCTGCGCCAGCATCAGTTCTACAAGGTCGAGCTGGTGTCGATCACCGACCAGGAAAGCTCGATCGCCGAGCATGAGCGGATGACGCAATGCGCCGAGGAAGTGCTGAAGCGGCTGGAACTGCCGTTCCGCACCATGGTGTTGTGCACCGGCGACATGGGCTTTGGCGCGCGCAAGACCTACGACATCGAGGTCTGGCTGCCCGGCCAGAACGCCTATCGCGAGATCTCGTCCTGTTCGGTGTGCGGCGATTTCCAGGCCCGGCGCATGGATGCCCGCTACAAGGACAAGGATGGCAAGGGCAACCGCTTCGTCCACACGCTGAACGGTTCGGGCACCGCCGTCGGCCGTGCGCTGATTGCCGTCATTGAAAACTACCAGAATGAGGATGGCAGCGTAACGATTCCTGAAGTGCTGCGGCCTTACATGGGTGGTCTGGAAAAGATCGAATCGAAATAATGCGCATTCTCCTAACCAATGATGACGGCATCCATGCCGAGGGCCTGGTGTCGCTCGAGCGCATCGCCCGCACGCTGTCGGACGATGTCTGGGTGGTGGCGCCGGAGCAGGACCAGTCGGGCTACGCGCATTCGCTGTCGATCTCGGAGCCGCTCAGGCTGCGCAAGATCGGCGAGAAACACTTTGCCGTGCGCGGCACGCCGACCGACTGCGTCATCATGGGCGTGAAGAAGATCCTGCCAGGCGCGCCCGACCTGATCCTGTCGGGCGTCAATTCCGGCGCCAACATCGCTGACGACGTCACCTATTCCGGCACCGTCGCCGGCGCCATGGAAGGCGCGCTGCTCGGTATCCGGTCGATCGCGGTCAGCCAGGCCTACTCCTATGTCGGCGAGGATCGCGTCGTTCCCTACGAGACCACCGAGGCATTGGCGCCGGCGCTGCTCAAGAAGCTGGTCGCCATGCCGCTGCCGGATGGCGTGCTGCTCAACGTCAATTTTCCGAATTGCACCCCTGACGAGGTCGCCGGCACCGTCGTGACGTCACAGGGCAAGCTGGTGCACAGCCTGTGGGTCGACGAGCGGCGCGATGGGCGCGGCCTGCCTTACTACTGGCTGCGCTTCGGCCGCGAACCGGTCGAGGGCAAGCAAGGCACCGATCTCCACGCTCTGCGCAACCGGCTGGTGTCGGTGACGCCGCTGCAACTCGATCTCACCGCGCATGAAATCCGCGACCAACTGACCAAGGCGCTGTCTGAATAAGGTGTTCGCATGAACGAGGTTCTGGCATGAGCCTGCCGCTCGACGACCGCGAGGGTTTTGCCGCTTTCCTGTTGCGCCTGCGTGGCCGCGGCGCGGTGCCGAAGGCGCTGATCGCGGCCTTCGAGGCGACGCCGCGACGCGGCTTCCTCAACGGCCAGTACCATTCGATCGCCTGGTCGGACGGCATGCTGCCGATCGAGTGCGGCGAGGCCATCGAGGGCGCCGACCTGCAGGCGGCGGTGATCGCGGCTCTTGCCATCGAACCCGGCAACCGCGTGCTCGAGATCGGCACCGGCTCGGGCTACACGGCGGCAGTGATGTCGCGGCTGGCAGCCCGCATCGTCAGCGTCGATCGCTACAAGACGCTGGCTGAACAGGCGAGGCAGCGCTTCGAGGCGCTCGGCATCGGCAATGTCATCGTGCGCCAGGCGGACGGGTCCAACGGGCTCGCCAATGAGGCGCCGTTCGACCGCATCGTCGCCTGGGCCGCTTTCGACAGCCTGCCGCGCTTCCTGCTCGACCAGCTATCGAGCGGCGGCATCGTCATCGCGCCGATCGGACCGGAGGAGGGCGAGCAGGTGCTGGCCAAGCTGACCAAGGTCGGCAGCCGTTTCGAGCGCGAGGATATCGGCACCGTGCGCCTGCAGCCGATCCTGCGCAGCGTCGCGGCCGTGATTTGATTTCTACGCATCGCTTGCTTCGTGCTGCGATTGCCAGGCGTCGCTAAAATCCTTCACCGCTGCATTCTCCGGCCGGCATCACGGAATGGATCCCAGGGTCTCCGCGACGGCGCTTTGCGCCTGCTTCGCCCAGGGATGACGACGTTGGCTTCGGCGCATTCGAAAATGTTTTAAGAAAATTTGCGTCTGATTCTATGGGGTTAACCCGCCAGTAACATTAACGCGCTTTAATCATGACCAGTGTGTACCGGGTCTGCGGGTTAGTGCGATGCAATTCAGTGTTATGAAGGCAAACGGGCGTACTCTGTCGCGGGGCTGCGCTGTCCTCATGTTAGCCGGAGTGGCGGCGGGGTGTAGCTCCCAGGCCTCGCGGTTCAATGGTGTCGACGACGTCTTCACCTCCTCGACCAACAATCAGCGCGCCATCATCGACAAGCAGAGCACCGCGCAGCCCTATCCGGGCGATGTGGCGCCGGCGCCGATGGCTGCCGCACCAGTCGATGGCAGCCATACCCAGTCGGTCAGCCGCTCCAGCCTGGAGCCGGTCACCGTCGAGCAGTTGCCGCCGCCAAGCCAGCCGAAGGCGGCGCCGATGCGCACCGCTTCCGCGCCGGCGCTTGCACCCGAACCGCGTGTCGACAGGACGACCACCACCGACACCATTCAGCCGGCAAGGCCGTTCAAGAATGCCGGTGACTCCGATCCGAAGCCGGTTGCTTCCGGCACGCCGCATGCCACCGAGATCGTGGTCAGGGACGGCGAGACCATTTCGGGTCTGGCGCAGCGCTATAGCGTGCCGGCCGATGTGATCATGAAGGTCAACGGTCTGAGCGCCACCAAGGGGCTCAAGACCGGCCAGAAGCTGGTCATCCCGGCCTATGCCTATTCGAGCAAGGGTACCGAGCCGAAGGTTGCCGACGGCAAGCCGAGGAACAACCCCAAGCCGGTGGCGCCCGAAAAGGTCGCCGTGCTGCCGCAGCAGCCGAAGCTCAAGGACGGCAAAACCGCCACGCAGGTTGACGCCTCGGCCGCCGCGAACAAGCCAAAGACCGACAAGCCGGCGCAGCAGACTGCCGCGGCGGGCACCTATACGGTGCAGTCGGGCGATAGCCTGTCCTCCATCGCACGCAAAACCGGTGTCGGCGTCGTCGCGCTGAAGCAGGCGAACGGAATGCAGGACGGCCTGCTCAAGATCGGACAGACGCTGAAAGTTCCGGCTGGCGGCACGGCGACGGTTGCCAGCGCCAAGCCGGCCAAGGTCGATCCGGTGACGACGGCCACCACCCAGCCGGCGGCAAAGCCGACAGAGACGCTCGCCACCTACACGCCGCCGAAGAAGGACGCCAAGGTTATCCAGCAGGCCGAGGATGACGACGCCGTTGCCCCGGATGCGACGGGCATCGGCAAGATGCGCTGGCCGGTGCGCGGCCGCGTCATCTCCAGTTTTGGCGGCGGCAAGGATGGTGTCGATATCGCCGTGCCGTCGGGGACGCCGGTCAAGGCAGCCGAGAACGGCGTCGTCATCTATGCCGGCGACGGTCTCAAGGAATTCGGCAACACGGTGCTGGTGCGCCACGAGAATGGGCTGGTCACCGTCTACGGCCACGCCAGTTCGATCGAGGTGCAGCGTGGCCAGAAGGTCAAGCGTGGCCAGGAGATCGCGCTGTCGGGCATGAGCGGCACCACCGACTCGCCGAAACTGCACTTCGAAGTGCGCAAGAACTCGGCCCCGGTCGACCCCTCTGGCTATCTCGAATAGTCGGGCTATCTCGAATAGAACAATAAACGTTTTGCAGGCCGTCTGACCTCCAGTCCGGCCCGCCGGCTCAGCCCGCCCCGCAAGGGGCGGGCTTTTTCAGTTCTTTGTATTGATGGGTCGGCACGGCCAAGGTTGAGCCGATCCGGAGGGGGGCGGCTGGGCGGTCAGAAAACGCCGGGGCTTGTTGCTATGCCGCGCCATGGGGCCGGCAAGACAATGTCGGGCCGATTGACGTTCTTGCGATCAAGCGGATGAGGGACCGCCGGTGCCGTTTCAAGATCGTAATGGCGATCACGCCTGGCAAAGGTAATCTCAAGCAGGCGGGGGCACTCGATTGAGCCCACCTTTCCGATTGCGCCATTGTTGTTCGGGTGAATGTGCACGACGCGGAAGTGCGGCAGTAGGCGATGCACGGCCTCGGAGAACTTCACGTAGATTCTCCGATCAGAAAGCCGATGCAAATCGTGGAATTCAACGACGATGATCCGGAAGCGCTTCAGCAACGCAACGTCAGCCGTCCTGAGCACATCATATTCGCCGCCTTCAATGTCCATCTGCAAAATCAGTTCCTGGTTGGGTGGTGCATTGGCATCGACCCATTCTCCAAAATCCAGGAAGCGGTGGTCGCCATGGCCGATGAACGCCTTGGTGAAGAACTTGGGATCGATGCCTGCCGGCGGGCCATCTACCGAATAGTCCGCCAGGAACGACGGGATGCCGTAGCGCCGTTGAAGGTCCAGCTCGAATTCGGCTGTCCTGCCGACACCGGGCGAGAAACAACACGCGACGCCCTCCAGGTCGTTTGGGATCACATAGCCACCATCGCCCTCGCGCCCGATACGGACAACGTCGCGGGGCCACTCCGGTGCCATCTGCGCAATAAGCTGCCGAAGCTCGCTTTCGCCAACGGTTCCGTAAAGCAGTCGCCGCTTCAATTTTTGAACGGACCTCAAAAGCTGTCGCGCGGCTGCTTTTAGACCCATCCGTTTCCTCTTGACCCTGCCTGTTGGAACGGCAGAAGGCAGCAGCTGCTTAACAGGCGACGCGCCGCCATCAATCGTTGAGCGGCTTGCCGAGCCGGCCGGCCAGGTCCTGGGTGAACTGCCAGGCGACGCGGCCGGAACGGCTGCCGCGCGTCGTCGCCCACTCCAGCGCGTCCGCGCGCAAGGTTTCAGGGTCAATTTCCAGGCCGTAATGGCGGATATAACCGTTGACCATGTCGAGATATTCGTCCTGCGAGCATTTGTGAAAGCCGAGCCACAGGCCGAAACGATCGGACAGCGAAACCTTTTCCTCAACAGCCTCGGACGGGTTGATGGCGGTGGAGCGCTCATTGTCGATCATGTCGCGCGGCAAGAGGTGCCGGCGGTTCGACGTCGCGTAGAAGATGACATTGGCCGGGCGGCCCTCGACGCCGCCTTCAAGGGCTGCCTTCAGCGACTTGTAGGAGGTGTCGTCATGGTCGAACGACAAATCGTCGCAAAACAGGATGAAGCGGAAGGGCGCCGCCTTCAGCAGGCCCATCAGCCTGGGCAGCGTGTCGATGTCCTCGCGGTGGATCTCGATCAGCTTGAGCGGCAGGTCGGATTTGGCCTTGGCGTTAATCTGCGCATGCACGGCCTTGACCAGCGAGGATTTGCCCATGCCGCGCGCACCCCACAACAGCACATTGTTGGCGGCGTAGCCGGCGGCGAAGCGTTCGGTGTTGTCGACCAGAATGTCGCGCACGCGGTCGACGCCGCGGATCAGACCGATGTCGACGCGATTGACCTTGCGCACCGGCTCAAGAAAACCGGGATCGGCCTGCCAGACGAAGCAATCGGCCACGGCAAGATCGGTTTGCGGCACCGGCGACGGGGCGAGGCGGGTGACCGCCTCGATCAGCCGGTCGAGCTTTTCATTCAGGGCCTCAATGGTGCTGTCGGTCATGTCTCGTCTTTATGTTTTCTGCACGAACGTGCACAGGGGGCGAAATCGTCCTGGGCGTGGCGGCTTGAGAACCGCTCCCAAGCTTTTGTTTGGGCATGATCTTTTGCAAAAGCCGCCCGCGTTTTCCGGGAGCATGCTCTAACACGGGTCAACAGGCTGGAAAAGCAGCCGAAACCCGGGCCGCGCAGTTGCATTGGCAACTTTACCCACTATATTCCGGCCAAATTTGGCGAGGCCGCCCTATGGCCTTCTTCGTAACCAGGAGTTCTTGATGTTCGTCACACCGGCATACGCCCAAGCCACCGGAACTCCGCTTGGTCCGTTCGGGGATATCGGCATGATACTCCCGTTCATTCTGATCTTCGTGATCATGTATTTTCTCATCATCCGGCCGCAGCGCGCGCAGCTGAAGAAGCGCCAGGAGATGCTGTCGGCGGTGCGCCGTGGCGACACGGTCATCACCGGCGGCGGCTTTGTCGGCAAGGTGACCAAGGTGATCGACGACCATGAGCTCGAGATCGACCTCGGCGGCGGCACCAAGGTGACGGCGCTGCGTTCGACGATCGCCGATGTGCGGGTCAAAGGCGAGCCGGTGGCCAACCAGAACGCCAAGAAGTAAGCGCCCGCAGATACTGGTTTTCGGCCGGCGTGATCCGCCGGCCAACGGGCAAAGGGCGGATGTCGATTTTGCATCACGCCTTTACGGTGTTTCGAGTTATAATAAGGCCGTAAATCAACCGATTGACGCCGGAACCCACCCCCGGCGATAGCGGCAATCTGGCGTTAGCGCGCTCGACAATCGACGATGTGCAGGGTAAGGGCGAGCCGGTGGCGGACCAGAACGCCAAGAAATAACCGAATTGTCGGCGGAACGATCCGCCAGTATGCCCTGACGGACGACGCCATATGCTGTATTTTTCGCGCCTGAAGATGATCCTGATCTGGCTGGCCGTCGCCGCCACAGTGCTCCTCGCCGCGCCCAACCTGTTCTCGGCCAGCACATTGGCGCAATTGCCGAGCTGGGTGCCGAAGCGGCAGATGACGCTCGGTCTCGACCTGCAGGGCGGCTCGCACATCCTGCTGCAGATGGACCAGAACGATCTGGTCAAGGCGCAGCTGGAAACGACGCGCGATGAGATCCGCACGCTGCTGCGCGACGCCAAGGTGGGCTACACCGGCCTCGGCGGCACCGGCAGGACCGTGCAGGTGCGCATAACCGACCCAACCCAGATCGATGCCGCCAAGACGGCGCTGAAGCCGCTGACCGATCCGGTCGCCGCCGGCCTGTTCACCGGCGGTACCATCCAGGAAATGTCGCTGGATGATTCCGAAGCCGGCCTGCTGAAATTCACCGTCACCGATGCCGGCATCAAATACCGCACCTCGTCAGCACTGGCGCAGTCGATCGAAGTCGTCGAGCGTCGCGTCAACGAACTCGGCACGACCGAGCCAATCGTGCAGCGGCAGGGCGACGACCGCGTGCTCGTCCAGGTGCCGGGACTGCAGGACCCGCAAAGGCTGAAGGAGATCATCGGCCAGACCGCCAAGATGACCTTCCAGATGGTCGACACCTCGATGTCGGTGCAGGACGCCCTCAATGGCCGCCCGCCGGCAGGCTCCTCGGTGCTGTATTCGCAGGACGATCCGCCGGTGCCCTATCTGGTTGAAAACCGCGTCATCGTTTCCGGCGAAGATCTCGCCAAGGCGACGGCAACCTATGATTCCCGAAACAACGAGCCGGTGGTTTCGTTCACCTTCAATTCGCGCGGCGCGACCCGTTTCGGCCAGGCGACGCAGCAGAATGTCGGCAAGCCATTCGCCATCATCCTCGACAGCCAGGTGATTTCGGCGCCGGTCATCCGCGAGCCGATCCTTGGCGGCAGCGGCCAGATTTCCGGCAACTTCACCGCCGAAAGCGCCAACGACCTCGCCGTGCTGCTGCGCGCCGGCGCGCTGCCGGCAAAACTGACCGTGATCGAAGAGCGAACGGTGGGTCCGGGCCTCGGCCAGGATTCGATCCATGCCGGCAAGGTCGCGGGCATCATCGGCTCCATCCTTGTCGTCGCGTTCATGTTCGTGGCTTACGGCTTCCTCGGCTTCCTCGCCAACATCGCGCTGGCCGTCCATGTCGGGATGATCATTGCGCTGTTGTCGCTGCTCGGCGCGACGCTGACCTTGCCCGGCATCGCCGGTATCGTGCTGACGATCGGCATGGCGGTCGATTCCAACGTGCTGATCTATGAGCGCATTCGCGAGGAGCGACGAGCCGGGCGCTCGGTGATCCAGGCGATCGACACCGGTTTCACCAAGGCGCTGGCGACCATCGTCGATTCGAATGTCACGGCGCTGATCGCCACGGTGGTGCTGTTCTGGATCGGTACCGGGCCGGTGAAGGGCTTTGCCATCACCTTCGCCATCGGCATTCTGACCACCGTCTTCACCGCCTTCACCTTCACCCGGCTGCTGGTGTCGATCTGGCTGCGCCGCGCCCGTCCGAAGGAAATGCCGCGCGCGCCGGTGACGTTCGTTCCGCCCGGCACGAGAATTCCGTTCATGGGCATCCGCCGCTGGACGTTCACGCTGTCGAGCCTGCTGTCGGTGCTGTCGGTGGTGCTGTTCATGACCGTCGACATCAATTACGGCATCGATTTCAAGGGTGGCTCGATCATCGAAGTCCAGTCCAAGCAAGGCGATGCCGATCTCGCCGACATCAGAAGCAGGCTGTCGGAACTCAACATCGGTGAGGTGCAGGTCCAGCAATTCGGCGCACCCAATGACGTGCTGATCCGTGTCGGCACCCAGGATGCCGGCGAGAACGCCGAGCAGACCGTCATCGACAAGGTGCGCGGCGAACTGCAGGACAATTATGATTTCCGCCGCGTCGAAGTGGTGGGACCGACGGTTTCGGGCGAACTGGCCAAGCAAGGCACCATCGCCATGCTTGTCGCGCTGATCGGCATCCTGGCCTATGTCTGGTTCCGCTTCGAATGGCAGTTCGCGGTCGGCGCTATCGTTGCCACCGTGCACGACATCGTCATGACACTTGGCTTCTTCGTCATTACCGGCCTTGAGTTCAACCAATCGTCGCTGGCGGCGATCCTGACCATCATCGGCTATTCGCTCAACGACACGATCGTTGTCTACGACCGCGTCCGTGAGGATCTGCGAAAATACAAGAAGATGCCGCTGCCGGAGTTGCTGAACAACGCCATCAACGAGACGCTGTCGCGAACGACGCTGACCGCGGTGACGACCATCCTGGCGCTGCTGGCGCTGGTGCTGTTCGGTGGCGAGGTGATCCGCTCGTTCACGCTGGCGATGCTGTTCGGCGTCGTCTTCGGCACCTATTCGTCGATCTTTATCGCCGCACCCCTGCTGATCCTGTTCAGGCTCAGGCCGCAGGCGACCGCCGACGACGAGAAGCCGGTGGGCGGCGGCAAGGCCGTGGCGACCTGACGGCCACCCCGGTGGCAAAAGGCATCGTCATCCGCGAGGCGCATTTTCCCGGCCGCGCGCCGATCGAGGCCTATGGCAATGGCGGCTTCCGCTTTGCCGACATGTCGCATCGCGGCTCGCTGCTGTGCCTGCCCTCCGGCATCCATGGCTGGGAGCCGGCCGATCCGCTGGCGCTGACGGCGGCGGATTTCGATCTCTTGCTGGCCGAGGCCGGCAAGGTAGAGATCCTGCTGGTCGGCACCGGCAAGGATCTGAGACCATTGCCGGCGGCGCTGCGTGCGGCGCTGAAGGCGGCCGGCATTGCCTCCGACCCGATGTCGACGGGCGCGGCGGTGCGGACCTACAATGTGCTGCTCGCCGAAGAACGCGCCGTGGCGGCAGCGCTTATTGCCGTCGACTGACGTGAGCGATACCACTGACATCGTCATGGAGGCGGTGCGCGCCGGCGACCACGACCGTTATGTCAGCGCGCTCTACGCACCCGCCGCCAAGCGCGAGGCGCTGTTTTCGCTCTATGCGTTCAATACCGAGATCGCCTCTGTTCGCGACCGCATCCGCGAGGCATTGCCGGGCGAGGTGCGGCTGCAATGGTGGCGCGATGTCATCGCGGCCGAGGCGGCAGCCACAGGCAATCCGCTGGCCGACGCGCTGACGGCGACGATTACCGCCCACGGCCTGCCGAAGCCGGCCTTCGACAATATGCTCGAGGCCCGCATCTTCGACCTCTATGACGATCCGATGCCGTCACGCACCGATCTCGAAGGCTATTGCGGCGAGACGGCGGCAGCCCTGATCCAACTGGCTGCGATGGTGCTCGACCCCGTCGAAGCGCCGCGCTTTGCCGAACTCGCGGGCAGGGCGGGCTGCGCCCAGGCAATGACCGGCCTTTTGCTGCTGTTGCCGCTGCATCGCCGGCGTGGGCAATGCTTCGTGCCGGCCGATATCCTCTCGGCAGCGGGATCGTCGCCGGAGGAGTTTCTCAGCGGCGATGGCGGACCCGGCGCCGAGCGGGCGGTGGCTGCGATGATCGCGCTGGCGCAGGAGCATCTCAGCGCTTTCGAGCAAGGGGCGCCGGCACTGCCGCAGGCGCTGCGTCCGGCATTCCTGCCGCTCGCTCTGACCCGCGCCTATCTCGCCAAGATGGCAAACGGCGGCCGCTCACCGCTTGCCGGCACAGCGAGGCTTTCGGCGTTGCGCCGGCATTGGCTGCTGTTCAGGCGCGCGACGCGCGGCTGGCCAACCAGTTGACGTAAACGTCAACCGTGCTAGGACTCCGTCGGATCGAAATTGTCGCCGAAGACGCGGCCGATCCGGAGGAGAGTCATGAGCCTGCCCGTTCTGGTAGTCCTCGTCGTTGTCGGCATTGCGCTGTCGGTTCTGGCCGTGCATTTCACCGGCGGCAGCAAGATTGCAACGCTCGCCGGTGCCGATCAGGCGCTAAGCCGCTTTGCCGATGATTTTCCCGACGAGAAGGTGACCTCGGTGCGCGTGACGGCGGATGGCCGGACGGCGTTTCTCGATCTCGGGCAGGCGCGCGTTGGCATCGTTCATAGCGTTGGCGACTGCTTCTTGACCCGCATCGTCACGCCGCACGACATACGCACCCTGGACGTCGACCAAGCCGGCGCGATCTCGCTCAAGCTGGCCGACTTCACCTGGAAGGGTGGACGCTTCTCCTTTGCTGACAAAGCTGATGCGGTGGCCGTAGCGGCAGCGCTCGGCCTGAATAACCCGAGCTTGGCCAGGGAGGCCGCGTGATGGATGACTATAATTTCCCGCAGGTGACCCAGCTTGCCATCCCGTTCTTCGTCGCCGCGATCCTCATCGAATTGTGGCTGGTGCGCACCGGCCGCGCCAAGGGCTCGTTCGAGACGCGCGACACGCTGACCAGCCTGATGATGGGCACCGGCAATGTCGTTGCCGGCCTCTTGCTCGGCGTCGTTTCCTACTGGGCGCTGCTGTGGCTGTGGCAGTTCCGTTTCTTCAATCTCGGCCTGTCGATCTGGGTGTTTCTTGTCGCCTTCCTGCTCGACGATCTGCGCTACTATGTCTATCACCGCATCGCGCACCGGGTGCGCTGGGTGTGGGCCGAGCACGTCAACCATCATTCCAGCCAGCACTACAATCTGTCGACGGCGCTCAGACAAAGCTGGACCGGTCTGTTCACCTTCATGTTCGTGCTGCAGGCGCCTTTGGTGCTGCTCGGCTTCCACCCGGCGGTCATCGCCTTCACCTTCGGCTTCAATCTGGTCTGGCAGTTCTGGATTCATACCGAGGCGATCGGGAAGATGTGGGGCTGGTTCGAATTCATCTTCAACACGCCCTCGCACCACCGCGTCCACCACGCCACCAACCCGCGCTATCTCGACGCCAACTATGCCGGCACGCTGATCATCTGGGACCGCATGTTCGGCACTTTCGTCCCGGAGCTGGAAGAAGACCGGCCGCGCTACGGCATCGTGAAAAATCTTGGCACCTTCAATCCGCTGAAAGTGGCGTTCCACGAATGGATCGGCATGTTCAGGGATGCGTTCGCGCCGGGGCTGACGATGCGAGATCGCATCAACTATCTGATCAAGCCGCCGGGCTGGAGCCATGACGGCTCGCGCGAGACTTCGGAGAGTTTGAAGGCTGCTTATGTCAGGAGGAACCCTGATGAGGCGGGGAAGCCGGGGTTGCCGATGGCGAGTGCCGAACCGGCGGAGTAGCTATATCAGGATGGCTTGCCGCTATCTCGCATCAGCGCTTCGTAGTCACGGCCGCCATAGAAGATGTTGACGATGTAAACGAGATCATCGTCCACGACATAGCCGATGACGGCGGAATGTTCGAACGGGACTATCCGTAGTCCCGGCATGATGTCACCGCGTGAGCGTCCGCCGCGAGGGGCATTGCCGATGTTCTGGCAACGCTCCTTGATCCGATCGACAAAGCCGTTGGCTATATTTTCGCTACCACTGCTCTCGAGGATGTAGGCGCCAAGCGCTTCGAGGTCCGAAATCGCGTTTTCGCTAAGAACGACGCCGAGACGCTGTATCATCACTGTCTCGTGCGAGTTGCGAAATCCGGCCTTTTACCCTGTCGATTGCCTCTTCGAGCGGAACAGCAGGTCTCGGGTCCTCGATCGAGGCCTTCACCCGCGCCCGGATCGAAGCCATGCGCTCAGCATGTTCATCTTCCTCGCGTTGGAAGGCGCGGAGCGCTGCGCGAATGACCTCGCTTGCTGAGCCGAACGAGCCGTCCTCAACTTTCTCTCGGATCATACGCGCCATGGCGGGCGTGACAGTGACGGACAGCTTTTCGGCGGATTCCATGGGGCGGCTCCTCAGATAGGAGTAGGATAGTATCCTACTCATTGCTCAGGGTCCATCGAAAGGGTTGACTACTCTGCTGCCTCGGCCCGAGCCGGCAGCCCAAGCCACTCCCTGCAATCGGCCTGGGCGCGCGAGGTGATGGCGTGGCGCTTGGCCACCGTCTTGTCCTTGCCGCGCAGGCGTTTGCCTTCGATCTTCACGGCTTCGACCGGTGGGAACAGGCCGAAATTGACGTTCATCGGCTGGAAGGAGCGTTTGCCCGGCTCGTCGTCGGAGACGATGTGGCCGCCGGTGATGTGGTTGAGCAGCGCGCCGAAGGCGGTGGTGAGCGGTGGCAGGGACGGGGCGTGGCCGAGCCGCTCGGCGGCGGCGAAGCGGCCGGCGAGCAGGCCGATGGCCGCGCTCTCGACATAGCCCTCGCAGCCGGTGATCTGGCCGGCAAAGCGCAGGCCGGGCCGCGACTTCAACTGCAGCGAGGCGTCGAGCAAGGTCGGCGAGTTGATGTAGGTGTTGCGGTGCAGGCCGCCGAGGCGCGCGAAGTCGGCGTTTTCCAGGCCCGGGATGGTGCGGAAGACGCGCACCTGTTCGGCATGCTTCAGCTTCGTCTGGAAACCGACCATGTTGTAGAGCGTGCCCAGCGCATTGTCCTGACGCAGCTGCACCACGGCATAGGCTTTCACCGTCGGATTGTGCTCGTTGGTCAGCCCCATCGGCTTCATCGGGCCGTAGCGCAGCGTCTCGACGCCGCGCTCGGCCATGATCTCGATCGGCAGGCAGCCGTCGAAATAGGGCGTGCCTTCCCATTGCTTGAATTCGGTCTTCTGGCCGTCGACCAGCGCCTGCACGAAGGCGAGATACTGGTCCTTGTCCATCGGACAGTTGATGTAGTCCTTGCCCGTGCCGCCGGGCCCGACCTTGTCGTAGCGCGATTGAAACCAGGCCTTGTCCATGTCGATCGTGTCGAAATGGACGATCGGGGCGATGGCGTCGAAGAAAGCCAGCGCATCGGCGCCGGTGGCCTCGGCGATGGACTGGGTAAGCGAAGGCGCGGTCAGTGGTCCCGTTGCGATGATCGCCTGGTCCCATTCCGCCGGCGGCAGGCCCGGCACCTCCTCACGCTCGATGGTGATCAGCGGGTGGGCTTCGAGCTTTTTGGTCACCGCGTCGGAGAAACCGTCGCGGTCGACAGCGAGCGCGCCGCCGGCCGGTACCTGATTTTCGTCGCCGGCGCTCATGATCAGCGAACCGGCTAGCCGCATCTCGGCGTGCAGCAGACCGACGGCGTTGTTCTCGGCATCGTCGGAGCGGAAGGAATTGGAGCAGACGAGCTCGGCCAGACCATCGGTCTTGTGCGCATCGGTGCCGCGCACCGGGCGCATCTCATGCAAAATGACGGGAACGCCGGCTTGTGCAGCCTGCCATGCGGCTTCGGAGCCGGCGAGGCCGCCGCCGACGATGTGGATGGGATTTTTGTTCATGTGCGCCGGAATAATCGCTTGGCGCGCTGTTTGCAATTGGCCGGCTGCGAGCGAGGCCCGTTGCCGTCTGCGTAACCGCTGCGCCGGACCGTCTGTTTACACAGCAGCAAAATAGGGATATTCCATATCCTTAATATAGTTTCGATCGGTGTATCGACCCGGAATTCATTGATGATCCTGAAAAGCCAAGTCGAATGGGCGCTGCACTGCTGCGCCATTCTCGCAGGCCTGCCTGCAGGGCGTTATCTCTCCACAAAAGCGCTCGCCGAGTTTCACGGCCTTCCCAAGGAGTATCTCTCCAAGGCGTTGCAAAGCCTGTCGCAGGCAGGCCTGGTCGATACGACGCTCGGTCCATCGGGCGGATACCGGCTGGCGCGGCCACCGGCCGAGCTGACCTTCCTGGAAATTGTGGAAGCGGTGGAGGGCAAGTCGCGGACGTTTGTGTGCACCAACATCCGCGAAAACAATCCGTGCCGTCCGCAGGGCTATTGCGAAACCAGCCCCTGCGCGGTGTCGCGCATCATGTGGGAAGCCGACGAGGCCTGGCGGGCAAAACTGCGCAGCGTCAGGCTTTCCGATCTTACCGAAGCACTGGCGCAGGAGATTCCGGCGGAGCTGTGGAAGAACAGCTTCGAATGGGTGCTAGAGCGCGCCGGATGAACGCATGAGCGTCGCGGGTGGCTGGTCAGCCGTCGCCGGCAATACGACGGCATAGCTCTGAGGCGACATCGCAAGGAACAGACCATTCGCCTCGCAATGGCGATGGACAGTGTCGATCACCTCATTCCTGGCGAGCATCCGGTCGGCCGGACCAGCCACGCAAAAGAACAGATCCATCCCGATTGCCACCGCATCAATATCCCTAAGTGCGACGAGCGGTGCCGGCTCCTTGACGACCCGCTCGCAGTTCCTGAGGGCCTCGCGCATGGCTTCCTCGATGACATGCGGCGCCTGCGTCCTGGCTATCCGCACGGTCACGCTTATCAGCTGCCTCTCGTCGGGGCGGCTGAGATTGGTCAGGCTGACCTTCGCCAATACGCTGTTGGGCAGGACGACGATGTTGTTGGCACCGGTGAGCAAATGCGTTGAGCGCCAGGTTGTTTCGACGATGCGTCCTTCCGTGCCGTCGCCCAGCATGATCCAGTCGCCGAGCGTGTAGGGCCGGCCCAGCGTCAGCGCGATGCCGGAAAAGACGTCACCAAGCGTGTTCTGCAGCGCAAGCCCGACAATGATCGCAACCACGCCCGACGTTGCTGCCAGCGTCGCTATGGGAACTCCGAAGACGAAACCCGTTATCGACAACGCCACGCCGAGATAGATGACAGCGACGGCCAGTTCCTGGAGCAGGCGCGCTTCTCGCGGCCGGTGTTCGACGACGATGTAGAGGCGCACAAAGCCGACAAGCGTCCAGGCAAGATGTATCCACCAAAGGATGCGCGCCGACTTCGCAAGATAAGCGCCCGCACCTTGGAGATCGATGAGATCCGTCTCGCCCACCCAATGCGGCAGGATACCGCTGAAGCCGAGCACCGCGGTCATGCCGGCGAAGAACAGGATCTGGACGATCAGGCGCGCCATCGGGCGACCGCGGCCCTGGAAACACCAGACGACAATGCCGGCGAGGCCCAGAAAGTTGATCAGGATCAGAGCCAGGGAGTGATGATCGCCGAACATGGGTCCCCGATAGGATAAGCTCACAGGCACGGCCGGGCGCCAGGATGGCGTCCGGCCTTTTCGGCCTACTTCGTGACCGGATAGGTCAATTCTTTCTGGGCGGTATCGACCACGAAGACGGCCAACAGTTTTGCCGGCTTGGTCTTGCTGCCGTTCGCGCTCACGCTGTGGCGGTCGCCCGGCAGTTCCGAAAAGCTCTCGCCGGCCTTGTAGACCTTGGCCGGATCGTCGTTGACCTGGCTGCGGATGGAGCCTTCCAGAACCGTTGCGTAGATGAAGGCCGAGCTCGGATGGGTGTGGGCATCGGAGAAGCCGCCTGGGTCATACTCGACCAGGATGCCCTTGATGCTCTTGCCCGGCACATTCGGCAGTTCATGCTCATAGACGAGGGTGACCTTGGCGGCCTTCTCGCCGGCGTGAGCGTCCTTGGCTGCGGCCGGGCTGGCGAGCGCTGCCGTGACGATGAAGGCAGCCATGATTGACTTGATCATTTGAGAACTCCTTTTTGCGTTGAGCGGCATGCCGCGACCGAAGACGCGGCACATCCAGGCGGTCATTTCCGCGCCGAGGTGGGAAACCACTGCTCGAAGGTGATGTGGCCAAGGCGGGGATTGTTGTCGGAGACGAGCGAATTGTCGTTCAGCCGCGCGCCGAAGTAGAGCGCCTCCGGATCGGTCACGACCTTGCGGGGGTCGCCGGAAGCCTTGAGGTAGCGAGCGACGAGCTCGCTCATGCGCACACGCTCCGGACCGGAAATCTCGATCGTGCCGTTGCTCGGCGCCGCGAGCGCGACATCGGCCATGGCGTCGGCGACATCGTCGGATGCGATCGGCTGCACATAGGCCGGCGACAAATGCACGGCTTCGCCGACCGTACCGGATTTGGCGATGCCGGCGAGAAATTCCATGAACTGTGTGGAATGAACGATGGTGTAGGGAATGCCGGAGGCCTTGATCAGCTTTTCCTGGGCGAGCTTGGCGCGGAAATAGCCGGCATCCTGCAGGCGCTCGGTTCCGACAACCGAGAGCGCGATATGGTGTTTGACCCCGGCGGCCTTGCCCGCCGCGAGCAGGTTACGGCCCGAAGTCTCGAAGAAATCCATCGCGGCCTTGTCCTCGAAGGAGGGCGAGTTGGCGAGATCGATCACGACCTCGGCGCCGACGAGCGCCTCCTTCAGGCCTTCGCCGGTGATGGTGTTGACGCCGGTGTTCGGGGCGGCGGCGATCACCTCGTGACCCTGCTTGCGCAGGCGCTCAGTGGTTTTGGTGCCGATGAGACCGGTGCCGCCGATGATGACGATTTTCATGATGCTCTCCATTTGCGGCCGCGCTGTCACGCCGCGTCGATTGATGGGCTTGCTCTGGGAAGAGGCTAGTTCAGGCCGGCCTTGTCGAGGCCGTAGAACTTGTCGGCGGAGCCGGGCACGGCCTTGAAGGCGACACTGACGCGGTTCCAGGCATTGATGGCCATGATCGAGAAGGTCAGGTCGGAGATTTCCTTTTCCGAAAGCTGCCCGCGCACGCGCTCATAGAGGTCGTCGGGAATGCCGCCTTCGGGAAGTTTCGTGACGGCTTCGGTCCAGGCTAGGGCGGCGCGTTCACGCGGAATGAACAGGGTCGATTCCCGCCAGACGGCGACATGGTAGAGCCGCAGCTCGCTCTCGCCGTGGATCTTTGCTTCCTTGACATGCATGTCGAGGCAGAAGGCGCAGCCATTGATCTGCGAAGCCCGGATGTGGACGAGGTCGCGGATCGTCTCCTCGATGGCGCTGCGCGCCTCGGCCCCGCCTAGGTCGGAAAGTTTTTTGAACAGCTCGGGCGATTGTTGGGCGGCGTTCAGGCGCTGTGTCATGGCTTGTCCTTCTGGTGGATTTGAGGATGTTTTGTATCCTTAAGGACAATTAATATCCATAATAGCTGGACAGTAAAGCGCCTGCTGGGTAGGATGCGGACATAAGGCTTATGTCGAAAAGTATGAGGGTCAGGATGGACGTCGTATCGGCGTTGCGAACGTTCCTGCGGGTGGCGCAGACAAGGTCCTTCTCCGCGGCCGCGATCGACCTCAATCTGACGCAGCCGGCCGTATCCCGGCAGGTCTCCGCGCTGGAAGCGCATCTGAAGACGCGCCTTCTGCACCGCACGACGAGCGCGCTTGCCCTGACGGCCGAAGGTGAACAGATGCTGCCGATGGCGTTGCGTGTGGTGGAAGCGGTCGAAGCGCTGAGCGAGGCCGGCGGCACCGAAGGTGCTACCGTGTCTGGAAAAGTGCGGCTCAGCCTGCCGGCGCCGCTCGGGCTCTCCATCAGCGACCGCCTCGCAAGGCTGCTGGACGACCATCCATCCCTTGCCGTCGAACTGATCTTGCGAGAGGAAGCCTCGGATCTGGTCGCCGATGCCATCGATCTCGAGGTACGCCTCGGGCCGGTCGGTGACAGCAGCCTGATCTGCCGCCGGATCGGCTGGACGACGGCCTTTCTCGTGGCCTCGCCGAACTATCTCGAGGCGCGCGGTACACCGCAAGCGCCGCAAGACATCAGCGGCCACAGTTGCATTTGCTACAGCCGCGCCGGCGACGGCCGGTCATGGTCTTTCTCGAACGGGGCGGATGAAGTGGTCGTGCGCGTTGAGCCTCGCCTGGTCGCCAACAATTCAATGGCTGTCCATCGGGCAACGCTGGCTGGAGCCGGGCTTGCGGTGCTCTCCCATATTCTGGCCGGGCCGGACATCGAGGCAGGCAGGCTGGTCGAGGTGATGCCGGATTTTCCGCCGACGCGGCTGCCGATCAACGTCGTCTATCCATCCCGCAAGAACATGCCGTTGCGTGTGACGACGGTGCTCGACTTTCTCATCCAGTCTGTTCGGGGCGACGCCCTGATGGCGGCGTAAAGCGCCTTGATCGACCGCAAGCACAACTGAAAAACCTGCCCAAAAAACAACAACACCCGCCGGGGGAGGAGGTCCGGCGGGTGTCGTTTTTGGGGTCGATCCTCGGGAGGAGGTGAAGATCGACCGTATTCGTCATCGCCGGGGAGGAGGTCGGCTTTGACGAAATCTCTTTCGCAGTTTGAAAAGGAGCGAAACCTTTTGGGGAAACAGCGCCCGCCGCGGGAGGAGGTGCGGCGGGCGCCGTTTTTGTGGTCAACCCTCGGGAGGAGGTGAAGGCTGACCGTATTCGTCAAGGTCGGGGAGGAGGTCGACCCTGGCGAAATCCTTGGTTAGATCGCCTTGCGGGCGACCATCTTGATCTCGTCGCGGACGATGCCAAGATCATGGAGCTGACGGTTCGAAAGGCGACCCAGCTCGGTAACGGTGTCGCGGTAAACGCGCCAGTTACGATAGTTGCGGATCAGGTTCATTGTCGTTCTCTTTTTCAAAACTGGTTCGGACCATTTGCGGCCCGAAGGATATTAGACTGCCTTGCGAGCGACGTAGTGGATGTCGCTGCGGCTGATGCCGAGGTCAGTCAGTTCACGGTTCGACAGGCGGCTCAGCTCGGAGACGGTGTCCCGGTAGCGGCGCCAGTTGCGGTAGTTGCGGATCAGGTTCATGGTAGTGCTCGTTTCGTCTTTCTTCGGATCATTCCGTTTGTGTACGAACAGTAAATAGGCTGACCTATATCGATTTAAAAGTGCTGTTGACGCATGGCAGCAATGCAAATTGTGCAATGCAACATTAACGCGCGTTCACGGCTTCGTCATAAAGAAACCCGAATCGGAAAGTGCCGTAGCGTCAATAATTTGACCGGATCGGCTGTCAGATTGGCCAAACTGGGGGAGAGGCGGCATGGCGAGCTATTCGTCACGGGTCAGCGCGGATATCGGGCGATGGCTGCAAGCTGGCCTGATCGATGCGAAGACGGCAGATGCGCTTAAGCGCGATGTCGAGGCAAACGAACGCAAATCGCTGAGCTTCGGCACCATATTGGCCATGATGGCAGCACTGCTTTTCGGCGCCGCGATCCTGCTCTTCGTCGCTTCCAACTGGGAGGACATTCCACGCCTGGTGCGCGTCGCGGCACTGTTTGCCGTGATTCTCGCCGGCTATGTCGGCGGCGCGGTGTTGAAGATGCGCGACCAGGCCGCGATCGGCGAGGCGCTGTGGATCGTAGCTGCCGCGGCCTTCGGCGGATCAATCGCGTTGATCGGACAGATGTACCATCTCACGGGCGATGAGGCCTCGGCCATTGTCACCTGGGGCATCGGCACCGCGCTGGCGGCGGTGGCGCTGCGCTCGAGCCCGTTGACCGTCGCTGCCTTGGGCATCGCCATTGCCTGGCTGTTCGTGCGCGCGTTCGATTTTTACGACCGGCCCGTGTTTCCTGATTTCTTCGTCGTCATGGCGCTGGTGCTTTTTGCCGTCTCGTTCTGGACGCGCAGCCAGCCGGCCCGGCACCTGATCATTCTATCGGTCATCTTCTATATCGCGGTGCGCGGCCTCGACCAGAACACGCTAGCCCTGGCAATTCCCTTGGTGGTGGTGTCGGTGCTGCTGTTTGCGGTTTCGATCTTCGCCGCCGGGCCGGCCGACCGGATCCTGCAGCTCGGCGGGCGGCTGCCTTTGCACGCCTTGATCGGGTTTCTGACCGGGCTGGCGATGATCCAGATCGAATTGGGCGATGATAACGGCTTCAGCATCGGCTTTGCCATCGCCTCGGTCATCGCGCTGGCCGGCATTGCCGCGGCGATCATTCTGGGCGGGCGCGAGAGCAGGGGGCTGCGCTGGGTTGCTTATGCCGGCTTTGCCTTCGAACTCGCCATTATCTATGTCGTGACCTTACAGTCGATGCTCGGCACGGCCGGCTTCTTCCTTGCCGCCGCGGTGCTGTTCGGCATCCTCGCCCTTGTCATCATCCGTGTGGAAAAGCGCATGAAGGCCCCGGAAGGAGCGGCAGCATGATATCGGGAAAGAAACTTGTCATCTCGGCGCTGGTGCTGGCGCTGGTCCAGATCGGCTTCCTGAGCTGGATCATCGCCGGCCGCGCCGCGATCCTGCGCAACGGCAAGGAAGTGTTGCTGAAAGTCGAGCCGGTCGATCCGCGCGATCTGCTGCGCGGCGACTATATCATCCTCGGCTACGAGATATCGCGCCTGCCGGTGAAGCTGATCGCCAACATTCCGGCTGGACAGGGCAGCAGCGAGAACACGCCGATCGTGGTCCGGCTGAAGCCGGGCGCTGACGGTTATTGGCATGCGACCAATGCCTGGTTCGGCAAGGCGCCGACGCCGCCGGCATCAGACGAAGCCGATATTGTCGGCCAGGTCGCGGCGGGCTGGTCGCTTGACCCCGAGTCCACGATCGCGCCGCAATATGGCATCGACCGCTTCTACCTGCCTGAGGGAGAGGGCCTGGCGATCCAGAACGACATGCGGGTGCGGCCGTTCGGGGTGCGCATCGCGCTCGCCGCCAGTGGCGAGGCGCAGATCAAGGCGCTGATGGACGGCGACAAGACATTGTTCGAGGAACCGCTCTATTAGAATTCTCTCCAGGGCACGGATTTCGGTAGACATCGATCGCTTCGCCCAACTGCATCCAGATTAGGCCGGGCGAGGACCATGACGACTACGCTGACGACGCGGCAAGACATCAATCTCGATGCGGTTATGCGCGTCGCCTGGAAAAACGACACGGTCGAAATCAGCGACAATGCCTTGCAGCGCATTGCCGAATGCCGCGCCTGGTTCCTGAAGCTCATCGAATCCGATCCGCCGCCGGTGATCTATGGCGTCACCACCGCCATGGGCGAACTGGCGAGCCGCAAGCTCGAACTTGACGAGCGCGACCGCCATGCGCGCATCAAGGCTTTTGCTGCAGCCACGTCCTTCGGCGAGCCATTGCCTGACCGCGTGGTCAGGGCGATCGTGCTGGCGCGGCTGACCAACTTCATCGAGGGCAATGCCGCCACCACGCCGCGCATCGCGCTGGCCGTCGCCGCGATGCTCGATGGCGGTCCGATGCCGGTGGTGTCGTCGCAAGGGCAGGGTGGCGCCGGCGAGATCCTGGCGCTCTACCCGCTGTTTGCCGCGCTTACCGCTGGCTTGGAGTTGGAAGTGAAGGAGCGGGGTTCGCTGATCAACGGCTCGCCTTGTGCCGCAGCCCTGGTTGCCGACGCTGCTCTGGCGGCGCGCCGTCGCGTCGCCATGGCGCACAAGGTGTTTGCGCTGTCGATCGAGGCGTTTCGCGCCCCGCTCGAGCATTATGACGCCGCCCTCGATGGGCTCTGGGGCGATGCGCATGAAGCGGCGGCCTTGCAAGGATTGCGGCAGTACCTGGTCGGCGCCGGCGACGGACGGCGCAACTATCAGGCGCCGGTCAGCTACCGCATCGTGCCGCGCGTGCTCGGTCACGCGCACCGGGCGCTGGCGAACGCTGAACAGGCGGCCACCGTGTCGCTGGCCTCGATCTCGGACAATCCGGTCTATATCCCGCCCGATGCGGCGCATCCGCTGGGGCGCTGCGTCTCCACCGGCGGTTACCACAATGCCATGGCGACGCCGGCGCTCGATGATCTCTCAGCGATCTGGGCCGATCTCTGCCTGCTTTGCGACCGCCACGCCTCGAAACTGCTGAACGGCAAGGTGTCGCTGCTGCCGGACCTGCTGATGACCGGGCGGCATTGGGCCGACAGCGATGGCCATGGCAATGTCGGCTATGTCCCGATGGCGATCACCGGCTATCTCGAACAGGCCAAGCTGGCAGCGCAACGCACCTTTATTCCGGGTACCGAATCGGCCGGCGCCGGCCAGGACGACGTTGCCACGACGGCATTCTTCGCCTGGACCAAGGAGGCGACCGCCGGCCGCTGCCTTGACGCGGCGATGGCGATGCTGGCCATGGTCGCCTCGCAGGCACTGCACGTCACCGAACGTCAGGCGCCGCCGGCGCTGCAGTCTTTCGTGGCTGATATCAGGAAGATCGTGCCGCCGGTCGACGCCGACCGGGTGCTGGGGCCTGAGCTGGCGAAACTGGCCGGGTGGTTTACCCATCAAGTGTTTGAGGTGTAGGCGTCGAGCCAGTCCTCTTACGCCAAGGCTTCGGAGGACACCTTCGGCTCTAACGAGCCTCAGGTGGCCTGCCACCCGAAGCTCGATAGAGCGAAGGGTGGTGCGGGTAGAGGGACTCGAACCCCCACGCTTTCACGCCAGAACCTAAATCTGGTGCGTCTACCAATTCCGCCATACCCGCGTTGGCCGGCAATCCCATGTAGCCATTATTCTGTCAATGTCGGGGCGAAAATGACGGTCATTCGCTGCAACGCGAAGATGGTTGAAAATTAGCCTCGCCTGTGACAAAAGGCGTGTCAAATGTGACGGGACGCGCCGATCCGCTTCTGCAGAATGTGATAAGAAGTAGGAAAAACAAGAACTTAATCACATCTTGGAACGCAGTTTGGAAGAGTTTGAGCCGTAATTTCGGTCAAATCGCCAGGTTCCGTACCAAAAGCCATTCCCGGCAAGATTGTACCGGCAGGCTGTGAACGGCAAAACGCCGTGGCAGTCTCTTTGGTGAAGATAAAGGTTTTACGATGCAGGTCACCGAAACGCTCAACTCCGGTCTCAAGCGCGAGATCAAGATCACCGTGCCGGCGGGTGACATGGAAGCCAAGCTGATGGCGCGGCTGTCCGACGCCAGGGACAAGGTCCGCATCAACGGCTTCCGTCCCGGCAAAGTGCCGGTGCAGCACCTGCGCAAGGTCTACGGCAAGTCGTTCATGGCCGAAGTGGTCAACGAGATCCTCAACGATTCGACCCGTTCGATCATCACCGGCCGTGGCGAGAAAGCCGCCATGCAGCCCGAAGTGATCATGACCGAGGACGAGAAAGAGGCCGAAAAGATCCTGGCCGGCGGCGCCGACTTCGAATTCCGCCTCAACTACGAGGTCATCCCGGCGATCGAGATCAAGGATTTCTCCGACATCAAGGTGACGCGCCAGGTGTTCGAAGTGCCGGATGCCGAGATCGACGAACAGGTCCAGCGTGTTGCCGAATCGTCGCGCAGCTTCGAGCCGAAGACCGGCAAGGCCGCCGAAGGCGACCGCGTCTCGATCGACTATGTCGGCAAGATCGACGGCGAGGCTTTCGCCGGCGGCGCCGGTACCGACCAGCCGCTGGTTCTGGGTTCGAAGGAATTCATCCCGGGCTTCGAGGACCAGCTGATCGGCGCCAAGGCCGGCGACGAGAAGCAGGTCACCGTCACTTTCCCCGAAAACTACCAGGCGGCGCATCTGGCCGGCAAGGAAGCCACCTTCGACGTCACCGTCAAGGAAGTGTCCAAGCCCGGCGCGCTGGAAATCAATGATGAAATGGCCAAGAACCTCGGCTTGGAATCGTTGGAGCGCCTGCGCGACGTGGTGCGCGGCCAGATCGAGAACCAGTTCGGTTCGATGACGCGCCAGAAGGTCAAGCGCCAGCTGCTCGACCAGCTTGACGCTGCCTATTCGTTCGAGGCGCCGTCGAAGCTCGTCGATGCCGAGTTCAACAACATCTGGACCCAGGTCAACCGCGATCTCGAGGCTGCCGGCCGTACCTTCGCCGACGAAGAGACGACGGAAGAAGAGGCCCGCGCCGAATATCTGCGCCTGGCCGAGCGCCGCGTGCGCCTCGGCCTGGTTCTGGCTGAGATCGGCGAGAAAGCCGGCGTCACCGTTTCGGACGAGGAATTGCAGCGCGGCCTGTTCGAGCAGGTGCGCCGCTATCCGGCCAACCAGCAGCAGGAAGCCTTCGAGTTTTACCGCAGCAATCCCGAAGCGCTGAACACGCTGCGCGCGCCGATGTTCGAAGAGAAGGTCGTCGACCATCTGCTCAGCCAGATCTCGGTCACCGACGTCAAGGTCAGCAAGGAAGAGCTGATGGCCGACGACGAGGAAGACGATACCGCCAAGGCCAAGCCGGCAAAGAAGGCCGCTGCCAAGAAAGCCGACAAGGCTGAAAAGGCAGACGACGCCGAAGAGCCGAAGAAGAAGGCAGCGCCGAAGAAGAAGGCCGCTGCCAAGGACGCCGAATAAGCGTTCAGGCGACAAGATCAGAAAAGGCCGCTTTCGAGGCGGCCTTTTTCGTTTTCAGAGCGCCTTGATAACAATGCACCCTGCCAGCAGCAGCACGACGCCGGCGAGCCGCATGCCCGAGACAGGCCGTTGCGGCAGGCGAAACCAGCCGAAATTGTCGACGAAGATGCTGGCAAGCTGCTGGCCGGCCACCGTCAGGCTGACCGCCGCGGCGGCTCCGATCACGGGGATCGCAGTGAACACGGTCGTGACGTAGGTCGCGCCCGCGAAGCCGCCGAGCCAGCCCCACCAGGGCATCGACGGCAGGTCTGCGAGGCGAGGGCGGGGCGTCTTCGTCAGGGCTAGGGTGACCACAAGCACCGCTGCCATGGCCAGCATGGCCACCAGGAATGAAATGGTGCCGACAGCGAACGGTGCGCCGCCGAGGTCGTGCCGGAGCAAGGCGTTGACCGCGCCTTGCACCGGCAGCCCGGCGCCGGCCAGCAGCGCCAGCCCGATCCAGCCGAGTTTCGATGGCGCCAGATTGTCCGCCGCGCCCTTCTGCCCCAGAACGATGAGCGCCGCCCCGGCAAGCACGACGAGCACGCCAAGGGCTGGCCCGGCTCGCAGGCCGACTTCAGGAATCCCAAGCCAGCCGAATGTGTCGAGAGCGAAGGATGCCAGCATCTGCCCAGCGATGAAGAGGCCGACCGACACGACGGCGCCAAGGCGCGGAAACAGGAGAATGGTCGAAACGACGTAGAAGGCCGAAGCCGTACCGCCGACAGCGTGCCACCATTGGGCTTGCCGAACGGCGAGCAGCGCCGGCGCTGTTCCGGAGAGGGCCGTGATCGACAGCAGGAGGATGGCGCCGACGGCGAGTTGCAGCGTGGTTGCGGCAAAAGGCGAGCCGACAGCCTTGGAAAGTTGTGCGTTGGCGCCGGCCTGCACCGCGAGCAGGCCGCCGGCGACCAGCGCCAGGGGGACGAAGAGGATTTCCACGATGGTGTTTCCCAGATTTGAGTCATGCCAGCCAGGCGGCGTCGTTGGTTGATATGGTGCGCTCTCTGCTGCAGAGCGATCTGCTGATTTGCCAAATTAATGTGCATTTCTGCACAGCTCACACGCGCAAATAACTCAAAAGGCTCATGTTTCTGGCTCGCCAATGGCGGCGCGGTCCTCTATCCTCCTGCGGAAATGCACAGCTCACGCGACGATATCGACTGGGAAGATTTGCGCATGGTGCTGGCCGTCGCCGAAGGCGCGTCGCTGGCGGCGGCGGCACGCATCCTGGGCGTGAACCACACCACTGTGCTGAGGCGCGTCAACGCCTTCGAGGCGCGGCTCGGCATTCGTCTTTTCGATCGGTTGCCGACGGGCTATGCGCTCACCGCCGGTGGCGAGGAACTGCTGGGCGCTGCGCGCACAATGGCCGAGACGGTCAACGAGCTGGCGCGCAAACTGTCGGGGCAGGATCTGAGGTTTGAAGGCTCGTTGCGGGTGACCACCACCGATACGCTGATGGTGTCGGTGCTGCCACCGATCCTGGCTGCGTTTCATAAGTTCCATCCCGGCATAAGGGTCGAGGCGATGACGCAGAATTCGATCGCCAATCTGACGCACAGGGACGCCGATGTGGCGATCCGGCCGGTGTCGCAGCCGCAGGAAATCCTGGTCGGCAGGCGCATTTCGGACGTCGCCTTCGCCGCCTACGCGGCGCGCTCTTATGCGCAGACACTGCCACCGGAGCCAAGCTTTGGCGCGCTGCGCTGGATCGCCCCCGATGACAGCCTGGCCAACACCGGCGTCGCCCGATGGATGCGCTCGTCATTGCCCGATGTCGAGATCGCCCTGCGCGCAGATTCCCTGGTGACGATGTCGCATGCCGCCGTCGCCGGGATAGGGGTCGCCGCGCTTCCCTGCTATCTCGGCGACAGTCTGCCCGGGCTGGTGCGGGTCGGAGGGCTGATCGAGGAGATCGGCTCGGCACTTTGGGTGCTCGTGCATGACGATTTGCGCCGCACCGCGCGCGTCCACGCCTTCACCAAATTCGTCTCCGGCGCATTACAGCAGCGGCGCGATCTTCTGGAAGGCAGGCTCGGCACCGGTGTGCTGGAGGCGCACGCCAGCTGACGCGCGGGCGTTCGGGTGCTTGGGTGCGCCCCCCGCAACAAGCCCCCGAGCCCGGCGAGAGCCGGGGGCATGCGATCACGACCCGGTGACGGGCGTAACGAAGGTTCGGCAGGCTGCGAAGACTGGTTGTAGGCGCTGGGCGAACATTTGCGACGCGTCCCGGCCGAAGTCTGGGCGCGATCCACCAATCTCACCGAGGGTTCGGTCGCCACGCGTCGAACCCTTCAGGCTTTGATCAGAACCGGGCCGCGCTCCGGAAAGCCGATGCCGACACTGTCGCCCGCTTGAAACGGCGCGTCGACGTTGCGCGACAACACGAACACGTCGCCAAGCGCCGTGGCAACGACAAGTTCGAGATGGCTGCCGGCATAGGTGGCCTTTGCTAGCGTGCCTGCGATCGTCTGCGGCGCGCCGGCAGGACCGATCTCGATGCGGCTCGGACGGACGGCCAGCTTCGCCGGGCCGGCCCGGTGGCCACGCGCCGGCAGTTTCAAGGTAAGCGTGCCTAGCCGGACGGTAGCTTCGTCCCGTTGCACCGCAACCACCTCGCAATCCAGGATGTTGGCTTCCCCGATGAAGTCGGCAACGAACGCGTTGGCCGGCGCATCGTATAGTTCGCGCGGCGTACCGTCCTGCGCGACCACCGCCTTGTTCATGACGATGATGCGGTCCGAAACCGCAAGCGCCTCTTCCTGGTCGTGCGTGACATAGACCACAGTCAACCCGAGCTTGGTCTGGATCTCCCTGATTTCCTCACGCACATGCCGGCGCAGCTTGGCATCCAGGTTGGAGAGCGGCTCGTCGAACAGCAGCACTTGCGGTTCGAGCACCAGTGCGCGTGCCACCGCCACGCGCTGCTGCTGACCACCCGACAGTTCGCTGGGCAGACGCGCCTCGAAACCGGTCAGGCCGACCAATTCCAGCCCGGCGCGGGCGCGGGACGCGGCCTCCTTCTTGTCATGGCCGGAGAAGCGCAGACCGTAGGAGACGTTTTCCATCACCGTCATGTGCGGGAACAGTGCATAGGACTGGAACACCATGGAAACGTCGCGATCGGTGGCCGGCAGCCGAGTGACGTCGTCCCCGCCGATCAGGATACGGCCGCTGGACGGCATTTCCAGGCCGGCTATCATGCGCAGCGTCGTCGTCTTGCCGCAGCCTGAAGGTCCCAGAAGCGTCACCAGCTTGCCGGCTTCTATCGCCAGCGAGATGTCGTTTACCGCGGGCGTACTGGCGCCCGGATAGATCTTGGTGACATGCTCGAAAGCCACCGAGGCTGCATTGCCGCGAATTTCGGCCATCACCCGGCTCCTGCTATTGTCGTCTGGCCGCCTGGCGTTCCGGGTAGGCTGACATTGGTGCGTACGCTCCAGCCCCCGTCGCCCCCCTGAATGCCGCGCCGGCCGATATTGCGGCTGCCGACGACCAGTTGCATCAGGCCGATGACCACCAGCATGACGACGATCAGCACCGTCGAATAGGCGATGGCGATGCCGTATTCATTGTTCTCGACACGTCCGACGATGTAGCTGGTCGAAAGATCGTAGCGCGCACTGACCAGGAAAATGACGGCGCTGATCGCGGTCATCGCGCGCACGAAGGAATAGACAAGCGCCGCCAGTATTGCCGATCTCAGCAATGGCAGGATGACGCGTCTGAAGGTCTGCCAGGAGTTGGCGCCAAGCGTGAGCGAGGATTCGTCCAGGCTGCGGTCGATCTGCGACATGGAGGCGACGCCGGCGCGCACGCCGACCGGCATGTTGCGGAAGACAAACGACAGCACGAGTATGATGCCGGTGCCGGTCAGTTCGATCGGCGGCACGTTGAAGGCTATGATGTAGCTGACGCCGATGACGGTGCCCGGAATCGCGAAAGACAGCATGGTGGCGAATTCGAAGGCATTCTTGCCGCGGAAATTCTGGCGGACGAGGAGATAGGCGGTCAGAAGCCCGATGCCGGCGGTCAGCGGCGCCGATATCAGCGCGATCTCCATCGTCGTCCAGAACGAACTCCACGCCGACCCCGACCAATGGATGCCGAATTCATTCCAGCTGACGGCGAACGCTTTCTTGTAGTGCTGCAGCGTCAAGCTCTGATCGACCCCCCACAGCCTGACAAAACTGCCGTAGAAGATCACCGCATAGACCAGCACGGTGAACGCCGTCCACAGGCCGGCGATGACATAGAGCGCGCGTGTCAGCCCGTCCGGCAGGCGCGGATGGACGCCGGCGTCGCCCTTGCCGGTGACGGTGGTGTAGGAACGCCTGCCGATCCAGAAACGCTGCGCATAGAAGGCACCAAGCGTGAAGCCCAGCAGCACCAGCGCCAGGATCGCAGCAAGTGCGGCATCGTTCTGCGCGCCGACAATGGCAAAGAAGATTTCCGTCGACAGGACGTCATAGTTGCCGCTCAGCACCAGCGGATTGCCGAAATCGGCCATGCTTTCGATGAAGCCGAGCAGGAAGGCGTTGGCGAGGCCTGGCCGCATCAGCGGCAGGGATACGGTCCAGAAGGTCTGCCAGCGGCTGGCGCGGAGCGTCTGCGAGGCCTCTTCCATGGATGGGCTGACGCCTTCGACAACGCCGATCAGAACCAGGAAAGCGATGGGGGTGAAAGCGAGAACCTGGGCGATAAGCAGGCCGGGAAGGCCATAGACCCAACGTGTCGGCTGGATGCCGAAGACGCCGGCAACGCCCTGGGTCACCGTGCCAGACAGCCCGAACAACAAGATGATGGCAAGGCCGATAACGAAGGCCGGCGTGATGATCGGCAACACGGTCAGCGCACGCAGCAGCCTGCCATAGCGGAAGCCGGTGCGTGTCACGACAAGCGCGAACACCAGCCCCAGAAACATGGTGAGCAGGCCGACGAGTACAGCGAGCAGCAGCGAGTTCCAGGCAACGCCGCAGCGGCTGCCGCCGGCGAGACAGTCCAGGCTCCACAGGCGCGAACTGAACAGCTTGGCCAGGAACGCGATAAGCGAATAGCCGCCGTCGTCGGTCTGCATGGCGTTGGCCAGCATCATCAGGATCGGCATGAAGATGAAGATGGAAACCACCGCGACGACGAAGCCGATCGAGCTGACGACGAATACGTCGCCACCGACGGCACCGCGCGCGGCAATGCCAAGGGTGAGCAGAAACAGAAAGGCGCCGCTGCCCAGTAGGGCGCCGTAGCCCATGCCGAACTGGCGGTCGCCAAGATCGCCGAACAGGCTGGTCAGCCAGCTGAACTGCCAGCCGTGCAACCCGATGGCGAAGCCCTGGAACAAAAGCCAGCCAAAACCGGCAGCGCCGACAATGATCAGCAGCCGGCTGAAAAACGGATCGGATTTGTTGCGACCCCACAGCAGCAGCGGCGCCGCCAGCAGGAAGCCGAGCGGCGCCAGCCACAGTTTCTCGCCCTTTAGGGCCAGAACCAGCGCCGGTGCGAATTTGCTGTCGAACGGGTAGCCGTCGAGCAGCCAGGAAAAGCCGAAGAACCCGTCGTCGATGCCGTACCATGGCAGCAAGGCAAACCCGAGCCACCCGACCGCCATCCAAAGGACGGCGGCCGGTTCAAGGGACCAGCGGGTTTGGCGAAAGCGCATCTGCTATTGCGGCAGCGACGCGACCTCCTCGTCCCATTTTTTCAGCAGGCGCTTGCGCTCTTGGCTCGATCCATACTTCTTGAAGTCGTAGTCGATCAGCTTGATGGTCGAGAGGTCAGGCGCCTTGTCGGAGGTTTTTGCCGCCTTATTCGACGGAACCTGGAACGACCCTGCATCCTGCGCCGTGGACTGGACATCGGCCTCGAGCGCCCAGTCGTAGAATTTTTTCGCGGCCTCCATGTTGCGGGCGCCCTTGATGATCGATTCCGAGCCAATCTCGTAGCCGGTACCCTCGCAAGGGATGACCGGAACGATAGGGAATCCAGCGACGACCTGCGACACGGCGTCGTGGATGAAGACGATGCCGATCGTGGTCTCGCCAAGCCCGGCGGCCTTGATCGGCGCCGAGCCCGACTTGGTGTATTGGTTGACGTTCTTGTGCAGGGCTTTCAGGTACTCGAAACCCTTGTCCTCGCCGAACAGCTGAACGATGGTCGCCAACATGTTGTAGGCGGTACCTGAGGAATTCGGGTTGGCGACCTGGATATGCCCCTTGTACTCCGGCTTGGTCAGATCGGCCCAGCATTTCGGCTCGGGCAGATTGTTCTTGGCGAGCAGATCCTTGTTGTAGCCGAAGCCCAGCGCGCCGGAGTAGATGCCGACCGTGCGGTGGCCGGATGTTTCCGCCTGCTTGATCGCCCAGGGCTGCAACTGGTCGAGCAGGGGCGATTTGTACTCCTCGGTCAGACCTTCCTCGGCCGCCTGCAGGTGTGGGTCGCCGGTGCCGCCCCACCAGATGTCGCCCTTGGGATTGGCCGCCTCGGCGCGCAGCTGGGCATAGATTTCGCCGGCGCTCTTGCGGGTCATGTCGACGGTGATGCCGGTCTTTTCCTCGAAGGCCCGCGCCGTCTGCTGGCACCAGACCTCGTCGACGCCGCAATACATGGTCAGGCTTTCGGCGGACGCCGATGACGTCCACATGCCGGCGGCAAGGATACTGGCGCCGAGAATTGCCCTTTTTATCATATTGAATTCCTCCCTAGGTTATTTGCCGACTTATGAAACCCAGATAGGCGGAAAATTCAAGTTGGAAGGTGGCTGGCAAGTTTTTGCTTCGAAATACAGCCGAATTTGATCTTTCTGCGGTGCCGCGACCGGCAGAGAGCAAGTGGACTGCAGCTTGCCTGGCTCAGATCAACAACAAACCCTTCATCGAGGCATTGCCCTTCTTGCCGATGATGATGTGGTCGTGCACGGAAATGCCGAGCGGCTTGGCGCTGTCGATGATCTGCTTGGTCATCTCGATGTCGGCGCGCGACGGCGTCGGGTCGCCCGAGGGGTGGTTGTGCACCAGGATGACGGCGCTGGCCGAGAGTTCCAGCGCGCGCTTGATCACCTCGCGTGGGTAGACCGGCGTGTGGTCGACGGTGCCGACCTGCTGCACCTCATCGGCGATCAGCACGTTCTTCTTGTCGAGGAACAGGATGCGGAACTGTTCGCGGTTCTCGAACGCCATGGCCGAGCGGATATAGGCAAGAAGCTGCGTCCAGTTGGACAGCACTTCGCGGCCGTGGACTTCGGTTTTCGCCATGCGCTGCGCGGCAGCGGCCATCACCTTCAGGTCGACCGCCACGGCGGGGCCAATGCCCTTCACCTCCTGCAGCAGCGCCACCGGCGCGCCCAACACCTCGCCGAATGTGCCGAAGCGCGCCAAAAGCGCCTTGGCGATCGGCTTGGTGTCGACGCGCGGGATCAGGCGAAACAGCAGCAGTTCGAGAAGCTCGTAGTCGGGCAGGGCATCCGCGCCGCCGGCAACGAAACGCTCGCGCAAGCGGTCGCGATGGCCGTGATAGTGCGGCGTCTCGGTCGATTTGTCCTTTGGCGCCTTGTCCTTCGCCGGCGGTTCAATCCACCGCTCGGAGAAGAACCCCCGCTCGTCTTCGCCACTTTTCCCCATCGATCACCTCAAAGGCTTTCGCATAAGACTAGAGCGACAGGCCGGCAGCGGTCGAGTGCTTTTCGCGGTGAGCGTAAGGCCAGCGGTCAACGGATTGCGCCTGTCATATCGAGGCCGGTCAGAGACCATAGAGGCAGCCACAGCGCGGACATATCGAATGCAGCTTGCCGTGGCCCGGCAATCCTCACTCCGCCAGCGCGGTCCGCATACGGAACTGTTGGGCCATCCAGTCGATGAACACGCGCAGGCGCGGCGACAATTGACGTGTCGGTGAATACAGGACGTGAACCGGCAAGGGCGTCGGTGGAAAGCCGGCGAGCACTTCGACCAGCGCGCCGCCGGCCAGTTCCGAGACGACCCGGTAGCGCGGGACCTGGATGAGCCCGAGGCCGAGGCAAGCGGACGCGACATTGGTCTCGGGGCCGGTCACCGTCACCATGGCGGGCAAGGTGATCCGGCGAGGCTTGCCGTCGATGCTAAAGACGAGAGGAATGATCTCGGCTGCATCAGGCGACATCAGGCCGACCATCTCGTGACCCGCTAGATCGTCGGGCGTCTGTGGTGTGCCGAGGCGGGCGAGATAGTCGGGGCTGGCGAAGGTGCCTCTTTCCAGTGTGGCCAGGCGCCGGCTGATCAGCGGACTGTCTGTGAGTTCACCGGCGCGCAGGAGGCAGTCGAACCCTTCACGGATCATATCCAGCGGCTGGTGCATCTCGCTGATATGCAGCCGAATGTCGGGGTACAGCTCGCGAAAGCGGGGCAGGCCCGGCAGCAGGAAATACCGCGCCTGGGTGCCGTGCATGTCGACGCGGACCAGGCCCGATGGCTTGGCGCCGACAAAAGCGCCTTCGGCGTCTTCCAGATCGGCGACCAGGCTGACGCAGCGCTGATAATAGGCTTCGCCATCCAGGGTCGGGCTGACCTGACGGGTCGTGCGCTGCAAGAGCCGCACGCCCAGCCTGCTCTCCAGACCCTTTACCGCATCGGTGACGGATGAGCGGGGCAGGCCAAGATCGTCGGCGGCCTTGGTGAAGCTGCGCCGCTCGACGATGCGGATGAAGACGCGCATGGCGTCGAAGCGATCCATTGTTCGAATTCTCGAATGATGATGTCGGATTATGCCTGATTATCCGCAGCGCGGGAAGGCGCATCTTGTTGGCAGCCGATCAACGGCATCCAACAAGGAGACAGATCATGACCAACCAGACCAACAAGATCGCCATCGTCACCGGCGCCTCGGGCGGCATAGGTGCTGCCGTCGCCGAGCGCCTCGCCAGGGACGGCTTCACCGTCGTGGTGAACTATGCCGGCAACGCCGCTGCCGCGGAGGCGGTCGTCGCCAGGATCGAAGCGGCAGGCGGCAAGGCGGTAGCGGCCAAGGCCGACATTTCGGACGCAGCCGCGGTGGCGCGCATGTTCGACACGGTCGAAACCGCTTTCGGCGGCATCGATGTGCTGATCAACAATGCCGGCATCATGAACCTCGCCGCCATCGCCGACAGCGACGATGCGCTGTTCGACCGCACGATCGCCGTCAATCTCAAGGGCACGTTCAACACGTTGCGGGAGGCGGCAAAGCGCCTGCGCGACGGCGGCCGAATCGTGAATTTCTCATCCAGCGTCGTCGGCCTGCTGCAGCCGACGTATGGCGTCTATGCCGCCACAAAGGCTGCCGTGGAGGCGATGACCAGCGTGCTGGCCAAGGAATTGCGCGGCCGCAACATCACCGTCAACGCCATCGCGCCGGGACCGACGGCAACCAAGCTGTTCCTCGACGGCAAGCCGCAGGACCTCATCGACCGCCTGGCCAAACTGGCCCCGCTCGAACGTCTCGGCCAACCTAGGGATATCGCCGACGCCGTCGCCTTCCTCGCCGGTCCGGACGGCGCCTGGATCAATGGCCAGACCCTCAGGGCCAATGGCGGGATCATCTGATCCTGCCGGCCCCGCCAACCCCGAACCGCTTCAATCACCCCTAGCTTCAATCAAGGAGAAATCGTCATGTCCAAATTCGTCATCCTCGTCACCGGCGCGTCCTCGGGCTTCGGCCTGATGACCGCCAAGTCGCTCGCCGAAGCCGGCCACACCGTCTACGCCACGATGCGCGAGACCACCGGGCGCAATGCACCCCAGGTCGCGGCCGTCGCCGCCTGGGCCACAGAGCACAAAGCCGATCTGCGCACCGCTGAACTCGACGTGCAGTCGGACGCTTCGGCGCAGGCCGGCATCGCCCAGATCATCGCCGATGCAGGCCGGCTCGACGTCATCGTCCACAATGCCGGTCATATGGTGTTCGGTCCCGCGGAGGCCTTTACCCCCGACCAGTTCATCCAGCAGTACGATGTCAACGTTCTGGGGGCGCAGCGGGTCAATCGCGCCGCCCTTCCGCATCTGCGCGGGCAGGGCAAGGGCTTGCTGGTCTGGGTCGGCTCGTCATCGACACGCGGCGGTACTCCGCCGTTCCTCGCGCCTTACTTTGCCGCCAAGGCGGCGATGGATGCGCTGGCGGTGTCCTACTCCACCGAGCTCGCTCTGTGGGGGATCGAAACCACCATCATGGTTCCCGGCGCCTTCACCAAGGGCACCAATCATTTTGCGCATTCCGGCAAGCCGTCGGATGCGGCACGGGCCGCTGAATATGAAGCCGGACCCTATGCCGGGATCGCCGAACGGGCGCTGAAGGGACTGGCCGGCCTCGAGCCAGCCGACGCCGACCCGTCGGAAGTGGCGCGCGAGATCGTCCGCGTCGTGGACATGCCGTTCGGCAAGCGGCCGTTCCGCGTCCATGTCGACCCGTCGCAGGACGGCGCCGAGATCGTCAACGGCGTCGCCGACAGGATGCGCCGGGAAATCTACCGCAACATCGGCCTGGAAGACCTGCTTCACCCGGCTGTTGTCGGCTGAGGGATGGGCCGCTAACCGGCCCTGACCTAACTCGACTGCTCAGGCCGGCAGGCCGGGGCGGTCGAGCTTGTTTGGCGAGAGCGTGAAGATCTCGCAGCCGGTCTCGGTGACGCCGATGGTGTGCTCGTATTGCGCCGACAGCGAGCGGTCGCGCGTTACCGCCGTCCAGCCGTCCGACAGAACTTTCACATGCGGGCGGCCGAGATTGATCATCGGCTCGATGGTGAAGATCATGCCTGGCCGCATCTCGACGCCTTCGCTTGCAGTGCCGTAGTGCAGGATGTTGGGCGCGTCGTGGAACAACTGGCCGACACCGTGGCCGCAGAAGTCGCGCACCACCGAGCAACGCTCGGCCTCGGCAAAGGTCTGGATGGCTGCGCCGATGGCGCCGGTGCGGGCGCCGGGCCGGACCGCCGCAATGCCGCGCATCAGGCATTCATGGGTGACTTCGAGCAGGCGCTCGGCGGCGCGCTTGATGGTGCCGACGGGATACATGCGCGAGGAATCGCCGTGCCAGCCGTCGAGAATGTAGGTGACATCGATGTTGACTATGTCGCCGTCCTTCAACGGCTTGTTGTCGGGGATGCCGTGGCAGACGACGTGGTTGATCGAGGTGCAGGACGATTTGGTGTAGCCGCGATAGTTGAGCGTCGCCGGCAGCGCGCCATTGTCCATGCCGAATTCGAAGACGAAACGGTCGATGGTTTCGGTGGTGACGCCGGGCTGCACCATCGGTACCAGTTCGTCCAGGCAGCGCGCGGTGAGATCGCAGGCCTTGCGCATGCCGGCGAAGCCTTCTTCGCCGTAGAGGCGGATCTGGCCGGTGTTCCTGAGGGGTGCCGTGGCGGCGTCGAGATAAGTGACCATGGTGTCCGTTTGCCTGTAAGCGGGCCGTGCATATCAGCCCGTTCGAAAACTTCCTCAGATTTGGCACCGGAAGCCACAAGGTTCAAGGAAGAACTGCCGGCGACGGGCTCGCGGCGACGATATTCATGATCGAAGGCGTTGTCTTCCGACCTTTCCTTTTGAGGCTCAGTCGGCTAGGCCGATATATAACAATTCGGAGATTTTTGCTTTCCCATGGCGTTCAAGCGCGCAAAACCAGTCATGACGCCGATCAGGGCAACCTGCTCGGGCCTGATGGCTTTGCTGCTGCTGTCGTTGCTCAGCCTGTTCCAGGTGGAAGCGACAGCGTCAGTGACCGCAAATCTGGGCGGGCCGAGCGTCAGCACGGCGCGCCAGGGCGATGCGGTTGCGCTGCTGCGCGTCACGGCCAAGGCGCAAGGGCTCGAAATCCGCGCCGGCAGGCCAGTGCCGGCCAAAGCCGTCAGCGGCAATGCAGCGGCGATTGCGCCTGTTACAGGCTTCTTGCTGCTGGACCAGGCTTTGCCGGTTCTGGCAGCGGCGCCATCCGCTTTTATCGCGGCACCGCGCGGCCATGCCAACCAACCCCGGGCGCCGCCCTCAGCGTAAGCTGAGCGCGGCCTAGAGCGCCGCACCTCCAGACCTATCCCATTGTTTTCGCGTCGCGACATCCGTGACGGCCGATGGCCGTCACGGATGTCGCGCGGCGCGCCGTTTTTTCGGAGTTTTTCATGCAACGCGTAAGAACAACCCTTACAGTCACCCGCGCGGTCTCGGCTGCCTTGTTCCTTTCCGTACAGGTGCTCATCTGCATCGGCACGGTCTATTGGGCGATCGCCGAGACGCTCGGCATGGCGGGAACCGCCGCGCTGGTTCTTGCGGCCATCTTCGCTTTGCCGTCGGCCTATGTGATCTTCTTGGCCGTGCGCATGGCCTATGAGGCCGAGACCGATCCGGCCAACCAGTAGGGGCAGTCCCAGGAAAAGCGCGCGCTTGGGCGCGGGGCCTCCCCCGAGATGCGGCGACCGCAGTGACGACACATTTTTGCGCAAGAAGCGGCCAAAGCAACTTTACGGAACGAACGGCGTTGCTGTGGCGACGCCAGTTCGGGAGACTTGGAAATGGACAGATTGCAATTCGAGGTGCCGGTGCGCATCGCGCCGGCGCCCGGCATGCCGGTAGAGGAAATATACAGCGTCGAACAGGCGCTGGATGTCCTGCATGGCTGGCCGTCGAAGCGCCAGGGCAAGGTCTATGAAGCAGCTTTCAATGCCTGCTTCGGCGCCACTGTGGATGTGGTCAAGACCGAGGAAGCCTGCCGTGCCTTCATGGCGTTCTGCCGAGTCAGCGGCCTGCTTGCCAGGGACATGATGATTGCGCCCAAGCGCGGCGGCGAGGCGAGGGGCCTGCGGATCTAGAGTTCTGCTCGACCTGAAGGCCGACCAACCGACTCGCCAGATTAGGCGTGGACTCCGCGGCGTTAAGGTTCCGTTTCCGACTTCACAGCTAGTCATGACGCCATAGAGCAGCGTCTGATTCGTTGCGTCAGTGTCATGGTGCAGAATATGTCCTCAGCCAATGTGCGTGCCTTCCCGCTAGACCGGCAGACCATGCTGGTGCGTGAGGTGGCGGCCAGGCTGGGCAGGCTGCACGGCGATACGGCCAACTCCTTCTGGAAGGCCACGGCCCGCGAACTCCTCGACAAGGCGATCGCCGCCGGCAGCGATGCGGCTTGCGCCGCCAACGATGTCCGGCGGTTTTTTGCCGCCGTCCAGGACGAGATGCATTTCAAGGCGGACGATGCCGCACCGGGACAGCGCCAGACACGCACCCGCCTCTAGCTTCAAGCACCGAAACGCTCATCATTGCGTAGCAGGCGCTGACGCCAGCCGTGGACCGGCTTTGGCATCGACAATTTCAGGTCTTGCGCTGTCGATAGTGCCGTCCCAGCCGCCGCCGAGCGCCTTGTTGAGCGCGACATAGTCGGTGGCAATCGCGATGCGGCTTTGCAAGAGATCGTCCTCTGCCGAATAAAGCGAACGCTCGGCGTCCAGCACATCGAGAAGGCTGGCTTCGCCTGACTTGAACAGCGTGCGCTCGAGATTGGCGGCCTCGCCATAGGATTTTACGGAAGCCGCGAGCTTGCCGTTCCTGATGCGCTCCTGGCGCAGCGCGACGATGGCGTTTTCGACATCTTCGAGCGCCGTCAGCACGGACGCCTTGTAGGCGATGAAATACTGGTCGCGCTCGGCCCTGGCGACGTCGGCCGCCGCCTTCAGCTGTCCGGCATTGAAGATCGGCACGCTCAGCGCCGGTCCGAACGACCAGCCGATGGTTGAGTTCTTGCCGAGGTCGCCGAGCTTGAAGGCCGAGGTGTCGATGTTGCCGGTGAGGCTCACAGAGGGATAACGCGCCGCCTCGGCCTGGCCGACCTTGGCGGTGTACTGGGCGTATTGCCGCTCGGCCACGCGCACATCCGGCCGGGTCAGCAGGATGTCGGCGGGAATGCCTGATGGAAGCGGCAGGCGCGGCGTCGGGATCGGCGCGCCGCGCTTCAGCCGCTCGTTCAGTGCCGCCGGCGGGCGGCCGGTCAGCACGGACAGCCGATGCACGGCTTGGGCGTAACTGGCCTCCAGCGTTGGAACATCGGCCTCGGTGGCGCTTGCCTGTCCCTGGGCTTTGGCGACATCCGCCGCCGTTGCCGAGCCAGCCAGCAACATCGTGCGGGTCAGCGCCGCGGTCTGCTGTTGCGACGCGGCGGTGCGCCGCGCCAGCTGGATGCGCGCCTGATAGCCGCGCGCCTGAGCGTAGTAGGAGGCGACGTCACCGACCAAGGTCAGCAGCGTTGAGCGCAGCTCCTGCTCGGAAGCATCCACGCCATAGCGGGCGGCCTCGACGCCCCTGCGGTTGGCACCGAACAGATCGAGCTCCCAGCTGGCGTCGAAGCCGGCCTGGTAATAGCCGTAGGCGTCGCTGGCGGCTCCGCTTTCGGTGGTCGCGGCGGTCTTGTTGCGGGTGGCGGAGCCGCTGCCATCGGCGGTGGGGAACAAGGTCCCAGTGCTCTGGCGGTAGCTGGCGCGCGCCTGACGGATCTTGGCCTTGGCGGTAGCGACATCGAGATTGCCGGCAACCGCCTCCTCGACAAGGCTGTTCAACTGCGGATCGCGCAAGCGCTGCCACCATTGCGACAGTTGCGGCGGCCTGGCCGGTTTGGACGACTTCTGGTCGCTCCAAGCTGCCGGCATTGCCAGAAACGGCTTCTGATAGTCCGGGCCGACGACACAGCCCGAGAGTACGGCGGCGGTAAGTAGAGGCGCAAGCGTCCGCCTCGCGGCTCGCGAGCCACGTTCAAAACTTGTCATACGAAGAACCCTTATTGCTGGTTGGCTGCTGCTGGCGTCTCGCCCGTATCCTCTTTAGCCGCCTTGCCCTTGAAGATGCGCCGCACCGTGACGAACAGCAGCGGCACCAGGAACACGCCGATCACCGTCGCCGCGATCATGCCGCCCATGACGCCGATGCCGACGGAGTTCTGCGCGCCTGAACCGGCACCGCTGGCGATCGCCAGCGGCGTGACGCCGAGGATGAAGGCCAGCGACGTCATCAGGATCGGTCGCAATCGTTGTCGCGCCGCCTCCAGCGTCGCCTCGACGAGCCCCATGCCGGCCGTCTGCCGCTCGATGGCGAATTCGACGATCAGAATGGCGTTCTTGGCGGCGAGGCCGATCGTCGTCAGCAGGCCGACCTTGAAATAGACGTCGTTGGTCTGGCCGAACAAGCTTGCCGCCAGCAGCGCGCCAAAAATGCCGATCGGCACCGACAGCATGACCGCGAACGGGATTGACCAACTTTCATAGAGCGCTGCCAGGCACAGGAACACGACCAGTGCCGAGATCGCATAGAGCGACAGCGCCTGGTTGCCGGAGAGACGTTCCTGGTGCGACAGCCCGGTCCACTCATGGGAGTAGCCGGGCGGCAGCTGCGCCACGAGTTTATCGATCTCGTCCATGGCGGCACCCGAGCTGACGCCCGCGGCTGCCGCACCCTGGATCTCGACCGCGGCCGAGCCATTGTACCGTTCGAGGCGCGGCGAGCCGAATGTCCAGTGGCTGGAGGCGAAGGAGGAGAACGGCACCATGGCGCCGGCGGAGTTGCGGACCTGCCATTTGTCGAGGTCCTCCGGCTGCATGCGGAAGTTCGGGTCGGATTGCAGATAGACCGGCTTGACCCGTCCGCGGTCGATGAAGTCGTTGACGTAGTCGCTGCCCCAGGCGGCCGACAGGGTGTTGTTGATGTCGGCGAGGTTGACGCCAAGCGCGCTGGCTTTCTCCTGGTCGATGTCGACCGAAAATTGCGGCTGGTCCTCCTGGCCGTTGGGACGGGTGTTGGCCAGCACCTTGCTCTGGCCGGCAAGAGCCAGAAGCTGGTTGCGGGTCTGGATCAGCGCGTCATGGCCGGCGCCGTTGACATCCTGCAGGTAGAAATCGAAGCCGTTGGTGTTGCCGAAGCCCTGGATGGCGGGCGGGGCGAGCGCGAAGACCTGCGCGTCCCTGATCTTGCGGAAGGCGCCCATGGCGCGGCCGGCGACCGCTTGCGCCGACAAGGCCGGCGATGAGCGCTGGCTGAACTCCTTCAGCGGCACGAAAGCAATGCCGACATTCTGCCCGGCGCCGCCGAAGCCGAAGCCGGAGGCGGTGAAGACCCCTGCGACAGCGTCCTTTTCGTCGTTGAGATAGTGGTCGGTGACCTGCTTCAGCACGCGCTCGGTGCGATCCTGCGTCGCGCCGACCGGCAGCGACACGCTGGTGATCAGGATGCCCTGGTCCTCTTCCGGCAGGAAGGAACTCGGCAGCCGGGCAAACATCCAGCCCATGGCAATGACGATGGCAAGGAACACGGCGAGGAAACGCCAGGAGCGGTCGATGATGCCGTGCGAGCCATCGCGATAGGCCGTCGTGCCGCGGTCGAAGACGCGGTTGAACCAGCCGAACGGGCCGGTCTGCGTCGCATGGTCCTTGGGCCGCCGCAGGATAGTGGCGCAGAGCGCCGGGGTCAGCACCAAGGCGACCAGCACCGACAGCACCATGGCTGAGACGATGGTGACCGAGAACTGCCGGTAGATGATGCCGGTCGAGCCGCCGAAAAAGGCCATCGGCACGAACACCGCCGACAGCACGGTGGCGATGCCGACCAGCGCGCCGGTGATCTCGTTCATCGATTTTCGTGTCGCCTCTTTTGGCGACAGGTCTTCCTCCTGCATGACGCGCTCGACATTTTCGACCACGACGATGGCGTCGTCGACGAGCAGGCCGATGGCCAGAACCATGGCGAACATGGTCAGCGTGTTGATCGAGTAGCCGAAGAAGGAGAGCACGCCGAACGTGCCGAGCAGCACCACCGGCACGGCGATGGTCGGGATGATGGTGGCGCGCAGGTTCTGCAGGAAGACGAACATCACCAGGAACACCAGCACGATCGCTTCCAGCAGCGTCTTGACCACCTCTTCGATCGACAGCCGCACGAAGGGCGAGGTGTCGTAGGGGTAGACGACCTCGACGCCTTGCGGGAAGGTCGAGCTCAGCCGGTTGATCGTCGAACGCACTGCTTCCGCCGTGCTGATGGCGTTAGCGCCGGTCGCCAGATTGATGGCGACGCCGGCCGCCGGCTTGCCGTTGAAATTGGCCTGCGTGGTATAGCTTTCGGCGCCGAGCTGGACGGTGGCAACATCGTTGAGCCGCACCAGCGAGCCATCGGTCTGGCTCTTCAGGATGATGTTGCGGAACTGTTCGGCGGTCTGCAGCCGGCTCTTGGCGGTCACCGTGGCGTTGAGCTGCTGGCCCTTGCGTTGAGGCAGGCCGCCGAGCTGGCCGGCCGACACTTGCGTATTCTGCGCCTCGATCGCGGACGCAACGTCGCTCGGCATCAGGGCATATTTGGCGAGCTGGTCGGGGTCGAGCCAGATGCGCATGGCATAGCCGGAACCGAACAGCTGCGTCGAACCGACACCTTCGACGCGCTTCAGCGTGTCGTTGATGGTGCTATCGACATAGTCGGCAAGGTCGGTCGAGTTCATCTTGCCGTCGCTGGAGACGAAGCCGATGACCATCAGGAAGCCGGTCGAGGATTTGGAGACGGTGATGCCGTTGCTCTGCACCACCTGCGGCAGCTGCGACTGTACCAGCTGCAGCTTGTTTTGGGTCTGCACCTGGGCGGTATCGGGATCGGCGGCGGTGGTGAAGGTCAGCGTGATCGAGGCCGCACCGGTCGAGGTCGACGTCGCCGTCATGTAGTCGAGATTGTCGATGCCGGTCATGCCTTGCTCGATGACCTTGGTCACCGAGTTTTCAACCGTCTGCGCATCGGCGCCGGGATAGGTGGCGCTGATGTTGACCGTGGTCGGCGCAATCTGCGGGTATTGCGAGATCGGCAGCGTGGTGAGCGCGAGCAGGCCGCCCAGCATGATCACGATGGCGATCACCCAGGCGAAGATCGGCCGGTTGATGAAAAATGCGGACATCGGCTCAGTTCCCGGTCTTCGGGGCGTTGGCCGCCACCTCGGCGGTGGCAGGCACGGCCGAGGAGGTTTGGGCGCGGTCCTTGACCTCGCCGGTCGCCTCGTCGATCGTCACCTCGACGGCGGTCGCGTCGCCGCCGGGCCGCACCAACTGGATGCCTTCGACGATGACGCGGTCGCCATCGCCGACGCCTGAATCCACCAGCCAACTGTTGCCGACGCTGTTACGCACGGTCAGCACGCGCTGCTCGACCTTGCCGGCAGCGTTGATGACCATGGCGGTCGCTTCACCCTTGGTGTTGCGGCTCACGGCGCGCTGCGGCACCAGGAAGCTGTTCTGGGCGACGCCTTCTTCGACCAGCGCGCGCACATACATGCCGGGCAGCAACAAGCGATCCGGGTTGGGGAACTGCGCCCTCAGCGCGAAGGTGCCGGTGGACTGGTCGACATTGGCGCCGGCGAACTCCATCTTGCCGGTCTGCGTATAGACGGTGCCATTGTCGAGCTTCAGCTTGACCGAGACGTTGGGGCCGCTGAACTTCAGCCGGCCTTCATTGATCGCCTGGCGCAAATTAAGCAGGTTGGTGCTCGACTGCGTGACATCGACATTGATCGGATCGAGCGCGCGTATGGTGGTGAGCACTGTGTCCTGGTTGGCGGTGACGAGGGCGCCGGGCGTCAGCGACGACTTGTCGATGCGGCCGGCGATCGGCGCGGTTATCTTGGTGTAGTCGAGATTGATGCGCGCGGTTTCCACGCTGGCCTTGGCCGACGCCACATCCGCCTGCGCCTGTGCCAGCGTCGCGGCAGCGTCGTCGTAATCCTGCTGCGAGACCACCTTTTGCGCCAGCAGGCCGGCGTAGCGGTCGAACTTGGACTGCGCGGTAGGCACCGCGGCTTCAGCCTTCTGCTGGGCTGCTTTCGCGCTATCCAAGGATGCCTGGTAGCTCGCGGGGTTGATAAGATAGAGCGGCTGGCCGACCACGACCTCGCTGCCTTCCTGGAAAAGCCGGGCCTGGATGATGCCGTTCACCTGCGGGCGCACATCGGCGGTCAGCGAAGCGGTCGTGCGTCCGGACAGTTCGGCGGTGATGGCCACCGACTGCGGATGCAGGGTGACGACACCGACCTCGGGCCTGCCGGCAGCGCCCATGCCAGCCGGGGCCTTGGCACCTTCCTGCGAGCAGGCTGCGAGAAAGAGCGCGGCACCCAGCATCGCGGCCCAGGATGCGGACCGGCGAAACGGCACAAAGGATTGGCTGGACTGGAGCGGCATGGGGTTGATCATCTTTCGCTGGGGTTGCGGTCGGGCGCCATGGCAATCGGTTGCGCACGCTTGCGCGCGGCGTCGAGCAATGCCTCGAAGCGGCTCATCGTGCGCTCCTTCTCGGCGGCCAGGGCGTATTCGACAAGCAGAACGAAGTCTTGGCCGCGATGCCCAGCTCATCAATAGGCCAATAAACGGCACTACGCCAAGCGCTTTGCCCGTGATCGGCAACGGGCGGCCTCTACGCAATTTTCTTGTCATCAATGGCGACGTTCGAATTCGTTGAAAGCGGCAGCGACAACCGCCAGGCGGCAAAGCTCAGCCGGATCGCGCCCTTGAGCGTGTCCGCCGGCAGGGCCGGTATGGTTCGGGTGTCGTGACCGGCCGAACCGGCAGGGCCACTGACTGGGCCAAAGGCCGCGATCAGCCGCAGCATCATGATGGCTTCCCACATTTGTGGTGCTTTCGTTGGATGATGACGGCCGGAAACGGCCATCATCTCAGGGGAGAGAAACCGGCCGGCCCGAGACCGGGTGGCAGCGGGCCGGCCGGCGCAGCCGGTCAGAGTTGCTCGTCAGTCCGGGGTAGGGCGTCGGGAGCGTGTCTGTCGTCATTGCCAGGCAGACCTCCTGGACCGGCTGCGTCCGGCGGATGGCCCCAAGGACCGGGGGGTGGTCCGTGAGGTTCCGCCGAGGCAAGAATTTCAAGCTGTTCGGGCGTCAGCTTGGTGCGAAGGGCTGAGATGGCGTCCTTCAACTTGGTGGCTGCGACCGCGCGCTCGGTAACATCGTCGGCCAGCCTTTCCTGGAAGGCGAAGGGATCGCGAGGCCCTTGATCGGCTTTGCCGTCTTCTGCGCCACGCCCATCAGGACCACGGGCGCCGGAACCACCGAAGCCGTGATCCGGCCCGGGCGGCGCCAGCACCGCCTGCAGCGCGCTGGTATAGTCGCGCCAGGCATCGAGCTGTTCGCTGCGAACACCGATGCGGGTCTCAATCATGGCAAGCCGGGCCGCGAGCCTGAATTGGGGCGGCGGTCCCATGCGATGCGGGCCGAAGCCTCCCGGCCGGTGCGACCAAGGACCTTGATCCGGGGGACCCTGATCCAGGGCGCCCTGCATTGCCACGATCTGCGGCTGCTCGCCGGGCGGCGCGACAAAATCGGCCTGCTGCGCAAGGGCGGGATGAATGGCGACCGTGGAGAACAGGCCGAGCGCCAGAAGTCTGCTTTGCATGATGTAGTCCTTTCCCACATGCATCGGATGGCAGCAGGATAGGGTGCCTCTTTTTCCGCTTTGCTTCGGTGTGTTGCCGAAGGTTTCCAGCAAAGGGAGATTTGTTTCGAAATGTTTCTGCCGGATTGCCGGCAACATTCGGTTGCAATTTTATCTGATGTGCGCCGGCGGCTTGCCTATAATCGGCCCCATAATCGGTGAGTCAAACCGGCAAAGGACGTATCGCAGGCAATGCAATCGCAACCCCATATCCTCGTCGTCGACGACGACCGCGAGATCAGGACGCTGCTCGGGCGCTATCTCGACGGCCAGGGGTTTCGCGTGTCGATGGCGGCGGACCGGCGCGAATGCGAACAGAAGCTCGGCGCCGGCCAGTTCGACCTGATGGTGCTCGATGTCATGCTGCCCGACGGCTCGGGGCTCGATATCTGCCGCGGCTTGCGCGACCGCAAACCGCATATACCGATCATCTTGCTGACGGCGCTGAAAGAGGATGTCGATCGCATCATCGGCCTGGAGCTCGGCGCCGACGACTATATTGGCAAGCCGTTCAATCCGCGCGAGCTGACCGCCCGCATCCGCGCCGTGCTGCGGCGGGCGACCCCGGAGGAGTTTGCTGCACCCCGCGCGCGCATCTACCGCTTCGCCAGCTATACGCTGGAGCCCGACACCCGCAAGGTGACGGATGCGCAAGGGGTGCCTGTCGATCTCACCGGCGCCGAATTCGATCTGTTGCAGGTGTTTCTCGACCGGCCCGGCCGGTTGTTGTCGCGCGACCAGTTGCTTGATCTCACGCAGGGCCGGGAGCGCGATCCGCTCGACCGATCGGTCGACGTGCTGATGAGCCGGCTGCGCCGCAAGTTCGGCGAGATGGGTGAAGAGCCGCTGTTCAAGACGGTGCGCAATGGCGGCTACCAGCTCACCACCCGGGTCGAGACGGCGGAGAACGACGCATGAATTCGCTGCGCCGGCGGCTCATCCTGTTGCTGGTTGCTTCGATCGTCGGCGTGGTCGGCCTCGCCACCGCCGCCGTGATCAGCGTGCGCGGCGGCGGGCCGCCGCCGGAACTGACCGTGCCCTGGATTGCGCAGCAGATGGAACTCGTGGTGCGGTTGCAGCCCGGCCCTGTCCCTGATGTGCTGAACGTGCAGCTCACCGATCATCCCGCCGGCGGCAAGGTCGCGCGTGCCGAAACGGCGATGCTCAACGACATACTGCGCCGCCGGGGCTTCGACCTCCGGGCCATTGTCAGCGAGAAGGCCAACGAACCCGAGCAACTCGCATCGGTGCAACTGCCCGACGGCCGCTGGGCGATCCTGGAGGTGCCTCACGTCAAGGCGCCGAGGCGCGAATGGCTGGTTCTGGCCGGCTGGATCTCACTGATCGTGGCCGGCGCCACGGCGGTCTCCGTCTATTTCACCTCTGTGTTGATCCGGCCGCTGGAAATGCTGGAAGCCGCTGTCTCCAAGATCGGTTCGGACGGCGTGCTGGCGTCGGTGCCGGAAGTGGGCTCGGCCGAGGTCAAGGCGACCGCGCATGCGCTCAACCAGCTTTCCGCCCGGCTGAAGACGGCGATGGAAAGCCGCATGCGGCTGGTCGCCGCCGCCGGCCATGATCTCAGGACGCCGATGACGCGCATGCGCCTGCGCGCCGAATTCCTCGACGACGACCGCGACAAATGGCTGCAAGACCTCGACGAGCTCGACCGCATCGCCGACAGCGCTATCCGGCTGGTGCGCGAGGAGGTCAACCAGGATGCGGTCGAACCGATCGACCTGGAAAGACTGGTCCGCGACATCGCGGCCGAGATGAGGTCGCTGGGGCATCAGGTGTCGGCCGACCGGCTGGACAAGGTGTCCGTGCGGGCGGGGGCGCTTGGCCTGCGCCGCGCTCTGCGCAATCTGATCGTCAACGCGGCGACGCACGGCAAGGGGTGCAGCGTTCTGCTAACCGCTGCCGACGGCCGCGCCGTCCTGGCAATCGCCGATCATGGCCCCGGCATTCCACCGGAATTGCTCAACAAGGCGTTCGAGCCGTTCTTTCGCGTCAATCCCGCCCGCTGGCAGTCGATACCCGGCGCCGGCCTGGGCCTGGCTATCGCCAAGGAAATCGTCGAGCGCTATGGCGGGACGATCACACTGGAAAACCTGCCCGGCGGCGGGCTGTTGCAGACGGTGGGTTTCAAGGCGGTTTAGCGCATGGCGTCGACCTTTCGGCGATCCCTGTGCCGGCACGGTCCGAATCGGCTATGCCTGCGCCATGCAGGAAACGTCTCTCTACGTCCCGGTGAAGCGGTTTCTCGAGGGCCTGGAATTCACGGTCAAGGGCGAAGTCGGCCACTGCGATATCGTTGCGGTGCGCGACGGCGAGCCGCCGGTGCTGGTCATTTGCGAACTGAAATTGCAGTTCAATCTGGAACTCGTCCTGCAAGGTGTCGATCGCGCCGCTGCCTGTGATGAGGTGTGGCTGGCGGCGCGCATGTCGGCGCGCGGCAAGGGCCGCGAGCACGACAGCCGTTTTCGCGCGCTCTGCCGGCGGCTCGGTTTCGGGCTTTTGGCCGTCAGTAGCAAGGGCGAGGTCGAACTGCTGCTCAGCCCGGCCGCTCTGCCGCCGCGCCGCGACCCGAAGCGACGCTCACGTCTGATGGAAGAGCATAAGCGCCGGCGCGGCGATCCGGTGGTCGGCGGCGGTTCGCGGGCGCCTGTTATGACCGCCTACAGGCAGGATGCGCTGGCCTGCGCCGCCGCCATGACCGATGGCCCGAAGCGCCCGCGCGATCTGAAAACGATTTCGCCACGCGCGGCCAGCATCCTCCTGGACAATGTCTATGGATGGTTCGCCAGGGCCGAGCGCGGCGTCTATGCGCTGACCGAGGTCGGCCATGCGGCGCTGCAGCGCTGGCCGCAACCGGTGCACGACCAAGGGTGATCGGCTGGGTTGGCCGGAACCGCTTTTGTTTGCCCGAGAAAACCGGTTTCCACTTTTCAGGATCGTGCTCTAATTCACGAATGCCTGGGTCCTGAAGATCTCGAGATAATCGTCAATCTGACGGTCGTTCGGGTCGAACGCTTGCCAATGTGGATCATCATCGACGTTGGCCAGATCGAGAAACTCTGTGATGTCCACCCCGCCATTGAGGGCGGCGACGCCTGAGTTCAAACCCATATATTTCAGGTTGAAGTCAAAGCGAGAATCGGGTGACCGGAAGAATTTAGCCCTGCCGCGCTCCGGGAAAGGCAGGGCACGGAAGTGGTCCATCAAGCGCTGCTTTTCAGCGATGCCTTCAGTGACTGAAAGCATGTATGTTTCCGGCCGTGACAGGCTTTCGTTGATCCGGCCGGCCGGCTTTCTCATGGAGCCCCAGAGATGAGGCAAGCCAATCGCAGAGAAGAAATCCTGACCGATCGATTCGCTGGGCCAAAATTTGGGGTTGTATGGTCGAACGACAACACGATCGGCACCGAGCGCGGCAACAAACGGTCGCAGGGTTTCGTAGAAATCAAGCTGATATTCCGCGACTTCGATAGGGCCTGTCAGGTAATCTTTGACGCCTTGCGAATACACGCTCTCAAGCAAGTGATCGAAGCGCCTGAGGTAAAACACCACCGTCACCTCGGCGCCAACATCCAACAGGCCTTGAAAGAAAGAGGGATGAGCGCTTGCTCGCGAAAACTCCTCGCCTGACATCAGCAACGTTTCACAGTCGGAATCGAGTGCGAAGAACGCGCCAACGTTCTGCTCAAACGACTTGCCGTCGTCGTAACCGATTGCCGCGATGCTGTGCTGCGGCCCGAACGCTTCATTCGCCGGGTCTATGGGTTCGGGGTAGTGGATCGAATTGGCCGCCAACAGATCTCGGTTGGAAGCCAGGCTCGCCTGAAGATAAGAGCTTCCAGTCTTGTGAATTCCGCAATGTAGGATAAATTTCCTATAGCGCGTCAATAGTGGCCACTCCCCGTTCACTCCTGTTCTTTATCCAGGCGCCTCTGCGTGCGCTCGGAAAATATACCATGGACCGCCGCTGATGACATTACCCCGAATGCATGCGGCAACGCAAAAAGGTTGGCTGCGCACCGGCCCTCGGCGGGCGGGGCGCGGTCTTTCTCCTACTCCAACCCCTTGGCGCGGTCCCAGGCTTTCGACCACATTCTGAGCGACTTCTGGTCGAGTGCTTTCGGCAGATGCAGGCGCTTCTGGGCTTCCTCCGAGGGGTAAAGATTGGCGTCCGCGCGCAGTTTCTCGTCAAGCAGCGGAAGTGCTGCCTTGTTCGCGGTCGAGAAGCCGGTGTCAGTAGCCGCCGAGGCGGCGATTTCCGGACGCAAGACAAAATCGATGAACGCGTGCGCGGCTTCCGGATGCGGGGCGTCAGCCGGGATCGCCAATATGTCGGCCCAGACCAAATTGCCTTCCTTCGACAGGCGGTAGGTGATGCTGAACGGCCGCTTCGCTTCCTTGGCCCTGATGTCGGCTATGTGCATGTCGCCGGAGAAGCCGAGCGACAGGCAGGCATCGCCTTCGGCGAGGTCGTTGATGTAGCTCGAGCTGTGGAACTTGCGCACGTAAGGGCGAACCTTCGCAACCACGTCCACCGCCTTTTGCAATTCCTTGGGAATGGTCGTGTCCGGGTCGAGCCCGAGATAGATCAGCGCCAGGCCTAGAACCTGCTCGGCATCGTCGAGCATGGTGATGCCGCAAGGTGCAAATTTGGCGGCGATCTCCGGGTCGAACAGCATGCGCAGCGAGTCGACCGGGGCATCGGGCATGATCGCGTGGATTTTTTCGACGTTGTAGCCGACGCCCGTCGTTCCCCACATCCACGGCACGCCATGTGCGCCGCCCTTGTCGACCTCATCAAGACGGGCGGCGACCGCCGGCTCGATATTGCCGAGGTTGGAAAGCCGGCTCTTGTCCAGCGCAGCCCAGACGCCGACCGGCAATTCGCGTTGCAGATGCGGCGCGAGGTTGATGGTGACGAGGTCGTAGCCCGAACCGCCGGTGAGCAGTTTGGTTTCGACGATGTCGTTGGAATCGAACATGTCGTAGGTGATCTTGATGCCGCTCTCGGCCTCGAATTTTTCGATGGTGCCGGGCCCGAAATAGGACTCCCAGGAATAGAGATGCAGGATTTTTTCCTCGGCCTGGGCCGAGGTCGCAAAAAGGCACGCCGCGGCAAGCGCGAGCCAATATTTCATGATGTCCTCCCTTGGTGGCCCCGATCGGGGCCGTTCAGTCAGGCTGCATTTTTGGCGAGCAGGCGCTCCGGCGTCGGCTCCAGCAGCACGCCGTAGAGTTCGGGGCGCCGGTCGCGGAACACGCCCCAGCTGCGTCTTACGGCAGCGATCTCGTCGAGGTCGAGTGCCGCCGTGATCACGCTGTCGGAGACGCGGTCGGCTTCCGCCAGCTTGGCGCCGGTGTGATCGGCGATGAAGGACGAGCCATAGAAGACGATCTCGTTGGCTTCGCCGGTCTCGACTCCAACCCGGTTGGCGGCGATGACCGGGGTCAGATTGGCGCCGGCATGGCCTTGCATGACGCGCTGCCAATGGTCGCGCGAATCCCAGCCGCGAAAGGACGGCTCAGAGCCGATGGCGGTGGGATAGATCAGCACTTCGGCGCCCATGAGCACCATGGCCCGCGCCGCTTCGGGAAACCACTGATCCCAGCAGACACCGGCGCCGATCTTGCCGGCGGCGGTTTCGAAAATGCGGAAGCCGGTGTCGCCATCGGCGAAATAGAGCTTTTCGGAATAGCCCGGACTATTTGGAATATGGCTCTTGCGGTAGTGGCCGAGCACCTTGCCGTCGGCGTCGATCATGACCAGCGTGTTGTACAGTCGCGATCCGTCGCGTTCGAACAGCGAGACCGGCAAAACGACGCCCGTTTCGCGCGCCAGCGCGGCCATCCGGGCGATGGTCTTGTGGCCATCGAGGGGTAGGGCGCGGCTGTTGTGCCTGATATCGTCGTCCATGCAGAAATAGACGCCCTCGAACAACTCCTGCAGCACGACAAGTCCGGCGCCGCGCCGTGCAGCTTCGCGGACATGATTTTCGAGCTTGTCGAGATTGCTCCCTACTTGATCAGTGCAAGCGATCTGGACAGCGGCGGCGATCAGTTGGCGCATGGCTCACCTCACAAGGGTTGCTGTTGGGTGACGCAATGGATGCCGCCGCCATTCTCGTAGATGCGGTCCATGTCGAGCTCGACGATGCGGCGGTCCGGGTGCAGCCGGCCAAGGGTTTCCCGGGCAAAAGCATCGGCCTTCTTGTCGCCGAACTGCGGCGTGTAGAGCGCGCCGTTGCCGATGTAGTAATTGGCGTAGCTGGTCAGAAACTCGTCGCTGGTCGAACGCACGTCGGCGGCGGCGGGGATCGAAACAATCTCGAAGCCACGCCCACGCGCATCCCTGGACTTGGCCAACATGGCAAGCGCCTCTGCATGAGCGCGACCCCATTCGGAAGTGTCGCCGGTCATGCTGCTGGCGATGAGCAGGCCCGGTTTGACGAAGCGCAGCGAGCCATCGATATGGCCATCGGTAATGTCGAGGCCGCGCACGCCGGGAACCCAGATCACAGTCTCGACGCCGAGTATGGTCTTCAGATGCCGCTCGATATCGGCGCGCGAAAGACCCGGATTGCGGTTGTCGTTGACCCAGCAGCTTTCGGCCAGAAGCAAGGTGCCGTCGCCGTCATATTCGATGCCGCCGCCTTCGCCGCGGATTGCAGCGACATGGCGGGTCGCGCCGAGGTGCTGCGCGACCTTGCCGGCGATCCCGGCATCGCTGGCATGCGCCTGCTTGTCGCCCCAGCCGTTGAAGCGGAAGTCGACGGGGGCAATGGCGCCAGTCTCGGCGCGCACGAACACCGGGCCGGAATCGCGCATCCACATGTCGTCGGTCTCGATGTCGACGAGTTCGACCTTTGGACCGCAAAGCTTTGCCGCCAACTCGTGCTGATCCGCGGAGGCGGCCATCGCCACACGCTCGTTCTCGGCGATCGCCGCGGCCAGCCGGCCCAGCGTTTCCTGCACGCTCTCGTAATAGGCGCCCGGTCCGCCATAGACCGCCGGCGTGCTTGGCCAGGCCATCCAGGTCCTGGCATGCGGCTCGGCCTCGGATGGCGCGGTGACCTTCCAGCTTTCGGCCCTGACTGCCTTGATCGCGATCTCAGGCATGAGCGCTAACCCCGATGCTGCCAAAATGGCGTGACGTCGTGTCCATGATGTCCTCGTCACACCGGCTGTTCCTGGGTGATGCAGTGGATGGCGCCGCCAGCCGGCACAACCGCGCCGACATCGACGGTGACGATGCGTCGGTCCGGGAAGGCAAGGGCGACGGCCGCTTTGGCCTCCTCGCCGGACGGGTGCCCAAAATCCGGCATGACGACGCCGCCATTGGCGAGCGCGAAATTGATGTAGGAGCGGGCAAACACTGCGCTCGTCGCCTCGACATCATAGGCCTCGGGGATGGGGATGACTTCAAAGCTGCGGCCGCGCGCATCGGTCTGGCTGGCAAGTGCGGCAAGATTGTCGGCAAGGATGCGGCCGTGCAGGTCGGACGGATCGGGATTGTACTCGAACATCACCACGCCGGGGCGGACGAAACAGCACATGCCGTCGATATGGCCGTCGGTTTCCAGATCCAGCGGATCGCCGGGAAGCCACACAACTTTTTCCAGGCCGAGCATGCGCAACAGTTCCTTCTCCACCCAGGTCTTGGAGATGCCGGGGTTGCGGTTGGAATGGAGCAGACTGGTTTCGGTGGCGATCAGCGTGCCTTGCCCGTCGGTGGTCAGCGAGCCGCCTTCGCAATGCAGGAAGGAGCGTAAAATGAGGGCTTCTTCCCGCGTGAGCAGCCGTTCGGCCAGCGCATTGTCCTGGTCATAGGGCTCATGCTTGCGGCCCCAGGCATTGAAGCGCCAGGACACGCCGGCAAGGCTGCCATCTGCGAGTTTCAGGAAGGTCGGGCCGGAATCGCGGATCCAGCAATCGTCGATCGGGATTTCCACGACTTCGATACCGAGCCCAAGCTGTGCGCGGGCGCCGCCGGCATGATCGGGATGCGCCACCATGGTGACCGGCTCGAACTGGGCGATGGCATGGGCGACATCGGCATAGGCCTTTTGCATGGCGGGCAGCGTGGCGCCATACATGTCGCGCCGATGCGGCCAGGCCATCCATGTCCTGGCATGCGGCTCGAACTCGGCGGGCCGGCGGATCTTCAACTGCTGCGCCGGCCATTCGATGGCGTTCATCAAATTCTCCATTCATGTACTGAACTCATTGTTAATCGGCTGAGGCAGCCGTACAACTGAGAAGGATTCCCTGATTCAGTGAATGGAATTCATGAGTGATGAAGTTCCGGCATATTCCGCCAACACAATTCCTGAAGGGGTTTGAGGCCGCCTCGCGCCTGGAAAGCTTTAGCCGCGCCGCAGAAGAACTCGGTCTCTCCCAGTCGGCGATCAGTCACCAGATGCGCCTGCTCGAAGGCCATATCGGCCAGCCTCTGTTCATGCGCTTCGGCCGCGAGGTGCGGCTGACCGATGCCGGCCGCGACTATCAGCGCACCGTGCGCCGCTGCCTCGAGCTTCTGGAGGAGGGGTACCGGCGACTGGAGCCCTATCGCAAGCCCGGCAGCGTCGTGATCTACGCGCCGCGCGATTTCAGCCGGCGCTGGCTGCTCAATCGCCTGCCATCCCTGCGGGCGGCCGTGCCGGCCTGCGAGCCGTGGCTCGACACCAGCGGTGCATCAGTCGATTTCGAAACCATGGAACTCGACCTCGCAATCGTCTACGCCGACGCGCCGCCCGAAGGCTGCGAAAGCCTGCTGATCGCCAGGGATTTTCTATCACCGGTCGCGACGAAGGAATTGGCCGGCACGCTCCACACGCCCGCCGACCTGCTCGGCGCGTCGCTCATCCATGACGAACGCCCGACCGGCTGGGCCGACTGGCTGCGCAGCGCCGGTGTCGAGCCGACCGGCACCTGGCACGGCACCAATTTCAGCGACAGCGACCTGGCGCTCGCGGCTGCCGAACACGGCCAGGGCGTGGCGCTGGGCAGCTTGGTCTTGGCGGCAGCGGCGCTTGATTCAGTGAGCCTGGTACAGCCATTCGAGCACGAGCTTGATGCCGGGCGCGGATGGTACGCAATTTCCACGCAGGATCGGCTTCGGGATGTCGATGTGCGGGGGACGTGGGAGTGGTTGCGAGAGCAGGCGTTGCCCGCCGATCCCTCGCCACGCGTCGGCCGCTGACAAATTAGGTGCCGCCTAGACCGTTTCACCGTTTCACGGAAACGTCGAACCGCTCTATCTCTTTGTTTTTTCGCAATTTCCGGGCGGAAAACCGCTCACGCTTTTCCTGGAATTGCTTTAAGCGGCGCGCCGTTGGGGGATCTGGAGACCCGGACGGGCTCGACGAGGGTCGACGGCGGTCACAATGGTGTGGTGGTGATCGCAGTAGACACGATCCGTCGACGTTGGCCCGGCACAAAAACGGTAGCCGCCAGGTACTGACGCGTCTTCACTCACCGGGAAGCGGCACTGATAGACGCCGAGCTGAATGAGGGGAACGTCTCGCGAATTTAGTCTGACATTTTTTTCAGGCATGATGGTTTCCAGGTTCCTTGGTTCATAGCCATTGCCGGCTGACAGCCGCAATGCGACCTGTCGGGCTAGCTTCTCTCGTTTTGGAGGGCTTTGAAGCACCATATGGTGCTGGTCGCGCCGTCAGTGAAGCCCGGCGCCCTGCATTTGAAGCCAATAGTTTGCGACTTAAGGACACACCTGCGCCGTCCCTTGTCGGGTCTGCAGTCATCAGATCATAGTCAGGTCATTGAAAAATCTGGTACGCCCAAGGGGAATCGAACCCCTGTTACCGCCGTGAAAGGGCGGTGTCCTAACCGCTAGACGATGGGCGCGCTCAGACGAAGCGGCTTATAATTGCGTTGTTGCCAACCGGCAACCCATCACTCGCCAGATGTGACAACTTTTTTCAAAAGTGGCGGGAACGGTCGTTTCGGTGAGCCAGCGCAGGGTTTTCTGGCCCCTCATGGTGGTGCTTGCTCTGGAGACTAGCCGGAACGCCCTCACGGTCGTCATCCACGGGCGAAGCAAGGAGCGTAGCGACGCGGCGCAGACCCGAGGATCCATGCCGCGAACTGTGAGCGCCGCTATGGTGCAGAAGAATTCTGCATCGCTGCACCCTTCGATTAAGGTCACGGAATGGATCCTAGGGGCTCCGCGACGGAGCTGCGCTCCTGCTTCGCCCTAGGATGACGAAGGCGCGGGTGGCTTCGGCTAATCTCAGACGTCGCTGACGCCGGCCGGAAGGAACGACGAGCGGCTGAAAGCCTCTCGGCCAAATGGCCGGGTCGTATAGACGTGCGCTCAGCCGCGCCGGCGGCAGCGCCAGTTCCAGTCGCGCTCGGGGCCGACGTCGACGTGGACGGATTCGGTGTGGCAGTAGGTGCCGACGCCGCCACGGCCAGGCATGGTCCTGATGTAGTTTGCCAGCTCCCATTTGGAGACGCCCGGCACCTGGATGTCGGCGGCGGCGCAATACATGTGCAGCGAATTCTTGGCGCCGTTGGCGCGGCGATTGCGGGCCATGTCGCGATAGCCTGAAGTGACGACCATCTTGCGGCCGTAATGGCCCTCGATCGTCTTCAGCACGCGCACCAGCGACGGCTTCAGGCAGGCGACATCGACGCTCTCGTTCTGTCTCAAGAGGCCGTTGGGCGCCAGCCGGGCGAGGCCGGCGGCCGACGCCACCTGATAGGCGCCGCCCGAGCCTTCGTCCTCGTTCAGGTCGACGTCGCTTTCGTCGTCGATGCCGGATTTGCGCTTGATCTCGAACAGCGCCGTCTGGCGCACGCCGGGCAGCGCATCGCTGCCGGTGATGTGGTTGCTGTCGGCGCCGAGCGAGGCGAGCTGCAGGGGCTTGTCAGCCGCGTTGGCGGAAGCCAGCGTGACGATCGGCTTTGCAGCCTTGGGCTGGGCGGCAACCGCAGGCTGTTGGCCCGAGCGGGAATTGACCAGCGGCGCGGGTGCGGCCGATGCTGGTGCTGTGCTGAACAGCGAGGCGAGGAAGCCCTTCTTGGGCGCATCGGCCTGCGGGGCGGCGGCGGTCACGTAGACTTCGTTGGTCGCCGCTGCTGTGGCCGTCTGTTTCGGTGCGATCGCGCCGGCATCGGCGGCGGCTATCTTCTGCGCCACGGCATCTGTCTGGGCCGCGCTCTGCGTCGGCTGCTGCAGCGACTGCGGCGTCTGGCCGACGATGGTTTCGGACCCGGCAGGGACATTGACCGGGAAGCCGGCGCCGGGCTTGGACATCGGCACATAGGCGACCTTCTCAGGCAGCGTGGCGTCGCCTGCAGCCGTCATCATCATCTGCGGTCCGGTCGATGTGACCTGCGCGGACGAATCGGCCGTTACCGTCGTGGTGGTGCCGGAAGCCGTGGCGATGTCGGATGCAGTGGCGTTATAACCGGGCATGCCGACGGACATTGTGGGGTCGCCGGCGGAGGTGCAGGACGCCAGAAGCACGGAGAAAAGCGCTGCCGCTACGGTGCGACCCTCTCTCCCCGCGAGACGCGAACCCACTGATCTCAAAACTAAATTCCCCCTCGGTGTCCGGTCGGCCTGTTATTGGTGCGGCGTCGAAACGTTTACGTCCAATAACCTTGTGTTCCCAAACCGGAAACGAGACTTGTGTCAATTCTGCAAGCCTCTGAATTAATCGCTCGTTGGAGGCGAATTGAGGCTACTTGATGGTTGACGACACCATTTCGCCCCGTTTTGCCGGCCCGTCAACTCACCAGACATTACATTCCGTTACACATAGGACCTGGAAAAGGTGCCGGACGTTACACACGCACCTTCACATAGGTGCCGGGGGCATCGCCCAAGGTTTTCATATGCTTGCCAGGTTTGCGGGCCGGAACGAGTGTGTCGTCCTGGGTCTCGATCCAGTGCTGCCAGTGCGTCCACCAGGAGCCGGGATGCTCCACCGCGTTGGCAAACCACTGTGCAAAGTCGCCCACCGGCTTGCCGCCGGTCCAGTACTGGTACTTCTTGGCTGCCGGCGGGTTGACGACGCCGGCAATGTGGCCGGAACCGGCCATCACATATTCGACCTCGCCGCCGAAATATTGCGAACCGAGGAACACCGAAAGTGCGGGCGCGATGTGATCTTCCTTCGACGCCAGGTTGTAGACCGGGATGGTGACGTCGGCCAGCGAGACAGTGCGGCCGGCGAGTTCCATCACGCCGCGCGTGAGGTTGTTCTCGAGGTAGCAGTTGCGCAGATAGAAGGAATGGTTGGCTGCTGCCATGCGGGTGGAATCGGCGTTCCAATAGAGCAGGTCGAAGGGCAGGGGATCCTTGCCGCGCATGTAATTGTTGATGACATAGGGCCAGATCAGGTCGCCCGAGCGCAGCATGTTGAAGGCGGTCGCCATCTTGGTGCCGTCGAGATAACCCTTTTCGTTCATCGATTTCTCGACCGCCGCCACCTGATCCTCGTCGACGAAGACTTTCAGGTCGCCGGCATGGGTGAAGTCGACCTGCGTGGTGAAGAAGGTCACCGATTTGATGCGGTTGTCGCCCTCCTGCGCCAGCAGGGCGAGTGCGGCCGCCAAAAGCGTGCCGCCGACGCAGTAGCCGATGGCGTTGACGTCCTTCTCGCCGGTGGCCTTCTCGATCGTGTCGAGGCCGTATTGCAGGCCTTCCCTGATATAAGCTTCCCAGCCCTTGGCGCCGTGACGCTCGTCGGGGTTGATCCAGGAAATGATGAAGACGGTGTGGCCCTGTTCGATCGCCCAGCGGATGAAGGATTTCTGCGGGTTGAGGTCGAGGATGTAGTATTTGTTGATCCATGGCGGACAGATCAGCAGCGGGCGCTTCAGCACGGTCTCGGTCGTCGGATCATACTGGATGATCTCGGCGACATCGCTGCGCCCGACCACCTTGCCGGGTGACATCGCGACGTTCTTGCCGATCTCGAAGGGGGAATAGTCGGCCTGTCTCAGCTTCAGGTCGCCCTTGCCTGCGGCGATGTCCTCGGCCAGCATCTTCATGCCGCGCACCAGGTTTTCGCCATTCGAGGCGACCGTTTCGCGAAACAGCTCCGGATTGGTCAGGATGAAGTTCGATGGCGAGATGGCGTTGGACACCTGCTTGACGTAGAAGCTGGCCTTGTGGCGGGTGTGGTCGTCGAGGCCTTCGGCATGCTCGACCAGGTCGGCCGCCCAGCGCGAGGTAACGAGATAGGCCTGTTTGAGGAAATCGAAGAAAGCGTTGCGACCCCATTCGGGGTCCTGAAAACGCTTGTCGCCGCGCTCGGGCTTGACCGCATCGTCGGGCGCTTCGGCATTCGCGCTGACCTTCTGGATGGCGTTGCCCCAGACCGTCATGTAGCCGGCGAACAGCCGCGTCTGGGCCTCCAGCGCGCGCTGCGGGTCGGCAAGCCAGTATTCCGAGAGCTTGGAGAAGGTTTTGACCATGTCGACGACAGGTTCGGCGACGTGATCGCGCACCTCGCCCTTTTCGCGCGGCTCGGCCCAGGCGGAGGCCGCCTTGCCGGCCTGCTCGACCATGCGCGCCATGTTCAACGCGAAGCGTTCCGGGTCCTTAACCAGATATTGCTCGACGGCAGAAGATTGATCATCTTCCGCTTTGCTCGAATCAGGTGTTTTGGACATGGCTCGCGGGGTTCCTCCCGAGGCGTTTTCTTGACATATTACCATGGGACATCTGACCGGGTCCAATGTGCTGTACCCCGGCTGCCAGGAAAACAATATGACGATTAACACCGGCAAGACCATTTTTTCGGGAGCAGGCCGCTTTTGCCGCATCGCGGTTGCGGTCGCCTGCCTGGCGCCAGGGCTGTTGGCAACAAGTGGCTGCACCAGCAACAACACCGGCAACGGGATGAATGTCGCCCTGACCGAGGGCGCCCAGGACACCGGTTCCTATCCCAATCTCAACATCCCTCCGCAGGTGGCGGCAAAGCAGCTCACGCCTGAGGAGACCAAGGCCAAGCTTGCCCAGTTGAAGGCCGAGCAGCAGGGGCAGGCGATCAAGGGTGGCGGCGGGGTCCAGGGCACCAGCCCGGCGGCGCTGAACTCGCTGGCGAAGAACCATGGCAACGACACGCTGAAGCAGATCGAAGCCAAATGCGATCCCGCCCTCGACCCTACCTGCAAATAAGGCTATATCGCGCGCCGAAAGCCGCCTTTTGCCAAAGGTCCGCTTTGCAAAGCCAATTCTACCAATCTACCAATTCTAATTGTCTGGAACTGACATGGAAGAATTTCACAAGGTCCGCCGGCTTCCACCCTACGTGTTCGAGCAGGTCAACCGGCTGAAGGCCAGCGCCCGCTCACGCGGCGCCGACATTATCGACCTTGGCATGGGCAATCCGGACCTGCCGACGCCGAAGGCGATCGTCGACAAATTGTGCGAAGTGGTGCGCGATCCGCGCACGCATCGCTATTCCTCGTCCCGCGGCATTCCCGGCCTGCGCCGCGCCCAGGCCGCCTACTACCAGCGCCGCTTCGGCGTGAAGCTCAATCCCGACACGCAGGTGGTGGCGACACTCGGCTCCAAGGAAGGCTTCGCCAACATGGCGCAGGCGATCACCGCGCCCGGCGACGTGATCCTGTGCCCCAACCCGACCTATCCCATCCATGCTTTCGGCTTCATCATGTCGGGCGGCGTCATCCGTTCGCTGCAGGTCGAGCCGGATGACGGCTTCATTCCGGCGCTTGAGCGCGGTGTCCGTCACTCGATCCCTAAGCCGCTGGCGCTGATCCTCAACTACCCGTCGAACCCGACGGCGCTGGTCGCTTCGCTCGATTTCTACAAGGACGTGGTCGCCTTCGCCAAGAAGAACGACATCATCATCCTGTCGGACCTTGCCTATTCGGAGATCTATTTCGACGGCAATCCGCCGCCCTCGGTGCTGCAGGTGCCGGGCGCCATCGATGTCTGCGTCGAGTTCACCTCGATGTCGAAGACCTTCTCCATGCCCGGCTGGCGCATGGGTTTTGCCGTCGGCAATGAGCGGCTGATCTCGGCGCTGACCCGGGTGAAGTCCTATCTCGATTACGGCGCCTTCACGCCGATCCAGGTGGCGGCTGCGCATGCGCTCAACGGCGATGGCGCCGACATCGCCGAAGTGCGCGAGGTCTATCTGAAGCGCCGCGACGTCATGGTCGACGCTTTCAGCCGCGCCGGCTGGACCATTCCGGCGCCCGCGGCCTCGATGTTCGCCTGGGCGCCGATCCCGGAGCCTTTCAAGCATCTCGGCTCGCTCGAATTCTCCAAGCTTCTGATCGAGCACGCCGATGTGGCGGTAGCGCCGGGCATCGGCTTTGGCGAGCATGGCGACGATCATGTGCGCATCGCGCTGGTCGAGAACGAGCACCGGATCCGGCAGGCGGCGCGCAACATCAAGCGCTTCCTGGCATCCAGCGCCAAGCAGCCGAACAATGTGGTGCCGCTCGCCGCGCATCGTTAGAGCAGTTCACCGTTTCACGGCGATCTGCTCTAACCCATTGTTTTGACGCAATTCCGGACGGAAAACCGCTTCACACTTTTCCTGGAATTGCTCTAAGGTCGCCGCAAATCTTATTTGAGCATAGTTTGAGGGGCGTCGCCGGACATGGCTGAAGCGTTGCGTATTGGAATTGCGGGTCTGGGCACTGTCGGCGCCTCGGTGGCGCGCGTGCTGCGTGACAAGGCAGCCGAGCTGACCCGCCAGTGCGGCCGCGATGTCATCGTCACCGCCGTTTCGGCCCGCGATGCCAAGCGCGACCGTGGCGTCGACCTCGGCGCCGCCAAATGGTTCGACGATCCGGTCAAGATGGCACAGACCGCCGACATCGACGTCTTCGTCGAACTGATCGGCGGCGATGAGGGGCCGGCGCGTTCCTCGGTCAAGGCAGCACTTGAAGCCGGACGCCATGTCGTCACCGCCAACAAGGCACTGTTGGCCAAGCACGGCGTGGCGCTTGCCGAAATCGCCGAGAAGAAGGGCGTGCTGCTCAATTACGAAGCGGCGGTGGCCGGCGGCATCCCTGTCATCAAGACGATGCGCGAGGCGATGGCCGGCAATTCGGTCACCCGCGTCTTCGGCATCCTCAACGGCACCTGCAATTACATCCTGACCCGCATGGAGGCCGAAGGCATTTCCTTCGACGAGTGCCTGAAGGACGCGCAGCGCCTGGGCTATGCCGAAGCCGATCCGACCTTCGACATCGAGGGCCATGACACGGCGCACAAGCTGTCGATCCTGACCAGCCTGGCTTTCGGCACCAAAATCGCCGCCAACGACATCTATATGGAAGGCATCTCCAACATCAGCCAGGCCGATATCCGCGCCGCCGCCGATCTCGGCTACCGGATCAAACTGCTCGGCGTCGCCCAGCGCACCGACAGCGGCATCGAGCAGCGCGTGCACCCGACAATGGTGCCGACGGCTTCGGTGATCGCGCAGGTGCATGGCGTCACCAATGCGGTGGCCATCGAAACCGACATTTTGGGCGAGCTGCTGCTCTCCGGACCGGGTGCGGGCGGCAACGCCACGGCATCGGCGGTGGTCGGCGATATCGCCGACATCGCCAAGAGCCGGCCGGGCTTCCAGCACGGTCCGGTGTTCGGCCTGCCGGCCAAGGAATTGCGCCCCTACAAGAAGGCGCAGATGCGCAGCCATGCCGGCGGCTATTTCATCCGGCTGACCGTGCATGACCGCATCGGTGTCTTTGCCGCGATCGCCAAGCGCATGGCCGACAATGATATTTCGCTGGAATCGATCGTCCAGCATGCGGTCAGCGGCGAGACGGATGCGCAAAAGACGGTGATCCTGGTCACTCACGAGACCACGGAAGCCGCTGTGCGCAAGGCCGTCGACGGCATCACCAAGGACGGCCATCTCACCGACAAGCCGCAGGTCATCCGCATCGAACGGGCAGGTTAGGTTCGGTCATAATTTTCCTTTAATCGATTGATATTGCTGCGATTTCGAAAAATTGAGCGGCCAGGTCTTGCCGTTGTCATGGAGCTTTGACACAAGAAACGCGCCTCTGGCGGGAGGCGGTGTGCCAACCAGGATCTTCCCCCGATGAATGTGGCCCAGAACATTGTCGCCGGTCTCGACCGGATACTGACCATGGAAGTCGTGCGCGTCACCGAGCGCGCCGCGGTCGCGGCCGCCAGACTGCGCGGACGCGGCGATGAGAAAGCCGCCGACCAGGCCGCCGTCGACGCCATGCGGCAGGAACTCAATCGTCTCGCCATCAAGGGCACGGTGGTGATCGGCGAGGGCGAGCGCGACGAGGCGCCGATGCTCTATATCGGCGAGGAGGTCGGCAGCGGCAAAGGCCCGGCGGTCGACATTGCGCTCGATCCGCTCGAAGGCACGACGATCTGTGCCAAGAACCTGCCCAATGCACTGGCCGTCATCGCCATTGCCGAAAAAGGCAGCCTGCTGTTTGCGCCCGACGTCTATATGGACAAGATCGCCATCGGCCCGTTCTATGCCGAAGGCGTCATCGACATCGATGCCTCACCGGCGCAAAACATCGCCAGCCTGGCCAAGGCCAAGGGCGTCGCGGTGTCCGAAATCACCGCCTGCATCCTCGACCGACCGCGCCATGAAAGACTGATCGAAGCGGTGCGCGCCACCGGGGCGGCGATCCGGCTGATCGGCGACGGCGATGTCGCCGGCGTCATCCACACCACCGATCCGGAAGAGACCGGCATTGACATCTACCTCGGCACCGGCGGTGCGCCGGAAGGCGTGCTGGGGGCGGCGGCGCTGCGGTGCACCGGTGGCCAGATGCAGGGCCGGCTGATCCTCGATACGAAGGAAAAGGTTGCGCGCGCGGCAAAAATGGGCATTGCCGATCCGAAGCGGGTCTATCGCGCCGAGGACATGGCGCGCGGCGATGTGCTGTTTGCGGCGACAGGCGTTACCGACGGCAACATGCTGGCCGGGGTCAAGTTCGGCAGCAACTTCATCACCACGCATACAATCGTATTGCGCTCGTCGTCGCGCACCGTGCGCGAGATCAAGGCGCGGCACCAGGATCTGGATAAGTTTCAAGGCATCCACGGAAAGCCACCGCCCGCTGGTTCAGGCGGCGGCTTTTTGGGGTGAGTGCGCCCAGATGGGGCGGCTAATCGCAATAGCAGGTCGCGGACGATATCCGGTCGTTCCAAGCGCTTCCGACATAGTTGACGCGCCAGCCATTTGGACCGCCAGACCAGGTCTTGGAGGCGCCGCCGGCTTCCATGTGCTCCCACACTTGCAGTTTGCAGCCGGCATCGATGGTCGCCGAGGAGACGACATCATTCCAGTCGGGCCGCTCTCTCCAGGCGGTGCTGCCATACTCTTCATTGTGGGCGAAGCTGACGCGATCGCCGTTGGGCATTCGCATTCGTGCCCCTTGCATGTCGCGGTGCTCCCAAAGCTTGCAGTAGGCTTCCCTCAGGGGGCCCGTGCTCGATGCCGATGCGGGGTTCGCCATCAACAGAATACAGACAAAAACGGTGCTTCGGTACATGGGACGTTCTCCACTGTGATCGGGTTCGAAATGCTTGCCGTCGGGCGTGGCCGGCCCGGCCACGCGGATGGTCAGTCGATGCAAACAGCTCCGTTGGCGGCTCTGCCTCTTATGTTGGATGTAAACTTCGTGCCGCTCAGGACGACCGAGCGGAAGCCTGTGGTGTCCAACGAGGTGGGCCGACGGTGGCATGCGGCCTGATTGCCGATTCTGAAGGCTTTGGGGGAACTCGTGCAGAAGAGATCATTGCCTTCGATGACACGGCTGCTGCCCTTGTTGTGGGCGTGGTACCAGACGTTTCGCACGTCGTAGGAACCGAGGCTGGCGCAGCCGCCACACGAATTGAGCTTCCACCAGCCTTCCGAGACATGGCGGCCGTTGCCGGGATCGTAGGCGATGGCAACCCACATCGGTTCGGCCGTCCTGTTGCAGATCTGCCAACCGACCGCTGCTTCCGCCGGCTGGGTAGCAGACAGGCAGTACGATGCGAGTAAACAGGCAAGAATAGATCTGTGGCTTGTCATGATCCTCTCCATATCAACTTGGTTGCGAGGGGATGCTGACAAGTCCGAGCTTACAGATGACTTACGCCACGGCGGGCGCCCGGTTCTTGCTTATGCGCGGCGCGGTTGCTAGCCCTGTGGCTGCGTCGGCTTTGAGTGCGGGGACATGAGGATGAAATCGTTCGACTGGCATTCGGATTCGATTTCGCGCAATACGGTCATTGCCAAGTCCTATCGCAACACCCAGAACGTGAGGCGCTTCTTCATCAAGGAGTGCGGCGCTGCCTTCAAATTCGATCGGCCTTTCATGGCCTGGTTGAAAGACGGCGTGGAAAAGACGATGGGTGATGCCGCCGACGAATGGCTTCGGCGCGCAGCTGAAAAGCAGAAGGTGTAATGACGGGCGACAAACGCCTCTTCCTCGATGTCAGGCAGTCGGCAACAGGTGTTTCCTGGGAACATCGGTTGAGCGAACGGCAGGATATGACTGCGCTTGCCATAGCGCAGGGCCATGGCGTGCCCGACATTGTCGCACGCGTGCTTGCCGGGCGCGGTGTCACCGCCGACCAGGCAGAGCGCTTCCTCGATCCGACGATCCGCGACCTGTTGCCGGACCCGGCCTCGCTGACCGACATGGACAAGGCGGCGACCCGCATCGCCGAGGCGATCATGGCCAAGGAGAAAGTTGCGATCTTCGGCGATTACGATGTCGATGGCGCCGCCTCTTCGGCGCTGCTCAAGCGTTTCCTGGCGCACTTCTCGGTGCCGTCGGAGATCTACATTCCCGATCGCATTTTCGAGGGGTATGGCCCCAATCCGGAGGCGATGCGCGACCTGGTCTCGCGCGGCGCGACCCTGATCGTCACCGTCGATTGCGGCACCAACAGCGCGGTTTCCATCGATGCGGCCAAGGAAGCCGGCGCCGATGTGGTGGTGCTCGACCACCATCAGGTCGGGGGTGCGCTGCCGGAGGCGACCGCGGTGGTCAATCCCAATCGCGAGGACGATCTGTCCGGGCAGGGCCATTTGTGCGCCGCCGGCGTCGTCTTTCTCGCTCTGGTGCAGACGGCGAGAGTTTTGCGCAGCCGCTTGCCTGATGCAGCGCAGCCGGATCTCTTGTCACTGCTCGATCTCGCGGCGCTGGCCACGGTCTGCGACGTGGTGCCGCTCATCGGCGTCAACCGCGCCTTCGTGGTCAAGGGGCTGCAGATGGCGCGCCAGCAAAAGAATGAGGGGCTGGCGGCGCTTGCGCGGGTGTCGCGCATCGGCGAGCCGATCAGCACCTTTCATCTCGCCTATCTGATCGGCCCGCGCATCAATGCCGGCGGGCGCATCGGCGATGCAGCGCTGGGCAGCCGGCTGCTCGCCACCGTCGATCCGGTCGAGGCCGGCACCATTGCCGAGACGCTCGACCGGCTCAACCAGGAACGCCAGCAGATGGAGCTGGAGATGCTGGCCGCGGCGCGCGCCGAGGCCGACGCCGAGCTTGCCGGCGGCAATGGCCCAGCCATCATCGTCACCGCCAGCACCAATTGGCATCCCGGCATTGTCGGGCTGATCGCCTCGCGGCTGAAGGACCATGCGCGGCGGCCGGCCTTCGCCATCGCCTTCAACGCCAATGGCATTGGCACCGGCTCGGGCCGCTCGGTGTCGGGCTTCGATCTCGGCCGGCTGGTGCGTGCGGCGGCCGATGCCGGGCTGATCGTCAAGGGCGGCGGCCATGGCATGGCGGCCGGGATTACGGTGGAGCGGGCGAAGCTCGGTGAACTCAGAGCCTTCTTCGAGGAGCGCGCGGCGACTGAAGTGTTTCGGCTGCAGGATGAGGAAAGCCTGCCCATAGACGGCGCGCTCGCTGCCGAAGGCGCGACGCTTGGCTTACTCGACGCGCTGGAACGGGCCGGCCCGTTCGGCGCCGGCCATGTCGCGCCGGTGTTTGCGCTGCCGCGCCACCGGCTCGCCGACGCCAGGGCGGTCGGCACCAACCACATCCGCGCCGATCTGCAGTCGGAAAGCGGCGGACGCATCCAGGCGATCGCCTTTCGCGCCGTCGATACAGCACTTGGCGAATTCCTGTTCAAGAACCGGGGCAAGACGATCCATGTCGCCGGTTCGCTGTCGGGCAATTATTGGAACGGCAACCGCACGGTGCAGTTTCGCATCATCGACGCGGCACGCGCTTGAACAGGAAGGTTCAGGCCAAGACCGTCTGCAGACGGGTGAGTTCGCCGATCTGTGCCATCGTCGCCTGATAGCCAAGGCTGATGGCCTCGTCGGCGCGGTGGAATTCGGTCAGGCCGATATGGCTGAGCTTCGGCTGCAACGACATGTCAGGCGGATCGCCGGCCAGCCTGGCGCGCGAAATCCGGTCCTGGATGATGTTGAAAGCTTCGACCATCACGCCGGTAATGCCGAGACGCGTCTGGTGCGCCTGGTAGTCGGCGTCGGCATGGCCGGGCCGCGGCGCGTCCTTTTCGATGACCAGTTCGCCGGCACTGTGCTTGATGACGGCGGCGCGGCCGAACAGATCGTAGTGAAGGTTGACGGCCACGACGAGCGGCTGCTCGTAGGCGCGGCAGACCGAAACCGGCACCGGGTTGACCAGGGCGCCGTCGACCAGGATGCGGCCATTGCAATTCACCGGCTCGAATACGCCGGGCAGCGCATAGGAAGCGCGCATGGCGGTGATCAGCGAACCGCTCGAGAGCCAGATTTCATGGCCGGTGCGGATTTCGGCGCCGACGGCCACGAACGGCTTTGTCAGATCCTCGAAACGAATGCCGGCCATATGTTCGCGTAACCGTGCGTCGAGCTTCATGCCGCCGAACAGGCCGCTGCCGCGCAAATTGAGATCGAGCAGGCCGAAAATGCGGCGCTTGGTCAGGCTGCGGGCGAACTCCTCGAGTTCGTCCAGCTTGCCGGCGAGATAGCAGCCGCCGACCAGCGCACCGATCGAGGTGCCGGCGATCATCGACACTTCGATGCCGGCCTCGTCGAGCGCGCGCAGCACGCCGATATGCGCCCAGCCGCGCGCGCAGCCGCCGCCGAGAGCCAGCGAAATGGCTGTTTTCTTCGGAGATTTTGTGTCGGATGCGCCGCCGGATGAGGACAGGCCGTTGGCCTCCCTGACATCTGGTCTGTTACGCAATGACGCCCACTCGAGCATCATGATCTCCCTTGTCCCAGGTCCTTTGTAGCGGAAGGACGTTTTAGAATAGTGAACATGAGTGGTTTGCGACTGTCGAATGGTTCACGCAGGCTTCCGATACGTCTTTTCCGCATCGAACAGCGGCGTGCTGCCGTCGCCAGCAAGCGTCGCCTTGCCGTCGTTCAGCCCCACCGTCCGATAGAAACACGAACGCCGGCCAGTGTGACAGGTTGCGTCGTGGCCCAACACTTTCACGCGAAGCCAGAGTGCATCCTGGTCGCAATCGGTGCGCATCTCGACAACAGTCTGCAGGTTGCCGGAGGTCTCGCCCTTCTTCCACAGCGCGTTGCGCGAGCGCGACCAGTAGTGGGCGATGCCGGTCTCAAGCGTCAGCGCCAGAGCCTGCGCATTCATATGCGCGACCATCAATAGAATGCCGTCCGTTGCATCGGTGACCACGACGGTGACAAGACCGCTGGCGTCAAAGCGCGGTGAAAAAACCGCGCCTTCTTCCAGCGCCGTCTTGTCCGATGAAGCCTTGGGAAATGTTAGTGCCGACATCGCCGGTCCTTGATCTAGCGATGACGGCAAGGGGCTTACGCGCCCAGGCCGCGCACCATGGTGACGAAACGGACCTGTTCCTCGGGCGTGTCCTTGAACACGCCGGTGAAGGTTGAGGTCAGTGTGGTGGAGCCCTGCTTGCGGATGCCGCGCATGGCCATGCACATATGCTCGGCCTCGATCATCACGGCGACGCCGCGCGGGTTGAGCACATCCTGGATGACGCCGGCGATCTGCGCCGTCATCGCTTCCTGCGTCTGCAGGCGATGGGCGAAGATATCGACGACGCGGGCGATCTTGGACAGGCCGACGACCTTGCCGTCCGGGAGGTAGCCGACATGAGCCTTGCCGATGATCGGCACCATGTGATGTTCGCAATGCGAGTGGAAGGTGATGTCCCTGACGATGACGAGATCGTCATAGCCGGCGACTTCCTCGAAAGTGCGGCCAAGTTCTTCGGCCGGGCACATGTCGTAGCCGTTGAACATTTCGAGATAGGCCTTGGTGACGCGCTTGGGCGTGTCGATCAGGCCCTCGCGGTCCGGATTGTCGCCGGTCCAGCGTAACAGCGTGCGCACGGCGGCCTCAACCTCGGCTTCGCTCGGCCGGTCGGTGACCGGCTTGTCCAGATAATCGGAAGGGGGCATGATTTTCTTGATGACGGCATCCATAAAGGCGTCTCCCGTAGTTCCTCTCTCAGGAGGAACGAGTTGAACGGACCACGACCTTTCGGGTGCTGGAAATTCGCCCGGCTTCCAGCCCGCAAGCGGCGTGAACGAAATGGGCAAGGACGGCGGCTTTGCGTTGCCTTGTCGATACCCGACTGCCAGCATTATATATGGTCGTGCGCAGCGAATGAAAGACGCTACAGCGGCAATCGCTGTTCGCTTGGCGGCGACGGATTGGAAAAATATGATTGACGACGTCTACAATGCGAAAATTCTGGGTTTTGCCGGAAACATCGCACGCATCGGCCGGCTCGATCATCCGGATGCGAGCGCCAAGGCCCATTCCAAATTATGCGGCTCGACGGTGACCATCGATCTCAAGATGGAAAATGGCGTCGTCACCGATTTCGCCCATGACGTAAAAGCCTGCGCGCTCGGCCAGGCCTCATCCTCGATCATGGCTCAGCATGTCGTCGGCGCCACCGCCGACGAATTGCGCGCGGTGCGCAACACCATGCTGAAGATGCTCAAGGAAAACGGCGCGCCGCCGCAAGGCCGCTTCGCCGATTTGAAATATCTGGAACCGGTGCGCGACTACAAGGCGCGCCACGCCTCGACCATGCTGACCTTCGATGCGGTGGTCGACGCCATCGGCCAGATCGAGAAGAAACGCGCCGAAGAGGCGGCGTGATATAGCGTCGGCTTCGCGCTGGCCGTGATGGAGGAACCGCGTGCATTGGTCGACGGTGGCTTTGGGTCTTGCGGTTTCGCTGATGACGAGCGGCTATGCTGCCGGAGCAGAAAGCGCTTCGAAGCAGGAGGCTGCCGCCTACCTTTCTGACAAACTGGCTGGCTGCTGGACTATCCCAGTCGACTACGGATCTGTGATTACTATCACACGCGTCCAAATCAGCCTGAACCGGGATGGTTCTCTGGCCGGACCGCCAAAGATACTCAACCCCGCGACAGAATCGGAGGGCAAGAGGTTCAATGTTAGCGCCGTTCGGGCAATTACCCGTTGTGCGCCCTTCACGGGATTGGCAGCCTATGCTGACAGTTACCAGACTTGGCGCGAACCGGTCGTCACATTCGACCCGCGCGACATGTCATCCAGCCCGCAGCAGAAATAGTAGCCGAAGGCTTAAGAATCACGCCGGCTTAGATCTGTTGTTCCTTCGCCCGCCTGCTTTCGGCGAATTCGCTTCTCACCCAGTCGGCGAACGCTTTGGCCGGCTCCGGCAGGTCCTTCAAACTTCTGGCCACCAGCCAGTAGGCGCCGGACGCGACGTCGATGTCGAACGGCTTGATCAGCGCGCCGGTCGCAATGTCCTCGCCGATTTGCAGCATATCGCCCAGCGCCACGCCGTGGCCGAGCAGGGCCGCCTGCTTCGACAGCGAAGCGTCCGTCAGCATCGGGCCGCGTGCCGGGATAGTGTCGGCCGGAACGCCGGCGGCTTCAAACCAGCGCGCCCAACCCTGGCGGTTTTCTTCGTGCAGCAGTGTGTAGTGGGCAAGGTCGAGCGGCTTTTCCAAAGCGGGACCCTTGGCCAGCAAGGCTGGCGACAGGACAGGCGAATCGACGGTCGAGGCGAGCCGTTCGGCCTCGCTGCGCGGCCATGAGGTGGCGCGCGCGCTGAAGCGCAGGGCGAGTTCGGGCTGATCGCTGCGGAACTCGATCGGCCTCGGATCGACCTCGAGCGAAACGTCGATGTCGGGCCGCAACTGGCTGAAGCGGTTGAGGCGCGGCAACAGCCATACCGAGGCCAGCGAAGGCTCCACGCTGACGCGAACCACCGACTGTGCCGGGGCCGCCACCAATTCGGAAAGCAGCCTGTCGATGTCGTCGAAACTTCTGACCAACTGATCGAGCAGGCGCTGGCCCGCCTCGGTCAGTTCGACGCGGCGGTGATGGCGATGAAACAGAGGCTGGCGCAGGAATTGTTCGAGCTCGCGGATCTGCCGGCTGATGGCGGCCTGCGAGACGAACAGCTCTTCGGCCGCCCGGCTGAAGCTCAATTGCCGGCCGGCCGCTTCGAAACTTCGCAACGCTGTCAGCGGCAGCCGTCCGCGCTTCATTCGCATAACCCAAAGTTATCCGAAGCGGAAATTATACTCGTTTGAAGGCGAAGACCAGTGGGCGTCTAATCCATCTCAAAGGAGACCCGGACATGATCCAGTTTCTGGAAATCTTTGGCGATGTGATGCGGATCGCGACGTTTCAATGGCATGGCGACAGGCGGCATCATGCCCCGTGCATCGAGGAGCGGCCGGCGAGGGTCAATCGCTGGGCGACGCCGACTGAGCGGCATCCCTTTCGCCGCTTGCGCCCCTGAAGTCGACAACGAGACGCGTGAATGAAAGAGATTGCGTTCGCTTGCCGAAGCCCACATCTATCGGCTTGGAAATGCAAGCTGATCCCGAGGCCGGGTTCGGGATCACGTTCAGAAAGAGGGGCGCAGTGGGCGACCAACATCGGCATGTGCATGCCGCCGGACAGACCCAGCGCGGGCGCAACTGGCCCGGCCCCTGGCGCAGGACGCCCGGCCGCCTTTTCGGCACGTCGTTGGTGCGGCTCTATCAACTGACGCTGTCGGGCTTTGTCGGCAATTCCTGCCGGCATCTGCCGACCTGTTCCGAATACGCGCATGAGGCGATCGCCCGCCATGGCCTGTGGGCCGGGGGCTGGATGGGGCTTTTCCGTGTGCTGCGCTGCGGGCCGTTTGGAACGCATGGCATAGACCGTGTGCCCGAGGTGCTCGCAGCGCGCTATGTCTGGTTCACCCCGTGGCGCTATTGGCGGATCGGCAGGAAACGCGGCGAAGCGGAGGCCTGACGGCGACGCCGCGAAGGCCGCATTTCTTTACGGTCCGGTAGGGTTAACAACGGCCTGCACAAAGACTGCGCATTTGAGTCAAAATCGAGCCAAGACGCTCCGCTAAGCGCCTCCTGGTCATTGCCAGGAGAGCCCACATGCGTCGGATCGAAACCCATCCCTTTATTATTGCCGCGGTCCTGTTCCTGCTGGCCTGGTTCCTGGGGTTTCCGATGCGGGCGCAATCGGCACCGCTCGGCGATGTCGCGTGCACGCTGATCCAGGATGCGGCGAGCGGCGAGACGCTTTACCAGAACGGGGTTTGCGACCAGCGCGTCAGCCCGGCGTCGACTTTCAAGGTGCCCTTGGCGCTGATCGGCTACGACAGCGGCATACTGAGCGACGCGCATACGCCGAGCTGGGACTACAAGCCTGAGTTCAACGCCGTGAAGCGCGACCACAAGACCGTCGACCCGACGATCTGGGAGCGCGACTCGATCGTGTGGTATTCGCGCGAGATCACACGCCGGCTTGGGAGCGAGAAGTTTGCCGGCTACGTCTCGAAATTCGGTTACGGCAATATGGATGTCTCGGGCGATGCCGGCAAGGACAACGGGCTGACGCAATCCTGGATAAATTCCTCGCTTGAGATATCGCCGGTTGAGCAGACCGCCTTCCTGCGCCGGCTTCTTGCCGACAAAATGCCGGTTTCCGCCAAGGCGCATGAGATGACCCAGGCCATCCTGCCGAGTTTTCAGGCCGGCGACTGGACGGTGCAGGGCAAGACCGGCAGCACCCGGCTCGGCAAGAGCAAGGACAAGCGCTCGCTGGGCTGGTTCGTCGGCTGGGCCGAAAAGGGCGGACGCCGGATCGTCTTTGCCCGGCTGGTCGTCGACACCAAGCCGATCGACACGCCAAAGGGCCCCGCAACGCGCTCGGCGTTCCTGACGGACTTGCCGCAGCTGGTGAAATAAGCGCCGATATTTGGGTCGGGCTTTACGGCGGCAGAATCTGCTCATAAAAGAGCCCGCCGCCGGACGCATCCGGCACTTGCTATGTGCATGTCGTTCTCCCAAAACCGCTAGACACTTTTGGGCGACAGGCATTTTACCACCCGCGCTCGTTTGCGGGACTGGATAGGAGATACAAGATGAATTCCGTTTCCCTGACATTTCCCGATGGCTCCGTCCGCGACTACGGCGCGGCGATGACCGGTGCCGGCCTTGCCGAATCGATTTCCAAGTCGCTGGCCAAGAGGGCTGTGGCCTATGCCATCGACGGTACCATTCGCGACCTTTCCGACCCGCTCGGCACGTCCGGCAAGGTCGAGATCATCACCCGCACCGATCCGCGCGCGCTGGAGCTGATCCGCCACGATGCCGCACACGTGCTGGCGGAAGCCGTGCAGGAGATATGGCCGGGAACGCAGGTGACCATCGGGCCGGTGATCGAGAACGGATTCTATTACGACTTTGCCCGCAACGAGCCGTTCACGCCCGACGATTTTCCGGTGATCGAAAAGAAGATGCGCGAGATCATCGCGCGCAACAAGCCGTTCACCAAGGAAGTCTGGTCGCGCGACAGGGCCAAAAAGGTCTTTGCCGACAAGGGCGAGCGCTACAAGCTCGAACTGATCGACGCCATCCCCGAGGACCAGGATCTCAAGATCTATGCCCAGGGCGACTGGTTCGATCTCTGCCGCGGCCCGCACATGGCCTCGACCGGTCAGATCGGCAACGCCTTCAAGCTGATGAAGGTCGCCGGCGCCTATTGGCGTGGCGATTCGAACAACCCGATGCTGACCCGCATCTACGGCACGGCCTGGGCCGACCAGGCCGAGCTCGATGCCTACCAGACGATGCTGGAGGAAGCCGAGAAGCGCGACCACCGCAAACTCGGCCGCGAGATGGACCTGTTCCATTTCCAGGAAGAGGGGCCGGGCGTCGTCTTCTGGCATGCCAAGGGCTGGAAGATGTTCCAGAACCTGGTCAACTACATGCGCCGCCGCCTCGACGAGCAGGGCTATCAGGAGGTCAACGCGCCGCAGGTTCTGGACAAGAGCCTGTGGGAGACGTCGGGTCATTGGGGCTGGTACCGCGACGCCATGTTCAAGGTGACGGTTGCCGGTGACGACACCGACGACGACCGGGTGTTCGCGCTGAAGCCGATGAACTGCCCGGGCCACGTGCAGATATTCAAGCATGGGTTGAAATCCTATCGCGATCTACCCGTAAAGCTTGCGGAATTCGGCAATGTGCATCGCTACGAACCGTCCGGCGCGCTGCACGGGCTGATGCGCGTGCGCGGCTTCACGCAGGACGATGCGCACATCTTCTGCACCGAGGAGCAGCTGGCGGCGGAGTGCCTGCGCATCAACGAGCTGATCCTGTCGACCTATGCCGATTTCGGCTTCGACCATGTCAGCGTCAAACTGTCGACGCGGCCCGACAAGCGCGTCGGCACCGACGAGGCCTGGGATCATGCCGAGGCGATCATGAGCAGCGTGCTGGACACGATCCGGGTGCGGTCGGGCAATCGCATCAAGACCTCGATCAATCCGGGCGAGGGCGCTTTCTACGGACCGAAATTCGAGTATGTGCTGAAGGACGCCATCGGCCGCGAATGGCAGTGCGGCACCACGCAGGTCGACTTCAACCTGCCGGAACGCTTTGGCGCCTTCTACATCGGCTCCGATTCGGAGAAGAAACAGCCGGTGATGGTGCATCGCGCCATTTGCGGCTCGATGGAACGCTTCCTCGGCATCCTGATCGAGCACTATTCCGGCCATTTCCCGATGTGGTTCGCGCCGCTGCAGGTGGTGGTGGCGACCATCACCTCCGACGCCGATGACTATGCGCGCAAGGTTGTCGCACAGCTGAAGGCGGCAGGACTTTTGGCCGAAGCGGATCTTCGCAACGAGAAGATCAACTACAAGGTGCGCGAGCATTCGCTGGCCAAGGTTCCGGTCATCCTTGTCTGCGGCAAGCGCGAGGCGGAAGAGGAAACGGTCAACATCCGCCGGCTCGGCTCCCGCGACCAGCAATCGCTCACGCTTGCCGACGCGCTGAAGCAGCTGTCCGACGAGGCTATTTCGCCAGACCGGAGGCGCAGCGCGGCCTGAGCAATCAATGTTTTGTGGAGATGGCGGTGGAGCGATCCACCGCCATTTTCACATGCCTGTCACGCCAACCTTGTAACGAGCCCTCATGCTCAAGCTGAAAATGCGGGAAAGACCGTTTCCCGAGCTCTCCTACGCCAATGCCAGCCAGCCGGCGCTGACGCGCTGGTTCATCCATTCCATCGAAGGCCTGTCGGGGAGAGACCGGTATGCCGCGCTCTACGATTTCTGGCGCCGCCAGGTGGCGCCGACCGGTGAGCGCGTGTTCAGCCGCATGCTGGAGCTGATCGACGTCAAGGTGCGCGGCGCCGAGCAATGGCCACTGGCCAGGCTGCCGGACACGCCGCTGGTGATCGTTGCCAACCACCCGTTCGGCATTGGCGACGGCATTGCCGTGCTGTCGCTGGTCGAGCAGCTAGGACGTCCGTTCAGGGTCATGATCCACAAGGATCTGCTCAGGATCCGCGAGATGGAGCCGTATTCGCTGCCGATCCATTTTTCCGAGACCAAGGACGCGCTCAAGAACAACATCGCGGTGCGCCATGAGGCGGTGCGGTTGTTGAAAGAGGGCGTCACCATCGTGGTGTTTCCGGCCGGTGGCGTCGCCACCGCGCCGAAAGGCTTTGGCCGGGCGCGCGACCTGCCGTGGAAGATGTTTCCCGCGCGGCTCGTGCAGGACGCCAAGGCGTCGGTGGTGCCGATGCATTTTTCCGGACAGAACGGGCGGCTGTTCCATCTGGTCAGCGGCCCGATGAATATGGCCGAGCGCGAGGGAAGGGTGGCGAAATTCGTCGGCAAGGCTTCGCTGACATTGCGCCTTTCAATGCTCATTCGCGAATTCGCGCGGCTGTCCGGCAAGGCGATCGACGTGCGCGTCGGCAACGTGTTGAGCTGGGCCGAGCTGGAGCCGCTGCGCGACCGCAAGACGCTGCTCGATCGTCTGCACCGCGGTGTCTTCGATCTGGCGCCCGAGGCGCCGCGCGGTCGTGTCCACTTCCTGCCGCGCCGCCTGCGCAAAGCGGCCTGACAAGGCGCTAGAGCGGTTCGCCGTTTCACGGAAACGGTGAACCGCTCTGTCTCATTGTTTTGTCGCAATTCCGGACGGAAAACCGCTCACACTTTTCCTGGAATTGCTCCAGCTAGTCGGCGCCTTCCTCGGGATCGATGGCCGAGGCCTCGGTGGCCAGAACCTCGATCTCCTGGTTCTGCCCGGCAACGACTGTAAAATCCTTCTGGTAGATGCGGTCGCGGTTCTTGGCGATGATGGTGTATTGGCCCTCGGCCAGCACCATAGAGGCGAAGGCGCCGACAGCTTCCTTGATCGGATCGCCGGATTCGTTGAGCAGCGACCAGGAGGTATCGGCAATGGCCTCGCCGCCGGTCTCACGCACCAGCTTCATGGTCTCCTCCGCCGCGCGATGCTCGACGGTGGCTTCGGTCAGCTTGCCGGCCTCGACGCGGATGTCGGAGCGGATCACGGCATTCACCGCGCCATAGGTGGAGACGACATGGTAGACGCCGGCGTTGAGCCGCACGACGGTGTTCGGCTCGACATTGGGGATGATCAAAGCACGGTCGCCATTGGCCTCAGCGTGGCCCTCATAGATGGAGAAGCGCAGATTCTTCGGCGGGATGCGCACGCCGCCCGACAGCACGGCGTCGAGCTTGAGGCCGCCGGCATCGAGCACCAGGCTCTCGCGCTTGGCGTCCTTGCCGACGGTGATGCGCTTGGTGGCGCCTGCGCGTCCATAGGAGGCGTGGACCAGATAGGAGCCGGGTTGGAGCTGGAAGACGGCGCTGCCGCCATGTGCGGAAGCGACCATCGGCAGTTTGCCGTCGCTGGCGGCTTCAGGCTTGAACACGCGCCAGACGATGCCGCGAGTGATGTCGGCGCCCTTGTCGGTCAGTTGTGCCGACAGCGTGATGGTGCCGCCGCTGCCGAGCGCCAGTGACGTTTCGCTCTTGGGCGTCGCATAGCTCGAAATATCGGGAAGTTTCAGATCGCCGATGCCGTCCGCATTCTGCGCCATGGCAGACGAAACCGGCACCATCAACAGTGCGGCGGCGAGCCAAATCAGGAAAAGGCGCAATGTCCCCTCAAACATGCCTTGCGTTGAAGCCCAAGGCGGTGGCAATTTCAAGGCTTAAGAGTCCGATCCGCGTCGGCTACAGGCTCTTTCGTCCGGCGCGCGCCGCGCCAATGCCCGAGCCGCTCCGATCCGCAATGGCGCGCTTCAGCTCAAATTCCAGGAGACTCCATGGCGTCGCCGATCATCGACTTCCTGCTGACCCGTAATTCCGCGCCGATCCCTGAATTGAAGGAACCTGCGCCTAGCGATGCCGATATCGCGACGATGATCGCCGCCGGAAGCCGGGTGCCCGACCATGGCCGGCTGGAGCCGTGGCGCTTCATCCTCTATCGCGGCGAAGCGCGCGTGGAGATCGGCAGGAAGCTGGCAGCCCTTGCCGAACAGCGCGAAGGGCCGTTGCCCGAGAACCGCCGCAACCAGGAACTGGCGCGCTTTTCGCGCGCGCCGCTGGTCATCGGCGTGGTCTCGAGCCCGAAGGAAAATCCAAAAATCCCGCAATGGGAAATGTTCCTGTCCGGCGGCATGGCGGCGATGAACCTGATGATCGCGGCCAATGCGCTGGGTTACGGCACCAACATGATCAGCAACTGGTATTCCGACTTACCGGAGGCCAGAGCGATGCTGGGGCTGGCGCCGCACGAGCGCGTCGTTGGCTTCATCCATATCGGCTCCTATCAAGGCCCCGCACCGGAGCGGCCACGGCCGGATCCGGCAAAGCTCTACGCCGATTATACGGGGCCGTGGGTGGGGTGAATGTTCTACGAGCCGTCAAAGGGGCATGGGCTGCCACATGATCCGTCCAAGGCGATCGTAGCGCCACGTCCGATCGGCTGGATTTCGACCCTAAACAGGGAAGGCAAGATCAACCTTGCTCCTTATTCCTTCTTCAACGCCTTTTCGACGCGACCCTTCATCGTCTGGTTTTCATCCGAAGGCGAGAAGGATAGCGCTACCTTTGCCGAAGAGACCGGCGAATTCGTCGCCAATCTGGTCAGCCGCGATCTGGCTGAAAAGATGAACCGCACGGCGGTAGATGCACCGCGCGGCATCAGCGAATTCGACTATGCCGATCTGGCTATGGCGCCGTCGCGCCTTGTTGCGCCGCCCCGCGTCGCGGCAGCGCCCGCAGCCCTTGAATGCCGGGTGACGGAAATCCTGCGGCCAAAGGCGCTGGACGGGACGCCGACGAGCGCGGTCGTCGTAGCCGGTGAAGTCGTCGGCGTGCACATCGACGATGCGTTCCTGAAAGACGGGATGTTCGATATTGTCGGGGCGGGCAATGTCGGCCGTCTCGGCTATATGGACTATGCCAGTGTCAGCGAGATCTTTTCGATGCGCCGGCCACACTGGGGAAAAGACTAAATCGAAATCCCCGCCGGCCTTGCTCGCGCCAGAAGCCGTTCGGCCAGTTTCAGATGCGGCCGGTCGTACATCTTGCCGTCAATGCCGACGACACCGGGATTTCCCGCTGCCTCGAACGCCGCGACGATCGCCTGCGAGCGTTGCACGGCTTCGGCTGACGGCGTGAAAGCGGCGTTGATGACCGGCACCTGCGCCGGGTGGATCGCCATCTTGCCGGTAAAGCCATCGCGCTCGGCTTCCGTGCATTCTGCTTCAAACGCCGCCATGTCGCGAAAGGCGGGGAAAACCGTATCGATCGCCGCGACTTCCGCCGCACTCGCGGCAAGGATGGTCATCATGCGGGCAAGGCGGAAGACGTCGGTGTAGCGGCCGTTCTCGTCGCGCGCCGCGCGGGCGCCGATCGCGGCGGAAAGATCTTCCGCGCCCCAGGTGAGGCCGGCAAGCCGCGCGCTTGCCCCGGCATAGGTTGCAGCCGCAAGCACGCCAGCAGCAGTCTCGGTGATGATCGGCAGGATTTTTATGGCGCCGTCCGGCAGGCCGTGTTCGGCTTCATGCACCCGCAGCTTTGCCGAGAGCTGCTGCACGTCCTGGCCGCTGTTCGACTTCGGCAGCATGATGCCGTCGGGTTTGGCCGCAACCAAGGCGGCCAGATCGTCATCGGTCAATCCGGTGGAGAGATCGTTGACGCGGACATAGATCGCGGCGCTGGTCTGATGCCTGTTGCCGACGATGAAGCGTGCCGCGATCTCGCGCGCCTCCGCCTTGTTCTGCGGCGCGACGGAATCTTCGAGGTCGACGATGACCACGTCGGCGCCGGCGCCAAAGCCCTTTTCCAGCTTCTTTTCGGAATCGCCGGGCACGAACAGCAGCGAGCGCATCAAGCCGCCTTTTTCATCATCATCGCCTGGCGCGTGCATTTGGCGACGAGCGCATCGTTCTGGTTGTAGGCGCGATGCTCGAATTCGACGATGCCGCGGTCCGGTTTCGATTTCGACTCCCTCACCGAGATCACCGTCGTCTCGACACGGATGGTGTCGCCATGGAAGACCGGGTGCGGAAACACCGTCTCCTTCATGCCGAGATTGGCGACCGTGGTGCCGACGGTGATGTCGTTGACCGAGATGCCGATCATCAGGCCGAGCGTAAACAGCGAATTGACCAGCGGCTTGCCCCATTCGCTCTTGGCGGCGAAGTCGAAGTCGATATGCAGGGGCTGCGGGTTCAGCGTCATCACCGAGAACAGCATGTTGTCGCTTTCGGTGACGGTCTTGCGCAGCGTGTGCCGGAAGACATGGCCGACGACGAACTCTTCGAGATAAAGCCCGGCCATCGTATTTCTCCTCCGCTGCCTGACGGTTGATAGGCGCTGCTTCCAGCGCTCGCAAGCCAGTTAATAAACATGGTGAACCGTTCGTAAACCATTTCTGCCTAGGGTCATTCCCGGGGCCGGAAGCTTTCCGGCAAGGGGCGTAACAGGCAGTATGGTTGTCTCGCATTTTCTCAAATGGATCTATACGGCGAGGGTCTCGGAGCGTGCCGCGGCGGCGAGCGCGCTGGCCCGCGCCTACATCAATTCCGACCTGCCTTTCGAGGATCGCTGCGCCGCCGAGGCGGCGCTGACGCTGTTGCTCGACGACGCCTCGTCGAAGGTGCGGCTGGCGATGGCCGAGGCGCTGTCGATGAGCCATCACGCGCCGCTCCAGATCATCAGTGCGCTTGCCTCCGACCAGCCGGAAGTGGCAGCCCTGGTTCTGGCGCGTTCGCCGCTGCTCACCGATGCCGATCTGATCGACCGCGTGGCTGCAGGCCACAAGGCGACGCAGAAACTGATCGCCGACCGACCGGTGGTTTCGATGGCGGTTGCCGCGGCCATTGCCGAGATCGGCGAACCGGAAGCCTGTGCAGCGCTGCTTGCCAATGACGGCGCCGATATCGCGTCGCTCAGCTTTCGCCGCATGGCCGAGCGGCATGGCCATATCGCGCATTTGCGCGAGGCGATGGTCACCGACGCGCGACTGCCGGCCGACTGCCGGCACATGCTGCTGGTCAAGCTTGGTGAAACGCTGAAGGCTTCGCCGCTGGTGATGGCGCTGATGGGGGCGGCGAGAGCCGAGCGCGTCACGCGCGATGCCTGCGTCAAGGCTTCGGTGCGGCTGGTCGAAGGCACGCGCACGGAAGAACATGCCGCACTCATCGAACATCTGCGCCTGCGCGGCGACCTGACCGCAAGCTTCATCATCCGCACCATCGCCCACGGCAAGGTCGACTTCTTCGGCTCGACCCTGGTCGCGCTCAGCCAGCAGTCGGAGCAGCGGGTGCGGGCGCTGCTTGCCGGCGGACAGGACGTGGCGCTGCAGGCGCTGTTTCGCAGCGCCGGCCTTGCCGCTCCCACCCATGGCATCATCCTGCGGGCGCTCAAGATCTGGCGCGAGGTCGCCAACGGCAAGCGCATCGCCGGCGTGCAGGAGACCAGCTGGCTGATGATGAAGGAACTCGGCGGACAGTCGGCAGAAGGCGATCTCGCCGCCTTGGTCAAGTCGATCCATCTCGACGCGCTGCGCGAAAACGCGCGCGGTCATGCACTGGCGATAGCGGCGGCTTGAAGCTCTAGCCGCGATCCTTGGCGAAAAAATCCGGAAAGTCCTCGATCGCGGCGGCGATGATGCGCAGCGAGGCTGCGATCTGCAGCATGTCGGCACTGTCGCTGCGCTCCGAGAGGCCTGCCGCATATTGCCGGGCGACGGTGATGGTCGCCGTCTGCGGGTCGCTAGGGGCGCGAAAGAGCAGCTCGCGCGCCAGGCCGCGCAGGAAATTGGTGATCGAAAGCGCGGTTTCGGCAGGAATCGCCGTATTCTGCTGCGCGGCGCGCAGGCGCAGGATTTCGAGGCCGACGGTGACGGTGGCGACGCCGCCGCCGAGGATGGCATCGCCTTTCCGGCCGGCATTCTGCAAAAGCGGCATCAGCTGGTTGATGCGGTCATAGGCAAGGCTCTCGAAGGCTGAACGCCGCGGCACCCGCTCATGCAGGCAAAGCCGCGCCAGATCCTCGCGCATGGCGCGCACGATGCGGTTGGCGGCGAGCCATGGATCGGCGGGCAGCACGACGATGAAGACGCCGATCGCCAGCAGGATGCCGACCAGCACCGACGCCGAGCCGGCGAAGAACGTGCCTGGAGCGTAGATCATTGCTTGATGCGGGTTGAGGAAGGCGAGGAAGTTGATGGCAAAGGCCGTCGCCACGCCGACGGTGCGTGGATTGGCCATGCCGAGCGCCGTCGGCACCAGGATCGGCACGACAAACAGCGTGAACCAGCCGAAGCCGGGCAGGGCAGGCAGCGCGACCTGGCCGACAAGAAAGGCAAAGGGCAGAGCGAGCAGCGTTCCCCTGAAGAAGCCCCAGGACACCTGCACCGGGTCGGGACGCGCGGCGAAAAGGCTGGACACGACGGCAACCAGAATGACGGTGCCGGCCGCGTCGGACCATTTCGTCGTCAGCCAGAAGGCGGCGACCGCCAGCGTGGCCAGTGCCGCGCGTATGGCGTTGCGCGCCGCGCCGGGATAATCGCGGTGCACAACCAGTGCCGGCTGCTGCCTGGTGCCTCGGCCCGGGCGCGTCGCTGGCGCGCGCAGAGCGTCGAGACCGCGCAGCACCTGCTTGAAGGCTTCGGCGAAATCGGCGGCGATGGTCAGGCGGGTGATCGTGCCAACTCTGTCGTCACCCTGATCGGCCGAGGCGTCGGGCACTTGCCGGGCCTTGCCGGCAATCGCGTTGAGCCGCATCACCCAGGGCGATGTATCGTCCAGTGCCTCGGGCCTGGCCGCCAGTTCGCCGACCAGCGACTGCAATTCCGAGCGCACCGGAATGAGGGCGGCGTTCTTCGGTGCGGCATGCGAATGCAGCGCGCGCGCCGCCGACAGTGCCGACAGAAGCTGGCCGATGGTGCGCCTGACCGGATGGGCGCGGGTGGCGAAACTCGGGGCTTCGAGCCGGGCATAGGTGCGCATCTCGGCAAGCGTCTGGGCATCGGTGATCAGCTTGCGGTGCAGGCCGGCCAGCACTGCCGGATCGCCGCCGGAGAAAGCGCCGCCGGCATAGGCGGCTAGGTCGAGGATGCTGCGCTTCAGCCTGGAGATGATGGCATCGGCCGCCAGCTTGGGCAGGATCAGTCGGCTGGTCAGCCCGGCGCAGACGATGCCGAGCACGATCTCGGCGCAGCGCGCGACGGCGAGATCGACGACCAGATGCGGCTGGCCGAAAGCCGGCAGCCCGATGATCATGGCGGTGTAGCCGGCAAGAGCGGCGCCATAGGCTTCCGGGTTGCGCAGCAGTGACGAGACCAGCGTGCACAGGCCGATCCAGACGGACAGGCGGTCACCAGCAACCAGGGATTGGTGCCGAAAACCGAGGTGATGGCGATCGCCGCCAGTCCGCCGGCCAATGTGCCAAGCAGCCGGTAGAAACCTTTCGCCAGCACCATGCCGGCGACCGGCTGGGCAACGATGAAGACCGTCATCATCGCCCATTGCGGGTGGTCGAGTTTCAGCGCGTATGCGGCGAAAAGCGCGATCAGACCGGCCGAAACGGTGCGCAGCGCGAAAATCCAGTCCGAGCGCGTCGGCTGCGTCAGCCCTGCCAAACCGATTTCGAAGTAGCCCTTCAGCCGCGCCCAGATCACCAGCTGGTCTCCGTATCAGAAGCGCAGGCTAGACCAGGCTGCGCTTAGATATCCAGCACTTCCGTCGCGGCGAATTCGGCGCGTTCCTGGATGAAGCGGAAGCGCGCCTCAGGCTTGGTGCCCATCAGTGCATCGACCGCATCCTTGGTCGCCGCCACGGCATCGATCACATCGACCCTGAGCAACGTGCGCTTCCTCGGATCCATGGTGGTTTCCTTGAGCTGCGCCGCCATCATCTCGCCCAGGCCCTTGAAGCGGCCGATCTCGACCTTGGCGCGGCCGGTGAATTCGGTGCGCAAGAGCTCGTCCTTGTGCGCATCGTCGCGGGCATAGGCGACCTTGCCGCCTTGCCGGATCGAATAGAGCGGCGGCACCGCCAGATAGAGATGGCCGCCATTAACCAGGTTCGGCATTTCCTGGTAGAAGAAAGTGATCAGCAGCGAGGCGATGTGGGCGCCGTCGACGTCGGCATCGGTCATGATGATCACGCGGTCGTAGCGAAGGTCCTCGTCGCGATATTTTGACCGCGTGCCGCAGCCGAGCGCCTGGATCAGGTCCGAGATCTGCTGGTTGGCGGCCAGCTTATCGTTGCCGGCGCTGGCGACGTTGAGAATTTTGCCGCGCAGCGGCAGCACAGCCTGGCTGGCGCGGTCGCGCGCCTGCTTGGCCGAGCCGCCGGCCGAGTCGCCTTCGACAATGAACAGTTCAGCGCCCGCGGCAGCATTCTGCGTGCAGTCGGCGAGCTTGCCGGGCAGTCGGAGCTTGCGCACCGCGCTCTTGCGCGACACTTCCTTTTCCTGGCGCCGGCGCACCCGTTCGTCGGCGCGCGCGATCACCCATTCCAGCAGTTTCGAGGCTTCCTGCGGATTGTCGGCCAGCCAGTGGTCGAAGGGATCGCGGATGGCTGTCTCGACAATGCGGATGGCTTCGATCGTCGCCAGCCTGTCCTTGGTCTGGCCGACGAATTCCGGCTCGCGGATGAACACCGACAGCATGCCCGCAGCCGAGATCATGACGTCTTCGGAGGTGACGATCGAGGCGCGCTTGTTGCCGACCAGATCGGCATAGGCGCGAAGCCCGCGCGTCAGCACGTTGCGGAAGCCGGCCTCATGCGTGCCGCCTTCACCGGTCGGGATAGTGTTGCAATAGGAATTGATGAAGCCGTCGCCGCCGAACCAGGTCACCGCCCATTCGAGCGAGCCGTGGCCGCCCTGCTTTTCGCTCTTGCCGGCAAAAATCTCGCGCGTCACCTGGAAGTCGTCACCGAGCGATGCCTTGAGATAGTCTTTTAAGCCGCCGGGGAAATGGAATTCGGCCTTGGCCGGCGTCTGATCCTTTTCCTTGATCAGCGAGGGATCGCAGTTCCAGCGGATTTCGACGCCGCCGAACAGATAGGCCTTCGAGCGCGTCATGCGGTAGAGCCGCGCCGGCTCGAAGGCGCAGCCCTTGCCGAAGATCTGCTCGTCGGGATGGAAGCGGATCTTGGTGCCGCGCCGGTTGTGAACCTCGCCGAGGTGCTCCAGCCCGCTCACCGGAACGCCGCGCGAGAATCTCTGGCGATAGAGTTGGCGGCCGCGCGCGACTTCGACCTCGAGATGATCGGACAGCGCATTGACGACGGAGACACCAACGCCATGCAGGCCACCCGAGGTCTCATAGACCTTGCTGTCGAATTTGCCGCCCGAATGCAGCGTCGTCATGATGACTTCGAGCGCCGGCTTCTTGAACTTCGGATGCGGATCGACCGGGATGCCGCGGCCATTGTCGGTAACGGTCAAAAACCCGTCGGCCGAAAGCTCGACATCGATGAAGGTGGCGTGGCCGGCGACCGCCTCGTCCATCGAATTGTCGATGACCTCGGCGAACAGATGGTGCATCGCCTTGTCGTCGGTGCCGCCAATATACATGCCGGGCCGCCGCCGCACCGGCTCCAGCCCTTCCAGCACCTCGATGTCGGCGGCGCTATAGCCTTCGCTGCCATCCTTGGTTGCTGCAGGACGCTTCGTGGCTTGCACCAACGGGTCAGCCGGGCGCGAAGGCGTGCGAACCGGCTGGGGTTTGTTGTCGTCATTGCCGAAAAGATCGTCCATGCCTGCCATAGAATCCGATGCCGCGAATCACCCGTCGATACTGCCACGCTTTTCAGCGCCAAGCGACGGAAGTTCTTGTTACGTTCGGGGATTTAACCCCTTCTTATCCTAAAACCTTTCGATAACCAAGCCGGCGGAAATAGGTCCAACGAGAGCGCTCGGGATTCCTGAATCTTTAACAAAGCGGCCTAGCGTCGCCTCAACAAAACAAAAGACCATCAGGTGTCAGGGGTTAGTTGTGAGGGGCAAGGCCATAACGATGATTGGCATCGCCGCCGTATTCGGCGCGATCTCGATCTTTGCCGCGGATTTCTGGGTCAAGAGCCAGGCCAGGACCGATGCCGAGGAAAAGACGGCGGCAATCCCGGCGCCCGTGACCCCCAAAGTCGAGTTCAAGACCATCGTGGTGGCCAACGCGCCGCTGCGTTACGGCATGGAGCTCGACCGGGCGCAACTCACCGAAATCCCGTGGTCGGAAGGCTCGGTGCCGCAGGGCGCCTTCACCACTATCAATTCCTTGCTCGCCGACGGCAGCCGCGTGGTGTTGTCGCCGATCGAGATCAACGAGCCGGTGCTGATCAGCAAATTGTCGGGGCCGAACGGCCGCGCGACGCTGTCCAACATGATGACGCCCGGAATGCGGGCGGTGACCATCCGAACCGACGAGATCGCCGGTGTCGGCGGCTTCGTGATGCCGGGCGACCGGGTCGACGTGGTGCTGACGCGCGATGCCGGCGAAATCCAGGAAGTTGCCAAGAACGCGCAGGGCGCCACCGGCTCGACCATCACCTCTGAAATCGTCGTCTCTGACGCCAAGGTGCTGACCGTTGGCCAGGGCGCCGACGAGCGCCAGACCACGCCGCAAATCGCCAACTCAGTGACCATCGAGGTAACGACCGAGGGCGCGCAGAAAGTGGCGCTTGCCCGCACCGTCGGCACCTTGTCGCTGTCGCTGCGCTCATCTGCCGATGGCGGCGCCTCCAAGGACGGCGTTACCACCATCTCATCCTTCGGCGGTTCGGTCGCCTCCGGCGTCCAGGCCGCGGCCGGCGCGCTGTTCACAGCCGCGGCCAAGGAGCCTGAGAAGCCGAAATTCAAGACGATCATCGTGACGCGCGGCACGCAGGTCGAGGAATACCAGGTTCCTGCGCGGGACCAGCAATAGCAGCCGGTGGGGACCGGGCGAGGGGCGGGACAGATGTCGGGACTTCATGCATATCGGATGACGAAAGGGCTGCGCCCCGTACGGGCGCTGGCGTTGGCGGCTTGTTTCGCGGCGGCCGGAATGCTCGGCGTCAGCGCGCCGGCCAGGGCCGACAACGACATCGTCTATGTGTCGTCGACCAAGAATGCATCGATCAAGGTGGCCAAGGGCAAACCGAAGACGGTCATGACGAGTGCCGCCTTCTACCAGATCGTCATCGGCGATCCGGAGATCGCCAACGTCAATCCGCTGACCGACAAATCCTTCTATGTACTCGGCAACAATCTCGGCACCACCGGCATCGCGCTGTTCGACGAAAACAAGCAGCTGGTCGGCACCGTCGACATCGAGGTGACGCTGGATACCGACCAGCTGGCCAGCACCATTCGCGCCAGCGTGCCGGACGCCAAGATCAAGGTCGGCTCGGCCAACGGCCGGGTCGTGCTATCGGGCGAGGCCGATGACGCGGTCGCCGCCGAGAAGGCCAGCAAGATCGCCAGCCGCTTCTCGGGCAATGAGGAAGTGATCAACTCGGTCAACATCTCGTCGTCGCAGCAGGTTCAGCTCAACGTCCGCTTCGTCGAAATCAACCGTCAGGCCGGACAGGATCTCGGCGCCAAATACAGCGCCAATTTCGCCTACGGCATTGGCGGGCGCGACGTCACCATCGAGCCGGGCACGCTGCCGGGGGCGGGCAATGGCGAGATCATCGGCCGACTGCTGTCGAACGGGCTGTCGATCGACGTAGCCATCAAGGCGCTGGAGGAACGTGGCCTGGCCCGAAGGCTGGCCGAGCCGAACCTGATCGCCCGCTCGGGCCAGACGGCGAGCTTCCTCGCCGGCGGCGAGTTCCCGATCCCGGTGTCCGCGGACGACGGCAAGATTGCCGTCAGCTACAAGAAGTACGGCGTCAGCCTCGATTTCACACCCACCGTGCTCAAGGACGGGCTGGTCAGCCTCGACATCGCGCCGGAAGTGTCTTCGATCGATGCCTCGGCCTCCTACAATATCGGCGAAATCTCGGTGCCGGGCTTCATCGTGCGCCGCGCCAGGACATCGGTCGACCTGAAAAACGGCCAGAGCTTCATGATCGCCGGCCTGCTGCAGTCGCAGAACGACATCACCACCTCGCGTCTTCCCGGCCTCGGCAAGCTGCCGGTGCTCGGTCCGCTGTTCTCCTCAAAATCCTATCAGCGGCGCGAGACCGATCTGGTGATCATCGTCACACCCTATCTGGTCAAGCCGGTCGATCCGTCGAAGAAGCTGCTTGAGCCGACCGACGGATCGCAGCCGGCCAGCAATGTCGACTATTTCCTCAACAACACCGACGAAGTGAAGTCGTCCGATGCCAACCGTGCAATGGCAATGGCCAGCGGCAGCACGGCACAGCCGGCTGCGGTCACCACGGTCGGACATTTCCTCGACCTGCCGAAGGATTGAAAGCCATGCGCGTGGGACCATGCATTGCCCTGTTGCTCGCCGGCCTCGCCAGCGGCTGCACCAGCGACGACTACATCCGCTCAGAGGGGCCGACGATGGCCGCCGGCAATGCACAGGCTGCCAATACGGCCATGCAGATGGTCGATCCCTGGAAATACGGCGTCCAGAACACCAGGCTGCTGGTGCCGGCGCAGCGCAGTGAGGTGGCGGTGAACGCCGCCGATCAGGCGGCGGGTGCCAAGGCTGTGCAGCCAACATCGACAACCGATTGATCTGCCTGGCGATTTGACCGGGAAATGACCTGACAGGCTGACAAAATGGCAAGCGGCATCAAGACCAAGAAAATCCTGCTGGTGTCCAGCGACCGGACCTTTCTGCAGGACACGCGCACGGCCTTCGCGGCTTCGGAGGTGATCCAGCTTTCGACGGTCGAGAAGAACATTTCCGAACTCCGCGGCGAGGTCCAGGAGGCCGATTTCGGCGCGCTCATCGTCGATATGGATGCAGCCAAGCTCGAGGAGATCGAGTCACTGCAGCGCATCATGCGTCGGCTCGAAGGCCGCGTTCCGGTCGTCGTCGTCACCCAGGAATTCAACGCCGCCGCGGTGCGCATCCTGGTGCAGCTCCAGGTCGCCGACTTCCTGGTCAAGCCGATCAGCACGGCCGATCTGGTGCGTTCGGTCGTGCGCGCGCTGCAAGGGCCGGGACGCGAGGAAAACACCGAGTCGCAGATCTACACCTTCATGCCGGCGGCCGGCGGTGTCGGCACCACCACGCTGGCGTTACAGACTGCTTTCCAGCTGCATCACTCGGTGACGCGCGGCGCCTCGACCTGCGTGGTCGATCTCAATTTCCAACAGGGCGCCTGCGCCGAGTATCTCGACCTCGAACCGCGCTTCGACATCACCGAAATCGAGAACCAGCCCGAGCGCCTCGACCGGCAGTTGCTGGACGTGATGCTGTCCAAGCATGCAAGCGGGCTCTGCGTGCTGGCCGCGCCCACGCATCCATCGGAAATGCGCTCGTTCAAGACCGATGTCGTGGTGCGCATGCTCGACCTCGTCTCGGCCTATTTCGACAATGTCGTCATCGACATGCCGCGCACCTGGTTTCCGTGGACGGAAACGGTGCTGCTCGGTTCCAACAAGCTCTACATCGTCGCTGAAATGACGGTGCCGTGCCTGCGCCATACGCAGCGGCTGATCCAGGCGGTTTACGAGACGGCCGGCAAGGAAGTGAAGCCGAACGTCATCGTCAACCGCTTCGAGCAGAAGATGTTCGACAACGGCATCAAGCAGGCCGATGTGCAGGAAATCCTCGGCGAGCATTTCGTCGGCGGCATCTCCAACAATTACCGGCTGGTGCGCGAGGCGGTCGACCGCGGCGTGCCGCTGCACGAGATCGATCCGAACGCCAATGTCATCAACGATCTGAAGAAGATCATCCTGCCGGAGGAAGCAGTCGTGACGCCCGTGAAATCGCGCTCGCTGTTCGGCTTCGGCAAGAGCCTCTTGAAGAGGAAGGCCGGATGACCAGCCGCTTCTCGACCCTGCAGAACCGCGACATCCGCCCGCTGAGGCCGGCTGAAGCCGCACCCGTGGCGCATCATGCCGTGGTCATTCCGACCACGCGCAAGGCCTTGCCGCCGAAGCCGGAAGCAACGCCCGCCAAAAGCGCCAACAAGGTGCTCGACGCCCGCGTGCGCATCCACCGCCTGCTGCTCGAGGAGATCAACCTGGTCGCGCTGGAGCGCCTGCCCAAGGACGAGATGCGCCGGCAAGTGCAGGAATTCGTGTCGGAAAAGACCCGCCAGGAACGGATGGCGATCAACACCGTCGAGCTTGAAGCGCTGGTCGACGACATCGTCGACGAGATGGTCGGCCTTGGCCCGCTGGAGCCGTTGCTCAAAGATCCCGATATCAACGATATCCTGATCAACGGCCACCAGAACTGCTTCGTCGAAAAGCGGGGCAAGCTGCAGCCGGTCCATATCCCTTTCAAGGACGAGGCGCATCTCTTGCGCATCGTCAACAAGATCGTCGCCGCCGTTGGCCGGCGCGTCGACGAATCGCAGCCGATGGTCGATGCGCGCATGCTCGACGGCTCGCGCTTCAACGCCGCCATCCGACCGGTCGCCGTCGACGGGCCGCTGGTGTCGATCCGCAAATTTTCCAAGAACAAGCTCGGCCTGCACAAGCTGGTCGAGTTCGGCGCCATCACCCAGAACATGGCCGAAGTGCTGGCCGCCGCCGTGCACGCCCGCAAGACGACCATCATCTCCGGCGGTACCGGCACAGGCAAGACGACGATGCTCAACGCACTGTCGGCCTTCATCCCGGAAGACGAGCGGTTGATCACCATCGAGGACGCGGCCGAACTGCAATTGCAGCAGCCGCATGTCGCGCGCATGGAAACGCGTCCGGCCAACATCGAGGGCCATGGCGAGTTGAAGCAGCGCGACCTGGTCAAGAACGCGCTGCGCATGCGCCCCGACCGCGTCATCCTCGGCGAGTGCCGCGGCGAGGAGGCTTTCGACATGCTGCAGGCGATGAACACCGGCCATGAAGGCTCGATGGCGACCATCCACGCCAATACGCCGCGCGATTGCATTTCGCGCCTGGAGCAGATGCTCGGCATGACCGGCATGCCGATGACGGTGCAGTCGATCCGCAGCCAGATCGCCAGCGCGATCGAGATCATCGTCCAGTTGACCCGGCTCTCCGACGGCAAGCGCAAGGTGACAAGCGTCGCCGAGGTGACCGGCATGGAAGGCGACGTCATCCAGATGCAGGAAATATTCCGCTTCGTGCGCACCGGCATGGAAGCCGACGGCAAGATCCTCGGCTATTACGAAGCGACCGGCATCCGCCCACGCTTCCTCGAAGATTTGCGCGCCATGGGCATCGAATTCCCCGGCAAATACTTCGAACCCGGCCGGCCGCAGGAGTAGGCCGGTGTTCGAGGGGTTCAGCCCGATTTATGTCGTCTATGCCGCGGCAGCACTGACCGGCATCATGATCGCCGAAGGCTGCTACCTGCTCTACGCCGGGCGCAGCGACAAGCGCACCGCCATCAACCGGCGCATGAAGCTGCAGGAAAACAAGATCAGCCAGGAACAGGTGCTGATCCAACTGCGCAAGGAGCGCGGCCTGGAGGCCGGCACGTCGTTGTTCTCGCCCGACCGTTTTCGCGCCCTGCGCACGCAGTCTGGCATGACGACGCCGCTGCCGCGATTCCTGACGACGACGACGGGCGTGGCGCTGGCGATGATGCTGGCAGCGCTGTGGTACGGCCTGCCGCTGCTGCTTGGCTTCCTGCTGTTTGTCGTGCTGGTGCCGCTGCTGCCGGTAATGGTGCTGCGTTCCAAGCGTAGCCGGCGGGTGAAGCAGTTCGGCGTGCAACTGCCGGAAGCGCTGGAACTGATCACGCGCGGCCTCAAGGCCGGTCACCCGGTTCCGGTGGCCATTGCCATGGTGTCGCGCGAGATGCCGGATCCGATCGGCACCGAGTTCGGTGTCATCTCAGACGAAGTGACCTATGGCTCCGACCTGGTCACGGCGCTGAATGCGCTGTTCGATCGCGTCGGCCAGGAAGATCTGCCGCTGTTCGTCACCGCGGTGTCGATCCAGACAAGCTCGGGCGGCAATCTGCGCGAGATCCTCGACGGGCTGTCGACGACCATCCGCGAACGCGGCAAGCTACGACGCAAGGTGCGCGCCATTTCGACCGAAGGCCGCATGTCGGCCTACATTCTGACGGCGGTGCCGGCGCTGCTGTTTGCCGCCATCATGGTGCTGATGCCGCAATTCTACAGCGATGTCTGGGATGTACCGAAGACCTGGTACCTGCTCGGCGGCTCGGTCAGCTGGCTGATGCTGGGCAACCTCATCATGTTCAAAATGTCGAACTTCCGGTTCTGAGATGGAAGAGGTGATCCGCTTCCTCGCCTCGCTGGCGCCGACTTCGCTGATGCCGGTGGCAGCACTGCTGCTGGCTTTGGGCGGCGGCGCGGTGGCATGGCCGCTGGTGGTGGCCAAAGGCGACCGCAACGACCTCAAGCGCCGGCTCAAGGTCGAAGACGGGAAGGTTTCCGAACAGGTCGAGGCGGCGCCGAAGAAGAGCCAAAGCGTCGTGCGCGAAAAGGCGGTGAAGCGGGCGCAGGAATTCTATGCCAAGAGTGATCCGGAAAATGTCGCCCGGCTGCGCATGAAGCTGATCCAGGCGGGCTATATGGAGCCGCGCGCGGTCGGCACGTTCTTCCTGATCCGCTTTGCCTGCCTTGTCTGCGGCGCCATCGGCGCGTTCCTGGTCAACCAGTGGATGGCGAGCGCCGATGCGACCGCGACCAGCCGCTGGACCTTCATCATCATGTCGGGAGCCGCCGGCTATTTCATGCCCGGCCTGGTGCTGACCCAGAAGGTGCGGGAAAAGATGCGCGAATACCGCAACGGCTTTCCCGACTTCATGGACCTGATGATCGTCTGTTCCGATGCCGGGATGAGCATGGAAGCCGGCATCGAGCGAGTCTCGAAGGAACTTGCCAAGACCTATCCGTCGCTCAGCCAGAACCTGCAGCTGGTGTCGCTGGAGCTGAGGGCTGGCCGCAGCCTCGACGATGCCTTGAAGGCGCTCGCCGACCGCCTCAGCCTGGACGAGGTCCGCTCCTTCGCCACGCTCTTGCAGCAATCGAAGGAACTCGGCACCAGCCTCGCCGGGGCGCTGCGCGTCTTTTCCGACGAGATGCGCCACAAGCGCATGTCGCTCGCCGAGGAGAAAGCGCATGCCTTGCCGGCCAAGATGTCGGTGCCGGTGGTGGTGTGCATCCTGCCGGTGGTGCTGATGATCGCCGTCATCCCGATCATCGTCAAAATGACCGAGATGCAGTAGGATTTCGTTACTTGGAAACTCCTGCCGATGCGTCGCGTAGCGAGCGCGGCCGACATCCAGAACATATCGGAGCACGCAAGCTGGTGGTTAATGGCTGGTGTGCGGGAAACCAAATTTTCAGCGCTTTTCAGCACTGAAGCTTAATCGCTCTCCTGTACACATAATGCCCAGAGAATGACCCGGTAAATCGGGCGATTGGGGCCAGGGGCATGCGTTACAGAAGTTTCACGGCAATGGCCGCGCTGGCGGCCGTCTTGATGATCTCGGGCTGTACGACCGACAACGTCGACAAGACCAAGACCACATCGATCCAACCGGTGGCAAAGGACGTCAGCACGTCCGACCTGGCGCAAGGAAAGGCGCAGTTCCGCGAAGCCAATTACGGTTTGGCCGAACAGCATTTCCGCAAGGCCGTGGAGCTGAAGGCCGACAGTGCCGAGGGTTGGATGGGACTGGCCGCGTCCTATGACGAGCTCGGCCGCTTCGACTTCGCCGACCGCGCCTACGACCAGCTGTTGAACGTTGCCGGGCGCAAGCCGCAGATCGTCAACAATATGGGCTATTCGCAGCTCTTGCGCGGCAACAAGAAGAAGGCGAAAGCGCTGCTTATGGAAGCAAGGGCCGGCATGGCCGATCCGACGGTGGTCAATGCCAATCTGGCGCTGCTCAGCAAAGGCTGAGACTAGCGCGTATCGCGCGGTGTCTTCGAGCGAGGCGATAGTCGACGTTTTGTAAACCTTATCGGCAGGTTGCTTTAGAAGCCGGGCCGAAAACGGTATCACCGGCCGGCCGCATGCCTATTATGCGCCGCAAATCGCCACCCCGAAAAGGCTGCCGCCATCCATGCTGGATTTCAGTTCGCTTTTGCTGGCGGCTGCGCTGTCGGGCATATGCCTCAGCATCACCATGTTTGCGATCTGGTTCACGGCGCCACAGGCGCGCTTTGTGCTGACGGTGGCATGCGGCATTCTCGTGCTCGTCGCCCATGTCGTGGCCTTCTGGCACTATACGAGGGAGCCGAGCCCATGGCTTTGCCAGGCGGCATTGGCGTTGCTCAGCCTCGGTTTCCTGATCATCTCGCTATCGGCCATGCAATATCTCGGCATTCGTGGCTACCGTCGCGCCGTGCTGCCGACCATGGTCGCGATGGCGGCCTGCGCGGCGGTGACGGTTCTCGGCTTCGATGGCGCCGGCTTCATCGTCACTTACGCGACAGTGACGGCGCTGCTCGCATCGATCGGGGTGATGTTCTGGATGAAGGGCGGCCACGACCGCCGCATCCTGTTGGTCGTCTCGGGCCTGAGCGGTGTTTGCGGGCTGTCCTTCGGACTCTGTGGCGCGGTGCTTCTGGTCAAGGGCCAATGGGTGCTCGGCGTTGCGCCCGACAATTGGGCTGAGCGGTTGAATTCCGTGGTGGCGGTCGCCTGCATGACGGCGCTCGGCGCGCTGACGCTGTCACTGCACCACCTGCAGGCGCAGATCGAACTGAAGGCCGAGACCATGACCGACCCGCTGACCGGCCTGATGAACCGGCGGGCTTTGAACTCGCTCTATGGCGAGCGCGTCTTCGGTCCGTTCATGTCGATCGCCATGTTCGACCTCGATCATTTCAAGCGGACCAACGATGTCTACGGCCATCCGGTCGGCGACCGCGTCCTGTGCCGCTTCGCGGCAATCATCAAGAAATATGATCGGGTCGGCGTCGACGCCTTTCGGCTGGGCGGCGAGGAGTTCGCGCTGGTCATGTCGCGGATGCCGCAAGACAAGGCCCACGATCTCGCCAGCAAGATCGGCGTCGCTTTCGGCACGGAGGTGGTGCCGACGCAGCGCGGTCCGCTGCGCAGCAGCGTCAGCGGCGGCATCGGTTTTGGCGAGGCCGAGGGCAGCAGCCTCGAAGACGTGCTGGCCGAGGCCGACAAGGCGCTCTACGCGGCCAAGCACGCGGGGCGAAACCGCGTGCTTGTGCTGGACAGAGCGAGCAAGGCCGAGAAACCGGCCTTGCGTTTGGCGTGAGCGCTCAACCCTATTCGGCGGCGCCGAGATACTCCGACAGCGGCGGGCAGGAACAGACGAGGTTGCGGTCGCCGGCGACATTGTCGATGCGCGACACCGGCGGCCAGTATTTGGCCGCGGTATCGACGTTGCCGGCGGGGTAGGCCGCTTCCAGCCGCGAATAGGGGTGGTTCCACTGGCCGGCCAGCGTTTCGGCCGCCGTGTGCGGGGCGTTGACCAGCGGGTTGTCCTCGAGCGGCCATTCGCCCTTCGCCACTTTTGCTGCTTCGCCGGCAATGGCGATCATCGCTTCGCAGAACCGGTCGAGCTCGCGCTTGGGCTCGGATTCGGTCGGCTCGACCATCAGCGTGCCGGCGACAGGGAACGACATAGTCGGCGCGTGGAAACCGTAGTCGATCAGGCGCTTGGCGATATCGTCGACGCTGATGCCGGCGCTCTCCTTGAGCACGCGGGTGTCGAGGATGCATTCATGCGCGATGCGATCGTGCCTGCCCTTGTAGAGGAGCGGGAAGTGCGGCGCGAGCCGTGTCGCCACGTAGTTGGCGGAAATGATCGCAGTCTCCGTCGCCTGCTTCAGGCCGGCAGCGCCCATCATGCGGATATACATCCAGGTGATCGGCAGGATGGAGGCGCTACCGAAGGGTGCCGCCGACACGGCATGCGCCGAGCCCTCGGTGACATGACCCGGCAGATAAGGCTGCAAATGCGCCCTGACGCCGATCGGGCCGATGCCCGGGCCGCCGCCGCCATGCGGGATGCAGAAGGTCTTGTGCAGGTTCATGTGGCAGACATCGGCGCCGATGTCGGCAGGCCGTGCCAGCGCGACCAGCGCGTTGAGGTTGGCGCCGTCGAAATAGACCTGGCCGCCATGCTCATGGATGAGCGCGCAAAGGTGACGGGCGCCTTCTTCGTAGACGCCATGCGTCGAGGGGTAGGTGAACATCAGCGCCGCGAGGTTCTTCGAATGTTCGTTGGCCTTGGCCCGCATATCGTCCATGTCGATATTGCCGTCCTCCAGGCAGCGCACGACGACGACGCTCATGCCGGCCATGGCGGCACTTGCCGGATTGGTGCCATGCGCCGACTGCGGGATCAGGCAGATGGTGCGATGGCCTTCGCCGCGTGCGCGGTGATAGGCGCGGATGGCAAGCAGGCCGGCATATTCGCCCTGGCTGCCGGCATTGGGCTGCAGGCTGACGGCGTCGAAGCCGGTGATCTCCGACAGCCAGCCTTCCAACTCGCCGACCATGGCGCGATAGCCGGCCGAATGGCTGGCCGGTGCGAAGGGATGCAGATTGGCAACGCTCGGCCAACTGACCGGCATCATCTCGGCCGCGGCATTGAGTTTCATGGTGCAGGAGCCCAACGGGATCATGGTGCGGTCGAGCGCCAGGTCCTTGTCGGCGAGACGGCGCAGCAGGCGCATCATGTCGGTCTCGGAGTGGTTCTCGCGGAAAACCGGCTGGGTCAGGAATTCCTTGCCACGCGGCTTGCCGGGCATCGCGCCGGCCTCGGCAGCGCCTGGCTTGGCGCCGAACAGGGCGGCGATCGCCTCGAGATCGGCCTCGGTCGAGGTTTCGTCGAAGGCGATGCTGATGCGGTCGGCATCGACGGCGCGCAGCAGCCGGCCACCCTTTTCTGCGGCAGCCGCAATCGAAGCTGCCTTGCCCTTGACCTCGGCCGTCACCGTATCGAAGCGGCTCGAGCCGAGCACGGAAATACCAGCGGCCTTCAGGCCGGCAGCAAGCCGATTGGCGAGTTCATGGATGCGCGCTGCGATCGCCTGCAGTCCGGCGGGGCCATGCCAGATTGCGTAGGCGGTCGCCATATTGGCGAGCAGCGCCTGCGCGGTGCAGATGTTGGAGGTCGCCTTGTCGCGGCGGATATGCTGTTCGCGCGTCTGCAAAGCGAGGCGATAGCCCGGGCGGCCCTTGCTGTCGGTGGACTGGCCGACGAGGCGGCCGGGCATCAGCCGGGTCAGCTTGTCGGAGACGGCGCAATAGGCGGCATGCGGGCCGCCAAAGCCCATTGGCACGCCAAAGCGCTGCATCGGGCCGACGGCGATGTCGGCGCCAAGCCTGGCCGGCGCATCGGTGAGCGTAAGCGCAAGCGGATCGGCGATGAAGACGACCACAGCGCCGGCGGCGCGGGCCTTTTCGATCGCAGCCTTGTGGTCGCCGTAGACGCCAAACGTGTCGGGCCAGGAGACGAGCAAAGCGGCGGTGTTGTCGTCGATGGTCTCGCCATCGATCTCGATGCCGAGCGGCTCGGCGCGGGTGCGCACCACATCCAGCGTCTGCGGGTGCGGCGTGCCGGCCAGCGCCACCTTGGTGCGCTTGTCGCGGTGGTGGCGCAGTGCGATGCCGACCGCTTCGGCGACCGCGGTCGCCTCATCGAGCAGCGAGGCCGACGCCACCGGCAGGCCGGTCAACTCGGTGACCAGGGTCTGGAAGTTGAAGAGCATTTCCAGCCGGCCCTGGCTGATCTCAGCCTGATAGGGCGTGTAGGCGGTGTACCAGGCCGGGTTCTCGAACAGATTGCGCTGGATAACCGGCGGCACATGGACACCGTGATAGCCGGCGCCGATGAAGCTCTTCAGCACCGTGTTCTTCGCCATGGTCGCCGCCAATTCGGCCAGTGCTTCGGCCTCGCTGGCGGGTGCTGGCAGGGTCAGCGGCTGGTCGAGACGGATCGACTGCGGCACGGCCTGGCTGATCAGCGTCTCGACGGAGGGGACGCCGATCACGGCAAGCATGGCTCTGACGTCGTTAACACCCGGGCCGATATGGCGGGCCGAGAAAGGGGTAAGTGCTGCGCTCATGGCAATAGGTCCTGATATCAACCGATATGGGCTTTGTAGGCGGCCTCATCCATGAGGCCTGCGAGCTGGCCTTCGTCGGCAAGCTTCATCTTCCACAGCCAGCCGTCGCCGGTGGCCGCCGAATTGACCAGCGACGGGTCAGACGACAGCGCGCCGTTGGCGTCGGTGATCTCGCCGTCAACCGGCGCATAGACGTCGGATGCCGCCTTGACGGATTCGACGACAACGGCGGTGTCGCCCTTGCTCAGCTTCTTGCCGACCTCAGGCAGTTCGACGAAGACGAGATCGCCAAGCTGTTCCTGCGCATAATCGGTGATTCCGACTGTGGCGATGCCGCCCTCGACGCTGAGCCATTCGTGATCTTCGGTAAAATAGATTTTTGCCATCGGGATTATCCTTTGCGGTAGCGATGAGGAGTGAAGGGCAAGGTGTTGATTTCGACAGGGATTTTTGTGCCGCGAACGTCGGCGAACAGTTTCGTGCCCGGCTTGGCCAGAGGCGTCGAGGCATAGCCCATGGCGACAGGATGGCCGGCCGACGGGCCGAAGCCGCCCGATGTCACGTGGCCGGCCGCATTGCCGTCGGCATCGAACAGGGCAGCGCCGGCGCGCACCGGCTGGCGGCCTTCCGGCTTCAGGCCCACACGCTTTTGCGCCGGCCCGCGCTCCAGGATCGCCCGCAAGGCATCGGCGCCGATGAAGGAACCGGTCGCTCGCACTTCCTTGGGGATCGCCCACATCAGGGCCGCGCTGGCCGGATCGAATTCCGGCGTGATGTCCTGGCCGTGCAGGCAGAGCCCGGCTTCGAGGCGGAGCGAGTCGCGAGCGGCAAGGCCGATCCACAGCACGCGCTCGTCCTCGATCAGTTTCGCGACCAGGGCGCGGGCATCCACTTCCGGCAGGCCGATCTCGAAGCCGTCCTCGCCGGTATAGCCGGAGCGGCTCATGAACCAGTTTTTCCTGGGCTCGATGCCGTGCATGAACAAGAGCGAGCCGGTCTCGATGCCGGCGCGCGACAGGGCGGCCCAGGCTTCGGGGCCCTGGATGGCCAGGAAGACGCGGTCGAGCGCATCGACCTTCACGTCGAAATCCGCCGCCAGCGCACGCAGATGCTTTTCGTCGGCCACCGCGTTGCCGGCATTGGCGACCACCATGAAGCGGTCGTTGCCAAGCCGGGTGACGATCAGATCGTCGAGAATGCCGGCTTCATCGTTGAGAAAGAACGACAACTTGGACTGCGAAATCTCGAGCGCGCCGGCATCGAGCGGGCAGGCGCGGTTCAGAAGTGCTGTAGCGCCCGGTCCGCTGACTTCGAACATTTTCATATGCGAAATGTCGAACAGCCCTGCATGTTCGCGGGTGTGCTGATGTTCCTTCATCACGCCGGCCGGATAGGTCAGCGGCATGGACCAGCCGGCAAAGGCGCCAAAGCGCGCGCCGGCGGCGGTGTGCAGATCCTCAAGGGGAAGGTGTTTGGTGTCGTCGCCCGTCATATCATCTCCAGAGTCGCACGCAATCGGCCGCTGCTGGCGACCAGTCCGTGCCCCTCTGTCTGAAGCCTGAGAGACTCGCGCAACCGGAACTCTGTCGGCGACGCTTACACCTTCGGCGCGGGGGCAAGCCCCGACTTTCCAGAGTGTCTTTCCCGTCTACGGTTCTTTTGCCTGAGAGATTTCGGGCGATTTCCCCTTCGGCGGCAGCTCGCGCTGCTCTCTCCCGCAAACAGGTAGGACTCAGAACCCTGAGCCCTCGACGCGCCATCCATAGCTTGTCGGCGACACCTTGTCACCTGCCCGCGACATAAACTTGCCGCGAGCCGGCAAGCCTTCGCTAACCACGCCGTTTGCCGGTTTTTCAAGAGGTTGCTGATATTTTGGTGGGCAATTGCGTTGGGCACGGCGGACGAGACTGACAAATGGGTGAACGGATCGAGAGCGCGCCGGTGGCGGGGCTGACTTCGAAAGACCGCATCACGGTAGAGGACGTAGTCATGCTTCGTCGCGACGTGTTCGCCGATGGCGTGGTAAGCCGCGGTGAGGCCGAAGCGCTGTTCGCGCTCGACGCCACGGCCAAGGACAAATGCCAGGAATGGCCTGAATTCTTCATCGAGGCGGTCACCGATTACATCGTCCATCAGGAAAAGCCGGCTGGCTATATCTCGCAGGACAATGCCGAGTGGCTGATCGCGACGATCTCGCGCGACGGTATGGTCGACAGCCTGACCGAGCTGGAGCTGCTGGTGCAGGTGCTGGAGAAGGCGAAATCGTCGCCCGACCGGCTGTCTGCCTATGCTCTGGAGCAGGTGGCCAACGCGGTGGTCGACGGCAAGGGGCCGCTGATGCTTGGCGGCGCGCTGGTTCCCGGGCTGGTCGCCAAGGCCGAAGTCGACCTGTTGCGCCGCATCCTCCATGCGTATGGCGGCGACGGCAACATCGCCATCACCCGCGCCGAGGCCGAAGTGCTGTTCCGGATCAACGAGCAGACTTCCGCCGCCGACAATGATCCGTCCTGGAACGAGCTGTTCGTCAAGGCGCTCGCCAATTTCGTCATGTGTTCGGCCGGCTACGAAGCGCCGACGCGCGACGTGGCGCTGCGCCGCGATGCTTTTTTCGAGCAAGCCGAGCCCGAAGTCGGCGGCTTCTTCGGGCGCATGGTGTCGGGCGGACTGGCCGGCATCATGGAAGCCTATCGTTCGCCCGGCGATATCGAGGCCGAGTGGGAATCGAAGAACCGGGCCGCCGAGGCGCTTGCCCGCCGCGCCGAAACGATCGATGACGGCGAGGCGAAATGGCTGGCCGAGCGCATCGGCGCCGACCGTCCTCTGCATGACAATGAACGCGCCCTGCTGACGCTGATCAAGCACGCGTCGCCTGAGATACATCCGGTGCTAAAGCCGCTGCTGGACAAGGTGGCCTGACGCGACACGGGCCGCCGTGAAACTTCAGCGCTTCGGAAAATACCTATCTGTTCCGAGAGGGTTCTTCGTCCGTGAAACTGTTTTACCCTCGAGTGGGGACGTCCACTCTTGGGGAGAACATCATATGATCATGTTTCGTAAAGCGCTTGCTCTTGCATTTGTCGCCGGCCTTGCCTCGGCAACGCTGGCTCACGCCGGCGGGATCACGCCTGAAAAACAGGCCGATGCGCGCACCAAGGTCGAGACGGCGGTGGCGCTGGCCAACATCGCCAAGGCAGACAAGGACGGCGAGGCGATGCTGGTTGCCGCCAGGATGTTGGCCGAGGCCGGACCGGTAGCCGAGCAGGGCGCCAAGATGACGGACGGCAAGCCGACATTCATCGACGCTGGCAAGATGGCTGCGATGGCCAAGGAACTGGGCGCCGACGCAAAGAAGGCCGATGCCGTTGCAAGCATGGCCACGTCAGGCGAAACTGCCCGCAGCGACGGCTACTGGTACTACAGCTGCGATTCCTACAACAACTGTCAGTGGATTTACGCCGGCTATTGAGCGGGTTGGGGGCGCAAGGTTGGCGTAATAGGATCGGCTCGTGGCATCCCACGGGCCGATCATCTTTTCTAGGCGTGACGTTCAAATGCCGCCATACCAGTCGTAGCCATTGTCTTCCCAATAGCCGCCGCGGCCGCCGCCGACATTGGCGAAACTGTCGACCAGTTCGATCTTGTAGAGATATTTCGGCATCTTGTAGCCGAGCTGACGCTCGACGCGTACGCGCAGCGGCGCGCCGTTTTCGACCGGCAGCGGCTTGCCGTTGAGGCCATAGGCCAGGATCGTCTGCGGGTGACGGGCGTCGATAAGGTCGATGGTGCCATAATATTTGATCTCGCCGGAGAGGCTGCGGTCGATCGTGTCGAGGCAATGGAACATGACGTAGCGCGCCTCAGGCTTGACCACCGCCTGGTCGAGCACCAGCGACAGCGGCGTGCCGGTCCATTTGGCGATGCAGCTCCAGCCTTCGACGCAGTCATGCCTGGTGATCTGGGTGCGGCTTGGCATGTTCTGCAACTGTTCGCGGCTGAGCGACAGCGGCTTTTCGACCAAGCCCGCCACTTCCAGCCGCCAATCGGCGAAATTGTTGGCGAGCAGGCCCTTGTAGGTGTCGTCATCGGGCGCGGTGATGCCGTTCGGGCGCTGCGGCTGGCGGATGTCGGCCTCGCTGAATTCCGGCGCCAGTGTGTCGTGCCCGGCAAGCAGGCGCTGCGCACGGTATGTCAGTCCGTTGGCGTTTTCGAGGAAACTGCGCAGGCCATCGCCCATGCCGAGCTGGCTGTCGAAAGCATCGCAGCCCGAAAGCATGATGCTGGAAACCCCGAGGCTGGCCGAGGTCAGGAACTTTCGCCGGCTGATTTCGAACTTGGCCATGTCAGTTGCTCCTCTCGGTGTCGCCATGCGCCGGTGGGTCGGTGCGGTACCAGCCGGTGATGATCGAGCGCAGTTCGTTGATCGGGCTGGCGGCGAGGATCATCAGCATGTGGATGATGAAGAAGCCGATCAGCAGCACCATCACCGTGAAATGGATGGTGCGCGCCGTCTGCCGGCCACCGAGCAGGTCATTGAGCCAGGGCAGCACCGCATTCATGCTCGGCGACATGGCAAGGCCGGTGATGATCATCAGCGGCAACAGCACGAACAGCACGCCGCCATAGGCCATTTTCTGCAGCGTGTTGTACTCGCGGGTGTGGTGGAACCTCAGCTTGGCGTGGTCGATAATGTCCTGGGGAAGGCGCTTCAGATCGCCGAGGCGCGGCGCCAGATCGCGACGCAGATGGCCGTTGATGAGACTGGCGATCAGCCAGACGACCAACGTCGTCGTCAGTATCCAGGCGAAGAAGAAGTGGACGACGCGGGCGGTGCCGAGATCGTAGTAGGACGGGATCGTCGCCCAGGACGGGAAGGCGCGCGACGTCTCCCGGCCGGCGGGACCCGACCAGCCGAGCACGCCGGTGGTGTCGAAGCGATGGCCGAAGATTTCGGTGTAGCCGCGCGGACCGGTCGCGGTGTTCTCGGCGCCGATGGCGAAGACGGTGTTGTTGTATTCAAATCCCGATTCTTTGCCGATGTAGAGCTGCGGCCGGGCGTTGAAGATCTGCAGGCCGGACAACAGCATGAAGAACAGCGAGATCGCCCACAGCCAGTGCGTCAGACGCGTCCAGCGCGATTGGCGGTAGATCAGCGTCGTATCCTTCGGCGCGGCGGCATCGGCGTCTGCGCTGGGTTCGCTCCTGGCAATGGTGTTCATCTTTTTCCTTGCCTTCCGGCTGCGCGATCCCGGCATGGCCGCGCTCGCCCTTGTCCTCCCAATACGTCGCTATCGAAAGCGATGTTTCATGCGATCACGTTTTTATTACGGGCACGTTCTTTATTACGGACTGCCGAGGCTGACGGCGAGGTTGACGACGGCGGCGACGATGACCGTATTGAAAAAGAACGACAGGATCGAATGGACAAGCACGACGCGGCGCATGTGCGAGGTCGTGATGGCTGTGTCGGCGGTCTGCGCGGTCATGCCGATCACCGTGGCGAAATAGAGGAAATCCCAGCCATCCGGCCGTTTGCTGCCGGGAAAATCGAGGCCGCCGACCGGCATTTTCTTCTTGGTCTCGGCATCGACCGCGTCGCCGTCCATCCAGTAGACATGCGCATAGTGAAGGGCCGCCATGGCATGGATGGTGAACCAGCCGAGCGGGATCGACAGCATCGCGATACCGAGTTCGATGGGGTCGCGATCCCTATGGTTGATCAGCAAGAACAACAGAACGATGGCGATGCTGACGACGCCCAGCGTGATGGCAAAAATGCTCAGCACCGGCAGGTCGACCTCGCGCGCGTTCTTGCTGAGATAGCGGCCGGACAGCAGCGGCATCTTGGCGATGACCAGCGCGATGAAGACCACGAAGAAGGCGTCGGCGGCGATCGAGACGGAGTAGGCAAGCGGCAGGCCCGCCATCAATGCGATCACCAGTGCCGGTATACCGACGCAGGCCGACACCAGGAATTGCTTGTGCCGGTGCAACGGGTTTGTGATCGGGACGTCTGTCGCCATAGGCCGGCCTCTGGTGCCGTTTCTATTCCGGTGTGACGGATTTGAGCGCCCGCCGCAAGATGCGGTCGAGCTCGCCGAGGAAGCGCGAGCGGTCCTGTGGCGCAAAGCTGGCATTGTAGCCCTTGCTCTCGCCGGTCTCGCGCAGATGCTGCTTCAAATCGCGCATCGCCACCGCCATGCCGATGGTTTCTGGGGTGAACGGGCGGCCGGTCGGCCCCAGCACATGGGCGCCGAGCGCGACTGTACGGGCTGCCAGCGGGATATCGGCGGTGATCACGATGTCGTTGGGTTTTGCGTTCTCCACGATCCAGTCGTCGGCGGCGTCGGCACCTTTGGAAACGACGACGTTGCGGATCATCGGATCGCGCGAGGGACGCAAGCCTCCATTGGAGACGTAGGTGACGACGACGCCATGGCGCTCGGCGACCTTCTCGACCTCGGCTTTGACCGGGCAGGCGTCGGCGTCGACGTAGATGGCGGGTGCGGGCATTGTCTCTCCAAAACGAACATGGGGCCGGCATATTACCCGGCCCCATGTCAGAAATCTCGGCTGTCAGGCCGGCAGCGCGCCGGACTTCTTCGCCGTCCAGGTGGCGATATAGTCCATCAGGCCGGGGTTGAGGCAGTCATAGGGCTCGAGGCCGATCGATTTCAATTGGCCGCGAATACCATCCATGCGCTTGGGGTCGACACCGGATTCTATGATCGACGAGACGAAGGCGGTGAAGCCCGGCGGCGACCAGCCGTCTTCCTCAAAACGCTCGGGATGGATGAAGGACAGGCCCTTGAACGGATGGTCGCGCTCGACCGGTCCGTGCATGTGGACGCCGCAGCCGGTGCAGGCATGGCGCTGGATCAGTGCTGAGGGGTCGACCACCTTCAGCTTGTCGCCATTCTCGGTGACGGTGACGTCGCCGGTGCCGGCGACAGCCACGACCGAGAACACTGCGCCTTCCGGCTTCCAGCATTTGGTGCAGCCGCAGGCATGGTTGTGGGCGATCTGGCCCTTGACCTTCACCTTCACCGGCTTGCTGGTGCAGGCGCACACCAGCGTGCCGCCGGCAAAGCTCGCGGTTTCCTTGGGCAAGCCATTGTCGATTTTCGGATGCAGTTTTTCAGGCATTTTATTTCCTCCCTGTTTTGTCATCTCGATCAGGTCTCGATGACCACCTCATTTTCCATGAAGTGCATCTTCAGAAGACGGTGCACTTCGGTCAGGCTCCTCCTTAGAAACGCACCACGTACGAGGTAGGCGATCTCATCCTGCGCACGGTCAATCTCCTCCAGATTGATCGTGACGCGCTTTTCTTCGCGAAAGCCGCGCCAAAGATCCTCGCCAAAGTTCCGTATTCGATGGATCGTCGATTTCTCAGGATCGACGAAGCGAATTCGAACCTCCTTCAATAGACCACCACGCTTCGGATCGACTTGCCCTCATGCATGAGGTCAAAACCCTTGTTGATGTCTTCCAGCTTCAGCAAATGGGTGATCATCGGGTCGATCTGGATCTTGCCGTCCATGTACCAGTCGACGATTTTCGGCACGTCGGTGCGGCCGCGCGCGCCACCGAAGGCGGTGCCCATCCAGGTGCGGCCGGTGACGAGCTGGAACGGCCGTGTCGAAATCTCCTGGCCGGCGCCGGCGACGCCGATGACGACCGACTTGCCCCAACCGCGATGCGAGGCTTCCAGCGCCTGGCGCATCACCTTGGTGTTGCCGGTGCAGTCGAATGTGTAGTCGGCGCCGCCGATCTGGTCGGCGCCGCGCTTGGTCAAGTTGACGAGGTGAGGGACGATGTCGCCATCGATCTCCTTCGGGTTGACGAAATGCGTCATGCCGAAGCGCTCGCCCCATTCCTTCTTGTCGTTGTTGAGGTCGACGCCGATGATCATGTCGGCACCGGCAAGTTTCAGGCCCTGAATGACATTGAGACCGATGCCGCCGAGTCCGAAGACTACCGCGGTCGCGCCTTGCTCGACCTTGGCTGTGTTGATCACCGCACCGATGCCGGTGGTGACGCCGCAGCCGATGTAGCAGATCTTGTCGAAGGGCGCGTCCGGGTTGACCTTGGCCAGCGCGATCTCGGGCAGCACGGTGAAGTTCGAGAAGGTCGAGCAGCCCATATAGTGAAAGATCTTGTCCTTGCCGATCGAGAAGCGCGACGAGCCATCCGGCATCAGGCCCTGGCCCTGCGTGGCGCGGATGGCGGTGCACAGATTGGTCTTCCTCGACAGGCAGGAAGGGCACTGCCGGCATTCCGGCGTGTAGAGCGGAATGACGTGGTCGCCCTTTTTTACAGACGTCACGCCCTTGCCGACATCGACGACAACGCCGGCGCCCTCATGGCCGAGGATGGCCGGAAACAGGCCTTCCGGGTCGGCGCCCGACAACGTGAACTCGTCAGTGTGGCAGATGCCGGTCGCCTTGATCTCGACCAGCACCTCGCCTTCGCGCGGTCCGTCGAGGTCGACCTCCATGATCTCCAGCGGCTTTCCGGCGGCGACAGCGACTGCGGCGCGGGTTTTCATCAGGCAATTCCTCCCATGCAATTTTAGTCCAAGCTTTCAGGTTTTGGCCAAGCTTTCAGGTTTTAGCCGACCCATCAACTGCCAGATGAGGCAAAATGTCTGCTTTCTTGACGCAGATAGCACACCATCGGCTAGAGCGTTTCACCGTTTCACGGAAACGGCGATCCGCTCTATCTCTTTGTTTTGACGCAATTCCGGACGGAAAACCGCTCACACTTTTCCTGGAATTGCTCTAATAGGCCGACCGGCTCGGGAAAGGGTCAGCCGTGCTTGCCAATCTGCTGCTAGCGACAGTCTTCGATGTGGTGACATTTCTGGTGCACGCCGGCGGGCTGATCTTGCTGACGCAGATCATCGCTTACCTGCTGGCGCGTTCCTGGCTGGACGGCAGTCGAGCGGGAAAAGTCGTTGCGCTGGCGGTGCTGGCGCTCGGCATGTTCGTGCTTGTCTGCGTCGAACTGGCGCTTTGGGCCGCCGGCATGGTCGCGGTCGGCGCTTTCGCGAATTTCGACACGGCCTTCTATTTCTCGGCCTCGGCTTTCGCCACGATCGGCTTTACCGACGTGGCGCCGTCGCCCGAGTGGCGGCTGCTGGCGGCGATGGAAGGCATCGCCGGCTTCCTGATCATGGGCTGGTCGGCGGCCTACCTCGTCACGTCAGGCATCCGCTTCGGCCCGTTCGAGCGCGATAAGCACTTCTGAAAAGCTGGCACTTCTGAGAAGTTCGGCGCCACCTGATCAGCGCACAGACATTTCGCGGGCGATACGCGGGAAGTCGGCCGGCTTGATGCCGATGTCGGCGCGGTCGGCATTGCTCATCGAATGCAGCAGCGCCAGTGCGGAGCGGTAACGCTGATGCTCTTGCGGACGCGGACGAGCAAACATTTCAGTGAAGAACCCCATGATTCGGCCCCTTGTTAATCCTCCACGATCCCGAATATAGGAAAATTGTGAAGATTGTGCAGTGCAGCATTTGCATGGCAGCCATGCCATGCAATTTTTTTTCGGCACAATTGGCCCATGTGAAACTTCTGGCGCGTCCCGCCCGTATGCATAGACGCTGGCACATGGCCGGCTTTTCCTCGCCACTCCTGGCGAATTTCCGGACTGCATGAAAATGCAGTCCGGCTTTTTGTTGAGCTTGCATCAGCAGCCAGCAAAACTGGCTTAGTCAGCTTGGCGAACGTCTAAACTGGTTAAGATCAACGGCATTCATTTTTAACGAGCCGGTTCTATGGTGCGACCGGCTCTGTTCGCATGCGCAAAACGAGAGGGAGGCTGACATCGGCGCCAAGCGGGATTTCGCTTCCTTGCTCGACGATCTGTTCGTCGCCTCCGACAAGGACGGCGAGGAGACGAGCGGTGATACGGGCGCGCGGCCGTCGATCCCGTTCGACTATCTCTCCGTGGCCGACGAGCTTCATTCCGGCCGCATCAAAGTCTCCGGCGAAACCTTCGCCGCCGAATATCGCGAGGCGGGCGCCGATCTCGCCGCCGAATTCGCAGCCCTTCTCGATCATGCCAAGCTGGCGCTCGCCGGCGAAGAGACAAAGCCCGAGGAAAAGCTGCCGCCGATCGACCCGGACGCGATTGCCGTCGAACTTGGCCTCGACCATCCCGTCAAGAACGCCGATCTTGGCCGGATGCGCCGCAGCTTTGCCTTCGCCAACCATCCCGACCGGGTCGCCCCGCATCTGCGCCAGCGCGCGATGATCCGCATGCAGGTCGCCAACATGCTGATCGACGAGGCCAAACGGCGCGCTTTGGCGGGCGCCCGGCGCTGACTTTTCTCCGGTTCACGCAAAAGTCGGCCTGCTGAGGCTTGGAGAGCGCGGCTGCTTTCCCTATAGATACGGCTTCCTTCCAGCGCTGCCGCGCCAAAATTCCCGCCGGAGAAAATTCCATGCACAAACGCCGTCTCGGTCGGACCGATCTTCTTGTTACCCAGATCTGCCTGGGGTCGATGACCTGGGGAGAGCAAAACACCGAGGCCGAAGGCCACGCGCAGATGGATCTGGCCTTTGCGCGCGGCGTCAATTTCATCGACACCGCCGAGCTCTACCCGATCCCGCCCAAGGCCGAGACGCAAGGGCGCACGGAAAAGATCATCGGCAGCTGGATGAAGGCCAACGGCAACCGCGACAAGGTCATTCTGGCCTCGAAAGTGGTGGGACGCACCGCCAACAGCTGGTTTCGCGGCGGCCGTCCGTCGAAACTGGTGCGCGCCGACATTCTTGACGCCATCGATAAATCGCTGGCCAAGCTCGGCACCGACTATCTCGACCTCTACCAGATCCATTGGCCGGAGCGCGACATCCCCTGGGGTGCCAATCCGACCCGTGTCGGCGCCACGCCGCGCCGTGCCGACGCGGTTGGCGCGCCGGCCGGCGAGACTCCGATTGCCGAGACGCTGGCCGTCTTCGATGAACTGGTGAAGGCTGGAAAAATCCGCCATCTCGGCCTGTCGAACGAAAACTCCTGGGGCGTCATGCGGTTCATCGCCGAGGCCGACAAGGGCGTCGGCCCGCGCGTTGTTTCGCTGCAAAACGCCTACAACCTCGTCAACCGCACGTTTGAGGTGAATCTCGCCGAAGTCTGCGCGCGCGAAGAGGTTGGCTTTCTTGCCTATTCGCCGCTGGCGCAAGGATATCTCACCGGCAAATACGACCATGGCGCGCGGCCGCAGGGCTCGCGCTCGCAGCTTTTCAACCGCGGCCAGCGTTACGAGACGCCGAATGCCGCGGAAGCGCAGCTCGAATACAATGAGCTGGCGCGCTCCTTCGGCCTCGAGCCGGCGCTGTTTGCCAACGCCTATGTATCGAGCCGGCCCTTTGTTACCTCCAACATCATCGGCGCGACGACCATTGCGCAGCTCGAGATGGCGCTGTCATCGGTCGACGTGACCTGGACTGACGAGATGCAGAAGGCTGTCGACGCTATCCACCAGCGCGTCGGCAATCCCTGCCCATAAGCGGGCCATCCGGATGGAATTGCCGAGCAAAGACAAGGGGAAGGGGACAGCAATGGATTTTCCGATCGAGACCGTCAGGGGGAAATTTCCGGCTCTGGACCTGACCAACAAAGGCCGCCGGCGCATCTATCTCGACAATCCGGCCGGCACACAGGTGCCGCAAGCGGTCGCCGATGCGGTGGCGCGCTGCCTCTTGACCACCAATGCCAATCTCGGCGGCTATTTCGAAACCACCATAGCGGCGCAACAAGTGGTCGACGACGCGCATGCGGCGATGGCCGATTTTCTCGGTGCCGCGAGCCATGAGGAAATCATCATCGGCGCCAACATGACGACGCTGACCTATCACATGTCGCGCACGCTCGGTCGCGGCTTCACGCCGGGCGACGAGATCATCGTCACCCGCATGGACCATGAGGGCAATGTCTCGCCCTGGCTGCAGCTGGCCGAAGACCTCGGCCTCGTCCTGCGCTTCCTGCCCTTCGATGAGAAGAGCTGGCAGGTCGAAGAGACAGCTCTCAGCGCTCTGCTCTCCGACAAGACACAGCTTGTCGCCCTGAACTATGCCTCGAACCTCACCGGCTCGATCAACCGGGTCAAGGCGCTGACGCGAATAGCCAAACAGGCTGGCGCACTGGTCTATGTCGACGCCGTGCAGTTCGCGCCGCACGGACTGGTCGATGTACAGGACCTCGGCTGCGACTTCCTGGTCTGCTCGGCCTACAAATTCTTCGGCCCGCATATGGGCATCCTTTGGGGACGCCGCGACGTCATCGATGCGCTGCAGCCCTACAAATGCCGTTGCTCGTCCAACGATCTGCCGGAGCGCTTCGAACTCGGCACGCCGCAGATCGAGCTGATGGCAGGCCTTACGGCAGCGGTGGATTACTTCGCCGATCTCGGTGCCGCAGCGGGTGAGGGCGGTTCGCGGAGACGCAAAATCGCCAAGGCATTTGAAGTCGCGATTGCCCACGAGAACCCGCTGGCGCTCAGGTTGATCGAAGGGCTGTCCGACATTGAGGGTCTGACCATTCGCGGCATTACCGATCCCGAACGCGTGAGCGAGCGCGTGCCGACCGTATCCTTCACGGTCGACGGCATCGTGCCGGAAACGATCGTGCGGCAGATGAATGCCGAAAACATTTTTCTGTGGTCGGGCCACAACTACGCCTGGGAGATCGTCCATCAACTCGGCATTCCGGCCGAGCAGGGCGTCGTGCGCATCGGCATTGCGCATTACAACACGGCGGCCGAAATCGACGAGACGCTGGAAAGCGTGCATCGGGTCATCGCCATGCTGAGGCAACAGCGCTAGTCAGCTATCGCTGTTTGCCGCCGAAGCCGGTGAGGAAAGCGGTGAGATTGTCGCCGAGCGCGTCGCAGAGATAGCCGCCTTCCTGCACGATCACCGTCGGCAGGCCGAGTTTTGCAATCGCCTCGCCGATGCGCGAGAAGCCGGGCGTGGTCACCGAAAGCCCACCAAACGGATCGCCCTCAAACGCATCAAGACCGAGCGCCACGACAAGTGCGTCCGGCGAGAACGCGCGGATGCGCTGGAACGCAACTTCCAGCGCTTCGAGAAACGCCGCATCGGCGGATTTGCGCGGCAATGGCAGGTTGAAATTATAGCCGAGGCCCGGCCCTTCGCCACGTTCGTCGGCATGCCCCCAGAAGAACGGATAGAAGCGCACGGGGTCAGCATGCAGCGAGACGGTGAGCACATCGGGCCGTGCGTAAAAGATGCCTTGTGTCCCATTGCCGTGATGCAGGTCGACGTCGAGGATCGCCACCCGCGCGGCCTGTTTGCGCAACATCTGGGCCGCGACCGCCGAATTGTTGATGAAGCAGAAGCCGCCGGCGACATCGGCGAAGGCGTGGTGGCCGGGCGGCCGGCAGAGTGCATAGGCGGCCGGCGCGCCTGATATCACCGTCTCTGCGGCCTCGACCGCGCTCCAGGCGCTCCATAGCGCGCTCTGCCAGGTCTCGGCTGAAATCGGGCAGGCGGTGTCGGCCATGTGGTAACCGGCTTGGCCCACCGCCGAGGCCGGATACGACCCTGTACGACCAATGGGATGGATGTTGGGGATGACTTCCGCCGAGGCGCCCTCGATGCGCTGCCAGCGCGCGAAGATATGTTCGAGGAACGAGAGATACTCCGGCGTATGCACCGCAGCAACCGGGCCGAGGCCGTGATCCCTGGGGCGTTCGATCGTCAATCCGGCTGATCTTGCGCCGGCTAACAATCGCTCGGCGCGCGCCGGTTGTTCAGGATTGGGCTGCGGCGCGCCGCTCGACAGGAAGGCCTTGGGGTCATGGCGTGTCTGCTCCTCGGCAAAGAAAGCTTTCATTCCGTTTCCCCATCCTGCGCTGCATCGGCAAAGGCGAAAAAGGCCTCGCCGACGATCTTCTGCGTCTGCTCGTAATGCGCCCAGCCAATGCCGAGCTTCTCATAGAAGGCTTTGGCGCTTTCATTGTCGGTATCGACCGACAGCCTGAGATAGGCTCCGCCATCCCTGCGGCAGTCGCGCGCGACGCAACGCAGCAGTTTTTCGCCGACCTTGCGGCCGCGAAAGCGGTCCTCGACATAAAGGTCCTGGATGTAGACGCCGGGCCGTCCCATCCAGGTCGAGAAGATCGGGAAATGCAGGCAGAGCCCAGCAAACTCGCCGCCGATCTCGGCAATCAGGGTGGAGAAGGCGGGTTTTTCGCCGAAACCGTAACGGCGGAGGTCGTCGGCGGTGGAGGTGATCTCCTGATGCGCACCGATATGGGTGCCGAGCTTGTGCAGCGCGGCGTGGATGGTGCCGACGTCGTCGATGGTGCCGGGACGGAGGGTGACTTGGGGAGTGCTGCTCATGATAGGCAAGGCGTCCAGGTACCCCCCTCTGTCCTGCCGGACATCTCCCCCTCAAGGGGGGAGATCAGCAGTTTCTGCGCTGCGGTCCATCCTGCACCGTTGGAGGTTTGCGAAGGCCGTGACGACATCCAATCTCCCCCCTTGAGGGGGAGATGGCCGGCAGGACAGAGGGGGGTGCGACTGGGCACCGTCATCTCAATCATCTCAAAACGCCACCCGATCACCGCCCTTCAGCGCCAGCATGTCACGCGCCTCCGTCGGTGTTGCAACCTCCAGCGACAACCCATCGAGAATGCCACGTATCCTGCGCACCTGGTCGGCATTGGATTTCGCCAGCTGCCTTCCATCGTAAAGACTGTCCTCCAGCCCGACGCGGACATTGCCGCCCATCGCAGCCGCAATCGAGATCAGCGGCATCTGGTTGCGGCCGGCGGCGAGCAGCGAGAACTGGTAGCTGTCGCCGAACAATTTGTCGGCGATGCGCTTCATGTGGATGAGATTGTCGGGATCGGCGCCGATGCCGCCCAAAATGCCAAGCACGAACTGGATGAAGAGCGGCCCGGACACCAGTCCGCGGTCGCGAAAATGCGCCAGCGAATAGAGATGGCCGACATCGTAGCATTCGAACTCGAAGCGCGTACCGCAGCCCTTGCCGAGCTTTTCGAGCACGCCTTCCATATCGGCAAAGGTGTTTTTGAAGATGGTGTCGCGCGTGGCTTCGAGCAGTTTCGGTTCCCACTCGTGCTGCCACTCCCTTGGCTTGTCGAGCATCGGGAACAGCGCAAAATTCATCGAGCCCATGTTGAGCGAGCACATTTCGGGCTCGGCCCGCAGCGGCGCCGCCAGCCGCTGGTCCAGCGTCATCAGCGATGAGCCACCGGTGGTGATGTTGATGACAGCATCGGTCGCCTGCTTGATGCGCGGCAGGAATTGCATGAACACGTCAGGATCGGCGGTCGGACGGCCGTCCCTGGGATCGCGGGCGTGCAGGTGCAGGATCGAGGCGCCGGCTTCGGCCGCCGCAATGGCATCGGTCGCGATCTGGTCCGGCGTCACCGGCAGATAGGGCGACATGGATGGGGTGTGCACCGAACCGGTGACCGCGCAGGTGATAATAACTTTCCTCGGCGCCATTTTTTCGCCCCTCAGCCTTCGACCGGCAGGTCGAGTTCGGCGGCCAGAACCTCCAGCGAGTCGCCAATGATTGAAATGATTTCGCCGACCTGCTCGGCCGTGACGATCATTGGCGGCGCCACCATGAAATTGTCGCCATCGACATCGCCCTTGACCCGGCGGCCATAGATAATCAGCCCGCGTTCATAGGCGAGGTCGAGCAGGCGCTGCGTGGCCTTCTTGCTCTGGTCGATCGGCCGTAGCGTCTCGGGATCGGCGACCATCTGGGCGCCGGTGAGCAGGCCCTTGCCGCGCACGTCGGCGATGAAGGGAAACCGCTTCGCCAGACCCTTCAGCCCGTCCATCAGCACGTCGCCCATGGCGGCGGCGTTGGCGATGAGGTCAAGCCGGTCCATCTCGCCGAGCACAGCAAGCCCGGCCGCGCATGCCAGCGGATTGCCGGCATAGGTGTGGCCATGCTGGAAGCCGCCCGAGGCCAGCAGCGGCTCGACCAGACGCATCGGGGCGGCGAGCGCGCCAAGCGGCGCATAGCCGGAGCCAAGCCCCTTCGACAGCGCAACGATATCGGGCTTGCAGTTCCAGTGATCGCCGCCGAGGAATTTTCCGGTGCGCCCGGCGCCACTCATCACTTCGTCATGGATGAGCAGGATGCCGTAGCGGTCGCAGATTTCGCGGATGCGTGAATAGTAGCTGTCCGGCGCCACCAGGGCCGCGGTGGCGGCACCCCCGATCGGTTCCATGATGAAGGCGACGACACTCTCCGGGCCTTCGGCGAGGATTTTCTCCTCAAGCATGTCGGCGTAGCGGATGCCGCGCTGCTCCATCGAGAGATTATCGCGGTCGCGCCACGCATTCGGCGCCGGCACAGTCGGCATCACCCGCATCATCGGCTCGAACGTTTCCGCCAACGCATCGTCGCCGGTGATCGAAAGCGACCCCAGCGTGCCGCCGTGGTAGGAAGGGAAACGGGTGATTACCTTCCAGCGCTTGGATTGGCCTGTGGCGACAGCCCATTGCCGCGCCAGCTTGATGCAGGATTCCGTCGCTTCCGAACCGCCGGACACGAAGAAGATGCGGTCCATGCCTTCGGGCAGTTTCCCGGCCAGTTCGCGCGCCAATTCTTCGGCCGGTTCGTTTTCGAAATGCAGCCTGTAGGCGAAGGTGGCGCGGTCCATCTGCCGCTTCATGGCGTCCAGCACGTTGCGGTTGGAATGCCCGATATTGGCGACCATCGGGCCGCTCGATCCGTCGATGAAACGTCGACCGTCCTGCGTCCACATATAGATGCCTTCGGCGCGGTCTATCAGCGGCCGGCGCAGGCTGGAGAGATAGAACAGATGCGACGCGCGGCGGGCTTCGGGTGCGGCAGGTTTCTGCATGTCAGGACTTTCCGAGATAGCGGTCGATTACATTCCTGGTCACGCGTTCGACCATCGGGTCCTGCCTGAACAGGCCTGCGACCCATTCGCAGCTTCCGGCGTGGAAAACCTCGCCCTTGCCGCGCGGGAAATTGACGATCATGCCGTTGCCGCGTTTGACTTTTTCGAGATTGGCGTCGGTGGCTTCGCCGAACAGCGTCTCGGCTGTGAAGCGGCCGTCTTCGTCGGTGAGGAACTGGTCCTCGATTGGGATATCAGCGCTTTCCTCGACCTGGCTGGCCATGCCGACGGCCAGCACCTGCAGGCCATCGGGCGCTCCACTGTCCGATGTCGGGTAGGGCAGGCCGCCACGGATCTCGAAATCGAGCCCGTCGACCTCGTAGCCGTAGACGTGGCTGTCGGCGCCGAGCAGGTCGCCATAGTAGATGCCGGTGCCGGCAAAGGCCCAGTGTTCGGGCCGGTAGACCGGAAAGCCGCGCACGCCGCGTGGCGCGCAACCGCCCCAACCGGCATAGACGCCGCGCGTGGCGTTGAGGCCGAAGGTTGCCGAGCCGGGGCGGCCGATCTCCGGCGCTTCCCATGAATTGGTGGCGCGGGTGACGTCGCCGCCTTGGAGGTAAGCCGGGTCTTCGGCACGTGCCCGGTATTTGTAGCAGACCTGCCGGCGGCCTTCGTCCTCAAGCCTGGTCTGCCACATGAAATTGCCGGCAAAGCGCGCCGCATGGCCGCCGCGCTCGACATAAGCGTCGACGGCGTCGCGCATTTCCCAGGTCCAGTATTCGTCATGGCCGACGAAGACGACACAGTCATAACCATCGAGGATTTCGGGCGAAAAATGCAGATCGTGCTGGCTGGCGAGATCGACGCCGTAGCCGGCGCGCTCGGCAAAGCGGAAGAAGTGGCTGTCATAACTCGCCCAGCCCGACGAGGTGTATTTCTTCGAATGCCCGGTGGCAAAAGCCCATTCCATATGAGGATAACGCGGCACCGTCTTGGGCGGCACAGCAACCTCTAGCGGCACGCGCGGCGCGTCCTTGGGCAGCACGACGAAGCCACGGCACCATGGCCGCTGCGTCGACACCATGCGCGCATACTGGTCGCGGCCCGGCCCGGTAATGCCCTGATAAGCATTGGAGCCGCCCCATGTGTTGTAGGAAAGCCAGGTGCCGGTCGACGCGACATGCAGCACCCGGCCAGGTTTTTTGCCGGGCAGGGGCGCGACGATGATGAGGTGGTGGCAATGGATGGGCTCGCGTCCGTCCGCCGTCAGCGTCAGCCGGTAGGCGCCGGATGGCCAGTCATCGCCAATGCGAAATTCGAAAGACGCCTCCCAGCCGCAGCCTTCGACCGAGCATTGGTCGAGCGTGTCCTGCCAACGCGCCGAAAGCCCCGTTTGCTCGAAGACCTTTGTCTCGCTGCCGCCGTCGCGGACAATGACAATACTGAAGCGCGGCGCCGTCGAGCTGACATGGAGCGTCACAGTCTCGCCGGCGCGGTAGGAGAAGCGGTCCGAATAACACCAGATTTCACCGCGCTCGCCATCCATTCCCGGCCATTCGTAGTAATGTCCGCGCACCGCCTCGCGGCGCTGCTCGGGCGTCAGTCCGAAATCGGGAAATTCGGTGGGCAGATGGGTCATGGACACCGGAAAAGTGACAGGCCGCCATTTCGGCTATCCACCGGCCAAGCGTCAAATGGAAACGATCGGGCCAGCAATTGCTTAGCCGCCCTTGGCCGCACCCGGCAAAGCGACTATCTCAGGCGAGGCGGTATTGTCCGCCTCGGGAGCCGGCATGCTGAGAGTGCAGAAGGTCAAGGTCGACGACATCTACGTGCCGACGGCGCGCAAGAAGACGCTGCATCCCGAAACGGTTCGGCATTTGGCCGAAGACATATTGGAAAACGGCATGAAGACGCCGATCCAGGTCCGCCATGACGGCAAGCGCCATATCCTCGTCGAGGGCCTGCATCGGCTGGAAGCCGCCAAATGGCTCGGCGAAACCGAGATCGACGCCTATCTGGTGCAAGCCAAGCGCCACTAGCCTTCGACCGATCAACAACCGCAGGTATTTCATCGCTCCGCAGATTTTTTCGCAGGTCCTGTCGGCATGCGCCATGCTCGCCCGTCCTTGGGGCACAACCTGAGGAGACCGACATGTCCAGATCGATTTGCTTCGCCATTCTTGCCTCGGTTGCAGCCTTGTTTGCTGCACCCGGCTCAGCCAATGCAGAGGAGACCAAGCCCGCCATGACCACCGAAGCGACAGCCATGCCGAAGCCGGAAAAGTCCGGCCTGCTGCCGATCGACGGCCTGAACTATTTCTACGCCATCTATGGCAAGGGCGAGCCGCTGCTTCTGCTGCATGGCGGCCTCGGCACGTCGGACATGTTCGCGCCGCTGCTGCCAAAACTGGCGGAGAACCGCGCCGTCATTGCCGTCGACCTGCAGGGCCACGGTCGCACCGCGCTCGGCGAACGGCCCTTCAGCCTGGAGGGAATGGGCGACGACATGGCGGCAATCGTCAAGGCGCTCGGCTACGACAAGGTAGACGTGATGGGCTATTCGATGGGCGGTGGCGTTGCCTTCCGCATGGCGGTCCAGCATCCGGAAGCGGTGCGCCGGCTGGTCCTGGTGTCGGCCGGCTTCGCTGCCAATGGCTTCTATGACGAGATGCGCGGCCAGCAGGCGCAGGTGAGTGCTGCTGCGGCCGATTTCATGAAGGACACGCCAATGTACAAATCCTACGTCGCGGTGGCGCCGCATCCTGACGACTTCCCGAAACTGCTCGACGCTCTCGGCAACTTCATGCGCCAGGACTATGACTATTCCGCCGATGTGGCCAAGCTGAAGATGCCGGTCATGCTCGCCTATGGCGACAGCGACATGTACAAGCCCGAGCACGAGATCAAGTTCTATCAGATGCTCGGCGGCGGCTTGAAGGATGCCGGCTGGATGCGCGAGAACCTGTCGCAGAACCGGCTGGCCATCATTCCCAACCGCACCCACTACGATGTCTTCTTCGCGCCGGAACTGACGGCTGCGGCACTGCCCTTCCTCAATGGCGAGACCAAGGTGAAGACTTGGGACGAGATCGTCAGCGAAACGAAGTAGCTTCGCCGAAAAGCGGTTGGCTTGACGTCGTGCAACTGGGTTCTGCCGTCTCCCCCTGTGGAAGAAGGCAGACGGGCGGCCTCATCAGAATTTAATGCCGAAACCACGACATAGCCGGCAAAGCGTCATTGGCGGGCCATGATTGGCTGCCTATCTATCGGCTGCGGGTCTAGCATTCGAGGAGACGACCGATGAGCGACAGAATCAACACACTGGACGAGCTTTTGAGCGATCCGATGGTCCTGCTTGTGATGGAGCGCGACCGTGTGCGCCCCGAACAGGTGCGGCTCCTGCTTGAACGAGCGCGCCGCCCGGCTGTTGACGAGCCATCGGTGCCGCCGGCGCATGTGGTGGCCAAGAGCTGTTTGCAGAATTGGCTGGGCCGGTAGGACTATGACCTTCGTCATCCTCGGGCTTGACCCGAGGATCCATGCCGTGACGCCGGCCAAAATATATCGCGGTCGAGAATGGCTTCCTTGCTCGATCCGCCCGGCCAAACTCAACTCTGCACCGCCTCCATGCCGTTGATGTAGCGGCATGGATTCTAGGGTCTCCGCGACGTCGCTTCGCGACTGCTTCGCCCTAGAATGACGAAGGCAGGCTATGGCCGCCGAACATACCCAGGCCATTTCCTAACAACTTGATTCAAACTTTGTTGGTAATTTCTCGTTAGTAATCGAAGCCGGTTTGTCCGGCGGCGTCGTTCTGCCTTCGGTCTGTTGTGTTTTGCGTACAGGTCCAGATGCGGATTTCAGCCGTCGTCAGTTTTGTTTTGGCATCGCTGTGCCTTGCCGGCTGCTCGTCCACGTCGGGCGTCGATGCCTTGCAACCGTCCAACGAGACGACCAGTTCGGTTGTGCGGCCGAGCGCGCCGGTCACATCGGTTCCTGTGGAGACAGCCGACCTCGCGCCGATGCGGTCGGATCTGGTGGTCGACAATTCCGTCGCCGACAACGCGCCGCCCTTTTCCATGGTGCAGGAAGAAGAGGCTCTGCTGGCGGGTACGTCTTCGGGGAACGCCAAGCCGCAGCTCGAGCCGGTCGCTCTGATGTCACCGCCGAGGCGGCTGAGCCGCGCGGCACCCGCAATGCTGGCCTCGCCTGTAACCCGCTACGGCTTTCGCGATGCCAAGCCGATCAATTTCGGCAAGGCTTCGCCGCGTTACCTTGCCGTGCACGGCGTCGACGTCTCGCGCTGGCAGGGCAATGTCAATTGGAGCAAGCTGCGTGCGCAGGGCGCCAACTTCGCCTACATCAAGGCGACCGATGGCGGCGACCATCTCGATCCGATGTTCATGAAGAACTGGCGCAATGCCGACGCCGCCGGGTTGAAGCGCGGCGCCTATCATTTCTTCTACTGGTGCCGCACCGCCGGCGAGCAGGCCGACTGGTTCATCCGCAATGTGCCCAGGGTCGAAGGCGCATTGCCGCCGGTGATCGATGTCGAGTGGAACGGTGAGTCCTCCTGCAAGCGGCGTCCTTCACGCGCGACGGTGCAGGAGAAGATGAAGGTGTTCATGGACAAGCTGGAGCGCCATTACGGCCAGCGGCCCATCATCTACACCGCGCCGGATTTCTATCGCGACAATCTCCAGGGCGCCTTCCTCGATTATCCGTTCTGGCTGCGCGCGGTGGCGCGGCATCCCTCAAAAGTCTATCCCGGCCGCAAATGGCTGTTCTGGCAATATTCCGGCTCCGGCCTGTCGCATGGCGTGACCGGCCGCATCGATCTCAACGTCTTTCATGGCGACGAGCGCGCCTGGCGGGCATGGGCAGGCGGGCGGATGACCGTCGCCGACGCCAACTGAGCCCGCGCGCTATCGCGGTTCGCGCCGTTCACGCTCGCGGATCTCAGCCGTTTGCCCGAGCACCCAGTCGCGAAACACCTTGATCTTGGGGGTGTTGCGGCGGTTTTCCAGATGCACCAGCCAATAGCCGTCGCCATCCGATCCAAGCACGTCGAATGGTTGTATCAACTGGCCCTTTTCCAAGAGGGCGCTGTAGAGGTTTTTGGTGAGGATCGCGGCGCCCTTGTCGGTCAGCGCCGCCATCGCATCGTAAGCCTGCGTACCCAGCTTCGGGCCTACGATGATGCGATCGGGCTCGAACGGCACGCCGGCGGCGTTGAACCAGATTTCCCACCAGGGATCGTCGGCACAGCATAGCGGCAATTTGTAGAGATCCTCGGGGCGGTGGATGCCGCCGACGCTCTCGGCGAGTTTTGGGCTGAGCATCGGCGTGTAGTCGGCCTTGAACAGATAGTGCGCGGTCAGGCCGGGCCATTTTCCGCTGCCGGTGCGAATGCCGACATCCATGTCGCCGCGCGCAAAATCGGCCAGCCCTTGCGAGGTGTTGACCTTCACGGCAAGGTCTGGATGCATCAGCTGGAATGTTCCCAACCACACGGCCAGCCAGTTCGAAGCGAAGGTCTCCATGGTGGTCACCGACAGCACGCCGGTGGCTCCACCCTTGGTGGCGACCCATGCATCGGCGAGCGACGAGAATGCGCCGGATGCGTGCGGCGCCAGCTGTTGTCCGGCCTCGGTCAAGGCAATTTGCCTTGTTTTCCTTATGAAAAGCGGCGTTCCGGCGCGCTCTTCCAGCACTTTGATCTGATAGCTGGCGGCGGACTGGGTCATGCCGAGTTCTTCGGCCGCCTTGGTGAAACTGCCGAGACGCGCGGCGGCTTCAAAGACCCTGATAGCCCCTAATGGCGGCAGTTCCCAACTCATGATGCATCAATCCTCCTGATGCATAGTACTTGACGTTCGATTGGAAACCAAGACCGGAAAACGGCATGCTGTGTCCATCAGATCAAACCCTTGGAGGACACGGCAATGACCGCCACCATCGCTCTCTACAACACGCTTCGCCGCCCGGTGCTCGACCTCTTCACCGCGCCGTTCAGGCCCCGCAAGCGCGGCCTGCTCGACCAACGCTCGCTGTCGGATCATTTCCTTAGGGATATCGGCATGCTTGACGGACGCGTGCCTCCCGGCACCATTCGCTAACAGGCTCTTTGACGACAACGATGCAAGGGAGGGAAAGATGACCGTGCTGACCGAGGATCTGGCCAAGAGCCGTCAAACGATCAACGCCTATGAGGACTATGCCGAACGTTACGACGCACTGGTGCGCCATGTTCCGAACCAGAGAGAACAGAAATGGCTGAAGCGCCTTGTGAAGATCGCCGGCAAAGGCGGCCGGATTCTGGAAGTAGGCTCAGGACCCGGATACGATGCGGATTTCGTCGAAGGGCTCGGTGTCCAGGTTCGGCGCACCGACGCGACAAAGCGATTTCTCGAGCTGCAGGCCGCACGCGGCAAGCAGGGTGAGTTTCTCGATCTCATCACCGACGATCTCGGCGGTCCCTATGATGCGGTGCTCGCCTTGTGCGTCCTGATCCATGTGCCACGCGAACAGACCGACCAGGTGCTTGCCAAGATAGCAGCGTCGCTGCGGCCGGGCGGCGCCTTCCTGGTCTCGATGCGCATTGGCGATGGCGAAAAGAGCGGGGAATATCATACCGTCTACTGGCGCCGGGACGACTTCGCGGCCCGTCTCGAAAGTGCAGGGCTGGTCCTGGTCGGGGATGAATTCAACGTCGGCCGCGATCGCGAGGAATGGACCACCTTCCTGGCTGTGAGGCCGTCATGACGCGGCGTGGACTGTTGTTGTTTGCACTGCTGAGTGTGCTGTGGGGCATTCCCTATTTGTTGATCAAGCTGGCGGTCGCCGAGGTGTCGGTGCCCTTCCTGGTCTTTGCCCGCACAGCCGTCGGCGCCATGGCGCTGCTGCCCTTCGTCCTTGTCCAGCGCAATTTCGGATGGCTGAAGACACATTGGCTGGCGGTCGCTGCATTCTGTGTGGTCGAGATGGTCCTGCCATGGGGGCTGATCACCCATGGCGAAGTCAGCATCGACAGCTCCACCGCCGGGATGCTGATCGCCATGACGCCGGCCGTGACCGTCGCGCTCTCCAAGCTGATGGGCTCGGACGAGCGGCTTGGGATGCGCCGCTGGGCAGGCCTTTTCCTCGGTTTTGCCGGTGTCTTTGTGCTGGCGCTGCCGACACTGGGTGGCGGATTTCTCGCGGTCATTGAAATTCTCATGGCGGCTGCCTGCTATGCGCTGGGTTCGATCATCGCGTCGCGCTGGCTGAACGATGTGCCCGCAACTTCGCTGACGGCAGTCTGCCTGGCGGGGGCCGCGCTGATCTATGCCGGGCCGGCGTCGTTGGCCTGGCCGGCGGTCATGCCGTCGACGACAGCGGTGGGCGCGATTGTCAGTCTTGGCGTGTTTTGCACGGCAATCGCCTTCGCCACCTACTTCCTGCTGGTGCGGGAGATCGGCCCCGAACGGGCAGTCGTCATCACCTATGTGGCGCCCGCCGTCGCCGTGGCAGCCGGCGTGCTCGTCCTGTCAGAGCCGCTCAGTATCGGCATTCTGGCTGCTTTCGCCCTCATCCTGTGCGGATCGTATCTCGGCACGTGGAGCGCTCCGCAAGAACCATCCGGGCTGACCAAGGGGGTTCTGTAGGCAATCGCTCTCAGAAGTAAGGCTTCAAATTCTCGCGAATACGGTCCAGCACTGTCTTTCCCGAGGTGTCGGCAATGAAAGTCTTGCCGGTGATGGTTTCAAAGGCCTGGGTGTAGACCCGCGATGTCTGCTCGATCAGTTCCGCCGGGATTTTCGGAATACGGTCCTTATAGGGGTCGCAACGCGCCGTGACCCAGGCGCGAATAAAGTCCTTGTCGAAACTTTGCGGCCGCTCGCCCGACTTGAAGCGCTCCTCATAGCTTTCGGCCAGCCAGTAGCGGCTGGAGTCGGGCGTGTGGATCTCGTCGGCAAGGATGATGGTGCCATCCTTGTCCGTGCCGAATTCATATTTGGTGTCGACCAGGATCAGCCCGCGTTTGGCGGCCAGCGCCTTGCCGCGCGCAAACAGCGCCAGCGCATAGCGCGAGACGGTGTCCCATTGTTCTTCCGACAACAGGCCGCGCGTCAGGATATCGTCTCGCGTCAACGGTTCGTCATGACCGCCATCAAGCGCCTTGCTGGTCGGGGTGATGATGGCCTCAGGCAGCTTCTCATTGTCGCGCAGTCCGTCCGGCAGGCGGATGCCGTACATGTCGCGTTCGCCGTTCTTGTATTTCGTCAGCACCGAGGTGCTGGTGGTGCCGGCGAGGTAGTCGCGAACGACGATTTCCACCGGCAAAATGTCGAGCCTGGTGCCGACAACGACATTAGGGTCGGGATAGTCGAGCACGTGGTTCGGGCAGATGTCGGCGGTTTCCTCGAACCAGTAGCGCGCCGTCTGGGTGAGAAGCTCGCCCTTGAGCGGGATCGCGGTCAGGATCACATCGAAAGCACTCAGCCGGTCGGTGGCGATGATGATGCGGCGGCCATCGGGCAGATCATAATTCTCGCGGACCTTGCCTTTGTAGTGGTTCGGCAATTCCGGAATGAAGGCATCGGAGAGAACGCGCAGTGCTGTCATTCGGTGTCGTGGCTCCCAACGACGTGAATTTTCGGGGCGACTATTAACAAAGTCGGTGGCGCTTCGATACCGAACATGAGGCAATCGCCTGTAGAAAAGCCCGACCATCTCAGCCCCGCGCCATGAGCCCATCACAACGCATCCCCCATGCGGAATGCGCTGTGCAGAACGCAGTCGCTACCTCGGGCCGAACGAATCCCGGCCGTCTCGGCCAGGATTCTTTTTTTAAGAGGCCGCTTGGCATCTTCCGCAGGCACGGTGTGGTTCTCGTCGGTGCGTGCTCGCCGCTGAGGGATTAGCGGCAGCTGCAATCCACCCATGAGGCCTGATCATTCCAGGCGCTGCCCATGTACCAGACGATCTTGCCCGAGCGGACATATCTGGGGCCGGCTCCACTGTAGGCGCCGACATGCTGCCACAGGGTGATTGTACAACCAGAGCTGACCTTGAACGATGAAATCTTATCGTTCCATCTGGGAACGTAGTAATAGGTCCGGAAGTTCGAGCCGATCTCCTCGCCGCCCATTTGCATGGATTCTGCGTGGCTAAGATTAAATTTCGCTCCCTTGAGGTCGCGATGTTCATAGACTGTGCATCCGCCCGCCGCCGCCGCCGGCGTGCAGTTCAAAGCCACGCTGAGCAGAGCAGCGCCTGTAAAAATAAGCTTTGCCATAACAATATCCTTTCCGAAGTGTGGGTTGCATTACCCACTCGACGTTGAGGGAGCCGCACTTACGTCTGGCTTACGCGTGGAAATGACGCGCCTGGCTCATCGTTCAGGCAGAGGCCGCCAAAGGTGCGATCTGCCGGAGGCTGGGTTCTCTGTAGAGTTGCACGGCCACTGTCCGGCATTTGCGAATAGACAAGACATTGCCATCGCTGTGCTGTCTATTTGCAGGTTCCTGCACTTCTGGGCGAGGGGGACGCGGTGGAACTGCAATTTCTGATCGTCGGGTTTTTCTGCGTGGTCGCGGCCGCGCTGTCGCTCATCACGTTCGTCAAATGGCGCGAGGTGCAGGCGATGAGCCACTGGCTGCCGACGCCGGGCAAGATCATCTCGTCGCGCGTCGAGTCGCGCAAGGTGAGGGTATCGGGCGTCGGCGCCGACAGCGAGAAGGTCACCGAAATCCGGAATTTTCCCGCCATCACCTTCGAATACAAAGTGGGGGCCAAGAAATACCGGGGTTCGCGCTACAGCGTGAAGGAAAATCTTGGCAATTTCGAAGTCGATGAAACCCTGGCGCAGTTTCCCACAGGCGCCGAGGTGACGGTGTTCTATAACCCGGTTGACCCCGGCAAGGCGGTGATCGAACGCAGCTTGCCGGACGGCGCCTTCAAATTCATGGTCAAGCTGTCTGCCGGGCTGGTGATCGGTTCCGCGGTGTTGGTGTTTTCCACCGGTGGTGTTCTGGAGGCGATCAGGCGGTTCCTGCCCAAGCCGGAAAACCTCGGCATCGCGATGGTTCTGTTTTTCATGGGCCTGTTCATCCTGCTCATGGGAATAGCCCAGAAGGTGCTTGCAAGGCGGGCGACAAAATGGCCGGTTGCCACTGGGCGCATCGATGCTTCCGGACTTGAGATGGTCCGGATCGATGGCGGCACCCAACGCTGGCGCCGCGCCTTTCGGTCCCACATCGTCTACAGCTTTGAGGTTGCCGGTCGGCGTTACAGCTCCAGCCGCGTCACCTTCGGCGCCGCGGTCGCCGCTTCGCTGGCTGCCCTGGTTCGAGGCCAGTCGCAACGCTATGCCGAAGGCAGCAAGGTCGACGTGCACTACGACCCCGCCAACCCGGCCTCCGCCGTGCTCGAATGCAGCGTGCGCGGACTGTGGGTGCTGTGGGTCTGTTCGGCGGGTTTTATTGGTGTGGCGGCTTGGCTGGTCGGGCTGGCGCCTACTTTTTAACAGGATGCAGTGATGAATAACTTTATGAGACCGATCGTCTTGGCCGGCGGCCTGTTTGCCTCCGCTGCGCTATCTGCTGCAGCACGCGCGGACGAGCCGGCGCCGTCGCGTCCGCCGGTCGACAAATGCGTCTGGGAAAAACTGGCCGACAAGACGGTCGGTCTTTCTGCCTGGGCCCAGCGCTGCGATTTCGGCTTCCGCCAGATCCATTTCGAATTCGTCGGCAACGCGCTTGCCATCAAATACAGCGACGGCGGCGCGCTCGATCCTCTGGTCGAGGTGTTCGATATCAAGGCAAGCGAAACTGCCGAGGCCGCGGTGTTGCGCCTGTTGCTGGAAAATACCGACAAGGCCGTCAGCGCCCGTTGCGTCGTCACGCCTTACACGGAAGGCACCGTACCCGCCGGCGTCAAGCGCTACACATTCAGCCCCGACGCCGCCTACGACAAGGAGCTGAAAGCAGTGGTTAGTGATGACGTTCCCGAACCGCCCTGCGGCGATTGGGGCGAAATGCCTGATGGCATCCAGTATTTCGAGGTGCCGGCGGGCGAGGGGCACAAAGTGCTGTTCGTCCGCGCCGGGCAGGACGAGCCTTTGTTCGATGAGCAGACGCTGCGGGTGTTGCCGTAGGGTTAGGAGACAACAGAGCAGGCCGGTTTCCGGTGTCTCGTGCAAGACTTATCGCCGGAATGAGTATTCCCAAGTATTTGAAAAAGCAGATGGTTGCCCAATTTTGTAGCTAACCCGCTGCACAAATCCATCTCCGACGATAGACCGATCTAAATCAGGAACAGGCCCCTTGTTGGAGTAATTTGAAACCAAGCTCTCGATGTTTCCATGGCGATTAAATACGTAGCGGTCAGCGAAGAGTGCTATGACCTCATTTATTCGGGTCACAGTCTTGCGGCTATGCGTATCCCTATGAGGTGCAGATATCCCTCTCCGAGAATCTACGCACATTGCGACGCGTGGCGCTATCGGAAAAATCAATTCGAAATCATCTGTTTCTTTAACGTCGTAGGGGATGATGCGATCTAAAGGTAAGCCGGCTAAAAAATAACAAACGGGATTGTCGCTTGAAATAAATTCAATGTCTGTCTTGTTGTGTAGAAATGTAGGGACATTGAAGCGATCCATTATGGGAGACATGCCTTTAATGATATTTGGCATTGAAAGGATAGCTGTATGGGGGTCGATTTCTACTCGAACGATTCCGGCATCCAATATGTCTCGCATTCCAACCGAGTTCGAAAGATTTCCTGTAACTTTGCGGTATGCTGCTACCAAATGATCTGGCACAGGTTCGGAAATTTGATCTGAAACTTCCCCTACAGAATCTCGCAACAGTCGCATGACCGCTCTGAGCGCATTCGGTACGCGGCATCGCATGGATAGAAGGAACTCAATGAACTGCGAGGTGTCGTCTCGAGAAAGTTCCATTTTCCCGGTGATCAATCTGACACTTTGATCCCAGCCGCTCTCGATCTTGTCCGAGAAGAGCCGCTCCATTGCATTGTCAAAGCGCTCCTCAGCGTGAACCGGCTGAGAATAGAGGTATTTCTCTTTAAATACCGCCCTTGGGGACGTGGAAAAAACTCTGCAATTCTCCCAAGTGTCATAAACAGTGATGTGCCCCTTTTCATTCGAAAAGTGCTTAGAGTAGGTCTCTGGAATGTAGTGCTGTTGCTTTGGTTCTGGTGCCATCGCCAAAAATCGGCCCCCAAACACTTTCGCGTGCTGGGAGCCGAGTCCTAGTGGTTATGAGGCTTCCTTGCTAATCCTCAGCTGCACCCGCTCGTGCTTCCGCAGGTGTCGCACTTCTCACAAGTCCCGTTCCGCACCATGGTAAAATTCTGGCACTCGGAGCAGGAATTGCCGGTGTAGCCCTGGAGCAGCGATTTGCTGCGGCGGTCGTTGGCGAGCTTCTTGGCTTCGGCTGCTTCCTGGTCGGCTGCGTCGGTGAACAGGGCAGCAGCGCCTGAAGCCTCGTCGGCCTGCTCCTCATAGACGATGTCCTCGACCAGTTCCTTGGCCCGCTCCTCATAGTCGCGCTTGTAGGCGATGGCCTCGTCGCTGGCCGGCTTCAGCGCCAGCACGTTCGAGCCCGAGAAGGCGGTCGTTACGGTCCTGCCAGGCGCCGGTGGGGTCGAAGCCCCGCCGAAACCCTTGGGCTCGGAAGCGGCTGCCGACACGAGCTTGACCGGCGACGCACCGCGCATCAGGCCCTTCGAGAAAGGCGTTGCCTTGCCTTCGGTGATGCCGCGGCCAAGCGCCGTCTTGTCGAAGTCGGACTGGTCGACATGGGCGAGGTCGTGGCGGCCGAGATAGGACACGGCAAGCTCGCGGAACACGTAGTCGAGGATCGACGTCGCATTCTTGATGGCGTCATTGCCCTGCACCATGCCGGCCGGCTCGAACTTGGTGAAGGTGAAGGCCTCGACAAATTCCTCGAGCGGCACGCCATATTGCAGGCCGAGCGAAATGGCGATGGCGAAGTTGTTCATCATCGCCCGGAAGGCAGCGCCTTCCTTATGCATGTCGATGAAAATCTCGCCGATGCGGCCGTCGTCGAATTCGCCGGTGCGCAGGTAGACCTTGTGGCCGCCAACGACTGCCTTCTGGGTGTAGCCCTTGCGGCGGTTCGGCAGTTTTTCGCGGTCGCGGTACAGGCGTTCGATAACGCGCTCGACGATCTTCTCTGTAACCTGCACGGCGCGTTGTGAAGCCGGTGCTGCAATCAGCTGCTCGACTGCATCGTCCTCGTCGTCCTCGCCATCGGCGAGCAGCGAGGAGTTCAGCGGCTGCGACAGCTTCGAGCCGTCGCGGTAAAGCGCGTTGGCCTTCAGTGCCAGCTTCCACGACAGCATGTAGGCGCCCTTGGCGTCTTCCACCGTCGCATCGTTGGGCATGTTGATGGTCTTGGAGATAGCGCCGGAGATGAAGGGCTGTGCTGCCGCCATCATCTGGATGTGGCTGTTGATCGACAGCGAACGCTTGCCGATCTTGCCGCACGGGCTGGCGCAGTCGAACACGGCGAGGTGTTCGGGCTTGAGGAAGGGCGCGCCTTCCAGCGTCATCGCACCGCAGACATGGATGTTGGCGGCCTCGATGTCCTTCTTGGAAAAGCCCAGCGCCGGCAGCATCTCGAACGAGAAATCGTTGAGCTGCTCGTCGGTGAAGCCAAAGGTCTCCTTCACCCAGTCGGCGCCCAGCGTCCACTGGTTGAAGACGAATTTGATGTCGAAGGCCGACTTCAGCGCCGCATTGAGCGCGGCGATCTTGTCGTCGGTGAAGCCCTTCGCCTTGAGCGAGCCGGGGTTGACCGCCGGCGCCTGGTTCATGTTGCCGTGGCCGACCGCATAGGCCTCGATCTCGGCCAGCTGGCTTTCAGAATAGCCCAGCGTGCGTAGTGCTTCCGGCACGGCGCGGTTGATGATCTTGAAATAGCCGCCGCCGGCGAGCTTCTTGAACTTCACCAGCGCGAAGTCGGGCTCGATGCCGGTGGTGTCGCAATCCATGACCAGGCCGATCGTGCCGGTCGGCGCGATCACGGTCGCCTGCGCATTGCGGTAGCCATGCTCTTCGCCGAGCTCGATGGCGCGGTCCCATGCAGCCTTGGCGTGGACGAAAAGATCCTGCTGCTTGAGGTCGGAGGCAACCAGCGGCACCGGATTGACGGCGAGCTTCTCGTAGCCGCCCTTTTCGCCGTAAGCGGCGCGGCGGTGGTTGCGCATGACGCGCAGCATGTTCTGGGCGTTGCGGTCGTAGTCGGCGAAGGCGCCGAGTTCACCGGCCATCTCGGCCGAGGTGGCATAGGCAATGCCGGTCATGATCGCGGTGAGTGCGGCGCAAATGGCGCGGCCCTCGTCGGAGTCATAGGGAATGCCGGACGTCATCAGCAGGCCGCCAATGTTGGCATAGCCGAGGCCGAGCGTGCGGTATTCGTAGGACTGCTTGGCGATCTCCTTCGACGGGAACTGCGCCATCATCACCGAGATTTCGAGGACGACGGTCCACAGCCGCACCGTGTGCTCATAGGCGGCGATGTCGATCGTGCCGTCGGCATTGCGGTAGGGCAGGAGGTTGATCGAGGCCAGGTTACAGGCCGTGTCGTCGAGGAACATGTATTCCGAGCACGGGTTGGACGCCCGGATCGCACCGGCCGAGGCGCAGGTGTGCCAGTCGTTCATCGTCGTGTTGAAGTGCAGGCCCGGGTCAGCCGACGCCCAGGCGGCGTAGCCGATCTTTTCCCAGAGGTCACGAGCCTTCAGCGTCTTCAACACCTTGCCGTCCTTGCGGGCGGTCAGGTGCCAGTCGGCATCGTCCTCGACGGCGCGCAGGAAATTGTCCTTCAGCGACACCGAATTGTTGGAGTTCTGGCCGGACACGGTGAGGTAGGCGTCGGAATCCCAATCGGTGTCGTAGGTCTTGAACGACATCGAGGTATAGCCCTGCTTGGCGAACTGGATGACGCGGTAGATGTAGTTCTCCGGCACCGCCGACTTCTTGGCCGCCTTGATCTCGCGCTTCAGCGCGGTGTTGAGCGCCGGGTCGAAGCAGTCGTCGGCATTGCCTTCGCAGTTGATGCAGGCCTTCATGATCGCTTCGAGATGCTTCTTGACCATCTTGGAGCCGGTCACCAGCGAGGCGACCTTCTGCTCTTCATTGACCTTCCAGTCGATGAATTCCTCGATATCGGGGTGGTCGGCATCGACAATGACCATTTTGGCCGCACGGCGCGTCGTGCCGCCCGACTTGATGGCGCCCGCCGCGCGGTCGCCGATCTTGAGGAAGCTCATCAGGCCGGACGAACGGCCGCCGCCGGACAGTTTTTCGCCTTCGCCGCGCAGCATGGAGAAGTTGGAGCCGGTGCCCGAACCGTATTTGAAGAGGCGCGCTTCACGCACCCACAGGTCCATGATGCCGCCTTCGTTGACGAGATCGTCCTGCACGCCCTGGATGAAGCAGGCATGCGGCTGCGGATGCTCGTAGGACGACTTCGACTTGGTCAGCTTGCCGGTGAACGGATCCACATAATAGTGGCCCTGGCTCGGACCATCGATGCCGTAAGCCCAGTGCAGGCCGGTGTTGAACCATTGCGGCGAATTCGGCGCCACGCGCTGCGTCGCCAGCATGTAGGCGAGCTCGTCGCGGAAGGCACTCGCGTCTTCTTCCGACTTGAAGTAGCCGCCCTTGTAGCCCCAATAGGTCCAGGTGCCGGCCAGCCGGTCAAAAACCTGGCGGGCGTCGATCTCGGAACCGTAGCGTTCGGCTTCCGGCAGCTTGGCCAGCTCGGCCTCGTCGGCGACGGAGCGCCACAGGAAGGAGGGGACGTCGTTCTCCTCGACCCTCTTCAGGCGCGCGGGAACGCCGGCCTTGCGGAAATACTTCTGCGCCAGGATGTCGGCGGCAACCTGCGAGAATTGCGCCGGCACATCGATGTTGTCCAGGCGGAACACCACCGAGCCATCGGGATTCTTGATCTCCGAAAGCGCCTTGCGGAATTCGATCTCCGCGTAAGCTGATTGGCCTGGCTTGGTGAAGCGACGCTCGATGCGCATTGGTCCGGTCCTTTTGTGTCTATATATAGCGCTTTTCCACCGGGATTTCTCCCCCGAATGCGAAACGCGCATGTCCGCCGTCTGCCGGCGTTCGAAAACACCGGCTCTCCTTGTCGCAGTCTTCGTCGCCCTTGCTGGTTGAACTCCTTGCGGAGCGCTGTTCCAACTCTGCGACGAACCCTGCGGGTCCCTCAAAACTGAATTTTTCCTCGATTCCCTCAACCGAGGGAAGTTCACACTATCTAGCGTCGAACCTACCTGCAAACACTAAATATAGTGTTAACAGACAATTTATTCCAGTCCGACAAGTCTCCCTTTTTGTCCCACAAGCCCCCACGGCCCAACGCTTCCGCCTGCCTCGTAAACAGGCGGAAATCTGGGCAAAAACGCACAAAATCCGGGGAAATGACCGGGCTCGAAACTCTCCGGTCGCGCCCTCAACAAGAGCACATGGCATATAAAAGGCGACTCGGTTTGCGTCGTCAAGGATTCGTTTGCGTAGCTTTTGTGACCCCAACATCTTGTGTGTCACATATGTGGATAACGGGGACAGAAAACTGCCCAGGCAGAATTCGCTTGGTGACAGATTCGAAGCCGGCTTTCGCCCGGCTTGCAGCCGTCCAAGCATCGTTCTGCGACCGTGCAGCATCTTGTCGAAACGGTTGGCGTGCCGGCGCGACCCGATTCCAGACATTTCGGCCAGCGTCCGCCTACGAAATCGCGAGCGACATGGGGCACGCCGCTGTCGACTGTCTACGTCAGCCGCATCGAAACGCGCCTCGGCTGCGTCGCGGCGAGGGGTAGCTGCGCCGCCACGCGGCCCCAACCCACAGTTTTCGTGACCTTTTCATTTTAGCTGGCGTGCATTATGTCTTTGGCGTCGCGCGGGGGCGCGTCTTGTCAATCCTAAGAGCATCCGTTACGCCCCGCCCATGACAGTCACCGTCCGTTTTGCCCCCTCACCAACCGGCCGCATTCATATCGGCAATGCCCGCACCGCTCTGTTCAACTGGCTGTTTGCCATGAACAACAAGGGCCGCTTCATCCAGCGCTTCGACGACACCGACATTGCCCGCTCGAAGCAGGAATTTTCCGACGCCATCCTCTACGATCTGCACTGGCTGGGAATCTTCCCTGACGTCACCGAGTACCAGTCTCGGCGCTTCGAGGCTTACGACGCGGTGGTGGAGCGGCTGCAGAGGGCCGGCGTGCTCTATCCCTGCTACGAAACCCCCGAAGAGCTCGATCTGCGCCGTAAGGTGCGCCGCACTCGCGGCCTGCCGCCGGTCTATGGCCGCGAGGCGCTGACGCTTTCTCAGCAGCAGATTGCTGAATACCGCTCGGATGGCCGCCGGCCGCACTGGCGCTTTCTGTTGCCCAATTTCACCAGCGATCCGCTGCAGCCGGAGCGCACCGAAGTGCACTGGAACGACCTGGTGCGCGGCGAGGAAACAGTCGATCTGGCCTCTCTGTCAGATCCGGTGCTGCGGCGCGAGGACGGCACCTATCTCTACACGCTGCCGTCGGTGGTCGACGACATCGAGATGGGCGTCAGCCATGTCATCCGCGGCGACGACCACGTCACCAACACCGGCGTGCAGATCGCGCTGTTCAAGGCGCTGGGCGCCGAGCCGCCGGTCTTCGGCCACCACAATCTGCTGACCACCGCGTCGGGCGAGGGGCTGTCAAAGCGCAGCGGCGCGCTGTCGATCGAGAGCCTGCGCGAGGAGGGCATCGAACCGATGGCCGTTGCTTCGCTCGCCGTGCTTGTCGGCACTTCGGAAAATGTCACGGCCATGCATGACATGTCGGCGCTCGCCGAGCGCTTTGATCCCGCCGCAACATCGAAATCTGCGGCCAAATTCGATCCGGACGAACTGTTCGTGCTCAACCGCGCGCTGATGCACCACATGACGTTCGCCGAGGCGCAAGACCGTCTGATGGTGCTCGGCATTTCGGGCGACAAGGCCGAGCCTTTCTGGCTGGCGGTGCGCGGCAATCTCGACCGGCTGAGCGATGCGGTCGGCTGGTGGCGTATCCTCGCCGACGGACCGCAGCCGGCGCCGGAGTTTTCCGACGAGGATCGCGCCTTTCTGCAACAGGCCTTCGATTTGTTGCCGGAAGAGCCGTGGACCGGCACGGTCTGGAAAGACTGGACGACGAAAATCAGGGAAGCCAGCGGCCGCAAGGGCAAGGCGCTGTTCATGCCGTTGAGGCTTGCGCTTACCGGACTGCCTTCGGGGCCGGAGCTTGCAGATCTATTGCCGCTGCTGGGTCGGGAAGGAACGCTGGCCCGACGACCCTGACCTTGCGCTGGTCCGGCGGGATCAGCGACACCGGCGACACCACGGGTTTGACGGCGAGGCGCTTGATGGCGTCACGATCGAGCCCGCCTTGCATGTTGGCCAGCGTCTCCGGGTCGGCGCCCGGATCGGGCTTGGCCACAGGCACCGGAATGAACGGCGTGCTCTCGACATCGGGTTGCGACTGTTCCGGGGGCGGCGGATTGCCGCCGATGATCTCGAAATTTCCGGCCTGCGCATTGCAGCCGCAAGCCGGTGGTCGCGACATGTTGGATTGTTTGTAGAGATAGGCCGTCGGCAATTCGCTGTAGGGCTGGCCGGTGACCGATGACGTCATGTTGGCCGAGTCGTCATCCATGCCGCGCGAATAGTAGACCTGCATCTCGGTGCCGGGGCAGCTCGATTCGCAGTTCTTCTGGTCGCGCTCGAAATCGCCGAGCGAAGCGGAATTCGACATCGGGAAGAAATAGCCGTCGCAGGTGCGCACGCAGCTCGTGTGGAATTCGCCGCCGACCGTCGGGAAATCCGGCACGCCTGGCCGGTTGAGCACGCGGCGCACATTGCGCTCCTCGCCGGGATCGTCGGGCTCGTCGAGCGTGTCGACCTGCCGGTTGCCGCCGAACAACTGGTCGAACAGATTGCCATCGTCCGGTTCGCGACTGGCTTCCTGGACCGGCTCACGCCGGCGCGGCGCGGGCTCGTCCCGGCAGCCATTGGCGTCGAGCGCCGCCAGGATGCGGCCGCGATCGCGCCGCGACCCGCCGCCACCGGCAAGCTGAGCGCGCTTGGCTTGCAGCGCATCGAGATTGGCGTTCATGCGCGCGATCGACCTGTTCAGCGCGGCGCACTGGCTGACATTGCCGGAGAACAGCGAAAAACCGCAATTGGCATCGGCTGCCCGGTCCTGGACCTTCGCGATCTGCTCCTGCTGGCGTCGGATGGCGGAATCGTATTTCCGCACCATGCCGGGTTTGCTGCCGCCGCCATTCGAAGCATCGGCAAGTTGGGCTTCCAGCTGCCGGCAGACCCGGGAAGCGGCCTGCGGTTCGGTGACGGAAACGGCCGACAGCGTGAGCGCGCCAAGCAGCACAGCCATGTGCGTCAGCTTCCACCGTCCGCCCGTCATTGTCCGAACCCCGCTTCTCTGTCGCGATGCTACCGGATTCGCGGTTAACCGTTCGCTCAATCTACAACCAAAGATGGTCTTCGCCCATAGATCGGGTGCGATCATGAGATTTCAGCGCTGCATGAAAAAGGCACAATCGCTGGGGACATATGCTGCGATCCAGCAAGCCCCGGGGATATGGCATGACCGCGATTACCCGTCGAACCGCACTGCAATTGGGCCTCTTGTGTCTGGCGGCGCCGGCTGCTTTCGCGCAGGAGACGAAAGCTGCGCCGGACTGGCGCGGCAAACTGGTCGACGCCGCGCGTGAGCAGATCGGCGTCACCACCGTCTATGACCCGGCCTATGTCCGCCTCGGCTATCCCGGTGGCGATGTCGCGCCGGAGCGGGGCGTGTGCACGGATGTCGTCGTGCGCGCCTATCGTCGTGCCTTCGCGCTCGATCTGCAGAAGCTGGTGCATGAGGATATGGCGGCCAATTTCGCGGCCTATCCCAAAACCTGGGGTCTGAAAGCGACCGACCGCAACATCGACCACCGCCGGGTCGGCAATCTTGCCGCCTTTTTCGGGCGTAAGGGTGTTTCCTTGGCCGTCAGCCAGAATCCCACCGACTTTCAGCCGGGCGATATCGTCACCCAGATGCTGCCCGGCAACCTGCCGCACATCGTCATCGTCTCATCCGAACGCTCGGCCGACGTGCCGGAAAGGCCGCTGGTCATCCACAATATCGGGGCAGGCGCTCGGCAAGAGGATACTCTGTTCGCCTTCAGGCAGACCGGGCATTACCGCTTCGCGCCGACCTAGGAGCCTCAGCCGAAATCGACCACCGCCTGCGCCTTGTGCGCCGCTTCGACCACCGCCAGCGCCGTCATGTTGACGACGCCGCGCGACGTCACCGACGGCGTCAATATATGTGCCGGCTTGTCGGTGCCGAGCAGGATCGGGCCGACATGCAGCGCATCCATCATCGTGCGCAGGGCGGTCAGCGTGATGTTGGCGGAATCGAGATTGGGGAACACCAGCAGATTGGCTTCGCCCTTCAGCCGCGAATGCGGGTAGACGCGCTGGCGCAGATGCTCCGACAAAGCGGTGTCGGCATGCATTTCGCCGTCGCATTGCAGGTCGGGCGCAACGCGCGCCAGGATCGCCGCCGCCTGGCGCATCTTCAGCGCGCTGGGCGAATCGCGCGAGCCGAAATCCGAATGCGACAGCAGCGCCGCCTTGGGTTCGATGCCGAAGCGCTGGATTTCCTCGGCCGCCAGAATGGTCATTTCGGCGATTTCCTCGGCCGTCGGGTCGACCGAGACATGGGTGTCGGTGAGAAAAATGATGCCGCGCTGCGAGATCAGCATCGACAGCGTCGACAGATCGCGGTCCTTGACGCCGGCGCGTGGCCCTATGACCAGCGTGACATTGCGCAGGTGTCGCTCGAAACGGCCTTCAAGGCCGCAGACCATGGCGTCGGCGTCGCCGCGCTTCAGGGCAAGTGCCGCGATCACCGTATTGTCGGTGCGCACCATGGTGCGCGCGGCTTCCGCCGTTACGCCGCGCCGGCCGGCGAGTTCGATCAGGAGGTCGACATAGTGGCGGTAGCGCGGGTCGTCCTCCGGGTTGATCAGACCGAAATCGACGCCCGGCTTGATGCGCAGGCCGTAGCGCTTCAGCCTGACTTCGATGACATGCGGACGGCCGATCAGGATCGGTTCGGCGATGCCTTCCTCCAGAACCACCTGGGCGGCGCGCAGCACCCGCTCGTCCTCGCCATCGGCATAGATGACGCGCTTGGCACTCGACGCCTTGGCCGACGAAAACACCGGCTTCATCACCAGGCCGGAGCGGAAGACGAAGCGGTTGAGCTGATCGATATAAGCAGCAAAGTCGGTGATCGGCCTTGTCGCGACGCCGGTGTCGCAGGCAGCCTTTGCTACCGCCGGCGCGATGCGCAGGATCAGCCGGGGATCGAAGGGCGAGGGGATCAGGAAATCAGGGCCGAAGATCGGCGTCTCGCCGGAATAGGCCCGCGCCGCGACATCGGACGGCTCTTCGCGGGCAAGGGCGGCAATTGCCCTGACCGCAGCCATCTTCATCTCTTCGTTGATGGCGGTGGCGCCGCAGTCCAGTGCGCCGCGGAAGATGTAAGGAAAACAAAGTACGTTGTTGACCTGATTGGGAAAATCGGAGCGGCCGGTGCAGATCATCGCGTCGGGTCGCGCTGCCCGCGCCGCCTCCGGCATGATCTCCGGGTTGGGGTTGGCCAGCGCCAGGATCAGCGGCTTCGGCGCCATATGCTGCAACAGTTCCTGCTTCAGCACGCCGGCGGCCGACAGGCCGAGGAAGACGTCGGCGCCGGGTATTACGTCGGCCAGCGTGCGCGCCTCGGTGTCCTTCACATAGGGGTCTTTCCAGCGATCCATCTCGTCGGTGCGGCCCTTGTAGGCGACGCCGAAACGGTCGGTGACCCAGATGTTCTCGACTTTGGCGCCAAGCGATACGAGCAGGTTGAGGCAGGCGAGCGCCGCCGCACCTGCGCCGGAGGTGACGATCTTGATGTCGGAAATGGTCTTGCCGGCGAACTCCAGTCCGTTCAGCACAGCGGCGGCGACGATGATGGCGGTGCCGTGCTGGTCGTCGTGGAACACGGGAATGCCCATGCGGGCTTTCAACTGCGCTTCGACCTCAAAGCATTCCGGCGCCTTGATGTCCTCGAGATTGATGCCGCCGAAGGTCGGCTCCAGGGCCGAGATCGTCTCGACCATGCGCTCTATCCCGGGCGCGTCGATCTCGATGTCGAAGACGTCGATGCCGGCGAACTTCTTGAACAGCACCGCCTTGCCTTCCATCACCGGCTTGGAGGCGAGGGGGCCGATATTGCCGAGGCCGAGCACGGCAGAGCCGTTGGAGACCACGCCGACCAGATTGGCGCGCGCCGTATAGTCGGCCGCAGTCGCCGGATTGTCGCGGATTTCGAGGCAAGGGGCGGCGACACCCGGGGAGTAGGCCAGCGCCAGGTCGCGCTGGTTGCCAAGCGGCTTGGTCGCCTGGATCTCCAGCTTTCCCGGTCTTGGATGCTTGTGGAAGTAGAGGGCGGCTTCGTCGAGGTCCGAACGTGCCGTTTTCTTGTTCTCGCCTTCCATGCGGCCGCTCCCTCGAAACTGCTATGCCAGAGTCTTTTAGCATGCGGCCAAGGTTTGTCGCGACGCTAAATGACGCGCCGTCAGCTTTAGCCCGCGGCGCGTCAAAAATCGCATCGTATCAGATGCTTACGCGGATTTTATTGCAAACGACTCCGCGTGTGTCGATCAAAAAGCACTGACATAGAGGCCACCGTCGACCGGGATGTTCTGGCCCGTGAGATAGCCGGCATGGACCGAGCACAGGAAGGCGCAGATCTGGCCGAACTCTTCCGGTGTGCCGAGCCGCTTGGCCGGAACGTCGGCGCTGATGCGGGTCTTGCGCGCAGCGGCAGCAGCCGGATCTTCCGTCGAGCCGGCCTCGTGCGGGCCACGCAGCCGGTCGGTGTCGAGCTTGCCCGGCAGCAGGCTGTTGATGGTGACGTTGCGGTCGATCACCGTGCGCGCCACGCCGGCGAGGAACGAGGTCAGGCCGGCGCGTGCACCCGACGACAGATCGAGGCCGGGGATCGGCACATAGACCGACAGCGAGGTGATGTTGACGATGCGGCCGAAGCCGCGCTTGGCCATGCCGTCGATGACGGCCTGCACCAGCTCGATCGGCGTCACCATGTTCTGCGTCACGCCTTCGAGGATTTTTGCGCGATCGAGTTCGCGGAAATCGCGCAAGGGCGGGCCGCCATTGTTGTTGACCAGAATGTCGGGATCGGGGCAGGCGGCGAGGATCGCTTTCTGCACTTCGGGCTTCGAGACGTCGCCGACGATCTCCGTTACGGTCACGCCATAGCGTTCGCGCAGTTCGGCGGCGGTTTTCGCCACCAGCTCTGCATTGCGGCCGTTGACGACGAGATCGCAGCCGGCCTCGGCCAGCGCCATGGCGCAGCCGCGTCCGAGCCCCTTGCTCGAAGCGCAGACAATGGCCTTCTTGCCTCGAATGCCGAGATCCATGACGATTTTCTCCGTTGATTGGCGCGGCAAGCTAGCCCTTTGGCTGGCACAATCGCAACCGTCATACGGTTGTTGCATGAATCGGGGCATAGCCTGCGCGAAAGCAACGGTGACAATCTGATGTCCGGCACAGAAACCCGCACTTTCCGCAGCATGTTCATTTCGGACCTGCATCTCGGCTCGAAGGCGGCCAAGGCCGAGTACCTGATCGATTTCCTGCGGTATCACGACGCCGATATCATCTATCTCGTCGGAGATATCGTCGACGGCTGGCGGCTGCGCCGCAGCTGGCACTGGCCGCAGAGCCACAATGACGTGGTCCAAAAATTGCTGCGCAAGGCGCGCAAGGGCACCTCGATCACCTACATCGCCGGCAATCACGATGAGTTCGCGCGGCAGTTCCAGGGCGTGCATTTCGGCGGCATCGTCGTTGCCGACCGCGCCATCCATGAGACTGCGGACGGCAGGCGCCTACTGGTCATCCATGGCGACCAATTCGACACCGTCGTCCACAACCAGCGCTGGCTGGCCTATCTCGGCGATTACGCCTATGACGCCGCCATGATGGTGAACCGGGTGGTGACGAAGCTGCGCCACCTGCTAGGGCTTCCCTATTGGTCGTTTTCGTCCTGGGCCAAGGTCAAGGTCAAGAAGGCGGTCAACTTCATCGGCTCGTTCCAGACCGTGCTGACCGAGGAGGCGCGCCGCTCGCATGTCGACGGCGTCATCTGCGGCCACATCCACCACGCCGCGATCGAAACTTTCGAGGACGTGCAGTACATCAACACCGGCGACTGGGTGGAGAGTTGCACGGCGGTGGTCGAGCATTTCGACGGCAGGATGGAGATCATCCATTGGGCGCAGGTGCTGCCCGAAGCGCCTGATGAGCCGTTCATCCCGCTGCTGATCGAAGATCGTGTCGTCGAAGCGGCGTAACCCGCCTGTTAATCCACTGGTCCAGGCAGTTTCGACTCGCTTTCGCGCATGTTAAGGGATCGATCTGCGTTGCAGGCCTTTGCGCAGCGCAATTGGATCGATTCATGTCGCTGCCGCCGCTCTCTCCCGAACAACTCGTCAAGCCGCGCCATTTCGAACTGCGCATGAGCCTGATTTTTGCGACGCTGTTCATATCGCTGGGAACGCATCTGCCGTATTTCCCGCTATGGCTCGAGGCCAAGGGCTTTCACGCCGAACAGATCGCCATCATCCTGGCCGCGCCGATGTTCCTGCGCGTGGTGACGACGCCGCTGCTGACTGCGCTTGCCGACCGGGCAAAGGACAGGGCCGATGTCTATATCGCCCTGGTGGCCGCGACCATGGTGCTTTCCGCCGGCTATTTCCTTGAGCCCACCTACGCCATGGTGCTTGCCGTATCGCTGGCGCTGACGGTGGTGTGGACGCCGCATTCGCCGATCGCCGATTCGCTGGCGCTGTCGGGCGTGCGCCGCTTCGGCTCCAACTACACCTCGATGCGCAAATGGGGTTCGATCTCCTATCTCTGCGCCAATGTCGCGGGCGGTTACATCCTTGCGTGGACAAACCCGCAGGCCGTGCCGGCGATCATCCTGGTATCTCTTGCAGCCGCACTCGTCGCCGGATTGCTGGCGCCGCGGATGGGACGGCCGCGAAAGGCCTCGCCGCTTTCGGCGACCGAGATCCAGCACCAGGCGCCTAGCCTGTTCAATCCGTATTTCCTCTATTTCACCCTCGGCGTCGGCATCATCACCGCCAGCCATGCCTTTCTCTACGGCTTCGTATCGATCTACTGGAAGTCGATCGGCATCAGCGGCTCCGTCATCGGCCTGCTGTGGGCCTGGGGCGTGGTAGCCGAAGTCTGCATGTTTTTGTTTTTCAACCGCATTTTCGCCTCCGTCTCGGTCGTCAAGGTGATGCTGATCGCCGGCATCGGCTCCATCGTGCGCTGGATCGCCTTTCCGCTGATCTGGCCGCTCGGGCTCGGCGTCGCCGGCTTCTTCGGCGTCCAGACCTTGCATTCGGTGTCGGTGGCGATGGTCCTGATCGGGCTGCAGAAGATGATCGGCGAGACCGTGTCGGAGGAGCGCACAGGTGCGGCGCAAGGCATCGCCTATTTCTTCAATGGCTTCTTCATGGCAGCGGTGACGCTGGCGTCAGGTCCGCTCTATCAGCGCTACGGCGTCGACGGCTTCCTGGCGATGATCCCGATCGCCATCATTGGCCTGGCGCTGATCGGGCTCGCCGCGCGCTCAGCCCCACAGCACCCTGTCAGGCGGTGACACCAGCGATCCTTGGTAGACCAGGCCTGGCTGGCGGTCCCGTGCCAGCAGCAGAGGACCATCGAGATCGACGTACTCGGCGCCTTGTGCGAGCAGCACCGCCGGAGCCATTGCCAGCGAGGTGCCGACCATGCAGCCGACCATTACCTCGAAACCCAGCTCGAGGGCGCGGTCACGAAGGGTCAGCGCAGCAGTCAGGCCGCCGGATTTGTCGAGCTTGATGTTGACCGCGTCATAGAGGCCGACAAGCGCCTCGAGGTCTTTCGCCTCGTGAACACTCTCATCGGCGCAGATCGGCACCGGATGCACAATGGTACGCAAAATAGCATCATGGCCGGCGGGAAGCGGCTGTTCGATCAGTGCGATGCCGTGTTCGGCGGCAAAGGCGAGGTTCTCGACGATGTTGGCATCGGTCCAGCCTTCATTGGCGTCGAGGATGATGCGGCTGCTGGGCGCCGCATCGGTCACGGCGCTGATGCGGGCCTTGTCGTTGTCGCCGCCGATCTTGACCTTGAGCAGCGGCCGCCAGGCATTGTCGCGGGCTTGTGCGGCCATCGCCTCCGGCTCGCCCAAAGACAGCGTGTAGGCCGTCTCCAGCGCCGACAGCGGCGCAGCATGAATCGCGTGCGCCACCGCTATCCCACTCGTCTTGGCCTCGAGATCCCAAAGCGCGCAGTCGATGGCGTTGCGGGCCGCACCGGCCGGCATGGCATCGAGCAGCTCCTTGCGACTGATGCCGTTCTCTATCTGCCGGCGCATTGCCTCGATCGCGTCGCGCACGCCCTCCATGGTCTCGCCATAGCGCTTGTAGGGAACGCATTCGCCCCATCCGCGTTTGCCGCTTTCGCTGATCGTGCAAGTGATGACCTCAGCCTCGGTCTTCGATCCGCGCGAGATGGTGAAGGTGCCGGCGATCGGAAAGCGCTCTGCCTCAACCGAAATGACACGCGCCATAATTTTCTGCTCCGGCTATGCAACATCAGCCTGTCGGCAAATCGACAGGTCCCACCCGTCAGGCTAAACAGGACGCCATGTTGACCATCGGCAAACGCGACGCAAGCGGCAAGGCCGCCAAGGAGGCCGACCACCAGCCCCGCGTCGCGGTCGGCGAGGAGGGCGGCGTCCTCGGCTGCGCCTTCTCCGGAATCTGGACGACCACGACAGTGGCGCTTATCGACGCCGAGATGCGCAAGATCGAGCAGCGCAAAGGCTTTCAGACGCTGGCGTTGGACCTCTCCCATGTCGAGAAGATGGATACGGCAGGGGCCTGGCTGATCGACCGCCTGGTCAGTGCCTTCGAGAAGAAGGGCGTCGAGGTCAAGATGCAGGGGCAAAGCGATGTTGCCTCGATCCTGCTCGGCGCTGTCAGTGAAGCCGTCCGGCGCGAGCCCGAATCGGGTGGTGTCCGGCCGCCCAACATCATCATCCGCGGGCTGGAGGCGGTCGGCCGACGCGTCTATGAGATGCGCGACGATTTCCTCGCCTCGATGAACATCCTCGGCGCCACCATCGGCGGCGCGCAGATGAAGCTTGGCCGTGGCCATGGCATCAACCCGGCGGCGATCTTCAATCAGATCGACCGCATGGGTGTCGGCGCCATACCGGTGGTGGTGCTGATGTCGGCCATCGTCGGCGCCATCGTTGCGCAGCAGGGCGCGTACCAGCTCAACTATTTCGGCGCCAACATCTTCGTCGTCGACCTGGTCGGCGTGCTGATCCTGCGCGAACTCGGCGTGCTGATGACGGCCATCATGATCGCCGGCCGCTCCGGCAGCGCCATTACCGCCGAGATTGGCTCGATGAAGATGCGCGAAGAGGTCGATGCGCTGAAGGTCATCGGCCTCAACCCGATCGGCGTGCTGGTGTTCCCGCGCCTGGTGGCGCTGGTGATCGCGCTGCCCTGTCTCACCATCATCGCCAATTTTGCAGCCCTTGGCGGCGGCATCCTCGCCGCCTGGCTCTATTCTGGCATTTCACCGTCCGCTTTCATCGACCGGCTGCGCGGCGCGATCGATATCAGCACCATCTTCGCCGGGCTGATCAAGGCGCCGTTCATGGCCATGATCATCGGAACCATTGCGTCCGTCGAAGGCATGAAAGTCGGCGGCAGCGCCGAATCGCTGGGACTGCACGTCACAGCCTCGGTGGTGAAGTCGATCTTCGTCGTCATCATCCTCGATGGTCTTTTCGCCATCTTCTACGCCTCCATCGAGTTCTGACATGATGGGCAAGAGCTCAAAGGTGATCGAGACCGCGCAGGCAATGGACGAGGCCGACATCGTGCTCTCCGTGCGCGACATTACCGTCGCCTTGGACGACAAGCTTATCCTCGACAAACTGGAGCTCGACATCAAGCGCGGCGAAATCCTCGGTTTCGTCGGCGCCTCGGGCGCGGGCAAATCGGTGCTGCTGCGCACCATTCTCGGCCTGCTGCACAAGCAGTCCGGCTCGATCAAGCTGTTCGGCGTCGATGTCGACAAGGCCAGCGATATCGAACGGTTGCGCATCGACATGCGGCTTGGCGTGCTGTTCCAGCATGGAGCCTTGTTTTCGGCGCTGACGGTGCAGGAAAACGTGCAGGTGCCGATGCGCGAATATCTCGATCTGCCGAGGAAATTGATGGACGAGCTGGCCTTGCTCAAGATCGAGCTGGTCGGCCTGCCGCCGGACGCGGCGAAAAAATTTCCCTCCGAACTGTCGGGCGGCATGATCAAGCGCGCCGCCCTGGCGCGGGCGCTGGCGCTCGACCCCGACATCGTCTTCCTCGACGAGCCGACATCCGGGCTCGACCCGATCAGCGCGTCGGAGTTCGACGAATTGGTGGTCAAGTTGCGCGATACGATGGATCTGACCGTCTATATGGTCACCCATGATCTCGACACACTCTTCACCGCTTGTGATCGGGTGGCAGTGCTCGGCAACAAGAAAATCCTGGTTGAAGGCACGATCGAAGACATGCTGAAGAGCGAGGAGCCGTGGGTAAAATCCTATTTCCGCGGAAAACGCGCCCGGCAACTTGATCTTGCCGCGCGCGCATAGCCATAAGTGAGGCAATGGAAACCAGAGCCAACTACGTAATTGTCGGCATTTTCACCCTGGTCGCGATCCTGGCGGCCTTTGCGTTCGTCTATTGGACCGCCCAGATCGGCGATCGCGGCGAGACGGCGGAGTTGCGCGTGCGCATTCAGGGGTCGGCTTCCGGCCTCGGCCCCGGCAGCCTGGTGCTGTTCAACGGCGTCAAGGTCGGTGTGGTCAAGCGCGTTTATTTCGACCGCAATGATCCGTCAGCTGCCATCGCTACTACCGAGATCGACAAGACAACGCCGCTTACCAAATCGACACAAGCCGACATCGGCATCGCCAGCCTTGCCGGCCAGGTGAACATCGAATTGAAGGGCGCCGATCCCAAGGAACCGAACCTGCTTGAGGAGGCGGAAAAGGAAGGCAGGATCGCCGAGATCATCGCCAATCCGTCGGCGGTTACCAACCTGCTGCAGACGGCGCAGAATATTTTCACCCGCGCCGACAAGGTGCTGTCGGAACTCGAAGGTTTCACCAGGGATGTGCGCGGGCCGCTGACCCAGACCGTCAAGAACGCCCAGACATTCTCCGATGCGCTGGCCAAAAATTCCGAGGGCATCGACAAATTCCTGACCGCCGTCAGCGCGCTGTCGGACGAGTTGAAGGGCGTTGCCGGCAAGCTCGACGGCACGCTGAAGGCCGCCGAAGGCCTCCTCAATGCCGTCGACAAGGACAAGGTCAAGAGTATCGTCGCCAATGTGGACGCGGTCACCGCCAATCTGAAGGAGACCAGCGGACAGCTCGACGGCGTGATCAAGAACGTCGATACGGCCGTGGGCTCGGTCAACGATTTCGCCACGCGGACGCAAGGCACGCTGGCCAAGGTCGACAACGTGCTCGACGGTATCGATCCGGCGCAGGTGCGCGTGGCGCTCGCCAACATCCAGTCTGCCAGCGAAAATGCCAACAAGGCCGCCGCCGATATCGCCAAGGTGACCGACAAGTTCGCCGACCGGGCCGACGATATCGACCAGACGATCAAGGACGCCAAACAGCTGGCGTCGCGTCTCAACGATGCCTCGGTGCGTGTCGACGGCATCCTGGCTAGGGTCGACACGCTGCTGGGCTCCGGCCAGGCCGATGGCGTGATGGCCGATGCCAGGGATACGCTGAAATCGTTCAAGCAGGTCGCCGACACGCTGAACGCCCGGCTTGGCGTCATCACCGACAATCTGGCGCGGTTCTCCGGCCAGGGCCTGTCGAATGTCGAGGCGCTGGTCCAGGACAGCCGGCGCTCGATCAGCCGCATCGAAGAGGCGGTGACCGATCTCAGCCGCAACCCGCAGCGCATCCTTTCGGGTGGCGATGGCGAGGTCCGGCAATTCGATGGCAGGGCACGGCGTTGACTTCCGTGCCCGCCCACCGCAAGAACATGAATCGCGAATGCGGGTTGGTCTTACGATCCGGGGACAACGGGGATCGCGCGTGAAGTCGGTCAGGTTCGGGTTTGGTGGGTACACATCGGCTGTGGCGTTGCTTGCGCTGACGCTTACCGGCTGCGCGGCATTGGGAGGCAAGCCGGCGCCGCTCGATACGTTCGAGCTGTCCGCCCCCTCGATCGACGCCCGTGGCCACAGCCGCCGCCAGATCCTGATCGCCCAGCCTTCCGCGCTCAAGGCGCTGGACAGCCAGAACATCGTCATCAAGCCGTCCGACCGCTCGATCCAGTATCTCAAGGGCGCGCAATGGGCCGACCGGCTGCCGCTGATCGTGCAGGCGCGGCTGGCCGAAACCTTCCAGCGCTCCGGCAGCTTTGCCGGCGTCGGTAAGCCGGGCGAGGGGCTGGCGATCGACTATCAGGTGATCGTCGAGATCCGCTCCTTCGAAGTCCGCGTCAATGGCGGCGAGCATGCCGAGGTCAACCTCTTCGTGCGCATCCTCAACGACCGCAATGGCGAGGTGCGCGCCTCGAAGACCTTCACCGCATCCGCTCCCGTCTCGGGCAGCGGCAATCCGGCCTATGTCAGTGCGCTGGACGCCGCCTTCGGCGAGGCGGCGAAGGATATTGTGGGCTGGACGGATTCGGTTATCTGAGCCATCCCGGCTTCGAACGATCGTTCGTCGCGTTGAAGTCACCACTTGAGCGAAGATCGCAGGCTTGCGCCGCCCCTCATTGCCCTGCCGGGCATTTCTCCCCGTATAGTGACGGGGAGAAAGACGCCGCCGCTAATGGTTTCGCAAATTACCAACGTTGCAGAATGGGCGGCGCGGTCGATGCCATCTCCCTTCTCTCCGTTTACGGGGAGAAGGTGCCGGCAGGCGGATGAGGGGCAGCGCAGACAGACGGGCTTTGAGCAAAGAAAAAGGCGGGATATTCCCGCCTTTTTCATTTTGATTCAGCAATCGTAGCTAGTGCAACCGGCCGCTCGCGTGGGCCAGCATGGTGTAGACCTTGCCGGTGTCCGACGTCAGGTAGGTCTGCGCCATGATGTTGTCGCGGTCGTTGCGCGATACATCCTTGAGCAGTTTTTCGAAGTCGTCGCAGTAGCGGTCGACAGCGGCGCGGAACTCCGCCTCGGTCTGATATTTGCGGCGGATTTCGTCAAAGGTCTGCTGGCCCTTGAGCGTGTAGAGACGGCGTGTGAACACGTCACGCTCGCCGCGCCGGTAGCGGTTCCACAGCTCGATCGAGGCGTCATGGTCGATGGCCCGGGCAATATCGACCGAGAGCGAGTTGAGCGACTCCATGACATGCAGCGGCGAGCGCGGAGTGGGGGCCGCACGCGGTGCTTCCGCGGGCGCTGCCGGTTTGGCGACCTCTTCCTCGCGCGATGCCCCGGTCAGGAGATCGCGCACCCAGCCGCCTTGCGGCGTGCGGGTGTTGGCGTCGCGCTGGCGCGGTGCTTCGGCAGGACGTTCGATATCGAGCGTGCCACGCAGGCCGCCGAGCGGCGCCTGCGGAGCAGGGCGTTCCGCCTGTGGCGGTGCCGGCGTCGGGCGGCGTACCGGCTCGGCCGGGCGCTGCACCGGCGGTTGCGGCGCCGGCCGCAGGCCGCGCGGCTCGGCATTGTCGCCACCACGGCCGGATTTCGCAACGATATCCGAAAGCTCCTTGAGTGCGTTGATCTGCTCGGAAACGGCGCGGCGGATGGCCGACGTCGATTCCTTGGCCTCTTCCGGCATCTCGATGACGCCCTTCTTTAGCTCGGCGCGGGTCAGGTCCAGCTCGCTCTTGATCGAACTTGCGGTGCGCCGCATCTCCTCGGTCGCATCGGCGAACCGGCTGGTTGCCGAATCGACCACTTCCGCAATGGCGATGCGGATCTTGTCGGCCGATGCCAGCGTCTTGCCTTCGGCATTCTGCATCGTCTGGCCGACAAGGCTCTCGAACGAACGCATCACCTTCTCGAGGTCTTCCGACTTCTTGACCAGGCCGACGGCGAGGTCTTCCAGCGAGGACTGCCTCTCCAGCGTGTGTTCCAGATTGCTCTGTGCCGAACTCAACAGGTCCGAGGCCGAGGACAACAGACGGCTGTGCTCGTCGAACTTGGTGGCGATCGAGGCGACTTCGCGCAAGGTTGAAGACGACAGTTCGGTAAGCCGCGTCGTGTTCGAATCGACCAGGCGTGCCGAGCTGGCGAAGGTCTGCGCCGCCTTTTCGGTGGTCGCCGCGAAGCTTTGCGTGCTGCCGCTGAGGCGTTCGTCGACCTGGCCGAGGTTGACCGCCGCCTGCTCGATCAGCTCACCGAGCTGCGATGAGGAGACGCTCATGCGGCCGATGAGATCGGCGACGCTGTCGGCGAGCGACGAGCGCGCACCTTCGACGGCCGACAGCGTTTCGGCCGTGCGGCTGGCGAGCGCATTGACGAGGGCGGCGTTTTCGCTGCGCAGCTTCTCGGTCGCGCGTTCGGTGACCTCTTCCATACTCTTCTGCAGTTCCGAGCCACCCTGGGCGAAACGTTCGACGAGCGGCCGTGCGGTTTCGTCGAGGATTTTCGCCATCTCGGCCGAACGCGCCGCCAGCATGGTGTTGAGCTCGCGGGTGTTGGTGCCGATGGTCTTGGCGGCGTCGTTGGTGCTCTGGCCGATATGCTGGCCGACCGCGGTGAAGGTCTCCGCAATCGTGTTGGCGCGCGAGATGAGCTGGGCCTCCGCGCTGGAAACCTGCTCGTTGAGCTTCTGGCCCATTGTCTCGGTCGTATAGAGGAGGCGATTCTCGACGCTGGCGACCTGTTCCTCGACGCGAGAGGCTGCGGATGCAACGCTAGCGGCCAGCCGCTCGTCGGCGCCAGCCAGAGCCTGCTCCATTTCGCGGGCGTGGACGGCGAGGTCCTGGCCGGTCAGGCGTGCGCGTTCGGCAACCCGCTGTTCGGTGCTGGCGAAGGCGCCGACGATGTTGTCGGCATGCTCGCCGATCGTCGACGTCGAGTCGGCGATGCGCGACACCAGGCGGTGATCGGCCTCGTCGAAGATGCGGCTGATCTCGGTGGCGCGGGCCGACAGCGCGTCGGAGCCCTCGGCAATGCGCGAGATCAACTGCTGGTCGGCGGCATCGAAGATACGGCCGAGATCCGACGCACGGGCGGCAAGCGCTTCGGCGGATTCGCCGATGCGCATGCTCAGCCGCTGGTCCGCACCCTCGAAGTTGCGCAGGATATCGCCGGCGCGGTCGGCCAGCGACTGCGCGGTCTCGACCGCACGGGCAACCAGCTTCTGGTCGGCGGCGTCGAATGTGCCAGCGATCTCGCCGGCGCGGGCGGCCAACCGTCCGGCCGTTGCTTCGGCGCGAGCCAGCAGCGAGTTCGACGTCTCGTCATGCCGGGCAAGCAGCGCGCTCGATGTGTCCTCGGCGCGGGCAAGCAGGGCGTTTGTCGTGTCCTCTGCACGGGCGTGCAGGCGGCGATCCGCGTCCTCGAAGGTGCGGGCGATGTCTTCGGCCCGGGCCAACAGGGCGGCCGAGGTCTGCTCGGCGCGCTCGGCGATCTTGCGGTCGGCATCGCTGAAAGCAGCACCCGCCTGTTCGTGCAGGGCGCTGGTGACTTCCATCACCTTCTCGCGCAGCGCTCCGGCAACAAAGACGGCGCTCTTTTCCAAGACGCTGCGGACATTGTCGACACCCACCGACAGGGCGCGCTCCATGGTCCCTGCGCGTTCCTCGATGATGCCGGTCTGCTTGCTGAAGGCCAGTTCGATCTTCTCGACATCGGCGGCGATGGTTGCCGAAATGTCGGTGCTCCTGGCGGCCAGCTGGTCGATATGGCCCGACAGCGAGCGGTCGACGTCCTTGCGGGTGTCGGCCAGCTTGGCGAGATCGTCTTCCAGCGCCTGGGTCAGCATGTTGCGGCCTTCGGCCAGCTTGCCGACATGGCCGGCGATGATGTCGTCGACCTCGCCGCGGCTTGCCGACAGCTTTTGCAGGTCGGCTTCCAGCGCACGCTTCAGAATATCGCGGCCCTCGGCCAGCTTTTCGACCTGGCCGGCGACCAGCCCGTCGATGCTCGAGCGGCTTTCCGCCAGCTTGGCGAGGTCGTCCTCAAGAGCCTTCGACAGCGTTGCGCGATCCCGGACGAGCTTGTCGCTGTGGCCCTGGAGCAGGCCGTTGACGTTCTCCAGATCGGCTTCCAGCACCCGTGCGAACTCTCCACGGTTTTCGGTCAGCCTCTGTGACTGGTCGTCAATTGCTCTCCTGATCGTGTTGAGATCGGCTTCGAGCGCCCGCTGGAGGATATCGCGGCCCTCAGCGAGCTTCTCGACCTGTCCGGCGACCAGTCCGTCGATGCCGGAGCGGCTCTCCGCCAGCTTGGCAATGTCTTCCTCGAGCGCCTTTGAAAGGGCCGAACGGTCCTGGACGAGCCTGTTTTGATGATCGGCCATGATGCCGCTCACATTTTGCAGGTCGTCCTGAAGCGACTGGGATAGCGTCGAACGATCCTGGACAAGCCGGCTCGTGTGGTTGGCGATCAGGCTGTTCACATTCTGCAGATCGGCTTCAAGTGCCTTCGAAAGCTGGCTGCGTTCTTCCGCCACCTTGTCGGAATGACCCGCGATGGCACCCTTGATGGTATTGATGTCGGCTTCCAGTGCGCGCTTGAGGATATCGCGGCCCTCGGCAAGCTTCTCGACCTGACCGGCAACGAGCCCGTCGATGCTCGACCGGCTTTCCGCCAGCTTGGCAAGGTCGGCCTCGAGCGTCTGGGACAACAGACCGCGATCGTCGGCGAGCCGGCTCGAATGGTCGGAAAGCAGGCCCCTGATGCCGGACAGGTCGTTCTCCAACGCCTTGCTGAGTTCGGTGCGGTCCTCGGCAAGTTTGGCCGAGTGGTTCTCGATCACGCTCTTGATGCCGATGACGTCGTTTTCCAGCGCCTTGGTCAGGATAGCGCGGCCTTCGGCGATCTTTTCGACCTGGCCGGCGACCAGCCCGTCAATTGAGGCGCGGCTGTCGGCGAGCTTGCCCAGATCGGCTTCCAGAGCGCGCGACAGAATGTTGCGGCCCTCGGCCAGTTTTCCGACGTGGCCGGCGACCATTTCATCAATGATCGTACGGGCTTGCACGAGTTTTCCGGAGTCTTCATGCAAGGCTTGGTTGAGCCGGTTGCGGCCTTCTTCGAGGCGCTCGAGATGGCTGCCCAGCGACGCGTCGATGGCGGCGCGCGACTCGTTGACCTTGCGCAGATCCTCTTCCAGAGCGCGCGAAATCAGGTTGCGGCCTTCGGCCAGCTTCTGCACCTGGTTGGTCACGGCAGCGTCGATACCGGCGCGGCCCTCGGCGAACTTCTCCAGATCGGCCTGCATGGCGGTTGCCATGCGCTCGCGGCTTTCGGACAGCTTGCGGCTGTGGTTTTCGACCGCGTCCTCGATACCGACGCGGGCGTCGGCGAGGCGCTGGATGTCGGTATCGAAGGAGCGCGACACGACATGGCGGGCCGCTTCCATGCGGCCGGCGAAATCGCTGGCGCGGGCTTCGAGCATCGACGAGGTCGACGAGACGATGTCGGCCATGTCGGCGCCAATCTGGGTCTTGCCCTGGTCGATCATCGCCGACAGATGGTCCTTGCTCTCGGCGAAGGTGTGGGCGATCTCGCGGGCGCGTTCGACCAACGTTTCGTTGATCTGGCGGGCACGCGCCTCGAGCGCGGCGTTGAGTTTCTGCGTGCCGGTATCGAGAGCCTCGGCGCGGGTCTGGAATTCGCTGATCAGCGCCTGGCCGCGTTCGGCCAAAGTGCGCTCGATGCCGTTGAGGCTGGACTCGAATTCCGAGCTGAGCGTGCGCGCGGCGCCGCCGAGCAGCGACACCATGCCGGTGGTGCGGTCGTCGAGCAGGTCGGTCAGCGACCTGGTCAGGCCGTCGGTGGTGTCCGTCAGCTTGGCGATGCGGGTGTCGAGCAGCGAGGCAAAGGCTTCCCCCGAGGTCGACAGCCTGTCAGTGATCGAATCGAGCCGGGTTTCCACGGAATCGAAGATCGACATCGAGCTTTCATTGATGCGGTCGATCAGCGTGTCGCCGGAATTGGTGATCGTCATCGACAGCTTGGTCGAAGCGTTGAGGATCGAGTCGCGAATAATGTCCGAGGCGGCGCCGATCTCGTCCTTCAGTGTCTCATGCGCGCCGGTGATCGAGGCGCGCACGCGTTCGGCATGGGTGACGACCGCTTCGCGCTCGCTGCCGAGACCGTCGACCAGCGACCGGATACGCGATTCATTCTCCGAATAGGAGCGTTCGATCTGGTTGACCTCGCTGTGGACCAGCGTTTCGAGCTCGACGGCGCGTGCCAGCGTGCGCTCGATGCCTTCGCCCATCGCCGCCACTTCGCGGCGAACGGCCTGGCCGATCATCATGACGCGGTCCTGGGCGAGGTTTTCCGGTTCCGCCAGGCGGAATGCCACTTCGGTCATCGACTGGGCGGCGATGCGCATTTCCTGCGCGCGGCGGATCATCGCCGCGAAGGCCCAAAACAGGACGACCGGTATGATTGCCGCGATCGCCAGGCCGATCAGCTCGGGGCGGGCGAGGAATTGGTCGAACGTGCGGATTCTCCAGATGCCCGGCCCAAACAGCAGGTTGGCGAGGCCGCCGGCGCCGGCGATCCAGGCCAGCGAGACGAACGCCACGACCCAATAGATCGTGCTCGATGCGCGCCGGTTGAGGCTGTGCAGCAGCGTCTTGTAGTCTTTCTGGCGGTCATCATTGGCCGGCTTGAAGCCAGCCGGCTGGGCGCTGTTGCGCGTTTCCACGGGGCGCAATTCCGCCGGCTTGGCCTTGGCCGCCGGCTTCGCGCCCTGGTTTTGAATAGCGTTGCCTTGAACGGGTGCGGCTTGCATGGTTGCGGGTTTCTGGGTGCGGCCTTCGCGCGCCAGTTCGTCCGCAGCCTGCGATATCTGCAATTCCAGATCTTCCATCGACGCCGCGATATCGAGATCGCCGCTGCCGTCTCCGCTGAGATCGAGGTCTAGTGCCTTTTCGAGTTCCCTGGCTACGTCGCTGTCGAGAGTTCTGGTCGTCGTTGGTTTCTTCGCCATGCCTTCGCTACCCTGTACTAGCTGCCGAGGGACTTCTTATTTTTGCCTGATTCTGGCTCGTCTTATCCCACGCAGGAGGCTGAAAATGGACCCTCGTATCGTAATGACACACAGGGGTAAAGAAAACATGCATTCCGCGAGATACGTAAAACTTTAAATATAAGGTTAACGACAACGTGATCTAACCGCCTCAACGGCAACAATTTTCCAATCCATTCATTAACGCGTTGGCGACGGAAATCGCCTAGGTTTTTTGGCGATCGGGACTTTTTAAGACGATCAGGACACGGGAGTTTCAAATTGGTACGCGGTGAAAGCGGCATTGCCTTCTCAATGCCGGGTGGCGATGTGTCGGGACCGGCCCGGTCGCGGCCGGTGGATCTGGCCCATCTGGCCCGTCAGACAATGGGCGATCGCGCCCTCGAACAAGAGGTGTTGGCGCTGTTCGTGCAGCAGGCGCTTTCGGTTCGCGACAAGATCATCGATGCCGATGTCCGGGAAAGGCTGCTTCTGGCGCATGGGCTTAAGGGTTCCGCGCGCGGCGTCGGCGCCTTTGCCATCGCCGACTGCGCCACATCGATCGAGCAGCAGCCGGAAGACACCCGCACCCTCAAGCGCCTCGGCGCCCTGATCGAGGAAGTGCGCGATTTCATCGCCGCCATCAGCCGGTAGTGACTGCCGCCTGGCATCGGCCAGCGCGATGAATCGGCAATGCCAAGGCGCGCTTTAGGCAGCTTTCCGAAAAAACGTCACAAAGCGGCGCTTTCGCGCCGCAGTTGACTTGTCCGGCGGAGTGATTATCTCGGCTGAGACTCCCTTCAGGTGACCAATGACCAAGCTGACCTTCATCGCCCATGACGGCACCCCTTTCGATGTCGAGGCCGAAAACGGCTCGACCGTCATGGAGAACGCGATCCGCCATGCGGTACCGGGAATCGAGGCCGAATGCGGCGGCGCCTGCGCCTGCGCGACCTGCCATGTCTATGTCGACGAGGCCTGGACGGCCGAGGTCGGCGAGCCGGAAGCGATGGAAGAGGACATGCTGGACTTCGCCTATGACGTCCAGCCGAACTCGCGTCTGTCCTGCCAGATCAAGGTACGCGACGCGCTTGACGGCCTTGTCGTGCGCGTGCCTGCCCGTCAGGGCTGAATCAACGGCCTCTTGCCGATTTTTCCCGCCGCCGCTTGGCAGCGGGGCAATGCTCATGCAGTCTCGCCCTGATTGGCAGTGAGGCTCGCCTGGCATGACTGATGTAATCAAGACGGACGCACTCATTGTCGGGGCAGGGCCGGTCGGCCTGTTCGCCGTGTTCGAACTCGGCCTCTTCGATATGAAGTGCCATCTGATCGACATACTCGACCGGCCCGGCGGCCAGTGCGCCGAACTTTATCCGGAAAAGCCGATCTACGACATTCCGGGCTGGCCCTCGATCTCGGCGCAAGGCCTCGTCGACAAGCTGCTCGAGCAGATCCACCCGTTCAAGCCCGACTTCACTTACAACCGCATGGTCTCCAGCCTGGAAAAGCTGGATGACGGCTCCTTTCGGGTCACCACCGACGAGAACGAGGTGTTCGAGGCCAAGGTGGTGGTGATTGCCGCAGGCGGCGGCTCGTTCCAGCCCAAGCGGCCGCCCATTCCCGGCATCGAAGCCTATGAGGGCAAGAGCGTCTTCTATTCGGTGCGCCGCATGGAGGATTTTCGCGACCATGACCTCGTCATTGTCGGCGGCGGCGATTCCGCGCTCGACTGGACGCTAAACCTGCAGCCGGTGGCAAAAAGCGTTACCCTAGTCCACCGACGCCCGGAATTCCGCGCCGCGCCCGATAGCGTCAACAAGATGTACGCCATGCAGGAGATGAAGCAGCTGGAGTTTCGAGTCGGCCAGGTGAGCGGCCTGACGGGCGCCGATGGCCAGCTCTCATCCGCCACCATCAAGGGCGGCCCGGACGGCGATATCGAGGTGCCGTGCACCCGCATGCTGCCATTCTTCGGCCTGACCATGAAGCTTGGCCCGATCGCCGAATGGGGGCTGAACCTTCACGAGAACCTCATTCCGGTCGACACCGAAAAATTCCAGACTTCGGTTCCTGGCATTTTTGCCGTCGGCGACATCAACACCTACCCCGGCAAGCTGAAGCTGATCCTGTCGGGTTTTCACGAGGTTGCGCTGATGGCGCAGGCGGCCAAGCGCATCATCAGCCCCGGCGAGCGCATCGTTTTTCAGTACACGACGTCGTCGACCAGCCTGCAGAAGAAGCTCGGCGTCGTCGAATAGGTCCTTACGGTCTTTGCGAGATTACTCCACCAGAACTGGCGCCTCGGCCTCGTCACGGCCGCGCAGCGACTTCTCCGGCATCAGCGCCAGCGTGATCAGCGACAGCATCAGCGTCAACGCCGCGGCGAGAAAGATCATCGTGAACGGCACTGCCGACACGATCTGTCCGGCAACCGCCACGCCTTCACCGGCGAGCGGCAAGCCATAGCCGAGCGCCACCGCGCCGAGCATGGCGACACCGAGCGCGCTGCCCAGCGAACGCAGGAAGGTCAGCACACCGGTGGCGACGCCGAGATGCGTGCGATCGACAGCGTTCTGGACCGAGACCGTGGCGACGGGGAAGGTGGTGCCGGTTCCCAGGCCAATGCAGATCGTCAGCAACTCGACCACCAGCAGCGAGGCGTGGCCGGCAACCAGGCTGAGCACACCAAGGCAGACAATGGCGAACAGGACGCCGACCATGGCGATGCGCTTGTAGTGGAAAAAGCGCGGTATCGTGCGGCCGCTGAACGTTGCGCCGGCGACCGTGCCGAGCAGCAGACCAAGCATGGCAAGGCCCGACTCGCTGACCGAGAGCCCGATGATCGACTGCAGGTAAACCGGCAGGTACACCGCCAGGCCGATATTGGCTGCCTGCAGCAGGAACATCGACGCCGTGCCGGCCAGCACGATCGGGTTGCTCAGCACTTCTAGCGAAATGAGCGGTTCGGCGGCACGCATCAGCCTGAGCGCAAAGGCACCCCAGAAGACCACCGAACAGGCGAGCAGGCCGAGGATTTCGCGCGAGGCCCAGGGGTAGGCGCTGCCACCCCAGTTGAGGGCCAGGAGCAGCAATGCCGTCGCCACGACCAGAAGCACGGCGCCCAGCGCGTCGATGCGATGGCGCTTTGCGGCAACGGGCAGTTTGCGCAGCGGCTTGTTGATGATGGCCATGGCAACGAGGCCGAGCGGGATGTTGATCCAGAAGATCAGCGACCAGTGCAGATGCTCGGCAAAGCCGCCGCCGAGCAGCGGTCCGGCGATACTGGCGACCGCCCATGTTCCCGATATCCAGGCGGCATAACGCGCCCGTTCGCGCGGCGGCACGAGGTCGCCGATGACGATCTGCGTCAAGGCGAACAGGCCGCCACCACCGGCACCCTGGATCGCACGGCCGATCACCAGCACGAACATGTTGGGGGCCATGGCGCTGACCAGCGATCCCAGAAGGAAGATCAGGATTGCTGCATAGACCGTAGGTCGGCGGCCATAGACGTCGGAGAGCTTGCCGTAGAGCGGCGCCATCGCGGTTGCCGTCAAGAGATAGCCGGTCACGATCCACGGCAAATAGTCGGCATGACCGAGCGAGCGGCCGATGGTCGGCATGGCCGGCGCAACGATGGTCTGGTCGAGCGCTGCCAGCAGCATCGACAAGAGGACGCCGCCGATGATGGCGTTCTTCTCGCTTTCCGTCAGCGGCGCGGCAGGCGCCACCACAGCCGGCTTGTCGACAGCCTGGTCCATATCAGTTCATCCATAGTGCTTGCGAGCGATTGCGCGGCGCCAAATGGCCGCTCCGCTATCCGCTGCCTCAATTGGTCTTGATCTCGTGTTCTCGAAGCTCGCTTTTGCGAACCTGATATATGTCGTTCCCTATAGGCCGATTTCGACTGCCGCCCCGAAAACTTTTCGTGACTGGCCTCATGCTTAGGCGACTTTGGTTTGTTTTCGGCTGCTGTGGTTCAGCCTGGAGGAAGCTGGCCGCTTTCGACGCGCTGCATGCGGTAGCGCAGAAGCCGCAGGATGCGGCTTTCGAAATTGACGCCTTCGACCCGGTCGAAACGCAACTGGTCCTGGTCATGCCTGGCGAGTTCGGCCGCCGTGATCTGCGCCGCCTTTGCCTTTGCCTCGGCGCAGGTCTTTTGCGGGTAGCTGGCGTTCAGCGCGTTCTCAAGCAGACGGCCGTGGTTCTTGGCGATCTCGACATGGCGCTCCTCATGGCGCTTGATGTCCGCAGACAGCGTATCCCAGAACAGCCTGACATCAGGGTCGGCCTTGCGCGGCCTGCGCCACTCCGGAAGGATGACCTTGACCTTGACGGTGACCGCGGCCTTGGCGATGCGGCAGCTATCGGCGGTTTGCGCGTAGCTGATGCGGGTGGTGAACGCCATCTGGGTGGCGCCCGGATGCCTCATTCCGGTGCTTTTCACCTCGGGTCCGTGTTTCGACAGCTGCTTCTCGATGTCGTCGAGCGTGCTGCCGCCAATGGCAAAATAGCTGTACGTCTTGACCAGATTGGCAGCATTCGCCGGCAAAGCGGTCAAAGCCAGCATCAGGGCGCAGAGCAGGGGTCGTTTCATCATGTTGCCTCTTCACTCACCTTGCTTTACGGCCGTTGCCGGCGCAACGGAATTGATCTTCCACCGATCACGCATCGTTGATGGATTGCAAGGGCTCGGTGAGCCGCATGGTTGAAGCACAATGACGACAAGGCGATGGCAACTGGCGCATGGGCGTTATCTCGACCTTGGCGAGAAGGCTATAGTGGTCGGCATTCTCAACGTCACGCCGGACAGTTTTTCGGATGGCGGGCAATTCGCAGCGCCCGATCACGCGGCGGCCCAGGCGCGCCGCATGGTGGAAGAGGGCGCTGCCGTCATCGATATCGGCGGGGAATCGACGCGCCCCGGCGCTTCTCCCGTCACTTCCAGGGAAGAGCAGGCCCGCATCTTGCCCGTCATCGCTGCACTCGCCGGCACCTGTGAAGCGCTGATTTCCGTCGACACCTATCGCGAGGAAACCGCGCGCCTGGCCGTCGCCGCCGGCGCGCATATCGTCAACGATGTCTGGGGCTTGCAGCGCGAGCCCGGCATTGCCCGTGTCGCCGCCGAGACCGGCGCGGGGCTGGTCATCATGCACACCGGGCGCGAGCGGCAAAAACTGCCCGACGTCATCGACGATCAGTTTTTCTTTCTCAAAAGGTCGCTGGAAATCGCCAGCCGCAGTGGCGTCAAGGACGACCACATCGTGCTCGATGCCGGTTTTGGCTTCGCCAAGGAGACGGCCGAGGAGAATCTCGACCTGATGGCGCGGTTTTCCGAGCTCAAGGCGCTTGGCTTTCCCCTGATGGCCGGCACTTCCAGAAAACGCTTCATCGGCACCGTCACCGGCCGCGAGGCCGGGGCTCGCGCCGCCGGCACGGCGGCGACCAGCGTCATCCTCAGGCTGAAGGGCGCCGACCTGTTTCGCGTCCACGATGTCGCAATCAACGTGGACGCGCTGGCCATCGCCGATGCTATGCTGGCGCGCGAAAAGCCGGGACACTGAACCCAGGACACCAATCATGTACGTCATCCGCATGAAGAACTGCGCCTTCTTTGCCCGGCACGGCGTGCTGGACGAGGAGGAGGCGCTTGGCCAGCGTTTCTATGTCGATGCCGAGTTGACGGTCGAGCCCAGCCGCCCGCTGGAGGATGATTCCATCGAGGACACAGTCAATTACGGCATCGCCTTCACGGTGATTGAAAAAATCGTCACGGGACATCGCCGTTTCCTGATCGAGGCGCTGGCGCTGGAAGTGGCGAAGGCGCTGACGGCGCGGTTTCCGCAGATCAGGAAGGCCGAGATCACCGTGCGCAAGCCGAACGCGCCGGTGCCCGGCGTGCTCGATTATGTCGAGGTGACCGTTGTCTGGCCAGAGTAACAATAACAGTAACACGGTCTATCTCAGCCTGGGCGGCAATCTCGGCGACCCTGCGGCCTCGATGGCCACGGCGCTGCGCCTGCTGGATGCCGACGAGAGCACGCGTGTCATCGCCGTGTCCTCGCTCTATCGCACGCCGCCCTGGGGCAAGCTCGACCAGCCGGATTTCCTCAACGCCGCGGCCGAAATCTCGACCGCGCTGGCGCCGAGGCCGCTGCTCGATCTTTGCCTCGAGGCTGAGCGCAAGCTGAAGCGGGTGCGCGAGGAGCGTTGGGGCCCACGCCTGATCGACATCGACATATTGGTGTTCGGCGACCGCATCATCCACGAAACCGGGCTGGAAGTGCCGCATCCCAGGATGCTGGAGCGCGCCTTCGTGCTGGCGCCGCTGGCCGAGATCGCGCCGGCACTGGCGGTGGGCGGGCGGAGCGTCAACGAGCGGCTGGCTGCCGTCGACACGTCAGGCATAGAGCGACTGGCTTCGGGCCGCGACTGGTGGCTGGTCTGAAACCGGTCTCGCGCTAGCCGGAAAACCCGCCGCTATCGAGAAACGCCTGCTCGTCCGCTGTCGTCTCGCGGCCCAGCATGCGGTTGCGGTGCGGAAAGCGGCCGAAACGCTCGATGATGTCGCGGTGGTCGATGGCGTATTTCAGATAGTCCGGCGCCCTGGCGGTGGTGAGCTCGACCGATCTGTCCTGGTCGGCGGGCAATTCCGAATGCTCGTAGGGGAGGTACAGGAAAACCCGCAGCTCCTTTTCCAGCGCAAGGTCATGACCGGCGGCGATCGCCTTGGCGGCAAAATGCCTTGCCAGCGGATCGGTGGCGTACATGTGGCCTGAGCCGCGGAAGCAGTTGCGTGGGAACTGGTCGAGCAGGATCATCAGCGCCAGCGAGCCCTCGGCATGCTCCGACCAGGTATCGCATTCACGCCGCGCGGCGGCGAAATGCAGCTCGAGAAACCGGTTGCGGAAATCCGCGTCGAAGGCGTCGCTTTTCTCGAACCAGGCATCTTCGCCGGCCTCGCGCCAGAATTTGGTGACGGCGAGCGCGGGCTCATCCAGTACAGTCATCAGTCTTTCCCTTGATCGGCGGATTCAGGCTTGTGCAACACCACCGCGGTCTCTTCGTTCAACGCCTGGCCGGTCCGACGGGGTGTGGCGAGCGGCGTCGGGATCGGCGTTCCGGTATTGCCCCTGAGGAAACGCTGCCCGGCGCGTACGCCTTCGGCCAGCTGCGTCTCCAGGCGGTCATTGTCGCGGCGCCGCACATCCTCGATGACGTCGGCGACATCTTCCGGTTCGACGCCAAGCGATTCAAGCGCCGAGCCACCGAAGACGAGGGCCGATTCGAAGGTTTCGCGCAGCTGGAAATCCACGCCGACGCGGATGAGCGACAGCGCGGTGCCGCGATCGAAGGCGCGAGCCAGAACTGTCAGCAGCGGAAACTCCGCCTTGATCAGTTCGGCAATGCGAACGGCAGCGTCCGCCTTGTCGACGCAGATCAGCACGGCGCGTGCCCTCCCGGCACCGGCGGCGCGCAGAATGTCGAGCCGCGTGCCGTCGCCATAATAGACCTTGAAGCCGAAATCGGCGGCCGCCTGGATCATTTCGACATCATTGTCGATGATCGACACGTCGATACCGCGCAACAAAAGCGGCTGGCTGGCGATCTGGCCGAAGCGGCCGAAACCGATGACCAGGACGCTGCCGGTAAGGCCGTCGGCGATGTCGACGCCTTCGAGCGACTGCTCGTCGCGCGGCGTCAAATATCTGAGCGCAATGATCGCCAGCGGCGTCAGCACCATGGAGATGATGACGATTGCGGTCAGCGTCGCATTGGCCCGGCTATCGATGATGCCGACCGCCGCTGCCGCGGAATAAAGCACGAAGGCGAATTCGCCGCCTTGCGCCATGTACACGGCGCGCTCCAGCGCTTCGCGGTGGCCGCTCTTCAGTATGCGCGCGACAAGATAGATGCCGAGCGCCTTCACGATCATGTAGGCGACGACATAGATGGCGATCAGCCGCCAGTTGTCGACCACCACATGCAGGTCGAGCGACATGCCGACGGCGAGGAAGAACAGGCCAAGCAGGATGCCGCGGAACGGCTCGACGTCGGCCTCCAGCTGGTGTCGGAAAGTCGATTCCGACAGAAGCACGCCAGCGAGGAACGCGCCCATCGCCATCGACAGGCCGGAGAGCTGCATGGCCAGGGCCGACCCCAGAACCACCAGAAGTGCTGCGGCTGTCATCACCTCGCGTGCCTTGGCGTCAGCCAGGATGCGGAAGAACGGGTTAAGCAGAAAACGGCCCGCGACCACCAGCCCGACGATAGCGCCGAGGCCAATGCCAACCTCGGTCAGCCTTTGCTGCAGGGTCATCTCGCTGCCGCCCGGCGCCAGGAAGGCGACCAGCGCCAGAAGGGGAACGATTGCCAGATCCTCGAGCAGCAGGATGGACACGATGCGTTGTCCCTTGGGCGATGCCATCTCGCCGCGCTCTTCCTGCAGCTGCATGACGATTGCCGTCGAGGTCAGCACGAAGCCGGCGCCGGCAACGAAGGATTGTGCGATCGGAAAGCCGCCGGCCAGCCCGACGAGGGTCAGCAGAACCGCGCAGACGCCGACCTGCAGGGCGCCGAGCCCGAAGATCTCGCGGCGCAGGCCCCACAGCCGCGACGGCTGCATCTCCAGCCCGATGATGAACAGGAACATGACGACGCCGAGTTCGGCGACATGCAGGATGGCTTCCGATTCGGAAAAGATCTTGATACCGAACGGGCCGATGACCACGCCGGCGGCGAGATAGCCGAGGATCGAGCCCAGCCCCATGCGTTTGAAGATCGGAACGGCGACGACGCCTGCGGCAAGCAGCGCCACCACCTGAATGAGATCGCTGCCCGATGCTTCCGCTGCCATGCCTCTTGTCCCTGTGTCTGACAGCACTCCTTGCATGCACCGGGAGCGGGAGGCAAGGGCGGGAAGCCTGCCAGGATGGGTAGGTTGCCGCTGAAGCGATTCCCCGGTGGAACAACGGTCTGCGCTTGCCTGTCGGACGTTTGGCATCTATATCTACCAAATGCTTGACCATTCGTCCCGGCCATCGCCGCCGTCCCATATCCCAATGGATGCGCTTAGCGAAGTTCTGCAAGACTTTCGCTTGAGTGGCGTCAACTATGGCCGCTGCGAACTCCGCCATCCATGGAGCATAGAATTTCCGCAACAACAGCTGCTTCGGTTTCACTTTGTCGGACAGGGTCCTTGCTGGATTCACACCGAAGCGCAGGGCTGGCAGGAGTTGCGCGATGGCGATCTGGTGCTGCTGCCGCAAGGCATTGCGCACCGGCTGGCGAGTGCGCCGGACGTGGTGGGCGACTCGCTCGAAGGTTGCCAGGTGATCAAGTTGGGCGGCAATGTCTGCGAAGTGGTACGGCAGGGAACGGGGGCGACAAGCACCCTTTTCTGCGGCTCCATGGCCCTGGGCTCCTGTGCGCTCAACCCGTTGATCACGTTGATGCCGCCTGTCATCAAGGGGTGCGACGTGGCCGGCAATGACCCGATCGTCGGTCCTTTGCTGGCGGCCATGACGGTGGAGGCCTCAAATCCGCAGATGGGCAGCGCCACGATCCTGTCGCGTATGGCGGACTTGCTGACGGCCCGGCTCATCCGCTGTTGGGTCAATTGCAATGGCGCTTCGACCACCGGTTGGCTGGCCGCCATCCGCGACCCCCATATTGGCCGTGCTCTGGCAGCCATGCATCGGGACCCTGGCCACAACTGGACGCTGGGAAGCCTTGCCGGCGTGGCAGGCCAATCGCGCTCGATTTTCGCCGAGCGCTTCAGCGCCGTCTTGGGGGAGGGTGCCGCACACTATCTCGCCCGTCTGCGCATGCAGCTTGCCCGCGAATTGCTGGGGCAAAACGGCTTGTCGGTTGCCGAAGTCGCGACCCGCTTGGGCTACGATTCCGAAGCGTCTTTTGCGCGCGCGTTCAAGCGCATCACCAATGTCTCGCCAGGCGTTGTGCGCCGCACAATTCCCGGACGAATGGATATGAATTTCGGATTTTAAGGTACATAACATCCGGGCGAACTCGCCTATCTAGGATCTCCAACTTTGGAGATCCTCCCGTGACTGACACAACATTACAGCTTGAAGACGCCGCGATCGGCCTTGAAGCCGACGCCCCAGCGGCGTGGAACGCGGCCACCTGGTTCGCGGTCCTTTCATTGGCGGCCACCAGCTTTGCCCTGGTGTCTGCCGAGTTCTTGCCGGCGGGCCTGTTGACGCCAATGGCGCGCGATCTCGGCATCAGCGAGGGAACGGCCGGCCAGGTCGTCACCGCCACCGCTTCCGTCGGCGCCGTGACGGCCCTGTTGAGCAATGTTCTCATCGGCCGATTGAACCGCAAGACTGTGCTGGTCGGCCTCATGGTCTTGGCGGTCGCTTCCAATATTCTTGCGGCGCTGGCGCCCAATTTCTGGCTGCTGTTGATAGGCCGGGCAGGGCTTGGCATCGCTCTCAGCGCTTTCTGGGCACTTTCGGTCGCCGTCGTGGCGAGGCTGGTTGGCGCCAATGCGACAGGGCGCGGCATGGCTATCGTCACCCTCGGTGTTTCGCTCGCCACCATTGCCGCGCCGTCGATGGGCGCGTTGATCAGTGACTGGATAGGCTGGCGCAGCGCCATGGCCATGACGGCGGGGCTGGCCCTGATTGCCATGGTGGCGCAATTGCTCAGCCTGCCGACCTTGCCTGCAACAGCAAGCAACAGTCTTGCGGACGTATTTCGGCTGACACGGCGGCGCGGCATCCAACTCGGCATGCTTGCCATTGTTATGCTGATGACCGGGCATTTTGCCGGCTCGGTCTATGTGCGCCCCTTCCTCGAACAGGTGACGCTGCTTACAACCGGACCGATTGCCCTGGCGCTGCTCGGGTTCGGCATCGCCGCTGTGATCGGCAATATTGCCGGTGGCCGCCTGGCTGATACCAATATCCACATGGCCCTTGCAGTTACCGCCGCGTTGATGGCGTTTGCGGCACTCGCTTTGGTGCTTTGGGGCACGCAGATCGGCATTGCCTTCGGCTTTGTTACGCTGTGGGGCTTCGCCTTTGGCATGGCGCCGGTGGTGCTGCCGACCAATATGTCCCGCGCGGCGCCTGATGCGCTGGAGGCAGCGGGCAGCCTGATGGTCACTTCCTTCCAGGTTGCCATCACCGTCGGCGCGGTTGTCGGCGGTTATGTCGTGGACACCTATGGCGCTACGGGGCCTTTGACCCTTACCGCCGTCCTTGCCGCGGCGACGGCTGTGCTGGCGCTGCTGCAGCCTCGCGACTGAACTTTGCTCCCAACATCGCGGGCGGCCTTAAAACGGGCCGCCCGCGATGTTGCAGCCGCGTTACACAAGTTTATGCGGCGCACGCGTTGCGTTTTGCCGCAATCGGCGGCTAAGGGACGCCAGGCTTCGGCCGTTGGAAGGCAGCGACGATCAAGTTCTGCCTTTGTGAGGAGATGACTGACATGAAGAAGTTTTTGCTCGTTGCCGTGGGTGTTGCGGCGCTGGCTGCATCGGCCTGTTCGAAGGCACCTGAATGCACGCAGGAAATGGTGACCAAGAAGGCGCAGGAGATGACCGCCGCGCTGCAGGAAGCGATCACCAAGGATCCGTCCAAGGCGGCCGACCTGACCGCCAAGGTGCAGGCCATCACGACCAAGTACCAGGGCGCCACGACGCTCAACGACGCTTGCAAGGCCTATGACGAGCTGACGGCCGCCATCAAGGGCTGATTTTCGTTTCGAGGAATTGAAGAAGGCGGTGGCTCAAGGAGCCGCCGCCTTTTTGCTTTTTGGTCTACGGGATGGCCATCGTCCGCTTGTGATCGTCGATCTCGGCCAGCAGCCAGTCCTGGAACAGGCCGGTCCCCGGCTTGTTGCCGATGCTGCGGCGCTGATGCAAATAGATGCCGGCGGGATAGGTATGGCGGGCCCGGAATGGGGCGACCAGTTTTCCCTGCTGCAGCAGATCCTGCGCCATCATCGTGTCGGCCAGCGCTATGCCGGCGCCGTTTATCGCCTCGCGCATGATCAAGGTGCAGTCATCGAGGGTCGTGCTCGATTTCGGCGTGGTGTCCAACACGCCTTCCTGCTCCAGCCATCGCTTCCATCGCATGGTTTCGCATTCATGGATCAGGTGATGGTTGACCAGATCGGCGGGCGATCGCAGCGGCACCGGCCCCTCCAGCAGCGAGGGTGCGCAGACCGGCGTCAGCAGCAGCGGGATCAGCAGCGTCAGCGCCGGGCCGGCCTTGTAGACGAACTCGTCGACAATGGCCAAATCGAAGTTGGCCCGCTTGCCGGACGAGGATATCTCCAGATCCACCGACGGATGCAGCCGGCGAAAATTTGGCAACCGGTCGGCCAGCCAAAGGTTCAGAACAGCCGGTACGCACAAGACCCTGACACGCTGGGCCTTGTTGTGGCTTGGGCCATCGGAGACGCTGACATCGTCAGTGGCGCGCCAGATCGCCTCGAATGCTTCGGAGAGGCCGCGCGCATAGTAGGAGCCTCTGATGGTCGGCGTTATCTGGCGAAAGCCACGCTCGAACAGATCCTGGCCGAGATTTCGTTCAAGCGCACGGATGTGGCGGCTCACGGCCGATGGCGTCAGGTGCAACTCCTCCGCTGCATCCTTGATGCTGCCGAGGCGTGCGGCAGCCTCGAAAGCGCGCATGCCGTTCAGTGAGGGTAGCGCCATTTGACCGATCATGAATTGTCAGTTGAGTTTTTGTCAATCGACTTGGGTAAAATTGGCGTTTGATCACTTGGGCCGTTCGGGGATACCCAAGAGACAAGAGCGACCAAGTCGCCATCAGAAAACGATTATCTGGGGCCTCCGGCACCATTCCACCAACGGCAGAGACCGACCTGATCGGCTTCCACCGCTGGCGGGCGAAGCTTTGCGCATGGCTGCGCTGAAGTCGGAGTCGCCAGCGAATGGGAGAATGACTGTTTATGCCTCAATCGCCAGTGCCGGTTTTTGAAGCGGCCGACGAGATTTCCCCGGAAACCTCCGTCGTCGTGATTCTGAAAACTGCTGAGACAGGCTTTGGTCCTCGAGCCGCGGCACTGGATGCTGAGTTGAGCGGGATTTTGTCCCGTGCCTGCTCCGATGCGGACGCTCTGGCCGAGTCCGGCACCTGCCTCGATGTGATAGCGCCCCAGACGGTATCGACCCGGCGCGTCATCGTTCTCGCTTTGGGCAAGGCTCAGGCTGTAACCGCGCTGTCACTGGCACGTGCCGGCGGTCTGTTAGCCGCCCATCTCGAAGGCAAGGCTGAGTGCGCCGCCACCCTGGTCCTGGACCCGATCGCCGACGTCGAACTGCCCGGTGCGGACATCCTGGCGCGCGTGGCGCTCGGCATGCGGCTGCGGCGCTATCGTTTCGACATGCGCAACCAGAGGCAGGGCGCTGGTGCGGACCGAACCTTGCGGGTGCAATTGGTTGGCGCAAGCGGCGCGGAGCTCGCCCCGGCGTTGGCGCGGATCAATGCCATCGCCGATGGCGTCGAATATGCACGCACCCTGGTCAACCTGCCGCCGAACCATCTCCATCCCGACAATTTCCACGATCATCTCGAGCCGCTGCGCGAAGCGGGTATCGACGTCGAGATCCTCGATACGGCGAAGCTCAGGGAACTCGGCATGAACGCGATCCTGGCCGTCGGGTCAGGGTCGGCGCGCCCGCCGCGCGTTGCTGTCCTGCGTTACCGCGGCAAAGGCGCTCCCGCACAGCCGATGGCTTTTGTCGGCAAGGGCGTATGTTTTGACTCGGGCGGCCTCTGCATCAAGCGCGGCGAGCAGATGTTCGACATGAAGGCCGACATGGGTGGCGCGGCCGCAGTGGTCGGACTGCTGATAGCGCTGGCGCGGCAAGGCAGTCCTGTGCATGCCGTTGGCGTTCTCGGCATTGCCGAGAACATGCCGTCCGGCACCGCGCTCAAGCCGCGCGACATCATCACCACGGCGTCCGGCCAGACGGTGGAAGTGTTCGACACGGACGCGGAAGGGCGCCTGATCCTGGCGGACTGCCTTTACTATGCCGCTTCGCGCTTCAACCCTTCGGTGATCGTCGATCTGGCGACGCTGACCTATTCGGTGATGCGCGGCCTGGGATCGATATTTGCCGGCCTGTTCAGCACCGACAATGCCATCGCGGCGCAGATGATCGAGGCCGGAGAAACAGTCGGCGAGCGCTTCTGGCAACTGCCGCTCGACCGGGCTTACGACGAGGGGCTGCAGTCGCCATTCGCCGATATAAGGCACCACGCCAAGGACATGGAAGACGGCGACGCGCCCTATGCGGCGGCGTTCCTGCGCCACTTCACTGGGGATCGACCCTGGGTGCATCTCGACATAGCCGGCAAGGAAATGGCCGACACGGATCAGCCGCTCGGCCGGGAAGGCGCCACGGCATTCGGCGTGCAGATGCTGGAAGAATGGGTCCAAGCGAGCCGCACGGCGAACTAGGCGACCACGAACTACAACGAGATGCCTTCAAACGCACAAGGAGCCGGAATGTCGTCTGGGATCAGTAGTCGGGAAGGGCGGGCCGCTTTCGGCAGCTACGAAACCTGGTATCGAATCTCCGGCGATCTCCACGCCGACAAAGCCCCGGTGGTGATCCTGCATGGCGGGCCGGGCGCCGCCCACAATTATGTCGATGCCTACAAGCTTCTTGCCCGACGCGGCCGCGCCGTCATCCACTATGACCAATTGGGCTGCGGCAACTCCACCTTGCTGCCTGAAAAAGGCGCTGATTTCTGGACGCCCGGGCTTTTCATCGACGAGCTTGAAAACCTCGTCGATCATTTGGGCATTCGTAGCGGTTTCCATGTCCTCGGGCAGAGCTGGGGCGGCATGCTGGGCGCCGAATATGGGGTCACGCAGGCGAAAGGCCTGAAGTCGCTGACCATCGCCAATTCGCCGGCATCGATGAAGCTGTGGGTCGAGGAAGCCAACCGGCTGCGCGCCGATCTTCCAAAAGACGTCCAGGAGACGCTGACCCGCCATGAGCAGGCCGGCACGACGGATGATCCGGCCTACCAGGAAGCGACGATGCGGTTCTACGAACGGCACGTTTGCCGCGTGCCTTTCCCGCCCGAAGTGACTGAGACCTTCGCCCAGATCGCACGCAATCCGACCGTCTATCATGTGATGAACGGGCCGAACGAGTTTCACGTCATCGGAACGCTGAAGGACTGGAGCATCATCGATCGGCTACCGGCCATCGATGTTCCGACACTGATCGTCTCCGGCCGTTACGACGAGGCTACGCCAGCGACGGTGCAGCCCTTCAAGGACGGCATCAAAGGATCGCACTGGGAGATATTCGAGCATTCCAGCCACATGCCGCATGTCGAGGAGCAAGAGGCATGCATGCAGGTGGTGGGAGACTTCCTGGACCACAACGATAACTGAGAAAAAGGGGAATAAAACATGAAGAAACTGCTCTTGGCGGCGTCAGCCGCTTCATTGCTGGCCGGCATGTGGCTGGCTCCGGCACAGGCCGAATATCTGAAAGAACATAGGGGCGGCACCATCCGCCTGCTGGCGCGCTCGGCGGCGGGAACGCTCGATCCGCACATCAACTACACCGACCAGGGCTGGCAAATGTACCAGCCGATCTATGACGGCCTTGTTGCCTTCCGCAAGGCCGAGGGCATGGATGGCTTCACCATCGTCCCCGATCTGGCAGAGGCGCTGCCTGAGGTTACCAATGACGGCAAGACCTTCACCTTCAAGCTGCGCAAAGGCATCAAGTTCTCCAACGGCCAGGATCTTGGCGTGAAGGACGTCGTCGCCTCCTTCCAGCGCATCTACAAGATTTCCGGACCGACCTCAGGCACCTTCTATGCCGGCATAGTCGGCGCCGACAAATGCCTGGCCGACACCAAGAGCTGCACGCTTGAAGGCGGCGTTGTCGGTGACGAAGCCGCCGGCACGATCACCATCAACATCACCAAGCCGGATGCCGAGCTGCTCTACAAGCTTGCCTTGCCGCACGCCGTGGTCCTGCCGGCCGACACGCCCGCCGAAGACATGGGCTCCAAGCCCATCCCCAGCACCGGCGCGTACATGATCTCCGCCTTCGACCCCAACAAGGGCATGACGGTGTCGCGCAATCCCAATTTCAAGCAGTGGAGCGAGGAAGCCCAGCCGGACGGTTACCCGGATGTCGTACAATATGATTACGGCCTGTCCGAGGAAGCGGCCGTCACGGCGATCCAGAACGGCGAAGCGGACTGGATGTACGACGCGCTGCCGAGCGACCGCCTTGGCGAACTTGGCAGCAAATCCATGGACCAGCTGCACATCTCGCCGCTTTCAGCGTGGTGGTATGCACCGCTGAACACCCGCCTGGCTCCCTTCGACAACGAAAAGGCACGCCAGGCCGTTGCCTATGCGGTCGACCGCAACACACTGGTCAAGCTGTTCGGCGGCAAGGTGCTGGCCTCGCCGGTCTGCCAGGTCCTGCCGCCGGATTTCCCCGGCCATGAGGATTATTGCCCCTTCACCAAGAACCCCGGCGCCAAATGGTCGGCGCCGGATCTCGACAAGGCAAAGCAACTCGTCGAGGAGTCAGGCACCAAGGGCCAGAAGGTGACCATCATCGCCGAGGACACCGCCATCTCACGCTCCATCGGCGTCTATCTGCAGAGCGTGCTGACCAGCATCGGCTATGTCGCGGACGTCAAGCCGATCTCGTCCAACATCCAGTTCACCTATATCCAGAACACCAACAACAAGGTGCAGATGTCCATCACCCAGTGGTACAAGGACTATCCTGCAGCTTCCGACTTCCTGAACATCCTCTTCTCCTGCGCTTCCTTCCGTGAAGGGTCGGATGCTTCGATCAACATCGCCGGCTTCTGCGACAAGGACATCGATGCCAAGATGCAGAAGGCGCTCGATCTCGGGGTGACCGATCAGCCGGCCGCCGACAAATTGTGGGCCGAAATCGACAAGCAGGTTACCGACAAGGCGCCGGCCGTCGGCCTCTTCACGCCGAAGCGGCTTGACTTCGTCAGCAAACGGGTCGGCAATTTCAAGTTCAACCGGCAGTTCAACTGGATGATCACCCAATCCTGGGTGCAGTAATGGCCTGGGTGCAGTAACGAACCGCGGAGAGGCACGTCCGTGTCGAACCAAGCTGTCGCCATGCCGCGCAAGACGCGAGGGCCCTGGGCCGTCGCGTTTGCGAAGCTGGCAACGGACAGGGCCGCCATGGCGTCCCTGGCCGTGTTTCTCCTCATTGTCCTTGCCTGCCTCAGCGCGCCTCTCTACGCGAAATGGGCGGGCACGGACCCGTTTGCCTCGACGCTCGACGCCGTCATCCAGATCGACGGCGCCGACGTCCCGGTGATGGAACAGTCGACGGAAGGGCTTGGTCTCGGCTACACGCCGATCGGCCCGACCTGGCGGCTCGGCAACTATTTCCTTGGCGCCGACAGCCAGGGCCGCGATGTCATGGCCCGTATGCTCTATGGCGGGCTGAGCTCGCTACTGATCTCCGGCGCTGCCACTATCTTCACGCTGATCATCGGCACGCTGGCGGGCCTGATCGCCGGCTATTTCGGCGGCATCACCGACACGGTGCTGTCGCGCTTTCTGGATGTGCTTTGGGCGTTTCCGATCTATCTCCTGGCGATTTCGCTTTCCATCGTCACCATCACGCAAGGCATCTCGATCGGGCCGATCGAGATCGAGTCCGGCAGTTTGTGGCTGCCGGTCATCATCATCGGCATCGTCTACATACCGTATGTGGCGCGCCCCATACGCGGCCAGGTGCTGTCGCTGCGCAGCAGCGAATTCGTGTTCGCCGCGATCAATCTGGGCGTGCCGGGATGGCGCATCCTGTGGCGCGACATCCTGCCCAACATCACCACCACGCTGATCGTCTTCGTACCGCTGATGATGGCGCTGAACATGCTGACGGAATCGGCGCTCTCGTTCCTGTCGATCGGCGTCCAGCCGCCCGCCGCAAGCTGGGGCACCATCATCCAGGACGGACAGGCGCTGCTCTACACCAGGCCACTGGTGGCGCTGGTACCCGGCTTGGCGATCGCGGTTTGCGTCATGACGCTCAATGTCTTCGGAGACGGCCTGCGCGACGCGCTCGACCCGCGCTCCAAGGTGCGGCTGGGGCGCGACTGATGATCTACGCCATCCTGCGCCGCTTCGGTCAGATGCTGTTCGTGATGTTCGGCATCTCGGTTATCGTCTTCCTGATTTTCTTTGCCACGCCGGGCGCCGATCCGGCAGCGCGCATCGCCGGCCGCAATGCATCGCCGGAGGTGCTGGAGGCGGTGCGCCACAGCTTCGGCTTCGACCAGCCGCTCTACGTCCAATATGTGAAGATGATGGAGAAGATCTTCGTCACCGGCGATCTGACCTCCTTCGTCAACCGGGGCTGGAAAGTGGTGCCGGCGGTGATGGATTCGATCCCCGTCACGCTGTCGCTGGTGTTCGGGGCGGCGATCCTGTGGGTGGTTGTCTCCATCGTCATCGGCGTTGTCGCCGCCGCCACCCGCGACAGCTGGCTGGACAAGCTTCTGATGGCGTTGGGACTGCTCGGCATTTCCATGCCTGTCTACTGGCTGGGCGAGGTGATGAACCTGATCACCCAGAGCCGCTACCACGACAGCTGGGCGTTCTCCTGGGTGCCGCCGCTCGGCTACAAGAATTTCTCCGACGATCCGAAAGGCTGGTTCCTGACCCTGGTCATTCCGTGGATCACGCTGGCCATTCTCTACATCGGCATTTACGGGCGCGTCCTGCGTGCGGCCATCATCGAATCCATGCAGGAGGACTATATCCGCACCGCCCGCGCCAAGGGCCTGTCGGAAACTCGCATCCTGCTCCGCCATGCCTTGCGCACGTCGCTGATTGCCTTCGTCACGCTGTTCGGCCTGGATTTCGGCGCGCTGGTGGGCGGCTCCGCGCTGTTGACGGAGGTGGTGTTCGGGCTGCACGGCATCGGCAAGCTCACCTATGACGCGCTGCAGAACCTCGACCTGCCGATGATCATGGCGACGGTGATGTATGCCTCCATGTTCGTTGTCATCGCCAATGCGGTTGTCGATTTCATCTACATCCTTCTCGATCCGCGCCTGAGGACATCATGATACTGTCGGTGCGCGACCTCAAAGTATCCTTCCGCACCCATGACGGCATGGTGCGCGCCATCGATGGCGTTTCCTTCGACCTCGGCGAAAGCGAAATCCTCGGCGTGGTCGGCGAATCCGGCTCGGGCAAGACTGTGTCGCTGCTGGCGGTGATGGGCCTCATAACCGACCCCAACGCCGTCATCGAAGGCTCCATCCGCTACAAGGGCCGCGAACTGGTGGGACTGCCGGCGCGCGAACTCAGGCGGCTGCGCGGCAATGAGATTGCGATGATCTTCCAGGATCCGATGACGGCGCTGACGCCGGTCTACACGATCGGCTGGCAGATCGCCGAACAGATCCGCGCCCATCGCAACGTCAGCAAGGCCAAGGCGATGGAACGCGTCGAAGAACTGCTGGCCGAGGTGAATTTTCCCAACCCGCATGAGGCCATGTCGCGCTACCCGCACCAGCTTTCCGGCGGCATGCGCCAGCGGGCGGTGATAGCCATGGCGCTGTCCTGCAATCCGGCGCTGCTGGTGGCGGACGAGCCGACCACGGCGCTCGACGTGACGGTGCAGGCCGGCATTCTCGACCTTGTGCGCAAGCTGCGCGCGACCCACAAATCGGCTGTGGTGTTCATCACCCACGACATGGGCGTGGTCTCCGAGCTCGCTGACCGGGTCATGGTCATGTATGCGGGCCGCGTGGTCGAGCGCGGCAGCCGCATGGAGTTGTTTTCCGATCCCAGGCATCCCTATACGCGCGCGCTGCTCGGCTCGATCCCGCCACTGACCGGCGACAAACCACGCCGCCTGCTGGCCATTCCCGGCTCGCCGCCCTCGCTGCTGCGCTTGCCGCAAGGCTGCGCTTTCGGTCCGCGCTGTCCGGCTCAATATGAGCCCTGCGCGACCGGCAAGCCTGACCTCAGGGGCGGCACCCATGCCGCGGCATGCTACCGGGTGGCGCAGGCATGAGCGAACCGATGATCGACAAAGACCGCCCAATCCTCGAGACGCGCTCGCTGGGCAAGCGTTTTTCGATCGGCACGCGTTTTTCCGCCGAAGGCAGGCGAACCGTCCATGCCGTCGACAATGTTTCGCTGACCGTGTGGCGCGGTGAGACTGTCGGGCTGGTCGGCGAATCCGGCTGCGGCAAGTCCACGCTGGCGCGCTGCCTGGTGAGGCTATACGACATTACAGACGGCAAGCTTTTGTTCGAAGGCGACGACATCACCACAAAGTCGCTGTCCGAACTCAGGCCGCTGCGGCGCCGCCTGCAAATGGTTTTCCAGGATCCATCGGCCTCGCTCAATCCGCGCCGGCGCGTTGGCGACCTGGTGGCCGAGCCGCTGCGCATCCACGGCAAGCTTTCGTCCCGTGAGATCACCCAGCGCGTCGCGGAGCTGTTCGACCTCGTCGGGCTGCAGCCGGATCATGTCATGCGCTATCCCCATGAATTCTCCGGCGGGCAGCGCCAGCGTGTTGGCATTGCGCGGGCTATTGCCCTCAATCCCGATCTTGTCGTTCTGGACGAACCCGTCTCCGCGCTCGATGTGTCGGTGCAGGCGCAGATCGTCAACCTGCTCGCCGACCTGCAGGAGAAGCTGAAGCTCACCTACATCTTCATCGCCCACGATTTGTCGGTGGTGCGTCAGGTCTCGACCCGCATCGCGGTCATGTATCTCGGCTCAATCGTCGAGGAAGGGCCGGCGGAAGAATTGTTTGCGACACCAGCCCATCCTTACAGCCAGGCGCTGATCTCGGCGGTTCCCGTCGTGGAGACGACACCGAGCGGGACGCGCAAGCGCATTATCCTGACCGGCGATGTGCCGAGCCCGCTCAAGCCGCCGCCCGGCTGCCGCTTCCATCCGAGATGTCCGATCGCGGTGGAAAGGTGCCGCACCGAGCGACCCGTGCTCGATGAGCGCAAACCCGGCCGCAAGGTGGCCTGTCACTTCCCGACATTGAGCTGAGCGGGAGCCGCTCAGCTGTTGCGGGCGGAAACCGGCTGAAGATCAGTTTTTGGCGATGGACCCGACCGCGGTGGCATCGATGCGCTTCAGGCTCATGCCGATGACCGGCACCAGCTGCTGGTCGACGCGCACGGCGATGGTCACCGTCATCGAATTGTCGTCGGGGATGCGGGCCTGCATGACGCCGCGCAGCTGGTTGCGGTTGATGGTGAAGACCACTTTTCGGGGATCGACGACATTGCCGCCAATGATATCGAGGCCGGAACCCGCGGCGCCGCCCATGAAGTTACCCTTGTAGTCGCGGCCCTTGCGCTCGACGGTTGCCGTCATTTTCTGGGTGAAGACACCGACGCGGCAGTCGCCATCGAGCGTCATGCCGGTCTTGTTGTCAGGCGTCGAGCCGTCGAAACTGCAGGTGAATTTGGTGCCCTTGTACTTGCCGGCAATAATTTCGCCCGGGCCGACCCATTTGCCTTCGACTGTGCGGAAGAACTGCTTGTCGGGCTCGGCTGCAGAAGCTTTCCCGGCCAGGCCCAGAGGTGCTGCAAGCGCGACCAAGGGCAGGACGCAGGACAGAATTACGCTTTTCATCGACGACACCCGGCAACAAAGAGGCTGTTGTTGGAACTTCGTCAGACCATGAACAAGATTGGTTAATGCTTGGTGACCGGGAGAAGATGCTCACTTGCCCGGAGCGGGTGTTTCGCCTTCCTTTTTGGTCACGAACGATGTCAGCGCCGACAGGAAATCGCCCATGCCGGGCCGCCTGACGCCGATGAAGGGCAAGGGCCGTGCCGTTTCCATAGCCGCCATGCCGATGCGCGCCGTCATCATGCCGTTGACGACCCCTTCGCCGAGCTTGGCCGAAAGTCGCGCGGCAAGCCCATGGCCGACGATCTGCTGGACAAAGCTGTCGCCGACGGCGATCGAGCCGGTCACCGCCAGGTGGGCGAGAACGCTGCGCGCCAGCCGGAAAAAGCCCAGTGTGCCGGGCCGGCCGCCGTAAAGCTCCGACAGGCGGCGAATGAGCCGCCCGGCCTCGAACACGACATAGGCGACATCGACCAGCGCGCGGGGGCTGACGGCGGTAACGAGCGACACGCGCTTGGCCGCTTCCAGGATCATCATCTTGGCTCTGGCGTCGAGAGGCCCGAGGATCTCGGTTTCAGCCAGCCGCACCAGATTGCCGCCATCGATGATTTCGCCGCGCAGTTCGGCCAGAGAGCGCCTGCCGGCCGCGGTTTCGGGTTTGGCCGCGACAAATGCCGAGAGTTCTTCGACGACAGCCCTGGCGGCCTTCGGATCGTCGCGCGCCACGGCATCGAGCGCCCGCTTCTGTAGCTTTTCGACCTCGGCGAGGCGGGCGATGGCGAGGAATTCGCGCACCAGCACGACCGCAAGCGCCAGCACGGCGATCCCGGCCATCCCCGCCGCCAGCCAGCCCAGCCACTCCGCCCTCTCGAACAGATCGCGGATGAGCTGGTCGGTCCACAGGCCGACGGCAAGCGAAACCAGCACGCCGACCGCGCCGAAAAACAGGCTGGCAAACAGCGAGCGCTTGCGCGGCGCGGTCGCCGGCGGTGGTTCGGCGGCGACGATGTCGGGTTCGTCGAAAACGTCGATCTCGGCCGGCACGACGACGGCGACGGCGCGTGGCTTGCGTGTCGGCAGAGGCTCGGCATGGGGGCGGGCCTGCTTTGGTTCGGTCTCCGGCTCGATGCGGAAAGCTGCCGGTCTGCGGGGCGCGGTCATGCCAGATGGTCTCCGATCAGGAACTGCAAGGCGCGGTCGAGCCTGATATGCGGCAGCGAAAGCGTGACGCCTTCGGCGGTGCGTTCGAGCTTTGGCGGGCGAAAGCGCACGAAACGGATCGCCGGGTCGTCGCTACTTTGCCGGTGGTCGGCCTCGGAAACATCGAAAACCGCATCAGTCTTCTCCGGCAAGTCACCGGGAAATATAGCGGTTTCGGTTTTGCCGTCGAAGGTCTCGCCGTTGATCTTCTCGCCTTTCAGCGGCGTGCCGATGATCACCGGCAGCGTTTCACGGCCCTGCTTGACGGTGCCTTCGCGCGTCGCACGCACCGCCGCCATGGCGACGACGTCGACATCGGCGCCGGTGAAGTTCGCCCGCGCCACGGCACGGTCGGCAAGCCGCCGCACGATCGCCTGCAACCGGTCATGGCTTTCGTGATGCAGATGATCGGCCTTGGTCGCGGCGACCAGAATGCGGTCGATGCGGCGCGAAAACAGGTCGGTGAGGAAATTGCTCCGGCCGGGGCGGAAACAGGACAGGATCTCAGTCACCGCTCGTTCGAGGTCAGCCATCGCGCCGGGGCCGGCGTTCAGCGCTTGCATGGCGTCGATGAGCACGATCTGGCGGTCGAGGCGGGTGATGTGTTCGCGGAAGAACGGCTTCACCACATGCGTCTTGTAGGCCTCGTAGCGGCGCTCCATCATCGCTTGCAGCGAGCCGGAGCGCGGCCGCTTCTCACCCTTGAACAGCAAGGGCGCAAAGGTCAGCGCGGGTGAACCCTCAAGGTCGCCGGGCATCAGGAAACGGCCGGGCGGCAAGGTCGACAGCGCCCGCTCGTCAAGCTTGCAGGCCTTGAGATAGGCGGCAAAGCTCTCGGCGAGGCGGCGCGCCGTCATTTCGTCGGCGTCGGCATGCGGGTCTATCGTGGCCGACAAAGCCCGCCAGTCCTGCGACAGGTCGGCCCGCACCGGCAGCATCGCCATCTCGAAGGCTTCGTGCGAAAAATCGGCGAAGGATTTGCCGAGCAGCGGCAGATCGAGCAGCCATTCGCCGGGGTAGTCGACGATGTCGACCGACAGTCTGCCGCTGGAAAACATGCGGTTCCAGCCGGAGGCCGATTCATATTCGATGGTGAGCCTGAGTTCGGAAATGGCGCGCGTCGAATCCGGCCAGATACGGTCGTTGACGAGCGCTGCGATATGGTCCTCGTACTGAAAGCGCGGCACGGCGTCGTCCGGCTGTTCCTCGAGGAAGGCGCGCGCGATGCGTCCCGATTTCTGTGCCTCGAACAGCGGCAAGCGCCCGCCATGGATCAGATTGTGGACAAGCGCCGAGATGAACACGGTCTTGCCGGCACGGGAAAGGCCGGTGACGCCGAGCCGTAGCGATGGCGAGAAAAGCCCGCTTGCCCGCCCTGACAGCGTATCCAGGGCAATTCTCGCCTCGTCGGTGAATGTCGTCAGCGATGATGCCAAAATCTGTTCTCTCGGGGCTTCCGTCCGCCTCGATATAGGCTTTGCATCTTCAGTTTGAAATGGCGCCCGGGCCTGGCCGGCTCTGCTCAGAGATCGGCGGGCGTCAGGAAGGCTTCGAGATAGCCTGCCCCTTGGGCGGCCTCGGCGAGGGGACCGTCGAAGCGCACGACCGCAAGGCCGGAGGTTGGGAACCCGTGGTTCATGATGGCTCGCGCCGCCTCGTCGCCGTCGCCGGAAACAGCCATGGCAAGGTCTTCGGTCATCGGGTTGTGGCCGATCACCAGCAGCGAACCGGGGCCGCCATTGCCGCGGATGATGGCGAGATAGCCGGCGGCATCCTCGCTGTAGAGCGTGTCGAAGAACAGCACCCGGCCCGTATCGGTATGGCCGGCAATGCCCTCCAGCGTCTGACGCGCCCGTGCCGCGTTGGAGCACAGGGTGATGTCGGGGATATAATTGCGCGCGCGCATGGCCGTCCCCATCATTTCGGCATCGGCAATGCCGGATGCGTCAAGCGGGCGGTCGAAGTCGCGCACGCCGGGCAATGCCCATCCGGCCCTTGCATGCCTCAACAGATACAGTCTGCTCACCAGTCCCTCGTAATGTGGCTGCCCATCAAATGACACAATTGGATTAGTCATGAGAAGGGCCTGCTGCACAATGGGCGGCGGCGCTCAAGCGCAACGAATCATGTGCGAATTCGCCCGCACCTTGCTGTGCAAGGCTTTGCCGCGGGTTACTTCGCCTAACGCTAACAAATGCGTGAAACGCGCGCCGATTACGCTTGTGCAGGCTTCTCTCCACGAATATATAGGCGCGAAATTTGGGGTTGTTGGGTGAGTCGAATGAACGATATCTCTACCGCCGATTACGTACCCTCCGAAGACGAGCCGTTCATGAACGAACGGCAGAAATCATACTTCCGCCTGAAGCTCGTCACCTGGAAGAACGACATATTGCGCGAAGCGCGCGAAACGCTCGAAATCCTGCAGCAGGAAAACGCCAACCACCCCGATCTCGCCGATCGCGCCTCATCGGAAACCGACCGCGCCATCGAGCTTCGGGCTCGCGACCGCCAGCGCAAACTCATTTCAAAGATCGATTCGGCGCTGCAGCGCATCGATGAAGGCACCTACGGCTACTGCGAGGAAACCGGTGAGCCGATCGCGCTGAAGCGGCTCGACGCGCGCCCGATCGCCACCCTGTCGATCGAAGCGCAGGAGCGCCACGAGCGCCGCGAAAAAGTCTATCGCGACGACTGAAGGCAGCCATCAGGCATATCCAGAAATGGCCGGGATCCCCGGCCATTTCTGTTTCTGGACGAAGGTTTTAATCCGTTTCAGCGCGACGCGCTTTAGTCCGCCCAGCGACCGTCCATGCAAAATTGGGTGTGGACGGCAGCCTTAAAACGGCATTCCGATCGGGAATCGGCAAGTGCCGACGTTCGCTTGGCTCAACGTTTCTGGCCGCTGGCGAGTTCGCCGAGCAGCTTGGTCATCTCGTCATCGAGCGAGGGCGGCGTCTTCGGAGGCTTGCCGGGGTGCGAATCGTCGAGAGAGACCTCGAGCTCCCGCATCAGTGTATCGTCGATGGATTCCCCCCTCGCGGGCGGCGGGGCCTGCCGGGCCGTGTTGGCGGAGCCGTAGGCCGGCAGCGGCGTTACATTGCTCGCCTGATAGCCCTGGGCAACTGGTCTTGGCGCCGGCGCGGCCTGACGGGGCGGAACGGCGGCCGGGGCCACCCTTACGGGTTGCGGCGGCGGCGCCTGTCTTGCGGGGGCGGCGGGCGCGGGTTGCGCTGCACGCGGACGTGGCGCCTGTTGCTGGCCGCCACCACTGCCATCGCCGGTCAGTGCCGGACGGCGTGGCGCCGCCAGCCTGATGTCGCGCTCGACCACGACATCGGTCGGGCCGCCGATCAAAATAAGGTGTTCGATATCGTCGCGACGTATGAGCACCAGCCGGCGGTGGCTGTCGACCGCTGTGGCGTCCATGACCGCCAGCCGCGTCTTGCGGTTCCTGCCGCCGGCAACGAAGGTGCCGAAGGTCAGGTTGCGGACCAGCCTGATGATGACAAGCACGATGACCAGCAGGACGAGGGCGGCAAACGTCCACAGCAGCGCTGCGGCATATCCGGGACCCGCCACGCTATCCAGCCACTGCATCGGTGCCCCCAAATCGGTTTTTTGAAGAGGAGGCGACACTAGACCGTTGCGGCCGGCCACCGCAAGTTGCCTTCACGCTTCATGAACAGCTTGAAACACCGGCACGTCATTTTTATCGGACATTTGCCGCCGAGGCCTTTTCCGGACTAGGAGAATATGATTCAACCGGCCAGGGGCTGTTGCCGGACAAACCGGAATTCACGAGCAGGGGGCATATGGCCAGGGAAACGCGCGGCGATTTCTATCCGGTACCGATCGTCGACCAGAACACGCGGCCAGGCGCGGTTACCCGGCTCATCGTCTTCATCATCGTGCTGACCGGGGCCGCGGTCGTTTTCGGTATTTTCCGCGAGCGTCTTGGCGATCCCTTCCTGCTCGGCATGCTGGGCGTCCTGGCCATGATCGGCGTCGGCTTCCTGTTCGCCACGGCCATCGGCTTCGTGCAGATTGCACCACGCTCGACCGGCGACGAACTGTCCAAGGCCTTCGTCGATTCGATGTCGCAAGGCTTGATCGTCACCGACACCAAGGGCCGGGTCATCTACGCCAACCGGGCCTATGCCGATATGACCGGCGCTGCCTCGGCCGCCGATCTGAAGACTGTCGAAGGCCTGCTTTCCGATGTTCCCGAGGCCTCGGTGACCATTTACCGGCTTGCCTCCGGCTTGCGCGACGGCCAGGCGGGCGATGGCGAGTTCCGGCTGGCGCAGTCGATCCGGCCCGGCGCCGAACCCGGCGCGCGCTGGTACAGGGCGCGTGCCCGCACCTTCAACGTTCCGGGCCAGCGGCTGCCGATGCTCGCCTGGCAACTTGCCGATATTTCGCAGGAACGCGCCGAGCAGGAGCGTTTCTTCCTCGATCTGCAGAAGGCCATCGATCATCTCGACCATGCACCGGCCGGTTTCTTCTCGGCCGACCAGGAAGGCCGCGTCACCTACATCAACGCTACGCTCGCGGAGTGGCTCGGCATCGATCTCGCCAGCTTCACGCCCGGCGCCGTCTCGCTGCCGGAAATCGTCGCCGGCGACGGCATGGCGCTGGTGCGCTCGGTCAAGGCCGATCCCGGCACCACCCGCAACGCGGTCATCGACCTCGATCTGACGACGACGACCGGCGAGGCCCTGCCGGTGCGCTTCATGCACCGCGTCTCGGCCAGCCGCGAGGGAACCAACGGTCCGACCCGCACCATCGTGCTCAATCGCACGCAAGGGGAGGACGCTTCCGCCGAGCTGCGGGCGTCGGAAGTACGCTTCACCCGCTTTTTCAATTCGACGCCGATGGCCATTGCCGCCGTGGACAATGGTGGCCGCATCCTGCGCACCAACGCGCCGTTCCTGTCGCTGTTTTCCTCCGTCGTCGACGGCGACGCGGTCGACCGCCGCGTGCGGCTGGATACGGTGATCCACGAACGTGACCGGCCAGCCTTTGCCGCTGCCTTCGAGAAGGCGCGGTTGCGCCAGGCCGACATCGAGCCGATCGACACGCTGCTGCCCGGCAATGAGGAGCGCCACATACGCTTCTACGTCAACGCGGTCGCTGACGGCACCGGCGGCGAGGGGGCCGAGGAATCAGCCATCGTCTACGCCGTCGAGACCACCGAGCAGAAGGCGCTCGAGGGGCAGATGGCGCAAAGCCAGAAAATGCAGGCTGTGGGACAGCTTGCCGGCGGCATCGCGCACGATTTCAACAATGTGCTGACCGCCATCATCATGGCGTCGGACCTTTTGTTGACCAATCACCGCCCGTCGGACCCGTCCTTCCCCGACATCATGAACATCAAGCAGAACGCCAACCGAGCGGCATCGCTGGTGCGGCAGTTGCTCGCCTTCTCGCGCAAGCAGACGCTGCGGCCGGAAGTGCTGAACCTGACCGACGTGCTTGCAGACCTGCGCATGCTGCTTGCCCGCCTGGTCGGCAACGACATCAAGCTGAAGGTCGACCATGGCCGCGATCTGTGGCCGGTCAAGGTCGATATCGGACAGTTCGAGCAGGTGGTGGTCAATCTGGCCGTCAACGCGCGCGATGCCATGCCGGCCGGCGGCGACCTCACCGTGAGGACCCGAAACGTCACCGCCGAGGAGTGCAAGAGCTTTTCCTACCGCGAACTGACCGCGGCCGACTACGTCGTGGTCGAGGTCGAGGATAGTGGCTCAGGCATCGCGCCGGACGTGCTGAAGAAGATCTTTGAGCCGTTCTTCACCACCAAGGAGGTCGGCAAGGGCACCGGCCTTGGCCTGTCGATGGTCTATGGCATCATCAAACAAACCGGCGGCTTCATCTTCTGCGATTCCGAAGTGGGCAAGGGCTCGACCTTCCGCATCTTCCTGCCGCGCCACATCGTCGAGGCGAAAAAGCCCGGCGACGTCAGCGAAGCGCCGGCTGCACCGGTGAAGGCCGCCGATACCGGCAAGGATCTGTCGGGCTCGGCCACGGTGCTCCTGGTCGAGGACGAGGACGCCGTGCGCATGGGCGGCTCGCGAGCGCTGACATCGCGCGGCTATACCGTCCATGAGGCCTCCTCGGGGGTCGAGGCGCTGGAAGTCTTCGAAGCGCTCGGCGGCAAAGTCGACATCGTGGTGTCCGACGTGGTGATGCCGGAAATGGACGGGCCGACGCTGCTCGGCGAATTGCGCAAGCGCCAGCCCGACATCAAGTTCGTCTTCGTCTCCGGCTATGCCGAGGACGCTTTCGCCCGGAACCTGCCGCCCGACGCGCAATTCGGCTTCCTGCCGAAGCCGTTCTCGCTCAAGCAACTGGCGACCGTCGTCAAGGATGTGCTTGAATCCTGATGCATGTCGCTCGACAGTGGCCCCGGTTTCGAGAAAACGACATGCATAAAACAAAAACTGAAAGTGCGTCGGCGCCGATGCGGTTTAGAAACTCCTAATTCATTGCTTGCGCTATGATTTGACGCTGGCATGATTGCTGGCGAAAACGGGCGGCGGATTTTGGGGAGCATGCTGTGACGCCGCACAACGAGGCTGGCAAAGGGGACTATGCCGAAACCGTGCTGTTGCCGGGCGATCCGCAACGCGCCGAGTGGATGGCCAGGACCTTTCTGGAAGCGCCGCGCTGCGTCAACCGCCGCCGCGGCGCGCTGGGCTTCACCGGTCTCTATCGCGGCAGGCCCGTCAGCATCCAGGCGACCGGCATCGGTGTGTCTTCCTTCCTGATCTATGTGCATGAACTCCTGGATTTCCACGGCGTCAAAACACTGATCCGCACCGGCACATGTGGCGGCCTGACCGCCGGCGTGCCGCTGCGCTCTTTGGTGATCTCGCAATCGGTACGCGCCGAAAGCGACCAAAGCGGTCATGTCTGTGGCCTCTACGAGGCTGCTGCCGGGCCTGACGATGGGCTGTATTCTCTAGCCTTGGCTCGCGCGGCCCAGCTTGGTATCGGCCATCAGGCCGGGCTGACCATCTGCAGCGATGTCTTCTACCACCCTGAAGGACGCGGTCGCTTTGCCGAGGCACAGGCGCTTGGCGCGCTCGCCGTCGATATGGAAACCAGCGCGCTTTACAGAATCGCCGCGCATTTCGGCGCCCGCGCGCTGTCGCTGCTGACCGTGGTCGACAATATCGTGACCGGCGAACAGACCGCGTATTCGGAACGCCAGGCTCTGTTCACCGATATGACGCGGCTCGGGCTCGACCTCGCGGCAGACAGCTAGCTTTCTCAGGCGGCTTCGCGCTTTGGCGTCAGTTCGTCCATCTCAGGCCGGTGGCCGCGCAGATAAAGCGCGCAGGTGGTGCGTAGCATCGAGGCGAAGTTCGGAATGGCGCCGTTGATCTCGATTGCCTCGTCATAGAGTTTTGAGATGAACTTCGGCGTCGTCAGGCCCTGGCTGTCGGCGATCTCGTCGAGCAGCGCCCAGAACGTCCCTTCGAGCTGGATGCTCGTCGAATGCCCGTCGATGCGGATCGACCGGTTGATCTGTCGGTAGCCTTCCGGATCCTGACCGGCGAAAACCCTGCACATTCCTACCTCCCAATATTGTTGGTTTTGGGCGCCTCGATCGCGCCTTCGAGTTTGTGGTTCATTTTCGGCCTTGTGGGACGAATCGGCAATCGGACTTTCGTCGTTGAGCCGCAGATTACGCAAATCGTGAATTCAGGCGTGGTAACCGGCTGCCACCACCTTTTATGCGCACCGCCCATAATCGTCTCCAACATGCTGCGACGGAGACTGATTTGGCGAAGGCGGTCCACTCCATGATCCGGGTTCTCGAAGAGGCCCGATCCGTCGATTTCTACAGAAACGCTTTCGGGCTCGATGTCGCCGACAGGCTGGATTTCGAGACATTCACGCTGATTTACCTCGCCAACGCGGAGGCCGGGTTCGAGCTTGAGCTGACCGTGAACAAGGGCCGAACCGAGCCCTATGGACTTGGCGACGGCTATGGCCATCTGGCGGTCTCGGTCGCCGACCTCGACGGCGAACATGACCGCATCGGCGCACTCGGCCTCAACCCCAAGAAGATCGTCGAGTTCAACCGCGACGGGACGCTGATCGCCCGCTTTTTCTTCATCGAGGACCCCGACGGCTACAAGATCGAGGTCCTGCAGCGCGGAGGGCGCTTTCAGTAGGGATTTATCCGGCCGCGCTGATCCGCGCGGACGCCAGCAACGGCGCTCTTCAAGGGCGCAAATAGCAAGCAGGGAGGAACAAATGGTCACGATCTATGACGCGAAGCCTGGGCTTTCACGTCGTGAACTTCTCAAACGCGGCGGCATCGGCGCGCTGCTCGTCATTTCCGGCAGCGCCGTCATCAGTCCCGAAAATGCCTGGGGTCTCGAGACATCGGCGCTCAAGCCCGAAACCATGGCGACGCTGATCCAGCTGGCGCGCGACATCTATCCGCACGACCAGGTGCCCGACAAATACTATGCCATCGCCGTCAAGGGCCATGACGAGCAGGCCGGCAAGGACGCTGCCTACAAGACCATGATCGAAGACGGCATCGCCGACCTCGACAAGAAGTCGGGCGAGGGCGGCTATCGCGGACTTGGCTGGGAAGACCAGCGCATCGCCGTGCTGCAGCAGATCGAGGCGACACCGTTCTTCCAGACCATCCGTGGCGGCCTCGTCGTCAGCCTCTACAATCAGCCAGAGGTCTGGCCGATCTTCGGCTACGAGGGCGAATCCTATTCCAAGGGCGGCTACATCGCGCGCGGCTTCGACGACATCGAGTGGCTCTAGAGCCCCGTCGTCTTGAGCCCCCGCAAACAGGAACTCATGGGAGGAAACCATGGCAGCACCATTTGATCTCAACAACGACGGCGTGGTCGTCATCATCGGTTCGGGTGCCGGCGGCGGCACGCTTGGCAACGAGCTCGCCCAGAAAGGCGTCGATGTCGTCATCCTCGAGGCCGGCGCCCGGCACGAATATGAGGACTTCGTCAATGACGAGTGGGGCTCGTTCAGCCAACTCGCCTGGACGGACAAGCGCACGACATCAGGCGACTGGCGGGTGTCGAAGGATTTCCCCAATCTGCCGGCCTGGATCGTCAAATCGGTCGGCGGCTCGACCACGCACTGGGCGGGCGCCTCGCTGCGCTTCCAGGAGCACGAGTTCAAGACGCTTTCGACCTACGGCAAGCTGGAAGGCGCCAACCTCCTGGACTGGCCGGTCACGCTGGCCGAGATGGAGCCGTACTATGCCAAGGCGGAAGCCAAGATGGGCGTTACCGGCACCAATGGCTGGCCGCGGCTGCCCGGCAACAACAACTTCAAGGTGCTGAAGGCCGGCGCCGACAAGCTCGGCTACAAGGAATGCCATACCGGCAACATGGCCATCAATTCGGTCGACCGCGACGATCGTATGTCCTGCCAGCAGACCGGCTTCTGCTTCCAGGGCTGCAAATGGGGCGCCAAATGGTCGACGCTCTACACCGAGATCCCCAAGGGCGAGGCGACAGGCCATCTCGAGGTCCGGCCGAACGCCATGGCGATCAAGATCAACCACGACGCCTCCGGCAAGGTGACCGGCGTCGTCTATGCCGACAAGGACGGCAAGCTGCAGGAGCAGAAGGCCCGCATCGTCGCCGTCGCCGGCAATTCGATCGAAAGCCCACGCCTGCTGCTGAACTCCGAGTCGGCCAAATTTCCGCACGGCATGGCCAATTCGTCGGGGCAGGTGGGCAAGAACTACATGCGCCACACCACCGGCTCGGTCTACGCCATATTCGACAAGCCGGTGCACATGTATCGCGGCACCACCATGGCCGGCATTATCCGCGACGAAGCGCGCCACGATCCGTCACGCGGCTTCGTCGGCGGCTATGAGTTCGAGACGCTGTCGCTTGGCCTGCCCTTCATGGCCGCCTTCCTCAATCCCGGAGGCTGGGGTCGTTCCTTCACCACCGCGCTCGACCACTATGACCACATGGCTGGCCTGTGGATCGTCGGCGAGGACATGCCGCGCGCGGAAAACCGCATCACACTGCACAAGGACGAGAAGGATGCGCATGGCATGCCGATCGCCGACGTGCATTTCGACGACCACCCCAACGAACACCGCGATGCGCAACCATGCCTACAAGCAGGCCACCGCGCTCTACGATGCGGTTGGCGCGACGCGCTCGTTCCCGACGCCGCCCTATCCCTCGACCCACAATCTCGGCACCAACCGGATGAGCGAAAAGGCGGAAGACGGCGTCGTCAACAAGCATGGGCAGGCGCACGACATCAAGAACCTGTTCGTGTCGGATGGCAGCCAGTTCACGACAGGTGCGGCGGAAAATCCGACGCTGACGATCGTGTCGCTGGCGATCCGCCAGGCCGAATACATCGCCTCGCAAATGTCGGCCAAGACGATCTGAGCCCTCTGCATCGCCCCGGTTCAGGGGCGATGTCAGACCTATACCGTCCTCCCGGACCAAAAGGCGGAACGCGCAAGTCGCGTTCCGCCTTTTTCCGTTCAGGCGCCGACCGGCTGGCCGTCCTTGCGGCGGATGGCGACGACGGAGGGACGCGGCAGCTGGCCGTCCTTGAAGTCGGGCCACAGGGTCTGCGCCTTGTCGAGCGTCTCGGCATCTTCCGCAGGGTGCTGCACCGACAGGAACAGCGTCGTGCCATCGGGCGTGAAGCAGGGGCCGGTCGCTTCCGCGCCATGCGGGCAGGTGAACAGCAGTTTCGGCAGGCCGCGCGCCGCCCCTTCGGTGTCGACGCCATAAACGCCGTCCGGCAGGTCGAAATCATTGGCGCCGTCGGTCGCCACCCAGAGCCGCCCGGCGGGGTCGAAGGTGATGTTGTCGGGACAGACGAACCAGCCATTGTCGGACGTATCGGGATGGAAGGTCGCGCCGACCGCTGCATCCCTGGGATTGCCGCAAAGCACGAACAGGTCCCAGGCATACCTTTCCGCGGTGTGATCGGCGTCGGCGCCACGGCCGCCAGGCGGGATCAACTCGACAATATGGCCCCAGAGGTTTTCTGGCCGCGTGTTGGCCGGATTGACCTTCGACTGGTCGCGCTTCTTGTTCTTGGTCATCACCGCATAGACCCGGCCGGTCACCGGGTTGGTCTCGATGTCCTCGGGCCGGTCCATCGGCGTGGCGCCGAGCGCGTCGGCGGCAAACCGCGTCTTTAACAGCACTTCGGCCTGGTCGGCAAAACCGTTCTCGGCGGTGAGCTTGCTTTGGCCGTGGACCAGCGGCAGCCATGTCATCGAGCCGTCGGCATCGAAGCGGGCGACCGAAAGCACGCCGTCGTCGAGCAGGTCGGCGCCGGAGGCCGGGTTGGCCTTGTCGTAGGGCTTGGCCGAGACGAAGCGGTACATGTATTCGAAATAGTCGTCGTCACCCATATAGACGACGACGCGGCCGTCCTTGTTGAGGACGACCGTCGACGCCTCATGCGACATGCGGCCAAGCGCTGTGCGCTTTACCGGCTTGGACTTGGGATCGTAAGGGTCGATCTCGACCACCCAGTCGAAGCGGTTGGCCTCGTTTGGCTCCTTGTCGAGGTTGAAGCGGTCATGGAAGCGGCCGCGGCCATAGATGTCGGAGCCGTCGAAGCCGTAGCGGTCGAGAAGGTCGGCGGTCGGCGCCTTCTTCGGATCGCCGCCGAAAATGTCGGAAACGCCTTCCTCGCAGGTCAGCACCGTGCCCCACGGGGTAAAACCGCCGCTGCAGTTGTAGCTGGTGCCGAGCACTTTTGTGCCGGTCGCATCGGCCGAGGTCTTCATCAAGGCATGACCGGCGACAGGCCCGGAAACCGTCATTTCGGTGTTGGCGGTGATGCGGCGGTTGAGCGGGCTGTCGGCCACCGTTTCCCACTTGCCGTCCTTCAGCTGTACCTCGACGATCGAATGGCCCATGGCGGCCATACCGAGATCGACCTGTTCCCTGGTCATGGCCTTGCCGGCATCGTCCTCCGTCATCCCTGGAAACATCACATTGGGCGAGATGTATTCGTTGTTGACGCAGAGCAGGCCGTGGTCGGAATTCACCGAGCCCTTGGGCAGCCGCATGAAGGCGATGTAGTCGCAGTTGTAGCCGAAGCGCTTTTCCTGCTCGTCGGCAGAAACCTTGTTGCCATCGAATTCGGCAAGGCCGGCGGCGAGCGGATCGCCCCAGCGCGCGACGATGGTCGTTTCATAGCCTTCGGCGGCGGCATGGGTCTTGTCGTAGACGCGCTTCAGTTCGGGAAAGCCGAGCGTAGACTGCGCTGCCGCGGCATGTGTTTCGCCGGCAAACAAGGAGCCGACAAAGCTGCCGCCGGCAATCAGCGCGCCGGAGGCAAGGCTGCCTTTGAGGAGAGACCGGCGCGAGACGCGCTCGGCAATGATGTCGCGGATGACAGGGGAGGATGAAGACGGTGCGTTGGCCATGGTGTCTGCCTCTCGGGGTGGATGTTACGGCGCACCGCTGCCTAAGCCGCTTCGGCTACATCCGCATGACATGAGAGGAAAGGTTTCGCGGCAGTGAGCGGCGAGGGTCGGGCTTGGTCAGCCCTTGGTGCAGGTCGAGGCGGTGAAGGCGCCATCTGGCTGCTTCAGGATGATGTCGAAGGAGGGGGTGGTCTCGCCGTCCAGCGTCGCCTGCGTCATCGAGACGGAGTTGCCGCCGGTGGTATAGCCGCCGAGTGGACCCAGCCATGTGATCTCACCATTGGCATTCATCTGGTAATTGTAGCCCTGCAGCGCAGTGCCGAACGTTACCGGGCCGCTATAGACATTGCCCTTGATGGTGATGTCGCCGAGGTTGAGGAAGGCGCCGAGCAGGTAGACTTCGCAGTGATAGACGCCATCGGGCAGCTTGCCTTCGGTGAAGTCGGCGCGCGCGGCGACGCTCGTTGCCATCAACAGCACGATACCGAAAATGCATGAGATGCGGGATGTCATGACGTCTCTCGTTTGCGGCGTGAGCTTGCCCCATTTTTGCGCCGCCCCGCAATGTTGTTCGTCAGCAACCCGTAGAAGGAGGTCAAAATCTAGGCACTTGTCACATCTGTGCGAAAATTAGGCAAAATCCTTGTGCGCTGCGCAAAATTCCCTCAATCAAGTTTTAAGTCGGCTGATTTTGTTTTCTTGAGGCTAATATAATAACCGGCTGATAACGTTCGCATATTCCTCATTTTTGCGTGCTGTCTTTGCGTTTGGCACGGCTGTTGCTTTGTAGTGTTGTGGTGCAATCAACCAGCTTGGGAGTCTTCGGTATGAGGGGCAATTTTTCCACAATAACAAAAATGTTTTCGGCCGGCGTGGTCGCTGCCGGTCTTATCGTGTCCGCGCCCGCCAGGGCCGCCGAAGACACGATCAAGGTCGGCATTCTGCATTCGCTGTCGGGGACCATGGCGATTTCGGAAACGACGCTGAAGGACGCCATGCTGATGCTCATTGAGGAGCAGAACGCCAAGGGCGGCCTGCTCGGCAAGAAGCTCGAAGCCGTCGTCGTCGATCCGGCCTCCAACTGGCCGCTGTTTGCCGAAAAGGCACGCGAGTTGATCTCCAAGGACAAGGTATCCGCCGTGTTCGGCTGCTGGACCTCGGTGTCGCGGAAATCGGTGCTGCCGGTGTTTTCCGAACTCGACAACATCCTGTTCTACCCCGTCCAGTACGAGGGCGAGGAAAGTGAGCGCAACGTGTTCTACACAGGCGCCGCACCGAACCAGCAGGCCATTCCGGCCGTCGATTACCTCATGAGCGAAGACGGCGGCTCGGTGAAGCGCTGGGTGCTGGAAGGCACCGACTATGTCTATCCGCGCACCACCAACAAGATCCTTGAGGCCTATCTGAAGGCCAAGGGCGTCGCCGCCGAAGACATCATGGTCAACTACACGCCGTTCGGCTTCTCCGACTGGCAGACCGAGGTGTCGGCGATCAAGAAGTTCGGTTCGGCCGGCAAGAAGACCGCCGTCGTCTCGACCGTCAATGGCGACGCCAACGTGCCCTTCTACAAGGAGCTCGGCAACCAGGGCATCAAGGCCGAGGACATCCCGGTCATGGCCTTCTCGGTTGGCGAGGAAGAACTGGCCGGTCTCGACACCGCGCCGCTGGTCGGCCATCTCGCCGCCTGGAACTACTTCGAGAGCGTCGACACGCCGGAAAACAAGAAGTTCATCGCCAACTGGCACAAGTTCATCAAGAACGACAAGCGCACCACCAACGACCCGATGGAAGCCCACTATATCGGCTTCAACATGTGGGTGAAGGCGGTCGAGAAGGCCGGCACCACCGATCCGGACAAGGTCATCGACGCCATGGTCGGCGTGTCGGTGCCGAACCTGACCGGCGGCTATTCGACGATGATGCCGAACCATCACATCACCAAGCCGGTGCTGATCGGCGAGATCCAGGCCGACGGCCAGTTCGAGACCGTGTCGCAGACACCCGGCCTCGTGATGGGCGACGAATGGTCCGACTATCTGCCCGATTCCAAGGACCTGATCTCGGATTGGCGCGCGCCTCTGTCCTGCGGCAACTTCAACGTCGCCACCGGCAGGTGCGGCGGCAAGGGCACCAACTGATCCCTCCCGGGACTGGCCGGTTTCAAGGCCAGAGACCGCAAGGCGTCCGGGCGCTTCAGCCCGCCCGGACGCCGAACTCAAAGCTTCCCAGAAGAGTATCTGAACGGATGATCCTGTTGCGCACTCTCGGCCTCATGCTGGTGTTCCTGGTGGCAAGCCTGTTGCCGTCGAACGCAGCCGAAGCCGATCTGCGCGCCATCGTCGCCAAATTCGCCACGGGTACCGGCTTTGCCGCCACCGAGGCCGTGGTGCGTGAACTCGCCGCCACCGGCGATCCGCTGGTTGAACGGCCGCTTGGCGCACTTGCCGAAGGCAATCTTTACATCCGCGAAGCCGATTCAGCCGTCTTCGTCGGCAATGAGGCCGGCGACAGCGTCACGCTGCTCGACCCGCTGAGCGGCGAGAAAGCCGGCGACGCCGCCAAGGCCGACATCACCAAGATCAAGGTCAACAACACACTGCGCCGCGTCATCCGCGATGCGCTGGGCACGCTGACGCTGCGCGCCAAAGATCCGGCCGTCCGCATCGCCGCCGCCGACACCATGTTCAAGACGCCCGATGCCGCCAACATCGAACCACTCGACGCGGCCATCGCCGCCGAGACCGACGCCAAGGTCAAGGCGCTGTTCGAGCAGGCGCGCGCGGCATCGGTGCTGGTCTCCGACAAGCCCGAGGCCGACAAGCTCGCTGCCATCGCGCTGATCGGCGCACGAGGTGACCGCGATGCGCTGTCGCTGCTCACCTCGGTCGAGGCCAATGCGCAAGGCGCGGTCAAGGACGCGGCGACGGCCGCGATTGCCAACATCAATTCGACGCTGGCGTTGTGGGATGCCGGGCAGAACATCTGGTACGGCATATCGCTGGGCTCGGTGCTGCTGCTCGCGGCCATCGGCCTTGCCATCACCTTCGGCGTCATGGGTGTCATCAACATGGCGCATGGCGAGATGGTGATGCTCGGCGCCTACACCACCTTCGTCGTCCAGCAGGTGATCCGCACCTCATTTCCCGGCCTGTTCGACTGGTCGCTGGTCATCGCGCTGCCGCTGGCCTTCCTGGTCGCCGCGTCCGTCGGCCTGATCATCGAGCGCGGCGTCATCCGCTTCCTCTACGGCCGGCCGCTGGAAACGCTGCTGGCGACATGGGGCGTCTCGCTGGTCCTGCAGCAGGCGGTGCGCTCGATCTTCGGGCCGACCAACCAGGAGGTCGGCAATCCCTCCTGGATGTCGGGCTCGTTCGATGTCGGCCAGCTTGCCGTCACCTGGAACCGGCTGTGGATCCTGGTCTTCGCGCTCACCGTCTTCGGCCTGCTGCTCTACGTCATGAAGCGCACGCCCTGGGGCCTGCAGATGCGCGCCGTCACCGCCAACCGCCGCATGGCGGCCTCGATGGGCATCCGCACGCCATGGGTCGACGCGCTGACCTTTGCACTGGGCTCCGGTATTGCCGGCATCGCCGGCGTCGCACTCAGCCAGATCGACAATGTCTCGCCCAATCTCGGCCGCGGCTACATCATCGACAGTTTCATGGTCGTGGTGTTCGGCGGCGTCGGCAATCTCTGGGGTACGCTGGTCGGCGCCTTCTCGCTCGGCATCGTCAACAAGGTTCTGGAGCCCTATGCCGGCGCCGTGCTCGGCAAGATCGTCGTGCTCGTCCTCATCATCCTGTTCATCCAGAAACGCCCGCGCGGCCTGTTCGCGCTCAAGGGCAGGGCGGTGGAAGCATGATCACCGGACACTTCTTCGCCGCAGGTGCGGACCGCCGCATCGCCATCACCATCTTCATCCTTCTAGCGGTGGCCGTCGTCGTGCCGCTGCTCAACCTGGCCGTTTCGCCGACCAGCGCCTTCTACATCCCGCCCTATATCGTTGCGCTTACCGGCAAATATCTCTGCTACGCGCTGCTCGCCTTGGCGCTGGACCTTGTCTGGGGCTATTGCGGCATCCTCTCGCTCGGCCATGGTGCCTTCTTCGCGCTCGGCGGCTATGCGATGGGCATGTATCTGATGCGCCAGATCGGCTCGCGCGGCGTCTACGGCAATCCGGTCCTGCCCGACTTCATGGTGTTCCTGAACTACAAGGAATTGCCGTGGTTCTGGTATGGCTTCGACCATTTCTGGTTCGCCGCCATCATGGTGCTGGCCGTGCCCGGCCTGCTCGCCTTCGTCTTCGGCTGGTTCGCCTTCCGCAGCCGCGTCACCGGCGTCTATCTCTCGATCATCACCCAGGCGATGACGTACGCGCTGCTGCTCGCCTTCTTCCGCAACGACATGGGTTTCGGCGGCAATAACGGCCTGACCGATTTCAAGGATATTCTGGGCTTCAACGTCCAGGCCGACGCCACCCGCTCGGCCCTGTTTGCGGCCAGCGCGGTGATGCTGGCGCTCGCCGTGTTCGTCACCTGGGCGATCGTCGGCTCCAAATACGGCAAGCTTCTGATGGCCGTGCGCGACGCCGAAAGCCGCACGCGCTTCTTGGGCTGGCGGGCGGAGAATGTGAAACTGTTCGCCTTCACCGTCTCGGCTGTCATGGCCGGCATTGCCGGCGCGCTATATGTGCCGCAGGTCGGCATCATCAATCCCGGCGAATTCGAGCCGTCCAACTCGATCGAAGTGGTGATCTGGGCGGCCGTCGGCGGACGCGGCACCATTGTCGGCCCGATCGTCGGCGCTTTGCTGGTCAACGCCGGTAAATCCTGGTTCACCGGCCTGCTGCCGGAATTCTGGCTGTTTGCGCTCGGCGGACTGTTCGTTGCCGTCACGCTGTTCCTGCCCAAGGGCATCGTCGGCATGTGGGACAGCTGGCGCGGCAACGCCAAGGCAATGCGCGCCGCCGCAATTGCCGAGGAGGCCGGCACCGATGACGATGTCCCCCCGACACCGAAGACCGTGCGCAGCGCGGCGACAACGCCCGGCGCCTGGTCCGCGTCCGGCCCCGAACCGCAGCCGGCGGAGTAGGGCGATGTCGAAGTCCAACACCATCCTTTATCTCGACGGCGTCTCGGTCTCCTTCGACGGTTTTCGCGCCATCAACAATCTCTCGCTGGTGCTCGACAAGGGTGAGATGCGGGCGATCATCGGCCCCAACGGCGCCGGCAAGACGACGATGATGGACATCGTCACCGGCAAGACGCGGCCCGACGCGGGCGAGGTGTTCTTCGACGGCGAGGTCGATCTCACCCGGCACGACGAGGCCGAGATCGCCATGATGGGCATCGGGCGAAAATTCCAGAAGCCGACCGTCTTCGAAAGCCACAGCGTCGAGGACAATCTGATGCTGGCGCTGAAGGGGCCTCGCTCGATCTTCCCGGCGCTGTTCCATCGCCGTTCGGCGGCCGAAGCCAGACAGATCGACGACATTCTCGGCGTCATTCGGCTGGGCGACAAGCGCAACGATCTGGCGGCCAATCTCAGCCATGGCCAGAAACAATGGCTGGAGATCGGCATGTTGCTGGCACAGGACCCGAAGCTGCTTTTGGTCGACGAGCCGGTCGCTGGGATGACCGACGCGGAGACCGAGGAGACGGCGCGGCTGCTCAAGGATATTGCGCGCGACCATTCGGTCATTGTGGTCGAGCACGACATGCATTTCGTGCGCGAGCTCGGCGTCAAGGTCACTTGCCTGCATGAGGGCTCGGTGCTGTCGGAAGGTTCGCTCGATTTCGTCTCGGCCGACGAACGCGTCGTCGAAGTCTATCTGGGGAGATGAGCATGGTGTGGCGGGTGCAATTCCATCGCTTCGAGCTGTCGTTCCTTCGCTTCTGGAGAAGGCGCTGACATGCTCGAAGTTTCCAATGCCACGCTCCATTACGGCGCCGCCCAGGCGCTGCGCGGCGTGTCGCTGAAAGCGGGCGCGGGCAAGATCACTTGTGTGCTCGGCCGCAACGGCGTCGGCAAGACCAGTTTGATGAGATCGATCGTCGGCCACCACCGGCTGACGAGCGGAAGTGTTGCCTTCGAGGGGAAGGCGCTCGACCGGAGCGCGGCGTATGATCGCGCCCGGTCGGGCATCGCATTCGTACCGCAGGGCAGGGAGATATTTCCGCTGCTGACGGTACGCGAAAACCTGGAGTCCGGCTTTGCGCCCTTGAAGCGCGCCGACCGCAACGTGCCGGGCCATGTCTTCGAACTGTTTCCGGTGCTGAAGCAGATGCTGGGACGCCGTGGCGGCGACCTCTCCGGCGGCCAGCAGCAGCAACTGGCCATCGGGCGGGCACTGGTGATGCGGCCGAAACTGCTGGTGCTGGACGAGCCTACGGAAGGCATCCAGCCCTCGATCATCAAGGATATCGGCCGCGCCATCCGCTATCTGCGCGATCAGGCCGGCATCGCCGTGCTGCTGGTCGAGCAATATCTCGATTTCTGCCGCGAGCTCGCCGACGAGGTCAACATCATGGACCGCGGCCAGATCGTCCACACCGGCCCTGCGGAAGATCTCGACCGGGCGGATGTCAGAAAGTTTCTGACGGTGTAGCGCAGGTCGAACGGCTGCACGCATCGCGTACGTTGAATATTAGCTGATTGCTCATAGCGCTTCGTCATCCCTGGGTTCTTCGCCCCGCTTCGCGGAGCTACGCCCAAGGATAACGAAGTCGCGAAGGCCCGCGCCCCTGCGCCTGACTTTCGTCAGCAGCGCCATACTCAACACTGGCACCCGCAATACTGCATGCTAATCTTTGTCAGGCCTCAGTGAGTCGGCCGCTTCCGTATCAGTCTGGTTCTGTAGCAGATCGAGGGAATGCGCTGGCTCAGCCTGCAAGTTCCACGCAAGCAAGCCTCTCTAGCTTTCCCTCGCAGTTCTGATTGTCGGTCAATGCGTCCAGATAATCTTGCCAGGAGACTAAGGCTATGGAGCGGTTCGTCGAGGACCACCAGAAACGACGGCTGACAGAGCGCGTCGACATCATCACCGCCATCAACATCCTTCGCTCGCAAGGCTACGAGAAGGATGAGCTGATCGGCGAAATCACCAAGGTTTTCTACGTCGATCTCGATACCTACAACGAGATCGTCCTGGCGGCCTGAGCCGTTCAGGCCCGGGATGTGTTGAGATTCAGGTCAGGCCGTGCCGAAAATGGTGGCTACCGAGAACCGGAGCGGAGCGTACTAAAGTACGTGAGCACCGGAAGCGCAGGAAGCCGCCATTTGGAGGCCGGCATCACCTGAATATCGGCACAGCTAACCGGCGCGCCGGAAGGCGAGCACCCGATTGCGGCCGCCGCGCTTGGCGCCGTAGAGCGCCTTGTCGGCGGCGCTGAGCACCTTGTCGAATTTGGTGCCGCCTTCGCTGCCGAAGGCATAGCCGGCGCTGACCGTGCAGGCGAGCAGCCGGGTCTCGGTATCGATCCGTCGCGTGGCAAAACTGGCCCGGATGCGCTCGGCTATGAATTCCACTTTCTCGGGCAAGGTGCGATCGACGACCAGCGCGAATTCCTCTCCGCCCATGCGCGCGGCGACATCGCCCGGCTGGAGATTGGCGGTCAAATCCTTGGCGAACAGCTTCAGCACCTCGTCGCCCGTGGCATGGCCGAACTCGTCATTGATGGCCTTGAAGCCGTCGAGATCGAACACGATCACAGCGGTGAAGGCCCTGACCGGTGTTTTGCCATGCAGGTCGAACAAAGCGCGTCGGTTGAGCAGTCCGGTCAGAGGATCGGTCAGCGCTTCGCGGCGATGATGCTGCGCCAGGCGCCCCTGGTTGAGCGCCAGCGACAGCGCGCCGATGCCGGTCATGCAGGCGATGACGACGATCAGGCTGAGATCCTCGGCCCAGTTGCTCGGCGCATGGCCGAGCACAAGCCTGCCATCCCAGGCGAGCACTCCGGAGCACAGCACGAAGGAGATTCCGGTGGCCGTGTAGAGTCCGGCAATGCCGAGGATCGGCGCCGGGAATTCGGTGCGGCCCTTCCAGTATTCATAGGCCGTCGCAAACAGAAGCAGCGCGGCAAGGAAATTCTCCAGCATGAAGCCCAACCCGTCATAGCCGAGCGCCATCGGCGGCAGGGCGATGGCCAGCGAGATTCCGGCGCCGACGGCAATGTGCGGCAGCGGCGAATTCCCGGTTGTGAACTGATGGGCAGCACCCAGCATGGTCGCGAAGCCGAGCAGCAGGAAGGTGAAGGTGGCGAGGCCGAGCAGCCGTCCAGGCGTGTCGATATAGGCCTGGTAGGCGAAGACATCGACGACAATGAAAAGCACGCTGACCGCCCATGTCAGCAGGAATTTTTCCGAGCGCGCGGTCAGCCAGATGCCGAACAAAGTCAGGCCGAGGCAAGCGGCCGAAAACCCGACAGCCAACAGAAGGGAACTGTAGTCGAGCGACATGCCCTCGTCCTTGCCCGCAGCGGCCTGTCTCTTGCGACCGGGCCGGACCGGATTCATGCAGCAAGGAGGTATCGATAAGGTTACGATGGCAAGGAAGATACCATGTTTCGATTGATTTAGAACAATTCTGGGTTGAAACACTTGGTCGCGCCCAGACGTCCGGAATCGCGTCAAGCCAGCGACCTGGAGCGGTCCGCCATTGCCGCGAAATGGCGAACCACTTTAGCGGTCTAGCTCACCCGCTTCATCAGCGCCATGGCGCCGAACGGCGCGCGCACCTTGCCCTCGGTGATGAAGTAGACGAACACGTCGCGCGGCTTGACCGGCACGTCATAAGCCGGGTCGGCGCGCCGCAGATCGGCCGGCTGCTTGCCTTGCGCCCAGGTTTTGACCCGCGCCGCCCATTCGTCGAGCCCCTTCGGCGTGTAGCAGTCGGGGTTGTCGTCCGAGCCGGTCTGCAGCCGCGCATAGATGAAGTCGCCGGTGATGTCGGCGATGTCAGGATATTTGGCGTGGTCGGCATAGACGATCGCCGCCTTGTACTTGCGCGCAAGTGCCGCAAATTCCGGCACGATGAAACTGTCGTTGCGCACCTCGAGCGCATGGCGCAGCGCCACCCCGTCCTGCTTTTCCGGGAGCAATTTCAGGAAGGCTTCGAAATCGTCGGCATCGAACTTTTTCGTCGGCGCGAACTGCCACAGGATCGGGCCGAGCTTCTCGCCGAGCGCGGCAACGCCGGAGCTGAGGAAGCGCGTCATGGACTCGCCGGCTTCGCCCAGCACGCGCCGGTTGGTGACGAAGCGATTGCCTTTCAGCGAATAGACGAAACCGTCCGGCGCTTCGCTGGCCCATTTGATGAAGGTCGGCTCCTTGAAGCTGGAATAGTAGGTGCCGTTGACCTCGATGCTGGGCACCTGGCGGGTGGCGTAGTTCAGCTGTTTGGCCTTGGACAGCTTGTCCGGATAGAAGGACGTATCCCAGGGTTCGAAAGTCCAGCCGCCCATGCCTGAGCGGATTGTTCCTTGGCTGGTCATCATCTTCCTCCCAGTTCTAAAAAATGCGGTCAGGCTATTTTGCCGACCGGCTTGGCCATGTCGACCACCGTCCATCCCGGCCGATGGGGATTGGCCCGGCGGCCGGTTTCATTGAAACCATAGGCCGTGTAGATCGCAATGTTCCGCTCCATACGCGAATTGGTATAGAGCCGAACCTCCGGCAGACCCCAAGACCGCGCCTGTTCCTCGGCAAAGTCGAGCAGCGCGGTGCCGAGTTTCCTGCCCTGAAAAGCGGGGGAGACGGCGACGCTGAAAATCATCGCATGATCCGGATGCCGCTCGACGACGATCAGTCCGGCGAGTTCCGCTCCGCTCTCCAAGAGCCAGACCTCGCCGCGTTCGATGCGCGGTGCATAGTCCTCGGTGACCGGCATCGGCGGGGCACCGAGCAGGGGCGTGTAGTGCTCATAGGCGGCTTGCGTCAGCGAGACCACTGCGTCGAGATCACCGGCAAGCGCCTTTCGGAATGTCATTCAAAGCTCTCCAGGCGCCCGACCGGTGTGTCTATTACTCCGCCGCTTCGCGCTTGCCCCCGGGGCGTCGCTCCAGCAGTTCCTTGAGGAACTGGCCGGTGTAGCTGCGCTTCTCGCGCACGATCGCTTCGGGTGTGCCCTGTGCCACCAGTTCGCCGCCGCCGTCTCCGCCTTCAGGGCCGAGATCGAGCACCCAGTCGGCGGTTTTGATCACTTCGAGATTGTGCTCGATGACGACCACCGTGTTGCCCTGGTCGACCAGCTCGTGCAGCACTTCCAAGAGCTTGGCGACATCGTGGAAATGCAGGCCGGTGGTCGGCTCGTCGAGGATGTAGAGCGTCTTGCCGGTCGCCTTGCGCGACAGTTCCTTGGCAAGCTTGATGCGCTGCGCCTCGCCGCCCGACAGCGTCGTCGCCTGCTGGCCGATATGGATGTAGCCGAGACCGACCTGCTTCAGCGTCTCCAGCTTGTCGCGCACGCCGGGCACGGCGGCGAAGAAATCGACGCCTTCCTCGACCGTCATGTCCAGGACGTCGGCGATCGACTTGCCCTTGAAGACCACGTCGAGCGTTTCGCGGTTGTAGCGCTTGCCGTGGCAGACGTCGCAGGTGACGTAGACGTCGGGCAGGAAGTGCATCTCGATCTTGATGACGCCGTCGCCCTGGCAGGCTTCGCAGCGGCCGCCCTTGACGTTGAAGGAGAAGCGTCCGGGCTGATAGCCGCGCGCCTTGGCTTCGGGCAGGCCGGCGAACCAGTCGCGGATCGGCGTGAAGGCGCCGGTATAAGTCGCGGGGTTGGAACGTGGCGTGCGCCCGATGGGCGACTGGTCGATGTCGATGACCTTGTCGAGGAATTCGAGGCCCTCGATGCGGTCATGATCGGCCGGATGCTCGCGCGAGCCCATGATGCGGCGCGACGCCGCCTTGAACAGCGTCTCGATGAGGAAGGTCGACTTGCCGCCGCCCGACACGCCGGTGACGGCGGTGAAGGTGCCGATCGGGATTTCGGCCGAGACATTCTTCAGATTGTTGCCGCGCGCGCCGACGACCTTGATCCGGCGGCCCTTCTTGGCTTCGCGCCTGACACCAGGCGTGGCCACCTCAAGCGCGCCCGAGAGATATTTGCCGGTGATCGAATTGGGATTGGCCATCACCTGCTGCGGCGTGCCCTGGGCGATGATCTCGCCGCCATGGATGCCGGCCGCCGGACCCATGTCGACGACATAGTCGGCATGCAGGATGGCGTCCTCGTCATGCTCGACGACGATCACCGTGTTGCCGATGTCGCGCAAATGCTTCAGCGTGTCGAGCAGGCGTGCATTGTCGCGCTGGTGCAGGCCGATGGACGGCTCGTCCAGTACATAGAGCACGCCGGTGAGGCCTGAGCCGATCTGCGAGGCCAGCCGGATGCGCTGGCTCTCGCCGCCCGACAGCGTGCCGGAATTGCGCGACAGCGTCAGATAGTCGAGGCCGACATCGTTGAGGAAGCGCAGCCGCTCGCGGATTTCCTTGAGCACGCGCACCGCGATTTCGTTCTGTTGATCGTTGAGGTGTGGCGGCAGGTCGGTGAACCACTGGTCGGCCTTGCGGATCGACAGCTCGGTAACCTCGCCAATGTGCTTGCCGGCGATCTTCACCGCCAGCGATTCCGGCTTCAGTCGGTAGCCTTTGCAGACGGGGCAGGGCGTCGCCGACATGAAGCGCTCGATCTCCTCGCGCATCCAGGCGGATTCGGTTTCCTTCCAGCGCCGTTCGAGATTGGGAATGACGCCTTCGAACGTCTTGGTCGTCTTGTAGGAGCGCAGGCCGTCATCATACTGGAAGGTGATTTCGCGCTCGCCGGTGCCGCGCAGGATGGCTTCCTTGGCCTCTTCGCTAATGTCCTTGAATTTGTCGCCGAGCTTGAAGCCATAGGCTTTGCCCAGCGCTTCCAACGTCTGAGAATAATAGGGCGAGGTCGACTTCGCCCACGGGCTGACGGCGCCGTCGCGCAACGAGACGTTTTCGTCGGGCACGATCAGGCTGCCATCGATGGCGCGCTGGCTACCGAGACCGTCGCAGGCCGGGCAGGCGCCGAACGGATTGTTGAACGAAAACAGCCTTGGCTCGATCTCGGGAATGGTGAAGCCGGACACCGGGCAGGCGAATTTTTCCGAGAACAGGATGCGCTCATGCGTCTCGTTCTTCGACTTGTTGACGGAGTCCTCGCCGGTCTGGCTGGCGTCGAGCGGCCGGTCGGCAAACTCGGCCACCGCCAGGCCTTCCGCGAGCTTCAGCGCCGTTTCGATGGAATCGGCAAGCCGTGTCGCCAGATCGCCGCGCACGACGATGCGGTCGACGACGACGTCGATGTCATGCTTGTACTTCTTGTCCAGCGCCGGCACATCGGCGATCTCGTAGAAGACGCCGTCGACCTTGACGCGCTGAAAGCCCTTTTTCTGCAGCTCCAGCAGTTCCTTGCGGTACTCGCCCTTGCGGCCGCGCACGATCGGCGCCAGCAGGAACAGGCGGGTGCCTTCCTCGACCGCCAGCACCCGGTCGACCATCTGCGAAACCGTCTGGCTCTCGATCGGCAGGCCGGTGGCCGGCGAATAGGGGATGCCGACGCGCGCGAACAGCAAGCGCATATAGTCGTAGATCTCGGTGACGGTGCCGACCGTCGAGCGCGGGTTCTTCGACGTAGTCTTCTGCTCGATCGAGATGGCAGGCGACAGCCCATCGATCTGGTCGACATCGGGCTTCTGCATCATTTCAAGGAATTGCCGCGCATAGGCCGACAGGCTCTCGACATAGCGGCGCTGGCCTTCGGCATAGATGGTGTCGAAGGCAAGCGACGATTTGCCGGAGCCCGACAGGCCGGTCATGACGATCAGGCTGTCACGCGGCAGGTCGAGATCGACGTTCTTGAGATTGTGTTCGCGCGCACCGCGAATGGATAGGTATTTATGGTCGGCCATCGCCGGTCGCCGCCTCAGTCTTGATTTCGTGGGATCGGCGGGGGTTTCCCGGCCATCCCCTATGTAGGTATTTTTGCCGCCACGTCGAGAGACGCCACACTTCTCGATTAAAGCCGTTTAACCGTCTTTCGCGCGAAGGGGCAAGCGGAAAGAACAAAGACCGAACACGCTCCTGACAAAGCTGTGCAGAAACTTGACAGGATTGTTTCAGAAGCTGACCTGGACGTAAGCTGACCTTGACGTAAGCTGACCTTGAAGTGAGCTCTGGGCGATCACGTTTTTCGATAACCGGCCATCGAGGGTTGACGTCGCCGAATCGGGGGCGCAGTCTCTAGAGGTCAACGAAGCCGGCCGTCTTTCGATGGCCTCGCCGCCCATAGGCGGCCTGCGAGACGCCGCAGGTTTTTGCGATTTGTGCTTCGAATGACAACAGTCGCAACGGACACAGGAGCGGAGCATATGACGCCACCGGACAGTCCCTTGAGGCTCCACATCTCGTTGGAGCCGCGGCGGGCATAAGTGCCTGGGCAGTTTCAAGGCAAGAGAGTGTATGCGTCCAAACGAACGCATCGCTTGAATCCTAAAACCGTCCGACAAACCGTGACCTGCCGTATCCCCTAAAAATCAGAGACGGATAGTCGGATCGTCGGCTGAATGCCGCGAAGCATCCGAGATAAAAGTCGGTATAACACTACCGGCAAATTGGATTTGAAATCCAAAAAAGCCCCGCCCGTTTGCGGAAGCAGCGGCGGGGCTGTTTGTTTTTGGCGAATTCGTCGCGCAGGCTTCTTTCTCCCCGTCACTATACGGGGAGAAATGTCCGGCAGGACAATGAGGGGCAGCGCAGACCTTAAATGACAAGCATAAGCGTCGGCCGATTTGCAGATCATCTCCGAACCTTGGCGCCGCCCCTCATCCGCCTGCCGGCACCTTCTCCCCGTATAGTGACGGGGAGAAGGAGCCACCGGCGCGGCGGCTTGATGCTACCCACGCCGACATCGACGGTAATGGTGCCGGAAATCCGGACATCGGTATTGCCGATTTTGAACGTGCCATTCTCGCCGGCGGGCAGCGCATCTTCCGGCTGCGGCGCCGGCTTGGCGATGCGGTAGTCGCTTGTCACGCCGGGCAGGGCGCCTGTGCCAGTCTTGCTGTCGGCGGCGACGGCCATGCCGCCCTGCAGGACAAACCCGATAGCGATGGCTAGAGCCCAGCGCAGGTGCTTCGAAAGGCGTCTGATCATTGGGCCACTATAAAATGCCGGGGCCGGCAATTCCAGACGCCAGCGTAAAACTCACGAGCCATCTGCCAGCTCTTACGAAACGGAATGATAGAGCATCAAGAACTGTGGTTGAGATTAGAAAATTATTCCGAATTCGCACATCTTGATCTGCTTGGATGAACCGTCGGAAGCCTCAAAGAAGGACATGGCGCCGTTCTCGCAAATTCCCGGAATCTGCAGTGGTGTGTCCTGGGACGCCGACTTTACAGGCAGCATCATGAACCCTTCCAAGGACTGCTTTTTGAAATCGTTTCGAAACAGGGCCGACAAGCAATATTCTCCGTCACACATGTTTTCAAAGCGCACGACTATGAGCGTGTATATCGGTTTCCCCGATACGATTGGCCCCCACAGCTCCTCTGACCTCGTGAATTTTGGGTCGAATTCGACCTTGTCGTCCAGCGCCGTCTTCAACTCGTCGAGAAGCGATTTCCTGTAAATTGGTTTAAAGAAATCAGCCGGCCCGAGCATATATGCCTTCGCCGAACCGGTTGAGGCCTGCGAGGCAAGAATCAAAAGGAGGGCAATCCATATTCTGCCGAAGCGCATACATTTAGGTGTAACGCAAATTCGGCAGAAATCGGACCGGATCTAGGCCGCCGCCTGCTTGCGCGTGTCGAAAACATGGTCGACGAGGCCCCAGTCCTTGGCCTCTCTCGCGGTCATGAAGAAATCGCGGTCGAGCGTGCGTTCGACCTCTTCGTGGGTGCGGCCGCAATGGTGCGCATAGAGGTCGGCCATGTGGCGCTTGGTGCGCAAAATGCCTTCGGCATGGCGCTGGATGTCGGAGGCCTGGCCCTGGAAGCCGCCCAAAGGTTGGTGCAGCACGATGCTGGCATTGGGGAGCGCGATTCGCCGGCCCGGCGTTCCCGCCATTAAGAGGAACGACGCCATTGAGGCGGCAAAGCCCATGCACACGGTCGATACCGGGCAGCTGACATATTGCATCGTGTCGTAGATGGCGAAACCGCTGGTCACCACGCCGCCCGGCGAGTTGATGTAGAGCGAGATCTCCTTGTCTGGATTGTCGGATTCCAGCGACAGGAGCTGGGCGCAGACCAGCGCCGACATGCCGTCATTGATCTCGCCATTGACGAAGATGATGCGCTCGCGCAGCAACCGCGAAAAAATGTCGAAGGCGCGTTCGCCGCGGCTCGATTGCTCGATAACCATCGGCACCAGATTGGCAAAGCCGCTCATCTCATTGTCTCCGTTTGGTTTTCTGACTCAGGCCGCGCGCATCAGCAGGCGTGGCACGTTGGCGGCGACAGGCGGTTTGGGCTTGTGTGCGCGCAGTGAAAGCCGGCAGCTGGCGCCCGCCATCGCCACAGCAGGCGTTGCCGCCTGGACAAAGCCGTCATGGACGATGCGTAGATGCGTGCCACCGGAAACGGTGCGGGCGAGCGTGAAGGTCACGATGCTGTCCAACTCCTGCCGGTCGGCGTCGCCGGAACGCTCGCGCCAGGAATAGCGCAGCAAACGCCCGGGTTCGGCATCGAGCACTTCGCACTCGATCGGCTTCTCAGGCCCGGCAAAGGCAAAGCGGCTGCCGGTTTCCGGCTTGATGTCGTTCGGCATCATCCACGCCGCCAAGAGCTCCGGCACGGTCAGCGCCCGCCACACCTTTTCCGGTGCGTCCGGCAGGTCGCATTCGAAGGCGAGGCTATCCTTGGCGGCCGGTGCCGGCTTTTCATTGGTCATTGGTCCATATCCTTCAAAACGGCCTTCAGCCTTTCGATGCGGTCCGGCCAGAATGCGCGATAGCGTTCGATCCAGCCGAGCAGCGGCTCGAGCCCCTGCGGATCGGCGCGGTAGTACGCGTTGCGGCCAGCCCGCCTTTCGCTGACAAGGCCGGCGCCTCGCAGCACGGCAAGATGCTGCGACACCGCCGGCTGCGACACGCTCATGCCGGTGCGCAGTTCCGATACGCTCATCTCGCCGGCGGCCAGTCGCTCGTAGACGGCGCGTCGCGTCGGGTCGGCCAGGGCGCGGAAAATCTCTGCTTCGATCATGGGCAAAGCATAAGTCGATACTTATTGATTTGGCAAGGGGTGTTCTTCACCCCATATCAAAAGGGCTGCCGCACCCCTTCAGGTGCTGACATTCCTTGACAATTGACAGTTGTGCAGTATAGAACGAAAAGAGAACAAAAACCTTGTGGGAAAAGCCAGCCTTAGCAGGCGGCGATTGCCTGCAGCCTGTAAGGTGCTGCGACAAAAATTTGTTTCAGATGAGCGCGGAGAAGTATCATGGCGGGTAGCGTCAACAAGGTCATTCTGGTCGGCAACCTCGGCGCGGACCCTGAAATCCGCCGCCTGAATTCGGGCGAGCCGGTCGTCAACATCCGCATCGCCACGTCGGAAAGCTGGCGCGACAAGAATTCCGGCGAGCGCAAGGAAAAGACCGAGTGGCACAATGTCGTCATCTTCAATGAGGGCATCGCCAAGGTGGCCGAGCAGTATCTGAAGAAGGGCATGAAGGTTTACGTCGAAGGCCAGCTGCAGACACGCAAATGGCAAGACCAGACCGGTGCCGACAAGTACACGACGGAAGTCGTGCTGCAGAAATTCCGCGGCGAGCTGCAGATGCTCGACGCACGCGGACAAGGCGAGGGCGGCCAGGTCGGCAATTTTGCCGGCGGTGGTGGCGCGAGCCGTGGTTCCGATTTCGGCCAGTCGAGCCCGAATGAAAGCTTCAACCGCGGCGGCGGCAACAGCGGTGGTGGCGCCAGGAGCGGCGGTGGTGGCGGTGGTTCGTCGCGCGAACTGGACGACGAAATCCCGTTCTGAGCAGCTGTAGATAGCCATCCAGGGAGAGGGCGCGATGTCGCTCGGACCGCTTCTGTCAGCGCCCGCTCCCATTCCATGGCACGCCTTCGCGGCCTTGGGCGCTTTGGTTCTAGGCGGCGCCCAACTGGCGCTGCCGAAAGGCACCACGCGCCATCGCGTTGTCGGCTATGTCTGGGCGGCGTTGATGCTGGGCATCGCCATATCCAGCTTCTGGATCCAGCAGATCCGCCTCATCGGCCCGTTCAGCCCGATCCATCTCCTGTCGATCATAGTGTTGATCACCGTGCCGCTTGCGGTGTGGCACGCGCACATGCATCGCGTCGACAGGCATCGCAGGGTGATGATTTCGCTGTATGTTTTTGCGCTGATCGGCGCCGGCGTTTTCACGCTGCTGCCGGGGCGGATCATGCATGCGGTCGTGTTAGGCCAGTGATGCGTTCTACATCTCCAAAAGGAAGATTGCCGTGAAAGCTCGGGTCAAATGGGTCGAGGAGCGTACCTTCGTCGGCGAATCCGGCAGCGGCCACAAACTGGTGCTGGGAACCGCCTTCGGCCCGGACGGCCGCACGCCCGGCCCGAGCCCGATGGAGCTGGTGCTGATCGGCACCGGCGGCTGCTCGGCCTATGATGTCGTCCACATCCTCGAAAAAGGCCGCGAGGCGATCGACGACTGCGTCGTTGAACTCGACGCCGACCGGGCCGAGACCGACCCCAGGGTTTTCACGCGTATCCACATGCATTTCGTCGTCAAGGGCCGCGCGCTTTCGCATGACAAAGTCCAGCGCGCGATCAACCTTTCGATCGACAAATACTGTTCGGCCAGCGCCATGCTGGCCAAGACCGCTGTGATCACGCACGATTTTGAAGTCGTTGATACGGCGGTGAAATAGGCAGTAGGCAGTAGGCAGTAGGCAGCAGGGGCTGCCGTTCAGCCCGCCATCAGCGCCTTGATGCCATCGGCGACGAACTGCACCGCAAGTGCCGCCAGGATGACGCCGAGCAGGCGGGTCAGGATCGAACGGCCGGTCTGGCCGAGGATGCGGTCGATGCGCTCGGACAGGACGAACACCAGATAGGTGATGGCCAGGCAGACAAAGATGATGCCGACCAGCGCCGCCTGGGCGGTAAAACCCTGGAACGACCCGGACAGAAGCACGGTCGCCGAAATCGCGCCGGGGCCGGCAATCAGCGGGATCGCCAGCGGGAAGGCGGCGATGTTGTGGATCATGTCCTTGGTGATGGCGACGTCGCCGATCTTCTCCTTGCGGTCCTGCCGGCGCTCGAAAACCATTTCGAAGGCGATGAAGAACAACAGGAATCCGCCGGCGACGCGGAAGGCCGGCAGCGTGATGCCGAACACCGACAGGATCGACGCCCCGGCAACCGCAAACAGCGCCATCACCAGGAAGCCGATGATCGAGGCGCGAATGGAAACCTGCTGGCGCTCTTCGCGGTTCATGCCGCGTGTGACGGCAAGGAAGAGCGGCGCGAGACCCGGCGGATCGATGGTCACCAGAATGGTCACGAAGGCGTTGAACAGGCTGTCGAAACTCGGCATCGCTGACCCCTCCCGCCGGGCCGGGCCCTGCGCTACCATAGTGGTAGAGCAAAGCCCGGCCGGTGGAAACCGTCAGCGCGACGAAACTGCCGACAGCTGCGGGGTCGAACAAGCTTAGCCGGCAGCGCTGCAATAGGCCTCCAGGCGATAGCCGTCGGGATCGATGACGAAGGCGGCGTAATAGTTGTCGCCATAGTCGGCGCGCAGGCCCGGCGCACCATTGCTGTTGCCGCCCCCACGTAAGGCGCCGGCGTGAAAGGCGTCGACGCTGGCCCTTGTCGGTGCGGCAAAGCAGAAATGCAGGCCCGACTTTTCGTCCGATGGCACCGGCCGCGCGGCGTCGTTCACCCACAGGGCAACGGCTTGCGCGCCATAGCCCAGCGAACCCGGCGACTGGCTGAGGCAGGAATAGCCGAGCGGCTTCAGCGCGGCATCGTAAAAAGGCTTTGAGACGGCGGCGTCGCGGACGCCGATCGAGACATGGTCAAGCATGGTTTTCTCCTTTGTTGCCGATATGTTGCGTCATCAGCCCTGGGCGACACGGCGCGCCAGGAACTCGACCTCGAGGCGCCAGGCCTCACCGTCATGCGAACTCTCGCCCAGCCAGCGGAACGAGTTTTCGGTGATGCGGAAAAAGCTCCAACGCACCGAGGAACCGGTGCCGTTGACGCCGCGCTGGACAATAGTGTCGCCTTCGGCGCGGCCGAGCTGGCGGCTGAAATACTGGTTGCGCGGATCGCTCCAGAAAATGTGCCAGGCGTCGATGCCGGGATCGTAGACGCGCAATGTCGTGCCGTAGAAGGTCCATGTGCCGAGCGAGGGCGTCGGGCCGGCATCGCGCGCGGGGAGGATCCACACATCCTGGATCGCCTTGCCTTCCAGAACCCAGCCGAAATGCACCTCGCCGCGCCCGGTCAGAACCGTGCCGTCCTCGAGATGGCGCGTGGCGTCGAATGTCCAAGCGCCGACGAAGCGGCCATAGAGATCGAGCTTTTCAGCCAGGCCGGGATTGGGGCCGTCGCTGTGCAGCGCCTGGCTGAAGGAAAAGGAATTGGTCATGTTGCTGCCTTCGTGGTGTCAGGAGGCTGCAAGCGATAGGCCGGGGTAAGGTGTTGCGCTTGGGAAAAATTGCTATCTTCCGTGCCATGGCGACGAGCGAACAAAAGCTGGCATCGGGGCAGGGCTGGCATGTCTTGGACGTGTTGTGCACGGCCGGCGCCGGCGCTCGCCCGTTCGAGGAGGCGCACGGCACATTCTGCGTTGCCGCTGTCACCAGCGGCACCTTCCGCTACCGCACCAGCCAGGGCACCGCCATGCTGGCGCCGGGCGCGATCCTGCTCGGCAATGTCGGCGCCTGCTATGAATGCGGGCATGAGCATGGCGCCGGCGACCGCTGCTTGTCCTTCCATTTCGCGCCGGCCTATCTCGACCGGATCGCCAGCGACGTTCCCGGTGCTAGCAGGCTCGCTTTCGGGGTGCCGCATCTGCCGCCCTTGCCGGCGCTGGCCTCGCTGCTGGCCGAGGCCGAAGCGGCGCGCGAGACGGCCGACATCGACGCCTTCGAGGAGCTGGGCCTGCGCATTGCCGCCGCGGCTCTTGCCGTCGGCGGCGCAGCACTTGCTGTTGCCTGCGATGCCGTGCCCGACGTTCGGCCGCCAAGCCGCCGCGACCAGAAACGGGTTGCCGAGGCGGTGCGGCAGATCGAGCTCCATGCCGACCGGCCGGTCTCACTCGCCGAGCTTGCCGGCGCGACGGCGACCAGCCCCTATCATTTCCTGCGCAGCTTCCGGCAGGTGGCGGGCATGACGCCCTATCAATTCCTGCTGAGAACCCGGCTGCACCGCGCGGCGGTGCGGCTGCGCATGTCGCAGGAGGCCATCTCAGCAATCGCTTTCGAGGCCGGTTTCAACGATTTGTCGACGTTCAACCGCCGTTTCCGGCGCGTCATGGGTGAGACGCCCGGCGACTATCGCGCCCGCCGGGCCGCTACCCGCTGACGCGTCGGCCTGCGTCCGGATGACGCTCTTGGTGGGAAAACGGTCGATCGCAGGCTTTTGCTCTGATGGCGGTGAAAAGGGTTATGGCCAAATCGTCGCAATCATCGGTATCCATTTGAAATTACCGCTGAAATTGTCGTTGGAAAAGTGCCACGAATATTGGAGTTTCGGCCGGGCTTCCTATATAAGCGGTCAGTGATTCCTGATTAGATTGTGATCCAATTTGACCGACCAAAAACCCCCGCGCGGCGCCGACGGCGGCCCCACCGGCATCGAGCCGATCTCCATCATCGAGGAGATGCAGAGCTCCTATCTCTCCTATGCCATGAGCGTGATCGTCAGCCGTGCGCTGCCCGACGTGCGCGACGGGCTGAAGCCGGTGCATCGGCGCATTCTCTATGCGGCGCATGAGAGCGGCTACCACTGGAACCGCAAATATGTGAAGTCGGCCCGCCCGGTCGCCGACGTGATGGGTAAATACCACCCGCATGGCGACGCCTCGATCTATGACGCCTTGGTGCGCATGGCGCAGGACTGGTCGCTGCGCGTGCCGCTGATCGACGGGCAGGGCAATTTCGGCTCCATCGACGGCGATCCGCCGGCGGCGATGCGCTACACCGAATCGCGCCTGACCAAGGTCGCACATGAGCTTTTGGAGGACATCGACAAGGACACCGTCGATTTCCAGGAGACGTATGACGCCTCCGACACCGAACCGAAGGTGCTGCCGGCTCGCTTCCCCAATCTTCTGGTCAACGGCTCCGGCGGCATTGCCGTCGGCATGGCCACCAACATTCCGCCGCACAATCTGGCCGAGATCTGCAATGGCGCCATCGCCATCATCGACAATCCGGCGATCGACCTGCCGGCGCTGATGGAGATCATTCCGGGGCCGGATTTCCCGACCGGCGGCATCGTGCTTGGCCGTTCTGGCATCTACAGTGCCTATGCGACAGGCCGCGGCTCCATCGTCATGCGCGGCAAGGTCAATGTCGAGCAGCGCGGCAACGACCGTGAATCGATCATCATCACCGAGGTTCCCTATCAGGTGAACAAGTCGTCGATGATCGAGAAGATGGCCGAACTGGTGCGCGACAAGCGCATCGAAGGCATTTCCGACATTCGAGACGAGAGCGACCGTCAGGGCTACCGCGTCGTCATCGAGCTGAAGCGCGACGCCGTCGCCGACGTCATTTTGAACCAGCTTTACCGCTTCACGCCGCTGCAGACCTCCTTTGGCGCCAATATGGTGGCCCTGAACGGCGGCAAGCCGGAAGTGATGAACCTGACCGACATGCTGAAGGCCTTTGTCGGCTTCCGCGAAGAGGTGATTAGCCGGCGCACGAAGTTCCTGCTGCGCAAGGCGCGCGACCGCGCCCACGTCCTGGTCGGTCTCGCCATCGCCGTCGCCAACATCGACGAAGTGATCAAGCTGATCCGCACCGCGCCCGATCCGCAGACGGCGCGCGAGCAGTTGATGGAGCGGCGCTGGCCCTCCGGCGACGTCGAATCGCTGATCCTTCTGATCGACGATCCGCGCCACCGCATCAACGAGGACGGCACCTACAATCTGTCCGAGGAACAGGCACGTGCCATCCTCGAACTGCGCCTGCAGCGCCTGACCGCGCTCGGTCGTGACGAGATTGCCGACGAGTTGAACACGATCGGCGCCGAAATCGTTGATTATCTTGACATTTTGTCGTCCCGCGCGCGCATCCAGCAGATTGTCAAGGACGAGCTAGCGGCCGTGCGCGACGAGTTCGGCACGCCACGCCGCACCGAGCTCACCGACGGCGGCGCCGACATGGAAGACGAGGACCTGATCCAGCGTGAGGACATGGTCGTTACCGTCAGCCATTCCGGCTACATCAAGCGCGTGCCGCTGTCGCTCTACCGGGCGCAGCGCCGCGGCGGCAAAGGCCGCTCCGGTATGTCGACCAAGGAAGAGGATTTCGTCACCCGCCTGTTCGTGGCCAACACGCATACGCCGGTGCTGTTCTTCTCCTCGCGCGGCATCGTCTACAAGGAAAAGGTCTGGCGGCTGCCGATCGGCAATCCGCAGTCGCGCGGCAAGGCGCTGATTAACATGCTGCCGCTGGAGCAGGGTGAGCGCATCACCACCATCATGCCGCTGCCCGAGGACGAGACCAGCTGGGGCGAGCTCGACGTGATGTTTGCCACCACGCGCGGCACCGTGCGCCGCAACAAGCTGTCCGACTTCGTCCAGGTCAACCGCAACGGCAAGATCGCCATGAAGCTGGAGGAGGAAGGCGACGAGATTCTCGGCGTCGAGACCTGCACCGACAATGACGACGTGCTTCTGACCGCCAATTCCGGCCAGTGCATTCGCTTCTCCGTTGGCGATGTGCGCGTCTTCCAGAGCCGCAATTCCGTCGGCGTGCGCGGCATATCCATGGCCGAGACCGACCGCATCATCTCCATGTCGGTGATCGAGCATGTCGATGCGCCTCCGGCCGAGCGTGCCGCTTATCTCAAGAGGGTAGTGGCCGAACGGCGGCTGGCTGCCGGTATCGCGGCCGGCGAAGAGGAAGAGATCGCGCTCACCAATGAAGAGGTCGGCGAGGAAGCCGAGCTTTCCGACGAGCGTTACGAGTTCCTGAAAGCGCATGAGCAGTATGTGCTGACGGTGACCGAATATGGCTACGGCAAGCGCTCGTCGTCCTACGATTTCCGCCTGACCGGGCGCGGCGGCAAGGGCATTCGCGCCACCGACGTGTCGAAAACCGCCGAGATCGGCCAGCTGGTGGCGACCTTCCCGGTCGGCAATGACGACCAGATCATGCTGGTTTCGGACGGCGGCACGGTCATCCGGGTGCCGGTCAACGGCATCCGCTTCGCCAGCCGCGCCACCAAGGGCGTCACCATCTTCAACACCGCCGAAGGCGAGAAGGTGGTTTCGGTCGAACGGATTTCGGAGCCGCAGGCGGACGACGAAGAGAACGGCGAGGGCGCTACAGAGGCCAGCCCGGACGCCGGAGATGGCGCACCGGACAGCGCCGAATAGGTTTTGACACAACAACGCCGGCCCGGTGGGCCGGCGCGATCAAGATTTAGCCGGTGAAATCGTTAGTGACGGTGGGGCCAGCGAGCGCCGAAGCCTTCGAAGCGCTTTGCCTTGATACGGACGCGCTCAGCCTCCTGATGCAGCCCGAATACGGTTGCAATCAGCATGGCGACGGTCATTGCGGTGGCGAGCATGTAGATCAGCATTTGCGTGTTCTCCTGCGCCTTACAACGGTTAGATGGGGATTTGGTTTCATCTTCTGAAGTGCAAACTAGTGAACGCTGCGTGAAGTCTTCGTGATCAAGGCATTCATCTGTCGTTCATGTCTGCGAAAAGGTTCACGCAGATGTTCCCAATCGTATTTGCCTTCCGTCCGCTTGCCCGCTAGAGCATGATCCCGAAAAGTGGAATCCGGGTTTCTCGGGCAAACGGGAGCCGTTTTGTCCAGAGATCATGCTCAAACCGAGAGATAGAGCCCTATCCCTGCCATGACCGATCGCATCGCCCTTTATGCCGGCTCGTTCGACCCGCTGACCAATGGCCATCTCGATGTGCTGAAGGCTTCGCTGGCGGTCGCCGACATCGTTTATGCCGCCATCGGCATTCATCCCGGCAAGAAGCCGTTGTTTTCTTTCGAGGAACGGGTGCAGCTGATCGAAACAGTGACAAAGGCGGCGGAGTTCGGCGGCGGGGCCCGCATCATGGTCGTCGCCTTTGACGGGCTGGTCATCGACGCCGCCCGCAAGTATGGCGCCTCGATCATGATCCGCGGCCTGCGCGACGGCACCGATCTCGACTACGAGATGCAGATGGCCGGCATGAACGAGACCATGGCGCCGGAACTGCAGACGGTTTTCCTGCCCGCAAGCCCATCGGTACGCACCATTACCGCCACACTTGTGCGCCAGATAGCCTCGATGGGCGGCGACATCCGTCCCTTCGTGCCGGCCGCCGTTGCCGGCGCGCTCACCGCCAAATTCGCGAAATAGTGCATGTCGCCCAAAAGTGGATGCCGGTTTTGGGATAACGACATGCACCCTAACAAAGATTCTCGGAGATCTCTTATGCAGCTGAAAAAGCTCGCCTCGTTCCTCGTCGTGCTTGCCGGTCTCGTGACCGCATCCGTTTCGGCCTTCGCCGCCGAACCGGACAACACCATGATTATCACCTTGAAGAACGGCGACGTCACCATCGCACTGCGGCCCGACCTGGCCCCCAAGCATGTCGCGCAGATCAAGAAGCTGGTGCGCGAAGGCGCTTACAACGATGTCGCCTTCCACCGCGTCATCAACGGCTTCATGGCGCAGACCGGCGACGTCAAGTTCGGCAATATGAAGAAGGGGTTCAGCCCCGAAGCCGTCGGCACCGGCGGCTCCGACCTGCCTGATCTGCCGGCCGAATTCTCGCAGAGCGAGCACTTCAAGCGCGGCACGCTCGGCATGGCCCGTTCGCAGGACCCGAACTCCGCAAATTCGCAGTTCTTCATCATGTTTGCGCCGGCGCCGAACCTCGATGGCCAGTACACCATCGTCGGCAATGTCGTGAGCGGAATGGAACTGGTGGACAAGATCAAGAAGGGCGACGAGGCCGACAACGGAACCGTCACAGACCCCGACCGCATGATCAAAGTGCGCATCGCCGCAGACAAGTAACCCTATCAAATCAATCTGTTTTTCTGAGATAAAGGATATACGACATGGCTGAGATCAAGGACCGCGAAAACGCGCTCATCCTGGAAACGACCAAGGGCAAGGTCGTCATCGAACTGTTCCCCGATTTGGCCCCCGGCCACGTCGCCCGCATCAAGGAACTGGCCCGCGAAGGCGCCTATGACGGCGTCGTTTTCCACCGCGTCATCGAAGGCTTCATGGCGCAGACCGGCGACGTGAAGTTCGGTAATTCGTCGAAGCCGACCTTTGCTCCGGCCCGCGCCGGCATGGGCGGCTCGGAAAAGCCGGACCTGAAGGCTGAATTCTCCAACGCCAACCATGGCCGTGGCACCTGCTCGATGGCGCGTTCGCAGAACCCGAACTCGGCCAATTCGCAGTTCTTCATCTGCTTCGACGATGCCGCTTTCCTTAACCGCCAGTACACGGTCTGGGGCCAGGTCATCGAAGGCATGGACAATGTCGACAAGATCAAGCGCGGCGAGCCGGTGGTCGATCCCGACAAGATCGTGTCGCTGAAGGTCGCGGCCGACGTCAAGTAAGGACTGAAACGATGATGGGCGTGGTCTGGTCGCTGCTCGGCATCCTGTCCGGCGCCTTCATCGCCATTCAGGCACCGATCAACTCGCAGCTGGCGCGCGGCCTGGGGCTCCCGGTTGCGGCGGCAGCGTTCTCGTTCCTGTCTGGCGCCATCGTGCTCGGTATCATCTCTGTTGCCGTGGTGAAGCTGAACGACATCTCGCTCGACTGGAAGGCGCCGGCGCCCTGGCTGTTCATCGCCGGCGGCATGCTCGGCGGCTTCTATGTCACGCTGTCGACCATTCTCACACCGCGCATCGGTGCGGCCGCGCTGATGGCGTTCCTGGTTGCCGGCCAGCTGCTGGCCGGCATGCTGATCGACCGCGTCGGCTTCCTTGGCGTGGCGGTGCGCGAGATTTCGCTCGGCCGCATCGCCGGTGCGGTGCTGCTCTTGGCCGGAGCGCTGCTCGTCCGGCTCTACTGATGCGCGTCGATCTCTTCGATTTCGACCTGCCCGAACAGCGTATTGCGCTGCGCCCGGCCGAGCCGCGCGACAGCGCCAAAATGCTGGTGGTCAGGCCGGGCGAAGACCTTTCGGACCGCACGGTGCGCGACTTGCCGTCCTTGCTCAGGGCAGGCGACGTGCTGGTCTTCAACGACACCAAGGTCATTCCGGCGCAATTGAAAGGCATCAGGCGGCGCGGCGAAGCGCAGGCGCAGGTCGAAGCGACGTTGCATATGCGCATGGCGCCGGACCGCTGGCTGGCCTTCATGCGGCCGGGCAAGCGTATCGCTGCAGGCGATCGCATCCATTTCGGCCATGACGGCAATTCCTGCTTCCTCGGCCAGCTCGACGCGACGGTGATCGAGAAGGGTGAAGCCGGCGAGGTGCTGCTCGGTTTCGATCTGTCGGGGCCGTTTCTCGACGAGGCACTGCACGCCGTCGGCCACATCCCGCTGCCGCCCTACATCGCCTCCAAGCGCGACGACGACGCGCGCGACCTGACCGACTACCAGACCATCTACGCCAAAGAGGAGGGCGCTGTCGCAGCCCCCACCGCCGGCCTGCATTTTACGCCGGAGCTGTTTGCCGCACTTGACGCCAAAGGCATCGAACGCCTCTTCGTCACCCTGCATGTCGGCGCCGGTACCTTCCTGCCGGTCAAGGCCGACGACACCGCCGACCACAAGATGCATGCCGAGACAGGCTCGGTCAGCGAAGCAACCGCTGCCGCGCTGAACAATGCCAAGGCGAGGGGCGGGCGCCTTGTCGCCGTCGGCACGACCTCGCTGCGGCTGCTGGAGAGCGCGGCAAGGCCGGATGGCTCTCTCGCAGCATGGTCCGGCCCAACCGACATCTTCATCACACCCGGCTATCGCTTCAAGACCGCCGACCTGCTGATGACCAATTTCCATCTGCCGCGTTCGACGCTGTTCATGCTGGTTTCGGCCTTCAGCGGCCTCGACACCATGCGTGCGGCCTACGCCCATGCCATCGGGAACAATTACCGCTTCTATTCGTATGGAGACGCAAGCCTGCTTTATCGAGCGGAGATGAGCGATGGACGATGATCTGCAAGCCCTTGACCGCGAAAGCCTGATCGCGGAGGTGAAGAAATTGCGCGCCGGCATTCGCGCGCACCGCGATACGACGGGACACGCGCTGTGCTGGCACCACCCCGATCTGTGGGATCTGCTGCCGGAAAAGACCGAGCCGGCAATCGCCGTGCCGCCCTGGCCCAGATTCATGCGCGGCTGCATCCACTACCGCCAGTCTCTCGACCGGCAGGCGCCGGACGCGCCTGTGCATGACAAGGAATTCAATGGCTGACACGTTCTCTTTCAAGGTGCTCGCCACCGACGGCAAAGCGCGGCGCGGCGTCATCGACATGCCGCGCGGAGAAATCCGCACGCCGGCTTTCATGCCGGTCGGCACCGGCGGCACGGTCAAGGCCATGTATATGGACCAGGTGCGCGGTGTCGGCGCCGACATCATCCTGGGCAACACCTATCATCTGATGCTGCGGCCCGGCGCCGAGCGCGTGGCACGGCTTGGCGGCCTGCATGAGTTCGCCCGCTGGCCGCAGCCGATCCTGACCGACAGTGGCGGCTTTCAGGTGATGTCGCTGTCGAAGCTCAGGAAACTGACCGAGAAGGGCGTCACCTTCCGCTCGCATATCGATGGCGCTGCCTACGAGATGTCGCCGGAGCGCTCGATCGAGATCCAGGGGCTGCTCGATTCCGATATCCAGATGCAGCTTGACGAATGCACGGCACTGCCGGCCGATCTCAAGGAGATCGAGCGCGCAATGGAGCTGTCGCTGCGCTGGGCCGAGCGCTGCAAGACGGCGTTCGGCGACCAGCCGGGCAAGGCGATGTTCGGCATCGTGCAGGGCGGCGACAACCCGGCGCTGCGGATGCGTTCGGCGCAGGCGCTGAGTGCGATGGAGCTGAAGGGCTATGCGGTCGGCGGCCTCGCGGTCGGCGAGCCGCAAGCGGTGATGCTCGATATGCTCGACATCACCTGTCCGGAACTGCCAGGGAACAAGCCGCGCTACCTCATGGGCGTCGGCACGCCGGACGACATCGTGAAATCGGTGGCGCGCGGCATCGACATGTTCGATTGCGTGATGCCGACCCGCGCCGGCCGTCATGGCCTGGCCTACACCAGGCGCGGCAAGGTCAATCTCAGGAACGCCCGCCATGCCGACGATCCGCGGCCGCTGGACGAGGAGAGCGACTGCCCGGCCGCGCGTGACTATTCACGCGCCTATCTGCATCACCTCGTGAGATCACAAGAGGCGCTGGGGGCGATGCTGCTGACGTGGAACAATTTGTCCTACTATCAGAAACTGATGCAGGATATCCGCGCCGCGATCGATGCGCAGGCTTTTGAGGCGCGCACAGCCGAGATTTCAGAGGGCTGGGCGAGGGGCGATATTCCGGTGATCTAACCGGTCTTCAGGTGCTGAGCGAATTTGATGCCCGCAGGCTGCAGCCGGTGATCTGAAAGGTTCCGTCGGGCTGCTGCTGCAGCGTGTAGACCGCTTCGTAGTCCTTGCCGTCGGGACCGACGATCAGCACCTGCTGGATGATCGAGCCCGGCCCGGTCTGCTCGACCTTGCCGAACGAATAGCTCTGCGGCTGGCGCACCGGCGCGTAGCCGTTGGTGACCATGTTCATGAAGGCGTCGACGGTCGGGAAAATCTGCTTCACGTTTGGGGCGGCGAAACTGTAGGCCTTGGCGCCGTCATTGGCGATGAGAGCCTTCAGCTGACCATCGATGACGGCCTGGCCGGCTTTGACTTCGGCATCGCCGGCAAAGGCTGCCGAGACGAGCAGACAAGACGCGAACAGCAATGAAACGACTGCGAATGCGATACGGCGCATGGCCTGTCTCCCTTGTCCCCCAAACACAAGCTGTCCCAGGACGCATCATACCATACGCTTGGCGGCGCCTCACGGTTTCAGCAAACACCGATATTCACGAGGCAAGTGCCACAAGATCATGCTTAAGCATCCTTTAACGCGCGGCGCGCATCGTAAGAGACGGGTGGGGATCTGTTCGCGCAACCAGGGGACGAACATGTTTAAGCAGCCGATCGACCGGCGCCTTTTGTTGAAGGGCGCGGCAAGCCTTGCAGTTCTGGCTCCCTTGCCCGCTTGGGCAAGCACCGGGCCGACCGTCACTGAAGTCGCCTTCGATCCGGCCATTCCAGCACTCGGCAATCCGGATGGCGATGTGACCATTGCCGAATTCGTCGACTACCAGTGCCCGATCTGCAAACTCGTCTTTCTCGAGCTGAAGAAACTCATGGCCGAGGATAGCGGCATCCGGCTGGTGATGAAGGACTGGCCGATCTTCGGCGACGTCTCGCGAGACGCGGCACGCGTGGCGCTGCTCAGCGGCGAACACTATGCCGTGGCGGTGGATGCGCTGATGACCAACCAGCGCGGCCTTTCGGAACGCCGCACCAACACGATCCTTTCATCCGCCGGTGTCGATGTGACGATGGTGCGCGCCGATCTCGCTTTGCGTCAGCCTGACGTCGACGCCTCCCTTTTCCGCACCGAAGCCCAGGCAACAGCCTTCAAGCTGCGGGGTACGCCGGCTCTGGTCATCGGCGGCAGCCTCTACCGGCGCGGTATGCCGGTGTCCGAACTCAAGCAGGCTGTCGCCAGAGCCCGCTCCGCCTGATGCTTGAAAGCCGGGCGGCAGTCTGCCACAAGGGCCGCTTATGTGCTGAAGCTTGATCGGGACCGGCAATGAAGACGTTTTTCATGCAGATAAAGTGCGACTTGGGCAAGTCCTATGAGGTCGCCAGCGCGCTCGCCGACGCCGAGATCGCCTCCGAAATCTACTCGACTGCCGGCCATTACGACCTGCTTGCCAAATTCTATATCGACGATGAGGACGATGTCGGCCACTTCGTCAACGAGAAGGTGCAGATTATTCCGGGAATCAAGGACACGTTTACCGTCGTCACTTTCCGCGCTTTCTAAAGCCGCATCAGGCACTTGCCCGGCGACAAGGCACAGCCTGATTACGGGCCTGATACGACTGCCCTAATTTTGGGCAGTCGAAACATACTGATCGCCGATATCCCGGAAATCACCGATTGCGCTTGATTTTCTCCCGCGACGCCAGTGAAATGGTGTCACAGGGGAGTATGCGATTGGCAGCGTTCGATGAAATGCTTCCGGAAGTTTCCGGACTGAGAAAACCGTATACGGCTTACGACCGCTGGCTGAAGGAGCAGGATCCGGCCAGGCTTACCGAAAAGATGCAGGACGCCGAGCGCGTCTTCCGCAAGACCGGCATCACCTTTGCCGTCTATGGCGAGCAGGAAGCCTCGGAGCGGCTGATCCCCTTCGACATCGTTCCGCGTATCATCTCCGGCAATGAATGGCGCCGGCTGACGCAAGGCATCGAGCAACGCGTGCAGGCGCTGAATGCTTTCCTCGACGACATTTATCACCGCCAGGAAATCCTGCGCGCCGGCCGCGTTCCCAGGGAGCTGATCGCCAGGAACGAGGCCTTCCTGCCGGAAATGATCGGCGTGCGGCCACCGGCCGGCGTCTACACCCACATTATCGGCGTCGATATTGTCCGTATCTCGGAAAACGAATTCTACGTGCTGGAGGACAATGCGCGCACGCCGTCGGGCGTCTCCTACATGCTGGAGAATCGCGAGACGATGATGCAGCTCTTCCCCGAGCTGTTCCAGAAGATCAAGGTGCGGCCGGTCGAGAACTATCCGCAGCTGCTGCGCCAGTCGCTGGCTGCTGTCAGGCCGCAAAGCACCAAGGGCGCGCCGACCATCGCCGTGCTGACGCCTGGCAGCTTCAACTCTGCCTATTTCGAACATGCCTTCCTGGCCGATCAGATGGGCGTGCAGCTTGTCGAAGGCCAGGATCTGCGCGTCGTCGACGGCCATGTCGCCATGCGCACGACCGAAGGCTACAAGCAGATCGACGTGCTGTACCGGCGTGTCGACGATTCGTTCCTCGACCCGCTGACCTTCCGTCCGGACTCAGCCCTTGGCGTGCCCGGCATCATGGATGTCTACCGCGCCGGCAACATCACCATCGCCAATGCGCCGGGAACCGGCATCGCCGACGACAAGGCGATTTATTCCTACATGCCCGAAATCATCGAATTCTACACCGGCCGCAAGGCGATCCTCGGCAACATTCCGACCTGGCGCTGCTCGGAACCGGACAGCCTGAAATATGTGCTCGAGCACATCGACGAGCTTGTGATCAAGGAAGTCCACGGCTCCGGCGGCTACGGCATGCTGGTCGGGCCGGCGGCGACCAAGAAGGAATGCGAGACTTTCGCCAAGAAGCTGGCTGCAAAGCCGTCGAACTACATCGCCCAGCCGACGCTTGCGCTGTCGACCTGTCCGATCCTGACGGACAAGGGGCTGGCGCCGCGCCACGTCGATCTCAGGCCCTATGTGCTGGTTTCCGACCGCATCCAGATCGTTCCGGGAGGGCTGACCCGCGTTGCGCTGAAGGAAGGCTCGCTCGTCGTCAATTCGTCGCAGGGCGGCGGAACGAAAGACACCTGGGTGCTCGATGACTGAGTGAGTAGGGAATAGTGAGTAGGCAGTAGGCAGTAGTAAAAAACAGGGGACAGGGAATGCCATATTCCATTGAGATTCAAATGCTTACTAATCCCTACTCACTAATCCCTACTCACTAGCCCGAAGGGCCATTCCATGCTTCTCGGCCGCACCGCCAACGGGCTCTACTGGATGAACCGCTATATCGAGCGGGCTGAAAACATGGCGCGGTTGGTCGATGCCGGCCTGCGTATGGCGTTGACGCGCACCCAGAGCGCCTCGGAGGAGTGGAATTCGGTGCTGCTCAGCGCTGGCTCCGATGTCACCTTTACCCAAAAATACCAGGACTACACCGCTGCCAATGTCGCTGACTTCCTGTTGCGCGACACGTCGAACCCGTCAAGCACGATGGCGGCGATCGAGACCGCCCGCAACAATGCCCGCATGGTGCGCACCGCGCTGACGCGCGAAACCTGGGAGAGCATCAACGAGGCCTGGATGTCGTTGAAGCGCATGCTGGCAAAACCCATCGACGAGCGCGACCTGCCCAGCGTGCTCGATGCCATCAAGCGCGAGACGGCGCTGATCCGCGGTTCGTTTTACGGCACCATGCTGCGCAACGAGATTTTCGATTTCTCGCAACTCGGCACCTATGTCGAGCGCGCCGACAACACGGCGCGCATTCTCGACGTGAAATATTATGTGCTGCTGCCGTCGATCTCCTGGGTCGGCTCAAGCCTCGACAATTACCAGTGGGAATCGATCCTGCGCTCGGTGTCGGCGCATCGCTCCTATCGCTGGGTCTACGAGGCCGACTACAAGCCGACCAACATCGCCGACTATCTGATCCTCAATGTCCGCATGCCGCGCTCGCTGACCTTCTGCTACCGCTTCCTGGCAGAGCATTTAAAGTTCCTGAGCGACGACTATGGCGAACATCATCCTTGCCATGCAACGGTTGAAAGGACGCAGGCGATGCTGAGGGCTGGGTCGATCAAGAACATATTCGACGCCGGCCTGCACGAATTCCTGGCCAATTTCATTCAAGACAACACCAAGCTTGGCGAAGAGATCGCACAAGATTATCGGTTCAATTGATATGCGATTGAAAATCACCCACCGGACCGAATACCGCTACGATGCGCCGGTGCACTATTTGCTGCAGCGGCTGCGGCTGCTGCCGGTCAGCGGACCGACGCAGACTGTGTTGTCATGGGCATTGAAGATCGAAGGCGCGCGCGAGGAAGTCCGCTTCACCGACCATTTCGGCAATGATAACAGGCTGTTGAGCGTCGAGGGTGAGCGAGATTTCATCACTGTCGAGGCCTCAGGCGAGGTTGTCACGCGCGACACAGCGGGTGTTTCCGGCCCGCATCACGGCTTTGCGCCGCTCTGGCTGTTCAGCCAGGAGACGGCTTTGACCGTCCCCGGCGAGGGCATTCGCGAGCTTGCCGCGGCGGTGGGCAAAGGCACCGACATCGAAAGGCTGCATCGGTTGATGGCGCTGATCGTCGAGCGCGTCGCTTATACGCCAGGCAGCACCAGCGTGACGACGCCGGCGGAAGAGGCGTTGGCGCTGAAAACCGGCGTCTGCCAGGACCACAGCCACATCTTTGTTGCCGCTGCGCGCGCCATGGGCTTCCCGGCCCGCTATGTCAGCGGCTATCTGATGATGGATGCGGCGATTGAGCAGGCGGCAAGCCATGCCTGGGCCGAAGCCCATGTCCAAGGTCTCGGCTGGGTCGCTTTTGATGCCGCCAACGGCATTTCTCCTGATGAGCGCTATGTCAGGGTTGCCACCGGCCGCGACTACCGCGACGCCTCGCCGGTGTCGGGAATTCGACTGGGACAGGCGGAGGAACAGCTTGCGGTCACCGTCACGGTAGAGCAGTAGTCTCGTCAAGATTTGCTGCTTGAAGAGATTCCATGACTTATTGCGTCGGCCTCAAGATTGATCGTGGGCTCGTGTTCATGTCGGACACGCGCACCAATGCGGGCATGGATTCGATCTCCACCTTCAAGAAGATGCATGTCTGGGAAGAGCCGGGCGAGCGCGTCATCGTTTTGATGTCGGCCGGCAATCTGGCAACGACGCAGGCCGTCGTCAGCCTGCTCGACGAGCGGACCAAGGCGGTGGCCGAACGCCATGCAACGCTGCTCGAGACACCCTCCATGTACCAGACGGTGCGGCTGGTCGGTGACACCGTCAAGGAAGTCATCGCCAGTTCGTCGCCGGCAGGCGAGAAGGCGGATTCCTATTTCAACGCCTCCTTCATCCTCGGCGGCCAGATCAAGGGCAGCCCGCCGCGGCTGTTCATGATCTACCCCGAGGGCAATTTCATCGAATCCACCGACGACACGCCGTTCTTCCAGATCGGCGAGACCAAATACGGCAAGCCGATCATCATCCGCGCTTATGAGAGGACGATGAGCCTGGCAGAGACGGTGAAGCTGCTGTTGGTGTCGTTCGATTCGACGCTGAAGTCGAACCTGTCCGTCGGCCTGCCGCTCGACCTGCTGTTCCTGGAGAAGGACACGTTCAAGACCGGACTGAAGAAGCGCATCGGCCAGGACGACCAGTACTATCGCGCTATTTCCGAAGGCTGGTCGAACGCGTTGAAAACCGCCTTTGCCAGCCTGCCTGATTTCCCGGGATAGAATAACCTTGGCCAGCGCGCTTGCTGCCGCGGCCAAATGCTGACCCGAATCTGGGGACCCGAATGGACAGTGATGATTTCCGGCAATGGTCGAGGCGCGCCGCGGATTGGGGCGTCGATTATCGCTCTTCGTTGCGTGAACGGCCGGTGCGGCCGCTGGTCGAGCCCGGCGTTATCTTTCGCAGCATTGAGGCGTCGCCCCCGGAAGCGGCTGAGCCGATGGAGCGGATTTTCGCCGATTTCGAAGACAAGATCGTGCCGGGGATGACGCATTGGCAGCATCCGCGCTTCTTCGCCTATTTCCCGGCCAATGCCGCCCCGGTTTCGGTGGTGGCCGAATATCTGGTCTCGGCGATGGCCGCGCAATGCATGCTGTGGCAGACCTCGCCGGCGGCGACCGAACTCGAAACCCGCATCGTCGACTGGATGCGCCAGGCGCTCGGCCTGCCCGACGGCTTTTCCGGCGTCATCCAGGATTCGGCCTCGTCGGCGACACTGGCCGCCGTGCTGACCATGCGCGAGCGTGCGCTCGACTGGCAGGGCAACAAACAGGGCCTGGCCGGGCAGAAGCGGCCGCGCATCTATTCTTCCGACCAGGTTCACACTTCGATCGACCGCGCGATCTGGGTGTCGGGTGTCGGCGAGGACAATCTGGTCCGCATTCCGGTCAGCGGGCGTTTTCGCGCCATGGATACGGCAGCCCTTGAGGCGGCAATCGTCGCCGACCGCGAGGCCGGTATGCTGCCCGCCGGCATCATTGCCAGCGTCGGCGGCACCAGCACCGGCGGCACCGACGATGTCGCTGAAGTCGCCGCGGTGGCCACACGCCACGGGCTTTATCTGCATGTCGACGCGGCCTGGGCCGGATCGGCGATGATCTGCCCGGAATTCCGTCATTTCTGGGCCGGGGCCGAGCTGGCCGATTCCATCGTCGTCAACCCGCACAAATGGCTGGGCGCCCAATTCGACTGCTCGATGCAGTTCATCCGCCAGCCCGAGGATCTGGTCCGCACTTTGGCGATCAAGCCCGAATTCCTGAAGACGCATGGCCGCGACGGCATCATCAACTATTCCGAGTGGTCGGTGCCGCTCGGCCGCCGCTTTCGGGCGCTGAAACTGTGGTTCCTGCTGCGCGCGCACGGCCTGGAGGCGCTGCGCGGGATGATCCGCAATCATGTCGCCTGGAGCGAAGGGCTTGCCGCTCGGCTGGCGAGCGAGCCGGATTTCGAGATCGTCACCGAACCGATGCTGTCGCTGTTTTCATTCCGCCACAAGACAACAGGCGATGCCGACGACCACAATCTGCACCTGGTCAATGCTATCAATGACGATGGCCGGCTCTATCTGACGCAGACGCGGGTGGACGGACGCGTCGCCATCCGCTTCCAGGTCGGACAGTTCGAGACGACGGCAGAGGACGTCGATATCGCCTTCACCGTCATTTGCGACTGTGCAAGGTCTCTGAAGGACTAACAGGACTTCGAAGTCGCAGCCATAGCCCCCGAGGTCGCAGAGCGGGCCTGAGCATATCTGCCCGGTTCGCGTTACAATCATCGATATTTCATTAGCCGGCTTCTCCCTTTTCATTGCTTTCGTTTTCAGTTACAAACAAGAAAAACGAAAACGGGAGGTTCTCAGTGTATTTGTCGCCGCGTCATGCCGAAATCATCCAGATGGCGAAAGACCATGGCCGTGTGCTGGTCGACGACCTGGCCACGCATTTCAACGTGACGCCACAGACCATCCGCAAGGACCTCAACGACCTCTGCGACCAGCGGCTGCTGTCGCGCATCCATGGCGGTGCCTTGTTTCCGTCCGGCATCGAGAACATGGAGTATGAGGCGCGCCGCAAGATTGCCGCCGACGAGAAGGAGGCGATCGGCCGCGCGGCGGCCAGGCTGATCCCCGACAACGCCTCGCTGTTCATCAACATCGGCACCACGACCGAGTCGGTCAGCAAGGCGTTGCTAGACCATACCGGGCTCATGGTTATCACCAATAACATCAATGTTGCCAACAGGATGCGCATTTATCCTTCGATCGAGGTGGTGATCGCCGGCGGCGTCGTGCGTGGCTCCGACGGTGGCGTGGTCGGCGAGGCGGCGGTGGATTTCATCAGGCAGTTCAAGGTCGACTATGCGGTGATTGGCGCTTCGGCCATCGACCATGATGGAGCGCTGCTCGATTTCGACTTTCGTGAAGTGAAAGTGGCGCAGGCCATCATCGCCAATGCCAGGCATGTGATCCTGGTGTCCGACCAGACCAAGTTTGAGCGCACTGCACCCGTCCGCATCGGCCATCTCTCCCAGGTCAACACCTTCATCACCGATCGCTGCGAGATCCCGTCTGTACGCAGGATCTGCGAAGAGGCCGCGGTTCAGTTGATCGAGACATCGCTGGCCTAGAGGCTGCATCACAGTTCCGTGACATTTCGTTTGACATTCGTTCTTATTTCGAAATAATCCCGCTACGGTTTCGTAAAACCCAAAAAATGCTGCAATGCGAAATCGCGGGAGGGATTTGTGGACGCAGTCCGTGACATCTTCGTCATCGGTGGCGGCATCAATGGCTGCGGCATTGCCCGCGACGCCGTTGGGCGGGGCTTTTCGGTGTTCCTGGCCGAGATGAACGATCTCGCCAGCGGCACCTCGTCGGGCTCGACCAAGCTGATCCATGGCGGCCTGCGTTATCTCGAATTCTATGAATTCCGGCTGGTGCGCGAGGCGCTGATGGAGCGCGAGGTTCTGTGGAGGAACGCGCCGCACATCATCTGGCCGATGCGCTTCGTGCTGCCCTATGCCAAGGGCCTGCGGCCGGCCTGGCTGATCCGGCTCGGCCTGTTCCTCTATGACCATATTGGCGGCCGCAAATTGCTGCCGGCGACCCGCACGCTGGACATGGCGAAGGACCCCGCCGGCAAGCCGCTGAAGCCGCTGTTTCACAAGGCGTTCGAATATTCCGACGGCTGGGTCAACGATGCCCGCCTGGTGGCGTTGAACGCGCGCGACGCCGCCGACCGTGGCGCCACCATCCGCACCCGCACGAAGGTCGTTGCGGCGCGGCGTGAGGGCGATCTGTGGGTAATCCGCGTGGAGGACGTGCAGACGGGAGAGGCCGAGGAGGTCAAGGCCCGGCTGCTGGTCAATGCCGCAGGTCCGTGGGTCGACCATGTGCTGTCGGCCGCCGTTGGCCAAAACGACGTGCACAATGTCCGCCTGGTGCAGGGCAGCCACATCGTCATTAGGAAGAAGTTCGACGATCCGCGCGCCTACTTCTTCCAGAACAAGGATGGCCGCATCATCTTCGCCATTCCCTACGAGGAAGAGTTCACGCTGATCGGCACCACCGATCGCGACTATCCCGGCGATCCGCATGACGTGAAGATCAGCGATACCGAGATCGATTATCTTTGCGCGGCGGCGAGCGAGTATTTTGCCCAACCCGTGACGCGCCCCGACATCGTCTGGACCTATTCCGCCGTGCGTCCGCTCTATGACGACGGCGCCTCGAAGGCGCAGGAAGCGACCCGCGACTATGTGCTGAAAGCCAGTGGCGGTGAGGGGCAGGCGCCGATCGTCAATGCCTTTGGCGGCAAGATCACCACCTATCGCCGTCTCTCGGAATCGATGCTGGAGAAGATCGAAGGGTTTTTGGGCAAGCGCGGCAAGCCGTGGACGGCGAACGCGGCTTTACCGGGCGGCGATTTTCCGGCCACCGGTTTCGACGCCCAGGTGGCGAAGCTGAAGAGCGCCTATCCCTTCCTCGATCAGCGCCTGGCGCGCCGGCTGACCAGGCTTTACGGCACGCGCGCGCAAGTGCTGCTCGGCCTCGCCAAGTCGAACGCCGATCTCGGCCGCGATTTCGGCGCCGATCTCTATGAGGCCGAGGTGCGCTACCTCTGCGAAAACGAATGGGCGCTCACATCAGAAGATGTATTGTGGCGTCGCACCAAGCGCGGGCTGCATTTCAGCCGCGAGCAGGTTGCAGTCCTCGACGAATTCATGCGCGGCATCAGCCAGCGCCATGTCGCGGCAGCGGAATAGGGGAAAGCGATTGATGCACAAAGCCTGGGAGGAGGCATCATGCTGGAACTGAGAAACGTGACGAAGATGGTCGGCGCGGTGGAGCATATCCGCGACGTGTCGCTGACGCTTCAGCACGGCTCGCTTAACGTTCTGCTCGGGCCGACGCTGTCGGGCAAGACCAGCCTGATGCGGCTGATGGCCGGGCTCGATGTGCCGACCTCCGGTTCGGTCTGGTTCGACGGCCAGAATGTCACCGGCATGCCGGTGCAGCAGCGCAAGATCGCCATGGTCTACCAGCAGTTCATCAACTACCCCGCGATGACCGTCTACGAAAACATCGCCTCACCGCTGCGCGTCGCCGGCGCCGACCAGGCCAGGATCGACAAGGAAGTGCGCAACGCGGCGACACTCTTGAAGCTGACGCCCTATCTCGACCGCACGCCCCTCAGCCTGTCCGGCGGCCAGCAGCAGCGTACCGCACTTGCCCGCGCCATCGTCAAGAACGCCAGCCTGGTTCTGCTCGATGAGCCGCTCGCCAATCTCGACTACAAATTGCGCGAGGAATTGCGCGCCGAGCTGCCGAAGATTTTTGCCGCCGCCGGCACCATCTTCGTCTACGCCACGACCGAGCCGCACGAAGCGCTGCTGCTTGGCGGCAACACAGCGACGCTGTCCGAGGGGCGCATCACCCAGTTCGGCCCGACCATCGACGTTTTCCGCAAGCCGATCGACCTGGTGACGGCGAAAACCTTTGCCGATCCGCCGCTCAACACCATCGTGCTGGCCAAGAAGGGCCCGGACTTCCTGCTCGAAGGCGGCGTCAAGCTGCCGGTGCCGGCCGAACTCGCCGGCATTGCCGACGCTATGTATACGATCGGCTTCCAGCCGCATCATCTGTCGCTCGAGCGGCCAAACGCCGCCGCCGTGCCGGTGCGCGCCAAGGTGACCATCACCGAGATCACCGGCTCGGAAAGCTTCATCCATCTCGACTTCGCCGATGCGCGCTGGGTCATGCTGACCCACGGCATCAGGGATTTCGAGCCCGACGCCGAGGTCGAAGTGTTCATCGACCCGCGCCACATCATGGTCTTCGACGGCAACGGCAGTGCCGTCGCCGCGCCGAAGCTGGCGGCTTGAGGGGGAAGAGATGGCGCGCATCGACGTCAACCATGTCCGGCACTCCTATCTGCCCAACCCGCAGAAGGATGCCGATTTCGCTTTGAGGGAAGTGCACCACACATTTGAGGACGGCGGCGCCTATGCGCTGCTTGGGCCCTCGGGTTGCGGCAAGACCACTTTGCTCAACATCATTTCCGGCCTGCTGCATCCCTCGCATGGAAAACTGCTGTTCGACGGCAAGGACGTAACCAAACTGTCGACGCAGGAGCGCAACATCGCGCAGGTGTTCCAGTTCCCGGTCATCTACGACACCATGACCGTCTACGATAATCTGGCCTTCCCACTGCGCAACCGCGGCGTACCGGAGGCCGATGTCGACCGCAAGGTGCGCGAGACGCTGGAGATGATCGATCTCGCGTCATGGGCCAAGAAGAAGGCGAGGGGCCTCACCGCCGACCAGAAGCAGAAGATCTCGCTTGGCCGCGGACTGGTGCGCTCGGACGTCAATGCGATTCTGTTCGACGAGCCGTTGACCGTCATCGATCCGCATATGAAATGGGTGCTGCGCTCGCAATTGAAGCAGCTGCACCGCCGCTTCGGCTACACCATGGTCTATGTCACCCATGACCAGACCGAGGCGCTGACCTTCGCCGACCAGGTCGTGGTCATGTATGATGGCGGCATCGTCCAGATCGGCACGCCTGCCGAACTGTTCGAGCGTCCGCGCCACACTTTCGTTGGCTATTTCATCGGCTCGCCCGGCATGAACGTCATGCCGGTGGTGATCGACGGCAAGACCGCCACCATCGGCAGCCAGCGCATCGAACTGCCCGGCGCGCCCAAGACTGCCGCTGAGAACACTGGCGCCATCGAACTCGGCATCCGGCCCGAATATGTCAGGCTCGGCCGCGACGGCATGGCGGTGAAAATCAGCAAGGTCGAGGATCTAGGCCGCCACAAGGTGGTGCGCGCCAGTCTCGAAGGCCGCGAGATCGCTGCCGTCATCGGCGAGGACGAGGACGTTCCGGCCGAGCCGAAGGTGCGCTTCGATCCGGCCGGCATCAACATCTATGCCGATTCCTGGCGCGTCGAGATGGGGGCATAGATGGAAAAGACCTGGAACAACAAAGCCTGGTTCATGGTGTTGCCGGTGCTCCTGCTGGTGGCGTTCTCGGCGGTGATCCCGCTGATGACGGTGGTCAACTATTCGGTCCAGGACACGTTCGGAAACAACGTATTCTTCTGGAACGGCTCGGACTGGTTCACCGAAATCCTGGAGTCGGAACGGTTCTGGCTGTCGATGGTCCGCAACCTGATCTTCTCCTTCACCATCCTCGCCATTGAAGTGCCGCTCGGCATCTTCATCGCGCTCAATATGCCCAAGAAGGGCTGGGGCGTGCCGGTCTGCCTGGTGCTGATGGCGCTGCCGCTGCTGATCCCGTGGAATGTCGTCGGTACGATCTGGCAGGTGTTCGGCCGTATCGACATTGGCCTGCTGGGTTACACGCTGTCGGCGCTCGGCTTCGACTACAACTACGTCAACGACCCGACCGACGCCTGGGCGACGGTCATCCTGATGGACGTATGGCACTGGACGAGCCTCGTCGTTCTGCTGTGCTACGCCGGCCTCGTCTCCATACCGGATGCCTATTATCAAGCCGCCAAGATCGATGGCGCGTCGCGCTGGGCGATCTTCCGATACATCCAGCTGCCGAAGATGAACCGCGTGCTTTTGATCGCGGTGCTGCTGCGCTTCATGGATAGCTTCATGATCTACACCGAGCCCTTCGTCGTCACCGGCGGCGGCCCAGGCAATTCGACGACGTTCCTGTCGATAGACCTGGTCAAGATTGCCATCGGCCAGTTCGACCTCGGACCGGCAGCCGCCATGTCGATCATCTACTTCCTGATCATCCTGCTGCTGTCATGGGTGTTCTACACCGTCATGACCAACTTCGATGCGGAGCGCTGAGATGAGCGGCGCCGACGAAAGAACGACGCGGGTGAACGAGGCAGCGGTTTCGGACGGGCTTGCCAGCACCTTGTCGCAGGACCAGATCGCGCGGCTGATGCGCCGGCGCGGCGAAGAATCCAGGTTCTGGTGGCTGGTGCCGACGATCTACATCATCTTTCTGATGCTGCCGATCTATTGGCTGGTCAATATGAGCTTCAAGACCAACCAGGAGATCCTGGGTGCTTTTTCGCTATGGCCGAAGCACCCGACCATCGCCAATTACGTGGTGATCTTCACCGATCCATCCTGGTACAAGGGCTACATCAATTCGATCATCTATGTCGTCATGAACATGGTGATTTCGGTTTCGGTGGCGCTGCCTGCGGCCTACGCCTTCTCGCGCTACCGGTTCCTCGGCGACAAGCATCTGTTCTTCTGGTTGCTGACCAACCGCATGGCGCCGCCGGCGGTGTTCGCGCTGCCTTTCTTCCAGCTCTATTCGGCCTTCGGCCTGATCGACACCCACATAGCGGTGGCGCTGGCGCACTGCCTGTTCAACGTGCCGCTGGCGGTCTGGATCCTCGAAGGTTTCATGTCCGGCGTGCCGAAGGAGATCGACGAGACGGCCTATATTGACGGCTATTCCTTCCCGCGCTTCTTCCTCAAGATATTCATGCCGCTGATCGCCAGCGGCGTCGGGGTCGCCTGCTTCTTCTGCTTCATGTTCTCATGGGTCGAGCTGCTGATTGCGCGCACCTTGACCACGACCGCCGCCAAGCCGATCGCGGCGATCATGACACGCACGGTCTCGGCATCCGGGCTCGACTGGGGCGTGCTTGCCGCTGCCGGCGTGCTTACCATCCTGCCAGGCGCACTCGTGATCTGGTTCGTCCGAAACTACATCGCCAAGGGCTTCGCCCTGGGGAGGGTATGAGCATGAACCTCACCTGGATGGCATGGACGCTGCCGACGGCGATGTTCTTCATCACGATCCTGGTGCTGCTGTGCGGCATGGCGTTCTGGGAATTCGTCTCGCCCGGCGGCAATCCGCGTGTCGGCGTGCTGCGCTTCGAGACGACGCGCGGTGACCGCCTCTTTGTTTCGCTGCTCGGCAGCGCCTTTATCCATCTCGCTTGGCTGGGTCTTGTCGGACCCAACCTGTGGTGGGCTCTCGCTCTCTCCGTGGTCTACGCCATTGGCGTGTTCCGCTACGTATAGAGGGGGAAACTGTTGGGGCGGCCGCGTGCCGGCGACCGCTCCAGATCGCACTTGAAACTGAAAAAGTGGAGGAACCAAAAAATGCGAAGGCAATTTTTAACATCAACGACTGCGCTAGTTCTGCTTTGGGGAGCAGGCCAGGCCTATGCCGGAATGGACGAAGCCAAAACCTTCCTCGATACCGAAATCAAGGATCTGTCGACGCTTGATCGCGGCGCGCAGGAAGCCGAGATGCAATGGTTCATCGATGCCGCGAAGCCTTTCGCCGGCATGGATATCAAGGTGGTCTCCGAGACCATCGATACGCACAGCTATGAGTCCAAGGTCCTGGCGCCGGCCTTCACCGCGATCACCGGCATCAAGATCACCCACGACCTGATCGGCGAAGGCGATGTCGTCGAAAAGCTGCAGACGCAGATGCAGTCGGGCGAGAATATCTATGACGCCTATGTCAACGACTCCGACCTGATCGGCACCCACTGGCGCTACCAGCAGGCGCGCAGCCTGACCAAGTGGATGGCGAATGAGGGCAAGGACGTCACCAACCCCAACCTCGACCTCGCCGACTTCATCGGCACCAAGTTCACGACCGCTCCGGACGGCGACCTCTACCAGTTGCCCGACCAGCAGTTCGCGAACCTCTACTGGTTCCGTTACGACTGGTTCAACGACGAGAAGAACAAGGCCGACTTCAAGGCGAAGTACGGCTACGACCTCGGCGTTCCCGTCAACTGGTCGGCCTATGAGGACATCGCCGAATTCTTCACCGGCCGCGAGATCGACGGCAAGAAGGTCTATGGTCACATGGACTACGGCAAGAAGGATCCGTCGCTCGGCTGGCGGTTCACCGACGCCTGGCTGTCCATGGCCGGCAACGGCGACAAGGGCCTGCCAAACGGTCTTCCCGTCGACGAATGGGGCATCAAGGTCAACGAGAAGTCGCAGCCTGTCGGCTCGTGCGTCGCGCGCGGCGGCGACACCAACGGCCCGGCTTCCGTCTATGCGATCCAGAAATACCTGGATTGGCTGAAGGCCTATGCGCCGCCAGAAGCCCAGGGCATGACGTTCGGCGAATCCGGCCCCGTCCCGTCGCAGGGCACGGTCGCGCAGCAGATGTTCACCTACACTGCCTTCACCGCCTCCTTCGTCAAGGAAGGGCTGCCGGTCGTGAACGCGGACGGCACCCCGAAATGGCGCTTTGCTCCGTCGCCGCATGGCGTCTACTGGAAGGATGGCATGAAGCTTGGCTACCAGGACGTCGGTTCCTGGACCCTGCTGAAGTCGACGCCCGACGATCGCGCCAAGGCCGCATGGCTCTATGCGCAGTTCGTCGTGTCGAAGACGGTCGACGTGAAGAAGAGCCATGTCGGCCTGACGCTCATCCGCGAGTCGACGATCCAGGACAAGAGCTTCACGGAACGTGCGCCGAAGCTCGGCGGCCTGATCGAGTTCTACCGCTCGCCGGCTCGCGTCCAGTGGTCGCCGACCGGCACCAACGTGCCTGACTATCCGAAGCTGGCACAGCTTTGGTGGCAGGCGATCGGTGATGCCTCGTCCGGCGCCAAGACGGCGCAGGAGGCAATGGACTCGCTCTGCTCCGAGCAGGAGAAGGTCATGGAACGCCTGGAAAAGGCGGGCATCCAGGGCGATATCGGCCCGAAAATGGCCGAAGAGCATGACCTTGCCTACTGGAACGCCGACGCGGTCAAGAACGGCCATCTCGCGCCCCAGCTGAAGATCGAGAACGAGAAGGAAAAGCCGGTCACCATCAATTACGACGAACTGGTGAAGAGCTGGCAGAAGTAATCTTGGCGTACGCGCCGGGATCATAGTGAACGGGGAGGCGGCATGTTGCCGTCTCCCCTGTTTGTATAAGCGAGCTACCGGGAGGGCTAATGACCGGATACATCCTTGCGATCGACCAGGGCACGACATCGAGCCGGGCGATCCTGTTCGACGGTGCGATGAAGGTTGCCGGCAGCAAGCAGCAGGAATTCACCCAGCATTATCCGGCTTCCGGCTGGGTCGAGCACGACCCGGAGGAGATCTGGGCAAGCGTCGTCGCCACGGTCAAAGGCGCGCTGAAGAGCGCTGGCCGTGAGGCATCCGATGTGGCGGCGATCGGCATCACCAACCAGCGCGAGACTGTCGTCATCTGGGACAAGGCGACCGGCAAGCCGATCCACAACGCCATCGTCTGGCAGGACCGCCGCACCGCGCCGCTCTGCCAGAAACTGAAGAAGCAGGGGCTGGAAAAGACTTTTACCAAAAAGACCGGCCTGCTGCTCGATCCCTATTTTTCCGGCACCAAGATTGCCTGGATGCTGGACAAGGTGAAGGTAGCCAGGAAACGCGCCGAGAAGGGCGAGCTGCTCGCCGGCACCATCGACAGTTTTCTGATCTGGCGGCTGACCGGCGGCAAGGTGCACGCCACCGACGCCACCAACGCTTCACGCACGCTGGTCTACAACATAGAGAAAAATGTCTGGGATGATGAACTGCTCTCCATCCTGCGCATCCCCCGCGCGATGTTGCCTGAGGTGAAGGATTGCGCCGACGACTATGGGGTGACGGAGAAAAGCCTGTTCGGCGCCGGGATAAAAATCCTTGGCGTTGCCGGCGACCAGCACGCCGCGACCATCGGCCAGGCCTGTTTCGAGCCGGGCATGATGAAATCGACCTACGGCACCGGCTGCTTCGCGCTGCTCAACACCGGTGCGGATCTGGTGCGTTCGAAGAACCGGCTGTTGACCACCATCGCCTACCGGCTGAACGGCAAGACCACCTATGCGCTGGAAGGCTCGATCTTCATCGCCGGCGCTGCCGTGCAATGGCTGCGCGACGGCATCAAGGTGATCGGCAAGGCCGAGCACAGCGGCGTTTTGGCAGCAACCGCGGACCCGACGCAGAATGTCTATCTGGTGCCGGCTTTCGTCGGCCTCGGCGCGCCGCATTGGGACGCCGAGGCGCGTGGCGCGATCTTTGGACTGACGCGCAATTCAGGCCCGGCCGAGTTTGCCCGCGCGGCCCTCGAAGCCGTCGCCTACCAGACGCGCGATCTGCTCGACGCCATGCGCAAGGACTGGAAGGGGGCATCGGCCAAAACCGTGCTTCGTGTCGATGGCGGCATGGTGGCCTCCGACTGGACCATGCAGCGGCTGGCCGACATTCTCGACGCGCCGGTTGACCGTCCGACCATTCTGGAGACGACGGCGCTGGGGGCTGCATGGCTTGCCGGTTCGAAGGCGGGTGTGTGGCCCAAGGCGAAGGATTTTGCCAAGGCCTGGGCGCTAGAGCGGCGCTTCAAGCCGGATATGGATGTCACGGTGCGCGCGGCAAAGCTCGCCGGCTGGCGCGATGCGGTGCGCAGGACCTTGAGCGCGCCCTGAAGGACGCGCAAAGACGAAGCCCACACCGTTGCCGGCGCGGGCTCCATCACTCTGCCTACTCAAACTTCGCCCTGAACTCAGTAGGGCGAATTACACTCCTCCCGAGGACCGTAGTTCGGCTGGAAGGTATTGTCCGAAGCGCGGTAAGACCGATAGCGGTCATAGCACCACTGGACATGCGAATTGCCCTGGTAGACGCGGTTCTGGTTGTTGTTGTTGACGATCGCACCCGTGATCAGCGCGCCGGCGATGAAAGCACCAGCCGGGAACCAGAAATCGCCGTGACGACGATAGCCGTTGCGATAATGGCGCGAGCCGCGATGGCCATTCCAGTAGGGGCCGTCATTGTTGTTGCGGGCAAAATTACGCCCACCCCGGAAATCGCGGTTGCCCTTGAACTGGCGCTTGCCTTGGCGCCACTGGTCATAGCGTGACTCGCCGACATTGACGATGTCAGACGGCGTCGCCGTTGCCTGCGGCACAAACATCTGGGCTGCGTCGGCCGGCATAACCGCTGCGGCCGCGAAGGAAATTGACAGTGTGGTCGCCAGCAAGCCCGTTGCGATCTTGTTCATGATCTTCTCCTTGAAGGGTGGTTGACGTCCCTTGTGGGGAGACAACGGACGGGTAGTGCGATGGTTCCGCCGAAACAGTAAGTTACTGATTTGTAATGTTTCTCCAATTCAACCCGTGATGAGAGACCTGTCTCGACCGCTCGTTGGTTGAGGCTTGGCGCGGGTTGCGGAAGTGGCTCAGCTGATGTTGTGCGATGGCAATTCGAGGGGCGTTTGTCGATGGCAAAAACCTCGGCGCGAGAGCCGTCTTTTTCCGGTTGACCGGTCGCGGCACTCTCCCTATGTTCCGCGCAATTTCGAGGGCCGCCTTTTCAAGCCCGCGGGAGCGCGTAGCTCAGCCGGTAGAGCAACTGACTTTTAATCAGTAGGTCATGGGTTCGAATCCCATCGCGCTCACCAAAACAACTCGCAAAATAACAAGACGAACCGAGGGCCCGCGTCGAGTGCAGGGTCGATGGCCAACTTGTCGGCAGGCTGGTCGCTGGCTAAACTCACTCCTCCCAGGGGAGGGTTCTGACATGACACTTCAGCTTTCGGCGGATGCTGTAGCTCCCAAGGCCGCGACACCGCAAAAGTACCTGTTCGGTCCGGTCACCGATTTCCTGATGCTTGGCGGCAGCGCGTTTCTTATTCTGCCGGTGCTGTTTCTGGTGCCGCTGGAGTATGAAGGCCCCTTGGCCGCGACTATGGTGTTCGTGGCCTATGTCGTGAATTATCCTCACTTCGCCCACTCCTACCAGCTTTTCTACCGCAATTTCGGGCGCAAGGTGACCGGCGACGGCTACGACCGGAGCCTGCAACTGCGCTACATCTTCGCGGGCATCGTCGTGCCGCTGCTCATGGCGGGGTTCTTTGCCTATGGCGCTGCGGCGGCAAACACCCGCCTGCTCGGCTACGCCACCAACGCCATGTTCTTTTTCGTCGGCTGGCATTACGTCAAGCAGGGCTACGGCATGCTGATGGTGGATGCGGTGCTGAAGCGCAAATTCTTCGACGACCGCGACAAGAAGGTGCTGTTGGTCAACTCCTATGCCGTGTGGATCCTGTCGTGGCTGCAGACCAACACGGCGGTCACCCAGGGCAAATATTACGGCCTGGACTATTACACGTTCGCGGCTCCGTCCTGGATCACCGACATTGCCCTTTGGGCGGCCATTGCGTCGACAGCGGTCACGGTTTTGATGTTGATCAATCGCTGGCGAAAGAACGGCGGCAAGCTGCCGTATAACGGCACCGTGGCCTATGTCGCGTCGCTCTATCTCTGGATCCTGATCGTGAGAATAAACCCGCTCTGGCTGCTGGTGGTGCCGGCGCTCCACTCGCTGCAGTATCTCGCGGTGGTCTGGCGGTATCAGACCAATGTCGAGCGCGACAGCTCGGACGCGGCAAACGATCCGCAACCCAGGATATTGTCCTTTCTCGGGCCGCTCTACAGGTTTCGGCTGCTGGGATTTATCGTCGGCGGCACCGCACTGGGCTATCTCGGTTTCTCGCTGATCCCGTCCGCGCTCACGGCGCTTGTTCCCTATGACAGGGAAGTCCTGGGGTCATCGCTGTTCTTCTTCATCGTGCTGATCTTCATCAACGTGCATCACTATTTTCTGGACAATGTGATGTGGCGCCGCGGCAATCCGGAAGTGTCCAAGTACCTGTTCCGCTAGCCGACAGGAGATTCAGGGGCTTCCGAACACCAGCGAAACATTGCCGCCGGCGTGGCGCTCGATGCGGCCGGCGAGGTCGAGTTCCAAAAGCACCATGGACACCTGAGCGGCGTTGAGGCCGGTGTGGCGGATGATCTCGTCCACCGCCACCGGCGTTGGTCCCAGCACTTCCAGTACGCCGGCGCGCTCGTTCTCTCCGGGCGGTGGCGTTGCGAAAAGGTCAGGCGCCTTTTCCGGTTGCGAGGGCGTTGCCCTTGGCGTCCGCTTGCCGGCCAGAGGTGCGATCGCGCCGGAAACATCGGCTGCCTCGGTGACCAGGGTGGCGCCGTCCTTGAGCAGGCCGTTGGAGCCGGAGCAGCGCGGATCGAGCGGCGAACCGGGAACGGCAAAGACCAGCCGGCCCATTTCACCGGCAAGGCGTGCGCTGATCAGCGAACCCGAGCGTTGCGCCGCCTCGATCACCACCAGTCCGAGTGCTGCACCCGCGACAAGCCGGTTGCGGCGCGGAAAATCCTGCGCCCGTGGCTGCCAGCCGAACGGCATTTCAGAAATGACGGCGCCGCCGCGCTCGGCAATATCATTGCACAGGCCGATATTTTCAGGCGGGTAGGGGACATCGAGCCCGCCGGCCAGCACCCCAATCGTGCCCGTGGAGAGACTGCCCTGGTGTGCCGCCGTGTCGATGCCGCGCGCCAGTCCGGACACGATGGCATAGCCGTCGCGGCCAAGATCCGCTGCCAGCATGCGCGCCATCTTGATCCCGGCCAGCGATGCGTTGCGGGCGCCGACGATGGCGACCGCGGGCAGGCGGAACACGGCGGCCTCGCCTTTCATGGCAATCAGCGGCGGCGGATTGTCCATGTTTTTCAGCATCGGCGGATAATCGGCCTCGCCGATGCCAACGAAGCGGGCGCCGGCCTCGCCGGCTGCTTCGAGCTCCGCTTCGGCTTCCTCGACGGAAGGAATGCGGACAATTTTTCGGGCGCCGCCCGAAATCATCAGCTCGGGCAGCATCTCCAATGCCGACTCGGCCGATCCGAAGCGGTTGACCAATTCGCGAAACGAGGCCGGGCCGACATTTTGTGTGCGGATCAGCCGAATCCAGCTCAGCCGCTGCCGGTCGCTGAGGCGCGGCCCGACGGCAGGCTTGCTCAACCCTTGGCTCCGATCTTGCCCTCGCTGCCGGCGAGAAGTCTGGAGATATTTTCGCGGTGCTTGAAAATGACGATCAGGCTCATCACCAGGAACAGTGCTGCTGTCTGCGGCGTGCTCCAGAGATAAAGCGCGATCGGTACGACGACCGCCGCCGTCAGCGCCGCCAGCGACGAATAGCGGAAGATAAACGCCATCGCCAGCCAGACGACCATGAAGATCAGCGCCACATGCCAGCCGAGGCCGATCAGCACGCCGAGATAGGTGGCGACACCCTTGCCGCCCTTGAAGCCGAGCCAGATCGGGAAGAGATGGCCAAGGAAGGCGCCAAGGCCTGCCCATAGTCCAAGGTCGTGACCATAATGGCGAGCGATCACCACCGCTGCCGTCCCCTTCAGCGCGTCAAGCACCAGCGTCGCGGCAGCCAGGCCCTTGTTGCCGGTGCGCAGCACATTGGTGGCGCCGATATTGCCGGAACCGATCTTGCGCACATCGCCGAGGCCGGCGGCGCGGGTGAGCAACAGGCCGAAGGGAATCGAGCCGAGGAGATAGCCGAACAGCAGTGCCAGGATGATGGTGTAACTCATTGTTTCCCCCCGCAATTCCCCGACAGCGGATCGACCTGCGATGCGCCGCGATCAGTCTAAGCCGAAAACACTGTGCGGCCGGCCACAAGCGTTTGCAAGACCATGCCTTGCAGCCGCGCACCCTCGAAGCAGGTGTTTTTCGAGCGTGAACGGATGCCGCTTTCGCTGACGATCCAGGGTTCTTCGAGGTCGATGAGCGCGAGATCGGCCGGCGCGCCCGGCTTCAACGTGCCGCCCGGCAGGCCGAACAGTTTGGCCGGCGCGGTCGACAGCGTCTCGATCAGCCTGAGCAGAGGCACATCGCCATTGTGATAGAGCCGCAACGCCGCGCCCAGCAGCGTCTCCAGCCCGATCGCGCCGGCGGCGGCATCGGCGAAGGGCAGGCGCTTGGTGTCGACATCCTGCGGGTCATGCGAGGAGACGATGATGTCGATCGTGCCGTCCTTGACCGCTTCGATCATGGCCAACCGGTCTTCTTCCGCACGCAAAGGCGGCGTCAGCCGGAAGAACGTGCGGTATTCCCCAACATCGTTCTCGTTGAGCGACAAATTGTGGATCGCAACGCCGGCCGTGACATTGGCCTGGTCGGCTTTCGCCCGAACTATCGCCTGCGCCGCCATCTCGGTCGAGATCTTGGCGGCGTGATAGGCGCCGCGCGTCAGCCGTGCCAGCGCCAGGTCGCGCTCCAGCGGGATGGACTCGGCCTCGCGCGGGATCCCGGCAAGGCCGAGCCAGCTGGCATAAAGGCCTTCATTCATCACACCTGATGAGGCGAGGTCGCCATCCTGCGTCTCATGCGCGATGACGCCGCCGAAATCGCGGGCGTAGGTCAGCGCCCGGCGCATCACCAGCGCGCTGGATATTGTGTGGCGGCCATCGGTAAAGGCGACCGCGCCGGCCTCGCGCAGCAGGCCGAACTCGGTCATCTCGCGGCCGGCCAGGCCCTTGGTGATCGCCGCCGCCGGAAAGATATTGACGATTGCCGTGTCGCGGGCGGTGCGCAGCACGAATTCGACCAGCGCGACATTGTCGATCACCGGATCGGTGTCGGGCATCATGACAACAGAGGTGACGCCGCCGGCCGCCGCCGCAACGCTTGCCGAAGCGATGGTCTCGCGATGCTCGCCGCCTGGTTCGCCGATGAAGACTCTGCTGTCGATCAGGCCGGGAATGATCGCCTTGCCGGCACAGTCGACGACAATGGCTCCCGCCGGCGCGCCCTGGTTCAAGGCGGTTTTGCCGGCGGCAACGATCTTCTTGCCTTCGACGATGACGGTGCCGATCTCGTCGATACCGCGTGACGGGTCGACGATGCGGGCGCGTTCAAAGACCGTCGTGCTCATGCGCCACGGCCCTCTGCGTTGCGGCGGGGATCAAGCAGCGCTTCCATCACCGCCATGCGCACGGCGACACCCATCTCGACCTGTTCCTGGATGACGCTTTGCGGGCCGTCGGCGATTTCAGAGGCAATCTCGACGCCGCGGTTCATCGGCCCGGGATGCATGACCAGCGCGCCTTCCTTGGCCGCCTTAAGCTTTTCGGCATCGAGACCGAAATAGCGGAAATATTCGCGCACCGAAGGCACGAAGGCGCCTTCCATGCGCTCGCGCTGCAGGCGCAGCATCATCACAACGTCGGCGCCTTTCAGCCCTTCGGCCATCGAGCGCGAGACAATGACGCCCATTTTCTCGATGCCGGACGGCAAAAGCGTCGAGGGCGCCACGACGCGCACCTGCGCGCCAAGCGCATTCAAGAGCATGATGTTGGAGCGTGCCACGCGCGAATGCAGGATGTCGCCGCAGATCGCCACGATCAGCTTCGACAGCGGCCCCTTGGCGCGGCGGATGGTCAGCGCGTCGAGCAGCGCCTGCGTCGGGTGCTCATGGGCGCCATCGCCGGCATTGACCACCGAGCAGCCGACTTTCTGCGCCAACAAGGCAGCGGCGCCCGCCGACTGGTGGCGGATGATCAAAATGTCGGGGCGCATGGCGTTGAGCGTCATCGCCGTGTCGATCAGCGTCTCGCCCTTCTTCACTGAAGAGCTTGCCACCGACATGTTCATGACATCGGCGCCAAGCCGCTTTCCGGCCAGCTCGAACGACGATTGCGTGCGCGTCGATGCTTCGTAGAAAAGATTGATCTGGGTGCGGCCGCGCAGCGTCGAGGTTTTTTTCTCGGACTGCCGGGAAATGGCTACGGCGCGATCGGCCCGGTCGAGCAAAAGCTCGATATCGGCGGGGGAAAGATCGCGGATGCCCAGAAGATGGCGGTGAGGGTAAAGCGGCAGGGACGAAGCGTCGGTCATCTCAAGGCGCTGCTATAGGGGGGAGAATTCCTTGCCGCAAGCGTCAGCTTGGGATTGCGGCCTTTCTCCCCGGTATTTTCGTCGCGCGCGCCGGCCAGCTTGACTATATCTAGCCGATGGCTTCGGATTCGAAGCCTTCGTAACATAAGGACAATACGTGACCGACGACGTGACCAACCAGCCGCCGCCGCTGACGGGCGGCAACGCCTGGCGGGGCGATCCGTTGCTGATCCAGCTCGCCGAGCGCTTTTCCGATCCGGTGCGCAAGGATCTCGACGGGCTTGGCCGCTTCGTGCTGACCCAGGAGGCGCAGGAACTGGCGCGTCTGGCCAATGTCGAGACGCCGAAGCTCAGGACGCATGATCGCCAGGGCCGGCGCATAGACCTCGTCGAGTTCCATCCGGCCTATCACGCGCTGATGCGCCGCTCGGTCGCCGGCGGCTTGCATTCTTCGATCTGGGAAAACGGCGACAACGAGATCGGACGTCGCCATCAGGTGCGCGCCGCGCGCTTCTACCTGACCGCCGAGCTTGAGACCGGACACCTCTGCCCCATCACCATGACCAGCGCTTCGCTGGCCGCGCTGATGGCCAGCCCAAAGCTGTTTCGCGAATGGGCGCCGCGCGTCACCACACGCAAATACGACCAGAGCCAGAAGCCGCCGGTCGAAAAGACCGGGCTGACGCTCGGCATGGGCATGACCGAAAAGCAGGGCGGCACCGATGTGCGCGCCAACACCACACGGGCCGAGCGCGCCGGCTCCGGCTTTTATCGCCTGACCGGCCACAAATGGTTCATGTCGGCGCCGATGTCGGACGCTTTTCTCGTGCTTGGACAGGCGCCGGAAGGGCTTTCCTGCTTTCTCGTCCCGCGCATCCTCGGCGACGGTACCGGCAATGGTTTCCGCTTCCAGCGGTTGAAGGACAAGCTCGGCAACCGTTCCAATGCGTCTTCGGAGGTCGAGTTCGTCAACGCCATCGGCGAGATGGTTGGTGACCCCGGCGCCGGCGTGAAGACGATCATGGACATGGTCACGCTGACCCGGCTCGACTGCGCTGTCGCCTCGTCGGCAATCATGCGCGCTGGCCTTGCCGAGGCCGTTCATCACGCCCGCCACCGTCAGGTTGGTGGCTCGACGCTGATCGAACAGCCGCTGATGCAGCGCGTGCTGGCCGACATGGCGCTCGACGTCGCCGCCGCCACCGCGCTGTCGTTCCGGCTGGCGCGTTCCTTCGACGAAGCAGCCGGCGACCGCGGCGAGGCGGCCTTTGCCCGCGCCATGACCCCGGTGGTCAAATACTGGGTTTGCAAGATCGCACCGGCGCTGCTTTATGAGGCGATGGAATGCCTCGGCGGCAATGGCTATGTCGAGGAAGCGCCGCTTGCCCGCTACTATCGAGAAGCCCCGGTCAACGCGATCTGGGAAGGGTCGGGCAATGTCATGGCGCTCGACGTGCTGCGGGTGCTTGGCCGCGCGCCCGGCCTGTTCGAGGAGGTTCTGGCCGGCATCGACCGCGACCTCGGCGCCGGCGGACGCGGCACGATCGGCGTGCTCAAAGCGGCCATGCAGGTCGCCGGTACGGATGAGGGGTCGGCGCGTCTGCTCACCGAACAGCTGGCGCTGTCGGCGGCGGCGGCAGAGCTTCGCCGGCTCGGGGCAGGGCGGATTGCGGACGCCTTCGTCGAGACGCGGCTAGCCGGCCAGTGGCGCAACACTTACGGCATGCTCGATTCGCGCCACGATGCCCGCATGATCATCGACACGCTCTATCCGCCGGTGAACTGAAGCTGGCCGGAAGGGCTTCACCGTGAATTTACCGCCGCCTGTGGACAGCCGTTAACCTTAACAAATGGTTTCCATTGCAGCGGCGGGCTGCAGACCCCACTGTCTTTGTCTCCAAAGCAGGAATGCCATGCGGCCCATTTTGACCTCTTTTCTGGCCTTGCACTGGGCGGTGGTTTTCGCCCTGCTGGCGTTCATCTGCGTCGATGGAAACCGCGGCGTTGCGGGGGCTTTGGGCGTGCTCGGCGTCGCCGTCGAAAACAATCATCTGGTCGATCTCGATAACGCCGCCGTCGTGGCGCCGCTCGCCATCGCGTTGCTGGTCGTGGCCGTGCTGTTTTGCTGGGTCTTCGTCGAGAGTTTGGTTAACGCCGCAGCGAGCCTGGACGGGGTCGACAGCGTGGCGCGCACCGCCTTCATTTCGGCTTCGGCCGTGTTGTCGCTGATCCTGATCGGTGGCGCCGCGCAAGGCATCAACGGCCTGTTCATGGTGGTCGCCGTGCAACTGACGGCACTTCTGGCCTCCTATGTCGCCATGCTCGCCGAGCGCCGGTCAGCCCTTGCCGGCATGGTTTTGCGCGAGGCCGAAAGCAGCGCCACCGCGCATGCCATGGCCAAGGGCGCCGCGCACGGTTCCCTGCTGTCGCGCATTTCCGGCCGGCCGGATATCCGTCACGACTCCAGCCATTGGGATGGCCACTGATGCGCACCTTGTTCGCACTGTGGGCCGCCCCAATCACCTTGTTCTGGGGCTGGTTCTTCCTGTCGCTCAACGACATCAATTTCGGCTATGTCATGCTCAGCCGGCGGCTGCATGACTTCGTCTTCCAACTCTACGGCCAGATGCTGGGCATCGATCCGGCAATCATTCCGGGCATGGTTGCCAGGGCCTGCGTCTTCGATGGCTTCCTGCTGTTGGCATTGTGGGCGTTTCGCCGGCGCCGCAACATCGCGGCCTGGATCAGGCGCCAGACGGGAAGTCCGGTTCCGTCCGATCGGATGAGCCAAGCGACTGGAGTCGATCTAAAGCTCCCTGCAGAATAAAGGCGGCCGCCGCCGAATCGATCTTGCCGGCGCGCTTGGCGCGCGAGAAATCCATCTCGATCAACGTCCGCTCGGCCGCGACTGTCGATAGCCGCTCGTCCCACAGCACGAAGGGCAGGTCGGTCATCCCTGCCATGTTGCGCACGAAAGCGCGCGATTTCTGGGCGCGCGGGCCTTCCGAGCCGTCCATGTTGATGGGCAGGCCGAGCACGAATGCACCGACATTGTCCTTTTGCAGCTGGGCAAGCAGCGCCGCCGCGTCCAGCGAGAACTTCTTGCGCAGGATCACCGGTCGCGGATGGGCGAAGGACAGACCACGGTCCGAAACGGCGACGCCGATCGTCTTGTCGCCGAGGTCGAGCCCGGCCAGCGTCCTGCCGCCCTCCAGCCGTGCCGGCAATTCCTCGATCGCTATGATGCCCAACGCTTTCCCCAAACTTACCGTGATCCAGTCTTACCGCCATAGTGAACGTGACACGGTCTTTTGAACCACGAGCATATTATGTCACTTTAATTTCGCTGATGGCGTTCTATGTTCCGGCGCAGCCAAAATCGAGGAATAAGATTCATGAAATTGACCTGGTACGGCCATTCGGCCTTTCGCATCGAGACTGCTGATGCGACCATTCTCATCGACCCCTATCTCATCGGCAATCCGTCATGGACGGGCGGCTGGGAGGGGCCGGCGGAAGGCGTCACCCATGTGCTTTTGACCCATGGCCACAATGATCACGTCAGCGGCGCGGTGGAGGTCTTGAAGAAGAGCGGCGCCCAGCTGGTCGCCAATTACGAGATCTGCATGTACCTCGTCGGCCAGGGCGTCGACGGCAACAAGATCAATCCCGGCAATCTCGGCGGCACCGTCGATTGCGGCGCTTTCACCACCACCTTCGTCCAGGCGCTGCATTCCTCGTCCTTCAGCATCGATGGCGGCCAGAATGTCTATCTCGGCAATCCCGGCGGGCTTGTCCTGCATTTCCATGGGGATAAGACGCTCTACCATATGGGCGACACCGACATCTTTTCCGACATGGCGCTGATCAACGAATTGCACGAGCCGAAGATCGGCCTCGTGCCGGTCGGCGACCGCTTCACCATGGGCGGTGCGGTGGCAGCGCTTGCCTGCCGGCGCTTCTTCAAGTTCGACACGGTCGTTCCCTGCCACTTCGGCACTTTCCCTATTATCGACCCGACGGCCGAAAAGTTCGTGGCGGGCCTGGAAGGCTCCGGTGTTGACGTGGCCTTGCCAGCAATCGGCCAAACGATCACACTGTAGGGCGATCGTTTGGACGGTCCCTTCCAGGAAAGGGAATGAAACCATGGCCTTGAGAACGACCCTTTGCATATCGATGCTGGTTGCCGCGTCACCGGCATTGGCTGCGGATGACTTCATCAAGGGCGTCTATCTCCAGACCCAGGAGCTTTGCGCGCAAGCCAAGAAGGACACGCTGCAAAGCATCATCGACGCCGGCAATATCGTACTGTCGGCGGACGGCCTGCAAAGCGTCGAGTATAATTGCGAGTTCGTCCAGATCACCAAGGCGACGCGTTCGCCGAGCTGGGCGGTCACAGCCATCTGCCAGGAGCCGGGCTTTCTCTTTCCCGACGTCCTGTCGGTGACGCAGATGAACGCGACGCAAATCGACCTCGTCTCGGTACGCCCGACCGCAGACGAGGGCGAGCAGGCCGGCAATGGCGGCAGCTATTACCTGTGCGAGGGCGTGTCCCTGCCATAGGTTGAATTGCGCCCACCATGAAGGCGCTCTATCCCTAAGCACGATCGATGTTGCGCGGCACGCGCCGCGCCGCTATAGCGCGATCTGGTTTTCCCAAAGGCTAAAGACATGTCCGTTGATCTGCAGACAGTGAAGCGCGTTGCGCGTCTCGCCCGCATTGCGGTGAGCGAGGAAGATGCCGAGCGCATGACCGGCGAGTTGAACGCCATTCTGGGCTTCGTAGAGCAGCTGAACGAGGTCGATGTCTCCGGCGTCGAGCCGATGACCTCGGTGACGCCGATGGAGATGAAGAAGCGCCAGGACATCGTCACCGACGGCAACAAGGCCGCCGACATCGTCGCCAACGCGCCGGCCACCGAAGAGAATTTCTTCCTCGTGCCGAAGGTCGTGGAGTAGCGGGACGATGGCCATCGAGATCGCCATCGAGACACCGCTGCAGGACGATGTCCGCGCTTTGGTCGCGGAGCTTAACGCCACGTTGCTCGAATTGACGCCGCCGGAGCATTGCTATCACCTCACGGTCGAGCAGATGGCAGGCGAAGACACAACCGTCTTCATCGCTCGTGACGAGGGCCAGGCCATTGGCTGCGGCGCGCTGAAGCGGCACGACGCCAGCGTCGGCGAGGTCAAGCGCATGTATACGCGGCCCTCGCATCGCGGGAAGAAGATCGGCGCGAAAATCGTCGAGCGGGTCGAAACGCTGGCGCGTCAAGAAGGATTGAAGCGCCTGGTGCTGGAAACCGGCGACCGCCATCCGGCCGCCTGGACCGTCTACGAACGCGCCGGCTTCTCGCGCTGTGGGCCGGTGCTGGATTATCCCGATTCCGAGTGGTCGGTGTTTTACGAAAAGAGCCTTTGATGAGCGAACTGACCCATCTGACGATTTCGCAGGCCCGCGCCAAGCTGCGCGGCAAGGAGATCACCGCCGCCGAGATCACCGAGGCCTATCTCTCGGCAATCGAGCGCGCCAATCCGGTATTGAATGCCTATATCGTCGTCACCGGCGACAAGGCGCGCGATATGGCCAAGGCTTCCGACGCGAAGCTCGCCAAGGGTGAGGGCGGTGCGCTGGAAGGCATCCCGCTCGGCATCAAGGACCTGTTCGGCACGGAAGGCGTCCACACCCAGGCCTGCAGCCATGTGCTCGATGGCTTCAAGCCGCGCTATGAATCGACCGTCACCGCCAATCTGTGGGCCGACGGCGCCGTCATGCTGGGCAAGCTCAACATGGACGAGTTCGCCATGGGCTCGTCCAACGAGACCTCCTATTACGGCCCGGTCGTCAATCCGTGGCGGCGTTCGCGCCTCGACACGGTGGTGATGCCGACCACGCATCAGGGCGATGGCGGCTTTGTTTCGGCCGGCGGCACCAAGACCGCACGCACCCTGGACAATGCACAGCTGGTGCCCGGTGGTTCGTCGGGCGGCTCGGCTTCGGCCGTCTCGGCCTTCCTGTGCGCCGGCGCAACCGCCACCGACACTGGCGGCTCGATCCGCCAGCCCGCCGCTTTCACCGGTACGGTCGGCATCAAGCCGACCTATGGCCGCTGCTCGCGCTGGGGCATCGTCGCTTTCGCGTCGTCGCTCGACCAGGCCGGTCCGATCGCCCGCGATGTGCGCGACGCCGCGATCATGCTGAAGTCGATGGCTTCGGTCGATGCCAAGGACACCACTTCGGTCGACCGCGCGGTGCCGGACTATGAGGCGGCGATCGGCAAGCCGATCAAGGGCATGAAGGTGGGCATTCCCCGGGAATACCGCGTCGACGGCATGCCGGAAGAAATCGAAGCGCTGTGGCAGAAAGGCATAGTCTGGCTGAAGGATGCCGGCGCCGAGATCGTCGACATCTCGTTGCCGCACACCAAGTACGCTTTGCCGGCTTATTATATCGTTGCCCCCGCCGAGGCATCGTCCAACCTCGCCCGCTATGACGGCGTTCGCTACGGCCTGCGCGTGCCGGGCAAGGACATTGTCGACATGTATGAAAAGACCCGCGCCGCCGGTTTCGGCCGCGAGGTCAAGCGCCGCATCATGATCGGCACCTATGTGCTGTCGGCCGGCTATTACGATGCCTACTATCTGCAGGCGCAGAAGGTGCGCAATCTGATCAAGCGCGACTTCGAGACGGTCTTTGCCGCCGGCGTCGATGTGATCCTGACGCCTGCGACGCCATCGGCCGCGTTCGGCATCGCCGATGAGGACATGGCCGCCGATCCGGTGAAAATGTACCTCAACGACATTTTCACGGTGACGGTGAACATGGCCGGTCTGCCGGGCATCGCGGTACCAGCCGGCCTCGATGCCAAGGGCCTGCCGCTCGGCCTGCAGCTGATCGGCCGTCCCTTCGACGAGGAAACCCTGTTCCAGACCGCTGCCGTCATCGAGCAGGCGGCGGGAACATTTCAGCCGGGGAAGTGGTGGTAGCATGCCGCCCCCGTCTCGCATTTCCATCGTCGAGACGGGAAACGAGTTGCTGATCACCAACCCGCCACGCACCTCGGATTTCAGGACAGTCTTTGTCCTGATCGGGGCGGCTATGGTTGCCTATACCGGCTATATGGGACTGACAGACTTTTCTCCCGCGACGGTCAGCAGCGGCACGCTTGGCCTGCTGTCGTTCGTGGCTATCATTGCCCTCTTCACCTATTTCCTCGGCAAGGATTTCATTTGGCTGGTGTTCGGCAAGGAAACCTTGCGGCTGACCAACGCCGCAGTCATGCGCGACGTCAGGGGTTCTCCAGGAAATCGTTCGTCATTGCCTTTGAAAGGGCACCTTACGGTCGAAATCCTCGATCATACCTATCCAACGGATGAAGCGGGGCTGTCGGAAGTCATCAGGGTGACCAACGCGAACGGCGCCCTTGTTTTCGGCAGGGAATTGAGCCGTTCCGAAGCGGAGGCCGTGGCGAGTGCGATTCAGGACTTCATCGGCCGTCAAAAATTCAAGCTGGTGATAGGCAGGTAATGTTCTTCTATCTCTCCAAAATCTTCTGGTTCTTCGTCCAGCCGCTCAATTTTGCGATCTTTCTGCTGCTGGCAGGCCTCTTGGCCGCACTGATCGGCCGCCGGCGATTGGCGGCGACAGGCAGCGTCCTCGCCTTCCTGATCCTTGCGCTGTCGGCCTGGACGTCGCTTGGCGCCATGATGCTCAACCCGCTTGAAGAGCGCTTCCCGCGCCCGCCGCTGCCGCAAAAGGTCGACGGCATCGTCGTGCTTGGCGGCGGCTTCGAGGGCGCCATCAATATGGTGCGCGGCGGCTATGAGCTGAATTCCGGCGGCGACCGCATGGTTGAGACCGCAATTCTTGCCCGGCGCTTTCCCGAAGCGAAGGTGGTTGTCTCGGGTGGCACCGGCGAACTGTTCATCGAGGGTGAGGGTGATGCGGCGACCGCACCACGTTTGCTCGGCGCGCTTGGCATCAGCGCCGATCGGCTGGTGCTCGAGAACAAATCCCGCAACACCTATGAGAATGCCGTCTTCACCAAACAACTGGTAACGCCGAAGCCCGGCGAGACATGGCTGCTGGTGACCTCGGCCTTCCATATGCCGCGCTCCAAGGCACTGTTCGACAAGGCCGGCTTTCCAACGGTGCCGTGGCCTGTCGACTATCGAACGTCGGGCAAGGAAGGCTTTGGCCTGTTTCGCGACAACGCACCGGATTCGCTGCAGGCTACCACCATGGCGATCCGCGAGTGGATCGGGCTGACCGCCTATTGGCTGTCGGGTCGGATCGACCAGCTTTTCCCAAGCCCGGGCGGCTGACCGATCACGGCTTGTCGTGCCGCGGAAAAGAACTGGCGCCGCACCAGCACCGCCAGAAGCAGCAGCGTCGACAGCACGAACACGATCGGATCGACGAACCAGCCGAGATAGCCGATCGAGAAAAACACGGCGCGCAGGCCTGAGTTGAAGTGCTTGCCGGCCAGCACGTTCATGCGCGCCGCGCGCCACACCGCCGTTTCGCTGACCGGGTTACGCGACGCCTCGCCATGCGGAATCGGCACCGCGCCGATCAGGATCGAGCAATAGTTGAAGAGGCGGTAGGCCCAGCCGAATTTGAAGAAGGCAAAGGCCAGCATCAGCACCAGGCCGAAAACTTTCATCTGGAAGGCCGAGCGTGACGAGGTCGCGCTCAGCGGCAGATCGTTCAGCACCGCAAGGACCTGGTCGGAGGCACCGAGCAGTGCAAAGCAGCCGCCGAGCGCAATCAGCGAACTCGAGGCGAAGAAAGCTGTGCCTTGCTGCAGGCCGCTCATAATGGCGGTGTCGACGATGCGGATTTCGCGTTCGGCCATGGTGCGCATCCAGGCCTCGCGCTGCACGTTCATGGCCGTCGTCAACGACACGCGGCTGACCAGTCTGCCGTCTGAGGCCAGCGTATGCAGCAGCCATGCGGCCAGGAAGAAGCCCAGCGCCCCGAGATCGGCCGTCGACAGGTGGAAGGAATCGCCCATGCACCCCTTTTACCACAGGCGAAGCGGCCAGTTCGACAGTCGGAGAGGGTGATGTCGCTGCCGGAGCAAACAAGGTCGGCGGGTGCCGCGCGGCAATCGGCAAAACAGCACAAACAGAATGGGAGTTCCTATATGGTGGTTTCACCAAAGGCTCCAGGAGACGGCAGCGCGTGTTCCTTTCGGTTTTCGACCTGTTCAAGATCGGCATCGGGCCGTCGAGTTCTCACACGATGGGGCCGATGACGGCCGCACGGCGGTTTCTCGACGAGATTCTTGATGGTGACTGGCCGCGCCCGGCGGGCGCGAAGGTCGACCGTCTGGGCGCCAGCCTGCACGGCTCGCTCGCCTATACCGGTATCGGCCATGGCTCGGACCGCGCCGTTGTCCTCGGCCTTGCCGGCCTGACGCCGCAGACGGTCGATCCCGATCAGGCCGAGGGTATCGCCACGCGCATCGCCACCGAGAAGCGGATTTCCCCGCCCGGCCATCCCTCCTACCGCTTCGATCCGGCGACGGATTTGGTGCTCGACAGGAAAACGCCGCTCACCGGCCACGCCAATGGCATGGCGTTCTACGCCTACGACGCAGGCGACCGTTTGCTGCTCAAGCGCATCTACTATTCGATCGGCGGTGGCTTCGTCGTCTCCGAGGAAGAGCTGCAGCGCATGAAGGTCAAGGGTTCGGTGACGACTGAAGGCAAGAAAGTGCCTTACCCCTTCAAAAATGCCGTCGAGATGCTGAAGATGGCCGGCAAAAGCGGGCTTTCGATTGCCGAGATGAAGCGCGTCAATGAGGAGACGCATATGTCGCGCGAGGAACTCGACAGCGGCCTCGATGCCATCTGGGGCGCCATGAAGGGCTGCATCGACCGTGGCCTGTCGCAGGACGGCATCATGCCCGGTGGCCTGAAAGTGCGCCGCCGCGCCCGCATGCTGCATGACAAGCTGCAGGAGCAGTGGCAGCAGAACAAGCCCAATCCGTTGCTCGCCAATGACTGGCTGTCGATCTACGCCATGGCGGTGAACGAAGAAAACGCCGCCGGCGGCCGCGTCGTCACCGCGCCGACCAATGGCGCGGCCGGCACGCTGCCGGCGGTGTTGCGCTACTGGCTGCATTTCCATCCCGAGGCCGACCAGCCGAGCATTCGCGACTTCCTGCTGACGGCAGCCGCGGTCGGCGGCATCATCAAGACAAACGCCTCGATCTCCGGCGCCGAAGTCGGCTGCCAGGGCGAGGTGGGTTCGGCCTCGGCGATGGCAGCGGCGGGCCTCTGCGCTGTCATGGGCGGCACGCCGGAGCAGGTCGAAAACGCCGCCGAGATCGCGCTCGAACACCATCTCGGCATGACCTGCGATCCCGTCGGTGGCCTGGTCCAGGTGCCCTGCATCGAGCGCAATGCGCTCGGCGCCGTCAAGGCGGTGACCGCCGCCTCGCTCGCCATCAAGGGCGACGGCATCCATTTCGTGCCGCTCGACGCCGCGATCGAAACCATGCGCCAGACCGGCCTCGACATGAACGAGAAGTACAAGGAAACCAGCCTTGGCGGGCTTGCCGTCAACGTGGTGGAATGTTGAACGCCCATTGTCACTGGCACTGTGGAGAAGTCGGGCAGGGCCGTTGACGCAACCGCGCGCCGGACTAAACCTTAATCCATGGCTCTCAATCTCCTAAAACTCTGCGTCGGCTGCGACAGCGTCGAGGATCTCGAAGAGTGGATCGCCTTCCGTCTCGACGAGCGGCGCCGCGCCGGCGAACCGATCGAGCACTGGCACACAACCCGCATGGTGCCGACGCGTGGCGCTGAGGTCACCGATGGCGGTTCGCTCTATTGGGTGATCAAGGGCAGCGTCCAGTGCCGCCAGCTGATCACCGAAATCCGTCCCTTCACCGACGACGAAGGCATCGGCCGTTGCCGGCTGATGCTCGATCTCGAAGTGGTGCGCACCGACTGGCAGCCGCGCCGCGCCTTCCAGGGCTGGCGCTACCTGAAGCCGTCGGATGCACCGCTCGATATCGGCAAGGGCAAGGCTGGAATGGTCGAGATGCCGCCAAAACTGAAGCGTGAGCTTGCCGATCTAGGCTTGCTATAGGGCCAACGCACGGCGACTTCTCCCCAGCGCTGATCGCTGGCCCTTCATCTTGTCCAAGGCTGGACTTGCAAGCAGGCCGGCAACGCCACATCTTGGCTCCATGAGCGACAAGAAGCAGCCAGTGCCTGCAAAGGCCAGTCCTGCGCCGGTCAAGCCTCAATCCAATACCGGCGAGATCGACGCCTTCATTCGTCAGGCGCGTATGCTTGCCGCGTCCGCGACCGGCTCCGGGCGGCTGATCCTTGCGCTCGACGCGACGATGAGCCGCCAGCCGACCTGGGATCTTGCCACCAAGCTGCAGGGCGAAATGTTCGACGCCGCCGGCAAGGCTGGAACCCTCAATGTCCAACTGGTCTATTTTCGCGGCCTGGGGGAGTGCCGGTCGTCGGCTTTTGTCGCCGACACCAACGCCTTGAAGCAGCTGATGACGCGGATCGACTGCCGCGCCGGCCACACCCAGATCGGCAAGGTGCTGACGCATGCACTGAAAGAGACCGCGACGGCCAGGGTCAATGCGGTGGTCTATATCGGCGACGCCATGGAAGAGAACATCGACGATCTGGCACAGAAGGCCGGCAGCCTTGGCCTGCACGGCGTTCCCGTCTTCGTCTTTCAGGAAGGTCATGATTCCGGCGCAGAAAAGGCGTTCAAGGAGATTGCGCGGCTGTCCAAAGGGGCTTGGTTCCGGTTTGACCGGCGGGCTGCCGCGACCCTGGCCGGACTGCTTTCAGCCGTCGCCGTCTATGCGACCGGCGGCTTGAAGGCGCTCGAAGCCAGGGGCAGGCCGGAAGACCGGCTGATGATCGAGCATTTGCGGGGCGGCGGGAATTGATGGGCGCAATCATTGCACTTGTTGCACTGCTTCTGGTGCTGCTTGGCGCGGCGACGATTTTCGTGCGCGCCGATCCGCAAAAACTGGCCAATGGCACGCGCACGGTTGGGCCGGTGCTTCTGGCGCTGGTTGGCCTCGCCCTGCTGGTGGTCGGCCGCCAGGGCATGGCCGGCCTTGTCCTGGCCGCAGCCCTTGCCTGGTATGGTTCAGCGCGGATGAAGCGGCCCACGGTCGGGCTGGCGCCCGGCAAGCGCTCGACGGTGCGTACCGCCGCGCTGGAAATGGAGCTCGATCACGATACTGGCGGTCTTGAAGGCCTGGTTCTGGCCGGCCGCCATGAAGGCAAGATGCTGGGCGCGATGGGCCTGGCCGAATTGCAGCAGCTTTACCGCGAGCTCCCCGGGGACCCGGAGAGCCGTCAGCTGCTAGAGACGTATCTTGACGGCCGTTTTCCCGTCTGGCGCAAAGACGCTGAGGCGAACGGTGGTGAAGGGCTGGGTGTTGCGCCAGGTGCGGGCGCCATGACTAAGGAGGAGGCCTACAAGGTCCTTGGTCTTGAAGCGGGGGCCGCCGCGGCGGATGTCCGCAAGGCGCACCGCCGCCTGATGCAGCGCCTGCACCCCGACATCGGCGGCACGTCTTTCCTGGCGGCGCGGATTAACGAAGCCAAGGACGTCTTGCTCTCCAATCACAACTAGTCTCCTTCGACGCAGTAAATTTCCGGGAGAAGTTCTCGACGCGGTCCTACTGTTGGACGGCGTAGCAGGTAATTTTCTTCTTCTTCAAAGCGTTACAGGCATTCCAGGCTGCAGTCTTCGAACCGAAACCGCCGAAGCGGGCGCGGTAGTAGGTCTCTCCATCCTTGTCGAAGGCGACCGTGAAGCCGGAAGCAGAAGCAAGGATTTTCGGCGCCTGCTTGGCGGTCTTGTCGAGGAAAGCCTGGGCTTCAGACTGCTTGGGCGAAGAGGCCACCTGCACCGCCCAGCCGGACGGCACCGAGGCGGTGTTGACCGGGTCGAGGGCCTGAGGGGCTTCGGCCGCGGGTTCGGCGTAGGCCGCCACCACTTGTGCAGTTTCGACCTTGGGCGCCGTCACGATGACGGTCTTGACCTTCCTGGCCTTGACGACGGGTGCGGGTTCTTCGACCGCGGCCACCGTCTGTTCGTCAGCGGACGTCGGATCGTCGTTGGACGCCACGGCATCGTCTTCAATCACCGGCTTGTCGTCGGGCGTCGGGGCGTCGTTCTTGGGCAGGAACACCTTTGCCAGCGCCTTGATCGGGTTGTTGTCTCCGCCCTTGGCGACCAGAGCGCCGCCGCCACGGGTCGATGCGCGCGGCATATAGGCGTTGATCAGCCCAGCCATCTGGTTGTCGCGGCTGCGGCCCGAAGTGCCGCCCATGACGACGGCGACGAGACGGCGATTGCCATCGGAGACCGACGAGACAAGGTTGAAGCCGGAGGCGCGAGTGTAGCCGGTCTTGATGCCGTCGACGCCCTTGATCCGGCCGAGCAGGCGGTTGTGGCCGTTGATGCGCTGGCGCCCATAGAGGAAGGAGCGCTGCGAGAAGTAGCTGTAATACTGGGGAAAATGCTCCCTCAGCGCAATGCCGAGCGTGGCCATGTCGCGGGCCGTTGTGAACTGGCCGGGGTCGGGCAAGCCATTGGCATTGCGAAACACGGTACCGTTCATTCCAAGCTGGCGGGCCTTTGCGGTCATCATGCGGGCGAAATTGGCTTCGCTGCCGCCAAGCATCTCGCCGAGCGCTGTCGACGAATCATTGGCCGACTTGGTCACCATCGACAGGATGGCTGTCTCGACCGAAACGGCTCCGCCTGCCTTGACGCCAAGCTTGGTTGGCGGCTCGGCTGCTGCCTTGGCCGAAAACGGCACCGGCGTGTTCCTGCTGATCCTGCCCTTCGCCATAGCTTCGAAGGTCAGATAGAGCGTCATCATCTTGGTCAGCGAAGCCGGGTAACGCCGGCCATTGGCGTCCGAGGAATAAAGCACCTTGCCGGTCTTGGCGTCGACGACGATGGCCGACGACCTGGCGGCCATCGACGATGCAGCGCCCGCGACGACGAATGACATCGCCAAAGCGAGGATCATGATCGTTTTGAGAGGGGACGCGGATTTTGCAGAGATGACCGACAACGCCTGACGCACTGATAGTTCCTTTGAAACTCATTGCCCTGGAGGCGGCAAAGGGATCCCGACCTCACTTACGGTCAAACTATCGCGGCCAGCGTTACCAATCCGTTTATGGTAACCGGCGCGTTCACCATTTTCCTCGCGCTTGAGCCTTTCTTTATTCGAATTTTAGCTGTTGCCGGCGCAGCGCGGCCCGATGCCGCGGAAATCTTGACTTTTGTGCGGCGCACAATATAATCTTGCATTGCACAAGCGCGCTCAGGCAAGGGCGCATCCAACCGCCAAGGGAGACGTGAAATGACCCAGACCTATGAGGACTTCTCGAAATACGGCAAAGAGTTTGCCGACACCGGATTGAAGAGCTTCGCGTCGCTGTCGAAGGGCGCTCAGGCGATCGCCACGGAAGCCGGCGAATACACCAAGAAGAGTTTTGAGGCCGGCAGCGCCACGGTCGAAAAGCTGTTCTCCGCCAAGTCGCTGGACAAGGCGATCGAGATCCAGTCGGACTTCGCCAAGCAGAGCTATGAGAGCTTCGTCGCCGAGGCCACCAAGTTCGGCGATCTCTACGCCGAACTCGCCAAGGAAGCCTACAAGCCCTTCGAATCGATTGTCGCCAAGGCGAAGTAATTTCGCTTGAGACATACCAGGCAGGGCTGTCGGGCCTGCAAATCAGACCCGGTCGCGGATGCGCGGCCGGGTTTTTTCATGCCGGTTTCAATTCGGAGGCGTCGGCAGTTCACGATTTTTAAAATCCCTGGGTTTGCTCACCTAGCCATATTGTCAGCTAACCTAAAGGGCTTAAAATCGTCCATCGAACACCTACATGTCGAACTCGCAGGGGATTCGAAAGAGGCAGGATTACGTGACTTCAGGTTTGACTGCCATGACAAGCATGGTGCGGATGCAAAGTGACGGCGACGGCAATGAGGCCGGTCGCGGCACGGCCGTCATTACGCGCACGAAAACCAAGACCAAGAAGCCCAGCCTTTATCGGGTCCTCATCCTCAACGACGACTACACGCCCATGGAGTTCGTGGTTCACGTCCTGGAGCGTTTTTTTCAAAAGGACCGCGAAGCCGCCACACGCATCATGCTTCATGTTCACAATCATGGAGTGGGCGAGTGCGGGGTCTATACATTCGAGGTGGCCGAGACCAAAGTGTCCCAGGTCATGGATTTCGCCCGACAGAATCAGCATCCGCTGCAATGCGTGATGGAGAAGAAGTGAGGTAACATGCCGGCTTTCTCCCAAGGCCTGGAAAAGGCGCTTCACCAGGCGCTGACGCTCGCCAATGAGCGGCACCATGAATATGCAACCCTTGAACATCTGCTGCTCGCGCTCATCGACGACACCGAGGCGGCCGCCGTCATGCGCGCCTGCAATGTCGATCTCGATGAGCTGAAGCACACCGTTCTCACCTATATCGACACCGAGCTCGACAACCTGGTCACCGGTTACGATGAGGATTCCAAGCCGACCGCCGGGTTCCAGCGCGTCATCCAGCGCGCCGTGATCCACGTGCAGTCGTCCGGCCGCGAGGAGGTGTCCGGCGCCAACGTGCTCGTCGCCATCTTTGCCGAGCGCGAGAGCCATGCCGCCTATTTCCTGCAGGAACAGCAGATGACCCGCTACGACGCGGTCAACTACATCTCGCATGGCATTGCCAAGCGCCCCGGCGCATCGGAGACTCGCTCGCCGCGCGGCGCCGATGACGAACAGGGCGGCCAGAACGGTGCCGAGCCGCAGGAGGAAGGCGGCAAGAAGAAGCAGCAGCAGGACGCGCTGACGGCTTACTGCGTCAACCTCAACAACAAGGCCAAGGCCGGCAAGATCGATCCGCTGATCGGTCGCGAGAGCGAGATCAACCGCACCATCCAGGTGCTGTGCCGCCGGTCCAAGAACAACCCGCTTTATGTCGGCGATCCCGGCGTCGGCAAGACGGCGATCGCCGAAGGCCTGGCCAAGCGCATCGTCGAAGGCGACGTGCCGGAAGTGCTGCAGGATGCCACCATCTTCGCGCTCGACATGGGCACGCTTTTGGCCGGCACCCGCTATCGCGGCGATTTCGAGGAGCGGTTGAAGCAGGTCGTCAAGGAACTCGAGGATTATCCCGGCGCCGTGCTGTTCATCGACGAGATCCACACCGTCATCGGTGCCGGCGCTACCTCCGGCGGCGCCATGGATGCGTCGAACCTGTTGAAGCCGGCGCTGTCTTCAGGCGCTATCCGCTGCATCGGCTCGACCACCTACAAGGAGTTCCGCCAGTTCTTCGAGAAGGACCGCGCTTTGGTGCGGCGCTTCCAGAAGATCGACGTCAACGAGCCGACTATCGAGGACGCCATTGAGATCATGAAGGGCCTCAAGCCCTATTATGAGGAATTCCACAAGGTGAAGTTCACCAACGAGGCGATCAAGGCCTCGGTGGAACTGTCGGCGCGCTATATCAACGACCGCAAGCTGCCGGACAAGGCGATCGACGTGATCGACGAGACCGGTGCCTCGCAGATGTTGGTGCCGGAAGCCAAGCGCAAGAAGGTCATCGGCATCAAGGAGATCGAACAGACGATCGCCACCATGGCCCGCATCCCGCCGAAGACGGTCTCGGCCGACGACGAGAAGGTGCTGCAGGGCCTCGATATCGAGCTCAAGCGCGTCGTCTACGGCCAGGATACCGCCATCAGCGCGCTGACCTCGGCGATCAAGCTGGCGCGCGCCGGCCTGCGCGAACCGGAAAAGCCGATCGGCTCCTATCTGTTCTCGGGCCCGACCGGCGTCGGCAAGACCGAAGTCGCCAAGCAGTTGGCTGCCTCGCTCGGCGTCGAGCTGATCCGCTTCGACATGTCGGAGTATATGGAACGCCACACCGTCTCGCGGCTGATCGGCGCGCCTCCCGGCTATGTCGGCTTCGACCAGGGCGGCCTTTTGACCGACGGCGTCGACCAGCATCCGCACTGCGTGTTGTTGCTGGACGAGGTGGAAAAGGCGCATCCGGACCTGTTCAACATCCTGTTGCAGGTCATGGACCACGGCAAGCTGACCGACCACAACGGCAAGCAGATCGACTTCCGCAATGTCATTCTGATCATGACCACCAATGCGGGCGCATCCGATGCGCAGCGCGCGGCGATCGGTTTCGGTTCGACCAAGCGCGAAGGCGACGATGTCGAGGCGATCAACCGACTGTTCACGCCGGAGTTCCGCAACCGTCTCGATGCGATCATCCCGTTCGGCTCGCTGCCGGTGCCGGTGATCCATCAGGTGGTGCAGAAGTTCGTCATGCAGCTCGAGGCGCAGCTCTCCGAGCGCGGCGTCACCTTCGACCTGTCGCCGGACGCGATCGCCTGGCTCGCCGACAAGGGCTATGATGAGCGCATGGGTGCGCGGCCGCTTGGCCGGGTCATCCAGGAGCACATCAAGAAGCCGTTGGCCGACGAGGTGCTGTTCGGCAAGCTCAAGAAGGGCGGCACGGTGCGCGTCACCGTCGAGAAGAAGGAAACCGGCGAAACCGGCCTCAAGCTCGAATCGCTGGCCGACGAAGCCCCGGTGCAGCCGAAGCAAGAGCCGGAAGAAGCGCCGAAAGCCGCCCGCAAGGCGGTGGCCAAGAAGCCCGCCGCCAAGAAGGCAGTGGCGCAAAAGCCTGAACCCAAGGGCAAGGACGGCGGCAAGCGCAGCCTGGTGCCGCAACTGCCGCGCAAGGGCTGATAGGCTCGGAAAACAAAGAAAAGCCCCGGAAACGGGGCTTTTTTCGTTGGAGGAGGATGCCGCGTGGAAAACGGGCAAATCATCATTCTGAACGGCGCGCCGCGCTCGGGAAAGTCGAGCATTGTCCAAGTGATCCAGGAGACGTTTGACGGCGTCTGGATGAACCTCGGCGTCGATACATTCATGCAGATTTCGCCGCCCCGATTGCGTCCGGGCATCGGCTTGCGTCCCGGTGGAGAGCGTCCTGATCTCGAAATCCACGTGCCCCGGTTCTATGCCGCGCTCTATGAGTCGATTGCCGCCCACAGCCGGTCAGGACTCAATGTCATAGCCGATGTCGGCCATCATGACGCCTATTCCAAGCCGCTCGGCATTCTGGCTGATTGCGCAAGAAGACTCGCCGGCCTGCCGGTCTTTTTTGTCGGGGTTCGCTGCCCGATCGAGGTGATTCTTGAGCGGCGCACGCGAAGCGCGGCGGACCACGGCTATGTGATCAGCTCAAGCGAAGACCCGATTCCGCAGCCGGTGCGTCTGTGGCAGGACGAGGTACACCGACCTGGCATCTATGATCTGGAGGTGGATACGTCGCTACTGAGCCCACAACATTGCGCAAAGGCGATCAGGTGGCGGCTCGACCGCGGCCCAACGCCAGCCGCATTTCAAAAACTGGCGCAATCGCAAGTCATGTGAACATGGGGCGGAACAGCGCTTTTCGTTTCTGATCAGCTAGCGACGCCGTCGGGTGCGAAGCGGGCCAGGAAATATCCGCACGCTTTCCAGATGGCGATCGAAATCAGCGCTCCCGCATAGCCATCCACGGCATAGTGCCAGCCAAGGACGACCGAGCCGAGCATGATGATTGCGGCGAATGCCCACATCACCAGACCAAGCAACCGGGAGCGGCGTGTTGCATAGAGAGCGAAAATCACCGCCATCGCCACGTGCAGCGACGGGAAGGCGGATATACCGATGCTGCCGCTGGTCGCGCCGGTGTAGCCGCTCCACAAAAGGTCCTGCGTTTTGAGCGCCCAGATCGGATAAATGCGATCGGCAGCAGTGAGTGCTTGCATGAGGGAATGATAGTCGCCGCCGAGCCCCAGCCGTTCGTAATAGCACGGCCCTGCCGAAGACAGGCCCATCGCCAGGAAGAAGCCCGCCAGCGTCCATGTCAGCATGAAGCTCATCAGAAACTGATGACGCAACCTGGTGTCTTTACGCGTGATACAGGCGGTGAAAACCGTGGCGATCAAGACGATGAACCAAAAATTGTAGGCGATGTTGAGCATCCTCACCGCAAGCGGTGATTGGACGACAAACCATAGCCATTCATGCGGAGCCCGGCCGAAATGCAGCGCCCGGTCGGCATGAGCCAATGCCTCGTCCCATGCAAATGGCGAAAGGATCGCGATCGCGCCTTTCAACACACCGAAAGCGGATATGAAGGCAAGGCTCGCAGCCAGGCCGTTCAGGCTGTTGGCGTTGCGTTCGGCGTCACCGAAGAAGCCGCCCAGCGATCTCAGAAAGGTGCCGAGCGGTTCAGGATCGCGCTTGATCAGCGCAAGGTGGAAAAAGCTGCCAAGCGCGAAGGCGCATCCGCACATCCAGAAAGCTAAGAGCAGATATTGGGTATATTCTTCCAGCGCGCCGAAATCCGGCATGTTCCCCGTACGTATGCCGACCAGGGCTGCCAAAAGCAGGGCTGCGATGGCCATGGCGTGCAACAGCCGGTGCCGCCGGTAGGCGTCCGCCAAGCTGCGCAGAAAGACCCGCCCGACAGTTGCCTTTGCCAGGGGTTCCGATGCCGCAACCGAATTTTCCATGGTTTTGAAGACCCAAACGCATCACCCTCGGCATGCCTACCATGAGGTGGTTTGATATTTTCCTAACCGGACGCGGCAATATCGCCCGAGCGGATCGCCTTCAGCCGCTCCGCCTTCAATCGTTCAGCGCCGCGCGGATCTTTTCGGCGTTTTCCGCCAGCACTTCGGGCTTCTCCATCTGCCCTGTATGCGGCTTCAGGGCGATGCCGTCGAACCGCGGAATGACATGAACATGGAGATGATAGACGGTCTGGCCCGACGCCGGTTCGTTGAACTGCAAGATGGTAACACCGTCGGCACTGAAAGCCTTCTTGACCGCCAGCGCCACTTTCTGGACGACGGTGAACAGCGGGCCGAGCGTTGCCGGATCGGCATCGAGCAGGTTGCGTGACGGCGCCTTCGGCACCACCAGCGTATGGCCAGGCCCTTGCGGCATCACATCCATGAAGGCGACCACCGCGTCGTCCTCATGGACGCGGTGCGAGGGGATTTCGCCGCGCAGGATTTTTGCGAAAATGTTGCTGGTGTCGTAAGCCGCCTCAGCCATGGCAAGCGCTCCAGATAATGCTGTCTGCACGTGTAGCCAAGCTGCGTTTACCCGGCAAGTCGAACGGGCACAGGTCGTCGTCTACTCCTCAAGATCCTTGCGGAACGGCGTGTGCTCTTGCAAAATTTCGCCCATCCGCTCGACCTCGCGCCGCTCGCGCCGGAGATAGTCGGCCACCGCGTTGCGCAGGCCGGGATGCGCGATGTAGTGCGCCGAATGCATGGTCACGGGACGATAGCCGCGCGCCAGCTTGTGCTCGCCTTGGGCGCCGGCCTCGACCACTTTCAGCTTGCGTTCGATCGCGAACTCGATGGCCTGATGGTAGCAGACCTCGAAATGCAGGAAGGGGTGGTCCTCGATGCAGCCCCAGTTGCGCCCGTAGAGCGCGTCCGAGCCGATGAAGTTGATGGCGCCGGCGATGTAGCGGCCATTGCGTTTGGCCATGACCAGCAAGATATCGTCGGCCATGCGCTCGCCAATCAGCGAGAAGAACTTGCGGTTGAGATAGGGCCGGCCCCATTTGCGGCTGCCGGTATCCATGTAGAAGGCAAAGAAATCGTCCCAGGCCTTTTCGGTCAGGTCCTTGCCGGTCAGCCGGTCGATCGAGATATCGTTGGCGAGCGCCTCGCGGCGCTCCTTCTTCATCGCCTTGCGCTTGCGCGACGCCAGCGTGGCGAGGAAGTCGTCATAGGTCGAAAAGCCTTCGTTGAAGAAATGGAACTGCTGGTCGGTGCGGTGCAGGAAGCCGGCTGCTTCCAGCGTCTCGACGTCGCTTTCCTGGGCGAAGGTGACATGCGCGGAGGACACGCCGAGCTTTTCCGTCACCGCCTTAAGGCCGGCCGCGAGACCGGCCTTCACCGTTGCGCTGTCTTCGCCCTTGCTGACCAGCAGGCGAGGGCCGGTGACCGGGGAGAACGGCACGGCACATTGCAGCTTCGGATAGTAGTTGCCGCCGGCGCGTTCGAACGCATCGGACCAGCCATGGTCGAAGACATATTCGCCCTGGCTGTGCGATTTGAGATAGCAAGGCACCGCGCCCAGCAATCTGCCTTGGGCGTTTTCCAGCCTGAGATGATGACCTTGCCAGCCGGTGCGCCGCACGGCGCAGCCGGAATCTTCAAGCGCGCTCAGAAAAGCATAGGAAATGAGAGGGTTATAGCCGTTTTCTGTGTCGCCGCGCGTCGTGCCGGCAAAACCTTTCCACTCATCGCAGGTGAAGCCATCGATGCCAGCGACGACGCGGATGGAGAACTCCGCATTCGCCGTTTGCCCATCGCCTTCGTCACCCTGATCCATGAGGCTTATTTAAGCTCTGTCGGGGCCGCTACAAGTCACGTTTCAGGCACTCAGGCGACATTGACCAGATCGGGCTCAAACCCCTCGAACGTCATCTGGTCGGCGTATCTAAAGGTGAGATCGACCGCCGGCTGGTCGTGCACCGTCCAGGTGATGACGGGCATTTTCAGCTTTTCGCGCACGAAGCTGACAAACGGGTTCGGCAGGTCGCCGGCGGCATAGGAGGTGAAGGCGAGGTCGTGCGCCAACATGGCGAAATGCGCCTCGATCAGCTGGTTGTCCTTGCCATAGGCCGTGAGCCCACCCGGAATGCCCGGCGCATCCCTTGGGAAATCGCGGACCAGCCAGTGGTCGAACGACATGATCGCCGCCTTGCCCTTGTAGCGCTTGAGCATCTTGCCGACGCTCGCCACCAGCCCCTCATCATAGCCGGGCACGCCCTTCAGCTCGACAACCAGCGGCACGCGGCCGTCGACCAGGTCGAGCACTTCCTGCAGCGTCGGCACGTGGTCTTTCGTGCCGCCGATCCTGAGCGCTGCCAGTTCCGCCGCCGTGCGCTGCCAGACGAAGCCGTCATGGCCGGTCAGCCGCTTGAGGTCGCCGTCATGCATGATGACGGGAACGCGGTCGGACGACAAATGCACGTCGCACTCGATCGCATAGCCGCGTTCGGCGGCAGCAGCGAAGGCCGACAGCGTGTTCTCCCAGCGCGTCTTGTTCATGTCGTGGAAGCCGCGATGCGCCACGGGCCGGGCGGTCAGCCAGGAAAGATCGGTCATGGTCTTGGCCCTGCTCATGCGACTTCGAAGACGGCTTCGATTTCCACTGCGGCATTAAGCGGCAGACAAGCGGCGCCGACGGCCGAGCGGGCGTGCTTGCCGCGTTCGCCAAGGGCTGCGACCAGGAAATCGGAGGCGCCGTTGGCGACCAGATGCTGCTCGACGAAGTCGGACGCCGAGGCGACGAAGACGGTGATCTTGACCAGGCGCTGGATCTTTTCGAGATCGCCGAGCGCAGCCTTGGCTTGGGCCAAAATGTTGATTGCGCAGTATTTTGCGCCTTCCTTGCCGGCTGCCGTGTCGATGTCGCGGCCGAGCAAGCCGCTTGCCTGCAGCTTGCCGTCCTTGAGCGGCAATTGCCCGGCGGTGAACAGGAGATTGCCGGACCTGCAATAGGGCACATAGTTGGCGGCGGGCGCTGCGGCGGCGGGTAACGTCACGCCGAGATCGCTTAGCCGCTTTTCGATTGTTTCACTCATGGTATTTCCCTATTGCTTGAAGACGCCGCGCTGGCGGGGCCGAAATTGCTATTTTTGCCTCGCTTCCGCCACGACTTTTTTTAAGCTGGACCATCTTTCCCTGCGGCTTGCCATCAGCCGCGACGATCGGAGCCCCCCATGCGCGCAACGCGCCTTGCCTTCCATGCCGTGCTGCTGCCGGCGATCTTCTCGATGGCCCCCGCCTTTGCCGTGCCTGCGCTGCAGGCGCATCGCGCCGTCTACGATCTAACCCTCGACAAGGCATCGGACCGCTCAGGGATCACCGGCATTTCCGGCCGCATGGTGTATGAGTTCAACGGCTCGGCCTGCGAAGGCTATACGGTGAAATTCCGCTTCGTCACCCAGATCGCCACCGCCGACGGTACCAAGCTGACGGACCAGCAGACGACCACTTTCGAGGACGCTGAGGGCAAGACCTTCTCGTTCGTGACCAAATCCTTCTCCGACCAGAACCTCGACAAGGAGGTCAAGGGCACCGCCACCAAAGAGACCAAGGGTCTCAAGGTCGATATCGACAAGCCCGAGAAGAAGAACCTCGAACTTGCGGCCACCCAGTTCCCGACCCAGCATCTGGTCGAACTGATCGGCAAGGCCGAAAAGGGCGAGAATTTCTACGAAACCAGCCTGTTTGACGGTTCGGAAGATGCCAACAAGGTGATGACCACCACCGTCATCGTCGGCAAGAAGGCCGCGGGCGACAAGGCCGACCCCGAAGCGCCGGCGTTGGCCAAGCTCGCCGGCGACAAATACTGGCCGGTCGACATCGCCTATTTCGATACGACCGACAAATCGGGCGAAGAGGTGCCGGAATACCGCATCAGCTTCAAGCTGCACGAAAACGGCATCACCCGCGACCTGACCATGGACTATGGCGAGTTCACCATGACAGGCAAGCTGGTCAACCTGTCGCTGTTCGACCAGACCAAGCCTTGCCCGGTCTCGAAATAGCAACAAGCTGTCTGCGGCATGGCTGTCTATGTCGATGCGGCGATCTGGAAGTGGGCCGGCCATCGCTGGTGCCATTTGATGGCCGACGATATGGACGAGTTGCATCGTTTCGCCGCCGAGCTTGGCGTCAAGCGGTCGTCCTATCAGGGGCCGCCCAAGACATCGGCGCCGCACTATGACATAACCGGTTTCGAGCGCGACCGTGCGGTGCGGCTCGGTGCCATAGAATGCAGCCGCGAGGAGATCGTTGCGATCTTCCGGCGCGTGCGGGTGCCCAACGGAAAGGGTCGGTCATGACGCTGACGGCATTTTTGGCGTATTGCGCCGCGGTCACGCTCGCCGCCGCGACCCCGGGCCCGGCAATGTTCACCGTCATCACCAACGGCGTGTCGCGGGGCTTCCTGCGTGCATTCGTGGCCGGAGTGGGCATTGCCGCCGGCGATGCCGTGCTGGTCACTCTGGCGCTGCTCGGGCTGGTGACCTTGGCGCAGACCTTCGAATGGGTATTTCTCCTACTGAAATACGCCGGCGCGGCCTACCTGGTCTTTCTCGGCGTCAAGATGTGGCGGGCAGCAGCCGCGCGATCGACCGCGCAGGGAATGCCTCAAACCGGATTGTCGCGGTCGTTTCTGCTTGGGGCTTCCGTGGCGCTGGGCAACCCGAAGGCGATCCTGTTCCACGCCTCGATCATGCCGCTGATTCTCAACCTCGACACCATGACGCCTGCCGATGGCCTGCTGGTGGTTGCTGTCGTGGTCAGCGTCAACATCGTGACCATGGGCGTTTATGCGGCGTTGGCAGGTCGGGCATCCGGCTGGTTCAGGACGCCGAGACGAATGCGGCTGATGAACAGGTTTGCCGGCAGCGCCCTGATCGGCACCGGAGCACTGATTGCCGCACGCTGAGCGGTGACCGCCTCACGGCTTGCGTTTATCGCCCATCCCCTCTATATGCCCGCTCATTCCACACACGGACTTTGGTGTCTGCCCGGGAGAAATCCGGCTGAAACCTCCGGTGGCGTTCGAGGACAAAGTCCAAAAATGCCTGTGTCCGTGGAGGCTAACCGGAAAGGATACTCGAGAATGGCACTGCCTGATTTCAGCATGCGCCAGCTTTTGGAAGCTGGCATTCACTTCGGCCACCAGACCCACCGCTGGAACCCGAAGATGGCGCCTTACATCTACGGCGCCCGCAACAACATCCACATCATCGACCTTTCGCAGACGGTGCCTTTGCTGCACCAGGCTCTGAAGCAGGTTTCCGACACCGTTGCCAAGGGCGGCCGCGTGCTGTTCGTCGGCACCAAGCGCCAGGCGTCGGATATCGTCGCCGACGCGGCGCAGCGTTCGGCCCAGTATTATGTCAATTCGCGTTGGCTCGGCGGCATGCTGACCAACTGGAAGACGATCTCGAATTCGATCCAGCGCCTGCGCAAGCTCGACGAGATGCTGGCTGGTGAGGCCCAGGGCCTGACCAAGAAGGAGCGCCTGAACCTCGACCGCGAGCGCGAGAAGCTCGACAAGGCGCTGGGCGGCATCAAGGACATGGGCTCGACGCCGGATCTGATGTTCGTCATCGACACCAATAAGGAAGCGATCGCCATTCTCGAGGCCAAGCGCCTCGGCATCCCGGTCGTCGCCATCATCGATTCGAACTGCGATCCGGACAAGATCGACTTCCCGATCCCCGGCAATGACGACGCGGCGCGCGCCATCCAGCTTTATTGCGACCTGATCGCCAAGGCTGCCATCGACGGCATCGCTCGTCAGCAGGGCGCGCTCGGTGTCGACATCGGCGCCTCGGTCGAGGCTCCGGTCGAGCCGGCGCTTGATCCGGCTCCGGCCCCGGCTGCGGACGCTCCGGAAGCTTGACAATCGAAGGCCGGTTGCGGCCTTCATCATTCTCATATTTTGGCACGCTAGACAGACGCATCACCGAGTATCGGTGGTGCGTCGGTGCATTTAAAACAAAGAGGCGACAATGAGCATTTCGGCTGCACAGGTCAAAGAACTCCGCGACTTGACGGGCGCGGGCATGATGGACTGCAAGGCGGCGTTGACCGAGACCAACGGCAACATCGAAGAGGCCGTCGACTGGCTGCGCAAGAAGGGCATTTCCAAGGCCGACAAGAAGGCCGGCCGCACTGCCGCCGAAGGCCTGATCGGCGTCGATTCCGGCGTCCGCGAAGCCGCGATCGTCGAGGTCAATTCCGAGACCGACTTCGTTGCCCGCAACGAGCAGTTCCAGGAGATCGTTCGCAATGTGGGCAAGGTCGCGCTTGCCTATGGCACGACGGAGGCTGTCGCTGCCGCAAAGTATCCGGGTTCGGACAAGTCGGTCGCCGACACCATCAAGGACGCTGTCGGCACCATTGGTGAGAACATGAGCTTCCGCCGTTCGGCCAAGCTGACCGTTCCGCACGGTGCAGTCGCCACCTATGTCCATAACGCGGTTGCCGATGGCCTTGGCAAGCTTGGCGTGCTGGTTGCGATCGAAACCACGGGCAATGAGCATGCCGCCAATGCATTTGGCCGCCAGGTCGCCATGCATGTCGCCGCCACCAACCCGCTGGCGCTGACTGCCGAGCAGATCGATCCGGCAGCGGTCGAGCGCGAGAAGGCGATCTTCGCCGACCAGGCGCGCCAGTCCGGCAAGCCGGAAGCGATCATCGAGAAGATGGTCGAGGGCCGCATGCGCAAGTTCTACGAGGAAGTGGTGCTCCTGAAGCAGGCCTTCGTGCTCAATCCCGACATCACTGTCGAGCAGGCGCTGAAGGATGCCGAGAAGGAAATCGGCGCTCCGGCCAAGATCTCCGCCTATCTGCGCTTTGCGCTGGGCGAAGGCATCGAAAAGGAAGAGACCGATTTCGCGGCGGAAGTCGCGGCCGCGGTGAAGAAGTAATTTTAAGAAATAGCCCCCGAAAAGGGGCTTCTCGGCTCAGGCAACTCGGCTGGGTGTCCGCAAGGATGCCCGGCCGATTTCTTGTGCGGTGTCGATGAAGGCCCGAAGCTTTGGCGCCATCGACGCCCGGCGCGGGAAATAAAGGAACAGGCCAGGCTCCTCGATCGCCGTTTGCGGCAGGACCTGTACGAGCCGGCCGGCGGCAAGATCCGCATGCACCAGCGGTTCGAACACATAGACAAGCCCGACGCCGGCAAGTGCAAGGTCGATCGCGGCCAGCGAATCCGTGACGATGACCGTGCCTTTCGTCTCGACCACGACATCCTTGCCGTCCTCGGTCAGGTCCCAGCGGTAGAGCGCGCCGGAGCGGACGAGCCGGTAGCCGATGCAATTGTGGTTGGCGAGATCGGCCACGTCGCGCGGACGGCCATGCCGGCCGATATAGGCTGGGGAGGCGACTATGACGGCCTTGAATGGCGGCGTCAGCCGGACGGTGACCATGTCCTGCGCGATCATTTCGCCCAGGCGGATGCCGGCATCAAAACCCTCGCCAACAATGTCGACCAGCCCCTGGTCGGTGAGCAATTCAACTGTAACATCCGGATAGCGCTCCGCCATCGCCGCGACCACGGCCGTGACGGCAAGCGGAACGGCGATGTTGGGAACATTGAGCCTGAGCAGGCCGGAGGGGCGGCCCTTGATGGCGCGGATGCGATCCATCCTCTCGGCAATGTCCTGAAGGGCAGGGGCTGCCGTCTCCACCAGAGCCTTGCCGGCTTCGGTCAATGAGACGCTGCGTGTCGTGCGCGCAAACAGCGGCTGGCCGATGCGCTCTTCGACGAGGCGCACCGCATGGCTGACTGCCGACGGGCTCATGCCAAGTTCGGCCGCGGCAAGCGCGAAGCCGCCGCGCCGGGCAACGGCAATGATGACAGGCAAATGGCTGAGCAGGTCCCGATCCATTCATGCATGATATCGCATAGTCCTTGCGGACAATTCAATCTTTTCGATGCCAGCCGGCTGGCCCCATATTGCTCGCCAACAGCTCGGCGGAGGGCCGATGCGTAATGGAGAAGTGAGATGAATGCCTTGAAACACGTCACTTTCGCCGCGGGCCTTGCCCTGGCGCCGGTCGATGCCGGCGGCGCCGAATCGTCGGGCTGGCAAGCCCTTGCCGATGAACGCGCCGTCATCCGCATCGCCGACGCCATCGACCGCGCCGTCGATGCGCAGGACTGGAAGCTCACCCGCTCCTACTTTGCCGATCGGGTCACCGTCGACTTCAGCAGCCTGTCGGGGCAGCCCGCTGCCACCATTCCCTCCGACGATCTGATCGGCATCTGGGCCGGTAACCTCAGGGGCAGCAAGACCAGCCTGCACCTGCGCACCAACCACCAGGTGGTTCTTGAGGCAGATGCCGCGACTGTCGCCTCCAACGGCTATGCCTGGAACCGCATGGAGGGCAATGGCGACCCGCTATGGGAAGTCTGGGGCACCTACGAGCACCATCTGGTCCGCTCCGGCGCTCGCTGGAAGGTCGACGGCTTTATTTTCCGCGCCACGCATGAGCGCGGCAACTCCTGGGTCAAGACCACACCTGGCCAGTGAGCCGGCATCGATCGGATCGGAACGACTTCATGACCATGATCTACTACACACTGGGCAACAGCGGCCTGCGCGTCAGCCGGCTGGCGCTCGGCACCATGACCTTTGGCACCGAGTGGGGCTGGGGCGCCGACAGGGAAACCGCCCGCGCCATGTTCGACGCCTATGTCGGCGCTGGTGGCAATTTTTTCGACACCGCCGACCTTTATACCGGCGGCACAGCCGAGAGCTGGCTCGGCGAATTCATCGCCGAGCGCGGCTTGCGCGACAGAGCGGTGATCGCCACCAAATTCACCTTCAACGCCGAGCCCGGCAATCCCAACGCCGGCGGCAACGGCCGCAAGAATATTCTGCGCGCCGTCGACGCCTCGCTGAAGCGCCTGGGGACCGACTATATCGACCTCTACCTCCTGCACGTCTGGGACCAGCTGACACCGGCCGAGGAGGTGATGCGCACCATGGATGATCTGGTGCGTGCGGGCAAAATTCGCCATGTCGGCCTGTCCGACGTGCCGGCCTGGTACGCTGCCCGCGCGCAGACGATCGCCGAATTGCGCGGCTATGAGCCGGTGTCCGCCCTGCAGCTCGAATACTCTCTGGCCGAGCGCTCGATTGAAAACGAGTTCGTGCCCTTCGGCACCCGTCATGGCGCCGGCATCATGGTGTGGAGCCCGCTGGCAAGCGGCCTGCTCAGCGGCAAATACCGGCCGACGCAGGATGGCAATGCCGGCCGGCTCGACGGCTTCCGCAACACTACCCATCCGGGCTTCCAGAAATTCACCGAGCGCAACTGGGCGATCGTGGCGGAACTCGAAAAGGTCGCCACTGAGCTTGGGCGCAGCATGGCTCAGGTCGCGGTGAACTGGGTGGCAACGCAGCCGGGCGTAGCCGCCGTGATCCTTGGCGCCACCAAGCTGGCGCAGCTGCAGGACAATCTGGCGGCGCCGGATTTCATCATACCCGCCGCGCTTCGCGCCCGTCTCGATTCGGTCAGCAAAATGCCGTTGCCATTCCCGTACTCCTATTTCGGTTCCGAGATACAGGCCCGGGTTACCGGCGGCGCCGTGACCGGCGACAAGCCGTTGGGTTACGCGCCGCCGCTGCTGGTCGAAGGCGACGCCGTCAGCATCACCAGCAACTGATTGGCCGCACAGGTGGAATTGGGCGAAGGGCGCCCGTGACATCGCGGCGCCCTTCGTGTATCGGAACTCGACATCGCGCCAGTGTTGGCGGCGCCCGCGCGAGGGTGGCCTGCCCAGGTGCGCCACACGCAAAATGACGAGGTCCAGATGACGGCAAAGCCCCTCTATCGACGTGTCTTGCTGAAAGCGTCGGGCGAAGCATTGATGGGCGAACAGCATTTCGGCATCGACGTCTCGGTCGTCGACCGCATCGCGGCCGACATAGCCGAAGCCCGGGCGCTCGGCATCGAGGTCGGCGTCGTCATCGGCGGCGGCAACATTTTTCGCGGCGTGGCGGTTGCTTCCAAGGGCGGCGACCGCGTCACCGGCGACCATATGGGCATGCTTGCCACCGTCATCAATTCGCTGGCGCTGCGCACCTCGCTGAACAAGATCGGCGTCGACGCCGTCGTGCTGTCGGCGATCGCCATGCCCGAACTGTGCGAGAGCTTTTCCCAGCGCCAGGCCACCGCCTATATGAACCAGGGCAAGGTCGTCATTTTCGCCGGCGGCACCGGCAATCCGTTCTTCACCACCGATTCGGCCGCGGCCTTGCGCGCCGCCGAGATCGGCGCCGACGCGCTGTTCAAGGGCACCCAGGTCGACGGCGTCTATTCCGCCGACCCCAAGAAGGACCCGAATGCGACCCGCTTCGAGCGCATCAGCCATGCCGAAGTCATCAACAAGGGGCTTTCGATCATGGATACCGCCGCAATTGCACTTGCGCGCGAAAACAACATCCCGATAATCGTCTATTCGATCCACGAAAAAGGTGGTTTCGGCGATATTCTGAGGGGCGGCGGCCGTTGTACGGTCGTCGCGGACGAGTGATCCGGAGTATACTCTCCTAAAAGGGGATCGGTTTTTCGAAAGCGGGCTTCGTATACGGGCCCTAAGCAGTGAACCCGGATCAAACGGGTCGAGGAGACCAAGATGAGTGGTGAGTTCGACGACCTCAAGCGGCGCATGGATGGGGCGATCGCTGCCTTCAAGCATGATCTGGCTTCGCTGCGCACCGGCCGTGCCTCCAGCAATCTGCTCGACGCAATTCAGGTCCAGGCCTATGGCACCACCATGCCGATCAACCAGGTGGCGAACGTGTCGGTGCCGGAGCCGCGCATGATTTCGGTTTCGGTCTGGGACAAGTCGATGGTCGGCGCCGTCGACCGCGCCATCAGGGAATCCAATCTCGGCTTCAATCCGATCGTCGACGGCACCAATCTGAGGATTCCGCTGCCCGAGCTCAACGAACAGCGCCGCAAGGAGCTGGTCAAGATCTCGCATGGTTACGCCGAGAACGCCCGCGTCGCGGTGCGCCATGTCCGTCGCGACGGCATGGACTTCTTGAAGAAGGCGGAAAAGGACGGCGACATCAGCGAGGACGATCAGCGCAAGCGCTCCGATCAGGTCCAGAAGCTGACCGACGAGACGATCAGCACCATCGATCACCTGCTTTCCGATAAGGAAGCGGAAATCATGCAGGTTTAGGGTCGGTCTTCACCGGCTCGAAAGCGAGACCATGGCAACGCCCGCGCATGTCGCGATCATCATGGATGGAAACGGACGCTGGGCCAAGGCGCGCGGCATGCCGCGGCTTGCCGGCCATCGCGCCGGCGTCGAGGCGCTGCGCAAGACGGTGCGCGCCGCGCCCGGTCTCGGCATTTCCTTCCTGACCGTCTATGCCTTCTCATCGGAAAACTGGTCGCGGCCGAAATCCGAGGTCAGCGATCTGATGGGGCTGTTGAAGCTTTTCATCCGTCGCGATCTGGCCGAACTGCACCAGAGCGGCGTGCGCGTCAGGATCATTGGCGACAGGGCAGGGCTGCAACCCGACATCAGGGGCCTGCTGGAAGAGGCCGAATCGCTCACCGCCCGCAATACGGCGCTGACACTGATCATCGCCTTCAACTATGGCGGACGCGACGAGATCGTGCGTACGGCGCGCAAGCTCGCAGCCGCAGTGGCGCGTGGCGAGATCGACGCAGAGGCGATCACGGCTGAAAGCTTTGCCGGCTCTCTCGACACTGCCGGCATTCCCGATCCGGAACTGGTCATCCGCACCAGCGGCGAGCTGCGGCTGTCCAACTTTCTCTTGTGGCAGGCAGCCTATAGCGAGCTGGTCTTCCTGCCTTGCTACTGGCCGGATTTCAGCCGCGAGCACCTGGCCGACGCGTTGCGTGATTTCGCTGGCCGAGAGCGTCGTTTTGGCGGGCTTGCCGCTCAAGATGTTGCCTCGTGATCGGCGGCGGGATGAACAATCTTCAGCTTCGCATCGTCTCGGCGCTGGTGCTGGCGGCGATAGCGCTTGGCCTGACCTGGTTGGGCGGCCTGTGGTTCCGCCTGCTTTGCGCCGGCATGTCGGCGGTCATCTTCTATGAATGGGCGCGCATGTCGCGCCCGGCGGCCGGTGCGGCCCTCGGCTTCATACCGGAAGCGCTGCTTCTGGTTTTCGTCGGCGCCCTGATTGCCGGCGTGCCGGCGTCGTGGCTGCTGTCTCTTGTCCTGGCCATGGTTGTGGTCGCTGCTGTCGGCGCCCGCATGCGTGGAGCGGCGCAATGGGACGCCGCCGGTCTTGCCTACGCGGCGCTATCCGGCCTGTCGCTGGCGCTGCTGCGCGACGGCGACCACCCCGGCCTCGTGGCCATCCTGTTTCTGTTCGCCGTGGTCTGGGCGACCGACATCCTTGCCTATTTCGTCGGCCGCGCTGTCGGCGGTCCCAAGCTTGCGCCGTCGATTTCACCCGGCAAGACGCAGAGCGGCGCACTTGGCGGCGCAATAGGCGGTGTCGTCGCCGGCCTGCTTCTGGCGGTTGCGGCTGGAGCCGGCAATCTTGGTGTCCTGGCCCTGGTCGCGCTGGTGCTGTCGATCGTCTCTCAGGCGGGCGACCTCTTCGAGTCCTGGGTCAAGCGCCGCCACGGCCGCAAGGATTCCAGCGCGCTGATACCAGGGCATGGCGGTGTCATGGACAGGGTGGACGGGCTTGTCGCGGCGGCTTTCGCCCTATACGTCATCGGCTGGATTTCGGCGGGGGCCGACCATCCGGCGCAGGGGCTGTTTCCGGCTTGAGCCGTTTTTGACGGCGAAGAAGTGGCACGCGCCATGGATTCGCCTGGATTGATGTCACAGTCGCGGCGTCACCTGGCGCCGTGGGTGAATTTGAGGGCATGACTTGAACGAGATTCTTCAAGCGTTTTCCAGCACGCAAGGCTTTGTCCTGGGCGTACTGGTGCCGTTTCTGTTCGTGCTGACCGTGGTCGTCTTCGTTCACGAAATGGGACATTACCTCGTCGGCCGCTGGTGCGGCATCGGCGTAAAAGCCTTTTCGATCGGCTTTGGCCCCGAACTTCTCGGCTTCAACGACAGCCACGGCACGCGCTGGAAGCTTTGCGCCATACCGCTCGGCGGCTATGTCAAATTCGTCGGCGACATGAACGCCACATCGAGCCAGCCGAGTTCGGACGAATTGGAAAAGCTGACCGATTCGGAACGCAAGGTTGCCTTTCACACCCAGCCGATCTGGAAGCGCGCGGCCACGGTGTTTGCCGGGCCGCTGTTCAACTTCCTTTTGACCATCGCCGTCTTTACCGTGATGTTTTCCCTCTATGGCCGCCCGGTAAGGGAGCCGATGGTGGCTCAAGTCACTGTCGGCAGTCCGGCTGAAAAGGCCGGTATTTTGCCCGGCGACCGATTCGTTGCCGTCGATGGCAACAAGGTCGAGACCTTTGCCGACGTCCAGCGGCTGGTTGCCGGTCGCGGCGGTGACGCCATCACCTTCACCATGCTGCGCGACGGCAAGGAGGTCACGGTCGTCGCAACGCCGGCGCCGATGGATCAGGTGGACGCGCTGGGCAACAAGGTCAAGGTGGCGGTGATCGGCGTCGTCAACGACGAGAATCTCGGCCAGCCAAGGGTGATCACCTATAGTCCCGTCGGCGCACTGGGAGCGGCGGTAGAGCAGACCGGGTATGTCATCCAGGGCACCGGCCAGTTCCTGAAACGCTTCGTTGTCGGCCGCGAGGATAAATGCCAGCTCGGCGGCCCGATCAAGATCGCCAAGATGTCGGGGCAGGCTGCCAAACTTGGCTTCGAATGGCTGGTGCAACTTGTTGCATTGTTGTCAGTCGGGATCGGAATTCTGAACCTTTTGCCGATTCCCCCCCTCGACGGCGGCCATCTCCTGTTCTACGCCATCGAAGCCGTCTTCCGGCGTCCGGTGTCCGAGCGGATGATGGAAATGGGGTACCGGGCCGGTCTCTTTCTGGTCTTGGGATTTATGGGCTTCGTTTTCTGGAACGATCTGTTTGGATGCTGAAATCATGAAGAAATTCGGTTTCGGCACCAGCGATGTTGAGACACCGTTTACCATGCACGGGGGTATGCGTGACGCGAAAGCCACGCATCAAGGTTAAGTAATTACAAATTAACCAGAAGCCTTGCGTGTAGGGAAAATCCGGTTAATACGGTAGGAGAAATTACCGCACGTCCGGTTTTCTCGCCGTGGGGACTACGAGAAAAGGTTATTAAGCCCGATGAAGGCAGCATCCAAGTTTTTGAGCGCCGCGTCCGCGGTGGCTATGTCCGCCGCTCTGGTTGTGCCAGGCGCGCTCGCCGTGCAGTTCGTTGCCACATCCGCGGCACAAGCAGCCGTTGTCTCGAGAGTAGACGTCAGCGGCAACCAGCGTGTCGACGCCGACACCATCCGCAATTACATCACCATCAAGCCCGGCAAGGCGTTTTCCAGCGCCGATATCGACGACGCCGTCAAGGCGTTGTTCGGCACCGGGCTGTTCTCGGATGTCCAGATCAACCAGGTCGGTTCGACGCTGGTCGTCAAGGTTGCCGAGTATCAGGTGGTGAACCAGGTCCTGTTCCAGGGCAACAAGAAGATCAAGGACAATGCGCTCGCGATCGCCGTGCAGTTGAAGCCGCGCGGCACGTTCTCGCAGGCCACGCTGGATTCCGATGTCGAAGCGGTGAAGGCGGCCTACCGGCGTATTGGTCGTGACGATGCAGCTGTGACAACGCAGATCATGGATCTCGGCGACAACCGCGTGAACGTGGTTTTCAACATCAACGAAGGCGGCCGCACCAAGATCGCCGCGGTCAATTTCGTCGGCAACAGCGCCTATTCGAGCCGCCGTCTGTCCGACGTCATTGCCACCAAGCGCTCGTCGTTCCTGTCCTTTGTGCTGCGCGACGACGTCTATGACGAAGACAAGCTGCGCGCCGACCAGGAATCGCTGCGGCGCTTCTATTACAATCACGGCTATGCCGACTTCCAGGTGGTCTCCGCCGTTGGCGAGCTGGATGACACGACCAACCAGTACACGGTCACCATCACCGTGCAGGAAGGCGATCGCTACACGTTCGGCGACGTCAGCGTCGAGAGCACCATTCCCGAAGTCGACTCGAAGTCGTTGGAATCGGTGGTCCAGACCCACAAGGGCGATGTATACAATGCCAAGGATGTCGAAGACACCATCATCGCTTTGACCGAGAAGGTCGCGGGTTCGGGCTATGCCTTCGCCCAGGTGACGCCGCGCGGCGACCGCAATTTCGAGAATCACACCATTTCGGTCGTCTATACGATCGACCAGGGCACCAAGGCCTATGTCGAGCGCATCGAAATCCGCGGCAACGACCGTACGCGAGACTATGTCATTCGCCGTGAATTCGATGTCAGCGAAGGCGACGCCTTCAACCAGGTCCTCATCCAGCGCGCGAAGAAGCGACTGGAAAGGCTGGATTATTTTGAGAAAGTCGATGTTTCGACCGTGCCGGGCTCAGAGCCGGACCAGGTCGTGCTTGTGGTCGACGTGGTCGAGAAGTCGACCGGTGAGTTCTCGATCGGCGCTGGTTATTCGACCGGTGGCGACACTGCCGGTCCGTCCGTCGAAGGTTCGGTCGCGGAGCGCAACTTCCTTGGTCGAGGCCAGTACATCAAGCTGTCGGCCGGCGGCGGCAAGAATTCGCGCGACTACGCCCTCTCCTTCACTGAGCCCTATTTCCTCGGACGGCGCATTGCCGCCGGCTTCGACATCTTCCAGCAGACGCGGAATTACAGCAAATACGACAGCGAGACGCTGGGCGCGACAGTTCGGTTCGGTCTGCCCATCACCGACAATATCTCGACCCAGCTGGCGTACAATATCGCCCGGGAGAAATACAAGCTCGACGACGGTTGCGATGACAATGCTGCTATCCCGGGCAACTTACCAGGCGACGGGATTCCCGACGCGGACTGCGACATATCTCCTGCTATCGTCGACGGAATCAACGAAAGCCCGTGGATCAAGTCGTCGGTCAGCCTTGGGCTGGTCTACAACACCATCGACGACATGAAGAGCCCTCATGAAGGCATCTACGCCACTACGACTTTGGAAGTGGCCGGTCTTGGTGGTGATGCCAAGTTCGTCAAGGTCACCGGTCGCGGCACGGTCTACCAGACCCTGTCCGAACAGCTGGATCTGGTCGGCCTGATCTCAGGCGGCGCTGGTCATATCGCGAGCTATGGCGATAACGGCCTGCGTATCTTCGACCAGTTCCAAAGCAGCGACCGTATGATTCGTGGCTTCGAATATGGTGGTATTGGCCCTGCGGATGCCGCAACGGGTGACCATCTGGGCGGCACCACCTATTTCAATGCTTCGGCGGAGATGCAGTTCCCGATGCCGGTCATTCCGGAGAGCTTTGGTGTGCGTGGCGCCGTATTTGCTGATGCCGCAACGCTATATGGCACCAAGATTGACACCGTCGCTCAAGCTTCAACTGATCTAGAGTTGCGCGCCTCGGTTGGTGTCGGCTTGTTGTGGTCATCGCCTTTCGGCCCGATCCGCATCGACTACGCGATGCCGGTCAAGAAGGAAAAGACCGACGACGTGCAGGAATTCAACTTCGGCATGTCGAGCCGCTTCTGACGTTCGGATGACGATCCTTCTGGGCCGCTACGACCCGGAAGAGGCTGATCCGACATAGCTGGATATTGCTTCTGGAATGACCGATCCGGTGTTCTTCGCGCCCTCACGCCGGTATACGGCCGGCGAAGTCGCGAATCTGACCGGCGCGACGCTTGTCGATTCCGGCCTTGCCCACATATCGATTGAGGCGTTGGCGCCCGCCAATGAAGGCGGCGAAGGGGCGCTCGTCTTCGTCGACGGCAAACGCAATTTTGCGCTGATGTCGTCGCTGAAGGCGGCGGCCGTGTTTTGTCCCGCCGAGTTCGCCGCCAAGGCGCCGTCCGGCATTGCGGTTCTGGTTCATCCGCGCCCGCAGCAGGCGTTCGCAATGATCGGCCGCCTGCTGTTCCCGACGGCGGCCACTCCAGGACCCATGACCAGCGAAACCGGGGTTTCGCCGCAGGCCCATGTCGATGCCTCGGCGCATATCGAAGCCGGTGCGATTATCGAGGCCGGAGCCGTCATCGGCCCGCGTGCTTCCATCGGCAGCGGAACCGTCATTGCCCCCCACGCCGTTATCGGTCCGTCCTGCCAGATCGGCCGCGACGGCTATATCGGGCCGGGTGTCAGCGTCCAGTATGCGCTGATCGGCAACCGCGTCATCATCCATGGCGGCGCGCGGATCGGCCAGGACGGGTTCGGTTTCGTCGGTGGCGCTAAGGGGCCAGAACGTGTGCCGCAGGTCGGCCGCGTCATCATCCAGGACGATGTCGAAATCGGCGCGAACACGACGGTCGATCGCGGCGCCATGTCCGATACGGTCATCGGCCAGGGCACCAAGATCGACAATCTGGTGCAGATCGCCCATAACGTTCGCATCGGCCGCAATTGCATTATAGCCGGGCTTTCGGGTATTTCCGGCTCCGTCACCGTCGGCGATGGTGTCACCATGGGCGGCGGCGTCGGCCTTGCCGATCATTTGACCATAGGATCAGGAGCCAAGCTTGCGGCGAGAAGTGGGTTCATGAGCAACGTGCCGCCAGGCGAGATCTGGGGCGGCTATCCGGCGCAGCCGATGGCCGAAGCCATGCGCGAGATCGCCATGCTGCGCAAGCTCGCCAGGACGCGCAAGCAGGGCGAGGGGGGAAGTAGCTGAGATGGTACCGGCGACGCTCGAAGCGGTCGATATATTGGGGTTGATGAAGCTTTTGCCGCATCGCTATCCCTTCCTGATGATCGACCGCATCATCGATATCGACGGCAACGACTCGGCCATCGGCATCAAGAACGTGACCATCAACGAGCCGCATTTCCAGGGCCATTTCCCGGACCAGCCGGTGATGCCGGGCGTGCTGATCGTTGAAGCGATGGCGCAGACGGCCGGCGCGATCTGCATCCGCAATCTCAAGACGGAAAAGCCGTCGCTGGTCTATTTCCTCACCATCGACAACGCCAAATTCCGCAAACCGGTCGTTCCGGGCGACCAGTTGAAGATCCACGTCAAGAAAATCAAGATGCGCGGCAACCTGCTCAAATTCGCCTGCGAGGCCATGGTGGACGGCGCGAAGGCCGCCGAAGCCGAGATCTCGGCGATGATGGTTACCGGCTGACGGTCGAAATGCTCATGAAAATCCAGACTTCAATTCATCCCTCGGCCGTCATCGAGGCCGGCGCCCAGATCGGCGCAGGCGCCTCCATTGGACCGTTCTGCTATGTCGGAGCCGATGCCGTAATCGGCGACCGTGTCGAACTGGTGAGCCATGTCTCGGTGCTGGGCGCCACCACCATCGGCGCTGGGACGAAAGTCTATCCTATGGCGACGCTCGGCGGCCCGCCGCAAAACACCAAGCACAAGGGCGGCCGCACCACTTTGGTTATCGGCCAGAACTGCACGATCCGCGAAGGCGTGACCATGCATCTCGGCACCGATAGCAGCCGGGGCGAGACGACCGTCGGCGACAATGGCAATTTCCTTGCCTATGCCCATATTGCCCATGATTGCGTCGTCGGCAAAAACGCCACCTTCGCCAATGGCGCGACGCTGGGCGGCCATTGCGAGGTTGGCGACAACGTCTATATCGGCGGCCTCAGCGCCGTTCATCAGTTCGTGCGTGTTGGCGACAATGCCTTTCTCGGTGGCTGCTCGGCTTTTGTCGGCGACGTTATTCCCTACGCCATTGCCGTGGGCAACCGCGCCAGCCTGCGTGGCCTCAACATTATCGGGCTGAAGCGTGCGGGGTTGCCGCGTGCCGAAATCTATCTGCTGCGCAAGGCTTACAAGACGATCTTCGACCGCTCCCGCACCGTCGGCGAGAACATCGAATTCGCCAAGGCCGAGTTTGCCTCGTCGCCGACCGCGATGAAAATCATCGATTTCATCACCAGTCGCGGCAAGCGGCATTTTGCCGTCCCGTCGCTTAAAGGTGGCGACGACGACGATGCCGATGACGAAGGCTGAGGCCAACTCAGCAGGACTCGATCTCGCGCCGGACGCCAGGGTCGGCATCATCGCCGGCGGTGGCAGTCTGCCGGTCGAAGTCGCCCAGGCGCTTGCCCGGCAGGGCAAATCCCCATTCGTCATTATGACGGCAGGCGAAGTCGATCGTGTTTCCGATTTCGATGCCTATGAGCAAACGACGCTGATGCTGGAAGATGTCGGTTCGCTGCTGCCGACGCTCAAGCGTCATCATGTGACCCATCTGGTTACCGCCGGCCATATCACACGCCGGCCCAGGCTGGCCGCCATGCGTCTCAATGCGGGTTTGCTCGCCTGGGTGCCCAGCCTTCTCATTGGTGTAACCCGTGGCGATGACACTGTGCTGAAACTGTTCGTGCGCAGGATAGAGCGTAGCGGCATCAAGGTCGTCGGCGCCCATGAGATCGTGCCGGAACTGGTCGCGGTCGAGGGGCCGCTGACCAAGGCTGTTCCGCGAAAATCCGACTGGCGCGACATCGAGGCGGCGCATGCGGCGGCAAAAGCCATCGGTGCGCTCGATATCGGTCAGGCGGCAGTTGCGGTGGGCGGCCGGGCCATAGCCCTGGAAGGCATCGAGGGGACAGACGGATTGCTTGAGCGCACGAAGCAGTTGCGCGGCCATGGCAGGCTTGCCGGCAAGACGCGTGGTGTCCTGGTCAAATGCGCCAAGCCTGGCCAGGAGCTGCGCGCCGATCTGCCGTCGATCGGCCCGCAGACGGTCGAAGCCGCGCACGCCGCCGGGCTAGCCGGCATTGCCGTCGAAGCCGGCCGTTCGTTGATCCTCGAAGGTCCCGTCGTTATCGCGCGCGCCAATGCGCTCGGCCTGTTCGTGATCGGCCTGCCTGCTGCGGAGCCGGCGCATGCCAACTGAGAAGCCGCTGAAGATCGCCATCGTCGCCGGCGAAGAGTCCGGCGACTTGTTGGGCGCCGACATCGTCCAGTCGCTGAAACGCATGACCGGGCGCGATGTCAGGCTGGTCGGCATTGGCGGGCGGCATCTGCAGGCGCTCGGCCTGGCGCCGCTGTTCGACGGGGCGGAGATCGCGTTGATGGGGCTCAGCGCCATCCTGCGCGACCTGCCGCGCCTGATGCGACGGATCAGCCAGACGGCAAGTGCGGTCGCCAATGAGAAACCCGACTGCCTCATCACCATAGACAGCCCGGATTTTTCGCTGCGCGTCGCCAAAAAGGTCCGCGCCGCCGATCCGTCCATCCCGATCGTCCACTATGTCTGCCCGAGCGTGTGGGCGTGGCGGCCGGGCAGGGCGGTGGCGATGAAGCCCTATGTCGACCACATATTGTGCATCCTGCCTTTCGAGGTGAAAGAGCTCAGCCGGCTCGGAGGCCCGCCCGGCACTTATGTCGGACACCGCCTTACGCATGATCCGGGCGTGCTTGCTGCGGCCAAGACGCAAGGCCAGCCGCGCGATCTCTCGGCCGACCGCATCAAGACGCTGCTCGTCCTGCCGGGATCGCGACGCGGCGAGGTAAGCCGGCTTATCGAACCGTTCGGCGAGACGGTTTCGATCCTGCGGGCGCGCGGACACCGCTTGCGCCTGCTGTTGCCCACAGTGCCGCATGTCGCCGAACTGGTCAGGACGTCGGTCGCGCGCTGGGACCAGGAGCCGGAAATCCTCCTTGATCCCGAGCGTAAATGGCAGGCTTTTGGCAAGGCCGATGCGGCGCTGATTGCGTCTGGAACGGTTTCGCTGGAACTGGCGCTGTCCGGTGTGCCGATGGTCTCGTGCTACAAGTTCGATCCGATCATGCGAATGGCGCAGAGCCTGATCACGGTGTGGAGCGCAGCCCTGCCCAATCTGATCGCCGACCGGCCCGTCGTGCCGGAGGGCTACAACCAGTATGTGCGGCCGCGCTATCTGGCGCGGCAGCTCGAGGCGCTGTTTTCAGACAGTGCCTACCGCACCTGGCAAAAGGACGGCTTTGCCGAAGTTGCCAGACGCATGGCAACCGACAGGCCCTCTGGCGAGATCGCGGCGGATGTCGTTCTCCGTCACATCAAACTCCGTCATTCCAACTAAAAAGCGCCCTTGCGGGCGCTTTTTGCAGTTTATTGTGAACGCCCAATGCGCCGATCAGCGCTTGGCAATCGGCACGTAGTCGCGCTCCGGCGCGCCGGTATAGAGCTGGCGCGGGCGGCCGATCTTCTGGTGCGGATCCTCGATCATTTCCTTCCACTGCGCGATCCAGCCGACGGTGCGGGCGACCGCGAACAGCACGGTGAACATGGTGGTGGGGAAGCCCAGCGCCTTCAGCGTGATGCCGGAATAGAAGTCGACGTTCGGATAGAGCTTCTTCTCGATGAAGTAGGAATCGGTCAGTGCGATCTTTTCCAGTTCCATGGCGATGTCGAGCAGCGGATCGTCCTTGATGCCGAGCTCGCCCAGCACCTCATGCGCGGTCTTCTGCATGATTTTCGCACGCGGATCGTAGTTCTTGTAGACGCGGTGGCCAAAGCCCATCAGCCGGAACGGATCGTTCTTGTCCTTGGCGCGGGCGATGAATTCCGGGATGTGGTCGACATGGCCGATCTCGCCCAGCATGTTGAGCGCGGCCTCGTTGGCGCCGCCATGCGCCGGGCCCCACAGGCAGGCGATGCCGGCGGCGATGCAGGCGAACGGGTTGGCGCCCGACGAACCGGCAAGCCGCACCGTCGAGGTCGAAGCGTTCTGCTCGTGGTCGGCATGCAGGATGAAGATGCGCTCCATGGCGCGCGCCAGCACCGGGTTGATCTTGTATTCCTCGCACGGCACCGCAAAGCACATATGCAGGAAGTTGGCGGCGAAATTCAGCTCGTTCTTCGGGTAAATGAAGGGCTGGCCGATATGGTATTTGTAGGCCATCGCCGCGATCGTCGGCATTTTGGCGATCAGCCGCATCGAGGCGACCATGCGCTGATACGGGTCCGAAATGTCGGTGGAGTCGTGATAGAAGGCTGACAGCGCGCCGACCACGCCGCACATCACGGCCATCGGATGCGCATCGCGGCGGAAGCCGGTGAAGAAGCGCGACATCTGCTCGTGCACCATGGTGTGGCGCGTCACCCGGTAATCGAAATCGTCCTTCTGCGCCTTGGTCGGCAGTTCGCCGTAAAGCAGGAGGTAGCAGACTTCGAGGAAGTCGCCATGTTCGGCCAGTTGGTCGATCGGATAGCCGCGGTGCAGCAGAATGCCGGCATCGCCGTCGATGAAGGTGATCGCCGACTCGCAGCTCGCCGTCGAGGTAAAGCCGGGGTCATATGTAAAGGCGCCGGTGGTGTTGTAGAGGGCGCCGATGTCGATGACATCAGGTCCGACCGAGCCGCTTCGCACCTTGAATTCGTGCGTCTTGCCGCCAAGTTCGAGCGTGGCAGTCGACGGATGCGTCTTGCCGCCGGTTTCCGGTTTTGTCGCAGCTTCGCTCATTCTCAAACTCCTTCATCTTCCTTATGCCGGCAAGGCAAGTCCTGCGAACGACACGTCGAAATCACCGGAATGCGCGAACTCGCCACCGCATTTTGGGAGGTGCGTGCCAGATTGGGCCAAGGTCTAATGTTGCACTGCGATACGCGCCTTTCAATGCCAATCTTCTTGGGCCAGTTCGCTCCTAATCGATTTGATCCGCAATCCTTGCAAGGCTTTCCTCACGGCCGAGCACGGCAAGCACGTCGAACACGCCGGGCGAGGTGCTGCGGCCGGTAAGCGCCGCTCTCAGCGGCTGAGCCACGGCGCCGAGCTTGTGGCCGCCAGCGGTTGCGAACTCGCGCACCGCGGCTTCTGCGGTAGCAGCTGTCCAGTCACTTGTAAGCGTGTTCAAAGCTTCGTGAGCGCCGCGCAGGATCTTGCGGGCATCGTCATTGAGCAAGAGCGCAGCCTTCTCATCAATCGGCAGCGGCCGCTCGACGAAGAGGAAGCCGGCGCCATCGGCCAGTTCCACCAGCGTCTTGGCGCGTTCCTTCAGGCCAGGCAGAGCGGCCAGCAGCTGTGCTTTCCTGGTGTCGTCGAGGCGGGCAGCGAGCGCAGGGCCGCCTTCAAGATAAGGCAGAGTGGCGATGAAGATGTCGAGCAGCTGGGCGTCGTCCATCTTGCGCATATGCACGCCGTTCAACGCATCGAGCTTGGCGAAGTCGAAGCGCGCAGCGCCCTTGTTGACGTCGCCAATGTCGAACCAGGTGATCATGTCCTTGATCGACATCACCTCGTCGTCGCCATGGCTCCAACCAAGGCGCGCGAGATAGTTGAGCAGCGCCTCGGGCAGATAGCCCATGGCGCGGTATGCCTCGACGCCGAGCGCGCCATGCCGCTTCGACAGCTTGGCGCCGTCGGCGCCGTGGATCAGCGGGATGTGCGACATGGACGGCACCTCCCAGCCCATGGCGTTGTAGATCACCGTCTGGCGCGCGGCATTGGTCAGATGATCGTCGCCGCGAATAATGTGGGTGACGCCCATGTCATGGTCGTCGACGACGACGGCATGCATGTAGGTCGGGACACCGTCCGAGCGCAGGATGATGAAATCGTCGAGATCCTTGTTGGGGAAGCGCACCTCGCCCTGCACACGGTCATGCACCACGGTCTCGCCCTCGGTCGGCGCCTTGATGCGGATGGCGCCCTTGACGCCGGCGGGCGCCTCGGATGGCGCACGGTCGCGCCATGCGCCATTGTAGCGCGGCGGCAAGCTCTTGGCGCGTGCCGCCTCGCGCATCGCCTCGAGCTCGGCCGGGGTTTCGTAGGCGTAATAGGCCTTGCCCAGGCGCACCAGCTCCTCGGCCACCTCTCGGTGGCGCGGCGCACGCTCAAACTGCGAGACGGCCCCGCCGTCCCAGGACAGGCCGAGCCAGGTCAACCCATCGAGAATAGCCTGGGTCGCCGCGTCGGTGGAGCGCTCCCGATCGGTGTCCTCGATGCGCAGCAGCATCGTGCCGTCGGTGTGCTTGGCGTACAGCCAGTTGAACAGCGCGGTACGCGCGCCACCGATGTGCAGATAGCCGGTGGGCGAGGGGGCAAAACGGGTGACCACCCTGTTGGACATGGCAATTTTGGACATGGCAATTCTCGGGCAAATTCATGAGATGGTGGCGCGGACTTTCGCGCTTTGCGCGTTCATGTAGCATAGGAGGTCTGGGGCGCAAGGGGCAGACCCGATGGCTGGACGTGGCCGGGGTGCGGATCAAGGCGAGGACGCTGAGACAGGCGTCAGCGAGCGGTCGCTGTTTGCCGATGTTCCCTATGCCGAGCCGCTGCCCGTTGCGTTGCCTGAGCCGCACCCAGGCAGCCTGCCTTTGTCGCCGGATGGCGCTACGCTGGCGCCGGTCGTTGCGCCCCGATCCGGCGCCCCTTTGCGCGCATTGCTGCGCCGTTCGACATGGCCCGCAATTCGCCGCAGCGTGGCGGTAGCCGCCGGCACGGAGCTCGACTGCGGCGTCGCCTTCCTACTGGTGCCGGTTTTCCTTGCGGCTGGCGTTGTCCTTTACTTCTCGCTCGCCAGCGAGCCGGGCTTTGCCCAGCCAATTGCCATTGTCGTGCTGGCAGCATGTTGTGCTTTCGCCACGCGGTCCTGGCCGAGGACGCATCTATGTTTCATGGCCGCGATGCTGTGCGCGCTAGGCGTGGTCGCCGCCAAGGTCGAGACATGGCGCGCCGGAACGCAGATGCTCGGCTCGGAGATCCAGACACGGTTGACCGGCCGCGTCGTCAGCCTCGAACAGATGGAAAGCGGCCGCGTCAGGCTGACCATCGACGTTATCTCTACCGCCTATCCCAAGCTGCGCTACGCGCCGGAGCGGGTCCGGGTCTCAGCGCGCACGGTTCCCTCTGACATGACCGCCGGCTCCCTGATCACCGGTTATGCCAGGCTGTTGCCGCCGACCGGACCGGTGCGGCCTGACAGCTACGATTTCTCCTTCGACAGCTATTTCACCGGCATCGGCGCCAGCGGTTTTTTCCTAGGCAATCCGAAGACCATTGCCTCGCACGGGCCGCCGCCGCTGACCGCACGGGCGTCATCGGCCATCGAGAATGCGCGCGAAAACATTGCCGACCATATCAGGGACAAGATCGGCGGCGCCGAAGGCGAGATTGCCGCGGCCCTGATGGTTGGCGTGCGCGCCGGTATCCCGGACGAGATCAACGAGGCGATGCGGCGCACCGGCATCTATCACATCATCTCCATTTCCGGCCTGCACATGGCACTGGTCGCCGGCACCATCATGGGGTTGCTGCGCGGCGCCTTTGCGCTTTTTCCCGATTTCTCCTCGCGCCGGCCGGTGAAGAAATATGCGGCTGCGGCAGCACTCGTCTCCATCGCCGCCTATCTCGTCATTTCAGGCATCGTGGTCGCCGCCGAGCGCAGCTTCATCATGCTGGCGGTGATGCTGGTCGCGGTGCTGTTCGACCGAGCCGCGCTCACCATGCGCAATCTGGCGATCTCGGCCATCGCCGTCATCCTGGTGTCGCCGCATGAGGTGGTTGGGCCGAGTTTCCAGATGTCGTTTGCCGCCACCGCCGCCCTTGTCGGCGCCTATGCCGGTTGGGGCGACTACCGCGCCGACAAAGTAAGGCCGCCGCCGGCCAAGCGCTCGTTCGTCGGCTTCCTGTCGCGAAAATTCGCGCTGGCCATGGGCGGCCTCGCGATGACCTCGATCATCGCCGGCGGTTCGACTTTGCTGTTTGCCATCTGGCATTTCCAGCGCGTGTCGCCGCTCAGCCTGCTCGCCAATCTCGCCGTGATGCCGATCGTTTCGCTGGTGGTCATGCCGTTTGCCGTGCTCAGCGCGCTGGCCATGCCGTTCGGCGCCGATGGGCCGTTCCTCTATGTCATGGGCAAGGGCCTGACGGCGATGATCGCCATATCGGCCTGGATATCCGAGCGCTCGCCGGTCGATGCCGTCGGGCTGATTTCCATCCACTCGGTGCTGCTGGTGACGGTTGCCCTCGTCATCGCCACCATGGCCACCACCTGGCTGAGGCTCGCGGCCGTGCCTTTCGCGCTGGCCGGCCTGTTGACAGTGCCGCAGGTGCGTACGCCTGACGTGCTCATTTCAGAGGATGCGCATCTGGTGGCGGTGCCGATCGGCGGCGGCGAGCTCGCCCTCAACCGCGAACGCTCCAACGAATTCACCACCGACAATTGGAAACGGGCACTGCGGGCCGAAACCATCATTCAGCCCGAGACCTTCGAGGCGACAGACACCCGGTTCGACATCGATCCGCTCGATCTGCCGCCCGGCTCGCCCTTCTATTGCGTCGGTGATCTCTGTATTGCGCGGCACCCGTCCGGCGCCATCGTAGCGCTTGCGAAAGACCGCAAGACAGCGCGGCCGGCCTGCGCCTTCGCCAGCCTGATCGTCATCGACGACGCCACGGCCTACAATCCGTGCCGGGACCCGCTGGTGCTGGTCGTGACAAAGAAGCAGCTTGCCCGCGACGGCAGTGCGGCCGTCTTCTTCGACCCGCAATCGGCAGCGGCAGCACCAACCATCCGCTTCGCTGTCGACAAGCCGTATCGTCCCTGGCACGAGCAACGCCGCTTCTCCCGCGAAGCACGCGGCCTGCCGCCTTACAAGCAGTCGGAAAGGCCGCCGAAGAAGCCGGCTCAGTAGCGGTCGCTGACCGCTACTGCCTTTGCTTTCACGCAATTCCGGACGGAAAACCGCTGCGCACTTTTCCTGGAATTGCTCAGTAACGCCGGATCAGTCCGACCAGCTTGCCCTGCACCTTGACCCGATCCGGCCCGAAGATGCGGGTCTCGTAGGCCGGGTTGGCGGCTTCCAGCGCGATCGAGGCGCCCTTGCGACGGAAGCGTTTCAGGGTCGCTTCCTCCTCGTCGACCAGCGCCACCACGATCTCGCCAGGCTGAGCGGTGTCGGCATTGCGGATGATGACCGTATCGCCGTCGAAAATGCCGGCCTCGATCATCGAATCGCCCTTGACCTCGAGCGCGTAGTGCTCGCCGCCCATGATCATGTCGGGCGGCACCGAGATCGAATGCGTCTGATGCTGGATGGCGTCGATCGGCACACCGGCCGCGATGCGGCCCATTACCGGGATCGACACTGCAGAAACGGCGTCGTCGTTGCCGGCCATACGCGATGAAGAGGACGGCTTGATCTGGCGGCCGAGACCGCCTTGGCCCATTCCGCCTTGGCCGCCCTGGCCGAGACTGCCCTGAATGACGCTGGGCGAGAACTTCTTCGCCGCATTGAGGCCGGGTGCGATCGAGTCCGGCAATCGCAGCACTTCCAGCGCGCGCGCCCGGTTCGGCAGCCGGCGAATGAAACCGCGTTCCTCAAGTGCCGTGATCAGGCGGTGGATGCCGGACTTCGAAGCGAGGTCGAGCGCCTCCTTCATTTCGTCGAAAGACGGCGGGATTCCGCTCTCCTTCAGGCGTTCATGGATGAACATCAGGAGTTCATGTTGTTTACGCGTCAGCATCGCGGCCCCCAGGGGTTCTGAAACCAGAATCAGAAAAAACAAACCCAGAACAAACACTATCTGTTCCAGTTGTGTTCCGCAACCATTTAAAGTTTAATGAATGTGTTGACGTTTTGTTCAGCATAACGTCCCGCGTGCCGCAAATGGCGCCTGCGCTCGTTTCTCGGCAACGGTGTGAAACGAGGCAAAGGGCCGACGGTCTGCGCCATCGGCCTCAACTCACGCCTTGCCGGATCGTCGCTTCCTTTTCGGATGGGGCTGCGCCGCATCCACGCCCGGTTCACTCTGGGAATAGACCTGCAGCGTGTAGCCGACGTGAGCTGTCATCATTGTTCTCGCGCGCTCAGTGTCGCGATCAAGGGCTGCCTCCATCAGTGCGGTGTGGTGTTCGATCGCCACAGCGTCGCGCAGGGCGGCCATGGCCTTCCGGTGTCCATCCTTGCGGCCGGCGGCCGCGCGCAGCGTCGGGGTCAGGCCCAGGAAGCGATGGTGGCGATGCAATTGGTCGGAGATCGTCGCATTGAAGCGCAGCAGCCAGCTGGATGTCGCAGCACTGAGCAGCGCCGCATGGAAGGCATCATGTTTCTCGTACCAGGCATCGACGGCATCATCCGAGGGATCGTCGAAAACGGACCCGCACCGTGAGAGGCGATAATGGGCGGCAACGACCGCGTCTTCCCACTGGCGGTCGCCTTTCTCGATCGATTCCACCAGCAAGGGCAGTTCGACCACCAGCCGCGCCCGCGTCAGATCCTCGAGTTCGGCCCGAGAGACGGGAGCGACAGCAAAGCCACGGTTGCTGATGGCGGTCACCAGCCGTTCGGCCTCCAGCCGCGACAGCGCCTCGCGCAACGGCGTCCAGCCGATGCCATAGGTGTCGCGCAGCGTGCTCAGCTTCAACGGCGCGGCAGGCGCTAGGCGAGTGGCAAGAATATCGCGCCTGAGCAGCCGATAGGCCGCTTCCGTCTTCGATGACTGCTCGTCACTAGGCATCGTGACCCATTCAATACGCTGCGCAGTGTTGATTATATATCAAAGCCTTTCATTGCGTAAATTATATATAATGTTTGACAGCTCAAAGGCGACCGCTCAAGATCGCCGGCATGTTTGGGCGGGCAGGCTCCGCCGAATGTCCACGGAGGGGGCGCCGGATCATGAGCATGACACCCGATCTCGCTGCAATCGAAGCGATGGATGCCGCCGACCCGCTGCGGTCCATGCGCGAACACTTTGTCTTGCCGCAGGGCGTGATCTATCTCGACGGCAATTCGCTGGGTGCCGCGTCACCAGCCGTCTTCAGGCAACTGCAGCAGGCCGCCACGCAGGAATGGGCGCAGGATCTCATTCGCGCCTGGAACACCGCTGGCTGGTTCAACATGCCGGTCGAACTCGGCGATCAGCTCGGACGGTTGATCGGCGCGGCTGCCGGGCAGACGGTGGTCTGCGACACAACCTCGATCAACATCTACAAGCTGTTGCACGCAGCGCTCGGCATGCGGCCGGATCGGTCGGTCATCGTTGCCGAGGGCGACAGTTTCCCCACCGACCTCTACATGGCCGAAGGCGTGGCCTCGACCCGGCCGGGAACGCGGCTGCGGCTGGAGGGCGTCGACGCGGCTGCAATCGAGGAGCTGATCGACGACAGCGTTGCCGTCATCCTGGTCAACCACGTCAACTACAAATCCGGCCAGTTGCGCGACATGGCGGCGCTGACGCGCAAGGCGCATGAATCCGGCGCGCTGATCATCTGGGATCTCTGCCACACCGCCGGCGCCTTGCCGGTCGAACTCGACCGCGCCAATGCCGATTTCGCCGTCGGCTGCACCTACAAATACCTCAATGGCGGCCCGGGCTCGCCGGCCTTCATCTACGCCGCCGAGCGCCACCATGGCGATGTCCACCAGCCGCTCAGCGGCTGGTGGGGCCATGCGCGGCCCTTTGCCTTCGAGCAGGGTTTTGCCGTCGGCAGCGGCATCCGCCGGTTCCTGTGCGGAACGCAGCCGGTGCTGTCGATGCGGGCGCTCAAGGGCGCGCTCGATATCTGGAACGATGTCGACATGGCGGCGGTGCGCAGAAAAAGCATCGCGCTGACCGACCTGTTCATCCAGCTCGTCGAAGCCAGATGCGCCGCCTACGGGCTTGAACTGGAAAGCCCTCGCGACGGCAGCCAGCGCGGCAGCCAGGTGTCGTTTCTCCACCCGCATGGCTATCAGGTGATGCGCGCGCTGATCGAGCGCGGCGTGATCGGCGATTTCCGAGCGCCGTCGACCATCCGTTTCGGCTTCACGCCGCTCTATGTCGGCTATGGCGATGTCTGGCAGGCAGTCGACGTGCTGGAGGATATTCTGCGCACCGGCGCCTGGCAGGACGCCCGCTTCGCGGTGAAGACCGCGGTTACCTGAGAAACCAGAGCAATTCCAGGAAAAGTGTGAGCGGTTTTCCGTCCGGAAATTGCTAAAAAACAAAGAGATAGAGCGGTTCGCCGTTTCAGTGAAACGGTGAGATGCTCTAGAGCCGGGTGCGAACCGTCCAGAGCTCCGGAAACAGCACGACCTCAAGCATCTTCTTGAGATAGGATGCGCCTGAGGTGCCGCCGGTGCCGCGCTTCAGACCGATGATGCGCTCGACCGTGGTGACGTGGTTGAAACGCCAGCGGCGGAAGTAATCCTCGAAATCGACCAGCTTCTCGGCCAGTTCGTAGAGCATCCAGTAGCGCTGCGGGTCGCGGTAGACGGTTTGCCAGGCAACCAGCACCTCTTCGTTCTCGCCGCGCGTCTCGCGCCAGTCGGTGCGCCTGGCATCGGCGCCGATGTCGAAGCCGTTGCGGGCCAGCAGCAGCAGCGCCTCGTCATAGAGCGACGGTGTGGCCAGGATCGCCTCCAGCCTGTCCGTGAGATCGGGCTGGTGCTTGTGCGGGCCGAGCATGGCGAGGTTGCGGTTGCCGGCCATGAACTCGATGGCGCGGTATTGCCAGGACTGGAAGCCCGAGGATTGGCCGAGCGCGTCGCGAAACTCGGTGTATTCGCTCGGCGTCATCGTGCGCAGCACATCCCAGGCATTGTTGAGCTGCTCGAAGATGCGCGCGACGCGCGACAGCATCTTGAAGCTCGGTTCGAGGCGGTCGGCGCGGATTGAGCCGATCGCGGCGCCGATCTCGTGCAAAGCCAGCTTCATCCACAATTCCGATGTCTGATGCTGGATGATGAACAGCATCTCGTCATGGGCCGAAGACAGCGGCGCCTGCGCGTCGAGCACTTTCTCCAGGTGCAGATAGTCGCTGTAGGACATGCGCTCCTTGAACGACATCTGCGCGCCATCGGAAGCCGGATCGTAGGGCTGGCTCAATTGCTCTTCTCCGCGCGCAGCCGGAAGCGCTGGATTTTGCCGGTCTGGGTCTTGGGCAAGGCGTCGATGAACTTCACCGAACGCGGATATTTGTACGGCGCGATCGTTGCCTTGACGTGATCCTGCAGGCGTTTGACGGTCAATGCGTCCGGCGAAACACCTTGCACCAGCACGATATGCGCCTCGACGATCTGGCCGCGCTCGCGGTCCTCGGCTCCGGTCACCGCGCATTCGGCGACGTCGGGATGCGAAAGCAGCGCCGCTTCGACTTCGGGACCGGCGATGTTGTAGCCGGCGCTGACGATCATGTCGTCGGAGCGCGCGGCGAAGTGGAAGAAGCCGTCCTCGTCCTGGGTGAAAGTGTCGCCGGTGAGGTTCCAGCCATCGCGGACGTATTCCTTCTGCCTGGCATCGGCCATGTAGCGGCAGCCGGTCGGGCCGCGCACCGCCAGCCGGCCAGTAAAGCCGCGCGGAAGCTCCCGCATCTCGTCATCGACGATGCGTGCCTGATAGCCGCCGACGGCCTTGCCGGTGGAGGCCGGCTTCATGTCGTCGAAGCGGTTGGAGATGAAGATATGCAGCATCTCGGTGGCGCCGATACCGTCGAGGATCGGCTTGCCGGTCTTCTGCGTCCATTCCTCGAACACAGGCGCCGGCAGCGTCTCGCCGGCCGAAACCGCGACGCGCAGCGAGGACAGGTCAGCACCTTCGTCCATAGCCTTGAGCATGGCGCGATAGGCAGTAGGCGCGGTGAAGGAAATGGTCGCTTTGTAGGTCTCGATGATGAGGATCATATTGGGCGGCGTCGCTTGTTCCAGCAGCGTCGCTGCAGCGCCAAAGCGCAGGGGAAAGATGGCAAGCCCGCCAAGGCCAAAGGTAAAGGCGAGGGGCGGGGAGCCGACAAAGATGTCGTCCGGCGTCACCTCGAGGATTTCGCGGGCATAGGCGTCGGCAATGATCAGCAGGTCCCGGTGGAAATGCATCGTCGCCTTCGGCACGCCTGTCGTGCCGGAGGTGAAGCCGAGCAGGGCGACATCGTCGCGGCCGGTGTTGACGGCGGTGAAGGTGACCGGCTTGTCGAGGGCGGCGCGATCGAGTTCGGCGTCATGGTTGGCGGTACCGTCGAAGCCGATGACCTGCTTGAGATAGGCACTGCCCTTGGCGCAGGCGGTCATCTCGTCCATCAGCCTTGTATCGCAAAGTGCGATCGTTATTTCCGCCTTGTCGACAATCTTGGCGAGTTCGCCGGCACGCAACATCGGCATGGTGTTGACGACCACCGCGCCAACCTTGGTGGCGGCCAGCCAGCAGGCGACCATGGCCGGGTTGTTGGCCGAGCGGATCAGCACCCGGTTGCCCGGCTTGACGCCATAGTTCTCGACCAGCGCATGGGCGAGCCTGTTGGTCCAGTCGGACAGTTCCTTGTAGGTGCGGCGGCGGCCATTGCCGATCAGCGCGGTGTGATCGCCAAAACCCTTTTCGACCAGCCTGTCGGTCAATTCGACGCCGGCGTTTATGTGGTCGGGATAATGGAAGCCGTCGAGCAAAAACTCCGGCCATTGATCCGACGGCGGCAGGTGGTCGCGCGTGAATGTGTCGATATGCGCTGATGGCCCAAGCATTTTGCGGCTGCCCCTGTCTGCCTCACGCCCATGGCTGAACAAGTCACAGGATCGCACCAGTCGAAATTTGTTTCAAGCCTAAAATGTTTTTGGTCGTAGCATTGACGCCGTCCTGTTCGGCGGCCATTCCTGTCGACTGAAATGAAGCCATCCGGGAGGGGTGCAGATGCTCGAACATCGTGTTGCCGATTGGGACGATGCCTACGCCAATGGCGACAACATCGCCGGCAGCAGTCGCTGGCCGGCCGCGTGGGACGCGCCTGCACAGGCTTTTCGCGACACCCTGTCGGCGGCGGGCCGGGCCAAGCTCGACATTGCCTATGGCGACAGCCCGCGCAACCGGCTCGATCTGTTCCTTCCCGACGCCATGCCCAAAGGGCTCGTCGTCTTCATCCATGGCGGCTACTGGAAGGCGTTCGACAAGAACCCCTGGTCGCATCTGGCCAATGGCGCGGTCGCCAGCGGCTTTGCCGTGGCAATGCCGACTTACACGCTTTGTCCCGACATACGCATTTCCGGCATCGTCAGGGAAATCGCTGCGGCGATCGGCAAGGCGGCGACGATGGTCGGCGGTCCCGTGATGCTGACCGGGCATTCCGCGGGCGGCCATCTCGCGTCGAGGATGGTGACCACGACGAGCCCTCTGGCCGCCGATGCGGCCGGCCGCGTGCGCAATGTCGTCTCGATCTCCGGAGTCCATGACCTGCGGCCGATCATGCGCACCGCCATGAACGCGACACTGGCCATCGATGAAGCGGAAGCATTGGCCGAAAGCCCGGCGCTGCTGCGCCCGATGGAGGGCACACGCATCACCTGCTGGGCCGGCGGCGGCGAGCGGGCGGAGTTCCTGCGCCAGAATGCGTTGCTCGCCAACATCTGGACTGGTCTCGGCGCCATGACCAGCACGGTGGTCGAGCCGGACCGGCATCATTTCAGCATCGTCGACGGGCTTGCCGATCCGACACATCCGCTGACGCGGACATTGCTAGCGGAATAGAACCCGGTTTCGTCTCTTAGAATTAACGGCTTGGGCGCTTGCTCTTCAGCGTAACATCAGGACGCTGCAGGTCGCGCCCGCTTCTGCCGCTGGAGCGAAGGGCTCGCGCACGATCAGCCCATTGGCATCGGCCAGCATTCTCAGCATCGAGGAATCCTGGATGCCGAACGGGGTTGCCACCAAGGCACCGGCTTCTTCGCGGACCACCGCGCGCACATAGTCCTGCCTGAGATCATTGGCCGGCATGGCGGCGCCAAGCTGCGCATGGCGGATGTCCTGCCGGTGCGTGCGGCCGCCGAGCTGCGCCAGCAGCGGCTTCAGGAACAGTTGCGAACAGACCAGGCTCGCCACCGGATTGCCGGGCAGGCCGATGCACCGGATATCGCCCAGCCGCCCGAACATCAGCGGCTTGCCCGGTCGCATGGCGAGCTTCCAGAAATCGAGCTTCATGCCTTCGCCGGTGAGCACGTCGTGCACGAGATCGTGGTCGCCGACCGAGGCGCCGCCGAGCGTGACAATGACATTGGCCTTTGCCGCGACGGCCTTTTTTACCAACGCCGCGATCGCCTCCTTGCGGTCAGCAGCGATGCCGAGATCGAGAGCGCTGGCGCCGACCGACTGCGCGGCTGCTGCGACGCCATAGGCGTTGGACGAGATGATCTGGTCGGGGCCAAGTTCGCTGCCCGGCGGCAGCAATTCGTCGCCGGTGGCGATGATGGCGACCAGTGGGCGTCTGACCACGTTCAGCGTCGGATGGTTCGCCGACGCCGCCAGCGACAGCGCCGCCGGATCGAGCACGCGGCCTTTTTTCAAGAGGACGTCGCCTTGCGTAAAATCCAGCCCGCGGCGGCGGATGTTGCGGTCTTTCGCCGTCGGCTCAATCACTTCGATCTGGCCGCCGCCGAGATCCCTGACATTTTCCTGGATGACGATGGTGTCGGCGCCTTCCGGCAGCGGTGCGCCGGTGAAGATGCGCACGGCCTGTGCCTTGCCGACTGCGCCGGCAAAGCCGCGCCCGGCCGGCGCCATGCCGATCACCGAAAGCCGCGCCGGGGCGGACGCCACATCCTCGGCTCGCGCGGCATAGCCGTCCATGGCGGATGCATTGAAAGGCGGCTGAGTACGCAGCGCCACGACAGGTTCCGCCAACACCCGGCCGGCCGCATCCGCCAGCGCGACGCTTTCGCCGGGCAACGCAACAGCGCCTTCCAGCAGGCGCTCAAGCGCCTCGGCGACCGGGACAAGCGCCATCAGGCGCCCGCCTTATCTTCAGCCACCTTGTAGTCGCCGGATTTGCCGCCGGTCTTTTCGACCAGCCTTATACCGGAAATCACCATGGCGCGATCGGCCGCCTTGGCCATGTCGTAAATGGTCAGGCACGCCACCGACGCCGCGGTCAGCGCCTCCATCTCGACGCCGGTCTTGCCGGTGACGCGGGCGAGTGCTGTGACCCTGAGACCGGGCAGGGCGTCGTCCGGTTCGATGTCGACCGACACCTTGGTCAACAGCAGCGGATGACAGAGCGGGATCAGCTCATGCGTCTTCTTGGCCGCCATAATGCCGGCGATGCGCGCGGTGCCCAGCACATCGCCCTTCTTGGCGTCGCCGTCGAGGATCATTTGCAAGGTTTCGGGCCGCATCGAGACAAAGCCTTCGGCGATCGCCGTGCGTGTCGTCTCTTCCTTGTCGCCGACATCGACCATATTGGCCTCGCCCTTGGCGCCGAGATGGGTGAGGGCGCTTGTCATTGTCAAGCTACCTCGGCAGTCGCCTTGCCGGTCAAAAGCAGGCGCGTTGCCGCCGCCACATCCTCTTGCCGCATCAGGCTTTCGCCGACGAGGAAGGTGCTGATGCCGGTCTTTTGCATCCTGAGGCAATCGTCATGGGTGAAAATACCGCTCTCGCTGACCAGCAAGCGGCCACCCGGCACCATCGACGCCAGCCGTTCCGAGGTTTCGAGGCTGGTCTCGAATGTTCTCAGATTGCGGTTGTTGATGCCGATCAGCTGCGATGACAGTTTGACCGCGCGCTGCGTCTCGGCCTCGTCATGCACTTCGATCAGCGCATCCATACCGAGTTCGAATGCGGTTGCTTCCAGTTCGCTCGCCAGCGCATCGTCGACGCTGGCCATGATGATCAGGATGGCATCGGCGCCCCAGGCGCGGGCCTCGTAGACCTGGTAAGGATCGAACAGGAAATCCTTGCGCAGCGCGGGCAGGGACACGGCCTTGCGGGCATTGGTGAGAAATTCCGGTGCGCCCTGGAACGACGGTGCATCGGTCAGCACCGAAAGACAAGCGGCGCCGCCTTTCTCATAGGCTTGCGCCAGCGCCGGCGGGTCGAAATCTTCGCGGATCAACCCTTTGGAAGGGCTTGCTTTTTTGATTTCGGCGATCAAGCCGAAGCTGCCCGACCTGCGCTTCGCCTCGAGCGCCCTCAGAAAGCCACGCGGTGCATCGGCATCCTTGGCTCGCGCCTTGATCTCGGCCAGCGGTATCCGCGCCTTTGCCGCCGCGATCTCGTCGCGCTTGTAGGCCTCGATCTTGCGCAGAATGTCAGCCACGGCCCTATCCGTTCGAAATCTCGACCAGCCTGTCGAGCACGCCCAGCGCCCGGCCGCTGTCGATGGCCTGCACCGCTGCCGCAATGCCGTCGGCAAGGGTCGTTGCCTTGCCTGATACCACCATGCCGGCGCCGGCATTCATCAGCACCGTGTCGCGATAGGCCCCGGCATCACCGCCCAGCATGTCGCGCAGCGCCTTGGCGTTGTAGGCGGCGTCGCCGCCGCGCAGCTCGTCCTTGGTGTGGCGCTGCAGGCCGACCGCTTCCGGGGTGAGCGTAAAATGACGGATCTCGCCACCGGCCAGTTCCGCAACTTGCGTCTCGCCGGTGGTGGTGATCTCGTCATAGCCGTCGCCATGCACGACCCAGGCATGCTCGGTGCCCAGCGCCTTCAGCGTCTCAGCCACTGGCGCGATCCATTCCGGCAGGAACACGCCGACCATCTGCCTGTTGACGCCGGCCGGATTGGACAGCGGTCCGAGCAGGTTGAAGATGGTGCGCGTGCCGAGCTCGACGCGGGTCGGGCCGACATGTTTCATCGCCGGGTGATGCGCCGGCGCGAACATGAAGCCGACGCCGGCCTCATGGATGCAGCGGCCGATGGTTTCCGGCGGGATGTCGATCCTGACGCCCAGCGCGACCAGCACATCGGCGGCGCCCGTCAGCGACGACAGGCCGCGATTGCCGTGCTTGGCCACCGGCACGCCGCTGCCGGCAATGACGAAGGCCGAAGCCGTCGAAATGTTGACCGAGTGCGAATTGTCGCCGCCGGTGCCGACGATATCGATGGCGCCTTCAGGGGCTTCGACGCGCAGCATCTTGGCGCGCATGGTGGCGACGGCGCCGGAAATCTCGCTCACCGTCTCGCCGCGTACGCGCAGCGCCATCAGGAAGCCGCCGATCTGGCCGGGCGTCGCGTCGCCCGACATGATGATGTCGAAAGCTTCGCGCGCTTCCTCAAACGAAAGCGCGCTGCCTGTGGCGACCTTGGCGATATGGATCTTCAGTGCGCTCATTGGGCTAGGGCTTGGGCAACGGCGACCTGGTCGACGGTGACAGAGTACTGCGTCTGCAACTGCGCCACCAACTGGTCGAGCAAATCGTCGGACATGCCTTGCGTGAAGGATTTCTGCGCATCGTCCGGCACCGAACTGGCTTCGGCTCCGGCCGGCTCGAACACTTCGGCGACCTTGAACAGGATCTGGCCGTCGCCAGTGGGCGAGGGGATCAGCCCGGTGCCGCCTTCGCCGACGCCAAACATCGCTGCCGCGCCGTCCTTGCCGAAATCGACATCGTCGGCCTCGCGCTTCACGCCGCGCTTGGTCTGCTTTTCGAGCTTGAGCTCACCGGCAATCACGTCAAGCGTCGTACCCGCCTTGAGGCGCTTTTCGAGCTCGTCGGCCTTCGCGGTCAGCCGCTTGGTCGTTTCCTCGGTCGTCCAGTCGGCGACCACTCTTGCGCGAACCTCGTCCAGCGTGCGGTCGCGCGCCGGCGTGATCGAGGTCAGTTCGTAGAAGACGAAGCCGTTGTCTGGCGTGGTCAGGGCTTCGTTCTCGGTGTTGGGTTCGGCGTCGAACACCGCCTTGATCAGGTCCGGCGAGGCCGGCAGGTCCTTGATGATGGTTCCGTCCGGCTTGAGACCGGTGCGGTCGATGGCCTCGACGGTGACGTCCTTCAGCTTCAGCTTGGCGGCGGCTTCTGCGAGCGTGCTGCCGGCGGCGCGGGTGTCTTCGTAATTGTCGTGTACGTCGAGCAGGATGCGGCTTGCTTCGCCCAGCGCCAGATCCTTGCGGATCTGTTCGGACACTTCGGCTAGCGGCTTGACCACTTCCGGCTTGATCTCGGTGACACGCAAAAGGACCGGGCCGAAGGCGCCCTGGACGACCGGGCTGACTTCGTTGACGGCAAGCGCGAAGGCGGCATCGGCGACCGCCTTGTCGGCGATCTTGTCCCTGGACAGCGTGCCGAGCAGCGTGTCGGCGGGGGTCTTGCCCTGCGCGGTGACGATCTTGTCGAAAGTGGCGCCCGTCTTCAGCGAATCGGATGCCGCCTTGGCGGCGTCCGCCGAAGGAAACACCAGCTGTTCGATGGTACGCATTTCCGGCGTGGTGTAGCGCCCCTTGTTCTTGTTGTAGTCATCGCTGACTTGGCTGTCGGTCACGGCGCTGATGTCCATGATGTCTGCGGGCTCAAGCCGGACATAGGAGAATTTGCGGTATTCGGGCGCCGCATAGGTCTTCTTGTTGGCGTCGAAATAGGTCTGGAGCGCGCTGTCGGCCGGCGCCTCGATCGGCTCGACCAGCGCCTTCGGCAAGGTCAGGTAATCGATGGTGCGGTCTTCGCCGCGGTAGAGCGCGACCGCCTTGAAGAAGGTGTCCGGCGCCTTGAGGCCGTCCGAAACCGCTTCGACGATCTGCTGGCGTACCGCCACCTGGGCACGGTTCTTCAGATAGTCCTCCGGCCGCATGCCGAGGTCGCGAAGCCGGGACTCGAATAGCCGGCGGTCGAACTGGCCATTCGGACCCTGGAAAGCAGGTTCCTGCCACGTCAGTTCGGCCAGCCGGTCCTTGGAGAAGCCGAGCCCGAGCTTGCGCGCCTGTTCGTCGAGCACAGCGCCCGATACAAGTTGCGCCAGCACCTGGTTGTCGATGCCATAGGCCTTGGCCTGCTCGCGGCTGATGCGCTGGCCGATCTGCTGCTGCAACAGGCTGATCTGGCGATCATAGGCGAGGCGGTATTCATTGATCGAGACGGTTGTGCCGCCGGCGGTGATCACCGCATGATGGCCACCCAATTGGCTCACCAGCTGACTGGAGATGCCCCAGGCGGCAAAGCTCAACACCAGCAGCAACAGCAGCCCTTTCGCGACCCAGGTCCCTGCCGCGTTTCTCAATATACCAAGCATTGTTACTTCCGATTTTTTCGCACTTTCGTGTGCGACCGAGTCTGAAACAAGCGCAATAGCGCCCTTCCGGCTTACTGTCGATTGCTTTGTGGCCTGATTTTGATAGGGAGGGCGAGACCCCAATGTCGCCCGGAGAACCAGATCCCATGACGCCAGGAATTCGACCGCTCGTTGCCGGCAACTGGAAAATGAACGGCACCAGCGCCTCGCTGAACGAGCTCAGGACGATCGGCAACGGCTTCATGAGCGGGCTCGACGCCGAGACCGAAGCGTTGATCTGCGTGCCGTCGACCTTGCTGTCGCGCGCGGCCGAAATCCTGTCGCGTACGCCAGTCCGGGCCGGCGGCGAGGATTGCCACATCAAGGAAAGCGGCGCCTTCACCGGCTGCGTCTCGGCCGAAATGCTGAAGGATGCCGGCGCCAGCCACGTCATCGTCGGTCACTCCGAATGCCGCGAACAGCGCAGCGAGGACGATGCCATCGTCCAGGCCAAGGCGTCGGCAGCGTGGCGGGCAGGGCTTGTCGCCATCGTCTGCATCGGCGAAACCAAGGCCGAGCGCGAAGCGGGCGCGGCGCTCGACGTGCTGTCGCGCCAGGTCGCCGGGTCGGTGCCGCCAAGTGCGACGGCCGCCAATACGGTCATCGCCTATGAGCCGGTATGGGCGATCGGCACCGGCCTGACGCCGACCGCCGACGACGTGGCGGAGGCGCATGCGCATATCCGCGAGAAACTGTCGGCAGGACTGGGTGCGGCAGTGGCCGCCAAGATCCGCATCCTCTATGGCGGCTCGGTCAAGCCGTCCAATGCGGTCGAACTGCTTGGCGTGAAGAATGTCGACGGCGCGCTGGTCGGCGGCGCCAGCCTGAAGGCGGCGGATTTTCTGGGCATTGCCGAGGCCTACCAGAATATCGCGTAGCTCGGCGGTTCCGTCGCCGGCTTATGAAACGCCGCACCGCGGCGGAAATCGTTGCAAAGGGCGTATTGCTTCCCATATTCCGGCCACGGGCTTGGAAATGCCGTTAAAGCATTGTATGGAGCCGCCTCCAAATCACCGGCCCTGATCGCCAGGGAGCGGCAAGGGCTTGCCAGGATAAAATATGGAAACCGTACTGATCGTCATCCACCTCATGGTCGTGCTCGCCCTTGTCGGCGTGGTGCTGCTGCAGCGTTCCGAAGGCGGCGGCCTCGGCATCGGCGGCGGTTCCGGTTTCATGACCGCGCGCGGTGCGGCCAACGCATTGACGCGGGCGACGGCGATCCTGGCGGCGGCTTTCTTCGTGACGTCGCTGACACTCTCGATCATTGCCCGCTACAGCGAAAAACCGATCGACATTCTCGATCGGGTGCCGGCCGAAAGCGGCAATGGCGTGCTCAACCAGCTGCCCGGCACCACAGCGCCGACGCCGCCTTCCGGCAACACCGCCCCAGCGGCGCCTTCAGGCAACGGTGCCGCCACGACGCCACCGGCAGCCGCTCCCGCCACAGCCCCGGCGACGCCGCCGGCGACCGATTCGGCCACGCCGCCGGCTGGCAACGGCGTTACCTTGCCGGTCACCCCGCAGGTTCCGAACCAGTAGTCAGCAGGTATGTCGCCCAAAAGTGACTTCGGTCCTGGGGCTACGACATGCGTGAAACAAAACACCTGAAGCGTCGCGTGGATCACGTTCCACGCTACGCGCTTTAGGGTCAGATGCCGCGATCTGTTGTTGTTTCAACACAGTCGCGGCAAATGCCACGCGATCACGAAGATTCGACCGCACGCGGCGCTTGAGGCCTCTCAAGCACTTCGATTATAGATTGCGAGCGGCACTTTCGGCGTCCTTGGGGGACGTCGGGCGACGCCGTGGGCAACAAGCATTGAACGATCGGATCTTCGCCATGCAGCTTCGCAGCTTCATTTTCTTGGGGTTCTGTGCCGTATTCGGCATGAGCACCGCGGCTTTCGCCGGCACTCCGGCAATGACCTCACCGCAGTCGGTTGGCAAAACCGCTGTCATCAACGTCGCCGCCAAAAGCGATGCGGCGCAGCTGAAGCTTCTCAAGAAAAAGAAAAACCCGACCTCTGACGACCTTGCTCAAATCGGCAAGCTCGAAGACAAGATCGCCGCCGACAGGGATCTCGCCCGCGCCAAGGCGCTCGAGGCACGCAAGCTGGCGATGCGCGAGGCGGCGAAAGCCAAGTCCGACGCCCAGCGCCAGGCATTCCTGGCCAGCAAGGGTAAGCCGGTCGTGGTCGCCGACGCCAAGCCGGGCAAGAAGATCACCAAAATCATCACGCCGGTTGACCCGATCGCGCCGATCGAGCCGATCCAGTCGGCCGAGCCGATCCCTGCCGAAGCGATGAACGTGGCGCTGACCGGCAACAATGGCGAACTGCGCAGCGAGGCCCCTGGCCAGAAGCCGAGGAGCGGTGGGCTTTTCGCCGGCCTGTTCGGTGGCTCGTCCGCGTCCTCGATTGCCTATCTTCCCGAGACGCGCGCGCTCGACCAGGCGCTTGCCAAGCGCGAAGCCAAGAAGCAATTCAAGGTGAAGCCTGAATTCGTGCCGCAAGAGGTCGAATTCTCCGGCTACGCAGCGGGCACGATCGTCATCGACACCAGCGCGCGCCGCCTCTACCTCGTCGAATCATCTTCGACCGCGCGCCGTTATGCGATCGCAGTTGGCCGCGAAGGCCTGCAGTTCAAGGGCAATGTTGCGGTTGGCGACAAGCAGGAATGGCCGCGCTGGATCCCGACGCTCGATATGCAGAAGCGCGAGCCCAAGCACTATGGCCAATACAAGGACGGCATGCCCGGCGGCGGTCAGAACCCGCTCGGCGCTCGCGCCATCTATCTCTATGACGGCAAGAAGGACACGCATCTGCGCATCCACGGCACCATCGCGCCGCAGTCGATCGGAACCAGCGCCTCCAATGGCTGCTTCCGTATGATCAACGAGCACGTCATGGATCTCTATAGCCGCGTCAGGGTCGGCACCAAGGTCGTCATCATCTGACGCTTTCATAAACCTGCCGAAAGGGCCGGCTTCTGCCGGCCCTTTTGTTTTGACCAAAAACAACAGTCTCGCAGCCCGGGACTATCGCGCCTTCTCTGGAAAAAGCCTCAGCGGCGGTTTTTTCTCTGGCGGAATCAATTCGGCCGCGTTAAGCGATGACTCCCATGGCGCGATATGTATTCATCACAGGCGGCGTGGTTTCCTCACTTGGAAAAGGCATAGCTGCAGCGGCCCTTGGGGCTCTCTTGCAGGCGCGAGGTTATCGCGCACGCATCAAAAAGCTCGATCCCTATCTCAATGTCGACCCCGGAACGATGTCGCCTTACCAGCATGGCGAGGTTTTCGTCACCGATGACGGTGCGGAGACCGATCTCGATCTTGGCCACTATGAGCGCTTCACCGGCCGCTCGGCCAATCAGCAGGACAACATCACCACCGGCCGCATCTACAAGAACATCATCGAGCGCGAGCGGCGTGGCGACTATCTCGGCGCCACAGTGCAGGTCATTCCGCACGTCACCGACGAGATCAAGAACTTCGTCCTCGACGGCAATGACGATTACGACTTCGTGCTGTGCGAGATCGGCGGCACGGTCGGCGACATCGAGGCGATGCCTTTCCTTGAGGCCATCCGCCAACTCGGCAATGATTTGCCGCGCAACAACGCGGTTTATGTGCATCTGACCTTGATGCCCTACATCCCGACGGCCGGCGAGTTGAAGACCAAGCCGACCCAGCATTCGGTCAAGGAATTGCGCGGCATCGGCATCGCGCCCGACATCCTGCTGGTTCGCGCCGATCGCGACATTCCCAAGGAAGAGCGCAGAAAACTGTCGCTGTTCTGCAATGTCAGGGAAAGTGCCGTCATCCAGGCGCTCGACGTGCCGCACATCTATGACGTGCCGATGGCGTACCACAGGGAAGGGCTCGATTCGGAAGTACTGGCCGCCTTCGGTATCGATCCGGCACCAAAGCCGCGCATGGAGCCCTGGCAGGCGGTGTCCAACCGCATCCACAATCCGGAAGGCGAGGTCACCATTGCGGTCGTCGGCAAGTACACCGGCCTCAAGGACGCCTACAAATCGCTGATCGAGGCGCTGTCGCATGGCGGCATGGCCAACCGCGTCAAGGTCAAGCTCGACTGGATCGAGAGCGAGATCTTCGAGAAGGAAGACCCGACGCCGTGGCTGGAAAAGGTGCATGGCATCCTGGTTCCCGGCGGCTTTGGCGAGCGCGGCTCGGAAGGCAAGATCCTAGCGGCGAAATTCGCGCGCGAGCGCAAGGTGCCGTATTTCGGCATCTGCTTCGGCATGCAGATGGCGTGCATCGAGGCGGCACGCTCGCTGGCCGGCGTCGAACATGCCTCGTCGACCGAGTTCGGCCCGACCGATGAACCAGTCGTCGGCCTGATGACCGAATGGCTGAAGGGCAACATGCTGGAGAAGCGCCGCGAGACCGGCGATCTCGGCGGCACGATGCGGCTCGGCGCCTATCAGGCCGAGCTCGCCAAGGGCTCGAAGATCGCCGAAATCTATGGCGATACGCAGATTTCCGAGCGCCACCGCCACCGCTACGAGGTCAATATCGACTACAAGCAACGGCTCGAGGATTGCGGCCTGGTGTTTGCCGGCATGTCGCCCGACGGCGTGCTGCCGGAAACGGTCGAATATCCAGATCATCCCTGGTTCATCGGCGTCCAGTATCACCCGGAGCTGAAGAGCCGGCCGCTCGAGCCGCATCCGCTGTTCGCCAGTTTCATCGAGGCGGCGGTGGAACAGTCACGACTGGTGTAAACTGCCAGCGAGGCTTCGCAGTTGATGCAGACTTATGTCGCGCTGCTCTACAGCATCATCCTCGGCGAAGGCCGCCGGGTCGTCATGGCCGACCTCAAGGCGATGGCCGAAAGCGTTGGACTGAAGAACCCGCGCACGCTGGTGGCGACCGGCAATCTGGTTTTTGAGACGCGGGCAACCGATATCGCCAGGCTGGAACAGCGGCTGGAAACAGCCTTCGAAAAAACCTTCGGCCGCCATGTCGACATCATCGTGCGCACCGCCGAGGACTGGCTGAAACTTGCCGCCGGCAATCCGTTTCCAGGCGAGTCGGCTGAAACTGGCGATCAGGTGGCGGTACGGGCGATGCGCGAGCCTGCGCCCGCAGATGGCGTCGCAGCGCTCCAGGCCTATGCCGCCGAGGACGAGAAGGTGGCCTCGGTCGGCGGTGACATCTGGGTCGTCTTTTCGCGCGAGAGGCCAAGCTCGCGGCTGCTCGCGGCGATGAACCACAAACGTCTCGGCATTGGGACCTCGCGCAACTGGAATACGGTGCGTAAGTTGGCGGAGATGGTAGGGCAGTAGTGGCACCGGTCTTGATTCGAGCAGCGCGCTGCTTGGCGCTCAGGACACTTTGCGCTCAAGCACCGGCGGCGTTTTGAAGCTAGCCTGCAGCCAACCTGTTGCGGTGGTCACATCGTCGAGCCGGTACTGGGCGGCACTTGGTCCGCGCGGTTTGACCCGGATCGAGATGCCGCCGGCTTCGTTGATCGCTTCGAAAGCGTTTTCATCCGCCGTGTCGTCGCCGAGGAAGACCGGCCGGCGCCCGGTAAAGGGCGGGATTGCCATGAAACGCCGCACGGCAGCGCCTTTGGCGGCTTCGAGCGGCATGAGTTCGACGCCGGCATTTCCCGGAATGACCCGGTAGCCCTTGGGAAGCTGGGTCAGCGCCTGCTCAACGAGATGGGTTGCCCTGGCCAGCAAATGCGGCGTCGCACGCGTATGAATGGCAAGGATCGGACCTTTGCGCTCGATGTGAACCAGACCGTCATCCAGCTCGGCTTCGATGGCGTCGGCAAGGGCAGCGATATCGGCGGGTGCATCCGCGGCAACGACCGGCCCGTCCGGTGTCAGCCGGTGTTCCAGCCCATACAGGCCGGCAACGCGCAGCTTCAGGGGATGAAACAAGCGGTCGGCGACTTCAACTGAACGGCCAGTGATGAAGGCAACAGCGCCGTCCAGCCGTTCATCGATGGCGCCGAGCAAAGTGCGCAATTCGTCACTGACGGACACCGCGTCCGGGTGGGCGGCGTGTTCCAGCAAGGTGCCGTCAATGTCGAGGAAAAGCGCCCATTGCCCTTCCGGCAGGACGGGTGCGACTGGCAGACTGGTCATGACGCCACCTTTCTCATCCGTTCTATCAGCGAGACGATGTTGCTGTCGGTGTTTGCAGGCCGCTCTGCCATGCCTGTGGCACGGTCGAGGTCGCCGCGCTTGCGCAGGCGGGCTGCATCAAGCAGCATGCTGCCGGCCCAGCGATAGACGTTGTTGTCGCGCACCATTTCGCGCATCGGGCGCATACGGTCGCGCTGCTCCTCCGGCGACATGGTCAGCGCCTGCAGCAGGGCATCGCTCATCATCGCGGCGTCGTAAGGGTTGACGATCAGCGCCTCCAGCAGTTCGCGCGAAGCCCCGGCGAATGTGCTGAGCAGCAGCACACCTTGCTCGTCGTCGCGCGCGGCGACGAACTCCTTTGCGACGAGGTTCATGCCGTCATGCAGGCTGGTGACCATGCAGATGTCGGCGCCGCGATAGATCTCGTAGACCTGTTCCTGCGAATGATGTTCGGCCACCATGACGACCGGTCTATAACCATCTTGCCCGTAGCGCTGGTTGAGGTCGTCGGCATAGGCCATGCACTCGTCGTGCAATTGCTGGTAGGCCGGCAGCGTGCCGCGGCTTGGCGCTGCGATCTGCAGGAAGACAAGTTTTCCGATCCATTCGGGATGGCGCTTGAACAATTCGTCGAGCGCATGGAAGCGGTCGAGAATACCTTTCGTGTAGTCGAGCCGTTCGACGCCGACGCACAGTTTGACCTCCGCCTTCAATCCGAACCTGTCGCGCAGGCGGCTGCGGCATTCCTCGACAGTGGGCAGTTTTTTCAGCAGGTCTGCCGGCCATTCGATGGAGATCGGGTAGGCGTGCACCAGCGTCGTCTGGCCACCATAGGAGATCGCCGCATCGGCGCGCTCGATGCGGCTTTCCAGGAAGCGGTCGACGCTTTCAGTGAAATTGTTGGCGTGGAACTGGGTGTGGAAGCCGATGATCGAGCTGCCGAGCAGCCCCTCGAGGATGCGCTCCCGCCACGGGCAAATGCTGTAGACTTCGGAATTCGGCCACGGGATGTGCCAGAAGGTGATGATGATCGCGTCCGGCAGGCGCTCGCGGATCATGCGCGGCAAAAGCGCGAAATGGTAATCCTGGACCAGCACGATCGGTCGCTCGTTGCGGGCTTCGGCCACCACCGTATCGGCGAACTTGCGGTTGACGGCTTCGTAAGCTTCCCAGTCCGAAGCGCGAAAAATCGGCCGGGTGAAAGCGATATGGCAAAGCGGCCATAGCCCTTCATTGGCAAAGCCGAGATAGTAGCCCTGATATTCGTCTTCGCTCAGCCATACCCGGCGCAGCGTGTAGGACGGATTGTCCGGCGGTACCTGCACCCGGTCATTCTTGTCGACCGTCTGCCGGTCGGCCGTGCCGCCGCCATAGGCGATCCAGGTGCCGCCGCAGGCGCGGGTGATCGGCTCCAGCGCCGACACCAGCCCGCTGGCCGGCACCAGCAATTCGACGCCGCCGTCATCCTTGGTGTTGTGGATGTAGGGCTCGCGGTTCGAGACCACGATGACCTGCGCGTCCGGCAAATCGTCGGCGAGGATCTTGCGCAAGGTTTCGGGCGACCATGTCACCATGGCCGCATCGGCGGACTGACCGTTCTTCTCGAACTCGCGCATGACCTTGCGCGCCGCCTCCGCCGCCACGTCCTCACCCGCTGGCCGTGCGACGGGCGTTGCGTGGCTGGAGCGTTGACGGGATATCGAGAAGAAGACGGCAAGCGCGGATAGGCCGAGGCTTGCCAGGATTGCGATCCAGAGCAGGTCGACGCCGTAGTTTGTCATTGAAATGCCGATCTCCGCCTTGGGCGGCCATTCTTCTTGCTTCGAATTTTGAACCGGCTCGCCGACGGCCTTGTTGCAACTGCGAGCCTCTCATTTTGCAACGCACAAAGCTGCGATGGGTTCCCGCTGAAATCTGATCGGCTCAGCTTCGCACGATGAGCGGAACCAGCCCTTCATGGCGGTCGGCGAGAAAGGCCACGACACGGTCGCCTACGCGCTGGAAGGTCAGGTCGACCTTCTTATCGCCAACGCCCAGATGCCTGAGCGTCAGCGTGTCGATGCCGATCGGCAGCCTCGGCCGCGTGACGTGGATTTCGCCGTTCCAGCCATCGATTTCCAGGCCGAGGCAGGCCTGCATTAGCATGAAGGCCGAACCCGCCGACCACGCCTGCGGCAAGCAGGCGACCGGGTAGGCGATCGGCGCTTCGCCGACCGAGCGGGTGAAGCCGCAGAACAGCTCCGGCAGCCGCATGTTGAAATGCACGGCCGATTCGAACGTGCCGCTCATCAGCCGCACCACGTTGTCGCGTTCGCCAAAACGCGCCAGGCCAGCGCCGCACAGGGCCGTGTCATGCGGCCAGATCGAACCGTTGTGGTATGACATCGGGTTGAACAGCACCGCATCATCGGCCAGCGTCCGCACGCCCCAGCCGGACTGGAACGACGCCGAAAGCAGCTGGTCGGCGACCATTTTCGCTCGTCCCGGCTCGGGCAGCCCGACATAGAGGAGGTGCCCGGCATTGGAGGTCCGCACCTTGCAGGGTTCGCCGGCGCCGTCGATGGCAAGCGCATAGAAGCCGAGCTCTTCGACCCAGAAGTCGCGCTCGACGGCGATCCGCATCTCTTCGGCGCGGTTTTCCCAATGCTCTGCCTGCGCGAACTCGCCGCGGCGGCGTGCGAGAGCCGCAAGGCCCCGGAAAGCGGCAAAGACATAGCCCTGGACCTCGACCAGCGCGATCGGCCCCTTGGGAATGCGCCCGTCGGCGTGGAAGACCGAGTCGAAACTGTCCTTCCAGCCCTGGTTGGCGAGGCCGGATTCGGCGGCGCGCTGGTAGGTGACGAAGCCGGTCGCCCGGCTCGCTTCCTCAACCCATTCGGCGGCGGCTGTAAGCGACGGCCACAGGCTGGCGATGAAGTCCATGTCGCCGGTGCGCTCGGCATAGGCGCAGGCGAGGTGGATGTAGAGCGGCGTGGTGTCGACGCCGCCATAGTAGCGGCCGAAGGGCAACTCCTGCAGCGCCACCATCTCGCCCTTGCGCGTCTCGTGCATGATCTTGCCGGGCTGCGAGTCGCTGAACGGCGACGTCTCGGTCGCCTGATGCTGGGCGAGGAAGGTGAGCACGCCGCGCGCCAGTCCGGGGTTAAGCCACAGCATCTGCAGCGCCGAGATGACGCCGTCGCGGCCGAAGGCGGTCGAAAACCAGGGAATGCCGGCATAGGGGTAGGGGCCGGTCGACAGCTCGGTGGTCAATAGCGCCACATCGGCACGGGCACGTTCGACCCAGTCGTTGAAGACACGGCCCGAACTGTGCACGGTGGCGCCATGGCGGCGCTTGGCCCGCATGCCGAAGCGGGCGCGCGCGGCAGCAGCCCGGAAGCGATCGCGGTCGGGCAGGTCGGCCAGTTCCGGACCGACCTCGACATAGAGCACCTTGCTGCTGCGCTTGGTGATCGCGATCAGAAAATCCGCGCGGTCCGAACTCAACTGGTCCGGCGCCTGCGAGAACGCTATCGCCGATACGCGCGTCACGGCATCCAGCCCGTCGTAACGCAACAGCACGGAGGTGGCGTCAATTTCGGGCGGATGCGCGTTGCCGCGTCTTGGCCTGGTCGAGCCGCGCACTTCGAACATGTCGCGGAAATCGGCGGCGAAGTGCAGGGAGATGCGGATCGCCGAATGCTCCTGGCTGTAGTTGGACAGGGTGATGCGTTCGAACAACCGGTCCTGCCACAGCAGCCTGACGCGTTCGATATGGATTGCGCCTTGGGGGATGTCGCGGCCGCCGACGCTCTGCATCGGCAGGTTGGTCAGGTTGCTGGTGAACAGCACATTGTCCTGGCTGAGCGAGGCGCCGAGCAGCGATGTCTGCCGGCCGCCGACGGTCAGCCGGAAATCCGACAGCACGCGCGTATCATCACGGAAGAAGCCGTCGCCGGCGCCCCTGATGTCGCCATAGGCATTGGCCACCACAAAACAGTCGCCCTGTTTGAGGGCGAACAGCCGATGTGGCTCGCGCGGCGCGGTTTCGTCCAGGGAGGCAAGAGCCACGGCGGGGTCGAGCTTGCGCTCGTCAAGTTCAGTCATTCGTTACAGATCTCTTTTCTGGCGCTTGAAGCATCTCGTCTTCACGATGCCCTAGCTTCGGTCTGAGTGCCGATGAGGCGCGCATAAGCAGCGAGGTAATCGCGGGCCATCCTGTTGGCGGAAAACCGCTTTTCGAAGACGGCGCGAACCTGGCGCCGGTCGAGTTGAAGCAAGGCCGGTACGGCGGCGACCGCAGCGTCACGCGAATCGACGATAAAGCCGGTGACGCCGTGGTCGATCACTTCAGGCAGTGCACCGCAATTCCATGCGATGGTCGGCGTGCCGCAGGCCATCGCCTCGATCGCGGCAAGGCCGAAGGGCTCGGGCCAGTCGATTGGAAACAGGAGGCCTGCCGCATTGCCGAGGAATTTCGCCTTCTCGTCCTCGGCGATCTCGCCGACATAGTCGATGCGGTCGCCATCGATCAGCGGCTCGATCGTCTCGTGAAAGTAGGCGCGGTCATCGTCGCCGATCTTGGCCGCCAGCTTGAGCTTCATGCCGGAGCGCAAGGCAATGTCGATGGCGCGGTCCGGCCGCTTGTCTCGCGAAAGCCGGCCAAGGAAGGCAAGATATGGCTCATCCGCCGCCGGTTCGAATGTCGGCTTGTAGAGGCCGGTCGGCAGCCCGTGATGAATGGTCGCTAGCCAGTTGGCATTGGCGAGCCCGCTTCTCTGGCTGCGCGAGATGGAGATCAAGGGAAAGCGTGGAAAGCGCTCATAGGCTGGCGCCAGATCGACATAATCGAGCCGGCCGTGCGGTGTCGTCACCGTCTTGTCAGGCATGGTCTCGAAGAAAGAGAAATGCAGGAAATGGCTGAGATGAAAATGAATGATATCAAACTCATCAGCGCAATTCCTGACATCGGCGAGCATCGCAAGATGGGCCGCTGTATCCGATTTGAGCGGACGAGGATCGAGGCGCAGCGCGCGCTCGCGGCCCGGTATCAGCCTAGCTGACGTCTGGCTGTCGCCGCTGGCAAACAACGTCACTTCATGGCCAAGCTCTACCAGCCCTTCGGTCAGGTAGGAAACGATCCGTTCGGTGCCGCCATAGAGCCGGGGCGGCACGGATTCGTGCAAGGGGGCGACATGGGCTATGCGCATGGTTTGAACTGTCCCTCAAGAGGCGAACACGAGAGCGAAATGCATCAGCCGGCCTATCGTTCCGGACAAAAGCGGTAACGCCCAGTGACGCCGGGTCCTCACCCTGCAACTTTTTTGCATCGAGCCTGATTTTTCCGGGAACCAAATGGCAATCCGCGAATTTTGTTGGGTTGGTTCGCACTGCGGCCGACCAGGGAGAGAACAAAATGGATCGCTTGCATTTCTTTACGCCGGTGCGCATTGCGCGCGGGCAGGGACACCCCGTCGAAGAAGTCGATAGCGTTGCCGAAGCGATGGTCTTTCTGCAGAAATGGCCGTCTGGACGGCGTGGACCGGTCTACCAATGCGCGGTGAATTGCTGTTCCGCAGCTATGTCGGGCCGGATGTCGGCCGAAGAAGCCAGGAAGGCGTTTACGGGCTTTGCCCGCATCACCCGCCTGCTCGACGACGACATGGCGTTGCCGATGGGCGGCGAAAGCATGGCGGAAGTCTACGCGCTGAGACGCTAGGCGTCTTATCGGCTATTGGCGTTTTAAGACATTGCGCCGAGGCAGCGTCGGCTTGAATTGTCGCGCCGGCGCAGCCTTTGCCCGGCTGCCCTTCACCTCATGGGCTACACTGTGCTTTCATGCGGCATTTCGCATGACCGGTGGCTGACGACCAATCCACGGACGGTCCGAACGTGGAGGGGTAGGCAGTGACAAAAATGATTTTGGGAACGCTCGGCGCCATCGTCATCGCCCTGATCTGGGCGGTCCTCGCCAGCCTGATGGGCGCGCCATCGATCGTCATTACGGTAGGCGCGGTCGCCATCGGGGCCGGCGTCTACACCTATCTCGACAGAAGAGCCGGCTGAGGCGGCCGAAAGGCAGGTGCCGCGCCCGCGGGTAGGAAAACGCCGCGAACTCGCTTATGTGAGCGGCAAGTCGAACCCTTTGCAGCGGCAAAAAGTCACCACCAATGCCTGAGAATGACTACAAAAACGTCCGTATTTCGGTCGCCCCCACGATGGATGGGGAAGATAGATAAATAAAATCAAATGTTTATGAGGGTTTGTGTGCAAAAACTGCACACGAAAGTTCTGCTTCTCTTCTTTTTTCGTTCCCACACGGAGCCGCCGACAGCCCTTCTCGGACGCTCTTCTGCCGACGATATTGACCGCTCCAATGCGGATGTTCGCCGGGTATCAGTGAACCTCATCATCCGCCGCGGCGTCCAGTTTGCCTGGGGTTCTTGGAAGCTTTTCGAACTTTCTGTCTTACTCCTCCAGCCGAATACACGTGCTGATGAAGGAGATTGGCACGTCCGGCTAGGCCGTGGGACAGACCTGATCATGGAGGCGTCCGCTCACCATCGGGGGTTCGAGTCAGAAGAGCGTTACCGCCTTACCGCCTTTCCCCCCGCTCATTGAACCGCCGGTTCAGGCACCGTTCCTACGCGTGAGCGATTTTGGCCATCTAACTACGGGGTCAGAAACTCGAATCCCTTCGAACTCCCCGAGATCGATGAAGCTGCGAATTACGAATTCGCTATGGAGGGGTCGCATTTGCGCTGGGTCAAAGCTGGTCGCGTCCATTGTGACTACAAGATGTTGCAAACGATGGCCTTTCGGCCTTTGCAGCAATGGAGGCGATTCTGATGAAACTGATGGCATCTCTGTCCCTGGCAACCTACCCAGACGGGAACTCCGCGAAAATCGCGGCGAACGCGGTCACTGTCGTCAAGAAAATCGACGCGGCGCTGCACGCCGTTGCCATCGACGTCGACATTCCCGACGTTTCGAACGCGCTTTCAAATTATTTGCTGGACCTTCCCTACAAGATACAAGAGGCCGAGGCGACCAGTCGCAAGCGCGGTCAAGCTCTGCTCGATGCAATTAACCAAGAGGCCGCGCGCGCCGGTGTGACCCTCACCACGCAGGAGTTGACCGCACCACCGGCCTTGATGGGCGATGTTGCCGCGAAGCACTCGCGCTATTTCGATGTCTGCCTGGTCGGCTGGGCGCCGGACAACCTGGCGGCGCGAATGTTAGCCGAGGCGATATTGTTCGGCTCGGGTCGACCGACCCTGCTTCTTCCCGACTCCACGGACGTTGGGGTGCTTGGACATGTCGTTATCGCCTGGGACGGCAGCCGAGTGGCCGCAAGGGCGGTTGCCGACGCGCGGGCCTTTCTCGAACGTGCCTCGATGATCACCGTTGTCACCGTGACCGACGAAAAGCCGCTTCCGGGACAGGGCATCGGCGAGCGCCTTGCGCTGGGCTTGAGGACGCGTGGTCTGGTGGCCGAGGCTGTCTCTATCCAGGCAGGCGACAGTTCAATCGGAACAGCGCTTCAAGAGCATGCTCTCAAGATCGGCGGCAACCTGCTTGTCATGGGTGGATACGGCCACTCCCGCGTCAGGGACTTCGTGCTTGGCGGTGCCACCGAAGGTATTCTCGCGGATCTGCGCCTGCCAGTCCTCCTGTCGCACTAGGTCGTGGCGAGATGAGAGGCGACACGGATCCTATCCTGCGTTTCCACGGCGCAGCCCATGGCGTCACCGGCTCATGCTATGAGATCGAGACGCCGCATTCGCGCATCCTCATCGACTGCGGCCTGTTCCAGGGGTCGAAGTCCGAGCGGGAATTGAATTACGGTGCATTCCCGTTTCCCCCGGACGCGATTGACGCTGTCATCCTGACGCACGCGCATATCGATCACAGCGGCCTTTTGCCGAAGCTGGTCAAACAGGGCTTTTCTGGTCCGATCCATACGACCCGCGCCACCATCGATCTCTGCTCGGTCATGCTGCCGGATTCGGCGCATATCCAGGAAATGGAGGTAGAGCACCTGAACCGTCGCAACGCGCAGCGCGGTCGCCCGCCCGTCGAGCCGATCTACGGTCAGCAGGATGCGGCCGCGTGCATGACCTTGTTCCGGGCTTTGGAATATGGCGAATGGACCACGGTCGCCGAAGGCCTCCGCGCCCGCTTCTGGAACGCCGGCCACCTGCTCGGCTCGGCATCGGTAGAGCTCCAGATCGACCGACATGATGCGCCGCTGCGCATCATGTTTTCGGGCGACATCGGTCCAGGCCACAAGCTGCTTCAAACCGATCCCGAGGGGCCTGCCGACGTCGACTATCTGATCTGCGAATCGACCTATGGCGACCGCGACCGGGCGGACGTCTCGCCCGAACAGCGGCGATCCCAGCTCGGCGACATCGTGCGTGGCGCCGCCGAGGCCGGCGGCCCGCTCATCATTCCGTCATTCGCTGTCGAGAGGACGCAAGAACTGCTGGTCGATCTGTATTTGCTCATGAAAGCGGGGGAGGTGCCGTCAGCCCCGGTCTTCGTTGACTCGCCGCTGGCAACACGCGCCAGTGCGATTTTTGAGCGCCATGCCCATGAGATCGAAAAGGGTGACGTGCTACGCTTGGCCCTCAACTCGAAGGATCTGCGCTTCACCGAGACGGTGGAACAGAGCAAGGCGATCAACCGCCTCACCGGCTTCTTCGTGGTGATCGCCGCCAGCGGCATGTGTGATGCGGGGCGTATCCGCCATCATCTCAAGGCCAATCTCTGGCGCAGGAACGCCACTGTGATGATGGCCGGATACCAGGCCCAAGGGTCGCTCGGGAGGATTCTGCTCGACGGCGCGCAGCGCGTGCGCATCCAAGGTGAGGAAGTCGAGGTCAAGGCACGTATCAGCCTGTTCGACCTCTATTCCGGCCACGCCGACGCCAGCGAACTGGTCGCCTGGCTAAAGGCCCGAACTCCGGTGAAGCAGCAGGTGTTCTTGACGCATGGAGAGGAGGCTGGACTCGGCGGCCTGCGTGGGAGGCTTGCGGGACTGATACCCGACGACAAGATCATCATCCCGAGGCTGGACGATGCTTTCCAATTGACCCCCGGTCGTAGTTTGCCTGTCGAGGTCAACGAGCCCCGCCGTCTGAAGCCGGAAAAGATAGCCCGCCTCGACTGGCACAATGACCTATCAAAGCTTCTCCTGGACGTAAACGAGGCGGTCAGCGCCGCAGCCGACGAACGAAGTCGCGCAGCGGTCATCAGGCGCATGCGACGAGCGCTCGACACCGACGGCAGTAGCACCTGAACAAATGACCTGACGGCCGAACAATGCGCGCTGGCGATGGAAGAAAGCCCTAAATGTCACGAGCCACCCCATCGACCATTGCCTTGACCGGCCTCAGCGAGGCCGAAGCACAGGCTAGGCTTGTCGCCGAAGGGTTCAACGAGTTGCCCAGATCCAACCGTCGGACGCCTTTGCGCATTGCTATCGAGGTCATGCGCGAGCCAATGCTTGCCCTGTTGTTGGGTGGAGGCTGCGTTTACTTGCTTCTTGGCGATCTTCAAGAGGCGTTGATACTGCTCGCGTTTGCCACCTTGTCGGTGGGGATTACCATCGTTCAGGAGGCGCGGACGGAGCGTGTCCTCGAGGCGTTGCGCGACCTGACAAGTCCGCGCGCTCTGGTGATACGCGATGGCGAACGCAAGCGGATTGCGGGTCGCGAGGTGGTGCGCGGCGATACGGTCGTGCTGGGCGAGGGGGATCGGATTCCGGCCGATATCTTGCTCATCCAGAGCCGGGATATCCAGACCGACGAGTCCTTGCTGACAGGAGAATCCGTGCCGGTGCGAAAGATTGCTGCCGGGCAAGGCGATCTGCCAGCCGAACGCAGGCCGGGGGGTGACGACCTGCCTTTCGCATTTTCTGGATCACTCGTCGTTCGCGGTTCAGGCATCGGCGAAGTTCTGGCAACCGGACCGCTAAGCCAGATCGGTGCGATCGGGCAATCGCTTAGTACCATGGAGACCGAAGCACCCCGCTTGCAGCGACAGACAAAACGTCTTGTCGGCATCTTTGCGCTGGTCGGCGGCGCGGTCAGTGTTCTCGCGGTCGTGCTTTATGGCCTGCTGCGCGGCGGATGGCTTGATGCGCTGTTGGCAGGCATTGCGCTCGGCATGTCGATGCTGCCCGAGGAATTTCCCATGGTGCTGACAATCTTCATGGCCATGGGCGCATGGCGCATCTCGCAGGCGCGCGTGCTCACGCGTCGTGCGGCAGCGATCGAGACGCTTGGCTCGGCAACGGTCCTTTGCACCGACAAGACCGGAACGCTGACCGAGAACCGCATGACAATTGCAGAACTGAGAACGCCCGATGGCAAACTGTTTCGCCTGAACAACTCAAACACAGAGTTGCCTCCGGCATTTGGCGAGTTGGTCGAGATCGGCGTGCTCGCCAGTGCCGAGATTCCGTTTGATCCGATGGAAAGGGCATTTCACAAACTCGCGCAGGAGCGATTGCCCAAGCGCGCAGAAAGCACTGATCGCAAGCTGGCCCGCGCCTATGGGTTGCGCCCTGAACTGTTGGCAATGTCGAATGCCTGGCAATCGTCAGATGGAGGCGCCGACTGCCTGATTGCCGCCAAAGGTTCGCCGGAGGCCATCGCGGCACTCTGTCGTCTACCTGCGGATCGGGTCGCTTCGGTCAAGGATGTTGTGGACGCCATGGCAACGGAAGGACTGCGCGTCCTAGGGGTAGCGCGTTCTGGCCATGCTGGCGATCAGTTGCCGGACAAACAGACTGGTTTCGATTTTGAGTTCATGGGCCTCGTCGGCCTGGCCGATCCCCTGCGTTCAGGTGTTCCGGAAGCGGTGAGTAATTGCCGCTCCGCCGGAATCAGAGTGATCATGATTACCGGGGACTATCCCGCGACCGCGACAGCAATCGCCAGGCAGGTTGGGCTCGATTTCAACGATGTCGTCACCGGTGACGAGCTCAAGACACTGGATGACGCAGCCCTGGCGGCGCGCGTGAAAACCGCAGCGGTGTTCGCGCGGATCATGCCCGAGCAGAAATTGGCAATCGTCAGAGCCTTGAAGGCCAACGGCGAGATTGTCGCCATGACGGGAGACGGCGTCAACGATGCTCCGTCGCTGAAAGCCGCAAACATTGGCATTGCCATGGGTGGTCGCGGCACGGATGTCGCGCGGGAGGCGTCGTCCATCGTCCTCCTCGACGACGACTTCGGGTCGATAGTCAAAGCCATCCGGCTGGGCCGCCGCATTTACGACAACCTGCGAAAGGCAATGGGCTTCATTCTTGCCGTGCACGTGCCGATCGCCGGGCTGGCCTTGCTTCCATTGCTGTTTGGGCTTCCTATCCTGTTCGGGCCAATTCACATTGCCTTTCTGGAGATGGTGATCGATCCGGTCTGCTCATTGGTCTTTGAAGCTGAAACCGAAGAAGACGACACAATGAAGCGTCCGCCGCGGGATCCGGAAGCGGCGCTCTTCTCTCGCTCGTTGATCGCATGGAGCGTTGTGCAGGGACTGCTGGCATTCGCGCTTGTCACGGGCATCTTCCTCTTCGCCTTGCATTGGGGAATGCCGGAAGACGAGATTCGGGCCCTGACGTTCTTCTCGCTGGTGCTTACGATCGTTGGGTTGATTTTCGTCAACCGTACGTTCAGCGAGTTGCTGCTGACTGCTCTTTTCCGGCCAAATCGATCGCTTGCTTTTGTCGTCGTTGTGGTTGCAACGGCGCTGGGCGGGACGCTTCTGTGGCCGCTCGCGAGTGATCTCTTCCAGTTCGGACCGCTGCACCTGGACGACCTCGCGGTGACGCTTGCGGCCGGATTGGCGGTGCTGGTCTGCCTTGAGTTCCTGAAACATTTCTGGCGGGAGCGGCTGAAAACCTGATCACTAACGCAAGTCTGACCGTGGCTCTGACCAGCGCGAACGCCCTGCTTGCGTAGTGCGTGCAGCGACGGTCGGGGCGAGCCGTGATGAACCTAAAGGCGAACGATGCGTTGGTGCCATGTCTGAGGCGCGATCCGCAGGCTTTCGCAAAATGAGCAACGGAGCCAAATCAGATGACCGAACATTCGGCAACATCAGTCAACACCAAACGGTTATCCGAACAGGAGTTGCGCGACATCGATGCCTATTGGCGCGCCGCCAACTATCTGACGATCGGCCAGATTTACCTGCTCGACAATCCGCTGCTGCGCGAACCGTTGCGGCTGGAGCACGTCAAGCCGCGCCTGCTTGGCCACTGGGGAACGTCGCCCGGCCTAAGCTTCATCTATGCGCACCTCAATCGCGCGATCCGGCTCAGGGACGCAAATGTGATCTATATCTGCGGCCCAGGCCATGGCGGCCCGGCAATGGTGGCGAATACCTATCTGGAAGGCACATACAGCGAGCTCAATCCCGACATTGCGATGGACGAGCAAGGGATGCGCAAGCTGTTCCGGCAGTTTTCGTTTCCCGGCGGCATACCGAGCCATGCAGCACCGGATGTGCCCGGCTCGATCCACGAGGGCGGCGAGTTGGGCTACTCGCTTTCGCACGCCTATGGCGCGGCCTTTGACAATCCGGATCTTGTGGTCGCCTGTGTCGTGGGTGACGGCGAGGCTGAAACGGGACCACTGGCGGCTGCGTGGCATTCCAATAAATTCCTCAACCCGGCGCGCGACGGGGCGGTGCTGCCGATCCTGCACCTGAACGGCTACAAGATCGCCAATCCAACCATTCTCGCCCGCATTCCCGAAGACGAATTGCGCGCGCTGTTTGCCGGCTACGGCTATGAGCCGCTGTTCGTGGAGGGCCACGAGCCGGCCCCGATGCATGAGCGGATGGCGAGCGTGCTCGACGATGCGTTTGATCGGATCCATTCTATCCAGCATGGCGCACGCAACGGACTCGCGGCGACCGCGCCACGACCAAAATGGCCGATGATCGTGCTGCGCAGCCCCAAGGGCTGGACGGGACCGAAAGAGGTCGACGGTCTGAAGACCGAGGGCTTCTGGCGCTCGCACCAGGTTCCCTTGTCTGGCCTCGCGGAAAACCCCGCCCATCTCAAGCTGCTTGAGGAGTGGCTGAAGAGCTACCGGCCCGAGGAGCTGTTCGACGCCACCGGCGCTCCTGTCGCCTCGATCCGCGCCACAGCACCTCAGACGACCAGACGTATGAGCGCCAACCCGCATGCCAATGGCGGCCTGCTGCGCAGGTCTCTCGAACTGCCCAGGTTGCATGACCATGCCATTGCGGTCGAGCGCCCCGGCGCCATCAAGGCTGAGTCGACGCGGGTCATGGGCAGTTTCCTGCGTGATGTCATGCAGATGAACGAGGCCGCGAAGAACTTCCGCATCGTCGGCCCGGACGAAACCGCCTCGAACCGCCTTCAAGACGTGTTTGAAGTGACCGAGCGTGGCTGGATGGAAAAGATCCTGCCCGAAGACGTTCATCTGGGGCGCGATGGCAGGGTTCTCGAAATCCTCTCCGAGCACACCTGCCAAGGTTGGCTGGAAGGCTACCTGCTCACCGGCCGCCATGGCCTGTTTTCCTGCTACGAGGCGTTCATTCATATCGTCGATTCCATGTTTAATCAGCACGCGAAATGGCTGGATGCCTGCCGCGATATCCCGTGGCGGCGACCGATCGCATCGCTGAATTATCTGTTGTCGAGCCATGTCTGGCATCAGGAACACAACGGCTTCAGCCATCAGGACCCCGGCTTCATCGACGTCGCCCTCAACAAGAAGGCCGACATCGTTCGCGTCTATCTCCCGCCGGATGCCAACACCTTGCTCTGCGTAACCGATCATGTGCTGCAGACCTGGAACCGCATCAACATCATCGTCGCCGGCAAGCCGCCATCGTGGCAGTGGCTGTCGATGGACAAGGCGATCGTTCACTGCAGGGCAGGGATCGGCATCTGGGACTGGGCGTCAACGGACGATGGGGCCGAGCCCGACGTCGTGATGGCGTGCGCAGGCGACGTGCCAACCCTCGAAACGCTGGCCGCCGTACAGATCCTCAGGCGACAGGTTCCTGATCTCAGGATCAGGGTGGTCAATGTCGTCGACCTGATGACGCTCCAGCCGAAGGAATATCATCCGCACGGTCTTTCGGATCGCGATTTCGATGCGCTGTTCACCACCGACAAGCCGGTCATCTTTGCCTATCACGGCTATCCTTGGACGATCCATCGCCTGACCTATCGTCGCACCAACCACGACAACATCCATGTGCGCGGCTATAATGAGGAGGGCACGACGACCACCCCGTTCGACATGACGGTGCTGAACGGGCTTGACCGCTTTCATATCGTCCAAAGCGTCCTTGACTGGGTTCCAGGACTGAAAAGCAAGCGGGTCGGCCTGAAGCAGGCGATGGACAGCAAGCTGCTAGAGCACCGGGCCTATATTCGCGCCCATGGGCAGGATATGCCGGAGATCCTCGACTGGAAGTGGGAGCAGGATCCTGATGCGCCGCCCAAGCGTCCAGATTGAGCAGTTACCCGTACCCGAGCACATAGGGACGGCAAGACGCCGGATGGCTTCATGACCGACGCGATTCTTGTCCTGAATGGTGGTTCTTCGAGCCTGAAGTTCGCCGTCTTCGAGGGACGTGAGCAACTCCAGCTGCTGCTGCGCGGCAATGTCTCCTCCCTCGGCCAACAACCGCGGCTGCGGGTCGAGGCGGCGGCCGGCAGGTCCAAGATCGACAGGAGCCTGGGCGAAGCACCGATCGATATGAGCAAGGCGTTCGCGGCGGTTGCATCCGTGCTCGCAGACAACGATCTCCTGCGGCGCATCGACAGGGTAGGGCACAGGATCGTTCACGGCGGGCGTGACTTCACCGCAGCGGCGTTGCTCGACGATCATACGCTCGAGGCACTGCGCCTGCTCGAGCCGATGGCGCCCATCCACCAGCGGATCAATCTCGAGATTGTCGCGCTGGCAGCAAAACTCTTGCCGCGGGCCCTCCAGATCGGGTGCTTCGACACGGCGTTTCATTCAGCCCGGCCGGGGCTCGCCAAAATCTACGGGCTGCCGCGCGCGATGACTAACGCGGGCATCGTGTCCTACGGCTTCCATGGGCTGTCCTACAGCCATATCGCTTCGAAGCTGCGTGATCGCTACGGCGCTCGCGCCGGCGGCCGCACGATCGTTGCCCATCTCGGCAGCGGCGCCAGCCTGTGCGCCATGGACGCCGGACGAAGTATTGCTACGACGATGGGGTTTTCGACGCTGGACGGCCTGGTGATGAGCACGCGTTGCGGTGCGCTCGACCCGGGGGTCATCCTCCACTTGCTGCAGGAACGGCTTCTGTCGGCGGAAGAACTGGTCACGCTTCTCTACGAGCAATCCGGTCTGCTCGGTGTGTCCGGAATATCTGGTGATATGCGGACCCTGATCGACTCAGACGACCCTGCCGCCGCCGAGGCTGTCGATCTCTTCGTTTATCGGATCGGACGTGAGATAGGATCGCTGGCCGCTGCCATGGGAGGAGTGGACACGCTGGTGTTCACTGCCGGCATTGGCGAAAACGCGCCGGTGGTCCGGGAGAGGATCAGCGCCGCCGCTGCCTGGCTTGGAGTCGATCTTGACGATGAGCGAAACCGCGGAGGCGAGGAGGTGGTCAGCGCTGCGAATTCCCGCGTCGATGTCCTTGTCATTCCAACGGATGAGGAACGCGCTGTGGCCACGGAGATGCTCATCTTTCGCTCTTCCGCGCCCCCAACGGCCCGGGAGGGAGCGTGGTAGCTAAGCGGCTGATCGCGCGCCCAGCACTCGCCGAACCAAGACAAGCGTCGCATCGTCGGGATCGGTGGTGACGGTGAAACCCATGTCGCGCTCGACCTCGATTGCAGCGCGGTTTTCACGGCTCTCGATCGACTCGATCGCCTTGAGGCCGAGGTCCTCTGCAAATTTCGCAACATAGGCGAGCAGTTCCCAGCCAACCCCCAGATGCTTGCGATCCTGGCGGATACAGATCGCGACCTCGCCGTTTCGATCGGCTCGATCGCTTGCCAGCGTCGCAACCGCGATCAGCACTCCGTCGCTCGAGAAGGCCAGGAAATTATGGATATGGGCGTCGTCTGAACGTGTCATCGCCACCAGCCGTTCATGCGAGACTTCCTTCACAGCGCCGAGAAAGCGGAAGCGCAGGTCGTCCGCGGTCACATGGGTGAAGAACTCGGCCAGCGTTGCCTCATCCTCAGGGCGCGCGCGGCGCACTTCAAAGCGAAAGCCGGTATGGGTGGTGAGTGTGTTGTCCATCGTCATCTGGTCCTTGAACTGAGGCCGGTTCTTCGGCGTCATGTCGTCTTTTGCGCAGGCAGGAGCCTTCATTCGCTCATGCAGTGGAGCGCGTCGTGCTTGACGATTTCGATGCTGCGCAGGCTGAGCAGGCGGATGACGCCCTTGTCCTTCAGCCGGGTGAAGACCCGCGACACAGTCTCGATGGTCAGGCCGAGATAGTCGCCGATGTCCATACGTGACATTGGCAGTTCAACCTGCCGCAACCCGCCTTGCCGCTCCGCCATATCAACCAGGAAAGCGGCGACGCGTTCGATGGCGTTCTGGCGGCCGAGAACCAACAGGTGCTCCTGCGCCCGCGTCAGGCCCTTGAGCGCAAGGGGCAGCAACTGATGGGACATGTCCGCTCCGGCGCTGAAGCGGAAAGCGCGTACCCCGGTGGCATTGATCGCTTCAGCAAAAAAATGATGCGTCGAGTCGGCTTCGAAGCCGAAAGTCTCGCCGGCGAGGTGGAAAGCACTGATCTGCCGACGGCCGTCTGCGAGCAGGCGGTAGATACGCACGGCGCCGAATTCGACCTGGTAAAGAGCACCGGCCTTCTCGCCTTGAGCATAAATCTCCGAACCTGCGGGAAAGAAGTTGACGGGCTGTTGCGGTTCCGAGCCAAAGGCCGCTGGCGGGCTCGGCTGAGCAGAATGCGACGGCAATGAAATTCTGGATGCGGTGTAAGCGTGCATGGCTGTTTTCCCGGTTGTTCCGTGACACAGCAATCGCGCGAATCCGCAGGTCGCGAAATTCGGTTTTGTCCCTAGGGGAAACTACCTAGTCGCGCGGATTGTTGATCCATATCAAGTGCCCAGGCGCGCCGGTCGCTTACGTCCTCCTTCGCTTTGGGCGATAGCAATGGGGGTCGTTTCGAAATCTTGCATCGTAACGGCCGGTGGACATCGATGTATCTTGCGCAATTCCTGGTCGGAATGTTTTTGACGTCGAGTGCCGTGGGTCTGTGGGCCTACGCGGCAACGGGTTCAGTCTGGAGCGCGGTAGGCTGGACGATTATCGACCTCGTCATTCTGCAGGTCGCATACTTCGCCTTTGTCATACGCCTTGTTTACAAACGCACGACTGCAGACGCTGCAGCAAATTCGGCGCCGCCAAGCCACGTTAAGCCATTCCACCGCGACGGCACACACTCTTAGAGCCGCCAGACCGTATGACTCATCCGCCAACGGCTTTCCACAAACCCAGCTGCGGCTTCAAGAGATCAGGTCCGACAGTCGCGCCGCCATATACTCTCGTCACGCGCTAGTTGCCGTCATTGAACGGGTAAAAGTGGACTACCTTGAGTGTGACCGGGATATCGTGGCCCTCGGACCATTCGCTATTACGAGCAAATTGGGTTGCTTTCCGCGCCGGCGCGAAGTGACGGCAACCGCCGTCAGTACGAAGGTCGCGACTTGCGCCGGTTGGCGTTTATTCGCCATTCCCGCGAGTTGGGCTTCGATATCGAAGCGATCCGCACTCTGCTTGCTTTGCAGGATAACCCTTTACAGCCGTGTGCAACGGCTGACGCCATTGCCCAAGCACGGCTCGCCGACGTCGCGCAGCGTATCCGCGGTCTGAAAGCTTTGCAGGCCGAGTTGGAGCTGATGGTTGAAGGCTGTCGACATGGTAAAGTCGGCGAATGCCGGGTGATCGAGGTTCTGGCCGACCACGATCAATGCCGACACGATCACTAATGTTTCCGTACTTGCGGCCACGTTCTAGGCACCCGGTATGAGCGCAATCTTTCCAGCGACATCAATGCCAGATCGCGACTGGTGGACCGTGCTGTGGTCGGATCCAGCAGGCCTCCTGCTATCCTTGGGCGTGGCGCCGGGTATGACGGTGCTCGATCTGTGCTGCGGCGATGGCTATTTCACAGCTCCCCTTGCGAAGATCGTCGATGGCCGTGTTTACGCACTCGATCTCGACCCAGCAATGATCGAAATGGCTCGTGCCGAAGCAGAGCAGCAGGGTGTTTCGGTTCTAAAATGGATCGTGGCCGACGCCGGCGAAATCTCGCGATTGATTCCGGAAAAGCTGGATCTCGTATTGATCGCAAATACATTTCATGGTGTTCCAGACCGGCCTGGTCTTGTCCAGGCCGTTGCCGAAACGCTCAGGCCAGGTGGACACCTTGCTATCGTCAACTGGCATGCGCTGCCGCGTGAGCAGACGACGGTACTGGGTCAGCCGCGCGGGCCAAAAACAGATATGCGGATGCCTCCCGAGGCGGTGAAAGCAGTCGTCGAGCCGGCTGGGTTTCACCCGATAAAGCTGACCGATCTGCCGCCCTACCACTACGGCATGACTTTTGAGCGCGCGTGAGCCTGGCCGCCAAGCGTCAAGGCCGCTCGACCCTTGCTACCTGATAGGTATGCATGGCGCCGTTGCGCTCGATCGACACATACTCACCGGTCACGAACCGTTCGTCGCCGAGATGAAAGCCGATTTCGTCATCGCGGTCGCCTTCGGCGTAGTCGAAATACCACTGTCCGCCGGGCTTGCGCCTCAGCCGGCCGATCAGATCCTGCTCGCCGGTGCGAAACCGGCGAACACGGCAGGAGGCTCTGTGCGATTTCCACTCTTCCGCATCGATCGTTCCTTCGCCGGTCAAGGGAGCCAGCACGTCGTAGCCTTCTTCGCGGTCGCCTTCCGGGCGGCCCTTTTCACGTGCCAGCAGCAGCCGGACATTGCGGAATTTCGGGGTTAGATCTTTCAGATTGGTCATGGCGAACTCCTTTCACGGAGTTTCATAGAGCGGTGGCGGGACCTGGCCCTTGATCCGCATCAAGGAAGGCTTGAGAACAACACTTCTATCCACGACCAAGCAACAGGAGGGCGCAGATGCCCAGGGTCGCGGCGATCAGGGTTGCTGCAGCCAGTGGCAACCAGAACCTGACTGGACCGGCAAATACCGCGAGCGAAAGGCGACCGATGGCGTTTGCTGCCAGCGCCGCGAGCACGGCCTGGCCCACGGTCTCGACGGACACGGAATGCTTGACCAGGCGCAGCGCGCCAAGCACCGAAACATCGACATCGAATGCGCCGGCCAGCGCCGAACTCGCCATCAGACCGCGCCCACCGAATTGAGTGGCCAGCCCGGCACTTGCAGTCGCGACGATGGCAAAGAGCAAGGCGAAGATCAGCAACGGGCCCAGTTCGAATGGATTGTGCGCGATCGCACTGCCTTCGCCGCTGCCTTTGTCGCGGGTCAGCAGCAACGCGCCGCAGACAGCGAAGGCCAGCGCCGCGGCAATCGCCGGAATGGCGACCGATGCGATCACGCTTGGCTCGACGATCAGAATCACGGTGCAGACGCGGAGCACTGAAACCATTGCAGCCAGGGATGCCGCCCCGGCTAGCGGCAGCGGATTGCCTGCCGATGCGGCATTGCGGGCAAGCGCCAGGGTCACCGCTGTGGAAGAGACGATCGCACCGGTGAGCGAACTGACCAGCAGACCACGCGTATTGCCCAGCATGCGAACAGCCACGTAGCCGGCGAACGAAATCGAGGCCATCAGCACCGTCAGGAACCAGACTTCCCAAGGATTGAAACCGCCCCACGGGTCCATCGTCCGGTCTGGCAGCAGGGGCAAGACGATCGCCGTCATCACCGCAAGGATCAGCGCCGAACGTAGTTCGACCCAGGTCAGGCGCTTCAAAAGACCGTGCAGGACTTCTCGGCTGGCCAGGATTGCCGCCAGTGCGGCCCCACCGGCAGCTGCCGCCCGATAATCGCCGGCGACGGAAAGCGCGCCAAGGGCAAAAACGCCCAGGCCCGCGATCACGCTCGTGACGCTGAAATCCTCGTCATGGAGTGCCTCGCGCGCCTTGTACCAGGCGAAGATTGCTGCAAAGGCGACGAAGCCGCCGACCAGCACGGATACCGCGCCGAGTGCGTTGGCGAGTGCGGCGAGCACGCCGCCGAGCAGGCCGGATATACCGAATGTCCGGATGCCGGCCGTTCGACTGCGATCGGGTGCATCCCGCTCCTGCCAGCCACGCTCCAAGCCGACGAGGAGACCTATTGCGAGGGCCAGTCCGAGCCGGGCGATGAGCGGGTCCATTGGCGCGGCGACTTCAGGCGGCGACCGTCGGCAGGCGGTCGCGAACCCACCTGACGATCTGACCTGCCGTCATTGCGCCGGATGTGCGCGCGATTTCGCGCCCGCCGTGAAAGAGGATCATGGTCGGGATGCCGCGAATGCCGAGCCTGGCCGCAACAGCCTGCTCATTTTCGGAATTGAGCTTGATCATGCGGATATGCGGCTCCAGTTCAGTTGCGGCCGCTTCGTATGCCGGCGCCATCATCTTGCAGGGGCCGCACCAGGGTGCCCAGATATCGACGATAACGGGCAGGCTGCTGCGCGCGATCTGATGATTGAAAATCGCGGCGTCGACGTCTTCAGGATGCCCCGAAAAAAGCCTGTTCCCGCACTTTCCGCATTTCGCCTCCATTGCATTGCGGCCCGGCGGCAGGCGGTTGACCCCACCGCATTTGCTACAAACCACCAGATTCTGCTGTGCCATGGTCATTTACCGATTTTGCTCTCGACCACTATGCGCGCCACTGATGGCCATCGCCAAGAGTGCGCAACGCGTTCAGGATGACCGCCACGTCAATCCCTTCCTGAAGCAGCGCTCCGGCAACCGGGGTGATCTGCCCCATCGCAGCCGCGATCATTGCCAGCCCCGACAGCGCCAGCCCGGCGATGATGCTTTGCAAGGCGATCGATCGCGTTCGCCGTGCAATCCGAACTGCATCGGCGACGGGCTGCAGCCTGTCGGTCAGCACGATGACGTCCGCGGCCTCGGAGGAGGCGGTCGCACCACGTGCGCCCATGGCGATGCCGACCGTTGCGGCCGCCAGGGCAGGGGCATCGTTGATGCCGTCGCCGATCATCATCGTCGGCGCCGAGGCTTTCTCGGTTTCGACCGTTGCGACCTTTTCGGCAGGGGTCGCATCGGCGACAATGGCGTCGAGGTCGAGCCGAGCGGCGATGCGCTTGGCTGCCACGCCGTCGTCGCCTGTGAGCATGATCAGGCGCGCAATGCCGGCCGAGCGCAGCTTGCTGAGTGCGTCATGCGCATCAACGCGCAGGGCGTCCCCGAATGTGAAAATCCCGGCAAGTCGTCCACCGAGCGCCACAAAAACCCGAAGCACGGGCTCGTCGCGGTATCTTTCTTCGCCGCCTCTCGCCCAGCCGGGCAGCGGCTTGTCGGCGAGCACGAGAGTCCGCGATCCAGCTGTGATCGCCATGTCGTCGACCCGGCCCTTCAGGCCCGCACCGCGATGCTCGCGGACATCTCGCGGATGCGAAAGCGTCAACTGCTTGCCACGCGCCGCCCGGATAATTGAGTCGGCGAGCACATGGTGCGAGGCCTGTTCCAAAGACGCGAGTAGCCGCAGCAGATTGTCGGGGTCGCGACCAGTCGCCACTTCGATTTCGATGAGCTCAGCGCCGCCGATGGTCAAGGTCCCCGTCTTGTCGAAGATTGCGGTCCGGACTTGCGCAAGGGCCTCCAGAGCCGCGCTGCCTTTCATCAGGATGCCTGCACGCGCGGCGCGGGACACGCCGCCGATAAAGGCAACGGGTGCCGCAAGGATGAGCGGGCAAGGTGTCGCGACGACCAGCACGGCCAGCGCCCGGATTGGATCGCCGGAGATATACCAGGCAGCACCTGAGACCAGCAAAGTGGCTGGCAGCAGGAACAGCGCAAAGCGGTCGGCCATGCGGATGAACGGGGATTTCGCCGTCTGCGCTGCAGCAACCATGCGCACGATCGCGGCATACGTGCTCTGCTCTGCCACGGCAGTAGCCTGCATGCTGAAGGTCTCGCCCGCATTGATGGTGCCGCTGCGCAGCAGATCGCCCGCTGTCCGCCGTTCCGGCAGTGGCTCTCCGCTCACCGCGGACTCGTCGAGAGAGGCCGAATCATCAAGCAGGATGCCATCGACGGGAAGCAGTTCGCCGGCCCGGACAAGAAGCTCGTCGCCCACGGCCACGTCTTCAACGGAGATGGTCTCGGTCCCCAGCTTTGGCGTTCGATGGGCGACACGCGGTGACCGGTCGGTCAATGCCTTGAGGTTGCGTTCCGCGCGGCCGCGGGCGAAATCCTCAAGCACCGTGCCGCCGGCATACATGATCGCCACCACCACGGCCGCCAGGGGTTGTCCTAGCAGAAGCGCGGCTGACATCGACACCAGGGCAATCGCATCGACGCCGAAGCGGCCGATCCAGAAATCACGCAGAATGGAGATGGCCAGGGCCGCCACCACGGGCAAGGTCGCCACCGCCCAGATCGTGTCGGCTTCAAGAGGGCCGCGTCCCGTTCGCCACACCCCTAAACCAATGGCGAGGCCCAGGATGGCGATGACCAGCAATGCGCGTCGTAGAGCAGACTCGTTCATCCGATGTCCCTCAAGCTGGATGGCCCCCTTTGGCGCTAGAGTTCGCGGACCGTCTCCTCGAGCAGGCGCCGCACATCATTCGCGACCTGCGCAAGCTCGCGATTGCCGATAGCGCCCATTGAAGCGACCGGATCCACCGCTGCGACCTCCACCTTTCCCGGTTCGACCTCGGTGACGATGACACTGCAGGGCAGCATGGTTCCAATCTTGTCTTCGGCCTGAAGTGCGCGCCATGCGAAATGCGGATTGCACGCGCCCAGGATCACATAGGGCCTGAAATCTGCGCCAAGCTTGGCCTTCATGGTCTGCTGGATATCGATCGAGGTCAGAACGCCAAACCCCTTGCTTGCGAGCTTGTCGGTCACGTGGTCGATTGCCGCTGTGAACGGCATGGCGACGATCTTGCTGAAATAGTAACTCATCCGACTCTCCGATCGTTGATCGCTACAGATTGTCGCCACTTTGCGAGCGACCTCGCGCAAGAGCTAATCGCTATAACCACAGAACGCTTTGATCCAACGCAATGAACGGGCAAGATCGACTGGCGATGATCGCCAGGAATAGGAGACGCTAGAGGTGACGATCCGAAATCTCGACCATGCGTTCGCTCCGAAGTCGGTTGCCGTGTTCGGGGCATCGGCGCGCGATGGCTCGGTCGGCCGTGTCGTCTTCGACAACATCGTCAATGGCGGATTCGAAGGCGAGATCTGGCCGGTCAACCCGAAATATTCGCAGGTGGCTGGTCGCAGCTGCTACGCAAAGGCGGCCGACCTGCCAGGGATTCCCGACCTCGGTGTCATCGTGACGCCGCCGGACACGGTCCCCGGCATCGTGCGCGAGCTCGGTGACAAGGGCACACGGGCGGCGGTCGTGATCACCGCCGGGCTTACGCGCGAGAACCGCCTGCGTCAGGCCATGCTCGACGCCGCCAAGCCCAATCTTTTCCGCATCATCGGGCCGAACACGGTCGGTCTGATGATCCCGCCTTTGAAACTCAATGCCGGATTTGCGCATATGGCCGCCAAGCCAGGCAACATAGCGCTGCTGTCGCAGTCCGGCGCCATTGCTACGTCGCTGATCGACTGGGCCGCTGACAACAATGTCGGCTTCTCGCAGATCGTCTCCCTGGGTGACATGGCGGATGTCGACGTGGGAGATTGCCTCGATATGCTGGCGGGCGATATGCACACGCGCGCCATCGTGATGTATCTCGAAACTATTCCCAATCCGCGCAAGTTCATATCGGCCGCCCGCGCGGCGGCACGGGTCAAACCGGTGATCGCGATAAAATCCGGTCGGCACGAGCAATCGGCCAAAGCGGCTGCGACCCACACCGGCGCGCTATCGGGGGCTGATCGTGTCGTCGATGCGGCTTTGCTGCGCGCAGGCATCCTGCGCGTCAAAGGCCTGACCGAGCTGTTTGACGCCGCTGAAACGATCGCCCGCTTCACTCCGATCAAACGGGCTCGTGTCGGCATCGTCACCAATGGCGGCGGGGCAGGGGTATTGGCTATCGATCAACTCATGGACTGCCAAGGGGAACTGGCCGCGCTGTCACCCGCCACCATCGAACGCCTGAATGCTGTATTGCCTCCAACCTGGTCGCACGCCAATCCGGTCGACATCATCGGCGATGCCCCGCCGGAGCGCTACAAGGCCGCCCTCGAAGCTGTAGCAGCCGACCCCGGAACGGACGTTGTTCTGGTGATGAATTGTCCAACGGGGCTGGGCTCGCCGCTTGCCGCGGCCAGCGCGGTGTCAGAACTCACAAGGGAAGGCATGATCGCCGGCAAACCGGTCCTGACCTGCTGGCTCGGTGAACACACGGCGCGCGCCGGGCGGCAAATCCTTCAGAATGCCGGCATTGCCAGTTTTGAAACGCCGGCTGACGCGGCAACGGCCGTCTCCTACCTAAGCGAATGGTCGCGTGCCCAGCGGGCATTGATGCGCACGCCGTCGAGCCACAGCGAGGACGTCACGAGCGATCGGGAAGCCGTGCTCGCCATTTTCAGGCAGGTCGCGAAGGAGGGGCGGCGAATGCTGACCGAACCGGAAGCCAAGGCCGCAATTACCGCCTACGGCATCCCGGTGCCCGACACGGTCGTCGCCAAATCTCCTGCCGAAGCAGAGGTGGTGGCCGGCCAGCTCCTCAAGACGTCTGAACATGTCGTCGTCAAGCTGCTGTCCAAGGCAATCTCGCACAAATCTGACATTGGCGGGGTGGTGCTCAACATTGCCGATGCCGCTGCCGCCGGAGCTGCGGCACGCGCGATCGAGGCGCGTGTGCGCAAGCACGCACCGCAAGCCGATATTAATGGTTATGCCGTCCAACCGATGGTGATGCGAAAGCAGGCGCAGGAACTCATCCTCGGTATGAGCCGGGATCCGATCTTCGGGCCGGCCATCCTGTTTGGAGCCGGCGGCGTCGCGGTCGAGGTTATGGATGATACATCGATCGCCTTGCCACCGCTCGACGACGTTCTTGCCGGTGACCTGATCGCGCAAACGCGGATCGGCCGCTTGCTTGCCGGATTCCGCGATCGCAAGCCGGCGAACCGGCACGCGATCATTGCAGCACTCAACGGCCTGTCGCAGATGACCGTCGACTTTCCGTGCCTGGTTTCGATGGACATCAATCCGCTGCTGGCCGACGCCGAGGGTGTGGTTGCGCTCGATGCCCGTATCGAGATCGAGCCGGAACGCGTGGAGGAGGCGGGGCCGAACGCGGCGCTTGCCATCAGGCCTTATCCGTCGGGTTGGGAAAAGGCGTTTTCGGGAGGCGGCACGCACTATCGCATCCGGCCGATCAAGCCGGCCGACATCGCGCTCTATCCCGAATTCCTTGCCAGGATTTCACCGGACGATCTGCGGCTGCGTTTTCTGTCGCCGCGCAAGAGCTTCTCCGACCAGATGCTGAAACGGCTCACCCAACTCGACTACGACCGCAACATGGCTTTCGTCGCCCTGGACATACACACCGGCGCTTTGGCGGGCATCAGCCGGCTTTCCTGCGATCCGGACCGCGCTGTTGCAGAATACGCCCTGCTGGTGCGCACGGATTTGCAGGGTCACGGTCTGGGTTGGGAATTGCTCAGGCAGATCGTCGATTATGCAAAGGCCGATGGGATCGAACGGATAGAAGGCATCGTGCTCAGCGAGAACACGAAGATGCTGGCCATGTGCCGCGAATTCGGCTTCTCGATCGCGCATCTTCCGGACGAACCTGGCCTTGTCGAGGCTCGGCTCCAACTGCGTTAAGGTCGATCACCTGCCCGCACCTTTCAGGAGGCCGTGCGCAGTGTCTCGGACGCATCGCTGTCGGAGAACCTTCTCAGCTCTGTGACGATGTCGGCAAGTTTCCCTTCGGCATTGATCTTGCGCCAGCTCGTTTGGGTGGCGTTTCGCTGCAATTGCCGCGAAAGGATATCGATCGTCGCGTCGGAAGGGCCACCCTTACGATCGCTGACCCGTTGCCACAGAACAGGCGGATCCGCGTCCAGCCAGAACCCCGCGACAGCCACGCCCCTGACGCTTGCCACCTTCTCGATACGGTCACGATCGGCAGGCCTGTCAAACACGGCGTCAGCGACAACCGATCCACCCTCCGCAAGGATCAGGCCGGCGCGCCATGCCATTTCGCGATAGACGCGGTCCGATACCTCCGGCCGATAAGCTTTGCCCGGCAGCCGCGTTTCGGCAGGGACACCGTGCATGGCCTTGCGGATACGGTCGCTTTCGACGATGCGGGCGCCGGGCGGCGCCCCGACATGTGCGGCGAGCGCCTCCGCAACGGTCGTCTTGCCGGAGCCGCTGAGACCGCCGATGGCAACCAGCTGCGGCGATGTTTCCTGGAGCAAAGTCCGGGCAAGGGCGAAATAGGATCTGGCCTCGGCATTCAGGCGATCGGAATCGGCGCTGCCTTCCTCGACCTGTGTTGCGGTGACATGAGCGCGCACGGCTGCCCGCACCGCCATGAAAAAGGGCAGCAGGACGAACCCATCTTCATCGTCGGCTTCGTCGAGATAGCGGTTCATCACAAGATTGGCGAGCTGCGGAAAACCGCGATGCCAAAGGTCCATCAACAGGAAGGCAAGGTCGTATAGAACGTCGATGCTGGCGATCTGGTCGTTGAATTCGATGCAATCGAAGAGGCGGGGCTCGCCGTCGAAAAGGCAGATGTTGCGCAGATGCAGATCGCCGTGGCACCGGCGGACCTTGCCCGCGGCTTCCCTGCGGTCGAGCAATTCGGAATGCCGGGCGAGGGTTGTGCGGAAGGCCTTGGCAAAGGGTCCGATTTGCGCCTGTGTGAAAACATGGCTGGTGGCAAAGCCAGCCTCGTTGATGTCGAGCACGCCAGCCAGATTCAAAGAGCCGCTGCCATTGTGGACTGTCGGCGCGGCACGGTGGTAGCCCACGATCATGCGCGCAACCGCAGTCATCAGCGCCGGCGTCAATTCTCCGGCGATCGCCATCCGATCGAGGAGCTTCGATTGGTCGAAGCGGACCATCTCGATCGCCGCATCGACCATTTGCCCCATGCCGTCAAAAGCCAGTTTGCCGTCGGCTTCACGCGTGGTGTGCCGCACCCCCAGATAAAGGCCGGGCGCGGTCTTCGAGTTGAGTTCCACCTCTTTCTCGCAGGCGGCCAGCCTAAGGGTTGGCACCGAGAAATCGACATAGGGCAGTTTGACCGCCCGCTTCATCTTATAGGCGCGTTCGCCAGTCAGAAAAATTAGCGAAATATGGGTTTCGATCGCCTCGACAGGTCCGGCCGCACCATACGAGGATGGATCGAGCAGAAACGCGACGGCGGCTTGCTGGTCGTCAACGATCATTTCCGTTTCCTTCGTATTCTGCACCACGCAACATTGGCCATTCGGGAGCTATTGCTGCAGCGTCTGCACATAACCGGCCAGCTCATGGATCCGTTCCTCGGTGACGATTTCTCCGGCGTTGGGGCCGTATTTCGTGGCGTCATCAGGAAGGAATTGTCGGCCCCAGACCGGCATGTCTTGATCGCCATGCTCCGGCACAATGGTGCGGCCGTCGATCATGGCAAAAACGCGCCAGTAGGGGAACGCGCCGCCATTGGCTTTCGAAAGACGCGTGAGGTCAGCCGGCCGCTTCATCAATTCGTCGCCAAGCGGTCCATCGCCCTTGCCTTCGGGACCGTGGCAGACGGCGCAAGAGTTCGTGTATTCCGTCTTGCCGTTGCCAAGTTCCTCGGCGGCGGCGGCATTGAAGGCCAAACCTGCGAGAGCCACCGCGATCGGAAATTTCATCTGCGTTTCCCCGACTGATTGGTGGAAGCCTACAGCCTTGGCTCGCGAGGACGTTGATACGGATCAAATGCGGTCGCACCCAAGGCGATTGATCTAGCGCAATGAACGCTCCAACCCATCTCGCTTACGCTTCAGCAGTGATTGAACTTCACTCGAAATGAGGAGTTGCTGCCGTGACTTTCAGGACTCTGCTTACGGTTACTGGACCGAACCAGGGCGAAGGCGATCTAAAGCTCGCTGCTGGCTTGTGCGAAGAGATCGGCGCCCATCTTTCCGTCCTCGTTCTCGAGTTGGCCGCACCACCCTCTGGCGGCGCGTATGTTGCTGTTGTCTCGCCAGCCTGGCTTGAGGAGCGTCAGGCCGAGGTCAAGAGGCTCAAGGATCGAACTTCGACCGTCAGCGCCTTTCTGTCCCACAGTGCAGTATCGGGCGATCTGAGCGAGGAATATCCCGACATAGGCTGGGCGGACGATGTCATCGGGAGGCGCGCCCGCTATGCAGACCTGACAATTCTGGGGCCAGACCTGCTGAGAAGCCCATCGCTGAGGGATAAAGTCATTCAGGGCGTGCTGTTCTCATCAGGAAAACCCATCCTGCTTGTTCCCGAGGGCTCCCGGCCTACGTTGAGGCCGAAGCGAATCCTGGTCGCATGGGACGCCCGGCTTGAATCATCGCGCGCCGTTCGTGAGTCGCTCGACATGCTGAAAAGTGCGGAAGAGGTTCATCTCGTGATGGTCGACCCGATCGAGGACGAGTTCCATCACGGCGCGGAACCCGGAGCCGATGCCGCCGCCTATCTTGCGCGGCATGGCGTGAAGGTTACGGTCGAGCGGCTGCCAAGCGCGAACCATTCGGTTGCCGACGTGCTGCGCCAGCATTCCGGCGATGTCGCGGCCGAGCTGATGGTCATGGGCGCCTACGGTCATTCCCGGTTGCGCGAGAGAATCTTCGGCGGTGTCACCAAGTCTGTGCTTGAGGGGCAATCGATACCCGTCTTCATGGCGCGATAGACGCTCAATGGGAAAACGGGCCGGTGCAGATTGCGCCAGCCCTTTTTTGTTTCTCGCAAACTCAATGGCTACTCGCTTGCTTCGCGTCCGGATGCCTCCTCGATCAGGATTCGAAAGAAGACGTGCGGTGCACTGTCGGCTGCGGGAGGAATGACGGGCTTGAGTGCACCAGGTTCCCACCAGTCGGAATGCTTGCTCAATACTGACCAGGCATGGTCCCGCTGAAGCTTGTGGCCGATGTGGTCAGGCAGTTCTTCGTACCGGCCATCGGCAACCACGCTTCTCCATCCTCGGCCTTGGCCATGTTCGTCGACTTGCACGGACACCAGCGGATTGGCTCGCATCCATTCGATCTTCTTGCCCGGCATGGAAAACGCATAAAGATGCGCATCCGAATGAGCGTAGTAGAGCGGCACGACATAAGGCTGCCCGTCCTTCGCGCATGCCAGGCGGCCAACGCGGTTGGCCGTCAGAATCTTGGTGCATTCCAAGGCAGAAAGGGTTCGGACCTGCATGAGGTGATCTCCTAGGTCTCTGGGTTCGTTCTTGGCACTGATTTCGTGGCGGCGTTCAGGCCGGGGCCGGCCGCGTGTTGTGAATCTCGGATCTGCCGGCCCAATCGCGACAGCATTGCCTCGCCTACCGCTGCCACGATCTCGCTGTCGGTAAGCTGAGGAAACCGCAAATAGTGATAGCTCAGTGCGCGGAAATGCCCCGGCTGACTCAGGCAAACCACACGACCAGCTTCACGTGCCAGTTCAGCGACCGTCTCTTGCGGTGAAATAGGAACTGCCACGATGATTTCCCTTGGCGACCGGCGCTTGAGAGCACGGATCGCCATTTTCATGGTCGTACCGGTGGCGGCCCCATCATCGACGATGATCACGGTTTTGCCCGCTACCGGGATCGGTCTGGCCTTGCCTCGATAGGCAGCGCGCTGGCGTTCGAGCTCGGGTCGCTCTTTCGCAATCAAGACACGCAAGGCGGCGTCGTCGAGGCCATAGGCCTCGACAATCTCACGGTTCAACACGACCTCGCCAGGATCGCCGTCGACGATTGCGGCAACAGCCAGTTCGGGATTGCCCGGAGCACTCACCTTGCGAACGATCATCAGTTCAAGGGGAGCGTTGAGAGCCCTAGCCACCTCTGCTGCGACAGGCACACCACCCCGCGGCAACGCCAGCACGACGGGCTGATGCAGATGAAGCCTGCCTAGTTCCAGGCCAAGCTGCGCCCCAGCGTCTTTCCGGTCGTGGAACATCGTCAATCCGCCGGCCACAGGTTGCGCAGCGACTTCTTCATCGAATTTCTGACCTGCACAATCTCGCCATGCGAAATGTGGCGATCGAGAAGCCTGAACACCGCCTTGATCGCAACATCGAAATCGACGTCATCGTCATAGCCAAAACAACGTCTGACACTGAGAACGAAATCGCGTTTCTTGCGTTCGCCACCAGGTCCAGCCGGGTTCCAACCTTCGAAGTACATGCCGCGAATCAGAACGGGAAGTTGGGCCGAAAGATCGGCCATCTCCGATTCCGGCAACCAGTCGCGGATTGTGTGCAGAACGGACCTGAGAAGTCGGCATGCGCTAGGTTCGCTCCAGCAAAGGTCCGCAGCGAGTTCTCTCACCCAAAGCTGTGCCTGTTTTGAGGCATGCGTGAAGTCAGCAAAGGAAGTGTGAGAAATATGGCTCATGACGGTCGTCCTCAATGATCTGCTCTGTTCTGGCGGATCGGGCGCCTGCGAGCCTTGAGCCGGATCAAATTGCAGGAAAACTTGCCGACGATGCGCTCGAGATCGGCGAAAACGCGGTAGCGCCGCTCGGCGTGGAGCTGGTCGATAGCTTCCTCGAAGAACCGCGGATAGTTCATGTCCCGATTTCCTTTGCCTGTTGAGCATCGTAGGGGCCGCCGCACCGCCCCCCGCTGACAGCGCGGCGGCCCCCTACCAAGTCGCCTGCATGACATATCGTGTTGCACGCCCGCGTTTTCTCGCGGTGTCTTGCGCCGCACGTCATTGGCTGCGCTCAACTTGGCAAGGCTAACGTAACCGTTTGCATGAAAGGCCGACCTTGATTCATGTCAATATCGGGGAGCCCGAGATGTCTTTGCTCAGTTCGAGATGAACCGATGCAGCGATCCGCTGCGCAGAATAGAACGCGTCACGCCGCCAAAGGTCATTTCACGGACACGGCTGTGGCCATACCCACCCAGAACAATCAGATCCGCCGTAATTTCCTGACCAATCCGCAGTAGCAGTTCCGCCGGCTCCGAGTGGCGCGCATCCAAAACTTCCGATCGCGCCTTTACTCCGTGTCGTGCCAGGAAAAGCTCGACGTCCGCCACATTGTCCCGAGATCCGGGGTCCCTATTGTCCACGGTGACGATGACGACATCCCTGGCCGTGATCAGGTGGCATGGCGTCGACGACGGCGCGTTGCGCTTCCCGCGTGTCGTTCCATCCAATCAAGATGCTTTCGGCCTTGATCGGGGCATAGGTTTCCGACGCCACAAGTATCGGGCGGCCGGCAGCAAGGATGAGACCTGCCGTGTCCAGTGTGCGGTGATGGTCGACTACCAGATCGACCGTCGGCGAGCCAGTTACGATCAGATCGGCGGCGCGTGCATTCATCGCCAGCTGCCGAGTCGGATTTCCTATTTCGCCGCGCCAAGAGGCACGATTGCTGCCGTTGACAGTGCTCAGGAATTGCTCTCTCAAGCCGTTGAGGCGGCACTCTATCTCCTCCACCTGACACCATAACGCCTTGGTTGCGGCCTGGTCATCGGTGTCGGTTGGTATGACAAAATGCGGTTCGGCCGCGCAGAATCCGATAAGATCGGCATCATGCCGTTGCGCGAGATCCCAGGCCATGGAGATGCGTGGCGCGGCGATGCCGTCAACATCCAGTTGAACCATTATCGTTTTGAAAGCCATCGCAGTAGCCCCTTTGCGTTCAACCGAGCTAGCCACGAAGGACGGTCAGCGACCTTGATGCGTGTCAAATGCGGGAACGATATCGGTGGGCCTGATAGCACCTGTTGATCCTGATCAACGACTTGGCGACGAATAGCGTTAGGGTCGTCATGGCGAAGACTATTGCTTGCACCAATCACAATGGAGTACCGATCATGCAGACCCATTCCCGACCGTCGCAATTCGGCACGCAACTGTTGCCGATGATGGAGACTGGCCAGAAGGCCGTTCTCGCTGCGGCGTCTCTTCAGGCGCATGCTTTCCAGGCAATGATGCGCTATCACATTGAAACGCTGGGGTTTCTGAAACATCGCTACGAGCAGGATGCAAAGCTGGCCGGTGACCTTTTCGCCGGCGCCGAGTTTAACGACGCCTTCGACATCTTCTCCACTTTCCTGCAGAATGCGACGTTGGAATACACAACCGAAGCCGGCAAGGTCGCGGGCCTGACCTCCAAGCTCGCGTCGGAAACGGCCAGGCGCGTACGCAAGGAAGCCAGAACCGCAATCGAGGAAGCTGCGGCGAAGACAGTCGCGTAAATCGAAGGGCGGAACCATGAGCAGCAATATGGGCAAAGGACGCCGCTGGCGGCGGGGGTTTCGATCGGTTTGCGCCCTTGCGGCGGTTCTGGTTGGTTCCGTGCTGCCTGCACAGGCCAACAGCCTAACGGAACGCGGTCATGCCTTGGTCGAGTTCAATTGTGGCAGCTGCCACGCCATTGGAAAAACCGATAAAAGCACCCATCCCGACGCACCGGCGTTTCGCACCTTGTCGAAGCGCTATCCGATCACGGATATTGAGGAAGCCCTCGCCGAGGGCATTTCGACCGGCCATCCGGACATGCGCGAATGGGTTGCGAGCCCTGACCAGATTGAGGCGATAATCGCTTACATCGGCAGCGTGCAGCAACCGTGATCGAGGTCATAGGCGCAGCGACCGACCGAGCCTGACGGATCGCTGCGCGATCAGAGTTCATCCAAGCCGCTCTGCACCATGCAACGACCTCGCAGGCTCCATCAGAGCAACTCCAGACGGAGCTAGGGCAACATCCGGTCAGCGGCACGAAAGAACGACCGCGCGTGCGCCACGATCTGGGCCTCCGTGGGATGATCGGCCGGTTCAACACCGACAATGCGGTCCTTCAAGTGCGCATGGTGGTCGCGGATATGCCTGGCCAGTTCATCCTTCGCCGATCCGGGTCCCACGATCAGCCATTCCTTGGCCGGCTGCAGGGCGTTGACCACATCGTGGTAGAAGGCATCCTTTTCCGGCGCACGCTTGCCGTCGATGCTGCCTGCCTTGTTGTGGGTTTGATGATGCGCCAGCGTGGTGGCAAGCCTCACGCTTTCGGCTGACTCACGGTTGAAGATAAACACCTTGGCTTCGCGATGGTCGAGCCAGGCGACGGCATGTTGGGTCTGCATGTCTTAACGTCCTTGAGTTATTGTTGAGGAGTGCAATTGTCGCGGTGGGGCGGTGAATGCTTCACGCGGATTGGAACTCCAGCAGTTGCCAGGATCGAGCCGGGCTCGATGACGGCATTTGCTGCGGCGACAATCGTCGCGCGGCCACCTGCCGGCGCGACAATCTCGTGAAGCGCGTCTTCGACGCGAACTTCGGCTATTCGCTCGCCGGCCTTGATTGTGTCGCCGCTGGCAATGAACCAACGCTCCACGATGCCCTAGGGCAGCATGCTGGACGCCCAGAGCGCCTCGTCGACCTTGATGTATTGCATAGCAATTCTCCTTTGAACTGGAATGATAGGCTGCGCACTGGGAGCGTCCTTGATCACGATCAAAGGCAAGTGCCGTCTTGCGGACAAGGGTTCAGCAATTCTTGAAAATGATCCAAGTCAAAGCGCGCCGCGCTGTTTCCGGCAAAGCTAAGAGGATGTGGAACCCAATCCTAAGCGCACCCTATGGTCGCGACCTCGAACTCGCCGTCTTCGACGAAGAGGGGACGCATGCACTGGTATTTCCGTGCGTAAGGAGTCGAGAAGGCTGGAAGAACGCCACCACCGGCGCCCGTGTTGACATCCGGCCGACGCACTGGCGCGGTTGGGAGGAGGAGAAGGTTCAGGCCAGAATTGGCAACCCTCTCGAAGGCTCTCCCTAGGGTCTGGTTTCCACGATCAACGCCATGCGCACAAGATGTGACAGGCTGCCTGCGCCCATCTTGCTCATGACATTGGCGCGATGAATTTCGACCGTGCGCGGACTGATGCCAAGGTCATAGGCGATCGTCTTGTTCGGTAGACCCGATACAAGCCCGTCCAGCACCTGGCGCTCGCGTTCTGACAAGGTCGACAGACGCCCGCGGATATCAGCAGACTGCGGATGCGCTGCGTTGACCTGGTTGCGGTTGGCTAGCGCGGAGCGGATCGCTTCGATCAGCATTTCGTCGTCGAACGGCTTTTCGATAAAATCGGCAGCGCCTTCCTTCATCGCTTGCACGGCGAGGGCCACATCGGCATGACCCGTCATGACAATGACCGGAATAGTATGCCCGCCGGCTCTGAGTTGGCGCAGGAACTCGATGCCATCTATGCCCGGCATTCTTACGTCCGTGACAATACAGCCGTCGAGACTGTCCGTCGCCGTCGACAGAAAAGCTGTGGCCGATTCGTGCAGGCGTACAGCGAAGTCCGCTGTGCCCAGAAGAAAACCGAGCGATTTGCGGACGTCGACATCGTCGTCGACCACGTGCACCAGATCATTGTCGGCCATTTGTGACCTCTTCCTTTTCTACGATGCGCAAGGTGAACCGGAAAGCGGTTCCGCCGGTCGGCATTACCTCGGCCCATATATGACCACCGTGCGATTCAACGATCGTGCGGCAGATGGAAAGGCCAACACCCATGCCTTGCTTCTTGGTCGTTACAAATGGCTGGAAGAGTTGAGCGGAGACCTCCGGCGCCAGACCCGGGCCTGTATCGATCACGCTTACCTCGGCCATCCCATCATCCCGAGCAACGGTCGTGACTTTCAATTCGCGCCGCGGCGCGTCCTGCATGGCCTCCACCGCGTTGCGCATCAGGTTGAGCAGAACCTGCTGAATCTGGATCCGGTCGGTCAAGACCAGTTCGGCGGCAGGGTCAAGCTTGTAGCTGACGAGGAGATTTATCTCCCTCGCACCAACCAAGGCCAGGGATGCGGCTTCCTCGACTAGCATTGGCAGTCGTTCGACCTGGCGCTCGCTTTCGCCCCTTGCAACAAAATCCCTGAGATGACGGATGACGTCGCCTGCCCGGAGGGCCTGCTCAGCTGCCTTTTCCACGGCATCCCGAAGCATAGGCGCGTTTTCTTCCGTACTCTTCTCGAGCAGTCGACGACTGCCTTTGAGGTAGTTGGTGATGGCGGTAAGCGGCTGGTTGATTTCATGAGCAAGCGTCGAAGCCATTTCGCCAAGCGCTGTAAACCGTGCCATGTGAAGGAGCTCCTGCTGCTGCTCCTGGATTCTTGCTTCGGCCCGATGGCGCTCGGTAAGGTCTCGGCAGAAGCCGGTAAAGAAGCGCCCAGTTCCAGGATGCATTTCGCCGACGGAAAGCTCCATAGGGAAGGTTGATCCATCCTTGCGCATCCCAGTGACTGTGCGGCCGAGCCCGATGATCCGGCGCTCTCCGGTGGTCAGGTAGCGAAGCAGATAGGCATCGTGCTCTTCGCGATAGGGCGCAGGCATTAGCATTTTCACGTTTTGGCCAATGACTTCACCTGACTGATAGCCAAACAGCGTTTCTGCGGCGGTGCTGAAGGATTGGATCCCGCCCTGCTCATCGATGACGACCATTGCATCCGGCACTGTTGCCAGGATCGATCGCAAATGGTCCTCACGCAGCCGAAGCGCTGCGTTTGCAAAGGAGAGTTCGCTGACATCCGTGCCTTCGATGAAGATCGCAGTGATACGGCCATCGTCGGCCTTGATCGGCTGATAGACGAAATCGAGGATGCGCTCTTCGACCGGGCCGTCGGCTTTGTTGCGAAGGCCAACCTTTACCCCGTGGCCGATATAGGGCTCGCCGGTTGTGTACACATGGTCCAGATGTTCGAAAAACTCATGTCCTTCGAGCTCGGGAAAGGCGTCCTGCACGGACTTTCCAATCACCTGCCTGTCGCCGATCAACCGCTGGTAGGCGGCATTGGTCAGTTCAAAGACATGACCTGGCTCGCGCATGAGAGCCATAAACCCCGGAGCCTGATCGAACATTCGTGACAACAGTGATTTCAGCGTCGTTCCGCCGGGCGACAAATTGAGCGCTTCGTCTTTGATCACCTGAAGTTCCTGGGTTCGAGACGGTGCTACGAGCGCTAACTATCACTTCTCGCAGAACACGCAAAACAGATCGAAACGACGCTTTCGGACGGCATGCCGTTGGCAGCCGCAATTGGCGGTCTTTTGACGCGCATCAAGGCATCGGGCGCTGGCGCCTGCAATTCATCGAGAATTGCACCGTTTCAGCGAAAGGCACCCGCAATGTCTTACAAGTCAATCATCGTGAACCTCGCCATCGATGCGAACCCAGCACCCATTGTTCGGGTGGGGATCGAGCTCGCCGAACGATTTGGGGCCCATCTGATCGGCTTGGCGGCGGCGGATGTCCCGCCTCTGGTCGCGACAGGCGACGGCATGGTCTACGAGGGCGAGGTCATGCAGATCCAGCGAACGGAAATCGAAAAGCGGCTCGCTGAATTGCGTGACGTGTTCGAGACGCTTGTCCCAGCTTCGATCACAAGCGAATGGGAGCAAGCGGTCTGCAGTCCGACCCGCCTTCTTAGTGCAAAAGCGGTCGCGGCCGATCTCATCGTTACCGGCGGCGTTGATGGAGACAATGTATTTCGCGCCGTGGATATCGGCAGCCTTGCACTCGGGACGGGGCGGCCGATTCTGGTCACTGCCAGCAATATCGAGCATATACGCGCAAAAACCGTGCTGGTTGCCTGGAAGGACACCAGGGAGGCACGGCGGGCGTTAGCCGATGCACTGCCTTTCCTGGCCAAGGCGAACGAGGTCGTCGTCGCCACAATTGACAGCAACCGTGACGAGAGCATTCGTGACAGCCTCGACGAGGTCGCCGCCTTTCTTGGTCACCATGGCATCAAGGCGAGAACCGAACTGATCGCCGGAGAGGTTGATGGCGACCGGTTGCTGACTTTTGCACGCTCGATCCATGCGGATCTGATCGTTTCGGGCGCCTATGGCCACAGCCGCTTGCGGGAATGGGCGTTCGGCGGCGTCACCCGCACGCTCATTGAAGAGAGCGGCATAAGCCGCTTCATGTCGTATTGATGACAAGCGAAGCTGACCAGCAATCCGGGCCGCCGGACGGCGGCGCCTATTGGTCGATCGACACCAACAACCTTCTGCGACGCCAGTCGCACCAGAAGAGGGCGGTGGCCCAAGCCTGCGACCTACCGGAGATCGTAGGCCGCGGTGGGGAGTCTTGAACGATGATGAAAAGAAGCGCGGGCATTCTGCCCTATCGCAGATCCAGCAATGGGCTGCAGGTGCTGCTTGTCCATCCAGGCGGCCCCTTCTGGCAAAGCCGCGATCTCGGCGCCTGGTCCATCGCCAAGGGCGAGTATGGCGAAGGCGAACTGCCAGAAGCAGCGGCGCGGCGCGAATTCCAGGAAGAGACAGGTTGGGAGCCACAGGGAGCCTTGCTCAATCTGGGAGAGTTGCGCCAGCGAAAGAGCAAACTCATTACTGCGTTCGCGCTGGAAGGCGATTTCAATATCGCGACGTTGCGCAGCAACATGTTTGAGATGGAATGGCCACGACGCAGCGGCCGCATGCAGTCATTTCCTGAGGTGGATCGCAGTGCATGGCTGGATCTAAACCTGGCCCGGGCAAAACTGCTTGCCGGTCAGCGGCCCTTTCTCGACCGGCTCGTCACTTCTGTTTAGCGCGGCATGCTCCCTTTCCAACGGCTCAGAGTTTGGCAAGGATGCCGCCTCTTGATCGAGATCAACGCCACGTGCCGCCAACATGGCAATAATGGCGTGTAGGCAGGAGTGATCAATATGAGCTTTCTCGATTACCTGATTTCGGTTGACGCCAGAACGGCTCTGATGGGTCGCATGATGCGGACGCTCGGCGTCGACAGACATTTGAAGGTCGTGGCAGACCACGCGGCAGTCACCAATCGGGCAGTAGATCGCTGCCGTGCCTGTGGCCATCAGGACGAATGCATGACCTGGCTCGATGAACACGAGCATGCCAGCGAGCCGCCGGACTATTGCCACAACCGTGACCTTATTGCGCGACTGCAACACGTTTCCGGTGCGCGGTAGCAATTCGAGCGTCGGAACCCACCGTATGGAAAGTGCCATGCTGTCATCTGTCATTGCCGCAGTCCTCACGGCGAGCGCCAGACGATGACGCGCAAACAGAGGCGATTGTCGGTGATCGGGGCCGGATTGGCGTTCCTTGGCGCCGCCACCGGGCTGACCCTTTATGCACTCGGGCAGAAGGCCTCCTATTTTTACATGCCTGGCGATCTCACGGCAAGCGTTCAGCCCGGACAGCGCATCAAGCTCGGTGGTCTCGTCGAAAAAGGCACCATCATGCGCGGGCAGGGCGCAACCGTCGCCTTCGCGGTGACGGACTCCCGCAAGTCGATCAAGGTGACCTACACCGGCATACTGCCCGACCTGTTCCGCGAGGCGCAGGGAGTGATCACGGAGGGCAGCTTCGGTCTAGACGGCGTCTTTGTCGCCGACAGCGTGCTGGCCAAGCATGATGAACGCTATATGCCTAGGGAAGTGGCCGACGGCCTGAAGGCCAAGGGTGTGTGGCAGGAAAGCGAGAGCAAGTAGTGTCCCATAGGTTGCTGTGGGATGTACGGTGTCGCCGAGCGACATCGATTGTCATGCTTCTCGCCGCCCGTTGTCCGAAGCGAAAAACCGAGGCAATTGCGTAAGTGACACGTTTTGCTTGCGACCAGGATTTTGAAGAGGGTCAACGCTAACGGAGCTTTGCAGCAGTCGAAGTCGACATCCACGGGAACAGGCAGTTTTGGACGCTCTTTTTTTTCTGGAAGCATTTCTGCTTTTTCTGGCGCCGGGGCCAACCAACGCCCTTTTGCTGGCAGGTTCGGTCAAGCGACAGAAGGCATTGACGCTTTTGCTCGCGCAGGCATGCGGATACGGAATCGCCGCCGCGTGCTGGTTTTCGCTACGATCCTTGATGCCGCCCGGCGCTATCCAGGCGCTCAGCCTCATTGCGGCCGTATGGCTCGTCGTGCTTGGCCTGCGACTGATGACAAGCGCAAGGATCAACGCCTCTGCGAAAAGCGACGCCCTTGCTGTCTTGGCAACCAGCGCCCTCAATCCGAAGGCGTTTATCTATTGCCTGGCAATCGTGCCGACAGACGTCGCGCTGCGGGTGCCTGGGATTTTCTGGATCGTGCTGCTGATGATCACGACCGCAACGGGATCGGCGTGGCTTCTGCTCGGCAGGCGGCTTGGCGAAGACGGGAGAGTGGCAGACAGAGTTGCCGGCGCGGCGCTTATTGCATTCGCCCTGTTGTTGGTGCGACCGTTGATAGCGGCAACTGCGATCTAGGATTGATGGTAGCAGCCGCGATCAAGGAACGCAGAAATTTCCTTCGACTGTAGGGTCGCGACAATGCGGGTTGCTCGATCCTACAATGCAGCTACGAGACAAGCACCACCGAGAATGGGCCGGCACAGAAGAGATGGTCTCTGACAGCCCTAACACCAGCGACGTTTTCGGCGGCGATGATGGCTGCCTGGCGCTCGCGTTCGTCGAAAATCGCTCCGCTGAGTTCGACCATCCCCTTGTCCACGGTTACGTCGATCATTTCCTTGCCGGCCCACTTCTGCTTGGCAAGCTCGGCAAGGATAGCGTCTCGGATCTGTGCGTCGTCGGTAAACATCGGGGGCGGGGCCGGCGCGACAGCGAGCAATGCCCGCAGGAGATCGGAGCGGGTGATGATGCCGACGACTTTCCCACCGTCGATGACCGGAATGCGTTTGACGTGGTGGCGCGCCATGAGATCGACGACCTCGGCGAGTGATGCGGTGGGGGATGCCGTGACGACATCTTGCGACATCACCTCCTCGATCCGTCGTCCATTGGCGTGGACATATTCATCGGCGGCTTTTCCGGGGCTGACGAGAAGTTCCAGCCAGCGCGAGCGCTTGCACTCCGTGCCCAGTTCCCCGCGACGCAGGAAATCACCCTCGCTGACAATCCCCACCAGCGTGCCGTCGCCGCGAATGACGGGCAAGCCGCTGATCCTCTTGAAGAGCATCATCGCGGCCGCCTCGGCGATCGATGCGGACGGGTCTATGCCGACGACTGGCTTGCTCATTATGGCTGCGGCTTGCATGTTCGCTCTCCGGAGTTCTCCAAACCTCCGGCTTCTTAGGCTCCAGATGCACGAAGCGCCTTGATCTGAATCATTTTTTCGTCGAGGCACATGGTCCAGAGTTGGGGTCGCGAATTACGGGCGCCTGCCGGTCAACCAGCGATAGCCGTCTTGGCGACATTCACGCCAAGTTCGTAGACAAGCAGTCCACCATAATAGGCCGTCGCAGTGACCAGAATTGCTCCGCAAATCTCGATCAAAGGGATGGCGATCGTTACAGCCCGTAACTCGCGATTCCGCATCCAAAGCGCTAGCCGCACCAGTCCCCAGATCAGGAAGGCAAAGGCAGTGATACCCCCCAGCATTTCGTGGATTTCCGCGATATCGCTGCTGAAGCCGGCCGCTTCGGCGTGATCCAGGGCGAGACCGCCGAAGAACCAAGTCCCAACGGCGAACACTCCGGCAGCCAGGGCCAAAAACGTTGAGATCGTGCCGGCGCCGGATTTCCTTGTGAGGGCGTCACGGCGAATGAAGGCGTTGATGACGCAGGATTGGTGACAGCCCGCGCCACTGGCTGCTCCGGTGGAGCTGGCGATGGTTGCGGTACCATCGGGACCGCAGTCCGCTTGACAGGATCATTTGGCCGTTTGGCGGGAACTTCAATGCCCGCCGTCGTTTCCCTGGCGATCGGGAACCTTGTTCTGAACCGAGGGTCGAGGGGGGCCGGCTGGGTCCGAAACGCCGGCATGGGCGCATCGGATGCCGGCTCATTGGGTTGCGCAGCAGGTGCCTCGGCCGCGCTTTCCGGCAACGCCGAACCAAGCATGTCGTCTGCCGGGTCCTTGCCGGTTTGATCCCAGACATAAACGCCAGAGGCGGCAACCACGATAAGTGACAGGGCAATCTGTTTCATTGGAATTGTGCTTCCACGTTGAATCTTGCAGCGTCTGGTTCGCTTCAGATGCAATATCCCACGACCAAGCTGACAACTGGCTGTCAGTCGAGGTCGAGCTGCTAGGGACCCGTGAAAGCTCAAGGGGGATTGACTTGTCATAGATCAAGATTGGCGCATAAGCAGCGAGGTAGAAACGTTCTCTCAAACGAGGTCGCTGCCCATGACTGTTGCCAACGAGCCGGCCGGATACACCGGAACCCAGATATTGCTGCATTGGACTATCGCGGGGCTTATCGTCCTGCAGCTTGTAATCGGTGAGGACATCAAGCCGGCTTACCGGGCGTTCTCGCGCGGCACCGAGCCGGCAGCTGGCGACATCTTCAACGCGAACATTCATATCTATGTCGGTTTGGCTGTTCTGGTGCTGGCGATGTGGAGGTTTGCAGTCCGCCTACGGGATGGTGTGCCGGCGGCGCCTCCCGAAGAAAGCGTCTTGCAGAAGCGGATTGCCGCAGCCGCCCATTTCCTGCTGTATCTTTTCATTTTTGGGATGCCGATTACCGGGGCACTGGCATGGTACTTCAGCTTTCGAGCGATGGGTGAGATCCACGAACTCGCCAAGCCGGTGATCATCATTGTCGTCGGCCTCCATGCCGCAGCGGCGCTGTGGCAACACTTCTATGTGAAATCGGATGTGCTGGTCAGGATGCTGCGACCTTCTGGGCGGCGCGCGCTGTGATGCCATGAGCCGGCTGCACAATGAAAACCACCTTGTATCGCGCGTCGGCTGGCTGCGCGCTGCCGTGCTCGGCGCCAATGACGGCATCGTCTCGACGGCCAGCCTGATCGTTGGCGTCGCGGCAGCCAATGCCGCGGCCTCCAATGTTCTGGTGGCCGGCATCGCTGGACTGGTCGCCGGTGCGATGTCGATGGCGGCGGGCGAGTATGTCTCGGTCAGTTCGCAGTCCGATACCGAACAAGCCGACCTTGCCCGCGAGAAAGGGGAACTGGCGACGCAGCCAGATTTCGAGCGGCAGGAACTTGCGGAGATCTATGTCAAACGTGGCCTGGAGCCAACGCTGGCTTTGCAGGTCGCCGACCAATTGATGGCGAAGGACGCGCTTGGCGCGCACGCCCGTGACGAACTCGGTATTTCGGAGGTGACGACGGCCAGGCCAATCCAGGCCGCGCTGACCTCTGCGGCCGCATTTTCGGTTGGCGCGGCGATGCCAATGGCGATGGTGCTTGTTTCACCGGCCGCCTGGCTCGCGGCGACCGTGTCTGTTACCTCACTCCTGCTCCTGGCGGCTCTGGGCGCCATTGGCGCCAAAGCAGGCGGCGCCAATGTGTTAAGGGCAACTGTTCGCGTCACCTTCTGGGGCGCTGCGGCGATGGCGCTGACCGCAGGTATCGGTGCGGTCGTTGGGACTGCTATCTGACGGGTCTTGCGATTTGGTCCCGGCCTCTGCCATGGGCGTTTGTCCTCAACAAAATGATTCCGAGAGGCTCGGCGCCGGTTCTGTGAAGTTGCGCAAGCGCAAGGAAGGCAGCGCGGACGGGATATATTATGGGGCTTCGCCAATCGTGGAGACTGTATCGTGAAGGAACTCAGTTCGATCGGGCGGGACATGGTCGTCGACGAGATCATGAGAAAATGGCCGGCAACGGTGGCAGTGATGCTGAGCTACAGGATGCTTTGCGTTGGCTGCCCGATCGGCACATTCCATACCCTGGCCGAAGCATGCCGCGAGCATGAGATCGACGAGACCCGCGTCATTTTGGACCTGGAATCGGCTGTTCGAGGAGAACGGTGAGGATCAACCCTTGCTCCGGTTCTCGGCCAGAACCAGAAGGTGATGCGCATCCCTCACGGTGACTTTCTGGCGTCGGCTGACGATGATTCCATCGTCTTCCCACTTGCTGAGCAGGCGACTGACGGTGTGCAGCGTCGTTCCCGTCATCTCGGCAATGTCCTGCCTCGAAATCGGGAAGTCGATCTCGATGCCGCTGTCGGTCTTTCGGCCGGTCTGGTTTGCCAATCGCAACAACGCATGCGCAACCCGCTGCTCCACCTGCTCGGTGGACATCTCGACCACCCGTGTCTGGGTCTCCTGCAGCCTGGTTCCCACCGTCCTGTAGGTGGTTGTCCCAAACACTGGGAACTGCCGCGCCAGCTCCGGCCAAAGAGCGTTGGGCCAGGCCAGCACCACGCAGTCGACCGCCGCGATAGCGCTGGCGGGATAGGTCGTCCGGCCAAGTGCTGCGGCGACACCAAAAATTTCGCCTTCGCTGATGTATCTGGCGATGATCTGCTGACCATCCGGCGTGGTGCGGACGACGCGTATGTGGCCAGAGATCAGCACGAAAAACGAATGGGCCTCGGTTTCCTGCTCGAAAACCGCGGAGTCCTTGGCGTAGCGAGATGATCGAGCGCCTTTGAGAATCTCGCTTTGCTCCTGAGGCACCATCCCCTGGAAGAGCGGCAGCTGCGATATCAGCGATCGATCCAGCGTAACCAAGCGGATTTCCTCACAGGCCTACGTCCGCACCAATCGTGCGGCAAACCTTTCTTATCCCGAGTTTGCGCCAGCGCAAATTGTCCCCGGCTGCTTCAGGCTAATTGGCATGGAACGGCGCAATGCCGCCAAGACGAAACAAAGGACAGAACGATGAAAATCTCCATCCTCGCTGCAGCAATCTCCATCCTGGCGCTCTCCAACGGGGCAAGCGCGGAAGAGCATGTGGTGCAAATGCTCAACAAGGGCGAAAAAGGCGCAATGGTTTTCCAGCCGGCCTTCGTCAAGGCGGCACCAGGCGACACCGTCAAGTTCGTGCCGACCGACAAGAGCCATGATGCGGAGTCGATCAAGGGAATGATCCCGGCCGGCGCTGAGCCTTTCAAGGGAAAGACCAACGAGGAAATCACCGTCACACTGACCCAGGAGGGCGTCTACGGAGTCAAATGCGCCCCCCACTACGGCATGGGGATGGTCGCACTCATCGTTGTCGGCAAGCCTGCCAACCTGGAAGCAGCCAAGGCGGTCAAGCATGCCGGCAAAGCAAAACCGGTGTTCGCCGACCTGTTCACCCAGATTCCCGCCAACTGACCAGCAATCAATACAGCCATGCCGGCCGCATCAAAAAGGCAGGCGCGGGCCGGATGGGCCGAGGACGGCAGTTCATCCGGCCCTATTCATTTGAGGATGCAAGTCATGGGGATTTCCCACCTTCGCGCCTACACCGGGACCGCATTTCTTTCCTATGGGTTCAGGCCATTCTTCTTCCTCGGGTCGCTTTATGCGGCGCTCTCCATTCTGCTTTGGCTGCCGATGTATGCGGGCGAACTCGACGCTCATAGTGCCTTTGTCCCCGTCGACTGGCACATCCATGAGATGCTGTTCGGCTATCTGCCGGCGATCGTCACCGGCTTCCTACTGACCGCCATTCCCAACTGGACCGGCCGGCTGCCCGTGCAAGGGCTGCCGCTGCTGGCGCTGGTTCTTCTGTGGCTTGCCGGCCGCATCGCTGTCTTCTTCTCGGCGGATATCGGCTGGCAAACAGCCGCTGTGATAGATGGCTCATTTCTGCTTGCGGTCGCTGCGGCGGCGGCACGCGAGATCGTCGCTGGGCGCAACTGGCGCAATCTCAAGGTGCTGCTGCCGCTTGCCGTTCTTGCGTGTGCCAACGGCGCGTTCCATATCGAGGCGCACCTTGAAGGAACCTCCGATATCAGCCGCAGGCTCGGCATGGCTGCGGCGATCATGCTCATCTCGCTGATCGGTGGGCGCATCATTCCGAGCTTCACCCGCAACTGGCTCGTCCGCGAAAATCCGGGCAGGCTTCCCGCGCCATTCGATCGTTTCGACATCGCATCACTTGTCATCTCAGCCGTGGCGCTGGGGGCGTGGACGCTCGCTCCCGACCGCGGCGCGTCAGGAACGCTCATGGCTGTCGCGGCAGTCTGCCAGGCATGGCGTCTGTCGCGCTGGGCTGGCGAGCGTACATTGCGGGATCCGCTGGTCCTCGTTTTGCATCTTGCCTATGCCTTCGTGCCGATCGGTTTTGCACTGGTCTCGGCGTCGATCTTCTTTCCCGGTGCCGTCCCGGCGGCGGCAGGGCTTCACGCTCTCGGGACGGGCGCGGTAGGCTCAATGACGCTTGCCGTGATGACCCGCGCGACGCTTGGCCACACCGGGCAACAGCTCAAGGCTGGGAAAGACGCCTCGTTCATCTTCGTGACAGTCCTTCTGGCGGGATCATTGAGGATCCTGGCCGCCTTCGTGCCCTATGACGTGGTGATCGACATGGCCGGCACCGCATGGGTGGCGGCATTTGCAAGCTTCATCCTCATCTACGGAACCGCGTTGATGACGCCAAAGGCAAGGTAAGGCGGCGGGGAGAGCTGGCGACAGGCGAAAAGCGATGGAGCGGACGCTTCTGTTTTTCACGCTATGCCGAGGTAGCCGAGGAAACGGTTCGCCCATCCTCGGTGGTCCCGGATCAGCCTAAATCCCAGATTGTCGGGAGGTGCGCCAACGGCGCAGCCGCCGCTTTTCCCGTCGCCGACGAAGTTCGACATGTAGGCCCTGTGAAGCCCTTCGAGGACGTGGACGCCGCAATTGTCGACCGAAGTCGCGACACCGGTTCCATCCGCTGCCAACGTGGTACGGACATAGCATGTCGATGTCCACTCCCAGACGTTTCCGGAAAAGTCGGCGAGGCCTAAGGAATTCACCCCAAAAGAGCCACGGCTCCTCGGCAAAGGATCCGGTTTGCGATTGAGGTCCACCTCGGCCTTGTAGCTGGTGAGCCAACGCCTGGCGGGATTGTCGGCATCGATTTCGACACCCTCAAATTCCCCTGCGAACCGCTCGGACGCGGCAAAAGCCCACTCTTCGTCGGATGGCAGCCGCCAGTAGTCGCCGGTCGCCTTCGAATACCAAAGGGCATAGGCATTGGCGTCGAGATAGCTCACTCCGGTAACGGGAGCATTGGGCGGGATCGCGCGCGTCTCCTGTGCCGGCTGACAGCCGCCAGCCGCTACACAATCCGAATAGTCGGACGCGCTAACCTGATGGGTCATGATCTCGATGGGTTTGTTGAACTGTCGGCTGAGCCGCGGATTTGCTTGCGGCCGTCCATTCCGAAGGAACTCGCCCGGCATGGGATAGGTGATCGAACCGGCGGCCAGGGTAACTGTCGTGGCGGCAGGGTGGGACTGTCGATGTCCGTTCCGGTTGATGGCGGAAAAGCCTATCGGAATCGTTGCGACCGCCATGGCGACCGAAACAACCTTCAGGATGAAAGGAGACATGGCTTTTGTCCGCCCGGACAGCGACGCTGTCCGGGCAAATTGGAGTGCCGTCAGTTGGTCGCGATGGGTTTAGGCGCCTCGACCTGTGTCATCAGATCCTCGTCCCACTCGCCCTCGACCATGAAGTGAGCGGTCGCCCCGAGTTCCACAGCTTCGATCAGATTGTGGTTGACGTAAGCGTAGACACCGGGCTGCAGGAACGTATAGAGCGCCGAGCCTGCCGAACCGCCGCGGATGAACCAGGTTTCCAGATCCTTGGCCGGCGGGTTGGCAAATTTTCCTTGTTCCCAGACATAGTCGCCGTGTCCACCGATGAGATGTGGCCGCGTATCGCGGTTGGCCTGTGAATGGACAATCAATACGGTTTCGCCGACCTTGGCTTTCATGGCGTTCTCGCCGGTCAGGGATCCTGCGCTGCCGTTGAACACGACATGCGTCGGGATCAGTCCGCGCATGACCTTGACGATGTCGTCGTAGCCGTCGCCGGCCGATTCGTAGCTCTTGAAATTACCCTTCTCGTCGCGGGGAATATAGAAGTCGCTCTCGCCGATGTAGAAGATCTTGTCGTACTTGACCGGCTCGCCCTTGTCGTTCCTGAGTCCGTCGCGCGGCAGCACCATGATGGCGCCATTCATGCCGGAGACGACATGCCACGGGATCATCGGACCGCCGGGCGCGCAGTGATAGACAAATGTTCCCGATCGCGTCGCCTTGAAGCGCAGGGTCACCTGTTCGCCGGGATTGACCAGCGTGAGTTCGCCGCCGCCCAGGGCGCCGGTCGCGGCGTGGAAGTCGATGTTGTGGGCGAGCGAGTTGGTATCGGGGTTGATGAGCGTCAGTTCGACATAGTCGTCCTGGTGCACGACCATCAGCGGGCCGGGGATCGAGCCGTCATAGGTCATCGCATTGAGCTTCGTGCCATCGGCATCGATCACAACAGGCTTTTCCTCGATCGTCATGGTGAACTCGAGGATTTTCGGTCCGCCCTTGGCGATCTGATCATGCGGATGTACGAAAGGCGGTGCCACGAGCTGGATCTTTTCGCGGGGGAGCCCCTGAATGTCTGCCTTTGTAACCGTTGCAGAAAATGCCGGCAGTGCCGTCACGGCGGCAGCGCCAATGGCTGCTCCGAAAAGGGCCTCTCGTCGCGTGATCATGTCAGTCTCCTGTCTTTCTACCGTTGCAGATGAGTAGAAGCTACCTGACCTGACGCAGCGTTTCTTTGCGCTGGCGCAAATTGGCGGATGTTAATCCCAGGAATACCAGCCCTCGGATTGCGTCAATCCTGTGCGCCAAGCTTGATATACTGAAGTTTTGGTGTCGCTTTCTGCAAGCCTGCGCATTCATTGGCGGCTATCTGAAGATCAGCGGCCACTATAGGAGCCCGCCGATGGCCTTATGTCCAAGGAATTTGGAAGAGAGCAGAACCCAATAGGAACCTTGCTTTGCGTCACCGCTTTTTCGCAGCTACGAAACCATCACCGAGAACGGATCCGCAGTGAGGAGGAGGCCGTCCTTGACCTGCCCGACGCCGGCAACCTTCTCAGCCGCAACGATCGCAGCTTTCCGTTGACGCTCGTCGACAATCGCCCCCGTCAGCTCGACGACGCCGTCGCTGACGCTCACATCAATCAAGTCACCACCGCTCCACGATTGTCCCTGCAGCTCGGCAAGTATGGCCTTGCGGATCAGGTCGTCATCGGGTGGCGTGGTGCCCTGTTTCGGCATTGCACGGATCAGGACAGGCAGCAAATCAGTTCGCGTGATGATGCCGACGACCCTGTCCCGATCGACAATCGGCACGTTGTTGATGCGGTGTTGCATCATCAAGTTGACAATCTGCGACATAGAAGCGCCTGGTGGCGCCGAAATGACGTGTGTGGTCATCACCTCATGGATGATCCGTCCGTTCGAGCGCACATAGTCATGGGCGACTGTGCCCGGGCCAAGATCAAACTCCAGCCAGCGAGGACGCACCCGCTGGGTCCCAAGTTCCTCTCGCCGCAAGAAGTCGCTTTTGCTTACAATGCCAACCAGGGCACCGTCGCTGTCCGTTACCGGGAGGCAGCTGACTTTGTTTGAAAGCATGAGCTCGACCGCCTCAGCGATCGTGGCTTTCGCATCCGTCGTGATGACCGGTTTCGTCATTATGGCTTCGGCTTGCATCCTCACCCTCCTGATTTTCGTCAGACGACGGTGGGACATCGCGACCCGCGGCGCTTTGATCTAAGTCACTTGGAACGAGGAGCATTCTCGGCGCCGTCGTCGCGGTCGATGAGAATGCGCTCTGCCGCGCCATCGAGATCGTCGTACTGGCCGCTTCTCAACGCCCACAGGAAGCCGGACAGGCCGAGTGCGCCAAGGAATAGCGCTACCGGAATGAGATAGGCGAGCGTCGTCATGAGTATCGTGCCAAGGCGCCGGCCCGCGCGGGCCTGTCCTGCCGCGCAGTTTCGGACGACGCAACCGTTGTTGCGAAGCCTTGCAGACGCATGGCGTTTCCAATCACAAGCAATGACGAGGCAGACATCGCGACCGCCGCGATGAGAGGCGTAACATGACCCAGAATGGCGATCGGCATGGCCACAGCATTGTAAACGATCGCAATTGTTATGTTCTGCCGGATCAGGCTTCTCGCCTTGCGCGAGACGTGCAGTGCCAGGGGGACCGCCAAGAGGCTTTCGCGCAGAAAAACGAAGTCGGCGGCATTGCGGCCAATGTCGGCGGCCGTGGCCGGTGCGATCGAGACATGCGCGGCGCTCAGCGCCGGCGTGTCGTTGAGCCCGTCGCCAACCATCAGAACCTTGTGCCCGTCTCTCGCCAGGCTCTCGATGCGTTCAACCTTGCCGGACGGCAGCAGGCAGGGAACGAAGTCATCGACGCCAAGCACGTCCGCAACCTCGGCGCAGGCTTTTGCGGTATCGCCCGACAGCATCGCCACGCACATACCAGCGTTGTGCAGTTGATCGATGGCTGCCCTGGTGTCGAGGCGTAGCGCATCCTCGAAAACGAAGGACGCGACGATCATGCCGTTTTTCGTCAGCACTGTTCCGCCGTAGCCATGTTTGCCTTCGCCTCCGGTTCGAGCCTTCCAGCCAGCCCAGCCGCGTCGGCCCAGCCGCCAGATGCTACCGGCGGCAGTGGCTTCGATCCCGAAACCCGGGTGCTCGGCCACCGCATCGAATTTGTGCTGGCTGCTGCTGACGGCAAAGCCGGATATGGCCTTTGAATATGGATGACGCGAATGCGCGGCCAAGTCGGCAGCGATTGCCAGCATGGCGGGATCGATCGACGACGCGTTGACGAGCTTGGGCTGGCCAAGCGTTAGCGTCCCGGTCTTGTCGAACACCGCCGTGTCGATTGTCGCCAGGCGTTCCATGGCCGAGCCGTCCTTGACCATGATGCCGTTCTCGAACAGGCGCCGCGCGGCGACCACCTGAACGATCGGAACGGCTAGACCAAGCGCGCAGGGACACGTGATAATGAGAACAGCGATGGCTATCGTCATTGCCCGGTGCCAGTCGCCTGTCGCCGCCATCCAGCCAACGAATGTCACGAAGGCGGTGAGATGAACCACAGGAGCATAGAGCGCTGAAACGCGGTCGGCGATCCGGCGGTAATGTGCGCGACCGCCCTCGGCGGCCTCCATCAGCCGAACCATTTCCGCCAGGAACGAATCCTTCGCGGCGGCAGTCGCCTCTATCGTCAGTGGACCCGTGAGATTGAGGACACCGGCCTGCACGGTATCTTCTGGCGACACGCTTCTGGGCGTGCTCTCGCCGGAGACCAGGGAGCAGTCGACGTCCGATGTTCCACGCGCAATCTTGCCGTCGACGGGGATTCTTTCGCCGGCTGCAATAAGCAGCTGCATCCCTGGTTCGATCTCGCCAACCGGCAAATAGTCCCTTGCGCCGTCGCCGCGTAGCACCATGGCGCCACGCGCGGCCAACTGTGACAGGCCTTTCACGGCGGTGCGGGCGCGCTCGCGCATCACGTGATCGAGCGTGCGACCGATCAGGAGGAAGAACAGCAGCGACACCGACGCGTCGAAATAGGCATGGTCGCCATGGGTGATCGTCTCATAGAGGCTCATGGCGTAGGCTAATGACACGCCAACAGCGATCGGCACGTCCATATTCATGCGGCCGTGGCGCAGCGCATTCCACGCCGATTTGAAAAAGATGCCGCCGGCGAAGGCGAGGGCGGGAATAGCGATCAGTGCCGAGACCCAGTGGAACAAATCGCGCGTCGCGCCGTCGGCGCCGGACCAGACTGACACCGAGAGCAGCATGATGTTGCCCGCCGCAAAGCCGGCAACGGCGACGGCGCGTATAAGCTCCGATAGCGTCTTGTCCTTCGCATCGGTGTCGGCTTCGAACAGATGTGCCGGGTAGCCCAGGCGCCCCAGCACTGCGACCAATGGCGGAACCTCGTCGCCGCGCCAGCGGATAGAGACTCGCCTCGTTGACAGGTTGACGCGGGCGGCCTCGACGTAATCGAGTTTTCTCAGCGCTGTTTCGATCGTCTGCATGCAGGCGCCGCAGTGAACAGTCGGTACCGACAGGTCGGTCTGATGAAGGTCGTCGCCAAGCGATCGGCTCGCCAGCTTGACCTCCTGGCTTGACGGCAGGACTGAAACGGGGCTGACCAGATCCAGCGCCATTTCAGCGCCCGGTGCACAACAGCTCATTTCAGCACCCCTTGGGAAATCATGACCCTGCGCACGTCGCGATAAGGTTTTGCCAGGCCGGCATCGGCGTCTATTTCGATGATCCAGACACCATCCCTTGGCACGTGTTGTGCTGCAAACTCCTGGCCATAGACTAGGGCGAGCGTGACGGACTCATCCGCTTTCTCGTAAGCGGGATGGCGAAACAGCACCTTCACGCCATGCAGGGAAACCGGTTTGCCCGCGGCGTCGATGATGCCATAGCGGACTTCACCCCATGCGATGGTCAACTGGCCGGTCCAGCCAAGCGCTGCCTGCGCACGGCCTTCTTCAGCCTTCTCGTTGAATTGCTGGCTCGCCACATAGGTGTTTTCGACAACGAGGCCAGTCCAGCTTGTGCTGGCGAGCGTCGCCATGGTCAAATTGACCGCGATGACCACGCCAAAAAAGGCAAGGATGATGGCCAACATGTGCCTGCCGGTGAATTCGCGGGATTTTCGCGTGGTGGCGTTCATCTGGCGATCTCCGGCGCGTTGAAGGTGGCGGTGTATTCGTTGGTCTCGAAGCTCACCTTGTCTTCGACGCGGAATGTGAAGGTCTGCGCCTGGCCATGAATCTGGCCAGCGGGCACGCTCACGAAAACCTTCAACATCTTCAGCCGGTCGGGTTCGACCTGGACCGCAAAGGAGCGACCTGCGGGGAGGTCGACGCCAACGATGCTCATCTCTGCGCCTGGCAAACCCCCAAGGGTCACGACGATCGTTCTTGGTTCGGGGATCATGTTCAACAGCTTGACGGTGTAGCCATTGCGGATCGAGCCGTCGGAGAGCGTCACGAACTGCGGGTTGCGGTCATGCAGCACATTGATATCGAGCCGGTCGCGCGTCAGCAGTGAAAAGAGCAGGCCCAGTCCGATCAGCGACCACATAGCCATGTAGACATAGGTGCGTGGACGAAAGATCTTGCGGATATGGAAATGCGCCACGCTGTCTGAAAACAGGCCGTCATCCGTCCTGACCAGCGCCGGATTGACCGAACAGGCGCCGTCCGCGGTCGCCAGCATCATGTTGGCGTTGTAGTCGGAGAGCGTCGCGTAGGAGATCAGCCCGCGCTCTTTGCCGAGCTTATCCATGACGCCGTCGCAGGCGTCGATGCAGAGCGCGCAGGTGATGCATTCGAGCTGCTGGCCGTCGCGAATGTCGATCCCCATCGGACAGACCGCGACGCAGGCGTTGCAGTCGACGCAATCACCCACCGGCTGCCCTGCGGCCTGGACCTTCTTGGCATGACGTGTGCGCGGCTCGCCGCGCCAGTCATTGTAGGTGACGGTGAGCGAACTTTCATCGAGCATGGCTGCCTGGATGCGCGGCCATGGGCACATATAGGTGCAGACCTGCTCGCGCATCAGCCCGCCGAACGTGTAGGTCGTCGCCGTCAGAACCGCGACGGTGATGTAGGCGACAGGCGCCGCGGTGCCGGTGAAGAGTTCGCCGAGCAGCGTCGGTGCGTCAGCGAAATAAAAGATCCATGCGCCACCAGTCGCCGCACCTATGACCAGCCAGATGGCGTGTTTCGACACCCGCAGCACAAGCTTGCGGGTGGTCCAGGGACCGGCATCAAGCTTGATGCGAGCGTTGCGGTCGCCCTCGATCGCGCGCTCGACGACCAGAAACAGATCGACCCATACGGTCTGAGGGCATGCATAGCCACACCAGGCGCGGCCGACGGTTGACGTGATCAGAAAAAGACCGACGCCAGCCATGACCAGAAGGCCAGCGACATAGTAGAATTCCTGCGGCCATATCTCGATGAAGAAGAAGTAGAAACGCCGGTTGGCGACATCGAGCAAGACGGCCTGATCCGGGGCGAACGCTCCTCGATCCCAGCGCAGCCACGGCGTCAGGTAGTAGATGCCAAGCGTGACTGCCATGACCAGCCATTTGAACTGGCGAAAGCTGCCCGAGGCCCGCTTCGGGAAAATCTTCTTGCGCGCGGCATACATTGGCTGGCGCACCTTGGCGGAGTTGACCGCCTCAGCCTCGAGCCGTTCTACCTGCGTTTGGTCCAGCACTGGTTTTTCCTATCGGAGCTTGTGATGTCGCCGGCCGCGTGACCTGGCCGGGGGCAGACAGGTCGCGAAATACAGCGTCGAGCGGATTGTGACGCCCACCGGATCGCGCCGCGTTGATGCAGGTCAATCGGCGCCCGCACTCAAACAGATCGAGGCCCGGCAGAGCCGGGCCTCGTCGCTTGGGCGGTGAAGGGCAGGGAATAGGCTCCCCTTCCTATTCCCCACCGCCTAGCGAATGCACATAGACCGCAAGTTCCTTGACCCTGGTTTCGCCCAGGCGCACGCCCCATGCCGGCATCACGCCCTGTTTCGGTGCGCGGACCTGTGCGGCGATGGCTGTTTCGCCGGAGCCATAAAGCCAGATCGCATCGGTCAGATCGGGGCCGCCGAGCTCCTTGTTGCCTTTTGCGTTGTCGCCATGACAGGCCACACAGTTTTCGGCAAAGACCTTCGCGCCAGGCTCGATCTGACTGGCGTCATGGACCTTGCCGGAGAGGCTAGCGATGTAGGCACTGACCTGAGCGATCTGGTCAGCGGTTATGATGTCACTAAAAGCCGGCATTTCCGACAGGCGCGTGTCGGGGTCGGTCGCGAAGCGGATGCCGTGGGTGATCGTCTGCTGAATCTGCTCGGCCTTGCCACCCCACAGCCAGTCGTCGTCGTTGAGGTTCGGAAAACCGGCCGAGCCTTGGGCGCCCGACCCATGGCACTGCACGCAATTGACCTTGAATGCGGCGCCACCGGCAGCGGCGGCGAATTCGCGCAAGGTATCGTCCGCGGCTATCTCCGCGACGGTTTTCGCTTCTACCGCCGCGACATATTTCCCCTTCGCGACTTCAGCCGCGGCCAGTTCGTTCTTGACCTCGTTGCGGCTGGAATAGCCGAGCACACCCTTGGTTGACGAGTGCAGCAAGGGCCATGCCGGATAGGCGATTGTGTAGCCGATGGCCCAGACCACGGTGATGTAGAACGTCCAGACCCACCAGCGCGGAAGCGGGTTGTTCAACTCCCGAATGCCATCCCATTCGTGGCCGGTGGTCGAGACGCCAGAGATTTCGTCGATATGCTCGTCGCTCATGATCACTCGTCCTCAAGGGGTATCCGGGCAGCTTCGTCGGCCAGCTTGCGGCTGCCGGGGCGGAACGCGAAGGCGATTGCGCCGACAAAGAACAGCGCCATGGCGACCAGACCCCAACTGTCGGCAAACTCTCGCATCAAATTGTAATCCATGGATAAAACTCCCTCAGCGGTAGCCGGCGGCTTCGTCGTAGTTCTTGAAATCGACCAGCGTGCCAAGCATCTGCAGATAGGCGACGAGGGCATCCATTTCGGTGACCTGCTGCGGGTTGCCGTCGAAGTCGCCGACCTTGGCCTTTGGATAGCGCGCCTCGAGGCCTGAACTGTCGGCGTTCGGGTCGGCCTGCGCCGTCAGATCTGCGTTGGCCTGCGCGATCATGTCGTCGGTGTAGGGGACGCCAACGCGCGCGTTGGCAACCAGATGCGTCGAGAAGTTCTTCACGTCGATCGGCGTGTCTTTCAGGAACCCGTAGCTCGGCATGATCGATTCCGGCACGACCGAACGTGGGTCGGAAAGGTGGTCGACGTGCCAGACATTCGAGTAGCGGTCGCCAACCCGGGCAAGGTCCGGTCCGGTGCGCTTCGATCCCCACTGGAAGGGATGATCGTACATCGACTCGGCCGCCAGGCTGTAGTGGCCATAGCGCTCGACCTCGTCGCGGAATGGCCTGATCATCTGGCTGTGGCAGAGGTAGCAACCTTCGCGCACATAGATGTTGCGCCCGGCAAGTTCGAGCGGCGAGTAAGGCCGCATGCCTTCCACCTTCTCGATCGTGTTGTCGAGGTAGAAGAGCGGTGCGATCTCGACGATGCCGCCGACAGTCACTACCAGAAGACACCCGACGAGAAGAAGTGTGGCATTCTTCTCGATCAGCGCGTGTTTGTCCATCAAGCCCATTGTCTGGCTCCTTATTCGGCAGGCTGCAGGACGGGCAGGGTGCCCGGCATAGGTTCTTCTTGGCGCTGATAGCCGAGGATGGTCATGGCGATGTTCCAGGCCATGATCAGGGCGCCGGCCAAGTACATGGCTCCGCCGAGGGCCCGCATGACATAGTAGGGGTGCATGGCGGCGACGGTTTCGGCGAAGGAGTAGACCAGGAAGCCCTGCTCGTCGTATTCGCGCCACATCAGACCCTGCATAACGCCGGACACCCACATGACGGCGGCGTAGACAACGATCCCGAGTGTCGCCAGCCAGAAGTGCCAGGTGACGAGCCGGAGCGAGTAGAGACGTTCGCGGTTCCACAGCTTCGGCACCATGAAGTAGATTGCGCCAAACGAGATCATGCCAACCCAGCCGAGTGCGCCCGAATGGACGTGCCCGATGGTCCAGTCGGTGTAGTGCGACAGCGAGTTGACCGATTTGATCGACATCATCGGCCCTTCGAAGGTCGACATGCCGTAGAAGGCTATGGCCATCACCATCATGCGGATGATCGGATCGGTGCGCAGCTTGTCCCAGGCGCCGGACAGCGTCATCAGGCCGTTGATCATGCCGCCCCAGGACGGCATCCACAGCATGATCGAAAACACCATACCGAGCGTCTGCGCCCAATCGGGCAAAGCGGTATAGTGCAGGTGATGCGGCCCGGCCCAGATGTAGAGAAAGATGATCGCCCAGAAGTGGATGATCGACAGGCGGTAAGAGTAGACCGGCCGGTTGGCCTGCTTGGGCACGAAATAATACATCATGCCGAGGAAGCCCGCGGTCAGGAAGAAACCGACCGCGTTGTGGCCGTACCACCATTGCGTCAGGGCGTCCTGGACGCCGGAAAAGGCTGAATAGCTCTTCGAGCCAAGGAAGGAGGCCGGCATCGACAGATTGTTGATGACATGCAGCATCGCGATGGTGACGATGAAGGACAAATAGAACCAGTTGGCGACGTAGATGTGCGGTTCCTTGCGCTTCAGGATCGTTCCGAGGAACAAGATGAGATAGGCGACCCAGACGATGGTCAGCCAGATGTCGACATACCATTCAGGCTCGGCATATTCGCGGCTCTCGGTGATGCCCAGCAGATAGCCGGTCGCGGCCATGACGATGAAGAGCTGGTAGCCCCAGAAGACGAACCAGGCGAGATCGCCGCCAAACAGCCGCGCGCGGCAGGTGCGTTGGACGACATACAAGGAGGTGCAAAGCAGTGCATTGCCGCCGAAGGCGAAGACAACACCCGATGTATGCAGCGGGCGCAGGCGACCAAAATTGAACCAGGGCTGGATGTTGAGATCAGGATAGGCAAGCTGCAGCGCGATGACGACACCGACCGTCATGCCGATGACGCCCCAGAACATGGTTGCGATGGCGCCGTAGCGGATCGGGCCATCCATGTAGGCGGACGGGTCGATAGGAGCCGGCACCTCGAAATTCGTGTTCCGGAGAAGAATAAAAACGAACCCGAGCAACACGAAGAACAGCACCCACATATGCTGCCGGAAGGGCTCGTCTACCCCGAAACCGGCGGCCACCAAGGCCGCAAATGTGAAAAGGCTCAACGCGAAGATTTGCGTGCCGAACTTCATGACCTGTCCCCGACTTCGGATTCCCGTGCGCGGACGCCAATCCGCGTGACACCAATTCAGCAGTCATGCGGTTGGCGCCTTGATCCATGTCAAAGCGATTTGCTTTTGGATTGGGCAGCGTTGAATTTGCAAAAGATCGGGAGGCTTTCATTGAACGCAAACAACGAGCGGAAACCGTCGCTGTTTGGATCCCGCCGCGAGATTTCCATGCCGGACGTCAGGGTCGGTGGCGAGATCCTTCCTGGCGCTGTGATGAAACGCGCCCACGGGGAAAAGCTGCGACTCTGCGACGCCCTGGAAAAAATCGCCGATGCGTTGCCGGCCGCCGATCGCCTGAATTGCATCGGCGTGGCCAACACGATCGTTCCGCTTTTGCGCAACATTCATGAATATGAAGAGACGGTCATCTTTCCGACCTACGAGGCAGCCTTGAGCGGCCGCGAGGCATCAACCCGCCGATTGCGGGCCGAACATGTCGAAGATGAATGCTTTGCTGGCGAGGTGACTGAAATCCTGCTGGCCATCGGCCATGGCGAGACAGTCGAGAATGCCGAGGCGACCGGCTTCATGCTGCGCGGTTTCTTCGAAAGCCTGCGCAGGCATATCGCGTTTGAACGCGAGCATATACTGCCCGTTATCGGGATCGTCGATATCGATTAAGCGCCAGAGCGCCGCTCCAATCGGCTCAGGTTTTCCACCGTCACATGGCGGTTGTTCTCAATCCGGATGACGTCGTCGGTTCGCAACCTGGTTAGCTGGCGGCTCACCGTTTCGATCGTCAGGCCAAGGAAGTCGGCGATGTCGGCGCGTGTCAAAGGCAGGTCGAAGGCCGCGAAATTGACAGCCGGATCCCGCGTCGGATCGATATTCCGTGCAATCATCAGCAGAAAGGTTGCGACTTTCTCTGACGCGGTCTTGCGCCCAAGCGTCACCATCCAGCCACGGGCCTCGTCGAGTTCGCTCAGCGCCTGGCTGAAAAGACGACGCTCAAACCCTGGCGACTCCTTCATCATCCGTTCGATCGTGACCTTGGGAAATGAGCATAAGGAAACGGCAGTCGCAGCTTCCGCGCTGATCACGTTTTCCGCCTTCAACGGCCGCCCCAGAAAGTCCGGTGCAAATTGCAGGCCGACGATCTGTTGGCGTCCGTCCGAAAGGGTTTTGGTCAGCTTTACGACGCCGGAAAGCACGTTCGAGTAGCTGTGGATGGCCTCGGCGTCACCCATCAATTCCGCCCCTGGCTCGACCTTGTGCTTGGAGGAAGACCTGGCCAGCGCAACCAACTGGTCCGGATCGAGTGCCCCGCAAACGCCGCGGTGCCTTGCCTCGCAGGATTGGCAAAGCACGGGAATGTCGTCGCTGTGAACATCCTGGCGCACTGTCATTATGATTCAAAATTCCCATCTGCCAGCAAGCGGATATCGCCGTGGGGAAACTCTTGCGGCAGTTTGTCCGCATACGGCATTGACCGAGATCAAGGCTGGCTTCCTCGATGCGGGCAATGTCGCATCATGCAAAACGAAACAGACAGTGGCCCGCGGCCAGAATTCATTGCCAGGCTTGGTGAGAACGTCCCTCGCTACACAAGCTACCCAACGGCACCGCATTTTCATTCAGGCGTTGACGCCGCCGTCTGTCGTGACTGGCTGCAGGCGCTCGGCGAGGGCGACGAGATTTCGCTCTATCTGCATATCCCTTACTGCGACAAGCTTTGCTGGTTCTGTGCCTGCCATACCAAGCAGACACGCCACTACGAGCCGGTGACCACATATCTTCGTTCACTGCATGCCGAGATCGCCACCGCCGCCGGTCTTGTCGCAGGCAAGGGCCGCGTGCGTGCCGTCCATTTCGGCGGCGGCTCGCCGACGATGCTCAAGCCTGAGGATATGGTGGCGCTGGGAACGGTCCTGCGCAACAGCTTCCCCTTTCTGCCCGATGCAAAGATCAGCGTTGAAATCGAACCCAATGATATGGACGAAGCCCGCCTCGACGCACTTGCCGAAATCGGGATGACAAGGGCTAGCCTCGGCGTCCAGGATTTCGATCCGAAGGTGCAGAGGGCGATCAACCGCGAGCAGAGCTTCCTGCAAACCAAGAAGGTCGTTGACGGCGTTCGTTCGCGCGGCGTCGAATCCGTCAATCTGGACCTGCTTTTCGGCCTGCCGCACCAGACCAGGGAGAGCGTCGCTTCCACGGTCGCGCAGGCACTGACCCTGGAACCGGACCGGATCGCGCTTTTTGGCTACGCGCATGTACCGTGGTTCAAGAAACATCAGACGATGATCGACGAGGCCTGGTTGCCGGGTCCCGCGGAGCGCTTTGCCCAGTCGCAACTGGCTGCGCAGGCGATCGTGGACCAGGGCTACGAAGCAATCGGGCTCGACCATTTCGCCAAGCCGGGCGATGCGCTGGCGCTTGCGGCGCGCGCCGGGACTTTGCACCGGAACTTTCAGGGCTACACCGAGGACCGTTGCGTAACCTTGATCGGCCTCGGCCCATCGTCCATCAGCCAATTTCGGCAAGGCTATGCACAGAACATGCCATCGACCGCCGAGTATGGGCGCATGGTCGAAGACGGCGGGCTGGCCGCGGTCCGCGGTATCGCGCTTTCCGAGGACGACCGGGTTCGCGGCTGGATCATCGAGCGCCTGATGTGCGATTTCGGCTTCTCGGCGATCGAACTGGTGGAGCGCTTTGGCGAAGCCGGCCAAAGGCTTCTCGTCAAGGCGAGTTCCACGGCGCTTCGCGACCCTGCACGGTTGCTTGAGCTTGATGGTGACCGCTTCGTCGTGCCGGCGGAAAGCCATCCCTTTGTCAGAAGCATCGCGGCCAAGTTCGACAAATATTTGGAAACCGGAAAGGCCAGGCATTCAGTGGCGGTGTGAGTATCGGCCGCGGTCGGAATAGCGCGCCGGCCTGCACGGACGTAGTCTTGGACCTGAAGGCCTAGAGTGTAGCCCAGCAGCACATCTGGTCGCCGACGATGAAACCGACACGCGGATAGCAGATCGGCGAAGAGCCGTGGCAGCAGCCGCCGGGTTGATGGAACAGCACCGGGCCGTGCTCGGCCACAATCTCCGCGATCAGGTCAAGGGCTGCCGGTGTTGCCGTAGCCTTCGCTCGCATTGTTTTTTTCCGCTTTCTAGCCTGAGGCGCGGCCCCTCGCAGAGCCGCGCCTGTGAGTCAAAGCAGCGATCAGAAGAAGCCGAGCTTCTTTGGGCTATAGCTGACCAGCATGTTCTTGGTTTGCTGGCAATGGTCGAGCATCATCTCGTGGGTCTCGCGGCCGATGCCGGACTGCTTGTAGCCGCCGAAGGCCGCCATGCGCGGGATTCGTCGAAAGAAGTAGGAAGGCAGATCGCTTCCTCTTGCCTAAGCTCCCAACGACAAAGCCTACCAACAGAATGCCACGCAATCGTTGATCAGGAGCAAGTCTGAGCATCGGCTCGGTCAGAAATGCTCGCCGGCCTTGAACGGGCCGATGCGGGTTCCTGCCGCGATCAGATAGGCGGTCGACCAGCCGATTAACAAGAACCCGTTTACGCCCTCAAGCGCGGCCAGGATCCGCCACTGATGGGCCGGTACGATGTCGCCGTAGCCGACCGTCGAGAAGGTAATGGTGGAAAAGTACAACGCCGTTTCGAAATCAGCGAAGATATCGAGCAACCGGTATAGCCCTGCCCAAAGCCAGACCTCTACGGTCATAACCGCAAAGAGCCCCATCACCACGCTGATCATCGCGACGATGCGGCTGCGGCGCCCGTGCATGCGAAACCGGGCGACAAGGTGCCCCATCGCGTGTGTGACGGCGATCAGACCAAATGTGTGGACGAGAACGGTCAAACTTATGACGACAGTGCCGATGAGCAGATTTAGGACCATGCGCGGAAGGTAGAAATCGCAGCGGCAAACTTCTTTGCGCAAAATCAAAAGCCGGCGGCCGCCTTCGAATTTTACAAATAGCCAGCAGATTGGGTGTTATTGCCCAGCCAGATCGATCTCCGCCCGGAGATCGGCACAGCGCGGCAAGGGTGCCGCCTTTCTTAGACGACCATAGCGGATTTTATTGTCTACCCTTGCAGCCTAACCGCCGTGGCCCCTTTCGGTATTAGGTCGTCATGACTCGAAAGGATGACGATGCGTTGCCGCAACCGCTGCAGCAGCGCATCGAGGATGCGCTTGCCCTGTTCGACCGCGAGATGCTCGGCCGGTTCGTCCAGGAGGACGACGGGCCTATCGGAAAGCCATGCCCGGGCGAGGTTCAGCCTTTGCGCCTCACCGAGTGACAGCACATCTTGCGTGATCCATCCATCCAGGCCGCCAGCGGCCCTGATCCGGCCCTGGAGTTCTACTGCGTCCAGCGCGCGCCACAACTCATCGTCGCTGGCGTGCGGCGCAAACAGGTTCTCGCGCACTGTGTCGGCAAGAACCGTCGCATCGTGGGCGCAGAAGCAAATCATCGCCCGGCGCGCATCCACACTGAGTTCGACACCGTCGCCCAGGACGCATTCGTCACTGGCGTCGAGCCAGCCAGCGATCTGTTTCAACAGTGAGGTCTTGCCGCAGCCACTGGCACCATGCAGGACAGTTGGCCTGCCGGCCTTGAGTGTCGTGCTGATTGGCTTGCCGATCAGCCGGCCATCCGGTGCGTGGCGCGGCAATCGGTCCAACGTCAACGACGAAATCCGTTCCGCGACATGCTTGTGCGTTACGCCGTCCGGCGTGTTCCATTGAGCCAGAGCCGACCGGGCAGTTTTCTCGCGCACAAAGGCGACGACGATCTTCGATGCGCCCAATACGGGTTCAGCAGTGGCCAGCCAGGCGAAGGCCAGTAGGGCAGGCGGCAGTAGTGCCTCGCCACGCAGGCCCGACAACCAGGCGGACACCAGAATGCTCAGCATTGCACAAGGCGCAAGGCTGTTGGCCAGCATGTCGAGCAGTGCCTGCCAGTGGCGAAGCACCAACGCGCGCGTCTGGGCATTGGCGTAACCGTCAAACGGCTCGTCGAGCGTCGGGCTCCAGCGGCGTTCGGCCTGCAATGGCACCACGGCTTGTATAGCGGTGCCAAGCAGGCGGGAGGCCTCTTGCCTGCTTTCACGCGCGGCCGCCAGATCTGCCGTGGCTCGCTTTGCGAGGAAACGCGCCCCGACCATGTTTGCCGTGATGAGCAGCAGAATCGGCACGAATGCCAATGGCGTAATCCACAGGGTTGCCGCGACAAGCAAGACAATGGCTATACCAAGCGTCGCCGACGGCAGGCTTACGCGCAGGCGCGCATAATCCACGTCCTCGACGTCATCGAGATAGTCGGCAAGGCGGTCCTGATTGCCTAGCTGCCAGCCGGCCTTGCGCACGGACGGTGCCGACGCCATCGCGGCGAAAAGCGTCGAGCGGCGCAGAACCTGATCGGTGAGCGCCGCCCGGTGGCCGACAACGCGCTCGCCATATTTGGCCGCCGTCCGGGTCAGGGCGAACAGGCGTATGAATGCAGCCGGCACATGGAAGTTGAACGTCAACGCGGCGGGCGTCAGGCCCGCCAGTGCAACCGCGCCGAGAAACCAAACGGAAACGCCGGTCAGCAGGATTCCGCCCGCCAGGGCGGCAAACGCCAAAACCAGGGCGAGGCGCCACGGAGCCTTGTTTTGGGCGGGCTCTTCCGGCGAGCCGGTCTTGGTTTCGGGGACAATCGGAGAAGCGCTGTCAATCATGCGGCTCGCTCCCGTGCTTGCCTGTTGCCCACCCCGAGGTCGATCGTTGTGCCGGCAAGCAAGGCTAGGTTCCTGTCATGCGTGGCCACCAGGACGAGCCGGCTGCGCGCCGCCTCCACAAGCGCGTGGCGCACCATCGCGGCATTGGCGGGGTCAAGCTTGGCGGTCGGCTCGTCGGCGAAGATAGCGCGGCCCGAAATCAGCGCACGCGCCAGGCCTATACGCAGCCGTTGCCCACCAGATAGGTTTTCACCGCCGGCCTTGATCAACGCGTCAAGCCCGCCGGGCAGAAGCACTTCGTCGAGAAGACCGACAGTGCCCGCCGCAGGCAGCAGCCGGGTCTGGCAATAGGAAGCGTTTCCCCACGCGATGGCGGCGCCAAGCGTACCTTCCGGAACGTATATGTCGGTGGAGCACCATGCGATCTCCGGCCGTTCATCGGCGTCCGGTTGGATGGATGGCGCGGAGCCGATCCCGGCGAGGTGGCGCAATAGGGTGGATTTTCCCGATCCGCTCGGTCCGGTGATGGCCACAAGTCCGGTCCGTGGCAGGGGCGATGCCGCATCGACCAGGTCGCGGGTCGCGATAGCGGATTCGAAAGCCGGGGATTGCGGGCGAGGGCCAAGAACCAACGCATCGAGCGCGGTGGCGGCGGCCAGGCCTTCGGCCTTGGCGTGGTACTGCTCGGCGTAGCGACGGAACGGAGCGAAATACTCGGGCGCGATCATCAGGATGAAGAGGCTCTGCCAAAGCTGGAGGTCGGCGAAACCGGGGACGCTGACGAGCTTGAGATGTCCGAGGCCGAGAAACACGGCGAGGATTGCGATCGATAGCGACGAGAAGAAGTCGATGATGCCGGTGTTGAGGAAGGCGATCCTGAGCACGCTCATCGTGGCCGACGCATAGGTGTCCAGCCGCGCTCCCAATTTGCGCCTTTCCCCCGTCAGCGCATGGTTCCCAAGGATTGTCGGCAAGGTGCGGATGCGATCGGCGAACTGGGCGGCGAGGCGACCGAAGGCCTTCTCCTGCGCCTCGGCGCCGCTGCGGATCGCACCGCCGATGAGGACGAAGAAGACAATCATCACAGGGGTTAGCACGATGAGCGCCAGTGCTGCCTCCCACGAGATGACCATGATCGCGGTTGCGGCAAGCAGGGGCCCCAACCCCAGCATGATCGACGCAAGGCGATGCCCGACCGCCAAGCCTGCCAGGGCCTGCGGATAGCGTTGAAGTCCTGCGATCAATGTTCCAAGCGGCATCGCCTGAATGTCGCCGGTAGAAGCCGCGGCGAGGGCGCCGCGCGCCGCCTCAAGCAGGCCGTTGGCGACTTTCATTTCCGTATTGGCGACAGCGCGGTCGGCCACCAGGCCGATGACCGAGCCGAGGATCAGGCTGGCCAAGGCCGCGCCGAGCAGCGGCCAGTTGGCTCTGCCCGAGATCAGTTCGCCTACGAACATGGCCGCCAGACCGATGAAGGCAAGCCGCAGTACAGCGCGCGCTGCCTGCAATGCAAGGGTGGAACGCAAGCCCGGGGCGGCAAGGCCGTGCGCGACGCAGAGCGTTCTGCCGCGGGTGCGCGCCTCAGGATTGGCTGCCTCCGGTGGATTTGCCTCCGTTGGACGTTGGTCGCGACGATGCAGAATGGCTTTGAGCATGTCGGTTCAATCTCATGCCGCGGCCATCAGCGAATTGACGCACATCAAAGGGGGCGGCCGCGAAACACGTTATCGAAGTGACGTTCTAACGGAGTTCTCTCATGACCAGCCCACTGCTTGTGGAACTGTCGCGGCTGCAATTTGCGCTGACGGCCATGTACCACTTCCTGTTCGTCCCGCTGACGCTGGGCCTGTCGATCATGCTTGCGATGATGGAGACGGTCTACGTCATGACCGGACGCACGATCTGGCGCGACATGGTCAAGTTCTGGGGTGTGCTGTTCGGCATCAATTTCGCGCTTGGCGTTGCCACCGGCCTCACCATGGAATTCCAGTTCGGCATGAACTGGGCCTACTACTCGCACTATGTCGGCGACGTGTTCGGCGCGCCTCTCGCGATCGAAGGCCTTATGGCGTTCTTCCTGGAGGCCACCTTCGTCGGCCTGTTCTTCTTCGGCTGGGACAAGCTCTCGGCACGAGCGCACCTCCTCGTCACTTGGCTCGTCGCGCTGGGCACCAATTTTTCGGCGCTGTGGATTCTGATCGCCAATGGCTGGATGCAGAATCCCGTCGGCTCGGCCTTCAATCCGGACACGATGCGTATGGAAGTGACCGACTTCGTGGCTGTTCTCTTCAACCCTGTCGCACAGGCCAAGTTCGTTCACACAGTTTCGGCGGGCTATGTCTGCGGCGCTGTCTTCGTGCTCGGCGTGTCGGCCTTCTATATGCTGCGCGGGCGGCACATCGATCTTGCCAAACGCTCCTTCGTCATCGCCTCGGCCTTCGGCATCGCCTCGTCGCTGTCGGTCGTCGTGCTTGGCGACGAGAGCGGCTACGCCATCACCGACAACCAGAAAATGAAGCTCGCCGCCATGGAGGCGATGTGGGAGACCGAGCCGGCTCCCGCCTCCTTCACAGTGTTCGGCATCCCCAGCATGAGCGATCGCACGACCCACTTCGCAGTGCATATCCCCTGGGTCATGGGCCTTATCGGTACGCGCTCGATCGACAAGGAAATTCCTGGCATCTTCGAACTCGTCCAGAAGGCCGAGGGGCGCATTCGCGACGGGCTGATCGCCTACGATGCGCTTGAAAAGCTCAAGGTCAACCATTCCGACGCGGCGGCACGCGCCAGCTTCGACGCGACAAGCAAGGATCTAGGCTACGCGCTGCTGCTGAAGCGCTACATCGAGGATCCGCGCCTGGCCAATGACGACCAGGTCAAGCAAGCAGCGTGGTCGACCGTGCCAGAAGTGCCGGCGATATTCTTCACTTTCCGGCTGATGGTGCTGTGCGCCTTCCTGCTGCTTGCGGTCTTTGCGCTCTCGCTCTGGCACACGATGCGCGAGACGCCGGCGCCGCGCTGGCTGTTGCGCATGGCGCTGATCGCGATGCCGCTGCCGTGGATTGCCGCCGAGGTTGGCTGGTTTGTCGCCGAATTCGGCCGGCAGCCATGGATCATCGAGGGTACGCTGCCGACTTTCCTGGCGACTTCCGAGCTTGGCATCCCCGACCTCCTGATCACCATCCTGGGTTTCACCCTCGTCTATGGCGTGCTGGCCGTGATCGAGGTGCGGCTGATGCTGCAGGCGATAGCAAAGGGTCCGGTCATCGACGGCGATGTCGCGCCTCCCGTCGGCGAAGGCACACAGATCCATCTCGCGGCCGCGCAATAAGCCCCCCGATCTGCAAGGAACAACGACGATGCTCGATTTTCTCTTCAACTACGAAACGCTGCGGATCACATGGTGGGTACTGCTTGGCGTTCTTTTGATCGGCTTCGCGGTCACCGACGGCTTTGACATGGGTGTCGGGGCATTGCTGCCCTTCGTGGCAAAAACCGATATCGAGCGTCGTGTTGCCATCAACACCATCGGGCCGGTCTGGGAAGGCAATCAGGTCTGGTTCGTGCTCGGCGGCGGCGCCATCTTCGCTGCGTGGCCGGCGCTCTACGCGTTGAGCTTCTCCGGTTTCTACCTCGCCATGTTCCTGGTGCTGTTCGCGATGATCCTGCGGCCGGTTGCCTTCAAATACCGCTCCAAGCGGGAAGACACCCGCTGGCGTTCGAACTGGGACTGGGCGCTGTTCATCGGCGGCGCCGTGCCGGCGCTCATCTTCGGCGTGGCGGTGGGCAATGCGCTGAGAGGAGTGCCGTTCCACTTCGACACTGATCTGCGGCCGTTCTACGAGGGCACTCTGTTTGGCCTGCTCAACCCGGTGGCGCTCTATTGCGGCCTGGTTTCGCTTTCCATGCTTGTCATGCACGGCGCGGCGTGGCTGGCCTTCAAGGCGGAAGGGCCGGTGGCTGACCGCGCCCGTATCATCGGCGGCAAGGCCGCGCTGGCCGCTGCTGTTTTATTCGCCGGCGGCGGCGTGCTTGTCTGGCTCGGGCTGCTCGGCGGCTATGAGGTCACGAGCGCCATCGTCTGGGATGGCCCGTCCAATCCGCTTGGCAAGACCGTGATTACAAATTCAAACGGCTGGCTGCAACTTCTACGCCACGCCGGCTCTGTGCCTGGTGCCCGCACTGGGGATAGTGGCGCCGCTGATCGCCGCCGCGGGCTTCCGCGCGCGTCGCGAAGGCCTCACCTTCCTCGCGTCGAAACTTGGCATTTTCTGCATCATCGCGACTGTTGGGCTGGCGATGTTCCCGATCCTTCTGCCGTCAAGCACCAATCCGAGCCATTCGCTTGCCGTGTTCGACGCATCCTCAAGCCGGGCGACGCTGCGCAACATGCTGATCGCAACTGTCATCTTCCTGCCGCTGATCCTTGCCTACACCGCCTGGGTCTACAGCGTGCTTTGGGGGAAGGTCAGCGAAGCCTCGGTGCGCGAAGCAGGTACGTCGGCTTACTGACAAGACAGACTGGAGTTTGCAACTATGTGGTACTTCGCCTGGATTCTCGGCCTCGGACTGGCCACCACGGTCGGCATCCTGAACGCCCTCTGGTACGAGCTGCGCGCGGTTCGCGCGCAACCTTCCGAACAGATTGAGCACTTGAAAGCACCGTGAGACGCCGCAGCCAAACCTGTTGCGACAACGTCGCTATCAGCTTGCCGACGGGAAACCTTGCGCACGCCAGGCGCTGATGCCGCCGCCCATATGCGTGTCGTGCGCTTGTCCTGCCGCCATGGCGATGGTGATCGCTTGCGATGACCGGCCGCCGGCGTGGCAATAAAACACGACGGGTTTGCCGGATGGAATGCGGTCCAACTCGTCACGAAGGCTGCCCAATGGAATATGGATGGCGCCGGCTATATGCCCAGATGCCCACTCGCCGTCCTCCCTGACATCGACAAGCGTGACGGCGTCACCCATCTGGCGCACTTGCGTCGGTGTCAGTGTCTTGACCGACGACTGAGCTCCAAATCCAAACATTGCACTTCTCCTGTTTTTCCGAAGGCAGCGTGCTGTGCGCCGTCGTTGAGGCCTGTGAGATTGTCAATCGCAACTGCTTCCCGTCAGGGACAGAAAGCGGCGTGAAGCGCTTCGACGACCTTGAGCACTTCCGGCCGGGTGATGCGGTAGTACGCAGTCGTGCCATCGCGGCGCGACTCGACCAGGCCGTCAGCGCGCAACCGCATGAGTTGCTGCGACATCGGCACTTGGTCGATGCCGAGCAACTCGCGCAGTTCCGCCACGGAACGCTCATCCTTCCCCAACGCGCATAGGACCAGAAGCCGTTGTGGATGGGACATGCTCCTGAGCAGGTCCGCCGCCTTTCCCGAAGCCGGGATCATCTCTTTTACATTCTTGGGTGCCTGCAATCCCAAAATGGCGCTTGAGGCGCTGTCGATCGAGGACAAGGTTGGTACGATGTTGCCTTGTAGCTGATTGTGCAGGACCTCAGTGGCGGCAAGGTCGAGGTCGCGTAGGAGTGATACTCATGGATCCGATCTTCCAGGGCGATCTCGCTCTTGTTTTGCTTGGCCCTCGTCGACGCTGATGAGCGTGCTGGTCATACCCGCGATTTGCCGCGTGCAGCGCACATGAGCAGGGACAGAGCGTCCGAATTATGACCTGGATCAAAACCGGGTTCTCGAACAGGGGCTAGAAAGGTTGGGGCTCGCCTGCCAAGGCGGGGCGGGCTAGGCAGGGTGACACCATGTTCGAATACAGCGTTGAAGCCAGACGGACCGACGCACGAGGCAGCATCGCCACGACCAAGAACGCCACGGTTATCCTCGATACCTGTATCGAGGGCCGGGCCGATGCCTTTAATCCGGCTGAACTGCTTCTCGCGGCGACAGCCGCTTGCATGATCAAGGGCATCGAGCGCGTCACCCCGATGCTCGGTTTCAAGCTGCGCGGCGTCAGGGTCGCATTGCATGCGGTTCGGCGCGACAGCCCCCCAGGGATTGCCTCCATCGACTACGAACTTGTCGTCGACACCGATGAAACCGACCAGCGGCTGGAACTGCTGCACAAGAACGTCCGCAAGTACGGCACGATTTCCAATACTGTTGCGGCAGCCACGAAGCTCGAAGGCACGATCAGAAGAAAACCGTGAGCCGCCTGCATGTCGAAAACCACCTCGTGTCGCGCATCGGCTGACTGCGCGCCGAATCAACGATGAGGATCGTCGCCTCGCGCGATCATCAGATGGTGTCTCTGATGATGCATGCCCCGCGCCATGAGCCCGAAGAACCCGAGGCCGCGCAGTTTAGCGGCGTCCTACGATCTCCTGGATCGCCGCGAACGCGGCTTGGCCGGGGCTCCCTCGGAACTGCGGCGCCTGTGGCTTGCCCACGCATCATCTGCATATGCATCGTGTGGTTGATTCCGCCTGACTGGGCTTGCTGGGCAGAGGCTGCAGAAGAAACCAGGCAAGCGGCGAGTGACGCGCAGTGTCCGAACACCGGCACGCAGCGGGCTATTCAGCAGCCTCATGGACCGGAATCAAACGTCGACCGACCTGCAGGAGATGCAGGCGCATGGCGGTCGCCGCGCCTGCAAGATCGCGTTCTGCAATAGCTTCAACGATCCTCTCGTGATCTTCAAAACTGTGATGGTCGGCCGGGGGGCGCGCGCCATCGGAACGCAGTCGGCCCCACACCACCGTACGCCGCACGGCGTTCAGCACGTCGAACAGGCCGAGCAGCACCTTGTTGCTGCTCGCCTCGGCGATCTGGCGGTGAAGCAGATTGTCGATGTTCTCATATTGCCGCCACGTCGCTGCTTCGCGGGTCTGGGCGAGTGATTTCCGCATAGCGGCTATGTCGTCAAGCGTGGCATGCAGTGCTGCCTCACGCGCGATTTCCGGCTCGATGATAAGGCGCGCGCGCATCACATCGGCAGGGTTGGTGCGCCCAGCGATCTCCGAAATGCCAATCGTCTCTTCGACCGGGCCGCTCCCGACGAAGGTGCCCTTGCCGACATGGCGCCAGATGCGGCCGTCCTTCTCGAGCACCGCCAGAGCCTTGCGCAAATCGCCACGCGAAACGCCGAGGCTTTCGCAAAGCTCACGCTCGGCCGGGAGCCGCGTTTCGCCGGACAGGTCCATCTGCGCCAGATAGGCCTGAAGCTGCACCAGCGCGGCGTGGCCGCCGTCTCCGACAATATCCATTGGTTTAACCAATCCGCGATTGATTCATAACAGTGGTGATAAATCGGTTCCCTGACTCCGTCAACATCCGAAATCCTCCCCGCGGATATTTGGGCGCCCCAAAGCGATGCGAATTACTGCTTGACCAATACGGCCAAAATCCTTAACCATTTACCAAATTGGTTATAAGAAGAAACGGGAGGAAGCAGAATGACCAAGTTGACCAGACGTACCGTCCTTGCAACAGCGCTGGCCGCTGCGCTCGGCAGCGCAGTGCCGCTCGAAGCTGCCAGCGCCGGCGACATGCGCATCGCCTTCGGGGATTTGCCGGGAATAGAATCCATCCAGACGCTCACCGCCATCGAACGCACGAAAGAGCGCGGCGTAAAAGTCGAACTGATCATTCTCAACGATGAAGACCTGGCCGCGCAAGCCATCGTCGGCAACCAGGCGGATGTCGGCATCGGTGCACCCTACACGCTGATCCAGAAGGTGGGCGTGCCTATTCGTCTGTTTGCGCAGATTTCGACGCTGCGCTTCTTTCCGGTGGTCAACAGTGAATTCTACAAGGAATGGAAGGATCTGGACGGACAGGACGTGGCGGTGCAGGCGCGCGGCTCCGGGACAGAGGCCGTCATGCTCCTGATGGCCAAGACCCACGGCATCAAGCTCGGCACGATCAGTTACGTCCCGGGCTCCGAGGTTCGGCGCAACGCCCTTATCCAGGGCACGCTAAAAGCTTCGATCGTCGACGCGGCTAATCGGCGCGCGCTTGAGGCGGAAGCGCCCGGAAAGTTCATCGTGCTGCCTGTCGATGACCTCAGCGCCACCGACGAAGGTTTGTTCGCCACCGCCGACTACCTGAAGAACAATGCCGCCGATGTCGATATCCTGGTGGAGGAACTGATGAAGACGGCGCGCGAGATCACCGAGAACCCGGCCGTCGCGGTCGAGTTTCGCAACAAGTACAAGCTGCTGCCCGACCTTGGCGCGGAGGCCGACACGGAAATCTCCGAATATTACAAGGAAACGGCGGGCGCCCGTAGCCTGGTGTTGAACGGCGGCGGCGCGGACGCCGCAGCAGACGACTTCGCATTCTTCAGCCTGGCCGGCCAGATCGAAGGCGATCCGGCCACCCTCAAGGTCGAGGATTTCTGGGACGTCGCTGCTACCGACCGCGCCGTTGCCAAGCTCGGCAAGAAGTAGGTCTGGCGGATGGCGACCGGCATCAGGACTGAAAGCGAAGCCGTTGGTCTCGCTGCCCTTTCGGCGCGCGGCGAGGTGGGTGGATGGCGGGACCAGCCAGTTCTTCTCAGGCTGGTCTCCATCGCTCTTTTTGCGGGCATCTGGGAAATCGCCGGCCGCATACCGGTGAGCTTTGCGTTTCCGACCTTCTCTGCCACTTTCTCCGCCTTCGTCGGGCTGATCGCCGACGGCAGCCTGCCGCTGGCGTATGTTTCGACGCTGCAACCCTTGGTGCTCGGCATCGTGCTGTCGGCTTTCCTCGGCGTCGGCCTCGGAACGCTGTGCGGCCTGTGGCGCACGGGCGAATGGCTGCTGATCCCGGTATTTATCGTGCTGCAGGCCGCACCCGTCGCCGCCTTCATCCCGATGGTGACTTTCGTCTACGGCATCGGCATGACAGCCAAGACGCTTGCAGTGATGATACTGGCTTTGCCGGTTATCGTGCTCAACACCTACAAGGCGGTGCGAAACGTCAACGGTTCGCTTATCGTCATGTGCCGATCGTTCCTCGGAACGCGCTGGCAAGTGGTCACACGGATCATCCTTCCTGACGCTAGTCCGGTCATTTTCGCGGGGCTGCGCCTGGGCGTGGCGGCAGGTTTCGTCGGCGTCGTGCTGGCCGAACTGCTGATCACGCCGACCGGCATCGGCGACCTGATCACCTTTCACCGCTCCCGCGCCGACTATGCCGAAATGTATGCAACAATCGCCTCGATCATCGCGCTTTCGACCCTGACGCTGATTGCGCTGCAGTGGGTCGAGGTCCGTGTTTTCAGGCCCGAGACAAGAGGAGCCTGAGATGCGCGCAGCAGTCCTGCGAAAGGAACCATCATCGATGCCCGCGCCAATCGATCAGATCGTCGCGGTGAGGGGAATCTCCAAGAGCTACGGGAGCACCGAGGCTTTGCGCGGCATAGACCTCGACTTTCCCAGGGGCAAGCTGACCAGCCTGCTCGGCCCGAGCGGCTGCGGAAAGACGACGCTGCTCAAGATCATCGCCGGGCTGATCAAGGCCGATGCCGGCACAATCGCGATCGACGGCAAGGTGGTCAGCGCGCCAGGCCCCGAGCGCGCCTTCGTGTTCCAGGATTTCGCGCTGATGCCCTGGGCGACGGCGCTCCGCAACGTGGCCTTCGGGCTCGAACTGCGCGGCAAGGCAAAAGCCGAACGCGAGGACATCGCCCGCCACTACATAGCCGAGGTCGGGCTCGCCGGGTTCGAGGGTAAATATCCACACCAGCTTTCGGGCGGCATGCGCCAGCGCGTTGGTCTGGCGCGGGCGTTGTCTGTCGATGCCGACGTGCTGCTGCTTGACGAACCGTTCTCGGCTGTTGACGAGCAGAACCGGCGGAAATTTCAGGAAGACCTGATCCGGTTGCGCAGCAACCAGAACAAGACCTTCATCTTCGTCACGCACTCGATCGAGGAGGCGGTCTATATATCAGACCGGATCGTGCTCCTGTCGCCCCGGCCCGGCAGGGTTTCGCAGATCATCGAGCCGGAGATTGACCGTTCCGGCGACCCGGACCTCATCCACAGAGACAAGCACTATCTCGATACGGTCCAGGAAATCTGGCAGGGGCTGAAGCAATATGCCGAATGAGGCCCTGAAATGACCCTGTTCGGCTACCGCATTCCGATGATGGCATCGCTGCTTGTCTGGTGCGTGCTGTGGGAGATCGTCGGCAGGCTCGACCTGGTCTTCCTGCTGCCGCCGCTGAGCGAGGTGCTGAGCGCGGCTGTGGGTCTGGTGCAGACTCCGTCCTGGCAGAGCGCGACGGTCACGACGCTGCGCGCCTTTTTCACCGGAATGGTCCTGTCGATCGTCATCGGCGTGCCGCTCGGCATTCTCATGGGCCGCGTGAAGATCGCCGACGACCTGCTCGGCATGTGGGTCAATATCTTTTCCAGCGCCCCGCTCTCGGCCCTGGTTCCGGTGCTGATGATCCTGTTCGGCTTCGGCGAGAGGACGATCGTTGCGGCGGTGTTCCTGTTTGCGATCTGGATCATCGTCCTCGATACTCGCGCCGGCGTCCGGCACATCTCGCCGTCGCTGATCGAGATGGCGCGCTCCTATGGCGCCTCGCGACGGGCACTCTATCTGAAAATCATCCTCTGGGCGGCGCTGCCGGAAATCCTCGCAGGCATAAGGCTCGGCCTCATCCGCGGCGTCAAAGGCGTTGTGATCGGCCAGCTGCTCGTCGCCATCGTCGGCTATGGCGCGCTCTTCGAGACCTTCTCGCGGAACTTCCGCATGGCCGAGTTCTGGGCCCTTACCATCATCCTTTTCGCCTTCGCCCTCCTGATCGCCGAGTTGATCGAACGGGCCGAAGCCAAAGTCGAATATTACGCAGGAGCAAGACAATGAACATTCACGGCGCGACAAATTACGCAATCGAACCGACTGCGATCCCCGCCATCCCGGTGGCTCAATCCGACAAACTGTTTCCGGTGCATCGGGTCTATTGCGTCGGCCGCAACTATGCGGCGCACGCCGTCGAAATGGGCCACGACCCGAACAAGGAGCCGCCTTTCTTCTTCCAGAAGAACCCCGACAATCTCAACACATCCGGCGAATTCCCCTATCCGCCGGCCTCCAACGACGTCCACTATGAGATCGAGATGGTGGTGGCATTGAAAAGCGGCGGCAAGGACATCCCGATCGACAAAGCGCTCGACTGCGTGTTCGGCTACGGCGTCGGGCTCGACATGACACGGCGCGACCTTCAGGGCATCGCCAAGGATCTCGGTCGGCCCTGGGAGGTCGGCAAGGCCTTCGAGGCGTCGGCGCCATGCACTCCATTGGTTCCCGCAAGCGCGATCGGCCATCCCGCCCAAGGTGCGATCTGGCTGGACCTGAACGGGCAGCGCAAACAGACCGGCGATCTCAACCAGATGATCTGGAAAGTGCCTGAAATGATCAGCTACCTGTCTGGCCTGTTTACGCTCATGCCCGGGGACGTTATTTTATCGGGGACGCCGTCCGGCGTCGGCGCCGTCCAGCGCGGCGACATTCTAACCGGCCATATCGACAGCGTCGGCGACATCGAGGTCAGGGTTGTCTGAAACGAAATCGATTTACGCGCGGATCGCCGCAGGTGCAGACGATGCAACGGCGATCGCGGCTCCCGACAGGATCACGCTCACCCATGGTGGGTTGCGCCGCCTGATCGGAGAGACGGCAGCGCAGTTGCATGCGCTGGGTCTCGGTCGTGGCGACCGGGTTGCCATCGTTCTGCCGAACGGGCCGGAGATGGCGACGGCCTTTGTCTCGGTTGCGGCGGCGGCCGCCACCGCGCCGCTCAATCCGGCCTACCGGGCGGACGAACTCGACTTCTACCTGACCGACATCGGCGCGAAAGCGATTCTGGTCGCCGAAGACGAAAACGGCCCGGCGGTCGCCGTTGCCGAGCGCCTGGGCATTGGCGTGCTCAGGCTCGTCGCGCTGCGTGACGCGCCTGCCGGAAGCTTCCGGATCGAAGGCAAGCCGGTCGGCGCTCCGGCTGCTTCCGCACTGGCCGAGGACGGCGACATCGCGCTGCTGCTTCACACCTCCGGCACCACGTCGCGCCCCAAGCTGGTGCCGCTCAGCCATGCCAATCTTGCCGCCTCGGCCGCCCATATCGGCGCGACGCTCGGCCTGACGGCCGATGATCGCTGCCTCAACATCATGCCGCTGTTCCATATCCATGGGCTGATCGCGGCGGTGCTGTCCTCGCTCGCCGCTGGCGGCAGCGTGTTCTGCACGCCGGGCTTCAACGCGCTGCGCTTCTTCCATTGGCTGGGAGAGGCGCGGCCGAGTTGGTACACGGCCGTGCCGACCATGCATCAGGCGATCCTGCCGCGCGCGGCGCGCAATGCCGACGCGCTGGCTTCTGCACCGTTGCGCTTCATTCGCTCTTCCTCGGCCTCGCTGCCGGCGCAGGTGATGGCGGAACTCGAACAAACCTTCGGCTGTCCGGTGATCGAATCCTACGGGATGACCGAAGCCGCGCATCAGATGGCCTCGAACCGGCTGCCGCCGGGATTGCGCAAGCCGGGCAGCGTTGGCGCCGCCGCCGGGCCGGACGTGGCCGTCATGGCGCCTGATGGGCAATTGCTGAAGCCGGGCGAAACCGGTGAGATCGTCATTCGTGGGCCCAACGTCACCACCGGTTACGAGAAGAACCCGGATGCCAATGCCACCGCCTTCGCCCATGGCTGGTTCCACACCGGCGACCAGGGCGTGCTCGACGACGACTTCTATCTGCGCGTCACCGGCCGGCTGAAGGAGATCATCAACCGCGGCGGCGAAAAGATCTCGCCGCTCGAGGTCGACGACGTGCTGATGGACCATCCGGCGATAGCGCAGGTCGTCACCTTCGCCATGCCGCATGACAAGCTTGGCGAGGAGGTCGCGGCCGCGATCGTGCTGCGCGAGGGCATGGCCGCGACGGAGGCCGACATACGCGGCTTTGCCGCGACGCGGCTTGCCGACTTCAAGGTGCCGCGCAAGGTCGTGATCCTCGACGAGATCCCCAAGGGCGCGACAGGCAAGCTGCAGCGCATCGGCCTTTCCGCCAAACTCGGTCTTGGATGAATATGCGGATCACCGTTTTCGGCGCCGGCGCGATCGGTGGCTATCTCGCGGCCAGGCTTGCCATCGCCGGTCGGGTCGATCTTTCGATCGTGGCGCGCGGCGCGCATCTCGACGCAATCATGGCGAACGGCATTCGCCTGATGGAGGATAGTCAGGAGTCCGTCACTCCTGTCAGGGCAACAGCACGGGCTGAGGATCTGGGTGTCCAGGACTATGTCGTGCTGGCGCTGAAGGCCCATTCGCTTGGCCCGGCGCTTGACCAGATTGCACCGCTGCTGGGGCCGGAAACCGCCGTCGTCACCATGCAGAACGGCGTGCCCTGGTGGTATTTCCATAAGGCTGGCGGAGCGCTCGAAGGCACCCGCATTCAAGCCGTCGATCCCGGCGGCACGATCTGGCAGCGGATCGGTCCGGAACGCGTCGTCGGCTCGGTCGTCTATCCCGCGGTCGAGGTCGACGCGCCCGGCGTGATCCGCCATGTCGAGGGCAAGCGCTTTTCGCTCGGTGAGCCGTCGGGCGAGAAGAGCGACCGTGTCATGCGGCTCGCCGAGGAAATGGTCGCGGCAGGGCTGCAGGTGCCGGTTCGCGACGACATTCGCAGCGAAATCTGGGTGAAGCTGTGGGGCAATCTTTCCTTCAACCCGATTTCCGCGCTCACGGGCAGCACGCTTGCGGCAATCGTTGCCGATGAGGCAACGCGCATGCTTGCCCGCACAATGATGCGGGAGGCGCAAGCGATCGGCGAGAGTCTTGGCGTGCGATTCCCGATAGCGGTCGACCGACGCATCAAGGGCGCCGGTGACGTCGGCGAGCACAAGACCTCGATGCTGCAGGATCTGGAACGCGGCCGCCCGATGGAGATCGACGCGCTGGTGACGGCAGTCCAGGAACTTGGCCGGCTCGCTGACAAGCCGACCCCCACTATCGATGCCGTGCTGGCGCTGGTGCGACGGCTGGCCATCGAACGCGTCTGCTATCCGGGCTAGGCGACAGTGCGATTCGTCCAACAGGCCCGAGACGGCCGTGGATGCCGACAATCTTTTCTTGGCTCACCAGTCGCGCAACGATGCCCCCAACTGCCACAATGGTCGCATCGCGCCTAAATGGCGGCGCCATGCAGATTTCTCAGCTCAACATCGAGGAGGAGGCATTAGCCTCCCGTTGGCGGGCAAGACCTGGAAGGATCCGACCGCGGCTTTCCTGGCAACGCCGCCGCCGGTGCCTGTTCTGTGGCCTTTCTGTCTTGCCTGACGGAAGCAGGCAGGAAAGCTTGTTGACGAATATTTGATCGTGCCTTGGGGCGCCGGCGCCTTTGTAAGACCATTCTAGCTGGGTCAGTGGGAGGCCTCATGATGACCGGTTCAGATCGCGCCAGATCGCTTCGCCACTACTTAAGCCGCCTCAAGAGGGGTTCCATATTGATAATCGCCTTGATGTCGCTCACGGGCCGCTTGGCTTTTGGGCTTGGCCTGGTTTGTAAAGCGGTTTTCGAAGGGGATAGCAGCAATTTCGATCAAGCTCTCCTGATGGTTTTCCGTAGCAGCGCTGATCCGGCAAACCCCATCGGCCCCGCCTGGCTGCAGGGGGTGGGACGTGACCTTACATCGCTTGGCAGCTTTGCATTCCTGGGTTTTCTCTCCGCGGCAGCTGCTGGATATTTTCTGATAACTCGAAGACCAGGTTATGCCCTGCATTTGGCCGCTGCCGTGACCGGTGGCGGGCTGATCATCACTGTCATCAAGGCGGCTTTCGATCGTCCCACCCCCGTCATGACGCATGTAGTTCGGGCCTTTACCGAAAGCTTTCCGAGCGGCCACGCGATACTTTCCGCGATCACCTTTTTGACACTTGGGGCTCTGCTGGCGCAAGCAAGCCCCGAGTCGCATTTAAAGGCGTATCTCGTCTCACTTGCCGTGATGCTCACGGTGACTGTCGGCATTAGCCGGGTCTATCTCGGCGTCCACTACCCCACTGACGTGCTGGCAGGCTGGTGGGTCGGCTCAGCCTGGGCGATCTTATGCTGGTCAGGCTCGCGGTGGCTTCAGCAGCGAGGCGAACGGAAGCCGGCCTCCTGGATGCCGTCCGCACCAGACGGCCATCCCGAAATCTCGGTGGTGTCGACAGCGAGATAAATCCCGTGAACATGCTTGTCGCCATGGCCCTGACATTCGCCGCGGTCATCGGGTCGTCTTCCCTGCACTATGAAGCAATTCGACGTCTCGACAGATTGGCGCGCAGATCGATCGGGCCTTATCCCGCGCTGCTTTTCGTCATCTGCGGACTGGTTGGGCTCCACCTTGTGGAGATTGGCATCTATGCCGCCATATTCCACCTCGCGGATCAGACCTTGGCCCTGGGCGTGTTTGTCGGAAAGACCTCTCCATCGAACATGGACTATTTTTACTATGCGGCCGAGGCTTACGCCTCGCTCGGCTACAACAACGTGATACCCGTCGGCGAGATGCGGCTCATCACGTCCATCACGCCGCTGAACGGCCTGCTGCTTCTGGTCAGGCTCGTTTCTTTTTTCGCTCGTTGAGGACTGGCGCGGGAAGGAGAGGTAGGTGGCGGCCAGTGCAATGTTGCACTTCCCCAGATGTCCTTTGGAGCATATCGAGAGCCGCGGCCTTGGAGCGGCGAGGGGACTTGCCTACATCGCACATGTCGTCGATATGAAGCTCGATGAGGTCGCCGAAGGTTTTCAGGCGCGCTATACGGGACTTTGTCGGCGTCCTCACCACGATCGACTTGGCGCCCGGCGTCGGTTGCCCAGCGTCGTGCATCGTCTCGGCGCAGGAAGGTCTCGCTGAGGTAGCGACCTTTGCGACGGACTTGGACACACCAGGAACCGGACGAGAGTTTTGTGTAGGTCGCCATTTTTTCGTGCGCGCTCCGTGTGCACTGAGAGATCGAAATGTGGCGAAAAGGGTCGTATTCTGGCGTAAATTCGTGTGTACTTGGTACGTTCTAACGTTTTGATGTTAAAGAAAAAATGCTGATAAATCAAGAGCATAGACTGGCTATTGCGCCTATGATGGACTGGACGGACCGGCATTGCCGGTTTTTCCATCGCCAGCTGACGCGCCGCGCGCTGCTTTATACCGAGATGGTGGTGGCGGATGCCGTCATCCATGGTGCGCGCGATCGGTTGCTTGGCTTCGACGCCACTGAGCATCCGGTGGCGCTGCAGCTCGGCGGCTCCGATCCGCAAAAGCTAACCGAGGCGGCGCGCATCGGCGAGGCCTTCGGCTATGACGAGATCAATCTCAATGTCGGTTGCCCGTCCGACCGCGTCCAGTCCGGCACGTTCGGCGCCTGCCTGATGAAAGTGCCCGACCTGGTCGCCGATTGCGTCGCCGCAATGAAGGGCGCGGTGAAGATACCGGTAACGGTAAAGTGCCGCATCGGCGTCGACGAGCAGGATCCCGAGCCCGCACTCAACGCGCTGGCCGATGGCGTCTTTGCGGCCGGCGCCGACGCGCTCTGGGTGCATGCGCGCAAAGCCTGGCTGGAGGGGCTGAGCCCGAAGGAAAATCGCGACATCCCGCCGCTTGACTATGATCGCGTCTATCGCCTCAAGGCCGGAAAGCCGAACAAATTCATCGGCATCAATGGCGGCATTCAATCGCTCGAAGAAGCTGTTCGTCACCTCGATCATGTCGACGGCGCCATGCTTGGCCGCGCTGCCTACCACACGCCGGGTATTCTGACCGGCGTCGATGCCGCGTTTTACGGGGCTGACCCCGGCACGTTCGACTTTGCCGCGCTGATCGATACGATGGGCGACTATGCGGCTCGGCATATCGAGCAGGGCGGGCGGCTCGGTCACGTCACCCGCCACATGGTCGGGCTGTTCCACGGCCTGCCAGGTGCACGCCGCTTCCGGCAGATACTGTCGACCGATGCGACAAAGCCCGGCGCCGGACCGGATGTGCTCAAGGCGGCGTTCGCCGCCGTCGATTTCGACCGTGTTGAGAAAGCCGCTTAAGCGGTTCAGTCGCGCAAAATCATGCGGTCGCCGCGCACGTCAAAACCCGACAGCGAGCCGATAAAATTCATGCCGAGCAGGCTTTGGCTGAGCGCGCCTGGCGCGGCGACCATTACCTGCATGTTCCTGCGCACGATGCCGCCGATCGAGAGCTCCTGGGTCCGCACCGAGGCGGCGCGGGCCATGCCGTTGGCGGTCGAGACCGGGACGGTGAAGTTTAGCGTGGCCGGATTGAAGCCGGCGGCCTGCGCGTCTTCGGACGTCAGCACCGTGCTGGTAGCACCGGTGTCGACCACGGTGCGGATTGGCGCGCCGTTGATCGTGATGCGGGCTTCGAAATGGCCGCTGTCAGCCTTGTCCAGGGTCACGGTGGCATGGCCATCCTCGACGCCCAACGCCAGCGGACTGCCGGGAACGAGGCCTGCCGTTACCCGGCTGGCGACATCCTGCAACTCATAGCGGTACTGATAGCCGCCGATCAGCGCCAGCACGATCAGCGCCCAGGTACCGAGATTGCCAGCCATGGCGCCGAGCGGCCTGCCGGAGCGAAGGAGGCCGGCGCTGATCAGCAGGCCGACCGCACCCAGCCAGACCAGCCGGCCGAAATCGTTGTTCTCGATGCCGAAGGTGTTGCCGGCATTGTCGTTGACCATCAGCAGCACCAGCCCGATGCCGATTGCCGCCATCACCAGCCAGAACAGTCGGTTCATGTGAAATGCCGTTTCATGAGAGGACGTCGCGCTCGCGCGCCATGCGGGTGCGGCGTGTTTCCCGGCGCGGCCGGCGCTCGACGGTTTCGAGGCGGGCCGGCAGTTCGGCCATGACGCTGCGGCGGACCTCCGGCGTCATGCCCATCCAGGCGCCGATCTCCTCGCGCGTGCGGCCACAACCGAAGCAGAAGCCGGTTTTCATGTCGATCGAACAGACGAGGATGCACGGGGATTCGATGACCGTCATAATGTTCTCTTGAGGATTCCCTCAGGGAAATCCCTTGTCTTGCTTCCACATGGTGCAACGGCAAAGCCAATGCAAGCCCTCCGGATTTCGCCGCCGCCGGCCGTTTTTGCGGCATAGGCTGGTGGTTGTGGCTTGATGGTTGTGCCGGCAGGGCAAGGCGGCTATGCCGCTTGCCAATTGATGAGACGAGCACCGAGCCATGACCAGCGCACTGCCTTTCGACGATTTCCGCGATCTGCTGGCGAACCTGCCGCCGGCCGACGAAGCTGCCGAGGCGCGCGTGCGCACGCTGTTTGCCAAGGCCGACAAGCCGATTGGCTCGCTCGGCCGCATCGAGCACATCGCGGCCTGGCTGGCCGCCTGGAGCGGGCGCGCGCCGCCGGCGGTGAACCGGCCGCTGGTGGCGATCTTCGCCGGCAACCACGGCGTGACCCGCCACGGCATTTCGCCGCGCCTTGTCGCGGCAACCGCCAACGCCGTCGAGCTCTGTGCCGCCGGCGGTGCTGCGATCAACCAAATCTGCATCGCCAATGACCTCGGCCTGAAGGTGTTCGACCTGGCGCTGCACATTGCGACCGCCGATATCGCCGAGGACGCAGCCCTCGACGAGCGCGGCTGCGCCGCCACCATGGCCTTCGGCATGGAAGCCATAGCTGGCGGCACCGACCTCCTTTGCCTTGGCGATCTCGGCGTCGGCAATTCCACCGTTGCGGCGGCCCTGTGCGCGGCGCTGTTCGGCGGCAGCGGCGCCGAATGGGTCGGCCCCGGCTCGGGCGCCGACGCGGCCATGCAGGCGCGCAAGGCGAAGGTGGACGATGCAGCACTTGCCTTGCATGGCGCTGCTCTCAAGGATCCCCTGGAGGCTTTGCGCCGGGTCGGTGGCCGCGAGTTCGCGGCAATCGCCGGCGCTATCCTCGCCGCGCGGATGCAAAAGATCCCGGTGCTGCTCGATGGCTTCGCCGCGACCGCCAGCGCTGCCGTGCTGCACGCCGTCAACCCCGCCGCGCTCGACCATTGTCTGCTGGCCAGCCTGTCGCCCGAACCCGGCCAAAGGCTTGCCGCCGAGCGGCTCGGGCTCGTTCCGCTGTTCGATCTCGGCATCAGTCATGGCGAAGGGGTAGGGGCCGCCCTTGCTGCCGGCCTCGTCAAGGCCGCGGCGCTCACCAGCTCGGGCATGGCTGCAGCAGTCAAAGCCTAGCAGGCAGTTGGTTCAGAATTGGAACGCCGTCTCAGCTATTGGATAATCAATGATCTAACTGCCACCATTGGTGGGAGATTCAGAATGAACAGTATCGCATCAACCACCTCACGATTGCTGAGCGTGTGAGTTGGCTGGGCAGGTTCGCTCCAGGTCGTATCATTTGGCGAAATGTCAGCGAAATCACCGGGGAAAATGGCCGTGACCCTGACGCGCGTTTGCGCCAGTTCGTCGGACAATCCCTGCACAAAGCCTGCTTGTGCGAACTTAGCCGCCGTGAAAGCCACCGAACCGCCATCAAGAGGCAGGTTCTGCACGCCACTTGTCGATACCACCGTATGGATATCGGCATCCGCTCTCGCAATCAGGTTTGGCAGAAGGTGGCGCGTGAGGATCAAAGACCCAATGGCCGCCGACGCGATGCAGGTCTGTATATCGAGGTCCGAGAGACCGCGCATGGGCCCTGGCAACCACATGGCTCCATTGTGAATCAGCCCATCCAGGTCGGCGTGCTCACTCGACAGGAGCTCGCCTGCGGCTGCAGAACTTTCACTATTGGCAAGATCACAAGATACCGTACTAACCTGCTGCCCAGTCCTTTTCAGGATGGTATCCGCGGTTGATTGAAGCGCTTCCTTTGTCCGTGCGAGCAAAACGAGTCGGGCACCGGCATCAGCCATGACAATCGCCAATGCGGCACCCAGGCCACGACTTGCGCCGGTAATGGCATATTTCCGCTTTGAAATTCGCATTAGTTTTTCCTGCCGTCATTCCAGACGTGGAATGGGTCTATCATTGGCCCGGCGCGCAAACGGCCGTCAGCGCCGCCGCGCCGCCGCCGCCACTGCCTTGGTCGGCAGTGCCGGCAGTTCCTCCATCACCCGGGCGAGCGGGAAGATGGCGATCGCCTCGGTGCCGACGCGCAGTTTGGAATGGAGTTCGAATTCGCCGCCATGCATGGCAAGAAGGCCCTGCACGATCGGCAGCCCAAGCCCTGTGCCCTGTTCTGCGCTCTTGATGGCGATCGAGCCCTGGCCGAAGGCGGACAGCACCACCGGGATTTCGTCTTCCGGTATGCCCGGCCCATTGTCCTTGACTGAGATGTACTGGCCGCCGCCCGCCGTCCAGCCGACGCGCACCCGGACTTCGCCGCCGGTGGTGGTGAATTTGATGGCGTTGGACAGGAGGTTGAGGATGATCTGGCGCACCGCGCGCTCGTCGGCGAACAGGCGGGGCAAGGCGCTTTCAAAATCCTGGACGATGCGGATGTCCTTATTGCGCGCCTTCAATTCCATCATGTGGCAGCAGTCTTCGGCGATGTTGAGCAGCATCACCGGCTCCTCGTTCAGCTGGTAGCGGCCGGCCTCGATACGCGACAGATCGAGGATTTCGTTGATCAGGTCGAGCAGATGCTGGCCGGAATCGTGCACGTCGCGGGCGTAGTCGCGGTAGGTCGGGTTGCTCATCGGCCCGAGCACCTCATTGGCCATCACCTCGGAAAAACCGAGAATGGCATTGAGCGGCGTCCTCAGCTCATGGCTCATCGAGGCGAGGAAGCGCGACTTTGCCAGATTGGCGTCTTCGGCGCGCCGCCTGGCTTCGTCCGACATCGATTTCGCCGTCTCCACCTCGGCGATCAGCGCATCCTTTTCGGAGCGGAACGACAACAGCATCAGCGACGAGCGGTTGAGATGGTGGGCGATGTAGACGAAGAACGGCAGTGCGGCGGCCAGCAGCCCGACCATGATCGTTTCGACCGACATCCAGAGCTTCGATTCGGCATAGGCATAGATCGCCACCGGAATGACGAAGGTGGCGAGCAGCGAACCCCGCAAGGACGACGCCGTAATGGCGGTCGCCGCCATCGCCAGCAGCAGCACCATCGCCTTGATCACCGGGAAATAATCGACCTGGCACGCGGCGCAGCCAAGCCAGGCGAACCAGGCCCAGCAGAGCCCGCATAGCGAATGGCCGATCAGGAAATCCCGGCGTGTCCGGAAAGGGTCGATTTCGGCGGCTTCGGTGCGTTCGACGCGCCGCGCCATGAAGGCGACGATCGAATAGCAAATCAGCGTGAACAGCGCCCAGACGCTGATCTCCTTGTTCACGCCGGTCAGCAGGCCGGCCGCCGCGATTGCCAGCACCAGCAGCGGAATGGCGATTGCGCTGCCGACCATGGCGCGCGCGTGCAATTTCAGGAGTTCGCGGTCGAAGTCGAGATTGCCGACCTGCTGCGAAAGACGGTCGCGCGTCTTGCGCACCGCGCGCGCCACATCGCTGTTGCGGTGCGGTTTCCTGCGGTCCACAATGAATTTATCCGCTGTGTTCGAGCGTAGCAGAGGCATGGAAACTTCAATTTATGCGCGCAGCGATCTCAATTCGTTAAGCTACGTTCGAATGATTAAGAGACTGTTTGCCATATGAGCCGTTCGTGGTCGCCAAGGCCGCGCCGGCGGTACAATCCGGCGCCGCCGCGAAGCCTGTGGCGCAAGCTTTTGGATTACGGGCTGACGATCATCCTGCTCGGCCTCCTGATTTTGCTGGCTGCGCGCCTTGACCGCTTCGAGACGCGGCAAGCCGAAGGAGCTGCAGTCATCAAGGATGGCGATTCGCTCACCCTTGGCACCGAACGCATCCGCATGCGCGGCATCGACGCTCCGGAACACCAGCAGATCTGCCGCAAGGACGGCGCCGACTATCCCTGCGGGAAGATGGCGCGCCAGGCGCTGGTGCGGTTGATCGCCGGCAACAAGGTGACCTGCAGCGGCTGGCAGCGCGACCGCTATGGCCGGCTGCTCGGCGACTGCAAGGCCGGCGGCAAGGACCTCAACCGCGCCCAGGTCGAGGCCGGCTGGGCCATTGCCTATGGCGATTTCGAGACCGAACAGGCCACAGCCCGCGCCGGCAAGGCCGGCATCTGGGCCGGCACGTTCGAGGAGCCGCAGGCCTGGCGCGAAGGCCACCATGAAGGGCCGGCCGAGAGACGGCATGGCACGCTTGCCTCGCTCGGTGATGCCTTGCGCGAAATCTTTCGCTTCCGGTGATACTCAACGGATCGGCGAGCGTCCTATAGTTGTCTGAGCCAGATCGGGAGGATGATGACAATGAAACTGTTCGACGGTGGCCGCGCCCCCAATCCGCGGCGTGTGCGGGTGTTCCTCGCCGAAAAGGGCATCGAGGTGCCGCTTGTGCCGGTCGACATGGGTGCGTTCGGCCATAGGCAGGAGCCGGTCAGCTCGCGCAACCCGCTGCAGAGGCTGCCGGTGCTGGAGCTCGACGATGGCACAATCCTCACCGAATCGGTCGCCATCTGCCGCTATTTCGAGGAATTGCAGCCAGCGCCGGCGCTGTTCGGGCAAGGCGCGCTCGGCAAGGCGAAGGTCGAGATGTGGCAAAGGCGCATGGAATTCAATCTGCTCAGCTGCGTCGCCCAGGCTTTTCGCCACATCCACCCGGCGATGAAGGAGTGGGAAATTCCGCAAATCCCCGAATGGGGCGAGGCCAACAAGACGAAAGCGGTCGAATTCCTGAAACTGCTCGACGCCGAACTGGCAGATCGGGAGTTCGCTGCCGGCGACGCCTATTCGATCGCAGATATCACCGGGATGATCGCCATCGATTTCATGAAGCCGGCGCGCATCAAGGTGCCGGACGAGTGCACCAACGTGCTGCGCTGGTATGGCGCCGTCTCCAGCCGGCCGAGCGCATCCGCCTGAGATGGAGGCTGAGCTCGAACGCCTGACGGCAAAGGTTCGCGCCTGCCGAATCTGCGTCGACAATCCTGTGGGACGGCCGCTGCCGCACGAGCCGCGTCCGGTGCTGCTGCCGTCATCAAGCGCCCGCATCCTGCTCGCCGGTCAGGCGCCGGGCACCAAGGTGCATGTGTCCGGCATGCCATTCACCGATGCGTCCGGCGACCGGCTGCGCAGCTGGCTGGGCGTAACCAGCGAGGAATTCTACGACACGGAAAAGTTCGCCATCATCCCGATGGGTTTTTGCTTTCCCGGCCAGGACGCGAAGGGCGGCGACCTGCCGCCGCGCCGCGAATGCGCGCCGGCCTGGCGCGCGCCATTGATGGCGCTGATGCCGCAGATCGATCTCGTTTTGACCATCGGCTCTTATGCGCAGTCCTGGCATATGGGCGCGGCGCGCCGTGCGTCGCTGACCGAGACCGTGATGGACTGGCGCGCCGTCTGGGACAATCCGGCCAGCCCGAAAGTGCTGCCGCTGCCGCACCCGTCATGGCGCAACTCAGGCTGGCTGAAGCAGAATCCATGGTTTGAAATGGATTTGCTGCCCTTTCTGAGATCGGAAATCCGCTATCGCATTGCTTAAGCTTTGAGCAAGATATCACTCGCTTTTATGCCTACAGGCAGAATTTCTTTCTTGTGAAAGGCTGAAATAAGAGGGAGTATAAGCAATCTATTCCCCTGGAGAGCCCCAATGGATCGCCTCGACAGAAAAATTCTTCGCCTCCTGCAAGAGGACGCCACGCTTGCGGTTGCCGATGTCGCCAAGAAGGTCGGCCTGTCGACCACGCCGTGCTGGCGGCGCATCCAGAAGCTCGAGGAAGAGGGCGTCATCAAGCGGCGCGTCGCCATTCTCGACCACGAGAAGGTCAATGTGCGCGTCACCGTCTTCGTGTCGATCCGCACCAATTCGCACAGCCATGAATGGCTGCGCCGCTTCTCCGAAGTCATTCAGGAATTTCCCGAGGTGGTCGAGTTCTACCGCATGAGCGGCGACGTCGATTATCTCTTGCGCGTGGTTGTACCCGACATCGCCGCCTACGACGCCTTCTACAAGCGGCTGATCGCCAAGATCGAAATCCGCGATGTGTCGTCGTCCTTCGCCATGGAGCAGATCAAATACACCACCGAAATGCCGCTCGACTATATGGTGTTGGATAAGGAATCAGGCGCCAACGCAGCCTGAGCGCGGTTGTCTGCCGCCGGGCGGAGAGGCTGCAGACGCAGGTGCCGCTTAGTTCTTCTTTTTGTTGAGGAAAGTCCAGGGCGAGTTGACAGGTAGCGTGATCGTGTCCGGCACGTTGTCGACAGGCGTCACTTCGGCCTTGCGCACGGTATAGCCGGACTGGATGATCGAGACGCCGTCGAGAATGAACAACTGGCTTTTCTCCAGGCCAGGCTGCAAGGCACCGGTCACGGCAACCGACTGATAGGCTTCCGACATTTTGAAGGGATGGGCCGGCGTGACCAGCACGATCTGGTTCGGCGGCGGCGTCGGCATGTGGCTGCAGGCGCCCGTCCACGGCACCAGCAGGAACTGGTAGACGAGGTCGCCGTCGCGGTCGACCGGCAATGCATAGCCGGCTAATTGTATCGTTTTGTCCTGCAAATTAAGTGACAGCGTCTCGCCGTGATCGGGCAGTTTTGCCGCGATCATCGGCAGGCCGGCATCTTCGGCCACCGCCTGCGTTGCCGGACGCAGATCCTTCCAGAAGATGTGCGCGGTTTGCGCCGAGGCATTGGAGGCACTGGCTGCGAGCAAAGCGGCTGCAAGCGCCAAGGTCGGTTGGAGATATCTGCTCATCGGCCGCTTCCCTTTGCGTTGGAGTAAAGACGTCACGGCCAATGGCGTCAACGTTCGAGCCGCATCACATGTCTGCGAGAGCCTGCTGCCAGCGTCTTTTCTGTGTCATTCGGCAAAACGGAGTTGGCCAGGTCAGGCTTTTCTAGCGGCGATTCGCTCGATCGTCTTGGCACTGCTCAGCTCCCGGACTGCGTCCTTGCCGTTCCAGCGCGCCGTCTTGTCGGTCGACTGCGCCAGCCGTTCGGCCACAGTAAGGGCAGCGCCGTGCATCTCCAGCGAACGCTTGCCGATCGAGCGAAGCGCCCAGTTTACGGCCTTCTTTACGAAATTGCGGCTGTCAGTGGCATGCGCTTCAATGATCGGCAGGAAGCCGAGGAAAGTCGCGGCCGGCTCTTGCTTCCGGTGGACGACCGACCAGGCCATCATGGCAAAGGCCGTGCGTCGAACGAACTCGCGCTCGTCGGCCGCGAACTCTTCGATCAGTTCCTTCCAGGCGTCGGTGTCGACGAAGAGATCAGAGACGCCGTCGACAATATCCCAGGAATCGAAAGACGCCGCCCATTGCCTTGCATCTTCGGCGGTGAACCGCTTCGGATCGGCGGTGACGGAAGCGATGAACTGCGCCTCCATGATGCCGCTCTGCCAAAGTTCGAAAGCACGTTCGTGGTTGCGCTTGATCTTTTTGGCGATCTGCCGCTGCATACCATGCGAAATGCCAAGCGCCCGCTCGATCTTGATGCTGTAGCGCAGCATGCCGCGGCGATTGTCCTCCGAGCCGATCGAGCGCAAATGCGCGACAATCTCGTCGGCGCTCGATTGCGGCGACAGCTCGGCCATCCCCCGCCTATTTTTCCAGGCGCGCCAGCAAGGACGACGTATCCCAGCGCTTGCCGCCCATTGCCTGCACATCCTTGTAGAACTGGTCGACGAGTGCGGTCACCGGCAGTCTGGCGCCATTGCGGTCGGCTTCATCAAGGCAGATGCCGAGATCCTTGCGCATCCAGTCGACGGCGAAGCCGAAATCATATTTGCCGGCATTCATCGTCTTGTGGCGGTTCTCCATCTGCCAGGAACCGGCGGCGCCCTTGGAAATCACCTCGATGACCTTTTCGATGTCGAGCCCGGCCTTCTTGCCGAAATGGATGCCTTCAGCCAGTCCCTGCACCAGTCCGGCAATGGTGATCTGGTTGATCATCTTGGTGAGCTGGCCAGCGCCCGACGGCCCCATCAGCCCGACCATGCGGGCAAAGGCGTCAATGACCGGTTTGGCCTTGTCGAAGGCAGCTTGCTCGCCGCCGACCATCACCGTCAGCACGCCGTTTTCCGCACCTGCCTGGCCGCCGGAGACCGGCGCGTCGAGGAAGGAAAAGCCGGCCTTTTCAGCGGCTTCGGCCAGTTCGCGCGCGACCTCGGCCGATGCGGTGGTGTTGTCGATGAAGATGGAGCCTTTCTTCATAGCGGCGAAAGCGCCCTTGGCCCCGGTTGTCACCGAGCGCAAATCGTCGTCATTGCCGACGCAGGAGAAGACGAAATCCTGGCCTTCGGCCGCCTCGGCCGGTGTCGGCGCGAACTTGCCGCCATGCTGGGCCACCCATTGCTCGGCCTTGGCCGCGGTGCGGTTGTAGACGGTGACGTCGTGGCCGCCTTTGTTCCTGAGGTGCCCGGCCATGGGATAGCCCATCACGCCAAGACCGAGAAATGCCACAGATGCCATGAGTTTGCCCTTCAGACGGAAAACGGAATTGTTGGGAAAGCTCTAGGCCCTGCGCTCAATTCGTCAAGACGCGCGTGATCCGATCGACTGGTGCAGGCGTATGAAACCGCTCAGCGCTTCAAATGTATGGTGATCCGGCGCTCGATCCATTCGACGCCATGGCGCAAGATTTCGACCATCACCAGATAGACCAGGGCGACCCAGATATAGGCCTGAATGTCGAACGAGTTGGCGAAAGCGAGCTTTGCGTTGCCCATCAGGTCATAGACCGTGATGATGGCGACGATGGCGGACGCCTTGACCAGCAGGATCAGCTCATTGCCATACGGACGCAGGGCGACGATCAAGGCCTGCGGCAGGATGATCTTGCGCAGTGTCTGCAGCCTATGCAGGCCAAGCGAAGCCGCACCTTCCCATTGCCCTTTGGGCACGCTCTCGATCGCGCCGCGCAAGATCTCGGCCTGATAGGCGGCGGTGTTGAGGGAGAAGGCAAAGACGCCGCAATTGAAAGCGTCCTTGAAAAAATCCCACAGGCCGATCGTCTGGAGCTCTACCCTGAACGAGCCCAGTCCGTAGTAGACCAGATAGGTCTGGACCAGCAGCGGCGTGCCGCGAAAGAAATAGACGTAGCAATAGGCGAGGCCCGACAGGATCCGATTGCTGGACATGCGCCCATAGGCGACAGGCACCGACAATATCGCACCGAGCACCATCGATATGGCGACCAGCGACAGGGTAACACCAAGCCCTCTCGCATAGGCGGGTGCGTATTTTGCGAAGAAATCGGCATTCCAGGCAAAGAAGAGATAGCTGACGATGCCAAGGCCGAACACGATCCACAGGCAGACCAGCGCGTAGCCAATGATACGCGTGCGCGGCCAGCCGCGGGCTCGTGGCGGTGGCCTTTCAATGTCTGAGGCGGCGCGCATGACGACACTCATCGCTGTGCCTCTCGTTTGCCGAGCGAGCGCAAAATGGCGCTGGTGGCAAAGGATGACAAAATGGCCAGACCAAGAAACACCAAAGCCGCCACGCCGTAGAACAGGAATGCGTGCTTGGTCACCCTGGCGGCCGTGTAGGCGTTGCGCAGCGTCTCGGCGAGACCGACAACCGACACCAGCGACGTATCCTTGAGCAGGCTCAGCCAACAGTTCTCCAGGCCGGGAAAAGCGATGCGCAGCAGCTGCGGCAGGATCACCTTGCGCATGGTCAGCCAGTTCGACAGACCGATGGCATAGCCGCCCTCATACTGGCCCTTCGGTATGGCCCGGAAGGCGGAGAGGAAAACTTCGCTGGCATAGGATGAGAAGATCAGCGACAGCACGATCATGCCGGCGACGAAGCTGTTGACGTCGATGGTCGCGTCGGGTCGGAAATAGCGGACGAGATATTGCAGCAGGATCGGCACGCCGAAGAAGAACAGGAAAAGCGTCACCAGTTCCGGCAGCCCACGGAAGACCGTGGTGTAAATGTTGGCGGCCAGCCGCAGCGACGGTTCTTCGGATTGTTTGGCCCAGGCGACGAAAAAGCCGATCGTCAGGCCGATGGGCAGTGTCGCCAGCGCAAGCGCGATGGTGATCAGTGCGCCATAGGCAATATCGTCAATCCAGCCATCGGGTCCCCAACTGAGAAGTATCCATATGTTCTGGCTTGGCATTGACGGGTCTTGTCTCCACTTCTGTCAGGCCAAGGCGGCAGGAGAAACTTCCCCTGCCGCCTTGTTTCAGGTGATCAGGACTCGGCGCCGAAGACGTCGAATTTGAAGTACTTGTCGTTGATTTCCTTGTACTTTCCATTGGCGCGGATGGCGTCGATGGCAGCATTCAGCTTGTTGACCAAGTCGGTCTCACCCTTGCGCACGGCGATGCCGGCGCCCGGTCCAAAGATCTCGACCGGTTGCGGCGAGGGCTGGCCGAGAATCTTGCAGCAGGCGCCTTCAGGCGAATCCAGGAACTGCTGCAAGACGACGATGTCATCCTCGATCGCGTCGAGACGCCCATTGGCGAGATCGGCCTGCTCCTCGGGGCTGCTCGGATAGCCCTTGATCGTGCTGTCCGTATAGGTCTTCGAGGCATAGTTGAAATGCGTCGTCGTGGTGGCGACGCCGATGGTCTTGCCGGCCAGGTCTTCCTTGGTCACGCCCTTGAGGGTCGAATCCTTGGGTACCGCGATCGCCGACGGCGTGTTGTAGTATTTGTTGGAGAAGTCGACCTTTTCCTTACGCTCCGCAGTGATCGACATTGAGGCGACGATGGCGTCGAACTTGCCGGCCTGCAGCGCCGGGATGATGCCGTCCCAATCCTGGGCGACGAAGGTGCACTTGACCTTCATCTCGTCGCAGAGCGCCTTGGCGATATCGATGTCGAAGCCGACGAGCTGGCCATCGGCGGTCAGATTGTTGAATGGGGGGTAGGCGCCTTCGGTGCCGATTCTCAGGGTCGTTTCCTGAGCCTGGGCGACGCCGAGCGTCAGCAGCGCAGCCGATGCGGCGAGCGCGATACGCAGTGCAATACGCATGATAGTCCTCTCTTTATGGCTCCCGGCCGTCGTTCCGAAACGGCTCTGTGGGGCGGTGCTTTTGACCGCCCGCTGGCGCGATACTCCCATTGTTTCCGGGAAAAAAGCAACTGCAAAACCGTTGCTTGCGGGATTTGCATACCCGGCCAATGCTGACGCCGGGTTAGTGATCGGAACGGTTGAGAAGCAGGGACGGCAGAACTGGGGCCAGAGGCTCAAGGCTTGAGGCCGGTGATGCGCTCGACGAAGTCGGCTATCGCTCCGGTATCGTTGAGATCGAACACCGGCAGGCTTTCGCCGGCGACCGCGAAGTCGGCGGCAATCGCCACGATATGGGGGTCGTTTGCCGAGAGCGGCGACCGGTCCTTGGCGTCCAGCCGCCTTGTTTCGATCTTTTTGTGCGCCTCGCGCTTGTAGCCTTCGACCAGCACGATGTCGCATGGCGCCAGCCGCGACAGGATCGTCTCCAGCGTCGGCTCGTCCTCTGCGCGCAATTCGTGCATCAGCGCCCAGCGCCTGCCCGACACCACCGCCACTTCGGTGGCGCCCGCCTGGCGGTGGCGAAAGCTATCGGCGCCCGGCTTGTCGATGTCGAACTCATGGTGGGCATGTTTCACCGTCGACACGACCCAGCCGCGCGCGACGAGTTCGGTGACCAGCTTCTCGGTCAGCGTGGTCTTGCCGGAATTCTTCCAGCCGGTGATGCCGAAGATGTTCATGGCTCGATGCTCTGCAGCAGACGCTCTGCCACCGCAAGATCGTCGACGATATTGATGTTGAAGAACGGGTCTATCTGACCGCCGGCGGCGGCCAGCAACGGAAACTCCACATCGATAAAGTTTTGCCGCTCGATGAAGGCGGAAACGCGCCTGTTGTCCTCGTCGACCAGAAAGTGGCGCAGAGCCTGACGCTGACCGAGCGGCCACAGCGCAAAGGTCGGATGCCGCCGGCCGGCGGAACTGGCGACGGCGATCGAGCCCGGCTGCCTGGTCGCAGCTTCGGCCAGCCTTGCGACTAGATCTGCCGGCAGGAACGGCGTGTCGCCGGCGGCTGTCACCAAGGCCTTGCAGGAACTGTTCGCCGCTGCCCAGTCGAGCCCGGTGAGAATGCCGGCAAGCGGTCCGGCATAGCCCTCCACCGTATCGGCGAGCACCGGAAGTTGGGCCGCGGCGAAGCGCGCCGGGTCGCCATTGGCGCTGAGCGCCAGCGGCTCGACCTGTGGGGCCAGACGGGCAATGACATGGTCGAGAAGCGGCCGGCCACCCAGCGTCAGCAAGGTCTTGTCGCCGCCGCCCATGCGTCGCGAAAGGCCTCCGGCCAGGATGATCCCTGCAATGTCTCGGCTCATGGCCTTTATATGCCGTCCGGGGCCATGTCGGGTCCAGCGCTTTCGGCAGCCGGCTTTTGCCGGCCGACGATCCTTTCGCGATAAAGCGCGTAGAGACCGGAGGCGATGATGATGGCCGAGCCGACGATCATCGGCAGGTCGGGGACGTCGCCGAAGATGGTGAGGCCAAGCAGGATCGACCACAGAAGGGCAGTGTAGCGGAACGGCGCGATGAAGGAGATGTCGCCGGCCCGCATCGCCATGATGATGAACTGGTAGCCGATCAGCACCAGCACTGCCGCCAGCGCCAGCAGCGCCGTGCCCTTGCCCGACATCGGCGTCCAGCCGCCCATCGGCGACAGCAGGACAGCGCCGACGATGGTCATGGCGATCGCGGTCGCGGTCGACACCAGCAAGGTCGGGATAGCCTGCGGGATGCGCTTGGTGGCGAGGTCGCGCACCGCGCAGCAGGCGACGCTGACGAGTGCCCATAGCGAGTAGACGCTGAAGCCCTCAAAACCCGGCCGCACGATGATCAGCACGCCGCCGAAACCAATGACAATGGCCAGCCAGCGCCGCCAGCCGACGCCCTCGCCGAACACAAGGGCCGCGCCCATCGTCACCGCCAGGGGCAGCGCCTGCAGCACCGCCGAGACATTGGCGATGGGCAGATGCGCCAATGCGACGAGGAAGGCGACGGTGGCGCCGGCTTCAGCTATGACGCGCAGCGCCACCAGCGGCTGCAGCATCGAACCGGGACGTGCCAGCGCCCCGCGCTGCCAGGCGAGCAGGCCAACGAGCACCGAGGCAAAGGCGCCGCGCACCAGCATGACCTGCGCCATGTTCATCGATTCCGACGAGAACTTGGTGATCGCGTCGTTGAGGGTGAAGCCGATCATGGCCACCATCATGAACAGCGCGCCGCGAAGGTTAGGGGAAAGAGGCAAGGGCGTTACCGATTTTAGAGTGGTTCACCAAAACGGCGACCCACCCTATCTCTTTGTTTGCCGCAATTCCGGACGGAAAACCGTTTCACACTTTTCCTGGAACTGCTCTGCACCCAGCCTGTAGCAGCCAGCAGCGAGACAGCAACGTTAAAGAAATAGGCCACGGATTTTCATCCGTGGCCTAGATATCCGTCAAAGGTCTGTCTGGATGACCAGCAGCCTTATTTTGGCGTCAGCACCTCGGTGCCGCTGCCGTTCTTGCCGGCGATTGTCCACAGGCCGTGCAGCGAGCCGTCATCCTCCACCTTGTAGACGACGAGGCCGATCTCTTCGCCCATGACATAGCCGGCGGAGAAGGCATTGTCGTTGCGCATGCAGATGCCGTCCGAGGACGTTCCGCCCGTTTCCCAATGGATGGTGCAGGTGGTCTTGCTGGTCAGCGTGATGGTGGCTTCGCCGCCATATTTAGATCCGTCGAAGTTGGTGCCGGCGACGGTGTAGGTGCCGCCGATCGACTGGGCAGCCACTGGTGCAGCTGTGAGGCCAAGCATTGCTAGAGAAAGTAGGAATGTGCGCATGTTGTATTCCCCCAAAACCAAGCGACGAAGCCGCTATGCTGGAAAATCTAGGCCGGAACGGGGCGGCGGTAAATCGGGCCGTGCTCTGCGAAAAAGACTTTTTCTGGGGTGTGACCGAAAATGCTCAATGTGCCTTCAGGCTGCCGGCGATGGCGCCGACCAGCGGATCGTATTTCGCTTTCACCGCCGGCGGATAGTCGATCCAGACCGTGCGGATGACGCCGTCCTTGCCGAACAGGCGACGCTCGTAGAAGACCTTTCCATCCTTCAGTCCCGACAGCACCGCCCAATCCTTGCCGGTCTTGCTGTAGGTGATCTCGTAGCCCGCTTCCTTGCTCGCCTTCTCATCGGCGACAAAGCTTTTCGGCGTGTCGTCGCTGACGTTGAGGATGCCCGAGCAGATCAGGCTGGCACCGTCGGCGCTGAGCCACTGCTGCCCGTCGCCATTGTCCGGCTCGGGCTGGCGGTCGGTGAAGATGTCGTCGGGAAAGGTGCAAACGGTGCCGAAGCGTGCATTGGTGTAGGTGAACGGCGCGGCGATGGCGCTGCTTGCCGCGATCAGTGCAACAGCCGCCAAACCGAGGAAAAGACGCTTCATTCGATGTCTCCAGTGAACTAGAGCGTTTCACCGTTTCACGGAAACGGCGAACCGCTCTATCTCTTTGTTTCTACGCAATTCCGGACGGAAAACCGCTCACACTTTTCCTGGAATTGCTCCAAGGGAGACACTTCTTGCATCAAATCGTGGAAGAAATCAGCCGCCAGTCACGCTCATATGCCGGGACACGGAGGGGCGGCTGGTGCGGCGGTCAATGATGAAATCATGGCCCTTGGGCTTGCGGCCGATCGCTTCGTCGATTGCGTCGGCGACCAGCTCGTTGCCTTCGGACGCACGCAGCGGCGCGCGCAGGTCGGCGGCATCTTCTTGGCCGAGGCACATATAGAGCGTGCCGGTGCAGGTCAGCCGCACGCGGTTGCAGCTTTCGCAGAAATTATGCGTCATTGGCGTGATGAAGCCGAGTCTGCCACCGGTTTCAGTGACATGGACATAGCGGGCCGGGCCGCCGGTTTTGTAGGGGATGTCGCTCAGCGTGAACTGGCGTTCCAGCGAGGCGCGCAGCAGCGACAGCGGCAGATACTGGTCGGTGCGGTCGGCGTCGATCTCGCCCATCGGCATGGTTTCGATGACGGTCAGGTCCATGCCGCGGCCATGCGCCCAGCGCATCATTTCGGGGATTTCGGCGTCGTTGAAGTCCTTCAGCGCCACCGCATTGAGCTTGATCTTCAGCCCGGCCGCCTGCGCGGCGTCGATCCCTGCCATGACTTTGCTCAGATGGCCCCAGCGGGTGATGGCGTGGAACTTGTCGGCATCGAGCGTGTCGAGCGAGACATTGATCCGCTTCACACCGCAATCGGCGAGCTCGGCGGCAAAGCGCGACAGCTGCGAGCCATTGGTGGTCAGCGTCAGCTCTTCCAACGCGCCGCTCTTCAGGTGCCGCGAGAGCTGGCGCACCAGATGCATGATGTTCTTGCGCACCAGCGGCTCGCCGCCGGTGAGTCGCAATTTGCGCACGCCCTTCTCGACGAAGACGGTGCAGAGCCGGTCGAGTTCCTCCAGCGACAGCAGGTCCTTCTTGGGCAGGAACGCCATGTCCTCGGCCATGCAATATGTGCAGCGGAAATCGCAGCGGTCGGTAACCGACACGCGCAAATAGCTGATCGTGCGACCGAAAGGATCGATCATGTCCATGCTTGAAGCGTTTCCCGTGGCCGCGAGCTGCGTCGTTATATACCGCTATGTGATACGAAGCGGCTCGCCATTCAAGATAGCGGCTCTCGATCTTTGGTAACATCCCCTGGCCGACATCGCGTGTCGGCGGGGTTCAAATGGCCTTTTCCGGCCGCGCGAAGCAGCGTAGGGAAGGGCGGGATTGCTGCAGGATGGACCAGAAATGACGGCGCCTAGGGAACTCAGGGTTTCGAAGGATAGAAAACTTCTGTCCGTCACCTTTCCAGCTCATCACCCGTTCGAACTGCCGGCCGAGCTGCTGCGTGTCGCTTCGCCCTCGGCCGAAGTGCAGGGCCATTCGCCGGAGCAGCGGGTGACGGTTCCCGGCAAGCGCAACGTCGCCATCCTCAAGATAGAGCCGGTCGGCAATTATGCGGTTCGCATCACCTTCGACGATTTCCACGACACCGGCATCTTCACCTGGAACTATTTGCACACGCTAGGCCATGAAAAGGACCAGCGCTGGGCAGCCTATCTCGCCGAACTGCAGGAAAAGGGGCTGAGTCGCGACCGTTAAGCCGTCCTGGTTGCAAGTATCGGCTTGGCCAGAGCCGCCAGGATCTCGCTGGTGTCGTAGTAGAAGGGCGTGCCTTCAAACAGCAGGCCATCCCTAAACCGAAGGACTTCGGCAAACGGCTGCGTGATCGTCACGCCATTGGCTCGCGACGTCAGCGAAAGCGTGCAGCTCATGAACACAGTATCATCGCTTTGCGCCGCCTGGAGGTTCTCCACCGCAACATTGATCCAGCTTTCCTGCATCTTGTGGAAAAGAGCGGCGATGCCTTCAAGGCCGTCCCAGTCGCCGGCATAGGGCAGCGATTGCGGTTCATGCACGATGACGTCCCTGTGGAAGGCGCCGGTCAGCATATCGATGTCGCCCGATCCCGATTGCAGGAAGCGCATTTCGACATCGAACATGTTTTCGAGAAGTTCCATGGCGGTGCTTCGCGATTGAAATGCTTTGTCCATTTCGATCTCCGTGTCCGTTTTGTACGGTCACCACGGTTTGCGTCTGAAATCGTTGCATCGACACCCGTTTCCTGATTGCCAGGCTGTGCGCGTCGCGAGGACGTCATAGAGTTGAGGTAACGCCGGCAAAGTTTCGGAGACGAGAAAATGTCCCTCATCACATCGGTTGAACAACTCGAAGCCCTGTACGGCGTGCCCGGCGAAGCGTCGACGGTCAAGGAACTCGACCATGTCATCCCCGAATATGCCGCCTTCATCGAGGCCTCGCCCTTTGTCGCTCTGGCAACCAGCGGACCGGAAGGGCTCGACTGTTCGCCGCGCGGCGATCTCGCCGGCTTCGTGCGCATCCATGACCCGAAGACGCTGATGATGCCGGATCGGCGCGGCAACAACCGTGCCGATTCGCTCAAAAACATCATCAGGGATCCGCGCGTCGGGCTGTTGTTCCTGGTGCCGGGCTCGGGCACTACACTGCGCGTCAATGGCCGCGCCCGCATCACCACCGATACAGCGCTTTGCGCTTCCTTCACCGTCGAAGGCAAGGCGGCGCGCTCGGTCACCGTGGTCGATGTCGATTCGGTCTATTTCCAGTGCGCCCGCGCTATCGTTCGCTCGGAACTGTGGAATCCGGCAAAGCACGTCGACCCGAAATCGCTGCCGACACCCGGAAAGATCCTGGAAGTCACCAGCCGGAGGAATATCGACGGCGAGGCTTACGACAAGGAGTGGCCGGAGCGGGCGAAGAAGACGATGTGGTGAGTGGATCTCTCTTCCAGGCAAAGCCCGCGCCGCAGCGCTATTGCCCCAACCTGACGAACAGCACCGACCCAAGTTTGTCGCCCAGTTGCGCGATGATCATGGTGTCATTCGAGGCCCAGATGAGCGGTTGCTGGCCGCAACAAACCGTGGGGAAAAATCCTCCGCCGATGAGCAACCGGGCCGGCTTGCCAGGTGCCTCGGCGAGAAACAGGCCGCCGGGCATATTGGCGTTGGTTCTGTCGTAGGTGATATAGGCCAGCGCGGACCCGCTCGGCGACCATGCCACGCCAACGATGTTCTGGGCACGATCGACCGGCACGATCTCGCCACTGGCGAGATTGATGACCTTGGCGTCGACGCCTTTGACATTTCGCCCGAGCAGCAGCAGGAACTTCCCGTCGGCTGAAAAAGCCAGCCCGTCCGGCTGGCCGGTGTCACTCATCGCTGCAACACGCTTCGGCGTCGCTTCGCCGAGGTTCAGCAGATAGATGCCTGCTTTGTCGGCATCGTCCTTGTCCGCCACGCTATAGGCGACTTGCTTGCCATCCGCCGAGACTGTCATAGCCCAGACCCGAAAGCCCTTTTTAGAGGCAATTTCGAAGGCAAGGTGAGGGTCGCCGCCAGCGGCTTCGATCGTCATCAGGCTCGTCGAGCCACCTTGCTTGATGCCTCCGTCGGGGATCGCGAAGCGGACGAAGACGATGGTGTCGCTGTCGATCCAATGGGCGAGAACGTCCACGTTTGCAGGCCCTTTGCCTTTAAGAAAGCTGCCGTCGAAATTGTCCTCGGTCAGGTTCCTGACGGCAAACGTGGTCGGATCGAAAAGCCGGATATCCATGTCGCGGAAAGCCTGCAATCCGTAAAAATATGTCGGCATCAGCAATTGGCTGCCCGCCGGCGACCAGAACATATCAGCCGCTTCGCCCGGACGGTTGTCGGGCGTGGATTGCGTGCAGGCAAGTTTTGCCCAGGGTCCGATCTGGGACGGCGCCAGCAGACAGAACTCGCGGCCGTTGAGATGAAGCACCCGGCTGCCATCCGGCGACAACAGTGCCGCCTTCTGGCCCGCACTGGTCGACATCTTATCGATGACCTTGGTGTCGAGGACGCGATATCCAGCGTAATCTTGTGCGGCCGCAGGGCCGCACAGAGCGACAACGATGCCAAGCACAGCCACGGAAAAATTGCGCAAAGCAGGACGCATATCGGTCGGCCCCCCACACGAAACGCAAGCGCATGATCTTTTCCCGGATCATGCTCTGGCTTAGCTCAGGTATCCTTCAGCACATCGTAGATCTTGCGCATCTGTTCGCCGATCATGTCGCACTGTTCCGCTGTCGACTGGCTCATCGCCTTCTCGATCAGCGCCATATGCACCTTCAGCGCCTGCATCAAAAGCTCCGTGCCACCTTCGGTCAGCGTCAGCCGCAGCACGCGCTTGTCCTTCTCGTCGCCTTCGCGGCGCAGCAGGCCTCGCGCCTCGAGCTGCGGCAACAGCATGGTGATGTTGGAACGCCCGACCAGCAATTTGCGGGCGAGATCGTGCTGCGACATGCCGGGATGACGATAGAGGTTCATCAGCACGTCAAGCTGCGCCGGCTTGAGGTCAAGCGGCGCCAGTTTAACCGCCAGCGCGCGCTCCAGCACATGGCAGGCGCGCGCCACCGCGACCCAATTGCGAAAGCGCGGGTTGTCCCAGGGCAGCTCTTGTTTAATGTTCATGGTTGAACTATTATGTTCATGCTTGAACGGAATGGATGGATCGCCACTATGGCATCATTTGGACTGAAGGTCATCCGGGGCGTGTTCGGCGCCGCCGAGCATGTGGCGCCCCGCCTGAGCGGCCGCGCCGCCTTCGAACTGTTCTGCCGCACGCCGAGCGTGAAGGCGCTGAGTGACGGCGAGAAGCGCGCGGTAGACCGCGCCGCCGGCTTCATGGCCGAGGCGCGCCATCATCGGCTGAAGACCAAGGCCGGCTGCGTCATGGTGCACGAATTCCGACCGGAGCCGGGCAGGGCATCCGCCGGCACGGTGCTGGTCATTCACGGCTGGCGTTCGCGCACCGAATATATGCGCGCACTGATCGAAGGCTTTCGCAATGCCGGCTACAGGGTCGCTTCGCTCGACCTGCCGGGCCACGGCCAGTCGCTCGGCCGTCGTCTGAATATGGTCAACGCTGTCGAGGCGGCCAGGGTGGCGGCTGACTGGTTCGGCCCGTTCAAGGCGATCGTCGGCCATTCCTTCGGTGGTGCCGTCGCCGCTAATGCCATTGCCGGTTCGGTGAAGGGCATCCAGCCGGTAGCCGCCGAACAGCTGGTGCTGATCGCGGCGCCGAGTTCACTGCCGGCGATCTTCGCCGACTTCAGCCGCATGCTCAATGTCGGCCCGCGTTCGCAGGTTTCCATGGCTGATCAGGTGAAGCGGCTGTCGGGCCGGCCGCTCAACGAATTCACCGGCGACCGTCAGCTGGCCGAGGCGCCGGTGCCGACGCTGGTTATCCATGCGCCCGACGACCGCGAGGTTCCGGCCGACCATGCCAAGCGCTATGCTGGCGCCGGCAGCCATGTGCGGCTGCACTGGGCCGATGGACTCGGCCACCGCCGCATTCTCGCCGACAAGGGCGTCGTCGAGCGCGCCGTGACTTTTGTCAGAAGTGAGCGCGAGCCGATACTGCATTGATTCCAATTGTGTATCGGTAGCGACGACAACACCGGCGAAGTGGGCTAGCCCTTCTTTTTTCCGCCTGGCTCCACCGGCAGTCCGGCCGCCTTCCAGGCGGTGTAGCCGCCGAGAATATGCTTGACCGGCGACAGCCCCATATCTTGCGCCGTCTTGGTCGCCAGCGCCGAGCGCCAGCCGCCGGCGCAAAAGAAGACAAAGCTCTTGCCCGAGGCGAAGAACGGCTTGTGGTAGGGGCTTTCAGGGTCGATCCAGAATTCAAGCATACCGCGGGTGACATGTTTGGCGCCGGGAATCTGGCCGTCCCGCTCCACCTCGCGTGGATCGCGCAGGTCGACGAAGATGGTGCCCTCATCGTCGAGCAGTCCGGCCGCTTCCTCAGGCGAGACCACTTCGATCTCGGCATTGGCCTCGTCGAGCAGTTCGCGATAGCCTTTTTTCATGGACGATTCCTCCCGGCCGCGTGTTGTCGCCGCTGACCGGATTTCCAGCACAAGCCCAGCGCTTTGTCACGCCGTTCCGGCAAGTCCCTGCCACGCCGCCATCGCTCCGGCGACCGTCGCCATCAGCGCGTCACACGAGGCGCCGTCGCGGGCCTGGATCGACATGCCGTGCTGGACCGTTGCATAGAAAGTCGCTGCCGCGTCGCTGTCGAAATCCGCCGGCAATTCGCCTTCTGCGACACCGCGCTCCAACCGTCTCAGCAAGAGGGTGTGGTTTTCGGCTCGGCGGCGGCGCAGATCGTCGCAGATCGCGCCGCTGCTTGAATCCTGATGCAGGGCGCCCAGCGCGATCAGACAGCCCTGCGGGCGGTCGTTCTGCGAATAGGCCCGGGCTGTCTGGCGCAGGAAGTTCTCGACCGCCTGGCATGCCGTCGGCGCCTCGTCCAGCGCGGTCCAGATCTCGGTGCCTTCGGTGCGCGTGTAATAGTCGGTCGCTTCGAGGAACAGCGCCTCCTTGCTGCCGAAGGCGGCATAGAGGCTGGGCGAGCCGATGCCCATCGCCGCGGTCAGGTCGGCGATCGACGTGCCTTCATAGCCTTTGGCCCAAAACAGCTCCATCGCCTGCCGCAAGGCGGCGGTTCGATCGAAGGTGCGGGGACGGCCTCTTTCCGGCATGGCGCTCTTTTCTGTGTTGATCGATACATAATTCACTTGACGTCATCGGGCAAGGTTGCCAGATATTTATGTATCGACCGTTACAGAAAAGGGAAATGACATGTCTTTAAACGGATTGAAGGGCAAGGCAGCACTCGTCACCGGCGGCAGCCGTGGCATAGGTGCTGCGATTGCTAAACGGCTTGCGGCCGATGGGGCCGATGTCGCCATCACCTACGTCAACAGCGAAGCGCCGGCCCAGGCGGTCGTTGCCGAGATCATCGCGGCAGGCGGGCGCGCCATCGCCATCCAGGCCGACAATCGCAACGCCGCCGCCATCGAAGGCTCGGTCACCGAGGCCGTGAACGCCTTCGGCCGGCTCGACATTCTGGTCAACAGCGCCGGCATCTGGCGCGCCGCGCCCATCGAGCAAATGTCGCTCGCTGACTTCGATGAGACCATGGAGGTCAATCTGAGAGCGCCGTTCGTCGCCTCGAAGGCGGCAGCGGCTCATATGGGCGAGGGCGGCCGCATCATCTCGATCGGCAGCAATCTGGCGGAACGCGTCACCGACACCAGCCTCAGCGCCTATTCCACCAGCAAGGCGGCGCTGGTCGGGCTGACCAAGGCGCTGGCGCGCGACCTCGGCTCGCGCGGCATCACCGCCAATGTCGTTCATCCCGGCTCGACCGACACGGATATGAACCCGGCCGAGGGGCCGCATGCCGAACACCAGCGGCAGAAGATGGCAACACCGCGCTTCGGCAAGGCTGAAGAGATCGCCGGCATGGTTGCGTGGCTGGCCGGTCCGGAGGGGCGCTTTGTCACCGGAGCAGCGCTGACCATCGACGGCGGCGCCAACGCCTGAAGTAACAGCTTGCATTGGCGATCTGGGGCGGCGACGACGCCGCTCCCGATGTCACGATGTTGTGAAACCGTTCTGCAACAGGCCCGATGAAATTTATGGAAGCTTAACGAAATCGGTATGAATCGGTATAGTAGCGTCTTACATCCGCCATGCGGTGGCCAGATCGTACTAGCGGCGCGGAACGGGAGCCGGCTTGCAGCCGGAGCGGGTGATCCATGAAATTCCTAAGCAACAAAGCCACTGTGATGCCGCTGGCGATCGCGGCCACGCTTGCCTTCGGCGTGCCGCAGGCAAGCGCTCAGGGGCTGTTCGACATGCTGTTCGGCGGTGGCGTCAAGCACAAGCCGCAAGGCGAATTCCCGCCGCCACCCAAGCGCAAGCCGAAGCCCGCCGTTTCGGGCGGAGGCGCCAGGATTAGCAGCCCGAGCTATTATACTTACAAGGCCGACAGACTGGTGCGCGTCGACTTCACTTCATTGGTGGCAGCGCCGCCTCAGGTCGCAACAGCACAGGATGCCGCCTTTGTGCCGTCGGCGACAAGCACCGCCTTCCGTGAAGCCGTTGCGAGCCTCAGCGACTACGAACTCTATGCCGAACCCGATATCGCCAAGGCGCTGATTGCCTATTACTCGGCCAATCCTGATTTCATCTGGGTGAATGATGGCAAAGCCAACGCCCGTGCCCAGGACGCGGTGCGGGTGCTTGGCGAGGCGGCAAGCTACGGCCTTACACCAGCCGACTACACGGTCGAAGTGCCGGCTGCCAACGCATCGATCGTCGATGCCGACGCGCATCTGAAGGAAATGGTGCGCTTCGAGATGGCGCTGTCGGCGCGCGTGCTGCGCTATGCCCATGACGCTCAGAGCGGCCGCGTCGATCCCAACCGCATCACCGGCTACTACGAGTTTCCGCCGAAGCCGGTCGACATGGAAGGCGCGCTGAAGACGCTCGCCCACACCCAGGAGGTGCGCACCTATCTCGAATCGCGGCATCCGCAGAACGCCGAATACCAGGCGCTGCGCGTCGAACTGGAATCGCTGCAGGCCAGTGCCGAAAACGAAATCGTCGTCGATCCGAAATTGTTGCTGAAGCCCGGCGAGACCAGTGCCGAATTGCCGAAACTGCTGACGCTGATCGCGCGCAATCTCGACGACGAGATGGGCGGCGCCTATGGCGAGATCCTCGCCCGGCTCGGCACCAGCGAGGTCTACGGTCCCGAACTGGTGCCGGTCATCAAGGCCGTGCAGGTCAAGGCCGGCATGAAGGGCGACGGCGTCATCGGTCCGCGCACCGTCGCAACTCTGGCCGGCGCGTCCAAGGCAGACAGGTTGCAGAAGGTGCAGGTGGCGCTGGAAGAACTCCGCTGGTTGCCGTCCGATCTCGGCAGTCCGCGCGTCTTCATCAACCAGCCTGCCTTCACCGCCAGCTATATCGACAATGGCGAGGAGAAGCTGAAGACCCGAGTCGTCATCGGCCGGACCACCAACCAGACATCCTTCTTCTTCAAGGAGATCAAACAGGTCGATTTCCATCCCTATTGGGGCGTGCCGCAGTCGATTATCGTCAACGAGATGCTGCCCAGGCTGCGCAGCGATCCGGGCTATCTCGACCGCGCCGGTTACGAGGTGACCGATTCGCGCGGCAAGCGGGTTCCATCGTCAGCGGTCAATTGGGGCGCTTACGGCGCCAACATCCCCTACAATGTGCGCCAGCAGCCGAGCGAAGCCAATGCGCTGGGCGAACTGAAGATACTGTTCCCCAACAAGCACGCCATCTACATGCACGACACGCCGCAAAAGTCGTTCTTCCAGCGCGACATGCGCGCGCTGAGCCATGGCTGTATCCGTCTGCAGGACCCGCGCGGCATGGCCGCGGCAGTGCTTGGCTGGTCGGTCGACGAGATCGCCGAAAAGCTGAAGCACGGTCATGCGACCGAAAACGTGACCCGCACGATTCCCGTCTACGTCGCCTACTTCACCGCGTGGCCGGACCTGTCCGGCAACGTCGAGTATTTCAACGACGTCTACGATCGCGATACGCGGTTGATGCAGGCGCTGGATGCGACCGAGGCAGTGCGTTCGCCGACGAGCTGACCTGACAAGGGTTCCTCGTTCGAAACGAGGAACCCACCCTATCCCAAGGTTTATTAAGTTTTGAGCGGGAAAAGCTTTCGCGCTTTTCCGGCGATCAGCGCTGGATGAGCGGACGCCGGAAGCCGGCGTCGCGACCGGCGATCAGCCAATAGACCAGGCCAGCGACCAGGCCGGCGGCGGCGATGATGCCGATATCGGCCCAGCGTCCGACATCCTCTTCCGCTGCCGGCCAGATCAGGAAGAAGCCGGCTGCGGCAGCAGCGGCGCCAAACAGCATGTGGATCAGGAAATTGCGCAGCGAAAAGAATTCGGCGATCAGCGCGAAGATAAGCGTTTGTAGCGCGGTTAGCACGATCGTCACGAAATAGACGAACATGCCGAGCGGCGGCCACAATAGAATCACCAGGGGCGTAGCGCCCATGGCGCCGAAATAATCCGGCGCGTTGGGCAGCGCGGCGAGTGCGCAGTATATCGCCACCACCGCGATCAATCCGATCAGCACTGAAACGAAGTAACCGGCAAGCATCATCAGGATGCGCTTCAAAACGTGCTTTACCACCGCCATGCACCCCCGTGCCGTTCAATTTGCGCGCACTCATCCACCTGGCGCGTATCGGCACCATGCCGGCAAAGCCGCCGTTTTGAAACAGCAGTCTTCAGGCGCGCCGCAGATATGCTGCAAATCGGGTAATGCGGCAGAAGGTTATTTCGGTTCGGCGGTCACAGGATCGAAAGTGATTTCGACTTTCGCCTTGTCGGCCGTGTAGTAGGTGACGGTATAGCCGTCCTTGTCCCAGTCGACCTCCTTGACATAGCGAAAGCCGTCGCGCTGCTCGACCTTGGCGAGGATTGCCGACAGTTTCTGGGCATTCGGCGGCGGCAGCGGGCTCTCATCCGCCGCAAAAGCCGTCGAGCCGGCGAGAAGAACTGCAACGCCGGTCGCCAAAACAAGATTACGCATGATTGCCCTCATTTCATGTTGGCCCCTCTTTTCATACTGGTAGGGGTCGCACCGGAAACTCGCTGGCAGGCCAGTTTGTTCCGCAAAGGCTGATATCGTGTGGTTTCGACGGCACGCTGGAATTGCAACGCTCAAGCGAGCATTCCTCTGGGGTTGCGGTGGCGTGCGGCTAACCATGCGGCGCTGCCACGACCTGCGCCGGACCGGCCAAACATGGTAGAGCTTTGCCCAAGACCCTGCTAGAGTTCAGGTCCTGGCGGGGTGGTATGGCGCGCCAATCCGCCAAGATCTTTCTTTTTTCTCAGCGCGCGGCGAAGTTTTCAAGAACGGGTCGTCGCCTGTGCTGGACCAGAACCAGAAGGGACCGGGGCTCGAACATGGCTGTACGGAACTACACCCGTCAGCTGGCGACAATCATTTCTATCGATGCCGTCGGGTTTTCGCGGCTGATGGGCATCGACGATGAGTCTGCTGTCGCGGCATTCGAGGAGCGGCGCGACATCATCGCCGACAGCTGTGGCACGTTTGGCGGCCGCACCTTCGGCGACGCCGGCGACAGCATCATGGCCGAATTCGGCAACCCGATCGAGGCCTTGCGCGCGGCCTTTGATTTCCAGGGCCGTATCGTTGCGCTCAACGCATCGGTCGCCGACGACATGCGCATGCCGTTTCGCGCCGGCATCAACACCGGCGACGTCATCGTGCGCGGCGGCCGCCTTTACGGCGACGACGTCAACATCGCCGCCCGTATCCAGGAGTTCGCGCCGGGCGACGGTCTGGCCGTCTCGGAAACGACATGGCACCATGTGAAGGACAAGACGGCGGCCGAATTCACCGATCTCGGCGAGTTCATGCTGAAGAACATTGCGCTGCCGGTGCGCGTCCTGATCGCTGGCCGCGCCGGCAATGGATCTTCGCCGGCGGCATCGTTTGCAGCCATTCCCCAGGGCACCGCACAGCAGAAGCTGTCTTCCAAGGGCCCACCGGCGATCGCCGTCCTGCCCTTCCAAAGCGATGGCGGCGAGCACGACATCGGCTACATGGCCGACGGCATCGCCGAAGACATCATCTACGGTCTTTCCCACACACGGTGGCTCTCGGTGATCGCCAAGGGTTCCAGCTTCCAGTTTCGCGACGACACGCTGGGCACGCGGGTGATCGGCAACGCGCTCGGCGCGCGCTACATCGTCAGCGGCACGCTGATGCGCAATGGCGGCCAGATCCGCCTGAACACCTCGCTGGCGGACGCGTCGAACGGTCGCCTGGTCTGGTCGCAGCGCTTCGATCGCGACCTGGTCGACATCTTCAACCTGCGCGACCAGATCGGCGCCGAGATCGTCTCGATCCTCGACAAGGAGGTCGACCGGGCGGAACAGGCGCGCACCTTCCAGGTGCCGTGGGAAAGTCTCGAAACCTGGCAATTGGTGCGGCGCGGACGCTGGCATATGAATCGACGCACGCGCGGCGATACCGAAACCGCGCTGGAGTTTTTCCAGAAGGCCTATAGCGACGATGCCAATTCCAGCGCCGTTCTGAATGAACTGGCGTGGTGGTATTTCTGGCGGGCATGGCTGCGCTTCGGCGACAGCGATGACCTGAACAAGGTCGAGCAGTTCGCTCGAAAGGCGCTGTTGATGGACAGCCTGGATGCGCGCCCGCACGCCCATCTCGGCGCCGTCGACATCATGCGCGGCGAACCACGATCGGCGGTCGACCATCTCGAGGAAGCGATCCACATCAATCCGAGTTTTGCCTTCGCGCGCTCGGCCATGGGCAGCGCCCAGCTGCTGCTCGGCAATGCCGCCACCGCGATACCGTTCTTCCTCGACACCGAGCGATTGAGCCCTTTCGACCTCTACCGCTTCCACAATCTGGGGGAACTGACGGCGGCCTACTGTTTCGTCGAGGACTGGCCGGCAGCGATCGCGGCAGCCGACCGCTCGCTCAACCTGTCTCCCGGCTATTTCTATGCCAGGTTCCTGAAGATCGGCGCCCTGATGCGCAGCGGCCGGCCGGAACAGGCGCGGCGCGAAATGGCGATTTTCGAAACCCGGCATCCCGATTTTTCCGAACAGAGGGTGCGCTGGATACCGTTCACCGACAAGGCGGCAAACGAGTTCCTCGTCGCCAACTTCCAACTGGCCAAATGAGCATGGCGTTCATCATTGACCGAACCGCTGACGACTGTGAAAAAATTCACATACGTCCAACCGATGCAAACCTAGGCGTTGAAGAGCCGGCATCGCAATAACGTGGACAGCCGGGGGGCTTGAACGCGCATGACCAAACTGAAGTATTTCGACGCCATTCGCGCGGCCCAGAAAAACCAGCGCCCGCTGCCGGAAATGCCGCCCTTCGACCTCGGCCGTATCCGCAAGACAGGGCTGATTGCACGCATCGTCGGGTCTCTGTTCGAAGATCCCCGCTGGGCATTGGCTTTGTTCCGGCGCTTCCGCCCGACAGGCACAATATTTGGCGTTCTCCTCGTCACCAAGAACGCCGACGTCCGCGACATATTGGAGCGCGGCGACGAGTTCCAGACCCCGTATGGGCCGGAAATGACCGAGTTGGCGCGGGGATCCAACTTCATCCTCGGCATGCAGGACGGCGCCGACTACCGGCGCATGAAATCGTCGGTCCTCACCGCCTTTCCGCCGGCCGAGGTCGAGGCGGCCGTCAGGCCGATCGCCGCGCGCCATTCGCAAGAGATCATGATGCGCGCCAGCCCCGGCTTCGACGCGATCTCGCGATTGATGAAAATCGTTCCGGTGCACATCTGCCGCGACTATTTCGGTCTCGAGATCGACGATGAATCCGTATTCGCCGACTGGGCGATCGCGCTGAGCGCGCTGTTCTTTTCGGATCCGGCGGCGAGCCCCGTCATGCGCGAGCTGGCGGTGGTGGCGGGCGACCGTCTTCTCAAAGTCATCGATCGCTCCATTCAGTCGGTCAGGGACCGCGGGTTGAAGACCGAGCAGCCACTGGCGAGGCTGGTTGCCCAGATGGATCAGGGCAAGCTGTCGCGCGACGACCTCAATTCGATCATGCTGGGCATGGTCGCGGGTTTTGTCCCGACCAATGTGCTGGCCGGCGGCAATTGCCTCGATGTGATCCTGTCGCGGCCCGATGCACGCCAGGCCATCGACGCCGCGCTCGCTGAAGACGACATCGACAAGCTCGACAAGGCCGTCCTCGAAGCCATGCGCTTCAAGCCGATCTGGGTCGGCCCCTGGCGCTACACCGCGCGCGATGCGATCATCGGCAAGGGCACGCGCCGCGAGCGCCTGGTGAAGGCCGGCACCGTGGTGATGCCGTCAACGCTGTCGGCGATGTTCGACGCGGATGCCGTGCAGGACCCGAACCGGTTCGACACGTCGCGACCGCACCGCGACTACATGGTCTACGGCCATGGCATTCACCAGTGCATCGGCGCCGAGATCGCCCGAATCCAGATCGGTGAGAGCCTGCGCGCTCTGTTCCAGAAGCAGGGCCTGCGCCGCTTGCCCGGCAAGGCCGGGCGGATGACTCGGATCGGCGCCTATCCCGAGACCCTCAGGGTCGATTTCGAACCGGCAGCACTTTGCCGCACGACCACCCAGTCGATGGTAACTGTGGTCTGTCCGATCACCCGGACTGGCTCGCTGGACGCCGTCCGCGACAAGGTTGGCAGCCTCGGCAACCCGGCCGGCGAAGAGATCCGCACCGCGCTCGATATTGTCGGCACCATCCACTTCACCAGCCTGGCTGTTGTCGGCACCGGCGACATGGATGACGCAGGTCAGGAAAAGGGGGCTCTGGTTCTCGAAATCTCCGGCGATGGCAGCACCGACGACGTCATCAACGCCGTGACGCATGCCATCGGGCACCGGCTGCGGCCGATCTTCAAGGACGTCTGCGACCTGCGCGACGGCGGCGCCTTGAACGACTACCTGCGCAAGCATAATGTCGACATATCGCCGTCCTTCGGCAGCAATGCCGGACTGGTGTTTTCGGGCACGCCGGGTCATTCGGTGCAGCGCATCCTGGCCGAGGCGGACCTCGCCGACAGCCTGCGCGAGGTCGTCGAAAAACCGCGCAGCACAACCAACGCCGCCGCGGTGCTGGTCGAGGCCAGGCGACATGCCCATGCCTCGGGAAAATTTGCCTGGGCCTTCGAGCCTGCCGAAAGCCTGCTCGAACGGCCACCCGGAAAATGGTGGCAGGCGCTGACGACGACGCTGCTGACGCCGGGCATGTTGGTGTTCGTCGCGGTGCTGGTGGCGGCGTTCTGGCGCATGACTTACGTGCTGGTGTTCGGCAATCCGAGCGTCACCTCTTTTGGCGGCATCGCCACGCTGGGGACGTCGTTGCTTCTGGCTGTCCTCGGCATTCTGGCGCTGGCGGCGCTGTTCCTGCTGCTGTGCTTCCTTGGCTTGCGCCGGCTCGAAGACATCGACCGCCCGCACAACACACCGGTCGATCTCAAGGCGCTCGACAAGATCCTCGTCCATGAAGACCACGGCGCGCAAAACCATCTGACCGCGATCTCGACCATGAAGCCCGGAACCTTGCGGCGGCTGGCGCTGCGCCTGACCTTTTATCTCATCTCGATCTCGGCGCAGAAGGTGTTCAGGCCGGGCTTTTTGGCCAACATCAACACCATCCATTTCGCGCGCTGGGTGCTGGTGCCCGGCACCAACAGGCTGATTTTTTTTTCGAACTATGGCGGCAGCTGGGAAAGCTACCTCGAGGATTTCATCGCCAAGGCCGCCGCCGGGCTGACCGGTGTTTGGAGCAACACCGAGGGATATCCGCGCACGCGCTGGCTGTTTCTCGATGGCGCGCGTGACGGTGACCGCTTCAAGCGCTGGGCCCGCCGCCAGCAGGTGCCGACCCTGTTCTGGTACTCGGCCTATCCCGATCTCAACACCATACGCATCCGCGCCAATTCGCGCATCAGGCGCGGCGTCGCCTCTGCCACGGACAATCAGGCGCGCAACTGGCTGAGCCTGTTCGGATCCTTGCCGCGTCCGGTGACCGAGAGATCAAAGGCGGCGCTCAGCATCATTTCGACCGCACCGCCTTCCGTCGAACAACTGGAGACCGGCGAAATCCAATCCCTCTTCTTCGGCCCCTTCGGCCCGTTGGAATATGCGCATATGCTGGCGATCGGCGTGCCGGAGAACCTTTCCGCCACCAAGCGCAAGGCGTGGCTGGATTTCATCGCGGCACAAACCACTTTCGGCGACGGCGTGCCGCGCGAAAGGGCGATGATGGCGGCGTTCGGTCCCGACGGTTTGCGCCGGCTTGGCCTCGATGGCGGCGTGGGCGATGATCCGCTGGGAACGTTTCCAGTCGCTTTTCGTCATGGCATGGGCAATCCCGAACGCAGCCGCATCCTGAACGACCTCGGCGACAGCGTCCCCGACAAATGGCTATGGGGCTCGCCCGCCAGACCGGCGGATGCCGTGGTGGTGTGCTACGCCGCCACCACGGACGGGCTGAAGGCCGAGATAGCGGCGGTGAAGAAACAGACGACGGCCGCCGGCATGAAGCTGGTGACCGAACTGCCTTTGTCGATCAAGCGCGAAGGCAAGCGCGCTGTCGAACATTTTGGCTTTGTCGACGGCGTTTCGCAGCCGGTGGTGCGCGGCACAGCGCGCGCCAACAATGGGGTTGCGCCGATGCACCTTCTGGCGCCGGGTGAATTCCTGTTCGGCTACCGCGACGAGCACGGCTTCTATCCGGCATCGCCGTCGGTCGATGGGGCGAACGATCGCAGCGGTATCCTTGCGGCGGTGCGCCGCAACCGCAACATTCCGGGACAGCCACCACCGCCGCATGATTTCGGCCGAAACGGCTCTTTCCTCGTCGTGCGCCAGTTCGAGCAGCACGTCGACGCCTTTCAGGATTACTGCAAAGGCGCGGCCGAACGGGTGGCGCGCGAAACCCGCAACGACGCCGTCACGCCGCGCTGGGTTGCAGCAAAAATGCTCGGCCGCTGGCCCGATGGCACTTCGCTGGTGCGCAATCCCGATGGCCGGCCGGGGCGCTCCGCAGATAACGACTTTTCCTTCGGCGTCGAGGACCCGCAAGGCCATCGCTGTCCGCTCGGCGCGCATGTGCGCCGCTCCAATCCGCGTGACTCGCTTGGAGAAGACCATGAAACGCAGATCAGGATCGGCAAGCGCCACCGCATGATCCGCGTCGGCCGAAGCTATGAGAGGCGCGAAAGAAAGGGCGGCAAGGCCGAAAAGGGGCTGCTCTTCATGTGCCTCAACGCCGATATCGAGCGCCAGTACGAGTTCGTCCAGCAAACCTGGGTTTCATCGACCTCGTTCCAGGGTCTCGTAGACGAAAAGGATCCGACGATCGGCTCGCGCGACGGTGAGGGCAGGTTCACCATTCCGTCCTGGGAAGGTGTCACCGTCTTGAAGAAAATTCCGCAATTCGTCACCACGAGGGGCGGCGGATACTTCTTCATGCCCAGCCGCTCGGCTTTGCGCTATCTGATTTCGCGGCTCTGATTCGCTTGGTCTTCCGTGGCAGGGAGCGTCAGTCGTCGTCCTGCGTATCGGCGATGTGACGCAAAGCGCCGGCGTCGGTGATGCGCAGGCCGCCACGCTTGATGGCGATGAACGAGCGGCTGCGCCAGTCATTGAGCGTCTTGTTGACGGACTCGCGCGTGGCGCCGAGGAACTCTCCGAGTTCCGATTGCGAGATCGGGATCCAGCCGGCGCTATCGGCCATCACCTCGGCCAGGAAGACCAGGCGCTTGGCGAGTCTGGCCTCGATGCCGAAGAAGGCCTGATCGCCGAGTTCGCCGCTGATCCAGCGCAACCTGGCGCACAAAAGTTCTATCATCGCGCGCGCCAGCGGCGGATTTTTTTCAATTCGATCAAAGAGTTGTGTCCTTGAGAGCGAAACAAGCTCGCAAGCGGTGAGGCAGATGGCAGTGGCCGTGCGAGGCCGTCCGTCGAGGGCGCCGATCTCGCCGACCAGGCTGCGTGAAAGCTCGATATTAGCCACCAGTTTCTGGCCGCCGGGCGAATAGATAGAGATTTCCACGGTGCCGCTCATCACGCCGTAGATGCGATCGGCGGCATCTTCCTGAACGAACAGATGCTGGCCGGCAGAGCAGCGCTCGACCTTGCAGCCGCTGAACAGGACATCGAACAGCTTCGGATCGATACGTGCCAGGCGCGGCAGATCGTTTCTGTCGTTCGCACCGCCAAAAGCCATGTAGAAATTCCCGATTGCCGCAATCGCCAAAGTTTACGGTCAAAGTTTACGGCAAGAGTGCACCGCATCAAAGCCCGGCGTTCATCTCTGGCCATTACGCCTTCTAAAGGCTCGGTCAACGGACGCGCCAGTGCATGGCCCGCACCAGGCGGAAAGCCGTCTGCACGCGCGGCGGGAGGAGCCGGACGCGTGCAGACGGCAACTTTTCGAAAATGGTTAGGTGATCAAAATTCCCGCAAACCGAGCGGACATGCAATGCTCGGTTCCGCCGCTGCAATAGGTCGGCGCAAACGGCGTCGCCGTCTGTGATGGAGATCACATACGACAGCGCTAAAGTAATGCGACCGTGACACATCGCGCGAGCGACTGCGGGCGAAGAGACATGCCAACGTCCCGCCCTGTCACATTCGATGCGCCTTGATTTGTTTCCTTGCGTGCCAGCCAGAATTGCGCCAGTCTAAAATGGGGCAATACAGTTCTTTACTTCGACAGAACCTTTGGGGGAGGGGCAACCATGCCGGTCAGCAGAGAGCAGCGAATCCGTCAATATCTCGATCTCGTCACGGGGGGCGATGGGACTGAATCGGTCCTCGCCAACATGGACGCGACGGCCGACGTCACCGTGGAAGCCATTGCACTGGGCGACGACGGCAAGACGGAGGCGGCGCGTGAATCGGCGCGCACCGGCCTGGAGAACCTGGCGCGGGGCGCCGAGGTCGCGCCCGAGCAGCTTGCCGACGTGGAAGCCATTATTATCCCGGCGCTGCGGCCGGTCTACGACATCAAGGATGGCACATTTACCACGCTGACCTTCGACGGCACGCCGACACCGGGCCACTCGCTGTGGACCAAGCTTACCAGCGACGCCGCGTTGAAGCAGCGCATCGAAAAAGCTTTGCCGGCTATTGGCCGCATTGAGCTGTTGTGGAACACCAACATTCCGTACGGCGGCACCGGCTTCGTCGTCGGGCGCAACCTGTTGATGACCAACCGCCATGTCGCGCAGATATTCGCCTCGGGCCTTGGCGACCGCAATTTGCAGTTCATCAACGGCCGCGCCGCCGGCATCGATTTCAAGCGAGATTCGGCGGCCGGGCACGTGTTCAAGATCCTCAACATCCGGATGATCCATCCCTATTGGGACATGGCGATCCTTGAGGTCGAGGGCCTGCCTGAATACGTCACGCCGCTGTCGCTCGCCGTTACCGACGCGCGCGATCTGCTGCGCCAGGAGGTCGTGGCAATCGGCTATCCGGCATTCGACAATCGCAACCCGGAGGACGTTCAGAGCGATATCATGCGCAGCCGCTTCCAGGTCAAGCGCCTGCAGCCGGGCATGTTGCAGGGCGCTTTCGACACCGACAGTTTCGGCAAGATCGTCAACGCGGCGACCCATGATTGCTCGACGCTGGGCGGCAATTCCGGCTCGGCTCTGCTTGATCTGGCCACCGGCGAAATCGCCGGGCTGCATTTCGCCGGCCGCTATCTCGAACGCAACTACGCGGTACCCACCGGCGTGCTGGCCAGGGACCAGCGCGTCGTCGACCTCGGCCTCAATTTCAAAGGCGCTACCGGCGGGTCCAACGATTGGGGCGCATGGTGGAACAAGGCCGACAATGCGTCGCCGGCCGAAGGGGTAAACCTGGTCGATGTCGGCGGCGTCAAGCCGATCCCGGGCGTCGTTACCCAGACGCCGCCATCTGGCGGGGTCGTCGTTTCGCCCGGCGGCAGCGTCACCTTCGAAGTGCCGTTGCGCATCACCGTCTCGCTCGGCGCCGCACCCGGCCATGAGGTTACGACGGAATCGGTCGATCTCGAAGCGGCCAAACCGACGCCCCCCGGCGGCGCGTTCGTTCCCAAAACGATCGCCGACTATGCCGGCTATGACGGCTATGACGAAAAATTTCTGTCCGGCGGCACCAAGCTCGCGCCGATCGTTGTGCCGATGCCGGACGCCACCGACCCGTCCGTGCTGGCGCCGCTTCGGGACGGCGGCACGCAACTCGACTACCAGAATTTCTCCCTCAAGATGCACGCCAAGCGCCGCCTGGCGCTGTTCACCGCCTCCAACGTGACCGAGGAGAGCAATCTGCGCGAGCCGGAAAAGGGCCGCAACTATTCGCGCGCCGGGCTGTTCAGCGAGCGCTGGTTCCCGGACCTGCGGCTCGACGACAAGTATCAGATCCCCGACGTCTTCTACACCAAGGACCAAGGCGCCTTCGACAAGGGCCACATCGTCAGGCGCGATGACGTGGCGTGGGGCAAGACCTTCGAACTCCTGCTCAAAGGCAATGTCTGCTCCTTCCATGTCACCAACTGCTCGCCGCAGGTCGACGGCTACAACCGTTCCGACAGCGGCGAGAAGAACTGGGGCGATCTCGAGAACCACGTGCTCTCCGAGGCGGCTAGCGAGCGGCTTTGCGTCTTTGCCGGCCCGATACTTGCCGATGACGACCGCATATTTTCTGGCAAGGGCCCCAAGGGCACCAGTCTTCGCGCGCCAGTGCCGCGCCGCTTCTGGAAGGTGGTCGTCGCCCGCGTCAATGACGGCCTTGCCAGCTATGGCTTCGTGCTGGAACAGGACCTTTCCGACACGGAGCTGGAATTCACCGTCGCCGAAGAATTCATCGGCGCCATGTATCCGTTGTCGGAAATCTCCGAGATGACCGGCGTCAGCTTCGACCAGTCGCTGATCGACGCCGACCAGTACGAGACGGTCCGCGGCGCCGAGATTGCCCTGCGGGCCGGGTCGCGGAAACGAAGGAAGAAGGGCTAGCCGAGATGGTCGCGCGGACGCCGGGACAGCCGTTGGTCACACATCATCGAAACGCAGATTGCCTAGAGGACATCCCGTGACCGAATGGACGCAAGCAGAGCTGACAAGCCTCAACCGGATTCTCGCCAATCTCTACCCGATGATCGGCGACGGCGTGCGTGTTGCCAAAGGCGTCGGACTGTCGACGGCCCAAATCACCTTTGACGGCAAGGCGATCAACAACTGGTTCGCGATCGTCCAGCGCGCAAAACAGGAGGCCAAGGCCGACGCTCTCATCGCCTTTGCGCTTGATGAGAATCCGGGCGACGAGGCTTTGCTGCAGGCAAAGCAGCATGCGCCGCCGCCGCCGGTCGAAGGACCCGCCACCGCCAATTGGAGCGGCGCGACGGCGCCCGCCCAGCTCGAAAAAATCCTCGGCAACAAGAGCACGCTGGTATCGATCAGCTATCTCGAACTCGGCCTCATCAGGGCGAAATCGGTGGTGCGCATCAAGCGTACCGACGGCAGTTCGGGTACGGGGTTCATGACCTCCGGCGGGGTCTTGATCACCAACAACCACGTGCTGCCCGACGCCGCCTCGGCGGCGGGCTCGGTGGCCCAGTTCAATTATCAGCGGACCGTTGCCGGTCTCGACGCACCGCTGGAAGAATTCACTCTCGACCCTGACGCGCTCTTTCGCACCTCCAAGGACAATGACTGGTCGGCCGTTCGCATCAAGGGCGATGCCTCCAAATGGGGCGAGCTGGACATGAAGCACATCACCGTCAAGACCGGCGATCACGTCAACATCATCCAGCATCCCGGCGGCGCGCAGAAACAGATTTCATTCGTCGCCAATGTTGTGGCCTTCGTCGGCGGTGGCCGCGTCCAGTATCTGACCGACACGCTGCCGGGTTCGTCGGGCTCGCCGGTCTTCGACACCGACTGGAACCTGATTGCGCTGCATCACAGCGGAGGCTGGCTCACCGAGCCCAACGCGGCTACCAAGAGCACGTTCTACCGCAACGAAGGCATCGCGATCGACACCATCATCCAGGACCTTGCGGCCAAACCCGCATAGGATGCCCATGGACCGGCGGCGCATCTCGGGGTTCAATCGCGATGCGCATTGGTTTGCGGCAATGATATGCCAGGGGAGTTTCAGCGATCCGCGCCTATTTCGACCTCAGGCTTCAACTGGCTGATCTCTACCCATTGCCTCCTGATTGGCTACAGGTGACCAAGCAGGCTGGGATCGTCGCCGGCGCGATCAACCTGCAAGGGGCGGCGCTTACCGTCTGGTTCAACATCCTCGACTACGCGTTGACCAAGAAGCTGTCGCAACCGCTGATGGACACGGTTGTTCAGCAAAACCCGCAATGCGCGGCGCTGTGCAAAGCCTATCTCGATGAACTCGCCAAGGGCGAGAAACCGACGCCTGAGCTGCCCGGCCTGACGACCGACGATCGGGTCAACACGGCGGTCGCCGGCTTCGATGCCGTCAACCAGCAGCCCAAGGACATCCAGGCCGCACTCGCCGCCGGCGATGGGCTCACCGCCGTAACCAGCCAGATCGACGTTCTTGCAACTTACAAGAACCTGCATGACGGTCTGCAGAGCTTTCAATACGGCATAGGCAGCTTCCAGAGCCTCATGATCGCCGGGCGAGACATGGGCACTGATTTGAATCAAGTCCGCGTCCTGCGCAAATTTCTCAACCAGCTGAGGCTCTTCTGCGCATCCGCCCGCGATAAGGTCACAGTATTGCCCCCCGGGCCCTCACTTCGCGACATCGAGCAGGCATGGCTCGACGACCTCGGGCAGGCGGCGACGAAACTGCAGGGTGCAATCCCCGACACGTCGGCTGACGCTTACGATGCCTTGCTGGATGTGCGCTCGGTGCTGCGCGTCGTACCCTCGCGACTGAACCAGCAGATATTCGTCACCGCAAAGAACCTACCTTTCGGCATCCTGGCCTCGGGACTCGAAACGATAGCCGGCAAACTTCCAGCCGATGAGCCCTCCGTGCCTGCGATAAAAGCCGCGCACGATGCTATCAAGGTGCTGTCCTCGACCATCTATGCGCGCGTCGTCGAGCATAAGCTGTGGCAAGACATCGACAACAAGCTGGCCAGTCTCACCGACTTGATCGAGCCGATCGAAGGGGGCGGGGCGGCGGACAAGTCGCTGCCATTCCAGTTTTCACCGCTGTGGCGAAACCTCGAAGTGAAGGTCAAGGTTCTCGCCGACCTCGACCCGAACGGACAGTGGCGTACCATGCTTGCCGACTACTCCACCGACGTCAACGACCAGCTGTCGCGCGAGACCGTCGACACCGCTTTCATCCTTGCCTTCGAAGCCTATCGCGACGAGGCCCAGCAACGCTTCGTCCAGGTCGATCTTGCGCTCAAAACCGAATGCGCGTCGATCGTCCGCGTCAGCACACCTTTGCACAAGATCATTGAGGACCTGGGGTCATGAGCGAAGAAATAGTGACAGACACCGAAACCTCGACCGAGTTTGTCTCGCTGAGCGACATCCGGGTCGCGCATCTCGAACTGATGCGGATCGCCAGCGCCAACGAAGCCGGCGATCCCTCGATGAAGCGCAGCGACAAGGCCGGCGCCGAGACGTCGGAAGCCAGCATCGACGACACCGTTCCCGATGCGCAGACCATCCGTGACTTCCTTGCCAAGGCTCGGCGCGCGGGTGGCGCCATCAGCGGGGAATCCGACCGCCGTGCGGCCCAACGCATTCTCGACTATTGGTCCGCCGAACTGGTCACGCGACCCAGCATCACCTCAGCCGATGTCAGCCCGACGCGGCTTGCACCCTTCGAAGGCAGCGGCGGCCTCGAGACAGCCGAGCCAACTGATATCGCGGTCGAAACCGAATCCGCATCGCGCGAAATCAACGATACAGGAACGGTTGCCATCGCCGTCCCTGAATCGGTAACCGTGGCGACCAAAGACACTGCCGGACCCGGCGACGGTTTCGCATCCGACGACGAGTTGAGTGCGGACGAGCTGACCGAGCGCTTCCGCATCCGCGTGGCCGCCCAGGCCAGGCAATGGAAGAACACCGGCTTTGCCGGCTATCTCCTGCGCGGCGAGGCGCTGAAGGAGGCGATGGAGCTGCCGCAAGGTCCTGATATTGCCGAGTTCGTCGAAGAGAGCGCCAAGGCGGAGACAGACAGCCAGAAGCAGCGCGATCGCAGCAAGAACATATTGATCGCGCTGTTTGCCATCCTGGCATTGATACTCGCCGGGACGACCTATTTTGCCTTCATGCAAAGGAATGAGGCTGTCCGGGAGCGGTCCAGCGCCGACGAGGCGCGGCTCAAGGCCGAAACGACGGCGAACGAAGTCGTCAAGCTCAATAACGAGCTCAGCGTTGCCCTCAAAGAGGCAAAAGATGCGGGTTTGCAGACCGAGGATGCACTTAGAGTTGCCAAGCAGAACGTCGCCGACGCCGACAGGAGGCTGGCCGACCAGCAAGCGACGCAAGCCACATTGCGATCGGCGATCGTGTTCATGGCCGACCAACTCAAGGCCGGCCGCATGTCGCTGGAGGAGTTGACGCCTGAATTACAGCAGACGTTGCTTGTCGAGCTGGCCGGCCGAGTCAATAGCGGCGAGGTCAAGCTCAACGATTTGCCGTTGCCGCTGCAAACCGCGCTTAAGCCGTTGCTCGGCAAAGATATCGACAAGCAGCCCAGCGTTCTTTCGGGATACAAGGTCGATTTCATCGGGGCCACGATCGGCTTGCCCAGGATAACCGGCGAGCTGATAAGCGACGCCGTGGCGCCGCCGCTTGATTACATCAACTACTCGCTGGTCATGGGCCGAACTCATCGCATGGCCATCTATTCAGCGGTCAATTTGGATCGGTCGCAAAGGTTGGCCCTGCAAGTCACCGCCAGCAGACTGAAACCCGACGTTCGATTGTCGGTCGACTACCAGCCTAGTCCCAACTGGTACTTTCGAGCGGACCGGCCTTGGCTAGCGGCACGATTCGCAAGTGCCAGCGACATTGCCTGGGGTCCCGAGTTCGCGGGCGATCCGGCAACGGCGGCGCTCAAGCTGGCGCAATATGCCTCTTTCCTGCCAAACACGATGCCGCAGCCGCGTGCTTTCTACGGCAGCCGGTGGCTGCCGCTCGAAAACTGGGTGCGCTCGCAGCATAATCCGCTGGCCAACCAGGTGACCATCTTCAGCGGGCCCGTCTTCCGGCCCGCCGACCAGCCGGTCGACGGTGTGCCGGCGCCTTACGCCTATTGGAAGCTCGCCGTCTCCTCCGTGCCGGCCGCCGTGAAGGGAGAGGTGAGGGAGCCGGAATTCAAGGTCGATGCGTTTTTCATTCCGGCCGACGCAACGGGCGCATTCGATCCCGATAAGTACCGGCTCACCGTTGCCGCGCTTGAAAAGCGCACAGGCCTGACTTTTGGCACTCTCATCCAATGGACGGATTCGCTGAAGAACCCCGGCCCGAATGGAACCGCGGCCGACGAGCTGGCGGGACGCGTCAAGCTGCTCGACGGCGCAAACGATGCGTTTCGTGCGGAACTGACTAGCATCCTCGGCAATCCGAACCTTCCGGTGTCCGAACGGCAAAAGGTCGTGGCGGCTCTTGTCGATATGGCCGGCCTGCAAAGCATGACCGGCCTGACGCCGGAGGGGCGCCGCAACGTGCTTGAGACCTTGCTTGGGGTTCCGCCCGAATTGTGGAGCCGTTCGGACTGGCTGCCTCTGTTCGCCGGCGCGCGCCGGGCGGTTGCCGATCTCGCTCTTTCGGCAGCCGAGGGTCAGACTGTTATCGGCGAGCAGGATCGCGACGCACTCAACACTTTGAAGGAGCGGCTGCGTATCCAGCAGAGCCCGCAGACGGTCTACGTCCAGTTCGCCGGCATGGCGCGCGAGGACGCCCAGGCGCTTTCCGCCAAAATGCGCGCCCTGGGCTGGGGCATTCCAAACCCTGGCGAAGAAAGGGTGGCCGCTGCCGCCGGCAAAAACGAGGTTCGCTACAATCCCTACGGCGACGCCGACCGCGCCGCCGCCGAGTTGCTGGCGGCGGACCTCACGATCGCCGCCGGCCGACTGGTGACGGCCCGGGCGGTGCCGATCATCAAGGCCAACACATTGGAGATATGGACCAGCATATAGAAACACTGAAAGCCCGAACGGGGCGAGGACAATTGTGCGCAAAAAAGCCGCGATGCGCCGCTCACTATCGTCGCGACAAAAATACGGGCTGTTCTCACTCCAGGGGCTTTCCATGCGCACGCGTCACGTCGTCATGCTTGCACTTTCCGTACTTTCCATTCCTGCCGTCTCCATGCCGTTGCAGAAGGCGCGCGCGCTGGAACCTGAAAAATACACAGTCTATTGCGCCGACCGTCGCATCGAGGTTTCGTTCTGGGATCTCGAGCAGATGAAGGTCCGGCGCGGCTCCAATGTCTGCCAGTTCCAGAGCTATACGAGCTACTCAAGCGCATTGAATTTTGCGCAGAAGAATTTTGGTGGGGAGGGGGCTGACTGCAGCTGTTAGTCGTGCTGGCCCGAGCGGTGCACTGCTTGGGGACTTGCTAACGATCCTTCTGGCTCCGTACGGCGACATAGGGGGCATTTAGCGGCCGCGTTCGCGTGTTGGTGCCGCGAATGTCGTCGGATTGGTCGGGCGAAGGTGCCATCATTACACTGCATATGAAGGCAGACCGACTGTCAGCCTAACGCCGTGCACCAACCCGCGGGTCGCAAGGCTGTGATTGCAACTGGCTGCAAAAACGCACCGGCGCGGTCAAGTAAATGACGACACGATGTTAAATTTCGAACATCGTTCGTCTTCTACGTCATAGTTAATAGACGCGGACTTATTTAGGTGCTCAAATAACTTTGTCATCAGCCATTGCACGGGCGCTGATGCTTGAGAGAGCATAACATTCTCCCGCCCCAGCGGGAGCTATGTAATGACAATCAGCCAGCCTAGCATGTTTTCGGGAATCCCGATCGAGGCCAGGGATGGCACGATCTCGGTCCTTTCCACGCTGCCCCAAATGGCCGACGCTTTGGCGAATGACTGGCCATCCGACGGCCCAATGTTTCTGGCCGCGCTTGCTGCCTTGGTGGGAGAACGGGCAGGATGTTTCAGCACCAGGGACGTTCACCGAGCCTTCATAGCGGCGGCCATCGAAGCCGAATGTCTTCCCGATAGCTACATGAAGAATTGAGCGCGAAATGCCTCTCACGCTCCGGACGACACTTTGCGAAACGAGAGATGCGCTGCACGTGCTGCGAAGGGCGCTGTTTGTCCGCGGGCATACTGCGGCAATGGAAGAGATCGATTCCCTCATTGGCGTCGCCCAAGATAAGGCGGTCCAGGCGATCGGCGCCCTGGATCGGGCAGCGGTTCGCAGATCTATCCTCGTGGTGGTGGCAAATCCGGTGGATCCGGCAGCTATTGTCCTGCCGATCGCTCAGGCCGCGAAGCTTGGCGAGCTTCGCGATCAGGGCAAGGGTCTCAGCGCATATTGCGGCAATCCTCGATGCGGCCATCTACGTCCGCTCGATCTCGATGGTCTAATCGAGACCTATGGAACGCACTATGATTTCATCGCCGAAAGGCGGCTGGCATCGAAGCTTGTCTGCAAACGCTGCCAGAATGTTGGAGGGAGGCTGGTCGTGGTCTCCGACAACAGGCCACGGTATTGAGTGTCAACCCGAGTGGCCAAGCCGGCAACTCGCCGCAGAGTAGATTAATGGGATTCCACGAAAAATGGTGGGCGATGCAGGGATTGAACCTGCGACCCCACCCGTGTGAAGGGTGTGCTCTCCCGCTGAGCTAATCGCCCGCTCGTTGCCCGAAGGCCAAGCGAGCCGCGATATAAGGGAGGCATGTGGCTGAAGTCAAGGCGATGTCGCGGGCATTCCGGCTGGGATTTCGATGCTGTCGACAGGGATCCGCAGCATCGCCGTGGGTCAGCCGCCCGCCGCTGCAATCAGCCGTTCCGCAAGGTCCAGCGTCAGCGCGTCGAAATGCGAAATCACCGCCGACGGCTCGAATTCCCGCACATGCCGGTCGGTATAGCCGAAATCGACGGCGACCACGGGAATGCCGGCGGCCTTGGCCGTGTCGATGTCGGTCTGCGAATCGCCGACCATCAGCGCGCGGTCCGGATCACCGCCGGCGAGCCGGATGGTTTCGGTCAAATGCCGCGGATCGGGCTTGCGGAAGGCGAAGGTGTCCTGGCCGGCGATCGCGGCGAAATGCTTTGTCAGGCCGAGCGCCTCGATCAGCGCTTTCGAATTCGCCTCATATTTGTTGGTGCAGATGGCGAGGAGATAGCCCGCCTTCTCGAAGCGGGCGATCGCCTCGACCACGCCGGGGTAGGGGCGCGACTTGCCGGGAATGTTGAGCGTGTAGTGGTCGAGAAACAGCTTTAGCAGCCGGTCATGCTCCTCGACGCCAAGCGATTTCTGCTGCGCAATGTGCGCTCGCTCGATCATCACCCGCCCGCCCTGGCCGACAAAACGCCGGAAGCCCGTCTCGTCGACAGCCGCGAGCTCGCTGGCGGCAAGGCTGTGGTTGAGGCTGTCGAGCAGATCCGGCGCCGTGTCGATCAGCGTCCCGTCGAGGTCGAACACGATGATCGGTCTGGTCATGGCCTGTCCTGTGCGAAGCATTGTCGGGCACGCGATAGCGGCTGCGTTTCATTCAGGCAAGTCGACAGCCAATGTCTTTGACCCGGCGGACAAAAATGCTACGAGCGCGCAACCAGAAGAAACCCCCGGGGCAAGCATGGATGCGAGGCAGTTGAAGGTCGAGGCCGCGCGGGCAGCGCTTGCCCATGTCAGCAACGGCATGCGGCTCGGCATCGGCACTGGTACCACCGCGGAAGAGTTTGTGCGGCTGCTGGCCGAGAAAGTCGCCACCGGGATGACCATTATCGGCGTGCCGACGTCCGAACGCACCGCAGCCCTCTGCCGCGAACTGGGCGTGCCGCTGTCGACGCTGGAGGAAACGCCCGAACTCGATCTCACCGTCGACGGCGCCGACGAGGTCGATCCGGCGCTGACCCTGATCAAGGGCGGCGGCGGCGCACTGCTGCGCGAGAAGATCGTCGCGGCGGCATCGCAGCGCATGATCGTCATTGCCGACAAGTCGAAAATGGTCGAGACGCTCGGCCGTTTTCCGCTGCCGATCGAAGTCAATCAATTCGGTCTGCGCGCCACTGAAATCGCGGTCGCGGCAGCGGCCAAAAGCCTCGATCTTTCCGGTCCGGTTACATTGAGGATGACGGGCGGCGAGCCTTTTGTTACAGACGGCGGCCATTTTATCCTCGATGCATCTTTTGGCCGCATTCCGGATACAAGAGCGCTTTCGAATGCTCTCCATGCCATTCCCGGCGTGGTCGAGCATGGTCTTTTCATCGGGCTGGCGTCAGCGGCCATCATCGCCGGTGGCGACGGCATCAAAACCGTCCATGCCGCCCGAAAACCAGGGAGTTCTACCGACCATGATGTTGCATAAACGGGTTCGCCAATTCTCCGCCATCGTGGCGGCTTCGGCTGTCCTGGCGTTTACCGCGCCGGCGTTTTCGCAGGATGTTACCGAATCGCACCTGAAGGCGGCGCGCGCCGCGGTCACCGCCATCCACGCGACCGACCCGTTCGACAACATCCTGCCGCAGGCGGCTGCAGCACTCGAGCAGCAACTGATCCAGAAGAATCCGGATATGCAGGAGCTGATCGGCAAGACCATCTCCGAGAAGGCGCTGGCGCTGGCCTCGCGCCGTGCCGATCTGGAGAAGGAAGCGGCACTCGCCTACGCCAAGGTGTTCTCCGAACAGGAACTCAATGACATCGCCACCTTCTACAGTTCCGCGGCCGGCAAGAAGCTGCTGGACAGCGGCCCGACGGTGACGCGCGAACTGGTCAAGGCCGCCGACATCTGGCAGAACGGCCTGGCGCGCGATCTCGCCCAGCAGGTCGGCGAGACGCTGGCAGCCGCCGCGAAGGCCGCGGCTCCGGCAGCGCCCGCGCCGGATAACGCAACTGCCCCGGCTGACGGTGCTGCACCCGCCGATGGCGCTGCACCCGCCGACGGTGACCAGCCGGAAGCACCGAAGAACTAATTCGCGTGATTTCACCAACGGCACCCTTGCCGCTGGACCAGAAAGCCCGGTGAAAGCCGGGCTTTTCTTTTGGCCTCATGCAGCCTACCTGTCTCAAACATTTCTTGAGGCTAGGAGCAGCAGTATGGCCGGGTATGACTACGATCTCTTCGTCATCGGCGGCGGCTCCGGCGGGGTGAGGGCGGCGCGCGTGGCGGCAGCGCTCGGCAAACGCGTCGGCATCGCCGAGGAATATCGCTATGGCGGCACCTGCGTCATCCGCGGCTGCGTACCGAAGAAGCTCTATGTCTATGCCTCACAATTTCCTGAGCATTTTGCCGACGCCGCCGGCTATGGCTGGACGGTGCCCGAGGCGAGCTTCGACTGGCCGACGCTGGTCGCCGCCAAGGATCGCGAGATCTCGCGGCTGGAGGCCATCTACCAGAAAAACGTACAGGGCGCCGGCGGCGAGATTTTCCATTCGCGCGCCATGCTGGTCGACCCGCATGTCGTGCATCTGATGGGCGACGATCGCACCGTTACCGCCGACCAGATCCTGATTGCCACCGGCGGACGGCCGGCGCCGCACCCGGCACTCCCCGGTCACGAACACTGCATCTTTTCCAACGAGGTTTTCGACCTCAAGCAGTTGCCGAAGGCGATCATGATCGAGGGCGGCGGCTACATCGCCGTCGAATTCGCCAACATCTTCCATGGCTTGGGCGTGGAAACCACGCTGGTCTATCGCGGCAAGGAGATCCTGTCGCGCTTCGACATGGATTTGCGGCATATGCTGCACGAAACCATGGAAAAAAAGGGGATCAAGATCCTCTGCCAGTCCATATCGGAATGGGTGCGCAAGCGGCCGGACGGCAGGCTCGACGCGCTGGTCACCGGCGGCAAGGTGCTGACCGTCGACCAGGTGTTGCTCGCCATCGGCCGCATCCCCAACACCGAGAATATGGGCCTGGAAGGCGTCGGCATCGAGCTCGGCAAGACCGGCGCCATCGTCGTCGACGAATATTCGCGCACCAACATCGACAATATCTGGGCGATCGGCGACGTCACCAACCGCGTACAGTTGACGCCGGTGGCGATCCACGAGGCTATGTGTTTCATCGAAACCGCCTTCAAGGGAAATCCGACGGCACCCGATCACGACACGATCCCGACAGCTGTCTTTTCGCAGCCGGAGATCGGCACGGTCGGCCTGTCCGAGGACGAGGCGGTGAAGCGCTACTCCGACATCGAAATCTACCGCGCCACGTTCAGGCCGATGCGGCATACGCTGTCGGGCCGCGACGAGAAGATGCTGACGAAGCTGGTCGTCGACGGCGCCACACGAAAAGTGCTCGGCGCGCATATTCTCGGACCCGACGCCGGCGAGATGGCGCAGCTTCTCGGCATTCCGCTCAAGGCCGGCGTCACCAAGGACGATTTCGACCGCACCATGGCCGTCCATCCGACTGCGGCGGAAGAACTGGTCACCATGTACAAGCCGACTTACCGGGTGAAGGACGGCGTGCGGGTCGATTGACCCAGCGCGCACCAGGTTGAAGGGATCCCATCGCGGCGGTTGCTGCCACCGCGATGGGATAACTGATGCCTGCTACAACAGCGTGCCGCGCAGGATCACCAGCGCCACCGAGAAATAAATCACCAGGCCGGTGACATCGACCAGCGTGGCGACGAACGGTGCCGAGGCGCTGGCCGGATCGAAGCCGATCCGTTTCAGCGCGAAGGGCAGCATCGATCCCGACAATGAGCCGAAGGTGACGATGCCGACCAGGGCAGCTCCAACGGTCGCCGCGATCAACTCCCAGTGGGGCCCGTAGTCGTAAAAGCCCATATATTGCCACAGCGCGATGCGGCAGATGCCGACGACGCCAAGCATGCCGCCGAGCACGAGGCCGGTGGGCAGTTCGCGCAACGCCACCCGCCACCAGTCACGAAGACCGATCTCGCGCAGCGCCAGCGCGCGGATGACCAGCGAGGTCGCCTGCGAGCCGGAATTGCCGCCCGAGCTCATGATCAGCGGAATGAACAAAGTGAGCACGATCGCCTTTTCCAGTTCGCCTTCATAGCTTTGCATGGCATTGGCGGTCAGCATCTCCGAGATGAACAGCGCGCACAGCCAGCCGCCGCGCTTCCTGATCATGGCCAGAAAACTCATCTTCATGTAGGGCTCGTCGAGCGCCTCCATGCCGCCGAAACGATGCGCGTCCTCGGTCGTCTCCTCGATCATGGTGTCGATGATGTCGTCTATGGTGACGATGCCGAGGATCTTGCCGTGGTCGACGACCGGAACGGCGAGCAGATCGTATTTGGAGATGGTCTGCGCCAGGGTCTCGCGATCGGTCAGCGGCGTCACCGTCACCGGCGCGCGGTCCGGCGCCACCGACAGGATCGGATCGTCCGGCTCGCCGGTGATCAGCCGGCGCAGGCCGGTCGAGCGCACCAGCACATGCGTCTCAGGGTCGACGATATAGATGGCGTAGACGGTCTCGCGCGTCCGCTCCACCTTGCGGATGTAGTCGAGCGTGCGGCCGACGGTCCAGTCCGACGGCACGCTGACGAACTCGGTCGTCATGATCGAGGCGGCACTACCTTCGGGGTAGCCCAGAATGGAAAGCAGCGTTGCCCGCAGCGGTGGCGCAAGGCCACCGAGCAGCTCGGAACGCGCCGGCTCGTCCAACTCGCGCAGTATGTCGGCGGCGCGGTCGACCGACATGGCGGTCAGCAGCTTGCAGGCCTTGGCGCGCGGCAGCGCTTCGGCCAGTTCGGAGGCGCCATCGAGTTCCGGCTGGTCGAATATCTCGACCAGGCGCTCGAACGGCACTTCGCACAGCAGCTCGATCGCGGTTTCGCGAGGTTCCCGGTTCAGGGCCTCGACGACATCGGCGACATGATCATTGGCAAGGATACGGGCGATAGCGACGGCATCGTCGCCCGCTACGACAGGGGAAAAATCGTTCATGGCTCACTCCTTGCCGTCCGGCAGGACGTGAACCGTTAGAGGTCACGTCTGGGCGGACGGCGGTTGCGTTCGACTACTGTCGCCAGGCATGGCGCGGTGACCTTTCTGCTCGCGGGTTGGAATTCTGCGAGCGGGCGCAACATAGGAGCGCTTTTTGGCGAGTCAATCGCCGGGACGGCGGAAAACAGCCGGGAACCGGCCCAATCGCGTGACTGTGATCGACCGGCGTCGTTGCAGCACTGCTGCGGCTCGGCAAGGGCTTGGTGTGATTGCTATTTCTGCTTCAGGCGGCGCGGAAAGCGCAGGCTCCATTTGTCTTCAACCGGCCGCGGCCGCACCAGGATGGTGGTGAGCTCGCGCGGCAGGTTCGGCATCAGCGGCTTCTTGGTAGCGACGCCATCGGCGATCGCCACCACGCTGTGGTAGAATTCCTCGCCCGATAGCGAGCGCGGCGCCACCGCCTCATGCATGATGCTGATCACCGTGACATCGGGGCAGTTGTCCTTGATCGCCTGGTGGAAGGCGATCTTGCCTTCGGGATCGAGCGCGCCGGTTGCTTCGTCGAGGAACAGCAGCCCCGGCTGCTGCAGCAAGATGCGCGCCACCACCAGCTTCTGCTTTTGACCGCCGGAGAGAACCTGGTCCCAGATCTTTCCTTCGCGGCTTTCATCGGCCATGTGTTCGATGAAGTCGCCAAGGCCGGCCTTGTGCAGGGCCGACGCTACCTGCGTATCCCCATAATCCTGTTCGGAGCCGGGCAGGCACACCAGCTGCTTCAGCGACACCTGCTGCAGCTTGACCTCCTGGGCGGCATAGAAACTCTTCACGCCTTCAGGAAATACGATGGTGCCGCGGCCATAGGGCCACAGGCCGTTGATCGCCTTGATCAGCGAAGTCTTGCCGCAGCCGGACTCACCCCTAAGGAATGCCCACTCGCCGCGCCGGAAGCGCAGATTGGCTGCGCTCAGGAAGGGCGTGGCGTCTTCGCCCTGATGCGCCAGTTCGAGCTTCTGGATGGTGAGGCCGAAGACCGGGTTCTGGCTGGCGTAGTGGAAGTCGGACTGGCCGGTCTGGCTGTAGAAGTCTTGCGGCTGCTGGACGTTCTCGATGGCGTTCGCCAACTCAATGACGCGCTGGCTGTTGGCCCGCAGCGTGGCAAGGCTCGGCATGACATGGATAAACCAAGAACATTTGCTGATCAGCGCGTTGACCTGCTCGGAACCGGTTATGTAGCCCTTGAGGTCGACGCCGTTGTGGATGAACGGCACCAGACCAGGTCCGTAGGCGACAACTTTTGCCCCGACAAAATTATAGACCGATTCGAACCCGGCATAGACGGTGTTGACGATGTTGAGCTTCGACCAGGTGGTATCGATATCGAGATAGAGCCGCCCATGTATCTTCTTCTGCACGTCTTCGCCTTGCGATGCCGACACGTGGAAACTGCGGCGCAACAAAGTGATCAGTTCGCTACGATAGGTGCCTTCGGCCTTCTGCATCCTGATGTTGAGCCATTCCAGCATCCCGCCGAGTTTGATCGCGATCCAAGTGTTGACCGGCACGTAGAGGGCAACCGCCAGCAGAGCGAGGACGGCACTGCCATAGCTGCCGAGGGCCTCCAGTCCTTTGACCTCCACAGAATTTGCCAGCAAAGCTCCGCCGACGAAGTAGAGTGAGGTGAAGACGCCGAACACACCCTGGGCTAGCCCGATGGCGCCGCCAGCCATGTCTTTGATCGATTCCTGCACGCGCTGGTCGATGTTGTCGGGCGCCGGCGCGCCTGACGAGCCATTCTGGGCGTGGTAGTGCGTATGGTTGGTATCGAGCAGCGCCGCATTGAAGCGCGCGTTCAGCCAGGCGCGCCATTTGCGATGCAATGTCGCCGATACAAATTTGCAGGCGCCTACGATGCCCATGTCCTTGACCACGACCAACAGCACGAGCAGGCCGGCATTGGTAAGCACCGTTTCAAGGGGCGTGGTATTCGCAGCATCGTGGAAAAAAGCGATTGAGGCTGCCAGTTCGCCCGCCAGCACGGTAAACCAGACGTCGGCCTTGCTCGAAAGGGCTATGATAAGTGCGAGGACGATGGTGAGGGTCCAGGCTTCTTTCCAGCGTTCCGAGAACCAGTAGGCCCGCATCAGCCCCCAGAAGCTGCGCATCGACGAAACCGGCGTCAGGGGCGCCGGCCCTGCGGCGCCGCGGTACCAATTTGCCAATCTTGAACGTCGTGGTCTGTCGACCCGAATCACGATCCCGCCCAAACCTTTTCTTCTTTGTTACGGATGGTAACACCAATTGATCATTTTCTATTAATTTTATCCCGGCGAATGTGAGGCAGCCCACCTGCCGTTGCCGTGAGGCAACAGGTGGTGCTGCGAGACAGCCATCTCCAGGCCCAATATCCCGTTCTATTTCAATGTTTTGTGAGAACGCCCCGATGTGCGGAAAACTTCCCTGAGGGAAGGCCGATACACGGCTTTGTGATCCGATTGCCTTGCCCGTCAGCCGATTTTCCTGCTGCGCGTTAACCGGGACGGCGGAAAACTGCTGTCCGGGGTCGCTCCAGGCCTGCCCGAATCATCGCCCCGACCATCATGGTCGGCACGCAAGATCGTCGCTCCTGCACAGCGACTGTTCATGAGTTCGAACACGCTTTTTAGCTGCAGCTCAACAATATTTGACAATCATACGCGCTGAGTTGAACCTTGCCTGGCTCTGTCGGCACCAATGCATATCCGGTTTCCAACAAGGATTTTCCCAATGCTTGCACGCGCAGCCGCTCCCGCAATCCTGTCGCTTTTTGCCTGGCTGCCTCTGGCGCATGCCGGCAACCAGACCATTCCGGCAAACACCGAAGGGCAGATCGAGTTCAACGCCCCGTCCGGCAACATTGGCTGCATCTACACGCCCAAGGGCGGCACCAACACATACGAGCCGCAGGACGGCGGCCCGGAGCTGAGCTGTTCGCGCGTCGAGCCGAGCTACATTACCGTCATTCTCGGCCCGAACGGGCCGGCGACACTGATCAAGAATCCGGGCGAGCAAGGCTGCTGCAGCGATGTCGCCAAGCTTGCTTACGGCAACAGCTGGAGCAAAGGGCCATTTACCTGCCAGTCCTCAACCAAGGGCCTGGCCTGCACGGGCAGCAACGGCCATGGCTTCTTCGTCAGCAAGGCCAAGGTGAATGTGAAGTAGGCTTAGCTGGCCTTTTCCAACTCGCCCTTGGCCTTGGCGCTAGCGACCTGGCGGATGGCGTCGGCCAGCGTGTCGGCGTCCTGCGCACCCATGACGGCGTATTTGCCTTCAAGCAGGAAACACGGCACGCCGGTGATGCCCATGCGCGATGCGGTGGCGATTTCGGTGCGCACCGCGTCGACATCGGCGTCGGTCGGCAACAGCGTTTCGACCACGGCGGCGTCCATGCCGGCCTCGCGGGCGGCTTCGATCAGCACGGCGTGATCGCCAATATTGCCGCCTTCCTCGAAATACAACTGGAACAGCCGGCGCACGAGGCGGTTCTGCACGGCTTCGCCGGCGGCGCCCGCCCAGCGGATAACGCGATGCGCGTCGAGCGTGTTGGCGGCGACCTTGATGGCGTCGAAGGCAAAGTCGATGCCTTCGGCCTGCCCGAGCGGTTCGATGCGGGCATGCATCTGGCGGATGCGCTCCTCGCTGCCGAACTTGGCCAGCATGTATTCGCGCCGGTCCTTGCCCTCAGGCGGGATGGTCGGGTCGAGCTGAAACGGCCGCCAGCGCACATGAACCTCGACGTCGCCGGCAGCAGCAATCGCCTTGTCCAGCCGCTTCTGGCCCACGAAGCACCAGGGGCAGACGACGTCGGAAACGACGTCGATGGTAATCGAGTTGTCGTCGCTCATCTTGATCTCCTGCGGCCGAACGCTCAGTTCGGCTTGCGCCACCAGGTCGGCCATTGATAACCGAATATGGGCGTCTTTTTCGGATGGTCCAGATAATTCCAGTAAGCGAGCCATTGCTGCGCGTTGTACTGCATCGGCACCATGTAGTTGCCCGAGATCAGCAACCGGTCGAGGACGCGCACCGCAGCGACATAGTCTTCCTTGGTCCGCGCCCTCAGCATGGCGTCCATCGCCGCGTCGATCGCTGGATCGGCAACGCCGGCGAGGTTGAAGGAGCCTTCCCTGTTGGCTTCCGAAGAGCCCCAACGGAAGGTCTGCTCGATGCCGGGAGACAGCGAGTTGCTGAAACCGCTCGATCCGATCAGCACCTCGAAATCGAAACGCTGTTTGCGCGACTGGATTTGGTCGGCTTCCAGGCTGCGGATGGTCACCACAATGCCGAGCTTGTCCAAGGTGCGCTGATAGATGGTGGCAAAACGCTCTTCGTCTTGCGATGCCGTCAGGATTTCGAAGGCGAACGGGTTGCCTTTGGGGTCCAGCAGCACCCCGTCCTTGACGGCATAACCCTGGCTCTTTAGCAGGTCGAACGCCGTCTTCAGCACCTTGCGGTCCTGGCCCGTGCCGTCATTCACCGGCGGCCGCCAGGTGCCGTCCATGACATCGGCCGGCACACGGCCGGGATAGGGTGCCAGCAGCACCTTCTCCTTGTCGCTGGCGGGATGGCCGAGTGCTGACAGTTCGGAATTCTGCCAGTAGCTCATGGTGCGCGAATATTTGCCGCCGAACAGGTTCTTGTTGGCCCATTCGAAGTCGTAAAGCATGCCGAGGGCGCGCCGCACCACCGGGTTGGAAAACTTCTCCAGCCGCGTGTTGAACAGGAACCCGTTCACCACAGGCGGTATGCGGATGTCGAAGGTCTCAGCGATCACTTCGCCCCGATGGAAGGCGGGAAAATCGATATCGCGCTCGCGCTTGACCGGATCACCGTCATCATAGATGGCGCAGATGCCTTTCTTGAAGGCTTCCGTCTTGGCATTGGCGTTGAGGAAATACTCAATGGTGATCTGGTCGTAATTGTCGAAGCCGCGCTTGGAGGGGATGTCCTTGCCCCAGTAACTCGGGTTGCGCTTGAAGACGATGCGCTGCCCCGGCTGCACCTTGTCGACGACGTACGGCCCACTGCCGATCACAGGCTTCAGCGTCGTCTTGTCGAAGGTGTCCTTGTTGAAGGCGTGCTTCGGGATGATCGGCGTCAACGCGATGATCAGCGGTGTCTCGCGGTTGGCCTTGTCGTTGAAGGTAAAGCGCACGCTGTGATCGCCGGTCTTTTCGAGCTTGGCGATCAGGCTCATTCGATCGCGGTAGGGCGGGCGGCCCTTGTCGGTAAAGACGTCATAGGTGAACAGCACGTCCTCCGGCGTCACCGGCTCGCCATCGGACCACTTGGCATTTGGGTTGAGATGGAATTCGATCGACTTGCGCTCGGGATCCATGTCGGCGCTGTCGGCCAGCAGGCCATAGAGGCTGAAAGGCTCGTCATAGTTGCGCATCATCAACGGCTCGAAGACGAGGTTGCCGTATTGCAGATCAAGCATGCCGCGCGCCGTGGTGCGCAGGCTCTTGACGATGAACGGGTTCAGATTGTCGAAGCTGCCGACGACGCAATAAGTGATGTTGCCGCCTTTGGGGGCGTCGGGATTGACGTAGTCGAAATGCTGGTAGTCGGCGGGCAGCGCCGGGTCGCCCTGCATGGCGATGGCATGCTTTGGCTCCGACATCGCCGGCTGGAGCGAAAGAGCGGGAAACGAGATCGCGGCGATCAGCCAAACAAGAATGCGGCCCATGACCGTCTCCTTACTGGGCGGCTTGATGATTCGGAATGCACCCTAGCATGGCGCCGCTGCGCCCCGGCCAGATACGATGACCCAAATCGCACGACCAAATGGCATGGTCAAGAATCGCGGGTGCCGGGCTGGATTCGGCTGCGCATGCGGTGTAACACGCGCTCCGAAGTCATTCTGTTGCCTCAATTCGGCAACAGGTAGCTGGACCACACGGCGCGAAGAAGCCGGTCCCGGGATCATTTGAGAGGAAGTGTACGACATGACGAGCCTGAACAGCAACGCATACCGCCTTTCGGTTATGGCCGCGGGCGTGGTCGGCTTTCTGGGCGCCGGACTTCCTACCGCTTCGGCACAGCAGCAACAGATTCCGCAGGGCTGGTTCAAGGCCTGCACCAAGCAGGAAGACGTCGACATCTGCAATGTCCAGAACATCGTCACCGCCGGCAACGGCCAGCTGGTCACCGGCGTCAGCCTGATCGAGCTCAAAGGCAAGGTGAACCGCAAAGTGTTCCAGGTGACGGTGCCGACCGGCCGTCTGGTGCCTCCCGGTATCGGCCTGCAGATCGACACCGGCAAGGCCCAGAAGCTCGACTATGTCATCTGCTTCCCTGACCGCTGCGTGGCCGAAGTGCCGTTGACCGACGCGCTCGTCGCGTCCTTCAAGAAGGGCCAGGCGATCACGCTGACCTCGGTCAACTTCCAGAACCAGCCGAACCCGATCAAGGTTGCCCTGACCGGTTTCAGCGGCGCCTATGACGGTGCGCCGCTGCAGCAGTCCGACATCGAGGACCGCCAGAAGAAGCTTCAGGATTTCGTTGCCAAGAACAACCAGGACTTCGCCAAGAAGCTCAAGGACGAGCAGGACAAGGCCAAGGCCGCCAACTGATTCCTCGGACAGTTTCCGAAATGAAAAAGCGGGGCATGCCCCGCTTTTTTGTTGTCTCAGGCCAGGGTCAGTGTCGCGACTGGCGTTTCGGCTCGTAGCGTCCGTCCGGCCGCTTGTCGAACATCTCGCCGATCTGTGGATGCCGAACCGGCTCGCCCGACTGGTCCTCGAGCAGGTTCTGCTCGGAGACATAGGCGATGTATTCGGTTTCCGAATTCTCGGCGAGCAGATGATAGAATGGCTGGTCCTTGCGCGGCCGTACGTCGGCGGGGATCGCCTCATACCATTCGTCGGTGTTGGCGAATTGCGGATCGACATCGAAAATGATGCCGCGGAATGGAAACAGCCGGTGGCGAACCACCTGTCCAATCGAGAATTTGGCTGTTTTCATCATACTCACCACTAAGCCTTAAAAGCGCCCGGCGTCCCTCGGAATGCGCGGCAGGCCCTCTAAGGCTTTGAATTTACACACGCTGCGATTAAAAATCGAGCCCGACTTTAGGGCTGGTTTCAGGTTCTATTTGGCGCAGACCGTGTATCAATTCAATGCCGAAGCGCTTGACGCCCAAGGAAGCTACGGGCTAGCCGGGCTCAGGGGTTTCGGGCGAGGGCAAAAATGTCTGACGTCGTCGGTCTTGTTCTTCCGTTCTTCGGGCTGATTTTCATCGGGTTTCTGGTCGCGCGCATCACCAGGCAGCCGCTGGAGGCGCTTGGCTGGATGAACACCTTCATCGTCTATGTCGCGCTTCCAGCCCTGTTCTTCCAACTGCTTGCCCGGACGCCGTTCGAGCAACTGACCGAATGGCGCTTCATCTTCGGCTCGGTGTTTTCCACCTACACGATCTTCTCGATCATGTTCGTGTGGTCGGTGTTCGGGTCTCGCGGCGAGATCGCCCAGTCGACGATCAAGGCGCTGGCCGCCGCCTACGGCAATATCGGCTATATGGGGCCGGGGCTGGCGCTGCTCGCCTTTGGCGAGCAGGCGGCGGTGCCCGTGGCGCTGATCTTCTGCTTCGAGAACATCATGCATTTCGCCATCGCGCCGATGATGATGGCGCTGTCGGGTGACGACAAGACCTCGCCCTGGCGGCTGATTCTCGGCGTGATCAGGAAAATCGTCCTGCATCCGTTCATCATCGCGACAGCGCTTGGCGTGGGTGCGGCCTATCTCGGCTTTCACCCGCCGCAGCCGGTCGACCGCCTGCTCGAATATCTTTCGCGCGCGGCTGCCCCTTGCGCGCTGTTTGCCATGGGCGTGACACTGGCGCTCAGGCCGCTCAACCGGGTACCGCACGAACTGGCGTCGATCGCGGCGCTTAAGCTGATCCTGCATCCATTGCTCTGCTATGTCGTGCTGAGCTGGATCGGCAATTTTTCCGAGATCTGGGTGTTTTCAGCCGTGCTGCTGGCGGCGTTGCCGACGGCTACCAACGTCTTCGTCATCGCCCAGCAATATGGCGTGTGGGTGCAACGCGCCTCGGCCAGCGTGCTGATCACCACCTGCTTCTCGGTGCTGACGGTGACCGGTCTGCTCTACATGATCCGCCACGGCATCTTACCGCCGGATCTGTTTCCCTAAGCCGCCAGTAAGTGCTGCAAAGCCGCTGCCTGGCCTTAAACCTTCCCGCATGAAGAAGGCCCGCAACGGCGCAAAACTGCCAAGCACATTGAGGCCGGCGCTGCGCGCCATCTGCGCCGGCAGCATGTCCGACAGCAGCGACATGTTGAGCAGATTGACCGCGCCGCTGCGCGCCAGAATGTCGGGACGGCGCCGGAAATCATAAGAGGCGAGCGCTTTTGCGGCGCCGGGGTCGTCGCGATTTTCACCAGCGATTCCAATCAAATCGTCGATATCCCTGATACCGAGATTGAGACCCTGGGCGCCGATCGGCGGAAACACATGCGCTGCCTCGCCGACCAGCGCCACCCGGTTCTGCGCGAAGCACACGGGCGATGCCGCCGAAAGTGGGTAGATCTGCCGGCCGGGTTCGACCGACACCCGGCCCAGCATCGACTGCATTTGCTGCTCGACGCGCTCGGAAAGTGTCGCGTCATTGAGCGCGGCAAGGTCCTTCGCCGTCTCTGGTTTCACCACCCAGACAAGGCTGGAGCGGTTGCCGGGCAGCGGCACCTGGGTGAACGGACCGGTCTCGGTGTGGAATTCGGTCGAGGTGAAGCTGTGCTCGCTGCGGTGGCCGAAATTCAGCACCAGCGCTGCCTGCGGATAGGATCGCACCGACGCGGCTATGCCCGCCGCTTCGCGCGCCGGTGACAGCCGGCCATCGGCAGCGACCGCCAGCGAAGCCGAAACGTCGCTTCCATCCGTCAGAACCGCATGCGCTGCGTCGGCGTCCAAGCGCCAGGCCTCGACCATCGACTTCAGCCATTCGATACCGGGATGCGCGGCGACGGCCCTGGCCAGTGCCGGGTGGAGCGCACTGTTGGGCAGGTTGAGCCCGAATTGTTCCTCGCCGATCTCAGTGGCGCGAAAGGTGACCACCGGGCTGCGGATCAGCCGGCTGGTGGCATCGACTATGCGCATCACCTTCAGCGGCGCTGCCTTGGGCGTGAGTTCGGCAAGCACGCCCAGCCGGTCGAGAATCTTCAGGGCAGGGTTCATCAGCGCCGTGGTCCGGCCATCGGGGCTGCCTGCCTCGGGCCCGACGAGGGTTACGGGGAAGCCCGCTTCGGCGAAACCGAGCGCTGCGATCAGTCCGGCAGGGCCGCTGCCGGCTACCAGTATCCGTGCTGTCTCGCGATGATCCAAATTGGACTTCCGGTTTGCGATGCAGGTCCATCCTGTTATCCATGGATATAGGTCAGACCATGCGGCTTGATCAACGCGGCGATTAGGCTCATTCGGTTATCATGACCGGCCAGCAGGATGATTTCAGCCATCTCGACCGCGCCGGCCGCGCCACGGCAAGCCTCGCCCGCAATCCCCGGCTGACGGTCAACATCGCTATAGCAGCCGGTATTCTGCTGGCGTGGTTTATTCTCGGCGCCATGGCTGTCCGCGGAGCTGAAGGCCGGCTTCCCGGCGCGCCGGGCGATGTGGTGCTGCGCTATCTGCCGGAACTGCCGCTGCCGGATGCCCTCGACCGCTTCTTCGGCCTTTGCCTGACGCCCGCACCCCTCGATACCGGCAGCGGCGCCCAGTTTCTGGCACTGATCGCAATGTGGTTCCTGATGGCCGTGGCGACCATGCTGCCGTCGGCGGCGCCGATGATCCGCACCTATTGCGAAATCGCCGACACCGCCCGCATCAAGGGCGAGCCGGTGGCCCATCCACTCATCCTGGTTGCCGGCTACCTCTGCACATGGCTCGCCGCCTCGGCCGGGTTTGCAATGCTGACGCTGGCCGTCCATTCAATTGAGTCGTCCGGACGATTGCTCGATCCGGTGACCGGCATTGCCGCCGCTGCCGCTTTGCTGGTCGCAGGCCTCTACCAGTTCAGCAGCCTCAAGCAGGCCTGTCTGACAAAATGCCGGAATCCGTTCTCGATCCTGTTTTCCAACTGGAGTGCCGAGCCCAGGCGCATTTTCCAGCTCGGTATGGAGCAAGGCCTGTGGTGTCTCGGCTGCTGCTGGGCGCTGATGCTGGTGATGTTTGCCGTCGGCACGATGAACGTGTTCTGGATGGCGCTGATCGGCCTGTTCACCCTGATCGAAAAACAGACCACAGGCACGCTTCCAAGCCGGGTGGCCGGTGCGATACTGCTTGTCTGGGCAGTTGCCCTGCTAGTAGTCTCGACGTGACGGGGGAAAGTTTCATGGCGGAACAGGGCTGGGCAATGAAAGGAGAGCTCGTACTCTCCTGCAATTGCACGGTTTTTTGCCCGTGCGTGCTGTCGCTTGGCAGCCATCCGCCGACCGAAGGCTATTGCCAGACCTGGGCTGGCTTTCGCATCGATGCCGGCCATTTCGGCGAGGTCGACCTGTCCGGGCTCAACCTCGGCCTGGTCATGGAAATCCCCGGCTATATGAGCCGCGGCAACTGGACCGCCGGCCTGTTCATCGACAAGCGCGCCTCGGTCTATGCGGTGAAGGCGCTGACGAAGATTTTCACCGGCAAGGCCGGCGGAACGACCGCGCTGCTGTCCATCCTCGTCGGCAAGTTTCTCGGCGTCGAGCAGGTGCCGATCACCTACGAGACGCGTGACAAGACACGTGTTTTCCAGATACCGAAGATCATTGACGGGGCAGTGACACCGATTCCCGGCAAGGATCGCGAGAAGGATACCGTGATCAGCAATTCGGAATACTGGATCGCGCCGGAGATCATCGTGGCGAGGTCCGACAAGAGCAAGATGCGGGCTTTTGGCCGCAACTGGAATTTCGCCGGCCGTTCGGCCGAAATCTGCAAACTGGATTGGCGGGGCCCGTGAGCAAGAACACAACGGCCAGGAACGCCGCCAAAAAGATCACCGACCGGATTCCGCGACCGAAGAAGAAGGTCACCTGGCCGCAGGCGCGTGCGTTCTCGGTCCATCTGTTGACCGCGTCGGGCTCGTTCCTGGCCTTCCTGTCGCTGGTGGCGGCAAGCGAGGAACGCTGGACGGCGATGTTCTGGTGGCTGGGGCTGGCGCTGTTCGTCGACGGCATAGACGGGCCGATCGCGCGCAAGCTCGAGGTCAAGGAAATCCTGCCGACATGGTCGGGCGAACTCCTCGACAACATCATCGACTATGTCACCTACGTGCTGATCCCGGCCTTTGCGCTCTACCAGCGCGGCTTCATGGGCGAAGGACTGTCGTTCCTTTCGGCGGCCATCATCGTCGTGTCCAGCGCCATTTATTATGCCGACACCGGCATGAAGACGAAGGAGAACTTCTTCAAAGGGTTCCCGGTGGTCTGGAACATGGTGGTGTTCACGTTGTTCGTCATCGAGCCGGGGCAATGGGTGTCCTTCGGCGTCGTGGTGGCGGCCGGCATTCTCACCTTCGTGCCGATCAACTTCATCCATCCCGTGCGGGTGGTGCGGCTGCGGCCGATCAACCTCGGCATGACGCTGCTCTGGTGCGCGTTCGGCGCGCTGGCGCTGGCGCAGGCAGCCCTTGCCGCCTTCTACGACCAGATCGGCGTGCTGGGCGAACAGGTCAGCATCTTCACCAAAGTGGGCATCACCGTTACCGGGCTTTACCTCGCCTGCATCGGCGGTATCATGCAATTCTTCCCAAAACTCGGCGCCAAGCCGGACGCCAGAAAAGCCTGACCGCAGGAAAACCAGAGATGTCGAAAGCGATCCGTATCCACGCCCATGGCGGTCCGGAAGTCCTGACCTATGAAGATGCCGATCCGGGGCAGCCGGGCGCCGGGCAGATTCTGGTCAGGCACACGGCAATCGGCCTCAATTTCATCGATGTCTATCATCGCACCGGCCTCTATCCGCCGCCCGGCGGTTTCCCGCTGATCCCCGGCGGTGAAGCGGCCGGTGTGATTCTTGAGGTTGGCACCGGCGTCGACTGGCTGAAGCCCGGCGACCGCATCGCCTATGCCGTCAATGTAGGCGCCTATGCCGAACAGCGCGTCGTCGCCGCCGACCGCGTCGTCAAGGTTCCGGACGGCATCAGCGACGAACAGGCCGCCGGCATGATGCTGAAAGGCATGACGGCGGAGTATCTGCTGCGCCGAACCTTCAAGGTAAAGCCGGGCGACACCATCCTGTTTCATGCCGCCGCCGGCGGCGTCGGGCTGATCCTCGGACAATGGGCGAAACATCTCGGCGCGACCGTCATCGGCACGGCAAGCTCGACCGACAAGATCGAGCTCGCCAAGGCGCATGGCTTCGACCATGTCATCAACTACAAGGAGCAGGATTTCGTTGCCGGTGTCGCCGCCATCACCGGCGGGAAAAAGTGCGATGTCGTCTACGATTCGGTCGGCAACGACACATTCCCCGCCTCGCTCGATTGCCTGAGGCCGCTCGGCCTGTTCGTGTCCTTCGGCCAGTCCTCAGGGCCGATCCCGCCATTCTCGATGTCGCTTTTGGCCCAGAAGGGCTCGCTGTTCGTCACCAGGCCGACTTTGTTCGTCTACAATGCAAAGCGCGAAGACCTCGAAGTCTCCGCCGCAGCACTCTTTGACGTGGTGCTGAGCGGCGCGGTCGAGATCAAGATCAACCAGCGCTATGCGCTGAAGGATGCGGGCAAGGCGCAGGCCGATCTTGAAGCCCGCAAGACCACGGGCACGACCATTCTGGTTCCCTGACCTGCCTTGCTTTTCAGCGCTTTGCCGCAGTGTCAGGCATTGGTTGCATGGAAAACCGGTCGGTCAGTTTGTTATGCGAAGCAGGTCCATCTTTAGCCCTTGAGTTTCCGCTGAAATTCTTGAAGCTCTTTCAAGGTGGGTGCTGCTTTCGCACGAGAGCAGCCAGCGCATACCATGCTGGCGGGAACACAGAACATATCCGGGAACCGGATGGGAGGCACTGTGAGTGCAAATCATGATGGGGCGAACCTGCTAGAGGTTCGTGGCCTGACCAAGATATTCGGCACGCTGACGGCGTGCGACCATATCGACCTCAACATCGCCAAAGGCGAGATTCACGCGCTGCTCGGCGAAAACGGCGCCGGCAAATCGACGCTGGTCAAGATGCTGTTCGGTTCGCTGGAGCCCAATTCGGGCGAGATCTTCTGGAACGGCGAGGCGGTTCGCATCACCAGCCCGGGCATGGCGAAGAAGCTCGGCATCGGCATGGTGTTTCAGCACTTTTCGCTGTTCGAGGCGCTGACGGCGGCCGAGAATATCGCGCTGTCGCTGGATGACGGCTCGCCGATCAGTTCGATCGCCGCCAAGGCGAGGGCGCTTTCCTTCAGCTACGGCCTGCCGCTCGATCCGGACTCGCTGGTGGGCGATCTCTCTGTCGGCGAACGCCAGCGCATCGAGATCATCCGCTGCCTGTTGCAGACGCCGCAGCTCATCATCCTCGACGAGCCGACCTCGGTGCTGACACCGCAGGAAGCCGACAAGCTGTTCGAGACGCTGGAGCGGCTGCGCTCCGAGGGAAAATCCATCCTCTACATTTCGCACCGGCTGGAAGAGGTCAAACGCATCTGCGACCGCGCCACCGTGCTGCGCCACGGCAAGGTCGTCGGCCATTGCAACCCGCGCGAGGAAACCGCTTCGTCGCTGGCCCGCATGATGGTCGGCAACGAGGTGAAAGCCGTGGTGCGCGCGCCGGCCGAAGGCATCGAGACGGCGGCGCCGCTGCTCGAGATCCGCGCGCTGAGCCGCAAGCCGGCAACGCCGTTCTCGATCCCGCTGAAGAACATCAACCTCAACGTGCGCGCCGGCGAAGTCATCGGCATTGCCGGCGTCGCCGGCAATGGCCAGGGCGAGTTCTTCGAATCCGTCTCCGGCGAGGTGTTGCAGCAGGACGCCGGGTCCGTGCGTATTCGCGGCAAGGATGCCGGCGCGCTCTCGATCACCGGCCGGCGGCTGATGGGCGCTGCCTTCGTGCCGGAGGAACGCCTCGGCCATGGCGCGGCACCGCGCATGAAGCTTTCGGAAAACCTGTTGCTGTCGCGTCACGCCACCGACGGCAAGGTGTTCGTCAGCAGCGGGGGGCTGGTAAGGGCCGCCGCGGTCTATGCCGCCGCCCAACGCATCATCGTGGCGATGGATGTGCGCAAGAGCGCGCCGGATCCGGAAGCCGCAGCCCTTTCCGGCGGCAATCTGCAGAAGTTCATCGTCGGCCGTGAGCTTGACCGCAGCCCTGCCGTCATGGTGGTCAATCAACCGACCTGGGGCGTCGATGCGGGCGCTGCCGCCCATATCCGCCAGGCGCTGATCGAACTGGCGCGCAGCGGCTCGGCGGTTTTGGTCATCAGCCAGGACCTCGACGAACTGTTCGAAATCTCGGACGCGATCGCCGTCATGCACAATGGCGAATTGTCGAAGCCGCTGCCGATCGCCGAGGCCACTTTCGAAAAGATCGGCCTGTTGATGGGCGGCGCCGAGCCCGGCCACGCCGAACACGCTCTGGAGACGGCATGATGCGCCTCGAACTCGTCAAACGCCCGCAGCGCTCGATGCTGTTTTCGGCGCTGTCGCCCTTCATCGCCTTCGGCCTGACCATCATCGCCGGCGCCATTCTGTTCGCGCTGCTCGGCGTCAACCCGTTGAATGCGTTCAGAATTTACTTCATCGAACCGGTCAGCCAGGTCTGGCAGCTGCATGAGCTGGCGATCAAGGCAGCCCCCCTGATCCTAATCGCGGTCGGCTTGTCGGTCTGCTACAAGGCCAATGTCTGGAACATCGGCGCTGAGGGACAGTTCATCCTCGGCGGCATTTTCGGCTCGGCCATTCCGGTGCTGTTTCCCGGCTTCGAGGGACCGCTGGTGCTGCCGCTGATGCTGTTGTTCGGCATGGTCGGCGGCGCTGCCTACGCCGCAATCCCGGCTCTGCTGAAGACGCGCTTCGGCACCAATGAGATTCTGACCAGCCTGATGCTGGTCTATGTCGCCCAGTTCTTCCTCGACTGGCTGGTTCGCGGTCCCTGGCGCGATCCGCAGGGCCATGGCTTTCCGCAGACGATCCAGTTCAACGACTCGGCCGTCCTGCCGGAACTGATGCCCGATGCCGGCCGCGCCAATTGGGGCTTTGTCTTCGCGCTGATCGCTGCCGTGCTGGTCTGGCTGCTGATGAGCCGGCTGCTGAAAGGTTTCGAGGTCCGCGTGCTCGGTTCCAGCCCAAGGGCAGGGCGCTTTGCCGGCTTCGGCCTCAACCGCATGGTGTTTTTCGCCTTCCTGCTGTCGGGGGCTCTGGCCGGACTTGCCGGCATCTCGGAAGTCTCAGGCGCCATCGGCCAATTGCAGCCGGTCATCTCGCCCGGCTACGGTTTTACCGCCATCATCGTCGCCTTCCTTGGCCGGCTCAATCCGCTCGGCATCGTTGCCGCCGGCCTGGTGTTGGCGCTGACCTATCTCGGCGGCGAGGCGGTGCAGAGCGCGCTCGGCATTTCCGACAAGGTGGCGCGTGTGTTCCAGGGCATGCTGCTGTTCTTCGTACTCGGCTGCGACACGCTCATCCACTACCGCATCCGTCTGGTCGGCATGGCGCTGACGAAAGGTGCTGCAAAACTCGAAGCCGCGCCGAAGCTGAAGGAAGCCCGCTGATGGATATCACCGTCAACATCCTTTTGACCATCGCCACCGCAGCGACGCCGCTGCTGATCGCGGCAATCGGTGAGCTTGTGGTCGAGCGCTCCGGCGTGCTCAACCTCGGCGTCGAAGGCATGATGATCATGGGCGCCGTCGCCGGCTTCGGCGCCGGCTACCTCACTGGGTCGCCATGGATCGGCCTGCTTGCGGCAATCGCCATGGGGGCGGTGTTTTCGTTGCTCTTTGCCGTCATGACGCTGTCGCTGGCCACCAACCAGGTGGCGACCGGTCTGTCGCTGACGCTGCTCGGCCTCGGCCTCTCCGGCATGATGGGGACCGGTTTTGTCGGCCAGCCCGGCGAAAAACTGCCAAATCTCTACATTCCGGTGCTGACCGAGATTCCCGTGGTCGGCAAGCTCCTGTTCGGACAGGATCCGATCTTCTACATCTCGATCGCGCTGACGGCAGCCGTCATGTGGTTCCTGTTCAAGACACGCACCGGGCTGACGCTGCGTTCGATCGGCGACAGCCACACATCGGCGCATGCGCTCGGCATCAAGGTCATCCGCTACCGCTATCTCGCCGTCATGTTCGGCGGCGCCTGCGCCGGCCTTGCCGGGGGGCATCTGTCGCTGGTCTACACACCGCAATGGGTGGAGAACATGTCCGCCGGGCGCGGCTGGATCGCGCTGGCGCTGGTCGTCTTCGCCTCCTGGCGGCCGTGGCGGGTGCTGGCCGGCGCCTATATCTTCGGCGCGGTCTGGATCGGCCAGCTTCATGCACAGGCTTTTGGCATTCCGGTGCCCTCGCAGTTGCTTTCTTCGCTGCCCTATCTGGCAACCATCGTGGTTCTCGTTCTAATCTCACGCAACAAGCGTCTGACGATGATGAACACGCCGGCTTCCTTGGGGCAGCCATTCGTTCCGGATCGTTGACAACAAAAACAAACGGGAAGCTCCAAGGCTAAACTCAGAGAGGTAACACAATGAAAAGACTGCTTATTGCTCTTATGACCACGGCCGCAGCCATGTCGCTGGCGGCGTCGGCGCAGGCCGCCGACAAGCTGAAGGCCTGTTGGGTCTATACCGGCCCGATCGGCGATTTCGGCTATTCCTACCAGCACGACCAGGGCCGCCTCGATGTGGAGAAGGCGCTCGGCGACAAGGTCGAGACTGCTTATCTCGAAAACGTCTCCGAAGGCCCCGATGCCGACCGTGCTTTCGAGCGTCTGGCGCGCGAAGGCTGCAAGATCATCTTCGGCACCTCTTTCGGCTTCATGGATCCGGAAGTGAAGGTGGCCAAGAAATTCCCCAAAGTTATGTTCGAGCACGCCACCGGCTACAAGACCGGTGACAATCTCGGCATCTACAATGCGCGCTTCTATGAAGGCCGCTATATTCTCGGCCAGATCGCCGCCAAGGAATCGAAGGCAGGGGTCGCCGGCTACATTGTTTCCTTCCCGATTCCCGAAGTGGTGATGGGCATCAACTCCTTCATGCTCGGCGCGCAGTCGATCAACCCGAACTTCAAGGCCAAGATCGTCTGGGTGAATTCCTGGTTCGATCCGGGCAAGGAAGCCGACGCCGCCAAGGCGCTGTTCGACCAGGGTGCCGACATCATCGTCCAGCACACCGATTCCACCGCCGCTCTGCAGGTGGCAGAGGAGCGCAAGCTGAAGGGCTTCGGCCAGTCCTCCGACATGATCAAATTCGCCCCCAAGGCGCAGTTGACCTCAATCGTCGACGATTGGGGTCCGTACTACATCAGCCGCGTCCAGGCCGCGCTCGACGGCACCTGGAAGCCCGACAATGTCTGGCTCGGCATCAAGGACGGTGCCGTCAAGATGTCCGCTTACACCAACATGCCCGACGATGTGAAAGCGATGGCGCAGGCCACTGAAAAGAAGATCGTCGAGGGATGGAACCCCTTCACCGGGCCGGTCGCCAAGCAGGACGGCACGCCGTGGCTCAAGGACGGCGAAGTCGCCGACGATGGCGCGCTGCTCGGCATGAATTTTTACGTGAAGGGCGTCGACGACAAGCTGCCGCAGTAAGCAGCGGAAACGCAAAACAAAAAGGGCGCCGCGTGGCGCCCTTTTTCATTCCGTGGCCTGCGCTCCGGCAGTTCCGCGAAACCGTGTGAGAATGCCCTCGAGCACACGGCCGATCCAGGCCTTGGCCCAGCGCTGGGTTGGCCGTTCAAAATACCGCCAGATCGCCCATGACAGCAGGACCATGAGCACGATGCAGCCCAGGGCTGCAAACCATTTGCCGACCAAAGGTGCGGCGGCGTTGATGGCGATGTAGCCGATCTTCTGATGCAGGAGATAAAGCGGGTAGGTCAGCCCGCCGAGCGCCAGCGTCAGCCTGGACGGCATGACATGGCTGCGCAGCAGAATGGCGCCGATCAGCAGGCAGTGCATGAAGATGTTGGCGACCACCAGATGCGGCTGCGAAACGGCAATGCCGTATTCTCTGAGCATCCATTGCTGCGTCACCGACAGCGTGCTGCAGGACAGCACGAAAGCTGCGCCAAGCAGCAGCAGGGCCGGCAGCGAGCGGCCATGTGCATGGATATGGTGGACGAGCACGCCGGCGGCGAAGAAGGCGCCGAACTCGGTGATGAACAGCAGCCTTATTGCACGGCTATCGATGAAGAACTCGTTCGTCGCCGAGATCGCCAGCCAGGCGAAGATCAGCCCAAGCTTCCATTTCTGAAAAACGCCGCTGAGCAGAGCCAGCGTCACCCATCCGTAGAAGACCAGTTCGAGCAGGATTGACCAGTAGACGCCGTCCATGAAGGGTTGGCGGAGCGCCGGCGCGAACATCGACAGATTGGCGACATACTCGGTGAAAGAGGTCGAAAAAAGCGGTGCGCCGAAAGCCATGACAGTGACGAAGGTGATCGTCATGCAAAGCAGGTATCCGGGATAGAGGCGAACGAAACGCGCGATCGCGAACTGCTGCCAGAAGCGGCCTTCCGCCGACCAGGCGATAACGAAGCCGCTGATGAGGAAGAATAAATTGACGCCGAGATAACCGTAGAGGGCGAACGGCGCCACGGCCGGATAGCCCTGCGCCAGCGCTCCTTCGGCGGCCGCGCCGCGAAAGAAGTAGTGGAAGACCACGACAGAAAGCGCCGCCGCCAGCCGCAACAGGTCCAGCGTCGCGATATAGTCCTGCCGGGCAGGGTTGGGTTCCATCAAAAATCTCTGCGTTGCGATTGGCAAACCATAACGCAGATCGCCGCCAAACAGGTAAACGGCGGCAACTATAGCGAAATTTGGTAAATGGCGACGGAGCATCCGGCCGGGCACAATTGTCCGGGATATGGCTCCGTGACCCCCTTCACAGACGCATTTGTCTTTTACTTGCACAATTATCTTGCGGCCAAGACAAAGTCGGTCGGCGTTACAAACGTCAACAGGAGTAAGTCTTATGCAATTGAACAAAAAACTCTTAGCCATTATCGGCAAACGTATTCCAGCCATTTATGACGTCATCCCGCGTGGACCGCAGGGGCGGTTCGCGCAAATCGCCCTCAATCCCCAACCGCTCCCGCCTCACGAGCTGGGAGCTGCGATAGCCGACGAATTCGTTCGCGGCGCCTGGTCCGCCGAGCGAGGCGGGCTCGATACGAAGGCGTTGATGAGCGACCTTGACGATTGGTGCCCGACGCGGCCGAAGATACCGAAGCTTCCGCCGTGGTGGCCGCCGATTCCGGAGCCAGAACCGCATCCCGACTGGTTTGTGGACTTTCATCTGGGATTTGCTGCACGGCTGTCCGCGGTCGCGGCCGGCTCGGCGGGCACGCGACTGGACAAGACCATCAATCAGGCGATCGACCGGTCGCTGGCTGCAATCGAGGCCGTGAAGCTCTGACGAAAAGCGGCACCGCCTAAAGCGGGTGCGTCAAAAATCGGAGGGCGCCGTACAGGCGCCCTTTTGGTGGTTGTCTAAACCGCCGAGCCGTAAAGATCGTAAGCGTCGGCGCGGTCGATCTTGACGGTGACGATGTCGCCCTGGCGCAGCGGACGGCGCGACTGGATATGCACCGAACCGTCGATCTCGGGCGCATCATATTTGGTGCGGCCCTTGGCCGAGGTGCCATGCGCCTCGTCGATCAGGACCGGCAGGCGCTTGCCGACCTTCTTGGCCAGCTGCGTCGCCGAAATCTTCTGCTGGCGCTGCATGAAGCGGTGCCAGCGCGCTTCCTTGATCTCCTGCGGCACCTGTTCGAGGCCGAGATCGTTGGAACGGGCGCCGCGAACCGGCTCGTATTTGAAGCAGCCGGCGCGGTCGATCCTGGCTTCGTCCAGCCAGTCGAGCAGCATCTCGAAATCCTCGTCCGTCTCGCCGGGAAAGCCGACGATGAAGGTCGAGCGTATCGCAAGGTCGGGACACACATCGCGCCAGCCGCGAATGCGCTCGAGCGTCTTTTCGCCATGCGCGGGACGGCGCATGTTTTTCAGCACCTGCGGCGAGGCGTGCTGGAAGGGAATGTCCAGATAGGGAAGGATTTTTCCCTCAGCCATCAGCGGGATGACGTCGGCGACATGCGGGTAGGGGTAGACATAGTGCATGCGCACCCAGATGCCGAGCTTGCCGAGTTCTTCCGACAGGTCGAGGAACTTCGCCCGAACCTCGCGGTCGCCAAACATTGACGTCTGGTACTTGATGTCGATGCCGTAGGCGCTGGTATCCTGCGAAATGACCAGCAGCTCCTTGACGCCGGCCTTGGCCAGCTTCTCGGCCTCGCGCAGCACATCGGCAGCCGGCCGCGAGACGAGGTCGCCACGCAGCGCCGGGATGATGCAGAAGGTGCAGCGGTTATTGCAGCCTTCGGAAATCTTCAGATACGCGTAGTGGCGCGGCGTCAGCTTCACGCCTTGAGGTGGCAACAGGTCGATATAGGGATCGTGGCTCGGGGGAGCGGCTTCATGTACCGCCGCCATGACGCTTTCATAGGCCTGCGGGCCGGTAATGGCGAGGACGTTTGGGTGCTTCTCGCGGATCACGTCCGGCTCGGCGCCGAGGCAGCCGGTGACGATGACCCGGCCGTTTTCCGACAGTGCCGAACCGATGGCGTTGAGCGACTCGTCGCGGGCAGAATCGAGGAAGCCGCAGGTGTTGACGACGACGAGGTCGGCGCCGTCATGCTTGCGCGCGATCTCATATCCCTCGGCGCGCAGGCGCGTGATGATGCGCTCGGAATCCACAAGGGCTTTCGGGCATCCAAGGCTGACGAAACTGACGCGAGGGGCTGCGGACATTTTTGCGGTTTCCAATGGATACGGGCCGGAAACCCTGAGGTCCGGCCCGGAAGTCTCAATAGCTGTCGATCTTTTGAGCTCTCACGGGAGCTGCATTTTCGCGGCGCAGTAGCACAGTTCCGCAATCAAGCAAAGCGCCAACGGTCTGGCGCAATGCGAGCCGAGCCGCCGCAAGAGGCAAAGCTCAGTGATGGCTCGGTCCGAACCAGGGCGCCAGGAACGAGAACTGCTCGGGAAACTGCTGCACGGCACCATCCAGGAACATCTTGATCGCGACGTAGAGGATGATCAGCAGGCCGATATAGGCAATCCAGCGATACTTGTGCAGGAGCCGTGCGACAAACGAAGCGGCGAAGCCCATCAGCGCAATCGACAGCGCCAGGCCGATGATCAGGACCGTCGGATGGTCCATCGCTGCGCCCGCGACGGCAAGGACGTTGTCCAGAGACATCGAAACGTCGGCAATGACGATCTGCCATGCGGCCTGGGCGAAGGTCTTGCGCGGTCCCTTGCCGCCGACAGTCCCATCCTTGTTGTAGTCGGCATCGGACAGCGATTCCGTCGCGTCATGCTCCTGCTCGTGCGTGACACGCAGCTCGCGCCACATTTTCCAGCACACCCAAAGCAGCAGCAGACCGCCGGCGATGAGAAGCATGGGGCCGATGGCGAGCAGCCATTGCGTGATCAGGGCAAAGAAGATGCGCAGCACTGTGGCAGCGGCGATGCCGACGAGAATAGCCTTCTTGCGCTGGTCGGTGGGCAGACCGGCGGCGGCAAGGCCGATGACGATGGCATTGTCGCCTGCGAGCACGAGATCGATGGCGATGACCTGGAGCAGGGCGGAGAAGCCTGCGGCGGTGAAAATTTCCATCGACTGGAAGCCCCTTGCTTGTTGAGTGTTCGCTTCGAGTATTTGGACGCCTAACCGGATGGGTTCCACCCGTCAAGGGAGCGCTAAGGCGGTCCACCGTTTCATAGAAGCGCCGAACCGCTCTATCTCTTTGTTTTTTCGCAATTCCCTGGGGAAATGGCCGCGCGCTTTCCCCGGAAAAACCACGCACATTTTCCTGCAGTTGCTTCTGGGGCAACGCCGAAAACCACGCGAAGAGGGAAAGCTCGTTCTGCCTGAGAGAACTCAGTCGTAGAGATTGTACTTCGCCCAGTCGGCTTGCGGGATCTCGTCGCCGATGCGGTAGCGGAATTGCAGGACCTCCATATGGTCCGGCGCCGTCTCGCATTTGAACTTCAGCCGGTACCATTGCCCCTTGCTGCGGAAGGCGGCACCCGGGCTGCGGATGGCATCGGCTTCCATGACGGGGGTCGCAAAGGCGTATGCGACGACGCGGTCGGCCTTGTATTTGTGGTCGTCATGGCTGATGCGATCCAGAACCTCCGCGTCGCATCGCTGTTCGAGCCGGGTCTGTGGATCGAGTTTCAGCAGGCCGGCGCGCAAAGCGGCGTCCATTGCGTGCGCCGGCCAGGCCAGCGTCAGGAATGTGAAGACGATCAGGCAGAGTTTTTTCATGGGCGCGACAAGCAGCATATCTTGACCGGGAAATCAAATAAACGGTGCTTTACCTCGGCGATATCCTAGCTCGGTCCTCCCTGCGGACAACTCTGCCGGGCAGGCGATCGATCAAGCACACTGGTCAGTTCGGCTCCCGACCATAGCGACGACGACTGGAGTCGCCAGCCTCTACACGGGTAACGTCACGGTGCAGATCGAGGACAGCTGAGAAGGGCAGGGACGTTATCGGTTGCGCCACACCCACCCGACGCCGTGCACGGTGATGGCGGCAACGCCGGTTTTCGACAGTGAGCCTTGAGGAGGCCGATGTGGAAGGTGCAAAGCTGAAGAGAATATTGGAGCGCCAGGGAGGCGAAAGAGCGCGTTTACCATGTGAAACCCGCAGCCCGCCGCCAGGAATGGCGGCGGGCGACAGCCATTCGATCAGTCGTAGACCTTGATAATTTTCCGGGTGCTTGGGTCCACCAGAACGGTGCGGTTGTCGACCACGACATACCGGTATTTGACGTCGGGGACCTCGTAAAGCTCGACCGTCTCAGGCAAAGCCGTGCCGACATTAAGTTCCACACCCGGAAGCTTCACCGAGGCCAGCGGCTGCTTCTTCACGTATGTGCGGACGACCGTGTCCTGTTCCGGTGTAATGATCACATCTTGCGCTGCGACAGCGCCGGCGCCGGCCAATAGCATAAGCGCTGCACCAGCGCTGATAAGTTGCGTTCTCATGGCTTTCTCCTTTTGAACCTGGCGACAGCACCAAGCTTGGCCGCCTAAAACCGAACCCGATTACAGGCAGATTGTTCCTACCTTGGGCTCCAGTCTGAACGTCTATCGGACCAACGTCCTATTTCGGTCGGACTTACGCCAAACCAACGCTGACCAGGCGGCAGCAGCTGTCAACAGTCACCGCTGGGCCAACGGCCTGGGCGCAGTTCCGCCGCAAGAACCGGTAACCTGAGAACGTTGGCTGCAGGTAAGCCGGTTTGCGCCCGCGGCTCACGCCCGCGGGCTTTTGCATTTTGACGGCGCAAATTTTTGCCTTTCGAAGGAACGGGTACCAGATAGCGAAGTTGGGTGATGCGGCAGTACAAACCCTCCTGCCGCTATGGGCCGAGTGATGACGGTCGGGCCCGCTGCTTCTCCAAGATGCAGCGGGTTCGCCGGCTCAGTAGCGCTTCAAGGAGCGAAGGCATATCCTTGCTCACGTCATCCAGCATTGTGAGGGCAGCACTCTTGCCTGCTTGCATCAAAACGCGCTGGTCCATTGCGGCGGCCTTGAACGGCGCGAAAGCGATGGCTGGTTTGCAGCTGCCGTCTTTAGCCGCAGCGATTAGCCGGCACGCGTGTTTTTAAGCCAGGTCTAATTGGTCTCGTTAAGCACTTGCGCGGAGAAGAAGATTTGCGGCACGCTTCGCTGCAGGATTTCCGAGAGGAATAAGAGAATGGACCCAATCGACCCACCAATTGAGCGGCGATCCCATGCCCGCGAGATTGTCCTGAAGGATGCGACAATCGTCGCTGGCGAGGCCAGAATCAATTGCTCGGTGAGTAACCAGCACGCTCACGGAGCAGAGTTAAGGGTGAAAGCCGGGTTTGCAATTCCAGACCGCTTCGTCCTTCACGTGCACGCAGATGACACCAGCTACCGTGCAGTGGTGCGATGGCGAAAGAACGAGCGGCTTGGCGTGCAACTTTCATCATCGCCCCGTCTTTAGGCCGCAGTTGCCACGTTCACGATGCGTACGGCAACCGTTCTTCCGCGGCGGAAGCTCGTGAGCGGGACCTAATAAAGGCCGTTGCCTTACGTCTTGATGAGCATACGCGGCATCAACTTCCTCGATCGATGGATCGCCAACAACCTTCCTGAGACGGCCAAGGCCGATGTCGTCTCGATAAGGATCAAGCGCGCACGAACTGAAGTTCCTCGACAAGTGGGTGGCAGAGCAACTGCGCGTTATAGCGCGGGGCGACCCGGTAAAGGCCGACTACTTGGAAGACCAGTTGTGGCAGCGGCTGAGAGAGCCGGTATCGGCGCTAATGAAATCGCCGGCGAGGTCGTAAGGATCTTGGATCTGCTCTCGGAGGTGATGCGGCGTCGCAGAGCGGCGTCCACTCAGCCTGAAGGAATAGCCGGTGCGGCCCGGGGCTCTCGTTGGGGGTGCAGACCGCACCGGTCACTGCGGGTATGATTAGTTCTCCTCCCCGCACTGCCTAAGTATATACGTGTCAGCAATTGGGCAATTAATCCAATGGGCTACCCGGCTCTCGCGGCTGCGCCGGCCCCGTGAGATGCCACTGAATACACGTGGCCTTTTGGCGGTGAGGCGCTCGATCGACCTCAGCAGAGGCTGGTGAACTTCTTGGAGTGCCCGGTGCTCGCTATTGTAGGCTAAGAGTAGTCGGACAATGCTCCTGTGCAACGAGCTGCCTTGTACATAGCGGCGTCTCTCGTCGGCCACCCGTGGTAGATTCCAGCTTTTGAAGCGAGGACTTTACAGCTACCGCCTGACCGGAGTTGCCGTTTGCGACTAGCCCGGGCGCGCATCCAAATCGTCTCGGTGTTTCTGTTTAAGCGGCCAAGCATCGCCCTTGCCAGCCGGCCGGGCTCTCGTTGCGGCGATCCCTTCAACGGAGTCGCTACCATGGCCAGGACCAACCTTCAAATCAGTTATCGCAGGACGAGATCGACCGCTTCCTGGTGGCAGCAGAAGCGAAAGGGCGTTTGTGCGTGCCGCTTGGGAGACCGGCATTTTGTCGAGGGTAAATCCCGGTTGTTCAGCAGGCCCGGTGCGATTGATGCGCTGATGCATCGCGTGGTCCTGGTGAAAGCGTCAGCGCTCGCCTCGCTGCTTGGACCGGCGCCGATACCAGAGATAGCCACCGAAAAGCAACGCTGGCAAACCAACACCAATTTCAGGCCCTGGAGCAGAGCGAGTCACACCTCCCTTGTACCAGCCATAGTGGTTGCCGTTGTTTCCCTCTTTGGCAAGGGTTGGGCCCACCATTAGAACTGCCAAGGCGCCCGCGCAAATCACCGATCTCAAGTTCATTTTTTCTCCTCCTCGTCGCCGCTATTTGAACTCAGCACCAAGAGATAGGTCAAGGATGAATCGACAAAGGTTGGATCGTGGCAGATAGCTAATTGGAGCTAAACCCTGGTCTAATTGGAAGTAAACCCCAGGCTCCAAAATCTAAAACTGAGACACCTGATTGGCTGCAAAGGGCACGTTCAACGAAAGACCGGCGATAAAGTTGTAACGTTACAAGTATGGCCCCGTGGGCTTGCGCAACGTCATCCCGGCGCCGCCGCCGTTCTCTGGAATGAAATCGAAGCCCGCCGCTTCCAGAGCCCGCTGGGGCTTTGAGATCGCGTCACGGTCACCACCGGATTTGCCTGTTTCGATATTGGTGATCGTGTTGCGACGAACTTCAGACTGCGCTGAGAGATCTCGGACACTCCAATTCACCAGCCTTCTTGCAGCTCTCATCTTTGCGCTTGTCACATGGTGGCGGAGGGAGTGGCCGATTATGTGCCTAGTCTTGACTAGTCGCAAGTAGCCAACCTGTTGATTTCGTTCGATTTTGGATAGCCATAGCTAGCCAACAAATCTGCGGAAGGCTTCAAGAAGGTTAGTCCGGGCAACCGCACCAACCTAGGAGCCTTCGCAATGGCATCGAAAATCGACACTCTTAATCGCGAACTGCGCGACCGCATCAAAGCCGGACAGGCCAATCTGTGGTCCCATGGCAACGGGCTTTGTTTCGCACTGGCAAAGACCGGCAAAGCGACTTGGGTATTTAGATATACCTTCGCCGGCAGCCGCCGCGTAATGACTCTAGCGCCACACAGCGACCCTATCAGCGACCGGCAATTCAAAGAGCTGGAAATGGCCGCAATTGAACACCGCGACCAAGTGAAAGGCGGCATCGACCCGCTCGCAACGTTGAAGCCTACGCCGGCGAAGACCACTTGCGATGACACGTTTGAAAATATTGCGCAGGACTACGTCGCGACCCACTCCGCCAACTGGCGCAACGACAAACACGCGGCCCAGTGGTCGAGCACGCTCGAAACCCTCGTCTATCCAAAGATCGGGCGCAAGCTGCCATATGAAATCGGCGTTGATGACGTGCTAGCGGTCTTGCAGCAGCCGCACATACGACACGGAAAGCGACTGCCACTTTGGGACGCTGTACCAGAGACAGCCTCCCGCGTGCGCATGCGCATCGAGACTGTCATAGCCGCAGCTAAATCGAAGGCGCTAGGCAGCGCAAACCCTCAAATCAAAGCCCTGTGGAAGGACCATTCCAACCCGGCAAAATGGGAAGATTGCCTTGAGCATTGGCTTGGTAAGAAAGGCAAACAATCGAGAGGCCATCATGCGGCAATGGCTTTTGTCGAAGTGCCGGCCTTTATGCAGGCGTTGCGCAACAAAACAGATTATTCGGCGAAAGCGCTTGTGCTGACGATCCTCTGCGCGACCCGCACGAGCGAAACTCTGCTCGCAACGTTGGATGAATTCGATCTTGGCAACGCGATTTGGATCATTCCAGCGGAGCGAATGAAAGCCGGGATTGAGCACCGAATTCCATTGAGCAGCGCTGCAGTTGAATTGTTGAAAGGGCTGCCCCGCTTCAAGGATCATCCCTATGTTTTTCCTGGAGCGAGACGCAACCAGCCCTTGAGCAATATGGCCATGCTGGAGCAATTGCGAGGAATGCGACCGGGATTAACCGTTCACGGGTTTCGATCCAGCTTCCGCGATTGGGCCGCAGAAACAACCCTTCACCCTGACACCATCGTTGAACAAGCGCTTGCGCATGTGCAAAAAGACAAGACGATAGCTGCCTATCGTAGGGGCGATGGTCTTCTACGCCGCAAACAACTAATGCAGCAGTGGGCAGACTTTCTAACTATCGCCAATGACAACGAATACCGCGAGCAATGGCAAAGGTTTGTTGCATAGGCTTTGACGTTCGCAATGGATTATTATTGCCTGTGGATAACTAATTGGTGGCCCGGCTTTCGGGCCATTCTTTTTGACTAAACATGGCTAGCTGTGATCGATTGCGGTTGCTGCGTCGAGGATACGCGTAGCCAAGTGCGCCGTAGCGAGGATACGCGAGGGGCCGCACGGGCCGGATGGCCCAGCCCTTGAAAAGGGTGCTCGTAGGTGGATGCCTGCAAACTCTTCAATTTCCTAGATAAATTGGAACGCACCCATGCAGGATGCCTTAGTCCTACTCACGCGCGATCAGCTTTGCGCCTTGCTCCACATTTCCGACACCTCGCGCCAGCGTCTCGAAAAGGCCGATCCGGCTTTTCCGCCTAAGTTGAAAATCGGCGCTCGCAAAGTCGGTTATCTACGCATCGATGTGCTCGAATATTTGCAGAAGCAACGAGCGAACGCGGCCTGATGGCTAGTTGAATTGGTTAGCGCCGCGTCGGCGCGATCCGCTCAAGGCGCAATTATCAGACGAAATCAGCGTCTTAGTTGAACACGGTTCGACGGAGAAGAGCTCTGCCGCACCCAGAAAAAACCCGGCTCGCATTGAACGTTCGAAAGCCGGGCTGAAAGGCTCTAGGAATGAATACCTCTATAGCTCCAGTCCTGCCGGCTGGCAATGCGCTGGCGCTGTCCTACGACCAGGCAGCTTCATTCGTGAATGCGATCACTGGCAACCAGGCGGCAACAGCGTTGATCGACTGGCGCGCCATCCATGATGAAGACCGTAGCCGGCCGGCAATACCGTTCCGCGCCACTTTGGTAGATGCCTGGTCCGCTATCGCCCAGCACAACAACAATGGTTACGGCATCTTCGCCGTCATCGCAGAATTGGACGGCAAAGGGCGTGAGCTATCCAACGTCACAGCGATTCGGGCGCAGTACATTGATCTCGACAACGTGAGTGCGCAGGCCAACTACGAACGCGCCACGGCATTCAACCTCTCGCCGGCCTTTGCGGTCCAGTCGTCCCCCCAGCATTACCACGTGTACTGGACCGTCCAGCCATTTGCGGGCAATGATCGTTTCACCGTTGTGCAGCGCAAATTGAGACAGCTATTCAACGGCGACGGGGCTGTAATTGACGCGGCAAGGGTCATGAGATTGCCGGGCAGCTACCACCTCAAGAACCCGCAACAACCGCATTTGGTGACGTGCTGGCGGCTTGAGGGATTCGGGCGGCACTACGACATCGGGGCGCTAGAAATCGCCCTGGCTGATATCAACGTGATCAAGGGCGCCGGCAGTAGGCATGAGCTTGGGGAGCCAACGCTCGCAGCGCCATCGCTCAATGAGTTGGCTGTTGCGCTTCATAACGTTGATCCAAACACGCTAGATCGCTCGCAGTGGATCAGTATGACCGCAGCATTCAAACAATCCGGTTGGACGCTTGGGAGCGAACGGCAGCTCTTCGAAATCTGGTCAACGTGGTGCGCACGCTATGATGGCAACGACACAGGCGAAAACGAAAAGCAATGGAGCAGCCTTCGCAGCACAGAAGTTGGCTGGCCCGCGATCCATTGGAGAGCTTACGGCAAGCCGCCACGGCTGGACCCCCTGAAGATACTTGGCAACAACGGCAACGTGCCGCCATTGCAGCCAGGATCACCGCCACCGCCTGGTGACGGTTACGTTGAAATCATTTCGACAGCGACGGGCGACAACGGCAAAAACACGTTGATCGAGACCGTGAAAGTCCTGCACGGAAATCTACCAGTCGCATTTGACGAGTTCACGCAGACGGTGTTGGCGATGCATCCATTGCCATGGGACAGGAATTCAACCTATCCCCGGCAATGGACCGAATTGGACACCATTCATTGCCAACTCTACGTCCAAGCGCTCTTCGTAAAGCCGGGTAAAGATACCGTGCACGATGCCGTGGCGATCATCGCAAATAGGCACAAGCGCCACCAAGTGCGCGACTACCTCAACAGCATCACATGGGACGGTGTGCAGCGGTTGCCGCAACTCGCAGGCCGCTATTTTGGCGCGGCCGACACGCCTTACTCCCAAACCATCGCGATCAAATTTATGATTGGTGCTGTTGCGCGGATCATGCAACCCGGATGCAAGATGGACAACGTCGTGATCCTCGAAGGCAAACAAGGAAGCGGCAAATCCAGCGCAATCGCCATGCTTGCCGGGCCGCTATGGTTCACTGACGAATTGCCCGATCTGCACACTAAGGATGCCGCAATCCAGTTGGCGGGAAAATGGATTATCGAGCTTTCCGAATTGTCGGCGTTGAGACGTGCCGATATTGAAACCATCAAGAAATTCATGGCCCGATCAACGGACACCTATCGCGCGCCCTATGAGCGCTCGACGGGCGACCACCCGCGCCAATCCGTCTTCATCGCAACGACAAATGATGAGCACTACCTCAAGGACCAGACGGGCAACCGGCGATTTTGGCCGCTGATGTGCGGCACGATCAACGTTGCGGCGATCAGGCGCGACCGTGACCAGTTATGGGCCGAAGCATTTACCCGGTATCGAGCCGGTGAGCGTTGGTGGCTCGATAGCGAACAAGCGAGTCTAGCAGAAGCCGAGCAGGACGAGCGCCGCGAGCTTGACCCTTGGGAGGAGCGGATTGGTGTTTACGCGGCCTCGCTAGGCAGCTCGCCGGTAACGATTTCGCAGGTTTCTACGATCCTCGGCATTCCCTTTGAACGGATGAATAGCAGCGTCAACAAACGAATTGCTCACGGCCTGATGCGAGCCGGATACGTGCGAAAACAAATTCGGTGCGGGAATGATCGGAGTTGGCAATACGTTCGAAATTCGTAGGGACGGCTCAAATTTGCGATCAACAGCCGTTGGACGGGCTGTGTCACCGCTGTCACCGTGTGGCTCTAGTGACTTCCCTATATTACTTCATTTTCCGTATCCCTTGTGACGCGTGTTTTCCCATCACTGTCTAGAATCTTAGTGGTGACACTGGTGACAGTGATGACACGCCATGGAACCGGGCATTTCCTGTCACCTCTACAGGGCTTGGGCGCTGGTGACAGCGGTGACCTGTTAAAACCGCCCAACTTTCCAAGCGGACGTTACGTCCGCTCGATATTACGTCCAAGTTGTTGAAATCGTTTCGATGATCGGCAGCGATAGTGGTCGACTAACCCATTTCACCAATCGAATTGATCCGCTCCGTCTCGATTGCGACGATCAATGCGCGGTCGTTGCGATGGTCATCGTTGAATAAATGCGATGATTGTATAATATAATTGTTGTAAGTTTCGTCGCAATTGGCCTGATGATTGCCAATACTTTCCATTTTTTTAGATTAAAGATGTATAAATAAATATAGGCGCTTGACCGCTTTGCAGCTTCATGAGTACAAAAACCAAATCACATCACCCATGAGGAACAGAGCTATGAAATCTTCCTACCAACTCACTGACCGCGCGGCGCTACTCACGATCAGCGGGGACAGTGGAGCGGCTCATCCCGAAGTCGCGGTCATTCCAATGGAAACGGTCGCCAAGAACGTGGCCTTCGCACCACAATTTGCCGCGCTCGCCAACGTGTTTCCCGTCCTGGCTGACCAGATAGCCGCCGCAAATGAGCGGTTGCAGCCCAACGCTCGCGCCGAAGATTTGCGAGGCGTAGTTTCCCGCACAGTTGGCAAGCCGTATCAGGCGGCACAGGCGGCAGTAATTTCCGAAGCCTCCGCTGCCAAAGCTTCAAAAAGCGTGGCAATGGCGTACCGCTCGGGCGATCCGGTTTTCTTCCCTATGATTGTTGCCAAGTTCGCAGCAATGCCGGCTGCCCAGCGAGCGGCATTCGCGGAGCGGGCCAGCGTTGAGCAAACAAGCGCTTTGGTCGCTGCCGGCCGGGATTTTTTTGATGGCGTCGATGACAACATTTGGCAGCTTGTCGAGCGGCGGCACATTATCCAAGCGCATATCCGGATGACCGGTTTGCAGGCCGACTATCAGCTGCAACCGAACGCTGCCAGCCCGGCCGCGAGTGGTCCGGACGTTCCGGGCGTAGAGAAGGCTGCTGCGGAGGCGCTAAAGCGGCACGAAGCCCGCGGAGAGGTTGTCGCGGCAGCGGAAAGCAGTTTGCGTTCTATCGTCGCCGCTGTGGCGCTAGCAACCGATCTCTCGCACGACGCGGCATTCGATCTGCTTACAGGAAAAGCGGCATGAGCATACCGCTTCCCGATACGGTGAATTTACCAACCGTCGCAAAACTGAATGCCGCACAAGTGAGCGCGGCATTCGATGGCGCTTCGCGGCAGAAGCTTCACCACTGGCGCAAACACCATGGGTTCCCAACTGCATATCGCGGGCAGAACACCTCATTCACTGCAACCGCCAACATAGCCGCCTGGCTGGACCGCCGGGGCGTAAAAGTGAAGTGGGTTTGAGCATGTCCGATACAGAGCGTTCATCTACGGTCCTGCATCTGCCAAATGGGCGGTTTGCACCAAACAATCCGGGTCGGCCGCAGGGAAGCAAAAACAGGATCAGCAACGAAGCGCTGACTGCCGTTCGCGGCATGAAAGACGATGCTATTGAACAATTGCGTACGAAGCTGGAAAAGGGCGATTGGGAAGCGGTGGTGTTCGTGCTCAACCGTATTCTGCCCAAGGATCGCCCGGTTGAATTGGACGACATGTCGCCAACAACTATCGCAACCGCGCTTGCCAATGGCGATCTCACACCGGAAGAGGGAAGGGCGATAGCTGCAACAGTCGCGCGCCTCAATGAAATTGGCGAACTTGAACAACTCCGCGAGCGCATCCAACAGCTTGAACAGATGATTGCCGGCAATGGCACGATGGCGCGATGAGTGGCGACGCATCGACGCTATTTCCGCTGCTGTCCGTCGCAACGGCGGTGGCCCGGACCTAGCAAGATTGAACGACCAGCAACGCATCATCTACGCGGAATGGCGTCGGCTTCACCAAACTTGGCGACAGCAGTTCGTGCAGCCGGATGCTTTGTACACAGCGATGATCGAAGGTGGCTGGATGGGACCGACATTGCCGCTTGCCGTTCGGATCGCGCTTTATGGCGATCCGATCAGCATCACCGCCGAAAACGCACGCGACGTTTATGTAGGGATGATCTCATGAACCAAGTTCCGTCAGGCTTCTACTACGTCCCGTCTCTTCGGCTTCAATTCGATGTCCATCGCAGCACAGTCCTTGAAATCAGAAGGGTGCCGAACAGGCAGAAAAGCTGGCTGGCAATTGATGCTGATCGCGTCGACGTCACCGATGGTCCGACGCATTACGACACGGACCGGTGCAAGCTCAATTTGGACGGGCTAGGGCTACTTAAGTTAATGAGCTTCCTCAGTCGCGAGAAACCGCGATCATCGAAGAAAGCTAGGAACCGGAGGCTCGTTACGTGCTTTCCAAACTCGGCGTTCTTTGCGGAAGTGTTCAGAGGATCGATCTACGCCGCGACAGGGATGGACCACCAAGCGTTTGGCGACATCTCCTACTTCACCAGCTCAGCACGCGCGGCGCATCCAATCGAGTTTGCCATTCTAAATGAAATCTGCCGTGAGCGATTCCTACCTGGCGTAGAATGAGCACTTAAGGCGGTATGATCCAGTTGCGGCTACGGTGCTCGGTAAAGGTGTTGTGAGTTGTGCGTCGCAGGGGGTTGTGTGGATGGTGCGTTAACGAAATGTGTAATACAACCGCTTTTGCTCGCAGGAGTTCGCGTCTGAGACTCGCAAATCGCGTTGACGACGTTGAGAGTCGTGCGAAAAGCACTATGTACGTTGGGGATGATTCGATGATTGAGATGCGGATTTCGCCTTGATCGACAAAAGCGCGTTCCGACCAATCAATGAAGATCATGCGATCCAGAGCGTCAAGTTCGTGTTGGCGTTCAGGAATTTGATTGCTCCGGATGCGGTGCAGCAAGTGCTAGAGGCGCATTCAGCTTGGTCAGAAACGCTTCCAGCATTTCTCCTAAATGAGGCAACCGTCGAGGCGGGGCCGAAAAGGATAACCGTTCCAGTGGCTACGTTCGCGTTTTTGAGGCCGAATGGCGTAGCAAATTGGTCGATGGAGGTGGGCGGTAACCAAGTTACCGTGGAGTGCCTCCTGTACACGCGATGGAAGCGAGTTTGGGATGCTGCGTCGGGTTATTTGAGAATGGCATGTTCAAGGCTCGCCGATGCGCAGAGTGCGCTTCAGCTTGCATCTATCGAGTTGACGGTCCGCGACGTTTTCATATCTGCACATCAGGATTATAAGCTCGGCAACCTTTTTTACGAAAATTCTGGATATCTCAGTCCGACCATATTCGCCACCAAAGGTGCGTGGCATTCGAATGTGGGTTGGTTTGAGACATCCGGCGACTCAATGGCAACTCTGAACCATCTCAACGCCGATGCGGCTCCCTCATCTGATCAGCGCGGATGGGCTATCGGCGTTACACATCTTCAGCAGGAACGGTTTGCTGCATCTATTTCTATTGCAAATTTATTTGACACCATTCCCTCGATGATTGACGTATCGATGTCGCGAATGCATAGCCAAAACAAACGGCTGCTTCTTCGATTGCTTAAGTCTGAGATGACGAATAAGATTGGTTTGGCTTTGGGAGGCAGTGATGAGCGACTTGGCTAGTCTTTCGACTAAAGCTAACGCGATGTTTGACCTTCTTTCCGATTTTTATGAAGAGCCTGACCCTTCTGACGTTGTGCCAGCCCCTTCGCGTATGGTTGTGAGACGTTCAGGCTCGGACATGTTCGAACGTCATAGCCGTTTTATGACTTTAGACCACTATCAGCCTAAATCATTGACCTCTACTGGCGGCGGCACAAATATTGGCTTCGTAGATGAGCCAGTTGCATTTCAATTAGCCCATGGCCAAAACATCGGAGTTTTTGGGGGAAATCCTCTCGGGGCGGCTATTGTCGGCCCCAGTGGTAGATATCCGATGGGTTCACCTGTCCTATCGCGCGTCGTGGCAGATCGTCAGATGCTGATGGCGGGACCTGCTTTAATTTCGTTGTACGAGGGGTGGAGCGGTCCTCTTGGGCTGGCGATCCATGAATTGGGGCGTCTACCAGACGGGTGGGCCGGCCAGGGGAGTAGAGCACCTAGCCCCTCGATCCTCTTAGATATCCAGTTTTTGAACGCGTTCCTTCCACAGGGTGTCGTTACACCCGAGGTGGAAGTGGACCAGGACGATGGGTTCGTCTCGTTGCGGTGGTTGGATGAGAATGCCGCAAACAGCCTAACCATAGCATTCTTCGGGGGGCACCGAATCATTGTCACGTTTAGTTCCCTTGAAGGGAAAGATCGGCCAGCACGAGAGCTTCACATCGGAGAGGTTGCGACAATTTTAGGTGACCCCGACTTCGAAAGTTTGCTGACCTCGAATGCTTTGCCCTGAAATCTGCCCAAGAGAGCAGGTATCTGTCGACCCAGACATATCGCCCGGACCGGTTTCCGGCGACGAGGAAATATGTCGTGGCGCGTACGATCCGATGCACTTTAGCAAGGGTAAGCTCAAGAACAGCTTCATTAGGTCTAACCACCTTTTAGCTGGAGAACTGTCTGTCTGGCGCTTGTCTGATCCTCCGCACAATGGAGCTAATCTCGATCAAATTGTGGACATTCTGGAAGGGTTCAGCCCCCAAGAAAATCATCTTCAGCAGGTGAAAGCCTGTACCGTCGAGGATGTAAGAAACTTGTCCATTCCCGCCAACCCGGGTCGGGTGTTCAGCGTGATCGATAATTGTGAGGCCTACCCTAACGGCGGCAAGCACTTGGCCCATGCAGTGATCGCGATTTGCGAAAAATTAAATCCTGGCAGCATTTCCAAAGATAGCAAACTGTTTGAGGAGATTCGAAACAAGATCCATCTCGCGTTCGCTGCCTGTACGAAATGGGAGCGCATCGTCTAACCGCCTGAGTAGCAACCAGGCCAAAAGTGCCGACAGAGATACGCTGAGAGTATTTCGTTCATTGCAGCTAACCACTCGAACTTAGATGCAGCCGGACGGACCGGACCGAAAAGGAATGAAGAGTCGGGCCGAGCAATGGGTAAAGCCAGCTGCTGTCTGGCCGTTGAAGCACCTACGGAGAATCCAGCGTGCTCTCATTACAGGACTTTTTCGATCCATGGGTCTTGAAACTGCTGCGCGCCATTCGCATCTAAGCGGTGTACAACTCGAACCGATGGAGGTCTATTTTGGGCCACATTTTGATCGGGGGGACTCGCCTATTGGTAAGGCTCGCCGTTTAAAACGGCGCTAAATCGGTTCGATTCCGACTCCCCTGCCGAGTTGCACACAAAGGTCACGCAATGAAAGTTGCGTGACCTTTTGCTTGAGTGTCGTTTCGCGACATGGCCCTGGCTAACTGCTCCATTGCCTCTTGGCACACATTTCCGAGCTGCCCCGCAGTCGAGAGTTTAGTGTGCAATGGTTATCCAGTTAGGTTGGTCACTGCGAAATGCCATTAAAAAACATACGAAGGGGCGGAGGGGTTCTCCGCCAAAGGTTTGCGCAGATGTGTTTCAGTTTCTCCGACGCGGCATCAAGCCGATGCTGGAACTAATTTGCACTTTCAGCGATCGCATTGTGTCGCCCTTGTGTGGCTCCGGAACAAGTCGGGAACAACCGGTTGCGCCATAGCGGCGGATGAGGCTATGGGTAGGTCCAGCGCTTCTGACTTACAGCGGCGCGCCTTGCTGGGGGGGCCAAGTGGCTGACAAGACGCTGAACAAACATCTGGCCGAAGCCAAGCGCGCCAAATTCGATGAGTACTACACCCAATGGGCCGACATCGAGCGGGAGATGAACGCCTATCTCGAGTATGATCCCAACGTGTTTCGAGACAAAGTGGTCCTGCTTCCATGTGATGATCCAGAGTGGTCGAACTTTGCAAAATTTTTCGCCCTGCACTTCACCGATTACGGTATCAAAAAGTTGATCTCCACGTCGTTTGCGCCGGACAGCAACCCCAACGGTAAATTCTACCACCCTACGGCCTTCGAGGTGGATGATCCTAACTACGATGAGGTAAAAACGCGGACCCAGGGCAAGAAGTTTGTGCTTGAGCCGACCGATGTCAGCGGTGACGGAGTGGTCAACATCGATGATCTGCGATGGGAGTACCTTGAAGGCGATGGCGACTTTCGGAGCGAAGAGGTCACGGCGCTGCGCGATAAGGCCGATGTTATCATCACCAACCCGCCGTTCAGTCTCTTCCGTGAGTTTGTGTCTTGGATTGTAGAAGGCGGTAAAAATTTCACCGTTATCGGCAACAGCAACGCCAGCACGTACAAGGAAATCTTCCCGATGATCCAGGGCAACCGGCTCTGGAAAGGCGCCACCGGGAACACCACCGATATGGTTTTCGGAGTTCCGAAAGGCGCCAAAATTGCCTCGTCTGATCGCCTGAAGGCTGAGAAGCTTGGCTATCCGTCTGACAATGTGCGTAATTACACCCGCCTTGGCAACTCGTGCTGGTTCACGAGCCTTGATCACGGGCGACGCCATCAGCCGATGCAGTTGATGACCGTTGCCGACAACATCAAATTTAGCAAACATCAGCAGATAAAGGGAACGGGCTATCAGCGCTACGAAAACTATGACGCAATCGAGGTGCCGTACGTCGATGCGATCCCAAGCGATCATAACGGAGTAATGGGTGTTCCGATTACCTACTTGGACAAGCACGTGCCGGACCAGTTTGAAATCATAGGCACAACCGAGTCGAACGATCCCAACAACGTGCTTCGGACGCGCTGGTATACTTCTAAAGAATGTCGGGACGCATACCAAGCGAGGTTCGGCAGGCCAGGCGTTTACGATCTGAACGCGTCGGGCGTCGTGAATGGTGTTAAGGTCTTCAAACGCGTACTCATCCAGCGAAAGCCAATGCAGTGAAAACGGACCTCAAGCATTACACTGTCGAAGACGTCTGCAAGGGCTTCGTCTACAGTGAACTCGAAGGAAAAGGCCTCTTTGGCCTCTCAGGCAAGCTCATTATCCAGCCGGAGTATCAACGGCATTACATCTACAACGACGGCAAGAAGGATGTAGCGGTCGTTGACTCGATCTTGAAGGGCTATCCGCTGGGCCTGATCTACTTCAACGAGGAAGGTGACACGCTTGAGGTCCTCGATGGGCAGCAGCGCATAACGAGCCTAGGAAGGTTCGTCACCGGAAAATTCGCCATCAAGGTGAGCGGTAAAGAGCAAACGTTCTCCTCCTTGCCCAGGGAGGATCAGCACAAAATTATGAATCACAAGCTGTTAGTCTATGAGTGCAGCGGCACCGAGAAAGAGATCAAGGACTGGTTCCGAACGATCAACATCTCCGGTGTACCACTGAACGCACAAGAGCTCCTCAACGCAATCTACTCCGGGCTTTTCATCACCCGCGCAAAGGCTGAATTCAGCAACTCGCAGAATGCGAACATGCAGAAATGGTCGGCATACATCAAAGGCGATCCGAAGCGGCAAGAGATTTTGGAGGTAGCGCTCGAGTGGGTCGCTGGCGCGAAGAGTGTCACCGTCGATCACTACCTCGCTCAGCACCGCAACGATACGGACATCAACGAGCTAAAGGCCTATTTTACGTCGGTTATTGATTGGGTCGGCGGCGTCATTGCCCGGCCGCCGGACAAGGAGATGCGCGGGCTGGAATGGGGCCGCTTGTACGAGGCGTACCACACGAAGGCCTACGATCCCGCGAAGGTAGACGCTGCCATTGAGCGCCTGCTCGGCGATCCTGCCGTCCAGTCTCGGAAGGGCATCTACGAGTACGTGCTAGGTGGCGAGGCAGAGCATCAACTGCTCACCATCAGGCTCTTCGATGAGACGACGAAGGGCTTGGCGTACCAACAGCAAACACAAAAGGCGAACGCCAAAGGGGTGTCGAACTGCCCGCTTTGCGCTGTCGGTGATGGCTCCAACAAGCAGCGCATTTACTCGCGGAGTGAAATGGACGGAGATCATGTAGCCTCCTGGTCAAAGGGTGGCGCCACTGACCTAGCGAACTGCGAGATGCTTTGCATCACCCATAATCGAGCCAAAGGTAATCGCTAAGAACCTCCGTGCCCCTTCGGCTTGCGCGGCCGCTAACGACGCGTTCGTTCCAACAGGTCACCGTAGAGGTAGCTAACCTGATGCCAGTTCATCCAAGCACTGGCAATCTCGTGATCGTCGGACCAATCCTCGCCCGGATAAAGCTCGTGTGTTTTGCCGCTATACAGGCATATCAGCATAGTCGGGCCATAGTCGTTTTCGTCAGACGGGTCGAGCGGGTCATCCATTGATTCGTAGATTGCATAGTCAGGCCAACGTGGGTCGCTATCGAGTACCAACCTAACCTCATTCAGTTTGATGCGCATCTTGCTCCACACGCTGAACACATAGCCAATTGGGTCCTCAAGCTGGCAAGCTTGCGTTGCCAAGGTTGCATTCGCTGGCAACAATTGCTTTTTTTCCTGCTCATCGCTCCCCCGTCATGAAGCGTACGCTATGGCTTTAACACTAATCTCAGCGGCACTGGTTAGTAGATTGGTTAGTTGGCCACTAACCGAAAGCTGCCAAACCCTATGGCTGGCAGGCTCTCTAGGGGTTGACTTGGCGGAGGGAGTGGGATTCGAACCCACGGTGGGCTTGCACCCACGCCGGTTTTCAAGACCGGTGCCTTAAACCGCTCGGCCATCCCTCCGTCGTGATTTTTCAATCACTCGGGTTAGCGCTTCCGTCGGATTTTGACCTATTGGCCGTCGGCCGGTTCGCGCTTCATTCCCCTTAGTGCGGCATTGAGGGCTGCGTCAACCTCCGGGGCAGCAGCTTCGTGCTTTCCCGAGAACAGCTCCACACCAGAATCGGTCGATGAGCATTCCCTTATGCTGCATGACGTGATTGTGGAAGGTTGTGAAGTAGGCCCGAGAGGGCTCGGTTGCCATCCAAAAAAGTCATTCGTATACCAATGTTTCTTGATTTGCCGGCTTCGTTACAAAAAGGCGGTTTTGGTGCATTGCAGCAGAAACAATTCATGCCTATGTAGCGCCATATCTGAAGGTCACCCGGCGAGTACGCACAGGAGATCCCTCAAAACTCGGAACGGATGACCTGATGTCCACGCTCAATATGCCCGGCCACCGCAATGCGGCGTTCGAAGAAGCAAGAGAGATGCTGCGCTGCCGCTGGGTTCTGCACAACCTTCAGCCCGAGGCCCAGCCTGATATAGCTTGGCCTGTGTCACCGCGCGCGAAGAAGCTCTTGTCGAAGACCTCGGGCAGCTAAGCGACCTCGGGCAGGTGAACTCGGCAAAGGTGCCGGGCTCTACTTGCTATCCTTGCTCCTGACCTGCACCAGCTGCAAAAGACCCAGCACGACAAGTGCGAGCACCGTAGCCAAAGCTGCGATCTGCCAGAACCCGAGCCCGACCGCCAGGCCTATGGCACCCGCAAGCCACATGCCCGCTCCGGTGGTCAGCCCCTGAACCTCTCCCTTGGAGAAGAAGATTATGCCGGCGGCCAGAAATGCCACGCCGGCAGTCGTGGCTTCGATCAGGCGGATCGGATCGATGGTGATTTCCTGACCGTCGAAGACATGAAGGTGGGTAATCTCGATCGTGAGGATGGCAATCAATGCCGTCGCAACACAGATGAGGATGTGGGTCCTCAGTCCGGCCGGCCGGTTACGCCACTCGCGTTCGATGCCAACCACTGCTCCGAAGACGGCGGCCAGTAGCAGCCTGGCTGAAATTACGGAAAAGGGGATCCATGTCGACTGCCCGAAACGTTCAATAAACTCATCCATGAGGGCCAGAACGTATTTCGTGTCGCTCGGTTCCAGGCAGCCATGCTTCTGTGCATTCTTAATGGGAAAGCCGCATGGGTTCACTCCACAGGTCGAAGGGCAGGGCGATGTCGCTGAGCCGATTTTCGAGCGGATCGCCACAGGAAGCGCCGCCACAATCCTGCCCGGTTCCGGACACAATCGGTTAATACGCTGCTAAACAATTCCTGCGCAAAAAGGGATGGGGATTGGCGCGTCGCAGGCATTCGTGTTCTGGCTCTGCCGAAATTCTAACAGCGGCGCCTTGTGTCGAGACTGTAGGGGACACCAGAAAACATGCAGACCACGACGCACCGGCGTCTTCGTCGCGCTCCTGCTTTGGTTTTGTGCGCTCTTTCGGCTGTGTTGCTGGCCGCGTGCGCGTCGCCGCAGTCCGAGCCGAAAGCGATGGTCTCCAAGAAGCCTCGCTCGAAGGAATATTTTGCCGAGACCGAGTATGGCGTAAAGGCCAGCCCGCGCGTCCAGTACATGCGGCGCGGTGGCGGCCGCGACCAGTTGGGCAAGCCCTATCAGGTGCGCGGCAAGTGGTACTATCCCAAGGAAGACAAGCGCTACGCCAAGGTCGGTCTCGCCTCCTGGTATGGCGACGCCTTCCACGGTCGTCTCACCGCCAATGGCGAAGTCTACGACATGACCCATCTGACGGCGGCGCACCCGACCATGCCGCTGCCGAGCTATGCCCGTGTCACCAACACCGAGACAGGAAGCTCCGTCATCGTGCGCGTCAACGACCGCGGCCCTTATCATGAGGGGCGCATCATTGATGTTTCGGAACGCGCCGCGCAAATGCTCGACTATGCCAAGGTCGGCACGGCCAGGGTCAAGGTTGAGTACATCGGCCGCGCGCCGCTCGACGGCAATGACGACCAGTATCTGATGGCCTCCTACCACCCCGGCAACAATCGCCCGGATCCGTCCGACGGCTTGCCGACCGGGGTCATGGTGGCGATGAATGGGCCTTCGCCGAGCCTGTCGGTCGCCGCTGCCGCCGTGGCGTTTCCCGGCCAGCTGACCAATTCCGGCGCCGATACCCAGCCGGTGATGTCGATGCAGGCACCAGCTTCAAGCGATGTGACGCTGCCCGAATTCGGGCCGATCGTGCCCGCGCGGCCCGGCTCACCTTTTGCCGTGGCCTCATTGTCCTACGCGGATGAACGCGTGCAGCGCGCCGATGTCTTTGCTGCACTTGACGACCAGGGCATGTCGCCGGCCGACATCCTGCAATCGTGGAAGAAATCCAACCCGCAGGCGGCGCCGGCCACTTCGGACTATGTCGCCGCCGGCTCGTTCGACGATGCCGCCGAGGCAAAGCGGGTGGCCGCGGCGCTCGAACCCTTCGGCAGGACCGAAATCCAGAGCACCGAACTCGACGGCAATGACTGGTACGCGGTCAATCTCTATCCGGACGGCCACGGCAATGTCGACGATCTGCTGCGTGCTGCCTGGTCGCATGGCGCGCCGGACGCGCTGGCTGTTCGCAACTAGCCAACAAAGGCGTGCCGGTTTCCCATTGCGCGGTTGATCCGCCGGGAAAAAGCCTGATAGCGTTGCGGGTTAACGGGTCGAGCCTCTTCATGCGATTTCGCCTTTTCCACCCTTTTGCCGGGCTTTTTGGCCTTGGCTTCTTGCTTGCCGCGCTGGCTCCGGCCAATGCGCAGCTTTTTGAGACCAAGGCGACGCAGGCTTTCATGATCGATGCCGAGACCGGCACGGTGCTGTTTTCGAAGGATGCAGACCACCCGTTCCCCCCGGCTTCGATGGCCAAGCTGATGACGATGGAGCTGGTCTTCAACGCCATGAAGTCGGGGCGCATGAAGCTCGACGACACATTCGTGGTCTCGGAAAATGCCTGGCGCAAGGGCGGCGCGCCTTCGGGAACGTCGACCATGTTCGCCAAGCTGAAATCGGCGGTCCGTGTCGAAGACCTGATTCAGGGCGTCACCATTCAGGCAGCCAATGACGGCTGCATGGTGCTGGCCGAAGGCATGGCCGGTTCGGAAGAGAATTTCGCCGCGCAGATGAATGATCGCGCCCGCCAGATCGGCCTGTCGAAATCGACATTCGTCAACTCGACCGGCCTGCCGGCCGACGGCCAGCAGACGACGGTGCGCGAGCTGGCGCAGCTCGCCTTGCATATGTGGCGCGAGTACCCGGATCTCTATCTCTACTATGGCCGGGCCGATTTCACCTGGAACAAGATCGCGCAGAAGAACCGGAACCCGTTGCTGGCCATGGGCATCGGCGCCGACGGCTTGGCGGTCGGAACAAGCGAGGCCGGCGGTTTCGGTATTGTCGGCTCGGTCAGCCATGACGGCACACGAGTGATCGCGGCGATGAGCGGAATGGCCAACGACCGCGAGCGCGCGGAGGAAGCGCGCAAGCTGCTCGAATGGGGCGTCCGCTCCTTCGAGAAGATCGAGATTTTCGCTGGGAATGAAGTGGTCGGCGAGGCCCAGGTGTTCGGCGGCGCCAAAGCCGGCGTGGCGCTGAAGGCGAAGGCGCCGATCAACGTGCTGCTGCCGATCGCCAACCGCGACAAGCTGACCGCGAGGATCATCTATCAGGGCCCGGTGTCGGCGCCGGTGGAGGAGGGCCAGCCTATCGGCGCGCTGCGTGTCTGGATCGGCGACACGCTGAGCCAGGAGACGCCGCTGTTTGCCGCCGAATCGGTCGGCGTCGGCACGCTGCCGCAACGCGCGCTCGATGCCGCCAGGGAACTGGCCGTCGGCTGGCTGCGTTAGATCGCGTCGAACCGAAGGTTCGTACGATCGCATCGAACCGAAGGTTCGTATGCCTACACCGACCCTTGGTCCGCCTCAAAGCGTAGACCTTTTCGCCGACGCGGACTATGACATCAGCGCAATGCATGGACAGAAGGCCTTTCGGTTGGCGCGCGGATTTTTCATCACTTTCGAAGGCGGCGAGGGTGCCGGCAAGTCGACGCAGATCGAGCGGCTGGCCAAAAAAATGCGCGCCAAGAAATACGATGTCATCCTCACCCGCGAACCCGGGGGATCGCCCGGCGCCGAGGCGGTGAGGCATGTGCTCTTGTCCGGCGCCGCCGAGCCGTTCGGTCCGAAGATGGAGGCGCTGCTGTTTGCCGCCGCGCGCTCCGACCATGTCGAGCAGGTCATCCGGCCGGCGGTGGAGCGCGGCTCCATCGTGCTTTGCGACCGTTTCCTGGATTCCTCGCGCGTCTACCAGGGTGTCACCGGTGGTCTCGATCCGGCCTTCATGGAAGCGGTAGAAGAGGTCGCCATCAACGGCATGATGCCCGACATGACGCTGATCCTCGACATCGACCCCGCGGAAGGCCTGCGACGCGCCACCGCGCGGCGCGGCGCCGGCGACGATCCGGATCGCTTCGAAAAGGAAACGCTCGACATCCACCAGCGCCGCCGCGACGCCTTCCTGGCGATCGCCGCCGCCGAACCGGACCGTTGTATCGTCATCGATGCCTCGGCCGACCCTGCTACGGTGGAAGACGTCGTGACCGCAGCCGTGTTCGCGGCGCTTGAGGCGAGGGCGCCAGCGCGCAACAGGCAGGCGGCGCCCGCATGATCTTCGAACGCATCGCTCCGGAGCAGCACGACACGCTGGACGGCGTGCCGGAACCGTCGGAGACGCGGCGGCTGGTTGGTCACGAACAGGCGGCGGCGATGCTCGCCGCCGCCTATCGCTCCGGCAAACTGCCGCATGCGCTGATCTTTGCCGGGCCGGTCGGCATCGGCAAGGCGACGCTTGCCTTTCACCTTGCGCATCATCTGCTGAAGCATCCGGCCTTCGAGCAGGCGCCGGACGTACTTGCCGTTCCCGATCCGGCCTCGCCGCTGTTTCGCCAGATGGCAACCGGAGCGCATCCGGGCGTGCTGCATCTGACCCGGCCGCTGAACGACAAGACCAAGAGCTTCAAGACGGTCGTCACCGTCGACGAGATCCGCAAGGTCAATCGCTTCCTGTCGCTGACCTCGCATGACGGCAGCTACCGGGTGGTGATCGTCGATCCGGCCGACGACATGAACACCAACGCCGCCAATGCCTTGCTGAAGAACCTCGAGGAGCCGCCGAGCCGCACGCTGTTCATCCTCATAGTCCATGCGCCGGGCAGCCTTTTGCCGACCATCCGCTCGCGCTGCCAGATGGTGCGGCTGACGCCGCTCGACGCCGGCAGCCTGATGAGCGTTCTGGAGACGGTCGAGCCGCCGCCGCCAATCGATCCGGCGGCGCGCGCGGCACTGGCCGAGCGGGCAGGGGGCAGCGCCCGCAACGCGATCCTTCTGACCCAATATGGCGGGCTGGAGATTGCCGGCACGCTCGACGCTCTGGTGGCGGCGGGCAAGACCGACATCGCCGGCGCCTATCGCCTTGCCGAAGCCGTCGCAGGCCGCGACCAAGCGATCCAGTTCGACATCTTCAACCGCCGCGCGCTCGATCTGCTCTCGACTGGCGCCAGCGAGGCGGCACTGGCCGGCAATCTTGCGCGGGCGAAAACCCTGTCGGACACTTGGCACGAGGCGCTGAACGCTATATCTGAGACCGATACCTACAATCTCGACAAGAAGCAGCACGCCTTGACCATGATCGACCGCCTGAATTCCGCAATGCGAATGTGACCGGTTTCGGCATTGGGTCGGGATGGCAATCGCCGTCTCGATGCGATATCCACCGCCTCACATTCAATTCGGACATTCATGACGGTTCATTCATGTCACGCGACACATTCTACATCACGACACCGATTTTCTATCCAAACGGCAAGCCGCATATCGGCCACGCCTATACCGTGATTGCGACCGACGCGCTGGCCCGCTTCCAGCGCCTGGACGGCAAGGACGTGTTCTTCCTGACCGGAACCGACGAACACGGCCTCAAGATGCAGCAGACGGCCGAAAAGGAAGGCATCACGCCGCTGGCGCTGGCCGACCGCAACTCGGCGATCTTCCGTTCCATGACAGAGGTTCTGGGCGGCTCGAATGATGACTACATCCGCACGACGGAACCACGCCACTACGCGTCCTGCCAGGCGATCTGGAAGGCGATGGCTGCCAATGGCGACATCTATCTCGACCGCTACAGCGGCTGGTATTCGGTCCGCCAGGAAGCCTATTTCGAAGAGAGCGAAACCACGCTTGGCGACGACGGCGTGCGCCGCGAGCCCCTTGGCTCGCCGGTCGAATGGAATGAGGAGGAGAGCTACTTCTTCCGGCTTTCCGCCTATCAGGACAAATTGCTTGCGCTGTACGAAAACCAGCCCGATTTCGTCGGCCCGGCCGAACGCCGCAACGAGGTGATGAGCTTCGTCAAATCCGGCCTCAAGGACATCTCGGTCTCGCGCACGACCTTCAACTGGGGCGTGCCGGTGCCCTGCGACGACAAGCATGTGATGTATGTCTGGGTCGATGCCTTGACCAACTACATCACCGCCGCCGGCTATCCCGACACCAAGGCCGAGCAATGGCGCTACTGGCCGGCCACGCACATCATCGGCAAGGACATCGTCCGCTTCCATGCCGTCTACTGGCCGGCCTTCCTGATGTCAGCCGGCATCGAACTGCCAAAGCGCGTGTTTGCGCATGGCTTCCTGTTCAACCGCGGCGAGAAAATGTCGAAGTCGGTCGGCAATGTCGTCGACCCCTTCACCATGGTCGAGCATTACGGCCTCGACCAGGTGCGCTATTTCTTCCTCCGTGAAGTGCCGTTCGGCCAGGACGGCAGCTACAGCCATGACGCGATCGTCAACCGCACCAATGCCGATCTCGCCAACGGTCTCGGCAACCTGGCGCAGCGCTCGCTGTCGATGATCGCCAAGAATTGCGGCGGCGTGGTGCCGCATCGCGGCGAGCTGACTGAAGCCGACAGCGCCATCCTCGACCAGGCGGTGGAAGCGCTCAGCGCGGCGCGCAAGGCGATGGCGGAGCAGGGCATCCACTTGGCGCTGGCAGCGATCTTCGGCGTGGTCGCGGAAGCCGACCGCTACTTCGCCTCCCATGCTCCCTGGGCGCTGAAGAAGACCGATCCGGAGCGCATGGAAACGGTGCTGTGGACGACCGCCGAACTGGTACGGCGCGTGGCATTGCTGACCCAGCCCTATATTCCCGGGTCGGCCGCCAAGCTGCTCGACCTGCTGGCGGTGCCTGCGGACAGACGTGACTTCGCGCATGTCCATGCGGACTATGCACTTGTGCCCGGCACGACACTGCCTGTGCCGGAAGGTGTGTTTCCGCGTTACGTCGAGAAGCCTGAGGCGAGCGCCTGATGCTCGTCGACAGCCATTGCCATCTGGACTTTCCGGATTTCGCCGAGGAGCGGGCGGCCATCGTCGCCCGCGCCAAGGCCGCCGGTATAGGGCGCATGGTGACCATCTCGATACGCGTGAAGCGGTTTCCACAAGTGCTTGAAATTGCAGAGAGTTTCGATGAAGTCTACTGCTCTGTCGGCACGCATCCGCACAATGCCGGCGAAGAGCTCGATGTAACGGCTGAGGAGCTGGTTCGCCTGTCCGCGCATCCGAAAGTGGTGGCGATCGGCGAGGCCGGGCTCGACTACTACTACGACAAGGCGCCACGCGATGCACAGGCGCAGGGCTTTCGCACCCACATCGCCGCCGCGCGCGAAACTGGCCTGCCGCTGGTCATCCATTCGCGCGACGCCGATGACGACATGGCTGCCATCCTCGAGGGCGAAACAGGGAAGGGCGCCTTTCCCTTCATCCTGCATTGTTTTTCCTCGGGGCGCCGGCTGGCCGAAGTGGGTGTGGCGCTTGGCGGCTATGTGTCGTTCTCGGGCATACTGACCTTCAAGAACTCGGCCGAATTGCGCGCCATCGCCGCCGATGTGCCGCACGACAGGCTGCTGGTCGAGACCGACGCGCCGTATCTGGCGCCGGTGCCGTTTCGCGGCAAGCGCAATGAGCCGGCCTATGTCGCGCACACGGCCAAGGTGCTGGCGGAGACGATCGGCGTCAGTGAGGCCGAGATCGCGACGCTGACGACGGCCAATTTCTTCCGGCTGTTCGGCAAGATGCCGCGGCCCTCCGGGCTCTGACGCATGAGCGACCGGCTGCGCCTCACTATTCTCGGCTGTGGCTCGTCGCCCGGCACGCCGCGCATCACCGGCGACTGGGGCAATTGCGACCCGACGAACCCCAGGAACCGGCGGACACGCTCTTCAGCTCTCGTCGAGCGCATTGCGGCGAACGGCGCCAGGACCACAGTGGTCATCGACACCGGACCTGATTTTCGCGAGCAGATGCTGATGGCGGCCGTCCGACGCATCGACGCCGTCGTCTACACGCATCCGCATGCCGACCACATCCACGGCATCGACGATCTGCGCGGCTATGTGCTCGAGCAGCGCCATTTGATCGACGTCCACGCCGACCAGCCGACCATGCTCAGGCTGCGCGAAGCGTTCGGCTATTGCTTCGAGACGCCGCTGGGCAGCTCCTATCCGCCGATCGTCAGGCCGCACATCATCGATCACGCCAGGCCGGTGATCATCGAAGGCGAGGGCGGTGCCCTCACCCTTGAGCCGCTGCCGCAGATCCATGGCGACATCATTTCGCTTGGCTTCCGCATTGGCGGGCTCGCCTATTGCCCCGATATCTCAGACTTTCCTGATACCACCGCCGAGCGGCTGCGCGGCCTGGACATGCTGGTCATCGATGCCTTGCAGTACAATACGCATCCCAGCCATCTGTCGCTGGGACAGGCGCTTGGCTGGATCGAAAAACTGGCGCCGAAACAGGCCGTGCTGACGCATATGCACGTGCCGCTCGACTATGCCACGGTCAAGGGCGAAGTGCCGGCCAACGTCACTCCGGCCTATGATGGCATGGTGATCGAAATCCCTTATAAATCAGGGTGATGCGAACAGTTATTTATAAGGACGTTCGGTTCTTCGGTGCGAAGATCAGCAGCGTTCCAATCCGCTCATAGCCCATACGGGGATAAAGCAGCGCCCCGGCATGCGTCGCCAACAGCATCGAGCACCGCGACCCACGAGCCTTGTCGTCATGCAGCATTTTGGCCATCAGCTCCTGGCCTATGCCGCGCCGCCGGTGCGAAGGCTCGACATACATAGCCGAGCACCAGGTGGCGCCGACGGCGTCTATGCTGCGCACACGCCCGACGATAGCGTTGCCATCGAGCGCCACATATTGGCGGAACGGCGCGTCGTCGCCGAGTTGATCGTCTGGAAGCGGCCGCCTGCGTATGACCTTTCCCAATTGTGCAGCACGTTCAGCCGTCCTCACCCGTTCGATTGGCACGACTGCAGGCGGGTTTGGAATTTGACCCAACGGTTGGACGAAAAAGCCTTCCGCCCGCAGCAGCCGGTAGCCGAGCGCCTTGTAGGCCGTTCGCGTCGGTTCATCCGGTTCGTCATTCGCGATCACCACAGAAATGGCAAAGCCCGGCCGCGCATGCTGCCGCACGATCGCATCGGCTTCCTCGGCAGCGACGTCGTGAACGATCCATTCTTCGCCACGGTATTCGCGCGCATTCTTGCGCTCGGCATCGCGCATCAGCCACAAGGACCCGACGCGGCTGGCCTCGTATGGAAAGGTGCGGCTCTTGTCGGCGCTGAAGCCGTGCACGAACACTTCGATAGCCGCTTCGATGTCGTGCTTTGCTGTCGTCATCCAGGCAGCGTAACGTTGGTCATCGGCTCTAGGCAACACACATCGATCGTGCCAAGCCTATGAAAACCAGCAGCAATTCCCAGCTACAGCCTAATGCGCAAGTTCCATAATCTATCTTATGCGACTTTCTGACGGTAGCTGTAGCGGCCATTTTGGCGATGCTGCAGCTGGAGCAATTTAGAGCGGCGGCAGTCCCCGGCTTTCACGGTAGCCGGGCGGATCTTCAACCATGACCATTACTATCTTTTGCTGAACGACGACGAAGCGCAGCACGTTCGATGCCAGCATGTAGTCCGTTGGCTTGGCGCACTTCCACTCAACTTTGACAATGTCGGCAACGACACCTGTGTCGCTAGTGACTTTTCGTTCTGTCTGAATGAGAAACTTCGAGCAGTCCGCTTCGGGAATATTTTTTACAAACTCAGGAAAAACCTCTGCCAAGGGTCCACCGTAGTCGAATATCATCCAAGCTGCATCAGGCGTCAGGAGAGTTTTGGCTTGGTCCGGATTTTCGATCGAGAGGCTAATGTACTTCTCGACGAGTTGTGCAGGCGCGACGTCGGAAGCCCCCGCTATGGCGATGGGAAAGCAGGTAGCGATTGCCATCAGGATGCACCTTAACGTCATGACTGGCGTCCTACGGTCCTGCTGCGGCAACGGTTTCGTTGGCCCGTCCATCGCTCAAATCTTTCCGTCCAATTGGAGTGGGCACAACATGCCCGCACTTAATGACGTAAGGCAATGTCCGCAATGCGGCAGAGAAACTGCCGGTATCGTTTTGTCACGATCCGACTGAGAAAAGCTAAAACCCAAGCCTTACCGCCAAGACGCAAATACGCCTCAATGGCTATGCTAGCTGCCCGCATGTTTCTCCCGATGAAGGATCACCATGCGCTCCTCCATTCTCTCGATATTGATGGCTACGACAATGATGACCGGTACCGCTCAAGCTGCTGACCTCGTGCTCAAGCGTGCGGTGCTTGGCACTGGCGGTGTCGGCTATTTCGAATATCAAGCCGAAGTCAGCGGCAAGGAAACCTTGATGCTGCGTGCGCGCCTCGACCAGGTCGACGACATCCTCAAGAGCGTTCTGATCCTGGACCCGGCCGGAGCAGGTTCCGCCACCCTTCCCGGCAAAGCCCGTGTCGATGATGCTTTTGCCTCTTTGCCTTTTGCCAAATCCGACCTCGACACCATGCCGGCGCTGTTTTCGGCGCTCAAGGGAGCCGAGATCAAGCTGGCCGGACCGCGTCAGATCGAGGGCCGCATCGCCAGCGTGCAGAGCGAGACGGTGACGGGCAAGGACGGCGCCACCTCGACGCGCACGCGTGTCTCCGTCTTCTCGGGCGCCTCGATCGAGCAGTTCATCCTTGAAGAGGCTGAAGGGCTTGAATTCAAGGATGCCCGCCTTGGCGAACAGGTCGGCGATGCGCTTGTTGCGCTGCGCACAGCGCAGGATCGTACCGGGCGCGACATCACGATCCAGCTCGCCGAAGGCGGCAAGCGCACGGTGCGGATCGGCTATGTCGCCGAAACGCCGGTGTGGAAAGCCGCTTATCGCCTGACCCTGCCGAAGCCCGGCGAGGACAAGGCCCGGCTGCAAGGCTGGGTGGTGCTGGAGAACATGACCGGCAATGCCTGGAAGGATGTCCAGGTGACGCTGTCGTCGGCCGCGCCAGTGACTTTCAGGCAAGCGCTGTACGACCCCTACTATGTGACGCGCCAGCTGATTGCGCCGCCGGTCAGCCGCTCGGCGCTGCCGCGCGGCGATCAGGGCCAGGTTCTTGCCGAGGCCGCGCGGCCGATGCTCCAGGACGGCTTTGGCGCGCCTGCGCCCGCGGCGCCGGTCCAGATGTTTGCCGAGAAACGAGCCCGGCAAGTCGTGGGTGGTTACGGTGAGGGTGCGGCTGACATGGCCGCTACGCAGGAGCCGGGCAGCACGGGCGAAGAAAACGCCGCCGGCGCCAGCTTCACCCTGTCCTCGCTGGTCAGCGTCGGTGCAGGCGAAAGCCTTACCACCCCCTTCGTCGACCTCAAGGTGCCGTCTCAAGCTGTCGGCTGGTATCAAGGCACCACACGCAACCCCTGGCAGGCGCTGACCTTGACGAATGACGGCGCGATCTCCCTGCCGGCCGGATCCGTCACGATTTACGAAGCCGCCGAGGCCGGCCCGCTGTTTTCGGGCGAGGCGCAGTTCCCTCTCCTGCCGGCGGGCGATTTCCGCCTGGTCGGGTTCGGCGCGGACCAGAAAGTGCTGGTCGATGCGGAAACCGGCTCCGAATCGATGATCACCAAGGTCAAATCGGTCGACGGCATGCTGCAGATCGAAAGCCGCCTGCGCCAGACCACGATCTATCGGGTCAAGAACGGCGCGAGCGACCTCAGGCACATGGTTGTAGAGCAGCCCCGCATGGCGGATTGGAAACTGGTTGAGCCCAAACCGGAAGACGCCACCATCGCCGGCCAGGCCTATCGCATTCGCTTCGACGTCGAGGCCGGAAAATCCCGGCAGTACAAGGTGGTGATGGAACGCCCTGTCCTCGAGGCCGTCGATATCGGCGACGTTACCGGCGCGCGCATTCAGGCCTTGATCGTCGCACCGGAACTCGATGCTGAAACCAAGGCTGGCCTGGCGACCTTGGCCGAGGCAGCCAAGGCAAGCGATGAGGCCGCAGCCGAGATGGCGCGGCTGGAAGAGCAGCGGGAGACCATCATCAGCGATCAGGATCGCTTGCGCGAAAACCTGAAGTCGGCGCCGCAGGGCTCCGACCTCGCCCGTCTCTACGCGCAGAAGATGCTGACACAGGAAAACGCGCTCGACAAGTTGGATAGCGATATCAAGGATATACGCGAACGTTATGAGCAAGCGCGCAAACTGCTGGGCGACAAGGTGAGAACCTTCAAAAGCTAGAATTACCGAGCAGTCCGAGGCCAGCTCAAGCCGTACCAACGCCTGAGCTGGCGGCGCGCTCAACTCATTTCCAGCGATCAAACCAAGCGCGCTCCCGGCTAGTCGAGCACGACCACGGCTTCCACTTCGAACAGCATCGGGTCGATCGCAAGCTTGGGAACGGGTACCAGGGTTTGCGCCGGCAGCGTGTCGCCGAACATTTCCTTGACGTTCTGGGTCAACACCCCAAGCTTGGACATGTCGTGGTCGACCACGAACACCGTGAGCTTGGCGACCTGATCGGGTTTCGCACCGATACCTTCGAGCGCGGCGCTCAAATTCGCATAGGCCTGTTTCACCTGGACGGCGAAGTCGGGCGACAGGCCGCCCTTTGCGTCCTGGCCGCCCTGCCCGGAAATGTACGCCACCCGGGCTCCGGGCGGCGTGATCACCGCAGTGCTGTAGCCATTCGGCGACGGGTCGTAGAGGGTCTGCGGATTGACGATGGTCAGCTTGTTCTCAGCCGCAGTCGTGGCTGTGGGAACGGATATGTTCATGATGATTAGTCCTCCGACAAGCAGATGCTTGATTGCGCGTGACATGATTCCCGCCTGACATGATTTCTTTTCGGCTCCGCGGGCTGCGAGCGACCTCGCGACCGGCATAATTGAACTTTAGCGATATCGGCCATAAGTTGACTCATACGATGTACGAGTCATGCTATGGTACATCGTACTAGTCAAGTGGGCGCGTCGATGTTCCTGACGGTGCCTGCCAAAATCGAGGTTCGACGAGTGAGGAAAACGATGGCAACCAAACCCAGCGGCGCCGGGAGCAAACGGGCTAGGGCGGCGCCCCAGCCCGCGCAGGAGGCGCCCGGCGAACCGCCCCTCTCCCGCGACCGTATCGTAGCGACCGCGCTGGAGCTGCTGGACGCCGACGGGCTCGACGGATTGACGATGCGTCGGCTGGCCGATCGCCTCGGCGCGGGCGTGATGAGCCTGTATTGGCACGTCGACAACAAGGAAGATGTCCTGGATCTGGCGCTCGACTCGGTGCTCGACTATCGCGGGCCGCCGCAATTGGACAAACCTGAGGACTGGCGCGCGGAAGTCGTTCACATGCTTGAGGACTGGCGCGCCAGCATGTTGCGCCATCCATGGTCGACATCGCTGTTGCCGCGCCGGGCGCTTGGCAGAAACATCCTCAGTCGCCTGGAACTGCTGAGCAAGACCTTGTCCGGAGCCGGCGTAGCGGACGCGGATCTGAACGCAGCAATATGGTCGCTCTGGAACTATGTGATGGGCGCCACCATCACCCGGGCGAGCTTCGATGTCTCGAACGAAGACAGGGCCGCCGCGCAGCAGCGCCTTGAGCAGCTGAGTGGCCCCTACCCGACGATCGGGCGCTCCCGCCTGCTGCTCGACGACGATTGGGACGGCGCCTTTCGCAAAGGCCTGGGCTTCCTGCTCGACGGGCTCGCGCCGGGATAGTGAACAGGAGCGTCATCCCGAAAAGGCTTCCAGGAGGCCGCTGAAGGCTGCTGCGATTGCAACAAGATGGAAGACGCCAAGGGCCAGCCATCTGGAGCCGCCGGCGCCCGCAACAAATGCCCCATAGGCAGGAAACTGCAGCGCAGCCAGTCCGATGGAAAGACCGGTGATCATTGTGTTGGTCACAAGCGTTGCCAGCATGGGGACCGGATAGAGAAGTCGTGCCAGCACATAGTCTCCGTGGCCTGCCCCGGCCGAAAAGAGCGCCAACAAGAAGGCGACGGGCGTGATGCCGAGGCCGACAAGGAACCCTGCCCGCGAGGAGAATTTTGGCAACGTCATCGGGCCATGGCCATGGCGGCCGGCGGACCCAGGTCGTCAGGCGCGAGCCTGGACAAAGCGACGAGCAGCCTCTCCTGATCCGCCCGCGACTTCGGCTCGATAGCGATTTGCAGCAAAGGCCAGGGCCCGGCGGACTTTTCCCTCATCCCACCATGGTTGCAGATCGGCCGGATGATCGCAACGGAGGGGTTTACGCCCGGGCGGCCGCCCTTCCCGTCCCTCTCGCTTCCTGACTGTGGACGCGCGCCAGAAAATCGCGCACCAGCGGAAGTGCCTCATCGAAATGGGTTTCGAGCAGCCAGTGGCCGGCGCCGTCGATCAGATGAAGCTCCGCTGCCGGCAGATCGCGCTGATAGGCACGAGCCGATAGCGCCGGCATGTAGCCGTCCTCGGGACCCCAGACGATGAGCGTTTGCGGTTGATGCTCACGCAGATAGTTCTGATAGCGGGGAAACCAGCCGAGATTCGCCTCCAGCTGCTCCATCAGGCTGACCGCGAGCCGCCGCCGGACCGGCGTGTCCATCAATGGCCAGTGCAGTTTCCAAAGATCCGGAGGCACGCGCCCGGCGACGGAATCGTCGACCTCGCCGACAAACTCATGCCGAAAGCCCTCCTCGCTTACCGCCTCCTCCAACGGCCGATGCTTCTCGGGCGTCTTTTCCTTCCAGTAGGCTTTTATGGCGGCATATTTCGGTCCGAGAACGTCCTCGTAGATGTCGCCGTTCTGGATAATAAGCGCAGAGATGCTGTCTGGACGCGCAATGGCGTGGCGCAATCCAATCTGCGAGCCATAATCGTGCAGCCAAAGGACATAGTGCGACAGGCCAAGCGCATCGGCAAAAGCCGCCAGAAACTCGGCATAGGCATCGAAACCATAGTCGAATGCCGACATATCTGGCGTGTCGCTATAGCCGAAGCCTGGAAAATCGGGCGCGAATGTGTGCCAGCGATCGGCCAATGCAGGCATCAATCGGCGAAACTGATAGGACGAGCATGGATAGCCGTGCGGCAGCAGAAGAACGGGAGCGTCAGGCGGGCCGTCCTCGCGATAGAAGATGCTGTTCCCGTCAATGTTAATCCGGCGATGCTGCAATTCTGCCTCCTTGCTCAAAGCCTTCCGCGACTTGTTTACGGCGCTCCGGCAAGAAGGTTCCCTGGAAATCAGGGCGTGACGGTTTTCGGTTGTCCATTGCCCGACAGGATCTGCAGCGTTCCGCGCGTGGCGTTGCGGAACGCATCGTCGAAGCTGACGCCGCGCACCTGCCAACGGTAGTCCTTGCCCTTGGAGGCGAGCCGCCAGTCGCCGACCCACCCCAGCGCTTCTTGCCGCCAAGCCAGGGTGCCGGACAGCAGGACATCGCCGCCCAGTGTATCGGCTATATCGGCAAGCACAACGTCCTGGGGTGTGGGGAGCTCAAGCGGCAAGCCGGTCCGATGCGCGGCGGCTGTCAGCGCGACGCGCATATCCGCCGCAAGCTCGCCGCCGCCATCGCGCACCAGCTTGAAGCCGTCGCCTTTCATCGGTTTTATGTCGAGCAATGCGACGATTGCTGGCCGCGGCGCCGGCCACGGTTTTTGCCCGAGTGACGCCAGCAAGCCATCGATCTTGTCCGGGGCGAAATCGGCGGTGATGTATTGCGGCCGGTCGTAAGTGCCCTGCTCGTCATGCGGCGGGCGGTTGTTGAGCAGGTCGCGGTAGCTGATATCAGTGACATAGTCGGCCGCATGCCGGCTCATCTCCGCCACGCGCGGATCGCCGATCAGCCGCGGATCGCCGGAAACCTTGACCAGCACTTCCTCGAGGCACGGCGCCAGGCCCCAGGCCCGGTTCTTCTCGCCCGTACCACTGGTCACCGATTGCGCGCGATAGAGGCTGGCCTGGTCGATCTCGGCGGCAGCAACAGGATAGGCGATCAGGGCAGCCAGCGCCGCTGTCACAAACCCGAGCTTCAAGCCGCGAGGCATCCAGCCATTGTCCTGCTGCTGCAACGATGAGCGGTCTATATTCTAGCCATTCCCGGGAATTTCAAGCGGCTCGCCATCAAGGCGTATCGCCGACGATGCGCCGGTGTATGCCATCCAGACTCTCGCTGAGTGCCTCGAACACGTTTTGCGCCGTCAGCTCGCGAAGAACCTGTTCGTTGATGCCGCCGCGCGTCGCATAATCCTGTGCCAGATGCATGAAGTCGGCATCCGGCGACATATCAGGAGCGCTGCCCAGGGCGCTGAAAAGCGAGGCGATGTAGTCGCGCCCCTTCCCTTCATCCACGCCATGCTGTTTGAGCCAGCCATGTATCGTATCGAGATATCTAAAATAGCTGGCATAGGTCGCGGTGACCACGCTCAACGCATTGAATTCGGCTGAATTCTCGACCTCGATCACCTTCGCCAGGCCACCGAACAAGGCAGCCACCGCTGCATCCGGCGGGCAGATGATTGTCGCACCCAGCTTGTGGGCGATCATCGGCATGGGGAGTGCCTTGGTCACTTTATGCGCGGGGGCGGTCAAGCCGGAAATCTCCTCGCGCGGCAGCGTGGCGATCAGGCTGATGAGGTGATGCTCGCGCCGAAACCGCAAACGCGGCAGGACGTCGTGCGCGATTTGCGGCCGGACAGCCAGCATGACCGTGTCGCACGCATCGAGAACCGCCTGGTTGTCGGGGGCGATCCGCACATCGGGATAACGCGATGCCAGCTCTGCGGCGATCTTTCATTGCGTGGCGACAGCAGCACGGAGACGGGATTGTCCGCGACGGATTTGAGCCCGCTGACAATGGCTGCTGTAAGGGCGCCTGTGCCGATGAAGCCAAGTTTCATGTCTGCCATCCCTGCTGGTCGTTTATCGATCAGGCCAGCCGGATCTGAAAATTCAAGCTTTGCTTGCCACCGGGCTCGATCAGCATCAGCCCCGGCTTCTCCGAGAACTCGCCGTCGAAATCGACGGGGCTGGCAAGGCCATGCCAGGGTTCGATGCACAGGAACGGCGCGCCGCCGGGTTTTGACCAGACGCCCAATTCTCTAAAACCCTGCCATGACATCTCGATCGCCGGACCGTGCGCAGCCGCATAGCGCACGCTGGCGCTGGCGGGCCGGTCGAGGATCACGGCGTCGGCGTCGAACAGCTGTTCGGAGAGCGCCAGCGTCCTGCCTTCGATGGGCGTGGGCTGGGGTGCCGCCAGCACCAGACCGTCCTTCAACCGACGGATCGGCGCCGGCTCATCCTTGGCAAAGGTCAAATGGTAGTCGGCCTTGGCGAGGCCCTGTTGCAATGGCCAATTGAAGGCCGGATGCGCGCCCACCGAAGCCGGCAGCATCTCGTCGCCGGTGTTGGTGACCTCGAAGGAAATATCGAGCTGCTGGCGCTGAAGTGTGTAGGTGATGGCCAGGCGAAACGCGAAGGGATAGCGCGTGCGAGTATCGGCATCGTCGGTCAGTATCAGTGTGCACGACCGCGGACCGGTCTCAGCCCACACGAACGGTTTGTCGCGGGCAAAACCATGTTGGGTCAGCGGATAGACCTTGCCGCGATGGCGCAGTTGGTCGCCCTTCAGCCGGCCGACGATCGGAAACAGGACCGGCGAGTGCCGCCGCCATTCCGGTCCGGCCTGCCACAAAAACTCCAGCCCTTCGGCATTGCGCAAGGAGACGAGTTCCGCCCCCTGCCCGACAATCGTTGCCGAAATGCCGTCGCCGTGAAGGGTCACCTGTTCCATGAATTCCTCGCGGCTGGCTGATCTCGCCGCAAGCTAGCAAAGGCCTGCCCGTGAACTCAAGAGCGGCAGGGCTGTATCGGTTCTTGTGCCGCCATCGCTTACCATACGCCACAGCGTCGGAGGCAAAAAAAGGCCGGAGGTTTCCCTCCGGCCACGTTGGAAGAGTGTTGCCTGCTACGGTTCTTGCTTATTCGCGTTCGCCAGTGAAGTTCAGCAGCAGCTGGAAGATGTTGACGAAGTTCAAATAGAGCGAAAGCGCGCCGAACACGGCGAGTTTCTGCTGCGATTCCGCGTCGAAATTCTCCGCATACTGTTCCTTGATCGTCTGCGTGTCCCAGGCGGTCAGGCCGACGAACACGGCGATGCCGATCACCGAGATGGCGAACTGCAGCGCGGTCGAGCCGAGAAAGATGTTGACGACGCTGGCGATCACCACGCCGATCAGGCCCATGATCAGGAACGACGAGAACTGGGTCAGGTCGCGCTTGGTCGTGTAGCCGTAGAGGCTGGTGGCGCCGAACATGGTGGCGGTGATGAAGAAGGTGCGCGCGATGCTGGTGCCGGTAAAGACCAGGAACACCGAGGCCAGCGACAGGCCCATCACCGCGCAGAAGGCCCAGAACATCAACTGGGCGCTCGCTGCCGACATCGTCTGCATCTTGAACGAGAACAACAGAATGAAGGCGAGCGGCGCCAGCATCACCACCCATTTCAGCGGGCTGGAAAAGATCGGCACGTAGAGGGCGGGCGTCGAGGCCACCACCATGGCAACGAGGCCGGTGACGACGAGGCCGACGCCCATATAGTTGTAGACACGCAGCATGTGGCTGCGCAGGCCTTCGTCATAGACGGCGCCTGTGCGGGCACCAGCGCCCACGCGGTATCCAAGGTCCGGGGTATTCATGCGGGTTCTCCTTATGTGAGGTCTCAGTAAAGCGTTTTGGCGAGTGTTTCGGCGGCGCGGTCGAGGTCGTGGACATCGCTGCGCGCGACAACCGCGTAGGCGACATCGCCGATCTGGAAATAGGCCGAGGAAATGTCACCCGAGGGCGCTATTGCCGGCTTGACCACGTCGAAGGTTCCGGGCCGGATCGCAAACAGCGAGACCAGCCCCATATCCTTCGTCTCCAGCGCCACCTCGACGCTGGGCCCGAACCGCGAGGGATAGATCTGCACGTCGCGGACCTTCCAGTTCTTGGGCAGCGACGGCATGACGATGGCGGTCGCGGCGCGGATTTCGTCGGCATTGTAGTTGGGCGCCTCGATCTGCGAGGGCATCGCCTCGCGCATCATCGTCGTCCTGTGCGCCTGGATCGCTTCTTCGAGATAGGCGGGCGGCGTCGGTGAGGCCACGACCTTGGTCACAAGCAACGGTCCGAACAGGCCGTTCGCCAGCCAGCCGGCGGCGACAAAGATGGCGACCGCGGCCGCCCGCTGCAGCACCGCGAAGACGCGGCGGCTGGCAAGCCCCCTGCCCAGCCGGCGAGCGACTTCAGACGTCGCCGGCCGCGCCATCCCGGCGGAAGCAGCCAGCGCCAGGCGCAGCTCGTCGCGCGTCCTCAAATCGGACATCACCCGCGCCGCCGCCTCCGGACGTGCCGACAGATACGCTTCAACCTCGATACGGCGAGCGACGTCCAGCTGGTCATCGACATAGGCGTCGATATCGGCATCGGTCACCGGGTCCCGCAAAAGATCGGTCATGACGGGTCTCCCACGATTCTCAGATGGTTCTTGGCCGGCGAAGGCGCTGTGCTCTCCATCTCGCGAAGTGCAGCGCGCGCCCTGCCGATGCGCGACATGAGCGTTCCCAGCGGCACCCCGCTGGCGTCGGCGGCCTGCTGATAGGAAAGGCCCTCGATTGCGACCAGATGCAGTGCCGAGCGCTGTTCTTCGGGCAGGCGGAAAAAGGCTTCGCGCACCTGCGCCAGGCGCACGGAATGTTCCTGCGGAGCCGGTGTGCTGGCGTCGGTGAGATAGAAGGCCTGTTCGACGCGCGCCGCTTCCGAACGGCGCGAACGCATTTTGTCGATGAAGGCGTTGTGGACGATCGACAGCAGCCAGGCTCGCAAATTGCTGCCGGAGCGGAACGTGTCGCGCCGCTCATAGGCGCGCACCAGCGCATCATGCACCAGGTCCTCGGCGTCGGTGCTGTCGCGCGTCAGCGAGCGCGCATAGCGCCGCAGCGAACCCAGCTGTCCGACAATATCGAAGCGTGGCATCGACCGTTTCATGCCCTGTTTACGGAACTGGCGGGGATTTTAATCCATCGCCGCCAAAAGTTTTGCGCAATCCGAAAAGCTGCGCATCAGGATGGCAGGCCCGGAGCCTCGCCTTCATGTGGCGCACAGTTTTCTGAATGCCTCCATCGCCGCGTTCAGTCTTGCCTGCACGTCCTCGGCTGAAGGAACGGGCCGCGTACGAATGACCCGCCGGACCTGCAGGTCGCCGATCAGCAGGGAAAGGAACCATTCGGCCGCGACGCGGGCGGAAGGCGCGGTCAATGCCCTGCCCTCCAGGCCGCGCTGGATCAAGGTTTCAATCAGCGGAAATACGGAATCGCGCCCAGCCGCGGCGAGCGCCGCACCCAGTTCGCCGCTTTCGTCAGACGCCGCGGCGCGATTCAGGGAAATCGCCCTTTCGCCAAGCAACATCGAAAGCAAGGTAGGCGCGACACTTTCGAGGCTCGCCAAAGGCTCCGCCTCGTCCCTGATCGCCTCCTCCAGCGCCGCCTTCGTCGCTCTTGCATTGCTTTCGACCATTGCCTTGAACAGGCCTGTCTTGTCGCCATACCAGCGATAAAGCGTCTCGTTGGATGCCTTCGCCTGCTTGGCGATGTTGAGCATCGAAGTCCCGCCATAGCCTCTTTCGTTGAGAAGCCCGTAGGCAGCCCTCTCGATCTCTGCCTGACGCTCCGCTTTGGTATCGTCGCGCAATTCCAGTCTCCGAAAACCCCTTGACCATAACCGTACACCTATGTACGCCTATGTAAAGGTGTACACTCATGTACGGCTCTTGATAGAGGGCGCCATGCGCAGGATTGTGGTGGGATTGTCGGTCACTTCGACCATTTTTGCCGGCGCGATCTTCGGATTTTTCTACGCCTGGGTCTGCTCGACAATGTGGGGGCTGGACCAGGCCGACCCCCGGGTGGCCATCAAAGCCATGCAGGCGATGAATGCCTCGGTTCGCAATGCGGTTTTCTTTCCGGGATTCTTCCTGACGCCGGTCGCTCTCGGCCTCGCCGCCGCCGCTGCGCGCTTCGGCGGCCACAAGCTGTCTGCCTTCTGCTTCGCGGCGGCTGGAGCCGTCTATCTATGCTTCGGCTTTGTCCTGACCTTGTCGGTGAACGTGCCCATGAACGAGGCTCTGGCTGCAACCACCGTTCCCGACGATGTCGCGACAGCACGACAGGTCTGGCGGGACTATTCGGGCCGGTGGCAGTTCTGGAACCAGGCGCGGACCATAGCCTCGGGCATAGCGCTGGCTCTTGCCAGCTACGGCCTGACACAATTGCGGCCCGACGGAGCATTCAAGCCGGGATAACTGCAGTGGATTGTAGTCCGCCTCGCAATAACCCATTTCCCGCGCGACGGATGTTTGCTTATGCTGATGGCTTAGCCTTTCCGGTCTTCTCAGGAGCGAAAAATGGTCACTGGTGGTCGTGTGACGGGTGCGGCAGCGCTGCCGATCGTCGGCAAGGTTTTTATCATTCTTGGCATCGTCTTGCTTGTCGCTTCCGCGGTGCTGGCGACGATCGAAGCATACGGACCCCGCACGGCCACGGCGCCGGCCAAGATTGTCGCCGCCGGATATTACCCGCTCATCGAGTTCTCGACGGGTGACGGCACCGTCATCCGCTTCACCAATGCCGTTCGCTCCGCGTTTTGGGGAATCGGCGACAGCGTCGCCGTTGCCTATGATCCCGCCAATCCGAACAATGCCTCGATCGACGGCTTTGCCGGGCGCTGGTTCCTCTCGGGGCTGTCCGGGCTGATCGGCGGCGCCTTCTTGCTGATCGGCATCGTGCTCAGCGTGCTCGGGCGCGCGCGCATGCAGCGGATCATCACGAATTAGGGGCGATAGCCGCTTGGCTTTCGGCATCCCACGCGCGGCAGATGCGTGCCCGGCTGTGGATCGACCTGTCCGGCGATGAGCTTGGCGAACGCTTCGGCGCGCTCGGTACGGAAAGCACTGGCGAAACGTTGCCGCTTTGCGTATCAATCCGCCGCCACCGGAACCGCTCCCCATGTTCGAAACCCTGCAGCCTGCTCCCGCCGACAAGATCATCGCTCTGATCGGCCTCTACCGCGCCGATCCGCGCCCCGGCAAAATTGACCTCGGCGTCGGCGTCTACAAGGATCGCGACGGCAGGACGCCAGTCATGCGCGCCTTGCGCGAAGCCGAGAAGCGGCTGCTGCAGGGCCAGGACACCAAGACTTATCTCGGCCTTGCCGGCGACACCGGTTTCAACACGGCGATGGTCAAGCTGGCCTTCGGTCCCGCCGCCGACATGACGCGCATTCGCGCCGCGCAGGCGCCTGGCGGCTCCGGTGCGCTGCGGCTGGTGGCCGAACTGCTGAGCCGGACCCGCCCCGGCGCCACCGTCTGGCTGTCGGATCCGACCTGGCCGAACCACCCGCCGGTGATGCGCGGCGCCGGCCTCAAGGTGCGCGACTATCCCTATTTCGACGCCGCGTCCGGCGCGGTGCGCTTCGACGACATGCTGGCGGCGCTGGGTACAGCCGAAGCCGGCGACATCGTGCTGCTGCATGGCTGCTGCCACAACCCGACCGGCGCCAATCTCGATGCCGCGCAGTGGGCCAGGATCACCGACCTTGTCGTCGAGCGCGGGCTGCTGCCCTTTGTCGACATCGCCTATCAGGGCTTTGGCGAAGGCCTCGATGCCGATGCCGCCGGTCTGCGTCTGCTGGCAGCGAAGGTGCCGGAGATGGTCGTGGCCTCGAGCTGCTCGAAGAACTTTGCCGTCTACCGCGACCGCGTCGGCGCGGCGATGATCCTGGCCAAGGACAGTGCGCAAGCCGATGTGGCGATGAGCCAGATGCTGGCGGCGGCGCGCGCCATGTATTCGATGCCGCCGGACCATGGCGCGGCCGCGGTACGCATGGTGCTGGAAGACGATGGCCTTCGCGCCGACTGGGAAGCGGAGCTCGAGGAGATGCGCCTGCGCATGCTGAGGCTGCGCGTTCAGTTCGCCGATGCGCTGCGCCGGCAGTCCAATTCCGACCGCTTCGATTTCATCGCCAGCCACCGCGGCATGTTTTCGAGGCTCGGTCTTACCGAGGCGCAGGTCGAGCGGCTGCGGGCCGAGTACGGCGTCTACATGGTCGGCGACAGCCGCATCAACGTCGCCGGCCTGCCCGAGGACGGCATGGACGATCTCGCCAAGGCGGTTGTGTCGGTGCTCGACTAGAGCAGGAAAAGTGCGGCTCACCAGTTTGGGTCCCGACCTTCGAGAGCATCATCCGGAATGACCTGCGGTTGGCGACCGGGACTGGTGTAGGGAGCCACGTAGGCCATCTTGAGTGCATAGGCCACCAAACCGGATATGGCGGCAAGCGATGCGCCGATTTTGGGCCACCCAAAGCTGAGCCGCGACGGATTAAGGCGGCGGATGAGGATGGGTACCTCGGTCATGGCGTCCTCCCTGTGACGATGAGAGTGACACCGGTTCCCGTTCAGGTCCTTGGCCCCGACCTGAAGACTCCTGAACAGACCTGAAGTTCGCCTTCAAGGTGATCTTGGATTATCTTGCCCGCGAGGGGTTCTTGCCCAATGGATTTGGAGTTTGGGAACTATCGTTTGAAACGCGCCGAACGGCTGCTGCTGGGGCCGCAAGGGCCGTTGGAGCTTTCGGGGCGATCGTTCGACATTCTCGCCATGTTGCTGGAGAAGCCGGACGATGTGATCAGCAAGGCCGAACTCTTCGATGCGGTCTGGCCCGGCCTGGTGGTGGAGGAGAACACGCTGCAGGTCCACATTTCGGCACTGCGAAAACTGCTGCCCGCCGAGATGATCGTCACCGTGCATGGCCGCGGCTATAAATATGCTGGCCCCAAGCCCATTGCGGCTATGGCCAAAGCTGCGGCGCCGACCAGGCCGTCCATCGCCATAATTCCCTTCGAAAATATGAGTGGCGACCCGGAGCAGGACTATTTCAGCGACGGAATTACCGAAGACATCATCGCCGAGCTCGGCAAATTCAAGGAGTTCCTGGTCATTGCGCGGAACTCCTCCTTCCAGTTCCGCGGCAAGGCCAATGATGTGGGCGACGTCGCGAAGAAGCTTGAGATCCAGTACGTCGTCGATGGCAGCGTGCGAAAGATTGGCAACCGGGTCCGCATCACGGTGCAACTGACAGACGCGGTCTCGATGGCTCATATCTGGGGCGAACATTACGACCGCCAACTCGACGACATTTTTGCCATCCAGGACGAAATCACCCAGATGATCGCGGCGCGTCTGGCACGACAGACCAGAACCGCGATTGCGTCGCGTGCCAGGGCCCGGCCGACCGATAATATGTCGGCTTACGAGTTTTACCTGCGGGCGCTGCAACTCGCAGCCGTCTATGACACGGTGCTCGAAGCAGAACCCTTTCTGCGCCAGGCGGTAAAGCTCGATCCGCAGTTTGCTGCCGCCCACGCCATGCTCAGCTTTGTGGAGTCATTCAAGTATTATTGGGACTACAACAATCCCGGTCATTTGCACTCCGGACTGGAGATCGCAAGAACGGCATTGGGCCTTGACCCCGATGAGGCCTATGGCCATCTCGCCACCGGCTTCGCCAACTTGTATTTGCGCCAGTTCAGGCAAGCTGAAATCAGCCTTGACCGAGCGGTGGCGCTCAATCCGAACGACCCGTTGATTCTCAGTATCCGCGCTATTTTCCTCAATCATACGGACAGGCCGGAGCAAGGGCTTGATGAAATAAACGAAGCCCAGCGTCGCGACCCATACGCCGTGGGATGGTATGACGATTTTCGCGGCGTCTTATTGACGACGGCTGGGCGATATCGCGAGGCGGCCGCGTGCTACGCGAAAATGGCGACCGTAACACCGTGGTCGCTCATTCGTGTTGTCATCTGCCATTTCGAACTCGGCGAAATCAAGCAAGCGCAAGGCGTGCTGGCAAAGGTCAAGGCGCATTACCCTAGACTAAGCCTTGACCAGATCATTGATACGGAAGTGGACTTCTATGAGGATCCCGCCGTGTGCAGCAATTATCTCGCGATCCTGCAGCGCGTTGATAACGAAGGATAGAAACTTCACCACGGCCCGGCGACGATAAATCTGGTCAACCGACCGTCGCAGAGCGGCTGGTTCCACGCCGCCACCTGTGGACAATCTCCCCTCGCCGGCCGACGGCATTGGCCGGCCGGCCGCATGCACGATAGCATCCCGGCCATGAAACCTTCGCAAGACATTTCCCGGCTGATCGAGATCATGGCAGCACTCAGGGCGCCGAAGACCGGCTGTCCCTGGGACATCGAGCAGGATTTCTCGACCATCGCGCCCTATACGATCGAGGAAGCCTATGAGGTGGCCGACGCCATTGCGCGCGGCGATCTCGACGATCTGCGTGACGAACTCGGCGATCTCCTGCTGCAGGTCGTCTACCATGCGCAGATGGCGCAGGAAGCCGGCGACTTCGCCTTTGGCGATGTGGTCGAAGCCATCACCACCAAGATGATCCGCCGCCATCCGCATGTCTTCGGCGACGAGAAGGCGCGCAGCGCCGGCATGGCCAAAGGCATGTGGGAGAAGATCAAGGCGCAGGAGAAGGCGGAGAAGCGAAGCGCACGGCTGGCCCGCGGCCTCGACCCCGAAGACAATGGCAAGGGTTTTCTGGACGGCGTTCCGGTTGCCCTGCCCGCTTTGACGCGTGCGCTAAAACTGCAGGAAAAGGCGGCCCGGGTCGGCTTCGACTGGAGCGAGGCAGCCCCCATCCTCGACAAGATCGAGGAAGAGATCGGCGAATTGCGCGAGGCGCTAGCCAAGGGCGAAACGGCTGAGATCAAGGACGAGTTCGGCGACATGCTGTTTGCCGTCGTCAATCTGGGGCGTCACCTCAAGCTCGATTCGGAAGCCGCGCTTAGCGGCACCAACGAAAAATTCCGCTCGCGCTTTCACTATGTCGAGCGCGCGATCGATGCGTCGGGAAGCACGCTGGAAAAGGCCACGCTGGACGAGATGGAAGCACTCTGGCAGCAGGCCAAGAGCGCGAAATAGCCGGGCTTATTGCTTGTTTTTGCGGTGCAATCGGCTTTCGATCTCTTGCCGGGCTGTGTGCGTCGCCTTGAGCGAGATGGTCGCGCTGCCATCCTCATTGTCTACCCGCGAAACGATGTCGCCATTGCGGTAGAGCCAATCGACGAGGCCGAACTGCGCCGGCTCGATCGTCACCGTCATCTCTTCCAGCTCGCCCGACATCCTGGTTTCGATCAGCGCCTTCAGCGCATCGATGCCTTCGCCGGTGATGGCCGAGATGGCGATCGGCGGCGCCTTGTTGGCGTCAGCGCCATCGGCAAGCAGCCGTTCCCGGTTGCCGTCATCAAGCAGATCGACCTTGTTCCAGACTTCGACGACGCGCTTGGCATCGCCGGCGTCAACGCCGAGATCGGCAAGGATGCGTTCGACATCCTCGGCTTGCGCGGCGGTATCGGGGTCTGAAATATCACGCAGATGGATGACCAGATCGGCCTCGACGACCTCTTCCAGCGTGGCGCGGAAGGCTGCGACGAGATGCGTCGGCAGGTCCGAAATGAAGCCGACCGTATCCGACAGGATGATCGGCGTGCCGTGCGGCAGGCGCACGCGGCGCAGCGTCGGATCGAGCGTGGCAAACAGCATGTCTTCGGCCAGCACGTCGGCTCCGGTCAGCCGGTTGAACAGCGTCGACTTGCCGGCATTGGTGTAGCCGACGATCGCCACCACCGGGAACGGCACCTTCTTGCGCTTGGCGCGGTGCAGGTCGCGGGTGCGGCGCACCGTTTCCAGCTCTTGCTTGAGCTTGATGATCTTTTCCTGCAGCTGCCGCCGGTCGGACTCGATCTGGGTTTCGCCGGGGCCACCGAGGAAGCCGGCGCCGCCGCGCTGGCGCTCAAGGTGGGTCCAGCTTCGCACCAGCCGGCCCTTCTGGTAGTTGAGATGGGCAAGTTCGACCTGCAGCGTGCCTTCCTTGGTCCGCGCGCGCTCGCCAAAGATCTCCAGGATCAGCCCGGTGCGGTCCAGCACCTTGGCGTTCATCTCTTTTTCGAGATTGCGCTGCTGCACCGGCGTCAGCGGATGGTCGACGATGACCACCTCCGCGTGACCTTGCTTGACGATCTCGGCGAACTCCGCGACCTTGCCGCTGCCGAGCAGAGTTGCCGGGCGTGGATCGTTGACGGTCACCACCGCCGTGTGGATCAGGTCAAGGTTGATGGCGCGGGCAAGGCCGACGGCTTCGTCACGCCGGGCGTCGGCCGAGCGCGTCAGCCGTGGACGATTTGTTTCGTCATCGCTGCGTTGATGCCGGGTAAGCACCGGCACAATGACAACCGCCCGGGTCGGACCTTTGGCTTCCGTCCCGGGGTGATGCGCTGGTTTTCCGCGAACGCTGTGGTCCGCGTCTTTCTCACGTGCCAATCAGGCGCCCTGGCTTTCCTCGCCATCGAACATCTGAACCGGCTGGCTCGGCATGATCGTGGAAATGGCGTGCTTGTAGACGAGCTGGGAGTGGCCGTCACGACGCAGCAGAACACAGAAATTGTCGAAGGAAGTGACCACGCCGGTCAACTTGACGCCGTTGATGAGAAAGATGGTGAGTGGATTTTTGCTCTTGCGAACAGAATTCAGGAACAGGTCCTGAAGGTTTTGCGATCGTTCCGCCATTGTTCTTGTCTTTCGCCGATCCCCTTCGGTTTGCAGCCAATGCGCCAAATTAGCGGGCACATGTCAAGCTTGCAAACACCCCCTTGCCGTCAGTAACGACAAGCAGAATGAGATATATTGATGTGCAGTCCGTCTGTGCGGTTATCAGGCTGGACTTTTTTCCGCAACGTCAAAAAAGGCCTGCCGCAATGAAAGTGTTATTGAGCCGGGATGGCCATTGGCGACCGCGGCGCCGTCGATTGCCACGACCGGCATGGCGATTGTCGTTGCCGAACTGATGAACGCCTCGCGCGCCGCCTTGGCCTCGGCGACCGAGAACCCCCGCTCCTCGATCTTCAAACCGAGCTTGGCCGCCACCTCGAACATGGTGGTGCGGGTGATGCCGCGCAGGATGCCGTGTTCGGCCGGCCGTGTCACCAGCACGCCGTCGCGGGTGACGATCCAGGCATTCGACGAGCCGCCTTCCTTGACGCTGCCATCTGTGTCGACGAACCAGGCTTCCTGGGCGCCGGCCTCCTTGGCCTTCTGCTTGGCCAGCACATTGGGCAGCAGGCCGGTGCTCTTGATGTCGACTCTATCCCAGCGGTTTTCCGGCACTGTGATGACCTTGATGCCTGTCTCGGCCCGCTTTGCGGCGGCCGCCGGGTCGGCTTTTCTGGCCGTAATGACCAGCGACGACAGCGTATCGGCCGGGAAAACGAAGTCGCGGCTGGCGACACCGCGCGTCACCTGGACATAGACCAGGCCGTTGACGACCTGATTGCGGCGCACGACTTCACGCAGCAGAAGCGGCAGCACGCCTTTGGTGACCGGCCACTCGATCGACAGTTCGGTGAGCGAACGGTTCAGCCGGGCAAGATGGCGCGGCATGTCGACGATGAACCCTTGCGCCACCTCGCAGACCTCATAGACGCCGTCGGCGAACTGGTAGCCGCGATCCTCGATATGCACGGCAGCGTCGGCATGGGTGACATAGCGCCCGTTCACATAGGCAATGCGCGGCATGGATGATCCCTCAGAAAAGTCCCGGCATTTCTAGGCGATTCCGCCGCTGCCGTAACCGGCAATTGCATAGGCCACGGCCCGTTGGACCAACAACCCCACTGGAGCAACAACAATGGGGGATCAGACTCCCAGCGACTTCAGCTTGCGGTGCAGCGCCGAGCGCTCCATGCCGATGAACTCGGCCGTCTTCGAGATGTTGCCGCCGAACCGGTTGATCTGTGCGATCAGATAGTCCTTCTCGAACTGTTCGCGAGCCTCACGCAGCGGCAGCGCCATGATGTGCTGGTCGGACTGGTTCGGCGTGCGCGGCATGACATCGCCGATTTCCGAGGGCAGCAGATCGGCGGTAATCGGCGCATCGACATCGTCGCCACGCGCCAGGATCATCAGCCGTTCGACATTGTTGCGCAACTGGCGGACATTGCCCGGCCAATTGTGCGCCTGCAGCACAGCCAGCGCGTCGTCGCCGATGCGGCGCGGCTTGATGCCGGCCTGGCGCGCGATCTGCTTCATGAAGTTGTCGACGAGATAGGGGATGTCCTCGCGCCGCTCGGCCAGGCCGGGCACCATGACCGGAACCACCGCCAGGCGGTGATAGAGGTCTTCGCGGAAGCGGCCGTCGGCGATCATCGCTTCCAGGTTCTGCGAGGTCGAGGAGATGATGCGGACATCGACCTTGACCCGCTTGGTGCCGCCGACCCGCTCGAACTGCTGCTCGACCAGCACGCGCAAAATCTTGTTTTGCGTCTCGCGCGGCATGTCGGCGACTTCATCGATGTAGAGAATGCCGCGATGTGCCTCCTCCAGCGCGCCGACCTTGCGCTCGGTGCCGTTCGATTCGGTACCGAACAGCTCGATTTCCATGCGTTCGGGCGTGATGTTGGCCGCACTCAGCGTCACGAATGGCGCGCCTTTGCGCGTCGACAGCGTGTGGATGGCGCGCGCGGCAAGCTCCTTGCCCGAACCGGATGGGCCGATGATCATGACACGGCTGTTGGTCGGCGCGACACGCTCGATGGTCTGGCGCAGCTGGCTCATTGCCGACGACATGCCGATCAGGTCGAAGGTTTCGCCGCTGCGCTGCTTGAGGTCGGAGACCTCTCGCCGCAATTTCGAGGTTTCGAGCGCCCGCTCGGCAATCAGGATCAGCCGGTCGGCCTTGAACGGCTTTTCGATGAAATCATAGGCGCCACGGCGGATGGCCGACACCGCCGTCTCGATGTTGCCGTGGCCTGATATCATCACCACCGGCAGGCTTGGATGCATCGTCTTGATCTCGTCGAGCAGCGCCAGCCCGTCCAGGCGCGACCCCTGCAGCCAGATGTCGAGGAAAATCAGCCGCGGCGCACGGTCGGCTATAGCCGCCAGTGCGCTGTCGGCGTCAAACGCCGTGCGGGTTTCATGCCCTTCATCGCTCAATAGACCCGCGACGAGTTCACGGATGTCTTCCTCGTCATCGACTATGAGAATATCAGACGCCATTACCGACCTTTTCAGTTTCTCTTTCGTGTTCCGTTTCGCCTTGCCCGCGTGGCGGCGCGGTTGCGGCAGCGGGTGGCAGGATAATCGAGATCATCGCGCCGCGCCCGTCGTGGAAATCCGCGGGCGCGTCGTGGAGTTCCAGCCTGCCGCCATGGTCCTCCACGATCTTCTTGACGATGGCGAGACCGAGCCCAGTGCCCTTCTCGCGCGTCGTCATATAGGGCTCGAGCAGCCTTTGGCGATTCTCGCGCGGCAACCCTTTGCCATTGTCGATGACATCGATTCGGATCGCGCCATTTTGCCGAGCGGCTTGAATCCGGATTGTGCCGTGCGAACCGTCCTTTTGTTCCAGTCCGTCAATCGCTTCAGCAGCGTTCTTGATCACGTTGCCGAAAGCCTGCGCCATCAGCCGGCTGTCGAACGTGCCCTTAAGCGGCTCGTTGCCGAAGACGCGCTCGAAAGTGATGTCGGCACGGCTGACTTCGACCAGGAACGAGGCCTCGCGCAGCGATTCGCGCAGGTCGATGGCCTTCATCTCCGGCTTCGGCATGCGCGCGAAGGAAGAGAATTCGTCGACCATGCGGCCGATATCCTCGACCTGGCGGATGATGGTGTCGGTGCACTGGTCGAAAACCTCGCGGTCCTCGGTGATCACCTTGCCGTAACGCCGCTTGATGCGTTCGGCAGAGAGCTGGATCGGCGTCAGCGGGTTCTTGATTTCGTGGGCAATGCGCCGCGCCACATCCGCCCAGGCCGATGAGCGCTGCGCTTGGACCAGATCGGTGATGTCGTCGATCGTCACGACATAGGACTTCTCCTCCTCGCCGTCGTCGCCGGCCTCGATCGTGATCTGCACGTTGAAGGTGCGTTCGGCGCCGGTGCGATAGAAGGTGACCTGCTCGCGATAGACCGGCTTGCCGGATTTGCGGCCGATCTCGAAGACGCGGCCGACATGCGGCAGCACGGCCGACAGGTTCTGCCCGAGCGCTGCCGTGGCCGATATGGCCAGCATCGTCTCGGCCGATTTGTTGACGATGGAGACGATGCCGTAGGGATCGACGCCAATGACGCCGGCGGTGACGCCGGCCAGCACCGCTTCCGAGAAACGCCGCCGCTCGTCGATCAAGTCCTTGGCCGACAGGATTTCGTTGCGCTGCGATTTGAGCTCGAGCAGCATCTTGTTGAACGTATCGCCAAGCGAGGCGACATCGCCGTCGGATGGCCGCACCGGCACGGCGGCATCGAGATTGCCGGTCGCAACCTCGTCGGCGGCGCCGATAAGCTGGCGGATGGGCCGCACCAGACGGTCGGCCACCGCAATGCCGGTCCAGATGGCCGACAGGATGATGATCAGCGTCAGCGACAGATAGGGAAGCGCAAATGCCACCTGCGAGGTCCGGCGGTTGTCTTCCAGGCCGCGATATTCGGCGGTGTTGGACTGCACGATCGCCCGCGCCTTGACGACTTCGGGGTCGACCAGGCGATTGGTGTAGAGATAGAGGCCTTCGATCTCGCGCAGCTTGATGATGGCGCCCATGATGTTGCGCGTCTTCGGCTCGATCAGCACCGGTTTGCCGTCGGCCGCGGCGCTGACAGCGCCCTCCGGCGGTGGCGGCATGGGGAAATCCGCATCGGTCTTGGCGCTCATGACGAAGGAGCCATCCTCCCTGACGAGCGCCGCATGCACCAGGCTCCTGCCGACGGCTTCCTTGTTCAACAGGTCGAGAAAACCGGTTCGGTCGAGGCCGTAGAGCGTGCGTGACGAGTCGAGATCATAGGCCATCGACAGCGTCGTGCCCTGAAGATTGCGAGCGTTTTCCTGCACATAGGCATCGGCGATCGACAGCGATGAGTTGACGATGGCCTTGGTGCGGAGCTCGAACCAGCGATCAAGGCCGATATCGAGCGTGATCGAGGCGATGATGGCCACCATGATGGCGGGGATGGCAGCGACCAGCGCAAACATGGCCACGATGCGCACATGCAGCCGTGACGCCGCCTTGCCGTGCCGCCGCGCCATCACGATGCGATGCACCTCGCGGCCAACCAGGGCGATCAGCGCCAGCACGAACGCGGCGTTGACGGCAATCAGCGTCAGCGTCGTCGTTGCGTCGGGCGTGATCGGCGTCGCACCAACGAGAATCGCAAACGAGATCGCCGCCGTAACCAGCGCACCGGCAATTGTGACCACGCCGGGCAGCGCAAGCAGCCGGCGCCCGTCCCTCGTGCTGGGACTGCTGAAAAGCGGTTCGTTTGATGTCAGGGTTTGCGAAGCCATGTCGCCGTCTAAGAGCCAGTGATTGCGTCGGATGTATGCAACGCATTGTGGCGATTATGCAACAAGTGTGGCCGAGACGGAAATCTTTCGGCGGCCGATCCCCTGAAAAGGGGATGACCTCACGTCACTTCAAACGGATCTACGCGCTCACGACCGCGAGGATTTGTAGACGTTGACGCCGAGTTCGCGAATCTTCTTGCGCAGCGTGTTGCGGTTCAAGCCCAGCAACTCCGCCGCCTTGATCTGGTTGCCGCGGGTTGCCGTCATCGAGGCGAGGACCAAAGGATATTCGACCTCGGACAGGATGCGCTGATAGAGGCCGGCCGGCGGCAATTCGCCGGCAAACGAGGCAAAATAGCGCTGCAGGAAGTGCTCCACCGCCTGGCCAATGGACAGATCGTCGGGAATGAGGTTGCCGCCGCCGGGAACGACCGGCCGTTCGCCCGTCTTCAACTCGGCTTCGATGATCTCGGCGGATATTTCGTCCTGCGAATAGAGCGCGGCAAGCCGGCGCACCAGGTTTTCCAGCTCGCGCACATTGCCCGGCCAGGGATAGCGCTTCATCAATTCGATGCCGCCGGTCGAAATGCGCTTGGTCTGCAAGCCTTCGCTGGCGCCGATCTTGAAGAAATGCCGCACCAGATCGGGAATGTCTTCGGAGCGCTCGCGCAAGCCGGGCAGTCTCAGCGGCACGACATTCAGGCGATAGAACAGATCCTCGCGGAAAAGTCCCTGGTTGATCAGCGTGCGCAGATCCTTGTTGGTGGCGGCGACGATGCGCACATCGGTCTTGATCGGCGTGCGCCCGCCGACCGTGGTGTACTCGCCCTGCTGCAGCACGCGCAGCAGCCGCGTCTGCGCCTCCATCGGCATGTCGCCGATCTCGTCGAGGAACAGCGTGCCGCCCTCGGCCTGCTCGAAACGGCCGGTCGAGCGGTTCTGGGCGCCGGTAAAGGCACCCTTCTCGTGGCCGAACAGTTCCGATTCGATCAGGTCGCGCGGTATCGCCGCCATGTTGATAGCGACGAACGGACCGCCGCGGCGGCGGCCATATTCGTGCAGCGCGCGCGCCACCAGCTCCTTGCCGGTGCCGGATTCGCCCGAGATCATCACCGTCAGGTCGGTCTGCATCATGCGCGCCAGCATGCGGTAAATGTCCTGCATCGCAGCAGAGCGGCCGACCAGCGGCATCGAGTCAGGCTGTTCGTCGGGGCGCGTATCGATCTTCGGCCGTCGCGGCTCGGACAGCGCCCGGTTGACGATGCTGAGCAGTTCGGTGAGGTCGAACGGCTTCGGCAGATACTCGTAAGCCCCTGTTTCGGAAGCACGAATTGCCGTCATGAAGGTGTTTTGCGCGCTCATCACGATGACCGGCAGTTCCGGCCGCGCCTTCTTGATGCGCGGCAGCATGTCGAAGGCGTTTTCATCAGGCATCACCACGTCGGTGATCACCAGATCGCCCTCGCCTGCCGCCACCCAGCGCCACAGCGTCGAGGCGTTGGAGGTCACGCGCACCTCGTGGCCGACGCGCGACAGCGCCTGATTGAGCACGGTGCGGATGGCCGCATCGTCGTCGGCGACGAGAATATTGCCGCGAACCGTCATTTGCGGTCTCCTTCGCCTTCATCGGCAGTGTCGGTTGGTGCTTCTTTCCAGGCCGGCATCAGGATGCGGAAGGTGGTGCCGCGCGGCGTCGAATCGCATTCGATGATGCCGCCATGCTCGCCGACGAGTTTAGCCACGAGCGCCAGACCGAGTCCCGAGCCGTTTGGCTTGGTGGTGATGAAGGGGTCGAACAGGATCGGCAAAATGTCTTCCGAAACACCCGAACCATTGTCGCGCACGCAGAATTCCAGCGGCAGCGAGACGCGGTCCTGCGTTCCCGGGACGGAAACGCGGATGCCCGGCCGGAACGCGGTCGACAGCACGATCTCACCTTGCGGGTCGCTACCGATGGCCTCGGCGGCGTTCTTGACCAGGTTGAGAAACACCTGGATCAGCTGGTCGCGGTTGGCGAAAACCGGAGGCAATGATGGATCATAGTCCTCCAATATCCTGATTCTCTTAGCAAAACCGTTCTTGGCGATTGCCTTCACATGGTCCAGCACGACATGGATGTTGACGGGGTAGCGGTCGATTGGCCGCTCGTCGGAAAACACCTCCATGCGATCGACCAAGGAGACGATGCGGTCTGTCTCGTCGGTGATCAGCCGGGTCAGCGCGCGATCCTCGTCGGAAGCCGAGAGTTCGAGCAACTGTGCCGCGCCGCGAATGCCGGACAGCGGGTTCTTGATCTCATGCGCCAGCATGGCCGCCAAACCGGTGACCGAACGCGCGGCACCACGGTGCGTCATCTGCCGGTCGATCTTGTCGGCCATAGAGCGCTCCTGGAACATCACCACGACCGAGCCCGGAAACTCCGGCACCGGGGCAGCATAGAGGTCGACGACCTTTTCGATGCCGAGGCGCGGTGACGAGACGTCGACCCGGTACTCGTTGACCGGAGCGCGGCGCTCGCGCACTTGGTCGACCAGCTGCAGCAGCGGGCTGCCGAATGGGATGAGCTTGGACAGCGTGTTGCGCGCCAGCATGTTCGCGCTGGAGCGAAAAAAGTCCTCCGCATCGGCATTGGCGTAAGTGATGAACCCATCCTGATCGAGCATGATCACCGGGCGGCGGATGGTGTTGAGCACGATCTGGGCGGCATCCGCCATATCGGCGCCGGGTGCGAGGGTGGCGTTCATGCAGCGCTCCGCAGTGGCGTGGCGTCGCCTTCGCCGGAAAACACCTCGTGCAGCCCGGCAATGACGCGAGCAGGCTCGAACGAGGTGAGGATGGCCTTGCGCCGGTCGTCGGTGACGCCGGAGGCATGGCGGTCGAGATACCAGCCAAGATGCTTGCGCGCCTGGCGCAGGCCGCTTTCAACGCCGTAGAGTGCCAGCATGTCCTCGTAGTGAGCCGTTATGTAGTCGGCCAGGGCTTGCGGGCTGTCCGGCACGCCGGAGGGCGCCTCGCCTGCAGCCGTCGCAGCGATGCTGCCCGCCGTCCACGGCGCGCCGTAATGCGCACGGCCGATCATCACGGCATCGGCGCCCGACTGTTCGAGGATTTCCGCGGCTTCCACAGGTGAACCGACGTCGCCATTGGCGACGACCGGGATGGAAACCGCGTCCTTGATGCGGGCGATGGCGCGCCAGTCGGCCCTGCCCTGATAGAACTGGCAGCGCGTGCGGCCATGTATCGTCACCATTTTGACGCCGGCGTCCTCGGCGCGGCGCGCCAGAGATGGCGCATTGAGGGCGTTGTCGTCCCAACCGAGCCGCATCTTGACCGTGACCGGCACCTGGACCGCGTCGACCACGGCTTCGATCAGCGACAGCGCGTGGTCGAGATCGCGCATCAGCGCCGAACCGGCATAGCCGCCGGTCACCTTCTTGGCGGGGCAGCCCATATTGATGTCGATGATGTCGGCGCCCTCGCCGGCGGCGATGCGCGCGCCCTCAGCCATGTGCGCTGCCTCCCGGCCGGCAAGCTGCACCATATGGACGGGCAGCCCGGAATGACGGATGCGCAGGTCGCAGCCGGCCCTGCCCTTGGCAAGCTCACCGCTCGCTACCATTTCCGACACGACGAGTCCCGCGCCGTGCGCATGCGCACGCTGCCGGAACGGCTCGTCGGTTATTCCAGACATCGGCGCGAGGAAGACGCGGTTGCGAATCCTTACACCGCCGACATCGAGCGGCGCGGCCAATTTTGTCACTTCAGGCATGCACAAAAACCAAGCATATCAGATTGCTGCACATTCTCTAGCCATAAGAAAGGCATTGTGCAACGCGCAATGACGTCACATTGCGGCGCATTTGGGAAAATGCTGGCCTTAGCCATAAGCCGCGACTAAGCCTCTCGGCATGACAGACGCAAGCGAAAAACCGGTGGGGACAACGACCGACAAGGTCGGCGTGGTCATTGTCGCGGCCGGCCGCGGCGCGCGCGCCGGACAGGCCGACGGGCCGAAGCAGTATCAGAAGATCGGCGGCCGCGCCGTCATCGCGCGCACGCTGGAGACATTTCTGGCGCATCCTGGAATTGGCCCGGCGGTCGTGGCCATCCATGCCGATGATGGCGAACTTTTTGCCCGTGCGGCAGGTGCAAATGCCGAACGCGTCCTTGCTGTCACCGGCGGCTCGTCCCGGCAGGCATCGGTTAGGCTCGGGCTCCTGGCGTTACGGGACCAAGCGCCAGCAAAGGTACTGGTACATGATGCGGTGCGCCCGTTCGTCGATGCCGAGGTCATCGACCGTACCATCGCAGCCATTGGTGAGCGCCAGGGAGCGCTGCCTGCCCTGCCCGTCGCCGACACGCTAAAGCGCGAATCGGCCGAGGGCATGATCGAAGAGACTGTGCCGAGGGCCGGATTGCATGCCGCGCAGACACCGCAAGGCTTTCCGTTCTGGCCGCTGCTCGCGGCGCACGAAAAGGCCCATCATCTCGGCAAGACCGATTTCACCGACGATGCCGCAATCGCCGAATGGGCCCATATTCCGATGAAAATCGTTCCGGGATCGCCGGACAATGTCAAACTGACCTGGGCAAGGGATATTGCGATGGCGGATCAACGGCTTTCCGGCGGGCGCTTTCCCGACATCCGCACCGGAAATGGCTATGACGTGCACGCCTTCGAGTCCGGCGACCATGTCACTTTGTGCGGCGTCGCCATCCCGCACGGAAAAAAGCTGTCAGGACATTCGGATGCCGATGTCGGCCTGCATGCGCTGACCGATGCGCTGCTCGCCACCTGCGGCGCCGGCGACATCGGCACGCATTTCCCGCCTTCCGACCCACAGTGGAAAGGTGCTGCGTCAAAAATCTTTGTGGAACACGCGGCCAAGCTGGTGCGCGAACGCGGCGGCCGCATCGCCAATGCCGACATCACCCTGATCTGCGAGGCGCCACGGGTCGGCCCGCATCGCGAGGCCATGACGAATGCGCTCTCGGCAATGCTGGGCATTTCCAGCGATCGCATTTCGATCAAGGCGACGACCAATGAGAAGCTTGGCTTTGTCGGCCGCGAGGAAGGCATAGCTGCCATCGCGACCGCCAGCGTCGTCTTCCCGGGCGAGGTTCCCGCATGACCAACGCCGAGCTTGCAAACGCCCTGCTCCAGGTCTGCCAGCAGCGCGGCATCATGCTGGCGACCGCCGAGAGCTGCACCGGCGGCATGATCATCGCCGCCCTCACCGACATTGCCGGCTCTTCGGCCGTCGTCGACCGCGGCCTCATCACCTATTCCAATGAAGCCAAGATGGAGATGCTCGGCGTCTCTGCCGCCACGCTCGAGGCGCATGGCGCCGTCTCACGCGAAACGGTTCTCGAGATGGCGTCGGGCGCTCTGGCCCGTTCGCGTGCCGGTCTGGCGCTTGCCGTCACCGGCATTGCCGGCCCGGGCGGCGGCTCGCCGGAAAAGCCGGTTGGCTTGGTCTGGTTCGGAGTAGCGCTAAAGGGAGGGCCGGTGGCTGCCGAGCTCAATATGTTTGCCGACAATGGCCGTGACTTTATCCGCCGCGAAACGGTCAAGCATGCGCTGGAGATTGGCCTGCGCGCGCTCGGCGACACTCACGAGATGGGCGTCGTTCCGTAGATCACGTCGGCCCGCTTCTCGAAAGCTTCGGAAAACATGCGGAAGGCGCGGTCGAACATGGTGCCCATCAGCGCGCCGAGGATACGGCTCTTGAACTCGTAGTCTATAAAGAAGCGGACGCTACAGCCGCCGCCATCGGTCGGCTCGAAGCGCCAGATATTGCTGAGATATTTGAACGGCCCGTCGATGTATTTGACGTCGATGGTGTTTTCGTCCGGCTTCAACAGCACCTGCGTCGTAAAGGTCTCGCGGATCGCCTTGTAGCCGATGCTCATATCGGCGACGAGAATGGTGCGGCCGTCACGTTCCTTGCGCGAGCGCACCGTCAGCGCCTCGCATAGCGGTAGAAATTCAGGATAGGTCTCGATATCGGCGACCAGCGCAAACATCTGCTCCGGCGTGTGGGCGACGCGGCGGGTGGCTTCGAATTTCGGCATTAGTGCATGTCGCTCAAAAGTGGCCCCGGCTTTGAGACAACGACGTGCATCGCTTAAAGCAGAGCGTTGGCTGCTTTTTTGAGCTGCGCCTCGCGCGCTGTCCGCAGCCTGGCGAAATCGTCGCCGGCGTGATGCGAGGAGCGCGTCAGCGGGCTCGACGCCACCAGCAGGAAACCCTTGGTCTTGCCGATCGTCGCGAAGGAACCGAATTCCTCCGGCGTGACGAAGCGGATCACCGGATGGTGCTTCTTCGAAGGCTGCAGATACTGGCCGATGGTCATGAAGTCGACATTGGCCGAACGCAGATCGTCCATCAACTGCAGGATCTCGTTCCGCTCTTCGCCGAGCCCAACCATGATGCCGGACTTGGTGAAAATGGACGGGTCGAGCTCTTTGACCCGCTGAAGCAGCCGGATCGAATGGAAATAGCGGGCGCCCGGCCGCACGGTCAGGTAGTTCGACGGCACGGTTTCGAGATTGTGGTTGAAGACGTCGGGCTTGGCGGCCACGACGATCTCCAGCGCGCCTTCCTTGCGCAGGAAATCGGGCGTCAGGATTTCGATCGTGGTCAAGGGCGTCGCTGCCCGAATGGCGCGGATGACCTCGGCGAAATGCTGCGCGCCGCCATCGGCGAGATCGTCACGGTCGACCGAGGTGATGACGACATGGGTCAGGCCCATCTGCTTGACGGCATGGGCGACGCGCGCCGGCTCATCGGCATCGAGCGCAGTCGGAATGCCGGTGGCGACGTTGCAGAAGGCGCAGGCGCGCGTGCAGATCTCGCCCATGATCATGAAGGTGGCGTGCTTCTTTTCCCAGCACTCGCCGATGTTGGGGCAGCCGGCCTCTTCGCACACCGTCACCAGCTTGTGCGACTTCACGATCTCGCGGGTTTCGGCATAGCCCTTGGACACCGGCGCCTTGACGCGGATCCAGTCTGGCTTGCGCAGCACGTCCTGGTCGGGCTTGTGCGCCTTTTCGGGGTGCCGCAGGCGCGGCGCGTTGGCGATCGTGTCGAGGACGGTGACCATCTCAAACCTGACTTGTTGGCGTGCGCCCGTCGGCGTCAGCCTTTAAAACGTCACTTAAGACTTTTCCGAGCAAAGAAAAAGGCCGCGGCAGCGCATGCCGCCACAGCCTTTTCGCATAGCGGGGTGCTAGCGGCGAATGAGCCGCCCGGCAAAAATCAGCAGGCAGGCGCCGATGAAGCCGGTGATCAGATAGGCGAGCCAACCGACGCCGAAGGGCTCGATGTTGAGGGCTCTGAGAATTGCGTTCAGCACCACAGCGCCGATAATGCCCATAATGATGTTCATCAAGATGCCGGTATTGCTCTTCATGACCATCTCGGCCAGCCACCCGGCCAGGCCACCGACGATGATGGCTGTAATCCAGCCCACGCCATTCACATCCATATGCCAACTCCTCCAGTTTCAGGTGAAAATGCATCCGGAAACGAACTGCCTTGCCGTAAGGTTCCCCCGGCACATGCGTCTGAGTCTCGCGTGGCGAATCTATCATGCGTTGAGCGCGCGCCCATAGGCGTCGAGCACACTTTCCTTCATCATTTCCGACAGCGTCGGATGTGGGAAGATGGTGTGCATCAGCTCTTCCTCGGTGGTTTCGAGGTTCATCGCCACGACAAAGCCCTGGATCAGTTCGGTCACCTCAGCGCCGACCATATGGGCCCCGAGCAACTGGCCGGTCTTCTTGTCGAAGATGGTCTTGATGAAACCTTGGTCTTCGCCGAGCGCGATCGCCTTGCCGTTGGCGCCGAACTGGAAGCGGCCAATGCGGATGTCCTTGCCTTCCGCCTTGGCCTTGGCTTCGGTCAGCCCGACGGAGGCGACCTGCGGATTGCAATAGGTGCAGCCCGGGATCTTCAGCTTGTCGGTGGCATGCACGCCGGGGAAACTGGCGATCTTTTCGATGCAGACCACGCCCTCATGCTCGGCCTTATGGGCGAGCATCGGCGGTCCGGCGACATCGCCGATGGCGTAGATGCCAGGCACGTTGGTCTTGCCGTAGCCATCGATGACGATGCAGCCGCGGTCGGTCTTCACGCCCAGCGTCTCAAGCCCGAGGTTCTCGATGTTGCCCTGCACGCCGACAGCCGAGATCATGCGGTCAGCAGTGATCTTCTCGACCTTGCCGTCCTTCATCTCGACATGCGCGGTGACGGAGTTGGCGCCCTTTTCAACCTTGGTCACCTTGGCTTCGAGAATGATCTTCATGCCTTGTTTCTCGAACTGCTTTTGCGCGAATTTCGAGACCTCGGCATCCTCGACCGGCATCACCGCCGGCAGCAGCTCAACCACGGTCACCTCGGCGCCCATGGTGCGGTAGAAGGAGGCGAATTCGATGCCGATGGCGCCCGAGCCCATCACCAGCAGTGACTTCGGCATTTCCTTTGGCACCATCGCCTCGAAATAGGTCCAGATCAGCTTGCCGTCCGGCTCAATGCCGGGCAGCGCGCGCGGCCGGGCGCCGGTGGCGAGAATGATGTGCTTGGCGGTGTAGGTGCCCTCGCCCTTGACGCCCTTCGGCACCGGCGGCTGCGGCTCCATCGGCTTCTTGGCCGTCTTGGAGACGACGATCTCACCGGGCTTCGACAGTTTTGCTTCGCCCCAGATGACATCGACCTTGTTCTTCTTCATCAGGAAGGCGACGCCGCCATTGAGGCGGAGTGAAACCTTTCGCGAGCGGTCGACGACGGCCGCGGTATCGGCGCTGACCTTGCCGCCTTCGAGCTTCAGGCCGTAGTCCTTGAGATGGTCCGAATAGTGCATGATCTCGGCCGAGCGCAGCAGCGCCTTGGTCGGGATGCAGCCCCAGTTGAGGCAGATGCCGCCAAGATGCTCACGCTCGACGATCGCCGTCTTGAAGCCGAGCTGGGCGGAACGCACCGCCGTGACATAGCCGCCGGGGCCGGAGCCGATGATGATGACGTCGTAGGATTCTGCCACGGGGGTCTCCCTGATTTTCTCTAGAGTTCCAGCATCACGCGCACCAGCGGCGCCAGCGCCTGGCCGATGTTCCGCGTGTTTTCGGCGTCGAGATGGACCCCGTCGATCGGTGTCGTCTCGGCCACCGTACCGGCGTCGAAAAAGCCGCAGCCGGCCTCGTCGGCCAGTGCGGAATATTGCGGTGCCAGCCGCTTCGAAGCCTCGTCGCCGCCGGCAAACATTTCCTTGAATTCGGCATTGTCGGTGCGGCTGACCGCCGGCGGCGCCACAATCAGGATTTGCGGCGCGGCCCAGTCAAACGGGTAGTCATGGCCGCGGACGATATCGATCAGCCTCGATATGCCCTGCTTGGCCGCCACCGGGTTGCCATGGATCCACGGCTTCATGTCATTGGCGCCGAGCAGGATGATGATCAGGTCGATCGGCGCATGGCTGGTCAGGATCGTCGGGAGTACTTTTGCGCCGTTGCGATCCGCACCGGCGAGATGATCGTCGAAAGCCGTGGTGCGGCCATTCAGGCCTTCGGCAATGACCTCGATACCGTCGTCGTCCAGCGCCGCCTTGAGCACGCTCGGCCAGCGGTCCTCCAGCGCATGCCGCCCGAGGCTGGCTGCGTCGTAGCCCCAGGTCAAGGAATCGCCGTAGCAGAGGATCGTCTTCATGCACCTGCCTCAAGCCCGCGCCGCACGCGCCATCCCACGAACAGCCACTGCACCACGATCGTAGCCAGGCTCGGAAGAACCAAACCCGCGATGATCGGCAGGTTCCCTCCCCAGTCGCGTCCTTCGGGCGGTTGAGAAAACGTCCAGCCGATCAATCCGAGACCGGCCAGTACGAATAAGACGACCGTGCCGATCCCCACCCCATTGATGGCCTTGAGCGGATCGGGAAAAAACTGTGCGATGAAAAACGATATGGTCACCACAGTGGTGACCAGCCCGCAGGCGAAGAACACGAGAATGTATTCCTCCTGCGCGCCTGTGTTTACTGCCAATCCCACCGCAACGATGCCGCCGGCAAGCAACGACAGGAAGAAGGCCATGAAGGAGGTGAAGAACTTCCGCACCGCCCTGCTCCTTCCCTAGACCAGCATGCCCATCGGGTTTTCGATCATGCGCTTGAAGGCGACCAGGAGTTCGGCGCCGAGCGCACCGTCGACGGCGCGATGATCGGTCGACAGCGTCACTGACATCACGGTGGCGATCTTGATCTCGCCGTTCTTGACCACCGGGCGCTGCTCGCCGGCACCCACCGCCAGGATCGTCGCATGTGGCGGGTTGATGACGGCGGCAAAGTCCTTGATGCCGAACATGCCGAGATTGGAGACAGCCGTCGTGCCGCCCTGATACTCCTCGGGCTTCAGCTTGCGGCTGCGCGCGCGGCTGGCCAGATCCTTCATCTCGTTGGAGATGGTGGACAGCGTCTTTTCGTCGGCATGGCGGATGATCGGCGTGATCAGGCCGCCGGGGATCGACACGGCAACGCCGACATCGGCATGCTTGTGCTTGACCATGGCGCTTTCGGTCCATGACGCGTTGGCATCCGGCACCGCCATCAGCGCCATCGCCATGGCCTTGATCACCATGTCGTTGACCGAGAGCTTGTAGACAGGCGCCTCGCCCTTGTCGGTCTTCTTTGTCGGAGCAGCTGCATTCAGCTGCGTGCGCAGCGCCAGCAGCGCGTCGAGCTCGCAGTCGAGCGTCAGGTAGAAATGCGGGATGGTGGTCTTGGCCTCAACCAGCCGGCGCGCAATGGTCTTGCGCATATTGTCGTGCGGGACAAGTTCGTAGGAGCCTTCGGCAAACAGTTTCAGCACCTGCTCGTCCGACATCGCCTTGGGCGCGGCAGCGGCTGCAGCCGGTGCCGGAGCAGCCGCAGGCGCGGCTTTCGCGGCTGGCGCCGCCTTGGCGCCGCCGCCGGCGATCACCGCCTCGACATCGGCCTTGACGACGCGGCCATGCGGGCCGGTGCCGGTCACGGCGGACACATCGACGCCGGCATCCTTGGCGATGCGACGCGCCAGCGGCGAGGCAAAGGTGCGCTCGCCTTCGGCGTGGCCATTGGCGACCGGAGCGGCCTCCGCCTTGGCCGGCGCGGGCGCGGCGGCAGCGGCTTCGGCCTTTGGCGCTTCAGCTTTCGGCGCTTCAGCCTTGGGTGCTTCGGCTTTCGGAGCTTCGGCCTTGGGCGCGGCATCGCCGCCACCCTTGGCCGCTGCGCCGGCATCCTCACCTTCGCCGGCAAGGATGGCAATCAGCGCATTGACCTTGACGCCTTCGGTGCCGGCGGGAACGACCAGCTTGGCAACAGTGCCCTCATCGACGGCCTCGACTTCCATCGTTGCCTTGTCGGTCTCGATCTCGGCGATCACGTCGCCGGGCGAAACCTTGTCGCCCTCTTTCACAAGCCACTTGGAAAGATTGCCCTCTTCCATCGTGGGCGAGAGCGCCGGCATGGTGATGTTGATTGGCATTTTTCCTCCTCAGTTCCGCCCGGTCAGCGAACGGTGCTGGATATTGAACTGCTCCGACATTCTGCCGCGATAGCCGTCTTCCAATGCCTGAAGCGTCTCGATTTCAGGGATGTCGTCTCGTTCCAGTCTCATCCTGGCTATGTGCATGCCGACATCAGCGAGCACCATGCCCCAGTGGTGAGCGTCTGGTCCAAAGACGTCTTGAAGCGCGATGACTGCATCCGAACCAATCCAGACGCGCAGTACTTCATCGAATTCGCTATCCTCGATTACCTCAGCGGGAACTTCGAGTTCGCGAGCCATCTTGTTAACCCCGGTACGTCACTGCCTTCACCGCCTCGATGACCTCGCCGACATTGGGCAAAGCCAGCTTTTCGAGGTTGGCCGCATAGGGCATAGGCACGTCCTTGCCGGCGACGGTGATGACCGGCGCGTCGAGGAAGTCGAAGGCGCGCTGCGAAACCTGGTTGGCGATGTGGTCGCCGACCGAGCTCTGCGGGAAACCTTCTTCGACCACGATCAGGCGGTTTGTCTTCTTGACCGAGGCAATGACGGTGTCGAGGTCGAGCGGGCGGATGGTCCGGAGATCGATGATCTCGGCATCGATGCCCATTCCGCGCAGTTCGGCCTCCGCCTTGATCGCGTAGGTCATGCCGATGCCGAACGAGACGATCGTCACGTCCTTGCCCTGCTTGTGGATGCGCGCCTTGCCGATCGGCAGCACGAAATCGTCGAGCTTTGGCACGTCGAAGGACTGGCCGTAGAGGATTTCGTTCTCGAGGAAGATGACCGGGTTCGGATCACGGATCGCCGCCTTGAGCAGGCCCTTGGCGTCGGCGGCCGTATACGGCATCACCACCTTCAGGCCCGGGATATGGCTGTACCAGGCGGCGTAGCACTGCGAGTGCTGAGCGCCGACGCGGGCGGCAGCCCCATTCGGCCCACGGAAGACGATCGGTGCACCCATCTGGCCGCCCGACATGTAGAGCGTCTTGGCGGCGGAGTTGATGATCTGGTCGATCGCCTGCATGGCGAAGTTGAAGGTCATGAACTCGACGATCGGCCGCAAGCCTGCCATCGCCGCACCGACGCCGACGCCGGCAAAGCCGTGCTCGGTGATCGGTGTGTCGACGACGCGGCGCGGTCCGAATTCCTGCAGCAGGCCTTGCGTGATCTTGTAGGCGCCCTGGTATTCCGCGACCTCCTCGCCCATGACGAAGACATCGCCGTCGCGGCGCATTTCCTCGGCCATGGCATCGCGCAGTGCTTCGCGCACCGTGGTCGAGACCATTTCGGTGCCGGCGGGAATGTCGGGATCGGCGGCAGCTTCAGTTTTCGGTGCGGCGGCAACCGGAGCCGCGGCCTCGCTCTTGGCCGCAACGGGCACCGGCGCAGCCGCTGCTTCAGCTTTGGCAGGCTCTTCGCCAATGCCTTCACCGGCCTTGTCGACGTCTTCGCCCTCAACCGCAAGCACGGCGATGACTGCGTTGACCTTGACGCCTTCGGTACCGGCAGGCACCACGATCTTGACCAGCGTGCCTTCGTCGACGGCTTCGACTTCCATCGTCGCCTTATCGGTTTCGATCTCGGCGATCACGTCGCCGGCGACGACCTTGTCGCCTTCGTTCTTCACCCACTTGGAAAGATTGCCCTCTTCCATCGTCGGCGAGAGAGCGGGCATGAGAATTTCGATCGGCATGTCCTTGCCCTCCCGTTACAATACGATGTCGGTCCAGAGCTCGGACGGATCCGGCTCTGCGTCATGCTGGGCAAATTCGGCGGCGTCGGCGACGATGTCGCGGACTTCCTTGTCGATGTTCTTGAGTTCGTCCTCGCTAGCCCACTTCTTGGCTGTCAGCCGTGCCTTGACCTGCTCGATCGGGTCATGGTCGGAGCGCATCTTCTGCACTTCTTCCTTCGAGCGGTATTTCGCCGGATCCGACATCGAATGGCCGCGATAGCGGTAAGTCTGCATTTCGAGGATGATCGGCCCGTTGCCGGCACGGCACCATTCGGTCGCCTGGTCGCCGGCGGATTTGACCGCGCGCACATCCATGCCGTCGACCTGGATGCCGGGGATCTTGAACGAAGCGCCGCGATGCGAAAAATTGGTTTCGGCCGACGAGCGCGACACCGAAGTGCCCATGGCGTAACGGTTGTTCTCGATGATGTAGATCACCGGCAGCTTCCACAGCGAGGCCATGTTGAAGCTTTCATAGACCTGGCCCTGGTTGGCCGCGCCATCGCCGAAATAGGTCAGCGAGACATTGTTGTTGTCGCGGTAGCGGTTGGCGAAGGCGAGGCCAGTGCCGAGCGAAACCTGCGCGCCGACAATGCCGTGGCCGCCGTAAAAATGCTTCTCCTTGGAGAACATGTGCATGGAGCCGCCCTTGCCCCTCGACAGGCCGCCTCGGCGTCCGGTCAGCTCGGCCATGACGCCGCGCGGGGAAAGCTCCATCGCCAGCATGTGGCCGTGGTCGCGATAGGCGGTGATCATCTGGTCGCCATTGATCAGCGACATCTTCATGCCGGTGACGACCGCCTCCTGACCGATATAGAGGTGGCAGAAGCCGCCGATGAAGCCCATGCCATAGAGCTGGCCGGCCTTTTCCTCAAAGCGGCGGATGAGCAGCATGTGCCGGTAGGCGGCAAGCTCCTCGTCCTTGCTGAAGTCGGCCGGCTTGGGGGCGGAAAGCCCCGTCGATTTGGCGGACGTCGATTTAACGGATTTGGCAGGCGCTTTTTTGGCGGCGGTGGCCATGCATCACTCCCTGTTGGCGTCTCTTTGCGGACACTAAAGCAGATCAAGTCTGCTTTGGGGAGGATCAGCTCCTCCCCACCGATTGAAAAGAAGCTAACATGCGGGAACGCGTTTCGCCATGCAGAAAAATGCATGGCTGACATGCGTCTAAACGGTTAGAATCATTGGAGATAACAATGATTAACTGGAATTCAGTTATTTCGAATTGGCGGGCAGCATGATGGTGATTTCATCGGCCTGGGACAGATTGAGCGCCCGGCGCGCCTGCTCGTCAAGCATGTCCTTCTCCAGCGTGCCTTCATGCATAAGCTGCACGCGCCGCTGCAGATCGACCCGGCGCGCCTTGATGGCAGCGTACTTCCCCTGCAGCTCGACGGTCTGCGCTTCGAGTTGATATTTGGAATAGATGCCAAATTCGCCATGATAGGCATGGAAGCCGAAATAGGCCAGGAACGCCACGCAAAGCGACGGGATGATCAGCCGCCCGGTATTTCTCTGCTTATGCTGGCGTGTCCACATGGTCGCTATCCAACTTTTGCTGGAGCATGATCTTTTCCGAAAACCGGTTGCCACTTTTCGGGATTATGCTCTGACCGTCTTATCTCGCCCGATTGTGCTTAATGGACGGTTACGGACAGGGGCTCGAACAGCGACCACAACGAAAAAGGGCGGGAAAAATCCCGCCCTTCGTCATTTCAGCCAATGCGCAGAATTCAAGCTTTGACCACCGACTTGCCGGCGTAGCGTGCCTGCTTGCCCAGCTCTTCCTCGATGCGGATCAGCTGGTTGTACTTGGCCATGCGGTCGGAGCGCGACAGCGAACCGGTCTTGATCTGCCCGCAATTGGTGGCGACGGCGAGATCGGCGATCGTCGAATCCTCGGTCTCGCCCGAGCGGTGCGACATGACAGCGGTGTAGCCTGCCTTGTGCGCGGTCTCGACGGCGTCGAGCGTCTCGGTCAGCGAGCCGATCTGGTTGACCTTGACCAGGATCGAATTGGCGACGCCCATGCGGATGCCGTCGCGCAGCCGCGCCGTATTGGTGACGAACAGATCGTCGCCGACAAGCTGCGTCTTCTTGCCGATCAGGTCGGTCAAATATTTCCAACCCTCCCAGTCGTCCTCGGCCAGACCGTCCTCGATCGAGATGATCGGATAGTCGGCGGCAAGCTTGGCCAGGTACTTGGCTTGCGCCTTGGGATCGCGGGTCTTCTTCTCGCCTTCATAGACGTAGTTGCCGTCCTTGAAGAATTCGGTCGCCGCGCAATCGAGACCGAGCGCGATCTCCTCGCCAGGCTTGAAGCCGGCCTTCTCGATCGATTCCATGATGAAATCGAGCGCCACCGGCGCGCTCTTCAGGTTAGGCGCAAAACCGCCCTCGTCGCCGACATTGGTGTTGTGGCCGGCATCCTTCAGCTTCTTGCGCAGTGTGTGGAAGATTTCCGAACCCCAGCGCACGCCTTCGCGCAGCGTCGGCGCACCGACCGGCATGATCATGAATTCCTGGAAGTCGATCGGATTGTCGGCATGCGCGCCGCCATTGATGATGTTCATCATTGGCACCGGCAGCAGATGCGCCTTGGTGCCGCCGACGTAACGGTAGAGCGGCAGGCCGGCCGCTTCCGCCGCTGCCTTGGCAACAGCCAAGGAGACGCCGAGAATGGCGTTGGCTCCCAGCCGGCTCTTGTTGGGCGTGCCGTCGAGTTCGATCATGGTCTGGTCGATATGGATCTGGTTTTCGGCTTCCATGCCGCCGATCGCCTCGAACAGTTCGCCATTGACGGCTTCGACTGCCTTCAGCACGCCCTTGCCGAGATAGCGGGCGCCGCCATCGCGCAGTTCGACGGCTTCATGTGCGCCGGTCGAGGCGCCGGACGGCACCGCGGCACGGCCCATCGAGCCGTCTTCGAGAACGACGTCGACCTCGACGGTCGGATTTCCACGGCTGTCCAGGATTTCACGCCCGACAATGTCGATGATGGCGGTCATTGCGATGTCCCCAATTGATCGATTAAGCGTCGCGCCCCTCTTAGCCAAAGTGCCGCAAAAGGCAATTGGGGATGGCATGAAATAATAGTGACAGTCGTCCATCGCCCCAAGCCTGGAGGTACCGGCGACGCCATCCGAACGCAAACAGCCCGACCCGACTTCATATGTCTGGCGCCACATGAGGCGCGCGCCCCTGCCCTTTTATCGCGGCAATGCCTTCGTCGCGAAATACCAGGCGGCATACAGGTTCCAGCCGATGCTTCAAAAGAGGCTGCCGCCAACGTGACAAACATCACAATGCAAGGGCGTCGAAGATGTTAGGGTCGCATCTACAATGCGCACTATTTGACGACGACAATGAAATCAACAAAACCGGAACTCTTTTGGGGGAAGTGGGAATGGCAACAATTTCAGGTACTGGCTGGGAACTTCTTATTAGCCGGCAAGTCGAACATATGAGAGGTACCAGGCGCAGGACGGTTGGAACCTATAAAGTCTTTCACAACGGCACGGCAGTCGCAGGTTTATCGGGGTTCGTTTGTGAATCTCGCGGCCCAGGCGACAATTCCAAAGAAGACAATGGCAGGCGTATCGAGCCCGGCACCTACCCGCTGGCGACGCAGGCCGGCGGCAAATATGTGACGATCGGCTACACCGGCGGCAAGACGCCACCCAAGCCTGGACTCGAGCTGCTGAAGACCAACAAGCGCACCGAAATCCTGATCCATCCGGGCGTCAACTTCCTGTCCAGCGTCGGATGCCTCAATCTGACGAAGAAGATGAGCGGCCCGCTTTCCGACATGGATTTCACCGAGAGCCGGACCCGCGTAATCGCACTTATCGAGGACCTGAAAGCCTTTGCCGGCAGTGGTTTCCCGAAAAGCAATGGCAAGCCAATTGCCAAAGCTTCTGTCGTCGTCGAAGGCGAACCGGTGCTGTCGACCGAGAGCGTCGAGAGCGTGCTCGAAGCGGTTGCGGGCGATCCGAAGAAGGGCTTGCCCGCAGCGGTCTTTCAGAAATTCGCGCCGAGACCGGCAAGCGGTTCAAGGCGGGCGATCTATGATGGTTACGTCGGCGCCTTTACCTCCGACAAAGGCCTCAAGACACTTGGCGATCATGGCGTATGCAACAACTACGATCGGTTGATGCATTTCTTCGCTCAAGCGGCGATGGAAACCGGTGGCTTCACCCTCATTCGCGAGTCCCTCACCTACACGACCGTGGCGGCTATCCGGAAGGCGTGGAAATCGCGAGCCGCCAGCAAGACCGATCAATGGATCAAGGACAATCTGCTGCGCAAGCCGGAAACACTGGGCGACTGGGCCTATGGCGGACGGATGGGCAATGAGAAAGGAACGTTGGACGGCTTCAATTTCCGCGGCGGCGGCACGTTCCAGACCACCGGGCGCGACGCGTACACGGCCAAAGGCAAGCTCGCCAAGGTCGACCTTGCCAAACACCCTGACCTGATCGAGGACCCGCAGGTTTCATTGCTCGCCGCTTGTGCCGAATGGAAAGGGTCAGGCTGCAATGCCTTTGCCGATGCCGGTCAGATCAAGAAGATTTCGCGCGCAATCAATGTCGGCAACGCCAATTCGACGACGCCGGCCAATGGCGAGGCGGACCGGATTGCCTGGCACGAGAAAGTCTTCAAGGCGGTGAAGAGTGCCGGGCTGCTCGGGTAAACCCTCCCTGATCACATTCGACAACATGGCGTCACGATAATTCACGAGCAACAATCGAGGCGTCCAGTAGGATCATGCCGCGCGGGGCGAAACAGGAGGAGTTTCGCCATGTCAGAGTTGAGCGGTATCGTGAGTTTGTTCCTGATCGCGGCGGCGTTCCTGACGTCCTGCGACAACCAGCAACCGCCAAAGGCGGCAACTGAGTTGTCGACGCTTTACGCCGGCGAATAGGACCCATCCATCCCATTGAAAAGGCCCCGATTTCGGGGCCTTTTCACATGATGCGTCAGTTCAGCGGGTCAATGCCAATAGGGCGTGACCTTGTAGTAATCATAGGACGCGTCACGCGCGGTTTCGCCATCGGCGCCGGCCAGTTCATTGATCGAATAGGCGGGTGCGGCCTTCAGCTGATCCTTGGAGAACGGCACGACATAGCCGCCCTTGTCCTCGTCATAGTCGAGGCTCGCCCACGGGATGGCGTGATACTTCTCGCCGATGCCGAGAAAGCCGCCGAAACCGATCACCGCGAACATGATGCCGTTCGACGTCTTGTCGAGCATGATGTCCTCGATGCTGCCGATGCTTTTGCCTTCGGTGTTGTAGACCGACGTGCCGATGACGCGCGAAGCGGCGATGGCTTCGGTGTGGCCTGTCTGGGTGGTCATGATGATCTCCTCATTGTCGTTGATGATACTTTGACAATGAGGGGCGCGGGCGAAAGTTCCCGACTTTTTTGAGCGCTAACGGCTCACTCCGCGAGGATGAAAGTCACTTTCATGTTGACGCGATAGGCCGCGATCTTGCCGTCCTCGACAACGATCTTCTGGTCCTGGATCCAAGCGCCTTCGACGTTCTTCAGGGTTTTGGACGCGCGCCCAATTCCCTTTTCGATGGCGTCCTGAAAGCTCTTCTTCGACGACGATGTGATTTCGGTGACGCGGGCGACAGACATGGCTTCCTCCTGCCAAGACGCTCAGTTACAGGTTGAGCGTACAGCCGGCTTCTGCCAACCACAAGCGTCAGCGCTGAAGGCACCGCCCCGGCCGAGGCGCTTCAGCGACCCTTGGCGATTCGGTCGAACGCCATCAGTTTTTCCAGCAAAGCCGGCATATCCTTCAGCGGCAGCATGTTGGGTCCGTCGGACGAGGTTGAATTGTCCGGATCCTGGTGGGTTTCGATGAAGACACCGGCGACGCCGACGGCAACGGCAGCGCGGGCAAGCGTTTCAACAAAGCGGCGCTCGCCGCCGGAAGAACCGCCCTGCCCGCCCGGCTGCTGCACCGAATGGGTGGCATCGAAAATCACCGGCGCGCCGATCTCGGCCATCACGGGCAAAGCGCGCATGTCCGACACCAGCGTGTTGTAGCCAAAGGAAGCGCCGCGCTCGGTGGTGAGCACGTTGAGGTTGCCGGAACCGGTGATCTTGGCGACCACGTTCTTCATGTCCCAGGGCGCAAGGAACTGCCCCTTCTTGACGTTGATCACCTTGCCGGTTTTCGCAGCAGCCACCAGCATGTCGGTCTGGCGCGACAGGAAGGCCGGAATCTGCAGCACGTCGACATGGGGTGCCACGATCGCGCACTGCTCCTCGGTGTGGACATCGGTCAGGATGGGAAGCGACAATTCCTTGCGCAGTTCGTCGAAGACCGGAAGGGCCGCATCCATACCAGCGCCGCGCGTCGCCGACAAAGAGGTGCGGTTAGCCTTGTCGTAGCTGGTCTTGTAGACGAGGCCGATGCCGAGCTTGTCGGTCAATTCCTTCAGCGCGCCGGCCATGTCGAAGGCATGCTGGCGCGATTCGAACTGGCACGGGCCGGCGATCAGCGCCAAGGGCCCCCTATTGTCGAAGACGACGTTGCCGACGGTTACCGACGAATTCGGCGCCATCGAATTGGGCGCTTGCGGCTTGCTCATTTGATCTCCCGGAAGATGAAAGCCGCGCCCTGCCCGGATGCCGGCTGCACGACGATTTCGTTGTCCGCTATATCGTAGTGGACGGCGTTGGCTGCAAGCAACCTGGCCGTGACATCGATATTGCGGACTGAAAAGACGATAGCGACGAAGCGAAGGTCCGTCGGCGCGCCAGCCGACATACCGTAGCGCGCGGAAAAGGCTGCAGGCTCAAGCACAGTCAGAGCAGCATTCGGCAGGTCAACGGCTGTGCTGGCTTCCTGTTCCGAACCGGTCGCAGTCGATATCAAGCGACGCTGATTGGAGGGCAGATCACTGACAGCCACGATTTCAACAATGCCGGTCACACCATTGGCATGGGCCTGCAGCGCCGTGCGGTCGATCTCGGGCGCATTGATCCGCTCGCAGGCGAACATAAAGGCGTCCGTTGCCCCAGAGCCGGAGGCGAAAGCCAGTTTGAACGACGCCATATCGCTCTTTCCGGCAGTGTCGGTGAAGGCGCGCGAAAAACTCAGCACGTCTCCCGCCGACAGGCCGGCTTTGACAAAGCGCGCATGGTCCGCGTTGGCATCGGCGGTGCTCAGCACCACGGCGGAAAATCCCTCATCGCCCAGCCTGGCGCGATAAAGCCGGTCGCGCGCGACGAAGACATTGCCGCCGGCAATCTCTTTCGCCACCGTCTGTTCGTCACCGACAGCGAGGGGCTCGAGATAGGTACCGTCGTCGAAGAAGACGCAGCTATTTTCGGTGCCAAAGGGATGGATGCCGGTTGGCGCGACGATGAAGCCAAGCGATGTCAGCCGCGCCCGCGCCACGGCGAGGCTCGCCGTTGGCAGCACCAGATGGTCGAGCGGATGGGTCGCGCTGGTCATGTCGGCGCGGTGTGCATCATTCCGGAAATTGGTTCAAGCGTTTCCGCCGATGGCGCTCGGATCGAGGCGGCATCCGCCGATGAAAGAGCACGCGTTACGACACGGTTTCCTGAGATCTACCGCGACCGGCAGCCAATTCGAAGCGACGGCATCCCCCGCGCGGGAGATGTCAGGGGCTCACCTTTGGGTGAAATGGCGCGCCGCAGCGCGATTCGGATTTCGAATGGCAACCGTTGTCCTGTTTGAACAGCTGGAACTAAGATAGAGACGATGGGCAGCACATTCAGGATTTTGCGGATCACGCCGCATTTCTATCGGCCCGGCGTCTGGCCGGCGGCTTTCGATCCTGTCGGGGGTTTGCAAAACCAGACCCGGACCATCGCGAACGGCATGGACAAGGCCGGCGTTCACCAGACCGTGCTCACCACCTATATTCCGGGCAGCCCGAGGCAAGTGCAGCTGTCGCCAAGGATGCTCGTCAAATGCGCCGGATGCTGGCTGCCTGAACCGATTGCAGGCCCGTTGCTCTGCTTCACCTGGTTCCTGGCGGCGCTGCCGGAGCTTCTGCGCGCCCGCGGCCGCTACGACATTGTCCATATCCATTTCAATCATTCCGTCTGGTGCAGAGCGATCGCGCTCCTCGTCGCCTGGTTGAACATCCCGCTTGTCGTGTCGATGAACACGCCGCTGTGGTCAGGATTTCAGGAGGCGTTGCAGCTCAAAGGCAAGCCCTATGACATCGCCCACTGGCTGGAGCGGAAAGCCCTGCGCTCCGCCGATCGCGTTATCGCGCTTACCGAACGATATGGCAGGGAGGTCGCCGCTGAGATGGGGCTCGATCCCCGCCAGGTGGCGGTGATCGCCGACGCGGTCGATGCCGAAGCCTTTCAACGCCCGATCGACCCCGAGGCCCTACAGGCGTTTCGCGTCGAACGTGCTGTTCCCGCCGACCGGCCGGTCGTCAGCTTCATCGGCCGTATCAGCGCCGAGAAGGGCTGGCAGGATCTGCCCGCCTTTGTCGAGCACCTGTCGAAAAAGGGCGTGTTCCTGTTGATCTGCGGCGATGGTCCCGACCGGCGCAAGTTGGAGGCGGCGTTGGCTGCGATCGCGCGGCCCGGCTGCTGGGCGATCACCGGTTTCCTGTCGCCAGCCGAGGTGAAGATGGCATTTGGGATCTCCGATGTGATGATCCTGCCATCGCGGCGCGAAGTGCTGGGCAGCGTCCTGCTCGAAGCGATGGCCGCCGGCGTGCCGGCCGTTGCCTACGCTGTCGGTGGTGTTCCCGATGTCGCCGGCATACCGCCTGCCTTGGCGCTGGTGCCGGAAGGCGAACGCGTAGAGCTTGTCGACCGGACGCTGCAATTCATCGCCGACAGGACGGCGCGGCGGGCGCTGATCGATCGAGGGCTCCGGCGAGCCGGGGATTTCTCGGTAGGTTCGGCCGTTGCTCTCAATCTCGAGCTTTATGCCTCCATACTTACGGACGCAGAGAGCGGTTCGCGCCGTCCGGCTACGAGTCTGGCTTTGCAGGGAGACGGCGGTTCGCCGGATGCGGCTTGATCAACATCGTCACCACCCGGAGCCACGCCTATACGGTGCGCCATCTGGTGCATCAGTTGGGCAATGCGCGCCGCTGGAGCTACGAACGCCTGTTCCGGCAGAAGGAGCTGCGCTCCGGCACCTGGATATTCACCGATCACGAACGCCTGTCCAACTTCGAAATCGCGCTCGCCGCAAAGCTTGCCAACAAGCTCGAGCAAGGCGGCGCGCAAGTGCTCAATCATCCGGCTCGCGTGCACAGCCGTTATGAGTTGCTGACTGCGCTGCATAAGGCCGGGATAAACAGCTTTTCGGCCTGGCGCTGCGAAAGCCTGCCGCTGCCGAATTCATTCCCGGTCTTTATCCGCAACGAGTTCGACCATCTTTCCGGCGATCTCGAACTGATTCCCGATCAGGAGGCGCTTGACGCGACGCTCAACCGGATGAAGCAAAATGGAATTCCACTGACCGGAAAGCTGGTCATCGAATATGCCGGCCAGGAAGTCAGCCCCGGAGTCTGGCAGCGTTTTGCCACCTATCGTGTCGGCTACCGTGTGATTGCGCATCACAATGTCGTCGATTTCAGCTGGGTGGCCAAGGATGTGCAGGACGAACAGCGTTTGCTCGCGCATCCGATGTTCGACACTTTCGTCGAGAACGAGCGCCGTTTCGTGGCCGACAACCTTTACGAGGATGTTTTGCGGCAGGCTTTCGACCTTGCCGGTATCGACTATGGTCGCGCCGACTTCTCTTTGGTAGACGGGCGTCCGCAGATTTTCGAGATCAACACCAATCCCTACCATGCCTCGCACCGCACGCTGTATCGCGACACTTATCCGGCGAGAATCGAGACGCAGCGGCTTTCCGAGGACAGGCTGTATGGAGCGCTGCGCGCCATGAACACGCCGAGCCACGAACGCATTGTGCTCGACGATCCGGCCCTTCAGCGGCAGCAGATGTTCAAGCGGCTTTTCACGGGGCTGAAGCGTGCTTGATCTGGCCCGGCACGACAAGTCCCGCAGATCGATCACGTTCGAGGCGACTGACCGCTTCGACTTCGGCTCAATGGAGTATCACCGGCTTTTTTCCCGGGCGCGGGCGTCGGCCTTTCAGCACCCGGACTGGCTTGCCGCCTTCTACCGTCACCTGACGCCAGCGCATGGTGCGGAACCGCTGGTGGTGACGGGCCGCGATGCCGACGGCGAACTTTGCCTTGTTGTGCCGCTGGTCCGGCTCGCCGCGCCCGATGGATCGAGCCGCATCGAATATGCCTTTTTAGACGTGACGGACTATGCCTGCCCGGTCATCGCCGATGGCACATGGCTGGAGCCGGAAACGGCGCAGCGCTTTCGCGAGGTCATTGGCCCGCATCACGGACTGACGATCGGCCCGGTTCATCGCGACCATGTGCACCAATGGCGAACTCTTCTGGGAGCCGAACCCCTGTCGCTCGATTTCGGCGCGCATGCCGTGGATTACGGCTTTCCCTACGCCGAATGGCGGCGCTCCAATCTAGGCACCCTTCATGCTGCAACCCTCGACCGCAAGGCGCGCCGGCTGGCCGACAAAGGCGGGCTCAGCCTGGAACTCGTACAATCTGAGGAGGTTCGCTCGGTCATGGTTGCGGCGCGCGACTTCCGCGCCGGGCGCTTTCGCGGCGATCCGTTGCAGACGACGCATGGCCTCGAATTCTACATCGACGTCGCCACCACTGGAGTCCGCTCCGGGCTTTCGCGAACCTATCGCCTCACCTCTGCCAGCGCCACGGTCGCGCTTGTCTTCGGCCTGATCGATGGCGGCTGCTTCCGCTATATTCTGCTCGCCTGCAACTACCCGCTCTATGGCAACCTTTCTCCGGGCCGCGTCGCGCTCGACCGCGTCATGACGGCCTGGATGATCGATGGCGGCACGTCCTTCGATTTCACCATTGGCGATGAACCGTTCAAGGCAGCCTTCGGCTGCTCGCGCAGCTCAATGCACGAATTCCGCCTGTGATAATCGCGTCAGATTTTTCCCGGGCCGATCAGGCCGCTGCCACGACATCGGCCGAATAGCGCAATTCGCGCAAGGGTTTGACCCGGCTGGTCGTCTCCGCATAGACCGGGTGCGCCTTGTAGGCAGCCAAAGCGGCATCGTCTGCGAATTCGGCATAGACGACAACGTCGATCGCGTCCGACAGCGGATCGACCTTGGTGTTGAGCGTCACTTCGAACAGACTTGAATGCGGAATCTTGCCAAGAGCGAGCAAGCCCGTGCGCACGGCCTCGACATCGTCCTTGCGCCGCGCGCTGAAGAAAACGATATGCCGGATCACGCCTGCCTCCACGATCGATTTACCGGCATGTTTTTGGGTGAGCGTGACCGTCGCGTCAACCGGCACGATGTCGCGCCCGGAAACGCCGAAAAGGCGATTTCTGTCGAGTTGGAACAGCCAGAGCTAGCCGGTGACGTAGCGCACGACGCGCGACACCTCCCTGACCGTGGTGTCGAGGTAGCGGCCCTCATTGTAGAGGCCGTCCCAGATCAGGAAAAAGGCGATGGAGACGATGACGATGACGTAACGCATGGCTGAAACTAACGTATGCGGCTGTTCGTAACCATAGTGATTTCGCCGAGAGCCGCACTCTCCCGCGGATTCTGCCCTCAAGCCGGTGGCCTGGGCCAGTGCCGCGCACAGCTTGCCTCTTGAAGTTTCGGCCGATGCCGTGGAAGATTGTGGCGAAAATACAATCGGGCAGTGGCGTTCGAGCCTGGCGAATGAACTGCGAGAGAATGTGGAGGCGGCATATCTTGCGCCGTCCCGCGGAAGTCCAGGGGATGTGAAATGGCAGCTAGGGAAAACAAGGGCATGGCATTGAGCGACGCCGTCAGGCTGGACGAGCTCAACTTCGCCGAGATCGTCAAGGGCCTGCCGGCCAAGGCGCGCATGGTGCTGTCGGCGGCGATGAAACTACCGCGTGGCTCGCTCAAGGTGAGGATGCCGGATGGCCGCGCCGTTCTTGTCGGCGGCAATGGGCCCGGCCCCGACGCCGAACTGGTGCTGAAGAACTGGCGCCTGCCTGGCCGTGCCTTTTCCGGCGGTACCATCGGCGTTGCCGAATCCTACATGGACGGCGACTGGGAGAGCCCTGATGTGACCAGCTTCCTCGAATTGTTCGTCGTCAACTCGGCTGTTGGCGAACGCATCGCCGGCGGCGCCAGCTGGCTCATCGGCACCGTGCAGCGCATTCGCCACTGGTTCAACGAAAACACCCGCACCGGCTCGAAGCGCAACATTTCGGCGCACTACGATCTCGGCAACGCTTTCTACAAGCAATGGCTCGACCCCAGCATGACCTATTCGTCGGCGCTCTATGCGACCGGCGCCAACGACCTGGAAAGCGCGCAGGCCGCCAAATACCGCGCCCTGGCCAAGGACACCGGCATCGGCAAGAAGGACCACGTGCTGGAGATCGGTTGCGGCTGGGGCGGCTTTGCCGAATTCGCCGCGCGCGAGATCGGCTGCCGCGTCACCGGACTGACCATCAGCCGCGAACAGCACGATTTCGCCAAGGAGCGCATCCAGAAGGCCGGGCTGGCCGACAAGGTCGACATCAAGCTGCAGGATTATCGCGACGAAACAGGCACTTACGACCGCATCGCGTCGATCGAGATGTTCGAGGCGGTCGGCGAAAAATACTGGCCGGTGTTCTTCGGCAAGATGAAGTCCTGCCTGAGACCCGGCGGCACCGCCGGCCTGCAGATCATCACCATCAACGAGGCTGCCTTCGCCACCTATCGTGCGCGGCCGGATTTCATCCAGCGCTATGTCTTCCCGGGCGGCATGCTGCCGACGCCGTCGATCCTGAAAGCACTGGGCAAGGACCATGGCCTCGCCCATCTGCGCGAGCGCGTCTTCCCGGACGACTATGCCCGCACGCTTGCCGAATGGCGCAACCGCTTCTGGGCGTCGTGGGAAAAGATCGTGCCGCTCGGCTTCGACGACCGCTTCAAGAAGCTCTGGGAGTTTTATCTCCACTATTGCGAAGCCGGCTTCAGAGCCAGCTACATCGACGTGCGCCAGGTGGTCTACAAGGCGTAAGATCGATAGGATTATCCGCGGCGTGAGGGATGTCGAACATGGCCTCGACATCGCCGCGCGATCGCCGTCAAAAAACCGGATCGCGAAGCAGGATGGCGTGCATAAGGGACGAGTCGGAGTCACCGGATGCGCAAACGGACAATCCTTTTCGGCGGCATTGTTGCCGTTGCAGGAGGCATCTGGCTCAATAACACCTCCCTGCTATCAAACCGTCCGGGCAGCAGTCCAGCGGTGCTTGCACATCGCGGCGTTGCCCAGGATTACGCACGTGCTGGCATGACCGGAGAGACGTGCACGGCCAGCCGCATGTTGCCGCCCCGTCATGCCTACCTCGAAAACACTATCCCTTCGATGGAAGCGGCCTTCGCGCTTGGTGCCGACGCGCTCGAACTGGATGTCCATCCAACGACGGACGGCAAGTTTGCGGTCTTTCATGACTGGACGCTTGATTGCCGTACCGAAGGCAAGGGAGCCACACGCAGCCATTCCATGGCAGAGCTGAAGACACTCGATGTCGGCTACGGCTACACGGCTGACGGCGGCAAGACCTTTCCGTTTCGCGGCAAAGGGATTGGCATGATGCCATCGCTCGATGAGGTGCTGTTGCGCTTCCCGGGCCGCCGCTTCAACATCAACGTCAAGAGCAACGATCCGCGCGAAGGCGACGCGCTGGCCGCCCGGCTCGGCACACTGACGCCCACTGAGCGCGGCTATCTGTCGGTTTATGGAGGCGACAAGCCGATTGCCGCGATAAAGGCGGCGTTGCCGGACATGCATACGCTGAGCCGCGCATCGCTCAAGCAATGCATCGCACGATATGCTGGGTTGGGCTGGAGCGGTTATGTTCCCGATGCCTGCCGCGGAGGCACGTTGCTCATACCCATCAACATCGCCAAATGGATGTGGGGTTGGCCCGACCGTTTTCTCGATCGCATGCAAAGTGTCGATACACGCGTCTACCTGCTTGGTCCCTATTCCGGCGGCGGCTTTTCGCAAGGGTTGGACGATCCCCAGCTCATCAACCAACTGCCGGACGGCTATTCCGGCGGCATCTCGACAGATGCACTCGACATCGTCATGCCTGCTATCAAGGAGCGGTTCGCGCAGCGGCCGTGAGCCGCGCAATTTACGAGTGTCATGTCGTAGGACAAGTACGGAGTGGCCCAGAACCGGCAAGGTAAAATCCGGCGCTGCCGACGGGAATCAAAGCAGGATGCGATACTTCGCAAAGCCGGATTCGCCTTCACCCGCCGGCTCGATCTTCAGGGATTTCACTCCCGATATGAAATCCTTGGCCTTGGGACCGGTCTCGAACACGACGCTGGTTCCAGGCAGCGGTGTGAACGACCAGTTGTCGTCGGCCGACGGATTAATCGTGCCCTCGCTGACGACGTAGCGCACGATCACGTCGCGGTTGGTGTCCGGCGCCTCGTAGATGATCTTCGACGCATTGATGTCGGGGAAATTGCCACCGCCGCCGGCACGGTAATTGTTGGTGGCCACGACGAATTTCGCTGCCGGATCAATAGGCTTGCCGTCGAAGCTGAGGTCGACGATGCGGCTGGAGCCGGCATTGGCGACGCCGCCCTTGGCATCGTATTTCGGTGGCTGCGACAGGTCTATCCTGTAGCTGACGCCATCGATCACATCGAAATTATAGGACGGGAATTCGGTGTCGATCAGCGCCTGGTCGGCTTTGCCCGGCTCGATCTTCTTGAAGATGCCGGCCGACATTTCCAGCCATTCCTTAACCTGCGCTCCGGTGATTTCGACGGCGCGCACTGTGTTGGGATAGAGATAGAGGTCGGCGACGTTCTTGATGGCGATGTCGCCGATAGGCACGTCGGTGTAGTAGTCGGCGCCGTTGCGCCCGCCGGCCTTGAACGGTGCTGCCGCAGACAGCAGCGGCACATCCTTCCACTGCGTGCTCTTCAATATGTCCTTGAGGTACCAGCTCTGCGCCTGGTTGACGATCTGCACCGACGGATCGTCGGCGACCAGCGCGAAATAGGAATAGAGCGGCGCCGACGTCTTGCCGACCGGACGGCGGACATAGGCAAGTGTCGCCTCGTGGTCCGCTTTCAGCGCATCGACGACGCGCTGGTCATCCGCCACCGTCGGCTTGTTGGCCTTGTCGACGCGCTCGTAGATCGGCCGCGCCTCCGAGGTCGCCGAGACGACGCGCCATTTCGATCCATCGCGTTCGAGAAGCAGGTCAATCAGGCCCATATGCGAGCCCCAGAAACCGCCCATCACGGCCGGCTTGCCTTGCAGCGTGCCCTTTTCGGTGTCGACCCCTTCGAGCGCCAGAAAATCCTTCTTGCCGGGGAAGACCAGATGCTGGTGGCCGGTAAACACCGCATCGATGCCCTCGACGCCGGCAACGAAGAACGATGCGTTTTCCATCCCATCGCCCTGCTTGATGTCGATGCCGGAATGGGAGAGTGCAATGACGATGTCGGCGCCCTCCTCCTTGATCTGCGGCACCCAGGCCTTGGCCGCCTCGACGATATCGCGCGTCCTGACATTGCCTTCCAGGTTCTTCAGGTCCCAGACCATGATCTGCGGCGGCACGAAGCCGATAATGCCGATTCTGATCGGCTGTTCGGCACCCGACCCATCCTTGATCTTCTTGTCGAGGATGACGTAGGGCTTGAGATAGAGCTTGTCGTCGCGCGGATTGGCGGCAAGCTCGGTGCCACGGATCAGATTGGCGCATACGAACGGGAAATTGGCCCCGGCCAGCACCTTGTCGAGGAACGACAGGCCGTAATTGAACTCGTGGTTGCCGAGCGTCGAGCATTCATAGCCGAGCAGGTTCATGCCCTTCATGATCGGATGCAGGTCGCCATCCTTCAGGCCCTTCTCGTAGGCGATGTAGTCGCCCATCGGATTGCCCTGCAGGAGGTCGCCATTGTCGATCAGCATCGCATTGCTGGCCTCTTTGCGCACCGCATCGATCAGCGAAGCCGTCCGTGACAGGCCCATCGTGTCGTTGGCTTTGTCGGCGTAGTAATCGTAAGGCAGGACATTCACATGGATGTCGGTGGTTTCCATGATCCTGAGATGCGCCTGATTGGCCTGCGCACGGGCGGAGAACGGATGCAGCACGATCAGCGCGCCGCTGGCGGCCGCGCCGGCAAGAAAACCGCGACGGGAAACAGGGTGGAGCAAATGCGACATGGTTTTCCTTCCCAGCGATGCGACAATATCCCAGCCCCGGCGAAAGCTTCGCGCCGAAAGCCGGTCATGTCCACCGTGAAGTCAGTCGATCAGCAAAAGGTGACGGCCGGATGAAATGTCCGTGCCGGAGGAAGGCATCAGCCCTTGTCGTCATCACCCTGGGTGATCAGCCGGGCGCTGCGCTGGCCGGTGAAATATATCCATAGCCAGCTAAGCGACACCGACAGCCGGTTGCGAAAGCCGATCAGGAAGTAAATATGCGCCACGCCCCACAGCCACCAGGCGAGCCAGCCGGTGAGCTTGATCCAGCCGAAATCGATCGCGGCGGCCCATTTGCCGATCGTCGCCAGGTCGCCAGCATGCTTGTAGCGGAAGGGACGCGCCGCGCTGTCGCCGGCCAACCGCGCCTTGATCGTCGCCGCAACATGCTTGCCTTCTTGCTTGGCCGACGGCGCCACGCCAGGGACCGGCTTGCCATCCGGCCGCAACACATGCGCGGTGTCGCCGATGACGAAGATTTCGGGACTGTTCGGCACGGTCAGATCGGGCTCGACCATCACCCTGCCCGCGCGATCGACCGGTGCTCCCAGCCAATCTCCCGCTGGCGAAGCGGCAACGCCTGCCGCCCACAGGATTGTCCGCGTCGGCAGATGCGTATCGCCAAAGACGACGCCCTCAGCATCGAGGCGCGTAACGGCGCGGCCGAGTTCGACGGTGACGCCTCGCCGTTCCAGCACTTTGCGGGCATAGTCGGATAGTTTTGGCGCGAAATTGGCCAGGATGCGGTCTCCGGCCTCGACCAGCACCACGCGCGCCTGACGCGTGTCGATGTTGCGGAATTCGCCGCGCAGCGTCTCATGCGCAAGTTCGACGATGGTGCCGGCAAGCTCCACGCCGGTCGGACCGCCGCCGACGACAACCAGCGTCAAAAGCGCCTGGCGCTTGGCCGGATCGGTTTCGCGCTCGGCCTGCTCGAAGGCGAGCAGGATGCGGCGGCGGATCGTGGTCGCGTCCTCAAGCGTCTTCAGCCCGGGCGCAAAAGGCTCCCATTCGTCATGGCCGAAATAGGCGTGGCGCGCGCCGGTGGCGAGCACCAGTGTGTCGTAAGCGATCGAACTGCCGTCCTCGAGCAGGATACGTTTGCCCTGGCGATCGACGCCGGTGACGTTGCCTAGAAGGGTTGTGACATCCTTGCGCTTGCGCAAGAGATGACGGATCGGCCAGGCAACCTCGGACGTCGCCAGCGAAGTCGTCGCGACCTGGTAAAGCAGCGGCTGGAAAAGATGGTGGTTGCGCTTGTCGATCATGGTGATGCGCACGGGCGCACCGGAGAGCGCGCGGGTCAGCTCGAGACCGCCGAACCCTGCGCCGACGACGACGACATGATGGCTGGTTTCGTTCATCGCAATCACCCTGTTTATCCCCCTCCATGTAGTAATTTTTGTGCACCGCAACAACGTCACGACATGCAAGTCAGCCATGCAGGACTGCCCAGGACTCGCCGTCCAATGTCGCGAATGCCTATGTCGGCGGGCCTGGACGGGTATAGCCTCTCAAGGAGAAGAACCACGGGAGCGAGGCATGGCCAACGATGGCGCCAAAGATGACGAAGGTTCGGCGCAATATTCCTCGCCGCCCTGTTTCATGCACGAGCTCGATCCGGAATTCCGGGCGCCGCTATCGGACTGGACCGACGTCAGGCGCTGGCGCAAGGCCGAGCGTGAGCGGCTGATCGCGGCGCGGCTGGCGGTTTCCGCCGACACGCGGGCGGCGATGTCGCAGCGTATCGCCGAGGGCCTTGACGCCGTGATCGGCGACATTGCCGGCCGCATGGTCAGTCTCTATTGGCCGTTTCGCGGCGAGCCGGACCTGCGGCCCTGGATGGCGTCGATCAACGAGCGCGGCGGCCGCACGGCCCTGCCCGTCGTCATCGACAAGGGAGAGCCGCTGGTCTTCCGGGCTTATGTTCCCGGCGACCGGCTGGAAAAGGGCGTCTGGAACATCCCGATCCCGGCCGAGGGCGATCCGGTATTGCCCGATATCGTCATCTCGCCGATCGTCGGCATCGACCCACGCAATTACCGCCTGGGTTACGGCGGCGGTTTCTTCGACCGCACGCTGGCCGCGATGCCGTTCAAGCCCTTGGTCATCGGTGTCGGCTACGAGTTGCAGCGCATCGCCACCATCTACCCGCAGCCGCACGATATTCCGATGGACCGGCTCGTGACCGAGGCTTCTCAGGCCTAGGCGAGTTCAGGCTTCATCCCCATCGCGGTGCGGTCGACGATCTCGCGCAGCGCGAAGGACGAATTGATCTTGGTGACATGCGGCATGGCCGACAGCCACTCCTTGTGGATGCGCTCATAGTCGACCAGATCCTTGGCGGCGATGCGCAGGATGTAGTCGTATTCGCCCGACATCAAATGGCAGGACAGCACGTTGGGGCAGCGCTTTATCGCCGCCTCGAAATCCGACAACGTCTTTTCGAACTGGCCCGACAGCGATATGTGCACGATCGCCGTCATCTGGTGGCCGAGTGCTGCATTTGAAAGCCGGGCGTGATAGCCGCGAATGGTGCCGGATTTCTCCAGATTGTCGAGGCGCCGCGAACAGGCCGACTGCGACAGGCCAACCCGCTCGGCGAGCGCCGCATTGGGTATGCGACCATCCTTCTGCAACGTCTCGAGAATGGCGATATCGATCCTGTCGAGCGGCATTTACAGTGATTCCTGCGAAGATCATGCAATTTGGCGCAAGGATTATCGAAGCGCGTGGTCTCGCGCAAGCGCATTCGCAAACACCTGCGCAACGATTCGTGGTTCACTTGGTTGATACAGGGAACGAGCCCAAAGGGCCGGATCAGGAGAAGAAGAATGCGCGTCGGTTGCCCCAAGGAAATCAAGAACCATGAATACCGCGTCGGGCTGACGCCCGGCTCTGTCCGCGAATATGTCGCGCATGGCCATGAGGTGCTGGTCGAGACCGGCGCCGGTGCCGGCATCGGCGCCGACGACAATGCCTACCGCGCCGCCGGCGCCACCATCGCCAAGACGGCCGCCGACGTGTTCGCCAAGTCGGACATGATCGTCAAGGTCAAGGAGCCGCAGCCCAACGAATGGGCGCAGCTGCGCGAAGGCCAGATCCTCTACACCTATCTGCACCTGGCTCCGGATCCGGAGCAGACCAAGGGCCTGCTGGCCTCCGGGGTGACTGCCATTGCCTACGAGACCGTGACCGACGACCGCGGTGGTCTGCCGCTGTTGGCGCCGATGTCGGAAGTCGCCGGCCGCCTGTCGATCCAGGCCGGCGCCACCGCGCTGCAGAAGGCCAATGGCGGCCGCGGTGTGCTGCTCGGCGGCGTGCCCGGCGTGCTGCCCGGCAAAGTTACAGTACTCGGCGGCGGCGTCGTCGGCCTGCATGCCGCACGTATGGCCGCCGGTCTAGGCGCCGACGTCACCATCATCGACCGCTCGATCCCGCGCCTGCGCCAGCTCGACGACCTCTTCGCCGGCCGCGTCCACACCCGCTATTCCACCGTCGAGGCGCTGGAGGAAGAATGCTTCTCTGCCGACATCGTCGTCGGCGCCGTGCTTATCCCAGGCGCGGCTGCACCCAAGCTGGTGACCCGCGAAATGCTGTCGGGCATGAAAAAGGGTTCGGTTCTGGTCGACGTCGCCATCGACCAAGGCGGCTGTTTCGAGACCTCGCACGCCACCACCCATGCCGAGCCGACCTATGAAGTCGACGGCGTCATCCATTACTGCGTCGCCAACATGCCGGGCGCCGTGCCGGTCACCTCTGCGCACGCGCTCAACAATGCGACGCTGCATTACGGCTTGCAGCTGGCCGACAAGGGCCTGAAGGCGCTGGTCGACGATCATCATTTGCGCAACGGCCTCAATGTCCACAAGGGCAAGATCACCAATCGCGCCGTCGCCGACGCGCTCGGCTACGAGCTGGTCGAACCGAAGGCGGTTCTGGCCGCCTGATCTGACGCCTCTATTGACTTAAACCGTTCTGCCTCCCTCACCCGCCGGTTGCACCGGCGGGTTTTTTCTTGGGCTGAATAGGCTGGGAATGCCCGCTCTGAGGCAAGGCGACGGCGAAATCGTGTCGCCTCGGTGGCGCTTTTGCCTGTTAATGTGGCATTTTTGTCATTCCTAATGTAGCGAACCTGCTGCTAGAACACGGATGGGTTGTTTTCTAGGGGTAAGGGCTAATGATGATTTCTGCAAAATCCATTCTTCTCGGCGCCGTTTCGGTAATGGCCCTGATCTCGGTGGCGCACGCCGCCGACGTCGTGCAGCCGGTGGAAGAACCAGCAGGCTTTAACTGGGGCGGTGCCTATGTCGGCATTGGCGGCGGCTTTGGCGCCACCGTGCATCGCATCAGCGTTGACCCGGTGATCGACTTCAACGGCATCGGCGGCAACGGCGTGTTTGGCGAAATCACCGCCGGCTACGACTATATGGTCTCGGAGCGTTTCCTGCTCGGCGGCTTCATCGACGCCAACATCGGCAATATCGGCCCGTCTATCAGCCTTCCGGGTGCTGATATCGACCTGACAAACGCTTATGGCTTCGACGTTGGCTTGCGTGCCGGCTATCTCTTGAACCCGAATACGCTCGGCTATGTGCTCGGTGGCTACACCTGGAACCATTTCAAGCTGGAGGGATCCGGAGGTTTTGACGGGCTCGAGTTTAGCGAGGACCGTGGCGGCTATGTCCTCGGCGTCGGCATGGAAACCGTGCTGCGCGGCAACTGGACGCTGAAGACCGAATATCGCTACGCCAATTACGGCGACGATTCGGTGGCTGATCTTGCTATTATTGGCGGCCCCGGTACGTCCCTGGATGTCGAGCCGACCAGCCACACCTTCCATATCGCGGCCAACTACCGCTTCGGCGCCCAGAATGGCGGCGGCGCCTCGTTTGCTGCCCCGACCTACAACTGGACCGGCTTCTATGTCGGCGGCGCTCTTGGTGCGGGCACGGTGGTGCATGACCTGACGCTCGCCAGCGCCCTCGAATTGGACGGTATCGGTGGCGAAGGCGTGTTCGGCGAAGCAAGCATCGGCTACGACCATGATTTCGGCGGCTGGGTCGCTGGTGTTCTGGTCGATGCCCGCTATTCCGGCATCCGCTCGAAGCTTGATCTCTTTGGCGGGTCGATCAAGGGCGATGCCGACTATGGCTTCGATGCCCTGGCCCGCATCGGCGCCAAGGTCAACGAATCGACGCTGGCCTATGTCCTTGGCGGTTACAGCTGGCAGCATTTCGACCTGCATGCTTCGCCTGGCGGCGACATTACCGACTGGGGCGCGAGCGGCTTCTCGGTCGGTGGCGGCCTCGAAACGGCCGTGTCCAGCAACATGACGCTCGGTCTCGAATACCGCTACTCGCAGTATGAGAAAGAGGATTTCGGTTCGGGCGGCTTCCTCACCGACGAACCTTCTTTCCAGACCGTTCGCATCGGTGCGAAGTATAAATTCAACTAAAAAGCCGCTCCGGCTACGGTCAAAAGCCCGTCGGTCAATTCCGGCGGGCTTTTTCTTTGCGCAAATTTCATATCGGTACTGAACAGGCTGACCGACAACAAAAAAGCGGAGCCAAAGCCCCGCTTCCTCAGTTGTCGAGATCCCCGCCGGTTCATCCGCGGTCGGCAATCCATCGACGTTTTGCTTTTAGCGCGCCAGTGCGACAGGAGTACGACAGCTCTCGGCGGCATCGTTGCGTACCGCAATGCCGGCGATCTCCGTATGCTGTGTGAAGTCCTTCACATCAGCCATTCGAAAAACATGCGCACAAAGAGTTGCCAACTTGACGGCTCCCAGCCGCCACCGAATGTCTGCGCCTGCAGACGCCTCGGCGACAGCTTCCGTCACACGGTTCCCAACTGCCCGCCAGACGACCGGCGGGCATCTTTTTGCGTTGCCGTCACCCACGGTCGATGCGGCATTGATAGCAATTGTTGCGCGCCGAGCGGACATGGACGTATGCGATGTCGTTGCGCTCAAACAGCGTCTCGGCCCGCTCCGCTATATCGTCCGTGGGGATGACACCGCCGCTGCCATAGACGATGCGGTCGTCGGCGCCATAGCCGCGCACGATATAGTCGCTGCTATCAAGCATTTCAGGCAATGTTTCGACCTCGGCTGCGCGTTCGCATTCATCGGCATGCAGGAAGATCGGTCCGGTCTCGGCGTAAGGCTGCAGTTCGGGAAACGGCCGGTAGGCCAGGATCAGATAGGCGTCGCCGGCGGCGACATTTTTCAGGCAATGCCGGCACGGCACGCCGTCACCGTCGGAAATCCTGCGCTCGGGCGTTTGGCCATATGCATCCGGCCCGCCGCGCTGCAGCGCTCTCACATTTTTGGTCGGCAAGGCTTTGAACTGTACGGTCATGGCTCTGATCTCCGGTGTGGCTAACCGGAAATTATGCCGCCACGCAGATGCTTCCCACCCGATTCCTGGCAGGCTGCATGCCTGCCCGCAGCCCGGGTTATTTCAAGCCGGACGCTTGTTCGGCGCTGGCTCAGCGGATAAAATCGTCGAAGCGGCGCAGCGTCACCCGGCGGTTGCGCCAGTTCTCATCCTGGGTCTGCACCAGCAAAAACTCTTCGCCATAGCCAACAGTTTCCAACGCATAGCCCGGCACGCCGAACTCGCGCACCAATGTGCGCTTCAGCGAAGCGGCGCGCTGCTCTGACAGGGCCTGGTTCGACTGGAAGGAGCCGACCGCGTCGGTATGGCCTTCGATCAAAACGCGGGCGCGGGGGTCGCGGCGCAGGATGCGCTCCAGCGCATCGGCGATGTTTTCGATCTTGCCGTATTGCGAACTGGAAATGGCCGCCGAGCCGAAAGCGAAATTGATCGACTGGATGTCAATCGAGCGCGCCTGACGCCGTAGATCCGGCCGCCGCTTGAACTCCCGAATGGTGACGCGCTGGTTGGGCCGCAGTTTCACCCGGGGCGCGGCGTCGAGCTGGCGCTCGATCGTTGCCGCCGACGGTGTGGTCGCCTGCGCGGCGGCCAACGTTGGCCCAAGGGTCGGCAAGGCAAGAGCAGCAATCAGCGCTGCGGCAAATGTACGTCGGCTCAACATGTCTTTCTCCCAGGCGATGGTCGCGTCAGTGTTGGCGCCACCATTGCAAAGGCAGTCTGAAGCGCCGATGAACGGCTGGTTCAGCCTTCAGTCGGAGAAAGTCGCTTCAGTCGGAGAAAGTCATGGCCGCATGACGCTGGCCGAACGCTCCAGGAAAGGCAGCGGCTGCACGGTTTCCTTTTTTTGCGCCACCGGTGCAAAACCGAGTTTCTGGTAGAGCGGCAAGGCGGCAGGATGGTCGAGCGTGCAAGTCTGCACCGTCACCCGTTTCGGCTGATACGACCAGGCGGCGGCTATCGCGGCGCCCAGGAACCAGCGGCCGATGCCTTGCCCGGTCGCATGCTCCATCATGCCGAAATAGGCGAGCTCGACCTCTTCCGGCAGATGCGGCTTGAGGTCGAAGAAACCGGCTGGCGCGCCGTCGAGATAGAGCACCCTGATGTCGCGGTCCTCGCGATGGATCCCGGCCGCAAGCTCGTCATCGTCAAGCCGCAGCACGTTGACCCAGTGCCATTTGCGCCCGACCCGATCCATCAGATAGCGGTAGAAGTGCAGCGGAATGTCCTTGGTCTTCAACAGCGCGATCTGCCTGTTATAGGGTGCGGGGGGCGAATAGGCCGGCGGCACATGCATTTCCAGAAACGTCACCGTGACCTCGATGTCGTCCAGCGCGCCGTTTTCCATCGCCATCATTCCTTGCCCGTTGCAACGGGCGTATCGCTGCGCCCGCCCCATTCCGTCCATGAGCCATCATAGAGCCGGTTGTCGGTGTGACCGAGCGTCTCCAGCGCCAGCGTTATGACTGCCGCCGTTACGCCGGAACCGCAAGAGGTGACGACAGGCTTCGACAGGTCGATGCCGGCCTCTTCAATGGCCCTGCGCAGCTGGTCCTTCGACAACAGCGCGCCATCCTGAGACAACGAGGAATAAGGCAGGTTGCGCGCGCCTGGCATGTGGCCGGAGCGGACGCCGGCGCGGGGCTCCGGCTCTGTGCCGATGAAGCGGCCGGCGCCACGGGCGTCCGCAATCTGGCTCTCCCTGGTCTCGACGATGCGGCGCATGTCGGCAAGGCTGGCGACGCGGGCGGCATCGAAATCGGCATGGAACACGTTCGGTGCGATCTTGGTCGGCTCCGCCGTCACCGGGCGGCCGGCCGCCTTCCAGCGGTCGAAGCCGCCGTCCAGCACATAGACCTGGAACACGCCCATGACACGGAACATCCACCACGCGCGCGGCGCCGAGAAGAATCCTGGACCGTCATAGACGACAATGGTGTCGTCGGCCGAGATGCCCATGGCGCCGACATATTGCGCGAAATACTGCGGCGAAGGCAAAGTGTGCGGCAGCTTGGCATCCGGATCCGAGGCCGCATCCTGGTCGAAGAAGCGGGCGCCGGGAATATGCGCCGCCTCATACTCGGCGCGCGCGTCGCGCTTTTGCGCCGGCAGGTACCAGGACGCATCGACGGTCGTCAGGCCGGGCTCGCCAAGACGGCTCTGCAACCAGTCCGCATCGACGGTGAAAGGGCTGTCATCGGCCATTGTTGGTCTCCCATCCCGCTGTTGCGAGGTATTTCTGATTTATGCAGCCGGCAGCGGCCCAAAGCGAATGCGAAAGCGCCGGTTCTCGCGGCCCTTCTTCTCGATCTTGCCGATATGAATTTCGCCGACTTCGCCGGTGCTTTTGACATGGGTGCCGCCGCAGGGCTGGCTGTCGACCGAAGCGTTGTCGCCGATGCAGACCAGGCGGATCTTGCCGGTGCCGACAGGCGGCCGGACATTCTTTGATTTCACCAGGCCCGGATTGGCCGCCAGCTCCTCATCGGTGATCAGCCTGATGAAGATCGGATGATCGGCCCGAACCAGCTCCATCAACCCGGCGGTAACATCTTCCCTGGTGAAGCCGGCATCGGGAGCGTCGAAGTCGACGCGGCTGTCATCTTCGGAAACCGCAGCTCCGGTGATCGGGAACGAACAGACGACGGTGAGCAAGTGGCAGGCTGCGTGCATGCGCATCAGCAGATGCCGACGCTCCCAGTCGATGGCGAGTTTCACCTGCTCGCCGACCTCGGGCACCGGCTGCTCCGGCGCCGGCACATGGATGATCTCATCCTTGGTTTCGCCGGTGATGGTGGCGGCGATGGCGATGCGGCTGCCGTCGGCGCGTTCAAGCGTGCCCGTGTCGCCAAGCTGGCCGCCCGACGTGGCATAGAAAATGGTCCGGTCGAGAATGATGCCGCCACGCTCGTTGATGGCGACGACGGTAGCCTCCGCCGTCTTCAAATAGGCGTCGCCGCGAAACAGCGCTTCGGTTGTGTGCGCCATCAGGCGACCTTCTCGTATGGCACCGAAATCGTGCTGCGCTCATCCATCCAGCCCGGCACCGGCAGGTTCTTCTCGCGCAAAAATTGCGGGTTGAACAGCTTCGACTGATAGCGGGTGCCGTAGTCGGCAAGAATGGTCACGATGGTGTGGCCGGGGCCAAGCTCGCGCGCCAGCCGGATCGCGCCGGCAATGTTGATGCCGGTCGAACCGCCGACGCAGAGGCCCTCTTCCTGGATCAGGTCGAAGACGATCGGCAATGCTTCCGCGTCCGGCACCTGGAACGAGAAGTCGGGCGTAAACCCTTCGAGATTTGCCGTGATGCGCCCCTGCCCTATGCCCTCGGTGATCGAGCTGCCGTCGGACTTCAACTCGCCGCTGGTGTAGAAGGAATAGAGTGCTGCGCCCAGTGGATCGGCGAGCGCGATCTTGACGTTGCTGCTTTTGGCTTTCAGCCCAAAAGCGATACCGGCCAGCGTTCCGCCCGAACCCACCGCCGAGACAAAGCCGTCGACCTTGCCGCCGGTCTGCGCCCAGATCTCTTGCGCCGTGGTGCGGATGTGGCCGTCGCGGTTGGCGACGTTGTCGAACTGGTTGGCCCAGATCGCGCCGTTCGGCTCCGACCGCGCCATCTGTTCGGCCAGCCGGCCCGACAGTTTCACATAGTTGTTGGGGTTCTTGTAGGGCACCGCCGGCACTTCGATCAACTCGGCGCCGAGCAGTTTGATCGTGTCCTTCTTCTCCTGGCTCTGGGTGTCGGGAATAACGATCACGGTCCGGTATCCCAGCGCCTTGGCGACCAGCGTCAGGCCGATGCCGGTATTGCCGGCCGTGCCTTCGACGATGACGCCGCCCGGCTTCAACAGGCCGCGCTGTTCGGCGTCGCGGATGATGAACAGGCCGGCGCGATCCTTAACGGATTGGCCCGGATTCATGAATTCGGCCTTGCCCAGTATCTCGCAGCCGGTTGCTTCCGAAGCCTTGTTGAGGCGGATCAGGGGCGTGTTGCCGATCGCTTCGATCACAGAACGGGGCATCCGGGATTCCTTCATGCAGCTGCGGCGAGACCCTAGAAACCCGAAGCTCGCGTTTCAAGGCAAGAATTCGCCTGGTCCAGAGCATGATGCCGAAAAGTGTGAGCGGTTTTCGGGCGACATCATGCTCTATTCCCTTGATTCATAGTCGGATGATGGCAGGCCTATTCGACCTGCCATCAGCCGACTATGGGTGCATTTCGGGCACTGCAATCTCCTGGAGATGAATGCCGCGCGATGACGATCATTTCAACCATGTGCCGACAAGCGCTCTTTTCATTCGATTTTTTCACCGCTAGAGCACTACGGACAGGATCGGCAGGGCACAGCATGACACTTTACCGGGCCAACCCGAAACACGGCGTCGCCTGGATTACCGGCGGTAGCAGCGGCATCGGCCGTGCACTGGCCAAGGACCTGGCGGCAAAGGGCTTTGTCGTCGCGGTGACCGGGCTTGACGAGCATCCCATCGATTCGCTCATGGTCGAGACGGCGCAGATGCCGGGGCGCGTCGCCGCCTATCCTTGCGACGTCACCGACGAGCCGCGCATGGCAGCAACGGTGGCGGCGATCGAAAAGGATCTCGGCCCGATCGTGCTCGCCGTCTTCAACGCCGGCAACTACGTCGCCACCCCCGGCGAAGACCTCCGGGTCCGCGACTTTCGCCAGTCCTTCGAGGTCAACTATTTCGGCATCATCAACGGTCTCGTCCCGCTCATGGAGCGCATGCGCATCCGCGCGCGCGGCCATGTCGTGCTCGTCGGATCGGTAACCGCCTATTTCGGCTGGCCGACCACGGCCGGCTATGGCGGCTCGAAGGCTGCCATCAACATCCTGGCCGAGTCGCTCAAATACGATTTCGACAAGATGAATGTCCGCATCCAGGTGATGAATCCGGGCTTCATCGACACGCCGCTGACCGAAAAGAACATGCTGCCGATGCCGGGGCTGATGCCGGTTAATCGCGCCTCGCGCCGCATGCTGCGCGGCATCGAGCGTGGAGGCTTCGAAGTCACCTTCCCGCGCCGGCTGAGCTGGGGGCTGAAGTTGCTCGCCCTGCTGCCGAGGCCGGTTTGCCGCTGGGTCATCAGCACCGCGACCCGCTGGACAGGGCGGCCGCTGAACTACGATCGCAAGCCGCCAAACGAGTAACTGTCCACAGGCCGCCTGTTGCCTGGCTGCGTCAGCGGCCATAGGCTTGAGAATTGTTGCGTGGAGTCTGCGATGGGGCGACGGATCGTGCTTGCGGTGCTGGGCGTCGTCATCATCCTTGTCCTGGCCTTCCTGCTCGGCCCGCGCGTTCCCGTCGACACAACAATCCGCTTCGACCCCAAAGTGATCGGCGACGATCCGCAAGCCTATCTGGCGCGCGAAGAAGCAGTCGTGCCCAACATCCGCGACGGGCTCGAGAAAGAAATCATCTGGGCCGACCCGATGGTTCACGCCAGGACGCCGCTGGCGATCGTGTACATCCACGGCTTTTCGGCGTCGAAGGGCGAGGTTCGCCCGCTGGCCGACGAGATCGCCGACCAGCTCGACGCCAACCTTTTCTACACCCGCCTCACCGGCCACGGGCAGGACAATGACGCAATGGCGCAAGGCAGCGTCAACGCCTGGATCAACGACTATGAGGAAGCGCTCGCCATCGGCCGGGAGATCGGCGACAAGGTGATCGTCATAGGCACCTCGACCGGTGGCTCGCTGGCAGCCTGGGCGGCGACCGAGCCCGGCGCATCCGACGGCGTTGCCGCAATCGCGTTCATCTCACCGAACTTCGGCGTCAAGGCTTCGGGCGCCGAACTGCTGACAATGCCGTGGGGCAAGCAGATCGCCGAACTCGTCGGCGGCAAGGAGCGCAGCTTTCCGACCCGCAACGCGCTGCACGCGAAATTCTGGACCCAAACCTATCCGATGGCAGCCGTACTGCCGATGGCGGCATTGACCGAGCTTGCCTATGCCGCACCCGTGGAAAAGGCCACCATTCCGGCGCTGTTCATCTTCTCGGATTCGGACAGTGTGGTGCGCCAGGACCGCACGCGCGAGATCGCCGGACGCTGGGGTGCTGCGCACGAACTGGTGCCGGTCGACGACAATGGCGATCCCGACAACCACGTCATCGCCGGCGACGCGCTGTCGCCATCGACCACGGCCTTTCTGGCCCAGCGAATTGTCGTCTGGGTGCAGGCAATTACCGCGCAGCCCTGAAACGAAAAAGGACGGCCGAAGCATTGCTCCGACCGTCCTCATTATTCATCAGCAAATCAAGCCAGGCTCGAAGAGCCTGTCCGATCAGGCAGCGCGTGCCGCGGGACGCTTGCCGCCGAAGCGGCGCTTGTTGTTACCCTTGAAAGGCTTGGCGCCTTCCGGCTTGCGCTCACCTGCACCTGCAAAGGCCGGCTTGTCGCCAAAACGCTTCTTGCCGAAGCCGTTGTTCTGGCCACCGGGCCGCCTGCCGTCGCGACGGCCATTGCGGTCGTTGCGATCATTGGCCGGCTCGAAGCGCTCGTTCTTTTCAGCCGGATTGCGCACCGGATCCGGGCTGCCGAGATGGTCGGCAACGATCGGCAGCTTGCTGCGGATGATGCGCTCGACCTGGCGCAGCTTGCTGTTTTCGGACGGATCGCAAAGCGTGATGGCAATGCCGTCCATGCCGTTGCGGCCGGTGCGGCCGATGCGGTGGACGTAGCTTTCGGCTTCGTCCGGCAGGTCGAAATTCACCACATGGCTGATGCCGGGAACGTCGATGCCGCGCGCCGCGATGTCGGTCGCGACGAGAATGCGCACCGAGCCTTCGCGGAAGTCGTTGAGCGCCTTCTGGCGTGCGTTCTGCGACTTGTTGCCGTGGATGACGGCAGCCTTGAAACCGTCGCGCTCAAGATCCTTGGTCACCCGGTCGGCGCCATGCTTGGTGCGCGAGAAGATGATGACGGACTTCATCGCCTCGTCGGCGAGCATCGTCGACAGCACCTGGCGCTTCTGCTTGGTGCGGGCAAAGACGACACCCTGCACGATCTCAGCCGCCGCGGTGCTCTGCGGCGCAACTTCGACGCGGATCGGGTTCTTCAACAGGCCCTTCGCCAGCTCGGCGATTTCATTGGGCATGGTGGCCGAGAACAGCACCGTCTGACGGTCCGGCGCGGTCGCCTTGGCGATGCGCTTGACGTCGTTGATGAAGCCCATGTCGAGCATGCGGTCGCCCTCGTCCAGCACCAGCCATTTGGTGTCGGACAAGATGAGATCGCCCTCGCGGACCAGGTCGGTCAAACGGCCGGGCGTGGCGATCAGGATGTCGACGCCGGGCGCAACCTTCTTCACCTGGCTGAAGCGCGAGACGCCGCCAAGCACGAGAGCGGTGGAGACATGCGCGCCCTTGGCGAGGATCTTGATGGTGTCCTCGATCTGCACGGCGAGCTCGCGCGTCGGCGCCAGGATGAGCGCACGGGTGGTCTTGGCCCGGCGCTTGGTGCCGAGCGCGATGATCTTCGACAGGATCGGCAGGGCGAAGGCAGCGGTCTTGCCGGAGCCGGTCTGGGCGATGCCGAAAATGTCACGGCCTTCCATCTGCGGCGGGATCGCCTGCGTCTGGATCGGCTTCGGCTCGGTGAAGCCGGCGCCATGCGTCGCCTTGAGCAGCGCGCCGGTAATTCCAAGGGCTGCGAAACCGGTGAGTTCCGCAGTGTTGCCGGTCGAGATGGTGTTGCCGGCCGAGGTGTTTTCGTTGGTCAAAATAGTCTTCTTTCACGCGGCCTTGGCCGCAAACATCGATGGCGGCAGGGCGCAACCTGCCGTCGAAAAAATTGATATGAAACGACAAGGCGGGCGGACGGAAAGGTCCACTCGGCTGCGCTGTCGTGCCCGCAGCCATCATGCCACGGGGCTTTTCCGCCACCTTTACCGATCAGTCGGAAAGAGGGAAAACAGACGCAACCAGTCTCATTTGTCGAGAAGGCCGGAATCTCCCGGCCCAAGCGCCTATGGGCTGCATATGGCCGAGTTCGACCCGGAATGCAAGGGGCGCCATGTTGCAGCGCAGCAAAATTGACGGCGAAAGCGGCGCTTGCGCCCGCCTGCAGGCACCATTACCACAAATGCAGCTTCCATTTTCCGGGGACCGAGTGATGAAGGACGTGCTGAAGGAACTCGAGCGCCGCCGCGACATCGCCCGCATGGGTGGCGGCCAGGCGCGCATCGACGCTCAGCACAAGAAGGGCAAGCTCACGGCGCGCGAACGCATCGAGGTGTTTCTCGACGAGGGCTCGTTCGAGGAATTCGACATGTATGTCGAGCATCGCTCGACCGATTTCGGCATGGAGAAGACCAAGATCGCCGGTGACGGCGTCGTCACCGGCTGGGGCACGGTCAACGGCCGCCCGGTCTATCTCTTCGCCAAGGATTTTACCGTGTTCGGCGGCTCGCTGTCGGAAGCGCATGCCGAGAAGGTCATCAAGGTGCAGGAGATGGCGCTGCGCAATCGCGCGCCGATCATCGGTCTTTACGATGCCGGCGGCGCCCGCATCCAGGAAGGCGTGGCCGCCCTTGGCGGCTATGCCGAGATCTTTCAGCGCAACGTGCTGGCGTCCGGCGTCATTCCGCAGATTTCCGTGATCATGGGCCCGTGCGCCGGCGGCGACGTCTACTCGCCTGCCATGACCGACTTCATCTTCATGGTGCGCGACACCTCCTACATGTTCGTCACCGGGCCGGATGTGGTGAAGACTGTCACCAACGAGACGGTGACCGCCGAGAGCCTTGGCGGCGCCTCGGTGCACACGACGAAGTCCTCGATCGCCGATGGCGCCTATGACAATGACGTCGAGGCGCTGCTGCAGATGCGCCGGCTGGTCGACCTGCTGCCGGCGTCCAACACGTCTGAGCTTCCGGAGATCGAATGCTACCAGTCGGTCACCGACCATGATTTGTCGCTCGACCGGCTGATCCCCGACAACGCCAACAAACCCTATGATATCAAGGAATTGATCCTGAAGGTCGCCGACGAAGGCGACTTCTTCGAGATCCAGCAGAACTTTGCCAAGAACATCGTCACCGGCTTCGGCCGGGTCGAGGGCCGCACCGTCGGCTTCGTCGCCAACCAGCCGATGGTGCTGGCCGGCGTGCTCGATTCCGACGCCAGCCGCAAGGCGGCGCGCTTCGTGCGGTTCTGCGACTGTTTTTCGATTCCCCTCGTCACCTTCGTCGACGTCCCAGGCTTCCTGCCCGGCACCGCGCAGGAATATGGCGGTCTGATCAAGCACGGCGCGAAACTGCTGTTTGCCTATGCCGAGGCGACCGTGCCGAAGATCACCGTCATCACCCGCAAAGCCTATGGCGGCGCCTATGACGTGATGGCCTCAAAGCACCTGCGCGGCGACATGAACTATGCCTGGCCGACGGCGCAGATCGCGGTGATGGGCGCCAGGGGCGCGGTCGAGATCATCTATCGCAAGGATATCGGCGACGCCGAAAAGATCGCAGCGCATACAAAGGCTTACGAGGATCGCTTCCTGTCGCCCTTCGTCGCCGCCGAGCGCGGCTATGTCGACGAGGTGATCATGCCGCATTCCACCCGCCGCCGCATTGCCCGCGCACTCAGGATGCTGCGCAACAAGGACATGCAGAACCCCTGGAAGAAGCACGACAACATTCCGTTGTAATACGTCCGGACAAGCTCGCGAGACGACCTACTCCTCTTCCGCCGCACCGAAGCCCGCGTCCCTGGGCACGCTGGTGGCGCTCGCCCATGGCGTCGCATGGTTGTCGATGCGCATCTGGAAGATGAAATAGGTTGGCGAGCAGTAGCCTATGCCTTTCACCCTGGCGGCGCCCGGCGTGTCCGGCGGCAGCGACTGGCACATGTAATCCTCGCGGCAGAAATGGTCGGCCGAACACGCCGGGCGGTTGCCGCGATTGACTGCGCCGCCGAGGCACTGGTCGAAATTGTTGGTGGCGACGCAGGTGTCGAATTTCTTGCCACCGACCATCCCGCAAATTTCCGACGGCATCGGCTTGCCCGCCTTGAAGGCAGCGAAGCTGCGGTCCTTGTCGTCGCAGGCGCGGTAGGCGATGCCCGCGGGAACACCGATCTTGGGCGGCCTGCAGGTATAGGCCGTCCGTGAAAAGGTCGGTGCGAAGGCGGCGAACTGGCCGGTGATCTTGTAGCGGTCGTTGAAGGGCTGCGACGGGTTGCTGGCAATCGACCCGGTCAGGCAGGGATGGCCGGAGAACATCTTTGGGCTGTCCTTGGGCAGCAGACATTGCGCCAACGCGGTATGCACGCCTGAAGCCGTCGCCAGCGGCGTGCAGACGGTGCCGCCGCCGCATTGCCAGGTCGCGCCGAAGCGTTTTGCATCGTCCGGCATCAGGCACGGCATCGCCATCCCGGCCGGGGCGTAGTCGACTTCGCCGGCGTCGGTCCATGTCGCGGGGGGCGCGAAGGACAGCGGCCGGTAGCGGTTCGGCTCTTTGCTCTCCGCCGTTGCGCGCAGCCAGGCCTCACGCCGCGGGATCTCGGCATGAAGATGCGGCGAGATGCCGACCTCGATGCGGTTGAGCGGCGACGTCGTCTTGTCGTCGAGGCCGATGAAATGAAAACCTGCCGTCGAGCCCGCCTGGTGACAGCCCTGGCAGGCGCCATTGTCCAGCCGCTCGACCAGCGCCTCCGGCGTGCGTACCAGTTTCAGCGCCGCATAGTCGAGGCCGGCGAAATCCGCTGGCGCAAACAGCGGCGTGAATGGGTGGTTGGCCTGTCTCGCGCTGCCGAATGTCGACCACGAGATGATTTTCTTCGCCAGAAATTCGTCGGGGATTTCGTAGACGCCGAGATCGACCGCCGCAACATTGGCGCTGACATAGTCGGCGAGCCTTTTCTTCAGCACGGCGTCGTCCGAAAGCCGTGCCGTATCTGGCGTATTCTCCAACGGCTTCTCGCTGATGGCGGCGCCATCGATGCCGAAGATCCGCATGAGGTAGGCCGCCTGCCCGCCGAATTCGGTCTCCTGGCCCGAGGGAAAGCGCACCACTTGGGCGTTGAGCTCGAGCTGTTTGAAAGTCAGTTCCTCCGGCGCCAGCGGCCCGCCGGCCAGCCAGCCGGCATCGACATTTTCGTCGATCTGCGGTGTCCAGCGCCCGGCAACGCCGACGCAGCCGCCATCGGCATCGGGCGCCACGCTGTAGACAGCGTTGAAGTTGAACGGCAGCCGCGACGCCAAAACCTTGCCCTTCTTGCGGAAACTGTAGGCCAGGCGATAGATGAAACGCACCTCGCCGCAGCTCTTGTCGCCTTGCAGAATGGTGAAGTCGCGCCGGTCGAGCCGGTTGACCACGCCGACCAGGCGGAAGCGTGCGGCCTCGGTCTTCAGCCAGCGCATGTCCATGATGCGGCCGACATTGCCGTCGGTCACTTCGTATAGCGTGCGCCCGCCGGCCTTCATCTCGGCGCGCAACGCCGCAATATCGGTCGCCACCATGTCGACGATTGCACGATAGGCCGGCGCCTCGCTGTAGAGCGTCTTCAGATCGTCTTCGCCATCGACGGCGAAAACCCCGGCGAAACCAAAGCCCTTGGCATCGAGAGCGGCGAGCACCGCCGGATCGTCGACGATGGTCACGGGCTGCTCGGCACGCACGCCATGCGATGTGAACAGCGCGATGATGGTTGCGAAGACGAACGCGAGATGCTTCATCCGATCGGCACCTTCTGCCGGGCTTCGACGAGCTCACGCAGCACCGGCACCAGCGCCAGCGGCAAATCCTCGGCGATCAGTCCTGGCCCGAAGCGACTGCCGGCCTCGGCATGGGTCCACACCGCGGCGCAGGCGGCCTCGAAGGGTGGCATGCCTTGCGCCAGTAGCCCGGCAATGATGCCCGCCAGCACATCGCCCGAACCGGCGGTGGCGAGCCAAGGCGCGCCATTGGCGTTGATCGCCGCTCGGCCGTCGGGTGACGCGATGACGGTATCGGCGCCCTTGTAGACGATGACGGCGTTGGCGCGCGCGGCGGCTGCGCGCGCCTTGGCAAGTTTCGATTGCTTCTTCTCACCGGCAATGTCGGGAAAGAGCCTGGCGAATTCGCCCTCATGCGGCGTCAACACCAATGACGGTGCCCCAACGCGGCGCGCCGCGTCGAAGAGCCCCTGAGGCTGATGCGCAAGCGACGTGATGGCGTCGGCATCCAGAACGATGCCGACGTGCTTAGGCGCAACCAACGACGCGCTCATTCCATCTGCGATCGCCCCGATCAGTTGCACCGCGAAATCCCCCACTTTGGGTTTCGGCCCAAGCCCTGGCCCAAACACCAGTGCTTCGGGTTGCCTCGCCGAAAGAAATTCCTGCACTTCCTCCATCGAACCAGCCTCGCGCAGCATGATCGATGTCAGATGCGCGGCGTTTACGTGCACGGCATTTTCAGGCGAGAGCACGGTCACCGCCCCTGCCCCGGTTCTGGCCGCCGCCATCGCCGACAGCCGCGCGGCCCCGGTCGCACTCGGCCCGCCGGAAAACACACCGACATGGCCACGCTTGTACTTATGGGTGTCGACCGACGGCACCGGCAATGCCTCAAGCCAGAACGTCGGCTTGTTTTGGAACGTGCGCGGCGCGACCTGCGCTATGACGTCGTCCCCAATACCGATATCGGCGACGACGATTTCGCCGCATCGCTCGCGGCCGGGCAACAACAGATGCCCCGGCTTCTTGCGTGCGAAGGTGACGGTGATGTCGGCACGAAATGCCGTGCCGAGAATGTCTCCGCTGTCGCCTGACACGCCGGAAGGCAAGTCGACCGCAATGACCGACACGCCGGCAGCAATGTCCACGGCGTCGGCGGCATCGCCCGAAAGGTCCTTTGACAGCCCCGCGCCATAGAGAGCATCGACAACCAGCGAACCGGGCTCGGCGGCAAAAGCCGACAGCGGCCGGCGCTCCAGCGTACATTCGGAAGCGGCGATTGCGGCGTCGCTGCCCGCCCGCGGTTCGCCGGAAGCCCATAGCGTGATGTCGACACCGCTCTCCCTAAGCAACCGTGCCACGACATAACCGTCTCCGCCATTGTTGCCGGGACCGCATAGAACGTGCACGCAACTTGCGGCGGGATAGCGCGCCAGGACAACGGCGGCGACCGCCTCGCCGGCGCGCTGCATCAGGCCATAGCCGTCGAGCGGACCGGCCGCGATTGCCAGCCTGTCGGCCTCGGCCATCTCGGCCGGGGACAGCAGTTCCAATTTGGCGCCGGCTGGCGAACCCATCGTTGGTACGTCCTTCAGTTCACCCAACGCGCGTGGCAGAATCCGGAGCTTGGCCGGACACGAGGCCGGGATCGAGCTTTGAGGCATAGATCGCCGATTCCATGACGATGGTGAGACCGAGCTTCGGGTCGAGCAGATCCTTGGCCTGTCCAAGAATCAATGTCGCCACATTGGCGGTGATTGCCGGCCAGTTGGCCACATCGGCCTCGCCATAGGCAATTGTTGCATTGGGCAGACGGCCGGTCAGACACGTCACTGCCACCGGCCATGCAAATCCAAGCAGTTTCCTGACCGGGAAATGCGGATGATGATTTTTGCCGACCGACGGCAGCCCTTCGAGCGGACCGCCCAACGTCCGCGAGACATGGGCGAACATGGCCTCCAGTGAAGGCATACGGTTCGGCGGCAGGCCGTTGTTGATCGCCGTGCCGGCAGCGAGGTTCCAGAGCCGCTCCGGCGCCTTCCTGTCGTCGCGGGCAAAAAGCATTTCGTTCAGCGGTTCGCCAAACAGGAAACGCGAGCCGTCCTTGGTCGTCGCGATGTTCAGTTCGGGTGGTGTCCGGCCATTGATGAGAGCGCACTGCGCGGCAAAGCCGGCAATCGCTCCTGCAGCCGACACGATGGTCTCGGCATGAATGCGTCCATCCACCGCCAAAAGCTGCGGAAGGTTGTCGCGCAAATGTCCGAATGCGAAATTGCAGGCTGCACTGTCAGGTTTGTCACGCCAGGGAAAATCCACGGCTCGTGGTGGTCCGCCACGAGTCGACCTGTCACCGGAACCGGCGGAACCCTGTGAAGACTGCCCACGCCCGAATACACCCTTCATTCGTCCACCCTTCGCTGTATTGTCGATGCGGATATGCCCACACCGGGAATGATGGGTCAAATCGCCAGGCCGCCCGATCGTGAGGATGCACGGTTGCCCGCGAAATACGCGATCTGCCTAATAATCGTGCAGACGCCTGAAGCGGCAATGTGTAGGCTTCGGGCAGCTTTGCCGCAGCCGAAGCAGCGGATGACGCGAATATGCATCCCGGCCCGGCGCGGCATTGGAATTGCGCGAAACCGCTTCTCGTGGGCCGAAATTGGCACAGTTCGTGCTTGATGGAGGCGCAAGCGGGGCGCATAACCCGTCTTTTTGGCAGTGGAGGCCACTTTTTACATGAAAAAGATCGAAGCGATCATCAAGCCGTTCAAGCTAGACGAAGTGAAGGAAGCGCTTCAGGAAGCCGGATTGCAGGGCATCACCGTCACCGAGGCCAAGGGTTTTGGCCGCCAGAAAGGCCATACCGAACTCTATCGCGGCGCCGAATATGTCGTCGACTTCCTGCCCAAGGTGAAGATCGAGGTCGTGCTTGGCGACGACGCTGTCGAAGGCGCCATCGAAGCCATCCGCAAGGCGGCACAGACCGGCCGTATCGGCGACGGCAAGATCTTCGTCTCCAACATCGAGGAAGTCGTTCGCATCCGCACCGGCGAAACGGGTATGGACGCCGTCTGAGCTTTCTGATTTCAGATATCTCGGTTTCTGATTTCCGATAACTCCTCGAACGTCATCAGACAGGGAAGAAATGACATGACGACAGCCAAAGACATCATGAAGCAGATCAAGGACAACGACGTGAAATTCGTCGACCTGCGCTTCACCGATCCGAAGGGCAAGCTGCAGCACGTGACTATGGATGTCATCGAGGTCGAGGAAGACATGTTCGCCGATGGCGTCATGTTCGACGGCTCGTCGATTGCCGGCTGGAAGGCTATCAACGAGTCCGACATGGTGCTGATGCCCGATCCCGACACCGTGCACATGGACCCGTTCTTCGCGCAGTCGACCATGGTCATCCTGTGCGACATTCTCGATCCGGTCTCCGGCGAATCCTACAACCGCGACCCGCGCGGCACCGCCAAGAAGGCCGAGGCCTATATGAAGGCCGAAGGCATCGGCGACACCATCTATGTCGGCCCTGAAGCCGAGTTCTTCGTCTTCGACGACGTCAAGTACAAGGCCGATCCCTACAACACCGGCTTCAAGCTGGACTCCACCGAGCTGCCGTCCAACGACGACACCGACTACGAGACCGGCAATCTCGGCCACCGCCCGCGCGTCAAGGGCGGCTATTTCCCGGTGCCGCCGATCGACAGCGCGCAGGACATGCGCTCCGAGATGCTGACGGTGCTGGCCGAAATGGGCGTGCGCGTCGAAAAGCACCATCACGAGGTCGCGGCCGCCCAGCACGAGCTCGGCATCAAGTTCGACGCGCTGGTGCGCAACGCCGACAAGATGCTGATCTACAAATACGTCGTGCATCAGGTCGCCAATGCCTACGGCAAGACGGCTACCTTCATGCCGAAGCCGATCTTCGGCGACAACGGCTCGGGCATGCACGTCCACATGTCGATCTGGAAGAACGGCAAGCCGACCTTCGCCGGCAATGAATATGCCGGCCTGTCGGAGAGCTGCCTGTTCTTCATCGGCGGCGTCATAAAGCACGCCAAGGCGATCAACGCCTTCACCAACCCGCTGACCAACTCCTACAAGCGCTTGGTGCCTGGCTATGAAGCGCCGGTGCTGCTCGCCTACTCCGCGCGCAACCGCTCGGCATCGTGCCGCATACCGTTCGGCTCATCGCCGAAGGCCAAGCGCGTCGAGGTCCGCTTCCCCGATCCGGGCGCGAACCCATACCTCGCCTTCTCCGCGCTGCTGATGGCCGGCCTCGACGGCATCAAGAACAAGATCCATCCGGGACAGCCGATGGACAAGGATCTCTACGATCTGCCGCCGAAGGAGTTGAAGAAGATCCCGACCGTCTGCGGCTCGCTGCGCGAAGCCCTGCAGAGCCTCGACAAGGACCGCGGCTTCCTGAAGGCCGGCGGCGTCTTCGACGACGACCAGATCGACAGCTACATCGAGCTGAAGATGGCCGAAGTGATGCGCTTCGAAATGACCCCGCATCCGGTCGAATACGACATGTACTATTCGGTCTGATACCGGCTTGGAATTCCAAAACGTCAGGCATTCCAAGGTTTCCATATTGTCTGGTGGCAAGTCGGTGGTAGTCCACCGACTTGAGCGCCCCACCCTACGTCACCCACAACCGCAGTGAAGGGTGCTTAACCCAGACCGCAGCGACGGCTTAGTCGTTGGATGGCCGCGTCCATCCGCTGGTCCCATCCATCCGGTAGCGCAATAACGATTTCGTGCTCCACCCTCTTGCTGCCGACCTGTCCGGCGTCAAGCCATTCGATGATGCCGTTGATCGAGTTGCGCATATCCATGATGTTTGCGATCTGGTCACCAATCGCGCCCTTTAGCAGGCCGTGCATTTCCTCGTAGTTTTCGGGCGGTGAGATGAAGGCAACGTCCTCTTCCCAATCGATCATCCGCGTGGCGGTTTGACCGAGAAGCATGCAAGCGCGGTCGATCTCGCGCGGTACACCGGGAACACCGGGTTCGCCCCACGACGCCGTAATGGCCTTGCACAGTTTGTCTACGGTGCCAACGATCACCTGAACGTCTGCCAGGGCCGTCGAGAACCATGTGGTGAATTCGGACTCGTCCAGTCGCCTTATTCGCCTCGAATAGTAACCCGATTTCAGCTCATGCCACCGCTGACGGGCTGGCTCCATGTAGAATGTGATTAGTTCTGTGGTGAGGCGGAATTCCCAACCGGTCGGCTTTTCCGCGATGATGCTTCTTGCCAGCGGCGGCACGGGACCGAGGCCGCCCAATTCCCGCGTGACAATATCGAGCCGCAGTCGATCATTCGATTTTCCAAGGGTGTCCACGACAAAGCGGATGTGTTCCTCGCGCCACACGAAAAGCATCTCGGCAGGATAACCGATAGGATCGTCGTCAATCGTTTTATGGCAGTTGCGGCAGAGCCAGATACCATTGGTGATGTTGGCACGCGCTTCGTCTTGCATGTCCACTTGATAGCGGGCCGACCCTATTGCGCCGCCGTAGATATGCGCCGCCTCGCCTATCACGATAGCCTTGTCAGGTGCAGTCTCGGCGGGGCCTGACGTAAGCTTGCGACAGTCTGGATTCGAGCATAGGTAAGCAGCCCGCTTGCCGAGAGTGTCGCGGGTCTTGACGGTGAACTCAGGAACCATGCTCTTAACCTTGCTCAATGCAGAGTGAGGGTGTGATGAGAAGTATCCCATATAATGACAGGACCGACCTGCAAAAAATCCAGTCGCAGTGGAACAAGATCGCCGGGCTACTATCCCGAGGAAACGATTGGTCGGCCGCGATAGTGCGCGCGGCAACAGCCTGCGAGATCGCTGCGAACTTCGTCATCCGGAAGAAGTTCGCCGAGAAGAGCACGTTCGCTTCCGCCTACGTGGATAGTAACCTGATCTGGGCCAACGGTATCAAGGGCAAGTTCCAGAACCTCATCGTCCCAATGTTCAAAGCCGACGATAAGAAAGCCGGAGCCGCTATGAAGAGGCTCGGCGATCGCGCCTTGAAAATAAACGAGGAGCGAAATGCCATCGTTCATAGCGGAGCATTTTCTGACGAAGCGGAAGCGAGGGCAATTGTCGAAAGCGCGCGGGCGCTAATCGAGGAACTAGTCGGCGCCTCCGAGGCCGGGTTCAAGTTGGTGGACGGCAAGCCTTTAAAGGCAGCCCAGACCGCCAAAGCAGATGGGACTCAATAAGGCCACAGCCATGAAGATGCGTGTCATGAACCCCTCGCTTTCGGCCTGAACTTACGGTCTAGGCGACAAAGCAGAACCCCGGCGGAGAGATGCCGGGGTTTTGGCCGCCGATGCGACAACAGCAGGTCGCGGCGCAGACATTCAAGCCTGCGCCGCGAGATGAGACCTCAAGCAGCCGCCGAAACCTGGGCGCTGGTCGAAACTTCCGCGATGGTCTTCAGGATCTGCGAGGCGATCTGGTAGGGGTCGCCCTGCGAGTTCGGGCGGCGGTCTTCCAGGTAGCCCTTGTAGTCATTGTTGACGAAGGAATGCGGCACGCGGATCGAGGCGCCGCGGTCGGCGATGCCGTAGCTGAACCTGTTCCACGGCGCGGTCTCGTGCTTGCCGGTCAGGCGCTTGTCATTGTCCGGGCCGTAGACGGCGATGTGGTCCATCAGGTTCTTGTCGAATTGAGCCATCAGCGCTTCGAAATAGGCCTTGCCGCCGACTTCGCGCATATAGGCGGTCGAGAAGTTGGCGTGCATACCCGAGCCGTTCCAGTCGGTGTCGCCGAGCGGCTTGCAGTGATACTCGATGTCGATCTCGTATTTTTCGGTCAGGCGCTGCAAGAGATAGCGGGCCATCCACATCTGGTCGGCGGCCTTCTTGGAGCCCTTGCCGAAGATCTGGAATTCCCACTGGCCCTTGGCCACTTCGGCGTTGATGCCTTCATGGTTGATGCCTGCTGCCAGGCACAGGTCAAGGTGTTCCTCGACGATCTGGCGCGCGATCGGGCCGACATTGGAGTAACCGACGCCGGTGTAGTACGGGCCCTGCGGTGCGGGATAGCCGCTCTCGGGGAAGCCGAGCGGACGGCCGTCCTTGTAGAAGAAATACTCCTGCTCGAAGCCGAACCAGGCGCCCTCGTCGTCGAGGATGGTGGCGCGCTTGTTGGAAACATGGGGCGTCACGCCATCGGGCATCATCACTTCGCACATCACCAGCACGCCATTGGTGCGGGCCGGATCGGGGAACACGGCGACCGGCTTCAGCACGCAGTCGGAGCTGTGGCCTTCGGCCTGTTGCGTGGAGGAGCCGTCGAAGCCCCACAGCGGCAGCTGCTCGAGCGTCGGGAACTCGGCGTAATCCTTGACCTGAGTCTTGCCGCGCAGATTGGGGACCGGGGTGTAACCATCGAGCCAGATGTACTCGAGCTTGTATTTCGTCATTCTAGAGCCTCTCGTTGCTTGATCACCGAAGCTGGATGACACCGGCGCACGCCGAGCCATCCGGCAGACCGGCTGCCGTTCGATAAAAAGCAAGTCATGTGCCATTTGCGCTGGGCGGGGTGCGTCAAAAGTGCCCATTTATGCCGACGATGCAGCCAAGCCGTCTAAGCATTGCGCCGGGATCGCTCAGAAGCCAAATCTGCATAAATAACAGGCAAATACTGATCTTTCTTTAGGCATCTTGCCTAAACTGATTGCATGACCTACCTTGATGGAAAGATGAATCGACAAGGGTCCGCAAAAGAGAGGCGCCCGGCCATGGAAATCACCTCAGCCCGTCCGTCGGCAAAAATCCTGATGTTCCCGGTGGCAGCGCGTGCGTCTGCCTCAAATTTAGGCGTAAAGGCCAAGTTTGCAGCAGAGATCGCTGCCTTGCGCGATCATCCCTTGGGCTATGGCGAGGCCTGGTACCACGAGGCGGCCGTCGCCGAAACCGAGCAGCCTCGCAAGAGCTAGGCCCACTTCACACTGTGACTCTGAGCGTTTGCGGATAGGCGCGGGCCGTTTTGGCGCGCGCCTTGTCTGTGGTGGACACCCATTTGATTGCCATTTGCCCCCCGCGTGCCAACACGCGGTGATCACTGATATCTATTTCAGTCGAACGAAACAGGAGGTCGTCCGATGTCGCTTGAACTCATCAATCCGGATGATCTGCCAACTCCAAAGATTTACACGCAGGTTGTCGTCGCGACGGGAACCAGGCTGGTGTTCATCTCAGGCCAGCAGCCCGAAGACATAAACGGCAAGCTCGTTGGGCATGGTGATTTTGCGGCGCAAGCGCACCTGGCATTCGCCAATCTCGGCCGAGCGCTCCGTGCCGCGGGTGCGCGGCCCGATCAAGTTTGCAAGATCACCATCTACATTGTCGATTATAAGAGCGATGAACACGTTCCGATCGTCGAAGACGCGCAGATTTCGCTGTTTGGGAATCACAAACCAGCGAATGTGGTGATCGGGGTAGCGATAATGTCTCCAGGCTATCTCATAGAGGTCGACGCGGTAGCGGTCATTTGACGAGGCCATCAGACGCTCAAGTCGCCACAAAGCGGACCGGCCTGAAGCAGATCTGAGAATTGAAAAACCCGGCGCGATTACTCGCGCCGGGTTTCTTTATGAACACCTGGGTTGCGCCTAGTCCTTGTCGTGCAGGTTGGTTCCCAGCGTATCCCTGACGAAGATCATGCCGATGATCAGCGACATCGCCGCGATCACCACCGGATACCAGAGGCCATAGTAGATATCGCCCCTGGAGGCGCTGAGCGCGAACACGATCGCCGGCAGCAGGCCGCCGAACCAGCCATTGCCGATGTGGTAGGGCAGCGACATGCCGGTATAGCGGATGCGGGTCGGGAACATCTCGACCAGGATGGCCGCGATCGGCCCGTAGACCATGGTCACGTAGACGACCAGGATGAACAGGATGCCGATGACCTTTGCCCAGTTGACCGCTGCCGGGTCGGCAAACATCGAGAACGCACCGCCCCCCGGAACGGTGTAGACCGTCACGTCCGTGGCGCCGGCGGCTTCATCGGCCGTCAGCAGCTTGTCCTTGACCGCCTGGGCGAGCGGGACAGTGGCCTTTTCGCCGGCGCGGATGGCTGCCGCATCGAGCTTCAGTTCGGGATTGGCCGCGACAAAGGCGTCGAGCTTCTGGTCGGAGACCTTGGCTGCGGCACGCTTCAGCGGATAGCCGCCATCCTGAAGCGAGATGTTGACCGCCTTCTTGAAAGCAGCGTCGCTTGCTGCTGCCTTGTCCGCGGCTGCCACGGCATCATAGGACGTCACGGTTTCGGTGCCGATCTTGACAGTGGCCGCCGTCCCCGGTGCCGCCGTCGTGACAGTGTCATAAGGCACGGAGCTCTTGGCAAGGAAGTCGGTTGCAATATCACATGAGGTGAGAGGCTTGCGTGTTCCGGTCGGGTTGAACTGGAAATTGCAGTCCCCTGGTGCGGCAGTCACCGTGGCGCGCGTGTTCTGCTGTGCGGTGGCGAGCGCCGGGTTGGCGGCCCAGGTCAGCGCCTTGAACAGCGGGAAGGTGGTGACGATCGCCAGGGCCAGGCCGGCCATGATGATCGGCTTGCGGCCGATCTTGTCGGAAAGCCAGCCGAACACGACGAAGAAGATCGCGCCGACCGCCAGCGCGATCGCGACCATGATGTTGACCGACTGCGCGTCCACCTTGAGCACATTGGTGAGGAAGAAAAGTGCGTAGAACTGGCCATTGTACCAAACCACGGCCTGGCCGGCGGTGAGGCCGAAAAGCGCCAGCAGCGCAATTTTTGCATTCTTCCATTGGCCGAAGGCTTCCGACAAAGGCGCCTTGGAGCCCTTGCCCTCTTCCTTCATGCGTACGAAGGCCGGCGATTCCGAAAGCGTCAGGCGAATCCAGACCGATATGGCGAGCAGGATGGCTGAGAGCAGGAAGGGAATTCGCCAGCCCCAGGCCGCGAAATCCTCTTTGCTCAGCGAATTCTGCACGGCCAGGATGATGATCAGCGACAGGAACAGGCCAAGCGTCGCCGTCGTCTGGATCCACGACGTATAGAAGCCGCGGCGGTCGTCGGGAGCATGCTCGGCAACATAGGTCGCCGCACCGCCATACTCACCGCCGAGCGCCAGGCCCTGCAGCATGCGCAGCACGACCAGGATGATCGGCGCCGCGATGCCCCAGCTCGCCGAGCCGGGAAGCAGGCCGACCAGGAAGGTCGACAGGCCCATGATCGTGATGGTGACAAGAAATGTGTATTTGCGGCCGACGAGATCGCCGATGCGGCCGAACACCAGCGCGCCGAACGGACGCACCAGAAAGCCGGCAGCGAAAACCAGCAGCGTGAAGATGTTGCGTGTCGACTCTGGATAGGAGGCGAAGAATGTGGCGCCGATTGCGGCCGCCAATGCGCCGTAGAGATAGAAATCGTACCATTCGAAAATCGTGCCGAGCGAGGAAGCGAAGATGACTTTCTTCTCCTCCCGCGTCATGCCGCGGCTCGCGCCGCCGGCGGTCGATGCAATTGCCATGAGAAATGTCCTCCCGTGAGATCCCGTCTGCCTTCGATGCCGGGCGTCACTGTCGGCGTTCCCTCTGAACGCCGACTCAGCCAGCCATCGGCGCAAAAAATGACAGAAAGGGCCCGGCGGCGGCAGAGCGACGATGGGATTATGACTTTGGTATTAGGTGCAGTGCGAAATAGAACATAATCTCCGAACGTGACGATCGGCTCTGGTAAAGATCATGCTCAAATAAAAGGCCGCAGCGTACTGGATTTCAGCCCTTCAGCGCCTCGAGAAGGCTGATGGCGGCCATCATGTCGCGCTTGCGGGCGGAGCGGCGCGCGACCGCCTCCGCATCCTGACCCCACTGCTCGATCTGCCAGTCCTCATCGACATGGCCGGCGGCCCAGGCCGCTTCGGCGTCGATCTCGCCGTAATCGACAGCCAGCGCCAAGAGCGCCGATCCGGTCAGGGAAGTCATGACATGGATGGCGGCCAGCCGCAGCGGCTCGGCGCGCTGGGCCAGATGGGCGCCGAGCACCGCGATGCTTTCGCGCGGCTGCTCGACATGGATGATGCCCTCGGCGAGATTGAAGCGAGCGCCAAGCGCGCTGCGCGCCCAGTCGATCACCGGGTCCCAATGCCGGTTCTGCAGCTCGACCAGCCCCTGTGGCGCGTCGGCGCGGTAGCAGGTAAGATCCGATGAGGCGAACCGCAACACGTCCTCCAGAACCGCCTGCGGGTCGCTGGCGACGCCGTCGATGGCGGTGTTGACCAGACGCAGAACCGGCATTGTCACGGGATCGATGGTTTCGCCTTGCGCGGCGAATTCGCCGGCGACAAGGGCGGCCGACTTCTCTGTCGGCAGCACGAGCAGCGCCTTGCCCGGCGTGCGCACCGGCTTGCCGTCGAGATGGACGGCAAAACCCTCTTCGACAGCTGCGACCGAGGCGTCCTTGTAGAAGCGCTTCGGCAGATGCGTCTTCATCTGGATCTGGGCGCGTCGCACCGGATCCGGATCGGAGAGATGCTTGCCTGCTTCAAGGTCGTTGAGGATGTCACGCATATTGAACTCCTTAGCCCAAAACCTGTTTGCGCGCCGGCCGGTTGACGATGATCAGGCCGATGGCGATCAGCCCTAGCGCCACAAAGATTCGGAGTGTTGGCGCCTCGCCCAGAATGACCGCGCCGCACAGCACGCCGAACACCGGCGACAGGAAGGCGAAGCTCGACAGGCCCGATGCCGGATAACGCCTGAGCAGCCAGAACCACAGCACATAGGTGAAGGCAACAATATAGAGCGACTGGAACAGCAGCGCCAATGTCGACACGGTGGTAACCGCGCGGATCGGCGGGCCGGCGAAAGGCATTACCAGGACACCGACAATGGCCGCCCCGGCCAGTTGATAGAGCAGCAGTTTCTCAGCGCTTGTCTCGACCAGTTTCGAGCGCTTGATGACGATGCTGGTCGCCGCCCAGAGGATGCCGGAGCCGAGGCTGAGCAGATCGCCCATCAGCGTCGTATCGGTGCCGCCGACAATCCCGTCGGAAAACACCGCCACCAGGCCGCAGAAGGCAAGAACAAGCCCGCCAAGCTTGCGCGCATTGATGCGCTCACCAAGCAGGAAATGGCCACCGATCAGGACCCAGAACGGCATGGTGTTGACCAGCAGCGTGTTGCGGGCAACGGTCGTGTATTCCAGCCCGATATAGAGGCACAGGAACTCGACGCCGAACAGGACGCCGACCACGATGCCGGCGACAAGCGACCCATCCGGCTCGAACAGTTTTATGCCGCGCAGCCAGCACCAGCCGAGCACGCAGAGCCCGCCGATGATCGAGCGTGCGATGGAGACGAAGACCGGGTCATAGCCGGCATAGGAGATCTTGGCGGCGACGTAGTTCAGCCCCCAGGAAAAGGTCAGCCCGACCATGATGGCGGCAGCCGCCAGATCGACCGCGTCGCGGCGATCCAATGACGAGGCAACCGCCAATGTCAGTCCTCCGCGCTGGCGTCGTCGAAGCCGATCAGGTTCCAGCTCTGGCGCATATGCGGCGGCATCGGCGCGGTGACGTCGATAACGCCCTTGTCGGGATGCGGAATGACGATGCGGCGCGCATGCAGATGCAGGCGGTTTTGGACACCGCCCGGAAAATCCCAGTTGGTGTCGGCCTCGAAATATTTGGGGTCGCCAAGGATCGGGCAGCCAATATAGGCGGCATGGACGCGAAGCTGGTGGGTGCGGCCGGTGTATGGCTCCATCTCCAGCCAGGTCATGGTCTGCGCCGCCTGCTCGATGATGCGGTAGTAGGACACGGCATGGTCGGCGCCCTTTTCGCCATGGGCTGCCACGCGCACGCGGTCGCCGTCCTCGGTCGGCTCCTTGATCAGCCAGGTCGAGATCTTGTCCTCGCGCTTGGGCGGCACACCCTTGACCAGCGCCCAATAGGTCTTCTTGGTCTCTCGCGCCCGGAATGACTCGGAAAGCTTCATCGCCGCAAGCCGGGTGCGGGCGACGACCAGCACACCCGACGTGTCGCGGTCGAGCCGGTGCACCAGGCGCGGCTTCTCGCCCTTCTGGCTGCGCCAGGCCTCCAGCATGTCGTCGACATTGCGGGTGACGCCGGAGCCGCCCTGCACGGCCAAGCCAGCCGGCTTGTTGAAGACAAAGACTTTCGGATCTTCGTGCAGCAGCATCTTGGCCAGCACATCCGCGTCGCCCTGGTTGCGGATCGAGTGGCCGGTCAGCGCGCTTTCGCCCTTCTTGTCGACCTCGAGCGGCGGCACGCGCACCACCTGGCCCGGCTCGACGCGGCTGTCGGCCTTGACCCGGCCGCCGTCGACGCGGATCTGGCCGGAGCGCAGCAGCTTCTGCAGGTGGCCAAAACCGAGGCCGGGGAAATGGGTCTTGAACCAGCGATCGAGCCGCATGCCCGCCTCGCCGGCCTCCACCGTGATCTGTTCTACGCCTGCCATTTTTTTGCTTCTTTCGTTTTGAAGCGCGGCAATAGCACTAAGGAACGGTTCTTGCGAGCCAAAGTCCCAGAAACAGGGCGATAATGGCGCCAATGACGCTGGCCAGCGCATATCCCAGCGCAGGCAAGGTCGCCCCCCGCTCCCACAGCGTGGCGAAATCGAGCGAAAAGGCGGAGAAGGTGGTGAAGCCACCAAAGATGCCGGTGGCGACGAACAATCTCAGTTCGTTGGAGCCGCCGCGCCGCATCAGCGTGGCGATGAACAGGCCCATGGCGAAGGAGCCGACGATGTTGATCGCCATCGTGCCCCAGGGGTAATTCGGGCCGACGAGGCGCAAGGCGCCGATATTGGTCAGGTGGCGAATGCCGGCGCCGATTCCGCCGCCGACCACAACGAGAAGCAGATTGTACATGTCAGTTTACTGCCCCGCTCGGGCCGGCGTGGTCAATCCCTTCAGGCCCCAAGCGATCCCGATGGGACAGCACAGATTGTTGAACGGGTCAGGAATCGCCTTTCGCGGCCATTGTCGAGCGAAAACATACCGCCCCTGCCCGGCACCACATCGATGATGAGATCGGTGTGTTTCCACACCTCATATTGCGAACCGCTGATATAGACCGGCGTTTCGCCGATCTCGCCCAGCATGACGTCATTGTCACCGACGATGAAATCGCTTTGGGGATAACACATTGGCGAGGAGCCGTCGCAGCAGCCACCCGACTGGTGGAACAGGACGGGGCCGTGATCGGCGATGATCTCGGCCAGGAACGCTTCGGCCTGTGGCGTCGCCGATACTTTTCCCAAGGATACCTTGTCTAGCATGCCGTCCTCCGTCGCCTAGAGCATGATGCCAAAAGTGTGGAGCGGTTTTCGGACGACATCCATGCTCCCCTTGATTTGGATCGAGGCGCAGCCTTCCGGCCGCGCCTCGATGTCAGATCGTGCATGATCCTTCCAACAGGATCACCGCATGCCGATCAGAAGAAGCCGAGCTTCTTCGGGCTGTAGCTGACCAGCATGTTCTTGGTCTGCTGATAATGGTCGAGCATCATCTTGTGGTTCTCGCGGCCGATGCCCGATTGCTTGTAACCGCCAAACGCCGCATGCGCCGGATAGGCGTGATAGCAGTTGGTCCACACGCGGCCGGCCTGGATGGCGCGGCCGAAGCGGTAGCAGCGGTTGGCGTCTCGGCTCCAGATACCGGCGCCAAGGCCGTAAAGCGTGTCGTTGGCGATCGACAAGGCCTCGTCGTCGTCCTTGAAGGTGGTTACCGAAACCACCGGCCCAAAGATCTCTTCCTGGAATACGCGCATCTTGTTGTGCCCCTTGAACACGGTCGGCTTGACGTAGTAGCCGCCGGCAAGATCGCCCGGCAGGTGGTTCTGCTCGCCGCCGGCCAGCACTTCGGCGCCTTCCTTCCGGCCGATGTCGAAATAGCTCAGGATCTTCTCCAGCTGTTCGCTCGAAGCCTGCGCACCGATCATCGTTGCCGGATCGAGCGGATCGCCCTGGACGATCGCATCGACGCGCTTGAGCGCCTTCTCCATGAACTGGTCGTAGATCTTCTCATGCACCAGCGCCCGGCTGGGACAGGTGCAGACCTCGCCCTGGTTAAGCGCGAACATGACGAAACCTTCGATCGCCTTGTCGAAGAAATCGTCGTCTTCGGCGGTAACATCCTGGAAGAAGATGTTGGGTGACTTGCCGCCGAGCTCGAGCGTCACCGGTATGAGGTTCTGGCTGGCATATTGCGAGATCAGGCGACCGGTCGTCGTCTCGCCGGTGAAGGCGATCTTGGCGATCCGGTTTGACGAAGCCAGCGGCTTGCCGGCTTCGAGACCGAAGCCGTTGACGATGTTGAGCACGCCGTCCGGCAAGAGGTCGCCAATCAGGTCCGCCCACAGCATGATGGTCGCAGGCGTCTGTTCGGCCGGCTTCAGGACGACGCAATTGCCGGCCGCGAGTGCCGGCGCCAGCTTCCACACCGCCATCAGCAGCGGGAAATTCCAGGGAATGATCAGGCCGACGACGCCTAGCGGCTCATGGAAATGATAGGCGACGGTGTCATCGTCGATTTGCGACAGATTGCCTTCCTGGGCGCGCAAGGCGCCTGCGAAATAGCGGAAGTGATCGACGGCGAGCGGCAGATCGGCGGCGGTCGTCTCGCGGATCGGCTTGCCATTGTCCCAGGTTTCGGCCAGCGCCAGAAGGTCGAGATTATCCTCCATGCGGTCGGCGATACGGTTGAGGATCAGCGCACGCGCGGCCGGGCTGGTCCTGCCCCAGGCGTCCTTGGCCTTGTGGGCGGCATCAAGCGCCAGTTCGATATCGGCAGCATTGCCGCGGGCGATCTCGCCGAGCGGCCTGCCGTTCACCGGGGATATGTTCTCGAAATACTGCCCGGACGACGGGGCGACCCATTTGCCGCCGATGTAGTTGTCATAGCGCTTGGCGAAGGGAACCTTGGCCGTGCGGGAAAATTCCACCTTGTTCATTGTCTTCCTCCCAAGAAGCAGCACCACAGGATGCGGCGTGCCTGAGAGAAGAGTTGCTGACGACGGCTGATATGTCAGCCCCGGCCGGTCAGCCGAGTGGGTTCGACTGTCGCAGAACTGCGACAGGTCGAGACCGAAAACTCAGTGCGGACGCCTTATGCCGAAACGGGCGAGCTTGCGATGCAGCGTTGCGCGCGAAATGCCGAGGCTCTGGGCCGCGGCCGAGACATTGCCGCCGACGCGCGTCATGGCCCGCTGCAGCGCACTGCGTTCGGCGTCGCCCAGATCTTGGATGGCTCTCATCTCATCGCCAAGGACATCGGCTGCCAGCAGGCCTTTGGCCAGCGCCTCAGGCGTAATGCCGAGCGCAAGCCGCGCCGAGCGCGTAGCACCGACCACAAGGTCGTCTTGGTCGATCGCAATCAGCGCGCCGGCGCTGCGCTCCGTGATCGGCGCAAGCAGGATGCGGGCGTTCGAAAACACCATGCGGAAATTCTCCGCCTCGATGCGGCGTGCCGCGTCGCCCACTGCCATGGCGATCAGATTGACAAAACCTTCGGTCAAATCCGAACGGCACGACGAAACGTCGAGCGCCGCCGCCAGATTGCCTTCGTGATCATAGACCGGCGCCGTCGTGCAACTAAGCAGCGTGTTGCGCGAGAAAAAGTGCTGGTCGCGGTGGATGGTCAGCGCCCGCTGATCGGCAAGACACGTGCCGATGCCGTTGGTGCCTTCGGCATCCTCGCTCCATACCGTGCCGGTCCACAGACCCCACTCACCGAAGGTGTCGTCATCCGCGATGGCGCCGCGACGTTCGACGGGAATGCCTTCGCGGTCGGCAAGCAAGACGCAACAGCCAATACCGCCAACCGCCAGATAGAGCCGATCGAGACTGGCATTGGCGGCGCTGATCAATCGCTCGACGCGCTGCCGAGCCTGTCGGAACTCGGCCTCGGTCAAACGTCTCGGCGCCGCGCGTTCGGCCGGATCGAGCCCGTGCTTTGTCGACGAGCGTCGCCAGGAGGCGATCAACGCGGAACGTGCCGCATCGTTACTGGCGATCGCTGCCTCGACGACATCCGCATGCTCGGTCGGCTGTCCGCTCACCTCTTCCTCCCAAGGTGAACGCCGCATCCCCTATCGCGGCGTTATATCTGGACGAATATATCCACACCCAAGGGTTTTAGAAGATTACGGGCCTGCGTCGCTATAGGACCATGGTCCAAAGATCTGCGCATCCAACCGATTCCAGGTCGCTGCGCGCCAAACGTTCAGGTCGTCTGGGCCTTCTTCGGCTTGCTCGAGCCGAGCATCTTCCAGTTCTTGTAGAACATGGAATTGATACGCTCGACGCTGACCGAGACGATGGCGAGCGCGCCGGCGATGAGGCCGGGGAATGGCGACGGGCGGATGATGTCCATGAAAACGCAGTAGCGGCGCCCGTCATACTCGTTGACCGAGCGGTGCAGCAGCGTGTCGTCGAAAATATACAGCGGGTTGTCGTGCCAGTAGTTCCTGGCGCCGTTGCACTCGACGAAAATCTCCGCCTTCACCGGCAGGAGATTGTAGAGGATGCGCAGGCTGAGCCGCAGCGGTCCGAAATGCCAGGAAGTCGATTCCTTGCCCCTGAAGACCGACACGGCAATGGTCTTGATGTATTTGAAATCCTTGTTGAATTCCGCAACATTGTCGATCTTGTGCTTGCCGTACCACTGATAGACATACATGCCGCGCTTGGCAGTGCCGAAATTGGCGTCGATATCGGCGATGATCTCGTCCTTGCGCGCCTTGAAGACGTCGAGAACCTCGTTGACTTCGCGCTGATAATCGGCGGGAAACTGCTGTAGCTTCCACACGCCGGGGTTCCTGTAGCTGACCAGGTCGACCAGGAGATTGAAGGGCGACAGCAGCCAGGTGAAGAGGCCGTTGCCAAGGAAATAGCCGCGCAACAGCGACAGGTTCTTGCCGGTGTTGCGCAGCACATCGATCAGGCCGCAGACGATCCAGATCGTGGTCAGGATCGGGACGAAGTAGAAGCCGAGCGCGAGCAGCGGGACTGCGATCGCAGCCTGACGGAGCAATTTGCGAAGGGGTTTTGTCATTTTCTGTTCGCGCAGAGGCGCGATTCCTGTTCCGAGAGTGATCGCCAAAATCTGGCAGCCCCCCGGCTCAGCCACGCGACGTGATAGGACTTTTTACCGCGCCCTACACATCACACTGCTGTGACTGGCAGGTGACAGGCAGGCGGCCCGCTGGACCTGTCTCATGACGGAATATCAGTGCACCGCAGGCAGGCCGAGTTCATCCCATCTGTCCGGCGCGACGGGATCGCCGACCAGGAATTCGAAGCCGACGACACTTTCGCCGTCGGGCGCCAATTGGCATTTGAATTTCAGCCCGTACCAGTTCTTCTTGCTGCGGAAGGCCGCGCCCTCGGCACTGATCGTCGTGCCGGAGATCCTCTCCTCAGCCATCGCATAAGGCACCACGCGCTCGGGCAGGAAGTCGGCCCGCCATTTGCGGATCTGGTCCATCGCTTCAAGGTTGCAAAGCTGCACACCGCGCTCGCCGGAGGCAAACGTCGCAAGGTCAGCACGGGCCTGCCGGCTGCGCGGATCGGCGAGCGTCTTGGCCGACAGCATTTCCGTTGGGCGGATCATCGCCGGCGCTTTCGCGGCAGGTGACGGTGACGGAGCCAAAGCCGGGCTGGCGGCCGGCGGAACCGGGACAGCCGGTTGTTGAGAAGCATGCGGTGCGGCTTTTACTTCACCGATGGCGTCGAACTGTTGCTGCGTCAGTATGTCGACCGAAACCGGTTCTTCCTGCGGCCGCTTCGGACGCTTCGGCGTCGGCATGACAGCCAGCATGGCAATCAACGCGATATGGAGAAGAACAGAGGCGGGAATGCCCCACGGCAGGAGTTCGTCCTGAGGCGTCAGAACCACAGGCGCGCGCAAGCCTATTTTTCCCGCTCGCTGCGTAGCTTCGCCCAATAGTCCAGCCGCTTCCTGATATCGCGCTCGAAGCCGCGTTCGGGCGGATCATAAAATGTCTGCCGTCCCATCTTTTCGGGGAAATAGTCCTGGCCGGAAAAAGCGTCGGGCTGGTCATGATCGTAGCGATAGCCGGCGCCGTAATCCTCTTCCTTCATCAACTTGGTCGGCGCGTTGAGGATGTGTTTTGGCGGCAGCAGCGAGCCGAACTCCTTGGCAGCCCGGGTGGCCGCCTTGAAGGCGGTGTAGACCGCGTTGGATTTGGGCGCGGTGGCGAGATAGACGGTAGCTTCGGCAAAGGCGAGCTCGCCTTCGGGTGAGCCCAGATAGTCGTAAGCGTCCTTGGCGGCATTGGCGACGACCAGCGCCTGCGGGTCGGCCAGCCCGATATCCTCCATCGCCATGCGCACCAGCCGGCGGCCGAGATAGAGCGGATCCTCGCCGGCGTCGAACATGCGCGCGAGATAATAAAGGGCTGCGTCGGGGTCGGACCCGCGCACCGATTTGTGCAGCGCCGAGATCAGATTGTAATGGCCGTCCTGGCCCTTGTCGTAGATCGGCGCGCGGCGCTGGACGATGCGCTGCAGCCCTTCGGGATCGAAAACCTCGCCCGGTTTGGCAGCGCGCCAGACTTCCTCGGCCAGCGTCAGCGAGGCGCGGCCATCGCCATCGCTCATGCGGATGAGCATTGTCCGCGCGTCGTCGTCGAGCGGCAGCGCCCTGCCCTCCGTCTCCTCGGCCCGCGTCATCAGCTTGGCGATGCTTTCTTCGCCCAGCGAATGGAAGACGAGGACACGCGCCCGCGACAGAAGCGCGGCGTTCAGCTCGAAGGATGGGTTCTCGGTGGTGGCGCCGACCAGCACGACCGTGCCGTCTTCCATGACCGGGAGGAAGGAATCCTGCTGGGCGCGATTGAAGCGATGGATTTCGTCGACGAAGAGCAGCGTCTGGCGGCCATTGGCGCGGCGCAGCTTTGCGGCCTCGAACACCTTCTTCAGGTCAGCAACGCCGGAAAACACCGCCGAAATCTGCTCGAAGGCAAGGCTTGTTTCGCCAGCCAGCAATCGCGCCACGGTCGTCTTGCCGGTGCCGGGCGGGCCCCAGAAGATCATCGAGCCGAGCGAGCCGGAATTGATCAGACGCGTCAGCGCGCCGTCTGGCCCGGTCAGATGTTCCTGGCCGACGACCTCGTCGAGGTTTTTCGGGCGCAGCCGGTCGGCGAGCGGCCGGCCGGCTGGCGCTCTTTCCGGTTCATCGACGCTGAACAGATCGGCCATGCAAGTCTTTTGGTTGGAGCACGAACTCGCTCTTTTTGGAGCATGATCTTATCCGAAAACCGGTTCCCACTTTTCGGGATCATGCTCTAAAATGGGAAGATCGCCTCAGTAACGCAACACTTGGCGCAGTGTCTGCCCGCCGCGCTCGACAGTAAAGCGCCACCAGCGCGTATCCTGCTGGGAGAGCTGCGCCAGCGTCGCCGCCGTATCGACCGTTGTGCCATTCACCTCGCGCACGATGTCGCCGGGCTGGAAGCCGAAATCGGCTGCGGGCGAATCGCGATTGATGTCGACCACGGTGACGCCCTTGAGGTCGGTGCGCAGGCCGAGCCGCTGGGCGAGCCGCGGCGACAGTTCCGCCACCTTGGCGCCCGAGAACGGGCTGCGGCCATGCAGCGTCACTTCCGAGGCCTTGGCGCCTTCCGGCGCCCGCTCCAGCGCGATCTCCATCGTCGCCTGCTGGCCCTTGCTCAGGATGGCGAAGTTCGCCTTGGCGCCGATCGACAGCGTCGCCATGCGGTAGTCCAGCGCCTCGATGCTCTCGACAGTCGTGCCATTGAGCTGCAGCACGACATCGCCGGGCTTCAGCCCTGCCTTGGCTGCCGGCCCGGCCTCCTCGACCGATGACACCAGCGCGCCGGTCGGCTTCTCCATGCCGAGCGATTCTGCGATCTGCGGTGTGACAGCTTCGAACTCGGCGCCGATATAGGGCCGCTCGAAGAAATCGAGCCCGGCCTTGGCCGCATCGGCGAAGGCGCGCACCATGTTGGCGGGGATGGCAAAGCCAATGCCGATCGAGCCGCCGCTGCGGCTGTAGATGGCGGTGTTGATGCCGACCAGCTGACCGCCCATGTTGATCAGCGCGCCGCCGGAATTGCCGGGATTGATGGCGGCGTCGGTCTGGATGAAATAGCCCGAATCCGAAACACCGATATGGCTGCGCGCAAGTGCCGAGACGATGCCGCTTGTGGTGGTCTGGCCGACGCCGAACGGATTGCCGATGGCCAGCAGCAGGTCGCCGACTTCGAGTGCGTCGGAATCGCCGATGGCGATGACCGGAAACGGCTTGTCGGAGGTGATCTTGAGCACCGCAAGGTCGAGCGTTTCATCCTTGAGCATGACCTTCGAGGTGAATTCGCGCCCGTCAGCGGTCGCCACCTTGACCTCGTCGGCGCCCTTGATGACGTGGAAATTGGTGACGATGACGCCGCTCGGGTCGACCAGCACGCCCGAGCCCAGCGAGGACTGCGCACGCGGCTGGGCACGACCGAAGAACTCCTCGAAGAACGGATCGCCGTCGAAGGGCGACGTGACCTTGGCGGTCTGCGAAGCATAGACATTGACCACCGCCGGCGCCGTCTGCTTGACCAGCGGCGCAAACGAAAGCTGCACCTCCTCACGGCCGAACGGCACGCGCTTGTCGGGACCGGAGGTGCCGTTCTCGCCCTCGACGCCATGCAGCAGGTCGGTGAGCACATCGGAGAGCCCAGGGTCCGCAGGCTTGGCAGCGTCTTCGGCCAACGCCTGTCTCACGGCCGGTGCCGCGGCAAAGGCGGCCAGCGCGCAAAGGGCGACAAGAAACAGCCGTTTGAAATGCATTCCGATTCCCTCCAGGTCAGGCGCATTGTCCCGACGATTGTGCAGAATGAAAGGCTAATGCACTGAAATGCGGCGATTGTCGTGCAAAAGCACTTGGCCTGCTGGCAAAAAGCACTGGGCCGGCAGGCAAAAAAGCTTGGCCAAGCATGCCATCGCGACCATGCAAAAAGGGGCCCGAAGGCCCCTTGAAGTCATTGCTGGAAAACCGAGCCTTATGCGGCTGCGGTTTCCTCATTGGCGCCTTCAGCTTCGAGGCGGGCGCGGTCGCCGGCGCCCTTGGCGTCGGTGTCGCGGTCGACGAACTCGATAACGGCCATGGCGGCATTGTCGCCGTGGCGGAAGCCCGCCTTCATGATGCGCAGATAGCCGCCATTGCGGGTGGCGTAGCGCGGCGCAATGGTGTCGAACAGGCGCTTGACGACGCCTTCATTGCCGATCTGGGCAATGACCTGGCGGCGCGCATGCAGGTCGCCGCGCTTGCCGAGCGTCACCAGCTTCTCGACGATCGGACGCAGGTCCTTCGCCTTCGGCAAGGTGGTGACGATCTGCTCGTGCTCGAGCAGCGACACGGCGAGGTTGGCGAACATCGACTTGCGATGGCTAATGCTTCGGGCGAAGCGGCGGCCTTTGAAACCGTGGCGCATGGCTCTTTTCCTTCTTCAGTTGTTCAGGAGGCCACGGCCTCCGACGGTTTTCCGCATGACCGTCGGATCGAGCGGCTCACGCCGCCGATCCTTGGATTTCATGCTCAATATTGGTCTTCGTAACGCTTGGCGAGGTCTTCGATGTTTTCCGGCGGCCAGTCCGGCACTTCCATGCCGAGGTGCAGGCCCATCGCCGCGAGCACTTCCTTGATCTCGTTCAGCGACTTGCGGCCGAAGTTCGGGGTGCGCAGCATCTCGGCTTCGGTCTTCTGGATGAGATCGCCGATGTAGACGATGTTGTCGTTCTTCAGGCAGTTGGCCGAACGCACTGAAAGCTCGAGTTCGTCGACCTTCTTGAGCAGCGCCGGATTGAAGGCGAGCTCGGTGACGGCTTCGGCGGCGACTTCCTTCTGCGGCTCGTCGAAATTGACGAACAGGCCGAGCTGGTCCTGCAGGATGCGGGCAGCGAAAGCCACTGCGTCTTCGCCCGAGATCGAACCGTCGGTCTCGATGGTCATGGTCAGCTTGTCATAGTCGAGAACCTGGCCCTCGCGGGTGTTTTCGACCTTGTAGGAGACCTTCTTGACCGGCGAATACAGGCTGTCGACCGGTATCAGGCCGATCGGCGCGTCTTCGGCGCGGTTGCGCTCTGCCGGCACGTAGCCCTTGCCGGTGTCGACGGTGAATTCCATGCGGATTTCAGCACCTTCGTCCAGCGTGCAGATGACGTGGTCGGGGTTGAGGATCTCGACGTCGCCAACCGTCTGGATGTCGCCAGCCAGAACCGCACCCGGGCCCTGCTTGCGAACGACCATGCGCTTGGGACCATCGCCTTCCATGCGGATGGCGATTTCCTTGATGTTGAGGACGATGTCGGTCACGTCTTCACGCACACCGGCGATCGACGAGAATTCATGCAGAACGCCGTCGATCTGCACGGCGGTCACAGCCGCACCGCGCAGCGAAGACAGAAGCACGCGGCGCAGCGCGTTGCCGAGCGTCAGGCCGAAGCCACGCTCGAGCGGCTCGGCGACCAGCGTGGTCAGCGTCTTCTTCTTCGACGAGAACTCGATCTTGTTCGGCTTGATCAGTTCCTGCCAATTTTTCTGGATCATGATGCTTTCCTTCCGTTGACCCGCCACCATCCAATCGTGGCGGGCGACCTGGAGTGCCGTGGAGGAGCGCCCAGAGGCGCTCGCGCGGCGTTCGGTAATGTCTTAGACGCGGCGCTTCTTGCGCGGGCGGCAGCCATTGTGCGGGATCGGCGTCACATCACGGATCGAGGTGATGGTGAAGCCGGCCGCCTGCAGGGCGCGAAGCGCCGATTCACGACCGGAGCCGGGTCCGCAGACCTCGACTTCGAGCATGCGCATGCCGTGTTCCTGGGCCTTCTTGGCAACGTCCTCGGCAGCCATCTGGGCAGCGAACGGGGTCGACTTGCGCGAACCCTTGAAGCCCTGGGCACCGGCCGACGACCAGGCAATGGAATTGCCCTGCGCGTCGGTGATGGTGATCATCGTGTTGTTGAAGGTCGAATTGACGTGGGCAACGCCCGACGAGATGTTCTTGCGTTCGCGACGGCGAACACGTGCGGCTTCCTTGGCCATGATAGTCCTTTCAGTTGATCTCTACACCGCCGTAATGCCAGCGGCTCCACCTTACTAAGGGAGTAAGGGAATAGGGCAGTAAGGGAGTAGGGAAAAATGCGACCCGATCGACGGGCATTTCCCTACTGCCTTACTCCCCTACTCCCGTATTCCCCTGAATTACTTCTTCTTGCCGGCGATCGACTTGGCCGGGCCCTTGCGGGTGCGTGCATTGGTGTGCGTGCGCTGGCCGCGAACCGGCAGCGAGCGACGGTGACGCAGGCCGCGGTAGCAGCCAAGGTCCATCAGACGCTTGATGTTCATCGACACTTCGCGGCGCAGGTCGCCTTCGACCTGGTAGTCACGGTCGATGGTCTCGCGGATCTGCAGCACTTCCGCGTCGGTCAGCTGGTTGACGCGGCGCTCGGCCGGGATGCCGACCTTGTCGACGATCTCCTGGGCGAACTTCTTGCCAATGCCGTGAATGTACTGAAGCGCAATGACGACGCGCTTGTTGGTCGGAATGTTAACGCCGGCTATACGAGCCATATTCTTCTCTTCTCCATGTGGGCCAGACGAACTGGCGCGATCCAAAATTCCCCGCGTCCGGTGGAGGCCGGCCCTTGCGGGAGTTCCCTAGTTTCAATGCAGCTGCCTTGCCCTTGCGGACAAGCAAGCCTCATGCCTGATAGGAAGACGGGCCGCCATAACCCAGCGAACCGTTCCAGTCAAGCGCAATCTTTACTTTGCCGTAACGGTCTCCCGCGTCACCGCCGTGAGCAGCGCTTCGATCTCTGCCGTCACGGTATCGACAGCGGCCATGCCGTCGACGCTCTTCAGCGAGCGTTTGGCGTAGTAGTAGCCGATCAGCGGCGCGGTCTTCTTGTAGTATTCCCGCAGGCGCTCCTCGAACACCACCGGATTGTCGTCCTTGCGCACCGGCTGTCCCGCGGCCTTGGCGTCTTCGGCGCGCTTGACGATGCGGCCGACCAGCGCCTTGTCGTCAACGACGAACTCGATCACGGCGTCGAGGCCGATGCCGCGCTCGCCGAGCATCGATTCAACCGCATCAGCCTGCACCAGCGTGCGCGGGTAGCCGTCGAGGATGAAGCCGTTGCCGCAATCGGGCTGATCGATGCGTTCAGCCACGATGGCGTTGACGATAGCGTCCGATACCAGCTCGCCGGCATCCATCACCGCCTTGGCGCGCTTACCGACTTCGGTGCCGGCCTGCACGGCGGCCCGCAGCATGTCGCCCGTCGACAGCTGGGGTATGCCGTATTTTTCTACCAGTCTTTGTGCTTGCGTCCCCTTGCCCGCTCCTGGCGGCCCAAGCAATATCAATCTCATCTGGCCTTCTTCCCCCCGCGCAACTTCGACTTCTTGATCAGGCCCTCATACTGGTGCGCGATCAGGTGACCCTGAATCTGCGCCACCGTATCGAGGGTTACACTGACCACGATCAGAAGCGATGTGCCACCGAGGTAGAATGGTACGCCAGTCGCCGAAATCAGGAACTCGGGCAGCAGGCACACCAGCACCAGATAGATGGCGCCGACGACGGTGATGCGCGTCAGGACATAGTCGATGTAATCGGCGGTGCGCTCGCCCGGACGGTAACCCGGAATGAAGCCGGAATGCTTCTTGAGCTGGTCGGCGGTGTCCTTCGGATTGAACACGATGGCCGTGTAGAAGAAAGCGAAGAACGCGATCATCCCCGCATAGAACAGCATGTAGAGCGGCTGGCCATGGCCGAGCGCCGCCAGGATGGTGGTGGCCCAGGCCGGCATGTTGGCGTTCTGCGAGAAGCCGGCGACAGTTGCCGGCAGCAACAGCAGCGACGAGGCGAAGATCGGCGGAATGACGCCGGCCGTGTTGAGCTTCAGCGGCAGATGCGAGGTGTCGCCCTGGAACATGCGGTTGCCGACCTGGCGCTTCGGGTACTGGATCAGCAAGCGGCGCTGCGCGCGCTCGAAGAACACGATCAGCGCGATGACGACAACGGCCAGAACGATGATCGCCAGGATGAGGCCGGTCGACAGAGCGCCGGTGCGGCCAAGCTCCAGCGTGCCGGAGATGGCGTGCGGCAGGCCGGCGACGATGCCGGAGAAGATGATCAGCGAAATGCCGTTGCCGATGCCGCGCGCGGTGATCTGCTCACCCAGCCACATCAGAAACATGGTGCCGCCGACCAGCGTGATGACGGTCGAGATGCGGAAGAACATGCCGGGATCGTTGACGATGCCGTTGCCGCCTTCCAGGCCCACCGAAATGCCGTAAGCCTGCACCAGCGCCAGCAACACGGTGCCGTAGCGCGTGTACTGGTTGATGACCTTGCGGCCCTGCTCGCCTTCCTTCTTCAGCGCTTCCAGCGACGGGATGACCGAGGTCATCAGCTGCATGATGATGGAGGCCGAGATGTAGGGCATGATGCCGAGCGCGAAGATCGCCATGCGCTGCACGGCGCCGCCGGCAAACATGTTGAACATGCCGAGCACGCCCTTGCTCTGCGAGGAGAAGGCCTGGGCGAAGGCTTCCGGGTTGATGCCGGGCAGCGGGATATAGGTGCCGAGACGATAGACGAGCAGCGCGCCGATGGTGAACCAGATTCGCTTCTTCAGGTCCTCCGCCTTGGCGAAGGCCGCAAAATTCAGATTCGAGGCTAGTTGTTCAGCAGCCGAAGCCATGCCTGATTCTCCGCTAGAGCATGATGCCGAAAAGTGTGAAGCAGTTTTCGGGTAACATCATGCACTACTTATTTGATTTCAAATGTCACGCTCGATGCCCGCAGCTCAGGCGGCGCGTTTCACCGAAGCTCACGAGATAAGCTCCGGGCTCTCAACATGCAAGCGGCCGCGTTGACGCGGCCGCTTTAATTGATCGGATCAAAGCGCAATTGCGAGCAAAAACGGATGCCGTTCCCGCCGGTCGCGCTTCAAATTGCCGTTACTCGGCAGCAGCCTGCTCCGGCAGCTTGACCGAACCGCCGGCCTTTTCGATCTTCTCGATCGCAGCCTTGGATGCGCCGGCGACGTCGAAGGCGAGCTTTGACTTGAGTTCGCCGTCCGAAAGGATGCGCACGCCATCCTTGACGCGGCGGATGACGCCGGCAGCAACGAGTGCCTCAGCCGTCACGGTCGCCTTGGCGTCGAGCTTCTTGGCATCGAGCGCCGTCTGGATACGAGCCAGCGACACGACGACAAAGCTCTTGGCGAAGATGTTGTTGAAGCCACGCTTCGGCAGGCGCCGGTAGAGCGGCATCTGGCCACCCTCGAAGCCGTTGATGGCAACGCCGGAGCGAGCCTTCTGGCCCTTGACGCCGCGACCGCCGGTCTTGCCCGAGCCGGAGCCGATGCCACGGCCGAGACGCTTCTTGGAGTGCGTCGCGCCGTCCTTGTCACGCAGATCGTTGAGTTTCATCTGGGTTCTCCTGCGCTTCTGTTCAGCCCTCGTCCACGACGCGGACGAGGTGCTGGACGGCAGCGATCATGCCGCGCACCGAGGGAGTGTCCTCCAGCGTGCGCTGCTTGTGCATCTTGTTGAGGCCGAGGCCGACCAGCGTTGCGCGCTGTTCCTTCGGGCGGCGGATCGGCGAACCGATCTGCTCAACGGTGATGGTCTTGGTTGCTTTCTTGGCCATGGTCAAAATCCCTGGTCAGATCGACTATTCTTCAGCCGCAACGGCGGTGCCGCGGCGGGCCTGAAGGGTCGAATACTTGATGCCGCGCGCAGCAGCCACATCCTTGGGATGCATCTGGCTCTTCAGCGCGTCGAACGTGGCGCGAACCATGTTGTAGGGGTTCGACGAACCCATCGACTTGGCGACCACGTCATGCATGCCGAGCGTCTCGAAGACAGCGCGCATCGGGCCGCCGGCGATGATGCCGGTACCCTGCTTGGCAGCGCGCAGCAGCACGCGTCCGGCGCCCCAGCGTCCCTCGACGTCGTGGTGCAGCGTGCGGCCCGAGCGCAGCGGCACGAAGATCATGTCGCGCTTTGCCGATTCGGTTGCCTTGCGGATCGCTTCCGGCACTTCGCGCGCCTTGCCGTGACCAAAGCCAACGCGGCCCTTCTGGTCGCCGACGACGACGAGTGCTGCAAAACCGAAGCGACGGCCGCCCTTGACGACCTTGGCGACGCGGTTGATGTGGACGAGCTTGTCCACCATGCCGTCATCGCGTTCTTCACGATCGCGGCCGCGGCCGCCATCCCTACGTTCCTGTGCCATATCCTGTTCCTTGTTTTTTTCCGGAAGCACGGTTGCTGATAAGATCCGGCGCCTCGCCCCGAATAAATCGGGAAACCGTCGCCGGGGGCGAAAACTACTTTTTCGTTCGCATAATCTTTATCCGAAAAGTCTGCAACTTTTCGGGATCATGCCTAGAAGCTCAAGCCACCTTCACGGGCAGCCTCGGCCAGCGCCTTGACGCGGCCGTGATAGATGTAGGCGCCGCGATCGAAGACGACTTCCTTGACGCCGGCCTTGGTAGCGCGCTCGGCGATCAGCTTGCCGATGGCAGCCGCAGCCGCGGTGTCGGCGCCGGTCTTGAGCGAACCCTTGAGGTCCTTCTCGAGCGTCGAAGCAGCGACAATGGTGTGGCCCTTGGCGTCGTCGATGACCTGCACGTAGATGTTCTTCGACGTACGGTGAACCGACAGACGCGGACGCTCACCGGCGACCTTCTTGATCTGGCGGCGAACGCGCTGCGCACGGCGCTGCGTGGATTCCTTGGTACCCATAATAGTCTTCCTTGCCTTCAAAAAACGGGGGCCGCCATATGCGGTAGGCGAAAGCGCCTCCCGCGACCGCTCCCCGCGGCGTTGCACTTCTTTGGCTTGGCCTGTTCCGGAAAGTCTGTAACTTTTCGGGGCCAGGCCTACTACTTCTTCTTGCCTTCCTTGCGGACGATCTTCTCGCCGGCATAGCGGACACCCTTGCCCTTGTAGGGCTCGGGACCACGATACTCGCGGATCTCGGCTGCAACCTGGCCGACCTGCTGCTTGTCGATGCCGGTCACGGTGATTTCCGTCGGCTTCGGCACAGTGATCGTGATGCCAGCCGGCGTCTCGTAAACGACGTCGTGGCTGAAGCCAAGAGCCAACTGCAGGTTCTTGCCCTGAAGGGCGGCGCGATAACCGACGCCGGTGATCTCGAGCTTCTTCTCAAAACCGTCCTTGACGCCATGCAGGATGTTGACGATCTGCGTGCGCGACATGCCCCACTTGGAGCGGGCGGTCTTGGTCTGGTCGCGCGGCTGGACAGCAATCTCGCTGCCTTCCATCTTGACCAGCACTTCGTCGTTCACCACGAACTTCAGCTCGCCCTTGGGGCCCTTCGCCGTCACGGTCTGGCCGTTGACGGTCGCGGTCACGCCCTGCGGCAGCGAAACGGGTTTCTTACCAATACGAGACATTTTGTTGTCCTCGTCACTTCTCTTGTTTCAGGTCTCTGTCTTCGGAACGATCCGAAGACCGGATTCCACTTTGCGGTCAGCTGCCGGATCAGAAGATCTGGCAGAGGATCTCGCCGCCGACGTTCTGTTCGCGTGCTTCGTGATCGGCCATCACGCCCTTCGGCGTCGAAAGGATGGCGATGCCGAGGCCGTTGGCGACGTGCGGGATCGACTTGGCCGAGACGTAAACGCGGCGGCCCGGCTTCGAAACGCGGGCGATTTCGCGCACGACCGGTGCACCATCGAAATACTTCAGCTCGATTTCGATTTCGGACTTGCCGTTGTCGAAGTCGGTCTGGCTGTAGTCGCGGATATAGCCTTCAGCCTTCAGCACGTCGAGGACGCGGGTACGCAGGCGCGAGGCCGGCGTCGAAACGCTCGACTTCTTGCGGCCATACGCGTTGCGGATGCGGGTCAGCATATCGCCGAGAGGATCGCTCAATGACATGTTATGTCCTCCTTACCAGCTCGACTTGACCAGGCCCGGGATCTGGCCGTTATTGCCGAGATCACGAAGCGCGATGCGCGATACTTTGAGCTTGCGATAATAGGCGCGCGGACGGCCGGTAACTTCGCAGCGGTTGCGGATGCGGATCTTGGCCGAGTTGCGCGGCATGGCAGCAAGCTTCAGCTGAGCGCGGAAGCGCTCTTCCATCGGCTTGGTCTGGTCCATGATGATCGCCTTCAGGGCAGCGCGCTTGGGACCGTACTGGTCGGCAAGCTTGCGGCGCCTGTTGTTCTTCTCGACTGAGCTGGTCTTTGCCATTTCAGATTTTTCCTTTTCTCGCTGCCGTTACTGGCGGAAGGGGAAGTTGAAGGCCTTGAGCAATGCCCTGGCTTCGTCGTCCGTCTTCGCAGTCGTACAAACGATGACGTCCATGCCCCAGATCTGATCAACCTTGTCGTAGTTGATCTCCGGGAACACGATGTGTTCCTTGATGCCCATGGCATAGTTGCCACGGCCATCGAAGCTCTTCGGATTCAGTCCGCGAAAGTCGCGAACGCGCGGCAGTGCGATGTTCACGAGGCGATCGAGGAACTCGTACATGCGTTCCTTGCGCAGCGTGACCTTGGCGCCGATCGGCATCTTCTCGCGGACCTTGAAGCCGGCGATCGAATTGCGCGCCCGGGTGACGACGGCCTTCTGGCCGGCGATCATCGCCAGGTCTTCGGCCGCGATCGAAGGCTTCTTCGAATCCGCGGTCGCTTCGCCGACGCCCATGTTCAGCACGATCTTGTCGATGCGCGGAACCTGCATCTCGTTCTCGTAGCCGAACTGCTCCTGCAGCGCCTTGCGGATGGTCTCGTTGTAGACCTGCTTGAGACGCGGCGTGTTGTTGGCCTTGGACTGTTTGCTTTCAGCCTTGGGCTTCGTGGTTTGAGCCTTAGCCATTGATGACTTCTCCCGAGCGCTTGGCGACGCGCACCTTCTTGCCGTCCTTCTGGAAAATGAAACCGACGCGGGTCGGCTTGCCATCCTTGGGGTCGGCCAGCGCGATGTTCGACAGCTGGATCGGCGCTTCCTTGGTGATGATCCCGCCCTCTTGGGACTGGGACTGCTTCTGGTGACGACGGATCATGTTGACGCCGCGCACCAGCGCGGTGTCTTCCTTCGGCTGAACCGAGAGGACTTCGCCCGAACGGCCCTTGTCCTTGCCGGCCAGCACGACGACCTTGTCGCCTTTTCTAATCTTTTGCATTGGTCCGGCTCCTTACAGCACTTCAGGCGCGAGCGAGATGATCTTCATGTGGTTCTTGGCGCGGAGTTCGCGCGGAACCGGTCCGAAGATACGCGTGCCGATCGGCTCTTTCTTGTTGTCGACGAGAACGGCCGCGTTCTTGTCGAAACGGATCACGCTGCCGTCCGGGCGGCGGATGTCCTTGGCCGTGCGAACCACGACCGCCTTCATCACATCGCCCTTCTTAACGCGGCCGCGCGGAATGGCTTCCTTGATCGACACCACGATGATGTCGCCCACGGAAGCGTATTTCCGCTTCGAGCCGCCCAGCACCTTGATGCACATGACACGACGGGCGCCGGAATTATCCGCGACGTCGAGGTTTGTTTGCATCTGAATCATGACTGGCCGCCTTCTTCTTTTCTAACGGGACGGGCTCAAAGCCCCTCCCCGGTCTGTCCAAAATTCGTTTGTTTACGCCTGGTCCGAAGACACGACGATCCAGCGCTTATCCTTGGAAATCGGCTTCGATTCCTGGATGAACACCTGGTCGCCGACCTTGTGGGCGTTGTTCTCGTCGTGCGCCTTGTACTTCTTGGTCATGCGCACGGTCTTCTTCATCACGGGATGCGTGAAGCGCCGTTCGACCTTGACGACTACCGTCTTCTCGTTCTTGTCGCTGACGACGGTGCCCTGCAGAATGCGCTTTGGCATGGTTTTCGTCCTTAAGCCTTCTTGGCCGCGGACTTTTCCGCAGCGATGGTCTTGATACGCGCAATGTCCTTGCGGACCTGCCTCACGCGCGCGGTCTTCTCGAGCTGGCCGGTGGCCTTCTGGAAGCGCAGGTTGAACTGCTCCTTCTTCAGGCTGGCCAAATCGTCGGTCAGCTGGTCCTGGGTCTTGGTCCGGATGTCTTCGGCTTTCATGATCAGCCCGTCCTTATTCTGCGATGCGCTGTACGAAGCGCGTCCTGACCGAGAGCTTGGCCGCGCCGAGACGCAGCGCCTCACGGGCGGTTTCTTCGTTGACGCCGTCGATCTCGAACATGATGCGGCCCGGCTTGACGCGCGCCGCCCAGTAATCGACAGCGCCCTTGCCCTTACCCATTCGCACTTCGGTCGGCTTCGACGTCACCGGCACATCGGGGAAAATACGGATCCACACGCGGCCGGCACGCTTCATCTCACGAGTGATCGCGCGGCGGGCCGCCTCGATCTCACGCGCAGTGACGCGGTTCGGCTCAAGCGCCTTCAGCCCGAAACCACCGAAATCCAGGTTGGTGCCGCCCTTTGCGGTACCATGGATACGGCCCTTGAACTGCTTGCGGAACTTTGTGCGCTTTGGCTGCAGCATCGTTCTAACTCCAAATTCCTAAATAATCAGGCGTTTTCGCGACGACGACCGCGTTCGCGATCACCACCACCGCCATGCGCAGCATCACCCTCGGTCGCGCGACGCTCCGAAGCCATCGGATCGTGCTCGAGGATTTCGCCCTTGAACACCCAGACCTTGACGCCGCAGATGCCGTAAGCCGTGTTCGCCTCGGCCGTGCCGTAATCGACATCGGCGCGCAGCGTGTGCAGCGGCACGCGGCCTTCGCGGTACCATTCCATGCGCGCAATCTCGGCGCCGCCGAGACGGCCGGCGCAGTTGATGCGGATGCCTTCGGCACCAAGGCGCATCGCCGACTGAACGGCGCGCTTCATGGCGCGACGGAACGCAATACGACGCTCGAGCTGCTGGGCGATCGACTGGGCGACCAGGGTCGCGTCGATTTCCGGCTTGCGCACTTCAACGATGTTGAGATGCGTCTCGGACTTCGTCATCTCCATCAGCTTCTTGCGAAGCTTTTCGATGTCGGCGCCCTTCTTGCCGATGATCAGACCCGGACGCGCCGCATGGATAGTGACGCGGCACTTCTTGTGCGGGCGCTCGATCACGACCTTGGAGATCGCAGCCTGCTTGAGTTCCTTCTCAAGATACTTGCGGATCTTGATGTCCTCATGCAGCAGCTTGCCGTACTCGCCGGTGTTCGCGAACCAGCGCGAATCCCAGGTGCGGTTGATGCCGAGGCGAAGACCGATCGGATTGACTTTCTGGCCCATTATGCGGCCTCCCCTTTTTCTTCGACTTCACGAACGACGATCGTGAGGTGCGAGAACGGCTTCTCGATACGGCTGGCGCGACCACGGCCACGAGCGTGGAAGCGCTTCATGACGATCGACTTGCCGACATAGGCTTCCGCCACGATCAACGCATCGACATCGAGGTCGTGGTTGTTTTCCGCGTTGGCGATTGCCGATTCCAGCGTCTTCTTGACCGTGCCGGAAATCCGCTTGGCCGAGAATTCGAGATCGGAAAGCGCTGTCGCGACCTTCTTGCCGCGGATCAGCGCGGCAACCAGGTTCAGCTTCTGCGGGCTGATACGGATCGTGCGCAGAACGGCGCGCGCTTCGTTGTCAGCAAGCCTGCGCGGAGCTTTGGCCTTGCCCATGATTATTTCCTCTTCGCCTTCTTATCCGCGCCGTGACCGTAATAGGTCCGGGTCGGAGCGAATTCACCGAACTTGTGACCGACCATGTCCTCGTTCACCGAGACGGGAACATGCTTCTGGCCGTTGTAGACACCGAAGGTGAAGCCGACGAACTGCGGCAGGATGGTGGAGCGACGGCTCCACATCTTGATCACCTCATTGCGACCACCTTCACGAACCTTGTCCACCTTCTTGAGAAGGTAGCCGTCGATGAAGGGGCCTTTCCAAATAGAACGAGTCACTTGGCGTTACCTCTTCTTAGCTCTTGCGCTGATGGCGCGAGCGCAGGATGAACTTGTCGGTCGCCTTGTTGGACCGCGTCTTCTTGCCCTTGGTCGGCTTGCCCCACGGGCTGACCGGATGACGGCCACCGGAGGTGCGGCCTTCACCACCGCCATGCGGATGGTCGACCGGGTTCATGGTCACGCCGCGATTGTGCGGGCGCTTGCCGCGCCAGACCGTGCGGCCGGCCTTGCCGTCGTTGATGTTGCCGTGGTCGGGGTTCGACACGGCGCCGACAGTGGCCATGCAGGAGCCGTGAACGACACGCTGCTCGCCCGAGTTGAGGCGCAGGATCGCCATGCCCTGGTCGCGACCGACCAACTGGCCGTAGCCGCCGGCCGAACGAGCAACCTGGGCGCCCTTGCCCGGCTTCAGCTCGATGTTGTGGACGATCGTGCCGACCGGCATCGAGGCCAGCGGCATCGCATTGCCCGGCTTCACGTCGACCGCTTCGCCGGCCACGATCTTGTCGCCGGCAGCAAGGCGCTGCGGAGCGATGATGTAGGACAGCTCGCCATCGTCATACTTGATCAGCGCGATGAAGGCGGTGCGGTTCGGATCGTATTCAATGCGCTCGACCGTGCCGACGACGTCGAACTTGCGGCGCTTGAAGTCGATGATGCGGTACGAACGCTTGTGACCGCCGCCGATGAAGCGGGCCGTGATGCGGCCGTGATTGTTGCGGCCGCCCGACTTGGTCAGGCCTTCGGTCAGACCCTTGACGGGCTTGCCCTTATAGAGGCCCGAGCGGTCGACGATGACCAGCTGGCGGGTGCTCGGCGTTACCGGGTTGAATTTCTTAAGTGCCATTGTCCTGTCCTCGCGGCCTAGCTCAGAGACCCGTCGCGACGTCGATCGACTGGCCGTCGGCCAGCGTCACGATCGCCTTCTTGACGTCGCTCTGGCGGCCGATCGTGCCGCGGAAGCGCTTGATCTTGCCCTTGCGGACAAGCGTGTTCACGGCCGTAACCTTGACGCCAAACAGCGCTTCGACAGCGGCCTTGATTTCCGGCTTCGATGCCTTTTTGGCGACGTTGAAAACAACCTGGTTGTTCTCGGAAGCCATGGTCGACTTTTCGGTGATCGCCGGCGAGACGATCACGTCGTAATGACGAAGGTCGGTCATTTAAAGCGCTCCTCGAGAGCCTCGACGGCGGCCTTCGAAAGGACCAGCGTGCCGCGGCGCAGAATGTCGTAGACGTTGATGCCCTGGATGGGCAGCACGTCAATGTTCGGAATGTTGGTCGCCGCCAGCTTGAAGTTCTGGTCAAGCTCGGCACCGCCGATCACCAAAGCGTTGGTCAGGCCCAGCGTCGCGAAATTCGCGATCAGCGCCTTCGTCTTGGCCTCGGTCAGCTTCAGCTCGTCGATGATGATGATCGACGCGCTCTTGGCCTTGGCCGAGAGAGCATGCTTCAGGCCGAGTGCACGCACCTTCTTCGGCAGATCGTGCTCGTGGCTGCGAACGACCGGGCCGTGGGCCTTGCCGCCGCCGCGGAACTGCGGAGCGCGTGCCGAATGGTGACGAGCGCGGCCCGTACCCTTCTGCTTGTACATCTTGGCGCCGGTGCGCGCGATTTCGGCGCGGCCCTTGGCCTTGTGCGTGCCCTGCTGGCGCTTGGCCAGCTGCCAGCGCACGACGCGCTGCAGGATGTCCTCGCGCGGATCAAGGCCGAAAATCTCCTCGGAGAGTTCCACCTTGCCGGCGTCTTTGCCGCCAAGCGTTGTGATCTTGAGATCCATTATTCTGCTCCCTCTGCGGCCGGAGCCTCGTTCTTAGCCACGGCGCGGATCGCGGCAGGCTTCGGCGCATTGGCCGGCAGTGCCACCTTGGCCGCATCGCGGACCAGGATCCAGGCGCCCTTCGATCCGGGAACCGCACCGCGGATCAGGATCAGGCCGCGATCGGCGTCGGTCGAAACGATCTCGACATTCTGTGTGGTGACGCGGGTGTCGCCCATGTGGCCAGCCATATGCTTGCCCTTGAACACCTTGCCCGGGTCCTGACGCTGGCCGGTCGAACCGTGGGTACGGTGCGATACCGAGTTACCGTGCGTCGCGCGGCCACCACCCATGTGGTGGCGCTTGATGACGCCCTGGAAACCTTTACCGATCGTCGTGCCCGTCACATCGACCTTCTGGCCGGCGACGAAGTGCTCGACGGTGATCTCGGCGCCGACATCGATCATGTTGTCGGCGGAGACGCGGAACTCGGCGACCTTCGCCTTCGGCTCGACGGAAGCGGTCGCGAAATGGCCGCGCATCGCCTTCGACGTGTTCTTCACCTTGGCAAGGCCAACGCCGAGCTGGACGGCCGTATAGCCGTTCTTCTCTTGCGTGCGCTGAGCCACGACCTGGCAGTTCTCCATCTGGAGAACGGTGACGGGAACATGTTCCCCGGCATCATTATAGATGCGGGTCATTCCCACCTTCTTTGCAATCACACCTGAACGCATCGGTTCAATTCCTTTAGAGTTCCGGGCCAGGGGCACCGCCCCTTACCGCGCTCTCATTCCCTTAGAGCTTGATCTCGACGTCAACGCCGGCGGCGAGATCGAGCTTCATCAAAGCATCGACCGTCTGCGGGGTCGGATCGACGATGTCGAGCAGACGCTTGTGCGTACGCATCTCGAACTGCTCGCGGCTCTTCTTGTCGACGTGAGGCGACCGGTTGACCGTGAATTTTTCGATCCGCGTCGGCAGCGGAATGGGGCCGCGGACGTTGGCACCGGTGCGCTTGGCCGTCGACACGATTTCCTTCGTCGAGGCGTCGAGCACGCGGTGATCAAACGCCTTCAGGCGGATGCGGATATTCTGTCCGTTCATGCGTCACTTCCTTGTTCTGGCGCGGCGCGGGCAAATCCTGCGCCCGCGACAGATCGGTTTAAGTCCAAATTACTCGGTGATGGTGACG
>UCIA01000014.1 GCA_900472295.1 Hyphomicrobiales bacterium | reverse complement strand
TGGCGCCAACCTTCCACAGCGCTTCCATCAGGACGCGCGCCGGCGCCTCGCGCATGTCGTCGGTGTTGGGCTTGAAGGCGAGGCCCCAGAGCGCAAAGGTCTTGCCCTTGAGGTTGCCCTTGAAATAGCGGTGCACCTTGTCGAACAGCACCGACTTCTGCTCGTTGTTGCGCTCCTCTACGGCGCGCAGCAGCTTGGCGTCGAACTTGACGCCTTCGGCGGTCTTGATCAGCGCGCGCACATCCTTGGGGAAGCACGAGCCGCCATAGCCGAGGCCGGGATAGATGAAGTGGTAGCCGATGCGCGGATCCGAGCCGATGCCCTTGCGCACCTCCTCGATGTCGGCGCCGAGCTGCTCGGCCAGATTGGCCATCTCGTTCATGAAGGAGATCTTGGTCGCCAGCATGCAGTTGGCGGCGTACTTCGTGAATTCGGCGCTGCGCACGTCCATCACGATCATCTTCTCGTGGTTGCGGTTGAACGGCGCGTAAAGCTCGCGCATCACCGCCTCGGTGTCCTCGCTGTTGGTGCCGACGATGATGCGGTCCGGCTTCATGCAGTCGGCGACGGCGGAGCCTTCCTTGAGGAATTCGGGATTGGAGGCGACGTCGAATGCGAGGTCCTCGCGCCCGCGCGCCTTCAGCGTCTCGGCGATCTTGGCCTTGACCTTTTCGCAGGTGCCGACCGGCACGGTCGATTTGCCGACCACGATCTTGGGCTTGTCCATCTCGCGGCCGATGGTCTCGGCCACTGCCAGCACATATTTGAGGTCTGCCGAGCCGTCCTCGCCGGGCGGCGTGCCGACCGCGATCATCTGGATCTCGCCATGCTTGACGCCGGCCGCCGCATCGGTGGTGAACTTGATGCGGCCGGCGGCGTGGTTCTCCTTGACCAGAGCCTCCAGTCCCGGCTCGAAAATCGGCACCAGGCCCTGGTTGAGCCGCTCGACTTTCTTTTCATCGACATCGACGCACACCACCTGGTGGCCGACTTCCGCCAGCACCGCGGCTTGCACGAGGCCGACATAGCCAATTCCAAAGACCGTCAAATTCATTCGGATTAATTCCTGTTCATGCCCTTCGGCCTGATATGGCCGGGCCGGTTCAGATCTACTTTATGCTGCTTACACTGCAAGCCAGCGATTCCGGAAACTGGCATGGCTGGCCGATCGCGGTAAAGGCAACGCGCTCAACCTGCATCGACACCTGGCGGCCGGGATCCGAAAAGGCGCCCATCCAGTTGGTCAACTTGTCGCTGCCCCAGAGGCTGAAGAATATCTTCTGCGAATGGGTCGGCAATTCCTCGGGATTGGTCACTTCCTGGACCAGCTTGCCGTTGACGTACCAGCGCAGCCGGTCCTTTTCCCAGACAAAGGCATAGTCGTTGAAGCCCTTGTCGGCGCCGCCTTCGACCTCGGCCAGCTTCTCGTTCTTGGCCTTGCCGTTGATATAGCTGTTGATCTGCACCTTGGAGGGGTCCTTGGTCAGGACCTCGAAATCGATCTCATACCAGGGCTGTTTGTCGGCGGGACCGATATAGGTGAAGAAGGCGGCGTTCAGGCCGGAGCCGGTGTCGGTCTTCATCCGCGCTTCATAGGTGCCGTAGCCAAAGCGCTGCTTGGTCTGGATCTCGGCGCAGGCAAACTCGCGGTCCTTCAGTTTGCGCTTTTCGAAGCCGAGCGTCAGCATGTCGTCGGACAGTTTGACCAGGCTTTTCGACCAGGTGCAGTTCTGGTGATTGCCGTTCGACCAGCCGTCGGAGACATACCAGCGCGAACGATCGAAACTCTTGAAATCGTCGACGAAGGACGGTGCGCTTTGCATCTCCGGAGAGGCGTCCTGGGCGCGAGACGGCTGCGCGGCGCCGAACAGAGCTGCGGCTGCCGCCAAAAGAAGTAAGCCAACCGATAGAAGACGCGTTTGCCGATTTGGCTGCGCCGACGCCATGGCATCGACTGCCACGATGGTCTTCGGATCTGCATGCATATCAATTCACCTTTGTGCTGTTCCGCCCCAACCCAAAGTCACCGACTGGCCCACATCACTAACGGGCCGATCCCGATCCTCCGTCCCCCGAACTTTCTCTTCTGTGCCTCGTATGACCGGCTTTAGCCGAACTGTCAGGCCCGGCCTGCGGATTTCCTGAATTCGCCCTGCGAATCGGAACCTTGACCATTCTCGTCGACGATCGCGTCGAGTGAATGACGCAGTTCCCTCATCCGGCTCGTCTGGCGCACCAATTCGGCGATGCGCTGTTCGCAGTTCAGGATCGACTTCGTCAAATTGCCGACTTCCGACAACTTGCTTGCCGACGCCGACCCGTTCTCCATCGACTCGACCAGGAAGGCCGCGTTGGTGGACTTCGACCGATAGCGGGCCTCCAGCCCGGTTTTTTCCGCCGCGATCTCGGCCGTTATCTGATCCAGCAACTTTGCCAGACGGTCGAAACGCGCCAGATCGGTCTGCTTGTCCCGGGCCGGGTCCCTGGACCTGAAGCCAAAAATTGAAGCCATCCGGTTGGCCTTCCAAAATTGCTGCACCGCAACATACAGTGCCATCGTCGGGACCCGTAGGCAACCTTTGAGTTTCAGAAAGGCAATTTTTCGCCATTCCTGACCGTTGCGACGGCTGGAGAGGCCTACTTGTCCAGAGCCGTGCTGGTCCCCGACATCAGGTACCGCAAGGGCGGCACCGGCTGCTGTCTCGGTGACAAACCGACCTGACGAAACAACGCATCGAGCTTGTCGGCGGCCACGCCGCGCACGATCGGAATGAGGTTCGACTGGCTGGCAAGCGCATATGCGGCGGCCGATGCCATGCCGCGTTCGGCCTTGACGTCGAGGAAATTGCGCAGCCGGTATTTGTCGCGCACATGCCGCTCATGCTTGCGCAGCACGGCCTTGGAGCCTTCCGGCAGGCTGGCGATCTCAAGCAGCGCCAGGTCGGCATCGGCCAGGCGCTTCAGATCCTGCGTCTTGTGGCGGCCGCTCAGCGAATCGGCACGCACGATGGCGCCATAGCCGCAGGACCGGATGACCTTGAACCGAGCGCCAAGCGCAAAGGCGCGAGCGTAGAGCTCATAGTCTTCGCCAAGACGCAGGTTTTCGTCATAGCGCAGCCCATGGCTGTCAAGGAAAGCCCTTGATATCACCGGCTTGAGAAAGCCGAGCTCGCCGCGCTGCACGCGCCGCCTGGAGATGTTGCCTTCGATGAAACGCTCGAAGTCGAGGAACTCCGGATCGGCCGAAAAGGCCGGGGCGACGATCTTGGAGACATCGGTCGCCGTGTCGTCGCGGATCAGCATGATGTTGTCGGCGGCGAAATCCCAGTCGGTGCCGGCAAACAGCTGGCGGAACCGTCCCTCAAGGAAGAAATCGTCGGCGTCGAGAATGCTGATGAAAGGCGATTTCGACCCGGCAATGGCGGCATTGCGGGCAAAGGATGGGCCGCGATTGACGTCGAGGCGGATGACCGAAAGCCGGCCGCTGCCATCGTCAGCCTCGCCGGCGACTTTCGCGGTACCATCGGTGGAGGCATCGTCGACGACGACGACTTCCGCCACCTCGGGCTCGCGCAGCGCCGACGCGATGGCCGCCGGAATGGTCCGGGCCGCGTTGCGGGCCGCGATGATCACGCAGACCTGGGGTACTGATGCGGACATGGGGACGCCTTTCAATTCCATGGATGGTTGCTGTCTTTGCCCTGCCCCTTGTCCGCCGCAGGGCGCCCCAACCCATCCTCCCCTGATCCGTCGCCACCCAACCGGGACGGAACCGTCTTTGTCTGTTGCCGTCTTGCGATAACCACCGTCATCGGCTTTCCGGCCGTTCGAAAATCCGCCGGCTGAGGTCGGCGGATGCGGCCCAGCCAGCCTCGGTCAGGTAGCGGACCGGTTCGCGGCCACACAATTCCCACAACACAGTGCGGCGCTGCGGCCATCTCAGCGACGACAGCCACGGCGCGATGACCATGTGGAACAGGTCTTCATTGCCGATGCGTGACAGGATCCTGGTGGCCCGATCCGACAAAAGCGTGCCGGCGCCGCCAAGCAGCACATCGGCGGCACGCAAGCCCAGCAGCAGCGTGTCGGCCAGTCCCTGCTCGGCCGCGTAGTTGAGCACTGTCTGCTGCTCGGCTTCGCTCAGGCGGCTGGCGGCGGCCCTGATATCGCAGACATAGCCCGCGCAAGGCTCGCGGTTGAACAACGCCTTGGCGACGCTGATGCAGGATAAAAGCAAGGTGTCGGACGCCGAGATGAAAGGCACGCTGGAGCCGGCGATGGCAAGCGAGCGCTTGCGGCGCAGGAAGCCGTCGGTATCGCGCGGGCTCGGCGAGCCCGGCTGCTGCAGCCGGTAGTGGAGATCTACGGTGGACGATTTCTGACCCTCCATGCGAACCATGTGCTGCTCGCCGAGAAACCGCACCCACCAGACAGAACGCGATTTGCCGGCGACGTCGTAGCCGATCGAGCGCAGCGCATCGCGGGCCTTGAAGAAGCCGGCGGGCGACACCAGTATGTCGACATCGCCGGACGGCTTCATGAAATGGTCGCCATAGAGCAGTTGCTGCTGGAATGGCCCCTTGAGGAAGACGAAATCGATGCCGCTGTCGCGGAGCGCCTTGCCGATGGCCATCGAATCCATGATGCCGGACGAATTCATCGAAATCGTCCTCCGGCGATAGGTGTCGAGCCATTCAAGCAAGCCCGGCGGCGTCTCGCCTGCCGGTGGGCGCGACAAGGCTTTCTGGACGAAAATCGCGACCTTGTTCAGCCTGGCGATGTCGCAGACATCGGTAACGGAGATGGCCGGCACAGGCGCAGCAACCGCGCTCGCCTCCGAGGTAAAGAACAGCCTCAGGCAGGCCTGCACATAGGCCACTTCGTCGGCGCAGCCGGCGGCGCGCAACCTTTCGAAGGTCCCTTCCTGCAAGGCCATATGGTGCTGCATCTCCGCAAAAAATTTTGCCAGGCGCGTTATATTGCAAGTGCGAAGCAAAGCATCGCGAAATTCACGTGCCGCGTCCAGTTTTTCCTGAGGCGCCGGTTTTCCTGCAACCCTGGCGTTCAGCAACACAATCGCGCAACGGAACAAAAGCATCGCCGGAATCGGGCCGGTCGCCGGCACACTCCAGCAATTTTTTGTACGAATGAGATCTCGCTCAAACGGAGGCGCCCTAGATGAAAATTTTAGCTCAATCAAATCAACTGCTTAATTAGGCGCCACGGAAACGCCGTTGAACCCGCCTGAGGTGCGCGACTAGAGTGCAGATGCAAGCTTTTTGATCACCATTGAAGGCAAGCGCAACCGAGAATTGATTAACGGCGGGTAAATGAGACTTGACTCATAAATGCTGCCATGCAGCTATTGCGGTGCAGCAATGTCTCGCTGCCGGCAATCGACAGGCCGCTTCCAGTCCATAATTGGAGAGTATAATGGAACAGAATGTTGAAAAGCACGAGTACGAAACCCCAAGCCTGACGGTCCACGGCTCGATCGAGACCATCACGCAAGGCGGTAGCGGTACCACGGCACTCGACGCCTCGTTTCCGGCACATACGCCGGTCGGCGAACTCACCTTCTCCTGAGTCTTTTCTCGTTGGGGTGACAAGTCCGGACTCTGCAAACAGAGCGCACTAAAGAGGGTCGGGGGTTAAACCCCGGCTCTCGCGCTGTTGTCCGGGATGCTGAAGCGTTGGTGTTGATGATTAGCGTCGTGTGAGCGAGGTTTAGGATGGACTGGAACCCCTCGGATCATGATCGGGTGACCGCGATCAAGGATGCCGTGGCCTGCGAATTCGGCAACGGCCTGGCATTGCTCGATATGCGATCGAATATCTATTACAGCCTGAACAGCGTCGGCGCCTATATATGGGAGCTGATCCAGGAGCCCAAATCGATCTCCGAAATCCGCAGCGCCGTGCTCGAGCGCTACAATGTCGAACCCGAACGCTGCAAGGCCGATGTCGACGGATTGTTGAAAGGCCTGGCGGATGCCGGGCTTGCGAGGCTCCATGATGAGGAACTTGTCTAGGGTCCTCTCGCTGAGCGGCCGCGAGATGTTGTTTCTTGCGCACTGCCTGGCGGTGGTCGTCGCGGTGCGGCTGGGGCTGACGCTGCTTTCCTACAACAAGGTTCGCAACATGGTGACGCGGCTCGACGCGCGCGAACCGGCCGACATCGGCGACCTCCGGCGTGTCGCCTGGGGCGTTGCAGCCGCGGCCCGGCTGGTGCCCGGCGCCAGCTGCCTGACCCAGGCGCTTTCCGGCCAATATCTGCTTGCCCGCCAAGGCAACGCTTCGAAGATAAGCATCGGCATCGAGCGCAATACCGGCACCGAATTGAAGGCGCATGCCTGGCTGATGAGCGGCGACCACATCGTGCTTGGCGGCGCGCTCTCCGGGTTTACCCATCTCGTCGATCACGGTCAGTGAGCGATGAGCGGCGTCGCCGGAATTCTGCTCAGGCAGGAAGGCAAGCCCGCTGCGGCGGCCGACATCCAGCGCATGCTTGCCCGCATGCAGCATCGCGCGCCTGACGGCAGTTCGTGGTGGATGGATTCAAGCGTCGTTCTTGGCCACGCCTGGCTCAACACCACCGATGAGGCCGGCCCCGGCCCGCTGACCATGGCCGGCGGCAAGCTCGCCATCACCGCCGACTGCCGGCTGGACAATCGCGACGAATTGCTGGCCAGGCTCGGCATCCGGGACAGTTCGGTTGCCGACGCCGTGCTGCTGATGCGCGCCTATCTGCGCTGGGGCGAAGCCTGCCCAGAACATCTGCAGGGGGACTTCGCCTTTGCCATCTGGGATGGCGAGCGCCAGCAGCTGTTTTGCGTGCGCGATCATTTCGGCGTCAAACCGTTCTACTACCATTCGAGCGACCGGCGTTTCGTCTTTGCCTCCGAGATCGGGCCGATCCTCGATGCCGGCGGCGTCGACATGCGCATCAGCGAACACCAGATTTCCGGCTTCCTGGCCGGGATGCCCGACGATCCGCAGTCGACGGCCTATGCCGATATCTTCCGCCTGCCGGCGCGCCACAGCCTGACGGTCACCGGCAACCAGGTGGTGTTGCGCCGCTACTGGCAGATCGAGCCATCGCCAAGGCCGATGCGAGCGGACGCGGCCGAGGAATTCCGCCATCTGTTCTCGCAATCGGTGCGCAACCGCATGCGCGGCACGCCCGCGGTGGGTGCGATGCTGAGCGGCGGGCTCGATTCCTCCTCGATCGCCTGCGTGGCGGGCCTGCAGAATGCCGCGCAGCAAAGACCGAAGCTGCCGACCTTTTCGCTGGTGTTCGAAAAGGGCTCGCCGATGGACGAGCGCCCATTCATCGAGGCGGTGCTGGCGCAGCAGAAGGTCGACGGCACCCTGATTTCCGTCGGCAACTATGCCCCCTTCGCCGAGTTCGAGCGCATCCTGGAAGAGCAGGAAGAAACATTCCTGGCGCCCGGCCTGTCGCTGACCCGCGACATCTACAGGACCGCCGGCGCCAAGGGCATGAAAGTGCTGCTGGACGGCCATGGCGGCGACGAGGTGGTTTCGCAGGGCCACGGCCATCTGCATGAACTTGCCGATGCCGGCAAATGGATGGAGCTGTGGCGTGAGCTGCGCAGCGCCTCCAACACCTATGGCGACGGCATGCTCGGCCTTTACTACAAGTTCCTCACCATCTACGGGCCTGCCTGGCGCGTCGCGAAGATCAAACGGCTCGCGAACCGCGCGCTCAACAAGGTGCGGCGGCATCCCGCCGGGCGCCCAGCCACCAGCTGGCGCGGCCTGATCAATCCGGATCTGGCGATGCGCACGGATCTCGTCGAGCGGTTTCGTCGGGCCGGCTATATGTCGCCTGCGGTCAGCGCCAGCGAGACCTTGACCCATCGCTGGCTGCTGTCGAACGGCATGGTGCCGCACGCCTTCGAGGTGCTCGACAAGGCGGCCGCGAATTTCGGCGTCGAGCCGCGCTACCCCTTCTGGGACAAGCCGCTGGTCGAGTTCTGCCTGGCGCTGCCGGGTGCTGAGAAGTTGAACCAGGGCTTTGGCCGTTCGGTGCTGCGCCGTGCCATGGAAGGAATTTTGCCGCCGGCGGTGCAGTGGCGGCGCGACAAGATCGATTTCACCTCCAATTTGGTCAAAGGCATGCTGGGCAATCACCGCGATCTCCTGGACAAGGTGCTGGTGAAAGATGCGGCGCGGATCGCGCCCTACGTCAACCTGCCTGAAGTGACCGCCGCCTATGGCCGCATTTCCAGCCAACCTGAGGCCGCCACCTTGCCCGATGTCCAGTATGTCTGGCGTTCGATTTCGCTATCGTTGTGGCTGCGGCAGGTGCAACAGCGCGGGAGCCACGCATGATGCCGGCCAACATGCCGCTTGCCGCTGATCACCACCATGCAAGTGCTGCCCGCGCGCAGCATTTCTACAAGGCTTACGGTCTGACCATCGCTTCGCAGATCGAACTGCCCGAGCTGGAGCCAAGCGAACCAGCTTCCGTCGATGTGCTGATCACAGTCGGCCCGATCGACCTGCCAAAACCCTCGCCCGAGACCGGAACCGCTTTCCGCTTCGAGGCCCGGCAACAATATCTGGCATGGCAGACGGTCGGCGCCTTCCTGATCACCGACGCCTGCCGCATCGAGGTGGAGCCGGCGCCTGATGTCGACGATGCGCTGCTGGCGTTCCCGCTGCTCGGCCCGGTCATGGCGCTGCTTTTACATCAGCGTGGCCTGCTCATCCTGCATGCCAGCGCCATTGCGGTCGGCGGCAAGAGCGCTGTTTTCATGGGCGACAAGGGCGCCGGCAAATCGACGACGGCGAGCGCGATGATCCGCGCCGGCCATCGCTTGCTGACCGACGATGTCGTGGCACTCGATCTCGCGGACCGGCCGATGATCGTTCCGGGCTTTCCGCAGCTGAAACTCGCAGCCGATGCCGCTGCCGCCATTCCGCTTGGCCAGGCGGAAATACGCCCGCAGGTGCATGCCGCGATCGACAAGATGCAGCATCGCCTGCATGGCGGGTTCTCGGCCGATGCGGTGCCGGCGACGCGGATCTACATCCTGGAGCGCGGCGACAAGGCATCGATCACGCCACTGCCAAGCATCAGTGCCCTGCCGGCCATCATCAAATTCTCCTATGTGACGCGGTTCGGCCGCTCGGCCCTGGTCGGCGATTTCACCAAGACGCATCTTCGCCAATGCGCCGCTTTGGCCAGCCAGATCGGCGTCTGCCGCCTCGAAGTGCCGACCGGGCTGGACCGCATCGGCGAAGCCGTCGCCCTTATCGAAGCCGATCTTGCCGCCGACGACCGGGGCGCGGTGAGCTGACATGTCCGCATCGCAGATCCTTCGCTTTTCGTTTTACCGGGATGTCGCCGGCTTCGGCGCCGCCATGGCCCGGATCGGTGGGCGCAGGACATTGACGGCATTGCTGTTTCTGATCCTCGGAAGCCTGACCGAGGGCATCTCGATCCTGCTTCTGGTGCCGCTGCTGCATCTGGTCGGGCGGCCGGAGCAGAATTTCGCCGTCAGACTGCCTGACCGCGACTGGGTGCGCTGGTTTGCGCCGGACGGAACGCTGCAATTGACCACGGTGCTTTGCCTGCTGGTCGGGCTTGTCGCGTTGCAGGCAGCGTTCAATCGCTACAAATCCGTCTACATGGCGCGGCTGCTGCTCGACTTCATCAACCGCTTGCGCATGAACCTGTTCGAGAGCATCGGCAAAGCGCGGTGGGGCATTTTTGCGCGCATGCGCAGCTCCGACCTCGACCATGCGCTGACCGGCGACATCGACCGCGTGCAGTCGGCGGCGTTCTCGCTGCTGATGCTGGTGCAGATCGCCGTGCTTCTGGCCGGCTATCTCGTGGTTTCGCTGTTCATCTCGCCTGTCATGACGGCGTTCGCCATCGTCGTCGGCATCGTCACCTTCCTGGCCTTGCAGCCGTTTCGGACGCGGGCCAGCGCCTTCGGCCGGGTTTTGACGACCAATCGCCAGGAGCAATACCGCACGGTCTCGGAGTTCCTCGGCGGCATCAAGGTGGCCAAGAGCCTGAATGTCGAGGCGACCTACTACGCGCAGCTCCGCGCGACACTGGAGACGATGAAGACCGACAACATCAACTATGTCCGCAACAGCACCATCGGCACCGCTTTGTTCCAGGTCGCCAGCGTCATCGGTCTCAGCCTGTTCATCTATGTCGCTTTGGTCCGCTTCAACCTCTCGCTGGCCGAGATCGTTGTGCTGCTTCTGGTGTTCATGCGCATTGCGCCGCGCTTCATGGATATGCAGATGCAGGCCCAGCAGGTGCTGATCAATCTGCCGGCCTACGCCTCGATGCGCGACATGCAGGCGCGTTTCGACGCCGAGCGCGAACCGGCGAACCTCGAATCCGATGCCAGGCTGTCGCTCGATATCGGGCTCAACATCCGCAATGTCTCGTTTGCCTATGAGGCCGGCGGCAAGCCGGTGGTGAGCGACATCACCTTCGGTCTGCCCGCCGGCAAGGTGACGGCGCTGATCGGCCCGTCCGGATCAGGCAAGAGCACGCTTGCCGACATGCTGCTCGGCTTGCTGGAACCGAGTGAGGGCAAGATCCTGGCCGATGGCGTCGAGATCAATGCGCAGAACCGCCGGCGCTGGCGCGATCAGGTCGCGTATGTGCCGCAGGATGTGTTCCTGTTGCACGACACGATCGCCGCCAACCTGCGCCTTGCAGCGCCACAGGCCAGCGATGAAGAGCTTTGGACAGCGCTGCGCGCCGCGCATGGCGCCGACTTCGTCGAAAAGCTGGAACTGAAGCTCGACACGGTGGTCGGCGACCGTGGCGTCCGGCTCTCGGGCGGCGAACGCCAGCGCATCGCGCTGGCGCGGGCGCTGCTGCGCAAGCCTTCGCTGCTCATTCTCGATGAGGCGACCAGCGCGCTCGACTGGCAGAACCAGTCCCTGATCGCCAAATCGATCGACGGCTTGCGCGGTTCGATGACCATCCTGACCATTGCGCATCGGCCGTCGATGATCGCCTTCGCCGACTGGGTGGTTGCCGTCGAGAACGGCAAGATTGTCGAAGTCGGGCAATATCAGAGGTTGAAAGCGAAGGCCGGCAGCCGCCTGTCCAGGATGCTGTCAGGCGAACAATCGGAAACGGAGCCGGCCGTAGCAAGCTGAGATCGACTGCAACAGCCGAGGTCGCGTACGACCTCAGACCATGTTCAGTGCATGCTGCGCCTGGCCGAGAATTTCTCGCCTTTGGCCGCCTTGTCGACGCCGAGGCTTCTATCGGCGTCGCGGGCCTTGTCGGCCGATGCCGGGGCGCTCCTGGCGATCATGACATAGACCAGCAGGAAATACCCGATCTGGATCAGGACGGCACAGCCGATGACGCGAAGCACCGTTGTGGTGAACGTGGCGCCGTCGACATAGGACCACGCGACCACGATCGCGAGGGCGAAAATCATTCCGATGACGAATTTTGGTAACGACATGTTCAGCGGCCCGTCAACCGGCCCGAGCATGCAAAAGCGATGACTTACCCACCCGAGTATCTCCCCATCCGCCATGCGAGCTTATTGTAGCTGCTCTTTTTCGGCCGGTTGCTTCCGGCCTTTCCCAACCTATCCAGACTCTAACAGGAACAATTTGCGACTCTATTAAGGCGCGCCCCCCACGGCAAGGGCAAGCCAGCAATAATTTTAGGGCGGCGGGAGGCTTGGACTCTGCCATGCTGCGACGCACACGCAGGGGTGGTGGCCTAAATCGTCCAGCAATCTATGCTGCAGTAGAGACCATGATGTTTATTAGTATTTTATTTGATTAAATTAGCAAAACGCGGGTTTCGAAAATCAGTTAAAGCCATTCCCTCTGCGCCAAAGGACGATTCGCCCAAAATCGGCCCCAAAGAGGTATTGGATTTTCTGGTATTGCTCAATCTTCGTCACAAACGTGCCATAAAGGGCAAAATTTGGGCACAGAGCGTTTATTATTTAGTCAATTCATGACGTGACTATTTCACCCATATGGGAAATTGTGTGTTGCGCTGCAGCATTTTTTTGGTATCGTGCCGTAAACCATCCGTTCAACGTATGGAGCTTTTGCATGAGGGACGTTGCTAAGTCGGCCAACGCGGCATTTTCGCAGGTCGGCGTTGATTTTCCGCCACCGATCGGCGGGCTGCTAAAGCGCAGTTTCGATATTCTCGGTTCACTTGTCGGCCTGGTGGCACTCAGCCCGCTGTTCCTGATGGTGGCCCTTCTGGTCAAATTTTCCGATGGCGGCTCGATCTTCTACGGCCACAAGCGAATCGGACGTGGCGGGCGGATTTTTCCGTGCCTCAAGTTCCGCACCATGGTCGAAGACGGCGAACGCGTGCTGACCGCTTATCTCGCGGCCAATCCGGAGGCTAACGCCGAATGGATCGCGACCCGCAAGCTGAAGAACGATCCGCGCGTCACCCGCGTCGGCGCCGTGCTTCGCAAGCTCAGCCTCGACGAGCTGCCGCAGATCATCAACATCCTGCAGGGCGATATGAGCCTTGTCGGGCCTCGCCCCGTGGTGCGCGACGAGCTTGAGATTTATGGCAGCGCCGCGGTCTATTATTTGAAGTCGCGGCCGGGCCTGACCGGGCTCTGGCAGGTCAGCGGACGCAACGATGTGTCCTATGACAGCCGCGTCGCTTTCGATCGCCATTATGTCGAGAACTGGTCGCTGTTCGAAGACGTTCGCATCATTCTCAAGACCGTGCCCGCGGTATGGATGTCGCGCGGTTCCTACTGACCGGTAGCCGGTCGACAATCGGGCCGGTCCGGCCCAAAGCCAATCCGGCCCAAAGTCAATGCGACGATGGGCCGGTCTCGCATTGCAGCCATAGTATTCTGCCAGGGTCCGAAGGCAGGCACTCGGCAGCAGGCCTATCCGGGCGGATGGGGCCAAAGCGGATCGGAAACGTCAGTTGAAAACAGACATATCAGCCTATTTTCGCCTTGCCGGCCCGATGCGGCCAGCACGGCTCGTCGCCACTTGCCTGGCACTGTCGCTCACGGTTCCGGCCATGGCCGACGAGTACCGGCTCGGCTCGCAGGACAAGCTCAACATCCGCGTCGCCGAATGGCAGACCGTCGAAGGCACGTTCCGTGACTGGTCGGCTGTAAACGGCGAATACTCCGTTGGCCCCGCCGGCAATCTGTCGGTGCCGTTCGTCGGTGAATTGCCGGCTGCCGGCAAGACCACTTCGGAGGTCGCGGCCGCGATCAGTGTCGCCCTGCAGCGCAAGCTTGCGCTGTCGGACAAGCCGGAAGCCTCGGTGGAAATGGTGCAGTTCCGGCCGTTCTACATCTCGGGCGAGATCCAGACGCCTGGCCAATTTCCCTATGTGCCGGAGCTGACCGTGCTCAAGGCGATCAGCATCGCCGGCGGCATCCGGCGCAATTCCGATTTCGGCACCCAGCTCGGCAAGGACCTGGTCACCGCCAAGGGCAATTTCGACATCTATGACGACCAGCGCGTAAGGCTGATCGTCAAGCGTGCCCGCATCGACGCCGATCTCGCCGGCAAGGAGAGTTTCGAGGCGCCGAAGGAGGTCGAAGGCGACCCGCGGCTGGCAACCATCATCGCCGACGAAATGCAGATACTGACCTCCGACCAGAAGGCGCTGAAGCTGAAGCTACAGGCGCTTGATGAGTTGAAGGGCGTGCTGCAGGCTGAGATCGAGGCGCTGCAGAAAAAGATAGCCAACCAGCAGAAGCAGGTCGAGCTGGCGCAGCAGCAGTTGGACAGCATTGGCCCGCTGGCGCAGAAGGGCCTGGTGGCCAATTCGCGCCTGCTATCCTCACAGCAATCGGTCACCGATCTGCAAGGCAAGATCCTGGACTATGAGACGGCGATCCTGACGGCCAAGCAGTCGGTCAGCAAGGCGACACAGGACGCCATCGATGCCCAGAACACGTTGAGTTCAAGCCTGGCCGCCGACCGGCAGCAGGTCGAAGCCGATCTGAACGAGGCGGCACTCAGGGTGAACATGCAAAAGGGCCTGATCACCCAGGCATCGGATCCTGCCACGACCGCCGCCATCACAAACAACGGTGAAGAGCCGGCGCTCATCTATTCGCTGGTGCGCGTTGCCGACGGCAAGACCAGCGAGATCGATGCCAAGGAAGACACGCCGGTGCTGCCAGGCGACGTCATCAAGGTGAAGCTGGCGCCGACAGCCAGCCAGTAAGTTCCTGTCTCGCTCAGCTAGGCCGGAACGACGGAGGCGGGAGGAACAAGTTCGGCTCGTTCGCGCCAGGGCGTGGGCGAGCAATTCCTTTTCGACCGCTTGAAGGCATCCCATGCAGCCCGCCGCCCCGCGCCACGTCTACCTCAATCTCGACGCCATCCGCGGCGTGGCGGCGATCAGCGTCATGCTCTACCATTTCTCGCCGTTCCTGGCCGCCGGCAAGGTGCTGCCGTCGAGCTATCTGGCGGTCGACCTGTTCTTCCTGCTCAGCGGCTTTGTCATCGCGCATGCCTATGACCGCAAGATCGAAAACGGCATGGGTGTCGGCACATTCGTGCTGATCCGGCTGATCCGCCTCTACCCGCTCTACCTCGCCGGCACGCTGCTCGGCTTCTTCTATCTCATCGTGAAGAACCGGCTGATCCCGGCGGAATACATGCCGATCTCCGAGATCGGCACCATGCTGACGACCGGCATGTTCTTCATCCCGCTGGTCAGCGATGCCTATCACACGATCTTTCCGCTCAATCCGGCCTCGTGGTCGCTGTTCTTCGAGCTGATCGTCAACATCGCCTATGTCGCCGTCTTCTTCCTGCTGACGAAACGTGTGCTGAGCGTGCTCATCGCCGTCAGCCTGGTGTTGCTGTTGGTCGCCTCGATCGTGGCCGGCACGCTCGATTTCGGCATGACCGGCTCGACCATCATCAGCGGCCTGCCGCGCGTCTGTTTCTCGTTCTTCCTCGGCATACTGCTTTGCCGGTCCATGGCGCGCTATCAGGGCGGGCTTGGCTTCCTGCGGCGCGGCTGGTGGGTCGAGGCGGCGATCGTGCTGACGCTCATCGTCTTTGCCATCGCGCCGTCCGGTGGCGCGCGCGTCGCCTACGATCTCGCCTGCATCGTCTTCGTCTTCCCGGCGCTGGTGGTGGTCGGCACTATTGCGCCGACGGCGCCGCGCCTGTCGGGCTTCTATGGCTGGCTGGGGCGGATTTCCTATCCGATATACATCATCCACACGCCGCTGCTGATGATCATCGCCGGCGCCGGCAAGGCCGCCTCGATCGACCCGTTCGCGCATCATCCATGGTTCGGCATTGTCATGGCGGTTTCGGTCATCGTCATTTCCGACATTGCGACGCGCCTTTATGACGAACCGTTGCGTCGCTTCCTGCAGCGGCTGATGCTGCGCAAGCGGGCTGTCGCCTGAGGCTTTCTCATTGACGCAATTCCGGACGGAAAACCGCTCACACGTTTCCTGGAATTGCTCTCGTCAGACCCGCGCCGGCATGCGGCCGTTGGCGGCGTTCTCGTCGGGCACCGGAGCATAGGCACGCCTCGCTCTGGCAACCGGCACCGGGCGCAGCTTGAACAGACCGTAATAGACGATGAACGAGGCCATGAAGTAGGGGCCAAGAATCTCGACCTCGAAGAAGGAGCGGATCAGCATCATGCCGACCGCGCCGGCAAGCACCACAGAATCCGCGCTCCAGTCGCCGAACACCACTTTCGAGACATGACCCCAGAAGGAGCGCAGGATGATCAGCGCCAGCATGGTGACGCCGATGAAGCCGAGCTCGACCAGCGTCTCGATATAGGTGTTGTGGAAATGGAAGCCGGTGCGGGTCGAGATGTAGAACTCCGCCCATAGCCGTTCCGGATCGGCAAAACCCTGGATCCAGTAGGCGGCATAGCCATAGCCGAGCAGCGGACGCTGCTGTGCGGCTTCCCAGCCCTGTTCCCAGAGATAGGTGCGGCCGGTCAGCGTCGAATCCTTGCCGAAGATGCCGAGCACGACATCCAGAAGGCCAAGGTTCAGCGCGGCCATCACGCCCCCAGCCAGCGCCGTAGCGCCGACGACGAACAGCACGCGGCGGTAGCGGCGCGACAGAACCTTGCTCATGGCGAGCAAGGCGACGACGCCGATCACCGCCGGCAGCGAGGCGACCGACGTCGCCGAGTGGGCGATCGCCAGCATATAGACCGACAACAGGATGACCGGCGCGGTCCAGACGAAACTCATCCAGTTGCGCCGGTAGAAGACCAGAAAAGCGAAACAGAAGAAGATGCCCAGCGAGGCGAAGAAGCCGATCTGGTTCTTGGAGCCGAAGGCGCCGACGAAATTGGTGGTGCCGTCGATCGTGTCGAGCGCATAGCCGCCGACCCTTAGCGAATAAAGCAGCACGATGAAGATGCCGATCAGCGAGCCCAGCACCAGTGAGCGCGTGCTGATGGTGCGCGCGGCGATGTAGGCGCACAGAATGTGAGAGAAATATTGCAGTCCCGCCCGCGCGCTGGTGCCGGCCGCTTGCGACCAGAACAGCGACAGGCAGACATAGGCGGCAAAGAGCAGCGGCAGCCAGGCGCTGGAGATATCGCGCGCGAAACGCCGGTAGTCGACGAAGAGCAGCGGCAGCCACACCAGATAATAGGCGAGGATCAGGACCTGGCCGAAATTGGAGGAGTAGGCGAAGGCAAAGACCGACACGGCAACGGCGAAGGCGGCATAGGCCTTGTTGTTGTCCGGATCGATCAGAATGGATTTCGGGATCTTCATATCCGTACCGGATTTCTCATCCATGCCGCCTTTCAACTGGGCTTAAGCGCCCGTGGTCGGCTTTTCTGTGTCAGGCCCGCCCACGCTGCACGCGCGGCTGCCGGATCCTGCCCTTGCGGGAGCCCGATCTCCGGGCATCCATTGTGCAGTGCAATATAACCCCTATCGCCCGTCACTCAATGGTAAAGTTGCCACAGGGGTAAAGTTGTCACGGGCAGGGTCGAAACGACCATGCAACAGCCAGATGGCGTGAATGCGGCCTCGCGCAAAATCAGGGCGTGGCGGCTACCACAGCGCTCCCCCGGTGACCTGGATGTTTTCCATGGTGATGCCCTTGGCGAGGTCCGAGCACAGGAACACGGCGAGAGCCGCGATCTCCTGCGGCTGCAGCAGGCGCTGCTGCGGATTGCCTTTGGCGATCTCGGCCATTGCTTCCGCCGCCGTGCGGCCCTTGCCCTCGCGCTCGACCACTTGCGCCACGTTGCGGCGCATCAGTTCGGTCTCGACCCAGGTCGGGCTGATCATGACGCAGGTGACGCCATGCGCGGCGCCCTCCAGCGCGACGCAGCGGGTGAGGCCAAGCAGACCGGCCTTGGAGGCGCAATAGGCCGGGTTGTCCTTCCAGCCAACGGAAGCCGCAGTCGAGCCGATGTTGACGATGCGGCCCCAGCCGCGCTCGATCATGCCGGGCAGGATCGCGCGGGTGGCGCGGAAGGCTCCGGTCAGGTTGGTGTCGACGATCTTGTCCCACAGCGCGTCGGAATGGCCGCAAACCGGCTGCTCGGCGGTGGTGCCGGCAGCATTTACCAGTATGTCTGCCGGGCCGATGGCGGCTTGCGCCTCGGCCGCAAACCGGTTGGTGATCTCGCTGTCGCGGACATCGAGATGCGCGGCATGGATCTTGGTGCCGTGAGCAGACAGGACTGAGCGCACATGCTCGATTTCGTCGGCGCCGGGATAATAGGCGGCATCGGACCTGTCGGCGCCGGCGGGCGCTATGTAGGAGCCGACCGCGACATTGGCGCCGGCCTGCGCCAGGGCCGTCGCAATGGCGAAGCCCATGCCGGAAAACCCGCCGGTGACGATGGCGCTGCGGCCGGAAAGGTCTGTCATGGTGGCCAGTCTCCGATGCCGAAATCCGAGCGCTATTCATAGGCCGTCGCCGGCAAGGAGCGCTACCTCACCGGCACGGGTTCACAAAATCAGTCCCTTAAAGCGGCTTGCCCAGCCACTCGCGGTAAAACCCTTCGAGGTCGGGTTGGAAATCATGAACGATGGGATAGCCCGGGGCCGCCGCCTCGACCTCGTGCATCGTGCCGCATTGTGGGCAGATAAATTCGCGGATCTCCATCCATCGCGGATCGGGGATATCGCTGTTGGGATAAATCTCGCGCAGCGCCTCCTCGGTGTTGCGCACGATGATCGCGGCCTTCAGCTTCCAGTTCTTGCGATAATCGCCGAAGGAATGGCCGCATTCGCAGCGGGTGATCCGCTCGTCGCCGCTCTGGCAGATGAAAAGGTGATCCGAGACCGGCAGCAGGATCGGGTCCTTCCAGGCGACGCGGTCCTGATAGACCGCGACCATCTTGAAGAAGCGGTCATCGTCCTTGTAGGCGCTCATGATGCGCCGCGTCTGCGGCCAGGGCAGCTTGCCGGCGGCGAGATCGCCGAGAACTTCCTTGCTGTATGAGGTCATGGTTTTGCTCCCGGCATGAAGATCGATTTGGCGTCGACGTTCCAGAAATCGCTGAAGTCCCTGGTGAAGCGCGAGGAAAGCTTGATGGCGCTGGCATACATTTTCTTCACTTCGGGCGCGAAGTCGGCCTTCTCGACACGGCCACGCTCGGCGGCGATCCAGTCCGAAACCGGGATCGCCTTGGCCAGACGATCCTTGCGCATGGCAGCGCGGCGTTCGACCGTGGCGTCGATATCGGCAAGAGGATAACCGTCGGCGTCGTCCTTCAGCACAATGCCGAAGATCTGGATCGCCGCTTCGCGGGTGAGGTAGCCGTTCTCGACATCCCATGCGGTCTTGATCGGATCGCGCTCCAGCACATCGCCATAGCCGCCACCGCCATTGTAGGAATGGCTGAAAATGTCGCCCGACTTGTGCGGCGAGGTGATGTAGGGGCCCTCGACCAGAACATGGTCACCGCCGATGTTCTTCTCATAGTCGGAAACATGGGGGTCGATGCCCGGTGCATGCGCCAGCGGTGCTCCCTTGGCGGCCAGTTCATGGATGTTGGAGTTGCGCACGGCGCGATGCTTCTGGCAGGTCGGCGCGGGATAACCGCCGCACATGCCGCCATTGTCGAACACGCGCGAAGAGTGTTCCGAAGTGTGCAGTCGCAGGTGCGAGGTCTTGTTGATCAGCCAGGTCGAGACGAAGGAGCAGCCGCCGCGATATTTGCCGGCGCCGCCCGAATTCGGCACGATCGAGCGGCCGATATAGACCATCGGCATCGACTGTTCCCAGACCTCGATATTGCCCATGTCGGATTCCGGGTTCCAGCCGACATAGGCGGTATCGAGGCCATCGGCGATGGCGAGCGCGCCGGAGCCGGCGGCGGCGCATTCGAAATGCGCCATGCCGAACGGCGTGCCGTACTGGCTTTCGCCGCCCATCTCGATCATCGGGCTGTTGACTTGGCCGACGAAGGCTTCCTCGACAAAGCCGCGGGCCACGAAACCGCGCGACAACAGCCGCTGGAAGACGCCATAGGCGGGCAGCAGCAGCGCCCATGAGGTGGCGGTCGCCACCATCTCATTGTCGGGGTTGGTCCAGGTGCCATGCGGCAGTTTCAGCTCGGTCGCCATCCAGGCGCCGTCATTGACCAAGCCCTCGAAATTCATGTGCTGGGTCAAGGTGACGAACATGCCGCCATCCATGCCGGCCGGCGTGCAGTTCATCGAATGGTAGCCCCAGGGCTGCGTCCCCTCGAAGTCCATGGTGATCTTGCCGTCGGTGGTGATCTCCATCTCGATCGGGATGTTGTAGAGCCAGTCGGGATCACCGAGCAGTTGGAAACCCGGCTTGCCGGCGGTGACGTGGCCATAGAAGGTGTGGCCGCGATAGATGCCTGGAACGGTAAGCTGGCGGGTGCGGGCAAGCTGGGCACGGCGGCCCTCCTCGATGAATTCCTTCGACACCTTCATCCAGTAGTCGAGGCCGATCTCGGAAATCAGCTGCTTGACGCTTTCGCGCATGTCGATGCAGGAGGCGACCTTGGCCTTCTCGTCGAGCACCCAGTAGATCGGCATGCGCAGATTGCGCTCGCAGCGGATGACGTAGTCGCGGCGGATCTCGTCATTCTCGCCGATCTTTTCGGCGCAGACGAACAGGCCTTCGGTGAAGCGCTCCTGCGCCAGGCAGACGTCGCCGCCGGGCGTGATGCCGCCGGCTTCGAGCTCGTGGCAGACGGCACCAGCCCAGCCGACCAGCGTGCCTTCATGGAAGATCGGCACGACGTCCATGACGTCGGGCACCTGCACTGTGCCGATGAAGGCATCGTTGTTGGCGAAGATGTCGCCTTCGCGGATCTTCGGATTTTCCTCGTAATTGTTCTTGATCATCCATTTGATGAAGCGGCTCATCGTGTGGACATGCACCATGATGCCGTTGGACAGTGCGATGGCGTCGCCTTCGGGGGTGTAGATCGCCACCACCATCTCGCCGACCTCGCGCACACCGGGCGAGGCCGAAATGCGGCGGGCCATTTCGCGGGCCGAGACGCAATAGGCGCGCAGCTTGGTGTGCAGCGTCTCGAATTTCAGCGGGTCCTGGTTGCGCAGGGTGAGCTCGGTGATGCCGTCATAGCAGCCGGTCTCTTCCATCAACCGTTCGGAATCGAGCAGTCTTTCGCGAAGGCGCAGGGCCGAGGCAGGTTTGTCCAACATGGCGGTGCCCTCTCAAGCGTGGGTGTAGTGCAGCAGCGTCCATTCATCGACATGGACACGGTCCTGCGGATGAACGACGAGCGTGGTGGCGGGATGTTCTATGATGGCCGGACCGATCACCTCATGGCCAGGCTGCAGAAGATCCATCTCGTAGAGATTGGCCTTGTGCCAGCGGCCGCCGATGTAAGCTTCGCGCACGCCCTTATGGGCGGCTGCCGGATCGGACTTGCCGAGCGGGCGCTTGAGCAGCACCGGCTTGACCTTGTCGGCGGTGGCAATGAGGCCAAGCTCGGTGATGGTGAAGCCGGCCTCGCCATAACGCGACACGCGATGGTTGACCTTGGCGTAGACCGCCTCGAACTCGTCGATGACCTTGCGCATGTCGTCGGCCGAATTGACCTCGGCAAGTGGCGCCATGACTTCGACGTCCTCGAGCTGGCCGGTGTAGCGCATCATCAGGAACGGCACGGTCTTGATCTTGTCTCTGCTATGGCCGTCGGCGATCATCTCGTCGACCGCTGCCTTGGTCAGGTCGTTCCAGACATTGGTGACCTTTTTGCCGAAGGCGAGCAGTTCGTCGTCGCTTGCCCGCGCGCCGATGTCGTGCTGCGTCGATACCGAGTGACGGCGCATGAAATCGGCTGTGGTGCAGCCGAAGGCCGAGAAGGCGGCGGCGAACTGGAAGGTGATGATGTCCTTGAAGCCGATGCCCCTGGAGCAGCCGGCCAGATGCAACGGACCGGAGCCGCCATAAGACAGCAGGGTGAATTCCGAGGGATGGATGCCCTGACCGGAGATGACGCGGCGCAGCGCGTTGTTGGCGTCGGCTTCCAGCATGTCGATCATGCCTTCGGCGGCTTCCTCGACGCCGACGCCAAGGATGCTGGAGCATTTTTCCTCGAACGCCTTGCGCGCCTTCTCGACCTGCAAGACGACCTTACCGCCGAGGAAGTAATGCGGGTTGAGGCGGCCGAGAATGGCGTCGCAGTCGGCGATGGTGGGTTCGGTGCCGCCCTTGGCAAAACAGATCGGGCCGGGATCGGAACCAGCACTTTCCGGCCCGAGCGAGACCTTCTTGGTCAGCGGATCGACCTTGAGGATCATGCCGGCGCCGGCGCCGATCGTGTCGAGATGCAGCGTCGGCACGTTGAGCTTGAAGCGGTCCATCAGCGGCTCATTCTCGATCCGCGTCTGGCCGCGCGAAATGACGCCCATGTCGAAGGACGTCCCGCCCATATCCGAGCAGATCAGCGAGTCGTTGCCGATCAGCTTGCCGACATAGGCTGCACCCAGAATGCCGCCGATCGGGCCGGAGATCATGGTTTCGTGCAGGCGCGGATGGTTGATCGAGGTCAGGCCGCCGAAAGAGAGCAGCGTCTGCACGCCATATCTAAAGCCGTACTTCTTCGAGACTTCTTCGATTCCTTTGAGCTGCTTGCGGCCGCGTGACGTGGCGTAGGCCTCAATCAGCACCGAGTTCAACCGCGACTGCTCGCGAATGACCGGGCGGACTTCGTGGCTGGTGTAGACGAGAATATCGGCGCCGGCCTTCTGCACCTCCTCGCGGCAGATCTCGGCGATGCGCTTCTCGTGCACCGGATTGACGTGCGAGAAGATGGTCATGATGCAGATCGCTTCGACCTTGTCGGCGATCAGCTTTTTGGCCGCAATCGCGACCTCATGCTCGTAGAGCGGCAGCACGATGTCGCCGAACTGGTCGATGCGCTCGGTGACGCCATGAGTGCGGCGGCGCGGCACCAGCGGATCGGGATGGTGATGGGTGACCGCATGCAGCCTGTCGGCATAGGAATAGTCAGCCCAGGCCTGCAGGCCGCGGCCCATCAGGATCATATCCTCGAGGCCCTTGGTGGTGATCAGGCCGAGTCGGCGGCCCGTGCGCGACAACAACGTGTTGAGCATGCCGGTGCCGGAATAGAGCACGACGTTGACGCCGGAAAAGAGCGACTCCAGCGAGATGCCCCAGGCATCGGCCGCATCCTCGGCCGAGGCCAGGAAGCCTTCGGCTTCGTTCTTCGGTGTGGTTGCCGACTTGCCGATCTTGAAGTGGCCGTCCTGATCGACAAGGATCGTGTCGGTCATGGTGCCGCCGGCGTCGATGCCGATGACGATTGGATTGCCAATTGGGGGATTGCCGACGATTGGGCTGGTGAGGTTGGCTTGGGTCACGGTCGCCTCAGGATTGCTCTAGGATGGCTCAAGCTAGATTCGTTGGGCGGCCCTGCGCCATATGCCAAAAGACACAATGACCGCCGGGCCGGGATCGCCGAGAAAAGGGCATGCGCATGGGCAATATCTGGGGGCCGCTCGCCAGGGCGATAGCCGCCACCGGCACGAACAGCCATGTCGACTGCCTGATCGACCTGATCGGCGCCGATATCGAGCACGACCTCGTCACCGTGACGCGCTATTCGGCGACGCAGACGCCGGAGTTCATAAAGCATCGGCGCTTTTCGGACGAAATGGTCCGGCGCTATCTCGACAATTACTACGTCTTCGACCCGTTCTACGCCTCATGGCGGCGTGAACGCCGGCTGGGCATCCTGCCGCTGAAGCGGCTCGCCGACGACGAGGCCAAGCGCGGCCAGTACATAGCCGGCTTCCTGGCGCAGTCGGAAATCTGCGATGAGGTCGGTATCATGCTGGCCGATGGCGGCGACTGGTGCCTCGGCATCTTCCTCGACCGCTCGACCTCCGCCTTCAAGGACGGCGAGATCGCGCTATTGGATGAGCGGCTGCCGGTGTTCGAGGCGCTGCATGCGCTCGATACCAAGGCGCGGGGGGCTGAGTTCTCGCGCACGTCGGCGCCGACAGGCCCCGGCGCCTCGCCCCGGCAAGAGCCGACCATTCCTGCGAGCCTGTGGCCGGAGCTTTCGCTGCGCGAGCGGGAACTGGTGCAGTTGATCCTGGCGGGACATCCGACCGCCAACATTGCCGAGCGGCTCGGCATCGCCGTCGGCACGGTGAAGAACCATCGCCGCCGCATTTATGAAAAGCTCGACATCACCACCGAGCGGGAACTGTTTTTGCAGTTCTTCCAGCACCGGGCAGACAGCTAAGCTCCGGAGCTGGTCGCCTCCGATTGACCCCGCGTGCCCCGGCGGATGGTATCGATGAGGGCGCGGAGCGCCGGCGCCATCTGCCGCTGTGCGGGGTAACACAGATAGTAGCCAGGAAAGGGCGCCGACCAGGCCTCGAGCAGCGGGACGAGGCGCCCTTGCGCGATATGTGCATCGATCAGCTGTTCGCTGGCGAAGGCGATGCCGAGCCCGTCGACCGCTGCCTGCACGCCAAAGTCCTTCTGGCTCGCTATGACCGGTCCTGACACGGCAACCTCGAACCACTTGCCGTCCGCCATGAACTCCCACTTGTGCGGGGTTACGTGGCCAGGCCAGCGCCAGCCGATGCAGCTGTGAGCGAGCAGGTCGCGCGGGTGAGCAGGCGTCCCGCGTCGCGCGAGATAGTCAGGTGAGGCGACCGCGGTTTGGCGCAGGTCGGGACCGAGTTTCACCGCGATCAGATCCTTGTCGATGACCTCTCCGAGCCGGATGGCAACGTCATAGCCCTCGGCAACGATGTCGACCACGGTGTCGTCGAGCGTGACGTCCAGGACCACCTGCGGATAGGCGTCGTTGAACGCCCGTAATATGGGGGTCAAATAAAGGCTGGCGGCATTGTGAAAGCAGTGCATCCGCACCGTCCCGGCGGGGTGGGCCCGGCTTTCGCTTGTTTCGCCCAAGGCATCGCCGAGCTGATCGACGGCGGGTTTTACGCGCTCGAAAAGTCTGGCGCCGGCCTCGGTCAGGGAGACGCTTCGGGTCGTCCGGTTGAACAGGCTGACGCCGACGCGCTCCTCGAGCCCGCGGACCATCTGGCTCAGAGCCGAAGACGACACACCGAGCTTCTCCGCGGCGCGACTGAAATTGAGCGAGCCGGCCACAGCGACGAACGCGCGGAGCTGGTTGAAGTCGCCGGCAGAAGGAAGGAGAGGGTCCATGATTACCCGTGCCAAGATTACCCGTGCCGAGAATACCGTGATTGCGTAGCTCAGCTAACAAGGCTGGTAAGGGCGCGCCGGTTAAACGCTGCCGCCGAACCCCTTATAGCAAGCGCGTTGCCAGACCTGAAGGGAAGCCATCATGACCACGTCCGACATCCACTCGCCTGAGATAGAAGGGTTGGCCGCCTTGGCTCAAATCTATTTCGACGCCGCCCATGACATGGACGCCGACAAGTTCGGCTCCATTCTGCACGAGGCGGCCTTTGTTACGCGGAAGGGAGAAAATGACACTGTCGTCGTTACCCCTATCGCCGCCTGGCTGGACACCGTCCGGACGCTGAAGTCGCCGCGAGAAACCAGCGCCGAGCGCAAGGACCGGATTCTCTCGATCAACCTGGTGCGCGATATGGCAGTCCTCAAAATCAGCCTTCGCATCCCTCCGCGCGAGGTGACCGACCTTTTGTCGTGCCTGTTCCTCGACGGCCGCTGGCAGATCGTCCAGAAGGTGTTCAACGCCGAACCGCTTCGCTGATCGATCCGGCACTTGGCCGCGCTGACGTAGCTTGGGAGGCCGCCGGCCCTCTGGCCCAGCACTATCCCAACCGGCGGCCGCAATCGCGGCTTGAACTTGCCCGTCATTGACTCCACATTCGCCGCCGATTGGGAGGATTTGCCGATGCGTTTTCCGGGACGGTTTACAGGGCGATCGGCGGTCATCACCGGCGGTGCCTCCGGCATCGGCCTGGCGGTCGCGCAGCGGATCGTCGAAGAGGGCGGGCGCGTCTGCGTCTGGGATCGCGACCCGGCACAGATCGAGCAGGCCAAGGCCACCATTGCCGGGCTGCATGGCGTGACTTTGGACGTTGCCGATCCGGCCGCGGTCGAAGACGCGGCCCGGCAGACAATCAAGGCCCTTGGCGCGGTCGATATACTGGTCACCAGTGCCGCCATCACCGGACCCAACATGACGACCTGGGAATATTCCACCGACGATTGGCGGCAGGTCATCGACATCAACATCAACGGCGTCTTCTACTGCAACAGGGCGCTGGTGCCGCACATGCTCGAACGCAACTATGGCAGGATCGTCAACATCGCCTCGATCGCCGGCAAGGAGGGCAACCCCAACGCCTCGGCCTACAGCACCTCGAAGGCGGCGGTGATCGGGATGACCAAGTCGCTGGGCAAGGAACTGGCGAAAACCAGGGTGACGGTGAACTGCGTCACGCCGGCTGCCGTACGCACCGCGATCTTCAATCAGATGAGCCAGCAGCATATCGATTTCATGCTGTCGAAAATACCGATGGCGCGGTTCGGCGAGGTCGAGGAGGTGGCGGCGCTGATTTCATGGATCACGTCCGAGGAGTGTTCCTTCACGACCGCCGCCGTCTTTGACGTGTCCGGCGGGCGCGCGACCTATTGAACAGCCGGGGCAGCGAGTGACCACACGCCCGCATTCAGCTGGCAGCGAGCGGCGAACCCTTGTGCTGTGCCACGATCCGGCGTTTCCGCCGGCCTCCGGCGGCGACCTCAGGAATTTCGGCAATGCGGTTGCCGCTGCCGAATTCGGCCCGGTCTGCCTGGTTTCAGTCCTGCCGCAAGCCGAACCTTCGCAGCCGTTGGCGGCCAACATCCGTGTGGCGGCGCTGACCACCGCCGAGGACAAGCACGCGCCTTCGCTGGGATGGTGGCGTAACCGGGCTGAAGTGCGGATACCGAGACCCGCGCTGGCGCGGCTGGAAGCGCTGGCGCGGGACTTCCGCCCCGACACGATCGTGGTCGAGGGCGTCGCGCTGTTCAAATTCCTCAAGCCTTCGCGGTTGCTTGCAAAGCAGGTCGTCCTCGACATGCACAATGTCGAATCGGATCTTGCCGGACAATTGCGCCGCATAGGCGGGCCAGGAACAGCGGCGCCAGGCGCCAGGCGGCTCGAACGAAAGGCCGCTGGAATGGTCGACCGGATCTGGGTCTGCTCGCAGCTCGACCGTGAACGGCTCGCGGCGTTTTCGTCGGGCAAGGTGCCGATCGACGTCGTGGCGAACGGCATTCCGCGAAGCGAGGAGATGCCACAGGCATTGCCGGCGCAGCCGGGGCGATCGCAGGGATTTCCAATCGTCCTGTTTGTCGGCCATCTCGGCTATCCGCCGAATGTCGAGGCCGTCCAGCGGCTGGCCCGCACCATCCTGCCGCACATCCGCAAGGCGCTGCCGGCGGCGAGGCTCGTTGTTGCCGGCCGCTCGCCCGACGCGGCCGTGCGGGCACTGGCGGAGCTGGAGGGCGTTTCGCTGGTCGAGAACCCCGGGGATATGAAGCCGCTGCTGTCGGCCGCGCATCTCAGCATCGTTCCGCTTTCGGCGGGTGGCGGCACGCGCATCAAGATCCTGGAGGCGATGGCCTTCGGCATTCCCATCATTGCAACGCCGCTCGCGGTCGAAGGCCTGGACCTGATCGAAAACGAAGAGGTGCTCGTGTCGGAATCGGACGAAGGGATGGCCGCGATGGCCATAGACCTGTGCACCGCCCCGGCCCGAACGGCCACGCTGCGCGCCCGCGCCCGCGACGCGGTATGGTCGCGGTTCGGTCAGCGCGCCATCCGCGACGCCGTCGGCCACGGATTGGGACTGGACGCGGAGAGCCGGTAGCAGCCACTATCGAGATCACCGACCCACGAGTGGCACGAATGATCCCCAAGATCTTGCACCAGACCTGGAAAACCGACAGCGTGCCGGCTCGTTTCCAGGCTTATGTCGGGAGCTGGAAGCGGCATCATCCCGACTGGACGATGATGTTCTGGAGCGACCGGATGCTGCTCGAATTCGTCGCCCAGCATTATCCGGATTTCCTGGCGACTTTCTGCAGCTATGCCCAAGGCGTGCTGCGCGCCGACGCGGCGCGGTATCTGCTGCTGCATCATTTTGGCGGCGTCTATGCCGACATCGACTGCGAATGCGTCGCGCCGTTCGATCCGATCATGGGCGAAGGCCGGATCGTGCTGTGCAAGGAGCCGGACACGCACGCAAGGATGCAGGCCGATTTTCGCGGACTGCCCTATCTGCTGTTCAACGGCACGATGGCCAGCCCGGCCGGCCACCCATTCTGGATCGAAGTGCAGTCGATGCTGCCGGGGCTGGCACATGCCAAGGACGCGCTCGATGCGACCGGCCCTTGCCTGCTGACCTCGGCGCAACTCGCGTATGGCGACCAGACGGCCTTTGCCATCCATCCGGCAACCTTGTTCACGCCCGCGGACTCGTTTGGACAAAACGATGGCGGCGGAACGCCGACGCTGTCGATCCATCACTGGGCCGGCACCTGGTGGACGCCCGAGCCGCCGCCGGGTTTGTGGAGCAAGCTCCGCACCCTCGCCTACAGGTCACGGTACTATCTGACGCGCGGCCCCTATCTCGACGAAGCGGCGGCCAGGAGCAGCGTCAGCCGGGAAGCGCTTTCGGCGCCGGCGCCGAGCGGGCAAAACATCGCTATCCTGGTGCCGCTTCGCGATGCAGCCGACCTTATCCAGCCTTTCCTCGATGCGCTGCAGGCGCTCGACTACCCCAGGGACAGGATCAAGCTGGTCTTTTGCGAAGGCGACAGTTCAGATGGCAGCTGGGAAAGGCTGCAAGCGGCGACGGCGCCGCTGGCAAGCCGCTATCGCGGCATCGTGCTGCTGCAGAAGCAGCTGGGCAATGCAGGCCTTGACCGGGCAAAACGGGCGAAGCCGCGGCTGCAGCGTGCCAGGCGCGGCGCCATTGCCAAGGTTCGCAATCACCTGATCGACCATGGGCTGGATGCCGACGACGACTGGGCGCTGTGGATCGACATCGACGTCTGGCGCTTTCCCAACGATGTGCTGACCCGGCTGGTTGCCACTGGGCACCGCATCGCGGTGCCCAACTGTGTGAAGATCGCCGGCGGCGGCAGCTTCGACCTCAACAGCTTCGTCATCAGACGACAGACCAGGGATTATCGCTACTATCGCGAGATACGCGGCGGCCTCTATCAGCCTCCCGCTCAAACACAAACCCGCTATCATCTCAGCGATGTCAGGCATCTCGATATCATCGGCCTTGATGCGGTCGGCGGGACCATGCTGCTGGTCGATGCCGCCTTGCATCGTGGCGGCCTTCGCTTCCCCGAAATTCCCTATCGCGACCTGATCGAGACCGAAGCTTTTGGTCTGCTTGCCAATGATCTCGGCATCAGGCCGGTCGGCTTGCCCAAGCTTGAGATACTACACGTCCCCTGGTGAGCGGTTCGCTTCCTTCCGCCAACCCTTGAACAAGATCAATCGCGCCCGGTCAGCCGACGCCAGAACGATGGCTTGCTGCGCGCCCGCAGCCACGCCACTTTCGGCAACAGCGCCTCCTGCCGGCTCAGCAACTGGTCGTGGGCATAGACGATGGCGGCCGACTGGGCGGGAGAATCCGGAACGAAGCCGATGCCGTGGTCGAGGTCGCCAAAGTGACGGTAGTTTTCTCCGGCGATGCCGAGATGCTGGACCCGGCTTTGCGCCATCGCCGCCATCGCCACCTTGCGCGCCTGAAAGAACTCGCAATAGCGGTCGTCGATATAGTCCTGGCCTCCCACGACCGGCAGCGCCGCTTCGACGAGCGGTCGCTGCCAGAGCGTGCCGGCATTGCCGATCCGGGTTTTTCCGACAAGGCCGGGGCCGGCCGGCTTGCCCGGGTGCATGATCGAATTGTACAGGGTCAGCAACCCGTCGAAGCCGGCGAGCTGGGCTAACCCCACCTGGACGGCATCGCGATTGATGACCATGTCGCTGTCGAGAAACAACAGATGACCGTGAGCCGAACCGAGGAAGGCCCGCCAGATATGGGTGACGGTGCCGGACGCGCCCCGGCGCTCGGTGGCGCGCTCAAGCCGGGCCGCGAGACCGGTTTGCGCCATCAGCGCCCTTGCGTCGAGCGTCGGGCTTGCATCGTCATAGACAATGATCTCCGATCCTTCCGGCAGGATCAGTTCGGCCGCGGTGGCAAAGCAGTGGCGGACCAGCTCCGCGCGTTCATGGACAGGAATGGCGACAACAACCATGCGCCGCCAATTAGCATGGCCGGCGGCGAGCCTGCCAGCCGCCTTGCACCCGTAGCCTCAGCTGCGGTGGGCAGCCTGGCGTAGGCGATACCAACGGGCCCGCAGCAATGCGACGAGCCCAAATGGCAATCTCGGCCAACCCGGCCGTGGGCCATTACCTTGCTCGATGCGCCGATGAACAAGCCCCGCCAAGCGGCACATCCCTGGCATTTCGACCTGACGCAGACGAGCGGCGAGCGATTCGGGCAGCGGCTTCGATCGCCAGTCGAAATAGGCTTCGTAGGCTTGTGGCGTCTCGACCAGATGATGGAGATAGGCGGCAAGCTCGGCGGGCGAGGCAAAGGACGTGGCGTCGATATAGGAATTGGGCGGAACGAAATCCCCGACATTGGCAGCGCCTAGATAGATCGGGACGGCGCCGGCAAGCAGCGCGTCGAAGATCTTCTCGGTGACGTAGCCGGGCGCGATCGAATTCTCCAGAGCGAGGCAGAACCGGTAGCGGCCAACGGTTTCGATCTTGGTTTGCCGGCCAAGATCGGGGCCTTCGATCTTGCGATTGGCGCGATGACGGCCATAGGCGTCGACGCCAATATGCCGCGCCAGCTCGTCCACCAACGCATTGCGGCCACTGCGGTCCAGCCTGTCGGACTGGAAAAGCACGACCGGCGCGCTCTCCGTCTTGGCGGGAATTGCACCGGCTTGCGCTGCCTGCCACCAGCCGGCATGCGGAAGGTAAGGTATCCAGATATCCGATCCGGATTCATAGGTCATGGTGATGTCGAAATGCTTCATGAAGCGAGGATCGGCCATCGATGGGTAGTTGACCTTGCTCTCCCACGACCAGGCGACCCAGGCTTGACCCGGATATTTGCGGGCGTCGCCGATCTCGCGGAAATTGGGCAGATGGAAGACCACCGCCGCCGCCTCGGCCAGGCGTCGGCGATCGTTGCTCCATTCGACAGGCACGCCGCAATCCGGGATGGCGTCTATGTCGACCGGCTTGCCGAAGAACGAGGTGTAGAAAAGGATGAGCGGATCATTCGGCGGCATGAATATCCATCGACTGCGCTGGCGGGCATCCGCGTTCTATCCCGCCGTCACGGATTGCGAAAGGCAGCCATGGTGCGGGAATGCGGCGTCGAAATAGTCTCAGTCGTGCAGATCCCGCGAGATGGGCGGGCCGACCGTGAAATCGGCGAATGTTACTTCAAAACCTTCGCGTTGCGGTGAGCAGCACATCATGCCGACATCGACGGTTTCTGAGATCGGGAAATAGGCGAGCCGCACCGGCTTCCAGTGGCCATCGGCCGAGTCCAGATACTGGATGCGGATCGCCTCGGCGTGGCGGGTCAGGCGGATGCGAACGCCTTCAGCGCCGGCCGCAATGGCGACCAGCGACCAGTCTGAGGTGTCGTTGGTGACGACGACGGAAAAGTAGGCCAGCCCGTCAGTGTATTCGATGCCGGCCTTGATCCAGTGCGTTTCGCTCAGCCGCAGCATCAATCCGGCCTGGTCGTAGAGCACCTTGTAGTCGCCCTTGACGGTGACTTCGGCGCTGAAGTCACCCTCGACCGGGCGGTAGAGGAAATGACCGTTGTCACGCCAGAAACCGTAGAAGGTCTCGCGCCAGAAATCGGTCTCCTTGGCGGTGCGCACATGCACCGTGCCGGGCCCGAACACGTGGTGCGGCGGCGGGTTGAGCCAGGTCAGGTCCTCTTTGGCCGAAGTCATCGATACATCCGAGGATCAGCCGGCAAAGGTGTAGGCTGTCTTCACCGTGGTGTAGAATTCCGCGGCGTAGCGGCCCTGCTCGCGCGGGCCGTAGCTCGAACCCTTGCGGCCGCCGAACGGGACGTGGAAATCGACACCGGCGGTGGGCAGATTGACCATCACCATGCCGGCTTCGGAATTGCGCCGGAAATGCGTGGCGTGCTTGAGGCTGGAGGTGCAGATGCCGGAGGTCAGGCCGAAGGGGGTGTCGTTGGCGACGGCCAGCGCTTCGTCATAATCCTTGACGCGGATGACGTTGGCGACCGGGCCGAAGATTTCCTCGCGCGAAATGCGCATGGCGTTGGTGCTCTCGGTGAACAGGGCCGGCCTGAGGTAAAAGCCGGGCGTTTCGCGGTCGAGCCGCTCGCCGCCGAAAGCGAGGTTGGCGCCTTCCTGGCTGCCGATGGCAATGTAGTCCTCGTCCTGCTTGAGCTGGCTCGCATCGACCACCGGGCCGATCTGGGTCTTGGCGTCGAGCGCATCGCCGATGACGAGCTTTTCCAGGCGCTCCTTGAGCGCGGCGACGAAGCGGTCGTGAATGCCCTCGGTCACCACCAGGCGCGAGGAGGCCGTGCAACGCTGGCCGGTCGAGAAATAGGCGCCGTTGATGGCGCAATCGACCGCTATGGCGAGGTCGGCGTCGTCGAGCACGACCATCGGGTTCTTGCCGCCCATTTCGAGCTGGAATTTTCGCATGTGCTCGACGCTGGCCGCGGCGACGCGTTTGCCGGTGCCGACGGAGCCGGTGAAGGTGATGGCGTTGAGGTCAGGGCTGTCGAGCATGGCCTGGCCAACCACCGAACCCTTGCCCATGACCAAATTGAGCACGCCTTTCGGCAGGCCGGCGCGGTGCAGGATGTCGACAATGGTCCAGGCGCTCTCCGGTACCAGTTCGGCCGGCTTGAAGACGATGGTGTTGCCGTGGGCGAGCGCCGGCGCGATCTTCCAGGTGGGAATGGCGATCGGGAAATTCCACGGCGTGATGATGCCGACGACGCCGACGGCTTCGCGGGTGATCTCAACGCCGACGCCCGGCCGCACGCTGGGCACCAGTTCGCCCGACAGGCGCAGCGTCTCGCCGGCGAAGAAATCGAATATCTGGGCGGCGCGGATGGTCTCGCCAATGCCTTCGGCCAGCGTCTTGCCTTCCTCGCGCGACAGCGCGCGGCCGATCTCGTCCTTGCGCGCCATGATCTCGTCCGAGGCCTTTTTCAGCACCGCGTGGCGCACCAGAGGCGCCGATCGCGACCAGGCGGGGAAGGCGGCTTTTGCCGCCGCGATGGCCTGTTTGGCCTGTTCGGCACCCGCCGAGGCATACTCGCCGACGACATCGCCGGTATCGGACGGGTTGATGTTGCGCGAGCCGGCGTCGCCGACCCACTCGCCATCGATCAGATTCTTGCGGAACAGGGTCATGTCGCGGTCTTCCTTGTCATAGTTTGCTGGCAGTGCCGTATGCCTGATTCATTTATCAGACAAATGACGGCGCTGTGAGGGCAGAAATTGGCTGCAGACTGGATAGCCGATGGCGCGCGGCTGCGAAAGCCGCGAGCTCAAAACCGAAGAAATTAAGCGGCCCCCTTGTCAGGCCGGGAAAGTCCAGAACAGGCAGGCCAGCGTTGCCGCGGCAAAGATGACGAAGAACAGGCTTCGGAGCAGGATGTTGCGGCGCAGCTCGTTCATGGTGAAATGGCAGCCGACGATAGCGACGGCAAACAGGAAGCGCCAGTTGAGCAGTGCCCACAGCACGCTGCTCTGGCCGAACGCCCAGCGGGCGAGGAGGCAGCCGACAATGGTTGCGAACAGGGCGATCGTTGCCCAGAACAGCGCGTCCGCCGCATGGGTGAGCACAATGCCGGCGGCCCGGATCGGCAAGATCATCATCAGCATGGCGCTGAAGAAATAGACGGCGGCGAGCGGCAGGAACGAGCCGGCATCGGCAATGCCGTCCAGCCGCCTCACTCCAATCGCGCCATAGGGATAACCGTGCCTGGCCACCGCCAGGCTGAGCGCCATCAGCAATGCGGTGAACAATGCAACCAATGCGAATGTACTAAGGGCCTTGCTCATGCCGCTCCTTGTTTTGAGGCCCATCCGGGACCGAATCACGAGGAAGGATTTTAGCGCACGGCCCAGGATTGCGCGTCAGCTTTGCTGCGCGCCCGAGTGCCGATCTTCACCTGTCGCTGTTTTCGAAGGCGCCCATGCCTTGCGCGATCAGATTGGTGGCCATGACCAACGAAACGATAGCGGCGGAGTTGAAGATCACCACCCACCATTTCCCGCCGGTCAGGAAGCCGTAGCCGTCGGCCACGGCCAGCCCCCAATCGGCGGAAGGCGGCTGGATGCCGAGGCCGAGGAAGCTCAGCGTGGCGATGGAGAAAAAGGCGTAGCCGAGGCGGGTGACCAGCTCGATGAGGATTGTTTCCCTGATATTGGGCAGGATTTCCAGGAACATGATGGCAAGGGAACTCTCGCCGCCCAGGCGGGCGGCGCTGACATAGTCGCGCTCGCGCTGCTCGCGCACGGCGGCGCGTACCGTCCTTGCCACCAGCGGCGCATAGGCAATGCCGATCACCAGGATGACGGTGAGGTTCGACGGGCCGAGCGCGACCAGCGTCATGGTGACGAGAACGATGAAGGGAAAGGCCATCAGCGTGTCGAGCAGCCTGGCGCCGATGGCGTCGACCAGCCCGTCGAAATAGCCAAGCACGAGGCCAAGCACGCTGCCGGCGGCAACGCCGAGCAAGGTTGCTGCCGGCGCGACCAGCAGGATGTCGCGCGAGCCGACGACGATGCGCGACAGCACGTCGCGGCCGAGCTGGTCGGTGCCGAACCAATGCGCGGCGTCAGGCGGCGCCAGCATGACGAGGAAATCCTCGGCATAGGGATCGTAGGGCACAAACAGGCTGCCGAAGATGGCACAGCCGACCCAGAACAACAGGATCAGCGAGCCGACGATCACCGAGGGCGGTAGCTGCAAAATGGCCTCGCGGAGCCGGCTTGTTGACAGCCAGCCCAGCGCGCCACGGCGCGGCACCGGAAACTCCATCAGCTCCATCATGGTGTCACACATCCATCATGACGACATACGGCGGCGTTGCCGCGGATCGAGCAAGGCGTTGACGAGATCGCCAGTCGCCGCAGACAGTACGAAGATTGTCGCCATCACCAGCACGCCAGCCTCGAGCATCGGGAAGTCGCGCGCCTTGGCGGCGTTGAGGACGAGGTTTCCGAGGCCCTGGATGCCGAACAGCGCTTCGATCACCACCAGTCCGCCAAGCATGTAGCCGGTCTGCGTCGCCAGCACGGCAATGGTCGGCGTCAGCGCATTGCGCAGCACGTGCCGGGTGAGGATTTCGCGCCGCTCAAGTCCTTTGAGGACGGCGGTGCGGGTATAATCGGCGGCCAGCGCCTCGATCACGCCGGCCCGCGTCATGCGGGCGATGTAGCCGGCAAGATTCAGCACCAGCGGCAGCGCCGGCAGGATCAGATAATAGAAGCTGACCCACAGCCCGGCGCCATCGGGCGCAGCGCCGGTGATCGGGAACCAGTTCAGCCACAGGCCGAACACGATGAGCACCAGCAGGCCGGAGACGAAGTCCGGAACAATGCCGAAGGACACGCCGGCAAGCACGATCAGCCGGTCGATAAACCGGCCCTGGTTGAGCCCGGCAATGATGCCGGCGCCGATGCCGAGCGGCAGCAAGAAGACGAGGATGACGCCGGCAAGAGCCGCCGAGCGTTTGAGGCTTTCCAGAACGAAGGGCGCCACCGGCAGGCGAAGCGACAGCGAGGTGCCGAAATCGCCTGACAGCGCATTGCTGAACCAGTGCCAGTACTGGACAAGGACCGGCTGGTCGGCGCCCAGCTGCTTGTTCAACGCCGCGACCGCCTCGGCATCGGCGAACGGCCCGAGCATAAGGCGGCCGACATCGCCGGGCAGAACCTGCCCGGCGAAGAAAACCAGCATGCTGACCAGCCACAGCGTGAGCAGAAGCGTGGCTGCCCGCACCGACAACGTGCGGCCGGTCAGCATCGCGTTACAGCTCCTGGCACGGCTGGACGGTTCACGATCATGCCTGGGCGAAGGTGACGCGGTCGAGCAGCAAATGCGAGATCGCCGTGAAGCGGACGCCCTCGACTTTCGACGAGACGATGCGGCTGTACTGCGAGAAGTAGCTGATGATCAGCGGCGTCTCATCGAGCAGCAGCGTCTGTATCTTGCCGGCGGCAAGGCGTTGCGCCTGAAGGTCGCGGGCCTTGCCGTACTCCAGCAGCAACCCGTCATAGGCCGGGTTGTTGAAATGCGCCGCGTTCCAGGCGCCCGAGCTCTTCAGCGTGGCGTTGAGGAAGATGTCGGGCGTGCCGCGATGACCGAAATCGGTAATGCCGAGATTGGAATCGAGCCATGGCGAGGAGCCGAACTTCGCCGAACCGTAGTAGGCGTCCTGCGGCAGAACGTTGAGCTTGATGTCGATGCCGACCTTCCTGGCGAAGTTCTGGATGATCACGGCATAGTCGGGAATGTCATAGGCCCGCTCGGTGGTCAGCGTCACCGGGAAACCGTTCGGCACGCCGGCCTCGCCAAGCAGGCGCTTGGCCTCGGCGATATCCTGCTTGCGCTGCGGCACCGAGGGATCGGCCGACGGGAAGATCGGCGCAAACGGGGTGTCGTTGCCGACAATGGCGCGACCCTTGAGCAAGCCCTTGACCACCGCCTCGCGGTCGATGGTGAGCGCCAGTGCGCGGCGAATACGCTTGTCGGTGAACGGCGCCTGGTCAGTCCGCAGATGCACCTCGTCATGCGAGCTTGCCTGGACGCTCAAGAGCTTGAAGTTGGGATTGCCCTCGATCGCCAGTTCAAGCCGCGTCGTGCTCGGGATGACGTCGAGCTGGCCGGCCTGCAGCGCCAGCACCTGCGCCTGCTCATCGTCGAAGAACTTGATCTCGACGCGGTCGGGCAGCGCCTTGTCGCCCCAATAGTCGGTGTTGCGCACGAAGCTGGCGCCTTGCTTGGGGCGGAAGGATTCGAGCTTGAACGGGCCGGTGCCGTTGAAAGTCTTTTCGAAATCACCGGCATAGTCGGCTGGCAAGATGACGGCGTTGTAGACGTCGGAGGAGACATAGAAGGGGAAGTTACTGTTGGGGCCGTCGAGATCGAAGGCGATGGTTTCGTCGTCGACGACCTTGGCGCCGCCCTTGGACAGGATGCCTTTGTAAGCCGACAGCGCCGACGAACCGCTGGCCGGATCGACCAGCCGCTCGAAGCTCGCCACCACATCCTTGGCGGTGACTGTGCGGCCATCATGGAATTTCACGCCCGGCCGCAATTTGAAGGTCCAGCGGCTGGCGGTCTCGTCGGCCTCCCAGGACAGAGCGAGCTTCGGCTGCAGACCATCCTTGGGATCGTCGAGGATAAGATATTCGCCGACCTGGCTGATGACGCCGATGCTGGCCGGATCGGTGATCGAGACGGGATCGATGGCCTTGGTCGGCTGTCCCAGCCCGACGCGGACCGTGCCGCCGGTGCCGGCAGCGCGCGCCGTGCCGAAACCAACCAGCCCCTGCGATGCGACAAAGCCGGTGAGGCCGATCAGGGCGGCGTATTTCAGCAGATCGCGGCGTTTGAGGAAGCCGGCCTGGTGTTCGTCGACGGCGACATTCCAGATGTCGCCCGACAGATTGCGAAGCGTATCGATATCGTTGCGTTTGGTCATTTTGAAACCCCTGTCTGAATGACTGTTGAAAGGATGCTAAGTCTTTGTTTTTGCGCAATTCCGGACGGAAAACCGCTCACACTTTTCCTGGAATTGCTCTAGGCGACAGGCTCGCCGTCGAGATGGATGCGGTCGACGGCTTGCGGGTAGAAGGCGATGAGGCCCTTGATCTTGGGCATTTCGGCAATGGGATCGCGGTAGCTCCAGGCGATATCAGGGCTCACCGAGCCGTCCGCGCGCCGGCCGGACCAGTAGGAGGCGATGCCCTTGTAGGGACAGCGCGTTGTACTGTCCGAGGCGACCAGCCGGTCCAGCCTGACATCGTCGGGATGCAGATAGAACCGCGTCGGCAGATGCGTCTCGAACAGCAGCACCGGGCGATGGCTGTCGGCGATCAGTTCGCCGTCGAACCAGATCTGGACATGGCTTGAGCTCTGCAGGACGTCGATGCGGGCGTATGGGTCGCGGGCGTGGACGAAGACCTCTTCCTCCTCCTCGAACCATTGGTCGACAGCCGTCCAGGTGAAGGCGATGCGCCCTGCCAGCGGCGACAGGTTTTCGTCCGGTGGGGAGATAAACGACCAGGCGGCGTTGGGAGAAGCTTTCCCTCCCGTCTCCAGATCCCAATAGGTGGTCTCGCCGCCGACGGGATGCGGCTGGCGATGCTCGGAGGGCTTCAGAGCTGAGCGATCCACCGCGGAGGCCGGGAAGAAATAGATCGGCAGGAAATGGTTGGAGCGCAGCACCAGGACGTTGCGGCTGTCGGCGATGGTGCGGCCGGCGAATTTGACCCGGATGCGCTTGGGGCTGTGCAGGACGTTGATGAGCTGCGGAGCCGTGGCCTCGCGGGGCTGAAGTTTGGGGGCTGCAGTCATATCGGTTGCTCCCGGTCAGGATACGGCGCGCGCATTGTCGCGCTGTTCGGCAAAGCGATTGGGCGGCCGCGCCAGGCCGAAACGGTCGCGCAGCGTTCCCGGCGCGTATTCGGTTGGGAATACGCCGCGGCGCTGCAGTTCCGGCACGACCTGCTCGGCAAAATTCACCCAGTCCTCGGGCAGCAGCGGGAACATCAGGTTGAAGCCGTCGGCAGCACCTGCCTCGAACCAGTCCTGCAACTGGTCGGCGATCTGGTTGGGCGTGCCGACGACGGTCGGCACCGAACCGCTGTTGGCAAGCTTGCGGGCGATCTCGCGCAGAGTGAGGTTCTGCTTCGACCATTCCTTGACGCGGTTGAGCGAGGTGCGGCCGCCATTGAACGTGCTCTCGTCCGGCAGCGGCGGCAGCGGGCCGTCCGGCGGATAGGCGGAGAGATCGACGCCGCTCCAGCTGGAAAGAAGATCGATGCCGACGCGGTCGGGAAGCAAGCTCTGCAAATACTCCTGCCGCTCGCGGCCTTCGGCTTCTGAAGCCGCGACGATCGGCAAAATGCCCGGCAGGATCTTGAAGCTCTCGGGCTTGCGGCCGTAGCAAGCGAGGCGCTCATTGATGTCCTGCCGGTACTTGATGCCGTCTTCCCTTGTGCTGTAGATGGCGAAATGCGCGTCGGCGTGGGCGGTGGCGAAATTCTTGCCGTCTTCGGAAGAGCCGGCCTGGACGATCAGCGGATGGCCCTGTGGCGGACGCGAGACATTGAGCGGCCCGCGCACCTTGAAGTGCTGGCCCTTGTGATTGATGGCATGAACCTTGTCGGGATCGGCGAAGTAGCCCGATGCCTTGTCGAGAAGCAGGGCCTCATCTTCCCAGCTGTCCCACAGCGCCTTGACGATATCGAGGAATTCGGTGGCGCGTTCATAGCGGAAGGCATGCTCGATATTGCCGTCGCGGCCGAAATTGCGCGCCTCCTCGTCCATGGCCGAGGTCACGACGTTCCACGACGCCCTGCCCTTGCTGATATGGTCCAGCGAGGCGAACATGCGCGCGACATTGTAGGGCTCGCTGTAGGAGCTCGACGCGGTGGTGATCAGGCCGATATGTTTGGTCACGCCGGCTAGCGCCGACAGCAGCGTCAATGGCTCGAGACGGGCATTGGCATAATGCGCGACGCCGCTTTGCACTGAATCCCAGATCGCGACATGGTCGGCGACGAAGATCGTATCGATCCTGGCGCGCTCGGCTGCCTGCACGAGATCCCTGTAGAAATCGAAGTCCAGCACCTCGCGTCCCGGCGCGCGCGGATGGCGCCATGACATGCGATGATCGCCCTGCGGATTGAAGAAAAATGCGCTGAGGATCATGTGGTCGCGTGCCATGCCGGTCTCCTTCCAGAACTGCTTCAGACGACCGTCGCGCTACCCTGAACGGCTGCGACAATCTCTCCTGAGCGATGAAAGGTAGATTGCGCTCGAACCTTATTCGAGTAATTTTATAGAGATTATATGTTGCGCAAGCGGAAGCGATTGCCCTCGAAGGCCGCGCCGGAAGAAAGTGGTTTCAAGCAAGACATGTCGTCATCGGTTTTGAACGTCGAGCAGCTCACCGTCGCCTATGACGGGCGCCGGGGATCGCATCCCGCCGTCAACGGCGTGTCGCTCACCATCGGCGAAGGCGAAGCACTCGGCCTTGTCGGCGAGTCCGGATCGGGAAAGAGCTCGGTGGCGCTCGCTATTTTGCGCTACCTGCCGCGCAACGCCCAGGTCGCGGCGTCCGCGCTCGAATTCCAGGGCCGCGAGATCCGTGATCTCTCGCCCGAGCAGCTTCGCCGGCTAAGGGGCGATCGTATCGCGGCGGTCTATCAGCATCCGGGCGCCGCGCTCAATCCGGCCATGACGATTGGCCGGCAGATCACCGAGACGATCATGCGGCATCGTCCGGTGCGCCAGGACGAGGCGCGCGGACGCGCCGCCGAATTGCTCGGCCGCGTCAGGGTGAGCAATCCCGAACGGGTGCTCGACCTCTATCCGCATGAACTCTCCGGCGGCATGCAGCAGCGCGCCAACATCGCCATTGCCATTGCGCTCGACCCGTCGCTGCTGGTGCTGGACGAACCGACGACGGCGCTCGACGCCAGCGTCCAGTCCGAAATCATCGCCATCCTGCAGGATTTGCGCCGCGACCATAAGACCAGCGTCTTGCTGATCAGCCACGACATCAACATGGTGCGGCGCGCCTGCGACCGGGTGGCCGTGATGCAGTCGGGGTCGGTGGTCGAAAGCGGCATCGCCAACGATGTCTTCGAGAACCCGGCGCATGCCTACACCAAAGCGCTGATTGCCTCGATCCCGGCGCTCAATTTCACCAAGCGCGACGGCAGGCTGGCCGAGACGCACACAGCTGGCCCGCTCTCTCCTGTGCCTTCGCACCTCGATCATACAGAAGCCGCGCGTCCGATCGCCGTCGCCTGCAAAGGCATCAGCCATGCCTTCGGCGCGCAAGCCGTACTCCACGACATCGATTTGCAGATCGGCCAGGGCGAGACATTCGGCCTGATCGGCGAATCCGGCTCCGGCAAGTCGACACTGGCCAGGATCGTCACCGGCCTGCAGGTGCCGAAGGCCGGATCGGTCGAACTGTTTGGCAGCACTGTGGCGCCGCGCGTCGAGAAGCGAAGCCTGAGCGAACGCCGCGACGTGCAGATGGTGTTCCAGTCACCCGACCGCACGCTCAATCCACGCCAACGGATCGGCAGGATTCTGGGCCGTCCGCTGCGGCGGCTGGCGGGCTTTAGTCGCGGCGAGGTGAAGCAGCGCGTCGGCGACCTTCTGGCCTCGGTGCGCCTTGCCGCCGCAACCGTCGACCAGAAGCCACGATCGCTGTCCGGCGGCCAGCGCCAGCGGGCGGCCATTGCGCGCGCCTTTGCCGGCGTGCCCAAACTCGTCGTGTTGGATGAGCCGACCTCGGCGCTTGACGTCTCCGTGCAGGCGACCGTGCTCAATCTGCTCAACGATTTGCAGCGCGACAAGGACACGACCTATTTGTTCATCAGCCACGACCTCAGGGTGGTGCGCTATATGGCCGACAGGATCGGCGTGCTTTATCGCGGTCGCCTGGTCGAGACCGGTTCCTCCGATCAGATTTTTCGCGGCCCCAACCATCCCTATACGAAGCTGCTGCTGGCCGCGTCCTCGGATGAGACGGCGCCGAAGGCTCCGGCTCAGCTTGATCTCGCGGCACACGATGCCGAAGCCTCCGGATGCGCCTTCGCCAGCCGCTGCCCGGTGGCGCTACCCGACTGCCGAACGGCGCAACCGCCCGTCAGGCAGGCCGGGGATGGTCACCTGATCGCCTGCTGGCGAGATGCAAGCGATCTCTAATCGCAGCGGCGTGCCGCGGCCTGTCAGCGCCAGCCTAAAGCCGGCGCGACGTGCTTCAGGATCGCCTCGATGACGTGGGCGTTGTAGTCGACGCCGAGCTGGTTGGGGACAGTCAGAAGCAGCGTGTCGGCCTCGGCGATCGCTTCATCCTCTTTCAGCTGCTTGACCAGCACATCGGGCTCGGCGGCATAGGAGCGGCCAAAGACGGCGCGCTTCTCGGGCTCGATGTAACCAAAATGGTCCTCGCTGTCGTTGCCGCCGAAATAGGCGCGGTCGCGGTCGTTCACCAGTGCGAAGATGCTGCGGCTGACCGACACGCGCGGCTCGCGCGCATGGCCGGCTTCCTTCCACGCCGCGCGATAAGCGCGGATCTGTTCGGCCTGCTGGATGTGGAGCGGCTGGCCGCTTTCGTCAAATTTCAACGTCGAACTTTGCAGGTTCATGCCGAGCTTGGCCGCCCATACGGCCGTGGCGTTGGTGGCGGCGCCCCACCAGATGCGGTCGCGCAAGCCGTCCGAGAACGGCTCGAGCCGCAGCATTCCGGGCGGATTGGGAAACATCGACCTTGGATTGGGCTGCGCGAAACCTTGCCCGCGCAACACGTCGAGGAAAACCTCGGCATGGCTGCGCGCCATGTCGGCGTCGCTTTTGCCGTCCTGCGGCACGTAGCCGAAATAACGCCAACCGTCGATCACCTGCTCCGGCGAGCCACGGCTGATGCCAAGCTGCAGCCGGCCGCCGGCGATCAGGTCGGCCGCACCGGCATCCTCGGCCATGTAGAGCGGATTTTCGTAGCGCATGTCGATGACGGCGGTGCCGATCTCGATACGGCTGGTGCGGGCACCGACCGCGGCCATGAGCGGAAACGGCGAAGCCAGCTGACGGGCAAAGTGATGGACACGGAAATAGGCGCCGTCCGCGCCGAGTTCCTCGGCGGCGACGGCGAGGTCGATCGACTGCAGCAGCGCATCGGAGGCCGAGCGCGTCTGCGATTGCGACGACGGCGACCAATGGCCGAAGGAAAGAAAGCCGATCTTTTTCATACGCTCGCATCCTGTTCTTTGCAGGCCCCTACTTCGTCGCCCGTGCGATTGGGTTCAATCGACCCTCATGCGACGCAGTGTCAATGGCGAGAACCCTTGACGGTTTCGCGACGATACCCATCAGCGTTTAAAGCGACAGGATTGTCTCTATTTGCCAGTGCCGGCGGGATATCGAACCCGCATCTGCCGCGTCGCTTTGGGCCAAATGAACCAAGGAAAGGCGATGTGCCGCAAACTCCATTCGCTTGACGGGCTGGTTTTGAAATCTTCTCGCTCATTTAATTCTACAAAATCGGTAGGCTTAATGCGGATAGCCAATCGTGCAAGGAGCCTCGGATGTCGAAAAAGCTGGTGGTGGGACTGTCGGGTAACCCGACCCGTCCATCGAAGACCAAGGCCTTCGTCAGCCACATCGCCGGTGAAGTGGCGAGCCGCGCAGGCGCTGCTCTGAGCGTTTTCGACATCGAGGATCTCGGTCCGTCCTTCCCGCCGGCAAGACGATTTGGCGACCTCGATGACGCTGCGCGCGCCATTGTCGAGCAGGTGCTCAGCGCCGATGTGCTGGTGGTCGGTTCGCCGACCTTCAAGGGCAGCTATACCGGACTGTTCAAGCATTTCTTCGACCTGCTCGACCCGACATCGCTGCGCGGCAAGCCGATCATCCTCGCGGCAACAGGCGGCGGCGAGCGCCATTCGCTCGTCGTCGAGCACCAGTTGCGGCCGCTGTTCGGCTTCTTCGAAGCGCAGACCTTGCCTACCGCGATCTACGCCTCGGACAAGGATTTCGCCGATGGCGTGCTGGTGTCCGAGGCCGTCCAGGCGCGAGCCCGCCAGGCGGTGGGCGAGGCCTGCCGCGCGGTCGGCGTGCCCTACAGCGTCGTCCGTGCCGCCTGAAAGACCAGGAACACACCGTTTCTTCCCGCATAGACCAGCCGCATAGATCAGAGGACGAGCCTGCAATGACCCGAGCCAGCAAGTCCGACAGCAAGCCGCGGCAGATCAAGCTGGGCGCCTTCCTGCCCGGCGGCGGCCAGCATATCGCCGCCTGGCGCCATCCCGATGCGCCGGCCGACGGCGCAACCAATTTCGAATTCCACAAGCAATTGGCACTGACCGCCGAACGCGGCCTGTTCGACGCCTATTTCCTGGCCGACAACCTGACCGTCGGCCTCGGCGCCCGCGAGGGCGGCAACGCCAAGATCGCCGGCTTCGAGCCGGTGACGCTGTTTGCGGCGCTGGCGCCGCTGACCACGCATCTCGGCTTCATCGCTACCGCCTCCACCACCTATGAGGAGCCCTATACGCTGGCGCGCAAATTCGCCTCGCTCGACCTGTTGTCGAACGGCCGCGCCGGCTGGAACGTGGTGACCTCGGCCGGCGACGAGACGGCGCGCAATTTCAACCGCGATGTCCAGCCCAACCATGCCGTGCGCTATGCCAGGGCGCATGAGCATGTCGAGACGGTCAAGGCGCTGTGGGACAGCTGGGAGGATGACGCCTTCATCCGCGACAAGCAGTCGGGCCGCTTCTACGACAAGGACAAGTTGCACGACATCGACCACAAGGGCGAGCATTTCAGCGTCAAGGGTCCGCTCAATGTGCCGCGTCCGGTGCAGGGTCATCCGGTTGTCGTACAAGCCGGACAGTCGGAAGACGGACGCGGGCTTGCCGCGCATTCGGCCGAGGTCATCTTTACCGCCCATCAGAAGCTTGAGACGGCGCAGGAATTCTACCGCGACATCAAGGCGCGCGTGGCGCAAGCCGGCCGCGATCCCGACCAGGTGCTGATCATGCCCGGCGTTGCGCCCTTCGTCGGTCGCACCGAGGAAGAAGCCCGCGCCAAATATGAACAGCTCAACGACCTCATCCTGCCCGAAGACGGCGTCGCCTTGCTCAACGGGCTTGCCGGCCAGACGCTCGACATCAGGGGTTATCCGCTCGACGGCCCGCTGCCGCCGAGCAAGGAGACCGAAGGCATGAAGAGCCGCCAGGCGCTGATCCGGCAGATTGCCGACGAGCACAACTTCAGCATCCGCCAGCTCTATCAATGGGTGGCGACGGCGCGCGGCCACTACACCATCGTCGGCAGTGCAGTACAGGTCGCCGACCAGCTGGAGGAATGGTTCACCAGCGAGGCGGCCGACGGCTTCAACATCCTGCCGCCCTGGCTGCCCGGCGCGCTCGACGATTTCGTCGACCTGGTGATTCCCGAACTGCAGCGGCGCGGCCTGTTCCGCACGGCCTATGAAGGCCGGACATTGCGCGAAAACCTCGGCCTCAGGCGCCCGGAAAACCCGTGGACTGTCGCACGCTCGACTGTCCTGGCCGCCGAATGACCTTGGCAATCAATGGGGTGAAGCGATGACATTGCAGCACATCGATCGGCCGATCACCATCCGCGCCAGCCGCAGCGAAACCGGGCTTGGCCGGGATTTCCTGCACCTCGGCGGCCGGGCAGCTCTCCGCTTCCTGTCGCGCTACGGGGTGCTCGTCGGTTTCCTGGTGCTCTGGCAAGTGGCGAGCAGCGTCGGCTGGGTCAACGCGGCGGTGCTGCCGCCGATCGACATGATCGTCGCTGCGCTCTGGAAGGGGCTTGCCGGCGGCAGCCTGCTCGGCGACATCGCCATCAGCCTGCAGCGCGCCGGCATTGCCTTTGCCGCGGCCGTCGCGGTCGCCATTCCGCTTGGCCTGTTCATGGGCCAGGTGCGTTCGGTCGAAACCGCGCTCGATCCTATCCTGCAGGTGTTCCGGCAGACGTCGGCGCTGGCGCTGTATCCGGTGTTCATCCTGCTGCTGGGGCTCGGCGAAACCTCCAAGGTCTTCGTCATCTTCTGGGCGACGCTGTTTCCGCTGCTGCTCAACACCACCAGCGGCGTCAAGGAAGTCGATCCCAAGCTGCTCGAAATGGCGCGCGTCTATGGCGCCAGCCGGCTCACCGTATTTCGCCGCGTCGTGCTGCCGGGCGCCGTGCCGTCGATCTTCGTCGGCTTGCGGCTGAGCGCCACCACGGCGCTGCTGCTTTTGATCGCCTCCGAGATGATCGGCGCCAACAAGGGCATCGGCTTCCAGGTGATGAACGCGCAGTACAATTTCCAGATCCCGCTGATGTTCGCGGCAATCGTCATCCTCGCCGGCCTCGGCCTGATCGCCAACCAGGCGCTGGTCGCCCTGCAGCGGCGGCTCTGTCGTTGGAGCAAACCTGTCAACTGAGCAGCCCCCACCTCAACCAGGAAAGACCGGATCATGAAAATCACCCGCCGTTCCCTGCTTGCCGGCGCGCCGCTTGCCGCCGGCCTCATCGCCGTCGGCCTGCCCCGCTTCGCCTTTGCCCAGGCCGCACCCGTCAAATTTCGCTACCTCGCCAGCCGCGGCAGCATCTCGCCGCATGAGCTGGCCTACGAGCTCGGCTACTACAAGGGGCTGGGCGTCGAACTGGAAAATGTCGGCTATGTCGGCGGCGGACCGGAATCGCTGTTTGCGCTGTCCTCCGGCAGCGTCGACATCGGCTCGGCCGCCACAGCGGCGGTGATCAACTCGATCTCCGGCGGCAACGACTTCGTCGCGGCGTATCCGAGCAACGGCATCAACAAGGATGTGAAGAGCGTCTTCTACGTGCTGGAGGACAGCCCGATCAAATCGATCGCCGACATTGCCGGCAAGACCATCTCGGTCAACACGCTTGGCGCCCATCTCGACTATACGGTGCGCGAGGCCCTGCATAGCGTCGGCCTGCCACCGACTGCCGCCAACCTGATTGTCGTGCCCGGCCCGCAGCTGGAACAGACCTTGCGCTCGCGCCAGGTCGATATTGCCGGCCTAGGCTACTGGCAGGCGACCTTTGCCGGCGCGCTGGTCGCCAATGGCGGCGTGCGCGGCATATTTGACGATACCCAGGTGCTCGGCGAACTCGCCGGCGGCTTCGTTGTGCTCAGGCGCGACTTCATTGCCGCCAATCCGGATGCGGCGCGCAACTTCGTCGAACAGTCGGCGCGCGCCTCGGACTGGTCGCGCCAGAACCCGGACGAAGCCCGCAAGGTGCTGGCCGACATCCTCAACAAGCGCGGCGAAAACGGCGATCTCGCCCGCTACTGGACCGGCTTCGGCCTGCGGGAAGGTGCACAAGCGACGGATCGCGACATCGATTTCTGGGTCGCCGTGCTGGAACGCGACGGTCGCCTGGCCAAGGGCAAGTTGAAAGCCGCCGACATTCTGTACCGGCCCGGCGAAACCAAGACGAATTGAACGCTGCGATGACCGGTACAAACCGTGGCGGAGAGGTTTCGATCCGCGACCTCTCCAAATCCTTCAGTCTCGGCGGACGCCAGCTTGCCGTGCTGCGGACACTCAATCTCGAGATACGTTCGGGGGAATGCCTGGTCATCGTCGGCGCCAGCGGCTCCGGCAAGACCACGCTGCTGCGCATTCTTGCCGGGCTGGAGACGGCCGACAGCGGCGGCGTCGCGATCGACGGCCAGCCGGTGCATGGCGTCGGCGCCGAGCGCGCCGTGATCTTCCAGGAACCGCGGCTGCTGCCGTGGCTGAGCGTGCTCGGCAATGTCGCTTTCGGCCTCGAAGTGCGCGGTGTTCCAAAGCAAGAAGCCGAGGAACGGGCCCGCTTCTACATCGCGCTGGTTGGCCTCTCTGAATTCGCCGATGCTTTTCCGAGCCAGCTTTCAGGCGGCATGGCGCAGCGCGTCGGCATTGCCCGGGCACTCACCGTCCAGCCCGAGATCCTTCTGCTCGACGAACCGCTGGGGGCGCTGGACGCCATGACCAAGATCGGCATGCAGGAGGAACTGGCGCGCATCTGGAGCGAGGAGAACGTCACCATGGTGATGGTCACCCACGACCTGGAAGAGGCGATCTATCTTGCCGACCGGGTGCTTATCCTGCCCAAGGAGAAGGGCGGCGCGGCACGATTGATCGACATCGACCTGCCACGCCCGCGCGAGCGCAGCGAAAGCCGCTTCGTGCGCTATCGCGAAGAATTGCTGCGCGAATTTGGCTTGCACTGATCGACGCCAAGGCCAGCCACGGCAGATCGATTATTGCTTGCTGAACGTGCCCGTATAGGTGCGATCGGCAAGCCCGTAGGTGACTGCCAGCGTACCGTCCGGCTGCATGGCCGCGCTGACGTCGCCGCCATTGGGAAGGCGCCGCAGTTTCAACGTGCTGCCGGAAATCTTGCCTTCGCCGTCGGCCACGCCCGGCTTGTTGTCGGCGAGATCGCCCCAGGCGTAGGTGGCGGTGACATTGCCGCCGCGCGTAATCGTCAGCACGGCGAGCTTGCCGTCATACATCCCGTCCAGCTGCCCACCCCATATGCCGGAAAACGCGGCATATTTGGCCGGAATGCCCTCGCCGGGGGGCGTGACCACCACAGATGAATCGAGAACCGCCCCGCCGTCGGAGATCGCTGCGGGCGCCATGGGTTGAGGTGCCGGGGCTGGAGCAGGCGCTGGTTCGGGAGCCGACTGACAGGCGGCAAGCATGAATGCCGCCAGGCCGAGTATCGGCAGGAGACTGTTTGGTGGAGCCAATCGGAATCGAGCAGACGACCTCTTGAATGCCATTCATAGGGCCTTTCTTTCATTCTGTTTAGCGGATCGGTTGGTTAACATCAAAGCTTGAATATGAGAAATGCGCCAACTGTGACGGCGGTCGTCTCCGTGGCTCGAGTGTCAGCAGATGTGGTAAGGTTGATTGTCGGCGAGCAGCACAGAGGTCCAGCGGCAATGACTTTGAGACGAACCAGAGCTTGCGGCGCATCCGGCTTGGTTCTGGCGGTTTGCACTGTCTTTGCTTGTCAGACCACCGCTGCCGCTCAAAATTGCGCCGCAGCCGCGACGCCTGGCGTCGATTGGCAGGAGTGTGACAAAAAGCTTCTCATCCTAGAAGGACAGGACCTGAGCGGAGCGAACCTGTTCGGTGTTGATTTCACTTCGACCGACCTCAGGAACAGCAATCTCCTTGCGGCAAATTTTGAGAAGGCAACGCTTGTGCGTGCTTCCTTGGCCGACTCGACCGCCAAAGGCGCCCGGTTCGACAAAATCGAAGCCTACAGGACCGACTTCAGCCGTATGGACGCGCAGGGTGCTGTGTTTGCGAGCGCGGAACTGCAGCGCTCGAATTTCCAGGACACCAATCTGACCAAGGTTGATTTCACAAAGGCGGAATTGGGGCGTGCGCAGTTCCATGACGCCGATATCAGCGGCAGCCGCTTTTCGTTTGCCAATCTCGCGCGGGCGGACTTCCGAGGGGCGACGTTCACGACGCCGATAGACTTTAACGGCGCTTTTCTCTTTCTGACCCGTATCGAGGGCCTCGATCTTTCCAATTCGTCGGGTCTGTCCCAATGGCAGCTCAACATGGCTTGCGGAGACGCCCGGACCGAGTTGCCTTCTGGCTTGACGAGGCCTGAAAGTTGGCCCTGTCAATTCCAGAAGGAATAGTTGTCGGCAAGCGAACTGCGGCAATGCCGCGCCGGACAGGATTCGAGCCTGGAACTTCTGCCTTCGGAGGGCGCAGATCCGTCCAGCAGACAGCTTAACTGTTTGAAATCCTCAGAAGATGACTGGTGGAGCCAATCGGAATCGAACCGACGACCTCTTGAATGCCATTCAAGCGCTCTCCCAACTGAGCTATGGCCCCACTCCGGCAGTCGGCCGGCGCCGTTGCCGGCGTAGAGGTCCGGCGCGATTTTCAAGACCGCGCCGTTTAGTGCAGGCGGCTTCTAACCCCGCCTTCCCTGAAGATCAAGCCTTCGAGGGCCGCTTTTTCGTCACAGCCCGCGAAGGCCGCTAAATGCATGCGTTCGAAGCGTTCTTAGACTTCGTCGTCGTCGTCGCCGACGCCGATCATGTCAGCGACGTCGTCATCTTCTTCCTCTTCGTCGGCAAGGAAAGTATCGTCCTCGTCGTCGCCCAGGTCGACATCGTCCTCGTCATCGCCAAGATCGGGAAGGTCGTCGCCGCCCTTGACGTCCTCGTCGGCCTCTTCAAGCGAGACGACTTCAACGCCCTCTTCTTCCTCGGCGTCCACTTCCTTCTCGGCCACTTCCTCTTCCTCTTCGAGGGCGGCGATCTTGCCGTCCTCGAAATAGGAACGCGGATAGGTCTTGCCCGTATAGGGCGAGACGATCGGGTCCTTGTTCAGGTCGTAGAATTTTCGGCCCGTTTCAGGGTCGACACGCTTTGTGCCAAGTTCGTTTTTTGCCACGTCAAGCCTCGTCAGTAAAAGAGTGGTCCCCTTAACCACAGTTTACCGCGCTGTCAAAGCGAAAAGCCGGCGTCACAAAACCAAGCACTGAAAGGCCTCGCGCCAAGTGACGACCATGGGGATGACCATCGCCCCCTGCCGTGATACGAGACCGCCGCAACAAATGAAAAGCGCCGGTGCGCCGGCATTCCGTCCAGGGAAATTCCATGTCACACGCCGCCGCTGCCAAGCCGGCCACCGCCCGTAAATCCTCCGCCCTTTCCGGCACCGCCCGCGTGCCGGGCGACAAGTCGATTTCGCACCGTTCCTTCATGTTCGGCGGGCTCGCCTCCGGTGAAACCCGGATCACCGGCCTGCTGGTAGGCGAGGACGTGATGCGCACCGGCACCGCCATGAAGGCGATGGGCGCGCATATCGAGAAGCGCGGCACTGAGTGGGTGATCCGCGGCACCGGCAATGGCGCGCTGCTGCAGCCTGAGGGACCACTCGACTTCGGCAATGCCGGCACCGGCTCGCGTCTCACCATGGGGCTTGTCGGCACCTATGACATGGAAACCACCTTCATCGGCGACGCCTCTCTGTCCGGCCGTCCGATGGGCCGCGTGCTCGAACCCTTGCGCCAGATGGGCGTGCAGGTGCTGAAGGCCACACCCGGCGACCGCATGCCGATCACGCTGCGTGGTCCGAAGCACGCGGCCCCCATCACCTACCGCGTGCCGATGGCCTCGGCGCAGGTGAAGTCGGCGGTGCTGCTCGCCGGCCTCAATACACCGGGCATCACCACCGTGATCGAACCGGTGATGACGCGCGACCACACTGAAAAGATGCTTAGAGGATTCGGCGCCAATCTGTCGGTCGAGACCGACGAGCGTGGCGTGCGCCATATCTTCATCGAAGGCCAGGGCAAGCTGACGGGGCAGACCATCGCTGTGCCCGGCGACCCCTCCTCGGCCGGCTTCCCGCTGGTGGCGGCACTGATCGTGCCAGGCTCGGACATTACAATCGAAAACGTGCTGATGAACCCGACCCGCACCGGCCTTTTGCTGACGCTGCAGGAGATGGGCGGTCAGATCGACATCTTGAACCCGCGCAATGCCGGCGGCGAGGATGTCGCCGACCTGCGCGTGCGTTACTCCGAGCTCAAAGGCGTCACCGTGCCGCCGGAGCGGGCGCCGTCGATGATCGACGAGTATCCCGTGCTGGCGGTTGCCGCCAGTTTCGCCGAGGGCGAGACGCTGATGCAGGGGCTGGAAGAGCTACGGGTGAAGGAATCCGACCGGCTGGCGGCGGTTGCCAATGGGTTGAAGCTCAACGGCGTCGACTGCACGGAGGGTGAAGCCAGTCTGGCCGTGCGCGGCAAGCCGGGCGGCAAGGGGCTGGGGAGCAATGATCGGAACGCAGCCGTGCAGACCCATCTCGACCATCGCATCGCCATGAGTTTTCTGGTGATGGGGCTGGCGACGGAAAAGCCGGTGACCATTGATGATGCAGCCATGATCGCGACGAGCTTTCCGGAGTTCATGGGGCTGATGACGGGGCTGGGTGCGGAGATCGGGTAGGTTGATGGCAAGCGCAAAGCGAGCAGAGATGTTGGCGGGACAGCGCCCCCCNNGGGGGGCGCGAAGGATCGCGGCGCCCGTACCCTTCGTTGGCCTGCCAATGACCCACGTCTTCACCATCGCCATCGACGGCCCCGCCGGAGCCGGCAAAGGCACCCTTGCCCGCAGGCTTGCCGACCACTACCGGCTGAACCTGCTCGACACCGGCCTCACCTATCGCGCTGTCGCCTACGCGCTCATCCAGCACGCACTGCCGCTCGACAATGTCTCGGCGGCCGAGACCGCCGCCCGCCAGGTCGATCTGGCGAAGCTCGACCGCGCAGTGCTGTCGGCGCACGCGGTTGGCGAAGCGGCCTCGAAAGTCGCGGTTTACCCTACCGTGCGGCGCATCCTGGTCGAAAAGCAGCGCGACTTCGCCAAGACGCCGCCGGGCGCGGTGCTGGACGGTCGCGACATCGGCACTGTGGTGTGCCCCGATGCCGACATCAAACTCTATGTGACGGCGAGTGCGCAGGTGCGGGCGCAGCGGCGGCTGGCCGAGATCGAAAGCATCGGCGGCTCCGCCAACTTTGCCGAAATCCTCGCCGATATCGTGCGCCGCGACGAGCGCGACATGGGCCGCGCCGACTCGCCCTTGAAGCCCGCCGCCGACGCGCACTTGCTTGATACCTCCGAAATGGCTATAGAGGCCGCGTTTCTGGCGGCCAAAACGATCATCGACGACGCCTTGGCCAAGAGAGATAAAGCCTGATCTGAGGTTTTCCTCGCGTTCCGATTGCCGGAAACGAAGAAAATACCCATATCGGGCACGAACCAGCCTGCCAGCATTCTTCATGCGCCGGAATTGCCGCTTTAAAAGCGGCCCAGGGCTTTTGCAGCCCGGAACGCCGGCAGGCCAACGCAACGCTAACCCACGGCGCCCGTCCCGCTCAGAACATGCGGGGCACTCCAGGAGAAAATATGTCAGCTGCAAATCCCACTCGCGACGATTTCGCGAGCCTGCTCGAAGAATCATTTACCACCGGTCACTCCGGCGAAGGTCAGGTCGTCAAGGGCACGATCCTGGCGATCGAAAAAGACATGGCCATCATCGATGTCGGCCTCAAGGTCGAAGGCCGCGTGCCGCTGAAGGAATTCGGCGTCAAGGGCAAGGACTCGACCCTCAAGGTCGGCGACACTGTCGAAGTCATGGTCGAGCGCATCGAGAACGCACTGGGCGAAGCCGTCCTGTCGCGCGACAAGGCCCGCCGCGAAGAGAGCTGGGTCAAGCTCGAAGAGAAGTTCACCAAGGGTGAGCGCGTCGAAGGCGTCATCTTCAACCAGGTCAAGGGCGGCTTCACCGTCGACCTCGACGGCGCCGTGGCCTTCCTGCCGCGCAGCCAGGTCGATATCCGCCCGATCCGCGATGTCTCCCCGCTGATGCACAACCCGCAGCCCTTCGAGATCCTCAAGATGGATCGCCGCCGCGGCAACATCGTGGTGTCGCGCCGCACCGTGCTCGAGGAAAGCCGCGCCGAACAGCGTTCGGAAATCGTGCAGAACCTCGAAGAAGGCCAGGTTGTCGAAGGCGTCGTCAAGAACATCACCGATTACGGTGCGTTCGTCGACCTCGGCGGCATCGATGGCCTGCTGCATGTTACCGACATGGCATGGCGCCGCGTCAACCATCCGACCGAAATCCTCAACATCGGCCAGACGGTCAAGGTGCAGATCATCCGCATCAACCAGGAAACCCACCGTATCTCGCTCGGCATGAAGCAGCTCGAGAGCGATCCGTGGTCCGAGATCGGCACCAAGTTCCCGATCGGCAAGAAGATCAAGGGTACCGTCACCAACATCACCGACTACGGCGCGTTCGTCGAGCTGGAGCCGGGCATCGAAGGCCTTATCCACGTTTCGGAAATGTCGTGGACCAAGAAGAACGTGCACCCCGGCAAGATCCTGTCGACGACGCAGGAAGTCGATGTTGTGGTGCTCGAAGTCGATCCGGCCAAGCGCCGCATCTCGCTCGGCCTCAAGCAGACGCTGGAAAACCCGTGGCAGGCTTTCGCCTCGAGCCATCCGGTCGGCAGCCAGGTCGAGGGCGAGGTCAAGAACAAGACCGAGTTCGGCCTGTTCATCGGCCTCGAAGGCGACGTGGACGGCATGGTGCACCTTTCCGACCTCGACTGGACCCGTCCGGGCGAGCAGGTCATCGAAGAGTACAATCGCGGCGACATGGTCAAGGCGCAGGTGCTCGACGTCGACATCGACAAGGAGCGCATCTCGCTCGGCATCAAGCAGCTGGCCAAGGATACGGTCGGCGAAGCCGCGACTTCAGGCGAACTGCGCAAGAACGCGGTCGTCACCTGCGAAGTCACCGGCATCAAGGATGGCGGTCTGGAAGTGCGGCTGGTCGACAGCGGCATCGAGACCTTCATCAAGCGCAACGACCTCAGCCGTGACCGTGACGAGCAGCGCCCCGAGCGCTTCTCCGTCGGCCAGAAGCTGGACGCCCGCGTCATCGCCTTCGACAAGAAGACCCGCAAGCTGCAGGTCTCGATCAAGGCGCTGGAAATCGCTGAAGAGAAGGAAGCCGTGGCACAGTACGGTTCGACCGACTCCGGCGCTTCGCTGGGCGACATCCTCGGCGCCGCGCTGAAGAAGCAGGGCAGCTAAGCCGCTTCGGCCGCGCCTCGCGCGCGGCTTGGACAAGAAAACCCGCGGGCCGCAAGGCTCGCGGGTTTTTTCATGCGCGGCGACACGGTTGGCACAAGACAAAGACTGTGCACCCCCTTCAATTCCGCACGCGCGGCTGTAGGGTCGCGCTCATGTCGTTTGCCGGCATAAACATGGGAAGCCCCGCCCTTTGGGCAACAGAAAAGCACTGCGCATGAAGGTCGTCGAACTCTATCGCTATCCGGTCAAGAGCTTGCGCGGCCATGCCGTGCAGAGCGCCGACATAGAGATCATGGGTATGGAAGGCGACCGCCGCTGGATGGTCGTCGACAAGGACGGACAGTTCCTCACCATTCGCCAGATACCTGATATGACGACGATCGACGTCGAGCATCGTGGCACGGGCATCCTGTTGAAACATGACCGGCATGGTTTGCACGCCGTCGAGGCTCCCGGCCCTGGCACCGCACTCCGACAGGTCAAGATCTGGAAGGATATGGTTCCTGCGCGGTCGGGCGATCCGGCCGCCGGCGCCTATCTCTCAACCATTCTTGGCCGGCCCGTCGATCTCGTCTATTTCGACGATCCGAAAAACCGGCCGGTCGATCCGGAATTCGGCCAGCCCGGCGACTATGTCGGCTTTGCCGATGGTTTTCCGCTGCTGATCGCCACGACGGGCTCGCTGGAGCATCTGAACAGCCATCTTGCCAGGCCCGTCGAGATGGCGCGGTTTCGCCCGAACATCGTCATCGACGCGGAAGGCGCATGGCCTGAAGACAGCTGGAAGACGATCCGCATCGGCTCTGTCGAATTGCGGATCGCAAAGCCCTGCTCGCGCTGTGTCATCACCACCCGCGATCCCCTCAGCGGCGAGCAGCCGGACCCGCGCGAGCCGTTGCAGACGCTTGGCAAACTCCATCGCTCGGCCAAGGGTGGCATCATCTTCGGCCAGAACGCGATACCAAACAACGCCGGCACAATTTCCATAGGCGATGAGGTCGAGATCATGCAGGCGGGCGCCTCCAACCTGACATAGTCGTGGGTTCTGCTAATGCTGTGGAAGCGTTGGCGGCGGCCATGCTTGAACGGCCAACTTCCGCTGTAGATCAGGCGAGGTCGGGCAAAGGCCGCCATTGGTAGCCAAACCATCGGAGGCCCTATGACTCGCATCGGTTTTGTCGCAGCATTCCTGTTGATCGGCACAGTAGCCGCGTCGTCGGCGTTGCCGCCCTACTGGCAGCGCAAGGCCGAGATCGACGCCATCACCGACAGCAGCGATGTCGCGCGCAGGCTGGAAAACCATGGCCCAATCGACCTGATCGAGCACATTGGAAACGACCACTACCGGGTGGGTGGCGGCGGCTGCACGCTCGAAGTGTTTGTTATCGACGACTCGAGCGCCGAACAGATGCCCGGACCGCGCAAGTTCAAGCTGCAAATGGGCAAGCTCGTCTGCAAATGAGCTGCCGGAGCCCAACGCCCGAGAGCAGCGCTTGCCCGCGGGCTGGATAGCGGGCGCCTGCCGAGCGTTCAGGAGAACCGCCGGCTGAGCCCTGCCTACCGGGCAGAACAGGCAAGCCATGCGCCGGCTGCCGCGCCTTAAGCGACCTGTCGACCGAGATCCCGCTGCAACCGGTGCGTTTTACGCAAACACAATCTTCTTCGCTTATGTCTCGACCATACGGAGACAGAAGTCGCATGAACTCTGGCGTTGATTCACAACGTTCGCCGCTGCGAGCAGGCTACGCAACGTCGCCGACCTTTTTCTGCTTTATGGCCATCGCGGCATTTCTGATTGTCCTGCGGTCATTGGGCCTCCCGCTCAATGGCGATGCGGACGATCTTGTGAAGCTGCATGAGATCCGCACGTTTCTGGAAACGGGGCGCATTTTTGATCGCACCTTGCCCGGCATTCTCCAGCCGGAGCCCTATGTCAGCCATTGGCCATGGATCGGCGACCTCCCATACGCGGCATTCGCCAGCCTGATCATGCCGTTCGCCGGTTTTGAGCCGTCGGTGATGACGGCGAGTTTTGTCGTTCCGCTGCTGCTGCTTGCGCCTGCGATTTATTGCTACAACCGGCTGCTGATTGCTTTGGGATTTGCCAACCCGCGGTTCGTATTGCCCCTGGCCTCGATCTTCGCCATGCGTGCATTCTTCGAGTTCGCGCCCGGCCGGGTCGACTACCACAATCTGCAAATTCTTCTGCTTCTGGCGACATTGGTGCTGACCTTGTCGCAAAAGCGCGCAGCCGCCTTCATCAACGGCATATTGGCGGCTCTGGCACTCGCAATCTCTATAGAGTTCGCGCCATTCTACGCACTCGTCCTGGCAATCTACGCCTACGACTTCGTCTTTCTCCGGCAGGACGGATCGGGCAGGCTCTCCGCATTCGGCCTGAGCCTGGCGATCGGCGCCTGCGCCCTGTTTGTCGTCATCGTGCCGCCGTCAGCCTACGCCGTTGCCAAATGCGACACCTATTCAACGCCTCACATGCTGGCTTTGCTTTGCGCCGGGTTGTCATTCGCGGTCGCGCCTGTGCTGGCGGGCGAGCGCGGCACATCGGCCGTGCGCGGGATCATTCTGCTGGCCTTTGCAGCGGCCAGCCTTGCGGTGCTGCTGCTGTTGTTTCCGCAATGCGCGGCCGGCCCCTATGCCACGCTCGATGCCTATGTCCGCAGCAACGCGCTCGACAATATCCCGCAGGAGCTGAGCCTGTTTCGGCGTCCCGATTTTGTTTTGTCGGCAAGTTTTCCCAGCATGGTGCTGATGTTTGTCGGCGGGCTTGCCCCTGCCGTCCTTTGCCTCAATCGGAACGGCGCAAAGCGGCCTCTCGTCATCCTCGCTCTGTTCTCGCTGCTCGCGCTGGTTCTGGCGATCGGCTATTTCCGCTATTTTCGCTATCTGCCGCTTTTTTCGAGCATCGGCCTGGTCTTCGTTCTCAACGGGTTCCTGCCGGCAGATGCCAGGGTGGGCGACTGGTTGAAGTCGGATGCGCCGGTGGCATCGCGGCGATATGCGCTGATCGTTCCCGGTCTGGTTTTGTCAGTGGCGATGGCGCTGTACCATCTGTCGGTGCGGACACCCCAGGCAGTCATTGCCGCCGCCGAGTTCGCCGACAGTTGCGATCTCAGCCACTTTGAGCAACAGGGTTGGCCGGCAGGCGCCGTCGTTCTGGCACCACCGGTGATCGGAGCGCATTTTCTGGCTCTCGCCGAGGGGCCCAAGGTGGTGGCGGTGCCCAACCACCCGTCCGCCCTGGGCATCGAACGCAGCTATCGCTTTCTCGATCCCTCGACCGCCGACCCGCGCGTGTTTCTCGATGCGTCCAGGGCAACGCATGTCGCGCTTTGCGCGTGGAGAGACCCGCCTTTGCCAAATCTGAGCAACGCCTATCCATTCGCAGCCGCCCTGATGGAAGGCCATCCCCCGCTTTGGCTCAGGGAATGTCCGACGGATGCTGCCTCGCCGCTGCGGCTCTACAGCTACCGCAATGCCGATGGATCGGACGCCGCCTGCCCTGTTGCAGCGATGTCCGCTCAGGCGCGGCCGTAGAGTGGCACCAGCGTGCCGCTCATCGCCAGATTGGCCGGCGATGCGAGATAGGCGATCGCCTCGGCGGCGGCTTCGAGGCTGACCCATTTGCTGAAATCGGCGTCCGGCATGTCGGCGCGATTGGCCGGTGTGTCGAGCGTCGAAGGCGCAACAGCGTTGACCAGTATGCCCTTGTGCTTGAGCTCCTCGGCCATCGCCACCGTCATTGCCGCGACAGCAGCCTTGCTGGCGGTATAGGCGACCATTCCGGCACCGCGGCGCGGGTCGAGCCCGGCGCGCGCCGTAACGTTGACGATGCGGCCCGCTGTGGTTGAGGCCAGCATGGAGCGCACTGCCGCGCGGCAGCACAGGAAGGCGGTGCGGGCGTTGGTGTCCATCATTTCGGCAAAGGACGCGGATTCGATCTTCTCCACCGGCGCCATGGCGAAACCGCCGGCCAGATGGATTGAGGCCCACAGATCGGGAACACCGGCATAGAAGGCATCGACCTTGGCCGGATCGGCGAGATCGACATTGTGCGCCAGCTTGACGCGCTCATGCACTGAGAAGGGAAAATGCGAAGGGGCCGAGGCATGGGCGTTGGGCACGTGACAAATCGCGCCGTCGGCCAGCAGTTTGCCGACTACGGCCGCACCCAACGCTCCGGTGCCGCCGGTGACCACGATATGCCTGCCTTGAAGTGTTTCCGTCATCCTATGACCGCTCCTGTCGTTTCTTATGATTATGTCGCTTGTTATGCCGCGCCGACGCAGAGCGTCGCGCCTTTTGCCCGATCACTCAACCGCCATCTCGGCATGGCAGTTGTTGCGTCTTTGCATCGCTCGAAGCCGCCGACCTGTACCCTTTGCCGGCGCATGGTCTTGCGGCGCGCAGCAAAAGCGTCAGTCGATGGTAATTTCGATGATTTGAGGCAGCCCGGTTGCGCGTGCGCGTTTGAGCGCATCGGCGAGGCCAGCGGTGCCGGCAAGCCGTTCGGCTGATATGCCGTAGGCCTCGGCCAGCTTGCAGAAATCCGGCGGCGCCGGCGACACGCCGACCGGCTCGACGCCGACGTCGAGCATGGACGTTTCGATCTCGCGATAGCCCCTGTTGTTCCAGACGACGAAGATGACCGGCGCCGGCGCATCGAGGGCTGCACCCAGCTCCGGCAGCGTGAACTGGAAGCCGCCGTCACCGGTGAGGCAAACCACGGGCACGCCGGGCATGGCAAGGGCGGCACCGATCGCCGCCGGCGGTCCGTAGCCGAGGGCGCCGAATCCGGTGGCGGCGTTGAACCAGCCGCCCGGCCGGTCATGGTCGTAATAGAGGTTGGCGGCGTAGATCGGCTGCGTGGAATCGCCGACGATGATGGCGCCAGGCAAGGCGTCGCGGATGGTTTCCACGGCATGCACCTGCGCGGCATAGGCCGGGCTCAATTCCGCAAAGGCCGCCTTTCGCGCCGCGTCGGCGCGGCTCTCGCCGTCCTTCGCCGCGGTATGATCAGGGGCGATCGCGCCGAGCAGCGCATGAAGCGCGTCGGCGCAATCGGCCTGGATGCCGACGCTCACCGGGCGGCGGGCGAGCTGGTCGGCGCCGATATCGATGCGGATCAGATTGGCGGGCAGCACGAAGCCGCCATCGCTGTAACCGTCATAGTCGGTCGGGCCGAACTCGGTGCCGGCGGCGATGACCAGATCGGCGTCGGCCATCAGCGCACGAACCGCTTTCAGGCTGGGGCTGGCAGGCACGCAAAGCGGATGGGCGTGCAGCAGGCCGCGCGCATTGGCGGTCTGCACCACGGGCGCGCCGAGCCGCTCGGCCAGAAGCTGCAATGGCTGTTCGGCACGCTTGGCGCCGCCGCCGACCAGGATCAGTGGCCGGCGCGCGGCTGCGATCAACTTGGCGGCTTCTGCAATGGCTGCGCCATCCGGTGCCGGCGGTGCTACATTGCTCAGCATGGCAGCAATGCCACCGGCCGGCTTGACCATGACATCGGTCGGGATCTCGATATGCACAGGACCTGGCCGCGAGGACGAAAACAGCGTGAAAGCCCGCGCCAGTGCGCCGGGCAATTCGCTGGCCTCGGTGACGCGCTGCGAAAACAGCGCCACCTTTTCCATCATGCCGCGCTGGTCCGGCAGCTCATGCAGGAAGCCCAGCCCCTTGCCCAGCGTCGGCATCGCATTGACGCCCGAAATCACCAGCATCGGCACCGAATCGGCGCGCGCCTGGCCCATGGCGGTGATGGTGTTGGTCAACCCCGGCCCGGTGATGACGAAGGCGACGCCCGGCCTGCCGCTGGCGCGGGCATAGCCGTCTGCCATGAAACCGGCGCCCTGTTCGTGACGTGGCGTGATGTGGCGGATTTTCGAGCGCGCCAGTCCCCGGTAAAGCTCGACTGTATGGACGCCGGGAATGCCGAAGACGGTGTCGACGCCATGCGCCTCGAGCAAGGTGATGAGGGCTTCGCCGATGGTCGTCACTTATCTTCTCCCTCTTCCGGCGCGAGGCCGAGCTCGGCTTCGATAGCTTTGATGCCAATCGTGGCCAATTCGCCAGGCGCGAACATCTCGCCAGCCAGGCAGCCTTCTACCCAGAGCCCGTCGATGATCGCGTTGATGGCAATGGCATGGTGGCGCAGCTCGGTTGCGTCCGGCATGCGCTGTTCAGCGCCGAGCACTTCAGCCACCACCGCTTCCACCTCGTTGCGAAAGCCGAGATAGCCTTCGCGGTGGGCGCGAGCCAGGCTCGGATCCGCACCGGCGCGGCCGATGAAGGTTGCCCAGAGCGAAAACACGCGTGCGTCGATGATCGGCGCGTTGAGGTTGGCGGTGATGAAAGCCGCAAGGCGTTGGCGCGGCGAGGCGTTTTCCATGATCAAGGCCGCTTTCGCCTGCTCGGTCATGCAGCCCATCAGCGTTGCATAGGCTTCCTGCAGCAATTCTTCCTTGCCTGGGAAATAATGCCTGATCAGCCCGGCGGTGACGCCGGCGCGCAAGGCGATGGTGCGCAGGCTGGCGCCCTCCAGGCCATGTTCGGCCACGCTGGCAAGCGTCGCGTCGATCAAATCCTGCCGCCGCCGTTCCTCGCCCTCGCGGCGGAACTTGCGGCGCGCATTCATTGCCTCAGGATCGGCCGCGTCAGGCATGTCGGCCCGCCTTCGCATGCGATGCAGAGCGCATCCGCCTCGAAGATTTCAACCGTGCAGCCGGCGGCTTCCATCGCAGCCCTGGTCTTGGGAAAGCCCGCGACGGCAATGACCTTGTGCGGGCTGGTCGGCAGCACGTTCAGGCTGAGGCCGTTGGAGGCGGCGAACTCTTCGGCGTCGCCCTCGACCAGCCGGATGCCGCGCGCCTTCAGCAACTGATAGAACGCCGCCGGCAGAAGCGGCGAATAGACCAGAGCGAGGTCGTCGGCCAGCGGGCTGATCACCGACATCAGATGCAGACACGCCTCTTCGCCTTGCCACAGCGGCAGGTCGAAGCCGTAGACGGAAATGCCATGCGGCGCCAGCAGGTTGGAAACCTGCTGGATGCCTTCCTGGTTGGAGCGCACACCGCGTCCGATCACCAGCGTGCTGGCATCCAGCCATACGCAATCACCGCCTTCGACCTGGCCGGGAGCCTGAACGCGGCCGAGGATGGGAATGCCCAGGCGCGTGTAGGTTTCCTCATGCAGCGATGGCTCGCTCTCGCGCAACGGCTTGCCCATGGACAGGATCAGCGCGCCGTGGTCGGTCATCAGCGACGGGTCGTGCGTGAATACCGAATCCGACAGGCCGTCGGCCTTGTCATCGATCCATTCGATCTGGGCGCCGGAAGCCGCCACCAGTTCAGCGAAGGCTGCGTGCTGCGACGCCGCTTTCGCGGGGTCGAATCCCGGGCCATAGTGCCAGCTGGCCCTGTCGGCGCCGCGCATGGCATTGGCTGCCGATCGCATCAACACACGCCGCAACGGCGCCGCCATGGACTGTGATCCGAAAGCGCTCATCAGTGCCCTTTTCAATGCCGTGCTCAGGGTGAAAAAAATGGAAGAAATTTCATTGAAGGCTATTTATACACTTGCACAATAAGGCTGCAAGTGCCGTAATGAGCGGGATTGACGGGCTCGCGCTGTTGGGTCCATGCTGAAGTCTGGAGCGGGCAATACAGCGTATGTTGATTAGCCGGATAGACGTTCGACGATCTGCCGCCGACCCTGTGGCAGAGGTCACACGGTGAGCGTGACGGGAGCCGCCACAGTCCCATCCGGCAAGGCGCAGAACAGCGCCGCCGAAGCCATCCATGTCGAGAACCTGCACAAGAAATTCGGCCAGCTGCATGTGCTGAAGGGCGTCTCGCTGTCGGCGCGCGACGGCGAGGTGATCGCCATCATCGGCGGCTCCGGCTCCGGCAAATCGACGCTCTTGCGCTGCATCAACTGCCTGGAAAACCCGACCAGCGGCATCATCCGCGTCAATGGCGAGGAGATCAAGCTGAAGGCCGACAGCCACGGCCATACCATTCCGGCCGACCGCAGGCAGATCGAACGCATCCGCTCCAAGCTCGGCATGGTGTTCCAGAATTTCAACCTGTGGAGCCACATGACGCTGATCGAGAACGTCATCGAGGTTCCGGTGCATGTTCTGGGCGTCAAGCGCGACGTGGCGATCAAGGAAGCCGAAAAACTGCTGTCTCGCGTCGGCCTCGCCGAAAAGCGCGACGTCTATCCGGCCTATCTCTCCGGCGGCCAGCAGCAGCGTGCGGCGATCGCCCGCGCTCTGGCCATCAATCCGCGCGTCATGCTGTTCGACGAGCCGACATCGGCGCTCGACCCCGAACTGGTCGGCGAGGTGCTGAAGGTCATCGGCGACCTGGCGCGTGAAGGCCGCACCATGGTGCTGGTTACGCATGAAATGAAGTTCGCCCGCGAGGTCGCGACGCATGTCGTCTACCTCTACAACGGGCTGGTCGAGGAAGAGGGGCCGCCGGAGCAGATTTTCGGCGCACCGAAATCCGAAAGGCTGAAGCAGTTCATCCGCAACATCGGCTAGGAAAGCCGGGACGGAAGAAAACCGGGAACCAACAACAAACTGGGAGTCGTGAAAATGAAGACTGTTCTGAAAACATTAGCCGCAGCGCTGCTGCTCGGCGTCGCCGCCATGGGTGTGGCCAAGGCCGATCCGGTCAAGATCGGCGTCGCCGCCGAGCCCTATCCGCCCTTCGCCTCGCCGGACGCTTCGGGCAAATGGGTCGGCTGGGAAATCGACTTCATCGACGCCGTGTGCGCCGAGGAGAAGCTCGACTGCGTCATCACGCCGGTCGGCTGGGACGGCATCATCCCGGCGCTGACGACCAAAAAGATCGACCTCATCGTCGCCTCGATGTCGATCACCGCCGAACGCGAGAAGACCATCGACTTCTCGGACAAGTACTACAACACGCCGACCGCCATCATCGGCCCGAAAGACCAGAAATTCGGCTCCACGCCAGATGACCTCAAGGGCAAGATCGTCGGCGTGCAGGTGTCGACCGTGCATGCCGTCTACGCCAAGAAGCATTTCGGCGCGACGGCTGCCGAGATCAAGGAATACCAGACCCAGGACGAGGCAAACAACGATCTTGCCGCCGGCCGTCTCGACGCGGTGCAGGCCGATTCCATCGCGCTCGGCGAATTCCTCAAGTCGGACCAGGGCAAGGCCTGCTGCGACCTGAAGGGCATGGTGGCTCCGGATGACGAGGTGCTTGGACCGGGCGTCGGCGCCGGCGTGCGCAAGGACGACACCGAGCTGAAGGGCAAGATCAACGCCGGCATCAAGGCGATCCGCTCAAACGGCAAATATGACGAGATCTCGAAGAAGTACTTCGATTTCGACATTTACGGCGGCGGCGGCGCGCAGTCGAACTGACGATCCTCGCATGAGCCAGGGGCATGGCGCCAGCGCCATGCCTCTCGGCCCGATCTTTCCCAGACATGCTTGCCGCCGGCGCTGCCGTCGGCGGTTAGAGCCAGCAATCCGGGGGGCGACGCTGATCGACGCACTTCTTTCGGCCTCGGCGGCCGGCATCATAGAGCTCCTTTCGTACAACCCGCCAGGCTGGGGTGGGAAGCTCCTGTTCGGCCTTCTGCATTCGCTGGAGATCGCACTCGGCGCGACATGCCTCGGTCTTATGATCGGCACCGCCGGCGCCTTCGGCAAACTCTATGGCGGACCGGTGGTGCGCGACCTGCTCGCCGTCTACACCACTGTCGTGCGCGCCGTGCCGGAACTGGTGCTGATCCTGCTGCTCTATTACGCCGGCACCGATTTGATAAACCAGCTGCTGGCGGCGCTCGGCTATCAGCGCCTCGACATTAGCGGCCTTGCTGCGGGCATCGCCGTGCTCGGCTTCGTCCAGGGCGCCTATTCGACCGAAGTGATCCGGGGCGCCATCCTGGCGATACCGCAGGGGCAAATCGAAGCTGCCCGTGCCTACGGCATGTCGCCTGGCCTGATGCTGCGGCGCATAACGCTGCCGGCAATGCTGCCTTTTGCCATACCGGGGCTAGCCAATCTATGGCTGATCGCCACCAAGGACACCGCACTTCTGGCTGTCGTCGGCTTCGAAGAACTGGCGCTGGCGACGCGGCAGGCGGCGGGAGTGACCAAGGCCTATTTTACCTTCTTTTTTGCTGCAGCCCTCCTCTATCTTGTGGTGTCATTGATCTCGAACTTCCTCATCGGTCGCGTCGAGGCGCGGTCCAGGCGCGGCATGCCTTCGATCAAGGAAGCCCGCTGATGGCCGGAGAGGCGACGATTATCAATGTTGCCGCGCGGACATCGCTGTGGCTGCAGCCGCATCGCATCGTGCTGATCCTGATCGCCATCGGCCTGGTGCTGAGCGCCATCTTCTTCATGCGCTGGGACTGGCTGCCGCAATATTACGAAATGGGCCTGCTCGGCATCTGGCGTTCGCTGTGGATCCTGGCCGTCACCTGCTTCCTGGGCTTCCTGCTGGCCGTACCGCTCGGGCTGGCGCAGGCCGCCGGTCCGATCTGGTTTTCCGTCCCGGCCAAGACATTCTGCACCGTCATCCGCGGCACGCCGCTGCTGATCCAGCTGTGGCTGCTCTATTACGGGCTGGGCTCGCTGTTTCCGCAATTTCCGTGGATCCGCGAATCCTGGATGTGGCCGTATCTCAGGCAGGCCTGGCCTTATGGCGTGCTGGCGCTGACCTTGTCCTTCGCCGGTTATGAGGGCGAAGTTATGCGCGGCGCCTTTGCCGGCGTCCCGAAAGGGCAGTTGGAAGCAGCCCGCGCCTTCGGCATGAGCCGCTGGAAGATTTTCCGCCGGATCTGGCTACCACAAGCCATCTACCGGGCACTGCCGACGCTGACCGGCGAAACCGTGCTGCAGCTGAAGTCGACGCCGCTGGTGGCGACGATCAGCGTCATCGACATATTCGCCGTCTCGTCCAAGGTCCGGCAAGACACCTACTTGACCTACGAACCATTGCTGCTGCTGGCGCTGATCTACATGATCATCACCGGCATACTGGTGTTCGCCTTCAGCAAGATCGAGGCCAGGATCCCCAACAAGGTTGGCTAGCGGCACCTGCTCTGCCATGGCAATGGCAGGCGCGGAGGTATCAGCCGCTTTTCTTGCAGTCGTGGACGATTTTCAACACCAAGGCTGCCGCGTGTGCTGCTAAACCATCCGGCGCCAATTCAGATTCCAAAAGCGCAGGACCATCATGATGCAACTCAGTCTCGATCAGGCAACAGGGCTGTGCCGGATGGCGGCGCTCGGCGCCGGCGCCAATGAGGAGGCGGCGCAGTCGCTCACCGCATCGATCATCGCCGCCGAGGCGGAAGGGCTTTCGACCGTCGGGCTGACGCATTTCATCGACTATCTCGAAGCGCTGGAGGCCGGCCGCATCGACGGCAATGCCGACCCGGTGATCACCCGGCCGGCGCTCGCCGTCTATCTCTCCGATGCGCGCGGCGGGTTGGCGCATACCGGCTTCGACCGCACCATCGACGACCTCGCCAAGGCGGCAAAGCTGTTCGGCGTCGCCATCTTCTCGCAAAAGAATGCCTATACGTGCGGCGCGCTCGGCTATTTCACCGGGCGTCTGGCGCAGCTCGGAATGGTCTCTTTCGCCGCCACCAACGGGCCGGCCGTGCTGGCGGGCTCGGGCTCGGTCAAGCCGGTCTATTGCACCAATCCGATGTCGTTTGCGGCACCCGCCGCCGATGGCGCGCCGCTGGTCATCGATCAGTCGTCGAGCGCCACCGCCTTCGTCAACATCCGCAAGGCGGCCGAGGACGGCAAGAAGATTCCCGAAGGCTGGGCGTTGGACGCCAGCGGCAATCCGACCACCGATCCCGGGGCGGCCATGAAGGGCGCCATGCTGGCCTTCGGCGGCCAGCGCGGCGCCAACATCGCGCTGATGGTCGAAGTGCTGGCGGCCGGCCTGTCGGGCGCCAACTGGTCGCTCGACGCGCCGTGGTTCACCGATGGACCGGACAGCCCGGGAACCGGCCTGTTCGTGCTCGCCGTCGAGCCAAAACTGCTCGATCCGGATTTCGAGCAACGCATGAAGGACCAGCTCGACCGGCTGCGCCGGCGCTTTGGCGTGCATGTGCCGGGCCGCGCCCGCGCCGAAGCGGCGGAAAAGGCGCAGGCGCGGGGCATAAACGCCCCCAAAGCGGTGGTGCAGCGCATTTCCGAATTCGCCGAGCGCTATTCCGGCTGAAGCAGTCCTGCGACAACGAATTTTCCGTGCCTTGGCTGAACCTTTCTGCCGATCGCAGCGACCAATAGCTGCCGGGTTGGGTTTGCCCGGTCGGTGTCTTCTGTCGGATGCGTTTAGGGCCGGGCGGGCGTACTGATATTACGCCATGCTGTTAGCCGTCTCAGGTCAGCCGCCTCGAGCCCTGTCTCGACCGTTGCGTCACCCGGAAAACCCCGCTTCGGCGGGGTTTTCTGCGTTCTATCGTCCTCGCCCCAAAACATGATCCCGAAAGTTAACTTTTGTTAACTTGACTTGACGGGAGCCATCGGGCGTTTGCGAGGGGTCATCACAACAACAGGAGCTACGATGTCCGTAACCACCGACGCTTCCCGCGGCAGACTGATCATTCCGGTGCTTGGCCGCCTGTATTCGTCGCTGCATGATGGGGCCGAAACCCTGCTGCGCGTCGTCGCCGGCGGGTTTCTCACCATCCATGGCTCGCAGAAGATCACCAATCCTTTCGGCGCCGCCGAGATGGTCGAAGGGCTCGGTTTCTATCCCGGAGCGTTCTGGTCGCTGCTTTTGTCCTGCACCGAATTCTTCGGCGGCATTTTGATCGCCATCGGCCTGTTGACCCGCCCCGCCGCCTTCGCCGGCATGGTCGTGCTGCTGGTCACCGTCTGGTTCCACTGGATCACCGTCGGCCAGGGCTTTTCCGGTGCCGAAAAGTCGCTTTTGTGGGCGACGATCCTGCTGTTCTTCGTCATCCGCGGCGGCAACCGCCAGTCGGTCGACGCGCGCATCGGCAAGGCATTCTGAGGGTTCGAAAAGGGGTGACAGCGACGACGCGTCGCCCTTTGCCTTTGGCGCGAAACGGATTAAGAAACGGCTTCAGCCAAGCTTTCGAGCGCCGGAGCCAGCCATGACCGAAATCCTGCAGATCCCCAAGCTCGTGGTCGTCTTCGGCGGCTCCGGCTTTGTCGGCCGCCACATCGTGCGGGCGCTGGCCAAGCGCGGCTACCGCATAAGGGTGCCGGTGCGCCGCCCCGATCTCGCCGGGCATCTGCAGCCGCTCGGCAATGTCGGCCAGATCCAGCCGGTGCAGGCCAATGTGCGCATGCGCTGGTCGGTCGACCGCGCCGTACAAGGCGCCGACCACGTCATCAATCTGGTCGCCATCCTGCATGAAGGCGGCCGGCAGAAATTCAACACCGTGCACGAGTTCGGCTCCCGCGCCGTGGCCGAGGCCGCGCGCTCGGTCGGCGCCGGCCTCACCCATATTTCAGCGCTGGGCGCCGACCTCAACGCCGAGTCGGATTATGCGCGCACCAAGGCGCTCGGCGAAAAGGCCGTGCTGGAAACCAGCCCGGATGCCGTCATCTTCCGGCCCTCAATCATTTTCGGACCCGAGGACAGCTTCTTCAACCGCTTTGCCGATATGGCGCGCTATTCGCCTGTTTTGCCGCTGATCGGCGGCGGCCAGACCAAATTCCAGCCGGTCTATGTCGGCGATGTCGCCGAGGCAGTGGCGCGCTCGGTCGAAGGCAAGATCAAGGGCGGCCAGATCTACGAGCTCGGCGGGCCGCAGGTGCTCACCTTCAAACAGTGCATGGAAGAGCTGCTCACCGTCATCGAGCGCAAGCGGCTTTTGGTGCCGGTGCCGTGGTGGGTGGCAAATCTGCAGGCCTCGATCCTCGGCCTGCTGCCCAACCCGTTGCTGACCAAGGACCAGGTGCTGCAGCTGCGCCAGCACAACATCGTCTCGGAGGAAGCCAACAAGGCCAACCGGACGCTTGCCGGCCTCGACATCCAGCCGCAGTCGATCGGCACCATCCTGCCCAGCTATCTCTGGCGCTTCCGCGCCGCCGGTCAGTTCCAGCGCAAGCCCGCCGGCATCGCCAACTAAGGCATGTCGCCCAGAAGTGTACCGCGGTTCTGGGGCAACGACATGCATCAAAACAAAGACTTAAAGCGCGTCGCATGAATCCGTTTCAGCGCGACGAGCTTTAAGGCATCGCGTGTTCAAACGCGCCGCGTCACCTGCATCGGCAGGCCGCCCTGCGGCTGCGTCGTCAGTTTCTGCACCGGCCACGGCTTGGTCTCGGCCGTCACATCGAAGCGGAAGCGCGACAGCATGATGGCGAGCGCGATGATCGCCTCCTGCATGGCGAAACTGGCGCCGATGCAGATGCGCGGACCGGCGCCGAACGGCAGATACTGGAAGCGGTCGATCTTCTCGCGGTTTCCCGGATGGAAGCGCTCGGGCATGAAGGCATCTGGCCGGTCCCACAGTTTTCTGTGGCGGTGCACGACCCAGGGCATCACCAGCACGGCGGCGCGCTTGGGAAGCACCAGATCGTTCCACGTCTCGGTCTCGATCGGCTCGCGATTGATCGACGGCGCCGGCGGATAAAGCCGCAGCGCCTCCTCGAAGGCGGCACGGGTGAACGGCATGGCGTCGAGCCACTTCGTCGGGTCGGGCTCGCGCGCCAGCACTGCATCGATCTCGCGCTCGATCCTTTCGCGCTCCCACGGCGCCTCGGCGAGCAAATAGAGCGTCCAGCCGAGCGCCCGTGCGGTCGTCTCATGGCCGGCGCCGATGAAAGTGATGATGTTGTCCTCGACTTCGGCGCGCGTCAGCCCGTCCGGACCTTCGGCCCTGAGCAGGAGCGTCAGGAAATCCTGCGGCGCGGTGTCGGGGTCCCGCTTCAGCCGCTCCTCGCGCATCTTGACCGTGTCGGTGACGATCTTGCGGAAATAGGCCATGGTCTTGCGGCCACGGATGCGGGTCAGCCGCGGCAGCCATTCGGGCGCGCGCAACAGGTCGAGCGGATCGACGCGGCCCATGGTCTCGAACAGGCGGTCGATCTCCTGCGCGAAACTGCCGGGCTCTCCCGAAATCTCGCCGGAAAACAGCGTTTCGGCGAGGATGTCGTAGGTGAGCAGCGTCATGTCATGGGCGATGTCGGACATGCCGCCCTCTTCGTAGCGGGTGACGAACTGCATCGTGCGCCGCAGCATCGGCTCGGCAAAGCCGAAGATATGGCGCGGCGTGAACACCGGCGCCATCGCCTTGCGCGAGCGCTTCCAGACCTCGCCTTCGGCGGTCAGCAGGCCGTCGCGCAGGATCGGGCGCAGGATCATCTGGCGCACCGTCGCCATCTTGTAGTTCTTGGCGTTGTCGATCAGCACGTGGCGGATGAGGCCGGGATCGTTGGCAACGATGAGATGCCCGCCGACGCCGTTCGCCGAAATCCAGGGTTCGTTGTAGGTGTGCTCGCCCCACAGTTCGAGCGGATTGCGGTAGACGATCCGCATCATCTCCAGCGTCGAAGGCGGCGTCGTGCGCGGCTTGGGCGCCGGCGGCACGAAGGGGACGGGCTGCGTGTCCATGAAGTGCTCCGCTGATGGCTTAGATGTAGTGGCTGACAATCGGGGCGTCCATGTGACCGAACGGCAAGCCGGAACCCTGCAGCGCCCGGGGTGCTTCGACAGACAGTCTGTTCATCGGATCGTGACCGCGCGTGAAGCGGTAGCGTCTTGTCGAGCTCAACGCCCTGCCGTAGGGGACAGTCACCAACAGATACCGCCAACCGACAGGAGAGCCGGCCTTGAAGCATCAGCTGAACATCATCATCGGCAGCACGCGGCCTGGCCGCGCCGGGCCAATCTTCGCCCACTGGCTGGACGGTTTTGCCCGCGAACACGGCAAATTCGAACCGGTGCTGACCGACATTGCCGCGTTCCACCTGCCGGTTCTGGACGAGCCGCATCATCCAAGGCTCGGCAATTACCAGAACGATCACACCAAAGCCTGGTCGAAGGCCATCGATGCCGCCGACGCCTTTGTCTTCGTGGCGCCGGAATACAATCATTTCGCCGCCCCGGCGATCGTCAACGCGATCGATTATCTGGCGCGCGAGTGGAAATACAAGCCTGCCGCCATCTTCAGCTATGGCGGTGTCTCCGGCGGCCTGCGCGCCGCACAGTCGCTGAAGCCGCTGCTGACCTCGGTGGGCGTTGTGCCCATCTCCGAAGGCGTCGCGCTGCCGATGTACCAGAAACTGCTCGACGACAACGGCTCCTTCAACGCCAGCGAACAGGTGGCTGGCGGCGCCAAGACCATGCTGGACGAGCTGTCGCGCTGGAGCGAGGCACTGAAGCCGATGCGGGCGGCCTAAACAGCCGGCTTGCTCATGCCATAAAGAGGTGGAATGGTCGGCAAGTCACTGAGCCGGGGGCGGTTCGACTTGCGATTTTTGTTTGCCTTGCTGCTGATGCTTGCGACCACCGCCACGGCGGTGGCGGAGCGGCGCGTGGCTTTGGTCATTGCCGATAATGACTACCGGCTGGTGCGACCGCTGGCCAATCCGGTCAACGACGGCGAGGCGATGGAAGCGGCGCTGAAGAAGCTTGGCTTCGAGGTGGTTCTCGAAACCAATCGCGACCTCCGGCGCATGCGCCGCGCGCTCGATGATTTTCGCGAGGACGCCAAGGGCGCTGATGTGGCGCTGGTGTATTTCTCCGGCCATGGCGTCGAAATCTCCGGCGACAACCGGCTGCTGCCGGTCGACGCCGACGCCTCCTCGCTCGACCAGCTGGAAAAGACCAGCCTGCCGCTGGAGGAGGTGCGCGACGCGGTGGCCGCCACGGCCAAGGTCGGGCTGATCGTGCTCGACGCCTGCCGCAGCGATCCGTTCACAGGCGGCAGCGGCGACGGACGCGGCGCGACCTCGCTGATCAAGGATCTGGTGGATCAGGTCAAGCCGGGACTCGGACGCATCGGCAAGGCGGAAAACATCCTGTTCGCCTTTTCGGCGGCGCCCGGCGAGACGGCGGCCGACGGAACCGGCGCGAATTCGCCCTTCACGGCGGCGCTGGCCAAATATCTCGGCACCGACGGGCTCGAGATACGCTCGGTGCTGACGCTGGTGCAGCAGGAAGTCTATGACCTCAGCCGCGGCAAGCAATTGCCCTATGTCGAGAACGGATTGCCGAAGCTGTTCTTCGCTTCGGCGGCCAAGGAGCAGCTGCCGGAGCGCGAACGGCTGTTGCTCGCCATGGCCGACGTGACGCCCGAAATGCGCGGCGAGGTCGAGCGGGTCGCCAGCGACGCCGACATGCCACTGGCGCCGCTCTATGGCGCGCTGATAGCCACAGATACAAGCCATCTCTCCGGCGAAAGCCTGGACGCCAAGCTGCGCGAGGCGGCCGACGCCTTCGTCAAGGTGCGCGACGACATGAAGACATTCGCCGCCGACGACCCACAAGTGGCCGAACTGCGCCGCCAGGCCGAGGAGCAGTTGTCGCTCGGCGCCTTCGACGGCGCACGCGTGATCCTCGCCAAGGCGGCCGACATCGACAATGTCTCGCGCGAGACATTGAAATCCAAATTCGTCAGCCGCACCCTTTCCGAGGCAGCGACGCGGTTTCTGTCAGGCGGCGCGGCCCGCGCCGGCCTCGACTATGCCACCGCCATCAAGGACTACGAGTCCGTGCTGGCGCTCTATGGCGAAGCCGGGCAAACCTCGCTCAGCCTGGAGCAGGCCGACCGCCAGAGCCGCACGCTGGAAGAGCTTGGCGGGCTATACACAACGGTTGGCAATACCGACGCCGCCGGCCGTGCGTTTGCGGCGCTGGTCGCCAATCTCGAGTTGCGATCGCATCAGGAAGCCGATCCCAGCGTCAAACGCGATCTCGCCATCAGCCATATCAAGCTCGCCAACATCAAGATGGCGCAAGGCGACCTGCCGGCCTCCCTGGAGAACTACGAGGTGGCCAGGGATATGCTGCAGGTGCTCACCGCAAGGGTGCCGGACAAGAAAGCCTGGCTCGGCGATCTCGCCATGGCCAATGACAAGATCGGCAATGTGCTGGCCACGCAAGGCGATGTGGCTACGGCGGCCCAAGCCTATCAGCAAAGCCTGACCATCAAGCAGCAATTGGCCGATGCGGAGCCGAACAGCGTTTATCTGCTGCGCGACCTGACCATTACCTATGACGAAATCGGCGATCTTGCTCGCACCGCCGGCCAGCTCGACGGAGCCCAGACGGCATTCGAAGAGAGCCTGAGAATTCGGCTGGCGCTGGCGCAGAATAACCCCGATGACCCCAGGCACCAGCGCGCCGTCTCCGTCAGCTACACCAGGATCGGCGACGTCCTGCGCGAGCGTGGCGACGCCGCCGGTGCGCTCGACGCCTACAACAAGAGCCAGGGTATCGCTGAAGCGCTTGTGCGCCGCGACTCAAACGACACCGATTTGAAGCGCGACCTGTCGGTCGGTTACGTCAAGATCGGCAAAGCTTACAGCGACCAGAAGGATTGGCCGCGCGCGCTGGGCGCCTTCCAGCAGGCGCTGGCCACGGCGCGCGATCTTGCCGCCATCGATCCCGGCAACACCGACTGGCAGCGCGACCTTTCGGTGTGTCTCGAACAGGTCGCCGAAGTGCTTAGAGAGCAGGGCGACGCCGGCGGTGCTTTGCAGAACTATCAGGACAGTCTTGCCATAGCCGAGCGTTTGGCCAAGCTCGATCCTGCCAATTCGACCTGGCAACGCGATAAGTCGATCACCCTGCAGAAGATCGGCTATCTGGAAACCGACCGACGTCATTTTGAGGGTTCCAAGGCTGCATTCGAAGCCAGCCTCGCCATTGCCCGGAAATTGGCCCAGTCCGATCCGGACAATGCGGTCTGGCAAATCGATCTGGCCCGCGCCTACGTCGCCTATGCCTACGTTGCGAAGGATCCGAAGGCGGCTCTGACCAAGGCGCTGAACCTGACACTTGAGCTTGACCGGACCGGGCGGCTGGCGCCCGGCGACAAATTCATGATCAAATATCTGCGCGGCCTTCTGGCCAAAACGGGTGCCCGCAAAAAATAGCCGGCTGCCGGCTCGTGATTCCGTGCGGAAATGCCCGCAAACCTTGGAAAAACCGCCTTTAACGCCTATATCTAGCCGATATCAGAGGCGCGATTCGGGGCCGATTTTTCGCGCTGTACAAACGGCATCTAGACAACAGGTTTTCATGAGCGACCAGACCGAGAACACCAACGGCGTCGAAGCCGAATACGGCGCCGATTCCATCAAGGTTTTGAAGGGGTTGGACGCTGTCCGCAAGCGGCCCGGCATGTATATCGGCGACACCGACGACGGCTCGGGCCTGCATCACATGGTCTATGAGGTGGTCGACAACGCCATTGACGAGGCGCTGGCCGGCCATGCCGACCTCGTCACGGTGACGCTCAATCCCGACGGTTCGGTCACCGTTATCGACAATGGTCGCGGCATTCCGACCGATATCCACACCGGCGAAGGCATTTCGGCGGCCGAAGTGATCATGACGCAGCTGCATGCCGGCGGCAAATTCGACCAGAATTCCTACAAGGTATCCGGCGGCCTGCATGGCGTCGGCGTCTCGGTGGTCAACGCACTGTCGGCCTGGCTAAAGCTGAAAATCCGCCGCAACGGCCAGATTTTCGAGATGAGCTTTACGCATGGCAATTCCGATGCGCCGCTGAAGGCCACCGGCAGCTATGAACAGAACAAGCAGCCCGGCACCTATGAAGGGCGCAGCGGCTCCGAGATTACGTTTTTCCCGTCGTCCGAGACCTTCACCATGGTCGAGTTCGACCTCGGCACGCTGGAGCACCGGCTGCGCGAGCTCGCCTTCCTGAATTCCGGCGTACGCATCATTTTGACCGATGCCCGTCATGCCGATCTTGTGCGCCATGAGCTGCACTATGATGGCGGCCTGGAAGAGTTCGTCAAGTATCTCGACCGGGTCAAGAAACCGCTGATCGACAAGCCGATCGCCATCAAGGCCGAGCGCGACGGCATCACCGTCGAAGTGGCGATGTGGTGGAACGACTCCTACCACGAGAATGTGCTGGCCTTCACCAACAACATCCCGCAGCGCGATGGCGGTACCCATCTGGCCGGCTTCCGTGGCGCGCTTACGCGCCAGATAACCGGCTATGGCGAATCCTCAGGCCTGACCAAGAAGGAAAAGGTGGCGCTGATCGGCGACGATTGCCGCGAAGGCCTGACGGCGGTGCTGTCGGTCAAGGTTCCCGATCCGAAATTCTCCTCGCAGACCAAGGACAAGCTGGTCTCGTCCGAGGTGCGTCCGGTCGTCGAAGGCCTGGTCAACGAGGCGCTCGGCACCTGGCTGGAAGAGCATCCGACCGAAGGCAAGGTGGTGATCGACAAGGTGATCCAGGCGGCTGCGGCGCGCGAAGCCGCGCGCAAGGCGCGCGACATCACCCGCAAGAGCTCGCTCGGCGTGACCTCCCTGCCCGGCAAGCTGGCCGACTGCCAGGAGCGCGATCCGGCTAAATCCGAAATCTTCATCGTCGAGGGTGACTCGGCCGGCGGCTCGGCCAAGGGCGGCCGTTCGCGCCAGAACCAGGCCATCCTGCCGTTGCGCGGCAAGATCCTCAATGTCGAGCGCGCCCGCTTCGACCGCATGCTCGGTTCGGAAATGATCGGCACGCTGATCACCGCGCTCGGCACCTCGATCGGCAAGGACGAGTTCAACGCCGACAAATTGCGTTACCACAAGATCATCCTGATGACCGACGCCGACGTCGACGGCGCCCATATCAGGACCTTGCTGTTGACCTTCTTCTTCCGGCAGATGCCGGAGCTGATCGAGCGTGGCCATCTCTACATCGCCCAGCCGCCGCTCTACAAAGTGACGCGCGGCAAGAGCTCGCAATACATCAAGGACGAAAGCGCCTTCGAGGAGTTCCTGATCGGCTCCGGACTGGAAGAGGCGTCGCTGACGCTTGCCTCCGGCGAGGCGCGGGCCGGACAGGATCTGCGCGGCTCGATCGACGATGCGCTGGCGGTGCGGCAGTTGATCAACGGTCTGCACACGCGCTACAACAGGGGCGTGGTCGAACAGGCGGCGATTGCCGGCGCGCTCAATGCCGATGTGCTCAACGACCTCGGCCGCGCCAACGCCATGGCCGAGCGCGTCGCCCAGCGCCTCGATATCATTGCCGAGGACACCGAGCGTGGCTGGACCGGCCGGCTGTCGACCTCCAATGAAGGCGTCGGCGGCTATGTGTTCGAGCGCACGGTGCGCAGCGTCAAGGAGTTCGCGCATCTCGACACCGGGCTGATCAATTCGGCCGACGCGCGCCAGCTCGACCGCTATGCACCGCGCCTCACAGAGGTCTATGGCGAACCGCCGGTGCTGCGCCGCAAGGATGTTTCCGAAATCATTTCGGGGCCGCTGGCGCTGCTCAACGCGGTGTTTGCGACCGGCCGCAAGGGCCTGACCATGCAGCGCTACAAGGGTCTCGGCGAGATGAATGCCGAGCAGCTGTGGGAAACCACGCTCGACCCGAATGTGCGCTCGCTGCTGCAGGTCAAGGTCAATGACGCGACCGATGCGGATTCGCTGTTTTCGCGGCTGATGGGCGACGAGGTCGAGCCGCGGCGCGAATTCATCCAGGACAACGCGCTGTCGGTGGCCAATCTGGATATCTGAGGCCGGGCGCCTTGCCGCCGGAGCGACGCTTCGGGGGCTAGGCTTTTGGCTCCAACTTGCGCCCGAGGTCGACGGCGTCGCGCAGCACTTGCAGATGCGAGCGCGGCGCGTTGCCCGTGGCGATCTCTTTGCCGGTTGCCGCCAATGACCAATAATGCGTGTGGGTGAAGACGCGGCCGAGCGCGCTGCGCAGCTCGACCTGGATGTTTTCCACGCCGGGGCCGAAATTTTCCGTCATCGGCCCGGAGATCGGATCGCCTGTCGCCCAGCCATTGCCGCGGTCGAAGACGTTGGTCCAGCGCGTCGCGGCAAACACCGCGCCATGATGCACCGCACGCTGCGCGTTGCCCGCTGGGCTGTGCCCTTCCTGGTAAAGCAGGGTCTCGCCGGCGCGCCCGCTATCGGCTATCGGCGGGCAGGCTGAGAACAGCCGCTCAGCCATGCCGCGCCTGAATTCGGCGAGATTGTAGGTCACCAGGAATTCGCTGTGGGAGAGCGGACTGCCAAGGGTGACGAAATCGCTGATCTTCCACGGCAGTGGATGGTCGGCGTCCTTGGTGCGGAGCTGCTGGTAAAGCGCCCACTGGGCGCGTCGAAAGCCAGCGAGATCAGCAAGCCTTTCGGGCCAGGCCGAGCCATCGGAACCGAGCGTTGCGTTGTCGACGGCCTCGACGGCGTCCAGCCTGGCCTTGTCGCGGGCGGCCTCCAGTCTTCGCGGCCGGAACTCGGCCCACAAGATCTGCAGCAAATCATAAGCGATGATCGACCCCAGGCTGTGCGAGACCAGCACGATGCGGTCGTAGCTGTCGTCCTTCATGAGCTGCTTGAGCAGCGTCAGGCCCCGGTCGCGGATCAGCGCACGCTTCTCGATCGTCGCAGCCTCCGCCCGCACATAAGCGGCGACATCGCCGAAATAGGGCAAGGCAAACTGGTCCACTGCCCAGATGACGACAGAGGCAAGAGCGGTGACCACCAGGCTGGTGGTCAAGGAGGCGGACAGCGCCAGCACCAGTGCTGCGCCAAGAATGACGATGACGATCAAAAGCGTCGCAAAATAAAGCTTGCGCGCGTCGGGCGGAATATCGGCTGGCTTGCGCCACAAGAGGCTGGTCACCCAGGCGGCGAGCCGGCCGCGCGTCGTGCCTTGCGTGATGTCGGCCCAATAGAGCTCGTAGAAATCGGTGCGGCGGCCATCGACGTCGTAAGGCGTGGTGATGCGGCGCAGCTCGTGCGATTTGGTCCGGCTGTCGGGTGTGATCCAGCTCTGGTTGATCTTGGCGCCAGCGGCGTAAGGCGGAGCACGGGTAGGGTCGCTGCTCCAGACCGCCTGGACAAAGCCGCGCAGCGTGCCCATCGGCCGCTGCTCGCCCATGCCATGCACGATCACCACCGCCTGGCTGGGCGGCGCTTTTTTGGAAGCCGGCGTTGCGACAGCTTTGGGCACCAACGTCTCCGTTGACGACATCCCGCCGACCCGACGGGATCGTTTCCATGCTACCCCCGGATGCCTCCCCGAGCCAACAGTACAATGCAGCCATGCTGGGCTCAGTGAACCAATCCACAGTTTGGCAATCGCGGCTCGCGCCGATGCGTTAAATAGTTCCATTCCCGGCAAACAAAATCATTTCAGTGCATCGCCGGAACGGAAGGCCCTTGGAGACATTGTGACAGCATCGATCACGACTTTCTCAAGGAGGCTTTCATGGGACGCGGTATTTTGCTCTGGTTGCTCGGTATTCCGATTCCGATCATCATTCTCATCATGCTTTTCGTACGGTAGGGGGCGTTTATGCAGCCCACCGTATCGGCTATCGACCTGTCCGCTTCAGAAGAATCCTCCGCCACGGCCGTCAGCTGGGGACCGATCATCGCCGGCGCCTTCGCGGCCTCGACGCTGACCTTCATCCTCATGCTGCTCGGTTCTGGGCTGGGGCTGACCATGGTATCGCCCTGGTCAGGCTCCGGCGCATCGCTGACAACCTTCGCGGTGTCCACGGCGATCTGGCTCATCATCGTACAATGGCTATCCTCCGGCGTTGGTGGCTACCTTGCCGGACGCCTGCGCACCAAGTGGGTCGGCGTCCACACCGATGAGGTGTACTTCCGCGACACCGCGCACGGCTTCCTTGCCTGGGCGCTGGCGACATTGCTCGTCGTCGGCGTGCTTGGTTCGGCACTGTCAGCGGTGCTGGGCTCGGGCGTTCAAGCTGTTTCTACAGTCGCGTCCGGCGCTGCCATGGGTGCGTCGGCCGGCGCTTCCGCCAATGCGGGCAGCGCATCGACCGACAATGCTACGTCCTATCTCGTGGATTCGCTGTTTCGCCCGGCCGATGCCACCAGGCTTGCGGCGGCCAATCCGGAAAGTGACACCGCGGCGGTCGGACAAGCCTCGCGCATCCTGATCGCCAGTGCCGCGGCAGGCGAGATTTCGGCTGACGACAAAACCTACCTGTCGCAGCTGGTCGCCGCCCGCACCGGTCTGTCCGAGGCCGACGCCAAGGCGCGTGTCGATGCCCTGGTGGCCAAGGTCGAGGATGCCAAGGTCAAGGCAAAGCAGGCCGCCGACACGGCCAGGAAAGGCAGCGCGACCTTTGCCCTGCTTGGCGCCCTGTCGCTGGTCATCGGCGCCTTCATCGCCAGTGCTGCAGCAGCGCTTGGCGGCAGGCAGCGCGACGACGAGGAAGCGGTGTTCCTGACCAACCGTTGAACCGGCTGCATCCCTGAAAGCAAAAGCCCGGCTGCAAGGCCGGGCTTTTCGATTCCGATGCATGGACCGACAACCTTCCAGTGGAAGGTTGCGGCGGGATCCGACAACCTTCCCTTGGAAGGTTGCGGTGAGATCAGTGGTCCATGGCCTTGACGATTTCCTCGGTCATCTTCTTGGCGTCGCCGAGCAGCATCATGGTGCCGTCCTTGTAGAACAGCGTGTTGTCGATACCGGCATAGCCGGAGCCGAGCGAGCGCTTGACGAACAGGCAGGTGCGGGCCTTGTCGACGTCGAGGATCGGCATGCCGTAGATCGGCGACGATTTGTCGTCGCGAGCCGAAGGATTGGTGACGTCGTTGGCGCCGATGACATAGGCGACATCGGCCTGCGCGAACTCGGAGTTGATGTCCTCCAGTTCGAACACTTCGTCATAGGGAACATTGGCTTCGGCGAGAAGCACATTCATGTGGCCGGGCATGCGGCCGGCGACCGGGTGGATGGCGTATTTGACGTCGACGCCATTGGCCTTCAGTTTGTCGGCCATTTCGCGCAGCGCGTGCTGCGCCTGGGCGACCGCCATGCCGTAGCCGGGTACGATGATGACCTTCTGCGCGTTCATCATCAGGTAGGCGGCGTCGTCGGCCGAGCCCTGCTTGACGGTGCGCTCGATGCCGTCATCGGCAGCGGCGGTCGTCTCGCCGCCGAAGCCGCCGAGGATGACCGAGATGAAGGACCGGTTCATGCCCTTGCACATGATGTAGGACAGGATGGCGCCGGACGAGCCGACCAGCGCGCCGGTGATGATCAGCGCCAGATTGCCGAGCGTGAAGCCGAGCGCCGCCGCTGCCCAGCCGGAATAGGAATTCAGCATCGAGACGACGACCGGCATGTCGGCGCCGCCGATCGGGATGATAAGCAGCACGCCGAGCGCCAGCGACGCGGCGACGATCAGCCAGAACACCAGCTTGGCCTCGGTGGTGACCAGAAGCACGATCAGCACGATCAGTGCGATGCCGAGGGCGGCGTTGATCAAGTGGCGGCCGCCGATCATGATCGGCTTGCCCGACATGCGGCCGTCGAGCTTCAGGAAAGCGATGACCGAGCCGGTGAAGGTGATGGCGCCGATGGCGACGCCGAGGCTCATCTCGATCAGCGCCTGGGCGTGGATGTCGCCGTTGGTGCCGATGCCAAAACTTTCCGGCGCGTAGATGGCGGCGGCCGCCACCATGACGGCGGCAAGGCCGACCAGCGAGTGGAAGGCGGCGACCAGCTGCGGCATCGAGGTCATGGCGATGCGGCGCGCCGTGATGGCGCCGACACCACCACCAATGGCGAGACCGAGCACGATCAGGCCGAAGCGCCCGGCGGACGGGGTTGCCAGCGCCAGCGTGGTGGCGATGGCAATGCCCATGCCGATCATGCCGTATAAATTGCCCTGGCGGCTGGTGGTCGGATGCGACAGGCCACGCAGCGCCATGATGAACAGGACGCCGGAGACCAGGTAGAGAAACGAAGCAAAGTTGGCGTTCATGTTACTTCAAAGCCTCCACCGAACCGCCGTCGAATTCGACGCCAACAAATTGCGGGTAAACCTGGCGCATGATCTCGACCTGCTGCTGCTCATTGACACGCAACAGGTACCATTTGCCGTCATCGAGAAGCGCCAGCGTCTGCGATGTCGCCTTGAGCCGGCCCTGCTCGCCCGCGTCCATGTCCGTCTCGGTCGGGATCAGCACATAGGGCTCGCCGGTTTGCAGCTCGCGATACTCGGCATTCGCCAGATCCATGCTGAACGCCTCGATCTTGACCTCGGCCAACGCCTTCGTCATCTGCTCGATGACCATTTCGCGCAGTTTCGCGACATCTACTCCGCCCTTGTCCGCGATGTAGCCGAGAACCTTCGGCGGTATGGTCTTGGACACGGCCGCATAGTCTGCGCCACGCATCGCCGTATCGAACGTGGCGACCGTATCGGCAAGGCTCGAGCGTTCGCTATCCGTCAGCGGGCGCGCGGCAACGATGCCGCTCGCGAAAGCGAACGCCAGTGCCATCACAATGAGCCGTGCGATCCCTCTCATGTGCAGGCCGCCTATTTGGCGCTCTCTTTCTTCTTGTACATGGCCAGCATGCGCTGGGTGACCAGGAAGCCACCAAAGATGTTGACCGAGACCAGCATCAGCGCGACGAAGCCGAAGCCGGTGGCAATGCCCGAGGCCGAAATGCCGACAGCCAGCAGCGCGCCGACGACGATGACCGAGGAGATGGCGTTGGTGACCGCCATCAATGGCGTGTGCAGCGCCGGGGTCACCGACCAGACGACATAATAGCCGACGAAGATCGCCAGAATGAAAATGGCGAAGCGGAAGACGAAAGGATCGATGGCGCCGCCGGACAGAGCGTGCGCGGCGTCACCCGCCGCATCGGCGCCGCCGGGTGCGTTGGCGAGGTTGTGCACCGCCAGGCGGACGGCGGCACTGGCCTGGTCGAGCTGGTCGAGGGCTTTCTGCAAGGTCTGATCCATCACGCGATCCCCTTCGGCTTGGCGGCGGACTTGCCGGCAGTGGCTTTGTCGGATGCCTTTTTCGACGCAGTCTTCTTCGGCGTGGCGTCAGCGACCATGGTCGTTGCCGGAATGGCCGCCGGTTCGACATGGGGCTTTTCCGCCGCCTTGGCGAAGGCCGGATGCACGACCTTGCCGGCATCTGTCAGCATCGTTGCCTTGACCAGATCGTCGTCGCGGTTGATGGCGAGCGTCTTGGTGGTCTTGTCGACCAGCGTCTCGAGGAAAGCGTACAGGTTCCTGGCGTAGAGAAGCGAGGCCGATGCCGCGACCCGGCCGGGCACGTTGAGGTGGCCGACGATTTTGACGCCGTTGGCCGTGGTCACCACCTGACCTGGAACCGCGCCTTCGACATTGCCGCCGCGCTCGACGGCGAGGTCGACGATCACCGACCCCGGCTTCATCGACGCGACCATCGCTGCCGACACCAGCTTCGGCGCCGGACGGCCGGGGATCAGCGCCGTGGTGATGACGATGTCCTGCTTGGCGATGTGCTCGGCGGTGAGCGCGGCCTGCTTGGCCTGGTATTCCTTCGACATTTCCTTGGCGTAGCCGCCGGCGGTCTCGGCCGCCTTGAACTCCTCGTCCTCGACGGCGAGGAACTTTGCGCCGAGCGAAGCCACCTGCTCCTTGGCGGCGGGCCGAACGTCGGTGGCGGTGACCACCGCGCCGAGGCGGCGCGCCGTGGCGATCGCCTGCAGGCCGGCAACGCCGACGCCCATGATGAAGATCTTCGCCGCCGGCACCGTGCCAGCCGCGGTCATCATCATCGGCAGCGCGCGGTCATATTCCGATGCGCCGTCGATCACCGCCTGATAGCCGGCAAGATTGGCCTGGCTGGACAGCACGTCCATCGACTGAGCCCGGGTGATGCGCGGCATGAATTCCATCGAAAAGGCGGTGACACCGGCCTTGGCAAGCGCAGCTACAGCAGCGTCGTTGCCGTAGGGATCCATGATGGCGATCACCGCCGCACCCGATTTGTAGCCCTTCAGCTCGGCATCCGTGGGACGCCGCACCTTCAGCACGACATCGGCCTTGCCGGCATCCGCAGCCTTGCCGATCGCAGCACCGGCCTTGGCGAATTCCTCGTCGGGAATGCGGGACTGTGTGCCGGCACCGGTCTCGACGGTGACGTCGAAGCCCAACGCCGCCAGCCGCTTCACCGTATCGGGCGAAGCGGCAACGCGCGGCTCGGTGACGTCGAGCTCACGAGGGATGAAAACCGTCTGTCCCACCGCATGATCCTTTCGGCTGGAACCTGTTCGCGCAAGTCACCGGCCGGATGTCCGGCGGCGTCGGACGAAGGGTCTGAAAGTCTATCGGAGAATGAAGGCGCCGACGGCCAGGATCAGCACGAAAAGGATGGTCGCCGAGAAGAAGCCGCCTGCGAAGAAGCCGAAAGCCATGGCCAGCAGCAGGGCTGCACAAAACAGCGAGCCGTATTTGGCCAGCGCCAGAAAGCCATGATAGGTGCGGTCGTGTTCGGCATAGTCCATCTTCGCGCCCAGTTCGACAGGACCGGTCGGCGTGTGCTCAGCCATAGGAATACCCCTTCGAAGACATCTTTGAGGCACATAGCGAAAAGCCGGCCCAAGAGCAATGGCGCTATTGCCGCACAGAAGATGACAACAGCCTCAAAGGAATGTTGAAGGCCGGGGAATGTTGAAGGCCGGCGATATGGGCTGTCGCCGGCCTGACATCGAAGGTTGGAGATTTGCGGTATCAGCCGGCGAGATGCGGGAAGAGGCCGAGCAGTCCGACGACGATCAGATAGAGCGCGACGATGTAGTTGAGGAGCCGCGGCATAACCAGGATCAGCACGCCGGCAATCAGCGAAATCAACGGGGTGAGCGCAAGCTGGGAAATCTGCATGTCGGCGTTCCTTTCGATGGACGTGTCGGGGTCGTGCCATCCAGAACGCCGAAGCGGCCGGAAAGCTCCAGAACCCAGGTGCTAAATTTCGCAGGCTTCGGCGTTACGCCGCTTGGCGGAAATATTTGGCGGTGGGCAGGATGGTCAGCGGCGCGAGTTCGCCGGCCGGCGCCTTGGCAAACAACATGCGCCGCTCCAGCGCCGTCGACTGGAAGAAGGGGAACCGCTGCAGCGTCGGCTCCATGTTCTGCTCGCAGATCGATTCATAGAAGAAGATCGGCATGGTGAAAGGCGGATAGAGGCGCGGCTCGCCGACCTGCACCGATCCGAAGATGCGATGGTAGAACGCCGTGTGCTCTTCGCGGATCATCGAAATGCAGCTGGTGGCATTGAAGAAGGTGTTGGCGATGACCGCCAGCCGCAGCGTGACATAGGGCAGAGCCCGATGCGCCGACGACATTTGCGGGTCGATCGCCAGCCGGCTCGGGTCGATGAAGGTTTCGCCGCGCGCCAGCCGCAGCAGCAGCCGGTCGCCGAATACGGTCATGATCGGCGCTTCGGGGGTCTCTCTGGTCAGGTGGTGGAGCCTGACGGTGCTGACAAGCTCGCCGTCCATGAAGACGCCGAAACAGTAGCAATTGCGCGCCTCGTCGAGATGATCGGCAAGCTTCTGTTCGACGATGGTATCAAGCAGGCCATGCGTGTGAAACGCCTTGTAGCGCAGCCGGTAGACCGCTTCGAGATCCTCGCCGCTTTCGCAGCGCCGGTATTCGATGCGCTCCAGCACGTCCAGGACATTGCGCGCGAACAAGGAAGGGGGTTCGGGTTTGACTGCCACACCCGTAGGCACACCTGACTGATGCGTGTCCATTACTTCCCCTCGTACCGCCGCAGGAGAACAATACCGGACGACAGAAGGAACAAGAAGATGAAACTCTAATCGTCTGCGTTTACTGAACGTTAACCTTAACAATCGGTTAACGCCCAGACAATACAACGCCTTTCAGACGGTCTTTTCAAGCGTAATTTGATGACGGCAAATTTAGGGCTTGGCGAGTTTCGCCACCGGCCGCAATTCCGCGGCGAAGGGCCAGGTCACGTTGGACATGGTCTCGATGCCCGAGGCGCTCAGTGCTGCGCCAAACAGGAAGCCCTGGACGAGGTCCGGCTTCACCGAATGCACCAGGATCTTCAGCTGTTCGAAGGTTTCCACCCCTTCGATGGTGACGGTCAGCCCGAGCACCCGGGTCAGGTCGACGATACCTTTCAACAGGTCGAGCGAGCGCTTGTTCTGGGTCACGTCCATCAGGAACGAGCGGTCGATCTTGATCTTGTCGAGCGGCAGCTTGTGAAGGTAGCTCAGGCTTGAATAGCCGGTGCCGAAATCGTCGAGCGCGATGCGTACGCCAAGCTGTTTCAGTTCCTCAATATACTGGCGCGTCGCCGACTTGTCGTCGAGCAAGGCGGTTTCGGTGACCTCGATCTCCAGCCGGCCGGCTGCAAGCCCCGAAGTGGCGAGCGCATCGCGAACCTTCTGAACGACGTCGCGATTGCGGAAATCCTTGGCCGACAGGTTGACCGAGACGCTGGTATGGCCGGGCCATTTGGCGCATTCGGCGCAGGCCGCCTGCAGCACGAAGGTGCTGATCTCGGAAATGATGCCCATTTCCTCGGCGAGCGGAATGAAGACGCTGGGCGAAACCGGCCCGAGATCGGGATGATCCCAGCGGCACAGCGCCTCGCAGCTGGCGATGCGCATCGTGTTCATCGCCACGATCGGCTGATAAACCACCCGCAGCGCCTTGCCTTCAACCGCGGTGCGTAGATCGGCCTTCATCAGCTGGCGGCTGCGGAATGCCGCATCCATCGCCGCCTCGAACAGCCGCCAATTGTTCTTGCCGAGTTCCTTGGCCTTGTAGAGCGCCAGGTCGGCCTTGACGATCATGGCGTCGACATCGGTGTCCTCGACCCTGGACAGCACGGCGCCCGCGCTTGCCTGGATGCGCAGGCCATGGCCGGCGACATCGACCTCGCCCTGTAGATCGGCGAAAATCTGGTCGAGCAGGCCGGTCAGATGGCTCTCGTCCTCGACGCGGTCGAAGAAGATCATGAATTCGTCGCCGCCGAAGCGGCTGACGTTGACACCTTGCCCGGCGACGGCCGCCAGGCGTTCGGCAACGGCGTAGATCAGCCCGTCGCCGACCGGATGGCCAAGCGTGTCGTTGACGCTCTTGAAATCGTCGAGGTCGAGCACTGCCAGGGCGCACAGGCGGTCGCGGCTGCCGGACGCCATAGCCTCGCCGACCAGCTCGTGGAAATAGGCGCGGTTCGGCAGGCCGGTTAGGCTGTCGAACCGTGCCATAAAGCGGATCTTTTCCTCGGCCTCGACGCGGGCGGTGACGTCCTCGAAGGTGATGACGCCGAGGTCCAGATTGCCTTCGCGGGCCGAAAATTCGTAGTGCTGGCCATTCGAGAAGGAAACCAGCACCTTGCGGTCGCGGCCTTCGCGCAGCGCGCGCGTGAGCTGCGCCTCGACATAGCGGCAGTCCTTGGGCGCCAGCATGCCGCCGGCAACGCCGCGCAGGAGCAGGGAATGGATCGACCGGCCGAGCAACTGGTCGGGCGAGCGCAGCGACATCAGATGCGCCGCCTCGGCATTGCCGACCACGACTTTGCCGTCGGGGCCGAGCATGACAAGGCCATGCGACATGGTGTTGAGGGCGCGGTTGAAACGCTCGGCGAGCCTGGCAGCCGTCTTGCGCTCAGAAATGGCGTCGAACAGCACGGTGCGGACGTGGCTGGCCATCCGGGTGATGATGAAGATGAACGGCACGATGTAGAGGCCGAGAATGAAATCGCCGATATGGCCCTTGAGCATCAAGCCGACGGCGATCGGCAGCACGACCGTGAAGGCCTGCACCGCGACCATGGTCTTGGAGCCGTAATTGCGGCCGACAATGGTCACCGTCGAGCCCATTATGACGGCGATAGCCGCGCTTTCACCGAAAACATCGGGAACGAAATAGATGGAGGTAAAGCAGAAAAGCCCCATGAAGAAGGCCTGGATGGTACCGCCTACGAGATAGTAGCGTTCCCACTTCTTGGCCTGCTCATAGGTGTCGAAACTGCCGACGCGCAGCCCTTTGCGGATGCCGTAATAACGATAAAGGCCGGCCGCAAGCATAAGCGCGGCCAGTGCAAGATAGGCCGGATGCCCCGAGGTAAAATAAACGAGAATGCCGATGAGGCCATGGCAAAACGCGCCAATCAGCAGGATCCCGGGATCGTTAAACAACGATCGCACGAACCCAGCGTAGACGTCCTCACCTATCTCTGCGGCTTTGTTTTCTTGCATGGCCTGCGGTGTCGCACGAACCGCAGTCATGTCACATTCGCCTTAAGAAAGGTTTAGAGATGCCGTTTCGACGCCTGGCGTCAAGTCGGCTCTATCGGCGTAAACCGCGAAAATTCGTGTTCAGGTAAACAAGGCGTCACTCCGCGGCCTGAAGTTCAGGCCGCGCCGCCGTGTTTGCCAGGCGCTCGACCAGCCTTTTGCGCTCGCCATCGGCCTTTTCGGCGCTGGCCTGCCTGACATGGCCATAGCCGCGAATGAGCGCCGGCACCGAGGCCAGCGCCACGGCGGCCTCGATCCTGCCCGGTGCAAGCGCTGCCGCAACAAGCTCCAGATCGGCCTCATAGCGGGCGAGAAGCTGCCGCTCCATGCGCCGCTCGGCGCTGTAGCCGAACAGGTCGAAAGCGGTGCCGCGCAGCCCTTTCAGCGCCGCCAGCAGGCGAAATCCCTTCATCATCCAGGGGCCAAAGCTCGATTTCCTCGGCTTGCCGTCATTGCCGCGCCTGCCCATGATCGGTGGCGCCAGATGGAATTCGAGTTTTTCATAGCTCTGGAACTGCTTTGACAACTCCGTAGCGAAGGAGCCGTCGGTGTAGAGCCGCGCCACCTCGTATTCGTCCTTGATCGCCATCAGCTTGAACAGGTTTTTGGCGGCTGCCTCGGTCACCGCGGTCGAGCCGGGCACGGCCTTTGCCTCGGCGGCGCGCAAAACGGACAGCTTTTCGGCATAACGCTTGCCATAGGCGGCGTTCTGATAGGCGGTGAGGAAAGCGACGCGACGCGTGATGATGTCATCCAGCGTCTCGGCGATCTCAGTAGCCTTGCCCGGCTGTGCGACGAGGCCGCGCACGAAATCCGGCTGATGCGCGGCGCGCCGGCCCCAGCGGAAAGCGGCGATGTTCATCGGCACCGCCTCGCCGTTCAATTCGATCGCCTTTTCAACGGCTTGCGCCGACAGCGGCAGGCCGCCATGCTGGAAGGCAAAGCCGAGCATGAACATGTTGGCGCCGAGCGAATTGCCGAACAATTGCGTGGCGGTGCGCGTGGCGTCGAAGAAATGCGCCTTGTCGTCGCCGGCGGCAGCGCGGATTGCCTTCTTCAGCCGCTCGATGGGCAGTGAGAAATCGGCCGAGCGGGCGAATTCGCCGGGCATGATCTCAGCAGTGTTAGCGAGGAAGATGGTGTGGCCTTCGCGGACCGCGGCCAGCACCTTCTTGGCGCCTGAGACAACGAGGTCGCAGCCGAGCACCAAATCGGCCTTGCCGGCCGAAACGCGGATGGCATGGATATCGTCCGGGGTGCGGGCGATGCGGACATGGGTGAACACCGAGCCGCCCTTCTGGGCGAGACCGGCCATGTCGATCATGCCGCAGCCCTTGTCCTCGAGATGGGCGGCCATGCCGAGCACAGCACCTATGGTGACGACGCCGGTGCCGCCGACCCCGTCGATGATCGCTGCCCAGCCCTCGCTGCCAAGCGGGAATTCGGCCGGCAACGGCACGCCGTCGAGCGGGTCGCTCCGGCCGGCAATGCCTTCGGCCTTCCTGATCTTGGCGCCGTGCACGGTGACGAAGGACGGGCAGAAGCCGTTGACGCAGGAGAAATCCTTGTTGCAGCTCGACTGGTCGATCTTTCGCTTGCGGCCGAACTCGGTCTCGACCGGCTGGATCGAGACGCAGTTCGATTGCACGCCGCAATCGCCACAGCCCTCGCAGACCAGCTCGTTGATGAACACCCGCTTGTCGGGATCGGGAAAAGTGCCGCGCTTGCGGCGGCGGCGTTTTTCGGCGGCACAGGTCTGGTCGTAGAGCAGCACCGAGACGCCTTTGACGTCACGCAGCTCACGCTGGACGAGGTCGAGGTCGTCGCGGTGATGGATGGTAGCATTGGCCGGGAATTCGGCCTTCCCGGCATATTTGTCCGGCTCGTCGGTGACGATGGCGATGCGGTCGACGCCTTCGGCGCGCACCTGCCTGGCGATCATGTCGACCGTCAGGCCGCCCTCGTGCGGCTGGCCGCCGGTCATGGCCACCGCATCGTTGTAAAGGATCTTGTAGGTGATGTTGGCATCGGTCGACAGCGCGAAGCGGATCGCCAGCGTGCCGGAGTGATTGTAGGTGCCGTCGCCGAGATTTTGGAAGATGTGGCCGCGCTTCGAGAACGGCGCCTGGCCGACCCATTGCGCGCCCTCACCGCCCATGGCGGTGAAACCAACCGTGTTGCGGTCCATCCACAGCGCCATGAAATGGCAGCCGATGCCGGCGGCGGCGATCGAGCCGTCGGGCACCTTGGTCGAGGAATTGTGCGGGCAGCCGGAGCAGAAGAACGGCGTGCGCGAACCGATATCGCTGGTATCGGCGAGCATCGCCTGGAACTGGCGCAGCTTTGCCACCTTCGCGGCGATCTCTTCCGAAGGACCGATGGTGCGCAGAATCCGCTCGCCCAGCGCAATGGCGATGTCGTTGGGGTCGAGCGCGCCCTTGGCCGGGAACAGCCAGTCGCCGCGTTCATCCTTCTTGCCGACGATGGCAGGCTGGGTGGCGGTGCCGTAGAGATTTTCGCGCAGTTGCACTTCGATCAGCGAGCGCTTTTCCTCGACGACAACGATGGTGTCGAGGCCGCGGGCAAACTCGGAGATATGCTGCAGGTCGAGCGGCCACGGACAGCCGACCTTGAACAGGCGGATGCCGATGCGGTTCGCGGCTTGCTCGTCGATGCCGATGTCTTCCAGCGCCTGGCGGACGTCGAGATAGCTCTTGCCCAGCGTGATGATGCCGAGCTTCGGGCTGCGCCCGCCTGAATAGACGATGCGGTTCAGGCCGTTGGCATGGATGAAGGCTGACGCGGCGGCGCGCTTGTATTCATGCAGGCGCTCCTCCTGGCCGAGCATGTCGATCTCATTGCGGATGTTGAGGCCGCCGGGCGGCATGTCGAACTCCGGCACGACAATGTTCAGCCGTTCGAGCGCGGCATCGACGGAAGCCGTCGATTCGATGTTGTCCTTGACGCATTTGATCGCCGCCCAGGTGCCGGCGAAACGCGACATGGCAAAGCCGTAGAGCCCGTAGTCGATGATCTCCTGCACGCCGGCCGGATTGAGGATCGGCACCATGGTGTCGACGAACAGGAATTCGGTGGCATGCGCATTGGTCGAGGATTCGGCCATGTGGTCGTCGCCCATCAGCGCAAGCACGCCGCCATGTTTGGACGAGCCGGCGAGGTTGGCGTGACGGAACACATCGCCCGAACGGTCGACGCCCGGCCCCTTGCCGTACCAGACCGAAAACACGCCGTCATGCGTGCCTTCGCCCATCAACTCCGCCTGTTGCGTGCCCCAGCAGGCGGTGGCGGCAAGCTCTTCGTTAAGACCTGGCTGGAAGACGATGCCGGCACCGGCGAGCTGCTTTTTTGCCCGCCACAGCTGCATATCGAGCCCTCCGAGCGGCGAGCCGCGATAGCCGGAAACGAAGCCTGCCGTGTTGAGGCCGGCGCGGCGGTCGCGCTCGCGCTGCATCAACAGCATGCGGATGACGGCCTGCGCGCCGGACAGGAAGATGCGCTCCTTGCCAAGATCGAACTTGTCGTCGAGCGCGACGTCGTGCAGCGTCATCAAGCATTTCCTCTGCGGAGGCAGCACCAGGGGCGCGCAGCCAACGTAGGCGTGAGATGACGCAGTCTTTCTCCGCTTGCAAGGCAGGTCAAACGAAATCGAAAGTGCCAGGCAAAGCGCAATGAACGATCCGTTGCAATTGCCGATCCGGCACGGAACCTATCCGCAACGGCGGTCCGGCGACCGAAAATTTCTACTCGGCCGCGCCGGGCAAAGACGCGTCAGCCTTTCGAGCAATCAGGCTTCGGCTCGTTCGGCAGCTTGCCGTCGGGATGGCCAACGAGATCGGGATTGGCCGTATAGAGCTGGTCGACGACCAGGGGACGGTCGGGCAGGATCGACTGGTCCTCGCTCGACATCAGCGTGGTGTCGATCTTCTGCAGCTCCGTGCCGTCGGAACCTTTGATGCTGATCGAAATCGCGTAGGGTTTGTCCTTGACGATGCAGGTCAGCGCCGGGCTCTCCAGGCTAACCTTGTCGAGCTTCGGCCAGACCTTCTGTTCGACCACCAAAGGCGCGCCGCCGGCGGGGTTTTGGAAGCTGGCAACCGCGACCTGGCCTTCTCCCATCGGCTGCAAGGGCCGCAGCGTCACGACATAGGTCGCCCGGGCGAGGCGGTAGTTGAAGACGACGACCTTGCCGGAAACCTCGAACAGCTTGCCATCGCCGCCTGTGTCGCGGCAGGCGCTGAGCGCAACGGCTGTTACCAGGGCGATAAAGACGACGACCGACCGAAAAAGACCCTTAGGCATTCTTGACCTCATGAGCCGCCAGGCGGCGGCGATAATGACGACTTGCCTTCTGCCTGTTGCCGCACACCGCCATATCGCACCAAAGGCGGCTGGAATTGCGGCTTCTGTCGACGAACAGCCAGCTGCAATTGGGACAGATCCTGAGCCGGGCAACCGTGTCGTCGCGCAGCAAGGACAAGGCTGAAACCGCCAGCGCCGCCTCGAATGCGATCGGCGTCGCCGGATCGCCGAACGGCCTTCCCGGCGCACCGATTTCGGCCGGGCTCCGATCAAGGCCATTGGCGCAGGCCTTGAGAAAAGCGGCGAGATCGCCGCTGGCAAGAGCACCTTTCGACACAGCACGGCGAAACAAGCGATCGGTCGTCTCGCGGATCGACAGCACCAACGGCGCGATCGCGCCGGGCGAGGCCGCTTCCAGCCGCCGGCCGCCAAGTTCGCCGGTACGAAAACCACTCGCGGCATCGGCGAAGCGCGCGATCTCGGCCGTATCGGCAAAACGATCGAAGGTCTTATCCGGATAGTTGCGCAGCACCACGGTGTTGGCCGTGTCGAGCGCAAGCATGCCGCCGGTGAAGCGGTGCGGGGTCCAGGATACCGTCATGGCTGAAATCTAACCGATAAATCGCATTTGACAAGTTAGATTCCGCAATGCAAACCTTGATCCGGGCGCGGCCTCCGCAGCCCGGAAGGCGGTCTATGCTCTATTTTTTCCAGCAGTTGCTGAACGGGCTGCATTCTGGCGCGCTCTATGCGCTGCTCGCCTTCGGCTATGTACTGACCAACGGCATCCTGCACCGCACCAACCTCGCCTATGGCGCGCTGTTCGCCTTTTGCGGCCAGGTGATGATCCTGACCGTCGCCTTCGGTTATCAGGTGCTGTGGCTGACACTGCTGGCGGCAGTGGTGCTCGGCGTCACCACGGCTTTGCTCTATGCCGCGCTGATCAGCTATGTGTTGTCGCGTAGCATCTTCGAACCGCTGGCCGCGCGCACGCCCAATGCCATTGTGGTGACGACGCTCGGCATCCTGCTGGTGCTGTCGGAAGCAAGCCGCATTGCCGCCGACACGCATGACTGGTGGTTGCCGCCGATGCTGGCGCAACCCATTGTTTTTGCTCAAGACTCCACCTTCAAGGCGACGCTGACTGTCATCCAGCTCATCGACTGCGCGATTGTTCTGGCGGCAATCGTGCTGGCAGCATGGGCGTTTGCCCGCTCGAGCTTCGGCCGCCGCTGGCGCGCCGTCTCCGACGACCCCCACGCCGCCGCCTTGTGTGGCGTCGATGTGCGCAAGGTGTTCCGGCACGCGGTGCTGTTCGGCGGTTTCTGCGCCGCACTGGCCGGAATCATGGCCGCCCTTTACTATGGCAATGTCAGCTTCGGCTCCGGCCTTGTCTACGGACTGAAGATCCTGTTCGTGACAGCGGTGGGCGGTTACCTCTCGCCGCCACGGGCCGCACTCGGCGCGGCCGCCTTCGGCATGGCCGAATCGCTATGGGCCGGGTACTTTCCGATCGAATGGCGCGACGCGTGGATGTACCTCTTCCTGGTCGCAGCGCTGGTGCTGATCGGTCCCGGCCGCGACCAGCAGAAGATCGCCTGATCGCCGCATCCGGCGTCAGACTTTGGTTGCATGACGCAGCAGCCGGTCGGCACTTTATCCCCTGCCTCCCGTCATAACGGCGTTGATCGGCTCCATGCCATGTTGACCCGCCGAACCACGCGCGGCATACCGTTGGGCCACAGCGGCGCGACGGAAAACAAGGGGAGCCGGCGCGCCTTCGACTTCAGGGAGGAATGCATGGCAGGGCTGCTCGCTCTATCCAGAACGATTGACCGTATGAACGAGTTCATCGGCAGATGGATATCGTGGCTGATCCTGCTGGCAATTCTGGTCAGCGCCGCCAACGCCATCATCCGCAAGGTCTTCGACATCTCGTCGAATGCCTGGCTGGAGCTGCAATGGTACCTGTTCGGCGCCGCCTTCATGCTGGCTGCCGCCTATACGCTGAAACAGAACGACCATATCCGCATCGACATCGTCTACGGCATGTGGTCGCGCCGCGTGCAGCACTGGATCGACCTGCTCGGCCATCTGTTCTTCCTGATGCCCTTCGTGACGCTGATGGTGATCTATTTCGTGCCTTACGTGTCGCTGTCGTTTCGCAGCGGCGAGATGTCGAACAATTCCGGCGGGCTGATCATCTGGCCGGCCAAGGCGATCCTGCTCGTCGGCTTCTTCCTGCTGGCGCTGCAAGGCATCTCCGAGATCATCAAGAAGATCGCCATCATGCGTGGCGACATGGATGATCCCAATCCGTTCATATCGGTGCATGAACAGGCCGAACTCGAGGCGAAAGCCCTTGCCGAAGAGACCAAGGCGCTCGCCCAGGAGGTGCGCCCATGATCGAGTTCATCGCCCAGAACATGGCGCCGATCATGTTCGCCTCGCTGATCATCTTCCTGCTGATCGGTTACCCCGTCGCCTTCTCGCTCGCCGCCAACGGCCTGATGTTCTTCTTCATCGGTGTCGTGCTGTCGCCCTATTCCGGCGGCTCGATCAATCTGGCATGGCCGCTGCTGCACGCTTTGCCCGACAATTTCTACGGCAGCCGGGTGATGTCCAACGACACGCTGCTGGCCATTCCCTTCTTCACCTTCATGGGCATCGTGCTCGAACGCTCCGGCATGGCCGAGGATCTGCTCGACACGATCGGCCAGCTGTTCGGGCCGATCCGCGGCGGCCTTGCCTATGCGGTGATCTTCGTCGGCGCGCTGCTGGCCGCAACCACCGGCGTGGTGGCGGCGTCGGTTATTGCCATGGGGCTGATCTCGCTGCCGATCATGCTGCGCTATGGCTATGACCGCCGGGTGGCGTCGGGCGTGATCGCGGCGTCCGGCACGCTGGCACAGATCATCCCACCGTCGCTGGTGCTGATCGTGCTCGCCGACCAGCTCGGCCGCTCGGTTGGCGACATGTATGCCGGCGCGCTGATCCCCGGCCTGGTGCTGACCGGCCTTTACACGCTCTACATCCTGATCATGTCGATCGTCCGGCCGAACTCGATGCCGGCGCTGCCGCTGGCGGCCCGCACGCTCGGCCATGGCGTTCTGTCGCTGCTGGCGGCGCTGGTGGTGACGGTCGCCGTCTCCTATGCCGCCTACCGCTATCTGGCACCAACGCAGGGCGACAATGCCGATATCCTCGGCGCCAGCATCGGCGTCATCCTAATCTATATCGTGGCGATCCTCGACCAGCGGCTCAACATCAACATGATGTCGAGGCTGGCGCAGCAGGTGATCATCGTCTTGATCCCGCCGCTGGCGCTGATCTTCCTGGTGCTGGGCACCATCTTCCTCGGTATCGCCACACCGACCGAAGGCGGCGCCATGGGCGCTGTCGGCGCGCTCGCAATGGCCGCGGTGAAGGGACGGCTGTCGCTGGACGTCATCAAGCAGGCGCTGGCCTCGACGACCAGGTTGTCGTCCTTCGTGCTGTTCATCCTGATCGGCGCGAGGGTGTTCTCGCTGACCTTCTACGGCGTCAACGGCCACATCTGGGTCGAGCATCTGTTGACGTCGCTGCCGGGCGGCGAGATCGGCTTCCTGATCGGCGTCAACATCCTGGTCTTCGTGCTCGCCTTCTTCCTCGATTTCTTCGAGCTCGCCTTCATCATCGTGCCGCTGCTGGCGCCGGCCGCCGACAAGCTCGGCATCGACCTGATCTGGTTCGGCGTGCTGCTTGGCGTCAACATGCAGACCTCCTTCATGCATCCGCCCTTCGGCTTTGCGCTGTTCTACCTGCGCTCGGTCGCCGCGCGCGTGCCCTATCTCGATCGCCTCACCGGCAAGCAGATCGCGCCGGTCACCACAGGCCAGATCTACTGGGGCGCGGTGCCCTTCGTCTGCATCCAGGTGATCATGATCGGGCTCACCATCGCCTTCCCGCAAATGGTCATGCACTACAAGGGCACAACCGTCGACCCGGGCACGATCGACTATACGGTGCCAGGCGTACCGGGCATGTCGCCGCTCGAGACGCCGCCTGCCGGCGGCAGCACGCCACCTGCCAACGGTGCGGCTCCCGATCTGTCCCAACCACCGAACTTCGGCGAGACGCCACCCGCCAAGCCGGCGGCGCCGGCAACCGACCTGTCGCAGCCGCCGAACTTCAACTGATGGCCAGAGCGTTTCGCCGTTAACAGAAACGACGAAACGCTCTATCCCTATGTCTTGACGCAGTTCGGACGGAAAACCGCTCAACACTTTTTCCTGGAATTGCTGCAAGTCCTGATGCGCGAATGAGGATGTCATGAGAGCCGTGCGCCTGGAAGCCGTGGGCAGCATTGCGCTGCGGGAGGTGGACAAGCCCGTTGCGGGACCGCAGGATGTTCTCGTGCGCGTCGAAGCCTGCGGCGTTTGCGGCACCGATCGTCACCTCCTGCACGGCGAATTCCCCTCGAGCCCGCCGGTGACGCTTGGTCATGAATTCTGCGGCATCGTCGAGGCCGTCGGCGAAGCGGTTTCCGGCATCGCCGTGGGCGACCGCGTCACCGGCGATCCCAACATCTCCTGCGGGCGCTGCAGCCATTGCCGGGCCGGCCGCGTCAATTTGTGCAGCAATCTCAGGGCTATCGGCATCCATCGCGACGGCGGCTTTGCCGACTATGTCGTGATGCCGCAGAACCAGGCCTTTCTTCTGCCTGCGAACCTCAAGCCTACGCACGGCGCTTTCTGCGAGCCGCTGGCGTGTTGCCTGCACGCTGTCGACCTCGCCGGCATCAGACCCGGCGCCTCGGTGGTGGTGCTTGGCGGCGGCGTCATCGGCCTGCTTACCGTGCAATTGGCGAGGCTCGCGGGAGCAGCGACCGTCATCCTTTCGACGCGGCAAGCCTCGCGCCGGGCGCTCGCCGAAGAGCTCGGTGCAACGGCGACGGTCGATCCAGGCAGCGGCGATCCGATCGAGGCCATCGCCGGGCCAGCCGGCCTTGTGCCCGGCGGGGTCGACGTGGTGCTCGAATGCGCAGGTGTCCCCGACACCGTCGAGCAATCGATGCGGCTGGCGAAGTCGGGCGGCACAGTGGTGATTGTCGGCGTGATGCCGCGAGGCGTGAAAGTGTCCTTCGAACCGTTCGACGTGCTGTTTCGCGAACTGAAGGTCCTTGGCTCGTTCATCAACCCCTTCACCCACAGGCGGGCGGCGGACCTTGTCGCGTCCGGCGCGATCGAGATCGACAAACTCATCTCCAGACAGGTCGGTCTGGAAGAAGCCTCCTCGGTTATCTCCAACCCGGCAGCGCCCGGCGAGGTCAAGGTGCTGGTAGTGCCGGGCAAGGGCTGAGCCTCTCGGCATCAGGCCACACAAGGCAAAGAAAACCCCGGGCGAGCCGCCCGGGGTTGCTTTGAACTTGGCCAGTGCGCCTACAGCTTGCCGTTGCGCTGCTGGACCATCATGAAGGTGTCGTAATTGTACTCGGCCACCTGCGCCCACAGATAGTGCTCCTTGCGGAAGCCCTTGATCGAGTCCCAGATCTTCTTGAACGGTGCGTTGGTGGCTTCCATTTCGGTGTAGACCTCATTGGCCTTCTCGAAGCAGGCCGCCATGATGTCCTGGCTGAACGGTCGCAATTTAGCGCCGCCGGCCACCAGCCGCTTTACCGCCGCAGGATTGAGATAGTCGTATTTCTGCAGCATGTTGGCGTCCGCCGCATGGGCCGCGGTGTGCACCAGCGACTTGTAGGCCGGCGTAAGCTCTTCGTATTTCGCCTTGTTGAACAACAAATGGACGGTCGGTCCGCCTTCCCACCAGCCGGGATAGTAGTAGTAGGGCGCGACCTTGTAGAAGCCGAGCTTCTCGTCGTCATACGGGCCGACCCATTCGGCGGCGTCGATCGTGCCTTTTTCGAGCGCCGGATAGATGTCGCCACCGGCGATCTGCTGCGGCACGACACCAAGCTTCGAGACAACTTTGCCGGCAAAGCCGCCGATGCGCATCTTGAGGCCGGACAGGTCGGCGACGGTGTTGATTTCCTTGCGGAACCAGCCGCCCATCTGCACACCGGTGTTGCCGCCCGGCAGGCCGAAAAGGCCCTGCGTGGCGAGAAACTCGTTGAACAGGTCGATGCCGCCGCCGTGGTAATGCCAGGCATTCATGCCGCGTGCATTGAGCGAGAACGGCACAGCCGCACCCAGCGCCCATGTCGGGTCCTTGCCCCAATAATAATATGACACCGTGTGACAGGCCTCGACGGTACCGGCCGTGGTGGCGTCGGCGGCCTGCAGGCCGGGCACGAGTTCGCCGGACGCAAAGACCTGGACCTGGAAATTGCCGTCGGTCGCCTCCGACAGCATCTTGGAGAAGACTTCGGCGCCGCCATAGATCGTATCGAGCGACTTCGGGAAGGACGACGCCAGCCGCCACGTCACTTTCGGATTGGACTGGGCGATTGCCGGTGCGGCGAGCGCAGCCGTTGCCGCCGCGGCGCCTATGCCGGTGACCCCGGCCTTGCGAATGAATGAACGACGATCCATGCAGTTCCTCCCTATTGGACCAACAAACCGACATCAGGGCATCTCCTCACGCCCGGTGTCGGTTTGTCCGAAACAATACACGGGCAAGGGGTCAAGTCCAGCACGGCAGCGGGATTTGACGGCGACATCGGCGACAAATCCGCAAGGCGCGCGCCCGGCCTGCAACTATAGTCTAACGATGTCGGTGTGGCCCATGCGTGAAGGCGAAACTTGCCATGGAAAAGCGCCTTCGGATCGCCTATTTTGCAGGCACAATAGTCTATTCGCTTCGCGTCAAAGGGAATCCGGACCCAAAATGCACCAGCCGCTCGTCGCCATCTCCACCGACGTCCGCCAGTTCGACAATTACACCTGGCATGCCGCCCCTCAGCAATATGTCGAGGCGGCACTTTCGGGCGCGGGCGTGTTTCCGCTGCTGGTGCCATCCTTCGGCGACCGGCTCGATTTCGATGAACTGCTGTCGTCGGTCGACGGCGTCATGGTCACCGGTTCGAAGTCCAACGTGCATCCCTCGCTCTATGGTGGCGACGCCAGCGAGGCCAACGGCCCTTACGATCCGGCCCGCGATTCCACCACGCTGCCGCTGATCCGCAAGGCGATCGAGCGCGGCGTGCCGCTGCTTGCCATCTGCCGGGGCATCCAGGAATTGAACGTAGCGCTGGGCGGCACGCTGGGTACAGAAATCCAGGAGCGCGAAGGTTCGCTCGACCACCGCGCGCCGGTGAGCGACAACCAGGACGAACGCTTCGCCATTCACCAGACCATTTCCATCAAGCCCGGCAGCTGCCTCGCCGGCGTGTTCGGCGCCGGAGACATCAAGGTCAACTCGCTGCATCGCCAGGCGATCGACCGGCTCGGCTCGAAATTGCAGATCGAGGCGGTGGCCGGCGACGGCACGGTCGAGGCGGTTTCGGTCAAGGACGCCCGCGCCTTTGCCGTCGGCGTGCAGTGGCACCCGGAATACTGGGTCAAGTCGGACAGCAACTCGGCCAAGATTTTTCGCGCCTTCGGCGACGCGGTGCGCCTGCATGCGGCAGCGAAAGCCGGCGCGCGGGCGGCAGCGGAATAATCGCGCTACCAATTGTCGGCGGTTTTAACCTGATTGTCGGTTGTCGCCAGCGACAGCAGTGGCGTGGCCGGAGCGTAGGATTCGTAACCGTCGCCATCGGCAACCGAGAAGGTGACGATCGGGTCGATGCCGTCGGCGCTGAAGGCGACCGTGCCGTCCTCATCCTCGCGCCAGAATTTCGCTCGCTCGATGCCGGGCAGCAGCCGGCGGCAATTCGGCGCCACCGTCAACAGCGACAGGCCGTCTTGAATCGCGGCGCCGCGTCTGATCGCGCAGTCGCCTTCATCGCCATTGGCGACCAGCCTGAAGCTGGAAGATGGCGTGACCTCGTCGGCAACGCTTTGCCCAGCGCCACCATGGAACAGCAGCACGCCGCCGAACAGCGCCGTGGCAGCGATCAATGCGGAAGTCGTTTTCATGGTCTTCATCCACGCGCACTCACAAGAGGTGGACGAATAGTGATTCCAAAGGGTTAAGTCGCCGTTAATAAGTGTGGCGGCGCCGTCTCGACGTTAACCTATGTCGGGGTGTGGGGCCGCTAACGGTAATTGCCGAGTTCCCGGGCAGGCCTGATCATAGTGATCGGCCTGTTCGCTAGCTGCGAGCCTTCACATTGACCGTTTCCGGCACCGGCGTCAGCGGCCGGCGCTCGCTGAACCACGACACCAGATTGTCGACGCAGAGATCCGCCATGGCACGGCGCGTGTGGTGCGAGGCCGAACCGACATGCGGCAAAAGCGAGGTGTTCGGCGCTTCGAGCAAGGCTTTGGGCACGTTCGGTTCGTCGGCAAAGACATCCAGCCCGGCGGCGGCAATGGTGCCGTTGGCAAGAGCTGCCGCGAGAGCCGGCTCATCGACCGTACTGCCACGGCCAATGTTGACGAACACGCCATTGGCGCCGAGCGCCGCCAGGATTTCGGCGTTGACCGCCTTTTCGGTGGAAGCACCTCCCGGCACCACGGAAATCAGCGTATCGACCGCTTCGGCAAGGCCCCTCAGCGTCGGGTGGTATTGGTAGGCAAGACCTTCGACCTTGCGCCGGTTGTGATAGGCTACCGGCAGCCCGAAGGCTTCCAGCCGGCGCGCAATGGCAAGGCCGATGCGACCCATGCCGAAAATGCCGACATGGCGGCCACGCAAGGTCAGCCGGCTCAGCGGATAGTTGCCCTTGCTCACCCAGCTGCCGTCACGCAGCCATTTCTCGGCCGCGTACATTTCGCGCACGGTGTTGATCAGAAGGCCGATCGTGGTGTCGGCGACCTCCTCGGTCAAAACATCGGGCGTGTTGGTGACCATGATGTTTTTCTTGCCGGCATGGACGGCGTCCACCGAATCATAGCCGACGCCGAAGGAAGCTATGAGCTCGAGGTTGGGCAGCGCATCCATCATCGCTGCACTGACGCCGGCGAAGGACGCAATGGCACGCACGTCACGGCGCATCTCGTCGGTGACCAGTGCCGGATCGGCGCGTTCGATCTTGACCCTTTTGAAGGTTTGGTCGATGCGCTCGACGGCATGGTCGTTGAAATGCCCCGGCACCAAAACGGCGACGGATTGCAACTGGTCAGGCTTGGTCATGCACGCTCCACCGGCTTGCCGGTCGACTGACGCACATGCAGTTCCGGCTTGATCAGTTCCTGTGACGGCCGTACCGCCTGTCCATTCAACTTGTCGAGAAGCGCGCTGGCGGCGCGGCGGCCGACCTCGCGCTGGCCATTCCAGACTGTGGTGAGCGCAGGTGTTGCGATGGCCGCCTCCTCGAGATCGTCATAGCCGGTGACCGAGATGTCGGCGCCCGGCACCAGGCCGGCGCGGGCAATGCCGTTCATCAGCCCTATGGCGACGAGATCATTCCAGCAGCAGGCGGCGGTTGGCTTGTCTTTCAGCGCCAAAAACTGTCCAGCAGCCTCGAACCCACCCTGCTTGGTGCGGGGACCGGCAATGCGCCAGGACGGCCTGACCTCGAGCCCGGCGGCTTCCATGGCATTGAGGTAGCCCTGATAGCGGTCGCGCCCGGTCGAGGTCTGGTCGGTGCCGCCGATCATGGCGATGCGCTTGTGGCCGAGCGAGATCAAATGATTGGTGGCAAGGGCGGTGCCGTAGGCATCGTCGCCACGAAACACCGGCACGTCGGCGCCTTCCACGCTGCGCGCGATCAGCACCGCCGGCAGGCCGTTTTCCTCGGCCATGATGATATCGGACGCCGGCGTACCGATGGCCGGCGACATGATGACGCCGTCGGCGCCGAGCTGCAAAAGCGTGTCGATGAAAATGCGCTGCTTTTCCAGCTGGTCGTAATGGTTGGACAGGATGAAGGTCTGCCGGCTGCGGTCGAGCTCGCTTTCGATCGAGCGCAATATCTCGGCAAAGAACGGGTTCATGATGTCGTGGACGACGACGCCGACAATGCCCGAGCGCGAGGTGCGCAACGAGGCGGCGCGGCGGTTGTAGATATAGCCGATGGCGCGGGCATGCTCCTTGATGCGGTCGCGCGTTGCGCCGGCGACCAGCGGACTGTCGCGCAAGGCGAGGGACACCGTGGCCGTGGATACGCCAAGCGCATCCGCGATCGTTGAAAGCTTGATCTTCTGTGCCAGCCCTTCGCTCCCCGATTTTTTAAATTTTTTAAATGCGGCGTTATGCCATCGGATTCGGAGCAAATCAAAGTTTTTTCGCCAGCGCCTCCGCCTCGACGTCGACAGTTGTGCGATTTCGCAGCCGCAAACGGTGCTCGCGATGAATGATGTAGAGGCCGCTGGCGACGATGATGGCGGCGCCGACGAGCGTCCAGCGGTCGGGGAACTGATGGAAGATGATCCAGCCGGACAGGATCATCCAGACCATCTGCGAATAGGGATAAGGCGCCAGCGCGGTGGTGGTCGCCAGGCGGTAGGCCTGCACCAGCAGCCAGTGGCCGCCGGCGCCGAAGACTCCCAGCATCACCAGGATGAACCAGTGCCAGCCATCCTGCGGCAGCCCATGCGAGAAAGGCAGCATCGGCAGAAGCAGCACGGCCGGCGCCAGCGCCGAAAACAGGATCAGGCTTTCCGAGCTTTCGCTGGCCGACATGCGCCGGGTCATGATGACGTAAAAGCTGTTCGACAGCATCGAGCCGAGCGCAAAGAGATGGCCGATGCCGAAAACGCCGACGCCTGGCCTTGTAATGACCAGCACGCCGACAAAGCCTGTCAGGATCGCCAGCCAGCGCCGCCACCCCGCCCATTCGCCAAGCAGCGGGCCGGCAAGGGCGGTGATCACCATCGGGCCGAAGAAGTAGATCGACGTGGTCTCGGCCAATTGCAGGGTCTTGAGCGCCATGACGTTGCACATGGTCGAGCCGAACAGCAGCCCGCCGCGCAAGATGTGGGCCGGCAGATTGTTGGCGCGGAACCGCGACGGCTCGCGCCAGCCGCGCAGAAAGACGCCGACAAGCAGGACATGGACGGTGAAGCGGGCCCAGGCGACGATCAGCGCCGAAACGCCGGCCAGCACCAGATATTTGCTTGAGGTGTCGAGAAAGGTGAAAAACACATAGGTGGACAGCATGGCCAGCATCGCCGCGGGCGGCGTTGCGCTTTCGTCTGACTTTGCGGGAACGTTCACTATCGGGCCGGCTGGGGAGGATTGACGCTTAACCTTTGCGGCAATCGCCTGCGCCCGGCAAGCCAAAAGCGACTGGCACAACAGGCGCCATGGACAGGCTCAGCCCACGGCACCCCAATTGCCTACGCATCAGCCATGCATGCGGGCGCCCTTGGTGATCTTGTCGACAAGTTTCTTGTCGACCCGCAGAGCGATGCCGACGATCCTGGCGTCATCAGGCGCGAACTCGGCGAAGACGGCGCGGTTGGCGGCATCATGGCCGGTGGCAAACATCTCCTCGACATAGGCGGATGTCGTCACGCCGCGCTCCAGTGCCCGGCGATGGATGGCATTGAGCGTCGGTCCATCCGCCGAAAGCACGATGACCGGCTGGATCGACAGCGGATTGAAGACGTTGCCGGCACGGTCGCGATAGGGCTCGCCGATGATCTCAGGAAATTGCGCGACGATGCCGCTGGTCAGGAACGCTGTGACATTCAGCTTCTGCCAGACGGCGAGGTCGTCTCTCAAGACGATTGCAAATTTCGTATCGAACACCAAAATCAGGACTCCGGGAGTTGGGATAGGTGATGGCGCAGGGTCTAGACGGTGAGGCGGCACAGGGTCTTGAACGTTCGTGCGCGGATTCGATGACCCGAGGGGACCGCATCGTATCGGCGCCAGGCAGCACCGGCATCGAACGCATCGAGGCGCATTTCCATGGCAACGCCTTCGATCTGCACCGCCATGATACGCTTGCCATCGGCGTGACATTGTCCGGCGTGCAGCGGTTCCACTATCGCGGCACTGTCAACCACAGCCTGCCCGGTCAGGTGATCGTGCTGCATCCCGACGAAGTGCATGATGGCGGCGCCGGCACCGAGGACGGCTTGCGCTACCGGATCCTCTATCTGGAGCCGTCACTGCTGCTCGATTGCCTCGACGGCGCGCCGCTGCCTTTCGTGGGGGATGCGGTGGTGAGCGATGCTGCCTTGCGCGGCACATTGCTTTCGGCCTTGTCGCCGCTCGACGAGGAACTGGACGAGCTTTTCATCGCGGATTTCGTTGCGGAGCTGGCGCGGCATCTGGGCCGTCATGCCGGACAGAAGGCAAAGCCGATGGGAAAAACGGCTTGGCGCGCCGCGGCTTTGGCACGCGACTATCTTGAGGAAAACGCCGAGCGGCCCGTTCGTTCCGACGAGCTGGAGGCCGTCACAGGGCTCGACCGCTATGCGCTGTCACGGCATTTTCGCGCGACCTATTCCACCAGCCCACATCGTTTCCTGCTGATGCGCCGGCTGCAAAAGGCAAGGCGGATGATCGAGGTGGGTGAATCGCTGGCCGAAATCGCAATTGGCGCCGGCTTCAGCGACCAGAGCCATTTCAACAGGCATTTCAAGAAAGCATTCGGCCTGACGCCCGGCCGCTGGTCGGCGCTGGTACGCGGACCCTCAGTGGCGGCCTAGATCACGAAAGTCAGCAGATATGCCGCCGGCTTGCCAATCAATCGTCGATGTCGGTCTCGTCATCGACGAGCACCAGTTCTTCGTTCGACAGATTGGCTTCGATGCGGGCGAGCAGCTTGAACAGCGTCTTCTGCTCCTTCTTGTCGAGGCCCTTCAACGCCTGCTTCTCGGTCTTCTTCACCGATTTCTCGATGGCGTGGATGATTTCGCGGCCGGTGTCGGTGAGGAAGATATGCGCCTGGCGGGCATCCGCCGAGGAGGCGCGCTTTTCCAGGAAACCCTGAGCCTGCAGCCGATTGATGGTCTTGGTGATGGTCGGCGGGCGCACGCCGAGGCGGCCGGCGAGATTGCCCGGCGTCTGGCCATCCTCGCGGTCGAGCGTCAGCATGATCTGGTCCTGCCCGGCATAGAAGCCGTGCGCCAGAAGCCGCGCCGCCAGCGCGGTCCTTGCCAGCCTGGCCGCCGAATGCAGCCGGCTCATCGTTGCAGTCTTGTCCGCCTTGGCCATGGTGATCCCTCTTCGGCCGTACCGGTGCGTGCAGCATAGACGCAGCCGGCCGGTTGGCAATCGACGATCAAAAAGATTCCGGCTTTCGAAACAGCTTTGCCGGCAAGCATTTTTGGTATCCGAAATGGTGATGCCAGATGTTTATTTCAGTTAGATGACAAACAAGTTTCCGCCAAGGCGATTGCAGCAGTTTGATATGGCGCGGCTCTACCAAGGGCGACGACGAGGCATTTCCCACGACCGAGCGAGTATTATGCATCCCTCGCATGTTGCCTGTTAAGGCGCTGTTTCGACCCACCCGCCAATTCGTCGCGCCTGGGTCAAACGACCGGGCGGTTTGCCTCGTGCAAAAGGCCGGCACACATCCTATATCAGGCCAACAATCCCTTCTTATGGCCCGGAATTTCCGCGGCCCAGCCATTTCGAGGCAAACCATGAGCGATGCACAGACGACGCAAATCCCCGTGACCGTTCTCACCGGCTATCTCGGCGCCGGCAAGACGACCCTGCTCAACCGCATCCTGTCGGAAAACCACGGCAAGCGTTACGCCGTCATCGTCAATGAATTCGGCGAGATCGGCATCGACAACGATTTGATCGTGGAATCCGACGAGGAAATCTACGAAATGAACAATGGCTGCGTCTGCTGCACGGTGCGCGGCGACCTGATCCGCGTCGTCGAAGGCCTGATGCGTCGCCCCGGCCGTTTCGACGCCATTGTCGTCGAGACCACCGGCCTCGCCGACCCGGTTCCAGTGGCACAGACCTTCTTCATGGATGACGACGTGCGCTCCAAGACCAAGCTCGACGCTGTCGTGGCGCTGGTCGACGCCAAACATCTGCCGCTCAGGCTCAAGGATTCCAAGGAAGCCGAGGACCAGATCGCCTTTGCCGATGTCGTGGTGCTCAACAAGACCGATCTGGTGACGCCCGAAGAGCTGGCCAAGGTCGAAGCGACCATTCGCGCCATCAACCCGGCGGCAAAGATCCATCGCACCACTCGTGCCGGCGTGGCGTTGTCCGAAGTGCTCGACCGCGGTGCCTTCGACCTGTCGCGCGCGCTGGAGAACGACCCGCATTTCCTCGAATCGCATGATCACGACCATGACCATGATCACGACCATCACGACCACGATCACCATGATCATGACGGGCACGATCATCACCACCACGATCACGCCCACCCTTCCGACATCCATGACGTGACGGTGCAGTCGGTGTCGCTGCGCGGCGGCGAGATGGATTCCAAGAAATTCTTCCCGTGGATCGAGAAGATCACCCAGATGGAAGGCCCCAACATCCTGCGGCTGAAAGGCATCATCGCGCTCAAGGGCGACGATGAGCGCTATGTCATCCAGGGCGTGCACATGATCATCGAAGGCGACCACCAGCGCGCCTGGAAGGATGGCGAGAAACATGAGAGCCGGCTGGTGTTCATCGGCCGCGAACTCGACGCCGAGCGGCTGAAGAAGAGTTTTGAGGCCTGCCAGGCGGCTTGATTTCCGAACTTTATGGCGCTAGCGCTGCCCGCTCTTCCTTCTCCCCTTGTGGGAGAAGGTGGCCTCGCGAAGCGAGGTCGGATGAGGGGTGTTCCAGCTTGGTATCGACGGCGATCCGTCCAACACCCCTCATCCGTCTCGGCGCTGCGCGCCGATCCACCTTCTCCCACAAGGGGAGAAGGTTGGCGCCATACCTGGCCGCGCCGGCGACTTTTCGGGGGTGGCGACAAATTTCATTGGAATGGTTCTGATGCCCACAGTTGCCCCCCTTGACCTCGATGGCCATTGCGTCGCCGCCGTCTTCCTCGACAATGTGCCGCATTTTGCGCTGGCTGATGGCGCCATCCATCGGCTCGACAATGGCCACAAGACAATTCAGGCCAATGACGGCCTGCTCTCCACCTTTCACGACGCCGCCAACGATCGACTGATCACCGGCGGCGAGGACGGCAAGATTTTTGCCGTTACCGCGGGCGGCAATGTCAGCGAACTGGCGACCGCCGGCAAGAAATGGATCACCAGCGTTGCCGCCGGGCCGCAAGGCGCCATCGCCTATGCCACGGGCAAGACCGCCTTCGTGCGCTTTGCCGATGGCAAGACCAAAGAGTTCGCCCACCCGCGTTCGGTCGAGGGGCTGGCCTTCTCGCCCAAGGGCATGCGCTTCGGCGTCGCCCGCTACAATGGCGCGACGCTGCATTTCCCGGCCGCCGAGGGCAAACCGGTGGAGCTCGAATGGGCCGGCGCCCATACCGGCGTTACTTTTTCGCCGGACGGTGCCTTTCTCGTCACCACCATGCAGGAAAATGCGCTGCATGGCTGGAAGCTCGCTGACGGCAAGCACATGCGCATGACCGGCTATCCCGGCAAGGTCAAAAGCCTGTCATGGAGCGTGAAAGGCAAGTGGCTGGCGAGTTCCGGCGCGCCGGCGGCGATCGTCTGGCCGTTCTCGGGCAAGGACGGCCCGATGGGCAAGGCGCCGCTGGAGCTCGGTACGCGCGGCAACGCGATGGTCACCTGCGTTGCCTGTCACCCAAGCCAGGACGTGGCGGCGATCGGCTATGATGACGGCATGGTGATGGCGGTGCGTTTCGCCGACGCCCGCGAGGTGCTGTTGCGCCGGCAGGGCAAGGGCGCCATCACCGCGATGATGTGGGACAGAGAAGAGCGCCGCATCGCTTTCGGCAGCGCCGCTGGCGATTGCGGCGTCATCGACATCTCCGCCTGAACTCAGCGCGCCGGCGCGGCCAGCCGAACGGGCTTTCGCCGCAGCGACAGCCCGTCGCGCATGTTGAGCGACAAAAGCGTAATGTTGAGGGCGCCAGCCACCAGCTCGACCGCCTGGACGATCTTGAACAGGCTGTCGAAGCGACCTGCATCGGCAAGGTTGCTGAGCAGGAAGGCCGAGGGTACCAGCACCAGCAGCCCGTTGGCGGCGATGATGCGCATGCGCTGCTTCTTGCGTGCGACGACCGGGCTCTTCCACCCCTTGCCGAGCGAGAAGCCGGACGCGCCGGCGACGATCATCGCCGGAATGAGCACGGCCATGCCGGCCAGCACACCGCTCTTTACTGTTGTGATCGCGGCCGCGTCGCCAAACATCTCAACCATAGCAGTCGACAGCCAGAAGGCCGAAACCGTGAGGAGCGCGATGGCGCCCGCCGCTGCGTGAATCCAGGCTTTCATCTTCATCTCCATAGCAAGCTATATATCATTGCATAGCATGCTATTCAACTATTATCTGGCGAGCATGGCATTCCAGAAAGAACGATCCGCCGGATTCCTGGCCAACCACATGGCCCGGCTGTTCGCCAACGGGCTGCAGCAGCGCATCCGGCCGCTCGGTCTGGCGCCGGCTCAGTTCATGACGCTGCTGGCGCTGTGGGATGAAGACGGCCTGACGCAACGCGAACTTGTGCGGCGGCTCAGCGTTGAGCAGGCGACGATGGCCAACACGCTGATCCGCATGGAGCGCGACGGGCTGATCGAACGACGCTCACACCCGGAAGACGGGCGCTCGCAGTCAGTCCATCTCACCGCGAAGGCCGTTGGCCTGCGCGAGCCGGCGACACAGGCGGCGCGTTCACAAAACGAGGTCGCGCTGGCCGACCTGAGCGAAGATGAGCGGCTGCTGTTTCTCGACCTGATGCGGCGCGCGATCGCGTCGATGCAGGCGGACTGACCTCACACCGAGAAGGCTTACTCAGCCCCGCAGGACACTTTGCCGGTGACTTCAACCGGCTTGCCGTCCTGGTCCTTGTCCGCCGCGGCATCATAGACAGCGAGCGTGTAACTCCCGTCATAGACGCCTTCGTCGGTTGTCTTGGTCAGGATCGTCAGTTCGACCGAATTGATCTTTTCCGCGACCTCGTGCTCACGATAGATGTTCAGCCGCAATTCCTTGCCGTCGAGCCAGTATTGCGTCAGGTTGGAATCCTCGAACACGGTCTTGCGCAGGCTGTCGCCTGCAGGCCGGCTCAGAATTTCGAGGTTGCCGCGAAAGTTGAAAGTCGGCCCGCCCATGCCCCTGGTGACGCCGGCCTCGACCTCGAATATCGCCGCCTTGTCATCGGCGGAACACCAGATGCCCCCGCTCGCAAAGGCCGTGCCAGCTGATAGAAGCAATGTCGTCGTGCAGATGATCGTCCGCATTTTTCTCCCCCAAGCCACAAGCCAGGCCATATTGGCACCGGGCTTTGCCTCCAGGTCAAGCGTCAACCCGGTACTGCTGACCCAATGCAGAGCGACCCGGCGGCCAATTGCGGTTTGAGACGGCGATTGGCTAGAGTGCTGGGCGAGAGGAATTTTCATGCATTCAATCGACCATTCAGGCCCATCGATCGGCGGCATCAGCCGTGACCGCATTGCCGCATTGCGGACAGGCGAAGCAGAAGTCTTCCGCAAGGCGCGGCCTAAATCGGCAGCCAAGGTGGGCAACGGCCTGCCCGGCTTCTTCGGCGGCGTGCCAATGCATTGGATGAACGACTGGCCAACGCCGTTCCCGATCCTGGTCGACAGCGCCAAGGGCGCCACCATCACCGACGTAGATGGCAACCGGCTCGACGATTTCTGCCTCGGCGACACCGGCTCGATGTTCGGCCATTCGCCACCGCCGGTGGCGCGCGCCATCCGCCGACAGGCCGGGCGCGGCCTGACCTATATGCTGCCTTCGGAAGATGCGCTGGCCATCGGGCCGATGCTGCAAGAGCGTTTCGGCCTGCCGTTCTGGCAGATCGCCACCACAGCAACCGATGCCAACCGCTTCGCGCTGCGGGTTGCCCGCGCCATCACCGGCCGCGAAAAGATCCTGGTCTTCAACGGCTGCTATCACGGCTCGGTCGACGAGACGATGGTGCGGCTGGTCGACGGCAAGCCCGTCAACCGGCCGGGACTGGCGGGCGAATTCCGCGACCTGACCAAGACAGCAAAGGTCGTCGAATTCAATGACATTTCGGCGCTTGAGGCAGCGCTCGCGGATCGCGATGTCGCCTGCGTCATCACCGAGCCGGTGCTGACCAATTCCTGCATGGTGCTGCCCGATCGCGGTTTCCACGATGCGCTGCGCAGGCTGACCCGCGCGGCCGGCACGCTGCTGCTGATCGACGAAACGCACACCATCTCCACGGGCCCCGGCGGCTACACCAAAAAGTTCGGGCTGCAACCCGACCTCTTCGTGCTGGGCAAGCCGATCGCCGGCGGCGTGCCGGCGAGCGTGTGGGGGATGAGCGACGAGGTCGCCACCCGCTACGCCGACTACAACAGAACCAAGCAGCCGGGCTATTCCGGCATGGGCACGACGCTGTCGGCCAATCCGCTGCAGTTTGCGGCGATGCGCGCGACGCTGGAAGAGGTGATGACCAGTGAGAATTATGACCGGATGGACAGCCTGGCGCTGCGGCTCGACGCCGGGCTGACCGGGGTCATCGACCGCTACCGCCTGCCCTGGCATGTCGCCCGTGTCGGCGCCCGCGTCGAGTTCATCTGTGCGCCCGGCCCGCTCAGGAACGGCGCCGAGGCGGAAGCAGCGCACGCGCCGGAGCTTGAGGCGGCTGTTCATGTCGCGCTCGTCAACCAGGGCGTGCTGATCGCACCCTTTCACAACATGATGCTGATCTCGCCGGCCACCACCGGCGCCCAGGTCAACCGGCTGATCACCGCCTTCGCCATGGTTGCGGCGAGGCTGACGGCATGAGACAAGCCAACAAGCGGGCGATCAACAAACAGGCGCCCAAGCCAACCTTGAGTACAGTAATCATGACTTCACCTTCGGGCTCGACGCCTGCCGAGGCGCAAGCCTTTCTCGATGCTCATCCGGAAATCGAGGCCTTCGACATCGTCTTGACCGACGCCAATGGCGTTGGCCGTGGCAAGATCGTGCGCCGGCACGAGCTGAAAAGCATCTTTGAGGGCGGCCGTCACATGCCGATCTCGATCCTCGGCCTCGACATCACCGGCGAGGATGTGCACGAGACCGGGCTGATCTGGACCACCGGCGACGGCGACCTCCGGGCTTGGCCGATCCCCGGCACGTTGGTGCCGCTCTACGGCACCAGCCCGCCGCGCGGGCAACTGCTGATGGCGATGTACCATCTCGACGGACAGCCAATGTCGTCGGACCCGCGGCTGGCGCTGGCGAGGCAGGTCGAGAGACTGGCGGCCAAGGGGCTTTATCCCGCCGGCGCCTTCGAGCTCGAATTTTTTCTCCTCGCCAATGACCGCGACGCCGACGGCAAGGTGCAACCGGCGCGCGCCGTGCTCGATGGCCGCGTCTCGGGCAAGACCGAGGTCTATTCCGTCGACCATCTGCATGGCATGGAGCCGCTGTTTTCCGACATCTATGCCGCTGCCAAGGCGCAAGGTATTCCGGCCGAGACCGTGATATCAGAGTATGCGCCCGGTCAGTACGAGCTGACGCTGAACTACCGCAAGGATGTGATGCGGGCAGCCGACGACCTTGTCATGCTGAAGCGGCTGGTGCGCGCACAGGCGCGCCGCCACGGTGTCACCGCCTGCTTCATGGCCAAGCCGATCGAAAAATACGCCGGCTCCGGCATGCATTTCCATGTCTCGCTGCAGGATAAGAACGGTCGAAACGTCTTTAGCGAAGCCGGTGGCGAAAGCTGGTCACTGCCCCTGCTGCAAGGGCTGGGCGGCATGATCCAGACCATGGCGGAATCGATGCTGGTGTTTGCGCCGCACGCCAATTCGTGGCGGCGCTTCGTTTCGCAATCCTATGCGCCGGTGGCGCCGACCTGGGGCGTCAACAACCGTTCGGTCGCATTGCGCGTGCCGGCGGGCGATGCGAAGAACCGGCGCATCGAACATCGGCCATCCGGCGTCGACGCCAATCCGTATCTGGTCGCCGCAACCGTGTTGGCGGGCATCGTCAAAGGGCTGGATGAAGGCCTCGACCCCGGTCCCGAAACCACCGGCAATGGCTATGAAGCCGCCGTCACACGCACGACCATGCCGGTCGACTGGCGCGCCGCGATCGAGGCGGCGCGGGCGTCGAGCTTCCTGAAAGAGGCGCTGGGCGAAGATCTGCACCGCACCTTCGTGGCGATCAAGCAATCCGAATATCTGCGCGTCGCCCGAACTGTCAGCGAGCTGGATTACCATCTCTACCTGCACGAGGTGTGATGGCCGGATAATCGGGCGACGATCACTTTTCCGCCGCCACCATCAAATGAGGTAGCGCAACGGCTGCATAGAACATATCATGAACGGATGAGCGCACCCACCGTCCGTGAAAAGCTGGCTGTTCTGTCCGACGCCGCCAAATACGACGCCTCCTGCGCCTCGTCGGGATCGGCGAAGAAAGATTCACTCAAATCCGGCGGCATCGGCTCCACCGAGGGCATGGGCATCTGCCATTCCTATGCGCCGGACGGCCGCTGCATTTCGCTGCTGAAAATCCTGCTCACCAATTTCTGCATCTATGATTGCAGCTACTGCATCAACCGCTCGTCCTCGAATGTGCGGCGCGCCCGCTTCAGCATTGACGAGGTGGTGAAGCTGACGATGGATTTCTACCGGCGCAACTACATCGAGGGCCTGTTCCTGTCCTCGGGCGTCATCCGCTCACCCGACGAGACCATGGCCGAAATGGTGGAAGTGGCGCGGCGGCTGCGGTTGGAGGAGAAGTTTTCCGGCTATATCCATCTGAAGACCATTCCTGAAAGCTCGGCCGAACTGGTCGAGCAGGCCGGGCTTTATGCCGATCGGCTGTCGATCAATGTCGAACTGCCGACCGATGAGGGCGTGAAGCGGCTGGCGCCGGAGAAGAAGCCTGAAACGATCCGCCTTTCCATGGCGAACCTGCGCCGGAAGATGGAGGAAAAGGCCGAGCCGACGCTGAGGACCAAGAAGCGCGAACGCTTTGCGCCGGGCGGCCAGTCGACGCAAATGATCGTCGGCGCCGACAAGACATCCGACGACGGCATCTTGCACACCAGCGCCCGGCTCTATGGCAGTTATCATTTGCGGCGCGTCTATTATTCCGCCTTCAGCCCGATCCCGGATTCGTCCTCGTCGCTTCCCCTGCAGAAACCGCCATTGATGCGCGAACATCGGCTGTACCAAGCCGACTGGCTGATGCGCTTCTATGGCTTTTCGCAGCCGGAAATCCTCGCCGGCAGCAGTGACGGCATGCTCGACCTCGCCATCGACCCCAAGCTTGCCTGGGCACTGCGCAACCGGGGTCGGTTTCCGGTCGACATCAACCGCGCGGACCGCGAAGCTCTGCTGCGCGTGCCCGGCCTCGGCACCAAAGTGGTGGCGAAAATCCTCGGGACACGCCGCCACCATCGTCTGCGGCTGGAGGACGTCGGACGGATCTGCCATTCGATCGCCAAGGTGCGGCCTTTCATCATCGCCGAGGGCTGGTCGCCGGGCGGGCTCACCGACAAGACCGGCTTGCGTGACACCATCGTGCAACCTTGCGAACAACTATCGCTGTTTTGACCATGCAGCCGGCTCAGTTCAACCTTGCCCGATACAATGTGCAGCTAGCCAGCCAGACCGATTTTGTCGGCTGGCGCGATGCGGCACGACGGCTGGTATTGAACGAGGTTGGGCCTGAGGACATCGCCTGGAGCGTTGCAGCAGAGTCCGATCAAGCCGATCTGCCTTCCGTGCCGGAGGGCGCGCAACTCGTCGTGCCGCGCGATTTCATCGAGCATGCCGCAACCGCCTTTTGCCACTCCGATCCCGGCCGGTTTGCCTTTCTCTACCGGATGCTTTGGCGGCTGCGATCCGAGCCGAAGCTGCTGGCAATCGCAACGGATCCCGACACCAGGCGGCTCGAAGCCATGGAAAAGGCGGTGCGGCGCGACAGCCACAAGATGCATGCTTTTGTGCGCTTTCGGAAGATCGGCGAGGGCAGTGACGAGCGCTACGTCGCCTGGTTCGAGCCGGACCATTTCATCGTCGAGCGCAACGCGGATTTCTTCGTCAGGCGTTTTACGGGCATGCGCTGGACGATCCTGACGCCTTATGCCTCCGCCGACTGGGACGGCGAAAGGCTGGCGATCGGGCCGGGTGCAGCCAAAGGCGATGCGCCGGCCGAGGATGATACCGAGGCGCTGTGGCTGACCTATTTCGAAAACATCTTCAATCCGGCACGGCTGAAGGTGAAGGCGATGCAGAAGGAAATGCCGAAGAAATATTGGCGGAACCTTCCCGAGGCCTCGCTCATTCCAGATCTGATCGCGGGAGCGGACGAGGCCGCCAGGGATATGATTGCCAGAACGCCGACAACGCCGGCGCCGCACCACGCCAAGGTGCAGGCAAAACATTGGCCAAAGCGCGAGCCCGCCGAGGCGCCGGACGATGACGCCAGCACGATTTCCGAGTTGCGCGAAGCGGCAAAAGGCTGCCGCCGCTGCCCGCTCTGGCGCGATGCGACGCAGACCGTGTTCGGCGAAGGACCTGACAATGCCAGGGTGGTCTTCGTCGGCGAACAACCGGGCGATCAGGAAGATCTCGCCGGCAAACCTTTTGTCGGCCCGGCGGGAAAAGTGTTCGATGCGATCCTCGATGACGCAGGCGTCGATCGCCAGAAGGTCTACGTTACCAACGCCGTAAAACACTTCAAGTTTGAGCCACGCGGCAAGCGCCGCATCCACTCCAAGCCGAATGCCGGCGAGGTGCAGGCGTGCCGCTGGTGGATCGGCAAGGAGCTTGAGCTGATCAAGCCGGACCTTGCCGTGGCGCTTGGCGCAACGGCGGCGTTGTCGCTGTTGGGCAAGGCGATTGCCGTGACGAAGATGCGCGGCCAGGTGATCGAGCGCGAGGATGGCTTGCGGGTGTTCATCACCATCCATCCGTCTTTCATTTTGCGCATTCATGAGCCGGCGGAGAAGGAGGCGGAACGCGAGCGGTTTTTGCAGGACATGAAGCAGGTCAAGCGACTGATGGCGGCTTAATCAGGCGATGGTCGGTGCCGCCCCTCATTGCCCTGCCGGGCATTTCTCCCCGTATAGTGACGGGGAGAAAGACGCTGTCACCGCGGCTTTCGCAAATCGTCAACGTCGCAAAAAGTGCGCGAAGGCGCGGCCAGTTTCCTTCTCCCCGTCACTATACGGGGAGAAGGTGCCGGCAGGCGGATGAGGGGTAGCGCCGACTCTTGTGCAGACAGGTAACGCGACGTGCTCTACCGGATCAGAATGGCCCGGAGATCGTTGACATTGGTACCGGTCGGCCCTGGCACGAAAAGATCGTCAACCGCATTGAACGCCGTCCAGGCATTGTTCCCCGCAAGCATCGCCTTGGCGTCGACGCCGGCGGCGCGCAGACGTGAGACGGTCGAGCCGTCAGCGAAAGCGCCTGCATTGTCTTCCGAACCGTCTATGCCGTCGGTGTCGGCGGCCAGTGCATGGATATTGTCCGCGCCGCTGATGCCGATGGCGAAGGCGAGCAGGAATTCCGAGTTTCGGCCGCCCTTGCCTTTGGCCCGCAAGGTAACTGTCGTCTCGCCACCGGACAGGATAAGCACCGGCTTGGAAAATGGCCGATTGCGCGTCGCCACTTCGCGCGCAATGGCGGCATGCACGCCGCCGACCTCGCGCGCCTCGCCCTCGATGGAATCGGAAAGGATGAGGGCCTCGATGCCCTGGCGTTTTGCCTCGGTTGCTGCGGCTTCCAGCGATACGCCGGCCGAAGCGATGAGATGCACTTCATTGCCGACAAAGCGTTCATCGTCCGGGCTCGGCGCATCGGCGGCCGGCGAATTGATGTGCGCCATGACAGTGTCGGGCAGCTTCATGCCATAGGCCGCGATCGAAGCCAGCGCATCGGTGCGGCTGCCGGTGTCGGGAACGGTCGGGCCGGAGGCGACCAGGGCCGGATTGTCGCCGGGAATGTCCGACACGACCAGCGACACAAGCTTGGCCGGATACGCAGCCGCCGCCAGTCTCCCACCCTTGATGGTCGAGACATGCTTGCGGATGGTGTTCATCGCCGCAATCGGCGCACCGGAGGCAAGCAACGCCTCGTTGACTGCGATTTCGTCGGCCAGCGTCAGGCCGGCGGCAGGCGACGGCAGCAGCGCCGAGCCGCCGCCGGAGATCAGCGCCACGACAAGGTCGTCCACTGTCAGCCCCTGCACCTTTTCCAGCAAGCGTCGCGAAGCTTCGAGACCGGCAGCATCCGGCACCGGATGCGCCGCCTCGATGATTTCGATGCGCTCGCATTTGGCGCCATAGCCGTAGCGGGTGACGACCAGCCCTTCGATCGGGCCATCCCATACCTTCTCGAACGCCGCGGCCATCTGCGCCGAGCCCTTGCCTGCGCCAATGACAATGGTGCGGCCTCTGGGCTTCGCCGGAAGATGATCCCGGATCGTGCGTTCGGGATCGGCGGCGGTAACGGCGGCGTCGAAGATGGAGATGAGAAAAGTCTTGGGGTCGAGCACGGTCATTCAGCTTCCGCAGTCAGTGTCAGCCCGCGCTTGTCGACGCCGAGATGATCGCACAGCGCGTCGACCACCACGCCATGGTCTTGGCGTTCCGGCAGGCCCGAAACCGCGATGACGCCGATGACGCCGGCGCCCTTTACCGTCACCGGGAAACCGCCGCCGGCCAGCACATAGTCAGCGATGTCCAGCCCCTCACCTATCTTGAAGGTGCGGTCGGGGCGCTGCTGCTCCAGCACCAGGCGATAGGTGCTTTTGAGATAGCGCTTCACCACATTGATCTTGCGCCGAGCCCAGTCGGGGTTGGAGGCGTTCGAACCCGGCAGCGCGGCATAGAACAGCGGCCGATCCCACAGCCTGATATCGACAATGATCGGCATGGCCTCGGCCAGCGCCCGCTCGCGGATCGCCGCGCCGACCTTGAAAGCGACAGCCTCGTCGAAGGCCGGGAAGACCAGCGTCTCTTCCTGTTTCTGGATCAGAGCGATGTCATCCGCAGCGGCCATTTTTGTTCTCCGAAATCGTCACACGTCGTGTGTACGACAAGGGCTGCCCGGTCAAGCTCCCGTCGCAGCGGTCGTCTTGCCCGGCCATCGTCGACCCCCACTCCGTCAGCTGCGGTCCTCTCCTCGCGGGCGGGTCCTACCCCGCGATCATATCCGACTTCGCCGGCCGTCCCGCGACATAGACCTCGCGCACGGCGCGGTCATCGCCCAGCGTCTGCAGCAGGAACAGTTCTTCGGCCAGCGTCTCCACCGTCTCCATCCGCAGCCGCATCGCCGGCGTGGCGCGGGCGTCGAGCACTGTTATGTCGGCGTCGGTGCCTGCATCCAGCGTGCCGACCTTCTCTGCCACCGACAGCGCCTCGGCATTGCCGCGCGTGATCTGCCAGAAGGATTGGAACGGGTTCAGTTTCTCGCCATTCAGCGCGATCACCTTGTAGCCTTCGTCCATGGTGCGCAGCATCGAGTAATTGGTGCCGCCGCCGACATCGGTAGCGGCTGCAATCCTGAGCGGTTTGTCGCGCCGGCGGAAGCGTTGGTAGTCGAACAGGCCGGAACCGAGGAACAGGTTCGAGGTCGGGCAGAACACCGCCACCGAACCGCTATCCGACAGCGCATCGGCTTCGCGTTCTGAGAGATGGATGCAGTGGCCAAACAGGCTCTTAGGCCCAAGCAGCCCGTACATCTCGTAGACGTCGGTATAGTCGCGCGCCTGCGGATACAGCTTTTGCGTCAAGGCGATCTCGGCGTGGTTTTCCGACAGATGCGTCTGCATGTGCAGATCGGGGTGTTCGCGGCAGAGCGCTCCCGACATCTCCAGCTGCTCGGGCGAGGAGGTGATGGCGAAGCGCGGCGTGATCGCATAAAGCTGGCGACCCTTGCCGTGCCATTCGGCAATCAGCGCCTTGGTATCCTCATAGCCGGATTGCGGCGTGTCGAGTACACCCTCCGGTGCATTGCGGTCCATCATCACCTTGCCGGCGATGTTGAGCATGCCGCGCGCATGCGATTCGGCGAAGAAAGCCTCGGCCGAGGCCTTGTGCACCGAACAATAGGCGGCGACCGTCGTCGTCCCGTGGCGTACCATCTCGTCCAGGAACAGCCGCGCGATGCGGCGGCCGTGCTGGGCGTTGGTGAATTTGGTCTCTTCGGGAAAAGTGTAGGTGTTCAGCCAGTCGAGCAGTTCGGCGCCGTAGGAGGCAATGACCTGCATCTGCGGAAAATGCACATGCGCATCGATGAAGCCCGGCAGCAGCAGATGCGGCCGATGGTCGATCTTTTTCGTACCGTCGCCCGCCTGCTTTTCGACTTCCGAGTAGGTGCCGGCAGCAATGATCCGGCCGTCATGGATCAAAAGGCCGCCATCCTCCTCGTAGCGCCAGGCGGTATGGTCGTCGATGGCTTCGGGCCAGCGCAAAAAGCTCAGCGTGCGGCCGCGCAGAAGGGTGGAGGTCATGCTTATTTCCCTGCGCCTTCGAACCAGGCGGCCAGCAGCGCCCGTTCCTTGTCGCTGATCTGGGTGACGTTGGCCGGCGGCATGGCATGGCTGCGCCCGGCCTGCAGATAAATCTCGCGGGCATGCTCGGCAATGCCGGCGTCGGTGTCCAGCATCACGCCCTTCGGCGCATGATAGATGCCTTCATAGACCGGTTCGGCCGTATGGCACATGGAGCAGCGGCCGAGCACGGTGTCGCGCACCGCCGGGAAATGCGAAGAGGCGATATAGACCTCCGCTGCGGCGGAAGCCTTGGGCTCGCCGGTCAGCACCTTTGGCGCCGTCGACAGCCACATGATGATGACGAACAGCACGGCAGCCGCCATCCAGGTCCAGTGCGGGTTGCCGGCGCGCTTGTGCACGGTGTTGAAATAGTGCCGGATCAAGACGCCGATGATGAACACCAGCGAGGCGATGACCCAGTTGAACTCGGTCGCGAACGCCAGCGGATAGTGGTTCGACAGCATGAGGAACAGCACGGGCAGGGTCAGGTAGTTGTTGTGTAGCGAGCGCTGCTTGGCGATCTTGCCGTATTTCGGATCGGGCTTCCTGCCGGCGATGAGGTCGGCGACGACGATCTTCTGGTTTGGGATGATCACCATGAAGACGTTGGCCGACATGATCGTGGCGGTTATGGCGCCCAGATGCAGGAAGGCGGCGCGGCCGGTGAACAGATGCGTCAGCCCCCAGGCGATGAACACCAGCACGCCATAGAGCACCAGCATCAGGCCGGTATCGCTTTTGCCGAGCGGCGAGCGGCACAGAAGATCGTAGACCACCCAGCCGACGCCGATCGTGGCCATCGACAGCAGGATGCCGACGGGCACCGACATCGGCAGCACGTTGGGATCGATCAGGAACAAATCGGCGCCGGCATAATAGACCACGCACAGCATGGCGAAGCCGGACAGCCAGGTGGCGTAGGATTCCCATTTGAACCAGGTCAGGTGCTCGGGCATTTCGGCCGGCGCCACCAGATATTTCTGGATGTGGTAGAAGCCGCCGCCATGCACCTGCCATTCCTCGCCGAAGGCGCCGACCGGCATGCCGGGACGCTGGCGCAGGCCAAGATCGAGCGCGACGAAATAGAAGGACGAGCCGATCCAGGCGATGCCGGTGACGACGTGCAGCCAGCGCACGGCGAAACTCAGCCAGTCCCAGAAAATCGCGAAATCCATCATTTGAAACGTCCCTGCCGATCGGTTGACTTTACGGTGTAGTACGCAAACGAAAAGAGGCGAGGTTTACGATGACTTTCAAAAAAAAATGGAAAATACTAGGTTGGTACCACGCAGCCGTTTGAGAGCCACGAAAGCCGCATGGCCTATCTCGACAACATCGCCGTCTTCGTCCGCGTCGTCGAGCTTGGCAATCTGTCGGCGGCGGGCCGCGACATGCGCATTTCGCCGGCGGTCGCCTCCAACCGGATCAAGGAGCTGGAAAAACACCTCGGTGTGCGGCTGTTCAATCGCACAACGCGGCAATTGATGCCGACCGAGCATGGCAATGTGTTCTATTCCGGCGCCAAGCAGGTGTTGGAAGCGATCACCGAAGCGGAGGCCGCTGTCTCGGCGCTGTCCGGCCAGCCACGCGGCACCATTCGAGTGACCGCGCCGCTCGGCCTCGGCCGCCGGCTGGTGGCCTCGGGCATTCCGGATTTCCACGACAAATACCCCGATATCGAGGTGCGGCTGAGGCTGTCCGACCACAATATCGACATCATGAAGGAAGGCATCGACGTCGCCTTCAAGCTCGGCATCATCGAGGATTCCAGCCTGCGCATGCGCGGCATCATGGAATGCGAGCGCGTGCTGGTGGCGGCGCCGAAATATCTGGAAGCGCGCGGCGAACCGGTGGAGCCGCAGGAACTGATCGGCAAGAAGCATGATTGCCTGATGCTGCGCTATTCCGGCGCCCGCGAATATGTCTGGACACTGCAGACGCCTGCCGGCCCGCAGAAATTCGAGGTGCACGGGCCCTACGATACAGACGATGGCGACGTGCTGACCGGCTGGGCGCTGTCGGGGCGCGGCATCATCAACAAGCCGCGCTTCGAGGTCGAACCGTTCATTCGCGACCGGCGGCTGCAGGTCATCCTGGCCAGCACGCCGCCGACGCCGGTGCAGTTCGCCGCTGTCTATCCACATAAGAAGCTGCAGGACCCGAAGGTGCGGCTGCTGCTCGATTTCATGGCCGAGCGCTGCCAGCGGCTGATCAAGGATCTGCTGGCCGGCAAATAACCTGGCCGGCACGTGATGGACCGTTGGCCCAGTCGCAAGGGTTGCCTTGCACGCAGGCGACCTTAGGTTTGCATACTCCGCCTTCCCGCGCCGACCGCCGAGCAAACAACAATGCATCTCGCCGTTTCGCTCAACAATGCTTCCGGGCAGCCGCTCACGTTCAGCGACCTCGCCGGCTTTGCCAAGCAGGCGGAGGCTGCCGGCCTGGACATGATTATCCTCGATGATTCCGTGTCGGACAGCGCCGGGTCCTTCGAAGCGACGACCCTGCTGGCGGCGCTGGCGACGGTGACGAGCAGGATCGGCCTCGTTGCCGCCGCTTCGACGGTCACCCATCAGCCCTACAATCTGGCACGCCGTTTTGCCTCGCTCGATGTTATCAGCCACGGCCGCGCAGGCTGGCAAGCGACCATGGCGCAGGCGCCGCGCGAGGCCGCCAATTTCAGCCGGCCGGATGGATTTTCCGACGCCGATTTCCGTCGCCGCACGGAGGAGTATATCGGCATCGTTCAGGGTCTGTGGCAGGGCTGGGACACTGACGCGCTGCTGTTCGACAAAGCCGGTGGCCGCTTTCACGCCCCCGAAAAGATGCATCTGCTCGACCATAAGGGCGAATTCTTCTCCGTGCGCGGACCGCTGAACGTCGCTCGCTCGCTGCAGGGTAAGCCGGTGCTGGTGATGTCTGATGTGTCGGAGGCCGACCTGGATATCGCGGCCCGCACCGCCGATGTCATCCTGCTGGACCAGGCTCAGGACGCCAAGGCGCGCCAGGACGATCTCAGGCGCCGCATCGCCGCCTGCGGACGGGAACCAGACTCGGTCAAACTGCTGCTGAACGTGGGCGCAGATGTCGCTGCCGACAGTCTCGATGCGTCGTTCCGTTCGCAAAACTGCGATGGGTTCAACATCGCAATGGCGCCCTCGGCAATCGACGGTTTCGTCAGTCGCGTGCTGCCGGAATTGCAGCGGCGCGGCCTTGTCCGTGCGGACTATCCCGGAACGACGTTGCGCTCTCATCTCGGGCTTGCCGGAGGCGACCAATGACCCGCCAGATGAAGCTCGGTGCCTTTCTGTGGGCGACCGGCCACCACATCGCCGCCTGGCGCCACCCCAAGGCGCATGTGACGGCCGGCATCGATATCGGCCATTACATCCAGCTGGCGCGCATAGCGGAAGCGGCGAAGTTCGACATGATTTTCTGCGAAGACGCCGCCGGCCTGCGCGAAGCCAATGTCGGCATCGCCAGCCAGACCTCGCGCTCGATCGGCTTCGAACCGATCAGCCTGCTGTCGGCGCTTGCCGTCCAGACCAGCCGCGTCGGCCTCGTCTCCACGGCCTCGACCAGCTACAACGAACCCTATGGCCTGTCGCGCACCTTCCTGTCGCTCGATCACTTAAGCGGCGGCCGGGCCGGCTGGAACCTGGTCACATCGGCCAGCCCCATCGAAGCCGCCAATTTCGGCGCGACGGGCCTCAAACCCCACGCCGACCGCTATGAGCGGGCGCGCGAATTCGCCGAGGTGGTGTCAGGACTTTGGCAAGGCGGCAGCTTTCAAGGCCATGACGGCCAGAGTTTCTCGGTACGCGACCCGCTCGACCTGCCGCGCTCGCCGCAGGGCGCACCGGTGATGGTACAGGCCGGCGCCTCGGATGTCGGCCGCGACCTTGCCGCCCGCACCGCCGACGTGGTGTTCACCGCGGCGCAGACCCTCGAGGAAGCCAAGGCCTTTTACGATGATCTCAAGGGGCGCATGGCGGCCTATGGGCGCGAGCCCGACGACATCAAGATCATGCCTGGCGTGTCGCCCGTGGTGGCTAAAACCGAGGCCGAAGCCCGGGAGAAGCACGAGGACTTGCAAGCGCTCATCCCCGACGATGTCGGTCTTGCCTTGCTGTCCAGCTATCTCAGCATCTCCGATCTTTGGCGCTATCCGATCGATGGACCTATGCCGGAACTGCCGGAGACCGAGGGCATGAAAAGCCGCCAGGCGCTGGTTGTCGAGCAATCGCGCCGCGACGGCCTTTCCATCCGCCAGCTTGCCCGTCATTTCGCCGGCGCGCGCGGCCATTGGCGTATCGTCGGTACCCCGGCGCAGATCGCCGACGAGTTGCAGGCGCGGTTTGAAGGCGGCGGGGCCGACGGCTTCAATGTCATGCCGTCATATTTCCCCGGCGAGCTCGATGCCTTTTGCGAACTCGTGGTGCCGGAACTGCAACGGCGTAGGCTGTTCCGCCTGGAGTATGAGGGCAACACGCTGCGCGAAAATCTTGGCCTGAGACGGCCGGCTTAGCTACTGCGAAAATTAGCCGGCTAATGCTTTGCCCCGCTGAACCTGATGGTCGGCATTTGGCGCCGCGCTGTGAACGACCAGCGCCGTCATGATCTCGGCAGCAGCAAGCGCCGCGATGACGGTCGGGCGTTTGTCTTTCACTGCATCGCCGCCGACCGGAGAGACAAGACGGGAGAACTCGGCTTCTGACCCATCCGCCGATTTCAGGAACCAGTTCCTGAACGTCGCTTTCTTGGTCTTCGAGCCGATCATGCCGACATAGGCCGCGTCGTCGCGCTTCAGCGCTTCGGCTACGATGAGGAAATCCAAGGCATGGTCGTGTGTGAGGATGGCGAAAGCGGTGCCGGCGGGGGCTTTGCGTATCTCGGCCTCGGGCACCGGTGTCAGCCGCGTCTCGACGGTCTCCGGCATGCCTTCCAGCGCTTCGGCCCGCGTCTCGATGACGACGGCATGCACCGGAAGCAGTGCAACCGAAGCCGCTAGCGCCTGGCCGACATGCCCGCCGCCGAAGATATAGACATACGGCAGATGGGCTTCCTCAGCTTCCGCTGCAGCGATCAGTTCGGCGGCAAGTGCTGCATCGACCAGGCGGATCAAGACTTCGACCCGCCCGCCGCAGCACTGGCCGATCTCCGGCCCAAGCGGCACGTCAAGCGTGGAGCAGACTTCGTCGACCGCGATGCGGGCTTCTTTACCCTCCCCCTTGTGGGGAGGGTCGGACGACGCAGTCGTCCGGGGTGGGGGTCCTTCGAGCGCCGCACCCCGGCCGACCTTGCCGGCCGACCCTCCCCACAAGGGGGAGGGTGAGGAGCCCACCATCTGCCGTGCCTTGTCGATGGCCATATACTCAAGCTGGCCGCCGCCGATCGTGCCGAAAATCGTCGTTGGCGAGACGAGCATGAAGGCGCCCTTCTCGCGCGGGGTCGAGCCTTTGGTGCCGGCCACTTCGACCAAAGCAAGCCGGCCGGCGTTGCCGAGAAAAGCTCTAAGGCCTTGCACTTTCGAGTTCATCGTCTGCATTCCCACCTGGGAAACATAGCGTTTGTGGACTGAACTTGCACGTTCTGGCTCAATCAGGCCGGTTTGCTGCTTTCAGCCGCTCGATCGCCATGAGCACGCGCTCTGGCGTCGCCGGGGCATCGAGGCGCGGGCAGACCTTGTGGTCGGCAACGCTCGCCACCGCGTCCGACAGCGCATGCAGCACCGACATGCCGAGCGGGAAGGGCGGTTCGCCGACTGCCTTGGAGCGATGTACCGTGGGCTCGTTGGCTTCCGGCCAGTCGGCCAGCGTGACGTTGAAGATCTTCGGCCGGTCGGACGCCAGCGGGATCTTGTAGGTCGACGGCGCGTGCGTGCGCAGCCGGCCCTTGTCGTCCCACCACAATTCTTCCGTGGTCAGCCAGCCCATGCCCTGAATAAAGCCGCCCTCGATCTGGCCAAGGTCGATGGCGCGGTTCAGCGAGCGGCCGGTGTCATGCAAGATGTCGGTGCGTTCGACAACATATTCGCCGGTCAGCGTGTCGACCGAGACTTCCGAACACGATGCGCCATAGGCGAAATAATAGAACGGACGGCCCTCGCCCTTATCGCGGCTCCAGTGGATTTTCGGCGTCTTGTAAAAACCCGCCGCCGACAGCTGGATGCGCGCCATATAGGCCTGCTTGACGAGGTCGGCGAAGGCGATCTCCTGATTGCCGATGCGCACCCGGTTGGGCAGGAACAGCACCTGATCGCGCGGCACCTGGTATTTTTCGGCGGCGAAATCGGTCAGCCGGTCCTTGATCTGGCGGGCGCCGTTCTGCGCCGCCATGCCGTTGAGGTCGGTGCCGGACGACGCTGCTGTGGCCGAGGTGTTGGGCACCTTGCCGGTTGTCGTCGCGGTGATTTTCACCTGTTCGAGGTCGATCTGGAACTCTTCCGCCACCACCTGCGCCACCTTGACGTAGAGGCCTTGGCCCATCTCGGTGCCGCCATGGTTCAGATGCACCGAACCGTCGGTGTAGACATGGACCAGCGCGCCGGCCTGATTGTAGTGGGTGGCGGTGAACGAGATGCCGAATTTGACCGGCGTCAGCGCTAGCCCACGCTTGATGAAGCGGCTGTTGGCGTTGAAGGCCTGGATGATGCGGCGGCGGCTTGCATAGTCCGCACTCGCCTCCAGCTCGGCGACGATGCGATGGATGATGTTGTCCTCGACCGTCTGGTGATAGGGCGTGACGTTGCGGTCGCTGGTGCCGTAAAAGTTCTGCTTGCGGATCTCGAGCGGGTCCTTGCCGACGGCAAAAGCGACCTCGTCGATGACGCGTTCGGCGCCGACCATGCCTTGCGGGCCGCCGAAGCCGCGAAACGCCGTGTTCGAGACGGTGTTGGTGTAGAGCGGCGCCGACTGCGCGTGCACTGCCGGCCAGAAATAGGTGTTGTCGCAGTGGAACAGAGCGCGGTCGGTGACCGGTCCGGACAGGTCCGAGGAAAAGCCGCAGCGCGCCGCGAACATGAAGTCGACGCCCAGAATGTTGCCGTCGTCGTCGAAGCCGATCTCGTAGTCGACGAGGAAGTCGTGGCGCTTGCCGGTGGCGGTCATGTCGTCATCGCGGTCGGGTCGGATTTTGACCGCGCGATGGTGTTTCTTGGCGGCAATCGCGGCCAGCGCGGCAAACTGATTGCCTTGCGTTTCCTTGCCGCCGAAGCCGCCGCCCATGCGGCGGATTTCCACCGTGATGGCGTTGCTCGGCACGCCCAGCGCATGGCTGACCATGTGCTGCACTTCGCTCGGATGCTGGGTCGAGGAATAGATGGTGACGTCCTGGTCTTCGCCCGGAATGGCCACAGCGATATGGCCTTCGAGATAGAAATGCTCCTGGCCGCCGATGCGCATCTTGCCCTTCAGCCGGCGCGGTGCCGCCTCGATCGCGGCGGCGGCATCGCCGCGCTTCAATGTCAAAGGCGGCGTGACCAGTTTGTCCTTGCGGGGGTCGAGGTCGCCAATATCGGTGACGAATGGCAATGGACTGTATTCCACCTTGGCCAGCCGCGTGGCGCGGCGCGCCTGTTCGCGCGTCTGCGCAATGACGCAGAAGATCGGCTGGCCATAAAACTGCACCTTGTCGTCGGCCAGCACCGGCTCGTCATGACGGCCGGTCGGCGAGATGTCGTTTTCGCCGGGCACGTCGCTTGCCGTCAGCACGTCGACGACGCCCGGCGCCGCATGCACCGCCGACAGGTCCATTTTTGTGATGGTCGCATGCGTCGCCGTCGACAGGCCGAGGCAACCATGCAGCATGCCTGCCGGCTCCGGCATGTCGTCGATATACACCGCGGTGCCGCTGACATGCTTGTGCGCGGAATCATGGCGCTGATCGGTGGCAACACCGCCGGCAATCTTCTGCGCCTTGAGGCTGGGGGAAGCGTGCTTGTTCATCAGGCCGCCTCGTTGCGTGACACCTGGAACGGCGCCTTGCTGCCGCTGGTCTCGGCGAAAAAGCGCAGCAGCAGGTTCCTGGCCGCCAGCGCCCGGTATTCGGCTGACGCGCGCATGTCGGTCAGCGGGGTGAAATCGCCGGCATATTCGGCCATCGCTGCTTCCACCGTCGCTTCCGTCCACGGCTTGCCTAGCAGTGCCTTTTCGACACCGAAGGCCCGCTTCGGCGTCGCCGCCATGCCGCCATAGGCGATGCAGATATCAGCCACCGTGCCGTCCTTGGCCAGGTCGAGGAAAAACGCGCCAAGGGCTGCGGTGATGTCCTCGTCGCGGCGCTTGGTGATCTTGTAGACGGCAAACTTTGTCCCCTTGGCCGGCACGGGAACATGCACGGCCTCGACGAATTCGCCCGGCTGCCGGTCCTGCTTGCCATAGGCGATAAAGAAATCCTCAAGCGCGATGGTGCGCCGCTTCTTGCCACGGCGCAGCGTCAGTTGCGCACCGAGCGCGATCAGGGGCGGCGGCGTGTCGCCGATCGGCGAGCCATTGGCGATGTTGCCGCCGATGGTGCCCATATTGCGCACCTGCTCGCCGCCGATGCGGTCGAACAACGGCCCGAGCGCCGGGATGCGCTTGGCCAGCGTCGCGAAGGCGTCGGTGTAGGTGACGCCGGCGCCGATGGTGATGACGTCACTGTCTTCCGAGATCGCGCACAGCCCGTCGAGATTGCCGATGAAGACCACCGGCGAGATGTCGCGCATATGCTTGGTCACCCAGAGGCCGACATCGGTCGAGCCGGCGACGACGGTCGCACCAGGCTGCTTGTCCAGCACGGCGGCGAAATCGTCGGCGTTGGCCGGCACGATCAGCCGCTGCTTGCCGGTGCCGATTTCGACGCGTGCGCCGTCACGCATGGCTTCGAGCCTTGCGGTGATCGCCTTGCGCTCGGCCGCCAGCGGGTCCTTTGCCGCCTTGCCATAGCTGGAGATGGCACGAGCAGCGCGCATGATCGCCTCGTAGCCGGTGCAGCGGCAGAGATTGCCTTGCAGCGCCTTTTCGATCGCCGCATTTGACGGGTCCGGCGACTTCATCCACAGACCGTAGAGTGACATGACGAAGCCCGGCGTGCAGAAGCCGCATTGCGAGCCGTGGAAATCGACCATCGCCTGCTGCACCGGGTGCAACTGACCAGGCGCGCCGCGCAAATGCTCGACCGTCACGACATGGGTGCCGTCGAGCGAGCCGAGGAAGCGGATGCAGGCATTGACGCTTTCGTAAACCAGCTTGCCGGCGGACAATTTTCCGACCAGCACCGTGCAGGCGCCGCAATCGCCTTCGGCGCAGCCTTCCTTGGTGCCGCGCAGCGAGCGCTCCAGCCGCAGCCAGTCGAGCAAGGTCGCGTCTGGCGCAACCGACGACAATGCGACATCGCTGCCGTTGAGGATGAAGCGGATCTCGTTGCGTATAATGACCTTGGCCATGCTTCAGCTCCCCCTGTAGGTCGAGTAGCCGTAGGGAGAGATAAGCAATGGCACGTGATAATGCACGGATTCTGCCATGCCAAAGCGGATCGGCACGCTGTCGAGGAAGGCAGGTTCCGGCAGTTTGGTTCCCTGGCCGCGCAGGTAGTCGCCGACGGCAAAGACCAGTTCATACTCGCCAAGACGGAACTCCGCACCTGCCAGCAGCGGCGCATCGCAACGGCCGTCGGTATTGGTTGTAACCGTCTTCAGCAGCGTCCGCGCCGAGCCGTCGAGGCGATAAAGTGCGATCGACAGGCCCGCCGCCGGCTTGCCGGTCGCGGTGTCGAGCACATGCGTCGTCAGACGTCCGCCATCGGCTTTCGACGTTTCTGCCACTGGCGCCTCCCATCTCCAGAACGAACTGGCTCGGTACAATCGAACAAAGCAATGAATTGTGCGCCAATTAAAGGCGATGCATAAGTCCCGGTCGAGCGGAGTGGCACAAAAACACTTTCAAAAATTTCGGGGGAATGCGCCGGCAGCCCTTTCGACTATCCTGATCACAACTTCCGGCAGCGTCCGGCAGGGAGGGGCAATGCGTTATTCCAGAGACATGCGCGGCTATGGAGCCAATCCGCCGGATCCGAAATGGCCCGGCGGCGCGCATGTAGCGGTGCAATTCGTCGTCAATTACGAGGAAGGCGGCGAGAACTGCGTGCTGCACGGCGATAAGGCGTCCGAAGCCTTCCTGTCGGAGATCGTCGGCGCGGCACCCTGGGTGGGACAGCGCCACTGGAACATGGAATCGATCTACGAATATGGCGCCCGCGCCGGCTTCTGGCGGCTGCTGCGCCTGTTCAGCGAATCGCAGGTGCCGGTGACCTGCTACGGCGTCGCCACCGCCCTTGCGCGCTCACCCGACCAGGTTGCGGCGATGCAGGAGGCCGGCTGGGAGATGGCCTCGCACGGACTGAAATGGATCGACTACCGCGACCACAGCGCCGAAGATGAACGCCGCGACCTCGAAGCGGCGATCAAGCTGCATTACGAGGTGACGGGACAGCGCCCGACCGGTTGGTACACCGGCCGCACTTCGGTCAATACGGTCCGGCTGGTCGCCGAAGAAGGCGGCTTCGACTATGTCTCGGACACATATGACGATGAATTGCCCTACTGGTTCGAGCACAGCGGCGGCACCCAACTCGTCATCCCCTACACGCTCGACGCCAACGACATGCGCTTTGCCACACCGCAGGGTTTTAACTCCGGCGACCAGTTCTTTGCCTATCTGAAGGACAGTTTCGAGACGCTTTATGCCGAGGGCAAGGCCGGACGGCCGCGCATGATGAATATCGGCCTGCATTGCCGCCTCGTCGGCCGGCCCGGCCGGGTGGCGGCGCTGAAACGCTTCGTCGACTATGTGAAGTCGCACGACAAGGTCTGGCTGGCGCGGCGCATCGATATCGCCCGGCACTGGCAGGAGCATCATCCTTACCAGCCAGCGTCACTCAAGCCGTCGACGATGGAGTTCGAGACCTTCGTCCACTCATTCGGCGGCGTGTTCGAACATTCGCCATGGATTGCCGAACGCGCGTTTGAGCTGGAACTCGGACCCGCGCATGACAGCGCCGGCGGCCTGCACAATGCGCTCTGCCGCGTCTTCCGCGCCGCAAATGAGACCGAACGGCTCGGTGTGCTCAATGCCCATCCCGACCTTGCCGGCAAACTCGCTAAGGCCAAGCGGCTGACGGCGGAATCGACCCGCGAGCAGGCCTCCGCCGGGCTCGATGCGCTGACCGACAAGGAGCGCGAGCTGTTTTCCAAGCTGAACGCCGCTTACGTCACAACCTTCGGCTTTCCCTTCATCATTGCGGTGCGGGGCAAGACCAAGGAGGAAATCCTCGCCGAGTTCGAGGCGCGCATCGGCAACAGCCGTGGCGTCGAACTCGATACCGCTTGCAAACAGGTCGAGCGCATCGCGCTGCTGCGCCTGAAAGACATGCTTCCGCTCTAGAGCGTTTCACCGTTTCACGGAAACGGAGAACCGCTCTATCTCTTTGTTTTTGACGCAATTCCGGACGGAAAACCGCTCACACTTTTCCTGGAATTGCTCTAGTGCTCAAGGGGTCAGGACCCAATGGATATGATCAAGACTGACCAGAAAACCTACTATGCGCCGCATGGCGGCCATCCCGGCCAGAACGAGCTTTTGACCGGCCGCGCCGTCTTCACCGAGGCCTATGCCGTCATCCCCAAAGGGGTGATGCAGGACATCGTCACCAGCCCCCTGCCGTTCTGGGACAAGACCAGGGCCTGGATCATCGCCAGGCCGCTGTCGGGCTTTGCCGAGACATTTTCGCAATACATCGTCGAGGTCTTGCCTGGCGGCGGCAGCGACCGGCCGGAGCCGGACGCCGGCGCCGAGGGCGTGCTGTTCGTGGTCGAGGGCGAGTTGACCGTTTCGCTCGCCGGCAAGAAACATGTGCTTCAAGCCGGCGGCTTTGCCTTCCTGCCGCCCGCCAGCGGCTGGACGGTGCGCAACGAAGGTCGAGAGGCCGTGCGCTTCCACTGGATCAGGAAGGCCTATGAGGCCGTCGACGGCATCGACGCTCCGGAGGCTTTCTTCTCAAGCGACCAGCAGGTGGCGCCGACGCCGATGGCTGGCACCGAAGGCCGTTGGGCGACGACCCGCTTCGTCGATCCGGCCGACATGCGCCACGACATGCATGTCACCATCGTCACGCTGGAACCCGGCGCCGTCATTCCGTTTGCTGAGACGCATGTGATGGAGCACGGGCTTTATGTGCTCGAAGGCAAGGCCGTCTACCGCCTCAACCAAGACTGGGTCGAGGTCGAGGCCGGCGACTTCATGTGGCTGCGCGCCTTTTGCCCGCAGGCCTGCTATGCCGGCGGCCCCGGCAAATTCCGTTATCTGCTCTACAAGGACGTCAACCGGCACGCCAAGCTCGGCGGGGCGGGCATTGGCGGTCGCGCGCGGTGACCCGCATCACAGCACGGAAGCTGACCCACGAAAGCTTTGCCGGCTTCGGTGATGTCATCGACATGGGCGGCGACAATCATTACCCGATCAATGGCGGCAAGACCGAGCGCTACCACGATCTCGCCACCGCTGAAGCCACGGGGCCGAACGCGCGCGTGCTGATCTCGATGGCGCGCGGCACGCCGTACGACCTGCCGCTGAAGCTGACCATGGTCGAGCGCCATCCTTTCGGCAGCCAGGCGTTTATTCCGCTGTCGCCGCGGCCTTTCCTGGTCGTCGTCTGCCATGACGACAAGGACGGCCCGGGCGAGCCGCATGCCTTCATCACCGCACCGGGGCAAGGCGTCAACTATCCACGCAATCTCTGGCATGGGGTGCTGACGCCGCTCGGCGAAGCCCAGGATTTCGTCATTGTCGATCGGGGCGGCGACGGCTCCAATCTCGAAGAATTCCATTTCTCGCACCCTTACGAAATCCATCTCCCCGACGAGACCCTTTGATGACCGACATTTCGCTGATCGACCGCCTGCTCGACGTCATCGAGCATGACATCGTGCCGAAGACGGCAGAGGGCGTTGCCCATGGCAACAAGCTGTTCGGCGCGGCAATCCTTCGGAAAGAGGATCGCTCGCTGGTGCTGGCCGAGACCAACAACGAGTTGGAAAACCCGCTCTGGCATGGCGAGGTGCACTGCCTGAAGCGTTTCTATGAAATGCCGAAAGCCGAGCGCGTCGACACCAAGGACGCCATCTTTATCGCCACGCACGAGCCGTGCTCGCTCTGCCTGTCGGCGATCACCTGGACCGGCTTCGACAATTTCTACTATCTCTTCAGCCACGAGGATTCGCGCGACTCCTTTGCCATCCCGCACGATCTGAAGATTCTCAAAGAGGTCTTCACCCTCGACCCCGGCGGCTACGCCGCCGAGAACGCCTACTGGAAGAGCTTTTCCATCCGCAGGCTGGTGCGGGCTCTGCCCGAGGCCGAGCGTCAGCGGCTGGAGGCGCGCATCGGCAAGATTTCCGCCAGCTATGACGCGCTGTCCGGTGTCTATCAAGACAGCAAGACCGAGAACGATATCCCGCTGAACTGAGACGAATCGACCAGCCTATGTACGCATCTTGAATTGCCACCTTTATGGTGGCATATTATGCCATGGAGAAACGCCGGCCCACTTACGATCTTGATGCCATCAAGACGACGTTCGGGTCTGTCGGTACGCTGGCGATCACGACGTCCGCGCTGCGGGATGCCACCAGTCTCGGCTTCGACCGTGCCGGTGTCGTCGAAGTAGTCGGCGGCATGACGCGGAAAATGTTCGTGAAGTCGATGACGACCTTTGCGGATCATCGTGTCTGGCAGGATGTCTATCACGTGCCGGCACGCGACCTGATCCTCTATGTGAAATTCCAGGCCGACGTCGTGACCGAATTCACGATCATGTCGTTCAAGGAGAAATGACCATGGCGACAAGAGAAGGAAATGAAACCATGATCTCCCCAGAAACCGGTGAAATGCTGACGCGTGGGGTGCGTCCATTCACCGTGGACTACAAGGGCGAGAGCATGACGGTCGACCTGCCGGGCTACTATCCGGCTTCGGAGGGCGAAGGCGTGCATGTGGGAGACGATATGGTCGTCACCGATGCGGCTCTTCGCACCCTCAAGGAAAAGATCGATGGTGTGCCGGCTCCGGCAACCATCCGCCGTATGCGCACAAAGCTCAAGCTGTCGCAGCGCGAGGCCGGCTCTCTGTTCAAAGTCGGTGAGAACGCCTTCGACAAGTATGAAAGAGGCCTGATCGAGCCGAGCGGTCCGACCATCCAGCTAATGACGCTGCTGGAAAAACATCCCGAACTGCTGGATGAATTGCGTTAGCGGCCAGGTCGCAATTTTCGCTGCTCCAGTCGCGAATGGCGATTGAAAGTCTTGGCATAGCGGGGCGTTATGAGCCCCGCATGAAAACCGTCACCGAATTTCCCCGCAAGGTCGTCGAATTCCCCGATATGGGCATCGTCATGCCGGATGGCTGCCGGCTGTCGGCGCGGGTGTGGATGCCTAGGGATGCCGGCAGCGATCCGGTGCCGGCGCTCCTCGAGCATCTGCCTTACCGCAAACGCGACGGCACCATCTTTCGCGATCAGCTGACGCATCCCTATTTCGCGGGCCACGGCTACGCCTCGATCCGCGTCGACATGCGCGGCAATGGCGATTCCGAAGGGCTGATGGACGACGAATATTCCGAGCAGGAATTGCAGGACGCCTGCGATGTCATCGCCTGGGCGGCAGCGCAGCCCTGGTGCAATGGCAGCGTCGGCATGATGGGCATTTCCTGGGGCGGCTTCAACTGCCTGCAAGTGGCGGCCAAGCAGCCGCCGGCGCTGAAGGCTGTCATCAGCCTGTGCTCAACCGTCGACCGTTATGCCGACGACATCCACTACAAGGGCGGCTGCCTGCTGACGGAAAATTTCGGCTGGGCCTCGACCATGCTGTCCTACTCGTCGCGGCCGCCGGATCCGCTGATTGCCGGCGACAACAGATGGCGCGACCTGTGGCTGACACGGCTGGAGGACCAGTCTTTCCTGCTGCCCCTCTGGCTCAGCCACCAGCACCGCGACGCCTATTGGAAGCGCGGTTCGATCTGCGAGGACTTTTCCGCCGTGAAGGCTGCGGTGCTGTCGATCGGCGGCTGGCATGACGGCTACCGCAACACGATCTCGCACCTAGTCACCAACATCCAGGCGCCGGTGAAGGGCATTGTCGGGCCGTGGATCCACAAATACCCGCATTATGCCGGGCCAACACCCGCCATCGGCTTCCTGCAGGAGGCGCTGCGCTGGTGGGATCGCTGGCTGAAGGGCGTAGACACCGGCGTCGAGAGCGACCCGGACTACCGCGCCTATGTCATGGACAGCGTGCGCCCGGCGCGCTGGCATCCCGTGCGGCCGGGGCGCTGGGTGGCCGAACAGGAGTGGCCATCAGCCAACATCAAGACGCAGGCGATAGAACTCATCCCTGCCGGCGACAAGCCGGCGATCGTGGCGACACCACAGAGCTGCGGCCTTGCCGGCGGCGAGTATTTTCCGTTCACCTTCGGCCCGGAACTGCCGGGCGACCAGCGTCCCGACGATGCATTGTCGGTCTGCTTTGATCAGCCTGTACTCGCCGAGGCGATCGACATTGTCGGTGCGCCCGAGCTGGAGGTGCGCCTTTCCTCCGATCGGCCACAGGCGAACATCGCGGTGCGGCTGTGTGACGTGCATCCCGACGGTGCCTCGGAACTGATCTCCTACGGCGTGCTGAACCTCACCCACCGCAACTCGCATGAATTCCCGCAAGCGCTGGTGCGCGGCGAAACCGTTTCGGCGCGCGTGGTCCTCGACCAGTGCGCTTACCGCGTTCCAGCCGGTCACCGCATGCGGGTCGCCGTCTCCAACGCCTACTGGCCGATGATCTGGCCCTCGCCGGAGCCGGTTCGGCTCGGCCTATCTGCGGCGACGCTGAAGCTGCAGCTGCGCCCACTGGCAAAAGGCGACGAGGTCTCCTTCCAGGCTCCCGAAGGCGCCACGCCCTGGGCAACCGAGACGGTTCGGCCCGCGAATTCCGAGCGCCATGTCGACCGCGACGAGAAGACCGGCATCGTCACGCTGTCGATCACCGACGATTTCGGCGAAGTGCGCGACCTCGCGCATGGACTGGCCAACGGCAGCATCGCCCGGGAGACGTGGGTCATCCATCCCGACGACCCGCTGTCGGCCTGCGGCCGCACGCACTGGACGCAGACCTTGTCGCGAAATGGATGGTCGGTGCGCACCGAGACGTCGGCCGAAATGCGCTGCGACGCGCAAAACTTTATCGTCAGCGCCAGAATCGAAGCCTATGAAGGCGAAACGCTGGTTTTCGAACGCGATTTCGAAGAGACGATCCCGCGCGACCTGCTCTGAGCGCCGAACCGACTGGTCCAGTTGCGACGTGCGATTTACGCCACGGCATGTCGCATTCGGTCTTGCTTACGGCTTTGCCTTCCGGCCATTATTCTCTTGGTAACAACAAACAAAAAACGACCACAAGGTCGAACCAACAGAGTGAGGAACTCAAATGTCCAACGAACTCGAATATCTGAGCCGGCGTGTTGCGTCCGGCAAGCTGAGCCGTCGTGATTTTCTCGGCCGCGCCGCCGCGCTCGGCATCGCCGCGCCGTTCGCCAATTCGCTGCTTTCAAGCGCTGCGCGCGCCGCAGGCCCGGTCAAGGGCGGCACGCTGAAGGCCGGCCTGGTCGGCGGTGAATCCACCAACAGCCTCGACCCGGCGCTGATGATGACTCAGGTGCCGTTCGCCTTCGGCAAGATGTGGGGCGAACTGATCGTCGAGCTTTCGCCGGAAGGCAAGCTTGAGAACCGCATTGCCGAGGAAATCGGCTCGTCGCCGGATGCCAAGGTGTGGACGCTGAAGATCCGTGACGGTGTCGAATTCCACAATGGCAAGACGGTGACCGCCGAGGACGTGGCCGCCACGCTGGAACGCCATTCGGACGAGAAGTCGAAATCCGGCGCGCTCGGCTACATGAAGGGCATCGAGAGCATCAAGGCCAGCGGCAAGGAAGTCGTGCTGACCCTGAAGGAGGCAAATGCCGACCTTCCCTATCTGCTTAGCGACTATCACCTGATCATCCAGCCGAACGGCGGCAAGGACGGAGCCGATGCCGGCATCTCGGCCGGCCCCTACAAGGTCAAGACCAACGAGCCCGGCGTGCGCCACGGCGGCGAGCGCTTCGCCAATTATTGGCAGGGCGACAAGATGGGCCATGCCGATCAGGTCGAGATCATCGTCATCAACGATGCGACGGCGCGCACGGCAGCCCTGCAGGGTGGCCAGGTCAATATGATCAACCGCGTCGAGCCGAAGATCGTCGACCTGATCAAGCGGCTGCCGGGTGTCACCATCCGCAACCATGCCGGCCCCGGCCACTACGTCTTCATCATGCACTGCAACACGGCGCCCTTCGACAACGCCGATCTGCGCATGGCGCTGAAGCTGGCGATCGACCGCGAAGAGATGCTGGACAAGATCCTGCGCGGCTACGGCTCGCTCGGCAACGACTTCCCGATCAACGCTTCCTATCCGCTGTTCACCGAGATCGAACAGCGCAAGTATGATCCGGACAAGGCCAAGTTCCACTTCAAGAAGTCGGGCCATGACGGCTCAGTGCTGCTGCGGACTTCGGACGTCGCCTTCCCCGGCGCAGTCGATGCCGCGCAGCTCTTCCAGCAGAGCGCGGCCAAGGCCGGCATCACGCTGGAGATCAAGCGCGAACCCGGCGACGGCTACTGGTCGGAAGTCTGGAACAAGCAGCCCTTCTCCGCCTCCTACTGGGGCGGACGCTCGACCCAGGACCAGATGTACTCCACCGCCTATCTGTCGACGGCCGACTGGAACGACACCCGTTTCAAGCGCCCGGATTTCGACAAGATGGTGCTGGCGGCTCGCGCCGAGCTCGACGAGACCAAGCGCAAGCAGATGTACCACGACATGGCTGTCATGGTCCGCGACGACGGTGGCCTGATCCTGCCTATGTTCAACCAGTTCATCGACGCAACTGGCGCCAAGGTCGAAGGCTGGGTGGACGATCCGCATCAGGAGCTGATGAACGGCTACGCGCTGGCAAAGTGCTGGCTGCAGGCCTGAGCTCGGCCTTGCGGATATGTCTTCACCCATCCTGAAGCTAATTGCCCAGCGCATTGCGCTGGGCATCGTCCTCCTGTTGGCCGTCTCGGTCCTGATCTTCGCCGGCACCCAGATTCTGCCCGGCGACGTTGCACAAGCCATTCTCGGGCAATCGGCGACGCCGGAGTCGCTCGCCAATCTGCGCGAGCAGCTCGGCCTCAACGACCCTGCCTATATCAGGTATTTCCACTGGCTCGGCGGTGTCGTCACCGGTGATCTCGGCACCGCTATGTCGAGCGGCCAGGATATCGCGACGTCTATCAAAGGGCGGTTGTGGAACACGCTGTTCCTCGCCTTCTGGGCCGCGGTCGTAGCCGTGCCGTTGGCCATCATTCTCGGCCTGATTGCCGTGCGCTATCGCAATGGCTGGGTCGACAAGCTGATCTCGGGACTGGCGCTCGCCTCGACATCGTTTCCCGAATTCTTCATCGGCTATGTGCTCGTCTATTTCTTTGCGGTGAAGTGGCAGATCTTCCCGGGCATTTCGACCGTCTATGAGGGGATGCCTTTCGGTGAGCGCATGCAGGCGATCGCCCTGCCGGCGACGGCGCTGACGCTGGTGGTGCTGGCCCACATGATGCGCATGACGCGTGCCGCGATCCTCAACGTCATGCAGTCGGCTTATGTCGAGACGGCGGAACTGAAAGGCCTGTCGGCCTTCAATGTTATTCGCAAGCACGCCTTCCCCAACGCCATCGCACCGATCATCAACGTCGTCATGCTCAACCTCGCCTACCTGATCGTCGGCGTCGTCGTGGTCGAAGTGATCTTCGTCTACCCCGGCATGGGGCAGTACCTCGTCGACCACGTCACCAAGCGCGACGTGCCGGTGGTGCAGGCGGTCGGACTGGTCTTTGCCGCCGTTTACATCAGCCTGAACATCATTGCGGACATCGGGGCGATCGTCGCCAATCCGCGCCTCAGACATCCGAAATAGGGGGCGGGTATGCTCGATATCAAACGCATTCCCATCCCGGCGCTGATCGGCATCGTGCTGACGACGCTGTTCGTGCTGGCTGCAATCTTCGCGCCCTGGATCGCCCCGCACGGCAATGGTGAGATCATCGGCGACGTCTGGGAGCCGATGTCGTCGGCACATTGGCTCGGTACCGACAATCTCGGCCGTGACCTCTTGTCGCGCATGATCTACGGCGCCCGTATCACTTTGTTCATCGCGGTGCTTGCCACCGCGCTGTCGTTCTCGCTCGGCGCCATCCTCGGCTTTTCGGCGGCTGTGTTCGGCGGCTGGTACGACACGCTTCTGTCGCGCCTTGTCGATCTGCTGATGTCGATCCCGACGCTGATCATGGGCCTCGTCGTGCTTTCGGTGCTGCCGACCAATCTGATCACACTGATCCTGGTGATGGGCATTCTCGACTCGACCCGCGTCTATCGCCTGTCGCGGGCGGTGGCCGTCGATATCAACGTCATGGACTATGTCGAGGCGGCCAAGCTGCGCGGTGAAGGCAGTGGCTGGATCATCTTCCGCGAGATCCTGCCCAATGCGCTGTCGCCGCTGGTTTCGGAACTCGGCCTGCGCTTCATCTATGCCGTGCTGTTCCTGTCGACGCTGTCGTTCCTCGGCCTTGGCGTACAACCGCCGGATGCCGACTGGGGCGGCATGGTCAAGGAAAACAAGGACGGCATCGTGTTCGGCATCGGGGCGGCGCTCATCCCGGCGGCGGCGATCGCCATGCTGGCGATCTCGGTCAATCTGGTTGCCGACTGGGTGCTCAACCGCACGACAAGCCTTAAGGGAGGACGCGGCTGATGGCTGACACCAAAGCGAAGCCCGGGCAGCCCAAGCAAGGCCTGTTGCTCGACATCCGCAATCTGCGCATCGAGGCCACAGTGTACCCGCCCGGCGAGACGCCAAAGAACATCGTGCTGGTCCACGATGTCTCGCTGACGCTGGAAAAGGGCAAGGTGCTGGGCCTGATCGGAGAGTCCGGCGCCGGCAAGTCGACCATCGGCCTGTCGTCGATGGGCTATGGCCGCGGCGGCGTGCGCATCACCGGCGGCGAGGTCATCCTCAACGGCCGCGACATCCTCAAGGGCGGCAAGGAAGGTTTCCGCAAATTGCGCGGACGCGAGGTCTGCTATGTCGCGCAGTCGGCGGCCGCCGCCTTCAACCCGGCGCACCGGCTGATGGACCAGGTGGTGGAAGCCACGCTGCTGCATGGCACGGCGACGCGGGCCGAGGCCGAGAAACGCGCCGTGGCGCTGTTCAAGAAGCTCAGCCTGCCAAACCCCGAAACCATCGGCGAACGCTTTCCGCACCAGGTCTCCGGCGGCCAGTTGCAGCGCGTGATGACGGCGATGGCGCTGTGCTCGGAACCCGATTTGATCGTCTTCGACGAGCCGACCACCGCACTCGACGTGACGACGCAGATCGACGTTCTGGCGGCGATCAAGGACGCAATCCGCGACACCCATGTCGCGGCGCTCTACATCACCCACGACCTTGCCGTCGTTGCCCAGGTCTCGGATGAGATCATGGTGCTGCGCCATGGCAGGCTGGTCGAATGGGGCGGCACCCGCCAGATCATCAAGGAACCGCGCCAGGAATACACCAATGCGCTGGTCTCGGTACATGAGATCGAACACCTGGAACAGAAGCCCGGCGCAACACCGTTCCTGTCGGTCAAGAACGTCACCGCCGCTTATGGCGGCAGCCACATCAAGGTGCTGAAGAACGTCTCGGTCGACATCTATCCAGGCCAGACGCTGGCCGTCGTCGGTGAATCCGGCTCCGGCAAGTCGACGCTGGCGCGCGCCATCACCGGGCTTCTGCCGCCCGAAGAAGGCACTGTCACCTTCGACGGCAGGCCGCTCGCCAACAGGCTTGCCGACCGGCCTAAGGAGGATCTGCGTCAATTGCAGATGATCTACCAGATGGCCGACGTGGCGATGAACCCGCGCCAGACTGTCGGCACCATCATCGGCCGGCCGTTGGAGTTCTATTTCGGCATGCGCGGCCGCGAACGCGACAAGCGCGTCGCCGAACTGCTCGACGAGATCGAGATGGGCAAGGGCTTCCTTGACCGCTATCCGGCCGAACTATCCGGCGGCCAGAAGCAACGGGTCTGCATCGCCCGCTCGCTTGCCGCCAAGCCGAAGCTGATCATCTGCGACGAGGTGACATCGGCGCTCGACCCGCTGGTGGCCAACGGCATCCTCAAGCTGCTGCTGAACCTGCAGCAGCATGAGAAGGTCGCCTACCTCTTCATCACCCATGATCTGGCGACGGTGAAGTCGATCGCCGATTCGATCGCGGTGATGTATCGCGGCGAAGTGGTGCGCTATGGCCCCAAGAGCAAGGTGCTGACGCCGCCCTTCGACGCCTATACCGACCTGCTGCTGTCCTCCGTTCCCGAAATGGAGATCGGCTGGCTGGAAAAGGCGATCAAGGGTCGCCGCATGGCGAGCGCGGGCAACTAGCCCCTAAAAGCGCCGCCGTCATCCGGCTGCAATGCGGAGCGGAAAAGATCGGCGCGAGCGAACATGGCTCGCGCCAGATTTGTTTTTAACAGGGGTAGAAAAATGAAGACCGAACTCGACCATCTCGCAGACCTCGCCGGCAAAGGCCGGCTGTCGCGCCGCGACTTCCTCGGCCGCGCCGCCGCGCTCGGTGTGTCGGCGGCCCTGCTGCCGGCGCTGGCCAGCAAGGCCTTCGCACAGACGCCCGTGAAGGGCGGCATCATCAAGGCCGGCCTGCAGGGCGGGGAATCGACCAACAGCCTCGATCCGGCGCTAAACCTCAGCCAGGTTACGTTCTCGTTCGGCAAGCTGTGGGGCGAATATCTTGTCCGCCTTACCCCCGACAACAAGCTTGTGAACCTGATCGCCGAGGAGATCGGTGCGTCCAAGGACGCCAAGACCTGGACGATCAAGGTTCGCGACGGCATCGAATTCCACAATGGCAAGACGGTCGGCGCCGAGGACATCGCCGCCACCATCGAGCGCCATGCCGACGAGAAGTCGAAGTCGGGCGCGCTCGGCATTCTCAAGAACATCAAGGGCGTCAAGGCGAGCGGCAAGGAAGTCATCGTCACGCTCGGCGACGCCGATGCCGACTTCCCCTACCTGATGGCCGACTACCATCTCGCCATCCAGCCGAATGGCGGTAAGGATGACCCCAATGCCGGCATCAGCGCGGGCCCTTACAAGGTCTCGGTCAACCAGCCGGGCGTGCGTCATGGCGGCGAACGCTTCGCCAATTACTGGCAGGGCGACAAGGCCGGTCATGCCGATCAGGTCGAGATCATCGTCATCAACGACGCGACGGCTCGGCTGGCAGCACTTCAGGGTGGCCAGGTTCACATGATCAACCGCGTCGAGCCGAAGGTTGTGGATCTGATCAAGCGCATACCGGGCGTCAGCATCGAGAACGCCTCGGGCAAGGGCTATTATCCCTTCAACATGTTCTGCGACACCGCGCCGTTCGACAATGGCGATCTCAGGCTGGCGCTCAAGCTCGCCATGGACCGTGACGAGATGCTGGAGAAGATCCTTCGCGGCTATGGCTCGGTCGGCAACGACTTTCCGATCAATGAAGCCTATCCGCTGTTTACCGCCATCGAACAACGCAAGTTCGATCCGGAGAAGGCCGCTGCGTTGTACAAGAAGTCGGGCCATAGCGGCTCGGTTCTGCTGCGCACCTCCGACGTCGCCTTCCCCGGTGCGGTCGATGCCGCCCAGCTCTACCAGCAGAGCGCCGCCAAGGCCGGCATCAAGATCGAGATCAAGCGCGAACCGGGCGACGGCTACTGGTCGGAAGTGTGGAACAAGCAGCCCTTCTCGCTGTCCTACTGGGGCGGCCGCGCCACGCAGGACCAGATGTATTCGACCGGTTACGTCTCAACCGCAGACTGGAACGACACGCGCTTCAAGCGACCGGAGTTCGACAAGATGCTGTTTACCGCGCGGGGCGAACTCGACCAGGACAAGCGCAAGGCGATCTACCACGACATGGCAGTGATGATGCGCGATGAAGGCGGGCTGATCGTGCCGTTCTTCAACCAGTTCATCGACGCGGCCGCCACCAACAAGATCGGCGGCTTCGTCAAGAGCCCGATCGGCGAAATGATGGATGGCTACGCGCTCGCCGAATGCTGGCTGAACGCCTAGCATTGAGCTGACACTGACAGGCGCCGCGTGTTCGTGCGACACGCGGCGCACTCGTTCCAACCGTCAATGCATGGAGCCGCCCGTGGCGCTCAACACAAAGCTTCTCCTCATTATCCTCGACGGCGTGCCCTATCGGAACTGGCGCCGGCTGATGGGCAATCTCGAGGGCTGGGTGCAATCTGGCGAGGCGCAAGTGTGGAAGATGCGCTCGGTGCTGCCGTCGACCTCGGCCTGCTGCTACGCCTCGATCCACACCGGGGTTACGCCGCAGGAGCACGGTATCCTGTCCAACGAAAACCGGTTTCTCGTCAACAAGCCGGATATTTTCTCCGAGGTCAGCAAGGCCGGCGGCAGGACGGGTGCGGTGACGCATTCCTACTGGTCGGAATTCTTCCGTTCCTATCCGTTCGATCTGGTCGAGGACATGGAGTATGACGAGCCCAATGGGCCGATCACGCATGGCCGATTCCACACCATGACCGGCTACAATTTGCGCAACCAGATGACGCCGAGCGATGTCGACCTGTTTGCCACGCTGACCATGCTGACCAGGCGCCATGCCATCGACTACGGCATCCTTCACACCTGCACGCTGGATTCGATGGGCCATCGCTTCGGCCATGACTGCCACGAGATGGACCATGCCGTCTACGCGATGGACGGGATGCTGGCCGCCTTCCTGCCGGGCTGGCGGCAAGCCGGCTACGAAGTGATCGTCACCGCCGACCACGGCCAGACCGACCGCGGCCACCATGGCGGCCATGATGACGAAATGCAGGATTTCGCGCTGTATTATTTCGGGGACGGCAAAGGGCCGGATGCGGACACGTTGCTCGATCAGCTGCAGCTGGCACCGACAGTGCTGAAACGGCTGGGTGTGGCGGTGCCGGAGACGATGAAGGCGAAGGCGTTTCTAAGTTAGTTCCCCCTTCTCCCCTTGTGGGGTGAGAAGCGGTGGCCGCAGGCCACGAAAAGCCAATTGCTTGGCTTTTCGAGCTTCGAACGCCCTGAGCCATGCGAAGGGCCGGGGTGGCGGGTGAATGAGCCATGCCGGCCCTACGCTATGGCTTCGGGCGTTCGTCACTTCAATCGACAAATCGTTGTCGATTGACCCGCCTCCGGCAGGACGCTCCTCACCCACTGGCAACACTCACCTTCTTCGGTTAGCTTCGCCAAAATTCCTTGGCGGAAGGATGAACCTTTTTGGATCGATCTGCGACTGAACAAACAGGAGCCAGGCGGCTCGACCGGCCATGACGGCAGCGACTGAGACTGATCGCGCGCTGGTAGACCGGGTCGCGAAGGGCGACCGTGCCGCTGTTCGGCTGCTGTTCATGCGCCACCACGCGCGGGTCTACCGCTTCGTGGCACGCCAGACGGGATCGGAAATGATGGCCGACGATATCGCAAACGAGGTCTTCCTCGAACTGTGGCGCCAGGCGCCCGGTTTCGAAGGACGCTCGGAAGTCTCGACTTGGTTGCTCGGCATTGCCCGGTTCAAGGCGCTGTCGATGCTGCGCAAGAAAAAGGAAGACTGGATCGACGACGACGATGCGGCGCAGGTGCCCGACGGCGCCGACACGCCGGAAGTCGCCACCATGAAGGAAGACAAGGGCGCTGCTTTGCGACGCTTCGTTGATGCCTTGCCGGAAGAACACCGCTCGGTGATCGACCTCGCCTATTACCATGGACAGTCGGTGACGGAGATCGGCGAGGTGCTCAACATCCCGGTCGCCACCGTCAAGACCCGTATGTTCTACGCCCGCAAGAAACTCGGCGAAGCCCTGAAGGCCGCCGGTTACGACAGGGGGTGGCCATGAGCAATCCTGAAGATATGAGTGCCGCTGAAAAGATGTCGCGCCGCGACGAAATGGAAACGCTGCTGCCGTTTTATCTGAACGGCTCGCTGGAAGGCCCGGATCTCGAAGCCGTCGAGGAATGGCTGGCGTCCGATCCGGCGGCAATGGCGGCGCTTGGCGAGGCCGAGGCCGAATTCTCCGGCACTGCTGCCGCCAACGAAGCGATCCGGCCGCCGGCCGATGCGCTCAGCCGCTTTGCCAAGGCGCTCGACGCCGAGGCCGGGCCGGTGCGCGCTCCGGTGGGCCGCTCCTGGCTGGCGCAGGCACTCGAACGTTTCATGGCGGTGCCCGTCGGTGTCGCCTGGGCGGCGGCCGCTGTCTTGCTGGCGCTGGTCGTAGTGCAGTCCTACGTGCAGACCGGCGGCAAGGGCAATGATTTCGAGATTGCCGGCGCCGAGGACGAGCTGGCGAAAATGCCGTTCGCGCTGGTCAAGTTCAAGCCGGAAGCCAAGATGTCCGACATCGCTGCCTTCCTTGACCAGAACGGGCTGAAAATCGCCGGCGGGCCGACCGCCTCGGGCGTCTTCCGTATTGCCATCCCGGCCAAGACCGGAGCAGACTATGCCAAGCTCGTCGGCCTTATTGCCGCCCAGCCCTTCGCGGAGACTGTGATCGAGGGAAGGAAACCGGTTGATGGCAGCTAAGGCGGTCATTCGATTTGCGGTGTTGCTGGCGGCGGCGATGACAATCGCCGCCATGCCCGCTTCGGCGCAGACCAACGACCCCAATGCCGGCCAGACAAGAACCGATTGCACTGACGCCGTTGGTGCGGCGGCAGCCGACTGCCCCAAGGATGGCGATGAAGCCGAGGGCGGCGCCGGAGAGGCGGGCGCTGTTTCCCTTCCGGCCCTGATCGTCGACCTGTTTCCCAATCCGCCTGCCGCCGCGGCGCCCGTGCCGACGCCACGGCCGTCAGCCCCGCCTGCCGACACCCAGGCCGGCCCGCCGAGCGGAGGGGCGATCGTTTCACCGACCGATCTTGTCGCCACCGCGCCGCGCCGCGCCATCGCCGGCGAGTTCGTGCCCGATGAGGTGCTGGTGACAATTGATGGCGACGTCGCCGCTGTCCAGCAGATCGCCGCGTCCTTTGGCCTCGAAGTGCGCTCGCAGCGCCAGTCGCGGCTGCTCGGCACGACGCTGGTGCGTTTCGGCATTCCCGACGGCCGTCCGGTCGGCACCGTGCTGGCGCAATTGGCCGCCGATGGCCGCACCCAGCGGCGCGAACCCAACCATGTCTATTCGCTGCAGCAGGCGGCCGGCATCGTCAACTATGCCTTCGAGCGCATCCAGCTCGACAACAAAAAGGCCAGCGGCGAAAACGTGCGCATCGCGGTGATCGACACCGGCATTGACGACACCAATCCGGCGCTGGCCGGCGTCATTGCCGAGCAGTTCGACGCCATGCCCGATGTGCCGATCGAAAAGCGCGACCATGGCACCTCGATCGACGGGCTGATCGCCGGCGTCGGCGCACTCGAAGGCATGGCGCCCGGCGCCAGGATCTATCACGCCCGCGCCTTCGAGGACGGCAGGTCGACCATGGACGTCATACTGTCGGCGCTCGACTGGGCGGCGGAACAGAATGTCTCGATCATCAATATGAGCTTCGTCGGCCCCAAGAACGACATGCTCGCCACCGCCTGCCGCAATGCACGCGGGCTCGGCATCATCCTGGTTGCCGCCGCCGGCAATAACGGGCCGAAAGCGCCCTATGGTTACCCCGCCGCCTATCCCGGCGTCATCGCGGTCACCGCCACCGACGCGAAGGACGGGCTGATGCAGCAGGCCAATCGCGGCGCCTATGTCTTCATCTCGGCCCCCGGCGTCGAGATGGTGGCGCCGAGCGGCGCCGGCTCGGATGTCGTCACCGGCACCTCGTTTGCCGCCGCGATCGTCTCCGGCGCCATCGCCAATCTGATCCACGCTTCACCCGAGCGTTCGGCCAACGACATCGAAAAAGCGCTGGCCGCCACCGCCAGGGATCTCGGCCCGAAAGGCCGCGACAAGGATTTCGGCTATGGGCTGCTGGACATCAAGGCAGCCGCTGCGAAGAAGTGAGCCTGGGCGGATTTCGCGCGCCTAATTCAGAGGGCCGGACCTAACCGGACAGGGCTCCCATCATGGAAGCGTGACAGCCGGAAGCGGCTGAGGTCGTGCCCGGTCTGGTTTCCCTGGATCATGTCGGCAACGACGCGACCTATGCCAGGCCCGATACCGAAGCCGTGGCCGCTCATTCCCGTCGCGACGAAAAGACCGCCGACCGCCTCAACCCGATCCACGACGGGGACGACGTCGGGCATGGCGTCGATCATGCCGCCCCAGGCTGCATTCAGGCGAACGGTTTCGAACTGCGGAAAGAGGCGTTTGAAATTGCGTTCTATCGATCGCAGTTTGGCGGCCTCAGGCGCCGGGTTGAGCACCCGCATTCTCTCGAACGGGCTCTGCGAATCCGGCGCCCAATCACGTGGCGTCGACCAGGCGTCCGGATAGCCTGACGGCGCGAACGGGAAGTAGCGCGTTCCCAGCGGATTGTCCCTCAGCGCAGGAAGGTATTTGGTGGCGTGCCGGAAGGCGTCAGGGCCCAGGTAAAGCAAATGGCTCCCGCCCGCGGCGAGCGTGTAGCCGCCGTCCTGCCGGCGCCTGAAAGCGATGTGTTCGTCGGCTGCCGCGCCTGCATAGATCTCAGGCATGGGCTCCGTCGCGGCCACGGTTACCCTGACGCTGAGCTGGGGGATGGAGACGCCGTGCCTCTTCAGGAATAGCGATGACCAGGCGCCGCCCGCGACCAGCACGCTGGAGGTCTCGATGTATCCCGCCTCGGTCCACACGCCCTTGACCTTGCCGCCTGAGATTTCGAGGGTCCGCGCTGCGCAATTCTCGACGATTTTGACGCCTTTGCGCACGGCAAGCCGGGCAAGCGCCGGCACCGCCAGCCAAGGCTCCGCACGCATGTCGGAGGGCGTCGTCATCGCGCCCTTGAATTTGCGCGACATGCCTTTGATGAGCTTCGCGGTTTCGTCACCGTCCAGCAGGCGCGTGTCGAGTTCATGGCTTGCGGCGATCTTCATGAACTCTTCGAAGCTGGCCATGTCCTTGTCGGTCTCAGCCAGATAGGTCACGCCTGTCTGGGTCAGCCCGATGTTTTCGCCGCATTCCTCAGCCAGTTGCCGCCACAGGCGGATAGCCTCGATGACGACAGGCAGTTCGTCGGCGTCGCGCCCCTGCTTTCTGATCCAGCCCCAGTTGCGGGACGACTGTTCGGCCGCAACGCGTCCTTTCTCCAGCAGCGTCACAGGGATGTTGCGCTGCGCGAGGAAAAGCGCGGTTGTTACGCCGATGACACCACCACCAATGATGACCACTTCCGACGTCTTCGGCGGCGGGCCAAGGTGCTGGATTGGATCCGCTTCGGAGAACGGGAATGTGGGCAAGTGGCGCACCTGGGGGAATTGGTTGATGGCCCTACTGGTTGCCATCCTCCCAAAGCCAAAGCAAGGGCACCGCCGGGCAGACCGTTGTCCCACGACGGCAAAGCTCTGAACCTTCGTAAAGCGCCCTATGCGAAGCTTGTCGGCATTGCCGTCTCAGCCTGGGCGCTTCCAGTATCCATAAGTCATTTCCTGCGCGCCACGATGTAGGGAGAAGCTTCATTCCCCTTGGTTGCGTGGGCTTCGATGGCAAGGATGTCGAAGCCGGTCAATGAGACAAGCCGGCTCAGTTCCAGCGCACGCAGGGCATTTGTATGGGGTGCCTTGCCGATCGCACGCATTGCGGGCAACAACGCCAAACGGATGAGCGGGTTCATGTCCCCCAGGCAAGGCGTCTTGGAGATGAACAGGCCGCCCGCCGCCAGCAAGGCGTGGATATGACGCAATGTCCCCGGCAGGTCGCGCACCAGATGGAGATAGTTGAATCCGAGAACCGCATCGAACGGCCCGGCGTCGAGCGCCAGCGTTTCCGCGGTCGCAACACTGAAGGAAAGTGACGGATGGGCGGCGCGTTTCTCCTCGCCGATCGCAATCATCCCGGCGGAAATATCTGTCGCAAGATAGCTTTTCACCTCACCGGCAAGCCGGAGCGCCATTGTTCCGGTTCCGCAGCCGAGCTCCAGGACTCTATCATCCGGTGCCAACAGGGCGCGGGTCCGATCTATCGTACGCTCGTATCCAGCCCGATCCGCAATCGCGGTTGCAGCGTAGTTTCGTGATATCCGGTCCCAGAAACGGGAGTCGCTGGCGAGGCTCAAGGCGGGCTCCTTGCAGTGCGGCGGGAACCAGCATCACACACAATGCCGGGCGCTCATCCATCGCACAGAAAAGGCAACCCATGAAGGATGAGGGTCCAGCGAAACTGTTGGATCTTGCCCGCTAGCCTGGCGCGCCCGCGACCGAGCCTCTGACCACCAGGTCGACCGGCCAGACCTCGCCTCGCGCGCCCTCCTCCAGGCCGGAAATGCGTGCCGCCAGCCGTTCGGCGACGCGGGCGCCGGCGAGGCGGATCGATGAGCGCGTCGTCGACAGCGGCACGGAGAAATTCTCCGGCCTCAGCCACGGGAAGACGTCGTCATGGGCAATCAGCGACAGGTCGCCGGGAATGGTCAGGCCAAGGTCGCGCACGGCGCGCACGACGCCGAGCGACATGATCAGGCTGGAGCAGGCGATCGCCGTCGGCGGCTCGCTCTGTTCGAGCAGGCGGCGGGCGGCGCGATAGCCGTTCTCCTCGGTCATGGTGAGCGAACAGATATGGCGCTCGCCAAGCGTCAGGCCGCTGGCAGCCAGCGCCCGGCGCATGCCGCGCTCGCGGTGGATGGCGAAGGTCTCGCGGTCGTCGCCATTGATCAGCGCGAGACGCCGGTGGCCGAGCTGGACCAGCAGCCGGGCCGCATCGTGGAAGCCGCCCTCATTGTCGATGTCGGTGAAGGGGTAGTCGAAATCGAAACCTTCGCTGCGGCCATGGACGATGAAGGGAATGCCGAGCGTGTTGACCAGCGCCACCCGCCGGTCGGCCGGGCGCGGCGAGGAGATGTATACGGCATCGACCTGCCGGTTGGCGACGATACGGCGGTAGGTGGTTTCCTGGTCGTCGGCGTCGGCCGGCGACAGCACGAGGTCGAGCTCGTGCGAGCGGGCGTAGTCGCCGAGGCCGGACAGGAATTCGACGAAATGCGGATCGATGTCGACCGAGGCGCCGGTCGGCAGGACATAGCCGATCATGCCGGTCTTGCCGGTCGCCAGCCGGCGCGCGCTCGGATTGGGGCGATAACCATGGCGCTTGGCGGCATCAATCACCCGCCGGCGGGTTTCCTCGTTGACTTCCGGATAGCCGTTCAGGGCACGGCTTACCGTTGTCTGCGACAGAGCCAGCATGTGGGAGAGCTGCTTCAGGTTCACTGGAGGCCTCCAAGCCTCAAAGCGCTTTTAATTTTGAATCCACGCGGACGCCGCGAAGGGCGTTGCCGAATGAGGCGACCATACGCACTGGTCTTGCCAGTTTGAAGCAAAATATGCTGCTGCGGCGCGAAAATACTATGCTGCAGCGCACTTGACGGCATACCGCGACCGAAATTAAATCGATTAGCCCACTGCCCTCTTGACTTCCTGTCGATTCAATGGCGAGATCAAAAAGACCAAAGCGCTTTGGAAGACTCTTCGAAAGGTTGCGGTTCCTTTCTGAACGAGTCACAGTCCTGCAGCGTCGGCGGGCGGAATGGAGGTTCCGTCCGGGTGTATGTGTCCACTGGGAGGAATGCGATGAAGAAGATGCTTCTGCTTGGCGCTGCGTTTACCACGCTCGCCCTGAGCCTGCCGGCGCAAGCCGAACTGAAGTTCAAGCCGGGCGAAGACAAGCGCTTCAACTGGGCCAACTATGAAGAGCTGAAGAAGGTCGATCTCAAGGGCGAGACGCTGACCATCTTCGGGCCCTGGCGCGGCGAGGATGAAGGCCTCATCCGCACGGTTCTCGAATACTTCCAGGAAGCCACCGGCGCCGAGATCAAATACTCCTCGTCGGAGAATTACGAACAGCAGATCGTCATCGACACCCAGGCCGGCAGCCCGCCCAACATCGCCGTGCTGCCGCAGCCGGGCCTGATCCAGGATCTGGCTTCCAAGGGCCTTTTGACGCCGCTCGGCGACGAGACATCCAACTGGGTCAAGGACAATTACGGCGCCGGTCAGTCCTGGGTCGACCTCGGCACCTTCAAGGACAAGGACGGCAAGCCCGGCTTCTTCGCCTTCCCCTACAAGGCCGACGTGAAATCGCTGGTCTGGTACTCGCCCGACAATTTCGAGGAAGCCGGCTACAAGGTTCCCAAGACCCAGGAAGAGCTCGCCGACCTCGAGAAGAAGATCATCGCCGACGGCGGCACGCCGTGGTGCATCGGCCTCGGTTCCGGCGGAGCCACCGGCTGGCCGGCGACCGACTGGGTCGAAGACATCATGCTGCGCACCCAGCCGCCGGAAACCTATGACAAGTGGGTGAAGAACGAGATTCCGTTCAACGATCCGGCGGTGGTCAATGCCATCGACATCTTCGGCAAGATCGCGACCGACGACAAGATGGTCGACGGTGGCGCCAAGGCGGTTGCCGCGACCGACTTCCGCGACAGCCCGAAGGGCCTCTTCTCGGTGCCGCCTAAATGCTACCTGCATCACCAGGCGTCGTTCATCCCGACCTTCTTCCCGGAAGGCACCAAGGTTGGCCAGGATGCCGACTTCTTCTATTACCCGCCCTATGCCTCGAAGCCCGAGCTCGGCACGCCTGTGCTCGGCGCCGGCACGCTGGCCATGATCACCAAGGATTCGAAGGGTGCACGCGCCTTCATCGAATTCCTGAAGATGCCGCTGGCGCATGAAATCTGGATGGCCCAGGGCGGGTTCGTGACGCCGCTCAAGTCGGTCAACAAGGATGCCTATGCCAGCGACGCGCTGAAGAAGCAGGGCGAAATCCTGGCCAATGCCTCGACCTTCCGCTTCGACGGCTCCGACCTGATGCCGGGCAAGATCGGCGCCGGCGCCTTCTGGACCGGCATGATCGACCTGGTCGGCGGCAAGTCGGCCCAGGATGTCGCCACCGACATCCAGAAGAGCTGGGACGCGATCAAGTAGTCGACCGGCAAACAGGCAGCCGTTTTGGCTGCAGTTTCAGGACTTCCTCCACAGACTGGATCCGGGTCGCATCGGCCCGGATCCGACCGGCGGCTTCAATCTTCAATTTTGATGCATGTCGTCCCCTCAAAACCGTGACCTCTTTTGAGCGACAAGCATCACGCCGGACCGATTTGTGTTCGCTCGTTTCGAATAATTTGAATCGGCGCATCGCCACATCGCCAGGGCTATCCAAGGTCCGGCCGATCATGCGCAGGGAGAGGGACCCATGGCTGCTCAGATATTATCGGCCATCTTTGTCATCATCATCGGCGTCGGCGGCTGCGTCGCCTATTTCTGGGGCGCCAACAAGCTGGTCGACCTGATATTCCCGTCGCGCGGCGTCACCGGCACCGCAGCCATCGACAATCTGCGCCGGCAAGGACTGGTCCGTCCCTGGCTGTTCGTCGGCCCGGCGATGATCATCCTCACCGTCTACCTGATCTACCCGGTGGTCGCGACGCTGTGGCTCTCCTTCCTCAACCGCGACGGCACCAGTTTTGTCGGGCTCGCCAATTACCAGTGGGCGTTCGGCGACCGCGAGTTCCGCAACTCGATCCTCAACAACATCATCTGGCTGGCGGTCGTGCCGGCGGCCTGCACCTTCCTCGGCTTGATCATCGCCGTGCTGACCGACAAGATCTGGTGGGGCACGATCGCCAAAAGCCTGATCTTCCTGCCGCTGGCGATCTCCTTCGTCGGCGCCAGCGTGATCTGGAAATTCATCTACGAATATCGCGGCGAGGGGCAGGTGCAGATCGGCCTGCTCAACGCCATCATCCAGTATTTCGGCGGTGAGCCGCAGGTCTGGATATCGCTGCCGTTCTGGAACAATTTCTTCCTGATGATCATCCTGATCTGGATCCAGACCGGCTTTGCCATGGTCATCCTGTCGTCGGCACTGCGCGGCATTCCCGAAGAGACGCTGGAAGCGGCCGTCATCGACGGCGCCAATCCGTTCCAGATATTCTGGAAAATCATGGTGCCGCAGATCTGGGGCACCATCGCCGTCGTCTGGACCACCATCACCATCCTGGTGCTGAAAGTATTCGACATCGTGCTGACGATGACCAACGGCCAGTGGAACAGCCAGGTGCTGGCCAATCTGATGTTCGACTGGATGTTCCGCGGCGGCGGCGATTTCGGCCGCGGCGCTACCATCGCCATCATCATCATGATCGCGGTCATCCCGATCATGGTCTGGAACATCCGCCAGGCCAACAAAGAGACGGGAGGGCATTGAGATGGCTGTCGCAACCGGAAAGTCCTTTGCCAGCCGTTTCGGCGTCCACATCGCCGTGCTCATCTTCGTCGCCATCTGGACCGTGCCGACGCTCGGCATCCTCGTCTCGTCGCTGCGCGACAAGAACCAGATCATCGCCTCGGGCTGGTGGAATTCCTTCTCCAGTTCCAGCCAGACCGAAGCCGGCCGCCTGCCGCCGGCCTCGGCCCAGGTCGAGAAGGACGGCAAGTTCGTGCTTGCCGGCAACATCTTCGGCGATGGTGCGGCCCGCAACATCAGCGCCTTCGGCGTCAAGTCGGCCGCACCGACGCAGTATCCGGCCGGCACGACAGCCGACCTCGGCGACGGGGTGACCCTACAGGTCAATGCCGACGGCACGTTCGTCATGAGCTCGCCCAAGGCCTTCGAAGGCGACCGTGGCCAGCGCGTCTATTACGCCTCGTCGGCGCCGCCGAAATTCACCACCGACAATTACAAGACGGTGCTGTTTTCGGAAGGCATCGGTCGCTCCTTCATAAACTCGCTGACCGTCACCATTCCGGCGACCGTCATCCCGATCCTGATCGCGGCCTTTGCGGCCTATGCGCTGGCCTGGATGCGCTTTCCCGGCCGTGCGCTGCTCATCGCCGTCATCATCGGCCTCCTGGTCGTACCGCTGCAGATGTCGCTGATCCCGCTTTTGAAAATCTATAACGGCGTCGGCATCTTCTTCGGCGTGCCGTCGAAAACCTATCTCGGCATCTGGCTGGCGCATACAGGCTTCGGCCTACCCTTTGCCATCTATCTCCTGCGCAGCTACATTGCCGGCCTGCCACGTGAGATCATGGAATCGGCGCGCATTGACGGCGCCAGCGACTTCGAGATCTTCGTCAAGATCGTGCTGCCGCTATCGTTCCCGGTGCTGGCCTCCTTCGCCATCTTCCAGTTCCTGTGGGTGTGGAACGATTTGTTGGTGGCGATGGTTTTCCTCGGTACCGAGGGGGATCAGATCGTGCTGACCGCCAAACTCAACGCGCTGCTCGGGTCGCGCGGCGGCGACTGGGAGATCCTGACGACATCGGCGTTCGTCACCATTATCGTGCCGCTGATCGTGTTCTTTTCGCTGCAGCGCTATTTCGTTCGCGGGCTGCTGGCCGGCTCGGTCAAAGGAGGTTGAGACTGATGCAAGCCGCTTCGAAGGCGACCCCAAAGCCCGATCTCGCCGTCGATCGCGACTGGTGGCGGGGCGCGGTGATCTACCAGATCTATCCGCGCTCCTACCAGGACTCCAATGGCGACGGCATCGGCGACCTCAAGGGCATCATCCGCAGACTGCCCTACATCGCCTCGCTTGGCGTCGATGCCATTTGGATCTCGCCGTTCTTCAAGTCGCCGATGAAGGATTTCGGCTACGACGTGTCGGACTATTGCGACGTCGACCCGATGTTCGGCACGCTCGCCGATTTCGACGCACTGACGGCGGAGGCGCATCGGCTCGGCCTCAAGGTGATGATCGACGAGGTGCTGTCGCACACCGCCGACATCCATCCATGGTTCAAGGAGAGCCGCGCCAACCGCAGCAATGCCAAGGCCGACTGGTATGTCTGGGCCGACGCCAGGCCCGACGGCACGCCGCCCAACAACTGGCTGTCGATCTTCGGCGGCTCGGCCTGGCAGTGGGACACCAGTCGCCAGCAATATTATCTGCACAATTTCCTGTCCGAGCAGCCGGACCTCAACTTCCACAATTCGGAAGTCCAGGACGCGCTGCTGGACGTCACCCGCTTCTGGCTGGAGCGTGGCGTCGACGGCTTCCGGCTCGACACCATCAATTTTTATTTCCACAGCCAGGGGCTGGAGAACAACCCGCCGCTGCCGCCGGAAGAGCGCAACGACCAGACGGCACCCGCGGTCAACCCTTACAACTACCAGGACCATATTTACGACAAGAGCCGGCCGGAGAACCTTGCCTTCCTCGAACGCTTCCGGGCGCTGCTGGACGATTACCCGGCAACCGCCGCCGTCGGCGAAGTCGGTGATTCGCAGCGTGGGCTGGAAGTGGTCGCCGCCTACACGGCCGGCGGCAAGCGCGTCCATATGTGCTATTCCTTCGATTTCCTGGCGCCGGAAAAGATCAGCGCCGCCAAGGTGCGTCAGGTCCTGGAAGCCTTCGGCCAGGTCGCCAGCGACGGCTGGTCGTGCTGGGCCTTTTCCAACCATGACGTGATGCGTCCGGCTTCGCGCTGGGCCGCCGATGAGGCTGATCCGACCGCCTATCTCAAGGTGATCTCGGCGCTGCTGATGTCGCTGCGCGGCTCGGTCTGTCTCTATCAGGGCGAAGAGCTTGGGCTGGGCGAAGCCGAGCTCCAATTCGAAGATTTGCAGGACCCTTACGGCATCCGCTTCTGGCCCGAATTCAAGGGCCGCGACGGCTGCCGCACGCCGATGGTGTGGGACGCGACCGCCAGCAATGCCGGCTTTTCGACGGCAAAGCCCTGGCTGCCGGTGCCCGGCAAGCATTTGTCGCAAGCGGTCAATGTTCAGCAGGGCGACGACGCCTCGCTGCTCGAGCACTATCGCCGCTTTCTCGGCTTCCGCCGCCAGCATCCGGCGCTGGCCAAGGGCGAGATCGAGTTCATCGAAAGCGATGGCGACACCGTCGCCTTCACCCGCCGCGAGGGCAATGAGCAGATCGTCTGCGTCTTCAATCTGGGCAGCAAACCGGCCACAGTCGAACTTGGCGGCGAGGTGTTGCAGCCCTTGGCCGGGCACGGTTTTTCGGGACAATCCGGCACAGGCTCGATCCGCCTCGGCGGCTACGGCGCCTGGTTCGGGCGTATCGACTGAGTTTTGACGAAACTGAAGTTTCTTGAGGAAATCTGGGTTCTCTAGGGAAATCACTGGGAGGAAATCATGGCCGATGTCACGCTGAGACAGGTGAAGAAATCATACGGCAATCTGCACATTCTCCATGGCATCGACCTCGACATAAAGTCGGGCGAGTTCATCGTCTTCGTCGGCCCGTCGGGCTGCGGCAAGTCGACCTTGCTGCGCTCCATCGCCGGGCTTGAGGAGATCACTTCGGGCGAGCTCAAGATCGCCGGCGAGGTGGTGAACGACGTGCCGCCTTCGAAGCGCGGCATCGCCATGGTGTTCCAGTCCTATGCGCTCTACCCACACATGACCGTCTACGACAACATGGCGTTCTCGATGAAGATCGGCAAGGAAAGCAAGGCCGAGATCGACAAACGGGTACGGCAGGCGGCGGAAATCCTGCAGCTTACCAAATATCTCGACCGCCTGCCCAAGGCGATGTCGGGCGGCCAGCGCCAGCGCGTCGCCATCGGCCGGGCCATCGTGCGCAATCCGAAAGTGTTCCTGTTCGACGAGCCGCTGTCGAACCTCGACGCCGCACTGCGCGTCGCCACCCGCATCGAGATCGCCAAGCTGAAGGAATCGATGCCCAACACGACCATGATCTACGTCACCCACGACCAGGTCGAGGCGATGACGCTTGCCGACCGTATCGTGGTGCTGAAGGATGGCCACATCGAGCAGGTCGGCACGCCGATGGACCTCTACAAGAGGCCGGGCAATCTGTTCGTCGCC
>UCIA01000056.1 GCA_900472295.1 Hyphomicrobiales bacterium | reverse complement strand
CCGCCGCAACGGCGAGTGAATCGAGATCCTCTCGCCTGGCAACCACGGCCGGGCGAGAGTTCTCTAGGCCTGATCAGACCGTCGCGCAAATCGTAGGCCCGCACCGCCGCCATTTTCCGCAAGGAATTCTATTCCCGCTGTCTCAAACGCACGGCGGATTGCAGCAAGGTTGTTTCGATGAGGGATACGAATACTCCTCTCAAAGTCTACTATCGTAGTCCTCGAAACAGCAGCTGCCTCGGCCAGGTCGCCCTGACTCCATCCGAGCATGGCTCGTGCAGCACGACACTGCTGAACAGAAATCGCTTCACTCTCAAAATCGTTCTTTTTGGTTGACATAGGTCAAAAAAGCCGCTTTTAGTATACCACCCTACGGAAGTCATTGATAAGGTCTGGCGAAATAGCCTCGCTCGGCCCCACTACGCGACGACGTTGATAGCTCAGAATCTTCACTGATTCTGACGATAGCCACCAATTGTCCTTTCGTCACGGGTGAGAACGGGAGGCGTCGGTGAGTGGAGATAAGGCAGCTTCACAATCCCCATCAATTGGCGACAACCAGCCGTCGGCCGATCCAGCACTTGTCCTGTCCCTTGCCTGGATCGACGCTCACGTTGGGGATGCTGGCCTCCTGTGTCCGGCAGCAGCAGGCCGAGGAGGGGCTCCTGGAGAGCGGCGCGCTCTTGCCTGTCGGCGAAGTGATTGGGCGCGGGGAGGGGGCTAGCGCCGACCGCGAGTGTCCTTATTTCCTGAAGGAAGAGCAGGATGACGCTGAAAAGGCCGACGCCTTGCTGGCTGAGATTGCGGCGACGCCTGCGCAATCCTTGGCGGGCGTGGTCGCCAAGCTCGCGGTCATCCTTCGGGAGGCGGCTGACAACACCGACCTTTGCGAATTTCCGCTGCCGCACATCCGCTCGGCCTTGGCCGATCTGCGGCGCCTCACGCATGAAGCGATAAGCGATCACCCTCCTGGCTGGCCCGCAGGCGATCAGTCGATCGGCTCGCTGTTCGAGCAGCCTGCATCATCTTTCGCCGCCTGGCGCGCCTTCAGCGCATGGAGCCAGGGCAATGATGAGGCCTATGGCGCCTGGACGGACACATTCAAGACGTTGCAAGGCGCAAGCCAGTAGGCATCGCAAACTCTCGGCCTGACTGCTCGGCGCCGAGATCACTCCTCGTTCATCCGTCAATGACGGAATCCAAGGATTTCGCTCAACGCCGCGTCCCCCTATCAAAGTCCTTGAGAAGGGAAGGATACGGATGAAGCCGGATACATCGCAGTGGCGTGACCCACAGGCATATGCGTTCGTTAAAGGGGCCGCCGCCGATACGATTGCATGGGAGTTCCTGCGACGCAATCCCCAGTATCAGCAGGACTTCGCGGTCTCCCGCTCGGCCAAGGCTATGCGCGCATTGCGCAAGCGCTGGGGTTTGCAGTTTCGCCGCCAGGCCTGACCAGTCCGCAATCGAGCAGACCGTCTATTGGGCGCCTCAGATCGATCCTGGGGTCGTGAACCTTGTCGAGATTCCGCCGAATCTGCGAGCGCAGGAAGGCAGTGCTTCCGACGTCCCGCTGGCCGCGGGCCGGCATGACGAGGTTGGCCTCCACATGCGCTCTTCGCCGGGCGGCACGCAACTGGCGCTACTCGACGACGCGAAGCCAGGCGAACCGCTTGCTGCCATCATCCCGCTCGACGACATGGCACACGACAGGCTCCAGGCGATCGAGCGGTTCATCCGCTCTATCCATAGGCAACACCTTCCCGACGCCCGCTTGACCACGGCCCAGCGCCGGCGCCTGGGCCACATGCTGCGATGCCTTGATGGCCGCGCCCAGCAGGCATCCCATTTTGAAGTCGCGACCGCTTTGTTCGGTTGGCGGCTGGTCAGCGCCGCGGGCTGGCAGGACTCGCCCTTTCGCTACCAGACGCATCGCCTCGTCCGCGACGGACTGAAGATGGTCGAGCGCGACTACCGCCAATTGTTGCGCGCGCGAAGGCGCCTTTCATGAAGGGGTTCGTCCGCCACCCGGTCCACTTACCGCGCCATCTGCAGGCGTGTGCGACCCCGCAGTGTACGGCGGCCATGCGCCCAATATCGGCCGGTGGCTCACGAGTTGCTGCTGCTTGAAAGCGGAAGAGGCCGGAGCCATGTCGCCGCACACCAAGACAGCCATGCGAAATACGGGGCCGAACTCACCCGTCCGGCCCCGCATCGTGTATCGCGGGAGGAAATCGCGATACCTGCGCTCCGTTGGCCTGGTGCAGCAAGCCTAGGGCGCGTTACCGCTTCAGGCGGCGGTGCTGATCTTGCCGGGCTCGAGTATCGATTTGACCTTGTCGGCGACGGCGCGTCCCAGATCGGCGTTGTTTGCGGCAGTGAAATGGATGCCGTCAACACCGTCCGTGGTGACGAAATCGCCGGCGTTCAGGAAATCGATCTTCATGAAATCCGCCATCGCCTTATACTGTTTGGCCAGATCCCTGGACTTTTCATGGCCGCCGCCAAACATGCCTTCGAACCATGGATCAGGCATCGGCGTCAGCGGCGGCGGTGCGATGACCAGCGCCTTCGGAGCCGGGTAAGGCGTGCCGATGCCGCCGGCGCTGGTCAGGATCTGACCAACCAGTTTCGCCATTCCGTTGGCGATCTCGTAAGGCGTTCGGCGGAAATAGGACTTGGTGTCATTGGTGCCGAGCATGACGATGACCAGGTCCAGCGGCAGGTGGCTGGCGATGGCCGAGGGCAGATAATTGGCTCCGTTCAGGCGTGGATCGTTCGGATCGTCGAGGCAGGTCGTTCGCGCGCTCAGGCCCTCTTCGATGATGTAATAGCCCGCTCCTAGCGCCGCGGCCATTACGCCCGTCCAGCGCTGCTCGTAGGGGTAGCGGTGGGTCGGCGATCCCTCCTTCACCGGCACCCAGCCCCAAGTCAGTGAATCGCCGTAGCACATGATGTTTTTTGGCGGTGACATCCATGTCTCTCCATCTGTTTGCAGTTGTCTGAACGCGGAGACCTATCGGTTCCGGCGAACACCGGTGCCGGCTCGCCTTTTGCCGTTTCAGGTCAGGGGTTTCGCACGCGCACTCCGTAGAAGATCGCCGCGCCGAGGATGATGACGCCCTGGGCGATGAGCTTGCCGGGCTCGTCGATGCCCAGCACCGTCATCACCACGAACAAAAGCGCAAAGCACAGCGCCCCGAAGAAAGGCCCCCAGACGCCGCCGTCGCCGCGACCGAAGACGACGCCGCCCAGGATCGTTGCCGCGACAGCCAGGATCGGCAGATCGAGACCCACCCGGACGCTGCCGACGGCGATCGAGCCGGTCTGCACGAGGGCTGCGATGGCCGCGATCAGGCCGGCAAGCGTGTGCGCCAGGATGACGGTGCGCTGGACCGGCACGCCGGAAAAATGCGCGGCTTCGGCATTCTCCCCGACCGAGGCGACGTAGCGGCCAAACACGGTCTGCGACAGCAGAAACGAGACTGCGGCGGTCAGCAGGATCCAGAACAGGACCGGCGTCGGAACCGACAGGAATTTTGTGTTGTAGAGGTCGTTGAACAGTTTCGGCACGTCACCGGGCGGATTGCCGCTCGACAGGAACTGCACCAGCCCGACCAGGATGATGCTGACGGCCAGCGTGACGATGACCGCGGACACCCGTCGGTTGCCGATCATGAAGCCGTTGAACAGGCCGATGGCGAGACCCGTCGCGAGCGCCAACACCACAAAGAAGGGCAGCGACGCGCCAGGGAAGCTGCCCGACGAGATGAAGTAATTGATCAACAAGATGATGCCGCCGCCTGATAGGTCGATCGACTTCACCCGCATGACGACGAGCTGCCCCAGCACGAGGATGCCGAGCGGAACGATCTGCCTGACGAAGATGCCCATGATGTTGAGGTTGAGCATGTTGGGCCGCGCGATCCACAGCGTCGCCAGAAGCACGATGAAGACAAAATAGGACGGCGGTATGCGCAGCAGACGCCGGGCGATCGGATTTGACAGCACCGCAGCCATTGCTCAGAGCCCCATCTTCTTCCGGGATTGCAGCCCGACCACCGCCAGCAGGATGCCGCCCTTGATCGCGGTCTGGACGAAGGGCGAAACGTTGGCGAGGTTCATGCCATTGGCCAACAGCGCCATGACCAGTGCGCCGATCACCGTGCCGTGCAAGCTGCCTACGCCGCCTGAGAGCTGGGTGCCTCCAAGAGCTACGGCGGTGACGGTGTCGAGTTCGAAAAGCAGCCCGACATTCGGATCGCCCGACACGATGCGCCCGGCCAGGAAGACACCGGCAACGGCCGCGAAACAGGAGCAGACCACATAGGCGAGGATGATGTTGCGGCGATCGGAGACGCCGAAGTTGCGGGCGGCACTCTCAGTGCCGGAAGCGATGCCGCCCCCGATCGCAAACAGGTGCAGCCCGTATCGCGATCCGTAGAGTAGCTTCCAGGCTGCCAGGATCACGATGACGCCCCAGAAAGCGGGGAAGGGAATGCCGAGGAAACTACCTGAGACCGCGGTGATAACGATATCCGGAACCGTGCCGCCGGAGACGGGACGCAAGATGCGCGTGAAGCCGAGCACTATGTACTGCGTCGACAGCGTGGCGATGATCGGATGGACATTGAAGCGGGTGATCGCCAGCCCATTGACCAGGCCGATGACCGCCGCCAGCACGAAGACCGCGGGGATCAGCACGATCGCCGGCTGGTCCAGGGAGAGCACCGCCGTCGTGAAGCTGATGACCGAGCCGACGGACAGATCAAGGCCGCCAATAAGCACGACGACGAGCTGGCCGATCGCCACGATGATCAGCGGCATCGCCTGGGCAATCAGGTTGAACAGGTTTTCTGCCGTTGCGAACTGTGTCGTCTCGACGGTCAGCCACACCGAAATGAGCAAGGCGACCACCAGCGGCAGGCCCCACAGGCCTTGCCGTGTGTTTCGTCCACTCAGGATGTTGAACAGGGAACGATGCATGGAGGCCCCTAACGCTGGCGCACGGCGCTGGCCGTCAGGGCGGCGTCGAGGATCTTGTGTTCGCTCGCCTGCGCTGCCGGCATTTCGGCGACGATGGTGTTGTCGTGCACGACGTAGATGCGGTCGCAGAGACCGATCAGTTCGATCGTCTCGCGCGACAGCACCAGAACGGCGCCGCCCTTGCGAGTGAAGTCACGTAGCAAATGGTAGATCTCGGATTTGGCACCGATGTCGACGCCGCGCGTCGGCTCTTCCACCAGCAGAAGGTCGAGATCGGCGGCAAGGTAGCGGCCTAGCAGAACCTTCTGCTGATTGCCGCCAGACAGGGAGCCGACCGGAGCCGATGGGCCCGCTGCCTTTATGTTCATGGCCTCCATCATGCGGGCAATGACACTTCGGTACGGGCTCGCCAGCGCCAGTTCGGATCGCCTCGAATGCAATCCGATGGTGATGTTGTGGGCGATCGGCAGGGTGAGGAATAGCCCTTCTTCCTTGCGGTCCTCGGGAACGAAACCGACCTGCAGCTGCTGCAGATAACGAATACCTGATGATGCCGACAGCGGCATTTTCAGCGTCTTGCCGTTGATGGAAATCGACCCCGCGAAAGGATGGTAGCGGCCGATCAGCGAGCGCAGGAAGCGCTGCTGGCCCTGACCCTCCAGGCCCGCCAAAGCGACTATCTCACCCTTGTGCAATGTCAGCGACAGCGGCTGTGATGTTTCGGTGATCTTGAGAGCCTCGACGCGCAGGATCTCGTCGCCCTTCTCGCCGGTGCGTTCGGGAAAAAGGTCCTGGAGTTCCCGCCCGACCATCATGGCGATAAGCGCGTCGGTGGTGATCTCGGACACCATTCTAGTGCCGACGAGCGCCCCGTCCTTCAGTACCGTCACCATGTCGCACAGCTCGAAGATCTCCTCCATGCGGTGGGAGATATAGACGATCGCCTTGCCCTTATCGCGCAGGCGGCGGATATTGCGGTTGAGCACGTCGACATCGGCTGCGTTGAGCGCCGCCGTGGGCTCGTCGAGGATGAGCACGCTGGCGTCGGCCTGAATGCAATGCGCGATCTCGACGAATTGCCGCTCGGCGATCGTCAGGTTGGAAACGAGTTGCGACGGTTCCAGCGTGAGGCCGAGCTCGCCAAGCGCCTTGGCGGTCTGGCTGTTCATCATGGAGTAGTCGATCGCGCCGAACCTTGTCGTGGGTTCGCGGCCGAGAAACATGTTCTCGGCGATCGACAGATTGGGGAGCAGCGAATGCTCCTGAAAAACGGTCGAGATGCCGGCGTCCAACGCGTCGCGCGGCGATTTCAGATCGAGCTTTCGCCCGTTCATGAAGATCTCCCCGGTATCGGGCTGATGCACGCCCGCGAGGATCTTCATCAACGTCGATTTCCCGGCGCCATTCTCCCCCATCAGGGCATGAACGCTGCCCGCCTTGAGATCGAGGGAAACGGAGTGAAGCGCCTTGCTCCCTCCGAATGCCTTCGAAATGTGGGACATCTCGATAAGATTGGTCACGGAACCCTCGAACAACCCGGATTCGTAGATGGAACGGCCGGCGGGGAAATGGGTGTCCACTCCCCGCCAGTCACGGCTTTCGCCGTCACTTCTTGCCGTAATATTCCTTGAGCTTGTCCTCGGGCAGTTCGCTTGGCCACCAGACGTTTGCGGTCAGGTCGTCGCGATAGTATTTTTTGGCCCTGTCCTGGTCCCAGCCGTCGGGATTGTAGACATAGCGCTTGTAGAGCTGTTGACCCTCGAGCAACGCGACGGCGGCCCGCACGCCGGCAGCACCTTGGGCCGGGCTGTATTCCGGTGAGATCGACTTGAAGCCGTCCGTGATCCACTGGCCGAAATAGCCATTGTTGCCCTCGCCCGAAATCGGCGGGATGGGAGTGCCGAACTGCTTGAAGACATCGACGCAGGCGCGCGTCATGTCGGCGCCGGACGACCAGATGCCGTCGACCTGCGGATTGTTCAAATAGAGCGTCTCGCACAGCTTCTTGGCCTTATCGTACTGCCAGTCGCCATGCTCCTCGGCGATGATCTGCACATGCGTGCCTTTAAGCGATTCCAGAAGGCCGTTGTAACGGTTGGTGTCCTCCGGATGGCCGGCAAGGCCGCGCAGAACCCAGATCTTGCCATTGTCGCCGACGGTCTTCACCAGCCAGTCGCCCATCACCTTGCCGAAATGCTCGGCGCCGCCCTGGATTTCGGTGGTGTAGGCGTCGGAATCGATGCGGCCGGTGTGCAGGATGACGGGAATGCCGGCGGCGACCGCCTTGGCGATGCTGGCATTGGCCGACGTGCTGGTCACCGGCTGGACGATGATCGCATCGACATGCTGCGCGATCAGGTCCTCGATGTCGGCCACCTGTTTCTTCTGATCGAAGCCGGCATCGAGCAGGATGAACTTCGAGATGCGCTTGTCCTTGGCCGCGGCGTTCTCGGCTTCATGCGCCACCTGCACCGTCCAGGTGTTCGCGTTCACGCCGAAGTCGCTCATGCCGATGACCCAGGGCGGATCCTTCTTGTAGGCGCCGGCCGCGGTCATGCGGGTGTCGTCGGGGCGTGGCGCCACGCCGTCCATCAGCTCGACGTCTTCCGCATGCGCCAGAGACGTTGCGACAAGCGCCGATGCGATGAGCATTCCCAGCCCGACGGTTTTCAGCAATCCTAACATTGAACTCCTCCTTGTAGTTGCCCCGGCCGTACGTGTTCGTACGGCCGCGAGACGCTCTCCCAATGCGTGCTCGTCGTCGCCAACCGACCGATGCGCGCAATTCTCCCGCCCCCGGGACACAGCTGTGTCGAGGCCCGATCCGGGCTGGGCGATGATGACGGTCGAGAACTCCTCCGGGCACTTTAGAAGCACAGCGGATTCCACCTGTCAATAGTTAGTCATGTTGAATGACTATTCCCTTGCTTGCCTTTCTCCGCTTCGCTATCCATCATGAGTGGCGCTCGCTCACCTCGGCGCGTCTCCACCCTTGGCGGGAAAAACATGCGATCAGTCTTGTGTTACGGCGACTCCAACACGCACGGCCAGATCCCCGGCAAGGGGCCGCTGGAGCGCTATGGTCCCGATGAACGCTGGCCGGGCATATTGCGCGCGCAGCTGGGGGCCGACTGGTATGTCATCGAGGAGGGATTGAGCGGCCGAACCACGGTCCACGACGATCCGGTCGAGGGTGCCCACAAGAATGGCCGGACCTATCTTCGCCCTTGCCTGCAGAGCCATGCGACGCTTGACCTCGTCATCATCATGCTCGGCACCAACGATCTGAAGATTCGCTTCAACAAGCCGCCATCGGAAGTGGCGATGGGCATCGGCTGCCTGGTCTATGACATCAAGGAGCTGGCGCCAGGCCCCGGCGGCACGACCCCCGAAATCATGATCGTGGCGCCGCCGCCGATGCAGGACGACGTCAAGGAATGGAAGTCGATCTTCGCCGGCGCACCAGAGAAATCGCGCCTGCTGGCACTCGAGTTCGAGGTTCTGGCGGACTCCCTTGAACTCCACTTTTTCGATGCCGGCTCGGTTGTGTCCTGCAGCGAAGCCGACGGGTTTCATATCGATGCCGAGGCGCACAGATTGCTGGGCACCGCACTCGCCCGCGCGGTCGATGCCATCGGCTGGAGCCGCTCGACATGAGTAATCCAGGCGCCGCCAGGCAACACGCTCTCACCGACGGGGCGTCCCTTGCCTGACATGAGATTCGCACCGCCCAATCCTTTGCGCATCGCCGATCGTGCGAGCGGGCTGAATGCACTCAGCGTGCGCAGCTACAACGAGCGGCTGGTGTTGTCCCTGCTGCTGCAGAACGAAGGCATATCGCGGATGGAAATCGGCGAGAAGACCGGCCTGTCGGCGCAGACGGCCTCGGTCATCGTCCGTTCGCTCGAGCAAGAAGGCCTGGTCTCCCAGGGCGAGGCGCAGCGCGGGCGTGTCGGGCCGCCCACCAAACCGCTTTCGCTCAACCCGGAGGGTGCCTATGCGGTTGGCGTCGGCTTCAGCCGGCGCAGGATCGACATTGCGCTTATCGACTTCATCGGCACTGTGCGCTTCCACAAGCAGTTGCCGGTAGAGGAAGCCAACCCATTTCCGCGCAGTGGCGCTTTGCTGGGGGCGATCAAGGAGGCGATGACCAGCTTGCCGGTCGAAGCGCGCGGCCGGATCGCCGGCATCGGACTGGCTGTCCCTGACGAGGTCGACGCTTTGGCTGCAACCAGCAACGGATCGAGCACGTCGCTCAAGGCCTTGCAGGGTGAAATCGAGGAACAGACCAGACTGCCGGTCTTCGTGCAGAACGACATCACCGCGGCAGCCGGCGGCGAAAGCATGTTCGGCGTCGCCAAGCCGCTGAACGACTATCTGTTCTTCTATCTTGGAGCCAGGCTGCAGAGCAGGCTCATCCTCAACCACCAGATCTACAAAGGCAGCTCCAGCGCCAGCTTCGATCATGGTCTGATGCGCCTGGAGAGCGAACTGACCAAGCGCGGACGCTCGTCCGAAATCATCTGGAGCAGCAGTCCGGAGTGGCCTGACCTTGGAGAGGCCTACAGCGAATGGCTGGAAGAATGCTCGAACCGCCTGAAAGCGTCGATCTCCGCGCTGACCCAGTTTGTCGAGTTCAAGACGGTCGTGCTGTCCAGCTACGCGCCTCGGAAGATTGCTGAAGCATTGTGCGCGGATATCAGCCAGAAATTCGCCACCATTGAAGCCTTGCCGGCGCGCGTCACCATCAGCCCGAAAGCCGTTGGAGCAGCGAGCCTACCATTCAGCTCAAGATTCATGATTCAATGACTGAGGCGATATCCCTGATTGGGACGATATCCGTCTCCTAAGAGTCTGCTGTCGATTTTTAGCATGCAATAACCTGCCGGCGTCGCTTACGATCCCAAACAGGACCTTCGTCGTGTGGGGGGCGTGCGCTTGGAGCCGGATGGGCAGGGGCTTTTATGCGGGTCAAGCCATTGTAGGCTGACATCTTGGCGAACCAGTCCGCATCGGCTCTGAGTCCACCGATGCCGCCATTGCCTCCCCCTTCTTTTTCACAGAGCGCACCAACGACCTCTCGAACGGGCTGATCTGGCCGAAAGACGGCTGAAGCCTCGACCACCTATGCCGCAATGGCGCGT
>UCIA01000007.1 GCA_900472295.1 Hyphomicrobiales bacterium | reverse complement strand
CCCATCTATCGGCTGGACACGGCGAAGCCGAGACGGAGTGGGGGTCGACCCTTGGGCGCGGAGTGAGCGGTGCGGCAAGCCGCCCTACTTCTTCAAAAACGCCTCGATCCGCTCCAGCGCGCGCAAGATGTTCTCTTCGGAATTGGCGTAGGAGAGCCGGATATAGCCCTCGCCGAGAATGCCGAAATCGGGGCCGCCGATCAGTGCAACACCAGCATCCTCGAGCAGAGCCGAGGCGAGTTTCTTGGCCTTCCAGCCGGTCTTGGAGACATTGGGGAAGGCATAGAAGGCGCCCTTCGGCGTGATGCAGGAGACGCCGGGCAGCGCGTTCAGGCCCTCGACCACGATCTTCCTGCGGTTGTCGAAGGCGCGCATCATCTTGTCGACATCATCCTGCGGCCCATCGATGGCAGCGATGCCGGCGAACTGACTGGGGGCGTTGACGCAGGACCAGCAATTGACCGCGAGCTTGCGCACCTTGTCGTAGAGGTGGGCGCCCTTGTCGCCGTTCGGCCAGATCGACCAGCCCATGCGCCAGCCGGTCATCGCCCAGGTCTTCGACCAGCCATTGAGCACGATCAGCCGGTCGCGGATTTCGGGGAAATTGAGCAGCGAGAAATGCGTCTCGCCGTCATAGGTCATGACGTCATAAATCTCATCCGACAGGATGGCGACATCAGGGTGTTTCTCCAGCCCCTTGACCAGCTTCTCGATCTCGGCGCGCGGTGTCACGCCGCCGGTCGGGTTGGCCGGCGAGTTGAGGATGAGGAGCCTTGTCTTCGAGGTGATCAGCGCCAGTGTCTCCTCGGCCGAAAAGGCAAAGCCGTTCTCCTCGCGGATCGGCACGGGAATTGGGCTAGCGCCGGTGAATTCGATCATCGAGCGGTAGATCGGGAAGCCGGGATCGGGATAGAGGATCTCGGCGCCGGGTTCGCCGAACATCAGGATCGCCGCGAACATGGTCGGCTTGCCGCCGGGCAGGATCATCACATTCTCGGGCGAGGCCTCGACGCCGGTGGTGGTCAGCGTGCGCCGCACCACCGCTTCGCGCGTCGCCAAGAGGCCGTTGGCCGGGGTGTAGCCATGGTGGCCGTCGCGCAACGCCCTGATCGCCGCCTCGACAATGTGCTGCGGGGTTTTGAAGTCGGGCTGGCCGATGCCGAGATTGACGATGTCGCGGCCTTGTTGAGCCAGTGCGGTCGCCCTCGCGAGCACGGCAAAGGCGTTTTCCTCGCCGAGGCGGTCGAAGGCCGAAATCGTGTGGAGCATTTTTCCCGTCCGTGTGGTTCTTGCTGTTGGGTCGCGTTTTTGTGAGCGTCCAACCGCAAATGTCAAACGGATTGGAGTCCCAGGTGTCGGAAAACCTTAGCGATTGGCAGCCGCGCCCGCGTCCGGAACGGAAAGTTCTCGACGGGCGCACCGTTCGTCTTGAGCCGTTGAGTGCTGAAATGCATGGCGACGGCCTTTACGAGGCCTCGGCCGTCGCCGATGGCGATGTCAGGTTTCGCTGGCTGTTCGACACCGTGCCCGAGAACCGCGCCGCCTTGCAGCCATGGCTGGAGAAGTCGGCGGCCAGCGAAGATCCGCTGTTCTTTGCCGTCATCGACAAGGCCAGCGGCAAGATCGCTGGGCGGCAGACGCTGATGCGCATCGATCCCGCCTTTGGCGTCATCGAGATCGGCAACATCTATTGGGGGCCGCTGATTTCGAGGAAGCCGGCGGCGACCGAGGCGCAGTTCCTGTTCATGAAGTACATTTTCGATGAACTCGGCTATCGCCGCTATGAGTGGAAATGCAACAACCGCAACGAACCGTCGAAGCGCGCGGCGGAGCGGTTCGGCTTCAAGTTCGAGGGCATTTTCCGCCAGCATCTTGTGGTCAAGGGTGAAAACCGCGATACCGCGTGGTACTCGATCATCGACAAGGAATGGCCGTCCTTGCGCAAAGCCTACGAGGCATGGCTCGATCCGGCCAATTTCGATGGCGAAGGCGGGCAAAAGCGGCGGCTCGAGGATTTCCGCGCCGAGTTCGGCGCGTAACAGGAGTTTAGGCGATGGCGCACAGCCATGATCATGGTTCGCATGGGCTGGACTCTCAGGGGCATGCTGCGCATGCCGGGCACAGCCACGGCGCCGGTCATGTGCATGGCTCGACCGACAAGAAGCGTGTGCTGATTGCGGCTTGCCTGACCGCCGGTTTCATGGTCGCCGAAGTGCTTGGCGGCCTGCTGACGGGATCGCTGGCTCTGCTGGCCGATGCCGGCCATATGCTGGCCGATTCCATCGCGCTCGGCCTTGCCTGGTATGCCTTCCATCTTGCCGGCCGGCCGGCGACAGTGCGGCTCACCTATGGCTTCGGCCGGGTCAAGACGCTGGTCGCCTACACCAACGGCATCGCCATCTTCGCCATTGCGTTGTGGATCGTCTACGAAGCCTGGGGCCGATTGATGACGCCGGCGCCGGTGCTGGGCGGACCGATGCTGGTGGTTGCGATCATCGGTCTTGCGGTCAACATCGCGTCGTTCTTCGTGCTGCATGGCGGCGACCGTGAAAGCCTCAACATGCGCGGCGCCATCCTGCATGTGCTGGGCGATCTGCTCGGCTCGGCGGCGGCGATCGTGGCCGCGCTGGTCATCCTGGCCACAGGCTGGACGCCGATCGATCCGATCCTGTCGGTGCTGGTCTCTGTGCTGATCCTGTCCACCGCCTGGTCGCTGATGCGCGAAGCCGCCCATGTGCTGCTCGAAGGCGTGCCGGCAAGCCTCGACCGCGACCTCATCGCCAAGGACATTGCCGGCACGGTCAAGGGTGTACGCGAGGTGCATCACATGCATGTCTGGTCGCTTGATGGCTCCAGCAACATGGCGACGCTGCATGCCTGCCTCAACGATGGCGTCGACCCGCATCAGGCGGTCAGCGCCATCAAGAAGCGGCTCGCCGCCGAGCACGGCATCGCCCATGCCACCGTCGAGCCGGAATTCGGCCAGTGCGCGGACAGCCATGACGACCACGACCATGACCACGACCATGATGCGTCGCATCATGGCCATTATCACTGACAAGGAATTTCATGGCATTGGTATCCAGGTTGACGAACTCCCGTAGCAGCGGGACGGCATGATGGATCGCGACACCAGAAACGCGCTGATTGCCGCGGCCTGGATCATGCTGCTGTTCGGCATCGCGGCCTACTATCTGCCGACCGTGATGCTGGCCGTCGGCAATGTCTCGACTGTTCTCGCCGGCATTGTCGGCATCGCTTTCGTGCTGGCATTCTTTCTGGTGTTCTGGTTGCGGGGGCGCAGCCGGAACAAGAGCAAATAAGAGGCTTTTGACATGCGCATCCTGATTATTGGCGCCGCCGGCATGGTCGGTCGCAAACTCATCACGCGGCTGGCCAAGGACGGCACGCTCAACGGCCGCAAGATCACGGCGCTCGACCTGCACGACATCGTGCCGCCGCAGGCGCCGGCGATGGCGGGCGTCAGCGTCACCGCTCACACTGGCGACCTTGCCGACCCAGGTGCTGCGGAAAGCCTGGTGGCGTCACGCCCCGATGTCATCTTCCATCTCGCCGGCATCGTGTCGGGCGAGGCGGAGGCCAATTTCGATCTCGGCTACCGCGTCAATCTCGATGGTACACGGGCGCTGTTCGACGCCGTGCGGCTGGCCGGCTTCGCACCACGGCTCGTCTTCACCTCGTCGATCGCGGTGTTCGGCGCGCCGTTCCCGGATGTCATTCCGGACGACTTCCATCCGACGCCGCTGACTTCCTACGGCACCCAGAAGCAGATGAGTGAAGCGCTGCTGGCCGACTACTCCAGGCGCGGCTTCTTCGACGGCATCGGCATCCGGCTGCCGACGATCTGCGTGCGGCCCGGCAAGCCTAACAAGGCGGCTTCGGGCTTTTTCTCCGGCATCATCCGCGAGCCGCTCGCCGGGCACGAGGCGATCCTGCCGGTGCCGCGATCGGTGCTGCACACCCATGCCAGCCCGCGCTCGGCGGTGGGCTTCCTGATCCATGCTGCCGGGCTCGACGGCGCCGCCGTCGGGCCGCGCCGCAACCTGACCATGCCCGGCGTCGCCGTCACTGTCGGCGAGCAGATCGAGGCGCTGGAGCGCATTGCCGGCGCCGAGGTGGTGAAGCTGATCCGCGAACAGCCCGACGAGACGATCTGGGCAATCGTCAAGGGCTGGCCGACCAGGTTTGAGGCTAAGCGCTCAAGAGACCTCGGCTTCGTCGCCGAGAACAGCTTTGATGAAATCATCCGCGTGCATGTCGAGGATGAGCTGGACGGGAAGGTCGCGGGTCAGGCCTGACCCGAAACCTTTTCCTTTGACGCAATTCCGGACGGAAAACCGCTACACACTTTTCCTGGAATTGCTTCAGACGCTGCCGGTCAGGCTCGCCGACAGCAGCAACAATCCAAACAGGAAGACGAAGGCGGCGCCGCCGATCTCGACGAATGTGTGGATGCGGTTGCCCATGCGGCCGTCGCCGGCGAAATAGACCGCCCAGTTCTTGGCGGTGACCGCGATGGTCGCCAGCGCCGAGACGGTGATGGCGGTGCCGAGCGACATTGCCAGCACCGACAGCAGGCCGCCGAGCCACAGGCCGTTGAGCAGCGCGAAGCTGAGCACAATCAGCGCGCCGGAGCAGGGGCGGATGCCGACGGCGGCGACCGCCGACCATGCCGTGCGCCAGTCGAAGCGATCGCCCGACAGCAGCGCCGGATCGGGCGCATGCGAATGGCCGCACGTGTCGCAGACCTCGCCCGCCGCGTGATCATGATGAGCATGGTCGTGATGAGCGTGGCCGTGATGAGAATGATCGTGTGTGTCGTGGTCGTGTGCAGCGTGATCGCGATGATCATGCGTATGGTCGTGATCGTCATGCAGGGCATGCGCATGCCCTGCATGGCTGTGAGCGGCATGCGAGTGGGCGGCGTGAGAGTGACCGGCATGGCTCCCGTGGGAATGTCCGGCGTGGGCCGCCGACAGGCTGTAGGCGGGCGCCTTGCCAAACCAGCGCAGGACCGTCGGCCCGAGCTTGCGCCACAACAGCCAGGCGCCGAACAGGGTTACGAAGACATAGCTCATGATCTCCATGAACCAGGCCGCGTCGGTCATCGAGATGGCGGTGCCGCGCAGGACGAAATAGGCAAGCAGCATGACCAGGATCGCAGTCAGGCCCTGCAGCAGCGCCGAGACGAAGGACAACAGGATGCCGCGCCTGAGCGCGACTTCATTGGCGACCATGTAGGAGGAGATCACCGCCTTGCCGTGGCCGGGGCCGGCGGCGTGGAAAATGCCATAGGCGAAGGACAGGCCGATCAGCAGCCACATCTTGCTGCCGTCCTCGCGCATCGCTTTCATCGCGGTGGCCAGCGCGCGATAAAATTCCTGCTGGCGCAGATTGATCCACATCAGGATGTGGGCGAACGGTCCGGTGGTCGGCGCCATGCCGTCATTGACGCCGATGCCGAGCGAGCTCTGGGCGTGGGCCGCGCCTAGAAAGTGCGTCATCACCAGGGCAGCGGCCAGGAGGCCGAATGCCATACGCAGGGACGGTTTCATCACCGGATCTATCCTTCTGGCGGGCAGTTCAATTCAAGCTTGGTGGCGAAGATCTTGCTCATGTCGGTACCTGTCGGGTCGTTGAAAAACGCTTCCGTCAGGGTCTTCTGGTTTTCCTTGATCGCCTCGTCCGGGTCGGGCCGGATAACCTTGCTGGTGCAGTTCGCAGGCAGGCCTTCGACGGTGATGTTGGAGTCCTCGGTAAAATCGATCGCCGTATAGAAGGTCGGATCGTAGACGCCGAAATCGATCTTGCCGGCGAGCTTGATCGGCTCCTTCGGTTCGGATTCGAACAGGATGATCAGCTGGTCGTTCTCGAAATTGGCCATCAGATGCGGCGGCGGCGTCATCGGCACGTCCTTGCCGTTGACGGTGACGAGCTGGAAATAATTGAACTCGGCCAGCGAGGCATGGACGGTGTCGGCGACATCCTTCAGCTCCTTGTCGTCAAGCTTCAGGTCGGAGTTCTTGTCGAACTCCATCATCACCGTACTCGAAAACAAATCGTCGAAGCGCCAGAGATGGCGCAGCGCTTTCACACTTTGGTGATCCGGCGACAGGATCACGTCGAGGCGGGCCTCGGCGAAGACGTGAGGATGCGCCTCTGCTGCTCCGACGGCGGCAAAAGGCGCCGCCAAGGCCGAAGCCAGCATGATTGCGTGGCGTTTCAGGTGCATTCTCGGTCGCTGTTCCATCGGCCTCGGAGAGATTTCGAGAGGTTACCAGAAAGCGGGCGAAATTGGGACCGCTGCTGCGTGTCGCCCAAAAGTGCGAAGCGGTTTTGGGACAACGACACGCACCAACAAAAACTCAAAGCGCAACGCGCTTTGATGGTTGAAGCGGGTCAGACGCCCTCGCGGTTCTTGAACCACTGCACCAGGAAATCGACGAAAACACGGACCTTGGCCGGCAAATAGCGGCGGTGCGGGTAGACGGCGAAAATGCCGCTGCCCGACAGGATGCGGTCGTCGAGCACCGTCACCAGCCGACCGGAGGCGAGGTCAGGGGCGGCGATAAAATCGGGCAGGATGGTGTAGCCCAGGCCCGACACGGCGGCGGCACGCGCGGCCATCGGACTGTTGACCTCGATCGGCCCCGACACATTGACGCTGATGGTCTCCTCGCCCTCGCCCTTGAAGCGCCAGTTGGCGAGCGAGCGGCCATTGGTGTCGACGATGCAGGGCATGTTGGCAAGGTCCTGCGGGCGCGTCGGCTTGCCGTGCCTGGCGATCAGCTCGGGTGAGGCGCAGAGCTTGATCGAAAACGGCCCCAGCCGCCGGGCGATCAGCGAGGAGTTCTCCAGCCGCGAGATGCGCACGGCGAGATCGAAGCCCTCTTCGACCAGGTCGACAAAACGGTCGTCGAGATGGATGTCGAGCACGATGTCGGGATGCTGCTTGGCGAAGTCGATCAGCGACTGGCCGATCGGCGCATCGGCGAAGGTGCGCGCCGCCGACAGCTTGATCCGGCCGCGCACGTCGCCGGAGGATTCGCGCACGGCATCCGCCAAGCTGTCGACCTCGCGCACGATTTCCGACGCGCGGCTGTAATAGGTATGGCCGGCCTCTGTCATCGAGAACTGCCGCGTGGTGCGGTTGAGCAGGAGCGCGCCGAGCTCATCCTCCAGTTCGCGCACATATTTCGACAGCAGCGCCTTGGAGCGACCGATCTTGCGCGCGGCGGCCGAAAAGCCTTCGGCCTCGACGACGTCGATAAAGGCGCGCATGCGGGTCAGTGTATCCATGGATCAGGCCTTTCGTGCCGTATCGAGAAGCCGTCGGCCGAGCCGTATCAGGGCAATGTCGCTGCCGGGAGGGCCGAGCAGCGAGAGGCCGAAAGGGGCACCGTCAACCGAGCCCAGCGGCAAGGTGATTTGCGGGAAGCCTGAGAGACCCGAAAGACACAAAAGATGCAAGGCCCTTTCGCGGTAGGCCTGGAGCTGTTCAGGCGGGCTGTTGACGAGAGGGGCGGGGCCAGGAACGGTTGGCAGGACCAAAAACCCGTCCTGACCGAGCAAAGCGGCGAGCTCGGAGCGGAAGGCCAGGCGGCGCGCCGCCTCGGCCCGCGCCGTTTTTTCGTCGATCGTGCGGCCGAAGCCGAAGCGCTCCTCGACGCCTGGTCCGAGATCGCGCTCGCCTGACATGATCCAGGCGCCATGCTGGTTCCAGGCCTCGGCTGCCTGCAGGCGGCGAAAGCACCAGTAGAGCTCATCGGGGAAGGAAGCGAAGCTGTATTCCACAGGCGCCGGCTCGCCAAAGACACCGGTCACCAGCGCTCTCATACTGGCGTATTCGGCTGCCTCGGCGGGGCCGGCCACGAAGGCGTCCAGCCAGCGGATCGAAAGCGGGCGGTTGAGCGGATGCTGATGCGGGTCGCGGCCGAGCAACAGTTTGCCGATCGTCTCATAGGTCTCGATGTCGTCGGCGAACCAGCCGAACGTGTCGAAGCTCGGCGCCAGCTTCATCGTGCCGTCGAGTGAAATGCGGCCATGCGTGGTGCGCAGCCCGATCAGCCCGCAAAAGCTCGCCGGCGCGCGGATCGAGCCGCCGGTGTCGGAACCGGTGGCGATGTCGGCGAGCTTGCCCGCCACTGCCGCGGCTGAGCCGGAGGAGGAGCCGCCGGTGACGCGGTCGGGGGCGGCCGGGTTCACTGGAAAGGGAAAATGCGCGTTCTGGCCCATCAGCGAGAAGGCGAACTCGTCTGTCTGGGTCTTGCCGATGAAGCGCGCGCCGGCGTCGAGAATCATCTGCACGGCCGGTGCCGTGCTGGACGCGGCATGCGCCTCGTTAAACTTCACCAGATTGCCGCAACCGGTGCGGTAGCCGGCAACGTCGTAAATGTCCTTGACGGCCAGTTTGAGCCCGGCGAGCGGCCCCAGTTCTGCGTTGGCCACCGGCATTCGTCGCAGGTCGAGGAAGGCGTTGAGCGGGCCGTGCGTGCCAGGCATCGTTCAATATCCGGATACGTTCGGCGCAGCATTGTTCGATGCCGGGAATTTTACAACCTGGGATACGATTTTTATTGATTGTGAAATCTTTCGACCCTATATCGCGCTTGCCCAAAGTCGCACGTGCCTGTGGGTGTCCGCCGATCCTCGAATATGGTGAGGGCAATCGGTAAGGTAACTGGAGCCAACCCCTCCAGTCGGTCTAGCGGCCAACCGCCAGCCCGAGGACACCTTGAAGCAACGACGGTGCGGGCCTTTCTGGTTCTCTTCCGGTTGTCCAAAGACCGGGGTTACTAAAGAGGCACACCTTCATTGCCGGCAGTGCGGAACGGGTTCTCCCAATCCAAGCCAAGGCAGACAAAGCGAACCGAGGCCGGGCAAGGCCAAGGTTCATCGCCGCGAGACGGCGCTTCATGGTTCCGGGGTCTCCACCGGCTGGTTCCATGGATTTCCGTCCCGCCTTTGTTTGACCGCGTGCTCGCGAGGCCGACAGCCCGCGTTCGCAACCTTGTGCGCGCCGAAAGGCGTGTTGGAGAATTCCGATGGCTACACAGCGCATCCTCGACTTCCTCGCCACCCGACGTCCGTCCGGCCCCTGCCTCGTCGTCGACCTCGATGTCGTGCGCGACAATTTCCGCGCCTTCGAGAAGGCGCTGCCCGATTCCAAGATCTACTATGCGGTGAAAGCAAACCCGGCGCCGGAAATCCTGCGCCTGCTTGCTGCGATGGGCTCGTCCTTCGACACCGCTTCCGTTGCCGAAGTCGAGATGGCGATGGACGCCGGTGCGCCGGCGGACCGCATCTCCTTCGGCAACACCATCAAGAAGGAGCGTGACATTGCACGCGCCTACCAGCTCGGCATCCGGCTGTTCGCCGTCGATTGCGTCGAAGAGGTCGACAAGATCGCCCGCGTCGCTCCCGGCGCGCGCGTGTTCTGCCGCGTGCTGACCGATGGCGAGGGTGCTGAATGGCCGCTGTCGCGCAAGTTCGGCTGCGTGCCGGCTATGGCCGTCGACGTGCTGCGCCATGCCAGGACGCTCGGCCTCGACGCCTATGGCGTGTCGTTCCATGTCGGCTCGCAGCAGACGGATCTCACGGCATGGGACCGTGCGCTGGCCGACGCCAAGAAGGTGTTCGCCACGCTCGCCGACGAAGGCATCGTCTTGAAGATGGTCAATATGGGCGGCGGTTTCCCGACGCGCTACCTCAGGGACGTGCCGGCGGCCCAGGCCTACGGCCAGGCGATCTTCTCGGCGCTGCGCAAGCATTTCGGCAATGCCATCCCGGAGACCATCATCGAGCCGGGCCGCGGCATGGTCGGCAATGCCGGCGTCATCAAGTCGGAAGTCGTGCTGATCTCGAAGAAGGCCGAGAACGACAATGTGCGCTGGGTGTTTCTCGACATCGGCAAGTTCGGCGGTCTGGCCGAGACGATGGACGAGGCAATCCGCTATCCGATCGTCACCCGTCATGACGGCTCGGAGACAGCACCTTGCGTGCTCGCCGGCCCGACCTGCGATTCGGCCGACGTGATGTACGAGAAGACGCCGTATCCGCTGCCTCTGTCGCTGACCATCGGCGACGATGTGCTGATCGAAGGCACCGGCGCCTACACGACCACCTACTCGGCGGTCGCTTTCAACGGCTTCGAGCCTCTCCGATCCTACGTGATCTGACGGTTCGAAAGAACCGGTCAGATCATCCCAGGTGGGCGTGTCGCCCACTTGGGTTCGCCTGTGGAACAAGCTCCGCTCGTGAAGGATCGCGGAAATGAAAATGCCAGTTGAAATCGTGGACCCGTTGCCGGTCCTTGCCATCGTCGCCGAAACCCCTGCCGATGTCGCGGCGCGTGAAGCGTTGCTCGACCGCGCCATGGGGCCGATGCGGCGCAAGAAATCGTCGGAGAAGCTGCGGCGCGGCCGCCGGCCTTCCGAAGGCCTTGCCTTTGTCATGCGCGATGCGGCAGGCGCTGTTACCGGTACGGTGCGGTTGTGGGATGTGCGGCTGGGCGAGGGCGGTCCGGCAGCTCTCCTGCTCGGTCCGCTTGCCGTCGATCCGTCGCTCAAGAACGCCGGCATCGGCTCGGCGCTGATGCGCCATGCGCTGGCGGAAGCCGCGCGTCTCGGCCATGCCGCGATCCTGCTGGTCGGCGATGCGCCTTACTATGGCCGCTTCGGCTTTTCGGCCAACAAGACCGGATCGCTGGCAATGCCCGGTCCCTACGAGCGGCATCGCCTGCTGGCGCTGGAACTGGTCGAAGGCACACTCGACGGCGCGCATGGCACGCTGAAGGCCGCAGGGCGCAAGCTCAAGGCGCTGCCGCTGACTTTCGCGGCTTGATTGGTCAAAAACAAAACGCTGCCGGTCCTTAGTATTTCAGGACGGGCGGCGCTTTGTTTTGCGACGGGATTAACCGATCAGCTGGCTAAGCGCCATGGCGACCGACATGTCGCCTTCGACCTTTATCTTGCCGGACATGAACGCCATGGTCGGGTTGAGGTCGCCGGCGATCAGCGAATCCAGATCGTCGAGCGACAGCTTGACGGTGCAGTCGGTCGGCGCGTCGGTGGTCGAGACGGTCGCACCGTCGATGACGATGACGCCGTCGCTGCCGGTATCGAACTTCACCGAATGTTCGAACCCGGCGCTCGCGACGCGCGACTTCATCTTCTCGGCAATCTCCTGAACGCTCATGACTGTTCTCCTCGTCTCGTTGCGTTTGTCGCGCGTCAGTGCCCGGCCTTGGCCAAAGTCGCTGTCTGGCGCGTGTCGCGATCACGGTCGCTGGGGGCATATAGCTTCGAGTTGACGTAAACGTCAACGCGGGCGCCATGCGTCATCTCGTTTCGGTGGAGTGAAATGGAGCAGGAGAACCTCGGCCTCGCGGCGAGGGTCAGTGTGCCGCGGCCGGCTTGGCCGGCTCGGCCTGGGCCGATTCAGCCGGCGCGGCTTCCTCCGCTGGGGCCGGGTCCTTGCGGCGGCGCATGGCGTTGTTGCGGATCTCGTCCTTGGTCAGGAAATTGACCTGGTCGATCAGCACTTCGTGCACCAGATTGGCGCCGACACGGGTGTTGACGGTGTCGCGTATGGCCGTGCGGAAGGCGTCGAGATCGATGGTTTCTTTCTTGGTGAAATCGATCTGCGGGTTGGAGTAGAGATAGGAATAGACCTGATCGGTCATCAGCGCTTCGGCCGGGATCGACATCTTTTTAATCTCGGCCGGCTCGACCGTGTAGACGAGCTTGGTCAGAAAATAGCCGTCGATGCGGGAGTTGCGGATCAGCGGCACCGAGATGATGTCGGTCTTGACGTAGTCGAGGCCACCCAGCATCGGCTTCGGCGTCTCGCCGACGCCGCGCTCGCCCGCAGCCTGGAACGAATAGAACACCGCGCCCAGCGTAGCGGCGCAGATCCAGATCGCGGCGGCGATGAATTTGATCATGTCTTGTTTGCTTGTTCGAGCATGACCTTGCGCGGAAAGCGGCTTCCACTTTTCGCCGACGCGGTCCTGCGGTTCGGGATCATGCCCGCGCCCAGCCGAATTCGCCGGCCGAGTAGGTGCCGTCGGCTTCGGCGCGCTGGATGGCGTTCTTCAACAGCATGGCAACCTCGTTGACCGCGTTGAGGTGGGCGAGGATCGCCGCTTCGTTCTTCGCCAGCTTCTGGCGCAGCCGCGCCAGGCTGTCGCGGTGCTCTTCCAGGAATTCGATTTCGTTGGCGCCCTTCATGGCGCGGGTCAGCTCATAGAGGTAGCGGCTTTTGCGGGCGTTGGAGGCCTTGAGGTCGTAGCCGGTGTCGTTCTTCAGACCTGCCGTCTCTTCCTCGACCGCTTCCTCTATGCGGCCGATGATGGCGGCAAGGTTGCCCGGCCGTGCAAAAGGGATCGGCGCCTCCGATGTACGCGCCGGCAGGTTGGAAGAGAATTTTGAAAAATCGGCCATTGAAAATCCTGGTCTAGATTTTGATTTCGGTTTTGATGGTCGTCTCGTCGCCGGTCATCGACCGTGCGGCCTTGCGCTGCAATTCCTCGACCAGCGAGGTGGACAACCGGGTCTGCTGGTCGATCTCGGTCTTGTGCGGCCCGGTTGACACCGGACCGAGCGGCACGGTGCGCTTGCCGTCCTTGTAGTGGTCGGCCAGCAACGATTTGGCGATGCCGATGCCGCCGCGCTCGGCCATGACATCGGCGACGCGTTCGGCCAACTGCGATTTCCACATATCGCCGGCCAGGCCCTTGCCATAAACGCCTTCGGAGTCCTTGGGCAGCATGTTCTGGATGAAGGTCTGCAAGACCATCGCCTCGAATTTCTTGAACTTGCCCGCTGGATCGGCGCCTGCCGCGGCCTTGTCGGCCGTGGCCCGCGACAGGATCGAGCCGGCGTCGACCGAAGCCGCCATGTCGACAGAAAAAGCGCCGCCAACGCCGCTGGCCCGCCTGGTCAGCGCGGCACGGGCAGCCTCGATATCCGTCGGGTCGACGGCTCGGGCAACATCGAGAACGATGTCGCTGGGTGGAGAAATCGCCAAGAAAGTCCGCCTCTTTGCCGGGTTCCTTCAGCGACCATGGCGCAACAAGCTTGTGGCAGGCTTGCGGGGGGAGGGGCGGAATGCAGGCGTGTGGACCGGTTGTCTCCTTCGCACCGACTACGGACATCGCCAAGCCACCAGCCGGACGTCGCGTTTCGGCCGGAAGCTGCCCGTCAGGTTCCGGAAACAGCTCAGGCAAAAGCCGTCGTTCCGCTTCCGCCATAACGTGATCTTGTCATCGGCCACCGCCGGCTTCCAGAAAGCTGCCGTCGCGGGTTCAGGGGTCACTTAGGTCCGAAGGGCTTTACAGCTCGGCAAATAAGGATATTGTGTGTCCATAAGGATATCAAATATCCTTAATAGATGGGGCCGCTTTTTCGGCTCCAGAACGACAGCCAGAAGGAGACAGACATGGGCCTGGATATTACCTCACAACGCGGCAGATCGGGGCCTGACGAGTTGGTCCCGTCGCGCTACGCGCTGCGGATCGGCGAGATTAACGTGCTGGTGGTCAGCGATGGGGTGCTACCGCTGCCAACCAAGATGTTGGGATACAATGCCGACCCGGCCGTGCGGGCGGCCTGGCTGAACGACATGTTCCTGCCGCCGGACGCTTTCGACTGGTCGCTGAACGTGGTCGTGGTGCGTAGCGGCGATCAAACCATACTCATCGACGCGGGGCTAGGGTTGGACCCGGACTTGAACCTGCCGCGGGCCGGGCAGATGATCAAGAGACTGGAGGCCGCCGGCATCGATCTTGCGTCCGTCACGGACGTTGTGCTTACCCACATGCATATGGACCATATTGGCGGACTGCTCGTCGACGGGGTGAAAGACCGGCTGCGTCCGGACCTGCGGATCCACGTGGCGGCAGCTGAGGTCAAATTCTGGGAGTCGCCCGACTTCGCCCAGGTCGTCATGCCGCCGGGGTTCCCGGACGCGCTTCGGGCGGCCGCCAAGCGGTTCGCGAAGGAGTACCGCAGCCAGCTGAGGCTGTTCGATGAGGAGTACGAGGTGGCGCCGGGGGTGATCGTCCGTCGTACCGGCGGCCATACCCCCGGGCACAGCGTGGTCCGCCTGGCATCCGGCGGTGACCGGCTGACGTTCGCCGGCGACGCCGTGTTCGCAGTCGGGTTCGACCACCCCGACTGGCACAACGGTTTCGAACACGACCCCGAGGAGGCGGCCCGCGTTCGGATCCGCCTTTTGACGGAGCTGGCGGCGACAGGTGAACAGCTGGTGGCCACGCACCTGCCGTTCCCGTCCGTCGGCCGTGTGGCGGTCGCCGGTGACGCCTTTCGTTGGGTGCCGGCCTTCTGGGACTACTGACCGCTTTCTGGGTCAGGGCCGAACCGGGTGCGCAGGCTTCAAGGCCGCGCCCGGTTCGGCCGTAGGCTTCCGGCCACAATGTCTCCATTTGGGACCAACGCCATGCGGCAGGGGCCGAGTATCGACTGAGGCCTTTCATCAACAACGCGTCTTACTCACAACCGAAAGCCTGACAATGAGCAAAACCTTTCTCGCTGCCGCCGCTTCCGCCATCCTTGCCCTCAGCCTGCCCGGCACCGCCGCTGCCCAGTCTCCTGTCGCTGCAGCGACGTCGCAGACCGTGATCCGCGACGGAAAGATCGAGGTGAACGGCGTCCAATATCATTATTTGATGGCCATGGGCCGCGGGGAGCCGATCGTCCTGCTCCATGGCTGGGGCGAAACATCCTATATGTGGCGCTATGTGATGCCTGCACTCATCGCACGTGGGCACACGGTGCTGGCGCCCGATCTTCGGGGGTTGGGCGATACGGCACGGCCGGCGACGGGATATGACAAGGCGACTATCGCGCGCGACATCCAGGCGCTGGTCGCGGCACTGGGGCTGGGGCCGCGCGTCACCGTCGCGGGGCACGACATGGGCGGTATGGTTGCTTATGCCTATGCCGCGCAACATCGCGACGAGGTATCGCGGCTCGTCGTCATGGATGTGCCACTCCCCGGAATAGATCCCTGGAGGGATATCTCGGCGACGCCGCGAACCTGGCATTTTCGCTTCTTCAACGTGCGCGACCTGCCCGAGATGCTCATTACCGGGCAGGAAAGCGAATTCATCCGCTGGTTCCGGAACGTCGAGGCCGTCAACACCAGTGCGCTAACCCCGGAGTCGGAGGATTATTACGCGCAATCCTATGCGCGGCCCGGCGCGCTGCGCGGCGGGTTCGAATATTATCGCGCTTTTGCGCAAGACGAGATCGACAACCGCGCTTTAGCCAAGCAGCCGCTGAAGATCCCCGTTCTTGGTCTGGGCGCGTCGGGAGGATTGGGGGACACGATCGGAATCCTGCTGCGCAACGTGGCAAGCAACGTGAAGACGGTCATCATCGAGGATTCGGGCCACTGGATCGCCGAGGAACAGCCGCAGCAGGTTGTCACGGCGTTGACCGATTTTATCCCGGCGCCGTCGAACTGAGCCGCGGGAGAGCGAGCGCGAGACGGTCGCCTGGCTCATGGCTTTGTCCCACCAGGCGCCACCGAGCCGGGCAGTCTAATGACGGCCTTCAATCCGCCAAGCGAAGCGTTGCCAAGATCGAGATCTCCGCCATACAGCTCCGCGAGTTCGCGGGTGATCGACAGGCCAAAACCGTGACCGACGACACTCTCATCGAGCTTCTTGCCGGCCTGGAGGACGTCCTGGATTTTCTCCGCACTTATGCCAGGCCCGTCATCGGCGACTTCTATCGAGATCTGGGTTCCGTCATTGCGACCGCTGATGGAGATTGCGCTGGCGGCCCATTTGAAGGCGTTGTCCAGCATGTTGCCGAGCATCTCATCCAGATCCTGCGGTTCGCAGGCAACGGCCAGCTCTTCGGGCACATCGATTGACACGTTCAACCCACGCTCGGCGTTGATTTTCGAAAGCACGACGTTCAGGTCCAGAATGCGCGGCCTGATCGCAGTGCTGATATGAGCGGGGCCGTTCAGGGCCGCCCCGCGCGCCCGGCCAAGGTGATGTCGAATACGCTCCTGCATCTCGGCAACAAGCTTCAAACGCTCGCCATCGCGGCTGTTCCGGCTGGCGGCGAGCGACAGCGACAAGGCTGCGAGCGGTGTGTTCAGCGCATGGCCAAGGTTCGAGACATGACCGCGGGCGCGCTTTATGCCTTCGGCATTTTGCTTGATCAGCGAGTTCAGCTCCTCCACCAGCCCGCTCAATTCCCTGGGCTGATTGCCGTCGATGTGGCTGGCGCGACCAGCGCGAACATCCTCCAGGCCCTTTGTCACCCGCTTGAGGGGTCGAAGGCCCAGCCGCAACTGCAAGACGCTTGCGAATGCCAGCAGCACCCCAAGTGCCAGCATCGCCAAGATAACGGGTGCCAGCGCGTCGCGAAGCGGGCGCACCAGCGCATGGGCGGGTGCGGAAGACGTAATTGTTATCCACGTGCCGTTCATCGGCACGACCTGAATGCGAAGATAGAGCGGCTCGCCTCGCGGGCCGACCCCGTTGAAGGGGCGAGGACGCGCATTGGCATCCGGCGGCCCGTCATGCCACCCACCCCACCAATGATCCGATCCGCGGTTGGTAATGTCGCCGCCATCGAGCGAGGCCGAACGATAGGTATGACCATCGACCGTTGCCATCCAGTACCAGCCGCCAGCAGGTCGATCGAATGGAGGAGGATCGTTCAACGTGAGCCGATCCGGCAAGGATGGCGCGTTTGTCAGCGCGCTCGTCACGGCCCCGATTTGCGTATCGAGCCGCTGGTCGATCTGGTCGCGGATGAACCGCGAGAGCACGATCCCCGTGCTGATGCTGGTGACGATCAGAGCCGCTATGACAAGGAAGGCTGATCCCAGCGCCAGCCGCCCCGCAATGGATTTCGGCGCCAGGCGGCGAAAGAGCTCGAGCGGCCTCATGGCGACGATACCAGACGATACCCTCGGCCGCGCTCCGTCGCGATCATGTCATGGCCGATCTTTCGCCGCAGCCTGGCAATGATGACTTCGATCGAGTTGGAGTCGACATCGGCGTCACCTTCGTAGACGCGTTCGACAAGGTTCGACCGTTCGATCGTCACATCCTTGCGCATGATGAGGCATTGCAGGACGCGCCATTCCAGCGCCGTAAGCTTGAGCGGCAGCCCGTCCTTTTCAAACGTCCCGAGCTGCGCGTCGAAATTGAGTGTACCGCAGCTGATCTGCGGCGCTGCGTGACCGGCCGCGCGTCGCACCAGGGCTCGCAGCCGAATGACAAGCTCCTCTATGCGGAACGGCTTGGTCATGTAGTCGTCGGCGCCGGCCTTGAAGCCTTCGACCTTTTGCGACCATCCATCCCGTGCGGTGAGGATCAGCACCGGCATCGTCCGGTTCGCCTTGCGCCATGCTGTAAGCACGCTGATCCCGTCGACTTTGGGCAGGCCGAGGTCGAGCACAGCGGCGTCATAGGTTTCCGTGTCGCCAAGATGGACGCCGTCCTCGCCGTTGCGCGCCACATCGACGGCGAAGTTCTCCGATCGGAGCGCCTTGGCTATACTGTCGGAGAGTGTCTGGTCGTCTTCTACGAGCAGGATGCGCATGTGTTGGACTGTATCCCTTTGACATGCCGGATAGGCACTCCAGCTTAACTCAACCTGAACGGCCCGGTTCAGTTTCGGTTCGACCCGCCCTGCTAGATCTTCGGTATCGACAACGCAGAGAAGGAGTTTTTGAAATGTCGAACCAAGACAATATAGGACCCGCAAACCCACCGCAGGACAGCGGTATCGAAACCACGCAGCCGTCCAAGCGTCGGCTGGGCGCCAAGATCGTCGGCGGCTCGGCCTTGGCGGGCATGCTTCTGGTTGGCGCCATAGCCGGTGCCGTCGCCATGAAGGTATCACGCCACGATGAGCGTCAGGCGCTGCTTCCGCCCGTCGCGATCAACGCAATGGCCGATGACAGCCTTGTCGCGGTCAAAGGCAAGGTCGCCGAGATATTCGGCAACAAGTTCATCATTTCGGACAGCACAGGCCGCACACTGGTCGATGTCGGGCCGGAAGGCAGCGACGCCAAGCTCGTGGCGCAAAACGAGGAGGTAACGGTGCAAGGCCGCTTCGACGACGGCTTCGTCCATGCCGGCATGGTCATCCATGGCGACGGCCGGGTCGACGAATTGCGGCCGCCACATCCTCACGGCCCGCGCCATGGCTGGCGCGATTTCGGACCGGGCGCGCATGGGCCAGGCCCGGGCGAGGACGCACCGCCACCGCCCAAGGCTTGAGTATAATCACCGCCACATCGACAAAGCGGCTCCGGATAAACTGGGGCCGCTGCCTTGCCGACCTTCGATGAAACGGGCGCCATTGCGCCAATATGTGAACGATGGAATTGCCTTCTCGGCAAAACTCTCGTCAGCAGTGGAAACTTGCCGCCACATCAATGCGTACCTCACCCGAGAGATCGCGGTGCAGGGCTATGATGTGACGTTTGCAGTTTTGTTTATCGGTGTGGGCATCTGCCTGTCTTTCGTCATGTCGATCGCCTGGGCAGTCGCCATTCGCAGCGGCAAGTCCGGCTGGGTGGATGCGATCTGGTCGTTTGCGGTGGGGGCCGCCGGCGTCGCCGTGGCGCTCATTCCATTGCCGGGTTGGCAGCAGGCAACGGAACGGCCGGTGATCGTCGCTTTGCTGGCGGCAATCTGGTCGATCAGGCTTGGCCTGCATATCGTCATCAGGACCCTGCACGGCGGCGACGATCCGCGTTATGCGCAACTGCGCAGCGAATGGGGCGACGCCTTTCCACGCCGTCTCTTCTGGTTTCTGCAGATCCAGGCTGCCGCGGCCTTGCTGCTTTCGCTCTCCATCTTCACAGCCGCGCGCAATCCGGCACCAGAGCTGCAGATCGGCGACTGGCTGGGCATTGCCCTTTTGGTGATCGCCATCCTTGGCGAAGGCGTCGCCGACCGCCAGTTGGCGCGGTTTCGCGACAATCCGGCCAACAAGGGAAAAGTCTGCGATGCCGGGCTCTGGGGCCTTTCGCGCCATCCCAACTATTTCTTCGAGTGGCTGGGCTGGCTCGCCTATGTCGCGATCGCGCTCGATCTGACCGGGGCCTATCCGTGGGGATGGGTCGCCGGCACAGGTCCCGTCTTCATGTACTGGCTGCTGGTGCATGTCTCCGGCATTCCGCCGCTCGAAGCGCATATGCTGAAATCGCGCGGCGAAAAATTCCGCGCTTACAAGGCGCGCGTCAATGCATTCTGGCCGGGACCGCCCCGCCAGCCGTCTCCACAGGTATCGAAAGGTCAGGCATCGTGAGCCTCATTGCATCCGCCATACGCACCGTCGAACGCAGCCCGCTTCCCGATCCGCTGACCCGGACGGGCATAGACTTCCTGGTCGGACGCACGCGCCGCAGCCTGTCGGGGGGAAGCCTGTCGCAGAGGAACGCCACGCATGAGCAGGCCTTCGTGCGCGCGATGGCCGCGTATCCGATTGCCGAGCACACCGACGCCGCCAACGAGCAGCACTATGAATTGCCGCCTGAATTCTTCGGGCTGGTGCTGGGGCCACGGCGCAAATACTCCTCCTGCCTCTACCGTAGGGGTGACGAGACGCTGGCGCAGGCGGAGGTGCTTGGGCTTTTGGAGACCGTCGCGCATGCCGATCTGGCCGATGGCCAGGACATACTCGAGCTAGGCTGCGGCTGGGGTTCGCTGACGCTGTTCATGGCCGAGCGCTATCCCGACGCAAAAATCACCGCGGTCTCCAATTCGGCGCCGCAAAGGGCTTACATAGAAGCGCAGGCGCGGGAAAAAGGCTTTGCAAATGTCCGCGTCATCACCGCCGACATGAACAGTTTTCAGCCGGGCGGCAGGTTCGACCGGATCGTCTCGGTCGAGATGTTCGAGCATATGGCGAACTGGCAAAAACTGCTGGAACGCGTGCGGTCCTGGCTGGCGCCGGATGGGCGGGTGTTCATCCATGTGTTCACGCACAAGAGCCGCTCCTACCGTTTCGACCACCGCGACAAGTCGGACTGGATTGCGCAGCATTTCTTCACCGGCGGCATCATGCCGAGCCACGAGCTGATCCGGCATTTTCCGGATCTGTTCGATGTCGAACATGAGTGGCAATGGAATGGACGTAACTACCAGCGCACGGCAAACCAGTGGCTTGCCAATATGGACGCCAACCTGCCCGCGATCGATCGCATTCTCACTGAAGTCTACGGCAAGGACGCGCTCATCTGGCGCCGACGCTGGCGCCTGTTCTTCCTCGCCACCGCCGGCCTGTTCGGACACAAGAACGGCGAGGAATGGGGCGTCAGCCACTATCGCTTGCGCGCGGCCGAGTAGCTTGGCAACGCCGGTTCGATCGCTGGCAACAGGCTGGCAGGCGGCGAAGGCCTATTTCGCCGATGACGATCCTCTCGTCGCCACCGCCAATCTGGTGGCGCTTGTCGTGCTGTGGAACCAGCCCTTCTATCCGCTCTATGTCCATTGGGCGGTCGGCCCCGACATTGCGCCGACCTTCTACACATTCCTCTCGACGCCGTTTTTCCTCGCGGTGCCGGCGCTGGCGCGCGTCAACAGCCGCGCCGGGCGTGCGCTGCTGCCGCTTGCCGGCATCGGCAACACGGTGCTCAGCGCCAAAGTCTTCGGCGTCGCCTCCGGCGTGGAGATCTTTCTGTTGCCCTGTGTGTTGCTCGGCTTCGTGCTGTTTCGGCCCGCCGAGCGCATCATCGCGATCGGCATCGCAATCGTCGGCATGCTGGCCTTCATGGTCCTGCATGGACGCTATGGCGCACCCGTCCATCTCTACTCGGTCGAGGAATATGCAAGCTTCCTGAAGATGAATGCGCTCAGCGCCGGCACGCTGACGGTCTTCATTGGTCTTCTCGTGATGAACCTGATCGGCTCCGCGGCCAAACGCTGATGGTTGTCAGGTCGTTCGCGTCAGAGCATTCGAGACGAGAAAGCCGGCCGTCGCCGCGATAGCGGTGAGCACGGTTCCCCAGCAGATGTCGGCAACGGTTATCGCCACGGGCCAGTTCTTCAGCGTCGCCTGGTTGGTCAGATCGTAAGTGGCGTAGGCGCAGAAGCCGAACACGGCGCCGTACACCGCGGCGGTCACCCACGATCCCGTCTGCAAGGCGGGCTGCACCGCGAAGAAGACGGCGCCGCCGATATAGATGATGTAGAAAAGCGCTGCCGCCTTGACGTCGAAACTGTCGAGCAGCATCGGCCCCAGCAGCGGCTTGTAAAGCCGGCTCGCCATCACCGTCAGCCACACCGCGTCGATGCACAGGAACACGACCGCTGTCGTCAGATAGGCGATGCCGTAGGTCTTGATCATATCCGCTCCGGAAAATCGCGTTGGCTGTCGTTCAGCAACGGTTTTTGTGGGCGATAGTTTCGAGCCGCCGAAACTCACGCTCGCTGTCGCCCGTAACTCCACAAAACAACATGACAGGGTGAATGATGAACCGACTGGCAGCGGCGGTAGGCCTGGTATTTTGCGTCTCACTCTGTGGATCGGCGTTTGCCGCATCGGAACCTGACCCGAGCGGTGTATGGAACCGTGGCGACGGCAATGCAAAGGTCCGCATCGCTCCCTGCGGTTCGAACATCTGCGCCACCAATGTCTGGATCAAGGACACAAGCGGCGGTGAAGCCGTCGGCGACAAGCTTGTGATGACGCTGAAGCCGAAATCCGCCGATACGCTCAGCGGCAAGGCCTTCGATCCAAAGCGCGATCTGACCTATGCGATTCAGGTCAAGGTGGCCGGTGAGCGCCTTGTCACGCGCGGTTGTATCGCCGGCGGGCTGGTTTGCAAGTCCGTCAACTGGTCGCGCGCCCGCTAATGATGCGCAGGCCGATGCCGCGACGTCGACGCCGCTTCGCGCCGCGACGAAATACCCTGACGAGACAGTGAAACTCACGCCGGATCCTGCCGTATCTACACATGCCTCCGAGCGCCTTCAGCGCCTTACCGATTTGATTTCCAACAAGGATTCTTGATGAACCTCGTGCCGATTAGCCGTGGCCGCTCGCACAGCCGGAAGAAGATTGCTGTCATCGGTTCAGGCATTTCCGGCGCCGCCGCAGCATGGGCCTTGCATCCAACCTCCGACGTCACTCTTTACGAGGCTTCGCACCGCCCGGGGGGCCATACCGCGACGGTCGACATCGACTATGACGGCACGCCGATTTCGGTCGACACCGGCTTCATCGTCTACAACGAACTCGCCTATCCGGATCTCACCGCGCTGTTCTCGCATCTCGATGTCGCCACGCATGAAAGCGATATGGGCTTTTCGCTTTCACTCGACGGCGGCAAGCTCGAATGGTGCGGTTCGACGCTGCGCACCATCTTCGCGCAAAAGCGGAATTTCTTTTCGCCGGGCTTCCTGTGGATGCTGCGGGAAATTCTGCGCTTCAACAAGGCATGCATCGCCGAGCGTGACGCCGGCACGCTGGGCAATGTCTCGATCGGCGACTATCTGCGTACCCGCGGTTTCTCAGCCGGCTTTCGCGACAATTATCTGATCCCGATGGCGGCCGCGATCTGGTCGACGCCGCGCGCCAAGATGCTGGACTATCCGGCCGCCAGCTTCATCAGCTTCTTCGAGAACCACCGCCTGATCGACAATGATACGCGACCGATGTGGCGGACGGTGAGCGGCGGCTCGCGCAACTATCTGCAAGAACTCCTGGCGCCGCTCGGCTCGGCACTGCGTCTCTCGTCGCCGGTCCGGACGCTGGTGCGCGATGCCTTTGGCATCACCGTGTGGGCGGGTGATGACGCACCGGACCGCTTCGACAATGTCGTCATAGCCGGCCATAGCGACCAGGCGCTGGCCATGCTCGGTGACGCATCGAGCGTCGAGGAATCGATCCTGTCCGCCATACCCTACCGCCCCAACCGGGTCGTGCTGCACAGGGACCCGCGCCTGATGCCGAAGCGACGCGCGGCCTGGGCGGCGTGGAATTATCTGCGCTGCTCCTGTGACAGGGAAGAACCGGAAGTATCGGTCACCTACTGGATGAACCGCCTGCAGGGCATCGACGCGGCAAAGCCGTTGTTCGTTTCGCTCAACCCGGTCGTCGAGCCGCGCCCGGATCTGGTCTTCGGCGAATGGATGTTCGACCACCCGCAATACGATGCGCGTGCTCTGTTGGCACAGGCCCGACTCGATGACATACAGGGCGTTCGCGGCACCTATTTTGCCGGCGCCTGGACCGGCCACGGCTTTCATGAGGATGGCCTGCGCTCGGGCCTGGACGCGGCGATCGCGCTTGGCGCCGAAGTGCCATGGCGGCGGGGCGAGGCGGCTTTACCCAAAGCGCTGCTGGCGGCGGAATAAGGCCTAGTGGGAATGGACGAACGCATCACCACGCTGGAGCAGAACGGTCCGCCGCCGCAAGCGGCGGGCGTGCTCTATCCCGGTGAGGTCATGCATGCGCGGCTGAAGCCGTTCGGCCACCGCTTTACCTACCGCGTGTTCTCGCTGCTGGTCGACATAGACAGGCTTGCCGAACTCAGCCGCATGTCATGGTTGATGGGCGTCAACCGGCCCGGCCTGGCGTCATTCCATGAGAGCGACCATGTCGGCACGCCGGGCGAGAGTCTTCGCGTGTTTGCCGACAAGCTGCTTGCCGAAACTGGTCTCGCCAGACCGGCGGAGCGCGTGCTGCTGCTCGCCTATCCCCGCATCTTCGGCTACGTCTTCAATCCGATCTCGGTTTACTTCTGCTACGACGATGCCGGCGCGCTGATTGCCCTGATCTATGCCGTGCGCAACACGTTTGGCGGCCAGCATATCTACGTATCGCCGATCCGGCCGGGCGAACTCGGCCCCGCCGGTGTGCGCCAGACGCAAGCCAAGCGCTTCCACGTCTCGCCCTTCATCGGCATGGACGCGCGCTATCATTTTCGCGTTCTGCCTCCCGGCAAGACGGTCAGGCTTCGCATCCACGAGACGGAAAATGGCGAGCCGCTTTTGGCGGCGACTTTCGCCGGGAGCGCACGCCGGCTCACAACGCCCGACCTTGGCGCGTGCCTGGTCAAGTTCCCGTTTCTGACGCTGAAGATCGTCGTCGGCATTCACTGGGAAGCGCTAAAGCTTTGGCTGAAGGGCGCTCGTTTCCATGCGAGCCCGAAGGTTGCCGGCAGCACGCAATACAGCCTGCCGCATGGGACGGAACCGGACGCCGTTCGCAAGTGACACGGCACTAACTCGGAAGCTATTCCTGCCCGCGCTTCTGAGCGATCAAATCGAGCCGGTCTCGGTCGGAGCGTTCGCGTTCGTCCTGGCGGCGCACATCCTTGTAGGCGCGCTCGACCATGTTGGTGCGCGCCGTCGCGGTGGCGATGAGGCCAACCTCCTGCCTGGCGCTTTCGAGGCTCGCTTCCTGCCGCACCAGCGCATTGGCGATGCGCCGATGGTATAGATCGGGAAACAGCACCGCCATCGACTGGTCGGCGTCGAAATGCTGAACCAGTTCCCTGGCTTCGGTCTCGGCGGTCGCGGCCGCTGCCAGGAACGTTGCGTGGCGGGTCTCGTGCAGCGCCTTCAGCTGCTCCTGCACCTTGACCAGTTTCCGCAACCGTTCCTTGCGCGTGCTCATCTCACCTCGCCAGCGTCAGGTCGACGAAGCCGTCGACGAACAGCGACAGCATAGTGCCGATGGCGAAGTAGAAGATGATCATGCCGCCGGCGATGACGAAGGGCAGCGAGATGAAGTAGACAGGGATCTGCGGCGTCAGCTTGTTGACGAAGCCGATCGTCAGATTGACCAGGATGGCATAGGCGATGAACGGGCTGCCAAGCCGGATGACCAGGAAGAAGGCGTCCGACACGGTGTCGGTGAGATCGACCAGTGCGGCCTGCGGATTGAAGAAGACGTTGACCGGCGCCACCGTGTAGGAAGCGACCAGCGCGCGGATGATCTCGTGGTCGAAGTCGAAGACGAAGAGCAGCAGCAGCGCCGAAAACGAGATGATGGCGGCAAGGGCCGCCTGCGGCTCCGGCTCCTCGATCGCCGGCCCACCGGTGCCGCCATAGCCTATCAGCATGGCGATGGCCGAGCCCATGAAGCGCAGCGCCTCCATATAGAGCCTGGTCATGGCGCCGATCAGCCCGCCGACCAGCAATTCTGAAATGATCATCGGCACCAGCACTTGCGGACGTGCATCGACGAAGGGAAAGATCTTGTCCCACAGGAAGGCGAGCAGGCCACCGGTGGCGGCGATCGACACGAACAGCCGGACCTGGACCGGCACGCGGGCGCTGGACAGGCCCGGCATCAGCATGAAACAGGCGCCGATGCGGCAGAAGGCGAGGAAGGCGGCGATGACGACGCCTTGCGACAGTATGTTCACGAGATCGTCCCGAGCACCTTGATCTCGACGCCCTTGGCGATTTCGACATGGGAGAGAACGGGAAGCGTCGTGAACAGGCGCTCGATGATCATGCGCACATAGGGGCGCGCATCAGGCGCGGTGACGAGCACAAAACGCTCGCCGGCTTCGAGATGCTTGCGGATCGCCTTGGTGGCGTCCTGGCCGAACTCTTCCAGCTGGCGCGGGTCGATGTCGAATTCGCGCACCTCGCCCTTGGCGTCGCGCTTGAGGCTCTGGTGGAAGGCGAGGTCCCAGCGGTTGCCGAGCCGCAACACTTTCAGCATGCCGCCTTCGGAGAGGTCGCCGCAGATCTGCTGGGCCATGCGGATGCGGACATGCTCGACGATCTGCTCGGTGCGCCGCACATGCGGCGCGATCTCGGCGATGGCCTCGATGATCAGGTGCAGGTTGCGGATCGAGACGCGTTCGGCCAACAGCAGCTTCAGTACCGCCTGCAGGCCGGGGTAGGAAATGTGCGAGGTGCAGATCTCGTCAGCGAGTTTTCTGTATTCCGGATCCTGGCGTTCGAGCAGCGCCTTCATGTCCTTGTAGGACAGAAGCTGCGGCAGGTTGTTGCGGATCACCTCGGAGAGATGGGTGAGCAGCACCGACATGTTGTCGGCAAAGGTGTAGTTCTCGCGCTTCAGGTCCTCGGCGAAGGTTTCGAGCACCGAGAAGGCGCGCATGCCGAAGGCCGGCTCGCGGATTTCCTCGCCGGGAACGTCGGGCAGGTCGCGGGTGCCGAGCAGCACCATGATCTCGCCGACGCGCATCTGGTATTCGGCGACGACAGTGCCGTGGACCTTGATCTGGTAGCTCTTCGGCGGGATGCCGAAATCGTCGGCGACACGCACTTCCGGCACGACGAAGCCGTATTGCGTGGCAAACTTCTTGCGCATCTTGGCCATGCGGAACATCAGTTCCTGATGCGACACCAGCAGCCTTGTCGACAGCTGCTTGCCGATCAGAAGCTCGATCTCGGCGGTGGTCAGTGAAGCCTTGACCGAGTTCCTCTCCTCCTCGACCTTGTTCGCCTTTTCCTGGTCCTTGACCGCTTCAGCGGCGGCAAGCTCGCGGTTGGCACGCAGCGGGATGATGTAGCCAAGACCGGCCATGCCGGCTGCCAGCGCAAAGAACGGGAAGAAGGGCAGGCCGGGCATCAGGCCGAGCAGGACGAGGAGCGAGGCCGCGACGTAGAGGGCGCGCGGATGAGCGCCGAGCTGACCGAACACCGCCTGGTTGGTAGAACCGCGGGTGCCGCCCTTGGACACCAGCAGGCCGGCGGCGAGCGAAACGATCAGCGCCGGGATCTGGGTGACGAGGCCATCGCCTACCGACAGTTTGATGAAGACATCAGCGGCTTCGCCCATGCCCATGCCGTGCCTGATATAGCCGATGGCAATGCCGCCGACGATGTTGATGGCGGTGATGATCAAGCCGGCAATGGCGTCGCCGCGCACGAATTTCGAGGCGCCGTCCATCGAGCCGAAGAAGGAGGATTCTTCTTCCAGTTCGCGACGGCGCAATTGCGCTGTCTTGTCGTCGATCATGCCGGCGGAGAGGTCGGCGTCGATCGACATCTGCTTGCCGGGGATGGCGTCGAGAGTGAAACGGGCGCCGACTTCGGCGATACGTGTGGCGCCCTTGGTGATGACGATGAAATTCACCACGATCAGAATCATGAAGACGATCAGGCCGATGACGAAATCGCTGGCCATCACCAGTTTGGAGAAGCCGGCGATGACATAGCCGGCGGCGTGCGTGCCTTCATTGCCGTGCGACAGGATCATGCGCGTGGTGGCGATGTTGAGCGACAGCCTGAGCATCGTGGCGATGAGCAGCACGGTCGGGAAGGACGAGAAATCGAGCGGCCGCTGGATCCACAGCGCCACCATCAGGATCAGCACCGACAGCGCGATGGAGAAGGCGAGGCCGATGTCGATGAGGAAGGCAGGGATCGGCAGGAACAGCACGGCCAGGATGATGACGATGCCGATGGCGAAGAAGACATCGCGGCCATTCTTGGCCACTGTTCCCGTCGCTAAGCTTTCGCTGACCGCCATATCGTCCCCAATCACAAGCCTGCCGAGCATGCGACAGCCCTTCGAGCCTAACCGGCCAAGCTTGCGCGAGGGTGGGAGGACTGGTTACTGCTGGGAGGACAGAGGCCTTGAGGAGAACGATCATGCTGGTGATCATCGGCACCATCCGGTTGCCGCCGGAACGGCTCGACGAAGCAAGGCCGGCCATGCAGCGCATGATCTCGGGCAGCCGCGCCGAGGCCGGCTGTATCGACTATTCCTACGCGCAGGATGTGCTCGACCCCGGGCTCATCCATGTAACGGAGGTGTGGAGCGACAGGGCAGCGCTAGACGCGCATTTCCATTCGCCGCACATCGCCGACTGGCGGGCGAGCTGGGCCACGCTCGGCATCGGCGACCGCAATCTCATGCTTTATGAAGCCGGTGAGCCCAAGCCGACCTGATCGATAGCGGCTTTCGGGTCGTCAACCGACGTAGCGCCAAAATGGCGCCACAAGCCGTCGGCATTGCGATTGCCACGCAATGCCGACGGGCGTATCAGCCAAGGTAGTTTTTCAACCTCCCGCACATGGGCGAGCTGCCTCGTGTCCGCTATAAGCCACCGCCAAGTCTATGCCCGCCGTATGCGCGCGGTGCTGATCCGATCGATCCCGCTGCTCGAGGCGCGCGGCATCGTCATCGTTGTGCTCGCCGGCGCCGTCGGCGTGATAGCGGCGATTCTCGTCACCGGCATGAGCCAAGCGGTGCAGGGCATGCACTGGCTGCTGTTCGGCGTCCAGCCTGGCGGCCGTCTCTCGGGAATGTTTTCCCTGCAAAGCCCGGTCCAGGCGCTAATCCCTGCGATCGGCGGCATCCTCCTCGGCCTGACGGTGATCTGGCTGCGGAAGCGAAAATACCGCACTCCGGTCGATCCGATCGAGGCCAACGCGCTCTATGGCGGGCGCATGTCGCTCACCGATACGTTCATCATCGCCGGGCAGACGATGATCTCCAGCGGCTTCGGCGCTTCGGTGGGGCTGGAGGCCGGCTACACGCAGGTCGGCTCCGGCCTGGCGTCGCGGCTGGCACGGGCCTTGCGGCTGCGCCGCAACGACGTCCGCATCCTGGTCGGCTGTGGCGCGGCCGGCGCCATTGCCGCTGCCTTCGATGCGCCGCTGACCGGCGCCTTCTATGGCTTCGAGTTGATCATCGGCATCTACTCCGTCGCCAATGTCGCGCCGGTGATGACCGCAGCCATCTGCGCGTCTTTGACCGCCGAGATGTTCGGCGGCGTGCCGTTTCCGATGGAGCTTTCCGGCCTGCCGGAGCTGACCGCCAGCCAGTATCTGCCGTTCCTGCTGCTTGGGTTGCTCGGCGGTGCGGCCTCCATCGCCATTATGCATCTGGTCAGCCTGGTCGAGCGCGGCTTTGCGCGCTTGGCGGTCGACGGCTCGCTTCGGCCGATGATCGGCGGCCTGGCGGTTGGGATGCTCGGGCTGATCACGCCGCAGGTGCTGTCCTCGGGCCATGGCGCGCTGCATCGCGAATTCGCGATGAATTACGGGCTTGCCGTCGTCGCCAGCGTCTTCGTGCTCAAGCTCGCGGCGTCGGCGATCTCGCTCGGCTCCGGCTTTCGCGGCGGGCTGTTCTTTGCCTCGCTGTTCCTCGGCGCGCTGCTCGGCAAGGCTTTCGCTGCGGTGATGGCCATCATCTCGCCGGCAACCGGGATCGACCCATCCGTCGCTGCGGTCGTCGGCATGACGTCGCTTGCCGTCGGTGTCGTCGGCGGGCCGCTGACCATGACCTTCCTGGCGCTGGAATCGACCCGCGACCTGACGCTGACCGGCGTCGTTTTGGCGGCGTCGCTGATGTCGGCGATCCTGGTGCGCGAGACCTTCGGCTACTCCTTCTCGACCTGGCGTTTTCACCTGCGCGGCGAGACCATCCGCAGCGCCCATGATGTCGGCTGGATGCGCAATCTGACGGTGGGCAAAATGATGCGGTCGGATGTTCGCACCGTCGATGCCGCAAAGACGCTTGCCGCGTTTCGCAAGGACGTGCCGCTGGGCTCGGCGCAGCGCGTCATCGCCGTCGATGAAGACCAGCACTATGTCGGCGTGCTGATCGTCGCCGAACTGCATAGCGACCCATCCGATGGCGAGACGCCGGTGCTGGCGCTGGCCAAGTTCCGGGACGCAGTGCTGGTGCCGACCATGAACGTCCAGTCCGCCGCCGAAACTTTCCAGCGCGCCGGCGCCGAGGAACTGGCCGTGGTCGAGGATTTCGACAACCGGGCCGTTGTCGGGCTTTTGACCGAAGGCCATCTGATGCGGCGCTACGCCGAGGAACTCGACAAGGCGCGGCGCGATCTCTCGGGCGAGGAATAGGGCTTAGCCAGCATCTCAAAATCTCCCTGACTCAGCGCTTGCCAGTTGTACAGTGCCACTGTACAACTTGTTCAGTGGGAGAAAAGACGGGATGAGCACCGACCAGGCTCGGGCCAAGAACGGCGTCGCTTCGACAGCGACGCATGCGCATCAGATGCTGGGCCAGCGGCTGAAGAGCCTGCGTCTCGGCCGCCGGCTTTCGCTGCGCGAACTTGCCGAAATGACCGGAACCAGCGCCAGCTTCATCAGCCAGCTCGAGCGCGGCCTGACCGGCGCCAGCACCGCTTCGCTCAACCAGATGGCCTCGGCGCTTGGCGTGAGCGTGGCGATGCTGTTCGAAGACAGCGCGGCCGGACAACACGGCGTGCTGCGGCGCAGCGAGCGTCCAAGCCTGCCGCCCAGCGACGGCTGCCGCAAGATGCTGCTCTCGCGTCCTCCCTTGAGCGACATGGAAGTCTATGTCGGCGAGTTCGACATCGGCGGCTCGACCGGCCCGGCGCTCTACACACATGGCGACGCGCACGAGATGCTCGTCGTGCTGCGCGGCATCGTCGAGGTTTCGCTCGGTGATGTCAGGCATGTGCTGGAAGAGGGCGACAGCATCGAATACGCGACATCGACAGCACATCGCTCAGAGAACATCGGCAGTGGCCGGGCCGAGGTGATGTGGATCATTGCGCCGCCGACTTCGGTGCGCGCCGAACTCGATCAATACAGGGCCTGGAAACCGCTCGCAGCCAGGTAGGTTCAATCCATGCGGGTCACAAATGGGAGAACAACAATCATGCTGAAATCAAGACATCTGGGCCTTGGCGCCGTGCTGGCGCTCGGCGTTATGGCAACCGCTGCGATGGCGCAGGAAAAGCCAATCGCCGGCGAGGTCAAGGAAGGCTCGCTCAAGGGCAAGACGCTGACGCTCGTCTCCTATGGCGGCATCTACCAGGACGGCCAGGCCGCCGCGCTGAAAGAGTTCGTCGAGAAGTCCGGCGTCACGCTGCTCAATGACGGCCCGACCGAGATCGCCAAGCTGCAGGCGCAGGTCGAATCCGGCAACGTCACCTGGGATGTCGTCGACACCGCCGATTTGCCGCCCTACGTCTATTGCGGCAAGCTGTTCCAGAAGCTCGATTTTACCAAGCTCGACATCTCGAAAGTGCCCGAGGGCCAGGTCGGCGAATGCTCGGTGCCGGCGATGAATTACGGCGTCGTGCTGATGTACAACACCGAGAAGTACAAGGACAATCCGCCGAAGGACTGGGCCGACTTCTTCAACACGGAAAAGTTCCCCGGCACACGCGCGCTCGACGGTTCGGGCGATCCGACCGGCGGCCTGCTGGAGCAGGCGTTGAAGGTGTCGGGCGGCGACCCGAAGGCGATGACGGTGGCCGACATCGACAAGGCCATCGACGTGATCCGCAAGCTCGGTCCCGATACGATCTACTGGAAGACCGGCGCTGAATCGCAGCAGCTCGCCGAGTCCGGCGAAGCCGACATGGTGATGATGTGGACGGGCCGCGCCATGACGGCGGTGAAGAACGGCGCCAAATACACCCCGGCCTGGCAGGACTGGCTGGTGGTGATGGACCAGATGACCATTCCAGTCGGCGTCAAGGATACGGATGCCGCCTATGCGCTGCTCAATGCCTATCTCGGCAAGGGCGCACAGGAAATCCTGGCGCAGCAGACTTCTTATACGCCGATCAACAATGACGCGCAGCCCAAGGTCGATGCTTCCGTCACCGCCTTCCTGACCAACACGCCCGAGCGCCAGAAACAGGGCTACCAGCAGAACATCAAGTTCTGGGTCGAGAACTTCCCGGTGGCGCAGGAGAAGTGGTCGGCGCTGATGGCCGGCAACTGAACAGCCAAGTGAGAGGCCGACCGTGAGCGCGTCCGACCCCATCGCCCCACCCGCCGCCGATCAGCGGCCGGGCAAGGCATGGCGGCCGTTCGCGCTCACGGCGCCGGCGCTCATCCTGCTTGTCGCGGTGATAGGCTATCCGCTGCTCACCATTGTGCTGCGCAGCCTGTCGGAGCCTGAATGGGGCCTGCAGAACTATGCCTGGTTCTTCGGCGCGCCGGTGAACCTGACGGTGCTGCAGCGGACTTTTGTCATTTCGGCCTGGGTGACGCTGGTCTGCGTCATTGCGGCCTATCCCTATGCCTATCTGATGACCGCGGTCGGGCCGCGCGTGCGACTGGTGCTGGTGCTTTGCGTGCTGATCCCGTTCTGGGTCAGCGGCGTGGTGCGCACGCTGTCCTGGGTGATCCTGCTGCAGGATTCCGGCGTCATCAATTCGCTGCTGCGCGGGGTCGGGTTCAGCGGCGTCAAGCTGATCCGCACCCAGACGGGCGTCGTCATCGGCATGGCGCAGGTGCTGTTGCCGTTCATGATCCTGCCGCTCTACTCCGTCATGAAGGGTATTGATCTGAGGCTGATGCGCGCGGCGCAGAGCTTGGGCGCTCGGCCGTCGCGCGCGTTCTTGACCGTCTATCTGCCGCTGTCATTGCCCGGTGTCTATGCCGGCGCGATCATCGTCTTCATCCTGTCGCTCGGCTTCTACATCACGCCGGCGCTGCTTGGCGGACCGCGCTCGACCATGCTGTCGACGCTGGTGCAGACGCAGGTGCTGAGCCTGCTGCAATGGGGCAGGGGCGGCGCCATGGGCGTGGTGCTGCTGGTCACTACCTTCGTGCTCTTGGCGCTGGCTGCACCGGTGATGCGGTCCAGGCATCGGGAAGCGGGGCGGCACTGATGGAAATGAAGCCGCTCACCCGCGTTCTTCTCGGCCTCGTCTGCCTGCTGGTGGCGATATGGCTGGTGGCGCCGACGCTGGTCGTGGTGCCAATGTCGTTCAACGAGAACAAGTCGCTGGCGTTTCCGCCGCAGGGCTTCTCCTGGCAGTGGTACCAGAATTTCGCCACCAATCCGGACTGGTCGAACGCCTTCCTCAATTCGCTGAAGGTCGCTTCGATCGTGGCGGTGCTGGCGACGGTGCTCGGCACGCTTGCCGCGTTCGGCCTCGACCGCATGAAGGCGCGCCCGGCCAACCTTTTGCGCATGCTGATGCTGACGCCGATGGTGGTGCCGGGTGTGGTGCTGGCGATCGGCATCTACGCCGTCTATCTCGACACCCAGCTTGTCGGCACGCTGATCGGCTTCGTGCTTGCCCACACCATCCTTGCGCTGCCCTTCGTGCTGATCGCCGTCTCGGCCAGTCTCGAAGTGTTCGACCGCCGGCTGGAGACGGCCGCTGCGAGCCTGGGCGCCGGAGCACTGACCACGTTTCGCACGGTGACGCTGCCGCTGATTGCGCCCGGCGTGTTGTCCGGCCTGCTGTTTGCCTTCGCCACGTCCTTCGACGAAATCGTCGTGTCGCTGTTCATCACCAACCCCTATCTCAAGACATTGCCGGTGCAGATTTTTGCCTCGATCACGCGCGACGCCGACCCGACGGTCGCGGCTGTCGGCACCATCCTGCTTTTCGCCACCACGATCCTGATCGGCGGCGGCATGCTTCTTCTTGGCCGTGAGCGGAAAGGACGTCCATGAATCCGGTGCAGGCGAGCAGGGGCGCGGCGATCGATCTGGAAGCGATCAGCAAGGCCTATGGCGGCTTCAAGGCGCTGGACGGCGTGTCGCTGCGCATCGAGCCCGGTGAGTTCATGACGTTGCTCGGGCCGAGCGGCTCGGGCAAGACGACGACGCTCAATGTCATCGCCGGTTTCACCGACGTGACCAGCGGCAAGCTGCTGGTCGGAGAGAAAAGCGTCGTCGGCGTGCCGGCGCACAAACGCAACATCGGCGTCGTCTTCCAGCACTATGCGCTGTTCCCGCATATGAGCGTCGGCCGCAATGTCGCCTATCCGCTCACATTGCGCGGCGTCGACAAGGCGACGCGAGAAGCGCGTGTGGCGCGGGCGCTCGACATGGTCAAGATGGGCGACTTCGCACACCGCTATCCCAGCGAATTGTCGGGCGGCCAGCAGCAGCGCGTGGCGCTCGCCCGCGCCATTGTTTTCGACCCGCCGCTGCTTCTGATGGACGAGCCCCTCGGCGCGCTTGACAAGAAGCTGCGCGAATGGCTGCAGCTCGAGATCAAGCGCATCCACCGCGAACTCGGCACCACCTTCGTCTATGTCACGCACGATCAGGAAGAGGCGCTGATGCTGTCGGACCGCATCGCCGTGTTCAATCGCGGGCGCATCGAGCAGGTTGGCACCGGCCGCCAGCTCTATGACGAGCCGGCGACGCTTTTCGTCGGCCGCTTCATCGGCGATTCCACCGTGCTGCGCGGCGAGGCGCGAAGCGATGGCAACAGCACCGCGCTGAGCATCGCCGGCGAGACGGTGACGGCGCCGCGCAAGCTATCGGGCGAGGCCAGCCCGGTAATGCTGCTGCGTCCCGAAAAGCTCAGTCTGCGCCGGCCCGGCCAAAGTGCTTCGGGCGGTAACCGCCTGTCGGGGACGATCGGGGAGGCCATCTATCTCGGCTCGGAATCGAAATACGAAGTAAAGCTTGCCGACGGTTCCGCGGCAATCGTGCGCTCGCCGCTGACCGGCGAAAGTTTTGGCCTCGGCGACAAGGTCGAGCTTTGTTTCGACGGCAGCGACGCCACGTTGCTCGCCGACGACGCAAGCGCCGACACAACCCTTACCTGACCCTCTGGCCTGATCCATCTGAAAGTCATTTCCATGCAAGCCAAGCGCAACGGCGACATATCGTTCTGGTATGCGGATTTGGGGGCGATCCCTGCACCTCGGCCGCCCTTGCCCGGCGACACCGAAGCCGATGTCGCCATTGTCGGCGCCGGCTATACCGGCCTGTGGACCGCCTACTATCTCAAGAAGGCGCGGCCATCGCTGCGGGTCGTCATCATCGAGCGCGAGTTCGCTGGCTTCGGCGCCTCGGGCCGCAATGGCGGCTGGCTGTCGGGCGGCTTCAGCTGGTCGCGCGAAAAGTACCTCAAGACATCGAGCCGGCAAGGCGTGATGGCGATGCAGGCGGCGATGGCTGGTTGCGTCGATGAGGTGATCCGTGTGGCGACCGAGGAAGGCATCGACGCAGACATTCGCCGCGTCGACAATCTGACGGTGGCGACCAATCCGGCGCAGATGGAACGGGTGCGCGAGGAATGCGAGACGATCCGCTCGTGGGATGTCGATCCGAACCGCGTCGAGATGCTGGATGAAGCCGCGACGCGCGCGCGTATCAACATCCGCAATGTCATGGGCGGCTTCGTCGTCCATGGCCAGGCGCGGGTGCAGCCGGCCAAGCTGGTGCGCGGACTGGCCGATGCCGTCGAGCGGCTGGGCGTGCCGATCTATGAGAAGACGACGGTGACCACGATCGCCACGGGCAGCGTGACGACGGACCGCGGCACGGTGCGGGCCGAGACGATCATCCGCGCGACTGAAGGGTTCACAGCCGGTATTCCCGGCGAGGAGCGGACCTGGCTGGCGCTCAACAGCGCCCAGATCGTGACCGAGCCGCTGTCGCCTGAACTCTGGCGCGATATCGGCTGGGAAGGGCACGAGCTGCTCGGCAATGCCGCGCATGCCTATTGCTATGCGCAGCGCACGCGCGAAGGCCGCATCACCATGGGCGGACGCGGCGTGCCTTACCGCTATGGCTCGCGCACCGACGTCAACGGCCAGACGCAGCAAGCCACGATCGACCAGCTGCACACGATCCTGACGACGCTGTTGCCGCAGACCAAGGGATGCCGCATCGACCATGCCTGGTGCGGCGTGCTCGGCGTGCCGCGCGACTGGTGCACGACGGTCGGCCTCGATCCCGCAACCCGCATCGGCTGGGCCGGCGGCTATGTCGGGCTCGGCGTGTCCAGCTCCAACTTGTCGGGGCGGACGCTTGCCGATCTTGTTCTCGGAGCAAAAACCGAGTTGACGCAGCTGCCCTGGGTCAACCGCAAGGTCCGGCCATGGGAACCGGAACCTTTCCGCTGGCTCGGCGTGCACTCGATGTACCAGCTTTACAGTGTCGCCGACCGCCGCGAGGCGGCAGGGCTTGCACACACATCGAAGCTGGCGGCCATTGCCGACAGCATCACCGGCCACTAGAGCGGCTCGGCGTTTGCCGAACCACTCTAGTTTGTTTTGTTTCACGCAATTCCGGACGGAAAACCGCTGCACACTTTTTCCTGGAATTGCTCTCATCCATGGAGCCCGACTTGATCGACCTTTCGACTTTCCACGATCTCGCCAAGGCCGAGATCGGCGCATTCTCACCCAAGCCGACCTCCATCGAAGGAGATCAGGTCGAGGCCGTGCGCTCGTTCTTCCAGTCGCCGGACGGAACCGTCGACATCGGCATCTGGGAATGCACGCCCGGCCGTTTCACCGCCGATCGTTCGGACTCCTCAGAGATCTGCCACATCATTTCGGGGCGGGTGGAACTGAGCCGTGCTGATGGCGAGGTGCGCGAACTCGGTCCGGGCGATTTGCTGGTTCTGCCGCAGGGCTGGAAGGGTGAATGGCGGATTCACGAGACGACGCGCAAGCTCTACATGATCCAGAGCGCCGGCTGACAGGCGTCACCAGGCCTGACGAAGTCAGTGGTCGATCGGCCCCTTCGGTGAGACCAGCGCGGTGCCGGCGGTCGTCGGGCGTTCGATCAGGCGGCGCACGCGCGGCGGCTCGTCGCCGCTGTGCAGCGCCCGCACCCGCTCGGTGACGAAGGCGTCGGCATGGGTGGCGCGCCGGTTGTGGCGGATGTACTCCAGCCATGTCGGCGTGTGGTAGTGCTCGATCCAGACGGATGGGTTTTCGAGGTCGCGCGCAAGCGTCCAGTTGCGGGCGCCGTCGCGGCGGCGGATGCGGCCGCGCTCGGCCATTGTGGCGAGGAATTCGGGCACGTCCTCGTCGCGAATGACATACTCGATCATGATGGCGATCGGGCCGCTGCGCGGCTTGAGATCGAGGCCGAGATGCGGCTCCTTGAAGCGGTTGAGCGGATCGAGGTTGAGCGTAGCCTGCTGCGGCAGCGGCAGGAGGAAGCCGATGGCGCCGCCGATGAGCATCGCGATGGCTGCCGCGATCAGCGCGGTTTCGGCGCCGTGCGCATCGGCGACGACGCCCCAGATCCAGCTGCCCAGCGCGATGCCGCCGAAGGTCGCCGTCTGGTAGACCGACAGCACCCGGCCGACCACCCAGCGCGGCGTCGACAACTGCACGGTGACGTTGAAATGCGACAGCGCGATCACCCAGCAGGCGCCGCCGATGAGCAGGCCCGCCGACGTCTGCCAGGCATTGTGGCTGATGGCGGCGTTGAAGGCGCAGACAGCGAAGCCGGCAAAGGCCATGCGCACCATCGTCTCGCTGGACAGCAATTGCCGCAGACGCACACTGATCAGCGCGCCGCCAACGGCGCCGATGCCGAAGGCACCAAGCATGATGCCGTAGGTCAAGGCGTCACCCTTGACGACGTCGCGCGCCACCAGTGGCAGCAGCGCCAGCACAGCGCCGGCGCTGAAGCCGAAGGCCAGGCCTCTGACCAGCACCTTGCCGATGTTGGGCGACATGGCGACATAGCGCAGGCCGGCGCCCATCGCCGCTCCCAGCGTCTCGCGCGGCAGTGTCGAGACCGGCAGCTCCGGCTTCCAGCGGAAGAGCACGATGATGAGGCCGATATAGCTCAGCGCATTGGCGGCAAAAGCTGCCGCCGCACCCGCGGCGGCAACGATTATGCCGCCGATCGCCGGGCCGACGCTGCGGGTCAGGTTGAAGCCGAGCGAATTGAGCGCAACGGCCGCCGGCAGCTTGTTGCGCGGCACCATGTCGCCGACCGATGCCTGCCAGGACGGGTTGTTGAGCGCCGTGCCGCTGTCGATCAGGAAGGTGAAGGCAAGCAGCGTCCACGGCGTCATCCAGCCGTTCCAGGTGAACAGCGTTAGAAGCGCCGAGATGACCAGCATGAAGATCTGGGCGATCAGCATCACCTTGCGCCGGTTGAAGCTGTCGGCAATGGCGCCGGCAACGAGCGCAAACAGCATGATCGGCAAAGTGGCCGAAGCCTGGACCAGCGCCACCTGATAGGGCGAGGTGGCGATGGTGGTCATCATCCAGGCGGCGCCGACGCCCTGGATCAGGCCACCGAAATTCGACACCAGGCTGGCCGACCAGACGGCGCGGAAAATGCCGTGCCGAAACGGCGCCAGCGCCGAAACGCGTTCGCTGTCCGGCTCGTCATCGATCATCAGACCTGTCCCATTTTCATGCGCTGGTTTCGTCCGCCGAGACGACAATCAGGGCATCCGCTTGAAATAGAGCACGACATCCAAAAGGGCGAACGCGCCTTCGAAAAACATCATGGTCCAACAACAGGATAGCAAGGCGAAAATACGTCAGCCGGCAAGGGTCCGCTACCCAGAGCAAGGTTCTCGTTGGTCCACGCGCGAGCTGCCTTGCGGTGGAGGTCAGCTTCTGTCCTGGGCGGCGGCATACAACGCTTCGGTGAGCGTGCCCATGGTCTCGCCGCCAGCGTGAAGGCGCAGGAAGAGCTCCATACCGACAAGCCGCAGCCTGGACGGTTCCTCGCGCCGCGCGAACTGGATCATGTCCTCCACATTCGCGGCGGGCCATTTCAGCGCGTCGCGCAGCAGCCCGCCGCGCAGCAAGGTCTCCGTGCCGGCCGAGAATTGCGACGACATAGCGAAACCGATCTTGCGCGCCTGGACATTCTGGCGCGGGATATGCTTTTGCGCGACCTGCCGCAAAAGCCACTTTCCAGTCTTGTCGCGGTATTTCTGCCGCCTCGGGAGATGGATCGCAAAGTCGATCAGCCGGTTTTCCAGAAACGGCACCCGGAGCTCCACGGACGCCGCCATGCTCAGCCGGTCGTGCCGGTGCAGCAGGTCCTGCAGATGCGAATAGAGATCATAGAGGCAGCTTCCGAGGAACGCGCGATCGCCAGGCGGGGTCACCGGGTCGAGGCGATCGAAGATCTCGGTCTGCAGGAAGTTCAGCTCCGGCGACAAAGCGCGGAGGACCATGCTGCGGTCCTTCGTCGACCCGGCTCCGGCCGAGAGCCTGTAGGGGGCACGGCGCTGATGTTCGAATCTCCGGTCGAGCGAGCGCTTCGAATGCAACAGCCGCCGGGGCCAAGACCAGTCGCGCCACATCTTCATGCTCGAGGCCTGCAAGGCATAGCCGCCAAACAATTCATCGGCGCCTTCACCGGTCAGCAGCACCTTAATGCCGTCGGCCCGGCATTGTTCGGCAAGCGCCAGCAGCGCGACATGGCTGGCGTGCCAGCCATCGCTCTCCAGATGCCAGATGACCTTCGGCCAAAGTTCGAAGAACCGGTTCCTGTCGACCGGCACCCGGCGCAAGGGCACGCCGACATGGCGGCCGGTGCGTTCGGCGTCCTCGACCTCGCTGTGGCCGAGCTGGGGGTCGACGACATAGCCGTGGAGCTCCGGCCTGAACCGCTTAGCCAGCGCGGTGATCAAGCCGGAATCGACGCCGCTGCTGCAAGCCGTGGCAACGCCGGCATCGGCGATGCAGTGAAGCCCGACGCTGTCCACGAGCAGCGCCTCCAGCGTCGCCATATGCTGTGCGTCCGAGGATACGTCGCCGGTGATGCGTGCGGTGTCCAGCACGTCCAGCACATGCCAGAAGCGGCGCTTCTCGATGCCGTCATCGGTGATCTTCCACAGGCCGGCGGGCGGCAGCCGCTCGATGCGGTCGAACAGGCTGTAGCTGGAATCACGGCTTTGCCAGGCCAGTCGCAAGGTCATCTCGCGCCTGTCGATGTCGCGTGGAAAACCGTTGCAGACAAGGATCGCCTTGTCTTCCGAGGCAAACACGATCCGCTCCGGCGTATCGGCCACCGACATCGGCTTGATGCCGAGACGATCGCGGGCGAGCCACAGCGCATTGTTGCGGGCGTCGAAATAGGCGAAGGAAAACATGCCGTCGAACAGCGGCACCGCCTTCTCAGGACCCCAATGGTGCAGGGCTTCGAGCACCACTTCGGCATCGCAGACGGTGCGAAAGGCGACGCCTTGCGCTTGCAGCGTTTCGCGCAACGCGCGGTAATTGTATACCTCGCCATTATAGACGAGGACACCCTCGCCGGATGCGGTCAGCATCGGTTCGCGGGCGGCGGGCGAGGGGTCGATGATGCTCAGCCGGCGGTGTCCGAGGGCCAGCCGCTTGTTGTGCCAGCTGTCGTGATCGTCGGGGCCGCGATGCACCAGCGCCTGCATCATGCCGGCGACATCCGACAGGTCGTTGGCGTCGATCGGGTTTCGCTTGCGCCAGACGCCGGCTATTCCGCACATGGCCTGCCGGTCGGTGTTGCCTGGGTCATGGTTCGCAATCTAGCCGGAACCAAGCAGGCTGCAAGCGTGTCTCGTTGTTCCGCAATTCCTCAGGGAAAGCGCTACGCACTTTTCCTGGAATTGCTTCTAGAATCCGTTCTGGATGCGCTCGAAGATGACGTTGGTGAAGGCCGAGATCTGACTGCCGATGAACGGACCGGTCAGCGCCACGACCAGCATTATGGCGACGATCTTAGGCACGAAGGTGAGGGTGATTTCCTGGATCTGGGTCAGGGCCTGGATCAGCGCGATGCCGATGCCGACCGCCATGGCGACCAGCACCACCGGCGCCGAAGCGACAAGCACCGTCCACACCGCGTACTGGACGATGTCGAGTGCATCGGCCTCGTTCATAGGAGCGCGCCTCTACGGAACCGGCCTAAGCGGCCGGCTTTATCGAAACGCCGGCGCCGACCGGCACTTCGGTGCCGTTCTGCAGCACTGCGATCAGGCCGTTGCTGGCAAGCTTGACGGAGGCCACGACACCCGTCGTCTTGCCGTCGGCCGAGGTGATCGAGCGGCCGATCAGCGCGTCCGCCTGGGACAGTGCCGAGGACTGCATGATCTGGTCGAGCTTGGTGTTGGTCTGCACCGATTGCTCGACCTGCGAGAAGGTGGCGAGCTGGGCGACATACTGCGTCGAATCCATCGGCTTCGTCGGATCCTGGTTCTTCATCTCGGCGATCAGCAGTTTCAGGAACGACTGGTAGTCGACCGCTGTCTTCGATTTCTGCTCCGTGGCCTGGTTGGCGCCAGTTGGAATCTGCGTCGTCATGTCCACATTCATCAGAATCGTGCTCCCATGGCCTGCGGGCGCTTTGCACCCTGAACATCGTCATTGCCGCCAAGCGCGCGTCGCTCGAGCGGATAAAGCGCGCGGATTGCCTTCAGCGCTTCGTAAATATGGTCTTCGCCGACCATGCGGTCGATCTGCTTCAGCGCGCCGCTGATCTGCTCGTCCTCGAAGCTTGCCAAAAGCAAAGGCAGCGAGCGGCGGAACATGGCGCGCGCCTCGGCGGCGCCGGCCGGGTTCATCAGCATCACCTGCAGGATGAAATAGAGCTGCTTCAGCGGCGTCGAGGCGTCGTCAGCCTGGATAACGTGGTTCTCGAGCAGGAACTGCACGTCGTTCATCAATTCGACGGTGACCTTGCGGTCGACGCGGATGACGGCGCCGTTGATGTAGATCTTCTCGTTCGGCTTCAGCGATATCTTCAGCGTGTTGGTCATTGAATGCCGTCCCGGATGATCTGGGACACTTCGATCAGCCCTTCGAAATTGTCGGTGCGGCCTTGGCGGATGTCCTCGGTCTCGCGCAGCAGCCACATGCCGATGGAGATGAGATTGGCACGCAGCTCCTTGGGCAGGACATTGTCGCTGGAACCGAGATCCTCGACAAACGTCGTCCAGACCCGGTTGGTGAAGTGCAGCGCCTCGACCGCCTCCATCGAAGTGTGGCCGACAGCCGCCGCCGCCGCGAGCATTTCTATCGAGCGGGTCAACAGCTGCCGCTCGCGATCCTTCGCGTCGGCAACGGAGTCGGTCTGAATGTCGGCGTAGGAGAGTTGGTACATCGTTTGGCTCTACCGTGCGGTTGAGAGTGTTCAGGTCAGGTAGTTCAGCAGGCTCATCTGCTGCAGGCGGGCGGTCAGCGCGAAGGACGTCTCGATATGCTGCGTCAGATCCGCGACGCGGGTGGCAGCTTCGGCCGGATCGACGCCTTCCAGGTCGAGAATGTGGCGTTCGAACAAATCGACCTGCGTCTTCATACGGTCGCTGGCGTCGGACACACGCTTTTGGGCAAGGCCGGTCTCGGCTTGCAGCTGACCAAGCCCGCCGAGCGCCTCGCCGACCATAGCCTGGGCGCGGCCGACAACGGTGGTCTTCGCCGCCTGGCTGAGGTTGCCGGAAAGCAGGCCGGTGACCATGGCCGAAGCCATGGCGAGCTTGCGGATGCTGTCGTCATTGGCGCTGGCCGAGGTCTGGGTGGTTTCGCCGAGCGAGATGCGGCTGACGATCTGCTGGTCAGTGGCATTCGACCAGTTGGCCTGCCAGCCCGCGCCCATGAACTGCGGCACGACATTGCTGGTGATGAAGCCGTCCATCTGGGCGGCGGTGATGTTGGCGGCGAGCGGATCGTTCTGGGTAAAGCCGAAATAGGAGGTGAAGGAAGCGTCGAACGCCGCCTTGGCAGGCGAGCCGGCGGCGGTGAAGTCGTCGATCGGCTTGACGTCGGTGTTGGTGCCGGCAAACAGATATTCGCCGTTGACGCTGGCGTTGAGGATCGAGGTCATCTGCTGCATGGCAGCCTTGCCGGCTTGCTGCGTGATGGTGCTCGAGGAATTGCCGGCGGCGGTCAGCGCGGTCAGCAGGTTCTGCGCGGTGTCGGAGAGCTGGCCAAGCGCGTCCTGCGTCGAGGACAGCCGGGCGGTGACCAGCGAATTGGAATCGATGATGACGTTCAGCCGATCGAGATCGCGCGAGAAGGTCACCGCCTGCGAGGTGCGCGCGCCGAGCGCCAGACCGACATCGGCAACCGTGCCGGTCGTCGATTCCTTGGTGGCTTTGACCAGTTCGGCCTGCATGCGCATCTGCTGATAGCGCGCGGCGTTGGAAAGAGCGGCTGAGGAGACGGATGTGGCTTTCATGGCTTATCCCACGGCATCGAGCAGGGCCGACAGCATGTCGTCGACGGTTTTCATCATGCGCGCCGACGCCTGGTAGGTGTGTTCGAGGTCGAGCAGCAGCGACATTTCCTGATCGACATTGACGCCGGTGTCGTTGGACAGCGCCTCGGCGGTGCGCGCGGCCAATGCCTCCTTGGCGTCGGCGTTGCTCGAGGCCTGCTGGCGCTGGCCCTCGAACCAGCCAATGGCATTGGCGGCGTAGTCGGAGACGCTGGAGGTGACCGTGATGCCGGCAGCAGCGTCGAAAGGCATCGGCTTGTCGAGCTTGTCGCCATAGCCGATCAGCAGCTGCGAATAGGAAGCGTTGCCGGCGGTGTTGGCGACATAGGCAGCGCCATTGACGCCGCCGTCGCGCAGCAGCACCGGATTGCCGCCGACGCTTGGGTCCATCGCGGCGTTGACCTTGATCGAGCCGGCAAGGCCGTCGATCAGCGTGCCGGCCGCAGGAATGGCCGGCGCCCCGGACCAGGTGAACAGGCCGGTTTGGTCGGGCTGCGAAGGTGCTGTCTCGGCAAAGGCGGTGATGAGGCCGCGCGCAACTTCGTCGAGCTGGCTCTGCATGGTCGCGGCGACGCCGTCGCGCAAGGTGAGCAGTCCGGCGAGCTTGCCGTCGGCGCTGGCGTTGCCGCCGCTTCCGGCGCCGACCGGAACATTGTCGATATAGATGGTGTTGCCGGGCGTGCCGGCCGTATAGCCCGGCGACGGCGTGAAGGCGACCGAGCGCGGAATGGTCTCGAACAGCGTCGTGCCGTCCTTGGTGGTGATGACCATGTCGTTGTCGCCGCGCGTGAAGGTCGACACCGGCACATAGTCCGCGATCTTCTTCAGCAATGCGTCGCGCTGGTCGAGCGCGTCGGATGCGTCCGTGCCCGATCGGGTTGCGGAGATGACGGCCTTGTTGGCGTTCTGGAACTGGCTGAGCAGCGAGTTTAGATCGTCGACAGCGGTGGCGATCTCGCCATCGGCCTGAGTGCGGAAATCCTGGATTGCGTTGGTGCCGTCGTTCAGCGCGCGCACCACCTGCTGGGCCGCGTCGATGACGCTGGAGCCGAGATTCTGGTTTGATGGCGTGGCAGCATAAAGCTGCAGCGCGTTCTGCAGCTTGCCGATCGCGGTCGAGGCGGAGGAGGCATTGTCGACGCCGTTGACGGCAACGGCGAGCCGGTCAATGCCGCTGTAAAGCGTGCTCTGGCCGCTCCACGCTGACTGCGCGCCGAGGTTCTGGCGAAACAGCAGCGCGTTGGTGGCGCGCTGGATCTCGACCGAGCGGGCGCCGGGCGCTGTGCTGACGACGACCGCCGTGCGACGGGCATAGTCGGCGTTGCTGGCGTCGGCGATGTTACGGGAAAGGACGCTGGTCTGCTTCGACGTGGTCTGAAGCGACTGCTGGGCTATGGTCAATGCGGAAGTCAGCGACATGCGGGTCTTTCACGAGGCCAGTGGGGAGGGGATGACGTTTCTGCCCTGTCGGCGGCGTCAGCGTTCGGCAACCTCCAATTCAAAACCACACGAGCCGGTCTGCCGGTGTGGCCTTGAATTTGAAATCCGCGCACTGCGCCGCTCTGTTTTGGGTTCATCCCCCTAGCACCCGTCGTTTATCTCTTCAGGTTGACAAGGACGTCCATGAGGTCGGAACCGGTCTGGAATACTTTCGAATTCGCGGTGTAGCTGCGCTGCGCCGCGATCATGTTGGTCAATTCCTCGGCGATATCGACGTTGGAGTTTTCCAACGCGCCGGAGACGATGCTGCCGAGCTTGCCTTCATTGGCAAAGCCGATGCGCACGGTGCCGGAATCGGTGGATTGCGCATAGACATTGCCGGGCAGTGCGGTGAGGTTGTCGGCGCTCTGAACGTCGGCCAGCGGGATCTTGAACAGCGGCTTGGTCGAGCCATCCTGGTACTGGGCGTAGATGACGCCGTCCTCGCCGATCTGGATCTTTTCGATGGTGCTGGGAGCGTTGCCGTTGACCTTGGCCTCGGAGACGGTGAAGCCGGTGCCGAGCTGGGTCAGCTTGGACAGATCGAGATCGAGTGACGCACCGCCGGGCACGGGGATCGTAATAGAGTCGACGGCGCCGGTGAGCTTGCCGGTGGTGGTATCGAAAGTCAGGTTGGTCGTGGCCAGCGCGCCACCCGTATAAGGGAAGGAAGTGCCGGGCGTCGCCTTGGACTGATCGAACACGGAGACCGACCAGGTGCCGGTGCCGGTGTTGGTGAAATAGACATCCAGCAGCTTCTTGTTGCCGAGATTGTCGTAGGTGACCATCGAGGATTTCGATGTGTATTCCGCGGTCGCGCTGTTGGTCGACGGCAGCGGACCGGCGGGCGGCGTGGCGCCGGCCGGCAGATTGGCGTTGAAGTTGCCCGTGGTGCTCGGCGTTGCCGTCATTTCCTGGTCGGAGATCTGGACCGGCACCAGGCCCTCAAAGCCGTTGGCGGTCGCCGCCGGCGTGCCATTGGCGTAGCTGTAGGCCATCAGCTGGTAGCCGGCCGCATTGACCAGCCTGCCCTGGGCATCGGGAACGAACGCGCCGGCGCGGGTGAGAAAAGGCGTGCCGCTGGGATCCTGGACGACGAAGAAACCGTTGCCGTTGACTGCAAGGTCGGAGACCGAGGTCGTGTATTGCAGCACGCCCTGGGCGCTGATCGCCGAGCGGATGGTGGTGTTGACGCCGCCGGAATTATAGGCGCCGCCGACTTGCGGCATGATCAGCGTGGAAAACTCGGCCGAGGATCGCTTGTAGCCGGTGGTGTCGGAATTGGCGATGTTGTCGGCTGTCGTCGACAGGCGGTTGGCCTGAGCGTTCATGCCGGAAACACCGGTCCGCATCATTCCGTAAAGGCTCATCGAAACGTCTCCTCAATGCCCATGATCGTTGGGCCCATGGCTGTGGCCACGAGGGTATGATTTCTGTCTTGCGCGAGGCTGGCGCAGACCGGCATCAGTAGACCAGCCGGTAGCCGAGGAAGCGCTTGGAATCGATCGGGTCATGGCCGAGCTTCTCGCGCAGCTTCTTGCGCAATTTGGAGATGTGGCTCTCGACCACGTTCTCCTCGACCTCTTCGTCGAAGATGCCGTAGATGGCATTGAAGACCTGGGTCTTGGTGACGCGGCGTCCACGGTTGCTCGCCAGATATTCGAGAATGCGGCGCTCGCGGCGCGGCAAGGGTAGCGGCTGGCCGTCGATCTCGGGATCGCGACCGTCCATGAAGATGCGCATGGCGCCGATCTCGGTATAGCTGACGTCTTCGTGGGCGCGGCGGCGAATGGCGGTGATGCGGGCAAGGATCTCGCGGATGTGGACCGGCTTGCGAATGACGTCGTCGACGCCGCTCTCGAACAGCCGCAGCGTGTTCTCGAGCGAGTGCTGTTCGCTGAGCGCAATGACCGGAGCGCCGGTGCGGTCGCGGATCTGGCGTGGCGAGATGGCGCCTTCGCGGCAGTCGCCGATGAGGAAGGCGCGGACCGACTTCAAATCGGTGTCGGCGGCCGATGTCACCCACTCGCCGAATTCTCCGGGAGCAAAGCCTGCACAGGCAACGCCCTCACGATCGAAAAGTGAATTGTATCCCTCAGTTACGAGCTCACGCTCGTCAACGATTACAATCATCGGCCCGCCTCCGAATCAGATCATCTGCCCCGTGGGAAGAGGCGTAACCGGTGCCGGGAATCCTGAACAACCATCATTTCTTGTAGCTATTTTCTTGGGAGTTATTTCGAGTTTCGAAATAACGGCAGTCACGAGGTTGTATCGTTGGCTGGCGATAGAGGTGACGCGCCGGGGCATCGGCGGGCACGCGGCTTGCGCACATCCAGGAAAGACGGATGCGCCTATGGGTTGCAGAAGCTGCGGGCGTTTGCTGTCCATTTGCCGAAGCCGGTGGCGACCATATTGGCGATGACGCGGCAGACATAGAACTTCTGCGCGGGATCATTGTCGGGCCCGGCATGGTAGCGGGCGACAGCCATCGACCAGCTGACGTGACGGGCATGCAGGCTGGCCAGGAAGCGTGCGGCGTAGTCGACATTCTGGCGCGGGTCGAGCATGTCGTCGACGCTGCGAAAATGTGAGGCGTGATAGTGATGGTTGATCTGCATGCAGCCTAGATCGATGAGCGTCTTGCCCTCGCGCCGAGCTGCTTCGAAGGTAGCCAGGGCCTCACTCCGACTCCTTGGAAAAACCGCTTTTCCCTCTATATTCAATGCATTAGGCTGAAGACTTCCCTTCTTGCCGGTCTCGGTCAAGCCGACGGCATAGAGGATGCCGGCAGGCACGCCATAGCGGTCGGCGGCGCGCAGGATCTCCGGCTCGCAAGGATTGGTCGCGGCGCTGGCGGCCTGGATGATGAGGCTAGATAAACATATCGTCGCCAGCGCGCTCGCGAGCAGGCGCACTGGGGCGGCCGAATTCCTGTGCATCGTCATTGCGGTTTCTTCCCGAGTGCTGACCGCCCGAACCTGCATTGTTGCCGCTCGAGTTCCCGGGCTGAAAAGCCGACTGGTCGCGGCCTTGCGGCATCGGCTGGGAGTTGCTTGCATCACTGCGCGCTGGCGCATGGGCTGCTATCGAGGGTTGCATGATGGTGACCTTGTCGACGTCGAACCCGAGCCCGCGCAGCGACTTGATGATGGCCTCGCTATCGCTGGCGAGACGGCGATACGCCTCATGGGTTTCGGGCTTCAACTCTATCGAAAGTTGCTCCCCGGCGAGCCTGAGGCTGGCGGTGACCATGCCGAGTTCGGCCGGGTGCAGTTCGATCTTCAATATATGTGTCGGAACGGCAACAGAACCGGCCGCCTGGGCGGTCGCAGAGGGTGTCGAAACCGCTTGCCGCAAGCCGTTGTCCGAAGCCAGCGCGTCGATCACAGCCGAAGTCGTCTGGCTCATCGGGCTTTGCGCCGGCGTCGGGAAGTTCTGCTCGGCGACAATGTCGACGCGCCCGGCGGGCGGAGCCGGTTTTCCGGGCGTGGATGATGCGGTGGAATGAGCGCCGTCGACGCCCTTCAACACTGGCGCGGACCGCTTTGCCTCAGGCGCGGAGCCGTCGCCTGCCGTCTGGTCCGTCGGCAAAGAGAGCGTCACGCCGTCCTGATGCGGCAGCTTGCCGGATTGGGGTCCGATCGCGTCCAGCTTTTGCCCTTTATCCTGGGTCGCGGCGGCCTTGACCCGTTCGGATCGCGGCGTCGTGTCGAGGCTGTTTTCGACGCCCGATGCCGCGCGGTATTTCTTCAGCGACAAAGGCGGCGTCTGCGCGGAAGCCGCTTCGCCGTCGAGCGCCGGTTGCCCGGTCTGTTCATTCGTTGGTGCGCCGTTCCCACCTGTCCTGACCGTCGAGAAATGTCTGATATCATGCAGCGCCAACACCAATGGCAGATGATCCTGGAGTGGCGGTGTGCCTGCGGCTTCTCCGATCATTTCGGCGTCTGCGGATGCTTTGTCCGGACCACCATCGGCGTGATCTTTCGCGGCCTTTCCGGCAGCGGATTTCGCTGCCGTCTTGCCCGTCTCGGTGTGTACGGTTTCGTTTTTGTCCGGACCAACCGGGACGAGTTTGGCCCAGCGCGGATTGTGCGGACCGGTCTCGGTCGCTCCCTGGCTTTTCGGCGTCGAATTCTCACCACCGCGCAGCATCTCGCCGAAGCTTTTGTCATCGCCTTTGTCATTCGGCGCCGACAGCTTCGTTCCAGCATTCGTCGGAGCAAATCCCGGCGCGGCCTGGCCAACATTGGTGGTCATTTCGGAGCTGCTCCAAGCATCTGGTCAATCAAATCGAGCTGGCGACGCGTCTTGGCCATGGCGGCGTCGGTGGGATCGGCTGGCTCAGCGGCGGGCGCCGATACCGGCACGACAGCAGCGGTATCGCTGGCAGCGGCGACAGACGGTGCTTCCGGCGCCTTTGTCTCGGGCGCGCTTGCCCTCACGGGCGGTTCGCTGGGCGCTTGGGGTGCCGACGTGACCGTCCCGTCGGATGCAGCGGCAGGCTGCTCCGGCATTGCGCCTTCGACGAGCGGCAGTTCAGGCTCATCGGGGCTTGCCGCGGCCACTGTCTTGACCGGCTCCGGTTTGGCCGCGGCCGGCGAGGGTTTTTGGGCAGGCAGCGGCGCCGGCGGCGCGATCACTTCGCCGGCCACGGCCTGCGCGGCATCGAGCAAATCGCGGTCGCTCTGTGAAAGCTGGCTGCGATCGATCCTGGAGAGTTTGGCACGGACCTCATCGATGGTGCCTGATGTCACCGTGGACAGGCTGGAATAGAGTTGCGCGCGCGGGTCATCCTGGTTGTGGATGCCGTCGCGGCCCTGTTCGGCCCTGGCCGAGGCGTAGGCTGACAGATCGGCGAAGCCGTCGATCGCGGCGCGGCGGGCGATGCGCAGGTAGATCACCTTCTCGCGCTCGGGATCCATCATGGCTGTGATGTCGGCGAGCTTGTCCTGGCTGATCGCCATGTGCAGCGTGATGACGCCCGAGACGAAGGCGTCGGCGAACTGGCTGGCATAGGGCGAATAGAGGTAGTCCTCGACATATTGGGTCGAGGCCAGCGCGAAGCGCGCGCCATCGCCTTGCGCGGCGGCAATGGCGACCGAGCGGCGCAACGCTGCTTCCTCGACAAGCGTGCCGGGGCTGAGCAGGCGGGCATCGTCAAGCAATGCAAGTGCGGCCGCCGGTTCCTCGGTGGCGAGCAGAGAACCCTTGACCAGCGCCAGGAAGGCGCCGAGATCGGCGGGCAGCGTCATCGGGTCGATCGGTTTCAGCGCCTCGATCGCAGCGGCCGGCCGGCCGCTGAGATAGTCGACAATGCCTTTGGCGATAGCGAGGTCTTGCGCGTCGGCCTTGGCGCGCGAAACGGCTGCTTCGACGGTGACGGGGTTGCCGCCGCTCATGCCGTAGACCAGCAGCGCGCGAAAATTCTTGGGGTCGCTGAAATCCTCGGTGTCCGCGGCGCGCAGCCTGGTGTCGGTCATTTCCAGCAGCTTGGCCTGCATCGGCAGCGCTGCATGGTCGCCGGCGGCGATGCGGTCCTGGACCAGTTGCAGCGAGCGCACCAATTGATAGGGCTGCAGGCCGTCCTCGGCAGAAGCCGCCCATGGATAGGCAACGCTCAGCAGCAGCAGGCCGACGGCGCGGCCGATGATGGCGGCGGGCCTCATCCGTCGGTCGCCATCAGGATCTCGATGCGGCGGTTGGCGGCCGCCATCGGGTCGGCTGCAATTTTCGGCTCGCGGTCAGCGAAGCCGGCGACCTCGGTGATGCGGCGCTCGTCGACGCCGCCGCGCACCAGCATGTAATAGGCCGAATGCGCACGCGCCGTGGACAGCCGCCAATTGTCGTAAGTGTCGCTGCGGAACGGCCGCGCATCGGTGTGACCGTTGATGCTGATCGTGCCTTTCTGGGCGTTGACGATGCGGCCGATCTTTTCCATCGCCAGCACCAATTCACGCCTCGGCACCGCCGATCCGATCTCGAACATGCCGAAATCGAGCTGGTCGGTGATCGAGATGACGACACCCTTGTCGGTGGCCTCAACGGAGACGCCGTCGTGCAATTTGTCCCCGGGCTTGAAAGCGTCGGCCAGTTCCTGCTTGACCTGAGCCGCGGCTTTGACGGCAGCGGCCGTCGGCGCCTTTTCCGCCACCTCGGGCTTGTCTTCAGGCTTGGCGCTGTCTTGCGGCTCGCCGGCCTCAGCCTTTGCGATCTCCGCCTTTTTCGCTTCAGCCTTCGCTTCAGCCTTTGCTTCGGCCTTGGTCAGCGGCTTGTCGGATGCGGATTTCGCCAGCGGCTCAAGCGGCGCCGCCGTCAGCGGCGGTGCGGGCGGCACCGCCTTCACCTGCGCCACTTGCTCCTTCGCAGCCTTGTCGCCGGGCTTCAGCGGATCGCCTTCAATCTTGCTGCGCTCGGCGGTGGCTTCGGCGCCAGGTGCTGCCACCTGCTGCGACCAGAAATCCGGCGCGAACGGGTCGCGATAGGACTGGCCGCCCGATGCGCCGGTGGCCGGGCCGGAATTCTGCGCGCCGCCATCGCCCTTCTCGCTGACGTTCTGCATGACGCCGGTGTCGGTGGCGATTTCCGACAGCACCGCATAGGGATCGGCAAACAGATGCTCGTCGGAAAGATCCGTCTTCGGCGCTGCTTCCTTCGACTTCGTCCTGTCCGAAGTGCCGGCGGCGGCGCCGCCGTCCTGTCCGACCTTGCTGGTCTTGTCCTGCGGGTCGTCGGCCGTCAGTGCGACCTTGCTCGGTCCGTCGCCCAAGTCTTCAAGGCCTTTGCGGCTGGCGTTGCGGTCGACCAGCTTGACCGGGTTGAAGTAACTGGCAACGGCGGCCTTGGTCTGCTCGTTGGCGGCGTTGATCAGCCACATGACGAGGAAGAAGCACATCATGGCGGTCATGAAATCGGCAAAGGCGATCTTCCAGACGCCGCCATGATGGCCCTCGTCGTCGCCGTCGTGGTTGCGCCGCACGATGATGATCTCGTGTCTGGCGTCTGCGGCCTCGACAACACTCATGACAGGGCCTCCGACAAGGCGGAAGACCATTCGGCAATACGGGTTTCGAACACCGTCTCGTCGATGGCGACAGTGAGGTCGAAGCCGGCCGCCTCGACGAAGTCGAGATTGGCCGCGCGTGGGCCAAGCGAAGCCTTCAGTGTCTCGAACAAGGAGAGCGGCCCGCGCACGGCAATGCGCACCGCCTCGCTGTCGCCGATGGCTTCGCGGATCGTGCCGGCGAGCGCCTGCAATGAGCGCTTCTGCAGATCCTCGCTGACGATGCCGCCAATAATGCGAGCAACGGTGGCGCCGATGAGATCGCTGACCTGCGCCTCCATAATTTCGATACGCGCGGCAACGGCTGCGCCAACATCGCCACCAAAACTTTCCAGAAAAGCCTTTGCTTCGTCTGCACTGGCCTGACGCTGTGCTTCGAGTTCGGCCTGATGGGCGACGGCGAGGCGCGCCTCAAGGGCCGCTTCCGCGTCGGTTACCGCTTCGGCGATGAGTGCGCCGATGTCGGCTTGCGGCGTCGGCGTATCTTGCTTCGGCTCCGCGAGCGGCGACTGGCCGGGGCGCTGCGTGCGTGCGCCGAAGTCCGGCAAGAGGTCGAAAAGTGCTGCCGATGCCATGGTCTACACTGCTGCTTCCTGGGCGGCCCATTTGCGCAGGATCTGCGCGGTGCGCTCCTCATTGATGTCGACCATGCGGGCAAGCCTGTCCTGCGGCGCAGGCCTGATCTTCTGGCGCAGGTCGTCGAGCGGGGTCGGGCCGGGGCGGCTATTGGGCAACGCGGCCGGTGGGGGTTCAGCGGTGGCGGTGGTTTCAGGTGTCGGCAGCGAACGCTGGACATCGTCGAAGCTCGGACCGGCAAGTGCCGGCGTCGGCCGTGCCGTCAGCGCTGTGGCCATCGGCTTCAATCCGAAGAAGGCGACAAGGAACACTACGACGATGAAGGCGCCGGCATTGATCATCGTGCCGACATGGGTTCCGATCGATGCCATTATGCCCGGCTGCTCGACCGCCTCGCCGTCCAGCCCGTCGATGAACTCGACTGCCGAAACATCGATGATGTCGCCGCGCTTGTCGTCGAAGCCGGTGGCCGAAGCCACCATCTTCTGGATGTCGGCAACGCGCTTGGCGATCTGCTCGGGCGTTGCGTCCTTGCCGAGGATGGTCATCAGCCGCTGCTGGTTGACGACGACGGCGATCGACATCTTGGTGACGGAATAGCCGTTGGAGACTGTGGCGATCTTCTTGGAGTTGATCTCGTAATTGGTGATCTCCTCCTTGCGATCATTCTCCGATGAGGTCTGCGGGCCGTCGGTGCTGGTCGCCTGGGTTTCCGGCAGGTTCTGCTCGACGGTTGCCGGGGTCGAAGCCTGCCTCTGATTGCTGTTCTCATTGGCGCGCACCGACTGCACCGAGCGCTCGACACGCGATTCCGGATCGAAGATCGTCTCCTCGGTCTGGCGGGTGTCGGTGTTGACGTCGGCCTTGACGCTGGCGCGGAAATTGTCGGGGCCGAGATAAGGCGTCAGCGCGCGGCGGATGTTGTCGCCGATCTGCGCCTCGACGGTCTGCTCGACACCGAGCGTGCGGGCAGCGCTGGTGTTGGACGGATCGTCGCCGGCGGCGAGAAGGTTGCCGTTGGAATCGAGCACGGTCACCTTGTCGGCCGACAGGCCGGGGACGGCGGCGGCGACGAGATGGCGGATCGACATGGCGCTCTTTTCCGCGTCGATGCCTGAATAGCGGATGACCACCGAAGCCGAGGGTTGCTGTTCGTCGCGGCGGAAATTGGCGCGCTCGGACATGACGATGTGGACGCGTGCGGCCTTGATGCCAGCGATCGACTGGATGGTGCGGGCGATCTCGCCTTCCAGCGCCCGCACACGGGTGATCTGCTGCATGAAGGAGGTGAGGCCCATCGCGCCGACATTATCGAACAGCTCGTAGCCGGCATTGGCGCTGGTCGGAAGACCCTTTTCGGCAAGCAGCATGCGTGCCTGCGCCGTAGTGCCGGCCGGCACCAGCACGGAGGCGCCGTCGGGGCCGACATCGAAGCCGATGCCGGCTTCGCCAAGCACCATGCCGATCTGGTTCACGTCGGCGCGGTCGAGCCCGACATAGAGCGTCTCATAAGCCGGGCGGTTAAGATAGACCGAGCCGATGCCGATGACGGCCATCACCAGCGCGGCGATGCCGGCCAGCATGACGAGGCGCCTGACGCCAAACGCCTTGAGATTCGAGATGATGCTCTGGATCTGTTCCGGCACGATTCAAGCGCTCCCAGCATGATAGTCCGTGGGAACACTAGACCGCGAAGCTTGTGCGAAGATGATAAGCATGTAGCCCGGAAGTGTGCAGCGGTTCCGGGCCGACGACATGCTTCAAGACACAGCCACAAAGTGAAAGGGCCGCGCTGGCGGCGCGGCCCTTCAATTAAAGGGAAAAGCGGGTTTCGCTTACTGCTTGAACAGTGCCAGGATCGACTGCGAGTTGCCGTTGGCGATCGACAGTGCCTGGATGCCGAGCTGCTGCTGGACCTGCAGGGCCTGCAGACGAGTCGATTCCTTGTTCATGTCGGCATCGACGAGCGCGCCGACGCCCTTGTCGATGGAGTCCGACAGGTTCGAGAGGAAGCTCTTCTGGGTGTCGATACGCGACTTGGCGGCGCCGAGATAGGCGGCACCGGTGGACAGTTTGGCGAGCGCCGTTTCAACGGTCCCCAGTGCTGTGTCGATAGCCGCCGGGAGAACCTGGGTGGTGCTGGGATCGAAGAAGGTCGCCGCCAGCAGAGCGCCAACGATGCCGCCCGTGCCGGGAAGATCGAGAACCTGGGTGTCGGCAGCCTTGACGTCGATGGTGTCGATGGCGACGGTCGTGCCGGTGCGGTTGTAGGAGGCGACGATCTTCAGGTCGGAGGTCGCGGCGGCGTCGTTCTGCAGCAGGTTCGAGCCGGCATAGGAGGCGTTGGTGACGGACGACTTGATCTGATCCTGGATGGCCTTGATTTCGGTGGCGATCTTCTGCTGGTCGTCCTTCGAGGCGCTGCGCGCCGTGACCAGCTTGGCCTTGATCAGGTCGACCTGGTCCTTGATGTCGGTGATGGCGGTGTAGGCGGTGTCGACCTTGCCGGCGCCGAGGCCAAGCGCGTCCTGCACGGCAGAAAGCGCCTTGTTGTCGGACTTCATCGTGGTGGCGATCGACCAGTAGGCGGCGTTGTCGCTGGCGGTGGCGACGCGGTAGCCAGTCGAAATGCGCGACTGGGTGGTTTCAAGCTGCTTGTTGGTGTTGTTCAGGCTCTGCAGCGCGGTCAGCGCCGAGGCGTTCGTCATGATGCTTGCCAAGATATTTACCCCTCTTCAAAACTGGCATGTCCCGCACATGCCGGATCAACTTCATCAGGGGGTAGGCACAAGCCCGTCGACCGTCTGGCCTGCCCGCCATGGTATGGTTAACCATGACTAGCGAGATATGGTTAATGGCGTGTTAAAACAGGCCATTCCGGGCGTTGGCCAAAAGCAAAATCGGCCGGCTTTTGAAGTGAAAATCAACAGCCGCAAAAAGAAATCGGGCCGCGCTGATGGCGCGGCCCGATCGGATTTTGTCAGTCGTAAAGGGAAGAGATCAGCCGCGGAACAGCGACAGGATCGACTGCGAGTTGCCGTTGGCGATCGACAGCGCCTGGATGCCGAGCTGCTGCTGGACCTGGAGGGCCTGCAGACGGGTCGATTCCTTGTTCATGTCGGCGTCGACCAGAGCGCCGACGCCCTTGTCGATCGAGTCCGACAGGTTCGACAGGAAGCTCTTCTGGGTGTCGATACGCGACTTGGCGGCGCCGAGCGAGGCAGCACCGGTGGACAGGCTGGCAAGCGCGGTTTCAACGCTGCCCAGTGCCGTGTCGATGGCCGCGTCGGTGACCTGGGCGGTGCTCGGATCGAAGAACGCCGCGGCGAGCAGGCCGCCGACGATGCCGCCCGTGCCGGCCACGTCGAGAACCTGCGTGTCGGCAGCCGTGACATCGATCGTGTCGATGGTGACGGCTGCGCCGGTGCGGTTGTAGGAGGCAACGATCTTCAGGTCGGACGCGGCGGTGCCATCGTTCTGCAGGAGGTTCGAGCCGGCGAAGTTGGCGTTGGTGACCGACGACTTGATCTGCGCCTGGATGGCATTGATTTCGGTCGCGATCTTCTGCTGGTCTTCCTGGCTGGCGCCGCGAGCGGTGACCAGCTTGGACTTGATCAGATCGACCTGGTCCTTGACGTCATTGATGGCGGTGTAGGCGGTGTCGACTTTGCCGGCGCCGAGGCCGAGCGCGTCCTGCACGGCCGAGTTGGCCTTGTTGTCGGACTTCATCGAGGTCGCGATCGACCAGTAGGCGGCGTTGTCGCTGGCGGTGGCGACGCGGTAGCCGGTCGAAATGCGGGCCTGGGTGGTTTCAAGCTGCTTGTTGGTGTTGTTCAGGCTCTGCAGCGCGGTCAGCGCCGAGGCGTTCGTCATGATACTGGACATGGCTACTCGTACCTTGATTTTTACAGGGTGTTTTTGACATACCGGCTTTTCCGGTATGACGGAGCGGCATCATGCCAATGATCGTGAGACCCGATCACCCGCCATCTGCGAGCAATATGAGGGCGAGTCCCTACCAAACAGCTAAACCAGAGGGTTAACGGGGGCGATACTGCAAAAAAATCGCGACGTCGGTTTGCAGGCGGTCAGGTGAAGGATCGCACCAGGCTGCCGACCAGCAGGTTCCAGCCGTCGATGAGGACGAAGAACAGGATCTTGAAGGGCAGCGAAACGACGGTCGGCGGCAGCATCATCATGCCCATGGCCATGGTGATGGTGGCGACGATCAGGTCGATGACGAGGAACGGCAGCACGATCAGGAAACCGATCTCGAAGCCGCGCCGAATTTCCGAGATCATGAAGGCCGGCACCAGGATGCGCAGGTCGACCGTCTCCTTTGCAACGACCTGGCCGCGCTCGCGGGCGAGGTCGGCGAACAGGTCGAAATCCTTGTCGCGGACATTGTGCAGCATGAAGGTGCGGAACGGGTCCGAGATCTTTTCGAACGCCTCGGTCTGACTGATCTGGTTGTCCATCAGCGGCTTGACGCCGGTGTTCCAGGCCTGGTCGAAGGTCGGCGCCATGACGTAGAAGGTCATGAACAGCGACAGCGAGATCAGGATCAGGTTGGCCGGCGTCGACTGCAGGCCGATGCCGGCGCGCAGGATCGAGAAGGCGATGACGAATCGGGTGAAGCTGGTCACCATGATCAACAGGCCCGGCGCCACCGACAGCACGGTGAGCAGGCCGAACATCTGGATGATGTAGCCGACAGTGGCGCCGTCGGCCTTGCCGATGCCGCCGAGGTCGAGCTGCTGGGCAGCAGCGACAGAAGTGGCGGCGACGACGATCGCGGCGGCGAGAAGCAGTTTTCTCATTCGAGCAGCAATGTCCTGATCAGAACCTGTTTGGCGTGGCCGCCGCTGCGGATCGCGGCGCGCTCCTCGAGGTCGGCTTTCAAATGCTGGTAACCGCTGGCGCCCTCGATCTGATGCATCTTCAGGGTGCGGACCATGGCCAGCAGATCCTGTTGAATGCTCTCGGAAAGCTCCGGCGGCTGCGGCACGTCGTAGACGACCGATGCTTCCAGCCTTATCCAGACATCGGCAGGGGAGGCCAGATTGGTGGTGATCGGCGCCAATTGCACCAGCGTCGGCCCGGTGCCAGGCGCGTGTTCCGCGGCCTTGCCCGACTGCTCGGCGTTGGACTCGTTCTCAGGCGCAACCGGCACCGGTACGGGCCCGCCGACGCCCTTCAGGTAGCCGCCGGACATCCAGCCCATGCCGATAGCGGCGCCCGTCACAGCCAGCAGCATGGCGAGCTGAATGACAAGCGACGGACCCTTTTTGGGTTGAACCTGTTCGACATTTGCCATGGCGCCGCTCTCCTGGCCTAGAAGGGGAGGACTTGGTCGAGGATCTGCTGACCGTAAGCGGGCTGCTGGACTTCGCTGACGCGGCCGCGTCCGCCATAGGAGATGCGGGCCTCGGCGATCCGTTCATATGAGATCGTGTTTTCGGCGCCGATGTCGGAAGGACGCACCATGCCGGCAATGGTCAGCACCCTGAGCTCATAATTGACGCGCACCTCCTGCGAGCCGCGGATCATCAGATTGCCGTTGGGCAGCACTTCGGTGACGACGGCGGCGACGTTGAGCTCAAGGTTTTCCGAGCGCTTGATTTCGCCATCCGCATTGGTTTCCGTGGTGGAGCTCAGGCCGGCGTCGCCCTTGCCGCTGGTGCTGGCACCTTCCCATCCGAGGTTGACGTCATAGCCGAGTTTGCGCCCGGCGGTGCGGCTGCGGTCGTTCTGGTTCTTGAAGTTGGCCTTGTCGTTGAGCTTGATCCTGACGGTCAGGATGTCGCCGTCGCGCAGCGCGCGCGGATCGGTGAACAGCCGGCTCTGGCGGTCGTCCCACAGCGAGAATTTCTTCACCGGCGCCCGCGGCTGTTCCGGGTAGGAATAGGGCGCGTTGACACTGCCGGTGATGCCGGTACCGACCGGCGACATCGCCGGCTCCCTGCCGATCTCCTTGGGGTCGACGGCGCAGCCGGCAAGTGACGCGGCCGCGACCAGGACGAGGATCTGCAACTTCATGACGGATCTACCCTTCGAGCCGCGCTGGCCATGATGCCGGTGAGCGTGGCCGCCGCCTTCTGGTCCATTTCGTTGAGAATGACGCCGGCCTTGCGCGAATCGAGTTTCATCAGGATGGCGGCGGCGAGATCGGAATTGACCATCGCCAGGCGTTCGGCCGCGGCATCGGGCTTCATGCCTGCATAGATGTTGACCACACCGTCCTCGGCTCGGGCCAGGAACACTTCGCGCCGCTTCAGCCATTGCTCGTATTCGGCGCGCTTTTCGTCCAGCGCCTTCATGCGCTGGTCGATGCCGGCCTGCAGCTGCTTCAGCTCTTCGGCCTGCAGCGCGTAGCGGCGGTCGCGGGCGGCGTCGGCAATGTTGGAACAGAAGCGCTGGATTTCGCTTTCATCCGGCGCCTTCTCGCGAACCAGTTCTTGAACTGCCGCCGGCTGCTGCCCACCGGGCAGAACCTGCCGCACCGTTTCTTCGGCATGGGCCGGCATGACTGCGAGAAGCGCGGCGATGGCACAGGCTGCCAGGGCTGCGTTGCGGTGTTGCTCTCGGGAAAGGCGATCGATCATCTTCATGGCCTATTGAAGAACCAGATCGGCCTGCAAAGCGCCGGCCGATTTGATGCCTTGCAGGATGGCAATGATGCCGTCGGGCTTGACGCCGAGGCGGTTGAGGCCGGACACCAGCGTTTCGAGATTGGGTCCATCGAGCACATTGACGCGGGCGTCAGGCCGGGTGGCCTCGATGGTGGTGAAGGGCTCCTCCGCGGTCACGCCCTTGGAGAACGGTTCCGGCTGGACGATTTTCGGCTGTTCGGTGATGCGCACGGTGAGCGTGCCGTGGCTGATGGCGACGCGCGAGATCTTGACCTCGTTGCCGATGACGATGGTGCCGGTGCGTTCGTCGATGACCACACGCGCCGGCGTGTCGGTCTCGACCACCAAATTCTCGATCTCGGCGTAGAAGCGCGCCGCCGAAACATTCTTCGGCCGCCTGATCTGCACGGTGCGCGCATCGCGCTCGGCCGCCACGCGCATGCCGAAGCGCTGCGATGTGTAGCCGTTGATGGCATCGGCAATACGAATGGCGGTGGAGAAGTCGGGATTGCGCAGTTGCAAGGTGAGTAGCGACTGGTCTTCGAACTCGGCGCGCACCGTGCGCTCGACGATCGCGCCGTTTGGCACGCGTCCGGCGGTCGGCACACCTTGCGTCACCTGTTCGGCATCGCCCTGCGCGGTGAAGCCGGAAACGATGACCGATCCCTGTCCGACGGCGTAGATCTCGCCGTCGGCCGCCTTCAACGGCGTCATCACCAGTGTGCCGCCGGCAAGCGAAGTGGCGTCGCCCATCGAGGAGACATTGATGTCGATGCGGGCGCCCGACTGCACGTAAGGCGGCATGTTGGCGGTGACGATGACGGCGGCGACGTTCTTGGCCCGCGCGCTGCCACCCTCGGTGGCGATGCCGAGATTTTCGAGCATGGCGCGGATCGATTGTTCGGTGAACGGCGAGTTGCGCAGGCTGTCGCCCGATCCGGCGAGGCCGATGACGAGGCCGTAGCCGACAAGCTGGTTGTCGCGCGAGGCCTGTAGCTGTGCAATGTCCTTGATGCGCGAGGCGACCTGGCCGGGCGGCAGCGAGCTTGGCCCGTTGGACACCCTGAACATGCGGCTGGTGGTGGCCGGGTCATATTCGGGATCGACAAAGGCGCCGCCATTCTTGCCGGCAAGATCGCGCTTTTGCTTCGGCGTCAGGCCGTCGGCCAGCGCCGGCTGCAGCCCGACAAGGGCCGCGAGCAGAAGGGCAGATACGCGTCTCATGAAGCGCTGACCCGGATGGTGCCGTCGGCCATCACCGTGCCGGAAAGGATCTTGCCGCTGTCGCTGTTGCGGACCTTGATCAGGTCGCCAGCGGCGCCCGGCTGCAGCGACACAGCCGTGGCCGAAATGGTGAGGTCGCCGGCGATGAAATAGACCTGCACGGCGGCACCCTGTTCGACCAGCCAGGCATCGCGGATGGCGGCGACCGGGATGTAGCGGCCGGGTAGCAGCGTGCGCTTGGCGACCTTGCCCTGGAGTTCCTGCGCCTGCGTGGCAACCGCATCCGGCCTGTGCTTGCCGGGGAGCAACGTCACCGGTTTCAACGCGCCTTCGTCGATCATCTCGCCGGGATAGATGACCCGGTTGGGGATCAGCACGACTTCGCCGGTCACCTGAGTGCTCGCAAGCTGGGTGCTGTTCTCCTGGTTTGCGGTCTCTTGCGCAAACGCCGGCACGCCGCCAGCCACCAGCGCCAGGATCAGCGCGGTGCGGCAAAGCGCGAAGCGGGAGGCCGGAGAGAGCATCAAATCTTACCTGATGTTCTTGGACACGACCGAGGCCATGTCGTCGGCGGCCTGGATGACCTTCGAGTTCATCTCATAGGCGCGCTGCGCCGAGATCAGCTCGGTGATTTCCTTGACCGGATCGACGTTGGAGGCCTCGAGATAGCCTTGCTCGACCGAGGCGAAGCCGGGATCGCCGGGCACGCCGACATTGGCCGGGCCGGATGCCGGCGTTTCCTGGAACAGATTGTCGCCAAGGGGCGCCAGGCCCGCTTCGTTGGCGAAGTTGGCGAGCTGCAACTGGCCGAGCAGTTGGAGATCGGTCTGGCCGTCGATGCGGGCAAAGACCTGGCCGGTCTTGTTGACGATGACCTCGATGGCATCGACCGGCACGGTGATGGCCGGGATAACATTGGCGCCGTCGACGGTCACCAACTGGCCGGTGGCGTTGGTGTTGAAGGCGCCGGCGCGGCTGTACAGCGTGCCGCCATCGGCGCCCTCGATCTGGAACCAGCCGCGGCCGGTCAGCGCCATGTCGAAAGAGTTGCCGGTCGAGGTCAGTTCGCCCTGGGTGTGGACGTTGCGCACCGCCGTCGTCTTGACGCCGAGGCCGATCGAGACGCCTTCCGGCACCAGCGAGGAGTTGGAGCGGTTGGGCACGCCTTGCGTGCGGTCGACCTGGTACAGCAGGTCGGAGAATTCGGCGCGGGCGCGCTTGTAGCCGGTGGTGTTGATGTTGGCGATGTTGTTGGCGATGACTTCCAGATTTGTCTGCTGGGCATTCATGCCGGTCGCTGCAATGGCGAGTGCTTTCACGGCAAGTCTCCTCAGATGCCCATACGGCTGATTTCGAGATAGGCGGAGACGACCTTGTCGCGGATGGCGATGGTGGTCTGCAGGGCCTGCTGGGCGCTCATGACGGCGTCGACGACCTGACGGGTGTCGGCATCGCCCTTGAGCGCCTGGATCGAGACCTGCTCGGCGTTCTGCAAGGTGTTGACCGTCTTCGAGGCGGCCTGGCTCAGCGCCTCGGCGAAGGTGCCGCCGATGTCGGTGCCGGCCATCGGCGCCTTGGTGCCCTGGAACAGGTCGGTCGTGGCATCGGCGCCGCCGATCTCCGGCTTGAGGGGAAGCGATCCGATACCGCCAATGCCGCTGATCATTACTGGTTCCTCATCAGGTCGATGGTCATGGAGATCAGATCACGCGCCTGCTTGATGACCTGAAGGTTGGCTTCGTAGGAGCGGTTGGCTTCGCTCATGTCGGCCATCTCGACCAGCACGTTGACGTTGGGCATCTTGACGTAGCCCTTGTCGTCGGCGGCCTCGTTGCCGGGCTGGAACTCGACGGGAAAGTCGCTGGGATCGCGGTCGATCGAGTTGACCTCGACCATCGTGCCACCGGAGGCACGGTCGAGCTCGGAGACGAAGCTGATGGTCTTGCGGCGATAGGGATCGGCGCCCGGCGTGTTGCCGGTCGACTGCGCGTTGGCAAGGTTTTCCGAGACGACGCGCAAACGGTCGGACTGGGCGCTGAGGCCGGATGCCGCGATCTTGAGGGCTGAGGTCAACGCGTCCATGGTCAGCTTTTCACCGCCATCATCATCATCGAATGGAAGGCTTTGACGATCGCCGTGTTGAGCTCGAAGGAGCGGCGGACCTCGCCGGCCTTCATCAGCTCGTTCTCGACCACCACCGTGTTCTTCGACGGCATGATGGCGCCGGTGGTCTCTTCGGGCTTGACGGTGAAGCCGGCATTGGTGGCCGCGGTGCCGAGGTGGCCGGCCTGGGTCGCGGTCAGCGACACCGCCGTGCGGTCAAGCACCTTTTCGAACGGCTCGACATCGCCGGCGGTGTAGCCCGGCGTGTTGACGTTGGCGATGTTGCCGGCAATGGCCGACTGGCGCACCGACAGCCATTGCGACTGCTTGGCTGCAAGGTCGAAAAGATTGACGGGCTCCATGGGAATCTCCAGGCTGGTAGGTACCAGACTAGGCCGCCAGTCTTGCGTGGACCTTGCGCGGGCCGGGCACGTGCGCGGCACCGGGCAGGCAGATCAAGCGCGGCTATTTGGAGAGTTCGATGACCTGGTCGGTGCTGGTGACCATGACCCACTTTCCGCCGCGCTGCTCGATCGATGAGACAATGCTGGAGTCGGGCAACTTCGAACCGCGCTGGACGATCCACAGGCCGGCATCGTCCTGGATCATGGCGCGCCCGTTGGCGACATGAACCATGCGGAATTTGGGATCGGCCGGGAACGGCTGCTCTTCGAGTCCTGGAGCCTGGGTCTTGTCCTCGGGGTCCTGCAGCGTGCCGGTGGCGAACAGGTCGACATCGGGAACATCGTTTGCCGTCAGCGGCTGGCTGGTATTCTCCATCTGCGAGCCGCCGCTGACCCGACCGGCATTGGTGCCGCTGCCGCCGAACTTCATCGCCTGCACGCCAAACTGGTCCTGATTGAAGAAGATGTACCAGGGAAACAGCGCGCAGATCAGGCCGAGCGTGATGCCCAGCGCGGCGAAGACGATATCGCTGCGGCGGTCATCTTTCTTTTTTACCTTCGGAAACTGCGCCCTTGGCGGCTGAGGCCAGTCGACGTCGGGAAAGAGCCCGTCGAGAAGCGAGTCACGACTGGCCGCGATCGCCTCATTGAGTTCGGCAGAAGGAGCGCTCGGCCTGGCCAGGCTGGGAAGAGCGGGCCTGGCTGCTGTGGGGAAGGCCGGCTTGGCGACGTTGTGCAATGCAGGTTCGACTGGTCTGCGTGACGCGGGATTGGCTTCGCTTTGCAAGGCAGGACTGTCGTCTGTGCCGCGAGAGGGAAGTTTGGCTACCTTGCGCGCGGCCCGCTTGGCCACGCTTCGCGATGCAAGCCTGGTCAGACTGCGAAAGGCAACCTTGGGCGCACCGACCAAGGCGAGCCTGAACGCGCTGGGCGTGGATGGCTCACCCATGCCCGGCGAGGCAAGACTGGCTACGCTCGGCAGGGCAGAGTCGGGCGAGCTGAGCAAGGCAGGTTCGGGCAGGCTGCGCAACGCAGGCGTGGCAACTCTCGGCAAGAATGGCCTCGCGGCCCTGGCCAGAATAGCTTCGGCCTTCGCGATCTTGTCGCGATCGACCTTTGCCCTGGCTGCCCTTGCTTCGTTGGCCCGGGCCTCCTCGGCAGCGCTGGCCTCGGCGAGCATCTCGCGCAAAAGCCGCTCGGTGTATTGGCGCTCAGTCTCCGGCGTCGACACTTTGCTTGCCTTTCAGATGACGGGCGAGGTCGGAGAACGCATCAGTCGAGGCGCGATCCCTGGGCGATTGCGTCAGGGCTTCATAGATCAGCGGCACCTGGCGCACGGCAATGTCGAGTTCGGCATCGGCGCCGCCCTGATAGGCGCCGAGCAGGCGGATGTCGCGTGTGTCCTCGAAGCGCGAGATCATCGACTTCAGCCTCGTCACCAGCATGCGCTGCTCGGGGCTCCATGCCTTGTCGGCAAGGCGCGAGATCGATGACAGCGGATTGACTGGCGGATAGCGGCCCTGTTCGGCAATGGCGCGGTCGAGCACGACATGGCCGTCGAGAATGCCGCGAACCGAATCGGCGACCGGATCGTTGTGGTCGTCGCCGTCGACCAGCACGGAGATGATGGCGGTGATCGAGCCCTGTCCTTTGACCCCAGGGCCTTCGGCGCCCGGTCCGGCGCGCTCGAGCAGCTTGGGCAGGTCGGTGAAGACCGAAGCGGGGTAGCCGCGCGCCACCGGCGGCTCGCCGGTGCCGGTCGCCACTTCGCGCAGCGCATGGGCAAAGCGGGTGATCGAATCCAGAACCAGCAGCACGCGGTGGCCCTGGTCGCGAAAATGTTCGGCGACGCGCATGGCGGTGTCGGGCGCGCGCCGGCGCATCATGGCGCTCTCGTCGCTGGTGGCCACGACGGCGACGGTCTTGGCCATGCTCTCTGCGCCGATCGTGTCTTCGAGGAATTCGCGCACCTCGCGGCCGCGTTCGCCGATCAGCGCCACGACGACGGTGTCGAAGGCATCGGCGCCTGCCAGCATGGCCAGCAGCGTCGATTTGCCGACGCCGGAACCGGCAAAGACACCTAGGCGCTGGCCGAAGCAGAGCGGGGTGAAGATGTCGATGACCTTGACCCCGGTGGTGAAGGCGGTGCCGACGCGCTGCCGCGCCATGGCGCCCGGCGTCGTGCCGTCGCCGCTTGCCGCTTCGCCGTCTCGGATCAAGGCTGGACCGCCGTCGATGACGCGGGTCAGCGCATCGATGGCGCGTCCGCGCCATGAAGCGTGCGGCGTCACGACCAACGGGCCGCGGCGAAACACGGCGTCGCCAATGCCGGCATCGGCGCTGCGTTCGAAAGGCGCGATGACGACCTCGTCGCGGCCGATCCTGACGATCTCGCCGCGGCGCGTGCCGGCCTGGCCGCGCTGCTCGACAAGGTCACCCAGCCTGGCGATTTCAGAAAGGCCGCGCACCGTGTAATGCGTCGACGAAATTTCGGCGACGCGGCCACCACGCCGTAGCAGCGTCTCGGTATCGTCGAAGCGCCGCCAGATACGCTCCAGCGCAGCCAGCCGGTTTTCCGGTGCTGCTTCCCGCTGCCGCTCAAGCGCGCGTATCGATGATCTGCTGCCCGACATGCCGCTACGACTTGGAGCCGAGCGTCTTGATGGCGTCGTCGGTCGTGGCATCGGTCTGGCGCATCAGTGCGGCCGTGTTCTCGAAGGCGCGCTGGACCATGATCAGGCGGGTCATCTCCAGCACCGGGTTGACGTTGGATTCCTCGACAAAGCCTTGCGCGACGCCGAGATCGGAGCGGTCGGTGACCGGCTCGGGCGCGCGTGACGGGACGATGCCCGAATTGCCGTAGCGGACGAAATTCGGGCCGGGGTCGAAATTGAACAGGCCGATGGCGCCGACAAGCTTGTCGCCCTGGCGCAGCGATCCATCGGCGCCCGCCTTTGGCGGTCCGTCGCGTGGGTCGAGCTGGATCGGCGCGCCGCCGGCATCGAGCACTGGATGGCCTTCGAGCGACATCAGCTCGCCGTTCTCGTTCATCGAAAAACGTCCGTCGCGCGTCATCACGGTGCCGGCCGGCGTATCGATGCCGAACCAGGCGTCGCCCTGGACGGCGAAATCGAACGGGTTGCCGGTCTGCGTCATCGCGCCATGCGCGCCGGACAAATAGGTCTTGCCGGTGGACGCGAAGGACACGGATTTGGGGCCTGTGCCGGAAACGACATCCTCGAATTTCACGCCGGTGGCGCGAAAGCCGATGGTCGAGGCGTTGGCGACGTTGTCGGCGATGGTGTCGAGACGGCGCTCGAGCGCGATCTGCGAGGAAAGGGCGACGTAAAGGCTATCCTGCATGGTGCTCTCAGAACTTCAGTTTCTGCATGGCCATCATCAGATCGGTCGAGATGCCCACGCTGGTCGGTTGGGCAAACAGCACGCCGATCGATGTCTGGGCGGTCGAGGTTGGATGGTTGATTTCCCACAGGCTGGTGAAGCGGGTCAGGAATTTCGCAAGCTTGGCCGGGTCGGTGAAGTCGGTGAGGTCGAGCTTTGCCTCGAAGGCCTGCGCCTGCTTGTCGATATCGGCGGTGGCGAAGGAATCGGGCAGGCCGATCGCGGTGCGCACGACACTGGCGAGCGCCGTGTCGGCCAGCACGTCGTACCAGTTGGTGATACCAGGCGCCTTGCGCTCGAAATAGAGCGCCAGCCGCACGCCTTCATTGGTCTTGCCGGCATCCTCTTCCAGCGTCTGGCGCATGTATTTGTCGACGACCGGCTGCTGCGAGGCGCTGCGCGTGGTCGCCACTTCTCCGTAAGCCTCAAAGTTCAGCGAGGTAGCGAGCCTGACAAAGGCCTTGTTGGTGGCCTTGTTGGCGATGCTGTCCGGGTCGCGGACGCCGCCCTCCAAGACCCTGCGGATCAGATCCTTGCTGACGCTTGTCGGATCGATCCCGCTGGCGGACAGCGCATAATTGTAGAGCCGGCTGTCGGCCATCAGATCGTCGATTGATTTCACCTCGGTGATGTTGGCGGCGTAGTAGTTTGTCTCGGCCTGGGCTGCGTCCGCGTTCGGCGCGATGAGGCCGAGAGTGGACAGGCCCGTATAGAGCTTCGGCGTATCCTTCAGCACCGCGTCGCGCGTGGTTGTCTGATCGCCGTATTGGGCGAAGTTGAAGGCGCTGACGAAGTTGGCGTAGCTCTTGTCGGCCAACAGATTGGCGGGGCTCAGCGGGTCGGTGACGCCGCCATTGACCATGGTGCGGATCTGCTTCGCGGTCTGTGTCGATGCATCCAGCCCGTAAGAAGCCATGGCGAAGGTCAGCAGGCGCTTGTCCTTGAGCAGGTCGTCGATCGACTTCACCTTGGAGATGTTGGCCGCGTAATAGTCGGCCTCGCCCTTGATGTATTGCGCGGTCGGCTTGACCAGAACCAGTCCGGTCCCGCCCATGACGGCCTTTGGAACCCCTTGCTGGACGGCATCGCGCGCCGTTGCCTGGTCGCCATATTGGGCGAAGTCGAAAGCGGCGACGAAGGCCGCATAACCCTTGTTGATCGAGGTGTTCGCCGGGCTGTTCGGATCGGTGACGCCGCCTTCCAGCATTGCCCGCACGGTCGCAGGCGGTTCGGCGTCGGCGTCGAGGCCGAAGGCGGCCATCGCGTAGGTAAGCAACCGGTCGTTGCCCATCAGGTCATCGATCGATTTGACGTTGGAGATGTTGCTGATGAAATAGGAGGTCTCGCCCTTGTAGTAGCTGAAACCGTTCTGCAAGGAGCCGAGTCCGATTTGGGCGGCATAGTTCTTGGTCACGCCCTGCTGGGCCGGGCTATAGCTCGTGGCATCGGCGCCCAGGGCCGCGAAATTGAAGGCCGAGACGAACTCGGCATAGCGCTTGTCGGTCAATTTGTTGGCGAAGCTGTCGGGGTCGGAGACGCCTTCCTTCAGCGCCTTGACCATGAAGGCCTTGGCGTAAGCCATGTCGCCCAGACCGAAGGCCTTCATGGCATATTTGAACAGCCGGTCATTCTTGACGAAATCGTCGACCGATTTCACGTTGCCGATATTCGCGAGGTAGTAGTCGGTCTCGCGCTTGGTGACCGGCTCCGCCTCGATGCGGTCGATCGCCTTGGGAATGTCCCTGGCGATGAGCTGGTAGCTGGTAAAAGTGCTCAACACGACATGCCTCCGGTCGCAGCTTCAAAGGCAAGAGTATGTCGGGTTGCTTGCGCGAGGCTGAATCGGTTCGTCATGTACGATTCAAGCCTCACACAAGGCACGGAGGCTATCGGTTAGGCCTGACGTGATGCGGAAGGATTTGGCGTGGGCATTCTGATCGGACTGGTGGTGACGCTCGGCTGTGTTCTCGGCGGCTTCATGGCCATGGGCGGCCATTTGCATGTGCTGATACAGCCCTGGGAAGCGGTGATCATTTGCGGCGCGGCTCTTGGCACCTTCCTCGTCGCCAATCCGATGAAGACGGTCAAGGACACCGGCAAAGGCATACTCGAAGCCTTCAAGCAGGCGGTGCCGAAGGAGCAGGACTATCTCGAAACGCTCGGCGTGCTGCACAGCCTGATGCGCGAATTGCGTTCGAAGTCGCGCAGCGAGGTCGAGGCGCATATCGACAATCCCGAGGAATCGGCGATCTTCCAGGCATTCCCGACCGTGCTCAAGAACCACGATCTGACGCATTTCATCTGTGACTACTGCCGCATCATCATCATCGGCAATGCGCGCTCGCATGAGATCGAGGCGCTGATGGATGAAGAAATCCAGACCATCAAGACCGACAAGATGAAGGCCTATCATGCGCTGGTGGCGGTTGGCGACGGCCTGCCGGCGCTTGGCATCGTCGCCGCCGTGCTTGGCGTGGTCAAGGCGATGGGTGCGCTCGACCAGTCGCCGGAAATCCTCGGCGGGCTGATCGGCGCTGCCCTTGTGGGAACCTTCCTCGGAATCTTCCTGTCTTATTCGGTGGTCGGGCCGGTCGCCACCAAGATCAAGACGGTGCGCGAGAAGAAGAACCGCCTCTACATCATCGTCAAGCAGACGCTGCTCGCCTACATGAACGGCGCCCTGCCGCAGGTGGCGATCGAGTTTGGCCGCAAGACCATTTCGTCCTATGAGCGGCCGACGATCGACGCGGTCGAGCAGAGCACGATGAACACCGCCTCAGCCGAAAAGAAAGCGGCCTGAGCATGCATGACGACAGACAGGACCGCACGCCGTCATGACAAGTCCCGGCAGCCCCTCGCAAGCCCGCTCGCTGATCATCGAGCGTCTGGTCGGTGACAGCGGCGAAGCCGGTCATGTCATCGGCACCGGCCGTTCGATGGCCGAGCGCGCATTGCCGCTGCTGCAGAAGAGCCTGGCCGGAGAACTCGGCGCACCGGTCACCGTCGATTTGCGCGCGGTCGAAGTCAGCCGCGTGCCGGATGCGCGCGTGCATGCCGGCGACAGCTTTGCCATGACCATCCTCGCATCTCCGGTCTCCTCGGATGCGATGACACTGGTGATCGATGCGCCGGCGATCGCCGTGATGGTCTGCGCTTTGTTCGGTGGCGATCCGGATCAGCCGGTTTCGCCTATCGAACGAGAGTTTTCGCAGATCGAGACCGATGTTGCGACCACGGTGTTCCAGGAGGTGGCGCAGGCGCTGAACGGATCGGGCCGGCGTTCGCTGGAGCTGCGGCTGCCGGGGCCGCGAGCGCTGTCGGGCAATGAAGCCAAGCGCCGCGTGCTGCGCGATGGCGCTGCGGTGCGCATCGTCTTCGGCATTTCGACGCCGACAGATAGCGGCACGGTCACGGTAATGATTCCGCAGCGCATTCTGCTGGGCACGCGCGGCATCCCCGATGCGCATGAGGCCGACGTGAATTCCGACTGGCGGGCGCGTTTCTCGGAAGAGGTGATGCGCTCGACGGTGACGCTCGAAGCGACCATGCCGCTGGCCCGCCTGACGCTTGGCGACCTCGCCGGCTTCGAGGCGGGCCAGATCATCGAGTTCGAGGAAACGGCGCAGTCGCAGGCCAGGCTGAGCGCGCGCGACAAGACGCTGTTCGTGTGCGAGTTCGGTAAACTCGGGCAGAATTACACCGTCCGGATCACGCATCCATACGATGCCGGTCAGGATTTTATCGATGGGCTTATGCCGGGCTGACGCCGGGCAAGCTCAAGCATTTGGAGACGAATTATGGCCAAGACCAAGGTGGAAGCCAATCTCGATCAGCCGGACGAACAGCTCGACCGCGCCATCGAGGAATTGCGCGGCGTCCTCCAGGAGGAGGAAAAGCGCCCTGACGCCGTCTTTCGGGCGGCCGGCACCAATTCGAACGTCATCATGAGCATCCCTGTCGACGTCCAGATCATCCTCGGCAGCACCGAGATGCCGGTGTCGGAGCTGATGGCGCTGCAGAAGGGTTCGACGGTGGCGCTGAACCGGCGCATCGGCGAACCGGTCGATGTCGTGGTCAACGGCCGCAAGATCGCGCGCGGCGAAATCACGGTGCTCGAAAGCGATCCGTCGCGCTTCGGCATCAGGCTGACCGAAATCATCGCTGCCACCAAGACCGCCTAGGGGACAAACGAGATGCAGCCACGGTCGGAGCTTATGTCATGACGACGTCGGTGACGCTCACGCGCCCGCAAAAGGCCGCCGCCATACTGGTGGCGATGGGCAAGCCTTCGGCCAGCCGTCTGTTGAAGTTCTTCAAGCAGGAAGAGTTGAAGGCGCTGATCGAAGGCGCGCGGCTGCTGCGCACCATTCCGCAGAGCGATCTCGAACGCATCGTCGCCGAATTCGAAGCCGAATTCACGGAAGGTGCGGGCCTGCTCGATTCCGCCGACCGGATGGACACCATCCTCAACGAGTCGCTGTCGCCTGAAGAGATGAGCGCCATCATGGGCGACAAGCGCTTCGAGGTTGCGCCGGAAGGACCGCCGCCGATCTGGCCGGAGCTCGAAAAGCTCGAACCGTCAAGGCTCGGCACCTTCCTTGCCGCCGAGCATCCGCAGACGGCGGCCATGGTGCTGACGAAGCTTGCGCCGCAGGCGGCCGCCAACATTCTGCTGACCATGGAAAAGCCGATGCGCAGCGAGATCATCAAGCGCATGGTGACGATGGCGACCATTCCGGACGCAGCCACCAGGATCATCGAGAACCAGCTGCGGGCCAGCGTGCTGGCGCAGACCGCGACCAAGGACATATCGGCCGGACAGGCGCGCGTCGCCAGCGTGCTCAACGAGATGGACAAGCCGCAGCTGGAAGAGGTCATGCAGGGGCTCGAGGAGGCCGGCACGCCGGACCTTGGCGGTGTCCGCTCCAGGCTGTTTGCTTTCGACGATCTGCCGCTTTTGACGCAGAAGGCGCGGGTGCTCCTGTTCGACGGGCTGTCGACCGAACTGATCACGTTGGCGCTGCGCGGCGCGCCGCCCGCACTGACGGAATCGGTGCTGTCGGCAATCGGCGCCCGGTCGCGGCGCATGATCGAATCCGAACTCGGACAGGGATCGGAAGGCATCCAGCTTGCCGACATCATGACGGCGCGCAAGAACATCGCGGTGGCGACAATCCGGCTTTCGCGCGAAGGGGCTTTCGAATTGCCCTCGTCGCAGCAAAGCGAAGCGGCCTGACGCTGAGCAGCTGACCTCACAATGGCTGACGCGGCAGACAAAGACTCCAAAACCGAAGACGCGACAGAAAAGAAGATCCGCGACACCATCGAACAGGGCAAGCTGCCCCATTCGAGGGAAACGGCGTTGCTGGCGTCTTTCGTCGCCATTCTGGTGTTCACCGTCTTCTACGCCAAGGATGCGGTCGTCAATCTCGGCATGTTCCTGTCCATGTTCCTGGAGAAGCCGGAGGCGTGGCCGATGGACACCGAGACAGACGTCATCGCGCTGTACAAGACCGTGATGATGGAAATAGGCAACGCCGTCGTCAGTTTGCTGGTGCTGCTGGTAGTGGCCGGCATCGGCGCCTCGGTGCTTCAGAACATGCCGCAATTCGTTGGCGAGCGGATCCGGCCACAACTGTCGCGCATTTCGATAGCCAAGGGCTGGACCAGGATGTTCGGTATTCAGGGCTGGGTCGAATTTCTGAAATCGCTTGGCAAACTCGGCTTCGCAAGCATCGTCCTCTACTTCACGCTGTCGCAGGATTACCGTCAGCTGCTGGCCGGCATGATCACCAACCCGGTCGCTTTTGGCCTCGTCATCAAAAGCATCACCGTCGACATATTGGTGGCGATCGTCTTCGTCATGGGCCTGATCGCTTCCGTCGACATCGTCTGGTCGCGCTTCCACTGGAAGCAGGATCTGCGCATGACCAAGCAGGAGGTCAAGGACGAGTTCAAACAGTCCGAGGGCGATCCGATCGTCAAGTCGCGGCTGCGCTCGCTGGCGCGTGACCGGGCGCGCAAGCGGATGATGACGGCGGTGCCGCGCGCGACGCTGATCATCGCCAATCCGACGCACTTTTCCATCGCTCTGAAATATGTTCGCGACGAGGATTCAGCGCCCATAGTGCTGGCCAAGGGCCAGGATCTGGTGGCGCTCAAAATCCGCGAGATCGCCAAGGAGCACAACATCCCGGTCTTCGAGGACGTGGCGCTCGCCCGCTCCATGTACAAGCAAGTTTCGGTTGATAGCGTCATCCCGTCGCAATTCTACCAGGCCGTCGCCGAACTGGTGCGGATCGTCTACTCCAAAAAGGCTGAGCGGAGACAAATTTCATGAACCGCCAACCGCACGCAAAATCCCGCGAACTCATCGTCGCCAAGGCCATCGAGCAGGTGGTGGACGAGTTGCGGCTGATCGATGTCGCCGACTACATCGCCTTCATCCGGCTCGAACATTTCGCTTGCCTGTCGGATCTGGTGGATTCGGCGGTGGAGTTGTTCTTCCTGCCGGGCACGCTTCGGCTTGGCCATGGCGGCGAAGCGCATGTCGACTGGAGCGGCAGCCCGCGCATCGTGCTCGATCTCGAGCTGAGGCCGCCCGGCGTTACTGTCTATTTCCAGCTGACGCTGAGCGAGGAGAGGTCTTCGGTCGCCGTCAACTATGTGTCGTTCGAAAAGCCTGGCGAGGATCCCGAGCACAACACGGCCTTGCTGGAGACAGTGATCGAAGAAGCGCGCATCCGCCGGACCGAGCCGCTCGCCTATCGCTGATTTTCTTTCCTATCCCAATCGCTGGACGCTGATCACTCGATCAGCCCCAGCCGCAGCGCCTTGGCCACCGCCTGGTTGCGGTTGACCGCATTGAGCTTCTGCGTCGACTGGGTGAGATACTGGTTGGCGGTGTGGACCGACAATTTCAGCAGCCTTGCGATCTCCTCGCTGGTGTTGCCGTTGGCGGTCAGCTTCAGGCATTCCAGCTCGCGCTTGGAGATCGAGCGCATCCGGCCGGCATCGTTGGGACGAATACGCGCAACGGCGGCGAACAGCGAGAAACAGCGGGCGTGGATTTCGTAGAGCGTGTCCTCCGGTAGCGCGATCGTGGAGCCGAGGAAGACCACCAGCCCGCAATGGCCGCGATCGGCATGGACGGGAAAGGCGATGCCGTTGGTGCCCGGCGCCAGCGGTGCGGTGCGCTCCGTCCAGGCGAGGTTCTGGAAGACGGCATCCGAGCCGGCAATGCCGTCATCGGCCCACCAGCGCGGCGCCGTCGAAGCGCCGCTGTGACGCACCATCTCCTCGCCATTGGCGCCGGAGATGAATTTGGTTGTTACAGCGGTAGCGGGATAGTCGGAATCGAAGCTCGGCATCAGGCGTGCCCGCTCCGGCGAGGGGCTGACGAAATAGAGGCCAAAGGCCGACGCGTTGATGTCGACGGCGATCCAGCGGCAGCGGCGCACCGCGTCCGGGATGGTGACGGCATGGTGCGTCTCGGAGCCGATCGAGAAGGCGCCGAACGGATTGCGCTGCTCGTTGAAAAGGGCTTCGGCAGCCGCCTTGATATCAGCGTGTTTCAAATGATGCCGCTCCTGATCGCGGTGGCGATGGCCATCGCGCGGTTCGAGGCCGCGAATTTCTGGATGGCGTGGGTGATGTAGCTGTTGACGGTGTTGGACGAGACGCCAAGGATCACTGCGACCTCGTCGGTGGTCTTGCCTTCCGACACCCAGAACAGGCATTCGCGCTCGCGGTCGGACAGCGGGTCCTGCATGGCGGCGGCGGCGATCAATTGCGGGATGGCGGACAGCGCATAGCAGCACTTCAACTGCGCCTTCATCAGCGCCGGCTGGTCGATACTGCCGGCCTCGGCGGCCGAGAACAGCGCGAACAGCCGCTGGCGGCCGACATTGAGACGCAGCGAATAAACTTCGGCATGGCCAAGCACGTCGAGCAGGCGCGCCTCTTCGCCGGTGAGCAGTCCGCCGGCGTTGGGCGCTTCGGCCGCGACCAGCGGCTTCGGGCGGATGCCGGGCGCCACGGTCAGCGGTCCCTGGGCAAGGCCGGCGATCAGCCGCTTGCCGATCAGTTCGATGGCGTCGAAGATCCAGTTGGATGAGACGATGCGGGCGTCGTTGCGGTCCTGGTCGTGGACGATGGCGACGAGCATGTAGCTGTCTGCGCCGATCTCGGCGACAAGCTGCATGAAAAAGGAGGTGAGATCGCCGCGCGATTCGAGGCGCGAGCCTAACGTATCGGATTGGAGAAGCGCGGCGGAACTGCTCATTGGATGCTTTGGTTGTATGTCATGGCCGGAATCTTTTCTTGAGCCCGGATGCTGGGGTCACCAGCGGCCGAACTTGAAGACGCATCACGTTTACGAAGCACTCACACGGCGCGGTGGTCGCGCTGATCACCGAATCCATTCAGGGAACGCGAAGCCGTCCGCGTCTGGTGCCGGGAAGGCCCGGAACTTGAGACTTTGGGTGGTCGCCGCGCCCCCCAGGACCGGCTGATTCGGGTCTAATCTACCCGCAGATGAATCCGACATCAAACGCGATTTGACAAAATCGATATTTTTGGACTCAGGCGACTCAGTGGCGGCTTTCGCGGCCTTTTCCGGCCTCGAACGGCCTGAAACGCCGACACGAAAAAGCCAGAGGGTGTTGCGACACTGCCGTATCGAGGGCCGATTGATTCCGATAGGGTCTCGGCAGCCGGCAGGGGTGGGCATCCCTTCGGACGTATGGCGGATTTGGCGGCGCTTGCTTCGCGGCCATCAGCATCGGGGGTCATGATGAAGCAGGTTTTCCTGGCATTCACGGTGGTGCTTGCGGTTTTTGTCGGCGCGGGAGCGCCCGCCAAGGCCGAGCCGATCGTCACCTATGCGCTCGATAACGGGCTGCAAGTGGTGCTGGTGCCCGACCATCGTGCGCCGAAGGTGGTGATGAACCTGCGCTACCGCGTTGGCTCCATGAACGAGCCGGCGGGCCGCTCGGGCTTTGCGCATCTGTTCGAGCATCTGATGTTTTCCGGCACGCCGGCCTGGCCGAACGTGTTCGGCGCGCATGCCGCCCTCGGCAACGAGATCAATGCGTGGACCACCGAGGACGGCACGGTCTACTACGTCGACGGGCTGTCGTCGTCGCTGCCGATGATCCTGTCGCTGGAGGCCGACCGCATGGCCAATCTCGGCCGTTCGGTGACGCAGGCCAAGCTCGACCTGCAGCGCTCGGTGGTCAAGAACGAGATGCGCCAGAACGTGCTCGACAAGGCCGGCGCCTCCGGCTGGGAAGCTTTCTGGTCCGGCCTGTTCCCGAAGCCTCATCCCTACAGCCGCATGGTCATCGGCTCGGTCGCCGATCTCGATGCGGCGACGCTCGACGATGTCAGGGGGTTCTTCAACACCTACTACCTCCCCAACAATGCGGTGCTGGTGCTGGTCGGCGATCTGAAAATCGATGACGCCAAGGCGCTGATTGCCGATACGTTCGGCAAGGTGGCGCGCGGCGCCGACGTGGCGCGGCCGGCCGTGCCGGAACCGACGCAGGCTCGGCTGAAACTGGTGCTCGAAGATCGTTTGCCAAGCCCCGTGGTCGTGGTCGGCTTCAGCGGCCCGGTGGCGCAGTCGCCTGACAATGGCGCGCTCAGCATTGCCGCCGAACTGTTGGGCAACAGTGAATATGGATTCCTGCGCAACCGGCTGGTCTCGGAGCAGGGCATCGCCACCTATGCCAGCGCAAGCTGGACCGCCGGCCTGCTCGGCGGCCGCTTCACCTTCGAGGCGGGTGCCGCCGAAGGCGTTACGCCGGAAGCGCTCGAAAGCGCGATGAGAGCGGCGTTCGCGGATTTCCTGAAGACGCCGCTCGATCCGGCCGATGTCGAGCGCGCGCGCACCGGCCTGTTGCAGGCCGCACGGCTCGGCAGCGAAGCGCTGAAGGATCGCGCCGGCATCGTCTCTTACAATGCCGACATACTCGGCGATGCGCAGAGCGCGCTTGTCGACGATCCGCGCATCAAGAATGCCAGCGCCGCCGATGTCGAGGCGACGATGAAGCGGCTGTTGAAACCGGAAGACGCCAGCGTGCTGGTGCTGAAGCCCGGCCCGCGCGGCGGCTATCCCGACGCGCTGATCGGCTCGTCCGGCACGCCGCAGCCATTCACCGCGCCGGAGCGGGCAGCGATCGACATACCGAAGCATGCAGCCGGTGAGGCGCCTTCGGCTAAATTGCCTGTCATGGAAACGGCGACGCTGTCCAACGGCATCAAGCTCGTCCACTACACCATGCCGGAAGCGCCGATGGTCTATGTCGCGGCCAGTGCCGCCGGTGGCTGGAACAGCGTGCCGGAAGGCAAGGAAGGGTTGCTGGAGCTTGCCGCCAGCATGGCGACACGCGGGGCCGGCGATCGCGGCTCGGCCGACTTCGCCAAGGCGGCCAGCGACATCGGCGCCGGTGTCGGCCACCAGGCGGGAACGCTGACCACGATGATGACGCTTGGCGTGCCGCCGGAGAAGCTCAACCAGGGCATTGGCCTGCTTGCCGATGCGGTGCTGAGGCCGCGTTTCGACAAGAGCGAATGGACGGTGCTGAAGGCGCAGACGGTCGACTGGCTGAACGGCCGCGAGGCTGACCTGCCGGGCGTTGCCGGGCGCGTGGCAAAGGCAACGCTGATCCCGCAGGTGCCGGGCAAGGCGGCGGTCGACTGGTCGGCAAAGGCGCTGGCCTCGATCTCACTCGACGAAGCGAAAGCAGCCTTCAAGGCGGAGTTCACGCCGAAGGCTGTGACCTTCTACAGTGTCGGGCCGATGCCGGTCGCGACCGTCGCTGCCGGCCTCGAAAAAGCATTCGGCGCCTGGACAAGCGACGCCACAGGCTTTGTCGTCGAGCAAGCGCCGGCAGCGCATTTTGGTGGTGGCCAGAAGGTGCTGCTGGTGCCCGAACCCGGCGCCAGCCAGTCGGCACTGTTCGTGGCCCGGCCGGCGCCCGGCACAGACGAAGGCGAGCGGGCCGAATCGACGGCGGTCTCCAATCTGCTCGGCGCCGATTTTTCCAGCCGGTTGAATTCGGTGATCCGCGAGGAAAAGGGCTATTCCTATGGCGTGTCGAGCTATCTCATGAGCCCGATGAAGGCCGGCTCGGGACTGGTGGTTGCCACCACCGTCGAGCGCGCCAACACCGGTCCGGCGATCACGGAAATCCTCAAGGGATTTGCCGGCCTGACCACCTTGCCGGTGGCGCAGGACGAGGTCGACCGCACTGTGACCGTCTATCGCCGGGCGCTGGCTGGGTCAGCCGAAACTTCAGCCGGTCTGTTCTCGTCGCTGATTGCCGCGGTTGGCAGCGGCTCGACGCTGGAAGACCAGCAAGGCCGTATGGCGGCGCGCACCCAATTGACACTCGATGCGGTGCAGAAACAGGCGCTGGCTCTGGCGTCGCTCGATCCGTCGCTGATCGTGGTGGCGGGCGATCCTGATGTGGTGATGCCCCAGCTTGCCGCCATCGGTTTCAAGGACGTCGAGATCGTCAAGCGTGACGAGGCCGGCGAAGAGACGGCGATGCGGGCGCTTGACCTCCTCGGCAACAAGCGGCAAGCGCCGCTGTCAGCATCGCCATGGCGTATTGGTGACGGCGGCACGACACGAGCGGTGCACTCTTGCGCCGGCGACAGCGATTGCGGCGCGCAGATCCACGCTGATTGATGGGCTAAGCGCGCGGCCGCCGGCCGCGTTGAAATCTTTGGGCAACTTTGTTTCGGGGGAAACGATGAGCGATTCATTTCGGGAAGTCACGTCCGTCTCATGGTTCGGGCGGATCAAGCGCGCGGTCGGCGGGGTCATCTTCGGCCTCATCCTGATCGTGCTGATGGTGATCGGGCTGTTCTGGAACGAGGGCCGTGCGGTGCAGACGGCGCGCTCTCTGGCTGAGGGGTCGGGCGCGGTCGTCTCAGTTGGCGCCGACAGCGTCGATGCCGCCAATGACGGCAGACTGGTCCATGTCAGCGGACCGATGACGGCGGATAGCGGCCTGTCGGATCCGGATTTCGGCATTGCGGCGCAGGGGCTGCGGCTGTCGCGCAACGTCGAGATGTATCAATGGAAGGAAGAGTCCAAGTCGGAGACGACGAAGAAGCTCGGCGGCGGCGAAGAGACGGTGACGACCTACAGCTATTCCCGCGTGTGGGACGACAGCCAGATCGACTCCTCGGATTTCAAGAAGCCGGACGGCCACCAGAATCCGCCGATGGAAATCCACACCAGGCACTTCCAGATTCCCGAGGGTAAGCTCGGCGGCTTCACGCTCGACACGCCCGTGCTTGATCGCGTCGAAGGCGACAAGGCATTTTCGCTGTCGCCTGACCAGTCGGCGGCGATCGACGCCGCCTACAGCGGCAATAAGCGGGTCAACATCGTCGACGGCAAGATCTATCTCGGCTTCAACACCACGACGCCGGCGCTTGGGGACTATCGCATCGGCTATGAGCTGGCGCCGCTCGGCGTGGTCAGCATCGTCGCGCGCCAGGCCGGCAGTCGTTTCGAGCCTTATCAGACGCAAGCCGGCGATGCGCTGCTGATGGTCGATACCGGTAATGTGCCGGCCGACAAGATGTTCGCCGATGCGGTGAGCGCCAACACGCTGATCACCTGGCTGCTGCGCGGCGCCGGCCTGCTTTTGCTGACCATCGGCTTTGCGCTGTTCTTCGGCCCGATCGGCGTGCTCCTCGACGTCATTCCCTTCCTCGGCAGCATGGCGCGGATGGGCACCGGCATCATCGCCTTCGTGCTCGCGATCCTGGTCGGCACGACGACGATTGCGATCGCCTGGTTCTGGTACAGGCCGTTGCTGGCGGTGGCCATCCTGGCGGCAGGCGTGATCGCGGCGGTAATTGTCTACAGGATCGGTCGGTCGCGAGAGCCGGCCGTTCCCGTGGTCGCTCCCAGCCCGGGCGTTGCTGCCTAAGTTGAAGTGTGGGGGCGGCTGCGGCCGCCCCTCGGCTTTCTATCGGTCCTCGAAGCCGGACAGCACGCCGACGGCGTTGATGCCGATCTCCTCGACGGCGTAACCGCCTTCCATGACGAACAGCGTCGGCAGGCCGAGCTTGGCGATGCGGCGGCCGATCTTCGGATAGTCGGGGCTCTTCAGCTTGAACTGGCTGATCGGGTCCTTCTCGAACGTATCGACGCCGAGCGAGACGATGACGATGTCGGGCGCGTAGGCGGAGAGCTTGGCGCAGGCGTCTTCCAGCGAGGCGTTCCAGGCATCCCAGTCGGTGCCGAAAGGCATCGGATAGTTGATGTTGAAGCCTTCACCGGCGCCAGCGCCGCGTTCGTCGGCATGGCCGAGGAAGAAGGGATACTCGACCATCGGATCGCCATGCAGATTGAGAACCTGCACGTCGGCGCGGTCATAGAAGATCTCCTGCGTGCCATTGCCATGGTGGTAGTCGACGTCGAGGATCGAGACGCGTTTGGCGCCCTGGTCGCGGAACCACTGCGCGGCCACCGCCGCGTTGTTGATGTAGCAATAGCCGCCCATGAAACCGGCGCCGGCGTGATGGCCGGGCGGGCGGCAGAGGGCGAAGGCCGACCGTTCGCCGCCCTTGACCAAAGCGGCCGCCGTCAGCGCCACGTCATAGGACGATTTGATGGCGGTCCAGGTGCCTTCGACGAAGGTGGCGCCGGCGTCGAAGGAATAGTAGCCGAGCAGCGCATCGACGCGTTTCGGCGGCACGTCGCCGCGCAGGCCGCGCGTCGGCCAGGTGAAGGGCATGGCCGTGCCGCTCAGGCCGGCGGCCTTCCATTCCGGCCAGACGGTGGGCAGGAAGTCGATATAGTCTGATTTGTGGATGCGCTTGGCCGCCGTCAGATCATGCTCGACCGGTCCGATGATCGGCCCAAGCTTCTCGCTCTCGACCCGCGCCTTGATGAATTCGGCCCGCGACGGCTTTTCGAAGCCTGGCACGATGGCTGATGTGACCAGTTCCATCTGGCCGGCATGGCCGGCGTGAAGCGGCGAATAGACAGTTTTCATAAGGGTCCTCTCACGGTGCGCAATCAGTCAAGGTTGAGATAGGGGCTCACCAGCGCCAGCCACATTCTTTCCACATCGTCCTCGATGAGGTCGTATGTCTTGCGGTCCCTTTTCAGCCCCACGAGCCGGCAAGCGTGCCCGACATCCATCATCAGCACACCGAGCCGGCTGGCGATCTTGTCTTCAAGGGCCGGGTTCACATGCTGCAGCCATGCGGCGTAGAGCGCGATGATCTGCTCGTCATATTCGTCCTGGATCGGCCTGAGGTCGGCATTGCCCGAGATGGCCTCGATCACCGGCATCAGCGTGGCGTTCTCGAGATATATCCTGGAGGTATCGATGAAGAGCTTGCGCACTTCCTGGCGAAATTCGTCACGGTTGATGGGTGGGGGGACCTTGATGCGCCTGGCGATCACCTCGGGAAAGGATGACAACCAGCGCCGGGCGAGGTCGAGGAGAATGGCTTCCTTGTTGGGGAAGTACTGGTAGACCGACCCGACCGACAAGCCTGCGCGCCGGGCAATGGCCAGCGTCGTCGGCGTCTTGGTTCCCTGCTCCCGCGTCAGGATCAGAGCCGCGTCGAGTATCCGGTCGACCACCTTGCTCGACCGTTCCTGCCGCGGCTGCTTGCGCGGTTCGAGCGCCATCCTGGTTTCGCGGCTGAGACTGCGCTTCACGGCTCGACGTCCTCGTTCCCACCCGGTCTCAAGCTGTCCACAATACATTCGAAATTCGGCACGTTGACAAACGCGAATAATTAGTCGCATTCTTTTATCCACGCTGTTTTGAGAGATCACAAGGGGAATTTCAAAACAGCGCACTGGCATCATTTTCGCTCGATAGCGCTGCGGTGACGCGGCAGCTTGTCGGACAAGAGGATGTCGGTCTCAGTCAGTCGTCAAAAGCGCGGAGTCGCGATGTCTGTCACGGGTGCGGGTGCTGATCTGATCGTCATCAATGGTCGCGTGCGGACCATGGACGATGACAATCCCGCCGCCGAGGCCATTGCCGTCAAGGACGGCGCCATCGTAGCCATCGGCAGCCGCGCCGCCATCGAAGCGCTCAAGGGAACGGCTACGGAGGTGATCGACGCCAAGGGCGGTTCGGTCCTGCCCGGCTTCATCGAAGCCCATATGCATCTTTTCTCCGGAGGGGCCGAGCTCGCGCATCTTCAGCTTGGCGGCGTTCATGGCTTCGAGGCCCTGCAAAAGGCGATCCGCGATTACGCATCGACACTGCCCGAGGCGAAAATGCTGGTCGGGCAGGGTGTCGACTACACTGTGCTCGGCGACGAGCGGGTGACGCGCCACCATCTCGACGCCATCTTGCCGGACCGCCCCTTTTGCATGGCCGCGCCCGACCATCACACGATGTGGGCCAACACCAAAGCACTGGAGATGGCCGGCATCCTGCAGGGGCGCACGCTTGGTCCGGGCAATGAGATCGTCATGGGCGATGACGGCCTGGCTGCCGGCGAATTGCGCGAGGGCGAGGCGTTCGGTCCGGTGCTCGACCTCGCCGGCGAAAGCCGGGTGCGGCTGGGACTGTCGACCGGTGGCGAGCCCGATCCGATGCCGTCGGTCGCCGAGCGCGCCGCCGACCGTGACATCATGCGGCGCGGGCTTGCCTGGTGCGCGCGCCACGGCATCACTTCGATCCAGAACATGGATGGCAATCTCTACCAGCTCGAACTGCTTTCCGAGATCGAGGCCGAGGAAGGCCTGCCCTGCCGCGTCAAAATCCCGTTCCACTACAAGAATTTCATGACGCTCGACATGCTGGAGAAGGCCTCCGTCATGGCGGAGCGCTACGACAGCGAGTGGCTGTCGTCGAGCATGGTCAAGGTGTTCTATGACGGCGTGCTCGATTCCTGGACGGCGGTGATGGTCGAGCCCTATGCCGACCGTCCCGACTGGGTCGGCGAGCCGCTGTTCACGCCGGAGCAGTTTATCGATCTCGCTGTGGCCATCGACAAGCGTGGCCTGCAGATCGCCGTGCATTCGATCGGCGATGGCGCGGTGCGCGCTGTGCTTGATGGCTACGAGGCAGCGCAAAAGGCAAACGGTAAGCGCGACAGCCGGCACCGGGTCGAGCATATCGAGGTGACCACCGCCGATGACTTGCCGCGTTTCGCCGAACTCGGCGTCATCGCCTCCATGCAGCCATCGCATCCGCCCGGCGCCATGGATTTTCCGCTCGAGCCGACCGTGTCGCGCATCGGGCCGGCCCGCTGGCCACTGAGCTATGCCTGGCGGACTTTGAAGGATGCCGGCGCTCATGTCGTGTTCGCCTCGGACTGGCCCGTGGCGGCGATCGACCCGATCCTGAGCATTCAGGCGGCGTTGCTGCGCAAACCATGGGCAGAAAGCGACCCGGACCAGAGCTTTTCGCTGCAGGAAGCGCTGGCCGCCTACACGGTCGAGGGCGCCTATGCCGAATTCGCCGAGCATCGCAAAGGCGTGCTGAAGCCGGGCTACATGGCGGATCTGGTGGTTTTGTCTGATGATGTCGAGAAGGCGGCGTCGGCCAATCTGCACAAGATACGGCCGGTGACGACAATCTGCGGCGGCAAGGTCACCTACCAGGCCTGACAATGGCATGCGGCTTGCAAGATTGTTGCTTGCAGGACGAAATGACTGACTGAACTGTGATTCAATGCCGGACTTGCCAACATACCGGCCGTGTGGTCACATCGAACAGGGGAAAAACCCCGCCAACAAGAGCGGGGTCAACAGTGAGGCGTATCGTGCCGGACAAACCGGATCGGAATGCAATTGAAGTCGTAAACGTCAGTAAAATTTTCGGATCGGGTGAAGGGCAGGTCGCTGCCCTCGACACGGTCTCGGTATCCATCCGCGAGAACGAGTTCTTCACCCTGCTGGGTCCATCCGGTTGCGGCAAGACCACCTTGCTGCGGCTGATTGCCGGCTTCGATTTTCCAACCGCCGGTGAAATCCTGCTCTACGGCCAGGACATTGCGCCATTGCCGCCATTCAAGCGGCCGGTCAACACCGTCTTCCAGTCCTACGCCCTGTTCCCGCATATGACCGTCGCCGACAATATCGGCTTTGGCCTCGAAATGCTGGGCAAGCCGAAGGCCGAGATCAAGGCGCGCGTCGCCGAGATGCTGAAACTGGTCAAGATGGAAGCGCTGGCGGGTCGTCGCACCAGCCAGATCTCCGGTGGTCAGCAGCAACGCGTGGCGCTTGCCAGAGCTTTGGCGCCGCAGCCCAAGGTGCTGCTGCTCGACGAACCGCTCTCGGCGCTCGACTACAAGCTGCGCAAGGAAATGCAGATCGAACTGAAGCGGCTGCAGCACGAGACCGGCATCACTTTCATCTTCGTCACCCACGACCAGGAAGAAGCGTTGACCATGTCGGACCGCATCGCGGTGATGTCGTCGGGCAAGATTCTGCAAGTCGGTTCGCCGTGGGACATCTATGACAAGCCGGCGGAACGTTTCGTCGCCGACTTCATCGGCGAGAGCAATTTCCTGACCGCCGCCATCACCGGCATGGGCAACGGCAAGGCGCGGGCAACGTTCAAATCCGGCGCGACGATCGAGGCGACGGTGGCTGAAGGCTTCCAACCGAAGGACAATGCCACCGTGGTGGTGAGGCCCGAGCATGCCAGGCTGACCAAGGGCAAGGGCGACCTGTCGGGGACGGTGGAAAACATCGTCTATTTCGGCACCGACACGCATATCCATGTGCACCTCGACAGCGGCGAGGCCTTCACCGTGCGCCAGCAGAACACACGCAGCGCAGGCTGCGGTTTCGAGCGCGGCGACAAGGTCGGCATCTCGATCGGCAACGACGCCGCGCAAGTGCTGAAGGACTGATCATGGCGACCGCGGAAGAAGTCGCCAAGGCAGCAGAGCGGCGCGATGTGCGCGACCGCTGGCTGCTTTCAGCGCCAGCTTTGCTGGTGATTTTCCTCGCCGCGACCGGCCCCTTGCTGATCGTGCTGGTCTACTCCTTCCTGACGCCCGGCGCCTATGGCGACGTGAAATGGCAGTTTTCGCCCGAGGCCTGGCTGTCGGTATTCATGGAACGCGACATTTTCGACGATACGCTTTCGCTTGCGGGGGCGCATGTCACCATCTTCTGGCGCTCGATCAAGCTTGCGGTGGTGACGACGCTCGCCACTTTGGCGCTCGGTTTCCCGACCGCCTATTTCATGGCGACGCGCAGCGAAAAGACCAGGGATCTCTGGCTGTTCCTGATCACCATTCCGTTCTGGACAAACCTTCTGATCCGCACCTTCGCCGTGCTGCAGATCATCCGCAACGAAGGCATCATCAACACCATCCTGCTCAAGCTCGGCATCGTCTCGGCGCCGGTGCAGATACTTTACACCGACACGGCGATCCTGATCGGCATGGCCTATGTCTACCTGCCGCTGATGGTGCTGCCGGTCTATGCCAGCATGGAGAAGCTCGATTTCCGCCTGGTCGAGGCGGGTTACGATCTCTACGCGACACGCTTCAAGGTGCTGCGCAAGATCATTTTCCCGCTGGTCAAACCCGGCGTCATTGCTGGCTCCATCCTGGTCTTCATTCCGGCGCTTGGCGCCTATGTGACGCCGAGCGTGCTGGGCGGCGGCAAGAATATGATGCTGTCCAATTTGATCGAATTGCAGTTCGGGCAAGGCCGCAACTGGCCGCTTGGTTCGGCGCTGTCGATCACGGTGATGATCATCGTCATGGTGGCGCTGCTTGCCTATGTGCGCAATGCGGGCAAATCGGGGGTGCGGCATGGCTAGCAACTTTTCCATCAAGCACCAGCCGGGCTTCACGGCGATCGCCGCGACCTGTTTCGTCGTGCTTTATCTGCCGATCATCGTGCTGGTCGCCTACGCCTTCAACGCGGCGAACTCGACATCCGAATGGGGCGGCTTTTCGCTGCGCTGGTTCCAGTCGGCTTGGCAGAATACGCAAGTTATCGACGCAACGCTGCGCTCGTTCCAGATCGGCGCCATCGCAGCTGTGCTGGCGACGATCTTCGCCACCATGGCGGCACTTGCCACCACGCGCACGGCGCCCTATCCGGGTCTGACCTTCAAATATGCGGCGATCAACCAGCCGCTGATGGTGCCCGAGATCGTCACCGGCGTGGCGCTGCTGATCTTCTTCTCGCGCATCAAGATCTTCACCGGCTATTCCGGCCTCGGCTATCTCATCGCCGCGCATACGGCGTTCTGCATACCCTTCGCCTATCTGCCGATCCGGGGGCGGCTGGAGAATATGGACCTGACGCTGGAACGCGCCGCCGCCGATCTCTATGCGACGCCGTGGAAAACCTTCCGCCGTGTCACGCTGCCGCTTTTGTGGCCCGGCATCCTGGCCGGACTGATGCTGGCCTTCGTCATCTCGCTCGATGACGTCGTCATCACCGAATTCGTCAAATCGGGCGGCCAGGACACGCTGCCCACCTACATGCTCGGCCAGATCCGCCGCGGCATCACACCTGAGATCAACGCGATATCGACCGCCTTCCTGCTGCTTTCGGTCGCGATCGTCACGTTGTTTTTCTTCGTCAGCAGGAAACGAGACTGAACCGAAAAATGGGAGTTAAAACCATGAACTGGAAAACAACGACAGCCGCCATGGGGTTGGCGCTGCTCGCAACGACGAGCCTGGCCCGTGCCGATGGTGAACTGAACATCTACAATTGGGGCAACTACACCAGCCCCGACGTGATCAAGAAGTTCGAAGCCAAATACAACGTCAAGGTGACCATCACCGACTACGATTCCAACGACACCGCGTTGGCCAAGGTGCGCCAGGGCGGCACGGGCTTTGATATTGCGGTCCCGTCGCAGACCTACGTGCCGATCTGGATCAAGGAAGGCCTCGTCCAGGAGACCGATCCGGGCAAGATGGAAAACTTCAAGAACGTAGCGCCCGAATGGGCCAATCCCGACTTCGACCCCGGCCGCAAATATTCGGTGCCGTGGGCGCTGGGCACGGTCGGCGTCGTCGTCAACACCGATGCCTACAAGGGACCAGCCGACTCGTGGGGCATCATCTTCAACACGCCGGACGAGCTCAAGGGCAAGACCAATGTCGTTCCCGAGATGAACGACGTTATCTTCGCGGCGATCAAATATGTCGGCGGCCAGCAGTGCACCGACGACAAGACGGTGCTGAAGAAGGTGCGCGACACGCTTGTCGCGGCCAAGCCGAACTGGATCGCCATGGAATACAACACCATCGAAAAGATGGGCGCCGGCGACTTCAAGGCGACCAGCGACTGGAACGGTTCGGCGCTGCGCCAGCGGCTGGCCAATCCGGCCATCCACTACTTCTATCCGAAGGAAGGCTATGGCCTGTGGAGCGATAACGTCGTCGTCCTGAAGGAGGCCAAGAATGTCGAGAACGCCAAGCTGTTCCAGAACTTCATCATGGATCCGGAAAACGCCGCTGGTCTCTCGGCCTTCCACCGCTACGCCAACGCAATCACCGGCTCGGACAAGTTTATGCCGGCCGATATGAAGGACGCGCCGGAAGTCGTCATTCCGGAGGCTGCGAAGGCACAAGGCGAATTCCAGAAGATGTGCGCGCCTGAGATCCAGGACATCTACACCAAGATCTGGACCGAACTGCAGAAGTAATAGCTTCCTGAAAGACCCGGCGGCCTTCACCGCTGGGTCTTTTCTTTTCCGGAATGGCTTTCATGGATTCCTATCGCAACAGCGATCCGCCGCCGCCGATCATGCAGGGCTCGCCGCCCCAGATGGCGCTGCCGAAGCTCGATTGGGATCGGCCGCCATGGAACCGCTGGGCCTTCCTGCACATCCGCGAATTCCTGCCGACCATCGAAGTCTGGCGCGGCAATGGCCATCGCCACCGTTTCGAGCGCGCCGAGACCGATCTCGACGCGCTGCCGGTGGAAGACAGCGAGGGCCGTCCGACGACGCTCGCCGGCTTGCTCGACGAGACCTATACGGACGGCTTCCTGGTGCTGAAGCACGGCAAGATCGCCTATGAGCGCTACTTCAACGGCATGGACGAGCGCACGCTGCATCTTTCGCAGTCGATGGCGAAGTCGGTCACCGGCACCGTGTTCGGCATTCTGGTCGGGCGCGGGCTGATCGATCCGGCCAAACCGGTGACCGCCTATCTGCCGGAACTCGGCGAGACCGGCTGGGCCGGCGCCAGCGTGCAGCATGTGCTGGATATGACCACCGGCGTGCGCTTTTCCGAGGAATATACGGATCGCTATTCCGATATCGGCCAGGTTGATGTCGCCACGGGCTGGAAGCCGGTGCCGCCGGACAGCGATCCAAACTTCCAATGGCCGTCGCATCTGTTTGAGCTGATCCTTGGTTTGAAGGACAGAGCGCGGCCACACGGCGCCGAATTCGAATACCGCTCGATCGAGACCGACGTGCTTGCCTTCATCATGGAGCGAGTGACCGGCAAGCGCTTGGCGCGACTGGTGTCCGAGGAGCTGTGGCAAAAGCTCGGCGCCGACGAAAGCGCCTGCTTCACCGTCGACAGCGCCGGCTATGCGCTGGCCGATGGCGGCTTCAACGCGACGCTGCGCGACTACGGGCGCTTCGGGCAATTGATCCTCGACAATGGCCGCGGCATCGTGCCCGCCGAGTGGATCGAGGCGACGCGCAATGGCCGGCATGGGCCGGATTTCAATCCGAGCCTGCCGGAAGGCAGCTACCACAACCAGTTCTGGATCGAGAACCCGCGCTCGCGCGCGCTGATATGCCGGGGCGTGTTCGGGCAAATGATCCACATCGACTGGGACACCAGCATGGTCGTGGTCAAGCTCTCGACCTATCCGGATTTCAGCAATGTTGCCTACTCGGTCGCGACATTGAAGGCGGTGCACGCCATCGCCAAGGCGCTTGGCTGATCCCACAACAACCATCCCCTTGAGGAATAATTCATGACCGGCAAGACCGCGTTCGAGACCCGCTACGGCTTTCGCCGCAAGGACGTGCTGCTTTCCAACTGGAGGGAAAGCCCATTCAATCGCTGGTCGTTCCAGAACCTGGGCGAGATGGTGCCGACCGCTCCCGTGGCGGCGACGCCGGGAAGCGTCGAGGCGCCGGCGCGGGACATGAGCGGCCTGCTCGGTGAAAAAATCTCCATCGCCGGCGCGCCGGAGACGGTGGCCGAATTCCTGGCGCGGTCGAGTAGCGATGCGCTGACGGTGATGAAGGGCGGCAAGATCATCGGCGACTGGTTCGCGCCGCATATGGAGTTCGGCGCTCGCCACATCGTCTTTTCGATCAGCAAGTCGGTCACCGCCATCATCGCCGGCATACTGGAAGTTGAGGGCGCGTTCGATCCGGAAGCACCGGTGACGGCCTACATTCCGGAAGCCGCCGGTTCGGCCTATGCCGATGCGAACTGCCGGCATGTGCTCGACATGAGCGTCAGCCTCGATTTCGAAGAAGCCTATCTCGATCCCGACAGCGCCTTTGCCCGCTACCGCCGCGCCACGCTGTGGAACCCGGGCGGCGGTACGGAAAGCCTGCGCGACTTCATCCTGACCTTGCAGCGGCTCGAAGAACCGCATGGCGAAACCTTCCGCTACCGTTCGCCCAATTCCGATCTGCTCGGCCTGCTGCTGGAGCGCGCTTCGGGACAGCGCTTTCCCGACCTGATGCGCGAAAAACTGTGGCTGCCGCTCGGCGCCGTTAGTGACGTCTCGATCGGCGTCGACATGGAAGGCACCGCACGCACCGCCGGCGGCATTTCGGTGACGCCCCGTGATCTCGTACGCATCGGCGAGATGATGCGGCAGGGCGGAACGGCCAATGGCCGGCGCATCGTGCCGGAGGCCTGGGTGCGCGATACGACTGTTGCAGGCGGCAGCGCGGAGGCCTGGCAGCGTGGCAGCATGGTGTCGTTGTTTCCCAAGGGCCGCTATCGCAACAAATGGTACCAGACGGGTCACGAAAACGGCGCCTATTGCGGCATCGGCATCCACGGCCAATGGCTCTATATCGATCCGCGGAATGAGGTGGTGATCGTCAAGATGTCATCACAGGCGGTACCGGAGGACACCGCGCTCGAACGCGAGATCGTTGCCTTCTTCGAGGCGCTGAGCACGCTGGTTTAGCCCAGTTCCGCCATCCGAACTGCCGCACGCTTTCCTGTGGACCTGACGCGCCTATGAAAACACCGCTGTTGGCGGCGGGGACGACTGCGCCTATGGTCGCCGCTCTTTTTGCGACAAGGACCAGCATGGCATCGGACAGCAAGCGCATCGCAGCAATCATCGCGGCCGAGATCGGCGCGCGGCCCGAACAGGCGGCGGCGGCCATCGGGCTGCTCGATGAGGGCGCCACAGTGCCGTTTGTCGCCCGCTACCGCAAGGAGGTCACCGGCGGGCTCGACGACACGCAATTGCGCGACCTTGCCGAGCGGCTGGCCTATCTGCGCGAGCTCGATGCGCGCCGCGACACCATCCTTGGCTCGATCCGCGAGCAGGGCAAGCTGACCGAGGAGCTTGAGCAGAAAATCACGGTTGCCGTCACCAAGGCGGAGCTGGAAGATATCTATCTGCCCTACAAGCCCAAGCGCCGCACCAAGGCCGAGATCGCCAGGGAACGCGGGCTGAGGCCGCTGGCGGAAGCGATCCTTGCCAACCGTTCGCTGGTGCCTGCCGAGGCGGCGCTGGCCTATGTCACCGAGGAGGTGGCAGACGCCAAGGCGGCGCTCGAAGGCGCGCGCGACATCCTGTCGGAGCAATTCGCTGAGAATGCCGATCTCGTCGGGAAGCTGCGGAGCTATATGAAAGAACGCGCCTTCATGCGCGCAAGGGTGGTCGACGGCAAGCAGGAGGCCGGGGCGAAATTCTCCGACTATTTCGACCATGTCGAGCGCTGGGCCAATGTGCCGAGCCATCGCGCGCTGGCCATGCTGCGCGGCCGCAACGAGGAGGTGCTGTCGCTCGACATCGAGGTCGATGCCGACGACACCTCGCCTGTAAAGCCGGTCGAGCGGATGATCGCCAATGCCTATGCCATCGGCTCCAGCCTGCCGGGCGACCGCTGGCTGATGGAGGTTGCCGGCTGGACCTGGCGGATAAAACTGTCGCTGCATCTGACGCTCGATCTGATGCGCGATCTGCGCGAGCGGGCCGAGGAAGAGGCAATCCACGTTTTTGCCCGCAACTTGAAGGATTTGCTGCTGGCGGCGCCCGCCGGGTCGCGGCCGACCATGGGGCTCGACCCCGGCATCCGTACCGGCGTCAAGGTGGCGGTGGTCGACGGGACCGGCAAGGTGCTGACAACGACGACCGTCTATCCGTTTCCACCGAGGAACGATGTGCGCGGCACGCAGGCCGAACTCGCTGCGCTTATCCGCCAGCACAAGGTCGAGCTGATCTCGATCGGCAATGGCACCGGCAGCCGCGAGACGGAGAAGCTGGTCGCCGACATGCTGTCGGACATGCCTTCGGATGGTGGGCCGAAGCCGCTCAAGGTGATCGTCAGCGAAGCTGGCGCTTCGGTCTATTCAGCTTCCGCGACGGCAGCGGCCGAGTTCCCCGGGCTCGACGTGTCGCTGCGCGGTGCGGTGTCGATCGCCAGGCGGCTGCAGGATCCGCTGGCTGAACTGGTCAAGATCGAGCCGAAGTCGATCGGCGTCGGCCAGTACCAGCACGATGTCGACCAGTACCGGCTCGGCCGTTCGCTGGAAGCGGTGGTGGAGGATGCGGTCAATGCCGTCGGCGTCGACCTCAACACCGCCTCGGCGCCGCTTTTGGCGCGTGTGTCAGGACTTGGCGCATCGCTTGCCGACGCCATCGTCGCGCATCGCGATGCGGCCGGACCGTTCGCCAGCCGCAAGGAGCTGCTCAAGGTGGCGCGGCTCGGGCCACGCGCTTTCGAGCAAAGTGCCGGCTTCCTGCGCATTGCCAATGGCAGCGAGCCGCTCGATGCCTCTTCCGTGCATCCGGAAGCCTATGGCGTGGCCAAGAAGATCGTCGCTGCCTGCGGCCGCGATGTGCGTGCGCTGATGGGCGACAGCGCCGCCCTCAAGGCGCTCGACCCGCGCGTCTTCGTTGACGAGCGTTTTGGTCTGCCGACGGTGCGCGACATCATTGCCGAGCTGGAAAAGCCCGGCCGCGATCCGCGCCCTGGTTTCAAGACGGCGACCTTCGCCGACGGCGTCGACGACATCAAGGATCTGAAGCCCGGCATGCTGCTGGAGGGGACCGTCACCAACGTCGCCGCCTTCGGCGCCTTTGTCGATATCGGCGTGCATCAGGACGGGCTGGTGCATGTCTCGCAACTGGCCGATCGCTTCATCAAGGACGCGCATGAGGTGGTGAAGGCCGGTGACGTGGTCAAGGTGCGGGTCGTCGATGTCGACATCAAGCGCAAGCGCATCGCGCTGTCGATGCGCAAGGATGGCGGCGAAGGCGGTGCCCCGAAAGGACCGCGCGACAATGGCGGCGGTAAACCGGCGCCGCGTGGGCCGGCGCCACAGCGCCAGCCAGAGCGGCCGTCGCAGGGTGCGTTCGGTGCGGCACTGGCCGATGCGATGAAGCGGAAGTAGCTACCAGGCCAGAACGGCCGGCTCCTTCTCAACCTGGCCCAGCAGCCAGTCGCGAAAACTGGCGACCGGCGGGTGGCCGCGCTTGTCGTGCGGGACGACGAGGTAGTAGGCGCTGCGGCTCTGCATCGGCTGGCCGGGAGTGGGCACGAGCTGACCACGCTGCAATTCGCCCGCAATCAGGACCTGCGGCAAGAGAGCAACGCCAAGCCCGGCCATGCATGCCTGGGCGACGGTGCCGAATTGCTCGAACTGCATGCCGGGCCCGGTTGGCGTGCTGATACCTTGCGCATCGAACCACTCGCTCCAGGCTCCTGGGCGCGTCGCCATGTGCAGCAGCGGCAGGCGGCTGATGTCTGATGCCGTGGCGATGGCGCGGCTGGCCAGGAATTCGGGTGAAACCACCGGCATCACGGTCTCGCGCATCAGCAGTGTGGAGTCGGCGTCCGGCCAGTCGGGCAGGCCGTGGTGGATGGCGGCGTCGAGCCGCTCGCGGGCGAAGTCGAAACGGCCGATGCGGGTGACGAAGTTGATGGTGATATCAGGGTTCTTCGTGACGAAATCGGGGATCAGCGGCATCAGCCAGCGAGTGCCGAAGGTCGGCAGTATGGCGAGGTTCAGCACACCACTATGCCGATTGCTCATCAATCCGAGTGCCGCGTCGCGCAATTGCCCGAGTGCCGCGCGCACCGCTTCTGCATAGGTTTCGCCTGCTGCTGATAGCCGGACATTACGGCTGTCGCGTTCGAACAGTCGGCGGCCGAACTGTTCTTCCAAAAGGCCGATCTGTCGGCTGATGGCGCCCTGGGTCAGGTCGAGTTCCTGGGCAGCTGCGGTGAAGGAGCCAAGGCGGGCCACCGCCTCGAAGGCGGCAAGGGCGCTGGTGCTGGGCAAGAGGCGACGTTGGACGTTCATGATCTATTACTAACGCTCATTGATCGGTGACGCAATTTCGTTTGATTTTTTCGGGATGGAGGCGGATAAGCCCGGCATCCGAGATTTCGCTGGGAGAGACCGAGCCATGGCCGCCGACAAGAACGCGTTCGTCTGGGAAGACCCTTTCCTGATCGAGAACCAGCTTTCCGAGGACGAGCGCATGGTGCGCGACGGCGCGGCCGCTTTCGCCGCCGACAAGCTCGCGCCGCGCATCGAAGAGGCCTATCTCGAGGAAAAGACCGATGCCGGCATTTTCCGCGAGATGGGCGAGGCCGGCCTGCTCGGCATCACCATCCCCGAGGAATATGGCGGCCTTGGCGCCAATTACGTGACCTACGGGCTGGTGGCGCGCGAGGTCGAGCGGGTCGATTCCGGCTACCGCTCGATGATGTCGGTGCAGTCGTCGCTGGTCATGTATCCGATCCATGCCTATGGCTCGGAAGAACAGCGCAAGAAATACCTGCCGAAGCTCGCTTCGGGCGAATGGATCGGCTGCTTCGGTCTGACCGAGCCGGATGCCGGCTCCGATCCGGGCGGCATGAAGACGCGAGCCGAGAAGACGGCGAACGGCTATAAAATCTCCGGCTCGAAAATGTGGATTTCCAACGCGCCGATCGCCGACGTCTTCGTCGTCTGGGCGAAGTTGAAGGGTGAGAACGGCAAGGACGAAATCCGTGGCTTCGTGCTGGAGAAGGGCATGAAGGGGCTTTCGGCACCCAAGATCGGCGGCAAGCTGTCGCTGCGTGCGTCAATTACCGGCGAGGTGGTGATGGAAGGCGTCGAGGTTGGTGAAGACGCCTTGCTGCCCAACGCCAAGGGCCTTGGCGGTCCGTTCGGCTGCCTCAACCGCGCCCGCTACGGCATTTCCTGGGGCGCCATGGGTGCGGCAGAGGATTGCTGGCATCGCGCGCGGCAATATGGCCTCGACCGCAAGCAGTTCGGCAAGCCGCTCGCCGGCACGCAGTTGTTCCAGAAGAAGCTCGCCGACATGCAGACGGAAATCGCTCTGGGCCTGCAGGGCTCGCTGCGCGTCGGACGGCTGATGGACGAGGGCAAGATGGCGCCGGAGATGATCTCGATTGTCAAGCGCAACAATTGCGGCAAGGCGCTCGACATCGCCCGCCAGGCCCGCGACATGCATGGCGGCAACGGCATCCAGATCGGCTACCACGTGATGCGCCACGCGCAGAACCTGGAGACGGTCAACACCTATGAAGGCACGCATGACGTGCACGCGCTGATCCTCGGACGGGCGCAGACGGGGATACAGGCGTTCTTCTAAGGAAGGGCTGTTTTCTAAAGGCAGGGCTGTCTCGCCCGCTAAACAGATCGTACAGGATTTCTGGATAACGGTGTTGTCTCTTCAGTTGCTGTGGAGAAGGCCGTTGCGCAGTAGCGCCGATTGTATCCGCGAGGGACTTAGGCGTTTTCGCGGTAAGCGCCTGGTACAGGAGGATAGGTACCGACGCGAGTTTAGCTTCGTCGGAGGCACCTGGGGTTCCCATGCCGAAGGCTGCACCTTTTCGATTAATTCTGGGAGCAACTGGACGTTCCGTCTGAATTCCGGGGCTGTTCGAAAGATGTATGTGTGGGATGCAGGGCTTCGTTTCGATGCCCCCTGCGGCCTAAATATCTGCATAAGCCGCTGGCTTGAGAAGATCGATCATCCAGCCCCCACTCGCTCCCTCTACAGTGAAACCCCTGCGGCCGATCGCTGGCGTATCGCTATTGCTCGTTGGCTCAAGGAGTTCACATTACTTCCAAGCTCTCGCAATAACGCGCCTGCGGCGTATTGCTCGCATATCACGGTGGAACGGGTCAGCTATAGCTCTCCTTTTTACTCCGAGATTGAAGGACTTTCGGAATCGGATCGCGAAGACATCCGGGCGCTGATCGAGAAACCATTGCAGGATTTGTTAGGGCGCAGCGTCAAGGAAGTGCAGGTCAATGCAGAATACTGGCAGGGATTGACCGTTCCCGTCATTATTGGCGAACTGCATTGGAATTGGCGAAAGCCAATGCCTGAATTGCTGGCGGTTCAGGATACGATCCTGGATTTCGTCAATACCTTTACGCCAGACAGGGCCGCGAGCCGGCCGCTCTCGCGTTATAAGGTCGAAACCAGTGAGCGCGGTAACTGGTCTTCGACGGTGACCGTGGATGATGAACCGGATGTCCGGATTCAGATTCCGGTTACGAACCGCGAAGACCCGAGCATCTACGACGTGAACGTCGGGATTGCCGGGCTATCGTTTCCGGTGAGGGTTGAGGAGTTGAATTCTGTTCGTCTGCAGCAAATGCCATTGCGTCCTGATGGGAGGCCTCAATATCTTCAGTACTGCCTTCTTTTTCACCCCTGCAGTGCCCGCTTCGCGGCTTTTCCCAAATCCCCGCCGGGTCTGACGCCGGAAATTGGGGACCGGGCGACGGAGCATGTCAAGAACGCCTGGCTTGCGGTTCATCTTGAGAAGATGCGCAAATATGGCAAATTCGTCGACGTATTGATCATCTAGGCTCGGGTAGCATCGTCATTCCAGAGCGGAGCGGAAGCGAAACGAGGCCGCGAAGACCCAGGCAGTCGAATTGGACGTTCGGTAGCCGCTTAAATTAGGTGCACCGCAACATCTCTGCTTGGAGAAAGGCCGCCTGATGTGTCAGGGTTCAGCGATATCGTTTGAAACGCTGAGTTCCGGGGCTCCATGGCAATTCTGGCAGCTGTCTACCATCTGACCCACTACAAATATGACCGGCCGGTCGTCCTTGGCCCGCAGATCATCAGGCTGCAGCCGGCGCCGCATTCCCGCACCAAGGTGCTCAGCCATTCGCTGAAGGTTGGGCCGGCAAACCATTTCGTCAACCTGCAGCAGGACCCCTACGGTAACTTCCTGGCCCGCTTCGTCTTTCCGGAGCCGGTGACGGAATTGAAGATCGAGGTCGATCTCGTCGCCGACATGACGGTCTACAATCCGTTCGATTTTTTTGTCGAACCGTCGGCCGAGACCCTTCCGTTCGAGTACCCCGAAGACATCAGGGACGATCTCGCCATCTACCGGACGCCGGAGCCGGCGGGGCCGCTGCTGTCGGCTTTCATGGCGACGATCGACCGCAGCGCCACCAACACCGTCAATTTCGTCGTCGACCTCAATGCGCGGCTGCAGCGCGAGATTGCGTACATTGTGCGCATGGAAACCGGCGTGTTCTCGCCGGAGGAAACGCTGGCCGCGAAAAAGGGCTCGTGCCGGGATTCGAGCTGGCTGCTGGTGCAGATCCTGAGGAATCTCGGCATCGCCGCGCGCTTCGTCTCCGGCTATTTGATCCAGCTCAAGCCCGACCTGGTCGCGCTCGACGGTCCGGCCGGAACCGCCGTCGACTTCACCGACCTGCATGCCTGGTGCGAGGTCTATCTGCCGGGTGCCGGCTGGATCGGCTTCGACCCGACCTCGGGCCTGCTCACCGGCGAAAGCCATGTGCCGCTGGCGGCAACGCCGCATTTCCGCAACGCCGCGCCGATTTCCGGCATGGCGAGCTTTGCCAATGTCGAGTTCGGCTTCGACATGCGGGTCGACCGCATTGCCGAACATCCGCGCATCACCAAGCCGTTCTCGGACGAAAGCTGGCAGGCGCTGGATGCGCTGGGCAACAAGGTCGATGCCGCACTTGAGGCAGGCGATGTGAGGCTGACCATGGGCGGCGAGCCGACCTTCGTCTCCATCGACGATTTCGAATCGGCCGAGTGGAACACCGCCGCCGTCGGCCCGACCAAGCGTGAAAAGGCCGATGCGCTGATCCGCAAGCTGCGCGAACGCTTCGCGCCGGGCGGCTTTCTCCATTACGGCCAGGGTAAGTGGTATCCGGGCGAGAGCCTGCCGCGCTGGACCTTTTCGCTCTACTGGCGCACCGACGGCCAGCCGGTGTGGAGCGACCCGTCGCTGATCGCACGCGAAAAGAGCGATGCGAAGGTCGGACCGCAGCAGGCCGAAAGCCTGCTGACGGCAATCGCCGGCGAACTCGGTATCGACAAGGCGATGGTCAGCGAAGCCTATGAAGACCCGGCCGAGTGGCTGCTCAAGGAAGGCAAGCTGCCCGACAATGTCGATCCCTCCAACTCCAGGCTGGAAGACCCGGAAGAACGCAGCCGCATGGCGAAAGTGTTCGAGCGCGGGCTGACCAAGCCGTCGGGCTACGTGCTGCCGGTGCAGCGCTGGAACAGCCAGGCTTCGGATCCGCGCTGGCGCTCGGAGAAATGGAAGACCAGGCGCGGCCGGCTGTTCCTGGTGCCGGGGGATTCACCGGTCGGCTACCGGCTGCCGCTGGGCACGCTGCCCTATGTGCCGCCGGCGCAATTCCCCTACATCGTGCCGGTCGATCCGTCGCTGCCGCGTGGACCGCTGCCGGCGCGTGAAGCCATACTGCCAGAACCGGCCCCGGCCGAACTGGAAGGCGCTGATGAAATGGCGCGCCGCCAGCAGGCGATTTCGTTCACCGCGACGACCGGCCAGCAGGATCGGGTCGAGCAGGAGATCACCGAAATCGGCGGTGCGGTGCGCACCGCGCTCTCGGTCGAGCCGCGCGACGGGCGGCTGTGCGTGTTCATGCCGCCGGTCGAGGCGCTGGAAGATTATCTCGAACTGGTCGCGGCCGCCGAAAACGCCGCCAAGGCGATCGGGCTTCCCGTGCATATCGAAGGCTATGGCCCGCCGCACGATCCGCGCCTCAACGTCATTCGCGTCGCGCCCGACCCCGGCGTCATCGAGGTCAACATTCACCCTGCCGCCAACTGGCAGGACTGCGTGGCGACCACGACGGCGATCTACGAGGAAGCGCGGCAGACGCGGCTTGGCGCCGACAAGTTCATGATCGACGGCCGCCACACCGGCACCGGCGGCGGCAACCATGTCGTGGTCGGCGGCGCAACGCCCAATGACAGCCCGTTCCTGCGCCGGCCCGATCTCTTGAAGAGCCTGGTGCTGCAATGGCAGCGGCGTCCGTCGCTGTCGTATTTGTTCTCCGGCCTGTTCATCGGGCCGACCAGCCAGGCGCCGCGTTTCGACGAGGCGCGCCACGACTCGCTCTATGAGCTTGAGATCGCGATGGCACAGGTGCCACATCCGGATCAGGGCAATGCGCCCTTGCCGTGGCTGGTCGACCGGCTGTTCCGCAACCTTTTGACCGACGTCACCGGCAACACCCACCGCTCGGAAATCTGCATCGACAAGCTGTTTTCGCCCGACGGGCCGACCGGCCGTCTTGGCCTCGTCGAGTTCCGCGGCTTCGAGATGCCGCCCAATGCGCGCATGTCGCTGGCGCAGCAACTGCTTGTCAGGGCGATCATCGCACGCGCGTGGAAAAACCCGCTCGACGGCCGCTTCGTGCGCTGGGGCACGTCGCTGCATGACCGGTTCATGCTGCCGCATTATGTCTGGGCCGATTTCCTCGACGTGCTCGACGACCTCAAGCTCAACGGTTTCGAATTCCGTCCCGAATGGTTCGATGCGCAGCTGGAATTCCGCTTCCCGTTCTGCGGCGAGGTGCAACATGCCGGCATCAAGCTGGAGCTCAGGCAAGCGCTGGAGCCTTGGCATGTGATGGGCGAGCAGGGCGCCATCGGCGGCACCGTGCGTTTCGTCGATTCCTCGGTCGAACGGCTGCAGGTCAGGACCGAAGGCCTCAACCCGGAACGTCACGCCATCGTCTGCAATGGCCGCGTCGTGCCGATGAAGGTGACCGACAACAGGGAAGTGGCGGTGGCCGGCGTGCGCTTCAAGGCCTGGCAGCCTTCTTCGGGTCTGCACCCGGCGCTGCCGGTCAACACGCCGCTGGTCTTCGATATCTACGACCGCTGGTCCGGCCGGGCCGTGGGCGGCTGCGTCTACCATGTCGCGCATCCCGGCGGGCGCAGCTACGACACCTTCCCGGTCAACGGCAATGAGGCCGAGGCACGGCGGCTCGCCCGCTTCGAGCCGCGCGGCCACACGCCGTCGGCCTATGTCTTGCGCAATGAAGAAGCCTCTGAAGACTTCCCTATGACCCTTGACCTCAGGCGGCCACCCAGACTCTGATCAGCAATGGCAAAGGGGAATCAGAAAAAGATACGCGGCAAGCCGCTGAGGCACAGTCTGCTGGAGCACTACCAGCCGATTGACGGCGTCGTCGACGAGATGGTCGATGCTTCGGGTCACCCGCGCCCGGCCTGGGCGCCCTTCATCGAGGCGCTGGAGGAACTGGGTCCCGAAAAGCTCGGCCAGCGCTTTGCCCGCGCCGACCAGTATCTGCGCGATGCCGGCGTCTACTACCGGGTCTATGACAAGGCCGGCGCCAATGAGCGCGAATGGCCGCTGGCGCATATTCCGCTGCTGATCGAGGACAAGGAATGGGCCGATATCAGTGCCGGCCTCGTGCAGCGCGCCGATCTGTTCGAGGAGATAGTCGCCGACATTTACGGGCCGAACCGGCTGATCGAGAAGGGCATCTTGCCGGCCAGCCTGATTGCGGCGAGCCCGGAATATTTGCGGCCGGTCGCCGGCACCAGGCCGGCCAGCGGCCATTTCCTGCATTTTTGCGCTTTCGAGCTCGGCCGTGGCCCGGACGGAAGCTGGTGGGTACTGGGTGACCGCACGCAGGCGCCGTCGGGCGCCGGCTTTGCGCTGGAAAACCGGGTCGCCACCACGCGAGCGCTGTCGGACATCTATGGCGACATGCATGTGCACCGGCTCGCGGGCTTCTTCCGCCGCTTTCGCGACGCACTGATCGGCATGGCCAAGGACAATGACGGCCGCGTCGCCATCCTGACGCCGGGGCCGCTCAACGAGACCTATTACGAACACGCCTATATCGCCCGCTATCTCGGCATCATGCTGCTCGAGGGCGAGGATTTGACCGTCTCAGGCGGCAAGCTGATGGTGCGCACGGTGTCCGGGTTGATGCCGATCAGCGTGCTCTGGCGGCGGCTCGATGCCGCCTTTGCCGATCCGCTGGAACTGAGATCGGATTCGCACATCGGCACGCCGGGGCTGGTCGAGGCGATCCGCCGCGGTACTGTCTCGACGGTCAATGCGTTGGGTTCGGGCTTGATGGAAACCCGGGCGCTGCTCGCCTTCCTGCCTAAGATTTCGCGCGCATTGCGCGGCGAAGAGCTTCTCTTGCCAAGCGTCGCCACATGGTGGTGTGGGCAAGCAACCGAACGGGCGCATGTGCTTGCCAACATCGACCGCATGGTGATCGGCCCGGCTCTCTCGACAAGATTGGCCTTCGAGGATGACGATTCGACGAAGCTTGGCTCGGCCCTGTCCGCGGGGGAGCGGGCCGAACTTATTGCGCGGATCGAACAGGATGGCGGTGGTTTTGTTGGCCAGGAAGCGGTGACGCTGTCGACGACGCCGGTCTATGTCGGCGGCTGGCTGGAGCCACGGCCGGCGAGCCTGCGCGTTTATCTCGCGCGTACGCCGGAGGGCTGGACGGTGATGCCGGGCGGTTTCGCTCGCGTCGGCCTGTCGCTCGACCCGACGGCCATCGCCATGCAGCGCGGCGGCCAGGCGGCCGATGTCTGGGTGGTCAGCGACAAGCCGGTGGAGCGCGAGACGCTGCTGCCGCAGGAGCACGACAGTTTTGCCCGCACCATGCCGGGCAGCCTGCCCAGCCGCGCGGCGGAGAATCTGACCTGGCTCGGCCGCTATATCGAGCGCTCGGAAGACACGGTTCGCATCCTGCGCGCCTATCATGTGCGGATGGCCGAGACGTCTGATCCTGATATGCCGCTGCTCGCCGACATCAGGGACTATCTCGAACCGTTCGGCATCGACCTCGAATCGGCCATCCCGCCGGGCCTGATCGGCACGCTGGACAGCGCCGTCTACAGCGCCGGGCAGATCCGCGACCGGTTTTCGCCCGACGGCTGGCTGGCGCTCAAGGACCTGTCGAAGACCGTTCACCAGTTCGCCACGACGGTGGCGCCGGGCGACGACGCGACACGGGCGATGACGGTGATGCTGCGCAAGCTCGCCGGCTTTTCCGGCCTGCTGCACGAGAACATGTACCGCTTTACCGGCTGGCGCTTCCTTGAAATCGGACGGCGCATCGAGCGCGGCATCCAGATCGCCCGCACGCTTGCCCGTCTCACCCGGCCCAGTGCGCCGGATGGGTCTCTCGACATGATGCTGGAGATCGGCGACAGCGTCATGACGCACCGTCGGCAGTATCCGGTGAGGGCCGGGCGGCGCACGGTGATCGACCTTCTGGCGCTCGACCCGCTCAACCCGCGCTCGATCCTGTTCCAGCTCGAACGGCTGAAGGCGGAGATCGGCCTGCTGCCGTCGGTCGGCCCAGAGGGGCATATGTCGGTGGCGGCCAAGGAAATCCTGCAACTCAACACGGCGATTGCTGTCATGGAGCCCTCGGAGATGTCGGCGGAGGCGCTGGACGATCTCGCCACTGAGATCGGCAACCTCTACAGCAGCCTCGCCAAAGCGTATTTCGGCTAGCATGCTGTACGATATCAGGCTTCATCTCAGCTACGACTACGATGCCGCCGCCGGTGGCAGCCGGCATCAGGTGCGTGTATTGCCGCCGACTATTGCCGGCGTGCAGCGCGTGATCGCCGCCTCGCTTTCGTTTGTGCCAACCCCGTCCGAGCGCACGGATTTTGCTGATTTCTTCGGCAACAATGTCACCGCAATTGCCTTTCGCGACGTCCATGACGGGCTCGACATCAGGATGAGCGCGCGCGTGTCGGTGTCGCGGCCGGAGCCTGGGCTCGACGTGTCGCCCGATCTGCAGCGGCTGAGGGAAGAACTCGGCGCGGTGCGGTCACTGGCGCCTGACGCACCGCATCACTTTCTCGCTGCCAGCGATCATGTCGGGATCGACGCGGCGATCACCGCCTATGCCAGGAAGAGCCTTGCCGGTTCGACCACCTCCACGGTCATGGATCTCTGCAACCGCATCCATCGCGATTTCACCTATGACGGCAAGGCGACGACCGTGCATACCAGGGCCAGCGACGCCTTCCGCCTGAAGCGCGGCGTGTGCCAGGATTTCTCGCATATCATGATCGCCGGCCTGCGCGGGCTCGGTATCCCAGCCGGCTATGTCAGCGGCTTCCTGCGTACCATTCCGCCCAAGGGCAAGCCGCGGCTGGAAGGCGCCGACGCCATGCATGCCTGGGTCAAGGTGTGGTGCGGGCGCGATGCCGGCTGGCAGGAATTCGACCCGACCAATGGCATCAGGGCCAGCAACGACCACATCACCGTCGGCTATGGCCGCGACTATTCCGACGTGGCGCCGATCGTCGGCGTGCTGAAAACCACCGGCGGCCAGGTCGGCGACCAGGCGGTCGACGTCATTCCGGTCGCGCTGGAAAAGGCCTGATAGTTCAAAAAAAGTCCAATTCGGCGCCTGCAGCCTTGTGAAGAATGCTTCTCAAACAAGGCCGCGCCCGTTATGTTTGGTCGATACTTCGGGCAGTCGGACGGGCACGGCATGCGCCGAGACGGAGTTTTTATTGACATCGGTCAGTGTCATCATCCCAGCGCACAACGCTGCGGCGACCATAGCAGCCACGTTGGCCTCGATTCGTTCCGAGGCAGAGGTGGTCGGCGAGGTGCTGCTTGTCGACGATTCGTCCTCGGACGACACGGCCGCGATAGCTGAGGCTGCCGCCTCGCGGCTGGCATTGCCCTTGCGCGTGATCCAGTCCAACCGTCGGGACGCCGGCGGCGCCCGCAACGCGGCGCTGGAACAGGCCAGATACCCCTGGATATACATGATCGACGCCGACGACCTGCATCTGGAAGGCGGGTTGCGGTCGTTGCTGCTCAGGGCCGAAGCGCAGCCGAAGGCCGACATGGTGGTCGGCGCTTACCGGCGTCGCACCGATGGCGAGGACCGGCAGTTCAAGCTTCCTACCGGCTATACCGCCACCAGCATCGCCAATGCAGCCGCCTATCTGAAAGGCGGCATCCGGTCGATCGCCGTCGGCAGCGCGCTGGTGTCGCGGCGCGCGGTCGGCGAAATCAGGTTCCCGACCGGACTGGCCTATGACGAGGACACGCTGTTTTGGGTGCGCGTGATGAGCAAGGCATCGCTCGCCGTGATCAACCAACCGATCATGACCTACTTCGTTTCGACGGAGCGCTCCGATGACCGCTTCACGATCAAGCCGGTGCAGCGTTTCCTCGAATGGCGGCTGGCCCTGCACCAGCTCAAGGATTGCGGCATTCCCAAGTCGGCGTTGAAAATGAGGGAGGGGCTTGTCGCCCTCAAGATCGCTCGTGTCCATTACACAAGAGGCGATCTCGACAGGGCGGCGCGGTTCCTGGCGGTAGCGGCGGCGGCGCCGAAGACTGGCCTGGATGCCTTCCGCTGCAAGCGCTACAAATTCAAGATCGCGGCGCGGCGCCGGTTTTCCGTACCGCACGCGCAGCCGGCCGATGCCTGCCATCTCGACGACCATGCAAAGTCGGTGGGCCTGACGCCATTCTAATGGCACGGCGGAACCAGCGGCCGGTCCAGTGCTTATCTACGAGAAAATTCTCGTGGAGCGGGCATGCTGGACAGATCCGGGGCGCCATCCGGCCAATCGGTTGCCGGGCACGCAGGCGATGGGAAGCCAAAGAACGGTGCGCAGACGGCTGCCGATAAGGCTTCACTCACCTATGTCAGCGACAGCGAGCCGGGCATCCGCCGCATCAAGGCAGGCGAGGGGTTTTCCTACAAGGGAGCGAAAGGGCAAGCCGTCGGCGCGACCGCTACGGCTCGCATCAAGGCGCTGGCCATCCCGCCGGCCTGGACGGATGTGTGGATTTCGCCCGATCCAGCCGGTCATATCCAGGCGACCGGACGAGACCAACGTGGGCGCAAGCAGTATCGCTACCATGCACTTTGGGCCGCTGAGCGCGACGGCGCCAAATATTCGAGCCTTGTCGCCTTTGCCGAAACCCTGCCTGAGCTGCGCCGCCGCATCGATGCCGATCTGCGCCGCCGCGGCCTGCCGGCCGAGCGCGTGGTGGCGGCAATCGTCTGGCTGCTCGACAACACCATGATCCGCGTCGGCAATGCCGCCTATGCGCGCGACAACAAGAGTTTCGGGCTGACGACGCTGCGCGACCGCCATGTCGACATCAGGGGGTCGAGCCTGCGTTTTGCCTTCAAGGGCAAATCCGGCAAGGAGTGGAAACTGAAGCTGGTCGACCGCCGCATCGCCCGGGTGGTGCGTGGCGCCCAGGACATTCCGGGGCAAAAACTGTTTCAGTATCTCGACGAGGACGGCAACCGGCGTCCCGTGCATTCCGACGACGTCAACCGCTATATCCGCGATGCGGTCGGCGCCGATTTCAGCTCCAAGCATTTCCGCACCTGGGGCGGGACCATCCATGCCGCGTCACTGTTTGCGCAGACCGAGCTTCCCGAAAGCCAGGCTGGGGTGAAGCGGGTGATGAACACCGTCATCGACAAGGTGGCTGAGCGGCTGGGCAACACGCGCGCCGTCTGCCGCAAATGCTACATCCATCCGCAGGTTTTCGAAGCCTGGGCGCAAGGGCGGCTGCTCGGCGAAATGACCGAGGCCAACAAGCGCAAGCGGTCGATAGACGGTCTCGACGACGAGGAAGCGCTGGTGCTGAGGTGGCTGAAGGCCAGCGAATAGCCGTAACTTTTTTGTCGACGCCATGTCGGCATAGGCCCTACTGTTTCGTCCTTTGATACAGAAAAGGACGTCCCATGCTCTACGCTATCCTCTGCTATGCCTCCGAAGATGTCGTCTCCTCCTGGAGCAAGGCACAGGATGACGAGGTTATGGAGAAGCTGCTGAATGTGCAGCAAAAATACGCCGATGCCGGTCGGCTTGGTCCGGTAGCCCGGCTTCTGCCGACCACAGCCGCGACAACGCTCAAGAAGGTCAAGGGCGAATCGATCGTCATCGACGGGCCGTTTGCCGAGACCAAGGAGCAGTTCCTCGGCTTCTACACGCTCGAATGCGCCAATCTCGACGAGGCCGTCGACTTCGCGCGTGAGCTATCCGAGGTCAATCCCAGCGGCGGGTCCTATGAGATCCGACCGGTTTCCGTCTTCGACCCAACCAGAGTTTTGAAATGACCGATCTTTCCTGGATCAGCTCCGCGATCAGCGCCGCCCGCCCGCAGGCGATGGGTGCGCTGCTGCGTTATTTCCGCAATCTCGATACGGCGGAAGAGGCTTTCCAGGATGCGTGCCTCAGGGCGCTCAAGAACTGGCCGCAGAACGGGCCGCCTCGCGATCCGGCCGCCTGGCTGATCTTTGTCGGCCGCAACACCGGCATCGACGCGGTGCGCAAGCGCGCCAAGCAGGCGCCGATGCCGGAAGAAGACCAGATCTCGGACCTCGAAGATGCCGAAAGCGACATCGCCGAGCGGCTGGACGGCGCGCATTACCGTGACGACATATTGCGGCTCTTGTTCATCTGCTGCCATCCGGACCTGCCGGCGACGCAGCAGATCGCGGTGGCGCTACGCATCGTCTCCGGCATCACCGTCAAGCAGATCGCGCGTGCCTTCCTGGTCGGCGAAAGCGCCATGGAGCAGCGCATTACCCGCGCCAAGGCGCGCATAGCCGACGCCGGCGTGCCGTTCGAGACGCCGGGCGCGGTCGAGCGCTCGGAGCGGCTCGCCGCGGTCGCGGCCATGGTCTATCTGATCTTCAACGAGGGTTATTCGACCAACAGCGGCGAGGCGCCGGCCCGCGCGCCGCTGTGCGAGGAGGCGATCCGGCTGGCCCGCCTGTTGCTCAGGCTGTTCCAGACCGAGCCTGAGATCATGGGGCTGACGGCGCTGCTGTTGCTGCAGCATGCGCGTGCACCGGCCCGTTTCGACGAGAACGGCGAGATCGTGCTGCTCGACGACCAGGACCGCTCGCTGTGGAGCCGGAAGATGATCGACGAAGGTCTGGCGCTGGTCGACAAGGCGCTGCGCCACCAGAAGCCCGGCCCCTATCAGGTGCAGGCGGCGATCGCCGCTCTGCATGCACGGGCGGCAACGCCCGAGGATACCGACTGGACCGAGATCGACCTGCTCTACAGCTTGCTGGAGGTGATGCAGCCCTCGCCGGTGGTGACGCTGAACCGCGCGGTTGCCGTCGCCAAGGTGCGCGGTCCGGAGGCAGCGCTTGCCATGATCGAGCCACTTGGCGAACGGCTCTCCAGCTATTTCCACTTCTTCGGCCTCAAGGGCGGCCTTTTGATGCAGCTCGACCGCGGCGAGGAGGCGCGTGTCGCCTTCGATCGCGCCATTGCGCTGGCCAACACAGCGGCGGAAGCCGCCCATATCCGCATGCATATCGACCGGCTGATCAAAGACGGCGCCGTGCGCACACCGGCGAAAAAGGCGAACTGAGCGCAGCCTTCCTGTCTGACTCAATCGTGCCTGGCTCAATCGTGCAGCTTGGGCTTGGACCATGCCGGGGTGGCGATTCTTCCCTGAAACGAGTAATGCCACGCCATGACAGCGCCTGACGTGCCTGCGGCACGCGGGCGACGTGGCGCAAAGGCTCGACCGCTGCCCTATGATGGCGAGCGGATCTGAAAGGGAGAAAAATGACGATAGTGACGGAAACGGCAGACCTTCTAGCGAAACTGGGCGTGGCCAAGGGCGCGCTGACCGGTGGCGACCTCATCGTGCGCAGCCCGGTGACGGGCGAACAGATCGCGGCGCTGAAGACGATTTCACCGGCCGATGCTGCTAAAGCCATCGATGCCGCGCACAAGGCATTCCAGTCTTGGCGGATGGTGCCAGGTCCCCGGCGCGGCGAACTGGTGCGGCTGCTCGGCGAGGAGTTGCGCGCCCACAAGACCGAACTCGGCCGGCTGGTGTCGATCGAAGTCGGCAAGATACCGTCCGAAGGGCTGGGCGAAGTGCAGGAAATGATCGACATCTGCGATTTCGCCGTCGGTCTTTCACGGCAATTGTACGGTCTCACCATCGCCACCGAACGCCCGGGCCATCGCATGATGGAGACATGGCACCCGCTCGGTGTCGTCGGTGTCATCTCGGCCTTCAATTTTCCGGTCGCGGTGTGGTCGTGGAATGCGGCACTGGCGCTGGTCTGCGGCGACGCCGTGGTGTGGAAGCCGTCGGAAAAGACGCCGCTGACGGCGCTCGCCTGCGAGGCGATTTTTGCCCGCGCCGTCAAGCGCTTCGGCACTGACGCGCCGCAAGGGTTGGCGCCGGTGCTGATCGGCGACCGCGCCGTCGGCGAGATCATGGTTGACCACCCCAAGGTGCCGCTGGTTTCGGCGACCGGCTCGACCCGTATGGGCCGGGATGTCGGCCCGCGGCTGGCCAAGCGCTTTGCCCGTGCCGTGCTGGAACTCGGCGGCAACAACGCCGGCATCGTCTGCCCGACCGCCGATCTCGACATGGCGCTGCGCGCCATAGCCTTTGGCGCCATGGGCACTGCTGGCCAGCGCTGCACGACGCTGCGGCGCCTGTTCGTGCATGAGAGCGTCTACGACGCCCTGGTTCCACGTCTCAAGAAGGCTTACGAGAGTGTCTCGGTCGGCAATCCGCTGGAGACCTCCTCGCTGGTCGGTCCGCTGATCGACAAGGCGGCATTCGACGCCATGCAGAAAGCTCTGAAGGAAGCCACCGCCCATGGCGGCAAGCTGACCGGCGGCTCGCGGGTCGAGAACGGCCATCCCGATGCCTATTACGTGCATCCGGCGCTGGTCGAGATGCCGAAGCAGGTGGCTCCTGTCACTGAAGAGACCTTCGCGCCGATCCTCTATGTGATGAAATATTCCGATTTCGACGCCGTGCTCGACGAGCACAATGCGGTCGGCGCCGGACTGTCGTCGTCGATCTTCACCCGCGACCTGCAGGAATCCGAGCGCTTCCTCGGCGTCGACGGTTCCGACTGCGGCATCGCCAACGTCAACATCGGCACCTCGGGCGCCGAAATCGGCGGCGCCTTCGGCGGCGAGAAGGAGACCGGCGGTGGTCGCGAGAGCGGTTCGGATGCCTGGAAGGCCTATATGCGCCGCGCCACCAACACGGTGAACTATTCCAAGGCGCTGCCGCTGGCGCAGGGCGTGTCGTTCGACATCGACTGAGGCGCTGCGCCGGCTTCCCTGACCAATCGATCCATCCCGATTCAGTCGGGGTGGATCGCTATCGTTCTGCCTGGATCGTCCCGCTTGCGGATGACGGAAACGATGCCGCAAAAGCGGCATCGATGATGGCGAGCTTGACGGCCTGCGCGCTCATATATTCCTGGTAGAAGCTGTTCGAGATCCACATCACCGAATGCCCGCGCTGGCCCATCCAACCGACGCTGCCGAGATTTTCGGCGTCGCGCAATTTGCGGGCGAGGTGAGTGCGCGAGAGCTTGAGCCAGTTGGCGAAGTCGCCGATCGACACCACGCCGGTTGGGATCCGCTCCAGCCCGGCATGGTCGGGATCGACGCCCGAGATCAGCCAGTCCATGACCACGCCGCCATTGTTGAGCCAGGTGAACAGCGAGAAGGTCTGTTTGGGCTCGCGCACCGGATTTGACGACAGCAGGCCGTCGGCCACCAGCGGCTGCACCCCGGCAAGCACGTCGGGCCGTGCGAGGTAAGTCGCCAGCCGGTTGCCGCCGTCCAGACTGTCCAGCGTCTGCAGATGGACAAGAACCCAGCCGGTGACTGCCTCCAGCGAGTCCGCGCTCGGCTGCAGGGGGCGGATGCGGCCGTCCTCGCCGCTGGGCTGATATTCGATGAAATTATAGTGCAGCATCTCCTTGATGAAGGCGTCGGCCGTGTTGCGGCTGGCAACGGCGTGCTGGCCAATGACGTCGAGGAAGCGCGATGTCGTCATCTCCCGGCGATAGTCGGTCGGGTCGCGCCTGAAATGCAAGGCAAGGCCGATATGCGCCATCAGCCAACGCTGCTGGGTGGCGAACACCGAAGAGCGGCGCGGGTCGGCCTGAAAGGCCTCGAACATCGCCTGCGCCTGTGCCCGGACACAGCGATGCAGAGCCGGGTGACCGGCAATGTCTTCCAGATTGAGCACTATCTCCCCCAACGCCTCAGCTTGGCATTCCCAGTGCCAAGCCACGCCGTCACATTTTCAGGCTTGGCCGCTCGTGTCCAGATGTATGCATCCGGTCGGGCGAGGGCGCCGTTCAGTCTACCCACGCGTCGGGTTGCAGGCCTCGAAAGCGGCGTCGATGACGGCAAGCTTGGCGGCTTGAACGGTCATGTATTCCTGGTAGAAGCTGTTCGAAACCCACATCACCGAATGCCCGCGCTTGCCCATCCAGCCGACGCTGCCGAGCTTTTCGGCATCACGCAGTTTGCGCGCCAGATGGGTGCGCGACAGCTTGAGCCAGCTGGCGAATTCGCTGATCGAAACCACGCTGGTCGGAATCCGGTCGAGGCCGGCATTATCGGGATCGATGCCGGACATCAGCCAATCCATGACGATGCCGCCATTGTTGAGCCAGATGAACAGCGAAAAGGTCTGCTTGGGTTCGCGCACCGGATTGGAGGAAAGCAGGCCTTCCGCCACCAGCGGCTGCAGCCTGGCAATCATGTCGTGCTGCTCGAGAAACACGGTGAGGCGGTTGCCGCCATCGAGGCCGTCGAGTGTGCGCAGATGCGCAACCACCCAGCCATCGAATTCCTTCAGCGTCGCCGCGGTCACCTGAAAGGGGTGGGCGCGCCCGTCACCGGTGTGCGGCAAATATTCGATGATGTGATAGTGCAGCATCTCCTTGATGAAGGCTTCGGCCGTGTTGCGGCTGGCGACGGAATAGTGAAGCACGGCATCGATGAAGCGGGCGAGGGTCATTTCCGTGCGGGGATCGCGCGGGTCGCGGGCGAAATGCAAGGCAAGGCCGGTGTGGGCCAGCAGCCAACGCTGTTGCGTGGCGAACACGGCGGCCAGGCGCGGGCTCGTTTCATAGATGTGCAGCAGCGCCTTCGATTGCGCCTCGACGTAACGATGCAGCGCCGGATGGCCGGCAATATCTTCGAAATTCAGCGCCATCCTCCTCGTCCTCCGGCCAGCCCCCCGGCAATGAAGACGCAATCACATTTCCAGCCTTAGCCGCCGGTGTCCAGCCATGCCAACCCGGACAAAAGGCCTAGAGCGATCAATCGTTCCACAGACACGTTGAAACTGATCCATGTCCTTGATTTTTGAGGCTATTGCTCGGGGAAAGCGCGACGCGCTTTTCCCTGAAAAAACGTTTCACACTTTTCCTGGAATCGCCCTGGTTCGTTCGCGCCCGGCGCGTGTCGTAGGCTCGGCAAGCGAGCCCGGCAGCTACGCCATCGCGCAGGGCAGCCTGGCCATCTCGGCCAACTACGATCTGACCTATGTCGGCCCCGATCTCCTGGTGTTGCTAACCTATGCGGTGCCGCCGACCGACGGCGCCGCCAGCATCGTTGCGCGGAATGCCGATGTCCGCGGCGGCGGGGCGCCACTGCCGGTCTTGTTCATGAGCTTCACTGCAAATGCGCAGGCGCTGGTAGAAGACCCGCGCCTCGACCAGGCAGCTCTCTGCCGCAGCATGGCGGCTGTTTCCGCAGTGTGTGTCGTTGCATCGGCTCAATAGGGCGGCAAGCCGCGAGGTCTGCTGCTGATTTTGTTTTCAGGGATTGCGGCCGGTGGGCCTGCCTGTGCGCGAAAATGAGGTGCGCAGGCGATAGCGGTCGCCGGCGTAGCGGATGGTCGAGGACAGCAGCGGCCGACCGGCGGCATCGACGATGAGGATCCCGAAAACATCGCGCTGCAGCAGAAACACACAGGCTACCAGAGCGCGATCGCCGGATCGAACAAGTTCCTGGCGCCTGCCATTGGCGGCTCGCCGGAGTTCAATCCGCCCGTGGACCTGAAGATCACGTTCGCACCGTCCTGCGATGAGAAGACGATCCGCGCCTATGACCGGATCTGGACCAATCTGCGACAGTAGGCCCACGATGCAAAACGCCGCCCTGCGAAGGGCGTCGTTGTTTCCTGTCCAAGGAGACCTTGATGAAACGCTAGGCCCGCACCCTCTTCTTTGGCGCAGCAAGATCGGAGGCCTCGGCGGCCAGCAGGATGTCGGTGGTGACAGCCAGATGCGCCGCCAGCAATTCGCAGGCCTTCCCGGCATTGCGGTCGAGCACGGCAGCGGCGAGGTCCTGATGTTCCTTGATGATGTTGCGCGCCTTTGGCGCCAGCGAGACCGAGCGGCGGCGGTAGCGTTCGCTCTGGTCGTAAAGCTGGTCGCGCAGGCGCAGCAGCCAGTGGCTGTCGCAGCCGGCAACCAGCGCCTTGTGGAAGGCTGCGTGTGCGGTCGCCCATTCGTCGCTCGAATGCACGGGATCATCCGGCGTGTGCTCGGGCGTGCGCGACAGCCGGTGGAGTGCGGCGACCAGCTGCGATTCCCAGGCGACATCGCCAACCTCGATGGCGCGGCGGATGCACAGCGTCTCGATCTGGATGCGCGTCTTGGTGAGGTCGAGCAGATCCTCGGCCGAGATCGGGGCGGCGCGAAAGCCGCGCTGCGGCTCGGCGACGACAAGGCCTTCGGAGGTCAGCCGCGACAACGCCTCACGGATGGCGCCGAGGCTGACGGACAGCCTGTCGCAGAGTTCCTGGACCTTGAGCCGGCTGCCCGGCGCGATCCGGCAGGACAAAAGGTCGGCGCGCAGATCCTCATACGCGCCCTGGGTGAGATTGATCGAGCCTTCCCTAGCCATTCGCTTGCCCGCGGCCGAATCCGTCCATTGAGCAGCCTTGATACATTATCTCAGCCAGAAATCAGAATGCGCGTTCGCGGCTGAGCGATGAAACTGTCGCTGGTGCAAAACCGATTGCCGTCGACGTTTCGCAACCGTGAGCGTCGATTTGCACCCCGAGATCGAGGTGAAGGGCAAGTTTGTGCCCTTATCGGCGGGGCCGTCTTCCCCAACGGGAAATCGTCAGACCGGCAGCCCGAGCTGCTTTCGCAGGCTTTTGTCGAATGCGAATGCGGGGACGAAACGGCGCAGGAAACTGACCTGGCGCGCCATTTTTCCCGCCGCATAGCGTTTCTTCGGAGCGGGACCTATCGCGGCGGCCAAAACGGTCTTGGCAACCACTTCGGGCGCGTCGTCTTTTTCCATCGCTTTCCGCACCGCTCCAGTCATGCCGGCGCGCGCGGAGTCATAGATATCAGCAACTGATCGGGGGCGGCGAGATTGTCGTCGAATGACGTGCGGGTATAGGCAGGCTCCACCAACGAAAATGCGACCAGCCATGGCTGCCGAGTAGGGCGCCGGTGCCGAGCCTCGTTTGTCTGCACGGGGGCCGATTGGCGGGTTCGTGTGCCGGATGCGAGTGAAAGCAACCAGTATGGATAACGGTAGCGGATGTCCGTATAACCAATTGATCTTATTGGTCAAATGATAGCAGGAGACCGCTACCTCAAAATGTTCGCAATGGGGCCGAAAGCAGAGCGTCCGTTTTCAGCCGCTCTTACCTGGCGACCCAATATAAGTGGTTCCAGGTGCAAATGCCGCCGACGTAGATAGGGGTGAACCTTTTAGGATATATCGTGGGGAAGCTAGTTTGTGCCTTTGTCAAGCTGTTCAATCCATTGATCGTCTTCGGCTTGGCGAAGCTGGTCGCCGGTGTATAGTGATGGGCAGAGACGCGAAGGGCTGACGAAGCTGCACATGAATGCGCCGCGGAAATTCATCTTCGGACCCTTCACACTGATACCAGAGCGTCAGTCGCTGCAGCGTGAGGACTCTCCCGTTCGAATAGGCGGTCGAGCTCTCGATTTGCTAACTGCCCTTGTCGAGCGTCCGGGCGAAATTCTGACAAAGGCTGAGCTGATGGCTCGAGTTTGGCCGAGCACGTACGTCGACGAAGCGAACCTCAAGGTCAATGTGTTGGCCCTAAGACGCACGCTCGGCGACGGACAGGACGCGCCAGGTTATATCGCGACAGTGACCGGTCGGGGCTACCGATTCATTGCCTCTGTTGAGGCTATTGAACTTACCGATTCCACGCTTGCTCCGGCATTGGCAGTGAAACGCAGCCATAACCTACCGGTAACAACAACGCGCATCTTCGGGCGCGCGGCTGCCATAGATGCCATTCAATGCGATTTGGATGAGTGTCGGCTCGTGTCTGTCGTGGGCGCCGGCGGCATCGGAAAGACTACCGTCGCGCTTGCCGTCGCGGAGAGCCTTGTTCCTGGATACCCTGACGGCGTCTGGCTCGTCGATTTCGCGCTACTGAGGGACCCGGCGCTTGCGGCCAACGCAATAGCGATGGCGATTGGCTTGGCCGTGCACTCCGCGGACGCGCTGGCTACATTGCGCGAGCATTTGCGGGACCGAGAGATGCTGATAGTGCTCGACAGTTGCGAGCACATCATCGAGGCGGCGGCCCATTGCGCGGACCTGATCCTGGCGAGCGCAGCGGGCGTTAAGATACTCGTCACCAGCAGAGAGCCGCTTCGCGCCAAGGGAGAGCGCGTGCGCCGGCTGCCGGGGCTAGGAACTCCCACGCCCTCGGCTCACCCGGGCGCCGAGGAAGCGCTGACCTTCCCCGCTATCCAGCTCTTCGTGGAGCGGGCCAAAGAGAGCTTCGAGCAGTTCGAACTCACCGATGCTGACGCTCCGGCGGCAGCCGAGCTGTGCCGGCGGCTCGACGGGCTCGCACTGGCGATCGAACTGGCCGCGGCGCGCATCAACCCATTCGGAGTCGGCGGCCTGCTAGGGCAGATCGACGATCGGTTCCGCCTGCTGGTGGGGCGCCGGGCCGGACCGGCACGGCACCGCACGCTGATGGAGACACTGGACTGGAGCTACAGCCTGCTGACGGAACGCGAGGCGACGCTCCTGCGCGCAGTTTCCGTCTTCGCTGGCGTCTTCAGCGTCGATGATGCTTCGGCGATTTCGAACATGGCTCCCGGCGATGCGGCCGACGCGCTGGCGGAGCTCACCGCAAAATCGCTGCTTGCAACGGATCTTAATTCCGACGGCACTGCCCTCCGGCTTCTCGAGAGCATGCGCGCCTACAGTCTTGAGCGCCTGGGTGCCAGTGGCGAATATGCGACGGCGCGGCAGCGTCACGCGGAACATGTACTTAAGGTGCTCGAAAGGGCTGCGAACGAGTGGGCGCAACGCTCGGCAGGCGAATGGGGAACCACTTACGGGCGCCTAATCGACGATTTGCGCGGCGCGCTCGTCTGGGCCGGAGACACTGCCAACCGGCCTCTTCGCATTCGGCTGACTGTCGCGGGACTTCTGTTGTGGAACCATCTCTCACTGACCGAGGAATGTCGCACCCACGTTTCGGAGGCAGTCGACGAGTTGGAACCGGCCGGGCTTGCGGGAACGTCCTTCGAGATGCAGCTCAAGGTCTGGCTGGGCGGCGCGACAATGTTCACGAAGGGTCTCCTGCCCTCGGCGGTTGACGCCATGCGACGGGCCCTTGAGATCGCGATCGAGATCGGCGACATCGATTGTCACGTCCGATGCCTTAGGCTGATCGGAGTGTTCCAGCTGTTCAACGGCGAGAACGACGTCGCACTCCGCACGCTGGAAGAATTCGCCTCGATCGCGGCGGCGGAAATACCCTCCGCGGTGCTCGAGGCCGAAGTCGCGCTCGGTATCGGCGAGCTCTTCATTGGCCGGCTCCAGAACGTCCGCGAACGTTTCGAGCGCCGCCACGAGCTCGACCTACGAGACATCAATGACTCGCAGCGCCTGCGCCACCACGTGCGATATTTGTCTGACAGGATAGTCGATGTGACGAACCTGCTGTCGCACGCCCAGTGGCTGACCGGCTCGCCCGACACCGCGCTGACCACCGCTCGCGCGACCGTCGACTACGCGCTGACGACCAAGCATCATCTCTCGCTCGGCAATGCACTATCTTGGGTCTGCCCGGTGTTTTACTGGACGGGACGGCATGAGGAGTGCGCCCGCTATGTCGCTATGCTTGACGACCACGCGAACCGGCACGGCTTCGATGTCCGCCGTCCGGTCGCCATGTTCTATCGCGCGGCGCTGAACGCTGCGCAGGAAGGCGCGTCGGCGGAGGAGATCGAGCGTGTAGAGCGGGCGATCGACGAGTTCCACACTACCGGGCACCTTGCCCGGTTGCCCTATTATCTTGGCGTGCTGGCCCAACTGCAGGCGAGGCAGGGTCGCCTTGACGCAGCCGGGATCACCATCGGAGCCGCGCTGGACCGGGCCGGCGCGAAGAACGACCGATGGTGCGCGCCGGAACTCCTGCGGGTTCGCGCCGCGATTCTCAGAGCCGAGGGCAGGACTGATGATGCACAAGCAGCTCTTCTCGCCTCGATGGAACTCGCCCGTGAGACAGGCGCGCTGTCATGGCGGTTGCGTGCGGCCAGCGATCTCGCGCGGCTCTGGCGCGACGCATCGAGACCGCGGGACGCGCGCAACATGCTGCTGCCAGTATTCAGCGAGTTTACGGAAGGAGCGGACACGCGCGATCTTCAGATCGCCGGTGGCCTTATCGCTTCGCTAGCACGCCCATGGGACGGCGAGGCTGTCGAGTTCTCCGGTTCGGGGCACCTAGCTCATGCATTCTGAAAGCTGCCCGCTCACCTTCGCGCTAGCGCGGCGGCGATCCAGGTGTCGTACCTCCCGTCGATCTGGATGAACAACATGCGGCAAAGCTTTCCGGAGCGATTCGCCCAAGCATGGTTGGTGCCGCGCTGGATGACGACGCTACCAGGCATTAGCTGCACCTCGGAATCATCGAGCACCAACGTTATCTCACCTTCGATGACAATGCCGTAGTCGACCGCCTCACTGCGATGCATCATTGGGTGGGGTGAATCGGATTTTCTGGTCAGCCCCTTGGTGTCGTTGACCTCTTCGAACAACTCCTTCATTTGTGACTCACCGTCCGCTAGGTAATCCTCGTCCGGCGGCATGTCGACGAAGCGGATGCGGGTGCCGTGCTCCGGCGGCTGGTGCATCAGCGGTCCGGTGGTTGGGTCTGGGCTATTGTCAACCGGCGCCGGCGTGCCGCGAGTCTCCCAAACTTCATGGAAAATCATTCCGGGAATAGAAGCCAGGTCAACGACGGTCAGCAGCGGGCCGTTGCTCGCCGCAATAGACTTGCCATCGGTATCGTGCCCGGTGACTACGCGGTGGATGGGAGGAAACGACATCAAGATCTCCAAGGATTGCGAAGCGGTAGGATCCGAGCACGGCAGCACGACGCCCTGGCGACGCGCGCTCATAATCGACTTTATGGTCACGGCTGTCGAGCAATACGACCTTGGTGCCGCGAGACCAATTACCGAATCTACCAGCGCTAAATACCCTGAACATCATCTTGAAGAGCGCGGGAGGTCGGCACGAATAACGTCGTCCTTACCGCCTGGAGACAGTCATCTCTCCGCCGTCATTTCCGCAGCCAGCCGTCCCATCAGTTCGAGGGGCCGGTCGCACTGACGATGAATTTGGCGACATCTTGTGGATGTGAAAGCATCACAGCGTGACTGCTGTCGATCTCGACTACTTTAGCCTTGATGCGGGCGGCCATAGCGCGCTGTTGGCTCGGCGGGATCATGTGATCCTCGGTCGTCACCATGAAATATGCCGGTTTTTCCTTCCACGCCGGCTTTGAGATCTTGGTCTCGACGGCGCCGAGGCCCCACGGCACTTGCGCGTTGGCCATGAACCGAGTTGTCGCGATATCGACACCAGCGGCGAACGCAAGGGGGAATTTCGCGGGATCGACGAGCAGGAAACCGTCGCTCGGTGGGAGCAGAGGTGCCTTGTCCTCGCCTGGCGTCGGTTCCGTTGCTATATCATACACCGATTGGCCAGCCTCAGGCGCGAATGCGGCGAGATACACCAGGCTCCGAACGTTTGGCAGATTTCCTGCCTCGGTAATGACCGCGCCGCCATAGGAGTGGCCGACCAGGATGACAGGCTTACTGGCTCTCGCAATCACCCGACGGGTGGCCTCCGCGTCGCCTTCGAGGGTTACCGTCGGGTTCTGTACCGCCAGCACCTCGTAGCCGTCCGCCATCAGGATGTTATAGACATCCTGCCAGCCGGATGCATCGACGAAGGCGCCGTGTACGAGCACGATCGATACATCCTTCTCGGCGGCCATTGCGGTGAGTACGGAAGCAGTTGTCATCATGGCTGCGATCAATCCTGTTATTGCGCGTTTCATTGTACGGCTCCAAAATTTTCAACTGACGTTGACGGGGTTGAGGATCAGCGGTGTACGTTCTGCGAGGTCCTTGGCCTTGACGACGTAGTTCTTGAAGTGCTGCGTTCCGAAGTGAGCAGCGACGTCGTCCTGGCTTGCGTAGAGTTCGTCGAGGACGAAGCTATCGAGCCCTGCCTGGTCTCGCCAGATGTCCCAGCGAAGGTTGCCCGGCTCGGCCCGACTCGCGGCCTGCGTGTCTAAGAGAAGCGCCTGGAGTTCCTCGGCTTTGCCTGGCAGAGCCGTCAGGATTCCAATGATCTTGACGCTGGGGGCCATGTTCTCGATCCCTCTTGCCGGGTAGGCTGACGGCATAGGCCGCCAGTCTGTGTTCCATCAGGCAACGGCGCGATTGATATTGAGATAGCGATCAAGCGCAGTGACGAGCTTGGCTGCAATCGGATGATCTGAACGGGGGTTCTGGCCGGTGATCAGCTCGCGGTCCTCGACGACATGGGGCGAAAAGTCGATTGGAGTCGTGGTGACGTCGGCGCCCAATCTGCGCAAAGCATCGGGCATATTGAAATAGAGCTTGCCGTGGAGGACGGTCTCCTCGATCGGCTTCTCTTCGCTGGCGGAGTATACCGTCATCTTGTAGCCGGTATACTGCCAGCCCTTTGCCAGGTCGGACGCCTTTGATAGGTCGCCCGCAATCAGCGCCGCCCGATATTCCTTTGCACGCGGAAGAGCGGCAACCGAAACGATCGGCCCGTGGCAGAGTAGCGCCGTGGGCTTCCCGCGCTCATGAAAATGGCGCAGGACCACGCCAAGGTCGGCGTCCTGCATGAGATCGACGACCGGCCCCTGACCGCCGGGCGCGAAGACGCCCGCATAGTTGTCGAGTCCCTCGTCGAGCACAGATCGTATGGTGCGCACGTTGACCATGGCGAGATCGTTGTCGAAGAAGGCGCGCCCCCGCCTGTAGGCGGCCTCGTCGCCGTCGAAATGCTGCGCGACGTCCGACACCGGATCGATAAACGGCTTGGTGCCATTTGGCGTGGCCAGCACAATCTCGTAGCCGGCCCCGACAAGAGCCATCGCAGGCACGACGGTCTCGTTGAGGTACTGGCCGGTTGGCCCCGTGCCGCCTCCCTGAATCTCGATCCGCGTTGCATTCGAGCCGACGATGAGAACTTTACCCTTACTCATGAAATGCTCCTGAGTTGGTCGGTGAGGTGACCGCTTGCCGTGCCGTGCCATTCATCTGTCTTAACCGGCAGGGCTTCGACTTACGGAATGCTTGAACCGCTGATCCGCCGTGGGCGCCTCGGCCGTCCGTTTGCCTATTGCCCAGACTTCCGTACGATCTCGGGATGCCGACCTCGACTACTGCCGCGCGTCATGATCGCGGCTTGAGGAGGCTACGTCTGAAAAGCACCGCCCGTATTCTCCGATCGTGCGGGAAAATTCACAGATGTTGCGATCTTGTGCCGGGCATGGGCCTGCGTCGAAAAGCCGTAGCCGCAGGGAATCCGACGGTACGGTTCGGGCGTGGCAATGATGAAGTTTTGTTGGACCCTACGGATGACGACGCAGGCGAGATTCGCGAAACCTGCCCGGAGTTATGCCGGTCGCTTTTTGGAAGACACGAATAAAGTTGGCTTGAGAGCCGAACCCAGTCGCTTGGGCGATCTCCGTCATCGATGCTCGATTGCGCACCAGCTCATCCTCCGCAGCCTTTACGCGACGAAGGGTCAGATAATGATGCGGAGATTGGCCGGTCGCCTCACGAAACAAGCGGGAAAAATGGTATGGGCTGAGGCACGCTTCGGCGGCAAGATCGCTCAATGCAATGTTGTCAGCGTATTGGGCGTCGACATAGTCGAGCACGCGTGCAAGCCTTCTGAGATCGATCTGCGGCACCCTCGCCGGGGGACGCCAACGATCGACTGAGTATTTGCTGAACAGGTGGGCGGCGAGGGCCGCCTGCATGCCGTCCACGAACATGCGGTCTGTCTCCGGCTCGATGCCTCTGCGCAGGACATCGTGAAACGACAGGGCAATTCTCTGCAGTGTCGGATCCGCCAGGCCGCCGGCATACACCAGTTCCGCCTTGGCCGGATCGATGTCGTAGTCGACAAGGGCACTGCCTTCGATCAAACCCGGCGGAAGGGAGATGAACAAACATTCGATCGCGGCATCGAGAACGACGTCCCTTTCAACGATGCCCACCGGACAAACACGCGCGGTTCCTTGCTCGATGAGATACTGTTTCTTGACGCCGTTGCCGCTGTAGCTCGTGACAGTGCGGCCAGCGAGCACGAAGCCGACTTCATTAAATTGGAATTCCACCGGATTTAGATGACCGGCTTCGAGCTTCACCTGTTCGACGCGCAGGTTAGGCCACTCGGCCATACCGCAGAGGCGATCAATCGCTTTGTACCTCTCGTTCATACGAGATGGCAGAGACATGGCTACCCCGCGCGGTTTTTTCCTCCTTGCTCTTTAAAGCCATAGAACCGTCGTGGGGGTAAAAGGGGGTAAAATCTTCTAAAGACATACGGAGGGCCGGCACGCCGGTAATCGGGCTCTATCCGAAGACTCAGGTTCGCTTAACCGAGGAATTCGCCATCTGGCGTAAGCATAAGAACCGATGACTTACGCGAATCGGACACACCCGAGGCCTCCGAAAATGACTAACTGCATATGGCCTGATCAACGGGGAATGGGTGGGCCCGGACGGTACCGGGAACATCAATCCGTCCAACACTCCTGTTGGTGCGGCAACGGAGGCAACCATCCCTAGCCGCGAAAATCCTCGATCAGCCGCCAGCAGCCATCGTAAGGCTCAAAACTCAACACGCCCGGCTTGCCAATGCGCTCAATAATCTCGCCGATTTCGTTATCTTCCGACGGCGGGCCGTAGCGCACGACCTGCCACTCCACAGCCCATTGGTTGGCCTTGCTCTGGTTGAGCTCCTTTTCCACATTCTCGATCACGGCCGCCGGATCGGCCTCCGAGGCGAGGACGGATGCGCGAGTCACCCAAGAATAGTCCAACAAGGCAATCGGGAAATCGGCATAGTTATCGGCCGCAACACTCTTCGTCGCCCCATCGGTCACCACGTTAATCGTTGGGGCGCTATACTTGGCTCGCACCATATCAGACCGGGCCATGGCTTCGAACAGCGCGCTGAAATCCTGGCTGGCGCAGGCGCTCTCCGCCATTTCCAAGGCGTAGGTATCAGTCTCGCTCAGCGCTAACTTCGTCTTGGCGGAAGCGGCCTGCATGCCATTCGCCGAAACGGCCAATACAAGGGCTAGACCAAGGTTCATTGCTCGTTTCGTCATGACCCACTCCCTGGGTGATTGTTCCAGTGCGCCTGTTTAGCTGTCCTGCTGCAAGACTCAAAGGCCGAGGCGAGCGAAACGGCGAGGATCACTTCAATAGCTTAGATGGATTTTGGAGCTTAGATGGATTTTGGTAGCGGGAGAGGGATACCGCCAATACAGTGCGGCCACTGAATTCGTTTGCTAACCCGATTGACCGCTGAAATGCGGATGTTCGCAGGGATATCCGCGAACCTCATTGTTCGCCGCCGCGTCCAGACTGGCTGGGGTTTCTGGAAGCTTTTCGAACTTTCTGGGTCGCGCCGCAGCCCGAATTGCGGGTGCTTATGGACAAATTGGGACACTAGATTCGGTTTAAGGATGATTGGAGGCATCGGATGTAGATGGCCGCTTTGCGCCTCATCTCGGTCGTTCGGACTTCGGAAGGACCCACGGAAAGCGGACATGCTCTCACCCCGCCTCCGTACCCGACCCATTGTTGACCAGAAACTCCAAAACTCTGCCGGCGCGCTGGACGAGATAAGACTAGGCACCCATATGTCATCGTAGCCGCTATCTATTCCTGAGATCATCCTCCTCGGGCACGAGCTTCTCGGGGGGGCAAGAACGGACGCCCGCCGCTTGGTGGGCCTAATTATTCGAGGACTATTGAGACCTAATAGTCATGAGGGTCTATTCGCTCGGCAAATCGGCGTTGCATCTCGCCGTCTCCATCACAGGCGGGGCAGTCCTCGCCATTGCGGTGTCGATTGCCTTTGCACACAGGACATTTCACTTTGGCGTAGTCGCCAAGGTCGATCTGGTCAGCGAAACGTCGGTCCAATTCCCGATCGCCATTGCAGGCGGGGCAGTCTTCGCCATCGAACCTGCCCCTCCCTTTACAAAGCGGGCATTTGACTGCGTTGTAATCTCCGATGTCCACCTCGTCGGCGTATCGCTTCTCCATTTTTCGATCGCCGTGGCAGACCGGGCAGTCCTCGCCGCTGTAGGTTCCTTGACCCTTGCACAGTGGACAGTCCACCTCTTCGTACCGGCTAAGATCGATCTCGTTGGAGTAACGGGCTTCTAGTTTCCCATCTCCGCCGCATTCGGGACAGTCCTCCCCGTTGAAACGGCCCTTTCCTTTGCATAGTGGACACTTCACGTCAGCATAGTCACGAACGTCGATCTCTTCCGCAAACCGCCTTTCGATTCTCTGCTCGCCACCGCATCCGGGACAGTCATCGCCCTTTAGACTCCCGGTCCCCTTGCATACAGGGCAGTCCACCTTCTCAAAATCGCTCAGAACAACGTCACTGGCCCTGCGTTCGGAAATCTCTCGGTCGCCCCCGCAGACCGGACAATCATATCCATCGTGAGTTCCCGACGCCTTGCAGAGCGGGCAGGCAACATACCCCAACGCGGCGACATACGTTGACCGCATAACCTGCGCTTTCTGCAGGCGCACTTTCACTTTTGTATTCTTGTCGGATAGTGATCCTATGTCAGCTGATATCGTTTGGAATGCTGCATATTTTGGATCTGCCATCGAAACGGGAGCCAGACTGGGCAGGATAGCCAGTGTCTTCTTCGCCAACTTCTGGACGGCCTTGATCTGATCAGGATTGCCGGCTTTCTCTAGCTGCTTGACGAGCGCATCGCAGGTTTCGAGCACGACGTATAGTTTGTGACTGACCTCGTCTTGCATGCGCCACATCATTCTTTTGTGACGATGCAGCACGTTCTTGAACCCGCGCACAAATTCCGCTTCTTCTTCGACTGGTCCAAAAACGCCATCGTCGTAGGCGGTATGGTGATTTGCACAGAGCCAGAGCAGGTTCTCTGGGTGGTTGTTACTAGTCTTGGTCACCGGATCGAGATGCGCCGCCTCACAGGTATCTTTGTGAGAATTGCATATGGCACACGCCCCATTCGCCTCCAGCTTAACCTCGCGACGAATTCCCTGCGGTATCGATGGACGCTTGCCATTTTTGTGAGGCCAAGGCTGCTTAAGCCATTCGTTAAATGACAGCAGTTCGTCTTCCTTAAAAAAAATGATCTGGTCCTTTTCTTTCTCCTTCTTGAGCTTTCGGTCGATACCCTGTTTCGGCGCGTAGGACGTGAACCAGCGCAGCAGCTCGGGTGACATACCGACAAGTGCCGCTGCCGCATATTCGTTCAACAGGGAGGGTTTTGGTTTAACTTCGCTCTTCTTCATCTGACCCTATGCGTTTTCAAATAAGACCCAAGGGCGTCCAGCCCAAAGTGTCTTCAATAGCGGTGCGATAAGATGTCACGATCTGGCGCGGCGCATGACGAACGTACTCCTCGGCTGTATCCCTTTGCAGCCCTCGAAGGCCGCCCAGATGACCGACCACTTCAACCTGCGTCGGCACGCGATTGTCCGTTCCGATCTTCGGTTTGAGGGCTGTCCATACGACGCCCGCAAGATTTCTCGCCGCCGCCCATTGGCTAATGACCGCTGCTCCGCGGTGCTCCGACGCTCCCACCGGGCTACACCAGCCAATGCTGTATCGGATGTTGGCAGCTGTCACACTCTCCCGCGCGGCCAAGGCCATTTTGGCGGCATCGAGATTCGGGACATTGAGAGCCGCCCATAGTGTTGTAACGACGCGAGCGCCTTCGCAGATCACAAGCGTTATGCGCCCGTCCCTAGACTCTCGTGCAAACTCAATAGGCAGGCCAGGGCCGTCCGCCTCCCATTCGCCGATAACCGGCAACGCTTTCTGGCACCAGATAAGCGACCCCCAGCCAAGGCAGACAATCTGGTCCAAGCGTTTGCCCCGTTCCCTAGAAGTAACCATTGACCGAATCTTCATACGCAACAATGGCGCGCCGATAGCCCGGCAATGGCTTCGTAGCGCCTTTCCGATTGGGTGGCGCGCCTGACGAGATCCGATTTTGTTGCTGTTTCCAACGCAAACGCAAGTCTGCTTTCCTGGCGTCGCTCCCGAAACTCCGCCAGTCCGTTCACGGCCCCATTTCGTTCATTGTAGCATTGGCTGCGAATGATTGGTCTAGTAACCTACTGGTCCGTTCCGGCCTTAATCACGGATCGCGGTTTGTCAGCATGGCTGAGCCGCCCGGCAAGGGGCCGCGGGTTACCCACGCAACGATTGAAAATGTCCGGCGGTCAATAAGCGCATGTGAGCCGTCGAATGTTTCAAGCGATGTTCCTGTCCCGGCGAAACCTCCGGCCTTTCCGATAGGTTGATCCCAAACGGTAGAGAAGCAGGTCTAGAAGGAGCCCGCTGTGCCCAAGTGAGTGCCAAACTAGAGTTCTTCGCTAGAGCATTCTGTCGCCTTCGCGACTGCATCTCTGGCTTCGAGCGGAGACATTCCAGCCTTGACCATGGCCAGGAACTGGTCCCTCATCCGGATGTGTCGGAGCGGGTTCTTACGCAATGCCTCTGGCAGCTCATGACCTTGACGGAATGCCGTCTTGCATGAGCCGTCATCTCCATCGCGCCACTCGATATGTGGGTCAGGGATGAAATCGAATCGGCTGTGCGTAGCCCCGAACTGGGGCGTCAGGCACAGCCATCTTCCTGCAATCTCTGCTACGGAATGAAGGATCAGGTCCTCACCGTGAGGCAGCCAACCTATCACATGTCGGCTTGAAGACCTGGGGTCGTTGGCAACCTGTTCCGCGCAATTGCGGTGACAGTCATAGGGTACGAAGCCCGTCGCGAGCAGACCTTCCGCAGGCGGCCGCGTCACGACCACGCGCGGTAGTGCAATCACCTCGGCGTAGGTTGTCGCTTCCCAGGCCGACAGCGGGAAGGCCATGAGCTCTATACTTCTCTGAATCATGTCTGCGAGATCACTGGCCGCGACGTTAGCGATAGTCTCCATACCCACCTTTGTTCTCAATTCCGGCGATGACCACGATCCACGTATCTATGCCGGTTCATCCTGGCATCGGCAACCTCAGGTGGCCATAGAAGACTCCAGCAGAAAGGCGGCGGCCGTCGGTCTGGAAATTTCTATGTCGTCACCTAGTGGACTATCGCAAGCTGCAGCAATCTACCGGGTCGCGCCCACAAACATTTTAGGTAGCGAGTTCACGGGCGTCTTTGCCAAAGCTATCCCGTCCCATGGGGCCGTTGCCGAAAAGCTGCTATTCCGTTCTCGCTCCGACACTGAGCTGTCGCCCGGGTGAAAGGATGGACGAATCCGCCGCTTGTTGCGCGGTTTCATTTCCGTGCCCCTGGCCTGTATATGTTGGCCGAACAAAGGGGGTGAAAATGGTCGGTCCGGAGAGCGAAGTCACCTACACCAGCACGCGTATTGACGCCGGCACGCATGCAGAGGACTGCTCTTTCCTGGTCCTAGAGACCATTCCCGATGGGAAGACCCAGTATCTAAGCTACCACCTCAGCGTGAAGGCCTATGACAGGGCGAAGGCGGCTGGAGCCGACATGGAGCTTTTGGACGAAGCGTCCCAGCCTCACCTGCTGGCGGAATACAGTTTCGAGACCAAGGTCCTGACCACCTATCCGATCTGGCTCCGCTCGAACCAGACCAACTTCCTTAAGCGGAAGTACGGGACCATCGCCAGGATATCGTTTGAGGAAGAGCATGAGATGGAGGCAGAAAAGCACATAGGCTTGTTCTTCGGCTTGCCGACCGGATTCCACCGCAAGCCGTTCGAGGGGTTCGGCGTCGATCCCCGCATCAAGTACCTCATCGACGCCTTCCGTAACCTCCCCGGCATAGTAGGCATCACGATGTGCGAGGACGACCAGATTTCGGTCGATGGCGACCACGTGCGCCTTCCCCTCCAGATCTTCGACGACGCCCGCCTGAACATTAATCGGGCCCACGATGCCGCTCGTGATTTCGCCAACGGCGAAAAGATGGCCTACCTCAAGAACCTCTTTTTGCCGCACGTGGTCCCGGGATACGAACCCAACGATTTCGAGCGGCCAGGCATCGACCTGCAGGATACCGTCCGGTCGGCGCTGGCGAAGAAGGGCATCGTGCGGTCTCGAAACACCAACAACAGCGCCGCTGTCCGGAGCGTGATGCGCCAGGTTGTGGAGATTGCCCATGATGATCCGGTGCAGCTCTTCGAATTGAGCGAGAAGATCCAGTTGGTATCCCTTTTCGCGTTGATCGAGGACATGACTAAGGAGATGGCTAAGGGCCACCGCGAGGCCTTCTGGCAGACCTATTTCGAGAAGAACCCGTTTATCCTGAAGGTGCTCTTCGGGCTGCCGGTGGTCCACTATACCAGCCAGGCGACAGTCGGCGGTATGGGACTGAAGCGGAAGGGCGAGAAGCAGGCCGATTACTTGGTCGAAGCCGGGATGCTGGGTAACCTGGCCATCGTCGAGATCAAGACGACTGAGACGCCGCTGCTGACCAAGGACCCGTATCGTCCGCCCAACCTCTATGGCCCGCACCCGGAGTTGACGGGCGGTGCGAACCAACTACTCGACCAGAAGCTTCGGCTCATCAAGAGCATCGCAGCCAAGAAAGAAGAGGAGGAGGAGCCGAACATCCAGGCTTGGTCGGTGCCGTGCATACTGGTCATCGGCAGGCTCCCCGAGAACAAGGACGAGAAGCGGTCCTTCGAGATTTACCGCGGCAGCCAGAAGGACGTGCTCATCATCACGTTCGACGAGTTGCTGGCGAAGCTGGTGGCCCTGCACGAATTCCTGGTCACCAAGCCGGACGAGGTCGACGAGGATATCGCGAAGCTCGTTTAACGGGACCGACTAGCCTAATGCGGGAAGGATACCTAAGTTGCCGGCTGGCGAGGCATTGGAAGCGACCATGGCGACGAGATCGTCGATATATCGGCAACGCCGGTTCTCGTGCAGCCGACCGCTTGGGCGAGTAGGGAAGCTGCTGTGAAAGCAGACATCCGTCGTTAGGATCACGATACTCCGCACACGCGCTCGATTTTGAACCTGATCCGATGTCGAAATGGTTGTCGCCAAAACCCGAAGGACGGCACCCGCCTTTTTTCAATCCAAATGAGGTGGCGCGATGTTTTCGCTCCGATGCTTAGTTCGCAACGAGCGTCTCAGGGATAGCTAGTGCGCGAAGATGCGCAGCCTAGCGTTTGCGCGGCTGCACACCGTCGTCAGGCTGTCGATATACATGATTAGCTGCCGGGTTCTGTTGGAGAGCGTGCTCGCCAGCGCGAGGTTGCGAGCACGCTCCACATCGAGCAATCGCCCCGCGACCAGCCAGACCTCTTTGTTGATCCGCCGATCACGAAGCGCCGCGCGGACCGTGGGTGCAATCTTATTCTGCGCGATGCCGTCTGCATTTTTGAAGATGCGAATATTGCCACCCTTTGGCACCGGAATAGCCGTACTGTTCGCGGTATAGCCGCGTTGCCAGCGATCGTCCTCGATCTGCGGCGACGAGGTGATGAAGAAGCCAAGTGAGGCGGCTACCTGTCGTCCAACCTCCTGGATTGCAGTGACAGAGGCCTTATTGTCGCTTCCATCTTTGCCCAAGGCTTTGGCGTGAAGGAGCACTACCTTGGTCTTGGAAACAAGGATGAAATCGGCAAGCTCTTGTCCATCATCATCGAGCAGGATGAGCGGAAATTCGCGAAGCGCGTCAGCGTAAGCGTCAGGTCCAGGCCCAGCCAGGCCGATATAGCGGCTGGTAAGCCCGAATATGGATTCCTTTTCCCATTTCGCGGTGTCACCGACCGCCCATGCTACCTCCCCTTTTTCGACAAAGGTCTTTTCGAGGGCGGGGATCGCAACTGCGACATCAAGCGCGGGTACCCGATTATCGATCACCAGATCGCGGGCTTTTACCCAGTTACCATGCATATAGACCTTATCGGTCTCGGCGGTAAGAATGCGGAAGGCCTGGTCGGTGTTGATCCGCTCGGTGAGAGTCATGACGGTGCCCGATGCCGAAAGCCCTTGGCCGAATTCGGCATTTAGGGCGTCGCTGGCGAGCATGTAGCGATCGGACTTGATGTTATAACTGATCGCGCAATCGAGTTTGCGGCCATCGATCATGGTCACTTGGAACTTGCCGTCGACGATGTCGGCGCACAGGTCGAGCACGGCGGGTGTCCTCGGCGTTGACGGTTGTCCTTCCTTGTCGGCGATGAAAACGCCGAAATCGTCGAGTGGCTGAAGATCGAGTAGGATGTTCGTCGGCTCCTTGGCCTTATCCGGATCCGGAATGGCAAGCTGGGCAAATCGCTCGAAAACCCGATTGCTAGCGGTGGCAGTGGTGAGTTCGCTGTCGATGGCGGTCGCCCAGCGCACATAATCGTCGATGCTAACCCGCCGTACGCTAGCATCGGTGAGCTTGGAGCGGCTGAGACCCAGATAGCGCGCGGTGTTGTTGACGTAGCCGGCGACATTGGTCGGTAGCAGAACGGCATCTAGTAGGTCAGTGAAAGTGTCTTCAAACGATGCTGTACTGGTCGTCATCGTTCGGATCGCGCGATCGGCCATTTCCAAGGACGCGGTCGCGAGCTTGGTGATCCGGACCTTTTGTGCCGTGCTGCTCGGACCGAATAGCCGGACCAGCTCTCCCCGGTCGAGCCGCGCCACGCCGATCTTACCGGCATCAAACGGCACGCCATCCGTGTCGAAGACGAACAAGCGATTATTTACCCGAACCATTAGGGTCAGCCCGAACTGCCATTCAGTGACGAAATGGCGGCTCAGATAAGGGCTTTCATCGACCGTGAAGAAGGTCCATCCCCAGACATTCTCGGGCAGACGCGCGATCGGACGAACAACGAACCGATTTCGCGCGAGGATGCCTTCATAGGCCTCCGTCTCGACGAGCTTGTCGTGAAACCCGGCGCCAATTGAAAAGATGGCGGCGCGGCGCGGTACGAGGAGATCGTCGCGATCAAGCGATCCCAAAACTGGCAGTCGTTCGCGGAAACGCCCATCGACATATTGCTGCTCGGGCATCTGCGGGACGATCTTCTCGGGCAGGTAGGCCTCACCCGGGATGATGCTGGCGAGGCTGGTTTCGCCAGCGGCTTCGAAGGCGAGATATTGGTCCCAGCTTGTCTTGAGCCGCGAAAGCTGATCCGAGTTACGCGCGATTACCGTCGCGGTCTGTATCTCTCGGCGCTTAGCGTCGGTCGAGCGAAGCACGCGGCCGATCTGCTGGACGAGCTGTCGGTCATTGGTGAAATCATCGAGAAGGGCGACCGCCACGAAGGTTGCATCGTCGATGCCTTCGAGCAATTTTGTCTGGTGCAGCCAGAAGGTCGCACCGCCGGATGCGGCCTGGGCCTGCTTGACGGTCACGAAGCGTCCCGGATGAGCTTGGCGGTTCTCGTCCTTGCGCACCTGGTCGTGGATCAGAACGGCGTTGGACTGTTCGTCTCCAGCCAGGAGAGGCTGGAGCGCTGCGAGCGCGCTCCAGGATGCGGCGCGTACAATGATCTTGGATCCGGCGGGCTTTTCCGCGAGCAGCGATGGCATGATCGCAAGCAGCTGCTCGGCGAAAGTTCTGATCGCGGTCTTGTCCGCTGCGGTCAGGTTCTGGTCTGTATCGTAGAGGGCGGAATCGATTGCCGGCAAACTGCCATCGCGGGTTGCGAGATCGGCAAATTGCACCTCGCGCACGATCTTAGCCTCGGCGGCCTTCGGGAAGGGGAAATTGTAGGCGTAGGCGCCCCTCACCGAGAAGAGCTTATAATCGTTGCGGAACGGCGTAGCACTCAACAGAAGTGTGGGTCGCGAAAGCGAACGTACACTTCGGCTCCAAGATGCTGCGGGCTCATAGTGCCCTTCGTCGACCACGACGAGATCGAAAGTTGTGAGCAGGGCGAGAATTTGGTTGAGCCGGAGGAGCTCGGACGACTGTTTCTTCTCCAGCGGGCCGATAGTCGCCTTTCGCGCAAGCCGATCCCGATCGATCCTTATCTTGTCGAGAGCCTGTAGGGTGCCCACCAGAATGAGACGCTCAGATGTCTCTGCCTCATGGCAAATCCGCTGTGTGCGGCCAGCATTGGGAAGGAGGATCCGGATCAATGCCGGATCGGCGCCCGGTCCAGTCCAATCATCACCTGCGGCGTCGGCAACACCCATATTGGCCCAGAAGCGCCTGCGGATATCACCATACATTTGCTGGACCAGGCCCTCACGCGGCGTCAGCACGAGAGCGCGGCGGACATTGGGAAGACAGCGCGTCAGTACAGCGATGACGCCAGACTTGCCACTGCCTGTTGGCATCTTGATGAGCCCTGCTTCGGCGCGTCCACCCGGCTGCCGGAGCCGGGCATACGCTGCGCCAAATGCTATGGCCTGCTTCTGATTACTCCAAAGAGAGAGACCGGTCGGGGTTCCCGTCCAGACCGGGAGTGCCTCGAGCGCTGTGATATCCTTTCCGTAGCCTGCCTTGTCGAAAGTGTCGCTAGACGGAATATCGAACGTCGTGTGGCTGTCATGATATGCAAGCTTAGGAAGCATCCCGTTCCCCCCTCCGTTTTGGCGACCTCAAAGATAGAGATGCGGACTAGAGGCATTTGTCTACTCGTTTTCGTGGAACTGCTGCCACAGTGCCTCGATTATCTTTGCCCAGCTAATCACCGGGAAATAAGGCATTCGAGAATGCATTCCATCAATTGGCGGATATCAACAGAAAGAATCTCCTCTTTGGAGAACGGACAGTGTTTATGTCCTTATAGTGGATCTGTCTTAGGATGCGATTAGAAATTCGAGCTGAAGGCGATCGATGGTCAATAGCGAGGATGCAGTGGATGACAGCCCATTCGTCATTCACTGCAGTTGAGCGAGCGTCACAGGTCTGATTAGCTAATCGCGCAAAGCCCTTCAGCCAAGAATCCGTCTCACGGCTAGCTTTTCTGTTGGTACAGTGAAACGGCTACTCAGGTCGGGGGAATGCGGTACTGAAATTCGCCGAGATCGGTTTTTCGTAGCGAAGCATCCGCACGGTATTGGAAAGTTCGTATTCTTTCCCATTCAAGTTGGCACATTGGGCCAGATTTCTAACCGTATTAGAGGTTCCCAATGCTAAGCCTGTCGGTGGGACGGGATCGACTGGGGGAAATTTGGGCCAGCAGAGCATAAATGAATCCGAAAGCCATGGCTTGGACACGGTCCTAGCAGCGCTTTGCCGTGACTATTCGAAACTAGGACCGAGGATAAGGGAGTTACAGCACGAGGTGACGTGCGAGTGCGCAGGCGTTACCCTCCGTTTGCATTTCCCCGCCTTCCGACAAGGCAAGGCCACTGTGCATGAACTGGTGGAGTTGGCTTGGCTTCACCTGACACCATTCACGCTAACGCGGAAGGAAATCGACGCAGTAAGGGCGCTTCAATCGACCCTGCCGTTTGAAGACTTTCTGATCAAAACGACGCAGCTCAATGACGCCGCCGCTAAGCTTTTCATCAAGGCGCACAAAGCGACAAATCGAAATGGCGAAGCTGGCGAGCTGCTGCTCTATCTGCTGACCGAGTGGATTTTAGGAGCACCGCAATTCATCGCGAAGATGACCTTGAAGACAAATCCGCAGATGCCCGTACACGGTGCGGACGGTGTCCATGTTCGCTATTGTGCGGAGACGGCGCGGCTCTTCCTCTATTGGGGCGAGGCGAAAATGTATGGCGATGTCGGTGCGGCTATCATTGCTGCCGCAGCATCGATCGCGAGATCCTTAGAGCCCGACGAGCAAGGCCACGAACTCCAGCTTGTTCAGCGAAACATCGATTTCACAGGATTAGGAACCGAAGCAAAGGCAGCGCTGCTGCGATACTTGGATCCCCATGAGGAAGAATACAACGAACGTAAGGATGTTATCACCTGCCTGATCGGTTTTGATTTTGATGGCTTTCAGAAGGCGCGCGCTGCCGGTGACCAGGGTGCCGAAGATGCCTTTCGAGCACTGGCCAAAGAGGAACTCGCAGCGGTGGCACCGAAGGTCTCGACCGCGCTCAAGACGGCTGGGCTGGGCGCCCACGACGTGGAGCTATTCCTCTTTCCACTCCCGGCCGTTCAGGAATTTCGCGATCTCTTTCAGGCGCGGATAGGCTGGCTGCTATGATACAAGAGTTGGCTGACAAGGTTTGGGATAACAGCGGCTTTCACGATGCAGCGCATCGCATTGAGCTCGCGTGGCTAACCAAAGAGATCGGCGGTATCGACGATGGCTACGCCGACTTTACTGACGCTACACGATTAATGCGTTCTGCGGCCATCTTGGCCTGCTCGGAATCGGCAGATCATCGGCACGCCGCGTTCCGAGTAGCGACTTGTGCATATGACTTGTTCGGAACCGGCAAAGTCCCTCTCGACCAAGCCCTGCGCATGGTTCTCACGCGCCTCGGCAACTTCCCTTCCATCGGCACGCGCGCGGACGTGGCGTCCGCGCGGGTGAGGCTACCACTGGTACTCGCGGCTGAGGAAATCGCGTCAGCTGATGCCCATGAGGTGACGATCAACGGGCAAACGGTGCTGCTGACTGACTTCCAGCAAAAGCTGTGGCTGAACCTCCTGCAAAGGCGTCGCATCGCGCTGGCGGCGCCGACATCCGCCGGAAAATCCTTCGTCTTGCAAGGGTATTTGTCGGCGCTCTTCGACAATGAGCAGCCAAAGTCGGTCGTCTACATCGTCCCGACCCGCGCCTTGATCGCCCAGGTTGCTGAGGATCTGACAATCCAGTTTCGGGGGATGGACCAAGATATTCCCTCCATCGTGACGATCCCGGTCGATGCTGAAACCAGCCTCGCTGAACGCGCCATCTACGTAATGACCCAAGAGAGGGTGCAGCTAGCCCTTGGCGCCCATCCCGACTTTAGCGCCAGCGTCATCATCGTAGATGAGGCGCATTCGATCGCAGATGGATCACGCGGCGTGCTGCTGCAATGGGTCATCGACGATCTACTGATCCGCAATCCAGCATCACAAATTCTTTTCGCCAGCCCAGCGATCCGCAATCTAGATATCTTTGGCCGGTTGTTTGGCTTGACCGACCTAGTCGAGTTTGCATCTGTAGAGCCTACCGTTGCACAGAACTTCTTGGTTACGACCGTCCAATCCGCCACCAAGGGCAAGCTAGTGATCCACACCGCTGGTGACGGATCGAGAGCGCTGCAACAAGTCGCAACGCTGCAGCTGGGGAGAACGCTCGCGAGCCGGACCGAGAAACTTGTCCATATCCCGGCGGTGCTTGGACGTGGGCATTCAAATATCATTTACGCGAATGGTGCGGCGGAAGCGGAAAGCGTTGCGCTTCAACTCGCTGAGCTAATGTCCGACCGTGAGTCAACCGAATCGCGCCTCGCTCTATCCGACTTGGCAAAAGAAGCTGTGCACGCCAACTACGCGTTGGTCGAGTGCGTCAAACACGGCGTAGCATTTCACTACTCCAATATTCCGACCCAACTCCGACGAGCAATTGAAGCGGCAGTTTCGTCGGGCGAAGTCGATTATCTCGTCTGCACGAGTACCCTGCTTCAGGGTGTTAATTTGCCTACCAAAAACATCTTCATGTTCGCTCCGGAGAAAGGTCGGACCAAAGCGTTGGAGTCGACTGATTTCTGGAACCTTGCTGGTCGCGCTGGCAGGCTCAAGCGCGAGTTCCAGGGCAACATCTTCCTCATCGACTATAACAAATGGAAGAAGAAGCCGCTCGAAGGTCCCAAAGATTCGATCGTTATCCCGGCGATTGAAACCAGCCTCAACGAACATCACGACCAGTTAATGACCGTGATTTCTGGCTCGCCGGCAAAGGGCCAAAGCGACGATACCGGTGTAGAGACCACCTTCGTTCGTCTCTACACCGATTTCAAAGGCGGTGGTCTTCATCAGACATTTGAAAGGGCCGGCATTGCGCCGGGCGACATCCAGTCAGGCCTAGTTGAAGCCGCTCTTACCGCAGCTAGTAATAAGCTGACTCTACCGGCAGCAGTTCTCCGCCGGACTCCGACCATCTCCGCCCACAAACAGCAGCGGCTTTACGACCGGCTTAACGCAAAAATAGCTCAAGGTGCCGATGTCGCGCGGGCCCTCATTCCTTCGCATCCCCGAGAGAGCGAGGCGTTCCAATCCTACGCCGATATTCTTGAATTGTGCCACGAAATCATTCTCGGTATCGACACCTCGAAAAACCTGCATCGTTTCCATGCGCTGATCGCGCGACGATGGATGCTTGGTGTTCCGCTCCCTCAGATCATCGATGAGCAAATATCGCGAAATGCCTCGAAACCGGTTCGAACGACGATCAGAAGTACCTTGGATCTAATCGAAAGCGATATCCGTTTCCAGGCTGTCCGTCTGTTTGGCTGCTACAGCGCACTTCTTGTCTACGCACTCGACAGCGCGGGCTTGGTGGACATGGTGTCCAGCATTCCATCTTTGCCACTCTACCTGGAGATTGGCGCATCCGACAAAACGATGATCAGCTTCATCTCTCTGGGATTGTCACGGGTCACTGCGATGAAGTTGAACGACATGTCTGCCCGGAAAGACCTCGATGCGGCTGGCGCGCTGCGGTGGCTGCGAACTCGGCCGCTTGAAGCGCTGGGACTTTCGCCCCTCTTGCTTGCTGAGGTGCGGGCGATTGCAATTCCCTAGGAGTGCCACAGACTTCCAAGCATTTCGGCATTGATCGGATGACTTTTCTGCATGCAATTGCGGTTGACTTGGGCGATGGCGGTGTCCATCTCGACTTCGACACGCTCGCCCTTTGCCGGTCATAGTGTGTTGGAGCAGCCCGGTAGGTATCGAAGGCATCCTGAAGCCAGACTTCAAGTTCGGCATGTCGCGCGCTACGCCGACGCGCTGATCTGCGCTAGGTTGGATCATTCAGCGCGTGGCCCCAAAAAGTAGTGGAGTAGGTTTGCGGTCACTGCGACAGGAAAAAGGAACCCCATGGGCGCAATGAAAGAGCTGCACATCGAGACGATGAATCTCGAAGTGGAATGGCAACACCTATTGGCGAAAATCTTGGGGCAAAAAAGTGCGGGCCGGGCGCACCTAATGAAGCCAGACGAAGGGCCTGCCGACCAGGAAGAATGGGAGGCGATGCGCTTCGTCCCGGACATCGCGTTCACCCCTTCGGATGCAACCGGACCGGTCGCTGTCGAGTTCAAGATGTTCCGCTGGCGCAGCGATTGGCATTCACGGGTCGGCGATGCTATCGCGTTCATGAAGACGCTGCTTGAGCAAACCGATTATGCTCGCGGAGCGCTGATCCTCTCGCTCGAGATCGATGCGAGCGATCGCGAAGACTTTCGTCAGGCGGCTGGTTCGAACATCGATCTCTGGGACCTGAGTGACCTCCGTCGCTTTGCTGCGCGTGATACCGAGCTTCTTGATCGTTTGGAAGAACTCGTCAGCGAAACGGTCATTGAAAGTGCTGGCCCGGTTTCCCTTAGGCGCCAAGCAGACACGCTTAGGGGCGCGTCCATCGCTGCGAAGCTTCGCGCAACCGCGGCCGGGCATGCAGGATGGCAAGCTTTTGAGGCGGCCTGCCACGAGGCAATCCGCTTCCTCTTCAGCCGGGAGCTGCACAAACTGGTTTCGCAGCAGCGTACGGATGACGGGCTCCACCGGATGGATTTGGTTGGACGGCTCCGACCGGACCATAATTCCTTCTGGGCTATTCTTGCGTCGGATTTCGGCACACGGTATGTGGTTTTCGAAGCCAAGAACTATGCCTCGCCGATCGGCCAAGATGCGATCGAGATCACTTCCAAGTATCTATTTCGAGCCGGACTCCGGACAGTCGCGATCGTCGTCGCCCGGGCAGGCGCGTCCGAGCAGGCGATCAAGGCCAGCGCTGGACATTTGCGCGAGGATCGCAAGTTCATCATGGTGATCAGCAGAGACGATCTATGCGCCATGCTGGAAGGCGCAGACGCCGGCGACCCACCCGAGAATTTGCTGTTTGATCGCATGGACGAGACGTTAATGGCGATGAGCCGCTAGGTTACACGGCTTGCGCGTGCGTGTGCGGCCTCGGTTGTTCCTCATAGATCGCGCATGCCCTCTACGCTGGGCAAAAAACCGAAAGATAGCGATTTCCCTGCCGTCATTCCGTCCAGCGGCTGCACGACGTCACGTTGCAAACGTACCGCTGGCGTGCCCTCTGTCAGCAAGACACTAGCAAACTACGCACCGTTCTTCTGCGCCGCTGAACAGCGCGCGCCATCGGAACAGCATGCCCGTGACCGCACAGGCTGCCGGGGCGCGCCAGGATCATCCTTCGATGAGGCCTTCAAGCTCTATTCTGGCGCCGTTCCGTTAGCACTAGTGCTAACGAGCGAGCGGGCGCAGGGAAGACCGCTCGCGGGTCGATTTCGACCTCGGCTTCATCCAACGGTCGCGGCATTTGCGCAAGCGTGTCGGAGAAAGATGCAACGCCGCAGCATATTTCCGAACGGCCATGCGGCTGCAGTTCATCGCTTCGACCTGCATTGCCCAGAACGCCTAAATAGCGCAGTTGCGCACATCCGTGCCGTCGCAAATTGCGCCGCCAGAAACGTCCGGAAGCCCTGGCCAAGCGGGCAGAAAAAGCGCGCTCCACTGCGCATTCCGCCTGATATTCTGCGTGCTTACGGCAACATTTTTGCACGCGAAGTACTTCCGCCAGCGGTCGAATGTGTGCGTCGTCATGCGATGTTGGTGGCAACAGTTTTGTGCGCCGAAAGCAGATCTGTGCCGCGCTTTGACGCGAACACCCCGCCCGGATTGTCGCGCCGCGTTCTTGAAGTGTCTCAAAATCCGCCGGAGATCCTCCATGCTCCGAGGGAGCACGATATGTCGCTCGAATGCACTACTCAAACTGTGCGAGAGACCGGCCACGCACAAGCAACCGGACGATGGCAGGATAAAAGGGCGCACATTGCGCGGCGGTCGGTTGGTTGTTTTTGTTAGGATTATTTGCGCTCGTGGCACATTGTGAGACTATGCTACAATGTGCACTCCGATGCTAAAAAATTGTATTAGCTCAACAATTTACAATGTGCTTCTCAATCGGCGATTGCGATTGTCCACGAATATTTTGGAAGTGGTTCCTCACCGCCGTGAGGTTAGGCCCTGGATGGCTTCCGCGTTGTCATGAGGGCAGCCTGCATCCTTGTCGACATCGCATCTTTGATCGTTAGTCTGCGACCTCGATCGTCCAAAGTGCGAACGTTGGGCCGATTACTATGGATGGATACGCCGGCGCCACGCTGTCTTAAAAGTTATCCAAACCGCTGATAGGCGGATGACGAGCGATGTGGATCACCAGCCGCTGCTGGCAGTGCCATATCGGCCTCGATCGAATTGAGAAACCATTCGCGCCGTGCAACTGACACGCCTTGAGCTTTACAATCGAGTCTGCGAGAGGCCTCTCAGCAAAGTTGCTCCAGAGCTAGGACTTTCCGGCTCGGCGCTGGCAGCCATATGTAAGCGATATCAGGTTCCCTATCCTGGGTCGGGATATTGGACGCGTAAATTGCTCGGGCTGCCGGTAGACTTGCCGCCGCTGCAGGCGTCATCGGACGAACTGATCGAGCTAACGTCGTCGACCCCAAAGCCTCGACGAAAGAGAACCGCGAAAGAAGGCTCTGTTCGCAAGACCAGACCTGCCGCGAAACCCCATCGCCCAGCGCGCCATCGGCTGCTCTTCGGCGTTGAAGAGCACATGCGAAAAACACGCGACGTTAAACAGGGCGAGTTCCTCAGGCCCTACAAGAGAATCCTGCCGGATCTGATTTCTTCAGAAACCCAGTTGCTTCGCGCACTCTCGATCGCCAACGATCTCTATCTTGCGCTGGACGAACAGGAATACCGCGTTCAAATCGCGCCGGCTGGAGGCGACCTTGATCGCATCTCCGTCAAGGAACAGGAGTTGGAGCGCAAGGATCGCAAATACGGGCAGTATCACCCTGGGAGCATCTGGGCTCCGGATCGACCTACCGTCCTCTATGTCGACACTGTGCCGATCGGGCTCGCCATCACCGAAATGACCGAAAGAGTGATGGTGCGATACTTCGACGGCGAATACCATCGGGAGGACAGCAGGCTCATCCGATCCGCCAAGCCTTGGCAGTTAACGCATTCCTGGACAAGAGAGCAGGACGTGCCCTGCGGCCGTTTTCGAGTCATTGCCTACTCGCCGAAAAAGGGCGTCGACTGGTCGGTCAGCTGGCAAGAAACCGAGCAGGAAGCGATGGGCGCTCTGATCCCAAAAATCGTGGAAACATTGAAGGGGGCCAAGGGCACTGTTCAACGCCTTATGGACGCCGAGGATGTGGCGGCCGCGAAGAGGAAGAAAGAAAGAGAGGAGGAGTGGGAGCGCTATCTAAAGCAGGAGGACGCCCGCAAGGTGGCTCAGGCACTAGCCGATAGCCAGCAGCAGCTTGCGGAAATTATTGAACGGTGGGGCAAGGCGATGACGGTAGAGCGTTTTTTCGCGGATGCCGAAAAGCGGTTGAACACTACGGGTGATGAAGATCGCCGCAAGCGCCTGGAGGAGCGTCTGGCTCTCGCGAGAGCAATGATGGAAAGCGTCGATCCGCTGGATTTCATCGAAAGCTGGCGGGCACCGCAGGAGCGGTACCAGGCAAAATTCGACTAGACGAGATATGTGCTGCCTAGACTTGTTCATGGCGGCGACGGGGCCGATAACGGACTGTCAGGTGTCGGCTAAGTTTGTTGACAAGCTGCCTTTTAGCTTCCGACCCCACTGCGGTCTTTGGCAGGAACGTCCGAGTCACACTCGAATGGATCGAGATAGCTTAAGTCATGGGCCTGTTTATCATGGGTGAATGGTCCCCGCTTCATACCGCCGCCTTCTTGCGTGGCGAAGCGCCTTTTGCTCCTTCTTTCGGACATAGCTTGAGTGAGGGAGCGGGGAACGCAAGTCCAGCGCGACCACCCCAAGCCGGATACGACCTTGCTCGGCAGCCTCAGTCTGAGCAGCTTTCCCCTTCAATCGCGCCACAACCTCCTCGAACGTCATCGGCACGCCAGTACCAGGCTCTTCAAAACCCTTGCGCCCCGCATATGTCACTAGCAGACATCCGGCGCTACAGCTGTGGTGCCTTAGATACTGTCCAACGACCTGGCGGTCGAGAGCCGTTTCGAGCTCAGTCACCGACCAACTGTCGCCGATCTTGACTTCCACCACCGCGCGATCGGGGCAATGCCGCCCAAGCAGTCGGATGTCGGTTTCCTTCTTATCGGCGACTTCGTCTTCCCGCACGACCTGATAGCGATCCCGGGCAGCGTCACTGAGCTTTTTGGCCAGAACAGGCTGAATTTTCGTCTCATCCTCGATCGGCGCGAGAATCCCACGATCAGTAAAGTCATGATGCTTCACGTCGTGCTGAATATCCTCGAGCTCATTGATCATGCACAGGAACAGCTCATCGCGATTGCGAGGAGGGAACTCTGCATGCTGCTCCCAAGATTTGTAGTCGGCGGTCGACAGAGGTGGCGCCTCACTGTCAAGCGCAGCTCGCTGTCGCGCCATTAGGCGAAGGCGATCCAGCATGTAGGAAAACAACGGGTGCTCAGACAGGGAAAGGAGCGCCTGGTGGGAAGCTTGACCAGGACGGCCGAGCAACGCCGATATGATGCGATTTCGTGCCGACTCCGCCTCGTCCCTGAAGTCGGGCGTATAGACTCCGTCATGCTCAACGTCATCTTCGCGGCGAACCACAGTATACGCGAGCAAAACCATTTCGACTAAGAGGTCGGCTTCCACGTCCAGCGTCCGAGCCGCGCCGTAGTGGTCGAAGCCGCGCTCACCGAAAATCACGCCAACCCAGCGAATGGCCTTCTCGGAGCGCTCACTCTCAGCGATTGTCTCAAGGCCAGCCTTCAGCGCAACAATTCCGCGTTTGAGGTCAACGGCGCACAGCCCCTGAAGCCAAATCGTGCCCGATTTTGCTGCCGGCGCTTTGAAGAAGCGCGTTTCGCACAGATCGCATAGAGCCTTATCAGCCGAGCCAGATGCAATCACCACCTGAAGCGCCGCGCTGAGGCTATCATTCTGCAGGTCGGCTGCGGCTTCGTCCTCTGCAGGATCGGTGGGCCAACTGTTCAGCGCATCGATCAGCACAGGCACCGCCAGAATACGAAGTTCCGGCGCACCGTACCGCAGCGCTGACAGCGTATGGGGATGCGATACCTTTGAGGCCTCGGTCAGCTCGGCCTTCAGCTCAACGTTTATCGCCGCCGTGACCGCCGTCTTCCGTACAGACGCATACGCACCGTACCATTCGGGAACCCCATTGATTTCAACCAGGCCCCATTCAGCGGCCCGCCGCGCCTCTTGTTCGGTAAGGGTGAACGCCCACCGTTCACCAGTTGCCTCGATCGCCAGCCCGGTGAGGGCCATATGCTGTGATCCCCAGATGGAGTTGCGCTCCTCAACTTTTCGGCCCGACCAGATCGGCGGCTTCGTCTGGCGCCAGAACTGTCGGATCTCTCGTTCGAAGCCATCGGCAATGACGTCGCCAAACACTGCACGTACAGAGCGCCAATTCGCGTAGAACAGCTTGGTATGCGTGTCGCGACCTGACTTGCGGAGCCATCGGATCAGATTGGAAAGGGTCTGCCCCTTCTTCTCATTGGTGAATGCCTGCGCCGGATCGCTGTCGACCTCTGCTTTCCAGGCGATCCAGGAAGCCTTGTTCTCTTGCTGCTTTGCAGCTTGATTCCGCTTGTACTCCTCGTGCTGCTGTTCCAGCTTCACCAACTCAGGATTTGGCGGTTGAGGGGTGGTCATGCTGACGATGAGCGTCGTCAACTCAACATCATCTGAGACCGCTGCTTTGAGCGCAGCCAACTCTTCGGAACTGCGATCGCTGTCCAGCCAAAGTCGCACTAGCGCCACCAACGCCACCGAGCGCACCGGGCTGATCCGGTCCAGCGCCGCAAGCAACCAAGGTCTGTCAGCAGGCCGCAGTTGTCCTATCAGGCTATCATGTTCGGTACGCCACATACGTTCAAAGGGCTCGGTCGCCCGACCCAGCGTGTCCATAATCTCAAGTTCGATCCAGAACGCCTGTGCACGAAGTTCCGGCTGCTGAAATCGGAGCCTGACCGCATCGAGCTCGTCGCGGCCGACGACATTGTCATTGTCCAAGCGATTGGCGACAGCACAGGCATGAATGAGCTGTGTGTCAGGCACTATCGGCCTCTCCAGCTCGCGTAAGCAGAGGCGCGCAAGCGCGCCACTCATGCGTGAGCACCGGCTTTTCGGCTTGTACCATTCACCTGGGTCAAGACGACCGTCCCAGATCAGTCGGACAACGAGCTCCCGCAGCGAGACTGCAGCTTCGCTGCCAGGCTCGAGCTCTTCCGCGATGTTGTAGAGTGCCCATGAGAAGCCACCAACCTCATCTTTTGGTTCCGGCACCCGGAGGATCAGCTGCTCAAGTTCAGCGGAAGTGATGACGGCTGGATAAATGTTCTCGATCAGCGAGTAGTAAATCCGGTTGGTCCAGTTCGCCGGATTCGCGAGCGCATCGTCTGCAGCAGTTCGCAACAAGTCGGTTCGGCCGCAGTCCGCCAAGGCTCGTGATGCGAGCACACGCGCGTGAGGACCGAGATTGCTATTCATAAGCGCGTCGAAGGCGATATCCGCGCACTCGTGGATTGCGCCGAGCCAAATTAGCTCAAGCAAGAACTCAATCACTTCCTGATTGCTAGGGGAGACTGACCAGCATTTGCGGATCTCCCCACCCAGATCAGGCTTTGCTAGTCTGCGGATTTCAGCAATGGGCATCTCCAGCCCCCGCCATGAGCCAGCGCTGTAGGCACTGACATACGCGCCCACCAACTCGGATCTCGCATCGAGCGGCAAGCTGGCCGGATCACCGTTCAGCAACAAGACCTCTGGCTCACGCGCCAGCACCTCTCGGCGAATATCGAGATCAGTCTGCGCAAGCCATGCCGCAACCGGACGCATCGAAGGTATGACAATCCGCTCGCCATAGGTCTCAGCGAGGAGCAGACGGCGCATCGCTGATCGTGGAAGATTTCTGGCACGCAATCGCAGCAGATGTGCGGCCGCCAGATATTCCTGCACACTCCGATGATGGAACCGAATCCGGCCGTAGGTCGCGGGATCGAAGATGGGGCGGCGGAGCAGTGCCTTAATCTTTGCGCTGTCCCAGTCCGAAAGGACCGCCGTAGCATCAAGCGCGGAGTTGTCGCTGACTACCAACGTCTGCTGTTCCAGCGAGCGGATCGTCCTCGATTTCGTCATCAGCATGGCAAGTGCCAGCCGTTCAGCTCCTTCGCGGGCCTGATCGTAGCTAAGAACCCCCGCATCAGGACGCTCGTCATCATCTCGAAGCGAGTTCGCGATATCGGCCTCATGCTGCTGGAGCAGCGAGCCAATCGAGCCGTTCGCCATCCAGCTTGCGATCAGATTTTGTAGATCGAGCGGCCGGCGTGCAAACGACCAAGCCTCGCCACGGTCGATCGCTGCGGACAACGCCTTCGGGTCTGCCACCCCCTTGGCTGCAGCGAACACTTCGATCTGGTTTCGACTTAATGGAAGCAGAAAGACGATCCGCGTCTCTACGACCTTGTCCACTTCCTTCTGTCCGTATGACGCCTGCTTCTGTTCGAAGGGAGCAAGGAACGCCTCGTCCGGCGACAAGACAATCTGCCGTGCAGCGCGCGGGGGCAACCTTGCCCGGAATGTTTCCATGTCCTGAACAGGGCGCCAGTCGGTCGGCCGACAGGACAGAATGATGTGGGCACGATCCCTCGCGGCACCCAAAGCGACCGCCACTTTGGGCAACGCCTTCTCAAGCTTACCATTGACGAGTTTGAGCTCGTCCACTGAATCGAGGAAGATCCAGACATCTTCATCGGAGCTCAGCCACTGCTCCCATCGATCCTCGTCTCCTGCCTCTTGAGCGAGGAAATTTTTCACGGTTTCTTTGTCGAGCGCTTCGATCGGGATGAAAAACGCATGCTTGCCATCCGTGCGCAGCCGGGCGACCTGGGCCTGCATCTCCTTAGTCTTGCCAGAACCCGCCGTGGCCAGGATCACAACGCGGCCGCTCTGCAGGACCTTGTCCCAGCTATCACCACGAAACGGCTCGCTGTCGCCCATCATCGCAAGCGTTGAGGGGTCTTCCTGCTCCTCATTTGTCAGGTCGCGAAAGCGTCGACCTAATTCTACGTAGTTGCTCATAGGGCCTGATTTATCCTCAACCGAACCAATATAGCGACCGTCGCCACGGAGCACACGCCAAACGCGCGGGTTATGCACACCGCGCCCGAGTGTCGGTCTTTCTATCGACCGGCAAGAGTTCTGAAAACACGGCACCTATGCCAGCTTCTCAAGACCCTGACGCACCAGTTGTAGAGTGGCAACTTCACGGTTCATGAACTCGCGGATCAGGTCAGGAAGTCGTCGATTGATCCGGTCTTCGCCGCCGTAGAACAAGTTCCGGTTTTTCGACCGATCGAAACGACCATTCGTCATGTCGGGCATCAGGACGAACTTCTCAATCGCGACGCCGTCCTTGATGACCTCATAGGCTTTCGGCATGTCGTCGAGCAGCCCATCATGGATGATGTGGTTACGGAGTGTCTCGACCGTCGTGAGGAAGTCGTTGCCCTCAAACAACGTGTCGACGGCCCCGTTAAAGCTGACCCGCTTCCTGTCGCCGTACTGCAGGCTGAGACTCGACATTTTTGGGTAGGTTCTGAAATCACCGCGGAGGTTTTCTGCCTCCATCGCGACCTTCACCGTGTAGTCAAGCAGACTGTGCAGCCGGATAAAAATGAAACTCAAATAGGCGAACAGCTTAGTTACGATCGGAGACGTCGAGTAGCGGGTGCCATCCTCGTGCTTCATGAGAGGATAGAAGAAGCCCTCCATGTTGAAGACCTGGTAAAACTCGCCTTGGACTTGGACCACCTCTTTGGTGCATTCCTGGATTGAGCTGACTAGCCGCTGGCAGTCATAGAGGTACAGAAAGCGATTGATTTCTGGAAAGCCTGCGCTTTCAGCAAGGAACTGCTCGAACAGAGCTTTCGACAGCGGCGCCTCCGAGTTGTGGCCTGCGATGCTGACAAACTGCGGTAGCATCATGAGCAATTGCTCGTAGGCCACTCCCTTCATGATCGCCCGTCGGAAATCCTGGTGCAAGCGCACGCAAACTGCCTCGACTTCATCAAGACCATCGCCCGCTGACCATCGCCATACGCCTTGCGGATCAAACTGGAAAAAGGGTTTGCCGTCGTTTCGGGGCGCCGTGGACGGAATGCCGTCGAGATTCAGGACGTTCACTGCCTCACCCATACTTCCGCCTAGATCTGTATCCGCTCGACTTCATCGAGCGTGACATCTTCAGTTCGCCGGTCATAAAGTTATTTAGTGCGCGCATCGAGATGGTTCTCAACGTCGCGTGCGTGCCCTTTTTTGAGCGTCTCGCCATTTCTTGGATAGGTGGTAATGCCTGTCAGGTCTAAGCATCCTGTGCGGCGGTGATGCTGCGGCAACAGTTTCTTTGTCCGCTTTTGGAGACGCTACAAGTCTCATTGAATGTCCGCGAATGGGCGCAAACCCGCCGCTCGCTCGCTACGGCGCTGTTTACGGCGCGCTCGCGAGCGGCTCCGCGCAGACCTATTCTGAATGACTGCCGTTCGCTTTGCGAATGAGTGCTTCCGGCTCCATTTCTAACGCGTCGGCGATGCGCCCAAGCACACTTGCTGAAACATCAGCGCGTTCAATGGCACCTATATAGCGGGCGATCAGGCCGGAGCGCTCTGGCAATTCCTCTTGAGTCATGTGCCGCCTGGTTCTGGCTTACCGAGACCAGCCTCGACAAGTCGTCGGAAGGCCTCCGATCTGGTGGGTAGATCGGGCTGATTTCGGCGCCATTCGTCAACGCGGGCAAGCAAGTCACTCGTAAGCCGCAGTTCGAAGCGCTCAGTTTTGTTATCAATAGCATCGGGCGTGTTTGACAATGACTATGTCCGTAATGTACGGTATGTACGTAAATTGTGGTTTGCGCTTTGCGGCCGAACAACGTGCACGAACACGTCGCTCGGCCTGACCACAACCCAAGCTGATTGGAGCTCGGATCATGGTTGATTCCGACAATACCACGACTTTGCCTTTCGTCATCGGCCGCCAACGCGATGAGCTCGAGAGGCCGGGGCCCCAAGGCACAGATTCCGCTTTGAGACTATGGAGCGAATGGCAACGAGCTCGATATGCCTCATTGCTGTTGTGTCGAATTCAGCAGCGGATGGAGGCGCGAATGATCGCCAATACCGGAATTCAGGTATTGACTGCGGCCGAGCCGATGCCGTGGCAACTATCAGTGCCTACTATGGGTCTAGACCCTGAGCATCTCATAGCTTGCGAAGCCGAGGTCTTTGCGATGACCGAAGCTCTAAAATTTCAAGATTCGATCCCTGAGGTCGCGGCTACGTCGCTCATCGGCATCATCGCGAAGTTAGAAATGATCATTGGAGCCGATCGAGATATTGGTGACCCGACCGACTTCCCGTGGCCGCACATATCTTCCGTACTGCGTGACTTGAAGGCGATCGCGGGAGGTTTGCCGGTTGGTCGCCGGAGCCGAGCACGGACGCGGAGCGATGTCGCCAAGCATTGGGAGACCGCAGTCAAGCTGGTCGCGGCGCTGAAAGCGGAAGGCGAGGCGGAGTAGTGTAGCGATGTAACCGACTTCCGACACGCCTTCTGAAGTGATGGTGCTCCTGGACGCGAGCATCAGGACGTTCCCACTTGTCGCCTGCAGCCCGACCTTAACCATTGAGACGAAACCGCACGACGCAAGTCATTGCACGCTGTGGCCCTACGACATGAACCTCGTGCTTTCCTTCGCCCTCCGAAGGCCTCCGCTAGCGGATCGATGCACCATTGGGAGCGCGACCGCGATGGCAGAGGAAACCCGGACTGGACCACAGGCTTTGGTTCCGGCGAACGACAACCGCGACCTCGCCAACCCCGAGGGGCGCCCAGAAAACATGGCGGCCAGGCTCGATCGGGTCGTGCTGGATATCGCCCGGCTGATCGGCCGGCAGCTGGCGCGGGAGGCATTCGAGGCGGGGCTGGCGGCCAACGACAATCGGCCGGGCCGCCGAGAGGGAGAGGGCAGGGAGCAGGATGGCAAACCCCCTGGGAACAGGAGAGAGGATCCGCCGCCATGACCCGCGTCGCGCTGTACGCTCGCTATTCGTCCGATAACCAACGCGAAGCCTCCATCGAGGACCAACTGCGACTTTGCCGAGAACACTCAATTAAAGAGGGATGGACTGTCGTTGGGACCTATGCCGATGCTGCCATCTCTGGTGCAAGCATCGTCCGTCGACCAGACATTCAGCGGCTCCTGAGTGATGCTCAAAGCGGGCAGTTCGAGATCGTTCTTGCCGAGGCGCTTGATCGCCTCTCACGCGACCAGGAAGATGTGGCTGGTCTCTTCAAACGGCTGCGCTTCGCCGGCGTCAACCTCGTCACCCTCTCCGAGGGAGCAGTCGACGAACTTCATGTGGGCCTCAAGGGAACGATGAACGCGCTCTTCCTGCGTGACCTTGCGGTTAAAATCAGGCGCGGACAAAGCGGACGAATATTGAATGGCTATGCGGCTGGTGGCCTTTCCTATGGCTATCGCGTGGTCAAAAAGCTAGATGAAAGCGGCGAACCGATCCGCGGTCTGCGCGAGATCGATGAGCATCAAGCCCAGGTCGTGCGCAGAATCTTTCGGGAGTTCGCGGTTGGTCGATCAGCGCGTGCGATAGCTGCTGACCTCAATAAAGAAGGTATCCCATCGCCCTTTGGTGGCGCTTGGGGCGCCTCGACGATCAACGGCAATCTCAAGCGAAGAAGCGGCTTCCTTTACAACGAAATCTATATCGGGCTGCTCGTTTTCAACCGTATCAAGATGGTGAAAGATCCAGAAACCGGCAAGCGCATCTCGCGGTCGAACCCGCCCGAAACGTGGCAGGTCATGGAGGTCTCGCATCTGCGCATCGTGGATGATGCGCTATGGGAAGCAGCTCAAGCTCGCAAGAAGCTGTATGGAGGTTCGAAACTCCATCATCGCCGACGGCCGAAACATATGTTCTCAGGGCTCGTACGATGCGGCTGCTGTGGCGCTTCCTATACCGTGAAGAATCAAGACCAACTGGCCTGTGCTGCGCATCGTGAGAAAGGTACCTGCACCAACAGCAGGACGATCCGTGTTGGCGACCTCGAAAAGCGTGTGCTTGCTGGCATCCAGCGGCGATTGCTGGCGCCAGATGCTATCGCGGGCTTCCTTGCCGAATATCACGCCGAGCAAAAGCGGCTGAATGCGATGAACCGCCAACGGAACAAGGAAGCTGAGAAGCGGCTCGTCGGCATCGACGGGCAGATTGCCAATATCGTTGATGCCATTGCCGACGGTGTCTCGACGGCCAGCATGAGATCGAAGTTGCTGGACCTCGAGAGCGAGAAGGAAAATCTAGCGCGAGAGCTTCAAGCCGTGGCAGCCGCTGAAAGCATCGTGGAATTTCGCCCGGCGGCGGTCGAGGCTTATCGCCGCAAGGTGTCGGAACTGCAGATGGCGCTGCAATCCGACGAAAGCGAGCGTCACGAGGCAGCGAGGATTGTACGCTCGCTAGTTGCGAAGATCGAGATCAATCCAACCGAGGGCAGGGGGCAGATTGAGCTCAAGGTCCACGGTGCGCTGGCGGAGCTCCTCAACCTGGCAAACCGCAAACCAGGAGAGGCGCCTAACGCTGTATTGATGGTAGCGGGAGAGGGACTTGAACCCCCGACCCCAGGATTATGATTCCCGTGCTCTAACCAACTGAGCTACCCCGCCAGGGCGGCGAAAGGCCCGAAATCTGCCTTAAATCGAAAGGCATTTCGAGGCGTTCGCCAAGGTCGCGCGGATATAAGGTTGGGAGGGCGAGCCTGTCAAGCATGGATGCGTCCGGCCCGCCGGCATATTGTCACTGATGAAAAGCTTTGCCGGCCAGACACCTGAGGTGGGCTGTCGGGGTTGAGTTCGACGGAGCACGTCGCTATGTCTCGGCCAAGAAAATAGAGTTTGAAGCTGATGAAGCCGCGCATTGCAGTCCTCGGTTGCGGATACTGGGGCAGCAACCACATCCGCACTCTCAAGGCGCTTGGCGCGCTGCACGCCGTTTCCGATTCCAATCGGGCCCGGGCCGAAGGCTTTGCCAGCGAGCAGGACTGCCTGGCGATCGAGCCGGACCAGCTGTTCTTGCGCAAGGATATCGACGCCATCGTCATGGCGTTGCCGCCGCAATTCCATGCCGATCTTGCCGTGCGCGCTGCTGAGGCCGGCAAGGACGTGCTGGTGGAAAAGCCGATTGCGCTGACCGTGCCCGATGCCGAGCGTGCGGTGCAGGCGGCAAAAGACAATGGCCGCGTCTTCATGGTCGGCCATGTCTTGCGCTTCCATCCTGCCTTCGAGACGCTGAAGGCGCTGATCGACAATGGCGAGCTCGGCGAAGTCCGCTACATCCATTCGCACCGGCTCGGCCTTGGCAAATTCCACACCGAGAACGACGCGCTATGGGATCTGGCGCCGCACGACCTGTCGATGATTCTGGCCATCACCGGTACCGAGCCGATCGAGGTGCGCGGCGAGGGGGCTGCATTGCTCGACAGCCTCAGCGACTTCGCGCATCTGCACATGCGCTTTCCCAACGGATTGCGCAGCCATCTCTTCACCTCGCGGCTCAATCCTTACCGTGAGCGGCGGCTGACCGTGGTCGGCACCAAGGCGATGGCGGTGTTCGACGATGTCGAGCCGTGGGAGCGCAAGCTTGCCGTCTACCGCCACGCTGTGTGGCAGGACAGCGGCCAGTGGGCCTTCACCACCAATGAGCCATCCTACGTCGCGGTCGGCCAGGGCATGCCGCTGACGCGCGAGCTGGAGCACTTTATCCAGTGCATCGAGACGCGCGCCGAGCCGCGCACCAGCGGCGAGGAAGCGATCAGGGTGCTGCGCATCCTGACCGCGGGCACGGTGACGCACACAAAGTCCTGAGACCGTTTAGAAGCTGCGCTGAAGGCCAGAGAAACAGTCTCTGAGAGGATGGCGCTTATTCGGCGGGAATCTGGGCCGGCCTGGCGGCAAGCCGCGTCAGCATGGCTTCGGCCTCGGCGCCGCGCTCGGAGCGCTCGATGAAGCCGCCGCCGAAGACGCGGGCTTCGTTGCCGTCGTCGGAATAGAGCACGCAGGCCTGTCCCGGCGCGATGCCGGACTCGCCGTCGACCAGCTCCACAAAGGTCCTGCCGTCGCGGTGATGCAGCACGGCCGGGCGGGGTGGCCTGGTCGAACGGACCTTGGCGAACAGCTCCATGCCGGCGGCCGGAATGTCGGCAAGCTGCGCGTCGCCCAGCCAGTTCATGTTGCGCAGGTAGATCTTGTGCGTCTCCAGCGCCTCGCGCGGGCCGACAATGACGCGCGCCCGGTCGGCGTCGAGATGGACGACGTAGAGAGGCTCGCCGGAAGCGATGCCGATGCCGCGGCGCTGGCCGATCGTGTAGCGCAATATGCCGTCGTGGCGTCCGAGCACGCGGCCGTCGATGTGGACGATGTCGCCCGGATTGGCGGCGGCCGGCTTCAGCTTGGCGATGATGTCGGAATATTTGCCCTGCGGCACGAAGCAGATGTCCTGGCTGTCCTGCTTGGCGGCAACCGTCAGCCCCATCTCCTCGGCAATGGCGCGCACCGCAGGCTTAGACAGCCCGCCGAGCGGAAAGCGCAGATAATCGATCTGCGCCTGGGTGGTGGCGAACAGGAAATAGCTCTGGTCGCGGTCGGCGTCGACCGGCCGGAACAGCGCGCGGTGGGCGCCATTGGCGCCGGAGCGGATATAATGGCCGGTGGCGAGCGCGTCGGCGCCGAGATCCTTGGCGGTGGCAAGCAGGTCGGCAAACTTCACCGTCTGGTTGCAGGAGACGCACGGAATGGGAGTTTCGCCGGCGACATAGCTTTCGGCGAACGGGTCGATGACCGCCTTGCGGAACCGCTCTTCATAATCGAGCACGTAATGCGGGATGCCCAGTGTCTCGGAAACGCGGCGGGCGTCGTCAATGTCCTGGCCGGCACAGCAGGAGCCGGCCCGGTGCGTCGCCGCGCCATGGTCGTAGAGCTGCAGTGTGACGCCGACGACATCATAGCCTTCGCGCTTCAAAAGGCCGGCAACAACGGATGAATCGACGCCGCCCGACATGGCGACGACGACGCGGGTGTTTTGCGGGCTGGCGGGAAGGTCGAGACTGTTCATGGCACTTTCGTTCTGCGCGGCGCTTCAATGGCAGTGGCGCGAATATAGGTCAACCGCATCAGCGGCGCCAGCTTTGCGGCAGCGCCGATTTTGCGGGGAAAATTGCGAGTCAGCCGGCCGTTGCCTCAAATGCCGACGAAAAGACTAACGCAGCGTTCATGATCCTTACCTAGTTGTTAGGGTTCGCTTAGGCAATTTTTAAAGCTGTGGCGGTAATGTGGTGGCGATTGGGTCTTTGAGTTTTTTGTAGAGAGTACGATGACCGATCTTGTTAGACCGCGAGTCAAATATGTTATCGGGCCTGACGGCAGCCCTCTTACGATTGCCGATCTGCCGCCGACGAATACTCGTCGCTGGGTTATCCGGCGTAAGGCGGAAGTGGTGGCTGCGGTGCGGGGCGGGCTTTTGAGCCTCGACGAGGCATGCCAGCGCTACAAGCTGACCACCGAGGAATTCCTGTCCTGGCAAGCGTCGATCGACGAATACGGCCTTGCCGGGCTGCGCACGACGCGCATCCAGCAATACCGGCACTAGAGTTCGGTCAAAAACAGAAAAAAGGGCGCGGTCACCGCGCCCTTTTGCTTGCCGAGACGCTTGCTTCAGACCGTCAACACCACCTTGCCGATCGGCCTGGTGGCAAGAAAGGCGTGCGCCGCGCCGGCCTGTTCGAGCGGAAAGCTCTTGGCCACATGGACGGCGAGCTTTCCGGCATCGATCAGCTTGCCGAGTTCGATCAGGCCCTCTCGGTCAGGCACCACTGACATGCGCTCGACGCGGATGCCGCGCGAAGCCGCCTTCGCTCGGGTGGTGTCATGGACATTGAGCAGCGACACCAGGACGCCGCCGTCCTTCAGAACCGCCAGCGACTTCTCCGCATGGTCGCCGCCCATCGGGTCCACAACCAGGTCGAGGTCGCGGACTTCAGCGGTGAAATCGCCCTTTGTGTAGTCGATGACCTCGTCGGCGCCGAGCGAGCGGACGAAATCAAGTTTTTCCGGGCTGGCCGTGGCGATGACATAGGCGCCGCGCGCCTTGGCGATCTGCACCGCCAGATGCCCGACGCCGCCGGCAGCGGCATGGATCAGCACGCGCTGGCCCGATTTCAGGCCGCCATGGCCGACAAGGCCTTGCCAGGCTGTCAGCCCGGCCAGCGGCAGCGCTCCGGCATGATTGTGATCGATGCCTTGCGGCTTCAGCGCGATCTCATCGGCCGGGGTGACAGCAAGCTCCGCATAGGCCGCGGCCTGTTTGGGAAAGCGCGGCATGCCGAACACGGCATCGCCGACCTTGAGGCCGGCCACATCAGGGCCAATTGCCTCGACAGTGCCTGAAATATCCCAGCCGAGCGTGAAGGGTGGCTCTCCCAGCAATGGATAATAGCCGGCACGCACCGAGCCATCGACCGGATTGATCCCGGCGGCCTTGACGCGGACAAGCACTTCGCCTGATTTGGGCGAAGGGGCGGGACGATCGGCGATGACGAGGACTTCGGGTCCGCCGACGGAATTCTGGACAATGGCACGCATGGGAGGCTCCTTCTGGGGTTCAATGCCACTATCATTTGGATAGTAATATTCCATTGTCTAGTATGTACCTTCTCTATATATAGGCACCTCATGGATAGTGATAACGACGACAAGCTCTGCTTTGGCTACGATGCCTTCCGGCGGACATGCCCTTCGCATGCCGTGCTGGAAATGCTGGCCAGTAAATGGGTCTATCTGGTGGTTTGCGCGTTGCGCCGTGGCCGCCTGCGCAACGGCGAACTGGCGCGCAGGCTGGAAGGCATCACGCCCAAAATGCTGACACAGACGCTGCGCATTCTCGAACGCGACGGGCTGGTGCGGCGTGAAATCTTTCCGGTGATCCCGCCAAGGGTGGAATATGAACTGACCGAACTTGGCCAGAATTTGGCGGGGCTGCTCACCCAGATACGGGCCTGGTCGGAAGAGCATGTGCCCGACATCAAGGAGGCCCGGGCGAGGGCAGCGGCGGACCAGGACGGGGATTTGCAGGCACAGGCTTGAAGCTGCGGCCGCCTCGCGGCCAGATCAACAACTCCGGAACTCTTGGCCCGGCTGATAGAACAGAAAAGAGCGGCGTCAGGCACCGCCGGCCGGGTGAGACTCGATCCTCAGCCGATCATGGCGCTGCGGCCGCCGAGTTCGGCTTCGCGGATCTTGGTGTCGCGCGATTCCAGCATTTCGGCTTTGGAAAGCTCCGCTTCAGCTTCGCCGAGTAATGATTCGGCAGCGCTTCGCTGTTGGGCGAGGTCGCTTTGCGAGTTTCTGAGGTTGTCGCGGCGCAGGCGTGCCGCCTTGGCGAAGGTCGGATAGGCAAAATGATTCATATCGGTGATGCCGGCCTTCTTCTCCTCGGCGGTGATCTGAAGCTCCAGTTCAACGGCCATGCGCTCGAACTCGGCGATCATCATGTCGAGCTGCAGCAGCTGCCGCCGCTTCTCATTCACCTGAAATTGCTTCAGCCGAACGAGGTTTTCACGTGACTTCATGATTCGGTACTCCCGGAAACGCACACCTGCACATATCGTCCAATCCACCCGCCAGGGGCCTAGCCCAACTCGTTTCCACCGGCTTTCCCCGAACTATGGGAAACAAAGTCCTAAAGTTTTTTGCCGTTGGTAACCATTCGTTTACGGGCATTGTTAATCATAAGGGCGAGGACTTAAGGCCGGGTAAAAATTCCGGCTCCCGATACGGAAGCCGGCCAGCGAGTCCCTGGAGTCACTTAGTCCAACTTATTAATGTGTTGCATTAGCGATTTGGTTCTGTGATTCATCATTAGATTCAAGAGGGTGTAGAAAGTGGTTAAAAAATCTGGTACCGTCGACGGTGCGGAATTAGGTTTTGTTAACCATTCGATGGCAGCCTTCTGTTCAGGCAATCACTGCTCCGGTCCCGGATGGGTCGTGACATGGTCCGGCGGCAGAAAAGGGGAATGAAATGCGCGTTCTGCTGATAGAAGACGACAGTGCAACCGCTCAGAGCATCGAGCTGATGCTCAAATCTGAAAGTTTCAATGTCTATACGACCGACCTCGGCGAAGAAGGTGTCGATCTCGGAAAACTTTATGATTACGATATCATTCTTCTCGATCTCAACCTTCCCGACATGTCCGGCTATGAAGTTTTGCGGACACTTCGGCTCTCCAAGGTGAAGACGCCGATCCTGATCCTGTCCGGCATGGCCGGCATCGAGGACAAGGTACGCGGTCTCGGCTTCGGCGCCGACGACTATATGACCAAGCCTTTCCATAAGGACGAGCTGGTCGCCCGCATTCACGCCATCGTGCGCCGTTCCAAGGGCCATGCCCAGTCGGTCATCACCACTGGCGACCTGGTGGTCAATCTCGATGCCAAGACCGTCGAAGTCGGCGGCCAGCGCGTGCATCTGACCGGCAAGGAATACCAGATGCTGGAGCTGCTTTCGCTGCGCAAGGGCACGACGCTGACAAAGGAAATGTTCCTCAACCATCTTTATGGCGGCATGGACGAGCCGGAATTGAAGATCATCGACGTCTTCATCTGCAAGCTGCGCAAGAAGCTCGATGCGGCGTCCGGCGGCCAGAACTACATCGAGACGGTCTGGGGCCGAGGCTATGTGCTGCGCGAGCCAGAAGACATCCGCGTCAGCGCCTAAGCTCGCATCATCTGATTGAATTCAATGCAAAAAACCCGGCTCAGGCCGGGTTTTTTGCTGTCCTTTTTTGATCAAGCAAGAGAATCAGGCGGCGACCTTCAAGGTGCGAAAGCGTTCGAGCAGCTGCGGCCGGTTGAACGGCTTCAACAAATAGCCCTGGGCGCCGGCGCGCTTTGCCTTCATGATCGAGGCGACATCGACCTCGACTAGCGAAATCAGGATCTGCGGCTTGATCGCGCTTTCCATGGCGCGGACCTGGCGAATGACATCGACCGCATGCATGTCCGGCAGGGCGCCGTCGACGACAATGACATCGGGCATCTCGGCGGCGCACATCTCGACCGCGTCAAATCCCGAGGCGGCTTCGATCACCACCATGTCGGGGCCGCCAAGAATTCGTTTTGCGACTTTCCTGATGACGCTTGAATCGTCGACAAACATGCAGCGCTTCATTTCCGGGTCCTCTTTGCCATGGGGCGAACCGGCGGCATCCGGGTATCCGGTTGCACTCTAGAGCGATCTGGTAAAGAAGCAGAAAAGCCGTTAGGTAAAGTTTTTACAAAAAATCTCGTTTGTACGCCCGTCCGGGACGGTGTTACGGCCGACGAGACTTGGCTGTGCTGATTTGCGACCCGTGCCGAAAATATCAGCGGCAAAAGATACTTGGTTTGTTCTTGGTCTTTTGCCGACCTGTCAGACGGCCTCGGATCGTCAGGCCGCGGACAGCACGATCTCTTCGGCGGTCGCGTGGATCGATATCGTCATGTTGGCCTCACGCGCCAGAAGCAGCGTGTAGTAGGGCTGGACGGTATGGGCGTCGATCGGTTCCTCGGGTTTGTTGCCGGAGTGCAGTTCGAGGAATTTCGGCGGCACACGCAGCATCGGGCCGCTTGCGGCAAGCGCAAAGCGCGGCTCGGTGTCGAGGTTTTCCAGCGTGACCACCAGTCTGCCACCGCGCGGGATGGCGGCATTGGCGACGAGCAGCAAATTGAGCAGCAGCTTCACCTTGTTTTTGGGCAGCAGCGCGCGGGGTCCGTTCCAGACCAAGTCCGGCTTCTCGTTCTTCAAGAAAGCGATAGCAACGGACTCGGCGTCACCGGTGTCGATCAACATGCCGGCCGAACCGGCGGCGCCAAAGGCGATGCGGGCGAATTGCAGGCGGGCCGAAGCGTTTCTGGCGCTCTGGCGAATCAGCTTCATGGCGTCTTCGTCGGCACCGCCCTCGTCGAGCAGTTCAAGGCCGTTGTTGATAGCGCCAACCGGCGAAATGATGTCGTGGCAGACGCGGCTGCATAACAAGGCTGCGAGATCGGGTGCGGAGAGAGAGAAGAGCTCGGCCATCGGCGAAAATCCCTGCTAAAATTCACGTCCATGGCCACGCGATCGATCGTCGCGCCCTGCCCATACGAATCACGCCCCTCCCAAGCTTTCTGAATACACAGAGCCCGAGCGTGCAGCAACAAATCCACAATTGTCGTCAGCAAAAATGGCGTGTTTACACAGGTTGGGAGCCTGCGCAGACGGTCAGACCCAGCCTTCGAACCGCCATCTTCATGTGGGAGGTTAATGGTTGAAAAAGGATTACGGCATAGTTTGCGCGTAACAGTCATCCTTAACGGCCGCCTAAAGAGCCGCATGGGGTGCGAGGCGTCGGCGAAAGTGCTCCCTGACGGAGATTGGAAGCATGGTTTCCCGATTCTACGACCGGACGTTTGTCCGTGTCTTCTTCACGGCGATTGCCCTCATGGGCGCTCTCGCCTTCTCAACCTCTGCGTCACGAGCGCAGGAATACACCGCTCAGGAGATCGTCGATTCCGGTCACAAATTCTTCGGCGCGACTTCGGGCGGACTTGCCACTGTCGTCGAGAAGATTTTCTCCTCCTATGGCCTGCCCAACGGCTATCTCCTCGGCGAGGAGGGCTCGGGCGCGATCATCGGCGGCCTGACCTATGGCGAAGGCACGCTCTACACCAAGAATGCCGGCGATCATAAGGTGTTCTGGCAGGGACCTTCGCTAGGCTGGGATTTCGGCGGCGAGGGGTCACGGGTGATGATGCTCGTCTACAATCTCGACGACATCAGCAATCTCTACAACCGGTTCGGCGGCGTTGCCGGTTCCGCCTATGTCGTGGCTGGCGTCGGCTTCAACGTGCTGCAGAACAACAGGGTTTTGCTGGTGCCGATCCGCACCGGCGTCGGCGCGCGGCTCGGCGTCAATCTCGGCTATCTGAAACTGACGCAACGGGCGACCTGGAACCCTTTCTGATCGGGTATCGCAGAGCTTTTTGACCCCACCAATACGTCGTAAAATCCAGCGCCGCGGCAAGCTCTTGCCGCGGCGCTGGATTTTCGCCATGCGAACGTGGCAAAGTTCAGTTCTGGCGGCTTTCCGATAGCGGCTGCCATCCATACGCCCGCTCCACCGGGCCCGCCGTCCACAGGGATAGTCACCTTGGTCCAGTCGATCCTGTTCTTCGCCCTCGGCTTTCTGTGCGCCGGCTTTCTGGCGCTGCTGGTTGCACCGGCCATCTGGCGGCGGGCGGTTGCGCTGACGCGCAAGCGCGTCGAGGCATCGGTGCCGCACACGCTGGCCGAGATCCAGGCCGACAAGGACAGCATGCGAGCTGAGTTCGCCATGGCGACGCGCCGGCTCGAAATCAGCGTCAAGACGTTGCGCGAGAAAACGGCCGAACAACTCGTCGAGATCAATCGCGGGCGCGAGGCGCTGAAGGGCCTGGCGGTCGAGCGCAAGGACAAGAAGCAGGCGCTTTCTGAACTGGTGGAGAAAAACGAATTGCTGCTGCATCGCGAGCAGCAGATACAGCAGTTGTCGGACAAGCTCGTGCAGACCGAGCGCCTGATGGAGAAGCGCGCGCTTGAGCTGGAAAAGCTCGAGCACATGTATGACGACGCCTCTTTCTCCTCCAGCAATCGCCAGATCGAACTGGTGGCGCGCGAATCCGAGCTGGAAAAGCTTGCCAACGACATCTCGGTGCTGCGCGGTCAGCGCAAGGAGACCGACAAGCGCCATCAGGAAGTCGTCGCCGAAAGCAAGGCCACGCGCGATGCGCTGAAGGCCGAAAAGAAACGAACCGCCGATCTCGACAAGAAGCTCGAGCGGCTGCTCGCCACGCTCGCCGATCGCGAGGACAAGCTCGATCGCCGCGAAAAAGAGGTGGCGCGGCTTCGCGAGCGGCTGAAGGGCGAGGCTGCGGGAGGCGCCGCGGCCGTTGGTCTGGTCGCTGCCCAGGACAATGCTCCCGCCAGAAGTGACGACATCGACAAGACGCTCGCCAAGCTCGAAGGCGACCGCGAGCGGCTGGAAGCCAGGCTGACGACGCTGGCCCGCGAGAACAAGCGGCTGAAGACGGAGCTTGGCGCTTCTGGAAGCGCGAAGCCCGGCAATCGCCCCGGTAGTGGCAATGACGCCGGTGCTGCACTGCGCGAGCAGATGAACAGCCTGGCGGCGGAGGTCGTCAGCCTGACGGCCAAGCTGGAAGGCCCGGATTCACCGATTGCCAAGGCGCTGGCCGTGCCGCAGGAAACGCGGTCGGGAACCATCAGCCTCGCCGATCGCGTGCGCGCGCTGCAGAAGGCGGATTGGCCGAGCTGAGCTTCAGGCCCCCAGGCGATTACGCCTTACCAGCGGAAAAGTGATGCAGCGCGATGGCTGAGGCGGCGGCGACATTCAGGCTGTCGAAGCCTTGCGCCATGCCGATCCGCACTGTCCGCAAACGCGCGAGCAGGTTTTCGGGCAAGCCTTCGCCCTCGGTGCCGAGGTAAAGCGCCAGCCGCTTCGTCCGCTCGGCATCGCGGATGTCGACCTCGCCACGCGGCGACAAAGCGAACTGGCCGAAGCCCAGCCGGTCAAGTGCAGCGGTGAAATCCTCGATGTCGCTGAAGGATGCAAAGGGAACTTTCAGCGCCGCGCCGACGGAGACGCGGATCGCCTTGCGGTATAGTGGATCGCAGCAGGTGGCATCCATGAACACGGCATCGGCGCCGAAGGCGGCGGCGTTGCGGAAGATCGACCCCATATTGTCATGGTTGGCAATGCCGATGAGCACGACGATCAAGGCGTTGGCCGGCAAGGTGTCAAGCAAGGTCTCTGGCGTCTGCGGCGTGCCCTTGCTGCCGATCGCCAATATGCCGCGATGCATGTGGAAGCCGGCGATCCTGTCCATGACGCCGCTTGCCGCTACATAAATCGGCAGGTCGGCAGGGGCCTTGCGCAGGATGTCGTCGAGTCCGGCCAGACGGTTTTCGAGAACCAGGACCGACTCGGCGGCAAAGCGTCCGGCCGACAGCAGAACGTCCAGCACCACCTTGCCTTCGGCGACGAAGCGGCCATGGCGGCCGGTGAGATCGCGTTCGCGGATGTCGAGATAGGCAGCGACCCGCGAATCCTGCGGGTCGTCGATCTGGATCGGATCCATCAATGCCTCGGCTGGCGAAAAATCGTCAGCGAGGTAAGGGGCGATCGGAGCTGCAGGTCAAGCCCTGGGAAGTCAAGTCCCGGCGCGGCGCAGACGTGTTGCCATCTGGGACAAGTCTCCTATCCCGAAAATGCCGTCCAGCATGCGCAACAGCTCGCGCACGGCCTCCGACTTGCAGGAATAGTAGATCATCTGCCGGTCGCGGCGGGTCTCGACAAGATCGAGCGCCCTGAGCTTGGCCAGATGTTGCGACAAAGCGGACTGACTGAGCATCACCTTTTCGGCGATGGCGCCGACCGACATTTCACCGTCGGTCAGGTAGCTCATGATCAAGAGCCGCTTTTCATTGCCCATAAGGGTCAGAAATGTCGCCGCCGATTCGGCATTGGCGATTAGTTTGGTCGAGACCATCGATGCCCCATGTTTTCCTGCTCATCCGAACGCTATGGGGGCAAATAGCGTTGGGTGCTATAATTCAGCTGTGGATGACGCTGCTGATTCAGCGTCGTGTGAATCGTAGATCATTTCGCCCAAATCTCAAGACATGCTTTTGATTCACGACGATTATCCTTGCTAACTCTGCGTAGCCGGCGCACGTCCGGCCTTGGCCATGTCGACCAGAACCGACCGCAGGTCGCGTGCCGTCTTCAACGGTTGCGGAAAATAGACCCTGCAAACAGCGTCGCCCGATGCCAGGTCCATGCCCTCGGCATCGAAGCCGGTCATGCTCCAGCCGTCACCCTCGGCCTTGGCGAAATGATGGGCGTAGACGGCGATCGCGTCGAGATGGTCGGCATTCATATGGTCGAGAGCGGACTGTTCGCTGGCGGCAAGCTCCTCGACGATCGGCCCATCGGTGATCAGATCGGCACGGTCGAGCAAATAGGCCTTGCCGAAACCGCCATTGAGGCTGGCGCGCTCCGGCTCAAGGCGAAAAATCGAGAAATCGCCGAGCTCGGCATAGAGCTTTGCCTTGGGATTGCGGTTGAGGTAGCGCCGCGCTGCGCGGGCGTGCGTGTCCGATCCGCGTTCAAGCGGCCGCGCCCTGCAAACCAGCGTTATCCTGGGATGCGCAAGCGGATCGCCCTTGCCGGGTTCGCCAACAAGCAGCGAGCAGCGCGGCTCGGCAAGCATTGCACCGGTGTGGGCTGACAGCGCCGAGACAAGGATCAGCGGCGTGCCATCGGTGTCGGTAGCGACACCGACCCTGGAGGCCAGCGGCGAACCGGAGTTGGGCTCGATCACCGCCAGGGCGCCGAAGCGGGCGCTGCGGATCAGCGTAGCGGCCAGCCTGACCGCTTCGGCGTCCGTCGGGCGAATGACGTCCTTCTTCGGTTCGTCCAAAATGCTCACCGAGTTAAGTTGATTTTTCTCATCCAGTTATTGGCCAATCAAGCCGGATTTGACAAGCGCTTTGATCTCAGCTGTCGAAAAGCCGAAGCGCACCAGCACAGTTTGCGGCCGCTGGTCGTCATTATCGGGCACGGTCGCGAGCGTTGGCAGCGAGGCGGAAAAGCGTGGCACCGGCGCCGGTCGTTCGAGCGTGCCTGTGTTCACAAATGCGTGACGCGCGCGATTGTGCGGATGATTCCTGGCTTCGGCCAGCGACAAAACCGGCGCCACGCAGGCGTCGCTTCCAGCAAACAGCGCGTCCCAGTCGTCGCGCGTCTTTTGCCGGAAGCGGTCGGCAATGGCGGCGCGCATTTGCGGCCATAATGTCTTGTTGTACTGGCCGCGGACAAAATGCTCGCCGAGCGGCAGCAATCTGGCGAATTCGGCGAAGAAGCGGGGTTCGAGGCAGCCGACTGCGATGTGGCGTGCGTCCGCCGTGTCATAGGTGTCGTAGAAGGGTGCACCGGAATCAAGCAGGTTCTCACCGCGCCGGTCGCTCCACAGGCCGGCCGCCATGAAGGCGTGTATCGGCGCTGCCAGCATCGAAGCGCCTTCGACCATCGCCGCGTCGATCACCTGTCCCTTGCCGGTGCGCGAGCGCTCAAACAGCGCGGCAAGCACGCCGGCGATCAGCATCATGGCGCCGCCGCCATTGTCGGCGATCAGGTTGAGCGGCGGCACCGGCCGGCTACCCTCGTGGCCGATGCCATGCAGCACCCCGGAATAGGCGAGATAGGTGATGTCGTGACCGGCGTGGCCCGACAACGGCCCGTCCTGGCCGAAACCGGTCATGCGGCCGTAGATCAGCGCCGGGTTGCGCGCCAATGCGGCATCCGGCCCGAGACCCAGTCGCTCCATGACCCCGGGACGAAAGCCTTCGACCAGCAAATCGGCTTTTTCGACGAGGCTCAGCACCAGTTCCGTGCCTTTTGTCTGCTTGAGGTCGATGCGCAGGATGGAACGGCCGTGACGGTCGAGATTGTGCGCATCGGACAGCGGCAGCAGAGGCTGGTCCGAACCGGCGCGCTCGATGCGCAGCACCTCGGCGCCCATCTCCGACAGCATCAGGCCGGCCAGCGGCACCGGGCCGAGCCCGGCCATCTCGATGACTTTCAGGCCGGCGAGGGGGCCGGTCTTCACTGCGGCTGCGCCGGTCGCCATGGTCGCCTATTTCGGCGCCATGCGGATCGCCCCGTCAAGGCGGATGGTTTCGCCGTTCAGCATCTGGTTCTCGATGATATGAAGTGCAAGGGCGGCGTACTCAGACGGCTCGCCGAGGCGGGACGGGAAGGGCACTGCGGCGCCAAGCGAATCCTGCACCTCCTGCGGCATGCCGGCCATCATCGGCGTCCTGAAGATGCCGGGCGCGATGGTGCAGACGCGGATGCCGGAACGTGCGAGATCGCGGGCGACCGGCAGTGTCATGCCGACGACGCCGCCCTTGGATGCGGCATAGGCGGCCTGGCCGATCTGGCCGTCATAGGCGGCGACCGAGGCCGTGTTGACGATGACGCCGCGCTCGCCGCCCTGCAACGGCTCGAGCTTGGCGGCGCGGTCAGCGACAAGGCGGATCATGTTGAAGGTGCCGATCAGATTGATCTCGATCACCTTGCGGTACTGGTCGAGCGGGTGCGGGCCATCCTTGCCGATGGTCTTCACGCCGATGGCGATGCCGGCGCAATTGACCAGGATGCGCGCGGGCCCAAGCCTTTTCTCGACCTCGGCGACCGCGGCGGCACCGCTGTCGGCGCTGCTGACGTCGCATTGCACGGCGGTGCCGCCAATGTCGCCCGCCACCTTCGCCGCCCGGTCGATGCCGATATCGAATATGGCGACGCGGGCGCCCTTGTCGGCCAGCGCGCGGGCGGTTGCCTCGCCAAGGCCGGAGCCGCCGCCGGTTACGATCGCAATCTGGCCGTTCGGGTTCATGCCGCGTCCTCCATGCTGTTGGCGATCATGCTACGGAGGTCCCCGCCATGGCGCAACCTGACTCGGGGTCAATCGAGAGGTCGATCGACTTGAGATATCAGGCCATCGCCGGGACGTTCTCGGCAATCCTGGCAAGGCTGGCATGGCCGACCTCACCGGAGAGCCGCGCCACCGCGCCGGGCACGATCTCGTGCGACAGCAGCCGGTCGAGGTCGACCGGGCGCGGCATGGAGATCTGGCCGCGCGGGATTTTTTTGAAGCCGAGCGGGCCATAGTAAGGCTCGTCGCCGACAAGGATCACCGCCGGCGCTTTGGCCTTGGCGGCCGCCTCCAGCGCAATTGCCACGAGCCGGCGGCCAATGCCGAGATTCTTGAAGGCAGGCCGCACGGCAAGCGGCCCAAGCATCAGCGCCCGGCCGGCGCCGGCCGCAATGCGGGTCATGCGCACCGAAGCGACAACGATGTCGCCGTCGACGGCGACGAAGGACAGCGAGCGCTCGTGGCCGCCGGCCTCGCGGATCTTGTAGGCGGCCAGCACGAAGCGGCCGGGGCCGAAGGCTTCGTCGTTGATGGCTTCGATTTCGGGGTCATGCGCCGGAGTTTCCGGCAGGTATTTCACGTCGGCAAGGCTCATGGTCTTCGCGGTCCGATATAGGAGGAAAGGTTGCTGCAAGCGGCAGCGTTCGCCAGTCAGCGCACTAAGCGCGGGCGCCCTTTCGTCGTCGGTCGAACCGGATCAAGCCAAGGTTGAACATGCGGGATGTCCGCTAGCATCAATTTCCAGCGGCTGCAATCGGCTGTTTTTATCAGGCGTTCGATAGGAGTGACGCTCTGTTCAGCAGATGACGACTTCGACATTGCCGCGTTACGCCTACATTGCCCAAGCGCAGGCAAGGAGATTTCGCATGGGTTTGCTGGTCGAAGGCAAATGGCAGGACCGCTCGGCCAATGTCGATGGCAGCGGCAGGTTCATCCGAACGGAGAGCCAGTGGCGCGACTGGATCACGCGTGACGGCGCGCCGGCGCAAGGCCGCACGCGCGGCTTCAAGGCCGAGCCTGGCCGCTATCATCTCTACGTCTCGCTCGCCTGTCCGTGGGCACACCGTACGTTGATCTTTCGCGCGTTGAAGAAGCTCGAAGACATCATCTCGGTTTCGGTCGTGCATCATCTCCTCGGCGCTGACGGCTGGACTTTCGTGGCCGAGGACGGGGCTACCGGCGACACCGTCTACGGCCTGGATTTCCTGCATCAGATCTACACCAAGGCCGATCCCGCCTATTCGGGCCGGGTATCAGTGCCGGTGCTGTGGGACAAACAGCAACAGACCATCGTCTCCAACGAATCCGCCGAGATCATCCGCATGCTCAATTCCGCCTTTGACGAATGGGGCGATGCCGGTCTCGATTTCTATCCACCGGCGCTGCGCGGCGAGATCGACAAGGTCAATGCGACGGTCTTTCCGGCCGTCAACAACGGCGTCTACCGCGCCGGCTTTGCCACCACGCAAGCGGCCTATGAAGAGGCGTTCGGCGAGTTGTTCGCCGCACTCGACACGCTGGAGGAGAGGCTGTCAAAACAGCGCTATCTCACCGGCGAGCGCATCACCGAAGCCGACTGGCGGCTGTTCACCACGCTGGTGCGTTTCGACCCGGTCTATGTCGGCCATTTCAAATGCAATCTGCGCCGCATCGCCGACTACCCGAACCTGTCGAACTATTTGCGCGACCTGTACCAGGTGCCCGGCGTCGCCGGCACGGTCAACCTGCATCATATCAAGACGCACTATTACGGCAGCCACGAGAGCATCAACCCGACGCGTATCGTGCCGGTTGGGCCGGAACTGGATTATGGCGCGCCGCACGACCGGGCGCGGTTCAGACAAGCGGCGTGAACGTTAAAACTGATAATCTACCAGTACGGCGATGCCGGCTCGCCGCCAAAAACCTCGGCGATCCGCCGCAGCGTTGCCGGCGTCGTGCCTTGCGGCAAACGGTCTAGCGGGAAGAAGCCGGCTTCGGCGATCTCGTGGTCCGGCAGCTTTGGCGCGGTCTGGCTGAAGCTCTCGATCAGGTAGAAGGCGACATGGTCGCGGCGGCTCGAGCGGCGGTTGAAATGCATCGATTTCAGCACCGGCGGGGCTGTCAGCGCGATGTTGCTTTCCTCGGCCAGTTCCCGCGCCAGTGCTTCGCCAAACGTCTCACCGACCTCGACGCCGCCGCCCGGCAATTGCCAGCCGGGAACATAGGTGTGGCGGATCAGGAAGACGGTGTTCGACGCGCGGTCGTGGACCAGGCCGCGCACGCCGAGCGTCATCGGCCGCCGCAGCAGGAAATAGAGATGGAACAGCCTTGCCCTGAGGCCCGCCCAGCCGGTCTGGCGAAAGGGCTGCTCCGGGTCCGATATCGCCATCGTCAGCGAAACCCCAGGTAGACAGGAAACCGTGAGTGGAAAGCGGGGCGTGCGTCGCCTATGAAGGAAGGATGTTCAGGCTTGCGCATATTTCCGATGTCCATCTGGGGCCGCTTCCCGGTGTAACCTATCGCGAACTCGCGTCCAAGCGCGTGGTCGGATACGTCAATTGGCAGCGCAACCGCCGCCGCCATATGCATGATAGCGTCATCGACACCATCGTCGCCGATATGAAGGCGAGCGCACCCGACCACCTCACTGTTACCGGCGATCTGGTCAACTTGGCGCTCGACGGCGAGATCGAGATGGCCAAGCACTGGCTGGAGACGCTGGGCTCGCCGGAGGATGTGTCTGTGGTGCCGGGCAATCACGATGCCTATGTGCCGGGCGCCTTCGACAAGGTCTGCCGCTCCTGGGCGGCGTGGATGAGCGGCGATGGCATCACTGGGCCGATCGACCGCAACGCCTTTCCCTATCTGCGCGTGCGCGGCAATGTCGCGCTGATCGGCGTTTCGACGGCGCGCGCCACGGCGCCCTTCATGGCCAACGGCTTCTTCCTCGAAGGCCAGGCGCAAAGGCTGGCTGACGTGCTCGACGCAACGGACAAACGCGGCCTGCTGCGGGTGATCATGATCCATCATCCGCCGGTGCGCGGCGCCGTCGCCCAGCAAAAGCGCCTGTTCGGCATCTCCCGCTTCCACAAGACCGTTCACCGGCACGGCGCCGAACTGGTGCTGCACGGCCATTCGCATCTGCCGTCGCTATTCTACATCGGTGGGCGCGGCGCCAGGATTCCGGTCGTCGGCGTCGCCGCCGCCGGGCAGTCGCCAGGCGGCAAGAACCCGGCGGCACAGTACAATTTGGTCGACATAGGCGGCGAAAAGGGCAACTGGCGGATGCGCCTGACGCGGCGCGGCCTGACCGGACCGGCCCTGCCGCCATCGGACCTGCAGGTGGTGGAACTCGGCGTGGATGCCGAGGCATCCAACTCGCTGATCAGAAGCTGATCTTCATCGCCATCAGGCGATCCCAAAACAGCGCTGCAGCCACCGCCAGGCCGACCAGCGCGCCGGCGGCGATCAAGCCGAGGCCGGACAGGAAGGTCGACCAGCCTCTGCCGCGCGCGGCCACCTGCAAGGGTGGCTCCGCTTCCGGCACGGTGGCGCGTTTCAGGTCGGCGACGGCCGGCTCGACACCGCCCTCCATCATGCGCTGACGCTCGACGATACGCTCCGCCACGTAGCGTGTGACCTGATCGGCAACCGGTTTCATATCGGTCGACTCTGCCAACACCACGCGGCCGATGCGGGTATCCCTGAGGAAGCGGTAGGTGCGGCGATCGCGCCCCATGGCGACATGGCTGACGGCGTCGATCCACAGCCGCGGCTGCAGGCCCGACGAGACAACGAAGTCGAAATTGTCCATGTCGGTGGGCACGTCGGCAAAGACCGGGGCGAGTTCGGCGGCGAGCAGATCGAGCCGCATACGATGCGCTTCGCGCATATCGACCACGACATCGTCGCGGTCGGCGAAGGCATTTTTCACGTCGCGAACGGCGTCGGACAGTTTGCGCGACGGATCGATGATTTTTTCGCCTGTGTCCTTCATCGGCGTTGCCTCGCTGACATGGTTAAGAGCGAGTTAACACAGCCGCCGGCAAAATGCACTGGCGAGATGACCGGATCCGATGACGCGTTCAGCTCGCTGCGGCGTCGAGTGTTGGACGCAGGCGCCGGCCGCGGCGGGCCATGTTTCGGTGCAACGCTTGGGCGACCACGCCCGGGGCCTCCTCGATCAGCATATGGCCGGCATCGAGCACATGGTGGACATGAAAATGCGCTGGCAGGCTATCGGCCTGGACAAAGGGCAACACAGGGTCGTCCGTTCCCCAGACCACCATCACCGGCATGGTCAGCGTGCTGAGTTGTTCAGTGGGGATGACGCCCTGCCGTTCGTCCCTGGTCATAACCGCAGCGATCTCGACCAGTTTGCGCAACTGGCCGGGGCGGCGGCGCATCTCGGTGAGGACGCCGACAATGCGCTCGGGCGGTGCGCTTTGCGGTCCCGACATAGCGGCAAGGCAAGCGCGGATTGCCCGTCTGTCGGTCGCGGCGGCGTAGCGGCGCAAGAGTGGTCCGTTGATCTCCGGCCCGAAACCGCCCGGCGCCAGAAGCGTCAGCGAGCCGACCCTTTCAGGCTCGGCCAATGCCATGAGCGCAGCGACCGCGCCGCCCATAGAATGACCGACGAGATGCGCCCTTGTTACTCCGCGCGCGGTGAGATCGGCGAGAACGGCTCGTGCCGCTGTCCTGGCCGGACCGCTGCCGGGGAAATCGAGAGACAGTCCGTGCCCCGGGAGATCATAGGCCAATGTCCTGATCCCGGGCGCCAGTGCCGAGGTCACCTCGCGCCAGATGTCATGGCAGCTGCCGAAGCCATGCAGCAGGACGACCGTCTTCGGCCCGGCGCCTCGCTCGGCAACATAAAGGGATGAGACCATGAAAACGGATGATTATCGCAAGATCGGACAGGAATTTCGAATTGCGGCTGGATTGCTCCCAGTCCAGATCGATGGCCAGTAAACTCTTCGCGATCCGCAAAGATACTAGCTGGCGTTTCCCAGGCCCGCGGCGCGCAGGGCCTCGACCAGGCGGTCGGTCAGATCGGGGGGATATTTTCGCTCGGCGAAAGCCTCACGCGGGTTGGCGGCGAATTTCGGGAATTTGGTGTTCAGCTCGTCCAGAAGCTTGGCGGCCAGCTGATCGCGGCCGGTAGCCCTGGCGCCGACCAGCCGCGCCGCCAGATAGTGCGATTTCATCGCCGTCGTGCGCAGCGACTCGCTGGCGATTGCGGCCTTGTTCATATCGCCCAGCATGAATTGCCCGGCGAAAAGTCCGAAATCCCACCATGTCGGATGGCCGCTGGAGGTCTCGACGGCACGGGTAAGGATCGGTGTTCCCTCGGCATATTTGCCGGCGAAGATCAGGCCGTAGCCATAAGCAGCGGCCATGCTGAGGTCGTAGGGGTTGAGCTGATAGGCCTTGCGCATCCAGCGGATCGATTCCTCGGTGTTGCCGAGGCGCGAGTTGAGGTAGCCATAGGCGCGGTGCGCATAGGGGCTGGTCGGCCCCATCTGGATGGCGCGATGGGCAAAAGACATCGCCTGTTCGACCGTTGCGCCAGGCGGATAGGCGTAGTGATCGGTGGCGGCCTCGAGCGTCAGGGAGGCCAGTTCCGAATAGACCAGCGACGATTTCGCACCTTGGCTGGCGAGGTTGTCCAGACAGCGGTAGGCGGCCTCATGGGTCTTGGTGCTCTGGTCGAGATAGTATCTGTCGTTGAGGGTCAGGCATTGTGTCAGCCCGGTCTGGATGCCGTTCTGTTCGATGTAGCTGTAGAGCGGGCCGGAGGCGGGAATGGTTGAGCTGAGGATGGCGGCGATGCGATCCTCGACGACACCACGCGCGCTGTCGGCGGCTGTCAGGTTGCGGGACAAAAGCACGCGGCCGGTCGCCACGCTCTGCAGCTCAAGCGTGACGTCACCTGCCATCGGTCCCGGCAGGATATCGAAAACGAAGGCGGTCGGGTCTGTGTTCGGATCGCGCTTGCTGTCGGCGTCGCGGCCGATGAAGTCGATGGTGTCGAACCCGGCAAGACCGGCGCGCAGCGAGGCAGCGACGCGGCCAGCCTCGGGGCCGGTAGCCTTCACGGCGATGTAGACGAGGGGCAGGGCCTCCATCGATGGCGATGCGGTGCTGCTCGTCGCGCCTGCGGTCTCGACGACTGTGGCGGGATCATTGCTGCCAAGCAATGCGACGCTACCCTGGCGCAGGATGAGCACGCCCAGCATAAGGATGACCAACGTCATGGCGACCCAGAAGAACTGGATATGGCGCGCCAGCGATGGTCCTGGTTCTGTAACCACCGACTGTGTTGCGGCGGCAGGAAGCGCGGCAAGGGCCGCCTGGTCAGGCGATCCGGGCAAGGCGGCTACCGCCGCTGCCAGCGCCACCGGCTCCTGCCCAGCCGGCAAGCGGATGGCGTTGAGCTCATAGGACGGCACATAGCCGCCGCGCGGAATGGCGATGCGGACCGGTTCGGCTATGCCTTCATTGGCGAAATAATGCTGGAGAAGCTCGCGCAGCCGGCCTGCCTGCACCCGGACCACGGCATCGGTCGACGAATCGAAATCGCCGTCCTTGCCGAACACGTCCATGGCGATGGAAAAACCCTTGAGCCTGTCGGCTTCGCCGGCCTGCTCACGCTCGACAAGATAGCGCAACAACTTGCGCGCGCGCTCGGAGCGTCCGAACGTTTCGCTGGCGAGTAGTCGTTCCAGTGTCTCGCGCACTGCGGGGGCGGCAGGCGTGGCATGCTGCAAGTGTCGATCCTCTCGAAGTCGGCACAGGTTGAGGCGCGATCATATAGAGCCTGCACTGCCATACAAGCATGCTTATGTTATGCGATCGCGTACCGCACCGGATAATTGCCGATGGTTAACACGAGAAAATCGGAATTTCCCCCGGCAAAAAGGGGATTTCCGGGCGCCGCGGAGATGCAGCGCCCGGCAAGATATCAGCCGGCCTTGCGGCCGATGATGCGGTTGGCGGCCGAAACCACGGCCTCCAGCGATGCCGCGACGATGTTGGTGTTGATGCCGGCGCCGAACAGCTTGCCGCCGGGATATTCCATCTCGACATAGGAGATCGCCGAGGCGTTCGAGCCGCGCTGGAGCGAATGTTCGGAATAGTCGAGGACCGACATGTCAATGCCGACATGGCGCGACAGAGCGTCGACGAAGCCGTCGATCGGGCCGGTGCCGGAGCCGGTAATGGTCATCTCCTTGCCGTTATCGAGGATCACCGCTTCGACCACGCGCCGGCCCTTGATCTCGGTGTCCGGATAGGTGTGGTGGTCGAGAAATTTCAGCCGCGCGCCGGGCTGGTCGACGTAGGTCTCGATAAAGCGGTCGTGGATGCGCTTTGCCGGCACTTCCTTGCCTTCTGCATCGGTTATCGCCTGGATTTCCTGGCTGAACTCGATCTGCAGATTGCGCGGCAGGTTGAGACCGTAATCGGCCTGCAGAACATAGGCGATGCCGCCCTTGCCGGACTGCGAATTGATGCGGATGATCGCTTCGTAGCTGCGCCCGACATCGGCCGGGTCGATCGGCAAATAGGGCACTTCCCATACCGGCGTGTTGGCCTTCTTCAGCGCCTTCATGCCCTTGTTGATAGCGTCCTGATGCGAGCCGGAAAAGGCGGTGTAGACGAGTTCGCCGACATAAGGGTGGCGTTCGGAAATCTTCAACTGGTTCGAATATTCGTAGACGTCCTTCATCCGGTTGATGTCGGAGCAATCCAGCCGGGGATCGACGCCCTGCGTGTACATGTTGAGCGCCAGGGTGACGATGTCGACATTGCCGGTGCGCTCGCCATTGCCGAACAGCGTGCCTTCGACACGGTCGGCGCCCGCCATCAGGCCGAGCTCGGTGGTGGCGATGCCGGTGCCGCGGTCGTTGTGTGGATGCAACGAAATCAACAGGTTTTCGCGGTTGTCGAGATTGCGGCACATCCATTCGATGCGGTCGGCATAGATGTTAGGCGTCGACATCTCGACCGTCGACGGCAAGTTGATGATCAGTCTGTTGTCGGGTGTCGGCTTCACGATCTCGGTGACGGCGTTGCAGATCTCCAGCGCCACTTCGAGCTCGGTGCCGGTAAAGCTTTCCGGCGAATATTCGAAGCGATAGCCGCCGCCCGCCTTGGCCGCCATGTCGGTGATCATCTTGGCGGCGTCGGTGGCGATGCGCTTGATGCCGCCGACATCTTTCTCGAAGACGACGCGGCGCTGCAACTCGCTGGTCGAATTGTAGAAATGCACGATCGGGTTGGTGGCGCCCTTCAGAGATTCGAAGGTGCGGGTGATGAGTTCGGGACGGCACTGCACCAGCACCTGCAGCGAGACATCGGTCGGCACATTGCCCTCTTCGATGCACCAGCGGGCGAAATCAAAATCGGTCTGTGAGGCCGAGGGGAAACCGATCTCGATCTCCTTGAAACCCATGTCGAGCAGCAGGGCGAACATGCGCGCCTTGCGCTCATGGCCCATCGGATCGATCAGCGCCTGGTTGCCGTCGCGCAAATCGACCGAGCACCAGATCGGCGCCTTGTCGATGACCTTGTTGGGCCAGGTGCGGTCGGTGAGACCGACCGTCGGATAGGGCTGGTATTTTCGGGCCGCGCCCGGCATGTGGCCGGCCGCGCGTTTTGCGCTTTCGGCGTCGCCGGCGCGGATGTCTTCTCGTGCGTTCATCGTCTTGTTCTCCCGGCGGCTCGCGGATCGGTCTTCAGACGGATTGGTGGCGAGCAGCGCCTTACCAGATTTTCGTTCGCTTGATGTGAATTGCCAATTTTGAATTGGCCAAGGAGCGTGCGCGTAAGCGGCGGTTCGACCGCCGGGCGCTCCTTCAGCGAACCCGGCGATCGCCGATAAGGCCGAGAAGAAGCAGGGTCGATGCCAGCGCGCGAACGGTCTCGCCGGCAAAGCCGGTCGGACGGGAAGCGACGGAGGTGTGACGCGTATTCATGGCGGGTTTCATACAGGAGCGACCATGGACAGGCAAGTGGGCCCATTTCAGCCCATTCCAGGCCTCTTTCCCACGCGTGGCAAATACGCCAGACTTGGTGTTGTTTGCCGGGGGAGGTTGCCCATGAATTTCGTATTCTTCTCGCCGCATTTTCCGGCCAACGGCGCCGATTTCTGCGACCGCCTGAAGAAGGCCGGCGCCACGGTGCTGGGCATTGGCGATGCGCCCTTCGATGCGCTGGACGGCAAGCTGAAGGCGGCACTGTCGGAATATTACCGCATTGCCGACATGGAGGCCTACGATCCGGTGTTCCGGGCGATGGGCCATTTCATCCACAAATGGGGCCGCATCGACCGTTTCGAATCGCTCAACGAGCATTGGCTGGAACTCGAAGCCAACATCCGCACCGACTTCAACATCTACGGCACCAAGCTCGACTTCGTGAAGAATCTGAAGCGCAAGAGCCGCATGCGCGCCTTCTTCCGCAAGAGCGGCGTCGACACCATCGCGCAGCGCAAATGCTCCGACCGGGCGGGCGCCATGACCTTCATCCGCCGCGTCGGCTATCCCGTGGTGGTGAAGCCCGACTCCGGCTCCGGAGCCTCGAACACCTTCAAGATTTCCAACGCCACCGAACTCGACCAGTTCTTCCGCGACAAGCCGGAGGACGTGACCTTCGTCATGGAGCAGTTCATCGAGGGGTTGGTGGTCACCTTCGACGGGCTGGTCAACCGCGACGGCGAGGTGGTGCTTGCCGCCAGCCACCGCTACGACCAGAGCGTCATGGAGGTGGTCAACAAGGACCGCCACATGAGCTACACCTGCTTTCCCAGGATCAACCCGGCCGTGGAAGAGGCGGGCCGGAAAATCCTGAAGGCGTTCGACGTGCGCGAGCGCTTCTTTCATATCGAGCTGTTCGAAACCAGGGACCGCGTCATCGCGCTTGAGGTCAATATGCGCCCGCCCGGCGCCTGGATGACCGATGCGATCAACTACACGTTCGACATCGACGTCTATGCGGCATGGGCTGACATGGTGGTCAAGGATGCTGCCGGTGGTCCGTATGAAGGCAAGTATTTCACCGCCTATGCCAGCCGCAAGCGCCGTCTCGACTATTTGCACAGTCATGAGGACGTGCTAGCCGCGCACCGCGACAAGATCGTCCATCACCAGGCCATCGAAGAGGTTTTCAGCCGCGCCATGGGAAATTACGCCTACCAGATGCGCTCGAAAGACGAAGCAGCACTACGCGCGGCCGTCGCCTATATCCACGCGGAAAAGGCGTGAAGCGATGGACATTTCCTATCACAAGCATTTCGCCCGCAATCTCGGCCGCGACATGGAATACAAGCGCTACGGCCATGCCGGCCGGCCGGTGGTGGTGTTCCCGACCTCGCAGGGGCGTTTCTACCAGTTCGAGGATTCCGGCGGGGTAGGCGCACTGGCCGAATTCATCGACACCGGCCGCATCCAGCTGTTCGCGGTCGACGGCATCGATTCGGAATCCTTCTTCAACAAGCATGCCGACGCCGCTCACCGCATCGACCGCCACGAGGCCTATTTCCGCTATGTGCGCGAGGAGGCGCTGCCGGAGTTCCTGGCCACGGCGGAACAAGCCAATGGCGGACGCAAGCTGAAGCCGCTGTTCACCGGCTGCTCGATGGGCGGCTACCACTCCTCGAACTTCGTCTTCCGCTTTCCCGAACTCGCCAGCGGCGTCATCGCGCTGTCAGGCGTCTATTCGGCGCGCGACTTCTTCGGCAAGACGCTCGAAGGCGACATTTTCTACAACTCGCCGCTCGACTATCTGCCCGGCATCGTCGACCCCAAGCTTTTGACGCGGCTGAAGGCGCTGCGGATGATCTTCTGCTGCGGGCAGGGCGCCTGGGAAGAGCGCATGCTGGTCGAGACGCGCAAGCTGGAACAGATCCTGCGCGACAAATCCATCCCCGCCTGGGTGGACTATTGGGGCGGCGACGTCAGCCATGACTGGCCATGGTGGCACAAGCAGCTGGTCTATTTCTTCGGCCGCTGGCTGGATGAGGACCTGATGCATAGATTGGATTGATGACCACGCCCGGCGAAGGGGACATGGTCTTCACGCTGGACGGCGACCGCATAGTGAGCCTCGTCATCAGCTGACGCTGCGTAGGGCTAGCCTTCCTGGCACACAGGCACAGGGGCGATTTCGTGTTCCACCGCCGATCCTCGGCGCAGGCCGAGGAAGACGACAAGCGCGGTGACGAGGGTGATTGCGGCCAGCACGATCAGGAGCCTGTCGAACGCCATCTCGTAGGCCTGGACCAGAACCGTGGTGCTGGCGCTCGGCAAGCGGGCCGCCGCTTCGCCGAGATTGCCGGTCACTAGCAGCTGTGCGACGGCGGCTGCACCTAGGGAAGACGCCGTTCCCTGGCCGGCGAGTTGCGCTGCGGTGAAGCCCGACAGCACCGCCATGACGATGGCCAGCGCGACGCCCTCGCAGGCGACGCGGGTGGTGTTGAAGATGCCGACCGCCATGCCGGCGCGCTCTCTTGGCACGACGCTGACGGCAAGGCCGTCCATCAGACCCCAGGGCAAGGAGATGCCGACGCCGATCAGCATCAGCGGCGCCACCAAAGCAATGGCGACAGGCGGCGTCAGGCTCAGCCAGACCAGGCCGGCGGCGGCAACCAGCAGGCCGACGCCGCAGATCGTCGCCGGAGCGATCCAGCGCGCCAGCTGGCCGGCAAGCAGAGGCAGGATCAGCAACGGTCCGGACAGGCAGATCATCAACTGCCCGGCCTCGATCTCGCTCATTCCTTCGATGCCGATGAAGCGGATCGGCAACAGCACCAGCAGGACGACGAAGCCATAGGCGGGAGCGGCCGCCAGAAACTGAACGCCGACGAAGCGGGGAAAGCGGAACAGCGAGAGATCGAGCATCGGCCGTTGCACGCGCCGCTCGATGCCAACGAAGGCGGCGAAGCAAAGGGCCGCAATGCCCAGCAGCCCGATGACGAGCGGATCAGTCCAGCCGCTCTGTGGCGCCTGCAGCACGCCATAGGTCAATGATGCCAGCGCGATCGTGAAGGTGCCGGCGCCGGCCCAGTCGAGACCGGTTGCATCGGGGTCGCGTGATTCCTTGATGGTGCCCAGGCCGAGCAGAGCGGAGGCAATCGCAAGGATTGCGACCAGAATGAAGATCGACCTCCAGCCGAATGCATCGATGAGCAGGCCTGAGGCGATCGGACCGAAGGCGAGGCCGATGCCGAAACTGGTGCCGAGGAAAGAGAAGGCGCGCAGCCGCTGCGGCCCTTCAAATTCCTGGGCAAGTGCGGAGGCGCCGCCGGCAAAGGCTGCCGCACTGCCGAGCCCTTGCGCCCCCCGCATCAGATCTAACCAGACGATGTCGGGCGCCAGCATCGCGCCCAGCGTGGCCAGGACATAGAAGCCGAGCCCGGCGAGGAAGAGCCGCTTGCGGCCATGATTGTCAGCCAGCGCGCCCGACGCCATCAAGGTGGCGGCGAAGGTCAGCATGAAGGCGTTGGTCACCCAATTGAGCGCGATCGGGCTGCCGCCGAGATCGGCGGCGATGCGCGAGAGCGCAACGGCCGGGCCGGTGAAGGTCAAAGGCATGGTCATGGCGGCAAGGCATACCGACAGCAGGACGAGCCATGGCGCGGCCGCGCCGTTTATGGTCTTCGAAGTCATGGGATTTTCCTATCTCAAGCAGGACCCGCCGGTCTGCCGCCGGGAGCGCGGCGCCGGTCGTGAGGAGAAGATAGGCCAGCGACATTTCCTGAAAAATAGTATTAAATCTCCAGATATACCGGACTGAAACGCTCGAATGGAGAAGTGCGATGGATCGCCTCAGCGGCCTTCTGGCCTTTGCCCGCACGGCTGAGTTCGGCAGCTTCATCGCTGCCGGCCGCACGCTCGGCATCTCGGCATCGGCCGTCGGCAAGAGCGTCGCCAGGCTCGAGCAGGACCTCGGCGTGCGCCTGCTGCAGCGCAGCACGCGCCGCATCGGCCTGACCGAGGAAGGCAAGCTGTTCAATGAGCGGGTACGGCGCATCCTCGACGACATCGACGATGCCGAGGCGATGTTGTCGCGAACGCGGGAAACGCCGCATGGGCGGCTGCGCGTTTCGACACCGATCGTGACCTATCACCTGCTGTTCCCGGTGCTGTCGGAGTTCATGGCGCGCTATCCCGAGATAGAGCTCGACATCGACTTCAACGACCGCATCGTCGACCTGATCGACGAAGGCGTCGACATCGCAATCCGTAGCGGCGACCTGCCGGATTCACGCCTGGTGGCGCGGCCGCTTGCGCCCTTCCGGCTGCTGTTGTGTGCAGCACCTTCCTACCTGGAACAGCACGGCAATCCGAGCGGGCCGGACGATCTCGTGAACCACTACGGCATACGCTTCCGCTTTCCCAACAGCGGCAAGCTGCAGGGTTGGCCGTTCATTGGTGGCAGCGCGGAGCCGCAGGTTCGCTCGATGCTGACCTGCAACAATACGGAGGCGCTGAAGGGCGCCACCATGGCCGGGCTCGGCATCAGCTCCATGCCCGATTTCCTGGTCCGCGATGCACTGCGCGACGGCAGTCTGCACACGGTGCTGGACGATCATGTCGACGGCCGCGGCCAGTTCCGGTTGCTGTGGCCATCCAATCGCCATTTGTCGCCGAAGGTTCGAGCCTTCGTCGATTTCCTTCCCGACCGGCTTGCCGCGACGCTGAGCGGCGGTTAATGCTCACACAAAACATGACTTTATAGATCATGTTTATACGGTTCGCCGAAATTGGCTGCCTCATAGCGTCAATGGCAGCGCCGCGAACGGCATTGAAGGACCTGAACGATGGACCAGTTGAGCGCGCAAACCCTTATCCGCAATGCGGCCATCCGGCCGGTGATGGACAGGTTGCGGGCCGAGCACAGCGACTACGAAATCGCGACCGGCATGGCGGACCAATGGGAATTCCGCATGTATTACGGCTCGTTGAACGCTACGCTCGACGAGGGCGGCGTGCTGATCCGGGTCGCGGCGGTGGACGAGACCTGCCTGTCCTACATGAAGATGACGGTCGCCGGGCATTTCTCGCGGCATCTTGGCACCACGAGCGACATCAGATGGCAAGGTGACGGTAGCGATGCCGGCACGCCGGTGTTCTTCCGCGAAATCCGCGTGGTGTCGTCAACGCGAATTTCGCCGCATATGCATCGGCTGCGTTTTACCGGCCATGACCTCGAAAGGTTCGCGCATGGCGGCCTGCATGTCCGGCTCCTGTTGCCGCCGCGCGGCAGGCCGCCGGTCTGGCCGTCGATGGGCGCTGACGGGCTGATCGTATGGCCATCGGGCGAGGACGCGCTGACCGTGCGCGTCTACACGATCCGGGCGCTGGATGCCGCCAGCGGCTGGCTCGATGTCGATTTCGTCCTGCACCCGGGCCAGGATACGCCCGCCACCATCTTCGCCGAGAACGCGCAGGCCGGTGATGTCATCGGCATGATCGGGCCGGGCGGCGGTGGCGTGCCGGATGCGCAGAGACTGCTGCTGCTCGGCGACGACACTGCTCTGCCCGCCATCGGCCGAATCCTGGAGGCGCTTTTGCCGGCCGCGCAGGTCGAGGCGTTCATCGAAGTCGATGGTCCCGAGGACCGGGTAGCGCTTGCCGAGCGCGGCAACATCACTGTTACCTGGCTCTACCGGCAGGGGCGCGAGCCCGGCACCGCCGGCCTGTTGCCTGCGACGCTGCTCCGGCGTGATCGCGCAACCCTTCCAGACTACCTCTGGGCGGCCTGCGAATTTTCCGATTTTCGCGAAATCCGCCGGATCGTACGCAAGGAATGGGGCCTGCCGCGCGCCCGGCATCTGGTCACCGCCTATTGGCGGCGTGGCACGCAAGGCGAGAGCGAAGACGGCGAGGAATGAATCCGCCGGCGCGCTATTCCCGCACCGCTTTCGCCACCAGCCGCGCTATGCTCGGTCCTGCGATGAGCACGACCAGGAAACGGGCCGACTGCAGCGCCATGACGAAAGAGATGTCGACGTTCTGCGCGGCGGCGGCGATGATGGCGACGCTGTCCATGCCGCCGGGGCTGGTTGCGAGATAGGCGGTCAGCGGATCGATGCCGAGGACATGGCTGATCAGCCAGGCGAGCCCGCCGCAAAAGGCGATCAATACGACGATCGAGCCGACGATCTGCGGCAGCGCGCGTGTCGCATGGCGCAGGATCGGCCGTGTAAAATTCAGCCCGATCGACCAGCCGACCATCGCGTAGCTGAGCGCCAGCAGCCATGGCGGCAACTGCATCGCCACGCCGAAGCCGAGATGGACGATGGTGCCGAAGATGAAGGTGCCAAGGAAGAACGGCGACGGCAGCCGGCAAAGGCGACCGAGCAGGCCACCGACCAGCGCTACGCCTAGCGTGGCGGCAAAGGCCATTGCGTCGATCGGCGGAAACCAGACGATGGCGGGCACCTCGATGCCGGAGGTGTCTACCCACATCTTGGCGACGATTGCCGCCGTCATCGAGACGAAGATGACGCGCAGATATTGCATGAAGGCGACGAGGCGCTGGTCGGCGCCGAAGGCGCCGGCCATCAGCACCATGGCGGTGGCAGCACCCGGCGAGGAACCCCAGACCGCAGTGGTGCCGGGCAGGATGCGCCAGCGGCTGATCAGCCAACCAAGCAGGCTGGACGCCGCAAGCGTTGCCACCACCACGGCGAGGAACAGCGGCCATTCCTTGTAGAAAACCGAAAAGATGTCGGTGGAAATCGAGGCCGCGACAAGGCAGCCGACTATGGCCTGGGCGGCGGCGAACAGCGGGCGGGGTACACGCACCGTGGCGCCGTTGGTGCCGGCAAGGATCGCCGCCAGCATCGGACCGATCAGAAGTGCTGCCGGCAGCGCGGCATATTCCAGCGCGCCGGCAAACAGCAGCGAGAAGACCAGCAGCACCAGCCACTGCCGGAGCGGGCGCATGCGCGCCATGCGTTCGACGGCCGGCTGGTCTGGCGAGGAGTCCATGTGAGGGTCTTAGACCCGTGAGGGAAAAATGCGAACCCCGTTGCCGGAGAAAATTCAGGGCCCGCGTCGGCTCCTGTGCGTCACTCGTTCTTGACGGCAGGCAGGCCGAAGCCGCCGGCGGGATGGGTCTCGACCTGGAACTCGAAGCCGGCGATGATCGGCCGCGCCTTGGCGATCGCGGCCTGGACTTCCGGCAGCTGCAGCGAGGCCTTGTGGCTGGCGGCGTCGGTCCACACTTCGGTGACCCAGATGGCGTCGGCATCCGCCGGGTCGCGGGCGATGACATAACTCAGGCAGCCGGGCATGGCGCCGGTCGAGGCGAGCAGGACATCCATGATCGCGTCGCGCTGGCCGCGCGCCGCCCGCATCTTGCCGATCAGTCCGTACATCGCCTTCCCCTCCAAACCTCAGCAAACGCTCGTATGACTGCATGGTTGCAAGACGCAGTATGCAATTGCTCGCTCACGGCATCAACTGGCCACCGTTCACCTCGATAATCTGGCCGGTTATGTAGCCGCTCAGGAGATCGGACGACAGGAACAGGTAGGCGCTGACGCAGTCTTCAGCCGTGCCGGCGCGCCCTTGAGGAATGGTGGCGACCATGCCCTTCATCTGATCGTCGGTGGAATAGCGCTCGTGGAACGGCGTCAGGATCGTGCCCGGCGCCACCGCATTGACGCGGATGCCGAAGCCGATCAGTTCCTTGGCCATGCCGCGGGTGACGTTGGAGACGAAGGCCTTGGCCGAGCCATAGAGCCCGGCGCCGCCGCCGGCGCCATTGCGCGCGGCAATCGACGAGGTGTTGACGATGAAGCCGCCCTGTTTCTTCAGCCATGGGATCGCCTTGCGCGACGCCGTCAGCACCGAGCGGGCGTTGAGGTCCATCACCGCATCGTAATGCGCTTCGGTCTGCTCGGCATAGGCCACGCGGCCAAGCATGCCGCCGGCATTGTTGACCAGCCCGTCGAGCCGGCCGAAATGTTGCGCGCTTTCCTCGACGACGCGCTCGACATCGGCGGCCTGCGAGAAATCGCCCTGTGTGAGGAACACGTCGCCGCCGCCGTCGCGGATCGTCTTGGCCAGTTTCTCGGCCGCTTCCCGGCTTGAGTTGTAGTGCAGCGCGACACGGCTTTTTTGCTGGGCATAGGCCAGCGCAAGGGCCGCACCTATGCCGGTCGAAGCACCGGTGACCAACACCGCCTTGCCGGCAAGATCGGGGATGACGAGGGTTGTCGCGGTCATGAGCACTTTTCCTTGGGGATGTTCGGCCTCCCTTCGTAGGCTCTCATGGCCTTCACGTTCAAGCCCGTGGCGGTTTAGGGCCGGAGATAGGCGTATCCTTGGCGCTGCAGTTCGGCGAGCTTGACGACGCCGCCCTTGTCGGCGGCGTGGAAGCCCTCGATCAGGTCGGCAAGCGTGATCTCCATGCCTTTCATGGTGTTGCCGCAGGCGTGCGGCTCAAGACCTTGCTTAACGAGGCCGGCAAAGCGTCCCGAAACCGCCGCCGATATGCCTTTCGAGTTGAAGCCGGCAAGGGCCGGACCGTGCACGACCAGCACGATGTCGACATTGCCTCCGGTGCCTTCATAGTGGTTCTTGATGTTGCCGAGCACGAAATTGACCTTGTCGAGGTCGCTGAGGTGATAGGCGACCTTCGGCCTGTCCTCGGCGGCGGCAGCCCGGCTCAGCCCGAACAGGCTGGCAGCACCTGCAAGGGTGGCACGGAACATGTCGCGTCGGCGCATCGCATCCTCCTCGTTCTGGCGCTTACCGCAAATTGCGTAGCTGCGGCCATGATCCTAGCATAAACTGACGTTACGTCCTGTCGATGCGGGGGAGGGGCCCATGACGCTCACAACGTGGAAGAGTTTTGTTGGCGCCGGATTTGGCGCAGTGTTGCTCGGCGCGCTTGCCGGCTCGGCTCTTGCCGATGAAAGGCTCGGTCTGCCCGAGCTCAGCCCAAACGGCGCCGATGCCTGTTTCGGCCGGGTCTATGACGCAGCCCACCTCAAGGCGCATCCGAAGCAGAAGGTGGCGCGGATTTTCTTCCTCTATGGCCATGATCCGGTGAGTCATCCGAATGAAGAGCCGGTGGCAAACGCCGATACCTCCTATAACGGTTTTCTCACCACCACGGTGCGCGGCGCCAAGACGCCGCAATGGGCCGGGGGCTGGTGCAATCACGAGTCCGAGGACGGCAAGTCAGGTCCGATCCGCTGCGGCATGGACTGCGACCGCACCATGGCCTCGCTGAAGCTCGACGATAAAGGCCGCCTGATCCTCAACGATGTCTCATCTGATCTCTATCTCGACGCCGGATCGGAAGACGAACTGGGCGAGGCCGAATATGACCGGCAGGCGCTGGGCTCGGAGGACGACAATTTCCGCCTCGACCCGATGCCGACTGCTACCTGCCAGGCCGAATTCGCCAAGATCGATCCGATCGATCCGGCTCTCGGCGCGCCACTGCGCGAGCGGCTGAAGTCGGACCAGCCATTCTGCTATGGGCGCGACTACGATTCCGCGCATCTCTCCTCGCATCCCGACCAGGTGACTCAGTCGATCCGTGTCTTTCGCGGGCCGGTGGAACTGGCCTCCTTTGCCTCAGGCGGCGATGTCGCCAACTGGCCCGACGGCGCCGACATCGGCGTTTCCGTGACCACCAGGAAGAACGGGGCCAAGGTCACGCAGACCTATTCCTGCCAGGGCGAGGCGGACCAGTGGCGCTGCGCGGCCAGCGCGAAGATGAGCAATTTTGCCTGCGACATCAGCCAAAAGGAAATCTACCTCAAGCGCGGCGCCAACGGCACCATGATGCTCGCCAACCCCAACAGCAGCCTGGCGATCGTCGACCTGTGCTCGGCGGATGGCAAGACCAAGTCCGATGACAAGGTCTACCGGTTGGAGGCTATGCCGCAGTCGGCGTGTGCGCCTTGAGGCCGGTCATGACGCAGAAACAGCTTCCAGAGGATTGGGACTGGCTCGATCAATTGGTCGGGCCGCTTGATGACGATTTTGTCGAGGCGGCATCAGAGAAGTGCGCGGAGCAGATGCGTACCGCTCTCGACGACGTTTTCAAATGATTTGGTGAGCCATCCTGCCCGAATTCATCCAGAATTGGTTAAATCGCATTACGCGAAAGGCACTGCTGTCGTGCCCTTCGGCAGCTTCGCTTCATCATCCGGTTCGACATGGATGGTGACGCGCACCGAAGGGATTTCGGCTTTCAGCGCATCCTCGATGCGGTCGCAGATGACGTGGCTGGCGCCGACGGTCATGTCGGCGTCGACGACTAGGTGGAACTCGATGAAGGTGGCGCGGCCGGCTATGCGGGTCTTGAGGTCGTGAACCTCCAGCGCACCTTTGCAATTGGCCGAGATGATGTCGCGAATGTGCATGTGTTCGCTGGTGTCGACGGCGCGGTCCATCAGCCCGTTCATCGACGAGCCGATGACGTGCCAGCCCTGCCAAAGAATGTTGAGCGCGACGATGACGGCGAGCGCCGGATCGAGGATCTGCCAGCCTGTCAGGATGGCGCCGACCAGTCCGCCGAAAACGCCGATCGAGGTCACCACATCGGTCATGATGTGCCGGCCGTCGGCGACCAGCGCCGGTGATTTCGCGGCGCGGCCGGCGCGGATCAGCGTGAAGGCCCAGAAGGCGTTGATGGCCGTGGCGACACCGTTGATGGCGAGACCTTCCCAGGGCTGCTCAAGTGGCGATGGCGTCTGCCACGAGCGCCAGACTTCGTTCAGGATCAGCAGCGAGGCGAGCACGATCAGCACGCCTTCCAGCACCGCCGAGAAATACTCGGCCTTATGGTGGCCGAACGGATGGTCCTGGTCAGCCGGCTTGTAGCTGACCTGGATCGCCCAATAGGCGGCGGCCGAGGCAATGACGTTGACGATCGATTCCAGCGCATCCGAGTAGAGTGCGACGGAGCCGGTGACATACCAGGCGGCAAGTTTCAGGGCGAGCACGACGCAGGCCACGATGATCGACCAGAAGGCAAGGCTGGCGATCCTTTGCCTGGCCGCTGCCTTTGCCGCTATCGCCGCCATGTTCTCGGTTGCCGCCATCGTTTTTCTAAGCGGCCTTTTCCTTGGCCTTGCGCGGCAGATGGGCGACGATGTTTTCGATGATGCGCATGCCGGCATTGTGGCCGAGCGTCATGATCGATTCCGGATGGAACTGCACCGCGGCGATGGGCTCCTTGCGGTGCTCGAAGGCCATGATGACGCCGTCCTCTGTCTCGGCGGTGACGATGAAATCGTCAGGAAGCCGCACCGGATCGGCAAAGATCGAGTGGTAGCGGCCGACGGTGACTTCCTTGGGCAGGCCGGAGAAGATGATGCCGGGCTTGGAGACGCGGATGCGCGACGGTTTGCCGTGCATCGGCACATGCAACTGCCTCAGTTCGCCGCCATAGGCCTCGGCCAGCGCTTGCAGGCCAAGGCAGACGCCAAAGATCGGAAGGTCCCGGGCGCGAGCCTTCTTGATGGTGGCGGCGCAGTCGAAATCCTTCGGCGTGCCCGGTCCGGGCGACAATACGACGAGATCGGGCTTCAGCCGTTCGAACACCTCTTCCGGCACCGGCGTGCGTACGGTCGAGACATTGGCGCCGGTCTGGCGGAAATAATTGGCCAGCGTGTGGACGAAGGAGTCCTCGTGGTCGACAAGCAGGATGTTGACGCCGTCGCCGACGTGCGCAGTGGTGCGTTCGGTGCCTGCGGCGTTGCCCAATTTGGCGTCACGGATGGCGGAGAGCATGGCGGATGCCTTCAATTCGGTTTCGGCTTCTTCTTCCTCGGGGATGCTGTCGAAGAGCAGCGTGGCGCCGGCGCGCACCTCGGCAATGCCGTCCTTGATGCGGATGGTGCGCAAGGTGAGGCCGGTGTTCATGTCGCCGTTGAAATTGACCATGCCGATGGCGCCGCCATACCAAGCGCGCGGGCTTTTCTCGTTCTGCTCGATGAAGCGCATGGCCCACAGTTTTGGCGCGCCGGTGACGGTGACCGCCCAGGCGTGCGACAGGAAGGCGTCGAAGGCATCCATGCCTTCGCGCAACCGCCCTTCGATGTGATCGACGGTATGAATCAGACGCGAATACATCTCGATCTGGCGGCGGCCGATGACGCGCACGGAGCCCGGATCGCAGACCCTGGATTTGTCGTTGCGGTCGACGTCCGAGCACATGGTCAGCTCGGATTCATCCTTCTTGGAGTTGAGCAGCTTCAGGATCTGCTCACTGTCGGAAATGGCGTCGTCGCCACGCTTGATGGTGCCGGAGATCGGGCAGGTCTCGACGCGGCGGCCGTTGACGCGCACGAACATTTCGGGCGAGGCGCCGATCAGATATTCGTTTTCGCCGAGATTGATGAAGAACGAATAGGGCGAGGGGTTGATCGACTTTAGCTTGCGCGAGATTTCGGACGGCTGCGTCTCGCAGCGCTCGTAGAACATCTGGCCGGGCACGACCTCGAACAGGTCGCCGCGCTTGAAACTGTCCATCGCCTTGCGCACCAGATTGGCATATTCGCCGGGCTCATGGTCGCCGCGCGGCGGGATGCGGTCGGCGGTCTTGAACGGCTCGGCGATCTCGTCGCGCGGCAGTCCCTCGGTCGAAAAACCCTCACCGGAATAGTCGTAGCGATCGGTCCAGGCCTTGGTCGAATAGTGGTCGACGACCAGGATCTCGTCGGGCAGGAACAGGACCAGGTCGCGCTGGCTCTCTCTGCGCTCGAGCTTGTAGTCGACCGGATCGAACTGGAAGGCGAGGTCGTAGCCGAAAGCACCGTAAAGGCCGAGATTGGCGTCTTCGTCGGTTTTGAACAGAGCGGTGATGGCGCGCAGCACGGTGAAGACGGAAGGCACGCGGCTGCGCTCTTCCTCGGTAAAGACGCGGCCGGGCTTGGCGACGTCTAGGCGGATCAGCTTTTTCGAGGTTTCGGCGATTGTCACCTCGGTAATGCCGGCCAACGTCTTGCCGATCACCGGCAGCAGCGCCTCGCCGCGGCTGTTCAGCGCCTCGATGCGCATGGCGCGGCCACGCGCGGAAATCACCAGCGGCGGATCGATGATGGCCGTATCCCAGCGCGTATAGCGGCCGGGATATTCGTAGTTCGAGGAAAACACCGCGCCACGGCGCGAATTCAGCCCGTCGACATAAGCGTCGATCGCGCCGGCATAGGGCTTGTCGTGGCGCTCGCGGGTGATGGTGACGCCACCCGCGGTCACGAAGCGTTCAGCGCCGTTTTCCAGAACCTTCATCGTCGTCATTGCCGTCTCCATCTGGCTTGTTGGGGCAACGGACCCGGGACTGGCTTTGAAAAAACAAATGGCCGCCCGGACATTCCGTTGCGGCCACCCTCTATTTTCACGCGAACGCGTTCGAACAGGCCGCTGTCAGCGAGCCCACCACCAAATGGTCTTGATCGAGCGCATGTTCATGGGCGAAATCCATAGCGGCGAAAAGCCGGATGCGCAACAGGTTTGAAAGGCCTGTTCGTGGCCGCCGCTTCGGCGGCCCATGGCACATCGCCAGCACCGGCGGTCCTGCCTAGACTGCCCGTCCAACATCGGAAAAGCGGGAAAGACACCAATGACCGACCAGATCGAGCGCGCACGCACATTCCAATCCCTGCACGTCAAGGGCAACCCGATCGTGCTCTACAATGCCTGGGATCCGGGCTCCGCCAAGATCGTCGAGAAAGCCGGGGCCAAGGCGATCGCCACGGGAAGCTGGCCGGTCGCGGCTGCCTTCGGCTATGCCGATGGTGAGAAAATCCCGCTGGAATTGGCGTTGGACAACATCAAACGCATCGTCGCGGCGGTCGACCTGCCGGTAACCATGGACCTTGAAGGCGGATATGGCGCCGAGCCGGAGGTCGTAGCCCAGACGGTGACGCGTGCCCTGCAGGCTGGCGCCATCGGCTTCAATTTCGAGGATCAGATCGTCGGCGGCACCGGCCTCTACGATATTGCTGCCCAGGTGAAGCGCATCGAGGCGGTGGCTGCTGCGGTGAAGGCTTCAGGCATTCCCGCTTACATCAATGCCCGCACCGATGTCTTCCTCAAGGCAAAGCCGGATGCGCACGACAAGGGTCTGCTCGACCAGGCGATCGAGCGGGCAAAGGCTTACGAGAAGGCCGGCGCGAGCGGCTTCTTTGCGCCGGGCCTTGGCGATGAGGGGCTGATCGAGGCGCTTTGCGAGGCGACCGCGCTGCCGGTCAACATTATCGCACTGGCGCATGTGCCGCCACGCCAGCGCCTGGCCGAACTCGGTGTCGCCCGTGTCAGCCACGGGCCTGTGCCATACCGGCAGATGGCCGAATGGCTGGAGGCCAAGGCGCGGTTGGCGATCTCGGGTTAGGTCAGTCCTCCAGCGTGCCTGACCTTGCGTCGGCGCTCTTCTTGTCGCCGACCAGCTTCAAGAGATCCTCGCCGGTACGGATGATGCGGCGCGAGCGGCGGGTCAGGATGACGCCGTCCTGCGGCGCCAGCACTTCGGTGCGGCCGCCGGCCTCGCCGGGTGTGTGGACGATGGTGGCGAGGCGCGCGCCCTTGGCGACGCGGTCGCCGGGCTTGACGTCATAGAGGATGGCGCCGGCCTTGGGTGCAGGCATCATGTCGATGTTTTCCAGCGGCGCGACGAGGCCCTTGAACGGGCCCGGTGCGGGAAGGGCAGGGTCGGCAATCACGCCGCGCGCCACCAGCAGCCGGTAGAGGCCTTCGGCATCGGAATTTGCCAGTGCGCCGTCGACATCCAGCATGCCGCGATACTCGACCGTGGTGATGGCGCGACGGTCAAACTTCGCCACCTCAGGGGGCACGTTCTGATAGGGCATGACCATAGCGCCCTCGAAGGTGCCGTCGGTGTCCTCGCTCCACAGCACGACCGCATCGATGCCCATGGCGGCGGCGCAATCGGCCATTGCCGGCCACAGGCTGGTGTGGACGTAGAGATAGGCAAGCCCTTCATCATCGCAATGCAGGTCGAGCACGATGTCGTGGCCGAGCGAAAGCTGCACCAGCCGGGTCTTCAATCGCTGGTCGGGGGTGCCGTGCGTGGTGTCGGGCAACAGCTTGGCGTCGGGTGCTGCCAGCAACGGAAAGCCGCGATTGAAATTGTTGCGGGTACCGAGATGAAAGCGTCCCTGATGCTCACCGAAATGATATTGCGCGCGGCCGATCGGGTTGGCCCAGGGCACGATGGTGATGTCGCCCTTGATGCGGCCTTCGGCCTCGGCCTTGTTCAACGCCGGCATCAAGGCGTCGATGGCGACGACACCCGGCAATTCGCCGGCATGAAGCGCCGCCTGCAGATAGGCCGAGGGCGCGGCCTCATCAGTCCCGGAGAAGCGGAACACCGGAAATTCGTAGGAAACGCCTTCGGTATCGCCGGCGATGCGTTCGATCGATTTCTGCATGGATGCCTCCTGGAGAGGCGAAACACATGCACCTTTGCCGAAGGGCTGTCGATTGGTCCAGCCTGCGCCGCTATGGGCGCAATCGAGATTATTCAGCGGCAGCCTGAACGTCCACGCGAGCTGAGCGTTCGAGCGCCTGCGAGACAACGGCCACGGTTACCGCCAGCAAAGCGAGCACCGCGCCGACCAGCGGCAGATGGGCATAGGAAACGCCGGCGGACAGGGCCACGCCGCCAATCCAGGCGCCGCTGGCATTGCCGACATTGAAAGCGCCCTGGTTGAGCGTGGCGGCGAGGTTCGGTCCTTCGGATGCCGCCTCGACGACGCGGATCTGTAGCGGCGGCACGACGACGAAGATCAGCAGGCCCCACAGGAAAACTACGCCGATGGCGACGCTGGCAATGGCGCCGAACTCGGTGAATACGACAAACAGCACCGCCATCAGCAGCAGCGTGCCGATCACAGTCGGCATCAGTTTCCAGTCGGCCAGCCTGCCGCCGATGATGTTGCCGATGGTCATGCCGGCGCCGAACAGCAGCAGCACCCAGGTGACCGCTGACGTGGACAGGCCGGAGACGTCGGTAAGGTAGGGCTTGATGTAGGTGAAGACGGCAAACAGGCTGGCCGAGGCCAGCGAGGCGATCAGCATGGCGAGCCACACCTGCAACTTGCCAAGCACGCGCAACTCGCCGCGCAGGCCGCCGCCGCTGGGTTCAGCGACATTGGACGGCACCAGCCAGGCGATGGCGGCGACCGAGATCAGGCCGATGCCGACGACGGCGAAGAAGGTGGAACGCCAGCCGAAAGCCTCGCCAAGCGCGGTGCCGGCGGGAACGCCCAGAATGTTGGAGAGCGTCAATCCCGCAAACATCATCGCCATGGCGCTAGCGCGCTTGTTGCGCGGCACCAGGCTCGCGGCAACGACCGAACCGATGCCGAAGAAGGCGCCATGGCCGAAAGCGGTAAAGACGCGCGCGGCCATCAACAGCCAGTAATTGGGCGCGATGGCGCAGAGCAGATTGCCGACGACGAACATCGCCGTCAGCGCGACCAGCACCGGCTTGCGCGGCAGATGCGCGGTCGCCATGGCAATTATTGGCGCGCCGAAAACGACGCCCAGCGCGTAGCCGGTGACCAGCAGGCCGGCCGAGGGGATCGAGACCCCGAGATCGGCGGCAACCTCGGGCAGCAGGCCCATGATTACGAATTCGGTCGTACCGATGCAGAAGGATGCAATAGCAAGCGCAAGGATCGGCAAAGGCATGGAACGTCCAGACTGAATCGGTTCAATTTCAGACTGAACGAGAAGCCATGCCTGATGCAATGCATATCGCTGCAATGCAGCAATGCAGAAAGCGCTGAGCTTGACGCCAAGCCAAGTCAGGCCAGCGGCTTCAGCTCCTGGGCGATGGTGACCAACAGCTCCGAGACGGTCGGATGGATGTGCACGGCGCGGGCCAGCGTATCGACCGGCGCCTTGGCGTACATCAGGTCGAGCACGCAGTGCACGGCTTCGTCGCCGCCAGGGCCTAGCACGGAGCAGCCGAGGATTTCCCTGGTCTCGGCGTCGACCAGAATCTTCATGAACCCTTGCGTCTCGCCCTTTTCGATGGCGCGGCCGACGCGGGTCATTGGCCGCTGGCCGACCAGCGCCTTGCGCCCGGATTTCTTCACCGCCGTCTCGGTCATGCCGCAGCGGCCGAGCGGCGGGTCGATGAACAGGCCGTAGGTCTCGATGCGGTCGCTGACCTTGCGCGGATCGTTGTCGAGCAGATTGGCGGCGACGATCTCAAAATCGTTGTAGGAGGTGTGGGTGAAGGCGCCCTTGCCGTTGCAGTCGCCCATCGCCCAGATGCCCGGCGCGCTGGTGCGCAACTGGTCGTCGACGGTGACGAAGCCGCGCAGATCGACCGTGACGCCGGCCTTGTCGAGGCCGAGATCGTCGGTGTTGGGGGTGCGTCCAAGCGCCAGAAGCACATGCGAGCCGATCGCCGGCGGTTTGCCGGCGGAGAAGGTCACGGCGATATCCTTGCCCTGTTTGGCAAAGCCGATGTCGTCGGCGCCGACATGAACCGCTATGCCTTCGTTCTCGAGGATCGACAGGATCGCCGCCGAGACGTCCTCGTCCTCACGGCCGGTCAGGCGGGGACTCTTTTCGATGACGGTGACTTCGCTACCGAAGCGGCGGAACATCTGCGCGAATTCGAGCGAGATGTAGCTGCCGCCGACGACGATGAGGTGGCGCGGCAGCACGTCGAGATCCATCATCGAGGAGTTGGTGAGGTAGTCAATGTCGTTGATGCCGGGCAGGTTCGGCACCGAGGCGCGGCCGCCGGTGTTGAGGAAGATCTTTTCGGCGGTCAGAAGCTCGTCGCCGACGCGCACCGTGTTGGCGGATTCGAAACGCGCATGGCCGCGATAGAGCGTGCAGCCCTTCATGCCGGCGATCCACGTCTCCAGATTGGTGCGGGAGTCGTTGGTGACTTTGTCCTTGCGCGCCTTGATCCTTTTGAAATCGACCCCGACCGGGCCGGAGAACGTCACCCCGTAGTCGGCGGCGCGCCGCGCCAGATGCGCGGCATAGGCGCTGGCGACCATGGTCTTGGTCGGCATGCAGCCGGTGTTGACGCAGGTGCCGCCGACCAGCTTGCGCTCGATCAGCGCGACGCTCATGCCGGCTGACGTCAGCCGGCCGGCGAGAGGGGAGCCGGCCTGTCCGGCGCCGATGATGATGGCGTCGTACGTTTTTGCCGTCATACCACCGCCGCCACGATCAGCAGGCCGCCGATGATCGCCACCGCATCCTCGATGAGGGCGGCGGGCAGATCCTTGCCGAAGGCGGCGGCCAGCCGGCCGCGCGCTTCGGCGCCGCCATAGGTGCCGATGACGGCGCCGATGGCGCCGGCGATCAAGCCGCCAATGGTGGAGCCGGCGGTGGCGCCGATCACCGCACCCGAGAAAGCGCCAAGCAGGATGCGGGCGCCGAATTGCTGCGGCACTTTACGGCTCGGCGTCGAGGGCAACTGGTCGGTGACCAGCTCGACGATGGCCAGGATGGTGAAGATGCCGACGGCCGCCCAGTGGCCCATGAAGCTCGCCCAGGTGCCGGCGAGAGGCAGCCAGCCGAGATAGGCGCCCCAGGCGACTGCAGCCGGCGCGGTCATGGCGCGAAGACCGGCAATGACACCGATCAGAAGTGCAAGCAGATAGAGCATGGTGATCCCCCAGAGATCGGAACCTTGTCCGGTTCCTGAAATCTCAGGCTAGCATAGGCCGGGCATTTGGCTACCGGCTTTCACCGGCAATGCGTTATGCTTTGGTGGCAGACAGCATGAGAGGTGCCACTGTGGCGGCAAGCGAACGCATGAAGATGGCGGCGGGCGAATGGTACACCTGCATCAATGACGAATTGGAGGCGCTGCGGGTGATCGCGCGCGATGCGGTGTTCGAGCACAACAGCCTGCCGCCGCAACAGCGCGGCAATATCGGGCCAGCGCTATCGGCACTGCTCGGCCGCGTGGGCGAGGGCGCCCGCATCGAGGCGCCATTCCACTGCGCCTATGGTTTCAACATCCACCTCGGCGAGGCCGCCTTCCTCAATGCCGGCTGCACCATCCTCGACACCGCGCCGGTGCGCATCGGCAAGCGAACGCTGCTTGGTCCCAATGTGCAGATCTATTGCGCCGAGCATCACAAGGAGGCCGCCGGCCGCCAGGCTGGGCTGGAGATCGCCAGGCCGGTCACCATCGGCGACAATGCCTGGATCGGCGGCAGCGCCATCATCCTTGGTGGTATCAGCATCGGCGACGGCGCCATTGTCGGCGCCGGCGCGGTGGTGACGCGCGACGTGCCGGCGAATACGACGGTGGTCGGCAATCCGGCGCGGGCGGTCAAGCGCGGCTGAATGTACGTCCGCCGATGATCAATGCGAGAGGGCGGAAGCCGTGCGCTCGCCGGTCCGCTTCGAGAATTCGCGCCGGTATTGCGCCGGAGAGGTCCTGAGCCGTGCGGCGAAATGTTGGCGCAACGAGGTGGCGCTGCCGAAGCCGGCTTCGAAGGCCACGATGTCCATAGATTTTTCCGTCGCTTCCAGCAGCCTTTGCGCGAATTCGATGCGCTGGCCGGCCAGCCATTCGCCAAAGCTGGTGCCGATCGATTTCTGGAACCGACGGGTGAAGGTGCGCCGCGTCAGGCCGGCTGCCTGAGCGACGCGGTCCAAGCTTTGTGTTTGCCCGAGCGTTGCCCGCACGGTGTCGAGCGCCTGAGTGAAGCGGTCGGCAGCAGGCGTCTTCGCCAGCGGGCGTTCGATGAATTGCGCCTGTCCGCCCTGCCGGTGTGGCGACAGCACGATGTGCCTGGCCAGCCGCAGCGCTACCTCCGCGCCGTAGCGGGCGCGCACGATGTGCAGGCAGCAGTCGAGCCCGGCGGCGACGCCGGCCGAAGTGACGATGTCGCCATCATCGACATAGAGCACGTCAGCGTCGACGTCGATGTCTGGGTGCAGCGTCTGCAGTCGGTCGGTCGACGCCCAATGCGTGGCCGCCCGCCGGCCGGCAAGCAGCCCGGCGGCAGCGATGGCGAAGGTGCCGAGGCAGAGGCCAACGATCAGGGCGCCCCGCCGGTTTGCGCTTGTAAGCGCTTCGAATAATGGCGGGGGAAGCGGGGCGTCGAGATCCTTCCAGCTCGGAATGATGACTATGTCGGCATTGTCGAATGCGGAAAGCCCATGCTGCACAGAGATCGTCAGTCCGGCATCGGTGTGAATCTGTCCATCCTCGAGCGCGCAAACGCGAAAGTCGAAACGCGGCAGGCCGAGCCTGGTGCGGTCGGTGCCGAACACAAGGCAAGGCACCGAGAGATGGAACGGGCTGATGCCGTCAAAGGCGAGAACGGCAATGATCGGATCGGTCATGGGAGTATCCAGCAAGGAAGGGACAATTGTCCCAATTCTTTCGAATGATGTCAATCGGGACACTTTTGACCGCCTGTTGTTCTGCCTATTTTCAACCCGTCCCACTCCAAGCCTCAGAGGAAACACCATGTCCGCCAACACCCCGCGCCGCGCGCTCATCGTCATCGATGTCCAGAACGATTATGACGGCGGCAATCTCGCCATTCAGTATCCGCCGTTCCGTGACAGCGTCGTCAATGTGACGCGCGCCATGGATGCGGCCGCTGCTGCCGGAGTGAAGGTGGTGGTCGTCAAGCAGATGGCGCCGGAGAGTTCGCCGATCTTCGCCAAGGGCAGCCGTGGCGGCGAATTGCATCCCGAGATCGCCAGGCGCAACCGCGATCACTATGTCGAAAAGAACTTGCCGAGCGCCTTCACCGGCACCGATCTCGAGGACTGGTTGCGCGCCAACGCCATCGATACGATCACGGTGATCGGCTACATGACGCATAATTGCGACCTGTCGACCATCATCCATGCCGCGCATGTCGGCTTTGCGGTCGAGTTTCTGTCGGATGCCACCGGCTCGCTGCCTTACGCCAACAGCGCCGGTTACGCCTCGGCCGAGGAGATTCACCGCGTGGTGACAATCATCCTGCAGTCGCGCTTCGCGGCGGTGCTCGACACAGCCGAGTGGATCGATTGTCTGAGGACGGGCGCACTGCCCGAGCGCGATACGATCTACGCCTCCAACCAGCGGGCGCTGGCGCGCAACGCGGCGTAGCTCTCCGGTAACAATAAAGGCGCCGCATCGCTGCGGCGCCTTTTGTCGAGACTGAAAATCTCAGAACAGGCCTTCGATATGGCCGGCCTCGTTGAGGAAGATCTTTTCCGAAGACGGCGCCTTGGGCAGGCCGGGCATGGTCATCACCTCGCCGCAGATGACGACGACGAAGCCCGCACCTGCCGACAGCCTGACTTCGCGGACCGGCACGGTGTGGCCGGTCGGCGCGCCGCGAAGGTTCGGGTCGGTCGAGAAGGAGTACTGGGTCTTGGCCATGCAGACCGGCAACTTGCCGTAACCCGCTTCCTCCCAGGCCTTGAGCTGGTCGCGCACCGACTTGTCGGCAATCGCTTCCGAGCCGCGATAGATGCGCTGGACGATGGTGTTGATCTTTTCGAACAGCGGCATGTCATCGGGATAGAGCGGCGCGAACTGCGACGCCCCGGATTCGGCCAGCGCCACCACTTTGTTGGCGAGGTCTTCGATGCCGGCCGAGCCGTTGGCCCAATGCTTGCACAGGATCGCTTCTTCGCCCATCGAGGCGACATAGTCCTTCATCGCCTGTATTTCGGCGTCGGTGTCGGAATAGAAATGGTTGATGGCAACCACCGCCGGCACGCCGAACTGACGGATGTTCTCGATGTGGCGGCCGAGATTGGCGCAACCCTTCTTCACCGCTTCGACATTTTCCTTGCCGAGGTCTTCCTTCTTGACGCCGCCATTCATCTTCATGGCGCGCACGGTGGCGACGATGACGGCGGCCGCCGGCTTGAGGCCGGCCTTGCGGCACTTGATGTCGAAGAACTTTTCGGCGCCGAGATCGGCGCCGAAGCCGGCTTCGGTGACGACATAGTCTGCAAGCTTCAGCGCCGTCGTGGTGGCGACGACCGAGTTGCAGCCATGCGCGATGTTGGCGAACGGGCCGCCATGGACGAAGGCCGGGTTGTTTTCCAGCGTCTGCACCAGGTTGGGCTGCATGGCGTCCTTGAGCAGCACCGCCATGGCGCCGTCGGCCTTGAGGTCGCGGGCATAGACCGGCGTCTTGTCGCGGCGATAGGCGACGATGATGTCGCCGAGGCGCTTTTCGAGGTCCTTGAGGTCGGTCGCCAGGCACAGGATCGCCATCACTTCCGAGGCGACGGTGATGTCGAAGCCTGCTTCGCGCGGATAGCCGTTGGCGACCCCGCCGAGCGAGCAGATGATTTCGCGTAACGCCCGGTCGTTCATGTCCATGACGCGGCGCCAGGCGACGCGACGGGTGTCGATGCCGAGTTCATTGCCCCAGTAGATGTGGTTGTCGATCAGCGCCGAGAGCAAATTGTGCGCCGTGGTGATGGCGTGGAAGTCGCCGGTGAAATGGAGGTTCATGTCCTCCATCGGCACGACCTGCGCGTAACCGCCGCCGGCGGCACCGCCCTTGATGCCGAAATTCGGGCCGAGCGAAGCTTCGCGGATGCAGACGATCGCCTTCTTGCCGATGCGGTTGAGGCCATCGCCGAGACCGACTGTGGTCGTCGTCTTGCCTTCGCCGGCCGGCGTCGGGTTGATAGCGGTGACGAGGATCAGCTTGCCATCCTTGTTGCCCTTCACCGATTTGATGAATTCGGCCGAGATTTTCGCCTTGTCGTGGCCGTAGGGCAAAAGATGCTCGGTCGGGATGCCGATCTTCTGGCCGATTTCCTGGATCTGCTTTTTCTTGGCGCCGCGCGCGATCTCGATGTCGGACTTCACTTCGGCCATGACGGCTTTCCTTCGGATTGGACGGTGGAGGGGACGGGCTTGATCTCAGTCGCAGGCATGTTGAACCCGGGCGCGGGCATGTTCTAACCCTGTCGCTGCCGCGGCGTCAACTTGCATGCAACTATGTTTCCTATGAAGAAAAATGTCTCCGCGGCCGGGCCGACCTGTCGCCGGTTCTTCCTGGCTCCGTTGCCGCGCCGTATAGAAGCCAGAGGATGCGCCATTGCGCCGTCTCAAAACAGCCGCACAATGCACGGAATGCGACAGAGGCGACGGCGCAAATTCGCCATCGCTATCGATGCAGCGTTATGCGCGCTACTGGGTCAGCACGTTGCTGATCTCGACCATGTTGGAGCGCACCCGAAGCACGTAGAAACCCATCGTCGTCAGGTGCGTCGGCATGATCCAGCCATCCTCGCGGCCATTGGCGATGATGAAGGGCTGGATGCGCAACGCCGAGACGAACTGCGAATCCATCGTGACCCAGAGGCTCTGCAGGTGCTTTTCCTTGATCACGTCCTCGAAATCGGCCTGGGCGCCCTTCATCAGGCCGTAATAGGCATAGAGCTGGCCGTAGGCGAACCAGAAACGGTCGTCGGCGCGGAAGTCGAACCAGCCATTGTTATGGTTCTCGGCGCGCTCCTTGAGGATCGCCGAGGTCGAGCCGATGTCGGAGGAGATGCGGTCGATATACTGCTTCAGATTGTCGGCGCGGGCGTCGAACGTCGCCTGGCAGGTGGCGAGGCGGGCGTTGAAGGAGCGCAGCTTGTTGACGGCATCACGATAATAGCTCGGCGTCGGCGTCTTCGGGCCGAACGGGCTCAGGCCGAAGTACCAGGTCTCCTCGTCGAACTGCAGATTGCCGCGCGCATCCTGCAGGTCGCCGTCGATCTGCGACGTGGTGCGGACACGGCCGAGATTGTCGGCGAGTTCGGTCGCGGTGCGCCGCACCGCCTGGTTGATGCCGCGCTGGAACGAGGCCTTGTTGTCCATGAACGGCGTGTGGTCCCAATCAATGCCGAACAGGCCGAGCTTGTAGAGGATCATCGACGAGATCCAGGCATTCTGGTTGACGTTGAAATCGGTCAGGTCGGCCGCGACCTGAGCGATGCCCGAATTGCCGCAAGTCCTGGCAGTGTCGGTGCCGGCACCGGCGGCGACCTGCTCGCCGGCCGAGATGTTGCGGTTCTCGAAGGTGTATTTGGCGACATAGTTGGGATCGAATTTGTTCCACCATTGGGTGGCGTAGAAGAAGTTGGCGTAGAGGCCGATCAGCACCAAAACGGCCAGGCCGACGACCGCCTTCAGGATCCAGCCGCGCTGCGTGTACCAGCGCCCGGCCCACAGGAACGGCCACAGGATAACGCCGATGGCGAGGCCGATGCCGCGGCCGATCCACTGGAAGATACGGGTGAAGAAATTCACGATCGGCTCGAGCATGGCTGTGTCACCCCTTAATCAGTCAGGCCGTAAAGGCGCGTGCGAAACGCCACCTTGTCCTTCAAATATGTGGTTTTCAGAACGTCCACAACATGCGATCGCCAGGCGTCGCTATAGCCGGCATAGTCCTTGTAGAAGCCGGGCTTGTTGAAGACATAGCGCGAGACGAAGTCCTGCGGCACGAAATCCGAGATCAGCTGGTTGGTCAGCCAGGCATCCGGATGGTCGGGCTTGCCGCGCACCACCAGGAAGCGCTGGCGCGGCGGGACATCCTCGATCTTGAGGTGGCCGAGCTGGGCGATCTCGCGCTTGGCGGCGTTGAGGAAGGGAAAATTGCCATCGCTGGTGATCAGGTCGGCATGGCCGTGGATCCAGGTCTGCAGCCAGACCTTGTCGACATCGGTCAGATTGCGGTTCGGTTCGGTGTCGCGGATCAGCGCGCGCACCACCATCTCGGCGCGATGCTCGAGATAGCCCGAGCTTTCGACCCATGACGCGCGCGGCAGTTCGATGCGGCCGGTCGAGGCCAGGAACTTGAACACCTTGTCGGCATCGTTGATCGAGAGATAGCTGACCTGCCAGGGCCGCGAGCGGCGAAAGCCGGGGGCGGCGGGGTCGCCGATGACGGTCGTCATATCAGGATCGACAAAGACATAGACGCCGCCGAAATGGCTGGTCCAGTAGGCGTTGTGGCGGAAGATCACCTGGTCGGGCACCAGCGCGTTCTCGCGGATGTCGCCGCAGACCTTGGCAAGATCGACCATGCGGGTCAGCATGGTGTTGTTGCGCCAGGCATCGGGCTCCTGCTTCAGCCGGTCGACCAGCTTGCCAAGTTCGGCGGCCTTGCCCAGCACGTCCTCGGCCGACAGAACCTTGAACTCGACCTGGTTGATCGAAAGCAGGTCCTCGATATCGTTGACCAGGGGAACGGAATCCTCGATCTCGCCGTAGATGACATCCTTGATGGTCAGCGCGTCGATGGCGCGCTGGTTCTTGGACATGAACTCGAACATCAACTGCGAGGTGTTGGAGAAGGCGGTGTGAACCACCGGCAGGTCGATCTGCGACGGCGTCAGGATGATGAAGCGTCGGTTGACCTCATTGGGGTCGAGATAATTGTAGTCGCCGCATTCCTCGGCCACTTCGGGTGAGAAGCCGGTGCGGTCGATCTGGAAGCTTTTCAGCTTGGTCGGGTTGAGACCGAAGGCCACAAGCGCTTTGTTGTAGCGCTGGATGAGGTGCGGCTCGTCAACGGTGAGCAGCCGGCCGTAGATCAGCTCATTGTCGCGGAGGAGGTCGGGTTTTTTGGCGGGGGTCATGCAGAACGTTCCGAGGGGCGTAGCCCGTTGTCGCGAAGCGCCAACGCTGACGCCCCCCTCTCCCCGTTCTTCACGGGGAGAGGGTAAGGGTGAGGGGCGGCGCTGACGTTCAAGGACATGTCTCCCCATAGCCTTTGGCGGCAATAAATCGAAGATCATTCGCCTGGATGTGGCGATCGAGGCGCTGTTCGATAGCTGCCAGTATGGTCTCAAGCACCGCGTCGCGTTCTTTCAACACGTCGACGTTCCAAAAGCGGAGCACGGACCAATCATTTGAAACCATGAATTGATCACGGGCCTGATCGTATTTGTTCTCGGCGTGTTGACCCCCATCCACTTCGACAACCAGTTGGCATTCTCTGCAGGCAAAATCAGCAAAGTAGTTGCCTATTGGAAACTGTCGCACGAATTTGTGACCATTCAGTCTGCGGTCTCGCAATTCCATCCAAAGAGCACCTTCGGCGTCATTGTCCGATTGCCGTAGACGTCTTGCCCGTTTCGTTGTCGCGATCTCTGGTCCACGCATGCGCTGCCCCTCACCCTTACCCTCTCCCCGTGAAGGACGGGGAGAGGGGGGCGTCAGCGTCAGCGCCAAGCCTTTCAGCACCCGCGGGCAGCGGAGGAAGCTCACGCATTCCAAAGCCCCTTCTTCTTCATCTCCTCGATCTCGCGCACCGCGCGGTCGCGCAGGCGGGTGTCGCGGATCATCTTGGTGACAGCCGCATCGTCGGATTTGTCGGAATAGCGGAACTCCGAGTCGGCGTAGCGGTTGATCTCCTGCATGACCATGTCCATCGAGAACGGGCCGCGCAGTTCCTCGATCATGGCTTTCTTTTCGTCGTAGCCCTTGTGCATGAAGGCTTCCGGCTTCTCGAACCACTCATCCGGAAGCTCGATGTCCATGGCGCGCATCTTGATGGCGTCGGTGACGTTCTTGATTGCACGGCCGGTGAAGCGCGGTTCGGCGTCCTTGATCAGGTGCAGATAGGTACCGACATCGGCCATCGATTTCGGCGCGCCATTTTCCTTCATGTAGCGCTCATAGACCTTCATCAGCCCATCTTCTTGCGGTTTTTCATGCTCCTCATAGGCTTCGGTCACGGCGCGCTGGATTTCCTGCGCTGCGTAAAGCTTGTGGTCGCCGAGCGGGATCTTGTGGTTTTTTCCCGCCAGCAGAACAAAGATGTCGATGTAGTCGTCGCGGCTCTGCGGCCCGTCGACCAGCCAGCGGGCGCCGGCGCGCTGGCGCAGCGCATCGTCGACATTTTCAGGGTAATTGGAAAACATGCCGAAGGAGCAGTTGCCGCGCACCACGGTGCCGGCGCCGGCAAAGGCGTCCATCAAGACGCCGGTGATTTCCTGCTGGCCGGCCGAGGCGCGGTCGTCGGAGCGGCGCGCCGCCACTTGGTCGATGTCGTCGACGGTGCCGAAACCGATGACGCGCGGGTTCAAGACATTGTTGATGAACTGGCGGCAGTTCTGGCCGGACTTGCCCTGATAGGACGAGATCTGGTCGACGCCGAAATTCTCGTACGCAAAGGGATAGCCGGCGACCTGGCAATAGTTGTTGACGAGGCCGGCGATCATCTGGATCAGCGTCGTCTTGCCGGTGCCCGGCGCGCCGTCGCCGATGAAGGTGAAGAGGAAGCCGCCGAGTTCGACGAACGGGTTCAGCTCGCGCTCGAAATCATAGGCCATCAGCATCTTGGCAAGCTTGACCGACTGGTATTTGGCGATGTGGTTGCCGACGACCTCTTCCGGCTTCTTGAAGGTCATCACCAGCGGCTTCGAGCGCTTGCCCGGCGCGACGTCGAAGCCGTCGAGGGTGAAATCGTCTGCGTCGATGCGGATATGGGCGTTCTCGAACGGGCCGATGCCGTCGAAACGGCCTTTGCGGGCCAGGAGTCCGTCAATGGCGACGCGGGCGAAGGCGCGCGCCCGGGTGGTCAGATCGGCATCGTCCTTCGAGCCGGCAATCGCCGCGTCGAGGCCGGCGACGATCGACTTCACCGCATCCTGTGGCGTGTCGAACAGGAAGTCCGGTTCAGGGATATCATTGGGCGCCTCGCCGTCGCTGTCGATCAGCTGGAACAGATAGGAGGCAAGGCTGAAGGCCGAAACGTAAGCCGAGGCTGACAGAAGCTTCTTGAAGGTGGCGGCTTCGTCGCCTTCCAGCGGCGCGCGGGTGTTTTTCGCCTGCAGGCTTTCAAGGTCGGAGCCTTCGGCGAAGACATCCGAGATAGCCAGCGCAATCGCCAGGCCGCGCCGGGCTCGATAAAGCAGCGTGTGCTGCGGGATACTCATCAGCTGGTCGTCGGGACGGATGGCGGCGACGGTCTTGGCCAGTTCGACCTCGCGCGTGCGCCGCACCGAGCCGACGGAGACTGTCGAGACAAAGCGGCGATTGGTGCCGGCGAGCGCGGTGCCGGATTCCCGCGAAGGGTCTTCCAGCACGACGACGCGGGTGATGAAGCTCTGCGCCGTGGCGCGGTGCTTTTCAATTGCGGCTTCCGGGATGGTGGTCAGGCCGGTGTCCATGATCAGCTCCTTATCGGAATTACTTTACTGGCGGACGCATCCCGAGCCTGACGGGCAGCGTCGAGATACATGTCCAAAGTCTGGTCCAGCCTGTCGAACATCAGTCTGTTGAAGGCGGCATGGCCGCCACCCCGCTGATCGATCTCAAGGGCGGCAATGTATGCCGGGCGGTCCTCGGGGCGGATTGCCACTGGCGGATAACCCGCGCGTGTCAGCACGAGATTCATCAGAAGACGCGCCGTACGGCCATTGCCGTCGTTGAAAGGATGAATGGCGACGAACCGTCTATGGGCTTCGAAGGCGGTCTGTGGCGTGTTGGGTGCCGCGCCCAGCCAGCGAGAGAAAGCTTCCATGAGGGCTGGGACTTCCGTTGGTGTAGGGAAATTGTGGACACCGCTGTCAGTGTTCACATATCTGGCGCTGTCGGCGTAGCTGCCGGCAATCTCAGGCCTGGAATTGGCGACGACCAGATGGTGGAGGTTGCGTATATCGGCCTCGATTATCGGCGTGTCGTGCTGTGACGCGATTTCCAGCACCCAGCTCAATGCCCTGGCGTGATCCACCGCCTCGAGATGGTCCTTGAGGGGTTTGCCGCTGATCGTAATGCCCTTCTCGAGCACCAGGGCTGTCTCGCCCGCGGTCAGCGTGTTGCCTTCGATCGCGTTGGACGTATAGGTGATGTCGATGCGCTGACTATGCTCCAGGCCGTCCAGCGCACCGGGCCGGACGCTCTTTCTCAGAGCATCGAGCTCCCTCTTCTTTGCGAGGACCGGGGGGTTCATCGAGTCCGCCTCGGCCGGCCATTGCATTTGGAGTCGTTCGCGAGGTTCTCACACATCAGAGATCACCTGCCCATTTGACAGGATGTGAACCTTGTAGCCGGAAAAGATCTTCTGCGCCTCGCCGGCGGCGTAAAGCGCCTGGTACGCTTCATGCGGGATCAGTGCGTGGTTCTCGTAGCTCGACACGCCTTGGCGCGCGGCTTCGAGATCATCTGTGTTGATGAAGAATTCCTGTGTCGTCTTCTCGCTGGAAAACAGGCCCTTGCGACCGGGTTTTTCACCCTTGGAGTAAACCTCCTGGATGGTCCAGGTGAGCAGCCAGGCGTTTTCCGGCTTGCGCACCTTGGCCAGCACTTCCGTCACCGTCGAATTGTTGTCGGTAATGCCCGCGGAATAGAAGGGGCCAAGCACGACGCGGCGCAATTGCTTGGGATGCAGCTGTTCGAAATCCTTGTCGAGATTGACTGCAATCGTTGCCGGCGACAGCGTATAGGCGGAATTCTTCTGTGTAAAATCGTCGAAACGGTGGGCGAGTTCGGGGTTGAGCAGGCCGTCGACCGGCAGCGGGATGTCGACCCGTTCGTTGAGCTTGCCGGTGCTGCTGTCGACCAGCTGCCGGATCATGTCTTCGGAGGAATCCTCCACCGTCACCATATAGACCAGCGGCAGGTTGGCGCTGCCGTCGAAAGTGGCCCAGTGGACGAGGTAATAGGGCCGGAAGGTTTTTGGATTGACCGAGACTTTTGCCGTCTGCGCCAGCGAGAACGGGCCAAAAGTCTGTTCGCTCTTGACGTCCTCGAGATAGAGCCGCTCGGCCATCGACTTCTGCAGCGCCTCGGGGAATTCCTTGTGGCGCAGGATGAAGTCGGCCATTTCCTCGCGCAATTCGCCGGCCAGCGGGATGTTGGCCAGCCGCGCTTCGGCCTGACGGCGGTCGTTTTCCAGTTCGAGCAGGTTCTGGAAGACGGGATAACCGCTGTCGGCGCGCGAAATGCGGAACGTTTCCATGAAACCGAGACGATTGCGCCAGCAGGAGAACGACTTGTCCAGCCGGGCAATGTATTCGGCGACGATCTTGGCGACGATGCCGTGCCGGTAGAGCGGCGAGCGGTCGTCGCGCATGAACACTTCAAGGCCGCTCAGTGCGGCCGTGATGGCGGAGAAATAGCGTGCCGCCGCTTCGTTTTCGGGAGTCATGCCGGGTGCGCTCGCGTGCAGCCGCTCCTTACGACTGTACGTAGTTCGACGAATTGTGCTTCTTCATCACGTCGTCGAAACGGCGGGCGAAGGCGTCGTCGGCAAGCTTCTTACGGCGCTGGATGTCGGCGGTCGCCACCATGTTCTTCTCGTGCATTTCCAGGAGATCGCCAATGTGCTTCTGCGAGGCAGCACCAATGCCGGCCATGGTTTCTTCGGCGGTGTTGTCGACCTGGCTGCCCAGCGTGTTGATCTTGTGGGCGACGTCCTGCTGGGCCGCGGTCTTCAGCGAATCTTCCAGCGCCTTGTAGAGCACGATGCGCTGCTCGGTATCGATGGTCAGCTTGTTGATCAGGGTCGACTGCGCGGCGATCTGGTTGTTGAGCGAATCGACGAAGGTCTGGAACATTGAGGTGTAGCGCTCTAGCGTCTGGCTTTCAGCCAGCAACTCCTGCTCCTTGGCCTGCTTTTCATTGTATTCGGTGGCCAGTTTCGAGCGCTCGCCTTCAAGCTGGGTGCGCTCCTTTTGGCTGGTCGAAGCGGCGATCTTGTTTTCGATGTCGAGCAGCAGCGGATTGACCTCTTCGATGCGCTTCTGCACCGCTTCGAGGTTGGTCATCGTCACCTTGCGGCGCTCGATCACCTGCGACAGGCTGGTTTCGGAAGTCTTGTAGCGCTGGTCGAGGACCTCTTTCTGCGCCTTCAGGATGCCGACGATGGTGTCGGATTTGACCAGAAGCTCCTGCAGATTGCCGGCCAGCGACATGTTGCGGACGCGGTCAGTGCGCATGCGCTGCTTGCGCTGCGCGGAGAAGACGCCAACGAAGCTTTCCCAGCCGGTGTAGTTTTTCATGCTCTCGAATTCGGTGCCGAAGACGTTGGTGGCATCCTCCAGCCCGATGATCAGGTCGGCGATGTTGCCTTCCATCACCTTCTGCTGCTTCAGCACGTCCTGGATGCGGGCATTCTCGATGTCGAAATTGGCGTCGCCGATCTTCTTGTCGGCGGTGGCCAGCGTATCAAGCACGGTGCCGGACTGCTCGATCTTGGTGCGCATGTCCTGCACGACTTGCCTGGTCTTGGCAATTTCGGCATCGAAATTCTGCAATGTCGCCATAGGGGCCTCCCGCTTCGGCTTCCGGTCGCTGGCTGCGAACAGCGGCGAATATATGTGGGGCATTCGGGGATTGAAAGACGCAAGACAAGACGCGCCCCGAAAACAAAAAAATTCGGCATCGTCTTGAAAGGCAATGAAGGCGTGGTCATGGCGTGGTTAGCCAGCCGGCCAGGCATGGTTCAACTGTTATTGAACTTTTGCGCCGGCAAAGCAAGCGATCTCCGCCAGCGTCGATGCCCTCGAATTCGACAGAGAACTCAATCGGTTACAGTGGCGAGATAGCTGGCGAAAGCCAGCGTCAACGCGCAACACGCCACGGGCTCAAGGCTTCGGATCGGCCTTCAGATAGGCGATGACGTTGGCGATGTCGTCGTCATTGGTCAGGCCCGGGAAGGCCATCCTGTTGCCGGGGATTTTCAGCTTGGGAGCGCTGAGATAGGCCGCAAGGTTCGTCTCGTCCCAGACGAGGCCGGCGGCGCCGGCATCCTTCATGGCCTGCGAATAGTTGAAATTCTCGGCGCTACCGGCGGTGCGGCCGACGACACCCAGGAGGTGCGGGCCGACCTTGTCGCGGTCGGTCGCCGCCTCGTGGCAGGCCATGCAGCGGTAGAACACTTTCTTGCCTAGTGCAGCGTCGCCGTCTGCCTGCGCGACGAGGACGCCAGCTAGATAAAAGGCGAGTGCGGACGGAATGGCTCGAAGCATGGCAGTCCCCGGCTGGCTTTGGCTGGGCGGCAAAATAGGCTGCAGGCCTTAACAAACGCCATATGGCGGCGGGATTTAGAGGTCCCGACCGCTCGTTTGACGGTGCTTCCGATTGCTGCCCCGGTCGTTCAGCCTCTGGTGAAGCCGATGAAATCGTCGGGCGCCGCGCGGCCCATTTCCTCTTCCCAATGACGGCGGCAGAGCGAGACATAGACGTCCTTGCCGATCGCCACCTGTTCGCCCTGTCTTGCTACCTTGCCGTCGGCGCCAAGACGCACCACCATCGTCGCCTTGCGGCCGCAGCGGCAAATGGTGCGCACTTCGCGCAGATCGTCGGCGATGGCCAGAAGCGCGCGCGAGCCGGAAAACAGCTTGCCCTGGAAATCGGTGCGCAGGCCGTAGCACATGACCGGGATGTTCAACCGGTCGGCGATGCGGGCGAGCTGCCAGACCTGTTCTTCCTCAAGAAACTGCGCCTCGTCGACGAAGATGCAATGCACCGTCGTATGCTGGTGATGCTCGGCGACGCGGGCGTAGAGATCGTCGCCGTCGCGAAACATCTCTGCCTCGGTCTCGAGGCCGATGCGCGAGGAGATCAGCCCGGTGTCGCCCTTGCGATAGTGGCCGGCGACGAACAGCATCGTCGCCATGCCGCGTTCGCGATAATTGTAGGACGCCTGCAGCAGCATCGTCGTCTTGCCGGCATTCATCGTCGCGTAGTGGAAGTAAAGCTTGGCCATGCCGCCCTTTTAAGCCGAGTTGTCCCGCTGCGGGGAGGGGGCGCTGCAGCATTTCACTGGAAAAGCCGGCTGCCATCAAAAAAGCGGCAAGCGTGTCGCTGATCGGCCAGCCTGCGCCGTTGATCGTGATTGCCTTAATGCTTGAAACCGCTCCAGAATGGTGTTTGGCTGACGAAACAAGGCGGAGACACAAACCGTAACTTCGTTTCGCCAAAAAAAGAATCGCAATGGGAGACTATCAATGTCGCGTATGAACACCTTCGTCGCCGGCCTCGGTCTGGCGACCTTCCTGTCGACGAGCGCTGCCCTCGCCGGTGATCCGGAGAGCTGCAAGGCGGTGCGCCTTTCCGATGTCGGCTGGACCGACATCCAGGCGACCACCGGCGTCGCTTCGGTGCTGCTCACCGCGCTTGGCTACGAGCCGCAGACGATCCAGCTGTCGGTGCCGGTGACCATGGCGTCGCTGAAGAACAAGGATCTCGACGTCTTCCTCGGCAACTGGATGCCGTCGATGACCAACGACATCAAGGACTATACCGCCGACGGTTCGGTCGAGACGATCGGCACCAACCTGACCGGCGCCGGCTACGGCATCGTCGTGCCGACCTATGTCGCCGAGGCCGGCGTCAAGTCGCTGACCGATATCGGGAAGTTCAAGGACAAGTTCAACGGCAAGATCTATGGCATCGAGGCCGGCAATGACGGCAACCGCATCATTCTCGACATGATCAAGAATCCCAAGGACAACCTCGAAGGTTTCGAGCTGGTCGAATCCTCGGAAGCCGGCATGCTGACGCAGGCCGAGCAGTCGATGAAGAACAATGAGTGGATCGCCTTCCTCGGCTGGACGCCGCATCCGGTGATGGGCGCCATGAAGCTCACCTATCTCGACGGCATGGGCGATAGCGGCTTCGGCGCCGCCACCGTCTATACCAATGTGCGCAAGGGCTACACCACCGAATGCCCGAATGTCGGCAAGTTCATCGCCAACCTCAAGTTCAACCTGGACATGGAAGGCGAGATGATGGACGCCATCCTGAAGGGCGGCGATGCCAACACGGTCGCGATGGATTGGCTGAAGAAGCACCCTGACGCGGTCACGCCGTGGATTGCCGGCGTCACCACCTTCGACGGCGGCGATGCCGCGGCTGCGGTCAAGACCGCGCTCGGAAGCTGAGCCGACTTTGCGTTCGGCGTGACCGGATCAAAAAGGGCAGCCACTTAGAAAAGGCTGCCCTTTTCCATATCCTGTGACAAGATGATCGTCCGGCAAGGACGGCGACTGCCAAAGAGGGGCAAGATGGATCCGATTTCAAAATTCCTGGTCAGTTACAAGATCCCCATAGGCGCCTGGGGCAAAGCGTTCTTTACTTTCCTCACCGACAATTTCAACGCCTTCTTCCGTGGCCTTTCCGGCGGCCTGAATTTCCTGCTCGACGGCGTGGTCGACACGCTGTTGCTGGTGCCGCCTGTCCTCCTCATCGCGCTGATTGCGCTGCTCGCCTATTTCCTGCAGCGCTCCAAGGGCCTCGCCCTGGCCGTCTTCCTCGGGCTGCTGTTCATCCTCAACCAGAACCTGTGGAAGCAGACGGTTGAGACGCTGGTGCTGGTGGTTGCGGCTGCCACGGCGTCGATGGCCATTGGCGTGCCGCTGGGCATCTGGGCCGCGCACAAGCCGAAGGTCTACCGCATCATGCTGCCGGTGCTCGACCTGATGCAGACGCTGCCGACCTTCGTCTACCTTATCCCGGTCTTGACCTTATTCGGCCTCGGCAACGCGCCCGGCCTCATCGTCACCATCATCTTCGTCATCCCGACAGCGGTGCGGCTCACCCATCTCGGCGTCGTCTCGGTGCCGAAATCAATCATCGAGGCCGGCGAGGCGTTCGGCGCCACCAAGCAGCAATTGCTGTGGAAGGTCGAACTGCCATCGGCGCTGCCGACCATCATGGCCGGCCTGACGCAGTCGATCATGCTGTCGCTGTCGATGGTGGTGTTTGCCGCCCTGATCGGCGCCGGCGGCCTCGGCACTGAAATCAACCGTGCGCTCGGTTCGCGCCGCATCGACCTCGGGATCGAGGCGGGTCTGGCAATCGTCGTGCTCGCCATCGTGCTCGACCGGATGACGCGTATCGGCGTTGGAGGCAAGAAATGACCGTCGCCGTTGACTTCAAAAATGTCGATATCGTCTTCGGCGCCGACCAGGCCGGCTCGCTGGCGCTGATCGATGGCGGCGCCACGCGCGCCGAAATTCTCGAAAAGACCGGCAATGTGCTGGGCTGCGCAGGCGCCAGCCTGACCGTGCATGAGGGTGAAATCTCGGTGCTGATGGGCCTGTCGGGTTCGGGCAAGTCGACCCTTCTGAGGGCCGTCAACCGGCTCAACGTGGTGTCGCGCGGCCAGGTGCTGGTCAAGGACGGCGACAACATCGTCGACGTCGTGACCTGCGATCAGGCGACGCTGCGGCGGCTGCGGCAGAAGCAGGTGGCGATGGTGTTCCAGCAATTCGGCCTGCTGCCGTGGCGCACGGTGGAGGAAAATGTCGGCCTCGGCCTCGAGCTTGCCGGCGTGCCGGAGCAAGAGCGCAAGGAACGCGTCCAGCGCCAGCTCAAGCTGGTCAATCTCGACCAGTGGTCGAAGAAATACGCGCACGAACTGTCCGGCGGCATGCAGCAGCGCGTCGGCCTGGCGCGCGCCTTCGCCACCGAGGCGCCGATCCTGTTGATGGACGAGCCATTCTCGGCGCTCGATCCGCTGATCCGCACCAAGCTGCAGGATGAATTGCTGCAGCTGCAGGCGGAGCTGAAGAAGACCATCATCTTCGTCAGCCATGATCTCGAGGAGGCACTGAAGATCGGCACCCACATCACCATCATGGAGGGCGGGCGCATCGTGCAGACCGGGGCGCCGGAAGACATCGTGCTCAAGCCCGCCAACGACTATGTCCGCGACTTCATCGCCAATGTGAACCCGCTGTCGGTGCTGACCGCCTGGAACGTCATGCGCGACCGCCGCGATCTCGAAGAGGGCAAGGACGGCTGGGTGTGGCTCGACCGGCGCAAGACGACGCGCTTCAAGATCGACGAGCACGGGCTGGTGGCAGCCGCCGAGCGCGACGGCAAGCCGGCCGTGTGGGTGTCGTGCGTCGATGTCGAGGCCCAGCCGGAGGAGACGGCGCAGGTGTTCTGGGCGACGCCCGGCACCTCGCTGAAGACGGTGATGCTGGCCATGCACCGCTCGCAGACCGCACCCGTGGCGCTGTTCGACGACCAGTCGCGCTTTGTCGGCGCGATCGGCATACGCGATGTGCTGAGCGCGGTGCTGCGGCGGTAGGCCAGGCCAGGGATCAGGCCAGCCCTATGCGCTTGGCGCCGAGCTTGAACAGGGCCGTGGCGTCCGGGTCGAAACGGAACGTACCGATGAAGTCGTCGGCACGGTAGTCCGGGAGCGTCTTGCGGATGGCGGCGGCGAAGGTTTTGGCCTCGTCGAGCCGTCCGGCCAGCGCCAGGCAGTGGGCGGCGATCGACAGGATGATGACATGGGCGTTGGGGCGGGCAGCCGCTTTCAGCGCCCACTCGGCTGCCTCGTCGAACTGGCCGAGACGGACATGCGCCATGGCGCGTGCGCCCAGCATGCCGAACAGCATCGGGTCGAACGGCGACAGATGGCGCGAATGGTCCGCCGATCCGATCGCCGCGTGCGGGTCGCCAGACTGCGAATGCACGAAGGACAGCGCATAATGGCCAAGGGCGAAATTGGGGCTGAGGTCGACGGCTCTTTCCAGTTCGAGCACCGATGCGTCACCCTCGCCGCGCAGCCACAATGCCCGGCCCATGGCCCAATGCGCGGCCGGATTGTGATCGTCGATCAACAGGCTCTGGCCGGCTGTTTCATAGGCAAGCGCGCTGTCCTGGTCGCGGTCGCCCCAGCGCTGGAAGGCGCTCTGCCAGTGGGTGAAGGAGAGGCCGGCATAGGCGCGGGTGAATGTCGGATCCTGCCTGACAGCAATGTCGAAGAAATGCCGTGCGAGGTCGTTCTCGCTGCGGGTGAAGCGATACATGTGCCAGAGGCCGCGATGGTAGGCCTCCCAGGCGTTGAGTGAATTGGGCGCTTTCAGCATGGCGCGGTTGCGCTCGACCGTTTCGATCTCGGATGAGATCGAGGCCACGATGCTGTTGCCGATATCGTCAAGGACGGAAAAGATGTCGTCGGGCTTGCGCTCGAAGGTCTCGGCCCAGACGATCCTGGCCGTGCGCACCTCGACGAGTTCGACGGTGACGATCAGGCGGCCCGCCAGACTGCGCACCGAGCCGGTGGCGACATAGTCGACATTCAGCCGGCGGCCGGCATCCTCCGGCGCGATGTTCTTTTCCGCCAGTGCAAATACCGAGCCGCGGGCAATGACGAAGAAGTCCCTCAGCTTGGCGACGCGGGTTATGATGTCGTGGGTCAAACCGTCGGCCAGCCCGCCGCGAACGCCGCCAGCGTCTTCGGCAAACGGCATCACGGCTAGCGAAGCCTTGTGCGGCGTCGCTGACTCGATACCGGCAAGCGCAATCGGCGCCTGAATTGCTATAGGCAGCGCTACCGGCTGTGCCGGCAAGGTCGCGCAGGGCCGTTCATTGCGGATTGCCACCCACGCCTTGCGCACCGGGCCGAAGTCCAGCTCTTCCGACTGAAACAACTGTGCGGCGGCGGCAAGATGGTCCTCGCAGGCGCCGAACTGGCCGCGCCGCGCCAGCCTTGTGAGAAGCGCGATGTGGGCGCAGCTGTCGAACGGGGTCAGTTCCAGCCATTTTTCGAGGTGGGCGGAGGCATCCTCCGAGTCAGCCGGGAGCGTCTTGACCAGATGTTCCTGTATGGCCGCGTGGCAGGCGCCGAAACGGCGACGTTGCGCGGTCAGCCAGCTGTTGAAGAGCGGGCTGCGATCGATCTCCAGCCCTTCGAGGAAATCGCCGACGAACAGGCTCGAAAGCGCCTGCAGCCGCTGCGGATCGAGCGTTTCGATGCCTGCCGCAGTTGCGGCGCCAACATCTAGCACATCGACCGAGATACCATCGAGATCAAGCGCGATCGTATCATCGGCGGTTTCGATCCGGCTGCGGCCGGGTTCGTCGAGGGCAGCCCGCAGCTTGCTCAGGCACCAGCGAAGCTCGCTCCTGGGGTCATTTGGAACATCCCACAGCAATTCGCAGAGCTTGCCACGTCCGACCGGATGGGGCGCCAGCGCCAAATAGGCCAGCAGCGCGCGCAGCTTGCGCGATGCCGGCAAAGCCACCGGAATGCCGTCACGCAGAATCGCCAGTGGCCCGAAAAACCGCAGGGAAAGGCCTTTCTGGCTGCCTGTCTGGCTCGATTCCACGCTTGTTTCCACGCCCGCTCCCACGCTGGCCCTCCAGCTCTTGCTTTATCACCAAACCCGACAAAGTGCACCGGCTCGCAGATTTGTGCGTCGAATGTGGTGTTTTCCACATAATGGCACGTCAAGGACCTGTAGTGCGGCAAGGTGTCGAAACCTCGCCGCCCAAACCGCCGGTCTGTAACCGGCCCGTGAGCAAAACCAGGAGTTTATCCATGTTGCATCAGCAGAAAATCAGAACCACGGCCGGCCGCGGCCGCCTGTTCGACAGCATTCTCGACACCGTCGGCGATACGCCGGTCATCCGCGTCAACAATCTCGGCCCGGCGCATGCGACCATCTACGTCAAGGCCGAGTTCTTCAATCCGGCTGCGTCGGTGAAGGACCGCCTTGCGCTCAACATCATCGAGGAAGGCGAACGCAGCGGGGCGCTGAAGCCGGGCCAGACCGTCGTCGAGGCGACCAGCGGCAACACCGGCATCGGCCTTGCCATGGTCTGCGCGCAAAAGGGCTATCCGCTGGTGGTGACGATGGCCGACAGCTTCTCGGTCGAGCGCCGCAAGCTGATGCGCATGCTGGGCGCCAAGGTGGTGCTGACGCCGCGCGCAGAGAAAGGTTTTGGCATGTACAAGAAGGCGGTGGAACTGGCCGAGGCCAATGGCTGGTTCCTGGCTCGCCAGTTCGAGACCAAGGCCAACGCCGCTATTCACGAAGCGACCACGGGGCGCGAGATCGTCAATGATTTCGCCGGCTCGCGGCTCGACTATTTCGTCACCGGCTATGGCACCGGCGGCACTGTTGCCGGCGTGGCGCGTGTGCTGCGCCGCGAGCGGCCGGAGACCAGGATCGTGCTGGCCGAGCCGGCCAATGCGCAACTTGTCGGCAGCGGCAAGCCGCAGGTGCGCGGGGCAGGTGGTGCGCCGGCTGCCAGTCATCCGGCCTTCGAACCGCACCCGATCCAGGGCTGGACGCCGGATTTCATCCCTGGTGTCCTGCAAGAAGCGATCGATGGCAACCTCTATGACGAGGTGATGCCCATCGCCGGGCCGGAGGGTATGAAATGGGCCAAGGCACTGGCGCAGCAGGAAGGCATCTTCACCGGCATTTCCGGCGGTTCGGCTTTTGCCGTGGCACGCCAGATCGCCGGCACGGCGCCTGCCGGTTCGGTGATCCTGTGCATGCTTCCCGATACCGGCGAACGCTATATGTCGACGCCTTTGTTCGACGGCATCGAGGCCGAGATGAATGCGGAAGAGCTTGCTCTGTCGCGCTCGACGCCCGGCTGCCAGTTCCCGGCATGAACGCGGGCCATCGGGAGCAATGCGCATGGACGCGATGCCTGTCACCTCGGCTGCCGAGGAAACGCTTGACCCCTCGGACTGGGCCGATGTGCAGCACCTGTCGCATCGGATCGTTGACGATGCCGTCGCTTACTTGCGCGACGTCAGGGAACGGCCGGTGTGGCAGGAGATGCCTGGCGATGTGAGGGATTTCTTCACCGCATCGCTGCCGCAATCGCCGACGCCGCTTGCCGAGATCTATGGCGATATCGTGGACAAGGTGATGCCCTATCCGATGGGCAACATCCACCCGCGTTTCTGGTCCTGGTATATGGGGTCCAGCAATTTCACCGGGGCGCTGGGCGATTTCCTGGCGGCCATCCAGGGCTCCAATCTCGGCGGCGGCAACCATGCCGCCGCCCTGATGGACAGCCAGGTGGTCGACTGGTGCAAGCAGATGATGGGCATGCCGGCTTCGGCCAGCGGCACGCTGGTCAGCGGTGGCTCGATGGCCAACATCATCGGGCTGACCGTGGCACGCAACAGCAAGGCCGGCATCGACGTGCGCGAGCACGGCGTTGGAGCCATCGAAAGGCCGCTGCGTTTCTATGGCTCGGACCAGATCCACTCCTGCCACCGCAAGGCGATGGAGACGCTCGGCCTCGGCAACAAGGCGCTGCGCCGCATTGCCACCGCCGCCAGCCTGCGCATCGACATCGGCGCTTTGCGGGCGGCGATTGCGGAGGATCGTGCGGCCGGGTTCAAGCCGGCCTGCATCATCGGCAATGCCGGCACGGTCAACACTGGCGCCATCGATGATCTGCAGGCGCTGGCCAGGCTGGCGCATGAGGAAGACCTCTGGTTCCATGTCGATGGCTGCATCGGCGCGCTGATTGCGATTGCGCCAGAGAATGCCCATCGCGTCGCCGGTCTCGAGTGGGCCGATTCCATAGCGCTCGATCCGCACAAATGGCTGCATGCACCTTTCGAGGCGGGCTGTGCCCTGGTCAGGGATGCGGCAGCGCATCGCAAGACCTTCGCGGTGACGCCGGAATATCTGGAATCGACGCCGCGTGGGCTGGCCTCGGGGCAATGGCTGCACGATTACGGCCTGCAGACGTCACGCGGCTTCAAGGCGCTCAAAGTGTGGATGGCACTGCGGGAACATGGCGTCGAAAAATTCGGCCGCCTGATCGACCAGAACATCGCGCAAGGGCATTATCTCTCGGGCCTGATCGAGGCCGAGCCGGCGCTCGAACTGACGGCGCCGACCAGTATCAACATCGTCTGCTTCCGTTATCGCGCCGGGGGGCTCGATGGCGAGGGTTCGAAGGCGCTCAACACCGAGATCATGCTGAGGCTGCAGGAAGAGGGCATCGCCGCCATTTCCGATACGACGGTGCAGGGCCGGCATTGCCTCAGGGTGGCGATCAACAATCACCGCACCCGGCGCGAGGACCTCGATCTTCTGGTCGCCGAGACGGTTCGGCTCGGCAACGAGATCGCCGCGGCCTGACTTGCCCTGCGGTTAGACAAGCTTAGGTTCGGCTGTCTTCCGCGGCCGCAAAGGTCAAGCCGGGAACGTAGAGCGAGATGGGGCGGATTTCGTAGACGGCGCTCGGGTTCACGCGCCTGAGGTCGCGGGCTGCCGCAATGGCCTCATCCTGCGAGGCGCAGTCAAGCACATACAGCCCCAGCAATTGCTCCTTGGTCTCGGCAAACGGACCGTCGATGACAATGCCATCTCCGGGACCACGCAGCGTGACGGCATCAGCCGTCGCGCCCAGCCGTGCGGCCGGCCCAAGCTTGCCCTCGCGGGTCAGCCTGGCATTGACCTCGAGCAGGTCGTGCATCAGCGCCGCGTCCTCTTGCGGCGTCAGGGACTGGATGGTCTGTTCGACGTGATAGGCCAGGATGGCGTAGAACATGCGGCGACTTCCTCCTCTTCGAGCGGCGGCACTATCGCAAGGTTGCATCGACCGATCCAGCCCCTGGCGCCTACCGAGACGGCAGTCTGCTGCCTTATGCCGCCAGCGGCAGGCGCAGTTCCGTCTGCAGGCCGCCGCCGGGATGGTTGGAGAGGTGGACGTCGCCGCCGGCGGCGCGCGCAATGTTGCGGGCAATGGTCAGGCCGAGGCCAAGACCGCCGGTCTGGCGGTTGCGCGACTGCTCCAACCGCACGAAGGAGCCAAACACCTGATCGAGCTGCGCCTGTGGAATACCCGGCCCCTCGTCGCGGATGACCAGCGCGATCGTGTCGTTGGACTGCCGCAGGCTGAGATGCGCCTTCTTGCCGTAGGTCACGGCATTCTGAACCAGATTGTTGACGCAGCGCTTGAGCGCCACCGGCCGCGCCATGCAGATCATGCCGCGCGGCCTGGCGCCGTCATGGTCGAAGGAGACGTCCTCGAAACCATCGGCGATCGATTCCACCAGCGACCAGAAATCGATCCGCTCGCTCTTCTCCTCGGTGACTTCGAAAGTGGCGAAGTCGATGACGGAGCTGGCAATGCTTTCAATGTCGGCGAGGTCGTGGGCCAGTGCCTCGCGCGCCGTCGATTTGCGCAGGAGTTCGAGGCGCAGCCGCATGCGGGTCAGCGGCGTGCGCAGATCGTGGGCGAGGGCGGCGGCAAGGTGTTCGCGGTCCTCGACATAGTCGCGCAGCCTCACTTGCATGGCGTTGACTGCTTTGGCGGCAGCGCGAATCTCGCGGCTGCCGGTCTCGGCGATCGGCGGGCTCTTCAGGTCCGTGCCGATCCGATTTACGGCGGTTTCCATCATTCGGTAGGGCGCCGTAAGGCGGCGCAGCGACCAGATCGACATGATCACCACCAGGGCGGCGATCAGCGAATAGAGCGGCAGGCTGTCAAAACTCAGGATAGGTCCGACCGGCGTGTTGGGTTCGGTGAAATTCAACCATTGGCCATCGGCGAAGCGCACCGATGCCGTCAGCTTGTCGTTCTGGGCGAAGCTCGCCGCCAGCCCCAGCAGGTCACGCTCGACCTCGCCGACATCCTTGGTCAGGACGACGCCGCCTGGTGAGTTGGCTGCCTGCGTTGCCGGGTCGCGCCGCACCCGCGCATCGGTGATGCCGAATTTCGACAGCCGGCCGACCAGGATGTCTTCAAGCTCGGCAAGTTGGTCGTCGCCGGCGATGGACGAGGTGATGGCGGGCGTGTCCGAAACGGTCAGCGCATAGGTGGCGTTGAACAAGCCGGACGCCGTCAGCTTGCGCTGCTCGGGCGTGTCGTCATGCATCAGCTGTACCAGAGAATAGGCGCGGTCGTTGAGCCGGTACAGATCGACCTCGTCATTGGCGACGGCACGGTCGCGCGAGACGATGTACAGCGTCGCCACCTGGCTGATCAGCAGGCCGGCAATGACGATGAGCAAGACCCAGACCGGCAGGGTTTGCGGCAGGAAGCGTCTCATTCGGAAGTGGTCTCGGGCAGGAACTGATAGCCGCCGCTGCGCACGGTAAGGATCAGTTTCGGCGTCTTCGGATCGTCTTCCATCTTGCGCCTGAGACGGCTGACCAGGATGTCGATGCTGCGGTCGAAGGAATAGTCGCTGTCGCCGCCGGAAAGCTCGATGAGCTGGTCGCGGGTGAGCACGCGCTGTGCGCTTTTGACGAAGGTCTGCAACAGGTTGAACTCCGCCATGGTCAGCTCGACCCTGACGTCGCCCGGCGCCATCAACCGGCGGCGCGAACAATCCATCGTCCAGCCGGCGAAATGGTAGATCTGCTTGCTGCTGGCTCGCTTCGGCTCGGCAGCGCCATTGCGCCTCAGCACGGCGCGGATGCGGGCCAGCAGCTCGCGCGGATCGAAAGGCTTGGGCACATAATCGTCGGCGCCCATTTCGAGGCCGACCACGCGATCGGTGGTTTCGGTGACCGCGGTCAGCATGATGATCGGCGTCGAATAGCTGGCGCGCAGGTCGCGACAGAGTTCCAGCCCGCTCTTTCCCGGCAGCATTACATCGAGAATGATCAGGTCGACCTGCGTGCGGCGCAGTATGTCTTCCATCTCGATACCATCGGCGGCAACCGTGGTGCGCAGGCCGCGCTTCTGGAAGAATTCCTGAAGCAGGTCGCGAATGCCCTTGTCGTCATCGACGATCAGTATGTGCGCATCGGATTTCACGGCGATCCTGTCTTTGTTGGCGGCCGATCGGTTGGCTGCCGCTGAGTCTGCCTGGCGACGTCACCCACACGATAGAATTCTGGCCACATGTTGGCCAGCGGCGATGACGGGCTCCCAGAGCCGATTTCGCAGAAACAATCCAGAAACAAAATTCTATAGTCCGGAAAAACTCCCGAAAAAAATCAAAGGCATAAAGGGTGCCGTGGCGGTCAGGACATCGGCTGCGACGCGAAGTCTCCGGAGTAACGGACATTACCAATGCACAGGTTCACGATCAGCTTGATGGGTGCGCTGCTCAGCATTCCGCTCGTCACGGCCGCGGTCGGAGCCACAACCGCAAAGGTGACGCCGACCACAAGGAGCGAGCGCTGCATCGATCTCGATCGCCAGGTAGACGAAGCCCTTGAAACCCATGCCGCGGCAACGCAGGTCACCGCGGCGAAAGCACTGCAAAGAAAGGGAAACCGGTTCTGCGCCAACAAGAAACAGGCACAGGGTATCCGGATGCTCGCGAACGCTTTGAAGCTGCTTGGAGTGACACCGATCGACCCGGTTCAGTGACACTCAAACCGACCCGCACAAAGAAGGAAATGAAGCCATGAAAAAGTCCATCCTCTCCGCCACCGGTCTCGCCGTCGCTCTGGCTTTCGCAATGCCGGCTCTGGGCAATGCCGCCACCACGACCGCTGCTCCGGCTGCCTCAACGACCGCTCCGGCGACCACGACCGCCAAGCCCCCGGTGAAGAAGGTCGTCGCCAAGACGCCCGTCAAGAAGCACAAGAAGGCCAAGAAGGTCGTCAAGAAGGACGCGCCGAAGGCCTGATCCAGACAGCCAACAGGCTTGTCTGTAACAAGGCCGCTCCAGCACCCCCCCCCCGGCTGGAGCGGCCTTGTCGTATGAGAGCATGATTACCTGTTGATGGGTGCCGGCCACCCAGGACTTTAACCCGTTTGCAATGCCGGTCCGCTAGGACAGCCCGCATGAAGAAGCGGCTTTCATCCATTCTGCGCTCGACGGCCATTGGCGGCCTTGTCGCCTCGGCTGTGGTCAGGGTGCTTGTCCAGTTTACCGCCAGCCCGGTGCCCGATCCGGTGAGCGGGCGCACCGAGCCGTCGCTGTTTGCGCCGGCCATTTCCAGCAATTGGCAATACATCACGCCATGGCAAAGCCTGCTGCTTACCGTGCTGACCGGCTCGGCGCTGGCCTGCTTTGTTGGCTGGCTCGCGGTTGCCTGGGTCGAGCGCAGGAGCGCACGCCAATTCCAGCCTCGTCGCATCATCGACCGCCAGGGGCGTTGAACGGCATCCGACAGTTCCTAAATTTGTGAACGGCAGCACTCCCGGGACGACGGTTTTGCGCGCCGATCCAAATGGACGACTGCTTTCCCCCATGACAAAGTGAGAGCGACCCTCGCGCGATATTGGTTCCCGATGCCTGAAATCAGCTCCAGACCCCGCACCAAGACCAAGCCGCAGACCGAGCGACCCAAGCTCTACAAGGTCATTCTCATCAACGACGATTTCACGCCGCGCGAATTCGTGGTGACGGTGCTGAAAGGCGAGTTCAAGCTCAGCGAGGATCAGGCGAGCCGGGTGATGATCACCGCCCACCGGCTCGGCGTCTGCGTGGTCGCGGTGTTCACCAGGGATGTCGCCGAGACCAAGGCGACCCGGGCCATCGACGCCGCCAAGGCCAAGGGCTATCCGCTGCTGTTTACGACGGAGCCGGAGGAGTGAGGAGTGGTCGCCCGTAGGGCGATCAATCGACAATGATTTGTCGATTGAAACGACGAACGCCCGGAGCCATAGCGGAGGGCAGGGGCCGTCCGCGGGTTCTCCCTTCTCCCCTTGTGGGAGAAGGTGTCGCCGAAGGCGACGGATGAGGGGTGTTCCAGGGAACGCCGACGTCTCACTCCGCTGGAACACCCCTCAACCGTCTCGGCGCTGCGCGCCGATCCACCTTCTCCCACAAGGGGAGAAGGAAGAAGCTCTCACCTTCCCTCTCTGTACCACATCGCGCCCATCGCCAGCAGCAGCAGGCCGAGGCCGAGGAAGCCGCCGAAGAGGGGTACGCGCGAGACCGCTTTTAGCACGCTGTCGTCGGTGCTGCGCAGGCCGATCCAGTCGGCGCCCGAGGCCGCGCCCGAGGCGCGGACCGGGACGATGGAGGGCAGGGCGACACTGCCGGTGAGCTGGCCAAGGGTGGAGGACGCCGCCAGCCGGCGCACGCTGCCGCCGGTGGCTTCGACCGGCGCCTTCAGCTTGTCTTCGGTGGAGATGACGTCTGAAAATTCCGGCGCGTTGACCGGGCCGACATGGGCGAGTGCTGTCAGGTCGCCATTGCCGATCTGGTAAAGGCCGATTTCTTTCGTCTCGATGCTGCCGAGGAAGACGCCGGGCTCGGATTTCTCCAGCTTGACGATCAGCGCCTTGCCTGACGGGGTGATCACCTGGGCGGGGCCGGGATCGTCGCTCATCGTCTGGCGGCGGATTTCCAGCATCATGCCGCGGCCGTCGGCGGTCAGCCGCTCTTCCTCGAGCTCTGGTTCCTTCATCAGCCAATGGGCGATGCGGCGGTAGAGCTGGACATGCGGGCCGCCGCCCTCGAAGCCGCGCGCCCATAGCCAGCCCTGATCGGAGAGCAGCATGCCGACGCGGCCTTCGCCCTTGTGGTCGAGCAAAAGCAGCGGCCGGTTGTCGGCGCCCTTCATCACCACTTCGCCTTCGGGATTCTGCACGCCGATGGTGCGGAACCAGCGGCTCCAGTGCGGCGGCTCGGTCGCCGAACCGTCAAGGCCGCGCGTCACCGGATGACGTTGGCCGAGATCGGTGAGGCGCGGATAGAAGGCCTTGTCGATGACTTCGCCGGTCGGCATTGCCGGCAGCGACGACATCAGCGGGGTGCGGGCGATCGAGGCGTCGCCGGCATATTCGGGCCCGGCGGCGATCAGCAGCGCGCCGCCCTTTTCGACATATTCGGAGATGTAGTCGTAATAGAGGATCGGCAGCACGTCGCGGTGCTGGTAGCGGTCGAAGATGATCAGGTCGAAATCCTTGATCTTCTCGACGAACAGCTCGCGCGTCGGGAAAGCGATCAGCGACAGTTCGTTGATCGGCGTGCCGTCCTGCTTTTCCGGCGGCCGCAAAATGGTGAAATGGACGAGATCGACCGATGCGTCGGATTTCAACAGATTGCGCCAAGTGCGCTCGCCAGCGTGCGGCTCGCCGGACACCAGCAGCACGCGCAGATTTTCGCGGATGCCGTCGATCAGCGCGATGGCACGGTTGTTGGCGTCGGTCAGTTCGCCCGGCTCGCGGTCGATCGAGAGTTCGACGATGTTGCGGCCGGCGCCCGGAATGGTCACCTGCAGGGGCATCGCCTGGCCGATTGTTGCCTCTTCGACAGCGACCTGCTCGCCATTGACCGAGACGCGGACATCGACCGGGCCGGTCTCGCCGTCGGTGGCGATGACGCGGTAGGTCATGTCGAGCGGCTTGCCGACGAGACCGAAGCGCGGCGCATTCTCGAAGCGGATGCGGCGGTCCTTCTCGTGCTCATTGCCGGTGATCAGCGCGTGCAGCGGGGCGTTGAAGTCCGGCGCGGCGGGCGGCGCGTCATGCACCTCGCCATCGGTGATCATGATGGCGCCGCCGATGCGCGATGGCGGCACGTCGCGGAACGCGCCTTCAAGGGCTGCGAACAGCCGTGTCTCGGTGCGCTCGTCGGCGGCTTCCGACTTGCCGGCCTCGACGACGCGCACGTCGAACTGCTTGAAGCGGCCAAGGCGCTGCTGCAACCCGGCCAGCGCTTCGTCGGTCTGCTTGGTGCGGTCGCCGATGTCCTGGCTCTGGCTGCGGTCAACGATGACGGCAACGACGCTTTTCAGCGCCTCGCGCTCCTCGTCGAGGAACACCGGATTGAGGAGTGCCGCGCCCAGCGCAATCAGCGCGGCGAAACGGAAGATCGCGCCGCGCTGGCGAAACCACAGGCCGATTGCCGCCAGCACCAGCAACGGCGCCAGCACCAGGGCCAGCAACGGCCAGGACAGCAGCGGTTCGAAGGAGATCGACCAGTTCATATCTACTGCCCCAGCCGTTCGAGCAGTATCGGCACATGCACCTGGTCGGATTTGTAGTTGCCGGTCAGCATGTACATCATGATGTTGACGCCGGCTCGCAGCGCATAGATGCGCTGCATCGGGTCAGACGGCACGGTCGGCAAGAGTGCATCGCCATTCTCATCGACGGCCCAGGCGCCGGCAAAATCATTGGCGGTGATCAGGATCGGCGAGACACCATCGCCGACGCGCACCGGCCGGTTCTCGGCATTGCTGGCCTCCAGCGAGGCTTCGACCCAGAGCGGGCTGCCGGCGAAACGGCCAGGAAATTCGGGCAGGATGAAGAAGGATTTGGTCAGCACATGGTCGGCCGGCACCGGCTCCAGCGGCGGTACGTTGAGGTTGCCGAGGATGTCGCGCAGCCGCTCCGTCGCCGGGCTCGTGGAATCCGCGCCGATGCCGTTGGCGAACTGGTCGCGCGTGTCGAACAGCACCGTGCCGCCCTGCTGCATATAGGCGTCGATGCGGGCGATCGAAGCCTGGCTCGGCATCGGCGCCGAAGGGTCGATCGGCCAGTAGATCAGCGGATAGAAGGACAGCTCGTCCTTCGAGATGTCGACGCCGGCCGGTTCGCCCGGCTCAAGTGCGGTCTTTTCGATGAGGAAGCGGGTCAGGCCTTCGAGCCCGGCGCGGCTGATGGCATCGTCGCCGGGCACGCCGGTCAGCACATAGGCGATGCGGGTCTTGGCAATGTCCTCGATCGCGGCGGCATCGCCCGGTTTGGCATCGTCGGCGCGGGCGAGGTCGGCATGGCCAAACAGCATGACGAGGCCAAGCAGCAGCGCAGCCGTCGTTGCCGCGGCCGAGCGGGCGCGGCGCGGCCGGCGCGACAACAGCCCGCCCATCCAGAACACCGCCAGCGTGTCGAGCAGCATCAGCACAAGCGCTGCGGTCACCAGCGGTGCCTTGAGGTCGCGCGATTCATCGAAAGCATATTGGACATTGGTCACCGGCACCGTGAATTGCGGTCGCACCAGCGGCACGAAGGCGGTCGCCGGATCGAGCAGATTGTGGGCGAAGACGCCGGTTTCGGAGCCGTAGAGGCCGGGCGGATTCTCGAACGTCACCGGCAGCGGGCCGGCGTTCGGCACGAGCGGCCGTGCGTCCGGCGTCGGCGGCACCAGCGTGCCGTCGGCCGCGATCATGCGGTAGGGCGCCAGCGACGTGGCGGCGGCTTCGGCATTGGCGACCGCAGCGCCCTGGTTGCGCGACAGCTGCACGATGCGCCGCAGCATCTCGACGAAGCTGCCGGAGATCGGCAGCGTGGACCATGTCGCTTCCGGCGTAACGTGGAACAGCACCAGCGTGCCCTTGCCCTTTTTCAGCCCGGTCACCAGCGGCGTGCCGTCGGCAAGTGTTGCCCAGGTGCGCTCGACGATGTCGGGCGTCGGCTCAGCCAGCACCTGCCGGCTCACCGTGACCTCGGCCGGCGGCGCGAGGTCGGCGAACGGGCCGTTCTTCGGGAATTCCGTCACCGCCTGCGGCGTTGTCCAGGACAGCGCGCCGCCAAGCGAGCGTTCGCCGGTGCGCAGCCGGACCGGCAGAAGATCGTCGTCATTGCCGGCGGCGGCCAGCCGCGAACCGGCAAAGCGCACCAGTGTGCCGCCATTATCGACCCAGTCGACCAGCCGCTGACGAACCTGCTCGGGAATGGTGCCGATATCGGCCATGACGATCATCGCCGGCTTCTGGTCGAGGATCTGCGGGATGGCGTCGGCGAGATCGGCGCTCGACGGTTCGACAAGGTCGGCGAAGGGCTGCAACGCGCGCCTGATATAGTAGAGCGGTGACAGAAGCGGCTGCGCCTGATCGGCCTCGGCCTGCGACAGCAGCCCAACGCGGCGGCGCTTGGAGCTTTCGTCGAGGACGCGCACCGCACCCGCCTGGCGCTCGCCATCAAGCGCGATCGAGGCGAAGTCGTTGCGCAGTTCGAACGGCACCGCCATCGTGCCGGTGGCGGTGGTCTCACCGGGGGCAAAGGTCAGCGTCGCATCGGCTATGCGGCGGCCCTTGTCGTCGAAGGCGCCGGCGGTGACCTGCGCCGGGGCCGGATCGCCCGGTGCGCGAATGGCGGTCAGCGCGAAGCCGTCGACCTCGTTCTCGGCGTTGGTCAGCCCGGTCAGCGCCAGCCGGTCGGAACTGGCCCAGACGACACGGGCGGCATTTTTCGACAGCAGCGTGTTGAAGGCGGCCTCGTCGCCTTTGGCCGCGAGGCCGTCGGCCAGCACGGCAACGCTGGCGCCGGGCAAGGTTTCCAGCACGCCGGCGACGCGGGCGTAGACGGCGGGGCGGTCCGTCGGGATCGGCCGTGGCTTGGCGGCGCGCAGCCGGTCGAGTGCGGCTGCGGCGTCGAAGGGGCCGATCTCGGCGTTGGGCTTTTCGGCGGTGAAGGCGATGACGACCGGAACGCCATTCGAGCCGGCATCGGCGATCAGCCGCTGGGCGGTGGCGACGCGCTTGCCCCAGTCGGCGGCACTGGCCCAGTCATTGTCGATGACCAGCGCCAAGGCCGCACCCTCGGCCGGCAGTTTTTCGCGTGGGTTGAAGACGGGTTCGGCCAAAGCGGCGACGACAAGCGCTGCCATCAGCAGCCGCAGCAGCGTCAGCCACCACGGGCTCTGTTGCGGGGTCTCCTCACGCTTCAGCACGCGGGCGAGGATCTTCAGCGGCGGAAACACTTCCGTCTGCGGCTTGGGCGGGGTGAGCCTGAGCAGCCACCAGATCACCGGCAGCGCCAAAAGGCCCCACAACACCATGGGAGCACCGAAGGAGAGCGGCAGCCAGCTCATGCGACTGCCCTTCCGGCAAAGCCATCTGCGGTCATCGCCATGTGGAGACGGACCAGCGCTTCGGAGGCGAGGCGGTCGGTGTGGTTGAGGGTGTAGCTCCAGCCGAGCCGCTTGCACCAGCTGGCTAGTTCCTGGCGGCGGGCGGTGTAGAGCAGGCGGTAGTCGTCGCCGAGCATTTCGGCGCGGCCGGCGGTCAGCTTGTCGCCGGTCTCGGGATCGGTGAATTCGGTGCGGCCGGCATAGGGGAAGGTCTCCTCGGCCGGATCGGCGACCTCGATCAGATGGGCGCGCACGCCATGACGGGCCAGCACGTCGAGCCATTCCATGGTCTCTTCGACCGGATCGAGGAAATCACTGACGATGACGATGTCGCAGAAGCGGCGGATGCCGGAGAGATCAGGCTTTGCCGGCGGGTCGGCGGCGTGCATCAGCTGCGCCGCGATGCGCTCGGCGCCGTTGCGGGCGGTGAATGGATCGGTCAGGCCCGGCCAGGCGATACGCTCGCCGCTGCGCGACAACAATTCGGCCATGGCCAGCGCCAACACCAGTGCGCGCGATTCCTTGGAGACGGTTGCGCCGGTCGATTTGTAGAGCATTGAGGGCGAGGGATCGGCCCACAACCACACTGTATGGGCCGCCTCCCATTCGCGGTCGCGCACATAGGTATGGTCGTCGCGGGCCGAACGACGCCAGTCGATGCGCGAGGAATCGCCCTCGACATAGGGCCGGAACTGCCAGAAATTTTCGCCGATGCCGCGCTTGCGGCGACCATGCCAGCCGGCGATTACCGTGTTGACGATGCGGCGCGCCTCGACCAGCAGGTCGGGAACCAGCGAAGCCCGCAACCGGCCCCTGGCGAGCGCGTCGCGCGTCGCTGCCGGTGTCTGGGCTTCGCCGATACGCGCCATCAGATGCCTTTGGCCAGTTTCGCCACCACGTCACGCACGGTCGTGCCCTCGGCGCGGGCGGCAAAGGTCAGCGCCATGCGGTGCTGCAGCACCGGCTCGGCCAGCGCGCGGATATCGTCGACCGACGGCGCCAGCCGTCCGTCATAAAGGGCACGGGCGCGGGCGCAGAGCGTCAGCGCCTGGCTGGCGCGCGGGCCCGGACCCCAGGCGACGTGCTTGTCGGTCTCGGCATTGCCCTGGCCGGGACGCGCCGAGCGCACCAGCTTGAGGATGGCGTCGACGACGCTTTCGGGCACCGGCATGCGGCGGATCAGCATCTGGATTTCCCTCAGCCGCGCCGGCTGCAGCACGTTTTGCGCCTTGGCGTCCTCGATGCCGGTGGTTTCGAGCAGAATGCGCCGTTCAGCCTCGATTTCGGGGTAGAGGATGTCGACCTGCATCAGGAAGCGGTCGAGCTGCGCTTCGGGCAGGGGATAGGTGCCTTCCTGCTCCAGCGGGTTCTGCGTCGCCAGCACATGGAAGGGGGCGGGCAGGTCGTGGCGAACGCCGGCGATGGTGACATGATATTCCTGCATCGCCTGCAGCAGCGCCGATTGCGTGCGCGGCGAGGCGCGGTTGATTTCGTCGGCCATCAGCAATTGCGCGAAGATCGGGCCGGAGATGAAGCGGAAGGAGCGCTTGCCGGCCTCGTCCTGCTCCATCACCTCGGAGCCGAGAATGTCCGACGGCATCAAATCGGGGGTGAACTGGATGCGGCGCGAATCGAGGCCGAGCACGACGCCGAGCGTTTCGACCAGCTTGGTCTTGGCAAGGCCAGGCACGCCGACCAGCAGCGCATGGCCGCCGGCAAGCAGCGCCACCAGCGTGCGCTCGACCACCGCTTCCTGGCCGAAGATGACGCGGCCAACGCCGTCTCGGATCCTGGAAATATCGGCCAGCGCCGTCTCGGCCTGGGCGATCATGTCCTTTTCGCTGATCGGGCTTTCCTTGACCATTACGCTCATGCCGCATCGATCCTTGTGTTGGAAGTACCGGCTTGCATCTCTCTCTGATGCATGTCGTTGACCCAGAACCGCTCGACACTCCTGGGCGACATGCACTGTAGTACCGCAGAATGCCGCGATTCGGCCTCGCCTGGCGCCTACTATTGAACTTAAATCACAGACTTAGGCTGACAAGCGGAACAACAGTGACTATTTCGTGACCATGACGGAACACTCCGAACATCGCGAACAAAGCCTTACAAGCGCCACCGAGGCGCGCGGCCTGGAGGCGCTGATCTCGCGCGCTACCCGCGCCGGCAAGGGTGCGGCGCCGGTGGAGCGCTGGAATCCTGACTTCTGCGGTGATCTCGACATGGAGATCAAGCAGGACGGCACCTGGTTCTATCTCGGCACGCCGATCGGCCGTATGCCGCTGGTGCAGCTGTTTTCCACCGTTTTGCGCAAGGACGAGGATGGCAAGACCTATCTGGTGACGCCGGTCGAACGGGTCGGCATCCGCGTCGTCGACGCGCCGTTCATTGCCGTCGAAATGGACGTTTCCGGCTCGGGTGCTGCGCAAACCATCACTTTCCGCACCAATGTCGGCGATGTCGTCGAGGCCGGGCCCGGCCATCCGCTGCGCTTCGTCGACGAGGACGAGACCGGCGGCCTGAAACCTTATGTGCTGGTGCGCGGGCGGCTGGAAGCGCTGGTGGCGCGGCCGGTGATGTATGAACTGGTCGAACATGGCGAGGAGATCGACATCGGCGGCAAGATGATGTTTGCCGTGCGCTCGAAAGGCGAGGTCTACCCGATCATGCCGGCGGAAAAACTGAAGCGGCTGAGCATGTGATGGACCAGGTGACGCCGGCAGCGTTTTCCACAGCGGATTTTCGCGCGCGGGTTGCGGCGCAAGCTGAAGCCCATGCTGGCGACGACTATGGCGACCATCGCTTCAACCCGGGACATCCCCGGCTGAAGCAGCTGAAGGCGCTGCGCGATGCCGCGGTGCTGATTCCGGTCGTCGATCATGGACGCGATGCGACCGTGCTCTTGACCAAGCGGGCGGAAAAGCTGCGAAGCCATTCCGGGCAGGTGGCTTTCCCCGGCGGCACCATCGATCCGACCGATCCGACACCGGAAGCAGCTGCTCTGCGCGAGACTTTCGAGGAGATCGGGCTCGGCCAGGACCGCATCGAGATCATCGGCCGCATGCCCGATTATGTCGCCGGCAGCGGCTATCGCATCGCGCCGGTGCTGGGCATTGTGCAACCCGGCTTCCAGCTGACTTTGAACGCCGACGAGGTCGATGCCGCCTTCGAAGTGCCGCTTTCCTTCCTGATGGATCCGGCCAACCACACCAGGGACAGCCGCATGTGGAACGACCTCGAATGGTTTTTCTACGATATGCCCTATGGCGGCCAGCGCATCTGGGGCGTCACTGCCGGCATCATCCGCACGCTCTATGAAAGGCTCTATGCTTGAGTGATCCGATATTGCTGGCGGGCAAGGCTGATTGGCTCGGTGACAAAAACCTGCAGCGCCTGCTTTCCATTCTGGCGCAAGACGGCGAAGAGGCCCGGATCGCCGGCGGCGCGGTGCGCAACGCGCTGATCGGCCAGCCGGTCGCCGACATCGACATCGCCACCACCTGCCTGCCCGACGAGACCATCCGGCGCGCCGAGGCGGCGGGGTTCAAGGCGGTGCCGACCGGGATCGAGCATGGCACGGTCACTGTGATTGCCGGCGGCACTCCCTATGAGATCACCACGCTGCGCGCCGACATCGAGACCGATGGGCGCCGCGCCAAAGTATCGTTCGGCCGCGACTGGAAGGCTGACGCCGAGCGGCGCGATTTCACCATCAACGCGCTCTATGCCGACGCCGACGGCACGGTGCTCGACCTGGTCGGCGGCGTCGCCGATATCGAAGCGCGAAGGCTGCGTTTCATCGGCGATGCCGACCAGCGCATTCGCGAAGATTATCTGCGTATCCTGCGCTTCTTCCGCTTTTTCGCCTGGTATGGCGACGGCCGGCCCGATGCCGAGGGGCTGAAAGCCTGCGCAAGGCTCAAGGAGGGGCTCGGCCAACTCTCGGCCGAGCGCATCTGGTCCGAGTTGAAGAAACTGCTCGCGGCGCCAGACCCGTCACGCGCCTTGCTGTGGATGCGCCAGGCCGGTGTGCTGACCAGCGCCCTGCCGGAAAGCGAGAAATGGGGCATCGACGCCATCCATGGGCTAACCAAGACCGAGAAGGATCTGGGCTGGGCGCCGGATCCGCTGCTCAGGCTGGAGGCGATCGTACCGCCCGATGCGGCGCGGATGAAGACACTGGCGGAGCGGCTGAAACTGTCCACCAATGAGGCGGATCGCCTGCGCCACTGGGCGCTGACGGGGGCCATAGAGCCGAAGACGAGCGAAGCGGAACTGGCCAGGAAAGTTTATTTGGGCGACCGCCAGGGTTTTGTCGATCGCCTGCGGCTGTCGCTCGCTTCAGCGCGGGCGCGCGCGCTCCAGGACAACGACGCGCTGGTTCAGGCCGGCGGGTTTTCGCGCTTGCTGGCTTTTGCGCTGAAATGGGAAAAACCGGTGTTTCCGCTCAAAGGCGCCGATCTGGCGGCGCTTGGCGCATCACCGGGGCCGAAACTTGGCGCGATCCTCAAAAACCTTGAAAAGGAATGGATCGGATCCGGCTTTGCGCTCGAACGCGACGCGCTGCTCGAGCGCGCCGCGGAGGCCTTGCGGGCCACCTAAGGGTGGTTAGGCCGCGTCGCGAACCTTTTCGATGCGCGAGCGAATCGCCTCGATCATCGTCTCGCGAATGACCGTTTCGCCATGCGTCTCGCGCATGTGGTCGACGGCGCGGCGCATGACCTCGGCTTCCTCGCCGGCACGGGTGTGCCACTCACAGCCGGGAACCAGCGAGCCGCAATGGAATTCCTTCATGGGGTGTCTCCTTTTCCTCCTGGGAGCCTGTGCCTCTCATGGGCACACGAAGCTCCGCCACCTTTGTTTCGTGCCCTGTCGCAGCAGTCGGTTTTATGGGCACGCACGGGGGAACAAGCATAACACGGTTCGTCGGTTTTGGTTGCCGCGGTCGTGAAAAAGGCGGAGCAGCGCTGCCCCGCCCTCTTACACTACCTCGGGGCAAGGCCCATTCGGCCTTGTCCCTTCTATGCCGTCACTTCACGATCTTGACGGACTCGGCAATTTTGTTCTTGCCGCTCATGTCCCAGGAAACGCGGACCTTTTCGCCAGCCTTCAGGCCTGGATCCTTGAAGGTCTGGGGCAGCGTAAAGGTGGATCCGTCGTCCAGAACAAGGCTCATGGCCGTTCCGTCATAGGCCTTGACCGTGCCGGTTGTGTGCTTGACCGCGGCGAAGGCGACCGAACCGGAAGCGAGAAGGGCAGCGGCGGCTGCCGAAACAATGAGCTTTCGCATGGTAAGTACTCCTGGAAATGCGGGCATCCGCTTGGGAGAATGCTCCGCCTTGTTCAGGGCCGTCCGGTAGCGTCGTGTCGCGACACCCTTTTTACTCTCGGGCAAGCCGCCGGCGCTTCCCGGCCCGGAAACGACAAATAGTCGTTTTATTTCAATTGCCTATTAGACGAAAAAGATAGTGGCAATGCCACATTGCCTGCCCAGATTCGGCGAATGGGACGTCAATGCGGCGCCGATCTGGATCACCGACAGTTTACGGCCATCTCACTTCCGGCGGCAGGCTGGACAGGATCGAGGCGACATTGCCGCCTGTCTTCAGGCCGAAGATGGTGCCGCGATCGTGAAGAAGGTTGAATTCGACGTAACGGCCGCGTCGAATGAGTTGCTCGTCGCGGTCGTCATCGGTCCAGTTTTCGTTGAAATGGGCCCGAACCAGGTGGCCGTAGACGACGAGAAAAGAACGCCCGACATCCTGGATGAAGTTGAGATCGGCACCCCAGCCGCCTTTGTCCTCGTCTGAATGCAGCCAATCGAAAAAGATGCCGCCGACGCCGCGCGGCTCGTTGCGGTGCGGCAGATAGAAATACTCGTCGCACCAGGCCTTGAATTTGGGGTGGTCGGCGACGGCTGCATTCTTCTCGCAGGCAAATTGCATAGCGCGATGGAAGGCGACCGTATCGGGGTGATCCTCGGTGCGGTTGCGGTCGAGCACCGGCGTCAGATCGGCGCCGCCGCCAAACCAATGGCGCGACGTCACGACCATGCGGGTGTTCATGTGCACGGCCGGCACGTTGGGGTTCCAGGGATGCGCGATCAGCGAAATGCCTGATGCCCAGAAGCTCGGGTCTTCCTCGGCGCCGGGCATCTGCTTGCGGAATTCGGGCGAGAATTCGCCATAGACGGTCGAGGTGTGGACGCCGACCTTCTCGAAGACGCGGCCCCGCATCATCGACATGGTGCCGCCGCCGCCCTTGCCATGGTCACGTTCCCACGGCGTCTTTTCGAAGCGGCCGGGCGACCATTCGGCCAGTGGGCCGGTCAAGTCCTGCTCGATCTGTTCGAAGGTTGTGCAGATGCGCTCGCGCAGCGTTTCGAACCAGAGCCTAGCCTTCATCTTCTTCTGTTCGATGTCGGCCGGAAGGCCTGCCGGTATTTCGGGTCGTTGCAAAATCAGGTCTCCGGTCTCAGCCGACAAAGGACTCGTCTTTTCCGGGCGCGATCCCTAATCTCTTAAGGGCAAGGGTCAAGTCCCGTCTTGACCATGGGCAAGGAGTTACCTCGTGCGCACTCCGGCAAGACCGCCGCTGCACGGCTTGAAGAAAAGGCTCGACCGTTCGCGCGCCGAACACGAGCGCATGCCGCGCGACGGATTTTTGCGCGAAACCTTCGTCCTGCCGCGCTCGGATGCGCGCCTTAAAGCCAAGGAATGGTTCGAACGCTTTCCCAAGCAGGCCTACTGGACCGAGATTGAAAGCTGGTTCGAACGGCCGGGCGACGTCATCGAGTTCACGATACGGCGGCTGCCGGCGGCGGATTAGGACTCCACCAACAGCCGCCTCGCGCCCGGACCATCGGCGCTTAGCCGATCCTCCTTGTTCCGCAGCGGGCATTTGTCGATCGACATGCAGCCGCAGCCGATGCAGTCGGTCAGGCCGTCGCGCAGCTTCTTCAACTGGCTGATCTTGCGATCGAGATTGTCGCGCCATCCGGTTGACAGCAGGTTCCAGTCCTCGCGCGTCGGCGTACGGCTTTCGGGCAAGGAATGAAGTGCGGCGCCGATCTCGGCCAGTGAGATGCCGACCTCCTGGGCGATCCGGATGATTGCTACCCGCCGCAGCACGTCGCGGCCATAGCGCCGTTGGTTGCCTGATGTACGATGGCTGCGGATCAAGCCGCGCGCTTCATAAAAGTGCAGCGCCGACACCGCCACGCCGCTGCGCATGGCCACCTGGCCAACCGTCAATTCCTTTACCTGAGCCATTTCACTTTTCCGCTTGACCTCAAGTTAAGTTGAGCTTGTAGCCAGGAAATGTCGATAGGGCAATTGAGGAGAAGGCGATGTGCGCCTGGGTGAGAACGACGCGGGAAGTGACAGCCGTTCGCGACGGCGATGAGGTGTTAGCCGAGCTGCCGGATGGCTTCACCGGCAACCATGGCGACCGACAGCGCGACATTGATGCTGCGCGTGTTAGGCTGCATCGGGATCGTCAGCCGCGCATCCGCCGCCTGATGGACAGGGTCCGGCACGCCAGCGGATTCGCGGCCGAACAGCAGGATGTCGCCGCCGGCGAAAGCGTATTCGGTGTAGGGACTCGCGGCTTTGGTGGTGAGCAGCACCAGCCGGCGCGCTTCACCCTTGCGCCAGTCCTCGAAGGCGTTCCAGTCGACATGCCGGGTCAGGGCAGCCATTTCGAGGTAATCCATACCGGCGCGTTTCAGCGCTCTGTCGGAGAGCGGAAAGCCGGCGGGCTCGATGATATCGACGCCGAGACCAAGGCACGCGGCGAAGCGCAGGATCGTCCCGGTGTTGCCGGCAATGTCAGGCTGGTAGAGGGCGATGCGGAGACGGTGGTTCATTTCCACGTCTTTCTAATAAGTGGCAGATCGGCCACAGCGGACTCGTGGTTTTGGAAATTGCTGGACCTGCGGATGGCCATTTTCTGCGAAGTCGATTATACCGCACACATTGTCAACCCGAACCGATGGAGGGGAAACTCATGATGACCATGCACATCCAGCGCCCCTCTCGTGGGCTTACCTGCCTGCCGGCGGTTTCGGTACGACGATTTACCTGACTTCTAAGATTTGATCGCACCGATTCCCGCCGAACCAAGTTTTCGGCCGTTGAAGGAATCCTGCGATGTTTTTCAAACTGTTAAAGGGGCTGTACGCCCCAGTTGAGCGTGTCCTGGCCGGGGTGAATCCCCGTGTCCCGACCGATGCAATCCGCGCCTCCGGCCGAATGCCGGCGCACGACATTGCTTCGCCTTTTTATCTCTACTTACACACGGAGGACGGACCGATGTTCGATCCCTACAAGATACCCGGCTCAAGGAGCCTTCACGACCGCAAGACCGCAACCTGGGCGCTGCTGATCGGCGAGACTTATTCGTCGGCGGTTCACGCCGAGACTCGCCGGCGCCCGCATCGCGGCATGCTGCCCGATGTCGATTTCTCGCGCGCGGTTCCCGACCACAGCCGGCCATCGCTGGTACGCCGGATCATCCGGCTGATCCGACCTGGCACGAAAAACCGGGCTGGTGGCGGCGTGCCGTCAGCCTCCCTAGGTGCGCCTGTCGGCGAAAAGCCCGCAAGTCCCTATATTGCGCGAAGCAGGACCGATGGCCCGGGTGATTCCGGGCCGTCGGTCCCTGACGCCGTACGTTCCGGGGACCTTTCCCGTGCCGCCTGAGCGGACAACAGTTTTGTGAGCATCACTATGTTTAACTGGTTTGAAAAAAGGCTCGATCCGTTCCCCGCGGCGGAACCGGTCGAGCCGCCCAAGACGCTGGTTGCCTTCTGCGTGCATTATACGCGCGGCGCCTGGCCCTACATCATCGTCGATGCGGTGCTGGTGACGGCGATCGCCATCGCCGAAGTGTGGATGTTCGGCTTCATGGGCCGCATCGTCGACTGGCTGTCGGGGCAGAACCGCGAAACCTTCCTGCAGACCGAGAGCTGGAAGCTCGCCGGCATGGCCTTCGTCGTGCTGTTCGCGCTGCCGGGCACGGTATGGCTGCATTCGCTGCTCAACCAGCAGACGCTGATGGGCAACTACCCCATGCGCATCCGCTGGCAGGTGCATCGCTATCTCTTGAAGCAGTCGATGAGCTTCTATCAGGACGAATTCGCCGGCCGCATCGCCACCAAGCTGATGCAGACGGCGCTCGCCGTGCGCGAATGCGTCATCAAGGTGATCGACGTCTTGAACTACGTCATCGTCTATTTCCTTGGCATGGTGTTGATCGTCGGCTCGGCCGACTGGCGGCTGGCGGCGCCGCTTGGCGTCTGGCTGCTTGGCTATATCGGGTTGTTGCGCTTCTTCATCCCGAAGCTGGGCAAGGTCGGCGAGGCACAGGCCAATGCGCGCTCGACCATGACCGGCCGTGTCGTCGACAGCTACACCAACATCCAGACGGTCAAGTTGTTCAGCCATTCGCGCCGCGAAGCATCGTTCGCGAGAGAAGGCATGGCCGGCTTCCTCGAGACGGTCTACCAGTCGATGCGGCTGGTGACGGTGCTGTACGGCCTGCTCTACATCCTCAACGCGCTGCTGCTGTTCTCTGTGACGGCGCTGGCGCTGTGGCTGTGGCTCGGCCAGGCGGTAACGATCGGCGCCGTCGCCGTGGTCATCGGCCTGGTGCTCAGGATGTGGGGCATGTCGCAGTGGATCATGTGGGAAATGTCCGGCCTGTTCGAGAACATCGGCACGGTGCAGGACGGCATCGCCTCGATCTCGATGCCGCGCCTGGTCGAGGACCGGCCGGGGGCGAAGGATATTGCCGTCACCAAGGGCGAGATCCGCTTCGACGACATCCGCTTCCACTATGGCAAGCAGAAGGGCGTCATCGAGAACCTGTCGCTGACGGTGAAGCCCGGCGAGAAGGTCGGCATTGTCGGTCGCTCCGGCGCCGGCAAGTCGACGCTGGTCAATCTCCTGTTGCGCTTCTACGACCTCGAGAACGGCCGGATCCTGATCGACGGGCAGGAGATTGCGTCGGTGACGCAGGATTCGCTGCGCGCGCAGATCGGCATGGTGACGCAGGACACCTCGCTGCTGCACCGTTCGGTGCGCGAGAACATCCTCTATGGCCGGCCCGATGCCAGCGAGGAGATGCTTGTCGAGGCAGCCGGGCGGGCCGAGGCACTGGAGTTCATCGGCGGGCTTTCGGACCACACCGGCCGCAAAGGGTTCGACGCCCATGTCGGCGACCGCGGCGTCAAATTGTCCGGCGGCCAGCGGCAACGCATCGCCATTGCTCGCGTTATGTTGAAGGACGCGCCGATACTTATCCTTGACGAAGCGACGTCGGCGCTGGATTCCGAAGCCGAGGCCGCGATCCAGGAGAATCTCTACAAGCTCATGCAGGGCAAGACCGTCATCGCCATCGCGCACCGGCTGTCGACCATCGCGGCGATGGACAGGCTCGTCGTCCTCGACAAGGGCCGTGTCATCGAGGAAGGGTCGCACGAGGAACTGGTCGCCAGCGGCGGGCTCTACGCGCAGCTCTGGCAGCGCCAGTCGGGCGGGTTCCTGCTCGACGACGGTCCGGTCGATGCCGCCAATGACGCTGTAGCCAAAGGAGAAGCCGCAGAGTGATGACATCAGCATGATGGCAGCCGTCTACCGCTGGTTCGAGAACTGGGTCTATCCGTTCAGGGAGCCAGCGAAGCTTCGGCCACCGTCAAGCGTCGGCGGCTTCCTATGGCACTATGTCGGCCAGGCGAAGTTCGCCTTCTTCGCCATGCTGGTCATCGGCGGCATCGCGCCGCTGATCGAAGCCGGGCTGTTCTACTTCGTTGGGCGGCTGGTCGATATTCTCGACCAGCTTCCCGCCGAGCGCAGCTGGCATGCGCTGTGGACCGCCGCCGGCCCCGAACTGGTTTTCATGATCGTGGTGGTGGCGGTCATCCGCACTATCGTCGTCGGCCTGTCGGCGCTGGTCAACGAACAGACGATCACGCCGGGCTTCTACAATCTGGTGCGCTGGCAGGCGCACCGGCACGTCTCGCGACAGTCCTACACCTTCTTCCAGAACGACTTCGCCGGGCGCATCGCGACAAAAGTCTGGCAGGCGGGGCAAGCGACCGGCGACCTGATGGAGAGCTTCATCGAGGTCATCTGGTTCATGCTCATCTATACGGTGACGACGCTGGCGCTGGTCGCCGGGCTGGATCTGCGCCTGGCCGTGCTGGTGGTGATCTGGATCCTCGCTTTCGCCTGGCTGGCCAAGCTGTACCTGCCCTCGATCCGCAGGCATGCCGAGGCCACGGCTGAGGCCGGCTCGATGATCAATGGGCGCATTATCGATTCCTATTCCAACGTGCAGACGCTGAAGCTGTTCTCGGCCGATGGCGACGACCGCTACATCAAGAACGGCTTCGACATCTATCTCGATGCGCTACGTCCCTTCACGCGCCGGCTGACCGGTGTGCGCATGGCGCTGACGACGCTATCGGGCATCATGATCACCGCGATCGGCTGCTTTGCCGTCTATCTCTGGGTCGAAGGGTCGATCACCGTAGGTGCAGTCGCCTTCACGCTGTCCCTGGTGCTGCGGCTCAACATGCTGCTCGGGCGGGTGATGATGCAGCTCAACGGCATATTGCGGAACCTCGGCGTGCTGGAGAACTCCAAGGCGCTGATCTCGCAGCCGCTCGGGCTTGTCGATGCGCCCGATGCGAAGGAGCTTGTCGTGACCGGCGGCCGTATCGAGGTGAAGAACGTCGAGTTTCACTACGGCAAAGGCTTCGGCGTGCTGAACGGCATCGACCTCGTGGTCAAGCCAGGCGAGAAGGTCGGGCTGGTCGGGCCGTCCGGCGCCGGCAAGACGACGCTCGCCAACCTTATCCTGCGCCTCTACGACCTGGAGGGCGGATCGATCACCATTGACGGCCAGAACGTTGCCGAGGTGACGCAGAATTCGCTGCGGGCCAATATCGGCGTGGTCAGCCAGGACACGGCGCTGTTCCATCGCTCGCTGCGCGACAACATCAAGCTCGGCATGCCGGACGCCACCGACGCCGAGGTGATCGCGGCGGCTAAGAAGGCCGAGGCGCATGATTTCATCCTTGGCCTGCGCGACAACAAGGACCGTGCCGGCTACGAGGCCTTTGTCGGCGAGCGCGGCGTCAAACTGTCAGGCGGTCAGCGCCAGCGCGTGGCGATCGCCCGTGTCTTCCTCAAGGATGCGCCGATCCTGATCCTCGACGAGGCGACCTCGGCGCTCGATTCCGACATCGAGGCGGCGATCCAGGAGAATCTGGCACGGCTGATGGAGAACAAGACGGTCATCGCCATCGCCCACCGTCTGTCGACCATCGCGGCGCTCGACCGGCTGGTGGTGCTGGATGGCGGCCGCATCGTCGAACAGGGCACGCATGACGAGCTGGTGGCACGTGACGGGCTCTATGCGCGGCTGTGGAAACGGCAGTCCGGCGGCTTCCTCTATCACGAGGAAAGCGTGCTGGAAGAGACGCGGCCGGCGGAGTAAAAGGCTGCGATGTCGGTCAGAATGCCTTCGAATTTTGGACAGAGCAGCGCGCAGGAAAGCGCGCTCGACCTGCTCGGCCACGAGATCCTGGCTGAAAAGGCGGCCGCGCTCGGCCGCACCGGCCAGCGCGTCGAGGAAACCCTGAAGAAGCTGCGCGAGAACATCGATGACGAGCATCGTCCCCGGCTGCTGAAGGAAGCCGCCGTGGCCGTGCACGCCTACTTCATCCAGCGCGAACTCTGTGGCTTGCGCCGGCATGAGTCGGTAATCCGGGAGTACGACATACCAAGGGCAGTGCTGGTCAGGCTCGGCGCCAGCTAGGGGCTGGCAGGCAAACCATCATTCCAGCCATTCGGTGATGAAGCTGCCGTTTTCGTGGATGTCGGTCGATTCCAGCGGGCCCGGTCCGAGATTGGTGAATTTGTGCGGTGTGTTTGGCGGCACGATCAGGATCTGGCCGGTCGTGGCCTCGATCTGCTGGTCGCCGATCGTGAACAGGCCGGTTCCCTGACGGATGATGAAGATCTCGCTATAGGGGTGCGTGTGCAGCCGCGGGCCGCCGCCAATCTCCGGCTGATAATTGAAGATCAGGCAAGAGTTGGAGCCATAGGCGGCCAGTTGCAGTTCGCCCTGCCAGCGGCCGGGCGTCGTGGTCCAGCTCTCGCGGTCGATGATGTGTGCCATGTCAGCGAGACTAGATCAGGGCAACCCGTCCTGTCGAGACAGGGGCGGGGCGTCGGATTTGCTGCTGTTTCCCTGTTGTTTGGCCGCCTTTTCCAGTCGCTGGACGCCCGGTCGGCGGACACGGTGTTTTGCCCCCGCGACAATCTGCCCTTGTCGCTTCACCGCGCTGGACAAAAACGGGCTTCACGCATAAACCGAAATCCAAATGCCGGAGGAATTCGCTAGCTTGTTCGCCATGCGCTGTCGGGCCGGCGCGATGGAGCGGGGAACAAAGCTCGGCCGCCGGCTCGAAAGAGGCGAAAGGATCAGGCACCCGTGAGCGCTATCGACACCCAGGATCCCAACCGTCGTGATTTTCTTTACGTCGCCACCGGCATGGCCGCAGTGGTCGGCGCGGGCGCCTTTGCCTGGCCGTTCATCGACCAGATGCGCCCCGATGCCTCGACGCTGGCGCTGGCCTCGGTGGAGGTCGATGTTGCCTCGCTGACGCCTGGCATGTCTCTGATCGTCAAATGGCGCGGCAAGCCGGTCGTGGTGCGCAACCGCACCGAGCAGGAGATGAAGGACGGCGAGGCCGTAAACCTTGCCGACCTCAAGGATCCTATTGCCCGCAACGCCAATCTGCCGGCCGATGCGCCGGCGACCGACGCCAACCGCACCACGCCCGGCAAGGAAGCCTGGATGGTGATGGTACAGGTCTGCACGCATCTGGGCTGCATTCCGCTCGGCCAGGAAGGCGATTTTGGCGGCTGGTTCTGCCCGTGCCATGGCTCGGTGTACGATACCGCCGGCCGCATCCGCCAAGGCCCGGCGCCGGAAAACATGGCCGTGCCGGTATTCAAGTTCATTTCCGATACCAAAATCCTTATCGGTTGAGGCAGGGGATAATTCGATGAGCGAGGGACACTCGACCTATACGCCCAAGACCGGTATCGAACGCTGGTTCGACGCGCGCATGCCGCTGCCGCGCCTGGTCTATGACAGCTTCATCGCCTATCCGGTGCCGCGCAACCTCAACTATGCCTGGACCTTCGGCGGCATCCTGGCGATCATGCTGGTGGCGCAGATCCTGACCGGCATCGTGCTGGCCATGCACTATACCGCCGACACCAATCTCGCCTTCAATTCGGTCGAGAAGATCATGCGCGACGTCAATTCGGGCTGGTTGTTGCGCTACATGCATTCCAACGGCGCCTCGTTCTTCTTCGTCGCCGTCTACATCCACATCTTTCGCGGGCTCTACTACGGCTCCTACAAGGCGCCGCGCGAGCTGTTGTGGATCCTCGGCTGCATCATCTACCTGCTGATGATGGCGACCGGCTTCATGGGCTATGTGCTGCCCTGGGGTCAGATGAGCTTCTGGGGCGCCACCGTCATCACCGGCTTCTTCAGCGCCATCCCGCTGGTCGGCAACTGGATCCAGGAACTGCTGCTCGGCGGTTTCGCCGTCGACAACCCGACGCTCAACCGCTTCTTCGCGCTGCATTACCTGCTGCCGTTCATGATTGCCGGCGTCGTCGTGCTGCACGTCTGGGCGCTGCATGTGGTGGGGCAGTCGAACCCGACCGGCATTGAGGTCAAGTCGAAGACCGACACCGTCGCCTTCACGCCCTATGCGACCATCAAGGACGCGTTCGGCATGATCGTGTTCCTGTTCTTCTTCGCCTATTTCGTCTTCTATTTGCCGAACTTCCTCGGCCATCCCGACAATTACACGGTCGCCAACCCGCTGAAGACGCCGGCCCATATCGTGCCGGAATGGTACTTCCTGCCATTCTACGCGATCCTGCGCGCCATCACCTTCAACATCGGGCCGATCAATTCCAAGCTCGGCGGCGTGCTGTGCATGTTCGGTGCCATCGTCATGCTGTTCCTGGTGCCGTGGCTCGACACCTCCAAGGTTCGTTCGGCGGTCTACCGTCCCTGGTACAAGCTGTTCTTCTGGCTCTTCGTGGCCGACGCCATCCTGCTCGGTTGGCTGGGCTCGCAGCCGGCCGAAGGCAGCTTCGTGTTCATGGCGCAGATGGCGACGCTGTTCTACTTTGCCTTCTTCCTCATCATCCTGCCGGTGCTCGGACTGATCGAGACGCCACGCAGGCTGCCGAATTCGATCACCGAAGCGGTGCTCGAGAAGAACAAGGGTGCCGGTGGGGGACATCCGGCAGGGGCGAACGCCGCGCCGGAAACCAAAGGCTGAGCGAGAATCTAAGGGGATTTGGCATGAAAAAGATTCTCACCTCGCTCGCCCTGCTAGGCGTGTTTGCCGCTGGCATCGGAGCGGTCGGCAGTGTGGCGATCGCCGCTGAAGAGGCGCACAACGCGGCGGCGCCGACGCATTTCCCGATCCACGAGCCCAAGGAAATGGATTGGAGCTTCGCCGGTCCGTTCGGCACCTACGACAAGGCGCAGCTGCAGCGCGGCCTGAAGGTCTACAAGGAAGTCTGCGCCGCCTGCCACTCGATGAACCTGGTGGCGTTCCGCACGCTGGAGGACCTCGGCTATTCGGAAGCGCAGATCAAGTCGCTGTCGGCTGAGTACACCATCCATGACGGCCCCAACGATGCCGGCGACATGTTCGACCGCCCGGGCAAGCCGTCCGACCATTTCCCGGCGCCATTCGCCAATGAGGAGGCGGCTGCCGCGTCCAACGGTGGCGCAGCCCCGCCTGACATGTCGCTGCTGGCCAAGGCGCGCGGCGTCGAGCGCGGCTTCCCGCGCTTCGTCTTCGACATCTTCACCCAGTATGCCCAGGGCGGCCCGGACTACATCCATTCGCTGCTGACCGGCTACGACGAGACGCCACCGGCCGGCATGGTTATCCCGGAAGGCACCCACTACAACCCGTACTTCGTGTCCGGCGTCTCGCTGAAGATGCCCAAGCCGCTCTCCGATGGCCAGGTCACCTACGATGACGGTTCGCCGCAGACGGTCGACCAGTATTCGCGCGACGTCTCGGCCTTCCTGATGTGGGCGGCCGAGCCGCACATGGAAGACCGCAAGAAGACCGGCTTTCGCGTGTTGGTGTTCCTGCTTCTGTTCGGGGCGCTGATGTATCTGACCAAGCGCAAGGTGTGGGAAGGCGTGGCCCACTAGGCCGTGTGCTACCCCTCAGAACTGGAAAGGGCGTCTTCGGGCGCCCTTTTTCTTGCCGCGGCGGGCAGGGACTGTCGCCTTGGCATAGTCACCCGTACATCGAACAAGTCCGTTGGCACGGCGCCGTGTGATTGGTATGCACGCGCGGCCGGTGATGAAAGATTGCCGGCGAACAAGACATCTGGGAATCGATGATGCGGCTACGCGACTGTCACAACTTTTCCGATTTCCGGCGCATGGCGCAGCAGCGGCTGCCGGGGCCGATCTTCAATTACATAGACGGCGCGGCGGACGACGAGGTCACCTATCGCCGCAACACCGAGAGCTTCGAGCGCTGCGACCTTGTCCCTAACGTGCTGCGCGGTGTCAGTGAGATCGACATGTCGGTGACGGTGATGGGCCAGAAGCTGGCAATGCCCGTCTATTGCTCGCCGACCGCTTTGCAGCGGCTGTTCCATCACCAGGGCGAGCGCGCGGTGGCCAAGGCTTCGGCCAAATTCGGCACCATGTTCGGCGTCTCCTCGCTCGGCACGGTCAGCCTCGAGGAAGCGCGCAGCATCAGCAGCAGCCCGCAAGTCTACCAGTTCTATTTCCACCGGGACCGCGGCCTCAACCGTGCGATGATGCAGCGGGCCAAGGCGGTTGGCGTCGAGGTCATGATGCTGACCGTCGACAGCATCACCGGAGGCAACCGCGAGCGCGACAAGCGGACCGGCTTTGCCATCCCCTTCAAGCTCAACCTTGCCGGCATGCTGCAGTTTGCGCTCAAGCCTGGCTGGGCGATCAACTACTTCACCCACGAGGGGTTCAAGCTGCCGCAGCTCGACGAACATGTCGACATGGGCGGCGGCACGATGTCGATCAGCCGCTACTTCACCGAGATGCTCGATCCGTCGATGACCTGGGACGATGTCGCCGAGATGGTCAGGCTTTGGGGCGGTCCGTTCTGCCTCAAGGGCGTCATGTCGGTGGAGGATGCCAAGCGCGCCGTCGAGATCGGCTGCAGCGGCATTGTGCTGTCGAACCATGGCGGCCGGCAGCTGGACGGCTCAAGGGCGGCATTCGACCAGCTGGCCGAGATCGTCGATGCCGTTGGCGACAGAATAGACGTCATCATGGACGGCGGCGTGCAGCGCGGCACCCATGTGCTGAAGGCGCTGTCGCTTGGCGCCAAGGCTGTCGGCGTCGGCCGCTACTACCTGTTCCCGCTGGCGGCGGCCGGTCAGCCGGGCGTCGAGCGGGCGCTGGAGCAGATGCGGGTCGAGATCGAGCGCGGCATGAAGCTGATGGGCTGCAGCTCGATCGAACAATTGTCGCGCAACAACCTCCGTTTCAGGTAATCTCGGCTCATGAGATCGTCACTCGAAGAAACGCTGCTTGCCGCGATCCGCACCATTCCGGACTATCCCAAGCCCGGCATCCTGTTTCGCGACATCACCACGCTGCTCGGCAATGCACGCGCCTTCCGCCGCGCCATCGACGAACTGGTGCATCCCTATGCCGGGCAGAAGATCGACAAGATCGCCGGCATCGAGGCGCGCGGCTTCATCCTCGGCGGCGCCGTCGCGCACCAGCTTTCGGCCGGCTTCGTGCCGATCCGCAAGAAGGGCAAATTGCCTTACGAGACGGTGCGCGTCGCCTACAGCCTGGAATACGGGCTGGACGAGATGGAGATGCACAAGGACGGCGTTGCGCCGGGCGAGAAGGTGATCCTGGTCGACGATTTGATCGCCACCGGCGGCACGGCGGAAGCGGCGGTGAAACTGCTGAGGCAGATCGGCGCCGATATTCTTGCGGCGTGCTTCGTGATTGACCTGCCGGATCTCGGCGGGCGGGCGAAGCTTGAGGCGCTGGGCGTTCCGGTGCGGACGCTGATTGGGTTCGAGGGACATTAGAGTAGGGAGTAGGGAAGCTCCGCATCCCATTTAAGGCGCAGCACGCACTACTGCCTAACGACGACTGCCTAATCCCTAGTCTGCCTTCACCAGCACCGCGCTATCGAACTCGATCACTTTGTCACCTGTGGAATCGAAACCTTCCGAGCGCAACGCCAGCAGGCGCCAGCCGGGGCGGTTGGCGAGCGGGCGGTGGGAGACGGCCGTGCGGGTGAAGGTCACGGTTTCCCCGGCATATACCGGCTTTGGCCATTTCAGGTTCTTGAAGCCGGGCGAGGGGCCGAATTCGGGCACCGGGCCCGGGCCGGCCCATCCGGCATCCATGCCGGCCTGGACACTGAGTTTCATCCAGGTGGCGGCGGTGTGCCAGCCTGAGGCGCAGAGGCGGCCGAACACGCTTTTCTTCGCCGCCTCCTCGTCGACGTGAAAGGGCTGCGGATCGTATTTGCGGGCGAATGCCTTGATCGCCTCGGCTTCGAATGTGTGCGAACCGAGGTTGATGGTTTCGCCGATGCGGAAGAATTCGTCGAGGCTCATGCGCCGGTCTCCCGGGTCAGGAACATGACGGTGTTTTCGAGTTCGAAGACGCTTTCGCCGCGCTGGTTGAACAGCTCGCTGCGAAACGTGACAAGGCCGAGCGTGGGGCGTGACTTCGAGAGGCGTTTGGCCAGCACGCTGGTGCCGCCGGTCAGTGTGTCGCCGGCCAGCACCGGCTTCTTCCATTTGACCTGGTCGATGCCGGGTGCGCCTTGCGCGGTCGAGTCGAGCAGGAAGGCGTCGCACAGCATGCGCATGAAGATCGCGCAGGTGTGCCAGCCGGAGGCAGCCAGGCCGCCAAGGATGCTGGCCTTGCCGGCTTCCTCGTCGAGATGCATCGGCTGCGGATCGAACTCGGTGGCGAATTCGACAATCTCGGCCGCGCTCACCTGCTTGGCGCCGAGGTCGATCGAAGCGCCCTCGGCGAAGTCCTCATAGGCCCAGCTTTTCGCGGTCATGATCCTATCCGGTTCAAGGTTGTACGATCACCGGGCATCCGGATGCCGTCCAGGCGGCGTTTGGTCAAGTGAATTCTGGTGAGCCAGGTGCGGTCAGAGCCAGCCGCGGCGGCGGAAATACCAGAACGGCAGAATCGCCGACAGGATCATCAGGCCGATGGCGAAGGGATAGCCGAGCTGCCATTTCAGCTCCGGAATGATGTCGAAATTCATGCCGTAGATCGAAGCCACCAGCGTCGGCGGCAGGAAGATGACGGCGGCGACCGAGAAGATCTTGATGATGGCGTTCTGCTCGATCGAGATCATGCCGAGCGTCGCGTCGAGCAGGAATGAGATCTTCTGCGACAGGAAGGTGGCGTGGTCGGCGAGCGACAGCACGTCGCGCGATATGGTCTTGATGCGGGCGCGGATGTCCTTGCTCATCTTGATCTGGGTCGCGACATGGGCGAGGAAGCCGGTCAGGCGCTGCAGCGAGATCAGGCTGTCGCGGATCGAAGACGCGATGTCCTCCTTGCGGCCGATGGCCTTGAGCAGTTCCTGGAAATCGCGGTTGCGCTTGTTCACCTTGGTCGACCGCGCCTCGAAAATGTCGCGCGAGATCGCCTCGATGTCGCGGCCGGCGCGCTCGAGAATGTCGGCGAGACGGTCGACGATCGCCTCCAGCAGGCCGATCAGGATGGTGTTGCCGGTGGTGCAGCCTGTCGCCACCTTCTCGGCGCGCAGCGGAAAGGTCTTGAACGCCTTCGGCTCGTGATAGCGGATGGTGACCAGCCTCGGGCCAGCGAGCACGAAAGTGACCGGCGACATCAACGGATCGTCGATCTCGGTCTGCGCCGGCAAGGTGGCGGTCATGAAATAGGCGCCGTCCTCGATGTAGAGGCGGCTCGAAATCTCGATCTCCTCCATCTCCTCGCGCGTCGGAATGGCGACGCCGAGCCAGGTTTCGATGGTGGCTTCTTCTTCCTTGGTGGGGTTGAGCAGGTCGGCCCAGACGACCTGATTGCCGTCGGTCGCGAGATCGTCGATCAGGCGCAGGCGGTCATTGTCGACGACAAAGGCCTTGATCATCGTCGGTCTCCCTTAACAGATGTGTCCGGATTGTCGCGTCATGCCGGATTGCGCGGCTCATCGGCGCGTGCGTCAACCATGCGCCTGCCGCTTAGACCCGGGGGATGACAAAATCAAGACAAGCCCTGGTGAGGGCGTGGGCAGCGCCCGCGCTCTAAAGCCGCGTCAACGGATCGAACCTAGAGACTGGCGAGAGTGACCTCCAGATCCTCGTATGCGCCGACGAGGGCATCCGCGCCACCGGCCGAACGGCCGTTAACGCAATGCGGCTTGCGACGGTTCAGAAGAACTCGTCGAGTAGGCGGTAATAGGACAGTCTGGAGGGATCGACGCGGGTGGAGCCGTATCGGTCCAGGAACGGCTGCACCCATTTCCCGCCGATGTTGTGCTGAACGCTCCAGCAGGCGAGCGCCAGGTCTTGATGGCGATCCGCCAAACCCAGCCGGCCGCAGTCGACAAAGCCGCTGAAGCGCTTGCCGGCCGCCACAAAGTTCGGCATGCAGGCATCGCCATGCGTGACGACGATATCCTCGCTTGCGGGTTTCAGTGCCACCAGTTGAGCAAGGATTTCCCTAGCGGTCATCCCATCCCGCTCGTCATCGAAGTCACTTTCATCGACCGCGCCAGCCTCGACACGAGCCCGGGCCGCGGCGATCCGGTGCTGCAGGCGATGGTCAAACGGGCACGATCCGGCATCGATTGCGTGAAGCTGACGCAGCGCGTCGGCCATGATCGCAACCGACGAGGCGGCATCGGCGGGACCGGCCGAGGCCAGATCGTGACCAGGAAGCGCGGTCATTAACAGCCAGTGGCGACCGGCATGGTGTTTTGACGCGATGATTTCGGGGCAAGCAATGCCTTGCCTGGCAAGCCAACGCAGACGGGCTTCCTCGGCAGCAAGTTCGGCAAATGGCCCTGCTTCCTCGATCTTCAGGAACAGGCTCGGCTTGTCATCGGCAGTGAGGCGGAACACCCCGGCGCCCGACCGGCCGATTGTCTGCCGGGCCCAGTGATAACCACCGATGCGTAACCCTACCGGCAGGTCGGTTTCGAACGGGCTGCCGGACATGCTCAGATCAGGCTGTCAGGTGTTGAACTTGAACAGCAGGACGTCGCCGTCCTGGACGACATATTCCTTGCCTTCGTCGCGCGCCTTGCCGGCTTCCTTGGCCGCCACTTCGCCGCCCAGCGTGACATAGTCGTTATAGGCGATGGTCTGGGCGCGGATGAAGCCGCGCTCGAAATCGGTGTGGATGACGCCGGCGGCCTGCGGGGCCTTGTCGCCCTTGTGGATCGTCCAGGCGCGCGTCTCCTTTGGCCCGGCGGTGAAATAGGTGATGAGATGCAACAGATCGTAGCCGGCGCGGATGACCTTGTTGAGGCCAGGCTCATCGAGCCCAAGCGAGGACAGGAACTCCATCTCTTCTTCGTCGGAGAGCTGGGCGACTTCGGCCTCGATCGCGGCCGAGATCACCACGGTGCCGGCGCCCTGCGCAGTGGCCATCTTCTCGACCGCCTTGGTGTGCTCATTGCCGGTGGCGGCGTCGGCCTCGGCGACGTTGCAGACATAGAGCACGGGGTGCGACGTCAAGAGGTTCAGCCCCTGCAGGATGCGCAGATCTTCGGCTGAAATGCCCTTGAGCAGGATGCGGGTCGGCTTGCCGGCCTGGAGGAGCTCGAGTGCCGCCTCCATCATCGGCAGCACGGTGGTTGCTTCCTTGTCCTTGGTCGAGGCGCGCTTGCGGAACTGCACGATGCGGCGCTCGAGGCTGTCGAGGTCGGCGAGCATCAGCTCGGTCTCGACCGTATCGGCGTCGGCGACAGGGTCGATCTTGCCCTCGACATGGGTAATGTCGTCATCCTCGAAGCAGCGCAGCACATGCACGATGGCGTCGACCTCGCGGATGTTGGCGAGGAACTGGTTGCCCAGACCTTCGCCCTTGGAGGCGCCGCGCACCAGGCCGGCAATGTCGACGAAGGAGATGCGGGTCGGGATGATCTCCTTAGACTTGGCGATCGCCGCGATTTTCTGCAGCCGAGGATCGGGCACCGCCACCTCGCCAGTGTTCGGTTCGATGGTGCAGAACGGATAGTTGGCGGCCTGCGCCGCCGCCGTCCTGGTCAACGCGTTGAAAAGCGTCGACTTGCCGACGTTGGGCAAGCCAACGATGCCGCATTTGAAACCCATGTGTCCGGTCCTATCGGGAAAATAGAAATTTGATGAGGGCTATGGGCGATAGGGGTGAGCAACGTCAAGCCCTGCAGCCCCGATCGTGTCGACGCTCAGTCCTTCTTGCCGAACAGTCTCTTCAGCATGGCGGCCATCGGGCCGCTTTCCGGCAGCTTGGCCGGCGCCTGCTGTGGCCGCGCCTGGCGGATGTGACTTTGGGCCTTCGGGCTTTCAGCTTTCGGCGCCTTGGGCGGCGGGCGGTCGTCGTCGCCGGTCGGCGTCAGCTTGTCGCGCAGCGCCAGCGTCACGCGGTTCATGAAGGAACTGTCATCGCCCTTGGCCAGCAGTCCGGCATCGTCGGCGATGCTGTCGAGCAGAACGCTCAGCCATTCGCGGTCGGCCTTGGCGAAGTCGCCGAGAACATGGCCTTGCACCATTTCCTTGACGCCGGGGTGGCCGATGCCGATGCGCACGCGGCGAAAATTCTTGCCGACATGCTGGTCCAGCGACCGGATGCCGTTATGGCCACCGGCGCCACCACCGACCTTGACCCGCAATTTGCCGGCCGGCAGATCGAGCTCGTCATAGAATACGGTGAGCGCCTCGGGGCCGAGCTTGTAGAAGCGCAAAGCTTCGCCAATCGGCTGCCCCGACAGGTTCATGAAGGTCTGCGGCTTGATCAGCAGGATCTTTTCGCCGGCAAGCGTGCCTTCGGCGATCAGGCCCTGGAACTTCTTCGACCAGGGCGAAAAGGAATGGCGGCGGGCGATTGCGTCCGCCGCCATGAAGCCGACATTGTGCCGGTTATCAGCGTATTTCGCGCCCGGATTGCCGAGGCCTGCAAAAACAAGCATCGTGAACTCCGGGCCCGAAAATTACTTCTCTTCGGCAGCAGGGGCCGCCGCTTCAGGCGCAGCCGCTTCCACCGTTTCCGTCTCCGGCTTCATCGCCGAGGAACCGGCAATGGTCGCGATGGTGAAGTCGCGGTCGGAGATCACCGGCTTGACGCCGGCCGGCAGGGTAACCGCCGAGATGTGGATCGAATCGCCAATGTCGGCGCCGGTGAGATCGACGGTGATGAATTCCGGGATCGCATTGGCCGGGCAGTGGAACTCGACTTCGTGACGCACGATGTTGAGCACGCCGCCGCGCTTGATGCCGGGCGACTTGTCTTCATTGATGAAGTGGACAGGCACGTCGACATTGACCTCGGTGTCCTTGCCGATGCGCAGGAAGTCGACATGGACCGGGAAATCCTTGACCGGGTCGAGCTGGAAATCCTTGGGCAGAACCTGGATTTTCTTGCCGTCGACATCGATCGTGGCGATCGTGGTCAGGAACCCACCGCCATGGATTTTGTAGAAGACGTCCTTGTAGTTCAGCGCAATAGCCAGGGGAGGCTGCTTGTCGCCATAGATAACTGCAGGCACTTTACCGTTACGGCGAACTTCACGGGCGGACCCCTTACCGACCTGTTCGCGCGCTTCGGCCTTGAGCTCGTAAGTATCGTGGCTCATGGCATTTCCTTTCGCGTGTTATGGAGCGTTTGCGGGGGCAAATTGCCTGGACCGTAAACGTCGAAAGCCGCCAGGCCTGGATATCCCAGAGAACGCGGCCGCTTTGACACGGAGCTTTGTTCGGGATCTCAGGGGAAGGCAGCCTTCCGCCGCGTTGCCTCCAAGGGTGTCTACGCGGGTGGCGGCTCTATAGCGGAAGGCGGGCAGGCGTGCAAGCCGGAGGCCGGCACCATAGGAACTTCAGCCTTTTACCGCGCCGGACCCGTCCGACCTCGCTAACCGAGCTGACCAGCGGCTTGGGAGATGAGCTGGGTAATCTCGCGCGGGTGAGAGATCAGCGACAAATGGCTTGCCTTCACTTCGATGGTCTTTGCGTTCATGCGCTTGGCCATGAAGCGCTCGAGATCGGGGTTGATGGTGCGATCCTCGGTCGAGACGGCATACCAGCTTGGCTTCGAGCGCCAGGCCGCTTGCGTTGTCTTTCCGGTGAAAAGCTTGTCCGAGATCGGCCCCTGGACGGCATAGAGGATCCGCGCCTGCTCGCGAGGAATACCACCGGCGAAATCTCGCAGGAAAGCCTCTTCGCTGAGCTTGCCATAGCCATTGGACCAGACAAGCCCGGCGGAGGCGGGCGGCGCCGCAAAAGTCTTTGCGAGTGCGGTGTAGTCTTCGCCCGCATCCGGCGCGCGCGCCGCGACATAGACGAGCGAGGAAACCTTTGGGTCCATTCCTGCCTCGGTGACGATCATGCCGGCAAAGGAGTGTCCGACAAGGACCGTTGGTCCATCTTGGAGAGCGATCGCACGGCGCGTTGCGTCGATGCCGGCCTCCAGCGTGGTCAGCGGGTGCTGGACGACGGTTGCGTTGAAGCCGGCCTGCTGCAGCAGACCAACCACCTCCGACCAGCACGAACCATCCGCATAGGCGCCATGGACCAGGACGACATTACGGACCTCGGGGCGAACCTTGGGGCCTGTCTGGGCTCGCGCTTTGGCGGAGCCGGCCAATATGCTCGTCGCCACCCCGGCAACAAGCGCGGTGGAAAAAGTACGCCTATTCAACATGATCGTGGATTCCTTGAGAGGTTGGCAGATCGCGCCTGGATTTCGACCGGGACGCACCGCAAATGCTTTGCCCGGCGCCTACGTCCAGTCTTCGCAACCTGCCGAGCGTCCGTTACAGCCGTCACCGCTTCGTGATCGCAAGCCCTCGGCCTTGCCACCGGAGCACGATGGTACGCCGACTGTGGGTGCCGCCTGCACCTGGCAGTTAGTTTCCAGCCAGCGTGGAGAGCGCGCTCAGCAGTTTCGTCCGGTCCTTGCCGATCATCAGCACGCCGCTGTCGGGCGCCAGCAGCGCCGAGAACGGCAGCATGGCGGCGCCGATCGAGGACGCTTCGGCACCGAATTGCCCCGGCACGATCTCCGGCGCGACGATGCCGATGGCGCTGGTCTGGTTGAACTGGGTCTGCACCCTGGCCAGCAATTCGAGATGGATCGGCCGCGGCAGGATCGAGTCGAGAACGATGGCTTCGATGTCGATGATCGAGGTGATGGCGATGATCGCCTCGACCAGCGCGCTGGCGCAATCGTCGATCCACTCGAACAGAGGCGCGCGCGCCTCGGGCGGCAACGGGTCGAGCTCGCGCACGCGGTTGATCACCACGCCGCGCGACCTCAAATGATTGACCAGCACATAGATCGAGGCGCGATGCAGCAGGCTTTGGTACCGCGCGGGCTTGGCCGCCACCGAATCGAGGCTCGAGGGTGACACCGGCAGGGGGCCGAGTGCTGCGCTGTTGCCGTGCGGCCCGGTGTGGACCTTGCCGCCTTGCACCAGGCCGCCACCGACGAAGGTGTCGATCGAGATGTGCATGAAATCGCGGAAGCGGGCGCCGGCACCCTGGACGAGTTCGGCCAGCGCCGCCGAGGTGGCATCGTTTTCCACGAACACCGGCGTCTTTGCCGGCGTCGCAAAGCATGTCGTCAGGTCGATCGCTTCCCAGCGGCTGCCGAGATCGTCGGGAAAGCCGAGTTCCTCGCTCCAGCCGCCGAGGAAATAGGGCGAGGCGATGCCGACGCCGACGATGCTGGCATCGGCAAGCCCGTCGACCAGTTTTTCAAACGTGGCCAGCGCTGTATTGCCGGCCTTGAGCACCAGATCGGGATCTGGGAAGCGGTATTCGTGCGACTCACGGGCCCGGACTTCGCCGGCGAAATCGACCAGCACGGCTTCGAGCGCACGCCGGCCGATCTTGATGCCGACACTGTAGATACGCTCCGGGGCCAGGCGGTAAAGCGTCGAGGGCGAACCGCGCTGCCCGAACCTTTTTCCCACTTGCTTTACGAAACCAGAGGATTCCAGCCCGTCGACGATGGCCGCGACCGCCGCCGGCGTCAGGCTGGCCGCGCGCGCCAGGTCGGACTTGGATGCTTCCTTGAGGCGGCGGATGGCATCAAGCACAAAACGCTCGTTATAGTGCCGAACTTTGACAGAATTGCTGCCTTTTCCTGACAAAAACCGCATCTCCCCAATGTCGCCGTTCTTCGCCGCGAGGGCTTCAAACGACTGGCCGCCGATGCACCCTTGAGTGTCTGCGCGCGAGGCGACACTGCGCGCGAGAACAACGGAAGTCAATTTTGCCGTTGCGCCTTTGAGCTATTTAATATAGCAAATTGAAAAAATAACTAGATCGGGAGGAGACGTGCTGCATTCGGGCACACAAGGCAAAGCCGACGCTGCGGTGCCGAGCGCTATTGCCGTTCCCGTAGCCTTGGTTCAGGCGACAAAAGCCTTCGGCGGCACGATCGCGCTCAAGGACGCCTCCTTCGAATTGCGCTGCGGCGAAGTGCTGGCGCTGCTTGGCGAGAACGGCGCCGGCAAGAGCACCTGTGTGAAGCTTCTGGCCGGCGTGCATTCTCCCACCAGCGGTCACGTCGAGGTCGACGGCAAGCCCGCTACCTTCCATTCGCCGCATGATGCGCAGGCCGCCGGCATTGCGGTCATGCATCAGCATCCCGGCCTGTTTCCCGATCTCTCGGTGGCGGAAAATATCTATCTCGGCCACATGCCGCGAGACCGCTTCGGCGGCATCGACAATGCCGCCATGCTTGCCGGCGCGCGCAAGGTGCTGGCGACCGTCGGTCTCGATGTGCCGGCGGCAACGCGGCTTGGCAAACTGCGCACCTCCGAGCAGCAACTGGTCGAAATCGCCCGCGCGCTGTCGCTCAATGCACGCGTGCTGATCATGGATGAGCCGACCGCCGCGCTGTCGCAGCGCGAGGTGGAGCGACTTTTCGCCGTCGTTGCCGATCTCAGGCTGCACGGCGTGGCGATGATGTTCGTCGGGCACCGCATGGACGAAATCTTTCGCATTGCCGATCGCATCGCGGTGCTGCGCGACGGCCGCCTGATCGGCGTCAAGCCAAAGGCAGAGCTCGGCCGCGCTGCCGCCATCAGCATGATGGTCGGTCGCGAAGTCACCGATCTCTATCCCGAACGGCGCCACGCCTCCGGCGCGCTGGTGCTGGAAGCCAAGGGGCTGTCCCGCGCCGGCGGCTTTTCCGACATCGACCTCAGGCTTCATGCCGGAGAAGTGGTGGGCCTTGGCGGCCTGGTCGGCAGCGGGCGCACCGAGATCGCACGCGTGCTGTTCGGCATCGACCGGCCCGACGCCGGCGAAATCCTGATCGACGGCAAGTCGGTGCAATTTGCCTCGGCGCGTGACGCCATGGATGCGCGCATCGCCTATGTCTCGGAAGACCGCATGGGCCAGAGTCTGGTGATGGATTTCTCCATCCTCGACAATGCGGTGCTACCGGTGCTCGACAAGGCCGCGCCACGCGGTCTCTACGGCACCGATCGCGCCATCGGTCTGGTGGCGGATTGGCTGAAGCGCATGAAGCTGCGCTTTTCCGGTTACGGCCAGCCGGTCAAGGAATTGTCGGGCGGCAACCAGCAGAAGGTGGTGCTGGCCAAATGGCTGCGCACCGAGCCGCGCGTCCTCATCCTCGACGAGCCGACGCAAGGCATCGATGTCGGCACCAAGGCGGAAGTGCATGCGATGATCGCCGACCTTGCCGCGCAAGGCATGGCGATCCTTTTGATCTCGTCGGAAATGCCCGAACTGATCGGCATGTGCGACCGCATCGTCGTGCTGCGCGAAGGCCACCAGACGGCCGAGTTTTCGCGCGGCGAGGCTACCCAGGAGAAGGTGCTGGAAGCGGCGACCAGGACCGATGAGCGCGCCGGCCAGGCCGTACAGATGGAGCGCAGCGAGGAGAAGGCAAAAGGACCGCTCGATTTCCTGAGGCGGCGGGAGTTCGGCCTGCTTGCGGCGATGCTGGCTGTCGCCATTCCGGTCACCATCATCAATCCGCGCATGGTGAGCGCGGCAAACCTCACCGCAGTTTCGATGGACGCGGCCCTGTTGATCGTCGCCGCCCTCGCGCAGATGTTGGTGCTGATCACCCGCAACATCGACCTGTCGATCGCCGCTGTGATCGGCCTTTCCGCCTATATGGCCGCCAGCATGGTTCAGGCCTATCCGGGCCTCGACATCGCCATTGGCCTGATCACCGCTTGTGCGGTCGGCGGCTTTGCCGGGCTGCTCAACGGTCTTGTCGTCACCAGGGGAAAGATCCCGGCCATTGTCGTTACGCTGGCCTCGATGTCGATCTTTCGCGGCTTCAATTCGATCTGGGCGGCCGGCGACCAGGTCAGCGCGGATGAGGTGACACAGGCCTGGCTCGACATGACGGGGCTGAAGATCGCCGGCGTGCCGCTGATCGTCGTCATCGCCATCGTCATTCTATGCGCCTGCTATGTGCTGCTCTATCGCACGGCGACCGGGCGGGAGCTGTTTGCCACCGGCTCCAATCCGGATGGCGCAAGGCTGATCGGCATCCCGGTCGACCGGCGCATCCTGCTCGCCTTCGGCATGGCCGGCCTGCTCGGTGGCCTGTGCGGCGCGCTCTGGGCCTCCCGCTACGCCACCATCGATGCCCGCGTCGCGCTCGGCTTCGAACTCACGGTCATTGCTTCGGCAGTGGTCGGCGGCGTCGCGATACGCGGCGGTTCGGGCACACTGCTCGGCATCATTCTCGGCGCGCTTACACTCTTGGTCATCAAGAACGGACTGACGCTGGTGCGCGTCGATCCGCTTTGGCTGCAAGGCGTCTATGGCCTGGTGATCCTGGTCGCCATCGGCATCGACACCTTCATCGTGCGGCGTGCCGAACAGGCGAGACAGGCGAGGGCGAGATGAAAAAGTTTATCCGCTCGATAGACTTCTGGGATCTGCTGCTGGCGACCGCCTGCCTTGCCGTATTCCTCTACGCGGCGATCTTCGTGCCGAATTTCGTCTCCGGCTTCAATCTCTCGCAGCTGGCGGCGAGCGCTTCGGAAAAGGCGTTGCTGATCCTGCCGATGACGCTGCTGATCATCACCCGTGAGATCGACCTGTCGATCGCTTCGGTGCTGGCGCTGACCTCCGTGGTGTTCGGGCTGCTTGTGCAGGCCGGCGTGCCGGCGCTTGCCGCCATTCCGCTGACGCTAATCTTCGGCGGCCTGCTCGGCGCCTTCAACGGCTATCTCGTCTCGGGGCTCGGGCTGCAGTCGCTCGTGGTGACGCTCGGCACCATGGCGCTCTATCGCGGCATTGGCTACATCCTGCTCGGCACCGGCTCGGTCAATATCTTGCCGCCCGCGGTCGTCGATTTCGGCATCAACAATTTGCCGGGCACGCAGATACCGTGGACCATCGTGCCCTTCGTGGTGTTGGCGCCGATCTTTGCCGTCGTGCTGCAGAAGACGCCGACGGGAAAGCGCATCTATGCGCTCGGCGGCAGCCCGGAAGTGGCGCGCTATTCCGGCATCGACACGCGCAAAATGGTGCTGAAGCTGTTCGTTGTCTCGGGCGTCGTCGCAGCCATCGCCGGCATCGTCTACACGGCGCGCCTCTCCAACGCCCGCGCCAACAATGCGCTCGGCATGGAGCTTGATGTCATCACCATCGTGCTGCTCGGCGGCGTCAGCGTCTTCGGCGGCAAGGGCAAGCTCACCGGCGTCATGCTGGCGCTGCTGCTGATCGCCATCATCCGCAACGTGCTGGCGCTCAACCAGATCGGCGGCGACGCACAAGGCATGATCATCGGCCTGCTTCTGATCGGCTCGTTGTTGGTCGGCAATTACTGGCGCTCCCTGGAGGAGCGGCTGTCAAGATCGCGCGCCTTGCGCGAAACCAAGGGGTGATCTCGGGCCCCTTCCTTCAAGCCCGAATTCTGACGGAGGAGACATAATGAAAGCGTTTAGATTAGCCCTGCTCGCATCCGCGGTTCTGCTTGCGCCGGCCTCGCTGGCTCACAGCCAGGAATGTGCCAAGGAACCGGTCACGGTCGGCTTCCTGCCCAAGCTCGACACCGATCCCTATTTCAAGGTGGCTTTCGGCGGCGCCGAAGAGGCGGCAAAGGAGATTGGCGGCACCGCCACCCAGGTCGCGCCATCGCAGGCGACGGCCGAGGCACAGATCGAATTCATCAACAGCCTCGTGTCGCAGAAGGTTGGCGTCATCGCGATTGCCGGCAACGACGCCAATGCGGTTGCACCTGCGCTGAAGCGCGCCGTTCAACAGGGCGTCCGGGTGATCTCGTATGATTCCGACGTGGCGGCCGATGCCCGCGCGGTGTTCGTCAACCAGGTGAAGGGCGACAGTCTGGCTGAAATGATGCTGGAAAGCGCATTCAACCTCAGCGGCGGCGAGGGCGAGTTCGCCATCCTGTCGTCGACGCCGACGGCGACCAACCAGAATGCCTGGATCGACTTCATGAAGGCGAAGATGGCGGCTGAGCCGAAATTCGCCAAGATGAAGCTGGTGCAGGTCGCCTATGGCGAGGAGAGCGAACAGGTCAACCAGCAGCAGGCACTGGCGCTGGTGCAGGCGTTTCCCGATCTCAAGGTCATCATCGTGCCGGCAGGCATTGGCCTTCCGGCGGCTGCGCGTGCCCTCGAGGAGGCCGGCATGATCGGCAAGGTCAAGCTGACCGGCCTCGCGCCGGCGACGCTGATCTCGAAATACATCAAGGACGGCGCCGCGCAGGATATCTGGTGGAATGTCACCGATCTTGGCTACCTGACCTATCAGACGGCCCAGGCGCTGGCGCAGTGCAAGATCACCGGCAAGGAAGGTGAGAAGTTCACGGCAGGCAGGCTCGGCGAATACACGATCGGGGCCAGCGGCGAACTGATCCTCGGCCCGGCCAAGATCGTGACGCCGGAAAATCTGGCCGAGTTCAAGTTCTAAGCCTCCCAAGGCCTGGCGGGCGCCGATTCAAACCGGCGTCCGCCTTTCAATCTTCGGTCGAACAGTGCGAGGGCGACGATGAAACTCTTGCTGGCAGGCGAGACCTTCGCGGCGACGACTTCGGTCGCTGCCGGCGGCGATGTGCTGACAAGCGCGACGTGGGTGAATGGCGCGACAGCCTTCAATGCCGCGCTGGCTGCCGAGGGCATTGCGGTCACGCAGATCGGCGGCGATCGCTGCGCGGCCGAGTTTCCCTATAATGTCGACACGCTCGCCGAATTCCAGGCGGTGGTGATCTCCGATGTCGGCGCGCTGACCTTGCTGATCACGCCCGAGGCCCGTGCCGGGCGCATTGGCGTCAACCGGCTCGAGGTGCTGAAAACCTATGTCGAAGGCGGCGGCGGGCTGATGCTGGCCGGCGGATATATGGGGTTCCAGGGCATGTTCGGCACGGCACGCTTCCACGACACGCCGGTCGAGGATGTGCTGCCCGTGCGCTGCCTGCCATTTTCGGACGGGCTCGAAGTGCCGCAAGGCTTGCAGCCGTCGATCCTGCAGGCATCGCATCCGATCCTTGCCGGGATCGCAGGTCCATTGCCGCCAATCCTCGGCATGAACAAGCTGGATTTCCGGCGCGACGGCTCGTCCCAGCTGCTGGCGACTTGCCATTATCGCGGCACGGACTGGCCGCTGCTTGCGATTCGTGAGCATGGCCGCGGCCGTACCGTCGCCTGGGCGACCGACATCGGCCCGCACTGGCTGTCGCAGGATTTTTTGGGCTGGCCGCTCTACGGCAAACTGATGGGCAACATCGTCCGTTGGCTCGCCGGCAAGGATTAGAGCCAAGGTCTTCGCCTGGCAGGCTATTCGGGATTGCCGACCAACGTGTCGCGCAGGGCTTGGATCTGCCGGTTCAGGGCGTCGAGCTGAGGCAGCGTCATGCCCGAGCGCTCGATCAGGGTTTCGTTGAGGCAGTTGCACTGGACGAGCAAAGCGCGTCCGGCTGATGTCAGGTCGACCTGCACCTGGCGTTCGTCGGTCTGGCTGCGCTGGCGGGTGACGAGCCCTGCCAGTTCCATGCGTTTGACCAGCGGCGTGATCGTGCTCGATTCCAGAGCGAGCCTGTGCGCAATCGAGCCGACCGACATGCCGTCTGTCTCGGCCAGCGCGTTCAGCACCAGATATTGCGGATAGGTAATCCCCATCTCGTCCAGCATCGGCTTATAGGCGCGATTGATCGCCATGCTGGTTGCGTAGAGCGTGAAACAGATCTGGTTGTCCAACGGGAGAGGCACGATATATTCCTTTGCCGACTGAGCGTTTTCGATATGTACCACGAAAAATAATATCGCGATACATATTTTCTCTGGACAAGGGTTTCGACCTGCGCTAGTCATATTGTTATCGCGATATTGATTATCGCGAAAGATAATTAATGGAGATTGAGATGACCAAGCTTGGCAGCAGCACGATCACCACCAAGGACGGCACCGAGATTTTCTACAAGGATTGGGGAACCGGCCAGCCCATCGTCTTCCATCATGGCTGGCCGCTGAGCGGCGACGACTGGGACGCGCAGATGCTGTTCTTCCTGTCGAAGGGCTACCGCGTCATTGCCCATGACCGGCGCGGCCATGGCCGCTCGACGCAGACCGACACCGGCAACGAGATGGACACTTACGCTGCCGACGTTGCCGAACTCGTGGCACATCTCGACCTCAAGAACGCCATCCATGTCGGCCATTCCACGGGCGGTGGCGAAGTGGCCCGCTATGTCGCTAAGTATGGCTCAGGCGGCCGCGTCGCCAAGGCGGCGCTGCTCGGCGCCGTGCCGCCGATCATGCTGAAGACGCCGGCCAATCCCGGCGGCTTGCCGATCGAGGTCTTCGACGGTTTCCGCTCCGCCCAGGCCGCCAACCGCGCCCAGTTCTTTCACGATGTCGCGGCCGGTCCGTTCTACGGCTTCAATCGCCCCGGCGCCCAGGTATCGCAGGCTGTCGTCGAGAATTGGTGGCGCCAGGGCATGATGGGCGGAACCAAGGCTCATTATGATTGCATCAAGGCGTTCTCGGAAACCGACTTCACCGAAGACCTGAAGGCAATCGACGTGCCGGTGCTGGTCATGCATGGCGACGACGACCAGATCGTTCCGATCGCCGACTCGGCGCTGCTGTCGGTCAAGCTGCTCAAGAAGGGCGAGCTCAAGGTCTACAAGGGTTTTCCCCACGGCATGGCGACCACCCACGCCGATGTCATAAATGCTGATCTGCTGGCCTTCTTCAAGGCGTAGAATCTCTCACTTGGACAGGCAAAGGCACCCGCCGTCAGGTGGGTGCCTTTGTGCTTTCAGGCGATGCTCAAGCCGCCGTCGATCAGCATCTCCGCACCGACCATGAACCGGCATTCGTCGGAAGCCAGAAACACCACCGCATTGGCAATTTCCTCGGCGGTTCCGAAACGGCCGGCAGGCACCAGGCCGACGACGGCTTTCGCGCGCGCCTTCGCCGCTTCGGGGTCCAGTCCAAGTTTGTCATTGAGCGGCGTGTCGATCGGACCGGGGCTGATCACATTGGCGCGGATGCCGCGCCCTATCAGCTCGCCCGACAGCGTTCGCGCCAGCGAAATCATGCCGGCCTTGGCCAGTGCATAGACGTGTGTTCCAGCCATTCCCATATGCGCGTTGACCGAGCCGCTGAGGATGATCGAGGACGGATTCGAGAACAGCGGAACGAGCGCCTTGACCAGGAAATACGGCCCCTTGAGGTCGATATCGATGCTCCTGTCGAACGCCGCCTCGGTCCAGTCGCCAAGCGGGCGCAGATCGGCGATGCCGGCGTTGAGGAAAAGTGCGTCGAGCTTGCCGAAGGTTTCGCCGACCTGCCGGGCGATGTCGCTCTGGGCTGCTGCATCGCCGGCATCGGCGGCAATGACGAGCACATCGTTGCCAAGTGTGTCGCGGGCCTCTTCCAGACGGCCCGCATTGGTGCCGGTGATGGCGACGCGCGCGCCTTCCTCAATGAAACGTTGCGCTGTCACCAGGCCGATGCCGCTGGTGCCGCCGGTAATCAATGCGGATTTGCCTTTTAGTCTGGACATTACGGATTGCCTTTCCCCGCTCGGAACCCTGCGCATGGATCAGCGCTTGAGGAGAGAATCTCCTAGCGGCTTTTCAGCCGGCGCGCATGGTGAAAGAATCACAGAGGGCGCAGCAATGCCGCGCCCTCGTGTCAAATCGGGAAAATCGACCGATTTACGCCGCAGCCTGCGCCTTCCTGGCTTCCTTCATGTTGGGCAGGAACACCGTCAGCAGGCCGAGCAGCGGCAGGTACGAACAGATCTGGAAGACGAAATCGATGCCTTTCATGTCGGCGATGACGCCGAGCACGGCAGCGGCGATGCCGCCCATGCCGAAGGCGAAGCCGAAGAAGATGCCGGCGATCGTGCCGACACGCCCCGGCACCAGTTCCTGCGCAAACACCACGATGTTGGAGAAGGCCGAGGACAGGATCAGGCCGATCAGCACCGTCAGTATCATCGTCCATTCGAAATTGGCGTAGGGCAAAGCGAGCGTGAACGGCAGCACGCCGACGATCGAGAACCAGATCATCGCCTTCTGGCCGTAGCGGTCGCCGAACGGGCCGCCGAGCAGGATGCCCAGCGCCGAGGCGCCGAGGAACAGGAACAGCATGACCTGGCTCATCTGCACCGACACGCCGAACTTCTGGATGGAATAGAAGGTGTAATAGCTGGAGAGCGAGGCGATGTAGGCGTTCTTGGTCAGCACCAGCAGCGTCAGCACGGCGAGCGCCCACATCACCTTGCGGCGCGGGAAGGGCGAGACGAAGCTTGCCGCCTTGCGGTTGCCCTGCGCGGCGCGCATGCGGCTGTACCAGCCGCCGACCCGCGACAAGACGATGATGCCGATCAGCGAGCCGATGGCGAACCAGGCAATGCTGGTCTGGCCGAAGGGCACGACGATGAAAGCGGCGAGCAGCGGCCCCATCGACTGGCCGAAATTGCCGCCGACCTGGAACAGCGATTGCGCCAGGCCAAAGCGGCCGCCCGAGGCGAAGCGGGCAATGCGCGAAGACTCCGGATGGAAGATCGCCGAGCCGATGCCGATCAGCGAGGCGCCGATCAGCAGCAGATAATAGTGCCCGGCATAGGCCAGCACGATCAGGCCGATCAGCGACGAAGCCATGCCATAGGGCAGCGAATAGGGCATCGGCCGCTTGTCGGTGATCATGCCGATGATCGGCTGCAGCAGCGACGCCGTGACCTGGAAGGTGAAGGTCAAAAGACCGATCTGCCAGAAATCGAGACCGTAATTCTCTTTCAGCAGCGGATAGATCGCCGGCAGCAGCGACTGCATGATGTCGTTGATGCCGTGGCAAAAGCTCACCGCCAGGATGACGGTGAAGGCAGTTGCCTGGGCTGACGGGAGGCTGGCGGGCGCCGGCGGCGCAATGCTGGTTGCTGTCGTATCGGTCAAGGCAGGCTCCGAGGTCTTTTTGGCGGGCGTTTGCCCGCGGGCAGGCTTGGCGGCCGCATCTGCGGACCGCCTTAAGGACGCTCGTCTGAAGCGCCTTGGGGGACAGTGGCCTTATATGCTGCTTGCCGGGCGACTTCTTTCGTGGTTTGGTCCATTAGTTTCGCAAGTGGGCCATAGCTTATGCCACATGGCAGGGACATCTTCCGCGCCGGCAATGCCGATCTCGGCCAATTGCATGAAAGCCGCTGGCAGTGGCTGGAGGAGGTTTCGGGGCCGGCGGTGGCTTTGCCGACCGAATATCCCGACGGTTACCATGTGCCGCAGCACCGCCACAGCCGCAGCCAGTTCCTGCATGCGCTGGTCGGCGTGGTGCTGGTGACGACCAGGTACGGGCGCTGGATGGTGCCGCCCGACCACGCAATGTGGATACCGGCCGGCACCGAGCATTCGGTCGAAATGCTGGGCGATGTCTCGATGCGTTCGGTCTATGTCATGCCGGGCGCAATCCCCGGCCTGCCGGAAGGTTTGCGCGTCGTCGGCGTCACCGAGTTGATGCACAGCCTGATCGTCGAATCGGAAAAGCTGCCGCAGGGCGGCGAACTTGAGGGACGCGGCGGGTTGATCATGAACCTGTTGCTGCACGAGATCCCGACCTTGCCGGAACGGCCGCTCGGCCTGCCGTTCCCGTCCGATCCGAAGCTGGCGGCGCTGTGCCGGCGGTTCGTCGCGGCACCGTCGCCGCATGCCACGATCGACGAGTGGGCCGATGCAGCCGGGATGAGCCGGCGCTCGTTCACCCGCGCCTTCCACCGCCAGACCGGGCTGTCCTTGTCGACATGGCGCCAGCAGGCATGCCTGTTCGCGGCACTGCCCCGGCTCGCCGATGGCGAGCCGATCACCAGGGTGGCGCTCGACCTCGGCTATGACAGCGTGCCGGCCTTCATCACCATGTTCAAGCGCATGCTGGGCGCCTCGCCGCGCGGCTATATGCGCGGCGCGCGTGACGAAGGCATGCGGCGGGCTCAGCCTCGTCTTGAGGCTCCGACGCCCTGAAGAGGCGCCGGAGTGTGCATCGGCGCTGCCTAGTCCAGCTGAACGCCGCTGGCCTTGACGATCGGCTCCCACTTGGCGAGTTCGGCCTTCACATGCGCTCCCAGCTCTTCCGGGGTGGAGGACACGATCGAGGCGCTGAACTGGCCCATGCGGGCAATCACGTCCGGGTCCTTCAGGGACTCAGCTGCCGCCTTCTGAAGCACGGCAACTACCTCCGGCGGCGTGCCGGCGGGCGCGAACAGAGCGTTCCAGCTGTAGGTTTCATAGCCGGGAATGGTTTCGGCAATGGCTGGCACGTCGGGGAAGGAGGGCACGCGCTCCTTGGTTGTCACGCCGAGAGCCTTCAGCGTCCCGCTTTTGATATGGCCCGATGAAGACGGCAGGTTGTCGAACATCATCGGCACCTGATTGCCGATAACGTCGTTCAAGGCCGGTCCGGCACCCTTGTAGGGTATGTGCTGCATGCTGACGCCGGCCATCGATTTGAAAAGCTCGCCCGAGAGATGCAGCGGGGTGCCGTTGCCCGATGACGCATAGGCGTATTTGTCCGGGTCCTTCTTCAGCATCTCGATCAGTTCCTTGACGTCTTTCGCCGGAAACTGAGGGTTGACGACCAGGACGTTCGGTACCAGGACAAGCAGCGATATCGGCGCGAAATCCTTCTCCGCATCGTAGGGCTTTGTCTTCAGGATCAGCGGGTTGAGCGCGTGTGTTGCTACCGTGCCCATGAGGATGGTGTAGCCGTCCGGTTCGGCCCGGGCGACCTGGGCAGCACCGATGCTGCCGCCGGCACCGCCGACATTTTCGACGACAATCTGCTGCCCCAGCTTCTCGGACATCTTGTTGGCGACGAGACGCGCGACGAGATCCGTCGAACCGCCGGCGGAAAAGGGGACAACCATTGTGATGGACCGGTCCGGAAAATCGGCGGCCCAGGCCGCCGGCGCCGAAAGGGTGGCTGCGATGGAAACCGCAAGCCCGAGCAAAGTCCTACGCCGCATCTGCTACTCCTCCATTGTTTGGAGGGGCAGTATGCATGGTAAGCGCGTCAGGAGAAATGTCTGCTTCCAGCAACAATGCAGATTACGAGCCGCTAATGTGTGTGCGCGCGCTTAGTCGAACAGGCTCGACACCGATTCTTCGGTCGCCGTGCGCGCGCAAGAACGCCTGCCCTTCAGGTCAATCAGCCTTGGTCCAGCTGAAAACAAGCCATTTGTATCGTGACGTCTCTTCAGGCTCGGCCGTGTAGGTCATCTGCATGTCGCCGCCCTCGGCGTAGATGTCGAGCCTCGGCGCCGTGTCCAGTTCGAGCCACAGGGAATCGTTCTTGAACGACCATGTCCCGCACCAGACGCAAGGCCCCGATGCGGCGTCACCCGGCTGGTGAAAATTGTAGCGTCCGTCCGCCGTGATCTCCAGATAGTCGAAGGCACGATAAAAGGCGGTCACAGTCTGCTGAAACTTGGTTGCAGCCGCTTCCTGTTCGGGCTTCGCCGGCTCTTTGAGATCACGTGGTGGCCGGATTGCGGACCCTGCAATGCTCCATTTGCCGATGAAATCCTTCTCGGTGGGAAGATATTCCGTTTGGGCCTGCGCGGTCGAAACCGGAGCGATTGCCGGCGTAAAGGCCGCGCTGGCGACGCCGATTGCGAGAAGCATTCCTGCGATGCCCGCAGCCTTGATTCGATTGCGCATCAGCTGCGCTCCTTTCGCGACGGTTTTGGGGGCAGATTCCAAAAAAACGAGATAACCCCCGGGCCAAGCCCCGTGGGCACGCTTTTGGGCAACATGGATTAGTCGAACAGGCTCGACACCGATTCTTCGGTCGCCGTACGCGAAATCGCCTCACCCATCAGGTCGGCAATGGAGATGACGCGGATGTTCGGCGCGTCGAGCACGCCCTGCGTCGGCTGGATGGAATCGGTGATCACCAGTTCCTGCAGCTTCGAGCCGCTGATGCGGGCGACAGCGCCGCCCGACAGCACGCCATGGGTGATGTAGGCGGTGACGCTGGTGGCGCCGTTGGCCAGCAGCGCATCGGCGGCATTGCACAGCGTGCCGCCGGAATCGACGATGTCGTCGATCAGCAGGCAATCCTTGCCGGCGACAGCACCGATAATGTTCATCACTTCGGATTCACCGGGCCGCTCGCGGCGCTTGTCGACGATGGCCAGCTGCGCGTCGAAGCGCTTGGCCAGCGCACGGGCACGGACGACGCCGCCAATGTCGGGGGAAACGACGACGACATTGGCAAGCTGCTTGTATTTCGCCTTCACGTCGCGGGCCATCACCGGCACCGAGAACAGATTGTCGGTCGGGATGTCGAAAAAGCCCTGGATCTGGCCGGCATGGAGGTCGAGCGTCAAAACGCGGTCGACACCGGCGCGGGTGATCATGTTGGCGACCAGCTTGGCCGAGATCGGCGTGCGGCCGGACGCCCGGCGATCCTGCCGGGCATAGCCGAAATAAGGAATGACCGCCGTGATGCGCTTGGCCGAGGAGCGCATGAAGGCATCGATCATGATGAGCAGTTCCATCAAATGATCGTTGGTTGGAAACGAGGTCGACTGCAGGATGAAGACATCCTCGCCGCGCACATTTTCCTGGATTTCGACGAAGATTTCCTGATCGGCGAAGCGTCTGACGCTGGCTTTGCCCAGCGGGACGTTGAGATAGCGGGCGACTGCTTCGGCCAGCACCCGGTTGGAATTGCCCGCGAAAAGCTTCATGCACCGTTCCTGGCGAAGGATGGGGAGGTCCTCTTAACCGGGCTTTTAGCGAGCCGTGGCGGTATTGCAAGCCTCGTTGGTGTGAATCCGCCGGCTAATCTCAAAAACGTCAACGGCGGTGATGAAAGCCGGCAACAGGCGGATCAGCCGGCGCTGCCGCCGAGCCAGGCCGCGAACTGCTCGATCGTCTGGTCGGCTATTGCCTGCATGGTTGCGGGCGCAACCGCGGGCCAGCCTTCAGCGCCACCAACCGAGGGCGCCTTCTGCTGGCCGTTGATGCGGTGCAGCCGGTTGCCGGCGGGGTCATAGATGTCCCAGACATAGATGACGGTGGTGTCCTTGCCTTCCGTCATGGTCGAGAAATAGCCCTTCAGCACGTGCGTCGCCGCCTGGTCGGCGCTGCCGGCGAGGGTGATGCCGCGCTGCCTGGCGCGGGTCTGAAGTTCTGATGTCAGCGGCGTTGCCGCTTCCACCGAGGCGCCGACGATCGGTGCGATCTGCAGCCGCGTCTTCGACAAAGCGGCGGCGCTCTGCGCGGGATTGGCAGGCGTAGCGGGTGTAGCCGGTGACGACGGCGTCGGCGTGGCAGGGGTGGTAGTGCCTGGGGCTGCCGATAGAGGCTGCGCCGGCTGGGCCGAGGCTGCGGGCGGCGTGATGGCGGAGGGTTCGAGGACGTCCTTGGCGTTGGTGCAGGCGGCCAGCACAAGCGCTGCGAGCAATGACACGGTCGTCACATGCGATCGTCTCATCTGCCCGAAAACTCCTTATTAGTGAACGCCCCCGCGTGAACCGACCATTATGGATTCACTGCACGATCAAGTCGAGATCATGGCGTGAAAGCGGCTTCGGCTGGGATTCGGTGGTGAGGTAGGTGCGGCCAAGCGTCATTGCCGTCTCGGTTTCGGAGTCCATGATGATCATGTGCGCAAACAGCGTCATGTTGGGCGCGATCGGCTCGGGATTGCCCTGGTAGAACATCGGCATGTCCATCCAGGACGGGGTGAAGCGGGCGCCGACCGAATAGCCGCAAGCGTTGAGCCGGTGCTTGGTCAGATTGTGGGCCTCCAGCGTGCGGGCATGCGCGTCGAAAACGTCGCCGAAGCTGTTGCCTGATATCATCGCCTTCTCGACCGCCAGCAAGGCGGCGCGGGCAGCGTCAAAAAGCTCCTGGTGGCGCTTCGAGACCTTACCGGTCAGCGCCGTGCGCATCATCGGCGCGTGATAGTGATGGAAGACGCCGGCCCATTCCAGCGTCAACTGGTCGTTCTTGGTCAGTTTGCGGCGTCCGGCCTTGTAGCGGCAGAGCAGCGCATCGACGCCGGAGCCGATGATGAATTCGTTGGCCGGATAGTCGCCGCCGCCGGCAAAGACCGCGCCCTGCATGGCGGCGAGGATCAGTGCTTCGTCGCCGCCCTGCTTGATCAGCGGCAAAGCCGCGTCGAGCGCGTCATCGGAAAGATTGGCGGCTTTTTCGGCCTTGGCGATTTCGGCCGGGCTCTTGAACAGACGCAGACGCCCGACAATGCCTGAGGCGTCGGCGATCTGGCCGAAGGTCTGCAACTGCTCGTCGACGCGGCGGCCATTGAAGGCGGTCAGGCCATGGGTGTCGTATTCGACGCCGATGCGGGCGCCGAGCAAGTTGAGATCGTTGAGCAGGTTGCGCAGGTCGATCGCCGGGTTGGCGCCGTCGCGGTCGGTCCACAGGACGATGTTGTCGATGATCGAAGTGTGGCGCGCCTGGCGAAAGTCGGCCGAGCGGGTCAAAAGCACCATCGAGCCGTCGGCCTTCACCACCAGGCACTGGAAGAAGCAGAAGCCGAACGTGTCGTAGCCGGTCAGCCAGTACATGCTTTCCTGGGCGAAGAGCAGCACGGCGTCGAGCTTCTTCTCGGTCATTTCGATCATCAACCGGTCGCGCCGGGCATCAAACTCCGAGCGTTCGAAATGCAGCGCCATCAGTCATTCTCCAAAACAATTGCCGAAACCTGCCGACCGTAGTCCGGTTCCTTGCGATGCGTCGTGCGCCGGTAGGAAAAGAAGAGATCCTCCTCGGCATAGGTACAGCGACCAAGCCCCTGCGCGGTCACGCCGGCCTTTGTGAGCCGGTCGACCGTATAGAGGTTGAGGTCGAACATCGCATGCCCCGGATTGGCCGATGGCATGAAATAGCGGATGTTATCGGCGTCGGCCTCGACAAAGCGGGCGACGAATTCCGGCCCGACCTCGTAATTGTCAGGTCCGATCGAAGGGCCGAGAACCGCAACGATGCGCTCGCGGCGGGCGCCGAGGCCTTCCATCGCGGCAATGGTGTTTTCAAGCACGCCGGTGAAGGCGCCCTTCCAGCCGGCATGGGCCGCGCCAATGATGCGCGCCTCGGCATCGGCGAACAGGACCGGTCCGCAATCGGCGGTCGAAGCGCCGATGGCGATGCCTGGCCGGTCGGTGACGATGGCGTCGGCCTTGGGCCGAGAGCCGGGGAAGGGTTCCCTGGCAATGACGACGTCGGGCGAGTGGACCTGATGCGCGGTGAGCAAATGGCTGGCCGGCACGCCCATCCAGGCAGCGACGCGGCGGCGGTTCTCGGCGACCAGGCTCTGGTCGTCATCCGAGCCGGTGCCGATGTTCAGCCCCTGGTAGATGCCGCCGGAGACACCGCCGACACGGGTGAAATAGCCATGGCGGACGCCTTGCGGCGTCGCCGATTCCAGCAGCGGCGAGCGAACAGGATCCGGTTTGGTCTGATTCAGCATGGATGGGTTTGTTGTCCGCGCAAGCGCTTTCGTCAAGGCGAAGTTCGGCCAGGCATTTGCGGCAGCCGTGCTGCGTTGGCGAAAAGCGGGCTTTCGGCTATAGGCAAAGATCAGGCGAGTTCGAGGGCGAGCGAAAGTTTCAATGGGCTGGAAGCCAGTCAAAGACCTGATCCGACAGATCCACCGGAACCGACAGGTGCGCAAGGCGAAGGATTTTCGCAACGGGCTGGTGAAAGGCTATTTCCGCTCACGCAATGCGGCGGCGGGGGCGGAATTCGCCGAAAGCCTCAGGCGGACCGGTTCGCGCCGCTTCTGCTTTGCCATCGCCTACAACACGCCCTGGGTTATCGATGCACTGACCCAGTCGTGGCTGACCTATTCGAGCGGGATGACGCTGGTGGTCATCGACAATTCATCCAAGCCCGCGGCGCGGCAGACGGTCGAGGCCATCTGCCGGTCGCGCGGCATTGCCTATTTCGGCCTCCCGCGAAATCCGGAATGGAATCCGAACCGCTCGCACGGCATTTCGATGAACTGGGTCTTCCACAACATCGTGCGCCCGTTGCGGCCCGAACTGTTCGGCTTTCTCGACCATGACTGCTTTCCGGTGGCCCCGATAGATATCGCCCGGCGCATGGAGGGCAAGGACGCCTATGGTACCAAATATCCCGCCAAGAGAGGCCATGAGGGGTGGTATTTCTGGGCTGGACACTGCTTCTTCCGCTTTGCCGTCGTCGCGGACCTCGATCTCGATTTCACACCCCGCTTCGACACCGGGCTCGATACGGGCGGCGGCAATTGGCCGATGCTGCGCGACCGGCTGGATGACAGCAACATCGCAAATTCCCAAAGGACCACGGTCAGCTTGAAGCTCGGCGGCATAGAGGCCGATCATCGTATGCTGGACGGCGCCTTCTTTCATGTCGGCGGCGCTTCGTATCGGAGTCTGATCAGCACGCGGCACTATCGCCGGCTGATGTGCGACCATGTCTGGGAGGCCTATCTTGGCGGCGTGGCAGGGCGGCAGGTAAACGACCTCTGACGTCAGCCCGGCTGGCGTGGCAGGATTTTCAGGACCTTGAACAGCGTGCCCATGGCATCGGGTCCGGCGAGGCGCTCGACGGCGCCGGCAATGGTTTGTCGCGCGTCCTCGCTTGCCTGGCTGCCCAGCAGGCCGGCCCGCTCAAGCAATCCCATGCCAAGCAGAAAGTCGCCCTGCGTCGACAATTCCACATCGAGGCCATGCGCCCGCACGACGGCGGCCAGTGCCGCGAAGTCGACATGGGCGGTGAGATCGGCTTGCCCGGGATTAGCCAGCACATCCTCGTGAGCGTGCTTGCGCACAGCCTGCAACGTGTCGCCGAAGCCGGGCTGGAGATGGCCATAGTCAGGGAACAGCCCGGCGCCGCCATGGCTCGCTATCCGCTCGGCAATGGCCGCCATCAGTGCGGCGCGGGCCGGCGCCACCTCGACAACGGCGCCTTGCGGCGCCTCGGCGGCATTGTCCGGCAGCACACTTGTCTCGACCGAACCGGCGCCGGCGAAAAAGCGCAGTTCATCTGCGTCATCGAGGCCGATCATCCGTTCGCGCCAGCCGGTGCCGGCGCGGATGAACTGGCGGATCGGCACGGCGTCGAACAACTCGTTGCCGACGATCAGCAACGGCGCCTGCGGTAGCGTGGCGATGGTTTCGTGCCAGCCGAGCTCAACCGAACTGCCGGCGAGCGTTTGTTTCTGGATTTCGGTCAATCGCGGGCTGGTCTCGATCAGAGCGAAGGACGCACCAGTGGCGAGTGCCGGATCGATCCGCGACAAGGTGCGCAGCATGTCCTTCATCAGCGTGCCGCGTCCCGGGCCGATTTCAGCGACGGTGACCGGCAGCGGCCGGCCGATCGCCAACCATGCCTGATAGAGCCAGACCGCGATGAGTTCGCCGAACATCTGGCTGACCTCCGGCGCGGTGACGAAGTCGCCCTCGGCGCCGAATGGCTCGCGCGTCGTGTAGTAGCCGTCGCTTGGATCGAACAGGCAGAGCGCCATGTACTCGTTGACGGGAAGGGGGCCCAGCGCACCGATCAGATCGACGATGCGGGTCTTCAGCCGTGTCATGCCGGCTGTGTTTGCGCCGCCGGTTTGGCGGTGGCCATCGCCCAGATGCCGGCCAGCACCATCGGCAGCGACAGAACCATGCCCATGGTGAGCCAGCCACCCAGGAGGTAGCCGAGCTGCTGGTCGGGCTCGCGGAAGAACTCGACGAAGATGCGCGACAGGCCGTAGCCACAGATGAAGGCGCCGCCGACAAAGCGCGGCGTCTTCAGCTTCATCCGCGAATGGGTGAGGAAGCGCAGGACCAGGAACAGCACCACGCCCTCGAGCAAGGCTTCGTAGAGCTGGCTCGGATGGCGGGGTTCCAGGCCGGCGACGCAACCCTGCGCCGACTGCAGCAGACGCTCGTTGCAGAAGACGACGCCCCAGGACACATCGGTGACGCGGCCCCATAATTCGGCATTGACGAAATTTGCAACGCGGACGAGGCCGAGGCCGACCGGCACGCCGGCCGCCACGACGTCGAACAGCGTCCAGGTGCGGATGCCGCGCTTGATGGAAAACAGCGTCATGGCGATGATGACGCCAAGCAGGCCGCCATGGAACGACATGCCGCCCTGCCAGATGGCGAGAATGTCGAGCGGATGGTCGATATAGCGCTTGAGGTCGTAGAACAGCACAAAGCCGGTTCGCCCGCCAAGCACGACGCCGACGGCAGCCCAGACGATGAAATCGTCGAGGTCTATGGGCTTCATCGGCAAGACGCCGTCAGGCCACAGCTTTGGGTTGGTTATAAGCCGCTTGGCATACCACCAGGCGAACAGGATGCCGACAATGTAGCCGATGCCGTACCAGTGCACGGCCAGCGGTCCGATCTGAACCAGGATCGGGTCGATGTTGGGGAAGGGCAGCGACGCCATCGGCAGCAGCAAATAGTCGTTCAACAGGGTCTCCCGGAAGGGCTCGCGTTTGGGCGCGGACCATGCGGCAGGGTTTTGGCGGGGTCAAGGCAAGGTGGTGGTTGCCTTGAAGTCGCAGATGGCGGGCTCAACCCTGCGGCTTGCCGGCGACCAATTGCCTGAGCGCGTCGTTGATCCTGTCCTGCCAGCCGGCGCCATCTTCCTGGAAATGGTCGAGCACGGCGCGATCGATCCGGATCGAAACGAGTTCCCTGACGTTTGGTGCGGCTGAAGGTTCGCGAATGGGGGCTGCCGCCGGTTTCTTGATCGGCTTGAAGGCAGCCTCGGCGGCTTCCATCGGATTGGTCGGTCGGCGCGGGGGCGTTGCCATTGATTGAATCCTGAATGAGAGCGGCTTGACGCGAGCCGGCTTGAAAGCACTACAATAGTCGACGTGGCGCCACCACGTACAGGCCGGCTGGCGAGGTGCGATGCCGCAGCCATCGCAACGTTCTTGCATTCCGCGCTCGGCGCCACTACGTCAGTTCGAGCAAGCGAGGATTTGCCATGTCGACTGGACCGAACCGCATTCTCGATGAATTCGCCAAGCTGATGACCGATGCCGCGGGCGCCGCGCAAGGTGTGCGCCGCGAGGTGGAGACGGCCTTCAAGGGGCAGGCCGAGCGCATCCTCAACACCATGGACGTGGTGCAGCGCGAGGAGTTCGAGGCAGCACGCGAGATGGCCGCCAAGGCCCGCGAAGAGAACACCAGACTGGCCGCCCGCATCGATGCGCTCGAGGTCATGCTGGCCGAATTGACCGGACAGGCCGCACCGGCTGCCGCGGCAAAGCCCAAAGCAAAAAAATAATCCTTAAACTTTTCCACAAAGCACAATCCCAAAAAGTGCTTTGCCGTGAATCGTTTACCGGCAATGCATGAATCTTTGTGACAGCGCCTTTCCACATGCGAATGACGCAGTGCGAAAAATTGGGCTGTTCACGCGACTCCCGATCAATAGACTGAATTTGTTGCATGATTCGGAGCAGGGTCATGCGGCCGGGCGGTGGGGTCCGGTCTGGGGTCTTTGCGTCGTGAAGTAGTCTTTAGCGCGAAGAAAGTCCTGGCCGTCCGAGTTCTAGACAAGATTGTTCGTCGTGTGTGCCCCGCGGAGCGTGTGGCGCTCCCCTGAACACAGGAAGCATTCCATGGAACTTCTCGAACTCGAATTCTCCCGCGAAATCCATCCGGTGGATGTCATCGAGCAGGTAGCTCACAACAATGACTGGGCCTTCGAGCGGGCCGGCGATGATGAAATCTCGATCTCGGTTGCCGGCAGCTGGACCGACTATCACGTCTCCTTCTCATGGATGGAGGATTTCGAGGCGCTGCATCTGGCCTGCGCTTTCGACATCAAGGTGCCTGAAGCGCGTGCTTTGGAAGTGATGCGGCTTCTGTCGCTGATCAACGAGCAGATGCTGTTTGGCCATTTCGATCTCTGGGAGCAGGAGGGCGCGATCATGTTTCGCCAGTCGCTGCTGCTCGCCGGCGGCGTCGAGCCGTCGAGCCAGCAGGTCGAGGTGCTGCTGTCATCGGCGCTGGAAGCCTGCGAATGCTATTTCCAGGCCTTCCAGTTCGTCGTCTGGTCGGGAACCTCGGCCAAGGATGCGCTGGCCGGCGTCCTGTTCGAGACCTATGGCAATGCCTGATCGTCCCATAGGAAGAAGATGAGTTCGAGCAACGCGCGCAAACCTGAGATCAGCTTTGCCGATTTCGATCGTGTCGACATCCGTGCCGGCACCATCGTCGAGGCCGAGCCGTTCCCCGAGGCGCGCAAGCCGGCATTCAAGCTGAAGATCGATTTCGGCCCCGAGATCGGGGTGAAGAAATCGTCGGCGCAGATCACGAAGTACTATGCGCCGGAAACGCTTGTGGGACGGCAGGTGTTTGCGGTGGTGAATTTCCCGCAGCGCCAGATCGGTCCGTTCATGTCGGAAGTGCTGACGTTGGGATTTCCCGACGAGGAGGGCGCGGTCGTGCTCGGCGCGATCGAGCGCAAGGTGCCTGACGGCGGCAGGTTGTTTTAGGCGGCCAGCTTGCGTGTCGTGCCGAGCGCCTCTTCGACCGTGTCCATGAACATTTCGGCGCAGGCTTTCCAGCTGTAGCGCATGGCGCGTTCACGCGCCTCGGCGCGGTCGACGTTGAGGGCGGCGAGGGCTGCTTCGCGCAGGTCGGTCGACACCGCGCCGCCAATGCCGTCGCCGACGATATCGATCGGCCCGGTCACGGGATAGGCGGCGACCGGCGTGCCGCTGGCCAGCGCCTCGATGATGACGTTGCCGAACGTGTCGGTGCGGCTGGGGAACACGAAGACGTCGGCAGAAGCGTAGATCTCGGCCAGTTCGTCGTTTGGTCGGTGACCCATGAAATGCGCCTGCGGGTATTTCGCCTTGAGTTTTGCCAGCTCCGGACCCTCGCCGACGATGACCTTGCTGCCGGGCAGGTCGAGATCGAGGAAAGCGCCCAGGTTCTTTTCGATGGCGACGCGACCGACGCAGAGGAACACAGGGCCGGGAAAGCCGAGGTCCTTCTTCTTGTCCGGGCGGAAATGCTCGGTGTCGACGCCGCGCGTCCATGGCCTGAGCTTGTTGAAGCCGCGCGAAGCGAGATCGTCGGCCAATGACTGGGTGGCGACCAGCGTGCCTTGCCCCGAATTGTGGAAATCGCGCAGCCAGCGATAAGCCCAGCTCTCCGGCACCGGCAGGCGGGCGCTGAGATATTCGGGAAAGCGCGTGTGATAGCTGGTGGTGAAGGGTCGGCCGGCGTTGCGGCAGTAGCGCCGCGCCATGATGCCGAGCGGCCCTTCGGTGACGATGTGGATGTGGTCGGCCTTGCGCTGATCGATCAGCCGCGCGACGTTGCCGGGCGTCGTCAGCGCCAGCCTTATATCGGGGTAGGTTGGCAAGGGCAGGGTGCGAAAGATGTTCGGGGTCAGGAAGTCGACCTCGACGTCGAAGGATTTCAGCGTTTCGGTCAGCCGCTCCAGCGTGTGGACGACGCCGTTGACTTGTGGGCGCCAGGCGTCGGTGACCATCAGGATACGCATGGCGGCCCTTTGCTCGGATCGTCGGTTGCCTTGATGCGATGGCGGAACGGCGCCCAGGCGGCAGCCCTCGCTTCGCTCCAGCGCACCCTGGCGGGCACGAGGTCGAAGTGAGGCGGCTGGGCCGAATCAGCTGAGGTCGCGCGCTTCATGCGCGCTCTTGACCATGGTTTCATGACGGGCGGATGAAGGTGGTTTTGGCTGAGCACGCCTTCCAGGATCATGCTTTGATCAGGCGGGCACCTTGATCACCGCTCGCAGGCCGCCGAGCGGGCTGTCGTCCAGCATGATGTCGCCGCCATGGCTGCGGGCAATGTCGCGGGCGATGGAGAGGCCAAGCCCGGTGCCGCTGGCGTCGAGGTTGCGCGCCTCATCCAGCCGCACGAAAGGCTTGAACACCTCCTCGCGCTTTTCCAGCGGAATGCCTGGACCGTCATCATCGATGGTGACGACAAGCGAGCCGCGGCCATGGTTGGCGTTGATCTCCACGGTCTTGGCGTAGCGGAAGGCGTTGCCGGCGACGTTGGACAACAGCCGGGCGAAAGCGTGGGGCCGCACATGCACATCCGGATCGCCGGCGAGCACGGTCGACAGCTTGCGCTGGTGCAGCGACGCTTCCTCGCCGAGCTTCTGGAAATAGGCCTCGAGATCGAAATGGCCGGCATCTTCCGATGCCTCGCCGCGGGCAAAGGCGATATAGCCTTCCAGCATCGACTGCATGTCGTCGATGTCCTGGTTGAGGGCTGCCTTGGTCTCGGGCTTGCCGCCGGCCAGCGCCAGCTGCAGCTTGAAGCGGGTGAGGATGGTTCTCAGATCGTGGCTGACGCCGGTCAGCATGGCGGTGCGCTGTTCCAGCTGGCGTTCGATGCGCTCGCGCATCTGGATGAAGGCAAAGCCGGCGCGGCGAACCTCCTCTGCGCCTCGCGGGCGGAAATCGCGCGGCATCGGCCGGCCCTTGCCGAAGCTTTCGGCGGCCTCGGCCAAAGACAGGATCGGCCGGATCTGGTTGCGCAGGAAAGGAATGGCGATCGTCAAAAGCACCAGCGACGTGCCGACCATCCAGATCAGGAAGATGTGGGTGTTGGAGGCATAAGCCTGGCTGCGGCGCACGAAGACGCGCAGCACCTTGCCCTCGAGCTGGACGCGCACCTCGACGATATTAGAATTGCCGACCGTATCGATCCAGAACGGTCGGTTGATCTGGCGCGTGATCTCGGTGGAAAGGACATCGTCAAGGATCGAGAAGAAGGGTTTTGGTCCCGGAGCCGGCAGTGGGTCGGGCGGCAACAGGTCGACCTTGAGCTGCATGCGGTCCTGGGCGATGCGGATGATGTTGGCGTAGTCGCCATCGTGCGGATAGGTCTCGATCATGTCGATGATCGCGGCGATGTCGCGCACCGTGGCCTGCGACAGGCGCTGAGTCACGGTTGCCCAGTGGCGTTCCATGAAGTCAAAGGCGACGACCGACTGCAGAAGGATCATCGGCGCGATGACGATGATCAGCGAGCGGGCATAGAGCCGCTTCGGCATATAGAGCGCAACCAGCCGCCAGAACCGCTTCCAGGCACGCGGCATTGCTTTCAGGGCGCGTGATACGCGCGCGCCGAAGCCGCCCTGTTCCGGCCGTTCCAGTTGCGTGGTCGCCATTTGTCCTTCCGCTCGTCGATGGCCACTCGTCTATGGCCAAAGGGCGGCCGTCGGCGGCATTCTATTCCACGCTGAGCCGATACCCAATACCGCGCACGGTCTGCAGCCAGACCGGATTGGACGGATCGCGCTCGATCTTGCGGCGCAGCCGGTTGATCTGGACGTCGATGGTGCGCTCGCCGACTTCCGAATCGTCGCCGACAAGCTCGTGTCGCGGGATGGTTTCGCCGGCCCGCGCGGCAAAGATCGCCAGGATCTCCTGTTCGCGGTCGGTCAGCTTCAGCGCCTCGCCGCCCCGCTTCAGCTCGCGCCTGGCGATCTGGAAGGTGTAGGGACCGAACACCAGCTGCTCGACCTTGGGCGTCGTCGCCGGGCCGCCGCGGCGCAGAATGTTGTTGATGCGCAGGATCAGCTCGCGCGGGTCGAACGGTTTTGGCAGGTAGTCGTCGGCGCCGGCCTCGAGCCCGGTGATGCGGCTGTCGGTCTCCGACAGCGCCGTCAGCATCAGGATCGGCACGTTCTTCTCTTCCCGCAGCGCCTTGGTGAGGTCGACGCCGGTTTCGCCGGGCATCATGACGTCGAGGATGAGCAGATCGAAGTCGAGCCCGGCGAGCTTGCGCCTGGCTTCGCCGGCATTTCCGGCGACGGTGATGCGAAAGCCGTTTTCGGTCAGATACTGCTTGAGCAAATTGCGGATGCGGGTGTCGTCGTCGACCACAAGCAGATGCGGCGCGTCATCGTCCGGCGCTGTCGGCTGGTCCACCCTCTCAATGGTCTCCATGGCTTTTCCCTGACATGTTTGCAGGCACAATGTCGATCTGCGCCCTTAGTTCCGGATTGACCATGGCTTCCAGGAATCGTTCGATCAAGGGGCGCTCGCTGGCTCCGGAATCTTCCAATGCAGCACGGATGCGGCGTGACTGTGGCCGCGCCAGGGCCAGCGCCAGGGCGCGGCCCTTTGCTGTCGGGTAGAGTTCACGCTGGCGGCGGTCGCGCGGCCCCTGCAATTGCACGATATGATCGGTGTCGATCAGCTGCTTGAGCACCCGCGCCAGGCTCTGCTTGGTGATCTTGAGCACGTCGAGCAGTTCGGCGACCGTCAGCCCCGGCCGGCGGTTGACGAAATGCAGCACCCGGTGATGGGCGCGGCCAAAGCCGTAATCGGCCAGGATCTGATCGGGATCGGAGGTGAAATCGCGATAGGCAAAGAAGAACAGTTCGATGATGGCGAAATCGATGCCGTCCTCTTCGGTGATCGCCGTCCTGATCGGTTTTCCGGCAGCTGGGCTTCGATCCGTCATCATTTCTCCGTCTACAGCGGGAAACTATGTCAGTACTATTGACGTAATTTCCCCGCAATGGTAATTTTTGACAAGCTTTTGGGCGGATTGCGAACGAAAAGGCAAGGGAGCGCGGTTTTTCCGGAACTTCCTGAGTTTGCCAGAGTTCGATTATCCGCTTACGCTTCAGGGCACCGGCTGCTGCGGCGGCTGACGCGAAACATGCAACAACACGAATGATGTGCGGGTCGCCGCCCGCGGGAGGTTTCCATGGCATCCGTTCCCTTCGACCAACTGGACGGCTTCATCTGGATGAACGGTGAGTTCGTCAAATGGACTGACGCCAAGATCCACGTGCTGACCCACGGCCTGCACTATGCCAGCGCCGTCTTCGAGGGCGAGCGCGCCTATGGCGGCGCCATTTTCAAGCTGAACGAGCATACTGAGCGCCTGCATGAATCGGCGCGCCTGCTCGGCTTCAAGATTCCCTATTCGGTAGCCGAGCTCAACGACGCCTCGACCACGCTTTTGAAGAAGCAAGGCTTCCAGGACGCCTATGTCAGGCCGATCGCCTGGCGCGGCAGCGAACAGATGGGCGTTTCGGCGCAGAACAGCCGCATCAACTGCGCCATCGCCATCTGGCAATGGCCGAGCTATTTCGATCCGGCGCAGAAGCTCAAGGGCATCCGTCTCGACCTGGCGGAATGGCGCCGGCCCGATCCGCGCACCGCGCCGTCGAAGTCGAAGGCTGCCGGCCTCTACATGATCTGCACCATGTCCAAGCATGCCGCCGAAGCCAAGGGCTATGCCGACGCCATGATGCTCGACTGGCGCGGCCAGGTCGCCGAAGCCACGGGCGCCAATATCTTCTTCGTCAAGGACGGCAAGATTCATACGCCGAAGCCCGATTGCTTCCTCGACGGCATCACCCGCCGCACCGTCATCGGCCTCGCCAAGGATCGCGGCCTCGAGGTGATCGAGCGCGCCATCATGCCTGAGGAACTCGAAGGCTTCGAACAGTGCTTCCTCACCGGCACGGCAGCCGAAGTGACGCCGGTTTCCGAGATCGGTCCCTACCGATTCGAGGTCGGCGAGATCGCCAAGACCTTGATGAATGACTATTCTGCTGCAGTGCAACCTAAGCATGCGATAGCCGCAGAATAACAAAAGTCACAGCTTTTTTGGCAAGCAGGGGCGGTTTTCGGGCCGCCCCTTTTATTTCAGCGTCTGTGCATTTGACTTTCGTCTAATTCGGCGTCTCATGATGGTGTCGGCCCGGGAGGCTGGCAGCTATGGAGGGACTAGATACATGGATACGAACACGCTCATTGCGATCGTTGTACAGGTAATAGCGGGTGTTGTCGGTGGTCAGGCAATCGGCGTTGCGCTGAAGAATGCGGCGATGGGCCAGTTGACCAAAATCCTCGGTGGCGCCGTTGGCGGCGTCGGCGGCGCGGCTATCCTCGGCAGCCTGCTCGGCGGCGGTGCGGTCGACCCGGCAGCGGCCGCCACGGCGACCGGCGGATTGGGTGGCGCGTTGAACATCGACAACCTCGTCGGCGGCGCCGGCGGCGGCGCCATCCTGACCGGCATCATCGGTGCGGTCATGGGCGCGATGAAGAAGTAAGCCTCGAAATCTCAGGCTTCGTCATATGGGCGGCCGTTGGGCCGCCCATTTCCGTTTCAGGGTCTGCCTGGATGTCGTGGAACTGTGGACGTTGCCCGCCCGTGCCTCTACATCACGGGAGACACAGCGAAAGGACAATCATGGGTCAGCTCAATGCCGGCATCGTCCCGGTCACGCCCTTCCAGCAGAACTGCACCATCCTGTTCGACATGGATGACAAGCATGGCGTCGTCGTCGATCCGGGCGGCGACATCGACAAGGTGCTGGCGGTGTTGAAGGACAATGGGATAACGGCCGGCGCGATTTGGATTACGCACGGCCATATCGACCATGCCGGTGGCGCCATGGAGCTGAAAGAGGCGCTCGGCGTCGAGATCATCGGCCCGCATGAAGCCGACAAGATGTTGCTCGACAATCTCGAGAGGCAGGGCCAGCAATACGGCATTGCCGGGGTGCGCAACTGCGTGCCCGACCGGTTTCTCGCAGAGGGCGAGACGGTGTCGTTCGGCTCGCATGTGTTCGAGGTGCTGCATTGCCCCGGCCATGCGCCGGGCCATGTCGTCTATTACAACCGGGCGGCGAAGTTCGCCCATGTCGGCGACGTGCTGTTTCGCGGCTCGGTCGGCCGCACCGATTTGCCGGGCGGCGACCATGCGGCGCTGATCACCTCGATCAAGGACAAGCTTCTGCCGCTGGGCGACGACATCGGCTTCATCTGCGGCCATGGCCCGGGCGGCCGTTTTGGAGAAGAGCGGCGGACCAATCCGTTCCTGACTTAAACTCCCGTGCAGGGCGCATTAACGCTGAACAACAAAAAAGCGCTGGCCTTGCGGTCAGCGCTTTTTTGTCTGGGGCAGGGAAGCCTCAATTTGCGGTGCAGAAATGCTGCTGGCCGTCATTGCCGGTGAACGTGCCGCTGCGGGCATTGAAGCTCCGGTAGCGGTCCGAGCAGTACTCGTACCAGTCACGGGTCCACGGCTCGGCATAGCGGTCGGCATAGACCACCCGCGGCTGGGCATAGTAGCGGCGCGGCGCCGGCCGCACTTCGCGGTAGTCGTAGTCGTCGTCATAGTTGCTGTAGCGCGGCTGCGGATTGCTCAGCGCTCCGGCGATCAGCGCGCCGGCCGCAAGGCCGACGACACCGGCGGCGAGTGCATCGCCGTGATGGTTGCGGCCATGATGGCGATGGCGCCATTCGTCGGCGTTGGCGGCGGGGAGGGTGGCGAGCGTGGTCGCGGCAAGCGCGGCGCCCAGGATGGCGGTCTTGAAGATGCGATTCATTTTGGTCTCCTTCGTGCCGGCCCGGGTAGTTTTTCGGGGATGCGGTCCGGCCTTGGGGAGGATTAATAGGAGACCGTGGCTGAACGGGGGCTGAACGGAATTTGATGATATGGTTCAGTCCATGCGGCAAAAACCACACGCTCGCGGAAGGCGATCCGCCTCGTCAGTCTCCGTCCAGACTGTCTTGAGCCGGCTTAGCCGACCGACAGGTTGACGGCCTTCGGACCCTTGCCGCGCTTGTCCGGCTCAGTGTCGAAGCTGACTTTCTGCCCATCCTCAAGACCGGGAAGACCCGACGCCTGCACGGCTGAAATGTGGACGAAGACATCCTTCTGCCCGTCGTCCGGCGTGATGAAGCCGAAGCCCTTGGCATGATTGAAGAATTTGACGGTGCCGGTCTGCGGCATGGGAAGCTCCCTTTGATCCCATAAAGTCAATTTTCGGGCCGGCAAATGCCCGAAGGGAAATTTGTCCTTTATTTTAGCGCTATCGGCAAGAGAAAGTTTTGTAGGCAGTGGTAATGGCCGAAGACCTCAAAATAGATCGTTGCGCCGAAGGCAATTCCAGTCAGACCGTCGCTCTGGCGATCGGCTATTCGATGAACTGGTCGGGCATCCTTTGCCCGGCTTCGGCGGACATGAAAAAGGCGCGACGGGAAACGTCGCGCCTTCAAAAACTCGGGAACGGCTCACAAAGCCGATCAAGCACGTTTTGAGTGCTTTTTCGCGCGCCCTGACGGGCGCGCGGGCACCGCGGGTTCAGCCCGCCTTGAGATTGACCGCCTTCGGGCCCTTGCCCATGCGGTCGGGCTCAACATCGAAGGTGACCTTCTGGCCGTCGACGAGGGTACGCAGGCCCGAAGCCTCGATCGCGGATATATGGACGAACACATCCTTGGCGCCGCCGTCGGGCGTGATGAAGCCGAAGCCTTTGGTCGCGTTGAAGAATTTAACGGTGCCGGTCTGGGCCATTGGGGAAACTCCTTCACCCGTGTCAGTCTTGTGGTTTGCCCGCCGCCTGGCATCGTGGGCAAGTCCCGGTGGTTGCTTCGGCAGTCCTGCATTCGCGCATGGTAAAACCCCCCGCCGAAAACGGGGCCGTCAGAGATTCACAGTATCGGGGAAAGGTCGTCCAAAACGTTCCGCTCTCCGGGTCGCAAATGCCCGAACACAAAATCTATCGCACGGAAACGTGATAGTTGCAAGATAGCGCCGCGGGCCGCGACCATCGACGCATCCCAACGCAGGCGCTTCGATAGACCCGGCCCTTGAGCTGGTCATCAGCCAGAGCCCGGCCACGCATGGTCCAGCGGATATAGTCCAACGCCAGACGATGGCGTGGCGAGGGCATCGCATGGCTCCGGCGCGCCGCAAACAGGGGTTGCATTTCGCAAGGGAATGGCGAGGATTGAAAGCCGCGTTTTGCGCCGGGACGGGGATCCCGAGGGAGACATAGTCATGAGACTTCTTGCGAAAATCTTCTCGCGCCAGGGTTTTGCCATCCTCTTCCTGTCGGGTCTTCTTGCGGCCTGCACCGTCGTCGTCGATGACGGGCCCGGACCGCGTCCACGCCCGCCGCGGCCGGGACCGGAATTCTGCACCAGGGAATATGAGCCGGTCTGCGCGCGGCGCGGCGGCGATCGCCAGACCTTTGCCAATGCCTGCCTTGCCGAGCGCGAGGGCTACCGTATCGTGCGTGACGGCCCTTGCCGTGGCGACGGCGGAGGCGGTGGCGGCGGTGGCGAGGAGCCGAGAATCTGCACCCGCGAATACGCCCCGGTCTGCGCCCGTCGCCATGGCGAGATGCGCACCTTCCCCAACGCCTGCGAGGCTCGCGCCGCCGACTATCGTGTGGTCGACGACGGCCCTTGCTGAGCGTTTAAGGAGCGGGGATCGTTGCCTATGCCGGATATGCCCCATCAGCGGGGCCGGCATAGAGCTCGGTGCCATCTTCGTCGCAGATGCGCAGGCGGTCGGGAATCTGCGGCATGGCCAGGCTGTGGAACAACGCAGTGGCGCCCTGGAGGGCGGCGCGCAGGTTCGGCGCGTCCAGCGACACCTTGTCGAGCGTGGCTTCGTCAGCGTCGCGCGAGCGGTAGAACTCGATGAAGAAGGTCAAGCAAGCCTCCGTGGCGTTGCGCGCGCTTGTAACCCGTCGCCTTGCACTTGAGGTGACGGAAGGGGCGCACGAGGCGCCCCCTGGATAATCAGCCCTTGGATTTCGGCTTCATGCCGCTCTCCGCCTGCTTGACCGACGAACCGAAGGGGGCGGCGGGTTTGGCCACGACCTTGTCCTTCTTCGGTTTGCGCGTTTCGCGGTTGCTTCGCTGTTGACCCTTGGACATGGACTGCTCCTGCTGCGTGTTGGCTTGGTTTGCCGGGATTTCAAACGACCTGGCTGTTGGCAACAACCGGGTTGGCAGCAACCGGATCGTCGGCCACTTCGAGATTGTCTTCCGTGGTGACGCGCTCATAAGTCTCGTGCTCGCTGCGGATCCGGTATTGCGGCGAGCCGTCCTTGACCGGCAGCCTGCTCTTAATCTGGAACAACTCCGCAGCCTTCTGGGCGAGACCGGTGCGGCTCTTCATGCGCACGGTCTGGCCGATAGCGAAGAGGTGCGAGGGCGTGTCGGTGCGCGGACGCGCATTCTGCTGGAAGCGGATCATGCTGCGTTCTCCTGGTCGCGCCTCAGCGCTGTTTCGAGTTCGAGATAGTCGATGGCGACAAGCTGGCTGGTGGTCGGGTTCTTCACTGCCCTTGCCGGCACATGGATGAAGGTGGCGACGCGACGCCAGGCAAGCCGCGACATGCCCTCGATCAGCTCTTCGTCGTGATCGATGTCATAGTCGCCGGCAGGCAATTGCCCCTCCAGCCCGCCGAGCACGAAGGGTGCTGCGAAATGGGCGATGGAATGGGTGGTGCGCTCCGGCATTGGCTTGGCTCTGGTTCCGCCTGATGTTTTCCGGCATCAGGCGTAGGCGTTGGCAGCAAAAAAGCGGGGACAAGCCCCCGCTTTCCTATTTCCGGCAATCGCTGGAAATCGGCGTCTTTCGAGAGCTGCCAGTACATCCGTGGTCAGCGTTCATCAAATTTTGCCGGATCAGATCAGTTGCAGATTGGCAGCGGACTCGCGGCTGTGACACTACAATGTGCCAAGCTTGGCCAAAAACGATCTCATGATATGTAGACGTAAATCGTGTCCGATTCAAGATAGTTTCTATCTCGATTCGGCCGATTTAAAAATTTATCGCATATAAATCTTGGATAAAACTGCTAGGATGAAATCATATCAACAAATTTTTTATCGACTGCGCACCGGAATAATACCCTTGCGTCTGATTTTATTTTTGCTGAAAGGGAGAAAACTTTGAGATTCATGAAAACGCCGGACAGGCCGACCGTAGCGGTCAAGCCAATCATCGCGTTCCCGAAAGCCATGTCGGTGCGCCTGACGATAAGGAGTGACGAGGCTGCACGGCGCAAGATCGCCGACACCGACGGAACGCTGCGGCGGGAGCGCCGGCTTGCCGAGAGCAACCGGCTGATCTGAACGTCACACTTTTCCTGGAATTGCTTCAGCCACAGAGGTTTCGAAGAGGTCCGCGCCCCTGGCGAGCCCACTCTTCCCTTGAACCTGCAGCGCCGATAGCCTAGATCGCGGCAAGCGGACAAAACACGGCAGGTTTCCCATCAATAGAGATCAGAGAAGAGCGGCGGGTGCTGGAGCTGGCGGTCAGCCGCCGCCGGGCCTCGACCAGTATGTGCAGCAGGCACTGCAAATGCATCAGGCCGGGCGCCGACAGGAAGCCGAGACGCTCTACCGGCAGGTTCTGGCGCGCAAGGGAAATCACGCGGCGGCGGCGCATTTCCTCGGCCTGCTGCTGCACCAGACCGGACGCAGCGCCGAAGGGCTGGAGCTGATCGAACAGTCGGTGCGCCTGCAGCCGAAGAATCCCGATTTCCTCAACAATCTCGGCACGGTGATGCGCGATCTCGGCCGCATCGCCGCGGCCGTCGATTTCTTCCGCGGCGCGGTCGATCTAAAGCCTGACCAGCTCGCGGCGCGCGACAATCTCGGTTCGGCGCTGAAGCAACTCGGCCAGTTCGAGGAGGCCGAAAAGATCTATCGTGGCACAGTCGGGCGCAATCCTTTCCATGTCCGCGCCAGCATCGGGCTTGCGGAAACCCTGCAGGAGGCCGGGCGTCTTGAAGAGTCGCTGGCGACCTTCCGCGAGGCGCTGACGATCCGGCCGAAAGATGCCGACCTGTTGCATGGGCTCGGCGTTGGGCTGATGGAAAAAGGCAAGCTTGATGAAGCGGCCGACCTGTTCCGGCAAGCGCTGGCGATCACGCCAGGCATGGCCAAAGCCTGGCTGATGCTGACGCAGGTCAAGCGCCAGAAGGAGCGCGACAGTGAACTCGCCGGCATGGAGGCCCAGCATGCCAAGGCACCGGCCGACAGCCTGGCGCGCATGCAGCTGTCATTCGGTCTCGGCAAGGCCAATGACGATTTGAAGGACTACAACAGGGCCTTCGACTATTTCGCTGAAGGCAATGCGATCCGCCGCAAGGGCATCGATTATGATCCGGTCAGGACGCGGGCCGAATTCGATGCGATGAAGACGGTGTTCGACGCCGGCTTTTTCGAAAAGCACAAGCCAAGTGCGATCTCCGACGACACGCCGATCTTCGTCGTCGGCATGCCGCGCTCCGGCACCACGCTGGTCGAACAGATCATCGCCAGCCATCCACAAGTCTATGGCGCCGGCGAGCTCAGCATGTTGAAAACCGCGGTCGGCAGGCAATTTCCGCTGACCATGCCGGGCGGTTTTCCCTGGGGACTGGCTGATGTATCCGACGCCGAGTTTGCCGAGGCGGGCCAAGCCTATCTCGACATGCTGCATGCCCGCTATCCCAACTTCCGGCATGTCACCGACAAGATGCCCGGCAACTTCCTGCTCATCGGCTTCATCCATATGATGCTGCCGAAAGCCAAGATCATCCACTGCGCGCGCGATGCGGCGGCGACCTGCCTTTCGATCTACAAGGTGCATTTCCGCGGCGACAACCACCGCTACGGCTATGATCTGGGCGAGCTCGCCGACTTCCACAACATCTACACCGACATTATGGCGCATTGGCATGCTGTTCTGCCGGGTGTCGTCCACGACGTGCGCTACGAGGATTTCGTCGCCGACCAGGAAGCGCAGACGCGGGCGCTGATCGCCCATCTCGGCCTGTCCTGGGACGACAAGGCGCTGTCGTTCCACGAGACCGACCGTCCGGTGCGCACGGCCTCGGCCGCGCAAGTGCGCCAGCCGATGTATCAGGGCTCGATCGATCTGTGGAAGCGCTATGGCGACCGGCTGAAGCCGCTGCTGGATAGACTGGACTAGAGCTCGTCGCAGATTGGCTGAGGCCTCCCAGCTTCGTCATCCACGGGCGGAGCAAGGAGCGTAGCGACGCAGCGCAGACCCGAGGATCCATGCCGCGACTTCCAGGCGTTGCTACGGTCCAGAATTCTGCACCGCTGCACTTCACGACGAATGTCACGGAATGGATTCTAGGGTCTCCGCGACGGAGCTTCGCTCCTTGCTCCGCCCTAGAATGACGAAGCGATGGGTGCGTCAAAGCTCCATGAAGGGTTTGAAGCCGCCGAAGATCATGCGCTTGGCGTCGAAGGGCATGGTCGACAAGTCGGCATCCATACGTGGATCAGCCATCACCTTGGCCATCACCGCGTCGCGGCTTTCTCGCGACGCATAGACGACCCATGAGAAAATGACGACCTCATCGTCCTTGGCCTGCACGGCGCGCGGAAACGAGGTGACCTCGCCATAGGGCACGTCGTCGCCGATACATTCGACATAGGCCAGAGCGCCATGCTCCATCCAGACGGCGCCACCCTTTTGCGCCAGCTTCTTGTAGTCATCGAGTTTTGCCTTGGGCACGGCGAGCAAGAAACCATCGACATAGGACATGTGGTTCTCCTTGGTTAGCGGCGTTCTTGCCTTCTCCCCTTGTGNNGGCGATCTTTCGCGCCCCCCCCCCCCCCCCCCCCGGGGGGGGGGGGGGGGGGGGGGCGGGGGGGTAAAGAAAAGGGAGGGGGGGGGGGGGGGGGCTCCAGCTTGGCGCCAGGTTACCCCTCACCCGGATTGCCAACCGAATTGCGAAGAGCAATTCGGGACAATCCGACCTCTCCCACAAGGGGGGAGGTAAGAAGTGTCAGCCCTTTTTCGCCGGCGCGTTCATCGCCCATTCGACACCGAAGGGGTCGCGCATGTTGCCCCACTGGTCGCCCCAGAACATCAGCTGGAGCGGCACGGCGATTTCGCAGCCTGCGTCAACGGCGCGCTTCCACCAGGCGTCGATCTCGTCGGCGCCGAGATGGAGCTGCATGGTGTAGCCCTGCGGCTTGACGGCAGGCATGCCGTTTTCGGGATAGAAATCGGAAATCATCAGCGTCGAGCCGTTGATATGCAGGTGGATGTGCATGGTGCGGCCCTGCTCGTCGGGCGGATAGAAGAACACCTGCTCGGCGCCGAAGGCCTTTTTGTAGAACTCGGCTGCCTTGAAGGCGCCGTCCAGTTGCAGATAGGGGGTCAATCCACCGAGAACTTTCGCGGCCGGCTGAACGGGGGTCTGGTCGGTCATGTCGTGCTCCTCTTTGCGTTGGTCTGGGCGCTTGGTCTGGCCTTGCGAACCCTAGGACGAATGAGGCAGCGGCAATCCTACAGGACCGGTGCGATTTTTTGGGCCGATGCAATTTTTGGGGTGAAATGAACTTGCGTCGGATGCTCCCAATCAGAGCGCAATCCTCGCTATCAGCAGGCTAGAAACAGGGGACAACTTCTTCAACCGCCTGGAACGACCATGATCCTCTACTACCAGACCCACTCGCCCTTCGCCCGCAAGGCGCTCGTCTTCGCTCATGAGGTCGGCCTTGCCGATCGGCTCGAGGTCATTCATCACGAGACCAGCCCGACCTTGCGCAATGCAAATGTCTACGCCGAAAACCCGCTCGGCAAGGTCCCGGTGCTGCTGCGGCCGGACGCGTCGCCGCTCTTCGATTCCGATGTCATCTGCGCCTATCTCGACACGCTGCATGACGGAAGCAAGCTGCTGCCGCAGGACGGCGAGGCGCGCTGGCAGGCGCTGCGGCTGCAGGCGGTCGCGCAAGGGCTGGCGCAGACGGGCATTGCATTGCGCTGGGAGACGGAAAGGCGGCCCGAACGATTGCGTTACGGTGCGCTTGCCGAAGGCTTCAGGGAAAAGATCGAGGCGAGCTATGACTGGATCGACAGCACGCTGGACGACGAGGCGCCGCTGCATGTCGGCCACATAGCGCTCGCCACCACGCTGTCCTGGATGGCGTTCCGCCAGCTTCCGTCGTTTCGCGGGCGGACACGGCTGGCGCGCTGGTTCGAAGCGTTCGAAAAGCGCGCATCGATGCAGGCGACGCCGTTGTCGGGCGACACGCATGATTGAGCAATGGTCGCCCGATGGTGCCTGCATCGATAGCGCTTCTCCCGGGCCGCATGGTCAGGGCGCCCTGCGGATCCGCGGGCCGTTTTGTGCGTCGATGACGATTTCCGGCCAGCCAATATCCTTGCGCAGTTCGATCGGCAGGGACAAAAGCTCGCGCTCGCCGCGATGGCGGGCGCGGTTCTGGGCGTAACGGGTGGCAACGCGTCCTATGGATGACAGAATGGACATGATGCTTTCTCCTCAGGTGAAGCCGGCATCATCGTGTCGGCATCCCAAGGACGCAGCAGATTCTGGCGATCCGACAGAGCGTTGAAAATATTTCGGAGACATGAGAAAGCATGGGCCGCAACACCATGCAGCCCATGCTTTCCGGTAGTCCCTCAGCCCGATGTCTCGGCCACCGAGCGGAAGAAATCCTCGGGGTCCTCGACTTCGGTCAGCTTCCGCTTGTCGATCAGCCAGAAGCGGTTGCCAATGGCGCGGATGAAGGAACGGTCATGCGAGGCGAGCACGCAGCTTGCCTGATGCTTTAGCAATTCCTCCTCCAATGCTTCCTGGCCATCGATGTCGAGATGGTTGGTCGGCTCGTCGAGCAGGTAGAAGTTGGGGTTGGCGAGACGGAGCGCCAGCATCATCAGGCGCGCCTTCTGGCCGCCCGACAGCACGCCGATCTTCTTCTCCTGCATCTCGATGACCACGCCGGCGCCGGCAAGCAGAGAGCGAGCGCGCTGCTCGCCGACATCGTAGCGGCGCGAGACCATGGCCAGCGGCGTGTCGTCGCCGCTGATGCCGGCCAGCGCCTGATCGCTGTAGCCGAGCACCGTCGACGGCGTCACCTTGACGTTCGGCACTGAGTCCGGCTCGGCGATGGCGTTGCGGATCAGATTGACGAAACGCGACTTGCCGACACCGTTGCGGCCGAGCAGAACGATGCGGTCGCCCTGGCAGATGTGGCGCTTGCCGGTCTTGAACAGCAGCGTGCCGTCCGGCGTTTCCACCGCCGCGTCGTCGAGCGTGATCAGCACCTTGGCATGCGTACCGCGATTGGCCAGCCGGATCGCGCCGGCCGATTTCTCGCGATGCGCCGATACCGCGGCGTCTTCGAGTTTCTCCGCCCGTTCCCTGAGCTGCTTGGTTTTCACCGTCAAAAGGTCGCTGCCGGAATTGATGCCGATGTTGTTGAGCTTGGCGGCCTGCTTGCGCAGCTGCTGGGCGACCTTCATGTCGCGCTCGAACCTGCGCGCCGTCGAGGCGTCTAGCTCATCAAGGGCCTGCCGCGCCCTGGAATAGGGCAGCGCAAACACCGGCGATTCCTCAGGGCGCAGGAACAGCGTACGGTTGGTGACGGCGTCGAGGAAGGCGCGGTCGTGGCTGGCGATCACCACCGGCACTTCGCGCGGCAGCGCGTTCAGCCAGCTTTCGAGCTGGCTGATCTTGGCGAGGTCGAGATGGTTGGTAGGCTCATCGAGCAAAAGCACATCGGGATCGGTGACCCAGACGCGGGCGATCAGCGCCAGCCTCTGCCAGCCGCCGCTCAGCGCCCGCATTTCCCGCTCGCGCATCGGCTCCGGCACGTCGAGCGAGTCCAGCACCACGTCGACGCGCCACATTTCGCTGTCGGCCTGCTCCGGCGGCAAGGCATCGGCCACCACCTGGTGGAAGGTGCGGCTGAGAAGGGCAGGGGGGACCGACTGCTCGACATGGCCGACCCGCAGGCCACGGGTGCGAGAAATGTCGCCGGAGGTCGGCTCCATCGCGCCGGTCAGGCATTTCAGCAAGGTCGACTTGCCACGGCCATTGGCGGCAACGATGCCGAGCCGGTCGCCGGTGCCTACGGTGAGGTCGAGATTGGAAAACAGCGGCGCACTCATGGTGACGCCGAGGGATTTGAGGCTGATCAGGGCCATTGTGATTTCTCTGGTCTTGCCGGTGTCCGGCTCAATGCACTTTGACGGTGTGCTTGCCGGCCATCAGGCTCAGCGTTACGCACCACGAAGGGCAGACCAAAAAAATCGAAGCGGGAAAAAACCCCGTGATGTCCCTGGTCAGCCCTGCAAGCGAACTCGCAGGGCAGAAATCGGGCCACGCTGACGATGGTGACGATGAAACGTAAACACGTGAGCCCTCCTTTCAAGACAAGACGTTGAGTGTGCGGGAGCGATTACACCAAAGGCGGGGGTGGAGGCAAGTGGCTCGTACTTCCCTTCTCCCCTTTGTTTGGA
>UCIA01000016.1 GCA_900472295.1 Hyphomicrobiales bacterium | reverse complement strand
GGAGGGGGGGCCCCCCCCCCCCCCCCTTTCCCCCCCCCCCCGGGGGGGGAGGGGGGGGCGGGGGGGGGGGGGGGGGGGGGGGTGTTCCAGCGGAGTGAGGCGTTGGCGTTCCCTGGAACACCCCTCATCCGTTACCTTCGGTGACACCTTCTCCCACAAGGGGAGCCTGGAACCCAGCGGCTCGCGCCTTGCAATCACCACCATCCCCCTCAATCCACGAAAATCAGCGCCGGCGTCTCGATCAACGCCTTGATCCGCTGCACAAACACCGCCGCGTCCCAGCCGTCGACCACCCGATGATCGAAACTCGACGACAGGTTCATCATCTTGCGCGGAATGAACTGGGTGCCGTCCCACACCGGCCGCACCATCATCTTGTTGACGCCAACGATTGCTACTTCCGGATGATTGATGACCGGCGTCGTCGCCACGCCGCCCATGGCGCCGAGCGAGGTGATGGTGATGGTCGATCCCGACAATTCGTCGCGGCTTGCCGTGCCCGATTTCGCCGCTTCGGCGAGACGGTTGAGCTCGATGGCGCAATCCCAGAGATCACGCGCCTCGGCATGCTTGACCACCGGCACCACCAGGCCTGACGGCGTCTGCGCGGCGATGCCGATATGGACGCCGCCATGCTGGTGGACGATGCCGGCCTCGTCGTCGAACAGCGCGTTGATGTTGGGCTGGTCGGCGATCGCCTTGACCATCGCCCGCATCAGGAACGGCAGCAGCGTCAACTTCGGCCGCTCGACGCCCTTGCGCTTTTCCTTGTTGAGCGCGGCGCGCAATTCCTCGAGTGCTGTGACATCGATCTCCTCGACATAGGTGATGTGCGGGATGCGCGACTTCGCCAGCGACATTTTCTCGGCGATCTTGCGCCTCAGACCAATGACCTTGATGTCCTCGACACTGTCATTGCGGGCGAGACCCGACGCCTTCGCGACCTGAGGGCCGCGCGCCAGAAAAGCCTCGAGGTCTTCATGGCTGATGCGGCCGGCAGGACCGGTCCCCGAGACCTGGCGCAGATCGATGCCGGCCTCTTTGGCCCTGAGCCGAATGGCGGGCGACGCCAGCGGCTTTTCGCCCTCGGGGCGCGGCGCGCCCTTCGCGCGGCCGTCATCCCCGGACTTCAGGCCACCACCCTCGAACCTCGCACGCCCGTCATCCTCGGGCTTGTCCCGAGGATCTACAGGGCGACGGGAATGTGTCGCGCTCGGCCTTGAAGGGTCGGCAGATCCTCGGGACAAGCCCGAGGATGACGACGGTTCGGCGTTTGAGGATGACCCCATATTGCCCGAGGCTGATGACGCTGGGTCCGGCGGCGCGTTACCCGCCGAATCACCCGTGATATTCCCGTCGCCCGCCACCTTCAGCCGCACGATCGGCGAGCCGATCGCCACCGTGTCGCCGATCTCCGCACCCAGCCACAGGATCTCGCCATCGACCGGCGAGGGGATCTCCACCGTCGCCTTGTCGGTCATCACGGCGGCCAGCACCGAATCCTCGCGCACGAGGTCGCCGACCTTGACGTGCCATTCCACAAGCTCGGCCTCGGCGACGCCTTCGCCGACATCGGGCAGCTTGATGATGTGTTCGCCCATCCCTTAAGCTCCCATGGTTTCGAGAAGCGCGCGGCCGACGCGGGCCGGCCCGGGGAAGTATTCCCATTCCTGTGCATGCGGATAGGGCGTGTCCCAGCCGGCGACGCGCGCCACCGGCGCTTCGAGGTGGTAGAAACAATTCTCCTGCACCAGCGCCGAAAGCTCGGCGCCGAAGCCGGAGGTCAGCGTCGCCTCATGCACAACGACACAGCGCCCGGTCTTCTTCACCGAGGCGACTATTGCGTCGAGGTCGAGCGGCAGCAGGGTGCGCAAATCGATGATCTCGGCATCGATGCCGGTCTCTTCGACAGCGGCCTGCGCGACATAGACCATGGTGCCGTAGGCCAGAACGGTGAGCGCGGAACCCGCCCGGCGGATCGCCGCCTTGCCGAGCGGCACGGTGTAATGACCGTCGGCGACCTCGCCCAATTCATGCTTAGACCATGGCGTCACCGGGCGGTCGTGATGGCCGTCGAACGGGCCGTTATAGAGCCGCTTCGGCTCAAGGAAGATCACCGGATCCGGGTCCTCGATCGCCGCGATCAGCAGGCCCTTGGCGTCATGTGGATTGGACGGCACCACCGTCTTCAGCCCCGACACATGGGTGAACAAGGCTTCCGGGCTCTGGCTGTGGGTCTGGCCACCAAAAATGCCGCCGCCGGCCGGCATGCGGACCACGATCGGGCAGGTGAAATCGCCGTTCGAGCGGTAGCGCAGCCTTGCCGCTTCCTGCGTCAGCTGGTCATAGGCCGGATACATGTAGTCGGCAAACTGAATCTCGACACACGGCTTCAGCCCATAGGCGGCCATGCCGATGGCCGAGCCGACAATGCCGGATTCGTTGATCGGCGCATCGAAGCAGCGGCTCTTGCCGTATTTGGCCTGCAGGCCCGCCGTGCAGCGGAAGACGCCGCCGAAGAAGCCGACATCCTCGCCATAGACGATGACGCGTTCGTCGCGCGCCATCGACACGTCCATGGCGTCGCGGATGGCCTCGATCATGGTCCGTCTCGGCATGGTCAGACTCCCGCCTGCTGGCGTTGGCGCCTGAGATGCGGCGGCATCTCGGCAAACACGCCCTCGAACATTTCGCGCGTCGAAGGCTTGCCGCCGGCATGCAGCGTGCCGTTGCTCTCGGCCTCCTTCTGCGCCGTGATCACCGTTTCGAGAATTTCCGCTTCCGCCTGGGCATGGCGCTCGTCCGACCAGACGCCGCGCAGGATCAGGTGGTTCTTCAGCCGCATGACCGGGTCACCGAGCGGCCAGGCATCGGATTCGGTCTTCGGCCGATAGGCCGAAGGATCGTCCGAGCTCGAATGCGCGCCGGCGCGGTAGGTGACGTACTCGATCAGCGTCGGCCCAAGATTTTGGCGTGCCCGCTCGGCCGCCCATTTGGCCACCGCATGCACAGCGAGATAATCATTGCCGTCGACGCGCAGCGCCGGAATGCCGAAGCCGAGGCCGCGCGCGGCAAAGGTGCCGGAGCCGCCGCGCGCAATGCCTTGAAAGGTCGAGATCGCCCACTGGTTGTTGACGACGTTGAGGATGACCGGCGCCTTGTAGGTCGAGGCAAACACCAGCGCCGAATGGAAATCGGATTCGGCGGTCGAGCCGTCGCCGATCCACGCCGCCGCGATTTTCGAATCGTTGGAGATGGCCGACGCCATCGCCCAGCCGACCGCCTGGATGTACTGCGTCGCCAGATTGCCGGAGATCGAGAAGAAGCCGTGCTCCTTCGACGAGTACATGATCGGCAGCTGCCGCCCCTTCAGCGGATCGGCCTCGTTGGAATAGATCTGGTTCATCATCGTCACCATCGGATAACCGTCGGCGATGAGCAGGCCGGCTTGCCGATAAGTCGGGAAATTCATGTCGCCCGGCATCAGCGCCTTGCGGAACGCGCAGGCCACCGCCTCTTCGCCCAGATGCTGCATGTAGAACGAGGTCTTGCCCTGGCGCTGCGCCATCTGCATGCGCGCGTCGAAACTGCGCAGCGTCATCATGTGGCGCAGGCCTTCGAGCAGCTCCTCGTCGGTGAGCAGCCCGGCCCACGGGCCGACCGCCTCGCCGTCCCGATTCAGCACGCGAATGATAGAAAACGCCATATCGCGAATGGTGCGCGGATCGACATCGATCTCGGGGCGCGGCACCGAGCCGGCTTCGGGGATGGGCACGTTGGAAAAGTCCGGCGTTCCGCCCGGCCGCACCTCCGGCTCGGGCACATGAAACCGCAACATGCCAGCATCGGTCATGACCATCGTCCTCCCATTTGCCTGGCGCCGATATTTGCACATCCGCGCGGCGGACGCAGTGCGAATTCATCAGGGCCAGAACGCGCACCGGGGTCGATGCGGCACGCCGCGCCAAGATGCAGATATGGCGGCGAAATTTCTTGTCGATGTTTCGGGGCGGGACGCAATTTGGCGCAAGGTTGCTGGGGGATTGCCGCCAGATAAGGATGCGCGGCTGACCTTCTCCCCTTGTGGGAGAAGGAAGGCCGCTTCTCCGTTCACTCGCGCCCTTCCCCATGCTAACCACCCACCATGGCGCAGAAAAAAGGATACGAGGTCGATTCGTGGCTGGCGAAGCCGGACGCGCGCATGTCGATCGTCCTGCTTTACGGCCCGGACCGTGGCCTCGTCGCCGAGCGGGCAAAAGCCTTTGCCGAAAAGACCGGCCTGCCGCTCGACGATCCCTTTTCCGTCGTCCGGCTGGATGGCGCGGAGGTCGATCGCGACCAGGGCCGGCTGCTCGATGAAGCCCGCACCGTGCCGATGTTTTCCGACCGGCGGCTTTTGTGGGTGCGCAACGCCAGTGGCCAGAAGCCGCTGGCCGAAGACGTCAAGGCGCTGACGGCGGAACCCGCGCGTGATGCGATCATTCTCATCGAGGCCGGCGATCTGAAAAAAGGCGTCGGGCTGCGCGCCGTGGTCGAGGCAGCCGACAACGCCATGGCGCTGCCTTGCTACGCCGACGAGGCCCGCGACATTGACAGCGTCATCGACGACGAGTTGCGCAAGGCCGGCATGTCGATGGCGCTCGATGCGCGCCAGGCGCTGCGCCGCAATCTCGGCGGCGACCGGCTGGCCTCGCGCGGCGAGATCGAAAAGCTGGTGCTTTACGCGCACGGCCAGAAGGATATCGGCCTCGACGACGTCAGGGCGATGTCCGGCGACGTCTCGGGCGCCTCCTTCGACGATGCAGTCGACGCGGTGCTGGAAGGCAAAGTTGGTGACTTCGACACGGCCTTCACCCGCCACTGTCTGTCCGGCGGTCATCCTTTCCTGGTACTGTCTTCGGCAATGCGGCAGCTGCAACAGCTTCAAGTGATGCGCGGCCAGATGGACACCGCCGGCCGCAACGCCGCCTCAGCCGTCGCCGGCGCCCGCCCGCCGGTTTTCTTCACGCGGCGCAAGCTGGTGGAAAAGGCGCTGGAGCGCTGGAACGTGGAGGCACTGGGCCGCGCGCTGAACCGGCTGCAGGCGGCCGTGCTGCAGACGCGGCGCAGGCCGGACCTGTCTGAGGCGCTGGCACGGCAGGCGCTGCTTGGCATTGCGGTTGAGAGCGCGAGATTGGCGCAGCGGTAGGAGCGGTTCTTGCCTTCTCCCCTTGTGNNCCACAAGGGGAGAAGGAAAGTCGCGCCTTCGCACCACAAAAGACAAAAGGCCGGCAACCGCCAGCCCTTCATCCTAAGCCATAACTTCATTTGCCGGCTAAATACCCTTACGCCGCAACCGCCTAGCGCTCGTCCTTCAACCGCCGGCACAATTCATCGAGCTGTTCCAGGCTGCGGTAATTCACGCGGATCGCGCCGCCCTTGCCCTTGTGGTCGATGGTCACGATCATGCCGATCGTGTCCGTCATCAGCTTTTCCAGCGCCAGCGTGTCAGCGTCCTTGTCCGACCCGCCTTGCGCCGGCTTGGCCTTGGGCGGCGTGCCGCCTGCCGGCATCTGCGCCAGCGCCTCGGCCTGGCGCACGGAAAGCCCCTCCTCGACGATCTGCTTGGCGAGCCCGGCCGGGTCTTGCGCCGTCACCAGCGTGCGGGCATGGCCGGCCGACAGGGCGCCGTCGACCAGCATGTCGCGGATGACATCGGGCAGTTTCAACAGCCGCAACGTGTTGGCGACATGGCTGCGGCTCTTGCCGATGACATTGCCGAGATCGGCCTGGGTGTAGCCGTGGTCGTCGATCAACTGCTGGTAGCCCAGCGCCTCCTCGACCGGGTTGAGGTCGGTGCGCTGGACGTTCTCGATGATCGCCAGTTCGAGCGCGGTGCGATCGTTGACGTCGCGAACGATGATCGGGATTTCGGTCAGCCCGGCGCGCTGCGCCGCCCGCCAGCGCCGCTCGCCGGCGATGATCTCGTAGCGCCCGGCCTGCGTTGGCGACGGCCGCGCCACCACGGGCTGCACCACGCCATGTTCGCGGATCGACTGGGCAAGGTCTGTCAAATCCGCATCGCCAAAATGCCGGCGCGGGTTTTTCGGGTTCGGGCTCAGGAACTCGATCGGCACCTTGCCGTCCGCATTCAAGCCAGGCTTTTCGGCCGCTGCCGGGCGATCGATCTCGCCGATCAGCGCCGCCAAACCGCGTCCCAGTCTCTTTCTCGAAAGGTCTTCGCTCATCTCAATTCCAGATTTCTTGATCGTTTCGGTATCGAATCGGCTTGTTTTATCAACGACGCCTAATCAAGCAGCGCGCAATTTACGCTCGCGGCGGATCACTTCCGACGCCAGCTGCAGGTAAGCCTGGCTGCCGGAGCACTTCAAATCGTAAAGAATCGCCGGCTTGCCGTAGGACGGCGCCTCGGACACCCGCACATTCCTGGGAATGATGGTCTCGTAGACCTTGTCGCCCATATGCGCCCGCACATCCTGCACCACCTGGTTGGCGAGATTGTTGCGGCCGTCATACATGGTCAAAACGATGCCCTGGATGATCAGCTCGGGATTGATGGTGCGGCGGACCTGCTCGACCGTTTCGAGCAACTGGCTGAGACCTTCCAGTGCAAAGAATTCGCATTGCAGCGGCACAAGAACAGAATCGGCTGCCGCCATTGAATTCAAAGTCAAAAGGTTGAGCGAGGGCGGGCAGTCGATCAACACATAGCCGAACGGCGCCCCGCGCTCGGTCGCCGCGCGCAGCGCATTGCGCAGCTTGAGCACGCGGTCCGGCGCCGAGGCGATCTCCATCTCGATGCCGAGCAAATCGAGCGTCGACGGCACGATCGACAGACCGGGCACGGCTGTCGGAATGGCAGCCTCTTCCAGGCCCAATTCGCCGGTCAGCACGTCATAGGACGAGACGGTGCGGTCCTTGCGGTCAATGCCGAGACCGGTCGAGGCATTGCCTTGCGGGTCGAGATCGACAATCAGCACCTTTTCGCCGATGGCGGCCAGCGCCGTGGCCAGATTGATAGCGGTGGTGGTCTTGCCGACGCCGCCCTTCTGGTTGGCGACGGTGATGATGCGGGGGCCAGTTTTCATGGGTCTATGCCAGGTATTCATTTGGGTCGCCAAAAGGGTCGCAAAAGCGGTTGCGAAGGAGAGCTTACGCAGTCCGCAGATCGGTCACTTCGAGGATGACGCCATGGGCGTCGGTCATGCTCGGATGTTCTACCAGATCGAAGACCCAGCGGTGAGCGCTTTCTTCCACTTCAGCACGGTAATCCCGGCCTTTGTGGAACAGCGCGCGCGACCCCTTGGTCAGCCATGGCGCCGACAGATCGAGTAAAGCGGGCAGCGCTGCGAGTGCCCTTGCCGTGACGATTTCCGGTGCGGAAACAAGCGCATAGCTGTCGTCGATGCGCCGCGCTACGACCCGAGCCGGCAAACCGAACTGGCCGATTACCGCTTGCAGGAACGATGCTTTCTTGCGGTTGCTTTCGACCAGATCGATCGAAGCGCCTTCGCGCTCGACGAGCAGGAAAGCCAGCACCAGGCCCGGAAAACCGCCACCGGAACCGAGATCGGCCCAGCGTTTGGCGTCAGGGGCGATTCGCGCCAGCTGGGCGCTGTCCAGAATATGGCGGCCCCAGACATCGTCCAGCGTCGATGGCGCGGCAAGATTGATGCTGCGGTTCCATTTCAGGAATAGCTGTTCGAACGCCACAAGACGATCGAATGTTTCACGTGAAACCGGTCCCGCGGCCTCCTGCAGACTCGTCCATGAGGCAGCGCTCACGCAACGGCCCTTTGTGCGGCAGCTTCGGCATTGCGGATATGCGCGACAATGATTGCCAGCGCTGCCGGCGTCATGCCTTCCATACGCTGCGCATCGGCAATTGAGCGCGGCTGGCGCGTTAGCATCTTCTGCTTCAGCTCATTCGAGAGACCCGGAACATCAGCAAAGTCGACCGAAGCCGGGATCAGCCGGCTTTCCTCATGGCGAATCTGCGCGACATCCGCCTGCTGCCGATCAAGGTAAACCGAATATTTCGCTTCCGTTTCGAGCCGCTCGGCTGTCTTGGCATCGATAACACCGAAAGCCGGCGCAATGCGCGTCAGCCATGCGACATCGACACCAGGATAGGTCAGCAATTCATAGGCCGAGCGGCGCACGCCGTCTTTGTTGACCTCCAGCCCATGACGCGCAGCCTCATTGGGCGTCATGGTCGTGGCAACCGCCAGTTCGCGCGCCCTATCAAGCTGTTCGGCGACCTGGTTGAACCGCCGTGTCCGCTGCTGCGACACAATGCCGAGCCTCGTTGCCAGCGGCGTCAGGCGCTCGTCGGCATTGTCGGCCCTGAGCGACAGCCGGAACTCCGCCCGCGAAGTAAACATGCGGTAGGGCTCAGAGATACCGCGGCTGGTAAGGTCGTCGACCATCACGCCGATATAGGCCTCGGTCCTGCTGAGCACGATCGGATCGCCGGCCGCCGCCTTGCGCGCGGCATTCAGCCCGGCGAGCAGGCCTTGCGCGCCGGCTTCTTCATAGCCGGTGGTGCCATTGATCTGCCCGGCCAGGAACAGACCGGCGATGCGCTTGGTTTCCAGCGTCGGCTCGAGTTCGCGTGGATCGACATGGTCGTATTCGATGGCGTAGCCGGGCTGCAGCATGGTCGCGCGCTCCAGGCCCGGGATCGTCTTCAGAATATCGAGCTGCACATCCTCAGGCAGGGAGGTCGAGATGCCATTGGGATAGACGGTGTCATCGTCGAGGCCTTCCGGCTCGAGGAAAATCTGGTGGCCTTCGCGGTCGCCGAATTTGACGATCTTGTCTTCGATCGACGGGCAATAGCGCGGCCCGACCCCTTCGATCGAGCCGGAATACATGGCCGAGCGGCCGAGATTGGCGCGAATCAGCTCATGGGTGGCCGTCATCGTGCGGGTGATGCCGCAATGGATCTGCGGGTTTTTGATTGTGTCGGTCAGCAGCGAGAACGGCGAGGGATGCTCATCCGCCGCCTGGCTTTCCAGCGATGTCCAGTCGATGGTGCGGCCATCGAGCCGTGGCGGCGTGCCGGTCTTCAGTCGTCCGAGTGCAAAGCCGGCACGGCTCATCGTCGCCGACAGGCCAAGGCTTGCCTGCTCATTCATGCGTCCGGCGACAATCTTCTTCTCGCCAATGTGAATGAGTCCGCGCAGGAAAGTGCCGGTGGTCAGCACGACCGCGCCGCAAGCCAGTCGTCGGCCGTCGGCGAGCAGCACGGCGACGATCCGTCCGTCATCGATTTCGAAATCCAGAACTTCGCCCTCGACGACATCGAGATCGTTCTGCTGCCGAATCGCTTCCTGCATGGCCAAGCGGTAAAGCTTGCGGTCCGCCTGCGTGCGCGGGCCGCGCACGGCCGGGCCTTTGCGGCGATTGAGCAGCCGGAATTGAATGCCGGCGGCATCGGCCACACGGCCCATCAGCCCGTCCATGGCGTCGATCTCGCGCACCAGATGGCCCTTGCCAAGCCCACCAATGGCGGGATTGCAGGACATGACGCCGATCGTGTCGAAGCGCAGCGTGACCAGCGCCGTCCTGGCGCCGGCGCGCGCAGCAGCGCTGGCCGCCTCGCACCCGGCATGGCCGCCGCCCACCACAACCACATCATAGTGATCGATCATTTTCCGTTCCAGATTCAGAGATTGCCCGACACATGTCCCCGAGAGGCGGCGCTGTCAAGGATGGCGGGTGATTCGTTTTGCCTGGAACGGGTGGAACACCGGAATTGCCGTGTTTCACGTGAGTCACAGGAGTTCTCTCGCCTCGGATAGCGCTGCCCCCCATCTGCCTACCGGCATCTTCTCCCCGTAAACGCGGAGAAGGGAGCTGTTCATGCGCCGGCGCTAACAAACGATGAAGATTGGCGGCGCCCGTTGTCCAGGCCTCTTTCTCCCCGTCACTATACGGGGAGAAATGTCCGGCAGGACAATGAGGGGCGGCGCTGATCTCTCCTGTGATCGGTTTCACGTGAAACAAGCCGCCACCAGTGTTTCACGTGAGTCATCCGGTGCAGCGCATCAGCGTTTCACGTGAGTCACTTCCCGATGCAAAACTGCGAGAAAATCACGTCGAGCAAATCCTCGACATCGACAGCGCCGACGATCCTGCCAAGTCTATCCGCAGCAAGCCTCAACTCTTCCGCCCGCAATTCCTGGCCTTGCCCGAGTTCCGACAAGGCCGAGGCTAGAAACCGCTTGGTCTCGCTGAGCAGCTCCACATGGCGAAGCCTCGACGGCAGGATATCGCCGGCATCGCCGATCGCGGCAGCGGCGCGGCGGCCGATCTCGGACAGCAGATCCGTCAGCCCCTTGCCGTCCTCGGTCGAAATGATTGCGTCGTAAGCTCCCGTTCGTCCTCGACCGAGATCGGCTTTGGTCCCGATTCTCAGAAGAGGGGCGTCAGAGCGAACGGCGCCGGCATCGACGGGTTCGGCCATGTCTTCCAGCAACAAGACGAGATCAGCCGCGCGCGCCTTGGCCCGGGCTTTCTCGATGCCGATTGCCTCGACCTTGCCCGGCGCCTCGCGCAGGCCCGCCGTGTCTGTGACCCGGACCCGTACGCCGTTAAGGTCCAGCACCACCTCGAGCAAATCTCGCGTCGTGCCCGGTTCGTCCGTCACGATTGCTGCCTCGCGCCGCGCCAGCGCATTGAACAGGCTCGACTTGCCGGCATTCGGTGCGCCGACAATGACGACCTCAAAACCATCGCGGATGATCTCCGCGGTGTGAAAACCGTCGATATGACGGCTGATCTCGCCAATCATCGCATTGACGTCAGACCAGACCGTATCCGAAACGGAACCAGGCACGTCCTCTTCATCCGAAAAGTCGATTTCCGCCTCGATCATCGCTCGTGCGTGGATCAATCGGCGGCGCCAGCCGAGATAGAGCGCGCTCTGCGCCCCTTCCGCATTCTGAACCGCAAAGCGGCGCTGTGCCTCGGTCTCAGCATTGACCAGATCGGCCAGCGCCTCGGTCTCAACCAGATCAAGCTTGCCGTTGAGAAAGGCGCGGCGCGTGAATTCGCCAGGCTCGGCATGGCGTACACCGTCAAAACCGGTGATCGTCTCCAGCATCTTGCCGGCGACGGCGCGGCCGCCATGGACATGGAATTCGGCGACGTCCTCGCCGGTAAAACTGTTCGGCCCCGGAAAGAACAGCACCAGCCCGTTGTCGATCAGCGATCCGTCCGCCGCGCGGAGCTTGCGCAAGGCCGCGATCCGGCCCTTAACCATGCCGCCGGCAATCGTTTCGACAACGAATCGAGTCTTTGGGCCGGAGATGCGGATGACGGCAATACCCGCGGGCAAGCGGCCGCTGGACAGCGCAACAATCGAATCGCCTGAAATCATTTGCCCGCTCTTCTGAACCGCCCTAGCTTCCGTGAGCCATTCCCGACACCGCCAAACCGAGCCTTGCCCACAGTGACCTTGCCTGCGCAAAACCTGCTTGCCGAAGAAGCCAGCCCCTATCTGCAGCAGCACAGCGGCAATCCCGTGCATTGGCGGGGCTGGTCGCCGGCGGCCCTTGCCGAAGCCAAGGCCTTGCAGCGGCCGATCCTGCTGTCGATCGGCTACGCCGCCTGCCACTGGTGCCATGTCATGGCGCATGAAAGTTTCGAGAACGCCGCTGTTGCCGCCGTCATGAACCGGCTGTTCGTCAATATCAAGGTCGATCGCGAGGAGCGGCCCGACATCGACCAGATCTACATGGCGGCCCTGTCATCGATGGGCGAGCAGGGCGGCTGGCCGCTGACCATGTTCCTCAACCCGGATGGCAAGCCGTTCTGGGGCGGCACTTATTTTCCGCGCGAGGCGCGTTACGGCCGTCCTGGCTTCATCCAGGTCATGGAAGCGGTCGACAAGGCCTGGCGAGAGAAGCGCGAAAGCCTCGACCAGAGCGCCGACGGCCTGACCAATCACGTCGAGGCCCGCCTGGCCGGCGTCCATGCCAAGGCCGTGCTCGACAAGGAGACGCTCAGCGATCTCGCCGGCCGCATCGACGGCATGATCGACCGCGATCTCGGCGGCCTGCGCGGCGCGCCGAAGTTTCCCAATGCGCCGTTCATGCAGACGCTGTGGTTGTCCTGGCTGCGCGACGGCGTCCCGTCCCATCGTGAAGCCGTTCTTATCAGCCTGGAAAAGATGCTGGCTGGCGGCATTTACGATCATATTGGTGGAGGCTTGAGCCGTTATTCCACCGACGCCGAGTGGTTGGTGCCGCATTTCGAAAAGATGCTCTACGACAATGCGCAGCTCATCCGCCTGTGCAACTGGGCCTTTTTCGCGAGCGGTAATGATTTGTTCCGGATACGAATCGAAGACACGATCGCCTGGCTGCTGCGCGAAATGCGTGTCGATGGCGGCGCCTTCGCCGCCAGCCTCGATGCGGATAGCGACGGCGAGGAGGGGCTATTCTACACTTGGACCAGGCAAGAAATCGAGACGGTGGTCGGCGACGATTCGGCCTTGTTTTTCAAACACTTCACGCTTTCATCACCGCATGGTTGGGAAGGCAAGCCAATCATCCATCAGACCGACGCCCAGCAAAGCCAAAGCGTACCTGACCGGGAGGTATTGGCCCCGCTCAAGGCAAAGCTGCTGGCGGCGCGGGAACAGCGCGTCCGTCCGGGCAGAGACGGCAAGGCGCTGACCGATTGGAACGGCTTGATGATAGCAGCCCTCGCCGAGGCCGGTCGGTCACTGGACAGAGCTGATTGGGTCGATGCAGCGGCAAAGGCCTTCGCTTATATCGCCGAGGCCGGCCATGACGGCCGCCTGCCGCACTCCATGCTCGGCGCCAAAAAACTCTTCCCGGCACTGTCCAGCGACTATGCCGCAATGGCCAACGCGGCAATCGCGCTGTTCGAAGCCACAGGCGATTCGGCCTATGTCGATCAAGCAAGACAATTCATCGGCCAACTCGATCTCTGGCATAGGGATGGCGACGAGACTGGCTATTATCTGACGGCGTCCGACAGCACCGACGTGCCGATCCGCATCCGCGGCGATGTCGACGAGGCGATTTCTTCCGCCACCAGCCAGATCATCGAAGCCCTGGTTCGCCTGGCATCCGTCACCGGCGATCTCGATCTGCAGGATAGAGCATGGCGGGTCGCCGAGCACGCCATGGGTCGGGCAGGGCACCAGTCCTACGGCCAGGCTGGCATCGTTAACGCTTGTTCCCTGACGCTAGAGCCATTGAAGCTGGTGCTTGTCGACTCCCCAGAGAGTCCAAGCCTCGTTCCGGTAGCGAATCGGAATCCGGATCCGCGCCGCGTCGATATTGTCGTGGCGATAGGAACGGAGGCGAATCGACCGACCTTGCCGGGAGGTATCTTGCCGCCGACTGATAGGCCGGGCGCCTGGCTGTGCACCGGGCAGGTGTGTCTGCCGGTGGTGACGGATCCGCAGGAACTCGAACAGCTCCTGCGCCGCCGGTAGCTCAGCCGGTCTTGCCGTCCAGGGCCGAAGAAAGCGGCGTTGCGTCAATGGCGGGCGGCTGCGGCTTGAACAGCAAATCCTTTGCCGCGATAACCGCGCCGACGGTGATCAGGATACAAGCCACCGCCACCGACCAGTGGAAGACGCCAAAGCCGGCCAGCAGAAGCACGATGACCGAGAAGAGCGGCGCCGCGTAGGACAGGGCTCCGAGGATCATGATGTCGCCGTGCTTGCAACCATAGTCCCAGGCGTAGAATCCGGCGCCGAGCGGTATCGTTCCGAGAATGACAATGGCGCTCCATTGCGTCACCGTCTGCGGCCAGACTGTGGTTTCGAGCGACAGGTGCAACGCGAAAGCAGCCGCTGCCGTGATGATGCAGTAGCCGGCGACGATATCGGTTGGAACCTGACCGAGGCGGCGCGACAGAACCGAATAGCCGGCCCAGATGAACGCGCAGAACAGCGCGATGACATGGCCCTTCATCACGCCATTGGCCAGCCCGATAGTCCCGCCCTTGGTGATCACCACGATGGCGCCGACAAGGGCAAGCACAACACCGACGACATGGTGAAGCCTGAGCTTCTCTCCCGGCAGGAAGGCGGCAAAGACGACGATCAGCAACGGCCAGAGATAGGCGATCAGGCTGACCTCGACCGGGGGCGCCGACTGGATGGCGAAGAAATAGGCGCAGTGATAGATGCACAGCCCCGCCGTTCCGAGCGCCCAGACCTGCCATGGCTGGCGCAGCGACCGGATCGCCGCCGGGCGAACAAGCCAGCTCGATGCGCCGACCAGCCCGCCAAGCAGGAACGTCATCGCCGCGAGTTGAAAAGGCGGAATCGGTCCAGCCGCGGTCGAAAGCAGCGCCAGGAACGACCATGTCAAAATGGCCGAGAAGCCGATCAGGGTCGGGATTGTTTTCTTCATGCGGCTTCCGATCTTCGAGATGCGATTACTCGCATGAAGGACGCGGAGGAAGTTGCCGCCTATGGTCGCTCCGTATCGGGAATGCGACCTGTCACCGGCTGGGCCAAGCGCATGGCTCTGCACCGGCCAGGTATGTTTGCTGGAGGTGACGGAAGCGGAAGAGTTGGAAGGTTTGCTGCGACGAAACTAGACGCCCGTCATCCTCGGGCTTGTCCCGAGGATCTGTTGTGCAACGAGTATGAGCGATCGGTGTCGAAGGTCTGTAGATCCTCGGGACAAGCCCGAGGATGACGAAGAGGACGGGCGCAAACGCCCAATCACGTATTCATCGAATCGAAGAAGTCGGCGTTGGTCTTGGTCTGCTTCAGCTTGTCGATGAGGAACTCGATCGCATCGGTCGTTCCCATCGGCGCCAGGATGCGGCGCAGCACGAAGATTTTCTGCAGATCCTGCTTGGAGACCAGCAGGTCTTCCTTGCGGGTGCCGGACTTCAAGATGTCCATGGCCGGATAGATGCGCTTGTCGGCGACCTTGCGGTCGAGCTGGATTTCGCAGTTGCCGGTGCCCTTGAACTCTTCGAAGATGACTTCGTCCATGCGGCTGCCGGTATCGATCAGCGCGGTGGCGATGATGGTCAGCGAACCGCCTTCCTCGATGTTGCGCGCCGCACCGAAGAAGCGCTTCGGCCGCTGCAGCGCATTGGCGTCGACACCGCCGGTCAGCACCTTGCCGGATGACGGCACGACGGTGTTGTAGGCGCGGCCGAGACGGGTGATGGAATCGAGCAGGATGACGACGTCGCGGCCATGCTCGACAAGGCGCTTGGCCTTTTCGATGACCATTTCGGCGACCTGGACGTGACGCACCGCCGGCTCATCGAAGGTCGAGGAGATAACCTCGCCCTTCACCGAGCGCTGCATATCGGTCACTTCTTCCGGCCGCTCGTCGATCAAAAGCACGATCAGGTAGCATTCCGGATGGTTGGCGGTGATCGAATGGGCGATGTTCTGCATCAGCACGGTTTTACCGGTGCGCGGCTGCGCGTTGATCAGCGCGCGCTGTCCCTTGCCGATCGGCGCCACCAGGTCGATGACGCGCGACGAGATGTCCTTGCTGGTCGGATTGTCGATCTCCATCTTCAGCCGCTTGGTCGGATAGAGCGGTGTCAGATTGTCGAAATGGATCTTGTGACGGATCTTTTCGGGATCGTCGAAATTGATCGTGTTGACCTTGAGCAGCGCGAAATAGCGCTCGCCGTCCTTCGGGCTGCGGATCGGGCCTTCGACGGTGTCGCCGGTCTTCAGCGAAAAGCGGCGGATCTGCGAGGGCGAGATGTAGATATCGTCGGGACCTGGCAAATAGTTGGCGTTGGCGGAGCGCAAGAAGCCGAAACCGTCCTGCAGCACTTCGACCACGCCGTCACCGATGATTTCGATTTCCTGCGCGGCCAGTTTCTTCAGGATGGCGAACATCAACTCCTGCTTGCGCATGACGCTGGCGTTTTCCACCTCGAGCGATTCGGCATAGGCGATCAGCTCTGGCGGTTTCTTGTTCTTGAACTCTGCGAGTTTCATTTCTTGCATAGACGGACTCTGAATCTGCTTTGGGGAAAATATATCGGCGGGATGCGACAAATGCCGGGCGCGGCCGAAAGCAATGAAGGGCGGCGCATGACGGGAAGGAAGACCCGTCTTTTATCGTCGGTCGGGGGAAAGAGCAAGCTGCGTTTTGTGAAGCCAATAAGGGCTTAAAACGGCTTGACGACCACCAGGATCACAATGGCGATCATCAGCAATGTGGGGATCTCGTTGACGATTCGCCAGTGCCGCGCCGGTTTTTCATTGCGGTCTTCGGCGAATTTGCGCACCGCGCCGGAGAGATAGCCATGCACGCCGGACAGCAAAAGCACCAGGCCGATCTTGGCGTGCAGCCAGCCGCCCTGAAAGCCAAAGATCTTCCAGGCAAGCCAGAGCCCAAACACCCAGGTGACGATCATTGCTGGATTGATGATGCCGCGCAGCAGCCGGCGCTCCATCACCTTGAAGGTTTCGGATTGCACCGAGCCTTTCTCGGCATCGGCATGATAGACCAGCAGCCGCGGCAGATAGAGCATCCCCGCCATCCAGGAGATGACGGCAAGGATATGGATCGCCTTCGCCCAGGGATAGAAACCTTCCGGCGCGTACAAAAACAGAAGCGCGGTGAGTACCACCAGCACAAGGATGCCAATGGTCATCCGCATCATCGCCTGACCGGTGCTGTTGCCGCCCGTGTTGTTCATCTTATCCGGCTTAGCCATCAGCGTGCCGCGCTCCGCACCTGCTTCACCATCGCCTCGACATGCGCCACCGGCGTCTCCGGCGTGATGCCGTGGCCGAGATTGAAGATCAGCGGTCCATCTGCCAGCGCTTTCAGGATCGCCTCGACGCCGTCGGATAGCGCCTTGCCGCCAGCCACGAGCCGCAAGGGATCGAGGTTGCCCTGCACGGCGCCACCGGCCTGCAATGCCTTCGCTGCCGCCAGGGGCACCGTCCAATCGATCCCCAGCCCCGTCACGCCGGTCTTCTCGCGGTAGGTCTGATAGCGGGCCCCGGCACCTTTGGGAAAACCGATGATCGGAACATCGGGATGAACGGCCCGAACCTGCCTGACGATCTCTGCCACTGGCTGCACACAGAACTGGTCGAAAGACGCGTCATCGAGCACGCCCGACCAGGAGTCGAAAATCTGCACCACATCGGCGCCGGCCTCGATCTGCCGAATGAGATAGGCCGCCGAATGATCGGCCAGTACTTTCAGGAGCTGCAAAAAGGCTTCCGGTTCGCGATAGGCAAACAGCCGCGCCGGCGCCTGATCCGGCGTACCGTGGCCGGCAATCATGTAGGTCGCCACCGTCCATGGCGCACCGCAGAAGCCGATCAACGTCGTCTCATCAGGAAGTTTCGCCCGCAGCCGGCGCACCGTCTCGTAGACCGGTTCGAGATTCACGTGAAACGTTTCGCCATTGAGAGCCGAGATCTCAGTCGCGGTGATCGGCGTCAGCAGCGGTCCGCGACCCTCCTCGAAGCGGACATCGCGGCCCAGCGCATGCGGCACGACGAGGATGTCCGAGAACAGGATCGAGGCATCGAAGCCAAAACGTTCGATCGGCTGCATCGTCACTTCGACGGCAAGGTCCGGATTGTAGCAGAGGTCGAGGAAGGACCCGGCGCGCTTCCGGGTCTCGCGATACTCCGGCAGATAACGCCCGGCCTGACGCATCATCCAGAGCGGCGGCGGAAAGTGCGCCTCGCCTCTCAGCACGTCCAGCATGATGCGGTTCTCGGGCATTGAGCGCTCTCTTCCCTGCCTTCTCTTATAATTAAATAGTCTATTTCTAGAATCTTCTGATTCTAAGAGTCTGTTGGTTGTGGTGGTTGTCTCCTGTCCCGCTTTGCCTCGGAAAAGGCCAGCCAGCATATTGTCGCGTGCTTCTCATCCGGGATTGCAGGAGAGTGTGGATGACCGGGATTCACCGACTGGAGTCAATGGCTTGACCCTAGGCTCGCAAAACCCGCCCTGTGGATGAGGCCATAACAAAAAAGTCCGTCCCCAGATCTGTCCCCAGCCGCTCGATGAAGCTGACAGAGCATCGAATTGTGGACAACCAGCCATCTGATACAGTCGCCTCCAGCCGGTCGCTTCTCCGGTCCCTGTTTATCCACACAAGCCCACAGCCTGAGGCGCCCCCTGTGAACAAACCCCAGAGCTTCTTCCACCTGCACCTGATTTCCGACGCTACCGGCGAAACGCTGCTGGCGGCCGGCCGCGCCGCCTCGGCGCAATACAAGGATGCGCGCGCCATCGAGCATATCTACCCGCTCATCCGCACCGAAAAGCAGGTGGCGAAAGTCTTCGAGGACATTGAGGAGGAGCCCGGCATCATCCTCTACACCGTCGTCGACCAGAAGCTGGCGCGCGGCATAGACGAGCGCTGCGCCACAATGGGTCTGCCATGCGTTTCGGTGCTGGAGCCGGTGCTCACCGTTTTTCAATCGTATCTCGGCACGCCGGCCGGCCGTCGCGTCGGCGCCCAGCATGTGCTCGACGCCGACTATTTCCGCCGCATCGATGCGCTCAACTTCACCATGGAGCATGATGACGGACAGTTGCCGGCCAATATGGACGATGCCGACATCGTGCTGATCGGCATTTCCAGGACGTCGAAGACGCCGACCAGCATCTATCTCGCCAACCGCGGCATCAAGACCGCCAACATCCCGATCGTGCTCGGCGTGCCGGTGCCCGAAAGCCTGGTCGCTGCCACCAAGCCGCTGATCGTCGGGCTGATCGCCACCGCCGAACGCATCTCGCATGTCCGCCAGAACCGCGTGCTCGGCAACAGCAGCACTTATGAGGCGACCGATTATGTCGACCGCGCCTCGATCACCGAAGAGCTCGCCTACGCCCGCCAGATCTGCACAAGGCACAACTGGCCGATGATCGACGTCAGCCGCCGCTCGATCGAGGAGACGGCGGCCGCCATCGTTGCCCTGCGGGGGAAGAATAGATAATTGAGCGGAGAGTGCTTTTCCGAGTCTTCCCGGCGAAAATTCGGCGCTGCCCCTCACCTGCCTGCCGGCATCCTCTCCCCGTATAGTGACGGGGAGAGGGGCGCTGTCATCGCTGGCTTCGCCAATCGCCGGCGTGGCAAGAAGTGGTCCTTTCTCCCCGTCTCTATACGGGGAGAAATGTCCGGCAGGACAATGAGGGGCGGCATAGACGTTGCAGACTAAAATCCAACCGCCCCTGCGTCCGAGTGTCCAATGACCGAAAAAATCATCCTCGCCTCCGGCAGTCCGTTCCGCAAAGCCATGCTGATCAATGCCGGGCTCGATATCGAAGCTGTGCCTGCCGATGTCGATGAACGCGCGCTCGAGGCGCCTTTGCAGGACAGCGGCGTATCGCCGGAGGATGTCGCCCTGATCCTCGCCGAGGCCAAGGCCACCGAGGTCAGCGAGCGCAGGCCGGGCGCGCTGGTGCTCGGTTGCGACCAGACTTTGTCACTGGGAGACGAAGTGTTCCACAAGCCGGCCGATATGGAAGGCGCGCGCCGCCATCTCCTAGCGCTGTCTGATAAAACGCATCAGCTGAACAGCGCCGCCGTGCTGTGCCGCGACGGCAAGGTGTTGTGGCGCCATGTCGGGGTCGCCAGCCTCACCATGCGCAAGCTCGATCCGGCTTTCATCGGCCGGCATCTGGCCCGCGTCGGCGCCAAGGCGCTGTCCAGCGTTGGCGCCTACCAGATCGAGGGCGAAGGCATTCAGCTGTTCGACAAGATCGAAGGCGACTATTTCACCATTGTCGGCCTGCCGCTGTTGCCGGTGCTGAAGGAATTGCGGGCGCTGGGAGCCATCGATGGTTGAGAAAAAAGCGTTCGTCACCGGCCACCCGATAGCGCATTCGCGCTCGCCGAAGATCCATGGCTACTGGCTGAAGACATACGGCATCGACGGCAGCTATCGCGCCATCGATGTCGCGCCGGCTGATTTCCTCGAGTTCCTGAGGACTTTGCAGGCCAATGGCCTTGAGGGCGGCAACGTCACCATTCCGCACAAGGAGGTCGCCTTTGCCCGGGTCGAGCGTCGCGACGAGGCGGCCGAAATGATCGGCGCCGTCAACATGCTGTGGCTGGAAGACGGCGTGCTGTGGGGCGGCAATTCCGACTGGATCGGCTTTGCCGGCAATCTCGACGAGCATGCGCCTGGCTGGGACAAAAATGGCCCGGCCGTGGTGCTCGGCGCCGGCGGCGCCGCGCGCGCGGTCATCCATGCGCTGCAAGTGCGCGGCGTCCGGGATATCCGCATCGTCAACCGCACCTTGGCGCGGGCGCAGGAACTGGCGGACCGTTTCGGCGCCGGCGTTACCGCGCATGGCGCGGTCGGCGACTTGCTTGCCGATGCCGGCCTGCTCGTCAACACGACGTCGCTCGGCATGCATGGCGATGCCACGCTCGCCGCCGATCCGGCGGGCCTGCCCGGCCACGCCATCGTTTCCGACATTGTCTATGTCCCGCTGGAAACACCGCTGCTTGCCGCGGCGCGCGCGCGCAATCTGAAGACGGTCGACGGGCTTGGCATGCTGCTGCACCAGGCGGTTCCCGGTTTCGAGCGCTGGTTCGGCAAGAGACCGGAGGTCACGCCGGAATTGCGCGCCATGATCGTCGCCGACATTGTCGCCAAATAACGGGGTCGCCAAATGATGATCGTGCTCGGCCTCACCGGATCGATCGGCATGGGCAAGTCGACGACGGCCAAAATGTTTGTCGAGGCCGGCGTGCCGGTACATGATTCAGACGAGACCGTGCATCGCCTTTATGCCGGCAAGGCAGCCCCTCTGGTTGAAGCGGCTTTTCCCGGGACCACCGTCTCCGGCGTGGTCGATCGCACCAAACTTGGCGCGCGGGTGCTGGGCGATGCCGCCGCGTTGAAGACATTGGAGACAATCGTCCACCCGCTGGTGCGCGCCGACGCCGATGCCTTTCTGGACAGACATCGCGCCGCCGGAGCGCCATTGGTCGTGCTCGACATTCCGCTGCTGTTCGAGACCGGCGGCCGCAATCGTGTCGACAAGGTCGTCGTCGTCACCGCGCCGGCCGAGATCCAGCGCGCCCGCGTGCTGGCCCGGCCCGGCATGAGCGAGGAAAAGCTGGCGGCAATCCTGGCCAAGCAGGTACCCGACGCCGACAAGCGGCGGCAGGCCGATTTCGTCATCGACACCGGTGAAGGCATGGACGCCGCGCGGGCCGCGGTCGGCGCGATTGTTGAGAAGCTGACTGGGGTCGGCAGGGCTGGCCATTGAAGCGTGCTGTACTGCGGCTCAGCCAACTTTTCGCCGGCAGCGCCGCCCCTCATCTGCCTGCCGGCATCTTCTCCCCGTATAGTGACGGGGAGAAGGAGCTGCCATCTCTCTCGGCGCCTTTCTTGCTGCGTTAAAATTGGCGAAAACAGTGACAAAAGCGTCTTTCTCCCCGTCACTATACGGGGAGAAATGTCCGGCAGGACAATGAGGGGCAGCGCAAACCTGTGTGATTGGACCGGACTCCCCATTTTTCATTGCCATTTTGTTCTTCAGTATGATTTTCCTTCGTGAGGAGCAGACTGATTCGATGCGTGAGATCATCTTCGATACCGAAACCACCGGCCTCGACATGCGCGACGACCGCATCATCGAGCTTGGCGGTGTCGAACTGGTCAATCGCTTTCCGACCGGCCGCACCTTTCACAAATTCATCAATCCGCAAGGGCGCGCCGTCCATGTCGAGGCGCAGGCCGTACATGGCATCAGCGCCGCTGATCTCGTCGGCAAGCCGACCTTTGCCGAAGTCGCCGAGGAATGGCTGGCCTTCACCGACGGCGCCAAGCTCGTCGCCCACAACGCCAATTTCGACATCGGCTTCCTCAACTCGGAATTCGGCCGGCTCGGCCAGCCGAACATCGACACCGGACGCGTCGTCGACACGCTGGCGCTGGCGCGGCGCAAGCACCCGATGGGTCCCAATTCGCTCGATGCGCTCTGCCGCCGCTACGGCATCGACAACGGCCACCGCACCAAGCACGGAGCGCTGCTCGATTCCGAGCTCCTGGCCGAAGTCTATATCGAACTCATCGGCGGCAAGCAGGCGGCACTCGTCCTTGACGCGGTGGTGGTGCAGCTCAACGGCAATGGCGACGTTGCCGACATCGACATCTCGATCGCCGCCCGCCCCATCGCCCTGCCGCCCCGCCTGACCGAGGGCGAGCGTGCGGCGCATGCAGGGCTGGTCGCGACGCTGGGCGAAAAGGCGCTTTGGCTGAAGGTGGCGGCGGGGTGAATGGATCGCGGAGGTAGCGTTCCGTCACACCCCCCTCTGGCCTGCCGGCCATCTCCCCCTCAAGGGGGGAGATCAGCAGCTTCACCGCTCCAGCCATTCTGGCAACGTCGACGATTGGCGAAGGTCGCGATGACGGCCAATCTCCCCCCTTGAGGGGGAGATGCCTGGCAAGGCAGAGGGGGGTGCTGTCCCGCCAGCATCTCAGTATACAAAAAGCCCGGCACAAGGCCGGGCTTTTCAATCCACTGCGCCAGTCTTCAGCTCACCTTGACCTTCGACGCCGCCTGGTCCTCGGCCAGCTTCTGCTGGAACATCTGGGCGAAATCGATCGGGTCGAGCATCAGCGGCGGGAAGCCGCCATTGCGGGTGGCTTCGGCGATGATCTGGCGGGCGAAGGGGAACAGCAGCCGCGGGCATTCGATGAACAGGATCGGCAGCATGTGCTCCTGCGGGAAGCCGGAGATGGCGAAGACGCCGCCATAGACCAGCTCGACATTGAACAGCACTTCCTGGTCGAAGGAAGCTTTGGCGTTCAACGTCAGATTGACGTCGAACTGCTTGTCGGACAGCGGGTTGGCGTTGACATTGACGTTGATGGCGATGCCGGGGGCCTTGTCGCGGCCGCGCAGCGAGTTCGGCGCGCCGGGGCTTTCGAAGGACAGATCCTTCACATACTGGGCAAGCACGTTGAGCGAAGGCTGCGCCGTTTCGCCATTGTTGCCGTTGGCGGCGCCGACCGGCGCGTCATCTTTGCTGGCCATGAGCCTTGTTCCTTTTGCCTGGGCAGCAGCGCTGACCGAATTGAAATCGGGCGTTGGCTAGCATGGTCGGCATGACAAGACAAGGTTTGCCGCCTTCGAGCGAATGGCGGCGACGGCGCTGGGATTTGCGTCCTAATCGTGCTCAAGGCGACTTCAGTCGTCCTTCAGGCGCCGCCACGGCGAGTTGTGGTCAGGGCCGCGTTTGAAATCGTCCTCGCGCGAATAGTCGCCGTCGTCGAGGTCGATGACCTTCTCGCGCGCCCGGCCGCGGAAACCACCGCCGGTGAAATTGCCGGCGACGACGATGCGGCCCTTGAGCCGGCGCCAGGCAAGGTCGCGCACCGGCGGCAGGAACAGCAGCAAGCCGATAATATCGGTGATGAAGCCGGGGATGATCAAAAGGATCGCGGCGACCACGATCATGGCGCCATGCGCGAGCTGGCGGCTGGGGTCGCCGCCGCCGGCCATCTCGGCGCGCACCCGCGCCATGACGCCAAAACCCTGGTGGCGGAGCAGAAGCACGCCGGCAATGCTGGAAGCCAGCACCAGGCCGACGGTTGCCAGCGCGCCGACCTCGCGGCCGACAATGACGAAACCGGCGATTTCCAGCAGCGGGAGTGCAAGCACGAAGAGAGGGAGCAATGAAATGCGCAAGTCTAGACCGATCGCTTTCCTATTTTGCCTGGCGGCGCACAATCGCCGCTGGCACTGAGGCCGTTAGATAGGTATGGCTGCCTTTGATTTGAATGATTGCGCCATGCGTTCTATATGCTTTGCATGTTGAACGCTATGCGACGGCGGCCCGATAGGCCTGCGGTCCTGGTCAGGTCAGGGATTGATTGGCGAAAGATATGGGATTCTTCGACTTCGGCACCATTTTCTTTCTGATTGCCGCAGTGGTGATCTTTTTCCAGCTGCGCAACGTGCTCGGCCGCCGCACGGGCAGCGAGCGCCCGCCCTTCGATCCCTATACGGCCAGCCGCACCGAGAAGGACGCGACCCAGAAGCCTGAAAATGTGGTTTCGCTGCCGCGCAAGCGCATGCCGGGCGAGACGGCTGCCGAGACCTATGCGGCCATCGACGCCTTCGCCAAGCCCGACACGGACCTCAACAAGGGCCTGCGCACGGTCAAGGACAATGACCCTTCCTTCGAGCCCAAGAGTTTCGTCGACGGCGCCAAGATGGCTTACGAGATGATTGTCATGGCCTATGCCGATGGCGACCGCAAGACGCTGAAGAACCTGCTCTCGCGCGAGGTTTTCGACGGCTTCGTCGCCGCGATAGGCGACCGCGAGGCGAAATCCGAAAAGGTCCAGTCCTCCTTCGTCGGCATCGAAAAGGCCGACATCGTCTCGGCCGAGATGAAGGGCGGCGAGGCGCACATCACGCTGCGCATCGTCAGCGAGCTGATTTCGGCGACGCGCGACAAGGCTGGCGCCGTCATCGATGGCGATCCCGAAACGGTGGCCGAGGTCAAGGATGTCTGGACCTTCGCCCGCGACACACGCTCGCGCGATCCGAACTGGAAGCTGGTCGCCACCGAGGAAGAAGACTGAACCTATGCATGTCGCCCAATATGGGCAGCTTTTTTGGGATAGCGACATGCATGCAAACATGGCCAGTGGCGAGGCAGCGGTGTCGCTCTCGCCGCTTTTCGTGGAAAAGTCCTTCGATGATCTTCCCGGCTGGGATGTGGACGATCACCTCGCGGCCTTCGAAGCCTTCCGGCGTTCGGCCTTTCATATCCTGAACAAGCCTTATCGCACCGGTTCGCTCGGCGTCCGGTTCGAGGCTTTTGCCGGCCCCTATGAGGAGGCGCGCACCGTTTCGCTGGCGAATCGGTCAGAAGCGCGGGCTTTCTTCGAGCGCCATTTCGTTCCGGCCCAGGTTCAGGCTGAGAGCGTCGGTCTGGTCACCGGCTTCTATGAGCCGGAGGTCGAGGCCTCGCGGGTGCGCACCGATGAATTCACGATACCGCTGCTGGCGCGGCCGGCCGATCTCGTCGACATCGACGGCGCCAACCGCCCCGGCGGGATGGACGAATACCTGGCCTTCGCCCGCGACACGCCGCAGGGGCCGGTGGAATATTTCGACCGCGGCCAGATCGAGCGCGGCGCGCTGGCCGGCAAAGGCCTGGAAATCGCCTGGCTCGCGGAAAAAGTCGATGCCTTCTTCATCCATGTGCAAGGCGCGGCAAGGCTCAAAATGACCGACGGCCGGCTTTGCCGCGTCACCTATGCCGCCAAATCCGGCCAACGTTTCACCGGGCCAGGCAAAATCCTCGCCGAGATCGGCGAGATCCCGCTGGAAAAGGTGACGATGCAGTCGATTCGCGCCTGGTTCAGGGCGCATCCCGATCGCATTGACGAGATCCTGTGGCAGAACCGCTCCTACATCTTCTTTCGGCAAGCTGATGTCGAGGATGAAGCACTCGGCCCGATCGCCGCCGCCAAGGTGCCGCTGACGCCGGGCCGTTCGCTCGCGGTCGACCGGCTGCTGCACACTTTCGGCACCCCCTTCTACATAAACGCCCCGTCGCTGACCGCCTTCGACCAGAAACCGTTCCGGCGGCTGATGATTGCGCAGGACACCGGCTCGGCCATCACCGGGCCCGCGCGGGGTGACCTCTTCGCCGGTTCGGGTGATGCCGCCGGCGAAATCGCCGGCGTGGTTCGCAATGAAGCCGATTTCTATGCCCTGGTTCCGCGTGCTCTTGTTTCGGGGACGACCAGATGAGCAAGCGCCCTGACAAACTCAACCCCGATAAACTCAGGGAAGACGACCGGGTGCTGTGGAATCTCGTGGCGCGCACCGCCCGACCGCTGAAGGGTAGGACTGCGGTCGACATTCCCGACATCGTCGTCGATCCCAAGCCGGTGCAGTCTCCGGTTGCCGCAAGTTCGGTCGTCGTCGCCAAGCCGAAGGCGCAACACGTATCGCATGCGCTGGACGAACCGACATTGGACAAGTTGAAGAAAGGACGACTGCCGATCGAAGGCCGCGTCGATCTGCACGGCATGACCCAGGACGAGGCCTATTCGCTGTTGTTTTCGTTCCTGCACCGGGCGCATGCCGGCGGCATCCGCTATGTCCTGATCATTACGGGAAAAGGGTCGTCGTCGGGCGGCGACGGGGTCTTGCGGCGCGCCGTGCCGGCATGGCTGTCGACACCCGCCTTCCGGCCACTGGTCTCCAGCCACGACCATGCCGCCCGCAACCATGGCGGTTCGGGCGCGCTCTATGTCCGTCTCAGGCGGATACGCTGATGACGCCGTTCGGGGAAAAACTGCGGGCGCTTCGAGCCGAGCGCGGCCTTCGTCAGAAGGATATGGCGCAGGCGATCGGCGTCAGCGCCGCCTATCTCTCGGCGCTCGAGCATGGCCGCCGGGGCGCGCCGACCTGGACGCTGATCCAGAAGATCATCGGCTATTTCAATGTCATCTGGGACGACGCCGAGGAGCTGGCGCGGCTGGCCGAGGCTTCGCACCCGCGCGTAAGGCTGGACACGTCCGGTCTCAGCCCCGCCGCGACGGAACTTGCCAATCTCCTGGCCGAAAACATCGAGAAGCTGGACGAAGCCGAGCTTCGCCGCATCACCGCTTCGATCCGGGTCGCATTGGGGCGGCGGGGATAATCCGGCAGTGATGCCAAGACGCAGGTTTCCACCCGCGCAGGCATTCATCTTGAAAGCGAAAGCGATGCCCGCTGGCCGATAGCCAGCGGGCATATGGCGAGATTACTTCGCGCCAGCCTGGCCACCGCGGCCACTTGTGCTGTCATGATCGCCACCGCGGCCACCGCCCAGGCAGTCCGAGGTGGCATCGCAGCAGCGGTTGCCCCAGTTGTTGGTCTTGGCGCAGCCGGTCTGGTCGGCCATTGCGGATCCGGCCAGTGAAGATACCGCAACAGCGGCGAGGAAGGCATTACGAAGGAAAGCAGTCATTTGAAGTCTCCATTTGGTTGGGTTGGGTTCTGGTTACGGCTGTGTGTCGCCGCTGGAGACGATTTGGTTCACGGAGACTGCGAAATTTATTTGGGGGGTGGTTTGAGGTGCGTTTGGCGGCGACAGTCAGCGGCGACGACACCTCTTCATTTCGCCATCCACGGGCGAAGCGGACGCGCAGACCCGAGGATCCATGCCGCGAACGACGAGCGTCGCGGCGGCAAAAAAATTGGGAATACGGGGATCAAGATGGCCGGCGCATACGCCTGCACCGCTGCGCCCATACTGATGTCACGGCATGGATCCCAGGGTCGCCGCGACGGAGCTTCGCTCCTGCTCCGCCCTAGGATGACGAAGCGATGGAGGCCTCAGACCGTCCGATCCCTGATCTTACTGAACCGCGCCGACCAGCACCTGCTGGCCACCGCGGATCGAGACCCAGCGGCCGGTGTTGTCGATCGCCTGCCGCTTGAGGAAGCGGTAGCCGGTAGCGTCCCAGATCTTCACCTTGTCGGTGAGATTGTCGAGGACGTAGTCGCCCTTGTCGGTGCGCACGGTCAGCACGGCGTGGCCTTCGCCATCCGGCTTGCGCACCACGGTGATCAGGAGATCGGCCAGCGACACGCCCGAGCGGGACAGCTGGCGACGCTTTTCCAGCACATAGTCCTCGCAATCGCCGACGCCCTTGTCGGGATAGGCCCAGACTTCGTCCTTGCCGTAAATGTCGTAGTCGCTCATCGGCTTGACGGCGGCGTTGACCCTTGATGTGACGCTGATCAGCTTGCGCATGAAGGCATCGGTCATCGCGGCGGGGTTGAGGTTGCTCGGCCGGATCGAGCATTCGCCCGGATGCGACTTGCAGAAATCATAATGGCCGATCGGCTGCGAGGTGATGCCGCCCGTCGCCATGGCGCCGCCTGCAAGTGCCGGCACTGCCCAGCACCCAGAGATCGCCAGCCCTGCTGCCGCCCACAAGCGCAGCGTCCGTGCCATCGGTGAGGAAGTCATTGTCCCCGTTCGCCCTTGTTGTTAACGAAAGGTTAAAGGGGATTTACACTCCGTGTCAATTACACCGGGAAGCAGATTCTCCAGCATGGTTACCTGCGTCAGCCCAACAGCGTCTATTGTGCAACAGGTCGACGCCAGCGTGCAAAATCGCCCGCTTTTGCAGGCAATGCACGCTGGAGATGTATCAAGCCTCAGCCTTTGGCGGAGCGTACCAGCCTCGGTTTGACCGCAACGCGGTTCTGGCGGCCGTAGCTGGTGATGAAATCGACGATGCGCGGCACGATTTCCGAGCGGAAGCGCGAGCCGTTGAAGACGCCGTAATGGCCGACGGCCGGTTGCATGTAGTGAGCGTGCCGATCGGCTGGGATGTTGGGGCAGAGGTCATGCGCGGCCTGGGTCTGGCCGAGGCCGGAAATGTCGTCGTTCTCGCCCTCGACCGTGAACAGCGCGACGTTGCGGATCGCCGTGGTGTCGACCAATTCGCCGCGATGCGTCATCTCGCCCTTGGGCAGAGCGTGGCGCACGAACACCGTGTCGACGGTCTGCAGATAGAACTCCGCCGTCAGGTCCATCACCGCCAGATATTCGTCGTAGAAATCGCGGTGCTTCTCGGCATTGTCGCCGTCATGCTTGACCAGGTGCATGAAGAAGTCCTTGTGGGCGGTGATGTGGCGGTCGAGGTTCATGCTCATGAAGCCCGACAGCTGCAGGAAGCCCGGATAGACCTCGCGGCCGAAGCCCGGCACCGGCCAGGGCGCGTGCATGATGACGTTGTCGCGGAACCAGTCGATGCCCTTTTCCTTGGCCAGAAGATTGACCGCGGTCGGGTTGCGGCGGGTGTCGATCGGCCCGCCCATCAGGGTCATGGTTGACGGCACGAAGGGATCGCCGCGCTTTTCCATCAGCGCCACCGCCGCCAGCACCGGTACCGAAGGCTGGCACACCGCCATGACATGGGTGTCCGGGCCCAGCGCATGCAGCATGTCGATGATGTAGTCGATATAGTCGTCGAGGTCGAAATGGCCCTCGGTCACCGGCACCATGCGGGCATCGACCCAGTCGGTGATGTGCACGTCGGCATAGGGCAGCATCGCCTCGACCGTGCCGCGCAGCAGCGTCGCATAGTGGCCCGACATCGGCGCCACGATCAAAAGCTTGGGGTCGGCCTTGCGCCCGGCTGGGACATCCCGCGCGAAGCGGGTGAGGTTGCAGAACGGCTTCGACCACACCGTCTTTTCGCTGACCTCGACGCTCTTCCAGTCGACCACGGTCTTGGTCAGGCCGAAATGCGGCTTGCTGTAGCGGCGCGTCGTGCGCTCGAAGAGTTCGGCGGTCGCAGCCACCGAGCGGCCCCAGGGCGTGTGCGAAAACGGGTTGAGCGGATTGGTGTAGAACAGCCGCACCGCATCGGCATAAAGCCGCGCGGGCTGCAGGGCGGCATGGTTCATTTCGTAGAGCTGGTAGAACATCAGGTACTCCGCAGCTGCCGTGATCGAAGGGACGACGGACAGCGCCGAGCCTTGAATGTCTCGCGCGGAGGTTAACAAGATATTGCTGCGATGCAATACGTCACGTGGCGTGACATATGCCAATCTTTGGACCAAGGCGTTGGGAATCCGCCTCGGACGGCTGCAGCCGGCTCACTGTGCAGCTGCGAAAGGCGCAAACTGTTCAAGATGCGGGGCAGGATGCGTCCGGCCCGAACGGGCCGGACTTGGACGGATCAGACGCGCGCCATGCACACCGAAGTGTGGCCCGAGCTGATGAAGCCGAGCTGGCTGGCGGCGCCCTTCGACAGGTCGAGCACGCGGCCCTTGATGAACGGGCCACGGTCGTTGATGCGCACGATGACGCTGCGGCCATTGTTCTGGTTGGTCACCTTCAGCTTGGTGCCGAAGGGCAGGCTGCGATGCGCGGCGGTCATTGCCGAAGGGTTCATGCGCTCGCCATTGGCGGTCTTGGAATGCAGCGCGTACCAGGAAGCACGGCCGCATTGGCCGGCGGCGGAGGAGGCGGAGGCGCCGGCCAACAGGCCAGCCGCGATCGTTACCGCGACAAGCGCGGTCTGGTTCTTCTTGTTCATTGAGGGAGGCTCCTTTTACAGGCCCCAGCCGTTAAGTGCCGAATAAGGCAGGAAATGCGGCAGGCATCGGGCGGTTCCGTGGCGCTGGCACACGTTTGGAGTCACAGGGAAACAGTTTGTTAGGGATATTTCGTGCTAGGCGGCCGTATCGCTGGCGATATTGCGACCGGTTTCACAGATGCCTTGAGCAAGACAGGACGTTATAGTGCAAGTAAAAGCACACGCGATTGGGCACCATCCTTTCGCTCTTTCACCACGGCCATGGCGCTGTTGACGATCGACTTGGGAAAGGAATCTCGGCGATGAGACTGTTCAGATATCTGCTGGCCCTGATTGTGCTGGCCATCGGCGCGCTGTGGGCGCTGCAGGGCATTGGCGTGGTCGGCGGCAGCTTCATGACCGGCCAGTCGCAATGGCTCTATATCGGCATCGTCACCATGCTGGTCGGCCTCGCCGGGCTGGTGTGGGCGAGCCGCTCGCGGGGGTGAGTGTCCAACCCTTTTCGCGGGGGGAAGCCGCTCGTCAATCGCGCCGCCGCTGCCGCCAGCTCCGAAATGCCGACAGCCCTACCCGAACAGCTGATCCAGTATCCTGCCCTCGAGCCGTGCAAGCTCGACCGAGCCGCGCCGGCGCGGCCGCGCCACCGGCACGTCGATGTCGAGCGCGATGCGGCCGGCGTCGATCACCACCACCCGGTCGGCGAGCGCTACCGCTTCGGCGACGTCATGCGTGACCAGCACGGCGGTGAACTTCTGGTCCAGCCAGATGCGTTCCAGAAGTTGCTGCATTTCGATCCGGGTCAGCGCATCGAGCGCGCCGAGCGGCTCGTCCAGCGCCAGGATCTGCGGCTGGCCGATCAGCGCGCGGGCCAGCGCCACGCGCTGTTTCTGGCCGCCTGACAGCACCGAGGGCCATTCGTCGGCGCGGTCGGCGAGGCCAACCTGCCCCAAAATATCGAGCGCGCGCCGCCTGGCCTCCGCACCGCTGGCAAGGCCGGTCAGCCCGACCTCGACGTTCTTCACCACACTGGCCCATGGCAACAGCCGTGGTTCCTGAAACATGAAGCGCGTTCGGTTTTCTTGCCCGGCGCCATCTGCGCCTGCTCCGAATGTCAGTGATCCGCCCGTCGGCCGGTCAAGCCCGGCCAGCAGCCGCAACAGCGTGCTCTTGCCGCAACCGCTCTTGCCGATGACGGCAATGAACTGCCCGACCGGCACCTCAAGATCGATGCCGCCAAGCACGATCTTGTCGCCGAAGCGCTTTTCAACGCCCTGGAAGGCAAACGCACGCGGGCTGTCGACGGTTGGCCGTGGCGACGGTTCGGCAACGAAGGAGCGGACGACGGTCAGGCTGGACATCGAAACCCTCAGGCGTTCTGGAAGGCGGGATGCCAGCCGAGCGACAGCCGCTCGAGCAGGCGGGCGAAGCTGTCGGCGAGCTTGCCGAGCAGCGCATAGATCAGGATCGACAGCACCACGACATCGATCAGCAGGAATTCGCGCGCCTGCATGGCCATGTAGCCGAGGCCGGAACTGGCCGAGATGGTTTCGGCGACGATCAGCGTCAGCCACATGATGCCCAGCGCATAGCGCAGGCCGACGAAGATCGCCGGCAGCGCGCCGGGCAGGATCACCTGAAAGAACAGCGCGCGGCGGTCCATGCCGTAGACCCGGCCCATCTCGACCAGCTGCGGGTCGACGCTCTGGATGCCGAGCAGCGTGTTGACGTAGATCGGGAAGAACACGCCGAGCGCCACCAGGAACAGTTTGGCTTCCTCGTCGATGCCGAACCACAGGATGACCAGCGGGATCAGCGCCAGATGCGGGATGTTGCGGATCATCTGCAGCGTTGTGTCGGTCAGGCCGCGGCTTAGCGCCGACAGTCCGTTGGCAAGGCCGAGCGCAAAGCCGATCGAGCCGCCAATGGCAAAGCCCGCCAGCGCGCGCAGCGTGCTGACGCCGATGTTTTCGATCAGCTCGCCCGACAGCGTCAGCCGCCAGAAGGCTTCGGCCACCGCGCTCGGCGCCGGCAGCACATTGGCCGGCATGACGCCGGCGCGGGAGGCCACTTCCCAGCCAACAATGACCAGCGCCGGCAGCAGCCAGCCGATGCCGTTCTGTTTGACGCGCCGGACAAAACTCACGACGAGGCCTGCAGGCGGTTGGCGCCGTGGAAGCCGACGGCGAATTCATTGGCGATGTTTTCATGCGCCTGCGCCCGCCTGGTGCCGAGGCCGAGGCGCGGGAACAGAAGCTCGGCGACGCGATAGGCCTCCTCAAGATGCGGGTAGCCGGAGCCGATGATGGTGTCGATGCCGATCGCCTGGTACTCGCGGATGCGCTCGACGATCTGCTCCGGCGAGCCGACCAGCGCGGTGCCGGCGCCGCCGCGCACTAGGCCGACGCCGGCCCACAGATTGGGCGAGACCACCAGCCGGTCGCGGCGGCCGCCATGCAGTTCGGCCATGCGCCGCTGTCCGACCGAGTCCATCTCCTTGGTGAAGCGCGCCTGGGCATTTTCGATCTGCGCATCGGTGACGTGGCTGATCAGCCGGTCGGCGGCGCGCCAGGCCTCTTCCTCGGTCTCGCGCACGATGAAATGCAGCCTGATGCCGAAACGCAGTTTCCGGCCGCGCCGTTCGGCTTTCTTGCGTGCAGCACTGAGCTTTTCCGCCACCTGTGCCGGCGGCTCGCCCCAGGTCAGGTACATGTCGACGAGATCGGCGGCGAGTTCCTGGCCGGCATCCGACGAGCCGCCGAAATAGAGCGGCGGCCGCTCCTGGCTCGGCAGAAGGTCGAGGCGGCCATTGTCGACGCGATAATATTTGCCGTTGAAATTGACGCTCTGGCCCGACACCAGCGCGCGCCAGATGGTCAAAAATTCCTGCGCCTGAGCATAGCGCTCGTCATGCGGCAGGAAGACGCCGTCGCCGGCGAGCTCGGTCGGATTGCCGCCGACCACGACATTGAGCAGCAGGCGGCCATTGCTTAAGCGGTCGAGCGCCGCCGTCTGGCGCGCCGCGAAGGTCGGCAGCGTCACGCCGGGCCGCAGCGCCACCAGGAATTTGAGCTTTTCGGTCAGCGCCGCCAGTCCGGAGGCGGTGATCCAGGAATCCTCGCAATTCTGCCCGGTCGGCAACAGCACGCCGGGAAAGCCGAGCCGGTCGACCGCTTGCGCGATCTCCTTGAAATAGGCGAATTCCGGCGGCCGCTGCTGCTGCTCGGAGCCGAGATAGGAGCCGTCGCCATGCGTTGGAATGAACCAGAAGAAATCGAGTGGCCCGGCTTCCGAATTGGCTGGAACGGTCATGGCGTCATCCTTAAGCAGAAAAGGCAAAGGCGCCGGACGTTTCCGTCCGGCGCCGCGCGAGAAAAATCAGTTGCCCGGTGCGGTCCAGACCGCATCGGAGATGCGCACCGCATTCGGGATCAGTTTGAGCTTGTAGAAGCGGTCGGCGGTCGCCTGCTGGCCGGCAATGATCTCGTCGGTGATCGGGAAGACACCGAATTTGGCGCGGTTGGCTGCAATCGTCTGGGCGTCGAGCGGCACGCCGGTCACCTCATGCAGGGCGGCGGCGACCTTGTCGCGGTTCTGGTCCGCCCATTTCGCCGCGACGCCAAGCGCGGCTATCGTCGTGGTGATCGTCTCCGGATGCGCCTTGGCGAAATCCTTGTTGGCGAGGAAATAGGTGTTCACCTTGAGCACCTCGCTGGAGCGGGCAAGCACGCGCGGCTGGTAGCGCGTCTCGGCGATGGCGTAGAACGGATCCCAGACAGCCCAGGCATCGATCTGGTCGCTGGCAAAGGCCGCCGCGGCGTCGGCCGGGCTGAGATACACCGGCGTGACCTGGTCGAAGGGGATGTTTGCTGTTTCGAGCGCCGCGACAAGCAGATTGTGGGCGCTGGTGCCCTTGCCGACACCGATGCGTTTGCCCTTGAGGTCGGCGAGCGACTGGATCGGCGATGCCGGCTTGACGAAGATCGCTTCGCCGGCGCCATTGGCCGGAAGTGCCGCCGCATAGACGATGTTGGCGCCGGCCGACTGACCGAAGATCGGCGGCGCGTCGCCGGTCCAGCCGACATCGATGGCGCCGACATTGAGCGCTTCGACCAGCGGCGGCCCGGCCGAGAATTCGACCCATTTCACCGTGACGCCCTCGTCGCTCAGCGCCTTCTCGATCACCTGCTGCTGCCGGGCGATGACCGGCAGGCCGGTCTTCTGGTAGCCGATGTTGAGCTGCTTCAGCTCCTGCGCCGAGGCGCCGAACGACAAGGCGACGCCCGCCGCCACAAGGCCGAGGCCAAAAACACGTCTGGTCAGGCTGAACATGATCCCTCGCTGCGATAGGCGCGCGGGGAGAACCGCGGCCGGTTGAATGAGGGGTTAGGCTAGGTAGGTCTATAAATTTAGTAGAGAAACGATTTTGCGAGTTAGCGCTGTGTCGTGGAAATATTTTCTGCGGCACCCTTCGACGTCGTCATCCTAGGGTCTGCGCCGCGTCGCTTCGCTCCTTGCTTCGCCCTAGGATGACGAAATCGTGGAGGCCTTCGGCTAATCTCGACCGATTGCGCATGGGGCTGGCGCTGCCCCTCACCTGTCTGCCGGCATCCTCTCCCCGTAAACGGGACGAGGGACGCTGATCACCAACGCCTCAATGCGACCAATACTCCCACGCCCAGTAAAATCCCTCGTCGCGCGGCGGCAGGCGGTTGCGCTCGGCGTCGAGTTGCACCGGGGCTGGCGATTCGGCTGCGGCTCCGACAGCGCGTTCTCTCGCCAGGCAAGCAGCCAGTTGCCGAGATGGGCAAACAGCACGGCGGTGGATTGGGTCATGTCGTCACTCCTTCTGTCCCGGGATTGGCGGTCGCCGCGTGTGCGCGCTGCGGAGAGAAAGCAGCGGCCAAACCGGCAGGCCCTGTTGTCATTCGCGTCCCGCCCACGGAACCAGATGACGCTCGACCCGGCGAATGATGAATTCCAGCACGAAGGCAATTGTCGCGATCACCAATATGCCCATCACCACGACATCGGTGACCAGGAACTGGGCGGCCGACTGGATCATGAAGCCAAGGCCGCGCGTCGCCGCCACCAGTTCGGCCGCGACCAGCGTCGACCAGCCGGCGCCGAGCGCGATGCGCAGGCCGGTGAGGATCGAGGGCAGCGCGCTGGGCAGGATGACATGGCGCACCACCTGGCGCTTTGTCGCGCCAAGCGACCGTGCCGCATCGATGCGCTCCTTTGAAACGCCACGCACGCCCGAAGCCGTCGACAGCGCCACCGGCGCCAGCATGGCAATGGCGATCACCAGGATCTTTGACGGCTCGCCAATGCCGAACCAGATGATCACCAGCGGCAGATAGGCGAGTGGCGGGATCGGCCGCAGGAATTCGAGCAGCGGATCGAAGATGCCGCGCCCGACGGTGGAAATGCCGATGGCCAGCCCGACCGGCACGCCGACGATGATGGCCGCGACCAGCGCCGCGAAGACGCGGCCGAGGCTGGCGGTAATATGTTGAAGCAGCGTGGCGTCGACGAAGCCGTCATTGATGACGACGATGAACTTGCTCCACACGGCAGCGGGCGACGGCAGAAACACCGGCGACACGAGCTGCAGCCGCGCCGACAGCGCCCATGCCGCCAGCACGACCAGGATTGTGGCGGCGCTGATTATGCGCGAGGAAACCACGCGCCGCTTCCGCGTCGGCCGCGACCACGGCACGGAGAGCGCATCGGTCTCGCCGGTTCCGGTGGGCTGCCGCTCGCTGTAGGAGGTGACGCTCATGCCGCCTCTCCTTCGAAGATCGCATCGGTGAGGTCGCCACGCGCGGCGGCAAAGGCCGGATCGGCCTTGATGGCGCGGATCGGCTCGCCCGCGGCATAGCGGCGGCTGAAGCCGGTCTCGAATGTCCGCACCACGCGCCCCGGTCCTGGCGCCAAAACGACGATGCGTGTGGCCAGCACCAGCGCCTCCTCGATGCCATGCGTCACCATCAGCACACCGACCTGGGCTGCGGTCCACAGATCGAGCAGCGTCGTCTGCATGCGCTCGCGCGTCAGCGCGTCGAGCGCGCCGAGCGGTTCGTCCAGCAGCAGGAATTCCGGTTCGGCGGCGAGCGCGCGGGCGAGGCCGACGCGCTGGCGCATGCCGCCGGACAATTCCCAGATGCGCTTGTCGCCGACGCCGTCGAGCTTGACCAGCGCCAGCAATTCGTCGGCGCGGCGCGCCCGTTCCGCTTGCGGGACGCCGCGCAGCCGCAGTGCAAAGGCGACGTTTTCACGTGCCGTCAGCCACGGAAACAAGGCATCGTTCTGGAACACGACCGCCCGATCGGAGCCCGGTCCGGTGATCGGCCGGCCACCGATGGTAGCAGCACCACGCGCGGGTTCGACCAGGCCGGCGGCGACATTGAGCAGCGAGGTCTTGCCGCAACCGGAGCGGCCGACCAGGACGACGAAATCGCCCTTGGCGACATCGATCGAGACGTTCTCCACGGCCGGCTGTCCGTCATAGTGAACCGAGACTTTGTTCAGCACGAGATGCGGCATGAAAAGGGGCTCCGGAAGAAAATCAGCCTGCCCCGGAACCGCTCCTCGTTTAGCGGATCCGGGAACAGGCAACACGCGGCGTCAGGGAAGAAGAAACCGCGCGTGTTCAGAGCAATTCCAGGAAAAGTGTGAAGCGGTTTTCCGTCCGGAATTGCTTAAAAACGAAGATCAGTTCGAGGCCAGCGCCTCGGTGACGTATTTCGACGACACGTATTTCGAATAGTCGGGCAACACGGCGTCGATCTTGCCCTGCTCCTTGAGGAAGGCCGACGCCGCCTCGATCGCCTTGACCGTGCCGCCGCCGAGGAACTTTTCCGACGCCTGCTCTTCCAGCGTCGGGAAGACGTAGCCTTTGAGCAGCTGCGGCACTTCCTCCAATTTGGCGCCGGTGATCTTGGCGATCTTGGCCGCTTCCGGCGACGACACCGACCATGCCTCGGGCTTGGCCAGGAACGCGGCGTAGGCAGCGCCCGTCACCTTGACGAAGTCGCGCACCGCATCCGGGTTCTTGTCGGCAAAGTCGGTGCGCACGATCCATGCGTCGAAGGTCGGCGCGCCCCAGGCGGCAACCTGCGAAGAGTCCAGCACCACCTTGCCTGTCGTCTTGATCTGGCCGAGCGCCGGATCCCAGACATAGGCCGCGTCGATGTCGCCGCGCGCGAAGGCGGCGGCGATTTCCGGCGGCCGCAGATTAAGGATCTCGACCGACTTCGGGTCGACCTTTTCATGCTTCAGCGCCGCAAGCAGGCTGTAATGCGTGGTCGACACGAACGGCACCGCCACCTTCTTGCCGGCGAGGTCGGCGATCTTCTCGACGCCGGAGCCGTTGCGGGCGACCAGCGCTTCGGATTCGCCGATCAGGCCGACGATAAAGATGGTCTGGATCGGCAGTTCGCGGCTGGCGGCTGCGGCCAGCGGGCTCGAGCCGACATAGCCGATATCGACCGAACCGGAGGCAACGGCGGCAATGACATCGGCGCCGGAATCGAATTTGCGCCAATCGATCGTGGCCTTGGTCGCCTTTTCATAGGCGCCATCGGCCTGCGCTACTTTCGAAGGTTCGACCACCGTCTGGTAGCCGATGGTGATGTTGAGGTCCTGCGCCTGGGCCGGGCCGAGGAAGGCCGCACCCGCCAAAGCTGCCGACGACAGGAGGACAATGCGTCGCGAAATGCTGGACATGAAAGGCTCCATGAAACGAGAAAAACCGGATGCCTGTTCATAGTCAGCTAATTCTATCGTTCTTGTAGAGTTAAATCCTTCCAAGCAAAGCGGACTTGTTAGAAAAAAGCCACCGGTTGATACCCGTTAACGGACCGTGATCCTCTACACGCGATCGGGTAGAGCTGACGCAAACGCACACTCGGTCGTCTCGCCGACCCAAGAGAGCCCTTCATGCTGGTACGCCTGACCATGATCTGCAGCGGCGCAACGCCCGCCACGCGCAAGGGGTCGTTTCCCCTCGACGAGGCGCTGGAGCCGCGATCCCTGGCGCTGGCGACAACGATGGCGGTGCGCCGCGCCGACCGGGCCTGGACGAGCCCGGCGCTGCGCGCCCGGCAGACCGCCGAGGCGATGGGGCTTAACCCCTCCATAGAGCCGCTGCTGGCCGAGCAGGATTTTGGCCGCTGGGCCGGCAAGAGCTTTGAGGAGGTACAGGCGCTTGATCCCGATGGCACCGCAGCCTGGCTCGGCGACACGGATGCCGCGCCGCATGGCGGCGAGTCGTTGGCCGATATGGCGAAGCGGGCAGCCAGCTTCGTGGACGGCCTGATCCGGACGAGCGGTCACACCATCGCGGTGGCGCATGCCAGCGTCGTCCGCGCGGCGATCGTGCATGTGCTCGGTGCGCCGCTTGCGGCCTGCCGCAGGATCGATGTCGAGCCGTTGAGCCTCACCGATTTCCGCAGCGACGGCCACCGCTGGATGTTGCGCTCAAGCGGCGTGCCGGTGGCGAAACTTGGCAACGCTACCGGATCGCAAAGCGACGACGCGGAATCCTGAAATCACCCCGATCGTCGCCAGCAGGTGTTTCCGCTGATCCACCGGTGGCGACCGGAAATTCCCGGCGAAACTCCAAATACCGCAAATCCATGCTGCAAATGGCAGGCGATTTGAAAACACGTTCCGCGTGTTCAAGGGTAAGTATAGTAATCTTATCGACATTAGGGAGGCCGAGTAGCCACCTGTCACCCCGATCGATCGCGGCTCGCTGTGACCTTAACGGCACAAGGCCCTTCTAAACTGGCCTCCGCGGCGTGAAAACGAAGCAAAATCAAGGTTTCTCGGCTTGTATATCATGTCACTAGAATTTATGTGTCGAAGCAGCTTGCACGCGGCGGGGAGGCACGTCAGGCGTTTCGCAACCGATGGTTTTGGGCCATCGCCTGACAGAGAAGCGTTCGCTCCATGCTCACCAAAAAAGGCAAGTACGGCCTCAAGGCGCTGGTCCATCTGGCGCAACTGCCGGCCGCACAGCTCGCCTTTGTCGGCGACATCGCCAGCTCCAACAACATTCCGAAGAAATTCCTCGACGCCATTCTGGGCGAATTGCGCAATGCCGGCTTCGTCCAAAGCCGCAAGGGCAAGGAAGGCGGCTACCGCCTGGCGCGCCCGGCCGACGAGATCAAGGTCGGCCATGTCGTGCGCGTGCTCGACGGACCGCTGGCACCCATTCCGTGCGCCAGCCGCACCCAGTATCAGCGCTGTGAAGACTGCAATGAGGCGACATGCCAAGTCCGACATCTGATGCTCGAGGTCCGGCAGGCGATTGCCGAGGTGCTCGACCAGCGCACGCTGGCCGAGATGCGCGACATCGTCCTCGACGACCTTACGGTCGCGGGGGGCGAGCTTGCGCCGGCGCAAAAGGTCATTGCCTGATCCTGAGCGTGCTCGCATGAGCGTCGCACGCGCCAATTCCATCATCCCCAGCTCGATTATAATCGTCGGCGGCGGCGCCAGCGGCGTCGTGCTGGCCGCGCATCTGCTCAAATCGGTCAATCCGGACCTGCGCGTAACGCTGATCGAAAAGCGTCCGCATTTCGGCCAGGGCATCGCCTATTCGACACTTCTGTCGGCGCATGTGCTGAATGTCAGCGCCGCGGGCATGAGCGCCTATGCCGACGATCCCCTGAATTTCTGGCGCTGGCTGCAGGGGCAGGGATTGATAAGCCAGGAACAGACGCCGCAGACACCGTTCTACGCCCCGCGCAGCGTCTATGCCCGCTACCTCAAGGAACTCCTGGACGAGCTCGAAGCCAGGGAAAAGGAAACCGGCCGGTTGCGCCTGATCCGCGAGGAGAGCCTGTCGATCTCGCCGACGTCCTCCGGCGTCGAGGTGACGCTAGCCAACGGCACCAGCGTGGTCGCGCATCTGGCGGTGCTTGCCACCGGCCATGACGAGCAGCCCGGCGCCGGCCAGGGCCACGCCATCCGCATGGGCACCGAGGCCGACACCGCGCTCGATCCGGACGCAAGCGTGCTGGTGCTGGGCACCGGGCTGAGCATGGTCGACGCCTTCCTGTCGCTTGAGCAGCGCGGCCATCGCGGCGAGATCGTCGCCGTGTCGCGGCGCGGCCTGCTGCCCTCGCCGCACCGCAAGGGCGCTCCGATCAAGCTCGACGTCGCCGACATTCCGCTCGGCACGCAGCTGTCCTATTTCGTCGGCTGGTTCCGCGACCTGATCCGCGAAAACCAGAAGGCCGGCATCGACTGGCGCGACGTCGTCGATGGTCTCAGACCCTTCAACCAGAAAATCTGGCAGAACTGGCCGTCCTCGGCCAAGCGCCGCTTCGTCGAACATACCAAGGCCTGGTGGGACATCCACCGCCATCGCCTGGCGCCCGAGGTGCATGCCCGCGTCACCGAAGCGGTGAAGTCCGGCCGCATCCGTCCGGTCGCCGGCCGCGTCGTCGGCATCGCGGCGGACGATGGCTTTGCCGTCGAGATCCAGTCCCGCCACACGCAGGCGCTGGAGACGCTGCAGGTCGCCCGCATCTACGATTGCACCGGCATCGCCCGGGATATCTCGACGACCTCGAACAGCGTCGTGCGCTCGCTGGTCGACCGCGGCCTGGCGCGGCCGGACCCGCTGCGCCTCGGCCTCGATGTCACGGCCAAATGCGAAATCATCGCTGGCGACGGCACCGCCTCGGCCAAGATCCTCGCCGTCGGCCCGCTGACCCGCGGCACCTTCTTCGAGATCGACGCCATCCCGGATATCCGCGTCCAGAGTGCGCGGCTGAGCAAGCAGCTGCTGGGGTAGAGCAGCTGCGGAGCGCTCGTCCTCTCGTCATCCTAGGGTGGAGCAGTCGCGAAGCGACGTCGCGGAAACCCTAGGATCCATGCCGTGACCTGCGAGCGTCGCAACGGTTCATAGGACGCAATGCCACAGTCGGCGACAATGATAGATCTGGACCGCAGCTTTTCTCGATCCACGTCGCGGCATGGATCCTCGGGTCAAGCCCGAGGATGACGAAGGTTCGGGGCTGGAATTCCATTCCGCATCTCGCCGGTTGATTGGCACGATCTACCTTCTTTCCGACTGCAAACGGCTGGAAAAGAAGCTACGCTGCCGCTCTGCCCCCGAGGCGGTCGCTTGATCAAGGGAGCACATCGACATGAGCGAGCACAAAAAAGCTGCGCCAGGCAGTCCGGACGGCGCGTTATCCCGCCTGCGTCCGCCCTACGCCTCGGTGCTCGATCTCATCGGCCAGACGCCGGTGGTCGAGCTGACCAAGTTCGACACCGGAAAATGCCGGCTGTTCATCAAGCTCGAAAGCCAGAACCCCGGCGGCTCGATCAAGGACCGCATCGCGCTGTCGATGATTGCGGCGGCCGAGAAAGACGGCCGGCTCAAACGCGGCGGCACCATCGTCGAGGCCACTGCCGGCAACACCGGCCTTGGCCTCGCCCAGGTCGGCATCCCCAAGGGCTACCGCATCATCCTCGTCGTGCCCGACAAGATGTCGCGCGAAAAGATCCAGCATCTGCGCGCGCTCGGCGCCGAAGTGCGCATGACGCGCTCCGACGTCGGCAAGGGCCACCCTGAATACTATCAGGACATGGCCGAGAAGATTGCCGCCGAACTGCCCGGCGCCTTCTACGCCAACCAGTTCGCCAACCCGGCCAACCCTGAGGCGCACGAGACTACCACCGGCCCGGAAATCTTTTCGCAGCTCGATGGCAATCTCGACGCCGTGGTGGTCGGCGTTGGTTCCGGCGGCACGCTGACCGGGCTTGGCCGCTACTTCGCAAAGGTCTCGCCGAAGACCGAGATGGTGCTGGCCGATCCTGTCGGATCGGTGCTGGCGCCGTTGATCAAGACCGGCAAGATGGAAGAGGCCGGCAGCTGGACCGTCGAAGGCATAGGCGAGGATTTCGTGCCGCCCAATGCCGATCTGTCGCTGGTCAAGAAGGCCTACTCCATCCCCGACAAGCAGAGCATGCTGGCGGTGCGCGATCTGCTTTCGAAGGAAGGCATTCTCGCCGGCTCGTCCTCCGGCACGCTGTTGTCGGCCGCACTTCGCTATTGCCGTGAGCAGACGACGGCAAAGCGCGTCGTCACCTTCGTCTGCGACAGCGGCAACAAGTACCTGTCGAAAGTGTTCGATGATTTCTGGCTGGCCGAACAGGGTCTCGCCGAACAGGAACAGCATGGCGATCTGCGCGATCTCGTCATGCGCTCGCACCGCACCGGCGACACCGTGTTTGTCGGCCCGGACGAAAGCCTGCTCAACGCCTATGGCCGCATGCGCCGCTCCGATGTCTCGCAGCTGCCGGTGCTGGACGAGGGCAAGCTGGTCGGCATCGTCGACGAAAGCGATATTCTCGCTCAAGTCGACGGCCCCTATGACGGCCGCTGGGAGCGTTTCAACGGCCCGGTGCGCACCGCCATGACCTCCAATCTGCACACGCTGCAGGCCAGCCAGACGCTGGATGCTTTGCTGCCGGTGTTCGACCGCAACGAGGTCGCCATCATCTTCGATGGTGACGAGTTCGTCGGCCTGATAACCCGTATCGACCTGATCAACCATTTGAGGCGCGCACGATGACTGCAACACCCCCATCTTCATCGGGATCATCGGGCAAAAACCGCCTGGCCTTTTCCACCCGCACCATCCATGGCGGCCAGAGCCACGACCCGCTGACCGGCGCCGTCATGGTGCCGATCTACGCGACCTCGACCTACGGCCAGCAGTCGCCCGGGGTGCACAAGGGCTTTGAATATGCCCGCAGCCAGAACCCGACACGCTTTGCCTTCGAGCGCGCCGTGGCCGATCTCGAAAGCGGCTCGGCAGCCTTCGCTTTCGCCTCCGGCCTTGCGGCAATCTCGACCGTGCTGGAGCTGCTCGACAGCGGCGCGCATATAGTGGCCACCGACGACATCTATGGCGGCTCGTTCCGGCTGATGGAGAGGGTGCGCAAACGCTCGGCCAATCTGCAGGTCAGCTTCGTCGACTTCACCGATCTCGCCGCCGTCGAAGCCGCGATCCGCCCGGAGACAAAACTGCTCTGGGTCGAGACCCCCACCAACCCGCTGCTGCGCATCGTCGACCTCGAAGGCGTTGCCGCACTCGCCAAGCGCAAGGGCATTCTGTCGGTCGCCGACAACACTTTCTGCAGCCCCTACATCCAGCGGCCGCTGGAGCTCGGCATCGACATCGTCGTGCATTCGACAACAAAGTATCTCAACGGCCATTCCGACATGGTCGGCGGCGTCGCCATCGTCGGCGACAACAAGGATCTCGCCGCCCAGCTGAAATTCCTGCAAAACGCCATCGGCGCCATCTCGGGCCCGTTCGACAGTTTTCTTGCGCTGCGCGGCATCAAGACCTTGGCGCTCAGGATGGAGCGCCATTCGACGAACGGCCTGAAGATCGCGCAATGGCTGGAGGCCAGCAAGGACGTGCGCCGCGTCGTCTATCCCGGCCTGCCCAGCCATCCGCAGCATGCGATCGCCAAGCGCCAGATGCACGCCTTCGGCGGCATGATCTCGGTCGATCTCGACCGCGACCTCGCCGGCACCAAACGCTTCCTCGAACGCACGCAATTGTTCACGCTCGCCGAAAGCCTCGGCGGCGTCGAAAGCCTGATCGAGCATCCGGCACTGATGACGCATGGCTCGATCCCGGCGGAAAAGCGCGCCGCGATCGGCATTTCGGATTCGCTGGTGCGATTGTCGGCGGGGATAGAGGATGGCGACGATCTGATCGCGGATCTGGAGCAGGCGCTGAGGGGGTAGCGGAGAAGGTGCGCACGGATGCCGAACTCGCATTAACGCGCGCGCTTTCGAACTGTCCCGCCCCCGTTAACACAATCGGAAGCCTTTGCTTAACCCTTCGCCGCTATGTCCGCCTTGGGAGGCGCGACAGAGTGAGTGTGATGGACAACAGCCCTGAAAAGCGCAGCGAGTGGCGCGCAATCTTTTACGTGCAGGCCCGCGTGGCCATCCTGTTTGTCCCGGTCGTCGCCAGCCTCCTGGTCATCGCCGCGCTCGCCGGCAACGACCGCAATCCCGATGCTCTCGACCGGACTGTTACCGGCTCGATAAAATAAACAGGGCTTCTTGCGAAGAAGGACCCCCACCCTAGCCCTCCCCACAAGGGGGAGGGAACGCTGCTGCGCTCCCTTTATTGATCAACTCGAGCACAAACCCTAACCAATTTGCCGAGTCTCAGCGCCTGCGAGAGTCTCCCTCCCCCTTGTGGGGAGGGATTAAGGGTGGGGGTACTCGTAGGGTGAAAACAATACGCGATTGCCCTGGTGCGAGAGGTCTGCCCTGCCTCAGAAAAACTTCGGGATCGGGCCGTTCTGCGGCGTCACGTCGCCTTCGAGGTCGATGAACGCCTCGTCGACAAAGCACCAGGCCCAGCCTTCCGGCGGGTCGTAGCCTTCGATGATGGGATGCTTGGTGGCGTGGAAATGCTTGGTGGCGTGGCGGTTGGGCGAGTCGTCGCAGCAGCCGACATGGCCGCAGGTGCGGCAGAGCCTCAGATGCACCCACATCGAGCCGCTCTTCAGGCATTCCTCGCAGCCGAGCGCGCTCGGCGTCACTTGTCTGATGCCTGTCGTGTGCTTGCATTCGTCCATCATGGTCTCCCGGCTGTTTGAGGCGCGTTGCCGCGCGAGAGATAGGCATGCAGTGCCGCCACCACCTGGGCGCCCTCGCCGACGGCGGCGGCGACGCGCTTGACCGAGCCGGAGCGCACGTCGCCGATGGCGAACACGCCGCTGCGGCTGGTCTCCATCTGGCCCGCCGCTATGTCGGCGCCGGTGCGCACGAAACCCCTGGCGTCGAGCGCGACATCGCAGTGCGCCAGCCAGTCGGTGTTGGGGTCGGCGCCGATGAACAGGAAGAGATGCTGGATCGGGCGCGTCGTCACCGCGCCGGTCACCTGGTTGCGCCATCTGAGCGCGCTGAGATTGCCCGCTTCGCCCTCCAGCGCCTCGATCTCGGTCTCGGTCACCACCTCGATGTTCGGCTGCGCCTTGATGCGCTCGACCAGATAGCGCGACATGGTGGCATCGAGACTGTCGCGGCGCGCCAGAAGCGTCACCTTGCCGACCTGGCTGGCCAGATACACCGCCGCCTGCCCCGCCGAATTGCCGGCGCCTACCACCGCCACCTCCTGGCCGGCGCACAGCCGCGCCTCGATCGGCGAAGCCCAGTAATGCACCGACGTGCCCTCGAACTGGGCCAGGTTGGCGATGTCGAGGCGGCGGTAGCGTGCGCCGCAGGCGATCACCACGGTGCGCGTGCGCAAGCTCTCGCCATCGCCGACATCCAGCCTGTAGCCCGGCGCGTCGTCGGCGGCGCCAAGCAGCTTGGCTTCGTCGGGGATGACGATTTCAACGCCGAATTTCTGCGCCTGATTGTAGGCGCGCGCCATCAGCGCCATGCCGGTAATGCCTGTGGGGAAACCGAGATAGTTTTCGATGCGCGCCGAGGCGCCTGCCTGGCCGCCAAAGGCGCGGCAATCGAGCACGATGGTCGACAGCCCTTCCGACGCCGCATAGACCGCCGCCGCCAGCCCTGCCGGCCCGGCGCCGACAATGGCGACGTCATAGACCGTGTCGGGATCGATCGGCCGCAGCAGGCCGATGCAGCGGGCGAGTTCGGTTTCGCCGGGATTGTGCATCAGCTTGCCGTTGGGGCAGAGCACGATCGGCAGATGATGCGGGTCGATGTGAAAATGCCCGATCAGCGTTTTGGCGCACGGATCCGAGTCCGAATCCAGCGCCCGGTGCGGCTGGCCGCTGCGGCGCAGAAACCCTTGCAGCCGCAGCGTGTCGCCATTGCCGGCGGGGCCGATGACGATTGGCCCGCTGGAGCCGCTTTCCAGCAGACCGACGCGGCGCAGAATCAGCGCCCGCATGATCCGCTCGCCGAGACTTGCCTCCTGCACCATCAGGTCGCGCAGCCGCTGCGAGGGGATGACAAAGGCCTCGACCGGCTCTTTGGCCTCGGCATTGACCAGCGAAGGCCGGCTCGAAAGCTGCGCCAGCTCGCCGATGAAATTGCCGGGGCCATGGGTAACGATGGTTTCGCGCCGGCCCGGGCTGACATCCTGGGTGATGTCGACCGTGCCCGACAGGATGACGATCAGCCCCGGCGCGACAGTGCCGGCGGTGACGATATACTCGCCGGCGGCATAGGAACTCGCCTCGCCGAAGCGGCGCATGCGCTCGATATCGGCCTCGGCCAGGATGGGAAACATCTGGTCGCGGCGGGCGACGGTGATCGGTTGGGCGGTTGGGGCCATGGGGACGACCGTAGCGTCATGGACGCAGCGTTTGAAGCGGTTTGTTGGGGGGACTGGCCGCAAGGGGAGGTTTGGCCCCGCGACTTCGCTTGCGGAGGAGCAACGCTCCTTTTGAGGCTACGCATCTATGTTTCAAAACGAAGGTCGCATGGGTGTGCTCGATACCAACGCCCTGCGTATGAATTGTCCAAGAACCGTAAGCAAGGAAGGCCCGGAGCGAATCGGGGCCTTTAGCAAAAATATGAAAACGTCATAGCTGACCGCGTTGGCGGATCAGCGCTCTAACTTGTCTGTTAAAAACGATGCTGCGATGAGATCATCTGCCTCAATGAGTCCTCTACCAGATTCCATCAGAGAAGCGACTTTGTGGAAAGCCTTGAGCTCCTGCGCAGTTACCCCAGCCAACTTTATCCTGGCCTCAAAATCAGCCAAGCGCCTTCTCAGTGTCGGCGAAGCATCCGTCACGATAGTTTCCTTTCTATACAATTTGGTTTTAAGCCCACGTCGAACGGCTGATCAAATCGGCAAGTCCTACAGGGTAGCTACTCCTACCGAGTAGCTTGCAGACCGATCTAGGCGTCAGTAGGCGAAACGCCTACCGCGAGCTCGACCTTTTGGGCATTCTCGGCAGCGATGTTGACCAAAGCGGCCGCTGTCTCTTGGGGAGTCCACCCCTGAGCCAATGCCGCTGCCACGAGCTCTTCGAACGCTTGCTCCAATGCGACTTCACAATTGATCTCCCGATCTTCGCTAGTCTCGGGCAAGAGCGGTGTATGCACAGATTGTGTCACAACTTTTACCTCAATAGCGGATCTGACTAGCGGTACCGGAGCCTAAAAAGCTCATCATGGCGATGACGATTACAACGCTCCAACGGTCATTCAAGACAGCTCTCCATGTTCACGCAAAAACCAAAATCGCAAACAAGCTCTAGCTTCAAATCTGCGGTCTCAAACAACAGGCAGGCGTGCCGCATGTTCCAAAAATTCATGGCTGTAGGACTATTGCGCATCTTATCAGACTTAGGTCTTGCCCAGGCGAAACAAGCTCTGAACCGCCTTGCGGCGCCTGGAATGTGGTTCTCATCAAGGAAGCTGCTCCAGCCGACGGCCGACGATCCGTCCGATCCACCTGCAGGTTGGAGGGACATTACCCCCACGAGATTTTTGAGATTGGCGTTAGTGGTGCCTCACCTCACTTGCTGGAGATAGTGATCGCATCCAGCTCTCTCCTTAGGTGCGCGGCCTCCTCCCCATGCACAGAGCCGCGCGCATCTCTGAGCCGGTCCGGTTCAGACTGAAGTCTGAACACCGTAGGACTGAATACCCTAAGCAGGAACAAAGGCTTACAGATACCGTTGACTCTCGGTGCAACATTCAAAGAGAGGAAAAGCTATGGCTGACGGACCTACTGTTGTAAATGCAGGTGGCGGCGGAGGAACTGCGGTGGCGATCGTCGTTGCGATCGTCGCAATCCTTGCCCTGCTTTTCGTCACCGGCGTCATCAATCTCAATGGCGGTGGGGGAAAAGACATCAACGTTAAAATCGATGTGCCCAAGGTTGAGGCACCTGCCTCAACGCCAAAGCCGGCAGCTCCAGCTCCAGCTCCAGCCCCGGCTCCCGCCAACGGCGGTTGAGCCGATAGGCTGCGGCTCCAGCGCGGGAGGAGCGCTGGAGCCAGCTTTCATCAAGGGGACAAGACAATGGATGACCCAAACAACAGCGTATTGGAAGCTCGGTGGCTTCTTGCCGTGCCATTCTCGGTGATCTTTGCGGTCTTGTTGGCCGGCCTGATACTGACCTGAACAGCTTTTCAACGCCGATTGGCGTGCCTGGCCCGTTCGAGTGTGAACACTTTCGTGGCCTGGCTCGACCGACCAGAAAGATCTCCACCAGGACTGATCGAAAAAACAGCGCTCGGTAACTATCTGTTTTTACGCAATTCCGGACGGAAAACCGCTCACACTTTTCCTGGAATTGCTCTAGCTGGTGCGGATGCGTCTCACAGCCCCGCGCTGCAAGGCAAACAGCGCGCCGACCAGCGCGACGTTTATCAGCGCGAGCCCGAGCAGCACGGTCAGCAATCCGCGCTCACCGGTATGTTGCAAAAGCAGCGCGCCGACCGAGGGCGCGGCAGCTTGGGCGATCAGGCTCGGCATGGCAAGCCGGCCCATCAGCTTCGCATAGCCGCTGGCGCCGAACAGAGCGAGCGGCAGCGTGCCGCGCGCGATCGATTCCAGGCCAATGCCGGCGCCGTAGAATATCAGCGCGACCGGCAGAACCGGCAGGCCGGTCCAGAGCGTCGCCACGCCGATGACCACGAACGTCACCGATGCCAGCTTGGTCCAGATCGGATGGTGATAGCGGGCGATGGCCATTTCGATGGCGCGGGCGCCGACCTGGGAAGGGCCGACCAGCGCGCCAAGGCCGACCGCTGCGCCCAGCGCCAGCCCGGCGGATTGCAGCACGCTCAGCAGATGCACCGACAAAGTCGACGATATGACTGCCGACAGGGTGATGCTCGCGGCCAGCGTCGCCATTAGCGGCAAGCCGCGCGGCGCCAGGCTTGTTTCAGGGGTGCTAGCCGCGGCTGACGAAACTTCGGCCGGGATCCCGCGCGGCAAGACAAGCAGATAGACCGGCAGCGCTGCACAAAGCTGGATTGCGGCATAGACCAGGCACACGCCGCGCCAGCCGAATGCATCGAGCAGAAAGGCCGAAATCGGCCAGCAAACCGTGCTGGCGAAACCGCCAAACAGGGTCAGGCTGGTGATGGTCGAGCGCGCGCTGCGGCCATAGAGACGGCCGAGCGTTCCAAAGGCCGCATCATAGAGTCCGGCGCCCATGCCAAAGCCCATGATCAGCCAGCCGATCACATAGACGGGCAAGTTTGGGGATGCAGCAAGGACGAGCTGGCCGATGCCGAGGCAACAGGCGCTGAAGGCCAGCGTCATGCGCCCGCCATGACGCTCGATCGCCGACCCGACATGCGGAGAGATCAGGCCCGCGACCAGCAGCCCCAGCGACAGGCTGCCGATCACCCAGGCAAACGGCCAGCCGGTCTGAGCCGACACGGCCGGCGCAATGACCGCAGGCAGATAGTAGGAGGAGCCCCACGCCATGATTTGCGTGAGGCCGAGCGCCGTGACGATCGTGCCGCGGCTTCGCACGCGGGCCGTCGATGGCGGCAGCGAGTTCAAGCGGCAACACCGCAACCGCACCCACCCTTGCCGACAGCTTTCGCTTCGGCATCGGCAACGCAGCAGGCATCCGCCTCTTCTGCTGCCGGGCCGCCGCAACAGCCTTTGGTGGCAGCGCCAAGTGCCGAAGACGGCACCGTACAGACGCCGGTTTCCGGCAGCACGAGTTGCACTGCGTCGGCGGAAACCATGTCGCCGGCAAGCGCGGCAGCGACCGAGCGGACCTGCTCGTAACCCGTCAGCAGCAGGAAGGTCGGCGCCCTGCCATAGCTCTTGATGCCGACCGTGTAGAAATCGGGCTCGGGATGGCCGAGCTCGCGGTGACCATGCGGCGGTACATCACCGCAGGAATGCTCGTTGGGATCGATGAACGGCCCCAGCGCCTTGACGCTTTCAAGCCACGGGTCGAGGTCGAGGCGAAGCTCCCTGGTCAGCGAGAGGTCGGGCCGCTGGCCGGTTGCGGCTATGATGCGGTCGACTGGGCCGACCTGGCGCAAGCCGTCTGCGGTCTCGCCTTCGACGATCAGGCGATTTTCTTGCGCGCGGATGGCTACGGTCGCAAATCCTGTCACCAGCGAGGCGCGGCCGCTTTCCGCCAGTTCGCGAACATCGGCGCCAAGCTCGCCGCGCGCCGGCAAAGCATCGGCATCGCCGCCACCGTAGATGCGCACGAGGTCGGTGCCGCGCGTTACCCAGATGAACGCCGTGCCGGGCTCGGCATCGGCCAGCCTGGCGAGATCGAGCAAGGCATTGGCGGCCGAGTGGCCCGAGCCGGCAACCAGCGTCGTGCGGCCCGCATAAAGGTGGCGGTCGCGGCCAAGAATATCGGGGATGCCGTAAGCGATGCGATCGGCACATTCCACTTCGCCTTCCGCGGCAAGGCCGCCGGCGCCGAGCGGATTTGGCGTCTGCCATGTGCCCGAGGCATCGATGACGGCGCGGGCGCTGTCGCGTCTGGTGCCATTGGCTGTTTCGACCACCAGCATGAAGGGCCGCGCCTCGCGCGCTCCGCTTCGCACCTTGTCGGCGCCCCGGCGCGAGATGCCGACGACGCGGGCGCCGGTTTCGAGTACAGCAGATAGTTCCGGCAGCTTGGCAAGGGGCTCAAGATAGAGGTCGGCAAGCTCGTCGGCAGTTGGAAATGCCTCAAGATCCGGCATGCGCCAGCCGTGGCTTTCGAGCAGCTTTTTCGCTGCCCTGTCGATGCAATAACGCCAAGGCGTGAACACCCTGACATGGCCCCAATCGCGAAGGTTGGACGCAATGCCGCCGCCGGCTTCGTAGAGCTTCACGTTGAGGCCCCGCCCCAACAGATGCGCGGCTGCCGCGAGGCCAACTGGACCGGCGCCGATAACGGCGACCGGAAGATCGTTTCGTGCGGTCGTATCCATAGGTTCCATCCTTCCGGGATTATCGAAATACCAGGCAAAAAATTAAGCGGCCGCTTCGCCTTCGACCGGATTGCAGCCGGCGTCGGCGCAGCATTCGTCGGCGAGAAAGCCGATCAGGTCCTGCATAATGGGATAGTTGGCGCGACAGATCAGCGTTGTCGCCTGCCGCTCCTGACTGACAAGGCCGGTCAGGATCAGCCGGTGCAGGTGATGCGACAAGGTCGAGGCAGCGATGCCGAGACTCTCCTGCAGATAGCCGACCGGCCTGCCGGCTGCACCGGCCCTGACCAGCGTGCGATAGAGGTTCAGCCGCGTTGGATTGCCGAGCGCCTCGAGCTGTTTTGCTGCTTGTTCGAGTTTCATGGAAATAGCGTACGCCCGCTATATCGGGGCAGTCAAGCCATATTTCGATAAATCTCGAAATAGAGCTCTCCTCAGACGACTCGCCTGCCCTCGGCATCGATGACGACCTCACCGTCTTCCTTGGTGAAGGGGCCTATATCGGGGTTGGGCAAGATGTCGAACACCGCTTCCGACGGCCGCGCCAAAAGCACGCCGAGTGGCGTCACCACGATCGGCCGGTTGATCAAGATCGGATGTTCCAGCATGAAATCGAGGATCTCATCGTCGCTCCATTTGGGATCGCCGAGATTAAGTTCGGCATATGGCGTGCCCTTTTCGCGCAACAAGTCGCGCGGCCTCATCCCCATTGCCGCGATCAGTTCGATCAGCTTTTCGCGCGACGGAGGCGTCTTCAGATACTCGATCACCTCCGGCTCCTCGCCGGATTTGCGGACGATGGCCAGCGTGTTGCGCGAGGTACCGCAATCGGGGTTGTGATAGATGGTGATGGTCATTCGGAAGCTCTCATCTCCGGCAAGGGTTTCGGTTCGGCAAGCAGCCAGCCGGCCAGCGCCATGGCGAGCAGCGCACCCAGCAGTTCGGCGACGATGAAGGCCGGGACATCGAACGGCCGGATGCCAGCAAAAGTGTTGGATAAGGCACGCGCGATGGCGACAGCCGGATTGGCAAACGAGGTCGAGGCGGTGAACCAGTAGGCCGCTGTGATGTAGAGCCCGACCAGCCACGGAATGGCGTCACTTCGAAAACGCAGGCCGGCAAGGATGGTGAACACCAGGCCGAAGGCGGCCAACAGCTCGGCGATCCACTGGCCGCTTCCGGCCCTCACGGTCTGCGAGATTTGCAGCATCGGCAGGTCGAACATGGCGTGCGCCAGGAAAGTACCGGCGATGCCGCCCGTGATTTGGGCGATGACGTAGGCAGTAGCCGCATTTGTCTGGATTTCCCGCCGCAAGGCAAAGACCAGCGTGACGGCCGGATTGAAATGCGCCCCCGAGATCGGCCCAAGAATGGTGATCAGCACCACCAGCATAGCGCCGGTCGGGATCGTGTTGCCGAGGAGCGAAAGCGCTACGTCGTCGGTCAAGCGATCGGCCATGATGCCCGAACCGACAACCGCGGCAACCAGCATCGCAGTCCCGAGCGCTTCGGCGACAAGGCGTCGTGACAAATCAGTGGCCATGCTGTTCAGCCTGCATTGTGGTGATTGCGACCGATCTCATCCAGTCGCTTCTGCAAGGCAAGCTTGTCGACTGAATTCATCGGCAGGCTTACGAAGATTGAAATCCTGTTATTGAGCATGCGGTAGGCATCGGCGAATGCCAGGTGTTTTTCAGCATCCGTGCCCTCGACGGCCGCGGGGTCGGGCACCCCCCAATGCGCCGTCATCGGCTGGCCAGGCCATACCGGGCAGGGTTCATTGGCCGTGTTGTCGCAGACGGTGAAAACGAAATTCATCTCAGGCGCACCCGGCACCGCAAATTCCTCCCAGTCCTTCGAGCGGGCAAAAGAGGTATCGTGGTTGAGGGTCTTTAGAAGCTGCAGCGTATAGGGATGGACCGCGCCCTTCGGGTGCGATCCGGCAGAAAAGGCCTTGAACCTGCCGGCGCCGACACGGGTCAGGATCGCCTCCGCGAGGATCGACCGCGCCGAATTACCGGTGCACAGAAACAACACGTTGTAAATCTGATCGCCCATTGCTTCCTCCCCTGGCATTTACCGGCTTAACACTTGCAAGTCACCGGCGGGCAAGTCACCGGCGGGCAAGTCACCGCCTGGATTGCCGGCTGGCAAAGCTCCGGCGCCCCGTTGCAGCAATCCTCCATGAGGTAAGCAAGCAAGTCGCGAAAACCGGTCATGTCGGCGACATAGCGAATGGTGCGCCCCTCGCGCTCCGCACGGACCAGCCCGGCATGGCCGAGTATTTTCAGATGCGCCGACATGGTGTTCTGGACGATGCTTAGGCGCGATGCGACCTCGCCGGCGGGCACGCCTTCAGCGCCGGCCCGAACCAGCAACCGGAAAACCTCCAGTCTTGTATCCTGGCCAAGCGCCGCAAGCGCGAGAAGGGCGTTCTCTTTGTCCATGTATCCATAAATCCAGATTTATCGTCGTATAGCCAAGGCGTATGACACCTAGATGACATCCAGGAAACCGGATCGATCGTTGGCTAGACAGCTTTTGGCGAGGACAGACCACATCTTGCGAAGGCAAGGAATGCGACCGCAAACTGGATAACCAAAGCAACAAAAAGCCCGGACGAGTCGTCTCAACGACGCTAAGCGGGTTTGAGACTGGAATTTGGTGCCCAAAAGAGCCGTGCTGCGACTAGCAGGTGGCCGCCAAGCGGAGCCAAGCGTGTTGGAGGCCGCTCACTCCAGAGCCAACGGCCCATGCGCATGGCTCCTGTCGGCCAGCGTCTCGATGACCCGGCATTCCGCCACCCTGCCGCAGGCGCATTCATCGACCATGCGCGTCAGCTCCAGCCGCAAGGCGTTGAGGCTCGCGATCCGGCTCTCGACTTCCGCCAGCCGGGCCTTGGCGATCGCGTCCGCTGACGCGCAGGAGTGGTCCGGCCTGTCCTGAAGCGACAGCAGCGTGCGGATGGCGTCGACCTCGAAGCCGAGCTCGCGCGAATGCTTGATGAAGGCCAGTCTCGAAATGGCGGCCTTCGCATAGCGTCGCTGCTGGCCTTCGCTGCGCGGTGGCGCCGGCAGCAGGCCGATCTGCTCGTAGTAGCGGATGGTGGGGACTTTCACCGCCGTTCGCCGCGAAAGCTCGCCGATTGAGAAATCCATGAAAAAACCTCTTGAACCTCTAGTGGCTAGAGGAACTAGGGTGGCTTGAAACATGGAGATTTTCAATGGCCCACGATTGCTGCGCTCACGAAACGACCGCCTGCGCCGGCCCGCCGCCTCTGGTGCTGCCGGCTGGGACCCACAAGGTGGAAGCGGCAGGTCATGGCGCGCCAAATGCCTCGTGCTGCTCGGGCGGCGTGGCTGTGTTTGACGGCATGGACCTTCGCTACAAACGCATCCTTTGGGCGGTGATCGCCATCAACGGCGCGATGTTCCTCACCGAGATGGTCGCCGGCCAGCTGGCCGGATCGCAAGCCCTCAAGGCCGATGCCCTGGATTTCCTCGCCGACACCGTCACCTATGGTCTCAGCCTCGCGGTGATCGGCGCGACCTTGCAGACACGCGCGACCGCGGCCCTGTTCAAGGGGCTGTCGCTGTTTGTCATGGCGCTTTGGGTGTTAGGCTCGACGGTCTACCAGACCTTGATCCTCGGCGTTCCGAGTGCGCAGGTCATGGGTGTCATCGGCTTCATGGCGCTGGCTGCAAACCTCGGCTCCGTGCTGTTGCTGCGCCCCTATAAGGATGGCGACGCAAACGTCCGCTCGGTCTGGCTCTGCTCGCGCAACGATGCCATCGGCAATGTGGTGGTGATGGCGGCAGCCATAGGTGTCTGGGGCACGTCCACCGCCTGGCCGGATCTCGTCGTCGCCGCGCTGATGGCGGGAATTTTCCTGACCTCGTCCGTCCAGATCCTGAGGCAGGCCTGGGTCGAGTACAGCCAGGGCCGGCAGCTCGCCGCCGCGGAATAACAAAAAAGCCCGGGCGAACCGGGCTTTTTTGTATGCCATCTTCCTTCGTCTAAGGACTCCGGGTGGCCTGCCATCCGAAGCTCGAAGAGCGAAGGATGGTGCCCAGAAGAGGACTCGAACCTCCACTCCTTGCGGAACACGGACCTGAACCGTGCGCGTCTACCAATTCCGCCATCTGGGCTGGTGCGGGCTCATGTAAGCGGGCAAGCGACAGGTGTCAACGCGCTTTTTTCCGAGCATGATCCCGAAGAGTGGGAACCGGTTTTCGGAAATGATCATGCTCAACCAAAAAAGGCTCGCTTGCCTGCCGGCTTAGTTTCCGGCGTTGGCGCCGCCCCNNCCCTCACCTGCCTGCCGGCATCCTCTCCCCGTAAACGGGGCGAGGAAGGCTGTGGTCAGCCTTCCAGCACGTCCTTCGATGCCACGGTGGAATCGGCATTGAGCTTGTAGATCACCGGCACGCCGGTGCCGAGTTCGAGCTTGACGATCTCTTCGCCGCTCTTGCCGTCCAGCGCCATGATCAGCGCGCGCAACGAATTGCCGTGCGCGGCGACCAGCACCGTGCCGCCGCTCAGCACGTGCTTCTGCATGTCGTGGAGATAATAGGGCCAGACGCGGGCGCCGGTGTCCTTCAGGCTTTCGCCGCCTGGCGGCGGCACGTCGTAGGAGCGGCGCCAGATGTGCACCTGCTCCTCGCCCCATTTCTGGCGCGCGTCGTCCTTGTTGAGCCCGGACAGGTCGCCATAATCGCGCTCGTTCAGCGCCTGGTCGCGGATGGTCTTCAGATCGCTCTGGCCGACCGCGTCGAGAATGTGCTGGCAGGTTTTTTGCGCCCTCTGCAGCGATGAGGTGAAGGCGATGTCGAATTTCAGGCCCCGCGCCTTGAGCTTCTGGCCGGCCTCCTTGGCCTCCTTGTGGCCCTGCTCGGTCAGGTCGACATCGCGCCAGCCGGTGAACAGGTTCTTCAGGTTCCATTCGCTCTGGCCGTGGCGCACGAGCACGAGAGTTCCCGACATGTTTGCTCCTTCGTGTTGTGGTTGAGCAATTCCAGGAAAAGTGTTTAGCGGTTTTCCGTCCGGAACTGCGTAAGAAAAATAGACGCGTCAGCTCAGGCCGAGCACGTCCCGCATCGAATACAGTCCAGGCTTCTTCGCGCGCGCCCAGAGCGCGGCCTTTACTGCGCCGCGGGCGAAGATCGCGCGATCCTCGGCATGGTGCGACAGCGTGATGCGCTCGCCGGTGCCGGCCAGGATGACGCTGTGATCGCCCACCACCGAACCGCCGCGCAGCGTGGCGAAGCCGATCGTTCCGGGCTTGCGCACGCCGGTATGGCCGTCACGCACCCGCACATCATTGCCGGAAAGCGGAATACCGCGTCCCGCCGCGGCGGCCTCGCCGAGCAGCAAGGCGGTGCCCGACGGCGCGTCGACCTTGTGTTTGTGGTGCATTTCGAGGATCTCGATGTCGAAATCCTCAGGATCGAGCGCGCGCGCGGCCTGTTCCACCAGCACCGCCAGCAGATTGACGCCGAGGCTCATATTGCCTGATTTTACGATCGTCGCATGCCGCGCCGCGGCTTCGATCTTCGCATTGTCTTCCGCCGAGCAGCCGGTGGTGCCGATGATGTGCGCAATGCGCGCCTGCGCGGCATAGCCGGCGAATTCGACCGTGGCCGCCGGCATGGTAAAATCGAGCACGCCGTCGGCCTTGGCGAAGACCGGCAGCGGATCGTCCGATATCGCCACATTGATGATGCCGATGCCGGCGAGCTCGCCGGCATCCTTGCCGAGATAGGGCGAGCCGGTGCGCTCGACCGCGCCGACGACGCGCGCGCCCGGCATCGTATGGATGGCGCGGATCAGCGTCTGGCCCATGCGGCCGGCCGCTCCCACCACCACCAGGCCCATATCGCCCGTTTCGCTCATGCCGTTCTCCCGACCGCCTTCTTGGCGCGGCTGCGCCGGACCGGAGTTTGGATTGCCTTGGCGTCGTCGACAAGCCCCAGCCCCTTCTTGCCCTGCACCCGGTGGAAGCGGGCATAGACACTGTCCGGGTCGGCCATCAGCGCGGCATGCGTGCCTTCCTCGACCAGCCTGCCCTCTTCAAGCACGATGATGTGGTCGGCATTCACCACCGTCGACAGGCGATGCGCGATCACGATGGTGGTGCGCCCTTCCATCACATGGGTCAGCGCTTCCTGGACGCGCGCCTCGGCCTCATTGTCCAGCGCCGAGGTCGCCTCGTCGAGCAAAAGGATCGGCGCATTGCGCACGATGGCCCGCGCAATCGAGACCCGCTGGCGCTGGCCGCCCGACAGCGTCGCGCCGTTTTCGCCGACCGGCGTGTCGTACCCTTCAGGCTGCTGGCGGATGAAGTCGTCGGCCGCGGCCAGCACCGCCGCCCGCTCGATCTCGGCGTTGGTCGCCGAAAGCCGGCCAAAACGGATGTTGTCGCGGATGGTGCCTTCGAACAGATAGGGCGACTGCGAGACATAGGCGATCGAGCTTCGCAGCGAGTGTTTGGTGACTTTTGAGATGTCCTGGCCGTCGATTTCGATCGTGCCGGCGTCGACATCGTAGAAGCGCTGCAGCAGCGCCACCAGCGTCGTCTTGCCGGCGCCCGACGCGCCGACGATGGCCGTCATCTTGCCGGCGGCGGCGGTGAAGCTCAGATCCTGCAGCACCGGCACTTCCTCGACATAGCGGAAGGACACGTTGTTGAAGCGCACCGCGCCGGTGGTGAAATGCGCCTCTGTTGCGCCTGGCGCGTCACCTTGCTTCGGCTCACGGTCGAGCAGCTCGTAGATCATGCGCGCATTGACCAGCGCCCGCTCCATGCCGACCTGCATGCGGGCCAGACGTCGCGCCGGGTCATAGGCCAGGATCAGCGCGGTGATGAAGGAGAACACCGCGCCCGGAGGCTGGCCCAGCACCAGCGCCCGGTAGCCGGAATAACCGATGACCGCGGTCACCGCCAGGCCGGCCAGGATGTCGGAGATCGGCGACAGCCGCTCCGAGACGCGGGCGATCTTGTTGCTGCGCTGCTCGGCCGTTTCGGCCATGACGCCGATGCGCCGCGACAGCTCCTCCTCCATGGTGAAGGCCTTGACGATGGCGATGCCTTGCGTGGCCTCCTGCACCGCTCCGATCAGCCGGGAATTGATCAACACCGATTCCCGATTGATCTTGCGGACCCGGCGCGTGATGTAGACGACGGCCCAGATCAGTGGCGGTCCGATCAGCAGCGAACTCAGCGACAGCACCGGGTCCTGATAGATCATGACGCCGACAAGGCCGACCAGCGTGACGGCGTCGCGGGTGATCGAGACCACGGTCAAGGACAAAAGGTCGCGAATGCCGCCGACATTCTCATTGACCTGCGCCGCCAGCCGGCCCGAACGCGTGTCGTTGAAGAAGTCGACGCCGAGCTTCATCAGATGATCGAAGATGCGTCGCTGGTAGCGCGCCACCAGATTGTTGCCGATCGTGGCCAGCGCCACCGCCTGGCCGTAACCGGCAAAGCCGCGGATCATGAAGGCGGCCATGAAGCCGGCGCAGATCCAGACGACGGCATTGCCCTGCCGTTCGTAGAATATCTGGTTGACCATCGGCGCCATAATCCAGGCGCTGAAGGCGGTCGTGCCCGAAACCAGCAGCGAACAGATGATGGCTACGGCATAGGCGCCGTGATAGTCGCGGCTGTTTTCAGCCAGGATGCGGCGCAGCACCGCTGTGACCTCGGCCGGCCTCACCTTCACTTTGTTTGGGCTTTCAAGTGTCAAATCTGCAGCGCTTCGTCGGTTCCGCGTGTTGGGCGGGCTGGAATTCGGCCCCCTCTTAGCGCCCCGGCTACGGCTTGCCTATGGCGAAACTTCGTCGCGGCCCGCGCTGCGGGTCACGAAAGCGGCACCCTTTTCCTGATCAATTCCAGGAAAAGACCCCATGGTCGGGACGAAATGGCTCACGCCCGCCAGCGCCGCCCTGCGGTCTGGACGCCGAACAGCGAAGGGTTGCGGGCATAGGCGGCAAGGCCCAGAAGGGCGGCCAGCGGGTGGGTGATGACATAGACGGGCATCGAGGCCATCAGCGCGCTGTGCGGCGCCTTGTCCTCGAAGGCGGCGCGGAAATTGCCTTCCTTCAGCGCCGGCACGATCTTTTGCGCGATGCCGCCGGTCAAGAACACGCCACCGCGGCTCATGAACACCAGCGCCAGATCGCCAGCGGTGCGGCCGAGGCAGGTGACGAACAGCGCCAGCGCTTCCTCGGCAACCGCATCGGTCTTGGCAAGGGCTGCCCCGGTGATTTCGGCCGGCGTGGTGAAGGGGGCCGGCTTGCCGTCCGCCTTGGCCACCGCGCGATAGACATTGACCAGGCCGCGCCCGCACAGGATCTGTTCGCCCGAAATACGGCCGTCCAGCTTCTCGATATGCGGAAACACCTCGAAATCGCGCGGCGTACGCGGGCCGATGTCCATATGGCCGCCTTCGCCGGGCACCGGTATCCAGTGGTTCAGCGCATGGACCAGGCCGGCAACGCCAAGCCCGGTGCCGGGGCCGAGCACGACGCGCCCGGCATTCTCCTCCGGCGCGCCGCCGCCGATCTTTTCCATATGCTCTTCGCCGAGCGCCACGACGGCCAGCGCCTGCGCCTCGAAATCGTTGAGCACGACGATATCGCTCAGGCCGAGATTGGCAAACATCTGCTTCGGTTTCACCACCCAGGGGCAATTGGTGAGCGGAATCTCGTCGCCATCGACCGGCCCGGCGATGGCCAGAACCGCCGAATTCGGCCGGATCGACGAGCGGTCGAGCACCGCCGCCTGGATCGCCTCGTCGATGGTGTTGAAATTGGCGGTCTGCACGATATGCGGCTCGCCGCCGTCCGAATTGGCGTCGAGCACGATCGAAAAGCGCGCATTGGTGCCGCCGATATCGCCGATCAGCACTGGAAACCGCAACGCTGCGTCGACTGACATGCTCTTGGTCGTCCCCTTTGCGGCGCCATTGCGCCCGTTTCAATCGCCGGGTTTTCAATCGCCCGTTTTTCAAGCGATTGACTAGCGCATGACCCTGGAAAGGGGAAGCGTCAGTTCGCCTTTACTGGCCGACGTTTGCCGGCGGCCGTCGCCTTGGCAGGGGAATGCCGATCTCCGGCGTCGCCGTGAAGGCGTTGGCCGCGTTTGGCAAGCCGCCCCCGTTGCCGGCGATATCAGGCGCAGGCGCGTCGGGTTCCGGCGCCCTGGTGGCGATCGGCACGCGGCCGCCGCGATAGGTGACGGCTTCCGCCGACTCCGCATCGGGCTGATCGAGCACGAACTGGCATTGTTTCGGCAGGTTCGCCATCGTCATCAGATCGCGCGCTTTGGGCGCATCCGGGTTCTTGTTGGGGCGCCACGGCTCCTCGGTAAACCACCAGGCCAGCGGCTTGCCGCAGCCATCATCGTCGGGCGTCGCTTCCTGCCCCTTGCAGTTGGGCGAGCCCGGCTGGCAGCCGATGCGGATGTGGAAATGATAGTCATGGCCCCAGAACGGCCGGATCTTGCGCAGCCAGGTACGGTCGCCGGTGACGGTGTCGCAGAGCTTCTTCTTGATGCCGGGATTGACCAGGATGCGTTCGACTTCCGGGTAGCTCGCCGCGCGCTTCAACAGCTGCGTGTGCATCGGCTTCCACAGCCTGTCCTTCACCAGATGCGTCTTGTCATTGACCATCAGCGTGGCGCTGATGTTTTCACGCTCTTGGGTCGTAAGCTTGCGGTTGGGCATCGGCGTCAGCCAGATGTCGGCGTCGAGGCCGATCTGGTGCGAGGCGTGCCCGGTCAGCATCGGGCCGCCGCGCGGCTGCGAAATGTCGCCGATCAACAGCCCCGGCCAGCCGTCGGCAGCCGAGTCGCGCGATAGTTTCTCGATCAGCGCGATCATGGTCGGGTGGCCCCAGCGGCGGTTGCGCGAGGGCCGCATCACCTCCCAGTTCATGCCGTCCATGGGCAGCGCGACGCCACCGGTGAAGCAGCCCCTGGAATAGAAGCCGAAGGATTGCGCCGCAGCCACCGCCGGCAGCTTCTTGGCGCCGAACAGTTCTTTTGCCCGCGGCTCGGCCGTGATGGCGCCCGCCGCCAGTCCGGCCAGCGCCACGATTGCCAGCGCCGCCGTCAGGAACGGCCGTCTGCCGGGCAAGGATCGCATCGAAATAGTCATGAACCCCCACTGCTACAGGCAGCTAATCCCAGCGAATCATATCACGCTCGGCGTCGCGTTTCGATTACCCACCCTTCATCGGGCTGCGCGGCTCGCCGTCGCGCCATGTGCCGTCCGCCCACATAAGGTCGAACGCCTGGCGGTAGTCCGGATAGCGGAACCGGTAGCCCGCCGCCTTGATCGCTGTGTTGGCGACGCGCTTGTTCTCGCCATAGAAAGACCGCGCCATGGGCGAAAGTTGGGCGGTCTCGAAAGGAATTTCCGGCGGCGGCTCAATGCCCATCAGCGAAGCGGCATAGGTGACGACATCCTGCGGCGGCGCGGGCTCGTCATCGGTGACGTTGAAAATGCCGCCGGTATTGGCTTCGGCAAGATGCCAGAGCGCGCCGGCAATGTCGTCGCAATGGATGCGGTTGAACACCTGGTCGGGCTTCACCAGCCGCCGTGCGGTACCGTTTTCCAGATTGACCAGCGCATTGCGGCCCGGCCCGTAAATGCCGGAAAGCCGCAGGATTGCGACGGGCTTGTCGGTCTCGCGGCCGAGTTTCAGCCAGGCCTGCTCGGCATCGACCCGCATGACCGAACGCTTCGACACCGGCCGGCATGCGGCAGACTCGTCGACCCAGGCGCCGTCATGATCGCCATAGACACCGACAGTCGAGAGATAGCCGATCCATTTAAGCGCCGGCATCGCTTCAATCGCCTGGCGCGCGGCGAGAAGCACCGGGTCGCCAGCCTCCTCCGGCGCCACGGAGATGACGAGATGGGTGGTTTTCTCCAGCGCATCGCTGATTTCAGGGGTTAGGGCGCCGTCAAACAGCAGCGGCGCGATCCCGGCCTGTTTGAGCGATTCAAATTTTTCCGGCGAGCGCGTGGTGCCGAAAATCGCCGCTGCCTCAGCCTCTGGATTGTCGGAAGTAGGATTTTTGCGAAGAGGGACCCCCACCCT
>UCIA01000048.1 GCA_900472295.1 Hyphomicrobiales bacterium | reverse complement strand
TCAGGTCCCCCTGAACCGCTGCCTCGCGGCGAGTAGCGGGGAGCGAGGGGGCAAGTCCCGGGGGCGGAGGGGTCTCCCCGGTCTGCACGGAGCGAAGCGGAGGAAGATGGGGGAACCCGCCCGCGGCGGCTTGCGGGGAGAGAGGGCCGCGCGCCTCTTTCCCCCTCACACAAGAACCGTGCCGCCAGGCACATCTGTATCGGCGCAGCCGTGCCGCGAAGCGGCCCAACAAAAAAGGCGCACAAAGCGGAAGCACCGAAATGCCCGCCAGCGGGACCAAGTCAGTTCGGTGCTAGAGAAAGTTCGTGGCCCTGAGACCGGTTCAACAGGGCGGCCTAAGGAGCGTCAGCAAGGCGCCGCCACAGGCGGGACGCGGGACTGACCGCCCCCGGCGAGGGGCGCAATGTGATCCCACTTCGCTTAAAACGCGCCCTCACCTGGCTCATCCGACTACCACGAGAGCGGCGATGATCGCGCTAAGCTCGACCACATGATGTCGTGGCAAACACCACGCAAGCGGATCTAGACGATGAAAACGTTGTCATGGGAGGTGAAACCTCCCAACGCAAATCTCGTGCCCATGTTTACGCCCACGCCGCTACCCCTTTCCCGTTTACATGCTAGGTTGGCGCTTCAACGGGGGAACTGTCTTGAAGAAACTGAACATCGAGCTCGAACACTGTTACGGCATCAAAAAGCTGAGCTTCAGTTTCTCGTTCGAGAAATGTCCCGCTGTAGCCATTTACGCTCCAAACGGCGCCATGAAGTCGTCGTTGGCCAAGACGTTCCAGGATATTGCCGAAGGGGTTCCGTCCAAGGACCGGATCTTTCCCGCCCGCGTTACCACCCGTTCCGTCACGGATGAAACAGGTGCCGACTTGCCAGCATCCTCGGTATTGGTGGTCAGACCCTACGACGAAGTTCTCGGCCATACCGAAAAAACGTCGACATTACTCGTAAATGCGACGCTGCGGAAAGAGTATGAGCAGCTTCATCTTGATATCGACAACGCCAAAACGGCTCTCGTAGCAGCTCTAAAGGCACAGTCTGGCTCCAAGAAGGACTTGGAGAAGGAGATTTCTTCGACCTTCACGCCTACCGACAACCAGTTTTATAAGGCGCTGCTGCGTGTGTACGATGAAATCGTGGCTCAGAAGGGCTATCCGTTTGCCGACTTGAAATACGATGTTATTTTTGACGAGAAGGTCCTTTCGTTCCTTGGAACAAAAGACTTCAAGAGCGTTATTGAGGGCTATATCAAGAAATACAACGAGTTAATTTCCGCGTCGACATATTTCAAGCGCGGGACGTTCAATTACTACAATGCCTCCGTTATCGCCAAGACGCTGGCGGACAACGGATTTTTCAAAGCCAAGCACTCTCTGAATCTTAACGCTGCTGCGAAGGTCGAGATCGCCGATGAAAAGGAGCTTGAGGCTCTGGTTTCGAAAGAGAAAGAGGGTATTTCGAACGACGCCGACCTCCGCAAAAAGTTTGCTGAGGTTGAAAAGCTTCTCGCGAAAAATGTGAACGTTCGCGATTTTGAGGCTTACCTCACCGAAAATGAAGAAATACTGCCGGCGCTGGCTAACATCGCCGCTTTCAAGGAAGAGGTATGGAAGAGTTATCTCGGAACCCGACTCGATTTGTATTCCGATCTTGTCGCGAAGTACCGCTCGGCCGAGAAGCGTAAGGCGGAGATTGAGGAACAGGCTGGCAAGGAACAGACGCAGTGGGAAGAAGTGATCGAGATCTTCAACGCCAGATTCTTCGTACCTTTCAAGCTGACTCCGACCAACAAGACCTCGGTCATGCTCGGACAGGAGCCGATCCTTAAACTTGGGTTCACGTTTGCAGACGGAGCAGAGACAGCCGACGTCGACAGGAAGTCATTGCTTGAGGTGCTGAGTACGGGTGAGAAGAAAGCCCTCTACGTTCTCAATATCATATTCGACATCAGGGCCAGGCAGAAGGCAGGTGAAAAGACCCTCGTCATCGTCGACGACATCGCCGACTCTTTTGATTACCGCAACAAGTACGCCATCATTCAGTATCTCAAGGATATTTCAGAGGTTAAAGACTTTTACCAGATCATACTGACGCATAATTTTGATTTCTTCCGCACGGTACAGAGCAGGTTTGTCAGCTATCCGTGCTGCTTCATGGTTGCCAAGGATGCCAACGGGGTGGTCATCAGCCCCGCCGTTGGAATCAAGAATATTTTCGTAAAAGATTGGAAGCCGAACTTTGCGGCGAGTGCGAGAAAGCGTATCGCCTCCATCCCATTTATGCGCAACCTGGTGGAGTTCACAAAGGGTGAAGCCGACCCTGCATATCAAACGCTCACGTCTCTCCTGCACTGGAAGCCTAATACAGCTGGTCTGCTCGAAAAGGACCTCTTCGATATCCACAATGCGCTTTTTGGCACCGCCCTCGTTGCCGCCGATGGCGGCGGCCTCTCAGTGGTCGACGTCATTCACAAAGAGGCGAAGGAGTGCTTGGTAGCTGCCGGGGGCGCCAATTTTGAGAATAAGATTGTCTTATCAATCGCGGTCCGCCTTCAGGCGGAGGCTTTTATGGTGCAGAAAATCAACGATCCCGCCCTCATAGCCGCCATGACGGCGAACCAAACTGCGATATTGTTAAAGGAGTATCGGAGCCGCTTTCCTGCCGAACATGGTGCGATCGCTGCTATCGAAAAAGTCGTGTTAATGACGCCCGAAAATATCCATTTGAACTCATTCATGTACGAGCCGATCCTGGATATGTCCGACGAACACCTTCGTCAGATTTATAGTGACTTGGTGTCCCTCACTTAGCTTCCTCTCCGATTGAGGATGGAAGCGCCAAGACCTCTAGGGCCTCGATCTCCTGCATGACCTTTCCTGCAATGCCCTGGAGATCCCCATACATGCCCACGGTCGATTCGATGACGCCCTGGATCTGGGCCTCTCTTTTCGCCCAGCGCTGCACCGTTGCCTTCCGCTCCTTCGCGAGGTCATCCTGCATGTCACTGAACTTCTCGACGATCGCCTCGACACGGTGGCGGAAGCGTGGTCCCGTGAGGTACTCGTAAACCAATTCCATCTTGGTCGCCTGGCCCTCCTGCGAGAGCTTCAGGCTCGCGATGTCGATCAGCGATTGTCGAAGCATGACCGCGATGGGAATTGCGCATCGTGGGTGCGCCAAGTGAACCCCATCAACGAAATGGAAGTTCTCGATCCCCTTAGGCAGCACTTCGGAAATCAGCAGGGCAATATCAGCCTTGGCGGCCCGCTGATCACCTCGGAGTTTGGCAAGCCAACCGTCGCTCCAGTTCTTTGTCCGCTTGGATTCCCAAAGGATTGTGCCACAAGGCTGCCCGGTTGGGCTTACCACGCGCTGCAGCACATCCCCGCCGAATTCCCCCTTCGGCACCGGCTCAAACACGTCCATCGGGAACCGGCCCGCCAGCGTAAACTCGAGGTCGAGCTCCATAGCTTCTCCCTGCAATTGCTGGGAACCCTGTTCCGCCCTGCGGCGCAGTTCTTCAATTTGACGCTGCATGCCGGCAATCTGCTCTTCTTTTTCGGCTACCTTCAGCTTCAGGCCGTCCTCTGCTTCAGCCTTGGCTTTCTCTCGCACGGCCGCGAGCCCTTCTTGAACCTGGCGTTCGACGGTAAGGGCTAGTTCACGCTGGGCGTCTTCCAGTTCACGCTGCCGTTTTAAAAACTCTGCTTGCTGCTTCTGGGCCTCGGTCAGCTTTTCGTCGCGCGCCTTCAACGTGGCTTCCAGCTCAGCAAGTTTGCGGTCCTTGTCTTCCAAGTCGACGGAAAGAAGCAGTTTCGCCTTGCGGGCCTCTTCGGACGCGATCCCTGCGCGTTCGATTTTGAGTTTGTCGGCTACCTGGCTATCAATGGCGTCTTTGGCAGCAGCTATCTCCGCCTGCTGGCGCTTCACCTCCTCCTCTCGGGCAGCCATGGAGGAATTACTCTGTGCCAACCGGCGCTCATATTCCTCTCGCGTTGCGGCGATGAGTGGCGCCGCAAGCGATTCATTGAGCTTGATTTCTGTCTTGCAGCTCGGGCAGCTGATCGTAGGCTCGTTCAAAGCCATAAACCCTTGCGACATGGGAGCAGCCGGCTGCAGGGTCATTTGCGAGCCGCCTCTGCTGCAATATGACCGGCAAAACTCGCCACGAAGTTGTTCAGGCTGGTGGTTTCCGAAAGTTCGCTATAGTCGCCCGTCTCACGCGCATCGCGTGGTGAGACGATGATGGTCGCGGCTGAGTACAGCCGCTCCAGCATGAGCTTGCGGCATAGGTTGTTGTACCGCTCGGCGTAAGACGAGCCCTGGAGGTCTTTCAGCACTGGAAAATGCGGTGACTGGTCCCTGACCGCAACACGGGATTCCTTACAGTCCTCAAGCAGCATGAGCCAACCTACGAAAGGACGCGGCACGTCCTGTCCGAATGCACTTTCACGGTAGGCGGTCCACAGGTCGACGGCCGTGCCGATCGATTCCTCGGCACGGTTATTAAAGTTGTTCCCGAAGCTCGGACCGACCTGGGACTTGAACTCCAGGGCCGCCACCAGATGACCCTTGCGGATGATCAGGATGTCCCACAGCTTGGTCGGACGGAAATAACCCGGCAACGTCAAGACACGGCGCATCAGGTGGATTTCGGCATCCTTCAGTCCGTTCTTTTCGACGAGATCAACGATCAGGGCGAAAAACCCGTCCATGTTCTTGCCAGCGGTGACGCCCGCGCGCTCACCGGCATCGACCTTGCCCGCAAGTTTCTGCTTGGCGACGGCGGCATGGCGATTGCCCCAGAACAGCTTGATGGCTTCCCGTGCTTTGTCTTCATAGCCAACAAGGTTCAGACTCACTGCAATTACCCTTCCATTCCCAGTGCGATACGTTCACCAGCCGAGAGTTTGTAAAGGCTGGCAACGGCCTCATTGCATCGCGCATGATCGCCCGCGATCGCCGCAGCTGCCAATTCCTGCCTCTGCTCTTCGCGCACCGTGTCCCAACGCGGCAGCCGGATTCGGCGAACGTACTGCGCCTGGAACCTCAGGTAACCGCCCCGCATCTTTGTCGTATAGGTCGCGACGAACAGGCGGGCGACGTTCGACAGCATGACGGCCTGCAGCGCCCGCAAATCCCACTCATCAGAGGTCAGCACATACAGGTTGTGATGAGGGTAAAGCTGCCCATCCTCATAGACGACGTTGGCCTCACCCTTGATATCGGGGAACAGCAGCTTCGGCTTGTAAGTGAGCGACCGGTAAATCCGGTCGATGGTGCGATACCAGCTGCCCGGATTTTTCTGCGACACGTGCCGCTGCCGGATGGTCGCCCCATGCTCATCAAGGTAGCGGGCAAACTTGGGATAATCCGCGAGGGCGGCAAGGCGACCGTCGTCTTCAAAAGGATTCAGGACGCCATAGCCGCGCCATTTGACCTCACCGGAGGTGATGTCCCGGCTCATCGCGAGGGGCAGCTTGCGGCTGTCCTCAACGTCGAGCTCGTCGAACTTACCGATGAAAACTTTGTCGGCGCCGGTTGCAACACCAATCCCCACGCGGCACCCGGCATCCTCCAGCATGGGAAAATCAGCTTCCAGGCGGCGCACAACGGAAAGCTGGTCCGGCGCATCGAGGATCCAAGGCTCGTCGCCCTGAACGACTCCACTAATTTCGGTGACTGCGTCGTGGGCCACGCCATCCCGCATTGCCGCAGCAAGGCTGTGCAGACTCTTGGGATCAAGACTTGGTCGGTGGGCGACACGTGTAGCCGCCGCGCGTTCGTTGCCGAGGACGAATATTGCCGGATAGGCCACCACATCGCTATGGAAAGCCAGCGTGTCGACCATGTCGACATAGGCAAGCAGCTGGTAATGGTCGGCGACCAGGCGGCGCAATGGTGCGCCGTAGCGATTTTTCATCCAGCGGTCTGCACAGATAAACCCCAGCCGGCCGCCCTTTCGCAGTAGTGACAGACCATGCTCCAGAAAGGGCACGTACAGGTCTGCGCGATCAAAAACGGTTGAAAACCGCCGCCGGTACTCGGCGATCAACACGGACGGAATAAGTTCCTGGCGCACATAGGGCGGATTACCGACCACATAGGTGAACCGTTCGGCCCATTCCGTCAGCAGGAAGTCACCTGAGCGCAACCACACGCCTGCCAGCGCGCGCGCTTCTTGTTCAGTAAGACCCTCGTTGATGATCGCCTCGACAACCCGGGTAAGGGTCCGGTCGAATGTCGCATGATGAAGCTCAACGCCCCGAACGGCGTCCCTGAGCGCCAGCACTGCGTTGGTTTTAGTGCCGCTGGCACGATAGGACTCGAACAGGCGCTCGACGACGGCCAACAGGAAATCGCCTTCGCCAAACGAGGGCTCCAGCAGACTTTGCCGATGCAGCGGCTGGTCCGGCGTGTACCCCACCAGGTCCAGGATAAAATCGACGACCTCCCGCCGCGTGAAAATCGCACCGCGCTCCTCGGCCTCTGCATTGGCCAGCGCGTGTACGGCGGCGTCGAGTTGGGACAGCCCCGCGAGGTTGAGCTGTAGGGGGGTACGTGCTTTAGCGTCCACGGCGCCTCGCTGAAGAATCTGGTTGAACGACATGCCAGACTATAGCCTCCAACGCCCGATGCGAAAAGAACAAAGAGCGAACACCTAGGTTATCCCCCACCTTGGCGCCATGAAGCGACGAATATTGGTGTTCAGCGCCGCGAGGCGGCGCTGAACACCTGCGCGCTCTACGCCTGGATGCGGCCAAGTCGCTGCGCATCACCCGCGTAGGTCGACAGTGGCTTATTTCCCTGAAAATTCCGGTCGCGCTCGACCGGCAGGCCCAGGCGCCCGCGCACCGACGCAAGCTCGGTGAGACTGACGCTGCCAAGCTCCGGGCATCCCAGCCCTAGGTCACAGAGCCCGAAAGCAATATCCGGGTCTTCCGGGTCGATCTCGGTAAGGAGCCAGGTCGCTCCGGCATCCGGCGTGAACAGTTTGACGACGGGGACAAAGTCGATTTCGCCGCCGGTGCCGCGGAGAGGAAGCTGCTGGCGACCGTTCGCCAGCAGCTTGTTCCGCAGGTCTTGGGTCAAGAGCTGCATGGCCGCCTCCTACTCTTCGTCTTTGGGAGCGCGAAGGACAATGCGCCCGTCGAGCGGCAGGGCGTCGAGGAGGAGCGTGCCACCTTCGCCATCGTCGTGGGGGAAGAAGGCGCCGATGCGGGTCCAGAAGCCCTTCTGGCCGTCCTTGCCGTCGCGCACGGTGTAGGCGTGGTAGATCGGTGACTTCGGCTCGGGCTTGGTCTGGGTGTTGCGTTTGAGGGTCATGGTGTTTTCCTTTGGTTGATTGGTTTCTGTCCCGGAGGACGGGTCCAAAGGAGACGGTGCTCAGGGCTGGCTTGTCCCCAACACGGGAGCGCAGCGAAGGAGCGGGCAGGAACGGGACAAGACGGCCGCGCCGGCTAAAAGGGATCAGTCATCACTCCGGGCAGACCATCGACGGAAATCCCAAGGCCAACCGTGACACCCTACACAACGAGCCAAGTTTCGGATGACGCGCCATACGGCGATGGCCGGAGGCAGCCAAGGGATGCGACCGACATCACACGCAGCCATGACGACGCGGTAGCGGCCTGCGACGATCACGGCCCGGCTCAGGGCCGCCGCTTGCCGCGCCGAAGGCCACGGAGGGTGCCGGGCCAATGGCATTGGACCGGGACGCGGAGTGCCCTGCTGAGCATGGTCGGACATGTGATGTCCGATCAGGCTGGCGGCCGGCGGTCTGTCACTCGCCAATGTATTGGGGAGTGACAGACCGCCACCAAACCCTCGGCGGATAACGATATCGCGCAAACGTCGGCACACGACCTGCAAATGACGCTGCGCTTCGCTGATCATTTTCGGTGCAACATGCTGGCCATTAATGGGCGACACCGTCCACTATCCCGGCGGGCCAAAAAACGCCTGAACCATCTCACCCGACCATTTCCCCAACCAAAGGAGAGCAGCATGACTGCTTATCGCATACGTGCGCCGCCGCGGCGGGCACACCTCCGGTTTCGACCTCTCGGACACCGGACGCCCAACAGGGCAAACCAATTCGGCCAGCCACCCGGCTGGCTAGGGAGGCTATTACCGTAAGGAAGACTACGCATTCCGGCCCTACCGCGAATGACCTTCACGGGGTGTCACGATCTACGGACGTGCATCGGCCATCAACACTCAGCCAAAAATAAAAAAGCGAGCAAGATGGACGATTTAACCATGGACCTGGTGCGGCTGTGCCAACGCAACCGGGATGGCTCTTATGGCACGCAGAACAACCGCCGGCGCGGCCTGTCCGCAATGGCAACCGACCTCGTGGACCTCGGCTACAAGCTGCCGTCCGCGACCTCCCTCAAGCCGAAGCATGTCGAGGCTCTTGTCGAGCGATGGCTTGATACGGACACCTCGGACGCCAGCATCCGCAACCGCCTCACCTGGCTGCGCTGGTGGGCCGAGAAAATCAACAAGGTCAATGTCGTCAACCGCGACAACGCCACGTACGGCGTCGCCGAACGGGGCGAGGTCACTCGCAACCGTGCGCAAACGCTCGATCCTGCCAAGCTCGCCACCATCGAATGCCCCTACATCAAGGCCTCGGTTCTTCTCCAGGTGGCCTTCGGCCTCAGGCGCGAGGAAGCCATGAAGTTCCAGCCGCAGGCGGCCATCCGCGCGGACCAGATTTCCTTGCAGGCGAGTTGGACGAAAGGCGGCCGGGCACGAACCGTGCCCGTGACCACACTGGAACAGCGGCAGGTCCTCGAACACATCATCCGCCTCGTCCCCGGCGGCGGGTCGCTGATCCCCGCGCACCTGAGCTACGTCGAACAGCTCAAGCGGTTCGAATACCAGACCCTCAAAGCGGGGCTGCGCAACACCCACGGGTTCCGCCACGCGTATGCCCAGCAACGCTATGCGGTGCTGACCGGACGGTCCTGCCCGCTGGCCGGCGGCAAGCGCTGGGCCGACCTGGACGGCAATGAACGCGCCGCCGACCGCGCCGCGCGCCACAAGATCTCGGCCGAGCTCGGCCATGGCCGCCTGAAGATTACTGATACCTACTTGGGGAGTGCCTTCTAATGAAACGTTCCGACAGCAATTACCTGATGGCCGCCGCCACGAGGACCAAGTACGCCGAAAAGCTGTTCAAACCTCTCACCGTCGCCACCGCCATCGATGAGGCGGCGATGCAGGGCCATCGCCGCTACCGCATCGTCCAGGAGTTCCCGTTCGACCTGTCTGACACGGAGGCCGCCAGGACGCTTGAGAAATGGCTAGATTCCGAACAGTTTGAATACGTCTGGAGGCCGACGCGTCTCGAACAAGATGCGTATCGCCCGTCGATCCTGGCGGAATACCCGGAACTTGAGATTTCCTGGTAAGAGCGGGAGATCGGACGTGCGGGCGTTCGCCCGCGAACCGGCAAGGGATGTTCATCCCGATTGTTTCCTGTGCCTCCGCTTCCGGAGGGTTTGGGAACAGCAGTTCTGCTGTTCGAAGAGCAGTTTGCCAACAACTCCAGGTACACTACCAAGAATCCCGTTGTATTCGCATGTTCAGTTGCTACAGTTGTCTCAGTCGGGCTGGGGTGGGACGTGGCCAACAAATTTGATCCCTTTGGCGATCTCGATCGCGGGTTTGCGCTTGCCCTCAAGTGGGGCAAGTGGGGCCTGAAAGGCGGAAAGTACCTGGGCGCCCGCTATGCGCGGCGGCAGGTCGAGGAGCTCTACGGCCCCGAAGTGGCAGACGCCGTCGAGGCCGCGATCCGCTCAGGCCGGGATCCCGGCCCCATCATCGAGCGTGCGAAACGTGATCTGGAAGAACGGCAGGAACGCCAGCGCCAGCTGGAAAGTCCGCCGCCGCTCTATGGCTCGGCACGCTGGGCGACATCCGCTGACTTGCGCGCCATTCCGAGCGGCAAGATGTACCTGGCTGGACGGTCGGCCTTTGACACGCCGTCGTCGATACTGCTTGGCGCCTTTGCGGATGGCGACACCGGTGAACCGCAGTTCGTGCATTGGGATGATGATGGTCACCTGCTGACCATTGCACCGACCCGCTCGGGCAAGGCGGTAACGTCAATTGTGCCGAACCTGCTGCGGTATCGGGGCAGCTGCGTGGTCCTCGACCCCAAGGGCGAGCACTTCGAAAAGACTTCGCAGTGGCGCAAGTCCATCGGCCACGACATCTATCGCATTGCCCCGTTCGACCACGGGTCGGGCTGGGTCAGGCATCGCTACAATCCCCTCGCCCAGGTGCGAACGGAATCGGATGCGCGCGCCCTTGCCGAGCAGATGTTTCCGCGCGATCCCAAGTCGCCGGAATTCTTTGCCGACGACGCGGCCGGCTTCCTCACCGCCGCCATGATGTACGTCAAGTACAACGCGCCGCCTCACCGGCGGACGCTGGCGACCGTCTGCCAGCTGGCCTCGCAGAAGGGCCGCGATCTCCTCAATGTGGCCCAGAAAATCTCAGAGTTCGCACCCACCGCCGAAGCCGGCAAGGCGGTCCTGGAGAAGACGCGCGACCGCGGCCTGAAAACCCTTGAGGCGACGCTGGAAAGTAAGCTCGCCCTGTGGCGTGACCCGGACATCCAGACCAGCCTCAGCGCAACGGATTTCTCATTTGAGGATCTGAAAGACCGGCCGATCACGGTCTACATCGATATTCCGTTCGGCAAGATGCAGCCGTTTGCCCCGTGGCTGCGCATCCTGCTCAAGGGCGCCCTCGACGCCATGGAGAGCAATCGTCGCAAGCCTGAGATCCCGGTCCTCTTTATCCTCGACGAGTTCCTCAACCTCGGCCCGTTTCCCGAGTTCCGCGCGGCGATCCGTACCCACGCCAGCGCGGGTGTGCGGCTGTGGTTCTTTCTCCAGGATGTCATGTCGCTTCAGGAATATTATCCGGGGGATAGCTGGCAACCGTTTCTCAACTGCTCGGTCAAGCAGTTCTTCGGTATCGACGATCCCATTACCGGCGAACTGATCGGCAAATACCTCGGGCATGAGACGCTGGCGTATGTCAGCCGGTCCACTGGCCACAGCGGGTCATCCCAGCTGGGACGCTGGTATGGCGATGCCTCGGTCAACACCGGTTCCTCCGGCAACGAAACCGTCCAGTTTCTCGGACGGCCGCTGATGACACCCGACGAAATCATGGAACTGCTCTCCGGCTGGCAGCGCAACGGCTGGCGCTGGGGCATCAACTATGCACGCGGTGCGCGCCCGTTCCAAACGAGGCTCGTGTCCTACACGGAGAGCGAGGCCTGCATGCAACGGATCGGCACCATGGCGGGGACTCATCCATGACGCTCGCGACAACCCTATTCGGGACAGAAACCCGGCTGCGGCCGCTCGTCAAAGCCGTTCTCGTCGTCACCGCCCTTCGCGCCGCCTGGATCGCGGTCAACGTCTTTGAACCCCACCTGTCCTCACTGGGACTGGCCGTGGTGCCATGGCCCTCCAGGTCCTATTCGTGGACCTCCTGGCTGGTCGAGCTCGCGCTAATCGTCTACCAGCTCCGCGCGTCGATCCGGCTGGCCCGCCTGCTGCTGTTGCGCTACGCGCCGCGCCAGGCTGCCTTCCTCGGGTTTTCTACGCGTCCGGCCAGCGACGGCGAGCAGCTTAAACCTCGCAACCGCTCCTGGTGGCCGACCGCCCTGCTGCTCTGCTGCATCCTGATCCTGACCTGCCATGTGGTGACATGGCTCACCTTGATGCTGTGGTTCAGGAGTTGGGCGCCGTTCGACTGGTATGCGGGATCCGACTTCGCGCGATATCCGATGTATGTCGGCATGGGCCTGTCCGTCCTGGGTCTCATGTTCGGCGGGAGCTACATCGCCCGGGCCTCCGGCGATGTCAGCACGAGTTTCGGGGTGGTTCCGCTGGCGGATGACCACTGGCTGGCCGCCCGTGTCCATGGCTTTGCCGACCAGCTCGGCCTGCCACGGCCTGCGGTTGGCGTCACCAACGTCATGAACGCCTTTGCCATGGGAGCGAATCGCAAGTCGTCCATGGTCGTCATCGGCAAGCCGCTGTTCGATTTCGAGAAGGCAGAACTCGACGCGATCATCGGCCACGAGCTTGGCCACATCCTGCACAACGATGTCGCGCGCATGCAGTTTGCCGAGGGCTTCCAGCGCATGCTGGTCAAGGTGGTCAACACCCTGACCGTGTTCGGGATGGTCATGGCCGCCTCCGCGTCGAAGAAACGGGCCAACGCACGCCTGAACGCGCATCTTGCCTGGGGCACGGGCACGTTCGTCCGCAAAACGGTGTTTGTCGCGTCCGAACTGGTCGCCAAGGGGATTTCCCGCCATCGCGAGTTCCATGCCGACGCCGTCGGTGCACACGTGACCTCGACGGAAGCAATGTCAGGCGCCCTCAGGCGCATCCACGGGATGGCGGCCAAGCCGACTGCGCAGGAGCACCACTACGGTTACCTGATGTTCCGGGGCGCGGGGTTCGGCAGCCTCTTCTCGACCCATCCCACGCTCCAGGCGCGGCTGCACGCCCTCGATGCCCGAATCGCCACGCCGGACCTCGCCCACCTGCCGACCACCCAGAGCATCGCAACCATCGCAGGCCACGCTCAGGGCCTCGGCTTGGCCGGCCCTGCATCTGGCCGTCGCCCGCCCTCGACACTCTGGCGGACCATGGGCAGTTGGATATCCGGCCTGGCCCGCATGGTTCGGCGAGGGAGCATTAGCCTCTGGACCAGGGCCAACCTGCGACGGCTCGGCATGGCGGGTGCCGCGTGCGTCCTCCTGCTACTGGTGGCCCCGGCGATCAACAGCTTCTACGGCCTTGACCGAAGGCTGAATGATGCCACGACGTCCACGGGACACGCCTTGTCCTCATCATGGGCATGGGTCGTGGCAACCAAAGAGGCCTGGTGGGGCGACACTGCCTACAACGCGCGAATCAGTCAGGTTGAGGCGCGTGAGCAGGCGCTGAAGGCCGCAGAGGCGCGCCTCAGCGAGGATCGTGATGCGCTCGGGCGGGAAACCGCCAGACTGCGCGTCGCGCCCGAGCCTGCCCCGAAACGCCCGCCTCTGCCGGATCCGGCGAACGTGAAGGCGGCCGAGGATCTGCGGACCCAGGTCCGCAACCTTTCCACCCAAGTCGACGGCCTTGTGGTTGAGCGGGACGCCCTGCAAAGCACCGTGCTCGATCTAAGGCGCCAGCTGGCCCAGCCCGAGCGTCCAGCTCCCGTGGAGTCCGGCGGGAAGGGGGACGCTGACGGACTGCAAGCGCAGGTCGGCGAACTCAGCGGCAAGGTCAGTGGCCTTGTGGCTCAACGGGATGATCTGCGGAACACGATCCTCGATCTGAGGCGCGAGCTGGCGCAGGTGAAAAGCCAGGCGCCTGTCAACACGAACGAGCTGCTGTTGCAGCTCGACGCCGCCAATGCCGACCGGACCAGGCTTACGGCACGCCTTGCCGACCTGCAAAAGCAGGCAGTCCAGCCTGCCCAGCAGGAGCAAATCGCCTCGCTCACCGATCAACTGACCCGCATGACCGCCGACCGCGATGAGATGATCCGCCGCAACGATGTGCTTCGCGGCATGAACCTGGAGCTGAAAGGGCAGATCGCCACCGGCGACATAGCGCGGCTCGATATCCAGAAGCAGCTGGACGACTTCAAAAGCCGGATCGACAGTCTGAGCGCCGGCCAGCCCAGTGCCGGGGCGGGTGACGAGCTGCCGGTCGTCCAGGCTGCCCCATCAGGTCCGACAGGGGGCTACGGGGCACTCGCGGTGGCGGGCAACGGCACCGTGATCCTGACCGACCGGAGCTTCCAGACCGAACAGGAGGCGGCGGATGCGGCGCTGGCCGAGTGCGGCCAGTTCAGCGGCGGCAGCCCCTGTGCGACCAAACAGACCTTCCGCAAGACCTGTGCCGCCGTTGCGCGCGTCATCCCCGTGACGAGGCGGTCGCACTACATGTTGCAGCTGGAATCGACCGTTCAGGATGCCGAGGAGATGGCGCTGTCGGAATGTTACCACCGCTTCGGCCGGCCCTGCGAGGTGACGCGGCAGGTATGCGTCAACTAGGCCCCCAGCGTGAGGATCAGCCCCGGCGCATCCAGTCCAGGTGGTCTTCCGGGGCCGGTTCACGCTCCATCTCCTGCACCATTTCCTGTTCCGCCAGGTCCCGCTCTTCGTGCTGGGGCGGGCTGTCGGCCAAGGACTGTTTAAACCAGTCCAGGTGATCTTCCTGGGCGATGGGGATTGCCTCCTGAAGGCTGTCGGCAAGCAGCCGTTCTTCCGGCTGCTCCTGTTCCTCACGGAGGAGCTGTTCCAGATCCTCGATCCGCGCCTCGGTCTTGCCGAGGTCGTACATATAACCGAGCTGGGTTTTATGGCGCTCCTCCAAATAGGAAATCAACTGGCCGGGATCGCCCCCGCCGGCCAGTTCATGGGTCGCGCGCTCGATGTCATGGTCGAGCTCGGCGACCGACTTTTCCAGAGCATCGGCGTGCTCAAGCAGCCGCGCCAGGTCGTCCTGTTTACCCATCGTGCAGTCTCCCAAGGCACCCTAATGCTGGTAGTGGTAAGCGGCCTGATGTTCCGGCTGGTCTTGCAGTTCGGCAACCAGGTAAGCCCGAAGCTTCTCCCCGGAGTTCACAAGGTCCTGGGCGCGGCCATAAAAATGGAACGTGCCTTCCCGGAGATGCTCCGGGAAATCCGGCATGGTCTCGGCCTGCGTCTTGCGCATGGTCCAGTAGGCAAGCCGCTTGCGGCGCCGGATCAGGTCCGTTTCCAGCCATTCCAGTTCCTTGCGCGCATGCGCGCGCTGCGCGTCCGTCATTTCGCGGATGCCGAAAACAGATCCTCTGTGTACCTTGGTCATGGAATAATGATGGGACGGACCGGCGGATCCTGCAAGGGCTACCTGGGCTCACGGTCCGGCTCGAGGGTCTCTGGCTCATCTCGACCCTCCGCTGGCTCCTGGCGGCCTCTATCGAGCCATTCAAGGTGGTTCTCCCACCGCTCCAGCATCGGGACATCCTCCGGGCGGGTTTTGTCGTCCATCCAGTCCAGCAGGTTGTCCGGCGCCAGCCGGTACGCGGCCGCCTCGTCCTCGCTCATCTCAATGGCATTCTGGTCGTCTACTACCGCCCGTGCGGCGGCCAGATCGCCTTGCGCATGGGCCATTTCCGGCAGGGCGGGACGATGCATCTCTTCCAGCATCCGGCCCTCGGCTGCCTCCAACTGCTCCGGATGGATCGGCGAACCGTCCGGATCGGGCACCGGCAGGTCCTCGTCAAGTTCTCTGGGTGCCATCTCCCTCTCCCGTTGCGCATCGACCCTGCGGGCCCGCCGTTCTTCAGGATTAGGGCCTCGGTGCCGTCCCGGCAACCGGTCAAGCTTGCGCTTGGCGTAACTCCGGCTGTCGATCGCCACGGCAAGGCCCGCCTTGCCCAAGGCGTCATTGGCGATCCGCTCCCAGAGCTTACGCGCCTCGGTTACGAACTGCTTCCCGTCGGCGCTGCGGATCTTCAAGCCGAAACCGTCCGGCCCCACCAGCCGAGTAGTCATCAGCAGATGGACGTGGGGGTTACGACGGGCACCGTCGTCATGGATCGCCATATCCACCACGAAGCCTTGGGCCGTGTAAGCGTCCGCCATGAGGCGGGCAATGCCCAGCCACGCGATGCGTGGCAATTCCAGAGGCAGTGCAAACTCGACCTCCTTGGCCAGCCGGGCGTCCTTGCGCTTTTCCGCCGCCTCCACCGCGTTCCACAGGCTGGACCGATTGGCCATCCATTCTGGCGCCCCGGCAGGCAGGCGGATTTCACTGGCAACGACATCCCGGCGCCCGCCAAAGTCCGACAGGCGCTCTTCGGCCTCGTTCGGCAGGACTTCCCCGGCGCGATACGCGGCCGCAGCCACGATGTCCCGCCCATCGCCCCGGCTGATGTTCTTGACGTTCAGGTGGTAGATAGCCACGGGCCTCTCCTAGGCTCGGACGGGGTTTCCAAAGGGGGTTTACCCCCTTGGCGCAGCTGCCGGTTTTCTCCGGTTTGCGTCCCGCAACCGGTTAGAAAACCGAGCAAGCATCGCCCCCCTCAGTTGCAATGCGTACACATTGGGGCGATGCGTAGGTGCGCTGTACGCATTGCCGCAAACTTCTGCCGAAACACAAGCTCAACCCACGCTCAGTTATCGAACAGGTCAAGGGTCTTCTCCGTGGGCTTGGGGCGTTTGATCGGCTTCGGCTTGCGCACGTTGATGGCCGCGGCATCGAGCCGGTTCTTCAGATGGACCGCATAGTGCTTCTCGATCATCTCGACGCTCGTCCGGCAGTTTTTGGCGATCTGGTAGATGTCGGCGCCCTCCAGCAGCCTGAAGCTGATGTAGCTGTGGCGCAGCGAGTACAGCGTGCGCCGGTTACCCTCCCGGTCGAGCTTGAGGCCGATGTTGTCGAGGATCGTGTTGAACTGCTTCTTGTGGTCGACCGGGAAAACCCGGTCCGTCGGCTTCGGCTTGTTCCGGGCCACCATCCGCTCGAACGGGAACACGGCACCCGACGTGCTTTTGCAGTACCCTACCCCGCGCTTGCCTCGTACCTGGATTTCCAGAATTTTCTGCCCCGTGGGCCCATCCTTGACGATCTCCACGTCGCGATACTCAAGCCAGTTGGCTTCGTCCGGGCGCAAGCCTGTGTTCGTCAGGAACAGGATTTTGTCGTGAAGCTGCTCGGCTAGCCACACCCGGTGGGCCTGTTCACCCCTCTGCGCCTTGACGCTAACCGCACGTGCATCATGGGCGTGTGCGCGCGTCGCCTGGTACAGCTGTTTGTACTCCTCTGGGGTAAACCAGGCGCGATGTACCACCTTTGCTGACTTCTTGTAGGGCTGCGAGATGTCGGGCAGGTGGGGCACCCAGCGGTGGCGCAGGGCGGTTTTCAGGACCAGCCGCAGGGTCACGGTCTCGTGGTGCAGGGTACTGCGTGAGGGGACCTTCTTGCCCTCCTCAGGCGTCATCCGCGAAATGCGGTATTCCTGGACCGTTCCGGCCGTGATGGTGGACAGACCCATCTTGCCGAAAAACGGGACCAGATAGGTGCGGACGCGCCGGTAATGGTCCTTCACCCAACGGGCGTTGCGCTCCCCGTCCGTGAGGACCTCGTACTCTGTGATGAACTGGTCGGCGGCATCCTTGAACGTCTTCTCCCCGACAAGCTCACCCCGCCGGCCTTTGTCCTTCAGCCCGAAATACCAATCCTCGGCCCAGTCTTTGGCCCGTGCGAGGCTTTCTTCCTTCGTGCTAACCCGCCAGTTTTTGCCTTTGAGGAACGTCGAACAGTGCCAGATCGGGCTCTCGTTGCGCCGATAGACGTGAACTTTCCCTTCCAGAATCGTGTGCTTTTCCGCCATCGCCAGACACTCCCTGCGCGCGTGCAAGTTTGTGAAAGAGATGTGTAAGGCTACTTTCGGCGTCATCGCCTAGCAAGACGCTTTATAAGTGCCTGATTTTCCTAGGAAAATGGCACGGGCAGCAGGGCTCGAACCTACGACCTGCGGTTTTGGAGACCGCCGCTCTACCAACTGAGCTATGCCCGTACGATGCGCTTGTCGGCGCAGGCGCTTCCTAAAAGCTTCCGGTCGCTGTGTAAAGAGTGGTCTGACGCGCTTTCATGTCCTTCGCCGGAAATCCGGATAGGTAATCGCCAGCCCTTCCCTGTCGATCGCGATTTTCCGCCTAACGTCGCTTGCCGACGCTCAATCTCCGGCCGGAGGCTTGTACGGCCCGCCGGGCACGCCCCAGCCCCAGGCCGGCATCGGTTCGGTTTCGGGGTCGCAGGTCTCGCCGAGGGTGGAATTCATCTTGGCCAGCCGCGATCCCCACTCGACATAGCCCATGAAGGCGGAACGGAATTCGGGATCGTCTGGCAGCCCGACCGCGTCGGCGGCATCGGCAAGCAGGCTGATCCAGCGGCGGCGCTGTTCCTCGCTCAAATGCTTGCCGAGATGATGCATGACCATCTCACGATGGCCGCCATGCTTTTCGCTATAGGTCTTGGGCCCGCCGAAAACCTCGCCGATGAAGGCCGCGACATGGGCCGGATGGTCAGGCGACATGTGCTTGAACACCGGTCCGACGACCGGATCGCGATACACCTTGTCGTAAAAAGTTTCCGTCAGCCGGTTGAGCGCCTCGATGCCGCCGGCCCATTCGTAGAGTGTCGGGATATCCTGGCTCATGCTCGATCCTCCGCCAGCCCCGGCGCCGGCAGCGACGATAGCGGGAAAATCGTGCCAGGCTCAACCTGCCCCGATGGCGAGTTCCCGAAGGCGCCACCTCTACAATTTGGCGGGCGCTTCAGCCTGTGCGCTGGACGACGGCACCACGCGGCAATTCTCAGGCTTCGGCGCCGATTTGCAGATGCTGGAACCCGTCAGCGCATCCACCGATTGGCGCCCGGTCGTCAGTCCGACCTTTAGCATCATGTCGGGTTCGAGCTGACGGTCGACCGAACTGCTCTGAAGCGCTTTGAACAGAGCGGGGCTGAACGCCATCTCGTCCAGATAGGCCTTCACCAACTGCTTTTGCCCCATCAAATAGAGGCTGAGCCGAGCCTCTGAGCCGACAAGCCGCTTGACGCCGCCGGCCAGCATGAGCGCGCAGGCGGAATCGCAGTCGGCTCCCGCGTCGACGCTCAGTCCGGCATAGGCGCCGTCCTTGGCCAGGCAATTCCACTCTGCCGGATCGCAGCCGACAAAATCGGTACGGGCAACGGCGACGTCGAGCTTTTTCTCATGGATAAGCCTGCCAGCCGCCATGGCGCCAAACAGATCGCCTCCCCGCGAACTGATGACCACAGGCAGCCGCCGGTTGCCAAGCGTGGCGAGCAACTGGCTGAGCTTCTGTGGCGTCTGAGGCGTGATCGCACCTTGCGCCGCGATCCACTCCGGACAGTCGGGATTGCAGAGCGGATTGCTGCCGCGGACCACGACAAAGCGCATGCCGTCATTGTCATGTGCGCTCTCCGGCTGCGGCGCTGCCTTGGCCATGGCCGGCAGGCCGCCGGCTGGCTTGTTCGCCGGTATTTCCCGGCAATTCGAGGCCAATGGCTCCAGCGTGCACAGGCTCGGGTTGGTCAGCAAACTCACAGCGTCTTCGCTGGTGACCAGCTTCATCGCCAGCATGTCGCTGAGGTCGATCTGCTGGATCTCGCTGGCCGGCGTGCTCTTCATCGTCTCGATCACGCTGAGGTCGACGCCCATCTCCTTGAAATAGGCGGCCAGCTTGCGCTCCACCGCCTTGCTCATCTCGTAGGTCTTGTAGCTGCCGGTATTCTTGCGGCTGACGATCTTCTTGCTGATGACCCGCTTCTTGCCTTTCACGATGCGGTAGCGGACCTGATATTGCACGTTCATCTGCACGATCGTGGTGGTGATCTGGTGGACGCCGAGATAGGCCAGCGGCCCGACCAGGCGCTGCGTGCCCCCGGCCAGCATCATCGGGCAAGCCGACGCGCAATAGCTGCCCAGCACATAGGGGTTGCCGATATAGCGTGAGCCTTTGGCGTCATTCGCCTTGCAGTTTTTCACCCCCGGCTCGCAGCCGACAAACCAGGTCCTGCCGACCGCGATGTCGAGCTTGTTCTTGCGGATCATGCGGCCCATGACGATGGCCGCATCGACATCGCCGCCGGGAGAGTTGACGACGATCGGCAATTTGCGGCGGCCGAGCGTTTTCAGGACAGCCTTGAGCAGCGCCGGCGACTTCGCCGTTATCGCGCCCTCTGCCGATATCCACTCCGGACAGGTCGGCTCGCAGCCTGGCGCGTTGCTTCGCACGACGACGAACCGCATCGGTGCGTCCGGGTCCGGTTCGGATTTTTTTGTCTCCGCGGCAAAGGCGGCGCTGCCCATGGCAAAGAGCGACACCAGGCAGATCAGCGCCTGCGCCCACCACGTCCGACCATGCAAACCGTGCCGTGGCACCATCCGACCAAGCCCCTCAATGCACCCCATACTAGTCGAGGCCGGGAGGCTTGCAACAGAGATCGGAACACCTGGACGGGGGCGTCCGGCAGCGCGCCAACGAAAAAAGGGCGGCCCGAAGACCGCCCTTTCCTTGTCGATCCGGCTGATGCCGGGTTCGATTACTCGGTGATGGTGACG
>UCIA01000003.1 GCA_900472295.1 Hyphomicrobiales bacterium | reverse complement strand
CAGCCATCAACGATGTTTTTGAACTTTTTGCGACAGAAGTTTTGGAACCGGCGGACTGCCCCAGGGGAACATTGGGGTTGCCCGGACGAGCCCTATTGCCGCCGCATTGCCGTTCGACACCAAGGCCAACAAAGCAGGCCCTGCGCGACCCGCGCGGCGCCTGCTTATAAGAGATGAAATCGGAGCCTGCGCGTCACCGGTCCGGCACCTCTTATAAGAGACTAAAGTCGCCTCTTTATAAGGGGCCGTAAAACAGAGCGTGTGAGTGGGGATTTCGCCGCTTCGTTGACTTCACCCGCCGTGACAGGCAAATGTCATGGCCCAACAAGAGCCGACAAGCCGTTCCGCCGGGGAAGAAGCAGCCTTTCTGGATGCCAGACACGGAAGATGTCATAGCCGAACTCGGCAATGAGCCGCCGCTGATCGCGGATGGCCGCAGCGGCCCGCCCGACCGGCGCGAGGTTTCGGCGCGCTGGCTGTCGGGCACTTTCCTTACCGGCGTGACCTCGAGCGTGCTGATGGGCGTGGCGCTGTTTGCCGCCCTTGACGGCCGCCAGCAGCTGGCAACGCCGCCCGAAATCGCCGAACTGGCCCAGCTCGCAAGCGGTGATTCTGGTGAGGTCGCCAAGACGACCAGGCTGGTGGCGCCGCGCCAGATCGCCAAGGCCAAGGACCGCCGGCGCATGGAAGTGTCGATGGTCACCAAGGTTGGCGACCGCGACGTCATCCACACCATGCCGTTCGTGCAGATCAAGATGGCGCTCGCCGCCGGCCACACCACCAATCGCGCCTATCCGCCTTTCGACCCCATGCAGGTGTTCGGCGACGATGGCGACTCAACGCCCGCGCAGCCGGCCACCGCCGTCGCCGGCCAGATATATGGCGCCAAGGTCGAAAGCGAGATGAGCCTGAAGACGGTCGACTTCCCGATCGACACGGCTTCTTTCGACGAAAAGAGCGACCTGTCCGCCGACGAGGTGGAAAAGGTGGTGCGCGAGGCCGGCACGGATCTCAGCGACGGCGCCATCCAGGTTGCTTCGCTGCATTATGTCGACCCGCAACGATTCGGCGAGGCCTTCGCCGAATCGATGGCCGGCTCCTATGACGTCAAGATCGTGCCGGAAAACGTCTCGGTGGCGCCGCGTGTCGCCACTGATGACCAGACCCCGGCTTTTGCCGAGGAAATCATTCCCTTCACCAAGGACCGCGGCATCGCCGATGCCTTTGCCGATTCGGGCTATACGGGCGACGACGCCACCGGCATGGCAGAGGCGATCGGTAAATTGCTCAACGCCCCGGCACTGAAGGCCGGAACCGTGCTGCGCGTCGGGCTCGAAGTGCATGGCGACGCCGCCAAGGTGGTTCGCACCAGCGTCTATGACAAGACCACGCACATCGTCACCATCGCGCTCGACGATCGCGGCCAGTATGTGCCGGCGCAGGAACCTGAGCCAAACCCCGAATTGCTGACCGCGTTCGATGATTCGTCGGCGCCGGTGGTGGTACGCGGCAATCTGCCCAACGTCTATGACGGCATTTACCGCGCCGCCTATTCCTATGGCATGTCGAAGAAGCTGACCCAGCAACTGGTCAAGCTCTTGGCATCCGGCGTCGACTTCCAGTCCAGGCTCAATCCGTCGGACCGCATCGACGTGCTTTTCTCGCAGCCTGACGGCGACGACCAGGCCTCCGACGAATCGGAACTGCTCTATGTCTCGTCGACCTTCGGCGGCCAGACGCGCAATTTCTACCGTTTCCAGATGCAGGACGGCTCGACCGACTATTTCGACCAGGACGGTTCGAGCGCCGACCAGTTCCTGCTGCGCAACCCCCTGCCCGCCGGAAAATTCCGCTCCGGCTTCGGCGCACGCCGGCATCCGATCCTCGGCTATGTCCGCATGCACACCGGCGTCGACTGGTCAGCTCCGATCGGGACGCCGATCATCGCCGCCGGCAACGGCACCGTCGAAAAGGCCGGCTGGGCCGGCGGCTACGGCAAACAAATCATCATTCGCCATGCCAATGGCTACGAGACCTCCTACAATCACCAAAGCGCCTTTGCCAAAGGCATCGAGCCGGGCGTTCATGTCCGCCAGGGCCAGACCATCGGCTTTCTCGGCCAGACCGGCCTCGCCACCGGTCCACATCTTCACTACGAGCTGATCGTCAACGGCACCAAGGTCGACCCGATGCGCGTGCGCCTGCCGGTCGGCAAGGTGCTGAAGGGCGACGACCTCGTCGCCTTCAAGCGTGAGCGTGAACGCATCGACGACTTGCTGAAGCAGGAAGACAGCAATCCGCTGAAGGTTGCGAGCGCCAAGATCGAAGGCTGAGCCTTCAGAGCCGACGCCGTCAAATCATCTTTGCCCCGTATCAATGCATTCCGAATCGGATCGGCTCCGAATCAGTTCGACTGATTCTCTTCGGCTCGTGACCAAGGAAGCTTTTGCCCCGAAACAGTCGCCCAGGCGATAACAGCGGCAAGCAGGCAAAGCACGGCCGTCACCATCGACACGGCTGCGAACGCCGCATCGCTGGCCGCGAGCCGCGTCGCTTCAAGTTCCGGCGCCAGTGCCGCGGCGCCAGGTTCGCCGAACCCCGGAATGCCCGTTCTGACGCTGGTATCCAGCATCGTCGAATAAACCCAGGCCGCCAGCGAACCCATCGCCGCCACCGCGATCAACCCGCCAATGCGCGAAACCGCATTGTTGATGCCGGAGGCGGCGCCGGTATCCTTGTCCTCGACCGCCGTCATGATCGCCGTCGACAGCGGCGACACCACCAGCGCCATGCCAAGCCCCATCACCGCCATCAGCGGAAAAGTTCCCGTCCAGAAATTGTGCATGCCGGCATGGGTAAGCAGGGCAAGCCCGGCAAAGGCGATGGCGACGACAAGGCAGCCGCTGGCGATCGGAAAGCGCGGGCCTATCCGATCCGACCACTGGCCGACAGGACCCGACAGCAGCGCGATCGACGCCGATAGCGGCAGGAAGATGAAGCCGACCTCTTTGGTGCTCAGCCCCCAGCCGGCGATCAGCAGCATCGGCAGGTAGAACAGATTGGCCGACAGTGCGAAATAGAGGAAGAAGGTGGCGACGTTGGCGCCGGCAAAGGCGCCGATCCGAAACAGCTTGAGATCAATCATCGGCTCGCTCTGCCTAAGCTCGAAGATGATGAAAATCACCAGCAGCACAGCACCGGCGGCGATGCTCGGTCCCGCCATAAGTCCACCGCCTTCAGCGCTCATCGCGGTCAGCCCATAGGCCAGCGCCCCGAAGGCCAGGGTGGCAAGAGCGGCGCCGCCAAGATCGAGGCTTCGCTTCTCCACCGGCGCGTCGGCGGAGATCTTGGCCAGCAGAAGATAGATCGAGATCAGCCCGAGCGGCAGGTTGACGGCGAAGATCGCCCGCCAGATGCCGCCGCCAAAGGCCGACAGGACGAAGCCGCCGAGCACCGGACCGAGCGCCGTCGTCAGCGCCGAAGCAGCGGCCCAGATGCCGATTGCCCGGCCGCGCTCATTCTTCGGATAGGACTTGGCGATGATGGCGAGGCTGCCCGGCACCATGATCGCCGCCCCTATGCCCTGAAGGGCGCGAAAGGCGATTAGCGTGAGCGCATTCGGCGCCACCGCACAAGCAAGCGAAGCGACGATGAACAAAGCGATGCCGGCCACGAAGGCGCGCCGCAGGCCGAACCGGTCTCCGGCCGCACCCCCGGCGAGAATCAATGCCGACAGCGTCAGCGCATAGGCATTGGAAATCCACTGCGCCTCGGCCAGGCTGGCGCCGAGGTCGACACGCATGGCCGGCATGGCGATGGCCAGGATCGAGCCGTCGATGAAACCAAGCGCGGATGCCAGGATCGCCGCGACCAGCACGAATTTGCGCTGCGCCGGCGGACAAAACGAACCGTTGGGAAGAGGGCCGGTCAGGGGGATCGCTGCGGCTTCGCTCGGAGATTTCATGAGCGTCTGCTTAGACGTGTTGCCTGCCGGCAACAACCAGCCAGCGCCTCGCTGTCATGAATCCAGTCCGCGCCAGGAGCCTGTCCGCGTGGACTGGCTCATATCACTGCGCCGGAGCGCTCACTTGCTCGGCGACATCATCGGCCGACGGCCCGCCGACGAACTCGACGGTGACGCCCGGCGACACGAGTTTGGCCAGTTCGCGCGCATCCCAGTTGGTCAGGCGCACGCAGCCATGGCTTTCGGTCTTGCCGATCTTGGAAGGATCGGGCGTGCCGTGGATGCCGTAGGTCGGCTTGTCCAGCGCGATCCACACCGAGCCGACCGGACCATTCGGTCCCGGCGGAATGGTCAGGATCTTGTTGTTCTCGCCCTGCTTGAAATTGATGTTGGGATTGTAGGTGTAATTCGGATCGAGCGCGACGCGCGACACCGTATGCGTGCCGGTCGGCGACGGCGTGTCGGCCGAGCCGATGGTGGCGGGATAGGCCGCGACCAGCTTGCCGGCGGCGTCATAGGCGAACACCTGCTTCTTGTCCTTGTCGGCAACGATGCGGGCAACCGGCGTTGCAACCAGCCTGCCGAAATTGGCGACCTTGACGATGGTGCCGGGACGATTGAAGTCCGCCTCGGGATTTAGCGCCTTCAGGTAGTTTTCATCCATGTGGAAGCGTTCGGCCAAGGCTTCGGTGACCGAGGTGTAAGCCATGCGGTCGAGCTGCGCCTTCTGGCTGTAATCTTCCGGTATCGAGGCGACATAGGGGCCGGCCGCATCCTCGGGGGTGATCGTGTAGTTGGCGAAGGCATCGCCGCCGGTTTGCGCAAGCGCTGCCTCGATGCCGACCGCATCGGTCGAGCGCAAATTGCTGCCGGTGATCTGGTTGTAGGCGGCAAGCGCCTTGTCGACATTGGAGCCGAAGCGCCCGTCGATAACGCCGGGTGAAGCGCCGGCGCGGTCGAGCAGCACCTGCAGGGCAGCCACGTCCTGGCGTGCTCCGAGCGAAAGCGAGGGATCGACCACGGTCTTGCCGCCGGCCTTCGGCGGCAGCGCTGCCTGGTCGGAGGGCGCCGCCGGTTCGGCAGGATCGATCGAGGCCTCGTTCAGCGGCTGGCGCTTGACGGGGCGCGGCTCGGCCGACTTCGGCGCTTCCGGATAGGTGTCGGCATCATTGGCGTTATCCTGCGGATAGCCGCCCAGGAACCTGTCACTTTCGGGATCGTATTCATCGATCGGCGGGCCGGGGATTCCTCCCTGATCGTCCAGTTGCCGGCGGCGGAAACGCGCCATGTCTTCGGGATCGTCGAGATAGTAGCGGTCGTCATCCTCGACCGGTGCGCGTCCGAGTTCGCGCTCTCGCATCTGGCGGCGCAACGCGCGGCGATCGAGCCTGGTCTGCGGCGGCTGGATGGCGATGACCTTGCCGGTCTCGGCATCGACGATGACCCGGTTGCCCCTGGCGTCGTAATAGACGTCGAGATTGCCGTCCTGGGCGAGAAGAATGCCGCCGCTATCGGCCGCGCGAACAACCGGCGGCGCGTTGTCCACCGTCGGCGATGCCATGGCGCTGGACGTAAGCAGCCCGGCGGCGAACACCGAAAAGGCAAAGATCGTGCGGAACATGGTGGTCAAACTCTCCGGTCCGTAATTGCCGCCGCTCCGGCAGTGTTCCCTTCAGAACGCACTCGCGTCAGTTTGGATGCGCAAGGAACGCCCTGACCGTCAAAAGCCTGCAGGCAAACCCCTTCGCCAGCAAACCAGAACATAAGCTTTCCAACATGAACCGGGCATGAAGATGGCGGATTTCAGGTCGCTACAGGCCCAATTCCTTGCGCGTCTGCTTCGTCAGCTTGAGGACGACGAGGCGGTGGCTTTCGCCGAGATAGTCCTTCAGCGCATTATCATCCATGCTCTGGCTTGTCTGACGCTGGATCCATTTCATGCCGCGCGAGGCGAGATAGGGCGCCGGCCGGCAGCCGGGCTGGTCCTTCAGCACGTCATAAGCCATTTCAGAACATTTGAAGGTGACGAAGACGCCGCCGTCCCGGTCATGGCCGGCGATGGTGAAGACCTTGCCACCGACTTTCCAGACCTGGGCGCCACCCCATTGGACGACATGAGTCGTTTGCGGCAGCGTGGCGCAGAAGCTGTTATAGTCGTCCAGCGTCATCTGCACCCCGCTAAAGGCTTGCTATTTCACAAGAAAAATGCCGCGCGTCCGGTCGGACGCGCGGCGCTGGATCAGGCTGCAACTTCGGTTGCCACAACCGTAGGCTTCGACCGAAAATTCAGCCTGTCGGAGCCGGCGGTAACCTTGACCGTCGATCCGTCGAGGATCTCGCCGAGCAGGATCTTCTCCGCCAGCGGATCCTGCAGATCCTTCTGCATCACCCGCTTCAGCGGCCGCGCGCCATAGGCCGGGTCATAGCCCTTGGCCGCCAGCCAGTCGACCGATTCCTGGTCGAGCGACAGCGTGATCTTGCGGTCGACGAGCAGGCTTTCCAGCCGCTTGAGCTGGATTTCGACGATGCGGCCCATATCCTGACGGCGCAGCCGGTGGAACAGGATCACCTCGTCGACGCGGTTGAGGAATTCCGGCCGGAACGACGCCTTGACCACATTCATCACCTCGTCGCGCACGGCGTCGACATCCTGGTCTTCGCCGAGATTGACCAGATATTCGGCGCCGAGGTTCGACGTCATGATGATCAGCGTGTTGCGGAAGTCGACCGTGCGGCCCTGCCCGTCGGTCAGCCGGCCGTCATCAAGCACCTGCAACAGTACGTTGAAGACATCGGGATGCGCCTTCTCGATCTCGTCGAACAGCACGACCTGATAGGGCCGGCGCCGCACCGCTTCGGTCAGCGCACCGCCTTCCTCATAGCCGACATAGCCGGGAGGGGCGCCGATCAGCCGGGCGACAGAGTGCTTCTCCATGTATTCGGACATATCGATGCGCACCAAGGCACTCTCGTCGTCGAACAGGAAATTGGCCAGCGCCTTGGTCAGTTCCGTCTTGCCGACGCCGGTCGGGCCGAGGAACATGAACGAGCCGATCGGCCGGTTCGGATCCTGCAGACCTGCACGCGCACGACGCACCGCTTTCGACACGGCCTGCACCGCCTCGCCCTGGCCAACGACGCGCTTGCCGATCTCGTCTTCCATGCGCAACAGCTTGTCGCGCTCGCCCTGCAGCATCTTGTCGACCGGAATGCCGGTCCATCGCGACACGATATGGGCGACGTGGTCGGGGGTGACCACCTCTTCGACCATGCCGACCTTGCCGTCCTGGGCCTCGGCGTCCTTCAGCTTCTTCTCCAGCTCCGGGATCTTGCCATAGGCAAGCTCGCCGGCGCGCTGGAATTCACCCTTGCGCTGCGCAATGGCGAGGTCGTTGCGCGCCTCTTCGAGCTGCTTCTTCAGATCGGCGGCAAGCCCGAGCTTCTGCTTTTCCGACTGCCATTTCGCGGTGATCTCGGTCGATTCCTCCTCGAGGCCGGCGAGCTCCTTTTCGAGCCGGGCAAGCCGATCCTTCGAAGCGTCGTCTTTCTCGACCTTCAGCGCCTCGCGCTCGATCTTGAGCTGCATGATGCGGCGGTCGATCTCGTCCAGCGCCTCCGGCTTGGAATCGACCTGCATGCGCAGCCGCGACGCGGCTTCGTCGACCAGATCGATCGCCTTGTCCGGCAGGAAACGGTCGGCAATGTAGCGGTTGGACAAGGTTGCCGCCGCGACCAGCGCCGAATCCGAGATCCGTACCTTGTGGTGCTGTTCGTACTTCTCTTTCAGGCCGCGCAGGATCGACACCGTGTCTTCCACCGACGGCTCGTCGACGAAAACCGGCTGGAAGCGGCGGGCAAGGGCCGCGTCCTTCTCGACATGCTTGCGGTACTCATCGAGCGTGGTGGCGCCGACGCAGTGCAGTTCACCGCGCGCCAGCGCCGGCTTCAGGAGGTTCGAGGCGTCCATGGCGCCATCGGCCTTGCCGGCTCCGACCAGCGTGTGCATCTCGTCGATGAACAGGATGATGCCGCCGGCAGCCGAGGTGACTTCGTTGAGCACGGCCTTCAGCCGCTCCTCGAACTCGCCGCGATATTTGGCGCCGGCAATCAGCGCGCCCATGTCGAGCGCCATCAACTGCTTGTCCTTCAGCGATTCCGGCACGTCGCCATTGACGATGCGCAGCGCCAGGCCTTCGGCGATCGCCGTCTTGCCGACGCCGGGTTCGCCGATCAGCACCGGGTTGTTCTTGGTGCGCCGCGACAGCACCTGGATGGTGCGGCGGATCTCGTCGTCGCGGCCGATGACCGGGTCCAGCTTGCCGGCGCGGGCGTCTGCGGTGAGGTCCCGGGCGTATTTCTTCAGCGCGTCATAGGCCTGCTCGGCACTGGCCGAATCGGCGGTGCGGCCTTTGCGGACGTCGTTGATGACCTGGTTCAGCGCCTGCGCGGTGACACCGGCCTTGGCCAGGATGTCGGCCGTCTTGGCCGATTTCTCCATGGCCAGCGCCTGCAGCAGCCTCTCGACGGTGACAAAGGAGTCGCCGGCCTTCTTGGCCAGTTCCTCGGCCGTCGAAAACACCTTGGCCAGCGGCTGCGCCAGATAAAGCTGGCCATTGCCGCCTTCGACCTTGGGCATCGCCTCCAGCGCCGACTCGACGCCGAGCTTGACGTCGCGGGCACGCCCACCGGCGCGCTCGATCAAGGATGCGGCAAGGCCCTCCTCATCATCGACGAGGACTTTCAGCATGTGTTCGGGGGTAAATTGCTGGTGATTGCGCGAGAGCGCCATGGTCTGGGCGGATTGGATGAATCCGCGGACGCGCTCGGAGTATTTCTCGAGGTTCATATCTGTCTCCTTCCATCACCGGCCCGCTTTGCGGCACCGGATCAGATTGCGGTGACGAACCCGCTCAATCGAGCCGGGTCCAGTTCACGCCAGATATGGTGCATAGGCTGCGGTCTCTCAAGACGCCTTGATATCGGTCAATGCATAATATTCCACGCGCCTAAACGAAAACGGCGGAGATTTCTCTCCGCCGTTTGCGATGCTTGACGTGTTGTTCGGTCAGCTGTTGGCGTCGACGATGGCCGGTTCGCCACCAGCATCCTCGGCCGGTGCCGCGTCCACGGCTGCAACATTGCCACCATCCACCTGGTCGGCGTTCACGCGCGGACGGCGCGGGCGCTTGGGACGGCGTGCAGCACCGCTCTCGGCGGCTGCTTCATTGAGTTCGGCCTGGGCGGCAAGTGCTGCCGGCGAGAAGCTGCCAAACGATGGCGCGGGCTCGGCCAGGAAGGCGGGCGCCGGCTGAGACACAAAACCAGTCTCGGCCTGAGGCACGACGTCGGCTTCGGCCCGGGGCGCAAAACCAGTCTCGGCCTGCGTCTCTGCCAGCACCGGTGCTTCGTTACCCCGGTTCTGGTCAAAGCGCTGGCCACCCTGCTCGCCGCGCGGATTTTCGCCACGCTGGCCGTTCTGGCCATAGCCGCCATTGGGCCGGCGGTCGCGATGGCGTCCACCATTGTTGTCGCGGCCGCCATTGTTGTCGCGGCCATTATTGTCGCGGTTGTTGCGATTGTCGCGGCCGTTTTCCTGGTTGAACGCCAATTCGGCCGGCGTGCCTTCGATAACCGGCTGCGGACCCGCACCATGGTTGGCCACCGGAGCCTGCGTCTCGTTACCGTTGTTGTTGCCGGAATTGTCGAAATCGTCGCGATCCTCATCGCCGTCTTCGTCGAAGTCGTCGCGATTCTGCTGCTGGCTCTGGATCGGCAGTTGCGCCTGCGCGGCGGCAATGATGCGATTGTAGTGCTCGGCGTGCTGAAGGTAGTTCTCCGCCATCACCCGATCGCCGGAGCTTTGCGCATCACGGGCCAGGGTGGCGTATTTTTCGGCGATCTGCTGAGCCGATCCGCGGATCTTCACGTCCGGGCCGTTGCTCTCGTAGTTCCGCGTCAGGGGATTTGGGCCCTTGCGGTTGTTGTTGTTATTGTTGTTGTTATTGCCACCGCCGCCGCCATTGTTATTGCGACCGCGCATGCGCCTGTTCTGCTGTTGTGGCCTCATAAGACTCTCTTCATTTTGAAATTTTCGAAAAACTTTTCACGAACGGAGGCGCTCATGCAGCCAGCCGTTTCGTTTCTTCACCGGCGTTCGCCCGCATCAATTGCGTTGGCGCCACGTGTCATCCTGTTCCGGTTACATCACTTGCCGGACGATTCCCGCACGAAGCTTGGGCGTCGTTTGCGCAAGAAGGCAGCTATTTCCAAGGAAAACCGAATCGCTAAGAGCACTGCCTGCTTCGTCTCATCCGGTTAAGGCGACCCTAGCCGCATTCCCCGGCATTGCCAAGCGCTTTTTTTGCACTGCGACAAGGCATTCACAGTTCAAACATCAGAGCCCTGTCGTTTCCGCCAAGATCGCGATGCGCCCCGGTCAACACATAACCGGATGCCTTGAATATGTCCGTAACCTCTTGGCGCTGGTTGTGGCCGATCTCGACCGCTATTCTGCCTTCCGCTTGCAAAAACCTTACCGCTTCGGCGGCGATGATCCTGTAGGGGCCAAGACCGTCCGCACCGCCATCAAGGGCCTTGTGTGGATCGAAATCGCGGACCTCGTCCTGCAGATTTCCAATGTCTCTTGACGGTATATAGGGAGGGTTTGCGGCAATTACATGGTACCGGCCCGAAACTTTTGCGAACCAGTCGGAGTGCAGTGCCTCAAACCGACCGGCCAGCCCAAGTCGCTCGGCATTGCGGGTCGCGGTCGTGAGCGCATCTTGTGAAATATCCACACCGGTCGCGGTCGCCGCCGGAACCACGCTGAGCAAGGCGAGCGCGATGGCGCCGGTGCCAGTGCCGAGATCGAGGATGCGGCATTCTCCCAGTCTTTCGGCCGTTGCGCTGACAAAAGGCAGGACCGCTTCGATTAGCGTTTCGGTGTCCGGTCTCGGCTCCAGCGTTTCCGCCGACAGGTCAAGGCGCAGCCCGTAGAATTCGCGATAGCCGAGAATGCGGTGCACCGGCTCTCCGGCGTGGCGGCGCTGCAAGGCGGCATCGATTGCGGCAACCGCGCCAGCGTCGACCGTCCTTTGCGGCTCGGCAATAGCCTGGGTGCGGTCAGTGCCGGAAAAATGCTCGACGATCAGCCTGGCATCCAGCGCCGGCTCGGCGATGCCGGCCGCCGCAAGCCGCTCCCGCGCTGCCCGTAGCAGCGGCCCGAGCGTACCGGGCAGGATATCAGCCATCGAGGCCGATATCGGCGAGCAGCTTCGACTGGTGGTCAGCGATCAACGCATTGATGACCTCGTCGAGCTCGCCCATCATGACCCGGTCGAGCTTGTAGAGCGTCAGATTGATGCGATGGTCGGTAAGGCGCCCCTGCGGGAAATTGTAGGTGCGGATGCGCTCCGACCGATCGCCAGACCCGACCTGCGATTTGCGCGATTCCGAGCGCTCCTCATCCGCCTTGCTGCGCTCCATGTCATAGAGCCGCGCCCGCAGGATCTGCATGGCTTTCGCCCGGTTCTGGTGCTGCGACTTCTCCGCCTGCACCACCATGATGCCGGTCGGCAGATGGGTGATGCGCACCGCCGAATCGGTGGTGTTGACGTGCTGGCCGCCGGAACCGGAGGCCCGCATGGTGTCGATGCGGATGTCTTCGGCCTTTATGTCGATGTCAACTTCTTCGGCCTCGGGCAGCACGGCGACAGTTGCCGCCGAGGTGTGGATGCGCCCGCTGGCCTCGGTCGCCGGCACGCGTTGCACGCGATGCACGCCGGATTCGAATTTCAGATGCGCAAAGACCCCCCGGCCGGAAATGGTGGCGATGATTTCCTTGAAGCCACCGGCATCGCCGTCGCTGGCCGACACGGTCTCGAAGCGCCAACCGCGTTCGGCGGCATAGCGCTCATACATGCGAAACAGGTCGCCGGCGAAAAGTGCTGCCTCATCGCCGCCGGTGCCGGCGCGGATTTCGAGGATGGCATTCTTGTCGTCGGCGGCATCGCGGGGCAGCAGCAGGATCTGAATGTCCTTCTGCAGCTCTTCGATGCGCTCCTCGACGCCGGGCAGATCGGCCTCGGCCAGTGCCCGCATCTCGGCATCAGTGCCCTTGTCGGCCAGCATTGCCTCGAGGTCGGCCTGCTCGCGCTCGGCCGTGCGCAGCGCCCGGACCTTGGCCACCATGTCCTGCAGCTCGGAATATTCCGATGCCATCTTCACATAGGCATCGGCCGCCGGGCCGGCCGACATCTGCGCTTCGAGCATCTCGAAACGCTTGACGACCTGATCCATACGCTCGCGGGGAAGGTTGACCATGACTGATGCTATAACGGGATGGAACGGTCGTCGGCAAAGGCTTGCAGCAGCGCCCGCATCGGCAGCCCCTGCGCCGGCGCCATCAGATTGTCGTCGAAGAAGGCCTGCAATTCCTCCAGCGGCAGTTCGGTCAGCATTGCCTTGACCGGGCCGATCGAGGCCGGCGACATCGAGATCGAGCGGTAGCCGAGACCGATAAGCGCCATGGCGGAGATGGGTTTGCCGGCCAGTTCGCCGCACAAAGTCACCGGCGTGTGGTTGCGGACGCCGGCATCGGCAATCTGCTTCAGGACGCGCAGGAACGGCGCCGACAGCGTGTCGAATCGGTTGGCCAGCTGCGTGTTGCCGCGATCGACCGCCATGACGAACTGGAACAGGTCGTTGGAGCCGACCGAGACGAAATCGACCGCCTTCATCAGATCGTCGAGCTGGAACAGCAGCGACGGCACTTCGAGCATGGCGCCCAGCTTGAGGCTGGTCGGTAGATGATGGGCAAAGCGCGAGAGATGCCTGACCTCGCGGTCGATGATCTCGCGCGCCTGGGCGATTTCGCCCAGTTCAGTCACCATCGGCAGCATCAGCTTCAGTTCGCGCCCGCCGCAGGCCTTCAGCAAAGCGCGGATCTGGGTCCTGAGCAGGCCTGGCCGGTCGAGCGTCAGCCGGATCGCGCGCCAGCCGAGCGCCGGGTTTTCCTCCTGGATGGAGCCCTTGAAGTAGGGCAGCACCTTATCGCCACCAATGTCGATGGTGCGGAAGGTGACCGGCTTGCCGCGCGCCGCGTCGAGCACGTCGCGATAGAGTTTCTCCTGCGCTTCGGCGCGCGGGAAGGTCGAGGCGACCATGAACTGCAGTTCGGTGCGGAACAGGCCGATGCCGGCCGCGCCCGCCTCGGCCAGTTGCGGCAGGTCGACGGCCAGCCCCGCATTCATCAGCAGGTCGACCTGGACGCCGTCCTTGGTCATTGATGGCTTCTTGCGCAGTTCCCGGTAGACTTCCTGCCGGCGCGCGCGGAAACGGACCTTTTCGGCATAGGCGGCTTCGAGATCCGGCTGCGGCCGCAGATGGATGGTGCCTTCCTCGCCGTCGACGATGATGGCATCGCCGTTTTCCGCCATGGAAACGGCGCCCTTCATCTGGCCGGCGACCGGAATGCCCATGGCGCGCGCGACGATGACGACATGGCTGGTCGCGGCGCCGTCTTCCAGCACCACGCCGCGCAGCTTGTCGCGGGGATAGTCGAGCAGTTCGGCAGCCCCCATCGAACGCGCGACCAGAATGGCGTCCTTCGGCAAGGACGCTGCGACATCGTCCGGTCCGCGCCCCATCAGCTGGCGCAGCAGCCGGTTGGCGAGATCGTCGAAATCGCTCATCCGCTCGCGCAGATAGGGATCGGTCATGTGCAGCATGCGGGCGCGCATGTCGCTTTGCACCTTTTCGACCGCCGCTTCTGCCGTCAGGCCGTTGCGGATCGCCTCTTCCAGCCGGCGCACCCAGCCGCGGTCGTTGGCGAACATGCGATAGGCCTCGAGCACCTCGCGATGCTCGCCTTCGAAGGCGACGTCGCGGCGTTCCAGCATGTCATCGATGGAGAGCCGGAGCGTACCGAGCGACGTCTCCAGCCGGCGCACCTCCTCCTCGCTGTCCTCGTTGAACAGATTGGTGACGACGATGCGCGGCTCATGCAGCACGACATGGCCAAGCCCGACGCCGTCATTGAAGGACAGGCCGGTGAAGCTGACGGGACGGCGCAGGTCGAGTTCGAGGCCGGGCCGGGTCAGCCGTGCGAGATCGCCGGTGGCGATCATCTCGGCGATCACCATCGCCGTGGTTTCCAGTGCCTCGACCTCGTCGTCGCGGTAGTGGCGCATGGTCTTGTTCTGCACCACCAGCACGCCGAGCGTGCGCCCTGCCCGCAGCACCGGCACGCCGAGGAAGGAATTGTAGATCTCTTCGCCCGTCTCCGGCAGGTAGGCGAAAGCCGGGTGTTCCTGCGCATTGGAGAGGTTCAGCGGCCGCGCGCTGGCGGCAATGGTGCCGACCAGGCCTTGGCCGAGCCGCAACTGCGCCAAATGGACGGCGTTCGGGTTCAGACCCTCGGTGGCGTAGAGTTCAAGCACCGAATCGGCGCGCAGCACGTAGAGCGAGCAGACTTCGGCGACCATGTTGGAGGCGATGTCGCGCACGATCCGGTCGAGCCGCTCCTGCGGCTCCAGCGGCTCCTGCATGAGCTCGCGCAGCCGTTTCAGCAGAACGCGCGGGCCACTGGCCGTATCACGCATCGCGGCTTCTTCTCCAATGGGCATTTTGCCCGCCGCAGTTTCCACTGCGACCGGCGCACACGCAACAACTCAAATCGTTCTTGCTACTGCTTATCCAGACCGTAGACGGAATGCAAAGTGCGAACCGCCAGTTCGGTGTAGGGACCGTCGATCAGTATCGAAATCTTGATCTCGGAGGTGGTGATGGCGCGGATGTTGATCGCCTTGTCGGCCAGCGCCTTGAAAGCGGTTGCGGCAACACCGGCATGGCTGCGCATGCCGATGCCGATGACCGAGACCTTCGACATGCCGGCTTCGGACTGCACGACGTCATAGCCGATCGAAGCCTTCAGGCGCTCGAGTACCGCCAGCGCCTTGTCGACGTCGCCCGACGGCACGGTGAAGGTCATGTCGGTGAATTTGCCGTCCTCGGAGATGTTCTGGACGATCATGTCGACATTGATGTTGGCCTCGGCCAGCGGGCCAAAAATGCCGGCGGCAACGCCCGGGCGGTCGCCGACCCGGCGCAGCGAAATCTGCGCTTCGTCCTTGGCGTAGGCAATTCCGGTGACGACCTGCTGTTCCACGATCTCTTCCTCGTCGCAAATGAGCGTTCCCGGAGGATTGAGCAAATCCCCCATTCCGGGCGCATCGGGATCGTCGAAGGACGACCGCACGAAAGTACGCACCCTGTGCACCATGGCAAGCTCGACGGACCGCACCTGCAAGACCTTGGCGCCGAGCGAGGCCATTTCGAGCATTTCCTCGAACGAAATCTTGTTAAGCCGGCGCGCCTTGGGCTCGATGCGCGGATCGGTGGTGTAGACGCCGTCGACGTCTGTGTAGATGTCGCAGCGGTCAGCCTTGACCGCCGCCGCGATGGCCACCGCACTGGTGTCGGAACCACCACGGCCGAGCGTAGCGATGCGGTTGTCCGGGCCGATGCCCTGGAAACCGGCGACAACAGCCACCTGGCCTTCGCCGAAGCGCTTGATCAGAAACGCACCGTCAATGTCGAGGATGCGCGCCGCGCCATGCGCGTTGTCGGTCTTGATCGGGATCTGCCAGCCCTGCCACGAGCGGGCATGCACGCCCATATTCTGCAGCGTGATGGCCAGCAGGCCGGCGGTCACCTGCTCACCCGAGGCGACGACGGCGTCATATTCGCGTGCGTCGTGCATCGGCGAGGCTTCGCGCGTCCAGGCGACCAGCTCATTGGTCTTGCCGGACATCGCCGAGACCACGACCGCCACCTCATGACCGGCATCGACCTCGCGTTTGACGTGACGCGCCACATTGCGGATGCGGGCGATGTCGGCGACGGATGTCCCGCCGAATTTCATCACGATGCGCGCCATGGAAGCGAAATGCCTTTGACTGAAGCCGGCTCGGGGCCGAAAGGGAAGGAAGCGCCCAGCTTAAGCTGGGCGCTGAATGCGCGGCCTCCTTAGCCAAATGATCACGGTTTCGCAAGGCTGGCGGCGGATGCGGGCTTCATGATCGCGGCATATTGCGTTCCGCCCCGCCGCCGCTTACCAAATGCTGCCCGCGGGGAACTGCTTTTGGTCAGGCATATCAAATGATTACTCGTCTTCGACGCGCCATGCGATGGCAATCGCTGCCGCTTGTTGTCGGCTTCGCCGTGCTGGCGTTGATCGTCGGCACGCGCGCCGTGCTGGTCGAGGGTCAGCGCGCGAACCGCGAGGCCGCGCGCGAGGCAATCAAGTATCAGGAAACGCTGGCCGGCCTGCTGGCGTTGGCGCAGGACGCCGAGACCAGCCAGCGCGGCTATCTGCTGACCGGCGAGAAATCCTACCTGCAGCCCTATCGGCAGGCGGTGGAGGCGATTCCGGGTCAGCTTGCCCGCATCGACGGCATGACGGCACCGGACGATGAACTCGTCCAGCAGATCAACCACATCAAGGATGCGCTTGCGCAAAAGCAGGCTGAATTGGCCGAAACGATTGCGCTTTACGACCGAGGCGATGCGGCAAAAGCGCTGGAATTGGTGCGCAGCGGCCAGGGCAAGGCCGCCATGGACCAGATCCGCGCCTCCATGGACACGATCCGGCGCATCAGCGGCGCTGCCATCGCCGCGCGCGACGACCAAACCGACCGGGTCGAGAGCTGGCTGCGCATCGGCTCATTCGCGGCGCTGCTGGCGATTTTCCTGCTTGGCGCCTACACGATCCGCCTGGCCCGGCGCCGTTTTCGCGAGGTAGCGGCCGCGCACGAAGAGCTGATGCGCAAGAACATCGAGCTCGGCAGCGAGATCCAGACGCGCGAAAAGGCCGAATCGCAAATCCGCCAGATGCAGAAGATGGAGGCGGTCGGTCAGCTGACCGGCGGCATTGCCCATGATTTCAACAACATGCTGGCGGTGATCATCAGCGCCATGAACCTGGCCCAGCGCAAGCTGGCACGGGGCGAGCACGACATCGCGAAGTTCCTCGAAGCGGCTGTCGACGCCGCGACCCGGGCCGCCAATCTGACCGCCAGGCTGCTTGCCTTCTCACGCCAGCAGCCGCTGGCGCCGCAAGTGGTCGACACCAATCGTCTGGTCACCGGGATGTCGGACCTGTTGCGGCGGGCGCTCGGCGAAACCATCCGCATCGAAACCGTGCTGGCCGGCGGCCTGTGGAAAACCCATGCCGATCCGAGCCAGATCGAGAACGCCATCCTCAATCTGGCGGTCAACGCGCGCGACGCCATGGGTGAGGACGGCAAGCTGACCATCGAGACCGCCAACAGCCATCTCGACGACGGCTATGCCGCCACCCATGCCGAGGTCAAAGCCGGCCAATATGTGATGATCGCTGTGAGCGACACCGGCGCCGGCATGCCGGCGGACGTCATGGAGCGGGCCTTCGAGCCGTTCTTCACCACCAAGCCGGTCAACAAGGGCACCGGCCTCGGCCTCAGCCAGGTGTTCGGCTTCGTCAAACAGTCGGGCGGCCACGTCAAGATCTACTCCGAACCCGGCCAAGGCACGACGATCAAGATCTATCTGCCGCGTTTCTTCGGTGCGGAAGAGGCTGTCTTGCCCGCCGGGCGAGGCGACAATCCCGCTGCGGTCACCGAGACGGTCCTTGTCGTCGAAGACGACGCCCGCGTGCGCGCCTCGACCACGGACGCGCTGCGCGAACTCGGCTACACCGTCATCCATGCCGGCAGCGGCGAGGAAGCGCTGCAGAAGCTGGCGGACAATCCGGCCGTGGCACTTCTGTTCACCGACATCGTCATGCCGGTGATGAATGGCCGCAAGCTCGCCGAGGAGGCGCTTGCGCGCATGCCGCAATTGAAAGTGATCTTCACCACCGGCTTCACCAGGAACGCCGTGGTTCACAATGGCGTACTCGACCACGACGTGCATTTCCTGGCCAAGCCCTTCACCATCGAGCAACTGGCGACGAAACTGCGCGACGTGCTGGACGCGAAGTAGGCCCGTCACTTTGTCAGCAGGCGGAAATGTTGCCTTGACATTCGCGGCCCCACACCCGACTTCCTAGCGCTCCCAAGCAATTCTAGGAAAACAGGCAATTCCAGGAAAGCGGTAAACGGTTTTCCGTTCGGAATTGCGTAGAGATAAAAGAGCTCTAGGAGACCCGCCCATGCCAGAGCCCCGACGGTCAACAATCGATGCCGGAGAAGTCGAACGCTTCTCGGCCCTTGCCGCCGAATGGTGGAATCCGAACGGCAAATTCCGTCCGCTGCACAAGTTCAACCCGGTCCGCCTCGCCTATATCCGCGATCAAGTGGCGGCGCGCTTTGGCCGTGACCCGCGCGCAGCGCGGCCGTTCGAAGGCCTGCGCTTCCTCGACATAGGCTGCGGCGGCGGGCTGTTGTGCGAGCCGATGGCCAGGCTTGGCGCCGAAGTGGTCGGCGCCGACGCTTCGGCAACCAACATCGAAGTGGCGAAGCTGCACGCGGCCGAAGGCGGAGTGACGGTGGACTACCGCGCAACGACGGCCGAAGACCTTGCCGATGCCGGCGAGAAATTCGACGTCATCCTCAACATGGAAGTGGTCGAGCATGTCGCCGACATCGACCTGTTCGTCGGCAAGTGCGCAGAGATGGTCAAACCCGGCGGCATCATGTTCGTGGCCACCATCAACCGCACGCTGAAGGCGCTGGGTCTGGCCATCATCGGCGCCGAATATGTGCTGCGCTGGCTGCCGCGCGGCACCCACCAGTTCGGCAAGCTGGTGCGGCCCGAAGAGTTGGAAAAGGCGCTGGGCAGCGCCGCCATGACCATCATCGACCGCACCGGCGTCACCTACAATCCGCTCGCCGACCGCTGGTCGCGCTCCAAAGATATGGACGTCAACTATATGGTGCTGGCCGAGAAGGGATCGGTCTGACCCCTTACGCCTTCTGGCTTTGCGCCTTGGTGGTGATCATGACGCCGATGGTGATGATGACCGCGCCGGCCCAGGTCAAAAGCTGGTAGTGCTCGCCGAGGAAGATGGTGCCGGCAAACAGGCCGACCGCCGCCGCCACATAGCCGATCTGGCTGAGATAGACCGGGCCGCCCACCGCCTGCAGGCGGAAGAAGAAGGCAAACATTGCCGAGGCCGAGGCGACCTGCGCCACGACGACCAGTGGCACGGCGCCGAGCTGGGCGAATGCCCCAACGCCGAGCAGGGCGAGAATGCCGACCAGCAGCAGCGTTGCCGAGGCTAGATGGCTACCGACGGCAAGTTCGATCGGACCGGTGCCTTCGGGCCAGTCGACGGTGCGATAAATGTTGCCGGCGGCAAGGCTGACCGGAATCAACAGCCCAATCAGCACCCAGAAGACATCGGCCGGCTGGCCGGCCTCGCCGCGCGTCACCGCCACCATGACGGCGCCGATGAAGCCGACGGCAATGCCGATGATGCCGAGCATATTGGGCCGCCGGACGCCAAGCAGGATCGAAAACACCAGCGTGATGACAGGCGACAGCGTGAACATAATGCCGGTGTAGCCGGCGCCGAGATGCGGGATGGCCGAAAACATCAGCAGATTGGGCGCGGCATAGGACACGGCGGCCGTGATGAAGAAATAGCGTAGCCTGTGCGGGGTGAGCCGGACGCGTTGTCCGCCGGCGAGCAGCGCGCACAGCAAAACGCCCCCGGCGCCGAACGAGATGACGAAGGCCCAGACCATGGCCGGAACGCCGGCTGCCGTCGCCAGCTTGCCGAAAGGCAGCGTCAAGCCGAGCAGGCCGCCGGTGATGACCAGAAGGCCAAGTGCCGATTCCCAGAGAAATTTCATCGGATGGTCCCGTCACTCAACGGCGAATTTGGCACTTGCGGCACCCAGCCGGTCTTGTATCCTGAGGTAGGATAACATAGAGATTCTTAATACCAAGATACTTAATGGTGAGGCACATGGATCGCGCGGCAAAGGCGGTCGAGCAATGGAAACGGGAACGTCCCGACCTGGACGTGTCACCGATGCTGGTGCTTGGGCGGCTGAATGAAGCCTCATCGCTGATCGCGCGCGAGCGTCTCGCACCGCTGTTTGCCCGCTTCGGACTGCAGGCCGGCGAGTTCGATGTGCTGGCGACGCTGCGGCGTTCAGGGTCGCCTCATGCGCTGACACCGACCGCACTCTACGAGGCGACGATGGTGACGTCGGGCGCCATGACCAACCGGCTCGACCGGCTGGAAAAAGCCGGACTGGTCCGGCGCGGCCCACACCCCAACGACCGGCGCGGCATTGTCGTGCAACTGACAGAAAAAGGTCTCGCCTTGATTGACGAGGCCCTGACCGCCCACGTTGCCAACGAGCACGAAATCCTCGCTGGCCTGAGCGGTGTCGAACGCGAGACGCTGGCTCAGTTGCTTGGGAGGTTGATCGAAACCGCTAGCTGATCGCTCAGTTGCGCTCCTCAGGAAAACTCGGGATCGGCATGAAGTCGATGCCGTCCTCGGCCAGGCTCTTGGCTTCGTCCAGCGTCGCCTCGCCATAGATGCCGCGCGCATCGCTCTCGCCGAAATGGATCTTGCGCGCTTCTTCGGCAAACTTGTCGCCGACATAGTCGGCATTCTCGCGCACCTTCTCGGCCATCGCTTTCAGCTGCGCCAGCGCCTGCTTCTGCGCCTCGCCCATGGCCAGCGCGATTGTTTCTCGGCTGCGCGCGGTGGAGACCGCCGGCGCCATCAGCGCCTTTTGTACCTTGTGCGAGCCGCAGGTGGGGCAATCGACGAAACCGCGCTTCTTCTGCGTGTCGAAATCGTCATTGCTGCGAAACCAGCCCTCGAACTCGTGCTCTTGTTCGCAGATCAGCGCGAAGCGGATCACGACGCAGCGCCCCTCAGCCGCGGCGCTTCCACCGAGCCGGCATTGATGGCAAAATCGCGCGCATTCCTGAGGTTGGGGATTTTTTTGCGCGCGGCCGACGACTGCGCGGTGTCGATCTCGGCGACGATCACGCCGGGTTCGGCATGCGCGGCCTCGGCGATGATGCGGCCCCATGGATCGACGATCAGCGAATGGCCATAGGTCTCTCGACCGTCTTCGTGCACACCGCCTTGGGCAGCGGCAACGACATAGGCGCCGTTCTCGATGGCGCGGGCCCTCAGCAGCACATGCCAGTGCGCCTCGCCGGTCTGGCGGGTGAAGGCGGCAGGTACCGACAACAGGTCGGCGCCGGCCAGCGCCTCGGCGCGGAACAGTTGCGGAAAGCGCAGATCGTAGCAGACCGCAAAGCCCAGCCTGGCGCGATCGATCTCGGTGACGACGGCCTCGGTGCCCGGCTCGTAAGCGGCGGATTCGCGCCAGCTCTCGCCATTGTCGAGGTCGACATCGAACATGTGGATCTTGTCATAGGTGGCAAGCGTGGCGCCGCCCGGTCCAAACAGCAGCGCCCGGTTGGCGAGCTTGCCGTCGGCACGCAGGATGGCGGTCGAGCCGATATGGAGGAATACGCCGAGTTCGCTGGCGAGCTTGCGCGCGGTCGAAACGATGATGTCCTTGTCTTCCGAGGTGAAGGAGGCGGCACGCGCTTCCTTGTCGCGGATCAGCGCACCGGTCATCTCTGGGGTCTGGATGTAGGTCGCGCCGAGCCCTGCGGCTTCACGCACCAGCCGCTCCAGATCGACCGCGTTGCGCTGCGGGCTCTCGCCCGAGCGCATCTGGATCGCTGCCGCCTTGAATACACCCATCGTACTATCCTCTCTGAGCAATTCCAGGAAAAGTGTTTCGCGGTTTTCCGTCCGGAATTGCGTAAAACCCTATCTCGCCGTGCCGTTGGCGAGCAGTTTGTCGAGCTGGCCCCGCGCCTCCAGATCGTGGAGATCGTCGGAACCGCCGACATGTGTGTCGCCGATGAAAATCTGCGGAAAGGTGGTTCGCCCATGCGCCCGCGAAATCATTTCCTGGCGCAGTTCCGGCGAGAAGGATGCGTCGTGCTCGGTGTAGGCGACGCCCTTGCGGTCAAGCAGCCGCTTGGCCGCTGCGCAATAGCCACACATCATCCGGGTGTAGATCGTCACGTCGAGCATCGCCAAACAATCCTGCCTTCCTTGCCCTTATATAGTCGCGGACTCGTCGGCCCGAAAGTCCCCCGGCAGGACACGCGCGAAGGTCAGCACGTCGACCGCTCCGGCACCGCCCTTCTTCAACGCCTTGGCGACAGAGCGCACGGTGGCGCCGGTGGTATAGACATCGTCAACCAGGAGCACGCGGCGGCCGGCGACCTCGATTTCCGCTTCGGTAGGGACGCGGAAAGCAGCCCGCACATTGTCCTCGCGCTCCTGCCGCTCCAGCCCGACCTGCTGGCGCGTAAGCTTGACGCGCCGGACCGCTTGCGGCGAGAACGGCAAGCCACTGAACTGCGCGACCGCCCGTGCCAGTTCCGCCGACTGGTTGAACTGCCGCCGAAAGAAGCGCCGCCAGTGCAGCGGCACCGGCACGACGACATCGGCATCAGCGATCAACTCAGCACCAGCGCGCAGCATCCAGCGCGCCATCCATGGCGCCAGATCGGTGCGGTCCTGGTATTTCAGCCCCTGCACCATCTGGCGGGCGACTCCGGAATAGGCCACCGCCGCCCGCGCCCGCTCGAAAGGCGGCGGATCGGCGATCGCCTCGGCCGATAAAAACCCCTCACCCATGTCGTGGGTGAACGGCGTGCCCATGACCGCGCACCATGGCCGCTCCAGCAGTCTCAGCTTCGGCCAGCAGGCGCCGCACAGAACGCCGGGTTGCGAGACATGCCTGCGACAGCCGGCGCAGACCGGCGGGAACAGCACCCGCGCCGGCCACGCTAACATCGTTTGCGCGAGGCTCTTGATCTCCATCACCGGATCGGCCACGTGGTTGCTCGTCCGCGCCACGATAACACAAGGCGGACAAACAGGAATGTTTGCCTTGCAGCCCATCATCGATACAGAGCTCTGGCTGGCGCACAAGCGCCGGGCGTTGGCTCATCCCGTGGCCGGCGCCGATTTTTTGATGCGGCGGGCAGCGGAAGACCTCGCCGACCGGCTGGGCGCTGTCGAGCGCAAATTCGGCAAGGCCGCCGTGCTGTTTTGCCAGACGCCGGATGCGACGGATTTGGTTGCCGCAAGCGGCAAGGTCACGGAGACGGTGCGCGTCGAGGCAGACGCGGTGTTTCTGGACGGCCGGCCAGGGCTGGTGGCGCCGCTGGAGACCGTGCCGTTCCAGCCGGAGAGCCTGGACCTCACCGTCTCGCTGCTGTCGCTGCAGGCAATGAACGACATTCCCGGCATGCTGGTGCAAATCCGCCGGGCGCTCAGGCCCGACGGGCTTTTCCTTGGCGCCGTCGTCGGCGCCGGTACGCTTGCCGAATTGCGCGAAAGCCTGCTAGCCGCCGAGACAGAGCTTTATGGCGGCGCTAGCCCGCGCATCCTTCCGTTCACCGACGTCCGCGACGCCGGCGCACTTCTGCAGCGCGCCGGCCTGGCGCTGCCGGTCGCCGACGTCGAAACGGTGACCGTGCGCTACGACACTCTTTTCGATCTTGCAGCCGATCTCAGGGCGATGGGCGAAACCAGCCCGCTGGTCGACCGCAGCCGCCGGCCCGGCACGCGAAAACTGTTTGCCCGCGCCGCCGAAATCTACACTGAGCGGTTTTCAGATGCGGACGGCCGCATCAGGGCAAGTTTCTCCATCGTCTGGATGTCGGGCTGGGCGCCTGACGCCTCGCAGCAAAAGCCGCTGAAGCCGGGTTCGGCGAAGGTCTCGCTGAAGACGATCCTGGAAAATCCCGGTGGGCGCTGACCGCAGCCTGCCAATCGCACCCTCTCCATAGCGATAGAGTTCTGGATCAGTGCTCGGCGAAGGCGTTGACGAGCTTGCTTTCGTTGTCGCTGAACAGCCACTTGATCGCGTCGGCGGCCTTGCCGATGCCGCCGACGATGACAAGCGACAGCACCCCGACGATCAGGCCATATTCAATGGCCGTCGCGCCTGTTTCGTCTTGCAGAAATCGGTGCAGCAACTTTGTCATGATCGTCGATCCCTCTTGTCACGACCATACCGCCGACCTGTTAAGAAAGGTTAACGGCACAAGCTTAACAGGCGATGAAACGGGTCTGCGTTAAGGAACGCACTAAGGTTTTGTTGACCTAGAGTGGCGCACCGTTTCACGGAAACGGCGCGCCACTCCAGGTTTTTCTTCTTTCGCAATTCCGGACGGAAAACCGATCACACTTTTCCTGGAATTGCTCTGGAACACGACCCGGAAAAGATCATGCTCAAACCAAGAGTTCGTCAGCAGTCGCCACTGCGCCTGCCGTCGGCTCGGATAACGCAAATTGAACTGGGCGACGGCTGCAGCACGCTTCTGCGCAGCGTATAGGTGGCGCGCTGGTCGATCGAACCGGTGCTCATCGTGTCGAGGCCGCCGGCAAAAGCGTCTCGGCTGGATCGCGTCTGGCTGTCGAGGATAGGGACCGCAATCAGCGCCAGCGCCACCGCGGCCGAGCCGAACAGCAACGTGACGCGCAATATGCCCATGCCGGCAGCGGCGGCGCGAAAGCCGCGATCCGGCCGGATCGAGTCCCATTCCCTGTCGAGGCTCATGCAATCGCTCCCGGCGAATCCGCTTTGCCACAATTTTTCACGACGAGATAAATCTTCCATTAACGCTGGCTAAATCAGGCCCGTGAACGGTTGGGGATCACAAAAGGTCGATGAGGAACTGGACCAGCGGCGCGTCGGCCGGCGGCATCGGATAGTCGCGCATCTGCTTGGGCCGTACCCATTTCAGCGCCTGGCCCTCTTTCGGCTGCGCGATGCCGCGAAACCGGCGGCAGATGAACAGCGGCATCAGCAGATGAAAATCATCATAGGAATGGCTGGCGAAGGTGAGCGGCGCCAGGCAGGGTATGTCGGTCTCGATGCCGATTTCTTCCTGCAGTTCGCGGATCACGCATTGTTCCGGCGTCTCGCCGGGCTCGACCTTGCCGCCGGGAAACTCCCACAGGCCGGCAAGCTGCTTGCCTTCTGGGCGCTGCGCCAGAAGCACGCGGCCATCGGTATCGACCAGCGCGCAGGCGGCGACCAGCAGCAGGCGTTTGCCGATGACCTCGCTCATGCGCCGGGCGGCCGGCGGTAGTGGTAGCGATAAACTTCCTCGAAGCCCAGCGAACGATACAGCGCCAGCGCCGGCGCATTACCGGCCTCGACCTGCAGCCAGGCTTCGCGAGCGCCGCGCAGCCGCGCCCATTTCAGCGCCGACAGGATAAGATTGCGGCCATGGCCCTGGTTGCGCACCGATTTGTCGGTGGCGATCTCGAACAGCCCGGCCAGATCGCCGTCATGGACGCAGATCAGCACCGCCAGCGGGTCGGCCCCTTCCTCGAGAGCGAACAGCCCGACCTCCGGCTGGATCGCGCCGATGATTTCGGAAAGACCAGGCCGCAGCGATGCGTCCGAGCCGCTGACCTTGAGCGACGCGCCGAGAAAGCGGCTGATGTCCTTCAGCGGAATCTGATCCATGGCCGGCGCCAGCTGCGCGTCGGCCAGCGGCAGGCGCATCACCAGCGATTCGTCGAATGTGCTCCATCCCTCATTGTCGAGGTGCTTGGCCAGATCCGGACCCGACAGCGGCGAGATGCGGAAGGTCAAAGGCCTGCCATAGGCGTCGAAACGCCGGCTGGCGCGGCCGATGCGCTCGGCAATGTGCTGGATGTCGCCGGGATCGAGCGGATTGACCGAATTCAGCCGCTTGGCCGGATGGCCGGCCGTCAGCCGCACCACCCAGGTGCCGTCATAATGCACGGCCGCCGCCGGCCAGGCGCGAAAGCCCGCCGCCTCGTAGCGGCGCACGATGGCGAGCATGCTTGCCGGATGCCTGGAAGCCAAAGCCATCAGCTCCGGTAATCGCCGTTGATGGCGACATATTCCTTGGTGAGGTCGCAGGTCCACACCGTCGCCTTGCCGCGACCGATGCCGATATCGGCGCGGATGCGAATGTCGTCGCGCTTCATATAGGCCGAGGTCGCTTCCTCGGAATAGCCGGGGTCGCGCTCGCCTTGATGCGCCAGGCGGTTGTCGCCGAACCAGATCGACAGAAGGTCGCGGTCGGCCGGTTCGCCGGCCTTGCCGACGGCCATGACGACACGGCCCCAATTGGCGTCCTCGCCGGCAACGGCCGTCTTGACCAGCGGCGAGTTGGCGATCGACAGCGCGATGCGCTTGGCCGAGCGCGCCGATTTCGCCCCGGTAACGGTGACTTCGACCTGCTTGCGGGCACCCTCGCCGTCGCGCACCACTTGCAGCGCCAGCGATTTCAGCACCTTGCCGAGCGCCCGGCGGAAGGCGCCGAGGCGCGCGTCCTTGGGGTCGCTGATCGCCGGTGCGCCGCGCTTGGCGGCGGCACCGGTGGCGAACAACAGCAGCGTGTCGCTGGTCGAGGTATCGCTGTCGACGGTGACCGCGTTGAAGGTCTTGGCCGTGCCGCGCGACAACAGATCCTGCAGCACCGGCGCGGCGATTGGCGCATCGGTGGCGATGAAGGACAGCATCGTCGCCATATCCGGTGCGATCATGCCGGCGCCCTTGGAAATGCCGTTGATGGTAACGTCGGTGTCGCCGAGCTTGACCGTCGCGGTCGCCACTTTCGGATAGGTGTCGGTGGTCATGATGGCTTTTGCCGCCTCGGTCCACAAATCCGGTCTGCCGTCCTTGACCAGTCCGGCGAGCAGATGGCTGAATTTGGTGGTGTCGAGCGGCTCGCCGATGACGCCGGTGGAGGCGAGGAACACCTCTCCTGGCGTGCAGCCCGCGGCCTTGGCCGCGGCCTCGCCGGTCAGCTCGGTCGAGGCGCGGCCCTTCTTGCCGGTGAAGGCGTTGGCGTTGCCGGAATTGACGACCAGAACCCGCGCCTTGCCCGCGCCAAGGTTCTGCCGGCAGAAATCGACCGGCGCCGAGGGGCATTTCGATTTCGTGAAGACGCCGGCGACAGCGGTGCCGGCATCGAAGACCATGGCCAAAAGGTCGGTGCGGTTCTTGTACTTGATCCCGGCCTCTGCCGTGGCGATGCGCACGCCCTCGATGGCGGGCATTTTGGGGTATTTCTTCGGCGCGAGCGGCGAAATCGTTGCGGACATTGGAGACCTCTGGCGACGGAAAAACGCTGGGGAAGGCCGGTTTGCCCGATACCAGGCGCTGGCGCAAGGGCGTTTTCGCGCCCTGCCGGTGCCGGAAAGCCACCTTGGATTAAGCTTGCATTTCAAATCCGTTGGCGTCAGCGGGGCCTCTGGCGTTATGATATCGCCATGGGCAGGCTGGTGATCTTGGCGATGGCGTTTATGGGGCTTTTGCTCCTGAGCGCCGATGCGCAGCCGGAACGGCGCGTGGCGCTGGTCATCGGCAACGGCACCTATGCCGAAGCCGGCAGGCTCGCCAACCCGGTCAATGATGCGCTCGACATTGCCGGCAAGCTGCGCTCGATCGGCTTCGACGTCATCGAGGGCAACGACCTCGGCAAGCGCGAGCTCGAGCGCAAGATCGGCGAATTCTCCGATGCGCTGCAAGGCGCCGGCGTCGGGCTGTTCTATTATGCCGGCCACGGCCTCCAGGTCGAAGGGCGCAACTACATCGTGCCGGTCGACGCCAGGCTGGACGTGCCGGTCAAGCTGCAGCTCGAAGCCGTGCCGATCGACGAAGTCTTGGACATTATGGAGCAGCAGACCAAGGTCAGCCTGGTGTTTCTCGATGCCTGCCGCAACAATCCCTTCGCCCGCAGCCTGAGCCGCACCTCAAGCACGCGCTCGGCAACGGCGCTTGCCGGCCTGGCGCAGTTCGATTCAACGCGCGGCTCCTTCATCGCCTTCTCTACGGCGCCAGGCGCTGTCGCCATGGACGGCACCGGGCGCAATTCGCCTTTCGCCGCCGCCCTGCTGCGGCATATGGGCGAACCAGGCCAGAGCATCAACGACATGATGATCGCGGTTCGCCGCGATGTGGTCTCCGAGACCCGCGAGGGCCAGCGCCCCTGGGAACAGGGCTCGCTGCTCGAGCGGTTCGAGTTTGTGCCTGGCGGCGAAACGGTTGCACAGAAGCCGCCGGTCGCTCCGGCCCCCGAGACGAAGGTCGCCGCGCTCGAACGGTCCGTCGGCGACGACAAAACGTCGATCGAGAAATTGCTGCGTGATGACTATCTGGCGCCCGATGGGGCTGCGATCGGCGAAACCGTCAAGCGTCTCTATGCGCCCTCCGCCACCATCTTCGGCACGCGCTATGACGCCGATGCCCTCATCAAGGTGAAAACAGACTGGTTCGCGCAATTCGCATCCTGGTCGTTCGGTCTCGAACCCGGCAGCCTCGAGGTGACGCCTCAGGGCGAAGACCGCGCCGAAGCCGTGTTCGCGATGAGCTATGATTATGTGCCGAAGGACAAATCGGCGCGCATGACCGGCAAGGCAAAGGTCACTCTTGGACTCGTCAAAAGCGACGGCCAGTGGCGGATCGCCTCGGAAACCTCGCAAGCCATGAACTGAATTCCGGTCGGCGTTGAATGCCGGGCATCCTGTGTGCCCCTTCCGCAATCGCTAAAAACGGGCCGTTCCGTTTCATCGCCGGCTCACCTATATTGCCGGTGAAAATGCTGGCGAGGACAGGAATGGGAGAGGATCCGGCGCGCAGATCGATCGGGGCGCGGCGCAATCCCGACAGCGCCGAGGCCATTCTCGAGGCCGCGGAGGCGGTTCTGGTCGAGGCCGGCTATGCCGGCTTCTCCATCGAAGCCGTGGCGCGGCGCGCACGCGCCGGCAAACCGACGATCTATCGCTGGTGGCCGAGCAAGGCGGCCTTGCTGCTGGAGGTCTACAAGCGGCAAAAGCGCGTCGACGTCCCCGATACGGGCAATCTCGAAGACGATCTCGTCGGCTTCCTGAGCAATCTCTTCGCGCATTGGCGCGATACGTCCTCGGGCAGCGTCTTCCGGTCGCTGATCGCCGAGGCGCAGTCGGATGAAGCAGCGGCCGCAGCCCTGACCGGCTATGGCGATGGACGCCACTCCCATACCGCCGGGATCATCGAGCGCGCCAAGGCGCGAGGTGAGGTCACAGCCGATGTCGACGCGGCGCTGGCCGCCGAACTGGTGGCTTCCTATGCCTGGAAACAGCTGCTGACCAACCGGCTGGACGAGCCGGAAGCGACAATCCGCAAGATGATCGGCTATTTGATAGGGGGAATCGCTCGCAACGGGCTGTAGATTGGCGCGATGCTGGCGCCCACAATTTCCGTCATTCTCGGGCTTGTCCCGAGAATCCGCCGACTTCTCGAGATTTGACGGAAACCCATTACTTGAAAGTACAGTAGATCCTCGGGACAAGCCCGAGGATGACGACTGTGGCGTTGTGGCGCGCCTTGCTAACATTCTGAGCTGAGGATTTTCTTTCTTCAGCAGCAGGATGAAACGCTTACTTGCCGGCTTCCATCGTGTCGACGGCCTTCTTCAGATTGGCGTCGGGGATTTCGACCTTGGCAGCGCCGCGCAACTGCTTGACCAGTGCGAAATACTTGTCGCGGATGACCGCCTGCTTGGCCTGATCCTTGACGTCGTCGAACGCCGGCGGCTGCTTGGTGCGCTTGTCCTCGAGCTTGATGACGTGCCAGCCGAACTGCGACTGCACCGGCTCCTTGGTGTATTTGCCGACTTCAAGCGCGAAGGCGGCCTTGTCGAATTCCGGCACCATCTGGCCCGGTCCGAACCAGCCGAGATCGCCGCCATTGGTCTTGCCCGAGGGATCGCTGGTGTGCTCGTTGGCGAGCTTCTGGAAGTCGGCGCCGCCGTCGAGCTGCTTGATGATCGCCACGGCCTCTTCCTTGGTCTTCACGAGGATGTGACGGGCATGCACCTCATTGACCGGCGGGGTGTTGGCGATTTCCTGGTCGTAGCGGGCGCGCACTTCGGCGTCGGTAACCTTGTCGACGACACCTTTCTCGACCATTTCGCCATGCAGCGCGCGCTGCTGCAGGAAGGCCATGCGGCGCTGGAATTCGGGATCCTTGTCGAGCCCGGTGGCGACCGCCTGGGCGGCCATGACGCGGATCTCGATGGCCGCCGAAAGGGCTGCGGCGCGGCGCTGCTCGGGCGGCATCTGCGCGAACTGCTGCGACAGCTCACCCTCGGCAAGCCCAAGGTCCGCCTCGGTCAGCTTCTCGCCGTTGACGGTGGCCACGACCGCGTTTGGATCGACAGGGGCTGCCGCCGGCGCTGCGGCGGCAGCGGCCGGGGCGGGAGCGGTTTCCTGCGCCATCAGCGGCGACAGCGTCAGAGCCGACAGGCCGAAGGCCAGGCCGAGGCCGGCGAGCGACGCACGGCGGAACGATAAGGACATTAGGATCAAACTCCGATGGGATTGTAAGGGCGGGATGAGCTTCAGATCAGCCAGATTGTGGCGGAATTTGGCGCTGCCCGTAGGGCCAGCACGGCGTTGACATCAGTTGAGCCCCCTCTTATCTGTCCAACGACTTTGCGTCCAGAACCGTTTTCCGGGCGCTTTTTGTGTTTGCCTGCGTTTCACGCGGAATTGATGGGGCCGGCCGGCGCTCATCTCATGATTGAGAATTCTATCGAAAGGACCATTGGATGGTCAGTCTCGGCGGTCTCGCCCGTAAGGTTTTCGGCTCCTCCAACGACCGCCGGGTCAAGTCGACCCGGCCTCGTGTCGAGGCGATCAACGCCATGGAAAACGAGATGCGGGCGCTGTCCGATGCCGAGCTTCAGGCTCGCACGGAAAAATTCCGCCAGGATATCGCCAACGGCGCCACGCTCGATGACCTGCTGGTGCCGGCCTTCGCCACCGCGCGCGAGGCGGCCCGCCGCGTGCTCGGAATGCGTCCCTTCGACGTGCAGCTGATCGGCGGCATGGTGCTGCACAATGGCGGCATCGCAGAAATGCGCACCGGCGAGGGCAAGACCCTGGTCGCCACGCTGCCGGTCTATCTCAACGCGCTGGCCGGCAAGGGCGTCCACGTCGTCACCGTCAACGACTATCTCGCCACGCGCGACTCCGAATGGATGGGCCGCGTCTACAAATTCCTCGGCCTCTCGGTCGGCGTCATCGTCCACGGCCTCTCCGACGAAGAGCGCCGCGTCGCCTACGCGTCCGACGTCACATACGCCACCAACAACGAACTCGGCTTCGATTATCTCAGAGACAACATGAAATATGAGCGCGCCCAGATGGTGCAGCGCAGCCACAATTACGCGATCGTTGACGAAGTCGATTCCATCCTGGTCGACGAGGCGCGCACGCCGCTGATCATTTCCGGTCCGCTCGAGGACCGTTCGGAAATGTACAACACCATCGACGCCTTCATGCTGCAGCTCGACCCGGCCGACTACGAGATCGATGAGAAGCAGAAAACCTCGATCTTCACCGAGGAAGGCACCGAGAAGCTGGAAAACCTGCTGCGCGCGGCCGGCCTGCTCAAGGGCGAGTCGCTCTATGACGTCGAAAACGTCGCCATCGTCCATCATGTCAACAATGCGCTGAAGGCCCACCGTCTGTTCCAGAAGGACAAGGACTACATCGTGCGCAACGGCGAGATCGTCATCATCGACGAGTTTACCGGCCGCATGATGCCGGGACGCCGCTATTCGGAAGGCCTTCACCAGGCGCTCGAAGCCAAGGAGCATGTGGCGATCCAGCCGGAGAACCAGACGCTGGCCTCCGTCACCTTCCAGAACTACTTCCGCCTCTACAAGAAGCTGTCCGGCATGACCGGCACGGCGCTGACCGAGGCCGAGGAATTCGGCAACATCTACGGCCTCGAAGTCACCGAGATCCCGACCAATCTGCCGGTTGTCCGCAAGGACGAGGACGACGAGGTCTATCGGACGGTCGAGGAGAAATACAAGGCGATCGTCAGGGAAATCCGCGAAGCCAGCGCCCGCGGCCAGCCGACACTGGTCGGCACCACCTCCATCGAAAAATCCGAGCAACTGGCCGAACGCCTGCGCAAGGAAGGTTTCAAGGATTTCGAGGTGCTGAACGCCCGCCATCACGAGCGCGAAGCGGCCATCGTCGCCCAGGCCGGCAAACCCGGCGTGATCACCATCGCCACCAACATGGCGGGACGCGGCACCGACATCAAGCTCGGCGGCAATGCCGAGATGCGCATCGAGGAAGAGCTGGGCGACATGCCTGCAGGTCCCGAGCGCGATGCGCGCGAAAAGGAAATCATTGCCGATGTCGAGCGCCTGAAGGAAAAAGCGCTGGCCGCCGGCGGCCTCTACGTGCTCGCCACCGAGCGCCATGAATCGCGCCGCATCGACAACCAGCTGCGCGGCCGTTCCGGCCGTCAGGGCGATCCCGGCCGCTCGAAATTCTTCCTGTCGCTGCAGGACGATCTGATGCGCATCTTCGGCTCCGAGCGCATGGACGGCATGCTGCAGAAGCTCGGCCTCAAGGAAGACGAGGCGATCATCCATCCGTGGATCAACAAGGCGCTGGAAAAGGCGCAGAAGAAGGTCGAAGCGCGCAACTTCGACATCCGCAAGAACCTGTTGAAATATGACGACGTGTCCAACGACCAGCGCAAGGCGGTGTTCCAGCGGCGCATCGAGCTGATGGACGGCGAGGGCCTGTCGGAAACGATCGCCGAGATGCGCGAAGGCGTCATCAACGATATCGTTGCAAAGGCCATTCCCGAAAACGCCTATGCCGAGCAGTGGGACGTTGCCGGCCTGAAGGCCGGCGTCGCCGAATTCCTCAATCTAGACCTGCCGGTCGATGACTGGGCCAAGGAAGAGGGCATTGCCGAGGACGACATCCGCGAGCGCATTACGCAGGCTGCCGATGCCGCTGCCAAGGAACGCGCCGAACGTTTCGGCCCCGACGTGATGAGCTATGTCGAACGTTCGGTGGTGCTGCAGACGCTCGACCATCTGTGGCGCGAGCATATCGTCAATCTCGACCATCTGCGTTCGGTCGTCGGCTTCCGCGGCTACGCCCAGCGCGATCCGCTGCAGGAATACAAGGGCGAGGCCTTCGAGCTGTTCCAGGCGCTGCTTGGCAATCTGGAGCAGGCCGTCACCGCACAGCTGATGCGCGTCGAACTGGTCCGCCAGGCCGCCGAAGCCCCGCCGCCCGAGGCGCCCGACATGTTCGGCAGCCATATTGACGGCACCACCGGCGAGGACGATTTCGGCGGCGGCGAGACGACCCTTCTGACCCGCCAGGAGAGCAACGCGATCGTCGCTCCCGAAGACCGCGACCCGAACAACCAGGCGACGTGGGGCAAGATCGGCCGCAACGAAGCCTGCCCCTGCGGCTCCGGCAAGAAATACAAGCACTGCCACGGCGCGTTCGCTTGATCACTCTCTTCCTTCTCCCCGTTTCACGGGGAGAAGGTGGCCCGCAGGGCCGGATGAGGGGCAGCGCTGCCGTCGCTACACTGGCTCGCTAAACAACCTCACAACAACCCCGAATCCCGCGCCGCCGCGGTCGCCTCGCCGCGCGACACCGCGTCCAGCTTGCCCAGCACCGCCGAGACGTGGTGGTCCACCGTCTTCGGCGAGATGGTCAGTTGTTCGGCGATCCGCTTGTTGGAAAAGCCGCGCTCGATCAGTTGCAGCACTTGCATCTGGCGCAGCGTCAGGCCGGCCAGGTTTGCGCGCGTCGAACGGCGCGGCCCCCTGGCAATGTTGTTGACGCCGTTGCGCCGCATCGTTTCGCGCACATGCTGGGCCACCGGCCTCGCGCCAAGGCTCTCGAAAATCTCCAGCGCCGAACGCTGCGCCTCCTCATCGCCCAGGGTGAGCGCGAGCGCGCGGTCATAGGGCGCACTCAGCTCATCCCAAAGTGTCGCCGCCGCCCGCCAGTCGCCCGCCAGCAGCAGCCGATAGGGCTCGGCCATTTCAGATATGTTGCCGGGATCGCGGTCCGGAGCCAGCATCCGCCGCCAGCCGGCCAGTTCGGCGAAAACCGCTCTTGTCGGCGCCATGCTTTCGGCACGGTCGATCAGCCGAAGCGCCTCGTCCCTGTCGCCCTGGCCGAGCCATGCCTGCTCAGCCATCAGAGCCGCATAGGGCACCAGCCGCTGCAGCTCCGTTGCCTTGTCCAAAAACTGCGTCATCTCGGCAAACAGTGGTTCGGCCGCCGGATCGCCGCGCCGCATGCGCAATTTCGCCAGCGCCACCACCGCGGGAAAGCGGGCCAGCATTGCCGTCTGGCCGTTGGAAAGCACGTCGAGCGCCTCGGTGGCGGCGTCGTCCCAATTGCCCTGGCGCAGCTGAAGTTGCGCCAGCACGCCGCGCATATAGTCGCGCCAGGTGTTGAGATCGTTTTCGGCGCAGTAGTTGATGCCGCGGTCGAGAAGGGCATGCGCTTCGGCAAAGCCCAGCTGGTTCATCTCGATGCAGGCGCTGTTGGTGAAAGCGCGCGCCGCGTGTTCCTGAAAATTCTGCTCCAGCGCAATCTCCAGGCTGCGGGCAAGGTGCGCACGCCCCTTGGCAAGATCCAGCCATTGCCCGGCGGCGCCGACATTGTTGAGCGCATGGCAGACGATGTCGGGCCTGCTCATGCGCTCGGCAAGGGTCACCGCCTTGCCGCCAAAAAACAGCGTCTCGTCCAGCCTTTCGGCCAGCATGGCCAGCTGCGACAGGTTGGAATAGGCCATTGCGAGTTCGGGGCCGGCCGGCACGGTTTCCAGCAGCGCCACTGCCTGCTCGCCGAACGCATCGGCTGCCTCGCGGTCGCCGACGAGATAGGCCAGGCGCGACAGCCATCTGAGACTGTCCCCTTCCTTGGCCGTGTTTCCCTGGGCTTGATGCAGCTGGCGCGCATGGCTCTGCGCTTCGATCGCGGCGTCGATGCGGCCGATCAGATGGCATTCGAAGGCATGCTTTTCGTAGAGCACCGCTCGGTCAGCCATCGGCAAGGTGTCGACCTGTCGCAGGGCAACCTCATAATATCCGGCGGCGTCGCGATGCGCGCCGACTCGGGAGGCCTCGCGCGCCGCGATCGGCGCAAGTTCGCGAACCGCATCGAGATTGTCCGCCTCGACCGCATGATGCACCAGGCGGCCGGCGGAAACCTCGCTGTGTTCAAGCAGCGCCGCCAAGGCGCGCTGGTTGAACTGCCGCCGATGGCTGGTGGTCAGCATCATCTCGACGGCGCGACGCGCAATGTCGTGGCGGAAGGCATAGGCGTCGCCGAGATCGTCGAGCAGGCCGTTGGCGACGCATTCGGCAAGCTGGCCGGCGCTGGCGGCACCGCACAGTCCTTGCAAGGCCCAGGCGTCGGCCCGCCGCGGAAACACCGAGACCGCGTCGAGCATGGCGCGGGCACCGGGCGACAGCCGCTCGGCCCGCGCCAGCACGGCGTCGCGCACGCTTGCCGGCAGCGCCATTTCGTTTTCGGCGCACAACAATTCGGTGACGAAAAACGCATTGCCGGCGGTCGCCCGGTAGATGGCGTCGCCGTCGCGGCCGGCCGCATCGGCCAGCGACAGCACGGCTGCCTCGCTGAGCAGCGGCACTTCGATGCGCGCCACGCTGCCGGCGGGGATTTCGCCCAGCGCGCGGCGCACGCGGATCTGCGCCTCGCTGCGATCGTTGCGTGCGGTAAGCAGCAGCAGGATGTGCGTGTTGGCGATGCGGCGGCCGATGAAGCGGACGAAATCGAGCGTCGCGTCGTCGGCCCAGTGCAGGTCTTCGATCACCAGCAGGCTCGGCTGCGCCTTTGTCTCGAAGACGGCGAGCGCATCGGAAAACAGCGGCAGCCTTTGCCCTTGCCGGTCGTCGATCGCTTGCGGCAGCGCCCACTGCGCATCGCGCGCCAGGTCGTAGAGCGGTCCGAGCGGATCGGGGATAGACAGATCCTCGCAGGCGCTGCGCAGTATGCGCACGCTGTGCCCCGCCCGGCCGGCGATGCGGCCGATGAAGGCCTCGACAAGCGAGGTCTTGCCCGCACCGGCCTCGCCCGCCAGCAGCGCGACGCGGCCATGACCGCGGCCGGCCTCCGCCAGCAGGCCATCGAGTTGCTCCAGCTGTGTCTGCCGTTCCAGAAGCATGATCATACTCTCGCGAGATCGGGGAGATGCCACCATGGCGGCTCCCGCCATGATAGGCCGGTCAAGGGCGCGGCAATGTGAGTTTCCACACATTGCCGTGACTCTCACCACAGCTAAACGTCGCCAACATAGGGAATCGTCCCACGAAATATGGGGAATGGCTCCGATGCACGCTGTTGTCGAACGTGACCATTGTGCAGCCGCGCTCAGTCGAGCGTGATTGAACAAGAAAGGAAGCCTCTATGCCTCGCTATGTGGTGGAACGCACCTTCCCGGACGGCCTCAACGTGCCGATGACAGATATCGGCGCCGATGCGCTCGGCGGCGTCGTCATGCGCAACGCCGAAAAGGGCGTCACCTGGGTCCAGTCCTTCGTCTCGCCGGACAAGAAGCACAGTTTCTGCATCTATGACGGCCCCTCGCCCGAGGCGATCCGCAGCACGGCCCAGAAGAACTCGCTGCCTGTCGACAAGATCACGGAGGTGCGGGTGCTCGACCCCTACTTTTACCGTTGATCGTGCAGACGGCTGGCACCGCGATGAGCATCAAGCTGCCTCTCTCGGCAATGGTCAACTGCCTGGCGGGCTGCCGGACGGTGAAGCGACAGCTGTCATGGGAGACACCGGAACCTCCCTGCTCGGCCGTCTATGGCGGTTCGCGTCGAACCTGCCTTCGTATCTGTCTGAAAGGCGGCGCCTGCCCCCGGAAAGCGATTATCTGAGGCGCGATATCGGGCTGTCGGAGCGCGAAGTCCCGCAGGAATATTGGCAGTACTACTTTTGGGATCGTTGATTTTGCATGCTTTTTCGTGGCGCCCGCCAAAGGCTAAAGTCTTTGTTTTGATGCATGTCGTTGTCCCAGAACCGCAGCACACTTCTGGGCGACATCCATTGGGCGGCCCACGGAATGGCACCAATACCTTAACCAACACCGCTGGCGTTTCGGCGGCCTGATCGGCCGCCGTCGCTTCAAGCGTCAACTCACGGACGGAAAGACCATGACCACAACTCCTTGGACGACACGCCTGGCTGCCCTGGCCGCCATTTCGATCGCTGCCGCTGCCGCTGCCCAGGCGCATGGCACCAACCCGCTGGCCGAAAAGGTGCGCGCCGCCAACAGCCGCTTCGAGAGCGTGGCGGCGGCTACCGCCGAAGGCTACGCGCCGATCCCATGCGCCAGCGGCATCACCGGCGGCGCCATGGGCATCCACTATGTCAACGGCGCCTATCTCAAGGACGATGCCGTCGATGTCGCCAAGCCGGAAGCCGTGATGTACGAGCCGATGGCCAACGGCAGCCTGAAACTGGTGGCGGTCGAATACATCACCTCCAAGGGTCCGGCCTCGCTCGAAGGCCAGCTGTTCAACTTCAACAGCGCCCCCAACCGCTACGGCCTCGGCCCGTTCTACGAACTGCATGTCTGGGCCTGGAAACACAACCCGACCGGCGCCTTTGCGGACATGAACCCGAACGTGTCGTGCGAGGCGATGAAGGGGATGTGACGCCCCTTGGTAATTCGGGCGCCGGACACGGCGCCCAGCCTTCCCCCTTGGCGGGGGGAGGGGCGAGCGCAACGTCGACCGGCTCCCCAGTCTTCCCCGGCGTGCGCTCGCCTTTCGTTTTGCCTCCGGCATACGAATGACGCACCTTGCACACCGTCCTTGTCCGCTCGACTCACCACCCACCCTTTCTTAAGGTGTTTCGGATAGACCGAAACCTTGGAAAGAGGCGGAAAACGGAGAGATATAGGGGTGCGCTTTTCCGCGGCGACGACGGCTGGGCGGTTCTTGCCGCAGCGTTTGGCGCTGCGCATGGGGCCGTTGCTTGAGCGCATCGATGCGGTGCTGTTCACCGCCGACGAGCGCGGCGAAGCCGGGCGCATGTCGCTGATCGCCTTTGCCATCCGCATCGTCAGCGCCGTCATCGCCTTCATCAGCCAGGTGCTGATGGCGCGCTGGATGGGCTCGTTCGAATACGGCATTTTCGTCCTCGTCTGGGTGACGATGGTCATTGTCGGCAACCTTGCCTGCCTCGGCTTCCACACCTCGGTCATCCGCTTCATCCCCGAATATCGCGAGCGCAACATGCTGGCAGAGTTGCGCGGCATCGTGGTGGCCAGCCGGCTGTTCGTGCTGATCGCCTCGACGCTGATCGCCGGCCTTGGCGTGCTCGGCATCTGGCTGTTTTCGCCGCTCCTCGAAAATTACTATGTCGTGCCGTTCATCCTCGGCCTGTTCTGCCTGCCGATGATTGCCATGGGCGACCTGCTGCAAGGCCTGTCGCGGGCCAATTCCTGGGCGCTGTTTGCGCTGTCGCCGACCTATCTGGTGCGGCCGGTGCTGATCCTGGCGCTGATGGCGCTGATGCTGGCGCTGGGCTATGCGCCCGACGCCAAGACCGCGATCTTCGCCTCGATCGCCGCCACCTACGCCACCACGCTCGGCCAGCTTGTCGGCGTCACCGCGCGTATGGACAGGAAGATCCCGCCCGGGCCGAAGAAAGTGCATCTCTCGCAGTGGTTCATCGTCTCGCTGCCGATCTTCCTGGTCGAGAGCTTCTTCTTCCTGCTCACCAATGCCGACGTGCTGATGGTCGGCGCCTATCTCAACCCCAATGACGTCGCGGTCTATTTCGCCACGGTGAAAACCCTGGCGCTGGTGCATTTCGTCTATTTCGCCGTCAAGGCCGGCGTCGCCCAGCGCTATGCGCAGTTCACCCATGGCGAGCCGGAAAAGCTCGCCGCCTTTGCCCGCGAGACGGTGTCGTGGACATTCTGGCCGTCGCTGCTGATGGCGCTGCTTGTGCTTGCGCTGGGCAAGCCGATGCTGGTGCTGTTCGGCCCGGAATTTACCGCCGGCTATCCGCTCTTGTTCCTGCTGGTGTTCGGCGTCGTGGCGCGCGCCGCCGTCGGCCCGTGCGAAAGCCTGCTGACGATGAGCGGCAACCAGAACATCTGCGCCGCCGTCTACGCCATGACGCTGGCCTTCAACATCGGCCTCAACGTGCTGCTGATCCCGCTCTTCGGCCTGTGGGGGGCTGCGATCGCCACCAGCCTCGCCATGGTCTTCGAGGCCAGCGCTCTGTCCTTCACCGTCTGGCGCAAGCTCGGCATCGTCATGCTGATCTTCGTGCCCGCTGCCAAGGGAGCCGCCTGATGGCCGCAATCCCGTTGATCGAGGAAACCAGCGGCGGCCCGGCCGGCGCCATGGTGTCCGGTCTTGCCGGCCTGGCGCGCGACGCCGATCCGGCGCATCTCGAACTGCTCGCCAACAACCGGCCGCAGCGCAAGCTTGCGATCTATCCAGCTTCCGCTGGCTTCGATCTGGTCGAGGAGCTCGACTTTCTCTGCACCCGCACGATCGAGCCCAACGTCTTCTTCAACCCGCGCTTTCTGGCGCCCGCAATGCCCCGGCTGGAAGACCGCGAGGTGCGGCTGGCGGTGATCCGCGACGGCGACGAATACCGCAACCGGCTGCGGCTGCTGGTGCCGATATCGGTCGAGCGGCCGGCCGTGCCGCTCGGCGTCCCCGTCCTTCGCACCTGGTCGAGCCCGTTCGGCCCGATCGGCACGCCGCTGGTCGATCATGACGACCCCATCGGCGTCGTCGAGGATTTCTTCTCCATGCTGTCGCGGCCGCATCTCAAGCTGCCGAAGGTGTTCGTGCTGCCCGATATCAGGCTCGACGGTCCGCTGGCGAGCCTGCTTGCGACTGTCGCCGAGACGCGCAGCCTGACACTGGTCACCACCGGCAAGCAGGACCGGCCGGTGCTCGAAAGTGCGCTCGAAGGCGAAGCCTATCTGAAAGCGTCGCTGCGTTCGCACCACTACCGCGAGTTCCGCCGCCTGAAGCGGCGCCTGGGCGATCTTGGCAAACTGGAGCACATCGTGGCGCGCGGCCCCGACGAAATCCGCCACGCCATCGAAAGCTTCCTGACGCTGGAGGCCGCCGGCTGGAAGGGCCGCGAGCGCACCGCCATGGCCATCGACCGCTACCGCGCCGCCTTCGCCCGCGAGGCCGTGCACCGGTTGGCCGAGCAGGATCTGTGCCGCATCCATTCGCTGACGCTGGACGGCCGCACCATCGCCTGCCTGGTCGTCTTCGTCGAAGCCGGCGTCGCCTATACCTGGAAGACCGCCTATGACGAGACGCTGGCGACCTATTCGCCGGGCACGCTGTTGATGATCGAGGTCACCAAACAGCATCTCGACGATCCAAACATCATGATGACCGATTCCTGCGCCGTGCCCGACCATCCGGTGATGAGCCGGCTGTGGAGCGAGCGCAAACCGATGGGCTCGCTGGTGATCGGGCTGACGCCGGACGCCGACCGCCTCGCCCGCCAGGCGGCTTCGCAACTGCATCTCTATCGCGAGACCCGCAACATGGCCCGCCTGCTGCGCAACCGCATGAAGAGCCTGCTGGGACGGCGGTAAGCCAGGAAACCGGGAAGCCGATGCCGAACCGCAACTTGCGGGAACCTGGTCTGTGGATTGCGCTGTTGCTCGGTCTGGCAATCTGCCCATGTTTCGGATGGCCTGCCATCCGAAGCTCGCAGAGCGAAGGATGGTGCCCCTAGCCGGAATCGAACCAGCACTCCTTGCGGAACTCGATTTTGAGTCGAGCGCGTCTACCAATTCCGCCATAGGGGCTCAGGCCGGAGGGCCTGGATGGGCGCGGACTATACGGTTGGAGGCCTGTTCGTCAACTGGCCAACGCAACGACGCCAAGCTTTGGTGACATTCTCTTCTCAATTTCCAGGAAAAGCGCTGGACGGACCTCCAGGAAGACGAACCGCACGGTGGCGCTCAGTCGATCAAGACATTGAGGCTGTGGCAATTGCACCTTTGCCAGTCCCACGCTTAACCTTGAGACCGAAAGCCACACGCAGAACGGCAGAGCGCGCGGCAATCACGGCAATCGCCAGGCTCATAGCAAACGACAGGCCTGCCACCGTTGCGTATTTGATGAGCGGGGCGTCGACCCAGTCCACAAACCAGAATCCGAGCATGACGATCAAAGTCTGGTGCACGATGTAAAACGCCATGGAGATCGCACCGAAACTGGTCAGGAAAGGTATGGGCCGCGAGAGATAGGCACGGCCATAGCCGAGCAAAGAGACCAGACATGCCCATTCCGCTGCTGCCCTCAAGGCAAGGGCAGTGCTCAACGACGGCAGCGTGGCTACCATTCCAAAGCGCAGAGCAAGCCACCCGGCGGAAAGAATGCCCGCCGCAACCAGCCAGGCACGGCGGCGACTGAGCGCGGCAAGTGTCAGATCGGGACGAGCTATGGCAACCGCACCGGCCAGCATTAGCCACATGTAGTGGAGATTGTTGGCCCAGTCATCGATGAGAGCGTGGGTGCTTGGAAATGAGGGGCGAAGCAGCAACTCGATCAGCAGAAGCGCCAAGCCCAGAACCACCAGCACCGCATTGTGGGCGGCGGTTGGAAGGAGATGATATCGCCCTTTCCAGAGGACGCCGCGAAGAAGGAGAAACGCGGGCATAAGCAATATCGAGAATACAAAGAGGTAGGCCAGGAACCACAGATGGTGCCAGCTGAAATTGCCGTCGGGATAGCAGCACGATGAGAAGAAGGTCGGATAGAACGCAAAAAAGCTGCCGTTGAAATCGATCGGGCTCGTACGCGGTGTCACCAGGGGCGAGATTCGCTCCAGATAGACTTGCGGAGGTACAACGATGATCATGCCAAGAAGCAGCGGCAGCAAAAGGCGCTGGAACCGTTCGCTGACAAAGCGACTGGGACTGCGTGCGCCGAGGCTTGCATAGGCGCTCATTCCGGCCAGCAGAAACAGGAGCGGCATTGCAAAGATGTTGAAGACGGCAACGAGCACGTCGGCCGCGACAAAGGTCTCTGCGTTCTTGATATGCCAGTCTTCGCTGTCGAACAGCCGGGCCGTGTGAAACAGGATCAGCAAAAGGACGACAAGCGCCCTGAGGTGGTCGATGAAAAGCTCGCGACGCGGATAATCGCTTGACGCTGGAGATATCATTCTGTGCTCTCGCGGTGGTTGGGTACTCGGCCCGCCTAGCCGCAGATGTATCCCGCCGCACCCCCCATGGGACAAACGGCGGATGCGCGGGGCGAGCGGCGGCACACCGAGACAACGAAGGGCTCGTCTGTGGCAGATGAGGGACAAAGCACGGATCCGCCGCGCGCGGGTCAGACGATGGAACGTCGCGTCCTGCGCCGTATTTTCTGGCCAGCCGTGGTGGGTCTCGCCGGCGTCGGGACGGTCAACGTAATGACGCTACTCACCGAGGCGCAGCGCACAAAGACCCCGCTTGATGTCGGCATCCCGCTGGTTCTCGAATTCTCAAGCATATCGGTACTGGTTGCGCTGATACCTGCGATGAGTGTCTTCATGAGGATGGTGCGGCCAGAGCGCCTGCAATGGGCGATTGTCCTGCCGTTGTACCTGGGCATGAGCATCGCCTTCTCCGCTTTGCATGTGCTTGGGATGGTCACGCTGCGCAAGATCGCATTCTGGGCATTTTGGGGCCGCTCCTACATCTTCTTCGACGCACCTTTTACGGACCTCCTCTATGAGTACCGCAAGGATCTCTTGCCTTTCTCTGTGATTGCGGTGGTTTTCTACCTGGTGAGGCGGGTTGAGGAAAAGCGGTACCAAGTCGTCGACGGCAAGTCGGAATCACCGGGCCGTCTGATGCTGAAATCAGGCAGTCGTACAATGTGGTTGGAAGCTGCCGCCTTCGACTGGGCGAGCGCTGCGGGAAACTACGTCGAACTCCATGGCAATGGCACCTCACATCTCGCCCGCATGACACTTCTGGCGCTTGAGGACTTGCTCACACGGTCCGGTGTGGCTGTGGTTCGCGTGCATCGGTCGCGGATCGTCAATCGTGCGAAGGTGCGCGAGGTGTTGCCCACACGCGATGGCGACTTTGTCGTGCGTTTGCTGAACGGCACTGAAGTACGGGGCTCCAGACGCTACCGGGAAATTCTGGCAAGGCACGAACAGACATCGCCCTAAGCGTGCGTCGCCTCCGATTGGAGGAGCGGCCCAAATGTCGATCCCGTGCGGATCGCTGTCATCCAATCGTTAAGAAAAATTAATAAGAAACACGAGCGATCTTGTCTTCTTTGCTGGGGCGATCTCTCGCGCCAGAACCGTGAATTACTGCCTTTCCGCCGATATTCGCGGCCACGTTTTTTTTCAGAAACATGAGCGGGATCAAGCGATGTTATCAGGACGTTTTTCAAGATCGGGAAATCCCGCAAACAGTGCGCCATTGGTCGCAGGGTTGCGCAGCGTCGTCATCCTTGCCGCCGCCATGGTTTTTGCCCTGATCGGGTCCGCTGTCCAGGCCGAGCCCATTCGCGGCGCCGGTTCGACATTCGCCGCGCCGGTCGTCGCCAAGTGGGCGACCGCCTACAAAAATGCCCGCGCCGACGGCGGCGATTTCTTCACGCTGGACTGGACCGTCGACTATGAGCCGGTCGGCTCGCTGGCCGGCCTCATGCGGCTCAAGCAGCCCGAGCTCGATTTCGCCGCCACCGATGTGCCGGTGCCGCCGGCCGACCTCGCCAGGAATGGCCAGAAGCAGTTCCCGATCGTCATGGGCGCCATCGCCGTCGTCACCAATCTGGACGGCCTGCCGGAAGGCGGACTGCGCCTGTCCGGTCCGGTGCTCGCCGATATCTATCTCGGCACGGTCAAGACCTGGTCGGATCCGGCCATCCAGGCGCTCAATCCCGGCGTCGCCCTTCCCGATCTCGCCATCAGCGTCGTGCATCGCCAGGACGGTTCGGGCTCGACCCATGTCTTCACCGAGTTCCTGTCGGCCAACAGCGAGCCGTGGAAGACGAAATTCGGTGCCGATACGCTGATCGAATGGCCGCTGGGCACCGGCGCCAAAGGCACGCAGGCCCTGATCCTTGCGGTGGCCGCAACCAAGGGCGCGATCGCCTATGCCGAATACGGCCAGGCGCTGCGCGCCGGCCTGCCTATCGCGGCTGTGCGCAACAAATCCGGCAATTTCGTCAAGCCAGGTCCCGAAGGCGTGCAGGCCGCTGCCGCTTCCGTCGCCTGGGGGCCCGATTTCTTCGCTTCGCTTACCGACCGCGAGGGCGCCGCCGCCTATCCGATCAGTACGGCGGTGTTCGCCGTGGTCCAGGTTTCGGGACGGTCGGAGCATCGCTATCACCGCGTGCACGACCTGTTCAGGCTGGCCTTTGCGACGCGCGGCGCCCGCGATGCCGCGGCACTCGGGTATGTGCCGCTGCCCGATGCGCTTGTCGACCAGGTCGAGCAGTACTGGGCGGGTTCCGCCACGGATTGAAGACGACCGGAGCGCCGGGCGCGTAACCCGACGCCGGGCCATTTTCTGGAACTGAATTTTCGTATCTGTTGGGGACAGCGTGAAATGGACATAGATATTTTCAAGGACATTCTCGTGCCGGTGATCGGCGGGCTGGGCATTTTCATGCTCGGTCTGGATTTCATGGCCAACGGCATCCAGGCGCTCTCGGTCAACCGGATGCGCAGCTTCCTGGCCAAGGCGGCCGGAACGCCGATCAAGGGCGTGCTGGCGGGAACGCTGATCACCGGCGTGATCCAGTCGTCGACCGCGATGAGCGTCATGGTCGTCGGCCTCGTCAATGCCGGCGTCATCGCCTTGCGGCCGGCGATCAGCGTCATCATGGGCGCCAATATCGGCACCACGCTCGGCAACGGCCTCATCGCCCTGCCGCTCGGCCCGCTCGGGTTGATCCTGGCCGGCATATCGGCGCTGGTCTACTGCTTCGCCAACAGCGAGAAGATCAAGAACATCGCGCTCGCCTGCATGGGCTTTGCGCTGATCTTCTACGGCCTGAACCTGATGACCGGCGGCCTGCGCCCGCTGCGCAACCTGCCCGAAGTCATGTCGCTGCTGCAGACGCTGAAGGCTGATTCCTACCTCAACCTTTTGAAATGCGTCTTCATCGCGGCCGGCGTCACCGCCATGATCCACTCGTCCTCGGCGACGATCGGCATCGTCATGGGCCTGGGCGCTGCCGGCATTCTCGACTGGACCACCGCCGTCGCCTTCTCGCTCGGCGCCGATCTCGGCACCACCGTGACGTCGTGGATGGCTTCGCTCAACCTCTCGAAGAACGCCAAGCGCACGGCTTACGCGCACATATCGTTCAACATCATCGGCGTGTGCATCACCATCCCGTTGTTCTTCGTCTCCATCCAAGTGCTGGGATGGGCCATGCAGTTCTTCGGTGGCGACCCGGCGGTTCCGGTGATCGTCGACGGCAAGGAAACCTTCCCACTGGTACCGGTGGCGGTCGGTCTTTACTCGACCTTCTTCAACGTCTTCAACACGGTGCTGCTGTTCCCGTTCATCGGCGTGTTCGAACGGGTGCTGTCGCGTGTCGGCCACACCGATGCCGAGGACGCGGAAGATTTCTCGACGCCGAAATTCCTCGACCGCAAGCTGGCCAGCGATTTTGCCAAGGCCATTCCGGCCGTCCAGCAGGAGACGGCCCGCCACCTGCAGGCCGGCGCGATGTTCCTCGACATAGCGCGCTCCTCCAAGAAGGCGCCGTCGGATCCGGGCGAGCACTATCTGGCAACCGACATCCTCAGCCGTGACATCCGCTCCTACACGGCGTCGCTGATGAAGGAGGACCTGCCCTACGAACAGCTCGATCTGATCGCCAGCCTGATCGAGGAAGCCGACTTCACCGCTGCGCTGACGGAATCCATGCATCAGGTGGCGCGCCGCGTGCGGCGCGAAAAATTCTCCAGCCCGGCACAGGCGATCGTCGACGTGGCGCTGAACAAGCTCGATGCATCGCTGCGCGATATCCTGCCGACCTACGGCATTTCCGATCCGCAAATGCCCGCCGGCCATGTCAGCTTCCCGGAGGTCGACGAACTGCGCGCCCGCACGCTGGCGCTTGGGCCGAATGCAGGAGCGGCCGAACGCGGCACCATCCTGGCGCTGCTCGGCTCGATCGAGCGCGCGGAAATCCTCATCCACCGCATCGATGCCGAGCGCAGATCCGTCAACCGCGCCTCCGTGGTTGCCCGGGCGTCAAAGCGCCGGGAAGACAGGCCGCAGCCGGTCGACGATGGCGGTTTCAGCGCCGTGCCGGCCGAATAACGCCAGCTGGTCAAGGGTAGCATCCAAGCCACCCATCGAACAACGCAAGCGGCATCGCCATCCGGCGGTGCCGCTTCCTCGTTTAGGGCCGCGCGCCGATGTCACGTTTCGGCTTCGTGAACCTTCGGCCATTGTGCAGCGCAGAAAATCTTTCTAGACAGACGGCGCGCGTGCCCACAGGAGAGCCGATGCTTCGCGGACTTTACGACTGGACCTTGTCACTGGCGGCTAGAAAATCCGCCGAATGGTGGCTGGCCTTCATCGCCTTCGTCGAAAGCTCTGTGTTCCTGGTGCCGGCCGATGTGCTCTATCTGCCGATGGCGCTGTCGCGGCCCGACCGCGCCTATCGCTATGCGCTGATCGCCACGGTTGCCTCGGTGCTGGGCGGCATCGCCGGCTGGTTCATCGGCCACTACGCCTATGACGCGGTGGCCAGGCCGATCCTCGAATTCTACGGCAAGTATGACGAGTTCGAAGCGCTGCGCACCTCGGCCGGGGTAAGCATCGAGCTTATCATCCTGATGCTGATCACCTCTGGCGCCGCCCATCTGCCGCCGATCAAGGTGGTTACGATCCTGTCGGGTGCGCTTGGCGTCAACCTGCTGCTGTTCATCGTGCTGGCGATCGTCGCGCGCGGCGGCCGTTTCCTGCTGCTGGCGTGGCTTCTGCGCCGCTATGGCGAGCCTATCCGCGAGTTCATCGAAAAGCGCCTTGGCCTGATCGCGGGCGCCGGCGCTGCTGCCCTGATTTTGCTCTATATCGTCGTCAAATACGCGTTCTAGTCCATGTCGCCCAAAAGTGCGCAGCGGTTTTGGGACAGCGACACGGACAAAAGGGACTAGGCGAGCGGCGAACTCAACGGACGAACAGACCTATGACAGCGACCATGAATGCCGACACCGGACGCCAGCGGACGCGCGCCGCTTTGTTTCTCGCCGTCGCCATGGCCGCCACGGTCGGCTCCGCACTCGCCTTCCAGCATATTGGCGGCTACATCCCCTGCCATCTCTGCCTCGAGCAGCGCACGCCCTATTATGTCGGCGCGCCGCTGATGCTTCTGGCGGTGATCGCCTCGATGTTCAACGCGCCGGCATGGCTGACGCGCGGCCTGCTCGCCATCGGCGGCCTGCTGATGCTCTACGGCCTCTATCTCGGCGTCTATCATTCCGGCGTCGAATGGGCCTGGTGGCAGGGCCCGGCTGACTGCACCGCCGGTGCCGGCCCGGTCGACACCGGCGGCAAGGGCGTGCTCGACGCGCTCGACAAATTCGTGCCGCCGTCCTGCGACAAGGCCGCACTGCGCATCCTCGGCCTGTCGCTGGCCGGCTGGAACGCCATCGCCAGCCTCATCCTCGCCGCCGTCGCCTTCCGCAGCGCGCTTTCGCGCGATTAAATCAAGCGCCAAGCGCCGACGCGAGATCGTTCAAAGAATTCGCCAGGCTGAGTCGTATGGAGTGATTGTCGAGAACCGAAGCGGAGCGGACATTTGGTCCGTGAGCATCGGAAGCGCAGACAATCGCTCCAGACGGCCAGCCTCGCGAATTTCTCGAACGATCTCAGGGCTCCAGTTCGACATCCCAGTACAGATAATCCATCCAGCTTTCATGCAGATGGTTGGGCGGGAACAGGCGGCCGTTGTTGTGCAGATCGTGCACGGTCGGCTGATAGGGTTTTTGCAGCGGCCACATCTTGGCATGCGCCGGCATCATGCCGCCCTTCCTCAGATTGCAGGGCGAGCAGGCGGCAACGACATTCTCCCAGGTCGTCGCGCCGCCACGATGGCGCGGGATGACGTGGTCGAAGGTCAAATCCTCGGGCGTGCCGCAATACTGGCACTGGAAGCGGTCGCGCAGGAAGACGTTGAAGCGGGTGAAGGCCGGGTGCCTGGACGGCTTCACATAGGCCTTCAGGCTGACGACGCTGGGCAGCTTCATCGAGAAGGTCGGCGAAGACACCGCATGCTCGTATTCGGCGACGATGTTGACCCGATCGAGGAACACCGCCTTGATGGCGTCCTGCCAGGACCAGAGCGACAAGGGGTAATAGCTGAGCGGACGGTAATCCGCATTCAGCACCAGTGCTGGAAGCCCATCCGGAGATACGGCAACCGTCACCTTGTTGACCTCCTCGTTCCAGAACCGATCGACGCGGATACTGTAAGCCCGACATGACAGGGATGTGAAGCGGATTGTCGCTCGTCAAAAGCGGCAAAAATGCAGGATTTTCATGCTTATTTGCGGTTTCAGGCGGGTGGGGCGGCGTCCCTGCCCCTGGTTTCGCGATAATAGGACCAGAAAAGCCGCGATGCGACACCTCGCCACGGGCTCCATGATTCGGCCAAAGCGATGAGTGTTTTCTCCGGCGGGCGCGGCTCGATGCCCAGCGCGTGGCCGACCGCGCTCTGCAGCGCGACGTCACGTGCGGGGAAAATATCGGGGTGGCCGGCGGCAAACAGAAGATAGACTTCCGCCGTCCACGGGCCGATCCCGGACACCGCAGTCATCGCCTTGATCGCCTCCCCGGCATCGAGCGTGCAGAGATGATGCAGATCGAGCCCATCGGCCACTGCCTGCGCTACCGCGATCAGGCCGCGCTGCTTCGGCCGCGACAGGCCGGCCTCGCGAAACATGTCCTCACCGGCGGCAAGGATGGCCTGCGGCGTCAATGGATCGACCAGTTTTACCAATCGGCCGAAAATGGCATCGGCGCTGGCGCGTGAGACCTGCTGCGAGACGATGATCGAGGCCAGGCTCCTGAAACCGGGTTCGGAGAGCCGCAGCGGCACCTCGCCGGCCATGCCGCGCACCTTTTCCAGGCGCGGATCGATGCGGCAAAGCGCGTCGAGCCCTTGCGCGATGTCGTCAGGTGTCGCGATGCGCTGCATAGTATCCTTGTCCGCCAATGTGCAGCAAAGTAGCAATTGGCAAAACCGCCGCACAACCCGATTGCCGCTTTTGAGATGACGCTCCTGACATTCCGCTTCGCACCGAGCCCGAATGGCGACTTGCATCTCGGCCATGCCTATTCGGCGCTGCTCAACCAGCAACTGGCGCGCGCCGCCGGCGGCCGCCTGCTGCTGCGCATCGAGGACATCGACACGACGCGCTGCACGCCGGAATTCGAAGCCGGCATTTATCGCGACCTTGAATGGCTCGGGCTGGAGTGGGAACAACCGGTGCGACGCCAGGCCGAGCATTTTGCCGACTACCAGGCCGTGCTCGACCGGCTGACCCGCGAAGAGCTCGTCTACCCCGCCTTCATGAGCCGTGGCGAGATCAGGGCCTTCATCGCCGACAGCGAAAAGCGCGGCCGCGACTGGCCGCGCGATCCTGACGGCGTGCCGCTCTATCCCGCCGCCGACAAGGCGTTGCCGATCAGCGAGCGCAACCGGCGGATCGCTGACAAAGCGCCCTTCGCATGGCGCCTCGACATCGATGCGGCGCTGGCGCGTCTTGGCCGGGATTTGTCCTGGCGCGAATTCACCGACGAGACGCTGTCGGCGACGCGAACTATCGAGGCCCGGCCGCAGGACTGGGGCGACGTGATCCTGGCGCGCCGCGATATCCCGACCAGCTATCACCTGGCCGTCGTCGTCGACGACGCCCTGCAAGGTGTCAGCCATGTCGTGCGCGGCCAGGACCTTTACTCGGCCACCGGCATCCAGCGCCTGCTGCAGGGCCTGCTCGGCCTCGGTCAGCCCTGCTATTTCCACCACCGTCTCGTGCTTGGACCGGATGGACGCAAGCTGTCGAAAAGTCTTGGCGATACCGGCCTTGCCGCGCTGAGACAGGCAGGCGCGTCACCGGACGATGTCAGGCGGCTGGTCGGCCTCTGAGCGTGTGGAAAACGCACGTCAAGCGCACCACCCCTGAATTCCCGTGATGCATGGATCAATCATTTCGTTTTGCGCGCCGGGTTGAACGGGACTAGAGCAACGCCACGTTCAACGCTTTCCCGTGCGACGGTTTCCCGACAATGCACAGCATCAAGCGGTTCATCCCCGCCTCCTTTGTCGTCCTGTGGGCGACCGGTTTCATCGGCGCGCGTTATGCCATGCCCTGGGCGGAACCCTTCACCTTCCTGGCGGCGCGCTTTGTCATTGCGGCCATGCTGCTGGCCGGTCTGATGCTCGTGCTTGGCTCGAAGCGGGCCACAAGGGCGGAAGCGCTTCACGCCACGGTTGCCGGCATCCTCATGCATGGCATCTATCTCGGCGCGGTGTTCTGGGCGATCCACAGGGGCATGCCGGCCGGGCTCTCGGCGCTGATCGTCGGCCTGCAGCCGCTGATCACGGCCGTGCTTGCCGGCAGGTTCCTCGGCGAAGCTATCCTGCCGCGGCACTGGGCCGGCCTCGCCGTCGGCCTGATCGGCGTCGTCATCGTGCTGTGGCCGAAGCTCGGCGCGCTCGGCGGCGGCGTCACGCCAGAAACGCTCATCGCCTCGCTGATCTCGGTGCTGGGCATGAGCGCCGGCACCATCTGGCAGAAGCGCTATGCCTCGGGCGGCGATTTGGTGGCGGCGACGTTCTGGCAGTATATCGGCGGCGGCGCGCTGATGATCCTGGCCTCATTCGCCTTCGAGACGCGCACGGTCATCATCAATGGCGAGCTGATCTTTGCCATGGCCTGGCTGGTGCTGGTGCTGTCGATCGGCGCCATCTTCCTGTTGATGGTGATGATCCGCGACGGCGAGATGTCGAAGGTCGCTTCGCTGTTCTACCTCGTGCCGGCGGTCACCGCGGTTATCGCTTGGGCACTGTTTGGCGAACAGCTCAACCTTGTGCAGATCGTCGGCATGGCGATCGCGACGCTGGGCGTCGGTCTGGCCACGGCGAGGCAGGGGAAGAGGAATTGAGGAATTGGGGAATTGGGGAAGAAGCACTCAGCGCCAGATATGGCCACTTTTTTCCTCAATTCCTCAATTCTTCAATTCTTCAATTCTCCAGTTCAATTCTCCAGTTCTTCAATTCCTCCCCTCACCCCACCCGCGCTCGCGCCTCCAAATAGCGGCTGATCGCAGCGTTGAGCTCGCCACCGAGGATGAAGATCGCCGACAGCATGTAGAGGAAGACCACCGCGATCATGATCGAGGCAAGCCCCGCATAAGTCGTCACATAGGACGAGAAGTGATCGAGATAGGTCGCGAACATGGTCGAGCCGACAAGCCACGCGGCCAGCGTGAAGATGATGCCCGGCACCAGCGAAACGAAACGGCGCTTGCCGGCCGGCAGCCAGTAGTGCACGGCAAACAGCCCGCCGATAATGACCGCCGAGGCGATGACGTAACGCCATAGCGTGATCGTTCCGGTATAGGGCTTGATCCACTCGAAATAGGCTTCTGCGAGCCGCGCCAGCAAGGGCGCCAGGACCAGCAACACGCTGATCACGAGAAAGCCGGCAGTGGCGATCAAGACGAAGAAAATGCTCTGCACCCGCCGGTAGATGATGCCGCGCGTCTCGGATACCCGGTAGGCGCGGTTGAGCGAGGTGCGCAGCGCCTCGATGCCGTTGGAGGCGAAATAGGCGGCCAGCAGCACGCCGTAGGTCAAAAGGTCCGTGCGACGAACGGTCAGCACGTTGAGCACCTCGCGCGCGATCGGCTTGGCGATCTGTTCGGGCCATGTGTCGAAGACCAGGTGCACGGCGGTATCGGCGAACGCTTGCGCGCCGAGAAAACTCGCCAGCGTGGTGGCGAAGATCAGGAACGGGAACAGCGCCATCAGCGAAGTGATCGCCAGATGGCTGGCCATCGCCCAACCGTCGTCGGTGTTGAAATGGCCAAGCGCGTCATAGAGCACGCGGCGCAGCACGACGATATTCCGCATCAAGAGCCGCATTCCCTTCGATTGTCTCGACGCCGCGAATATGGGAAGGGATTGTGGCAAATGGCAACCCTTGCTCAAACCACGATGCCGCCCGCCAAAGAGTTGCGCACGATCATCGTCACCGGTGCCTCTTCCGGAATAGGCGCCTACTGCGCCCGTGCGCTGAAGGCGGATGGCTGGCGGGTGTTTGCAACGGCGCGCAAGCCGCAAGACATCGCCGTGCTTGAGGCTGACGGCATCGAGGCCTTTTATCTCGACTACCGCGAGCCAGACTCCATCGAAGCTCTTGTGGCCGCGGTGTTGGATCGGACCGGCGGGCGCCTCGACGCCCTGTTCAACAACGGCGCCCATGCGCAACCCGGCGCGGTCGAGGATCTCTCGGTCGCAGCCCTCAAGGAACAGTTCGAGGCCAATTTCTTCGGCTGGCACGACCTCACCCAACGCATCGTGCCGGTGATGCGCCGCCAGGGGCACGGCCGCCTGGTTCATTGTTCTTCGATCCTTGGCCTTGCGCCGGTGCGCTTTCGCGGCGCCTACTCGGCGTCCAAGCATGCGCTCGAGGGCCTGATGCTGTGCATGCGGCAGGAATTGCAGGGCAGCGGCGTCCACGTCTCGCTGATCGAACCGGGGCCGGTGACGTCGAAAATCGCCAGCAACGGGCTGTTCTGGTTCCTGAAAAACATCGACCACGAAAACTCCGTCCACCGCGTCGCCTATGCCGCGCAACTGGCGCGGCTCAAGGCCGGCGGCAGCTCATCGCGGCTGAAAAAGGGGCCGGAGGTGGTCTATACCGCCTTGCGCCATGCACTTCTGTCGCGGCGCCCGCGACCGCACTATGTGGTAACAGTGCCGGCCAAGGTCGGCGCTGTGCTCAAACGCATCCTGCCTGCATCGATGCTCTACCGCGTGCTGGCCAGACGCGCGTGACCGCAACAGAACTGGGAACAGACCATGGCAACCGTCTTCAACGTCCTCGCCGTCCTCGTCATGGTTGCCGTGCTGATCGTGCTGATACGCGGTCTCATCAACATGATGCGCGGCGGCTCCGGCGTCACCTCCAACAAGCTCATGCAGGCCCGCGTGCTGCTGCAGGCGCTCGCCTTGGCGCTGATCCTTTTGGCGGTGTATTTCACCCGCAAGTAACGGCATCGGGGGAGGCACAAGCGTGGTCAAGCTCAACAAGATCTACACCCGCACCGGCGACGACGGCACGACCGGCCTGGGCACCGGTGAGCGGCGGCTGAAATCCGACCTGCGCGTCGATGCCTATGGCACGGTCGACGAGGCCAATGCCTGCATCGGCATCGCCCGCCTGCACACTGAGGCAAGCCATCCCGCCATCGACGCCATGCTTTCCCGCATCCAGAACGATTTGTTCGACCTCGGCGCCGACCTCGCCGTGCCCGACGACGGCAAGCCGCTCGAATACGAGCCGCTGCGCATCATCGCCTCGCAGACCGATCGCGTCGAAAGAGACATCGACCTTCTCAACAAGGAGCTTAAGCCGCTCAAATCCTTCGTGCTGAACGGCGGCTCGCCGGCCGCAGCCGCGCTCCATCTTGCCCGCACCGTGGCGCGGCGGGCCGAGCGGATCATGGTGGCGTTGGCGCAAAACCCGGCCGAGCACGTCAACCGTGACGGGTTGAAATACATCAACCGCGTCTCCGACTTTCTGTTCGTCGCCGCCCGTGCGGTCAATGACAACGGAAATGCCGACGTGTTATGGGTGCCCGGCAAGAACCGCTGAGCTTTTCGACAGCGGCAAATGGGGCTTGGGGCATGTTCATCCCGCTTTACGATTCCAACAGGTTGCGCCACATAAGGCTGCAATATGTGACGATCGGCCTGATCGCGGCCAATGCCCTGGTCTTTCTCATCACCTCGATCGGCGGCGAAAATTTCAACAACGCAGCCGTGCTCGGCCTCGGCTTCATTCCTTCGGTGGTCCACAACACAGCTGAACTCTCCCCCCAATTCATCGTCATTCCCGAGAGCCTGAGCTACATCACCTATGCCTTCCTGCATGCCGATATCTTCCACCTCGGCGGCAACATGCTGTTCCTGTGGGTGTTCGGCGACAATGTCGAGGACGCGCTCGGCCACATCCGCTACCTCATCTTCTACCTGCTGTGCGCCGTCGCCGGCGCCTTCTTCCAGGGGCTCGTCGCCTGGGATTCGCAAGTGCCGCTGATCGGCGCCTCCGGCGCCATTGCCGGCGTCGTCGCCGCCTATCTGGTCCTCTACCCCCGGGTGAAAATGTGGGTGCTGGCCTTTGCCCGCATTCCGCTGCGCATCCCGGCCTTTATCCCGCTGATTCTGTGGATCGGCTTCCAGGTGGTGATGTTTGCCGCCGGTGGCGAGAACCAGATATCCTGGGCCTGCCATATTGGCGGCATCATTGCCGGCGGCGCGCTGGTGCTGATTATGCGCAGCCGCGGCGTGCCGTTGCTTGCCGGCGACGACGACGGGCCCGAAACCGCCGATCAACCGGCCGCTTCAACTGAACCGGCGCCAACCAATCCGGCGCCCACGCAACCGACGACGCGCTGGGGCCGGGGCGGCGCTTCCGGTTCCGACTGAACCGATTTGACTGTGGGACACGTATTGACGTGCAACGTCACCGCAACTACGGAGGACGCCACCGTTAGGCGGCAGAAGACAAGAATTCCGTCCGGCCAGAATTCCGTTTGGCCGGAATTCAGTCAGGAATGTCGGCTTTCGACAACTCTGCACAGGCGCACGCTGCTATAGCGCGCCGAAATATCTCAGGAGAGGTGACAGGCAAATGAAGATCCTTGTGCCCGTGAAGCGGGTTGTGGATGCGAACGTCAAGGTTCGCGTGAAGGCCGATGGTTCGGCGGTGGAACTCGCCAACGTCAAGATGGCGATGAACCCGTTCGACGAAATCGCGGTGGAAGAGGCGCTCCGGCTGAAGGAAGCCGGCAAGGCCGAAGAGATCATCGTCGTTTCGATCGGCCCGCAGCAGGCGCAGGAAACGCTCCGCACCGCGCTCGCCATGGGCGCCGACCGCGCCATCCTGGTCAAGACCGACGAACAGACCGAGCCGCTCGGCGTCGCCAAGGTGCTGAAGGGCGTCGTCGACGCCGAACAGCCCGGCCTCGTCATCCTCGGCAAGCAGGCGATCGATGACGACTCGAACCAGACCGGCCAGATGCTGGCCGCCCTGCTCGGTTGGGCGCAGGGCACCTTCGCCTCCAAGGTCGTGATCGACGGCGACAAGGCCAAGGTGACGCGCGAAGTCGATGGCGGCCTGCAGACGGTGGAGCTGAAAATGCCGGCGATCATCACCGCCGATCTTCGCCTCAATCAGCCGCGCTATGCCTCGCTGCCCAACATCATGAAGGCCAAGAAGAAGCCACTCGACGAAAAGAGCCCGGCCGACTACGGCGCCGACGTCAAGCCGCGCCTGAAGGTCCTCAAGACCGAAGAGCCGAGCGGCCGCAAGGCGGGCGTCAAGGTCAAGAGCGTCGCCGAACTGGTCGACAAGCTCAAGAACGAAGCCGGCGTGTTGTAAGGCTGGGAAGGGATAAAAACATGACCATTCTCCTCATCGCAGAACACGACAATGCAACCCTTTCCGACCAGACCGCCAAGGCGCTGTCGGCGGCGTTGCAGATCGGCTCGGACGTGCATGTGCTGGTGGCCGGCAAGGGCGCCAAGGGCGCTGCCGACGCTGCCGCCAAGCTGAAGGGCGTGAATAAGGTGCTGCTCGCCGAAGCCGACGAACTGGCCGAGCGCCTCGCCGAACCGACGGCGGCTCTCGTTGTCTCGCTGGCCGGCGCCTACGACACCATCATTGCGCCGGCGACCTCGTCGGGCAAGAACGTCGCGCCGCGCGTTGCGGCCCTGCTCGACGTCGCGCAGGTGTCGGAGATCATCGAAGTGGTTTCGCCCGACACCTTCAAGCGTCCGATCTATGCCGGCAATGCCATCCAGACGGTGCAGTCGAGCGACGCCAAGAAGGTGATCACCGTGCGTACTGCCTCCTTCCAGGGCGCGCCCGAAGGCGGTTCGGCCACGGTCGAGACGGTCAACGCGGCGGCCAATCCGGGCCTCTCCACCTTCGTCGAGAACAAGCTGTCGGAGACCGACCGTCCGGAGCTGACCTCGGCCAAGATCATCATCTCGGGTGGCCGTGCACTCGGTTCGGCGGAAAAGTTCCAGGAAGTCATCCTGCCGGTTGCCGACAAGCTCGGCGCTGCGGTCGGCGCAAGCCGGGCTGCAGTCGATGCAGGCTACGCGCCGAACGACTGGCAGGTCGGCCAGACCGGCAAGGTCGTGGCTCCCGACCTCTACATCGCCGTCGGCATTTCCGGCGCCATCCAGCACCTTGCCGGCATGAAGGATTCGAAGGTCATCGTCGCCATCAACAAGGACGAGGAGGCACCGATCTTCCAGGTTGCCGATTACGGTCTGGTCGGCGACCTGTTCGTCATCCTGCCGGAGCTGCAAAAGGCGCTTTGACGCTTTCTGCCAAAGCGTATTAAATTGTGAAAGGGTGGGGTAGACGTAGCTGCCCCACCCTTTTAGTTTGCACTGCACAAAAAGCAGGCCGCAAAGGCCTTTTCGACGGGATCGCTGCAAATGGCCAAGATCGAGACGATCGGCATTATTGGCGCCGGCCAGATGGGCGGCGGCATTGCGCATGTATCAGCGCTTTCGGGCTTCAAGGTGCTGATCTACGATGTCTCGCCCGACCGGATCGAGAAGGGCATCGCCACCGTCAGCGGCAACATGGCGCGCCAAGTCGGCTCCGGCAAACTTGAGGAAAAGCTGCGCAACGACGCGATGGCGCGCATTTCCGCAGCTCCCACCATGGCCGATCTCGCGGGTGCCGATCTGGTCATCGAGGCTGCGACCGAGGACGAGACGGTCAAGCGCAAGATCTACGCCCAGCTCTGCCCGCAGCTCAACCCGGAAGCCATCCTGGCGACCAACACCTCGTCGATTTCGATCACCCGGCTGGCCGCGCAGACCGACCGTCCCGAGCGCTTCATCGGCATACATTTCATGAACCCGGTGCCGCTGATGAAGCTGGTCGAGCTGGTGCGCGGCATCGCCACCGAGGACCAGACCTTCGAAGCCGCCAAGGCCTATGTGAAACAGCTCGACAAGACGATCACCGTCTCGGAGGATTTCCCGGCCTTCATCGTCAACCGCATCCTGTTGCCGATGATCAACGAGGCGATCTACACGCTTTACGAAGGCGTTGGCTCGGTCGACGCCATCGACACCGCCATGCGGCTTGGCGCCAACCATCCGATGGGACCGCTGCAACTGGCCGATTTCATCGGCCTCGACACCTGCCTGTCGATCATGCAGGTGCTGCATGACGGCCTGTCGGATTCGAAGTACCGCCCCTGCCCGCTGCTGGTGAAATATGTCGAAGCCGGCTGGCTCGGCCGCAAGACGGGACGCGGCTTCTACGACTATCGCGGCGAACATCCGGTCCCGACGCGCTAACGACCAGAACGAAAGTTCCGTGCTTACCTCAGGACGCCGCTGCAAGCGGCGGCTCGGCGTGGCCGCTTGAGCCGTTGTCATCAGGCGCCACGGAAACGCAGCCGCGGCCGGCGGCCTTGGCCGCATAGCAGGCGGCATCGGCCCGAGCGATGATCTCGTCGACCTCTCCGCTGCGGATCGGCGCCAGGCCGATGCTGGCATCTATCGCATGCGGCCGGCCGTCCCAGGTGAACTGCAAGCTGCGGATGGCGTCGATGATCGCGCGCGCGGCAATTCGGGCGCCGGTGGTCGAGCCGGATTTCAGGATGACCGCGAATTCGTCGCCGCCGAGGCGGGCAACGATATCCTCCGGCCCAAGGGCGCCGCGAATGGTGTCGGCAACGCGCTTCAGCAAGGCATCGCCGGCGGCGTGGCCGCCAGTGTCGTTGACCAGCTTGAAATGGTCGAGATCGATGAACATGAACTGATGCTCGCCCGCCGGCTTTGCCTTGCCGGCCTTGCGGCTCTGCTGAACCAGCTCTTCCATGGTGCGGATGAAGCTTGAGCGGTTAGCGAGACCGGTCAGCGCGTCATGAGCCGCGGCATAGGCAAGCTGGCGCTGCAGGGCGCGCGCATCGGTGAAATCCTGGAAAACGATGACCAGGCCACAAAACTCCCGGTGTTCGTTCATGATCGGCGACACCACCTGGCGGATGCTGCAGCGCGTATCGTCGCGGCGGACGAGGACGGCGCGGCTGTTCTGGTCGGCCGGAACGTAACCGCCGAGCGCCGGCCGCGTCATGCCGATCCGCTGCCCGGTTTCCTCATCGACCGCCCAGTAGACATGACCCAGAGTCTTGCCGAGCGCCTCGGCGCCGGCAATGCCGGTCAGCTTCTCGGCGATAGGGTTCATGAAGGTGATGCGGTTGGCGGCATCGGTGCAGATGACGGCATCGCCGATCGACTGCAGCGTCACCCGCAGCCGTTCCTTCTCGTCCGCCAGCGCCGCCGCCGATACGATGAGGCTTTCCTCTGTTTGCTTGCGCTGGGTGATATCGGTCAGACTGCCGATGGCCCGGATCAGCTTTCCGTCCCTGTCGCGTTCGAGCGTCTTGCCGCGATCGAGGATCCAGACCCAGTGGCCGTCTTTGTGGCGCATCCTGAACTCGGCTTCGAAGAACGGCGTCTTGCCCTCCAGATGGGCGAGATCGGCCGCGGCCACGTTCTCGCGGTCGTCGGGGTGGATCATCGTCAGCCAGCGATCGGGGTCGCCGTCAAGCTCGCCATCGGCGTAGCCCAGCATCTTCACCCAGGCGGCGGAGTAAGTGGTGCCGCCCTTGCGCATGTCGAAGTCCCAGACGCCTTGTCCGGCGCTGGCAAGGGCAAAGTTCCAGCGCGTTTCGGCCTCAGTGATGCGCGCCTCGGATTGCTTGCGTGCGTCGATATCCTCGATCTGCGAGACGAGGTAGAGCGGGCGGCGGCTCTTCTCGTCGCGAATGACGGAGCCGGCAAGATGGGCCCACACCGGCGTGCCATCCTTCTTGAGGTAGCGCTTTTCGAAGTGGAAGGCGTCAACGGTGCCCGCCCGCATGCCCTCCATGGTCTCGCGACCGATCTGCACATCGTCGGGATGCGTGATCTGGAAGAAGGTCAGCGCTTCGATCTCTGCCTTGCTGTAGCCGAGCATGGCGGCGAAGGCCGGATTGGTTTCGTGGATGCGACCGTCGAGGCCGACAATGGCGATGCCGATCGCCGAATCCTCCATGGCACGGCGAAAGCGCTGCTCGCTCTCGGCGATCTGCCGGCGGTCGTCGAGAATCCGGTGGATGAACAGGGCAGCGAGGATCAGCGCAACGGCGGCCACCGGCACCGATATCTGCAGGCAAAGTTTCAGCACCTCGGCGCTGACGTCGAGCCGCGACAACAGCATCGACACCACCGTTGCGATGAGACCGCCGGCCGCGAGCACCAAAGCCACGTGACTGTCAGCCCGAAGGCTTTTTCGCTCTCGTCGCATCACTGTGCATGCCACCCCATGCGCAACACATTTCTGCAAAAAACACTGGATGATCGATTTTAAGGAAAGGTTGCGCCGGAGCCACCGGCAACACGGATAAGTCGCAAACAATTGCCGGCATGATTAAGGATCGGTGATTATTTGCCGCTGCCCGGCAGTCTGGCTACCAGCGGACGAAGAGCCGCCCGCCGAGCGCGCCAAGTACGGCAAGCACGGCAATGGCGAGCGTGTACCAGGTGGCGACGAACAGCGGCGAATCGTCAAAGCAGTGCGCGGCATAGAAGGTCGCCGCCAGGCCGCCGGCGAGCAGGCCTGCGACCGCGCCGGCAAGCACCGGCCGCGTCGGCGCGCCATAGCGCAGCATCCATATGAAGACGGCGAGCGGCCCGATGCCGATCAGCGGGATGAAGCCCATGCAGATCATCATGTTGGAGCCGACCATGCGGGTGCCCCACATCGGCTCGGGCACCATGAACAGTTCGAGCGCCACGGCGATAGCCACCAGCAGCGGCGCAGCAGCCATCCAGGCCACGGCCCTCGCGATTGAGGCGCCCGGTGTCGACAGCGCCCGGATCAAGCCAAACGCGGTGACGGCAAGCACGATGGTGAAGACGAATTTCAACAGGAACCGCACGGTGTGCATGGCGATCATGATGTCGGGACGCGGACCGATGGCGAGGAAGAACACCACCGCCGCGATCACCACCGCTGCTGCCGCCGCCATCCACCAGGCCGAGCGCAGCGGCATCGCCTTGCTGCTTGTGTCGGCGTCGAGTGCCTTGATGAGATCCTCGGTCCTCATGTCACTGCCGCCCGAACCGTTTGGCGATCGCGGCAAGCCCGCGATGCAGCGATACCCGCACCGCGGTCTCGCTGACGCCGAGCCTGGCCGCCGTCTCGCCGATCGAGCGGCCGTCGACCGAGATCGAGGAAACCACCGACCGCTGCGTCGGCGGCAAGCCGTCAAGCGCCCGGTTGATGTCGCGTTCGCTGACGGTCTCGGTTTCCGGCTCGGCAAAGGTCTCGGCGATATCGTCGATCTCGATCTCGATGCGCCGGCCGCGCCGCCGGAAGGCATCGATCAATTTGAAGCGGGCAATCGCATAGATCCATGGCAGCACCGGCGCATCCTGGCGCCAGGTATGTCGTTTCACATGAATGGCCAGCAAGGTTTCCTGCACGACATCCTCGGGGTCGACCCCGCCCTGTACGATCTTGCGGCGGACAAAGCCGCGCACCACAGCGGCGATCCGGTGCAGAAAGTCGGCGTAAGCCCTCTCGTCTCCCGCAATCGCGGCCCGCATCAGCCGGGAAAGCTCGGCCTCATCCTTGCCGCTCACAAGAGTTCACTCCCCGATCTTCGCGTCCCGGCACCGATTTGTTACGTGGCCGGCGAAATAATGTCCAAGCCAAACTACGGGCAAATCACGAAAGTTTGCGAGCACAACCATATCATCGCAAAACGCAGCGGCTGGCCGGTAACCTCCCTAGGATTACGACCGCGAGAACGTTGATCCCGCGCCGCTTGCAGCCCTTGTGAGGCCTTCCGGATCCTAAATTTCGCATTGCCCGGAATTATCCGGCCAGTGACGACGTTTTTATGCCTGTGCGCAGGCATCAATGTTGACTACTCTGGTCAGGTATAGATAGGTGGGCGCGCCAACCCCCGGTCAAGGATGACTCAATGAAGTATGCTCTTTCCGCCCTCGCCAATGCCACCGTATTGGCCATCAGCCTGATTGGCGGCCCCGCAATGGCCGATGATGCCGGCATCATCGTCTACAACGCCCAGCACGAGAGCCTGGCAAAGGAATGGGTCGAAGGTTTCACCAAGGAAACCGGCATCAAGGTCACGTTGCGCAATGGCGGCGACAGCGATTTCTCCAATCAGATCGTCGCCGAGGGCGCTTCCTCACCGGCCGACGTGTTCCTGACCGAGAACTCACCGGCTATGACGCTCGTCGAAGCGGCGGGCCTTTTTGCGCCGGTCGACGCCGACACGCTGGCCCAGGTCCCTGCCGACTACCAGCCAAGCAGCGGCAAATGGGTGGGTGTCGCGGCGCGCAGCACCGTCTTTGCCTACAACAAAACCAAGCTCACTGCCGACAAGTTGCCCAAATCGATGCTCGATCTCGCCGATCCGAGCTGGAAGGGGCGCTGGGCCGCATCGCCGTCCGGTGCCGATTTCCAGGCCATCGTCAGCGCGCTGCTGCAGCTCAAGGGCGAAGCCGCCACCGCCGACTGGCTGAAGGCGATGAAGGAAAACTTCACCGCCTACAAGGGCAATGGCACGGTGATGAAGGCGGTGAATGCCGGCGAGATCGAAGGCGGCGTCATCTACCACTATTACTATTTCGGCGATCAGGCCAAGACCGGCGAAAACAGCAAAAACGTCGAGCTGCACTATTTCAAGAACCAGGATCCGGGCGCTTTCGTCTCGATCTCCGGCGGCGGCGTGCTGGCCTCCAGCAAGCATCCGAAGGAAGCCCAGGCGTTCCTGAAATGGGTGACCGGCAAGGGCGGCCAGGAGGTGCTGAAGACCGGCACGTCCTTCGAATATGCGGTCGGCCAGGGTGCCGCGTCCAATCCGAAGCTGGTGCCGCTGGCCGATCTGCAGGCGCCGAAGATCGACCCGGCGACGCTGAACTCCAAGAAGGTGACCGACCTGATGACGGCAGCCGGCTTGCTTTAGTCTGCTTTCGTCCTAAAAGAGCAGCAATTGCGCTCCTGCGGGCCTTTCCGCGGGAGCGCTCTGTTTTCGAGATGGCTTCGTCCATGACGACATATTGCATTTCCGGCCGCGCCTGCGGCGCCCCCGCCCTGGCAGGGGCGCGGCCGAGCTGATGCAGTCTACGGTCGATCTCGCACATTCAGGGCCGGCATCCGGGCGGTCCCGGCGGCAGCCCATGTCCTGGATCGCGCTTGCCGCCATTATCGTGTCGCTGCTGTCGCTGCTGCCGCTCGCCTTCATCATCTGGATCGGCGTGCAGACCGGCTGGGACACCGTCTCGGCGCTGATCTTTCGGCCGCGCGTCGGCGACCTTCTGGTCAACACCGTGTTTCTGGTGGCGCTCGCGGTGCCGATCGCCATTGTGTTGTCGATAGCGCTGGCCTGGCTCACCGAGCGCAGCGACTTGCCCGGCGCCCGACTCTGGGCCTGGCTGGCGGTAGCGCCGCTTGCCATCCCCGCCTTCGTGCATTCCTACGCCTGGGTCACCCTGGCGCCGGGACTGCACGGACTGTGGGCCGCCGTGCTGGTCTCGGTGCTCGCCTATTTCCCGTTCCTCTATCTGCCGGTGTCAGCCGCGCTGCGCCGTCTCGACCCGGCCCTGGAAGACGCCGCGGCAGCGCTTGGTCTCGGCCCATGGCGCGTGTTTTGGCGTGTCGTGCTGCCGCAGTTAAGGCTCGCCATTTGCGGCGGCGCGCTGCTGGTCGGGCTGCATCTGCTTGCCGAATACGGCCTCTACGTCTTCATCCGCTTCGACACGTTCACCACCGCGATCGTCGACCAGTTCCAGTCGACCTTCAACGGCCCCGCCGCCAACATGCTGGCAGGCGTGCTGGTAACCTGCTGCTTCGTGCTGCTCGCCCTGGAGGTGCTGGTGCGCGGCGAGGAGCGCTATGCCCGTGTCGGCTCGGGCGCCGCCCGCCACCGGCAGCGCAGCAGGCTCGGGCGCGCCACGCTGCCTTGCCTGGCTCTGCCTGCCATCACCACGCTGCTCGCCATCGGCGTGCCCTTCATCACCATCGGCCGCTGGCTAGCTGCCGGCGGCGCCGATGTCTGGCGTTTCGACGAAATTGGCCTGGCACTTGGCCAGACGCTGTTCCTGGCGCTCGTCGGCGCCGTGCTTGCCACCATCGCCGCCATGCCGATGGCCTGGATCTCGATCCGCGCGCCGGGGCCGCTGCAGCGGCTGCTCGAAGGCTGCAACTATATCGTCGGCTCGCTGCCCGGCGTCGTCATCGCGCTGGCGCTGGTCACCATCACCGTGCGCATCGCCATGCCGCTCTACCAGACGCTGTTCACCATTCTGGTCGCCTATGCGCTGATGTTCCTGCCGCGCGCCTTGATCAGCCTGAGAGCCTCGATCGCGCAGGCGCCGGTCGAGCTCGAACGCGCCGCCGCCAGCCTTGGCCGGCCGCCGCTTATGGCGCTGTGGTCGACGACGATCCGCCTGTCGGCCCCGGGTGCCGCGGCTGGCATGGCGCTGGTGGCGCTCGGTATCATGAACGAACTGACCGCCACCCAGATGCTGGCGCCCAACGGCACCCGCACGCTGGCGATGGCGTTCTGGTCCTACAGCGGCGAGATCGACTATGCATCGGCCGCCCCTTACGCTTTCATCATGGTGGCGATGTCGCTGCCGCTGACCTGGCTGCTCTATGTCCAGTCGAAACGGATGGCCGGACGATGAGCTTTCTCGAAATCAGCGGCCTCACCAAACATTACGGCCCGGTCGCCGCCCTTGCCGGCATCGACCTCAACGCTGCCAGCGGCAGCCGCACCGCCATCGTCGGCCCGTCCGGCTGCGGCAAGACGACGTTGCTGCGGCTGATCGCCGGCTTCGAGGCGCCGGACCAGGGCCGCATCGCGCTCGATGGCGAAGTGCTGGCCAATGGCGGCCATGCGATTCCCGCGCATCGCCGCGGCATCGGCCTGGTGGCGCAGGACGGCGCCTTGTTCCCGCATCTCAGCATCGCCGACAATATCGGCTTCGGCATGGCCCGCGGCGAGGACCAGCGCATGGAGCGCATCGTCGAGCTCGCCTATACGGTCGGGCTCGACAAGGCGATCCTCAAACGCCGCCCGCATCAGCTCTCCGGCGGCCAGCAGCAACGCGTTGCGCTGGCCCGCGCCATGGCGATGAAGCCCAGGTTGATGCTGCTCGACGAGCCGTTCTCCGCACTCGACACCGGCCTGCGCGCCTCGATGCGCAAGGCGGTGGCCGAATTGCTCGAGGCCGCCGGGATCACCACCATACTGGTCACCCACGACCAGGCCGAGGCGCTGTCCTTCGCCAGCCAGGTCGCGGTCATGCGCGACGGCCAGTTCTCGCAAATCGGCACGCCGCGCGAGCTTTATCTGCAGCCGAAGAACCGCATGGTCGCCGAGTTCCTTGGCGACGCCATCATCCTGCCGGCAAAGATCTCAGGCGGCTTCGCCACCTCCTCGCTCGGCCGTATTGCCGTCGACACCAAGGAGCGGCTCGATCTCGCCCGCATCATGCTGCGGCCGGAGCAGGTGGAGGTTAAACGCACGTCGCGCGAGGGCATGTCGGGTCCTGTCGGCACCATCTTCGCCGAGGTGACGGACTCGGAATTCGCCGGCTCGATGTGCACCATTGCCGTGCGGCTGTTGAACAACCCCGATCCGCCCGACGCCGCCGCAATAGGCAACACGCCACTGATCCTGCGCAAGCCGGGCATCGATGCACCTGCCGTCGGCGAGATCGTGCGGCTGACCGTCTCCGGCAAGGCACACGTCTTCGCCTGAACTGGCGACGCGTCTGATTGGCGCGAGCGGCTGCGTTAATCGACTCGTTTCCCAGCGTTGTCGAACCAATGCAGCTTCTCCGTCCTGGCGACGACGCGCAGTTGATCGCCGGGTTTGGCTGTTGCACGGCCGGCCACACGCACGACGATGCGGTTGCCGCCGGCGGCACAGTGAAGAAAACTTTCGGATCCCACCGGTTCGACCGCCTCGACCAGTGCCGGCAGCACGAGCGCGCCGGACGGTGCGTCGGCCCCGAAGGTGACGTCGGCATCCTCAGGGCGGAAGCCAAGCGTGGCGGCGTTCGCAGGCGCAAAGTCAACCGCCTTGCCATCGGTCAGCGCCGGACCAGCCGGTCCTTGCAAAAGAGGCAGAAGGTTCATCGGCGGTGCGCCAATGAAGGAAGCGACGAAGGTCGAGGCCGGCTTCTCGTAGATGTCGAGCGGCGCGCCCGTCTGCTCGACCAACCCGGCATTCATGACGACGAGGATATCGGCCAGCGTCATCGCCTCCAACTGGTCGTGGGTGACGTAGACCGAGGTGACACCGAGCGAGCGCTGCAAATTCTTGATTTCGACCCGCATCTGGCCTCGGAGTTTGGCGTCGAGGTTGGAGAGCGGTTCGTCGAACAGGAAGACTTTCGGATTGCGCACGATGGCACGCCCCATGGCCACGCGCTGGCGCTGGCCGCCGGAAAGTTCGCGCGGGCGCCGATCGAGCAGCGCCGTGAGCTCCAGCACCTTGGCGGTCGAGCGCACCCTGCTGTCGATCTCGTCCTTGGGCGTGCCGCGGTTGCGCAACCCGTAGGCCATGTTGTCGTAGACCTTCATATGCGGGTAGAGCGCATAGTTCTGGAACACCATGGCAATGTCGCGCTCGGTCGGGCCGATGCTGTTGACGATCTTGCCGTCGATGGCGACCGTCCCGGAAGAAATGGTCTCCAGCCCGGCAATCATCCGCAGCAGCGTGGACTTGCCGCAGCCGGACGGCCCAACCAGCACGCAAAGCTCCTTGTCGGGAATGGCGATGGAGACACCCCTCACCGCTTCGACGCCGCTGGGATAGACTTTCTTCACATCCTTCAGATCAACGGTCGCCATCAGCTTCTCACTTTTCGGAATCGACCAGTCCGCGCACGAACCAGCGTTGCATCAGCACCACGATCAGGATCGGCGGCAGGATGGCCAGCATCGCGGTGACCATGACCAGATGCCATTGCGTATCGGCATCGGCGAAGGAAACCATCTTTCTCAGCGCGATGACGATGGTGTTCATATCGTTGCTGTTGGTGACGAGCAGCGGCCACAGATATTGCGTCCAGCCATAGATGAAAAGGATGACGAACAGTGCTGCGATGTTGGTGCGCGACAGCGGCAACAGGATGTCGAAAAAGAAGCGCCACGGCCCGGCGCCGTCGACACGCGCCGCCTCCACCAGTTCCCCCGGAATGGTCATGAAGAACTGGCGAAACAACAGCGTCGCGGTGGCCGAGGCGATGAGCGGAATGATCAGGCCGGCATAGGTGTCGATCATGCCGAGATCGACCATCACTTTGTAGGTCGGCAGGATGCGCACCTCGACGGGAAGCATCAGGGTAATGAAGATCAGCCAGAAGAAGACCATCCGAAGCGGAAAACGGAAGAACACGATCGCATAGGCCGACAGGATCGAGATGAAAATCTTCCCCACCGCGATGCCGAGCGCCATGACCGTGGTGTTGAGCAGCAATCGGCCGACACTGACGCCGCCGATGCGGCCGACACCGCCGAACAGCGCCTCGCTGTAATTGGTCCAGAACTGGTCGCCGGGCAGGAGCGGCAATGGCGGCCTGAGGATGGTCTGCAGAGTCTGCGTGGAGGCGACGAAGGTGTAATAGATCGGGAAGGCGACGATCAGGATGCCGAGGATGAGCACGGCGTGGGCGATGACGGTGCGAAGCGGGGACTGGCCGATCATCGCTCGCCCTCAGCCGTAGTGAACTTTGCGTTCCACATAGCGGAACTGGATGGCCGTGAGCGAGATGACGATGATCATCAGGATGACCGACTGCGCGGCCGAATCGCCGAGGATCAAATTGACGAAACCATCATTGTAGACCTTGTAGACCAGCGTCTCGGTGGTCTTTCCGGGCCCGCCGCCGGTGACGGCATGAACGATGCCGAAAGTGTCGAACAGCGCATAGACAGTGTTGACGACCAGCAGGAAGAAGGTCGTCGGCGCGAGCAGCGGGAAGACAATGGTCCAGAAGCGCTTCGTCTCGCCAGCGCCGTCGATGGCCGCCGCCTCTATCAACGTCTTCGGCACCGCCTGCAGCCCGGCGACGAAGAACAGGAAATTGTAGCTGATCTGCTTCCAGGCAGCCGCAGACACCAGCAGGATCATGGCGTGGTTGCCGTTAAGCAAGGGATCCCAGGCGATGCCGAGACCTCTCAAGGCGTAGGCTAGCGAACCGATCGAGGGGTTGAACAGAAACAGCCACAACATGCCGGCAATCGCCGGCGCTACCGCATACGGCCAGATCAGCAGCGTGCGATAAAGACCTTTGCCGCGCACCACCTTCTCGGCCATGACGGCAAGCAACAGGGCCATCCCCATGGCGACGATCGCGGTCGCCAGAGAGAACACCAGCGTAACCTTGATCGAGTTGAGGTAGGCCGGGTCGGCCAGCACCTTGCGAAAATTGGCGAGGCCGACGAACTTGCTCTTCAGCCCGAACGGGTCTTCCCTGAGCATCGACTGGTAGAGCGCCTGCCCCGTCGGCCAGTAGAAAAAGATCAGCGTAATGGCGAGTTGCGGCGCCACCAGCAGATAAGGCAGGGTCTTGTTGGGAAAGACGACGCGTGGAGACAGGGTGATTCCCTCGCTATTCAGGAAGTCGTCCACGCGGGTCCGCGTGGACGAGGTTCAACTGACAAATCGCTTCAGTTTCCGATCGCTTCCTGAATCGCCTTGTTGCCGCGTGCGACCGCGTTGTCGAGCGCCTGCTGCGCAGTCTGCTGACCGGCCAGCATCTTCTCGAATTCCTCGTTCTCGATATCACGCACCTGCGGCAGGTTGACGAGGCGCACGCCCTTCGAATTCTCGGTCGGCGCCTTGCCCAGCATCTGCAGGATCGGCGTCTCACGGCCTGGGTTCTTGTCATAGAAGCCGGACTTCTTGGTCGCCTCATAGGCAGCGAGCGTCACCGGCAGATAACCCGACTTCTGATGCAGATACTCCTGCACTTCGGTCTTGGACAGGTAGGAGAAGAACGCCGCGACGCCCTTGTATTCCTCGTCCGATTTGTTGCCGAACACCCACAGGCTGGCGCCGCCCGGCGTGGTGTTCTGGGGTGCGCCCTTGGCGTCGCTATCATAGGGAAGCTGGCCGATGCCGTAGTTCATGCCCGACTTGACGATGTCACCGAGACCGCCCGACGATTCGGTGAAGATGCCGCATTCGCCGGCAAGGAAGATCTGCTTGGCTTCGGAGGTACGGCCGCCATATTTGAAGGTGCCGTCCTTGGCGAGATCGGCGAGCGCCTGGAAATGATTGACGAAGATCGGCGCATTGATCTTGAGCTCGACGTCGGTTCCGGCAAGTCCGTTCTGGTTGGTGCCATAGGAAACGTCGTTCCAGGCGGCGAAGGCCTCGAGGTGGATCCAGGTCAGCCAGGTTGAGGTATAGCCGCAGGAAGCGGCGCCGCTCGCCTTGATCTTCTTGGCGTATTCCCACACCTCGTTCCAGGTCTTGGGCGGGTTGTTCACATCAAGCCCGGCCTTCTGGAAGATATCCTTGTTGTAATAGAGGATCGGCGAGGAGGAATTATAGGGGAAGGACAGCATGGTGCCGTCCGGCTTCGAATAGTAGCCGACGATGCCGGGCAAATACTGGCTTTTGTCGAACGTCATGCCGGCGCTGGTCAACACGTCGGCCACCGGTTTGATCGCGCCTTCGGCGGCCATCATGACGCCGGTGCCCACGTCGAATACCTGGATGATGTCGGGCGCTTGACCCGCACGAAAGGCCGCGATGCCGGCATTCAGCGTTTCGGGATAGGTTCCCTTGAAAACAGGGAGAATTTCATAGTCGCTCTGGCTGGCATTGAAATCCTTGGCGATCTTGTCGACCACCTCGGCATTGGCGCCGGTCATGGCATGCCACCAACTGATCTGGGTGGCGGCGAAGGCGGAGGGGGTGGAAAGCAGGGTCAAGGTAGCGGCGACACCGGCCGCAAAGCCGAGCAACTTCATGTTTCATCTCCCGTTTGTCATTGGCGAAAGGGGCACTCCCGCAAAGGCAATATGTGTCGCTCATGACAATCGGACAACGGTTTTATTGCTGTTTCGTGAATTTCATATCCGGCTAACTTCGCGCCCCCTCGCTCGGCAACGAGGACAGGGGAAAATGCCAAGCCGGCTCAGCGATAGAATGGGGCGTGGCAGGCCTGCGACGATCGCCGGCCGCCCAGCCCTCAGCCTGACGGGCCCAATGCCGCGTCGACCAACCGCTTGGCGTCCGGGCCCGACCATTCGGCCGGTCCGTTCATATGCGCAACCAGGCAGCCTTCGCCGTCGATCAGCATGGTGACGGGAAGGCCGAGCGCCAGGCCGCGTGTCTTGATGTCGTTGAACAGCGCCAGTGTCGAATCGCGATAGAAACCGAGCTTCTCGATGCCGATGTCACCGAGGAACTTCTTCGGCTTCGCATCATCGCCGGCATCGACATTGACCGCGATCACCTCGAAAGCATCGCTGCCCTTTTCCTTCTGTAGCGCATCGAGCGCCGGCATTTCGGCGCGGCAGGGCGCGCACCATGTCGCCCACAGATTGAGCAGCACCGTCTTGCCGGCATGGTCGGCGATCGTCATCGGCTTGCCGTCGGGACCGTTGAAGGCGAGGCTTTTCAGCGATTGCGGCGGATCGGCCGGCAACAGAGCCGCAACCTGGCCCGTGGCCGCGGCGGCGATTTTTTTGGCGCGGTCGCTCTTGGCGGCGCAGGCGACATCGTCCTTGCTGCTGCCTGCTGCGGCCACAGCAGGTGCACTGCCGGCCGGTGCGTTGTTGCCAGAACCGCTCTCGCTGACATATACCGCGACCGCGCCGGCCAGCACGCCCGCCACCAAGGCGGCGAGGATCAGGCGCGGGGCCGGGAAGTATCTATTGCCGTCTGCCATTTTCTAAAACTGCTCCGGAGCACGGGTTTATAGCGATGAGCGACAAGAAGGCCAGCAACCAGATGTGGGGCGGACGTTTTGCCTCGGGTCCGGCCGCGATCATGGAAGCGATCAACGCGTCGATCTCGTTCGACCGAAAACTCTACGCGCAAGACATAAGAGGTTCGGTCGCCCATAGCGAGATGCTGGCTGAAACGGGCATTATTTCGGCCGCCGATCAAGAAAAGATCGCTCACGGGCTGAACACGATCCTGAAAGAGATCGAGGCCGGAACGTTCGAGTTCTCGACCCGGCTTGAAGATATCCACATGAACATCGAGGCCCGCCTCGCCGATCTGATCGGACCGGCCGCCGGGCGCCTGCACACCGCCCGCTCGCGCAACGACCAGGTGGCGGTCGATCTCAGACTCTGGGTCAAGGACGAGTGCTTCCGCGTCGCCGAGGCGCTGAAGGGGCTCATCTCGGCCCTCCTCGAGCGGGCCGAGGAGCATGCGGCGACCGTGATGCCGGGCTTCACCCATATGCAGGCGGCGCAGCCGGTGACCTTCGGCCACCACTGCATGGCCTATGTCGAGATGTTTTCGCGCGACCTGTCGCGCGTCCGCGACGCCATCGAGCGGATGGACGAAAGCCCGCTCGGCGCCGCCGCCCTTGCCGGCACCAGCTTCCCGATCGATCGCCACAAGACGGCACAAGCGCTTGGCTTCCGCGAACCGATGCGCAATTCGCTGGACAGCGTGTCCGACCGCGATTTCGCGCTGGAGTTTTTGAGCCTGGCCGCCATCTGCGCCACGCATCTGTCGCGGCTCGCCGAAGAGATCATTATCTGGTCGACGCCGCAATTCGGTTTTGTCAGGCTGTCGGACTCCTTCTCCACCGGCTCCTCGATCATGCCGCAGAAGAAGAACCCCGACGCCGCCGAACTGGTGCGCGGCAAGACCGGCCGTGTCACCGGCCATCTCGTCGGCCTGCTGACGGTGATGAAGGGCATGCCTTTGACCTATGGCAAGGACATGCAGGAGGACAAGGAATCGGTCTTCGACGCCGCCGAGACGCTGGACCTGATGCTGGCTGCGATGACCGGCATGGTGAGCGACATGACGGTGAATGCCGCCGCCATGAAAAAGGCCGCCGGCTCGGGCCACGCAACTGCCACCGACCTCGCCGACTGGCTGGTCCGCACGCTGGGCCTGCCCTTCCGCGAGGCGCATCATGTCACCGGCCGCGCAGTGGCACTGGCCGAAGAGAAGAAGGTGAGCCTGGAGAAGCTTTCGCTGGAGGATCTCCAGTCGATCAATCCCGGTATTACCCAGGACATCTTCTCGGTGCTGGCGGTGCAGAATTCGGTGAAGAGCCGCACCAGCTTCGGCGGCACTGCTCCCTCGGAAGTCAGGAAGCAGATCCGCAGCTGGAAAAAGCGCATCGTAAAGGCATGATGCCGGATATTGCGATCAGCAATATCCCGGGGTATTTGCGACCAGCAATATCCCGGGGTGCAATGCGCCGAGAACTCGGCTAAAAGCGGCGGCTGGAAAACGTTTCGGACGGATGGATCGATGACCGCACGCAGGATTTTGGTGACGCTGACGCTGCTGACGGCGATGGCTGCCGTGACCGCCTGTGGCCGCAAGGCCGGCCTCGACACGCCCTACGAAGCCGCCGTACAGGCGCGCAAGGACGCCGAGCGCGCCAAACAGCCCGTGCCGCCGGAGCCGGAAAAACCGGTCGTGGACAAGAAATTCATCCTCGACCCGCTGATCTAGCGTCGACGAGACCGGGTCTGGTCTCTCCAAACCCGATCTCATCGTAGCCAACTTTTCGGAACCACTCCCGTGAACCATTTCGACTACCGCGACGGCGTACTCCATGCCGAGGACGTGGCAATCCCCGATATCGCCGCACAAATCGGCACGCCGTTCTATTGCTATTCGACGGCGACCTTGACCAGGCACTACCGGGTGTTTGCCGAGTCTTTTGCCGGGCTCGACACGCTGGTCTGCTATGCCTTGAAGGCGAATTCAAACCAGGCGGTGCTGCGCACGCTGGCAAAGCTCGGCGCCGGCGCCGACACCGTCTCGGAAGGCGAAATGCGCCGCGCGCTTGCCGCCGGCATCCCGGCCAGCAAGATCGTGTTCTCCGGTGTCGGCAAGTCCGCGCGCGAAATGGATTTCGCGCTCGAGGCCGGCATTCTCTGCTTCAACGTCGAATCCGAGCCGGAGCTGGAATTGCTGTCGGCCCGTGCCTCTGCACTCGGCAAGGTGGCGCCGGTCTCGCTGCGCATCAATCCGGACGTCGACGCCAAGACGCACAAGAAGATCTCCACCGGCAAGGCTGAGAACAAGTTTGGCATTCCCTGGCAGAGAGCGCGCCAGGTCTATGCTCGCGCGGCCGGGCTGCCGGGCATCCGGCCCATCGGCATCGACACCCATATCGGCAGCCAGATCACCGAGTTGCAGCCCTTTGACGACGCTTTCGCGCTGCTGGCGGAGCTGGTTGGCGCGCTGCGCGCCGATGGCTACGCCGTCGAGCATGTCGATGTCGGCGGTGGTCTCGGCATCCCCTACCGCACCGACAACAGCCCACCGCCTCTGCCCGATGCCTATGCCGAGATCGTCAGGAAGCAACTCACAAAGCTTGGGGTAAAGGTGTTGTTCGAGCCGGGCCGGCTGATCGTCGGCAATGCCGGCATCCTGGTCTCGGAAGTGATCTTCGTGAAGGAAGGCGACGCCAAGAACTTCCTCGTCGTCGATGCCGCCATGAACGACCTGATCCGGCCGACGCTCTATGACGCTTTCCACGACATCAAGCCTGTAGTGCAGCCGCCGGCCGACACGCCGCGCATGACGGTCGATGTCGTCGGCCCGGTCTGCGAGACCGGCGATTATCTCGGCTTCGACCGCGACCTGCCTAGGCTGAAGTCCGGCGACCTGATCGCCGTCTCCACCGCCGGCGCCTATGGCGCGGTGCAGTCCGGCACCTACAACACAAGGCTTCTGGTACCGGAAGTGCTGGTCGACGGCGACCGCTTCCATGTCGTGCGCCAACGCCAGACCTATGACGAGCTGATCGGCCTGGATTCGGTGCCCGACTGGCTGAAATAGGCAGCATCCCGCCAGACCTGCCCGCGATTGGGAGAAACGCTATGTCGACCATCAACATCACGCGCGACCGCATCGCGGCGATGGAACCGCGCATCCGTCCCTACATCAGACACACGCCGGTACTGCGCGTCGACATGGCCGATTTCGACCTTTCGCCGCTGGCGGTCGACCTCAAGCTCGAATGCCTGCAGCATTCCGGCTCGTTCAAGGCGCGCGGCGCCTTCACCAATCTGCTCGAACGGCCGGTGCCTGCGGCCGGGGTGGTTGCGGCGTCGGGCGGCAATCATGGCGCTGCGGTCGCCTATGCCGCCATGCGCCTCGGGCACAAGGCGACGATCTTCGTCCCCGAAGTCAGCCCACAGGCCAAGCTGGAGCGTATTCGCAGTTATGGCGCCGAACTTGTGGTCGGTGGCGCCCGCTATGCCGAGGCGCTGGCCGCCAGCGAAGCTTTTGCTGAAAAGACCGGCGCTCTGCAGATCCATGCCTTCAACCAGGAGGAAACGCTGGTCGGCCAGGGCACGCTCGGGCTCGAAATCGAACAAGACTTGCCTGAGATCGACACGCTGCTGGTCGCCGTCGGCGGCGGCGGCCTGATCGGCGGCATCGCCGCCTGGTTTGCCGGCCGCATCAGGATTGTCGCCATCGAACCGGAGGGCGCTCCGACACTGCATCGCGCTTTCGAGGCCGGCCACCCCGTCGATGCGCCGGCCGAAGGCGTCGCCGCCGATTCGCTGGCGCCCAAACGCGTCGGCGAGATGATGTTCCCGATCGCCGAGGCCTTCGTCGAGCGCTCGATCCTGGTCACCGACGACGCCATCATCTCGGCGCAGAAGGCGCTGTGGGAGCGGGTGCGTATCATCGCCGAGCCGGGCGGCGCCGCGGCCTTCGCGGCACTCTTGTCCGGCCGCTACACGCCGGCATCAGGCGAACGGATCGCCGTGCTGGTCTGCGGCTCAAACACCGATCCGGCTAAATTCTGAACTTGCGTTGACGCAATTGCGGAGGGAAACCCGTCAAAGCGCTTCAAGTTTTGCGGAACCGCCTCGCCTTTGCCGTGTTTGCTGGTAAACTTGCGCTTGTTGAGTCCGGGCTATCCCGCCCGGGCAGGAAGGGCCGATGACGGAACGCCCCATTTCCAGCGACGATCGCAGCCTGGCCGGGCGGCTTGCCCTGAGCCGGTTGGCGACACGGGTCTCGATGACGGTCGAGCGCGGCTGGCCACTGATTCTGCCGCTGCTTATCGTCGCCAGCCTGTTTCTCAGTCTCTCATGGCTCGGCTTCTTCCCACGCCTGCCTGACATTGCGCGCATTTTCCTCGTGGCGGCGTTTGGCATTGCCACGCTTGCGGCGCTCTATCCGCTGCGTTTCTTCAAGCTTCCGTCCGCCGCCGAGATAGACCGCCGCATTGAGGCGGCCAATGAATTGCTGCACAGCCCGGTGCTGGTGCAGACCGACCGTCCAAGCGGCAAGGAAAGCACCTTTTCCCAGGCGCTGTGGCGCGAGCACCAAAAGCGCATGGCCGACAAGCTTGGCAGCCTCGGCGCCGACATGCCGCGCACCCGCGTGCCGGAGCGCGACCCGTGGGGGCTGCGCGCCGTGGCGGCGCTGCTGCTGGTCACCGCTTTCGCCTTTTCGTTCGGACCGTCGGGCGGCAGGCTCTCCGACGGTTTCCGCGCCCATGCGGCGCGCGATGTCGTGCCGCCGCGCATCGATGCCTGGGTGACCCCGCCGGCCTATACCGGCAAGCCACCCGTCGTCCTGACCGCAGACGCCAACCAGGCGGCCGCCACCTTCACCGTGCCGCAAGGCAGCGACGTTTCGCTGCGTGTCACCGGCGGCTCCGGCGAGGAAACGCTTAGCTTTGCCGACAAGAGTGGCAATGCCCGCGCCATCGACCCGACGGGACCGCAGGCGGCCGCCGTCAAGGCAGCGGCTGCAAACCCGGCGACGCCCAAGCTGCGCCAGTTCACCGGCAAACTGAACGCCGACGGCACGCTGACGCTGAAATCGGGCGAGACCGATGTCGCCCGCTGGGCTTTCGCGGTCATTCCCGACAAGCCGCCGACAATCCGCTTTGTCGGCGAGCCCAAGCGAGCCGTCAACGGCGCCTTCGAGCTCAACTACCAGATCGACGACGACTATGGCGCGGCCACCGCCAAGGCGGTTTTCGCATTGGCCGATCCGCCAGCGCCCAATGCGCATCCGCTCTACGGTCCGCCCGACCTGCCGCTCGCGCTGCCGCGCCGCGGCGGCAAGGCGAATGCCGCCAGGACCACCAAGGACCTGACCGAGCATGTCTGGGCCGGCGCCAGCATAAAACTGTCGCTTGTCGCCACCGACGATGCCGGACACACCGCGACCAGCGAAACCAAGACCATTGCTATGCCGGAACGGCCGTTCGCCAACCCGCTGGCGCGGGCGGTGATCGAACAGCGCCGCTTGCTGGCGCTCGACGCCAATGCCAAACCGCGCGTGCTCGAGCTGATGGACGCCATCACGCTTCGGCCCGAAGACACGTTCGACAACATGTCGCACTACCTCGCCATCATGAGCGCCCGCAGTCGGCTGAAAATGTCCGACAGCGACGATCAGTTGCGCAATGAGGTTGCCTATCTCTGGGAAATCGCGCTCGGCATCGAGGAAGGCAATCTCTCGGCGGCCGAAAGGCGGCTGCGCCAGGCACAGCAGGCGCTGCAGGAAGCCATCAAGCGCGGCGCCAGCGACGAAGAGATCGAAAAGGCAATGAAGGAACTGCGCGAGGCGATGAACGAATTCCTGCAGGAATTCGCCGAACGCGCCAAGCAGAATCCGAACGCGCCGCAGATGCAGCAGAACGGCCGCGAGCTGCGCCAGAGCGACATCGACCGCATGATGGACCAGATCGAGGATTTGGCGAAGTCGGGCGACCGCGACAAGGCGCAGGAACTGTTGTCGCAGCTGGAAAACATGATGAACAACCTGCAGGCCGGCCGTCAGCAGCAAGGCGGCGAGCAGGACAGCGAGATGCGCCAGCAGATGGACAAGCTGGGCGAGATCATGCGCCGCCAGCAGGAAATGATGAACGACACCTACCGCATGGACCAGATGCAGCGCGGCGACAATCAGCAGCCCAGCGAAGGCAATGGCGACGAGGATCCGGACCAGCCGGGCGTCGGCAAGGACCGCGATCCGCTCGCCCGGCCGAAGCCAAAGCCGATGACGCCACAGGAATTCGCCGATGCGCTGAAGCAGCTTCAGGAGGGCCAGGGCCAGTTGCAGAGCGAACTCGACAAGCTGAAGAAGGGCCTGGAAGGCATGGGAATGCAGCCCAATGAGGGGTTTGGCGACGCCGGCAAATCCATGGGCAATGCCGAGAAGTCGCTTGGCGAGGGCGAAGGCGACCAGGCTGTCGGCCATCAGGGCCGCGCGCTTGAGGCGCTGCGCAAGGGCGCCAAGGACATGATGAAGCAGCTGCAGGCGATGCAGGGCGACCAGGGCGGCAGCGAGCCAGGTGGCCGCCAGCAGGACGCCGACCGCGATCCGCTCGGACGACCGCGTGCCAGCCGCGGTCCCGATTTCGGCGATTCGGTGAAGGTGCCCGACGAGATCGACGTGCAGCGCGCGCGCCAGATCCTCGAAGCCATCCGCAAGCGGCTCGGCAACGCGCTCAGCCCCGACATCGAGCGCAGCTATCTCGAGCGCCTGCTTGAGCTGAAATAAACCCACCCGAAGCGAACGGTTTGCCGCCATGGTTAAACTCGGGGCCGTGACGCCCATCCTGCGCATCTTCGACATCGCCAAGGCGCGCGAATTCTACCTCGACTTCCTAGGCTTCCACGTCGATTTCGAGCACCGCTTCGACGACAATGCGCCGCTCTACATGGCGGTTGTCCGCGACGGTTGCGTCCTGCATCTCAGCGAACATCACGGTGACGGCGCGCCGGGCGTGGCTGTGCGCATCAAGGTCGAGGACATCGCGGCATTGCACCGCGAACTGATCGACAAGAAATACCGCTACGCGCGGCCGGGGCTGGAAACCACACCATGGCAGACCCGCGAAGTGTCGGTCGGCGACCCCTTCGGCAATCGGCTGCATTTTTACGAGGATGCGGGCTGACCGAAGCAATTCCAGGAAAAGTGTGAAGCGGTTTTCCGGGAAAAGCGTGCAGCGCTTCCCCTTGGCCGCGATCAGCCCGCCTCGGACAGGCGCTTGCCCGAGACCGCGTCGAACAGATGTTCGCTCCCGGCCTTGACACCAAGGCGTATGACGTCGCCCGGCCGCATTGAAACGCGCTCGCGAAAGACCACGCCGATTTCGTCGTTCGCCATGCGCACGATCACCAGCGTCTCCGAGCCGGTCGGCTCGACGACCGCCACCGTTGCCGGCATTCCGTCTTGCTCGTCGATGACCAAGCTGTCCGGCCGCACACCGTAGACGATGTCGCGATTGGCCGAAGCATGTTCGAACTTGCCGGAAACCGGCAACGCCGAGCCATCGGTCGTGCGGAAGGTGCGCGGATTGTCGGCCTGGATCCGGCCGGTGAGAAGGTTCATCGCCGGCGTGCCGATGAAACCCGCGACAAAAATCGTGGCCGGCCTGTCGTAGATGTCGAGCGGCGCGCCGACCTGTTCGACGACGCCGTCGCGCATCACCACGATACGGTCGGCCATGGTCATGGCTTCGGTCTGGTCGTGGGTGACGTAGACGGTGGTGATCTTCAGGCGCTGGTGCAACTCCTTGATCTCGGCGCGCATGGCGACGCGCAGTTTGGCGTCGAGATTGGAAAGCGGTTCGTCGAACAGGAACACCGCCGCATCGCGCACGATCGCCCGCCCCATCGCGACGCGCTGGCGCTGGCCTCCAGAGAGCTGGCGCGGGCGCCGGTCGAGGAGCGGTTCGAGCCCAAGAATCTTGGCCGCTTTCTCCACCTGCCGGCTGATCTCCACCTTCGCAACGCCGCGCAGCCTCAACGAAAAGCTCATATTTTCGGCGACGGTCATGTGCGGGTAGAGCGCGTAATTCTGAAACACCATGGCGATGTCACGGTCCTTCGGCGCAACGTCGTTGACCACATGTCCGCCAATGGACAGGGCGCCGTCGGTGATCGCCTCCAGGCCCGCGATCATGCGCAGCAGCGTGGACTTGCCGCAGCCTGAAGGGCCGACCAGCACGACAAACTCACCGTCTTCGATGGCAACGTCGATGCCGTGGATGACAGGCATGCCGCCATAGGATTTGCGAATGTTTTCGAGCGCGATGGACGCCATGTCGGCTTCTCCCGTTTGCCGCTTGTCTTTGTCTCTGCTTTCGGCCAGGCGAACGGTTCAGGCCGCTCCGTCATTTTCGTGGTTCACGGCCGTGCGCGTGCCGGAGGAGAACACGATCAGCGCAAACAGCGGCTCAGGCCCGAGGCTTCTCGCCCAATGCCGGACATTGCGCGGTATGCGGATCGCGTCGCCAGGTTCCAGGCGGTAGATTTCGTCGCCCAGCTTGTGCTCGCAAGTGCCTGAAACGACGTAGAGGATTTCCTCGCAATCGGGATGCGAGTGGAGCTGGTTGCGGTCTCCGGGTTTGATAAGGCAGGTGCCGAAGGTCATTTCGGAACCCGCAAAGGTCTCGCCGGTGATCTTCCAGTTGAGTTCGCCCCAGGAAGTCGGGACGATCTCGCCTGCCGCGCGTGCCGATACCGGATTGTTTTGTGTCATTCTACCGCTCCGCGCTCAAAGGGTTACCGTCACGCCGGCCTCGGCGCTGCGGAAGAATTCGAACAGCTTCATGATCTCGTATGCCGCTTCGAGCGTGCCCTTGGTGAACGGCTTGCCGTCGAGGATCGCATCGGTCAGGTGCAGGATCTCCTGGACATAGCCGAGATAGAACAAATTGTTGTTGTAGAGTTGGCCGAGCGAATGCTCCGGCTCGAACAGCAGCGCGGCCTTGTCGTCCGGCTGGATGAAGCTGGCGGCGCGGCCGTAACTTGGCAGGGCGGCCTTGCGGTACCAGGTCAGCCGGCTGCCATTGTCGACAATCGCATTTGACCCTTCGCCGATGATTTCCACGCGCTCGAAGATGCTCGATCCGGACTGGCCGGAAGCAAAATGCAGGCTGCCGATCGCACCCGATTTGAAGCGCACATTGGTGACGGCAGCACCGGTTGTCGCTTCCCATTCGTAGCTTGCCCGCTCCATCGGCCCGCCGAGGAAATGCAGGATCGCGCCGGGGTGGTAGATGTGGTCGAGAAAACTCTGCATCTTGACCAGGTCGGAGCGATCCCGCGGCGGCGGCAGGCTTTGCGGATAGCGGACATTGAGCGAGGTGAGCCTGCCGAATTCCGGCGAGCCGATCAGGTCCTTCAGTTTTTCGATGGTCGGGAAAAATGTCTTCTTCAGACCGGTCATCACCAGGCGCCCGGCCTTGGCGCTGGCTGCGCGCAGCGCTTCGATCTCGGCCAGGCTGGCGGCGGTCGGTTTCTCCATCCAGACATGGGCTCCCGCGGCCAGCGCATCGAGCGCCAGGTCGGTCGCCTGCACCCGCCCATCCGGATTGTATGAGGTGACGAGGAAGACCAGTTCCGGCTTCTCCCTCTCGAGCATCGCGCGATGGTCGGTGTAGGCGCGCTCGGCCCCGAACAGCCTTGCGAATTTCTGCGCTCGCGACAGGTCAAGGTCGCATATGCCAATCAACTCCACCGGGGCGTAACGGAGTGCCGGATAGACGTTGCGGTAGGCGTGTCCGCCGGCGCCGATGAAGCATGCCTTCACCCGGCGTTCGAACTCGTATGCGTAACGGATCTCCCGTTGTTCGTGATGCGTCATGGTCAGCCCTTGATTGCACCCTGCGTCAGGCCTTCGGTGAAGCGGCGCTGGGTCAGGATATAGAGGAGGATGATCGGCAGGAACGAGATGACCGTGCCGGAAAAGACCAGCCGGTATTCGGAGGAATAGGTGCCGGCGAAGCGGACAAGGCCGAGCGGCAAGGTCTGGACGTCGGGGCTGATCAGCACGATCAGCGGCAGGAAGAAATCGTTCCAGGTGGACAGCGCGCTGATGATCACCAACGCCTGGATTGCCGGGCTGGAAATCGGCAGAAAAACCTTGGTCAGGATCTGGAAATGCGTGGCTCCGTCGATCTTGGCTGCCTCGACCAGTTCGTCGGGCACGCTGATGAAGAAGCTGCGCATCAGGAAGATGCCGAAGGGAATGCCGTTGCTGACCTGGGCCAGCACTATTCCGGTCAGCGTATTGACCAGCCTCAGCCCCGACAGCACCTCGTAGAGCGGGATGACGATCGCCTGGATCGGAATGGTGAGACCCAGGATGAAAGCATAGAACAGCCATTCGCGGCCGGGGAAGCGGATCTTGGCCAGCGCATAGCCGGCCGGCACGCAGGTGATGAGCGTGAGCGCCACGACGCCCGCGAGATTGAGCAGGCTGTTGCCGACGAGATCGCCGAAGCCGCCGATCTGCCAGGCGTCGGCATAGTTGCGCCACATCAGATTGGCCGGCCACGAAAACGGGGCGGCTTGTGCGATCTCTGCCTCGGTCTTGAGGCTCGACATGATCAGCCAGGCGAACGGCGCCAGCAGCACCAGCATGACGGGCGCCAGCGCCAGCGCGACAGGCCATTCGCGGTTGCGGGCGGTCATTGGGCAAGCCTCGCGCGCCAGCGGGTGAAGACGACGGTAATGGTGATCGCAAGCAGGCTGAGCACGATGCAAAGCACGGCCGCAAGCCCATGATCCTGCGACTGGAAGGCGAGGCGGTAGATATAGGTGGTGATCAGTTCGCTGCGATAGAAAGGGCCGCCATTGGTCATCACGAAGACGGTGGCGAAGCCCTTCAGGCCGTTGATCAAGGCGAGCGAAACGACGAATGTCATGACCTCACGCAGGCCCGGCAGCGTCACATGGACGAGTTTCTGGAAAGGTGTTGCTCCATCGACGGAGGCCGCGTCATAGAGCGAGGAGTCGATGTTCTGCAGTCCGGCGATGAACAGAAGCATATAGATGCCGAAGCCCTGCCACGAACTGGCGACATTGACCGAAAACAACACCAGCGACGGGTCTGAAAGCCATCCTTGAGTCCAGTTGCCGAGGCCGAGCCCGATCAGCCCGGTGTTGATGAGGCCGAAGAACGGGTCGTAGATGTTGGCCCAGATGACGCCGACCACGGCAAGCGAAACAAGGTGCGGCAAGAAGAAGGCGGTGCGGAAGAAGGTGCGGGTCTTGCCCAGGCTGCCGATTGCCAAGGCGAGCGCCAAACCAAGGCCGCCGGCCAGCACCAGATGGTAAAGCAGCCACAGAAATGTGTGGCCGAGCGCCTGCCAGACAATCGGATCGTGTACCGCCCTGGCGTAGTTGTCGAGGCCGGTGAATTCGGCCGGCGTGTTGAAGCCGGCGGAGTTAGTGAAGCTCAGCCAGAAAGTGACGGCGACGGGAAAAAGCGTGAAGACGGCATAGATGGCGAGCGCCGGCACCATCAGCCAAAGAGCGGATCCGGTTTCGCCGGTGCTGCCCCCCATACGCGTCTTCACCTTGGCCGCGCGGGCGAGGGGGCCCGTCGGTCCGGCAATCGTTTGCAAGTCGGTCACTCTGCTACCAATCTGAAATCGCATGGCAATATGGCGTGGCCAGCCTCCGGGCCGGCCACGCTCGCAAGGATCATTTCGCTTCCGCCAGCTTGGCCTGGATCTGCTTCATGCCTTCCTCTCCATTGATCTGCGCCGAGATCACCCCCTGCAGAACCTGGAAATAGATGTCGACGACCGGACCGGGCAGGTAGACGCTGGGATTGTAGCCAACGCCGCCCGCGGCCGCCGCAAAGATTTCCTTGAGTACCGGCGTGGACGGCTCGACGCCGTCGAGCGCGCGCGGATAGATCATGGTGCTCGCAGCGTTCTGCGCGCGCTTCTTCATCACGGCGTCGGACAGGACGAAATCGATCCACTTCAAGGCAAGCTCGGGTTGCTTGGAACTGACCGGCACCAGCCAGCTCCAGCCGACACCGCCCGTCGGCTTGGTTTCGCCCGGCAGATCCGACGGCATGGGTGCGTAGCCGGCATTGGCAAGATCGTAGCCGGCCTTGCGGGCGTTGGCGGTGAACCACGGGCCCGCCACGAACATTGCCGCACGCTTTGAGAACCACAGGCGCGAAGCGCCCTCGAGATCGAGGCCGGCCATTTGCTTGTCGATGTAGCCGGCATCGACCAACTCGCGCAGCCGCACGGCACCCGCGGCAATCGCCGGGTCGTCGAAGGCGATCTCGCGCTTCAGCGCCTTGCGTACCATGTCCGTGCCGCTGGCCGACTGCAGAAGGTTGCCGAACAAATGGCCCGCACTTGCCGGGGTGCGCGGCCCGATGGCGATCGGCTGGACGCCGGCTTGCTTCATCGCCTTCATCAAGGCGAGGAATTCAGTCCAGTCCTTGGGCATCGACCAGCCATGCTCGGCGAACAGATCCTTATGGTACCATATGCCCAGGGCATCGAGCCCATCTGGAACTTCATAGATTTCGCCGCCGAACTGCCCCTGCAGATCGGCATAAAGCCACGGGTAGATCTGGTTCTTCCAGCCGCGCTCCTCATAGTATTTGGTTAGCGGCACGACCTGTTTGGCATTCTTGACGACGGTGATGCGGCCGATACCGGAATTGGTCAGGATCACGTCGGGGCCGGCATCGGATTGTATCGCCGCCTGCACGGCGCCGTTGCTGATGGTCCCGGTCGGCGGCATGAATTCGACCGTCACGCCGGGGTTGGCGGCCTCGAAGTCCGACTTGATGCCATTCCACAATTCGGCAACGAGCGGCTCGGTGATCTGCTCCGGGCCCCACATGCGCAGGGTTTCGGCAGTCGCGGCATAGCCGGACGCCGCCAGCAGCGCGGCGATTGCCGCGCCACGGACAAGAAACTTGAACATGAATTTCTCCTCCACTTGGCGTGCCGTGGACCGGCAACGTCATCTCTCCTCCCGGAAGAGGGAAAATCCCTCTTCCGCATCACCGGCTAACGGGCCGGATCTCCCTTCGGGAAGCGTGCGAGCACCGCTTCCTGGACGTCGTTGATGTGTGTGCGCATCAGCATCGAAGCCCGCGCTTTGTCGCGCGCCCTGAATGCCCGCAGGATGTCGTCGCGCTCCTGCGCCGCGCGCTCGGCGAATTCCCGGCTTTCGTTGGCGATGACACGGCAGACCTGGATTTGCAGCGCCAGCCGAGCCAGCGTCTCGATCAGCGCTGCATTGCCGGAACGCTCGGCGATCATTTCATGGAACTCGCGGTCGCGGGCGCCATAGGCTTCCATGTCGCGGAGCCGCAAGGCTGCGACGGCTTCATCAAGAATGACTTCGAAGCGCGCTATGTCGCGGTCGCTGAGGTTTGGGACCGCCAGTTCGACAGCAAAGCACTCCAGCATCTTGCGCAATTCGTAGAGATCCTCGATCTCCCGGCGCGAAAAGCTGCGCACGAAGAAGCCGCGATAGGGCTTGATCTCGATCAGGCCTTCCTTGGCCAGCGTGCCGATCGCCTCGCGGAACGGGGTGCGGCTGACCTGCAGGCTTTCCGTCAGCGCCTTCTCGTCGATCGCGCCGCCGCTGGGCAGCACACCCGAAACGATCAGGCGAACGATCTCCTCATAGATGCGTTCGCGAAGAGTGAGGTGCCTTGGCGCGTTCATCGTTGATTCCGTCTGGCTTCAATATATTTAGTATGCAATATTCGAAAGAATATACAATATGGAAAATACAAGCGGCGAAGGATTCGGGCTGGGGAGTGTGAGCCTGATTGCGCAACGGGAGGAGATTGCAATGAAATCAAAGGTTTACGTCGTCGGCACCTTCGATACCAAAGGCGCCGAGCTCGCCTATGCGAAGCAAGCGGTGATCGACGCCGGGGCTGAAGCGCTGCTGGTCGATGTCGGCACCCAGGGCGCGGGCACCGATGTCGACGTCTCCGCGGCGGAGGTCGCTGCCTACCATCCGGAAGGTGTGTCAGCGGTACTTGGCCTCACCGATCGCGGCCAGGCTGTCGCGGCCATGGCCACGGCGCTGACCGCCTATCTCGCGACGCTTGACGATATAGGCGCCGTGCTTGGGCTTGGCGGCACCGGCAACACGGCGCTGGTCACGCAAGCCATGCGGGCCTTGCCGATCGGGGTGCCGAAACTGATGGTCTCGACCGTCGCTTCCGGAAACACCGCGCCCTATGTCGGGCCCAACGATCTGGCCATGATGTATTCCGTGGTCGACATCGCCGGGCTCAACGCCATCTCGCGCAAGGTCATCGGCAATGCCGCGCATGCGGTCGCCGGCATGGCGCTCAACGCGGTGCCGGCATCGGTTGCCGACAGGCCGGGCCTCGGCATGAGCATGTTCGGCGTGACGACTGCCTGCGTCAGCCAGGTTCGCGCCGAGATGGAAAAGACCCATGAGATCTATGTCTTCCATGCCACCGGCGTCGGCGGCCAGTCGATGGAAAAACTGCTCGATTCGCGGCTTGTGGCGGGGTTGATCGACGTCACCACAACCGAAATTGCCGACCTTCTGGTCGGCGGCGTGTTCCCGGCGACGCAGGACAGGTTCGGCGCGGCGATCCGCACCGGCTTGCCCTATGCGGGCTCGGTGGGCGCGGTCGACATGGTGAATTTCGGCGCCATAGAAACCGTGCCGCCGCAATTCCGCGACCGCAGGCTGCATGTCCACAACCAGCAAGTCACTCTGATGCGGACCACACCGGACGAGAACCGGCTGATCGGAGAATTCATTGTCGCCCGCCTCAACCGCATGCAGGGGCCGGTGCGCTTCCTGCTGCCGTTGCGCGGTGTCTCGGCGATCGACACGCCGGACCAGCCCTTTTACGACCCCGAAGCCGACGAGGCTCTGTTCGCCACCATCCGTGCCGGTTGGCAGCCCGCGCCGAACCGCGACCTTGTCGAGGTCGATGCCCACATCAACGACCCGGTCTTTGCGTCGGCGCTGGTCGAAAATTTCCGTTCCATTTCAGACTGAGGATACGCCATGCCGAGAGTGACACGATCAGAAATCCTGGCAAAGCTTCGCAACAAGATCGCCGAGGGCCGGCCGATTATCGGCGGCGGAGCCGGCACTGGATTGTCGGCCAAATGCGAAGCGGCCGGCGGCATCGACCTTATCGTCATCTACAATTCCGGCCGCTACCGCATGGCCGGCCGAGGTTCGCTTGCCGGGCTGCTTGCTTACGGCAACGCCAACGAGATCGTGAAGGAGATGGCGCGCGAGGTTCTGCCGGTCGTGGGTGACACGCCGGTGCTCGCCGGGGTCAACGGCACCGATCCGTTCATGTTGCCCGACCTGTTCCTCGACGAGTTGAAGCTGCTCGGCTTTGCCGGCATCCAGAATTTTCCGACCGTCGGACTGATCGACGGCGTCTTCCGCGCCAATCTTGAGGAAACCGGCATGGGCTTCCACCACGAGGTCGAGATCATCGCCCGCGCGCACCTCAAGGACATGCTGACCACGCCCTATGTCTTCAGTGCCGACGACGCCGTGGCTATGACCAAGATGGGGGCCGACATCATCGTCTGTCATCTCGGTCTGACCACCGGCGGTTCGATCGGTGCCGAGACCGCGCTGACGCTCGACGCCTGCGTGGACAAGATCGGGGAATGGTCGGATGCCGCCCGCTCGGTGCGCAAGGATGTCATTGTGCTGTGCCATGGCGGGCCGATCGCCATGCCGCAGGATGCGGCCTATGTGCTGAAGCACGCCAAGGGCTGTGACGGCTTCTACGGTGCAAGCTCGATGGAAAGGCTGCCGGCCGAGGTTGCGATCCGCGAGCAGGTCGAGAAGTTTGCGGCCATCCGGTAAGGGCAGCGGGGCTGCCATCCGCCCTCCTTTCCAGGGATTGGAGAAATCCGGAGTAGGCGGGAGGGTGGTCCTAGCTGTCTGATCCCAGGCTTTGATGGGGCACCCTTATCCTCCGAATCGAGGGATGCACTATGGGCCAGGTTCTGCATGGGAGCGCCACGACGACAGAGGCAACCCGTCGAGCGATACAGCATAGTCAAGAGAGCCTGAGGACGCCGGCCAAGCGCCACGGAATCCACCAGAAGACCGTCGCCAAATGGCGGGAGCGGACCTCGGCAAACATTTAAGCCGTCCTGTTGACGAAAGCGTCGCGGATCGCTTCCTGCATGCCGTCGATCGCCTCGCCTGACGCATTCGGGCTGCGATGCATCACCACATTGGACGAATCGATGTGGCCGAACCCGTCGGCTGCGGTGAGTTCCCGGCAGCCGTCCGGAATATTGCTGTGCGAGATCGGCGCGATCGCCAGGCCGGAGGTGACGGCAAGCTTCAGGCCACCTGTGGTGTCGCTGGTATAGGCGACACGATAGGCCAGCCCGCGCTGCTCCAGAGATTTGATGGCGAAGTCCTTGCACCAGCCAGCCCGGTTGTAGAGCGCGATCGGCACCGGCCGCTCCTCATGCATGTGATGCAGGCTGGATGTCACCCACACCGTCGGATCGTGCATCAGCACTTCGCCGCCTGAGATATCCTGCCATTCGAACACCACGGCGAGATCGAGCTCGCCGGCAGCCAGCGCCGCCAACTGCGCGCCGGAATGCGCATAGCGCACGGTGACCTCCACCTTGGTGTGGCGCTTGGAGAAGGCGCCGAGCGCGCGCGACAGGATGGCGTGGCCATATTCCTCGGGGATGCCGATGCGCACCGGTCCGCCAAGCGGGGCTGCCGCCATCGAGGCCGCCGTCTCGTCGAGCAGCGAGACGATGCGGCGGGCATTGACGATCAGTTCGCCGCCCCGGCGCGTCAGCGCGACGCCGCGCGAGCCGCGTTCGAACAGGCTGTCGCCGACCAGCTCCTCAAGCTTCTTCATCTGCATCGACACCGCCGACTGGGTACGCCCGGCCTGCTCCGCCGCCCGGGTAAAATTGCCGGCTTCGGCAATGGCGACGAAAGTGCGCAGGAGATCGCTGTCGAGGGTTGGTCGCATTGAATCCGTCATAAGCAAATTTGATCGCTGGTATCATTCCAATTCGTTTGCAACATGTCAAACGCCGCAGCATAGTCCGGCCACCCATTGGATATACAGCCGCGAAATCGGTTGCGGACCAATCGAAGAGTCCTCACTCATACCCGCTGCCCGAAACGGTGGCGGGTTCTTTTTACCCCGCAACCGGGCGGCTGCGGGTAGCTTAGCAAGGGGCCGGCAACAACCACATGCGCAACCGGATCGTTCTCGGCATCATCAGCCTGTGCCTTGGCGTGCTGGTGTTCTCGCTCCAGGACCCGCTGGTCAAGGCGGTGTCGGGCGGCTATCCCGTGACCGAGGTGATGTGGATTCGCTCGATCGTTGCCCTGCCGATCCTGATCGTTCTCGTCCACGCCGATGTCGGCCTGCCGGCGATTGCCTCGAAGCGGTTCGGCTTGCTGACCATTCGCGCCTTTATCCAGTTCAGCTCATATACAGTTTACTACCTGGCAATCGCCGCCTTGCCGCTGGCCGACGCGGTGGCCCTCTACTTCATGGCGCCGCTGTTCATCATGGCGATGGCCGGGCCCTATCTCGGCGAACGCGTCTCCTGGCAGGCGCTGGCCACCGTGCTGATCGGCATGCTGGGCGTGGTGGTGATGTTGCGCCCCGGCGCCGGCCTGTTCGACTGGGCGGCGCTTTTGTCACTGGGCTCGGCGTTGCTCTACGGCTTTTCGCAGCTGATGGCGCGCAAGATCGGCGACACCGAATCCTCCACCGTCATGGCGTTCTACCAGAACGGCGCCTATCTGGTCGGCGCAGCCGTGGTTGCCGGCGTCTTCTGGCTTGCCGGCATTACCCATGCCGTCCATCCCAGCCTCGAATTCCTGGTGCGGCCATGGGTCTGGCCGACGACACCGGATTTCCTCAAGATGGCCGCCTGCGGCTTCGTCGCTTCGGCGGGCATGATTCTGCTGTCACAGGCCTACCGGCTGGCCCCGGCCAACCGCGTCGCCACCTTCGAATACACGGGCATTATCTGGTCGCCGCTGTGGGGCTTCCTGTTCTTTGACGAGGTGCCGCGCTCGACCACCGCCATCGGTGCGGCGCTGATCATCGGCGCCGGGCTGCTGGCGCTCAACACCGAACGGCGCAGGAGCACCCCGGTTCTTACCGCGACTCAGGATGCTGCTTGACTAATGCATGTCGCCCAGAAGTGTGCGGCGGTTCTGGGACAACGACATGCACCAAACCAACTGTCAGGCGAAGCAGGCCAGCGCCTGATCGACCCGTGAGCGGATTTCGGCCAGCGTGAAGGGCTTCTGCAAGACGTCGATAATGATTCCGTTCAGTTCCTCGGCGCGCTCGCGCTGGTCGGCATAGCCGGTCATCAGCAGGATCTTCATATCAGGGAAAAGCCTGGCCGCCGCGATCGCCATCTCGATGCCGTCCATCTCCGGCATGCGGATGTCGGAGACGACGAGATCGTAGCGGCCGCTTGCAGCACTGATCATCGCCAGCCCCTGCGCGCCGTCGGCGGCGATATCGATTGCATGGCCGGCGCGTTCAAGCGCGCGGGCGGCGAGGGTGCGGACGGACTCATCGTCCTCGACGATCAGAAGCTTTGCCATGGGCCGATATTTGGCGGGCAAAAGTTGACTTTTTCTGAAAATTTGAAGTGTCGAGAAGGCTTTTCTCAGGCGTCGCCTTTGACGACACCGACAAACGGCAATTCGCGAAACGCGTGGGCGACGTCCATGCCGTAGCCGACGACAAAATAATCGGGACAGTCGAAGCCGACATAGTCGGCGTGGAGTTCGGTCTGGCGGCGCATGCGCTTGTCGAGCAGCACCGCGATGGAGCAGCTTTTGGCGCCCCGTGACAGCATCAGATTGCGGGTGAAGGAGAGCGTCTTGCCCGACTCCAGAATATCGTCGATCAGCAGCACGTCGCGGCCGGCGACTTCATTGTCGATGTCGCGCAGCACCCTCACCTCGCCGCTGGTGGTGCCGGCGCCATAGCTGGAGATGAAGATGAACTCGACCTCGGGCGACAGCCCGACATCGTGCATGGCGCGGATCAGATCGGCGGCGAAGATGAAGGAGCCCTTCAGCACCGAAATCACCAGCAGATCGTGATAATCGTGCTCGGCGATCTCCTTGGCGAGCTCAAGATTGCGCCGCGCGATGGCGGACGCCGAAAACAGGACTTCGATGTCCTTGCCGCGCACGATTGGCATCAACAACCTTTCAGAGAAATCCCCTAGCCGGCGAAGGTGACCGCCACGGCCTTCACCCCGTTTCTAGGGACATCGAGGCGGCTGGAAAAGCCGAATCTTTCGCCGGGCGCCAGCGAACGGTTGGATGTCCCCAACGTATAGCGGGTAATGCGGCTGTCATTGCCGGTGACGCGGATTTCCAACGATGGCAATTCTCCCGCGGCCACCCCGTCATTGACGGCTTCGCCATCGACGAACAACACCGGTGTGGCGCCGGACACGTCGACACGCGAGGTGATGCCGGAAATGCTGAGTACGGCACCCGCCGACTGTTCGGCCGTCCAGAACGGTTGCTGGCGAACCAGCGCGTGGCCGCCCGAGACCCAGAACGCGGCAAGCGCCGCACCAACGCCGGCGATCCAGAAGATCGGCCCACCGCGCGACAATTGCGGCCGTGTGGTTGCGGCATCAGGCTTGCGCAGCATGTCCATGCCTTCGATCGACGGCGGCGCAATGCCGCGCGCTATCGACGATACAGCTTCCATCCTCGGAACGAGGCGCGGCAGCACCTCATAGTCTGCATCGACGATGTCGGTGGCCTCAGGACGCAATTCCGGCGCGACACTTGTCCCGGTCATGATTTCGCCGGAAACCGGGCGCGCGGTTCGTTGCTCAGCCATCATGGCCCCGCTGTTGCCTCTTCGTTTCTTTTGCGTAAATGGAAATGGTTAACGCTTCCCCACCGGAGCCCTTGTGACGCATTCAAAAACAACGAAAATTAACCGACGGTTAACCATGGCGGCCGATGGTCGTTTGACAGAAAGGGCTGGCACGCCGCCGCCCTCAGGTCGTCGCACGTGATCCGCTTTGAAAATGTTGGCCTCCGCTATGGCATGGGTCCGGAAATCCTCCGCGACATCTCCCTGCACATTCCGGAGAGCTCCTTCCAGTTCCTGAGCGGGCCCTCCGGCGCCGGCAAGACGACGCTGCTGCGCCTTCTGTTCATGTCTCTGAAGCCGACGCGCGGGCTGATCACCATCTTCGGCAAGGACCGCTCGCGCATATCACGCGCCGAACTGCCGCATCTGAGGCGCCGCATCGGCGTGGTGTTCCAGGATTTCCGCCTGCTTGACCACATGACCACCTATGAGAATGTCGCTCTGCCGCTGCGCGTGCGCGGCCGCGAGGAGGCGAGCTACCGCACCGACGTCACCGAGCTTTTGAAATGGGTGGGACTTGGCGAACGCATGCATGTGCTGCCGCCGGTCCTGTCGGGCGGCGAAAAGCAGCGCGCTGCGATTGCCCGCGCGCTGATCGAACAGCCCGAAATCCTGCTCGCCGACGAGCCGACCGGCAATGTCGACCCGCCGCTGGCGCGCCGGCTGCTGCGGCTGTTTATCGAACTCAACCGGCTTGGCACCGCGGTGGTGATCGCCACCCACGATCTCGGCCTGATGGAACAGGTCGACGCGCGCCGCATGATCCTGGCCGGCGGAAGGCTTGACGTCTATGACTGACGTGCCGGCCGAACGACTGCACGAGGACGCCGACGAGCCGGTGGTCACGCAAGCGCGCGTCCAGCGCCGGATGGCGCCGATCGTACCGGCACAGAACATTGCCGGCCGCGCGCTCGTGCTGGTCATCGCCATCATGACCTTCCTGTCCTGCCTGACCTTCGGCGCCGTCACCCTGGTGCGCGACACCGCCTCGGTCTGGGAGAACCAGATCTCGCGCGAGGCAACGATACAGATCAAACCGGTCGACGGTCTCGACATGGAGGCGGCGCTTGCCCAGGCCTCGCAGATCGCCGGTGAATTCCCCGGCGTGACGGCGACCCGGATCATCGATCGCGACGCAACGGCGCGTCTGCTGGAACCATGGCTGGGCACCGGCCTCAACATCGACGAACTGCCGGTGCCGCGGCTGATCATCGTCACCATCGACGAAACCAGCCCGCCCGACTTTGCCGCCATCCGCGCGGCAATCACGCCCAAGCTGCCAAGCGCCTCGCTCGACGATCATCGCACCTGGGTCGACCGGCTGGTCGCCATGGCCCGCACCACGGTGACCATCGGCATCGCCGTGCTGGTGCTGATGCTGTCGGCGACGGTGTTGACCGTAGTGTTCGCGACCCGCGGCGCCATGGCCGGCAACGGCCATATCATTGAGGTGCTGCATTTCGTCGGCGCCGAGGCGCGCTTCATCGCCCGCGAATTCCGCTGGCATTTCCTGGTCACCGGCATGAAGGGCGCCGCCGCCGGCGGCGCCGCGGCGATCCTCGTCTTCATCGTCTTTTCCTGGTGGTCGTCGCGCAACATGGCAACACCCCAGGCCGACCAGGCGACCGCCTTGTTCGGCAATTTCGCCATCGGATCGGCCGGCTATCTCGGCGTCGGCCTGATGGTTCTGGTGATCGGCGGACTGACCGCGGCAACGTCGCATGCCACCGTCGTCACCTATCTCAGCGACATCGATATCCGCCAGCCGGATGGGGGCTGATCCATGTCAGACAAACCGGGTGATCACGGATCAAAAACCGACGTAACGCAATGTGTGCTTTTTTCCTTACCAAAGGCCGCATTTCAGGATTAACCATAGGATGATGGACGCACGGGACTCGACCGGAACGGCTGGACAGATGCCAGTGGTGGTTTCGCGTTCGCATGTGCGCAAGGGACCGGGCCGATTGAGGACGGTGCTACGCTTTCTCTCTTTGTGTGTGCTCCTGGTGGCAGCGCTGTTTGCCGGCGGCTTTGGCTGGTTCGCCAGCAAGGTCAGCCACATGACCACGCCCGCCAATCCGGCCAAGGCCGACGCCATTATCGTGCTCACGGGCGGCCAGGCGCGCCTCGACGCCGCACTGGACCTGCTTGCCTCCGGCAAGGGCGAGCGGCTGCTGATCTCGGGCGTGCATCCCTCCGCCACCCGCCGCCAGTTGCAGGCCGCGACCGGCGGCGACAAGTCGCTGTTCTCCTGCTGCGTCGATATCGACCGCGCCGCGCTCGACACCATCGGCAATGCCGAGGAGAGCGCCAAATGGGTGGAGAGCCACGCCTATGGCAGCGTCATCCTCGTCACCAACAATTATCACATGCCCCGCAGCCTGCTGGAGATGGGCCGCCTGCTGCATGGCGCCAAGCTTGAACCCTATCCGGTGGTCAACACCAATCTCCACAATGGCGACTGGCTTACCAAGCCGGAAGCGCTGCGCGTGCTTTTGACCGAATACAGCAAATATCTGCTGGCGCTGGCGCGCGGCATCGTGCCGGTCCGCCAGACCGCCGACAGCATTGCGCTTGCCGAGGTTTCGACCGCCAAAGACTGACGGCGGCAGACCTATGCCGTGGCCGTGCTGCTGCCCGATTGTCCACGCAACTGCGCAATCTCCTGTTCGAGGCGTTCAATCCGCTTGTCGCGTTCGGCAAGTGCTGCCGCCACGTCGGCAGCCTCGAAACGCTGCGGAATGTGTTGCGGGCAATTGGCATCCCAGGCCGATACGGTGAACAGGATGACCTGTTCGGGCCGTGCCTTGTAGTCCTGCGGCATCAGCTTTGCCAAAAGCTCGGCATCGTCCTCGACGACGCGCGCAGTGCCCCAGATCTTGACGCGTTGCCGGTGCGCATAGTCGATCAGGAACAGGAATGCCTGATTGTTGTCGGCAAGATTGCCCTGGGTGATGAACTGCCTGTTCCCGGAGAAATCGGCAAAGCCGATGGTCTTTTCATCCAACACTTTGAGGAAGCCGGCCGGCCCGCCGCGATGCTGGATATAGGGCTGGCCCTCGCCATTGGCCGTCGACAGGAAGACGCTGGTCTGCGCCGCGATGAAATCGGCGAGGTCCGGCGTGATGACATCCTGCCAGCCGCCGCGCTCCTCGACGCTGGCATAGCCCTTGCGCGATCCCTTGCGTGTCTGGATCGCCTTGACCGTCGGCGTAAAGGCGACATCGCTGGTGAAGGTATGAGCGTTCATGGAAACCTCCGCGTGGCCAAACTTCTGGCCATCGTGCGCGCTGATGTAGAAGCTTCCATGTTCCGGATGTAGATGGCATATTCGTAACCTTCCCTTCCTATTTCCGGAAGAAGTGATGGATCGCCTCGAAGCCATGTCCCTGTTCGTCGCCGCGGTTGAAGCCGGCAGCCTTTCCGCCGCCGGCCGCCGGTTCGGCATCCCGCTGGCGACGGTCAGCCGCAAGGTCTCCGACCTCGAAAAGCACCTGAACACGCGGTTGCTGAACCGCTCGACGAAGCAGCTGACGCTGACCGATGCCGGTCAGGCCTATCTTGAAGCCTGCCGGCGCATCCTGAGCGAGGTCGGCGAGGCCGAGCGCACCGCGGCCGGCGAATACAGCGCGCCGACCGGCGACCTGTTCATCACCGCGCCGGTCGTCTTTGGCCGCCTGCATGTGCTGCCTGTCGTCACGGAGTTCCTCGCCGCCTATCCACAGGTCAACATTCGCCTGACGCTGGCTGACCGGATCACCCAGCTTCTGGAAGAGCATCTCGACCTCGCCATCCGCATCGGCGAGCTTGCGCCTTCGAGCCTGGTCGCCATCCGCGTCGGCTCAATCCGCCGCGTCGTTTGCGCCAGCCCGGCCTATGTCGCAGCGCATGGCGCCCCGCAGACACCGGACGATCTGGCCGCGCATGAATGCATCAGTTTCGAAGGGCCCTCCGCGCTCGCCAGTTGGAGCTTTGCTTCCGGCAAGGGCGAGATCATGGTGCCGATCCGCTCACGGCTTCGCGTCAACACCGCTGAAGCGGCGATCGATGCGGCGATTGCCGGCGCCGGGATGACGCGGGTGCTATCGTACCAGATCGCCGACGCGATACGTTCCGGCGTGCTCGTCCCGGTCTTGCAGGCCTTCGAGCCTCAGCCATGGCCGGTAAGCCTCGTTCATGCCGGCCAGGGCCTGCTGGCGGTGAAACTCAGGGTGTTCCTCGATTTCGCCGCTCCCCGCCTGAAGCAACGGCTATTGCAGGCGACGTGGTGAGCTGAGGTCCGCTCGGGCCTATGGGAGGCCGGCGAGTCGGCGGCCATTGCGGCGTTTCCTTTTTTCCCGCGCTTGGTGTAACCAACGCACACCTCCTCACCGGGCCCTTCCCGCATGCTTTATATCCGCTCGCTGGCGTTCAACTTCGTCTTCTACGTCAACCTGATCGTCCAGATGATCCTCTGGACCCCGTACTATTTCCTGTCGCCGCGCCACCGCGCCTGGTTCGTGCCGAAATTCTGGTCGCACACCAGCCTGTGGCTCTATGACAAGATCGCCGGCACCAGAAGCGACATCACCGGCGTGGAAAACCTGCCCGAGGGATCCTTCATCCTGGCGCCGAAGCACCAGTCGTTCTGGGACGCTATCGCGTTCTTTCCGTTCCTCCAGGACCCGCTCTATATCCTCAAGCGCGAGCTGACCTGGATCCCCTTCTTCGGCTGGTACATTCTGAAGATGCGCATGATCCCGGTCCACCGCGGCAGCCGGTCCAAGGCGTTGAAGCAGGTCGTTGCCTCGACCAAACAGGAGATGGCGCGCAATCCGCGCCAGCTGATCATCTACCCAGAAGGCACGCGCCGCGCGCCGGGCGACGAGCCGGCCTACAAATACGGCATTGTCGAACTCTACGCGCAGCTGGGCGTTCCGGTGGTGCCGGTTGCCCATGTCGCCGGCCTCTACTGGCCGCGCCGCAAATTCCTGCGCTTTCCCGGCACCATCAAGGCTCGCTTCCTGCCGCCGATCCCGCCCGGGCTCGGCAAGGACGAATTCATGGACCGGCTGATCGGCGATACGGAAGCCGCCTGCGATCAGCTGTTGATCGAAGCGTCACAGGCACCCAACCCGCCGTCCATGCCGCCGACGGCGGTGAAGCGGCTCGCCGAACTCGCCGCGATCGCCAAAACCAAGGCCTGATCTCCGGCTCGGCTCACGGCCACGCCGCCAGTGCCATGGTCACCACCAGCGTTGCTGCGAACGCCCCCCGCGAAGCTACGCGCTGGCCTTGTCGAGCGCAGCCATATCCTCTGCGGCAAGCTTCAGTGATGCGGCGCGCACCAGGCTGTCCATCTGGTCGATCGTCGTGGCGCTGGCGATCGGTGCGGTGACGCCGGGCCGTGCGGCCACCCAGGCAAGCGCCACTTCGGCCTGGCTGGCCGAATGGCGTGCGGACACTGTGTCGAGCGCCGCAAGGATGCGCATGCCGCGCGCATTGAGATAGTCCTTCACCCCGCCGCCACGCACGCTTTTGCCGAGGTCGGCCTCGCTGCGGTATTTGCCGCTGAGAAACCCCTTGGCGAGGCTGAAATAGGTGATGACGCCGATGCCTTCGGCGAGGCATAGCTCACGCAACCGTCCGTCGAATGAGGAGCGGTCATAGAGATTGTATTCCGGCTGCAGCACGGAATAACGCGGCAGCCCGCGCAGGCTGGCCACGTCGAGCGCGGCGCGCAACTGGCCGGCGTCGAGGTTGGAGGCGCCGATATGGCGGACCTTGCCGGCGGCGAGCAGCTTCTGATAGGCGCCGAGCGTTTCCTCGTAAGGCGTGGCCGGATCCGGCCAGTGCGACAGATAGAGGTCGATCGCGTCCGTCTGCAGGCGCTTGAGCGATGCCTCGACCGCCCTTTCAATATGGGTGGCGGAAAGGTCCTTCTTGCCTTGCCCCATATCCGAGCCGACCTTGGTGATGACGATGATCTTGTCGCGGTTGCCGCGGCTTTTCATCCATTTGCCGATGATCGTCTCGGACTCACCGCCCGTGTGGCCGGGCACCCAGCGCGAATAGGCATCCGCCGTGTCGATGGCATTCAACCCGGCGCCGGCAAAGCGGTCGAGCAGATCGATGGAAGTTTTCTCATCGGCGGTCCAGCCGAAGACATTGCCACCCAGAACCAGCGGCGCGATGGACAGGTCGGTTTGACCGAGACGACGTTTCTGCAAGGTGGGCTCCGTGGGGCTGGGGGCGGCGGGCGAAGCCCGAACGCTTCGGGCCGCAGCTAAGCTAGGTCTCGCCGCGCCGAGGTCAAAGGCCTCAGCTGTTTTTTCCTGCGGACCAGCGCTTCACAAAGGCGCGACCTGCCTCGCCCGGCCTTGGTCTACTGGACATTGTCTACTGGCTTTGGCGCCGGTATTCGCCGGGCGGCAGTCCGACGGTGCGGTTGAAAAGCCGGCTGAACGAGGCGGCATCCTGATAGCCGACCTGATAGCATATTTCCGCAATACCAAGCCTGGTGCTTTCGAGAAGCGTCTTGGCGGCTTCGAGCCGTTGATCCTGAATCCATCGGCCGGGCGTCGTGTGCAACTCATCGGCAAACCGGCGCGCCAGTGTTCGTGGCGACAGGCCGAGTTGCGCGCCAAGCAAGGCGAGGTCGAGCGTTTTGAGCTGTTTTCTTGCCAAGGCTTCGAGCCGGTCGCGCAACGGCTCCTGCAAGGGCAGCAAATCGGTGAGCGGGAATTCATACGGCGCCTGGCTCTGGCGCGACGGCGGCAGCACCAGAAGTTTGCGAACCAGCCGCTCCTCCTCGGCGAAGCCAAGATCCTTGAGAAGCGCCTTGCCGAGTTCCAGGCCTGAAAAGCCGCCGCCGCAGGTATAGATCCGCCCGTCCCCGACCAGGACACGGGAAACGTCCCAGCGCACTTTCGGAAAACGGCGCTGGGCATCGGCATTCAGCCACCAGGAGATCGTCGCCCGTTTTCGATCGAGAAGGCCGGCATCGGCCAGGAAATATCCCGCTCCGCAATGCGCAGCGATGATGGCGCCGTCGCGCTGTGCAGTGGCGATCAGCGGCGCGGCATGACGGCTCTCTTGCGCCAGCGCGGCAACAAGCTCCGGTACCTGCATGCCGGGCATGGCTAGCAGGATCAGCAGGTCCATGCGTTGCGAGGGTACGCGCTTCGTATGAAAAGAAATTCCCGGCGTCGTTGTGGCGTCAGCCTGCCGCGCCACGAATTCGAAGGAAATAGCCGGTGCGCCGCGGAGGGTGTTCACCATGTCGAACATTTCGACCAGCGTGGCGGCGACTGCCGAATAGAAGATCGACGGCAGCCAGATCACGGCGTGGACGGGGCGTTTTTCCAAGGTGTGTCCTCGAATTAGCAGCATGGCAAGTTTAGCATATAGATTGTCAATTCTGCCAATTCTGATTGCTGCCAACCGAATCTAGTTTCCGCGGCGCCGATGCAAATGTCGGCGCTCGCGGTCTGGTCACCTCCAAACCGCTGCCATTTGGAGACCGACATGAAAGCAATTCTATTCGACGAGATCGGCTCGCCGCGGGACGTGCTCTATCTGGACGACGTTCCCACGCCGCGGATCAGCGACGGCGAGGTGCTGGTCAGGATGGTCTCGGCTTCGGTCAATCCGGGCGACTTTCTGTTCATAGAGAACCTCTATCCCGAACCGAAGAAGCCGCACTTTCCCCGGCAGATCGCCGGAAATCATGGTGCCGGCATAATCGAGGCGGTGGGCACAGGCGTCGCCCTGAAACCCGGCACGCTTGTCGCCTTCAGCCACTACAACACATGGGCCGAGTACGCGGCCATTCCCGCTGAATGGTTGATCCCTTTGCCCGCCGACTATCCCGCCGAACGCGCCGGGCAGATGGTGAACCCGATCACGGCATGGGACCTGCTGGTGGATTCCAGGGTGCAGCCTGGCCAGTGGCTGGCCGTCACGGCTGGTTATTCTTCGATTTCAACCATGGTGATGCAGTTCGCCCAACGGCGCGGCATCAACGTCATCGCGCTGGTGCGACGCCAGCGTCAAAGCCTGAACCTGAAGCAACTTGGCGCCACCGCCATCCTCGACCTGTCGGACGTGAAGGGCGATATCAGGGAAGCCGTCATGGACATGACCGACGGCGCCGGACTGAACGGCATCATCGACAATGTCGGCGGGCCTGCCAGCGGCGAGTTGATCCGCACCCTTGCTCTTGGCGGACAGATGGTCATCAACGGCGGCATGAGCGCCGATCGTTTCGAACTGCACAATTTCGACGTGCTGCTGAGCGGCGCCGAAATCAGGGCAAACATCTATCGCTACTTCTTTTCGCCGCCTGTCGAAGCCGACCGGCCGATGCTGCGCGAGATTGTCGACATCTTCGGCCAGCCTGGCTTCCACATCCCTGTCGGCGGTATCCATCCGCTGACCGAGTTCAAACTTGCCGTCACAAACAGCCTCGACCGCGCCGATCTGGGAAAACAGATTTTCACGATGTAGCCCAGATGTTCACGATGTGGCCTTAGGCGCGACCCCTTTCGCCACCTCTTCCAGCCAGTGATCGCGAATGCCCAGTGCCCGGAGATGCTCCAGCGTGCTCAGCACATAGTCCTCATTGTTTCCGGACCTGCCGACGGCGCCGCGGATGACGCTTGCCGCATGCGCCGCATCGAGCCCGCCAGCATACTGCTCATGCTGGCGGTCGACGATATAGGCGACCGCTTTCACGCTCTCGCCTGCCGCCGCGCCGTTTCCGTCGAGGCTGATATCGAGCACGCGTTCGAGATAGACGCTGGTCACCAGTTCGCGCTCGCGCAGATAGCTAAGAACCTCATCGCGCAGCTCGCCGGGCACGCGAAACGCCAGCCCGATGCAGGAGCCGCCACGGTCGAGCCCAAGCACCAGGCCCGGCCGCTCACGCGTGCCGCGATGCACGAAGGAATAGACGCAGAGCGACCGGCGGTAGCCGTAAAGGCGGGCGCGGCGGGTCTCGACATGCGCAAATCCCGGCCGCCAGATCAGCGAGCCATAGCCAAAAACCCAAAAATCGCCCATATCGCCAAGCCTGATTGCACGAGAGTGACGACGCCGCATCGGAATCGGTGCTCTTCTGTCTATTTGCTTGTTGCGTAAACCACAGTCCACCCGCAACACGCCGCGTTAATGAAAGCCGCAGCATGACGTCAACTGACGAGCGCCCGCCAAAATTTCGCCGCCGGCTGTTGTGGCTCGCCGCTTTTGCCGTGGTGGTGTTCGGCCTCTACAGCGCCGTTTGGTTCTATATCGCCGGCCGCGTAAGCAGCGAAGCCGACAAGGCGGTGGCGGAGCTCAACGCCAAAGGCATCGAGGCCGGCTGCGCCAATCTCACTGTCAGCGGCTACCCAATGAGCTTCACCATTTCCTGTGACACCCTGGCCTACGAGGACGACACCAGGAACGTCGCTGCCTCGACCGGCAGCTTCAACTTCGCGGCCGAAATTACGCGCCCCTTGTCGCCTGTCGCCGAGTTGCGCGGGCCGCTGCGCACCTCGGTTTCCGGGATGACGCCGCTCTGGATCGACTGGGACAATCTGCAGGCCAATGCCAAGCTCTCCTGGCCGATGCCGCGCAGCATTTCGCTGCAGGCCGAGGGCTTGTCCGGCCAGACCGACCCGGCAGATGACACCGATCCGGTTTCGCTGTTCAGCGCCGGAACGGCGGCGGGAGAGCTGCGACCCGACGGCCAGGACCTCGGCTATATCGGCAGCTTCACCGACCTTGAGATCGATGCCGACGCCATCGGTGGGCGCGTGTTGCCGCCGCTCGACGGCAGCGGCGACGCGGTGCTGAAGAACGGCGTGGCCCTGATGAAGACTGAGGCCAGGAGCCTGCGCGGCCAGGCGGCCGACATCCACAAGCTCGACCTGTCGTCGGGAACCGCGCGCATCACGGTCTCCGGGCCGGTGTCGGTCGACGCCAATGGCCTGGTCAATGCCGATCTGACGATCAAGCTGCAGGATCCGAAAGCCGTGGCTGCGATCCTCGCCACCGCCATTCCCGAGCAGAAGAGCCAGATCGAGCAAGGCTTTGCCGGCCTGGCGCTTCTCGGCAACGAGCCGTCGATGCCGCTCAAGGTGGTCAAGGGCAAAGCCTCGCTCGGCTTCATTCCGCTGGGCAAGATCAAGCCACTCGACTAGAGCATAGTCCTCAAAAGCAGGACCGCTTTGGGGGAAGATCATGCTCAAGCAAGCCAACACATGAACCGGCCGGTGAGATTGCTGAGCGTAGGCGCGCTGACGCTGGACACGATCCTGCGTGTCGAAACCCTGCCCACGCATCAGGGCAAGTTCATCGCATCGGACGGCGTCCAGATCGCTTCGGGCATGGCGACAAGTGCCGCCTGCGCCGCCCGCCGTCTCGGCGCCGAGGTGTTCCTGTGGGCAAATGCCGGTGACGATGCCGTCAGCGACCTGTTGCTGGCCGGCATCGCGGCCGAAAGGGTCGATTGCAGTTTTGTCCGCCGCGTCCAGGGCGCGCGCTCGGCACTGGCCTCGGTTCTGGTCGACGCCCATGGCGAGCGCATCATCGTGCCGTTCTACGACCCGAAAGCACAGGCCGACCCCGAGGTGCTGCCCATCGCAGATCTTTCCAGCTTTGACGCTGTACTGGTCGATGTACGCTGGCCCGGCGCCGCAGCCCTTGCCCTCACCGCCGCGCGCAGCGCCGGCCGACCGGCGATCCTCGATGCCGACACCGCGCCGGTCGAGGTGCTGGAGCGTCTGTTGCCGCTGGCATCGCACATCGTCGCTTCGGAGACGGCGGCACGCATCGTCTGCGGCCAGGCGTTCGATCCCGAAACCGCCTGCGCCGACCTCGCCAGCCGCACCGACGCCTTCGTCGCGGTGACCGGCGGCGCGGCGGGAAGCTGGTGGCATGATCGCTCCGCCGGCTGCGTGCGCCACATCGCGGCGCCGAAAATCAAGGCGGTCGACACGCTGGCCGCCGGCGACGTATTTCACGGCGCCTTTGCCGTCGGGCTTGCCGAAGCCATGCCGATCGAGCAGGCCTTGCGCTTCGCCAGCGCCGCCGCCGCGCTCAAATGCCAGCGTTTTGGTGGCCGATTGGGCGCACCCGACCGGGCCGAGACAATGGCCATGGTCGCGGCAACCTGGTCTGCCTGAACCGGATTTAGCTCTTGACCGGGTGTTCTACAGCCTGGCGGCCGAAGTCCGGCACGTCGATGTCCTGGCCCGCTTCAATGATCGAGCGGCGCACGGCGCGGGTGCGGGTGAACAGGTCGAACAGCTTGTCGCCGTCGCCCCAGCGGATCGCCCGCTGCAGGAAGGCGAGATCCTCCGAAAACCGCGCCAGCATTTCGAGGATGGCATCCTTGTTGTGCAGGCACACGTCGCGCCACATGGTGGGGTCGGAGGCGGCGAGACGGGTGAAGTCGCGGAAACCCGAGGCCGAATATTTGATGACTTCCGTCTTGGTCACCGATTCCAGATCGTCGGCCGTGCCGACGATGTTGTAGGCGATGATGTGCGGCAGATGCGAGACGATGGCCAGCGTCATGTCGTGATGCTGCGGGTCCATCGTGTCGATGTTGGAGCCACAGCGCCGCCAGAACGCCGACAGCTTCTCCAGCGCTTGCGGATCGGTGCCCGGCAGTGGCGTGAAGATGCACCAGCGGTTTTCGAACAGCTCGGCGAAGCCGGCATCCGGGCCGGATTTTTCCGTACCCGCCAGCGGATGGCCGGGGATAAAATGCACACCTTCCGGCACATGCGGCTGCATTTGCGCAATCACCGAAGCCTTGGTCGAACCGACATCGGTGAGGATGGCGCCTTTCTTCAGCGCCGGCGCGATTTCTTCCGCCACCTCGCCCGACGATCCCACAGGCACCGAGACGATGATGAGGTCGGCATCGCGGACCGCTTCTTTGACATCGGTGGTGTAGCTCTCGCCGAGCCCGAGTTCCTTCGCCCGCGCCAGCGTGGTCGGGCTGCGCGTCGCGATCGCGACATGCCGGCCCAGGCCTTCGCGGCGGATGACACGAGCCAGCGACGAGCCGATCAGGCCGATGCCGACCAGCGCGATTTTCTCGAACATCGGTGATGTCATGGGGCTTCAGCTTTTCAGGAATGTCGTGAGGGCGTCGATGACGCCGCGATTGGCTTCCTCGGTGCCGACGCTCATGCGCAGCGCGTTGGGAAAGCCATAGCCGGTGACCCGTCGCAAGATATAGCCGCGCTGGGTGAGATAATCGTCGGCCGCCTCTGCCGAATGCTTCTTGTCCTGAGGGAAGTGGATGAGGACAAAATTGCCGACGCTCGGCGTGACCCGCAGCCCGAGTTTGGTCAGCTCTTCGTTCAACCAGGTAAGCCAGGTCTCATTGTGCACGGCGCTGCGCTCGACATGGGCGCGGTCGCGGATGGCGGCGATGCCGGCCTCGATCGCCATCGCGTTGACGTTGAATGGGCCACGGATGCGGTTGATGGCATCGACGATGTGCAGCGGGCCATACATCCAGCCGATGCGCGCGCCGCCAAGGCCGAGCTTGGAGAAGGTGCGGGTCATGACCACATTCTGGGCGCTGCCGGCCAGTTCGATCCCGGCCTCATAGTCGTTGCGCCTGACATATTCGGCATACGCCCCATCGAGCACCAGAAGCACGTTACCCGGCAGGTCGGCATGCAGGCGCCGCACTTCCTGGAACGGCAGATAGGTGCCGGTCGGATTGTTGGGATTGGCGAGGAAGATGATTTTGGTCCGCGGCGTCACCGCGGCCAGGATCGCGTCGACATCGGCGCGCTCGTCGCTTTCCCTGACCGTCACCGGGACCCCGCCGGCCGACTGGATGTAGATCTTGTAGATCATGAAGGCGTGTTCGGTGATGATCGCCTCATCGCCGGCCGAAAGATAGGTCTGCGCCAGCAGGCCCAAAATCTCGTCGGAGCCGTTGGAACAGATGATATTTGCCGCGTTCAGCCCGTGCACCTCGGCAATCGCCTCGCGCAGCCGGCGGGCGGTGCCGTCGGGATAAACGTCGAGCTTGCTGGCGACTTCACGCGCGGCCTCGATCGCTTTCGGCGACGGGCCGAGCGGGTTCTCGTTCGACGACAGTTTATGGACCTTGGCGACGCCGGCCGGTGCTGCGCTCTTGCCCGGCACATAGGCGTCGATGTCCATGATGCCCGCGCGGGGCGTCGGCCGTGCCTTGTCCGCTGTCTTGTCCATGTCGCAAATCCATCGAGAATGCCTCCGTCCGGAGGCCGCAGCGGAAATACAAGCCGTGGCCGCGAATGTCGAGAGGCGGCAGCGGAGCCATAGCTTGCCGTTGACGCCGGGCCGCGCGAGTTCTAGAAGAACGCAGAACTTCCGTGGTGATTTGGCCGGTCGGCTTGCAGCCACGTTAAACAACTCGCTAAAGGGCCGTTTGCGTGACGTAACCGGCTTTGCGATTGCAATGCCGGTTTTTTATTGCCTTCCGGCGGGCAAGGAGAGTCACATGGCTGCGCTCCGCGCTGCAAAAACCAACAATGAGGCCGACAATCCGTCGAGCCCTGTGTTGCATTTCGGCGCCGACAAGCCGCTGAAGCTCGATGCCGGCACGATTCTGTCGCCGTTCCAGATCGCCTACCAGACATATGGCACGCTGAACGATGCCCGCTCCAACGCCATCCTCGTCTGTCACGCGCTGACCGGCGACCAGCATGTCGCCAACACCAATCCGGTGACCGGCAAGCCTGGCTGGTGGGAAGTGCTGATCGGCCCCGGCAAGATCATCGACACCAACCGCTTCTTCGTCATCTGCTCCAATGTCATCGGCGGCTGTCTCGGTTCGACCGGCCCGGCCTCGACCAATCCGACCACAGGCAAGCCCTACGGCCTCGACCTGCCAATCATCACCATCCGCGACATGGTGCGGGCGCAGCTGATGCTGGTCGACCATTTCGGCATCGAGAAGCTGTTTTGCGTGCTCGGCGGCTCGATGGGCGGCATGCAGGTGCTGGAATGGGCGTCGTGTTATCCCGAGCGCGTCTTCTCGGCGCTGCCGATCGCCACTGGCGCCCGCCATTCCTCGCAGAACATCGCCTTCCACGAGGTCGGCCGCCAGGCCGTGATGGCCGATCCGGACTGGCACGGCGGCAAATATTTCGAGCACGGCAAGCGCCCGGAAAAGGGGCTGGCCGTTGCGCGCATGGCCGCCCACATCACCTATCTCTCGGAAGCTGCCTTGCACCGCAAGTTCGGCCGCAATTTGCAGGACCGCGAGGCGCTGACCTTCGGCTTTGACGCCGATTTTCAGATCGAGAGCTATCTGCGCCACCAGGGCATGACCTTCGTCGACCGCTTCGACGCCAATTCCTATCTCTACATGACGCGATCGATGGACTATTTCGACCTCGCCGCCGACCATGGCGGACGGCTGGCCGATGCCTTTGCCGGCACCAAGACCCGCTTCTGCCTGGTTTCGTTCACCTCGGACTGGTTGTTCCCGACCGAGGAAAGCCGCTCGATCGTGCATGCGCTCAACGCCGCCGGCGCTTCAGTCTCCTTCGTCGAGATCGACACCGACCGCGGCCACGACGCCTTCCTGCTCGACGAGCCGGAACTGTTCGCCGCCATCAACGGCTTCATTGGCTCGGCCGCGCGGGCGAGAGGGCTCCGAGCATGACCCCGAAAACTAGCAGACTTTTCGGACAGGGGTCATGCGCCAGGCAAGGGGCGAAGCCATGAGCGTCAATGGCAGCCAGCGCGTTGATCTCGAGGTTGTCGCCAACCTTATCCCGCCGCAGTCACGGGTGCTCGATGTCGGCTCCGGTGACGGCCTGCTGCTCGAACTCCTGCAGGAAACCAAACAGGTCGATGGCCGCGGGCTGGAGCTGTCACAGCGCGGCGTCAACGAATGCGTGGCGCGCGGCCTCTCGGTTATCCAGGGCGATGCCGACAAGGACCTCGAATTCTATCCTGACAAGGGTTTTGATTTCGTCGTGCTGTCGCAGACCTTGCAGGCGACCCGCAACCCGAAGCTGGTGCTCGACGAACTGCTCAGGATCGGCAACCACGCCATCGTCTCCTTCCCCAATTTCGGCCATTGGCGGGTGCGGCTGTCGCTGTTCGTCAAGGGGCGGATGCCGGTGACCGAGGACCTGCCCTATTCCTGGTACGACACGCCAAACATCCACTTCTGCACCATCCGCGACTTCGTCAATCTGGTCGAGGAGCTCGGCGCCACGGTCGAGAAAGCGACCGCGCTCGACGGCAACGGCCAGAAGATCGGCCTGTCGATGCCGTGGTGGTTCTGGAATTTCTTCGGCCAGCAGGCGGTGTTCCTGCTGAAGCGATAGGGGTTGCCCTAACCAAGCACATCGGTTGCCTTGTGCGAATGCCGGACGCCGTCGGCGATGACCACATCGGCGTAGGAGTTGTCGGTACGCAAGGCCAGGATCTGCCGATAGGCCGGCGAATTGTACCAGCCGCGCGCATGCTCCTTGTCCGGAAATTCGATGACGATCAGGTGCCCGGGCCATTCGTTTTCGATCACGTCCAGCTCACCGCCGTGAACGAGATAGCGGCCGCCGAACGGCTCCAGCGTGGCATCGATCTTGTGCAGATACTCAACGATCTGCGGACCCATTGTGACTTGGCGCATATGGGCGACGGCGTAGGCGGTCATGGCTGAACTCCCTGTTTCATCAAAGCCGAACAACCGGCTTCATGGGAGCAATCTGCCGGGATGATGGCCATCGGTCGATTACGCCGGAGGTAATGGGAACGCCGTCAAGGCGACGCGCGAATCTGCCCTCGAATGCAGGGCCGCCGGGTCCCGCGCGGGTGTTGCTATTGGAGCGCGCGGCCCGAAATTCGTCATTGTGGATGGGTCGCCCCTCGCATCTTCTGATGACATAGGGAGATGTTCTTTGTAGCGTCCGCCACGCAACATGACGCCGGGCGGAGCATGGAATCTAAAAAACAGACATATTCGATCGTTGTCGAAATGGAAAACGCCAAGTCCCTCGACGAAGATGAGGTTGGCGTTTCATTCACTGCTTTGGCGCGGGAGATCGAAAGGGCGACGGCGGACGACCAATACACCAAACCGGAGCTTATAATCGTCCACAGCGGACCGAATACCGACACGCCGCTTCTCCAGCAGCGTATGGGCGAACTTGTCCCGCAACTTGGCACGGTTACAAAGCTGGTCTTCAGCGCTTGCACCGGAGGCCGGTACTACGAAGTCAAGAACAGGGGCGCCGAGCTGGCTACGGGCGACGTCGTCATTTTCGCCGATTCTGACACTAAGGCGGAGCACGGTTGGCTGTCGACGCTGCTCAAACCGCTGGAGAATCCGAGCACGACTGCGGTGAGCGGTTACACCTATCTCGACTATGACGATTTTGCCTCACGGACCTTTGCCCTTCTATGGTTCTTCCCGCTGCGCGACGGTGATCAACGCTTCGCTTCCAGGCGAGCAATGACCGCCAACAATTGCGCCTTTCGCAGAACATGGCTGGTCAACCACCCCTACCCGGCCAGCAATGGCTTCAAGGTCTCCTGCACCTTGCTCACCAGCCAGTTGCAGGCAAGCGGAGATGACTTCGTCAGGGTCGATGCGCGGGCCGGCCATTACCCCCCGCGCGGCTGGCGGTTCTTCTTCTGGCGCGCCTTGGTTACCGGACGCGATGCGGACCGCAAATTTGTGGCGCTGGAATCACCGTCCCGAGCTGGACGGTTGCTGAAGGCGACAAGGCGCTGGTTTTCGACGTCCTGGCGAGTGGGCAAACGCTTTATTACCCATGCACCACAAACCGGAATGCCAATCTGGCAGATCCCGTTTGCCCTGATCGTCGGATTGGTCTTTAGCACTCTGGTTTTTCTTGCCCAGGCCGCCATGGCGCTTGGCCTGGTCCGGGATGAACCGGAACATGTGCCGCTTTATGTCGGTCACAGCTGAATGGCCAGGACCTCGGATATCGCCCCCCTCATCACGGTGGTTACGCCGACGCACAATCGGCGCAGCCAGGTCGTGCGCGCCGTGGAAAGCGTGCTGGCCCAGAACCTGACCCGTTTCGAGCACATCGTCGTCGATGACGGCTCGACCGACGGCACGGCCGCGGCACTTGCTGAAATCCGCGACCCCCGGCTGATCTATGTCGGCTCGAAATGGCGAGGCGCCAATGCCGCCCGCAATGCCGGCATCGAGCGGGCGCGGGCGCCGGTGGTGGCGTTTCTCGATTCCGACGATGTCTATTTGCCGGACCGGCTGGAGCGGACGCTGGAGCGGTTCGACAACAACGCCTCGCTCGAAGTGCTCATCAGCTCCTTCGTGTCGCTGAAGGGCAACCGCCGCACCAACTGCGTCAACCGCGAGGCATTCCTGAGCCGCGACTCGCTGGAGCGGGCCCTGGTTGCGCAGACGATCTTCATTGCCGGATCGGCAATCACTGCCCGGCGCGAATCGCTGCTGGCCATCGGCGGTTACGACAGCGACGTCACGCGCATGCAGGATCGCGAATTGCTGCTGCGCTTTGCCCGTCGCGGCGGCGCGCAATTGTCCGAAGTGATCGACTGGAAAAAGTACAATTCGGAGAATTCGATCTCCGGGCAGCGCGATGGTTATGTCGAAGCCTATGCCAATTTGATCGACAAGCACCCCTATATCGCCGACCGCTACCCCCACATTCCGCCCTACATGATCGCACGGCAGCTCATTGCCGACGCGCTCAAGGGCAGGGTTTCGCAGGCCTTCTCCGGTTATCTCGCCAACCGGTCGTCGAAGACGCTCGGTTATTCGCTGCCGCAACTGTTGCGCGGCTATGTCGGCGGCCGGCGCTGGCGCCGCGATCTCTATGCCGAATTCCGCGACAAATATGGTGCACGGCCGGTCTGACACCTATCCGGCAGGCCTTATTTGTCGAGTTCCGGGAAATACGGGTCGGAATAAAACCGCCGGTCGCGTTCGCCCTGCAGGCAGTCCATGGGAACTGCCGCGTCGACCGGGACCACGGTCGGATCGGCAATGCCGCTCACCTCAAGGATCAGCTTGCGGCGTATGGCGGTGGCGAACTCGGAGGCCGCATAGATCGGCAGCACGAAGGAGCCGGGTCCCCCGGTGACGCAGTCACCATAGTATTGGTCGAGATGGCGGAAGGTCGGCGACGGGCTGATCAGGATCGGCAGGCCGTTGATGACGATGCCCTTGGCCACCGCGGCATCGCGTGTGGCGGCAACCGGCAGCCCGGTATTGTTGGGACCGTCGCCGGAAATGTCGATGACGCTGCGCGCCGCGTCGAAGCGGGTGCCCTCGAACAGCCCTGCGCCGAAGGCCAGCGCGCCGGAAATCGAGGTGCCGCGAAAGCTGCGGAACGGCCGCGCCTCTATTCTGTCGGCGAAGGCGTTGGCGCTCTCTGAACTGTCGATGACCTGCCAGGCGATGACGCCATCCTCGCGCACGACGCCCGCCCATTCGAAATAGGCAAGCGCGATGCGGCCACTTGTGCCCGCGCGCACCGCCTTGATGAAATCGGGATGTCTGAGCGCCTCGACATAGCCGGCGCGCTGCAGCGCGAACTCCCTCTCATCCATCGACTGCGAGATGTCGACCGCCAGCACCAGTTCGACATCCACGGCAACGGCCGGGGCAGCCACGGGCGTTGCCGGGCCACAGGCAAGACAGGCAAGAAGGCTGAGCGCATCGAGCATGGCCGCATCACGGATGTTTCGATCCGTGAATCTTCACCGCGATCGCGGCGAAATGAAGCCCTTCTATTTCTTTCGCCGCACGGCCCCTTTCGGCGGCGGGTCGATGGCGCCGGCCCTGACGCGGGCGGGTTTCAGTGCCGGTGCACCGGAATCCTTCACGATCGTCAGGCCGCGCGGAAAGAACTGGGTATTGTGCTGGCCGCGCCCGATGTTGATGATCGCGGCTCCCTTCAGATGCTTTTCCAGCATCGCCAGCACGCGCCTCAGCGAGGGTCCGTCGAACGCATCCATCGCTTCGTCGATGATCACCCACTTCGGCTGCCGCAGCGCGAGCCTGGCCACGCCCAGAAGGCGCTGTTCGTCCTCGGCCAACTCATGGTCCCAGCGCCCCACGCGGTCGAGCGACGATGACAGCCGTTCAAGACCAACCTCGGCCAGCACGGCCGAAATGTCGGCATCATTGGCGGGCGCATGCCCGTTCGCGTGATTGAGCACCTCTCGCAACGTGCCGGCCGGCAGATACGGGACACGCGGCACGAAGATGAGGGTTTCTCCAGCCGGCAGGCCGATTTTCCCGCTGCCCCATGGCCACAGGCCAGCAATGGCGCGGAAAAACAGCGTCTTGCCGGCGCCGGCCTCGCCGGTGATCATGACGCGCTCGCCGGGACGGATTTCGACATGGCTGTCTGAAAGTTTAGTGCAGCCCTCCGGCGAGGCCACTTCGAGTTTCTCGAAGGTCAGGCTGCCATTGGCATTGTCACCGAATTCGATGCGCTTTTCCTTGTCGTGCAGCACGTCGGTTTCATCGAGCGCGATGCGGAAGTCGGCAACCCGCATCAGCGTGGCGCGCCAGTCGGCGATGCCGCCAATGTTGTTGATGAACCAGCGCAGCGACGAGTGCACCTGGTTGAAGGCGCCGACCGCCATCATCAGCCCGCCGAAACTGATATCGCCGGAGAAATAGACCGGCGATGCCACCAGGATCGGCGCCACGACAGTGATCCAGCCATAGGTATCGGTCACCCAGGACAGGTTGATCTGCGCGGTATAGATGCGCCGCATAGCGCCCAGCACCGTGCCGAGGTCCGTTTCCAGCCGTCGCTTGGCATCGGCCTCGCCACGATAGAGTGCAATGGCGTCGACATTCTCGTTGACGCGCACCATGCCGGAACGCAGCTCGGCTTCACGCGTGTAGCGGTCGCTATTGAGGCGGATCAGCGGCCGTCCGACCAGCCAGCTCAGCCAGGAGGCGATGCCGGCATAGAGGAAGGCGGCCCAGACCATGTAGCCCGGTATCGCCAGCGACCAGCCATTGATGTGGAAGACGAAGCCCGACGAGAGTTGCCAAAGCACGCCGACGAAGGACACCAGCAGGATGAAGGACTGCAGCAGGCCGACGCCGAGATCCGTCGACAGATCGGACAGATGTGCGGCATCCTGCTGCATGCGCTGGTCGGGATTGACGCCGATGGCGCCGGCATTGGCGAGCCGGAAGGCCCGCGCCGGCCGCATCCACTGGTCGATCAGGTCGAGCGTCAGCGCCTCGCGCAGCTTCAGCCGGATCATCTGGTTGAGCCAGGTCTGAGCGATGTTGAGCAGCAGCAGGGTGCCGGCAATCATGGCAAAGATCATGAGCTGATGCAGGAAGGCCGCCATGTCGCGACGCGCCAGCGCATCGTAGAAAGGTTGGTTCCAGCGGTTGAGCAGAACCTGGCCGATCGACGTCGCGACAATGACCGCCATGATGCCGAACGACGTCCACACCAGCCATTTGCGCAGCGGCGAGCCGACCAGCGCCCGTTTGATCGTCGCCACCTGATCGCGCAGGCTGCTGGCCTCGACGACGACCGGTTGAGCGGCGGCCTTGTCCGGTTGATCAGCCATGCACGAGGTCCTTGCGTTCGGAAGCGTTGCTGAGACCGAATGAAGGCAATGAGGACATCCGCATACAACGACGTTGCGAGTTCATCACGACAGATAGGTTGAGAAATGCCGCACGGCGCAAATTTCAGCCATGATCACGAAGGTTTCACCCGGCGAGGCGGCGCAGCACCTGCAGCCTCGGCCCGGCGCCCAAGCCTTGTGGCGCCATGCGGCGACAGCACCGGCACAAAGACGCGGCGCGAAGCGCGCTGTGCGGCCGGCACGCCCTGATAGAGCCGCTTCTGCGCCTCGACCACGATGACGCCGGAAAAGATCGGCCAGAACCGCCGGCCGACGCGTTCCAGCACATTGTGGAACCGCATCATGAAGCGCCGCGGCGATGGCGGGAAGAGCAGCGCGTCGGACCAGGAGGCCGGCGTGAAATTCGCCTCGCGCAGCAATTCGGTCAGCTGACCGCGCGAGAACGGCCGGCCATTGCCGAACGGTGTGTGCTCGAACCGCGCCCAGACGCCGCGCCGATTGGGCACGACGATGACGACGCGGCCGGCCGGCGACAGCACCCGCCAGATCTCGTTCAGCGTCTCGCGCGGGTTTTCGACATGCTCGAGCGAATGCACGAGCAGCATGCGGTCGATGCATGAATCGACCAGCGGCAGCTCCTCGTCGAAGACCAGCGCCGTCGCCGTCGGCCCGTTCGCCGGCCAGACCACGGCGCCTTGCGTGGCCGGCATGAAGGCAAACACCCGCTCGGCATCGGTGCCGAACCGCTCCAGCCATGGCAGCGTATAGCCGAGCCCGACCAGCCGTTCGTTGGGCACTGTTGCCCATATCGAGGACAGCGCCATGGTGATCGAGCGTTCGGCCAGGCGGCCGAGCGTAGTCGAATAGAAGGAGCGAAGATCGACGATATCGGAATGCATGCGCGGGACGGTAGCTGCGATGCCGCGCAAGTTCAACAAAGCCTACAAGTTCTGCAAAGCCAGATGACATCAGCGGCCAAGCGCCCTATGTCTGCGCCAACAGATGGAGAGATGAAGATGCCGGTCGAAATCGAACAGTTCATGTGCCGCAGCGACAATTTCGGCGTGCTGGTGCATGACCCTAAAAGCGGCGAGACCGCAATCATCGATGCGCCCGAGGAGGCGCCGATCCTGGCTGCGATCGAGCGTACCGGCTGGAAGCCGACGGTGATCCTGACCACCCACCACCATGTCGACCATGTCGAGGCCAATCTGGCGCTGAAGGAGCGCTTCAAGCTGCGCATCGTCGGCCCGGAAGCGGAAAAGGAAAAGATCCCCGGCATCGATGAGACCGTCGGCCAGGGCTCCATCGTTCATCTCGGCGGCGAGCGGATCGATGTCATCGCAACGCCAGGTCACACCGCCGGCCATGTCTCCTATTATCTGCCGGCCTCAAAGGTGGCGTTCACCGCCGACACCTTGTTTGCGCTCGGCTGCGGCCGGCTGTTCGAATGCAAGCCACCGGTGATGTATGACTCGCTGAAGAAGCTCGCCGCGCTGCCGGCCGACACTGTCATCTATTGCGGCCATGAGTACACGCTGTCCAATGCCCGCTTTGCGCTGACGGTCGACCCGACCAATTCGGCGCTGAAAGAACGCGCCGCCAAGATCGAGACGCTGCGCGCCGACAACAAGGCGACGCTGCCGACCACGATCGGCGAGGAACTGTCGACCAATCCATTCCTGCGCTGGCACGACCCGGCGATCCGCAAGCATCTCGGCATGGAAAAAGCTTCCGACGCCGACGTCTTCGCCGAGATCCGCAAGCGCAAGGACAACTTCTGACCCTCGTGACGTTCAGGGAGAGCCATGACCAGCGCCGCTGAAATCATCGCCATGCTCGGCCTCAAGCCGCATCCAGAAGGCGGCTGGTATGCCGAAACCTTTCGCGACGGCGCCGGTGGCGCGCGCGGCCATTCGACGGCGATTTATTTTTTGCTGGAACAGGACCAGATTTCGGCCTGGCACCGGGTCAAGGACGCGGCCGAGGTCTGGCATTTCCATGGCGGCGCCCCGTTGGCGCTGTCCATGTGCGAACAAGGCAGTACTGTGATCGAGCAGGTGCTCGGCATTGAACTTGCGGCGGGCGAGCGGCCGCAGATCGTGGTGCCGGCCGGCTGGTGGCAATCCGCGCGCAGTCTCGGCGAGTGGACACTGGTCGGCTGCACCGTGGCGCCGGGCTTCGACTTCGCCGCCTTCGAAATGGCCGAGCCGGGCTGGCAGCCCTAACCCAGCAAGAAACCGAGCGTAATGGCCAGTTGCGCGGCGTAGTACAGCACCCAGACCGCGTAGCGGATACCGGCACGGTAAGGCGCTATTGCCGGCACCAGGAACTTTTCCGCGGCAAGCAGTCCGTCCGACGCCATGAACATAACGGCGCCGCCGATGACCCACGGATTGTCCAGTGTCAACGCTGAGATGCCCATCGCCAATATCGCCGCGATATAGATGGCGATCGGCATCCGCAGGCCAGGGCCGACACGGCGCCAGAGCGCCGCCAGCATGACGACCGTGAAGGCCGCCATGGCGAGCGCGATCGCGCCTCGCCATGTCTCGGTGGCGAGCACATCGAGGCCGCTGCCGCTGCGCAGGAACAGCGGCACATAGAGGATGTGTGCCGCGAGGAAGCTGGCCAGCCCGCCGAGGAAGGCCTTTTCGCCATCGCGTGACAGGAAGGCGTCGCCAACGGCGCTGAGCGCCAGTGCGGCGACGAGCAGCAGCGGCCCGCTCTGCATGAAGGCCAGCACGGCAAGCATGGCAACGGACAGCGTCTTGGCCGCCGAGCGGGCAAGTGTGGGCTGCATATCAAGGGTGAGGGCGTAGATCACCGCCGCCACCAGCGAAAACGCCAGCGTCGCATTGGCATTGGCGTCGATGCCGCCGGGAAACGGCATCATGCGCTTGCCTCGCCTGTGGCCGGCTTGCGCAGGAACAGCGATTTGGCCGCAAGCGCCGCGCCGCCGGTGATCAGCACGCAGGCGGCGAGAATGCGCAGCGACGGCTCGGCAACGCCGGCCGCGATCAGCACCAGCGTCGACAACAGCGGCGCTGCATAGCTTGCCGCGCCCAGCACCTGGATGTTGCCGCGCTTGACACCAATGTCCCAGGCATAGAAGGCCGCACCTACCGGCATCAGCCCTAGCCCAAGCACCGCCAGCCACTGGCCGGGACCGTCGGGTAGCACCGTCTGCTCCAACAGCAGATGGCAGATCAGGGAAAGCGCTGCGGTGGCAGCGCAGAACCAGGTGACGATCGAGGTCGGCACCGCCGGGAAGCGCCGCGACAGAAGCGAATAGGCCGACCACAGCAGCGCGCAGACGGCCGCCATCGCATAGCCGAAGGCATAGCGCGCATCGAAGGCCAGCCCGCCACCCTTGGTGACGATGAGCACTGTGCCGGCCAGCCCCAGCAGCGCACCGACGACATGGTTCCAGGCGAGCTTCTCGCCCGGCATCAGCGCCGAGCCCAGCACGATCAGCAGCGGCCACAGATAGGCGATCAGGCTCGCCTCCACCGCCGGCGCGTTGCGCAGCGCGGTAAAATAAAAGAAGTGGTAGCCGAACAGGCCGGCAATGCCGATCACCCAGACCTGGCGCGGGATCTTGCTGGACTTGTCAGTCGCCGGCATGAACAGCCGGGCAACCAGCCCGACAGCCGTGCCGATGGTGAAGGTGATGGCCGACAGCAGGAATGGCGGCACCTGCCCGGACGCGTCGGTGAGCAACGCCAGCAGCGCCCACATGGCAACCGCCGAGAACCCGATCAGTGTTGCGCGCCCCATGCCCGTCTCCGGCGACGCGCCCCATTTCTTTTCGGGTGGGGGCGTCTATTCAGTAGCTTCGAACCGCCCCGCGCTGACGGTCAAGGTGCCGATCTGCGTCCCGACCGTAGCGTGGATCGGCGCATATACGCCGGTTTGGCCGAGCGGTGCAAACGTCACCATCATCTGGCTCTTCTTCTTCAGGTAATTCAGCGCCTTGCGGCCCTTGCGGTAACCCGCCACCGGCTCGAAGCTCATCTTGCAGGTGACGGTGTCACCCTTGTAGCCCTTGACCGAGATCGAGCCTTTCGAGGCGTAGGTCAGCGTCAGGTCGGCGCGCATCTCGCCATCATAGAATTTCACCTTGCGCCCGCAGACCTGGTCGAGGCTGTCGGCATGGATGACGGTGGCGGCCATCGGATCGAGCACCGATGCCAGATCGCTGCTGCCGAGCGGGACCCAGGTCTTGGGGTTGCGCTTTTTCGGCTCGGGAATGACCTGGGTGGCGGTAACCGCGCCATTGGCAAAGCGGATATCGACCACGGAGGCCTTCTTGCCGGACTTGTAGTCGGCGCGAAATGCCTGCGGCTGCATCTTTTTGCCCAGGATCTTGCCCTTTGACGAGATCGTACCGCTCGTATCGTCGAACAGGGTGGCGAGACCGGCGCTGGAGACAGTGCCGTCTATGGAATAGCTATCGCCTTCGTAGTGGCTGGAAAATGTCGCCTTGGCCACCGAAAGGCCGAGAAACGACACCGTGTATTCGCCCTTGAAGGACTGTGGGGCGGCGGCCGGCGCGGCGGCAAGGGTCGATGTCGGCAAGGCGGCGACAAGCATGGCGGCAACGGCATGTGACGGGCGAAGCATGGCGGGCTCGGTCCTTGATTTTTTTTAACCGGAGGCGGGCGACTCCGGCTTGAAATGTCCCTATCCGACCGCTTATAGGCTGAATTCCGGCCTTTATGTGGAATGCTTGTCACAGTCGTGGGCAAGCCCGAGCTTGACGCATTGGCGAAATGCAACTATGGAACGCCAACTTTTCCATAAGGCCGCCTGACTGAAACCGCGCGCCACCCGGCGCGGGCGAACAAGGTTTGGCAGGCTTAGACAGAACTGAAGGTTAGAACCATGTCCCGTACCTGCGAACTCACTGCCAAGGCAGTTATGACCGGCAACAATGTGAGCCACGCCAACAACAAGACCAAGCGCCGCTTCCTGCCGAACCTCGTCAACGTGACGCTGATTTCGGAAGCGCTGAACCAGAATGTGCGCCTGCGCATTTCGGCCAACGCACTGCGTTCGGTCGAGCATCGCGGTGGCCTCGACGCCTTCCTGGCCAAGGCCGACGCCAAGGAATTGTCGCAGCGTGCGCGCCTGCTGAAGAAGCAGATCGCCAAGAAACTGGCTGACCAGCCCGCCGCTTAAGACTTTAAGGCGGGGGACGACCGCCCTGAGCATCGGAGCAATCCGATGCTCAAAACTTCTAAGGCAGCAGCATCGGAGCGATCCGGTGCTTAGAACTTGTAAGGCAGCGCGATCCGCACTTCGGATAGCGCCTGGCTGGTTCCATTACCCAGGATAAAAAAATGACTTCCTTCTCGCGATATCTGCCCTTTGTGGCCGCCATGGCGCTTGTCGTCGTGGCCTCGAACATCCTCGTTCAGTTCCCGATGCAAGGCCAGGTCGGCGGCCTGTCGCTGGCCGACATCCTGACCTGGGGCGCCTTCACCTATCCCTTCTCCTTCCTGGTCACCGACCTTGCCAACCGACGCTACGGCCCGACCGTGGCGCGCCGCATCGTCTTTGTCGGCTTCATGACGGCGGTGGTCTGCTCGATCCTCATCCCGCCCTTCCTGTTTCGCCACGGCCTGATCGAATTCGAGACATCAGCCGACCGGCTGGTGCGCATTGCTGCGGCTTCGGGTGCTGCGTTCCTGTGCGCGCAATTGCTCGACGTCACCGTGTTCAACCGGCTGCGCCGGCAGAGCTGGTGGCGCGCGCCGATCGTCGGCACGCTGGTCGGTTCGGTGTTCGACACCGTGGTGTTCTTCAGCATCGCCTTTTCAGCCGTCTTCGCTTTTGCCGGGCCGAATGACAGCTTCGCGCTGGAGACGGCGCCGCTGATGGGCGTGCTGCCGGTCGAGACCATGCGCTGGGTCTCCTGGGCGCTCGGCGACCTCTCGGTGAAGCTGATCATCGCAATTGTCGCGCTGATCCCCTACCGGCTGCTCGCCGCCCGCTGGAGCCAGCCGGCTGTGGCCGCTTGACGCTATGATTCCCTGGGTCCAGCTCGACTCGGCCAAAACACCGGATGGCGGGCAGGAACTGCGGTTAAAGCAGCGCGGCAGCGAATTTTCGATCATGCTCGGCACAAACGAGCTGATGAACAGCCGCCTTAGCGGCTCCGAGGAAGCGCTGGCAAAACTCTCCTGCGAAAGGATCGCCGGACACAACCGACCGAAAGTCGTGATCGGTGGCCTCGGCATGGGCTTTACGCTGCGTGCCGCACTTGCCGAATTGGGTGCAGACGCAGGCATCACCGTTGCCGAACTTGTTCCGGCGGTCGTTGCCTGGGCGCGCGGCCCGATGGCAGCCCTTTTCGACGGCTGCCTTGACGATCCTCGTGTCAGCGTCTTTGAGGCTGATGTCGGTCACATCATAAGATCCGACAAGGCCGCCTGGGACGCCATCCTGCTCGATGTCGACAATGGCCCTGAAGGCATCGTCTACAAGGGCAATGATGCCCTCTACGGCGCTGCAGGCCTCGCCGCGGCGCGTGCGGCACTAAAACCTGGTGGCGTGCTGGCGGTGTGGTCGCAAGGGCCTGACAGCGGCTTTACGCGGCGACTGAAGCAGGCAGGTTTTGCCGTGGAAGAAGTGAAGACGCGGGCCAATGGCAAACGCGGCGCCCGCCATGTCATCTGGATCGCCACCAACCCGCGATAGGTCTACGACCCTCAATCCTTGTGCAGGATGAATTCCAGATAGAGGTTGCGCTGCAGGATCGAGTGGTTGTCGTCCGAGATCAGCGACACCATCACCGCTCCGTCGTCGCGGGTCCAGACGTCGAGCCCTTCCATATTGTCGATCTGGTAGCCCATATCGGCTTCCATCAACACCGGTCCGTCGGCGACAGCGCCCTTAGCGACGCTTTCGCCATAGATGCGTCTGAGCCGCATCTTCACCCCGCCGGCCATCGAGAAACTCCGCTCCAGCAGCAGCAGATCGCCATCCGGCAGGAAGGCACCGTCGGTGATGTCGAAATCGCCATTGCGCTTGACGGTGAAGACACCCTTGTGCGGCCCTTCGATGATGGCCGCATAGATGTTGCCTGATTTGTCGAGGCTCTTTTCCGAAACCACCACCAGCCCGCCCTCATGCTGGCCGTTGGGATTGGCATGGGTGACGGTCTCGAAGCCGCGGTTCTGACGAAGCTCATGGGCCGGAACCAGGAAGTTCAGCTGCTTGAACGGCGCCTTCATGTTGTCGGGGTCGACCTTGAACTGGGCGACGCGGTGGTTGCGCTCGAAGCCGACGGTGGCGATGCCATCCTTGACGGCCAGGCCCTCGGCGTCGACCTGCCATTTCTTGTCGATCGGCCGACCCTTCTCATCGACCATCTGCTGCATGCGAAAATTCTGGATGCCTGACGGGCGCTTGTCGGCATCGTGGGTTATCGAGCCGAAGTACCAGAAGCCTGTGTCGGCGACGCCGATGAAATCGCTGCCGGCTTTGAGAAAACGAAACGCCGACAGCGCGCCGAAATCGCGCGTCGGCGAGGTCATTTCCAGCCCGCCGACGAACTCCAGTGGGCCGAACCGTTTGTCGACGCTGCCGATATGAAAGGAGGTGATCGGCCGTGCCGAGACTTCGACCGACTCGACCGGGGTGCGTCCCGCTGCAAATGCCGGCAGAGCTATGCCAAACAAGGCAGCGGCGGCGAAAAGCGTCTGCCTGAAGACACCGCGCAAAGAGATCATCCGGCGCGCCGATAGCCGCCGCGACGCGTGTCGCGCGCGTTTTCCTCGGCAAACAGCGAGGCCAGTTGCTCGGTCATGGCGCCGGCCAGTTCCTCGGCGTCGACGATGGTGACGGCGCGCCGGTAATAGCGGGTGACATCATGGCCGATGCCGATGGCCAGCAGCTCGACCGGCGAGCGCGTCTCGATCAGTTCGATGACGGCGCGCAGATGCCGCTCTAGATAGTTACCCGGATTGACCGACAGCGTCGAATCGTCGACCGGCGCGCCATCCGAGATCATCATCAGGATCTTGCGCTGTTCGGGCCGGGCGATAAGCCGGTTGTGCGCCCACAGCAGCGCCTCGCCGTCGATATTTTCCTTGAGCAGGCCTTCGCGCATCATCAGGCCGAGATTGCGCCGGGCGCGGCGCCACGGATGGTCGGCGGATTTGTAGATGATGTGGCGCAGATCGTTGAGCCGGCCGGGGTTCGGCGGCTTGCCGTCCTTCAGCCATTTCTCGCGCGCCTGGCCACCCTTCCACGCCCGCGTGGTGAAGCCAAGGATTTCGACCGACACGCCGCAGCGCTCCAGCGTGCGCGCCAGTATGTCGGCGCAGGTCGCGGCGACCGTGATCGGCCGGCCGCGCATCGAGCCTGAATTGTCGAGCACCAGCGTCACCACCGTGTCGCGGAATTTGGTGTCGCGCTCCTGCTTGAACGACAGCGGCTGCATTGGGTCAATGACGACGCGCACCAGCCTGGCCGGATCGAGATAGCCTTCCTCGAGGTCGAAATCCCAAGAGCGGTTCTGCTGCGCCATCAGGCGGCGCTGCAGCCGGTTGGCGAGCCGCCCGACAACGCCGGAGAGATTGGCGAGCTGCTTGTCGAGGAAGGCGCGCAGCCGGTCGAGTTCTTCTTCCTCGCACAGTTCCTCGGCGCCGACCGTCTCGTCGAAGGCGGTGGTAAAAACCTTGTAGTCGATCTCTTTGGGCAGGTTGGTGAAGGGATTGTCGTTACGGCGCGCCTCGCCCGGCGTCTCCGCATCCGCATCGTCATCGTCGGAGAGGTCGTCGGCGGTGGCGTCTTGCGCCTCCGTCTCGGACGACTGCTCGTCGTCGGCCGACGCCTCGGCATCCTCGGACTGCGACTGCTCGGAGCCGGAATCGTCTTCACCGCCCTCCTCGCTCTGCTCCTCGCCTTGCGGCTGGTTCTCGTCATTGTCCTCGGAGTCTTCGGTCTCCTGGTCGTCGCCGAGTTCCTCGGCCATCTCCATGGACGCCAGCATCTCGCGCACGACGCGGGCGAAGGCCTGCTGGTCGCCGAGCTTGGATGACAATCCGTCGAGGTCGGCCTTGGCCTTCTCCTCGACCCAGGGCCGCCAGAGGTTCACCAGCCGCTCGCCGCTCTTCGGGATTGGCCGGCCGGTCAGCTTCTCGCGCACCATCAGCGCGAGCGCTTCCTCGATCGGCGCGTCGGCCTTGTCCTTGACGTCGACGAGATTGGCCTTGGCGTATTTGTCCTCCAGCATCGAGCCGATATTGTCGGCGACGCCCTGCATGGCGCGGCTGCCGATCGCTTCGACGCGAGCCTGTTCGACAGCATCATAGATCGAGCGCGCCAGCTTGCCTTCCGGCGCCAGCTTGGTGTGGATGCGCTGATCGTGACAGGCGCGCTTCAGCGCCATGGAATCGCCGAGCCCGCGGGTAATGGCGATATCTTCTTTCGAGGCTTTCTTGGGCAGTTCCGGCAACCGGGCACGGCTGCCGGCAAGGGCGGGCCTGTCCTTGGCGAAACCGACTTCGAGTTCCTTGTCACCCGCAATGGCGCGCATGCAGACGGTGACGGCGCGCTTGAAGCTGTCGGCTTCAGACCCCGTCTTCGACTTGTTGCGCGTGTTGTCGCCCGGACCCGCCATCGAGGCTCTGTTTACCCCAGCACCACGTTGGCGGCGCTTTCCGGCAGATCCTCGCCAAAGGCGCGCTGGTAGAACTCGGCCACCACCGAACGCTCCAGCTCGTCGCACTTGTTGAGGAAAGTCAGCCGGAACGCCATGCCGATATTGCCGAAGATCTCGGCATTTTCGGCCCAGGTGATCACGGTACGCGGGCTCATCACAGTCGACAGGTCGCCATTGATGAAGGCCGAGCGCGTCATGTCGGCGACGCGCACCATCTTGTTGACGATGTCCTTGCCCTTGCCGTCACGATAGTGCTTGGCCTTGGCCAGAACGATGTTCACTTCATTGTCGTGCGGCAAATAGTTCAGCGTGGTGACGATCGACCAGCGGTCCATCTGCGCCTGGTTGATCTGCTGCGTGCCGTGATAGAGCCCGGTGGTGTCGCCGAGGCCGACCGTGTTGGCGGTCGAAAACAGCCGGAATGCCGGATGCGGGCGGATGACCCGGCTCTGGTCGAGCAGTGTCAGGCGGCCCGACGATTCCAGAACGCGCTGGATGACGAACATCACGTCAGGACGACCGGCATCGTATTCGTCGAAGCACAGCGCGACATTGTGCTGGTAGGCCCAAGGCAGGATGCCGTCGCGGAACTCGGTGATCTGCAAGCCATCCTTGACCACGATGGCGTCCTTGCCAACGAGATCGATACGGCTGACATGGCTGTCGAGATTGACGCGCACGCAAGGCCAGTTGAGGCGGGCGGCGACCTGTTCGATATGGGTCGATTTGCCGGTGCCGTGATAGCCCGACACCATGACGCGGCGGTTGTAGGCAAAGCCGGCAAGGATCGCCAGCGTTGTCGCCTTGTCGAACAGATAGTCGGGATCAATGTCCGGCACATGCTCGGATGTTACCGAATAGGCCGGCACCACCATCTTGGACTCGAAGCCGAATTTTTCCTTCACCGACACCGTCGTGTCGGGCAAATTGGCGATGTCGCGATCGACCTTGTTCATCTCTATCAACGTCTCCACGGGCGAAATGCCTGATTTCGCCGGCAATCCATTTTGTCCGGGGGCGGTCTTAGAGCCTTTTCCAACCTTATGAAAGTTGGAAAACGTCACGAACCGTAAGGTCGCTCAGCACAAACCTGCCTGCTTGAGCACGCGATAGGCCTGCAGCACATCGCGGAACCGGTCTTCCGAACCTCTATCGCCACCATTCGCATCCGGATGGTGGAGTTTCACCAGTTCCTTATAGCGCGCCTTGATATCCTTGCCAGTCGCCTTTGTATCAAGGCCAAGCGTTTCCAGCGCCTTGGCCTCAAGCGGCTTGGCCTTGCGATCACGCGCCTCGCGCGGATCCTTCGGACCCTTGAACAGGTCGAACGGGTCGCGCATGCGGTTGTAATAGCCGGCGCGGCCGGAACGCATCTGCGCCATATCGGGCGAGGAGCGCGTCGAGGCGCCGGCGACGCCCATCTTCCAGGTCGGCCGGTGGCCGGTCATCGCTTCTTTCTGGAAGCGGGCGATCTCGGTATCCGGCACCCCTGAGAAGTAGTTGAAGCCCTTGTTGTATTCGCGCACATGGTCGAAACAGAACTGGAAATACTCGCCTTCCTTCATACGCCCGACCGGTGCGCGATGGGTGCCGGCCTCCTTGCAGCCGTCCCACTGGCAGATCGGCGAGCGCGACTTCAACTCCGCGTCCTTGTCGGGGCGGACCCGAATTTTCTCGAAATATTTGGGGTACGGTTTCATCTCACCCATTTATGGGCTGTTCGCACGTGCGAAACAAGAATTGACATTTTCGCGATGATCGCCCTAACGGCTGAATCGCGGCATAGAACGACGAATGGCGGATTTTGTGGCGGCGCAGGCACCAGGCGAGATCGATCCCGATTTCCCGATACGCCTGGCAAATATGGTGAAGGGAACCGGCGATGTCCATACAGGCGACCATGGAAGACAAGCTGAACAAGGCGTTTTCGCCGGAGCGGCTGGTCATCGTCAACGAAAGCCACCTCCATGCCGGCCACCATCATCATGGCTCCGACCATCACGGCGCCTATGACGGCACCGGCGAGACGCATTTCCGCGTCCGCATCGTTTCACCCGTCTTTGCCGGCATGAGCCGCATCGACCGCCACCGCGCCGTCAACGAGCTGCTGGCGCACGAGTTGCAAACGGGCGTCCATGCGCTGGCCATCGAACCGGCCGCACCTAGCGAAAAGACCCGCTGGTAACGTTTCTTCCGCCTCAGATCACCGCTTCGATCAGAAAAGGCCCTGGCCGCGACAGAGCGCTGTCCAGTAGCGCGTCGAAGCGCTCGCAGGTGTCGGCTCGGGCCGCTTCAACGCCCATGCCCTTGGCCAGCGCAACCCAGTCCAGGGCCGGATGGTCGAGATCGAGCATGCGCCTGGCGTTCTCGCCGATCGCATTGACGCCGACATTCTTCATCTCGCCATGCAGGATGGCGTAAGTCCGGTTGGAAAACACGATCGTGATCACGTCGAGCTTTTCCCGAGCCTGGGTCCACAGACCCTGCACCGTGTACATGCCGCTGCCGTCGGCTTCGAGATTGATCACCTTGCGATCGGGACAGGCGATGGCCGCGCCGGCTGCCATCGGAATGCCGCCGCCGATCGATCCGCCCGTGCCCATCATGTAGTCGTGCGGAGCCGCATAGGCCGACAGCGCGAAGAACCGCCTTGCCGAGGTGACGGCCTCGTCGCAGACAATGGCATTGTCCGGCAGCTTGCGCGCCACCGATAGTGCGATTGCGTCGTCGGTCAACTTGCCGTTTGGCGTCGGTTCGTCCGGAAAGGCCGTTGCAGTGGCGAATTGCTGTGTCGGCTTGATGCCGAGCTCATCGGCCAGCGCTTCCAGCGCCGCCTTCAGATCCTGCCCATGCGCCGCCAGCGAAAGCACCTGGCAATCGTCCCGAACCAGCCGCCCCGGCTTGCCGGGATAGGCGAAGAAGGCGACCGGCTCCTTGGCGCCGACCAGCACCAGCACGTCGATATCCCGCAGCGTCGCCGTCGCCGCATCGACCGGATAGGGAATGCGCGTCGGCGCGAACCGCCCGCGGCCGCGCTGCATGCGGGCGATCAGCACCTCGCTGAACAGGCTGACATCGGCTCCCGCCGCGATCTGCCCGGCAATTGCGAGCGCATCGGCCCGCGCCGCCAGCCCGCGCACCACCATGCCGACTCGGCCCGGCGCGGCGCGGATCGCCTCGGCAACCGTGCGCACGGCATCCATGTCGACGGCGGGCGGCAGCGAAAGCTTCACCTTGCTGGGTGAAACCGCGTCGACCTCGCCCCAGGCTGCATCCGCCGGCAGGATCAGCGTCGCGACGCTCGGTGGTGTCTGCGAGGCGCGGAACGCCGCCTCCGCTGCCGGGACGATATCGGCCGGACCCTTGACCCGGCCGACCCAGTTCGACATCGGCGCCGCCAGGCCTTCGATGTCGCTGGTCAACGGCGCGTCGAGCGGCAGATGGTAAGAGGCGTGGTCGCCGACAATGTTGATCATCGAGCTGCGTGCACGCCTTGCGTTGTGCATGTTGGCAAGGCCATTGGCCAGGCCCGGTCCAGTATGCAGCAGCGTCGCCGCCGGACGATCGGTCATGCGCGCATAGCCGTCGGCAGCACCTGTCACCACGCCCTCGAACAGGCCGAGCACGCACCGCATCTGAGGCTTGCGGTCCAATGCGGCGACGAAATGCATTTCGGATGTGCCAGGATTGGCGAAGCAGACGGTGACGTCATTGGCCAGGAGCACGTCGCACAGCAGGTCGGCACCATTCATGACATTCCCTCCGGCTCATGGTCGAAGAGAGCAATTGCACCTATGCGCGCCGGCACGGCAATATCCCGTCGGGATTTTTGGTCTGATCCAGGACACTCAAGGCTATCAGCCGACGGTCGATTTCAGGAACGCCAGCGCCGCGGCGGTCAACGCGTCACCATCCTCGCCGAAATCATGGTTGATCGACATGTGCGTATAGGCGCTGCCGTCGAACAGGGTCACTTCGGTGCCCGTGGCGCGCAGGCGCTCGGCAAAAGCTTTCGATTGCTCGTCGCGGCCATCGGCGCGGGAGTAGGCGATGAAGGTCGGCGGATGCTTGGCGCCGTCGACATAGCTCGCCGGCGACAGAGCTGCCCATTGCGCGGGATCGGAAAACACACGGGCGTAGGCTCGCACCATGCCGCCGCTTTTCTCAAGCGCGGCAAGATCATACGCCCTGGTGTCGTCGAGGATCAGCGCCGCCACACCGGGCAGCCCGCCGCGCATGCCGGTCAGCGCGATCAGGTGACAGCCGGCCGAATGGCCCATGCCGACGATGCGATTGGGATCGCCGCCGTGCTGGGCGATGTTGGCCCTGACATAGGCATAGGCCTTTTCAACATCGCTGGCCTGGGTCGCAACGTCGGCCTCCGGCAGCATGCGATAGTCAATGGAGACAAAGCAGAAGCCATTGGCGAGCAGGAAGGCCGGCTTGGCGCCAACCTGGCTACGTTTGCCGAACTGCCAGGTGCCGCCATGGACGAAAAATACCACCGGCAGGCCACTGGCGCCCTCGGGCGCATAGATGTCGAGCCTAGCCGGTCCGTAATCGACCGTCTGCGGAGACGGCCTCCCCGAGGCTGTTGCAGCGCCAACCGGCAACATCGCGGCCAACGACGCAAGAAGCAGGGTTCGCCGGTCTATCATCATCGTCTCCTGGTTGCCCGGGGCGAAAATGCACCTTGGCGCCGTCTAGTTGCAATGAATGATTGGTAACGCGGGCCGAGCTAGGCGTCGCCGGCTGGCCTGATCCTGATCCTGGCGATCCGGTTCTTGTCGCGCTTCATCACCACGAAACGCTTGCCGTGGAAGGTAAAGGCCTGCTTTTCCTCGGGGATCGACTGCGTCTCGTGGATGACCAGGCCGGCAATGGTGGTGGCTTCCTCGTCCGGCAGGTTCCAGTCGAGGGCCCGGTTGAGATCGCGGATCGACACCGTGCCGTCGACGACGACCGAGCCGTCGGCTTCCTGCTTGACGCCCTGGATGTCGACATCGTGCTCGTCGGCAATCTCGCCGACGATTTCCTCGATAATATCCTCCAGCGTCACCAGCCCCTCGACCTCGCCATATTCGTCGACGACGATGGCAAAATGCGCCTTGGCGCGCAGAAAGGCGTTGAGCTGTTCCTGCAACGTCGTGGTGTCGGGCACGAACCACGGCTTCGACGCGATCTTCATCACGTCGATGCGGGAAAAATCGTTGCCGACTTCGTTCAGCGCCCGAAGCAGATCCTTGGCGTGCAGCACGCCGACAATGTTGTCGAGCGAGCCCTTCCACAGCGGCATGCGGGTGTGTGGGCTCTGCAGGATCTCGCGCACCACCGCTTCGGGCGCATTGTCGGCATTGACCGAGCGCATATTGGTGCGGTGGACCATGATGTCGGAGACTTCGAGCTCGGCAAGGTCGAACAGCCCGCCGACGCGGTCGCGGTCCTCGCGCACCATCTGGCCGTCGCGACGGAAATCGTCGACCGCGCCGCGCAACTCGTCCTGGGTCGACCTCAGCGGTTCGATGCGCGACAGCTCGTAGCCGAACATGGCAAGCAGGCGCGTGCGCACGGCCACGACCAGCAGGATGAGGATTACAAGGACGGCGACGACGGTCCAGCCGGTGCCCATCTCAGCCGGCTTTCCGGTTAGCCGGATGGTTTTCCCTGAGGAAGGACAGCACTTCCGACGCCGGCACGTCCTTGGCGATGAAGGCCTGGCCGATTCCGTGCGTCAGGATGAAGGTTAGCGCGCCGCGCGACACTTTCTTGTCCTGGGTGATGAAGGCAAGCAGCGCCTCGGCATCCGGCAATTCGCCTGATATGTCGGACATCCGCCAGGGCAGGCCGACCGTGCGAAGATGCGTTTCGACGCGTGCCGCATCGTCGGGGCTGGCCAGATTGAGCCGCGCCGAAAACCGATGCGCCAGCGCCATGCCGATGGCGACACCCTCGCCATGGACGAGACGAGCGCCGTCATACTGCGTGGCAGCTTCGAGCGCATGGCCGAATGTGTGGCCGAGATTGAGCAGTGCGCGGTCGCCGGTCTCGAACTCGTCGCGGGCTACGACATCGGCCTTGGCGCGGCAGGCCTCGGCAATGGCTTCGGTGCGCTCCGGTCCACCGGCAAACACGCGGCCCCAGTTTTTCTCCAGCCAGACGAAAAACTCCGGGCGATCGATCAGCCCGTATTTGGCGAGTTCGGCATAGCCGGCGCGAAATTCGCGGATTGGCAGCGTGTCGAGCACTTCGGTGTCGGCCAGCACCAGCTTCGGCTGGTGGAAGACGCCGACCAGATTCTTACCGCGCGGGCTGTTGATGCCGGTCTTGCCCCCGACAGAGGAATCGACCTGCGCCAATAGCGAGGTCGGGATCTGCACGAAATTCATGCCGCGGCGCACGATGCCTGCGGCAAAGCCCGTCAGGTCGCCGATAACGCCGCCGCCGAGCGCGATGACGACGTCGCCGCGCTCCAGTTTGGCGGCGAGCACGCCGTCGACCACCTCTTCGAGATGGGCAAAGCTCTTGGTCTTTTCACCGGCCGGCAAGGTGATAACAGCCGGCTGGATGCCGCCTTTTTCAAGACCCGCCTTCAGTATCTCAAGATGGGCCGCGGCAACATTCTCGTCGGTGACCACGGCGGCCCTTGTGCCGGGCAGCCGGCGCGACAGCTCGGCGCCGGCGCGCGCTAGCAGGCCTGGGCCGATCAGAATGTCATAGGTGCGCTCGCCAAGACCGACCTCGACAATGACCGGTTCGCTCATGGCCGTACCTCGCCCGGCGCCCCGGCCGCCGGAATGCCGAAATGCCCGCACAACGCGTCGACAACCTCGGTCGCAATGACCTCCTTGCGGTCGTCGCGGGTCGTCACGGTGACGTCGGAGGTCGCATAGACCGGATAGCGCTCCCCCATCAGCCGCTCAAGCACAGCGCGTGGATCGGGGTTTTTGAGCAAGGGCCGGTTCTGCTTCTTGGAAACGCGCTCCATCAACAGATCGAGCTCGGCCTTCAGCCACACCGAGACGCCATGGCCCGCGATCGCCTCACGCGTCTGTGCATTCATGAAGGCGCCGCCGCCGGTCGACAGCACCTGCGGCCCGTTTTCCAAGAGGCGCAGGATGACGCGCTGCTCCAGCGCCCGAAATTCGGGTTCGCCATAGCGCTCGAACAGTTCCGGCACGGTCATGCGCGACACGCTTTCGATTTCCTGGTCGCTGTCGGTGAAGGGCAGCGAAAGCATGGCAGCCACCTTGCGGCCGATCGCCGTCTTGCCGGCGCCCATCAGGCCGACAAAGACAATCGAGCGGCTGCCCAGCATGTCGAGCAGTGCGGCATGGCTTTCGCCTGGAGGATTTGGTGGTAACGCGTTCATGAGACCGTGCTGTTTCTAAGCCGTCTTTGCCGGCGTATCGACATCAAAAGCCCGTTTGCGTCAAGCATTGCGCCATGAGCAGGCCTCGGAAAGTGCAACGGTTTTCGCGCCGGGACCGGCGTCAAACAGAATCCTTCGTCCTTGAATTGGCCGAATTGGCGTCCCATAAGGGCACAGGGTTTGGAATCGCAGAACAAGAAGACGGGCGAAGATTGATGCCGACACTGTTCCGCTTTGTCGTGACGATGATGATTCTTGCCGGCATTGCCTATGGTACGATGGTGGCGCTGGCGATGTTCGTCGAGCCGAAAAAAGCGGAAATCAGCGTGCGCATCCCGCCGGAAAAGCTGAACCCCAAGAAGAACTGACCAACAAGAAAAACTGACATCAGGGATATGAACAGCGCGGCTCGCATCGAAGCCTTTCTCGAAATGATGAGCGCCGAACGCGGGGCCGCCGAAAACACGCTGTCCTCCTATCGTCGCGACCTGGAAGACGCATCAGAGCAGATTGGCGGCGGACTTGCCGGAGCCGCCGCAGCCGACATCCGCGCCTACCTCGACGACATCGCCGGACGCGGCTTTGCGCCGACATCGCAGGCGCGCAAACTGTCGGCGATCCGCCAGTTCTTCAAATTCCTCTACGCCGAAGGCCTGCGCGGCGACGACCCGACCGGCACGCTGGACAGCCCGAAGAAAGGCCGGCCGTTGCCCAAGACGATGAGCGAGGCCGATACCGGCCGGTTGCTCGACCGTGCGGCGATTGAGGCCGGCGATGCGGGCGATAGCGACCCACTGGCGGCGCTGCGCCTGCATGCGTTGGTCGAAGTGCTCTACGCCACCGGCTTGCGCGTTTCCGAGCTGGTCGGGCTGCCGGTGACCGTCGCCCAGCGCGACGACCGCTTCTTCATGGTGCGCGGCAAGGGCGACAAGGAGCGCATGGTGCCGCTATCGGCCAAGGCGCGCACCGCAATGCGAGCCTGGCTCGCGGCCCGGGCGACGGTGCCTTCTTTCGCCGACAGCCCGTTCCTGTTTCCGGCTGCCGGCGACAGCGGCTTTCTCTCCCGGCAGGTCTTTGCCCGCGACCTGAAAGGCCTTGCCGCGCGGGCCGGCATATCAGCGGCAAAAATATCGCCGCACGTGCTGCGCCATGCTTTTGCCAGCCATCTGCTGCAGAACGGCGCCGATCTCAGGGCCGTGCAGCAGCTGCTCGGTCATGCCGATATCTCGACCACGCAGATTTACACCCATGTGCTGGAAGAGCGGCTGGTGCGGCTGGTCAACGATCATCATCCGCTTGCCGACTAGGCCTCATATCGCTATGTGAGGGCACGTTCCACCGCGCGGAGCCGCCATTTCCCGGGTCCCGCCAGTCTTTGCCTTCCGACGCATCGGTCCGCTCACGAATGTACAATTATCTCGATTTCGAAAAGCCGGTGCAGGACCTTGAGCTCAAGATCCTCGAGTTGAAGAAGCTTGCCGAGAATGGCGAGGCGGTCGATGTCGCCGATGAGATCGCCAAGCTCGAAAAGCGGGCCCGCGACGCGCTGCGTGACATCTACAAGGCGCTGACGCCGTGGAACAAGGTGCAGGTGGCGCGCCACTCCGACCGACCTCATTGCCTCGACTACATCAAGGGACTGTTCAGTGATTTCACGCCGCTTGCCGGCGACCGGAATTTCGGCGAAGACCAGGCGATCATCGGCGGCTTCGCCCGCTTCCGCGGCGAACCGGTGGCCGTCATCGGCCAGGAAAAGGGCTCGGACACGGCGAGCCGGCTCAAGCACAATTTCGGCTCGGTGCGCCCTGAAGGCTACCGCAAGGCGGTGCGGCTGATGGAGCTTGCCGACCGCTTCAAGATCCCGCTTCTGACCTTGGTCGACACCGCCGGCGCCTATCCCGGCGTCAGTGCCGAGGAGCGCGGCCAGGCGGAAGCCATCGCGCGCTCGACCTCGACCTGTCTCAGCCTCAAAGTGCCGTCGATTTCGATCGTCATCGGCGAAGGCGGCTCGGGTGGCGCTATTGCCATCGCCACCGCCAACCGCGTCTATATGCTGGAACACGCCATCTATTCGGTGATCTCGCCGGAGGGCGCGGCCTCTATCCTGTGGCGCGATACCACCCGCCTGAAGGATGCGGCGACCAACATGAAGATCACCGCCCAGGACCTTCTGCAAATGAAGATCATCGACGCCATCATTCCCGAGCCGCTCGGCGGCGCCCAGCGCGCGCCCGAAACGGTGATCGCCTCCACCGGCGACCTCATTGCCAAGACGATGCAGGAATTTGCAGGCGCCAACACCGATTTTCGCGAGCAGCGCCGTGAAAAATACCTGGCGATGGGCCGCAGCCTCTGATTTGCCGGTTGCGCACCGCAATGTGGCGCTATGGAGCAATTTCGCCACAAAAATGCCGCCACATTCGGTTCAATAAAAAGTCCGTAAAGCGAGGCGCATTGCGGTGAGGGAAGCCGCCCAGCGCTTGCGGTAAGGAATTTTCAAGGTTAACGGGCTTAGGGTCCGTCAAATGTTCAGCATGCGGAGCCGGCGCTGTCCGGCTCGCGACCCGAGAAAAAGACATAGCCGTACCCATGTTTGCCAAGCTCGCCCGCACCGGACTTCTGATCGCCGCCCTCGGCGTTGCCGGCTGCAACGATTCCTCGATGAAGAATTTCGCGCCCGAAGCCAGCAAGCCGCTGCCGGACAAGATCCTGGCCGACATGAAGGCCAAGGGCATGATCCGCACCTCGTCGGTGATGGCCCGTATCTTCAAGGAAGAGGGCAAGCTCGAAATCTGGAAGGCCAAGACCAACGGCCGCTACGAGATGGTCGCCAGCTACGACATCTGCAAATGGTCGGGCAAGCTCGGCCCCAAATACACCGAGGGCGACCGCCAGGCGCCGGAAGGTTTCTATACGGTTCGCCCGTCGCAGATGAACCCGCGCTCGAACTATCATCTGTCCTTCAACATCGGCTATCCCAACGCCTATGACCGTGCCAATGGCCGCACCGGCGCCAATCTGATGGTGCACGGCGCCTGCTCGTCGTCGGGCTGCTACTCGATGACCGATCCGCAGATCGAGCAGATTTACGCTTTCGGCCGTGACGCCTTCCAGGGCGGCCAGACCGAGTTCCAGATCCAGGCTTTTCCGTTCCGCATGACCGCCGCCAACATGGCGCGCTACCGCAACGACCCGAACTACGATTTCTGGAAGATGCTGAAGGTCGGCTACGACAATTTCGAGATCACCAAGGTGCCGCCGAAGGTTGACGTCTGCAACAAGCGCTACGTCTTCAACCAGGTGGCGCCCGAAGGCACGACTTTCGATCCGACCGGCGCCTGCCCCGCCACCACGCAGCCGGATTCGCTGAAGAGCGCCTACAACGACTATCAAAGCAGCTATGACACGGCCTTCAGCGGCGCGGTCAAGGCCAGCGTGCCGGCGCCCAAGCCGACCATTGCCGGCATCAAGGAAGCCAGCATCGTTTCCGACTGGTCGAAGCGGCGCGCCCGCGGCGAGCGCGTGCCGATCGATCCGCCGTCGCTGAATTCCGACGGCACGGTGACCGAAACGGCGCGCATGGGCCGCATCGATTCGCCGGCCGGCCGCAAGATGGCGGCACTCGACGCCGAGAAGGAAGCCAAGCGCAAGGCCGAAGAACAGCGGGTTGCGGCGATCGAGGCCGCGAAAGCCGCCAAGGCCCAGGCACTCGCCGAAAAAGAAGCTGCCAAGGCCCAGATGCTGGCCGAAAAGGAAGCCGCCAAGCAGGCCGCCCAGCAGCCGGTCGCCACCGCGAGCGTCGAGGCAGCGCCCGCCGAGCCCGCTCCCGAGGAAGGCCGGATGTCGAAGATCAAGAACAAGCTGCTCGGCATGTTCGGCGGCTGAGTTCTCAAGCTTTGGCCGAACGCACTGCGATCTATGATCTCAAGGGCCTGAACTGCCCCCTGCCCGTTCTCAAGGCAAAAAAACGCCTGGCGGCGATGCAGCCGGGCAGCCGGCTTTGGCTGGAGACCACCGACCCGCTGGCCGTCATCGACATCCCAGCCTTTTGTACCGACGCCGGCCACCAGCTGGTTGAAACGGCAGCTGTCACCGGCGGTCATCGCTTCCTGGTCGAGCGCGGCGAACCGCAAGCCTGAGCCTCAGCCCCCGGCAATCGCCAGCGGATTGCTCTGCAGCGCCGCGCGATCCGGCGTATCGATCGACGGCCGGTTGGTGAAGGCGGCGAACAGCCGGCGGACATAGTCTTCCGGCATGTCGAGCGTGATCAGCACCAGCCTGGTGCCGCGTTGGCCGTCCGGCCAGGCCGGCAGCCGCGCCGGCGGATGCAGGATCTTCTGCACGCCGTGGACGACGAGCGGCCGCGACGGGTCTTCCGCGAGCTCGATGACGCCCTTCATGCGCAGCAGCTTGTCGCCATGCGCCGAGCGCAGCAGGTCGAGGAACATTTCGATCGCCGAAAACGGCACCGGACCGTCATGGACCAGCGAATAGGAGCGCACGCGGGAATCGTGGCGGTGCCCATGATCGGCATGATGATGACCATGGTCGTGATCGCCATGCCCATGGTGATGGTGATGTTCGTGGTCGTGCGCGGCTTCTTCGCCGAGCCAACGCTGGACGTCAGCGGATTTGGTCGCCGGATTGTATAGGCCGCAATCGAACAGCGCCGCCACGCCGGTTCGGCTGTCGCCGGCCTCCAACACATTGGCGCCAGGATTGAGCAGCTTGAGCCGCGCCCGCAAAACCTCGATATCGCCGGGATCGCCGGCCAGGTCGACCTTGGTCAGCACGATGCGGTCGGCGACCGCCACCTGCTTGACCGCCTCCACATGGCCATCGAGCGTGGCATTGCCGTTGACCGCGTCGACCAGCGTGATGACGCCATCGAGCCGGAACGCCTGGACAAGGGCCGGATGCGCCATGATCGACTGCAGCACCGGCGCCGGATCGGCAAGCCCGGTGGTCTCGACGACGACGCGGGCAAGCTTGGCGATACGGCCGGTCTGCAGCCGGTCGACCAGATCGGCCAGCGTGTCGACCAGCTCGCCGCGCACCGTGCAGCAGAGGCAGCCGTCGGACAGCTGGATGATGCCGTCGGAGGCCTGCTCGACCAGCAGATGGTCGATCGCTACCTCGCCGAACTCGTTGATGATGACGGCGGTATCGACGAGAGCCGGGTCTTTGAGCAGTCGGTTGAGCAATGTCGTCTTGCCGGCGCCGAGGAAGCCGGTGAGCACCGTGACGGGTATCGGGAAGCCAGCCATCTCGCTAGTTCGCAGCTTTGACCGGCTGGTCGCCCTGCACCGCGGTTGCCGAGCCTACCACGACGGGCTCAGAGCCTTTTGGCGCCGGAATGTCGGGCCGCCAGCTCGGCAGCGGCACATCGGCATATTCCTGACCGCCCTTGTCGAGCATCGCCTTCGGCGCCGGCCCGGTGGCGCCGCCAAGGCCGACGGCAACCAGCGTCGGCACATGGTCGAGCTTTTCCTGATAGGGCGACTTCGGCACGTCCTTGTCGGCCACCGGCGGCGCAGCCTCGGACTGTTCTTCCGGCGCCTTCTTCTTGCAGATCTCGTCCTTCATGTCGTTGGGCGACATGGTATCGCCATAGGAAGGCATGGCCGCGACCGTGAGCCAGTTCGGCACAGGCGTGGCAAAACCCTGGTCGAGCAGCCTGGCGGCGGTCTCGGCGCGGCTGATTGCCGATTTCTCGCCAAGCACGACGGCGACGAGCGTGCGGCCATTGCGCGTCGCCGAGCCGATCATGTTGAAGCCCGAGGGACAGACGAAGCCCGTCTTCATGCCATCGGCGCCGGGATATCGGCCGATCAGCAAATTGTAGTTGGGGATAGCCTTCTTGCCTACGGCAAGGCCTTCGATCGAAAACCAGGGTGCATATTGCGGGAAATCCTTGCGGATCGCCATCACCAGCAGGGCAAGGTCGCGAGCCGTCGTATACTGTTCCGGCGAAAACAGCCCATTGGGGTTGACGAAATGTGTTCCGGTCATGCCGAGCCGCGCCGCTTCGGCGTTCATGCGGATGGCGAATCCGGCCTGCGAGCCGCCTATATTCTCGCCGACGGCCATGGCGATGTCGTTGGCCGACTTGACCAGCATCATCTTCAGCGCATTGTCGAGCCGCATCACCGAGCCCGGCTTGAAACCCATCTTGCTGGGCGGCTCGCCGGCGGAATGCTTGGTTACCTTGATCGGCGAATCGAGCTGGACCTCGCCGGCCGCAATCGCCCGGAAGGTGACATAGGCCGTCATCAGCTTGCTCAGCGAAGCCGGATACCAGCGGCTGAAAGCATCCTGATGTTGCAGGACCTTGCCGGTGTTGAGGTCGAAGACCACAACTGGATTGGCCAGCGCAGGGCCGGCCAGCATCGGCAGCGCCAGGGCGCCCGTTAGCAGTAATTTGAGGAAATGCCTGTGCCGCATGATCGAATCCGAAATCGCCTCTTGCCGTAGTCGCCCCTGGCTCCGTAAGATTTCGTTACGCGATGGCCAGCATGATACGATCCGGCCCTCAATTTCCGGATCATAGTGTTGCGGTGCTATTTACCCTATGTGACGCCAAGATGGCAAAGCGCCTGGCAATCACAATTGCAAAGTAGCAGGCTGACGCTGTCTGCTCCAACAGCGAGATGGAACCATTATGCCGATTCTCAACCGCGCCGCCGAGATGCAGGATGAAGTCGCCGGCTGGCGACGCCATCTTCACCAGACGCCAGAACTGAATTTCGACGTCTTCAAGACCGCCGCTTTCGTTACCGAAAAGCTGAAGGAATTCGGCTGCGACGACGTGGTGACGGGGTTGGGCAAGACCGGCGTCGTCGGCATCATCCATGGCCGCAAGGGTGACGGCAAAACCATCGGCCTGCGCGCCGACATGGACGCGCTGCCGATCAACGAGATCACCGGCAAGTCCTATGCCTCGACCATTCCCGGCAAAATGCACGCCTGCGGCCATGACGGCCACACGGCAATGCTGCTCGGCGCCGCCAAGTATTTGACCGAGACGCGCAATTTCGCCGGCTCCGTGGCTGTCATCTTCCAGCCGGCCGAAGAAGGCGGCGGCGGCGGCAACGAGATGGTCAAGGACGGCATGATGGACCGCTTCGACATCTCCAGGGTGTTCGGCATGCACAACATGCCGGGCCTGCCGGTCGGCCAGTTCGCCATCAGGCCGGGCCCGATCATGGCGGCAACGGCCGAGTTCACCATCACCGTCAAGGGCCGCGGCGGCCATGCGGCGATGCCGCACGGCACGATCGACCCGATCGTCATCACCAGCCAGCTTGTCGGCGCTTTGCAGACGGTTGCCTCGCGCAGCACCGATCCGGTCGAGGCCGTGGTGGTGTCGGTGACCAAATTCCACGCCGGCGACGCCTATAACGTCATTCCAGAGACCGCCGAGATCGCCGGCACCGTGCGCACGCTGAAGAAGGAGATAGCCAGGAAGTCGGAGGAGCGCATCCGCGCCATTTGCGACGGCATCGCCACCGCCTTCGGCGCGACGATCACTGTCGACTATGACGCCAACTACCCCGTTACCTTCAACAATCCGGAAGAAACCGTCTTTGCCAGCGATGTCGCGGCCAGCGTGGCCGGCGAGACCCAGGTCCACCGCGCCATCCAGCCGGTGATGGGCGGCGAGGATTTCTCCTACATGCTGGAAGCGCGCCCCGGCGCCTTCATCTTCATCGGCAATGGCGATACGGCGGGTCTCCACCACCCGGCCTACGACTTCAACGACGAGGTCATCCCGCACGGCATGAGCTATTGGGTGAAGCTGGCCGAAACGGCATTGGCAGCCTGACATATACTGTCGAAGGCCCGGCCGATTTGCCTCCGGCCGGCCTCTTCATTTGCCTTCGGCCAGCCTCTTGGCGAAACGATCCGAAGCGGCTATGTGTCGGGCCGCGTGGTCCCGTAGCTCAGTAGGATAGAGCGGCAGATTCCTAATCTGTAGGTCACAGGTTCGATTCCTGTCGGGATCACCATGCTTTTCATGCGCTTAGCGAGCTACTGCAGTACTTTTTTCCCAATTCGTACGGCCGCGCAAGAGTTGACGGTCAATTTGCACTGCCAGCCAGCCATCAAGCGGGGTGAAGTCGCGCTTCCTCTCGGCCTCCCCCTCCGGGATCAAATGCGCCGCCCGCTTTTCGCATCGAACAGATGAGCGCAGGCACAGTCGACCTGGATGTGCACCGGCGCACCCTGTTTCAACGCCAGCCGCTCGCGGAAAAGGCAGGAGATTTCCTCGCCGCCACAATCCACCTTGGCGAAGATTTCCGAGCCCGTGGCTTCCAGCAGCGTGACGGTGCCGGAGATGCCCTGGGCGGTCGCGCGGATATGTTCCGGGCGGATGCCATAGGTAAGTTCGCCAGCCGGAACGTTGCCCAGATTGACGCCTTCCGGCAGCGGCAAGGTCAGCCCCCCGGCGCTGCGGAAGATGCCTTCCTCGACATGGCCGGCAATGAAGTTCATCGCCGGAGAGCCGATGAAGCCGGCTACGAAAAGATTGGCCGGACGGTCGTAGAGGTCGAGCGGCGCGCCGATCTGCTCGACCAGGCCGTCATGCAGCACGACGATCTTGTCGGCCATGGTCATGGCCTCGATCTGGTCATGGGTGACATAGATGGTGGTGGTGCCCAGCCGCTGGTGCAGAGCCTTGATCTCGCCGCGCATCTGGACGCGCAATTTGGCGTCGAGATTGGAGAGCGGCTCGTCGAACAGGAAGACCTGCGGGTCGCGCACGATGGCGCGGCCCATGGCGACGCGCTGGCGCTGCCCGCCGGAGAGCTGGCGCGGATAGCGATCGAGCAGCTTGTCCAGGCCCAGAATGCTGGCGGCCCTGCCGACGCGGCCGGCGGTGTCGGCCGGATCGGCTTTCTTGATCTTCAGGGCAAAGCCCATATTGTCGGCGACCGTCATGTGGGGATAGAGCGCGTAGTTCTGGAACACCATGGCGATGTTGCGGTCGCGTGCCCGCAGGTTGTTGACGACGCGCTCGCCAATGGCGATCTTGCCGCCCGAGATCGTCTCCAGTCCGGCGATCATGCGCAGCAGCGTCGACTTTCCGCAGCCCGACGGCCCGACCAGGATGACGAACTCGCCGTCGGCGATGTCGACGCTGACATCGTGGATGATCTTGGCGGACCCGAAAGCCTTCTGAACGTTGTTGATGGTTACCGATGCCATTGGATATCTCCGAAAATTGAGTGATGTCGGGCCACGCGGCTCAACCGCCCTTGACGGCGCCAGCGGTCAGCCCGGCGACAATCTGCCTTTGCGCGAACATGGTCAGCACCAGCACCGGCAGCGTCACCACCAATGCCGCGGCGGCGAGCGGCCCCCAACTGACCTGCTCATAGGAAAGCATGTTGTAGACGGCGACCGGCAGAGTGCGCGTCTCACGGCTGGCCAGCACGATGCCGAAGACGAAATTGTTCCACGAAAAGATGACCGACAGGATGAAGGCGACGACGATGCCCGGCTTGGCGATGGGCAAGGCGACCAGCCGGAACACCTGCCAGGAGCTGGCGCCGTCGATGTTGGCCGCCTCTTCCAGCTCCATCGGCGTGGTCTCGAAATAGCCGATCATCACCCAGACCACGATCGGCACGGTCACCACCAGATGGATGATGATCTGCGGCCACAACGTGCCAAGGATGCCGATCCATTGGAACAGCAGGAACAGCGGGATCAGATAGGAAAGCCCGGGCGTCATGCGCGCGATCATGATGACGACCGCCGAGCGTTCGGCCTTGAGCCGCGCAATGCCGTAGCCGGCCGGCACGCCGATCAGCAGCGCCAGCAGCGTCGCCGTGCCGGTCACCAGAACCGAATTCCAGAAATAGAGCAGGAAATTGTTCTCCTCGAACACCTTCACATAGTTCGACCAGGCGAGATGTTCGGGGATCAGGATCGGCGGATAGGCGCCGTTGTCGATCTCGAATTTCAGCGACAGCGAGATCATCCAGAGGAAGAACAGGATCGCCGGCGAGACGAAGACCAGGGCTGCGAAGAACAGCCCGATCTGGTTGAGCAGCCGTGAACTCATCTATTTGCCCTCCACGCCGATCCATTGCGAGCGCTGGCGCAGCATCAGGAGGATGAAGGACAGGGCCACGATGACGATGAAAAACACCACGGCCATGGCCGAGCCATAACCGATGTCGTAGTAGGAGAAGGCGGTGTTGTAGAGATAGATGTTGATGGTTTCCGAGGCCGTGCCCGGTCCGCCCTGGGTCATGGCGTAGATGATGTCAAAACTCTTCAGCGCATCGATGGTGCGGATGATCATGGCGATCATCAGGAACGGCGCGATCATCGGCAAAGTGAGATAGCGGAACTGCTGCCAGGCATTGGCGCCGTCGATCTCGGCGCTTTCGAAGGGCTCGCGCGGCACCGAAGCCAGCCCGCCCAGCACGATCAGCATCACCAGCGGCGTCCATTGCCAGGTCTCCACCGCGACCAGCGAGGGGATGACCGCGTTGGCGTTAAAAATCCATTCCTGCGGCGGGATGCCGACCAGCGACAGGAGGTAGTTGAGCACGCCGAGCTGGGGGTGGAACATCATGGTCCAGACCAGCGCCACGGCGACCGGGGTTGCCATCATCGGCATCACGAAGACGCCGCGCAAAATACCGCGCAGCGGAAATTTGGCGTCGAAGATCAGGGCGGCGACGGTGCCGAGGAACATCGGCGCCGCAACCGAAAGCGCCGTGTAGCTCAACGTATGGAGAAGCGATTCCCAGAAGCGCTGGTCGGCCGCGAGCCGCAGATAATTCTCCATCCCGGCAAAGCTGCGCGACTGGCCGAGCGTCCAGCGGTTGACGCTCATCCACAGCGTGAAAGCCCAGGGAAAGACGATCACGGCGCTGACGACGACGAGCGCCGGGACGACGAAAGGCCAGTAGTTGGGAGCCAGCCGGATGGCCTGGCTCCCTTCCTCGATGGCTTGCGTCGTCACCCCGGTGCGTTCTGGGGTGATGGCGGACATCAGCCTTGCTCGCTCCGGTCGAGCACCGGCTGGAACTGCTCGGTGGCCTTCTTCAGCTCCTCTGCCGGATCGGCGCCGGCGATCAGATTGGTCAGCGCCACGCCATAGATGTCGCGGAACTCGGTGACCGGAATGATGACCGGAAGCGACAGCCGGCTGACATTGCCAGAGCCGACCACGGCATCGAGCCAGCTCGCCGGCATGGTGACGCCTTCGCGCACCTTGGGGTCTTCCAGCACCGACTTGCGGAACGGTACGCCGGCACCCGCCTGCAGCAGGCGCGCGCCCATGGCAGGCGAGATCGCCCACTGGCAGAACAGATAGGCAGCTTCCTTCTTCTCGCTGGTGGCCGTCACGCCGAGGCCGTCGCCAAAGGTGCCGGCTGCGTGCGCCTTGGGGCCCTTGGGCATGACGCCGTAGCCGACCTTGCCGACCACACGCGACTTTTCCGGGTTTTCCATCGGCGGGGCAAAGCCGACGCCATCGAACCACATGCCGATCTTGCCTTGCAGGAAGGCGGACTGCGCTTCGGCCCAGTTGAAACCGGTGACGCCTGGAGGCGCCGACTTGGTCATCAGCCGCTGGTACAGGCTGGCCGCCTCGACAGCCTCGGGCGAGGTCGTGCGCAGCTTGCCCTCGGCATCAAGCGGCGTCATGTCGTAGCCGAGCATCAGCGACGTCCACACTGGCGTGTTGGCGTTCTTGAGGCCGCGGGCGACAAAGCCGTAGGTGTTGGTCGACGGATCGGTCAGCGCTTCGGCAGCGGCCACCAATTGCTCGAACGTCTCGGGGTATTTGAGGCCCTTGGCCTCGAACAATTCCTTGTTCCAGTAGACGATCCAATAATCGACCGAGAACGGCAGCGAGCGCAGCACGCCCTGGCCGTCCTTGGCAAACAGCATGCCGGCACTGGCGAAGTCGCCTTCGACCAGCGCAGGATCGGTCAGGGTCGGGTCGGCGAGATAGGACGATATGTCGGCCAGCCAGCCACCCTTCTCGAACTGCCGCTTCTGCACGTGGTAGCTCAGATGCACGACATCGAAGCTCGGCTTGCCGGAGCTCAGCTCGATCACCGTCTTCTGGCGCTGCTGCTGTTCGGGCGTCGCCTCGGCATTGACCTTGATGCCGGTCAGTTCCTCGAACTCTGCGAGATATTTTATCAGCGTATCGCTGCGCGGGCTCTTCACCAGATTGACGTCGAGCGTCGTGCCGGCAAAGCGCTTCCAGTCGACGCCGGCGGCAAAGCTTGGGCGAACACCGGCAAAGCCGGCGGCGGCAACGGCTGCGGTTCCCTGGAGGAGTTGCCTCCTGGTGGGGTTGAACAGATTGGACGACATTTTCTTCCTCCCGGTTGTTGTCGTTTTCGATTGCACCGCAGCGATCGCGGCTCAGGTTTCCTCAGATCTGCAGCGCCAGCCGGCGCGCCTTGTCGATATGCAGGCTGATCGCCTCGACCGCCTTCCCAGGATCGCGGCTCTCCATGGCTTCGATCACCGCCAGGTGCTCGCGCATCACCGGCACGACGCGCCCGTCGATGCGGAAACGCTCCTGGTGGATCAGCCGGATCTTCACCGAATTGACCAGATAGGCCTTGGCGATGATCTCGTTGCCCAGCGCATCGATGAAGGTGTCGTGCATGGCCCAGTCGATGGTCTGCGCCCTGGCCTCCATCTCCGGCGTCGGGGTCTGCGCGAGCGCCTGGGCAAGCATCTCCTCATGTTCGCGCCGCAGCCGGGCAAGTTCGGCATCGGCAGCGTTGACGGTAAACAGCGCCACCGCCTCGCGCTCCATGAACAGGCGGAATTGAAAAGCCTCGCGGATCAGGCTGATGTCGATATGGGCGATCTGCATGCCGCGCTGCGGGATGGTCGTCAAAAGTCCTTCCGCCTCGAGGCGCGGCACGATTTCGCGGATGGCGCCGAGCGGCAGCCCGGTAAAGGCCACCAGTTCACGCTGCGACACGAACTGGCCAGGCTTGAAGTCGCGCGCCAGCAAATGCCGCGTGAAGCTGGCATAGGCCTTTTCCCTGAGGGTGGTCGGTTCGCTGCCGTCTTCCATTTCAGCGCGCTTCCCTTTGCCGGCGAGAGCCGGTCAGGCCGGTTCCGTCGCAAACAACCTGTCATAGGCGGCGGCAAGCTGTTGCTGCCCCTGCGGAGCGATCGGCTCCAACGGCGGGCGGACCGCCAGCCAGCGCTCGTCGCCGGTCTTGCGCGCCACCATCACCTTCACCGCCGGCGTGACCGGGTATTTGAGCAGGTCGAGCACGAAGCTCTCGACACGGGAATCGTCGCGCCCGTCCTCGGCCATGGCGCGGATTTCGCCGGTGACGAAATTGGCCATGCCGGAAATGGCGCCCTGTCCGCCCTGACGCACGCTTCTCGCCAGATGCCGTTCGTCGCCGATCAGGATCACCAGGTCGCCATGGGCGGCAAGCAACGCCTCGCTGTAGTTCCAGTCCCCACCCGAATCCTTGACACCGGCGACCACGTCGGGAAACGCCGCGCGCAGCCGGCCGATCAGGCCAAGCGGCAGCGGCACCATGGTGACGGAAGGAATGTTATAGAGAAGCACATCGCGCGCCAGCGGGCCGAGTGCTGCAAAGACAGCGGAAAACCAGCCGAACAGCCCGTCCTCGCCGACATTCTTGAAGTAGCTCGGCGGCGCTAGCAGAATGTTGCGAGCGCCAAGCTGCAAGGCATGCCGCGCCTGGTCGGCGGCATCTTCGGCCGCATCGACCAGCACCCCGGCCACAAGCTGATGCGCTGCAATGCCGGCGGCCAGCATGGCTTCGGTGACCACCCGCCGCTCCTCCGTTCCGAGGGAGGCGCCTTCCCCGGTGGTGCCGAACAGCGTTGCGCTGCCGCAGCCGGCGGCGAGGCAAGCCCGAGCCTGGGCGACCATGGGTGAGATGGCGATCCGCCCGGAGGCATCGAAAGGGGTGGTGAGGGCAACCGAAAGACCAAAGCGCGAAGCCACAGCTATTCTCTCCAGATATCAATCTGCAGGCAGCGCTATCACACTAACATGTTAGTTGTAAATCGCAGCGGCGTGTTTTTCGAAACCATGCCCTCTGGGCCGGTAATAGCGTACAGGCTGAGCAGGCCGGTTGATCGGCCACCTCTGTCACAATACGTTTATGCCGCGAGGCTAGGGAAGCGTCTCACATCCGGTGTTCGCCCGGATCCAGATTGCACACACAATAGGGTGTTCCATGCGCAAGATCCTTTTCGCCGCCATGCTGCTGGTCTCGGCCGCCTCGGGCGCTTCGGCCGCCGACGGCAGACTGGTGCTCTACACCAGCCAGCCCAACACCGACGCCCAGCAGACCGTAGATGCCTTCATGGCCAAGAACCCCGGCATCAAGGTCGAATGGGTGCGCGACGGGACGCCGAAGATCCTGGCCAAATTGCGCGCAGAGATCGAAGCCGGCCAGCCGCAGGCCGACGTGCTGTTGATCGCCGACGTCGTGACCATGGAAGGGCTGAAGAAGGAAGGCCGCCTGCTCGCCTATCCTGGCGCCGACGTCTCCGGCATCGACGCTACCCTCTACGACAAGGACAAGACCTATTTCTCGACCAAGCTGATCACCACCGGCATCGTCTACAACACCAAGGCGCCGTTCGTGCCAACGAGCTGGGAAGATTTGACCAAGCCGGAAGCCAAGGGCCTGATCGCCATGCCGAGCCCGCTGACTTCGGGCGCGGCGATGATCCATACGGTGACGCTGACCGGCAATCTGGCTGAAGGCTGGGATTATTACGGCGCGCTGGCCAAGAACGGCGCCCAGGCCAGCGGCGGCAATGGCGACGTGCTGAAGGCCGTCAGCGGCGGCGACAAGCTGTTCGGCATGATCGTCGATTACATGCCGATCCGCGAGAAGGCCAAGGGCGCACCGGTCGAGTTCGTCTTCCCCAAAGAAGGTGTTTCGGCCGTCACCGAACCGGTCGCCATCCTGTCGACAGCCAAGGACCCCGACGCCGCCAAGGCCTTCGTCGATTTCCTGCTGTCCAAGGACGGCCAGGAAGCCGCCGCCAAGATGGGTTACATCCCGGCGCGCGCGGACGTCGCTTTGCCGGCCGGCTACCCCGACCGCGCGTCGATCAAGGTGCTGACCTATGACGCCGCTGCCGCCCTTGCCAATGACGCCGCCAACAAGGAAAAGTTCGGCACCGTGATGAGCCAGTAAGCGTCCAGCAAACTCGACGTGTCGTCGGCACAAGACATTTTCCCAGCACAAGACCGGGCCGCTCTGGCCCGGTTCGGAACCTTGTCGGGCGCCGGCGCGCCCGGCTTCCGTGCCGCCTCGCTGGCGGTTCTTCTGGTGATTGCGCTGCTCAGCCTGCTGCCGATGCTGCGGCTGCTCGTAGCGGCGATCGCACCCGGCGGCGAACTGGATCTCGCTGCCTTCGCTGACCGCCTCGCCAGGCCCGCCGCTTTGCGGGCGATGTGGCACACGCTGGACACCGCCGTCTTCGGCGCCGTGTTTGCCGTCTGCCTTGGCGTCCCCTTTGCCGTTGCCGTCACCATGACCGACCTGCCGGGGCGCAAGCCGCTCGGCTTCCTGTTGCTGCTGCCGCTGATGATCGCGCCGCAGGTCACCGCGCTCTCGTGGCTGCATCTGTTCGGTCCCTCGTCGACGCTGCTCGGCATGTTTGGCATGGCGCCACCGCCGGGAACGCCCAACCCGATGCTCGGCCGCAACGGCATCGTCCTGCTCTATGCCGTCCAGCATGCGCCGATCGTCTTCATCACGCTGCGCGCCGGCCTGTCGCGAGTGCCGCGCGATCTCGTCGAGGCGGCCAGGGCTTCCGGCGCAACGCCGCTGCTTGTGCTGTGGACCATCGTGCTGCCGGTCGTCCGCCCCTATATCGTCGCCGCGGCAGCCCTTGCCTTCGTCTCCGGCGTCGGCAATTTCGGCATTCCCGCTTTGCTCGGCATGCCAGTCAACTATCTGACGCTCCCGACCTTGATCTATCAGGACCTGTCGAGCTTCGGTCCGGGCGTGCTGCCGCAGATCACCGCGCTCTCGGTGCTGGTCGCCATGCTGGCACTGGCCGGCGTCGCATGCCAGTCGCTGGCCTTGCGAGGCGCCGGCCACCGCTTTGCCGCCGGCACGCCGGCGCGCTTTTCGCTTGGGTCTGCCCGCCTGCCGCTCGCCGGCCTCGGCTGGCTGATGATCGGCCTGATGCTGGTGCTACCGGCCTGCGCGCTTTTGGCGACCTCGCTGGTGCCTTCCTTCGGCGTGCCGCTCGGGTTTGAAACGATAACCGCGTCCAACTATGCCGAGGTTCTGGTCCGCCAGGCCTCGACGGTTCGCGCCTTCCGCAACTCCCTGTTGTTTGCCGGCGGTGCGGCGCTGATCCTGGCCATCGGCGTCATTCCGGTGACCGCCGTGCTCGAACGTTTCGGCAAGCGCTGGCAGCGGCTGCTGAGCGGTATCGTCGACCTGCCCTATGCTGTCCCCGGCGTTGTGCTGGCGATTGCCTGCATCCTTTTGTTCCTGCGCCCGCTGCCGCTGATCGGCAGCCTCTACGCGACGGCGGCGATCATCCTGATCGCCTATGCGATGCGGTTCTTCACGCTGGCCATGAAGCCGGTGGCAACCGCGGTAGGCCAGATCCCGCGCGACCTCGACGAGGCGGCGGCGGTGTCTGGCGCCGGCATCCTTCGCCGGCTGGCGACAATCACCGCGCCGCTGGCAGCGCCCGCGGCGGTGGCCGGCGGACTGCTTGTGTTCATGAGCGCCTTCAACGAGCTGACCGTCTCGGCCTTGCTGTGGTCGAGCGGCAACGAGACGCTGGGCGTCGTGTTGTTCAGCCTCGAGGAAGCCGGGCTAGGGACGCAGGCAGCAGCGATCGCGGTCTCCACGATCGTCGTCGTCATCGTTCTGCTGCTGGCGCTCGACCGCTTCGGACGGCGACTTCCGGCGGGCGTCCTGCCCTGGCGCTAAGCTTTAACCGCCGGGGATAACCCAGGCATCTGAGACAGCCACATGCACCGTCTCGCCAATGGCAACCGGCTCGGTGCTGTCGAGCAGCAACTCCTGCCCCGGCGCGGCCAAGGCCAGCCGCACCTCATGCACAGGGCCGCGATAGATGCTGCCCAACACTTTTGCCGGCAGGCCGGCCAATGCGAGCCGCAGCCCCTCCGGTCGCAGCAATATCTTCGACGGGCCGGCCGGCGCGCCGGCACTCCGTGCCGCAATGCGATGCCCTGATATGTCGACTGTCGTCGCTCCCTCGGCATGGCCGATCGCCGTTCCTGAGACAATCGTTCCACGCCCTACGAAGCCGGCGACGGTCGCATTGGCCGGCGCGCGATAGACTTCCTGCGGGGGCGCGGCCTGCAGCACCTTGCCCTGGCTCAGCACCGCGACGCGGTCGGCCAGCGCCAGCGCTTCGGCCTGGTCGTGGGTGACGTAGACTATTGTTGCGCCGGTGCGGCGGTGGATGTCGCGAAACGCTTCCACCATCGACGCCCGCAAATGCATGTCGAGATTGGCCAGCGGCTCGTCGAACAGGATGATTTTTGCATCGGCGATCAGGCAGCGCGCCAGCGCCACGCGCTGGCGCTGGCCGCCGGACAATTCCTCGATGCGGCGCTTTTCAAAGCCGCCGAGACCGACGACATCGAGAACCGCACGCACGCGGCCGGGAATTTCGCCCTTCTTGGCGTGCCGGGCTTTCAGCGGATAGGCGACGTTCTCGGCCACATCCATATGCGGCCACAGCGCATAGGACTGGAAGACGACGCCGACGCCGCGCGCTTCCGGCGGCACCTGCCGCTCCGGATCGGCCATCAGCGCGTCGCCGAACAGCACACGGCCTTCGCTGGGCGCCTCGAAGCCGGCGATCAACCGCAGCATCGTGGTCTTGCCGCATCCCGACGGCCCGAGCAGCGCGGTGAAGGAGCCGGCCGGAAAATCCAGCGAGACGGCGTCCAGTGCGGTCGTCTCGTTGAAGCGCTTGCTGAGACCTTCGACCCTGATCGTGCTCATGCCTGTCCCGTCACCGCGTCATTGCACTTGTCCGCACACCGGCCGGCAATACGTTGGAAATCCAGCCGTGACAATGTTCGTGATAGTGCATGGTTGCCAGTCGAGCTTTGCCTGCGTCGAGCACTACGCAGGCAAAGCCAGCAGCGCCAGTCCGGCCAGCGCCGAGCCGGCTAACGTCGGCAACATGCCGACCTTCAGTTTCAGCATGACGACCATTGCGGCCGACGCCAGCAGCGCGGCGCGCCAGTCCAGCGACGACAGCACCGGCACCTCCATCCCGAGGCCGACGACGCGCACCGCGCCGAAGACGACATGCAGCGCAAACCACAGCGCAAGGTTCATCACCACGCCGACGACAGCCGCCGTGATCGCGCTCAGAGCCGCCGACAACGCCTTGTTGCCGCGCAGCGCCTCGATGTAGGGGGCGCCGAGAAAAATCCAGAAGAAGCAGGGCACGAACGTCACCCAGAGCGTCAGCAATGCGCCGAGCGATCCGGCGACGAGCGGGCCCATCGCACCGGCATGCCGGTAGGCGGCGACGAAGCCAACAAATTGCAGCACCAGGATAAGCGGTCCCGGCGTCGTCTCGGCAAGCCCGAGGCCGTCGACCATTTCGCCAGGCGCCAGCCAGCCGAACGACGTCACCGCGGCCTGCGCGACATAGGAGAGCGCGGCATAGGCGCCGCCGAAGGTGACCACCGCCATCAGACTGAAGAAGCCGCCAATCTGCGACCAGACGCTTGAAGAGCCGGTCAGCCCCCAGATCAGCACCACCGGCCCGAGCCAGATCGGCAGCCAGATGGCGATGGTGCGCGGCGCGTGCCATTCCGTCGGCCTGGTATGGGCGAGTTCGCCGCGCTCGAACATCAGGTCGACGGCGCCGCGAACATCGGGTGCGTCGCCTTTGCCGGGTGCGGCTCCGGAAAACAAAGCCGGCGCCAGGCGGTTGCCGATCCAGCCGGTCAGCCCGGCAAACAGGATGATCAGTGGAAACGGTACTTTGGCGATATAGATGGCAAGGAAGGCGATCACCGCGATCGCCACCATCACCCGGTTCTTGAGCGCCCGTTTGCCGATGCGGATGACAGCCTCGACAACGACCGCAAGCACCGCCGCCTTGATGCCGAAGAACAGGGCCTCGATGACAGGCGCATCATTGTAGAGCATGTAAAAGATGCTGAGGCTCAGCATGACCAGGGCGCCGGGCAGCACGAACAGGATGCCGGCAACCAGGCCGCCGGCGGTGCGGTGCAGCAGCCAGCCGATATAGATGGCAAGCTGCTGCGCCTCGGGGCCGGGCAGCAGCATGCAATAGTTGAGCGCATGCAGGAAGCGCTGCTCGCCGATCCAGCGCCGTTCCTCGACCAGTTCCTTGTGCATCAGCGCGATCTGTCCGGCCGGTCCGCCGAAGGAGAGCAGGCCGATCTTCGCCCACAGCTTGGCTGCTTGGCGGAAGGTCGGCGCTGAGGGCGCCTCGCCGCCATGAGCCTGTTCGGCGGCGGCAAGGGCGCTCATGGCGCTTTGCCTCCGCTCGGCCAGTTGTGGGTTTCGTCGGTGGCATCGCGGCACCACCTGAAAAACGCGTCATAGAGCAGCATGCCGGCCTCGAGCTGTTCGACATCGTCGCGGAACATCCGCGACAGCCCGAGCGATGCCGCCAGGAACCCTGCCGCCTGCGGTATGAGATCGAGGCGCGCCGTATCGGCTGCACGCACGATCAAAGCAAGACGATCGAGCGCTGCGGACAGCAGCCCGAATTCCTCGATCATGGTGTCGAAGGTGCAGCGCTCGCCGCGATGGCTCCAGAACACGTCGTCGATGTCCAAGGGGACGGCTGCAAAACGATCGGCGGCAGCCAGCACTTCGGCCGGTTCGACGAACAGGAAAACTGCCGAAGGGTCGACGAAGCGCCGGATCAACCAAGGGCAGGCGATGCGATCGACCTTGGGACGCGCGCGCGTCACCCAGACCGTGCGGCCCTTGTCGTCGTGGGGCGGTATCTTGTCAGCCTTGACCAGAAGTCCCTTGGCCGCCCGCCAGGCCTCAAAACCGCCTTCGAGCGATTCAGCAGCGATGCCCTCATGGCGCAGCCATGCGGCAACACCTTGCGAGAGCTTCTGCCCTTTCTGGCAGATGACGACGACATGAGCCCCGGTAAACTCAGATGCCCAGCTCGAAACAGTCTTGAAGTCGCGCCGGCACGAAGCCGGCAACAGGCGCGGATCGGCGTCATAATCCTCGTCGATGCGGACATCGAGAAGAACAGGCGCGTCCGGCAAGCCGACGAGGCGGGAGAGTTGCGCTACGGTGATTGCGGTTGTTGACGGCATGGCGTCCACCTCCAGAAATGAGAGTTTGGACGCGATCGTTGGGCTGACGCCTCACGGGGTCGTCGCGAAGGAACCCCTTGCCACGATGCTGGATCGATCGAGGGTGATTGTCAAGGAAGAGCTGCGCTCAGAGCCCATCATGCCGACTCGGCGCCTACTGCGCCGTCCAGCCGCCATCCATCGGCAAGGTCGTGCCGGTGATCTGCCTGGCTGAATCCGAGCACAGGAACAGCGTCAGCGCTGCAAGCTCCTCGACGGTGACGAATTCCTTGGTCGGCTGTGCCGCGAGCAGCACATCGTGCTTGACCTGCTCCTCGGTCATGCCACGCGCTTTCATCGTGTCGGGGATCTGCTTTTCGACCAGCGGTGTCCAGACATAGCCGGGTGCTATGGCGTTGACGGTGATGCCGTCCTGCGCGACTTCCAGCGCCACCGTCTTGGTCAGGCCGGCAATACCGTGCTTGGCCGAGACATAGGCCGACTTGAACGGTGAGGCGACCAGCGCATGCGCCGAGGCCGTGTTGATGATGCGGCCCCATTTGCGCGCCTTCATGCCGGGCACCACGGCCTTGGTCGCATAGAAGGCGGCGAGCAGATTGATGCGGATGATGGCTTCCCATTTGTCGTCGGGGAAGTCCTCGATCGGCGCAACGTGTTGAATGCCGGCATTGTTGACAAGAATGTCGAGGCTGCCGAAGGCTGCTTCCGCCTCCTGCACCATCGCTGTCACGGCTGCGCCGTCCATCATGTTGGCATCGGAATAACGGCACTTGACGCCGAAATCCTTCTCGATGCCGGCGCGCTCCTGTTCGATCGCGACGGCGTCGCCGAGCCCGTTGATGGTGACGTTGGCACCCTCGGCGGCAAAGGCGCGGGCAATGGCCAGGCCAATGCCGCTGGTCGAGCCGGTGACGAGCGCATTCTTGGAAGACAGGGAACCCATGGAGAATCTCACAATCGGTTGAAGAGCTGCGACGCAGATAGTTTGTGCGTTGCACCATAACAATGGCACGACCATATGTCGTTGCGATTACAATGTTGTGACCTGCTGCGAGTGCATTGAAGCCGGCATCGGCAAGGCGTGACATGGCAGTGTCATGCTGCCATGCAACATAGCCCTCCGCTACGTCCGGCAAAGATCATTCCTGAACCGATGGGTGAGTAATTTGGAAATCGCCGATGTCGTTAAGCGCGCCTACGCCATGCCGCTCACCAACCCTTCCTTCCCGCCTGGCCCCTATCGCTTCTTCGATCGCGAATACGTCATCATCACCTACCGCACGACTCGCGAGGCGCTTGAGGCCGTGGTGCCGGCGCCGCTGGAGATCGACGAGCCGCTGGTCAAATACGAATTCATCCGCATGCCTGACTCGACCGGCTTCGGCGACTACACCGAGACCGGCCAGGTCATCCCGGTGCGCTACAAGGGCCAGCATGGCGGCTACGTCCATTCGATGTATCTCGACGACGATGCGCCGATCGCCGGCGGCCGCGAACTTTGGGGGTTTCCGAAGAAGCTCGCCAACCCCAAGATCGTCCATGAGGGCGAAGTCATCGTCGGCACGCTGCACTATGGCAGCGTGCTCTGTGCCACGGGCACGATGGGCTACAAGCACAGGGAGGCCGATCACGACCAGGTGCTGGCCTCACTTGCCGCGCCGAACTTCCTGATCAAGGTCATCCCGCATGTCGACGGCACGCCCCGCATTTGCGAACTGGTGCGCTACTACCTCACCGACATCACCCTGAAGGAAGCCTGGACGGCGCCGGCGGCACTCGATCTCAGGCCGCATGTCATGGCCGATGTCGCCAAGCTGCCGGTGCTCGACATCGTCTCGGCGGTCCACTTCAAAGCCGATCTGACGCTTGGCCTCGGCGAAGTCGTGCATGATTACCTCGCCGACCACAGCCAGACTGCTGCCGGCGCGACCAGACTGGAGAAAGTCAGTGCTTGAGCGTAACCGCAGCAAGGCGGCTGCCGCCACGATAGCGGAGATCACCGCGCAATATGACCGCATCGCGCTGGTGTTCCAGGGCGGCGGCGCGCTCGGCGCCTACCAGGCCGGCGTCTACCAGGCGCTGTCCGACGCCGGCTGCGAACCGACCTGGCTGTCAGGCGTGTCGATCGGCGCCATCAATGCCGCCATCATCGCCGGCAACGAACCGAGCCGCCGGCTGCAGCGGCTGGAACAGTTCTGGCAGACGATCTCGGGTCGCAAGATCTGGGCCTACACACCCGAAGGCGACATCTACCGCGACATTCGCAACCGCACCTCGTCATGGATGACGATGACCATGGGCCAGCCCGGCTTCTTCAAGCCGCGCTCCAACAACGCCTGGTTCGAACAGCCCGGTGCCGAAGGCGCCACCAGTTTCTATGACACGGCCGAACTGAAGGAGACGCTGGAGAGCCTGATCGACTTCGACATCCTCAACGACGGCAAGAAGCAGCTGAGCGTCGGCGCCGTCAACGTCAGGACCGGCAACTTCGTCTATTTCGACACCGAGAATGTGCGCATCGGGCCGGAGCACATCATGGCCAGCGGCGCGCTGCCGCCGGCCTTTCCGCCGATCCGCATCGAGGGCGAGTACTACTGGGACGGCGGCATCGTCTCCAACACGCCGCTGCAGTATCTGCTCGACCAGGAGGGGGACCGCTCCTCGCTGGTGTTCCAGGTCGACCTGTTCAGCGCTCGCGGAACCTTGCCACGCGGCATGGCCGATGTGCTGTCGCGGCACAAGGACATCATGTATTCCAGCCGCACGCGGCAGAACACCGACAATTTCCAACGCATTCACGCGCTCAAGATGAAGCTGCTCGATGCGCTGAAGCGCGTCCCGCCCGAGGCGCTGAAGGACGGCGAAAAAGAGCTGATCCAGGATTACTCGGACGCCGGCGTCGTCAACATCGTCCACCTCATCTACCAGCACAAAGGTTATGAGGGGCACGCCAAGGATTACGAATTCTCCGGCACCTCGATGCGCGAGCATTGGGACACCGGTCTCGAAGACACGCAACGCACGCTGCGCCACCGCCAATGGCTGACGCTGCCGACCAATGTCGAGGGCGTCGCGATCCACGATTTGCATCGTGAGGATCCGACTTAAGGTCGGACCAGGCGATATCGAGCCTCTGGCGTCGAGTTCCTTCACACCCCCCTCTGTCCTGNNAGATGGCCGGCAGGCCAGAGGGGGGTGCTGTCCCGCCGACATTTCGCAATGAGCAACAAAAAGGCAGCGCCGGTCGCCCGGCGCTGCCTTTTGTTGAAACCCCTATCGCCCGCTCAGAACACCTGGCGGAAGATGATGAACAGCACGAAGGCCAGCGTGATCGAGCACGGCAGCGTCAGCACCCAGGCAAGCAGCAGGTTACGCACGGTCGCCCACTGCAATCCCGAGCCATTCGCCGCCATCGTGCCGGCAACGCCAGACGACAGCACATGGGTGGTCGACACCGGCAGGCCGAAACGGTCGGCCATGCCGATGGTCACCATTGCCACGAGTTCGGCGGCAGCACCCTGGCCATAGGTCAAATGGCTCTTGCCGATCTTCTCGCCGACCGTCACGACGATACGCCTCCAGCCGACCATGGTGCCGAGACCGAGCGCCAACGCGACCGCGATCTTGACCCATAGCGGGATGAACTTCGTCGCGTTGTCGACCGCCTTGTGGTAGTCGGTCACCGCCTTCAGGTCGGCGTCTTCCATCGGCAACAGCTTCTTCTTGTCGATCAGCTTGAGCGCCTCGCCGATCAGATAGATGTCGTTACGCGCATTGCTGACCAGGTCGGTCGGCACGTTGTCGACCGAGGCATAGGGCTGCAGCGAAGCCGTCGTGTCGTGGATGTAGGTCTGCAACGCGATCGTCGTCTGGTCGCTCCAGGTCCGGGTGCGGACCGCGTCCTGAACCGCTGCCTTGGCGTCCGTCACCGTGACGCCCGGCTTGACGTATTTGCCGAGCGCCGTTTCGACGCTGGCCGAAGCCGCCTTGTAGGCTTCGAGATAGTTGATGTCGGGCGTGCGGTTGAGCGCATAGGCCGTCGGCACGACGCCGATCAGGATCAGCATGATCAGGCCCATGCCCTTCTGGCCGTCATTGGAGCCATGCGCGAAAGAGACGCCGGTGCAGGTGAAGATGAGCAGCGCACGGATCCACCATGGCGGCGGCGTGTTGCCCTTCGGCGCCTCATAGAGCGCCGGATTGCGCACCAGAAGCTTCATGGCATAGAGCAGGATGGCGGCGGCGAAGAAGCCGACGATCGGCGACACCAGCAAGGTGATGCCGACATTGCTCGCCTGTCCCCAGTCGACGCCGCTGGTCGCGCTGCCGGCCGGCGCCATGAACTGGTTGGCCAGGCCGACGCCGATGATCGAGCCGACCATCGTGTGCGAGCTGGAGGCCGGCAGGCCAAGGAACCAGGTGCCGAGGTTCCACAGGATCGCCGCGACCAGCAGGGCGAACACCATGGCGAAACCCGAGGAAGAACCGACCTGCAGGATGAGCTCGACCGGCAACAGCGACAGGATGCCGAAGGCAACCGCGCCGCTCGAGGTGAGAACACCGAGGAAGTTGAAGACGCCCGACCACATGACGGCGAATTCTGCCGGCATGGAGCGGGTGTAGATGACGGTTGCTACCGCATTGGCGGTGTCGTGGAAGCCATTGACGAATTCGAAGCCGAGCGCAATCAGCAAGGCAATGCCAAGCAGGATCCACGGCACCGTCTTGGCCACCGCCAGATCCTGGCTGAGCGCGTAGCCGACATAGATGACACCGACGAGCACCAGCGCGCCGAAGGTCGGCAGGAACCACTTGGCACCGCCTGATTGATTGAGCGGATGGTCCGGTCTCGGAATCCCCGCCTCGCTCGAAACAACGTCCACCATCGTCCCACTCCGTTTTGCACTGCAGCAAAGAACCGGGGGCGACGCTATGGCTGGTCGATGAAGCTGATGTGACGGCTATCGTTTTTTGGCCACACGAAAGCGTGTAGTGCCGGGACCCGATCCGCTCGCCCGGATCGCCAGCAACTATCCCGCAATCTCAAGCAGCGCTGATACGAGCAGGCGGCGCTCGTCGGCGGAGAGCACGTCGGAATCGAAGAGGTTCATGCTGCGCAGCCCCTCTATGGCAAGAAAGCAGACCAGCAGCGCCTTGAGATCCGGCGTCTCGCTCTTCAGCCGCTGCAGAAGCTGCGACTTGAAGGCTTTTATCGGAGTCAGGAAATCCGGATCCTCGGCAATCGCCGAGAACATCCACGAGGCCGTCGGCTTCGGCTCCTCGCAATCATCCGCCGAGAGCCTGATATAGGTGGCGAGCAGGCTCTCGCCGCTGGCGCCGGCGACGCGGCCTGACTCCAGTGCCAGTTCGAAGGCGCGCAGGTAGTTTTCCACCAGGCCCTGCATCAATTTGGCCTTGGTCGGAAAGTTGTATAGTAAGCCGCCTTTCGACACGCCGGCGCGGCTGGCGACGGCGTCCAGCGACAGGCTGCCAGGGCCGGCCTCGCGTGCTACATCGGCAGCGGCGGCGAGTATCTTGTCGCGCGAATTTGCCCTTCGGGTCTTCATCGATCGCTTCCCCCACATGAGCCTAGGCGGAATTGACAAGACCGTCCAGACGGTACAGTAAGTTCGCCGTTATTTGTAATCGGGACTGCCGTCGATAAGTGTCCCGCACCGCGCTTCGAGCCGGCGACTTACTGGGGGAATTTTCTTGTTCAAGCGCACAATCCAGACACTCGTCATCGCCTTGGTTCTGGTCCTGCTTGCCGCCATATGCGGCGGCCTCGTCTGGTTCAACTTTTTCCGCGACAACGCCATCAAGGAGTATTTCGCGAACATGAAGCCGCCGGCGGCGACGGTGTCGACGACCGTCGTCAAGCCGATCAGCTGGACGCCCGGCATCGAGGCGATCGGGACGGTGAGCGCCATGCGCGGTGTCGACCTGACGGTCGAGACCACCGGCATCGTCAAGGAAATCCTGTTTCACGCCAACCAGAAGGTGGCTCAGGGCGATACCCTGCTGCAGCTCGACGACGCCGTCGAGCGTGCCGACCTGGAAGCGACGAAAGCGCAGGCCGCGTCCGACCAGACGGCACTGGCGCGCGCCATCGAATTGCAGCGGCGCGGTGTCGGCACCGACGCCACGCTCGACACCGCACAGGCAGCTGCATCGGCCTCCGCCTCGCAGGTGAACAAGCTGCAGGCCGTGCTCGACCAGAAGCAATTGACCGCGCCCTTCAACGGCACGGCGGGCATCCCGAAAATCGATCTCGGCCAGTATCTGGCGCCGGGCACCGCCGTGGTGACCTTGCAGGACCTGGACACGATGCGGGTCGACTTCTCGGTTCCCGAACAGCAGCTGCCTTTGCTCAAGATCGACCAGGTCGTGCGGCTGGGCATTGGCGGCGGTGACTTGCCTTACACCGGCAAGATCCGCGGCATCGACCCCAAGATCGACCCGGCGAGCCGGCTGGTGTCGGTGCGCGCCGAAGTCGCCAACACCGAAGGCAAGCTGACGCCCGGCCAGTTCGTACAGGTGCGCGTCGAACTGCCTGAGGAAAACAATGTGCTGGCGCTGCCACAGACGGCGCTGACCTCAAGCCTCTACGGCGATTTCATCTACGTCGTGCATGCGGCCAAGCCGGCGGAAGGCGCTCCGGCTGCGAAGCCTGAGGAAAAGCCCGCCGCAGCATCTGCCGACAAACCGGCCGATGCCGCCAAGCCGGCGGCTGATGCAAAGCCGGCTGACGTTAAACCGGCTGCCGAGGACGCCGCGGCGAAGCCTGCGGACAAGGCGGCTGCCGACCCGGCCAAACCTGCGGCGGAGCCGGAAAAGCCTGCGCTCGTGCTGGCCCAGGTCTTCGTCAAGCCCGGCCGCCGCAACGCCGGCCTGGTCGAGATCACGGAAGGTCTCAATGACGGCGACGAAGTCGTTACCGCAGGCCAGAACCGGCTCTACAACGGCATGTCCGTCGCTGTCGACAACACCATCGACCCGACCAAACCGGCAAACAAGCAGGCCGCCCAGCAATGAGCTTCTCCGACATCTTCATCCGCCGCCCGGTCCTGTCGACGGTCCTCGCCTGCATGATCCTGCTCCTGGGTTTCCAGGGCATCTTCAACCTGTCGATCCGGCAGTATCCAAAGGTCGATGAAACGGCCATCACCATCACCACGGCCTATCCCGGCGCCAGTGCCGACCTGATCCAGGGCTTCATCTCGGCGCCGATCGCGCGCGCCGTCGCCTCGACCGAGAACATCGACTACGTCACCTCGTCCAGCCGGCCGTCTTCCAGCACCGTGACGGTGCAGATGAAGCTCGGCTCCAATCCCGACGTGGCGCTGACCGAGGTGTTGTCCAAGGTGCAGGGCGTGCGCGGCACCTTGCCGGATGCATCCAAGGATCCGGTGATCGTCAAGGGCACCGGCGATTCATTCGCGATGATGTACATCTCGATGCAGAATCCGAACATGACCAAGGAGCAGCTCACCGAATATATCGAGCGCGTCATCCGGCCGCGCATGTCGACGGTCGAGGGTGTCGCCGAGGTCCAGATCTTTGGCGCCCAGGAATATTCGATGCGGGTCTGGATCGACCCGGTGAAGCTCGCCGCGCGCGGCGTCACCGCAGGCGACGTGCTGACGGCCATCAATGAGTCCAATTTCCTGTCGGCGCCGGGCAACACCCAGAACGAATATGTCGTCTCCTCGATCACCGTGCGCTCGACGTTGCAGACGCCGGAGGCTTTCGCCGAATTGCCGCTTCGCTCCAAGGACGGCAATGTCGTGCGCTTGCGCGACGTGGCTCGTGTCGAACTGGGCGCCGCGAGCACCGACACCAGGGTCTCCTTCAATGGCAAGCCCGGCACCTTCCTCGCCATCTTCCCGACCCCGGCCGCCAATCCGCTGACCACGGCGGCGGCGCTGACCAAGCTCGTTCCGCAGATTCAGGAGACGCTGCCGCGAGGCATGACGATCGAGGTCGTCTACGATTCGACCGAACAGATCAGCGCCTCGATCTACGAGGTGTTCAAGACCATCGCCGAGGCGGTCGCCATCGTCGTCGTCGTCATCCTGCTCTTCCTGGGCTCGTTCCGCTCGGTGATGATGCCGATCGTCACCATTCCGCTATCGCTGATCGGTGTCTGCTTCCTGTTGTATTCGGTGGGTTACTCGATTAACCTGCTGTCGTTGCTGGCCATGGTGCTGGCTATCGGCCTTGTCGTCGACGACGCCATCGTGGTGGTAGAGAACATCCACCGCCACATGGAAGAAGACCACATGTCGCCGATGCAGGCGGCCTTCAACGGCATGCGCGAGATTTTGTCGGCCATCGTCGCCATGACGATCACGCTGGCCGCGGTGTTCGCGCCGCTGGCCTTCACCGGCGGCCTGACCGGGGCGCTGTTCCGCGAATTCGCAGTCACGCTTGCCGGCTCAGTGGTGCTGTCGGGCATCATCGCCATCACCATCACGCCGATGATGGCCGCGCGTTTGCTGAAAGCAGGCGCCCCGGGCCGTTTCCAGCGTATTGTCGACGGCGCGTTCGGGCGGTTCGAACATGTCTATGAGCGAGCCGTCACCGGCTCGTTGAATTATCGCCCGGTAACGCTGATCATCGTCCTTGCGCTGGTCGCCGTGACCGGCTTCGCCTTCACCAAGACCTCGAGCGAGCTAGCCCCGGAAGAAGACCAGGGCTTCCTGCTGTCGATCGTCACCGCGCCGCGCTACGCAACGTCGGACTATACCGAGACCTACGTCAATCAGATCCTTGGCCTGGTCAAGGACATTCCGGAAACGCGGGCGCAGTTTTCCGCGGTCGCGTTCGGTGGCCAGACGAACGGCGCTTTTGTGGGCTTCGCCTTCAAGGACTGGGCCGAACGCACACGCAGTTCCAAGCAGCTTCAGGAGGACATCCAGGGCCGCCTGGGCAAGGTCGCAGGCGTCGAGGCTTTCGTCTTCGCGCCGCCGACGCTGCCGGGATCCGGTGGCGGTCTGCCGATCACCATGGTGGTGCGCTCGACCGGCGGTTCCGCCGAGGTGTTCGAGGCCGCCGAGCAGATCAAGAACAAGGCGCAGGCCTCTGGCCGGTTCATCGTCGTGCAGAATTCTATGTCCTTCGATGCGCCGCAGGTGACGGTGACGATCGACCGCGACCGCGCGGCCGCTCTCAACCTGCCGATCGCCGAAATTGGCCGATCGCTGACGCTGCTGGTGGGCGGCGCCGAAGTGGCGCAGTTCGACCGTGACTCAAACAGCTACGACATCATCCCGCAGGTGGCGCAGGAGTTCCGCGAAAACCCTGAAAAGCTGGGCGAGTATTTCGTGCGCAGCGCGTCGGGCGAGATGGTGCCGCTGTCTTCGGTGGTCAAGATTTCGACCAACGCCTCGCCGGCCGCCATCGAGCAGTTCAACCAGCTGAACTCGGCGACGATCTCCGCTCTGCCCCTGCCTGGCGTCACCACCGGCGATGGTCTGAAGGCCATCGAGGACATCGCCAAGGAAAGCTTGCCCGATACCTTCTTCATCGACTATTCCGGCCAATCCCGGCAGGAGAAGGAGCAGGGCAACACGATCCTGATCGCCTTCGCAGCCGCCGTTCTCGTCATCTACCTGGTGCTGGCCGCTCAATTCGAAAGCTTCCGCGATCCGCTGATCATCATGATGGCGGTGCCGTTGTCGATCTTCGGCGCCATCGTGCCGCTCAATCTCGGGCTTGGAACGCTGAACATCTACACCCAGGTCGGCCTGATCACACTGATCGGCCTGATCACCAAGCACGGCATTCTCCTGGTCGAGTTCGCCAACCAGCAGCGCGAGAAGCACAAGATGTCGCGCCGCGACGCCATCATCGCCTCGGCCAAGGTGCGGCTGCGGCCGATCCTGATGACGACGGCGGCGATGGCGCTCGGTGTCGTGCCGCTGATCGTGTCCAGCGGCGCGGGTGCGGCGGCGCGCTATTCGATGGGCCTGGTAATTTTCACCGGCATCCTGGTCGGAACCATGTTCACCCTGTTCGTGGTGCCGATGTTCTACACCTTCATCGCCAGCAAGGACCTGCCGCATCACGCCGAAAAGCCGGATCCGAAGCTGATGCCAGTACCGGTGGACTAAGCCTGTCGACTGAACTGCGAAGACACCGCCGAACAACAAAAAGAGGCCGAAAAATTCCGGCCTCTTTTTGTTGACTGGATTGATTACCGCGAAGCTCTCTGGAGCCTCAGGCGGGAGCTTGCTGTGCAGCTCCAACCGCAGCCGCTACTCTACGATGACGATGCTGGTGTTGGTCGGGCCGAAGGTTTCGACCAGCTGGTAGAAGTCGGCGGCATTGTCGGGATGCAGCCGCACGCAGCCATGCGACGCCGGCTGTCCCAGGCGCTTGATGGCATTGGTAGCGTGGACGGCATAGCCGCCGCTGAAGAAGACCGAATGCGGCATCGGCGCGTTGTCGTATTTCTTCGAGTACCACATCTCATGCATGCGGGTCGGCTTGAATGAACCGGTCGGCGTGACATGCCCCCTGTCACCGGTCGAAACCTTCCAGGCGAAGGTCGGGCGGCCGTCGACCAGCACTTCCATGGTCTGCTGCGACAGCGAAACGCGCGCCACGATCTGGTTTGCGGCGGCATGGGCGGTGCTGTTGGCGACGCCAAGCAGGAGCGCGGCGCCGGCGGCAGCGATTGCGGTGATGTTGATGAGTTTGGCGGAAATGGTGGTGTACATGATGCTCCCCTTTGCCGGCCCGGCCGGCTTCAATTCGATGGCCGCTTATCCCCGCGTCATGTTTCAAGCTTATTTCGCTTAATGCTCGTTAGTGTTTCGAATCTGTTTCCCGAGGTTAACGAGCGAGACCGGCTCAGGGAGAAACCAGACGGCAGGTCCTGTCAGACCGCGGTGATCCAAGATCACGCCCATGCCTTCAAACGAACGTGCGAATTCCCTTATATGAAAGGAGTTTAGCTTCGCTCGAAACCGATCTGCAACAAAGGGCGGTGCGGGCGGCATGATGCGGTTACAGGCCGGCGGCAAAGTCCAGTCAACGAGAACAGCCGGCGCGAAACGAAAATGAGCATCAGATCCACCACCCTCTCCTGGTTCTTCAGGATCAGCATCGCCGCACTTGTCATCGGCGGCATCGGCACTGTAGCCGGCACACCGATGACGAAACTGGCGGTCATGAATTCGGGTGAGATTTCGACGCTGCATGCCGCGCTGTTCATAGCCTTGGTCTGGATTGTCTCCAGTCTGCGCATCAACCGTCTCAAGGCCCTCTGGCGGGTCGGCCTTGGTTTGAAGTGGATGCGCGGCCCCTCCGGCAACTTGCTGCCGGGAGGACCGAAGGCCCGCGCCGCGACGGGGGGCTCCGTGGGCGGCGCGGGCACTTCGGGTTTATCCTGAAGCGCCCGCAAACTGAATTTGGGGGATAGAAGATGAAGATGAAATCTGCAGCTTCGGTGCTTTCAGCGCTGCTCTATGCACAAGGCCTGCTCGGCTTTGCTGCCGTGGCCACGGTTCTCCTGAAGGACCGCGCACAGGCGGCCAGCGAAATCGTTGTCGCCAGCGAAACGCCATCGGCACCATCGCTTCTGGTGGTGCGTTAAGGCCTATGCATGCCGCCCGAAATTGCGCTGCGGTTTTGGGTGGGCCGCGAAACAATCTAGCCTCATTGTCCTCACTCGGCGCGCTGCGTCGGTGGATCGAACCGGTAGCCGGCACCGCGAATGGTGGTGATGGTTTCGGTGTCGAGCTTGCGGCGCAGCCGCACGATGCGCGAATCGATCGAGCGGTCGAAAGCATCGGCATTTTCAGCCGGCGCCGCCGCAATGATGTCGTCGCGCGTCAGCACCTTGCGTGGACTGGCCAGAAACAGCCTGAGCAGCGCCACCTGGCCCGGCGACAGCTGTTCTTCCGTGCCCGAGCGGTGCATGACGATGGCCGACCGCAAATCGACGGTGGCATTCTCCAGTACGATCAATTCCGCGGCGGCCCTGCCGCGCCGCGTCAGCAAGCCGCCGATGCGCGCCGCAAGCTCCCTGACATTGAGCGGGCTCTCGATGACGTCGGCGGCGCCAAGCTCAAGGGCCAGCACCTTGTCGACCAGATCGGCCGGCCGGCAAATCAGGATGAAATCGGGCCCGCCTTCTATCCCCCCGCCATAGCGCCTGAGCAAATCCCGCCCTTCCGCCTGGCTGAGGCTGTCGCCGACGATGACGACATCTATGCCTCCGGCCGAAAGCAGCGATTCGGCCTCCCAGGGCTGCCGCGCCTCGCGCACGTCATGGCCGCGCCGGTCGAGGTGGTCGGCGAGATCGCCGGCCACCACATCGGCGACGGAAACCAGCGCGATGACGGATCGTGCAGCCATATTTTCCTTCCCTGCCCCCGCAACCGGATATGAGTGCTGGACATCATGTTTATACCCAATCTACTTTCCGCTGAAAGCGGGAGCGAGGCCATAGTGCGGGCACGAATTGTCATCGTCGAGGACGAGCCGGATCTGCGGGATGCGGTCGCCGAGTATCTCGGCGCCAATGGCTACGATGTGACTCAGGCCGGAAGTGCTGCCGAGGCGCGCACCTTGCTGGAAACCGAATCGTTCCACCTCGCCATTCTCGACATCGCCATGCCCGGCGAAGACGGCCTGTCGCTCGGCCGCTGGCTGCGCTCGAAAATGCCGATCGGCATCATCTATGCCACGGCCGCCGGCACGGCGCTCGACCGCATTGTCGGGCTGGAGCTTGGCGCCGATGACTACATCGTCAAGCCCTACGAATTGCGAGAAGTGCTGGCCCGGGTCCGCTCAGTGCTGCGCCGGGTTCCGCAGCCGACCGCGCCACAGGCGGCGAAGGCGCAAGCCGATGGCGGTCGCCGCATGAGCTTCGGCCCTTTCCACGCCGACCTCGACGGCAGGCTCGTCACCGGTGCCAACGGCGCTGTCATCGACATGGCCAAGAGCGAATTCGATGTGCTCGAGGTTTTCCTGACCCGCGCCAACCGGTTGTTGACCCGCGCGGCGATCTCGGAGGCGATCGGCTTTGTCGAAGATCCGGAATCGTCGCGCGCGGTCGATATCCGCATCATGCGGCTGCGCAAGAAGATCGAGGCCGACCCGGCCAATCCGAAATTTTTGCGCACGGTGCGCGGAGAAGGCTATATCTTCTCGCTGCCGACCGGCGACGGCCACTAACATTCCAGGAAACCTGCGTAGCGGTTTTCCGTTCGGGATTGCATTGAAACAATGGAGCGTTTCACCTTTTTTGTGAAATGCTCCATAGCCGTCTTTTCCGACGGCCCTCTACTGATGGCTGACATGACCGCTGAACCAGCACCACGCATGGACCCGCAAGGCGTTCGCCAGAGCGCCGCGATGACGGCCGTGCGCGTCGTTCGCCGGCTGCGCGAAGCCGGCGACTGGCAGCGCGAGATGGAAACCATCCTCGAAACATTGTGCAGCGCCATGAATTGCCAGCGCGGCATCCTGTTTCGGCTGCGCGAATTGCCCGGCCAGGGCTTTGCCCAGTCGGTCGCCGCCTATTGGATCGACCCTCGCTTCGGCGGCGAACTGGCATCGCCGACAGTGATCATGCAGTCGATCGTCGATAACGATCCGCTGCTGGAGCGAATCGGGGAGGACGAGCGGCAAGGCAAGATCTTCGCCGGCCACACGCGCAATCTCGACGGTTTCCTCAGGACCGATTTCGAAAAGCAGCACATCAAGTCGTTCCTGTCTGTGTCGGTGTTCGCCCACGGCCATCTGTGGGGCACGTTTGCGATCAATGACTGCGTCAACGAGCGCGAATGGACCGAGGAGGAAGAGGCGACGATGCACATCATCGCGCTCGCCATCGGCGATGCCATCGAGCACTCGCCGTCCGATGCCCATGCCAGCGAAGTCATCCGCCGCACCATGCTGCAGGCCTCGCTCGACGCCATCATCGTCATCGACGAGACCGGATCGATCATCGAATTCAATCCGGCCGCCGAAAAGATGTTCGGCTTCCAGCGCAGCGACATACTCGGCAAGGACCTGCTCGACACGGTGGTGCCGGAATATTACCGCAAGGGCTATGTCTCGGGCGCCGAATACATGTCCGGCCGCGGCGCGCCGATGGTCGGCCAGCGGCTGGAGACCGTGACCCAGAATGCCGCCGGCGAGGTGTTTCCCATCGAGCTGACGGCGACCGAGATGCGGGTCGCCGACCGCCACCTTATCTTCGGCTCGATCCGCGACCTGCGCGACAAATTGCGGGCCGAAGAGGAGATCAACCGCCAGCGCGAGAAACTGCACCAGAACGAGAAGATGGCGGCGATGGGTTCGCTGCTCGCCGGCGTTTCGCACGAGCTCAACAATCCGCTCGCCGTGGTCGTCGCGCAGTCGACGCTGCTGCATGAATTCGCCACCGACCCGCAGACCAAGGTGCGCGCCGAAAAAGTGCGCGCGGCGGCCGAGCGTTGCGGCCGTATCGTCAAGAGCTTCCTGTCGATGGTGCGCCTGCATCCGGCGGCCCAGGCCGAGACCGATCTCAACCAGGTGATCCGCGCCGCACTCGAAGTGACCGCCTATGGCGCGCGCTCGAGCGGCATCATCATCGACACCGATTTCGCGCCCGGCCCGCTGCTGGCGATGGCCGATGCCGACCATGTGACGCAGGTGGCCGCCAATTTCCTGATCAACTCGCAGCACGCATTGGCCGGCATTGGCGGCGACCGGCTGATCAAGGTCAGGACATTTCGCAGCGACCGCGGCAATCCCGGCTTTTCGGTCGAGGACAATGGACCGGGCATTCCGGAGGCGATCCGCGGCCGCATCTTCGAATCCTATTTCACCACCAAACCGGTCGGCGTCGGCACCGGCATCGGCCTGTCGATCTCGAAGTCGATCATCGAACGGCACAATGGCAATGTCTGGTTCGAGGAAGTGCTGCCGCGCGGCGCACGCTTCGTCGTCCATCTGCCGGTGATCACCGGCGGCGCGGCCGCCGTCGGCGACAGTCCGGCCCGTTCCAGCGGCTTGCGCCACGCGCTGATCATCGACGACGAGCCCGACGTCGCCGGTTCGCTCTCCGACATACTGGAATTGATGGGCATCAAGTCGCGGATCGTGCCGGTCTGGACATCGGCGGCCGAGACCCTAAGCGGCCATATGCCGCCCGACATCGTCTTTTCCGACCTGCGCATGCCAGGCACATCAGGCATTGCCATCTACCGCGAGCTGCTGGCCGAGAAATCGGCGCTCGCCAAACGCTTCGTGCTGGTGACCGGCGACCTGATCGGCGCCAAGGCCGAGATCGAAGCCCTGCCGGCGCAGCAACGTCCCCAGATCCTGGAAAAGCCGTTCTCGACGCTCGACGTCCGCGGTGTCCTCTCCGCAATCGCCGACCAGGTCGCAGCAGCCGGCTAAGTTTTTTGGAGCACCCACGTAGGGCCTATTGAGATTCGGGTCAGGCCGAGTCGAGAATGGTGGCTCCCGAGAACCGGAGCGGAGCGTACTTGAAGTACGCGAGCACCGGAAGCGCAGGGAACCTCCATTCGCAGGCCGGCCTCACCCGAATATCGATAGGCCCTAAAAAAGAGGCTCCCGGCGGGCTAAGCCGCGGGAGCCAAGAAGGAGCGCGGGAGGAAGCGCTCGGGAGGTTCAGAAAACGTTGGGTGTCGTGGCCAGCGGCGCGGCGTTGGCGATCATGCGAATGGCGCGCTCCTTGTGCACACCGGACTGGGCGGCGATGACGCGCAGGCACTCCGCGCTCTCGGCGCCCCAGGCCTGGCCCTTGCAGGCGAAATCGATCTCCGGCTCGGGCAGCCGGGCGGTCTTGATGGTGGTCGGCGCGCCCTCAACGACATTGGCGGGCGGATTGAGTGAAGCGAAGGCAGGACCGGAAGCCGGCATCAGGAACATGACGGCGAGAGCGCAGGCGCCCAGCATCGAGAACATCACCACCGGATGTTCATTGGCGCGCTTGCGCAGCGCAAGTTTGGCATGCCGTTGGTTGCTGGCGGTTTCGACTTTCGCAGACATCGTTGCTCCCCTTCGCTTTCTTAAGAAACGAACTTAAACGCGCCTGGTAACGGGCGAATGATGCATTTGGCTCGCCCGCGTAACAGGTTTGAAACAAGGAACTCGGGCATATCCGGGCAAATCCGGTCATGTGCCGACGGCAGGGTGCGTTTGCGGAGCTGTTTCATGCGCGCAATCAAAACGTTGACGACAGGCGGGCCGTGAACGCAGCAAAGCCTGCTTCCTGCCGGCCGGACTATGAACAAGCTCACACTGTGGATCGGATTTGCGCACGGCAGGTATTTTTTGCCTTGGTGCGGAGCTGTTTTTGCCGGCTCGAAGCAACCGAATCCGCATGCCGAACAGCGATTTCACGACCCTGGTTAACATCAGGATTTTCCGGGATTTTCTGGCTTCAGGTCGATCTCGTTACACCGCAAGGAAAATTCCTGTTTTCCACAAGCCATTGCATTTCAATGAAAAATATGGTTTTATTGAATGAGTATTCAATAAAAGAAGAGATGTTTATGAACCCGCACCTCCGTGACGTGGCGATCCCCAATGATTGGGACCGGCGGGGCCTGCCGGGCTGGAGTTACCACTCCAACGCGCTTCTCGAACTCGAGAAGGAATACGTCTTCCGCAACCATTGGCAGATCGTCGGCCATATCTCCGACGTGCCGAACGCCGGCGACTATCTGACCATGGACGTGGTCGGCGAACGGGCGCTGATCGTGCGCGGCAAGGACGGCGTCGTGCGCGCCTTCAACAATATGTGCCGCCATCGCGGCAGCCGCGTCGTCGCCGACAGCCAGGGCACCTGCAAGAACGCGCTCGTCTGCCCGTTCCATGGCTGGGTCTACAATCTCGACGGCACGCTGCGCGGTGCTGCCCGTCCGCGCTCCTTCCCAGAGCTCGACAAGACCGAGTTCGGCCTGATGCCGCTCGACCTCGAAATCTGGATGGGTTTTATCTTCATCCGCTTCCGCAAGGGCGGCCCCCAGCCTTCGGTGGCTGAGCTCCTGAAGCCGATCGAGGCCGAGATGGCGCACTACAATGTCGCCGAGATGGTGCCGGCCTGGGGCATCTGGACACAGAAGACGCCGGTCAACTGGAAGTCGGTGCGCGACGTCGACAATGAAGGCTATCACGTCGCCATGGCGCATCCGGCGCTGCAGGACCTCTATGGCGCGACCTATTTCGACGAACCATTCATCAACGGCGTGTCGCGCTCCTTCGCCAGCTACAACCCGCATGCCGGCCGGCGCTGGAGCGTGCGCGAATACATCAAGCTCAAGCCCGACGCGTCGCATCTGCCGGAGCATCTGCGCAGGGCCTGGATCTACTACGGCATCTTCCCCAACAACGCGCTGTCGATCATGCCGGAATCGGTGCAGTTCTATCAGGAGTTCCCGCTGTCGACCGGCGAGACGCTGCTGCGCGGCGCGGTCTATCGCTATCCCGACGAGACGCGGGAACAGGCGGCCGCGCGCTATCTCGCCTACCGCATCGACCGCGACACCATGAACGAGGACGTGCAGCTTTCCGTGTGGTCGAACGAATCCATGATCTCGGAGGCCTTCGAGGGATTTTATCTCTCCGACCTCGAATATGGCGTGCGCACCCACCACGACCATCTGCGCAAGCAGATCCCGGTGCTGGGCCTGGAGACGGCGCCGGAGGAGAAGGACATGTGGAACCTCAACGACGCCATGCGCTCGCAGGTGTAGGGCTTTTTCCCTTCTCCCCGTTTCACGGGGAGAAGGTGCCCGAAGGGCGGATGAGGGGCAGCGCCATCATCTCGCTATTGGTTGCGGAACCCTGACCTCGGCAAGCGCCTGCACCAAAATCTCGCAAGCCGGCGCCGCCCCTCACCTGCCTGCCGGCATCCTCTCCCCGTAGAACGGGGCGAGGAACGCTATCACCCCTGCCACACGCCCTCTTTCCTTAGATCATCCATCGTGCGCGAAATGCCCTCGCGCAGGATCGCCACCATGTCGTCGATCTGCTCGCGCGAAATGATCAGCGGCGGCGACATCACGCACATGTTGATCAGCGGCCGCACCAGCAGGCCAAGCTCGTGGCAATGCGCGTCGATGCGTTTGCCGACATCCTTGTCGAGCTGCAGCGGATCCTTGCTTTCGCGGTCGGCGACGCATTCGACGCAGCCCATCAGGCCCATGCCGCGCACTTCGCCGACCAGCGGCAATTCTTCCAGCGTCTTCAGCTGCGCCTGGAAATAGGGCGCGACCTCGCGCGTGTGGGCAAGCACGCTGTCTTCGAGGATGTCGAGGTTCTTCAGCGCCACCGCGCAGCCGATCGGATGGCTGGTGTAGGTCAGGCCATGGCCGAACATCGCGTCGGGATGGTTGGAGCGGCGCATTTCCTGAAGCAGCCGCTCCGACATGATGACGCCGCCAAGCGGGAAATAGCCTGATGTGACACCCTTGGCGAAGGTGATCATGTCGGGGTCGATGCCGAAGACGTCGCCGGAGGCAAAGACATGGCCGAGCCGTCCGAAACCGGTCACCACTTCGTCGGAGACATAGAGAATATCGTTCTCGCGGCAGATCTCGCGGATGCGCTTGAGATAGCCGTCCGGCGGAATGATGACGCCGCCCGATGCCTGCACCGGCTCGCCGACAAAAGCGCCGATCTTGTCGGCACCGACGCGGGCGACGGTGTCGCGAAACTGGTCGACGAGGAAATCGCAGAAGGCAGCGATATCCATGCCTTTCGGCCGCCGGAACGGATCGGGCGAAGACAGTTTCACGACCAGCTCGTCGGCACCGTCCATCCAGTCGCGGTCGCGCGGCCGGCCATTGAGCGAGGCCGACAGATAGGTCGAGCCGTGATAGGCGCCGCCGCGGCTGAGGATCAGCTTCTTTTCCGGCCGCCCTCGCACATTGTTGTAGAACTGCATGAAACGCAGCGCCGTCTCGACGGCCGAGGAGCCGCCGGTGGTGAAGAAGGTGTGGCTGAGATCGCCCGGCGCATGGTCGGCGATGCGCTTGGCAAGCTCGGCCGACGGCGCGTTCATCGTGTACCAGGGCGTGTTATAGGACAGCATCATCGCCTGGTCGTACATCACCTTGGCCAGCTCCTCGCGGCGGTGGCCGATATTGATGCACCACATGCCGGCGGGACCGTCGATCAGCCGCTTGCCTGTGACATCGGTGATGTAGATGCCGTCACCCTCGCCGATCAGCGCGCGCGCTTCATTGCCGACCGAACCGGCATAGGGCCAGGGCTGGACCAGATGACGCTTGGCGAGCTCGACCGCATCGTCATCGCCGGCCATTTCCATCGCTCGTAGGTCTCTTGCAGCCGCCATCATCGCCTCGCATGTCTGAGCATAATTTTCGACGGGCCCACAACGAAGCGCAAGCGCCGGAAAAGCCGGCTTTCTTCACTTCATTTTGAATGTCCGTTCAATCAATATTGCAGAAATAGCGCTTGATTTCAATTGGCGGATGCGTTCATGATGAAAGAAAGCCGGCAAGCATGGAGCGCTATCGGCAAAAGACGGATCCCCGCATCCGACCGCGCTCCGAAAAAGGGAACAAGCCGCCGGCGCTAGCAATGGGATGCCGCATGGCTCGAAAGCCAGCAACCGCGATCACACCCGGAGCGCTGCAATGACGGCAGCTGCCGAAGGGCAGCCCGTGTTCGGCATGACGCGGGCCAGGCGAAACGCCCTTCTGCAGTCCGAATCCGTCCAGGGCTTTGCCCTGATCAGCCCGACTTTCCTCTACGCTTTGATCCTGCTGGTGCTGCCGATCCTGGTGGTCTTCGCCCACTCCTTCTGGACGCAGGACTACCTCACCACCGACCACACTTTCACGCTGGAGAATTATCGCATCGCGCTGACCGAACCGATCTACCGCGATCTGCTCTGGCGCTCGCTTTACATATCGCTCACGGTGAGCTTCTTCACCGTCATCCTCGCCTATCCCATCGCCTATTTCATCTCGTTCCACGGCGGCCGCCACAAGAGCCTGTGGCTGTTCCTGATCACCATCCCGTTCTGGACCAGCTACCTGCTGCGCGTGATGTCGTGGAAGGTGATCCTCGGCTACAACGGCGTGCTCAATTCCGGCCTGATGGGCCTCGGCATCATCGACGAGCCGTCGACCGCGCTGCTCTACAATTCCAGCGCCGTCATCATCACGCTGACGCACGCCTGGGCGGCCTTCGCCATCCTGCCGATCTTCGTTTCGCTGGAGAAGGTCGACCGCACTCTGGTCGAGGCCGCCACCGATCTCGGCGACGGCCCGTTGCGCTCCTTCCTGCGCGTGACGCTGCCGCTGTCGGCGCCGGGCGTCCTGTCAGCCGCACTCATCGTCATGATCCCGACCGTCGGCGACTATGTCACCCCGAAGCTGGTCGGCGGCAAGGACGGCGTCATGATCGCCAACGCCATCCAGGCGCAGTTCGGCAAAGCATCGAACTGGCCGCTGGGCGCGGCATTGTCCGTCACCACTATGCTGGTCGTCTCGCTGATGGCGGGCGCCACGGTGCTGATCATCCGCGCATTGCAGAGGTTGGCGCGATGACGGCGATGCGGCGTTTCTTTTCCGGCGGCTGGCTGACCGTCTACGCCTTCCTCTACATCGTCTTTCTCTATCTGCCCGTGATCTTCCTGCCGATTTTCTCGATCAACACCGCGCCGACGCCGAAATTTCCCCTCACCGGCTATACGCTGAAATGGTACCAAGACCTGCCGAAGACACCGGCCCTGCTCGACGCCGCCTGGAACAGCCTGATCGTCGGTATCTCGGCATCTGTGCTGGCGACGCTGCTGGGCATTCTCGCTGCCCGTTCGATCACCCGCTACCGCTATCCCGGCCGCCGCACCATCAACGGCCTGATCATGGCGCCGCTGGTGCTGCCGGAAATCATCCTCGCCATCTCGATGCTGCTGGTCATGTTGCAGCTGGGCCTCAGCCTCTCGCTGTTCACCGTCGTGCTCGGCCATGTCCTGATCTGCATTCCCTATTCGATGACAGTGCTGACCGCCGGCTTCGAGGGCTTCGACCGCAGCCTCGAAGAAGCCTCCGCCGATCTCGGCGAGAGCGCCTTCGGCACCTTCCGGCGGGTGACGCTGCCGATGGTGGCGCCGGCGATCATCTCCAGCCTGCTGGTCTGCTTCACCATTTCGCTCGACGAGTTCGTCATCGCCTTCTTCCTGACCGGTACCGAGACGACGCTGCCGATCTATATCTGGGGCCAGCTGCGTTTTGCTGCCAAGCTGCCGGGCGTGCTGGCGCTGGGCACGCTGCTGCTGGTTGCTTCCTTTGTCCTGATGACTGTTGCCGAAATTCTGCGCCGCCGTGCGGCCAGGCGCACCCAGAATGAGGGAGGCCTCTATGCCTGAGCAGTCTGAGCGGCCTCAATCTGAGCGACCCCAAACCGATCGGGCGATGATCGAGATCCGCAAAGTCACCCGCAGCTACGGCGCCTTCAAGGCGCTCGACGACGCGACGCTGACGATCAGGGAAGGCGAGTTCTTTTCGCTGCTTGGCCCGTCCGGCTGCGGCAAGACCACGCTGCTGCGCATGATTGCCGGTTTCGACAACCCGACCAGCGGTTCGATCTCGGTCGGCGGCCAGTCGATGGAGGGCATCCCGGCCAACCGCCGGCCCACCAACATGGTGTTCCAGAGCTACGCCATCTTCCCGCATCTCAACGTCGAGCAGAACGTCGCCTATGGGCTGAAACGGCTGAGACTGGGCGCGGTGGAAGAAAAGCGCCGCGTCGAGGAAGCGCTGGCGCAGGTGTCGCTGACCGGCCTCGGCAAACGCCTCGCCACCGAGCTTTCCGGCGGCCAGCGTCAGCGTGTGGCGCTCGCCCGCGCTCTGGTGATGCGGCCCAAGGTGCTGCTGCTCGACGAGCCGCTATCGGCGCTCGACAAGAAGCTGCGCGAGCAGATGCAGGTCGAACTGCGCCGCCTGCAGCAGGCCGTCGGCATCACCTTCGTGCTGGTCACCCACGACCAATATGAGGCCCTCGCAATGTCCGATCGGATCGCGGTGATGTTCGGCGGCAAGATCGCCCAGGTCGCTTCGCCCAAGGAAATCTACCAGCGGCCGGTCAACCGCCAGGTTGCCGATTTCCTCGGCGGCATGAATTTCGTCAAAGCCGAGATCGTCGAGGAGAATACCGCCTCGCTGGTTGTCGACACGCTGGGCTTCGGCCGCGTCAGGACCGACAAGCCGAAGGCCTTCGTGCGCAATGGCGGCAGCGCCACGCTGGGCATAAGGCCAGAGCGGCTGCGCGTCCTGTGGGACAATGCGACGGCGAAATTCGAGGTCGCCGGCAAGGTGGTCGAACGCCATTATTTCGGCGAGATCACCCATCTGATCGTCGAGATACCGGGCCTGGAAAAACCGCTGTCGGTGACCGAGACCAATGATTTCGGCGCCGACGACATCCCCGTCGGCACGTCGATCCGCCTCGGCTACGACCCCGAGGCCCTGGTGGCGATGGCAGACTGAGCATGATCCCAAAAAGTGGGAACCGGTTTTCTCGGACAAACGGAAACCGTTTGTCCAGAGATCATGCTCCACTAAGAATTTTAAGTTCCGCCGCAATCTCTTTGGCTGCGATCCGCCCGATCACGATGGCGCCTTCGATATAGCCCGGAAATGACGGAGACAGCTCCGACGATGCAAAATGAACGGGCCGCGCGCCGGCGCGGATCGTGCGTTCGGCATCTCTTGCCGTTACATCGACAATAAGATCGCTGTAGGCGCCGCCGCTCCAGCGGTCCTCGATCCAGTCGCGCTGGCTGAAATCGATAATGTCGGCCGCCTCCGGACCAAGGGCGTCCTCCAACTTTTTCGCCACCTCCGCTCGCAGCACGGGTTGGTCAAGGCCATGCCAGCGCAGCGCCAGTGGTCCGCCGACAAAGACGACCAGCGCCGCATGATCGGCATCCTTGCTGGCGTCGCAGGCAAACAGGCCCGGCAGGTCGCGCCACATCACCATGCCGCATAGGTCGCGCTCGCGCCAAAATGGCGTGGCGTAGCGCACCAGGATCTTGATCACCGCGCCGCTTTCCCAAACGCCTAGCGCCTTGCCGAGGACTGGCGGCAGGGCGGGTGCGAAATCGAGCTTCGCGGCCGTCGCCGGCGGCACCGCGACCAGCACTCTTCGCGCGTCGATGGCACCGCTTGCCGAGACGACGCGAACCCCTTGCGGCCCATGCTCGATGCGCGTGACCGGCTCGTTCAGCCGCACCCGATCACCAAGATCGCCGGCCAGATCCTCGGCCAGCGATTGCATCGTCTCGCGCAACGAATATTGCAACTCAGGCACTTCGTTGGTGATGCGTCGGTCATTGTCGATCAGGTACCAAAGCGGCACTCTGTCCATTGCCAGGCACCACAGGCCTTCGATCATCGACCGGAAGGCCGTCTTGGCATCAGTCGGGTCAGGCTGGCGTTCGAGCCAAGCAGCGACGCTCATGCCGGCGATCGCGGGATCATCGGGCTCGATCGCATTCATGCGCTCGCGGATCGCCATCGCGCCATGATAGGTCCGCTCGGCCTGTTCGACCGACAGCGAAGGATGGGTGATGAAATCGCCATCCACATAGGTTTCGACGAAGGCCTTGCCGCGTGAGGCAGCCAGCGCCGTCACCTCAGGCATGTCTTCGCAGAAAAACTGGCCACCGCTGTCGATGCGCTCGCCAAGCCCGTTGCGAACAGCTTCGACCCGCCCACCGACGCGGTCGCGCGCTTCGAGCAGCACGACATCGATGCCGGCTCGCTTCAGTTCAAGCGCCGCCGAAAGCCCGGTGAAGCCGGCGCCGACGATGACGACGTCGGTTCTCTCCAATGCCGTGGTCAATAGCCGGCCTTGATCTTCTCGAACTCGGCGACCATGCGCTGCTTGAGGTCCGGCGGCACCGGCTGCTGGAACAGCGTCTTGTCCAGGAACTTGTCGAGATTGTCGAAACCGCGGTCGGTCAGCACCTGATGATCGATCGCCGCCATGCCGGCACTGTTGCCGTGGCCATAGCCGAAGGTCTTGACCATGTAGTCCGACACGGCGGGCGTGTTGACCGCGCTCAGGAAATCATAGGCCTGGTCGAGATTGCCCGGTGCGTCCTTCATCAGCACATAGCCACAGACCCAGGTGGAAATGCCTTCCTTGGTGTTGCGGTTCATGGCGATCGGCATGCCTTGTCCCTTGAGCGTCACGAAGGTCTCGTTCCAACCCCAGACGAGGTCCACCTCATTGCCGGTAAAGGCCTGGTTGAGATCGGTGTCGTCGGTCCAGTAGAAGCGGATATTCTTGTGCACGTCGCGCAGGAAGGCGGAGGCCTCCTGGAACTGCGCATCGGTCATCTTGGTCCAGTCCTTGAGGCCGATGACCAGGCTTGCCAGCGCATAGGCATCATCGACATTGTCGCCGATGGTGACGCGCCCCTTGAACTTCGGATCGGCGAAGATTCGCAGCGATTGCGCCTCTTCAGCCGTCACCTTGTCGGTGCGGTAGAGCAGCGAGGTGTTGCCCCAGTCGAACGGCATGAACCAGGCCTTGCCGTCGGCGGTGGTGGCAAGGTCCTTCATCGCCATGATGCCGGGATTGAGATCCTTCCAGCCAGCTATGCGACTGGTATCGAGCGGCTGCAATACGCCGGCCTCGCGCCATTTGACCACGCTTTGCGAGCAGGGGTGGGCGATGTCGGCCTTGAAGCCGGCCCGCATCTTCTGAAAGGCTTCTTCCTCATCGCCGAAGAAAGCGAAGGTTGGCTCAGCACCATATTTGGCGGTGTAGTCGGGATGCAGCAGCGGATCTTCATAGCCCGACCAGTCGAACACGACGAGGTCGCCGCCGCCTTCGGCATAAGCCAGCACAGCGCCGGCGCCGACTGTCAGCGCAGCGGCAAGGGCAAGGCGGCGAAGCATGGAATTCATGGCGCGAAACTCCTCATCGCTAAAACTCAGCCGGGCGACGTTACGGAATTTCAGCGGCCTTGGCGAGACCGTCCGCCCGGCACAATGGCGGGCAGACGGAGGAGGACGGACGGGGCGCTAGTAGCCCGCTTTGATCTTCTCGAACTCGGCGATCATCTTGAGCTTCAGCGCCGACGGCACCGGCGACTGGAACAGTGTCTTGTCGACGAATTTCTGCACGTCGTCATAGCCCTTTTCCTTCAGGATCGCCGGGTCGACACCAGCCATTCCCTTGGCATTGGCCTGGCCATAGCCCCAGTCCTTGACCAGCACCTTGGCGATTTCCGGATCGTTGATAGCGTTCAGATAGTCATAGGCCTTGTCGGCATTGCCGGGTGCGTCCTTGAACAGGACATAGCCGCAGACCCAGGTCGAAATGCCCTCATCCGTATCTTTCTTGGACTTGATCGGCACGCCGGCCGCCACGGACTGGACCGTCGCGTCGTTCCACGCCCAGGCGAGGTCAACCTCGCCGCCGCTCAACAGCTGCACGACGTCGGTGGTGTCGGTCCAGTAGGAGCGGACATTCTTGTGCACCTGGCGCAGGAAGTCGGACGCCTGCTTGAACTGGTCGTCCGTCATCTTGGTCCAGTCCTTCAGCCCGATGGCAAGGCTGGCCAGCGCATAGGCGTCGTCGACATTGTCGCCGATCGTTACGCGCCCCTTGAATTTGGGGTCAGCGAAAGCTTTCAGCGACTGCACATCCTTGGCGTCGATCTTGTCGGAGTTGTAGGTGAGCTGGGTGTTGCCCCAGTCCCAAGGCATGAACCAGGCCTTGCCGTCAGACGTGGTCGCCAGATCCTTCATCGCCATGATGCCGGGATTGAGATCTTTCCAGCCGGTGATCTTCGAGGTGTCGAGCGGCTGCAGCAGGCCGGCTTCACGCCACTTCGTCACGCTTTGCGAACAGGGATGGCCGAGATCGGCCTTGAAGCCTGAGCGTGCCTTCTCAAAGGCTTCGTCCTCGTCACCAAAGAAGGCGAAGGTCGGCGAGTCGCCGTTCTTCTCAACATATTTCGGATGGAAGCTCGGGTCCTCATAGCCGGACCAGTCGAACACGATCAGGTCCTTGTCGGCAGCGACCGCAAGCGCCGCTGCCGAAGCCGCCAGCGTTGCCGTCAGCGCCAATGTCAGCGTCAGGCGTCGGGTTAGTCTTTTCATTGCTGTTCCATCCTCTCTTGTCGTTGCGTTGCCGGCTCGACTGGCCGGCTTCTGTTTATCCGTAGTGCTTGGGAAAGGCGGCTGCGAGGAACGCATTCGCCGCTTGCAGGGCGGTTTCACGCGTGGTGTCCTCGGTTCCCATCATCAACCGCAGCCACAAGCCTTCCAGCATGGCCGACAGCGCCAGCGCCATCACCTGTGGCTCATAGGCATAGCCGCCGCTCTGCTTGAGCGATGCGCAGAGATCGATGAAGACCTGCTGGTAGTAGTTGTCGCGGGAACTGCTGAGCGCCTGATAGACCGGCCGCGACTTGGCCTCGCCCCAGAAGGCGAGCCACGCCGCGAGCTTGCGCTTGTTGCAGATCGAACGGTCGAAATCGGCCCACACCAGGATCTGCAATTGGCGGGCAGGATCATCGCCGGCTTTCAGGAGAGCAGCACGCCAGTGTGCCGAATACTCGTCATACATGTGCTGCAGCGTCGCGATCAGCAGCTTCTCCTTGCTCTCGAAATGAAAGTTGACGATGCCGCGCGACAGGCCGGCGCCATCGGCGACATCGGCCATCGTCGTCTCCGCGTAGCCGCGCTTGGCCAGCGAATCGATGGTCGCCTCGATCAGTTGCAGCTGCCTGACTTCCTTCGATGCCTTGCGGCCGCGTTTTTCCGGTTCGTTTTTCCCGGACGGATCAGGGGATCGCTCTTCGCGCGCTGCAGCTTTCATCGGTGCCGTCATGCTCCACATTGCCGTCTATCCCACCATAGCCGGCTTCCACCCGCGAAGATGAGTGGGACGGTGCTCGCCACTGTCAAGCACCTTCTGCATGGCTTCCCAGGTCTTGATATTCTTGTCGACATAGGCCGCCCCGACGGCTGCTGCTGCCGTCTCGTAGAGCGGGCCTTTCAGCCTTTCCAGCTCGCCACGCGCGACCTCGCGATACCAGGGATTGCGGTCTTTGACCGTGACATCGGCAAAGCCGGCGCGGCGCATCGCTTGCGCGTAGCGCGCAGGCGATGCCATGGCGAAGGACAGGCCTTCGGCCGCGACATAGGCCTTCATCTCTGATGACGGCTCACCGTCATGGCCGATCAGCCAGTCGGAGGCGGCAAAGACGCCACCCGGCTTCAGCACGCGGAAGATTTCGGCAAACAGCGCGTCCTTGTCGGGCACGTGCAGCAGCGCATCCTTGGAGAAGACAATGTCGAACGTAGCTCCGGCGAAGGGCAACGGCCCCGGTGGCGCCTGGACGAAGCTGGCCCGGTCTGAAAGGCCGCGCGCCGCAGCCCGCTTCGTGGCCGCTTCGATCACCGGCTGTTCGATGTCGAAGCCGGTGGCATGGGCAGCGCCATGGCGCTCGATCAGATGCAGCGCGATGCCGCCGGAGCCACAGCCAATGTCGAGGATGACCTTACCCGTAAGCGACAGGCCGTCGACGACCCGGTCAACCTCGTCCGGGCCGCCCGGCGACAGATAGCCCTCGCCCCACAGCGCCTCGAGGAAGCGAATGGCGGTGTCGTCATATTCCGGCTCGGCATCTGCCGTTTTAATCATCGAACCTCGGTCCCGTCAGCCGAATTCATCCCGTTCGATTGCCGGCAAAAGGTAGCGCATACCAGAGAAAACGCAACGCCATTTGTTGAACATTCATTCAATATGGCTGGACAAAATGCTGACAGCCGTGCCAAATTCCGCGCATTCGGGACCAGATCACGCAAAAATGAAGAGCGGATCGCCTAAGCAATTCCAGGAAAAGTGTGAGCGGTTTTCCCGTCCGGAATTGCGAAAGAGAGAGAAGAGTGGGGCGGCATGAAGGCTTGGGATGCGATCATCATAGGCGGCGGGCACAATGGCCTGGTCAATGCCTGCTACCTACAGCGCGCAGGCCTCGATGTGCTGGTGGTCGAGAAGAACGACTGGGTCGGCGGCGCCGCCACATCGAGGGAATTGACGCCGGGCTTCCTCTACTCAAACTGCTCCTATGTCTGCTCGCTGTTTCGCCCCGAGATCATGCGCGATCTCGAACTGCCGCGCTTCGGCCTGCAGGTCATCTCCTATGAGGGCGGCGCGGTGTTCACCCGCGACGGCAACTACCTCGCCAACTACCGCGACCATGATGCGCACCGGCGCGAATTCGCCCGCTTCTCCAAACGCGACGCCGAAGCCTATGACCGCTATTCGCGCGACGTGACGCGGCAGTGCCGCTTCATCCAGCCGCTGCTGATGCGCACCGCGCCCGACCCGACCAGTTTTCGGCCACGCGACATCGGCGAGCTTCTCTATCTCGGCAAGAAGTTCGCCGGCCTGTCGGCAGAGGAAATGGCGCTGACGCTGCGCTTCTGGACCATGTCGATCTCGGAGTTCCTCGACGAATATTTCGAGACCGACGTCATCAAGGCGAACTTCGCTTTATCAGGCATCATCGGCACCGCGCTCGGGCCGATGTCGCCCGGCACGGCTTACGTGCTGCTGCACCACTATATGGGTGAGGTCGACGGCTCTGTCGGCGCCTGGGGCTATGCGCGCGGCGGCATGGGCGCGGTGACAAAGGCGCTCGCCGCCTCCTTCAAGGCAAGCGGCGGCGCCATCCGCACCGGCGCCGAGGTCGACCATGTGCTGGTTTCCAAAGGCAAGGCGAAAGGCGTGGTGCTGGCCGGCGGCGAAGAGGTCTATGGCAAGCTCGTCGTCTCCAACGCCGATGTGAAACGTACATTCCTGAAACTGGTCGAGGAAAAGGAACTGCCCGACATTTTCCTGCGTCGGGTGAAGAACTTCAAGATCCGTGGCTCGTCCGGCAAGGTCAACATTGCGCTGGATTCGCTGCCGGAATTCCCGGCGCTGCCGAAGGATTCGCCGGTCTATCGCGGCGACATGCATTTCACCGATTCGATGGAGCGCATGGAGCGCGCCTATGACGACTGGAAGGCCGGCCGCTGGTCGGCCGACCCGTTCCTCGACATGGTCATCCCGACGACGCTCGACCCGACCATGGCGTCGCCCGGCAAGCACTTCATGAGCTGCTTCGTGCAATACGCGCCGCCCAAGGTAAGCGGCCATGACTGGACCGATGCCGACCGCGACGGTTTCGCCGAAAGCGTGGTCGCGCAGATATCAGAATACTCGCCAGGCTTCCGCGACCGCATCGTCCACATGGAGGTGCGTACACCACGCGAGATCGAGGCCGAGGTCGGTCTTACCGAAGGCAATATTTTCCAGGGTGAGCTGACCTTCGACCAGCTGCTGTTCAACCGCCCGGTGCCGGGCTATGCGCAATATCGCTCGCCGGTAGGCGGGCTCTATATGTGCGGTTCCTCGACCCATCCCGGCGGCGGCGTCATGGGCGCACCCGGCCGCAATGCCGCTGCCGAAATCCTGCGCGATCTCGCCAAATCCACTTCGCATATGAGCCCGGCCCATGACGTCATTTGATGCCATCATCATCGGCGGCGGCCACAATGGCCTTGTCGCCGCCGCTACGCTGGCCAAGGCCGGCCGCAAGGTGCTGGTGCTGGAAGCAGCAGCCGAAGTCGGCGGCGCCGCGCGCACCGAAGACTTCGCGCCGGGCTTTCGCGTCTCCTCGATCGCCCATGTGCTGAACCGCCTGCATACCGATGTCATCAAGACACTGGAGCTGGAAAAGCACGGGCTGCAATTGGCGCGCAGCGACTTCATGCCGTCGGTTGCCTTGTCGACAGACGGTCCGCCGCTCGTCCTGCACGGCGCCTATGGCGAAGTGCTGACCGGCTCCACTCCGTCCGAGCAGGCGGCCTGGAAGGAATTGCGCGCGCAACTGTTGCGCTATGCCGGCGTATTGAAGCCGTTCCTGTCGCGGCGCCCGCCCGATCTCGGCGGCATGTCGCTCAAGGAGACGGCAGCGCTCGGCCAGACTGCACTGGCACTGAAGAAACTCGGCAAGGAAGACATGCGCGATTTCCTGCGCGTGCTCCTGATGAACGTCGCCGACCTGCTCGATGAGCAGCTTGCCGATACCAGGCTGAAGGGTCTGCTCGCCTTCGACGCCACGCTCGGCAGCCATCTCGGCCCGCGCTCGCCGACCTCGCTGCTCGGCCTCTACTACAGGCTGGCCGGCGAGACCGGCGGTGCGGCCGGGGCGCAGATGCTGCCGAAAGGTGGCATGGGCGCGGTCATCGCTGCGATCCGCGCGGCGGCGGAAAAAGCCGGCGTCACCATCCGCACCGCGACACCGGTGGCCAGGATCATCGTCGAGAAAGGTCGCGCCGTCGGCGTTACCCTCGACAGCGGCGAGGTGCTGCGCGCCAAAGCAATTGTCTCCGCCATCAACCCGGCCACCACCATTCTCGATCTCGTTGGACCGCGCGAAGTCGACACCGGTTTCGTGCGCAAGGTGAAGAACATCCGCATGAAGGGCGATGCGGCGAAGCTCCACCTGGCGCTCGACCGGCCGCCGCAATTCACCGGCGTCGATGCCGCCGATCACAAGGGCCGGCTGGTCGTCGCGCCCTCGCCCGACCATGTCGAGCGCGCCTTCAACCCGTCAAAATATGGCGAGTTTTCGCCCGAGCCGGTGATGGAGATCACGCTGCCCTCGCTTGCCGGTCCGTCGCTCGCGCCAGCCGGCGCCTGCGTGCTGTCGGCGGTGGTGCAATACGCGCCTTACGCGCTGAAAGAGGGTTGGGGGACGGGCAAGCCGAAATTCCTCAAGGCGATCATGGCGCAGCTGGAAACCTATGCTCCCGGCATCGGCAAATCCGTGCTGCATGCCGAGCTTTTGACGCCGGCCGATATCGAAGCCAACTACCGCATGCCGGGCGGCCATTGGCACCATGGCGAATTGCAGGCCGACCAGATGCTGATGTCGCGGCCGGTCTCCGGCTGGTCGGGTTACGAAACGCCGGTCGAGGGCCTGTTCCTCGCCGGCGCCGGTTCGCATCCCGGTGGTGGCGTCTCCGGCGCGCCGGGGTTGAACGCCGCCAAGCGCATCATAGCGATGAAGGGTTAGGTCATGGCGCAAGCAACCCATAAGAAGCCTTCCGCGGCAAAGACCAACTCGATCGCCCTGGCCCGCACCGCCGCCCAGTCGCATTTCCGTACCTTGCGTCTAGGCACGCCATTCCAGCCCCGCCTCGACGCGTTGGCGAGAACCCAGGACTGGTACAATTGGGCCGGCTACCGAGCCCCGCATTCGCTGTGGGATGAGGAACTCGAATATTTCGCCATCCGCAGTCAGGCGGGTCTGTTCGACATTTCGCCGATGACGAAATACCGCATCGAGGGACCGGATGCCGAAGCCTTCCTCGATCGCGTCACGCTGCGCGATGTGACCAAGCTGAAACCCGGCCGCGTCCACTATACAGCGTGGTGCGACGATGAAGGTTTCGTCCTCGACGACGGCACGCTGTTTCGGCTGTCGTCGACGCACCTCCGCCTGTGTTCGCAGGAGCGGCATCTGCCCTGGCTGCTCGACAGCGCCATTGGCTTTGAGGTGACCATCGAAGAGGAGACCGAAGCCGTCGCCGGGCTAGCCCTGCAAGGCCCGACCTCGTTTGCCGTGCTGCGCGATGCCGGCTTCGCCGGCGTCGACAAGCTCAAAGTGTTCGACCTCGCCGAATTCCCGCACGATGGCGGCACCGTCACCATCTCGCGCACGGGCTTCACCGGTGATCTCGGCTACGAACTGTTCGTGCCTGCCGAAAAGGCACTCAGCCTCTGGGACCGGCTGATGACGGCAGGCGAACTGCGCGGGATCCGCGCCATCGGCTACACCGCGCTCAACCGCGCCCGTCTCGAGGCAGGGCTGATCGTCGCCAATGCCGACTTCACCACCGCCGAACATGCCATCCGCGCCGACCGTCTGCGCATGCCGGACGAGATCGGCCTCGGCTTTATGATCGATTTGGCAAAAGGCCATTTCAACGGCCGCCGCGCCATCGTCGAAGCCCGTGCCAAACGCAAGCTGCGCTACGTGCTGGTCGGGCTGGAGATCGAGGGCAACATCCCGGCCGAACACGCCATCGTCTATCACAAGAAGCATCAGGAGGTCGGGCTGGTCAGCGCCGCCATCTGGTCGCCGATGGCCAAGCGCAACATTGCCATTGCCTCGCTGGCACGGCCCTATGGTGATACGATGGTGGAAGACCTCTGGGTCGAGATCTATGCCATGCGCGAGTTGCAGTATCAGAAGCTGATGAAGCGGGCCAAGGTGGTGGCCCGACCATTCATCAAGCTCGACCGACGCACCGCCAATCCACCAGCGGATTTTTGACCATGGCCGACGAACCGGATGATGCGGCGGAAGCCGCCGAACAGTGGCAACTGGTCAACACGCCGCTGGGCGAAAAATGGTCGGGCCGCACGCGCTATGCCGCCGCCATGTTCTTCTACAAACGCGGCGAGATGAGCGCCGAGACGCTCGAGGTCTACCGCATCTGCGCGCGGCTGGACTCCGAAAATCCGCTGCCCATCATCAGGGATCGCGGCACCGGCCAGGACTGGCTGAAGCGCATGGGCGCTTAGCCGATCGTACGTTCCAGAACGTTGAGCCAGTTGCGATAGGCGATCTTTTCGATCAATGCGCGCCCGAAACCACGCGCGGCGAGCGCATCGATCAGCTTCGGCAGACCGGCGACGTCGCTTATGACGGCCGGGATCATCGCCCCGTCAAAGTCCGAGCCAAGGCCGACACCGTCCTCGCCCAGCGCCTGCAGCAGCGAATCGACATGGCGCACCATGATGTCGAGGCTGGTGTCCGAGTTCATCCGCCCGTCCTCGCGCAGGAAGCCGGTGGCGAAATTCAGCCCGACCATGCCGCCGGTTTCGCGGATGGCGCCGAGCTGCCAGTCGGTCAAATTGCGCGAATGGGTGCACAGCGCATGCACGTTCGAATGGGTGGCGACCAGCGGCGCATCGCTGAGCGCGGCGACATCGCGAAAGCCTTTTTCGTTGAGATGCGACAGGTCGATCATGATCTTAAGCTGGTTGCAGGCCTTGACCAGCGCCTTGCCGGCATCGGTCAGCCCCGGCCCGGTGTCGGGCGAGGAGGGAAAGCGGAACGGCACGCCATGGCCAAAGGCGTTGGGCCGGCTCCAGACGATTCCGAGCGAGCGCAGGCCGGCTTCATAGAGCACGTCGAGCAAAGTGAGTTCCGGGTCGATCGCCTCGACGCCTTCGATGTGGAACACCGCGGCGATCGAGCCTTTCGCCATGGCGTTGCGCACATCGCCGGCACTGCGGCAGACGGTCAGCGCGCCGGCCCGCTCCAGCCGAAACAGGATCGAGGCCATGCCGATGGTGGACGTCAGCGCGTCAGTGCGCGGCAGTTCCGGCGGCAGCGGCTCATTGTCGCTCGGCGCCGGCGGCACGGCGCTACGCTTGGCCTTCTCGACCGGCGGCGGGAAGATTGCGAACATGCCGCCGGCAAAGCCGCCCTTCTTGGCGCGCGGCAAATCGATATGGCCGCCTTGCGTCCCCTCGATGAACAGCTTTTCGACATCCGTGTCCTTCGACTGGTACAGTCTCAGCAGCGTGTCGTTGTGGCCGTCGAAGACGGGGACGATATCGGATTCGGTCATCAGGAAGCCATTCGGTCAGTTGGCAGGAGCGGACGAACCGCAGCGAACTGTGTACTTAGGCAAGAAGGCCGAACTGCGCAAATGCCAGAGACGTGTTCGCTCTTGTGGCTGAGCGGCTCCGATCCACCTGCCGGGTCCCCGCTGCTTCGCAGCGTCCCGGCGTTCGCCGGCCTTTCATCGTGCCACCGGCACGATGAATTCGCTTCGCGAACCGGCTGCTCACCCTATTGCTTCAGCACATCAGCCCATTCCGGGTGGCGGCGGAACTGGGCGTTGGCGAACGGGCAGAGCGGGATGATCTTCTTGCCCACTGCCCGCGCATCCTCGACGGCGCGGGTTACGAGCCGAAGCCCGGCGCCCTGGCCGCGAAATACGTCCGGCACTTCGGTGTGATCGATGATGAGCTGGTGCTCGCCGATCTTGGTGAAAGTCATCTCCGCCTCGGCACCATCAGGCCCGCGCAGGACATAGCGGCCCTTCGAGCCGCGGTCCTCCAGTTCGATATCAGGCAATTGATCAGGCATGGCTCAGGCTCCTTCAACCGGCACATCGGCGAAAAGTCGCCTTGCCGCTTCGATCTCGTTTGGCCGCACTTCGTGGCCGCCATCGTGCCATTCCACTGTGACATCGGCGCCATCGGCGCGCAAATAGGCTTCCAGCCGCGACGTCAGATTCGGTGGGCAGATAGGGTCGCGCTTGCCGGCGGTGACCAGGATGCGCCGACCGGCAAGGCTGCCCTTCACCTCAGGTTCGAACGGGATCAGCGGATGCATCAGCACCGCCGCATCGAACAGCTCAGGTGCGGCGAACACCACCGAAGCCAGGATGTTGGCGCCGTTGGAGTAGCCAAGGCCGAGCACCGACGACGGCTTTGCCGCCGCGATCTGCGCCTTGATGAAATCAGCCATCTTGCCAGTCGCCCGCGCTAGGTCGTCCATGTCATAGACACCCTCGCCGGTGCGGCGGAAGAAGCGCGCGGCGCCATGTTCGGAAACATCGCCGCGCGGCGACACGATGGTTGCCTGGGGCGCAAGATCGCGTCCCAGCAACAGCAACTGGCTTTCGTCCGCCCCGGTGCCGTGGAAGACGAAGAGCAGCGGGCCGCCGGGCGAACCCGGCAGCGCCTTGTGGATGTAAGCGTCCTTGCTCATTGTCTTCAGCCTTCCAGCTTCTGCAGATGTTCTTCGAGATAGGGCCTGAGATGCTGATGCTGCGTCGGCAGCTTCAGCGCCTCGCCGAGATGCGCCGTATCCTCGTCGCGGTCGAAGCCAGGCTCGTTGGTGGCGACTTCGAACAGCACGCCGCCTGGCGTGCGGAAGTAGATCGCCCAGAAATAGTCGCGGTCGATCACCGGTGTCACGCCATAGCCCGTATCGATCAGCGCCTTGCGCACTTCGAGCTGCTTGGCGCGGTTTTCCACCGCGAAGGCGACATGATGCACCGAGCCGGCGCCGAGATTGGCGAAGCCAGCCGTCGGCAGCGATTCGATGTCGACGACATCGGCGCCGTTGCCGTTCTTCACCGCCAGCCGGCTGACATTGCCGGATTTGTCGACTTGCTCATAGCCCATGAACTTCAACAGCTCTTCAGTGGCGCCGCCATCCTTGAGGCGCAGCGACACCGAATGGAAGCCGCGGATCGCCTCGTCGGCGGGAACGCCCCCCTTCAGCCACGGCGCGCGGCTGTCGGCCTTGTCCTCGACCAGCGCGAACCCGTCGCCATCGGGACCAGCAAAGGCGAGGCGCTTCTCACCGAACGTGTCCTCGCGGGAGAGACCGGAAACGCCCTCATCGGCGAAACGCTTTTCCCAATAGCCAAGCGTACCTGTCGGCACCGAATAGGCGGTGGTGCCGACCTCGCCAACGCCGTGGCGGCCCCTGGCAATGTCCGGGAACGGAAAATAGGTCATCACCGAGCCGGGCGTGCCGTGCTCGTCGCCATAGTAGAGGTGATAGACATCGGGGGCGTCGAAATTGACGGTCTTCTTGACCCGGCGCAGGCCGAGCTTGTGGGTGAAGAAATCATTGTTCTGGCGTGCATCGCCGGCCATCGACGTCACGTGATGCAGGCCCTTGATCTGGTCGAGCATTGTCTTGCTCCTTCCCTTGGTTCTGTGCGGCCCTCGCCGCTGTCCACGCCAATATGAGGATACACCCGGCCATGGCAAAGGCAGCAAACTCAGGATGGACTGTATCCTAATAGTGAACGACAGAAAAATTTCGTTCACCATTTCAGCAAGAGCGACAGACTTGCGCCGCTGCCAGAATCCGGTTCATTGAACGTCTTCCCGACGTGACAGGATACATCCATTGGCCGCGAAAAGCAGACGTCCGAACATCCTCCTGATCTCCTGCGACCAATGGCGAGGCGACTGCCTCTCGGCTGTCGGCCATCCGGTGACTAAGACGCCGAATGCGGATGCGCTTGCCGCCGAGGGCGTCCTTTTCAAGCGCCATTTCGGCGGCGCGGCTCCGTGCTCTCCAGCCCGCGCCTGCCTCTACACCGGCCTCTACCAGATGAACAACCGCGTCTGCCGCAACGGCACGCCGCTCGACGCCCGTCATGGCAACATCGCCCTGTCGGCGCGCGCGCTGGGCTACGATCCGACGCTGTTCGGCTACACCGACGTTTCGCTCGACCCGCGCACGATGGCGCCGGGCGACCCCCGGCTGCAGAGCTATGAGGGCGTGCTGCCCGGCTTCAGCGTGCGGCAGGCTCTGCCCGAACATCAAAAACAATGGCTGTCATGGCTGAAGTCACGTGGCGTCGACACCAGCGCCGGCTCTCCCGGCATTCATCGCCCCGTCGGCGAGAAAGCAGGCGACGCCGTGACCAATGCGCCGCCTGTCTATTCCAAAGACGAGACGCCGACCGCCTTCCTCGCCGGCGAGTTCATTCGCTGGCTGGGCGAGCAGGATGCGCCATGGTTCGCGCATGTCTCCTTCATCAGCCCGCATCCGCCCTTCATCGTGCCGGCGCCTTACAACACGCTGTACGATCCGGCCAACGGCCCGGCCTTCCGCCGCCAGGAAAGCTGGCAGGTGGAAGCAGAAAGCCATCCCTATCTCGCCTACGACCTCGGCCGCCAGAAGCGAAAGAGCTTCCGCCCCGGCACGGACGGCCAGGTGCGCGACTGGGGCGACGACAACATCCGCGCCATCCGCGCGATCTATTACGGCATGATTTCGGAGGTCGATGCACAACTCGGCCGCATCTGGCAGGCGATCAAGGACGCTGACGCATGGGACGACACCGTCATCGTGCTGACCTCGGATCATGCCGAGATGATGGGCGACCATTTCATGCTCGGCAAAGGCGGCTTTTTCGACGGCAGCTACCACATCCCGCTGATCCTGCGCGACCCGCGCCGCGGCAAGACGGCCGGCTCGACCATCGATCATTTCACCGAGGCCGTCGACATCTTTCCGACCTTGCTCGATCTGCTGGATGCCGACGCCCAGCCGCATCTCGACGGACGCTCGCTAAAACCATTCCTGGAGAACGAGACACCAAGGGATTGGCGTGACGCCGCGCATTGGGAGTTCGATTTCCGCTCGATTGCCGCCGGCGAAGCCGAGCAGCATTTCGGCATCGGCTCGCGCCAGTGCAACCTCGCCGTCATCCGCACGGAAAACTTCAAATACGTGCATTTCGGCGGTGGCCTCCCGCCTCTGCTGTTCGATCTGAAAAAGGATCCGGGCGAACTGACCAACGTTGCGATGGATCCGTCCTATCTAGCGGTGCGGCTGAAGTGCGCCGAAAGGCTGCTTGACTGGCGGGCCAAGCACCTCGACCAGTCGCTGGCGCTGGCCGAACTGACCGAGGATGGCGTCGCTGGGCATGTCGCGAGCGCGCCCCCCTTTTGACAAATCGAGGCCCGCGCCGTTGTCGGCACGGGCCTCTTTAGTGCTGCCGCGAAATTAACGCAGGATCAAGCGCTGCTCGTCGCGCTTCTCGGCATAGCTGCCCTTGTCATAGGCGGCCTGTGCCTCAAGCTGTTCCTTGGTAAAGGTCGTGTAGAGGTACTTGTTGCCGTCCTTGTCGGTCATGATTTTGAGATTATCCATGCCGACCGCCACTTCCTTTTCACCGATGCCAAGGAAGCCGCCGACATCGACGATGACCGCGTCGGGCTTGCTGTCCGGCGCCAGCACGACATCACCGATCTCGCCGACCCTGGCGTCATTGGCGCCATAGACGGTCGTGCCTTTCAGATCGTCACCCCTGATCTCGCCAACCGGCATTTCGGTCAACGTCGACTTGTCGATCGCCGCCGTTTGCGTCGGGTCGGTGGCCTTCACGTCAGGAGACGTGGCCGCCGGCGCCTCGGCTGTCTTGTCCATTGGCGCGGCCGTATCGGCCGGGGCTGCCGGAGCAGTGGTTGCAGGGGCAGCGGGCGCTGGTGCGGAGGAAGAGGTGGCATCAGACATTGTCGTCACCGGCACCGGATCATAGACCTTGCGGTCGAAATCCGGCTGCGCCTGCAGTTCTTCCTTGGTCGTCTGCGCCACCAGCCAGCGATCGCCATTCTTCTCGGCCCACGCGGCCTTGGCGAAATCATAGGCGACGTTCTTTTCGCCCATGCCGAGGAAGCCGCCGACGCCGATAACCAGCGATTGCGCCTTGCCGTCCTTGGTCAGCACGATGTCGTTGACGTCGCCGATCTTCTCGGCATCGTCGGCAGTGCCGTTATAGACGGTCTCGCCAACAATGTTGGTGGCAAGATTGCCTTCAGCGCGTTTCACAACCGGCTCAGACGGTGTCGCGTTGAGATCGGTGGGCTTCTGCGGATCATTCTGCGCACTGTCGGTCGAAGCTGGCGCGGGCGCCGGCTCATACGCCTTCTTGTCGAAGTCCGGCAGCGCCGTCAGCGCTTCCTTGGTTGTCTCGGCGACCAGCCAGCGGTCTCCATTCTTCTCGACCCATTTCAGCTCGCTATAGTTGAAGGCGACATCCTTGCTGCCTATGCCGAGAAAACCGCCGACGCCGATGATGGCGGATTTCGCCTGACCGTTTTCATCGAAGACGACGTCGCTGACGTCGCCGATCTTCTGCGCATCTTCGGCGGTGCCATTGTAGACGGATTCGCCGATGACGTTAGTCATCAGTGCGCCATCGGCCTGCTGGGCCGCAGGGGCAATTGTCGCGGGCGCAGCCGGCGCCGGTGTCGTTGTCGACTGCGCAAAGGCGCCCGTGGCAATCAACGTCGCGAGGGCGGTCGTGGCAAAAAGTGTGCGGATCATGATTGGGTCTCCTTATGTGAACTGATGCGCGCCACGCCCGGTAAAAGAGGTCCGGGAAGGCGAATGCGGCGCGTCCACTGAGTTCACAACGCCGTGACCACAGGCAGGTTCCGAAAAAACACAGGTAGCGTGGCCACTCGGCCAAGTCCGTGGAATCGCCTGACATTTCGCACTCGACCCATGGAACCTTTATCAGGCTTGCCCGTTTCAGCCTGTGGCTGGGCATTCCAGCCGCTCAAAAGACTACGGAGTGGGGCATGCGATTTGCAGCGGTGCTGAACCGGGACGGCGGCACCTTGCGGACGACCGATCTTACCGCATTTTCCGAGCGGATGCGCCAGACGCTTGAAACAGCCGGCCACTCCATCGACATCGACATCGTCGCCGGCAAGGAGATTGTCGAAGCCTTGGACAAGGTCGCCTCGCGCCGCGGCATAGATGTCGTGCTCGCCGGCGGCGGCGACGGCACCATTTCGGCCGCTGCGGCGCGGCTGATGAACAAAAAGAAGGCGCTGGCCGTCCTGCCGGCTGGAACCATGAACCTGTTCGCCCGCGGCCTGGGCATCCCGCAGACCCTCGATGCGGCGCTGACATCCTTTGCCGACGGTGAGGTCATTGCGGTCGACATTGCCAGCGCCAATGGCCAGCCCTTCGTGCACCAGTTCTCGATCGGTCTGCATGCCAGGATGGTGAAGTTGCGCGACAATATGGAGTTCGCATCGCGCCTGGGGAAAATGCGCGCTTCGGCAAAGGCGGCCTGGACGACGATCAACAATCCGCCAGCCATGAAGGTAACACTGACGGTGGGCGACGCCGAGATCGTCACTCGTATCAGCGGCATCGGCATTTCCAACAACCTCTTCGGCGAAGGTCACCTGCCCTATGCCGACAATCCTGCCGGCGGCGTGCTCGGCATCTATGTCACCGTGGCGAGGCAGCGCGGCGAGTTGGTCAAGTTCTTCTTCGACGTGGCACGCGGCAGATGGCGCGACAGCGACCATGTCGAGATCCATCAGGCCGACAAGGCTATCGTGAAAATCCACACCGCAAGCAAAAAGTTCGGCGCCGTCATCGACGGCGAACTGGTCAAGCTGGAGCGCGAAACAGAAGTGCAGATTCATCCAGGCGCGTTGAACGTCCTGATCCCGGCGCGCGCCACCCAGGCGAAGGCCGCCTGATGCGGGCGGGCACCAAACGCAAAGCTCTATTTGGCAGGTTGCCCCTGGCTGGGTGGAGCGCTTTGAGTGGTTGGCTCCCCTTGGCTTGCGGGCGTGTTCGGATCGATCTTCTGGCCATAAATTTCGGCGATGCCCCAGGCGATGAAGGCCAGGAGCATTGCAGCGATCAGGATGCGCAGGCCATGCCAACCCCAGCGCCCCTGACGGGCTTTGTTCTCCGGGATGATCTTGGTCATTGGCGGCGTTCCCATCATGCGGCTGCAGGCCTGGTCGATGGAGCCAAGCCTGGTGAAACATGGACGGGTAACGATTGCTTGCTACAAAAGTTCCGGATTCCGGCGGTTGCGCTCCGCGCGCGCTACCGCGGATGGAACCTGCAAGCGAGGGGGCTTGGTGGATAGCAGAGTGGAGAAGCGTCTGCCGGCAGAGGTCCGCCGCGCCGTGGCGGCGCCAGAGCGGCTTGCCGTGCTGCACGGTCTTGAGGCGATCGACACGGCGTCCGATCCAGACTTCGATCGCATCACCGGCCTTGCCGCCGCCGTGATGCAGGCGCCCATCGCGCTCGTCACGCTGCTCGATACCGAGCGCCAGTGGTTCAAATCCTGCATCGGCCTCAACGAAAGCGAGACCGCTACCGACATCTCGTTTTGCGCCCATGCCATTGCCGCCGGCGATGAGCCGATGGTGGTGACCGACGCCAGCATCGACCCCCGTTTCTCCGGCAATCCGCTGGTTACCGGCGAGCATCACGTCCGCTTTTATGTCGGCGCGCCGATGGTGGTGGCCGGCGCACGCATCGGCACCGTCTGCGTACTCGACCGGGAGCCGCATGGCTTTCCCTCCACTGCCGCCCTCGATCAGTTGAAGGCGCTGGCTGGGTTGGCCGCCAGCCTGTTCACCCTCAAGGACGCCACCCGCAGCGGCGCCATCGCCGCAGCGGCTTTGGCGCAGGAGGAAAAGCGCCGCGCCATCGCGCTCGACGCCGCCTCGCTTGCCAGCTGGGCCTGGGATATCCGCACCGACATGATCGAATGCGATGTTCGTTTGTCGGAACTGTTCAACCTGCCGCGCTCGAACCGGCTGCGGGCGCGCGACATACTGGGCGCCATCGACCCGCGCGATGTCTACCAGACCGAGACGCGCTTCCGTGACGCCCTGACCGGAAGTGACGACTATTTCGGCGAATACCGCGTAAAGGGCTTCGATCCGCCACGCTGGATCGCCACCCGCGGCCGCGTCATCGAACGCGATGGCGAGGGCAAGCCAACGCTCATATTCGGCGTCAACTACGACATCACCGAACGCAAGCTCGGCGAGGAGCGGCAAAGGCTGCTGCTGCGCGAGCTCAACCACCGCGTCAAGAACACGCTGGCGACGGTGCAGGCGCTGGCGACGCAGACCGTTCGCCATGCCCGCCAGCCAAGCGAATTCCTCGAAGCCTTCGGCGCCAGGCTGCAGGCGCTGGGCGCGGCCCACAATCTCTTGTCCGACCGCGAATGGCGCGGCATCGGCATCCGTGAACTGATGCAGATCGAGGTCAAGCCGTTCGACTCGACCGAACAGCCGCGTATCACGATTTCCGGTCCCGACCTGCTGCTTTCGCCCGATCAGGCGGTGGGTCTCGGCCTGATCATGCACGAACTGGCGAGCAACGCGCTGCAATACGGATCGCTGTCGTCAGCTTCTGGGAAGGTCAACCTCGACTGGAAGGCGCCGGGCAAGAAAGGCGCACGCCGCCTTGTGCTGACCTGGCGCGAAAGCGGCGGGCCACAAGTCAATCCACCAGAGCGCCAAGGCTTCGGCTCGATCCTGATTCGCCGTAGCCTCGCCAAGGTTTTGTCCAGCGAGGTGATCCACGAATTCCACAGCGAGGGGGTGTTCGCCGAAATATCGATGCCGCTGGAAGATTTGCCGGCTTGAGTTATTCGTCGCCCGGATCGTCCGGGTCCGGCTTTGCGTTCTCGCGATAGATGGCATAGGCCGCGAGCGCGATCATCGGCCCGAGAATGAGGCCCTTGCCACCTTTCCCCTTCAGCAAAGCCGGCAGCACGGCAAGTGCTGCCGTGATGCCGAGCGCCTTCAGGTCGGCATTGCGCCGTCGCACTCGCCGACGGGCGCGCCTGCCGGACGTAAGCTGATGGATCAGCAGGATGAGCCCCGCGATCACCAGGAAGCCGGCCGCGAAGCCGAGGCAGGCCGCCATCGACCCATAGCGGTCGGCGGCCCAGATATAGGCGGCCCCCAGCAAGAAGCCGAGGCCACAAACAGCAGCTATTGCGGCCAACCCATAGAAGACTGCCGCCGTGCGCGCGCGGCGCATGGCGGCAATGGCTTCACCCGAAGCCAGGGCCGAAATCAGCGATGCCAGCGTCCCCATCTCTGGCGAAAACTAGCGCCGGGCGAGAAGCGCGAACAGGAAGCCGACGCCGGCCGCGATCGCCAGCGACGTCACCGGCTTTTCGCGCACGTTGGCGGTGATCTGGGCCTCGAGATCCTTGGCATTTCCGCGCAGGCTGTCGAAGGCCGCTTCGCCCTGGGCGCGTAGTTGCTCGACGCCCTCAGTGGCAGCGCGCCGCGCCGTCCCGTAGCCATGTTCGCCGGTCTTCGCCAATTGCTTGGTCAGCTTTTCGATATCGGCCTTCAACTGCCGGATATCGGCTTCGAGGTCGGCATTCGTCTGGTTTTCCCCAGCGGTTTTTCCTGCGGCAGTTGCCATTCAAATAACTCCTTGCGTTTGCTTGCTTTCAAACGCCCGACACACGTCAAGGTTCCGAAATCGGACCCCATACTCATGAAAAGGTGTTTGCTTCCGCGAGTCCAGCCCCGACTGGATGGCAGGTCAGATCAGCGGCCGGCGTCCCTCGCCTAAGCCCTCCCAGTGCGCGAGGTCCTTCAGCCCCTCCCTGTCGACCACTTCGCAACCGCCATCGCGCCAGGCAATCAACTTGCGGTCGATCAGCTTGCGGATCGTCTTGTTGGTGTGGACCAGTGACAGGCCGAGCGTGTCGGCGACGTGCTGTTGGGTGATCGGGATCTGCACCGGCGCCTTGCCGTTCAATCCGACCACTGCGGCACGGCTGGCAATGAAGGCTATGAGATAGGCGGCGCGCTCGAGCGCCGTGCGCCTGCCGATGCTGAGCAGGTTTTCGTCCAACATGCGCTCCTCGCGCGATGCAAGCCATGTGATATCGTAGGCAAGGCCCGGATGATTGCGGTAGAGCTCGGTCAGATTTTCGCGCTCGAAGACGCACAAAAGCATCGGTGACAGCGCCTCGATCGAGTGCTGCATTTCGCCCATCAAACTGCCCTGCAGGCCGATGAGATCGCCGGGCATCGAATAGTTGAGGATCTGACGCCTGCCGTCCGACAGCAGTTTGTAGCGGAAAGCCCAGCCCGAAAGCACCGTATAGAGATGGGCGCTGTGGCTGCCCTCGACCAGCACGGTGGCGCCCTTGTCGACAGCCAATTCGCCCTTCTTGAACTTGCTGACATAGGCAAGCTCCTGCTTCTCGAATTCCCGAAACGCCGGCAATGGCCGGAGCGGACAATTCTCGCAGGAATACTGGCGGCTGGAAAAAGAGCGACTGTTCTGACCCGACATTTCGACCCCTTCGAAAGCCTCTTGGCAGAGACTGACTGCAATGCCCGCAAGGGCCGAGGTTTCGGCGCCGGTGACGAGCATGTCTTTTTTAAATGACAGTGTGCCGAATACCTATCATGACTTGCGCCGCTCCAGTGAGGCGAATCCAGTTCGCCTGGCGTTGGAGCAGCCCCGGCACGCAAAAATTCGGATGCACGGCCACTGGTGGATTGTTGAGATCCGGTTTGGATTGGTTTGAGATGCTGCTGGAACTAGGGAGAAATTGCCAGGTGCCGTCATTGCTCGAGGGATTGCGAATTCTTGTCCTGGAGGATGAGTTCCTGATTGCGATGGATGTCGAGCAGCTTTGCCGCGACCATGGCGCCGGCGACGTGGTGATTGCCCGCGACCTGACCGAGATCGACGAGCAGACGGTCGCGAACACGTTCGATGGCGTTATCGTCGACCTGATGCTGGGTGGAACGTCAACGCTCGATTTCGCCGCGCAGCTGCGCCAGGCCGGCATGCCCTTTGTCTTTGCCTCCGGCTATTCGGACGCTGACGAAATCAAGGCGTCCTTTCCCGGCGTCAGGCTGGTGACCAAGCCCTATTCGGGCGACGATCTCGTCGAGGCGCTGGCCGTGGCCTGCGGCCGCGCGCCAGTCTGAAATGCTCATCGATTGAGGATTTGAAGCAACCGTATCCCTCGAACGGGCCCGGCCGTCATGCGGCGTTTGAGCCCGTCACCTGAGACGAGATCGCATCCGGCCCATATTCGTCCTCACCGGAGATTTTCAGAATCTCCTGCAGCCGCGTGCGGGCCCGGCTGACCCGGCTCTTGATCGTTCCGACCGCGCAGCCGCAGATTTCGGCCGCTTCCTCATAGGAAAAGCCGGATGCGCCGATGAGGATGATGGCTTCGCGCTGGTCCTCGGGCAATTGCTCTAGGGCGCCACGGAAATCCTTCAGGTCGAGCTGGCCATGCTGGGCCGGATGAACGGCGAGCCTGGCGGTCATGATGCCGTCGCTGTCCTGAACCTCGCGGCCGCGCTTGCGCATCTGCGAATAGAACTCGTTGCGCAGAATGGTGAACAGCCACGCCTTGAGATTGGTGCCGGGCTGGAAGCTCTCATGCTTGTCCCAGGCCTTGACCAGTGTCTCCTGAACCAGGTCGTCGGCCTTGTCCGCATTCTGCGTCAGCGACACGGCAAAGGCCCGCAGGCTCGGGATCGAGCCGAGCAAATCGGTTTTAAAGCCCTGTGAGACAGCCGCCATGTCTCAGTCTTTCTTCTGTGCGGGTTCGGCCTGTTCCAACTGGCTAAGCAGTTGGGCGAAGCGATCGGGCACATTGTCTGAGACCAGCTCGTCATAATATTGTTTGAGTTTGCGGCCTATTTCCGAGTTCGCCCCGAGCGGGTCACCGGAATTGGCCCGGCGCCTGTCGGCCGCGCCAGCCATTGCATCTTTCGTCATGTCCTTCATTTCGCCCTTTAGTTCCCAGCACCCAGCCGCCCAAAAACGCAACGCAAGGCGGCACCCTGTCTGGTTGCCCATCCCGACCACAAACGTCGCCAAAGCAGATTCGTTCCACAAGCCTCGGAACTTTTTCGCAAAACCCGCGTTTTGTGTCCGGGGCTTGCAATCAGCTTGACCTGGAATCTATGCAATCACGTCATCTGAGGGAGACGTCTATCATGAGCCTTTCCGCAACCATTGCTCCGCACCTGCCGTTCCTGCGCCGCTTCTCGCGCGCCGTTTCCGGATCGCAGGAGAGTGGCGATGCGCTGGTCGCCGCGATGCTCGAAGCCATCATCGCCGACGTCGACATCTTCCCCGAAGCGTCGAACGACCGTATCGCGCTGTACAAGGTTTTCGCCAAGCTGTTCACCTCCATTGCCATCCGCGTTCCGCAGGAGCAGGCGCAATCGGCATGGGAACAGCGCGCCGCCGCCAATCTGAACGCCATTGCGCCACGGCCGCGCCAAGCCTTTCTGCTGGTCGCGGTGGAAGGCTTCAGCGAAGACGAGGCGGCTGAAATTCTCGAGGCCGACACCAGGGAATTCTCCGAACTGCTGGCCCAGGCGAGCAACGAGATTTCCCGCCAGGTGGCGACCGACGTGCTGATCATCGAGGACGAGCCGCTGATCGCCATGGACATCGAGGAGATGGTCGAGAGCCTCGGCCACCGCGTCGTCGGCACCGCGCGCACACACGCCGAGGCGGTAGCGATGTTCGGCAAGACGCGGCCGAAAATGGTGCTCGCTGACATCCAGCTTGCCGATGGCAGCTCGGGCATCGATGCGGTCAACGAGATTCTGTCGTCGACCTCGGTGCCGGTGATCTTCATCACCGCCTTCCCCGAGCGCTTGCTGACCGGCGAGCGGCCCGAACCAGCCTTCCTCGTCACCAAGCCGTTCAATCCCGACATGGTCAAGGCGCTGATCAGCCAGGCGCTGTTCTTCGACCGGCAGGCCAAGGCCGCCGCGTAAACATCTCCATCCTCGGCATTGACAGCATTGGCGATCGCCCAACCGGCGATCGCCAATTGTCGGTCGCTGCGGGCTCGCGCGCCTGAATCAATTCGCATCCAGGGCCCTTCCAAAGGCGGTCTTTTTCGGCAAAGGGTGGAACAAACACCAATCACTCACGTTCTTATCCCAGCATCGGAAGGAGACAGATCATGCTCTACTGGGCGCTCGTATTTCTCGTCGTGGCGATCATTGCCGGCGCGCTTGGTTTCGGCGGCATCGCCGGTACCTCTGCCGGTATCGCGCAAATCCTGTTCTTCATCTTTCTCGCCTTCCTCGTCATCTCGCTTCTGGCCGGCCTGTTTAGACGGGCGTCATAAGACCCCTAGCGAGCCAACACTGGAAGCCGCACCCCTCAAACGGTTTCCAGCCACCGCCGGGCGGTGTCCTTCAACGGACATCGTCCGGCGGACCTTTTTTGGGGGTTTATTTGAGGAACTGATTTCACAGAGAATCGTTCAGCCTTGATCGGGTGGACAGGTGATTGATGCGTTCCATTGGCGGCGGCGACAACGAACAGGGTGACGAGGTCATTGCCCTGCATCCGGCCGAAAGCGGCATGCAGCTCGGCCGGGCTTTGCTTCATGCTCTGCACAATGCCGGCATTTCCGTTCTCTATCAGGATCGTGAATTGAAGACCGTGTGGGCACGCAACATGCGTGCGCCATGGGCCTCCGACACCGCTGACAGCAACGGCATATTGCCGCCGGCTCAAGCCGACCAGATCGACACGGTCAAAGGCAATGTCGTCGCTTCCGGTAATCCGGAGCGCCTGGAGCTCAGCATTCCCACCGGTGATGGCATGCGCTGGTTCGAGGTCTGGGTCGATGCCGATCGTAGCGACGGCGGCGACGTTCAAGGCGTTGTCACCACAATGGTGGAGACCACCGAGCAGAAGCGCCGCGAACAGACTTTGAAGACGCTGCTGCGCGAAGTCAGCCACCGCTCCAAGAACCTGCTGGCCATCATCCAGAGCATCGCCACCCAGACCGGCCGCTATTCAGAGAGCCCGGACGATTTCGTGAAGCGCTTTCGCGGCCGGCTGCAGTCGCTGGCGTCCTCCCAGGATCTGGTGACGTCGTCGAACTGGCGCGGTGCCGCACTACGAGAGCTAATCCGCGGCCAGGTCGTGCGCTACGGCGCCGATCCCGCGCAGAGCCTGCGCTTCCACGGCGTCAACCCTTACCTTAATCCCAATGCCGCATTGCATATCGGCTTGGCCATGCATGAGCTTGCTGTCAATTCCTCCAGTTACGGCGCCCTGGCGCAGCCGGATGGCTTCGTCGAGGTGACCGCCGATTTGTCGAGCGTCGCGGCCGCCGCCGACAAGCCTGCTTTGTCGCTGACCTGGGTCGAGACTATCGTCGCCAACGACAACCGGCGCACCGAGAAACGTTTCGGCAGCGTCGCGCTCGAACGCGTCGTACCGGCATCGCTGAACGGCAAGGCGACGCTTGAGATCACCAGAGACCGTCTCGAATATCGGCTCGTCGTTCCGCACGGCAATTTCGAAACCGAGTGATGGGCCGAACCGTCTGTAGCGCAGGCCGGGTTCCTTAACCGGCTGTTCACCATAACGTCCGATGCTGTGGTTCCCAGAGATTGCTGGATCCCGGCCGATTCATCGGCCGCGCCCTGCAACGCAACTATGGGAGGAATGATCTTGACGGTTGCCGATATGAACAGGCTGGAACAGGCCGCCCGCGTCTCGATGAGCGGATTTCAGGATCCTGATGCGTCCGCCTCGCCATCGCCGCACCCCTGGCATCCCTTGCTTCGCTTCGCCGCCGTCGCGCTGGTAGCGGCCATGGTGCTGATCGCGGCATCGCAGCTGGCCTGAGCCTGGACCGATTGGGCTCACAAGGGTCAAGGCCGGGCGACGGCTGCTCTGGCCTCCCCAGCCAAATATTAACGCCCCCGCCTTTCACCGCAGGAACTTTGACGGCTGTGGACCGTTCTTGTGGCGAGAGGACGTGTCGCCGTGGAACACATCGCTGCCTTGCTCCTGATTGTCGGCTGTTCGAACAGCATGACCGAATGCCGCGAACTGCCGGCGCGGGTCAGCGTATTCGAGACCGCGGAGGCATGCACCGCCGAGCGGCCTTTCGCCATGGGCGATGTGCGGGGTCAGGCTCAACATGTCGTTGCCAGATGTCTTGCCGTCGATCCGGCATTGGAGGACGACTACGACCAGATTGTCTGGAATGTGCGCCCGGACGGCTCGCTCGATGCATCCCTGCAGGTTTCCAATGTCATGGTTGCATCGAATCTGATGCGCCCCGAAAAAGACTATGTTAGTCAACAATAAGATCGAGCGGGCAAAGGCCGCCATTTCATGCTAAATGGCTGCTGGAGCTTATTAAAGTGAGGACAAAAGTGAGGAGAGACTCTATGCGGAAATTGATTATTGCCATGGTTGCCGTGGTTGCGGTCAGCGGTTGCAGCACGACCGAACAGGACGTCGGCGTTGGCGCCGGTGTCGGCGCCGTGGCCGGTGGCCTGATTGGCGGCGGCAAGGGTGCGCTCATCGGCGCAGCCGTTGGTGCCGGTTCCGGTCTGCTGGTGCGCAACCTGCGCAATGGCTATTGCCAGTATCGCGACAATCGTGGCCGGCTCTACACCGCTCGCTGCTGATCCGCTTCGAAAAGCGTCAAACAATCAAGACGGAGACCGGTTAGCCGGTCTCCGTTTGTCTATCCGCTGCCCGTGGCGGAATGCGGATTTCCACCGTTAGTCCGTCGGCGCGAAAATCTCTGACGATCGTACCGCCCAGTTCGCGCGTGACATTGAGGTCGATCAGCTTGGTGCCGAAGCCGGTCTTGGCCGGCGCTTCGAGTTGCTTCTGCCCGGCCTCGCGCCAGTTCAGAACCAGCATCCTGTTGGCCCCGCGCCCCTCGAAAAACCAGTCGACCTTCAGCGCGCCCACCGAATTGCCGGCCTCGCCATATTTCAACGCATTCGTCGCCAGTTCGTGGAAGGTGAGGCCAAGCGCCTGCGTCGTTGTCTCGTCGAGCAGCACCTGGGGCCCAGACAATATTCCTTCCGGAAGCTCCTTGCCAAACACCTGGCCAAGCTCGATGCGCAGCAAGTCGCCGAGGTCGGCTTTCTGCCAGCGCGAGCGCGTCAGCATGTCCTGGGACGCCGCCATCGCCTGAAGGCGCGCCGAGAAAGAGGACGAAAACTCCTTCACGTCGGTGGCATGCGCTGCCGTCTGGCGCGCGATCGCCAGCACCCGCGTGATCGAATTCTTGATGCGATGCTTCATCTCCTGCAGCATCAGGTCCTTTTCGAGCAGGCTTTTTTCCGTCGTTTCGTGCAACAGCGACTTCGCGTCATAGGCGCGCTCCTGGTAACGCGCCACCAAGGCGATGGCGCCGGCCAGAAGCAGGCCGAACAGGCCGAGCATCACCGGAATGGCGCGCGAGGATGGCTGCGAGAAGGCGCTTGTCGGCCGAAACAGGACCGTCCACGGCCGGCCGGCGACGATGATCTTGCGCGTCACCAACAGCCTGTCGCCGAAGCTCGCAACCGGCGGTGTTTCCGACTGGAACAGAAGATTGTCGGCGTCCGCCTTGCCGTCATAGACCTCGGTGTTGACCGGCAGCAACGGCGTGCGGCTGAGCGCGGTCTGGAACAGGTCTCGGGCGCGGAAGGCAGCATAGAGTAACCCCGTCGTCGACGATCTGGACGCGTTGATGCCATCCGGTGCGGTTTCGACATTAAGCCTGACGAACACCAGGAACCCGGTAAAGGTTTGCGCAGCACCCGTGCCCTGGCCGAGCTGGACCAGACCGCTCGCATGCTGCGCATCATCGGCGATCGCCTTTTCGATCGCTTCGCGCCGCACCGGTTCGGTGAACATGTCGTAGCCTATGGTCGATTCGTTGGACGGATCGAGCGGCTCGAACAGCACGACGGGCGTGCGCCATGGCTGTGTTGTGTCGGGATAGACGGTGCGGGCGGTGCCTCGGTCGCGCAGCATGTCACGCTCGACCGCCGCTTCATCGCCGGCTTTGGCCAGCCTGAGATATCCGATGCCGCGCAGGCCAGCAAAATTGGTGTCGACATCGAGCGCGCTGAAGAACGCCTTGAATTCGTTTTGCGAAATCTCGCCGTTGCGGGCGTCGAACAGCGCCTGCGTCGAGCGCAGCAGCGACAAATGCAGGTCGATGCGGCTTTCGATGCGGTTGAGCGCATCGTCCGCCGTCGCCTCGAATTTGATCCGCGCCGCCTCCTGGGTGGCGAAATAGGCAAAGCCCGCCATCGTCAGGCTGATCAGCGCGACGGCAATGAAGGCAAGGATCGGGAAAAACTTCTTCAACGCAGGCCCATGAACGGTTCGGGAACCTTTATGGGCAAGTCGCTGCGGCAACACAATGGCGCGGCCAAACCATCATGACGGCTGGCACATCAAGCTCCAGATATTTAGCCGACTTACCAAATCGGGAAGGTTCAGACGAGATCGCGGTCAGCCGGAGGCAGCGCGTCTCAGGCGGCGATCTTCAGCGCGCCCGGACCCGGAATGGCGCCAGGCGGGCATTTGCCGAGGATGATCATGCCGAGCACCTCGTCCTGGGTCACGTCCGTGGTGCGCGCTGTGCCGACGACCTGGCCGTTCTTCATCACGCACACGCGGTCGGCAAGCTCGAACACATCATGGATGTCGTGGCTGATCAGGAAGATGCCGATGCCGTCTGATTTGAGCTGCTTGACCAGTTCGCCGACCTGCGCGGTTTCCTGCGGCCCAAGCGCCGCCGTCGGTTCGTCCATGATCAGGATGCGGGCATTGAACAGGATGGCGCGCGCGATCGCCACCGACTGCCGCTGGCCGCCCGACAGCTTGATCACCGGCTCCTTGAAGCGCTGGAAGCGCGGATTGAGCCGGCCCATCACCTTGCGCGCCTCGGCCTCCATGGCAACGTCGTCGAGCGTACCCCAGGCCGTCATCAGCTCGCGACCGAGGAACAGATTGGCGGCGGCGTCGACATTGTCGGCCAACGCCAGCGTCTGGTAGATAGTCTCGATCCCGTATCGCTTGGCATCGCGCGGGTTGGATATCGAAGCGTCCTGGCCATTGACGAAGATCTGGCCGGCATCGCGCTTGTAGGCGCCCGACAGGATCTTGATCAGCGTCGATTTGCCGGCGCCGTTATGGCCGAGCAGCGCAACGACCTCGCCTGGAAAGAGATCGATCGAGGCATCGTCGACGGCGCGGATGCCGCCAAAGGCGATCGAGATGTTGCGCATGTCGATCAGCGGCGTGCCGGTCGACGCATTGGCGGGAGCAGTCTTTTCCATGATCGTATCTCCTCCCTAAACCCGCTTGCGATAGACGGTGTCGAGCCACACCGCGATGACCAGAACGGCGCCGACGACGATGCTCTGCAACGGCGAGTCGACGCCGAGCAGCACCATGCCGGACTGCAGCGACTGCATCAAAAGCGCGCCGAGCATGGCGCCGATGATGGTACCCGAACCGCCGGCGAGCGAGGTGCCGCCGATGACGGCGGCGGCGATGACCAAGAGCTCGTCCAGCGTGCCCAGCACATTGGTCGACGAATTCTGCCGGGCCGACGAGATGGCGGCTGCGATCGTGGCCAGCACGCCCATGATCATGAACACCTTCATGGTGATCCAGCGCGTGTTGATGCCGGCGAGATTGGCGGCCTCCGGATTGCCGCCGATGGCAAAGACATAGCGGCCGAAACGCGTCCGGTTGGTGATGAAGGTCATGATCAGCCCGACCGCGATCGCCATCAGCACCGGGATGGCAATGCCGTGGGCGATGAACAGGCCGCCTTCGGGCACGGTTATGTTGTTGGCGGCCGCGTACCGGTTCACGATGCCGATCGGCCACGGATAGGAATTGGCCAGCCACACCGCGCCCATGATGACACCGCAGGTGACCACGCCAAGCAGCGTCTCGGCCCAGACCGGCCGCAGCGGAAAACGAAAGCGCTTGCGCTGCACCCGCCCGTTGAACAGCGCGAACACCACCCCAAGGCAGGCGACGATGCCGACTACCCAGCTCCAGGTCGCGCCGATCGATCCGGCCGGACCGCCGCCCATCAGCTGGAATGTGGGGTCGAGCGGCGCCACGGTCTGGCCTGAGGTGACCCACCAGGCAGCACCTCGCCAAACCAGCAGGCCTCCCAGCGTGACGATGAAGGCTGGCACTTCGAGATAGGCGATGACGAAGCCCTGGAAGGCGCCGATCAAAAGGCCGAGCGCCAGGCCGATGACCAGCGCCAGAACCCAGATCCAGGGGTTGCCGAGTTCAAGCCCGACAAAGCGCACCAGGAAATGCACCTGGGCAAAGCCCATCACCATGCCGATCAGGCCTTCTGCCGAACCGACGGAAAGGTCGATGTTGCGCATGACGATGACCAGGACCATGCCCGAAGCCATGATGGCGACGGCGGATGTCTGCACCGACAGGTTCCAGAGGTTGCGCGGGGTCAGGAAGGTGCGGCTGTCGAAATCGAACGGATTGACGCCGAGGCGGGCGCTGGAAATCACATGCAGGCCGATCCAGATCAGCAGCAGCGCGCCGATCATGCCGAGCATGCGCGTGTCGATCTCGGTCGCTTTCAGGAACCGCGCGACCGCGCCAAGTTCCGACGCTCGTGCCGTATCGGCCTGCGGATTTGAGGTCGTGTCGGTCATGATGTCCTCCCAGCGGCTTGCCGTCTGACGCGGATGCCGGAATTCAGCCTAGAAGTTTGCCGCCTATGGCGGAAACACAATTCTTGTTGAGAAAACGCCGCGGCCTGACAGCCGCGGCGTCTCATTTCTTCAAGCCGTCGAGATCAGTTGCAGGCCGCGACGCTGCCGGCGGCGACGCCCGTGCAGACTTCTTCCTTCTTGATCCAGCCGGCGTCGATGACGACGTTGAGATTGTCCTTGGTGATCGCCACCGGGGTCAGGAACAGCGACTTGACGGTGTTGCCGCCAGGCGTGGTGAAGTCCTTGGCGCCGGCGATGTCACCCGTCTTCTTGCCGTCGGCGAGCTGCGAGGCGATCTCGGCGGCGTTCTTGCCGAGTTCGCGCGCATCCTTCCACACCGACACGGTCTGCGTGCCGAGCGCGATGCGGTTGAGAGCGGCATGGTCGCCGTCCTGACCCGAGACCGGAACGGTCCCGGCCAGACCTTGCGCCGTCAGCGCCGCGACAACACCGCCGGCGGTGCCGTCATTGGCCGCGACCACCGCATCGACCTTGTTGTCGTTGGCGGTCAGGAACTGTTCCATGTTCTTCTGGGCGTTGGCCGGCAGCCAACCATCGGTATAGGCCTCGCCGACATTCTTGACCTTGCCGGAATCGATGGCTTCCTTGAGCACTTCCATCGAGCCCGAGAACAGGAAATCGGCATTCGGATCGGAGCCCGAACCCTTGATGAAGACATAGTTGCCTTCGGGCTTGGCCTTGAACACTTCGCGCGCCTGCAGGCGGCCGACTTCCTTGTTGTCGAAGGTCAGGTAGAAGACGTCCTTGTTCTCGATCAGGCGGTCATAGCCGACGACCGGAATGCCTTCGTCCAGTGCCTTCTGCACCGCCGGGCCGATGGCCGAGGCGTCTTGCGCCAGGATGATCAGCGCGTTGGCGCCCTGCGAGATCAGGCTCTCGACGTCGGTCAGCTGCTTGCCGGGATTGGACTGCGCGTCGGCGGAAATGTACTTGTCGCCGGCAGCCTCGATCGCCGCCTTCATCGCCGCTTCGTCGGTCTTCCAGCGCTCTTCCTGGAAGTTCGACCACGAGACGCCAATGACCTTGTCCTTCGCCTGCGCGACCGATACCAGCGTCAGCGACATGGCGACACCCGCCAGCATGGCGGCTGCAAATCTGTTCATGATAATCCTCCCTGCGCCGCGCGCGGCGCGACAAAACTGGCCCGAAGGCCGGCACACAGAGGCTCTATTTTTTCGAGCCTCGAAAAAATACTGGTCCAACGGTGAGGCGCTGTCAACATCCATTCTGATGGAATCTGATGGCCTCAGCGAATTTTTTCGAGACTCGCAATAAACAATGACAGCGCGGCCGGCTTCTGCCAATATTTGGCTGGTAGCGCCGGTTGCCTTCACTATCATGAGGCACGAGGAGACCGGGAGGAAACAAAAACATGTCGGTTGGAATCCGCCACGACGATCTGCGCCGTCGCAACCGTGCGATGGTGATTTCGGCCGTGCGCCGGGCCGGCCAACCGTCGCGGACCGAGATCGCGGCGACCACCGGTCTCAGCCATTCGACCATATCGGCGATCTCGTCTGATTTGATTGCGGAAGGCATCCTGGCCGAGAGCAAGCCGGGCGAAACCGGTGCGCTGAAGCGCGGCCGGCCGCAGGTCGGCCTTGGCCTCAACCCGGAAGCGGCGGCGGTGATGACCGTCGTGCTGTCACTCAACTTCCTCTCCGTCGCCGTCATCGACTATGCCGGCCAGGTGGTTGCAGAAGAGCAGCGCCGGCTGGATACGCTGACCATGCCGCGTGACGAACTGATCGGCGAATGCACGGCAATCGTGCGGCGCCGGCTCGAGGACCCAGACCTCGATGTCCAGAGCATCGCCCGCATTGCCATGGGCATCCAGGGCATCACCGATTCTCAAGCCCGCGCCATGCTGTGGTCGCCGATCACGCCGCTGACCGACATTGCCTTCGCCGACATACTGGAAGCCGAGTTCGGCATTCCGGCCACCATGGAAAACGACTGCAACATGATGGCGGTAGCGCTGCAATGGCGCCAGCCCGAGCGCTACCGCGACGACTTCATCGCCATCCTCTTGTCGCACGGCATCGGCATGGGCCTGGTGCTGAAGGGCGAATTGTTCACCGGCACCCATTCCTCGGGCGGCGAGTTCGGCCACATGATCCACCGTCCCGGCGGTGCGCTCTGCCGCTGCGGCCGGCGCGGCTGCGTCGAGGCCTATGCCGGCAATTACGCTATCTGGCGCAATGCGAGCATGATGAGCGAAGACGCAGAACCGGTCGATGTCGGCGACGCCGACATGCGCGCGCTTGCCGCGCGCGCCAGAGAGACTGACGGCCCGGAGCGCGAAGCCTATCGCAAGGCCGGCGAGGCGCTCGGCTTCGGCCTCGGCAGCCTGTTTGCCCTGATCGATCCCGCCCCCGTCGCCATGGTCGGTGTCAGCGCCGCCGCCTTCGACCTGATCGAGCCCGCGCTACGCGAAGCCATTGCCCAGACCGCCGGCGGCCAGCACTCGAAGTCGATCTCCTTCGACACCGAGCCCAACGAACTGCCGCTGATCCGCGAAGGCTGCGCCATGCGCGCGCTCGGCTTCGTCGACCAGGAGATTTTCGCACCGGGCATTCAGGCCAGATCCGGCAAGCACGTCGCCTGAGAGGCTGGCGCGACGTGCCGAACTCTAATCTTCCCTGATCGCGTAGCCGGCCCCGCGGATCGTACGGATCACATCCGGCATACGGCCATTGTTGACTGCCTTGCGCAGCCGGCCGACATGGACGTCGACCGTGCGTTCGTCGATATAGATCGTCTCGCCCCAGACATTGTCGAGCAGCTGGCTGCGCGAGAACACCCGGCCGGGATGGCGCATCATGAATTCGAGCAGGCGGAACTCGGTTGGCCCGAGCCGAATTTCGCTCTTCTTGCGGTAGACGCGGTGGGACTCGCGATCAAGCACGATGTCCCCGACCTTAAGCACGCTGGACAGGACTTCCGGCTTGGCGCGACGCAGCAGCGCCTTGACCCGCGCCATGAACTCCGGCGTCGAGAACGGCTTGACCAGATAATCGTCGGCGCCGGTCGACAGGCCGCGCACGCGGTCGCTTTCTTCCCCGCGCGCGGTCAGCATGATGATCGGCAGCCGCTCGGTCTCGGGTCGCATCCGCAGCCGCCGGCAGAGCTCAATGCCGGACACAGCCGGCACCATCCAGTCGAGCACCAGCAGATCCGGCACATTTTCCTGCAGCCGGATCTCGGCCTCGTCGCCGCGCGTCACCACTTCGACCTGATAGCCTTCGGATTCGAGATTGTAGCGGAGGAGCACGCCTAGCGGCTCCTCATCCTCCACGACCATGATGCGTGGCGCGATCATCGGCAGCTCACCTTCATCAGGCCGGCGTGGCCATCGCCGTCTCGTCCTGCTTCGGACGATTGGCGGGCAATTGCTGGCCGGTCAGCACATAATACGCATTTTCGGCGATGTTGGTGACATGATCGCCGATGCGCTCCAGATTCTTGGCGCAGAACAAAAGATGCGTGCACGCCGTGATGTTGCGCGGGTCTTCCATCATGTAGGTCAAGAGCTCACGAAACACCGACGTGTATTTGACGTCGATACGTTCGTCGTCATTCCTGAGTTGCGCCAGTGCTGCCGCGTCCGCCGCGGCATATTCCTCGACGACGCCTTGCACCTGGATCAGCACCAGTTGCGCCATGGCGTCGATGGAATGCGAGAGGTCGCGCGGAGTTACGCTGAGGCCCACCGTGCCGACGCGCTTGGCGATGTTCTTGGCGAGATCGCCGATGCGCTCGAGGTCCCCGGCCATGCGGATCGAGCCGACCACGGCGCGCAGATCGTTGGCCATCGGCTGGCGCTTGGCGATCAGCGTGATGGCGCGGTCGTCCAGTTCGCGCTGGCGCGCATCCATGATGGCGTCGTCGGAAACGACACGCTGTGCCAGTGCATTGTCCGATGTGAGCAGCGCCTTGGTCGAGCCGCTGACCATCGAGCCGGCCAGATCGCCCATGTCGCGGATCAGCTTGCTGATCTGCCCGAGCTCTTCATCGAAGGAGGCGACGGTATGTTCACCCATGATCTTGGTCCTCGTGCCTGAAAATTCACCCGCCGGACGGCTCAGCCGAAGCGGCCGGTAATGTAGTCCTGGGTGCGCTTGTCGTCGGGGTTGGTGAACATCTTGTCGGTGGCGCCCTCCTCGACGAGGTAGCCGAGATGGAACATCGCCGTGCGCTGCGAGACGCGCGCCGCCTGCTGCATCGAATGGGTGACGATGACGATGGTGTAGTTCTGGCGCAGTTCGTCGATCAGCTCCTCGACGCGGGCGGTGGCGATCGGGTCGAGCGCCGAGCAGGGCTCATCCATCAGGATCACCTCCGGCGACACGGCGATGGCGCGCGCGATGCAAAGGCGCTGCTGCTGGCCGCCGGACAGGCCGGTGCCGGGCTCCTGCAGACGGTCCTTGACCTCGTTCCAGATCGCCGCCTTCTTCAGACTGGATTCGACGATCTGGTCCATGTCGGACTTGCGCTTGGCCAGGCCGTGGATGCGAGGGCCGTAGGCGACGTTTTCGTAGATCGACTTCGGGAACGGATTGGGCTTCTGGAACACCATGCCGACGCGGGCGCGCAGTTCCACGACGTCGATGTTCTTGTCGTAGATATCATCCTCGTCGAGCGTGATCTTGCCGGTCACCCGCGCCGAATCGATGGTGTCGTTCATGCGGTTGAGGCAGCGCAGGAAGGTCGACTTGCCGCAGCCCGAAGGGCCGATCAGCGCCGTCACCTGATTGAGGCGCACGTCGAGATTGACGTCGAACAACGCCTGCTTCTCGCCGTAGAACACGCCAACCTTGTCGCCGCGCATCTTGATGACTTCGTTCGACTTGGCGTTCATTTTATCGCCCACTGCGTTTTCAAGGGACTGTTCGGTCATGATGTTCATACCAAATTGCCTTTTTTCTACCAGCGCCGCTCGAACCGGCGCCGAAGCACGATCGCGGTGATGTTCATGGCCATGAGGAAGACCAGCAGGATGATGATGGCGCCGGACATACGCTCGACAAAAGCGCGTTCGGCTTCGTTTGCCCACATGTAGATTTGCACCGGCAGCGCGGTCGCCGGATCGAAAGGCGTCGTCGGATAATCGGCGACGAAAGCGACCATGCCGATCAAGAGCAGCGGCGCGGTTTCGCCGAGCGCGCGCGCCAGGCCGATGATGGTGCCGGTCAGGATGCCGGGCGCGGCGAGCGGCAGGATGTGGTGGAACACCATCTGCATCTTGGAGGCGCCGAGCCCAAGTGCCGCCGAGCGGATCGACGGCGGCACCGCGGCAAGGGCGGCGCGCGTCGCGATGATGATGGTCGGCAGCGTCATCAAGGTCAGCACCAGGCCGCCGACAAAGGAAGCCGAGCGCGGCATGCCGAGGAAGTTGATGAACACGGCAAGGCCGAGCAGGCCGAAGACGATCGACGGCACCGCCGCCAGATTGTTGATGTTGACTTCGATCAAGTCGGTGAAGCGGTTCTTCTTGGCGAATTCCTCGAGATAGATGGAGGCGGCGACGCCGATCGGCAGCGCCAGCAGAAGCACGATCACCATCATGTAGAACGAACCGATGATCGCCACGCCCATGCCCGACGTCTCGGGCCGGCTGGAGGCGCCATAGGAGAACAGGCCGGTGTTGAAATGCTCGGCCATCACGCCGTCCGCCTTAAGCTTGTTCATCCAGTCGATCTGCTGGTTGGACACCTTGCGGCGCGCCTCATCGACGCTAAGGTCGATCTGGCCCTTGAAGGCCGAGTCGAGATTGGCGGCGGCCAGGATGTTGACGTCGCGCGTCGTGCCGATCACCGACGGATCGGCGGATACGATATCGCGCAGCTGGACACGGGCGCCTTCCGACAGGAAGCCCTTGAGCTTCAGCATCATCGGCTTGTTGGCGGGATCGATGCCAAGCTTGGCGACGAGCGCGTTTTCGGCAAGCTTGGGATAGTTCGCCTTGACCAGCACATTCGGATCGGTGGCGCGCTTGCCTGAGGGATCGATCACTTTCTCGTCGAAAGTGATCGGCAGCGTCACCGTCGTCTGCCAGAAGGCGGTGTAGCCTTTCGAGACGATGGTGATCAGCATGATGGCCAGGAATGCCAGGCCGACCGAGATCGCAATCACGCCGTAGATACGAAACCGGCGCTCGGCGGCATAGCGCGCCTTGAGCCCGATGTCGCGGCGCGGACGCGCGACAGCACCCGCCATCGTGTCCATGGAGATGTCGGTCATTCGTACTGCTCCCGGTACTTGCGCACGATGTAGAGGGCGACGATGTTCATCACCAGCGTCAGCGCGAACAGCGTCAGGCCGAGCGCGAAGGCAACCAGCGTCTGCGGCGAGTTGAACTCAAGATCGCCCGTCAGCTGGTTGACGATCTTGACGGTGATGGTCGTCATCGCCTCGAACGGGTTGATGGTGAGATTGGCGGCAACGCCGGCCGCCAGCACGACGATCATCGTTTCGCCGATGGCGCGCGAGGCGGTCAAAAGGATGGCGCCGACGATGCCGGGAAGTGCAGCCGGCAGGATAACCCGCTTGATCGTTTCCGAGCGCGTGGCGCCGAGGCCGAGCGAGCCGTCACGCATGGCGCGCGGCACCGCGGTGATGATGTCGTCGGACAAAGAAGACACGACCGGGATCAACATGACGCCCATCACCAGGCCGGCGGTGAAAATGCTCTGGCCCTGGATGAAGGGGGAGCCGCCGGTGAGTGCGGCGGACAGGTCGCGCAGGAACGGTCCAAGCGTAACGACGGCGAAGATGCCGTAGACGATGGTCGGGATGCCGGCCAGCAGTTCCAGCGCCGGCTTGACCACCGAGCGCACGCTGCGCGAGGCATATTCGGACATGTAGACCGCCGACATCAGCCCGACCGGCACCGCCACCAGCAGAGCGACGGCGGCGATGTAGAGCGTGCCGGCAAGCAGCGGGATCAGGCCGAATTGGCCCTGGCTGCCGCCGGAGCCGGCGGCGGCGAAACGTGGATCCCAAACCGTGCCGAAGAAGAAGCTCATCGGCGACACGCTTTCGAAGAAGGTAATAGTCTGGAACAGCATTGAAAGCACGATGCCGACCGTGGTCAGGATGGCGATGGTCGAGGCCGCAAGCAGCCCCCACAGCATCAGCTTTTCGACATTGTTGCGGGCCCTGGCTCGCGGCGCGATCTGCCGCAGCGCATAGAAAGCGCCGGCGATCGACAGAGCGAAGGTAAGCACGGCCCCGAACAGGCCGAGCCGGTCCTGCACCGTGTTCGCCTCTACGGCGATCGGGATCATGTAATCCTGCGTGTCGCTGGCCAAGGCCACGCCCTTGGCGGCGAGCAGCGGCTGCAATTCGGCGAAGGTGGCGGGAAGCGCGGTGCCGCCATCGAGACGGCGCAAGCCCCTGGCGAGGCTCTTCACCAGGCTGGCGTCGAGCGCTTCGCTGGCAACTTTGGAGTCCACGGTGCGCTCGGGCAGAGCGGCGTGAATGTGCCGGTCGAGATAGAAGGACGAGCCGACGTCCCAGACGGCAAGCAGCAGCACGGCAGGCAGAACGGCGAGCAGAAAAGCCCACCAGCCGTGATAGTGGGCGCGCGAATGCGGCTTTACCTTGCCGGTTTCGTGCGCCGAAGCGCGCTGGCGGCCGATCACGAAGGCGACCACGCCGACGGCAATGACAATGGCGAGTACGAGCAAGGACGACATCACCCACCCCAGGGAAAGTTCAGATCGCCACCGCCGTTGCAGCAGGTGGCGAAATCAGGGCGCGGATTTGGTCCGCGCCCTGATCCGATCAGTGGATTACATCGACTTTCCGGCGGCGAAAGCGTCGCGCTGGGCCTGACGCTCGGCTTCCGGAGCGGCAACCAGGCCGTACTGGGCAAGCGGGCTTTCCGGGCCGACCATCTGGTCGTCAAGGAAGAACTCGACATATTCCTTGAGGCCGGGAACGACGCCCAGATGCGCCTTCTTGACGTAGAAGAACAGCGGGCGCGAGACCGGGTAGGTGCCGCCGGCGATCGTCTCGGTCGAAGGCACGATGCCTTCCACGGTAGCGACCTTCAGCTTGTCGGCATTGTTTTCGTAGAAGGCGAGGCCGAACACGCCGACGCCGGTCTTGTTGGAGTCGATGCGGGCGAGCGTCTCGGTGTAATCGCCATCGATGTCGACAGCCTTGCCGTCCTTGCGGATGGCGATGCAGGTCTTGCCGATTTCCTTGTCGTCGGCAACGCCGGCGGCCTTCAGGGCGGCCTTGTCGCAGCCGGCGTCGAGCAGCTTGGTCTCGAACACTTCGCGGGTGCCGTGCTTTTCACCGGGGATGTAGGCAGCGATATCCCAGTCGGGCAGTTTCGGATTGACCTGGTTCCACTTGGTGTTCGGATTGTCGACGAGCTTGCCGTCAACGACCAGCTTGGCGGCGAGCGCCTTGTAGATGTCGGCGGGAACCAGCGCCCAGTCCGGACCCTTGATGTCGGTGGCGAAGACGATGCCGTCATAGCCGATGCGGACTTCCTGGACTTCCTTGACGCCGGCGTCGGCGCAGGACTTCAGTTCGTCGGCCTTGATCGGACGCGAGGAGTTGGCGATGTCGATCGTGTCTTCGCCGACGCCCTTGCAGAACTCCTTGATGCCGGCGCCGCTGCCGCCGGACTCGACGACCGGGGTCTTGAAGTTGGTGAAGGTTTCGCCAAACTGCTCGGCGACGATCTTGGCGTAGGGTAGCACGGTCGACGAACCGGCGACCTGGATCTGGTCGCGCGCGGCGGCGACACCGGACGATGCGGCGAACGCTACCGCCACGGCCGATGCCGTAACGAGAAATTTCTTCATGTGGCCTGCTCCTGTTCGGAAGATGGTCTCTCGGCGCCCTCTTCAGCCGGCGCCCGCTGAGGCCAATAGCCCTCGATTATTACAGTCGCATGACAGTTTCGTGTCAGCCCGGTAACGTCGCACGCACGCCTTGCGAACCGCAGCCTCTAAGCCGGCTTGTGACAGTGGAAGTTTGCCGCTGGAATCAGGCGCTTGCGTGATTCGCGCTGGCATCAAGTCCCGGCGCATCGCGAACCGCGATGCCGAGAAAGAAAAACCGGACGGGAGCGCGTTGCCCGTGGCCAGAGCGAATCTTGGCCGAGCCATCGCCAAAAACAGGTCCGTTGGGGTAGATTCGACGCTGTTTCTTGTCGGCGGTCGCTTACTCCCGCCCGTAACTGAGTGAGCGGTTTCGTTGACGCCATTTTCCCGGCTGGGCGCATGCTTTGATATGGTGCGATCGCACCATATCCCCGTCTAATGCGGCACCACCGAATCTCGGTGCCGAGGGCTGTTAGCCGGCGTCGCGCCGAGCTTCATGGGAGGAACCTACCCAGCGTTCGACCTTTTCAAGCAGCGCCTTGGGGCTGATCGGCTTGGGGAGATAATCGTCCATGCCGGCTTCCAGGCAGCGTTCGCGGTCGCCTTTCAGCGCGTGCGCGGTGACGCCGACGATCGGGATATGCGTCCCGCTCTCTTCCTCCAGCCGGCGAATTGCGCCGGTGGCTTCGAGCCCGTTCATCTCCGGCATCGAGACATCCATCAGGATCATGCGCGGATTGAGCCTGCCGAAGGCATCGAGCGCCTTGCGGCCATTGCCGACGATTTCGAAACTGTAGCCGGTCTCGCCGATGATCTGGGTGAACACCATCTGGTTCACTTCATTGTCCTCGGCAACGAGGATATCGAGCCGGCGTTCGTCGCCGCCCGACCGGGCGCGAGCACGAACCGGCGGCGGATGCAACTGGGCCCGTTCGGATGCGGCTCGCACAGTTGGCGCCGACACCGGCTGCACCGTCTCGCCGGAAGCGATGCTTGCCGCCGCCGGCACATAGCCGTCTGTCGTGCTGTGGCGATGGCGCTGGATGGTGGCGACCAGCGTCTCCAGCAGCACCGAGGAGCGCGCCGGCTTGATCAGCTGGGCGTCGATATCGAGATCGCGGTAGCTGGTGTTGGCGAGCGACTGGTCGACCGAGGTCAGCATGATGATCGGCGTATCGGCCAGCCCTGCTGTGTTGCGCACGATGCGCGCCATTTCGGCGCCGCTCATTCCCGGCATCTGGTAATCCAACACCACGCAGTCGACCGGCACGCCATAGGCGGCCGCGGCGACCAGCACCTTCAGCCCTTCTGGTCCGCTTTCGGCAGCGCAGGAGTCGAATGTCCACGACACCATCTGCTCGGTCAGGATCGAGCGGTTGACGGCATTGTCATCGACGATCAGCACGCGCGCGCCGGTGACGTCGACCGGCATGATCCGCCGCCCGCCCTGCTGGCCGGCCCGGGGCAGCGTGACGGTGAACCAGAAGGTCGAGCCCTTGCCCTCGGCGCTCTCGACGCCGATCTCGCCGCCCATCAACTCGACCAGCCGCGACGTGATAGCAAGGCCGAGCCCGGTGCCTTCATGCCGCCTGGTCGACGACGTGTCGACCTGGCTGAATTTTTCGAAGACCTGCTTCTGCTTCTCTTCGGGGATGCCGATGCCGGTATCGGTGACCGAGATGGTGAGTTTCGTTCCGGCGACAACCCGTTCGCCGGTGACATCGACCAGCACATGGCCTTCGTCGGTGAACTTCACCGCATTGCCGAGCAGGTTGGTGACGATCTGCCTGATGCGGCCGACATCGCCGATGAACAGGCTTTCCAAGCCCGGTTCGACGCGCACGATCAGCTCGAGATCCTTCTCCTTGGCGCGCGTCGACACCAGCGTCGCCACATCCTCGATCGCCTCGGGCAGGTTGAAGGGCGCCGGATCGAGCACGAGCTGGCCGGCATCGATCTTGGAGAAATCGAGTATGTCGTTGATGATGGTAAGCAGCGCATTGCCGGATTTGACGATGATGTCGGTGAACGTCTTCTGCTTCGGGTCGAGGTCCGATTTGGCCAAAAGTTCGGCCATGCCGAGCACGCCGTTCATCGGCGTGCGTATCTCGTGGCTCATATTGGCCAGGAATTCCGACTTGGCACGATCGGCGAGCACGGCGCGCTGGCGCGCCTCGCGCAATTCGGCCTCGCGCATCTTCAATTCGGTGATATCGGTGGTCGAGCCGATCAGATAGAGCGAACCGTCCGACGCGATCATCGCGCCCTTGCGCGCGAACTGGTGGCGCACGCTTCCGTCGGCAAGCGTCACCGTCTCCTCGATCTCCTGGGTTTCGCCGGTGCGCAGCACGGCCATGTCGCCGGCGACAAAGGCCTCGCCGTCCGATCCGAAGATCTCGACGTCGGTCTTGCCGATCGCCTCGTCCTTGGAGAGGCCGGTCAGGTCGCACCAGCCCTTGTTGACGTAGAATTGCCTGAGGTCCGAACGCTTGGCGTAGATCGACACCGGCACATTGTCGATCAGGCTGCGGAAGACCTCGTTCTCGCGCATGCTCTCTTGCAGCGCCTGCTCGCGCGCCTTGACCTCGGTGATGTCGGTGCTCGAGCCGACCAGATGCACCGAGCCGTCGAGCGCCACCAGGCGGCTCTTGCGCGTCATCAATTGCCGCAGCGTACCATCGCGGTGGGTGACCGGCTCCTCGACCTCGCGTACAGCACCGGTGACAACCACTTCGGTGTCGTCATGGCTGTAGCTTTCGGCATCGTCGGCGCCGAACAGCTCGCGGTCGGTGCGGCCGATGACGTCTTCCTTCGCCAGGCCAGTGATCGCGCACCAGGCCTTGTTGACGAATTCGATGCTGAGATCGTGCGCCTTGATGAAGGCAGCGACCGGCAGTTCGTCCATGACGTGGCGGAACAGGTCGATCTGGCGCATCGAGTCCTGCAGCGCCTTTTCGCGGCTCTTGATCTCGGAAATGTCGACACGCACGCCGATGAAGGTGCCGTCCTCGGTGCGCATATCGTAGACCTGGTACCAGCGGCCGTCCGGATTGCGCCGTTCGTAGGAGGAGTTCGGCAAGCGGTAGCGGGCGAGGATGGCATTGAGCCAGACGTCGCGGTCGCCATCATAGAGCCTGTCGATTTCCGGATCGCCGCTCGATCGGAAATAGCCGACCGAATGCCCCAGCTCCAGCGCCTCTCGGAAACTGCGGCCGGGCTGCCATGCCGGTTTCAGCGCCGGCAGCGTGTCCTGCAGCTTGCGATTGGCGAAGACGAATTTGTCCTCGCGGTCGTAGATGATGACGGCCGCCGGCAGCGATTCCAGCACAGTGGCGAGGTTCTTGCGGGCGTCCTCGGCTTCCGTCTCGCGACGCTTCATGTCGGAAATGTCGAACAGGAAGCCGGCGACGTAGTTGCGCCCGCTCGGCATGCCGACGCGGTTCTTGCGCACGATGCGCGAGCGCCGGGCGCCCTCGACCTCGAAATTCTCCTCGACCTCGTAAGGCGTGCCGGTCTCCAGCACGGCGCGTTCGCTGTCTTCGAACAGCGCGGCGTCCCTTTCCCTGAGGAAGTCGCCGCCGGGCCTGCCCAACATCGCTTGCGGTGTCTGGCCGAACAGGGCCGAAAACGCCTCGTTGACGAAGACGAAGCGCAGATGGTCGTCCTTGACGAAGATCGGATCCTCGACCGCATTGATCACCGCCTCGGCCAGCCGCGATTTTTCCAGCGCCTCGGCGAGCTCGGCTTCGCGATCCTTCATGTCGGTGACATCGACATAGGAAATCAGCCTTTTGCCGCCGGCCAGCGGCGCCATCGACGAGATCAGTGTGCGACCGTCATTGCGCGGGAACTGCCGCGACCCGGCCGTGCCCGCCCTGATTTCCGCCTCGCGCTCGACGATGTGCTGCTGCCATGTCGCGTCGTCGGAACCAAAGGGGTCGATGTCGCGGCTGGCCTCCATCAGCTCCCGGAAGCTGCAGCCGATCTCGGCGCGCCGCGCATCGATCTGCCAGAAGTCGTAGAAGGCGCGGTTGATGACTTCGGCGCGCATATCTGCATCGACGACAAGGACACCGATCGGCATCTGGTCGACCATCGTGCGCAGATTGGCAAAGGTTTCGGCGGCTCGCGCGTTGGCGTCGACGATCTCGGCATCGCGAAGCTTGAGTTCGGTGACGTCGTAATAGGTCAACAGCCGCTTGCCGCCCGACAGCGCCGTGACCGAAAACATCATCGTGCGGCCGTTGGCGTGGGTGAACTCGCGTGGCGCAACCGAGCCGGCGCGGATCTCCTCGAAGCGGGTGGCGAGGTAATGCTGCCACTGCGGTTCATCGAGATCGCCATAGATGCCGTTGCGGCGGTTGAGCTCCATCAGGAGGCTGAACGGCGCGCCGACGGTGACGGCGCCGTCGGGAATCCTCGAGAGCTCGCGATAGGCCTTGTTGACGATGACCGTGTCGAGCTTGGCGTCGAGAAGCACGACGCCCATATGCATGGCATCCATCGTCCGCTCGAGATCGGCAAGATGCTGCGCGCTTTCGCCTGCGGCCGGCCGATCGCTGTCCACTTGCCTGAGTTCGTCCAGCGCAGCGGCCATCGCAGTGACGTTGCGGCCAATGCCGCGATAGCCGGTGAATTCGCCTTCGCCGTCAAACTGTGGAAGACCGGTGATCGAGACCCAGCGGCAGCCGGGGCGACCACCCTTCAGTTCATAGACGAAGTCTCGAAACGGCCGATGCGCCTGCAGATCCTCCAGATGCGCGGCTGCGTAACGGTTGCCGTGCACCATCTGCTTGAGGAAGTCGAAGCGGAAGCGGCCGATAATACTGGCGGGATCGATACCGGTGGCGGCCTGGTAGTTCTCCGAAAGCCTGGAAAAGCGCAGCTCCGCATCGGTCTCCCAGATCCAGTCGGCGTCGGCCTCGACCGGCTCGCGCAGCGCTTCTGGCGGATCCCCGGCGGACGCGTTCTCGCCACCCAATGCAGCCTCGACCAACTCGCGCAGCGCTTCAGGTGAATCGTCGCCGGGAGGGTCCTCGCCACGCAAAGCGGCCTCGAACAGCTCGCGCAGCGCTTCGGGCGAATCTTCGCCGGGAATGTCCTCGCCGTGCAAACCGGCCTCACCCAGCTCATGCGGCGCTTCGGGCAAAGCGTCGACGGACGTATCCTCGCCGCTCAAACCCCCTTTTCGGGAACCGCGTCCTTCAACTGTCCCGTCAGCCATCCCGTTCCCACCCCGAAAGCCAAGGCCGAACCCCCTCAGCGGCTCGCCGGCGGAATGTGCCCGAGAAGCATTAATGATCCGCTAACCATAATGAATCCAAACTGCTTCCAGGGTCCACCTCCCCCTGCGGTATTCCGCCGGTTGTCCCCGGAGCCGCAGCCGGGCTATAAGAGCACGGGGGTGTTGCTGATGACTGGTTGGATCGTACCTTGTTTCCTGTGCCTGGCGCTGCTGGCAAGCAGCGGCTGCTCGCGCAGCTATGATGGCACGGTAGAGATTCCGCGGCCGCTCGACGTCAGGCGGTTCTGGGATCAGGATCCCTCGCAGACACGGGCCAATCGGATGCAGGCAGAGACAGGTGTCTTTCCGGCGCCGCCGCAGGAGTCATATCGGCCGGCGACACGCCGGCAGACCACAAAGGTTGCGCCAAGACGGCAGGTCAGGTCCAACCCGCCCAGCATGGCTTCCGAACCGGCCAACCCGCTCTCCTGCAGGAATGTCAGCGAACCCGGCAAGCGCTACAAGATGGTCTGCGAATAGCCGAGCGCATCAATCCGCCGGGAAGAACGCCGGTCCCACTGTCCTGACCGGCCGCGAGCCGGGCAAAGCTTCGATCGACCGCTGCGCGGCTCCCCAGGCTTCGGACGTGTCCGTGCCGGAGCCTGCGGTAGCCCTAGGTATTTGCGCAATCCTGGCGAGATCCGGCTTCGCCGACGGCAAGGGAATGATGGCGTTGCTCATATTGGCTGGCGTCACCGTGCGCGCCCTGAGCTCGGCGACGCGCCTGGAGTAGCGCGTGACGTCACAGGCCTTGAAAGTTGCGTCGTCTCGGTATTTGAAGGCCGCCGGCAGGTCCTTGTAGGGTTTGCGGCTCTCGATCGCGACCATCTCCTCGGTTTCAAGGCTGGGATCGCCCAACGTGTACAGGTCGACGCCGGCATCGTCGCAGATGTAACGGCACTGATCGACCATGTCCTTGACGTCGACGCCTTGCACGAACTGCGATTTCGGCGCCGGGAAGAAATAGCCGTCTGACAGGCGAACGCAAAACAGCATCGAATTGCTGCCGATCATGGCGCCTGCTGGACGCTGTTTCTGTTGCCTGGCGGCGAGCGCGCAGCCGAGCGCGACGAGCCTGGCCTGCAGCCCGGACATATCCCGGCCTGAAATCGCGGCACCGGCGATCTGGCGTTGCACCTGCGTGCGACTTTTGGCGAGGTCGCCGCAAGCATTGAAGAAGCCACCTGTCGCACTTTGCGCCGTGCAGCGGCGTTGCCTCTCCAGGCCCTGGATCGCCGCAAGCTGGCGGCGCAACTGCGCAAGCTCGGGGCTGATCCCGCCGCTGCGGCTGGACGAGGCCATCTGGCTCCTGAGCGCGGCGCATGGATCGGCAAGGGAAGCCGAAATTCCGAAGGCGCTTGCCGTTACCGACACCAGTGCGAAGATCACGACAAGCCACAAACGCATCATCGGCGACCCTTGGTCCTTTTACCCTGTGGAGCCGATTGCCGCTCCAGCCGATTGAGCCCCAATGTTTTAGCAAAATCTAATTCAGAAGGCGCCAGCAGCCATCAGGTATTTTACAGCGAGTGTATTATGCCGGCTCCTGTAAATTGGGTATTACACTTTTGTTTCAAGATTGAGACGAAGCCCGGCATTGACGATGCCATCAAGGTGCGTCGCGCTGAGACGGATTCATGCGACGCGCTTTGAAGTCTTTGTTTAGATGCATGTCGTTGTCCCAGACCCGCAGCACACTTCAGCGCGACGCGCTTTAGCCGCCGCCGTGATCAATCCCGCATTATCGACCCTGCGGTTGAAACCTTTCTCCAGTGTGCCGCGTTGTGTGCGCAAAGGAGACCGAAGATGTCTATTCACTTCACTGTCTCTGGCCTGACCAGAAACCTGTTCCATTCGCTGGGACTGGATCATGAGTGGGGCCCGAGACCCCTTAACTCCGAACAGAGCCTGCTGCTGGAATGCTATCTGGCCGGCCAGATTCCGGAATCCGCCTGGAGCGACTACGTCTTCGAGACGCCCGAATTGCAGCGGCACGTCGATCTGCGGCGCCGTCACAACTGACTCGCGCCGGCCTATTGCTTGGGTGAGGCAAACTGCAAGGTGAAGACGTTGCCCGCGACGCCTTGCGCAACCTTCGGCGAGAAGCTGAGCGGCAGGCACTTCTGCAACGCAGCCGTCGCGGCGTCGACAAACGCTTTTCTCGCTTTGGCATCGCCGTCCACCTTGATGGCGGTTGGTCTCGCCGGACCAATCAGCGTGCCGTCGCGCTTGAAGCTGAAGATCAAGGTGACGCTGGCATTTCCCGCATCCGCCGGCGGTGTCCAGCATGCTTGGATGGCATCGCCAACCTCGTCCATCGTATCAAGCGGCGCGGCGTTTGAAGCATAGACAAAACCCGCCAATATCACGCCAGCCACTACAAGTTTGGCAACGCCTTTCATCACAAGGCCCTCTTCTCACTGACGACCGGCAACCATGCTGGGCTCTCGAAAACGGATGGTAGGGCCGGTGGCGGCGGCGACAATATCCCTCACCAAAAAGTTGATGCTGGCAACGGACGGTCTGATCGTTGCCCGCTTTGGCGCCGTTCAAAAGCAAAAGGCCGGCATTGCGCCGACCTTTCCCTTCACCCTTGCGCCAGTACATCCGTGGTCGCGCGGTGCCTTCAATAGACAGGGCTTTGGTTAATGAATCCTTAGCTTTGCGCGCTGGCTTGCGACTTCACATAGGCGATATAACCCCTGACATCGCCGGCCGGCTCGGCATAGGCCTTGCCGAGCTTCTTCTCGATCGCCGCGACATACTCCTTGGCCCATTTGGGCAGCGCGTAGTCGATGACAGCGAGGAACTCGAGCGTCGATGCCAAGCGAATGTCGGCGATCGACGGGTGCTTGCCGCCGATGAACGGCTTGCCGTCCCGGAAGAAGGAATGAAACACTTCCAGCGGCTCGGCGATCGCCGCCATGGCAGCCTTCTGCGCCTCGGACTTCTTGTCTGGATGCGCATCGCTGTGGCCGACTTCGCCGGCATACTGCGGGAAGTTGAGCGCCGGATAGGTGGCGCGCGCCACATAGGGATAGAGCGTGCCGATCAGGTAGAACATGGCGCTGTCGACCATCGCCCGCTTGGCCGGCGCCTTCGGATAGAATTTCTCCAGCCCATGCTTGTTGGCGAGATACTGCATGATGGCGCAGCTTTCCCACAGCACGCCGCGCGGCAGCCCCTTGTCCTCGATCATCGGCGTCAGATGCGCCGGGTTGCGCGCCAGATATTCGGGCGAGCGCGTGTGGCCCCAGGCGTCGGTCTCGGCGGCGTCGAACCCGGCCGCGCGCGCAAACACCCGCACCGTCATGTTGTTGACGCTCGGCTTCAGCATCGAGAGCTTCAGCGCCGGCTTTTTCGCCGCCTTGGCCTTCGGGGCGGCATTTTTGGCTGCCGGCTTTGCCGCGGCTTTTGCGGCCGGCTTGCCGGCTGCCTTGGGTGCGGCCTTGGTGGATGCCTTTACCACAGGTTTGGCCGCCGCTTTTGCCGCTGGCTTGGCGGCGGCTTTCGGCTTTGCCTTGGCCGCAGGTTTCTTAGCGCTCTTGGTCACTGTCTTTGCCATTGTGGTCGTCCCCTTTGCTGGCCGTCAGTATGGATTCTTTGGCGTCCGGTCGTCCGACAAGGTCGCGCGCGACCATTCGACCAACGTCTGGATCGCGTCGGCAAGATGCACTTCGGCGATGTTGTAATCGCCGCGCGCCACGCGCAGCTTGTGCGCCTGCATCAACACATCGGCATGGGTGAAGCCCACCGGCGGCTCGAAGCGGTAGGACGCCAGCTCGATCAACAGGCCGAGTGGGTCCTCGAAATAGATCGAATCCATGAAGCCGCGATCCTTGACGCCGCTGTGCTTGATGCCGCGCTCGTCGAGCCGGGCGACCGCCTGCACGAAAGTGACGCGCGACACCGAAAACGCTATGTGATGCACGCAGCCCGGTTCGGTCGGCGTGCGCCGCTTGACCGGCGTGCGGCTCTCATCGGTGAAGACCGTAATCAGCCTGCCATCGCCGGGATCGAAATAGAGATGGCTTTCGCTTGGCTTGTCGAGATTGGGCTGTTCGAAAATGAACGGCATGCCGAGCACGCCTTCCCAGAAATCGATCGAGGTCTGACGCCCGGCGCCGACCAGCGTGATGTGATGGACGCCCTGCGATTGCAGTTTCTGCATCGGTCTCCTCCTCGCGGCGCCTTCCCGGCTCTGCACGGCATGTCATCGCCAGCGCGCTACGCGCGGCGGATGTGCATGGCTGCAGGCTTTTCCCGATTCGTCCCCGCCATTCTGTGCGCCGTCACGAGCCTCTTGCTGCAAGGCTTCGTGTCGCGATGCTAGTGCAATTGGCAGTGCTGCGCCAGAAGCGACATTGGCTCTGGCGTCCGGCAACATAAGGATTCTTACGGCTACAGATCCTGGCTAGGCGACGGCTCTGAGCTCGGTTTCCGCCAGCGTGCCGAGACCCGCGCATTCGGCGCACGCCATGGTCTGCCCCGGGCAGCCGGACCGATGCGTCCCTTGTGGGCAGCAATGCCCTTTTGACTCACGCCATTTGGAACAATCGAAAACCTGCCCGCTGCCGTGACAGCGCGGGCATATTATTTTTGCCGAATTCATTCCTGCTATGCCCAACCCAAATCCGCGTCGCCGCAGATGTTATCCCCGCGGGTTAACTAACAGATATTGCTTCGCTTCCAAGCGTCGCAGCCTGACTTAAATTGGGTGTATCGGATTCACGGACTCGCCGGATTTACGACTCCACCGACCCTCGCGGTCGAACGCGAGCCGCACGAATTCCTGACCGTTGTCGATGATGCCGGGGAGAAACGGCTGAGCCGCTGCTTGGTACGCCCAAGGGGAATCGAACCCCTGTTCCCGCCGTGAGAGGGCGGTGTCCTGACCGCTAGACGATGGGCGCGTTCAAGAACCGGCGATATAGGCTGGCGCTTGGGAAAAAGCAACTGGGCTTAGAGCGCTTCGGCCGAATGGCTGAACTGGCTTGCTCAAGCTCTTTGTTTCTACGCAATTCCGGACGGAAAAACCGCTGACACTTTTCCTGGAATTGCTCTAGCGTGTCGGTTCGATCAGGTCCCACAGATTGCCGTAGAGATCGGCGAACACCGCCACCGTGCCATAGGGCTCGAAGCGCGGGGCTTCGCGGAAGTCGACGCCCTTTGCCAGCATCGTTTTGTGGTCGCGGGCAAAGTCGTCGGTTTCGAGAAACAGGAAGACGCGGCCGCCGGTCTGGTTGCCGATGCTCTTCCCTTGCGCCTCGCCGTCAGCTTCGGCGAGCAGCAGCCTTGCGCCCTGCCCATTGCCGGGCGCCACCGTGACCCAGCGCTTGCCGCCGCCGAGATCGACATCTTCGGTCAGCAGAAAGCCCAGCCGTTCGACATACCAGGCGATCGCCTCGTCATAATTGGCGACGACGAGCGCAACGGTCGCGACACGGCGATGTGCGGCAAACCCGGTCATATCTGCTGCAGACCTGTTTGCTGCACAGAAGGCTCACTAGTTGCGGATAGCGAAGCGGCCGATGATGCGGCGCTCGGCTATATCGTAGACGAAGATGGTGCGGCTGCCGTCTGCCAGCTCGGCGTCGATCGAGACGCGGTTGCCCGACAGCGACTGGCTGATCACCTTGGCGCCGACCGGCAGCACGATGTCGGCGCTTAGCGGCTCGCCGGGCGGCACCGGAATCTCGCTGGCCAGCGGCGGGTTCGCCGGCGGCGCCTTGCGGGCTTTGTAGACAATCGCCGCAATCACCACCATAAGGGCCAGCAACAGCAGGCCGAGATTGATGGCCATGAAGCGGACGAGCTTGCCGCGCATCTTTTCGACCTCGGGGTCGAGCGGCTTTTCCTGATCTTCGTCGGCATCGGGCCGGGCCATGGCAAATATTCCGGATTTTTTCGATGAGCGCTCATAACGAAGAGGCCCCCAAATTGATAGAGCCCGCCGCCACGGTGTTGGAAGCCGGCACTGATGCCGCCGGTCAGCGCCTCGACCAGTGGCTGGCCGCAAGCCTCGGCCCGGACATGTCGCGCAGCCGGGTGCAGATGCTGATCCGGCAAGGCGCTGTCACGATCGACGGCAAGCCTGTCGACGAGACCAAGCGCAAGATGAGCGTTGGCGAGCGCGTATCGGTCGCCATGCCCGAGCCGGAACCGGCGGAGCCGCAAGGCGAGGCTATTGCGCTGGACGTGCTCTATGAGGATGACGAGCTGATCGTCATCAACAAGCCGGCTGGCCTCGTCGTCCATCCCGGCGCCGGCAACTGGACCGGCACGCTGGTCAACGCGCTGATCCACCATTGCGGCGACAGCCTGTCCGGCATTGGCGGCGTTCGCCGGCCGGGCATCGTTCATCGTCTCGACAAGGAGACCAGCGGCGTCATGGTGGTGGCCAAGACCGATCGTGCCCACAAGGCGCTGTCGGAGGCCTTTGCCGACCATGGCCGCACCGGCGACCTCGAACGTGCCTATCTGGCGCTGGTCTGGGACATACCGACGAGGCCGACCGGAACGGTCGACGCGCCGCTTGGCCGTGCCGCCGACCGCGTGCGCCGCGCCGTGGTGCCGGAAGGCCGCGACGATGCCCGCCACGCCATCACCCATTTCACCGTCAAGGAGCGGTTCGGCGAAAACCAGCAGGAGTTTGCCACCGCCAGCCTGGTCGAATGCCGGCTCGAAACCGGCCGCACCCACCAGATCCGCGTCCACATGGCCCATATCGGCCATCCCGTAATCGGCGATCCCGATTACGGCCAGGCCTTCCGCACCAAGGCCAACCGGCTGCCCGAACCGCTGAAAGGTCAGGTCAAGGCATTTTCCAGGCAAGCTTTGCATGCCTGGCTCCTTGCATTTCGTCACCCGGCTACCCATTTATCGATGAGGTTCGAGGCGCCGATACCGGGGGACATGGAGGAACTCGTCGGCGGCTTTCGCAAGCTCTGAACCAGCCAGCTAAAACCTGAGCGGCACTGTTCACTTCAGCGTGACACACTGTTTCGTGTTGAACAAATGCCTGTCTTTTCTGGTTTTGTTCCTGTATAAATCAACTGTCGCGGGCGAGCCTTTTGGTGCTCGCGTCACATGCCTGCCGCGTTTCGGGGGCATTACTCCAAATAGAGAGGGGGCGCTATCATGGCCCAGTCACTACCCAGTATCGTTTCCGGCGAAGGCGGCCTCAGCCGCTACCTGGAAGAAATCCGCCGCTTTCCTATGCTTCAGCCGCAGGAAGAGTACATGCTCGCCAAGCGTTACGCCGAGCATGAAGACACCAGCGCTGCGCACAAGCTCGTCACCAGCCACCTTCGGCTCGTTGCCAAGATTGCCATGGGCTATCGCGGCTACGGCCTGCCGATCGGCGAAGTGATCTCGGAAGGCAATGTCGGCCTGATGCAGGCTGTCAAGAAATTCGAACCCGAGCGTGGCTTCCGCCTCGCGACCTACGCCATGTGGTGGATCAAGGCCTCGATCCAGGAGTACATCCTGCGCTCGTGGAGCCTGGTCAAGATGGGCACGACCGCCAATCAGAAGCGCCTGTTCTTCAACCTGCGCAAGGTGAAGGGCAAGATCCAGGCGCTTGACGACGGCGACCTCAAGCCCGACCAGATCACCGAGATCGCCACCAGGCTGAATGTCTCCGAGGCCGAAGTCGTGTCGATGAACCGCCGCCTGTCGGGCGACGCTTCGCTGAACGCGCCGATCCGCGCCAGCGAAGGTGAATCCGGCGAATGGCAGGACTGGCTGGTCGACGACCACGAAAGCCAGGAAGACATGCTGATCGAGCAGGATGAGCTGGAGAACCGGCGCGGCATGCTGTCGGGCGCGCTGGCCGTGCTCAACGAGCGCGAGCGGCGCATCTTCGAGGCGCGTCGCCTCGCCGAAGAGCCGCTGACGCTGGAAGAGCTGTCGGCCGAGTTCGACATCAGCCGCGAGCGCGTGCGCCAGATCGAGGTGCGCGCCTTCGAGAAGGTGCAGGACGCGGTCAAGGCCGCCGCCAAGCGCCAGATGCAGGCATTGCGCACCATTGAGGCGCAACCGGCGGCTTAAGGCCGGGTTCGAGTACGAAACAAAAGGCGGCGTCGGGAAACCGGCGCCGTTTTTTTGTGTTCGGCCTTCGCGATTGGCGCTTCCTCGCCCCCGCAAAGCGGGGGAGAGGTGGCTCGGGCGAAGCCCGAGACGGAGAGGGGGCAGCACAGCGATTGGGCGTTGCACTCATCGGTCCCAATCCTGCTTCTCACGATGCCTTATCTTGTACCGGCTTTGGCTTCGCCGGCGTTGCTCCCCTCTCCGTCTCGGCTTCGCCGAGCCACCTCTCCCCACTGCGTGGGGCGAGGAACCAAGATTTGAGTCCCTCACAACCCATCCAGCGGAAACTTCAGATACCGCCTTCCATTGGCTTCCGGCTCCGGCAGCCGTCCGCCATTCATGTTGACCTGCAGCGCATGCAGGATCAGCCGCGGCATCGGCAATGTCTTGTCGCGCGCTTCGCGCAAAGCGACGAACTCGGCCTCGCTGCGCGCCGCGACGAGGTGGATGTTGGTAGCCTTCTGCTCGGCAACCGTGCTCTCCCAACGCGGCTCTCGCCCGCCGGCCTGATAGTCGTGGCCGACAAAGACCCGCGTGTCGTCCGGCAGCGTCAGAATGCCCTGGATCGAATGCCACAGCCGAGCGGCACTGCCGCCGGGAAAGTCCGCCCGCGCAGTGCCGCTATCCGGCATGAACAACGTGTCATGGACGAAGGCGGCGTTGCCGATGACATAGGTGATCGAGGCCAGCGTATGGCCGGGCGAAAACAGCACCTTCACCGGAAGGCTGCCGACAACGAACGTCTCACCTTCCCCAAACAGCCGGTCCCACTGCGAACCGTCGGCGGGAAAATCCGGCCAGTTGTAGATCGTCTTCCACAGTTTCTGAACCTCGACGATCTTATCGCCGATCGCCGTCGGTGCGCCGGTCTTTTCATGGAGATAATGCGCGGCCGAGAAATGGTCGGCATGCGGGTGGGTGTCGAGGATCCACTCGAGCTCCAGCCCGTCTTCCCGGATGAAATCGAGCAGGGCGTCGGCATTCTTCGTCGCCGTCGCGCCCGACTTTTCGTCGAAGTCGAGGATCGGGTCGATGATGGCGCAGCTTCTCGTCGCCGGGTCGGCGACGACATACTGGATGGCTCCGGTCGGCTTGTCGTAGAAGCCGGTGACCTCAGGTTTGGCCGAAGCGATGTCCAATGTCCGGCCCCCATGTCCCTCGCCCCGATAGGAATGATTTTCTCTGTCGGGACAAAACAAGAGCATGGTCATCTAGCAAAGCACGCCAGTCAAGCACGCCTTGCCCGAAACGGGACAAAAGTCGAAAACCGCCCCAGTCCAAAGAAACCTAGGCCGACGGCTGCTTGGTCTTCCTGAGATAAGGCAGGATCGTCTCAAAAGCGCCGAAGCGCTTGATCGCGTCTTCGTTGGAGACGGCGGCGGTGATGATGACGTCCTCGCCCTGCTTCCAGTTGGCCGGCGTCGCCACCTGGTGCTTGGCGGTCAGCTGCATGGAATCGACCGCGCGCAGGATCTCGTCGAAGTTGCGGCCGGTGGTCATCGGATAGGTCAGCACCAGCTTGATCTTCTTGTCCGGCCCGATGACGTAGACCGAACGCACCGTGGCGTTGTCGGCCGGCGTGCGGCCTTCCGACGTCTCGCCAGCGCCCGCCGGCAGCATGTCATAGAGCTTGGCGACCTTGAGATCCTTGTCGCCGATCAGCGGGTAGTTCACCGTCTGGCCGGTCGCCGTCTTGATGTCGGCCTGCCACTTCTCGTGGCTCGCAACCGGATCGACGGAGATGCCGATGACCTTGACGTTGCGTTTTTTGAACTCGCCTTCGAGCCCGGCCATCGTACCAAGCTCGGTGGTGCAGACCGGGGTAAAGTTCTTCGGGTGGCTGAACAGGATCGCCCAGCCGTCGCCGATCCAGTCATGGAAGCTGATTGGCCCTTGCGAGGTCTCGGCGGTGAAGTCCGGCGCGATGTCGTTGATACGAAGGCTCATGGCAGATTTCCCCTGCAACAGATTTCGTCAGGAGCAGCACCAAGGCGGCGCCCTCGCTCCGGCATTGCCGCATCTTAGCGCAAAAATCGCGGCTGCAAGATAATAGGAAACTCTTGTCGGCGGCGGAACGAGCATTTTCGTTCTACGGACCCGTCATAGGCGCCCGACAATCTTTCGTTTCCTAGGGGAGAGGCTGAGTTTAGGCCTTGTTGACAGCCAGCGACGTGGCCAGATCTTCCATGCGCTGGGCGAGCGCGCCGAGCGCACTGGTCAGCACGGTGTCGTTCTTGTCGGCCTTGGTCAGCGCTTCGTCGCGCGTCTTGCGCAACGTCTGCACCTCGGTCTCCATGCCCTTGACGCGCTTCTGCAGTTCCGAAAGCTCGTCCATGACCATGATACCGGCCATGACGGTGAGCCGCTGGTCGCCGATCTCGCCAAATGAATCCTTCAGATGCGAGACATAGCGGTCGAAGCGTTCCGCCAGGTCGATCAGGTGCTCTTCCTGGCCCTCGTCGCAAGCCATGCGGTACTGCTTGCCGTCGATGGAAACCGTGACCTGTGCCATGGCCTGCAGCTCCTATCTGTCCAGCACCGCGCGGATGGTTTCCATGGCGGTCACCAGGCGGCGCGACACTTCCTTGTTGGCATCTTCCAGCCGTTCAGCGCGGGCTTCGGAATTGTCGAGCTCCTGCGCCAGCCGTGAACGGTCGGCGTTCATCCGCTGCACTTCGGCCTCGGATTCGGAATAGTCACGCTCGTGCTCGAGCTTGGCCGCGACGGCGCTTTCCAGCCCCTCAATGGCTTTGCCCAGCCTGTGGATGACTTCCTTGAGTGTGGTTTCCCCGGTCATGGCCTTCGTCCTGTGCCCTGCCCATCACCGAATCGCTTCGCGTTCAGAACGCGTTATCCGCGAAACATTAGGCACCGGGTGAAGGCAACGTCAACAAAGCTCTCGCGACTGTCCCCTGCTAACGCTAATGTAGGTCGCCCCATGAAGCCCTCAAAGCCATCACAAGACCGGCAAATGTGCAGCCGATTTGTTGACTAAAAGCCCGTGCCTGCTATGTGTCGCGCACCCTTTCAAGGGCTCTGCCAAGCCCGCAAATCCCCACCCCGGAGGTACCATGACGTCGCGCGAACAACATGACCGGATGGCCAATGCGATCCGTTTTCTCTCCATGGACGCCGTCGAGAAGGCGAACTCCGGCCATCCCGGCCTGCCCATGGGCTGCGCCGACATCGCCACCGTGCTGTTCACGAAATTCCTGAAGTACGATCCGAAGGCCCCGCATTGGCCCGACCGCGACCGTTTCATCCTGTCGGCAGGCCACGGCTCGATGCTGCTCTATTCGCTGCTGCACCTGACGGGCTACGAGGACATGACCCTCGACCAGATCAAGAACTTCCGCCAGCTCGGTTCGAAGACCGCCGGTCACCCCGAATACGGCCACGCTACCGGCATCGAGACGACGACCGGCCCGCTTGGCCAGGGCCTTGCCAATTCGGTCGGCTTCGCACTCGGCGAGCGCATCATGAACGCCGCCTTCGGCAACGACCTCGTCAGCCACTACACCTATGTGTTGGCCGGCGACGGCTGCCTGATGGAAGGTGTTTCGCAGGAAGCCATCGCGCTTGCCGGGCATCTCAAGCTCAACAAGCTGATCGTCTTCTGGGACAACAACAACATCTCGATCGACGGCCCGGTCTCGCTTGCCGACAACACCGATCAGGTTGCCCGCTTCAAGGCCTCGGGCTGGAACGCCAGCCATATCGACGGCACCGATCCCGAAGCCATCGCCTACGCAATCGAAGCCGCCCGCCACTCCGACAAGCCGACGATGATCGCCTGCAAGACGACCATCGGTTTCGGCGCCCCGACCAAGGCCGGCACCAACAAGGCGCACGGCTCGCCACTCGGCGCCGACGAGATCGCCGGCGCGCGCAAGTTCTTCAACTGGGACTCGCCGCCCTTCGATATCCCGGCCGACATCCTCGACGCCTGGCGCTCCGCCGGCAAAGCCGGCGCCAAGTCGCGCGCCGAGTGGGAAGGACGTCTGGCCAAGGCCGAGCCCAAGCTGAAGGCCGAGTTCGAGCGTCGCCTCGCCGGCAAGCTGCCGTCGAATTTCGACGCCGTCATCGCCGACTACAAGAAGAAGCTGTCCGCCGACAAGCCGAAGGTCGCCACCCGCAAATCGTCGGAAATGGCGCTGGAGATAATCAATGGCGCGGTGCCGGAAACCATCGGCGGCTCCGCCGACCTCACCGGCTCCAACAACACCAAGACCAGCCAGACCAAGAACATCACGCCGGACGACTACGGCCAGCGTTATGTCCACTACGGCATTCGCGAGCATGGCATGGCCGCCGCACTCAACGGCCTGACGCTGCATGGCGGCCTCATCGCCTATGGCGGCACCTTCATGTGCTTCTCCGACTATGCGCGTCCGTCGATGCGCCTTGCTTCGCTGATGGGCATCCGCTCGATCTTCGTCATGACCCATGATTCCATCGGTCTGGGCGAAGACGGCCCGACCCACCAGCCGGTCGAGCATCTGGCGGCGCTGCGCGCCATCCCCAACCACAATGTCTTCCGTCCGGCCGACGCGGTGGAGACCGCCGAATGCTGGCAGATCGCGCTTGAATCGGAAAAGACCCCGTCGACCCTGGCGCTGACCCGCCAGAACCTGCCGACGGTGCGCACCGAGCATTCGGCCAAGAACCTGTCGAGCCAGGGCGCCTACGAGTTGGCCGCGGCCAGCGGCGAAGCGGCGGTGACGATCTTTGCCACCGGCTCCGAGATCGAGATCGCGCTCGGCGCCCGTGATCTGCTGGAAAAGCACGGCCACCCGACCCGCGTGGTGTCGGTGCCTTGCTTCGAACTGTTCGACCAGCAGAGCGACGCCTACCGCAAAAAGACCATCGGCAATGCGCCGATCAAGATGGCGATCGAGGCCGGCATCCGCCAAGGCTGGGATCACCTGATCGGCTCCGACGGCATCTTCATCGGCATGCATGGCTTCGGCGCATCGGGCACCATCGAGCAGCTCTATCCGCATTTCGGCATCACCGCCGAAGCCGCGGCCAAGGCAGCGGAAGCCCGCCTGCACGCCAAGTAAGATCAGAGTGCAGTCCCGCGAACCGCCAAGGCGGTTTCGCGGGACTGGACCAACCTAATCGATTTAAATTTAGCCGTCAGCGGCTGGATTCTTGTGCCATCCGCCGCTATGAAGCTGCGGACCTATCTGCCGCCTTTAGAGCTCCCAGGGAGAGTAAAATGACCGTCAGAGTTGCCATCAACGGATTTGGCCGCATCGGCCGCAACATCCTGCGCGCCATCCATGAATCCGGCCGCAAGGACATCGACGTCGTCGCCGTCAACGATCTCGGCCCAGTCGAGACCAATGCCCACCTGCTGCGCTACGACAGCGTGCATGGCCGCTTCCCGCATGAAGTGTCGGTCTCCGGCGATCAGATCACCGTCGGCAAGGAGACCTTCAAGGTCACCGCGATCAAGGACCCGGCAACGCTGCCGTGGAAGGAACTCGGCATCGACATCGCGCTCGAATGCACCGGCATCTTCACTGCCCGCGACAAGGCCGCCGCGCATCTGACCGCAGGCGCCAAGCGCGTCATCGTTTCGGCGCCGGCCGAAGGTGCAGACCTCACCGTCGTCTACGGCATCAACCACGACCAGCTGACCAAGGACCACATCGTCATCTCGAATGCGTCCTGCACCACCAACTGCCTGGCGCCGCTGGCCGCCGTGCTGCACGAGACCGTCGGCATCGAAAAAGGCATGATGACGACGATCCATTCCTACACGGGCGACCAGCCGACGCTGGACACCATGCACAAGGATCTCTACCGCGCCCGTGCTGCGGCACTGTCGCAGATCCCGACCTCGACCGGCGCCGCCAAGGCGATCGGCCTCGTGCTGCCCGACCTCAAGGGCAAGCTCGACGGCATCTCGATCCGCGTGCCGACCCCGAACGTCTCGGTGGTCGACTTCAAGTTCATCGCCAAGCGCGCCACCACCGTGCAGGAAATCAACGAAGCGGTGATCGCTGCCTCCAACGGCAAGCTCAAGGGCATTCTTGGCGTCACCCATCATCCGAATGTCTCGATCGACTTCAACCACGATCCGCGCTCTTCGATCATGGCGCTCGACCAGACCAAGGTCATGGACGGCAACTTCGTTTCGGTGCTGTCCTGGTACGACAATGAATGGGGCTTCTCCAACCGCATGGGCGACACCGCGGTCGCCTTCGGCAAGACCATCGCCTGATCCGACGGCACGGCCTCGCAGCTTTGAAACGCCCGGCTTTGTCCGGGCGTTTTCATTTGCCGGAGCAGGAGCGGCCCCGCCGTTCAGAAAATCAGCGGCATATGCCAAAAAGCCATCCTTGCGCCTTGCGCTGGCCATGCCTACGCCCCACTCTCCCGTAAATCGGAAGAAGAGGAATTCGAGGGGCAAATCACGGATGGAGCATGCGATCTATCTCGTCACGCTGGTCGGCACAGCGCTTGTCGTCGCCGCAGCGTTTTCGAGCCTGATCGCCTTCCGCTTCGGCGCCCCGCTGCTGCTCTTGTTCCTCTGTATCGGCCTCGCCAGCGGCGTCGATGGTCTCGGCATCGAATTCGACAATGCGCGCGTGGCTTATTTTGCCGGCTCACTGGCGTTGGCCGTCATCCTGTTCGATTCCGGTTTCGGCACGCCGCTCAACGCGCTTCGCCAGGCGGCCGGGCCGGCGCTGTCGCTGGCAACCTTCGGCGTCATCCTGACCACCGGCCTGTTCGGCGCCGCCGCCTATTACCTGCTCGACCTCAGCTGGCTGGAATCCTTCCTGCTGGGCGCCGCCGTCGCTTCGACAGATGCGGCCGCGGTGTTCTTCCTGCTGCGCGCCGGCGAGATCAATCTGCGCGAACGCGTGCGCGCCACGCTCGAAGTCGAATCCGGCACCAACGACCCGATCGCCATCTTCCTGACCATCACGCTGGTCGAGATCATCGCCGCCCACGCCAATCCCGAGACCCATGTGCTGGTCACCGACCTGATCCTCGGTTTCCTGCTCAATATGGGCCTCGGCGCTGTCGTCGGTGTGCTGGGCGGCATGGGCATCGTGCGCCTCGTCGACCGGCTCAATCTCGACCACGGCCTGCTGCCGATCTTCGTGCTGACCTTGTCGCTGATGGTGTTTGCCGCCGCCGGCGCCATCGGCGGCTCGGGCTTCCTGGCGGTCTATATTGCCGGGCTGATTGCCGGCAATTCCGACATCCGCGCCGTCACCATCCTCAAGCGCTTTCAGGACGGCATGTCGTGGCTGGCGCAGATCATCATGTTCCTGATCCTCGGCCTGTTCGCGACGCCCTCGCAATTCCCGGCGATCATGGTGCCGGCGGTGCTGCTTGGCCTGTTCCTGATGTTTGTCGCGCGCCCGGTCGCCGTCTGGCTCTGCCTGATCCCGTTCCGCCTGCCACGTCCCGAGGTTGCCTTCGTGTCCTGGGTCGGCCTGCGCGGCGCGGTGTCGATCCTGCTCGCCATCACCCCGCTGCTCGGCGGTCTGGAGAACGGCCGCCTCATCTTCAATGTCGCCTTCATCATCGTGCTAGTGTCGCTGGTGGTGCAAGGCTGGACGGTCGGCCCCCTGGCGCGCCGGCTCGGCCTGATCGTGCCGGCGAGGCTCGGACCGCTCGACAAGGTCGAGCTCGAACTTCCGGGCTCGGCCCATCATGAGCTTCTCGCCTACCGCGTCGCGCCCGGCAGCCCAGTGGCGCGCGGCGAGCGCATCCCGCGCTGGGCGCGGCCTTCGCTGGTGCTGCGCGACGGCCGCTCGATGCGCTTCCAGGACATGGGCAGGCTCGCCGCCGGCGACCAAGTCTACATCTTCGTGCCCGACCGCTATCCGCGCCTGCTCGACAAATTGTTCGCCAGCCGCGCCGTTGTCGACCCCGAGGATGCCGATTTCTTCGGCGCATTCGCCGTCGACCCGGCCCGCTCGGCCGCCGAGCTGGAAGCTGCCTACACGCCGGGCCTGAGCGAGGCCGAGCAGAAGCTCACCGTCGGTGCGCTGGTGACGGCGCGGCTAGGCGGCCACGCCGAATATGCCGACCGCGTGCTGATCGGCCAGATCGAGCTGATTGTTCGCGACGTCGACGACAAGGGCAAGATATCAGGCCTCGGCCTGTCTTTCGAGCCGACCGCCCCAGTGGCGCGGGTGCCGGTGTTCCTCAGCGCCGGCGAGATCGGCGATCGTCTCTCCGCCTTTATCCGCAACTGGCGCAAGCCAATGGAAACGCACACGGCTGAAGTGCGAGCCGAGGAGAAGCCGGCTCCGGTGCCGGCGACGGACAAGGCAACGACCGAGAGCTGACAAGGCGATCGTCCGCGCTGCTCTTCACCTCGCGCTCAAATTTTCACTCCCGCCCAAGCTCAAGCCTTGCATCGTCATTGATGCGAGGTATGGTCCCGGCGATTTTCCACGGAAAGGACTCGGCATGGCCGCCTTCAAGACACTCGACGATATCGGCAATATCAGCGGCAAGCGCGTGCTGGTTCGGGTCGACCTCAACGTGCCCGTCGCCGACGGCAAGGTCACCGACGCCACCCGCATCGAACGCATCGCGCCGACCATCGCCGAATTGTCCGGCAAGGGTGCCAAGGTCATCCTGCTTGCCCATTTCGGCCGGCCCAAGGATGGCCCCTCGCCCGAATTCTCGCTGGAGCCGATCGCCAAAGCCACGGCCGAGGTGCTTGGCCGCCCCGTCGGCTTCGCCAGCGACTGCGTCGGCGACACGGCCGGAAGCGCTGTCGCCGCCATGAACAAGGGCGACGTGCTGCTGCTCGAAAACACCCGCTTCTACAAGACCGAGGAAAAGAACGATCCTGATTTCACCGAGCGGCTCGCCGCCAATGGCGACATCTTCGTCAACGACGCCTTTTCCGCTGCCCACCGGGCGCACTCCTCGACCGAAGGGCTGGCGCGGTTGTTGCCGTCCTTTGCCGGCCGCACCATGCAGGCTGAGCTCGAGGCACTGGAGAAAGGCCTCGGCAATCCGGTCCGTCCGGTCGTCGCCATTGTCGGCGGCGCCAAGGTGTCGACCAAGATCGACCTGTTGATGAACCTGGTGAAGAAGGTCGACGCGCTGGTGATCGGCGGCGGCATGGCCAACACCTTCCTCGCCGCGCGCGGCACCGCTGTCGGCAAGTCGCTATGCGAGCATGACCTGGCTCCAACTGCCAAGCAGATCATGATCGAGGCCGCCGAAGCCGGCTGCGCCATCATCCTGCCGGTCGACGGCGTCGTCGCCAGGGAATTCAAGGCGGGGGCGGCCAGCGAGACCGTTGCCATTTCGGATGTGCCGGCCGACGGCATGATCCTTGATGTCGGCGAAAAGACCGTGGAGGCGATCGGCGAATGGATCGACCGCGCCGCGACGCTGGTCTGGAACGGCCCGCTCGGCGCCTTCGAAATCGAGCCTTTCGACCATGCAACGGTGGCTGCGGCCAAGCACGCGGCAGCCCGCACCAGGGCCGGCAAGCTGGTTTCGGTCGCCGGCGGCGGCGATACCGTGGCCGCGCTCAATCATGCCGGCGTCGCCGACGATTTCACCTATGTCTCGACTGCCGGTGGCGCTTTTCTGGAGTGGATGGAAGGCAAGCCGCTGCCCGGCGTCGACGTGCTGAAGCGCTGAGATCTTCAACTTGCCGGGAGCTGGCAAGGCGCCCGGCACTTTCAATCGATTCGAGCTTTCCGATGCCATTCCTTTGGCGGTAGACTTCCGTTAAGCGCGGAACAACCCCGTCAGGAGAACCGACATGAGCGAACGTCTCGAAGATATTGCCGCCGCGATCGTAGCCAATGGCAGGGGCCTTTTGGCCGCCGACGAAAGTTCCGGCACCATCAAGAAGCGCTTCGATGTCATCGGCGTCGAGTCAACAGCCGATAGCCGCCGCGACTATCGCGAGATGATGTTCCGCGCCAAGGATGCGATGACCAAATACATATCCGGCGTCATCCTCTATGACGAGACCATCCGCCAGAAGGCCGCCGACGGCACGCCGCTGGTCGACATCATCAAGGCCGCCGGCGCCATTCCCGGCATCAAGGTCGACGCCGGCGCCAAGCCGCTGGCCGGCTTTCCCGGCGACACCGTCACCGAAGGCCTCGACGGCTTGCGCGAGCGCCTCGCCGACTATTACAAGCTCGGCGCCCGCTTCGCCAAATGGCGTGCGGTGATCGACATCGACACCGGCAAGGGCGTGCCCTCGGCCAATTCGATTGCCTCCAACACCCATGCGCTGGCCCGTTATGCCGGCCTTTGCCAGGAAGCCGGCATCGTGCCGATCGTCGAGCCGGAAGTGCTGATGGACGGCGCCCATTCGATCGACACTTGCTACGAGATCTCCAAGGCGACGCTGGTCAAACTCTATGACGAGCTTTATGCGGCCGGCGTCATGCTTGAAGGCACCATCCTGAAGCCCAACATGGTCATTTCGGGCAAGAAGTCGGGCAAGACCGACAGCCGTGAGGAAATCGCCGAGAAGACGATCAAGCTGTTCCGCGAGACGGTGCCGGCGGCGGTGCCGGGCATCGCCTTCCTCTCCGGCGGCCAGTCGGACGAGGAGGCGACCGCCAATCTCAACGCCATCAACGCCATCGGCCCGCATCCGTGGAAGCTGACCTTCTCCTACGGCCGCGCTTTGCAGGCCGCTCCGCAAAAGGCCTGGGGCGGCAAGGCTGCCAATGTCGCCGCCGGCCAGGCCGCCTTCACCCACCGAGCCCATATGAACCATCTGGCGGCGCTGGGGAAATGGAAGGCGGGCCTCGAACAGGCCGCCTGAGCGCAGTCCCTCCATTGTCATACAACCCGGGCCGATGCGCCCGGGTTTTTGTTTATGGCGAGCCCGGTCTTGGGATCGGACGTCAGCGTTCTTATTTCCCTTTCGGCAAAAAACCGCTGGCGATGTCGGTTCCTGCCCATCCCAAACGTCCTTGGGATGACAGACAGGGAGAAATTCATGACACGCAACAAGGTGGTTTCGCGCGAAGACTGGTTTGAGGCGCACAGGGCGCATCTGGCGCGCGAGAAGGAACTGACGCGGTTTCGCGAGCGCGTCGCGGCAGAACGGCGTGAACTGCCGTGGATGAAGATCCGCAAGGACTATGTCTTCGAGACCGAGCAAGGCCCAAAGAACCTGGCTGGACTGTTCGGCGCCAACAGTCAGCTCATCATCTACCACTTCATGATGACGCCTGGGTCGGATCACCGCTGCGAAGGCTGCTCGTTCCTTGCCGACCATATAGACGGCGCCAACCAGCATCTCAGGCATCACGACGTGTCGCTGGTGGTGATTGGACGCGCCCCGCTGGCGGAGCTGTTGCCCTACAAGCAGCGCATGGGCTGGAAATTCGACTGGGTGTCGTCCTATGCCTCGGATTTCAACTTCGACATGCAGGTCTCCTTCACCGACAGGCAGATCGCTGCCGGCGACACCACCTACAATTTCGAGACGCGACCGAGGACATCGAAGGACCTTCCCGGCACCAGCGTTTTCTACAAGGACGAGAATGGCGACATCTTCCTCACCTTCACGTCGCGCGCCCGTGGTGGCGAGGCGCAGATCGGCACTTACGACTATCTCGATATGACGCCGAAGGGCCGCAACGAAAATGGCTCCTATCAGAGCCTGATGGACTGGGTGCGGCTGCATGACGAGTATCAGGACAGGCAGACGGGTAAGGAGAGTTGCTGCGACTAGACGCGCGTTCACCTCGGGCGAAACATGCGCTAAGGCTGCCGCTGATCTTTAAACGGTAAAGTCATGCGCTTCCCCGCCCTTCTCACCTGGCTCGCCTACCCCGTCTACATCTGGCAGGGGCTTGGCGTACGCCGCCGCACCACCCGCATGCTGCCGGCGCAGGGGCCGGTCATGCATGAGATCTCGGGCAAGCCGCCGGCGATCTCGCTGCTGGTGCTGGGCGATTCCTCCGCCGCCTCGGTCGGCATCGGCAATTCCGAGGACGGGCTGGCCGCGCAGCTTGCCATGTTGATCGCAAAACGCACCGGCCTTGCCGTGCGCTGGCGCGCCGCCGGCTTCAACTCGGCAACATCGGGCCAGATCCGCGACCACGTCCTGCCCAATCTGTCGGCCGACCGGTGGACGCATATCGTGCTGGCCATCGGCACCAACGACACCAAGAATTTCCATTCGGTGCCGCGCTTCAAGAAGGAGTTCGGCGGCCTGCTTTACGCATTGCGCGCCAAATGGCCGGAGGCCCGTGTCGTCTGGTCGCCGGTGCTGGAGTTCACCCGCGCGCCGGCCATGCCGCCACTGCTGGGCAAGATCCTGGAGATCCGCGCCACCGCGATGAACCGCATGGGCGAGCGCCTTTGTTTCGAGCGCGGCGCGGTGCCGGCGCCGCGGCTGCCAATCACCAACCCGGAGGCCGGCTTTGCCTCCGACGGCTTCCATGCCTCGGAAGCGGGTTACCGCGCCTGGGCCGAACATCTCGCCGGCTGGGTCCTGGCTGACTAACCCTGCGATTTGGCAGCGGACAGAGACGCCGGCTGGAATTATTTCCGAAATACTGTCGAGTAAGACCGGCTAGCGGCGGATCGCGGCAAGGATATCTGAAGTCCTCAAGGCACAAAGTCAGTTGTCCCTGCATTGCTTTGACAATGCCGTCTTGCGGATTCACTGCTGCTGGGTCATTCTGCAACCGGGCGGGGATGATGTGGCATGTCGAACATTGCCGGCAAAGCATATGCAATGAATGTGCTGACGCCGATGCGGCCTTGGCGCGGGCGGATCCAGCACTTGATCTTCATGGTGGCGCGCGCCGCACCGGCGCAGCTATCGGGCCTGCTTGGACTGAAACTCATTCATTTCGCGCGCTGGGTCATCATCCGGCGCGATCAATGGCCGGATCTCGGCCAGGGCAGGCAAGTCCTGAAGAATGACTACATGCTGTTCATGTCCAACTTCAACGGCACCTGGGACCAGTATATCGACGCCTTTGCCGACGGCATTCCGAGCGGTCTGGACATGTTCTGGTATGCCAGCACCAAATACCCGCATTCGATCCCGATCTCGACCTTCAAGGCCTATATCGGCGCCAACCAGATCCATACCAACTATTACTACAACGCCACGCCGGGCGCCGCGCAGCGCGACATCAAGGCGGCGCTGCGGGTGCGCGGCGAAGTGCAGAAGCTTGCCGAGCTTCATGCCGGCGGTGACCCGAAAGCCTTCGCGCAAGCCTACAGGAAGGCGCTAGGTCGCCTGGCCAACTCGCTGGCGTCGCCAGGTTACGCGCCGATCGCCTCGGTGGCGACACGCAAGGCCGACAAGGCGCGCAACGAATTCATCGACATGCTGGACAAGAAGCGGGCCGCCAATGCCAAACCTTGACGGCGGCCACTATTTCCTGACGGTCCTCGCCCCCATCCGGGTCGACATCATGATCGACCCTGATGAGATCGGCCGTTCGCGCTCGCACCGGCAACTGCTGGCGCAGAAGCTGGCCTTGCTGCCCACCGGCAAGCAGACGGCGGAAACACCGCCAAATGCAAAGCCCTCGCCCTTTTCGCTCAACAATTTGAACCACCTCGCCCGCTTCGTCATCATCCACGGGCCGGCCTTCAACGGCCGCATGTCGGGCGATGCGCTGGTCAGCGCCGTGCGCTCCGTCAATCCGCTCGCGCCGCAGCCCGTCGATCAGCTGGGCACACCTTTTCTGCTGTTTGCCGCCGACATCGACGCACAGGCCGACGGCGATGCGCTGCGCGCCTACACCGATCAATTGTGGGCGACGATGAAGCGCGATCTGGTGATCATCTTCGGCCATTGTGTCGGCTTCGACGGCATTGATTCCGCGGACGGTTTTTACGCTTATATCAAGCGCTGCCAGATCGAGACGACGATGCCGTTCAACGACTATTGGCCGGACGGGCTCGACGTCAAAGGCAAGACCCTGGCGCTCGGCGCGCTGAAGCCGGTTGGCATCGCCGCCGCCGGCGCGACTGTGCTGTGGTTCGCTGTGCTGCTTCTGCATGGCGTCTTCGCGGTGTTTGGCCTTCGCAACGCTTTTGCGCAATGGATTGCTTCCGCCGCCACATGGGGCGTCGTCGTGGTGCCATTGCTGATCCTGCTTGCACTGCTGGCGGCCTGGGGCCTGTATCGCAGGATCTTCCGCCAGGGCATGACGCCTTTCCCAACCGCGCCCGGCTCCGACTTGCCCTCGGTGCTGAAGTCGCTGTTCATCCAGCAGCACTTCACCCGTTTCGCCATCGAGGCGCAGGGGCTCGACGACGCAGCCCTTCACGCCCGCTTCGGCGCCTTCCTCGGCGCAACAAGACCGGAAGACGCAGCGGCGCCCACGCAGCAGCCCGGTGAAATCCGGGCACCGGCAGCGGAGTGGGCACGATGATCGAGCTCGACCTGCCCGACATCCAGGGTAATATTCACCGCCCCTATGGCCGTTTCGGGTTCCCGCATAGCCGTCATCTGTTTTTCACCATCGCTGACGCCGCTGCCGGCCGCCTCTTCGTGCAAGGCATCCGGCCGCGCATCACCACTGCCGAGCCCTGGGGAAAGTCGGATGCCGGCGGCGGCGGTGCCACGCTGCTGCGCAAGCCGCCGATCACGCTCAACATCGGCTTCACCTTTCTCGGCTTGCGCGCGCTCGACCTGCCGACACGCACGTTGCGTCTCTTGCCCGACGAATTCATCGACGGCATGGGCTGCCGCGCCGACATCCTCGGCGATGTCGAAGGCAGCGCGCCAAGGCATTGGGACCCGGTGTGGCACGCGCATCTCGACGCCAGCGTTCGGCCGGTCCATGCCTGGGTGTCTCTCAACGTCGGCGCCAATCCCGACGGCACGCCGCTGCCTGAACTTGCCCAATGGACGACATGGCTGCGGGGGCTTGCCGACAAGTCCAACGGCGGCGTGGCACTGCTCGCCGGGCATGGAGCCGACGGCTCCGGGCTCTGGCAGGATTCCGCCGCGCTGATGGATCCGGGCCCCGACGGGACAATGGTCCCGCAGCCGAAGGAACCTTTCGGCTTCACCGACGGCATCAGCGATCCGGTCTTCAAGGGCCAGTACCACGCCGACGCGGAAGCGCGCGCCGTGATCGGCGCCGGCAAGATCGCTGAGGGCCTCTACGATCCCGCAACCAGTTGGCGGGCGCTGGAGACCGGCGAGTTCATTCTCGGCCAGGTCGACGAGGGCCAAGAGTTTCCGGTCGCCACCGAGCCGTCCGGCTTTGCCCGCAACGGCACTTTCATGGTCTGGCGCAAACTGCGCCAGGACGTGCCGGGGTTCGAGGCCGAGATGCGGCGGCAGGCAGCACTGTGGAAACAGGTCACCGGCATTGCCGACGACGAAGAGGCCTATGAGACTGTCTCGGCCAAACTGGTCGGCCGCTGGCGGTCGGGCATCCCGCTGCTGGCTGCACCCACTTGGGCAGACCACCAGCGGCTGATGGCCGAGTGGGCGGATTGCATCGACCCCGCTTTGCGCAAGCCACGCGATGACGTCAAGCACCAGGAACGGCTGGCGGCCTTTGCCAAGCTGCTCACCGGATTTCGCTACGGCGATGATCTCGACGGCGCCAAATGTCCGTTCGGCGCCCATATTCGCCGCGCCAATCCGCGCGACATGCTCGACCCGCTGCTCAGCGACACGCACGGGGCAAGCACGCTCACCAATCGCCGCCGCATCCTGCGGCGCGGCCTGCCCTACGCCGATCCCGGCGGCGAGCAGGGTGTGATCATGATGGCGATCTGTTCTAGCATTTTCCGGCAGTTCGAATTCATCCAGCAGCAATGGATGAGTTACGGCCTGGATTTCGAAGCCGGCAACGACACCTGCCCGCTGACCGGCAACCGGGCCGAATCCAGCAAGCACGTCATTCCGGCCGGGCCAGGTAACGCCACACCCGTTTTCATCGCGGCGAACCTGCCCGAATTCGTGACCACGCGCGGCGGCGACTACTTCTTTGTGCCGAGCATGACTGCAATCCGCATGATCGCCATGGGCACGGTCGACCCGACCTGACGCGAGTTGCTAAAGTGTTTCACCGTTTCACAGAAACGGCGAACCGCTCTAGAGGTGCACTACGTCCAATGCCCCAGCACGCCCGCCAGCGAGATGGCGGCCATGGCAAGCAGCGCCAGCTTCCAGAAATCGCCGCGCCGCTTCAGCCCCGGCCAGCCGAGCGGCTTGATCAGCTGAATGACCATCATGCCGATGATGACAAGGGCGAGCAGTTTCGTCATGCCGCTTTTGACCAGCATCGCGCCCGGCTGTCAAAGCGGTTCTTGAGAGGCCTCGCCCAGCCCGATCATTCCTGACAAAAGACCGGTTTCCAGCGCGCCCTTAAATCACACCGCAGCTTTCTTCAGCGGCCTGACATCCTCCTGACAGACTGCTGTCAGGAGGGGTGTGCGATAGTGTCTCCATTAAACAAGAGGAGACGGTCATGAACAGCTTTGGTATTTTGAACAGCGTACAGCACTATGTCGGCAAGATCCGCACAATGCGCAATGAAGTCCGTACCCAGCGCTTCATGAACTCCTTGCCTGCCGATATCCGCAAGGACATCGGCTGGCCGGATATGTACGAAGGCCGCGGACGCATCCGCGAGATCTGAGGCGTTTTTTTTCATGGCAATGCTTGGCTGCGGCCCCCGCCACACCCAGATCATTGAGACTACTCGCAGACAGCGATGCCTGCGAACCGGCCCGCAAGATTTCGGCGTTCGCCGCGGACAATGCTGAAGGCTCCTGACAGAATGCTGTCAGGAGCACCGTGCCATACCTATGTCAGGAGACATAAAATGGTGAAAAGCTGGAACGACAGGCTGAATACGCCCGGCATCAACGGCGTGAAACCGACGCCGCGCACGATGGGCGACGTCGTCGAAGGCCAGCCGATGCTGGTGCCGACGGCCAGGCAGGTCGATGATTTCATTCGCACGATCCCCAACGGTGTCGAGATGGATGTCCGCGCCTTGCGCACCGCGCTCGCCATCGAGCATGGGGCGCAAGTGACATGTCCGGTCACCATCGGCTATCATTTGCGTACAGTCGCCGAGGCCGCCAATGAGGATCTCGAGCGCGGCATGACGCTGAGCGACGTAGCACCCTTTTGGCGCGTGCTCGACGCCAACACGCCGACGACGAAGAAACTGTCCTTCGGCGCGGAATTCGTCGCCGCGCAGCGCAAGCGCGAGGGACTGAAACCATAGTGCGTGCCGCCCAAAATTGCGCAGCGGTTTTTGGGAGAACGACACGCATAAAACAGGACATGGATGTCACCCGGAACCGGTTTTGGGACCACGACATTCATGGAAAAGCAGCCGAGGGACCAAACGATGCGACGTGCCGACAGGCTCTTTCAGATCGTGCAGCATCTGCGTGGTGGCCGGCTGGTCACCGCCCAGAAGCTCGGCACATGGCTCGAGGTTTCCGAGCGGACCATCTACCGCGACATCGCCGACTTGCAATCGACCGGGGTACCGATCGACGGCGAGGCGGGCGTTGGCTACATGATGAGGGAGGGTTTCGATCTCCCGCCGCTGATGTTCACGCGTGACGAGATCGTTGCGCTGGTCGCCGGCGCCCGCATGGTCCGCGCCTTTGGCGGTGCAGCCATGGCCCGCGCCGCCGACGAGGCGCTGGTCAAGATCGGCGCCGTGCTGCCCGACGCCGAAAAGGACCGCATCGCCCGCACCGAGATCCACACGCCGATGTGGGTGGTAAGCGACGCCGCCCGCGAAGCCATCGACCTGATCGAGCGCGCGGTCGAGAAGCGCCAGGTGCTGACCGTCGACTATCGCGACGAGGCCGGCCGCGGCACCGGGCGCGATATCCGCCCGCTTGGCCTGTGGTTCTGGGGCAAGGTGTGGACGCTGGTCGCCTGGTGCGAGATGCGCGACGATTTTCGCGCCTTCCGCATCGACCGCATCGCCTCGGTGGTCATCGCCGGCCGCATCTTCAAGCCGGAGCGCGGCAAGCAGCTCGCCGATTTCTACCGCGCCGTCGAACGCTCGGAGGATTACGGGATGACGCCGGACAGGGCAGCGCGCAGTTGAGGCTTCCCTCCAATAAAAAAGCCCGCTCGAAGCGGGCTTTTTGCTGATCTGTCGCAGACCTTATTCGTCGTCGTCCGCGTCTTCTTTCTTGGACTTGAGCGCCGAGAGCTTGGCGAACACCGCGTTGGCGTCGAGCTCGGCATCCTCGTCCTTCGGCTTTTTCGGCGCCGGCACCAGCCGCTCGGTCAAGGCGGCCGGCAGCAGCGTGTCGCCGACCGGCTGCGGCTGTTCGCGGCCGCGCGAGGCGCGGTTGACTTCCATGTCGAGGTCGATCTGCGAGGCCAGACCCAGCGTCACCGGGTCCATCGGCTGCAGATTGGCCGAGTTCCAGTGCTTGCGGTCGCGGATCTGGTCGATGGTCGACTTGGTCGTGCCGACCAGGCGCGAAATCTGCGCGTCCTTGAGTTCAGGATGGTTGCGCACCAGCCACAGAATGGCGTTGGGCCGGTCCTGGCGCTTGGACAGCGGCGTGTAGCGCGGGCCCTTGCGCTTGGATTCCGGCACCCGCACCTTGGGGTCGGAGAGCTTCAGGCGCTGGTTCGGATCCTTCTCGGCGCGCGCTATCTCGTCGCGGCTCAGCTGCCCCGTCATGATCGGGTCCATGCCCTTGATGCCTTGCGCCGATTCGCCGTCGGCGATCGCCTTGACCTCGAGGGGATGCAGCCCGCAGAACTGCGCGATCTGCTCGAAGGAGAGCGCGGTGTTGTCGACCAGCCAGACGGCGGTCGCCTTGGGCATCAGCAGCGTATTGGCCATTTCAAAAATCCTTCTCGTTCGCCCGCGTTCCCGCGCGGGCGGTGGTTTAGAGCCACCAAAATGGGAAATTCGCGGCCTGTATAGCCGCTCTCAGGTCGTTTCGCAACGTTTTTGGGAAGCGTGCCACCGCATGGGTTCGGCTCGGGGGTGGACCAGAAGGCGCGGTTAAACAGATACGCTGATGCGCGGGCCTACCCTCTGTCCGCATTGCCCTTATGGATACGCTCCAGAACTGCGCGCGCAGCATCGGCTCGATCCTTCGGTCGGCCGGTTAGAGGCCGGCCTCCCAGCGACGCCGGCATGTTCGTCTCGCAATCCCAGACCATCCATGCGTTTGCCGGGTCGAGTACGCAAATGTACCTCTGATGCGTTTTATCGTCGGACAATTTGACATACCTCCTGATAGCGGGGCCGAGCAAAAGTATCTCACTGCACGGCCGCATCTACGCTCCGCTGGCTAGGGGTTGACCGGTTTCGTTACCTTCTTCGGTTGCACGGCGATCAGCGGCGCACTCCCGACGATCGTCAGTTTCCAGCGAACGGCTCGCCTGCGAGGTTTAGTAGAACGGCGAATATGGTTCCCGGTCCGCTCGTGTGAAGACGGAGATGGGGTGGTCAATCCGCGCGATAACGCCCGCTCCGAAATTAATGCCCGTTCCGTCGCAAACACCAAATAATTTCGACCGCGTTCCGATCAGCACATTGACCGGTTTCCCGGCCTGGACAGGGTATGTGCTGTTGTGAATGAAAAGGACGCCGGTCGCCTGCAGCGTGTCCTGCGCATTGCCGTTGCTGCTCGCAATCTCGACATAGTCGCGCCCCGCGAATGAATTTTGCGTCCAGATGCCGACAACCCCTTCCACCGAGAGCCAACCATTCGCCCAGCCGTCCGCGTCGCGCGGATAGTATTGCCTGAACAGGCGATAGGTGAGTGGGTCCGATAGCCAGAAAAGCGTTACATAGCCGTCGATATCCGGCACATAGGTGAACCAGATGCCGGTCTCGCTCGTGGCGCGCAGGCCATCCGAATCGTAGGGATCCAGATTGTTGGCGCTGACGAAATCCATCGACAGCGGCACCGGATCGGTCACGGCGTGATCGTAAAGCTGGGTGAGCGTCCAGCGTCCACTATAGTTGAACCACTTGTCGAAGTAGGTTCCTCGAGCGACCGTGCTCAGGTCGATGGTCTGTCGCTCGCCCCGTTCGACCGGCCAAAAGGAATGGGGTCGAAGTCCGGTAGCTTGAGGCGTGGTATCATGACTGTGCTGGTCGCCGGTCGTGGCGACAACTTGCCCAGATCAAGCATGGATCCTGCTTTGCCGACCGCCGAACGCACGTTCCGCGCGATCAGATCCGTTCGATAGTCTCGCCAATAGTGCCCGGACCGGATCTTTTCGAACGCAACCATCTGCTCGATCAGATGGTCGACGTCTTTGGCGGAACGTTTGGGCTTGGACAGGAAAGCGTTCTGCTTGGCAAGCAATTGCTTTCGCGCCCTGGTCTCGCCCTCCAGAATGTCCGCGTCGAACGGCAGTTTACACCCCTCCGTTGGCGTAAAGCCGCTTTCATGCTTCGTGTGGAAATCGCCCGTCGACTTGACCATGCGGCCCTCCATCAGTTTTTTGCCACCTTGCAATTGCGGTGTCGGCGCGCTCCCTGATGTTCGCCCGCCGTCAGAACTTCACCGCGAGATCGACCTTGGCGCCATTGTCGACACTGCCGTCGCCGAAATGTCCCGAATAGGACAGGCCGAGCGTGGCGTTGGCCGACATTTTGAGGTCGAGGCCGGCCTCGACGACGGCGCTATCCCTGGCGATCGGCACGCCGGCTATGCTGAAGGCCTCGCCGCCGGCAAAGGCGAAGGTCGATAGCGGCGTGGTATCGCCGAAAGCATGCCGCCAGCCGAGCATGCCGCGCGCGGTGGCGGTCATGCCGCCAAGCGCAAAGTCGCTCGAGCCGCGCAGGCCAAGCGTGGTGAAGGTGGTGTCGGTGGTTGTGCCGGCGCTGGTCAGCGCTGCATCGCCGCCCGTTTCGCTGAAGCCATCCGTGTGCACGCTGACATAGGCGAGGTTGGCGAAGGGCTCGAACTTGAACTGCCCTGCATCGGCCTTGTAGGCAAGCTCGCCGAAAATCTGCGCGGTGCCGGCGTCATAGTCGGCCGAGAGCTGATTGGCCAAATCGTTGAAGGCAACCGAGCGTTTGGTCGACAGGCTGCTCCAGCTGTAGGCCGCGCCGGTGCGGAAGGCGATCGCTCCCCAATTGGTGCCGCCATAAAGGCCGAGATGGTAATTGTCGGCGTCGCCGCTGGAGCTGCGATCATCGGCATCGAAGTTCGAATGGCTGTAACCGCCAAGCAGACCGACACGCCAGCCGCCTACCAGCGTGTCGGCGCCCGCCAGCAGGCCTCCCGTCGAACGATCGAAAGCGGCGGCGTTGCCGTCGCTATCCGTATTGCCCCAGGAGCCGAACGCCTGGCCCCAGACGGCGAAGCGATCCGTATCGGCGGCGACCATTTCCGGTCCGCCTTCGCCATAGGCCATCACCGGGATGGCAGCCGTGGTGCCGCCATCGCCGAAAGCGGCGCGAATGCGGCTTGTCGCGGCATCGCGCACGAAACGGCTGTCCTCGACCAGCATGCCCTTGGCCGAGGCATGGATCTCGCCTGAAAGCTGGTCGAAGGCGGCGCGGGCTTCCGCGTCCGTTGCCAGGCTGGCGACGGCGTTGAACAAGGGCCCGCTGGTCAGGCTGTCCAGCCCTTCGCCGGTGGCGATCTGGTTCGGCGTCAGCCCGGCATCGGCGAAGTCGGCAACCTTGGTTACGTCGAGATAGGCGTTGTTGGCGTCGTAGCCATCCGCCACGGACAGGAAGGCCGTGCTGGTGACCCCGATCACCGAGGCGAACTCCGTCCCGCCAAGCCCACCATCGGCGGTCAGAACCGTGTAGGTGCCAACGGCGAGGCCCTGAGCGTTCACCACCAGCGCCGCACCGGACAGGTCAGCCGTTCCCGTGATGGTAAACAGATCGGAGTGGCCGGCGCCATCGACATCAATGGCATAGATCGAACCGCTGGCGAACGTTGTGTTGCCGCCGATCTGCCTGATGACATCGCCGGCCACATCGTTGGCCATGGTCAGCCGGCCATTGTTGGTGAAGGTGGCCAGGCCGTTAAACGTAGTCGTCACCGGGGCGGTGGCGTCGAGGTTGGCCGCGCTGATCCGCTCGCCGGCGCTGTTGATCAGCGTGCCGCCGCCGAACTCGCTGGTGCCGCCGGCCGTATACCAGGTCGCATTGTTGTTGACGATGTTGCCGGCGGCGGCACCCAGCTTGAGCGTTCCGGCCAGGACCCAATTGCTGGTGAAGTTCACCGGGCCGCCCGAAGTCTCGACCGCAAGGTCGGTGGTCAGTCCAGAATTGTTGCGCACCAGGCCGCTGGTGATGATGGTAATCGCCTGCCCAGCGTTCGATTCCGCCTTGATCGCGGCGCTTCCGCCTTGGACGGTGCCGGTCGTAGCGATGCTGGTGACGCCAGTGCCGCGGTTGACGGTCTGGACGCCGTAGATGCTGCCACTGACCGCCATGGCGTCAACGATCAGGTCGCCTGCCGTCCAGTCGGCATTGTCGGCGTAGATGCCTGTACCGTTTGACGCAGTGACTTTGTCCTTCGCTGTGATGCGAGCCTCGCCAGCACCGGCATTCCTGGCATAAATGCCATAGTCGCGGCCGTTGACCGCCATGGCGTCGACGATCAGGTCGCTCCCCGCCGAATTGTTGTTGAAGGCTGCAATACCGCCGTATACGCCGTTGACTTCGCCCTTGGCCGTGATGGTGGTCGCGCCAGTGCCGCGGTTGCTGGTTACGATCCCATACAGGCTACCGGTAACCTTGCCGTTGGCGATGACAGTCAGGTCTTTTCCCGCGACGACCTCCGGTCCAGAGAAGGTCAACGTGCCGTTGAGGATCGTGTCGAGGATATCGAGCTGTTGCCCGCCATTGCGCGCATAGATGCCCGTGCCGGTGCCGCCATCGACATCACCATCAGCGGTAATTTTGAGATTGGCAGTCACGCTCTGGTTCAGCGCCTGGATGCCACCCTCGGTGCCGGTTACCTTGCCTAGATGGACATCGGAATCACTGCCTTGCGAGTAGACGACGGCGCCGTAACCGCCCGTCGCCGCGATGTCGCCGGTCGCCTTGACGCTGGTCGTGCCGTCACCGGTGTTGATGGCCGCCAGTCCGATCAGGGCGCCCGATATGGCGCCGCCCGTGTCGATGGCTACCGAGCCGCCAGGATTGGGTCCGTAGTAGGGAGGCGCAATCTGCGGCACCAGCGACACGACGCCAAGGCCGATGCCTGTCGTCGAGCTCAGCGCCGAGGAATTGGCATCGGTGTAGCTGACCGCGCCCTTGCCGAGGATGCCGAGCGCGAAGGGATCGCTGGTGGAGACACTGAATCCCGGATCGGTGGTAACCGTCGGATTGGCCGGCGCAAGCGCAAGGAGGAGGAAGTCGCCGGCGTCGAGCGGCAAGCCGATTCCGGCCGGTACGATCTGGCCGGTCGTGTTGGCGCCGGAGCAGACATAGGCGGGCGGCGCCCCCGTCGTACAGGCGGCCTCGGCACTTTGGCCAAAGCCGAGAATCGTTGCCCCGGCCATCGCCGTGCTCACCAGCAAGCGATTGCGATATCGGCTGTTTGTGCTGAAGTTCATGCTCTGCCCCTGCCCCATCTCGACAATCCGCCTTCAGCAGGAAGCCGAAACGATCATCGATATTTTCGCAATCCATGGCTGATCGAATGTGGCCGGCTTTCCTAGTCGTCAAATGACGACGGGTTGCCGGTTTGTGGCATGGATGTCGGCTTGTGGAAGCCGGACTGTTACCCCAGGGGCACATATTCAGATTTGCTAATTATTGTGAAAGCCGGACTGACGAGTATCATCTCGTTGAACAGAATTCGTCACCCAAGGGGCATGCCCAATAGTTGGAAGATCTAAGGTTTTGTTGCCTTCTTCGGCTGCACGGCAATCGACGGCGCGTCGGGTGGCGGACCGGGATCGGCGGGCTTCGGCAGCGCGGCGACGGGCGTTTCGGGCGCCTGCGGCGCGCCGGACGTCAGATTGACCGACACGCCAAAAATCTTCCACTGCCGGTCCACCGGTTCGAACAGCAGCTCGAAATTGACCTGCAGCGGCACCGAGGGAAAGAAGCCCGCCATGTGCAGCAAGCCGCCCGGCTCGACCTGCGGCAGCAGGGTCAGTTGCGGCTCGAGCACCGCGACGGCGCCGAAATCGAGCGCCTGCTTGCGCTGGTTGGCAAAGATGTCGCCGAGTTGGGCGGCACTGTTGGCCTGGAAATTCGGCGAGCCGAGATCGCGCAGCACCGTGTAGTTGCCGGTCTTGTTGGCCTGGTCGAGCGCCAGCAGTGTGCCGCGGATCAGGATCAGCACGCCGTTGCGGTCGATGCTGGCGGGGCGCGCCGCCTTTTGCTCGACACGCTTGTCCTTGGCTTGCGCATGCGCGGGCTGCGGCGGCACCAAGACGGCCATCAGCGCGATGGCCAATGCAGCGAAAGAACCGCGGGCGCCCGAGGTCCACCTACCGGGCGCCCGCCACTGAAACGGCACGGAATGCTGAAGCCCCAACCCCCGCATCATCCCGACCGTTTCAGTTTAGTGTCCATGAAGCCCCGAGGCTGACCCCGACATCGCCACGGCTGGTGGTTGCCGAGACGGCGCCGTTGAGGCGAAAATCCACGCTGGGGTTATAACCGAGGCCAAGCGCCAAGCCGGACTGTCCCTTGAAATTGCCGAAGCCGCCGGCCAGCGACAGTTTGCCGGGACGATCATCATAACGCAGCCCCGCCGTCGCCAGCGCCAGCGCGGTGCCGCCGCGAGCTTCTGCACGGTTCTCGCTGATCTGGTTACCAAGATCCTGAAAGCCCGATTCCAGCGCACCCACACGCCCATCGAGCAGGTCGATATTGGTAGTGTTGGCCGTCACCCTGGTGTCGAGGCTCGAAATCTGCGTGGTGTTGTTGGTGATGCGCGTTTCATGATCGGCGAGCTCGTTCGTATGGTCGCTGATCTTCTGGGTATTTGTGCTCACCGCCGAGTTCAGGGTGGTAATGGCCGTGCCTTGCGCGGCCACGGTAGCAGGCAGGCCTTCAAACGCGGCCACATCGAATGTCGACGCCGCCAGATTGCCTGCATCATCGGTTGTCATCAGATATTTGGTTGCGCCTTGCGCGTCCTTGCTCGCCTGCGAGTTGATGCCGGCCAGCGTGTAGGTGTTTGAGCCGTTGCCGATTGCCACCTGATTGTCGCGCGTCGTCACGACACCGGAGCCGAACGCCATTGACCCGGTAAAGTTGGCTTCCGCGTTCGAGCCCAGCGCAGTCGCGTAAGACGCATTGGCCTTGGCCAGGAAACCTACCGCCGTCGAAAGAATCAAGCCGTTCACACCTTGTCCGGCTTCTGCACCGGTGCCGATGGCGGTGTGGTACATATTTGGGTCGATCTGGTTATCGAAACCCGCCTTTGCACCCGTACCAAACGCAGTACTTTGCCCGAAAGCGTCAGCATCGTATCCAACGGCTACGTCATAGTTGGATGGCGTATCCGGGCTTCCAGCCGTGGCGAATACTCCTATCGCAACCGCCCGATCGCCGTAGGCTACGGTGCCGTCACCGCAGGCAAGGCTGGCGTCACCGTCGGCGGTCTCGTTTCCAGCTCCGCATGTGACTGCAAACGCCCTGTCAGAGGCAGATACCGAGATGGCCAAACCCAGTGCTCCGGCCAAAACAGAGGTCCGGATCGAGGCGCCTCTTAACTTGTAGGATCCTATGAGTCTGGCGCCAAACGTCCCGCCTGCTCGTCCGATCTCCCGTGTCATCACGTGCAATACCCCACCGAATTCCCAATGCGGCAGAGAGTGCAGACAAGGCGATGAACCGAACAGTCGTCATATGACGACTGCTCGTCGCTTTGTACGGTGCTACCAACCTCGTTGGGGCAACGTTGTTGCCGTCAGATCACACATTCACACTTGCTAATATTTATAGAGGAACGAACATTCCTTGGCCAGACGACACCACAACTTGCGCGAGACTCCCGGTTAGGCCTCTCATGAAACATGGTCATCCGGGGGGCGGATCTGCCAATGGCTGACGTCAGCATTGAAGCGGTCTCCGCCGTTGTCGGCCAGGTATACGAGGCGGCCTACGACCAGGAGCGGTGGTTCGAAGCGATAAGCGGCCTGCGCGACCTGTTCGGCGGCTCCCGCTCCTGCATTGTGCGCGTCAGTTCGGAAACGCTTGACGCGGTCGCATCCGACCTAGATCCGGAACTCAATTCGCAAAAGGGCATCGAAGCCATGCTGCGCGATCCCCTGGCAGCGGCGTCGGCAGCCTTGCCGCTCGGCACGGTCAGTCCTTGGCCGCTCACGTCGGACGCGGCGGCGTTCCGCCGCCGTGAACTGTGGCAGGACTGGCTGCGGCCGCGCGATATGTATCACGGAATGGTCTCCAACCTGCTCGCTTCCAACGGTTCACATTGGCTGCTCGATATCCATCGCGGCTCAGGCCAGGAGGCGTTCGGCGCCAACGACTTCGAGCTGTTGCAGAAGATCGTGCCGCATGTGCTGCGCGCCGGGCAGATCGGCCGACAGTTGGAGAAAACATCGGCGCTGGCCTCGGCATTCTCGCATCTGCCCTTTGGTGTGTTTCTGGTCAACGGCCATCAGCAAATCGCGCAGATGAACGAGGCCGCCGATGCGATGCTGTCGCGACCGGACAGTCCGCTGACCCTGAGGGACGGCACAATCGTCGCCGCCAATAACGAGGACACCCAGGAGCTGCAACGGCTCGTGGTGGATGTCTGCTCCTTGCGGGACGGCGTCATGCCGGGTGCAGGCGGGACGTTGCTGGTACCGTCCGATCACCAGCGATCCGACTTGGCGAGGCTGGTACTGTCGGTGGCGCCCTTCGTCGATGCCCGCGCCTATGGCCTGGCGTCGGAGCGCTGCGCGGTGATCATGGTGACGGAGGTCACCCGGCGCATTGTGGACGGCTTCGAAATGCACGTGCGTGATCTGTTCGACCTGACGCCGGCCGAAGCCCGACTGGCAACGGCATTGGCCTCGGGCTGGTCGCTGAAGGAAGCCGCCGACGGTGCGAACATCACCGTGAAAACCGGTCGCACCTATCTCGAACGGATCTTCGCCAAGACCCGCACCCGCCAGCAAAGCGAACTGGTGGCGTTGCTGAAGAGCACCGAGCCGCTGAGCGGACGTGGACGACTTGCCGCTGGCTCATAATTCGACCGCCTGCAGATCCGGTCAGCGAAGCAATATCCTCGAGCATGCCGGGCCAAAGCCCGGGACCGCTTCAGACATCGTGTCGGTTGACGCTCATTGGAATGGCTCCGCGCTCTTCAGCAAAGCGACGAGTTGGCTCTGCTGGCGGGTTCCGGTCTTGGCGAAGATCCGTTCGAGATAGGTGCGGCCAGTTTTGACGGTGATCTGCAAATCGGATGCGGCATCTCTCAAGGGTTGCCCCTGCGATAGCGCGGCGGCCAGCCGCGCTTCGGCAGGCGTCAGGTCGAACAGCCCGGCAAGCAGCGTCGGTGACGGCACGGTCGCGCTGGCGCTCACTGCTGTCGCCGCAACCAGTATGTCTGCGCCCGAAAATATCTCGTGCGCGGCGCGGCGCAGCGGCAGCAGATGAATAACCAGCGCCGGCTGGCTTTCCCGCGCCGGAATGGGAATCGAGCGCACGACACGGTCTTGCTGGTTGTGGACGATCGCCTCCCGGAAAAGCAGATTGGCGGATATGTCGGCCAGTGCCATGCCGCCATGCGCGGTGGCGATGAACACGGACGGCATTTTTTCCATGAGCACATTGGCGGTCAGCACACGCCCGGACGCGGTCATCACCGCCGCAGGCAGCCCGATGGCCTCGAGCGCCGAGACGGTTGCCCTCGCTTGCTCCATGCCCAACCGCGCCGATATCAGGCCGGCACGCGCGAAGTGAGGACGAATCTGGTCGAGCCGGTCGACCGACGACTGATCGTAAGCGCCGTCCCTGGTCCAGCGCTGAAAGACGAAGGTGACGAGCTCTCCACTCGGCATGGCAACCGCGGAACAAAGGTGAGCGCCGATGCCTAGCGCCCGCAGACGCGTCCGCTGCACATCACGCTCGATCTCGTCGGCGGTCATGAAAGCTTCGACATGGACGAAGCTGGCCGGCTGCAAGTCATACATCCGCATGACGCCAGGAGATAACTTCCAGTTGTCGCCCATGAGGAATTCATCGAATACAGACCGGACGGTCTCAAGGGCGTTGCCATGCCCTGGAGGATCGTCACTGATCCTGCCGCGCGTCGGGGAACCATCGCTGAAAACGAAGATCGAACCGCTGGCAGAGCCCGAGACGCCGCTTGCCGCTTCGAGCGCATCTGCCCACAGATCCGGCACGAAGGCAGCCTCGTAGATCCTGTCCGTAAGATCATCGAACATGAGAGCGCACAGCCTCTTTCGGAGTCAGCATCTTGCCGGCCCGGATCGCCAACGCGCTCCCACACGCCATCGATTCCTGCGTGGCTAAAATGCCATGCTGAAAGCTGAGGTCAACCTTGGATTGCTACGGCTGATTTCGGCTTGAAGCGAACAGCCGCGAGTTTCCAACGTTACCGAAGACCCGCCACACCTTAGCAGACGCGGCCGGCGGCCGACCTTTCAAAACATCAGGCAGTCGGCATATGACGACTGTTCGGCGAAAAGCATTTCGTCCAGTTTCGCCACGATTGCGGCGGCCTGCCTTGAGAGGCGAACCGCTGCCGAGGTGGGCCAATCGATGTTCGAGACCGGACACGCTATCGCGGTGGAGTTGCTTCCGTTTGCCATTTCCTATGCGCTGGTGGCAATGCTGCCGGGGGCCAACTTCGCTGTCGTTACCCAGGCCGCGCTGACCGCTTCGCCTGCCACCGCCCTGTCGGCTGCTGCAGGCACCGCTCTTGGCGCGAGCTTGCTGGCGGCTGTGGTCGCGACCGGAGCCGGCGCGCTGCCGCCCGCGAGCATTGTGCACCAGATGGCCGCCGGCCTTTACGGTGCAATGCTGGTCTTCATCGGCTGGAACTCGATGCGGAGGGCGCTTTCGGCCCAGACGGGCGGCAAAGAGCCGAATCCGGCCCCAATCATTCGCCACTTCCGGCTGGCGTTTGTCACGGCGGCCGCAAATCCTGCCACCGCCCTGTTTTTCGCATCCTCGACGCTCAATTTGAATATTCGCGAGACTGCTCACGCATCTGCAATCGCAGTCGCCGTGGTGTTTGTCGTTGCGATCGCCTGGTTTGGATTCGTCAGCATTTCCATGTCCCGGCCGGCCGCGCGGCGACTTTATGGCCGTTACCGAAAGCACGCGGACATCGTGCTGGGAGGAGCCCTGGTGGCACTCGGCTTTGCCGCCTTTGGCCATTGAAGCGATAAGCATGCGGGCCGCCGTAATGCCATAGCCGGCCCCAAAACGACAAAACCCGCCGGACAAGGTCCAGCGGGCTCGGAACCGGCGACGGAAAACCGTCTGCGGCGGCTCTTGCTTCTGCCGCGTGGTCAGGCCTCATCGGCCGACCATGCTTCGAATTAGATCGCCTTGCGGGCAATCCGCTCGATGTCGCCACGGCTGATGCCGAGGTCGTTGAGCTGACGGGCATTGAGCTTGTTCAGCTCGCGCACGGTTTCGTTGTACATACGCCAGTTACGGAAAGCGCGGATCGGGTTCATGGTGGTCCTCCAGTTGTTGGATCAAATCGTTTCGATGACGCTTAGATAGGCAGTGCTGCCTACGAATTGAACAGACGTCTTTGCATAGCCGCAATGCAAATGCTGCATTGCACAATTAAGGTTCTGTTCATCTTATTGGCAGGCGATGCACGCTCAGGGCGTGTCGAGATTCAGGTCAGGCCAAGTCGAAAATGGTGGCGTCCGAGAACCGGCCTACGCCGTCCGTAGCCTTTCACAGAGCGGAGCCACTTATGAGGGCTTTGGCCGGCGAAGGCCGGAGCGGAGCGTACTTTTCGTACGCGAGCACCGGGAGCGCAGGAGGCCATCATTTGCAGACCGGCCTGGCCTGAAGATCGATACGTCCTAACCGACGTCGAGAACGATCTTGCCTATATGCTCGCCCTCTTCCATCCGCTCATGCGCCCGCCAGGCGTCGGCCAGCGGGAAGATCATGTCCATCACCGGCGCTATCCTGCGTGTGCCGAGCAGCGGCCACACCTGGGCCTCAAGTGCTACGGCAACCGCCGCCTTGAACTCGACCGTACGCGGCCGCAGAGTCGAGCCGGTATGGGTCAGCCGCTTGACCATGATCCTGGAGAAATCGGCGCTCGCCACCGCGCCGGCCTGCACCGCGATCTGGACGATGCGGCCCTCGATCGCCGCGGCCTCGTAGTTTCGCGCGATATAGTCGCCGCCGACCATATCGAGGATGACGTCGGCGCCCTTGCCGCCGGTGGCGTCCTTGACCGCGGCGACGAAATCCTCCTCGCGGTAGTTGATCGCACGGTCGGCGCCGAGCTTCAGGCAGGCGTCGCATTTTTCCCTGGAGCCGGCGGTGGTGATGACAGTGGCGCCGAAGGCCGACGCCAGCTGGATGGCCGTGGTGCCGATGCCCGACGAGCCGCCATGCACAAGCAGCGTCTCACCCTTCTTCAGGCCGCCGCGCTCGAAGACGTTGTGCCAGACGGTAAAATAGTTTTCCGGAACCGCAGCCGCTTCGGTGTGGGTGAAGCCGGCGGGCAGCGGCAGCACGCTGCCGGCATGCACCTTGACATATTCGGCATAACCGCCGCCCGGCGTCAGCGCGCAGACGCGGTCGCCGATGCGCCAGCGCGATATCTCGTCGCCAAGTGCTGCCACTTCGCCCGATGCCTCGAGGCCGGGTAGATCGGAGGCGCCGGGCGGCGCGGGATAGGCGCCCTTGCGTTGCTGCACGTCGGGCCGGTTGACACCGGCGGCGCGCACCCGGATCAGGATTTCGCCCGGACCGGGCACCGGCACGTCGCGCGTTTCCGGTTTCAGCACCCGCGGCCCGCCGGGCTGCGAAATCGCAATGGCCGTCATCCTGGCTGGAATTTTAAGTCCGCTTGCCATGAAATTTCCCGTCTCGGTCCGCCGGTCTGTCGCCGGCTGTCAGCTAATTGCCGACTATTTGCATCAGCACCCCTGCCCTATGTATGCTGATTGCCGGATCAGGCAAATGGCCAAATCAGCCCAATACTGAATAGGGAGGAGCGACGATGGCGATCTTCGACGACGAACCCAAAAAGAAAGCCCGCCCGCACGAGATCGGACAGGATCTGTCGCTGCTTTCGGTCGGCGACCTGACCGAGCGGATCGGCATCCTGCGCGAGGAGATTGCCCGGCTGGAAGCCGAACTCCAGGCCAAGGGCAGCACCAAATCGGCGGCCGAAGCCTTGTTTCGCCGCGGCTAGTTTTTTGCGCTAGTTTCGGCGTTGAGCATCCGCCGCCGAAAAGCCCGAATACACCTGTCTTCAGACCTCGCCAACGAATCTCCAGCCGGATCAAAACATGTTCGCAAGCTACAGACCGATCCTCTCTCTGCTTCGCGGCACCGCTTTCCTGCTCGCGGCATCGGGATTGCACGGCCTGCTGCTGCCGTTGCGCGGCCAGCTCGAAGGGTTTTCGACGGCATCGCTCGGCCTGATGGGCACTGCCTGGGCCGGCGGCTTCGTCACCGGCTGCTTCTTCGCGCCGCGCCTGGTGCGCCGCGCCGGCCATGTCAGGGCCTTCGGCGCCTTTGCCGCGTCGGGCGCCATCGTGGCGCTGCTCACCGGCCTGATCATCGACGAATATGTCTGGATCCTGCTGCGCGCCTTCACCGGCTTCACCATGGCCGGCGCCTTCATGGTCATCGAAAGCTGGCTGAACGAGAAGGCCACAAACGAGAACCGCGGCACCGTCTTCGGCCTCTATATGATGGTCACCTATGCCTCGATCATGGGCGGCCAGATGATCGTCGCCGGCGGCGACGTCAAATCGGCGTCGCTGTTCATGATCACCGGCATATTGTTCTGCCTGTCGCTGATCCCGACCGCGGTGTCGTCGGCGTCGTCTCCAAAGCCGCTGCAGGACGTCAAGCTCGACGTCAAAGGGCTCTATGCCAACTCACCAGTGTCGGCGATCGCCTGCCTGTTGATCGGCATCGCCAACGGCGCCTGGGGCACGCTGGGTGCGGTCTATGGTGCCCGTATCGGCATTTCCACCGCCGAGATCGCGCTGATGATGAGCCTTGTCGTCGTTGCCGGTGCCGCCATGCAGCTTCCGGCCGGGCGCCTCTCCGACAAGACCGATCGCCGTTTTGTGCTGGCGGGCGCCGCCTTCGGCGCCGCCCTGTTTGCCATCCTGATCTTCCTGTTCGAACCGCACTCCGCGGTTCTCGTCATTGTGCTCACCGCCGCCTATGGCGCCTTTGCCTACACGCTCTATTCAATCGCGGTCGCGCATGCCAACGACCACGCCCGGTCGGAGGACTTCGTCAAAGTCTCCGGCGGCCTGCTGCTTCTGTATGGGTTCGGCACCATGATCGGCCCCTTGCTGGCCGCAGCCCTGATGGGCTGGTTCCGCCCCGAAGGCCTGTTCCTGGCCACCGCGCTCGCGCATCTCAGCCTCGCCGCCTACACGCTGCTGCGCATCAGCCGCCGCGCGCCGGTGCCGATCGAAGATCGCGATGCCTTCAAGACCCAGCCGGCTGACCGCTCGGTTACCCCTGAAGCATTGCGGCTCAGAAAAGCGGAAGCTGACGGTTGAGATTTGAAAAGCTTTGCCCCACAAGTATAGGCATGATCTTTTCTGACGCCTTCATGGCGATTGCCGATCCCAACCGGCGCTATCTCCTGGAAGAGCTCCGGCGCGGTCCGAAGACCGTCAACGAACTGGCGTCGGGATTGCCGGTATCGCGCCCCGCCGTTTCCCAGCATTTGAAAGTATTGCTCGACGCCGGTCTGGTTCAGGCCAGGGCCGAAGGCACAAGGCGGGTCTACACGGTCAGCAATACCGGCTTCCTCAAGCTCAATATTTGGCTCGACCAATTCTGGGAAGCATAGCCCGCGCGGCGCGCGGCAGCCTTCAGCTGCCCGCCACCAGCGCCTTGCCCAACGGGACAGGCTGGACCGCCCGGCACAGCTATCAGCCGTTGTTGTAGGGGAAGAACTTGAAATAGGGCTGCGCCTCTTCGATCACCCGCGCGAAGGAAGGCCGCTGCAGCAGGCGGTCATGATAGCGTTTCACGGCGGGATATTTGTCGCCGAACGGCTCGACCTTGTTGGCATAAAACAACGCCGGAGACGCCGCACAGTCGGCCAAGGTGAAGCTGTCCCCGACCACCCAGCTCTTCGAGCGCATCTCCTCCTCGACAATGGCGTAGGAATTGCGGAGCTGCGCGCGCGCCTCCTCGACCCCGAACGGATCGGTCCTGTCCTGCGGCCGCAGCCTGTCGGCAACGATCTTCTGCATCGGCGCCTGGACGTAGAAATCATAGAAGCGGTCGGCCTGGCGGACCGCCAGCGCCAGATCGACGTCTGCGGGAATGAGCTCGACCGGTCCCGGATAGTGCGCCGCCAGATATTCGATGACGATGGTCGATTCCAGCACCGTACGGTCGCGCGTGTCGTCACGCAGCGCCGGCATCTTGCCGGTCGGCGACACCTTCAGGAATGCCGCGCGCGACTGCTCGTCGCCGAGATCGACGATGACCGGCGTGAAGGGAGTGTCGTTCTCGTAGAACGCGATCAGCGGCTTCCAGCAGAACGAAGCCAGCGGATGAAAGTGAAACGTCAGGGACATTTTTCTCGCTCGTTTTCGAATTCGTTGGCACTGCCTGACAAAACCGAAGTGGTGTAGCTATTTCCGCAGGGCAGCCTGTCAAGCTTTCCGGCCTCCGTCAGGGTTGGGTATGCGCAACGATGGCGGCGGCAATCGTCGGCCAATCCTGGGGATGCAGTTCGTGGCCGCCGCCTTCGACGCGGACAAGCCGTCCGCCGGCAACAGTGTCGGCAAGGGCCGCGCCATGCTCGATCGGAAAGATCGGATCCGCCGTCCCGTGGATGACGAGCAGTGGGGCCTCCATCTCGTGCAGGCGCCCTTTGAAATCCTCGCCGCCTTTCAGCATGAAATGGTTGGTGGCGCTCAGCAAACCGCCGGAGCGATCATAGTCCTGTTCGATGAACGCCCTCATCGCCTTCTCGTCGAACGGATGCGTGGTGCTGGCGATGGCGTGGGCGTCCTTGACGACGAAGTCGATCACCTGGTCGCGATCCGACCAGTCGACCTTTGCGCCGGCGGCCGAGTGCTCCATATAGGCCTCGGTCGTCCCCGGCAGATGCGACGTGTCGATCCCCACCGGCGAACTGCTGATCACAGTCAACGAGATGACACGAGATGGGTGCCTCAACGCCACCCGTTGCGCGACCATGCCGCCCATCGACATCCCGACCACATGTGCCTTGCCGACGCCATGGCTGTCGAGGACACCTACGGCATCGTCGGCCATGTCGTCGAATGTGTAGGGCGGCGCGCCCGGCGCATATTTGGTCGACAGGCCGGTATCGCGATTGTCGTAGCGGATCACGAAACGACCTTCGCCGGCGAGTTTTTTGCAAAGCGCTTCCGGCCACCACAGCATCGAAGCCATCGCGCCCATGATCAACAGGATCGCGGGATTTCCAGGATCTCCGAACGTCTGCGACACGATTTCGGGGGCTGCAGCATTCGTCATGACAATCTCCTCACCTTGGCGCATCAAACTGATTGCGTTTTGCAATCAGTTGCACGATAATAAAACCGATACGATAATGCAACTGGTTTTTCGGGGAGAGTCGGATGAAAACTGAACACCGCTCGGGATGCCCGATCAATCTGTCGCTGGAAGTGTTCGGCGACCGATGGAGCCTGATCATCCTGCGCGACATGATTTTTGGCGGCAAACGCCACTTTCGCGAGATGCTGAACGGCTCGATCGAGGGTATCGCTTCCAACATACTGGCCGACCGGCTGAAGCGGCTGATGGAGCTCGGCATGCTGACCAAGGCCGACGACCCCTCGCACAAGCAGAAGGCGATCTATAGCCTGACCGAAATGGCCATCACGCTGGTGCCGATCATGGCGCATCTCGGTGCCTGGGGCCGTGTCTGGCTGCCGGTCAGCGAGGAGCTTTCGATCCGCGCCGAGCTTCTGGAAAAGGGCGGGCCAGAGCTTTGGGAGCAGTTCATGGATGAGCTGCGCCATGAGCATCTGGGCACCCCTGTCGCGGCGCCGGAACGGCCTTCCGTCCGAGCCACATTGCAGGCTGCATATGAGGCGGTGGTCGCCCGCAAGGCGTCGGACGGCATCAAGGCTCCCGCCGCCTGACCAACTTATTTCCCCATTATCGGGCCGGCTCTGCTATCAAGGGACTGAAAAAGATAATCTATGGGATTGGATAGCGCTCTTGGTCGAGAATTCTAAGGATACTGCCCGCGCCCGGGCGGATATGCGTTTCAAGAAGCAGGAAGAGGCCGCCACGGTGCGACAGAAGGCGATGGCGGAGTACGTCGCCGAGGCCGACGCCCGCCAGGCCAAGACCAATAAACTCAGGGCTCTGCGCCTTGCCAAGGAAGCAGAAGACCTCGCCAACACGCCTGCCGCGCCGGTCAAGAAAGCGGCACGGGCCAAGAAGAAAACCGCCTGACGATCCTATTGCAGACTGGAAGCGGCTGAGCATATCGGCCAGATGCCGATCAACGGCACGCCGTTATAACCGCCTGCCATTCCCGCTTCCCCACGCGAAGCAATTTCAACCGTAACCGGGATTTCGCATCTCGCGAGGCCGGCCGATGATTGACGAGTTTTTATCAGGAGACTGCCATGACCGCACTGACCCTCGAAAAAGCCAAGCACATCATCGACGCTGCTTTCGCCAAAGGTGCGGAGCTGAAACTCAAGCCGCTGGGCGTCTCCGTCCTCGATGCCGGGGCGCATCTCGTCGCCTTCCAGCGCCAGGACGGCGCCTCTTTCCTGCGCCCGCAAATGTCGGCCGGCAAAGCCTATGGCGCGCTCGCCATAGGCATGGGCTCGCGCCGCGTCGAGGCTTTTGCCAAGGAGCGCCCGCACCTCGTCGCCGGCATTTCCGATGTGTCGGGCGGCCGCGTCCTGCCGGTTGTCGGCGGCGTGCTGATCCGTGACAAGACCGGCGCCGTCATCGGCGCCGTCGGCATTTCGGGCGATACGTCGGACAATGACGAGGCAGCCGCCATTGCCGGCATCGAAGCCGCCGGCTTCACCGCCGATCCGGGCTGAGGGGCCTGGGTCTCTAGTTGAGGTTGATATCCCTGCTCGCCGACCGCATCGAGACCGAGAAACCGGCCAGCACGTCGAACAGGGCGATGAGCATCAGCGTGAAGAAGACGGAGTGCGCCGCGCCCTTCACCAGCAGGAATTCGACCAGGAACGCCACGAAGACCAGCGTCGACAACAGATGGTCCATGATCGAGGCGTTCGTGGTGCGCACCGATTTCACCATTTCGAGGAACAGGAAGATCAACCCGATCAGCACCATCAAATCGCCGAGCGTCATCGAAAACACCCCGCCCGACATCATGCTGAACGAAAAGATTTCGGTCGCCCACGGATCGTCGCCGCTGCCGAATATTCCGAGCAGTCCGAGATTGTAGGCCACGAAGGGCACGATCAGCAGCGGGATGGCACCGAACATCTGGCGTCTCCTCTAGCAATTCCAGGAAAGCGGTCCCACGGGAATTGCATAACAATGGGGGCATCTTCTGTAGAATGCGCCGCAGGCACGCCGTCAAGATTTTTCGCTAGTGTGCGTGAACACGGTCGAAGACCGGGTGCAACAACCGTGTCACCCGGCCGCCCGCTGGGCTCAGCGCTTGAACTGTCCCGTGCGCACCGCGGCACCGATGGCGTTGAGGATGATGATGCCGGCTGTCATCGAGGTGATCTCGTTGAGATCGCGCGCCGGCGCGATCTCGACAATGTCCATGCCGACGACGCGGCCCTTGGCGAACAGCCCCTTGATCAGCTCGATCGTCTGCCGGTAGCTGACGCCGCCCGGCGCCGGCCCTTCCACCGCCGGCATCACAGCGGGATCGAGGCCGTCGGCGTCGATGGTGAGGTAGTAGCGGCCGCCGGCCGGGATACGCTCGAGCAGCGTGGCCGTGCCGATATCCTGCCATTCATTGGCGGTGATGATGTTGGCGCCGTAGGCGCGGGCGGCCTCGACCTCCTCAAGCCGGGCGCTGCCCTGGCCACGAATGCCGAGTTGGAAGATGCCAGCTATATGTGCCATTTCCGAAGCGCGGCGGATGGGGCTGGAATAGCCTTCCCTGACGCCGTTGACGTTGTCGCGCCAGTCGAGATGGGCATCGATCTGCACCAGAGTGATCGGCCCTTCGCCGTCAAGCGCCCGGAAGATCGGGATCGGAATGCCGTGATCGCCGCCGATGGTGATCGGCAAGGCGCCGGCGGCGCGGATCTTGCGGATCGCCGCTTCGGCCTTGATGTAGTGGCCGCCGGGGTCGCCGGCGCTGGCCAGGACATCGCCGACATCGACTATCCGGACATCCTGTCCGTCGAACAGTGTTCCGCCAATGTCGAAATCATAGCGGTCGAGCCCCAGACTGATGCGCTGCGAGGCGCGCCGCACCGCGGTCGGCGCATTAGTCTGGTCGTTGATCGTCTCGTCGATCGTGTAAGGATTGCCATAGGGCATCCCGATAATGGCGACATCGGCCTTCAGCGCATCGAGGTCTTCTACCAGCGGGAAGTTGAGGAAGGTCTGGAAGACATTGCGCGGCGCGGTGGTGAGCTTGGTCATGCGGTTTCCTTTGTCCCGTCCGCCGCACGAAGAGTGCCGGCACGTGCTTCAGCCGCGAAGGCCATCGCAACGCAATACAGCACCGCAATGGCGGCTTGTATCGCCAGCAACAGTCCGGCCTTTGGCATAGAGGGACAGCGAGGCAGCCCGACCCCAGGAGACCGACAAACGCAAAAAAACCGGCCAATGGCCGGTCTTTCGCTAACCCAAACCTTCGAAAAGCTGGTCTCAGCTTTCCTTGGGCGTCAAAACCTGGCGACCGCGATACATGCCGGTCTTCAGGTCGATATGGTGCGGGCGGCGCATTTCGCCGGAATTCTTGTCCTCGACATAGGTCGGGGCCTTGAGAGCGTCGGCCGAGCGGCGCATGCCGCGCTTGGACGGAGAGGTTTTTCGTTTCGGAACGGCCATGGATATGCTCCACTACATGGTCAAAATGCCCCGATAGCCCTCGTGAAAGGGCCGCGTCAGGGCCATAATCTGAGAAAGTCGGGTGCCTATACACGGCTCACGCCGTTTTGGCCAGCACTGCGGCGATTTTTTTTGAGCTGGCTAGTCCAGGCAGCCGACATAAGCGCCCGAGCGACCGGCGCGGCGCTCGATCAGCGACGCCAGCCGCCGCAACCCCGGACCGGGCTTGGCCGGATTGCGGGCAATCGGGTTTGGCAGCGAGACAGCGAGCAATGCTGCCTGCCGTCGCGACAGCTGTTTGGCCGAAACGCCGAAATGATGCTGGGCCGCCGCCTCGATGCCGTAAATGCCCGGGCCCCACTCGGCGATGTTGAGGTAGATTTCCATGATCCGCCGTTTCGACATCACCGCGTCGAAATAGACAGCCAGCGGCAATTCGACCACCTTGCGCACCGAGCCCAGCGGCCGCGACCACAGGAAAAGGTTCTTCACCGTCTGCATGGTGATGGTCGAGGCGCCGCGCGTCGCCTCGCCGGCCAGCGCATCGTCGACAACGCCGCGCAATTCGCCCAGATCGATGCCGCGATGGGAGCAGAACTGACCGTCCTCGGACATGATCACCGAATTGGCCAGCACCGGCGAAACGTCGTCGAGCGACACCCAGCGCCGGTCGTAGCCGGAAAACGTCGCGAGATCCTTGACCATCAGGGTCGATATCGGGTGCACGAAAGACGGCAGGTAGAGGAAAGTCAGCACAACGGGTATCGCCGCCAGCACGGCGGCAATGACCAGGCAGCGCCGGGCCAGGCGCTTGAGACCGGCGCGGTTCACGCGTCTCGGTCGCGCCATGTCCAGCCCCTCGGTTTCATGATCGACGATCGGTTCCGTCAAGCCGCCCCACCCGCGCCATTCTCCCGCCTCCGGCATAATGGCGCGAGGCTTCTTGCGCAACGTCTGAGTGTCGGCTACCGCTCCCGGCCATGACAAAAGACGACCAAATAGCCTTTGAAGCCGCACTTCTGGCGCGGGCAGCGGCGGTCGAGACGCTGCTGAGGCGGCTGCTCGACGGCCGCACGCTTACAGGCGAGATCGCGCGGCCGGAGCGCTTGATGGCGGCCATGCGCCACGGCGTGTTGAATGGCGGCAAGCGGCTGCGCCCTTTCCTGGTCATGGAAAGTGCGGCCCTTTTTGGCGCCGATGGCGAGGCGGCGATGCGCGTGGCGGCGGCACTCGAATGCGTGCATTGCTATTCGCTGATCCACGACGATCTGCCTGCCATGGACGACGACGATCTGCGCCGCGGCCAGCCGACCGTGCACAAGGCTTTCAATGAAGCCACCGCCATCCTGGCCGGCGACGCGCTTTTGACGCTTGCTTTCGACATTCTCGCCGACGAGGCGACGGCCTTGCCGGCGGAGCGCAGGGCGGCATTGGTGCTAGCGCTGGCGCGCGCGGCCGGCGCCGGCGGCATGGTCGGCGGCCAGACGCTCGACCTCGAAGCCGAGCGCGACAGGCCGGACGAAGCCGGCATCATCCGGCTGCAGGCGATGAAGACCGGCGCGTTGATCCGCTTCGCCTGCGAAGCCGGCGCGATCATTACCGGCGCCGCCCCGCAGGACCGCGACCGGCTGGCCGAATTCGGCTCGGCGGTCGGGCTTGCCTTTCAGCTGGCCGACGACCTGCTCGACCTGACCGCCGATGCCAGCCAGATGGGCAAGGCGACCGGCAAGGATGCGGCCGCCGGCAAGGCGACGCTGGTGGCGTTGCACGGCGCGAATTGGGCCCGCAGCCAGCTCCATGGACTGGTCAAGCAGGCGCATGAATTGCTTGAGCCTTACGGAGAACAGGCAGCCTTGCTGAAAGCAGCGGCAAGTTTCGTCGCAATCCGCAACAACTGAGGTTTGGTTATTGGCAGATGGGCGCTTGCCTGGGCGCGCTATCTGACCTTGACGACGACCTTGCCCTTGGCGCGCCCTGTTTCGACGTAAGCCAGTGCCTCGTTGGTCGCTTCAAAGGGAAAAACCCTGTCGACAACCGGGCGGATCGCCCCATCTTCGATCAGGGACGTGATTTTGCTCAGCTGCTCACCTTGCGCCCGCATGAAAAGGAAGGAGAACGTCACGCCGCGACGCTTGGCTCTGGTCCGAATCCCTCGGCTCAATAGCCGCAGTATGAGTTTCAGCGCCAGGTTCAGCCCCTTTTCCCTGGCAAATTCAGGATCCGGTGGACCGGAGATGGAAATGAGCTTCCCGCCCGGTTTCAGCACATTCAGGGATTTTTCGAGCGTCTTGGCGTCCTGGCTGTTCAGCACGACATCATAGCCCGACAGGACTTTCTCGAAGTCGTCTTTCCTGTAGTCGACGACGACATCGGCGCCAAGACCCTTGACCAGGTCGGCACTCGCCGCGCTCGCCGTTGTCGCAACGGTCGCGCCGAGGTGCTTTGCCAGTTGGATGGTGAACGTCCCCACGCCGCCGGAGCCAGCCTGGATGAAGACCTTCTGGCCTTTCTTCAGGCCTGCCCTCTCGATGAGAGCCTGCCAGGCGGTCAGACCCACCAGAGGGATTGAAGCCGCCTCTTCCATGCTGAGGTTCGCGGGCTTCAGGGCCACATCGGCTTCGTCGATTGCGATGAATTCGGCAAATGTCCCGATCCGGCCATCGCGCGGCCGCGCATAGACAGCGTCGCCGGGTTTGAAGTTGCGGACTTTCGAGCCCACCCTGACAACCCTCCCAGCCACGTCATGGCCCAGGATGAAGGGCCGGCGATAGGGCAGGATGAGCTTGAATTCGCCGGTTTTGATCTTGGAATCCAGCAGGTTCACCCCTGCGGCATGAACCTCGACCAGGACATCATTGTCCTGCAGCTCCGGCTCCGGCATCTCGGCCAGCCGCAGAATGCCTTTCTTGTTATATTTATCGACAACGAATGCCTTCATGGCGGTGGCTTTCTGAAAGTGTCTGTTGGTGTGACGTTTGTTCGTGAAATTTCTCGGTCTCACCGTTGTTCAAACCGGCAAGCGGAACTGCTTGCGCAAGGTCTTGTCGAACATCTCCGCGGGGGCGAAGCGGCGCAGCAGGCTGACCTGGCGCGCTGCCTTGCCGGCGGTATAGCGCCGTCGCGGACGGGCATCGGTCGCCGCCTTGACGACCGCATCCGCCACCACTTCCGGCCGATCGGCTTTGGGCATCACGTCGGCAAGCAGTGCCTTGAGCCCGGTTCGCGCCTGATCATACTCCTGTAACAGGGAATCCGGCTCAATGCCGTTCTGGTCGAACACGGTGCGCACGAATGCAGGCTCGATGACCGAGACGCGAATGTTGAAGGCACGCACCTCGTGATCGAGCGATTCCGAATAGCCCTCGAGCGCGTGCTTGACCGCCGAGTAATGCGCTGAGTATGGCGCGGGTACCAATCCCAGAATCGAGCCGATATTGATGATGCGCCCTTCGCCGCGCCGCCGCATTGCCGGCAACACCGCGTTGGTCATGCGCATGACGCCGAACAGATTGACGTCGAACAGAGCCTGCACCTGAGCAACCGAGGATTCCTCAGCGCCACCAAGCAGGCCGACGCCGGCATTGTTGACCAGGAGGTCGATCCGCCCGGTCTGCGCCAGCACTGTTGAAACGAGGTCGCTGACGGACTCCCCGTCGGTCACGTCGCATGTCAGCATGGTCACCTGCGTCGGACCGTTGCCGGACTTGCTGCGGCTTGTCCCGAAGACGGTATATCCTGCCCGCGCCAAGGCCTCGGCACTGGCGCGGCCGATGCCCGAGGATGCTCCGGTCACGACAGCGGTTTTTCCCGAACGGGTGCTCATTCGATACTCCAGAGACATGAGGGCTAGCTTTTTGCCATTGGTTAAATTACAGTCGTAATATCATATTACGTTCATAATGCAATAGCAGAAAGGAAAGCCCGCCATGCGTTACGAAAAGGGCCGAAAGGACGCCTCACGCGATCGGATCGTGGAGGTCGCCGCCCAGCGTTTTCGCGGTGACGGCATAGCCGCGTCAGGACTGGCAACCATCATGGGCGATGCCGGGCTGACCAACGGAGCGTTCTATCCGCATTTCAAATCCAAGGCGGAGCTTGTACGGGAAAGCCTGGTAGTGGCACTGGAGAACCAGGCGCAGCAACTGCAGGAGGTATTGGCCGCCGGCGGCCCGGAGATGGGCATAGCGGCGTACCTGTCAGCCGAGCACCGCGACAATCCGGGAGCCGGCTGCGCATCGGCCGCCCTGCTGCCGGAGGTCGCGCGTCAGCCCCCCGAAACGCGCGAAGTCTACACCGAACGCTTGCTGGTTCTGGTGCGCCAGTTGTCAGCAGCACTTCCGCGGGCCAAGGATCCGGAAGGCGCCGCCATGGGTGTCTTTGCGACCCTCATCGGCGCGCTTCAACTGGCCCGCGCGGTGGCAGGGACCGAATTGTCGGATCGCATCCTTGCGGCAGGAGCAGATGCGGCGCGCAGGCTGATCCAACCTGAGGGCGAGAAGGCATCCTAGAGGTCGCTGCGGAACAGCAAAAGGGCCCTGACATCGTCATGCGGATCGCAGACATGAAGGCCTGCTTTGGCGGCGGGTCGAACCGCGAATCAACCGCGAACTAATGCAAATGCCTTAGCTTGTCGGGATTGCGCATGACATAGACGGCGGCGATCTTGCCGTCCTCAATGTCGAGCGCGGTCGTTTGCAATTCGCCATCGGCCTCCCGCGTGACGAACCCCGGTAGTCCGTTGATGAAGCCGATGCGCACCAGCGTCGAGCGGTTGTCGCGCAACCAGACCGCGACCTGCTCGTATTGCTTCATGACGGCATCGAAACCCAGCACTGGTGCCAAGGCGGCCGGACGCTTGCCCCCGCCATCGGCATGGGCGCTGACATCGGCGGTCAGCAGCGCGCCGAGAGCCTGCATGTCGCCGTTGCGCGACGCCGTAAAGAAGGCTTCGGCGATCTCAAGGCCGCGTTGCTTTTCCACCTTGAAGCGAGGCCGCGCCTGGCGGACATGGCCGCGGGCGCGGGCCGCCAACTGACGGCAGGCGGCTGAATCGCGTTCGATCGCGCTCGCGACCTCCTCGAATTCCAGCCCGAACACATCGTGCAACAGGAAGGCCGCCCGCTCGAGCGGCGAAAGCCGCTCCAGCACCAGCATCAGCGGCAAGGTGACATCTTCCAGATCGTCCTCTTCCACGATCGGCTCGGGCAGCCACGGACCGATATAGGTTTCCCGCTTGCGTCGCGCGGATTTGAGCTGGTCGAGACAAAGCCGCGTCACCGTGCGGCGCAGGAACGCCTCGGGCTCGCGTACTTGCGACCGGTCGGTTCCCATCCAGCGGATGAAAGCCTCCTGCACGACATCCTCGGCGTCGCTCACCGAGCCCAGCATGCGGTAGGCGACCCGCATCAGCTTCGGACGCAGCGGGCCGAAGCCCGCTGCCGCATCCTCGCGCGCCGCCTCCGTCATCAGGCGGCCACCGCTTTCGCGCTGGCGCGTATCGTCGCCGCGTCGGTATAGAGTCCGAAGCCGACGGCGATGCGGTTCCAGCCATTGATTATGTTGATCAACACGGTGAGCTTGACCTGCTCCTCGTCGGTGAAATGCGTCTTCAGGTCAGCATAGGCGCTTTCGCGGTCCTGTCCTTCCGACAGGCGTGTCAGCGCATCGGTCCAGCCTAGCGCGGCACGTTCGCGATCACTGTAGCACGGTGCCTCGCGCCAGGCCGGCAGCAAATAGATGCGCTGCTCGGTCTCGCCGTTCTCGCGCGCTTCGGTGGCATGCAAATTGATGCAGTTGGCGCAGCCGTTGATCTGCGACGCCCGAAGCTTCACCAGCTCGTTGAGGCTATGCTCGAGCCCGGCGGCGACGGAAAGCTCGGTCGAAGCGCGCTGCCATTGCTTGATCAGCGCGGGGGCAGCGGCGAAGAGGTCGATCTTGGCGGTCATGATTGGGCTTCCTTCCGTTGGAGTACGACATCATGACGAGACAGGATCGGCTGGTGTGACATGCATGCCGGATTTTTTGATGCATTAGCTACCAGCATGAAATGGCGACCGGCCGCACGAACGAAATTTTAATGTAAATCGAGCGTAATCCCGACCATTAAAATGATGCGTATGTGTTGGGGTTGCGCATGCCGGAATATTCTTCCTTCATCCGTTCGATCCGGATCCGCTATATCTCGGGATTGCTGATCTTTGCGCTGGCTTCCGCCGCCGTGATGTTTGCGCTCAATCGCGTCAACTCTTTCCGTCATGACGTCGACGCGCTGAGCAGCAATCTCGTCGTCTTCACCCGCGACCTGCGCAACGCCTCGAGCTTTGCCGAAACCGCCGGCACCGCCTGGCGTGAAGAGACCCGCGACGGTCTGGCCGCCGCCGCCCGCGGCCATTCGCAACGCCTGGCCGGCGAGATCGAAACGCTATCGGCCCAGCTCGCCGCGATCAAGCCGAGCCTGTCGGCCAGAACCCTCAACGAACTTTCGTCCGCTGCCGTCAACGGCGACCTGTTCTGGTCGTCGCGTGACATTGTGCGCAACTTCAACCTGATGTCGGCGGCGCAAAAAACCGACGAATGGAGCTCGCGCGAAATCCTCAACCAGAACGATCTGTTCGTCCAGCCGATGTTGGTGCGCGTGCGCACCGCTATGGATAGCGAACGCCATCTGGCCGACGCCTCCAGCGACAGGTTGCTTTTGTGGGCCAGCGGCCTTTTGTTCGCGGTTCTCGCCATTGTCGCGCTCTGGATCTTCCGGCCGATGGAAAAGGCGATACGCCGCGCCTTCACCGAATCCGCCGCATCCTTGTTCAAGGCCGAAGCCGCCGACCGCGCCAAATCGGAATTCCTGGCCAATATGAGCCACGAGATCCGCACGCCGATGAATGGCGTGCTCGGCATGGCCGAACTGCTCGCCAAGACCGACCTGACCGCGCGCCAGAAGACCTTCACCGACGTCATCGTCAAATCCGGCAATGCGCTCCTCACAATCATCAACGACATCCTCGATTTCTCGAAAATCAATGCCGGCCAGCTGACGCTCGACCCTGCCCCCTTCCGTCTTGCTGAAGCGGTCGAGGACGTCGCCACGCTGGTGTCGGCGCGCGTCGCCGAGAAGAACCTCGAACTGATCGTGCGCGTCGACCCGCGCCTGCCGGCCCATGTCGTCGGCGATGCCGGACGCTTCCGCCAGATCGTCACCAATCTGCTCGGCAATGCGGTGAAGTTCACCGAGAAGGGCCATGTGCTGATCGATGTCGGTGGCGAGGTGGTCGACGGGCTGGTCCAGCTCAAGGTCCGCGTCGAGGACACCGGCATCGGCATCCCGGCCGAGAAGCTGGAGAACGTGTTCGAGAAATTCGCGCAGGTCGACGGCTCGTCGACACGCCGCCATGAGGGCACCGGCCTTGGCCTTGCCATCGCCGCCCGCCTCGTCGACCTGATGGGCGGCAAGATCGGCGTCGAAAGCGAGATCGGCCGCGGTTCGGTTTTCTGGTTTGCCGTGCCGCTGCCGGCGCATCAGCAGGACACGCGCGACGAGATCGTGCCGGTCGACGTCACCGGCGCCCGCGTGCTGGTCATCGACGACAACCCGGTCAACCGCGAGATCCTGCTGGAACAGCTGCGGAGCTGGAGCTTCGACTGCGCGGCAGCCGAAAGCGGCGCCGTCGGCCTTGCCTTCCTCGACCGGGCCAGCCAGCTCGGCGCCGCGGTCGACTGCATCATCCTCGACTACCAGATGCCCGGCATGAACGGCGCCGATGTCGCCAAGGCGATTTCCGCCGACAGCCGCCTGTCCTCGATCCCCGTGGTGCTGTTGACCTCGGTCGATCAGGTCGATTTCGGCAAGATGGTCATCGACTTCGGCATCGCCGCGCATCTGACCAAGCCGGCGCGCTCGGCCATCCTGCTCGGCACCGTCATCTCGGTCATCCAGAGGGCCAGAGCCCAGATCGGCAAAGCCCGGTTCGTTCGCGAGCCGGTCGCCCCGCGGCCCGCACCTGCACCGCCGCCTGCCTTCACCGTCATTCGCGGCCCGGTGATGCCGGTGGCCGCGACGCTGGAAACGAGCGTCACGACGAACGGCCCGATCGACATCCTCATCGCCGAGGACAATGACGTGAACCAGCTGGTATTCGGCCAGATCCTCAATGGACTGGGCTTGAGCTACCGCATCGCCGGCAACGGCCGCACCGCCGTCGAGATGTACCGGGCGCTACGGCCGAAGCTGATCCTTATGGATGTCTCCATGCCGGAGATGAACGGCTACGAGGCGACCCGCGCCATCAGGGCGGCGGAGGCCGCGACAGGCAGCCACACGCCGATCATCGGCGTCACCGCGCACGCGCTGAAGGGCGACCGCGACAAATGCATCGAGTCCGGCATGGACGATTATCTGCCCAAGCCCGTCTCGCCCGACCGCCTCGGCAGCAAGATCGGCACCTGGCTCAGCGAGACGGTGGCGGTGAAGACGGCCTGATCAAACAGATGCGTCCGCACGAAATCGGTGTATCCAGTCCAGGCTGATCGCATCCGAGAGCTTTGCGACACCTGGCGTTACATCGCCGGCATTGGGCGGCGGGACGCCCAGGGCTTCGCAGATGGAAGCCAATGTCGCAGCCGGATCGCCTGACAGGCTTTCATAGCCGACGCGCAGCGGAACGATTCCCTGCTTCACGAACCAGACGTTCCACGCCGCGTCATAGGCTTCGAGCTCGGCGAGCTCCTGCTGGATCCGCTCGAAATCGTAGCGCGGTTCCTGCGGCGGTGCGACCCGTTCGATCTCGGTTCCGTCAGGCGCGATATGCCAAAGGCCGGTCTGCTCGGCCTTGATCAGCGAGATAGCCTGCGCCAGCTTGTTTTCGCGCGACAGGTGAATGTAGAGGACATGGCCGAACGCCCTTTCGAAACGCGCTTTGTCCGAGGGCAGGCTTGGGTAAATCCGGTCGAGGATCGCCTGGAGCTCATCCAGGTTTTCGCGCATCAGGCGCAGGCCGAAGACGGCCGTTCCGCCCTTTCCGGCCCGAGTTGCCGCCTCGAGATAGGCGACATCGAACGCATGCGCGCTCATCGTATCGGGGTGCGGCAGCTGCCATTCCTCAGCCCATTCCGCTGTGTCCTGCCGCCGGTAGAACGAGTGCGGATCGCCGGCCGTCTTCGTCGATGCCAGCAGGCCGCACAAAAGTGTGCTTCCAGATCTCGGCGTGCCGCATATTATATAGCCGTCTAACATTCCGGATCCTTGCCATCAGTCGGAGCCAGGGCAAGCCCGGCCAAGGGCCGGCCTATAGCCGAAATTCCTGCTGGATGCGACGGGCGCATTCGAGCGGCGTCAGCCGGCTGCTGTCGACTTCGAGATCGTAGCCGATGCCCTTGTGGACGCGAGGATATTGCCAGCGCGCCAGGCCGGGCAGCCGGTCGGCGCGCGTGGCCTCGCGCGCTTCCAGCACCTCCAGCGGCGCCATGACGCCAACGACATGAAGATCGAAGTCCGACAGCAACGCGCGATACTCCGCCATCTCGTCACCGAAGATCACGTCGTCGACGATGAGATTGTTGCCTTGCCCGGCCATAGCGGCGATGGCGTGGCGCATGCCGCGCATGGTGCGTGCGCCGACCGGCCCGCTCCTGATCACCACCGATGGCTTGCCGTCTTCCAGCACGGTCTCAAAAGAGAACCCGTCGGCATGGTCCTGCAGCGCTTCCGGCAGCATGCCGAGGAAAGCATCCATCTGGACATGCAGGAAGGGCGCAGCGCTGATTGTCTGCAGCGCCTTGGCGATCGAGCTTTTGCCGGCGCTGCCGACGCCGTTGAGCAGGACGATTTTTGCGGTCATGTCGCCCCACTCGCGCCTACCGGTTGCGCACGACGATGCAGGCGCCGCCGATGCTTTGCAGTTTCTGGCAGATGGCGTTGGCAGCGGTGCGGTCGTCGACGCCGATCCTGACCGCGTAGATGCCGCGCCTGCCGATCGGCGTCCGCACCCGGCTGACCACCGGATCATGCCCGGACAAGAGGGCCGGAAACCGGCTCCGTACCCGCAGCCATTGATTGATCGCGGCACCCCTGCGGAAATTGCCGGCCACCTGCACGCCCCATGGTTTCACGTTGATCGAGGCCATCGCCATGGTTCTCGACATGATCACCGGCAGCTTACGGCAGGCGACGGAAAAGCTGGTTTTCGCATCGAGCGGCTCGACCGTTCCGGCGTAGGCGCTGTCGGAGAACTTGTCGGCCGGTTCGCCCATAATGTCGAAGACATAGCTCTCGGTCTCCATCGGCAGGAAACCGCCGGAACTCAGCCAGCGCGAAACGCGGCTCTCGCCGGCATTGTAGGCGGCGGCCGCCAGGCCGAGATTGCCGAAGCCGGTCTTCATTTCGGCGAGGTATTTTGCCGAAGCCGGGATTGCCTGCTCGATGTCGAAGGAATTGGCCAGGCCGCGCATCTTGGCTGTGCCCGGCATGAACTGGGCAATGCCTTCGGCGCCGACGGGGCTTACCGCATTGGGGTCGAAGCGGCTTTCCTTCCAGATCAGCCGGGCGAAAAAATCCTTGGGCAGGCCGTTCTGCTCGGCCTGCGTTTCGATCAGGTCGCAGACTCGGCCGATCAATCGTTTCGCCGCCGAGCGCGATTGCGGCGGATCGGCGAATGCCTGTCCGGCGCAACCCAGCCCGCAAAGCAGGATCAATGCTGCTTTGAGCAGCCCCCGCATCTATTCGGCCGCGGCCTTGCCGTGTTGCCCAAACCGCTGCTCGATATAGTCGGCGACCATTTTTTCGAAATCCGCGGCGATCGACGGGCCGCGCAGCGTCGCCGACTTCTTGCCGTCGACGAAGACCGGTGCGGTCGGCGTCTCGCCGGTGCCGGGCAGCGATATGCCAATATCGGCGTGCTTGGATTCGCCGGGGCCGTTGACGATGCAGCCCATCACCGCGACCTTGAGGTTCTCGACGCCGGGATATTTTTCCCGCCACACCGGCATGTTTTTCCGCAGGTCCGCCTGGATGTTCTGCGCCAGTTCCTGGAACACGGTGGACGTCGTGCGGCCGCAGCCGGGGCAGGCGGCGACGATCGGCACGAACTGGCGGAAGCCCATGGTCTGCAGCAGTTCCTGCGACACCTGCACTTCGCGCGTGCGGTCGCCATTCGGCTCCGGCGTCAGCGAGATGCGGATGGTGTCGCCAATGCCTTGCTGCAGCAGGATGCCCATGGCGGCCGATGAGGCGACGATGCCCTTCGATCCCATGCCGGCCTCGGTGAGGCCGAGATGCAGCGCATGGTTGGAGCGTGTCGCAAGCTCGGTATAGACGGCGATCAAATCCTGGACGCCGCTGACCTTGGCCGACAGGATGATCTTTTCGCGGGCGAGCCCGATCTCTTCCGCCATTTCGGCCGACAGGATTGCCGACTGCACGATCGCCTCGCGGGTGACCTCCTGCGCCGTCAGGGGAAAACCTTGCGCCTGGTTCTGGTCCATCAGCCGGGTCAGCAGCTCCTGGTCGAGCGACCCCCAATTGACGCCGATGCGCACCGGCTTGTCGTGCTTGATCGCCATTTCGACGATCGCACCGAACTGGCGGTCCTTCTTGTCCTTGAAGCCGACATTGCCGGGATTGATGCGGTATTTGGCCAGCGCCTCGGCGCAAGCCGGATGATCGGCAAGCAGCTTGTGGCCGATATAGTGGAAATCGCCGACCAGCGGCACGTTGATGCCGAGCCGCTCGAGCCGCTCGCGGATGCGCGGTACGGCGGCAGCGCTTTCGTCACGATCGACGGTGATGCGCACGATCTCGGAGCCGGCGCGGTGCAAGGCCGCAACCTGCGCCACGGTCTGGTCGATATCGGCTGTGTCGGTGTTGGTCATCGACTGCACGACGACCGGCGCGCCGCCGCCGACGATCACGCCACCGACATCGACGCCGACCGAGGTGCGGCGCGGAAAGGGGGAGGAAAAATATCCGGTCATGCCGGCCGCCTCTTGATCACCCGAGCGGCGTGCGCCCAAGTCGACGCACGAACCACGCTCAAACGTTTATCAGCGCATTGCGCTGAGGTTCGGGCATGAGGTGGAGGAGCAAAGATGGCTTGTCAATGGCGACAAGCCGGCAGAGCCGCCGAATCGCAACAGCGCGGCGACCCGTCACAGACGGGTCTTGCCGGCCACTTGAGCAGTTCCAGGAAAAGTGTGAAGCGGTTTTCCGTCCGGAACTGCGTCGAAACAAGTAGCGGAATCAGTAACGAAAACAGGTCTCCGGCGACATCTCGCCACCGGAGCGATGGATACGCGCCAGAGCGGCGCTTCTAATCCAGGAAGGGCGTCAGTGTGTCGTCGGTTTCGCCTTCAGTTTTTCAATCTCGTCCTTGAGTGCCAGCTTGCGTCGCTTGAGATTCACGATTTCGAGGTCGTCGACCGATGGATGGTTCATGGCATCATCGATCTCGCGCTCGATATCACCGTGTTTCCGCTGCAACTCATCAAGATGGGATGCAAGAGACATGATTGGTTCTCCCTTTCATGGTTTCCTCGATTGCAGCCGTCAAAGGCACGTCCACCGCAGGTCGTTCTGTGACGGCACCATGACACTTTGCCACCTTCCGGCTTCGATGTCGAATGCTGCGTGGTAGCATTCCACGACAATGTGAAATGTGATATTGCCTGCGCGCCGGTGGCAATCGATGCCGCCCCCGCCCCATCATGCCCGTTGCTGGGCGCCGCAGACGTGCAGACGGTAGAGAATGTCCGACCAGGAAAAGGCTGATGTCCGCCTCGAATTTTCCCGCCTGAAGCAGGAGCACGCCGATTTCGACGCGGCCATCAATGCGATGATCGCCACGGGCTGTGATCCGCTGCAGATCCAGCGCATGAAGAAGAAGAAGCTGTTCCTCAAGGACCGGCTGATGGCGCTGGAAGACAAGATCATCCCCGACATCATTGCGTGAACGGCCGGCCTTAAAGCGCGTCGCGCTGAAACGGATTCATGCGACGCGCTTTAAGTCTTTGTTTTGATGCATGTCGTTGTCCCAGAACCGCGGCACACTTCTGGGCGACACGCATTAGGCCGAAACCGTCACCCCGCTATCGACAGCCGCGCCGCGCGCTGGCGCAACAGCGTAAGCAGTTCGTCGGTCTTATCCGCCGTGGTGTCGATCGGCACCACCAGGCACATCGTCGCCTCGACCTTGCCGGCGGCGGCGAAGACCGGTGCGGCCAGGCATTTCGTATAGGCGTCAACCAACCCGGACGTGATGCAATAGCCCGTCGTCTTGGCTGTCGCGATATCGGCGATAAAATCGTCGAGTTGCAACCGGCGGCCGTCCGGCAGCAACAGGTCGCTCTCCGACACCATATCCTGGATAGCCGCCCTCTCTAGCCCGGCCAGGAGCAGCCGCCCTGATGCCGTCCAGGGCAAAGGGATCTGCAGGCCGGTGGCCGAACTAATGCGGAACGGCCTGGTGCCGGGGCTGGAATGGACGATGGTGTAGCGGCCGCTTTGCAGCATGCACAATTCGGAGGTCTCGCCGGTCTCGCGCGACAGATTGTCGACCTCCTGGCGGCCCCGCCGAAGCAGGTCGTTGCCGCGGACATAGTCCATTCCGTAGAGATAAAGCTTCTTGCCGAAATAGACCCGGTTGCCGTCGCCTTCCATCTCCAGCAGCCCGGCATCGACCAGCGAGCGCACCAGCGTGTAGGTCGTCGAGCGCGGCGCGTTCACTCCCTTGGCGAGGTCGCCGATGCCGATGGCGCGCTGCGTGACATGCAGGAACTCCAGGATCTCCAGCACCCGGTTGAGACCCTTCTCACGTGAGCCTGAGGCCTTGTCCGCTGCTGGGCCAAGAACTGCCTGATCGATGACGTCATTGCCGTCTTGCATTGTCGAATCCTAATGTTAGTATCTGTCTTGTATAGGATACATGTGTCTTTTGTAAGAGACAAATTGATCGACGGCGCATGGTCCTGCAAGGGGAACTCAAACAAACGGAGGTCGCAGTGAACGACACATCCAAACGAGATTTTCTGAAACTGGGCATGGCCGGACTGGCAACGGCCGGCGTCATGACCGCGATCAGCGCCGAGAAGGCGGCGGCACAGGCCGCATCCGACAGCGTGCTGCGCACCGCGCTCGACCGCGGCAAGCTGATTGTCGGCACCGGCAGCACCAACGCGCCCTGGCATTTCGAGAACGATGCCGGCGAGCTGGTTGGCATGGACATCACAATGGGCCGCATCCTGGCCAAGGGCCTGTTCGACGACCCGACCAAGGTCGAGTTCGTCATGCAGGACCCGGCGCAGCGCATTCCCAATGTCACCACCAACAAGGTCGACATCACCATCCAGTTCATGACCATGAGCGCGCAGCGTTCGCAGCTGATCCACTTCTCCAGGCCCTACTATGTCGAAGGCGTCGCCCTGCTGACGCTGCCGACCGCCGAGAACAAGACCTTCGACAAATTGCTCGCCGGCGGTTCGGCGACCCGCATCTCGATCCTGCAGAATGTCGATGCCGAAAGCTCTGTGCGGTTCGCGCTGCCGGAAGCGCAGGTGCTGCAGATCGACACCCAGGCCAACGTGCTGCAGGCGCTGGAATCCAAGCGCGCCGATGCCGCCGCCGTCGATCTTTCGACCGTGCGCTGGCTGGCCTCGCGCAACCCCGACAAATATTTCGATGCCGGCAAGAGCTGGTACTCGATGCTTTACGGCGCGGCGGTCAGGCAGGGCGATCTCGACTGGCTGACCTTCGTCAACCAGACCTTCACCATCGCCATGTTCGGCCACGAAACGGCGCTCTACGACGCCGCCTTCAAGGATTATTTCGGCCAGGAACCGCCGGCTCGCCATCCCGGTTTCCCGGTTATCTGACAAGTGCCGGCGGAAGGGCGTGAGCCCTTCCGCCTCCTTCTTCTCGCTTCGAGCATTCCAGGAAAAGTGTGAAGCGGTTTTCCGTCCGGAATTGCGTCGAAACAAAGAGATAAGCAGTGCGGGAGACGCATGGGCTATACGCTCAATTTCAATCTGATCTGGCGCCATTTCGACAAGCTGTGGGGTGGGCTGCTGCTCAGCCTCGAGCTTGCCGTGATCTCGATCGCCATCGGTGTCGTCATCGGCCTGGTGCTGGCGGTCTGGTATGTCTCAGCCGGACGCGTGGTGCGCGGCATCATTGCCGCTTACGTCGAATTCATCCGCAACGTGCCGCTGATCCTGCTGGTCTATCTCGTCTTCTACGGCCTGCCGACGGTGATCGACGTCGCCTACGATGCGCCTACCTCGTTCGTGCTGACGCTGTCGATCTACAGCGGCGCCTATCTGGTCGAAGTGTTCCGCTCCGGGCTGGAAGCCGTGCCGCGCGGCCAGCTCGATGCCGGCAAGGCCATCGGCCTTACCCCATGGCAGCGCCTGCTGCATGTGCGGCTGCCGACCATGCTGCGCATCACGCTGCCGGCGCTGTCCAACACCTTCATCTCACTGTTCAAGGACACGTCCATCGCCTCGGTCATCTCGGTGCCCGAGCTCACCTTCGGCGCCCAGTGGATCAATTTCAACACCTTCCGCATCGTCGAGGTCTATCTGGTGACGACGGCGATGTATCTGGTCACCGGCTACACCTTGCTGTTCGGGCTGCGGCTGGTCGAGCGCCGGTTCAGGGCGGCGCGCTGACATGCTGAGCCAGATCCTCTACGCCATCCCGTTCCTCGCCCAAGGCTTCGCCATCACCTTGTGGGTGTCGCTGCTGGTGGTGGTGCTGTCGCTGATCGCCGGCGTCGCGCTCGGCGTCGGCCTGGTCTACGGCCCGGCGCCGCTGCGCTGGGCGGTGCGTATCTTCTCCGACACCATCCGCGGCATCCCGATCCTGGTGCTGATGTTCTTCGTCTATTACGGCCTGCCGGCTATCGGCCTGCATCTGCAATCCTTCTCGGCGGCCGTGCTGGCGCTCACTTTGTTCAAGACGGCGCAGGTCGTCGAATATCTGCGCGGCGCCGTCGGCTCCATTCCCAAGGGCCAATCCGAGGCGGCCATGGCAATCGGCCTGACCTTCCGCCAGCGGCTGACCTACGTCATCTTTCCGCAGGCTTTCAGGCGCTTCCTGCCGCCCTGGATCAACGGCGTCACCGACGCGGTCAAGGGCAGCGCGCTGGTCTCGTTGCTCGGCATCACCGACCTGATGCAGGCCATCAACCAGGTCATCGGCCGCACCTATGAGGCGATGCCGCTCTATATCCTCGGCGCTCTGATCTATTTCGCCGTCAACTATGCGCTCTCGCTCGCCAGCCGGCGGCTGGAACGGCGCTTCGCCTTCATCCGGGAATAGAATCATGTCCGCAGATACCAATGCGCTTCTCGATGTGCGCGATGTCTCCAAAGCCTTCGGCAGCGTCGCGGTGCTGCGCAACGTCAGCCTTGAGGTCAAGCGCGGCGAGGTGGTGACGGTCATCGGTCCTTCGGGCAGCGGCAAGACCACGCTGCTGCGCTGCGTGAACTTTCTCGAAAGCTATGATTCGGGCTCGATCCGCATCGACGGCAAGGAGGTCGGTTTTCGCGAGCCGGGAACGCGCCAGCGCCGCAGCGAGCGCGATCTTGCCGGCATGCGCGCCGAGACCGGCATGGTGTTCCAGAGCTTCAACCTGTTTCCGCATCTGACCGCCGCCGGCAACATCATGCTCGGCCTGACCAAGGTGCGCGGCAAAAGCCAGGCCGAGGCACGCCAGATCGCCGAACATTGGCTAGGCCGCGTCGGCCTCGCCCACAAGGCCGACAGCTTGCCGGCCGAACTTTCCGGCGGCCAGCAGCAGCGCGTCGGCATCGCCCGCGCGGTGGCGATGGAACCAAAAATCCTGCTGCTCGACGAGATCACCTCGGCACTCGACCCCGAACTGGTCGGCGAGGTGCTGGCTGTCGTGCGCAGCCTCGCCGAAGACGGCATGACCATGCTGATGGTCACCCACGAAATGGCTTTCGCCCGCGACGCTTCCAGCCGCATCGTCTTCATGGCCGATGGCGGCGTCAGCGCCGTTGGCCCGCCGAAGGAAATCCTCGCGGCCGAGACTTCCAACGAGCGCCTGCGCTCCTTCCTGGCGCGCTTTCGCGCCTCGCATTTCTGATACCAGGCGGCTAAACCGCCCTTAGGAGTAATTGATGACGCCTTATACCAGGCTCGCCCAACTTGGCCTGACGCTGCCCGCACCGCCGACGCCGATCGCCAATTTCGTCACCCATGCCGAGAGTGGCCGGCTGATCTTTCTCTCCGGCCAGGGCCCGCTGCGCGCCGATGGCACGCTATGCACCGGCAAGGTGGGCGAGGACGTCACCGTCGAGCAGGCCTATGAGCATGCGCGGCTGACCGGCCTCAATCTGCTTGCCGTCATGCATGCCGCCGCCGGCGACCTCGGCCGCATCGTGCGCGTCGTCAAACTGCTCGGCTTCGTCAACGCCACGCCGACCTTCGGCGACCACCCCAAAGTGGTGAATGGCTGCTCCGATCTCTTCGCTTATGTCTTCGACAGGATTGGCGGCCATGCCCGCTCGGCGATCGGCGTCGGCTCGCTGCCGGGCAACATCACCGTCGAAATCGAGGCGGTCGTCGAAATCGCCGCCTGACCTCTTTCAACACAGGATTATATGAGATGGCCACCTATTCCGCCGACCGCTCCAACACCACGATCCGCGAACGCCTGGGGCTTCGCCCGATCATCAACGTCTCCGGCACGATGACGGCGCTCGGCGCCTCCATCATCGTACCTGAAGCGATCAGCGCCATGGCCGAGATCGCCTCGCAATGGGTGGAGATGGACGATTTGCAGCGCGCCGCAAGCACGGTCGTGGCGCGCTTGACCGGCGGCGAGGCCGGCTTCATCACCGCCTGCTGCGCCTCAGGCATCTCGATGGCGGTTGCCGGCGCCATGACCGGCACCAACCTGCTGGCGATCGAGCGCCTGCCCGACAATACGGAAGGCCTGAAGTCCGAAGTCGTCATCCAGCTCGGCCACATCGTCAACTATGGTGCGCCGATCGACCAGTCGATCCGCGTCGCCGGCGCCAAGGTGATCCCGGCCGGCACGGTCAGCGTCACCCAGGATTACCATGTGCGCGACGCCATCAACGAGCGCACGGCGGCCGGCCTCTATGTCGTTGCCCACCACACCGTGCAGTACGGCATGCTGTCGCTGGAGGAGTTCTGCGAGATCTGCCACGCCAGGGGCGTGCCGGTGATCGTCGATGCCGCTTCCGAATACGATCTGCGCGGGTTCCTCGCGCGCGGCGCCGATGTCGTCATCTATAGCGGCCACAAGTTCCTGAGCGGACCGACCAGCGGCATCGTCACCGGCCGAAAGGATCTTGTTCGTGCCGCCTATCTGCAGAACCGTGGCGTCGCCCGCGCCATGAAGGTCGGCAAGGAAAGCATCGCCGGCACCATGGCGGCACTCGAAGCCTGGGAAAAGCGCGACCATGCCGGTATTCGGCAGCGCGAAGACGCAGCGCTCCATTTGTGGAAGGATGCGCTGCAGGGCCTGCCCGGCATCGTCGCAAACATCATTCCCGATCCGACCGCCAACCCGCTAGACCGGCTGCAGGTCTTTGTCCTGCCGGAAAGCCGTTTCACCGCCGCCGGCCTTACCTCGGCACTGGCCTCCGGCTCGACACCCATCATCGTGCGCAACCACGAGATCGAGCGCGGCCATTTCTTCCTCGACCCGTGCAATCTGCACCCCGGCGAGGCCGAGATCGTCGCCGAGCGCCTGCGCGCTTTGCTCAGCGCCGCCGACCGTCCCGCGGATGCGATGAAGCAGCCGCGAAAGGATTCGTCCGGCGCCCTACGCTGGCCCGATTGAGCGCCAAACCGGTCACCGATACCCGAAGCGGCTTGGCGATGGCCGCGCTTGGGAAAGCTCGTTTGATTGGCGCGCGATGGCGTCGATCGTCATGGCCGTGGCGCTGGCCAGTGGCGCCACGCAATGCGTGACGCTCATGGAAACTTTACAAGTTTTTAGGTTTGTGTGAAGTAAGGCCTATTGAAGGGTCGCTCATGACAGCCAATCGTTTCGCCACGCGTCTGAATTCGTTCGCCTCGCGCCCACAGGCGGAGTGGCCTGACCTCATCGGAAAGCCGTCTTTGATGCAGATGGCTGCGCGCGCCGCCAAGGTTGCAGGGTTGACCGATGTCGACTTGAATTTTCCCGATCATGTCGGCGAAAAGCCTGCTGAAATTGCCCGAAAGCTCGGCGATCTGGGCTTGGGCATCAATGGCTTTGCCATGCGCTACTATTCCAATCCGGCTTTCAAGCTCGGCGCCTTCACCAATCCTGATCCGGCGGTGCGCCGTGAAGCCATCGACATGACTAAGGCCGGCATCGATGCCGCTCGTGAGGCTAGCGCCAGCCTGATGACGCTCTGGCTCGGTCAGGATGGCTTCGACTACGCCTTCCAAGCCGATTATGCGGCGATGTGGGAACACGAAATCGAAGGAATCCGTGAAGTCGCGGCACATGATCCGGATTGTCAGATCAGCTTGGAGTACAAGCCCAATGAGCCGCGCTCCTATAGCCTGATGCCGGATGCGGCGACGACGCTGCTGGCGATTCGCGATGTCGGCCTTCCCAATCTCGGCGTTACGCTCGACTTCGCCCATGTGCTTTATGCCGACGAACAACCGGCCTTCGCGGCGGCCTTGGTGGCGCGCCACAGCAAGCTTCTCGGCGTGCACCTCAACGACGGTTACGCCAAGCGCGACGACGGCCTTATGGTTGGCGCCGTGCATACGCTGCAGACCATCGAACTGCTGAGGCAGATCCGCCGTGACGGCTACGTCGGCGCAATCTATTTCGACACATTCCCGGACATGACGGGGCTCGATCCGGTGCGCGAATGCGAAGTCAACATCGCCACCGTCAAACGCATGCTGCGCATCGTCGACCGGATCGACCGCGACAACCGCCTGTCCGCCGCGATAGGCAGTCAGGACGCGGTGACATCGCAGGCCATCATCCAGGAAATCATGCTCGGACCCGATACATGACCCCGAGCGGGCTGGACCTGAAAGCGGTAGGTCCGCGCATCCGCATGATGATGCCACACCTCACCCCGCTTGAAGCAAAGGTGGTGGAGACCGTCTTCGGCAGGTGCCGTTTCGACGAGAGCGTTCCGCTGAAGGAGATCGCCGGGGCGTCCGGCGTATCCGAGGCGATGGTGGTCAAGATCGCCAAAAAGCTGAGCTTCTCGGGTTATCGCGAGTTCCGAACCGCCGTTTATGAGTACAGCCGTCTGCCGACGGCGGATATGCACCAGGAGTTGTCGTCCGACGACGGCCCTGCAGAAATCGTGCAAAAAGTGTTCCGTACCTCGATCCAGGCTCTGGAAGAGACGCTGGCGATCCTTGATATCGAAGAGTTCGGCCGTGCCGCTGATTTGCTTTACCGGGCAAGGAATCGTGACTTCTATGGGGTCGGCGGTTCGGCGCAGATCGCGCGCGACGTCTCGCACAAATTCCTGCGCATCGGCATCCGCGCGTCTGTCTACGACGATTCGCACATGATGCTGATGTCGGCTTCGCTGCTCGGCGCCGATGACATAGCGGTCGGATTCTCGCATTCGGGCAACACGTCAGCTGTGATCGACGCCATCCAGCTGGCCCGCGGCAACGGCGCACGCACGCTGGTCATCACCAACTACGATAGTTCGCCGCTCGCTGGGCTGGCCGACATCGTGCTGTGTTCGACTGCGCAGGGCTCGCCATTGATGGGAGAGAATGCGGCGGCACGCATTGCTCAGCTCAATATTCTCGACGCGCTGTTCGTGGCGGTGGCGCAGCGCGATTACCAGGCGGCAGAGCGCAATCTCGACCGCACCATGTCGGCAGTAAAGTCCAGGCGAAGGGACCGCGGCGCATGAGCAATCCGCCACTGGTCACCGTATTTGGCAGCCTGCACTACGACATTATGGTCGATGCTCCTGACCGGCCACGCAAGGGCGAGACGGTAACCGGCCACGCCTGGCATCCGAAATGTGGCGGCAAGGGCGGCAACCAGGCGATTTCGGCAGCCCGCGCCGGCGTGCGTTCGGCGATGATCGGAGCGGTCGGCGACGATGATTTCGGCACGGCTCTGCTGGCAAATCTCATGCGCGCCGGCGTCGACCACAGCTGTGTGCGGGTGGCGCGAAATACAGGCTCCGGAATGAGCGTCGCGATCTTCGACGCAGAAGGCGACTACGGCGCGGTGATCGTCTCAGGCAGCAACCTCACTCTGGGTGAGGCTGACATTGCCTCGGCTGCCGAAGTGGTGACCCAAACGGCGGTTCTGCTGCTGCAGAACGAAGTGCCTGAGGCCGCCAACATCGCCGCCGCTCGCGCGGTGAAGGCGGGGGGCGGCCAGGTCGTGCTCAACGCGGCCCCGGCCCGCAAACTCTCCGCCGAGTTGATTTCGCTGGTGGACATTCTCGTCGTCAATGTCATCGAGGCCGAATTCCTGGCCGGTCTGGCTGTGGTCGAAACGCGCACAGGTGCGGCTGAAGCCGCGCGACGCCTCGTCGATCTCTGCCCTACGGCAATCGTCACGGTGGGCGGCGAAGGTGTCGCCTATCGTGACCGAAGCGGCGAGGCCTTCGCGCTGCCTGCCATCGCGGTCAACGTTGTCAGCACGCATGGCGCGGGCGACGAATTCGTCGGCGCGCTGGCCGCAGCCCTCGCCAGGGGGGAGGTCATGCGAGCGGCCATTGCCGCCGCCAACGCCGCTTCGGCATTGCTGGTCTCGACGCCGGAGGCCGATCGTTCCGGTATCTAACGGCTGGTTTTGATACCACCAAAAAGACAGCAAGCGCCGCGCATCCTTGCCGTCGATGCCGAATTCCGCTAAGGCGCGCCTTTGCCGCCGGGAGCATGCGCTTGACCGACCACCGCGCCGACGTCGCCATCATCATGGGCAGCCAGTCCGACTGGGCGACGATGCGCCACGCCGCCGAAACGCTGGAGGCGCTTGGCATCCCGCACAGCCGGCTGATCGTCTCGGCCCACCGCACCCCCGACCGGCTATATGACTTCGCCAAAAGCGCCAAGGCGGCCGGCTACAAGGTGATCATCGCCGGCGCCGGCGGTGCCGCCCACTTGCCCGGCATGACCGCGGCGATGACGCCGCTGCCGGTGTTTGGCGTGCCGGTCGAGTCCAAGGCGCTGTCCGGCCAGGACTCGCTGCTCTCCATCGTCCAGATGCCGGCCGGCATTCCGGTCGGCACGCTGGCCATCGGCAAGGCCGGTGCCGCCAATGCCGCCCTTCTGGCCGCCGCTGTGCTGGCGCTCAACGACGACAAGCTCGCCGCCCGGCTCGACGCCTGGCGCGCCGCCCAGACCGCCAAGGTTGCCACCGAGCCGACGGACGCGCCGTGAGCCTGCCCGCGGGATCGACCATCGGCATCATCGGCGGCGGTCAGCTCGGCCGCATGCTGGCGATGGCCGCAGCCCGCCTCGGCTACCGCACCGTGATCCTCGAGCCGCAGGCCGGTTGCCCGGCGGCACAGGTCGCCAACCGCCAGATCACGGCCGCCTATGACGATGCCGCGGCTCTCGCCGAACTGGCGGCCGTCAGCGCCGTCGTCACCTACGAATTCGAGAATGTGCCGGTGGCTGCCGCCAGCGCGCTCGCCGCCAGGGTCCCGGTCTATCCGCCGCCGCGCGCGCTGGAAGTGGCGCAGGACCGGGTGGCGGAAAAGCAATTTCTCAACGGCATCGGCATCCAGACCGCCGATTTCCGCACGGTCGACAATGACGACGAACTGACGGCGGCGCTGCGGGACTTCAGCGGCAGCGGCATCCTGAAGACGCGCCGCATGGGCTATGACGGCAAGGGCCAGCGCGTTTTCCGCAACATGGAGACGGGGGGCTTTGCCGGCACCTGCGAGGCCATGGGCAACGTGCCGCTGATCCTGGAATCCTTCGTCGCTTTCGAGCGCGAAATCTCGGTGATCGCCGCGCGTGGGCTGGACGGCGCAGTCGCCGCCTACGATCCGGCCGAGAACGTCCACCGCGATGGCATCCTGCACACCTCGACCCTGCCTGCTGCAATCAAGCTCGAAACGGCGGCGGCGGCGCAAGCGGCGGCGGCAAAGATCCTGTCGGCCCTCGACTATGTCGGCGTCATCGGCGTCGAGTTCTTCGCCCTTGCCGACGGCACGCTGCTGGCCAACGAAATCGCGCCGCGCGTGCACAATTCCGGCCACTGGACGGAAGCTGCCTGCATCGTCTCACAGTTCGAGCAGCACATTCGCGCCATTGCCGGTCTGCCCCTCGGCAACCCCGGCCGGCACTCCAACTGTGTCATGGAAAATCTGATCGGCGACGATGTCCTGCGGGTGCCGGCTCTGCTCGCCGAGGCCGAGCTGATGCTGCATCTCTATGGCAAGGCGGAGGCCCGCCCCGGCCGCAAGATGGGCCATTTCACCCGGATCAGCCGTCGCAGCTAACCTTTATTGCACCTCGTCGCTTGAACCCTCGCCGTCGTCGGGGATGGCGCAGCTGGCGTCGTCGCTCTCGCAATTTGAGGTGGTGAGTTGAGTGATGCGGTCATTGGTCAACTCGGTCAGACATTGCGAAACCTCCATCGGATGGATGGAGCCGCCTTCACTCTCGGCGGCCGTATAGGCACATTCGGCGTCGCGAAAGGCGATCCAGGCGCGCTGGGCGGTCTGCAGCAGCTTGTTGGCCTTGTCGTCGTTGCGGCCGACCAGATCCTTGTAGGTCTGGTTCAGCTTCGCATCCGCTGCCTGATAGTCTTCGCCGGCGCAGATGGTCATCATCTGCTGGCTGTCGTCGTTTCGGTCGCACTCCTGCGCCTGCGCTACGGAAGCAGTTGTCAGAACGGCAAGGCAGAAAGACAAAAACAACAGGCGCACGGACGTCTCCAAATCAGCTTGCAGGCAACCGCACCATTCCAGCGCTGTTTCGGCGGCGCAATGGCGCGGAGCGGAGATGGCGGATATTTGATGACCTAAGCCGTTCTCAACCTCTATACGGCACGCTTGCGGTTGACACGGGCAAGGCTCCTCGTTTATGAGCCACCGCAAGTTCAAGGCGCGCTTTTCAGGCGCGCCTTAAATAATTCGGCCCGAACCGGGCCCAGACCACGGGCAAGACCATGAAGATCAAGAATTCGCTCAAGGCGCTGAAGGCGCGTCACCGCGACAACCAGCTGGTTCGCCGCAAGGGCCGCGTTTACATCATTAACAAGGCCGCTCCGCGCTACAAGGCGCGCCAGGGCTGAGCTTTCGGCCGGAGGCTCCTTGCCTCCGCCATTTGATGTTAATTGCCGGGTATCCGGCACTTTCACGCTAATTTCAGTTTGACGATCCGCCGTCCGGGGTTAGATTCGGACGATGCGGATTCTTTTTGCATTTTTCACCGCCCTTTTCCTGTTCAGCGCCGTAGCGGCGCGGGCAGAGGACCCGCCTGCCGCCACGACGCCGCCGGTTGCCTTGACCAGGGAAGCCCGGCTCGACCAGCTGTTTGCCGATCTGAAGCGCGAGCGCAACGAAAAGGCGGCTGAGCGCAATGCCGGGCGTATCTGGAGCGAATGGTTCCAGTCCGGCAGCGCCTCGGTCGACCTGATGATGCAATGGTCGCAAAAGGCCATGGACGACCAGAAGTTCGACGTCGCTCTCGACTTCCTCGATCAGGTCGTCATCTTGCAGCCGACCTATGCCGAAGGCTGGAACCGGCGCGCCACCGTGCACTACATGATGAAGAATTTCGGGAAATCGATGTCCGACATCGACAAGACGCTGCAGCTGGAACCACGCCATTTCGGCGCGCTTTCCGGCCTGGCGCAGATCATGACCGCCACCGGCCACAAGCAATCGGCGCTTGAAGCCTGGCAGAAGGTGCTTGCCATCTATCCGATGATGCGCAGCGCCCAGAACCAGGTCGCGACTTTGTCGGAAGAGCTTACCGGCGAAGGAATTTGATTTAGGGCAGTAGGGCAGTAAGGCAGTATGTGAAGNNTACTGCCCTACTGCCCTAAACTATTCCCCCTCTACCCCCGTATCTCCGCGCATGAACCTCATTTACGCTGCCTTTGCCTTCCTCTTCGCGCTCGTCTTTGCCCTTGCTGGCGTCACCCGTGCCGGTGCATGGCTGATCGAATGGCGCAATCCGCCAGCCGGCGAGTTCGCCGACATTGACGGCGCCCGCATCCATTATGTCCACGTGCCGGGCCCGCAAAATGCCGAGCTGCCGCCGATCGTCTTCATCCACGGCGCCAGCGCCAACCTCAAAGACCAGATGCTGCCGATCAGGCCCTTGCTCGAAGGCCGCGCCGAGATGGTTTTCCTCGACCGTCCGGGCTTCGGCTGGTCGGGACGCGGCCCCGGGAACAATGAGAGCCCGTCGGCGCAAGCCAACACCATCGCCAAACTTATGGACCGTCTCGGCATCCGGAAAGCCATCATCGTCGGCCATTCCTTCGGCGGCGTGATAACGGCAGCCTTTGGCCGCGAGCATCCGGACAAGACGCTTGGCCTGGTCTTCCTGTCGCCGGTCAGCCACCCCTGGCCGGGCGGCGCCACCGCCTGGTATTACAAGCTGACCGCCATCCCCGTCCTCGGCTGGTTGTTTTCCGAGACCCTGACTTATCCAGCCGGCACACTGCAGATGGACAGTGCCACGGCTTGCGTATTTTCGCCCAACAAGGTGCCGGACTTCTACGTCGCCAACGCCTCGATCCCACTGGTGCTGCGTCCCGGCGCTTTCCGCGCCAACGCCATCGATGTTGCCGGCCTCTACGATTATGCACTCAAGGCCGCGCCGCATTACCGCGACATCACGACGCCGACGATCGTTATCTCGGGCGACCGCGACAAGGTGGTCTATGCCTCGATCCATTCGGTCGGACTGGTCAGGGATATCTCAGGCGCCGAGCTGATCTGGGTCCACAATCTCGGCCACAAGCCGGACTGGATCGCCTCCGACCTCGTCGTCGGCGCCATCGAGAAAGTCGCCGGCAAAGACGTCAACCTCCAGGCGATGGTGAAAACCGTGGAAGCGCGGATCGCCGGCGATGCCTATTACGATGCCCAATGCCCCGACATCACCGTGCCCGACGCGGAACTCGCCCCGACTTAGAGCAATTCCAGGAAAAGTGTACGCGGTTTTCAGTCCGGAATTGCGCAAGAAACAAAGAGATAGAGCGNNCAATGAGGGGCAGCGCTGACGTTTGGAGTTAGCCGTACCGCAAAGCCCAGATCTAACGACCCGCCTGCACATTCGATCCGACATAGGCGATGCGCAGCATGTTGGTCGAACCCGGCGTCCTCAGCGGCACGCCCGCCGTGATGATGACGCGGTCGCCCGGCTGGCCGAAACCCTCTTCGAAAGCGATGCGGCAGGCGCGGTCGACCATGTCGTCGAGATCGCTGGCGTCGGGCGAGACGACGCAATGCGTGCCCCACAAAAGCGACAGCCGCCGCGCCGTGTTGAGGATCGGCGACAGCGCGATGATCGGCACCTGCGGGCGCTCGCGCGCGGCGCGCAGGCCGGTAGTGCCCGACGCGGTATAGGTGATGATCGCCGACAGTTTCAGCGTCTCGGCAATCTCGCGTGCGGCGAGCGAAATGGCGTCGGCGCCGGTCGCCTCTGGTTCGGAACGCTGCGCATTGATGATGCCGGCATAGGTCGGGTCGGTTTCGACCTTGGTGGCGATGCGGTTCATCATCGCCACCGCCTCGACCGGATACGCGCCGGCCGCCGATTCTGCCGACAGCATGATGGCGTCGGCGCCCTCGAACACCGCAATCGACACGTCGGACACCTCGGCGCGGGTCGGCACCGGCGCGGTGATCATCGATTCCAGCATCTGCGTGGCGACCACCACCGGCTTGCCGGCGCGGCGCGCGGCGCGCGTGATCTGCTTCTGGATGCCGGGCACCGCCTCAAGCGGCATTTCGACGCCAAGATCGCCGCGGGCGACCATCAGAGCGTCGGACAATTCGATGATTTCAGCCAGCCTTGCGACAGCCTGCGGCTTTTCGATCTTGGCCATGATCAGAGCCCGGCCGCGTGCGATCTTGCGGGCTTCGGCCAGATCCTCCGGCCGCTGCACGAAGGACAGCGCCACCCAGTCGACGCTTTCCGCAAGCACCGCGTCGAGATCGGCGCGGTCCTTTTCGGTCAGCGCGCCGACCGGCAGGTCGGTATCGGGCAGGCTGACGCCCTTCTTGTCGGAAATGGTGGTGCCGGCGACGACCGTGCAGGTGATCGACTTGCCGTCGCTCTTCACCGCTCTCAGCTCGAGCTTGCCGTCATCGATCAACAGACGATGGCCGGCCTCGACCGAACTCAGGATCTCGGGATGCGGCAGGTACACCCTGGTCGACGTGCCGGGCTCGGGATTGTTGTCGAGCGTGAAGGTCTGGCCAGGCGTCAGCACCTCCTTGCCGTTGGCGAACTTGCCGACGCGCAGCTTCGGTCCCTGCAGATCGGCCAGGATGCCGATCGGACGGCCGACCTTTTCCTCGACGGCCCGGATGCGGCCGACCAGCGTGCGCATCAGTTCGTGGTCGGTGTGGCTCATATTGATGCGGAAGACATCGGCGCCGGCTTCGAACAGCTTCTGCAGCATCTCCTCGGACGAGGAGGCCGGACCGATGGTGGCGAGTATCTTGACCTTGCGGCTGCGTCTCATTGACTGTTTGTTCCCGGGGCGGCTGGAGCGCCTTCCGTTGCGGACTCGTCGGTCAGCTGGACCATCCAGCTTGCCTGCTCGCCCGTGTCATATTCCTGGAATCCGGCGCGCTGGAAGCCCCGGGCGACGCAATCGGTAACGCCGGCAATCTTGAACTCTTTTTCGGCCACGCACATGTTGATCGGGCCATCCCAGCGCCCACCGCGCTCGGCGTCTTCTGCATAAAGATAGTAAAACCTTGATGACAGCGGGCCTTCGATCAACGTCTTGCAGCTCGATCCTTCGATGTGCCACCACCCCTCGGTGATCCAGCCGGCCTTGGCGCGGTAGCCGATACCAACGCCGACAAGGTTCTGCGTGGCGTTGCAGACGCGGAAATCGGCGCGGGCGGGCGAGGCCGCGACCAGCGCGGTAAGCCCAACGGTCAAGGCCAGGAGCGGCACGGCAAAGGCGGTGCGCGCACGCGGCCTGCCGGCGGAACCCATCCCGAAACCCCTCAACAACGTCATCTGCATCTCTCAACGCCCCTTTTCGGAAAAGTCCGGGCGCATGTCAACGCGCCCTTCTGTCCAATTCCAATCGATTTAGAAAGGCCCCCGGCGCGCAATTTGCCGTCAATAGCCGGATTTTGGTAAAAACCGTGGCCAAACAACGGCATTGCGCCAGCGTCCTCTTCGTGGGAATGACGATACCACCCTCCCCGGAAGCCAGCGAACAGACCTTTTCAGTCAATGACCCGATCCACAGTTTTCGCGCCTTTCGATCTTGTCGAAGGCGACCGCAAGCGAGGCATCGTGCTTGTCGCCGACCATGCCCGTCGCGACTTGCCGGAGGAGTATGGCAGCCTCGGCCTGCCGGCGGCGGAACTCGAACGCCACATCGCTTACGACATCGGCGTCGAGATGGTGACGCGCGAACTGGCAGCTTCGCTCGGCGTGCCGGCGGTGATCGCCAATTTTTCGCGGCTGCTGATCGATCCCAATCGCGGTGAGGACGACCCGACGCTGATCCGCCAGATCTATGACGGCACCGTCGTGCCGGGAAATTATCCCATGGCACTGGCAGAGCGCGAAAGGCGGCTCGACGGTTTCTACCGGCCCTATCACGACGCTGTCGGCGCCATGATCGCCTCGGTGGCGCACGCCTCCGGCAAGGCCCCTTTCATCTTCTCCGTGCATTCCTTCACCCCGGCCATGCAAGGCTTCGTCCGGCCCTGGCATGTCGGCATATTGTGGGACCTCGACGACCGCGTTGCGCGGCCACTGATCGACATGCTGGCCGAAGACAAAAACCTCATCGTCGGCGACAACGAACCCTATGACGGCGCGCTGCGCGGCGACACCATGTTCAAGCACGCCATCGTCAACGGCTTTGCCCATGCGCTGATCGAGATCCGCCAGGACCTTATCGCCGACAAAAAAGGCGCGCTGGCCTGGGCCGAACGGCTGGCACCGATCGTTGACGCGATCGATCGTCGTCCCGATATACATCAGGTGAAGATGTTCGGCTCGCGCACCGGGCCGCTGTGAGGACCGAGACAATGACCGAACTCAGCGAAGAACAGAAACGTGATTTCGAGGCTGCTGCCTTTCGCCGGCTGGTCGAGCATCTGCGCGAACGCAACGATGTCCAGAACATCGACCTGATGAACCTCGCCGGCTTCTGCCGCAACTGCCTGTCTAACTGGTATCGCGAGGCCGCTGAGGCAGAAGGCCTGGCTTTGTCCAAGGATCAGTCGCGCGAAATCGTCTACGGCATGCCTTACGCCGAATGGCAGGCGCTGAACCAGACCGAGGCTTCGGACGCCAAGAAGGCGGAATTCGAGGCAAGGCGGCCGAGGGATCATTAGATCACGCGGGCAACGGGCAGCGATGGCATCCGCGGTTGGCTGAAAGCCACGCGACTTCGTCATCCTAGGGTGGAGCAGTCGCGAAGCGACGTCGCGGAAACCCTAGGATCCATGCCGTGACATCAGCCGAAGAGTGAAGCGGCTCAGAATAATGGTCGCGCTCACCTAAGCCGGTTCTTCCCCGTAGCATCGCACACACGTCCCGGCATGGATCCTCGGGTCTGCGCCGCGTCGCTTCGCTCCTTGCTCCGCCCGTGGATGACGAAGAAGAAAGGTGCTTGACTGAAAATTGAATCGATCTAATTTGCCGCGCAAAGCCAGTTTTGACCGGATTCGAACCATGAATGCGCAAAACACCATGCAGAGCGCCATTCGCGGGCGATGGGCGGTTGCCGCGATCTTCCTCGCCAACGGCTTCCTGACCGGCAGCTGGGCGCCGCAGATTCCGGTGTTCCTGACCCGGCTCGACATCACGAAATTCACGCTCGGCCTGCTGATCCTTCTGTTCGGCGTCGGCGCGGTCGCGGCGATGAGCTGGTGCGGCCATCTGATCTCCAGGCACGGCTCGCGCTCTGTGCTGCGCTGGTTCGCCTTGTGCGGCAGCCTTGGCCTGCTGGTCGTGGCGCTGGCGCCCAATGTGCCGCTGGCGGCCATCGCCATGATCATCTTCGGCGGCTCGATCGGCGGCATGGATGTCGCGATGAACGCCAATGCGGTGGTGGTCGAGCGCCGGCTGTCCCGCGCCATCATGTCGTCGTCGCACGGCTTCTGGAGCCTTGGCGGTTTCGCCGGTGGCGGCCTGGGCGGTTACGCCATCCAGACTTACGGCCACCTCGCCCATGCAGCTGTCGTCACGGTCATCGCCTTTGCCGTCATCGCGGTGGCGGTCGGCTACCTCATAGCCGAGGACAGGCCGCAGGCCACAGAGCATCACAAATTCACATTGCCGGCCAACCCGCTGGTCTATCTGGTCGGGCTGATGGCGCTGCTAACGATGATTTCCGAAGGCGCCGTGCTCGATTGGGCAGCGCTTTACCTCCGGCAGGAGCTCGGCGCCGATCTCGCCATTGCCGGCCTCGCCTACGCCGCCTTCTCCGGCGTCATGGCGGTCATGCGCTTTTTCGGCGACGGCGTGCGCAACCGTTTCGGCGCGGTGGCGACGCTGCGCGGCTCAGCCATCGTCGCTGCCGCCGGCATGCTGGTCGCCGGCCTGGCGCCCTCGCCCTGGATCGCCATCGCGGCATTTGCCTTTTGCGGCTTCGGCATCGCCAATATGGTGCCGATCATCTTCTCGGCCGGCGGCAACCAGGAAGGCATGTCGTCGGGCACCGGCATGAGCGTCGTCACCACCATGGGCTATTCCGGCATATTGGTGGCGCCGTCGGCGATCGGCTTCGTCGCCGAGCATTTCAGCTTCGGCCCGATCTTCGTCGCCATGGCGGCGCTGCTGATCGTCGTGCTTTTGATGGCCGGCCTCGCTCACCGCGCCGAATTCGCGGCCGCTCCCGCCGAATAGCGCTTCAGCTCCTCATAGAGGAAATCCGCGACGCGGCGGATGCGCACGCTGGTACGCACGTCGCGATGCATGGCCAGCCACACCGGCAGGCTGGGCAATGGCATGCCGGGCAGCAGCTTCTCGATCAATGGGTCGCTATCGGCCAGCGGCTGCTGGCCAAGACCGATGCCGTTTCCCGCCCGCAGCGCCTCCCACAGAACGATCTGGTTGTCGGTCCTGAAGCGGAAGCTGCTACGGGTGACGGGGATGCCGACTTGCGTAAAGCCGCGGATCATCTCGTCGCTGCGGTCGAAGCCGATCAACGGGTGGTCGAGAAGGTCGGTGGGCTTCACCGGGCGGCCGTGCCGGTCAAGATAGGATGTGGCCGCGCAGCAGCACAGCGGGATATCGCAGACCTTGCGCGCCGTCAGTTCGTTCTGCGCCGGCTTGACCATTCGGATTGCGATGTCGGCATCGCGCCTTAGCAGGTTCTCGACCTGGTTCGAAGCGACGATCTCGACCTCGATGCCGGGCTCCTCGATGCCGAGCCACGCCGTCATCTGCGGCAGCACATAGGCCGCCACCACCTCGCTGGCGGCAATGCGCACCGTGCCTTCGATCGCCTCGACCGAACCCAGCGCCAGCAACGAAAAGGCGCTCGCCTGCTCGCTCACCGCTCTGCCGCGTTCGAACAGCGTGCTGCCGGCTTCCGTCAGCGCATAGCCGCGCCGCCCGCGCCGGAACAGGGTGACGCCAAGCGCCTGTTCGAGTTCGCCGATGTGACGCCCAAGCGTCGGCTGGCTGGCCGACAGCTTGCGCGCCGCCGCCGACAGGCTGCCGGTTTCCGCCACGGTGACGAAGCTCTTGATCAGGTTCCAGTCGATGTCAGTCATTCATTTATGAATATCAGAACGCCAATCTCAGTCAATTTTCATTCGCATGTGGAGGCATCATATTCCTCCTGCAAACACAAACACGGAGAAGAAAAATGACCAAGATCGCAATTCTCGGCGCCAATGGCCGGCTCGGCCGCGTGGTTGGCAAAGCCTTCATCGACGCCGGCTTCGACGTCCGCGCCGTCACCCGCACCGGCAAGGTGCCAGCCGAACTCGACGGCGCAACGGCCGTCGCCGGCGATGCCATGGACCGCCAGTCGCTGATCCACGCCACGCAAGGCGTGGACATCGTCTTCAACGGTCTCAACCCGATCTACACCGACTGGGGCAAATGCCTGCCGATGGCGGAAAACGTCATGGCCGCCTGCTACGCCAACGACGCGCTGCATCTCTTCCCCGGCACTGTCTACAATTACGGCTCGCCGATGCCGCAGGTGGTCACGGAAGACACGCCGTTCCGCCCGACCACTGAAAAGGGCCGCATCCGCTGCGCCATGGAAGCGCTGTTTCGCCGCGAGGCCGATGCCGGCCGGGTGCGCACCATCATTTTGCGCGCCGGCGATTTCTTCGGCGGCACCGGCAGCGGCTCGTGGTTCGACCTGGTCGTTGCCGCCAAGATGAACAAGGGCGTCTACACCGCGCCCGGCCCGGCCAACCTCGTGCATGAATGGGCATACCTGCCGGACTTCGCCGTCGGCTTCGTCGGCCTGGCGCGCAATCTGGACAAGCTCGGCTCCTTTGAGGCGCTCAACTTTCCCGGCCACGCCGTCACCGATATGGACATCAAGGAAGCCGCCGAGAAGGCGCTGGGCCGTCCGCTGAAGCTGACCTTCATGCCGTGGTGGGTGCTGCGCGCCGGCAGCCCGTTCGTGGCGATGTGGCGCGAGATCGTCTCGATGTCCTATCTGCGCTTCGAACCGCACCGGCTTGTCTCCGACCGGCTGGAAGGCATCATTGGCGAGATCCCGCACACCCCGCTCGATCAGGCCGTGGCCGAGGCGCTCGACGACCTCGGGATCACCACCCATCATGCAAAAGAGGCGGCGTAACCATACTGGGCCAGGCGTCAGTCGCAGTTGGTACGAAACCCACCTCGCGCCTGGCCCAATCGCGGAAATGAGCAACCGGATGGTCATTGTGAGGAGACAGTTTATAACGGTCGGCGAGACCGTAATGACCAAAGGGGAGACGATGCGTTACATACGTCCGCTTTCAATAGAAGATGCCGTTGGCCTGCTGGCCGGATCGTCCGGTACAGCCGCCATCCTTGCGGGAGGCAGTGACCTCCTGGTCAGGATGAAGGGCGGTTTTGTCGAGCCGGATCTGATCGTCGACATCAAGGCGATCGAAGGCCTGAGCGAGATCCGGCAAACGCCTGACGGCTTCAGCATTGGCGCCGCCGTGCCCTGCGCTGTGCTGGGAGAAAACGCCGCGCTGAAGAAGGCGTGGCCCGGCGTCGTCGAAGCGGCAAAGCTGATCGGCTCGAAGCAGGTGCAGGGCCGTTGTACGATAACCGGTAATCTGTGCAACGCCTCGCCCGCCGCCGACAGCGTCCCGGCCCTGGTGGCCGCCGGCGCAAAGGCCGTGATTGCCGGTCCCTCGGGCAAGCGCACCATTCCCGTGGAGGCCGTGCCGATCGGGCCGGGCAAGACGTCGCTCGCCAAGGGCGAGATCATCGAGGCGATCCTGCTCGACAACCAGGCGCCGCGTTCGGGCGACGCCTATCTCAGATTCATTCCGCGCACCGAGATGGACATTGCGGTGGTCAGCGCCGGCGTGAACCTGACGCTCGACGAGCATGGCGTCATCACAGCCGCCCGCGTCGCGCTGGGCGCCGTGGCGGTGACCGTGCTTCTGGTCGAAGAGGCCGCCGAGGCCCTTATCGGCAGGAAGCTGGATGAAGCAGCGCTTGAGCGGCTCGCCAAGATCTGCTCGGGCGCCTGCCGGCCCATCGACGACAAGCGAGGCACCATCGAATTCAGACGAAAAGTTGCGGGTGTGCTGGCCACGAGAGCCGCAACGACCGCCAATGCACGTGCGGGAGGCAAATAATGGCCGGTATAGCAGTTTCAACGACGATCAATGGCGATGCTTTCGAATACCTTTGCCAGCCCGACGAGACCTTGCTGGACGTGCTGCGCGACCGGCTCGGGCTGACGGGCGCGAAGGAAGGCTGCGGCACCGGCGACTGTGGCGCCTGCTCGATCATCCTCGACGACCGACTGGTCTGCTCGTGCCTGGTTCTGGGCGCGGAGGCTGAAGGGCGGCAGGTCGAGACCGTCGAGGGCATGGCGCATGGCGATCAGCTGCATCCGCTGCAGCAGAAATTTCTCGAGCATGCGGCGTTGCAATGCGGCATCTGCACGCCGGGCTTCCTGATCGCGGCCAAGGACCTTCTGGCCAAGAACCCCGATCCGACCGAAGAGGAAATCCGCTTCGGCCTCGCCGGCAACCTCTGCCGCTGCACCGGCTACGACAAGATCGTGCGCGCCGTCCAGGACGCCGCCAATGTGATGAAGGGAGCGTAAGCCATGAACTTCGATCCACGCTTTTCGGGCCGCAAATTCTCATCCGTCGGCACCCGCCCCCTTCGCCCCGACGGCATCGACAAGGTGACGGGCCGCGCCCGCTACGGCGCCGACTTCAACATGGCGGGACAGCTGGTCGGGCGTGTTCTGCGCAGCCCGCATGCACACGCGAAAATCCTCAAGATCGACACGTCGAAAGCCGAAAAGCTGGCCGGCGTGAAGGCGGTGATCACCGCCGCCGACCTGCCCGATCTCACCGATGGCGATGCCGGCATGTACGACGTCCTCGACAATTGCATGGCGCGCGGCAAGGCGCTCTATGACGGCCATGCCGTGGCCGCGGTAGCCGCGGTCGATGCCAGCACGGCGCGGCAGGCGCTGAAGCTGATCGAGATCGAGTACGAGATTTTGCCGCATGTCACCGATGTCGACGAGGCGATGAAGCACACCGCGCCCTTGATCAACGACGCCATCTTCACCGAGGGCCTTGAGGAAAAGCCGGCAAAACCTTCCAACGTCACCAAGCGCAGCCAGTTTGGCCATGGCGACGTCCATCAGGGTTTTGGCCACGCCGATGTCATCGTCGAGCGCTCGTTCAAGACCGAGCAGACGCATCAGGGCTATATCGAGCCGCATGCCTGCGTGGCGAACGTGAACCTCGACGGCACCGCCGACCTCTGGGTCTGCACTCAAGGGCATTTCGTCTACCGCCAGCATTGCGCGCAACTGCTCGGGCTGGAAGCTTCGAAGCTGCGCGTCACCTCTTCGGAGATCGGCGGCGGCTTTGGCGGCAAGACCCATGTCTGGGCCGAGCCGGTGGCGCTCGCTTTGTCGCGCAAGGCGGGACGGCCGGTGAAGCTGGTAATGACGCGCGACGAAGTCTTCCGCGCCTCGGGCCCGACCAGCGCCACCTCGATCGATGTCAAGATCGGCGCCCGCAAGGACGGCACCATCACCGCTGCCGAGGCGACGCTGCGCTATTCCAGCGGCCCCTATGCCGGTACCTGGGCCGAGATCGGCGCCATGACGGCGTTCGCCTGCTACAAGCTCGACAACGTCAAGACCGTCGGCTTCGAAGTGCTGGTCAACCGGCCGAAGACCGCGGCCTATCGCGCACCCTCCGCCCCCATGGCGGCCTTCGCGGTGGAAAGTGCTGTCGACGAACTGGCCAAGGAGCTCGGCATCGATCCGGTCGAGTTCCGCATCAAGAACGCCGCGCAGGAAGGCACTCGCTCCTCCTACGGTCCGGTCTACGGCCCGATCGGCATCGGCCCGACGCTGGAGGCGGCCAAGCACCATCCGCACATGAAGGCGCCGCTCGGCAAAAACCAGGGTCGCGGCATGGCCTGCGGCTTCTGGTTCAACTTCGGCGGCCAGACCTGCGTGGACCTCAACATCGGCATGGATGGCTCGGTGTCGCTCGCCGTTGGCACGGTTGATGTCGGCGGTTCGCGCGCGTCGCTGTCGCTGGTGGCGGCAGAGGAGCTCGGCATCGACTATGCCCAGCTCAAGGCGGTGGTCGCCGACACGTCCTCGCTCGGCTACAACGACATGACCGACGGCAGCCGCGGCACCTTCTCGTCCTCGATGGCGACCATCTCGGCCGCCCGTAACGCGATCAAGATCCTGCGCGACCGCGCCGCGCAGACGTGGGACATCCCCGTCGACGACGTGGTCTGGGAGAATGGCCACGCCATCGCCAAGGGCGAGAAATACGGCAACCTCGCAGCCCTGTCGCTCAAGGAGATCGCCGCCAAGTCCGGCACCACAGGCGGGCCGATCGCCGGCCACAGCGAGCTCGTCGCCGACGGCGCCGGCGTCTCCTTCGCCACCCATATCTGCGACATCGAGGTCGACCCCGAGACGGGTGCCGCACGCGTCATCCGCTACACGGTGATCCAGGATGCCGGCAAGGCGGTGCACCCGACCTATGTCGAGGGCCAGTACCAGGGCGGTGCCGCGCAAGGCATCGGCTGGGCGCTCAACGAGGAGTATATTTACGGCAAGGACGGCCGTCTCCAGAACGCCGGCTTCCTCGACTACCGCATCCCGGTCTGCTCGGACCTGCCGATGATCGACACGCAGATCCTGGAGATCCCCAACCCCAACCACCCCTATGGCGTGCGCGGCGTCGGCGAAACCTCGATCGTGCCGCCGCTGGCAGCAATCGCCAATGCGGTTTCCAACGCCGCCGGCGTGCGCATGACCCACATCCCGATGTCGCCGCCAAGGGTACTCGCCGCGATCGAGGCGGAACGGGGAGGCTGAGAGGACGAAAGTGCGCAGCGGTTTCGGACATGATTCAATGAGGCTCTGATGGTCGAAGTCACGCTCTGGGGCGCACTCGGCCAGCTCGCCGGCGGCCAGAGCAAGGTCGAGGTCGAGGCCAAGGACATCAGGGAACTGTTCAGGAAACTGGCTGAACAGTATCCCGGGATTGAGCCCTGGATCGAGAAGGGCATTGCGGTGGCCATCGACGGGACGATCTATCGCGACACTTGGTCGAAGGAACTGCCGCAGGGGGCAGAGATTTTCCTGCTGCCCAGGCTGGCTGGGGGGTGAGTGGGGGCGGGCACGCCAGCGCGTGGCAACGTGGTGGATCGGCTGCAAGCGTCGGCCCGGCATCAGGGCTGGTTCAGCGAATTGTCGCCATTCGGCAACCCGGTCTGGTACGAGACGGATCCTCCTCAGTACATGCTCGGTTCGATCATGTAGCATGTATCGGACATGGCCTTAGAAAAGGTGGCAGTATATTTAAGGATCATGGCGGTTCCAGATTTCTCCAAATTAACGATCGACACCCTTGCCAGACGAGCGCGCTACCAGTGCTCGAATCCTGATTGCGGCGCTCAGACTGTTGGTCCGAATAGCGATCCCGCGAAAGCGACGACGATTGGCGAGGCTGCACATATTATGGGCGCGCAGCCGGGGGCGGTGCGCTACGATGTGGCGATGTCAGACATGACACGTGCGGCTATCACGAACGGCATCTGGCTTTGTCGAAATTGCCATGGACAGATTGATCGGGACGCAGCGAAGTATCCTGCTGAACTGCTCTTTGCTTGGCGGAAAGACCATGAGGACCGTGCCGCCCGTGAGCTAGGGACTCGCGGAGATCGCATTCGATACGAGACGGAGATGGCACCCCTCGACTTCCTTTCGCGTTACCCACCAATCATTCAACGCATCGTCATCGACAAACCTGACGGATGGGAGTGGCGCTTCGTCGCGGAGCTGATGAGGCATCTGAACAAGCCGCAGTTCAAGCGCCTCAAGAACCTCCAGGCCGGCCAATACTATATCCCCCAGCCTCGCGTCCAACGCGACCAGTTCCCTAACTGGATGGTGGAACGCACGCACGTTATGTCGAACCTCGTCGGCCCGCTCGCAGCTCTTTTAGACCGACTGACCGCCAGTTGGGGAGCGCCGGGGAAGCCCGCCGATATTGAAGAAATGCACGACGTCTGCGTGCTGATCCGGGATGCTTTGGCCGCAATCGTCGATTTCGAGGAGTCCATGCACTTCGCGCACATTCCCGAGGAAGGCGAAGCCATACGAACAGTCCTGATGAACGCGGTCGGACCCAATGCAGCCAAGTTAGCTGAGATACCCGAAAAGCTCGATGAGATGGTTGCAATGATTTCCACGGATCACGGAGGAACAGTAGAAGAGCCGCTAATTGTCCACTGGACGATCCCTTTCGATCTTCCCGACGACTTCAAAGAACTCTTCGATGAAGCCTTGAGACAATACGAACGTGAGATTTTGCTGTGATCCAAGGTCTATCTGATCAGTCAAGGTAGTGAGCTATTGGCGGCCCTGGTTGAGAGCTCCGGAAGAGTCGAACTAGGTGGCTATGGGCGCTTCACCATGCTGGCACCAGGTTCGATCAGCAGCGCGTAATTGAGACATTTTACGAGGTGGTGGAGACGGTGCACTTCGCGGAAAAGCGCGAGCAAGCGGTGCATGTAATCGAGAAGCTGAATTTCTCGCTTCTTCTCCCGCTCCATGCCTTCCAGTTTCGGGTAATAGGTGATGATCTGTGTCACGTCGTCGTAGTCGATTTTGTTGTGCGCGATGGCATTCCTCAGCTCGTTGTCATGAGCGAGCGGGTCGATGGTATGCCATCCGCTGTCTAGGTCTTGCAGCTTATTCCCCAAGGCTACGTCGGCATATTGGTTTAGTGATGCGGGTGACAGTTGCTTTCCGCTCTTGCTTGTCCTCACCGCGAAGGCGTTGTGGTCTCCACGTTCGATGAGATTGCCCATACCAGCCACCAGAACCAGTTGGCGGCTCAAGATCTCCGCCATGTCCTTGTAGACCTCACGGTACTCCGTGAAATCCTGAGAGCTAACACGCATTGCCGTCCTTCCAGCAGCGTACGTGCTGTCGACATCCAAAAAGAGGGCTGGTCGCAGCGGCAATTCAGCGTCGAAGATCGGCTTGTAGATTTTCAAGCAATCACGTTGGAGGCTCGTTAGGAAATCCGTATCGAAAAGCTCCTGCAGGAATACGGCCGTTGCCGCTTTCTTGTTCTGCATGAGATCGACAGCGGTTCCGGTATATTTCCGAACGAGCACCTGACTATCATCAGGCAAGGTGAAAGGTAGAACGTAGTGACTCACCACTGTGTAGAGGGCGGCGGTAACGTCTTCCATTTTTTGCGATTTCACCTGAAGTTTGAAACGCTTTTTAGCGTAATCGCTGAATGGTCCGTAAAAGCCCTTCACGTATTTAGAAATCAGCTCGATGACCTGCGGATACTTCTTGTACTGGTCATTGATTATGCCCAGCCTCTCACGGTGGAAGGCGGCCATTCGGGCGCTCGAACGGCCGACTGCTTGCATGTAAGGTGTGTTCCCTGGAACATAAACTCCAAAGACGACTGGAAAGTCCAGATGTAGGTCTACGAAGTCTACCTTCGCATCAAACATTCCTTCTAGGAACACTTCAGACGCGTTTGTAACCGCCCACTTGACCCCTTGATTCAGATATAGATCTTGTGGCTTCTTGCCTGATCGGATTGCTTCGATGGCCCGATTGTCGAGAGTGTCTGCGCCCTTGGCAGTTACGTGAATTCCAATAAGGGTCCCGCATTTCTTGCAAGAAAACTTCAAAGGCTGCACGTCGCGATTACTCATTCCTACGCGACAGTTCGTCTGGTTTGAGCATTCGTCGCACTTCAAAGACATGTTGATATTCAAAGATCGACCCCGTAGCCGCAATAGATTTCAAATACACTCCTATGATCATTATCGTCAATCAGCGAAGCTAGTCTCTCATCGCTCTCGAATGTTGGGGGCCGACATGCGCTTCTGACTTTCGGCCGCCCGCCTGAGCCAGACCTGCAGACGAATGCGATTTCCGAGGCCGATCCGAAATTCCAGAATGCCTCGCCTCTTCCTAAGCCCCCAGCGTCGGCTCCGTATTCACCTCCAGCGCCTCTTCCGCCTCATCGTCCTCGGCCAGAGCCTCGCCGTGCACCCCCAACGCTCGCCCTATCCAGATTGGGTTGATCAGATGGTCGCGCTTAGGGTTGGTGGTGTTAGGGTGGATGAGGATGCTCAGGCCGCCGTGGTTCAGCATCTGCCGTGGAAACGGCGATGGCACCCCGATTACAGATGAGTGAGTTAGTCCTGAACTGGTTCTCGGCCCTCATGCCACTCCGCAATATGCGAGCACAGTATCCCCAATTGAGGCTCGAGGAAGATATGTCTCTCTGCCCCGTCCGGAGTGAAGGTGTAGAATACGTCTTCCACGAGCCACCAAGTCCCTATGACCTCTCCGTCATTGGTAACTACGGCGCCCGTGTCACACTCCCCGTGCCCATCCAGCAAGACCTTCCAATGTCGAGGCATCATGATGTCGCTCCTTTTGACGATCGAATCGTCACTGAAGAAGTCGTGAAGTTGAAAAGAATGGACGTAAAGCCTTACCGAGGGACTTTTTGGATTCCGTGTCACTAAATTCATATACGAGAGCGCAACGAATAACCTGCAAGGTGTTGCGTTGCTGCATCATAACTTAAGCCGCGAGGTGAGGGCGTCGGCGTCCGCTTCACCAGCGCTTTGCGTGTCTGCCTATGAGATGTCGCAACAGTGCGCCTTACCTCTGAGTTGAGGCGCAAAGCGGTCGGTCATGGACGACTAAGCTAAACTGTTGCGAATGCGATCCCAGCCCGAGCCCCAACCGCACCACCCCCTAAGCCCCCAGCGTCGGCTCCGTATTCACCTCCAGCGCCGCTTCCGCCTCATCTTCCTCGCCGAGCACCTCCGCGTGCACCCCCAGCGCCCGGCCGATCCAGAGGGGGTCGACCAGATGGTCGCGTTTGGGGTTGGTGGTGTTGGGGTGGATGAGGATGCTGAGGCCGCCATGATTCAGCATCAGCCAGGGAACCAGCGTGGCGAAGATCTCGGTGGCGAAGGAGACCTGGTACATGGCCTGCTCATGCGGGCCGACCGGCTCGTCGCGCCAGTTGCCCAGGCGCACGCGGAAACGTTCGCCGATGCGCAGGCGCAGCCATTCGGCATGTTGGCGCTCGGCTTGGCCGTCATAGTAGATATGGGCGTGATAGCTGGCGATCTCGGCGAGCGGTCTTGGTGAATTGGCTTGGGCTGCGTTCACCTTGATGACTCCCCTCGGTGATTGTGGTGCGGGCAGGGTATACGCAAGGGAGCTGCGCGGCCAAGGGGGCTATGGCACTGCACTTGCGCTCGATTGGCGGCAGGCCAATCGCAGATGACAGCGCCGGCCACCTCTCCGTCCGCTAAGCGGCCCCATTTCATCGCAGGCCAATCGCATATGAAGTTTTGCGAAGAGGAACTCCACTTTAGCCCTCCCCACAAGGGCAGGGCAATCGCATATGGATTTCTTACGAAGAGGGACCCCCACCCTAACCCTCCCCACAAGGGGGAGGGAACGCTGCCGCGCGCCCTGTTTATCTCCGCCCCTGCATCCAGACCTCAATAATTTGCCGAGATCAGCGCCAGCAGAGTCTCCCTCCCCCTTGTGGGGAGGGATTAAGGGTGGGGGTAAGTGCCGGGCAAAACATCTCAGAAAATGTCATATGCGATAGCCCTCCCCACAAGGGGGAGGGAACGTTGCCGCATGCGTCCTTGCCGTTCACATCGCGGCGAGGTCGGTCCGCATCGGGTCGGAAGCGTCGGTTGCGGTCGCAATCTCGAAGCAGTGACCTTATGTGCGTTGAGCCATGAACCAACGGGCCGATGATTGAATGAGTAAATTAGCTAAAAGGCGCGCATTGCTGCTCCTCAATCCCAAGGCGCGGCGCGGCCAGGAGATGATCGCGCCAATTGTGGAGCGGCTGGAGCGAGGCCGGCTTTCCGTCACGGTCGAAACGTTCGAAGCGTTGCCTGAGATCGCTCGTGACATCGTTCGCTTACGCCATATGGCCGATCTTGTGGTTGTGTGCGGTGGCGATGGTTCGGTGTCGTCCGCAGCAATGGCGGTGATGGAAAGCGGCCTGCCGATGGGGATTATTCCTATGGGAACGGCGAACGACCTTGCTCGCACACTCAATATTCCGATGGATCTCCTGCTGGCCGCCGATGTGATCGCGCGAGGCCAGACCCGGCTGATCGATATCGGCACGGTTAATGGTCATGCGTTTTTCAACGTCGCGAGCATCGGCCTCAGCACCGAACTGGCGCAGGGTTTGGACCCCGCTCTAAAGAAGCGTTTTGGCAGGCTTGGCTATGCGCTGGCGGCGATGAAAGTGTTGACGCGGGCCACGAGGTTTCACGCCAAGATTACCGAGAAAGGCGCGGCGATCAAAGCCGAAACCTACCAGATCGCGGTTGGAAACGGTCGGCACTACGGCGGCGGCAATGTCGTGGAAGAAACGGCCGAGATCGATGACGGACATCTCGATCTCTACAGTTTGGAAATGACGAATCTCTGGAAGCTGGCGCTGATGCTCCGCTCGTTCCGCTCTGGAACGCATGGCGCCTGGCGAGAGGTGCGCACGGCCAGGTGCGTCGAGTTCGACATCGAAACGGAGAAGCCGATGCCGGTCAACACCGATGGTGAGATCGTCACCTCGACACCAGCCCATTTCAAGGTCCATCCAAAGGCGATCTCGGTCCTCGCGCCTCCAGCCGTGGACACTCCAGAAGGGGCGGAAATGTTTCGTCGGGCAATCCGCGCAGACCTCGCATTGTCGGGTGATCTGCCTATCAAGAATTCATGAAATAGCTGTCATGCCTATTCGGCTTTCAGGCCCATTCGGCTTTCAGGACATGCTGACATGCGCACGAGTTGTTGAGCAGGACCGTTCTGGAGACTTGAGGGCCTGCGCCATGACCACATCTAGTCCCGTACTGTGCCTCTTGCCATCTCGATAAAGGCCTTGAACGCCGCTGATGGATTCCGCCGGCCCGGGTAGTAGAGGCACAGAGACGAGAGTGCTGGCGTCCAATCCTGCAGGAGGCGCACGAGCCGTCCTGCCGCCAGGTCTTCGCGTACATCGGCCTCCCAAACAAAGCCGATCCCAACACCTTCCAAGGCAGCGGTTCTGGTCAGGCTCGCTTCGTCGAGCGTGATCGGCCCTTTGACGTCAATCTGTTCCAATCGACCATCCTTCTCGAAAGGCCAGCGAAACAGCGCGCCGTTAGGTAACCTGACGCGAATACATGAGTGAGAAAGAAGGTCCGGAGGGATCATGGGCTTTTCACGGTGTTCAAAATATGTGGGCGACGCTACGACTGCGTAGCTCTGCGCCCGCCCAAACGGGACCGCGATCATGTCGCTTGGGACAAGATCCGCACTGCGGATGCCCATGTCGAAACCCGCCGCGACAATGTCGACGATGCGGCCTTCGGTGACGACGTCAACGTGCACCTGCGGGTATTGTCTAAGAAACCTGAGCACCAGGGGGGAGAGGGCTTCCCGAGCAGCCATGGCGAACGCGTTGATCCGCAGCGTCCCTGAAGGGGTTTGCTGTTGGGACATGGCGCTGTCCATCGCCTGGTAGATGTCATCCATGGCTGGAGCGACCTGGTCGACAAAGCTCTGCCCGGCATCCGTCAGCGACACACTGCGGGTCGTCCGGTTGAACAGGCGGATGCCAAGCTGTTTTTCCAACTTGCCAATCGCATTGCTGATCGCAGTGGGGGATATCCCAAGCTCGAGCGCAGCGGCGCGAAATGATCGTTTGCGCGCAATGGCGAGAACCGCGTCGAGGTCGGTCAGGCTATGGCGTGGCATTGTTGCGATTTTCGTATCAACACATCCCGATTTATCCCGATTATCGAACCGGATGTCTATCTCTAAGTTTGCTCACAGCAGGTTGGGATGTGGAACGAAGCAGCCACCCAAACCAACCAGACAGACGCCAGGAGATGGAAATGAGCATCAAGCTACCCAAGCCTATAGCGGACTATTTTGAAGCTGATGGAAGCCGCGACGCCGAGGCCGTCGCCCGGTGTTTCACCCACGGCGCGATCGTCAGGGACGAGGGCCACACCCATGTGGGCCGGGATGCGATACGGCATTGGAAGGCCGGCTCCTCCAGGAAGTACACTTATACAGTTGAGCCGTTCACTCTCGGCTCCGATGGCTCCAGGACCGTCGTCACAAGCCACGTCGTCGGCGACTTCCCCGGCAGCCCGGTGGATCTGAGATACTTCTTCATTCTCGACAGCGAGCAAATTGCGGAACTGGAGATCGTTCTATGATCCCGTTCCTTACTCTAGAGGGCAAGCGTGCCCTGATTACCTCAGGCACGCGTGGTACCGGGGCCGCTACGGTTGCGCTCTTCCAGGAGCTCGGCGCTCAGGTCGTCACCAGTGCACGCTCCAATCCTGACGGCCTCAACGCAGCTGGCTTCGTGGCCGCCGACCTGACAACGCCTGAAGGGTGTTTTGCCCTCGCCAAAGGAGTCCGCGAGCGGATGGGCGGCGTCGACATCATCGTGCACATGCTTGGCGGATCATCGGCTCCGGCAGGCGGCTTCATGGCTCTCAACGATGCCGAATGGGACAGGGAGCTTGGACTGAACTTGCTGCCCGCAGTGCGGCTCGATCGGGAGTTCGTGCCTGAGATGGTGGCACGCGGCAGCGGTGTCGTGATCCATGTAACGTCGATACAGGGCGCGCTTCCATTGCCTGAGGCCACAACGGCCTATGCAGCGGCGAAGGCCGCGCTCTCCACTTACAGCAAGAGCCTGTCAAAAGAGGTTTCGCCAAAGGGCGTTCGCGTTGCCCGCGTCTCGCCTGGCTGGATTGCGACGGAGTCCTCGATTCACTTGGCGGAGCGGCTGGGCAAGGAGCACGGTGGCGATGTCGAAGCGGGAAAACATATCATCATGCAGTCGCTTGGCGGGATCCCTCTCGGCCGGCCTTCAACCACCAAGGAGGTCGCGAACCTGATTGCTTTCCTCGCCTCCGACCGCGCGGGCAGCATCACCGGATCCGAATTCGTCATCGATGGCGGCACAATACCGACAGTGTAGGTCACCCGAAGCCTTAAAAAGAGTACGCGCGCGTTCTCATTTACCTCCTTTCACGACAAAGAAAGTCCGGGTCTGGCGGACTGCCGGCAGAGCCATCAATGTCGGCACGGTTCAGAACGACCATGGAAGATTCTTCCATAATTTGCCAAAAATATATGACAACGTCTCTCAACGAATCTGAAACCTGCTGATCTAGATAAAATTATTAATCAAATTAGAGAGCACCTTCCTCCACGTTTCGCATACATTCTGGTGATTGAGAGTGGCAATGGAGGTCTACGGAATGTCTCTTTCCGAAACATTCGAACGGGCCCCTGTGACGTCCACCCATCTACGACCAAGTGCAACCTGAACCCCAGCCTAACCAAGTATCCGCCTATGGTGCCGTAGGCCTTCCAGTTCCCTTACCCGCACTTTCGATCAGCGCCCGGCGACGAGGCGTCAACCCTTTTGCGTGCGTATCTGTTGTGAGCGTACGCAAACGGTCGGAGGTGCACTCTTCAAGACCCGAACCGACCAAACTCGTCTTTCTCCGAAAATCAGAAAGGAACCTTCAATGACCGCATCGAAAAGCCTCCTCGCCGCGACCGCGATGGCGGCCGCCATCGCCTCAACTTCGCCTTCCCAGGCCGCAGACCGCATCCCCGACGCACAAGCCGTCAAGAACGTCGTATTGGTGCATGGAGCGTTCGCCGACGGTTCCGGCTGGCGCGGCGTCTACGACGAGCTCACCCAGCGCGGCTATCGCGTCACGATCGTTCAGAACCCTCTGACTTCGCTTGCGGACGATGTCGCAGCGACCAAGCGTGCTCTCGACCGACAGGATGGCCCAACGCTCCTCGTCGGGCATTCGTGGGGCGGCACAGTGATTACCGAGGCCGGCGTAGACCCGAAGGTCACCGGGCTCGTCTACGTCTCGGCCCTATCGCCCGATGCGGGTGAATCATCCGCCCAGCAATATGAAGGTTTCGCGCCAGCTACCGAGTTCGTACTCGAGACAACAGATGACGGCTTCGGCTACGTGAAGCCGGAAAACTTCAAATCCGGCTTCGCCCATGACGTGAGCGACAAAGACGTCGTCTTCATGAGAGATTCGCAGGTTCCCATCAACATGTCGGCCTTTGGCACGAAGCTAAAGAATGCGGCGTGGCGCTCGAAGCCAAGCTGGGCTGTTATCGCCACCGAGGACAAGGCATTTGATCAGGCCATGTTGCTGCACATGGCGGAACGCATCGGCGCAAAGGTTACGAAGGTGTCAGCCAGCCACGCGCTCTTCGCGACCCAGCCTAAAATCATCGCTGATACGATTGATCAGGCATCACGCGAGGTATCTGCAAAGATCCGATGACCGGGGCGTGTTTCGGCCTGTGGTGGGGCAAGCGTATACGCAAGGGAGCGGCTCGGCCAAGGGGGCTTAGGCCACTGCACTTGCGCTCGATTGGAGGCAGGCCAATCGCAGATGGCAGTGCCAGCCCCCTCTCCGTCTCGGCTTCGCCGAGCCACCTTTCCCCCACTTTGTAGGGGCGAGGAACCCAAGCTTTTAAAGGCCGAGACCTCGGAGATTAGCGTTTCCTCGCCCCCGCGATAGCGGGGGAGAGGTGGCTCGGCGTAGCCGAGACGGAGAGGGGGAGCGCCATCTGCGATTGACTGCATTTCCTGTGCTGAGGAACGCTGTTCCCGCCTCGCCCCGATCAAACCCTGCCCATCAACACCAACACCAGCAGCACCACCAGCACAACGCCGGCGATCCCTGACGGCCCATAGCCCCAGGAGCGCGAATGCGGCCAGGCCGGGACGGCGCCGATAAGGATCAGGATCAAAACGATGATGAGGATGGTGGTGACCGGCATAAGAGTCCCTCGCCTTGCTGTTCAGATACGAGGGCACAATGCAAAAGGCCGCCCGGTTGTTCCGGGCGGCCTTCTGTCTGACTGGGGAAAGCTGGGCTATTCCGCGGCTTTTGGGAAGGCGATTGCCGGCTCGGCGTCAAGGTCCTTGGCCGGCTCGGCGGCTTGCGGCTTCTTCCTCAGGTCGCCGCGGAAGAACGCATAGAAGCGGCTGTTCTTGCTGCGCGTGAAGATCATCAGCATGGACGGCGTCACCACCAGCGTCAGCAGCGTGGCGAAGGACAGGCCGAAGACGATGGCCGAAGACAGCGAAATCCACCATTGCGTCGACGGCGCGTTGATCGTCGTCTCGTGATGGAAGATTTCCAAGCCCAGACCGAAGGCGATCGGCAGCACGCCGAGGATGGCCGAGACAGCCGTCAGCACGACCGGGCGGGCGCGCTCGCGGCAGGTCTGCAGCACCGCCTCCATTTTGTCCCAGCCTTCTTCGCGCAGCCGGTCATAGGTGTCGATGAGCACGATGTTGTTGTTCACCACCACGCCGGCCAGCGCGATGACGCCGATGCCCGACATGACGATGCCGAAGGCTTCGCCGGTCAGCAGCAGGCCGAGGAACACGCCGATCGTCGCCATGACCACGCAGGACAGCACCAGCAGCACGCTGGTGAACTTGTTGAACTGCATCAACAGCACCAGGAAGATCAGGAAGATCGCCGCACCGAAGGCCTTGCCGAGGAAGGCGCTGGCTTCGGCGCTGTCCTCGTTGGAGCCGGCCATCTTCCAGCGTATGCCATTGTCCAGCTTCATGTCGGTGACCGCCTTGGTCACTTCCGCCTGCACCGCCGCAACCTGGGCGCCGGCAGCGACATTGGCCTGGACGACCACGGTGCGGGCGCCGTCGATACGGTTAAGGACGCCGACCGTCGGCTCCGGCTTGCGCACGACGAAGTTCGAGATCGGCACAGAGCCTTGCGCGGTCTGCACGCGAAGCTCGTCGAGCGTCGACAGCGTGCGCCGGTCTTCGGGCAGGCGCAGCCTGATGTCGACGGCATCGTCGGCGCCGGCCGGGCGATATTCCGACAGTTTGAGGCCGTTGGTCACCAACTGCACCACCGTGCCGACTGCCGTCGGGCTGATGCCGTATTGCGCCGCCTTGGCGCGGTCGACCTCGAGCGCCCAGTCGACACCGGGCGGCGGCAGACCGTCGGACACGTCGATGACGCCGGGCACCTTGGCGATGCGCGCCGCAACGGCGCGGGCCTGGTCGTCGAGCCCTTTGGGATCGATGGCCGAAAGCCGGAGCTGCACCGCCTTGCCGGTGGGCGGACCGGCCTCCGGCACGCGCACCTCGACATCGACGCCGGGAATTCCGGCCATGACGGTGCGCAATTCGTCCAGGATATGGTTCGCCGATTTGCGCTCGCGCCAGTCGATGAATTCATACTGGATGACGCCGACGACGTCTTCCGGCACATCCTGGCCGCCGCCCTGCGTCTTGCCGACGCGGGTGTAGACCGATTTGACGCCGGGCCAGCCGAGCAGCCGGTTTTCGGCAATCTTGGTCGCCGTATCCATTTCGGCCAGCGAAAGATTGCCGCGGGCATGAACATAGAGCAGGCCGTAATCGGGTTCGACGCTGGGGAAGAATTCGACGCCGGCGCCATATTTCGAATAGGCGAAGCCAACGCCGGTCAACAGCACGGCGGTGAGCACCAGAACGGTGATGGGGAAGCGCACCGCCTGCTTGACCAGCGCCATGTACCAGCCGTCGCGGTTTTCTTCCTCGTGATGCTCCGGCGCCTTGGCGAAGAGTGCGCCCAGCGTCGGCGCGAACACCAGCGCATAAAGCATCGAGGCCGACAGCGTGACGATCAGCGTGATCGGCATGTATTTCATGAAGTCGCCGATGATGCCGGGCCAGAACAGCAGCGGCGAAAAGGCCGCAATGCGCGTCATCGTCGCGGCGATGACCGGGCCGGCCATGCGCTTGGCGGCAAGGGTGAAGGCTTCCGCCTTCGGCATGCCCTCGCCCATGCGCCGTTCGGCGAATTCGGTGACGATGATGGCGTCGTCGACCAGCATGCCGACCGCCAGGATGAGGCTGAACAGCACGATCATGTTGATCGTGTAGCCCATCATCGCCAAGAGCAGGATGCCGATCAGAAAGGATGAGGGAATGGCAAGCCCGATCAGCAGCGAGGCGCGGCCGGACAGCGCATAGAGGATGACGATAAACACCAGGATGACCGCGATCATCACATGGTTCTGCAGGTCGCCCAGCAACTGGTTGACGAAGACCGACTTGTCCTGCGTGTAGGTGATATTCATGCCTTCCGGCATGGTCTTGACGTAGGCGTCGGACACTTCCCGCACCTTGGCCAGCGTGTCGATCAGATTGGCGCCGATGCGCTTCTTGACTTCGATGGCGATGGCCGGCTTGCCGTTGAGGCGGGTGATGGTTTCGGCATCGGCGAAAGTCGAACGCACCGTGGCGATGTCCTTGGCCTGTACGACGGCATTGGGTCCGGCAACCACCGGGAGCGACGCCACATCCTCTGGTGTTTCGATCAGCGACGGCACCTTGACCGCGTATTTGCCTTCCGAGCCCTCGATGTTGCCGGCGGCGACCAGGCTGTTGGAGGCGCCGACCGCGCCGATCAGCTGATCGAGCTGCAAGCCATAGGACGACAGCTTCATCGGATCGATGACGACTTCGACCAGATCGTCGCGCGCACCCTGCAGCGACCCTTCCAGAACGCCGGGCACTTCCTCGATGCGGTCGCGCAATTCGCGCGCGGCGGCCGTCAGCACGCGCTCGGGCAGTTCACCCGACAGCGTCACCACCAGCACCGGGAATTCGGAAATGTTGACCTCGGTGACGACGGGTTCTTCCGCCGCCTGCGGCAGGTCGGCCTTGCCGTCCTGCACCTTGGAGCGGGTGTCCTGCAGCGCCGTCGCCAGGTTGGTCTGGGGCTGGAACTCGACCAGCACATAGCCGCCGCCCTGGAAGGCGGCCGAGCGCATTTCCTTGAGGCCCTTCAGGCTCTTCAGCTTGCTTTCCATCGGCCGCAGCAGAAGCCGCTCGGAATCCTCCGGCGAAATGCCCTGATAGATCAGGCTGACATACATCATCGGAATCGGAACGTCGGGTTCCGCTTCCTTCGGTGTCGACTCATAGGCGACCCAGCCCGCCAGCAGCAGGAACACCAAGACCGAAATGGTCAGCCGGGCATTGTTGATCGCGAGTTTGACGATATCCATGGCTAACGCCTGTTCTTAAAGATTCTCAGGAGCCGCATCGCGGCCGGCGGTCCCCGCCCGGGGCCTTGCCGGCGCTACTGCGTTGTCGCTTCGCCCAACAGTTTCTGGATGGTCGCCTGGTCGGCCTCGACCGGCTTGACGACATCGCCTTCCTTGACCAGTTCCTGGCCGGCGACGATGACGCGGGCATCGGCGGGGATACCGCCAAGCACCAGGCCTCTAGGCGAGTCGTCGACCAGATCGATCGGGAAGAACACCACCTTGTTGTCCTTGTCGACGGCGCGGATGCCGAGGTCGCCCTTGTCGCCCAGCGTCACCACCGAGCGCGGCAACATGACGGCGTCGGTCGGCTGCGCGCTGAGCGAAATCTCGGCCGTCATGCCGGCCGGCACCGAGCCGTCGGCATTGGGCACAGCGATCTCGACGCGGAAGGTGCGGGTTGCTGATGAAGCGTCGCGGCTGATGTAGCGCACGGTGCCTTCGACGGTCTGGCCGCTGACCAGGCGCACGGCTGCCTTGTCGCCGAGCTTGAGGTAGCCGAGGTCGCGTTCGCTGACTTCGCCGCGGGCAATCACCGGATCGAGCTTGAGGATGGTTGCTACCTCGCCGCCCTGCATGACGGAGCTGCCAAGTTCCACCGGCACCCGGTCGATGACGCCGTCGAAGGGCGCCTTGACCAGATTGCGGTCGAGTTCAGCCTGCGCCGTCTCCAGCTGCGACTGCGCCAGCGTCAGGTTGGAGCGCGCGGTGTCGAGCTGCAGCTTGGGCAGATTGCCTGTTTTCATCAGCCGCAGCGACGCATCCAGCTCGGCCTTGCGCTGCACCACCGACTGCTTGGCATTGTCGACCATCGAGATCTTCTCTTCCGCCGCCAGCATCAGCACCAGATCGCCGGTCTTGACGTGATCGCCTTGCTTGACCGGCAGCTTTTCGATGACGCCGGCGACGCGCGTGGCCAGCACGGCGCGCTTGTCGGCCTCGGTCAGCCCGGAAATGCGGATAGCGCGGGCATAGGTCTTGCGCGGCGGCGTGATCACCGCAACGGTGCGCAACGGCGCCTTGGGCTCTGCCTCGGCGGCCTTGGCTGCATCCGGCGCCTTGGCCTGGTCGCCCGGCTTGGCCGGGTCGCCTGCCTTGGCCGCGCCTTCGACAGCGGCGCTGCCGACCGACGAGAACGCGCCTGTTCCCATCCAGGCGGCGAAGCCAATGAGCACAACTATAGCGGCAAGCTTGTGAAACCTGATTTTCGGCATCATTGTTTTTCCACTGCGGGGTTCGGCCAGATCGTTTTCTAACAGGCGTCTCGAGAGCTACCGTGTCTTCCAACTCGGGCGCGTCGCCGATATGGGTGCGCGCTTGGCCGTGTTCAATTTGCCGTGAACGGCGAAGCCGCGCTTCTACATCAAAGTTGCACCGCAATACAGCTGAAAAGTTGCGCCATCATTGCGCCACAGGACAAGGCGCGCCCGCCGCCATCCAGTTTTCCATTGCCTGATAGGTCGCTTCGGCCGAGCCCGGCGCCGGCTCACGACCGGCACCCGGCGCCCAGCCCCAGGCGACCAGTTTGTCGTCGCGCACATGCAACGCAATCTCCTCCAGACTGCGGTCGCCATTGCGGTTGCGATCCTTGATCTGGGCACAGATCTCCGCTGACGATCTGCCGAACCAGACCATCTCTGCCGGCGCCAGATGCCAGTTCTCGGCCCCGGGCGGCCCGTGCAATGCACTGGAATTGCTGGAAAAATGACATGTGGTGCAGCGCAGGCCCGGATTGCCGAAACCGGAGCCGTCGGCGCCGCGCTGGACGTTGAAGGCATGAACGCGCGTGCCGCCATAGTGAGCGCCGGACCAGCGCGGCCGGTCATCGGCGACATGACAGTTAGCGCAGCGCGGATGCGAGAACACGGTGAAGATCTTGTCCCATTCGGGCAGACCTTTGGCGGCGTCGACCGCCACCGGCGTCGGCGGCTGCCCTTCTTGTGCGGTTGCGAAGGGCGCTACCGAAAACATGATGGCAAGAGGCGTCAGCATGATGAGGAGCTTTTTCATGCGAAGGCCACCATCTTCGACAGCGGCAGCGTCCGGATGCGCTTTCCGGTGAGCGCGAAAATGGCATTGGCAAGTGCCGGCGCCGCCGGCGGCGTGCCGACCTCGCCGACGCCACCCATTTTGTGGAAATTCTCCAATATGGCGACCTCGAAGACTGGGCACTGAAAGATGCGCATGGCATCGAAATCGTGAAAATTCGACTGTTCGACCATGCCATCGGCGAAGGTGATTTCCTGACCCATCGCCGCCGACAGGCCGTAAATGGCGGCGGAGATGAGCTGCGCCTCGATGATGCCCGGATCGAGCGCGGTGCCGACATCGGCGGCGATCCACACCTTCTCGATGCGGATGCCGGCGGGCGTGTCGGCAACCTGGACGATCTCGCCGACCCAGCTGCCGAAGGACAGCGTGAAAGCCATGCCCTTGGCCTTGCCGGCCGGCAGCGCCTCGCCCCATTTCGCCATCGCGGCGACCTTCTCGACCACCTTCACGGCGGAGGGATAGGCGGCCATCAGCTTTTTTCGCAGTTCGACCGGGTCGGTTTTTCCGGCAACGGCGACCTCATCCAGAAACCCTTCATGAAAGAAGCCGTTGATCGAGCTGCCGACCGATCGCCAGGAACCGACGGGGATGGTGACGGGTGCCGCGATGCCGGTCACCCGATAATTCGGGATCGTATAGGGCTGGTTGAAAGCGCCGTCGACGATGGATTTGTCGGGGCCGAGCGGCGATATCGAGGGAAACAGCCTGCGCAAGGTGCTGGCGATCATCGACGGTGAAGCGATCGTCATGTCGACGGCGACCGGCAGGCCATCATCGCCGAGGCGCGCCCGGAATTTGCCGACAGCCGCCGGCCGGTAGGCATCGTGGCGCATGTCCTCTTCGCGCGTCCACGTCACCTTGACCGGCCGACCATCGGCCGCTTTCGCCATCAGCGCCGCGCACAGCGCATAATCGACCTCGACACGGCGGCCGAAGCCGCCGCCCATGAAGGTGGTGTGGACCGTCACCTTGTCCTGCTCGATGCCGACCAAATTGGCGCAGAGTTGGCGCACCAGGGTCGGCGCCTGGTTGCCGCACCAGATGTCGAGCACGCCGTCCTTGAGCCGCGCCGTGGCATTCATCGGCTCCATCGTCGCATGCGCCAGATAGGGCACGGCGTACTCAGCCTCGATGACCTTTTCGGGCAGTGCATCAGCCAAGGCCTTGACGACATCGCCATCGTCGCGCATCGCCGAGCCCTCGGCGCCAAGCGCCTGCGTCAGCACCCCGGCAATGGCGGCGCTGTCCGGCGGATATTCGGGTTCGGCCCATTTGGCCTCAATCGCTTCCGCCGCATTGAACGCCGCCCAGGTATTTTCAGCAATCACGCCGAAGCCGTGGCCATAGTTCGTTTCGAGCGGCACGATCTTGATCACACCGGGCATCTTTTCGGCCTTGGCGAGGTCGGCGCTGACCGGCTTCGACCAAAAGCGCGGGCTCATCTTCACCGTGCCGTAGAGCATGTCCGGTAGTTTGACATCGATGCCGAAGATCGGCGCGCCGGTGACCTTGGCCAGCATGTCGATGCGCTTTTGCGGCTTGCCCAGCAGTTTCCAGTCGGCTTTGTCCTTGAGCCGTACTTCCGCCGGCGGTGTCATTGCGGCAGCGCTCGCAGCGACCTCGCCATAGGTCAGTGACGTGCCCGACTTCCTGTGCAGGATCGAGCCGTTGGCCGTTTCGAGATCGGCGGCCGCAGCGCCAAGTTTCTGCGCCGCCGCCGCGATCAGCATCTGCCGTGCGGCAGCGCCTGCCTGCCGCATCTTGTCGAAACCGTCGCGCGTCGAAGCCGACCCGCCGGTGCCTTGCAAAGCAAGGAATTTGCCGACCACGCCCAAGCCTGAACGCACCGCCTCGGCGGTCATGCTCTCGTCGAAGAAAGCGAACGGACCGCCCTCTTCCAGTATCGCCGCGTTGTAGTAGGCATAGGAGGCCGGGCCGTGTTCGACCTTGACCTGGTCGAGACTGACATCGAGCTCTTCGGCGACCATGACGGCAAGCGTCGTCGAAATGCCTTGCCCCATCTCGGCGCGCGGCGCGACGATGGTGATGGTATTGTCGGCGCCGATCTTCACATAGGGGTTGAAGGTCGCCTCTCCGGCGGCGAGATCGCCCTCCAGCGGGTTCGGGTAGGGCTTGCGGTAATAGTAGTAGCCGACGGCGACGCCACCGGCGATGGCGGCCGCGCCGATGAGAAAGGTTCGGCGCGCGATCTTTGCGACACTGGCCATGATCAGAGCCCCGCCGTCTTGAGCACGGCCGCTTTCTTGATGGCGGCGCGGATCTTCGGATAGGTGCCACAGCGGCAGAGATTGCCGCCCATGGCGTTGTCGATGTCGGCGTCGGTCGGATCGGCGACTTCGTTGAGCAGCGCCACCGCGCTCATGATCTGTCCGGCCTGGCAGTAGCCGCATTGCGCGACCTGCTCTTCCAGCCAGGCCTGCTGCACCGGATGCAGTTTGCCGGGCGCGCCGATGCCCTCGATGGTGGTGATGGTCCCTGTGGCCTGGCCGACCGGCAGCGAGCAGGAGCGGACCGCCTGGCCGTCGACATGCACCGTGCAGGCGCCGCAGGCGGCGATGCCGCAGCCGAATTTCGGCCCGGTCTTGCCGATGAGATCGCGCAGCGCCCATAGCAGCGGCATTTCGGGATCGGCATCGATATCGAACGACTGACCGTCGACGGTGAGGCGCATGGGGATACCCTTCGTTGTCGTCCATTGCCTGAAGAATGGTAGATCAGCCATTCACTCCATACAAGTTGACAAATTTCGTAATTTTGTCAATAGAGGTTCCGCAGGTAGTGTCGCAGCCGTGAATCAGATCGAAGACATCACCACCACAGACCCGAGGCGCGTCCGCATTCTGGACGGCGCGATGAAGGTGTTTCTGGCCTATGGTTTTTCGCGCACCACCATGGACGATATTGCGCGCGCCGCCGATATGTCGCGGCCGGCGCTCTATCTGCTGTTCAAGAACAAGACCGATATTTTCCGCGCCATAGCCATGATGATTTTGTCGCGCTCGGTCGAGGCTGCGAAACTGGCCTTGGCCGGCGAAGGCGCCTTTGCCGAGCGCGTCATGCGGGCCATCGACGAGGCGCTGTTCTCGATGATGCGCAACGTGATTGCCTCGCCGCACGGCGCCGAGCTGCTCGACATGAAATCGAGCCTTGCCGATCTGGTCGGCTGCTGGCGCGACGGCCTTGGCGCACATATCGCCACGGCGATCGAGAACGAGGCAAAGCGCAACGGCGCCGATCTGGCCGCCAGGGACCTGTCGGCGCACCTGCTCGCCGACATGCTGCTTGACGGCCTGGAAGGCATGAAGGCGCGCATCAGCGACGCGGACGACCAGCGCAAGGCCGCGGCCGCGCTGGTCAAGGTGATCGACCTCGCCCTTCAGGCCTGACGCCGCTCCGCCTCCGGCTTCTTGCGCGCGGCGAGGAACTCCTTGACCCGCCGCCCCGGTGCAGGCCCGCGCACCGGCTTGAAGCCGTCGTCGAGCTCGCCGGACAGATCGAGCGTCGGCCGCTTGCCGACGGCGTCGTAATTCTCCTCCAGCCAGTCGCTGGCCGCTATGCGGCCAAGGTCGCGCAAATAGGTCAGGAAGGCCCATTCGGCATTGACCTTGGACGACGCCGACAAATCCTTGAACGCCTCGTCGGCATCGATGCGGTGCATGCGGATGTCGCGATATTCGCCGCGCGGCAAGCGGCCGGCGGCGATCAGCTCCTTGACGAAGGCGATCGAGCGGAATTCGTTCAGCAGCCCGTGGTTGAAGGTGATCTCGTCGATACGGTTCTGGATCTCGTTGGCGCTCCTTGGCGTGCCTTCGCGCACCACGGGATTGATCTGCACCAGAAGCACATCCTCGGTCGCCGCCGTCTTGAAGAACGGATAAAGCGCCGGATTGCCGCCATAGCCGCCATCCCAATAGGGCACGCCCTTGATCTCGACGGCGCGGAACAATTGCGGCAGGCAGGCCGAGGCCATCACCGTGTCGAGGTCGATCTCGCCGTCGGAAAAGACGCGCAATTGCCCGGTCTCGACATTGGTTGCCGAGATGAAAAGCTCCATCGACTTGCAGGCATGGACATTGGCGAAATCGATCTCCTGTTCGACCACATCGCGCAGCGGGTTCAAGCCCAGCGGATTGGCGACATAGGGCGAAAACACCCGCGACATGGTGTCGAAGAAGAAATAGCCGGGCGTGTTTTCGATCGACCAGTTGCCCCAGGCGATGTCCCACGGCATGCGCTGCACCGGGCTGAAGCGGCCTTTCGCCGCCACCGCGCGCCAGAAATCGTCGAGCTTCTTGCGTGCGCCTTCAACGCCGCCGCGCACAAATCCGTCGGCCAGCGCGACTGCGTTCATGGCGCCGGCGCTGGTGCCGGACACTGCTGATATATCGAGCCTGCCATCCTCCAGCAGCCGGTCGAGCACGCCCCAGGAGAAAGCCCCGTGCGAGCCGCCGCCCTGCAGCGCGATGTTGATCTTCTTTGTTTCCTCCGCCTTGCCGTTCTTGGTCATGGCGTTCCTGTATCGGTTTGGTCGCTGCTGCCTCATCCCGCCCGGGAATCGTGCGGGTTCAGCTGCAGCGGACTTATGTTGCAGTGCAGCATATAAGGGATGACCGAGGCAAGAACACGAACACGGTCGCGTGATCACATGAAATTTTGGTGATGAAGAAAAAGCCCCTCCGCCGTGAGGTGGAGGGGCCATTCTGCCGAAACAGGCTTGGAACCTCAGGCCACAAGCTTCGGCACCGGCCCGATATAGCGCGACTGCGGCCGGATCAGCCGGCCCGTGGTCTGCTGTTCGCGCGCATGCGCGATCCAGCCGGCGACGCGCCCGGCGGCAAAGACATTGCTGAAGGCCTGTGGCGGAAACCCCGCCGCTTCCAGCAGCAGCGCGGTGTAGAACTCGACATTGGTCTGCAGCGATCGCTGCGGCTTCGCGATCCGCAGCACCTCGAGCGCGGTCTGTTCGACCTTTTCGGCGAAGGCCAGCCGGCGGCCGGTCTCGCCTTCGCCGCCGAGCTGCCTCAAGACGGCCTTGAGCACATCGGCGCGTGGATCGCGCACGCGGTAGATGCGGTGGCCGAAACCCATGATGCGCTCGCCATGCTGGACTTCGTCGCGCAGCCAGCCGGCGGCATCGCCATGCGCCTGGATTGCGTCGAGCATTTCGATCACCGGGCCGGGCGCGCCGCCATGCAGCGGCCCTTTGAGCGCGCCGAGCCCGGCCAGCACCGACGAAGTCAGGCCGGCCAGCGTCGAAGCGACGACGCGGGTGGCGAAGGTCGAGGCGTTGAGGCCGTGGTCGCAGACGGTCACCAGATAGGTGTCGAGTGCCTTGGCCAAGGCCGGCGACGGGATCGACCCCTTCAGCATCCTCAACATGTCAGCCGCATGATCGGCCTTTAGGTCGGGCGCGATCGGCTGCTCGCCGCGCGACAGGCGCAGCAGGGCCGGCGTCAGCACGGCGGGCGCCGCGATCAACCGCAAGGCATCCGTCAGCGTCTCGCCGTCCGGCAGCAGCGCCATGCCGGCGCGCATGGCGCTGTAGACCTCAAGCGGCGCCAGCAATGGCAGCGAAGGCGCAAGCCGCTCGAACACTTCGACACGAGCCTTGCCCAGTCGAGCCGCGAGTTCGGCGTCGCCGGGAAGGTCATCGAAGAAGCCGTCGAGCAGCAGGCGGACCACTTGCGGGAAAGTCCATCGGCCTGCCAGTTCCGGCAGCGAATGACCGCGGATCGTCAGGCGGCCGCCAAGACCGTCGACATCGGACAGCACCGTCTCCGCCGCCACCACATCATCGAGCCCGTTTGCCATGTCTCATCTCCTTGCAGCTTTTCTGCACAGGAGATAAGGGGTGGGCAACATATCAATCAATCTTGATCAATAGAATCAATATCAGAGCTGATCATGTCCGAATGGCTGTCGCGGGAAGAAGCGCTTGAAAGGCTGAAAGTCCGGCCGCAGACGCTCTACGCCTATGTCAGCCGCGGCCGCATCGGGATGCGGCCGGATGAAACCGATCCGCGCCGCAGCCAGTACCGCGCCGACGACATCGCGGCACTGGCGACCCGCCGCGCGCGCGGACGCAGCCCCTCGGCCATCGCCGAGAGTGCGATTGCGTGGGGCGAGCCATCAATCGCGACAGCGATTTCGACCGTGGTGCACGGTCGCCTCATCTATCGGGGGCAGGACGCCGCTGCGCTCTCAAAATGGGCGACATTGGAGGAAACCGCCGCACTGCTGTGGGCCTCGGCCGAACCGGTGACGTTCAAAGCTCCGTCATCTGAAGCGCCTCATCCAGTCGGTCGCGTCGCGGCCTTTGCGCAGCTTGCCATGCTAGCCGGCCAGGGGCGGCCTTCACTCGGACGCAGCGCCGCATCGCTGTGCACTGAAGCCGCACACACAGTCGCAGCGCTGGCGCAGTCGCTGGGCGCTGTGGCCGGCACAAACCCTGTCCACCAACGCTTGGCGCAGGGCTGGTGGGTGGATGCGACGGGAGCGGAAGCGATCCGCTGCGCCCTCGTCCTGCTCGCCGATCATGAACTCAACGCATCGACCTTCGCCGCCCGCGTCGCCGCCTCGACCGGTGCCTCGCCTGCCGCTTGCCTGCTGGCCGGCCTGGCAACTTTATCCGGCCCGCGCCACGGCGGCGCCGGCGAAGCGGTGATGCAACTGGCCGAAGATGCAGCGGCACACGGCGCCGATGCGGCGATCCGGCGCTGGCTCGGCCATGACCGGCCACTGCCGGCATTCGGCCATCCGCTCTATCCCGAGGGAGACCCGCGAGCCATCGCACTTCTGGCGGCGATCCCTGTCGACGAGACGCTGCAGCAGCTGCAAAAAGCCGCCATGGCCGCGACCGGCGCGCACCCCAACATCGACTTCGCCCTGGCCGCTCTGACGCGCGGCCTTGGCTTGCCGCGCGATGCGCCATTCCAACTGTTCGCGCTCGGGCGCAGCGTCGGCTGGGCGGCGCATATGGTCGAACAGATCACGAGCGGCAGCATCATCAGGCCACGCGGCCGCTATGTCGGATCCTTGACCTGACCGCGTCAAGCTGACTTCGCCCCGAACCGCGTACGGTAGGCGATTGGCGTCGTGGCAAACTGCTGGCGGAAATGATGCCGCAACGTACCTGCCGCGCCAAAGCCGGCGGTCTCGGCAATCAGCTCGATCGGCATGACGGTATCTTCCAGCAGCGTGCGCGCCCGTGAAAGCCGTTCCGAGAGCAGCCAGCGCGCCGGCGTGACGCCGGTAGCAGCGGCGAACCGGCGCAGGAATGTCCGCTCGCTCATGCCGGCAAGTTCGGCCAAGGTGGCGACGGTATAGTCGGCCGAAATATTGGCGCGCATTCTGTCGATCAACGGGCCAAGCCGGCTGCGCTCGTGCGGCTCGGGAACGGAGCTTTCGACATATTGCGCCTGGCCGCCGTCGCGGTGCGGCGGCACGACCAGGCGACGCGCCACCATGTTTGCGGCTTTGGTGCCGAAATCGCGCCGGACCAGATGCAGGCAAAGATCGATGCCCGCGGCACTTCCCGCCGATGTCAGGACATTTCCCTCGTCGATGTACAAAACGTCGGGAACCACGGTGATGTCGGGATACAGCTCCCGCAGTTTCTCGCTGTAGCGCCAATGCGTGGTCGCCCTTTTGCCGGCAAGCAGGCCGGCGGCGGCAAGCACGAACACGCCCGAACAGATCGAAAGAATTCGGGCGCCCCTCTCATGTGCCTTTCGAAGCGCCTCGATCAGCACCGGCGGCACCGGAGCCTCCGATCCGCGCCATCCAGGCACGATCACCGTGCCTGCCTGGCCGATCAGATCGGCGCCGCCATCGGCAACGATGCGCACACCACCCAGCGCACGCATTTCACCAGCGTCGATCCCGGCAACGGCAAAACGGTACCAATCCTTGCCCATTTCCGGCCTGGGCAGAGCGAAGACTTCAACCGCCACGCCGAACTCGAACGTGCACAGCCCGTCATAGGCGACGGCAACGACGAGAGGGTTGCTGGGAGGGGAGGATGCATTTGGCATGATCTTGACGATATATGGCAAAGCTGCCAGCTGCAATCGCCCCGCCTGATGCTTTATCTCTCCGTCGCATCAGCAACGGAGGTACCAGATGAGCTACGTGACAGACATTCCGGCGGCATCGCCGGACATCGCCCGCGACCATTTCCTGCGCCGGCTTTCCGTCGAGACAGACTGCTCCGACGTCGCAGCAGTGCTGCGGAGCGGCGAGCAGGATTTTGTCCTTCTTCATGTGGTCGGTTCGCCGGACGCATATGAGCGCCGCCATGTGCCGGGCGCCCTGCATTTGCCGCACCGCGAAATATCGGCCGAGCGAATGGCGCAATGGCCGGTAGAGACGCTGTTCGTCGTCTATTGCGCGGGACCGCATTGCAATGGCGCCGATCGGGCGGCCTTCAAGCTGGCCAGTCTCGGTCGTCCCGTGAAGATCATGATTGGCGGCATAACCGGCTGGCAGGACGAGGACCTCCCTTTCGCATCCGGCAAGGAGCCCGGTATCTTGCACGCATGACCCTTGATTCAGGACAAGGCTGGCGCGGGAGGGTTCACGCGATATGGTCGACACTGAAAAGGGAAAGCAAGCAGATGGCGATGGTTACAGTTCGGCCGTTCGAGCGACCCGATGTCGGTGCGGTGCTCGCCCTCATGCGGGCACTGGCGATGTTCGAGGGTTATGACGACAAGCTTCGCGTCACCGAAGCGGACCTCATCGAACACGGGCTGGGGCCATCGCCCCGGTTCGGCGTGTTGGTGGCGGTGTGCGAGGACGTGATCGTCGGCATCGCCGTCCACTACATCATCCCCTGGACCTACGACCTGAAGCCGGTCGTCTGGCTGAAGGAACTCTACATCACTGAAGCGGCGCGCGGCATGGCGGTCGGCCAGGCGCTTATTGAGCAGCTTCGCCAATACGCCGCCGGCATCGGCGCATCGGCCATCAAATGGACGGTGCTGAAATCCAACATGCCGGCCAAGGCTTTCTACCGCTCACTTGGCGGGGAGACCGACGAAATCTGGGAACCGTGGCAGCTGAAAATCGACTCGTGAGGGCAAGACCGCCTCAACCAATAGAAGCGGTCAGCCATGCGACGGTCGCTTACGACATCGTGTCGAGCTTGCGCTGCATGGCGGCGATCTGTTCCTTCAACTCCTGAAGGTCATCGCCGCTCTTTTCCGGCGCTTCCTTGCGGGCCGGCTCGGGTGCAGCCGTGGCCGCGCCGTTCGACCCCGGGGCGGCCGGGAACGGCGTGAACAGGCGCATGGCGTTCTGGAACATTTCCATGTTGCGGCGCGTCTGCTCTTCCAGCGCCTTGATCGGCGTGGCGATCTTCATCACATCGAGCGGCGACTTGCCGATAGCGCCCTTCATCTGCTCGCGGAAACGCTCCTGTTCCTTGGAGAAGGCCATCATCGACTGTTCCAGGAAGCTCGGCACGATCTGCTGCATCTGGTCGCCATAGAAGGCGATCAGCTGGCGCAAGAACGGGATCGGCAGCATGTTTTGCCCATCCTTGTTCTCCAGCTCGAAGATGATCTGCGTCAGTACCGGATGCGTGATGTCGTCGCCGGTCTTGGCATCCTGGACCGTGAACTCCTCGCCCTTCTTGACCATCTCGGCCAGATCCTCGAGCGTCACATAGGTGCTGGTGCCGGTGTTGTAGAGCCGGCGGTTGGCATATTTCTTGATAATGATCGGGTCGTCTTTCGCGGCCATCAGCATCCTCCCAGGACACCGGCGCGCCTGAGTAAGCCGCCGGTAACGATTGCGCCATTTTTAAGGATAAGCGCAAAAGCTCCATAATTCCAAGCGGTTTGTGCAGTGCGGCATCACTAAATGCTGCATGGCGGGCCAATTATGCTGCGCAGCAAAGGCCGGGCGATGGCGCCGGCCGCTCGTGCTCTGCTTGCCGCGCATGGCGGGCATGCCCATTTCCGGTTTGACTTGGGGTGTGGAACGGGCAAGAAAAGTCCCAACAACACTAGAGAATAAGACCTAGAAGTCTGGAGAGAAAAATGTCCGCTTCCAATTCAATCGTTGTCGCCAGCGCCGCGCGCACGGCTGTCGGCTCCTTCAACGGCGCCTTCGCCGCCACCCCGGCGCATGAGCTTGGCGCCGTCGTCATCAAGGAGCTTTTGTCCCGCGCCGGTGTCGAACCCGGCGAAGTCGACGAGGTCATTCTCGGCCAGGTGCTGACGGCAGCGCAGGGCCAGAACCCGGCCCGCCAGGCGTCGATCAATGCCGGCCTGCCCAAAGAGACCACCGCCTGGAGCCTCAACCAGGTTTGCGGCTCGGGCCTGCGCGCCATCGCGCTCGGCATGCAGCAGATCGCCACCGGCGACGCCAAGGTAATCATCGCCGGCGGCCAGGAATCGATGTCGCTGTCGCCGCACGCCGAGCATCTGCGCGCCGGCGTCAAGATGGGCGACTACAAGATGATCGACACCATGATCAAGGACGGCCTGTGGGACGCCTTCAACGGCTACCACATGGGCAACACCGCCGAGAATGTCGCCCGCCAGTTCCAGATCACCCGCGACGACCAGGACCAGTTCGCCGTTGCCTCGCAGAACAAGGCCGAGGCCGCGCAGAAGGCCGGCAAGTTCAAGGACGAGATCGTCGCCGTCACCATCAAGGGCAGGAAGGGCGACACCATCGTCGACCAGGATGAATACATCCGCCATGGCGCCACCATCGACGCCATGTCCAAGCTGAAGCCGGCTTTCGACAAGGACGGCACGGTGACCGCCGCCAATGCCTCCGGCATCAATGACGGTGCTGCCGGCGCGCTGCTGATGAGCGAGGCCGAGGCCACAAGGCGCGGCATCACCCCGCTGGTGCGCATCGCTTCATGGGCGACCGCCGGCGTCGATCCTGCGATCATGGGCACCGGACCGATCCCGGCTTCGAAGCGGGCTCTGGAAAAGGCCGGCTGGTCGGTCAAGGACCTCGACCTCGTCGAGGCCAACGAGGCCTTCGCCGCGCAGGCCTGTGCCGTCAACAAGGGCATGGGCTGGGATACGTCGATCGTCAACGTCAATGGCGGCGCCATTGCCATCGGCCACCCGATCGGCGCGTCGGGCGCCCGCGTCTTCAACACGCTGGTTTTCGAGATGCGCCGCCGGGGCGCCAAGAAGGGCCTCGCCACACTGTGCATCGGCGGCGGCATGGGCGTCGCTCTGTGCGTGGAAGCGCTCTGAAAAAGAAGTGAGTAGTGAATAGGGAGTAGTGAATAGGGAAAAGGAGCAGCGCGGCGGGATATCGACCCCTACTCGCTATTCCCTACTCCCTATTCCCTTCTTCCGACCAAAGGGAGGAAGAACTTTCAATGACCAAAGTAGCGCTCGTCACCGGTGGATCGCGCGGCATCGGCGCCGCCATTTCGATCGGCCTGAAGAATGCGGGTTATACCGTTGCCGCCAACTATGCCGGCAATGACGAGGCGGCGGGAAAGTTCAGCGCGCAAACCGGCATCAAGACCTACAAATGGTCGGTCGCCGACTACGACGCCTGCGCTGCCGGGATCAAACAGGTCGAGGCCGATCTCGGCCCGGTCTCGGTGCTGGTCAACAATGCCGGCATCACCCGCGACGCCATGTTCCACAAGCTGACGCGCGAGCAGTGGAAAGAGGTGATCGACACCAACCTCTCCGGCGTCTTCAACATGACGCATCCGCTGTGGGGCGGCATGCGCGACCGCAAGTTCGGCCGCGTCATCACCATCTCGTCGATCAACGGTCAGAAGGGCCAGGCCGGCCAGGTCAATTATTCCGCCGCCAAGGCCGGCGACATCGGTTTCTCCAAGGCGCTTGCGCAGGAAGGGGCACGCGCCGGCATCACCGTCAACGTCATCTGCCCCGGCTACATCGCCACCGAGATGGTCAAGGCGATCGACGAGAAGGTGCTCAACGAGCGCATCATCCCGCAGATCCCGGTCGGCCGGCTCGGCGAACCGGAAGAGATCGCGCGCTGCGTCGTCTTCCTCGCTTCCGAGGATGCCGGCTTCATCACCGGCTCGACCATCACCGCCAATGGCGGCCAGTACTTCGCCTGAGGGTCGATATTTCGGCTGAGAGAAAAACGGGCCGTTAAGCGGCCCGTTTTTTATCTCCGGCGGAACATGTTCCCAGAGCCTCTCCATAAGGCATTGACCCGTTCCGGCACGCAAAGATTAACGGCAGCGGTGCCGGCTGTGCGAAACCCGGTTTACAAGCTGTGAGTTCTCGGTGGACAAGCTGTGGATAACACAACATGTTGGGGTGAACAAACCGGGAAGATCGGCCCATCGCTGATTCGTCGCCGATTCGTTCCGGCTTTGACCGGAACGTTAACGGCCGAAGGCCGAAAGCTCTGCCAAATGATTAAGACCTGTTAAGAAAAGTCAATAATTTCATAATCTTGGCCGACGCCGATCGAACCACGGCGATGCTTCACCGGCAAAGCTTAACCGTGATGCTCGCCCTGCATGAATCGGGCCAGTTTCCATGATTCAGCATGTGGTGAGACTCCCGCTCGCAAAGCCCACATGTAGCCGTGAACAAAAGCTGAATCTGCGGGAGTCACTGATTCGTCGCCGATTCGTTCCAGACTCGTTCTAACTGTTAATCAGGAGCGATTCTGAAGACTCGAGCCGGGCCGCGGGCTGCCGCCGGAACATTCTGCTTTCGCTTCTTGCCTGAAATCCCTATGTGTCGCCAGTCACACGCGCCATTTAAGGCGTGCTTCCGACCACACGATGCAGAAAGCCTCATTTCCGGGCCGATGAACATCCAGCCGAAACACACCGAGCCGCTGATCCTGTCGGGCCGCGACGTGACTGCCGTGCTGGGTCCCACCAACACCGGCAAGACCCATCTCGCCATCGAGCGCATGGTGGCGCATGAGAGCGGCATTATCGGTCTGCCGCTGCGGCTGCTGGCGCGCGAAGTCTACGCCCGCGTCTGCGAGAAGGTCGGCGCCCACAAGGTGGCGCTGATCACCGGCGAGGAGAAGATCCAGCCGCCGGGCGCCAAATACTCGGTCTGCACCGTCGAGGCCATGCCGCGCGAGACCGACGCCGCTTTCGTCGCCATCGACGAGGTGCAGCTGGCCGGCGATCTCGAACGCGGCCATATCTTCACCGACCGCATCCTGCACTTGCGCGGCCGCCAGGAAACGCTGCTGCTCGGCGCGGCCACCATGCATGGCATCCTGCAAAAGCTGCTGAGAGGCGTCTCGGTGGTGACGCGGCCGCGGCTGTCGCATCTCGCCTACGCCGGTTCGAAGAAGCTGACCCGCCTGCCCAGGCGCACCGCCATCGTCGCCTTCTCCGCCGACGAGGTCTATGCCATCGGCGAATTGATCCGTCGTCAGCAGGGCGGTGCCGCTGTCGTGCTCGGCGCGCTCAGCCCACGCACCCGCAACGCGCAGGTGGCGATGTTCCAGGCGGGGGATGTCGACTATCTCGTCGCCACCGATGCCATCGGCATGGGCCTCAACCTCGATCTCGACCACGTCGCCTTTGCCCAGAACCGCAAATTCGACGGCTACCAGTATCGCAATCTGACGGCGGCCGAGCTGGGCCAGATCGCCGGCCGCGCCGGCCGACATCTGCGCGACGGCACTTTCGGCGTCACCGGCCAGGTCGACCCGCTGGACGAGGAACTGGTCAAGCGCATCGAGGGGCACGAGTTCGATCCGGTGAAGGTGCTGCAGTGGCGCACCGCGCATTTCGATTTCGCCAGCCTCGATGCGCTGAAACGCTCGATCGAGACCAACGCGCCGGTCGAAGGCTTGACGCGGGCGCTGCCGGCGGTCGATGCGCAGGCGCTCGAGCATCTCTCCCGCGACGAGGCCATTCGTGCGCTCGCCACCAACGCCAAACGCGTGGCGCTGCTGTGGGAAGCCTGCGCGCTGCCCGACTACCGCAAGATCGCACCGGCCCAGCACTCCGACCTGATCGCCTCGATCTACACGGACCTCGCCAAACACGGCCATGTCGACGAGAACTACATGGCCGAGCAGGTGCGCCGCGCCGACACGACCGAAGGCGATATCGACACGCTGTCGCACCGCATTGCCCAGATCCGCACCTGGACATTCGTGTCCAACAGGCCGGGCTGGCTGGCCGATCAGGCACACTGGCAGGAAAAGACGCGCGAAATCGAAGACAGATTGTCGGATGCGCTGCATGAGCGGTTGACGAAACGGTTTGTAGACCGCAGGACTTCCGTCCTCATGCGGCGCCTTAGAGAAAATACAATGCCTGAAGCCGAAATCAGTCCTACCGGAACCGTCCTTGTCGAAGGCCATCACGTCGGCGAGTTGCAAGGGTTCCGCTTCACCGCCGACCAGAGCGCCGGCGGCGAAGACGCCAAGGCCGTGCGCACAGCAGCGCAAAAAGCGCTGGCCGCCGAGTTCGAGGCGCGCGCCGAACGCTTCGGCGCCTGCGCCAATGGCGACCTTGCGCTCGGATCCGACGGCACGCTGCGCTGGATCGGCGCACCGATCGGCACGCTGGTTTCCGGCGAAGACGCGCTGAAGCCGCGCCTGGTGCTGCTGGCCGACGAACAGCTGACCGGCCCGGCCCGCGACAAGGTTGCCGCGCGCGCCGAGCGCTTCGTCAATTTCCAGATCGAGTTGCTGCTGAAGCCGCTGGTCGACCTGAAGAATGCCGAGCAGATCACCGGCATCGGCCGCGGCATCGCCTTCCAGCTCGTCGAGCATTTCGGCCTCATCAACCGCCGCGACATCGCCGAGGAGATGAAGTCGCTCGACCAGGAGGGACGCGCAGCACTTCGCCGGCTCGGCGTCCGCTTCGGCGCCTACCATGTCTTCGTACCGGCACTTATCAAGCCGGCACCCGCCGGACTGATAACGCTGCTATGGGCGTTGAAGAACGACGGCAAGGACAAGCCCGGCTTTGGTGACGTCGTCCACGCACTGGCCTCCGGCCGCACCTCGGTGGTCATCGACCCGGCTTTCGACAAGAGCTTCTACAAGCTCGCTGGCTATCGCAATCTCGGCCGCCGCGCCGTGCGCATCGACATTCTGGAACGGCTGGCCGACCTGATCCGCCCGGCGACCAACTGGAAGCCAGGTCTCGGACAGCGCCCCGACGGCGCCTATGACGGCCAGTCCTTCATGGTGACGCCGCCGATGATGTCGATCCTCGGCGCCACCGCCGACGACATGGAAGAAATCCTGAAAGGTCTTGGCTACCGCGCCGAGCCGAAGCCGCCCGCAGAAGTGAAGGCGCGGCTGGAAGCGCAGGATAATGCCGCGAAGGAAGCTGCAGCGGCCAAGCTGGCGGAAGCGGCTGCAAAGGCCGAGCAGCAGGCGGCGGAAGCCGCTGCAAATGAAGCCGTCGCCGAAGCACCGACCGACAGCTCGGAACCGGATGCGACCGTTGAAGCCACCGCCGCAGAGGATACGGTAGAGGCCGCCGCCGAACCTGCGGCGGAACCCGTTGCGGAAGAGCACGTCGAGGCCCTCTCAGAAATCGCGGAAGACGTTTCGCCTGTTGCAGAGGTCGCAGCCGACGTCGCTGTCACCGAGAACGCCGACGCCCTTACCTCCCCCTCGATGGGGGAGGTCGCGGCGCGAAGCGACGCGGGTGGGGGTGACAGCGCTGACGAAGCAGGCACAGACACAGCCGGCGCTGCAGCCGCTACCACCGACGCCAGCGCGGCCCCCGCCCCGGCGCTGCGCGCCGACCCTCCCCACGAGGGGGAGGGTGGAGCAGCCGAGGTCGAAGCCCCAAAGCCCATCTTGCTGTGGCGGCAGGGTCGTTTCGAGCAGCGTCCACGCCAGCGCCACGAAAACCGCAGGGACAATCGCCCGCGCAACGGCCAGGCCGCACGCACCGATGCGCCGGCCGATGCTGCCGGACAGCCCGCGACTGGCGAGCGTCCGGCCTATCAGGGCCGCCGCGATCAGCGCGACGGTGCTGCCAAGCCGCGCTTCGACCGCTCGAAGTTCAAGCCAAAGCCGCAGGCCGAGGGCGAACAACGCCGTGATGGCAAGCCGCAAGGCGAGCGCCGCGAAGGCCGGCCCGACTGGAAGGGCGGCAGGCCGGAAGGCAAAGGCGGCCCCCAAGGCGGCAAGCCGACCTTCCAGGCCAAGCCGCGCGAGGAGCGTCCCGTGCGCTTCGATCCGGATTCGCCCTTCGCCAAGCTCGCCGCCTTGCGCGACCAGCTGAAGAAGTAGGCTCGAACATGATCCCGAAAAGTGGGAACCGGTTTTCGGACAAGATCATGCTCCAACAAGAGTAGTTTGCTGCGATGGTCGCAGAAGGTCGCCAGCGCATCGACAAGTGGTTGTTCTTTTCGCGCGCGGTGAAATCGCGTTCGCTGGCCGCCAAGCTGGTCATTGCCGGACGCGTCCGCATCAACAGCGACAAAGCAGCGCAGGCCTCGGATCTGGTCAAGCCTGGCGATGTTTTGACCATCACGCACGAACGCCGCATCTTCGTCTGGAAGGTGCTGGCTACAGGCGTGCGGCGCGGCCCGGCCGAGGAAGCCCGCACACTCTACGAGGACATGTCCCCGCCGCCGGTGCCGAAAGGCGAGGCAGTTGCCGACGCCATTCCGGCACTGCGCGAAGCCGGCAGCGGCAGGCCGACCAAGAAAGAGCGCAGGCAAACCGACCGGCTGTTTGGCGAGGACTGAGAACATTGGCGGTGTCCGCCATGCCGGCGATCTGGAATTCCATTCCGGAAGCGCCGGTCCCGCCGGCAATGGCCGCCCTTGCAAGCGGCAGGCAAAGGCGTTACCTCACCAAAAAAGCCTGACAAGAACGGGACATCCCGGAGCCGACCAATGACCTATGTCGTGACCGACAACTGCATCAAATGCAAGTACATGGACTGCATCGAGGTCTGTCCGGTCGACTGCTTCTACGAAGGCGAGAACATGCTCGTCATACATCCCGACGAGTGCATCGACTGCGGCGTGTGCGAACCGGAATGCCCGGCCGATGCGATCAAGCCCGACACTGAGCCCGGTCTCGACAAATGGCTGCAGGTCAACACCGAATATGCCGACAAATGGCCCAACATCACCGCCAAGAAGGAGCCTCCGGCAGACGCCAAGACCTTCGATGGCGAGGCCGGCAAGTTCGAGAAATACTTCTCCGCCGAGCCCGGCGAAGGCGACTGAGCGCATGACCCCGAAATCGGAATCGATTTCGAAAAGGATCATGTGCAACGCAAAAAAGCACGGTCGTTTTGACCGTCATAACGCAGCGTAACGCGCATCATACATCAACTGCCTTGACAGGCGGCGACGGCGCTCGACCTTCGCGTTCGCAGCAAAACCTTGATTCTTCCGACTTTTTGTGTTACACCATTTGAAACATGCCGGTGACACAACATCGATTTATGGCGCAAGCGCCCCAAATCATCGAAAGGTGAAATCCCCAATCGGACCAGAGCGATCTGGGCCAGGCAGTCGCTATGGATGCGGTTTGCCGGTCCCGGCTTTTTCCGATGGGTTCATCCGTTGTGCGGCTAACGATCGGTGGCCCCGGTCGCATGCGTTCGGACCGGCAGGCCGCCGGTACCACAACAAGGAGTTCAGGGCGTAATGGCAACGATCACCCCGCAGAAGAAGTCCAGCGTGGCACGTCACGGTTTCAAGACCGGCGAGTACATCGTCTATCCGGCGCATGGCGTCGGCCAGATCGTCTCGATCGACGAGCAGGAAGTTGCGGGCCACAAGCTGGAACTGTTCGTCATCGACTTCCAGAAGGACAAGATGCGGCTGAAAGTGCCTGTCGCCAAGGCGACCTCCATCGGCATGCGCAAGCTGTCGGAAGAGGATTACGTCGAGCGCGCGCTGAAGGTCGTGCAGGGCCGCGCCCGCGTCAAGCGCACCATGTGGTCGCGCCGCGCCCAGGAATACGATGCCAAGATCAATTCGGGCGACCTGATCTCGATCTCGGAAGTCGTGCGCGACCTCTATCGCGCCGATAACCAGCCCGAGCAGTCCTATTCCGAGCGTCAGCTCTATGAAGCAGCGCTCGACCGCATGGCCCGCGAGATCGCCGCCGTCAACCGCATGTCGGAAACCGAAGCCGTGCGCCTGATCGAGGTCAACCTCAACAAGGGCCCGAAGCGCGGCGCCAAGGCCGACAACGAGGAAGCCGAGCAGGAAGAAGCTGCCTGATCGCTTTTGAATTTGAATTCATAAAAAACCCGGCCTCGCGCCGGGTTTTTTGTCTTACCCTCCCCCTTGTGGGGAGGGTCGCTGCGAAGCAGCGGGGTGGGGCAGCGCCGCCCCACCCGGACCTTCGGTCCGACCTCCCCACAAGGGGAGGTAGAAGGCTCAGCCGCCCGCCTCCTTCGCCGCCTCTTGCTTCAGCGTCGCGATAAAGCGCTTCGTCCGTTGCTGCTCGGGATTGTTGAACAGCACGGCGGACGGCCCCTTTTCGACAACCACGCCGGCATCGAGAAACACCACTTCCTGCGCGATCTTGGACGCCAGGCGCAGATCATGCGTCGCCATCACCATGGTCGTGCCTTCGCTGGCGAGTTTGCCGAGCACCTCGACCACCTCCTCCGCCAGCTCTGGATCGAGCGCCGAGGTCGGCTCGTCGCAGAGCAGCACTTTCGGCGACGGCGCCAGCGCGCGGGCGATTGCGACACGCTGCTGCTGGCCACCTGATAGTGTTGCCGGCCAGGCGTCCGCCTTGTGCGCCATCCCGACCTTTTCCAGCAACGCGAGCGCCCGTTCGCGTGCCTTCGCCGCCGGCCATTTCAGCACCGTCACGAGGCCTTCCATGACGTTCTCGATGGCCGTGCGGTGCGGGAACAGCTGAAAGTTCTGGAACACCATGCCGGTCTGCAGCCGCAGGCGCTGAATGTCGCGGCTGGAGATTTTTGCGCCGGGGCGGAATTCGAGGGCCTCCTCGCCGATGCGCACGGTGCCCGAGGTCGGGATTTCCAGGAGGTTGATGCAGCGCAAGAGCGTGCTTTTGCCACCGCCGGACGGGCCGACCAGCGCGGTGACGCTGCCTTCGGCGATGGTGACGGTGACGCCCTTCAGCACGAGATTGTCGCCGAAGCGCTTTTCGATGTTGCCGAGGCCGATCATGAGCGGGCCTCCAGGAAGCCGCCATAGCGGTTGAGCCGGGTCTCCAGCCGCGTCTGCAAGGCCGACAGCACCGAGCTCAGCGCCAGATAAAGGATTGCCGCCTCGACATAGAGGATCAGCGGCTCATAGGTGGTGGCGACGATGCGCTGCGCCGCCTGGAACATCTCCGGCACGGTGATGGCGGCGGCCAGCGACGTATCCTTGACCAGCGAAATGAAAGTGTTGGACAGCGGCGGCACGGCAACCCGACCGGCTTGCGGCAGGATGGTGCGCCGCATCGCCTGGCTCCAGGTCATGCCGATCGAATAGGCCGCTTCCCACTGTCCCTTCGGCACCGAGCCTATTGCCGCGCGGATGATCTCGGAGGTGTAGGCGCCGATGTTCAAGGTAAAGCCGATCAGCGCGGCGGTGAACGCATCGAGCAATATGCCTGCCGACGGCAAGCCGTAGAAGATCAGGAACAACTGCACCAGAAGCGGGGTGCCGCGGAAGATCCAGACATAGAAGCGGACAATCGCGACCAGCGGCTTTGATCCGAACAGCCTGGCAAGTGCCGCGCCGAGGCCGACGGCAAGACCGAGGACGAACGACAAGAGCGTCAGCGGTACGGTGAAGATCAGCGCCGCCCACAACAGCGTCGGCAACGAGTCCAGCATCAATTGCAGCCAGTGCGCCACGAACGGCTCCTCCCCTCGCACAACTGCCGTCCCCAAGACCGGCAGTGCGACTATGCGTTTGTCATATCATGCGAAAAAACGGCGAGCCGTCCAAGACGGCCCGCCGCTATTTGTGAGAGAGCCGGTCAAGCAACCTGCCCAAACAACCAATTTGGGAATACGCTTACTGCGACACGTCCTGGCCGAAATATGTGTCGGCGATCTTCTTGTAGGTGCCATCGGCCTTGATGTCGGCCAGCGCCTTGTTGATCGCCGCCACCAGCTCCGGATCGCCCTTGCGCACGATGACGCCGGAATACTCGGCGTTCTCCTGCTGAGCGGCGATCTTCACATTGGCATCCGGCTTGTGCTTCTTGAAGTCGAGGAAGGACAGGCTGTCATTGATGGTGGCGTCCGCACGGCCGGTAAGCAGCAGCTGGATCGACTGGTCGAAGCCGTCCGTGCCGACGAGTTCGGCGCCGTTGGCCTCGGCGAGCTTGCCGAAGTTCGAGGTCAGCGACGATGCCACCTTCTTGCCCTTGAGATCCGGGAAGGTCTTGATGGCTGTCTCGTCGCCGCGCACGATCAGCACCGCCTTGGAGGCGATATAGGGATCGGAGAAGTCGTACTTGGCCTTGCGGGCGTCGGTGATGCCGACCTGGTTGATGACGGCGTCATAGCGGTTGGCGTCGAGGCCGGCGATCAGCCCATCCCATTTGCCTTCGAGGAACTCGACTTTCACGCCGAGCTTGTCGCCGATCGCCTTGGCGATCTCGACGTCAAAGCCGACCAGCGCGCCGGCATCATTATGGTAGGTGAAGGGCGGATAGGTGCCTTCCGTGCCGACCTTGATCGTGCCGGCCTGCTTGATCTGGTCGAGATTGGCGCCGGCATGGCCGGCTGTGACAGCCAGAATCTGCAGCGTTCCGGCGACGATGAGCGAATTGAGCCATTTCATTTTTTTGTGATCCCGTCCTTGGCCGATGTCCGGCGCTTGTGAGAGCCGGAAACTGACAGATAGAGCGCCGCAAAATAAGGAACCAGATTTCAAAAATATGGCGATCCAGAAATCAGATTCTCACAAGGTGCCGATCAGTGCCAATCGCCCTGCTTTTCGGTGTGCCCGCACTCTATCCGACAGCACAAAACAACCACCATCGGCGGCGGAACCAATCCCCGGTGTGGCACGTTCATGCCGTGTTGTTGTAGGGCGCTGCGTTTCCATTTCAAGAACCCTAGCTGCGCCAGACCCAAAGCAATTCCAGGAAAAGTGGGAAACCGATTTTCCGTCCGGAATTGCGTCAAGACAGAGATAGCGGCCGCAAGGCCGTCCGAAAATGTCCGGGAACAGGAGCGCGGCATGATCGAAGACACGGCAGGACGGACCATGGTCCGCGCGGCAATGAAAGCCCCTTATCTCGAGCGCGACGAGGAACATCTTCTGGCACTGCGCTGGAAGGAAGACCGGGACCAGCAGGCGCTGCACCAGATCACCGTCGCGCATATGCGGCTGGTCATCTCCATGGCCTCCAAATTCCGCCATTACGGCCTGCCGCTCGGCGATCTGATCCAGGAGGGCCATGTCGGACTGCTGGAAGCGGCTGCGCGCTTCGAGCCGGAGCGTGAAGTGCGCTTCTCGACCTATGCGACCTGGTGGATCCGTGCCTCGATGCAGGACTACATCCTGCGCAACTGGTCGATCGTGCGCGGCGGCACCTCTTCGGCGCAAAAGGCTCTGTTCTTCAACCTTAGACGGCTGCGCGCCCGGCTGGCCAATGGCGCCGAGCCTATCTCAAACGCCACGCTTTACCGCGAAGTCTCTGTTGCGCTTGGCGTCTCCGAGGCCGATGTGGCGATGATGGATTCCAGGCTTTCGGCGCCCGACTCCTCGCTCAACGCGCCGCTTGCCGACGACACCGGCGCCACCGAACGGATGGACTTCCTGATCTCGGACGATCCACTACCGGATGAGGTCGCCAGCGACACCATCGATTTCGAACGCCGCTTGCTGTGGCTGAGAGCTGCACTCGGCGCGCTCAATGCGCGCGAACTCAGGATCATCGAGGAACGCCGGCTGAGCGACGAAGGCGCCACGCTGGAAGCGCTTGGCGAGACGCTCGGCATTTCCAAGGAACGCGTCCGCCAGATCGAGGCCCGCGCCATGGAGAAGCTGAAGGTCGCGCTGGTGAAGCAGAACCCGGAATTTCAGACGCAGGCTGCGTGAAATCCCTTGTTAAAAGCAGTATTAAGATATCTGCCAATCAGCATTTAAGGTCAGCACGCTAGATTTCTTCACCCCTCATGCCCGGATTGTGAATTCTTTAACAGACCTCCTCAGCTGCAAGGGGTCTGTTGGGGTTTACAACATCATAGCGGATGAGGATTTGCCATGTCGCGATTCTGCGTGTTTCTTGCAGCTTTGATCCTTGTGACCCTGACGACTTTCGAGGCCAGCGCCGATCGAAGGGTTGCTCTTGTGATCGGCAATTCCGAATACCGGGAAATTCCGGCGCTCAAGAACCCGGACAAGGACGCCGGAGACGTCGCAAGCACGTTCCGGATGGCCGGCTTCGACGTTTTCGTAGCCAAGGATTTAACCAGGCTTCAGTTCGAGGAGCGTTTCCGCACCTATCTCGCGGCGGCCGACGGTGCTGATCTCGCGGTGGTCTATTATTCGGGCCATGGCTTCCAGATCGGCGGCGAGAACTTTCTCATCCCAGTCGACGCCACGCTCAAGGATGCTGCCGACGTGGAAGTTCAGGCAATCAAGCTCGATGACCTGTTGCAGCAATTGCGCTCAAAATCGAAAATCCAGGTGATCATCCTCGACGCCTGCCGCAACAATCCTTTTCCGCGTAAGAACTACTGGCTTCGCGACCAGCTGATCGTCGCCAACGGTAGCGGATTGGCGCAGGTGAAGGGTTCTGAGAACGCTCTGATCGCCTTTGCCACCGAGCCGGGAGCCGTTGCCTATGACGGCAGCGGCAATCTCAGCCCATTTTCCTCCGCCTTCTCCCGCCGTGCGTTGGCGCCGAACCAGGAGATAAGGGCCGTCATGTCCGCCGTGCGCCGCGACGTGGTCAAGGCAACCGATGGCAAGCAGGTTCCATGGGAAAATTCCTCGCTTCTCGACGATGTTTTTCTGATGCCGCGCGCCAGCCGCCCGGCGCTGCCGCCGGTATTGGAAAAGATCGTGCCGTCCGGCATTGGGCCAGTCGCACTGGATCTGCCGGCGCCAGTTGACGTCGACGGTGGCGCAGTCAGCGTCAGCATCGAAAGCCTGCCGGCACTCGGTCGGCTGACGCTTGATGGCAAGCCCTTGGCCAAGGGCGAAAGGATCAAGGGCGCGGACCTGCCCCGTCTGCGCATGGACGCCCCCGAATTGGCGGGTAGGCAGGAACAAGTGGATACGCTCGCCTACACCACGCACAATGAGTGGGGTGGCGAATCCCAAGGCGTTCTGCTGTTGCGGATCAGAAACGGCTCGGGCGCCGAGGGCAAGCAGCTCATGGCCTCACTCGCGGCCGAGCAGAAGCAGGCGGTGGTTGAGCGCGGCATTCGTATCGCCGACGCCGCCGAAGCGATCGAAAACCGCGAGATCGAAATTCCCGTCGGTGTCGGCCCGATTCCGCTGAAGCTGGATTTCCTGGCTAAGGACCCGTCGATCAGCTTGAAGCTTGCAAGCTATCCGGCAACCGGGACGCTGTCCCTGCCGGACCGCATCCTGCAGCCTCAATCGAGCTTGATGGCCGACGATGTCGACAAATTGCGCTACGAGGCGCAGATCGGCTCCGTGACACCGGTCGATATCGGCTTTCAGATCCGTGCCGACAACGCGTCGAAGGCGGCGACGCTGAAACTGTCGCCAAGCGTTGATCCCTGCGATCGGGCGGCGGGCGAACCCCTCGACCTGCAAGGCGTTGCCCCGGGCCGGCTGGCGAACGAGATCGGCGACGACGCGGTTGAGCTCTGCCAGGCCTCGGTGAAGGCCTATCCAGAGATTGCCCGCTTCCGTTACCAACTAGGACGGGCGTTACTGGCCTCAGGCAAGGTCAACGAGGCCAGGCAGGCAATCCAGCAGGCCGCCGACAAGGGATACGTCCGCGCGGCTTTCGCGCTCGGCTCCATCGTCTCGTCTGGTATAGGGACGGCCGCGGATCTCGAACAGGCCAACCGCTTCTATTCAGAGGCATCCGACAAGGGTGACCCCTACGCCATGACCGCGTGGGGACGCACGCTGTTCAATGGGCGTGGCGTCCAGCGCGATACCGCCAAGGGATTGGACTTGCTGCTCAAATCGGCGGCGATGGGGCATATCGATGCCATGAACGATCTCGCATCGATCTTCATGGAAGGCCGCAATGGTGTTCCAGCTGATTCGGACCGCGCGCTCGCCTTCTTCAGAGCCGGGATCGAGAGGCAACAGATGTATTCTCTGGGTGTTCTCAGTACCCCGAAGCGGGTCGCCTTGGCGGTCCCAGCGTGCAAGGTCCAGCCCCCGAAAATCATCACTAGAATAAAGGTAGTTCACATACCCGCGCCAAGACCGAAGACCCCGAAGGCAGGCAAGCGGACGGCCGCAGCAATCCCGGACAACCCCGTGCAGAAGCAAAACGGCAGGGCCGCATGGAGCGGCAACAACGGCAATGGTTCCGAGCGCGGTGGTGGTGAGGGCACAGACAGCAGCACTAGCGAAGGCACCGATGGCGACGGTGATACCGATACCAACACTGACACCAACAGCAACCTCTGAGAGTGGCAGTGACCGCAGCCCTACATAGCACAGGGCAGACCACCGAAATCGGACTGCGCTGCTACTTGTCCGTGACGATCTTGACCTTGTCGCCGGCCGACACGCTCGCGCCCGGCGACATTGCGTTGAGCACGCGGAACAGGTCGAGTTTGCGGTCGACGCCGACCATCTGCGCCGAAAGTGTACCCATCGTCTGCCCGGCCTGTACCGTGACGACGCGGATATGCAGCGGCTTCAGCGCCGCCTTTTCGGCGGGGCTCAGAATGCGGAACGAACCGCTGACCGAACGCGCCACCGGATCGAGCGTCGTGCTGGCCGACGGCGCCGCCGTCAAAAGCCGGTAGACCTGGCCGCCGGCGCGGATCACCGCGATGTCGAACTGCCAGCCATCGGCTCCGGCATGTGCTGTCGCCGCCTCGTTGCCGTTGATCGTCTCCTGGCGCACGCTGGTCTCGTCGAGACCGGCCACCCAGCCGCTTTTGATGTAGTCGGTCAGCGCACGATCCTTGTCGATCGACACGCCGTCGAAGCGGATCGCCATGTCGCCTGGGCCGGTCGCCGTTACCGCCGCCGCCGTATTGTCGATGAGGAAACCGTCCGGCACTGTGAACGACACGCCAAGGCCCGGATGCAGGAAGGTCTGGCCGCGCACATAGCCTTCTTCCGGGGTGTCGCCGTAGAGCAGGCCGTCTATCCCGGCAAGGAAGGAATCGCGGTCGCGCGTGCCGACGCCCGGCGCTCCGAACTGGCGGGCATGGCGCTGCGCCAGATCGATACGCTGCGGCGTGTTGGGGTGGGTGGCCAGGAAGTCAAGGCTGGCGTCGGTGGCACCTGATATCGAGCGGAAATCGGTATAGGCCGACATCGACTGCAGGAAGCGGCCGGCGGCATAGGGGTCGTAGCCGGCCTCGCCGATCGACTTGATGCCGATGGCGTCGGCCTCCAGCTCCTGGTTGCGCGAGAACTGCGCCAGCCTGAGCTTGCCGCGGATCAGCGCCTGCTTGGCCGTCGGGCTGTCGCCGAGCACGTCGGAGACCACCTTGGTCGCCAAGCCTTCCTCGGCCTCGAGCTGCTGGCGCTGCAGGCCGTGATTGGCGGTGACGTGGCCCATCTCATGCGCGATGACGGCGGCGAGTTCGGCCGAATCATTGGCCAGCGCCAGGAGGCCGCGGGTGACGTAAAGATAGCCGCCCGGCAGCGCGAAAGCGTTGACGTTGGGCGAATTGAGGATGGTGATGCGATAGGTCTGGGTCGGATTGGCCGACACCACGGTCAGGCTGCCGACGACCTTGGCCACCATGCGCTCGAGCTTGGGATCGGAATATTCGCCGCCATACGTCGCGAGGATGCGCGGATGCTGCGCCTTCGCCAGTTCCGCGAGCTTGCTGTTGGCGGCGACATTGTCGACCGTGATCGGCTTGTCGGAAGGCTGGAAACCGTTTTCCTGCACTTCGGGAGGTGTGAACATCTGGCAACTGGCCAGCGCCAGGGCAAGGCCGGCCAGCGCGAGGAAGCGCGCCAGCGGTCTGCGTCTCAAAGTGTCAGTGCCGGTCGACAGCACGGCGTCCCTTCAGCTCTCGGCGCATGATCTGGACCCGGGGTCCGTGCCAGTGAAAAATCGATCTTTCGCTGGCAATCCTGCACAAATCAAAAAACCTACAGCGGTTTTGCATCCGGATGGATGCGGCGCTGTAGGGGGCAAATCACGGCTCGTGCCGGACCAGTACTATGCGGACCTAGCCACATCAGTTGGACCATGGCAAGCAAGCGCCACATCACCTGTAGCCGGTTTGGTCGTAAATTATGTCCGCTTCCGGGCAATATCGCGTGATCCGCCCGAACCTGCGCCGATATAGCGCCGAAACGCTTCCGGGCCAGTGCCATCGAAGAAATCAGTGACAGAACCCGTTGCGGCAACCATGCCATTGTCCAGAAAAACCATGTTCTCGCCGATGCGGCGCGCGTCTTCCGGCTGATGCGTGACGAACAGCACCGTCATCGCCTGCTCGGCATGCACGCCGGCCAACAGGTCGAGCATGTCGTCGCGCAGGGCGGGTCCGAGCGAAGCGAACGGCTCGTCGAGCAGCAGCACCGGCCGGTCGCGCACCAGCACGCGGGCGAGCGCGACGCGCTGCCGCTCGCCGCCGGAGAGTTCGCGCGGCAGCCGCTTTTCCTTGCCGCCGAGACCGACGCGATCGAGCGCTTCGGCGATCGCGGCGCGATCGACCCCAGTCAGGCTGAGCGACGGCGAGCGGCCGAGGCCGACATTCTTCTCCACAGAGAGATGGGCAAACAAATTGTTCTCCTGGAACACCATCGACACCGGCCGGACCGAAGGCGGCGAGGAGCCGACATCGGTGCCGCCGATCAGCACGCGGCCGGATTGCGGCGTCTCGAAGCCGGCCACCAGACTGAGCAAGGTCGACTTTCCCGAACCGCTCGCGCCCATGATGGCGGTGATCTTCGAGGCAGCGAATTCGACATCGAACAGGAAGGGCATTTCGCTATAGCTGAACGCGACCTTGTCCAGCCGGACAGGCGTGCCCTTTTCCGTATCCTTGGCCGGCGTCACGATTTCTCTCCTCGTCCCAGCCAGTCGGCGGCGACCACCAAAGCGAGGCAGACCGCGCCGAGCAGCAAAGCCAGCCCGGCGGCGTCCGCCGTGCGGTAGCTGCCCATGCGCGCCAGCAAGAGATAGGGCAAGGTCTGCACCGAATCGCTGCCGAACAGCGCGATGACGCCGAGATCGCCGAGCGACAGCGCCATGGCGAAGGCAAAGCCGGTGGCCAGCGGCCGCCGCAGTGACGGCCAGTCGACCAGAAGCAGCCGGTTCCAGCCCGAAATGCCGAGCTGCGCGCACAGTCTTTCGTGCCGTTCGCTTGCCGCGTCATAGGCGGGGCGCATGGCGCGGATGGCGAAGGGCATCGCCATCACCGCATTGACGGTGACGACCATGACCGGGGCGATGGCAAAGTCGTCGCTGACCGTGCGCAGCAGGAGGAACCAGCCGGCGCCAATAACGATAGGCGGCACGACGAGGACAAAACCGGCGCCGGTGTCGGTGGCATGTTCGAGCAGCGAACGGGCACTGGGTCGGCGGCGCAGCGATAGTGCCCGGCGCGTCATGATGAGTGACAGCGACAACGTCACCGAAAGCAGCGCCGCGAGCAAGCCGAGGATGACACTGGTCAGCGTCGCCTGGCGCACCGCGCTTTCGCCCGCCAACCGGCCAAGATCGGCGCCGAGACCGGCGGCGACGGTGGCCGCCATCGGTCCGGCAACGAACAGCAAGGCGAGCATGATCAAGATGGCGTTGAGCGCCGTTTCGGTCGGGCCGGCCGAGAGATAGCGGCGCGGCGCGACAGGCAAATTAGCGTCGCCGGTGACATTGGCGCCAAGCCGCATCAGCGCCAGCACGACGGCAAAGGTCAGTGCGATCTGCAGCAATGTCAGTGTGACTGCCCGCGCGGGATCGAAGTCGAAGCGCAGCGCCTGGTAGATGGCAACCTCCAGCGTCGTCGCCGCCGGCCCGCCACCGAGGATCAGCACGATGGTGAAAGAGGTGATGCAAAGCATGAAGACAAGTCCGGCGACGCCAGGCAACGCCGCCCGCAGCACCGGCCATTCGACCAGCCGGAACGCTGCTCGCGCCCCCATGCCGAGCTGGCTCGCCAGCCGCCATTGATCGGCCGGCACCGTGCCCAGCGCTTCGAGAAACAGCCGCGTGGCCAGCGGCAGGTTGAAGAACACATGCGCGATCAGGATGCCCGACAGGCCATAGACATCTGGCCAGCTTTGGCCGGCGATCGCCGCGAAGTAACCGGCCCGGCCATAGAGCGCGAGGATGCCGAGTGCGGCGACAATGGCCGGCAAGGCCAGCGGCACGGTGAAGAGCTGCAGGATGAAGCCACGGCCAAAGAAACGCGGATGCCGCGACAAAGCGCGGGCGACGAAGAGCGCCGGCACGACGGATAGTAAAGTCGACAGAGCCGCCTGCCAGAGCGTGAAGCGGACGACGCGCAGGAGATAGGGATCGAAGGCGGACGCAGCCCCGGAAAGGTCACGCGCGCCTTCGAGGATGAGCCCGGCAAAGGCGCCGCCGATCAGCAACGCGATTGCCGCGAGCGCAACGATGCCGGCGGTGATGCGGGGGTCTGTGGGCGCGCGCCTTCCACCCTCCCCCTTGTGGGGAGGGTCGGAGCGCGGATGCCGCAAAGCGGTGTCCGCGAGCCGGGGTGGGGGTGAGGCTGGGTTCAACGTCGCTACCCCCCCCCCCCCCCCCCCCTCCCNNCCCCACAAGGGGGAGGGTGAAGAGCGCGCTCATTTGCTCATCACTTCCAGCCACTCATCCACCCAGGCCTTGCGATTGGCCGCAACCTCTTCCGGACTGAACAACAGCGTCTTCGCCGGCTTGACCAGCCTGTCGAAGGCCGGGTTGAGCGGCTTGTCGGTTTTGCCCGCCGGGAACATCCAGTTGGTCTCCGGAATGACATTCTGGAATTTCGGCCCGGTCATGAAGGCCAGAAATTTTGCCGCCAGCGGGTTCTTCGCGCCGGTCGTTGTGATGCCGGCAACCTCGATCTGCAGATACTCGCCTTCCTCGAAAGACGCCGCCTGGTAGCGCTCGGTGTTCTCGGCGACAATGTGGTAGGCAGGCGATGTCGTGTAGGACAGCACCATCGGCGCCTCGCCCTTGGTGAACAGGCCGTAGGCCTCGCTCCAGCCCGGCGTCACCGTCAGCACTTTCGGCTTGAGCTTCGCCCAGGCTTCCGGCGCCTTGTCGCCATAGACCGATTTGACCCAGAGCAGCAGCCCGAGACCCGGCGTCGACGTCCGCGGATCCTGGATGACGATCTTGTCGGTGGCGTCGCCCTCGACGAGGTCCTTCAGGCTCTTGGGCGGGTTCTTCAGCTTTTCGGTGTCGTAGACGACGGCGAAATAGCCGTAGTCGTAGGGAACAAAAACATCGTCGCTCCAGCCGCCCGGCACGTTGTTTTCAGCCACCGGGCCATGCGGGACAAACAGGCCGGAAGCCTTGGCTTCGGCGGTCAGATTGGTGTCGAGGCCAAGCACGATATCGGCCTTGGTCGACGCCCCTTCGAGCTTGACCCGGTTGAGCAGTGCGACGCCGTCGGCGACCGAGACGAAGTCGACGCTGCAGCCGCATTCGGCCTCGAATTCCTTCTTCACCAGCGGACCCGGACCCCACTCGGCGGTAAAGCTCTCATAGGTATAGACGGTGAGTTTGTCCTGCGCGGACGCAGGGCTCGTCAGAATCGAAACAGCAACACCCAGGGCTGGGACAAGACGGGACAAAAACATGCGCATAGGCGCCTCCTTCATTCGTGTTGAAAGGAATTGAGGCGTCGGGCTGTCCGAAGCGTCTAATCCCTCCGCCGGTACAAACCGGATCAGGTTCAGCGGGTTGGCGAGACTGCCTCTCAGCCGGTCCGCGAAGATCGCGTCCGGCACCCCGTTAGAGCGTTTCGACACATAGGCCCGGCCAAGGTGCCACGCAAGTGGAAGTTTGCCAGAGCATGATCCCGAAAAGTGGGAACCGGTTTTCTCGGACAAACGGGAACCGTTTTGTCCGGAGATCATGCTCCAACAAAAGGGCCAGCGCCGCTCGGCCTTCCGTTTCCCGTGCCGGGCTGGTAAGGCCCTCGCAATATGAGCACATTCACCATCCTGCTTGGCGGCGATCTCATCCGCACGCCGCGGCTCGACCGCCAGGTCGAGGGCACGCGCGTCATTGCCGCCGACGCCGGCATCGGCCATGCCCGCCTGCTCGGCCTGATGCCCGAACTGTGGGTCGGCGATTTCGATTCCGTACCGGCGGATTTGCCCGCCGATCTCGCCGCCGTGCCGCGTCAGACATTTCCGCCCGAAAAAGACAAGACCGACGGTGAACTGGCCATTGCGGCAGCATTGGACCGTGGCGCCACCAGCCTGGTGCTGGCCGGCGCTTTCGGCGGCAGGCGCGCCGACCACGCCTTCCTACATCTGGCGCTCAGCCTGCGGCTTGCAGAGACAGGCACAAAGGTGCTGTTGACCAGCGGAGCGCAGGAAGGCGTGCCCTTGCAGCCGGGCAATACCGGATTCGACTATGCCGACGGCACGCTGTTTTCGGTGCTCGGCTTCTCCGATCTGTCTGGCCTCACCGTGTCCGGCGCGAAATGGCCGCTCGACCATGTCGAGGTCACCTTTGGCTCGTCACTGACCATCTCCAACGAGGTCAAGTCCGGCAAGACCGGCGGCCACCTCGAAATCGCGCTGGGCGACGGCCGTGCGCTGCTGCTCGCCCATCCCTACCCATTGCCTGAAAGTTGACATGGCCCCGCCTCTTCTCAATCTCGACGGCATAAAACTGACTTTTGGCGGCACGCCACTGCTCGATGGCGCCGAACTCACCGCATCCGCCGGCGACAAGATCGCGCTCGTCGGCCGCAACGGCTCCGGCAAATCGACATTGCTGAAGATCGCCGCCGGGATGATCGAACCGCAAGACGGTGAAGTCTTCCGCCAGCCTTCGGCAACGGTGCGCTATCTCCCGCAAATGCCCGACATGGAGGGTTTTGCCAATGTGCGCGCCTATGTCGAAGCGGGGCTCGGGCCGGCCGACGACCCGTACCGCGCCACCTATCTGATGGAGCATCTCGGCCTCGCCGGCACGGAAAGCCCCAACGACCTCTCCGGTGGCGAGGCGCGCCGCGCCGCGCTTGCCCGCGTGATGGCGCCGGAGCCGGACATCTTGCTGCTTGATGAGCCGACGAACCATCTCGATTTGTCTGTCATCGAATGGCTGGAAGAGGAGCTTGTCCGGACATCTTCGGCGCTGATCGTCATCTCGCATGACCGTCGCTTCCTCGAGCGCGTCTCGCGCGCCACCGTCTGGCTCGACCGCGGCCAGACCCGCCGCCTCGACAAGGGCTTTGGCCATTTCGAGGAATGGCGCGACCTTGTGCTGGAAGAGGAAGAGCGCGAGCAGCACAAGCTCGGCCGCCAGATCGTGCGCGAGGAGCACTGGCTGCGCTATGGCGTGACCGCGCGGCGCAAGCGCAACATGCGCCGCCTCGGCGAATTGCAGACCATGCGCAAGGATTTTCGCGGCCATCGCGGCGCTGAGGGCACGGCAACCATGGTGGCCAGCGAGGCCGCCGAATCCGGCAAGCTGGTGATCGAAGCCAAGAACATCGAAAAGAGTTTTGGCGATCTCACCGTGGTCAAGGGCTTTTCGACCCGTATCCAGCGCGGCGATCGCGTCGGCCTGGTCGGGCCGAACGGCGCCGGCAAGACAACGCTGTTGAAGATGCTGACCGGTGAATTGAAACCGGATGCCGGCTCGATTCGGCTCGGCACCAATCTGGAGATCGCCACGCTCGACCAGAAGCGCGAGGCAGTCGATCCGGCCGAGACACTGGCGCAATATCTCACCGACGGGCGCGGCGAGAACCTCGTCATCAATGGCGAGCAGCGCCATGTCGTCTCATACATGAAGGATTTCCTGTTCAAGCCGGAACAGGCGCGCACGCCGGTGCGTGAGTTGTCCGGCGGCGAGCGGGCGCGGCTGATCCTGGCCCGCGTGCTTGCCCGGCCCGCGAACCTTCTGGTGCTTGATGAGCCGACCAACGACCTCGACATGGAGACGCTGGAGCTGCTGCAGGAACTGGTCGCCGGCTTTGCCGGCACCGTCATCCTGGTCAGCCACGACCGCGATTTCCTCGACCGCACCGTGACAAGCCTGATCGCGCCGGATGGCGATGGCCGCTGGATCGAATATGCCGGCGGCTATTCCGACATGCTGGCGCAGCGCGGCGGCACAAGGCTCGACGACCGCAAGGCCCGCGCCAAGGCCGAAGCCGGCGACATGCCGGCCGCACCCAAAGCAGAGGCGGCCGCTCCCAAAGGGCCCGCGAAGAAACTGTCGTTCAAGCAGAAATTCGCGCTGGAATCGCTGCCCAAGAAAATCGAGGCGGTGACGGCCTCGATCTCGCGGCTGGAGAACAACATCGCCGACCCCGCCTATTACGAGCGCGACCCTGCCTCGTTCCAGAAGACCATCGCCGCCCTCGACAAGGAACGCGTCACGCTGGCAGCGCTCGAGGAAGAGTGGCTGGAACTGGAAATGCTGCGTGAAGAGATGGAGGGCTAGCCCTTCCAATCAGCATCGCACGATTATTGCCTCCACGCCGAAATGCGCATACATTATGCGCATGTTGCGGAGGCTATTATGCGTAAGATTGCCTTGAATGCGATCCGTCAGCCAGCAAATTTGTCGATCGATTCAAACCTCATGAGGGAAGCCAAGGGGCTCGACGTAAATGTCTCCCGCGCCGCGGAAGCCGGCATTGCCGAGGCGGTCGCGGCTGAAAAAACGCGACTGTGGAAACTTGAGAACCGCGCCACGATGGATGCGTGGAACGACTATGTCGAGAAGACCGGCATCCCGTTGGAAGAGTATCGGCAGTTCTGATGGCCCGCTACGATGTCTTCGCCGGCCGCGTCGAAGGCAACTATTTGCTCGACGTCCAATCCGACCTGCTCGACAATTTCAAGACGCGGGTGGTCGTCCCGCTTCTGCCGGTCGCAACGGTGCCGCCGCCGATGCGAAAGCTTCATCCAATCTTCGAGATCAGCGGCCGCAAGCTGGTCATGGCCACACACCTGATCGCCACCGTTCCGGCAAGCGAATTGGGTGAAAGCCGGCTAAACCTCACGAAGCATCACGACGACATCGTCGCCGCGCTCGACATGCTGTTTCAGGGCTTCTGAGCAAAGGCGGCAGCTACGACGGTCTTTCTCAGCCCGCCGTCTTCGCCTGCCAGGCCTTCAGCGCCTCGTCGAACACCTTCTCGCCGGGGATGCCCTTTTCCATGGTCAGCAGCGCGCGGCGGCCGGTCTTGTAGACCACTGGCACGTCGATCCAGTCCTGTCCGCGGAGCAAGGTCAGATTGGCGTCCTCGTCGGCCTTGGTGTCGTTGAGCGCCACCAGGAAGAAGCCGTCGGCGATCTTGGCGGGAATGCCGATCAGCGGGCTGCCGGCATCCTGTTCGGAGCTCTTCATGGCGACGCGCAGGATGTTGTCGACGCCTCCGCCGTCAAAGCCCTCGGGCGTCAGGAAGATCATCTCGATGATGTGGCTGGCCGGCAGAGTCTGGTCGGTGTTGCGGCGGATGGTCATGCGCAGCTGGATATTCTTGCCGGGAATGGTCGCCTCGGCGCGGATCGCCGGCTCGGGCGGCAGGTCGCCACCGGGCGATTCCTGCACCAGCGACCAGACGATGTTGCCGGGTTCGGCCGAGCCTTGCGCGGTGGAGGTGCGCTCCTCGTAGAAGATCGCCTTCTGGCCCACCGCCAGCGTGGGTTCAGGGGCGGCTGCCGTCGGCGCCGCGGGTGGCGTGCCGGTCGCGGGCGCCGCCGGAGTGGCGGCGGCATCAGCCGGCGCTGCCGGGGCAGCGCCATCGGCGGGCGGGGTAGCTGGTGGCGTACCGGTAGCGTCGGGCGCCGGCGTGGCGGGTGCCGCGGTGGCCGCGGCATCACCGGCCGGCGGGGTCGCAGCCGCAGGCGCTGCGGCCGGTGCGGGAGCAGCAGGCGGCTGGGTGGTCAGCGCGGCGACGGATTCGCCCTCGCCAATGCCACTTTGGCCTGCCGCGGGACCGGGATCGGTCTCGCCGCCTTCAGGCGACAGACGCTGGGTGAATTTCGTCCCCTCGCCAGCAGCGGCAGGCGCCGGGGCTTCAGCCGCGGGCTTGCCCGGCGCCGGCTTTACCAGCGGTTCGGTCGAGACCGTTTTGGTGTCGCCGCCAAGGCCGAGCATCGAACCGAACGCATCCTTGTTCAGCCAGATGCCATAGCCGCCGCCGGCGACCACCAGCAAGGCGGCGACAGCGGCGATCAGCCCGCCATAGCTGCGTTTGCGTTCGGCCGGGCGAAGCCGCTGGAACGTGTCCGCGGCCGGCTGCTCGTCATTGGCAAAGACATCGGCGCTGTCGTCTTCGGCGTCCAGCTCCACGGCTTGCTTGTTGATGGTTTCTGCGCGCGCAGCAGGCGGCGGCGGTGTCGGCGCCGGTCTCTGCCATCTCGGCTCCGTCTTGGCCGCCGGCTGCGATTGCACCACCGGCTTCGCCGGCCATGCCGGCTCGGTCTTTACTGGCGGCTTGACATGGCTGGACTGGTTCTTGTTGCGGTCGATGGAGGAGAAGATGTGCTCCAGCTCGGCCAGCGGATCGGATGCCGGCGCCGCCCTGGCATAGTCGCGCTCGACGCTTGTGATGGCGTCTTCCAACGAGCGTTTCTGCTTGGAGATAACGTCGGCAGGCAGCGGCGGCGAAAATTCCGCGAGTTTCTTGACCAGCGCGGCACGCGCGCCCTCATAAGTCCGCGTGCGCACGTCGAGCGCCGGCTCGCCATGCTTGTCGAGCGCCTTTTTCAGAACAGCAACGAAATCTGCCATGCTTCAGTCGACCTGTATTTGTTTCCGCGCCGGCCCCCGCAAATCGGCCGCGATGCCCGGAAAGGCTTCAGAAAACTAGTCTTGAAACGGATCGGTCACAAGTATTGTATCGTCCCGTTCCGGGCTGGTGGAAAGGAGCGCAACGGGTGCGCCGATCAGCTCCTCGATGTAACGGACATATTTGACGGCCTGTGCCGGAAGGTCGTTCCAGCTGCGCGCGCCGGCGGTGGTTCCTTTCCACCCTTCGAGCGTCTCGTAGATGGGTTCGACGCGCGCCTGCGCGCCCTGGCTGGCCGGCAGATAGTCGATCGTCTCGCCGTCCAGCCGGTAGCCGGTGCAGACCTTGATCTCGTCCAGCCCGTCGAGCACGTCGAGCTTGGTCAGCGCGATGCCCTTGATGCCGTTGACGGCGACAGCCTGGCGGACCAGCACGGCGTCGAACCAGCCGCAGCGACGCTTGCGCCCGGTGACGACGCCGAATTCGTGGCCACGCGTGCCGAGGAACTCGCCGATCTCATTCTTCTGCTCGGTCGGGAACGGGCCTTCGCCGACACGCGTCGTATAGGCCTTGGTGATGCCCAGCACATAGCCGATGGCGCCCGGGCCGACGCCCGAGCCGGCGGCGGCCTGGCCGGCGACGGTGTTGGACGAGGTGACGAACGGATAGGTGCCGTGGTCGATGTCGAGCAGCGTGCCTTGCGCGCCCTCGAACAGGATGCGTTCGCCGGCGCGGCGCTTGTCGTCGAGGATTTTCCAGACGCGGTCCATATAGGGCAGGATCTCATCGGCGACCGAGGTCAGCTCGGTCATGATCGCCTCATGCGTGACTTCGCCATGGCCAAGCCCGCGACGCAGCGCATTGTGATGCGTCAGCAGCCTGTCGACCTTGAGGGGCAGCGTTTCCAAATCCGCCAGATCCATCACCCTGACCGCGCGCCGGCCCACCTTGTCCTCATAGGCGGGGCCGATGCCACGACGCGTCGTGCCAATCTTCGTCCCGGAATTTGAGGCGGCGTCCTCGCGGAATCCGTCCAGTTCCCGGTGCAGCGACAGGATAAGCGCGGTGTTTTCGGCTATTTTCAGGCGGTCCGGCGTCACTTCGACGCCTTGCGCCTTGAGTTTCGCCACTTCGGCGACAAAGGCATGCGGGTCGAAGACGACGCCATTGCCGATGATCGACAGCTTGCCTTGCCGCACCACGCCCGACGGCAGCAGCGACAGTTTATAGACCTTGCCGTCGACGACCAGCGTGTGGCCGGCATTGTGGCCACCCTGGAAGCGCACGACCACGTCGGCGCGCTCCGACAACCAGTCGACGATCTTGCCCTTGCCTTCGTCGCCCCATTGCGAGCCGACGACAACCACATTGGCCATGTTTCTTTTCCCTTGAGATGCCGCCCTGGCGGCCTGGATATGGTTCGAAACGACAGGCCTCTATAGCGTCAAGACCTCGCAAGTGCGACCTTTCTTTGCCCCTGAAAATGCCCTGAGGCACAACAATTTTCGGCTTTGACATCATTTACTTGGGCCGGCAGGCGCAATAGGCCGGCAAACGCCGCAACTGCCACGGGCGGCCGGAATCTCGCAATGCATCGAAGCGCCTACCTGTTTCTGCTGCTGACCACCTTGCTGTGGGGCGGCAATTCCGTCGCCGGCAAGCTGGCGGTCGACCACGTCTCGCCAATGACGCTGGTCTTCCTGCGCTGGGTGCTGGCGGTTGCGATCCTGCTGCCGATCGGCTGGCGCACGATCAAGGAGGATTGGCCGGTGGTGCGCAAACACTGGTTCGTCCTGGCCGCACTTGGGGCCAGCGGCTTCACTTTGTTCAACACCATTTTCTACACGGCGCTCAACTACACAACGGCGATCAACGTCTCGATCGAACAGGCGGCGATGCCGGTCCTGATCATCGTTGCCAATTTCATCTTCTTCCGCCTGCGCGTGAGCTGGGCGCAGATTGCCGGCGTGGTGCTGACCATCTTCGGCGTCATCTTGACTGCCTGCCATGGCGATCCGCGCCGGCTGCTCACATTGGAACTCAATTTCGGCGACGCCATCATGCTGGTCGCCGTCGTCCTCTACAGCGGCTATTCGGTCGGGTTGCGGCTGAAGCCGGTGATGCGCTGGCAGAGCCTGATGTTGTCTCTGGCGATAGCTGCCCTCATCACCTCGCTGCCGTTCTTCCTGTGGGAGGTCGCCGCCGGCAAGGTTATCGTCCCCGATGTCACCGGCTGGGTGGTCATCGTCTATACCGCGATCGGCGCTTCGGTCATTTCGCAGATCACTTACATCAGGGGCAATGAGCTGATCGGCGCCAACCGCGCCGGCCTGTTCATCAACCTGGTGCCGATCTTCGGCACGCTGCTCTCGGTGCTGATCGTCGGCGAGACTTTCCAGCTATACCAGGCGCTGGCCTTGGTACTGGTGCTGGGGGGCATTTCGCTCGCCGAATACAGCGGACGCAAGATGGCGGATCCGCCGCCGCCCTGAACGAAAAAGGCGCGGTCGAAACCGCGCCTTTCCTTCTCATTGCAAGATCACGATCACATCGCGTTGACGTCGAACTGCAGCCGCTTGGCCGAGTCGATCGACTTGTGCGCCTTGACCTGTTCCAGCACGTTTTCCGGGAAAGGCGCGTCGAGATAGAGCAGCGCAATCGCGTCGCCGCCTGGCCGGTTACGGCCGAGCTGGAAGTTGGCGATGTTGACGCCGTTCTCGCCGCACACCGTACCGAGCAGGCCGATAATGCCGGGCGCGTCTGCATTGGTGGTGTAGAGCATGTGCTGGCCGACCTCGGCGTCAAGATTGATGCCCTTGATCTGGATGAAGCGCGGCTTGCCGTCGGAGAAGCAGGTTCCGGCGATCGAACGCGTCATGTGCTCGGTCTTCACCGTCAGCTTGATATAGCCATCGAACACGCCCGACTTGTCGCGCTTGACCTCGGCAACGATGATGCCGCGCTCCTTCACCATGATCGGCGCCGACACCATGTTGACGTCAGCGACCTGCGGCCGGATCAGCCCGGCAAGCGTGGCACTGATCAGCGCGCGCGTGTTCATCGTCGCGGTCGAGCCGTCGAAGAGGATCTCTACCTCCTTGATCGGATCTTCCGTCACTTGGCCGACAAAAGCGCCGAGCACTTCGGCGAGCTTGACAAACGGCTTTAGCCTGGGCGCTTCCTCGGCCGTTATCGAAGGCATGTTGATGGCGTTGGAGACCGCGCCCTTGATCAGATAGTCGGCCATCTGCTCGGCCACCTGCAGCGCGACATTCTCCTGCGCTTCCGCCGTGGAAGCGCCGAGATGCGGCGTCGCCACCACGTTTTCCATGCCGAACAGCTCATTGTTCTCCGCCGGTTCGACCTCGAAGACGTCGACGCCGGCGCCGGCCACCTTGCCGCTCCTCAGCGCCGCAACGAGATCGGCTTCGACGATCAGCCCGCCACGCGCGCAGTTGATGATGCGCACGCCGCTCTTCATCTTGGCGATCGCCGCAGCGTCGATGATGTTGCGTGTCTTGTCGGTCAGCGGCGTGTGCAGCGTGATGAAGTCGGCGCGCGCGAACAGCTCGTCCAGCTCGACCTTGTCGACGCCGAGTTCCTCGGCACGCTTGTCCGACAGGAACGGATCGAAGGCGACGACATGCATCTTCAGGCCGACGCCGCGCGTGGCGACGATCGAGCCGATATTGCCGCAGCCGATGACACCCAGCGTCTTGCCGGTGATCTCGACGCCCATGAAGCGGTTCTTTTCCCACTTGCCGGCATGGGTCGAGGCGTTGGCTTCCGGGATCTGGCGCGCCAGCGCGAAGATCATGGCGACGGCATGCTCGGCCGTGGTGATCGAATTGCCGAAGGGCGTGTTCATCACGATGATACCCTTGCGGCTTGCCGCTGGGATATCGACATTGTCGACGCCGATGCCGGCGCGGCCGACGACCTTGAGCTTTGTTGCGGCGTTGATCAGCTTTTCCGTGACCTTGGTCGCCGAGCGGATGGCAAGGCCATCATACTGGCCGATCACCTCCAGCAGCTTTTCCTTGTCCTTGCCGAGGTCGGGCAGATAGTCGACCTCGATGCCGCGGTCCTTGAAGATCTGCACGGCGGTGGTGGAGAGTTTATCCGAGACGAGAACGCGGGGCGCCATGGCGACCTCCTTCAAATGGATTGTTTGGGGAAATGGCGGCCAGCGGGGCCGCCATGCAATCTCAGGCCGCTGCCTTCAGCGACGCCTTCTGCGTGGCAAAAGCCCAGTCGAGCCAGGGCAGCAGCGCTTCGAGATCGGATGTCTCGACGGTGGCGCCGCACCACATGCGCAGGCCGGGCGGTGCGTCGCGATAGGAGCCGATGTCGTAGGCGACACCTTCCTTGTCGAGCACTGAGACCAGCGCCTTGGCGAAAGCCGCCTGGCCGTCGGCGTCGAGCGCGGCAACATCCGGATCGGCAAAGGACAGACACACGGACGTGTTCGACCGCGTCGCCGCATCGACCGCGAGGTGACCGAGCCAGGAGGATCTGTCGACAAAGCCGTCGAGCACTGCGGCATTGGCATCGGCCCTGGCAATCAGCGCATCGAGACCGCCGATCGACTTCGCCCAGTTGAGCGCATCGAGATAATCCTCGACGCACAGCATCGACGGCGTGTTGATGGTCTCGCCCTTGAAGATGCCTTCGATCAGCTTGCCGCCCGAGGTCAGGCGAAAGATTTTCGGCAGCGGCCAGGCCGGCTTGTAGGTTTCCAGCCGCTCGACGGCACGAGGCGACAGGATCAGCATACCGTGCGCGCCCTCGCCGCCCAGCACTTTCTGCCAGGAGAAGGTGACGACATCGAGCTTTTGAAAATCGAGCTTTTGCGCGAACGCCGCTGAGGTGGCGTCGCAGATGGTGAGGCCCTTGCGGTCGGCCGGAATGAAATCGCCATTCGGCACGCGCACGCCTGATGTCGTGCCGTTCCAGGTGAAGACCACATCGCGGTCGAAATCGACCTTCGTCAGGTCCGGCAGCTCGCCATAATCGGCTTCGATCTTGCGCACGTCGGCGAGCTTCAGCTGCTTGACCACATCGGTGACCCAGCCGGAGCCAAAGCTTTCCCAGGCGACCATGTCGACGCCGCGCTCGCCGAGCAGCGACCACAGCGCCATCTCGACAGCGCCGGTGTCCGACGCCGGCACGATGCCGATGCAGTAGTCCGCTGGAACCTGGAGGATTTCCCGCGTCAGCTCGATTGCCTGCTCGAGCTTGGTCTTGCCGATCTTGGCACGATGGGAACGGCCGAGCGCAGCATTCTTCAGCGCCTCGACCGACCAGCCGGGGCGTTTTGCGCAGGGACCTGAGGAGAAATTGGGGTTTGCCGGACGGAGTCCGGGCTTCGTATGCGTCGTCATCGTGGTCTATCCTTCCAGATAGTGGCCCCTCGTTGGGGAGGGGTGGCCCACGGACGGCGATATTCGTTCAGCCCTCAGGCGTCAAGAGGAAAGTTTTTGTCGCTGACGGGATACAAGCAATCCTGGATCAGGATGTCGTGACCGCAAACGCAAACGGCGGATCGAAGAGATCCGCCGTCAAGCCTGGTATCTGTAGTCAGCCTACCAGAGATCGTAGCGCAGTCCGAGCTTGACCTGATGATTGCTGATGCCCTTTTTGACCGGGTAGGAGGTCAGGCTCTCGGCGGTGACATATTCGGCATCCGGCGAGGAAAAATACTGATAGCCGAGATCGACGGAGACATTCTTGGTCACCTGGTAGGCCAGGCCCGCATCAAGCGTATAGGCAAAAGCGTACTGGGTCTTGTTGTCGCTGAGGATGAAATCGTCGCTATTGTCGGTGAAGTAGCTCGCCGAAAGCTTGTGTTTGTTTCTGACCAGGCCGATGCCGGCGCCGACATAGGGCGTGATGCCGACATAAGTGCCGAGATCGACATAGCCATTGACCATGCCTGACAGGGAATAATTCTGCAGCGATGCCGACGCGATGGTCGGCTCTACCGCGGTCGCCGAATCGTCAAAGCCGACGCCGATCTTGTTGCCGGGCAGATAGCCAAGGTTGATATCGGCGCGCAGATAGTCGTTGAAATGGTAGCCGAAGCCGACGCTGGCAAAGACCGGATCCTGCTTCTCGCTGAAGCTCGCCGGCGCAAAGCTGAAGTCCTGGTCCTGGTAGCTCTTCTGCGCCAGGTAGGAGACATCGCCGCGCAGATACCATCCCGAGCCGACCTCGACCGGCTGATAGTCCGGCGCCTGATCGACATAGACCGGCGGATCGTAGTCCGCGGCCTGCGCCTGGGTCAGCGGCGCAAGGGCGAGTGCGGCAAGTGCCGGCACAGTCAGCGATTTGAAATTCATGGTTTCCCCGGCTCCTGAAATTAGCACCCGTCGTTGAACGCGAGCGCCGTTTCAATGAGCATTGTTAACCATAGTGGTTAAGTCAGGGTTAAGGATAACGGAGCGTTACCGAATTGATTCAGAAAGGCTTTTTTCCGACGGCTGATGCCGTCTGGAAGACCCTATTGGGACCACAAACGAAAACCGCCCGGCAAGAGCCGGGCGGTTCGCGAACTGGAAGGTTCGAAGCGTTTACTTGGTGTAGATCGGCTGCGGCTCGGGCTGGTAGGGCTCCGGCGGCGGGGCGCAGTCCGACCGGCCGAACTGGTAGCGCAGGCCGCCGCGCACTTCGTGCACATTGATGCCGCGATCGAAGCCCGGACCAGCGCCAGTGGTACCACCGGCTCCAGCGGCGTATTCGAACATGCGGCCACCATTGATATGGCTGTAGCGATAGCCGAGATCGAGCTTCACCCGATCGCTCAGGCAGTAGGAGGCACCGGCCATGAGGGCATAAGCGAAGCGCCAGCCCTTGCCGCCACGATGCTCGAACTCGCCGTCGAGATCGGTGTTGTGCAGCGTATCCCACTTCATCCATGCGCCGCCGATACCGGCGCCGACATAGGGCGTCACGCCGTGCCAGGTGCCGATGTCGACATAGGCATTGGCCAGGAGCAGCATCGCTGAATAGGACGAAGTGTCGACGGAGGTACAAGCTACGCCGCCGCCGCAGAGACCTGTGGTCGAGCCGCGGAAATCGGACTTGCCCATCCAGTCGAGGGTCACGTCAGTGCGGAAGTATCGGTTGACCTGGTAACCGACGCCGGCGCCGGCCGAGAAAGCACCCTTCAGCTTGCCGCTGTCGAAAGTGTTCGTGCCGGGCGGCGGCCCGTAAGTGATGTAGTCCGCACCGCGGAACTTCGACCAGTGATAGTCGATGTCGCCGCGGATGTACCAGCCGCCGAAGTCGTCCGGCGGCTCGTAGGCGATCGGCGCCGGCGCTTCTTCAACCACCGGCGGTTCCGCGAAATCGGCGGCGAATACCGGCCCGGCAACGCCTGCGAACAGCGCGGCAAGGAGAGCCATTTTTGCTGTATTGAACATGCTTTTCACCCCTGAGAACCCGTCGGAAAATTGAATCCCGCCCGAATGTGTTTGACCTCAGTTGTGGATAATGAATTGCAAAAGTTAAAAGGCGTTTAACCCTGTCGGTTAACCACGAATTCTCGATATTTTAGAGACAGGTCTCTGCAAGACCGAGAAGGCACACGCTCCGGCGCAAACAAAAAGCCCGCCAGAAGCGGGCCTTGCTGTCTTGAAAACCGCTTCTGAAGGCCGTGAGAATCAGGCGGCGCTGCGCGTTTCCGAAATGACCTCGACGATGTCGTTGACCACGGCCTCGACCAGTTGCGGGTCGTCGCCTTCGGCCATGACGCGGATCAGCGGCTCGGTGCCGGAGGGCCGGATGACCAGCCGGCCGGCCTTGCCGAGGCGATTGCGCGCATCTTCGATGGCGGCCTTGACCGGGGCTTCCTCGAGCGGCTTGCCGCCGGCGATGCGGACATTCTTCAACAGCTGCGGCACCGGCTCGAACTTCTTCGACAGTTCGCTGACCGGCCGGTTCTGCCGCTTGATGCAAGCCAACACTTGCAGCGCCGAGACAAGACCGTCGCCCGTAGTGGAGAAATCCGACAGCACGATGTGGCCCGACTGCTCGCCACCGACATTCAACCCATGCGCACGCATATGCTCGACAACATAGCGGTCGCCGACCTTGGTGCGGTGAAGTTGCAGCTTCATGTCGCCGAGGAAGCGTTCAAGACCGAGATTGGACATCACCGTCGAGACGACGCCGCCGCCGGCCAACCGGCCGCTCTGATGCCAGGACTCGGCGATCAGCGCCATGATCTGGTCGCCGTCGACAATGGCGCCGTTCTCGTCGACGATGACGACGCGATCGGCGTCGCCGTCGAGCGCGATGCCGATATCGGCGCGCACTTCATGCACCTTCTTCTGCAGGCCGGCCGGATGGGTCGAGCCGCATTCCTTGTTGATGTTGAAGCCGTTCGGCTCGACATTGATGGCAATGACGTCGGCACCCAACTCCCAAAGGGCTGCCGGCGCCACCTTGTAGGCGGCGCCATTGGCGCAATCGACGACGATCCTGAGGCCCGACAGCGACATCGAGCGCGGCAAAGTGCGCTTGGCGAATTCGATGTAGCGGTCGTGCACGCCGTCGACGCGCTTGGCGCGCCCGAGCCCGTCGGAATCGGCGAGCGCCAGTTCGATATCCTTGTCGAGCATGGCCTCGATACGCTCCTCGATCTCGTCGGAGAGCTTGTAGCCGTCAGGGCCGAACAGCTTGATGCCATTGTCGTAATAAGGATTGTGCGAGGCCGAGATCATGACGCCGATATCGGCGCGCAGCGAGCGCACCAGCATGGCGACCGCGGGTGTCGGGATCGGGCCGAGCAGGAACACATCCATGCCGGCAGCGCACAGGCCAGCCACCATCGCGTTCTCGATCATATAGCCGGACAGCCGCGTGTCCTTGCCGAGCACGACGCGGTGGCGATGGCTGCCGCGCTGGAACGACAGGCCGGCGGCCATGCCGACCCGCATCGCGATCTCAGCCGTCATCGGAAATTTGTTGGCGCGCCCGCGAATGCCGTCGGTGCCGAAATAACGTCCTGCCATGTTAGCCAGAATCCCTGTCGATTTTTCAGCCGGCTTCTAATGCCATAATTGGGCCGAACACACGATCACATTGTGTGATTGTATATTACCAATTCTTAGAAAATCATTGTTGCGATCTGGTCAAGACCTCCGGCAGCATGCGTCGATGACACGGTCTTGCCGCAATATCCCAGTCACATTGCCGTACGGCGCAGCTTTGGGCCGACAAATCTTTGTCGTGGAGGCGTCAGATCGCAAGGGATCCATCACCTTATCGGGAGAACGCGCTTTTCGAGCGTATAGGCGCGGGATAGCATCTGGCGCAGCCGAGCGTTGAGAGCTATTGATTCACTCAGATACAACCTATGGGCGCAGCAACGGGAGAAACGCCATGCTCATCCATCGACTTGCAACCTTGACGGGTCTTGCCGTCGCAACCTTGTTCATGGCAGCGCCCGCCAATGCGCTGACCATGGCCGAGTGCAGTACCAAGTATAATGCCGCCAAGGACGGCGGCACGCTGAACGGTCAGACCTGGAACCAGTTCCGCAAAGCCGAATGCGGCACCGATGCAGCGGCCACGACCGAGACCGCCAAGCCGGCCAAGAAGGCCGCCGCGGCCAAGGCGGACACGACCAAGGCCGCCGCTGCCGCCGACGATGACGCCAAGGGCCTGACGGCCAAGGAATGCAGCGCCAAGTATCAGGCTGCAAAGGCCGCCGGCACGCTGAACGGCGCGAAGTGGAACGACTTCCGCAAGACCGAATGCGCCGCCGGCGCTAGCGCCTCAGTTGAGCCCGCCAAGGCGACGACCAAAGCCGCCGCGGCGGCCGACGACAGCGCCAAGGGCCTGACGTCAAAGGAATGCAGCGCCAAATACCAGGCCGCCAAGGCGGCGGGCACGCTCAACGGCGCCAAGTGGAACGACTTCCGCAAGACCGAGTGCGCCGCCGGCGCCAGCGCCTCGGTGCAGCCCGCCAAGGCAACGACCAAGGCAGCTGCCGACAGCAGCGGCAAGGGCCTGAGCATGGCCGATTGCAGCGCCAAATATCAGGCGGCCAAGGCCTCCAATTCGCTGGGCGGCAAGAAGTGGAACGACTTCCGCAAGGCCGAATGCGGAGCCGGCGCTGACGATGACGACACCGTGCCGGCTGCCGACGAGGCAAGCTACAAGGCTGACCCGGAAGCGCCGACCGTTGTTGCCCCCAAGGGCGTGAAGTTCCCGACGGCGATCGCCAAGAAGTTCGCCAGCGAAAACCCCGGCAAGGCCCGCATGCACACCTGCCTCGAGCAGTACTACGCCAACAAGGACGCCAATGCGCTCGGCGGCCTGAAATGGATCCAGAAGGGCGGCGGCTTCTACAGCCTCTGCAACGCCAAACTGAAGAGCTGATCGACGGCAGTTGCCGAAACCGACAGACCCGCGAACCGAAGGGTTCGCGGGTCTTTTTATTGCGCGCTAGGACGCCCCGCTGCTTGCATCTGCATATCGCGGGAGCTGTCAACATCGGCAACTCGGCCACACGCCCCGCCAGCGGAATTATCGATGATTCGCAAAGATTCTAATTGAACATAAGCGGAACAAACAGTATACAAAAAGACGTCAAAGTTTTTTTCAACCAGGAGGGTATTATGTCCAGATTGAAATTGGCGGGATTGGCTGCGACGGCAGCATTGCTTGGTTTGAGCGCCGCCCCTGCAAGCGCGCTGACGATGAAGGAATGCGGCGAGGCCTATCGCACAGCCAAGGAAAGCGGCACTCTGAACAGCATGGATTGGAACGGTTTCCGCACGCAGAAATGCGCGACGTCAGCTGCGGCCAGCGCGGATACGGTCAAAACCGAGCCGCAGCCGAAGGAGGAAACCAGCGCGTCGGTCGCCCCCGCCGTAGCGCCGGCGGGCGTGACATTCCCGACCACCCTCGCCGCCGAGTTCAAGACCGAAAAGCCCGCGAAGGCGCGGATGAAGACCTGCCTGCAGGGTTACCACGGCAACAAGGACGCAGGGACGCTGAACGGCCTTCGCTGGATCCAGAAGGGCGGCGGCTATTACAGCCTCTGCAACGCCAAGCTGAAGAGCTGATCGGCCAGCAGCGTTTGAAGATCGAAGAGCCCGCTAACCTCGTGGTTGGCGGGCTCTTTGTTGAGGTCTTGCCAGCTTCAAGCGCCTTGTTTCGAGCGCTGGAGGAGCCCGACCAGGCTTGAAAGATCGGCATTGGCCTGGCCGGCAGCCACACCGCGCTTCATCAAGCTTTGCATCGGCAGCACGAGTTCGGCGCTGACACCAGCCGACCTGCTGGCCTCGACGAGATTGATGTAAGCATCAGCCTGCATGCCCAGACTGGAAGCGACATTGCTGGTGTGATCGCCACTGTCGATCTGTTCGGCCCATTGCGGCAGCAGGCCTTGCATCGCCTGAAGCCATGAGGCCAGCAGTGGCGTGAACTCGCCGGCAGGTATCCCGGCCGCGCCCGTCAATGCCAACGCGTGCAGAGTGCCCGAGAACATGCCGTACATGCCGGTCAGAAGCGAGATATCGTAGAGCGGCGCGAGGCCAGCATCCTCACCGAGATATTTGCTGGTGCCGAGCGCTCCGAGTTGCCCCGAACAGGCGTCGAACGCCTGGCTCGAGCCGCTGTAGAGGATCAACGCATGCGGTCCGCCGATCATCGGCGGCACCGCCATGATGCCGCCGTCGATATACAGGGCGCCCTGGCTCAGCGCCCAGCCCGACATCGCCCGCGCCTGCTCCGGCGTGCCGTTGGTGAGATTGACCAATGTGCGGCCCGACAGTGCGGCTCCGGTCGGGCCGAGCGTCTCACGAACGGTGTCATAGACAAGCAGGCACACCACGATCAGTGGGCTCGATCTAACGGCTTCCTCGACACTCTTGGCCACGATGGCGCCCTTGGTTGCCAAAGCCTCAGCCTTTGCCGGAGAACGGTTCCACACCGTCACCTTATGTCCCTGGTTCAGAAAGGCTTCGGCAAGTGCCGTGCCCATGGCGCCAAGACCGATTACCGTTATGTCGCTCATTTCTCTTCTCCTTCGCTTGGTTGCGCGGTTATGCCGGTATCGGGCTCAGGTCCTGGCCAAGGCCACCGTCGACGGTCAGCCGCGCGCCCGTGGTGAAGGTCGCGTCGAACGCCAGGAACAGCACCGCGCGCGCCACCTCGTCTGCCGTGCCATGACGCTTCATCGGGGTGACCGCATCGCCTATTTCCATGAAGGCTGCCCGTTCTTCGGCGGACGCTCCCGCCACGCCCATGGTCGGCGTGTCGATGAAACCGGGGCTGACGACATTCACCCGGATCCGGCGCGGCAGGAGTTCCGCGGCCAGCACCTTGGCGAAGGCGCGTAGTGCCGCCTTCGAACCGGAATAGACGCTCATACCGCCAGTGCCGGATTCATCGGCGATCGACGAGGTAAAGACGATGGCGCCGCCATCCTTGATCAGCGGCAGCAGACGCTGCGCGGTGAAAAAGGCGCCCTTGGTATTGATGTTGAAGGCGCGGTCGTAGCTCTCCTCGGTGACCCGCTCCACCGGTTCGAGATCGGAGACGCCTGCATTGATGTGAAGAAAGTCGATCTGCCCGAGCTTCTGTCCCACTTCAGCACCGAGTGTGGCGATATCGGTCATGTCTGAGATATCGGACCGCACGACATGCGCCCGCGAAAACAATTTGGCTCGCGCGGCCTCGACGTTGCGGCGGTTGCGACCGGTGACCAGGAGTTCGGCGCCGCCGTCGACCAGAGCTTCAGCGACGGCGAGACCCATACCGTGCGTCCCGCCGATCACCACGGCCTTCTTGTTTGCGTATCGTGTCATGATCCATTCCTTTTTGACAAAATCCAGCCGACAACGGCCTTTGCAGACCGAAGCGCGGTACCGATATGATGTTGTGGTGTTCGCCGATGCCGGCGATCTGGTTCGAAGCTATGAACCGGCTTGGTTTTTCTCAAGTACCGACAAAAATGTAAGCTACCCACCGATTGCTCAGAATTGGATGAAACATGGGAAAGAAACAGCCAGATAGTTGCGGACTAGGGCCGGCACTCCAAGTGATCAGCGGCAAATGGAAGGCGTTGCTGCTCTGGCAGATCCACAAGGCTCCGGCACGATTCGGTGAGTTGAAGCGGCTGATCCCCGACATCAGCGAAAAGATGCTGATCCAGCAGCTTCGCGAGATGGAGGTCGACGGCATCGTTCATCGCGAAGTCTTCCCCGAAGTGCCGCCCAGGGTCGAATACTCGATCACCGAATTCGGCATCGAGCTGGACAATGCCCTGATCCCGCTCGCCACATGGGGCAAGCAACATGCCGGCCGGACAGATGGCGCGCGCCCGGGCAAGGCCAATCTATCCGCGCCGCACGCTCTTTGATCGACCCTCAAACAGCAAAACGCCGCGGGTTGAGCCGCGGCGTTTTCTTCACTCAAATGATTTCAGGTCAGCTCGACGGCTGAGGCTCCATGCCGCCTTCGGGCTCGGGGCCCTTCTTGCGGCGACCACCGGACTTCGGCACGGCCGAGCCGCGGCTTGTCGGGGTATCGTCGCCGAGGTCGCGGGCGGGCTTGTGGCCGGCAATCAGCTGCTTGATCTCTTCGCCAGACAGCGTCTCGTATTCGAGCAGCCCTTGCGCGATGGCCTCGAAGTCCTTTGCGTGTTTCTTGATCAAGGTCCGCGCCGTCGTCTCGCCATCCTCGATCAGCATGCGCACTTCATCGTCGATGATCTTCGCTGTCTCGTCGGACATATGTGTCGACTGCGCGACCGAATGGCCCAGGAAAACTTCCTGCTGGTTCGACTTGTAGCGAACCCGCCCGAGCTTTTCGCTCATGCCCCATTCCATGACCATCGCGCGGGCAAGGTTGGTTGCCATCTGGATGTCGCCGGAAGCGCCACTCGTCACTTTCGCCGGGCCGAATTTGTAGATTTCAGCCTCTCGCCCGCCAAACAGCATGGCCAGCTGCGCCACGGCCTTTTCGCGCGAAAACGACACGCGGTCGTTCTCCGGCAAAGTCATCACCATGCCCAGCGCCCGGCCACGCGGAATGATCGTCGCCTTATGGATCGGGTCGATGCCCACCATCTTCACGGCGATCAGCGCATGCCCGGCCTCATGATAGGCCGTGTTCTTCTTTTCATCATCCGTCATCGCCAGCGTGCGACGCTCGGCGCCCATCATGATCTTGTCCTTGGCGTCCTCGAACTCCGCCATGGTGACAAGACGCTTGTTGCGCCGAGCCGCCAGAAGCGCGCTCTCATTGACCAGATTGGCGAGGTCGGCGCCGGAGAAACCCGGCGTTCCACGCGCGATCACCTTGAGGTCGACATTGGGCGCCAGAGGCACGTTGCGCACATGCACCTTGAGGATCTTCTCGCGACCGGCAATATCGGGGTTCGGCACCGTCACCTGGCGGTCGAAACGGCCCGGACGCAACAGCGCGGGGTCGAGCACGTCGGGCCGGTTGGTGGCGGCGATCAGGATGATGCTCTCGTTGGACTCGAAGCCGTCCATCTCGACCAGCAGCTGGTTCAGCGTCTGCTCGCGCTCGTCATTGCCGCCGCCGAGACCGGCGCCACGATGGCGACCGACAGCGTCGATTTCGTCGATGAAGATGATGCAGGGCGCGTTCTTCTTGGCCTGGTCGAACATGTCGCGGACACGGCTCGCGCCGACGCCGACGAACATCTCGACGAAGTCGGAACCCGAAATGGTGAAGAACGGCACGTTGGCTTCGCCGGCGACCGAGCGGGCAAGCAGCGTCTTGCCGGTGCCGGGAGGTCCAACCAGAAGCACGCCACGCGGGATCTTGCCGCCGAGGCGCTGGAACTTCTGCGGATCGCGCAGGAACTCGACGATCTCTTCCAGGTCTTCCTTGGCCTCGTCGACGCCGGCGACATCCTGGAAGGTGATGCGGCCATGCGCCTCGGTCAGAAGCTTTGCCTTCGACTTGCCGAAGCCCATGGCCCGGCCGGAGCCGGACTGCATCTGGCGCATGAAGAATATCCACACGCCGAGGATCAGGATCATCGGCAGCCACGAGATGAGCATGCTAACCAATCCGCCCGAGCCGTCGTTCTCAGGGCGCGCATTGATGGTGACGTTCTTGTCCTGCAGCCGCGAGACCAGCTGCGGATCGCCGGGCGAATAGGTCTGGAAGCCGTTGGCGTTGTCGGTGTAGGTGCCCGTGATGCGGGCGCCGGCGATAACCACCGTCTTGACTCGGCCGGCCGCGACCTCCTGCAGGAACTGCGAGTAGGGAACGTCGGTCGAGGCTCCGCGCGTCTGCGGTGTCTGGAACAGATTGAAGAGAGCAATGAGCAGGACCGCTATGATCGCCCAGAGCGCGAGATTGCGATAATTCGGATTCATCAATTGTCCCGTTGGTGCCCGCTGGGGGCACGTGTCATGAGAGGAAACTTGCGCCTAACATAGGGAGAGCGTCTCCCCTTGCCAAGCATAACAGCACGTCTGGGTTAAGCTTTCGCGCCACCATCAACCGCCACTGTGGCGGCTGGAAGGCAAGGCCGGAGCCGGCGGCGCGCCGATCAGCCTGGCAACCGAACCGGCCAGATCCAGATCGAAGCAAGGCAGGAAGCGGGCAAAGGGCGCGACCACCGGGCTGACGGTGATTGCCGCCGCCGCTGTTTGATCACCGGCAAAATCAGGGCATTCGCCCCCGCGCCACAACGCCGGCTCCGCAGCCTGGGCGGCGCGGACAAGGCTTGCCGGCGCGTCGTTTTCCGCGATCGGCCTGTTGGCCGCCGCAGCCTTGCCGAGCGGCGCGATCAACAATGCGCCTGAGCTGTCGTCCAATGTGATAGCTTCGGCTTTGACGTCTTGCGTGATCCGCCGGCGACCATCCCAGAGCGTGGTGGCCGTCACTGGAGCGGCAGATGGCAGGTCGCGCCATTCACGGTGCAGGAAGATGCCGGCGCGCCTGATATCGACCACAGTCCGCGACAATGTGGCGCAAAGCGGTGCTGCACGCATTTGCTGGAACAGCGCCTCGCTGCGGGCATGGTCCGGCAAAAAGGAAACGCCGCCTGTCGCGGCCAGCAGAACGCGCAATGCATAGACCGCCGCCAGCCCATCCTCCGCCTTGGCAAAACCGGGGTCGAGACGGATGAGGCCCTTGGCCGGCTGGCTGGCGAATTCGCCGACAAGCGAGGCAGCGCGGCGGCCGAGTTGCTCGCGCTCGGAGGCCACCCGCCTGGCCATGCCGATCGCCTCGGCAAAAGATTGCCCTTCCTTGTCTTCGCCGAGCATGGCGCGGATGCGCGGTCGTTCGAAATGCGCGTCGGTGTTGGTCGGGTCCTCCACCCAGCCGACATGCTCGCGCCGCAGGAAGGCGCGCAATGCCGCGCGCCGCACGCCGAGCAACGGCCGCGCGATCCAAATGCGCCAGTCATAGAGGGTGGCCGGCGCCATGCCGGCGAGGCCGCGGCCCGGCATTTCGGCAGGCTCGTGGCCATCATTCCGCGCGGCTCGCATCAGCACGGTCTCGGCCTGGTCGTCGGCGGTATGGCCGGCCACGATCAGGCCGATGCCTTGCGACTGCGCGACCTCCGCCAGCAGCCGGTAACGTGCCTCGCGCGCGGCCGCGGGCAGGCCGGTCGACGGCTTGGCGCCCGACCAGCCTATCGTGCGATGCGCGATGCCACGCCCGGCGCAGAGCGTTGCCACGGCCCGCGCTTCCGTTGCTGAATCCGGACGCAGGCCATGGTCGATCGTCACCGCCAGCAGCCTGGCTGTCGGGGCGCTGCGATCAAGATGAGCTTTGAGAAGAAGAAGGAGGGCGGTCGAGTCGCTGCCGCCGGATACGGCCGCAACAGCGCCGTTGGTAAAGTCGATCTGTGAAAAAGCCGAAAGGTCGGGCTCGGTATCGAGCATCAATGCATGTCGCCTAAAAGTGATCCCGGTTTCGAGACGACGACATACAGGCAAAGACTAGCACGCCGCCAGCGCCCTCTCCTGCTTGACGCGTTCCTTGAGCGCGGCGGAGATATCGGGATAGCGCTTGCCGATCTCGCCGAAGGTGGCGCAGGCGACATCTTTCTGCTTGAGGCCGACCAGCGACACGCCGAGCTTCAACAGCATGTCGGGCGCCTTCTTGGCTTTCGGATAGTCCTTGCTGGCGGAGAGGAAAACCTCGGCCGCGTCATGGTATTTCTGTTGGCCAAGCAGGGATTCACCAAGCCAGTAATGCGCGTCCGCCGCCTTGGCGTCCTTGGGGAAGCGGGTGATGTGGTCGCGAAAACCCTGCTCGGCGGTGCTGTAGTCGCCCGACAGGATAAACTGATAGGAGTTGCGGTAAATCTCTTCCGGGTTGTTGGTGGCAGGCAGCGCCGCCACCACGGTACCGTCGGCCTTGCCGGACTTGGGAGCGGGCGCCGGCGCCTCGGCGACTGGCGCCGCACTTTCCGCGGGCGCGGTCGCCTGCGTGTTGCCGCCGGCGTCGATGACATTGCCGTTCTTGTCGACGGTGATGGTGCCGAACGTCTTCGGCGGGGTGCCGTTGATCACCTTGCCGGGATCGCCGGTCTGCGATTCGACGATGACTTCGCCGACGCTCTGCCCGCCATCCGGCTGCGCGCCGGCATCGGCCGGCGCCTGGTCTGCCGGGGCCGCGGCGACGCCGGTACCAGCGTCACCGTCCTGCGGCGCGGCATCCGATTTCTTCTGTGCCGGCTGCCCGCCCGAACCGCCTTCCAACTGCTGGAAGCGGAACTCGTTGTCTTCCTGCTGCTTGCGCATCTGCTCCTGCATTTGCAGCACCTGGAAGTTGAGCTCCTCGATCTTGCCGTTCATCTGCCGCAGCTGTTCCTCCAGCCCCGCGGCAGTGGTGCCGTCCTGCTGCTGCGCGATCTGTTGATGCTGCTCCGGCGTCTCTTTCTTGCCAAAGATGCCGAGCGTCGGCAGGTGGAAGGAAAAGCCGCTATCCGCGGGTTGTCCGGTGCCGCTCGCCGCGGCGGCGAAACCTGATACGAGCAGCAGCGCAAGCGTGCCGCTCAAGACCGATCTGAAATGCATGTGCCTCTCGCCGTGTAATTCGTTAGCCTGTTCGCGCCTTCCAATCACAGTGGTACCAGCCAGGCGCCCTCGGCTCTTAGCAGGGGGCAAGACTTCGGCCAAACTTTGTTTCCAACTTTTGTTTCTGGAGCCTGAACTGAAAAAGGCGGCCAATGGCCGCCTTTCGCATGCAGGTGTTGCAATTATGCGACTACACCGCGGGTGCTTGCCGCATGCTGGCTTGATCAGGAGCCAGCGCCGGAGAGCGTGGTGACCGCGCGGCGATTCTGCGACCAGCAGGAAATGTCGTCGCAGACGGCGACCGGACGTTCCTTGCCGTAGGAAATGGTTTTCAGACGGCTTGCCGAAACGCCCCTGGCGACGAGGAAGTCGCGGGTGGCGGCGGCGCGGCGGGCGCCGAGCGCCAGATTGTATTCGCGTGTGCCGCGTTCGTCGGCGTGGCCTTCGACGACGATGGCATACTGCTTGTACTGGTTCAGCCACTGCGCCTGGCGCGACAGCGTCGTCTGCGCGTCGGCGCGGATCGAGGTCGAGTCGGTGTCGAAGAAGATGCGGTCGCCGATGTTGACGGTGAAGTCCTGCGCCGAGCCAGGCGTAGCGGCACCCGCGCCATTGAGGCCGAGATCGCCAGCGCTGTTCGGGGTTTTCTTCGAGGCGCAACCGGTGATGGCGAGCATCGCGATCAGGGCGATCATCGCCGGGTTTCTGGTAAGTGCTGCGATACGGCCCATGCCGCCTCTCCTTCGTATTTCGAGTGATTTCGTTGATCACCCAGTAACCACGTTTGGGTTAACCGGCATTCAAGAAACACGGTTAAAATTTGGTTTCAGCCGCCGTCCACGACCGCTACGTGCCCCACACGCGTTACTGAGGCGACCATGCGCGCGGACCCTAGGCGGAAATGCGGCCAAAACGCGTCTTTGGCGTGAAAAAAGCCCCAAATCGGGGCTTTTGAGGTAGTGTTGCCAAGTTACAACGAGGCGAGCGGCGGCTCGCCAGAACTTGGTTACTCCAGCAACGGCGACCAGGCCGGATCGGAGGCGAAATTCGCCGTCGGAATCGGCTGCTCGTTGCGGCCGGTAAGATCGACGGAAACAAGTTTGGGGCCGCCGGCCGAGTCGCGGAAGAACATCAGCACGCGACCGTTGGGCGCCCAGGTCGGTCCCTCCTGCTGGAAGCCCGAGGAGAGGATGCGTTCGCCCGAACCGTCGGTCTTCATGACGCCGATCTGGAATTCGCCGCCGGTCTGCTTGGTGAAGGCGACGAGGTCGCCACGCGGCGACCACACCGGCGTCGAATAGACGCCGTCGCCGAACGAGATGCGGGTCTGGCCCGAACCGTCGGCGCCCATCACATAGATCTGCGCGCGGCCGCCGCGGTCGGAGGTGAACACCACCTTGCTGCCGTCGGGCGAGTAGGACGGCGAGGTATCGATGGCCGTCGAATTGGTCAGCCTGGTGGTTGAGCGGCTTCTCAGGTCCATGGCGAAGATGTTGGAGTTGCCGTCGTCGCGCAGCAGGCTCATGATCACCTTCTGGCCATCGGGCGAGAAACGCGGCGCAAACGTCATGCCGGGGAAATTGCCGACCAGTTCGCGCTGTCCGGTCTCTATCTGCAAGAGATAGACCCGGGGCTGGCCGCTTTCGTACGACATGTAAGTGATTTCCTGCCGGTTCGGCGAGAAACGCGGCGTCAGCACGATCGACTTGCCATCCGAGAGATAGCGCACATTGGCGCCATCCTGGTCCATGATGGCGAGCCGCTTCTTGCGCGCATTCTTGGCGCCGGATTCGTCGATGAAGACGACGCGGGTGTCGAAATAGCCCTTCTCGCCGGTCAGCCGCTCGTAGATGGCATCGGCGATGATGTGGGCGACGCGGCGCTGATTGGCATCGTTTGCAAAGAACTGTTCGCCCGACATCTGCTGGCCGGCAAAAGTGTCCCAGAGCCTGTATTGGGCGCGGATGCGGCCGTCCGCCTCCTTGGCGACGCTACCGGTAACCAGCGCCTGCGCATTGATCACCTTCCAGTCGTCGAAGCGCGGCTGCGCATCCGGATTAGCGATCTTCTCGATGAAGGCGCCCTTGTCTATCGGCGCGAACAGGCCGGACCGTTTCAGATCAGCGCTGACGATGTCGGAAATCTGTGCGCCAAGCTCACCTTGAAAATCGGTGATGGCGATCGGCAACGGCTCGACATTGCCCTTGTTGACGTTGATCTCGACGAGTGCTCGCGCCGGCAAAGTGGCAACGGCAGTCATGCCCAGCGCCATGGCTGCAATCGTCAGGAGCGGCTTGAGGATGGATTTCATGTCTTCTCGCTTCTCGTAACTGATTTTGTGGATGCCGGGCCTAGAGCCCCAGCATCTCCCTGGGGTCGAAAGTGACCCGAACCTGGGCCCAGATGTCCTGCTTGCCGGCAGGAACCTGCAGGCCGGCCATGTTTGCTTTCTGGACGGCACGCACCGCACTTTCGTCGAATTGGCGGTTTCCGCTCGATTTCTCGACGGTCGGACGGCCTTCGAGTTTGCCGGAGGCATCGAGGTTGAACACGATCACCGCAACGAAGTTTTCCGAGCCCTCGACCCCCACCGGAAGGGTCCAGTTATTGCCAAGCTGATCCGACAAGGCGCCCATTTCGCTCTGCGACAGTTTCTGGCCCTGGGTCTTGTCGGCACCCAGCGACGCCTGCTGCGTCGAGCGCTTGGCGCCACCGCCAGAAGGCTTCTGCTTGTCGAGCAGAGCAGTGATCTCACCCTCATTGAACTGCTTTTCGTCGGACTTCGGCTTCGACGAGGCTTCCTTGACCGGCTTGTCCGCATCCTTGCGATCCGGTGCCTTGGCGCTTTCAGCCTGCGCCGGTTGCGGCTTCGGCCGCGCCTCGGGCGCGGGTGCTGAATTCGGCAGCTGCGCTTCTTCCAGAGGCTGCTGTTCCGATATGGCCTCGGCGACCGCATCGGGTTTCACCTGCGGCTTCGGCTCGATGGCGGCGGTCGTGTCCGGCTGCGGCGTTGGCGCCGGCTCCTTGGCCGGGGTCGGCTTCGGTTCAACCTGCTTGACCGGCTCGGGCTTGACCTCTTCCTTGGGCTGCGGCACCGGCGCCACCTCCGTCGCCGGCGTCGGCTTCGGCGCCTCCTTCGGTTTCGGTGCGTCCTCGGTCTTCGGCTTCTCGGTCGGCGTCGGCGCCGGGGCAAGGGCCGCTGTTTTCTCGACCGGCTTCGGCTTGGGCTCGTCCGTCACCGGCTTGTCTGTGTCGACGCTGTTCTCACCAATCGTTTGTGCATCGGGCACGATGTCGGGTCGCTTGGTCGGCATCGGCGCCGGCTTTTCGTGCATCACCGCTTTCTTGTCACCTTGCAGCGTCTGCGCCGTGGCTTCCACCGGTATGATTTCGACCGACACCGATTGGGCGTCGGATGCAGGCATGGCAGGCGGCGACGACAGCGTGAACAGGCCGAAGGCCAACGCTGTCGTATGCAAGATCACCGATGTGGTGAGGCCCGTCCTCATCTTATGTCTACTGACCCTGTTGCTGCAGTGTAAGCAGGCCGATATTCTTGTAGCCGGCCGCCTGGATGAGGCCCATCACCACCATCGCGGTGCCATAGTTGGTCGTCTTGTCGCCGCGGATGAAGATGCGCTCTTCATAGCCGGTCTTGGAAATCGCCTGCAGCTTGGCGACCAGCTCCTCCTCCGGAATTTCGGTCTCCTGCAGGAAAATCTTGCCCGTGCCGTCGATCGTAATCGTGATCGGCTGGGTATCGGCGTTCATCGCGCTGGCCTTCGTCTCCGGCAGGTCGACCGGCACGCCGGACGTCATCATCGGCGCCGCGACCATGAAGATGATCAGCAGCACCAGCATCACGTCGACCATCGGCGTGACGTTGATTTCCGACATCAGTGCATGGTGACGGCCGCGCCGCCTGTGGCCGCGCCCGCCGCGTCCCGAGATGCCTACCGACATACCCATCTTGCTGCTCCTCAGGCCTTCGGCGCGACTTTTTCATCGATTTGGCGCGAGAGTATGGCGGAGAACTCATCCGAGAACCCTTCCATGCGCACCGCGATCTTGTTCGCGTCCGATGACAGCTTGTTGTAGGCGATAACCGCCGGGATGGCGGCGAGCAGGCCGATGGCCGTCGCCAGCAGCGCCTCGGCAATGCCGGGTGCGACCACCGCGAGGCTGGTGTTTTTCGAGCCGGCAATGGCCTGGAACGAGGTCATGATGCCGATGACGGTGCCGAACAGTCCGATGAAAGGTGCGGCAGAACCGGTGGTGGCGAGGAAACCGAGGCGTCCCTCCAGCCGCTCCATCTCGCGCGTCAGCGCCAGGTCCATGGCCTTGTCGATGCGGGTCTGCAGGCCGAGCGGCGACTTGGCGCCCTTCTCGAAACTCTTCTTCCATTCGCGCATGGCGGCAACGAAGATCGCGCCCATGCCCGTGGTCTTGCGGTCGGCAAGGGTGCGGTAAAGCTCCTCCAGCGACTGCCCCGACCAGAACACCTGTTCAAAACGGTTGAGCGCCAGCCGCATGCGGCCATAGCTGACGAGCTTGTCGACAATGATCGCCCAGGTCCAGATCGACGCACAGAGCAGCCCGATCATGACCAGCTTGACCACCCAGCCGGCCTGAGTGAACAGCGTCCAGACCGACAAATGCGCTGCCGGGTCGGCGAGTGCGATAGTTTCCATGCTTCAAGTCCTTAAGATTTTCCGGGCATCGCTGGCGGCTGGCCCATGGGCATCCCTTGTGGTCCGTTTGCGCTAGGCTTGCGGATTAACCCCAAAATGCACCGTTAGCGGCCTTTTCAGGGCAAATATTGGTGAAAGGAAGGCGCGCGGATTCTTCCAATCTTCACCATCCTCTTCATGAACCGTTATGGTTAAGGATGGGTTAGGAAATATGGCGCGGCGCATTGCCGCGCCTTGGATGGCCGGGCGGGCGAGCCTGTCGCATCAAAAATCGAGCGGATCTTCTGATTGGCTGCTTGTTTAGGCTGGCTGAATATCAGCCAGCCTTGGGCAGGAAGGCTGCGATCCATTCCTTCGGGAAGCGCTTCGGCCTGCCGTTCTCGCCGATAATCGCCGCCTCGACCTTTGCCGCGACCAGCACCTCGTCGCCGCGTTTCAGCTGCTGCGCCATGACGATGCGGGCGCCGGAAATATCCTGCGTTGATGTGTCGATGGTCAGGATATCGTCCATGCGGGCGGGCGAGCGGAAATCGATCTCCATGCGCCGCACCACCCAGACGATGCGTTCGCCATGCTTGCCTTCGTGAAGTTCGGTGTGGTGGACGCCGGCAAGCCTGAGATAGTCCGAGCGGCCGCGCTCGAAGAATTCGAGATAGCGCGCGTGGTAGACGACGCCGGAGAAATCGGTATCGGCATAATAGACCCGCGCCATCAGCCGGTGGCCGAATTCCGTCAGCGCGCCGGAAAGCCCGCCAGCGAGTGCCGCCGATTCACCATGATCGTCCATCGCGCTTTCCTTCTTGCCCTTGGCGGGGCACCTGTGTTCTTGAAATCACCCAGCGCAGCAAACCGGATGGCACTGTTGACGGCGATGATCAAGACCTTGATGGCGGCGCTGCTGATACTGGCGGCATCCGCGCTGCCCGGCCACGCCGCGAGCTTCTCGATGAAGCGCGGCCTCAACCTCGACCAGTGGGTCACCTGGCCCGGCGAGGAGCAGTGGGGCGACGCCAAGGCGATCCTGCCCTATCCGGAATGGCGCAAGTTCCTCAACGAGGATGACCTCAAGGCGTTGAAAACCGCCGGTTTCGACTTCCTGCGCATGCCCATCGATCCCTCGCCCTTCATGTCGGCTGAGACCACGACGTTGCGAAATGATCTCTATGCCAGCGTGCTGGAGTCCGCCCGCATGATCAACCGCGCCGGGCTGAAGGTGATCGTCGACATGCATCTGATCCCCGGCGGCGGCAACCGTGGGGTCGGCATGACCAAGGTGATGGACGATCCCGCCACCTTCGACGCCTATGTCGAAATCATCCGCAAGATGGCGCACACGCTCGCCGCCGAGGATCCAACGCAGGTCGCCTTCGAGCCTATGAACGAGCCGATCGTCGACTGCGACAGCGACGGCACTGGCCTGTGGCCCGAGCGCCAGAAGAAATTGTTCGCGGCCGCGCGTGCCTCGGCCACCCGGCTGACGCTGATCCTGACCGGCGCCTGTTACTCCAATGCGGCGTCGCTGGTGAAGATCGATCCTAGAGAGATTCCCGACGACAACATCATCTGGACCTTCCACTCCTACGATCCGTTCCTGCTGACCCATCAAGGCGCGACCTGGGCCGGCGATTTCATTCCCTATGTCACCGGCCTGCCCTATCCGCTGACCGCGGTGCCGCGCGCCGAGCTCAATGCGACGCTGGAAGCGATCCGCGCCAAGATGAAAGCCGAAGCGCCATGGGCAAGACAGAGCGGCTTGCTTGCCTATCTCGACGAGCAGGTGGCCAGCATGGACACGGACGAAAAGCTGCTCGGCGTCATGGATGCGCCGTTCACCAAGGTTGAAGCCTGGGCCAAGGCCAACGGCATCAAGCCGGAAAACATCACGCTGGGCGAGTTCGGTATGATCCGCCAGGAGTATGGCAACCCCTATGTGATGCCGCCAAAATACCGCGCCGCCTATGTCAAAGACATGATCGCGCGCGCCGAGGCGCATGGCTTCTCATGGTCCGTGTGGAGTTTTGGTGGCGCCTTCGGCATTGTCGATGCGTTCAACGGCGAGAAGGCCGAGCCTGCCGTGATGGATGCGATCCGTTCGCTGCCTTAGCAGTTAGCCGAGGTCTATCTGCAGGATCTCCGGCCGCATGCCAAAGCGCACTGGCGCGATGCTGAAGCCGAGCCCGCCGGACACAATCAGGTTGCGGTCATTCTCGACGACATGGCCATAGGCGAAACGGTTGCCGAAGCGGGACGGCACCACGGGCGAATAGCCGAACAGCCGGACCTGTCCGCCATGGGTGTGGCCCGACAGCGTCAGCGAAACCCGCCCCGGCACATCAGGAAAAATATCGGGCTCATGCGCGAGCAGGATGATGGGCGCCTGGTCGGCAATCTTGGCCAGCGTGCCGTCGAGATCGTCGAGCCCCTTGAACTTGTCGCGGCCTTTGGCTTTGTTCGGCAACAAGGCCAGTTGGTCGGCGAGTCCGGCGATCCAGAAGCCGTATCCATCCTTTTCCAGGCGCACCGCGTCATTCTCCAGAACCGAGATGCCGGCTTTCTCCAATGCCTTGCGTGCCACCGTCGGTCCCGCTCCGGCCCGCTGTGCGAAAGGATCGTGCCACCAGTCGTGATTGCCGAGGATCGACAGGACACCAAGCGGCGCCTTCAGTCCTGACAAGGCCGGTGCCCATTCATGGGCCTCCACCCGGTGCGTCACCAGGGACATGCCCGAGATATAGTCGCCGAGCAGTACGATCAGGTCGGGCTGCAGCGCGTTCGCATCCTCGACGAGCGAAGCGATCCGCTCCGGCGTCATCCAGGGGCGGCAGGCGTGAATATCGGCAAGTGCTACAACGCGCAGCTTGAGACCCGCCGGCCAGCGCGGTGGCGTCAGCTGATAGCGCTTCACATGGGTCAGCAGCATCGGCTCGATGCCGACCGCATAGGCGCCGAGCGACACTATCGAGAAGACCGAGCCACCGACCAAACGCAGGAAGCCACGTCTGGTGATCATCGTCATGGTTTTGAGACGCATTCCATTGAGAAGCGGGCCTTAAAGCCGGCAATTACGCCTTCACGCTGGCAAGCTTGAGCAGATTCTGCACAGAAATCCGTTCCGAAGAACAAATGTCTGTTACTCCTCCTGGAACAGGTTGATCTGCTGCTGGGCCAGGTCCTTTGGTGCGTCGAGGCCGAGATGGCGCCAGGCATTGGCGGTCAGCACGCGGCCGCGCGGCGTGCGCTGGATGAAACCCTGCTGGATCAGATAGGGCTCGATGATGTCCTCGATGGCATCGCGCGGCTCGGACAGGCCTGCGGCGATGGTCTCGATGCCGACGGGACCGCCGCCGAAATTGCGAGCGATCATCGAGAGATAGCGGCGGTCGAGCGCGTCGAGGCCAAGCGCGTCGACTTCCAACCGCGTCAAAGCCTCATCGGCAACCTGCCTGTCGACATGCCCGTCGCCGGCAACCGACGCGAAATCGCGCACGCGGCGCAGCAGCCGGCCGGCAATGCGCGGCGTGCCGCGGGCGCGGCGCGCAATCTCCAGCGCGCCGTCGTCGCCGAGCGGCATTTGCAGGATGCGGGCGCCGCGGCGCACGATCTGCTCGAGTTCTTCGACCGAATAGAAATTGAGCCGCACCGGAATGCCGAAACGGTCGCGCAGCGGATTGGTCAACAGGCCGAGCCTTGTGGTCGCGGCAACCAGGGTGAAGCGGGCAAGGTCGATCTTGACCGAGCGCGCCGCCGGGCCTTCGCCGATGATCAGATCGAGCTGGAAATCCTCCATCGCCGGATAGAGGATTTCCTCCACCGCCGGATTGAGCCGGTGAATTTCGTCGATGAACAGCACGTCGCGGTCTTCGAGATTGGTGAGCAGTGCCGCAAGATCGCCCGCCTTGGCGATGACCGGGCCTGAGGTCGAACGGAAATTGACGCCGAGCTCGCGCGCCATGATCTGCGCCAATGTCGTCTTGCCCAGCCCCGGCGGACCGACGAACAACACGTGGTCGAGCGCCTCGCTGCGACCCTTGGCGGCCTCGATGAACACTTTGAGATTGGCCCGAACCGCCGCCTGACCGACGAAATCGGCAAACGTCTGCGGCCGCAAGGTCTGCTCGGCATCCTCGCCGCGCTTTTCCGGGGCAATGAGGCGAGGGGAAAGGCTCATGCCGCCTTCCTTGCACAGGGCGCAGAAACGGACAAGCGACGCTTCACCGCGCCAATTCCTTCAGCCCGAATCGAATAAGCTTCGAGGCATCCGCATCTTCGCCCGCCGTCTTCAGCGCCGCCGCCACTGCATTGGCGGCGGTGTCACGCGAATAGCCGAGATTGACCAGCGCCGAGACGGCGTCGGTGATCGGCGCTGGTGCCACGCCTTCGCCCAGTTCCTGCTTGAGGCCGATCGTTCCGGAGGCGGTTCCGGCATAGGCCGGCGCCTTGTTCTTCAACTCGGTGACGATGCGCTCGGCCACCTTCTTGCCGACGCCGGGCGCGCGGCTGACCATGGCGATGTCGCGCAGCGCGATCGCATTGGCGAGGTCGGCCGGCGCCATCGTCGACAGGATCGCCAGCGCCACCTTGGCGCCGACGCCCTGCACATTGTTCATCAACAGCCGGAACCACTCGCGCTCCAGCACCGACTGAAAACCGTAAAGCCGGATCATGTCTTCGCGCACATAGGTCTCGATGAACAGCACCACCGCTTCGCCGGGCGAAGGCAGCGCAGCCAGCGTGCGCGCCGAGCAATAGGCGACATAGCCGACCCCATGCACATCGACGAGGCAGAAATCCTCATCGATTTCGTCCAGCGTGCCTTTGAGTTTGCCGATCATGCCAGATCTTTCATGGAAGATGAGCCCTCATGGACGGGTCTCCGGAGAGATGATGTCGAGGTCCGGGAAATAACTGCGGTAGCGGGCAGCGTCGCGGGTCAAAAGCCGATGCCCGGCAACGGTCGCATGGGCGCCAATGAAGAAATCGGGCAATGTCCGCTCCCGCACGCCGCCGGCCCGGCGATAACGGGAATGGGTGACGCCGGCGAGAAATGCCGCGTCCCAAGGCAGAGATTCGCGATCCATCTCAAGCATGTCGACTGCCTTTCGAAGCGCCGTCTCCGTCGCTATCAGCGGCGCAAGCTCAGACCAGACGATCGTGTTGACCACCAATGCGCCGTCGCGGCGGCAGGAAACAATCGCCGACGCCGACCACTTTGTCTTGGGTCCGGCCGGGCCCCAGACATCGATAAGGACATTGGTGTCAATCAACGTCGAGATCTTCACGCGGCCCCCTCACCCATTCCATGTATTCATCAGTGCTCATACCGCCCAGATCCAAGGATCCCTCCATCCGATCAAGCACCTCGCTGAACCTGCGGGCCGCCTCCTCTTCAGACAGATTTTCATTGACTGCGACAAGACGAGCGCCGTCGTCGGTGGCGACAAATTCCACCTCGGAACCAGGCCCGATGCCCAGATGGTCCCGTATCTGCTTTGGGATTGTAACTTGTCCCTTGATGGTGACGCGCATGGTAATACCTCGGAGGTATTACTTACTGTCTTGCCGTGAACAAGTCAAGAACATGCCTAACCGGCGAGCACCATCCTGTAGGCGACGCTTTGCCGGTGATGGGCGTGACAGATGGCAATGGCCAGCGCATCGGCGGCATGTTCGGTGTCGAAAATGGCTTTCGGCAACAGCACCTTCACCATCATGTGGATCTGCTTCTTGTCGCCATGGCCAACGCCGATCACCGCCTTCTTGACGGCATTGGGGGCATATTCGGCGACGACTAGGCCGGCGCGCGCCGGTACCAGCATGGCAATGCCGCGCGCCTGGCCGAGCTTTAGCGTCGCCACTGCATCCTTGTTGACGAAGGTCTGTTCAACGGCCGCCTCGTGCGGCATGGCGCTGTGCACGATATCGGCCAGCCCGTCATGCAATTGGCAGAGCCGTGTCGCAAGCGCCGCCTTGTCGTCGGAGCGTACGGTGCCGGAACTGATAAAGCGCAGCGAGTTGCCGAGGCTTTCAACGATGCCCCAGCCGGTGCGCCTCAGCCCCGGATCGATACCGATAATGCGAATCGCTTCCCTCATGCGCGAAGTCTACCTCCGGCGCACAGCGATGCCAGCGAAATGTGAACAAACCGGAAACAGGGAGCGTTTAGCCCCTGGCGAACGCCGTGTTGAGCAGCGTGATCTGGTCGGAAACCGGATTGGCGCGGCGGCCTGCGGATGGCACCTCGGCGAACGCACCGCCATAGATTTCCTCATCCATGCGGCGCACCAGAGCCTGCAGGCGCAGCGAGCGGGTGACGAGATCGAGGAAATCCTTTGGCAATTCATTCCAGCCGACCGCCTCGTCATGCGCCGACGCGGTGTCGAGCCGGACCTTGGACTTTTCCGAAGCGACCTGATCGCGGGTCATCTCGCCGGAATTTGCCGCCCGCTGCAAAAGCAGCCAGGAGGCGACCTGCATCAGCCTTGTGGTCAGCCGCATCGATTCGGCCGCATAGAGCGTGGCCGCCAGCCTGGACAGCTTCTTGGCCTCGGCCCGGCCCTTGCCGTCGAGATACTCGGCTGCCTGCTCAACCAGGCCCATGCCTTCCTGGTAAAGCGGCTTGAAGGATTGGGAGAAAACCCGGCGTTCCGCCAGCTTTATTGTTTTTGCGATGCCCTTCGAAGGCTCGTTCATCGATACGCCCCTGCACTGCCCGTCGGCTGATTCGGCCTCTTCGCCGTCACGCCGCCACCCTAAATGACTGAAGCTAGAAAATGCGCTTCACGACTGGCGAAGGCAAGCACATGTTTAACAAACGGTTAACGGCGGAGCGCGAGCCTGAAGCGGCCTGAAATACGGACAAAAAAAGAGCCGCGGATAAGGCGGCTCTCAGGAGTTTAACAGGGAGGCGTCAAACGAAGTGGCTCCAACCACTCGGTAAGAATCCAGATCACTGGATGGACATAGTAAACACCTGTAAAGCTTAATGAACCCTTAACGGCGCGGATATTTCTCGATCGATCGCCGGCCTTCTGTACCGTATCAGCACAGTCGATTCCGGGCCTGGGATCGCGTCGAAACCCCGCTCAGGCCTTCTTCCACACAGCCGGCAAAGCGATGAAGGCGAACAGCAGCATTGCCGCATAAAAACTGATGGAGGCGATGGCCAACACCGGTTCAATAGCCGGGTTGCCGGCAAGCATGACAAAAAGCCCGATCATAAGGCCAATGCCGCTGATCGCCGTCAGCCAGAAATGCACGACGGCAATCGTCTTCTGCCCGACCGCTGGAAACAGATGGTAGAAGAAGGCGAACACCGCCGACATCAACCAGCCCGCCGCCATCGTGTGCGCGTGGGTCGGCATCTGCCCATGGTCCTGGCTGATCGCCATGTGCAGGCCGAGGGCCATGCCACACAGCGAATAGATGACGGCCAGTGTAAAGAAGTTTCGTGCTACGCTTTGCATGGGATACCCTCGTTGATGGCCGCAGACTTCATGCGAACGGCCAAACATGGAAACGTCAGAAGCGAGCGGCTTAGTCCCGGTTGGTTTCAGGATCATGCCGCGGAGGCCGGCACGACGTCGCCATTCTCGATCGTCGGGCGCCTTGCTGATCTTCCGCAGCGCCATGCGCACGGGCCTAGCAACCGCGTAGGCGGCATCTACAGCAGGCCGGCGATCCCGTCCCACAGCAGCTTCACCGCAACCACGGCCACGGTCGCGTAGGTGAAGGGATAAAAGATCTCCGGCCGCATGCGCCGCACCAGCCAGGCGCCGACGATGGTGGCCAGCGGCGCCAGCGGCATCAGCACGGCGGACGCCGTCAGATTGGCGGTGTCGAACTGGCCGAGAGCGAAATAGGGGATCAGCTTGAGCGCATTGGTGGCGGCAAAGAAGATCGCCGATGTCCCCGACAGCACTTTCGGGTCGAGCCGGATCGGCAGGGCGTAGACCTGGAAAGGCGGTCCGCCGACATGAGCGACGAAGCTGGTGAAGCCGGCGACGGTGCCCCAGAAGGCGGCGGCGATGCGGTTGGGCGCCGCCGCATGGTCGGCGCCATGGCGGAACTGCAGGTAGAGCCAGCGCAACACGAAGATCAGCGCGACCGCGCCGACGATCAGCCGCACCATCTCTTCGGTGACCAGGGCTGCCGTCAGCCAGCCGAGCCCGATGCCGATCACCGCGCCCGGCATCATGTCGACCAGCATTTTCCGGTCAAACACGCCCCACCACGTCCACACCGAAACGATGTCCATCAGGCACAGGATCGGCAGTAGGATGGCGGCTGCCTGCACCGGCGGCATGGCCAGCGCCATCAACGGCACGCCGACAAAGCCGACAGCGCCGCCGAAGCCGCCTTTCGACAGGCCGACCAGAATGACCGCTGGAATGGCGGCGGCATAAAACCACGGATCGGCGAGCAGACCTGACATGGATGAAGGACGCTGGAGGGAAGACGGTGACCTGCAATAACCCAGAAATCCGTGCGCCGCGACAGCGAAAATGCCCACAATGGCGATCAATTGTGCGTATGGCGCCGGCTTCGGATTTGCCGCACGACCGCCGCCAAGGCATAAGGCCGCATCTCCTGCCTGAGGTTTCGAGAATGAGCGAAGTCCAGATCCGCCGCGCCGAGGAACCCGACCTCCCGGCCATCGTCGCCATGCTCGCCGACGATCCGCTTGGAAGCAGCCGTGAGGACGCGAGCGAACCGCTGGCCAAAGCCTATCGCGACGCGTTTGCGGCGATCGACGCCGATCCAAATCAATTTCTTGCGGTAATGACGGAAGGCGGCAGCGTTATCGGCACGCTGCAGATCAGCTTTCTTGCCGGCCTGTCGCTGCAGGGCGCCTTGCGCGGCCAGATCGAGGCTGTTCGCGTCGCCGCAGACCGGCGCGGCGAAAGGCTGGGCCAGCGCCTCATTCAATGGGCAGTCGAACAGTGCCGCGAACGCGGCTGCAAAATAGTCCAGCTGACCACCAACAAGAGCCGCCAGGACGCGCACCGCTTTTATGACCGGCTCGGCTTCAAGGCCAGCCACATCGGCTACAAGCTGGAGCTATAGCTCGAACACCGTTCAGCCGAGTGGCGGCGGGCGGCGGCGGATCGGTTGCGCCTTGATGATGGCGGTGCTGGTCTCCGCCTTGTCGGCAATGCGGTCGAGCAGCTTGTCGAGTTCGCCCATCGAGCGCACGTAGAGCCGCGCCACGAAACAGTCGTCGCCGGTGACCTTGTCGCACTCGCCAAACTCTGGGATTTCCTCGATCAGCTTCTGCACGATGTGCAGCTTGCCCGGCAGCGGCCGCACACGCACGATCGCCTGCAACGGATAGCCCAGCGCCTCCGGGTCGATCTCGACTGTGAAGGCACGGATGACACCGCGTTCCTCCAGCCGCCGCAGCCGCTCCGAGACGCTTGGCGACGACAACCCGACCCGCTGCGCCAGTTCTTTTAATGAGGTCCGCGAATCCTTGACCAGTATGTCGAGAAGTTTCCTGTCCAGCTCGTCCAGCATTTTCGTTCCTCAGAAAAAGGCAGAAGGCGCCTCATTTAATTAGGCCATATCAGGATATCACCTTCTTCAACGCATATAAAGACACCACTCCGCATGAGATTATCAAGCTTCAACAGCTCAGGGGTATAGTCATGGACAGCACGGTGCGCGGCACGATCGAGATGACGGCGGCAATGACGATCCTGGGCACGATCGGTTGGTTCGTCGTCATGTCGGGGCAGCCGATCATGGACGTGGTGTTCTGGCGCTGTGCCTTCGGCGCGGTGACGCTGTTGGTCATCTGCGCCGCACTTGGCCTGCTGCGCGGCAGGCTGACACTTCACATTCTTGCCCTTGCCGCGCTCGGCGGCGCGGCGATCGTCATCAACTGGCTGTTGCTGTTCAGTGCATTCTCGCGCGCGTCGATCTCGATCGCCACCGCCGTCTACAACACCCAGCCCTTCATGCTGGTCGGCTTCGGCGCGCTGTTCTTTTCCGAAAAGCTGACCCTGACCAAGCTGACCTGGCTCGGCATCGCCTTTGCCGGCATGCTTATGATCGTGCAGACAGGGCCTGATGCGGGTCCCGGTTCCGCCACTGGCGCCGATTATGTCATCGGCATCGCCATGGCGCTGGGTGCCGCCTTCTTCTGGGCGGTCGCCGCCATCGTCACCAAGAAGCTGAAGGGCACCCCGCCGCATCTGATCGCGCTGATCCAGGTCTGCGTCGGCGTCGTCATGCTGGCGCCCTTCGCCAATCTGGCCCAGCTTCCAGCCGATGCCTGGAGCTGGGCCATGCTGGTCACGCTTGGCGTCGTCCACACCGGCCTGACCTACATATTGATGTATGGCGCCATCCAAAAACTGCCGACCTATCTGCAGGGCTCGCTGTCCTTCATCTATCCGGTCGTGGCGATCCTGGTCGATGTCGTCGCCTTCGGCCACCGGCTGCATCCGGCCCAGCTCGTTGGCGCCGCCGCCATCCTGATCGCCGCGGCCGGCATGAATCTCGGCTGGACTTTGTGGAAGGCCAGACCATCGGTCGAAAGTCCGCAAGCCGTCAAATGAGCGGCCGACCGACCACTCATCGGCGATCGTAAACCAAGGTCATCGCCCAAGGTCATCGCATCATCCCCGCCCGCCTGTTCAAGGCGGGCGCTTTGTTCTATGCCGCAATGCAACCATCTTCGCCCGGCATAGGCGAAATCCGGGATCGAGAGCCAATGAACGACGCAACACCCCCCAACCGCTGCCGCATCGTGCTGATCGCGCCCAAGGACGCAGGGGCGCAGCGCATTGCGGCTGCCTTCGAGGGCGGCGACATCGCTTCACTGATCCTGCCTGAAAACGGCATGGACGAGGCTGCCTTCCAGGCCTTTGCAGAACAGATCGTGCCGGCGGCGCAGGCGGCCGGCATCGCCGTCATCATTGCCGGCGACACCCGCATTGCCGGCCGCGTCCAGGCCGACGGCATCCATGTCGAGGTCGCCAAGGACGCGCTGGCCGAGACCATCGAGCACTTCCAGGGCAAGATGATGGTCGGCGCCGGCGGCGCCAAGACCCGCGACGACGCGCTCGAGCTGGGCGAGACCAGACCCGATTACATCTTCTTCGGCCGCTTCGGCTACGACAACAAGCCCGAGCCGCACCCGCGCAACCTGTCGCTCGGCCGCTGGTGGGCCGACATGATCCAGATCCCATGCATCGTCATGGCCGGATCGGAGATCGCCTCGGTCGAGGCGGTGGCGGGCACCGGCGCCGAATTCGTGGCGCTGTCCAGCGCTGTCTTCGCCGACGGCGCCGATCCGAAGGCGGCGGTTGCTGCCGCCAATGCGCTGCTCGACGAAACCGCACCGCGCTTCGAGGACTGACGTGCGCCTGCCTGTGCTTTCCCTCGCGTTTCTCGTTGCGGCCTTGATGGCCGGGGCAGCGATCGCGGCGGAAACCATTCCGCTGCCGCAACCCAGACCTGATACCAGCGCGGCCGATACCGGCGCGCCGGATGCGGTCGCCCCAAAGGCCGGCGCCCCAGATACTGGCGCTCCCAATGCCGGCCCAAATCTCGACAAGCCGATCGAAACCCCGCTGCCGCAGCCCGCGACCACCGCGCCGCTGCCTTCGGCCGACGCCATCAATCCCGAACGTTTCGGCGCCAAGCCGGCGGACCCGGCCTATGGCGCCTTCCAGCGCGGCCTTTACAAGACCGCCTACAATCTGGCGCTGGTGCGGGCCCAGAATGGTGACCCGGCGGCGCAAACGCTGGTGGCCGAGATCCTGTCGCGCGGGTTGGGCGTGCCGCTAAACCCGGGCGAAGCCGCCAAATGGTATGCGCAGGCCGCCGAACAGGGCATACCGGAATCGCAGTTCCAGTATGCGCTGATGCTGCTCGATGGCCGCTACGTCAAGAAGGACGAGAAGGGGGCCTACGCCCTGATGCAGGCCGCCGCGGAAGCTGGCAACCGCCTGGCGCAGTTCAATTTCGCGCAACTGCTTGTGCAGCAGGATCCGGGCGACGCCGGCATTGCCAGGGCCGTGCCCTATTATGAGCGCGCCGCGGCGACCGGGCTTGCCGACGCCCAGTACGCGATGGCCCAGGTCTATGCTAATGGCGTCGGCGGCAAACCGCACGACGATGCCCAGGCGCGCCGCCTGCTGGCGCAGGCCGCGAGGCAGAATTACGACACCGCTCAGATCGATCTCGCCGCCTGGATGATCGAGGGCCGCGGTGGCACGCGTGACCTGAAATCCGGCTTCAACTGGATGAGGCAGGCCGCCGAAGGCGGCAACGTCGCCGCCCAGAACCGGTTGGCGAAACTCTATATGGGCGGCATCGGCACCGACCCCGATCTTATCCTGGCCGGGGCCTGGTATGTGGTCGCCCGCCGCGCCGGCCTCATCGATCCGGAGATGGACGATTTCCTGCAGGGGCTGACCGACGATCAGACCAAACAGGCCTTGCAAAAGGCCAACCGCCTGCCCTGAGCAGGCCCGCTCCCTTGCCTCTCTTGCCGATTTGTGGTCTTGGGAGCCCGAAATCGCTTGTCCAGCGACCATCTCATTCCCGGATCAATCTCATCATGGCCAAGATCAATGGCAACGAAATCCGTCCCGGCTATGTCATCGAGCACGATGGCGGCCTCTGGGTGGCGGTCAGGACCAACACCGTCAAGCCCGGCAAAGGCGGCGCCTACAATCAGGTCGAATTGAAGAACCTGATCAACGGCACCAAGCTCAACGAGCGCTTCCGCTCGGCCGAGACCGTCGAGCAGATCCGGCTGGACCTGAAGGATTTTTCCTTCCTCTACGAACAGGACGACGCGCTGGTGTTCATGGACACGCAGAGCTACGAGCAGCTCGAACTGGCGAAGGACTTTGTCGGCGACCGCGCCGCTTTCCTGCAGGACGGCATGATGGTGACGGTCCAGCTCTATGAGGAGCGGCCGATCGGCATTTCGCTGCCCGATTATGTGACGCTGACCATCACCGAGGCGGACCCGGTGGTGAAGGGCCAGACAGCAGCGTCCTCCTACAAGCCTGCGGTGCTGGAGAACGGCATCCGTGTGCTGGTGCCGCCCTTCATCGGCGCCGGTGAACGCATCATCGTCGACACCAACGAAATCAGCTACGTGCGCCGCGCGGACTGACGCGGAGCGGGAAGAAACCACTATGGCACGCTCAGCACTTCTCAACGTCATGGTCCAGGCCGCCATGAAGGCCGGCCGTTCCCTTTCGCGGGACTTCGGCGAGGTTCAAAACCTGCAGGTCTCGATGAAGGGACCGGGCGACTATGTCAGCCAGGCCGACCGCAAGGCCGAGGACATCCTGTTTACCGAACTGTCGAAGGCCCGGCCGGGCTATGCCTTCCTGATGGAAGAGCGCGGCGCGATCAAAGGCGACGACGACCAGCACCGCTGGATCGTCGATCCGCTCGACGGCACCACCAATTTCCTGCACGGCATCCCGATCTTTTCCATCTCGATCGCGCTTGAGCGCCAGGGTCAGATCGTCGCCGCCGTCATCTACAACCCGGCGATGGACGAGCTCTACACTACCGAGCGCGGCGGCGGCGCCTTCATGAACGATCGCCGGCTGCGCGTCGCCGGCCGCAGCAAGCTCACCGACTGCGTCATCGGCTGCGGCGTCCCGCATCTCGGCCGCGGCCATCACGGCAATTTTCTGGTCGAGCTGCGCAATGTCATGGCCGAAGTCTCGGGCGTGCGCCGCATGGGTTCGGCCGCGCTCGATCTCGCCTATGTCGCCGCCGGGCGTATGGACGGCTTCTGGGAAACCGGCCTGTCGGCCTGGGATATCGCCGCCGGTCTGCTCTTGATCCGCGAAGCCGGGGGCTTCGTCTCCGACATGGATGGCGGCCAGGATATGCTGGAGGCCGGCTCGGTTGTCGCCGGCAACGAGGTCATCCAGCGCGCCCTGCTCAAGGCAGTAAAGAAGCCGCTTTCGGCGCGCTGAAGCATTCCAGGAAAAGTGTCGGGCGGTTTTCCCGGGAAAAGCGCGCAGCGCTTTCCCTTGGGAAATGCGCAAAGAAAATGGTCGGCGCGCTGAAGCGCCGCAGTCGTAAAACCGCAACCGAAACTTGAAATACTGGCCCGCGACCTCCCAGATAGGGATGACGCAGGACTTATCGATGACGAGCACGCCACCAGTATCCCCGCAAGAATCGGCGGTTGAAATTCCCTTCATCGGGCGCTGGCACTATTCCCGCGCGGAGATGATCGCCGACGGCGTCGTCCACGCGGTCGGCATCGTGATGGCGATAGCAGCCGGCTCGGCCTTGCTGGCGCTTGCCGCCTTCCATGCCGGTCCAGGCGAATACATCGCCGCCGCCTTCTATGTGGTGTCGCTGCTGACCGTGCTGTCGGTGTCGCTAACCTACAATCTGTGGCCGGTGACATCGCCGGCGAAGTGGATATTGCGACGGTTCGACCATGCGGCGATCTATCTCCTGATCGCCGCCACCTACACGCCGTTTCTTGCCCAGCTCGATGGCTCGCCGCTGGCGCTGCCGATGATTGTGCTGGTCTGGACCGCGGCCGTGGCAGGCATCGCCATAAAAGTGTTCCTGCCCGGACGCTTCGACCGCCTGGCCATCGTCTTCTACCTCGCCATCGGCTGGAGCGGGATCATCCTGGTCAAGCCGCTGGTGGCGACACTGCCGACGACGTCGATCGCGCTGATCGTGGCCGGCGGCATCGTCTATTCCTGCGGCGTCATCTTCTTCGCCTGGAAGAGGCTGCGCTTCCACAATGCCGTCTGGCACGGCTTCGTCATCACCGGCGCCGGGCTGCATCTGGCCGCCATGGTCGACTGCCTGGTCATCAACCGCCTCTGAGGCGGCCGAGCCAAGGCACGCAATATTGCCAAGCGCCATTCAATTTGGTCACATTTCCGTTTAGAGTCGCGAAATGACGTGATCGGCGGCAGTGGAGCAATTCCAGGGAAAGTGTGTGTGGTTTCCCGTTCGGAATTGCGTCAAGGCAAATAGAGCATCGGAAACGGGGCGCGGATGGCTTTTCTCAGATCTTTCGGCGTGGGCAGGCGCTCTGATGTCCTGATGTACGATCCGCACAAGCTGTCGAGCCCGCAGGTTTTCCTCCTGACCATGGTCATCTTCCTGGTCATCGTCGCCTTCATCGCCGCCATCCTCACCCGCCAGATCTCGACCGCCTTCGGCAGCAACCCGGGCCTCAACGGGCTGATCGTCGGCGTGCTGGTGGTCGGCATCCTGCTGGCCTTCGCCCAGGTCGGACGGCTGTTTCGTGAAGTGCGCTGGGTCAATTCCTTCCGCGCCGGCTCCGAAACCACCGAACCGGTGCTGCTGGCGCCGATGAAGGCGATGATCGGCCGTTCCTCAACGGTGGCTTTCTCGACCTCCTCGATGCGGACCATGCTGGATTCGATCGCCACCCGCCTCGACGAGAGCCGCGACACATCGCGCTACCTCGTCGGGCTCCTGGTGTTCCTTGGCCTGCTCGGTACCTTCTGGGGCCTGCTCAACACCATTGGCTCGATCCGCGAAACCATCGATTCGCTCGATCCCGGCACCGGCGACGCCGCCGCCGTGCTCGATTCCCTGAAGCAGGGCCTTTCCGCGCCGCTGGCCGGCATGGGCACCGCCTTCTCGTCCTCGCTGTTCGGCCTTTCCGGTTCGCTGGTGCTCGGCTTCCTCGATCTGCAGGCCGGCCGCGCCCAGACGCGCTTCTACACCGAGCTTGAAAACTGGCTGTCCTCGGTCACCGATCTTTCCTCCGACATCGTCGTCGCCGACCCGGCCAAAACCGAATCCTCCGACGAGATCCGCGTCCTGTCGGAGCGGCTGCGCAGCATGCAGGAAAGCGGCGGCAGCTCCAATCCGCGCGTCGCCACCGCCATGGCCAATCTCGCCGACGGCATTTCCGGCCTGGTCAAGAACATGCGCTCCGAGCAGCAGATCATGCGCGACTGGGTCGAGGCGCAGTCGGACGAGCAGAAGGCGATGCGCAACACGCTGGAGAAGATCGCCGACGCGCTGAAGAAGCCCGGAGTGCACTAGCATGGCGCTCGCCAGGGGCCGGCGCACCGATCGCCGCATCGACTATTGGCCGGGCTTTGTCGACGCGCTGTCGACGCTGCTGCTGGCCATCATGTTCCTGCTCACCGTCTTCGTGCTGGCGCAGTTCCTGCTCGGCCGCGAACTCTCCGGCAAGGATACCGCGCTCACACGCCTCAACTCGCAGATCAACGAACTGACCCAGCTCCTGGCGCTGGAGCGCTCTAGCGCACAGGACAAGGACGATTCACTGGCCAATCTGCAGGCGTCGCTGTCGGCGGCGGAAGCCGAAAAGAGCCGGCTCGAACAGTTGCTGGCGCAAGGTGCGGGCGCCGGCGACGCCGCCACCCAGCGTGCGGTGGAACTGGGCGGCGAACTCGACAACCAGCGCCAGATCAGCCAGCAGGCGCTAAGCCAGGTCGAAATCCTCAACCAGCAGATCGCAGCACTGCGCAAGCAGATCGGCGCCCTCGAGGATGCGCTCAACGTGTCGGAAACCCGCGACCGCGATTCCAACACCAAGATCGCCGATCTCGGCCGCCGTCTCAACGTGGCACTAGCGCAGCGCGTTCAGGAACTGAACCGCTATCGCTCCGACTTCTTCGGCCGCCTGCGTGAAATCCTCGCCGACCGCGAGAACATCCGCATTGTCGGCGACCGCTTCGTCTTCCAGTCGGAAGTGCTGTTCCCGACAGGCTCGGAAGTGATCAACGATGCCGGCAAGGTCGAGATGAAGAAGCTCGCCGACGCCATCATCGAACTGCAGAAGGAAATACCGCCCGAGATCAACTGGGTTCTGCGCGTCGATGGCCACACCGACAACAAGCCGCTGTCGGGCGCCGGCCGCTACCGCGACAATTGGGAGCTGTCGACGGCGCGCTCGACTTCGGTGGTCAAGTTCCTGATCGAGAACGGCGTGCCCGCCAACCGGCTGGTGGCGGCCGGCTTCGGCGAGTTCCAGCCGCTCGATCCCGCCGATACTGAAGATGCGCGCAACAAGAATCGCCGCATTGAACTAAAACTCACCGAACGGTGATTTATCATCACGCCATTTCACGAGAACTTGTTCGCCGGCTAAGCTATAGGGCATGCAGATAGTTCGGCAAGGCCTGAAAAGATTATCTTTATTTAATTACACTTCGCGTTTCTGGGCTCCTAATTTGCCGCGCAGGGCCGAGAACCGCCGGCGATGCCTCCCATCGCGACGCGATGGAACCGGACGGCCCGCGTCCGGAAGGCGGAGCGAAAGCGCTTGCCCCTTCCACAGCAGGAGGAGACGCACATCATGCGCTCTTTGAAGACTCTCAGGACTGCAGCCCTCACCACACTTCTCGTCGCTGTCCCGCTCGCCGGCGCCTATGCCGCCGGACATCACAAGGGCGCTCTCGACGCCAGCGAGCCGACCGACATGACCGGTCCGCGCATCACCGGCCTGATAGAGCAGGTGCAGGGCGTCGAACAGGGCATCACCGATGCAAGACAGGCGAACTCCATCTCCACTTCGGAGGCGCAACGGCTGCATCTGCGCGCCGCCCATATCAGCCAGGCCGCCGAGAGGGTCGCCGGCGCGGACCATGGCAGGATCCCGGCCGCGCAGTATCACGACCTGCTGCGCCGTCTCGACAACGTCAACCAGAAGCTGATGGTCGATACCGGCAGCGGATTCCTCATGGGCGACGGCTCCGACGGCGGTCATTATCCGAACGGCTGAGATCGGTCCCGAAATCTGAGGAACGGGAAGGGACTGCCTGACGCCCTTGGGGCCTTGCCCCAAGGGCGTCTTTTGGTCACCAGCCGAGCCAGAGCGCGAGCAGCGCAAGCACAGCCGGCGCGGTCTGGATGTACAGGATTTTCCGGCTGACGGTCGCGGCGCCATAGACCCCGGCGACGACGACACAAAGCAGGAAGAACACCTTGATCTGGAACCCGGCCGCGCCGAGAGAGAGACCCCAGATTAGCCCGGCGGCAAGGAAGCCGTTATAGAGCCCCTGATTGGCAGCAAGTACCTTCGAGGCGCTGGCGAAGTCCGGCTTGAGGTTGAACGCCTTGTGGCCGCGCGGCGTGTCCCACAGCACCATCTCCAGATAGACGATATAGAGGTGAATCAGAGCTACCAGCCCGACCAGAATATTGCCGATCATTTTTAGTCTCCCCTCCACGGCGGTGTTGCGCCGCGAACCAGCATTCCACGCACGCCCTCATCTGCGCAAGCCGCATCGGCGAGGCCAGCCTTTGAGGGTTGCCAACCCTGGCGCATTGGTATCTTTTCGCGCCGTCCAAAACGCGGAACCTGCCATGTCATTCCAAAAACTCGACGACCTCGGCCACAAGCTTGAAGCGCTGGAACATGCGCTCGCCATCCTTGGCGCCGACGAGGCGACCCACATGGCCGTCGGCGGCGGCGAGAAGCGCGCCGAAGCCATGTCATCCCTGGCCGGCATGTTGCATGTCAGGGCAACGGCGCCGGAGATCGCAGACTGGCTCGCCGCCGCCGAACAGGAAGCGCTCAACGAGGAGCAGCAGGCGGCAATCCGCGAATTGCGTCGGCAATACACCAACCTGACCTGCCTGCCGGTCGAATTCGTCGAGCGCCAGACGGTGGCGCGCATGCGCTCGGAGCAGCTCTGGCGCGACCTGCGCGCCAAGAATGACTGGGCCGGCTTCCTGCCGGCGCTCGAAGGTGTCATCGCGCTGGTGCGTGAGGAAGCCGCTTTGCGTGCCGACGCGCTCGGCCTCGATCCCTACGACGCGCTGATGGAGCAATATGATCCCGGCAACCGTGCCGCTGACATCACGCCGGTGTTCACTGAGCTGAAGACATTCCTGAAGGGCTTCGTGCCGGAAGCGCTGGCCGTACAGGAAGGGCGCCTGGCCAGCCGACCGCTGAAGCCACTTTCCGGCAGCTATGCGATCGACCGGCAGCGCGAGCTTGGCCTTGCCATGATGGCTTCGGTCGGCTTCGACCTCACCCATGGCTCGCTGTCGGTGTCGCATCATCCTTTCTGCGGCGGCGTGCCGAGCGACGTGCGCATCACCACCCGCTACAAGACGTCCGACTTCCTCTCCGCGTTGATGGGCGTGCTGCACGAGACCGGCCATGCGCTCTACGAGCAGAACCTGCCGAAGGCCTGGGCGCACTGGCCGCTCGGCAAGGCGCGCGGCATGGCGGTGCATGAAAGCCAGAGCCTGTTCGTCGAAAAGCAGATCGGCCGCAACCCCGAATTCTGGCGCTGGGCGCTGCCGGTGGTCGAAAAGCATCTCGGCGAGGCCTGGTCGCTTGATGACATCCTGCCGCATGTCCACCGGGTCGAGCGCGGTCTGATCCGCGTCGATGCCGACGAGGTCACCTACCCGCTGCATGTCATCCTGCGCTACGAACTGGAGCAGGAGCTTGTCTCGGGGCGGCTGCAGGCCACCGACCTGCCAGAGGCATGGGATGCCAAGATGCAGGAGTATCTAGGCCTGTCGACCATCGACAATCCGGCCGACGGACCGATGCAGGACGTGCATTGGCCAGGTGCCGCCTTCGGCTATTTCCCGTCCTATACGCTGGGCGCGATGATGGCGGCTCAGCAATGGGCGGCGCTGACCAGCGAGCATCCTTCCGCCAACGGCGATCTGGCAAAAGGAAACTTCGAGGCCATCAATGGCTGGCGCCGCGACAAGATCTGGTCGCAGGCTTCGCGCTGGTCGACGCCCGAACTGCTCGAGCGCGCCACCGGCGAGAAACTGAACGCCGCGCACTTCACCCGTCACCTGCAGCAGCGCTACGGGGCCGCATAAATAAACGAGATAACTTTTCGAAGTGCGAGAGTGGCGTCCGGCTACTCCGCGGCACCCCTGAAGGCGCTTGCCCCGGTTTCGAACTGCAGCTTGGCCAGCCGTGCATAGATGCCGCCCTTGGCGACAAGGCTCTGATGCGTGCCTTCCTCGACGATGCTGCCGCCATCCATGACCAGGATGCGGTCGGCCTTCAGCACAGTCGCCAGCCGGTGGGCGATGACGATGGTGGTGCGGCCCTGCATCAGCCGTTCCAGCGCCGTCTGCACCAGCGTCTCGCTTTCGGCGTCGAGCGCCGAGGTCGCCTCGTCGAGCAGCAGGATCGGCGCGTTGCGCAGAATGGCGCGGGCGATCGCCACGCGCTGGCGCTGGCCGCCGGACAAGGTCACGCCACGCTCGCCCACCTGGCTGTCATAGCCCTTGTCGAGCCGCAGGATAAACTCGTCGGCCAGCGCGTCCCTGGCGGCTTCCTCGATCTCGGCATTTGACGCACCCGGCCGGCCGAAGCCGATATTGTCGCGCGCGCTTGCGGCAAAGATGGTGATATCCTGCGGCACGATGGCGATGCGTGCCCTGACGTCAGCCGGATCGGCCTCGCGCACGTCGACGCCGTCAATGGCGATGCGGCCGGTCTCGGGATCGTAGAAGCGCAGGATCAGCGAAAACACCGTGCTCTTTCCAGCACCCGAAGGACCGACGATCGCCACCGTCTCGCCGGGCTTGACCTGAAAACTCAGCCCGTGGACGGCCGCGCGGTCCGGCCTTGCCGGATAGGAGAAGGACACGTCGTCGAAGCTGATTGCGCCTTTCACCTTGGCCGGCAGCGGCAATGGAACGGCGGGCGACTGGATTGCCGGCGTCTCGTCGAGAATCTCGGTCAGCCTTTCGGCCGCGCCCGCTGCCTGGGCAAGCTCGCCCCACACTTCCGACAGAGCGCCCAGCGCGCCGGCGGCAAACACCGAATAGAGCAGGAACTGGCCGAGCGTGCCCGGCGACATCGTGCCGGCAAGCACGTCGCGCGAGCCGAACCACAGCACCGCCACGACCGAGGAAAAGATCATGAAAATGGCAAAGAAGGTGAGGAGAGAGCGGGCGAAGATCGACGAGCGCGCCGCCTGGAAGGCGGCTTCCACTGCGGCGGAGAACCGCCCGGTGACCAGCGTCTCGTTGGTGAAGGCCTGCAGCGTGCGCACCGCGCCGATCTGTTCGCTGGCATAGGCAGTCGCCTCGGCCAACGTGTCCTGCGCCTGGCGGGACCGGCGCCTGACCGAGCGACCGAAGGCGACCAGCGGCAGCACGATCACCGGAATGGCCGCTAGGACCAGGCTGGACAGTTTCGGGCTGGTTACGACCATCATCGCCACCGCGCCGAGGCCGAGGATGACATTGCGCAGCGCCACCGAGGCGGTGGCGCCGACGGCGGATTTCACCTGCGTCGTGTCGGCGGCAAGCCGAGAGACGATCTCGCCCGACTGGGCCGTATCGAAAAAGGCAGGCGACAGCGTCGTGACATGCGAAAATACATCGCTGCGGATGTCGGCAACGACCCGCTCGCCAAGCGTGATGACAAAGTAGTAGCGTCCGGCCGATGCCGCCGCCAAAAGCGCTGCCATCGCCACCAGAGCGGCGAAATACTCGGCGATGAGGACGGTGCCGGAAGCGCTAAAACCGTGGTCGATCATGCGCCGCACGGCGAGCGGCAGCGCCAGCGTCGTCGCCGCTGCGATGGCCAGCGAGATGACCGCGCCGATGACCAGTTTGCGGTATCGGATGATGTAGGGATAAAGGCGCCCGAGCGGCCCGAGCGAGCGTCTGCGCTCGTCTTGCTCGCCGCTGATGTCCGCCATGACCCGTTTCCTCTGGCCGCTTCGGATGGACGCTTTCAATATGCGCCTGCCGCGGCCTTGTGATTCAATTCCGGCTGATGTATAGGCTCGCCGACCGTTTTAGAAGCCGTGGCTTTTCAATAGCTGCGGCTTCGAGTTTTAAAAAGGGGCGCATCGACGCAGGCCATGGGTCCGTCGGCAGCGCCACAAGCCAGGAAGCACGACAATGAAGGCCGACATCCATCCCGACTACCACACCATCAAGGTCGTCATGACCGATGGCACCGAATACTCGACCCGTTCGACCTGGGGCAAGGAAGGCGATACGATGAACCTCGATATCGACCCGACCACGCATCCGGCCTGGACCGGCGGCCAGCAGACCCTGCTCGACCGCGGCGGCCGCCTGTCGAAGTTCAAGAAGCGTTTCGAAGGCTTCGGCATCTAAGCGGCTCAGGCCTTTCGCAGATCAAAAACCCGCCCTTGTGGCGGGTTTTTTGTTGGCCACAGCTCCCTTCTCCAGAGGAGCGCCGTCTCCTACGCTTCCAATAACTCTCTCAGCGCCATGCGCTTGTAAGCTGCGACCAGCCTGTCGCCCTCTTGCCGGTCGACCGAGATTGCCAGCCGCATCGCGGCTTCGCCCATCTGCCAGACGAGAAATGCCGTTGTGTCGAGCGCCACCGGGTCGGCGCCGGGCTTCAGCCGCTTCAGCACCTCGGTCAGGAATTCCGCATTGGCGCGGCTGTCGGCGAGTTCAAGCTGGCGCAGCGCCTTGTCGGCCTGCGTGCCGGACCAGATGTCGCGCATCACCGGCTCAGCCAGAAACAGCCGGTAGTAGATGTCGACCAGCTCCGAAAACGCTCGCCCGAGACCTTCGGCGTCGCTGACATCCTTCAGCGCAGCGGAAATGCAAGCCTGGCTTTCGGCGGTGTGGCGCTCGGCCAGCGCCCAGACAATCGCCCGCTTGTCGGGAAAGAACTGGTAGAGCGAACCGATCGACACCCCTGCCCGTTCCGCCACCTCGCCCATGCGCATGGCATCGCTGCCTTGTTCGGCAATCAGCGCCGAAGCGGCGGCCAGCATCCGCTCCACCCGCTCGCGACTACGCTGCTGGCTGGGCGCCCGGCGCGGCGATGCGACCTGGACATCCTGCTCACTCATCCCGCCTTCCATGGCCCCTCCAAGATTCTTCAGCAACGCGCTTGACTTGCAGAATACGAGGGTTTATCACGTTTTGCAAATGTGAGGATTGCTCATGTTTGTCAAGCAAAGGAAACCGAAATGACTGACACGACATCGAAACCAATCCTGATCCTCGGCGGCACCGGCAAGACCGGCCGCCGCCTGGCCGAACGCATGACCGCGCAGGGTATTCCCGTGCGCATCGGCTCGCGTTCGGGCAGCCCGGCCTTCGACTGGGAGCATCTGTCAACCTGGGGGCCGGCTTTGCAGGGCGTGAGTGCCGTCTACATCAGCTACTATCCCGACATCGCCGTGCCCGGCGCCGCCGAAACCGTCGGCGCCTTCGCCAGGCTTGCGGTGGCCAATGGCGTCACCCGCCTGGTGCTGCTCTCCGGCCGCGGCGAGACCGAAGCCCAGCGCGCCGAAGAGATGGTCAAAGCTTCTGGCGCCGACTGGACGATCCTGCGCTGTTCCTGGTTTTCGCAGAATTTCAGTGAAGGCTTTTTCGTCGAGCCCCTGCTGCAAGGCGAAGTGGCCTTGCCTGTCGGCGCTGTCGGCGAGCCCTTCGTCGATGTCGACGACATCGCCGATGCCGCCTTCGTCGCACTGACCGAAGAGGGCCATGTCGGCCAGCTCTATGAGCTGACGGGGCCACGCCTGCTGAGCTTCGCCGAGGCAGTCGCCGAGATCGCCAAGGCAACCGGCCGCGACATAGACTACGTCAGGATCTCGCATGACGAATTCACCGCCGCGACGGCGGCACACGAACTGCCGCCCGAAATCGCCTGGCTGCTCAACGAGCTGTTCACTGAAGTGCTTGACGGCCGCAACGAGACGCTGACCGACGGTGTCCAGCGTGTGCTCGGCCGCGCGCCGAAAGACTTTTCGGCCTACGCGAATGAAACCGCCGCAACCGGCATCTGGAGCAAATGAGATGATCAAGCTTCTTCCCACCCTCACCATCATTGCCGCAATCGGCTCGGGCATAGTCGGCGGCGTGTTCTTCGCCTTTTCCAATTTCATCATGGCGGCGCTTGCCCGGCTGCCTGTGCCTCAAGGCATCGCTGCGATGAATTCGATCAACGTCACGGTGATCACGCCGGCCTTCATGACGGCGCTGTTCGGCACCGGCCTGATCTGCCTGGTGCTTATCGCCGCGGCGCTCATGGGTTGGAGCCAGTCCGGCTCGTACTGGCTGCTAGCCGGCGCGGTGATCTACCTGATCGGCAACCCGATCGTGACCATGGTCTTCAACGTGCCGCTCAACGATGCACTCGCCGCCGTCGACCCGAACAGCGCCAATGGCGCCGCCGTGTGGGCGAACAATCTCAGCCAATGGGTGATGTGGAACCACGTCCGCACCATCACCGCCATCGTGGCGATGGCCTGCTTCATTTTCGCGCTGCTCTAAGAGGCGCTGCATCGAAGCAAAAAGACCCCGCTCAGGCGGGGTCTTTTTGCGTGTGACCCTTGCGGTCGGAATGGCCGAGATCGCGGTCCGGATCGATGACGTCGCGCACCAACTGCTTGAGCTTGGCGGCTTCAGGAAAACCGCCGTCGCGCTTGCGGTCCCAGACCAGCACGTCGTTGCAGGAAATGGTGAATATGCCGCCGGTGCCCGGCACCAGCGTCACTTCGCCCAGATCGGTACCAAAGGTAGAGAGCAGCTCCTGCGCCATCCAGCCGGCTCGCAAAAGCCACTGGCATTGCGTGCAATAGGTGATGACGATCCGAGGTTTATCCGGGAGGCTCATTCATGTCTCTCGCGGGTGCGAACGGTTGTGCCGGCAACCCGATCATGGATCGGCTCATTGCCCAACGCTATCGTTATTCCGATCCAGACCGGCCAGACCAAAGACAAGCCGATCGCGACCAAGGCGGGCACGAATTCGAACCAGGCATAGCTCGGCGCAGGTCGCGGAAAGCTCCCCCAGGTCTGAAAGGCAAACCAGGCCCCTGTCAGTACGACGGGGAAAGTGCCGAGAAACTTGATCACCTGTCGACGAAACGCCTTTCGCAAGGGCAAGCCTCTTCTCTGCCAGTCATTCTCGTCATAAACGACGAGCACCAAAGCCCGCTTACCGACTGATCGGCCCGAGGCCATCTCCATAAGAAGAAGATAGATCGCCAGAGCGGGTACCTGGAGGAAACCCAGATCCAACGCCGTAGGTCGAAAATTCCCCTTCGAATTAAGATCGATTGAAACCGTCTCGGGCCTCGCCGACTGGGTTTCCTTCGCGGTGCCAACTGCCCAATCGGCTACTGGAAAGCCGAAGAGAGACGACTTGCACACCTGCCAATCGTACCGTTCAAGCGACGGACCGCCGTGCACCTTGGCCGAGCTGCATGTTCTTAAGAAGAGCCAGAAGTGACCTTTCACCCCACCGTCGGTCAGCGCGAACAAGCCAGCCACCAGAAAATAGAGAGGTATCAGCACGACAAGGTAGTCGATAAACGAAGCAAGGAACCGACGCCAGAAGCCACCGCGGCGAGGCCAAGCCATCGCAGCAGCAAGTGGAATCCCTTCGTCGGTCATCTCCCCTCCCGTCGATCACTGACTGATCTATACGTTGGGTGGGGAGTCCTTGGCTACGGCGTTCGCCTACACTTCCGTGTGACGGTCAGAAACTCATGCCGCGCTGAGCTTGGCCATAGTCTCGTCGTCGACTTCAAAATTGGCGTAGACGCTCTGTACGTCGTCATCGTCCTCGAGCGTGGCGACCAGCTTCATCAGCGACTGCGCCCGCTCTTCGTCGACCGGGACATTGTTTTGCGGCTGCCAGATCGGCTTCACCGATTCGGCCTCGCCGAGCGCGGCCTCCAGTGCCTTCGACACTTCGCCCATGCTCTCGAAGCCGCAGTAGATGGTATGGCCTTCCTCGTCGGTCTCGACGTCATCGGCGCCGGCCTCGATCGCCGCGTCCATGACCTTGTCGGCGCTGCCGACGGAGGCCGGATAGTAAATCTCGCCGGCGCGGTTCCACATGAACGACACCGAGCCGGTTTCGCCAAGCGCCCCGCCGGCCTTGGTGAAGGCGGCGCGGACGTTCGAGGCCGAGCGGTTGCGGTTGTCGGTCAATGCCTCGACGATCAGCGCCACGCCGCCCGGGCCATAGCCCTCATAGCGCACCGCTTCGTAATTTTCGGCATCGCCCATCGACGCCTTGTTGACGGCGCGCTGGATGTTGTCCTTCGGCATCGACACCGCCTTGGCGTTCTGGATCGCCAGGCGCAGGCGCGGGTTCATCGATGGATCGGGCGTACCGCTCTTGGCGGCGACGGTGATTTCGCGCGCCAGCTTGGAAAACATTTTCGACCGCACCGCGTCCTGGCGGCCCTTGCGGTGCATGATGTTCTTGAACTGTGAATGGCCAGCCATGGCACTCCTGTCGTCTTCGGCTAGAGCATCCCGAAGCGAGGTGGTCTCTCCTCGTCTTCCGCGATACTCGAATTCAAATTTTCAGAGCCGTCCAAGGTGCAACGCGATGGATGCACGGCGTTCTCTGTCGGAATGGCCGGCTTATAGATAAATCGGCTCAATTCGTCCAGCCGCGCCGGTTCAGCCCTCGAGATCGGATTTCAGCCGGTCGATGATGCTGAGCGCGTGGCCGGCATACTGGCTGATCCAGCGGTCATGGATGTGCTTGATCGGCAGAGCGTTGAGATGGTTCCAGCGCTCGCGCCCCTCGCGCTTCGCCACCACCAGCTCGGCCTCTTCCAGCACCTTGAGATGCAGCATGACTGTGCAGCGGTCGATGTCGGGAAACGCCTCGCACAGCATGCCGGTGGTCTGCGGCGCTTCTTTCAGCCGATCCAGCAATTCGCGCCGGCGCGGATGCGCCAACGCCTTGAAAACATGATCGTCTGCGGTTCGGCTTGACATGTTATATTTCTATAACATATCGTCGGGCCAATCAAGGAACGGAGCTGTGGATATGTCTCTGGGATTCAGGGTTTCCGGCCGTATCGGCAAACCGGTCGCCGAAGTCTTCGACGCGGTCATCAACCCGACGAAGCTCAGCGGCTATTTCACCACCATCGGCGGCGCCAGCGCCCCGCTCGAAGCCGGCATCGGTGTCGTCTGGTGGGGCAAGGTGCCGGTCGAGGTCGACGAGGTGGTCATGGACAGCCGCATCGTGCTGCGCTGGGACGCCACCGACGCCGACGGCAAGCCGGCCTACAAGACCCGCATCGAGATGAATTTCGAGCCGCTCGACGATGGCGGCACCCTCGTGAGCATTGCTGAAGCCGGCTGGCCGGAAGGCGCGGTCGGCCTGGAGAAATCCTACCTCAATTGCGAGGGCTGGTCGCAGATGCTGGCCTGCATGAAGGCCTATGTCGAATACGGCATCAATCTGCGTGACGGCTACTACCGCGGCGAGATGAGGGGCGAGCCGGCCAATGAGACAAACAGATGAACAGCACAACGGAGCCCGCAATGACCGCGAAAATGACAGGCGGCATCAACATCGCCATGAAAGTGCCGCCGCACCAATACAAGGCGACGATCGCCTTCTATCGTGATGTCGTGGGCCTGAAGCCGTTCACCGCCAAGGCGCCGGCCATCGGCTTCGAGCTTGGGCCCAATCGGCTGTGGATCGACGAGGCGCCGATGCTGAGCCAGGCCGAAGTCTGGCTCGAGCTGTTCACCGACGATTCTGCAGCCATTGCGGAGCATCTGGCTGAGGCAGGCGTCGTCCGTTGCGATGCGGTCGAGCCCCTGGGCGAAGGCTTTCGCGGTTTCTGGATCGCCAACCCGGCCAGCATCGTTCACATGGTGCGCGAGCCAGACGCCTGGTGAGCAAAGCCGGACAGGAGCATTCGATGGAAATCCACGAAACGCCTACCGCCGAAGCGGGCATGCTGATCAGGCGGCCGGTCAACGACGTCTTCGAGGCGATAGTCGACCCGGCCATCACCACGAAATTCTGGTTCACCCACAGCAGCGGCCGGCTGGACAGCGGCAAGGAAATTCGCTGGGAGTGGCGCATGTACGGCGCCTCGGCGACAGTCAATGTCAGCGAGATCGTCAAGAACAAGAAGATCGTCATGCAATGGAGCGATCCGCCGACCACCGTGGTCTGGACCCTCACGGAGATGCCTGGCGCCGAAACGCCCGATGGGGCGACCTTTCTTGAGGTCAGCAATTTCGGCTTCGCCGGCACCGCCGACGAGCAGGTCAAGCAGGCGATCGGCTCGACCGACGGTTTCGCACTGGTTCTGGCCGGCGCCAAGGCATGGCTGGAACAGGGCGTGTTGCTGGGCCTGATCGGTGACCGTTACCCGAAGGGTGTTCCGGGGCGCTAGGATCGCCCCTGCGGCTCAGCCTCAGTGCCCGTCGCCGGGCTTCGCCTTCTTGCGTCGCCGCGTCAGCATATTGAGGCCTTCGACCAGCGCAGAGAAACCCATCGCGGCGTAGATGTAGCCCTTGGGCACATGGTAGCCCATGCCGTCGGCAATCAGTGTCATGCCGATCATCAGCAGGAAGCCCAGCGCCAGCATGACGATCGTCGGGTTCTTGGCGATGAAATTGGCCAGCGGCGCGGCGGCCAGCATCATAACGCTCACCGCAACGATGACGGCGATGTACATGATGGCGATCTCGTCGGTCATGCCGACGGCGGTGATGATCGAGTCGATCGAGAAGACGAGGTCGAGCAACAGGATCTGGAAGATGGCGCCGGCGAGCGAAAGCTGCAGCGTGTCGCCCACCATCGAATCCTGATGATCGTCGAGATCAACCGTGTGGTGGATTTCCTTGGTCGCCTTCCACACCAGGAACAGGCCACCGGCGATCAGGATCAGGTCGCGCCAGGAAAAGCCGTGGCCGAAGGCGGTGAACACCGGCGCCGTCAGCTGGACGATGATGGATATGGTGGCCAGCAGCACCAGCCGCATGATCAGCGCCGCCGAGATGCCGAGGCGGCGGGCGCGGGCGCGCTGTGCCTCCGGCAATTTGTTGGTCAGGATCGAGATGAAGATCAGATTGTCGATGCCGAGCACGACCTCGAGCACGATCAGCGTCAGCAGCGCGACCCAGGCGGTGGGGTCGGACACGAATTGAAAATGCGGCGCCAGGAATTCGATAAGCTGCATGGAGGTCGTCCCCTACGATCTAGAGCAGTGTCGCCGGCAATTAGGTATTGCGTTCGCCCATATCAATGTCACGACCAGAAGGATGGTGCAGTTTCTTCAAGCCGAGGCCCGCGACGAAACGGCGCGATCTTCTCGGTCAGCCCGGTGCGATCAGAAATAGTGACCCCGACACCGCATAATGTCGCGGGTCCGGTCGCTGCCTCGAAGCGGCCTTTCGGCACTTTCGACAGGAACCGGTTGAGCGGCTCTTCCTTGTCCATGCCGAGCGAGGAATCATAGTCGCCGCACATGCCGGCGTCGGACATATAGCCGGTGCCACCATTGAGGATCTGGTGGTCGGCCGTCGGCTGGTGCGTGTGGGTGCCGATGACCAGGCTGGCGCGGCCGTCGACGAAATGCGCGAAGCACATTTTTTCCGAGGTCGCCTCGGCATGGAAGTCGATGACCACGGCATCCGCCTGCTCGCCCAGCGGACAGGCAGCCAGCTCGCGCTCGCCGGCCTGGAACGGATCGTCGAGTTCGGGATGCATGAACACGCGGCCCATAATGTTGGCGACCAGCACGCGCGCACCGTTTTTGGCGATATAGACGCCGGAACCGCGCCCCGGCGTGCCCTTGGGGAAATTGGATGGGCGCAGGAAACGCTGCTCGCGCGGCGCGAAGGCGAGCGCGTCACGCTGGTCCCAGACATGGTTGCCGGTGGTGACGACATCGGCGCCGGCCGCAATAGTATCGCGAAAAATGTCTTCGGTGATGCCGAAACCGCCGGCAGCGTTCTCGCCATTGACGATGACGAAGTCGAGTTTGAAATCGGAGATCAGGCCGGGCAGTTGTTCCCACACCGCCGTACGTCCCGATTTGCCCACCATGTCGCCGAGGAAGAGAAGTCTCATGCGGCGCTGCGCGTGCCGAGCGCCCGCGAGACCGTTTCCGGCTCCTCGGCGATAACCCTGAGATAGGCCTGCGCTGCCTGGTCCGGCTCGGTTCTGCCTTGCTCCCAGTCCCGAAGCGTCCCGAGCGGAATGAGGTAGCGGACGGAAAACTCTTCCTGAGTAAGATGCAGAGCACGGCGGATGACTTTGACCCGAGCAACAGGCGTCAGCTGGTCCACGTTCACGGGAGGATTGTCTGCATCGGCCGACGCGCCTGCCTCCGCCTCGGCATCGCTCATGGCGCGCAGCCGATTCCAGTCGGTCTTAGATTCGTGCTTCGTCATATGCTTTCTGCTCACGGCGTGTCGCCTTCCTGGCGGAGATCAGTCTTATTCGGTCGCCGCGCTCGGTGTAAACCACTGTCAGCACTACGCCATTGACGATACCTATGCCGACGAAACCGCTCTTCTTCATAAAGCATGGAGCGGTCGGCGTAGTGCAGCGCGTGAATGTCTCAAAAGCGGTCCCGGTTTTGAGACAACGACATGCATCAAAACAAAGACTTAAACGCGTCGCATGAATCCGTTTCAGCGCGACGCGCTTTAAGATCGCAATCTTTTAACCGAAACGGCGCAATCCGCTCTCGGTCAGTATTTCCGGGATGACGACGTCGTGCGCCTCATCCGGCACCAGCGCCACTTCCTGGCAATCGAAAGCGATGCCGATCAGCCGTGGCTTGTGGCCGGCGGCGTGCAGACGGGCGATCGCCCGGTCATAGTGCCCGGCGCCATAGCCAAGGCGATGGCCGCGCGGATCGAAGGCGGCCAGCGGCACCAGCATCATTCCCGGGTCCAGCACAGGCGCTTCCGGTCCCGGCCCTGACGTGCCGAAGCCGGTATCGACCAGCGGCGCGCCGCGCAGCAACTCCCGGAAAATGATGGTTTCACGGTCGAGGACGATCGGCAGGCAGAGCCTGGCGCCCTTGTCGCGCAGGGCCGACATCAGCGGCCGCGTATCGGCCTCCGAACGTATCGGCAGGAAGCCGGACACGACTGTGCCCGGGTCGAAACCGATAGCATCGGCGCCGATCTCCGCCAGACGCAGCGACGCTTCGATGCGCCACAGCGGATCGAGCGCATCGCGGCGGCCGAGGGCCTCGAGGCGGAGCTGTTTTTTCAGGTCTTTGGGAGATGTCATGCGCTTAACGATAGAAAAGGTCGGATCTGGGTGGCGTTTCAGGAGCGACGTTCTCTACCACATCATCCGCCAAAATGGGCGGATACAGGCGATAAGTGACGATCCACACAACCGGTGGAGAGAGCGATCCCGGGAACCTACAAAGTAGGTGGGCGCCGTGTGAGAAAACCCACGGGTCTTCCCAGGGACAGCTCCCTAAGGATCGTTAAGGCCCCGGGGAAAATGTTCTCCTGCCGGGAAGCACAGACCGTCCTCCCCAATATAGGCTGCCGGCCGGCGAAGCGCCAGTGAGGCCGCACGGTTTGCGGTCTTATCGTTCGAATACCTGTCATCCAAAGCGAGGCCGAGCTCATGCTTGCACTGGCGAGGCCGCATCCTTACGGTCGGCCCAATGGAATTGAGGAGCAAGAATGCGTTTTGAAGGCACGGCGGCCTATGTCGCCGACAAGGATCTGATGGTGGCGGTCAACGCGGCGATCGCGCTGGAGCGGCCCTTGCTGGTCAAGGGCGAACCCGGCACCGGCAAGACCGAACTCGCCAGGCAAGTGGCGTCAGCCCTCGGCCTCGACCTCATCGAATGGCACGTCAAATCGACGACGCGGGCGCAGCAAGGGCTCTATGAGTACGATGCGGTCTCGCGGTTGCGCGACAGCCAGCTTGGCGACGAGCGCTTCAACGACATCAAAAACTATATCAAGCGCGGCAAGCTCTGGGAGGCTTTTGCTGCCGGCAGGAAGGTCGTGTTGTTGATCGATGAGATCGACAAGGCCGATATCGAATTCCCCAACGACCTGTTGCAGGAACTCGATCGGATGGAGTTCTTCGTCTACGAGACCGGCGAAACGATCCGCGCCGCCGTGCGCCCCATCGTCATCATCACTTCCAACAACGAGAAGGAGCTTCCGGACGCCTTCCTGCGCCGCTGCTTCTTTCACTACATCCGCTTTCCCGATGTCGACACGCTGCACAAAATAGTCGACGTCCACTATCCCGGCATCAAGCAGAATCTGGTGCGGGCGGCGCTGACCCAGTTCTACGAAATCCGCGAGGTGCCAGGGCTGAAGAAGAAGCCGTCGACCTCGGAGGCGCTCGACTGGATCCGCCTGCTGGTCGCCGACGACATAGCACCCGAGGATCTGCGCGCCGACGCGAAGAACGCGCTGCCGAAACTGCATGGCGCATTGCTGAAGAACGAGCAGGACGTGCATCTGTTCGAGCGCCTGGCTTTCATGGCCAGGCGACAGGGATGAGGACCGGCTGGCGGGCTGAGCCCTGTGAGCGGACTTCGGTTGCTCACTCGGCGGCGGCAAGCCCTCTCTTCTGCGGCGCGACACATTTCGGTCCGAAGATGACGAATCCGATGACCGACAGCGCGAGAACGCCGATCCCGCAATAGAGCATGACCCAGCCGAAACCGTTGACCAGGGCGGCATGCACGATGGCGCCGGAAGGGTCGAGGGTTGCCAGCTTCGGCGTCTCCTGCGCGAGGCCGTGGAGATTTCCGGTGGCAATCCTTTCCGCCAGCGCCCGCAACTCGTTCGGCTCCAAAGCCGCGCCGAGTGTGGTCCGCAGGTAGGAAACGATCCCCTGCGTCAAAAGCAGTCCGAGCACTGCTATGTTGATGGCGAGCGTAATCAGGCGCGCGCTGATGTCGATGCCCGACGCCATGCCGGCGCGATCCGGCGACACCGCCCCGGTCGTGGTGTTGGTGGTCGGCGAATTGGTGAGGCCGATGCCGATGCCGGCGATCAACGTGCCGGGCAGCATGGTCAGCCAGCTGGCGCCCTCGAGCCCGGAGCCAATCCACATAGCGATGAACCCTATCCCCAAGGTCAGCAGCCCGAGCGGGATGGCTATCCGCGCCTGGTAGCGCGCGCGAATGCGCTCAGCGATCGGCGGCATCACCATGAAGGGCAATGTATAGACGAGCAGCAGCAGGCCGGTCGTCGTGCTGTCGTAGCCGAGCACGCCGGAATAATAGATCGGCAGATAGATGATGAATGGCCAGTAGCTGAAATTCATGCCGATAGCGCCCATGATCGCACCCGAAAACTGGCGGATGCGGAACACGGAAAAATCGAACATCGGATAAGGGTTGACCCTCTCCGCCACGAGGAAAGCGATGAACGCCACAGCCGAGGCGATAATCACGCCGATGCGCGCGCTAGCTCCAAAATCCACCCCTTGGGTGATCAGATAGGAGAAGCCGAACACCGCCGCCGACAGTGTCAGCATGCCGGCCCAGTCAAGCTTCTGGGCGTTGTGATCGCGCGTTTCAGTAACACCGACGCCGATGAAAGCGAGCGCCAGGATCGCCAGCGGCACGTGAATGAGAAACACCCATTGCCAGTTCGACAGCGCCACGATCAAGCCGCCAATGGCCGGCCCGAACCCAAGCCCGATGCCCGAGACGACGCTCCAGGCGACAAAGGCCTTGCCGCGTTCACGGCCGTCCTGAAACTGGTGCGACAGCACGGCCACGCTGCAGGTCAGCATCGCGCCGCCGGCAAGACCTTGCAGAAAGCGGGCGGCGATCAGCAGCGGCGCACTATTTGCCAGGCCGCATAGCAGCGAGGCGATGCCGAAGGCGACGGTGGTGATCACCATCACGGTCTTGCGGCCGAAACGGTCGGCCAATGTCCCCGTCGCCATCAGCACCGTCGTGCAGGCAATCGTGTAGGCATTCATGATCCACTGCAGATCCCTGAAATTGGCGGCCAGCACGCTTTCCAGTTTCGGCAGGATAACCGGTACGCTGGAGATTTCGAGGCCGAACAGCAGCGACGCCAGGCACACGCCGGTCAGCGCAATGGTGTTTCGTTGAATTGGCAACGGCATGTCGATCTCTCTCCATCGGAACATGGGCGGCGGCGCTTCAAACCGCGGTCAAGCTGAAATAGAGGAGACTTGGTCATGAAAAAAGGATATGGCTGGCTATATCAGAAATGACAAATTGACATGCTGCCCAGTGGAGGCTGTAAATGACCACCCTTGATGTCGATGCCGTCCGCACCTTCGTGATGGTGGCCGACCTGCAGAGCTTCACCCGCGCCGCCGAAGCCCTCGGCAGCACCCAGGCCACGATCAGCGTCAAGCTCCGCCGTCTGGAGGAAAAGCTCGGCGCGCGGCTGATCGAACGCACGCCGCGCCGTGTCAGCCTCTCGCAGAAGGGCGCTGTCTTCTTGCCTTCGGCGCGCGAATTCCTGGCTGCGCATGAGCGCGCCATGGCCGAGTTCGCCGAAGCGCCTTGCCGGCTGGCGCTCGGCTTTGTCGATCATGTCGCCAGTCCCGAGCTTTCCATACTGATCGCACAGCTTCACGCCTGTGACCCATCGCTGACCCTCAATTTGCGGATCGATACCAGCTCGGTGCTGAAGGACGCGTTCGATCGCGGCGAACTCGATGCGGTCATCGTGCATCGCGAAGGCGACAGCCGCCCGGGACGGACCTTGTCGCGCAATCATTATGGCTGGTTCGCCGCGCCTTCATTCGAATGGTCGCGCGATACGCCGCTGCGGCTGGCGCTGTTGAGCACGGTTTGCAACTGTCCCGATCGCGTGCGGGCGATCGAAACGCTCGACAAGGCAGGCATCGCCTGGGAAGAGGCTTTTGTCGGCGGCGGCGGCGCGGCCCTCAACATTGCGGTGTCGGCAGGCTTTGCCATCTCCGCGATGGCGCACTGCGTCGTTCCGCCGGGTCTGGTCGAGGTCGGCAGCAAGCTTGGCCTACCGCCGCTTGACCCTTCCGAAGTGGTCCTGCATTCACACACACTGTCGCAGCGGGCGCGCGAGGCGCTCAACACGTTGACGACCGCATTTCGCAAATACAGTTTGGACGCGGTTTAGGGCAGACTGTATCCGATCCGATTCCATCGGATCAGCCTTTGGAGGAACCCGATATGACCGAGATCACCGTCCGCCCGCTGGCGCAGGCCGACCACGCCGACTGGCGGCGGCTGTGGACCGCCTACCTGACCTTCTATGAGACCAAGCTGCCGGACGAGGTCTACGACGTCACCTGGAAGCGGCTGTTCACGCAAGGCGAATTCGAGCCGAAGGGATTTATCGCCACCCTCGACGGCAAGGCGGTCGGCCTGACCCATTATCTCTATCACCGCTCCGGCTGGTCGGAGAAAAACAATTGCTATCTGCAGGACCTGTTCGCCGACCCCGACGTGCGCGGCAAGGGCGTGGGTGCGGCGCTGATCGAAGCGGTGAAGCAGGAAGCTGGCAAGATCGGCGTCAAGAACGTTTACTGGATGACCCACGAAACCAACGCCACGGCGCGCAAACTCTACGACCATGTCGCGCGGCGCACGGGTTTCATCGAGTACGATCTGCTGTAGATTGGCCCATGTTCCTCCCCTTCTTCCTCGAACTGAAAGCCGCGCGGGTTCCCGTTTCGCTCCGGGAATATCTGTCGCTGCTGGAAGGGCTGGAGGCCGGGCTGGTCGACTATGACGTCGAGGGTTTTTACTACCTCGCCCGCGCCGCTCTGGTGAAGGACGAGCGCCATATCGACCGCTTCGACCAGGTGTTTGCGCATGTCTTCAAGGGCATCGAGGCGCTCACCGGCCCCGATGCCATCAATGTCGCCAACATTCCTGAGGAATGGCTGCGCCGTCTCGCGGAAAAGCACCTGACCGACGAGGAGAAAAAACTGGTCGAGGCGCTCGGCGGTTTCGACAAACTGATGGAGACGCTGAAGCAGCGGCTGGAGGAACAGAAGGGCCGCCACCAGGGCGGCTCGAAATGGATCGGCACCGGCGGCACCTCACCTTTCGGCGCCTATGGCTACAATCCCGAAGGCGTACGCATCGGCCAGCATGAAAGCCGCAACCGCCGTGCGGTGAAGGTCTGGGACAAGCGCGAGTTCAAAAATTTCGACGACGCCGTCGAGCTCGGCACCCGCAACATCAAGGTGGCGCTGAAGCGCCTGCGCCGCTGGGTGCGTGAGGGCGCGGAGGAAGAGTTCGACCTGCCCGGCACCATCCACGCCACCGCCGAGCACGGCTATCTCGATGTGCAGACGCGCCCCGAGCGGCGCAACGCCGTGAAGCTGTTGATGTTCTTCGATGTCGGCGGCTCGATGGACGACCACATCAAGAGCGTCGAGGAACTGTTTTCCGCCGCCCGCGCCGAATTCCGCCAGCTTGAATATTTCTACTTCCACAACTGCCTCTACGAGGGCGTCTGGAAGGACAATCGCCGCAGGCATGCCGAGACCATCCCGACCTTCGACCTGCTTCACAAATACGGCCCGGACTACAAGGTGATCGTCGTCGGCGACGCCGCGATGAGCCCGTACGAGATCGCGCATCCCGGCGGTTCGGTCGAGCACTGGAACCTGGAGGCCGGCGCGGTCTGGCTCGGCCGGTTGCTGCAGCAATGGCCGAATGCGATCTGGCTGAACCCCGAAAACCAGAAGAACTGGGGCTTCACCCATTCGATCGCGATGATCCGTGACATCTTCGGCGGCCGCATGTTCCCGCTGACCCTGGCCGGGCTGGAAGGCGCAACCAAGCAGCTTTCACGCAAGCACTGATACTCAACCACATCGCGGCGCTGGCCGAACCTGTAACAAACGCCTATCTCTGAGCGAAGATAGCTTGCAACCAACAACAAGCCGCCAAGGCTGAGGAGATCAAATGGACACCCACACCTACCCAATTACCCGCACCGACGCCGAATGGCGTGCCCGGCTGACGCCGGAGCAATATGCGGTCATGCGCGGCCATGGCACTGAACGGCCCGGAAGCTGCGCCCTGCTCTACGAAAAGCGCGCCGGCACCTTTTCCTGCGTCGGCTGCGACCAGCCGCTGTTTGAATCCAATCTGAAGTTCGAGAGCGGCACCGGCTGGCCGAGCTTCAACGACCCCGTGCCCGGTTCGGTCGAAAACACTGTCGACCGCAGCTACGGCATGGTCCGCACCGAATGCCATTGCGCCCGCTGCGGCAGCCATCTCGGCCATGTCTTCGAGGACGGCCCGCCGCCGACCGGCCTGCGCTATTGCATCAATGGCGTGGCGCTGAAATTCGAACCGGCGGCTTAAACCGCAGCTCGGTCATCATCCCTTGCAAAGGCGGCTCCGGCCGCCATTTTTCGTGAGTGCTGCCTCAGACCACCACCGTGAGGATCAGCCAGAGTGCGGAGCCCAGCATCATCGCCGAGGCCTTGGCGCCACCCGCCTTCTCGGCGGTTCGCCAGACGGCCAGCGTCAGAAAGATGTTGTAGGGCACCGGCGAAAAATGCGTGGCCAGCACCGCCGCCATTGGCTGCTTCAGCCCGAGCAGGATGAGTGCGGCCACCGATGAGGCGATGCTGATGGCGGTGCCGACGACGATCATGTCGCGCCAGAACAGCCGGTCGAGCGGTACCAGGCCTTGCCAGCGCGAACTGAAGAACGATCCGACGGCGGATATCATATCTTGCTCTGCCCCAGCACCTCGGTGACGGCGCGCTCAAAGCGCGAGCATTCCGTCACCAGCCAGTCGGCCATGGCCGGCCAGTTGTCCTCAGCAAAACAGTTCACCCGCCACATCGAATTGATGCCGAGGCCCTGGCAGCTCTGTTCGGGCCTGAGCTTCAGCCTGTCTTCGATGGCCGGCTGGAATGGCTTCAGCCGCGACCAGCTTTGCGTGGCGCCGAACTTCTCGTTACGGCCGAAGAAGACGCCGACATGGTTCTGCGCCGGCGCGACATACATGGACAGGACCAGGGCGAAATCAGGCAGCCCGCGCTGCCAGAACCAGGGTCCACGCCGCGCCATGGCAGCGCGTTCTTCCGGGTGACGCTCAGCGAACAGCGTCCAGAAGCTGCGTTGGCGGAATTCAGAGGCGCGGCGGGCGCCAAAGTCGAATTCGCTCATGGTTCGACCTGTCGAAGGGCGCCTTCACCGGCGCCCAGAGGCAAGCGCCTTAAATTAGACCATGCCGAGAGCGGCCATGTACAGATCGAGGATAGCGTCCTCTTCCTGGCGCTCGGCCTGATCCTTCTTGCGCAGCCGGATGATCGACCGCATCGCCTTGGTGTCGAAGCCGGTGCCTTTGGCCTCGGCGAACACTTCCTTGATGTCGTCGGCGATGGTCTTCTTTTCTTCCTCGAGCCGCTCGATGCGCTCGATGAAGGCGCGCAACTGGCCGGCGGCAACAGTCTGGCTGGTATCTGTGATGTCGTCGGCCATGTTTTTTCTCCGCTACTTTCTAAGCACCGCGATTCTGGCGCGGCAAAATTGGAGCGGGTTCGATGCCCGAGCGGGCGCGGCGGGTCAAGACATTATCGACGCCTGGTGAACGGCTGCTGCCAGCCGTCCCCAGCGTGATCGATCCGCGTGTCAGGAAAAGGCGATCAGCAGGTCCTTGGCATCGATCTGGTCGCCGGCCTTGACCAGAACTTCGGCCACCGTGCCGTCGCGCTCGGCATGCAGCGCCGTTTCCATCTTCATCGCCTCGATGGAGAGCAGCACGTCGCCGGCCTTGACCGCCTGGCCGGCGGCAACCGCAAGGGCCGAGACGACGCCCGGCATCGGCGCGCCGACATGCGCTTCATTGCCGGGCTCTGCCTTGCGCCGCGCCTTGGCAGCCGACGCGCCATGCGCCCTGTCCGGCACCTTGACCCTGCGCGGCTGGCCGTTGAGCTCGAAGAACACGGTGACCATGCCCTTCTCGTCGACATCGCCGATGGCAAGGCAACGCACCACCAGCGTCTTGCCCTTCTCGATATCGACGAAGATCTCGTCTTCCGACTTCATGCCGTAGAAATAGGTCGGCGTCGGCAGCACGCTGACCGGGCCGTAGGTTTCCTGCGCCGCGGCAAAGTCGGAAAACACTTTCGGATACATCAGCCACGAGGCGAACTCGTATTCGCTAAGTTTGCGCTCCAGCTTCTCCTCGATCTCCTTGCGGCTGGCCTTGAGATCGGCGGGCTTGAGCAGCGAGCCAGGGCGCACCGTAATCGGCTTGTCGCCCTTCAGCACCTTCTTCTGCAGCGCCTCCGGCCAACCGCCCGGCGACTGGCCGAGATCGCCGCGCAGCATCGACACCACCGAATCCGGGAAGGCGATGTCCTTGCTGGGATTTTCGACGTCGGCGACTGTCAGATCCTGACTGACCATCATCAGCGCCATGTCGCCGACGACCTTGGAGGACGGCGTCACCTTGACGATGTCGCCGAACATCAGATTGACGTCGTGATAGGTCTGCGCCACCTCGTGCCAGCGTGTTTCCAGCCCAAGCGAGCGCGCCTGCTCCTTGAGGTTGGTGAACTGGCCGCCGGGCATTTCGTGCAGGTAGACTTCCGACGCCGGCCCTTTCAGGTCGCTTTCGAAAGCGGCGTATTGGTTGCGCACCGCCTCCCAGTAGAACGAGATGTGGCGGATCCATTGCGGGTCGAGGCCGGGATCGCGCTCTGTGCCCTTCAGCGCCTCGACGATCGAGCCCAGACACGGCTGCGAGGTGTTGCCCGACAGCGAATCCATCGCCGCGTCGATGGCATCGACGCCGCTTTCCACCGCCGCCAGCACCGTCGCTGCCGACAGGCCCGACGTGTCGTGGGTGTGGAAATGGATCGGCAGGTCGGTCGCCTCGCGCAGTGCCTTGAAAAGCACACGTGCGGCAGCAGGCTTCAGCAGCCCGGCCATGTCCTTGACGGCGATGATGTGCGCGCCGGCGGCCTGCAATTCCTTGGCCAGCCCGACATAGTATTTGAGGTCGTATTTGGCGCGCGCCGGATCGAGGATGTCGCCAGTGTAGCAGATCGCCGCTTCGACCAGTTTGCCCTCTGCGCCGACTGCGTCCATGGCGACGCGCATGTTCTCGACCCAGTTCAGGCAGTCGAAGACACGGAACAGATCGACGCCGCCGGCCGCTGCCTGTTTGACGAAATGCTGCACGACATTGTCGGGATAGTTGGTGTAGCCGACACCGTTGGCGCCGCGCAGAAGCATCTGCAACAACAAATTGGGCGCCGCTTCGCGCACCAGCGACAGCCGCTCCCACGGATCCTCAGTGAGGAAGCGCATGGCGACGTCGAAGGTAGCGCCGCCCCAGCATTCCAGAGACAGCAGCTGCGGCAAAGCCCGCGCGTAGGTGCCGGCGATATTGGCAATGTCATGCGTACGCATGCGCGTGGCGAGCAGCGACTGATGGCCGTCGCGCATCGTCGTGTCGGTGACCAGCACCTCTTTCTGCTCGCGCATCCAGGCGGCGAATTTCGCCGGACCGAGCACGTCCAGTTTCTGCTTGCTGCCGCCCGGCACATTGCCGTTCAGATAAGGCACCACCGGTGCCGCCGCATCGGCCTTCGGCATGGGCCGGCCGCGGGTTTCCGGATGGCCGTTGACCGACACGTCGGCCAGATAGTTGAGCAGCTTGGTGGCGCGATCCTGGCGCTTGACCTGCTGGAACAGCTCCGGCGTCGTGTCGATGAACTTGGTGGTGTAGGAATTGTCGGCGAAGCTCGGGTGGTTGATGATCGCTTCGAGGAAGGTGAGGTTGGTGGCGACGCCCCGGATGCGGAACTCGCGCAGCGCTCGGTTCATACGGGCAATGGTCTCGGCCGGTGTCGGCGCCCACGCCGTCACCTTCTCCAGCAGCGGGTCGTAGAAGCGGGTGATGACCGCGCCCGAATAGGCGGTGCCGCCATCAAGGCGAATGCCGAAGCCGGTGGCGCCGCGATAGGCGGTTATGCGGCCGTAATCCGGAATGAAATTGTGCTCGGGATCTTCCGTGGTGATGCGGCACTGCAGGGCATGGCCGTTCAGCCTGATGTCCTTTTGCGCCGGCACACCCGATTCCGGCGTGCCGATGGCGAAACCGTCGAGGATGTGGATTTGCGCCTTGACGATGTCGATGCCGGTCACCTGCTCGGTCACGGTATGCTCGACCTGGATGCGCGGATTGACCTCGATGAAGTAGAATTTGCCCGTATCGGCATCCTGCAGGAACTCGACCGTGCCGGCGCCGATGTAATTCGTCTCGCCCGCGATCTTCAGCGCATAGCCGCAAAGTTCCTCGCGCTGCGACATTTCGAGATAGGGAGCCGGCGCCCGCTCGACGACCTTCTGGTTGCGGCGCTGGATCGAGCAGTCGCGCTCGAACAGATGCACTGCATTGCCATGCGTGTCGCCAAGCACCTGGACCTCGACATGGCGGGCGCGCTCGATCAGCTTTTCAAGATAGACCTCGTCCTTGCCGAAGGCGGCCTTGGCCTCGCGCTTGCCTTCCGTGACCTCGCGGGCAAGGTCGGCTTCGGCGCGAATGGCGCGCATGCCGCGCCCGCCACCACCCCATGATGCCTTCAGCATCAGCGGGTAGCCGATTTCCTTGGCCAGCGTTTTGACAGCCTCCATGTCGTCCGGCAGCGGATCGGTGGCGGGAATGACAGGCACGCCGATTTCGATGGCGAGATTGCGCGCGGCGACCTTGTTGCCGAGCCGGCGCATTGTGTCGGGCTTCGGCCCGATGAAGGTGATGCCGGCGACCGCGCAGGCGTCGGCGAATTCCGGGCTTTCCGACAACAGACCGTAGCCGGGATGGATCGCATCGGCACCCGAAAGCCTGGCGACGCGGATCACCTCCTCGATCGACAGATAGCTTTCGATCGGCCCCATATCCCTAAGCAGATGCGGCCCGCGTCCGACCTGATAGCTTTCGTCCGCCTTGAACCGGTGCAGAGAGTATTTGTCCTCCTCGGCCCAGATCGCCACGGTTTTGAGACCGAGTTCATTGGCCGCGCGAAAGACGCGAATGGCAATTTCGGACCGGTTGGCGACGAGAATCTTCGTGATGGCCAAGGAAGCAGGCTCCGGACAGGGAGGGATGGGGGCTGGACAATGATTAACGCGAAAATGCTGCAGTGCAACCAAAATCGAAAGACGATTAAACCGATTTAAATCGATTCTAGCACTGGAGGCAGAAAAGCTGCGTGCGAATGGCGTCGCCAAGTGACGCGAATTGTCATCCGCCGAACAATCCTCTCCCGGCTAATGACTGTCTTTAACCAGCGCCGGTGCCCGATCACAGGTCTCCCCGCTGAAAGAAAAATGCCCGGCGCAAGCGCCGGGCATTTCGTAGAGATTGCGTTATCCCGATCAGCCTTTCGGGAACCAGGAGATCTTGCCGTCCGGACCCTTCTTCCACTCGTACATGATGTAGCCCGGGAGCTTCGGATCGCCCTTCTCGTCATAGGCGAGGTCGCCCAGAACGGTCTTGAACGGACCCTTCTCATGCAGAGCCTTTGCTACTTCCACCGGGTCGTTCGACTTGGCCACGGCAGCGGCAGCGGCGATGACCTGCATCGCGGCGTAGGAGTAGAGCGTGTAGGCTTCCGGCTCAAAGCCCTGGGCGCGGAACTTCTCGACCAGTGCCTTGTTCTCCGGGATCAGGCGAGGATCCGGGCCGAAGGTGTTGAGCGTGCCGATAACCGCGTCGCCGGCGATCGCAGCCAGCTCGTCGGTGACGATGCCATCGCCCGACATCAAGGTCGCCTTGAGGCCCTGGTCAGCCGACTGGCGGATGATCAGGCCGGCTTCCGTGTGCAGACCGCCCCAATAGATCAGGGTGACGCCGGCGTCCTTCATCTTGGCGATCAGCGCCGAGAAGTCCTTGTCGCCGACATTGACGCCTTCATACAGAACTTCCGTCACGCCGGCTGCGTTCATCGCCTTCTTGGTCTCGTCGGCAAGGCCCTGGCCGTAGGGAGTCTTGTCGTGGATGACGGCAATCTTGCCATCCTTGAAGTTGGCCGCGATGTAAGCGCCGGCGATGCCGCCCTGCTGGTCGTCACGTCCGCAGGTGCGGAACACGTTCCACAGGCCGCGCTCGGTGAACTGCGGGTTGGTCGCCGCAGGGGTCACTTCGAGGATGTTGTTGTCGACATAGACTTCCTTCGACACCGGGATCGAGACGCCCGAGTTGAAGTGGCCGACCACGAACTTGACACCGTCGCCAACGAACTTGTTGCCGACCGAGATGCCCTGCTTCGGATCGGAGACGTCGTCGCCGACTTCGAGCTTGATCTGCTCGCCGTTCATGCCGCCTGCTGCGTTGATGTCGGCAACGGCCGCTTCCGTGCCCTTCTGCAGCTGCGCACCGAAGGCCGCATTCGGACCGGTGATCGGACCGGCGACGCCGACGATGACATCAGCCCATGCGTTACCGCCGAACGCGACAAGCGCGGTCAGGGCAACGGCGGACAAAAGTGATTTCTTCATTTAAACGCTCCCATTTACGAGGTGGGCGTGGATGATACTTTCATGCGATGCCCACCCTTATCGCAGAAAGTGTACTTTGCCGATTTTCAGGCCCTTGTCACGCCGATTCATCCCCGAACGGCGTTAATGGTGAACGTCAACCTTTCGGTTTCCAGCTCAAGATTGAAGCTCGTTCGTAAAGCCAATTATATTGCGTCACCATCTGGTTGGTGCGCGTGTATTGGTAGCCGACAAACCCCAATATCATCAGCACGATTGTGTCGACGACATAGTATTGCAGCGAAAACATCGTGCCGTTGAACAGCGCGTGATGGATGAACCTGACGCCTATGCCGAGCCCCAGCAGATAGGCAAACAGTGCCGGCAGGCTGCGCCAGGTCTGGGCGCTGGCCTTGCCCGTCATCCACGCCGCCCAGCCCCCAAGCAGGCAGGTAACGAAGAAGAACTGCAAGATCGAAGGTTCCTCGTAGAGAATGCCTTGCATAGCGAAGACTCCTTAGCATGATCCCGAAAAGTTGCAGACTTTTCGGACAAAGGTCATGCGACAAACAAACAAGTTGGAGCGGAATACCGTATGCATACATTCCGCTCCAAAATCAGTGATGGCCGCCTTCGAGATAGGCAGCGCGCACTTCCGGATTGGCGAGCAGTTCCTTGCCGGTACCGCTCATGGTCACGTTGCCGTTGACCATGACATAACCGCGCGTGGCGAGCTTGAGCGCGCCGAAGGCGTTCTGCTCGACCAGGAATACCGTCAGCCCCTGCGTGCGGTTCAGCTCGCGGATGGCGTCGAAGATCTGCTTGACGATCAGCGGCGCCAGGCCCAGCGACGGCTCGTCGAGAAGGAGCAGCTTCGGCCGCGCCATCAGCGCCCGTCCGATCGACAGCATCTGCTGCTCGCCGCCCGACAGCGTGCCGCCGCGCTGGGCGATGCGCTCCTTGAGGCGCGGGAACAGCGTAAACACCTTCTCGACATCCTCGTCATAGTGCTTGAGGTTGTCGAGACCGGCGCCCATCTGCAGGTTTTCCATCACCGTCATGCGCGGGAAGATACGCCTGCCTTCCGGCGACTGCGCAATGCGCATGCGCGCGATCTCGTGCGTCGGCATCTGGGTGATGTCGGTGCCGGCAAAAGTGATTGAGCCGGCGCGAGCCCGCGGCGCTCCGAAGATGGTCATCATCAGCGTCGATTTGCCGGCGCCGTTGGCGCCGATCAGCGCGACGATCTCACCCTGGTTGACGTGAACATCGACGCCGTTCAGCGCCTTGATGTTACCGTAGTAGGTCTCGACGCCCTTGATGTCGAGCAGCGTTGTCTCGGCCATCACTTACGCCCTCCGCGCGGCTTGCCTGTCGGGGATTTGGCGGCCGCCGGCTTGGGGGATTTGCCGGCCGGCTTGGCCGTGAGACGCTCGGACGGTTTTCTTGGCGCGGAGTTGGCTCTTGTGTCGTATTGGGCGGCCTTTGAAGCCCCCTTCGACACCGTGACCCGCTCGCCCTGGCTGTGGCCGATCGTGTCGCTCACCGGGCCGGCGAGATAGGAAGACGACGTACCCGGCCCATGCGCCGAGTCCGGTCCTGTGTCCAACTGCTCGATGACGTCTTCGTCACCGACCTCGGTCAGCACCGCTTCGACCTCCTCGTCGTCGACGCCGAGATAGGCGGCGATGACGCGCGGGTCGGTGCGCACCGATTGCGGGCTGCCGTCGGAGATCTTGCGGCCATATTCGAGCACCACGACATGGTCGGAAATCTGCATGACCACCGACATGTCATGCTCGATCAGCAGGATCGAGGTGCCTGACGTCTTCTTGATGTCCATCAGCAGCGAATTGAGCGCCAGTGATTCCTTGGGATTGAGGCCGGCCGCCGGCTCGTCGAGGCACAGAAGCTCGGGTCCGGTGCACATGGCGCGCGCGATTTCCAGACGCCGCTGCGCGCCATAGGGAAGATCGCCGGCCGGATCGTCGGCACGGTCGACGAGATCGGCCTTCTCCAGCCAGTACTTGGCCAGTTCCACCGATTCGGCCGAGGCCTTGCGGTAGCCGCTGAAGCCGAACAGGCCCAGGATCGTATAGCCCGATGCCTTCATCAGCTTGTTGTGCTGGGCGACCAGAAGGTTCTCCAGCACAGTCATGCCCGAGAACAGGCGGATGTTCTGGAAGGTGCGAGCCACCTTGGCGCGCGCCGGGATCTCGTGGTTGGGCAGCCGTTCGAGCAGGTAGCTCGACCCGTCGGCCCGGTTGAGCGTGATCATCCCTTCCGACGGCTTGTAGAAGCCGGTGATGCAGTTGAAGACAGTGGTCTTGCCTGCACCGTTGGGGCCGATCAGCGCAGTGATCTCGCCGCGTTTGGCCTGGAACGACAGGTCGCCGATGGCGATCAGGCCGCCGAACTTCATCGACAGATGATCGACCTGAAGGATAGCGTCTTTCATATCAGGATTAGTCTTCTGAATTGCGTTCGCAGTCATCAGCCGTGCCCTTCCTTGGTGAAGGAACTGGACACCGCTTTTCGTTCTTTAAGGAAGGCTGTCGGTTCACGGCTGCCGACGAAGCCGCGCGGCTTCCACAGCATGACGATGACCATGGCCATGCCGAACAGGAGCATGCGGTAGAGCTCCGGCGTGAAGTCTTTTCCGAAGACGCTTTTCAGGAAATCGAGTTCGCGCAGCGCCTCAGTGCCGCCGATCATCACCAGCGCGGCTACCGCAATGCCGACCAGCGAACCCATGCCGCCAAGCACGACAATGGCCAGGATGATCGCCGATTCCAGGAACACGAAGGATTCAGGGCTGACGAAACCTTGCCGCGCGGCGAAGAAGGCGCCGGCAAAACCACCGAACATGGCGCCGGTGGCAAAGGCCGTGAGCTTGGTGGTGGTGGTGTTGATGCCGAGCGACCGGCAGGCGATCTCGTCCTCGCGCAACGCCTCCCACGCGCGGCCGACAGGCATACGCCTCAGCCTTATGGTGACGAAGGCGGTCAGCAGCGCCAGCGCCAGGATCAGGTAATAGAGGAAGATCTTGTAGTAGGCGCTCGACTGGGCGATGTGCAGCACCTTGCCGATATAGTTCGGGTCAGTCGAATTGAACGTCATCAGGCCGAAGAAGGTAACCTTCGGGATGCCGGAAATGCCGGCCGAGCCGTTGGTGACTTCACGCCAGTTGATCAGCACCAGCCGGATGATCTCGCCGAAGGCCAGTGTGACGATTGCCAGATAATCGCCGCGCAGCCTGAGCACCGGAAAGCCGAGCATCACACCCCAGAAGGCGGCCATGGCACCGGCGGCCGGCAGCAGGATCCAGAACGACAGCCCGTATTGCGAGCCGAGCAGCGCATAGGCATAGGCGCCGACCGCGTAGAAGGCGACATAGCCGAGATCGAGCAGACCGGCGAGGCCGACGACGATGTTTAGCCCCCAGGCCAGCATCACATAGATCAGGATCTGGATGCCGAAATTGTCGACCCACTTCAGCGACCCCTGCAAACCACTGGTGATCGACCAGGCATTGAGCGACAGCACCACGACGACGAGGATCGGATAGAGCACCAGCGCCGATATGCCGAGCTTGGTGAAATTGGCATGGATGAAGGCGCGGAAGTAAAAGATCACGCAGGCCAGCGCATAGATGACGGCCAGCGCGCGCAGGAACTGCAGATAGCCGGCCAGGCCATCGCCCACCAGCGCCGGCAGGGAGTTGTTGAACGCAAACAGGACTATAGCCAGCACGAAGGCCGCGATGAAGGCCGGAAGCAGGAAGAAGCGCGACGCCACGCTTGCCGGCAACAGTCCGGTGGCGACATTGGTCACCTTCTGGCTGGCCATAAAGGGCTGGCCATAGGCAATGTACAAGAAGCGACCAAGCATGGTCAGCACGACCACGGTGATGAGAAGCCCCCAGCGCTGCACCAGGATCAGCTGGTTGCTGATGTTCTGGTCGGTCTTCAGGCCGATGAAGAGAACGAACAGCCCGAACGAGATGGCGCCGGCAAAGAGCGCTTCGCGCAATGCACGCTGCACGGGAGAGGCGACGGTGTCGCGCTCCGGAGATACGGAAACCGCCATTGTCTCAGACCTTTTCGACTTCTGGCCGGCCCAAAATGCCGGAAGGCAGGAAGATCAGCACGATCGCCAGGATGGAGAACGCCGCGACGTCCTTGTAGTCGATCGAGAAATACGCCGACCACATGCTCTCGATGAAGCCGATCAGCAGCCCCCCGAGCACGGCGCCGGGCAGAGACCCTATGCCGCCGAGAACGGCCGCGGTGAAGGCCTTGACCCCGGGCACGAAGCCGTCGGAGAAGGCGATGACGCCGTAATACATCAGGAACAGCGTGCCAGCGACGGCCGCAAGCGCGGCGCCCATGATGAAGGTGATCGAGATCGTACGATCGACATCGACGCCGAGCAGGGCGGCCATCTTGCGGTCCTGCTCACACGCCCGTTGCGCCCGGCCGAGCGAAGTCCTGTTGACCAGATACCAGAACAGCGCCAGCAGCAGAGCTGTGACGACAACGATGATGATCTGCTTCAGCGACACGCTGATGCCGTTGATGTTGTAGACCTGGCTGACCATCGGCGGGATCGGCTTGTTGCGCGGACCCTGCGTCACCTGGATGAAGTTCGACAGCGCGATCGACATGCCGATGGCGGTGATCAGCGGCGCCAGCCGGAAAGAACCGCGCAGCGGCCGGTAGGCCACCTTCTCGATCGTCCAGTTGTAGAGGCTGGTAAGCAGCATCGCCACGATCATCATGATCAGCAAAGCGAGGACGACCGGCACCGAATAGAACAAGGAGCCGAGGATGAGGAAGACGACGAGGGCGGCGAAGGCCCCGACCATGAAAATGTCGCCATGGGCGAAGTTGATCATGCCGATGATGCCGTAGACCATCGTGTAGCCGATTGCGATCAGCCCATAGATCGATCCCAGCGTCAGCCCATTGATAAGCTGCTGGACAAAGTACTGCATGTGTACATGGCTCCCCTGGAATGTCGCCCATGCAGACGCATTCCTTTTCGTATTTCCCCTAGTCGTAAAGTTTCGAGCCCGGATTGCAACGTGATTTTTCAAACGTCGTGCGTGTTTTGCCGGCACGCCATCCGATTGCCCGTTTTTTTGCTCCCGACCCCTGGACTATCGCGGACCCTATCATTGGCATAACGCAATGTCTTTGACGATTCAGCCTGACAATGCACCTTAATTCGAAGAAATCGTCGTCAGGATTAGGTGACGAGACGATTCGTTGCGTTTCCGGGGGGCTTCGTTTTTTAGCCACATTCCTTTCCGCAGAGGCAAGATTTTTGCTATTTGACGATAAAGCCGTGCGCGAGTGGTCGGCGATCGTCGACTAAAGGACAGCGTTGAAACCGACCCCACCAATCAGAGGAAGCAGCAGTCAGTCCGCTGTCAGTAAGCCGATCCGCCATCCTCGCTGAGCGCATGCCGTTCGGTTCCGTTGAGCGGTGGATTGAAGACGCTGACCAGCACCATGTCGCCAGTAGCGTCGGCCCGCAGATAGTGCTCGTCATGCTCGTCGAGCACGTAGATCGTGCCCGGCTCGATACGATGCACCGCGCCGGACATGTCCTCGACCTCGCCCGTGCCGGCGATGCAGTAGCAGGCCTCGAAATGCCTGACATACTGGAGGCGCGATTCACTGCCGGCGCGCACGACGGTGTGGCAGACGGTGAAGCCCATGCCGTCCTGCTGGGTCAGCAGCCGGTGGCTGGTGCCATTGCCCCAATTCACGAAGAAGTCAGATTTTTCTACATCAGCCAATTGCCTGGTGAACATGACGGTTTTCCTGGAGGTGCGAAAATGGGCGTGAACTAGTGATACCGCTACAGAAATGCTGCAAACTAGGCTTGCCTTCAAATGATTGCTTCTCACCGATCATGTTAGTAAATCTTACAGATGGATTACATCCCGCTGAATGCCATCCGCGCCTTCGAGGCCGCCGCCCGCCGTTTGAGCTTTTCCGCTGCCGCCGAAGAGTTGCACGTCACCCACCCGGCGATCAGCCATCAGATAAGACGTCTGGAGGAGTGGTTGGGCCTACCCCTGTTTCACCGCGACGCCCGCAAGGTGAGGCTGACCGATGCCGGCGTGACCCTGCAGGCGTCGGCGAGTGCTGCCCTTGCCGAACTCGGCACCACCTGCCGGCGCATCCGGCGCAATGCCGCGGCGGCGACCATTTCCGTCGGCTGCATCCCGTCCATCGCCAGCCGCTGGCTGGTGCCCCGCCTGCCCGCCTTCACCGCCAGCCATCCCGATATCGGCATACGGGTCGCCTATGCCAAAGCTGAGGACAGGCTTGGCGATGGCGACAATGACGTGCTGATCACGCTCGGCGCCGATCCGACGCCCGGCGTCACCAGCTTGAAACTGTTTTCGCGCCTCAACCGGCCGGTGTGCAGCCCTTTTTACCTCGCCGGCAGGGAGCATCTGCGGACACCCGCCGGGATCGCCGGCGCCGCCCTGCTGCATGACGAGAACCGTCAGGGCTGGGGCGAGTGGTTTGCCGAAGCCGGGCTGGCCAAGGTCGATGTCGGCAACGGGCCTGTGTTTGCCGACTTCAACATTCTGGCGACTGCCGTCATTGCAGGCCATGGCGTGGCGCTGTGCCCGGTCGATGTCTTTCGCGATGAGCTGAAACGAGGTGACCTCGTGGTCCTGTCGGACATCTCGACCAACCGCGACAAGGGTTACTTCCTGACCATGGCAGCCGATGCCTCACCCGCCGCGCTTACCTTCGCCAACTGGTTCCGTCGGGAGGTCTCGGTCGATGCCGAGGGTCGCCAGCCAGTCACTTGACGACAAAACCATGCGCGAACGGATCGCGGTCGTCGATGAAGATGGTGTTCAAGCCGGTCATCCGTGCCCAGCCGCCGATAGACGGGATGATCGCCGGCTTGCCGGCAACAGTGACATCCTTTTCGACCTTGCCCTTGAACAGCGAGCCGATGATCGATTCATGGACAAAACTGTCGCCCGCCTTGAGCTTGCCCTTGGCATGAAGCTGCGCCATGCGCGCCGAGGTGCCGGTGCCGCAAGGCGAGCGGTCGATCGCCTTGTCGCCGTAGAAGACCGCGTTGCGCGCATCCGCGCCTTCGACCGTCGGCTGGCCCGTCCATAGCATGTGCGACAGCCGGTTTATGCCGGGGTTTTCCGGATGCACGAACGAATACTTCTCATTGAGCCGCTGCCGCACCACCGGGCTCCAGGCGATGAAATCGCCAGCGGAATAATCGGCCATGTCGCGGAAGTTCGCCTGCGGCTCGACGATGGCGTAGAAATTGCCGCCATAGGCGACATCGACGCTGAGTTCGCCCAGCCCGGGACACTCCACCGTCAGCCCTTCCGCATAAAGGAAGGACGGCACATTGGTGATGCGCACTTCCTCGACATAGTCGCCAACCTGCTTGTACTCGGCGATGACCAGGCCGGCCGGCGTGTCGAGCCTGAGTACACCCGGTGTCTTCGGCTTGATCAGCCCATGTTCAATGGCCATCGTCACCGTGCCGATCGTGCCATGGCCGCACATCGGCAGGCAGCCCGATGTCTCGATGAACAGGATGGCGATGTCGCAATCCTCGCGCGTCGGCGGATAGAGGATCGAGCCCGACATCACGTCATGGCCGCGCGGCTCGAACATCAGCCCGGTGCGGATCCAGTCATACTCCGCCAGGAAATGCGCCCGCCTTTCCATCATCGTCGCCCCCTCGAGCAAGGGACCGCCGCCGGCGACGAGCCGCACCGGATTGCCGCATGTATGGCCGTCGATGCAGAAGAAGGACTTTTTGGCCATGATTTCCTCGAACTCAAAACCGTTGTGGGCTGAAGGGAGTAAGATCGATCGGCGAACTCTGCCCGAGAACGAGATCGCGGATCAAGCGGCCGCTGGCCGCCGCCTGGGTCAGGCCGAGATGGCCATGGCCGAAGGCGTAGAAGACGTTCGGCGCGGTGCGCGCCGTGCCGATGACAGGCAGCGAATCCGGCAGCGACGGCCGATAGCCCATCCACTCGCGGCCACCCGACGCGTCCAGCCCCGGCAGGAATTGTCTGGCTTTTTCCAGCATCGCCTTCGAGCGCGCGAAATTCGGCGGCCGGTCGAGACCGCCCAGTTCCACCGCGCCGCCGACGCGCAAGCCCGTGTCGAGCGGCGTGATGACGAAGCCATGGCCGGAGAAGATCAGCATCCGCTGCACGTCGAAGGCAGTCTTCGGCAAGGTCGTGTTGTAGCCGCGCTCAGTCTCCAGCGGGATGGCGTCGCCAAGCGCCTTCGCCAGCAGATGCGACCATGCGCCGGCAGTGACGACGAGGTGTTTCGCCTGCCTGGTCGTGCCGTCCGCCAGCGTCAACGTCGCACCGCGATGATTGGCTGCGACGCGCTCGATGCGCGCCTTCTCGAAACGGGCGCCCAGCCCTTCGGCAAAGGCCCACACCGCCTTGCCGAGCAGTTTCGGGTCGGCCACCGTTTTCCACCCCGGCACGAACGTGCCCTTTATGAAGCGCGGCGACAGGCCCGGCTGCAGCCGCGCCAAGTCATCGCCTTCGACATGGCGAAAGCCGATACCGAAGCGCTCGCGCGCCGCCCAGCCGAGCAACCCGGCCTGAAACTCGGCCTCGCTTTCATAAAGCTCCAGTGAGCCGTCTTCGCGCAACATCGGCCGCGTGCCGGAGCGGTCGAGCAGCCCCATCCATTCGGCCTCGGCGAGCTTCATCATGCCGGACTGCACCGCCAGGCTCGCCTCGTAGTGCCTCGGCGCACCGGCGCGCCAGAAGCGGATCAGCCAGGGCAGGAGTTTGGGCAGATAGGCCGGCGGTATTGCAAGCGGGCCGAGCGGGTCGGCAAGCCATTTCGGCAATTGCCGCAGCATGCCCTTATGCGCCAGCGGTAGCACATCGGAGAAGGCGAAGGCGGCGGCATTGCCGGAACTGGTTTCCTCGCAGATGCCGGTGCGGTCGAAGATGGTGACACTGCGCCCTTCCTCGGCCAGCATGGCCGCCGCGCAAATGCCGACAATGCCGCCACCGACAATGGCGATATCCAGCATCTCGTTTTGCGCAGTCACGATGCGATGTCTCCGTCGCTGAGGGCTTTCGTCATCAGCGGATTCTCTCGGTCAGCCCGCACGGTCGACCAGCCAAGCTTTTGATAGAACCCTTCTGCATCGCTCGCGGCATTGACGTCCAGCCGATCAAGACCAAGGCCACGGGCATAGGTCTCGACCTGCCTCATGAGAGTGCGACCGAGGCCGTGCCGTTGCAGCCCAGCTTCGATCGCCACAAGCCGGACAATGCCGAGGTGCTGATCGACGACATCCAGCCTGGCAGTCCCCACCGGCGCGCCATCATGCATGAGGAGCAGCGGATGATTGCCCGCCAGACGATCGTCGGGATGCCGTTCATCGTAGCCGCCCAAGCCTCGATCGTCCCAAAGAACCCGCTTGCGTATGGCGTGATAGGCCGCCCAGTCTCCATCGCTTTCGACGCGCTTGAGATGAGACGGCATACTACCTTCCTCAGAACGCCGGCAGCGTCGGTCGTACCGCCAGCGCGTCCTTGATAATCTTCTCGACTGCCTTGCGGCGCTCGCCCGACAGCGGCTGGCGCGGCATGCGCACGCGGTCATTTGTGTTGATCGCGAACACTTCGGCAAGCTTGATGTTTTGGACCAGATAGGTCGAGACATCGAGATCGAGCAGCGGCCGAAACCAGCGGTAGATCGAAAGCGCCTCTTCGCGGCGGCCCTGCTTCATCAGCTGGTAGATCGCCACCGTCTCGCGCGGGAAGGCGACGACCAGACCCGCCACCCAGCCGATGGCGCCGACCGACAGCGCCTCGAAGGCGAGATTGTCGACGCCGGTGAACAGGTCGTAGCGGTCGCCGAGACGGTTGATGATCTCGGTCGAGCGGCGGATGTCGTCGGACGATTCCTTGACTGCGACGAAACGCTTGTCGGCGGCAAGCTCCTCCATTTGGTCGACGGTGACGTCAACGCGATAGGCGAGGCGGTTGGAATAGATCATCACCGGCAGGTCGCCGGCCTGGGCGACGGCGCGAAGTGCCGCGACGGTCTCTTCCGGGTTGGTGTGATAGATCGGGCTCGGCACCACCATCAGGCCGTTGGCGCCTTCCTTGGCGGCGCGCTTCGCGATGCTGGCGGCTTCGCGGGTGCCGGCCTCGTTGATCGTCAGCAGCACCGGCTTGTTGCCGGCTACTTTCTGGGCAGTCTTCAACACCTCAATCTTCTCGTCATGCGACAGCATCGGGCCTTCGCCAAGCGAACCGCAGACGATGATGCCGTCGCAGCCGGCCTCCATCTGCAGCGCAAAGCAGCGCTCCATTTCGGCATGATCGAGGCGGTCGTCCTCGGTGAACTTGGTCGTAACGGCGGGGAAAACTCCGGTCCACATAGCGATCTCTCCATCTGATATATCAGCGGTATATCTATCAAGAAACGCGCTGTCAATGCGGAATCTGTTATGATATATGCAAGATATATCAGGAGACTGCCTTTGATATCCATAGAACCAGGCACGACATCCGAACCGGCTGCCGCCAAGGCTTACCGCGTGCTCGAGCATATGATCGTCACGTTGGAACTGGCGCCGGCAAGCTTTGTCACCGAGGGCGCGCTCATCGAAAAGCTGGCGCTCGGCCGCACGCCGGTGCGCGAGGCGATCCAGCGCCTGGCCTGGGAAGGGTTGCTGGACGTAAGGCCACGCGCCGGCATCGCCATTGCCCCGCTGCATCCCGGCGACTGGCTGCGCGTGCTCGACGCGCGCCGCGGTGTTGAGGTGGTTCTGGCCCGCTCCGCCGCCCGCTTCGTCACCCGCGAGGCCGCCGACCTGTTTCATGAGGCAGCGCTTGCCATGCAGAAGGCGGTGATCTCAGGCAATGTGCTGGCCTTCATCCAGGCCGACAAGGCGCTCGACGAGGCGCTGGCGCTGGCTGCCGACAACCCGTTTGCGGCGCGCTTGGCCGCGCCCTTGCAGACCCACAGCCGCCGTTTCTGGTTCCGCTACAAGGCCGATACGGGGCTGGCCGAATCCGCCGAGCACCACGTCGCCCTGATCCGCTCGATCCTGGCCGGCGACGAGGAAGCCGCTGCCAAGGATGCCAAACGACTGATGGCCCTGCTGCGCGGTCACGCCGAAACGGCGGCGACGCGGTAGGCTGAAAATAGAAAGGGCGCGATCAACGCCGCGCCCTTCCTTGATGCAATAACTTTAGATCTCAGTTCATCGTCGGGATGACGAACTCGGCACCATCCTTGATGCCTGCCCGCACGCCCGCAGCCGAAGGCGAGGACGTGCAAACAAGAAAATCGTCCGGCTAATTCATCGTTGGGATGACGAACTCGGCGCCATCCTTGATGCCGGACGGCCAGCGCGACGTCACCGTCTTGGTCTTGGTGTAGAAGCGGAACGCATCCGGGCCATGCTGGTTGAGGTCGCCGAAGGATGACGCTTTCCAGCCGCCGAACGTGTAGTAGGCGATCGGAACCGGGATCGGCACGTTGATACCGACCATGCCGACCTGGACACGGGAAGCAAAATCGCGCGCGGCATCGCCGTCGCGGGTGAAGATGGCGACGCCATTGCCCATTTCGTGATCGTTGGCGAGCTTGATGGCGCTCTCATAGGTCGGTGCGCGCACCACCGAGAGAACCGGCCCAAAAATCTCTTCCTTGTAGATGCGCATGTCGGCGGTCACGTTGTCGAACAGGCAGCCGCCCATATAGTAGCCATCCTCATAGCCCTGCATGGAGAAGCCACGGCCGTCGACGACCAGCTTGGCGCCTTCCTTGACACCGGTGTCGACGTAACCCTTGACGCGTTCCAACGCCTGCGCCGTCACCAGCGGGCCGAAATCGGCGGACGAATCCGTCGACGGACCAACCTTGAGGCTTTCGACGCGCGGGATGAGCTTTTCCATCAATCGGTTGGCGGTGTCGTTGCCGACCGGAACCGCCACCGAGATCGCCATGCAGCGCTCCCCGGCCGAGCCGTAGCCGGCGCCGATCAGCGCGTCGACGGTCTGGTCCATATCGGCGTCGGGCATGATGATCATGTGGTTCTTGGCGCCGCCGAAGCACTGTACGCGCTTGCCCGCCGCCGTGCCGCGCGAATAGATGTAATGGGCGATCGGCGTCGAGCCGACGAAGCCGATGGCCTTGATATCAGGATCGTCCAGGATGGCGTCGACGACATCCTTGTCGCCATTGACGACGTTGAGGACGCCCGCCGGCAGACCGGCTTCGATGAACAGTTCGGCGATGCGCATCGGCACGCCCGGATCACGCTCGGACGGCTTCAGGATAAAGGCGTTGCCGCAGGCCAATGCCGGGGCAATCTTCCACAGCGGGATCATCGCCGGAAAATTGAACGGGGTGATGCCGGCAACGACGCCGAGCGGCTGGCGCATCGAATAGACGTCGATGCCGGGGCCGGCGCCATCGGTGAACTCGCCCTTCATCATGTGCGGCGCGCCGATGCAGACTTCGACCACTTCGAGGCCGCGCTGGATGTCGCCCTTGGCGTCGGCGATGGTCTTGCCATGCTCACGCGCCAGGATATCGGCCAGTTCGTCATAGTCGCGGGCGACCAGTTCGAGAAATTTCATCAGCACGCGCACGCGCCGCTGCGGGTTGGTCGCAGCCCATTTGACCTGCGCTTCCTTGGCGTTTTCGACCGCCGCGCGCAGTTCCGCCGGCGAAGCCAGCGCCACCGTGCCCCGCACCGAGCCGTCCATCGGCTGCATCACGTCCTGCTTGCGCCCGCTGGTCCCGGCGACATGCTTGCCACCGATGAAATGACCATATTCGATCATGGTTTCTCTCCCTGAGTTTGTGATGATCCAGTGAACGCCTTTGCGGGAGCGAAAGCAACGCGAGGGGAAACGCAACCGTTGTGCGAAAAATAGACAACGGAGGCTTGGTGTGCATTAATTGCCGCAAATGATAAAGCCTCGCGTCTCCCGAATGCTACCAGGATCACCCCCATGAACTGGGATGATGTCCGCATCTTCCTCGCCGTGGCGCGCGCCGGGCAGATCCTTGGCGCGGCCAAGCGGCTGGAGCTCAACCATGCCACTGTCTCGCGCCGCATCGCGGCACTCGAGGAGGCGCTGCGGGCAAAGCTGTTTCGCCGGCTTACCACCGGCAGCGAACTGACACCCGCCGGCCAGCGCTTTCTCGAGATTGCCGAGCGCATGGAAGCCGACATGATCGCCGCGCGCTCGACCGTGTCGGGCGAAGGCGACGATATCTCGGGCACGGTGCGCATCGGCGCGCCCGACGGGTTTGGCGTCGCCTTCCTCGCCACGCGTCTCGGCGCGCTGACGGCGCTGCACCGCGAACTCACCATCCAGCTGGTGCCTGTGCCGCGTTCCTTCTCGCTGTCGCGGCGCGAGGCCGACATCGCCATCACGGTCGAGCGGCCGAGTGAAGGCAGGCTGGTAGCGGGAAAGCTGGTCGACTACACGCTCGGCCTGTTTGCCTCGCGCGCCTATGTCGAGGCGCATGGCCTGCCGCAAAACGCCACGGAACTCGGCCAGCACACACTGATCGGCTATGTGCCGGACCTCATCGTCAGCCCTTCGCTCGATTATGCCGCCGAGTTCAGCCCGGACTGGCGCACCAGCTTTGCCATCTCCTCAGCCCTCGGCCAGGCCGAAGCGGTGCGTTCGGGCGCCGGCATCGGCATCCTGCACACTTTCGTCGCCCGCTCGATGCCGGAGCTGATCCCCGTCGACATCGTCGCGCCGATCCGCCGCGCCTACTGGCTGGTCTATCACGAGACGGTCCGCCCGCTGCGCCGCGTGCAGATCGTCGCCAACTTCATCACCAAAGCGGTGGAGCGCGAACGCGGGCTGTTCGTATAGCTGCCGCCTTTCCCTTGCCATAAAATCCCCGTCCCTTGCCATGGAATCAAGGAGTGTGGCATCAGGCGCAGGATCTTGCCGCGGAGACGGTGGCGCGCCGGGGTGGCACATTTTTCAGAAAGCTGGCGCGGATAACAATGCGAGCCGTTCTTGCCATCCTGCTGCTGGCCTGGCTTTCCGCCTGCGCCAACCCATGGACCAAGGTTCCGGAAGCTGAGTTGCCCAGGCCCATCCGTACCGCAATGGCCCGCCCCTCGCCTTTCGTCTTCGGCAATTATTGCGGCCCGGGCACCCGCACCGGCGACCTTTCAGCCCGTCCGGTCGACCGGCTCGACCGCGCCTGCCAGATCCATGACGCCTGCTACATCGCCCGGCGCAACCACTGCACCTGCGACGGCGCGCTCGTCGCCTCGGCAAAGACGATCCGCGACGACAGGACGGCGCCGAGAAAAATGCGCGGCGAGGCCGAGCTTTTGATCGCCACTTTCGCGCTTCCCGTCTGCAAGGTCTTTCCGCATGGCTTCATGCCGCCGCGCGACCCGGCTGAGCTGAAGACCATGAACGGGGCAACGGGATGAACCGCGCCTTCCGCCTGGTCCTGGCCGGGCTGGCGCTGGCTTCCCTTGCCGCCTGCGCCGGCCCGCTCCGGCACAGCTGTGATTTCTTCCCCGACGCCAGGGACTGCGGACGGCCTGCGCTGTCGGCCGATACGCCCGGACCGCGGACTGCGGCATCAGCGTTTTTTGGCGATGCCGGCGCCAGTGATTATGCAAGGCAGTTTCTGGCGCTGCTCGCCCACAACCAGATCGGTGCCATCGACAGGACGAACGGCACCGGTCCGTTCGGTCATGACCGCCACGCCATCGCCAACCGCGATTTCCAGGCAACCTACCGGACATTGGAGCAACTGGCGAAGCCGGTTACCGCCGAACAGATGCCGGCCGAGAGGGGAAAGACCGGCGAAGGCCATTTCGACGGCCGCTGGCGGGTGTCGCGGCAAACGCTCTATATCGACGCCGCCGCCCGGCCCGCCGAGCCGAAGACATTCAGCTTTTCCGGCCTGCAGGCGCGCTCGGTCGAGATCGTGTTGCGGCAGTCGGGAAAGCGGCCTGTCGAGATATCAGGCGCCTGCGACGGCGCGCTGGCGATCCGCGCCGGCGGTGGCTCGCGCAATGTGGCGAGCGGCACTCCCTTCCGGCTTCGTCTGTCAGCCGAGCAAACCGCCAGCCTGTTTCCGGGCGACGGCCTGAACCGCTGCAACCTCAAGCTCAGCTCCAGCCTGGCGCCGACGGGCGCCGCGCTCACCATCCTGCGCGAAGAGGTTGCCTATCCCGCATTGGCCGCACTCGACAGCCGCTACGAGCGCTGCGCGGTGCCTGATCCCTCGGGGCTGGATAAGCTTGCCCGCGTCTTCTACGCCGGCCGCTGGCTGTCGCAGACCTGCTCGCTGCCGCTCGGGTCACCGCGCCTGCTGCGCAAATCTCACGATGGCTTCAACGCCAAGGTCGAGGCGCTGCTCGGCGCGTCGCTGCCCGACAGCGCCTTCGACAGAGCCGACCCCGAGCTGCCGCTCAATTTCTCGCACGCACCAAAACTCAAGCTGATCTATCTGTCGTCACTGGAGTTCAAGGCCGACTTTTCCGGCCGCGTCATCGAGCGGCTGATCCGCCATCATGCGGCGCTGGGCACCAAGGTGCGCATCATGGTCACCGATGTGCTGGAGCGCGACAAGGACGACGCGCTGCTGCACCGGCTGGCGGCCGACTACCCCAATGTCGAGCTGCAGGAGTACCGCTGGCGGGCCGACCATGGCGCGCCGATCGACGAGCAGCTGTCGCAGTTGCACAAGACCCACCACGTCAAGATGCTGGCGACGTTGGCTGAGGACCCCGCCCGCTCGCGCGTCATCATAGGCGGCCGCAACATCCATGACGGCTTCCTGTTCCACAAGCCGATCGACCTGTCGCGCTATCCGAACCTGGAGCAATACGGCAAGACCGACGGCTTCTCGCTGAACTACTATTCGAACTGGAGCGATTTCGACGTCGAGTTCGCCGACCCGGCAACCGTCGAGACGCTGGCTGCGCATCTCTCGACCTTGTGGCTGCGCGACGCCGACACCAACATCGCGCGGCCCTTCTCCATTCCGGTGCGCACCGACGGCCGGCGCCCCTCAGGCACCGTGCGCCACTTCATCTCCGTGCCCTATGAGGACAACCACGCGCTGGAGACCTATTTCACCGAGCTGATCGACACCGCGCAGCATCATATCGAGATCGTCAATCCCTACCTCAACCTGACGCCAAAGCTCAGCCTGGCTATCGAGCGGGCGCTGGCGCGCGGCGTCAGGATCGACATTGTCGGTCGCATCGACCTCAAAGGCGACATTGGCGGCAAGTTCCTCACCGCGCTCAACAAGCTGTTCGTCGAGAAATATGGCGACCGCATCAACATTCGCGAGTTCAAGGCGCCCGATGTCGTGCTGCATTCCAAGATCATGATGATCGACGAGAGGCTGGTGACGATCTCGTCGGTCAACCTCAACAACCGCAGCTTCTTCCACGACCTGGAAAACGGTATGACGGTGCTCGACCCCGCCTTCTACGCCAGGATGCAGCCGGTCTACGACGACTATGTCACCCATTCGAATCCGGTCTCGACCAAGGTGACGATCCCCTGGGCTTACCGGTGGCTGTTCTCGAAGGGCTGGGTGAAGGAGGCGTTCTAGCCTGACAACAGTTTGAAATTTGCCGGCGCGCCTAGTTTGTGAGGGAACTTGGCCTAATGCCGGAACGTTGCAAGAACACTCCCCATATGCAATAATATGGGGAGTGCTGATTAGTGAAGGGATGGCGCGCTGGGAGAGATTTGAACTCCCGACCTAGGGGTTACCGACCCACCTTGCTCTATCCACTGAGCTACCAGCGCATTTGGGAGAAGGCGTTTGGTATGGTGTGCAACCACCTGCCAAACGCCCCCATTTGAGAAACCTAGGTCATAGCAAAACGCCCCTCTTTTTCGTATTTGGCCCACATCACTCTCGCCGCAGCCGGATTCATATTGCACGCGCTTGCGGCCGCATCAGCGTTGCTGAACATCTCAAGATGCCTCGGTGACATCATAAGGGTCCCTGCAAACTCATCGGCTTGCCACTCGCTATCGACGTAGATTTTGTCGCTGTCTTCCCTTGCCCGAGCGAGCTTCACATCACGATGCATGAGAAAGTGCGCGAACTCGTGGCAGGCCGTGAACCGATCCCGGCGGTTCCCCCTACAGGCCCCGACATAAACGTCTTCGCGAAAGACGATCGAATTTGAGCCGGCGAAGACACGCCCCTCATCGGAACCCATAATTTCCTCGGTCTCAACGTCGATGAAAAAATCCGGTAGAATCTTGCTGAGCTTGAACTCCAGGACGTCCATTATCGGAAACTCCACCTGGTCATTCTCGACAAAGACATCCCGAATTTTCTCCGCAAATCTTCGCAGTTTTTCTGTCGACATCGGTGGCACAATTATTCCGCGTCTTCTTCGAAAGAACGGCACGTCGCCGGCAATGGATTTCAGAACGATCTTCTTAAGTGCCTCCATTAGATCGTTTGGAACGTCATCCAACTTCCGAGCAAATGCAGCCACCAGCTCACGCTGGTCTCCCCGCAGATTATCTACCCGTACCTCCTTGCGAGTCTTCTCGGCGGCGGCCCGCAGGCGGCGAGTGTCATCCGCGTTGAGTTCCATGGCTTTGGAAATCTTGTGAAGATAACCGTCCGGTATCTGTTTGCGGCCGGTCTCAATAGCGGAGACAAACGCAGCACTTTGACCCAGCTTTTCAGCCAGATCCAACAACCGCAAATCCTTGTCGAGGCGTTGCTTCCGAAGCTCAACGCCAAACGGCGTCAGCTTTGCCATAACGAATCTCCTTCTCACCATTTCGTTGGTAAGAAAGTACCCGTTGGAAAAAATAAATCAACCCAGTTGGTAGAAAAAATATCCCACCCGGTTGAACGACCTGGCTCTTTGCCTACCTCTGATACCGCTCCGGCCCCAGCTCACGCACATCGATATCCGGCACCTTGCTGGAGATGATGTCGGCGAGCACCTTGGCCGAGCCGCAGGCCATGGTCCAGCCAAGCGTGCCGTGGCCGGTGTTGAGATAGAGGTTGGAGAACTCGGTGCGGCCGATCAGCGGCGGCCCGTCCGGAGTCATCGGCCGCAAGCCGCACCAGAACGACGCCGCCTTGAGGTCGCCGCCATCCGGGAACAGGTCGCCGACCGAATGTTCGAGCGTGCGCCGGCGCGATTCGTGCAGCCGCATGTCGAAGCCGGAAATCTCCGCCGTGCCGCCGACACGGATGCGGTCGCCAAGGCGGGTGATCGCCACCTTGTAGGTTTCGTCCATCACCGTCGACACCGGGGCGGCGGCAGCGTCCCTGATCGGCACGGTGATCGAATAGCCCTTGACCGGATAGACCGGGATCGGCCGCCCGAGCAGGCGCATGAAACGGGCGGAATAACTGCCCAGCGCCAGCACATAGGCGTCGGCCTTGCGCGCACGATCGTCGGTGCCGAAGCTCATGATGCGATTGCGGTTCTTGTTGAAGCGCCGGATCTGCGTGCCATATTCGAAGGTGACGCCGCGCGCCACGCACAGCTCCGCCAATCTGTCGGTGAACATCTTGCAGTCGCCGGTTTCGTCGCCGGGCAGCCTCAGCCCGCCGACGAATTTTTCGCGCACGCCGGCCAGCGCCGGCTCGGCGGCGATACAGCCATCGGGATCGAGCAACTCGTAGGGTACGCCGTACTTCTTCAGCACCTCGACATCGCCGCCGGTGCCATCGAGCTGCTTTTGCGTGCGAAACAGCTGCAGCGTGCCCTTGGTCCGCTCGTCATAGGCAATGCCGGTCGCCTCGCGCAGCGCCTTCAGCGTGTCGCGGCTGTATTCGGCGAGCGGCACCATGCGCGCCTTGTTGATGGCGTAGCGATCGGCCGTGCAGTTGCGCAGCATCTTGATCAGCCACGTCCACATATAAGGATCGAAGGCTGGCCGCACGACCAGCGGGCCATGCTTCATCAACAGCCACTTGATCGCCTTCAGCGGAATGCCGGGACCGGCCCAGGGCGAGGCATAGCCGGGCGAGATCTCACCGGCATTGGCGAAGCTGGTTTCCAGCGCCGGCCCCTTCTGGCGGTCGAACACCGTTACCTCGTGGCCGGCCTCGGCGAGATAATAAGCGGTGGTGATCCCGATCACGCCGCCGCCCAACACGAAGATCTTCATCGCATCACTCTCCACGACGACCCTAAAACCGCCGCCTCCTGTCTGCCGGATTTTGTGGCGTCCGCCAAGGGGTGGAGTCTCGTCCTATGCGTTGACATAGCGGCGATGAAAGCGGGGGCCGAGGCTGGTCAGGATCTCATAGCCGATGGTGCCGGCATGGCCGGCCGCGTCATCGACGCTCTGCGATGGCCCCAGCAGCTCGACAAGGTCGCCCTCGCGCAGCCGGCCGGCCGGCAGCGCCGAAATGTCGAGGATGATCGAATCCATCGACACCCGCCCGACAAAGGGCAGCCGCACGCCGTCGACCCAGGCGGCCGACGCCGCGCGCCGGTGCCAGCCATCGGCATAGCCGAGCGAGATCGTCGCCACGCGCAAGGGGCCGCCGGCCAGAAATGCATGGCCGTAGCCAACGCCGGCCCCCTTTTCGATGCTGCGCGTCTGGATGACCTTTGCCTCCAGCCTCACCACCGGCAGCATCGGGTTCGCCTCATCAGGCGTCGGGTTGATGCCGTAGAGCGCAGCGCCCGGGCGGGCGAGGTCGAACCGATAGGGCAACCCGAGAAAGACGCCGGAGGAATTGTCGAGCGACGCCGGCGCCTTGGGCAGCATGGTGCGTAGCCGTTCGAACTCCTTGAGCTGTGCATCATTGGCCGCATTGGCGGGTTCGTCGGCCCGCGCCAGATGGCTCATGACGAGGACGACATCGACGCCGGCGAAAGCATCGCTCGCAAGGCCCTCGACCTCTGCCGGCGCCATGCCCAGCCGCGACATGCCGCTGTCGACCTGGATGGCCGCCTTGAGCTTGTGTCCGGCCTTTTGGCCGGCTTTGCTCCACGCCTCCAACTGTCCGGCACTGTTGATGACGGGCACGAGATCCGCCGCAACCGCTTCCGGCTCGGAGCCCGGCGGCAACCCGTTCAGCACATGGATTTCCGGCTCCAGCCCGATTGCGTCGCGCAGCGCGGCACCTTCAGCGAGATGCGCGACAAAGAAGATATCGCAGCCCTCGGCAACCAGTGCGGCCGCCACCTGTGCCGCGCCGAGCCCATAGCCGTTAGCCTTGACGACGCCGGCGCAACGCACGCCACCGAGTTTTGCCTTTAGTCGCCGGTAATTTTCACGGATGGCGCCGAGATCGATGGTCAGGATGGCGCCGGCCGCCGCTTCGCTGATCGGCTGCAAGGACGCTTTGGCTTCACTCATGGCCAACACGCGGAAGTCTGCGCCGCCCCTCATTGTCCTGCCGGACATTTCTCCCCGTATAGGGACGGGGAGAAAGGGCTAGCCTCACCCTCAGCGCCGTTGTTGCAACGTAGGTGATTGGCGAAGCCGGCGATGATAGCGCCCCTCTCCCCGTCCCTATACGGGGAGAGGATGCCGGCAGGCAGGTGAGGGGCAGCACAAACGCTGCGCTAAGAGGCCATTGCCCGGCGTCGTTCATATGTGTCTCGTGGCTGCGGCGTATCTCGGTCAATAAAGCACGGATCCTGCACTGTGCGAACCGTCAGATCCGCCTATGCCAAATGCCGAAACGCCGCCACCACATCCTCATAGACCTTGCGCTTGAACGGCACGATCAGGTCGGGCAAGTCCTGCATCGGTCGCCAGGCCCATTCGTCGAATTCGGCGGTGTGGCCGCCGGGCGGCGGATTGATCTCAATCTCGCTTTCGTTGCCATGAAAGCGGTAGGCGAACCATTTCTGCGTCTGGCCGCGATAGCGCCCCTTGAAAGCAATGCCGACGAGATCGGCCGGCAGGTCGTAGTTGATCCAGTGCGGCGCCTCGGCCAGCAGCGTGACCGAGCGCATGCCGGTCTCTTCGTAGAGCTCCCGCCCGGCCGCCTGCAGCGGCTCCTCGCCCTTGTCGATGCCGCCTTGCGGCATCTGCCAGAGCTGCGTGGTGCCGGCGAATTCGCTGTCCGGCTCGGCGATGCGATGACCGACCCAGACCAGCCCGTCGCCATTAAGGATCATCAGCCCGACACAGGGACGGTAAGGCAGCGTCTCGGGATCGATTTTCTTCGCCATGGTCAGCCTTTTTCCGGATCAATGGCCACCGCCGAGATCGGCACGATCTCGATGCCACGCTTCTTCGCCTCGATCACCCAGGACGCCACGGTGTCGACCGTCAGGTCGAAGGCCGAGCCGATGCCGACGGCGGAACCTTTGGCGCGTGCGGTCGCTTCCAGGGCGTCGAGCTTTTTCAGGATGGCGCCGCGGTCCTGCACGGCATCAATCGCCGTGTCGCCGGCGACGAACGGCACGCCGTCCTTCAAGGCGAGGTCGGGCGCCAGGCTCCGCGCCGACGAGCCGTCATCGATATAGGCAAGGCCGCGCTTGCCGAGTTCGGCCATGAACGGCCCCATTGCCGTCGCGTCGGCCGAAAAGCGCGCGCCCATATAGTTCATGACGCCGGTATAGTTGGTCGTCCGCGACAGCGCCCAGCGCAGATTCTTCAGATTGTCGTCCGGGCTTGCCGCCACCGTCAGCGTGTTGCGGCCGGGATTGACGTTGGGATAGTCGAACGGTTCGAGCGGCACCTGCATGACGACCTCATGTCCGCTCTGCCGTGCCGCCTGCATCCAGCGGCCGATGCTGTTGCCTTGCGGCGCAAAGGCCAGCGTCACTTCGGCCGGCAGCTTGGCGATCGCCGCCTGCGTGCCGGTCTGCGACACCGCAAGTCCGCCAATGACGATCGCCACCCGCGCCCCGCGCGAGCCCGACCATGGCCTGGCATAGACGTCGAACGGCCGCCTGCCATCGGCGGCGCGGATCGGCAGCGGGCCGGTATCGCTGACCTCGATCAGCGCCCTGTCGGGGATATGCGCGATCTTCAGGTTCTGGCCGATCGTCGACGGATCTCGGATGACGATGGCTGCTTTCGGCGGACCGTCACCCTCCTCGGTCTGCACATGGATGATCTTCGGCCCGCCTGTGGTGGGCGTTTCCACCTTCGGCGCAGTTGTTGACACTGGCGGGGCTGGCGCTGCTGCAACGGGCTCCGCAGCCGCCGTCACTTTCGGCGTCGAGACCGCGGCCTGTTCGGGCTTGCGGAACGGCTTTTCGCGCAACGCGATCGCGCCGGAGATGCCGATTGCGGCCAGCACAACCAGCGTCGTCGCGACAGCGCCGGCACTTATCCCGCGCGACGCCGCGCGCGGCCGGACGGTCTGTCCGAGCGGGCGTTCGATGTCCTTGCCGATGTCAGCCAAGCCGCATCCCCGGGGCGCGTCCCGGAACAACTTCCGAAAGGCGCAGATTCAAAAAGTGGCGCGTCCCCGGCGCCTTTCGAGAGACGCTCCAGCCGCAGCCTCCGAATCAAACTGCCGGAACCTCGCGGTCCCGGCAGCATTGCATCGCTTCGATCAGCCGGCCAGAGCTGCTTGCTCGGCCGGGCCGACTTACTGGTTGAGCACGGTCTTGTTCGGATTCGGCGGGAACGCCGGATCGGTCTTCTCGCCGCGCAGCAGCTGCTCGGCATAGATGAGCTGCAGATCGTCCTTCGGATCCGGCGGCACATAGGCTGCCGAGCCCGATCCCGTCTCGCCCTCTTCGGCGCCCTTGATATGGCCCTTGAGGTCCGATTCGCCGCGCGTCAGGTCCCTGCCCTGCAGTTCGGGTGGCAGCGGCTGCTCAACCTTGATGTCGGGCGTGATGCCCTTGCCCTGGATCGACTTGCCGGACGGCGTGTAATAAAGCGCCGTCGTCAGGCGCAGCGCGCCGTTCTCGCCGAGCGGGATGATGGTCTGCACCGAGCCCTTGCCGAAGGACTGTGTGCCGACCACGGTGGCGCGGCGCAGGTCCTGCAACGCGCCGGCGACGATCTCCGAGGCGCTGGCCGATCCGCCATTGACGAGCACGATCAGCGGCTTGGCGTTGATGTCGTCGCCCGGCCTTGCATCGAACCGTGTGACGTCCTTCGGATCGCGGCCACGGGTCGAGACGATCTCGCCACGGTCGAGGAAGGCGTCGGACACGCTCACCGCCTGATCGAGAAGGCCGCCCGGATTGAGGCGCAGGTCGAGCACATAGCCCTTGAGCTTGTCGTTCGGCACCTGCTTCTTGATGGTGTCGATGGCGTTCTCGAGGTCGTCATAGGTCTTTTCGGTGAAGGAGGTGATCTTCATGTAGCCGATGTCGTTCTCGACCCGGAACTTGACCGCCTTGACCTTGATGATATCGCGCACCACCGTCAGCTCGATCGGCTTGTCGGCGCCCTGGCGCAGGATGGTGAGCTTGATCGGCGTGTTGACCAGACCGCGCATCTTCTCGACCGCGTCGTTCAGCGTCAGGCCGCGAACCTCCTGGCCGTCGATCTTGGCGATATAATCGCCGGCCAGCACGCCGGCCTTGGCGGCCGGGGTGTCGTCGATCGGTGTGATCACCTTGACCAGGTCATTCTCCATGGTGACCTCGATGCCGAGGCCGCCGAATTCACCCTTGGTCTGAACGCGCATGTCCTGCGCCTGCTCGGCATTCATGTAGGACGAGTGCGGATCGAGCGAGGTAAGCATGCCGTTGATGGCGTTTTCGACCAGCGACTTGTCGTCCGGCGGCGTCACATACTGCGCCCGCACGCGCTCGAAGATGTCGCCGAAGATCGCCAGTTGCTTGTAGGTTTCGGAGCCTGCAGCGTTCGCCGTCGAGCCGGGCGCGCCATAGACCAGGCTCATTGCAGACGCGCCCATCAGCGCACCGGCAATAAGAAGCGACAGTTTCCGCATCATTTCACGTCCTTCCAGAGAAGCGGTCCGCCCACCACGGGGTCGGATCGACGGGTTTTCCATCCTTGCGAAACTCGACATAGAGTTCCGGCGTCGCATTTCCATTCTTCGAGGCCGAGGTGCTTGCCACCCGGGCCTCTCCCATCGCCCCGATCGGCTCTCCTGCGAGCACCGACTGACCAGACGCGACACTGATTCTGCTCATCCCCGCCAGGACGACATGATAGCCGTCTCCCGCATTGAGGATCAAGAGTTGACCATAGGAGCGAAAAGGCCCCGCATAAAGCACATTCCCGTCCGCCGGCGCTGTGACGATGGCTCCGGATTGTGTCGCAACCATGTCGCCTTGCATCACCGCGCCGTTACCGTCATCGCCCCCGAAACGCCGCTTGATCTTGCCGGTGACCGGCAGCGCGACCTGGCCTTGAAGCGCCGAAAACGGCGCTGCCGCGGTGAGACGATTGCCTTCCGGCACCGGCAGCGACGCCAGCTCGGTTGACGCAGTTGTGTCAACGTCCGGTCTGTCGCCATCAGCGGCCTTCTGCTCGCCAGCTTTGACGGCATCCGCCGCCTTGCGGCTCTTGTCAGCCTCCAGCGAGGCGATCAGCTCCTTCAGGCTGCCGGCCTTGGCCGCAAGGGCCTGGGATCGCTGCTTTTCGGCCACCATCGCTGTCCAGGTGTCCGCCTCGAGCTTCTGCTTGGCCTCGAGCAGCATGGTGAGGCGTTTCTTCTCGGCCGTCTGTTCGCCGACCGCCGCCGTCAGCCGGGTCCGCTCGGCCTCGATCGAGGCCGTCACCCGCGACTGTTCCCTGAGGTCGGCCAGCAATTTGTCGGTCTGCTGGCGCAGTTCCGGCACCACCGCGCCGAGCAGGATGGCGCTGCGCACCGACGACAGCGCGTCTTCCGGCTTGACCAGGATCGCCGGCGGCGGGTTGAGCCCCATGCGCTGCAGCGCGCCCAGCACTTCGGCCAGCACGTCGCGCCGCGACGCCAGCGAGACACGGATCTTCTGCTCCTCGCCCTTCAGGCCCTCCAGCCTGGCGCCGATGTCCTCGATGTCCTGGCCTAGCTTCTGCTCGGTCATTGCCGACTGGATCAGCGCCGCGGTGATAGAGGCATGGTCCTTCTTGACCGAGGCTATGTCGGCGGCAAGCTTGGCCAGCCGTTCGGACGACAGCGTGATCTCGGCCGACACCTTCTCATATTCGGCCCGGCTCTGGTCCGGGTCGGGCGCGATATCGAGTGTGCTCTGTGCACGCGCAAGCCCGAGCGACAGCAAGACCACTGCCGCAGCGATGCCGCAGCGCGCGCGCCCGAAGCCCGTTCCTGATTTCCCGTTTTCAGACATTGAAGCCCGACTCTATGCGTGGCTTCGTTAACGAACCATCAACCATGATCGACCCGAAGCCTACCATAAAACAGCCGGGCATTGGGGCGGAAATCCGGACGGTGAACCTCGGTCCACTGCTTTACGACCGATGATAGGGATGACCGGAGAGAATAGTCGCCGCGCGGTAAAGCTGTTCGCCCAGCATGACGCGCACCATTTGATGCGGCCAGGTCGCCGCGCCGAACGACAGCACCAGGTCGGCCTGGTCGCGCAGCGACTGCTCGTGCCCGTCGGCGCCGCCAATGGCGATGACCAGCGCCTTGCGGCCGCCGTCGCGCAACTGGCCGATACGGGTGGCGAAATCATCTGAAGACAGGTTCTTGCCGCGTTCATCAAGCAGGAACAGCGCCGTTCCCGGCTGCAGCAGCGCCTGCAGCTTCTGGCCTTCCTCACGGCGGCGCTCATTGGCGTTCTGGGCGCGTCCCTCGGCAATCTCGGCAACGCCCGAGAATTCGAGCCCGATCGCTGGGCCGGTCTTGGCGAAACGCTCGAAATAGCGGTCGGCCAGCTCTCTCTCGGGGCCGGTTTTCATCCGGCCCACGGCATGAACTGATATTTTCATCCTGCCTCGGCGAGCTTCAATCCATGTCGCACCCAAGACGGTTACGACATGAGACGGAGCTCAGTGCAAGGTCTCTTCCTCGAGATCCGGCGCCTGCCACATCTTTTCAAGATTGTAGAATTCGCGGACTTCGGGGCGGAAGACATGGACGATGATATCGCCCGAATCGATCAGGACCCAGTCGGCGCCGGACAGCCCCTCGACGCGCGCCGTGCCGAGACCGGCATCCTTGAGCGCCTTGAGGAGATGGTCGGCGACAGCCGAGACATGGCGGTGCGATCGGCCCGACGCGATGACCATATAGTCGCCGAGGCTCGATTTCCGCTGAATGTCGATTGAGACAATGTTTTCGGCCTTGGAGTCTTCCAGACTGGCAAGGACTGTCTTGATGGCGCGGGACACGGCGTCGTCTACGCTGATCCTGGCCGGCGAAGGCATAATCTCAGCCTTCTTCCGCAGTGCTGTTCTCAGTGTATTTCCTTTCGCAGCAAGAACAACCAAATCACCCATGAAAGCAGGTGACACCCCATAGATAGGCAGAGTTCCGTTGCAGTTTCAAGACGGGAGACCTGACAGCGCGAACGCTGCACCCACCTTCCGGTTCCGCTGAGGGTCAAAAAAGTCGGAACCCTTGGCGTTCGCAGGGGTTATCGACACTCCGTCCAACCGGATTTTCCTGATGCCCATCGACCCTCAGAACACGCTACTCTCCGTGCAGGCAGGCCTTGCGCAACTCAGCACACTGATCGTCTCCTATTCCTTTTCCGCCCTCGGCGCCATCATCCTGCTGGTCGTCGGCTACCTCGTTGCCGGCCTCGCCGAACGCTCGATCTTTGCCGGCCTCGGCCATATCCACGGCTTCGACGCGACATTGCGCCATTTCTTCTCGAAGATCGTGCGCTACGCCATCATGGTCCTCGTCGTCATCATGGTGCTCGGCCAGTTCGGCGTACAGACGGCCTCGATCATTGCCGCCATCGGCGCCATCGGGCTGGCCATCGGATTGGCGCTGCAAGGCACGCTGCAGAACATCGCCGCCGGCATCATGCTCCTGGCGCTGAGGCCATTCCGCATCGGCGAATATGTCGAGGTCGGCCCCATTGCCGGCACCATCGAGGAAATCGGCCTGTTCGCGACCAGCCTGAGGACCGTCGACGGCGTCTACGTGTTGGCGCCGAATTCCACCTTGTGGAACCAGCCAGTCCGCAATTTCACCCGCAACGGCGTGCGCCGCGCCGACATCACGTTGAGCATCGGCTCATGGAACGATATCGACCTTGCCCAGAAGACGATGATCGGCGTCGCCGGCGGCGAGCGCCGCGTCAGACGCGAACCGGCGCCGATTGCCTTTGTCTCCACGGTCGGCGATGCCAGCGTTGCCATCACCTTGCGCTACTGGACCACGGCGGCGGATTTCTTCGCCACCCAGATCGATGTCACCAAACGCGTCAAGCAGGCCTTCGACGCCGAAGCCATTTCGGTTCCCGCACCGCCGCCGGAAGTGAGGCAGGACGCTTCCGCCACCAGGCAGTAGGTCCTGGGGAGCGATCCTAACGCTGCTCTTCCGGCGCGTAGGCAAGCTCCACCGGCAATGGCGCCTGCGCCGACATCGGCGCGAAACTGCCGGTCTCCGTGGCGGGGACGGCGCGCGTCGTCGCCACCCGCCACAGCACGAACAGGCAGAAGACGGTGGCGATGACGATGGCCACATAGATGAAGGCCTGCGTGCCATAGACAGCCGACAGCGCCGTCACGATGCCGGGCACGATGAAACCTGACAGCGACCAGGCAAACAGCAGCGAACTCGACAGCGCAACCATGTCGTCCTTGCCGGCACGGTCGGCGGCATGCGCGCTGGCCAGCGAATAGATCGATTCCGAGGCGCCGTCCCAGATCACATAGATCACCACCAGAACCATCAGCGCGCCGCCGTCGAAACCGATGGCCAGCAGGCCGGCGACAGTCGCCAGCGCTGCCGCGCCGGCCAGCACGTAGCGCCGGTCGGTGCGGTCGGAGATCCAGCCGAGCGGGATCTGCAGGATCAGCGTGCCGACCGGCATCGCCGACAAAAGCAGCGCCACATCGGCCTGGCTGTAGCCTTTGGCCGTGGCATGGATCGGAGCAAAGCCGGCAATCGCCATCGACAGGCCGCCGACGGCCAGCATGCCGGCCACGCCGACCGGCGAGATTCGCCAGGCGCGGCGGAGCGCCACCGAAGCTGCGCGGGGCGGCGGCGGCTGGGCAAGCCGCGTCATGCCCACCGGGAGAATCGACACCGCCGTGAAGGCAATGCCGATCAGCGGCGCTTGCGCCGTCGTAATGTCTACCGCCGCCAGCAGCGCATAGCCGACGCCGAGCCCGGCGACATAGGCGACGTAGAACACCGCCATCACCCGGCCTCTGATGGCGTTGGCGACGGCATCGTTGAGCCAGCTCTGGGCAACGATGAACAGGCCGCATATGGCAAAACCGTAAAGCGCCCGCGCCGCGATCCAAAGCAGAGGGTAGGTGCCAGCGCCTATTGCCGCATTGGACAGCGCAATCAGCGCCGACAGCACCATGAAGGCGCGGGCGTGTCCCACCCTTCTGACGAGAGGCCCGGTCAGGATGCAACCGGCAAGACCACCTGCTGAAAGGCCGGTGATGATCAGTCCCGCCCAGGTCGGATCGAAGCGCTCGACGCCGAGCCGGACCGGGATATAGGCAAACATCAGCCCGTTGCCGACCGCGATCAGGGCCATCGATACCACAACGCTGGCTATGGCGATCACCGGCGCCGGCGGGGTGCCGTGATCGTCAGAGTCGGTCTTGGTGTTAGCGAGAGTGGCCATATCCGGGCAGCATCGCCTACGCGGCGGGGAAACACCGCCGCAAAAGCGACATCGGCAATCTTCTCCTTCCCCCCTTGTGGGGTGAGCGGCCGGTTCGCGTAAGCGAATTCATCGTGCCAGTGGCACGATGAAAGGCCGGCAAACGCCGGGACGCCGCGAAGCAGCGGGGACCCGGCAGGGTGGATCGGCCACCCCCGGCCCTTCGCAGGCTCAGGGCGTTCGAAGCTCGAAAAGCCAAGCAATTGGCTTTTCGTTCGCTAACGCGAAACGCTTCTCACCCCTTCGCAGCCCTGCGAATGGCACTCGACGACAACGAAGAGCGTGGCCCGTGAATAAACGTCCAGGCCGGCGCCTTCATCCGCGCCAACCTCGGCGCATCGCCCTCGTCGACGCGAGCGTAGTCGAAGGTCTTGGCGACCACCGAGGACAGGAAGGACAAAGTCGCGCCCGGACGGTCGATGACCGCGATGGGAAAGGTCATGACGATCTGGCGCCAGCGCTGCCAGCGGTGGAAATCGCGCAGTGAGTCGGCGCCCATGATCCAGACGAAGTCGACGCCCGGATTGCGCGCCTTGACCAGCGCCAGCGTGTCGGCGGTGAAGCGGATATGGTGCGCCGCCTCGAAGGCGGTCACCTTGATTTTCGGATTCTTGGCGATCTGCTCAGATTGATGCAGTCGCTCATTGAGCGGCGCCAATTCGCGCGTGCTCTTCAGCGGATTGCCCGGGGTGACCATCCACCACAGCTGGTCGAGTGCGAGACGTCGCAAGGCGATTTCCGCCACCAGCGCATGGCCGGCATGCGGCGGGTTGAACGACCCGCCGAACAGGCCGACCGCCAAGCCTTTTTCGGCATGCGGCATGCGGAGGTAGTGGGAGGGGATGGAGTGCTCAGACTGCGAAGGCATGGTGCTAAGCACCCCCCTCTGCCCTGCCGGGCATCTCCCCCTCAAGGGGGGAGATTGGCAGCTTCAATGACGGCGGAAATCCTACGACAGCGGCGATTGGCGAAATCGGATATGACAGCCAATCTCCCCCCTTGAGGGGGAGATGCCCGGCAGGGCAGAGGGGGGTGGACGCGCGCAAGGCCCTCAGGCTCTGGTAGCGAAAAACGTCAAGGCCTCACCTGTCCCGACCCGCGCACGCGGTATTTGAACGAGGTCAGCTGCTCGACGCCGACCGGGCCGCGCGCATGCATCTTGCCGGTGGCGATGCCGATCTCGGCGCCCATGCCGAACTCGCCGCCATCGGCGAACTGGGTCGAGGCATTGTGCAGCAGAATCGCCGAGTCGATCTCGTTGAAGAAGCGCTCGACCGCTTGTGGATCCTCGGCGATGATCGCCTCGGTGTGGTGCGAGGAGAACGTCTCGATATGGTCGATGGCGCCGGCAATGCCGTCGACCAGTTTTACCGCGATGATGGCGTCGAGATATTCGGTCACCCAGTCGGCATCGATCGCCGGCTTGGCGTCGAAGAACAGCTTCATCACTTCGAGATCTGCATGGATCTCGCAGCCCGCCGCGCGCAGCGCGTCAAGGATTGGCACCAGATGGGTGGATGCTACCGCACGGTCGACCAGCAACGTCTCGGCGGCGCCGCAGACGCCGGTGCGGCGCATCTTGGCGTTGACGGCGATACTGACCGCCATGTCGAGATCGGCCGAGCGGTCGATGTAGAGATGGCAGATGCCTTCGAGATGAGCGAAGACCGGCACCCGCGCCTCGCTCTGCACGCGCCCGACCAGACTTTTGCCACCGCGCGGAATAATCACGTCGAGATTGCCGGAAAGCCCTTTCAGCATTTCGCCGACAGCGGCGCGGTCGGTGGTCGGAACCAGTTGGATGGCGTCTTCCGGCAGGCCGGCGGCCTTCAGCCCTTCGACCAGGCAGGCATGGATGGCGGCGGACGAATACAGCGAGTCCGAGCCGCCGCGCAGGATCACCGGATTGCCGGCCTTGAGGCAAAGCGCGCCGGCATCCGCCGTCACATTCGGCCGGCTCTCATAGATGACGCCGACAACGCCGAGCGGCGTGCGCACGCGCTCGATATGCAGGCCGTTCGGCCGCTCCCAGGCAGCGATCACATCGCCGACCGGATCCTTTAGCGCCGCGATTTCACGGATGCCGTCCGCCATGGCGCGGATGCGCGCCGGATCGAGCTTCAGCCGGTCCATGAACGAGCCGGACAAGCCCGATTCGTGGCCATTCGAGACATCGATGGCGTTGGCGTCGAGAATGTCCTGCTCACGGGCAACGATCGCCTCAGCCATGGCGACGAGCGCGGCATTCTTGGCGTCCGTGGTGGCGATAGCCAGCGGTCGGGCGGCAGCGCGGGCGCGGCGGCCGATATCGGCCATCAGCGCGATCGTGTCATCCCCGGATTGTTCATGCAGCTTCAGCATGGCTCATCCTCCGTCTGTATCGCCACCAGCGTGACTCACCACAAGGTCGTCGCGGTGGATCATCGCTGAGCGCGCCTCGTAGCCGAGCACGGTTTCGATCTCGGCGGTCTTCAGGCCTGCGATCCTTACGGCATCGGCGGCATCATAGGCAACCAGCCCGCGCGCGATCTCGCGTCCCTCGGGCGACAGGATGGCCACCGTGTCGCCGCGCGAGAAATTGCCGCTGACCAGCCTGACGCCGGCCGGCAGCAGCGACTTTCCGGAGAGCAACGCACCGATGGCGCCGGCATCGACGGTCAGCCGCCCTGCCGGTTCGAGCTGGCCGGCGATCCAGGTCTTGTAGCCCTTCACCGGATTGGCGCTCGGCTTGAAGAAGGTGGCGCGCTCGCCGCGCTCGATAGCCATCAGCGGCGACAGCCTGGTGCCCGAGGTGATGATCATGGCGGTGCCGGCGGCAGTGGCGATCTTGCCGGCGTCGAGTTTGGTGCGCATGCCGCCACGCGACAGCTCGGAAGCGGCCGCCCCCGCCATCGCCTCGATATCAGGCGTGATGCGGTCGACCACGGGGATGAACTTTGCGCCAGGGTCACGCGCGGGCGGTGCGGTATAGAGCCCGTCAATATCGGAGAGCAGCACCAAAAGGTCGGCGCCCATCATCGTCGCAACGCGGGCGGCCAACCGGTCATTGTCGCCATAGCGGATTTCGGAGGTCGCCACCGTGTCGTTCTCGTTGATGACCGGCACTGCCTTCATCTTGAGCAGCGTCGAGATCGTCGCGCGCGCATTGAGGTAACGGCGGCGCTCTTCGGTGTCGCCCAGCGTCAGCAGGATCTGGCCCGATTTGAGCGCGCCCTTGCCCAGCGCATCCGACCATGCGCCGGCCAGCGCAATCTGCCCGACGGCGGCCGCCGCCTGGCTTTCCTCAAGCTTCAGCGCCCGCTTGCCAAGCCCCAGAATCGTGCGGCCGAGCGCAATGGCGCCCGACGACACGACGAGGATCTCGGCGCCGCCATTGGCCAGCACCGCAATGTCGTCGGCCAGCGAAGCCAGCCAGTCACGCTTCAACCCACTGGTGCGGTCGACCAGCAGGGCCGAACCGATCTTGACAGTGATGCGCCGGTATTTTGTCAGCGATTGCGCCGTCATCGCTATTGGTCCCAGCGGGTCTCGACGGGAGCGGCAGCCCTGTCACGCGCTTCGCCGACCACCGACATCAGCGCGCGCAGCACCGCTTCCACGCCCTCGCCGGTGGCCGCCGACAGCAGCATCGGAGCACGGCCGGCAGCGCGCTTGAGCGACGCAACCTTCTTCTTGCGCTCATCGGCGTCGAGAATGTCGACCTGGCTGAGCGCCACGATCTCGACCTTCTCGACCAGCCCATTGCCATAGGCGTCGAGCTCGGCGCGCACGGTCTTGTAGGCCTTTCCAGGATTTTCCTCCTGCGCCGAGACCAGATGCAGGAGCACGCGCGTGCGCTCGACATGGCCAAGGAAACGGTCGCCGATGCCGACGCCCTCATGCGCGCCTTCGATGAGGCCGGGAATGTCGGCGATGACGAATTCGCGCGCATCGATGCGGGCGACGCCGAGGCCGGGATGCAGCGTGGTGAAGGGATAGTCGGCGATCTTCGGCTTGGCCGCGGTGACCGTTGCCAGAAAAGTCGACTTGCCGGCATTGGGCAGGCCGACCAGGCCGGCATCGGCAATCAGTTTGAGCCGCAGCCAGACGTTCATCTCTTCGCCGGGCAGGCCGGGATTGGCGCGGCGCGGCGCCTGGTTGGTCGAGGTCTTGAAATGCTGGTTGCCGAAACCGCCATTGCCGCCCTTGGCTAGCAGGAAGCGCTGGCCGACCACGGTCAGGTCGCAGATCAGCGTCTCGTTGTCTTCCTGGAAGACCTGGGTCCCGGCCGGCACTTTCAGCGTCACGTCGGCGCCCTTGGCGCCGGTCATGTTGCGGCCCATGCCATGGACGCCGGTCTTGGCCTTGAAATGCTGCTGGTAGCGATAGTCGATCAGCGTGTTCAGCCCGTTGACGGCTTCGAGCCAGACATCGCCGCCACGGCCGCCATCGCCGCCATCCGGGCCGCCGAACTCGATGAACTTTTCGCGCCGGAACGACACCGAACCGGCGCCGCCGTCGCCTGAGCGGATATAGACCTTGGCTTGATCGAGAAATTTCATTGGACTACGCAGTTTCTACTGTTGGCCTTGCGGCTTTGTTCTAACCTTGCGCCTTGCTCTAAACCAAGGCGCGGCGAAGGGCGAGGATGTTTTGCGACTAAAGCGCCTGATGCCCTTTTGCTTGGGAAGCTGTAGCAGTGTTGGCCGACGAGCATGAGGGCGGGAAATGAAGGTCGTCACCTACAACATCCAGTACGGCATTGGCCTCGATGGCCAATACGATCTCGGCCGCATCACCGACGCGGTGCGCGGCGCCGACGTGATCGCGCTGCAGGAGGTGACCCGCAACAATCCCAGGAACGGCAACCGCGACATGGTGGCCGAGATCGGTGAGGCGCTGCCCGAATATTTTGCCGCCTATGGTAGCAATTTCGAGGTCAATGTCGGCTCGCGCCTGGAGGCCGGCCGCGCCATCACCACCACTTTCCAGCTTGGCAACATGGTGCTGTCGAAGACACCGATCCATCTGTCGCGCAACCTGCTTTTGCCGCGCAGCCGCAGCCTCGAGGCGATGAATTTTCAGCGCGGCGCGCTCGAGGCGCTGATCGAGACCCCGCTCGGCTTCGTTCGCTTCTATTCCACCCATCTCGATCATCGCAGTCCGGTTGAACGCGCCAGCCAGATCCGCTTCCTGCGCCAGCGCCTGTTGAACTATGCCCTCGAAGGCGGCGGTCTCTCCGGCATTCCCGAGATCGGCCTGCCCGACCTGCCCTACCCCGAAGCCTTCATCGTCATGGGCGACTTCAACATGTTGCCCGGCTCGTCGGAATATGTCGAACTCGTCGGCCGTCCGGACCATGAATTCGGCATGCCGCTGACCGCCGATCTCGCCGTCGATGTCGCCCAGCGTCTCAAGACGGACATCGTCACCTGGGTGGATCCCGACCGACCCGAGGACACAAGCCGCCACAAGCGCATCGACTACATCTTCACCTCGGCCTCGCTCGCCGGATCGCTGAAGCGCCTGTGGGTCGACGAGAAGGCCGTCGGGTCGGATCATTTGCCGGTCTGGGTCGAGATGGGCTGAGACAGCGGCCAATCGCTTATGTGGGCTGGCCCCTCATCCGGCCGCTTCGCGGCCACCTTCTCCCCGAGGGGAGAAGAGGCTGGCGCCGATGCCTCCTCCTCTCCCCTCGGGGAGAGGTCGGATTGCCCCGAATTGCCCTTCGCAATTCGGTTGGCAATCCGGGTGAGGGGGCTCTTCCTCAGGAGCGCGTTTTCAAAGTGCTCATCAAAAATGGACCCAGTTGCGCAGGCTGATCCAGGTCTTGCGATCCAGCCGGTAGCGCTCGACCGGCACCTGGCCGGCGACGATCGAGTTCAGCATGCCCTGGCCGGCATACTGGAAGCCACACTTGTGGATGACCCGGCGCGAGGCCGGATTGATGACCCTGGTCGAAGCCTGCAGCACCTGCGTTGAGGTCCGCTGGAAAGCGAGGTCGACCAGCGCGTGTGCTGCCTCCGTCGCATAGCCGCGCTTCCAGTAGGGCTCGCCGATCCAGTAGCCGAGCTCCAGCCCGCGGTCGGTCATGTTGAGACCGGCGCAGCCGACGAAGGTGTCGGTGCCGGCGAGCGTCAGCGCATAGGCGATGCCGGCCCGGCGCGAGCGCGTCATCGCCAGAAAGGCACGCGCCTCGGCCTCGCCATAGGGGTGCGGCATGCGGGCGAGCATTTCGGCGACATGACGGTTGTCGGCAAGCTCAACCAGTTGCGCGATATCGGCGTCGCAGGGAGCGCGCATCACCAGCCGCTCGGTGGCCAGCACCGGGCAGTCTATCGCGTAACTTTCGTCTTCGGTGTCTTCCGCTTCGGCAACCATTTGACGTCCTCCAGGCAAGAAAAAAGGGGAGATGGAAAACCCATCTCCCCTGATCCTTTTCCTGGCTCCATTCACTGGTTTGGCCAGACACCGGTTCCCGAGATGGGCGCCGGTTTTATAGTGCGGAACCGGCTACTCCGCGGCTTTGGTAATCGGGTTGACCGATACGTAGGTTCGGCCGTTGGATTTTTTGTTGAAGGTGACTGCGCCGGTCTCGAGCGCAAAAAGGGTGTGATCCGTGCCCATGCCGACATTGACGCCGGGATGCCAGGTGGTGCCGCGTTGACGGATGATGATGTTGCCCGGGATGACGGCTTCGCCGCCGAACTTCTTCACGCCCAGACGCTTGGAATGCGAGTCGCGACCGTTGCGCGACGAGCCGCCAGCTTTCTTGTGTGCCATCTAACTAACTCCGATGCGCCCTGGGGGCGCTTGAATGGTCTTATGAACGCGTTCGCGTTCCGTTTCAAGTCCGATCCGGCGACCTTGTCGCCGGTTCGTTTTACTTCTTCGCCAGTTCCTTGGCCTGCTCGCGCCAGTCCTTGATCTGGTCGGCGCTGAAGGGCATGTGCTCGTCGATCTTGGCGACATCCTTGTCGGAGAGCTTGGCCAGCTGGGCGAAAGTGATGATGCCCTGCTCGGCCAGATCCTTGGCGGCGACCGGGCCGATGCCCTTGATAACGGTCAAATCGTCCGGCTCGCCCTTCGGCGCCTTGAACAGCGGCGCAGCGACAGCGGTCTCTTCCTTGGCTTCCGCCTTCGGGGCGGCTTCAGCCTTGGCTTCCTTCTTGGCCTTGGCTTCCTTGGGAGCGGCCTCGGCCTTCGCCTCTGGCGCTACCTCAGCCTTGGCTTCCGGCGACTTGGCTTCCACCTTGGCAGCAGCCTTCTTCGAAGGCTTGGCGCCACCCAGCAGGATCTCGGCGATCCGCACGGTGGTCAGCAGCTGGCGGTGGCCGATCTTGCGGCGCGAATTCTGCCGGCGACGCTTCTTGAAAGCGATGACGGTGCGGTTCTTGCCCTGCTCGACGACTTCCGCCGTGACCAGAGCCCCATCGACGAACGGTGCGCCGAAGGTGACATTTTCGCCTTCGCCATGGGCGAGGACGCTGCCGATTTCGACGATATCGCCGACATTGGCTTCGAGCTTCTCGATCTTCAGGAGATCGTTGGCGGCAACGCGATACTGCTTACCGCCCGTTTTAATGACTGCGAACATTTTTTGCCTTTCGCTGTTCGGTCGGCCTTGATGAACCGCGTCACGCGGTTCGGCCGTCTTTTTGTCAGTCTGCGGGTTCGAAAAACAAGCGGCGTGGAAGAACCCTCCACGCCGATTGCGCGCTTCCCCTAACCGAAGGTTCGGTGCGAGTCAAGGCAAACGGGCGGAATCCTTGGCCATGCTGGTTCCTTGCCGCACCCGACCCCTCCGGTCGAGACTGGTTGGCCCCACCTGCCGACGTGGCCGCAACGCAGCCCTCCCGGCAAAGCCCGCACAGGAAGCTGAATTTCCCGATGGATTTGGCCTTGTAACCTGCCCGCCCAGCCGTTATCTAGTGCGCCGCGCCGGCAACGGCCGACCATGACCGCGGAGAGGTGGCAGAGTGGTCGAATGCACCGCACTCGAAATGCGGCATGGGTGCAAGCCCATCGGGGGTTCGAATCCCTCCCTCTCCGCCACCCCCACCCTACGCCCTGCGGGCTTCGGGTGGCAGGCCACCCGGAACCGCATCTGGGCGTAGGAGTGTCGCCCGAAGCTGCGAAGTAGCGTAGGGGGACCGGGACGAAGCGGGAGACCCTCAGAAGCTTCCGCGTAGGAGGGCGGCTTAGGCAACGAGGCCTTGCCTGATTTGGTTTACTTCTTCGATCGGGACCGGATGCCCGGTGAGGAAGCCCTGCATCAGATTTACCCCCAGGCGCTGCAGCAATATGTACTGCTCTTCCGTTTCAACGCCCTCGGCGAGCACGACATGACCGAGATTGCGAAGCAGCCCGACCATGTCCCGCAACAGGCTCAAGCCGCGAGACGTCTGGCAATCGTGGAGGAAGCTGCGATCGATCTTGACCACGTCGAATTTGAAACGGCGCAGCCATGTCAGGCCGGCAAATCCCGTTCCGAAGTCGTCCAGCCAGATCTGAACGCCCAGTTTTCGCAGCCGCTCCACGTTTCTTACCGCTTGCGCCTCCAGAAAGATGTCACTGCCTTCGGTGATTTCGATGGCCAGTTTCTGTGGCGCAAGGCCGTGCCGGCCAAGGATTTCGGTGATCCGGAGTGAGAAGTTGGGAGCCTTGAGCTGAAGAACGGAGACGTTCACGGTCACGACCGAGCCCAATCCGTATTCCGCCATGTCACCGCAGGCTCGATCGATCAGCCACATACCCAGTTCCACGATCGCTCCGGTCTGCTCGGCAACGGGTATGAATACGGACGGGCTGATCATGGTGCCGTCGAAGTCACATACCCGCATCAGGCTCTCGTGGCCCAGCACGCGTCCAGACGCCAGCTCGCGTATTGGCTGGTAAGCGACAGAAACGAGCTTGTTGGAAATTGCCACCTTCAGCAGTTCTGAAAGATTTTCGCCGGAGCGATCCTGGCCTGTGGCGTGCGGGTCGTAAATTGTGAACGTAGCCCGACCGGCAAATTTGGACGCATAGAGGGCGCGGTCCGCTTCCTGCAGCAGGATACTAAGCTCTATGCTCTGATCGGCGCGCGTCAACGAGGCTCCGGCACTGATCGTGACGATGTTGAGCTTGTCGCCCCGATCGGGGTGGTAGATATCCAGGTCCTCTACAACGCGACAGAATTTCTTCGTTATCTCATGAAGGTGAGCCCGTCCGGTGACCTTGCAGAGAATGACGAACTCTTCTCCGCCATAGCGGGCCGCGACGGCGTTGTTGGCAGCCGCCATCTCGGAAAGGACATGGGCGAGTTTGATCAGGCAATCGTCGCCGGCCTGATGACCAAGTCCGTCATTGAACCTTTTGAAGTAGTCGACATCGATCAGAATGAGACCTATCTCGTCGTCGTCCGCGGCCCAGTCTTCGCGCAGCTCCGAGAATTCTCGAATGATCGCCCTGCGGTTTTTCATGCCCGTGAGCGGATCGGTATCCGCGATTTCGGTTAGCCTCTGCCCCTTCTTGATAGCAGCCTGCTCCTGGAACTGTGCCCGAAGTGCGTGCAGGAACGTCTGGTACCGCTCCAGGCTCAGTCGCCACGAAAGATAAAGCGACAACACCAGGCAGTTCACGAAATAGGCCGACAGCACGATCCGGCTCGCTATGTCGGCCTGGAGGGAGAACATCGCGGCGTAGACAAAGCTTGCGGTGACCGTCGCGGAGGCAATGGCCGAAAGCCAAAACCGGAAATTGAAGAACAAATTCGCACCGAGGATGAACACAGTGCCAAAAACCATGAAATGGGAGAGGGCATCCTGATGCTCGGTTCCAAGGGCGGATACGAGCCATCCAAGCGCGCCGGATACAACCGCCAGCGCGGCGACAAGGTGCAAGGTGGCAAGGGCGAAGCCCCGTCGGGCGACGAATTCGACAAGCGCCAGGGACGTGATCCCTAGCGCAACGCGGGTCAAAAGAAGCCGGCCGGCGATATCGGGGAAAAGAAACCAATCGAACAGGCCATAGGCCACATAGCTGAACACAGCAGCCGCAATACCCCATCGCACGAGACTGCGATTCTCATCGGCATCTTTCTGCAGGAACAGTGCCAGGAGTTCCGGATCGGCCGCATGCCACCGCGGGCGTCCAATCGATACCGCCACCTTCTGGGCGACGTCCTCGCTCAGTTGCATTGAAACGCTCCTCCGCGATCTGCAGTAGCGAATGCAACAGCCGACGTCGCCTGCGGTCGGAGAATGAAGACGCCCCTGTCCGCAGGAAAAGTGGGATGTCGCTAACCGACGGTAAACGGGCGGTTCGGATTTAGCCAGTTTAGGAGGATGGCTGGCCAGCTTAGTGATTAAAATTTTACTAAAATTTTATTAAAATTGTTCGCATTGATCAACGGCGCACCTATGCTGGTTGCCGGGACCGGGCGGGGTAAACCGGAGAGTAAACGGCATGCCTACCAAGCCAAAACTGCAGCTCGACGAACACAGCCTCGTCACCACCAGACTGATGAAAAAACATGTCGCGATCTCTGAAGAGACGGCCGACTCCGACGCGTTGAGGGACAGCACGGCCCAACTCGCTTTGATACTGGATCTTGCTCACCAGGCCTTCGCGCGGCACAAACCGGCCGCCGTCATCGTCCATCGCCTGGCAGGCAGGCTCCATAAACTGCGCCGGCAGGTTGCTCCCGCGGTCTGGCAGAAACTCGTTCCCTTGGCTCAGCAGCATCGGGTCGCGGACTATTTGATCCAGGACCCGTTCACGCGTTGGTCGGTCGAAAAACCGCGCGGATATTCCGGCGACGCCGGCCTGCTGGACATTTACTACAAGCATCCGGTCGCCGACGATATCGTGGCTTCATCGACCTCACTCGGCCGGGAAATTTACGCGTACACCAGTGAAGCTGCCAGTTCGGTGGCAGGGCGCGAGCGGCGGGATATTCTGGCCAGGACGGTGGACGAAACGGCCGGCAGCGTGGAAAAGGCGGAAGTGCTGGCGATTGCCTGCGGCCACCTCAGGGAAGCCGAACGCTCCGATGCGTTGGCGAAGCGCAAATTGCACCGCTGGGTCGGCCTGGATCAGGACCCCATCAGCGTAGCCACTGTGAACCACGACTATGCCGGCACGGCGGTCGAGGCACTCCAAGGCTCCGTACGCGGCATACTTCGCCGCGCCTATGCCCTTGGCACATTCGATCTCGTCTACGCATCGGGGCTTTACGATTACCTGCCGCGCGCCATCGGCGTCCGCCTGCTGCAAAGAGCCATGGAACTCGTCAAGCCCGGTGGCGATTTCCTGTTTGCCAATTTCAGCGATGAGATCACGACGGATGGTTACATGGAGACCTTCATGGACTGGCCGCTCATCCTGCGTTCGGCTGACGATATGTGGGACATCATCAATGCCGCCCTCGGCGGGAGCTCTTTCGAAGCGCACGTCTATTACGGCTCGAACCGAAATATCGTTTACGGCAAGGTCAGGAAGGGCGACGTCTAACGCGGGAAATCGCACGGATGCGCAGCGGCGGTGATAGATCGCGCACATAGTCGCTCGCATTGGCATAGCGGACTTTTTTGGTTTGCGCCTCCACCCCGGCCTTTCATAAGGTCGGGCAAGGATATGTTCATTGTCGCCACGTTGGGCCAATGCAGAAGGTCAGGAATCAGCGCTTTGAGAAACATTGATTTCAGCTCGTGGCAGAGCGTGCTGGTAACGCTGATCGGCCTGGCGCTGTTCACGCTGATTAGCATCGGCATCCGGCTCTTGATGATGTTCACCATCCAGCAGCGCCGCGAACGCATGAACCGCCAGATCAATGAGCGCCTGCGCACCTTGATCGCCGCCTACAAGACACTGGGCGGATCGTTCACCGGCAATCTGGCTGTCGATCCTTCCCATCGACGTGACGTTCTGCGCGCCGAGCAGCCCGAGAGCGATACCGCCGTCGACCTGAGTCCCGAACGGATCGAAGGATCGGACCGGGCGCGGCGCATACGCGATGCAGTCGAGGCATGCCTGTCGGACATCCTTTTGCTTGGCACCGAAGAGCAGGTCCGTTTGGCCGAACGCGCCATCCGCGACATGGTCGCAGGACGTCCCGTGCACACGCACGATCTCGTCGTTTCGCTGCGCAACTTCATTCGCGAAGCCCTCGACCTTGCGCCGATCCCCTCCGACCTCACGATCCCGCAACAAGGCCCGACCAGGCCGTCAGCATCCGGCGCGCGCGGCAAGAATGATCGCGCAAACGAGGCCGGCGGCGGCAAAGGTGGTGGTGGAACGGGCGGCGGCGGAATGGGTGGAGGTTCCGGTGGGTCCGGAGGTGGCGGTATAGGGACAGATGATGCTGCTGACGACCAGCCGGCCTCAGGACGCCGCTCTTAGAGCAGCCAGGTTTTCGACATCATGGCTTGCCAGCGCTTCAGATGATCGATGAGTGCGCGCAACTTCGGCGCGACATTCCTGCGGCTGGGGTAGTAGAGGTAGAAGCCGGCAAAGCGCGGGCAGTACTGCTCGAGCACCGGCATCAGTTCGCCGCGTTCCAGTGCGGGGCGAAAACTCTCTTCCATGCCGAAGCTGATGCCGGCTCCGGCGACAGCCAGCTTGATCATCAGCGCCATGTCGTTCGTCGTGATCTCCGGCGCAACCTCGACCCGGAATTCGCGACCGCTCTCGGCGAATTCCCAGCGATAGGGCGCCGCCTTCGGTGACGGCCGCCAGCCGATGCAGCGATGCGCGGCGAGGTCGGCCGGATGCGACGGGAGGCCGAAGCCATCGCGATAGGCAGGCGAGCAGACGGCAAGCTGGCGCTCGTCGCCCGCGACCGACACCGCGATCATGTCCTCGTCGATCACCTCTCCCAACCGCACCCCGGCATCATAGCCTTCGGCCACGATGTCGAACTCCTCGTCGGTCACCGTGATGTCGAGCTGGATCTCGGGATTGGCGCTGCAAAAGGCGGCGAGAAACGGTCCCGACAGGAAGCGTTCGGCAATCGAGGATACGGCCAGCCGCAATTGTCCGCGCGGACGGTCGCGCAGCGCCTGCGTCGCGTCAAGCGCCGCGCGCATGTCGGCAATCGCCGGCCCGACTTCCGCATGCAGTCTCTCGCCAGCCTCGGTCAGGCTGACGCTGCGCGTCGTGCGCTGCATCAAGGCGATGCCAAGGCTTTCCTCCAGCCGCCGGATCGTCTGGCTGACGGCTGACCGGCTGACGCCCAACCGGTCTGCCGCAGCCCGAAAATTCCGCTCCTCGGCGACAAGCGCAAACACGACCAGTGCGTTGACATCCGGTGACATTGGTTAGCTCAGCTTCCCATTGTGGCGACGAATTGATGGCTTATCGCAACAATGCCCCCGGCCTATCTCTCTGGCAACCCACCTCGCAGACCAAAGGAAAGTTGCCATGCCCCTCGACAAGATCGTTCTCATCACCGGCGCCTCCAGCGGCATAGGCGCCGGCATCGCCCGCGAACTCGGCGCTGCCGGCGCCAGGCTGATGCTTGGCGCCCGCCGCACCGACCGGCTGGAAGCGCTGGCGCAGGAAATCCGCGCCAACGGCGGCAAAGCCATGACCCGCAGGCTCGACGTGACCGACCGCGCCGATGTCGCTGCCTTTGCCGACGCGGCGCGCCAGGCCTGGGGCCGGGTCGACGTCATCATCAACAATGCCGGCATCATGCCGCTGTCCCTGATGGCATCGATGAAAACCGATGAATGGGACCGGATGGTCGACGTCAACATCAAGGGCGTGCTCAACGGCATCGCTGCGGTGCTGCCGGAGATGACGGCGCGCGGCTCTGGCCACATCATCAACATCGCCTCGGTCGGGGCGCTCACCGTGTCGCCGACGGCGGCCGTCTATTGCGCGACCAAATATGCCGTGCGGGCCATTTCCGACGGGCTGCGGCAGGAGCGAACCGACATCCGGGTTACCTGCATCCATCCGGGCGTGGTGGAGAGCGAGCTTGCCGACACGATCACCGATCCGGCGGCCGCAGCCGCGATGAGCACCTATCGCGCCATCGCGCTGCAGCCGGACGCCATCGGCCGTGCCGTGCGCTTTGCCATCGAGCAGCCCGAGGATGTCGACGTCAACGAGATCGTCGTGCGCCCGACACGGGCGGCGCACTGATGCGCGCCGTCGCCACGTGGCTTCTCATGATGCAGCTCAATTCCGCAACCATCGAGGATCACCAGATGAACACCCATCCCTATGTCGGCATGTGGGTCACGGCCGACCGCAACATCCGCCACGAACTCCTGGCCAACGGCCGCTATGTCGAGGCCCGCGGCAAACGCGAGCGCGCCTATCTCGGGCGCTATGTCGTGACCGGCAACCATATCGACTATTGGGACGACACCGGCTTCACCGCCGATGGCGACTTCATCGACGATGTGCTCCATCACGCAGGCATGATCCTGTACCGGGACAAATGACGGGTCGCCGGGTGCAATCCGGGCCGGTCGGAACGGATTTCTAAGCCTTTGCTGCTACTCGATCGTCAATGGGCGGAGTTTCCTTGCAGTGTCGCAGCGCGCATTCATCATCCTGCTCATCCTGCTGGCGGTGGTCGTCGCGCTGTCGGCGACATCGTTTCCCGGCGGGATGCTCGGTTTCCTGATCGGCATCACCTTCGCCTTCTTCATCGCCATACCGGGGGCCGCTATCGGCGATGCGCTGCACCGGGCCGGCATTCCAGCGACGGGCGAGCAACTCGTCTGGGCCGCGGGCGGGCTCTACGCCCTGTTCATTCTGCTCGCCGCCATACAGCTGGGGCGGCGGCTCCTGCAGCGCGACAGTGACGCGGCCCGCTCAGCGGGGCTGCGTCTGGCGCTGCCGCTCATCGCCTGGCTGTCGCTCAATGCCATGCAACGCAGCTGGCACTGATCTCCGAGCAATTCCAGGAAAAGTGTGAAGCGGTTTTCCGTCCGGAATTGCGCAAAATAGAGTTCAAACCGCGAAGTAGCTGGCACGGTCGAGATCGGCGATGAGTCCCGGCCCGGTCGTCGCCCACCCCAGCGCATTGCGGGTCTGCTCGCTGGAAGCGGACAATTCCCTGCCGATGAAATGGCCGAGAAAGCCGAAATGCCCGACCGACTCCTCAGGGCTTTTGGAAACAACCGGCAGGTTGAGGCGGCCGCCGATGGTCTCGGCAATCTCCCTTGTCGCCACGCCCTGTTCGCCAACAGCGTGATAGCTGATGCCACCGGTCCCCTTCTCCAGCGCCAGTCTGTACAGGGTGGCGGCGTCGAACCGGTGCACCGCCGCCCAGCGATTTGCGCCGTCGCCGATATAGGCCGAGACGCCCTTTTCACGCGCAATGGCAATCAGCATCGGCACGAAGCCGTGGTCGCCGTCGCCATGGACGGTCGGCGCCAGCCGCACCGTCGATGCGCGCACGCCGCGGGCGGCAAGCGCCATGGCCGCCGCTTCCGAAGCGCGCGGCATGGAGGCGGATGGCGGCGCGGGTTTGTCGTCTTCGGTCGCTGGCCTTCCCTGCGCAAACCCGGCAAGTCCTGAGGTGACAAGCAGCGGCCGCTCCGAACCTTCGAGCACCGAGCCGAGCGTTTCGATGGCGCGTTGGTCCGCCGCGCAGCTGGCGGCGAATTTCGAGAAGTCGTGGTTGAAGCCGGTATGGATGACGCCGTCCGATTGGGCTGAGGCGCGGCGCAGGCTCTCCAGATCCTCGATGTCGCCAAGATGCGCCTCGGCCCCTGCGGCAGCGATCGCCTTGGCGCCTGCTTCCGAGCGGGCAAGACCGAGCACTTGGTGACCCGCCCGAAGCAGCTCCCGCACAATCGCCGAACCGACAAAGCCGGTGGCGCCGGTAACGAACACACGCATGATGATTTTCTCCTGGGCTTGTCCAAGGCCGCTTGAGGCAGCCCGTTGCCGAAGGAGATAGAAGGTTGAGGCCATACGATCTATGCTGTAAAATCCGAGATATCTTCGCAATCGTCCGGAAAGCCCCATGGATCCACTGTCAGACGTGCTGTCGCTGCTGAAGCCGCGCAATTACCTCTCCGCCGGCCTGGAGGCCGGTGGCGACTGGGCGATTCAGTTTCCCGACCAGCAGGCCGCCATCAAATGCGGCGCCGTGGTGTCCGGCCGGTGTTGGCTGTCGGTCGAGGGCGTCACCGACCCGGTGCGACTGGACGCCGGCGACTGTTTCCTGCTGCCGCGCGGCCGGCCTTTCCGGCTTGCCAGCGATCTTGGCCTGCCGACCGTCGATGCAAGCACGATCTTTTCGCCGGCGCGCAGCGGCGGCATCACCGTCCACAATGGCGGCGGCGATTTCCTGTTGGTCAGCAGCCGGTTCGCCCTGTCAGGCGACCATGCCGGCATCCTGTTGCGGATGCTGCCGCCCATCGTCCACATCCCCAGCCAGGGTGACCATCCGGTTTTGCGCTGGCCGGTAGAGCGGATGATGGAGGAATTGCGCCAGCGGCGGCCGGGCGGCTTCCTCATCGTCGAGCACCTTGCCCATATGATCCTGATCGAAGCCTTGCGCCTGCATATGAGGGCTGATGGCCATGTCGGCTGGCTGTTCGCGCTGACCGACAGGCAGATCGGCGCGGCGATCGCCGCCATGCACGAGAACCCGGCGCATGGCTGGACATTGCAGACGCTGGCGGAGCGCGCCGGCATGTCGCGATCGACCTTTGCGCTAAAATTCAAGCAGACGGTTGGAGCCTCACCCCTCGACTATCTGACGCGCTGGCGCATGATGCTGGCCGGCGACAGGCTGATGCATTCGAGCGACGCGGTGTCCGTCATTGCGCTGTCTCTCGGCTACGAATCCGAAAGTGCCTTCAGCACAGCCTTCAAGCGCGTCATGGGCTGTTCGCCCAGGCAATACAGCCGGCGGGATTTGCCTGCGTCAGATGAACGTGAAGCCGCCTGAGCCCGCGATCCGATGCCGGATCGCTGGCTAGAGCAATTCCAGGGAAAGTGTGTGCGGTTTTCCCGTCCGGAATTGCGTGAAAACAATGCGATAGAGCGGTTCGCCGTTTCTGTGAAATGGTGAAACGCTCTAAAGCGTTTCGGCGACAGGGATCAATAGCCGTCGACGTCGATGACAGCCTGGGCGAAAGCCTGCGGCGCTTCCTGGGGCAGATTGTGGCCGATGCCGCCCTCGATGGTCCGGTGCGCATACTTGCCCGAAAACTTGTTGCGATAGGCCGTCGGGTTGAGATGCGGCGCGCCATTGGCGTCGCCTTCCAGCGTGATTGTCGGTACGCCGATGACCGGGCCGGCGGCAAGCCGGTTTTCCAGATCGTCATATTGCGGGTCGCCCGCCGCCAGTCCGCCGCGCCAGCGGTAATTGTGAATAACGATGGCGACGTGATCGGGATTGTCGAAGGCAGCGGCGCTGCGATCGAAAGTGGCGTCGTCAAAATTCCATTTCGGCGACGCCGTCTGCCAGATCAGCTTGGCGAAATCGTGCCGGTATTTTTCGTAACCGGCGGCGCCGCGCTCGGTGGCGAAATAAAACTGGTACCACCAGTCATGCTCGGCGCTCGGCGGCAGCGGCACTTTCCCCGTCTTGATGTTGCTGACGATATAGCCGCTCACCGAGACCAGCGCCTTTACGCGTTCCGGCCACAGCGCCGAGACGATGCAGGCGCAGCGCGCACCCCAGTCGAAACCGGCAAGGACTGCCTTCTGAATGTTGAGCGCATCCATCAGGTCGATGACGTCGTGGGCGACCACCGATTGCTGGCCGTTTCGCATCGTCTCCGACGACAGGAAGCGTGTCGTGCCGTAGCCGCGAAGGTAGGGCACGATCACCCTGTAGCCCGCCGACGCCAGCAGCGGCGCGACATCGACAAAGGCGTAGATATCATAAGGCCAGCCATGCAGCAGAATGACCGGCGGTCCGTCGGCCGGACCGGCCTCGGCATAGCCGACTTTGAGAACGCCGGCCTTGACTTGCTTCAGCGCGGCGAAGGACGTGTTGGCGCCCGGCTTGACCGCGGGCAGCGTCGCCGCCTTTGCCGTGCCGGTCAGCGCGCCTGTTGCGCCGGCCAGGCCGGCGGCAGCGATGGTCAGGGCGGCCGCACCGAAAAGGCGGCGGCGGCCGTGGTTGATTTCATCGGTCATGGGGTCTCTCCAATTGATTTGATACGAGCCGGAAAGGATGGTCCCGGTGTATCTCCCATGTGTCCCCATCCGCTGAAATTGAAAGCGGATGTAGCAAGCGGGCACCTGGATACACTGGGATACATTTCCGGCTGATCAGCACACATTGGGGATACGTCGCTTGCCTCATATGCGGATGTCGCTGGCCGCAGGGCTGCTGCGGCTCAACGCTATCCCTCAAGGAAATGATCCCATGACCACGATCGAAAAAGTCCTCTACACCGGCAAGACCCACACCACGGGCGGCCGTGACGGCGCATCCCGCAGCTCGGACGGCCACCTCGACATCAAGCTTTCACCACCCGGAACCGGCGCCGGCACCAATCCGGAGCAGCTGTTCGCCGCCGGCTGGTCGGCCTGCTTCATAGGCGCCATGGGCCTGGCGGCGCGCAAGATGAATGTCGCTTTGCCGACCAATGTCGCCGTCGATGCCGAGGTCGACCTCGCCACGGCAGAGGGCGGCTATCTGCTGCAGGCACGTCTCAATGTCAGCCTGCCCGGTGTGGATCGGGCGACGGCCCGCGCCGTGGTCGATGCCGCGCACCAGACCTGCCCCTACTCCAAGGCGACACGTGGTAATATCGGCGTCACGATCGAACTGGTCTAGGCAGCTGGGAAACAAGAATGGCACGGCCGCCGGCAGCGTATCCCATATCTGCGGATGGTCTGTCGGCGGCACCCCTGATGCACTTTCCCCGGGGAAAATGTACTGGTGGGGCGAAGAAGGGCAGGAAGCATCCACGATGGATCATGTCGATCACATCCTGATCGTCGATGACGATCGCGAAATCCGCGAGCTGGTCTCGGGCTATCTCAAGAAGAATGGCCTGCGCGCCACCGCCGTGCCCGACGGCCGGCAGATGCGCGCCTTCCTCGACACCGATTCCGTCGATCTCATCATCCTCGACGTGATGATGCCCGGCGACGATGGCCTCGTTCTGTGCCGGCAGCTGCGCGCCGGCAAGCACAAGGCAACGCCGATCCTGATGCTGACCGCCCGCAACGACGAAACCGACCGGATCATCGGCCTGGAACTGGGCGCGGACGACTATCTGGTGAAACCTTTCGCCGCGCGCGAGCTTCTGGCCCGTATCAACGCCGTACTGCGGCGCACCCGCATGCTGCCGCCAAACCTCCAGGTGACGGAGACCGGACGCCTGCTGAAATTCGGGGCGTGGCGCCTCGACACGGTCGCGCGCCACCTTCTCGACGAGGATGGAACGGTGATTGCACTGAGCGGCGCCGAATACCGGCTGCTGTGCGTCTTCGTCGACCATCCGCAGCGTGTCTTGAACCGCGACCAGTTGCTCAACCTGACGCAGGGGCGCGAAGCCGAGATCTTCGACCGCTCCATCGACCTGCTGGTCAGCCGCCTGCGCCAGCGCCTGCGCGACGATGCGCGCGAGCCGGCCTACATCAAGACGGTGCGCAGCGAAGGCTATGTGCTGTCCATGCCTGTCGAAGTCGGCGAGCCGGGTTGAGTCCGATGGCTGGTTTCCGGCGCTTCCTGCCCTGGCCGCGCACCTTGCGCTCGCGGCTGTTTCTGCTCCTGCTGGCCGGCCTGATCGTGGCGCAGGGCCTGTCCTTTGTGCTCCTGGTCGCCGAGCGCTTTGCCTCGGCGCAGACGATCATGTCCGATACGCTGGACAGGGATGTGAGGTCGGCGATCGCCATCCTCGACCGCGTTCCTGCGGCGGAACGAGCGCAATGGCTGCCGCTGCTGGACCGGAACACCTATCGCTATGTGTTGGGCCCGGGGTTGCCGGGGGTTCCCGAACTAACCGGCCGCGGTCCCTTGATCGCCACGACCATAAGTGCTGCAGCCGGCCCGCGTTTCCCGGTGAGGGTCGAAGCCATTCCCGCCGATGGAGAGCGTCTCCAGGCGCATTTGATTTTGAGCGATGGCGCGCCGCTCACCATCGATGTCCACCCCTCGCTGATGCCGCTGGCACGCTGGCTGCCTTATGTGCTGGTAGCGCAGCTGCTGTTGCTTGTGCTGTGCAGCTGGTTCGCCGTCCGGCTGGTTATCCGTCCGCTGGTCAATCTGGCCAACGCCGCCGACAAGCTCGATCCGGGCAAGCCGACGCCGCGTCTGAGCGAATCGGGACCTCTGGAAATCGCGCATGCCGCAACCGCCTTCAATTCGATGCGCGAGCGTATTGCCGAGCATCTCGAAGAGCGCATGCAGATCCTTGCCGCGATCTCCCACGATCTGCAGACGCCGATCACCCGTATGAAGCTGCGCGCCGAACTGTCGGACGAGACGCCCGGCAAAGAGAAGCTGATGCACGATCTGGCCGAGATCGAGAACCTCATTCACGAGGGCGTGGCCTATGCCCGCAGCGCTCGCAGCAGCCTTGAGAAGCCGTCGCGCATCGATCTCGGCTCCTTCGTCGAAAGCCTGGTCTATGATTACCAGGACACCGGCAAGGCCGTCTCATCAGGTGCGCAAATCGATGCCGCCGTGGTGACGCGACCGCAGGCGCTGCGGCGCATCCTCACCAACCTCGTCGACAATGCGCTGAAGTTCGCCGGCAAGGCGGAGGTCTCGTCGGCAAAAGGGCCTGGCGACCACGTCGTCATAACGGTGCTGGATCGCGGCCCCGGCATTCCCAACGCCCAGCTTGAGGCCGTTCTGCAGCCATTCTTCCGCCTCGAGCAATCGCGCAACCGCGGCAGCGGCGGCGCCGGCCTTGGCCTGGCAATCGCCTATCAATTGTCGCTTGCGATCGAAGGCAGGCTGGAGCTGAAAAACCGGCCCGGCGGCGGCCTGATCGCCGAAATCCATCTGCCGCATCAGATGCAGGTGGGCCGCAGCGCGTAGTCACACCGATCCATCGGCTTGATGCGCGGCAATGGCCCTGACAAAAATCGCGCCAAACTCCTTGAGCTTGGCCGCACCGACGCCGTTGACCTCGGCGAAATCGTCGAGGTCTTGTGGGCGGCGTTCGGCCATGTCGATCAGCGTGCGGTCGGAAAACACCACATAGGCCGGCACCTGGCGCTCCTTGGCCAATCGTAGCCGCAGCGTCTTCAGCGCCGCCAGCAGCGAGGCATCGACGTTCTCGCCCTGGGGAGTCTGGCTGGCACGCGCCGCGCGGCGCGCAGCGCGTGTGCGGGTCTCGACGCGGTACTGGAAGGTGACCTCGCCGCGGCCAAGCGCATGGCCTTTTTCTGCGATGGCCAGGCCGCCATGGCCGGCCGGGTCCGGCATCAGAAAGCCGTTCGCGACCAGCTGGCGGATCAGCGATTGCCAGAAGTCCTTTTTGTGCGCAGCTCCACTGCCAAAGGCGGCCAACCTGTGATGGCCCCTCGCCGCGATCTTTTCGGTCTCGTGGCCAATCAGGATGTCGATGACATGGCCGGCGCCGAAGCGCTCGCCGCTCTGCGCGACCGCGGCCAGGATGAGGCGTGCCTCGGCGGTGCCGTCGGCGCGCGGCGCCTGCTCCAGGCAATTGTCGCAATTGCCGCAAGGTTTCGCCTCTTCGCCGAAATAGCCGAGCAGAACCTGGCGGCGGCACTCGGCCGTCTCGCAATAGCCGATCAGCGTGTCGAGCCGGCCATGCGAACGGCGCTTGTGCTCGACAGCGGCGTCCTCGTCGTCGATGAACATGCGACGCATGCGGATGTCGCCGAGGCCGTAAAGCATATGCGCCTCCGCCGCCCTTCCGTCACGCCCGGCGCGGCCGATCTCCTGGTAATAGGCTTCGAGGCTGCCCGGCAGATCGGTGTGGAAAACATAGGCGACGTCGGGCTTGTCGATGCCCATGCCGAAGGCGATGGTCGCCACCATGACGACGCCCGACAGCGTCATGAAGGCGTTTTGATTCGCATCACGCGCCTCCTTGCTCATCCCCGCGTGATAGGCGAGCGCGGTGACGCCGTTCTTTTCGAGAAACGCCGCCATCTCTTCGGTCTTCTTGCGCGACAGGCAATAGACGATCCCGCTGCGTCCCTGATGGCGCTCGATGAAGTTGAGCAATTGCCGCTTGCTGTCCTGCTTGGGCTCGATGGCAAGCTTGATGTTGGGCCGGTCGAACCCAAGCACCTGCGTTTCCACGCGCCCGCCAAACAGCCGCGTCTCGATATCCGCGCGCGTCGTCTCATCCGCCGTCGCCGTCACCGCAATGATCGGCACATCGGGAAAGATACCGCGCAGCTGCGACAGATCTTCATATTCGCGCCGGAACGCCGGCCCCCATTGCGAAATGCAATGCGCCTCGTCGACGGCGATCAGGCTGACATCGAGCCTGGCCAACGCATCGAGCATGCGCTCGGTCATCAGCCGTTCCGGAGCGAGGTAGAGCAGCCGCGTCTGGCCCGACGCAACACGGCGCCATGCCGCGACATTGGCGTCACGGTCGATCGAGGAATTGATCGTATCGGCGGCAACGCCGGCAAGGCGCAGCGCGGCGACCTGGTCCTGCATCAACGCCACCAGCGGCGAGACGACGATGGTGAGCCCACCCTTGACCAGCGCCGGAACCTGGTAGCACAGCGATTTGCCGGCACCCGTCGGCATGACGGCCAGCACATGACGGCCGGCAAGCAGCGCCTCCATCACCGGCGCTTGGCCCGGACGAAAATCGTCGAAGCCGAACACGTCCTTGAGGACGCGCCGTTTGGGATCGTGCGTCGGCACGCTCGTCGTCGATATTTGCATTGACTAGTGATTCCTCGGCTTTGGCCTGAGGTATCGTTCTTAAGACGAACATCGACCGGAGGCTATGCGCACAAGAAGATGTTCCTGTGCCCCAGGTCAGCCCTACTCGAAATGGCAACTCAAGGGGCTGGCGGAGGCTACATATCGTGTTGCGAGAGCGCTGAGATCAAAGCCCCAGATACAAATTTGACCTGCTTTCCCATTAGCGCGAATTTTTCGCAGGGTGCCTGATAAATTCGTCATAACAGTATGTCTTTTTGGTATACCTTGGATACTATGTAATGAACACTAAGACCGACAATTGGGGGAGGAAAAATTGACCCGTCGCAGTCTCACAATTTGGATTGGAGCAGTGCTGATATATCTCTTCGGGCTGATAGTTCTGGCACTTTGGCTCAGCGGAGGAAACCCTGACAGTCATTCATACCGTTTGCTCAAAGAATTAATCCCATTGTTGCTTGCTCTTCCCACCGCTTGGCTCGCGAGTGTCCTCCAGCGGCGGTCCAGTTTTCTTACTACACTCCAAGCCCTCTACAGGGATGCGGTTAACTCTATTCAATCCGCGATCCAATATACTCACAAGACGGAACCGTCCCGAGCTGATTTTGCTGAGTTGCAGAAGCAACTATCGACAACGATAGAGCTATTTCGGCGTAGTTTCCGAAATCTCGGGGAAGGCAAGGATGGGATAGGACTTTTCCCATTCGAAGCATTGAAAACGATTAAACAATGGATCGACTACGCGAGTTTTGAGAATAACTCGACCGAGGAAAAACGCGCTGCGGCTCGTAGGGCGATTGTTGGCCTCTGGCAGAATCGCATTAGAAAGCCACTTCTGAACGAGCTTGACCGCGAGACACCAGGAACATTTGACTCACCATATTGGCAAACCGGTAATACACAAACGGCGTGGGAGCATCCGCCAAAGGAGAGACATATCCGCTGAAGCCTTTTTTGCGGCACCATGCAATCGACGGTTGGCGTGAGATCTTAGATCACAGATCTGCCACCACACGGTTCCATGTTGGGCATCGGCGCGTTGCGTTAAACCTATCTTCACCATGTTGCGGCACCGTCCAAACCCTGCGGCGATGTTTCGAGTACCGCTGCGCCAAGAGCGCACAGGCAACAGGCCCGCGCCTCCCAGGAGGCGCGGGTTTCCCGTTTCTGGAATTGTCGAAAAACAGCTCAGGCCAGGAAATCGGCCCGGTGCGGGGTAAAGCTGTCGACCAGGCGGCCGGCCTCCAGCGCTTTGACACCATGCACCAGATTGGACGGCACGATGAAGCTGCCGCCGGTCTCGATGATCTCGGTGCGGCCATCTATGGTCACCTCGAAGCGGCCTTCGGCGACATAGCTGGCCTGGACATGCGGGTGCGAATGCAGCGCGCCGACGCCGCCCTTGTCGAAACCGAACTCGACCATCATCAGCTCGTCCGTGTGCAGGAGAACGCGCCGCCTGTTGCCATCCGGCGTCGGCGTCCAGGCGCTCTCGCCGGGTTGGGCGAAGATCTTGGCCTCGGTCATGGCTCTCTCCTCACCGCGCCAGCCAGCCACCATCCACCGGCACCACGGCGCCATGCATATAGTCGGAAGCCGGCGCCAGCAGGAAGACGGCGGCGTCGCCAATGTCTTCCGGCCCGCCCCAACGTCCGGCCGGGATGCGCGCCAGTATGGCCGCACTGCGGTCGGGATCGGCGCGCAGCGCTTCCGTGTTGTTGGTTTCGATATAGCCGGGCGCAATGGCATTGACGTTGATGCCCTTGGCCGCCCATTCGCAGGCGAGCAGCCGGGTCACGCCGAGCGCGCCATGTTTCGACGCGGTGTAGGACGCGACGCGGATGCCGCCCTGGAAGCTCAGCACCGAGGCGATGTTGACGATCTTGCCGCGCCGCCCGAGGTCGGCCAGCACGCGTTTGGCGAAGCCCTGGCTGAGAAAGAACAGCGTCTTCAGATTAACGTCGATGACGTCGTCCCAATCGGCCTCGGTGAAATCGACCGCATCGGCGCGCCTTATGATGCCGGCATTGTTGACCAGGCCGTCGATCGGCCCGGTCTTCTCCCAGACCTGGTCGAGCATGACCTTGGCGGCGGCATGATCGGCGAGATCGCACCGCACGGCCTCGAACTGACCGCCGACGTCCACGACTTGTCTTTGCGTGTCGTCCATCGCCGAGCGGCCGACGCCGATGACAGTGCCGCCGGCGCGGGCGATCGAGACGGCGATGCCCTGGCCGATGCCGGTGTTGGCGCCGGTGACCAGGATGCGCTTGCCGGCAAGGCTGAAGGAGGAAGGGCCGCTCACCGCAATTCCCCCAGCGGCACCGGATCGACATCGGTATAGTCGACATTGTCGCCGGCCATCGCCCAGATGAAGGCGTAGTTGGAGGTGCCGGCGCCCGAATGGATCGACCATCCCGGTGACAGCACCGCCTCCTCATTGGCCATGACCAGATGCCGGGTTTCGTCCGGCTCGCCCATGAAATGGAAGACGCGCGCCGTTTCGGCCAAGTCGAAATAGAGATAGGCCTCCATGCGCCGGTCATGCACATGGCAAGGGATGGTGTTCCACACCGAGCCCGGCGCCAGCTGCGTCATGCCGACAACCAGCTGGCAGGTCTTGACGCCTTCGGCGTGGATGAACTGGAAGATCGAGCGCTCGTTGCAGGTCTCCTTGCTGCCGAGGTCGAGCCGCTTGGCATCGCCGATGCGGATCAGCCGGTTGGGATAGGTGTGATGCGCCGGCGCGCTGAGAAGATAGAATTTGGCAGGCTGGCCCGCATCGGCCGAAGCGAACGCCACCTCGGTGCTGCCCATGCCGAGATAGAGCATGTCGCGCGCCTGCAATGGATGGGTCTCGCCATTGGCCGTTACCGAGCCGGCGCCGCCGATGTTGACGATGATCAGCTCGCGGCGGTCGAGAAAATTCTTGGTCCCCGTCGGCTTGATCGCTTCCAGCGGCAGCGCGGCACTTCCCGGCACAGCGCCGCCGACGATCATGCGGTCATAATGCGTATAGGTCAGGCTGACGCGTCCCGGCTGGAACAGGTCGTCAATATGGAAATTGTGACGCAACTCGTCAGTTCCCATGGCCGCCGCGGCGACCGGGTCGATGGCGAAACGCGAGGTGTAGTCGGTATGGGGGTGATCCATTGTTACTCCAGCTGATTGTCTATTCGGTTTCCGCCGCCTTGACCGAGTCGGCATAAAACACCTGGCGGGCATGCAGGCGCTCGCGGTAGCGCTGCTGGCTGGCGGTGAGATGGGCGCGCATCGCCTCGCGCGCGGCTTCGGCGTCGCCCGAGGTGATCGCATTGAGGATCACCAGATGCTCGCGCTGCAGGCCGCGCTGATAGCTGTCGGACTGCACCAGTTCGGTCGACCAGGGCGAGGTCACGTCGCAGGGAATGGCGCGGCGTCCGAGCACATCGAGCATCTCGACATAGAACGGATTGTTGGTGGCACTGGCGATGGCGCGGTGGAAGGCAAGATCGGCCGGACCGGTCGGTTCGCTGTTCAGAAGCCGCCGTTCAAATTCGAAGAAGGCTTCCTGGATCGCTGCTTCCTGCGCCGCATTGCGACGGATGGCGGCAAGCCCGGCCGATTCGATTTCGACGGCCAGGCGCACTTCGAGGACGTTGAGCGCAATCGAATCCTTACTGCCCATTTCGGCGGCCAGCGCACCGAACATTGTCGAGATGTGTTCGGTGACGAAGACGCCGGCGCCCTGGCGCGCCTCGACCAGGCCGTCGGCGGCAAGCTTGGCCAGCGCCTCGCGGATGACGGTGCGGCTGACGCCGAAGGTTTCGGTCAGCTGGCCCTCGGTCGGCAATTTGTGACCCGGCAGAATCTCTCCCGCATGCAGCTGCTTGCGGATCGCCGTGATCACAGTTTCCGACAGTTTCGGCTTGCGTTCGACCCTGAGATCGACAGCGGTGTCCGATGCCATGTTGCACCCCTATTTGAAGACGCCCCTATTTGAAGACGCATCCTTATTTGAAGACACTGGGCAGCCAGAGCGAAATGGCAGGAATGTAGGTGACCAGCCCCAGAACCACGAGCCCCGCCCCATAGAACGGCCAGATCGAACGCATCGCCTCCCACACCGTGATCTTGCCCACTGCGCACGCCACGAACTGCACGGCGCCCACCGGCGGCGTGTTCAGCCCGATGCCGAAGTTGAGGATCATGATGACGCCAAAATGCACCGGGTCGACGCCGTAGGCTTGCGCCACGGGCAGGAAGATCGGCGTGCAGATGATGATCGTCGGCCCCATGTCCATGAAGGTGCCGAGGAACAGCATCAAGACGTTGAGCAGGAGAAGCACGACCAGCGGATCTTCCGAGATCGCGTTCATGGAGGCGATGAGCGCTGCCGGCACTTTCAGGAAGGCCATCAACCACGAGAATGCCGCCGCCATGCCGATGATGAGCAGCACCATGGCCGTGGTGCGCACGGCACCATGGGTGGCATGAACGAAACCTTCCCAAGTCATCTGCCGGTAAACGAAGACAGTAACGAGCAACGCATAGATGACCGCGACGCAGGAACTCTCGGTCGCCGTGAAAACGCCCGATCGTACGCCACCGAAGATGATCGCGATCAGCAGCAGGCCGGGCACCGCGACAGCGAAGAGATGCGCGACGGCGGCGAAGCCCGGAAACGGCTCGGTCGGATAGCCGCGGGAGCGCGCCACGAAATAGGCGGTGATCATCAGCGACAGGGCCAACAGCAGGCCCGGAATGATGCCGGCCGTGAACAGGTCGGCGATGGAGATCTTTCCACCTGCCGAGATCGAGTAGATGATCATGTTGTGCGACGGCGGCAGGAGCAGCGCGATCAGCGCCGCCATCGACGTGACGTTGACGGCGTAGTCCGCTCCATATCCACGTGCCTTCATCTGCGGGATCATCAAGCCGCCGACCGCCGCTGCCTCGGCCACCGCGGAGCCCGAAATGCCGCCGAACAGTGTAGCGGTCGCAATGTTGACCTGCCCGAGGCCGCCGCGCAAATGGCCAACGAGCGAGCCGGCAAAGGCCACGATCTTGCTGGCGATGCCGCCGCGCACCATCAAGTCGCCGGCATAGATGAAGAAGGGTATGGCCAGCAGCGAAAAGACGCTCATGCCGGAATTCAGGCGCTGGAACACGATGAGCGGCGGCAGGCCCATGTAGAGGACGGTGGCAAAGCTTGCGGCGCCGAGGCAGAAAGCGATCGGCGTGCCGATAAGCATCAGAACGGTGAAGACGCCGAAGAGTATCCAGAGTTCCATGGCGTCAGACCTTCACGTTCGCTGTGTCGAGTTCGGTTGCGACTTCCGCCGGCGGCAGTTCATCGAGCGCATCGTCGATCGGCGCACCGGAGAGGCGAAGCACGATGCGCTCCAGCGTGAAGAGCACGACGAGCACGCCTCCCGCGACCAGCGGGACGTAGTCCCAACCCCCCGATATGCCGAGCGACGGCAAGGTAGCGCCCCAGGTCAATGCGACCAGTTGGCTGCCATACCAGATCATGCCGATGCCGAAGGCGAGCGCGACGAGGTCCGAGATCATCCGCAACCAACGTTTGCCGCCTTTAGGCAGCACGTAGAGCAGGACGTCGAAGCCGAGGTGATAGTTCTCGCGCACCCCGACGGCAGCGCCGAGGAAAATGAACCAGCTCATCAGCATCACCGAGCCCTGCTCGGTCCAGCTTGGCGAGCGGTTCAGAGCATAACGACCGAACACCTGCCAGGCGACGAAGACGGTCATCAGCACCAGCCCGATGCCTGCGACCCATAGCGCCGCTGTGCTGACGCGCGACATCACATGCGCGACACCGGACAGGGGCGATCTGTGTTCTGGGCTGGAGGTCACCGGTTCTCTCCGCAAGAGGAAGGCGGCGCGGAATACCCGCGCCGCCGCTTGATCACTGCACGGCCTTGATGGCTTCGACCATGGCCTTCAGCTTGTCGTCTTTGACGTGCTTCTCGTAGACCGGACCCATGGCGTCGATGAAGGGCTGCTTGTCCGGCGTCGTGATCTGCGAACCGCCAGCCTCGACCTTGGCGCGCGATTCCTTGACCTTGGCTGTCCACAGCTCGCGCTGCCTGGCGACGCTGTCCTTGGCCGCCGCCTTGAAGATCGCCTGATCCTCCGGCGTCAGCTTGTCCCAGCTCGACTTCGCCATGACGAAGGCTTCCGGCACCATGGTGTGCTCGTCGAGCGAATAGAACTTGGCGACTTCCGCATGCTTGGCGGTGTCGTAGCTCGGAAAATTGTTCTCCGCGCCGTCGATGACCCCGGTCTCGATCGCCGAATACACCTCGCCATACGGCATCGGCGTCGCGTTGGCGCCGAGTGCCGCCACCATGTCGACGAAGATGTCGGACTGGATGACGCGGAACTTCATGCCGGCCAGATCGGCCAATGAGTTGATCGGTTTCTTCGAATTGTAGAAGGAGCGCGCGCCGCCGTCATAAAAGGCGAGCAGCACCAGCCCGACCTGGTCGAACGCCGCCGCGATCTGGTCGCCGACGGCCCCATCCATGACCTTGTGCATATGGTCTTCAGAGCGGAAGATATAGGGCAGCGAGGGCACCGTGGTTTCGGGAATGAGCCCGTTGAACGGCGCCATCGAGATGCGGTTGAGGTCGATCACGCCGGAGCGCACCTGCTCGATCGTGTCCTTTTCCTCGCCGAGCTGCGCGGAATGATAGAGCTCGACCGCATAGCGGCCGGCCGTACGCTCCTTTACGAGCTCGCCGAAATATTTGACTGCCTCGACCGTCGGATAGCCGTCCGGGTGGGTGTCGGACGAACGCAGAACCGTCTGCGCGCTTGCCGTTCCGGCCATCAGCGCGGCGGCGAGTAGCGCAGCTCCCGTCAGTCTTGAAAAATGCAACATGGTTTCCTCCCTTTTGCATTGTGGGCGAGTTGCCCGTTAGAGCCGATACGCCTTTTTCGCCAGCGTGTAGGCCAGTTCCGGCGCCAGTTCGTGCGCCTCGTCTTCGCGCAACCGATGCTCGGCGACGAGACGGGCGAGAAAGGCGCAGTCGACCCGGCGCGCCACATCGTGGCGGGCCGGTATGGATGGAAAGGCGCGGGTGTCGTCGTTGAAGCCAACGGTGTTGTAGAAGCCGGCGGTCTCCGTGGTCATCTCGCGGAACCGGCGCATGCCTTCCGGGCTGTCGTGAAACCACCAGGCCGGCCCGAGCTTCAGCGCGGGATAGACGCCCGCAAGCGGCGCGAGCTCGCGCGCGTAACTGGTCTCGTCGAGCGTGAACAGGATGATGGAGAGCTCGCGCTCCAGGCCGACGCAGTCGAGCAAGGGCTTCAGCGCCGCCGCATAGTCGGTTCGGGTCGGGATATCGAAGCCCTTGTCGCGGCCGAATGTCTGGAAAATGCCGGGCGAATGGTTGCGCCACGAGCCGGCATGGATCTGCATCACCAGCCCGTCGTCGCGGCTCATCTTGGCCATCTCGGTCAGCATCTGGGCGCGAAACAGTTTGCGCTCGCGCTCGTCGTCGGAGCCACGGCGGATGCGGTTGAACAGCTCTTCCGCCGCAGCGTCGGAGAGGTTCGCCGTTTCGGTCGTCGGATGGCCATGATCGGACGAGGTTGCGCCGAAGCTTTTAAAGAAGGCGCGGCGCTGGCGGTGTGCGTCGAGATAGCCGGCCCATGTGCCGGTGTCGCAGCCGCTGATCTCGCCGAGACGGTCGAGATTAGTCGAAAATCCTTCGAAGTCGGGATCCACCACCGCGTCGGGCCGGTAGGTGCTGACGACGCGGCCCTGCCAGCCGCTGTCGCGGATGGTCTGGTGCCATTTGAGATCGTCGAGCGCGCCTTCAGTCGTGGCGATCACCTCGATGTTGAAGCGCTCGAACAGTGCACGCGGACGATAGTCGTCGCGCTGCAGCAGGCCGGCGATGGTGTCGTAGTGGCGGTCTGCGGTGGTGGCGCTCAGCGGCTCGTCTATGCCGAACAGATGCTCGAGCACATGGTCGAGCCACAACCGCGTCGGCGTGCCGCGAAACAGATAATAGTGCTCGGCAAAGCGCCGCCAGATCGCCCGGCCGTCCGTCTCGACCGGCGAGCCGTCGAGCGTCGATACGCCGAGATCTTCCAGCCGCACGCCCTGGCTGAACAGCATGCGGAAAATGTAATGGTCGGGCACGACCAGCAATTGCGCCGGATCGGGGAACGGCTCGTTGAGCGCATACCAGCGCGGGTCGGTGTGGCCATGCGGGCTGATGATCGGCAGATCCTTGACCCCGGCATAGAGATCGCGCGCAATCGCAAGCGCGCGCCCTTCGGCGGCAAAAAGCAGATCCGGATGGGTCAGTCCCGCCACGTATTTCCTCCCAGGGCCGCTATCGGTAGGGTTGAGAAGAAATAATGTCAACATACAAAAATCGGATTGTTGTATGATGACTTTTAGCCGACGTCAGGTCATTGTGCGGCGGAAGAGCGGATGGTACGCCACTAGCCGATCCCGCCCCGCACGCCATCCAGCGACAAGCCGCGCCCAACAAGCCAAGCCATGACCAGCAGACGCCTTTCCAACGCCACGGTGCAATCCTTGCCGGCCTCGGTCGCGATCCCGGCCTATGACCGTGCCGTCATCGCCCCGGGTATCGTCCATCTCGGCGTCGGTGCCTTCCACCGCGCCCATCAGGCGGCCTATGTCGATGATTGCCTGGCCGCCGGCGAGACCGGCTGGGGCATTGTCGGGGTCTCGCTGCGCAGCCCCGACACACGTTATGCGCTGGCGCCGCAGGACGGGCTCTACACGCTGGCGGTGCGCGGCAGCGAGGGTGAGAGCCTGCGCGTCATCGGCTCCATCCAGTCGATGCTGGTGGCGCCGGAAGACCCCGGCGCGGTGCTCGCCGCGCTAACCGATCCATGCACCCGCATCGTCACCCTGACCATCACCGAAAAGGCCTATCTCCGGGCAGCCGACGGCAGCCTCGACGAAAGCCATCCCGAGATCGCCCACGATCTGGGCAATCCCCGATCGCCGAAAACCGCGCATGGTTTTCTGGCGGAAGCGTTGGCGCGCCGCCGCGCCGCCGGCACGCCGCCCTTCACGGTGCTGTGCTGCGACAACCTTCCGGCCAACGGCGCCACGCTGCACCGGCTGCTGATCGCCTTCGCAAAATTGCGCGATGCCCGACCTGCCGCCTCAGGCGAGGCCGCCCTCGCCGACCATATCGCCAACAACGTGGCATTTCCCTCAAGCATGGTCGACCGCATCGTGCCGGCAACCACCGATGCCGACCGCGCGCGCATCACAGACGAGCTTGGTATCGAGGACGCCTGGCCGGTGATGACCGAACCATTCCGGCAATGGGTGATCGAGGACCGCTTCCCGGCGGGACGTCCGGCCTGGGAAAAATTCGGCGTCACCATGGTCGAGGATGTCAGCCCGTTCGAGGACATGAAGCTCAGGCTGCTCAACGGCGCCCATTCGGGCATCGCCTATCTCGGCTTGCTCGGCGGCCACGCCACCGTCGACCGCGCCTTCGCCGATCCGACGATCCGCGAATTCGTCGACCGGCTCTGGGTCGAGGCGATCCCGACATTGCCTGGAGATGCCGGGCTCGACACGTCAGCCTATACAGCCGAGCTTGCGGAGCGGTTTTCCAACACAGCACTTGCCCACCGCACCGCGCAGATCGCCAATGACGGCAGCCAGAAATTGCCGCAGCGCATTGTCGCTTCCGCCATCGAGCGCATCCAGGCCGGCCTGGTCCCGGAACATCTGACGCTGGTGATCGCCGCCTGGATCGCCGCCTGTGAGGCGCGCGGCAACAGCTTGCCGGAAGCCCACTTCACCGATCCGCTTGATAAGGCGCTGGCCGCGCTTGGCGAGCGCCGGACACTGGAACGGGTGGCAGCGGTGTTCGACCTCGCCGGCTTCGCCAAGGACAGGCCCGAGCGCCAGGCGCTGATCGAACTGGTCGCCGCCCATCGCGTCCATATCCGGCAAGGCGGGATTGCGCCTGCGCTGGCAGCGCTCGGCATACCGGGACCGACGAGACAGGTCTGACGGCGGTCGAGGTCCCAAAAGGAGCCGCATTGCCGAGGCGGCAAGTCGCCGGTCCATCCTACTGATGAAGTTCCTCGAGCATATATGTGGGCACGAAACAGGCCGGGTTGAACCCGGCCTGTTTCGTCTCTTGTTTCACTCAGGCTTACGCCGCCAGCAGTGCGCCTTCGAGCGTGGTGAGCTGGGCGAGGAACTGCTCTGCCTTGCTTCGGGACTGGTCGTCCTTGGCGTCGGCGGCATCTTCCTTGGCGTCCTGGATGCGGCGGGCGAGATCGGCGCGGTCGATATCGCCGACGGCAACCGCCGATTCGGCGAGCAGCGTGCAGCCGGCCGGGACGATGTCGGCAAAGCCGCCGAACACCACATAGCGCTCTTCCTTGCCGCCAACGGTCTTCACCGTGACGACGCCCGGCTTGATCGTGGTCATGACCGGCGCGTGATTGGCCATGACGGTCATCTCGCCCTCGGCGCCCGGAATGACGACGGATTCGACCTGCTCGGAAACCAGCAGGCGCTCCGGCGAAACGAGTTCGAATTGGAAAGCTTCAGCCATGTCAATTTAGTGAGTAGGGAATAGTGAGTAGTCAGTAGTGAAAGGGCCTAAACGTCCCCGGTCACACACTTGCTATTCCCTACTCACTACTCCCTACTCCCTATTCCCTAAATTAAGCCGCTTCAGCCGCGAGGCGCTGTGCCTTCTCGACCGCTTCGTCGATGCCGCCGACCATGTAGAAGGCGGCTTCCGGCAGGTGATCGTAGTCGCCGTTGCAGAGGCCCTTGAAGCCCTTGATGGTGTCGGCGAGGTCGACCAGCTTGCCCGGCGAACCCGTGAACACCTGGGCGACGAAGAACGGCTGCGACAGGAAGCGCTCGATCTTGCGGGCGCGAGCCACCGTCTGCTTGTCCTCTTCCGACAGCTCGTCCATGCCCAGGATGGCGATGATGTCCTGCAGCGACTTGTAGCGCTGGAGGATCGACTGCACCTGGCGGGCGACGGCATAGTGCTCTTCTCCAACGACCAGCGGGTCGAGCATGCGCGAGGTCGAGTCAAGCGGATCGACAGCGGGGTAGATGCCCTTTTCCGAGATCGCGCGGTTCAGCACGGTCGTCGCATCAAGGTGAGCGAACGAGGTCGCCGGCGCCGGGTCGGTCAAATCGTCCGCGGGCACGTAGATGGCCTGCACCGAGGTGATCGAACCCTTGGTCGTCGTCGTGATGCGTTCCTGCAGCGCGCCCATATCGGTGGCCAGCGTCGGCTGGTAGCCCACGGCCGACGGAATACGGCCGAGTAGAGCCGACACTTCAGAACCAGCCTGCGTGAAGCGGAAGATGTTGTCGACGAAGAACAGCACGTCCTGGCCCTGGTCGCGGAAATATTCGGCGACGGTCAGACCGGTCAGGCCGACGCGGGCGCGCGCGCCCGGCGGCTCGTTCATCTGGCCATAGACCAGCGCTGCCTTCGAGCCCTCGCCGCCGCCCTTCTGGTTGACGCCGGACTCGATGAATTCGTGATAGAGATCGTTGCCTTCGCGGGTGCGCTCGCCGACGCCGGCGAACACCGAGAAGCCGCCATGCGCCTTGGCGATGTTGTTGATCAGTTCCTGGATCAGCACCGTCTTGCCGACGCCGGCGCCGCCGAACAGGCCGATCTTGCCGCCGCGGGCGTAGGGCGCAAGCAGGTCGAGAACCTTGATGCCGGTGATCAGGATCTGCGCTTCCGTCGACTGTTCGACATAGGATGGGGCCGGCTGGTGGATCGAGCGCATCTCGATGCCGTCGACCGGGCCTTGCTCGTCGACCGGCTCGCCGATGACGTTGATGATACGGCCGAGCATGCCAGGACCGACCGGCACAGTGATCGGCGCGCCGGTATCATAGACGTCCTGGCCGCGCACCAGACCTTCGGTCGAATCCATGGCGATGCAGCGCACGGTGTTTTCGCCAAGGTGCTGGGCAACCTCGAGCACCAGGCGGTTGCCGACATTGGTCGTCTCGATGGCGTTCAGAATGGCCGGCAGGTGATCGCCGAACTGCACGTCGACGACGGCGCCGATGACCTGGCGAACCTTGCCGACGGCGCCGGTCTTCTTGACGGCAACGCTCGTCGTCTTCGCGGCCGGAGCCGCAGCCTTGGCGGGCGCAGCCGCCTTCTTGGCCGGGGCGGCAGCCTTTGCCGCTGCTGCCGGAGCTTTTGCCGCTGCCTTCGCGGGAGCCTTCTGGGGGGTCGCTGCTTTCGCCATCGTCTTTACCCTTTTCGTCCTTTGTTTCTCACGCTCCACCGGAAGGTCGACGACCTCCTGGCGGTCGCGCCTAGAGCGCCTCGGCGCCCGAAATGATTTCGATCAGTTCCTTGGTGATCTGCGCCTGCCGCTGGCGGTTGTAGGTGATCGACAGCTTGTTGATCATGTCGCCGGCGTTGCGCGTCGCATTGTCCATGGCGCTCATTTTGGCGCCCATCTCGCCGGCTGCGTTTTCGAGCAGCGCGCGGAAGACCTGGACCGAGATGTTGCGCGGAATGAGGTCGGTGAGGATCTCGCCCGGCTCCGGCTCGTATTCGTAGACGGCATTGCCGCCGACAGTCGCCTCGGCAGGAGCGGATGCCACGCCGGCCGGGATGATCTGCTGCGCGGTCGGGATCTGGCTGATCACCGACTTGAACTGCGAATAGAACAGCGTGCAGATATCGAAGCCGCCTTCGCTGAACAGCTGGATAATCTTGCGGGCAATGGCATCGGCATTGACGAAGCCGAGCTTCTTGACCTCGCGCAGGTCGACGCGCTCGATGATCATCGACGCATAGTCGCGGCGCAGAATGTCGAAACCCTTCTTGCCGACGCAAATGATCTTGACCTGCTTGCCGTCGGCCAGGAGCCGGCGGATATGATCGCGTGCCAGACGCGCGATCTGCGAGTTGAAGCCACCGCACAGGCCGCGCTCGGCGGTGCAGACGACGAGCAGATGCACATCGTCCTTGCCGGTGCCGGTCATCAGCGCCGGGGCATCGCCGCCGCCGCCGATCGCCTGCGTGATATTGGCCAGCACCGCACCCATCCGCTCGGAATAGGGTCTGGCTGCTTCCGCCGCTTCCTGTGCGCGGCGCAGTTTCGCCGCGGCGACCATCTGCATCGCCTTGGTGATCTTCTGCGTCGCCTTGACCGAGGCGATACGGTTACGAAGGTCTTTTAATGAAGGCATGCTTCAAACCTGATCCCGTGCGTCCGGCTTCTTCTCAAGCGAAGGTCTTGGCGAAGGTGTCGATCTCGGCCTTCAGCCTGGCGCGCAGATCGTCCGACAGCGCCTTTTCCTTGCGGATGCCGTCCAGCACGTCCTTGCCGGCCGAGCGCATATGGCTGAGCAGGCCATGCTCGAACTTGCCGACCTGGTTCAGCGCCAGCTTGTCGAGATAGCCGTTGACGCCGGCGAAGATCACCGTGACCTGCTCTTCGACCTTGAGCGGCGAGAACTGCGGCTGCTTCAACAGCTCAGTCAGGCGCGAACCGCGGTTGAGCAGGCGCTGCGTGGCGGCGTCGAGATCGGAGCCGAACTGCGCGAACGCCGCCATTTCGCGGTACTGCGCGAGCTCGCCCTTGATCGAGCCGGCAACCTGCTTCATCGCCTTGATCTGCGCCGACGAACCGACGCGCGACACCGACAGGCCGACATTGACCGCCGGACGGATGCCCTGGAAGAACAGGTTGGTTTCGAGGAAGATCTGGCCGTCGGTGATCGAAATCACGTTGGTCGGGATATAGGCCGACACGTCGTTGGCCTGCGTCTCGATGATCGGCAGCGCGGTCAGCGAACCGCCGCCCAGATCGTCGTTGAGCTTGGCGGCGCGCTCGAGCAGGCGCGAGTGCAGATAGAACACGTCGCCCGGATAGGCTTCGCGGCCCGGCGGGCGGCGCAGCAGCAGCGACATCTGGCGATAGGCGACGGCCTGCTTCGACAGATCGTCGTAGCTGATCAGCGCGTGCATGCCGTTGTCGCGGAAATATTCGCCCATGGTGGCGCCGGTGAACGGCGCCAGGAACTGCATCGGCGCCGGATCGGAAGCGGTGGCGGCGACGATGATCGAATACTCAAGCGCGCCGCGCTCTTCGAGTACCTTCACGAACTGCGCGACGGTCGAGCGCTTCTGGCCGATGGCGACGTAGACGCAGTAGAGCTTTTCCTTTTCCGGTCCGTTGTCGTGAACGGCCTTCTGGTTCAGCATCGTGTCGAGAATGATGGCGGTCTTGCCGGTCTGACGGTCACCGATGACCAGCTCGCGCTGGCCGCGGCCGACCGGGATCAGCGCATCGATGGCCTTGAGGCCGGTCGACATCGGCTCGTTCACCGACTTGCGCGGGATGATGCCGGGCGCCTTGACGTCGACGCGCTTGCGTTCGGTCGCCTTGATCGGGCCCTTGCCGTCGATCGGGTTACCGAGCGCGTCGACGACGCGGCCGAGCAGGCCCATGCCGACAGGAGCATCGACGATGGCGCCGGTCCGCTTGACGGTGTCGCCTTCCTTGATGTCGCGGTCGGCGCCGAAGATGACGACGCCGACATTGTCGGCTTCGAGGTTGAGCGCCATGCCGCGGATGCCGCCGGGGAACTCGACCATCTCGCCGGCCTGGACATTGTCGAGGCCATAGACGCGGGCGATACCGTCACCAACGGACAGCACCTGTCCAACTTCGGAGACCTCGGCCTCCTTGCCGAAATTCTTGATCTGGTCTTTCAGAATTGCGGAAATTTCCGCGGCGCGGATGTCCATCAGCCGACCTCTTTCAGTGCAAGCTTGAGCGAATTGAGTTTGGTTTTGAGCGACGTATCGATCTGGCGCGAGCCCATCTTGACGATCAGACCGCCGAGCAGCGACGGATCGACAGTGACGGAGATGGCCACATCCTTGCCGGCGACGCTTTTCAGCGTGGCCTTGAGTTCGGTCTGCTGGGCAGACGTCAGTTCATGCGCCGAAGTGACTTCGGCTGATGTCTCGCCGCGCTGTTCGGCGGCGATCTGGCGGAAAGCCTTGATCATGCCAGGCACGGCGAAGAGACGGCGATTGCGGGCGACGACGCGCAGGAAATTGCCGGTCAGACCGGTGATTTTGGCCTTGTCGGCGATTGCCGCGATTGCCTTGGCCTGGTCCTCGCTGGAGAACACCGGGCTGTTGATGAGGCGCGTAAGATCGGCGCTGTCATCGAGCATCTTGGCGAAACTGTTGAGGTCTGCCTCGACCTTGGCGACCGAATTGGACTGCAGTGCGAGTTCGAACAGCGAACCCGCGTAGCGTTCTGCGACACCTGAGATTGGCGATGACGATTGAGCCACGGACCGTCTTTTCTCTTGTCTGAGGGGCCGCAGATTGTTGGCGCGAGCAAAAAACTCTGGCTAAATCTTTGACCTTACTAAGTTTTTCCAAGCACGGAGGCGCGGCTTCCGCTATCCCCGGCCGAAAGTCGATTGCCGTCTAGCACAGGCATTTTAAGACCGCAATGCGTCGTTCCGCATGCTTTTCGGGCACTATTGTCGCATCCGGCCGCAGAGTTCAACCGAAGCCTTTGGATTGGCTGCCGATTCAGGGCAGAAAGCCGAAGACGAAGGCGAGCGGCAACGCGGCCAACACCAGCTCGACAACGATGGACGCCCAATTGAAAGGCGTGTTGGCGCCGTCCGACATCATCGACAGCAAACGGCCGAAAGCAGTGAACAGCCAGGAGAAGCCGAGCGCCATATAAAGCCATGGCTGGGCGAGCAGAATGCAGCACAGGCTGACGCCGAGATAGAAGCCCGACATGCGGCCACGCCCCTCGGCGATCGCCGCTGCCTTTTCCGGCCGGACCTGCAGTCGAAGGATGCGAAAGGCGAGCCCTGGCATCAGGAAAAACAGCAGGCCGAGCGCCAAAGTGGCGACGGCGCTCGACCACGCCAGCCACTCGCCCTGGCTGGTTGGCCACGGAAACCCAAATTCCATTGTGTCTCGCCCCCCCTTTGCAGCAATTGCGGGCGCATTGAATGTCACCCTTGACGGAAGTCAAGCGCGCGGCCGGTAAGTCGAGGTTTCGCCAAAAGCCTCGGCTGGAAATCCCCACCGAGAACGGCCGTCTTCGTGGGCCGAAATGGCCGTTGCGCAAGCAATCCAGGCAGATGAGCATCCCCGGCGCAATTTCTTCGCCAGTATAGAATACCTGGCTTGCCGCAGGGGAAACCAAGTATTATCGTATCGATGTTTATTTCGTCGACTGCTTGTTCATCTTGGCAGCTTCACATTTTTCACGATCACTTGTGAAATCTGCACGGACGGAGTGCGGCAGGCAGGATCTCAGATGGGAGACGATCATGCCGGCGCTTTTCCGGACATTGAACCTGGCCAGAATCTGGGTCGCCGCGGCAGCCCTTGCCGGGATCGCGCAAGGCGCGCGCGCCGACTGCATCGCCGAACGGCCGACGGCCATGGTTCCCGCCGATCCACAGGTCTGCCGCCAGCTCGAGCCCACGATCAAGAAGCCCTCGGCACTGTCGCTGGGAGACTACGAAAACAAGCTCAACCAATATCTGGGCGGCTACTGCTATCGCGACGAGGCCGCCGGATGGGTGCATGACAAATTCGTGCGCCAGGCCGGACCGCGCATCGCGACCCTGGTCAACGGCGCCTGGCAGGGCAAGGACTTCGGAACCCACGCGCCTGTGATGATCTGGTATTCGCCCGAGATGGCGGACTGGCTTCGCAAGAACCGCCCGGCCGAAGGCGAGGTCGATCATCCGCCGCCGGTTCCCGACGGCGCCATCATGGTCAAGGAGATGTTTTCCGAACCGGCATCCGATTGCCGTGCCGTCGATCCTCGCAAACTGTTCCCAACCAGCGGCGCCGCGATCATGATTCGCGATGCCGGCGCTTCTTATGACGGCTGGTTCTGGGGTTGGTACGGCTTTGGCAGCCAGAGCGGCTGGACTCCGGATTGGCCGGCCCTGCCGGCCGACAACAACAGCCTGCCCAATATGGGCTTCGCCCAGTACTGCATGAACTGTCATGCCTCGGCGACCGACAATCTGACCTTCGCATCTCCCAAGAATATCGCCGGCGAGCCGGGCAAGCCGCTCAACTATCTCGCACAGGATTTCTTCGACGGAGCACCGGCCCCGACCTTGCACCAGACTGTGGTTTTGCCGGTCAACGCCAGCCCGCGCCTTGGCCAGCCGCTCTACAGTCCGAACGCCGATGTCGTCGCCGCGCTGCGGGCTTACGTGCGCGAGATGCCGACCTTTGACACGGTCTCGCGAATGCCTTCCGAGACCTATGACAACACCTGGGTCGGGGCCAAGGGGCCTGATGCGTCCGACACCTTCCTGACCTCCAGCCAGTGTCTCGGCTGTCATGATGCCGGCAGCACCGGGCTGCAGTTCGACATGACCAAGCCGAACCCGCATGGCGACGGCCTGATCAACCTGTCGCCCTTTGCGACCTGGCGAACCTCTCCGATGGGGCTGGGCGGCCGCGATCCGATCTTCTTTGCGCAGCTGGCCAGCGAGACGCAAAGCTTTCATCCCAAAATGTCCGGCGTCGTGCAGGATGTCTGCCTCGGCTGTCATGGCATAGGCGGCGAACGGCAGTTTCACATCGACGAGAAGGCGCGCACCGGCAAATGCGAACTGTTCTCCCGCGACATGGTCGATGCGGTGCCGTGGCCCGCCGGCAATCCGGGCGCCGCGCATGCCAATTACGGCATGCTTGCCCGTGACGGTATCACCTGCACGACGTGCCACCGCATGGTGCTCAACAGCAAGGCCAGCGAACCGCTTGGCGACCAGCCGCAGAATGCCTGCGTCGACGAGCGTCAGGCCCTGCTCAATCCGCATGCGACCGGTTTTGCCAAGACCTTCACCGGCAGCTTCATGGTCGGTTCGCCCGATACGCTTATCGGCCCGTTCGAGAAACCGGAGGTCGGGCCGATGCATACCGCTCTCGGCATCAAACCGGTTCACGACGCCACGATCACGAGTTCCGAGGTTTGCGGGACCTGCCACACGGTTCATCTGCCGGTTCTGCAAGGCACCAACACGCTGGCGCATATCTATGAGCAAACCACCTATCCGGAATGGGCGTTCAGCGCCTATCGAACCGGCAGCACCCCCGATGGGCCACTCCCGCTGGGCGCCGGCGCCACGCCGCGCAGCTGCCAGAGCTGTCACATGCCGTCGGTGGAAAAGGACGGATCGCCGACGACGAGCAAGATCGCCAGCATCCAGGAGAACCTCAATTTCCCGCAGACGGAATCCAGTAACGCGCCGGACCTTGTCGCCCGCGAGGGCTTTGCCCGCCACACTCTGGTTGGTCTCAATGTCTTCCTGGTCAAGATGGCGCAGCAGTTTCCCGATGTCTTCGGCATCAGGACGCGAGACCCGATGATGGGCAAGAAAGCCGTCGATCCGCTCATCCTCACCGAGCAGGCGATGCTGGACATGGCATCGCAGACAACCGCCGCCGTCGCCGTCAGCGATATAGCCATGACCGCCGATACGCTTGACGCCAAAGTGACGGTGAAGAGCCTCGCCGGTCACAAGTTTCCCTCCGGCGTCGGTTTCCGGCGTGCGTTTCTAACCGTCAGCGTGCTCGACCAGAACGGCGAGCCGCTCTGGGTCTCCGGCCGGACGAACGCCGCCGGCGTCATCGTCGGTGCCGACGGCGAACCGCTCGATGGCGAGCTCTGGTGGAAAGATGATTGCTCCGGCCGCCTGCATCCCGGCGAACGGCCGCATCAGCCGCACTACCAGAAGATCACGCGGCAGGATCAGGTTCAGATCTATCAGGAACTGGTTTCCACACCGCCCGCCAATACGCCCAATCCGATCTGCAACGCGCACGCGAAGCCGGGAGGCGAGTTGACGACCAGCTTCCTGTCGATCTGCACCGAAGTGAAAGACAACCGGATTCTGCCCACGGGCTTCCTGCCGCTCGAAGCCCGGCTTGAAATCGCCAAGGCGCTGGGTGCCGATGAGGAATTGGCCATCGATGTCGGCGCGACCGAGGTCGAAGACGATTCCGACTATCTGGCGGGCGGCAGCGACACGCTGACCTACTCGGTACCACTGGCCGATCTGCCGAAGGGGGCGCGTCCGGCCAGCATCGTGGCCAACCTGTATTATCAGGCGACGCCTCCCTCCTATCTGCAGGATCGCTTCTGCACCGCCAAGGGCCCCGACACCGATCGTTTGTACTTCCTGACCGGGCACCTCAATCTGGCCGGCACGGAAGCGGACGGATGGAAGCTGAAAGTGGTCGGCAGCGGCAATGTCGCAGTGACCGCCCAGCCCTGATCTCTGTGTTGACCCTTCAGGGCAGCATGAACGCGACCGCAGCCTCGGCATGGATGCGTGTCGTATCGAACACCGGAATATCGAAATCGGCTTGACCGATCAGCATGGTGATCTCGGTGCAACCCATGATGACGCTGTCGATATTCTCATCGCGCCGCAAACGGGCGACTTCATCGATATAGGCCGACTTCGATGGCGCGCTGACGATGCCCTGGCAGAGTTCGTCATAGATCACCCGGTGCACCATGTCGCGTCCGGCCTGGTCCGGCACCACCGGCTGAAGATCATATTTGTCGGCCAGCCGGCCCTTGTAGAAATCTTCTTCCATGGTGAAGCGCGTCGCCAGCAGCGCCGGCCGCGCCACACCGACGCCCTTGACCGCGACCGCCGTGGCATCGGCAATGTGGATCAGCGGGATCGACACCGCCACCTGCACCTGGTCGGCAAGCTTGTGCATTGTGTTGGTGCAGACCAGCAACCCTTCGGCGCCGCCCGCCTCCAGCTTGCGCGCCGCCTCGATCAACAGCACGCCTGCGCCCTGCCAATCGCCCTTATGCTGCCGCTCGGCGATCTCGGCGAAATCGAACGACCACAACAAGAGCTTTGCCGAATGCAGCCCGCCCAGACGCTCGCGCACGATCTCGTTGAGCAGGCGATAATAGATCGCCGTCGATTCCCAACTCATGCCGCCGATGAGGCCAAGGGTTTTCATGGTGACTGTTCCTTTCGCAGGGCAATTCCTATATTATGACCACATGAGACCACAAGGAGAGCCGCTATGAAAACCATGCAGCTTCGGGAGGCGAAGGCCGGACTCTCGGCACTGGTCGAGGCCGCTGGAAACGGCGAGCCTACTATCATCACCAAGCATGGCAAACCGACTGCCATGGTCGTTCCAATTGATGAGGGGCGAAAGCTCTATCCGCAGGACAGCCAAAAAGCCTTTGTTGACTTCCTGCTCCAGTATCCGGGCGGCATCGAGCTGGAACGCAACCAATCGCCATCGCGGGACGTCGAATTTTGAACGGCTACCTGCTTGATACATCTTTCGTCTCGGCCTTCGCACCCGACCGCGCCGCGCTCCCCGCGCACGTTCGCAACTGGGTTGCAGAACAGCGAGAGCGCGGCACCTGGCACATATCGTCAATCGTTGTTTTGGAAGTGGAAAGAGGCATTGCGAAACTGATGCGGTCTGGCGGGCACGCAAAGGCAGAACGCCTCAGCCTTTGGTTCGAAAGCCTGGTCATTGGATTCGACCAACGCATCATACCGGTCGATACGATCGTCGCGCGAGAAGCGGGAAGACTTGAAGACGCGACTATCGCACGAGGCTTCAATCCGGGCTTGGCAGATATCTTGATCGCAGCGACAGCCCGTTTAAACAGCCTATCCGTGTTGACCGCCAACGTCCGGCATTTTGCCTCTCTCGACGTGCCCTACCTAAATCCGTTCACTGAGAGCGGTCCGGCAACGCTGTAATCCTCAACGCTACAAGAAGCTTTGCGGGTCGATATCGACCTGCACCCTGACCGAACCACGCGGCTTCGGCGCGACGCTGGCGACCCTTTCTTCGCATCGCAGGCGGCGATTTCGGCGACGTATAACGGCAATCATAGCTGACGCTGGCCAAGCGCCAGCGAGCAACTGGCAGACCTGCCGCAAATAGCTATGCTGCCGAAGCCGAAAGAACGGAGAGGCCGATGGCGGCACCTGAAAGGATAGTCTGGGCCATCGGGCATCTCGACATCGAACCCGGCGAGCGGCTGCTCGAGATCGGTTGCGGCAGAGGGGTCGCCATGGCGCTGGCGGCCGAACGGCTCGTTGACGGCCATATCGTCGGGCTCGACCGGTCCGAGAGTGCGATCGGTTCGGCAAAAGACCGGAACCACGCTGCAATCGCGGCAGGCAAGGCATCGGTGGTGCTGGGTAGGCTGGCGGACTATGCCACTTCGGGTGTCGCCTTCGACACGGTGTTTGCCATCAACGTCAATCTGTTCTGGCTGGAGGCGGCACGCGAACTCGCGGTCATCCGTTCGCTGCTGGTGCCTCGAGGCCGGCTGTTGCTGTTCTTCGAACCGCCAGGCGCGGATCAGATTTCGACCATCGAGCGTGCGGTCGCGGTACGGCTGACAAGGGCCGGCTACCAGATAGACAAGACGGTGACAGGCCAAGGCCCGCGGCCGCCACTGCTCGGCATCATCGCAAGGCCGACGGCCTGATCCGAAGCACGGTCCGCACGACAGACGGCCCAAGCGGTTCCGCTTGGCCGCGAAATGCGGCCGCTACAAAAAGCTCTGCGGGTCGATATCGACCTGCACCCTGACCGAACCCCGCGGCTTCGGCCCTTCGGCGAGCATGGTGCGGATGAAGGTCTGCATGTCGGCGCGGCGCTCGCCCTGGATCAGCAGGCGAAAGCGATGGCGGCCGCCGAGCAGCGACAGCGGCGCTTCGGCCGGGCCGAGCACGAACAGGTCGCCGGCCTGGGGCGCGGCTCGGCGCAGGCCGCGCGCGTGGCCTTCGGCCTCCGCCCGCGTCACCGCACTGACAATGACGCCGGCGAGCCGGCCGAAGGGCGGCAAGGCCGCTCGTTCGCGCTCAGTGATCTCACGCTCGTAAAATGCCTCGGCATCGCCCGACACGATCGCCCGCATCACCGGGTGGTCCGGCTGGAAAGTCTGCAGCAGGCCAAGACTCTTCTTGCCGGTGCGGCCGGCGCGTCCGGTCACCTGGCTGAGCAGCTGAAAAGTGCGCTCGGCGGCGCGCGGATCGCCATTGGCGAGACCCAGATCGGCATCGACGACGCCGACCAGCGTCATATTGGGAAAATTGTGGCCCTTGGCGACCAGCTGCGTGCCTATGACGATGTCGGCCTCGCCATTGGCGATGGCTTCGAGTTCCAGCCGCAGTCGCCGCACCCCGCCCATCAGGTCGGATGACAGGACGATGGTGCGCGCGTCGGGGAAATGCGAGACGACCTCTTCGGCGATGCGCTCGACGCCTGGCCCGCAGGCGACGAGATGGTCAAGCGTGCCGCATTCTGGGCAAGCCTCCGGCCGCTTCTCATTGTGCCCGCAATGATGGCAGACGAGCTGACCGCGAAAGCGGTGCTCAACCAGCCAGGCCGAGCAGACCGGGCAGCCGAAGCGGTGGCCGCAGACCCGGCACAGGGTCAGCGGCGCATAGCCGCGCCGATTGAGGAACAGCAGCGACTGCTCCTTTTTCTCCAGCGTGCGCTGCATCTGGTCGATCAGCAGCGGCGACAGGAAGCCGCCCCGGGCCGGTGGCGCGCGGCGCATGTCGATTGTCTTCAAATCGGGCAGGGCGGCCTCGGCGAAACGCGCCGAAAGCACCGCCCTCGCATAACGGCCCTGTTGTGCATTGACCCGGCTTTCGACCGACGGCGTCGCTGACGCCAGCACCACCGGAAAGCCGCTGATATGGCCGCGCACCACCGCCATGTCGCGCGCATTGTAGAAGACGCGGTCTTCCTGCTTGTAGGCAGGGTCGTGTTCCTCGTCGACGACGATCAGGCCGAGCTCCTTGAACGGCAGGAACAGCGCGGAGCGCGCTCCGGCAACGACGCGCACGCCACCTTCGGCCACCTGCCGCCAGACCTTTTCGCGCATCCGGGGCGGCAGGTCGGAATGCCATTCCGCCGGCTTGGCGCCGAAGCGCTGCTGGAAGCGTTCGAGGAAGGCATGCGTCAGCGCGATTTCCGGCAACAGGATCAGCACCTGTTTGCCCTGGTCGAGAGCCGCCGCCACCGCTTCGAAATAAACCTCGGTCTTGCCCGATCCGGTGACACCGTCGAGCAGCGTGACGTTGAAAGCAGCGGCCGCGACATTGGCGCGCAGCATGGCAGCCGCATCGGCCTGATCGGTCATCAGCTCCGGCGTGGCATAGGAAGGATCGGGCGCGGCGACCACCGGCCGCGGCGGGATCATCACCGTTTCGAACACACCTTGCGCCTTGAGCCCCTCGATCACCGTCGTCGACACGCCGGCGGCATGCGCCAGGCCGGATCGCGTCCAGGCAAGCCCGCCTTCCGCCGTCTCCAGCACACGCGTCCTCGCATCCGTCATCCGATCGGGCATGAGAGAGGTCCGCAACAGGCCTTCGATCCACGGTTCGGGATCGAAAGCCTCCGGCGCGCGCAACAGCATGCGCGCCACCATGCCGGGCGGCGACAGCGTGTATTGCGCGATCCAGTCGACGAAACGGCGCATGCCGCGATCGATCGGCGGACAGTCGAAGACCTGTTCGATCGGCCGCAGCTTTTTGGCGTCGATGTTTTCGACCGCACCATCCCAGACGATACCGGCAACCTGGCGTGGGCCCAGCGGCACGCGCACGATCGAGCCCGGCACCACACGCATGCCGGCGGGCACGGCGTAGGTGTAGGGTCGTTCGGCGGGCATCGGCACCAGCACCGGCGCGGCTGCGACAAAGGGCGAATCTTCGATCATCGGGCGTGACCTTGCCCCGACTTTGGTCTAGATCAAAGGGCAACCCCGAATGTGCATTGGCATGCACATGGAAATCTTTCAGGAGACCCCCCATGAAATTTTTTGTCGACACCGCGGACATCAAGGACATCAAGGAACTGAACGATCTGGGGCTGCTCGACGGCGTCACCACCAATCCCTCGCTGATCCTGAAGTCCGGCGGCAAGATCGCCGAAGTCACCAAGCAGATCTGCGACATCGTCAAGGGTCCGGTTTCGGCCGAGGTCGTCGCAAGCGAATACAAGGACATGATGGCCGAAGCCAAGATCCTGGCCAAGATCGCCGACAATGTCTGCATCAAGGTGCCGCTGACGCTCGACGGCCTGCGCGCCTGCAAGACGATCCGCACCGAGATGAACCGCATGGTCAATGTGACGCTGTGCTTCTCGGCCAACCAGGCGCTGCTGGCGGCCAAGGCCGGCGCCTCCTTCATCTCGCCCTTCGTCGGCCGCGTCGACGACACCGGCGCCGACGGCATGGAGCTGATCCAGGAAATCCGTCAGATCTACGACAATTATGATTTCGACACCGAGATCCTCGTCGCTTCGGTTCGCACCGTAAACCATGTCAAGCAGGCAGCCCTGATCGGCGCCGATGTGGTTACCGCGCCGGCGGCGACGCTCAAGGCGCTGGTCAAGCACCCGTTGACCGACAAGGGTCTGGATCAGTTCGCGGCCGACTGGGCCAAGACCGGCCAGACCATCGGCTGAAGCCAACATCGCTTTCCACGGAAAAGGCCGGGCAACCGGCCTTTTTTTATTGCGCTTCAGAAGAAATCCCGTCGCCGATCAGTCCGTCCCCTTATCGTCAGGCGCGGCCGCCGGCGGGCGCCGCCCCATGATGATCTCGCGCTTGCCGACATGGTTGGGGGCGCCGACCAGGCCTTCCTTTTCCATACGCTCGACCAGGGAAGCGGCGCGGTTGTAGCCGATGCCAAGGCGGCGCTGGATGTATGATGTCGAGCACTTCTTGTCGCGCACCACCACCTTGACCGCTTCGTCATAACTGGAATCGCCGTCCTCGGCCGCGATGGATCCCTTGTCGAAGACCGCGCCCTGGTCGTCTTCGATTTCTTCCTCATCCTCGTCCGCCGTCACGGTTTCCAGATATTCGGGGCGGCCCTGCGCCTTCAGATGCGCCACGACATGTTCGACCTCCGCGTCGGAGACAAAGGGGCCGTGAACACGCGAAATACGCCCGCCGCCCATCATGTGCAGCATGTCGCCCTGACCGAGCAGCTGTTCGGCGCCCTGCTCGCCCAGGATGGTGCGGCTGTCGATCTTGGACGTGACCTGGAAGGAGATGCGGGTCGGGAAGTTGGCCTTGATCGTGCCGGTGATGACATCGACGGAGGGGCGTTGCGTGGCCATGATCAGATGGATGCCGGCGGCACGGGCCATCTGCGCCAGGCGCTGGATGGCGCCTTCGATCTCCTTGCCGGCGACCATCATCAGGTCGGCCATCTCATCGACGATGACGACGATGTAGGGCATTGGCGCCAGGTCGATTTCCTGCTGCTCGAACAGCGGCGCGCCGGTGCCTTTTTCGAAGCCGGCCTGCACCGTCATGACGACCGTCTCGCCCTTGTCGCGGGCTTGGGCGGCGCGCTCATTGTAGCCGTCGATGTTGCGCACGCCGAGCCGCGCCATCTTGCGGTAGCGGTCCTCCATCTCGCGCACCGCCCATTTGAGCGCGGTGACCGCCTTCTTGGGATCGGTGACGACGGGGGTCAGAAGATGCGGGATGCCGTCATAGACGGAGAGCTCGAGCATCTTGGGATCGACCATGATCAGCCGGCATTCCTGTGGCTTCAGCCGGTAGAGCAGCGACAGGATCATCGTGTTGATGGCAACCGACTTGCCGGAGCCGGTGGTGCCGGCGACCAGCAGATGCGGCATTTTCGCCAGTTCGGCGATGACGGGTTCGCCGCCGATCGTCTTGCCGAGGCAAAGCGCCAGCTTGCAACTGGTCTTGCGAAAACCCTGCGATTCGATCAGCTCGCGGAAATAGACGGTCTCGCGAGTCTCGTTCGGAAGCTCGATGCCGATAACGTTGCGGCCGGGCACGACGGCGACGCGTGCCGAAACCGCAGACATGGAACGTGCTATATCGTCGGCAAGCCCGATGACGCGGGACGATTTGACACCCGGCGCCGGCTCGAATTCATAGAGGGTGACGACCGGACCTGGACGAACATGGATGATTTCGCCGCGCACGCCGAAATCCTCGAGCACACTTTCCAGCAGGTCGGCATTCTGCTCGAGCCGCTCCTGCGACATGTAGAAGCCTTGCCCTTCCGGCGGCTGCTGCAGCAGCTCTTCCGAGGGGAGCTCGTATGCCCCATCGGTCGCGGCGGGCACGATCTTGCCCGCCATGGGCAGCGGCGCCGACACGCGCATGACCGGAGCCTGTACGGTCTCTTCCGCGCCTTGCGCAACCCGCGCCGGAGCGGCGTTGCCCGCAGCGGTGGCAACCGCGACCGCCGCCCGGGCGCGCTGCGGCGTGCTGCTCGCCGCGGGCTGAGCCACGGCCTGGTTCGAATTGGCCGGACGGACCTCCGGCGCAGCAGACGGAGCCTGCAGGCCCGGAAGGCAGTCGATGACACGAAACGACGCGGTGGGATCGGCCGCCGTCACGGCACGGATGTCGGCCCGTGAGCCGGCAACGGGTGCGGCCGGACGCGGAACCGCCTGCGGAGCCGGCAGCGGGCTCTCGATCATGTAGGGCGCCATGAGTTCGAAGAAGACGTGATCCGACAGATAGGGCCAGCGCGCATTCCCGCGGCTTGGCGAGCGGACCGATGCCGCCGTTCCCTGGGCAGGCGCTGCCGGTGTGCGTGCCGCGGCGGCCGTCCCCGCCCTTGCCTTGTCATCGGGATGACCGGGCGAGGCAGGCTGCCTTGCGTTGCCATGGGCATGGGGCGCGCTGCCGGCGGGTGGCGGAGCGGCGTTCAGGGCAGGATTGCGATCGCTCGTCGGCGCGGGCTGCGCCGGTTGCTCGTTTTGCCCGGCATCACCCTGCTCGCGCGGGCGTGTGCTGGCTTCATAGTCCGGCGTGCGCGTGAACCGCACATTGGGCGACAGGAAGAAGTAATCCTGCCAGGCAGGGCTGTCATTGCCGCCGAGATCAACGGGTGGCGGAAGATTGCCGGCCCTGGTCGGGCCGGCCTGCCGGCCATCCACCTTGCCGCTGATGCCGTTTGAACGCTTCCCCTCGGGGTCATCGGGCGAAGCTGGCTTCAATGAATTGACCCGAGGAAAACGCTTGGATTCCATACTCAAGACTCGCTCTGAAATGTCTTCTGAGCAATAGGGAGCGAGTGGTTAACAGTTGCTTCCCGTCAGCGCTTTTGGAGCGGCCGAAATGTATCTTTCACAGCGACGGTGCGCGGGCCGGATTCGAGCCGACGATCGTCATCCCACGATCATCCTCTCATCCACATACGTCGGGTCAAAAGGAAGAACCCTCGGCACTGCGAAGCGGGCCGGGCACTAATGCATGTCGCTCAAAAGTGGTTCCGGTTCGAGAGAACGATATGCGTCATAAAAAGACTTGAAGCGCGTCGCATGAATCCGTTTCGGCGCGACGCGCGTTAGGACCGATATGGCGTTTCCCGTGAACCGAAAGCGGCGCTAGCCAGCCTTTTTGCCGTGTTTTACCAGATCCTGGGCGACGGACAGGCTGAGCATTTCCGCGAGCTCCCTAGCTGCGCGGTTCTCGGCGTCGATCTGCGCCCGGTAGGAGGCGAACTCCTGGGTCGGCTTGTCGAAGGATGACGGGATCGAGCGCTTGCCGGTGGCGATGACCACACCGGTCTTGGCATCGGTCAGCACATAATTCGCCGTCAGCGTCACAGTACCTGCCGTCGGCTCGTCCTCGTCGGTCTGAATCTGCACCACGGCGGCCGATTCGACCAGTTCGCTGACACCGAGATCGAGCATATAGACCGGCGCCGTCGTCTCGCCGGCACCTTGGCCAAAGGCAAAGATCAGATTGTTGCGGACCTGCTGGGCATATCGTGTCTTGACCGGCTTGACCGCGATCGAGGCGAGTTCCGCCGATGCGCTGACCGTCGAGCCTGATGTCAGCGGCGCGCTGGAATAGAGCGGACGCACGGTGCAGGCTGAAACCAGCGCCATCGAGGCGACCAGTCCGCAGAGTGCGGCGCGGCGCAGCACATGCGTCGTCTTTCCGAAATCAGGCAACGACATTGACGATCCTCTGCGGCACGATGATCACCTTGCGGGGCGCCTTACCTTCCAGCGCTTTCTGCACGAAGTCGAGAGCCAGAACCGCTTTTTCGACCGCACCTTGGTCCGCGTCGCGGGCAATTGTCAAATCGCCGCGCTTCTTGCCGTTGACCTGGACCGGTAGCACGATCTCGTTGTCGACGACCAGCGCCGGATCGTAGACCGGCCACGGCCTCTCGGCGACCAGTTCTGTGCCGCCCAGCGTGTGCCAGCACTCTTCCGCCAGATGCGGCATGACCGGCGCGACCACATGCACCAGGATCTCCACCGCCTCACGGCAGGCGCCTTTCAGCGCCGCATCGGCTTTGCCCTCGGCAACGTCGTTGAGCGGCGTGGTCAGCGCGTTGGCCAGTTCGTAGATACGGGCGATGGCGCGGTTGAAGCCGAGCTTCTCGATATCCTCGCCGATCGCCTTCAGGATCTTGTGCGCGGCCTTGGAAACGGCGCCCGCCTCGCCATCCTTCGCCGCTTGCGGCTTGACGCCATCGAGCGTCTCGGCGGCGATCGACACCAGTCGCCAGACGCGCTGGATGAAGCGGTGCGCGCCGGCGGCGCCATCGTCGGTCCATTCGACGTCGCGCTCGGGCGGCGAATCCGACAGCATGAACCAGCGCGCGGTATCGGCGCCGTAGCCGTCGGTGATGTCTTCCGGGCTCACCGTGTTCTTCTTCGACTTCGACATCTTTTCGAGCGAGCCTATTGCCGCCTCTTCGCCGGTGGCGATCTCGATGGCGCAGCGCTTGCCGCCGACATCCTCGAACTTGACCTCAGCCGGCGACAGCCAGCGTCCATTGGTCGAGGCGCCGCCGACGCGGTAGGTCTCGTGCACCACCATGCCTTGCGTGAACAGACCTTTGAACGGCTCGGCCAGGTCCAGATGCCCGGTCTCGCGCATGGCGCGGGTGAAGAAGCGCGAATAGAGCAGGTGAAGGATCGCGTGCTCGATGCCGCCAATATACTGGTCGACCGCCAGCCAGTCATCGGCAGCCTTGGGCTCGGTCGGCTCGTTGGCCCAGGGCGCGGTGAAGCGCGCGAAATACCAGGACGAATCGACGAACGTGTCCATCGTATCGGTCTCGCGCCGCGCATCCCTGCCGCATTGCGGGCATTTCACATGCCGCCAGGTCGGATGACGGTCGAGCGGATTGCCGGGACGGTCGAACTCGATGTCGTCGGGCAGCTTGACCGGCAGGTCGGCCTTCGGCACCGGCACCACGCCGCAATCCTCGCAATGGATCATCGGGATCGGGCAGCCCCAGTAGCGCTGGCGCGAAATGCCCCAGTCGCGCAGGCGGAAATTCACCTTGCGCTCGGCCATCGGCCGGCCGCCAATGCTTTTCTGCTCCAAGAGTTTTGCGACTTCGTCGAATGCCTGCTCCGGCTTCATGCCGTCGAGGAAGCGCGAATTGATCATCACGCCGTCATCGACATAGGCCTCTTCCGTGACCTGGAAGGTCTTGGCGTCGCCATCTTCCGGCATCACCACCGGAATGACCGGCAGGCCGTATTTGTTGGCGAAGTCGAGGTCGCGCTGGTCGCCCGACGGGCAGCCGAAGATGGCGCCCGTGCCGTATTCCATCAGCACGAAATTGGCGACGTAGACCGGCAGCGTCCATGAGCCGTCGAACGGATGGACGACGCGAACACCGGTGTCGAAGCCCTTCTTCTCGGCTGTCTCAAGCGCGGCCACCGAAGTGCCCATGTGCCTGATTTCGTCGATGAACTTGGCCAGCTCGACATTGTTCTCGGCGGCCTTTTTGGCCAGTGGATGGTCGGCGGCAACAGCCATGAAGGAGGCACCGAAGATGGTGTCGGGCCTGGTCGTGTAGACTTCCAGCTCGTGCGTGTCGCCAACCGGCGCTGCCAGCGGCCAGCGGATCAGCAGCCCTTCCGAGCGGCCGATCCAGTTCTGCTGCATCAGCTTGACCTTTTCCGGCCATTCGCCGAGCCCGTCCAGCGAGTCCAGCAGGTCCTGCGCAAAATCGGTGATCTTGAAGAACCACTGCGTCAGCTCGCGCTGCTCGACCAGCGCGCCCGAGCGCCAGCCGCGGCCGTCGATGACCTGCTCGTTGGCGAGCACCGTCATGTCCTCCGGGTCCCAGTTGACCTTGGAGGATTTGCGCGTCACCAGCCCCTTCTCGACGAAATCGAGGAACAGCATCTGCTGGCGGTGGTAATAATCGACGTCGCAGGTGGCGAACTCGCGCGACCAGTCCAGCGACAGGCCCATCATCTTGAGCTGCTCGCGCATGGCCGCGATATTGGCGTAGGTCCATTCCTTGGGATGGACCTTGTTCTGCATCGCCGCATTTTCGGCCGGCATGCCGAAGGCGTCCCAGCCCATCGGGTGCAGCACGTTGAAACCCTTGGCCCGCTTGTAGCGCGCCACCACGTCGCCCATCGTATAGTTGCGGGTATGGCCGATATGGATCTTCCCCGAGGGATAAGGGAACATCTCCAGCACGTAGTATTTCGGCTTCGGGTCGTTGTTATGCGCTTCGAACAGCTTCTTCTCGGCCCAGGCCTTCTGCCATTTGGGCTCTGACGCGCGCGGATTGTATCGTTCGGTTGCCATCGGATGATTTTCACTTAAAAGCAGGCGCAGACCGCCGGACAAGGCCCGGTGGCCAAGGTAAATGTCGTCGCGGTGTTCACCATGGATTGCCGGACCCGTCAACTGCGACGAACCGGCGAGGGCGATTAAAGACAGGCAGGATATAGGCATGGCCAGCGTCGTCGAACAGTTTTTCGCCGTGAAGACGAGGATCGCCGCTGCCGAGCGCGAAGCCGGCCGCGACGCCGGTTCCGTGACGCTGGTTGCGGTGTCGAAGACTTTTGAGGCCGACGCCATCCGCCCGGTCATCGAGGCCGGCCAGCGCGTCTTCGGCGAAAACCGCGTGCAGGAAGCGCAAGGCAAATGGCCGGAGCTGAAAGCCGAATTCCCTGACATCCGACTGCATCTCATCGGGCCGCTGCAATCGAACAAGGCGAAAGAAGCCGTTGCGCTCGCCGACGTCATCGAGACCGTCGACCGCGAAAAGATCGCCGCCGAACTCGCCAAGGAGATCGTGCGCCAGGGCCGCGCGCCAAAGCTCTACGTCCAGGTCAACACCGGCTCGGAACCGCAAAAGGCAGGCATCGAGCCGCGCGACGCCGTCGCCTTCGTCGCCCGCTGTCGCGATGTTCATGGACTGGCCATCGAAGGCCTGATGTGCATCCCGCCGGCGGACGAGAACCCCGGCCCGCATTTCGCTTTGCTGGAAAAGCTGGCCCGCGAAGCCGGAGTCGCCAAACTGTCGATGGGCATGTCCGGCGATTATGAAACGGCGATCGCCTTCGGCGCCACCAGCGTTCGGGTGGGCTCGGCGATTTTTGGGAGCCGGTAGCAGCCAGGCGCTGCCATCCTTCGGAAGTGTCTGGTATGGATAGCAGGCTATCTAGCGAAGCAGTCTTCATGAACTGGAATCTTCAGACCGCCAGAAACAACCTCTCGGAGCTTATTCAGCAGGCGCGCGAGAAGGGCCCGCAGACCATTACCTTGAGCGGAAAGCCCGCTGCGGTCGTACTGGCTGTCGAAGCCTACGATACGCTCGTCGGCACAAAACCTTCGCTTGCGGAATATCTCCTTTCCGGCCCCGAATGGGATGACGACTTCGTCGAGGAGGTCAATCGCCGTCCCGAGACGATGATCCGGGATGTCGATTTCTGATCGATCGCCAGTTCGGCAGCAGATGATGGGCCAGCTTCGACAGGTTCATTGCGCCACCACTGGAAACGAAACGTACCGTTCCTATTTGCTTGGTGTCATCACACATCTTCTGGAGCCGCCACCATGCGCTACAATCAACTCGGGAATACGGGGATGTTCGTCTCCGAACTGTGCCTCGGCACCATGACCTTCGGCGCCGCCGGCGAGAATGCCCAATGGGGCCTGATCGCCAGCCTTGACCAGAAGGGCGTCAACGACATCGTTGCCCGCTCCATCGCCGCCGGCGTCAATTTCTTCGACACCGCCGATGTCTATTCCTTCGGTGACTCCGAGCGCCTGCTCGGCCAGTCGCTCAGGGATCTCGGCGTCAAACGCTCCGACGTCATCATCGCCACCAAGGTGCATGGCACCATGGGCCAGGGTCCGAACAAGCGCGGCTCCTCGCGCGGCCACATCATGGATTCGGTCGAAGGCAGCCTTGAGCGGCTGCAGCTCGATCATATCGATCTCTACCAGTTGCACGGCACCGATGCGGTGACGCCGATCGACGAGACGCTGCGGGCGCTCGACGACCTCGTCGCCAGCGGCAAGGTGCGCTATGTCGGCGTCTCCAACTGGCAGGCCTGGCGCATCGCCAAGGCGCTGGGCATTGCCGAGCGCAAGGGTTTTTCGCGCTTCGAGACCATCCAGTCCTACTATTCGATCGCCGGCCGCGACCTCGAACGCGAGATCGTGCCGCTCATCAACGAGGAAAAGCTCGGCCTGATGGTATGGTCGCCGATGGCCGGCGGCCTGCTATCGGGCAAATACGGCCCCGGCGCGCCCGGCAATGGCGAAGGCCGGCGTGCCGCCTTCAACTTCCCGCCGGTCAACGAGGACCGCGCCGGGGCCGCTGTCGCCGTCATGCGCGACATCGCGAAGAAGCACGATGTCAGCGTCGCCACGGTAGCGCTCGGCTATGTCCTGGCAAAACCCTTCGTCATGAGCGTCATCATCGGCGCCAGCCGCATGGAGCAGCTCGAACAGAACCTTGCCGCCACTGAGCTGAAGCTCGACGCCGACGATCTCGCCAGGCTGGACGAGGTCAGCGCCCTGCCGGCCGAATATCCCGGCTGGATGCTGGAACGCCAGGGCGCCGGCCGTCGCCCGGCGCCGTTCACTCCGAAAAAGTAAATCTATCTCAGCTGATCTGATGCTTCGGGAGCCAATTGGCTCCCGAATGTCTGTCAGGACCTTGTTGGAGCATGATCTTTTCCGAAAACCGGATTCCACTTTTCGGGATCATGCTCCCATCCGCACGCTCTCGACCAGAAAATCGAGAAAGGCCCGCACCCGTGCCGGCAAATGCTGGCCCTGGCCGACATAGACGGCGTGGGTGGGCTCCTCGTCGCCTGGATTGAAATCCTCCAGCAGCGCCGTCAGCCGACCCGCCGCGATGTCATCCGCCACATGCCAGTGCGCCAGCCGGGCAATGCCGGCGCCGCCGACCGCCATCAGCCGCATCGACTCGCCGTCGCTGACCACTGTGTTTCCCATGATGGGAACCATGATCGCGTTGCCGGCTGCGTCGAAGAACTGCCAGCCATCGACATGCCGGACAAAGCCGAAAGCCATGCGATTGTGTTGATCGAGATCGGCCGGTGTCAGCGGCGTGCCATGCGTCCTGAGGTAGGACGGTGCGGCAACGACCGTCATTCGGCATTGCCCGAGCTTGCGCGCCACCAGTCGTGATTCGCCGAGCGGACCGGCACGAATGGCGACGTCGGCGCGCTCCTGCATCAGGTCGATGACGCTGTCGGTCAGCACCAGATCGACCGAGATCTCCGGATAGCGTTCGAGAAAGCGTGGCAGCAGCGGGATCAACCGATGCACCCCGAAGGGGACGTAGCTGTTGACGCGCAGCCGCCCACGCGGTGCGGCACCCACGGCCGCCTCGCGCTCGGCCGCCGCCATGTCGGCCAGGATACGCACGCCGCTGTCGTAGAAGGCCGTGCCTTCCGGCGTCAGCTGCAGCTTGCGCGTCGAGCGGCTGACCAGCCGCGCGCCGAGCCTTGCCTCCAGCCGCGCGATCAGTTTGCTGACCGCCGACGGCGTCATGCGCAGCGCGCGTGCTGCCGCCGAGAAGCTGCCCGTCTCGACGACGCGGACAAACACTTCGATCTCGCCGGAGCGGTTGATGTCGGGTCTGGCCATCTGTGAATCTATTTCACAGGAAATATGCCTATGGCAAGTCTGGTTCACAAGGCGTGGCGACACGATCTTCTGGGTCGGGGCGCGGGTTTGGACAGGGCGCTCGTCATTGTCGAACTGGAAACCGCCATGCCTCTTGCTCTTTATGCCCTCGCTGCCGGTGCTTTCGGCATCGGTGTCACCGAATTCGTCATCATGGGTCTGCTGATCGATGTCAGCAAAGATCTCGGCGTCTCGATCTCGGCCGCCGGCCAGCTCATTTCCGGCTATGCGCTGGGCGTCGTCATCGGCGCGCCGCTTTTGACGATCGCCACCGGCAACTGGCCGCGCAAGACCGTGCTTTTGGCGCTGATGGCGATCTTCACGCTCGGCAATCTCGCCTGTGCGATCGCTCCTGACTACTGGACGCTGATGGGCGCCCGCATCATCACCGCCTTTGCCCATGGCACCTTCTTCGGCGTCGGCTCGGTGGTTGCCACCGGCCTGGTCGCGCCCAACAAGAAGGCCTCGGCGATCGCGCTGATGTTCACCGGCCTGACCATCGCCAACATCCTCGGCGTGCCCTTCGGCACATGGCTCGGCCAGGCCTTTGGCTGGCGCGCCACCTTCTGGGCCGTAACCCTGGTCGGCCTGGCAGCCTTCGCCGTCATCCTGACTCTCGTGCCACGCAGCCAGGAAGCCCCCGAAAAGACCAATCTGCGCGCCGACCTTGCCGTGCTGCGCCGCACGCCCGTGCTGCTCGGCCTGGCCACCACCGTGCTTGGCTATGCCGGCGTCTTCGCCGTCTTCACCTACATTGCCCCGTTGCTGACCGAGATCACCGGCTTTAGCGAAGCGGCCGTGTCGCCGATCCTGCTTGTCTTCGGTGGCGGCCTCATCGCCGGCAATCTGCTTGGCGGCAAGGTCGCCGATCGCTGGCTGGTGCCGGCCGTGCTCGGCAGCCTCGTCGTGCTGGCGCTGGTGCTGGCAACCATGACCTTCGCCGTCCACAGCCAGATAATGGCGGTCATCTATGTCGGCCTGCTCGGCGCTGCCGCCTTCGCCACCGTGGCGCCGCTGCAGATGTGGGTGCTGGAAAAGGCGCAAGGTGCCGGCCAAAGCCTCGCCTCCTCCTTCAACATCGCCGCCTTCAACCTCGGCAATGCCGCCGGCGCCTGGCTTGGCGGCGCGGTGATTGCCCATGGCCTTGGCTTGGGCTCGCTGACCTGGGTCGCCGCTTTGCTGCCGGTCGCGGCACTCGGCGTCGCCACGCTGGCGCTGCGCCTCGACAGAAGCGAGCGATTGGCACCTGTCGCCGTCTGCCCCGGCGCCGCGGAGTGACCGCAGCGCCGAAAGGTTCCACCGACAAAAGCACGAACCCAACAGGAGAGACCGTTGTGACCAACAGCAGACATCCGGTTCGCCACGCCGCCATTGCGGCCAGGCATCTGAAGCTCGTTTCGCTCGCACTGGCGGCGTCGTTGATGTTCAGCCCGGCGATAGCCGGGGAAAAGCAAGCGTGGGTCGGCACCTGGCTGGCCAGTCCGCAATCGAGATGGAGCGCCGATTTTGCCTTGCCGGTGAAGATACCGCCGCAGCTTGAGAACCAGACCATTCGCCAGACGGTCCGGATCAGCCTTGGTGGCGAGAAATTCCGCGTCGTGCTGTCGAACGAATATACCGGCACGCCGGCCCAGATCGGCGAGGCCCATGTGGCGGTCGCCGGCGAGGGGTCGAAAATCGTCTCCGGCACCGATCGCGTACTGACCTTTGGCGGACAGACCAGGGCCGCAATCGCGCCGGGCACATCTCTGATCAGCGATCCGGTAGACCTGCGCCTCGATGCCTTGAGCCGGCTTTCGGTCTCGGTCTATCTGCCGCAGGAAACGCCGCTCGCCACATTCCATTGGGACGGCAAGCAGACCGCCTATATCGGCGATGGCAATCAGACGGCTTCGGACGCATTCGCGGCCACGCAGACCACCGACGCACGCATATTGATTAGCGAAATCCTGGTCGACGCACCGGCAAATGATGGCGCTGTCGTCGCCATCGGCGATTCGATCACCGACGGCGCCGGCGCCACTTTGGATGCCGACAACCGCTGGCCGGACTTCCTGGCGGAGCGCCTCACCCCGAAGCAGGTAGCGGTGCTCAACGCCGGCATATCCGGCGCCAGGCTGCTGGACGACGCCATGGGCGTGAAGGCATCCGCCCGCTTCGACCGCGATGTCCTGGCCCAGCCCGGTGTCAAGGCGGTGATCCTGCTGATCGGCATCAACGACATCAGCTGGCCAGGCACGCCCTTCGTCTCCGAAAAGGCCCTGCCTACATTCGAAACCTTGACAAGCGGCTACTTGCAGCTCGCCGCTCAGGCCCACGCCCACAATCTCAGCATTGTCGGCGCCACGCTGACGCCCTTCGAAGGCGCGTTGAGCGGGACGCCGCTCGATACCTACTATACGCCGGAAAAGGACGCGCTGCGCCAGAGGATCAACAACTGGATCCGCACCAGCGGCGCCTTCGACGCCGTGGTCGATTTCGACCTCCTGCTGCGCGATCCGGCGCATCCGACACGCCTGCTGCCCGAATTCGATTCCGGCGACCACCTGCATCCCGGCGACAAGGGAAACCAGGCCATGGCCGACGCCATCGACCTCGCCACACTGGTCAAAAACTGAGCGACGCATCCGCAGCTTCGGCTCGTACCTGAAAGGACAAACACATGGATTATCGACGTCTCGGCGCATCGGGCCTGAAAGTGCCCGCGCTCTCCTTCGGCGCCGGCACCTTCGGCGGCTCCGGCCCGCTGTTCGGCGCCTGGGGCGACAGCGACGCAAAGGAGGCACGGCGGTTGATCGACATCTGCCTCGAGGCAGGCGTCAATCTGTTCGACACCGCCGACGTCTATTCGAACGGCGCTTCGGAAGAGGTGCTGGGCGAAGCCATCAAGGGCCGCCGCGACGCCGTGCTGATCTCGACCAAGACGTCGCTGCCGATGGGCGACGGACCGGCCGATTGGGGCTCATCCCGTTCGCGGCTAATCAAATCCGTCGACGCCGCCCTGAAGCGCATGGGCACCGACTACATCGACCTCTTGCAACTGCATGCCTTCGACGCCGGCACGCCGATCGAGGAAGTACTGTCGACGCTCGACGACCTCGTGCGCGCCGGCAAGCTTCGCTATGTCGGCGTCTCGAACTTCTCCGGCTGGCAAGTGATGAAGTCGCTGGCCGAGGCCGACAAGCACGGCTACCCGCGCTATGCTGCGCATCAGGTCTACTATTCGCTGGTCGGCCGCGACTATGAGTGGGAGCTGATGCCGCTCGGCCTCGACCAAGGCGTTGGCGCGCTGGTGTGGAGCCCGCTCGGCTGGGGCCGATTGACCGGCAAGATCCGCCGCGGCCAGCCTCTGCCGGAAAAGAGCCGGCTGCACGACACCGCCGATTTCGGCCCGCCGGTCGCGGATGAGCATCTCTACCGGGTCATGGATGCGCTCGACGCGGTGGCGCTAGAAACCGGCAAGACCGTGCCGCAGATCGCCATCAACTGGCTGTTGCAGCGCCCGACTGTGTCCTCCGTCATCATCGGCGCCCGCAACGAAGAGCAGCTGCGCCAGAACCTCAGCGCTGTCGGCTGGGCGTTGACGCCGGAGCAGATCAAAAAGCTCGACGCCGCAAGCGAAGTCACCGCGCCCTACCCGTATTTCCCCTATCGCCGCCAGGAAGGCTTTGCCCGACTCAATCCGCCGGCGGTATGAGGGCTGGCGCTGCCAATCTCCCCCCTTGCGGGGAGATGTCGCCGAAGGCGACAGAGGGGGTCGTTGCGCGTGGAGCGCTAGCCTCAATCTGCCGCAAGAGGTCGCGTCCGGTCGAACCGACCCCCTCTGGCCGCTTTGCGGCCATCTCCCCCTCAAGGGGGGAGATTAGGCGCGCCGCTCAGTGCAGCACGAACTCCCCATCCACCTTGCGCCACTCATTCGGCGCGATCAGCTTCTGGTGCGTGTAGCTGATCGAATGCAACGGCCCATCCAGTCTGGCCTTCCAGAACTCGATGAATTTGATCAGCACCGGAAACTTCGGCGCCAGATCGTAATCCTGCCAGATGAAGCTCTGCAGCAGATGCGGGTGGTCGGGAAAGTGATACAGGATCTTGGCCGTGGTCAGGCCATACCCCTTGAGCATCAGGTCCATTTCGGAATGGTCGCGCATGGCAGTCCCCTTTGGGCGGTCCCCTGGTTGATTCTCCATTCCTCCCAACTCCAAATTGTGCGCGCCGTTCCTTAACTGTCTATTGATTTTTCCTGATCGCAAACGGGTTTTACGCGCGAAAACATGCAGTTAGCAGCGACCGTCGCCGAGTGCTGATACAACCGAAAACAGCAACTGCGGCATCCCGCCACGCGAATCCAACGTCTAATGTTGCCGCCAGCCCGGAACTGTTAATAATGCCGCCGAATTCGCGGGCAGCTTGCCGCGAAACCGTTGGCGCCAAGCCAGCGGAACGGTTCGGGAGGAATGCCAGAAATGTCCGAGGTAAAGATCCATCGCGTCCAGCCGGCGTGGAAGAAGAATGCGCTGATCGACAACGACACCTACCTGAAATGGTATGCCGACAGCGTGAAAAATCCGGACAAGTTCTGGGGCAAGCACGGCAAGCGCATCGACTGGTTCAAGCCGTTCAGCAAGGTCAAGAACACGTCCTTCGACGGCAAGGTCTCGATCAAATGGTTCGAGGACGGCGAGACCAACGTCTCCTACAATTGCATCGACCGCCATTTGAAGAAGCGCGGCAACCAGACCGCCATCATCTGGGAAGGCGACAATCCCTACGACGACAAGAAGGTCACCTATAACGAGCTTTACGAGCACGTCTGCCGGCTGGCCAATGTCATGAAGAAGCACGGCGTCAAGAAAGGCGACCGCGTCACCATCTACATGCCGATGATCCCGGAAGCGGCCTATGCGATGTTGGCCTGCACGCGCATCGGCGCCATCCATTCGATCGTCTTCGGCGGCTTTTCGCCGGACGCGCTGGCCGGCCGCATTGTCGATTGCGAATCGACCTTCGTCATTACAGCCGACGAGGGCCTGCGCGGCGGCAAGCCGATCCCGCTCAAGGAGAACACCGACAAGGCGATCGACATCGCCGCCAGACAGCATGTGATGGTCAAGAACGTCGTCGTCGTGCGCCGCACCGGCGGCAAGATCGGCTGGGCGCCGGGCCGTGACGTCTGGTACCATGACGAGGTTGCGTCGGTTAAGGCCGAGTGCAAGCCCGAGAAGATGAAGGCCGAGGATCCGCTGTTCATCCTCTACACCTCGGGCTCTACCGGCAAGCCGAAGGGCGTGCTGCACACCACCGCGGGCTATCTCGTCTACGCCTCGATGACCCACCAATATGTCTTCGACTACCATGATGGCGATATCTACTGGTGCACCGCCGATGTCGGCTGGGTCACCGGCCACAGCTACATCGTCTATGGGCCGCTGGCCAACGGCGCCACCACTCTGATGTTCGAGGGCGTGCCCAACTATCCCTCGCAGTCGCGCTTCTGGGAAGTCATCGACAAGCACAAGGTCAACATCTTCTACACCGCGCCGACGGCGCTGCGCGCGCTGATGGGCGCCGGCAACGACCCGGTGACGAAGACCTCGCGCAAATCGCTGCGCGTGCTGGGCTCGGTCGGCGAGCCGATCAATCCTGAGGCGTGGGAGTGGTATTTCAATGTCGTCGGCAACGGCAAGGTGCCGATCGTCGACACCTGGTGGCAGACCGAGACCGGCGGCATCCTGATCACTCCGCTGCCGGGCGCCACCGATCTCAAGGCAGGCTCGGCGACGCGGCCTTTCTTCGGCGTCAAGCCCCAGCTGGTCGACGGCGAAGGCAAGGTGCTGGAAGGGGCGGCAGACGGCAATCTCTGCATCACCGATTCCTGGCCCGGCCAGATGCGCACCGTCTATGGCGACCACGACCGCTTCATTCAGACGTATTTCTCTACCTACAAGGGCAAATACTTCACCGGCGACGGCTGCCGGCGCGACCCCGACGGCTATTACTGGATCACCGGCCGCGTCGACGACGTCATCAACGTCTCGGGACATCGCATGGGCACGGCCGAAGTCGAATCGGCGCTGGTCAGCCATGACAAGGTCTCGGAGGCCGCCGTCGTCGGCTATCCCCACGACATCAAGGGCCAGGGCATCTACAGCTACGTCACCTTGATGAAAGGCGTGGAACCGAACGAGGAACTGCGCAAGGAGCTGGTCGCCCATGTCCGCAAGGAGATCGGTGCCATCGCCTCGCCCGACAAGCTCCAGTTCGCGCCCGGCCTGCCGAAAACCCGCTCCGGCAAGATCATGCGCCGCATCCTGCGCAAGATCGCCGAGGACGATTTTGGTGCGCTCGGCGACACCTCGACGCTAGCCGATCCGGCCGTCGTCGACGACCTTATCGCCAACCGCCAGAACAAGAAGAGCTGACGGCGTTCGATGGCAGCACTCGGCGCGGTCAAGGAGCTCTGGCGTTATCCCGCGAGCTCGCTTGCCGGCGAGCGCCGGGACGCGATTTCGGTCGGGGTGGAGACCATAGGCGGCGACCGGCTGTTCGGCCTCGTCGATGTCTCCGACAACGAAATCGCGCGCCCAGATCGCGACGTGAAATGGCACAAGGTGCCGCGCATCCGCACCCGGTTGAGCAATGACCGGGAGCTGGAGATCGCCGTTCCCGACGGCGACTGGCTGGCAGCACCGGGTGCTGAATGCGACCGCGCCGTCTCGGCCTATCTCGGCTTCGGCGCCTCGATCCGGCCGTTCAGCCGGGAGATCGCGCCCCTCTATGCCGGCCCGTTGACCGCAACGCGTTACAGCAAGGCGCCGATCCATCTCTTGACCACCGCATCGCTGGCCCGGCTGAAGGCGCTGCACCCCGAAGGCGTTCCCGATCCGCGCCGCTTCCGCCCCAACATCGTCGTCGACATGGCAGCGGTCGAAGGGTCGTTTCCCGAGACCGAATGGATCGGCCGCAAGCTCGCCATCGGCGACCTGCTGGTGACCATCTCGGAGCCGTGCCGCCGCTGTGGCTTCACCATCATCAGCCAGGACGGCTTCGACCACGACCCCGGCATCCTGCGCAATCTGGTCCGCCACAACGCGCATAATCTCGGCGTCTACTGCACGGTGGACCAGCCGGCCAACGTCGAGATCGGCGCACCGATGCGGTTTGTGTAGAGCACCTCAACAGCGCAAGGCGGTAAGCCGCATACCTTGGAGATTGGCCTAAATCTGCGCGCGTTCGTCATCCTAGGGCGAAGCAAGGAGCGAAGCGACGCGGCGCAGACCCTAGGATCCTTGCCGTGACGTTAAGGCCTTGCAACGATTAAGAATTCTGCCCCGTCGCATTCCCCCGCCAATGTCGCGGCATGGATCCTCGGGTCAAGCCCGAGGATGACGAAGGCGCGAGGGCTCCCCGGCCCCGCTACCGGTACAAGTCCGCCCGCGTCGGCGGCAAGCCGCTCGGGCCGCGCGCGCGTTTGGTGACGACGGTCTGGAATATCTGCGCCGAGGCGCGCTCGAATGTGATCGAACAGCCGGTGAGATAGAGCAGCCACAGCCGCGCCTTGGCCTCGCCGACTTCGGCAATGGCTTCATCGAAGCGGGCCTGCAGCCGCTCCGCCCACAGCCGGCAGGTGCGCGCATAGTGCTCGCGCAGATTCTCGACGTCGTAGACGAGGAAGCCGTGCGCCTCGAGATTGCCCAGGGTCATGCCGATCGTGTCGAGCTCGCCGCCGGGGAAAATATATTTGAGCAGCGCCTTGAACTCCGGCCCCTTGCGCAAGGTCTTCTTCAAATCGCCCTTGCTGCGCCTCGTGATGGCGTGGTGCAGATAGATGCCGCCGGGTTTCAGCAGGCGATAGACGGTCTTGAAATAGGTGGCGTGGTTGGCGAGGCCGAGATGCTCGAACATGCCGATCGACGATATCTTGTCGAAGGAGCCTTTGAGCTCGGCATAGGATTTGATCTCGATGGTGATGCGGTCTTCCAGCCCCTCGGCGCGAATGCGCTCGCGGGCGAGATCGGTCTGCGCCTGCGACAGCGAGACGCCATGGCCGACGACGCCGTAATGCTTCGCCGCATGGATCAGCATGGCACCCCAACCGCAGCCGATGTCGAGCAGCTTTTCGCCCGGCTTCAGCCGCAGCTTGCGGCAGATGTGGTCCAGCTTGTCGGCCTGCGCCTGGTCGATGTCGTTGGCGAAATCGGTGAAATAGCCGCAGCTGTAGACCATGCGCTCGTCGAGGAAGAGCCGGTAGAAGGCGTTGGAAATGTCGTAATGATGCTGGATCGCTTCCTGGCTTGACCCGCTGACATAAGGGTTGCGTCCGGACAGATCGCTCCGCGCGCTCATCTGCTTGCGTGACAGGAGCACCGCCGGCAGGTCGCGCAGGATCGCCAGCTTCGGCAGCGACTTGATCCTGGTCCGCAGCTTGCCTTGCGACGGCAGGGCGTAGAAATCGAAAATCGTCCCGTCTTCGATGTCTATCGTCTTGGAAATCCACATCTCGATCAGCGTCGACAAGGACGGCCGCTTCACCACCTGCCAGACAATGTCCTGGTCGTTGATGGTGAGCACGGGACCTGTGGCCGGACCGATCCGCTCGCCGGTCCATAGCCTGACCGCAAAGCCCGGCTTCAGCGTTTCAACCACCGTTCGCACGATGCGAGCGGCCCTTTCGGCTGCCTCCATGGATACCTCCAGAGTACCGGCAGTCTCCCCACCCTCAGTTTGCCCGCGCGGCCGGCCGATCGCAACCCATCGCTGCGGCAGGCGCGGCGGTGGCTATTTCAAATCGGCATCTTGTCTTTTGCTGCGACGCACCCCATCATCTCTATGTGTTCAACAAATCGAAAGGAGGTGATCCGATGTCGAGTGATTTCGTTTTCCAGAACGTGGCCTCAGCGGATTGCACTTTCGGGAAGCAGTCTTCCCGTTAAGGCGCGATAAGCGCGGCGGGTGACTTCGGTCGCCGCCATGGGCCGCGCCACGGACGGAAACACGGAAGGCCGCCGGCTTCGTCAAGAAGCGGCGGCCTTTTCCTTTTTGGGATTACTGGGTCAGGGCAACCTTTTCGGTGTTGCGAATGATTTCCTGAAAGGCTGCGTCCAGCTCCACTCCGGTGGACGCCTCGAAATAATGTTTCCTGGCGGAGGAAGTGTCTTTCGATGAACAGCCCTTCAACACCGCCTTTGCCTGGTCCCGCTCGGTTGCCGACATATCCTTGTCGTTCAGATCGAAGCCGATGGTGAAAATCTCGATGCCGTCATTCTTCATGTTGCCGCACAGCGCTTCGGCGTTGCCGCGGGCAAGGTTGCCTTGGCCGTTGTAGCCGCCGCCGGCACCGGCAAAGGCGGTGTTGAACTGGTCATCGGTCATCAGGATCGCGACCTTGGCGATCTTCTTGGGATTGGCATCCGCCGCACCCTTGCCAAGATCGGCATTCTTGATCGCAGTGCGCCACTGCGGCGACAGCATATAATAGGTCCACTGAATGGCGATCGCGCCGGCCGTATAACCATCGGCGCGGAAGTCGTCGATCGAATCCAGCAATGCGGCGGAATCGGCCGTCAGCGGGATCACTTCCGCATCGGGGCACCTGTTCATTCCCCCGCCACCGAGATGGTCGTCCCGGTTGACCAGGGCATAATATTTCTTGCCGTTCTTGTCCGTGCGAACCGTGTCCGGGCCGTCGGCGCTCAAATCCGCTTTGCCGTTATTGTCCTTGCGCTCGGTGGCGCAATTGTCGGGGTTCGGCATCGCCGCGCCAACAATGGAGATGTAGTCGCTGAAGGACGGCAGCGTGGTTTTGCCGGTCCTGGCGACGAGAAGCGAACCGCCGGCGACGGGCGGCAGGTCGAAGCTCCCTTGCCTCTCCGTATAGACGTTTTCCGCCAGCCTGCCGGCGTTCACGCCAGATGCGTAAGGCACGATCGCGACACGGATACGGGGGTTCGTCGGATCCTGGTTCTGGAGCATCGTCTGAACGGCGTTTTTCGCGGCGGCTTTCAGATCGCCGATCTTGTCGACCTTGCCCCGCTTGGCCATTGACCCCGTTATGTCGAGCATCATGGCCACTTCGATCGTCTTGTCGGTATAGAGCGCCGTGGTCGAAGCAGCCACTCGTTGCATGTCGCCGATGCGGTGGAAAGTAGAGCCCGACATCGACATGGACGTCGGCCTGCACGGTCCTGGCTGTCGGGTTGACGGTGAGCTTGTCGAGCACGACGCGGCCGTCCTGCAGGATGCCCGCCCTGCTGTTGGCGTTGAGAAAAGCCTGCAGCGACGTGTTGGCGTCGGCTTGCTTGATCACGCCGGTGGTCAGGTCGCGCGCCGTCGAGGTGACCGCGGCATCGACCACGCTCTGCAGGCTCGATCTGGCGTTGTAAATCTGCGAGACGTTGACGGAAAAGCCCACGCCGAGCGCCAAGACCGAGGCGGCAAAGCCGAACAGGATCGCGAAATTTCCACCGCGATCCCTGGCGAAGACGCCAGACGCGTGAACAAGCCCCCCGTAATTCGGCATCCTTCAGCCCCGCTCGCCTCGGCCTCGTCGCCGCAGGCAAGCCAATGCAGGATTCCGGCCGCACCGCACGGCAACCTCTGCGAACCCGGTCACTTGCAGTCAAGTAATTGTTTTTGCTGAATTTCGAAGCGGAACAGGGTGAACAACCGGTAAACGGAAATTCAAGAATGCCACTTCGTTTACGAAGTGCTCACCATGATCTACCGCGCGCCAAATCCCGGTCCCGATCCGGCACAGATGTCCGCAAGACGCAATGTGCCGAAGCGGATCAGAATGCGGGTGGCGAACCGCTCTACGCCAGCATCCGCGCGCTGACGGTCTTGTCGACGCCGTGATAGGGCGGATTGAACAGATTGCCCTCCTGCTCATAGGTCCAGACCTTGAACAGGCTGAGCTGATGTGGACCGAAACTGTGCAGCAGCGGCACGTCGGTCGCATCGCGGCCGCGTGCAATGACGACGCGGCCGATCCTCGGCCGGTTGTGGCGCGGGTCGAACGTGTACCATTTGCCGTCGAGGAACACTTCCGTCCAGGCCGAAAAATCCATCGGCGCCGGGTCGGCCGGAACGCCGATATCGCCGAGATAGCCGTTCACATAACGGGCCGGAATGTTCATGCAGCGGCAAAGCGTGATTGCCAGATGGGCGAAGTCGCGGCAGACACCGACGCGCTCCTCATGCGCCTGGGCGGCAGTGCGTGTGGGACGCGCATAGCCATAGCCGAAGGACAGCCGGTTGTGGACATAGTCGACGATCGCCTGCACCCGCGCCCAACCCGATGGCAGATGGCCGAAAAGCTGCCAGGCCAGGCCGCTGAGATGATCGGTCTCGCAATAGCGGCTGCCGAGGAGATAGCCGAGCACATCATCCGGCAGTTCCGCCACCGGCACCTCTTTGGCCAGCGTGTTGACCTCATCCGGCTCGCCGCTGTCTTCGACCGCCGCGTCATAGAGGATGCGGAAATTGCCGGCGGGTGCGGTGAAGCGGCGGCAGGCATTGCCGAAGAGGTCGTGATAGACCTTGCTCGGCACTGAAGGCGATGTCAGCACGCGCGTCTGCCGCTTGATGTCGGCCTGACGGTCCTGGTGAATCTCAAGCAGCGAAATCACCGGCGTGGCGTCGACACAGTCAATGGCGATTTCGTAGCCGAGCCGGATCAGCATCGCGATTCCCCTTCGATCTCGTGGAAAACAGTTTTGCCAAAACGCCAGAAGCGGGACCAAGGTTCCCTGGAACTATCGAAAAGACCGTCCGCGCCTTCCCAGGCATGCGACATGGCGTTACGGTCTAGGGACGAGCTTTGACCCTTCGAAAACCCCCGAAAACAATTTGGAAAATTTGATGTTTGCAGGCAGAAAATTCGCCGCCTTCCTGTTCGATATGGATGGCACGGTGCTCAATTCGATAGCGTCGGCCGAGCGCGTCTGGGCGGCATGGGCGCTTAGGCATGGCCTCGATGTCGAAGCTTTCCTGCCGACGATCCATGGCGTGCGGGCGGTCGAGACCATCACCAGACTGGCGCTTCCCGGTGTCGACCCGGTGCACGAGGCGCTGGTGCTGTTGCAGGCCGAGTCGGACGATGTCGAGGGCGTGCTGCCGATTGACGGCGCCGTGCCTTTCCTCAATGCGCTGCCGGCCGAGCGCTGGGCGATCGTTACGTCGGCCCCGCGTCCGCTGGCGCTGCTGCGCATGCAGGCGGCCGGCATCCCGGTTCCCGCACTGATGGTCGCGGGCGAGGACGTGTCGCACGGCAAGCCGGCACCCGATTGTTTCCTGCTCGCGGCAGAACGGCTCGGCGTCGATATCGCCGACTGCCTGGTCTTCGAGGATGCGCCGGCCGGCATCGCCGCGGCGGAAGCCGCAGGCGCCTCGGTGATGGTGATCAGCGCCACCCATCAGCATCCAATGACGACCCAGCACAACTCGATTGGCGGCTACGAAACCGTCTCCATCGCCATCGATGACAGTGGCTGGATGACGCTGGGGGCACAGCGCAGCGCGGCCTGAAGAATTGGAGAATTGGAGAATTGGAGAATTGGAGAAAATCGGGCGCCATGCGCCTTTTTTCTTCAACTCTTCAGTTCCCCAATTCTTCAGTTCCCAGTTCCGTTCCTGAACTCCTAGAAATCGGTAGCCAGGCCCTTCACCTCCCAGTCGCCGTAGCGGCCGGGTTCCTTGCCGCCGCGACCGCCGACTTCCTTCGGCAGCGTGGCTTCCTTGTCGCGGTATTCCTTGCGGCGCGCCTCGGCTTCGGCCAGCGCGCGGCTTGCCGCCGGCGTCAGCGCTTTGGGTGATTCGCCACCGGGGGTGGCACCGGCTTTGCTGGGTTGGTCGGTCATGCGATAAGTCCCTGCGGATTGAAACGAAGGGCGGCGTTTCCCATCATATAGCCATGAGTTTACCCCTGACGACCCATTTTTGCCACGGCCGCACACGGAGCAAACGATGAGCACGCTACGCACCACCATGCTTTTGGCCGCAATGACGGCGCTGTTCATGGGCGTCGGCTTTCTGATCGGCGGCACTGGCGGCATGATGATCGCGCTGGTGATCGCCGCCGGCACCAATTTGTTCAGCTACTGGAACGCCGACAAGATGGTGCTGTCGATGAACCGCGCCGTCGAGGTCGATGCCAGCAATGCGCCGGAATTCCACGCCATCGTCGAGGCGCTCGCCAAGCAGGCCGGCCTGCCTATGCCCAAGACCTATCTGATCGACAACCCGCAGCCCAACGCCTTCGCCACCGGCCGCAATCCCGAGAACGCCGCTGTCGCCGCCTCGACCGGGCTTTTGGAACGCCTGTCGCATGAGGAAGTCGCGGCTGTGATGGCGCATGAGCTCGCCCACATCCAGCACCGTGACACGCTGACCATGACCATCGTCGCGACGCTCGCCGGCGCGATCTCGATGCTCGGCAATTTCGCCTTCTTCTTCGGCGGCAGCCGTGACAACAACAACCCGTTCGGCTTTGTCGGCGTGCTGGTGGCGATGCTTGTCGCCCCCTTTGCGGCCATGATCGTGCAGATGGCGGTCAGCCGCACGCGCGAATATGAGGCCGACCGACGCGGTGCTGAAATCGTCGGAAATCCGCTTTGGCTGGCATCTGCCCTTGACAAGATCGCCCGCGGCGCCGAACGCATCCGCAACCCGGATGCCGAACGCAACCCCGCGACCGCGCATCTCTTCATCATCAATCCTCTTCACGGCGAGCGCATGGACAGCCTGTTTTCGACCCACCCGAACACGGACAACCGCATCGCTGCGCTGCAGGCGATGGCCCGCGACATGGAGAGCCGACCCAGCCAGCCGGCGCCGCGACAGGCGCCGACGCCAGAGCAGGCCGAAGAACTGCCGACCGATGGCGAGCAAGGCCCATGGGGCAAGGCCGCCCAGCCGGCCGAACCGGCAAAGTCAAAGCCCAATCCGTGGGGCCGCAACCCGACCGGACCCAAAGGTCGGTGGTCGTGAGCGAAGCCAGACCCCGGCCCGCACATTCAGGCAATCGTGAAACCAGCCCCGACGAATCCGTCGCCGGCCTTGCCGCGCGCAAGGCGGCGGCGCGGCTGCTGGCCGCCGTCATCGATGCCAGGACGCCGCTCGACGGGTTGACCGACCACGAGAACGGCCATCCGCAATACAAGGCGCTCGACCTGCGTGACCGCGGCCTGGTGCGCGCCATACTGGTGACGGCGCTACGCTATCGCATGACCATCGCGGGCCTTTTGGGACGTCGCCTGGAAAAGCCGCTGCCACCCAATGCCACGGCTCTGTCGCACATCCTGCATGTGGCGGCTGCCCAAATCCTGTTTCTCGACATTCCAGACAGCGCCGCTGTCGACCTTGCCGTGACCCACGCCAAGTCCGACCCGCGCACGCAGCGCTTTTCCGGCCTCGTCAACGGCGTGCTACGCACTTTGGCGCGCGCCAAGGACACGGAATTGCCCGCCGCCCTTGCCGCCACCGACGAGGCGCCGAAATGGTTTTCTGAGCGTCTGAAGGCTGCCTATGGCGCAGACAAGGCGAAGCAGATTTTCGCCGCGCACCGGATCGAGGCGCCGGTCGACTTCACCGTCAAAGCCGACCCTGAGCACTGGGCCAAAGAGCTCGGCGGCATCGTGCTGCCGACCGGCACGATCCGGGTGGAAAAGCTCAGCGCCTCCGTCACCGAACTGCCAGGCTTCAACGAAGGCGCCTGGTGGGTCCAGGATGCAGCGGCCAGCTTCCCGGCGCGGCTGTTCGGCGATGTCAAAGGACTGCGCGTCGCCGACCTCTGCGCCGCCCCCGGCGGCAAGACCGCCCAGCTGATCCTTGCCGGAGCAAACGTCACCGCCGTCGACACCTCGAAGAACCGGCTGGCGCGACTGACGCAGAATCTCGAGCGGCTAGGTCTCACGGCGGAAATCGTCCAGGCCGATCTGCTGAAATACCAGCCGCAAGAACTGTTCGACGCGGTGCTGCTCGACGCGCCCTGCTCCTCGACCGGCACGGTGCGGCGGCACCCCGACGTGCCATGGACGAAGACCATGGCCGATGTCGAAAAGCTCGCCGAGCTGCAGGCAAAACTGCTCGCCCGCGCCGTCACTCTGGTCAAACCGGGCGGTCGGATTGTTTTTTCCAACTGCTCGCTTGACCCGATCGAAGGCGAGGATTTGTACAGCGCCTTTCTGGCCGGGAACAAAACCATCGCCGCCGATCCGCTGCAGCCGGGCGAAATCGCCGGCCTCGACGCCTTCCTGACCAGCCACGGCACGCTGCGCACCATACCCGCCGATCTCGATCTCGGCTCGCCAGGCATTTCCGGCCTCGACGGCTTCTTCGCCGCCCGCATGAGGCGTGTGGCTTAGGATTATCGGCAAAGGTTGCGGGCCCGCAAACCTCTATGGTTGGCTGAAGCCGAGCGAGTTCCGATCGCGTCACAACCGCAAGTGAGTGCCGGATTGCTGGGCTTAACCCCGGAAATCGTTTGACTTTTTTCGGGGTGGATCGGTGGCCGGCAGCGTGACGCGCTTCACGTCGACGGAATTCGACTTCGCATAAGTTCTTGAATCATATAAGCTTGTGCTGGGGTACCGGAGGATGATGCCGACAAGTGTGACGCGGTTTTCGGACAACATCATGCTCTATCACTAGGTGACGAGGAGGGGTTTTGGCACTGGCTGCCGGCAGCACGACACGTCTGTGGACGCTTGTCGCCAAAGAGTTTTGGCGCAAAACGCGCCGACGCCTTCGCGCAGGGCCAGTCTATCGCTGGCGCTATTCCGGGCGCACGCCGGAGCGTGTCCTGATCGCACCGCCGGACCTCAGGCTCGCCGATCCGCAGATCGCGCTCGAGATTTATTATGGCCGTTATCCGCTGTCGGGACATCTGGTCGAGACCGGCGGCAAATCACCGTTCCAGATCGAAATCGCCAATCGCGGCTGGGTGAAGACGCTGCATGGCTTCCGCTGGCTGCGCCATATGCGTGCCGCCGGCACCGAACTTGCCGCCGCCAACGCCCGCGCGCTGGTGTCCGACTGGATCGCCATGCATGGCAACCAGATCTCCGGCATCGCCTGGGAGCCCGGCACCACCGCAAAGCGTGTCATTGCCTGGCTGCAACATTCCTCGGTTGTCCTACAAGGGGCCGAGTTCCCGTTCTACCGCGCCTTTCTAAAATCGCTTGCCGTGCAGATCCGCTATCTCCGCTCGATGGCGCGCGAAATGCCGGACGGCAAGGACAGGCTGCGCGCCCGTATCGCGCTGGCCTTTGCCGCTCTGTCGCTGCCGGCGCCGGCCTCGGCACTGCGCGGCGCCACCCGCAACCTCGCGGAAGAACTCGACCGGCAGATTCTTCCCGACGGCGGCCATATCTCCCGCAACCCGATGGCGGTTCTCGAACTGCTCGCCGATCTCCTGCCACTGCGCCAAACCTATGCCAACCAGGCCGAGACGCCACCGGCAGCCCTGATGGGCGCCATCGACCGCATGCTGCCGGCGCTGCGTTTCTTCCGCCATCAGGATGGCAGCCTCGCCCGCTTCAACGGCATGGGCGCCACCATCCACGACCGCATCGCCACCATATTGCGCCACGACGACACTGCCGGCGCGCCGCTGCTGCACGCGCCGCATTCCGGCTATGAGCGGCTGTCGATGGGCGGCGTGACGGTGATTGCCGATACCGGCGCGTCGCCGCCCATCGACGTGTCCAACGCCGCGCATGCCGGCTGCCTGGCTTTCGAGCTGTCTTCCGGTCGCCAGCACTATGTCGTCAATGCCGGCATCGACACTTACGGCGCCGCCGAATTTCGGCCGCTGGCCCGCGCCACCGCGGCGCATTCGACCGCCACCATCAACGACACCTCGTCGGCGCGGTTTTCGCATTCGTTGCGTGTCAACGACCTGCTCGGCTCACCCTTGCTCGGCGGCCCGCAGCATGTGCCGTGCAAGCGCATCGACCAGAAGGGCACGCAGGGCTTCATCGCCCGCCATGACGGTTACATCCAGCGCTTCGGCTTCCTGCATGAGCGCGAGCTGAAACTGTCGAGTGAGGGCAATGTGCTCGCCGGCCGGGACCGCTTCCTGCGCCCGGGCGGCGCGGCGATCCGCAACAACGGCCGCGACTTCGTCATGGTGCGCTTCCACATCCACCCTGACATCAACGTGCTGCAGGATGAGCACGACCGCCTGGTGCTGGCCGGTGACCAGGCCGACACTTGGGTCTTCACCTGCACCGAAGTGGTCCCGGAGGTGGAGGAATCGATCTACTTCGCCGGCCTTGGCGGGCCGCGCCGCAGCCGGCAGATCGTGCTCGCCTTCAAGGCCTCGGAGATTGCCGAGGTGCATTGGCAGCTGACGCGCACCGGCATTGCCGGCTATCCCGAAAACAACTGACGGCATCGCCGGCCTGACTGTCGGCCAGACCTTCCCGCTTGATTTCCTGATGTCATGTGCTACGGCCCGGCAAAGCTCTTCCAATCAGCCCTGAAAGGCCGCCAGCCCATGGCCGTCGCCGCCAAGAACATTCCGGCACCCGACCTCGTTCCGGTCCGCCGCGCACTGCTTTCCGTTTTCGACAAGACCGGCCTGATCGACTTCGCCAGGGGCCTGGTGGCAGCGGGCGTCGAACTGGTCTCGACCGGCGGCACGGCAAAGGCAATTGCTGAGGCAGGCCTCGCGGTGCGCGATGTCTCCGAACTGACCGGCTTTCCCGAGATCATGGACGGCCGCGTCAAGACGTTGCATCCGTCCGTGCATGGCGCGTTGCTCGGCGTGCGCGACGATCCGGAGCATGTGAAAGCCATGCACGATCACCGTATCGAGCCGATCGATCTTCTCGTCTCCAACCTCTACCCGTTCGAGGAAGTCCGCCGCTCCGGCGCCGACTATGCCGCTGTCGTCGAGAACATCGACATTGGCGGCCCGGCGATGATCCGCGCTTCGGCCAAGAATCACGCCTATGTCGCCATCGTCACCGATCCCGGCGACTATGCCGCAGTGCTGAATGCGCTGGAGATGAACATCGGCTCGCTGTCGCTGGACTTCCGCAAGAAGCTGGCGGCCAAGGCCTTTGCCCGCACCGCCAGCTACGATGCGGCGATTTCCGGCTGGTTCGCCGAGACGCTTGAGATCGAGCACCCGACCTGGCGCGCCTTTGGCGGCCGGCTGGAAAGCGTCATGCGATATGGCGAAAACCCGCATCAGAGCGCCGGCTTCTACGTCAATGGCGACAAGCGGCCGGGCGTTGCCACGGCCCGCCAGCTGCAGGGCAAGCAGCTCTCCTACAACAACATAAACGACACCGACGCCGCCTTCGAACTGGTCGGCGAATTCGACCCCAACCGCTGCGCAGCGGTTGCCATCATCAAGCACGCCAATCCGTGCGGCGTTGCCGAGGGCGCTTCACTGTCGACTGCCTATGCCAGGGCGCTGGCCTGCGACCCGGTTTCGGCCTTTGGCGGCATCGTCGCCATGAACCGCATCCTCGACGCCGAGGCGGCGGAGGAGATCGTGAAGACTTTCACTGAAGTGATCATCGCGCCGAACATCTCGGAAGACGCCATCCGCATCGTTGCCGCGAAAAAGAACCTGCGCCTGCTGGTCACCGGCGGCCTGCCCGATCCGCATGCCGGCGGCATCACGGTCAAATCCGTCGCCGGCGGCATGCTCGTCCAGGGCCGCGACAATGCGGTGGTCGACGATCTCGAACTGAAGGTGGTGACCAGGCGCGCGCCGACGGCGGCCGAAATGGCCGACCTCAAATTCGCTTTCCGCATCGCCAAGCACCTCAAGTCGAACGCCATCGTCTATGCAAAAGACGGCGCCACTGTCGGCATCGGCGCCGGCCAGATGAGCCGCGTCGATTCCTCACGCATCGCCGCCCGCAAGGCGCTCGACGCGGCTGAGGCGGCCGGCCTGGCGGAGCCGCTGACCAAAGGCTCGGTGGTTGCTTCCGATGCCTTCTTCCCGTTTGCCGATGGGCTGATCTCAGCCATCGAAGCCGGCGCCACGGCGGTCATCCAACCTGGCGGCTCGATGCGCGATGAAGACGTTATCGCCGCTGCCGATGCGCATGGAATCGCCATGGTGTTTACCGGCGTGAGGCATTTCAGGCATTGAGCGCCATCTTCCCCTTCCCCCTTGTGGGAGAAGGTGGATCGGCGCGCAGCGCCGAGACGGATGAGGGGTGTTCCAGCGAAATGAGACGCTGGCGTTCCCTGGAACACCCCTCANNTCCCACAAGGGGAGAAGGAAGAAACTCACTCCACCGGCTGGTCCGCCGGGTATGGCGTCCAGATCAATATCGCGATGCCGACGCCCAGGAACAGCACGATCGCAGCCATGCCGAGCCGCGCCGAGCCGCTGGCAAGCGTAATCGACGCCACCATGAACGGCGCCAGGAAACTGGTCGCCCTTCCGGCCAGCGCATAGATGCCGAAATAGCGGCCGGACTCGGCGGCGGTGACGCTGCGCGCCATGTAGGAGCGCGACGACGCCTGCACCGGCCCGAAGGCCAACCCGATCAGCAGGCCATAGAAGATGTAGGCCTTTTCCGCCGCCGTGCCGAACAGGCCACCGCTATCGGCTGGCGACATCATCCAGGCGCCAAACAGCGTGTAGCCAGGCCCGGTCGAAACAATGCCGATGGTGGCGATGCTGAGCAGGACGAGCGAAATCATCACGATGGTCTTGGAGCCGAGCGCGGTGTCCAGCCATGCGGCGCCAAGGCAGCCGACGATGGCAACGACGTTGAGGATAATGCCGAAGATACCGATCTCGGGGATCGACCAGTGGAACATCGCCGCCGCAAACGTGCCGCCCAGCGCCAGCAGCGCATTGACGCCGTCCTGATAGATCATACGGGCGACAAGGAAGCGGAAAATGCCTTTGCGCTGGCGCACCTCAGCCAGTGTCGACTTCAGTTCCGACAGGCCTTCGCGCACCGCCGGCCCGACAGCAATGCCTTTGATGGCGTCCGGCGTGAAGAAGAACATCGGCAGGATGAACAGGAAATACCAGCCGGCCGACATCGGCCCGGTGAAGCGCGCATCTTCACCCAGCTTCGGATCCAGTCCGAACAGCGGGTCGAGGCCTAGGAACGTCTTGCCGGTTACCTCATCGCCGCTCAGGAAAAGGACGAAGAAGATCAGCACGATCATGCCGCCGAGATAGCCGAGCCCCCAGGCCATATTCGAGACGTGACCGATCTGGCTCTTCGGCACCAGGCGCGGCATCATGGAATCGTTGAACACGGTCGAGAATTCCGCCGCGACTGAAGCCAGCGAAAAGAACAGCACAACCAGGAAAAGGTTCGAGCCGGGAGCGGCGAACCACAACAGGCAAAGGCTGATGATCTTGATCGAGGCGAAGAACGCAATCCACGGCTTGCGCGGCCCGGTCTGGTCGGCAATCGAGCCGAGGATGGGCGACAGAACGGCAATGACCAGACCCGCAACAGCGATGCCGTAGCCCCAGGCTGCCTGACCCGAAACCGGATCGCTGGCCATGCGCGAGACGAAATAGGGCCCAAAAATGAAGGTGGTGACGACGGTGAAGAACGGCTGCGCCGCCCAGTCGAAGAACATCCACCCCCAGATGCCGCGCCCGGATGCCCGCTGCACTGTTTCTACCGTCATGATTCCCCCGACATCCGCTCCGCCCGCGTCGGGCGCCATGTCTGCATGTTTCGAATGCTCATGCAAATGACAAGGGTGGCGCCCTTACCTCCCCCTTGTGGGGAGGTCGGACCGTAGGTCCGGGTGGGGGTCTGTGCCGCACCCCCACCCCGCTGCTTCGCAGCGACCCTCCCCACAAGGGGGAGGGTAAAGCCTCACATCCCCGTCAGATCACTCATCAACCCCGACGCCACCGACAGCCTGGACACCGTGATATCCCCGCCTTCGGTCAGCGCCTGGAGCCGCTCGCGGATGCGCGCCACCCGCTCGCCGCCAGCTTGCAGCCAGGCGGCCACCGGATCCGCCGTTCCGGCATGGCCGGTGAGCGCCGCCACCGCGATGCCGCGCCTTGCAGCGCCGATCGTGTCGGTTGCGCGCGACAGCGCCAGCTGGTCGTAATAGTCCGACGGCGTGATCGACCGCGCGGCTTCTTCGACCCGCGGAATGCGGAAGGCGTCGCTGACGGCGAAGAACGCCTTGGCCGCGGCGACAATGTCGGCGTTGGCCATGCGCGCCGTCAGCGCGATGTCGGGAATCAGCCCCGCCAGATCGGCCATTGCAAGCTGCCCGGCAAGCTTCTCCGGCGCGCCGGCCTTGAACAGGCCGTGGCGCCGCTCTTCGACCCGCTCGCGCGAGAAGGCCGGCAGCAGCGAGGCCAGCTTCGGCTCCAGCGCCTTGCGCGCCTCCTGCAGTTCGGCGATGCGCAGGCCGAGCGGCGCCGTGCCGGCATCGTTCTTCAGATACCAGCCGCTGGTCACGAAGATAAGCCGGCTGACCGACTGGTAGAGGTCGAGCTGCGCCTGGCCGTCGACCTGGCTGTCCAGCGCATCGATCTCGCGGTAAAGCGCCGGCAGCGCAAAGCCGTCGCGCACCACGGCGAAGGTGCGCACCACGTCGGCCGCACTGCGCCCCGTGGCTTCCTGCAGCCGGTTGACGAAGGACGGGCCACCGCGATTGACCAGGTCGTTGGCGACGACGCGGGCGATGATCTCGCGGCGCAGCCGGTGGCCGTGGATTTCGGTGGCGTATTTTTTCGCCATCCGGTCGGGGAAATAGCCCATCAGGTCGCGGTCGAAATGCGCGTCATCCGGCACGTCGCTGGCGACGATGTCGGAGAACAGTACAATCTTGGCATAGGCGAGCAGCACGCCGAGCTCGGCGCGGGTCAGCGGCTCGCCGCGCGCTTCGCGCTCGGCAAGGGCGGCCGGCGACGGCAGTGTCTCGACCGCGCGGTCGAGCAGGCCGCGCGCCTCCAGCGCCGCCATAAAACGGCTCTGATGCGCGATGTCGGCAAGGCCGCGCTTGCGCGCGATCGAAAGCGCCAGCGTCTGTTCGTAATTGTTGGACAGAACCAATCCGCTGACCTCATCGGTCATTTCGGCGAGCAATTTGTTGCGCGCCGGCCGGGTCAGCGATCCCTTGCGCATGGCGGACGCCAGCGCGATCTTGATGTTGACCTCGACGTCGGAGCAGTTGACGCCGCCGGAATTGTCGATGGCGTCGGAATTGCAGCGGCCGCCATTCATGCCGAACTCGATGCGGGCACGTTGCGTGACGCCGAGATTGGCGCCTTCGCCGATAACCTTGGCGCGCACATCGAGCGCGGTGATGCGGATGGCATCATTGGCGCGGTCGCCGACTTCCGCGTTGGTTTCTGTCGAGGCCCGCAAATACGTGCCGATACCGCCGAACCACAACAGGTCGACATTCGCCTTGAGGATGGCGGTCATGATCTCGACCGGTGTCGCGGTCGTCTTGGCGAGGCCGATCGCTGCCGCCGCTGCCGGCGGCAGTGTGATCGACTTCTGGTTGCGCGAGACGATGACGCCGCCTTCCGACAGTTTGGTCTTGTCATAGTCCTGCCAGGACGAGCGGGCGAGAGCGAACATGCGCTCGCGCTCAGCCATCGAGGCCATCCGGTCCGGATCGGGATCGATGAAGATGTCGCGATGGTCGAAGGCGGCGATCAGACGGGTCTGCGGCGACAGCAGCATGCCGTTGCCGAACACGTCGCCCGACATGTCGCCGACGCCGACGACCGTGAACGGCGCGGTCTGGATGTCGCGGTTGATCTCGCGGAAATGCCGCTTGACCGCTTCCCAGGCACCCTTGGCGGTGATGCCCATCTTCTTGTGGTCGTAGCCGGCCGAGCCGCCGCTGGCGAAGGCATCGTCCAGCCAGAAGCCGTGCTTTTCCGAGATGGCATTGGCGGTGTCGGAGAAGGTCGCCGTGCCCTTGTCGGCGGCGACGACGAAATAGGGATCGTCCGGGTCGCGCCTGACGACGCCGGCCGGCGGGATGACGCCGTCGAGGCCGATATTGTCGGTGATCGATAGCAGGCTGGAGACGAAGTTCTTGTAGGCCGAAGTGCCGGCCTCGAAGATCGCGTCACGGCTGCCGCCGGCTGGCAGCCGTTTGGGGAAGAACCCGCCCTTGGCGCCGACCGGCACGATGACGGCGTTCTTGACCTGCTGCGCTTTGACCAGGCCCAGCACCTCGGTGCGGTAGTCCTGGGCGCGATCCGACCAGCGCAGGCCACCACGCGCCACCGGACCGAAGCGCAGATGCACGCCCTCGACCTCGGAACCGTAGACGAAGATTTCGCGCCATGGCCGCGGCGCCGGCAGGCCTTCGACTGCCTGCGAATCCAGCTTGATCGCCAGCGATTGTCCCCGCGCCTTTGTCTCAGTAACGAAATGGTTGGTGCGCAGCGAGGCTTCGATCAAATTGAGATAGCGGCGGATGATGGTGTCGTCATCGATATTGGGCACCTCTTCCAGGGCGTCCTTGATCTTGGCCTTGAGGTGCTTGGCGGCAACGACGCCTTCCGTCTCGGCGGTCGGGCCGAGGCGAGCGACGAACAGCGCATGCAGGCCGCGCGCAATGTCGGGATAGCGGTTGAGCGCCGCGGCAATGAAATCCTGGCTTTGCGGAATGCCGGCCTGCTGCAAATAGCGGCCATAGGCGCGCAGGATGGTGACTTCGCCCGACCACAGGCCAGCAGTCTGGGCAAGGCCGTTATAGCTGTCATTGTCGATGTCGCCGCGCCACACCGACATGAAGGCGTCCTCGAACAGCGCACCGCCATCGGCGAGGTCGATCGGCTTGCCGTAGCTGTTCTCCAGCTCCATGTCGTGGACAAAGACAGTGTCGCCGCCCTCTTCGCCGACTTCGAAGGTGCGCTCGCTGATGACGCGGAAGCCGATGTTTTCCAGCACCGGCACGCGCCGCGACAACGCCACCGGGCTGCCATGGTGATAAATCTTCAGCGCCGCCTGATGCGGCTTCTGCTCGGCGTGGCGGTAATAGTCGATGGCGATCGGATTGGCGGTGCTGATGCTGGCGATGCGCCCCGCATCCTTCAGCGCCACGGCAGCGCTGAAGGAGTCGCGATAGCTTTCGGGGAGCCGCGCCGCGATCGCCTTCAGCGATGGGTCGCCGCCGCCGGCTTCCACCGCTTCGGCCAGAGCATCGTCCCAGGTGCGAACGATGTCGCGGATCGCCGCTTCGATCGCCGACTGCTCGACCTTCGGCGTCTTGCCGCCGGAGCGGCCGATGATGAAATGAACTCGCGCCAGCCCGCCCTCGGGGAAGGCGGGATAGTAAGCCGACAAACGGCCCTCGAAGACCGTCTTGAGATAGGTGCCGATCTTCTCGCGCACAACGCTGTCATAGCGGTCACGCGGCACGAAGACGAGGATCGAGACGAAGCGGTCAAACTGGTCGGCGCGCACCAGCGCCCGCACCCGCGGACGCTCGACTAGGCCGAGAATGGCTAAAGCGTGCTTCTTCAGGGTCGGCACCGGCACCTGGAACAGTTCGTCGCGCGGATAGCTTTCCAGCACGTTGATCAGCGCCTTGCCGGAATGGTCATGCCGGTCGAAACCGGATTTGGCGATGATGGTCTCGGCCTTCGACCTCAAATACGGGATCTTCATCACCGAGCGCGTATAGGCGGTCGAGGTGAACAGGCCGACCATGCGCAATTCGCCGGCCAGCGCTCCCTTGGCGGTGTAGGTCTTCACCCCGATGTAATCGAGATAGATGCGCCGGTGCACCAGCGACTTGGCGTTGGCCTTGGTGACGATCAGCGGCTCCGGCCCATGCAGGAAGGCGCGGATTTCGGGCGTCGTCGTCACCGCCTCGGTGCCGCGCCTGAGCACCAGCACGTCCGGGTCGGCGAGGATTCCGAGGCCGGGCTTGTCGGCGCGCTCCAGATTGCCGCTTTCCTCGCCGCCGGAGTACTTGAACTCGCGCATGCCGAGGAAGGTGAAATTGTCGTCGCGCAGCCATTCCAGGAAAGCGATGGCCTCGGCGACGCTCTTCTTCTCCAACGGCACAGCGGAATAACGGAATTCGGAAATCGCCTGGTCGAGGCGGGCCAGCATCGGCTTCCAGTCGCTGACGGCGGCGCGCACCTGGTTGAGCATCTTGCGCAGGCGCTCGGCCAGCGCGTTCGCCTGCTCCGCCGACAGGCGCGGGATGTGGACATGGACGACGCTCAGCCGGTCGTGATTGCCATCGTCCTTAAGCACACCGCCGTCGCCAAGGATCTCGTCGACGCCGGCCTTGCCGTGGCGCACGACGATGACCGGATGGGTGACCAATGTCGGTTCGCCGGATGTTTCGGTGATCTCGCCCAGAATCGAATCGAACAGGAACGGCATGTTGTCGTTGACGACGGTGATGATCGTCATCGGCCGGCCCTCGCGGGAGACGCCGGAATCGGCATCGACGGCGACGACGCTTTGGCCCTTCTTGTGGGCGGCGACCGCCAGTCCCGCCAGATCGGCGGCGCGCTCGAGGTCGGCGGCGGCATAGGCGGCAATGTCTTCAGCCGGCGCGCGGGCCAGCAGATAATCGGCAAGCCTTGCTGACTTCTCGTCGGGCTTCACCGCCGCAGTGGCTTTTTTCTTCGACTTAGCTGCGGATTTCACGCTCGCCATGATGTCCTCCCGTCACATGCTTTTACGACTATGGTAGCAGATGACCGCCGTTTGGCGACAAAGGTTTGACGGCTCGCTAAGAATTACTGGAATTCGGCGGTCAGGCGGCAGTGAACGAGGAGGAAGACCCCATGCCCGGCAAAATCAGCGCACTCGACCTCGGCACCGCGGAGCTGAGCGAGGCGACAAAAGCCTATTTCGCCAAATGCGAGGAAAAGCTCGGCCTGGTGCCCAATGTGCTCAAGGCCTACTCTTTCGACGACAAGAAATTGCGCGCCTTTACCGAAACCTACAATGATCTGATGCTCGGCGAATCCGGCCTGTCGAAGCTCGAGCGCGAGATGATCGCGGTCGTCGTGTCCTCCATCAACCACTGCTATTACTGCCTGACCGCGCATGGCGCGGCGGTGCGCCAGCTCTCCGGCGACCCGGCCTTTGGCGAGATGATGGTGATGAACTTCCGCGCCGCCAATCTTCCACCCAAGCAGACCGCAATGCTGGAATTCGCCGTCAAGCTGACCGAAGAGCCGGCAAAGATCGTCGAGGCCGACCGGGCAGCGTTGCGCAACGCCGGCTTCACCAACCGCGACATCTGGGACATCGCCTCGACTGCCGCCTTCTTCAACATGTCGAACCGCGTGGCGGCGGCCATCGACATGCGCCCGAACGACGAATACCACGCCATGGCGAGGTGAGGCTTCCTTCTCCCCGGTTACGGGGCGAGGGGAAGTCAGCGCGCGGCTATGGCCGCGGCAGCGCCGGCCATCGTCGTGGCGCTGATACGGTTGGCGATTTTCATCGCGCGCTTGCTCTTCAGCAGCTTGCGCGCCTGCGAGGCCGCGACCACCCAGGCGAGATCGATGGCGATGAGAACCACCGCCATCGTCGCTGTCAGCTCGACCCAGCCAACAATGCTGACCGAAGCGAGGTCGATGATGGTCGGCAGCAGCGCCAAGTAGAACATCATGATCTTGGGGTTGCCGAGCGTCACCGCCATGCCGGCAAGGAACAGTTTTGCCGGCGAATCCTCGCGCGGCATCTCACCTTCCTTGGTATCGACCGGCGCCGTCCACATCTTGAAGGCAAGGTAAGCGAGATAGGCGACGCCCACCCATTTCACCACGACGAAGGCGAAGTGAAACGTCTGCGCCACGACGGCCAGCCCGAACACCGCCAGCGACAGCCAGATGGCCTCGCCGATCCACATGGCGAGCAGGAACGGGAACACATCGCGAAAGCCTTTTGAGATGACGCGCGCGACAAGTGCTGCGATCGATGGGCCGGGCGAGCCGGCGGCGACGAACAAGGCGGCGGCAAAGATGAGCAGCGAAGTGAGGTGCATGGCCAAGTCTCGGATTGAGGTTAGCTGCCATACTAACCAGCGACAGCAACGTTGGCAAAGAGATGAAGCAATCGCCAACGCCGGCCGGCAATTGCTGCTCTTGCCGTTCCCTTCGGCGTTGGCTAGAAGACCCGCCGCGAAACAATTTTCGAGCTTCATTTTGCCTCAGTAACCGCCGGTCTCGCCAACTCCCCTGAATACACCCAGCAGGGCATCGCATCAGCGGTGCCTGCTTTATTTTCATGTGTTCCTCAGGCGGCGGTTCGAGACCGGTTTGGCAATGCTGAACCGCTGTCGCGTGGCTGTCGCCCGTGACACCTGACTTCCGACCATAGCTAGCGCTCGCCACGCCGTGCCCGCAGGGGCATCTCGACATTGCCGGCCTGAAGAACTTCCCGACTGGAAGGCTCTTCAGCTTGTCTCAACATCTCGCCATCCGCTGGACCATCGTGCCCGGCACCGCACCTCGCCCCCTCATCAACTGCAACCGTTGCGGCACCGTGAAAGCCTATCGCTGCAGCGGCAAATTCCGCGTCAACGCCAATGGCAAACGCATCGACGTCTGGTTGATCTATCGCTGCATCGATTGCGACAATTCGTGGAATTTCGGCATTTTCGAACGCTGCAACCGCCGCGACATCGAACCGACGCTGCTGGCCGCCCTTGAAAGCAACGATCCGGCGCTCGCCCGCCGCCATGCCTTCGATGTCGTGGCGTTGCGGAACCAGGTCGGACGCATCGAGGAATTCTCCGATGTCGCCGTTCGCAAGCAGAGGCTCAGTGACAAAGGCGAAAGCGCAACCGTGCTTGAAATCAGGCTTGCGCTTGAAATGCCGACATCGCTGCGGCTCGACCGGTTGCTCGCCACCGAACTCGACATCTCGCGATCAAGGCTTCAGGCGCTGGAGGAGAAACGATTGCTGGTTGTTGTTGCGGACGGCGCCAAAGCTTTGCGCAAGCCGGCCCGCGATGGTTCGACTGTGCGGATTGATCTCGCCGGAGAACTCGACAACGCTGAAATCATTTCGGCAGCCGGCGGATGAGCCGGCTGCGACCAGGAGTCAGTCTTCGGCGGGCGAAGCCATCAAACCCTTGGCCGCTTCGAGGTCGCTGTCAGCGACCTGCACATGGGTCAGGCCTTGCCTTGTCGTATCAAGATGCGCGGAGAACGCATAAATCCCATACGCTTGCAGCATCGAGATGCAAACCTCGGCCTCGGGCCGGTTATCGAACACCGCAGCCGTGACCAGTTTGCCGCTCATATCAGCGTCCTTACGCCGCGCCGACCACTTTCGCTGACTTCTCGAAGCGCTTGCGCTCGTTCGGGTCGAGATAGAGCTTGCGCAGGCGGATCGTCTTCGGCGTCACCTCGACCAGTTCGTCGTCCTGGATCCAGGCCAGTGCGCGCTCCAGCGTCATGCGGATCGGCGGCGTCAGCTTGACCGCCTCGTCCTTGCCGGCGGCGCGGATGTTGGTCAGCTTCTTGCCCTTCAGCACGTTCACTTCGAGGTCGTTGTCACGGCTATGGATGCCGATGATCATGCCCTGATAGACCTTGACGCCCGGGTCGATGACCATCGGGCCGCGGTCTTCCAGGTTCCACATGGCGTAGGCCACGGCCTCGCCCTGTTCGTTGGAGATCAGCACGCCGTTGGTGCGGCCGGGCAATTCGCCCTTGTAGGGCTCATAGGCATGGAACAGCCGGTTCATCACGGCGGTGCCGCGCGTGTCGGTCAAAAGCTCCGACTGGTAGCCGATCAGGCCGCGAGTCGGCGCGTGGAAGACGATGCGCTGGCGGTTGCCGCCGGAGGGGCGCAGTTCGACCATCTCGGCTTTGCGCTCCGACATTTTCTGCACGACGATGCCGGCGTGCTCCTCGTCGACGTCGATGACGACTTCCTCGACCGGCTCCAGCAATTCGCCATTCTCGCCCTTTTGCATGACGACGCGCGGACGCGACACGGCGATTTCAAAACCTTCGCGGCGCATCGTTTCGATCAGCACGGCCAGCTGCAATTCGCCGCGGCCGGAGACGAAGAACGAATCCTTGTCCGGCGATTCCTCGATCTTGAGCGCGACATTGCCTTCGGCTTCGCGCAGCAGGCGGTCACGAATGACGCGGCTGGTCACCTTGTCGCCTTCGGTGCCGGCCAGCGGCGAGTCATTGACCAGGAACGACATGGTCACCGTCGGCGGATCGATCGGCTGCGCATGCAGCGGCTCGGTTACCGACGGGTCGCAGAACGTGTCGGCAACGGTGCCCTTCGACAGGCCGGCAATGGCGACGATGTCACCCGCCTGGGCCTCTTCAATCGGCTGGCGTTCGAGGCCGCGGAAAGCGAGGATCTTGGAAATACGACCGGTTTCGACCAGCGTGCCGTCATGGTGCAGCACCTTGACCGGCTGGTTGGACTTCAGCGTGCCGGATTCGATACGGCCGGTGATGATGCGGCCGAGGAAGGGATTGGCTTCCAGGATGGTGCCGATCATGCGGAACGGGCCGGGATGTACGGTCGGCGCCGGCACATGCTTGATGACGAGGTCGAACAGCGGCGCAAGCCCCTGGTCCTTCGGGCCCTCCGGGTTCTCGGAGACCCAGCCATCGCGGCCCGAACCGTAGAGGATCGGGAAGTCGAGCTGCTCATCGGTGGCGTCGAGCGCGGCAAACAGGTCGAACACTTCGTTGACCACCTCGACATGGCGGGCGTCAGGACGGTCGATCTTGTTGATGACGACGATAGGCTTCAGGCCGACCTTGAGCGCCTTGCCGACGACGAACTTGGTCTGCGGCATCGGGCCTTCGGCGGCATCGACCAGCACGATGGCCGAATCCACCATCGACAGGATGCGCTCGACTTCACCGCCGAAATCGGCGTGGCCGGGTGTGTCGACGATGTTGATGCGGGTATCCTTCCAGTCGACCGAGGTCGCCTTGGCCAGGATGGTGATGCCGCGTTCCTTTTCCAGGTCGTTGGAATCCATGGCGCGCTCGGCGACGCGCTGATTGTCACGGAAGGAGCCGGATTGCCGCAGCAATTGGTCGACGAGGGTGGTTTTTCCATGGTCGACGTGCGCGATGATCGCGATATTACGAATTTTCATTTTGTGGTCTCGGGAGCGTTGCAGGCAGCAGGCCAGAAGGCGCCGCCTCTTTCGGTTGCGCGGCTCATACAGGGTTTTTCGCAATTGCGAAAGAGGAAGCGCATCACCAAATACTCATCAAATCTTAAGCATCTCGGTGTGAGATGGTTTTGTTAACCAAGGCGGGAACCTTTCAGGTCCCAAATTGTTCGAGATTCATGGCAGTTCGAAATTCATGACCGACAAACTCAATCGATTTTGGCCACTCATAGCGTCCGCCGCCTTTGCCGTCGTGCTGGCGGCAAATGCCGCCCAGTCGGCCGCCGCGCTGAAGGAAGCCAATCCCGTTTCGTCGTCCGGCCAGACGGCCGAACAGATGTTCGCTGACGCCCCTGATGGGGTCGATCCGGTGGTCACCGGCCCGGTGAGCGCCTCGTTCAGGCAAAAACAGCAGGTTGCCGGCTGCGACAGCGCGGTTTGGCCGAAAATTCCGGCGGTTTGCTATCCGGACTAACCCTCGCTCTGCTGCAGGCGTAGCGATCCGTCACACCCCCCTCTGCCCTGCCGGGCATCTCCCCCTCAAGGGGGGAGATTGGCAGCTTCTATCAACCGCATATTCTTCCACGCGGAGAGAAAGCCGGCGTGAAGCCCGATCTCCCCCCTTGAGGGGGAGATGTCCGGCAGGAGGGGGTGCCTCGCGCCTACGTATCAGGCCTACGCCGCCCGCACCGGATCCAACGTCACCTTGTAAAGCTCGTTATCATCCCGATCCATCAGCCGCACCGTCAATTGCTCGCTGGCGCCGTTGATGTCGACGAGCCCGAAAAACTGCAGCCCGGCCGAGGGCGGCAGGTTCTGGCCCTGCTCAGCGGTCGGCGCCTTGATGAATTTCAGCTCCGGTCCAAACGTCATGTCGAAATCATTGGGGCCGAAGGTGCCGGCATGGATCGGGCCGGAGACGAATTCCCAGAACGGGTTGAAATCCTGGAACTGCGCCTTTTCGGGGTTGTAGTAGTGCGCCGCCGTGTAATGCACGTCCGCCGTCAGCCACACCGTGTTGGTGATGCCGGCAGTCTTGATGTAGCGCAACAGGTCGGCGATCTCGAGCTCGCGGCCCTTGGGCAAGCCATTGTCGCCATTGCTGACGGCTTCCGCGCCGACCTTCTTGGCGCCGTCGTCCCAGACGACGAGGCCAAGCGGCATGTCGGCGGCGATGATCTTCCAGGTCGCTTTCGAATTTGCCAGCTCGCGCTTCAGCCATTTGGTCTGCTCTTCGCCCAGAATGCGTGACTGCGGCGTCATGTCCTCCTGCATGTCGGGGCCGTTCGGCCCGCGATAGGAGCGCATGTCGAGGAAGAAGACGTCGAGCAGCGGCCCGTATGCGATCTTGCGGTAGACGCGGCCGGGCTCGGACGGCTCGTAGCGGATCGTCGTCATCTCATGGAAGGCGCGCGCCGCACGTGCCGCCAGCACATGGATGGATTTTTCGGTGTAGCGGTTGTCGGCGGTCAGATCCTTCGAATCCGACCAGTTGTTCAGCACCTCGTGGTCGTCCCACTGGTAGAAGGTCGGGCAGATGGCGCTCAAGGCCAGCACGTTTTTGTCCATCATGTTGTATTTCCACTGGTCGCGGTACTCGTCCAGCGTCTCCGCAACCTTGCGCTTGCCGTCGATGAGGACGACGTTCTTCCATTTGCCGCCGCCGGGCAGGTCGGCCTCGTCCTTCATGGGGCCATCGGCATAGATGGTGTCGCCCGAATGCAGGAAGAAATCCGGCGTGTGTTTGGCGATGGTGGCGTAGGTTTTCATGCCGGTCTCGTCGATGCCCCAGCCCTGGCCGGCAGTGTCGCCGGACCAGGCGAATTTTATGTCGCGCTTCGAGGCCGGCGCGGTACGGAAACGGCCGACGATTGGCTCGGAGACAACGTTGATGTCGGCCAGGTCGGCTGCCGTCATGCGGTAGAAGATGTCCTGGTCGGAAGCGAGATCGGTAAGCAGGCGCTTCACCGTAAAGTCGCTCGCCGGCGAGGTATCGAGCGGCGCCAGCCGCGAGGCATTGGCGAAATTCTCGGTCGACGACACTTCGAACATGACCCGCGAAGGACGATCGGTGCGCGTCCACACCACGCCGCTCGAGGCATCGACATCGCCGGACTGGACGCCATGGGTAAAGGCCGGGCGCTGGCTGGCGCGCGAATAATAGGGCAAAGCGAGGCCCGATGCGCCGAGCAGACCGGCTGCGCTCGCCGAGGTGACGAAAGCGCGGCGGGTCATCGAGATCTTGTTCATGGCTGTCTCCTGATGGCTTGAACGTCCGCCACCAAATTTCAGCTCAATGTTTCAGAGGTGTCTCGGGAAGATGAAGTTTTGATAACAATGAACCTCTTCCTTCTCCCCTTTGTTTGGA
>UCIA01000045.1 GCA_900472295.1 Hyphomicrobiales bacterium | reverse complement strand
GGCAGGTGAGGGGCGGCGCTGACCTCCGACAAGTTGGCCACCTTCGGTGATGCAGCGAACTGCCCTGATGCAAAATGCCGGTCGCTGCGCTTGCGCAAGCTGCGCGGAGCGGGTTTGTTCGCTGCCATCAGAATCAGCAGGTGCGCGGATGGACACGGTCACGATCAAGGCAAAAGGCATCTCGGTCACGCTCGACCTCACCGTCGGCCACATCGCCGACATGACGGTCGACAGCGATGGCCGCCAGTTGAAACCGCTGCACCGCGCGCCCTGGGTCGAGGCCGGCGAGACGCTGCCGCCCGACCTGCCCGAAGGCACGGTGCGCCTGTCGGGCGATTTCCTCTGCGCGCCGTTTTCGGCCAGCGACATCGAGGCCGCACCCCTGCATGGCTGGACGGCCAATAGCGGCTGGGATGTCACCGCCAATGAGGCGACCGCCGATGGCTGGCGCGCCGTCTTCCGGTTGCGCCGCACGGTCATGGGCGCCACGGTCGACAAGATCTTCACCCTGCGTGACGACCATCCCTTCCTCTACCAGGAGCACGTCTTTTCCGGCGGCTCGGGCGCCGTTTCCGCCGCCCACCATCCGATGGTGGCGATGCGCGACGGCGGCCGGCTGGCCTTTTCGCCGAAGCGCTTCGCCGCAACGCTGGACCAGCCGCTGGAGCCCGATCCGGCCCGCGGCCGTTTCAAGTTCGCCTATCCCATGCGCACCACCGATCTGACGCACTTCCCGGCCACCGGCGGCGGCACGCTCGATCTGACCGACTATCGCATGCAGGACCAGCGCGAGGATTTCATCACCATGGTAGAGGCCGACCATGGCGGCCCGGGCTGGACGGCGCTGGCGCGTCGGGCCGAGCAGGATCTGGTGCTGGTGCTGAAGAACCCGGCCGAGTTGCCGGTCACCATGCTGTGGTTCAGCAATGGCGGTCGCGACTACGCGCCGTGGAGCGGCCGCCATCGCGGCGTGCTCGGCATCGAGGACGGCCGCGCCGCCATCGGCCACGCCGCCTCGGTCGGTGACAACTGGCTGAAGCGCGAAGGGGTGGCGACGGCTTTCACGCTCGGCGGCGAAGTCTCCTTCCGCCATGTCATCGGCGCGCTGCCGCAGGCTAGCGGCGAGCCGCCGCGCGATATCGCGACAACATCAGGTCACATGCGTCTCACCGGAGCCGATGGTTCGCGCCGCGACGTCGCCTTCGACAGCGATTTCCTGCCTATCGGCAAGCACGGCTGATTTTCGAACGCTAGCGCTGCCCCTCACCTGCCTGCCGGCATCCTCTCCCCGTATAGTGACGGGGAGAGGGGTGATGTCGCCGACGGTTTCGCTAATCTTCGACACTGAAAGAAATGCGCGAGGTCGCGGCCAGCCCCTTCTCCCCGTCACTATACGGGGAGAAGGTCCCGGCAGGGGGATGAGGGGCGGCGCTGACCTGGACCGTTGGCTGTTGGCCAGACGATCCAAATCCCGGTTTGAAATTTCCGCCAACAGCCGCCAAGATGCAGCCGAAACCGTACCGCTGCCAAAAAGGCTCTCATGTCTGAAATCGCCCACCTCGCCGCCACCATCTTCAAGCGCGCCGGCAAGGCGAACCGCTTCATCGTCGCCATTGCCGGCCCGCCCGGTGCCGGCAAATCGACGCTGTCGGCCGGCCTGCATGAATTGCTGCCGCAGGGCGCTTCGGAAGTCGTGCCGATGGACGGGTTTCACTATGACGACATCGTGCTCGACCAGCGCGGGCTCAGGCCAAGAAAAGGCGCTCCCGAAACCTTCGATTTCGCCGGTTTTGAGACGCTGTTGAAGCGCATCCGTTCGGGTGAGCCCGACATCGCCATTCCGGTGTTCGACCGCAGCATGGAATTGTCGCGCGCTGCGGCGTCCATCGTCGCCGCGCAGACCAAATTCATCCTCGTTGAGGGCAATTATCTCCTGCTCGACGAAGAGCCCTGGTCGCGGCTGGCGCCGCTGTTCGATTTCACCATCTTTGTCGATGTGCCGCGCACCGAACTCGAGCGCCGCCTGCTGGTGCGCTGGCATGAGCATGGCCGCTCCGATGAAGACGCACGCGCCTGGATCGCGTCCAACGACATGCCCAACATCGACCGCGTGCTTGGCCGGCGCAGGTCCGCCGATCTGGTAATCGGCGATCACGCATAATTCGCCGAATTTCAGAACGGGAACCTTAAGACTTTCAGGTCGTTATCCCTCATCGGCAATCGTGCCGCCGTGAGGGAACCGTCAGATGGCAACCAAGGCAAAGACACCAGTCAAGAGCAAGACAGCTCAATCCAAGGCAACGCCGGCAAAGGCCACCCAGGCAAAGGCAGGCGCAGGCCCGGCAATTGCCGCACGCTCGAAGGATGCAAAGCCGGCATTCGGCAAGGCAGCACCGAAAAAGGTCGCGCCTGCTGCAGCGGCGAAGGTTGCGGCAAAACCGACCAAGGCGAAGAAGCCCGCCACCAGCGGCAGCTCGGCGGGCACTATGCGCAATGTCGCCAACGTCGCTGCCGGCGCGGTCGTCGCCACAGCCAGAGGCGCAGCCTCGCTCGCCGCGTCGGTCATGGGCAAGGGCGGCTCCAAGGCCAAAGCCAAGGCAAAGTAACCAGGATCAGGGCTTGGCGGGGATGGTGAGGCCGCGTTGCACCGCAGGCCTTGCCAGACCACGCTCCAGCCATGCTGCGACGGTGGGGAAATCGTCGAAGCCGACGAGTTCGCGCGCTTCGTAGAAACCGATAAGATTGCGCACCCAGCCGAGCATCGAGATGTCGGCGATGGTGTAGTCGTCATCCATGATCCAGGTTCGGCCCTTCAGCCGCGTCTCCAGCACGCCGATCAGCCGCCGCGATTCGTTGCGGTAGCGCTCCAGCGGCCGCTTGTCGGCGATCTCTTTTCCGGCGAATTTGTTGAAAAAGCCGACCTGTCCGAAGATCGGGCCGATCGCCGCCATCTGGAAAAACACCCACTGGATGGTTTCGTAGCGCCGCACCGGATCGGTCGGGATCAGCTTCCCGGTCTTGTCGGTGAGGTAGAGCAGGATGGCGCCGGATTCGAACAGGCCGAACGGTTTGCCGCCCGGACCGTCCGGATCGATGATTGCCGGTATCTTGCCGTTAGGGTTCAGCGACAGGAATTCCGGCGTCCAGCTCTGGTCCTTGCCGATGTCGACCAGATGCGCCTCATAGGGCAGGCCGAGCTCTTCCAGCGCGATCGACACTTTCACCCCGTTCGGCGTCGTCGCCGAATAGAGCTGGAGGCGGTCGGGATGGGCGGCCGGCCAGCGCTTGGTTATCGGAAAGGCGGTCAGGTCGGTCATCGGAAACTCCGGATCGGGTATCTGGCGCTGATATCGCGCCGTTCGGCGGGTTGCCGAAGGTCTATCCGCCACGTCTTCGCCGATCAACTGGCTGACGGTGCACACACCGTCCTCACGGGCAATTCAGGCGACCGCGCCAGCCGCTTCTTGTCAGACCGCTTTGAACGCCACCACTGCATTGGTGCCGCCGAAGGCAAAGCCGTTGCTGATCGCGGCCCGCACCTTGCGCTCGCGCGCCACATTGGGCGTGACATCGAGATCACAATCGGGATCGGCCTGGCGGAAATTGGCCGTTGGCGGCACGATGCCCTCGCGGATCGCCATCACGCAGGCGATCATCTCCAGGCCGCCCGAGGCGCCCAGGCAATGGGCGTGCATGGATTTGGTCGACGATACCGAAAGCTTGTAGGCATGGTCGCCGAAGACGCGCTTGATTGCGGCCGTCTCGATCATGTCGTTGGCCTTGGTGCCGGTCCCGTGGGCATTGAGATAGTCGACGTCCTCGGGATTGAGCCCGGCGTCAATCAGGCAGGCGCGCATCGCCGCCGTCGGTCCTTCGACAGTAGGCGCGACGATGTCGGAGGCATCGGCGGAAAGGCCGGCGCCGGCAATCTCGGCCAGAATGTCGGCGCCGCGCGCCATGGCGTGTTCGTAGGTCTCCAGCACCGCCATTCCGGCGCCTTCGCCCAGCGACAGGCCCTGGCGGTCGGCCGAGAACGGCCGGCAAGTGTCGGGCGCCAGCACCCGCAGTGCTTCCCAACCCTTCAGAATGCCCCAGACCAGCGGCGCGTCCGTACCGCCGGCGACCATGACGTCGGCGCGGCCAAGCCGGATCTGGTCGACCGCCGAGGCAAAGGCGTGATTGGACGATGAGCAGGCCGAAGTGACGCCGAAAACCGGCCCGCGCAGGCCGAGATTCATGCTGACATGGCCCGATGCCGCACTTGGCATCACTTTCGGTACGGTGAAGATGCCGGCCCGGTTCTTTCCCTCAAGCAGGATGGCGCGATAGTTTTCCTCGATCGCCTCCCAGCCGCAGACGCCGACGCCGACCACCGTGCCCATCCGGTAGGTGGTGGCTTCGTCCGAGGTCAGCCCGGCATGCTGCATGGCCTCGCGCGCGGCGATCGTTGCCAGCAGGCTGAAGCGGTCCATCGACACGGTCTGCTTGTGGCCGATGCCATGCTCGGGCATCACCTTGATCTCGCAGCCGACCTTGACCTTCAAATCATGCAGCAGCGGGTTGTCGATCTGGCCGATCGCCGAACGTCCGGCGCGCATTTCGTTCCAGATCGCAGGCGCAGTGGTGCCAAGCCCGCATATGCCGCCGATGCCGGTGATGACGACGCGCTTTTGCATTCAGCTCAGGCTTTTTTCGCAATCAGCGCGCGAACAGCCTCGACCATGTCGCCGACGTTCTTGAGATTGCTCCAGGCATCGACCGTGTTCATCTCGATCTCGATGCCATACTGCTCCTCGAGATCGAAGATGATCTCGGTCAGTTCCAGCGAATGGATGCCAAGCGCGGTCAGTTCCGTATTGGTGGTGATCTCTTCGCCGCCGGGCTCCGCATGTGCCCTGATCTTGGCGATGATTTCCGTTGCCAGCTCGTCAGCCATTCGATTCCTTCCCCAATTTTATCACGTCGCGGTGCCGATTGGTTGGCGCCCCTGTTGCCTGGACTGAAAATCGCCGTCGCCTTCAAAACCCCGCCAGGCGCGGTATGACCGTTCCAAAGAGGCTCCCTCTATAGAAACGGAAACGCTGTCAAGCAACAAGCTATATCAACACGCGCCATATCGACAAAGCAGCCGGAGCGCTTAACGTTGGGGCGATGGATACGTTGCAACATGGCTTGACCGCGGCACTGCCGGCTCAGCGCGCCGCTGGTGCGGCGCGGCTTGCGTGCGGCGTCAGTGCCGGCCGCACCAGGCTTTTGCGCCTCTATCAGGACGGCTCGGCCAAGATCCGCATGCCGGCAGTCCCGGCGGGTCCACTCGAAGCCGTGCTTATCAACACAGCCGGGGGGCTGACCGGCGGCGATCGGCTCGCCTGGGAGATCGACGTCGGCGCTGGCGCTGCCGCCTCCATTACCACCCAGGCCTGCGAAAAGATCTATCGCGCCGCAAGCGACCGCGCGGAAGTCAAAGTAAAGCTCAGCGTCGGCGAGCGCGGCCGTATAGCCTGGCTGCCGCAGGAAACCATCGTCTTTAACCGTTCGGCCTTTGCCCGCACGCTCGATGTCGAGCTTGCCGCCGATGCCGAGGCACTGCTGCTCGAGGCCACCGTCTTTGGCCGCTTGGCCATGGGTGAACAGGCAACGCATGGCCATTTCCACGACCGCTGGCGGGTCCGCCTGGACGGCGCGCTCATTCATGCCGAGGACTTCCGCATCGGTCCGGCTATCGCGGCCACTCTTGACCGCCGGGGTGTCACCGGTGGCGCCATCGCGGTGGCGACGCTGCTGATGGTTTCGCCGCAGGCGGAAGCCTTGCTTCAGCCGGCTCGCGCCATCATTGGCACCGACGGAGACGCCAGCGTCTGGAGCGTAAAAAAATCTGGCAAGCTTCTTGCGAGGCTGTTTGCCGAGGACGGCTACCAGCTGCGCAAGCGGCTGGTTCCGCTCGTCGAACTGCTCAACGGGCGAGCCGGTCTGCCCAAATTATGGTCACTCTGAGCCAAATCCAGGCCAAATCCAGGGACGTGCATGAACCTTACGCTGCGTGAAAAGGACAAGCTGCTTATCGCCATGGCGGCGATCGTGGCGCGCAAGCGGCTCGAACGCGGCGTCAAGCTCAATCACCCCGAAGCGATTGCGCTGATCACCGATTTCGTCGTCGAGGGCGCCCGCGACGGCCGCCCGGTCGCCGAACTGATGGAGGCCGGCGCCCATGTCGTCACCCGCGCGCAGGTGATGGAAGGCATCGCCGAGATGATCCACGACGTGCAGGTCGAAGCGACCTTTCCCGACGGCACCAAGCTGGTCACCGTTCACGAACCGATCAGGTGAGGAGAGAAGCGATGCTCGAGCTCAGGCCAAACTGCGAATGCTGCGACAAGAACCTGCCGCCGGAAGCGACGGACGCGCTGATCTGCACCTTTGAATGCACCTTCTGCGCTGACTGCGCCGAACATGTGCTGGGCGGCGTCTGCCCGAATTGCGGCGGCAATTTTTCCGCGCGTCCGATCCGCCCAGTGGAGAAGTTGAAGAAATATCCCGCCTCGACCAGACGCGTGCTCAAGGCCGAAGGCTGCGGCCCGCGGAAGGCTGCGTGATTGTTACCGTGATTTCGAAGGGAAGACCGATGATCTCTGCTTCAACCAAACGCACCACGCTTGCCGCGATCCTGATGCTGGCTGCGGCGATGCCCGCCTATGCCCATGTCGGCATCGGCACGACCTCGTCCTTCACCGCGGGCTTTTCGCACCCGCTGTCCGGGCTCGACCATATGACGGTCATGATCGCCGTCGGCCTGTGGGCCGCGCTCAAGGGCGGCAAGGCGATATGGGCTTGGCCGCTGGCCTTTGTCGGGGTCATGCTGGTCGGCGGCGCCCTCGGCATGCTGCATGTGCCTGTACCTTTCGTCGAGCCGGGCATTTTGGCCTCCGTGGTGGCGCTTGGCCTGCTGGTGGCGCTGGCGGTCGATCTGCCGGTCTCGGCCGGCGTCGCCATCATCGGCCTGTTCGCGCTGTTCCATGGCCATGCCCATGGCACCGAAGTGCCGGAAAATGCCGGCGGGCTTGAATATATGGCTGGCTTTGCCGTCGCTACGGCGGCGCTGCATGCCATCGGCATCGCCGCCGGCCTTGGTCTCGGCCTCCGCTTTCGCGGTCTTGCCCGCGCCGCTGGTGCGGCTTGTGCCGCAGTCGGCGTCGGCCTGGTCTTCGGCGTTTTGTGAGGGCCAAAATGATTCCCGGCGAAATCATCACCGCAAGCGGCGACATCGAGCTCAACAGGGGCCGGCCGACCGTTACGCTGAAGGTCGCCAACAGCGGCGACCGGCCGATCCAGGTCGGCAGCCACTACCACTTCTTCGAGACCAATGAGGGGCTGAAGTTCGACCGCGACAAAGCGCGCGGCATGCGCCTCGATATCGCCGCCGGCACGGCGATGCGCTTCGAGCCGGGACAGGAGCGCGACGTCACGCTGGTGCCGCTTGGTGGAAAACGCGAGGTCTACGGCTTTCAGCAGAAAATCATGGGCAGGCTGTGAGATCGATCACGTCGAGCGCCCTGAGGTCAGTTCGACGGCCTGGCCGCCGCGTAGATGACAATTTTTGCCGAGCCGTCGAATTCCACGGCAAGGACGTCTTCGGCAAGCACGCGCCGCGAATCGATGGCGTTGAACAGCAAGGCGTTGGCGTCGATCTCCTTGCGCAATTCGGCAATGTCGTCCTGATGTTGTTCGACCTTGCTCTCGACAGCCGGCGGTGGCCCGCCTTCGCTGCGCGCTGCGTCGGTGAGAAAGACGATATCCACAGTATCGAGCCTGGATGTCTTGCGCACGGTACCGATGTTCTCACGCGTCCGCTCGATCGCAGTGATGATCTTTCCGGTCTGCGTTGTTGTCCGCGCTTCTTCCTGCCGGACATCGGAGCCGACGATGCGGTCGACGGTCTCCTGGCTTTCAGCACTATGAGCGGCCTGCGTACCGAAAGCAGCGAGGAATGCGCAAGCGGCGATAGTCTGAAGCCATCTGGTATCGGCAAAGGCGGGCATCGCTTGCTCCTGAGGGGCTTTTCTATGCAACGCCGTGCGGCGCCAAAGGGACGAAACGCCTCCTGTCGGACGAAGGTTCCTTCCGGGTTAGGGCTGGCGGGCCGGATGCCGGCCCGCCAGGCGCTGTCTTCAGCTCGCCTTCTTGGTGACCAGCGTCAGCGCGCCATTGGTGTTCATGCTGGCGGCGACCACCTGCGCCGAGGTCAGGCCCTTGGCCTCAAGCGCCGACTTGATCTGCGGAGTCGCATCGATCGAACTGCGCAGTTTTTTCAGGTCGGCGTCGCCACGCTGGGCGATCACCTGGTTGACCTGCGTCTGGGTGGCCTCAGGCAATTCGGTGATGTCGACAATGTTGACGCTCTGGATCGCCGGCGCCGCCGGCTGAGCGCTGGGTGCGGCAGGCTTCGGTTGTGGCGTCGGCTGCTGCTGGGCGCCGGCAATTGTGGCCGAGGCCAGGGTCGCGGCGGCTGCAAGAACAATGATTTTGCGCATGGATATTCCTTCCATCGAATTGGCCAGGGATCTGGCAAACGGTCGGTTCGGGGTGGCAGGCCTACCTCAACCGCCAAATGGGATCAGAAGGTGTCGCCGAGCGGGTCATTCCTTGACCATAGGATGGCGGCGATGTGGGTTGGTGGATTCAGGGAGCGTTGACCGATGGCTAGAATTACCCGCGCCGCCTATGCGCAAATGTATGGCCCGACCGTCGGCGACAAAGTCCGCCTGGCCGACACCGAACTGTTCATCGAGGTCGAAAAGGATCTGACCGTCCATGGCGAGGAGGTGAAATTCGGCGGCGGCAAGGTGATCCGCGACGGCATGGGCCAGAGCCAGGTGTCGCGCGCCGGCGGCGCGATCGACACCGTCATCACCAATGCGCTGGTGATCGATGCCATGGCCGGCATCCTCAAGGCCGATATCGGCCTCCGGGACGGCCGCATCGCGGCCATAGGCAAGGCCGGCAATCCGGACACGCAGGACGGTGTCACCATCATCATCGGCCCCGGCACGGAAATCATCGCCGGTGAGGGCAAGATTCTGACCGCCGGCGGCTTCGACGCCCATATCCACTTCATCTGCCCGCAGCAGATCGACGAAGCGCTGATGTCAGGCATCACCACCATGCTCGGCGGCGGCACCGGCCCGGCGCATGGCACGCTGGCCACCACCTGCACGCCGGGTCCCTGGCACATGGCGCGCATGATCCAGTCCTTTGATGCTTTCCCGATGAACATCGGCCTGTCGGGCAAGGGTAATGCCTCGCTGCCGGCAGCGCTGGAGGAAATGGTGCTGGGCGGCGCCTGTTCGCTGAAACTGCATGAGGATTGGGGCACGACGCCGGCGGCCATCGACTGCTGCCTGTCGGTCGCCGACGATTACGACGTCCAGGTGATGATCCACACCGACACGCTGAACGAATCCGGCTTTGTCGAAAACACCGTCGCGGCGATCAAGGGCCGCACCATTCATGCCTTCCACACCGAAGGCGCCGGCGGCGGCCATGCGCCTGACATCATCAAGGTCTGCGGCCTGCCCAACGTCATCCCGTCCTCGACGAACCCGACCCGGCCTTACACCGTCAACACGCTGGCCGAGCACCTCGACATGCTGATGGTCTGCCATCATCTGTCGCCGTCGATCCCCGAAGACATTGCCTTTGCCGAAAGCCGCATCCGCAAGGAAACCATCGCCGCCGAAGACATTCTGCACGACATCGGCGCCTTCTCGATCATCTCGTCGGACTCGCAGGCCATGGGCCGCGTCGGCGAGGTCGCGATCCGCACCTGGCAGACCGCCGACAAGATGAAGCGCCAGCGCGGTTCGCTGCCGCAGGAGACCGGCAACAACGACAATTTCCGCGTCCGCCGCTACATCGCCAAATACACCATCAACCCGGCCATCGCGCATGGCCTGTCCAGGGATATCGGCTCGATCGCGGTCGGCAAACGCGCCGATTTGGTGCTGTGGAACCCGGCCTTCTTCGGCGTCAAGCCGGACATGGTGCTGATCGGCGGCATGATCGCAGCCGCCCCCATGGGCGACCCCAACGCCTCGATCCCGACCCCGCAGCCCATGCACTACCGGCCGATGTTCGGCGCCTATGGCAAGGCCAGGACCAACTCGTCGGTGACCTTCGTTTCGAAGGCCGCACTCGACTCAGGCCTGCATGGCAGGCTGGGCGTCGACAAGCAGTTCGTCGCGGTGGAAAATACGCGCGGCGGCATCGGCAAGCACTCGATGGTGCTCAACGACGCCACGCCGCATGTCGAGGTCGACCCTGAGACATACGAGGTCCGCGCCGATGGCGAACTTTTGACCTGCGAGCCGGCGACCGTGCTGCCAATGGCGCAGCGGTATTTTCTGTTTTGAGCGGCCTACCCGCGCCTATCTCAGGAAGTCGTTTAAACCCGTCGTGCTTTAGGGCATTATACGCCTATGAACAGGATCGATCGCCTAAGGGCGCTGACGCCCTACGAAACAGACTACGCCCAGTGGTGCGCCGAGCAGAGTGCGCTGCTGCGTGAGGGTCGTGTCTCCGATCTCGACCGCGAGAATCTTGCCGAGGAGATAGAAAGCTTGGGGAGAAGCGATCGAAGGGAAATCCGCAGCCGGATGCGGGTGCTGATTGCACACCTCCTGAAATGGGAATTTCAGCCAGGCCATAGATGCCACAGTTGGCAATCTTCAATTTCGGAGCAGCGCGTCTGGATTGAAGGTATCATCAAGGACAGTCCCAGCCTTCGTCGCTATCCCTCTCAGGTTTTTGATGAAGCCTACAAGGATGCCTTGCCTCTCGCGATACAGGAGACAGGCCTGAGGAAATCACAATTCCCAAGCGAACCGCCTTTCACGGCCAAGCAGGCGCTCGACGGCCGATTTTGGCCCGGCGGGCCGCTTTCGATGGATGAATTCCTGCGGGATTAGGTCGGAACCCCAAGCTTACTGTTGCCACTTGCTCTTTGAGGTCCATGGCCACCGAAATCGTCTCCGCCCACGACATCTTCCCGCACATCCGCATCGTCATGGGCATGGTGATCGGACTTGGCGTTGCTCGCTTGCTGTCCGGCGTGGCGCGCATCGTCCAGCATCCCGGCCAGTACAGGCTCTATCCCGTCCATCTCGCCTGGGTCGCGTCCATGCTGTTGCTGCTGGTGCATTTCTGGTGGTGGGAGTTCGGCCTCTACATCATAGAAGTCTGGACCTTCGGCAAGTACCTGTTCCTGATCTTCTATGCCATCACGCTGTTCCTGCTGTGTGCGCTCCTGTTTCCGGATTCGATGCTCGACTACACGAGCTACGAGGATTTCTTCTATTCGCGCCGTGGCTGGTTCTTCGGCCTGCTGGCGACGACCTATCTGCTCGATGTCGTCGACACGCTGCTGAAAGGCCCGGAGCATTTTGCCCGCTACGGCAATGAATATCTGTTCCGAACACCGGTCTTCGTGGCGCTGTGCATTGCCGCCATCCTGGTGCGCGACCGCCGCTTTCACGTCGCCTTCGTCGTCGGCACGCTGATCTATCAAATATCGTTCATCCTGCGGCTCTTCGACACCATCGTCTGAGCAATGGCTATGGTTTAGGGTCCGCGGGGAAGAAGGGTTCAACCATGTACAAGGCCATCGGATCGCGTGGATCCCGCGTCAGCCGCGTTCTGTGGATGCTCGAGGAACTCGGGCAGCCCTATGAATTCGTCGAGGTGAAATTGCGCTCGCCGGAAGCCTATGCGCTCAACCCGTCGGGCAAGGTGCCGATCCTGATCGACGGCGAGCTGACGGTGACGGATTCGGCGGCGATCTCAGTCTATCTCGCCGACAAGCATGCCGACAAGGGTATGGGCGCCAATCCCGGTGTCGCCGGCCGCGCCGAGATGGATTCCTGGATGCATTTCGCCCAGAGCGAGTTCGAGGCGCCGCTGTGGAACAAATTGCGCCACCGCTTCCTGCTGCCGAAAGAAATTCGGGTGGATGTCGGCCCTGCCGCCACCTACGATTTCGCCTCCGAGACCAAGGCGCTGGACCGCCGGCTGGGTGGCAAGCCGTTTGCGCTCGGCGAGCGGTTTTCCGCTGTCGACGTGTTGCTTGGCGATATGGGCAGTTGGGCCCGTGCCGGCAAATTCCCGATCGAGTCAGAGCGCGTCAACGCGTATTTCGACCGCGTCTTGGCGCGGCCTGCCCGTGCGCGGGCGCAAGCCAATGGCGGAGCCATGCGATGAAACTCAACCTCAACACTGACTTCACCAAATTTCCGCGCGCCGTCTCGGTGCTGCCTGCCGGCGAGGCCGGGACGGCCGCGCCGTTCGGCCGTGCGGTTCTGCCCCATGACGAGCGGCATCTGCGCCGCCGCGCCATCGAGCTTGCCGACGGCAGCAAGGTGCTGGTCGACCTGCCCGACCCCGTCACCCTGAACGATGGCGACCGGCTGGTGCTGGAAGACGGCCGTCATGTCGAGATCACCGCAGCACCTGAAGAGGTCTACGACATCCGTGCTCGCGATGCCGTGCATCTGACCGAACTTGCCTGGCATATCGGCAACCGGCATCTGGCGGCGGCGATCGAGCCCGGCCGCATCCTGATCCTGCGCGACCATGTCATCAAGGCGATGCTGGAAGGGCTTGGCGCCACCGTGCGCGATGTCGCCGAGCCGTTCAAGCCGGTGCGCGGCGCCTATTCCGCCCAAGGTGGGCATGGCCACGATCACGGTCATGCACATGCCGAAGCGCACGCGCATAGCCACGCCGTGGCGCACTCTCACTCACACAGCGAATCGCATTCCCATTCGCACAGCCATTCCCATGACGGGCATCATCACGATCATGACTGACCAGCCATCCGGCATCGCTCTGCTGCGGCTGATGGCGTGGCTGTCGCCGGCCTTTCCGGTCGGCGGCTTTGCCTACAGCCACGGCCTCGAACGGGCTGTGCATGATGGACTGGTGACCGACAGCGAAAACCTCGCCGGCTGGCTCGAAACGTTGGTCGAGATGGGCTCGGGCTGGAACGACGCCGTGCTGTTCACGGCGGCCTGGCGCCGCGCCCGCGACGATGGCGATCTTGCCGAGATTGTCGATCTCGCCGAAGCGCTGGCCGGCTCGCATGAGCGCCACACCGAAACCATGCTGCAAGGCGCCGCCTTCCTGAAAGCGGCAGCGGCCTGGCCCAATCCGGTGCTGGCTCGCTTGCCTGCCGAATGCGCCTACTGCGTCGCCGTCGGCGCCGTTGCCGGCGGCAACGGGATCGCGCTGCAGGACGCGCTGTCCGCCTTCCTGCAGGCCTTCTTCTCCAATCTCGTCCAGGCGGCGATCCGGCTTGGCGTCGTCGGCCAAAGCGGAGCGACTGCCTTGCTCGCCGGCTTCGAGCCATTGGCGCTGTCGACCGCCGCGCGTGCCGCCGGCTCGACGCTTGACGATCTCGGCGGCTGCGCTTTCATCTCCGACATCATGGCGATGAAGCACGAGACACAATATTCCAGGCTGTTCCGCTCATGATCACACTCGCCTTCGCCCTCTCGGCCGTCCTGCTGCTGATCACGGCGCTGCATGTCTATTGGGGCCTTGGCGGCATCTGGCCGGGCAGGGATGCTGCCTCCTGCGCCCACGCCGTTGTCGGCTTTCGCGGCGTCGACGAGATGCCATCGCCGTTTGCCAGTTTCGCTGTTGCCGCGTGCCTCGGCCTGGCAACACTGTGGCCGCTGGCACTCATCGGCTTCTTTGCCTCGCCCTTTCCCAGGGAAGGCCTCGCCGCAAGCGCGCTGCTCATCGGGCTTGTGTTCCTCGGCCGCGGCATTGCCGGCTTCACACCGTGGTGGCGTCGGCTGGCACCGGAGCAACCTTTCGCGCGGCTCGATGTCAGCCTCTATTCGCCGCTGTGCCTTTTGATCGGGCTCAGCTTCGCAATTCTCGCCATTACGGAGTTCTCCGCATGACTCAGCCCAACGGTCCCCTGCGCATCGGCATCGGCGGCCCCGTCGGCTCCGGCAAGACGACGCTGACCGAAAAGCTCTGCAAGGCGCTGCGCGACGACTTCTCCATCGCCGTCGTCACCAACGACATCTACACGAAGGAAGACGCCATGATGCTGGCCCGCCTGCAGGCGCTGCCCGAGGATCGCATCGTCGGCGTCGAGACCGGCGGCTGCCCGCACACCGCCATCCGCGAGGACGCTTCGATCAATTTGCAAGCGATCGCCGGGTTGAACAAACGATTCCCGGATCTCGACATCGTCTTCATTGAATCCGGCGGCGACAATCTCGCCGCCACCTTTTCGCCCGACCTTGCCGACCTGACCCTCTATGTCATCTCGGTCTGCCAGGGCGAGGAAATCCCGAGGAAGGGCGGGCCGGCGATCACTCGCTCCGACTTCCTGGTCATCAACAAGAGCGATCTCGCGCCCTATGTGAACGTCAATCTCGACGTCATGGAGAGCGATGCCGCTCGCATGCGCGGCAAGCGTCCGTTCGGTTTCACCGACCTGTCGCGCGGCAAGGGACTGCAGGAGGTTATCGACTTCATCGTCGAGCATGGCGGGCTGCAATCGGCTCGCTCGGCGGCCTGACCCAGTACTTACCGGTTGCTGGTCGGCTTTGCGCGCGGCATTCTCGGGGAAATGGAGGATTTTTCGATGAGCATCGCCCGTTTGCAGAAAGAGCCGCTGACCAACCTGCCCTACTATGAGGAGCGCGTCGATCTTGCCGCTGCCTTCCGCTGGACGGCGCGGCTCAACATGCATGAGGCGGTGGCCAACCATTTCTCGCTGTCGGTCAACGAGGACGGCACCAAATTCCTGATGAACCCCAACCAGGTGCATTTCTCGCGCATCAAGGCGAGCGACCTGCTGTTGATCGACGCCAACGATCCCGAGACGCTGACCGGCCCGAACGCGCCCGACCCGACCGCGTGGGGCTTGCACGGCGCCATCCATCGCAACGTCCCGCACGCGCGCTGCGCCATGCATGTGCATTCCATCCACGCCACCGTGCTGGCATCGCTGGCCGATTCGACCCTGCCGCCGATCGATCAGAACTCGGCCATGTTCTTCAACCGCCATGTCGTCGACGCCCATTATGGCGGGCTGGCCTTCGAGGAAGAGGGCGAGCGCTGTTCGCAACTGCTGACCGATCCCAAGGTCAAGGTCATGGTGATGGGCAATCACGGCGTGATGGTCATTGGCGACACCGTCGCCGATGCCTTCAACCGCATGTTCTATTTCGAGCGCGCGGCAGAGACATACATCAAGGCGCTGTGGACCGGCCGCCCGCTGCGAACGCTGTCCGACGCCATTGCCGAAAAGGCCGCGAGCGAAATGGACGACTATCCCGGCCAGGCCGAGCGCCATCTCGCCGAGTTGAAGGCGATCCTCGACGAGCAGGAGCCGGTGTACCGGAGCTGAGCGATAATTTCGCAACGTCGGTAATTGGCGAAACCGTCAACGCAGCCACTTTCTCCCCGTCACTATACGGGGAGAAATGTCCGGCAGGACAATGAGGGGCAGCGCCAAGGTTTCAGAAATCAGCATCTGGACGCCGACGCTTCGCCAGGTCGGCGCTGCCCTCATCCGCCTGCCGGTATATTGACGGGGAGAAGGGGTCTCCTCAGAGTCCCAACTGAGCCCGCAATTCCTCGGCACTGTTGATCACAATGGCACCGGGCGGTCCTGCCATCGGCGCTTCCGGCCAGAAGATCGTGCGCATCCCTGCCGCCAGGCCGGATGTGGCGCCGGTTACGCTGTCGTCTACCGCCACCGCGTCCGAGGGATCGACGCCGGCCAGCCACGCCGCGCGCAGGAAGGGCTCGGGGTGCGGTTTGCCTTCGCGCACATCGTTGCGGCTGATCGTGCGCATGCCGGGATAGATCAAGCCGACTGCGCTCAAGTTTGCATCGACGATCACCCGGTCGGAATTGGACACCACCGCCTGCTGCACACCGAGCGCGCGCAATTCGTTGAACACTTCGATCGCGCCGGGGCGCGGCTTCAGCGTTGCAGCCATCGGCATGTAGTGATCGTATTTGCGCACGATCCAGTCGTCGAAAGGCAGATCGAGGCCGAACTCTGCGCGCAGCATCTCGTAGACAGGTGCGGCGGCGATGCCCAGCACCCGCTCATGCAGGTCGACCGGCGGCGCGATGCCGACGCTGCGCAGCGCCGCCACCAGGGCAGCCTCGTGCAGAGGCTCGCTGTCGACCAGCGTGCCGTCCATATCCCAGAAAACCGCTTTCGGCGTCATGCGAGGCTCCTTTTGCCGATCCCCTTAAAGCGTTTGTATCAGGAGATAAACCGCCGGACCCGTTTGTAGGCGATATTGGTGGGACGATTGCCGCTTTGCGACCGTTCCGAAGCAGCAAGCAATTGCCCTCTGCATTGACAATTGCGCGCAGGTGCATTCCCTGCAAGACTATAAGCGCTTCGTCCAAAGGGGGGCGGGCTGGGGAGGCAGACCTTGAATTCGCGGCAGGATGGCGGCAGCAACAGGCTGGACGAGGCGGCGCGTGCCGGCTGGCTTTATTATGTTGCCGGCAACACGCAGGACCAGATCGCCGCCACGCTCGGCATTTCCCGTCAGACAGCGCAGCGGCTGGTGTCGCTGGCGGTATCCGAAGGGCTGATCAAGGTCCGCGTCGACCACCCGATCGCCAATTGCCTCGACCTTGCAGCTAGGCTGAAGTCGCGCTTCGCGCTGGATCTCGTCGAAGTGGTGCCGAGCGATCCGACCTCGTCCTCGACCACGATCGGTATTGCCGAGGCGGCCGCGGCCGAGATCGAGCGGCGGCTCAGGTCGCCGACGCCGATCGTCATGGCCATCGGCACCGGCCGCACGCTGAAGGCGGCGATCGAGCAATTGCCGCCGATGGAATGCTCGCAGCACAAGGTGGTGTCCTTGACCGGCAACATCTCGCCCGACGGTTCGGCCGCCTTCTACAACGTCATCTTCACCATGGCCGACAGGGTCAAGGCGCGCTCTTTCCCGATGCCGCTGCCGGTCATCGCCTCGTCGCCGGAAGAGCGCGAGATGCTGCTTGCTCAGCCGATGATCCAGCCGACGCTGGCGCTTGCGGCGGAAGCCGACGTCACCTTTGTCGGCATCGGCGATCTCGGCCCGAAGGCGCCGCTCTATGAGGATGGATTCATCTCGGAAAGTGAATTGAAGGCGCTGCAAAAGGCCGGTGGTGTCGCCGAGATCGTCGGCTGGGTATTCGACCGGGAGGGCCGCATGATCGAGGGCATCACCAACGACCGGGTGTCGTCGGCGGCCTTGCCGTCGCGCGAAAAGTCGCTGGTCATTGCGCTGGCCATGGGCGAGCGCAAATTGCCGGGCATACTGGCCGCCGTGAACCGCCGGCTGGTCAATGGCCTCATCACCGACGAGCGGACCGCTGCGGCCCTGCTCGACGGCGCCTGATTATCGCTCAAACGGCTCATCGATAAAATCGAACCGTGCTACTTGTAGCGCCCGGACGGGTCGTTGCCGTCGAGGAAACCCATGTCGCGCTGCAAATGCGGCGACAGGTCCCGGACGTCGACATAGCCGCGCCGGCGGCGCACCAACAGGGAAAATTCGTGCGCCAGCACGGAAAACCAGCTCTGCGCCGGGGTCGAGTGGAGCTTTTCGTGTGCCGTGGTCATGATCTTCAGTCTCCGCTATGCTTGAACTGGATGGATCGTCGACACCAGATATCTGCCTGATTGGCCCCTGCTTCCAATCAAACGTCGATCATGACCCATAAGGAGGGCTTATGCCCGATCTCAAGGCACCACAGCTCGCCCAACTGCCGCCGCTGCAGGCGATCAGGGTGTTCGAGGCCGTCGCGCGGCATCTCTCCTTCACCAAGGCCGCGCAGGAGCTGGGCATGACGCAGGCCGCCGCCAGCTACCAGATCAAGCTGCTGGAAGAGCGCATCGGCTCGCCGCTGTTCCTGCGCCAGCCGCGCCAGATCGTGCTGACCGAACCCGGCCAGCGCCTGGCGCCCGCGGTCAGCGAGGCGTTCAGCCTGCTCTCAAGCGCCTATTCGGCCGCGCGTGGCGGCGCCGACGGTGTGCTTTCCGTGTCGACGCTGTTGACCTTCGCCTCGAACTGGCTGGCGCAGCATCTCGGTTCCTTCCAGCTCTCGCATCCGTCGCTGGCGGTGCGTGTCGATACCTCGAACAGGGTCATCGATTTCGCCCGCGAGGACATGGACATCGCCATCCGCTCCGGCAGCGGCAACTGGCCCGGAGTGGAAACCCATCTCTTGTTCAAGGCTGACTTCACGCCGGTGCTGAGCCCGGCACTCGCCGCCACCATCGGTGGCGTCCATGAGCCGGCCGATCTGTTCAAACTGCCCATTCTCGATCCCGGCGACATCTGGTGGCGGGAATGGTTCGCCCTTGCCGGCGTGCCGGCGGATGAGCTTGCCAGCCGCCCCGGCTCCAGCATGGGCGCGCAGGCCTATGAGGCGAATGCGGCCATCGCCGGCCATGGCGTGGCGATCCTGACCACGGCGCTGTTCAAGACCGAGCTTGCCGCCGGCCGCCTGATCCAGCCCTTCGACCTCGTCGGCGACGACGGCCATGCCTATTGGCTGGTCTACCCGACGGCGCGCCGCAACGTCCCGAAGATACGCGCCTTCCGCGACTGGATCCTGGCTGAGATCGCCAGCGCCTAAGGAGGCGAAGTGATTCGACGCCCGATTTCTGGATGAGTTTCCAAGGCTGAGCTTGCAATCAACAGAAATATCGATTTTCTGAGACTAGACGGGCGCCATTGGCCTGCCCGGTTAACCAAGCCTGAGAAAAACGCTGTCGATATCACCTGCCAGGCGTAGCCTTGTGCTTGTGGCAACCCAATTGAGCGGGATCAATCCTTTGCAGATTAAAAACAGGATTGATCAGCAGGCTGATGAAAGTCTACCGTGTCGAAGAAATGGACAACAACACCGTGCGCGCGACGCAGGTGATTGAAGCATTTACGCCGTTTCAAGCTGCCGTTAAGGCAATCGGCCGGGAAGTTAGGCTGCGCAAGGATGAGCCCAGCTGGATCCAGGTGACCGAAGTGCTGACCAGAGCCAAGCAAACCCGCGACGGCAGGGTTTTCGAATATTCCGTCGGAAGCTACCCGTCCCACGGCTGAGGGCTTGGCCCGCAACTCGGTGATCGATGGAGTTGCGATGGCCGGCTTCAGGCTGCCTTGATCCTCGCGCCCGCGAGTACCCTACCATCCATTCAATATTCTTTAAGCACTCTACACTGCGCACTGAGCCTCCGTGCTGCGCTGCAGCATCGAATCCGCCTTGACATAATTAATGCCAAATGAGTAATTGCCCACCACCAAGGCAAATGCTCATCTTGGTTCATGGGAGGAATTTGATGAAACTGCGCACGCTCACTCTGGGCTTGTTGTCGGCCAGCGTTTTCGCTTTCGCCGCGCATGCCGAATCCATCACCATCGCCACCGTCAACAATGGCGACATGGTCCGCATGCAGAAGCTGACCGACGACTTCACCAAGGCCAACCCCGACATCACGCTCAACTGGGTGACGCTCGAAGAGAACGTGCTGCGCGAGCGCGTCACCACCGACATCGCCACCAAGGGCGGCCAGTACGACGTGATGACCATCGGCACCTACGAGGTTCCGATCTGGGCCAAGCAGAACTGGCTGCTGCCGCTCGACAAGCTAGGCGACGACTATGACGTCAAGGACATCATCCCGGCCATCGCCGGCGGCCTGTCGGTCGACGGCAAGCTCTATGCAGCGCCCTTCTACGGCGAAAGCTCCTTCGTCATGTACCGCAAGGACCTGATCGAGAAGGCTGGGCTGACCATGCCCGACGCGCCGACCTGGGACTTCATCAAGGAGGCCGCCGAAAAGATGACCGACCGCGCCAATGGCGTGAACGGCGTGTGCCTGCGCGGCAAGGCCGGCTGGGGCGAGAACATGGCCTTCCTGACCGCCATGTCGAACTCCTTCGGCGCCCGCTGGTTCGACGAGAACTGGAAGCCGCAATTCGACCAGCCGGAATGGAAGAACACGCTGCAGTTCTATGTCGACCTGATGAAGGCCGCTGGTCCGGAGGGCGCCTCGTCCAACGGCTTCAACGAAAACCTGGCGCTGTTCCAGCAGGGCAAGTGCGGTATGTGGATCGACGCCACCGTCGCTGCGTCCTTCGTCTCCGATCCGAAGAACTCGACCGTCGCCGACAAGGTCGGCTATGCGCTGGCGCCGGACAATGGCCTCGGCAAGCGCGGCAACTGGCTGTGGGCCTGGTCGCTGGCCATTCCCGCCGGCACGCAGAAGGGAGACGCGGCTCAGAAGTTCGTTTCCTGGGCAACCAGCAAGCACTATGCCGAGCTCGTCGCTTCCAAGGAAGGCTGGGCCAATGTGCCTCCGGGCACGCGCTCCTCGCTCTACGCCAACGCCGAGTACCAGAAGGCGGCTCCGTTCGCCAAGATGACGCTGGACTCCATCAACGCCGCCGACCCGACGCATCCGACCGTCAAGCCGGTGCCCTATGTCGGCGTCCAGTTCGTCGCCATCCCTGAATTCCAGGGTCTCGGCACCACGGTCGGCCAGCTCTTCTCGGCCGCACTCGCCGGCCAGTCGAGCGTCGACGACGCTTTGAAGCAGGCCCAGGACGCTGCCACCGCGGCAATGACCGAAGGCGGTTACATCAAGTAAGGCTCCTCCCGGTGCCGAATGCCGGTCGCCTCCTTGGCCGGCAACGGCCGCCCGAATCCCAGTTCGGGCGGCCTCTTTCACACACTTGAAAATTTGGCTGACCTTGAAGGGTGACCGTCATGGCTACTCAGCAGACCCGTTCGCTTGCCCGCTTCATGTTGGCGCCATCCGTGGTGCTGTTGTTCGTCTGGATGGTCGTGCCGCTGGCACTCACCATCTGGTTCTCCTTCCAGCAATACAATCCGCTCAATCCGATCCGTGACGGCTTCGTCTGGTTCTCGAACTATTCGCTGTTCTATTCCAACCCGGCATTCCTGCAGTCGATCCTCAACACGCTTGTCCTGGTGGGCAGCGTGCTTTTGATCACCGTCATCGGCGGCATCATGCTGGCGCTTTTGATCGATCAGCCGATGTGGGGACAGGGGATCGTGCGCATCCTCGTCATCTCACCGTTCTTCGTCATGCCGCCGGTGGCGGCGCTGGTCTGGAAGAACATGATCATGCACCCGCAATACGGCGTCTTCGCCGACATTGCGCGCTTCTTCGGGGCGCAACCGATCGACTGGTTCGGGCAGCATCCGATGCTGGCCATCATCATCATCGTCGCCTGGCAATGGCTGCCCTTCGCCACGCTGATCCTGTTGACCGCGCTGCAGTCGCTCGACGGCGAGCAGAAGGAAGCCGCCGAGATGGACGGCGCCGGCTTCGTAAGCCGCTTCATCTATCTGACGCTGCCGCACATGTCGCGCGCCATCACCGTCGTCATCCTGATCCAGACCATCTTCCTCCTGTCGGTCTATGCCGAGATCCTGGTCACCACCAATGGCGGCCCCGGCTACGCTTCCACCAACCTGCCCTTCCTCGTCTACCAGAAGGCATTGCTGGAGTTCAAAATCGGCCAGGCTTCCGCCGGCGGTGTCATCGCCGTCATTCTCGCCAACATCGTCGCCTTCTTCGCCATGCGCGCGGTCGGCAAGAACCTGGACAAGTAAGGGAGGATACGATGGCACGTGCAGTCACCACCCAACACAAGGTCATTGCGACCGCGGCCGCCTGGATCGTCGCCCTGCTGATCTTCTTCCCGATCCTCTATACGATCATCACCTCGTTCAAGTCGGAGCAGGAGGCCATCCAGGGCTTCAACCTGATCCCGTCGGGGACGTTCGAGAGCTATACCGAGGTTCAGGCGCAGAGCGGCTATTTCAAGTTCTTCCTCAATTCGGTGATCCTGGCGGTCGGCTCTACCATCCTGGCCCTGATCGTTGCGGTTCCGGCCGCATGGTCGATGGCTTTCTCGCCGGGCAAGTGGACCAAGGACATCCTGATGTGGATGCTCTCCACCAAGATGATGCCGGCAGTCGCCGTGCTGTTTCCGATCTACCTGATCTTCCGCGACCTTGGCCTTCTCGACAGCCGCATCGGCCTGATGATCATGCTGATGCTGATCAACCTGCCGATCGTGATCTGGATGCTCTACACCTACTTCCGCGAGATCCCCGGCGAGATCCTGGAAGCGGCGCGCATGGACGGCGCCACGCTGTGGGGCGAGATCGTCTATGTGCTGACCCCGATGGCGGTGCCCGGCATCGCCTCGACCATGCTGCTCAACATCATCCTGGCATGGAACGAGGCGTTCTGGACCATCCGCCTGACCACCACCGAGGCGGCGCCGCTGACGGCTTTCATCAGTTCGTTCTCAAGCCCGCAAGGCCTGTTTTGGGCCAAGCTTTCGGCAGCCTCGACACTGGCGATCGCCCCCATCCTGATCATGGGCTGGTTCAGCCAGAAGCAGCTGGTGCGCGGCCTGACGTTTGGCGCTGTGAAATAACGGACGTTGCCTGAAGCAACCGGCGAAAAGCAATTCCAGGAAAAGTGTGTAGCGGTTTTCCGTCCGGAATTGCGTAAAACCAAATACTTACCCCTCGGGGAGGAAACCATGGGAAACATCACGCTCAAGAACGTCTCCAAGCATTTCGGATCGACGGTCATCATTCCGGGTCTCGACCTGGTCATCGAAAATGGCGAGTTCGTCGTCTTCGTCGGCCCGTCGGGTTGCGGCAAGTCCACGCTGCTGCGTCTCATCGCCGGCCTCGAGGACACCAGCGGCGGCACCATCAACATCGATGGCCGTGACGTCACCGGCGAAGCGCCGGCCAAGCGCAAGCTGGCCATGGTGTTCCAGTCCTACGCGCTCTACCCGCATATGACTGTGGCCAAGAACATCGGCTTCCCGCTCAAGATGGCCGGCGAAGATGCGGCGACGATCGACAAGAAGGTGAAGGACGCGGCCCGCGTGCTCAACCTCACCAACTATCTCGAACGCCGGCCCGGCCAGCTCTCCGGCGGCCAGCGCCAGCGCGTCGCCATCGGCCGCGCCATCGTGCGCCAACCCTCGGCCTTCCTTTTCGACGAACCGCTGTCCAACCTCGATGCCGCGTTGCGCGGCACCATGCGGCTGGAAATCAGCGAACTGCATCATCAGCTCAAGACGACGATGGTCTACGTCACCCACGACCAGATCGAGGCCATGACCATGGCCGACAAGATCGTCGTGCTCAACGCCGGCAACATCGAACAGGTCGGCTCGCCGATGGAACTCTACAAGTCGCCGAAGAACCTGTTTGTCGCCGGCTTCATCGGTTCGCCGAAGATGAACCTGATCGAGGGCGCGCCGGCGGCCAAATACAACGCCAAGACCATCGGCATCCGTCCCGAGCATATGGGGATATCGACCACGGCGGGCGACTGGAAAGCCCTTGTCGGCGTCGCCGAACATCTCGGATCCGACACCTTCCTGCATGTCCAGGCTGACGGCGTCGGGCCGCTGACCGTGCGCGCCGACGGCGAACTCGCTGTCCGTCACGGCGACACCATCTATCTGACGCCCGACAAGGTCCGCATGCATCGCTTCGGCCCCGACGGAAAGGCGCTGACGCAGTGAGACTGAAAGGCAAATCGGCGCTGATCACCGGATCGGCGCGCGGCATCGGCAGGGCTTTTGCCGAAGCGTATACGCGTGAGGGTGCCACGGTGGCCATTGCCGATATCAATCTGGCGGCTGCCGAAAAGACGGCCGCCGAGATTGGCGCCAATGCTTATCCGGTCAGGCTCGACGTCAGCGACCTCGCTTCGATCGAGGCGGCGGTCAAGGCAGTCGAAACAAAGACCGGTGGCCTCGACATCCTGATCAACAATGCTGCGCTGTTCGACCTGGCGCCGATCGTCGAGATCACCAAAGCGAGCTACGACAAATTGTTCTCGGTCAACGTCGCCGGCACTTTGTTCATGCTGCAGGCAGCGGCGCGGACGATGATCGCAATGGGCAAGGGTGGCAGGATCATCAACATCGCCAGCCAGGCAGGGCGCCGCGGCGAAGGGCTGGTGGCCGTCTATTGCGCCACCAAGGCCGCGGTGATTTCGCTGACCCAGTCCGCCGGGCTCGACCTGATCAAGCACCGCATCAACGTCAATGGCATCGCGCCCGGCGTCGTCGACAGCGATATGTGGGATGAGGTCGATGCGCTGTTCGCCAAATATGAGAACCGGCCGAAGGGCGAGAAGAGGCGGCTGGTCGGCGAGGGCGTACCCTATGGCCGCATGGGCAAGCCGGAGGACCTGACCGGCATGGCCGTGTTCCTGGCCAGCGACGACGCCGAATACATCGTCGCCCAGACCTACAATGTCGATGGCGGCCAATGGATGAGTTGATGGGCCGGGATCACGCAGGCCGCAGCCCGGCCAAAAGGGTAGAAAAATGACCGTGAAACTCTCCTCCTCGATCCTCTCGAAACTCCCCGCCAAGGTTGCCGGTCCGCAATACGATCGCGCAAAGCTCAAGGCCGGCATAGTCCATTTCGGCGTCGGCAATTTCCATCGCTCGCACCAGGCGGTCTATCTCGACGATCTCTTCAATGCCGGCATCGGCCATGACTGGGCGCTGGTCGGCGCCGGTGTCTTCGAGGGCGAAAAAATCGGCCGTTCCAAGCTGCAGGAGCAGGACTGGCTGACCACGGTGGTGGAGCAGGATTCCGACCATATGAGCGCCCGCGTCACCGGCGTCATGATCGACTTCCTGACGCCAGGCGATGCCGATGCCATCATCGACCAGCTCGCCGATCCGGCGATCAAGATCGTTTCGCTGACCATCACCGAAGGCGGTTATTTCATCGACCCGGCCTCCGGCAAGTTCAACCCGACCCACCCCGATATCGTCGCCGACGCGCAAGCCGGCAAGACGCCGAAGACGGTGTTCGGCCTTATCCTTGCCGGGCTGATGCGCCGCCGCGCCGACGGCATCGTGCCTTTCACCATCATGTCCTGCGACAACATTCCTCATAACGGCCACGTCACCTCCGACGGCGTCATCGGCCTTGCCCGCCTGATCGACGAAGACCTGGCCAACTGGGTCAGCGACAATGTCGCCTTTCCCAACGGCATGGTCGACCGCATCACGCCCGCCACCTCCGACCGCGAGCGCGGCATTCTGGCCTCGGAATTCGGACTGGAGGACAATTGGCCGGTGTTCTGTGAGCCGTTCAAGCAATGGGTGCTGGAGGACCATTTCACCGACGGCCGCCCGCCGCTGGAGAAGGTCGGCGTGCAGTTCGTCAAAGACGTCGCCCCCTATGAGCTGATGAAGATCCGCATCCTCAATGGCGGCCATGCCACCATCGCCTATCCCGCTGGGCTGATGGACATCCACTTCGTCCACGAGGCGATGCAGGAGCCGCTGGTGCGCGGCTTCCTCGCCAAGCTCGAACATGACGAGATCATCCCGACCGTGCCACCGGTGCCGGACACCGTGCTGGAAGACTATTATCAGCTCATCGAGCAGCGCTTCTCCAACCCGAAGATCGGCGACACCATCCGCCGTCTCTGCCTCGACGGCTCCAACCGGCAGCCGAAATTCATCATCCCCACCATCGCCGACCGGCTGAAAGCCGGAAAAGGCATCGCTGGTCTGGCGCTGGAATCAGCCCTTTGGTGCCGCTACTGCTTCGGAACCACCGACAGCGGCGCCGTCATCGAGGCCAACGACCCCAGCTGGGACCGGCTGCTGGCAACCGCCAAGGCGGCAAAGGACAAGCCCGGCGCCTGGCTGGCGATGGAAGACATCTATGGCGATGTCGGCCGCGCAGCACCTTTCGCCGAGGCCTTCGCCCATGCGCTCAACGTCCTGTGGGCGAATGGCACGCGCGCGACGCTGACGCGCTACATCGCCGGCAAGCTCTGACGCGAAGCCGTGAGCGCAATGACGCCCGAACTGGTCATCTTCGACTGTGACGGCGTGCTGGTCGACAGCGAGGCGCTGTCGGTAGCGGCGCTGCTCGGCATGATCTCTGCCGCCGGCGGTTCGGTCAGCGAGGATACCGCCTACGAGCTTTTTCTCGGCAAGAGCATGAAGAGCGTGCGTGAGATTCTCGCCAGCGATTTCGCGATCGATATCACTGACAGCCATCTGACCAACATGCGCGTAGAGTTGATGCGCAAATTCCGCGAGGAGCTGAAGCCGATCCCCGGCATCCGCGAAATCCTGCCGAGGCTGGGCGTGGCCTGCTGTGTCGCCTCTTCCGGCACGCTCGACCGTATCCGTTACGCGCTCGACGTCACCGGCCTGCTCGGCCTGCTCGAACCGCATCTGTTCAGCGCCGCCATGGTCGCGCGCGGCAAGCCGGCGCCCGACCTTTTCCTCCATGCTGCGGCCGCCATGGGCGCGCATCCCGGCAATTGCATCGTCGTCGAGGACAGCCCGGCCGGCATATCAGCGGCGCGCGCTGCTGGCATGCGCGTCTTTGCCTTTACCGGCGGTTCGCACGCCGGCAACCCGGCCTTGAAAGCGCGGCTTGCGTCGAGTGAACCGGACTTTATATTCGCTGACATGCTGCAATTGCCCGATCTGATTGCAGGTTAGAGCATGATGCCGAAAAGTGTGAAGCGGTTTTCGGACGACATCATGCTCTACTTCTTTGATTTAGAGACGGATTCAAATTTCAGGTCGAACAGACCTGAAATCATCCGGCTCTAGGGAGCGAGAGTAAAAGCATCTTGACGAAAAGCTTCGTTTGCGCGGTCGATGTCGGCACCGGGAGCGCCCGTGCGGGCATTCTCGACACAACGGGCACCTTGCTCGGCCGCGCCGAGCACCCGATCGTCATGAACCGGCCTAAGGCCGATCACGCCGAACACAATTCGCAGGATATCTGGTCGGCGGTGTGCATCGCCGTGCGCGCCGCGCGCGAAAAGGCCGGTGTTGCCGCCGAAGACATTGTCGGCATGTCATTCGACGCCACCTGCTCGCTGGTGGTGCTGGACAGGAATGCCGGCCAGCTCAGTGTCTCGGTGACCGGCGAGCGTCGCTGGGACACCATCGTCTGGCTCGACCACCGCGCCATTGCCGAAGCCGACGAATGCACGGCAAGCGGCCATGCCGTGCTCGATTATGTCGGCGGTGTCATGTCGCCGGAAATGGTGACGCCGAAGCTGATGTGGCTGAAGCGCAACCTGCCGGGAACATGGAATGAAGCCGGCTATCTATTCGACCTCACCGACTTCCTGACCTGGAAGGCGACCGGCTCGCTGGCGCGCTCGCAATGCACGCTGACCGCCAAATGGACCTATCTCGCGCATGAGGAAATCAGCTGGCGGCGCGACTTCTTCGAGACCGTCGGGCTTGGCGATCTGTTCGAGCACGGCAACCTGCCGGAGAAGGCAAGTGCCGTCGGCGCCGATATCGGCACGCTCACCGCTGATGCGGCGGCGGAGTTGGGCTTGAGCGAAAACTGCCGGGTCGGCGCCGGTGTTATCGACGCCTATGCCGGCGCGCTTGGCGTGCTCGGCGGCTTTGCTGGCGACGAGCAAAATATCGGCAGGCATCTGGCGCTGATTGCCGGTACATCGAGCTGTGTCATGGCGATGTCACCCGACCCGCAGCCTTTCGCCGGCGTCTGGGGCCCCTATTACGGCGCCGCACTGCCAAAGCTCTGGCTGTCGGAAGGCGGCCAGTCCGCGACCGGCGCGCTGCTCGACCACATCATCCGCTGGCATGGCGCCGGTGGCGAGCCGGATGCGGCCATGCATGCGAAGATCGCCAGGCGCGTTGCCGAACTGCGCAACGCCGAGGGTGACAAGCTTGCGGCAAGGCTGCACGTCCTGCCGGATTTCCACGGCAACCGCTCGCCGCTTGCCGATCCGCACGCGGTCGGCGTGGTCAGCGGGCTGACGCTGGATTCATCCTTCGACAGCCTGTGCAAACTCTACTGGCGCACCGCCGTCGGCATCGCGCTCGGCGTGCGCCATGTGCTGGAGGCGCTGAACGAGAACGGCTATCTCATCGACACGCTGCATGTCACTGGCGGCCACACCAAGAACCCGCTTTTGATGGAACTTTACGCCGACGCCACCGGGTGCGCGGTGATCGAGCCGCTGGCCGACGAAGCCGTGCTGCTCGGCACCGGCATGGTCGCCGCCACCGCTGCGGGCCTGTTCCCGGACCTGAACGCCGCCTGCGTCGCGATGCAGCAAGGCGGCAGGACCCGCGCCTCGAACCCGGCCGCTTCAGGGCGCTTCGATCGCGATTACAAGATTTTCCTCGAAATGCATCGGCAGCGACAGGCGCTCGACGCGATCAGCTAGGCTTTCTCTTGCCTGCGCAAGGAGGCGCCGGTTGTCGCATCGAACAAATGGACGCTCTCTTGCTCGAATGTGTAGCGCACAGGCGCGCGCAATACCGGGCATTCGCGAGCGGGCACCAGCGCACTGACCTCCTTGCCGCTGCAGGCGAATGTCACCAGCGCGTCATTGCCGTGAAATTCGATGAGGTCGGCGGTGCCTTGCAAAAGGTTCGTGCTGTCGCCGCCACCGGCGGTCTTCAGGTCCGGCGGTCGGATCCCAAGCACCGCGCGATGGACGCCGCGCAGATCGAAGTCCGAGCCATCGATGAGAAACGTCGCGCCGGCACCCGTCAGCGCCCAGCGGTCATCCTTCCGTCCGACCGCCACGTCGATGAAATTCATGTTCGGCGTGCCGATGAAGCCGGCGACGAACAGATTGCCCGGCCGCCTGTAAATCTCGGCCGGCGAGCCGATCTGTTCGATGACGCCATCCCTGAGCAGCACGATGCGATCGGCCAGCGTCATTGCTTCGAGCTGGTCGTGGGTGACGTAGACGGTGGTGGTCTTCAGCGACTGGTGCAGCCGGGCGATCTCGACGCGCATATGGTTGCGCAGTTTGGCGTCGAGATTGGACAGCGGCTCGTCGAACAGGAAGACCTTTGGCGTCTTAATCATGGCGCGCGCAATCGCCACGCGCTGCTGCTGGCCGCCGGAAAGCTCGGTCGGCTTGCGGGCGAGATAGGGTTCGAGGCCCAGCGTCTTTGCCACCGCTTCGACCCGCTTCTTTATCTCGGCCACCGGCACCTTCTGCCGCTTAAGCCCGAAGGCGATGTTGTCGAAGATCGTCATATGGGGGTAGAGCGCATAGTTCTGGAACACCATGGCGATGCCGCGCTCGCCGGGCTCAAGATCGTTGACCACTCTGCCGCCGATCGACACCTCGCCGCCGCTGATATCCTCCAGCCCGGCCAGCATCCTGAGCAAGGTCGACTTGCCGCAGCCGGATGGTCCGAGGAACACGACAAACTCATGCTCCTCGATCGAGAGATTGAGATCGCGGATGACGGTGGTGGCGCCGTAGGATTTATCGACATGGGAGCAAACGATCGCGGACATGATCAGCCCTTCTCGCCGGTAAGCAGGATTTGCAGCTTGACGTCTTGCGGGTGGCCTTGCGCCGCCCGCTCGAAGGCCTCGATGCTGTCGGAGAAATCATAGGTGCCGGTGATCAGCGGCTTGAGGTCGACCTTGCCCGAGGCAATCAACTGCAGCGCGCGGTCGAAGATGTTGGCGTAGCGGAACACCGTCTCGATGCGCACTTCCTTGGAGATGGCCGCCGGCACGTTGAGGCTCACCGGCTCGACCGGCAGCCCGACCAGCACCACCGCACCGCCCGGCCGCACGACATCGAACAGGTCGGCGAATGCCTTCGGGCTGCCGCTCGCCTCGAACACGATATCCGCGCCCCAATTGTCGGTCGCGGCCGCGACGGCGTCGACCAGCGATTGCTCACCGATATTGACCGGGACGATGCCGGCATATTGGGCGGCAATCTCAAGCTTGGGTGCGGAGAAATCGGAGATCAGCACTTTCGAGCAGCCGCCGGCGAGCGCCGCCAGCGCAATCATGATGCCGATCGGGCCACAGCCGACGACCACGGCGACATCGCCAGGCACGATGCGGGCACGGCTTGCCGCCTGCATGCCGATCGCAAAGGGTTCGACCATCGCGCCTTCGGCGAAGGAGACATTGTCCGGCAGCCTGTAGGTGAAGGCGGCTGGGTGCACCGCATAGGGCGCAAGCACACCATGCACCGGCGGCGTCGCCCAGAAGCTGACATCGGGATCGACATTGTAGATGCCGAGCCTCGTCGCGCGCGACGACAGGTTCGGCACGCCGGGTTCCATGCAGACGCGGTCGCCGACCTTGAACGTCTCGACATTGGCGCCGACCTCGACGACCGTTCCCGCGGCTTCGTGGCCAAGCACCATCGGCGCCCGCACGACATAGCTGCCGATGGCGCCATGGGTGTAATAGTGGACGTCGCTGCCGCAGACGCCGACCGTATGGATGGCGATCTTGACGTCGTCCGGTCCGACGTCGAGCGGCAGCGCGATCTCGCGCAGCGACAGTTCGCCTTTTTTCTCAAGCACCAGTGCCCGCATCGGTAAGTCCTCGCATCAAGTCTTTTTTTGCCGGAAAACGGAATTCAGGAAGCCGCTAAGCACGCCGAGGAACAGCAGCGGCGGCAGCGACAACAGCACGACCGAGGCATTGAGGATGCCCCACGGCACATTCATGCCTTGCTGGGAAAGTTCGGAAGCGACGATCGGCAAGGTCTTGGCATTGGAGCTCGACAGCATCAGCGCGATCAGGAACTCGTTCCACACCAAAACGAAGCTGAAGGCGACGGCGCCGATCAGCGAGCGCGCCGCCACCGGCAGCGCGATCCGCCAGAACACCGAATAGGCGCCGTAGCCGTCGACGAAGGCGGCTTCCTCGATCTCCTTCGGCACGGCCTGGAAAGCGGGAATGGCGAGCCACATGATCACCGAAATGGTGAGCAGCGAGTAGGTGACGATCAGCGCCGGCAACGTGTCATAGAGGCCGATCTGCAGCCAGATCACCATCAGCGGAATGGCGACAGCGACCGGCGGCAGGAAGCGCAGCGACAAAACGAAGAACTGGATGTCGCCCGCCCAGCGGTTGGGATAACGCGCCACCGCATAGGCGGCCGGCAGGCCGAGCACGACGCCGATCAGCACAGCAAAGCCGCAAGCGATGATCGAATTGTAGAGCCCGGTCATGACGCTGTCGCGGCCGATGATATAGTTGATGTTGTCGAGTGTCGGCGTAAACACCAGGCGCGGCACGCGGGTGATGATGTCGACATTGTTCTTCAGCGAGTTGAGCGCCGTCCAGGCGAGCGGAAACACCGCCATGAAGCCGGCAAAGGCAAGGATGGTCTTGCCGATTATGCGGCCCGGTGTCGTGCGATAGGGTCTCATGCCTGCACCCGCTTCCATAGCATGGTGAAGGTGATGACGGTGGCGATCATCATCAGCACCGCCATGGCCGAGGCGTAGGACACCTTGCCGGACTCGATGAAGCCTTGCGAGAAGGCGTACATGTCGAGCGTCTCGGTCGCGACGCCCGGCCCGCCGCGCGTCATCACATAGATCAGGTCGAAGGAGCGCAGCGATTCGATCATCTTGACGAACATCAGGCTGATCAGCGGCGCCTTCAGCATCGGCAAGGTGACATAGGCGTGGATCTGCCAGCGACTGGCGTGGTCGAGCCGCGCCGCCTCGATCGGCTGCGGCGGCAAGGTCTCCAGCAGCTTCAGCACGATGACGGCGAAGAACAGCCCCCATTGCCAGACATCGACCGAGGCGACGGCAAACAAGGCTGTCGACGGCTTCGACAGCGGGTCGAAGATCAGTCCGCCGGTGATCAGCCGGTAGGGATAGGTGGCGATGCCGTAGAGCGGATGATAGGCGAACTTCCACACGAAGGCGGCCGAGACGCGCGGCAGCAGCACCGGGATGATGAACAGCAGGCAATAGACATTGCGCAGCCGCGGCGACGCCACTTCGAACATCAGCACGCCGAGCCCGATCGCCACCACCATCGTCGCCACCACGGTGACGACCTCCCACTTCACCGAAACCCACACGGCGTTGAGGAAACGCCGGTCGGCGAACAGGTCGATGAAGTTCGACAGCCAGACCCAGGAATAGTCCGACGAGCTCAGCTCGCGGTTCTGCAGCGCAATGACGATGGCGTAGAGCGTCGGCACCATCGACAGCACCAGGAGAATGGCGAGCGTCGGAACCAGAAACGTCACGGGCAGGGAAGAGCGTCGGCGCATTGCCTATCCTCGGGCTGTGCCTTTCGGGAAGGGGAGAACCCGCGGCGCACAGGTCCCGGCATCCGATCGAATGCCGCGGACCGCGCGCCGCGGGCGGGAGGATTACTTCTTTTTCACCAGCTCGTTGGCGTAGGCTTCGAGTTCGTCGAGGCCGCCCTTGACGTCGGTGCGCGTGCCGGTGACCAGCTCTTCCAGGATGATGCCCCAGCGGTCGCCGAGATCCGGCCAGCGCGGATCCTGCCAGAAGTTCACCGCCGTCACCTTGCCGGTCTCGGCAAGCGCCTGGCCGAGATCGGCGCCGTAAATGTCGGCGAACTCCTTGCTGGACAGGATGCTGGTGCGGTTGAGCTCGCCGAACTGGTGCGCGTCGAGCCGGCGCTTCTCGTTTTCCTTCGACGTCGCCCAGGCGATGAACAGGCCGGCGCATTGCTTCGCGGCGTCATCGGCATTGGCCTTGGCCGCGATGGCGAGGCCATGGCCGTAGCCGCCGCCGGTCAGCGGCGAAGGCGGTGGCAGGAAGCCGATCTTGCCGACGACTTGCGATGTCTTCGGGTCGACCGCCATGCCCGACAGCGGCGTCGATTCGACCAGGATGGCGACCTGGCCGGAGAGGAATGCGCCGGTCGATTCATCCCAGCTGCCGGTCTGCGTGCCCGGCGCCGAATCCTTGAACAGCTTCAAATAGGTCTCGGTCGCCTTGACGGCGGCCTCGGAATTGAAAGCCGGCTTGTCGCCGTCGAACCACTTTCCGCCATAGGCCTTGAAGAACGGCATCCAGCGCCAGACATTGGCGCCCGAACCGCGCGCGCCGCGCAGCGCAATGCCGTACATGCCCTTGTCCGGATTGGTCAGCTTCGGTACGGCGGCGATCAGCTCGTCCAGCGTCTTCGGCGGCTGGATACCGGCGGCTTCCAGCACATCCTTGCGATAGACCATCAGGTCGCCGCCGCCGGTCAGCGGCGCGAACCAGACCTTGCCGTCATATGTCGCGACCTTCTGCCGGCCCGGATCGAAATCGGCATAGTCATAGTCGGCCGGATAGTAATCGGTCAGCGGCACGATCCATTTCGACGAGGCGAACAAAGCGACATTGGCTTCGTCGACATAATAGACATTGTAGTTGCCGACGGTGGATGCATCGGCGCGCGATTTCGCCCGGCGGTCGTTTTCGTTGAGATAGTCGATCTGGAAGCTGGCGCCGGCGAGCTTCTGGAATTCGTCCTTGGACTCCTCCAGCAGCGTAAGGCCGTCGCGCGGCTGCGCCAGCACCTTGACCGGCGCCGAGCAGACCGGCGCCGCCAATGCCATGGTCGAAAGCGTGGTGGTAAGCATGAAAGCTGCGCTTATGCCCGCAGCGAGCCGAATTGGTTTCATTGATTTTCTCCTCCAGGAACCTTCGCAGGAAGCAGATGTTCTCGGTCTGGCGATCCTCACCATCGCCCGAGCGACCAGCTACCCATCGCCAAAATGAGGAGTTGCTAAAGGTCAAGCTAGAAGCATCGTTGCAGCAGACCTGTACTTTTATGCATTGTGCGGTGCAAAATCTGGCCTACCTGAACGGCCTCTGTCACATGAGTACCGATGGGGCGAGGAAGGCCGGTTTCAGGCGCGCAGTGTCAGCCGCTGCCGCGACAGCCTGCGGTAGGATGACGGCGTCATCCTGTGCTTGCGCAGGAAGGCGCGGTTGAAGTTGGAGATGTTCATGTAGCCGACCTGGAAGCAGATGTCGGTGATCGGAATATCGCTGTCGGCCAGCAGCTTGCAGGCCTGCCAGAGCCGTAGCTTGGCGATGTGGTCGCTGAAGGAATTGCCGGTGTTTTTCTGGAAGAAGCGCGAAAATGTGCTTTCGCTCATCCCGGCCAGTTCCGCCACTTCCGGCAGTTTCAGATCTTCGGCGAAATGCTGGAACAGATGGGTCAGCGTGCGCTGGATGATGTCCAGCGAGGTTGCGTCGAGTGCGGGCGAGAAATCCGGCGACGACAAAAGCTCATACTCGTCGGTCCTGGCCAGCAGGTCCACCAGTTCGAGGAACAGGCAGAGCCGGGCAAGCCCGTGCACCGTGCCCATCCGTTCCATCAGCGCGGCGCCTTCGAGCGCTGTGTGGCCGTGAAAGACGATGCCGCGCAGAGATCGTTCCAGGAACGGCTCCAACTCGCGCAGTTCCGGCAACAACCCGGCCGATCCGCGCAGCCGCTCCGCGTCGAACTGCAGAACGATGTCGCGGCCCTCGATCAGCTCGCCGGGCTGCACTGCGGTTACCCAGTCATGCGGCAGCCCGCCGCCGACGATGGTCAGGTAGCCGGGACCGAACTCGCCGATGTGATCGCCGACCAGCACGACACCGGAAGACTTCCGCAGCAGATGGATTTCGTATTCCGGATGAAAATTCCAGACATTGCGTTCCCAGGGATAGTCGTCGAGCCGCCACAGAAAACTGTCGCTTGCCTCGGTGACGATATGCTCGAAAGCCGGCGCCGTTCGCGGGATCGCGGCGGGGTTCTTTCTGCGCCTGAACGTCATGGTCAGTTCTCCGGGGCGAATTGGGAAGCGGACCGGTTTCGGTAATCCGTAGCAGTCGACTGCCTGCAAGTGAACGAGGCGGCCCCCTCTTGCCAGCCATCTCCGGCTGCTCATGCGAGGTCCCCGCAACGCCTCTGGCTCAATGGCTGCCTGTCCGTCCTCCCTTGCCTTAAAGTCGCATTTCGTTCAAGAGAGCGACGCAAACGCAGCGAAACCGACGGTTTTGCCGTTTGGAAGTGTGGCTTCCGGCCTTCGCGCCGACGCGCCGCAATCGGAAAGAGCAGGACAATGTCTGCGATCGAAGCCGGCGCTCGTGCGCCGGAAAATCTTTGGCGTCAGGAAATCAGGGCGACGCTGGCGCTGGCCTGGCCGATGGTGCTGACCAATCTCGGCCAGACGGCGATGACTGCCACCGACGTCATGATGATGGGTCGTCTTGGGCCCGACACGCTGGCCAGCGGCGCGCTCGGCGCCAATCTCTATTTCATGCCGCTGATCTTCGGCCTCGGCCTGATGCTGGCGACGTCGCCGATGATCGCCACCGAGCTCGGCCGCCGCCGCTATTCGGTGCGCGACCTGCGCCGCACCGTGCGCCAGGGCCTGTGGCTGGCGATCCTGATCTCGATCCCGATCTGGTTCGTGCTTTGGCACGGTGAGGCCATTCTGCTGGCCATGGGCCAGGAGCCGGCGCTCGCCCACCAGGCCGGCATCTATCTGCGCTGGCTGGAATGGGCGGTGCTGCCGTTCTACGGCTACATCGTATTGCGCTCCTTCATCTCGGCGCTGGAGCGGCCGGGCTGGGCGCTGATCATCGTTTTCGTCGCCGTCGCCTGCAATGTCTTCTTCAACTGGGTGTTCATGTTCGGCAATCTCGGCGTCACCTCGATGGGCATTGCCGGGTCGGGGCTGGCGACGACGCTGTCGAGCATGCTGATGTTCGGCGGCCTGGCCGCGGTGGTGATGCTGGAGAAGAAGTTCCGCCGCTACCGCCTGTTCGGCCGCTTCTGGCGGTCCGACTGGCCGCGCTTCAAGGGCCTGCTGCGGCTTGGCCTGCCGATCGCCGGCATCCTCGCCTTCGAGGTGACGATCTTCAATGCGGCAGCCTTGCTGATGGGCCTGATCGATGCGGATTCGCTGGCCGCGCACGCCATCGCCATCCAGATCGCGTCGATCTCCTTCATGGTGCCGCTCGGCCTCAACCAGGCGGTCACCGTGCGCGTCGGGCTGGCCCATGGCGCCGGCAATCCGGAAGGCGTTTCGCGCGCCGGCTGGACCGCCTTCGTCATCGGCGTCTCGTCCATGGCGCTGATGGCGCTGGTCATGGTGCTGTGGCCGCATCTGTTGATCAGCGCTTTCATCGACATGAACGACCCGGTCAATGCCAGGGTGATCGCGCTGGCCGTGTCGTTCCTGGCCTTTGCCGCGCTGTTCCAGATCTTCGACGGCGCTCAAGCCGTTGCCGCCGGCATGCTGCGCGGCCTGCACGACACCAAGGTGCCGATGATCTACGCCGCGATCGGCTATTGGGGCATCGGCCTGCCGCTTGGCGTGCTGCTGGCCTTCCATTTCGGCCTCCGCGGCGCCGGCATCTGGATCGGCCTGGCTTCAGGGCTGGCCGTGGTCGCGGCGCTGCTGCTGGCACGCTGGCTGCGGCGCGATCGGATAGCGCCGCCGCTCGTGTTTGGGCATTGAAGAACAAAACGGCCGCCGGACAATCCGGCGGCTAACTGCCGTTGGCTACTAGCCTCATCCTTGCCGCATTCGCCCAGGCTCTCCCCTAGTCAAAGCTGATAGGGTAGATTGTCGCATCGGGATGAGGCGATGCAACACGCGTTTGGACAATTCGAACTTGATGAAGCTGCCCGCAAGCTGTCGCTAAGCGGCGTTGGGCAGAAGATCCAGCCGCTTGTCTTCGACCTGCTTGTTTATCTGGTGCGCAACGCCGGCAGGGTGGTTCCCAAAGACGAGCTGATGGACGCTCTGTGGCCGGACGTCATTGTGACGGAAGCATCGCTACAGCGCGTCGTCAGCCTCACCCGCAAAGCGCTTGCTGCGGGCGGGTTGCAGGACGCAATACACAGCTACGTCCGCCACGGTTATCGCTTCGCCATCGATGAACCGGGATTGGGATATGTGCAGCCTGCCTCGCTCCAAGGGGACGACAAGCTTGCCGAGGCCCGCAGGCTGGCAGCCCTGCGCGATTGGAGCGCGGCTGCAAGACTGTTCGCGCATTTGGCGGACAATGAGGCTCTCTCTCCTGCCGATGTCGATCTCTGGGCGCTGGTGGTTGAATGTGGCGGGCGACCGACCGAGGCGATTCCTGTGCTGGCCCGCGCTGTGGCGGCCCATGTCGAGGCAGGCGACTTTGCCCGCGCTGCCAGATCGGCTGTCACGCTCGCCAAGATCCAGGCCGAGCGCGGGTCAGGTGCCGTCGCAGAGGGGTGGCTGGAACGTGCTGCGTCGCTGCTGTCTCAGTCGCCGGACGATAGCACGCAAGCCTATCTGCTGTGGATGAGGGCGCGCTTGGCATCCTCGGGCGGACGTCCCGAGGAAGCCCTGCAACTGGCGTCAGCCGCTTACACGATAGCCGAAAATGGCGACGATCCCGGCCTGCGAGCTCTAACTCTGACATACAAAGGTTTTTTCAATCTCGCCCTCGGCAAGATCGATGAGGGCAGCGAGCAGCAAAACCACGCGGCGGCGATCGCTCTTTCGAGCCAGGTCGATCCGATCACTGGTAGTCTGGTCTACTGCAATATCCTTTGGAGCTGCAGGACATATGCCGATTGGCCCCGTGCCCGCCAGTGGAGCGAAGGCTTCGAAAGCTGGTGCACCGCAAGTTTTGCGCAGACCTCGGGCGCGTGCGACCTTCATCGTGCCGAAGTGGTCGCGGCGCAGCAGATATTGCCTGAAGCCCTGACCTGCATAAATGACGCGCTTCCCAAACTCTCGGCAGAGGAATCCTGGTCGCTCGGCGAAGGTTTCCGCGTTCGCGGCGATATCTTTGCCATGATCGGTGACCTCGCATCGGCGCGCGCCGACTATGACCAGGCCTATGCGCTGGGTTGGGACGCGGAGCCGGGCAATGCCGTGCTTCTGTTCCAAACGGGCGATCTGGATGGGGCGCTTGCCGCACTCGACAGGGCCCTGCAAGGGATGTCGTGGTTCCATCTGCAGCGGCGCGGAAATCTGCTGGTGAACGCAGCCTGCATTGCAGCGCGCGGTGGGCGCTCTGCCCAGGCGTCGATCTATCTCGACGAAATCGATGCTCAGCCGGAACGCTGGCGGCAACCTGCAACGCAGGCATTGATCGCGGAAACCAAGGCCGCACTTTGCGACCCAGCGGACCCAACTGGACATCGGCTTCTGCTCTTGGCCCGGCAGCTCTGGACCAGTGCAGGCGTCGAGTACCACGCGGCAAGGGTTCGATTGCAGCTCGCCAGTGCTTTGTTGCGCTCGGGCGACGTCAGCGGAGCGAAAGTGGAGATCACCGCGGCAGAGAGGTCGGCCCGCCAGCTCGGATCACGGCGCCTGGAAGAGGAAGCCACAACGCTTCGCCAGAGCTTTTCGCGCGAGAGCCAGCCGCTTGTCGATGGCTCCGTGCAAGAACTCACCATCTGACCCGCAGCAGCCTGCTTGATGGGACCGGCTGCTGATCGAGCTTGTCGGCGGTGATAGCGAAAGATCAGCCAGAGATCAGGTCCCGGTAAGGACGATCAGTCCCCCTGGAGGTAATTTTTCCCCAGCCAAGCAGACACGCCTGGCAATCAATGGCGCCGCGAAGGGCTGGCGCGAAATCGAAAGGGAAAGATCATGAACCTGTTTGTCATCCGCCGCCCCAGCGCTTGGGCATCACTGCAGGAACTCGAAGCCGCCGGCGCCAAATCGGCAAAGGTCGCCAAGGAACAGATGTCGGGCACGGTCAGCTGGATCCGCAGCTATGTCGTGCACGAACCGGATGGGCGCATCGGCACCTTCTGCATCTACGAGGCCAAAGACGGCGAAGCCATCCGCGATCACGCCAAGCGCGTCGGCATGCCCGGTGAGGAGTTCTACCCGATCCTCGACACGGTCATCCTCCGCAACGATCCGATGACGGCGGCGGCCTGACGACCTCCAGTCGCTGCCTCGCGTGATCAAAGCGAGGCAGCGTCATCCAACCAGTAAGCAATAACTGACGGCGCTCGGAGCGGCATGCCGCATTCCGGTGCCGCGATTCCTCACGAATGGAGAAAACCGATGTTTCACTACCTGAAGCGCGTTTCGATCGGGCTCAGAGCACGCAGGGCCGAGAGGGCCTTGCAGGAACTGCCTGACCACATCCTGAAGGACATAGGCATTCGCCGCGGTGCGATCTCCTATGCCGTCCGGGAACATTTCAAGGACAGCCTCATCTGAGTGCCCAGCCCAATTGGAAACCAGGGACATGGACGTTCTGATAAACATGGCGAACATCATGTATGTGGTCGCCTACTTCACGCTGGACATTTTGCGGCTGAGGATTCTCACCACAGCCGCTGCAATCTGTCTTGCGGTGTATTTCTATAGCCAGCCGGCGCCACTCATGAACGTCGTTGGCTGGAACGTTTTCTTTGTGCTTCTGAATCTGGTCCAGATTTGCCGCATTCTGAAGTCTCGCAATGCAAAGCTGCCGAGCTTCGCTCAGTTCCCGTCCGACGACATCGCGCCGAGCAGCCTGCGTATATCGCCGAACCGGGCGATCGAGCCGAACACCAGTGCCGCTACCGCGACGAAGAACACCGACACAGCGGCCATTGTCGGCGTGTAGCCGTAGCGCAGCGCGTTGAAGATCTTGATCGGCAGCGTCTCGGTGGTGAAGCCGATCGTCATGTAGGCGACGATGTATTCGTTGAGCGACAGCACGAAGGCGAAGGCGTAGCCCGAGACGAGGTAGGGCAGGATCAGCGGTAGCACCACGGTCTTCAGCACCGTGCGGTCGTCGGCGCCCATGGTGGCGGCGGCTTCGACCAGCGAGCGGTCGATCGAGGCAAAGCCCAACGACAGCGTCACCAGCGGCAGCGTCACGAAGAAGATGGCGTGGCTGATGATGGCGGTGAAGAACTGGCCGAACAGCCCGACCGTCGCCCAAAAGGAGAGGAAGCCGAGCGCAGTGATGACCGGCGGCAGGATGAAGGGGGCGAGCCCCAGCACCTGAAAGATGTTCGCCCATGGCGCGATGCGCCGCCACAGGAACCAGGCCAGCGGCAGCGCCACCGCAACGGCAATCGCCGCCGAACAGACGGCAAGCGTCACCGAATGGATCAGCGCCAGCCGCCATTCCGGATCGGTGAAGATCTGGGCGTACCAGGCAAGCGAGAAGCCGACCGGCGGGAAGGAGAGCTCCTGGCGCGAATTCACCGACACGCCGGCGACCACGATCAGCGGCGCCGCCAGGAACAAAGCGACGATGGTGAAATAGACACGGCGCAGCAAGGTTGCGGTCATAGGGCATTCTCCCGGCGTCCGACGAGCAGCGTCAGTCCGACCAGCGCCAGCGAGATCAGCACCAGGAACACCGCCATGGCCGCTGCGAACGGCATGTTGGACTGGTAGATCGCCTGGTCGGTGATCAGCACGGACAGCGTCCAGTGTTGCGGTCGTCCCAGGATCTGCGGCAGCAGATAGGAGCCGAGCGCAAACACGAAGACCATGATCAGCGTCGCCACGATGGTGTTGCGCAGCGCCGGTGCGACGACGTTGAAGAAGGCGCGGATCGGCGAGGCGCCGAGCGTGCGCGCGGCCTCGAGCAATGTCGGGTCGAGGCGGACCAAAGCAGGGTACAGCACCAGGATGGTGTAGGGCAGCGCCTGATAGACCATGCCGGTCAGCACCGCGCCGAAGCTCGGCAGCAGCGCCACGGGCTTGTCCATCAGCCCGATCGCCACGAACAAATTGGTGATGCCTGCGGTACGCGAAAACAGCGTCGACCAGGCAAAGCCGATAATGACCTCCGACAGCGACAACACCGACAACAACCCGACCAGCCATAGTGTCTGCACGCGGCGCGGCCGCCTTGTCAGGAGGTAGGTGAAAGGGAAGGCGATGGCGACGCAGCAGACCGCGACCAGCACCGCCAGCATCAGTGAAAAGCCGAGCACACCGCCGAAGAACACCGACAGGAAGCGGGCGTAATTGTCGAAGACGAAATCCGGCGTGTAGAAGCCGGACGGATTGCGCTTGAAGAAGCTGACCGCGATCATCGTCGAGAACGGTACGACGAAGAAGACGATCAGCATCAGCGCCGGAAAAAACAGCGGCGTGTAGTCGGCTACCGACTTCGGAGCTTCGCGTCTCATGCGCCGAGTACCACGCAGCTCGCCGGCGGCAGCGTGACGCCGACCTTGGCGCCGACCGGCACGTCATGCCGCTCGCGTGGCGTCGTGACCGCGATGATGCTGGTGCCGCCGACATCGACGAAGGTCTCGATGGTGCCGCCGAGATCGCGCACGAAGCTGACCTCGCCGGTAATGGCCGAGCCGCCGGGTTTGCCGAGATGCACGTCTTCGGGGCGGACCGACACCGAGGCCTTGGTTTGGCCCGCCGGCATGGCAAGACCGGGAATGGCGGTGCCCAGAATGGTGGTGCGCCCGGTGCTGTCGATTTCAGCCGGCAGCAGATTGGTGATGCCGATGAAGTCGGCGACGAAGGCGTCGGCCGGCTTGCGGTAGATCTCGATCGGCGGCGCCGCCTGCAGGATCTTGCCGTGACCCATGACGACGACGAGATCGGCCATGGTCATGGCCTCGCGCTGGTCGTGGGTGACGACGATGGTGGTGATGCCAAGCCGCTGCTGCAGCTGGCGCAGTTCCACCTGCATGGCCTCGCGCAATTTGGCGTCGAGCGCCGACAGCGGTTCGTCGAGCAGGAACAGCTTCGGCGACAAAGCAAGCGCGCGGGCAATCGCCACGCGCTGGCGCTGGCCGCCCGATAGTTTCGCCACCGGACGGTCGGCAAAGCCGGGCAGATGGATCAGGCCCAGAAGCTCGTCGACGCGTTTCTTCTGTTCCTCCTTCGAGGCGCCGCGAATGCGCAGCGCATAGGCGATGTTGTCGCCGACGGAGAGATGCGGAAACAGCGCCAGCGACTGGAACACCATGCCGAGATTGCGCTTGTGCGTCGGCAAAGGCGTGATGTCCTCGCCGTCGAGCACGATGGCGCCGCTGGTCGGCTCCTCCAGCCCGGCAATCATACGCAGCAGCGTGGTCTTGCCGCAGCCGGATGGGCCAAGCAGGCACACGAACGTGCCATGCGGCACGTTGAGCTGGACATTGTCGACGGCGGCGAAATTGCCGAACATCTTGGTGATGCTGTTGATGTCTAGTCCGGGCATGCTCATCCCTCTGTGCTGAAGGGACCGCCGGTTATGCCCGGCGGCCGCTGACGTCCAGGGCGTGTCGTCAGCTCAGCCGACGATCAGCTCGGTCCACTTCTGGTTGATCCAGTCGGCCTTCGACGTATAGAGGTCGTAGCGCGGGGTGATCGGCTCGATATCAGACGACACCGCGGCGAACTCTTCCGGCTTGAGGTCGAGCACCTCCTTCTTCAGGGTCGGCGTGGTGCCGACCTTGCGCGACATCAGGCCCTGCATCGACGGCTGGCTCATAAAGTCGATGAAGGCATGCGCCTCGTCGACCTTGGTCGAGGCGCGCGACAGCACCCAATTGCCGGAATCCTGGATGCCGCCTTCTTTCGGGAAGGTCGAGCGGACATGGAAACCGTCGGCGGCCGCGAGCCCGGTAACGTCGTGATAATACTGGCCCATCGGGATTTCGCCCGACTTCAGCGCCTGTTCGAACTGCGCCTCGTCGCGATACCACAGCCGCACATTCGGCTTCAGCTCGGCGAGCTTCTCGAATGCCTTGTTCAGCCCGTCCTCGGTGTCGAGCGCATTGGTACCGCCCATGAAGGTCTTGGCCGTCACTTCGAGAAGAAACGAGTTGGAGGCAAGCGCCAGCAAGCCGAGTTTGTCCTCATTGGCCTTGTCCCACAGCGCCTCCCATGAAGTCGGCGCGTCCTTGTAGACGTCGGTGTTGGAGACCAGCGTGATCCACCAGGCGACGGCGCCGATACCGGCGACGCGGCCGTCCGGATATTTGTTGACGAAGCGCGGCAAGAGGTCGTTGTAGTGCTTGAACTTCGACGTATCGAGCGGTGTCCACAATTCGGTCGACTGGCCCTTCAGCGTCGAGGTCTGCGACATCATCGAAAGGTCGGCCGGCGCCTGGCCGGCCTTGGACGCCTGTTCGAGCTGCACCAGCCAGGCTTCGCCGGTGGGCTCGGCGACCGATTCCACCGCAATGCCGGTTGCCTTGGTAAAATCGGGGAAGACGTGCTCGTCGAAGGATTTCTTGAAATAGCCGCCATAGACGCCGACCTTTAGCGACTTGTCCTGCGCGCGCAGGATCGACGGCATGGCGAGCACGCCGGCGGTGGCCAGGCCCGCGCCAAGCACGCCGCGCCGCGTCAGGGTTGTTCCGATAAGTCTGTTCATCCTATTGCTCCTCAGTTGATGCCGTTCCCGGCAGGTTCCCTTCACGCACTGTCGCCGTGTGGCGTCAGTGGGCCGCCGCTCGTTTTTCGAGCGTACGGGCGTATTGCGTCAGTGGAAAGCACATGACGAAGAAGATCAGCGCCACCAGCCCGTAAACCTTGAACGGTTCGAAGGTGGCGTTGTTGATGGCGTTGGAGGTCCTGACCAGTTCCTCGAAGCCGATGATCGAGGTCAGCGCCGTCGATTTGATCAATTGCACCAGGAAGCCGACGATCGGCGCCCTGGTGATCGAGAAGGCCTGCGGCAGGATGATCAGCCGCAGCTCCTGCAGACGATGCAGGCCAAGGCTGGCGCCGGCGTCCCATTGCCCGCGCGGCAAAGCATCGACGCCGCTGCGCCAGATCTCGGCGAGATAGGCGCTGGCAAAGAAGGTCAGGCCGAGCACGGCGGCAGTCCATGGTTCGATGCGCAGGCCCAGCATCGGCAGGCCGAAGAACATCAGGAACAGCTGCATCAACAGCGGTGTGCCCTGGAACAAAGCGATGTAGCCGGAAGCGATGCGGCGGCTCCATTTGTTCTCGGCGATGCGGAAGAACAGCACGATCAGCCCAACCAGCGCGCCGCCGACGAAAGCGGCCAGCGACAACAGCACAGTCCAGCGGGCGGCGAGCAGCAGGTTGCGGACGATGTCCCAGAAGGTGAATTCGATCATGTCACGCCGGCTCCCAGAACACGGCGCCCGCCTGTGACCAGCAGCCGGCGCAAGGCCATCGACAGAGCGAGATAGACCAGCGTCACGACGAAATAGGTCTCGAAGGAACGGAAGGTACGCGCCTGCAGCATGTCGGCCTCATAGGTCAGTTCGCGCACCGCGATCTGCGACACCACGGCGGACTCCAGCATCATGATGACGACCTGGCTGGTCAGCGCGGGGTAGATCACCTTCAGCGCCTGGGGCAGCACGATCTTGATGAACACCTGGCGTGGCCGAAGGCCCAGCGCGAGTGCTGCTTCCGTCTGTCCGCCGGGCACGGCATCGAGGCCGGCGCCGACGATTTCAATGGTGTAGGCCGCCATGTTGAGCGTCATCGCCAGCATGGCGGCCAGGATCGGATCGAGCCTGATGCCGAGGCTGGGCAGGCCGAAGAAGATGAAGAACAACTGCACCAGGAACGGCGTGTTGCGCATCACCTCGACATAGACCGCGATGGCGCGCTTCACGAACACCGGGCCGTTGCGCCGGCCGGCAGCGCCGAGGATGCTGAGCAGCGTACCCACGAGCGTGGTCACGACGATCAACAGGACCGTCGTGGCCGCGCCGCGCGCGATGTCGCCCAGAGCGCCTGCAAGCCAGCCAAAGGCCACGGGAACTCAATCCTTGAGATTGTCAGGGTTGAGCGGCGTCTTCAGCCAGGCCTTCGAGCTCTCGTCGAGCTTGCCGTCGGCCAGCATCTTGGCAACCGCGTCATTGACCGCCGTCTTCAGCCGGTCCTCTTTTTTGTTGAGGCCGATATGCGAGGGCGAGGTGAGCAGCTGGAACTTCTGCTCCGGCTTCAGCGCGTCCTGCTTGGCCAGCACCTGGGCGCCGACATCGTTGCCGACCACCATCAGCTGGGTCTGGCCGGAGATGAAGGCCTGGATGACGGAGTTGTAGTTGTCGAAGCGCTTGATGTCGGCCGATGCCGGCGCTGCTTCGGTCAGCGACGTATCTTCCAGCGTGCCGCGATTGACGGCAATCGACTTGTCGGCGAGGTCTTCCTTGCCTTTGACGGCAAGCGCCGCCGGGCCGATGACGGCGATGTAGTAAGGCGCATAGGCGGCGGCGAAATCGATCACCTCCTCGCGCTCCTTGGAGTAGCCGACGCTCATCAGGATATCGACGCGCTTGTCGGTGAGATAGGGAATGCGGTTCTGGCCGGTGACGCTGACTAGGTTGAGCTTCACCTTCAGGGAATCGGCGATGTATTGCGCGACATCGATGTCATAGCCCTTGATGCTCATATCGGCGCTGGCCGAGGAGAAGGGTGGGAAGTCGGAGAAGATGCCGACATTGATAGCACCGGCCTTGGTGATGTCGTCGATGGCGTCGGCATTGGCCTGGGAGGTAAGGCCGAGGCCGGTCGCGCCGAGCATCAGCACGGCGGCGATGGATGATTTGAGTTTCATGTGAAGTGTCATTGGTATTCCCCTTCTGGATGCTTGTTTGTTTTGAAACGACCGCCGGCTCCAGCGCGGCGGCCGCCTTTGCATGTAAAGTCCGTCAGGCTCCCTTGCCGGTGATGGCCGGGCTGAACACCATCAGGCTCAGGATCTCGAACAGAACCTGCGCGCCGACATGGGCGGTGTTGGTGGTCGCGTCATATTGCGGCGCCACCTCGACGACGTCGCCGCCGACGATGTTGAGGCCTTTCAGGCCGCGCAGCAGTTCGAGCACCTCGCGCGTCGTCAGGCCGCCGATCTCCGGCGTGCCGGTGCCCGGCGCGAAGGCCGGATCGACACTGTCGACATCGAAGGAGATGTAGGTCGGGCCGTCGCCGACAATCTTGCGCGCCTTCTCGATGATGGCGGGAATGCCGAGCCCGGTGACCTCTTCGGCATGCACCACGGTCATGCCGGATTCGTAGGTGAACTCCCACAGATATTCGGCCGAGCCGCGGATGCCGATCTGGATGGTGCGGGTCGGGTCGAGCACGCCGTCCAGCACCGCATTGCGGAACGGGCCGCCATGGTGGAATTTGGTCATGTCGAACAGCCCGCTGGTGTCGCAATGGGCGTCGATATGGATCATGCCGACCGGCGCCTTCTTGCCGACCGCCTTGAGGATCGGGTGGCTGATCGAATGGTCGCCGCCGACCGACAGAGGCAACACGCCGGCATCGACGATCTGGTTGGTGCGGCGCTCGATGTCTTCATGGCTGATCTCCAGCCGGTAGCGGCTGCGGAACGGCGTGTCGCCGATGTCGGCGACACGAAGCTCATGCGTCGGCGCGCACTCCAGCACATGGTTGTACGGGCCAATGCGCTCGATGGCGCGCAGCGCCCGTGGTCCGAAGCGCGAGCCGGGACGGTTGGTGACGCCGAGATCCATCGGCACGCCGATGATCGCCACCTGCAAATCGCCGAAATCCGGATTGTCGGCCTCGATTTCGCGGTAGGGCGCGGCGAGGAAGGTCGGGATGCCGGAATAGGGTGCCAGCCTTGTGCCGGTCTTGGTGAAGATCTTGTCGGCGACCTGCCGGAACTTGGGGTCGAACATCTCGCCGCCATGGCTCTCGCCATATTTGCGGCGCAAGGCTTCTAGCTTGCCGCGATCGTAACCCATGTCGGTCTCCTCCTGCCGGGCTGGTGCATGCGGCAGCGTTTGCGAACCGACCGTCATCCGGCCGGGTCGCTGTCCCGCTGGCTGCCTGCAGATTTCACGTCATTGATGCTGTTGACCTACCAAAGTGTCCGGCAGCCGCATTGAAAAATCAATTGATATTGTTACGGTGCTGATTGTGAGAAAATCTCACAGAGTGTCCGATTGCCAATGGCCAAGCGTCTGCCGCCCTTAAATCCCCTGCGCGCCTTCGAGGCGACGGCGCGCCACGCCTCGCTGACCAAGGCGGCGGCCGAGCTGAATGTCACCCATGGCGCCATCAGCCATCAGATCAAGGCGCTCGAGCAATCGCTCGGCGTAAAACTGTTCGAGCGCACCGGGCAGCGGGTAAGGCTCACACCGCATGGCGCCGAACTGCTGCCGGCGGTATCGACCGCCTTCGACGGCATCGCCGCCGCCACCCAGCGCATGACACGGCCGGCCAGCGCCGGCACGCTCTCGGTCTCCTGCGTGCCGGCGCTTCTGCTTCTGTGGATGACGCCGCGGCTCGGCAGCTTCATGGCGCAATACCCTGACATCCGGCTGACGCTGATCCCATCCAACGACCCCAAGGACATCCGCGCGCCGCAGGTCGATCTCTGCGTGCTCTATGGCGATGGCAGCTGGACGGATTGCTGGATGCGCAAATGGTCGGGCCTCGAATTGTTTCCGGTGGTCAGCCCGACGCTGATCAACAACCGGCCGATCCGCATCTGCCGGGATCTGGCCGACCATGTCATCCTGCATGGCGATGACGGCCGCGAATGGCACACCTGGCTGGCCGCCGCCGACGGGCTGGACCTTGAGCGCGGCCGCCGCCATCATCTCGGCGATGCCCGCACGGCGATCGAGGCCGCGGTGCATGGCCATGGCGTGGCGCTTGGCGATTCCGTCACCGCCAGCACGCTGCTCGCCAGGGGCCTGCTGGTGGCGCCGTTCAGCCTGTCGGTGCCGGCGGTCGACGATTTCTATGTCGTTTGCCGCAACGAGATGCGCTCGGCGCCGATCGTGCAGCTGTTCGTCGACTGGCTGTTCGCCGAAAAGGAACAGGCCGACAGCCGCGCCAACGCCCCGGTGGCCGGCCGCATCAACCTCCGCCGGAAGCGCCCGGCGCTGCGGGTGGTCGGCGCCAAGAGCTGAGGCTGGACCGAGCGACGCCTTTTTGTCGGGCCAGTCGGGAAAGCGGGAGGCGTTTTCGAAAATTGAATGCTAATAAGCTCTTGCCAAGCAATTCCAGGAAAAGTGTGCGGCGGTTTTCCGTCCGGAATTGCGTAAGACAGACGTGAGCAGCGAAGGCGACGGCAGGACATGGCAAGAACCGATATAGCGCGGCGCGTATACAACCACACCTGGAAGCTGGACCCGATCGTCCGCAGCCTGCTCGACACCGATTTCTACAAACTTCTGATGCTGCAGATGATCTGGGGCATGTACCCCAAGGTCGACACCACCTTCTCGCTGATCAACCGCACCACATCGGTGCGCCTTGCCGACGAGATCGACGAGCAGGAATTGCGCGACCAGCTCGACCACGCCCGCACGCTGCGCTTCTCCAAGAAGGAGATGATCTGGCTCGGCGGTAACAATTTCTATGGCCGCAAGCAGATATTCGAGCCGGAATTCCTCGCCTGGCTGGAAGGTTTCCGCTTGCCCGATTACGAACTGTCCAAGCGCGACGGTCAGTATGAGCTCACCTTCAGCGGTCCCTGGATGTACACCACGCTTTGGGAAATCCCGGCGCTGGCGATCATCAACGAACTCCGCTCCCGCGCCGCCATGCGCGCCTATGGCCCGTTCGCGCTCGACGTGCTCTATGCTCGCGCCAAGGCCAAGATGTGGGCCAAGACCGAGCGGCTGAAGGCGCTGCCCGGCATCCGCATTTCCGATTTCGGCACCCGCCGCCGCCATTCCTTCCTGTGGCAGCGCTGGTGCGTCGAGGCGCTCAAGGAAGGCATCGGCGAAGCCTTTACCGGCACCTCCAACGTGCTTCTGGCCATGGACAACGACCTCGAAGCGCTGGGCACCAACGCGCATGAACTGCCGATGGTGTTTGCCGCACTCGCCAAGACCGAAAACGAACTGAAGCAGTCGCCCTACAAGGTGCTGCAGGATTGGCAGCGCTATTACGGCGGCAATCTGCTGATCGTGCTGCCAGATGCCTTCGGCACCGCATCTTTCCTGCGCGACGCGCCGGACTGGGTCGCAGACTGGACCGGTTTCCGCCCCGACAGCGCCCCGCCGATCGAAGGTGGTGAAAAAATCATCGACTGGTGGCGCGAGAAGGGCAAGGACCCCAGGCAGAAGCTGCTGATCTTCTCCGACGGGCTCGAGGTCGAGACCATCGAGGAGACCTATCATCACTTCAAGGGCAAGGTCCGCATGTCCTTCGGCTGGGGCACCAACCTCACCAACGATTTCGAGGGCTGCGCGCCGACCGAAACCAACAGCCTCGACGCGATATCGCTGGTCTGCAAGGTGACGGAAGCCAATGGCCGGCCGGCGGTGAAGCTGTCGGACAATCCGGCCAAGGCGACGGGCGACAAGAAGGAAATCGAGCGCTATCTCAGGATTTTCGGGGCCAAGGATCGCGTGGAGCAGCTGGTCAAGGTTTGAGGGTGGGGAGCTCTTGGATAGTTCGAGTTCCTTCGCGCCCCCCNNCCCCCTCTGTCCTGCCGGACAGAGGGGGGCGCCGTAGGGTGCCTGCGTCCCTGGCTAGCGCCTTTGCTTGCAATCCTGTGTCTGACGTCACCCACCCCCGCCTTCGCCCACGCCTCCGACCGCGGCCACGTCCTCCTCCTGCCCACCGGATACTACATCGCCGGAGGCGCGCTCGCCGTTGCCGTCAGCTTCCTCGTCCTCGCCTTGCTGCCGCCCGACGCCCTCGACCGTTTCTGGCGCCGCCGCCTGCCACTTTTCGCATTCGGCGATGCTTCCCGCACAATCGTCAGCCTGCTTTCCTTTGCCGGCTTAGCAATCCTCATCGCCGCCGGCCTGTTCGGCAGCCGCGACCCACTTTCCAACCCACTCCCCCTGACCATCTGGACACTTCTCTGGGTCGGCCTCGCCATTGCGCAAGGCCTGCTCGGCGATCTCTGGTCTTGGTTGAACCCATGGTATGGCCCATGGCGGATCGTAAGCCGCCTGCACGGTCGACGGGGCGACGAGGTTAAGGAGGCGCGCCTGCCAGCATGGCTCGGCTGCTGGCCGGCATTCATCCTGTTCTTCGCCTTCGCCTGGTTCCAGCTGATCGACTCGGCGCCCGACGATCCGGCGCGACTGGCCTGTGCCGTCGGCTTCTATTGGCTGTTCACCTTTGTTGCCATGCTCGTATTCGGCTACCGCGATTGGAGCCAACGCTGTGAATTCCTGACCATCTTCTTCGCCATGGTGGCGCGCTTCGCCATCGTCGAGCGGGACGAAAGCAGCCGGCTCACTCTCTGCTGGCCAGGCGCGAAACTGCTCAGCGCCGCGACCCTGCCTACAAGCGGCATCGCCTTCCTGTTGCTCAGCCTGTCATCGGTATCCTTCGACGGCCTGTCGAAAACCTTCTTCTGGCTCGGCCTCTACGGCATCAATCCGCTGGAATATCCTGGCCGCACCGCGCTCATCGGCATCGGCAGCTTCGGCCTGGTGCTGACCTTCGTCCTCTTAGCGGCGGCATTCCTGCTGGCCGTCATCCTCGGCCAGCGCCTTGCGGGCAGCCGGCATTCCCTCGGCGAGGCTTCTGGCCTGTTGGTCTGGTCGATCGTGCCGATAGCGCTTGCCTATCATGTCGCGCACTATCTGACGGCGCTGCTGGTCGACGGCCAATATGCGCTGGCCGCTCTGTCCGACCCGTTCGCGCTGGGCTGGAACCTGTTCGGCACCGCCGACATGCAGATCGAGGCCGGCATCGTCGCCGGCGCCGACGCGGCCTGGTGGCTGTGGAACCTGCAAGCCGGCGCCATCATTGCCGGCCACATGCTGGCGGTGCTGGTCGCCCACGGTCTGGCCTGGCGGCTGCACCCAGTTCCATCGCGCGCCGCGCTCAGCCAGCTGCCGCTCACCGTGCTGATGATCGCCTACACCATCTTCGGTCTCTGGTTGCTTGCCACACCGACAGCCGGATGAGAAAAGGCGACCGGCATGCCTTTTCGGAAGCCCGCTTGCCACGCCGAAGCTTTGGTGATTTAGTTTGTACACATGCGATTTTCAGCCACTCCTGAGTAGGAGTGGCCTTGCCTCGTTACAGACAGTCAAAACTCAAAAACAGGGGAACTGCCGTGACTGACAAGAATGGGTTTTTCGACCTCTCCAGATCCACGCTTAGCCGCCGCACCGCGCTGAAAGGTCTCGCCGCCGGCGCCGGCCTAACGCTCGCGCCCGGCTTCGTCCGCTACTCGCAGGCGCAGAGTTCGGCGCCGATCAAGATCGGCTTCCAGTCGCACCGCACCGGCATCGGCGCCGCCTATGGCCGCTGGTACGAGAAGACCAGTGCGGCCGCCGTCAAGGCGATCAACGACGCCGGCGGCATCAATGGCCGGCCGATCGAACTGGTCATCGAGGATGACGGCACCGATCCGGCCCGCGGCGCCGAAGTGGTCGGCAAGTTCGCCACCCAGCACAAGACCGACATCGTCTTCGGCACGCTGTTTTCGCATGTGGTGATGGGCTCGGCGCCGGCTGCCGGCGAAAACAAGATCCCCTATTTCGTCGTCAGCGAAGGCCACCACGTCGCCTCGACCAAGCTCAATCGCTACGTCTTCCAGCCCGGCATCACCGACGTGAAGAGCCAGATTCAGTCGATGGCGCCCTGGATTGCGGCCAATGCAGGCAAGAAGGTGACGCAGATATTCCCTGACTTCGCCTTTGGCTACGACCATCGCGACTACCTGCCGCCGGCGCTGAAGACGCAGGGCGCCGAGGTCATCGCCCAGATCGCCATCCCGCCGACGGAATCTTCCTTCACCAAATATTTTCCGCAGATCCCGGCCGAGACCGAGGTGATCTACCATGTCATGGTCGGCCCGGCCGTGCTCACCTTCGTCAAGGAGCTCGGCGAGTTCTACGGCTCCAACCGGCCGCAGCTGTTTGGCTTCATCGATTCGCTCGAAGCCACCGACATCAACAGCCCTGGCCTCGAGTTTTTGGACGGCAGCCATTTCTGGGAAGGCTCGCCGCGCTATGCCCAGGCCGACGATAGCGCCGCGCAAAAGGCCTATCGCGCCGCCGTCGGCATCGATGACAACGGTGCTTCCGTCGGCGATGCCAAGGACGTCTCCACCGCCGCACATATGTTCGGCTGCTGGGAGACGCTCTATGTCGTCAAGAAGGCGATGGAAGATGCCGGCTACAAAGGTCCGGAAGACCGCGCCAAGCTGGTCGAGGCGACCGAGGCGCTGACCGAATTCGCCGAAGGGCCTGAGCATCCGCAGGGGCCAAAGACCTTCAACGGCAAGATCCACCAGTGTTTTGGCATCCAGAACATTTCCAAGGTCGAAGGCGGCAAGCTCAAGGTGGTCCACAAGACCAAGATCGAGGACGGGCTTTACGAGGCTGAAGGGGATTACACGACGCAGGCGCTCTAGGCTCATTCCAGCCAGCGTGAGCGCCCAGCCACCCCCCTCTGTCCTGCCGGACATCTCCCCCTCAAGGGGGGAGATTGGATTTCACGGCGGGTTTCGCCAACTACCGACGATGGCAGAAACGTGCCGTCGCAGGTACTGCCAATCTCCCCCCTTGAGGGGGAGATGCCCGGCAGGGCAGAGGGGGGTGCCTCGCGCATCCGCTGGTACTTAGCCCATGCATTTCGGACCCCACCTCCTCCTCGCCGCCCTCGAAGGCCTTGTCACCTCAGCCGTGCTGGCGCTGACGGCGCTTGGGCTGTCGCTGGTGTTCGGCGTCATGCGCGTCGTCAACGTCGCCCATGGCGAGTTCTTCATGCTCGGTGCGCCGCTGGCCTGGGCGATCTCGACGGCCATCCCCGGCCATCCCACTGTCGGCTTTCTCACGGCACTGGTGATTGCGCCGCTGATTGTCGGCGCCATTGCGCTGGTCGCCGAGCGGCTGGTGCTGCGCCGGCTCAATTACAATCCGGAAGCCACCATCGTCGCCACCATCGGCATGCTCTACATCATCCAGCAGCTGGCGCTGAGTTTCTACGGCCCGGAGGCGCGCCCGGTGGAACCGCCCTTCAGCTACCGCATCCTTTTGCCCTGGTTCGGTTACTCCGGCTACAAGCTGTCGATCATCGCTGCCTCGGGGCTTCTGCTCGTAGCCACCTGGCTGGTGCTGACGCGCACGAAGATTGGCCTGATCATGCGCGCCACCCAGTATGACAGCGAGACGGCGCAGGCTTTCGGCATTCCGGTCGACCGCGTCTATGCCGGCGTCTTTGCGCTCGGCGCCATGCTGGCGGCCATCGCCGCGGTGCTGATCGTGCCGATCAGTCAGGCGCATTATCTGATGGGGCAGGACCCGCTGCTGCTCTCCTTCATCGTCGTCATCATCGGCGGCCTTGGTTCGTTGCGCGGCACCGTGGTTGCCGCCGTGCTGATAGGCCTCTCCGACGGCATCATCTCGGTGTTCTTCTCGCCGACCTTGGCCAAGATCATCGCCACGCTTCTGGTGGCCATGGTGCTGGTGTTCCGCCCGCAAGGCCTGTTCGGGACGGCGCCGCGATGAGCGAAGCTTCGCCGGCAAAGGCCTATGCTCTGCATCTCGGCGTCATCGCGCTGCTCTTTGCGCTGAGCTTCGTTCTGCCCGATTATCATCATGGCCTGCTCGCCCGCATCATGGTGCTGGCGGTTTTCGCCATGGGCTACAACATGCTGTTCGGCTATGTCGGCCTGCTCAGCCTCGGCCATGCCATGTTCTTCGCCGCCGGCCTCTACGGCGCAGGTCTGTCGGTCATCCATCTCGGCTGGAGCTTGCCGTTGGCCTTCCTCGCCGGCATCGCCTGCGGCGCGCTGCTTTCGCTGGTGATCGGCCTTTTGGCGCTGCGCACCACCGGTGTCGCTTTCATGATCGTCACCATGATGTTCGCTCAGGTCTTCTACCTCACCATCCTCTATTTCGCTGCCTGGACCGGCGGCGATCAGGGTCTGGTCGTGCCGCAGCCGGCGCGGGTCCTGACGTTCGGTGCGACCTCACTCGACCTCACCAACCCGACCGTCCGCTACATGAGCGCGCTGGCGCTGTTTTCCGTCGTGCTGCTCATCACGCTCGCCATCGTTCGCTCTCGCCATGGCCGCGTGCTGGTCGCCATCCGCGAGAACGAGGAGCGGACCAAAATGCTGGGCTACGATACATTCTCCAACAAGCTCGCCGCCATGATTGTCTCCGGCACCATCTGCGCGGCCTCGGGTGCGGCCTATGCGCTGCTGTTCGGCTATGTCGGCTCGAGTTTTGCTTCGGTGCAGTATTCCATCCTGCCGCTGCTCTGGGTGCTGCTCGGCGGCGCCGCCACGACGCTCGGCGCACTGATCGGCACGGTGTTCATGTACTATGTCATCGACATCGCCAGCGGCTACACCTCCGCCTATCTCTTGATCGTCGGCATCGCGCTCATCCTTCTGGTGCTGTTTTTCCCCAAAGGTATTTTGGGCACCATCCGCCAGCGCTGGCTCGGGTGGCTGCCATGATGCCGCTGCTGACGACAAAGAACCTGGCGCGCAACTTCGGCGGCTTGCGCGCCGTCGACGGTGTCGACTTCCAGCTGATGCCGGGCGAAATCCGCGCCGTCATCGGCCCCAATGGCGCCGGCAAAACCACCTTCGTCAGCCTGCTCAGCGGCCGCATCCTGCCGTCTTCCGGCATGATCGTCTTCGACGGCGACGACATCACCAGCCAGGCGGCCTATGTCAGGGTTCGCCGGGGTATCGCCTACACTTTCCAGATCACCAGCGTCTTTGCCAATCTCAGCGCCTACGACAATGTCGCGCTGCCGGTGCAGCGCACGCTAACCGATGGCCGCTCGAAAGGCGCGGTGCGCACCGGTGTCATGGCCGCCCTCGAGCGGACCGGCCTTGCCGACCGCGCCCACATGCCGGCCGGCCAACTCTCCTACGGCCATCAGCGCCTGCTCGAAGTGGCGATGGGGCTGGCGCTGAAGCCGCGGCTCCTGATCCTCGACGAACCGACACAAGGGCTGGCCGACAGCGAGATCGACAATTTCATCGAGCTGGTGCGCGAGATCGCCAAGAGCGCCACCGTTCTTTTGATCGAGCACAACATGCCTGTCGTCATGCAGCTGGCCGACCGCATCACCGTCTTCAACGCCGGCCGGATCCTGGCCGAAGGCACGCCCGAACAGATCCGCGACAACACCCAGGTGCAGGAAGCCTATCTGGGGACGGCGCCATGAGCGGGACCCCGACGAATGAGGCGCTGACCATCGCCGGGCTCGACTGCTTCTATGGCGAGGTCCAGGTGCTTTACGGGCTCGACCTTGTGCTCAACAAGGGCGAGGTTCTGTGCCTGTTCGGCCGCAACGGCGCCGGCAAGACGACAACGCTGAAGGCGATAATGGGGCTGGTTCCGGCCAGTGCCGGCTCGATAAAACTCGCCGGCCAGGAATTGACCGGCCTGCCGGCGCATGACGTGCCGAAAGCCGGCGTCGCCTATGTGCCGCAGGGCAGGCGGCTGTTCGCCGAGATGACGGTTGCGGAAAACATCGAGATCGGCCTGATGGCGCGCGGCAAGGGCAAGGCGACGCGTGAGAGCGTGCTCGATCTCTTCCCGCTGCTGCGCCAGCGGCTCAAGCAGCGCTCCGGCACTTTGTCCGGCGGCGAGCAGCAGATGCTGGCCATGGCCCGCGCGCTCTGTCTTGAACCGCAGGTGCTGCTGCTCGATGAACCGACCGAAGGGCTGATGCCGTCGATGATCGCCAAGATCCGCGAGACGGTGGTGAAACTGCGCGAGCTTGGTGTCTCCACCATCCTGGTCGAGCAAAGGGTCGATGCCGTGCTGTCGGTCGCCGACCGCGTCTGCTTCATCGAAAACGGCCGCAACCGCGAGACGGTCGATGTCGAACAATTGCGCGCCGACCCGTCGGCGGTCAGGCGCTATGTTGGTGTGGGCTAGGATTACCCTCCCCCTTGTGGGGAGGGTCGCTGCGAAGCAGCGGGGTGGGGGTGCGGCGCCGGCCCCCCACCCGGACCTTCGGTCCGACCTCCCCACAAGGGGGAGGTAAAGCTCCGCGCCGCCTCAGCCAAAGAAAAGCAACCCGGCGATGAAGAATACCGGCACCAGCACCAGGCCCGACCACGCCATGTAACCGAAGAAGCCAGGCATCTTCACGCCACGGTGCCGGGCGATGGCGTAGACCATGAAGTTCGGCGCGTTCCCGATATAGGTATTGGCGCCCATGAACACAGCGCCCGCCGAAATCGCCACAAGCGTCGAGGCGGCTTCGGTCATCAGGTGCCGCGCATCGCCGCCGGCCAGTTCGAAGAACACCAGATAGGTCGGCGCATTGTCGAGGAAGGACGACAGTCCGCCGGTCAGCCAGAAATAGGCGAGATCGTTGGGCTGGCCGTCAGGCGCGGTGACCAGCGCGACCAAAGGCGCCAGCGCGCCATCATGGCCGGCGCGAAGAATGGCAATGACCGGCACGATGCAGATGAAGATGCCGGCGAACAATTTTGCCACTTCCGCGATCGGCCCCCAGGTGAAGCCGTTCGCCTCACGATGGCTCTTGTAGGAGACGACAAGCGACAGCCCGGCCAGCGCCAGGATGATGGCGTCGCGCACCAGGTTCTGCAGCTCCAGGCCGACGCCGAGGATGGAGAAACTCACGCCGGGCTTCCAGGCCGCCGAAAGCAGGATCGCGCCGATGACGCCGGCCAGCAGCGGGAGATTAGCCAGGCCGCGAATGCGGACTTTGGTGTCCGGGGTCGGGTCCTTGATCTTCGGCGCGCCGCCTTCCCGGCGGTGGAGGATGATGTCGATGGCCAGGAAGACAATCAGCACCAGACCGCCGGTAAACAGCGTCTCGCGCCAGATATTGGTGGTCGTCCAGAAGAAGTCGACACCGCGCAAGAAGCCGACGAACAATGGCGGGTCGCCGAGCGGCGTCAGCGAGCCGCCAATGTTGGACACCAGGAAAATGAAGAAGATGACGACATGGGCGTTGAACGGCCGGTTGTCATTGGCGCGCAGCATTGGCCGGATCAGGATCATCGAGGCGCCGGTGGTGCCGATGACCGAGGCCAGCATCGCCCCGACGAGCAGCAGCCCGGCATTGACCAGTGGCGTTCCGTGTATGTTGCCGGCAACAAGGATGCCGCCGGAAATCGTGTAGAGCGCGAACAGCAGGATGATGAACGACATGTATTCGGTGAGCAGCGTATGCAGCACCGCCTCACCAGTTAAAGGCATGCCGAAAGCAATCGCCAGCGGCGCCACCACCAGCACGGCCCAGCCGGCTGCGATCTTGCCGTAGTGATGCTCCCAGACATGGTGGAACAGCAGCGGCCCGGTGGCGATCGACAGCAGCAGGCCGGCAAACGGCAGCCCCCACCACAGCGACATCGAGGCGCCGGGCAATTCGTGGTTCTCGGCCGCCAGTGCCTGTGCTGGCAACAGCATCGCGAATATCATCGCAGTGATTGCGTATGAAAAAGCCCCCCTCATCCGGCCGCTGCGCGGCCACTTTCTCCCCGGTGGGGAGAAGAGGATGGCGTCGGCGCCAACGACCTCCTCTCCCCTCGAGGAGAGGTCGGATTGTCCCGAATTGCTCTTCGCAATTCGGTTGGCAATCCGGGTGAGGGGGTCGTTGCCCTGATGCTTCACAGCCTTGTCAGTCCAAGGTCGGGTCTTCGAGCCTCACTCCGGCGTCGCGCATGCGCTTCACCATCGCTTCGACCGAGCCGTTGAGATCGATGCCGCGGCAGGCGTCGAGGCGGACTGTCGTCTTGAAGCCTTGCTTGACCGCATCGAGGGCCGAAAAGGCAACGCAGAAATCGGTCGCCAGGCCAACCAGTGTGATGGTGCCGATACCGCGCTCCTTGAGGTAGCCTCCAAGCCCGGTCGGCGTTTTGTGGTCGTTCTCGAAGAAAGCCGAGTAGCTGTCGATATCGGGGCGATATCCCTTGCGGATCACCAGTTCAGCCTTGGTCCAGGCAAGACCCGAATGAAAATCCGAGCCGAGGCTGCCCTGGATGCAATGGTCGGGCCAGAGTGTCTGCGGCCCATAGGACATCTCGACCGCGCTGAAGGGTTGCGCGCCCGGATGGCTGGAGGCAAAGCTCGAATGTCCGGCAGGATGCCAGTCCTGCGTCAGCACGACATGCTCGGCGTGCCGGATCAGATCGTTGACCAGCGGCACGATCTCGTCACCGCCGGCAACCGCCAGCGCGCCGCCAGGGCAGAAGTCGTTTTGCAGGTCGATGACAACAAGCGCTTCGTCGGCCATGGCGCCTCTCCTCTTCTTCGTCTCGAGCGGGGGGATCGAGTGAAATACGCCGCTGACGCGACCGGATGCAGAAACTTGACCGGATGGCCGCCTGCGTCAACCTATTAAGACGTAACAAATGCGTGGCGGCCGGGTTCCACCAAACTCCGGCTTTGACAATTTCAACCAGCTTGATATCATTTGCATACGAATGAATTTGGCCAGATCGAATACTGGCGGGGTTTTCGGGAAGACCCCAGCTTTGGCAAGGCCTGAATGGAAGGTAAGGCGTGATCCGTTACGCGAAACCCACCACGCTGGATGAGGCGCTCGCTCTGCTTGGCGAGGGCGCCTGGCGTATTCTTGCCGGCGGCACCGATTTCTATCCGGCGCAAGGCGCAAAACCGTTCCGCGACAATGTTCTTGACATCAATGGCTTGGCTGCGCTGCGCGGTATTGCCGAGACCGAAAGCCATTGGGTTTTGGGCGCTCGCACCACCTGGAGCGATATGGTCCGCCATCCCTTGCCGGCGGCTTTCGACGCACTGAAGCAGGCGGCTCGGGAGGTTGGCTCGCTGCAGATCCAGAATGTCGCCTCCATAGCCGGCAATCTCTGCAACGCATCGCCCGCGGCCGATGGCGTGCCGGGTCTGCTGGTGCTGGAGGCCGAGGTCGAACTGCGCTCGGGCGCCGCGACGCGTCATCTGCCGCTGCAGGATTTCATTCTCGGCAACCGTCGCACGGAGCTGCTGCCGGGTGAGCTGGTCACCGCCATCCGCATCCCGAAGCGCGCTTCTGCCGGCACGTCGGCTTTCGTCAAGCTCGGCGCGCGGCGCTATCTCGTCATTTCCATCGCCATGGTGGCGGCGCGCCTCGTTGTCGAGAACGGCACTGTCATGGAGGCGGCCGTCGCCGTCGGCTCTTGTTCGGCTGTCGCCAGGCGGCTCGCCGGTGTCGAAGCCGCACTGGTTGGCAAGCCCGCCGGCCCGGCACTCGCCGATGCGGTCCTGTCCGCGCCGATGACCGAGCTGTCGCCGATCGCCGATGTGCGCGGCAGCGCCGAATACCGGCTCGATGCGGCGCGCGAGCTTGTCGCCCGCGCCGTGTTGGGCGCCTGCGGGTTGACGAACGACAACAGCATGGTGGCGGCATGAGTCAGGTTCGGTCTGAAATGATTGAAGCTCTGCCCGACCTCGTGCCGGGCTTCGGCCTTGAGCGCGTGGACATCGCCTTTGCGGTCAACGGCGCCGCCGTCTCGGTCAACGTGCCGCCGCTGCGCCGGCTGTCGCAGGTTTTGCGCGACGAATTGCAGCTCACCGGCACCAAGGTCGGCTGCGACGCCGGCGATTGCGGCGCCTGCACGGTGCTGGTCGACGGCGACGCGGTCTGCGCTTGTCTGATGCCGGCGGCTTCCGCAGCGGGGACGGCTATTACGACGGTCGAGGGCCTCGCCAATGGCCGGCTTTCGGCGCTGCAGGCGTCCTTCCTGGCGCATGGCGCGGCGCAATGCGGCATCTGCACGCCGGCGCTGCTGGTCGCGGGCACGGCGCTGCTGGAGACGAAGCCGAACCCGACCGAGGTCGAGGTGCAGGATGCGCTGGGCGGGATTCTGTGCCGCTGCACCGGCTACCGGAAGATCATCGCGGCGGTGATGGATGCTTCCTTGCAAGCGGCCAACCTTGATTTCCGCCTGCCTCAGTCGGGCCATGCGATCGGCGCCTCGCCAGTCCGGCTCGACGGCGTGCCAAAAGTCACCGGCGCGGAAAAGTTCGGCGGCGATTCCTTCCCCGCCGATGCGCTGGCCGTGCTGGTGGTCCGTTCGCCGCACTATCACGCCAGCTTCGCTTTCGGCGATCTCGACGGCTGGGCGAAGTCGCGTCCCGGCATCGCCGGCGTCTTCACCGCCGCCGACATTCCGGGGAAAAACTGCTTCGGCGTCATTGGCCCGTTCGCCGACCAGCCGGCGCTGGCAGAAGGCTTTGCGCGGTTGCGCGGCGAAGCGGTAGCGCTGGTCGCCGGCGAGCGCGAGGCGATGCTCGATCTCGACCTTCAGGATTTCCCGATCCGCTGGACCGAGCTGCCGCATTTTCTGCTGCCCGGCGATGCGCGGGCCGAGGGGGCAGCGCTGATCCATGCGAACCGCCCGGACAATTTGCTGACCAAGGGTTTTGTCGAGCGTGGCGACCCTGAGGCGGCACTCGCGGGCGCGGCTGTCACCGCGTCCGGCGCCATCGACACCTCCTATGTCGAGCATGCCTATATCGAGCCGGAAGCCGGCCATGCCTATATGGATGGCGACACGCTGGTCGTCGTCGCCTGCACGCAGGCGCCCTACATGGACCGCGACGACACGGCAAAGGTGCTCGGCCTTGCCGTCGACAAGGTGCGCATCGTGCCGACCGCGACCGGCGGCGGTTTCGGCTCGAAACTCGACGTTTCGCTGCAGCCGCTGATCGGCCTCGTGGCGCTGAAGACCGGCCGGCCGGCGGCGCTTGCCTACACCCGCAACGAATCCATGATGTCGACCACCAAGCGCCATCCCTCCGAGATGAAGGCGACGATCGGCGTCGATGCCGAGGGCCACGTCACCGGCATGGTCTTCACCGGTGATTTCAACACCGGCGCCTATGCCAGTTGGGGTCCGACCGTCGCCAACCGCGTGCCGGTACACGCTTCCGGCCCCTATTTGACGCCGAACTACCGCGCTGAAGGCCGCGCCATTCACACGCACGGGCCGATCTCCGGCGCCTTCCGCGGCTTCGGCGTGCCGCAGGCGACGATCATGCAAGAGACGCTTTACGACGAACTGGCCGGCAAGCTCGGCATGGATCGGCTCGATTTTCGCCTGAAGAACTGTCTTCGGAACGGATCCGAAACGGTTACCGGGCAGAGGCTGGAATCCGGCGTTGGTATCTTCGAATGCCTCGACTCTCTGCGGTCGCATTGGGCTCGCGCGACGGCTGATGCAGATACATTCAATCTTTCTAATATAAATAAAAAGCGCGGCGTCGGCATCGCATCCTGCTGGTATGGCTGCGGCAACACCTCGCTGCCCAATCCGTCGACCATAAGGGTCGGTATCTCGCCAGAGGGCGAGGTCATCCTGCATCAGGGCGCCGTCGATATCGGCCAGGGCTCCAACACCGTCATCACCCAGATCTGCGCCGACGCGCTTGGCCTGCCGCTGGAGAAGTTCAAACTGAAAAGCGCCGACACAGCGATCAGCCCCGACGCCGGCAAAACATCGGCCTCGCGCCAGACTTTTGTGACCGGCAAGGCGGCCGAGAAGTCTGGCCGCGCCTTGCGCGAAAAAATCCTGCGCTTTGCCAATGTCTCGGAGAACGCTGCCTTGCAACTCGACGGCCCGGCGATCGTCATCCGCGAGGGTGAAGCCACGCGCCGCATCGATCTCGCCGCCCTTGATGTCGATGCTGACGGTTTCGTCTTCCGCGCCGAGGAAACTTACGATCCACCGACGCTGCCGCTCGACGCCAAGGGCCAGGGCAAGCCTTACGCCCTCTATGGCTATGGCGCGCAGATCGCCGAGCTCGAAGTCGATCTCAAGCTCGGCACGGTGAAGCTGATCAAGATCACCGCCGCGCATGATGTCGGCAAGGCGATCAATCCGCTGCTGGTCGAAGGCCAGATCGAGGGCGGCATCGCGCAAGGCATAGGCATGGCGCTGATGGAGGAATACATCCCCGGCCGAACCGAGAATTTGCACGACTATCTCATCCCGACCATCGGCGACGTGCCTGAGATCGAGCACATACTGATCGAGGTTCCCGATCCTGAGGGCCCGTTCGGCGCCAAGGGCCTGGGCGAGCATGTGCTGATCCCGACCGCGCCGGCGATCCTCAACGCCATCCGCCACGCCACCGGCGTGCTCATCACCAAGGTTCCGGCGACACCGACGCGCATTCGTGCCGCTATCCGCGACAAGGAGGCACGCGCATGAGCGAGCTTGCCGAACGCTTCGAAACGCATGAACCCGGCGAGAAGCTGGTGGCGGAGAAGATCCGCTGCGATGCCTGCCCGGTCATGTGCTACATCGCGGATGGCCGCACCGGCGCCTGCGACCGCTACGGCAATACCGGCGGGCGCATCGTGCGCTTGGATCCGCTGACCATCCTCGACCATGCCGCCGAGACCGGCGGCGCCGTCGTGCCGTTCACGGCCGAAGGCGAAGAATGGGACGGCGAACTGGTCAACACCGGCCGCCGCTTCGTCACCGCAATCGGCGCCGGCACCACCTATCCCGACTACAAGCCGGCCCCCTTCATCGTCAGCCAGGAGGTCGAGGGCGTCGATCTGGTGACCGTGGTCACCGAAGGCATTTTTTCGTACTGCGGCGTCAAGGTGAAGATCGACACCGACCGCCATCTCGGTCCCGAAACGGCAATCGTGCGCGCGCAAGGCGAGGCGATCGGCCATGTCACCACAGGCGAATACGGCTCGCAGATGCTGTCGCTCGGCGGCGTGCATCATCTGACCGGCGGCTCCAAGGCTGAAGGGCGCGCCACCTGCGACGCAATGCTCAATCTGTGCAATCGCAGGCCGGTGGAACTGACCATTGACGGCGGCGCCACAATCATCGTTGAAGCCGGCAAACCACCTGTCATCGACGGCAAGCAGGAACACCGCATGCGCGTCGGCTGCGGCTCGGCCACCATCGGCATGTTCGCCACCCAATGGCGCGGCCTGGTCGACGAGGTGGTGGTGGTCGACGACCACATCACCGGCGTCGTCTCGGAGCATCAGGCCGGCAAGGTTCTCGGCTGGCAGGATACCGGCATCAAGATCATCGGCCGCCGCTCGACGCCAGGCCGCTATTTCAAGGTCTCCGAGCCCGGCCTCGGTTGGGGCGGCACCTCGATTTCCGATCCGCTGTCGATCCTCGGCGAATGGAACGCCAAGAAGGGCGCGCGTCCAGGCTTGTCGCTGCTGATGGTGTCGACCACCGGCGAGCAGTTCGCCTATTACGAGCTCGACGACGAATTGAAGCCTGTCGAAAAACCGTTCCCGGAGCGGCTGCAAAAATCGGTCGGCCTGATCGAGGACAATTGTGAGCCGGCGCTCTGCACGGTGCTGTTCATCGGCGGCGCCGGCGGTTCGCTGCGCGCCGGCGTCACCGAAAACCCGGTCAATCTCACCCGCTCGGTGCAAGGTCTGAAGACATACGTCACGGTGGGCGGCGCGCCTGTCTATGTCTGGCCGGGCGGCGGCATCACGCTGATGGTCGACGTCACAAGGGTGCCGGAAGGCGCTTTCGGCTATGTCCCGACACCGGCGCTTGTGGCGCCGATCGAATTCACCTTGCGCCGCGACGACTATGTCAGGCTTGGCGGCTACGAGGCCGAAATCCGCAGCGTCGAGGACATCGTCGCCAAGGGTGGCGAATATCTCAACCCGCGTCGCGGTTCCGGCGCCGCGGTCCAGAATCCGTGGCCGCCGCTGGCGCAGTTGCGCCGTGGCAGCCCGAACGGGGCCGCATGATGCAAGGCCCGCAGGTCCAGTGGCTGCAGGACGGCAAGCGGCTGCATCTCAACCACGGGCCGATCGATCTGATCGTCGAAGCCTTTGGCGAGGCGGACGAGTGCCGTGCCGCCTACGACCAGGCTGTCGCGCGCTTCCAGACGATCCTGATCGAACTGGTCGAGGAGCTTCCCGAATTGCGTCTGCCGGCGTTTTTCCTGGCGCCGCGCACCTTCACTGGGCCGACGGCGCGCCGGATGGAAGCAGCCGTCATGCCCCTGGCGGAATGCTTCATCACGCCGATGGCCGCCGTCGCCGGATCGGTAGCCGACGAAATGCTCGCCGCACTGCTAGCCGGCCGCAAGCTCGATCGCGCCTATGTCAACAATGGCGGCGACAGCGCTCTCCATATCGGCAACGGCCAGTCAATGAACCTGGCGATCGCCGGCACCGGCAACGGCATGGCCGACCGCCTCACCATTCGCTCGGCAGACGGCGTGCGCGGCGTCGCCACCAGCGGCTGGCGCGGCCGTTCGTTCTCGCTGGGCATTGCTGACGCCGTCACCGTGCTGGCGCGAACCGGCGCCGAGGCCGATGCGGCGGCGACGCTCATTGCCAACGCTGTCGACCTGCCCGGCAATCCCGCCATCAAGCGCATTCCCGCGCAGGAACTTGCGCCCGACAGCGATCTCGGCGCGCGGCTGGTGACACAAGCCGTCGGCACGCTCGCCCGTGGCGATGTCGAGCGGGCGCTGGACAATGGCCTTGCCGTGGCCGAAGATTTTCGCCGGCGCGGCCTGATTGCCGCATCGGCGCTGTTTCTAGGCGGGGAAGCCCGCATCAGTGGTTCCATGGCGCTTGCCGCGCCCAACAAAAGTCCAGGGAAGGAAGTGGCCCATGCCTGAGTTTCCGATCCGCAAGATCGCGGTTCTGACCGAAGAGATCTTTCACGATGGCGGGCCGGTCGCCGCCGCGCCGCGCCGCCGCGCCGCAGCCGTAGCGCTGGTGAAAAACCCGTTTGCCGGTCGCTATGTGGAAGACCTGCAGAGCGCCATGGACGATCTGAAGCCGCTTGGGCTTCTGCTTACCGACAAGCTGATTGCCGCATTGGGCGGCGACATCAGCCAGATCGACGCTTACGGCAAGGGTACCATCGTCGGCTCGTCAGGTGAGCTCGAGCATGGCGCGCTGTGGCATGTGCCAGGCGGCTATGCCATGCGCGAGCGGCTCGGCGACGCCAAGGCGATCGTGCCGTCGGCAACCAAGGTCGGCGCCTTCGGCTCGCGGCTCGACGTGCCGCTCGGCCACACCAACGCCGCTTATGTGCGCAGCCATTTCGACGCCATGGAGGTCGGCCTCAGCGACGGGCCGCGCGCCGACGAAATCCTGTTTTGCCTGGCCATGAGCTGCGGCCCGCGCATCCATGACCGAATGGGCGGCCTGGCGGTTGGCGATATCAAGGCCTGGGACGGGCTGCGGTGAGCGGCGGGGAGCTCAAGCTGGTCGAGGCCGACGAGCCTGACGATCATGATTACCGCCTGCAGGAGCAGGTCGGCTTCATCTTGCGCAAGGCGCATCAGCGCCATGTCTCGATCTTTGCCGCCCAGATCAGCGACCTGACGCCGCCGCAGTTCGCGGCACTGGCCAAGCTGCACGATGTCGGCGAGACCTCGCAGAACCAGCTCGGCACGCTGATCGCCATGGATGCGGCGACGGTCAAGGGCGTCATCGACCGGCTGAAAGCACGCGGCCTTGTCGATCTCACCAAGCACGAGGTCGACAAGAGACGGCTGTTGGTCAACCTGACGCCTGAGGGACGCGAGGCGATCGAGCGGCTGATCCCGCTGGCGCGCACCATCACCCAGGAAACGCTGGCGCCGCTGACGGCCAAGGAAGCGGCGACCTTTATGCGGTTATTGGCGAAGTTAGCCTGATCTCAAGCGCGCAGTCGCGCGCCTTCCGGATCGAAGAACGGCATCGGCGCCACCACCGCGCGGGTCGGCTTGCCGTCAATATCGATTCTGAGCTCGGTGCCGATGGCGGTGAACGGCAGCCGCAGATGCGCCGTCGCCAACACCTTGCCCAGAGAATAGCCGTGATCGCTGTAGGTGACGACGCCAATGTCCTCGCCATCGGCAAGAACCCTGGCATCCGTCGCCGCCGGTGTGTCGCCATCGAGGATCAGCCCGGTCCAGCGCTCGTCGAGCCCGTTGTCACGCACCTTTAGCAGCGCGTCGCGGCCGATGAAATCGCCCTTGTCGAACTTGATCCAGCGATCGAGCCCGACATGGAACGGCGTGCGGCTCTCATCCATGTCGATGCCATGCGCCGGATAGGCCTTCTCCAGTCCAAGTGTGAACATCGCCAGCACGCCGTAGGGTTTCAGGCCGAAATCGGCGCCGGCCCGCATCAGCGCCTCCCAGACCGAGGTCGCCTCATCGGCCGGCACGAAGAGTTCGAAGCCAAGCTCGCCGGTCACGCCGGTGCGTGAGATCAGCACCTTGGTCTCGCCGATGCGCCCTGCGGTGAACGCCCAGCGCTTCAACCCATCGAGATCGGCATCCGACACCAGCGCCCTCAACAGCTCGCGCGAGCGCGGCCCCTGTATGGTCGGAAAGGCGACGGCCGCGGTAATGTCGGTGACATAGGCTTTGCGCCCTTCAGCATGATGCTGCAGCCAGGGCAGCATCTTCAGCCGGTTGACCGAACCGGTCACCAGCATGAAATGCTCCGGCCCCAGCCGGAACACGGTGAGGTCGTCCATGATGCCGCCATCGTCGCGGCAGACCGTGGAATAGCGCACTTGGCCGGGCTTCATCGCGGCGGCATCGTTGACGATGACATGGTTGACCAGCGCCTCGGCCTCCGGCCCCTTGATGTCCATCTTGCCCATGGTGCTGAGGTCCTGAACGCCGACGTTCTTGCGCGTGTTCAGGTGCTCGTCGGCAATGCCGGAGTAGTATTTGGCCGACACGAACTCGCCGCCGACCCGGCCCATCGTCGCGCCCAGGCCGACGATGCTGTTGTAAAAGGGGGAGCGCCGCTCAACCAAGAAATCTCTCCGTCATTTCATGAAAACGGCAGCGCCTGATGGCGCTGCCGAAAAGGCGTTTGGTGTCGGTCTCAGCTGCCGTAGACGTCGAAGGCAAAGTATTTGTCGTTGATTTCCTTGTACTTGCCGTTGGCGCGCAGCGCGTCGATCGCGGCGTTGAACTTGTCGGCCAGTTCCTTGTTGCCCTTCTGCAGCGCAATGCCGACGCCGGGGCCGTGAATGGCCGGATCGGCCGTCAGCGTCCCGAGCAGCTTGCAGCAGGCGCCGTCCGGCTTCTTCAGCCATTCGGTCAGGATGATCGAGCCGTCCATCATTGCGTCGAGCCGGCCATTGGCCATATCGGTGCGGGCGTCGTCGCCGGTCGGATAGGCCTTCACGGTCGAGCCGGAATATTTCTGCTCGGCGAAATTCTGGTGGATGGTGGCGCTCTGCACGCCCAGCACCTTGCCCTTCAGGTCGTCCGGCGACGTGCCTGCAATAGCCGAATCCTTCGGCACGGCGATGGCCGGCGGCGTCTGGTAGTATTTGTGCGTGAACTCGACCTTCTCGGCCCGTTCCGGCGTGATGGTAATGTTGATGATGGCGTCGAACTTGCCGGCCTGCAGCGCCGGAATCGAGCCGTCGAAATCCTGCACGGAGAACTCGCACTCGGCCTTCATCTCGGCGCACAGCGCCTTGCCGAGGTCGATGTCGAAACCGCCCAGCGTACCGTCCGAATTGGCATAGTTGAAAGGCGGATAGGCGCCCTCCGTGCCGATCCTGAGTTTCTCGGCAGAGGCAGCACTGGTGGCAAGCATCAGGGCGGCGGAAGCGGCAAGCACGAAACGACCGAAAAGACGCATGTTCTGGTTCCCCGTTGACGAAAGCAATTCCAGGGAAAGTGTTGGCGGTTTCCCGTCCGGAATTGCGCAAAAACAAGACGGAAGTCTACGGTCTTTGCGGTGCTCGGCGGAGACGGAAACGACATGCTCTGCGGCGATCGCGGCGCGGCTAATCTCAACGTGAGCTAAATTACAGATCGATCAGATACATCGGCAGATGTTAAGCTCACCGCAGACGGTTTGGGAGGACCTCAATGGACGGCCAGCAGGAATTCGTACAGGAAGCCGCCCAACGGCGCATCGACGACGACATCGCCAAGCGCATCAAGGTCCACCAAGCCAACATTGAGCGGCTCGAAACCGCAATAGAAAGTGCCGGCAATCTGGAGGCGGCAGTCGCCAACCGGCCGCTGGTGATGCTGGCGCAGGGCGATTCCTGGTTCGACTATCCGCTGACCGGCAACGGGTTCCCGTTCGTCGACACTGACGTTATCGCGCAGTTGCGCCGGATCGGCTCGATGCCGCCGACGATCCTCAATCTTGCCCATCATGGTGATGCGGCAACCGACGCGATGTCGCTGCCCAAGCAGCAACGGATGATTTCAGCCTTGCGCAACAAGACGAACTGGCTGGGCGGCAAGCCCGACGCCATCCTGTTTTCGGCCGGCGGCAACGACATTGCCGGCGACCAGTTCTGCATCTTCCTCGACTTCAACAACGGCACCGCCGCCGGCCTGAACAAGAACCGCTTCACCAAGGCGCTGGGCATGGTCGAGGCCTGCTATCTCGATTTGTTCGCGCTGCGTGACCGGGTTGCGCCCGGTGTGCCGATCTTCGGCCATTGCTATGATTTTCCGATCCCGAACGGCGCGCATCCGTCCTGTGCCGGTCCGTGGCTGAAACCGTCGCTCGATTTCTGCAACTGGACGGTCGCCAAGGGCACGGTCATCGTCCACGACGCGCTGGCGGCGTTCCGAGATGTGGTGAAGCGTCTGGCCGACGATCCCAACAACAATTTCCATCTGGTCGACACGCAGGGAACGCTGAAGGTAGCCGACTGGGCCAACGAGCTTCATCCCGACCCCGCAGGGTTCAAGAAGATCGCGCAGAAATTCGCCGACGCGTTGAAGGCGAAGCTGCAGACCTGACGCTGTTTCGCAGCCTGTCTGCGCCGTCATCCTCGGGCTTGTCCCGAGGATCTACCGGCTTATCAATTTGATCGCACTTCATTCCCGTTGGACTGCAGATCCTCGGGACAAGCCCGAGGATGACGCCCGGCTGGCGATATCAGAAACCAAACATCTCCCGGGCCTGGCTTTCCGTATAATAGCCAAGCCGGACATCCTCGGCGACCAGTTTTGGGTCGCGCTCACGCGGATCGCCGTAGCCGCCGCCGCCAGGCGTGCCGACCCGAACGCGGTCACCGGCCTTGAGTGCAATGTCCTGTTCCTTGGACAGATGCGGCGGCACATGTTCCTCGCCGCCGCGGAAGACGGTTACCGTGTTCACCGCGCCGTCCTTGCCGCCGAGCGCGCCTTGCGGGCCGAAACGGCCGTGGTCCATGACGAAGGACGCGCGGGCTTCTCCCCGCAATATCTCGACCTCATAGGCAAGCCCGAAACCGCCGCGCTGCTTGCCGGCGCCGCCCGAGCCTTCGCGCAAGGCGTAGTGGCGGTAGAGCACGGGGAACGCCTGCTCCATGATCTCGACCGGCGGTGACTTCGAAATGCCGATGGTCGAGCAGCCATTGGTCAGGCCGTCATGGCCTGAATTGCCGCCATAGCCGCCGCCGGAGATCTGGTACATGACATAGTCGCGGCCGCGCGCCGGGTCGTTGCCGCCAAGCGCGAAATTGCCGCTGGAGCCGGCGGGCGACGCTGTTACCTTCTCCGGCAATGCCTGCACCATCGCCGCGAACACTGCCTCGGCAATGCGCTGCGACACTTCAGCCGCACAGCCGGAAACCGGACGTGGGTACTTCGCGTCGAGGAACGTGCCTTCCGGCCGGTTCACGATCAATGGCTCGAAAGCGCCGGCGCTGATCGGCACATCCGGGAAGATATGACGCATGGCGAGATAGACCGAGGACAGGGTCGTTGCCAGCACGCTGTTCATCGGCCCGGCGCAAGGCTTCGACGAGCCGGTAAAATCGAAGGTCAGCGTGTCGCCCTTCTTCTCGACGGCAAGCGCGATGGTCAGCGGTTCGTTGACCACGCCGTCGGAGTCGACAAAGGCCTTCGAGCTGTAAGTGCCATCGGGAATGGCGGATATGTTGGCACGCATCTGTTCCGCAGCGCGGCGGCGCAGTTCGGCGATCGCCTCGACGACAGTGTCGTCACTGTAACGATCGAGGATTCCGTTGAGCCGGTCCTGGCCGATCAGCAATGCGGCTGCCTGGGCACGGATATCGCCAATGCGCTGGTCGGCGACGCGGATGTTGGAGCAGATGATGGCGTAGATTTCGGTATCCAGAACGCCCTTCTTGAACAGCTTGACCGGCGGCAGCCGCAAGCCCTCCTGCTCCACGGCGGTGGCGGATGCAGAAAAACCGCCCGGCACCGAGCCGCCAATATCGGGCCAGTGGCCGGTGTTCGATAGCCAGCAAAATATCTTGCCGTCGCGATAGACCGGCATGGCGAAGCGCACATCCATCAGATGCGTGCCGCCGAGATAGGGATCGTTGACGATGTAGATGTCGCCCGGCTCCGGCGCCAGGCAGCGGCCGTCGGCAATCATCTCGATCACCGTCTTGGTCGAATACTGCATCACGCCGACAAACACCGGCAAACCCTGGCTGCCTTGCGCGATCAGCGAGCCGTCGACGGCGGAATAGATACCGTCGGAGCGATCATTGGCCTCAGCGATAACAGGCGAGAAGGCCGCGCGGGAGAAAGTGAGATCCATCTCGTCGCAGACTTGCTGAAGGGCAGCCTGCAGAACCGAAAGCGTGATGGCGTCGAGCTTTTGCATCTCAGGCCTCGCCGATGTCGATGATGATGTTGCCGTCGGCGTCCGAACGCGCGCGGTCGCCGGGTTCGAGCACGGTGGTGGCGTCCATCTGTTCGAGGATCGCCGGCCCTTCGATAATGGCATCGAGCGGCAGTTTTTCGCGTGCGTATATTGGCGTGTCATGCCAGCGGCCTGCATACCAGACCGGCCTGACCTCACGTCGCGCCTCGTCCAGCGTCCTGGCGCGCCCGGCCGGGTCGATCAGTCGCGACAGATCGATCGCCGGGCGTACGCCGGTGACCGAGGTGTTGAGATTGACCAGATTGGCGCGGATCTCCGGCAGTTCGACCTTGAAGCGGGCGAAATAGGCTTTCTCGAACAGCGCCTGCAGCTCCTGCCTTGTCACCGACGACGACGGCAGCGCCACGTTGATGATGTGGGTCTGGCCGACAAACTGCATGTCGGCGGAATGAGTGACGCGGATCGTCTCCGGCTTCACCGCTTCCTTGCCGATCAGCTCTTCGCCTTCGCTACGGTGCCGTTCCAGCACCTCGCGAAGCCTGGCTTCATCGAGCACTGCGACCGGTTGGTTGATGGTGTTGACGAAGTCGTGGCGCAGATCGGCAACGACGCAGCCGAGCGCGTTGGTGATGCCCGGACGCGCCGGCACCAGCACGCGGGGCAGGCCGAGTTCGCGGGCCAAGGCGGTCGCATGCAGCGGCCCGGCGCCGCCAAAGGCGAACAGCGCGAAATCGCGCGGATCGTGGCCGCGCGACACCGAGACCATACGAATTGCGCCGGCCATCTTCATATTGCCGAGGCGCAGCACCGCACCCGCCGCTTCGACGCCGGAGAGGCCGGTGGCCTTGCCGATCTTGTCCTCGAAAATCCCGGTAACGCGCTCGACGGTGACCGGATTTTCGACCGCCAGCAGCTTCTTCGGCGCCAGCCGCCCGAGCACCAGATTGGCGTCGGTGATGGTCGGCTCGGCTCCACCGCGGCCGTAGCAGATCGGGCCGGGATTGGCGCCCGCACTTTCCGGGCCGATCTGGATCAGGCCGGCCGCATCGACGCGGGCGATCGAGCCGCCGCCGGCGCCGACCGTGTGCACCGCCACCATCGGCACGTGGATCGGCATCGCATATTCGATCTCGATCTCGTTGGATACGGCGGGCTCGGCATTGCGGATCAGCGCCACGTCGGTCGAGGTGCCGCCCATATCGTAGGTGACGAGGTTTTCGAAGCCGGCACGCTTGCCCGTATAGGCGGCGGCGATGACACCCGAAGCCGGCCCCGACATCACGGTCTTGGCCGATTCGCGGGTGACGAAGCGGGCCGAGATCATGCCGCCATTGCCGTTCATGATCAGGAAGTCGCGGGCATAGCCCTTGGCAGCCAGTTCCGTGCGCAACCGCTCGACATAGCGCTCGAGGATCGGCTGCACCGAGGCGTTGACCGCGGCGGTCACGCCGCGCTCGAATTCGCGCGCCTCCGACAGCAGCGCATGTCCCGTGGTGATGTAGCCGTTCGGCCAGAGCTCGGCGGCAATTTCGGCCGCGCGCCGCTCATGCCCAGGGTTGGCGTAGGAGTGCAGGAAGTGGATCACCAGCGATTCGCAGCCGGCCGCGATCAGCGTCTTCACGGCGTCGCGCATTTCCGCTTCGTCGAGCGGCATGCGCACCGCGCCCGATGCTTCGACACGCTCCGTCACTTCGAGCCTGAGATCGCGCGGGATGATCGGAACGAAGCTTCCGGTCATGCCATAGGGCTGCGGCCGCGTGCGGCGCCCAAGCTCGATCACGTCGCGAAAACCGCGCGTGGTGATCATGCCGGTTTTCGCTAGCCGGCGCTCCAGCACCGCGTTGGTGGTGGTGGTCGTGCCGTGCACGATGAGATCGATGCCGTCGATGGCAAAGCCGGTGGCGCCGAGCGCTGAAACCACGCCGAAAGCCTGGTTGTCGACCGTGGTCGGCGTCTTGGCGATATGCACCTTTCCGCCGTCTTTTCCGTCGATCAAAATGAGGTCGGTGAAGGTTCCGCCGACATCAATGCCGGCAACGACGTTACCCACGGAATCCGGTTGCTGCACCGAAAAATTCTCTTTCATTGGCGAAACCCGAAATGGCGGAACTACGAATATGCCGCAGTTTGGAAAGCTGTTTTAGCGTGGTATCTTGACACAAATATCGTTTGTATACTAATAAATTTGCGACACAAGAGCTCACCGCTTTGGAGTGTGTGAACGGCACGCCGGGACCTGAATGGTCAGGGCGCGCAGGAAATGGTTTGGCGCCCGGATCAGCATTTGGGCAAGACAGAGTTGGATTGATGAACACCACATCCGCACTCAGCACCGCCGGCGCCCGTCCGCTGCAGTTCCCGATTCCGGCCAATGTCTATGCCGAAACCGTCGTGTCGGTGAAGCATTACACCGACCGGCTGTTCTCGTTCCGCATCACCCGGCCGCAGTCGCTGCGCTTCCGCTCCGGCGAGTTCGTCATGATCGGCCTGCCCAATGCCGAGAAGCCGGTCTATCGCGCCTATTCGGTGGCGAGCCCGGCCTGGGACGAAGAGCTGGAATTCTTCTCGATCAAGGTACCGGATGGTCCGCTGACCTCCGAACTGCAGAAGATCCAGGTCGGCGACACCGTCATCATGCGCCAGAAGTCGACAGGCACGCTGGTGGTCGATGCGCTGACCCCGGCCAAGCGCCTGTTCATGATCTCGACGGGCACCGGCATCGCGCCCTTCGCCAGCCTGCTGCGCGATCCCGACACCTACGACAAGTTCGAGCAGGTCATCCTGACCCACACCTGCCGCGACAATGCCGAACTGACCTATGGCCAGGAGCTGGTGGCGGCGCTCGAGAACGACCCGCTGATCGGCGAGCTGACCGGTGGCCGCGTCACCCTCTACAATTCGACGACCCGCGAAGAATCGGCGCGCATGGGCCGCATCACCGCGCTGATCGGCTCCGGCAAGTTCTACGCCGATCTCGGCATCGAGAAGCTCAATCCGGAGACCGACCGCATCATGATCTGCGGCTCGATGCACATGCTGAAGGACGTCAAGGAACTGGCCGAAAGCCTCGGCTTCCACGAAGGCTCGCTCAGCCATCCCTCGAGCTTCGTCGTCGAGCGCGCTTTCGTCGGCTGATATCTGCCGGCGCGGCAGCGTCCGCTCTCCAGATCGATGTTTTGACCATGCGGTCAAAATTCAGCTGCGTTTGCCGCCTTTTTCCGCTATGACCGCTTGAAAGACTCGTGAAGCGATGCTTCACGGGCTATCTTCGGTGTGTGTCACCCAAAACCGCCATGCTGCGGTCCGGGAGCAACGACGCGCACAACGACGTAAAATCGTCGAGCGAAAGGGCAGGAGATGAGCAGCACAATCCGCGAAGCCGATCTCGGCGCGTCCAAGGTCACGCCACTGCCGGCGCGCGCGGCCGCCAACACGCCCGTGCCGCAAAGCCATGGCATTGCCCGCAACACCGGCATGCGGCTCGATCTCGGCTTCATGGAATCGGTGCGCAGCGTCAACCGCTCGGCGCTGGAGCGCCGCGTCGCCAGCCTGACCAAAAGGCGCTCGATCAAGGCCGACAACCAGGCGGCATGGCTGCTGCGCGCCGTCTCCTGCATGGACCTGACGACGCTGAATTCCAACGACACCGAAGAGCGCGTGCGCCGACTGTGCGCCAAGGCGATCAACCCGTTCCGCCGCGACATCGTCGAAGGGCTCGGCATTGAAGGCGAAAAAATCCGCCCGGCGGCGGTCTGCGTCTACCATCCCTTCGTCGCCACCGCTGTTGACGCCGTGCGTGGCACCGGTATCCATGTCGCCGCAGTCTCCACCGCTTTTCCGCATGGCCTTGCGCCGCTGTCGACTCGCCTGCAGGAGATCGAAGCCTCCGTCCGCGACGGCGCCGACGAGATCGACGTCGTCATCCCGCGCGGCCTGGTCTTCGGCGCCAAATGGCAGGAGCTCTACAACGAGATCGTCTCGATGCGCGAAGCCTGCGGCGACGCGCATCTCAAGGTCATCCTCGGCACCGGCGACCTCGCTACTTTGCGCAATGTCATGCTGGCCTCGATGGTGGCGATGATGGCCGGTGCCGATTTCATCAAGACCTCGACCGGCAAGGAAAGCGTCAACGCCACGCTGCCCGTTGGTCTCGCCATGGTGCGCGCCATCAGGGCCTATTTCGAGGAGACCGGCTTTCTTATCGGCTTCAAGCCGGCCGGCGGCATTTCCACCGCCAAGGCCTCGCTCGACTGGCTGGTGCTGATGAAGGAAGAACTCGGCCGGCCATGGCTGGAGCCGGACCTGTTCCGCTTCGGCGCGTCGAGCCTGCTCACCGACATCGAGCGTCAGCTCGAACACCATCTGACCGGGCATTATTCGGCCAATCATCGCCACGCGATGGCGTGATAGCGCGCAATGCTTGTTGACTGGAGCTAATCTTGTCGTTGGTTCGTGAACTTTTGGAAGCCTTCGAAGGCCATGTCGGGCACCTTCAGTTCTGCGGGGCCAATTGTCCTTTCAGAGGGCAATTGAATCAGCTCCTCGAATCTTCGACAGACAAAAACTGGGCTTTCCAATGCCATTTCATGGGTCATCTTATCGATGGGATAGCCGGAGAACGTGACCCATCTGCCAGCGACGAAAGGCAATCGAGGGTTCTGATTTCGCAGTTGGGAATAGAACGCGAGCTTCGATACGTCTACAACGATCTCAACAACCCGGAGATAAATGAGTTGAGGAGATCTGGAGCATCGGTTGAGCAAGAAGAGGCCGACAGATTTCAGATACATACTCCGGAGATGATAGGGTGTTTGGGTTGGGAAGCGGATGCCGAACTGATGGCAGAAGCTATTCGCGCGTATCTGCAGAATCCAAATTACATCAAGACCGTTGCTCCCGGTGTCGCAAGAAGAATTCGTGATTTTGTAAATCCCAATCCTCGCATTCGCGACATCATCCAGTTTAACTAGGATGATTGCGGGCTCTTATGGAACGTCTGTCATGAACATCCTCGAACGCTACCACGCCATGGAATACGGCCCGGCGCCGGAAGCCCGCTCCGAGGCCGATGCGTGGCTCGCCGCGCGCGATTTCGGCAAGGCGCTGTTCATCGACGGCGCCTGGAAGGCGGCCGCCAGCGGCAAGACTTTTGAGACCAGCGAGCCATCCTCCGGCAAGCTGCTGGCCAAGGTCTCCGATGCCGGCGCCGCCGATATCGACGCTGCGGTCTCGGCCGCCACCAAGGCGCTGGTGAAATGGTCGGCGTTCTCCGGCTATCAGCGCGCCAAAGTGCTCTATGCCATCGGCCGCGCCATGCAGCGCCATCAGCGCTTGTTCGCGGTGCTTGAATCGATCGACAACGGCAAGCCGATCCGCGAGAGCCGCGACATCGACGTGCCGCTGGCTATCCGCCATTTCATCCACCATGCCGGCTGGGCGCAGGCGCTGGACAAGGATTTTCCGGGCCACAAGGGCGTCGGTGTCGTCGGCCAGATCATCCCGTGGAATTTCCCGCTGCTGATGCTCGCCTGGAAGATCGCGCCGGCCCTTGCCGCCGGCTGCACGGTGGTGCTGAAGCCGGCTGAATTCACGCCGCTGACCGCCATCCTCTTTGCCGAAATCTGCGAGCGCGCCGGCGTGCCGAAGGGCGTCGTCAACATCGTCCAGGGCGGGCCGGAAGCGGGCGTGGCCATCGTCAACCATCCCGGCGTCCAGAAGATCGCCTTCACCGGCTCTTCGGAAGTCGGCAAGATCATCCGGAAAGCGACGGCCGGATCGGGCAAGAAACTGTCTCTGGAGCTTGGCGGCAAGTCGGCCTTCATCGTCTTCGAGGACGCTGATCTCGACAGCGCCGTCGAGGGCCTGGTCGATGGTATCTGGTTCAACCAGGGCCAGGTCTGTTGCGCCGGATCACGGCTTCTGGTGCAGGAAGGCATCGCCGATGCCTTGATTGCCAAGGTCAAGGTCAGGATGAGCCGGCTGCGCGTCGGCAGCCCGCTCGACAAGAACACCGATATCGGCCCGCTGGTCGACGCCACCCAGCTCGACCGCGTCAAGGGCCTGGTTGCCGAAGGCGCCAGACAGGGCGCCGTCTGCTGGCAGCCGGATGCCGAACTGCCATCCACTGGTTACTTCCATCTGCCGACGCTGGCCACCGGCGTTTCGCCGGCTAACATATTGGCGCAGGAGGAGGTGTTCGGCCCGGTTCTGGCCACCATGACCTTCCGCAACACCGAAGAGGCTATCGAGCTTGCCAACAACACGCGCTATGGGCTCGCCGCCTCGGTGTGGAGCGAAAACATCAACCTCGCCCTGCATGTCGCGCCGCAGCTGAAGGCCGGCGTGATCTGGGTCAACGGCACCAACATGTTCGACGCCGCCTGCGGCTTCGGCGGCTACCGCGAAAGCGGTTTTGGCCGCGAAGGCGGCCGCGAAGGCATGTTCGAATATCTCTCGGTCAAACTGCCGCTCTGCCCGGTGATCAAGCCGGCGACGTCTTCGGCGCAGCCGGTCGAGCAATCGGATGGCGGCGCCATCGACCGCACGGCAAAACTGTTCATCAGCGGCAAGCAGGTACGCCCCGACGGCAACTATTCGCTGGCCATCGCCACCGCCAAGGGCAAGCTCGCCGGCGAAGTCGGTATCGGCAGCCGCAAGGATATCCGTGACGCCGTTTCGGCCGCACGCGCCTGCAAGGCCTGGCCGGACGCGACCGCCTATAACCGTTCCCAGGTGCTCTATTATTTCGCTGAAAACCTGTCCGGCCGCGCTGGTGAGTTCGCCGCCCGCCTCACCGAACTGACCGGCGCCAACGCCAAGGCAGCGCGGGAAGAGGTAGAACAGTCCATCGAGCGGCTGTTCCTCTATGCCGGCCTCGCCGACAAGTTCGAGGGCAGGGTGCATCAACCACCGGCCCGCGCCGTCACGCTGGCGCTGCACGAACCGGTTGGCGTCGTCGGCATCGTTGCGCCCGACAGCGCGCCGCTGCTCGGCTTCATCTCGCTGATTGCGCCCGCGCTGGCCATGGGCAACACCGTGGTCGCCGTGCCGTCGGAAAAATATCCGCTGCTCGCCACCGATCTCTACCAGGTGATCGAATATTCCGACGTTCCGGCCGGTGCCATCAACATCGTCACCGGCCGCACCGCGGAACTTGCAGGCGTGCTGGCCAAGCATGACGATGTCGACGGGCTCTGGCTGTTCGCCGATGCCGAGACCTGCGCCAAGGCGGAGGCCGATTCCATCGGTAATCTCAAGCGCGTTTGGACCGGCAATGGCCGCAGCCTCGACTGGGCGTCCGATGAAGCCGCCGGCGATGCCCTGCTGCGCCGTGCCATCGAGGTGAAGAACGTTTGGGTGCCATACGGCGACTGATCGCCCCCCCCGAGGCGTTTCGTGCTTGAGCGAATCAAGGCAGCGCGACTGGTTGCCCGGTTGTCATACATGTTGTTGCATTACAGCAAGCGATGTGCATTACATCTACCGTCGCGAAGGTGATCGCGTTCGGGCTTGACGCCCGAGCGCATGTTCTTTAACCAGAAAAAACATATATTATTCTTGGATTGATGGATTGTGCAGGACGCATAGTCGCGCCTATCTGGCACAGGACGCCCCGGCCAGCCGGCAGTAAATCGGGCTGCGAAGTGGCCAAAGAGGGCGAGGAGAAAAGCATGGCGGATCTGGCAGGCAAGGTCGTTGTCGTCACGGCGGCGGCGCAAGGCATCGGCAGAGCGAGCGCGCTGGCCTTCGCCAAGGCAGGCGCCGTCGTTCATGCCACCGACATCAACGAGGCGCTGCTGGCCGAACTCGCCAGGACATCCGGGATCAAGACCCGCAAGCTCGACGTTCTCAACGACGATGCGGTGACATCGGCCTTCGCCGAAATCGGCCGCGTCGACGTGCTGTTCAACTGCGCCGGCTTCGTCCATTCCGGCTCCATCCTCGAAATGAAGGATGCCGATCTCGATTTCGCCCTCAACCTCAATGTTCGTGCCATGATCCGCACCATCCGGGCCGTGCTGCCCGGCATGCTGGAACGCGGCGACGGCTCGATCATCAACATGTCGTCCGTCGCCGGCGCCGGCAAGGGCGTGCCCAACCGCTTCGCCTATGGCGTCTCCAAGGCGGCCGTGATCGGCCTTACCAAGGCGGTCGCCGCCGACTATGTCGCCAAGGGCATTCGCTGCAACGCCATTTGCCCCGGCACCGTCGAAAGCCCGTCGCTGCAGGACCGCATGCATGCGCAGGGCGACTATGAAACCGCGCGCGCGGCCTTCATCGCCCGCCAGCCGATGGGCCGTCTTGGCACGCCGGAGGAAATTGCCGACCTTGCCGTCTATCTGGCCGGTGCGACCTACACCTCCGGACAGGCCTACAATATCGACGGTGGGTGGTCGATCTGAGCAATAGTCTCGATCCGCAGGTCCGGAATCGAGCAGTCCTAAAGTCCGGCTTGCCCTAGGTCGGGTCTTCGTCGCTTTGGCAGAGTGAGTTTGAAAACGGCCTTGGGCCACAATTTGGAGAGCAAGATGAAACTGCTGCGCTATGGCGAGATAGGGAGCGAACGCCCCGGCCTGCTCGATGCGGATGGCACGATCCGCGATCTTTCGGGACATGTCGCCGACATTGCCGGCAAGGCGCTCGACCCGGCGTCGCTCGAGTCATTGTCGAAGCTCGATCCGAAGTCGCTGCCGGTGGTGTCCGGCAAGCCTCGGCTCGGCCCCTGCGTTGCCGGCACCGGAAAATTCATCTGCATCGGCCTCAACTATTCCGACCATGCCGCCGAAACCGGCGCCACCGTGCCGCCGGAGCCGATCATTTTTATGAAGGCAAGCTCGGCCATTGTCGGTCCTGACGATGACGTGCTGATCCCGCGCGGCTCGGAAAAGACCGACTGGGAGGTTGAACTGGCCGTGGTCATCGGCAAGACGGCGAAGTATGTCAGCGAAGCCGACGCACTGGACTATGTCGCCGGCTATGCCGTCGCCCATGACGTGTCCGAGCGCGCCTTCCAGGCCGAACGCCAGGGCCAGTGGACCAAGGGCAAGTCCTGCGACACGTTCGGCCCGACCGGCCCATGGCTGGTCACCAAGGACGAAGTGGCCGACCCGCAGAACCTGAAGATGTGGCTGACGGTCAACGGCAAGACCATGCAGAACGGCTCGACCAAGACCATGGTCTACGGCGTCGCCTATCTCGTCTCCTACCTCAGCCAGTTCATGTCGCTGCACCCCGGGGACATCATCTCCACCGGCACGCCCCCCGGCGTTGGCCTCGGCATGAAGCCGCCGGTGTTCTTGAAAGCGGGTGACGTGGTGGAGCTTGGCATCGAAGGGCTCGGCCAGCAGAAGCAGACGTTCAAGGCGGACGTGTAGGGCGGTTCTTACCTTCTCCCGTTGTGGGAGAAGGTGTCGCC
>UCIA01000019.1 GCA_900472295.1 Hyphomicrobiales bacterium | reverse complement strand
CCCTCACCTGCCTGCCGGCATCCTCTCCCCGTAAACGGGGCGAGGGGCGCTGTCATCGCCGATTTCGCCAATCGCCGGCGTTGCAGACATAGCGCTGCCGTTGCGGCCGGCTCCCTTCTCCCCGTTCACGGGGAGAAGATGCCGGCAGGCAGATGAGGGGCGGCGTAAACGCCTGAAAATAAGCCTCGAGGCGTCATTCCTGCACGAAAACTGCACATCCCTGCGGAAAACCTCCTCCGCTGCGCCCTGCCGTGTCCATGCGCAGCCGCGACAACAGCGGCATGCAACAGCGAAGCACCCACCGTTGGTCCCTGCCCTATCGCCTGCGCAGCGAAAGCTGGTGGCTGGTCGATCCACCGCGGCTCGTGGCCCACCCGGAGGCTAGCCTGCTCCCTTTTATTCGCCCGCCGGCCGAGCGGATCCAGCCCATCAGGAAAATCCGCGCATGACATCGTTCGCCAGCTTTTGCAGTCGCTTCGGCGTCGCCGTCCTGCTCGTCGCGCTGGCGGATTTTTTCTTCTACGGCCAGCCCGCCGGGATCACGGTGCTGCTGTTTGCCATCCTGATCGCCGGCGCGGTCGTCGCTGCCCATCCTGCCGCGCTGAATTCCACCAGGCCCTGGCTCAAGCCGGCCGCCCTGTTCGTTGCGCTGCTGCCGCTGGCCGAGAATGTCAGCCCGCTGTCGGTCACGATCGCTGTCGTGGCGTTGATCGTGTTTGCGCTGTCGCTGGCCGGGCGGTTGCGGCGCGGCATTGCCCGCATTGCCGGCCAGGTTGCGCTGTTCCTGCTGGCGGCGCCGCTGCGCTTTGCCCGAGACTTCTTCCGCTGGCGGCGCACGGTGCGCCGGCTTGGCGGCCGCCGCATCCGCCTGGCGTCGTTCATCGTCTGGGTGATGCCGGTGACGCTGGGCGCGGTGTTCCTGTTCTTGTTCGGCGCCGCAAATCCGGTCATCGAATACTGGCTGTCGCTGATCGACCTGATGAAGCTACTCGACCTCATCCAGCTGGCGCGGATCGTCTTCTGGCTGTTTGTGCTCGCCGCTGTCTGGGCCTTCCTGCGGCCACGCCTGCCGCGCTTCCCGCGCCGCCTTCCACATTTGGCGCCGCCTGCAGCAATGGCCGCACCGGCCGCGACCAAACCCGCGACAACGATCGAGGACATCGTCTTCGGCAAGGCGGCGATCTTGCGCGCGCTGATCGTCTTCAACGCTTTGTTTGCGCTGCAGACCGTGCTTGACGCCGCCTATCTCTGGGGCGGGGCAGCCCTTCCCGACGGCTTGAGCTATGCCGCCTATGCCCATCGCGGTGCCTATCCGCTGATCGCCACAGCGCTGCTGGCCGCCGGTTTCGTTCTGGCGGCGCTGCGGCCGGGCAGCGAAACCTCGGGCGATCCGCTGATCCGACGGCTGGTCTATGCCTGGGTGGCGCAGAACATCGTGCTGGTCATCTCGTCGATCCTGCGGCTCGACCTCTATATCGGCGTCTATGCGCTGACCTATTGGCGCATCGCGGCTTTCGTCTGGATGGGGCTGGTGGCCGCCGGCCTTGCGCTGATCATCGCCCGCATCGCGCTGCGAAAATCCAACGAATGGCTGTTCTCCGCCAATCTTCTGACGTTATCGGCGACGCTTTATGCCTGCTGCTTCATCAACTTCGCCGCAACCATCGCCAACTTCAATGTCGACCATTCCCTGGAAATGTCGGGCTCCGGCACGCCGCTCGATGCGCAGTATCTGCGCTCGTTCGGCGCTGTCGCCATGCCGGCGCTGGACCGCTTCTATCTGCACAAATTCGGCAACCAGACCACCCATCTGGCCGACCAGGTGATGATCGACGACTATATCGCCGAGCAGAAGCAGTGGCGCGCCTGGAGCTTTCGCGGCTGGCGTTTGGCCAAAATTCTCGACAAGAGAGGCCCGCTCGTGCTTCCTCCCGCACAGCAACCTTCGCAACCTGCCATGCCATCCACGTCGGACCGTTAGACCCATGCCGCATCAGATCCTGGTCGCCGACGACGATCCGCACATTCGCGAGATCATCTGCTTTGCGCTGGAAAAGGCAGGGATGAAGACACAAGCAGTGGCCGACGGCGCGGCAGCCCTGCAGGCTATTGAACGGCGCGAGCCCGATCTTGTCGTGCTCGACATCGGCATGCCGGAGATGGATGGGCTGGAGGTCTGCCGGCGGCTGAGGCAACGCTCCGACGTGCCGGTGCTGTTCCTGTCCGCGCGCGACGAGGAGATCGACCGCATCCTCGGACTTGAGATGGGCGGCGACGACTATGTGACAAAGCCGTTCAGCCCGCGTGAACTGGTGGCGCGCGTCAACGTCATCCTGCGCCGCGCCCGCCCGGTGGCGCCGGATCCGGCCGACGACAAAAACTTCGCGCATGGCAAGCTCAGCCTGGTGCCGGCCAGCCATGGCGCCAGTTTCGACGGCAAGGCGCTGGCGCTGACGGCGATCGAATTCTCGATCCTGAAGGGATTTCTGGCGCGGCCGGCGCATGTGCTGGGCCGCGACCTGGTGGTGGCCAGCGCCTATGCCGCCAACATCCATGTTGCCGACCGCACCGTCGACAGCCATATTCGCAACATCCGCGCCAAGCTGGCGGCGGCGGGCTGCCACGACGCCATCGAAACCGTGCATGGGGTCGGCTTCCGGCTTGGCCGATGCGGCGCCTGAGCGACGCCAAATGGATCGGCACCAAATGGCGGCCAAGGCTGGCCACGGTGGTTCTCGCCATCCTCATCATGGTGCTGGCGCTGCCGCTGGTCGGCCTGTTCTTCTTCCGGCTTTATGAAAACCAGCTGATCCGCCAGACCGAGGGCGAGCTGATCGCGCAAGGCGCCGTCATCGCCGCCATCTATGCGCAGGATGTGCGTGACGCCGGCATTTCCCAGGACAGACTTGGCGGGCCAGTCGACGTTGAGAGCGACGATGCCAGCCGTGGCGACGACACGCCGTACCAGCCGATCGAGCCGAGCCTCGATCTCGCCTCCGACTATCTGCTGCCGACCCGGCCCGCCGGCGTCGCCGCCGCCACCGATCCGGCCTTTGCGGCGATCGGCGCGCGGCTGTCCGGCATTCTCGACACCACGCAGAAAACCACGCTGGCCGGCTTTCGGCTGCTCGACCCGCATGGCGTCGTCATTGCCGGGCGCGATGAGGTCGGCCTGTCGCTCGCCCATGTCGAGGAGGTGCGCGAGGCCTTAGCCGGCCACTATGCCAGCGTGCTCAGGCAGCGCATTCCCGACCAGCCGGCACCGCCGCTCTATTCGGTCAGCCGCGGCACGAAAGTTCGTGTCTTCGTCGCCATGCCGATCGCGGTCGACGGCCATGTCGCCGGGGTGATCTACCTGTCGCGAACGCCGAACAACATCGTCAAACACCTCTATGGCGAACGCGGCAAGGTGACGCTGGCCGCCATCGCCATGCTGTTCGGCACGCTGCTGATCGCGCTGGTCTTCCTGCGCACGGTCAGCCGGCCGATCTATGCGCTGATGGAGCGCACGAGGCGCATTGCCGCCGGCGATCGCGACGCCATCCGCCCGCTCGACCATCACGGCACGCGCGAAATGGCCGAACTGTCCGCCGCTTTCCTCGACATGGCCGAAAAGCTGCAGGCGCGCTCCGACTCGATCCAGACCTTCGCCACCCATGTCTCGCACGAGCTCAAATCGCCGCTGACGGCGATCCAGGGCGCGGCCGAGCTGTTGCGCGATTCCGGCGAAGCGATGGACGCGACTGAACGCAAGCGATTTTCCGGCAACATCGTCAACGATGCAGGAAGACTCAACCTGCTGGTGCGGCGCTTGCTCGACCTGGCGCGCGCCGAAAACCTGGCGCCGAGCGGCGAAAGCACATCGCTCGATGCGGCGCTGGCGCTGCTGCCGGTGGACGGCAGGCTGGCGGTTAGCGTCGAGGCGGGTGGTGAAATCGGCCTGCGCATATCGGCCGAAAATGCGGCGATCGTGCTTGCCAATCTGATCGATAATTCGGCCAGGCACGGCGCCACCCAGGTTTTGCTGTCGGCAGCCGCCGCCGAGGACAAGGCGACGATTACGGTCAGCGACGACGGCGCCGGCATATCGCCAAGCAACAGGGCCCGCATTTTCGAGCCGTTTTTCACCACGCGGCGCGAGTCCGGTGGCACCGGCATGGGGCTCGGTATCGTGCTGGCCCTCCTGAAAGCGCATGATGGCACGATCGCGCTGGTTGACTCCGGGCGCGGCACGCGCTTCGAGATTTCCTTGCCAGCTGTGTAAATAGGCTGCCGGCGGATCGGAGAAAAAAGTGCGCTACGACATCGTCATCATCGGCGGAGCCATCGTCGGTTCCTCGGTCGCCTACTATCTGCGCGAGGAAGGGTTTTCCGGTTCCATCGCGCTGATCGAGCGCGATCCGCAATTCGCCCATGCGGCAACGACGCTGTCCATGGCCTCGATCCGTCAGCAATTCTCGATTCCAGAAAATATCCGGCTGTCGCAGTTCACGCTGAACCTGTTCCGGCGGCTGAAGGAGACCTTCGGCATTGACGCCGACATCGGTTTTCGCGAGGGCGGCTATCTGATCCTGGCCGGCGAGGCCGGGCTGCCGATCCTGAAAGCCAATCACGAGGCGCAGATCGCCGAGGGCGCCGACATTCTGCTCGAGGATGCCGACCAGCTGGCAAAGCGCTTTTCCTGGTTGTCGACGGAAGGCATCAGCGCCGGTGCCTTCGGCCGCACCGGCGAGGGCTGGTTCGACGCCCATGCCATGCTGACGCTGTTTCGCAAGGCGCTGCGCGACAGACAAATCGATTTCATCGCCGCCGATGTCACCGGCATCGAGCGGCAGGTCAACCGCGTCACCAGCGTGAGCCTCGACAATGGCGAAAGACTGGAAGCCGGCATCGTCGTCAACGCCACCGGGCCGAATGCCGGCAAGGTCGCCGGCCTGGCCGGGCTCGCGCTGCCCGTCGAGCCGCGCAAGCGCAACGTCTTCGTTTTCGAGGCACGGGAAAAATACGCTGACATGCCGCTGCTGGTCGATCCCTCCGGTATCTATGTCAGGCCGGAAGGCTCGGTCTATCTCACCGGCGGCGCCGAGCCGGAAGAGGGTGACGGCCCCGCCGACCCAAGGGATTTCGACGTCGACTGGCCGCTATTCGAGGATGTGATCTGGCCGGTGCTGGCAACCCGCATTCCGGCCTTCGAAGCCATCAAGCCGACCCGCGCCTGGGCCGGCCACTACGACTACAACACGCTCGACCAGAACGCCGTGATCGGGCCGCATCCCGAAGTCGGCAATTTCATCTTCGCCAACGGCTTTTCGGGGCATGGGCTCCAGCAAGCGCCGGCGGTCGGCAAGGCGCTGGCGGAGTTGCTGGTGCATGGCGGGTATCGCACGGTGGATTGCTCGGCGTTTGGGTATGAACGGGTGGCAGAGGGCAGGGCATTTCGGGAATTGAATGTGATTTGAGGCGCCTCTTTTTTCCTTCCCCCCACATGGGGGGAAGGAAGAGCGCGCTACGTCACCACCGCATCAACCACCATCGCGTTGCCAAGCGCATGCCCGTTCGCCGTGTTGTCGAAAATCCCCCACACCTCGGCGCCGGCATCTGCCGCCGCTTTCACCTGCCGGCCAAACCGGTCGAGCGCTTCGGCATCGTAGTCCGAATAGTAGACCCTTGGTGCGCCATGCCAGCGGAAATAGGCAAGGCCAGACCAGCCGCCCGGCAACGCCGCCTCAGGGACTGGCGCCGGATCGGCGGCAACGCGCGCAATCCGGTGCCCGGCCAGAAGCGCGTCCGCCTCGGCGACGAACCAACTGGGATGACGTGGTTCGCATACCAGCCTTGCCCTGGTGCGCTTGCCCAGCATGTCGAAGAAACCGCCGGCGACCTCCGGCTCGAAGGGCAGGCTCGGTGGTAGCTGCACCAAAAGCACGCTCAGCTTTTCGCCGAGACCTTCGACCTGTCCGAGAAAGTCCTCTGCCAGCGCCTCGCAATCGGCGAGGCGATGCTCATGGGTCATGGTTTTCGGTGTCTTGACGGCGAAGCGGAAGTGCTCAGGCACCGAGCTTGCCCAGCGCTCATAAGTCTGACGCCGGCGCGGCTTGTAGAAGGAAGTGTCGATCTCGACGACCGGAAAGCGCTTTGCGTAGCGCTCGAGATGCGAACCGGATTGCGGAAGATCATCCTTGTATCGGGACGGAATTCCCCAGCCGGCGGTGCCTATCAGAGATCGGCGATTTTCCATGCCGGGTATCTGGACCCGATGGAGCGCGGGTCAAGGGCGCCGGCCACTGGGCGCAAGATGCGTTGTTCCGCCCCGCCCCAAACACCGTTCCGCATTGCCCAAGACCGTCGGCCCCCTCGCCGGTATAGCCATTACCCAAGTCGAGGGAAGTTCAACGCGCATTCGACGGCGGCCGATCTGTGGTTTCCTGCTCACCAAAACGGCAGGTCGGCTCCAAAAGGGGGGTGGTGCCGCAGGCACCCAACTCTGGAGAATGCGCGGGAACAACCCTTCCAAAACGGATCGGAGGCTCCCCCCAAGCGGCATCCGATGCGTCTACGGCACGACCGGCGGCACTGACCCTGCCCGCCGGTCGTGGACTTGGCTTCTCTGAATATTACTCCCTAGGCGATGGATTACCCCCACCTGGGCGTCAGGTCAGCTCTTGCGGGAGAACCAGAACGCGTCGGCCATGCGCTTCATGCCGATGCGCTCGTAGAAGCCGACGGCGTCGGGCATCGAGATCAGGCTGATGGCCACGGAAGGGCCGAGCTCGCGCCGCGCGGCGTCCATCAGGCCCTTGCCGATGCCGAGGCCTTGCGCCGATTGCGCCACGGCGAGCTCGGAGATGTAGCACACCCAGGAAAAGTCGGTGATGGCGCGGGCCACTCCGATCAGCGGCCTGTCTTCTATGTCGAGGCGCGCGGTCAGGACCAGGTTTGCGCCTGAAAGCATCGCCTGCAGCCGGGCTTCGTCGTCGACGGGGCGTGTCTCGCCCAGCGTGGAGTCGACTAGCACGCGGCGGAACTCGGCGACGCCGAGCTCCGGCTCGCTGGCATAGAGGACTTTCGAAGGTGTGGTCATGGGTGCAAGGTGCACCAGCAGCAGCCGGTTTTAAAGACGTTTGCGGCGCCGATCTTTCGGTCCAGGGCCGCGCACGAACAGTTGCCTTTTATTTGCCTCCGGCTTTGTGTAAACGGTGCGTCAGCAATCTCCCGCAACGAGAATACGGGCAAAAGCCATGGATAAATTCACCAAGCTCACCGGCGTCGCCGCTCCGATGCCGATCGTCAATGTCGACACCGACATGATCATCCCCAAGGATTATCTCAAGACGATCAAGCGCACCGGGCTCGGCAGCGGCCTGTTCGCCGAAATGCGCTATCTGGATGACGGCTCGGAAAACCCCGATTTCGTGCTCAACAAGCCGGCCTACCGCAAGGCACAGATCCTGGTCGCCGGCGACAATTTCGGCTGCGGCTCGTCGCGGGAACATGCGCCGTGGGCGCTGCTCGATTTCGGCATCCGCTGCGTCATCTCGACCTCGTTCGCCGACATTTTCTACAACAACTGCTTCAAGAACGGCATTTTGCCGATCACCGTCAGCGCCGAAGACCTGGAGAAGCTGATGGATGACGCTTCGCGCGGCTCCAATGCGACGGTCTCGGTCGATCTCGAGGCCAAGGAAATCCGCGGGCCGGATGGCGGCGTGGTCACTTTCGACCTCGACGACTTCAAGCGCCACTGCCTGCTGAACGGTCTCGACGATATCGGCCTGACCATGGAAAAGGCCGGCGCCATCGCCTCGTTCGAGAAGAAGAACGCTGCCGAGCGCCCCTGGGCGTGAACCTTCGTCATCCTCGGGCTTGACCCGAGGATCCATGCCGTTACGTCGGCCAAAGGGCGCGGCGGAACAGAATTCCGCACCGCTGCGGCACTCGTATGTCATGGCATGGATCCTGGGGTCTGCGCCGCGTCGCTTCGCTCCTTGCTTCGCCCCAGGATGACGAAGACGCGAAGGCTTCGGCCAATCTCCAAAATGTGTGAATGGTTTCCTGCTCCGCCGGCCATTGGAGCGTAGGTGCGGACTGGCCTTTCGATTCCGGCCGGCTATGATCTGACGAAACGGAGGACAGCCATGACACGTTCGCTTCTTGCCGGCGCCTGCGCGCTGGCGTGGATGCTGATGCCGGTGGCTGGCGCGTTTGCACAGACCGACAAGGTGCTGGTGCCGGCGGAAGATCCGTCCGGCGGCGCCGATCCGGGCGCGTCGAGCAATGCGGCCATGGCCGACGATGACGGCCAGGCACCGATCCCGTTCGAGGGTGGCCAGCTGACCATCACCCAGCAGGAAGAGGACGGCGAAAAGGTGCTTGCCTATGACGGCAAGCAGCTGGCCAGCAATTACGACGTGTTCTTCGACAAGGTGGTCAAGGTCGGCGGCGTCGATGTGGCGCTGGTCGATGTCGGCGATGGCGGCAATCAGTGCGGCCCGGCCAAGGTGATCGTCTGGAAGCCGGAAGGCGGCGAGATCCAGAGCCTCACGGTGGAGCAGAACGAATGCGGCGCGCCGCCGGCGGCGGTCGCCGACAATGCCATCTATTTCGTGCCCTATCTCTTGCCGGGAGCAACGCAGCAGGCGCTGCAATGGTCGCCCAGCGATGGGCTGACGATCTCAGGCGACCTGACTTACGCGCCGGAGCCCGGCACCGACTGGAAGGACATCGATCCGTCGAAATACCAGAACATCATCGACGCCTTCCACAATGAGGCCGTCTACAAGGCGGCGCAGAAGATGCTCGGCAACACCATGCCCGACATGGCGACCAGCCTGCTGGTCGGCGGCGGCACGGAAAAGACCGCATCCGGCGCCTTCTACGCCAGCGGCTGTGTGCCGCATGCTTGCGGCAGCAATGACGGCTTCATGGCGGTCGACCCGGTCAAGCACACGCTCTACTTCGCCCGCCGGGGTGACGATAGCCAACCGCAGGCGTGGCCGCCGGTTGCGAACTGGCCGGCGGATGTGAAGGAGGCGATGGACAAGGCGCAGGGGAATTAGGGCGAAGCGAGAGACCATCGCGACTTCGTCATCCTATGGTCTGCGCCGCGTCGCTTCGCTCCTTGCTTCGCCATAGGATGACGAAGCTGCGGAGGATTCGGCCAGCCTCCGAGGCTGATGCATTGCCCTTCGTGACAACACTTCGCTCGCCTTGGCCCACGACTCGGTCGCCTCTCCGCTGCTAGACGAGCACCTGTGATTACAAGGAGACGCTGATGCGAAAACTCATCTCCACCGGCTCACCCTTCGAGAAAACCGCCGGCTATTCGCGGGCAGTGGTGCAAGGTGACTGGTGTTTCGTGTCGGGAACCACCGGCTACGACTATGCGACCATGACCATGCCGGAGACGGTCGAGGCGCAGACGCGCAATTGCCTGGCGACCATCGCCAAGGCGCTTCAGGACGGCGGCTTCGACATGGCAGATGTGGTGCGGGCGCATTATTACATCACCGATCAGGCCTTCGTGGATGTCGTCTTTCCGATCCTCGGCGAGGTTTTCGGCGACATCCGCCCGGCGGCGACGATGATCGTCTGCCAGCTCAACAAGCCGGAGATGAAGATCGAGATCGAAGTCACGGCGCTGCGACGCACGGCATGAGGAGGCCAAAGACATGACGGTCCGGCGCATCGTTGCCAATATCGAGACGCAGGACGCGGCGGCGGCGAAACGCTTCTATCACGACGTGCTCGGCCTCGACGTGCTGATGGATCAGGGCTGGATCGCTACCTACGGCTCCGACGAACGGATGCAGGTGCAGATCAGCTTCATGGCCCAAGGCGGCTCGGGCACGCCGGTGCCGGACCTCTCCATCGAGGTCGACGATGTCGATGCGGCGCTGCAAGGCATGAAGGCCGCCGGCTTCGCCATCGAATACGGCCCGGCCGACGAGCCCTGGGGCGTGCGGCGGTTTTATGTGCGCGATCCGTTTGGGCGATTGGTCAACATTCTCTCGCATTTGTGATTTTTTCCTCGCCCCCACGAAGTGGGGGAGAGGTGGCTCGGCGAAGCCGAGACGGAGAGGGGGCTGCGCCCTACGAAAAGGCCCCCTCTCCGTCCGCTTCGCGGACACCTCTCCCCCGCCTTTGGCGGGGGCGAGGAACCCAGGTCTTGAAAGGCCGGCAGGTCAGAGAGGCGTCGCAGCACACTTCATCCCCTTGCGCGCCGGGCGCTTGGCGTTTAGCAAGGCCCCGGTTTCTCCAAACAGCATTGGACGGTTCTGATGGCTTCGAAAAATCTTCTCCTGCTCGCCGGCGACGGCATTGGCCCCGAGGCGATGGCCGAGGTGAAGAAGCTGATCGCGGCCATGAACGCCAAGCTCGGCAGCGATTTTGCCACCGATGAAGGTCTGGTCGGCGGCTGCGCCTACGATGCGCATGGCGCGGCGATTTCGGATGCCGACATGGCAAAGGCGATGGCGGCCGACGCCGTGCTGTTCGGCGCCGTCGGCGGGCCGAAATGGGACAAGGTGCCATACGAGGTGCGCCCCGAGGCCGGGCTCCTGCGGCTGCGCAAGGACATGGAGCTGTTTGCCAATCTGCGTCCCGCCATCTGTTATCCGGCGCTGGCGGCATCGTCTTCGCTGAAGCAGGAGGTGGTCGAAGGCCTCGACATATTGATCGTGCGCGAGCTCACCGGCGGCGTCTATTTCGGCGAGCCGAAGCAGATCATCGATCTCGGCAACGGCCAGAAGCGCGGCATCGACACGCAGGTCTACGACACGTTCGAGATCGAGCGCATTTCGGGTGTCGCCTTCGAGCTGGCGCGTACCCGCAAGAACCATGTGACGTCGATGGAAAAGCGCAACGTGATGAAATCCGGCGTGCTGTGGAACGAGGTCGTCACCCAGACGCAGAAGGCGCGCTATGCCGACGTCAAGCTCGACCACATGCTGGCCGATGCCGGCGGCATGCAGCTGGTGCGCTGGCCAAAACAGTTCGACGTCATCGTTACCGACAATCTGTTCGGCGACATGCTGTCCGACATCGCCGCCATGCTGACGGGATCGATCGGCATGCTGCCGTCGGCCTCGCTCGGTGCGCCGGATGTGAAGACCAAGAAGCGCAAGGCACTGTACGAGCCGGTGCATGGCTCGGCGCCCGATATTGCCGGACAGGGCATCGCCAACCCGATCGCCATGATCGCGTCGTTTGCGATGTGCATGCGCTATTCCTTCGGCATGGTCGATGAAGCCGACAAGCTCGAAGCGGCAATCGCCGCCGTGCTCGACGACGGGCTGCGCACCAAGGATATTTTGTCCGAGGGCATGACTGAGGTCGGCACGGTTCAGATGGGCGATGCCATCATCGCCAAATTCCTTGGCTGATCCGGTGGCGGTCGACGTCCGCTGGGCGACGACAGACGATGCCGAAGCGCTGGCCACCGTGCTCTGCGAGATGGCGGCGCATTACCGGCAGGCGCCGCTCGATCACAGCCGGGCGGCGGCCACAGCCCGAAAATGGCTCGGCGACGAAAGCCCGGCCTATCCGCATTTCGCGCTGGCCTTCGCCAATGGCGCGGTTGCGGGGCTGGCCTCGGTGGCGATCGCGCATCCCGGCATCGACCTCGAGCGGCTGATGTTCCTGAAAGACCTGTTTGTGCGCGAGGATGCCCGCAACGCCGGCGCCGGCCGGGCGCTGCTCGGCTTTCTCGCCGGCCATTGCCTCAGGGAAGGCATCGGCCGCATCGATCTCACCACCGAGGACTGGAACGAGGGCGCACTGCGCTTCTACGACCGGCTCGGCGCCGAACGGCACGGGCAGAAGCTGTTCCTCAGGCTGTCAGGCGAAGCGCTGAAAAGAATTGGCTAAACCCGGACGCCTTGCGGCACCTGTCCCCATTGGTTTTCGCCGAGGTGAGAGGGGATCACTCCGAGAGCGATGAAGGCGATGGCGTTCAGAGCCGGGGCGAAGCAAAGCAAAGCGAACCATCCGCTGAGGCCGATGTCGTGCAGGCGACGCACGAAAAGCGCGACGAGCGGCACATATATTGCGAACACGAAAAGCAAAGCGGGAAGAAATCCGATTGAGGTCCTGAGACCATTTCCAAAACCGCTTATCGCAAGATTGAGAAGAGCGCCGAAGCCGAAAAACGCTACGAGCAAGATGATCAAGCCGAAATGGAATGCCCAGAATTCCTTTCGGCGCGCACGTCCGTTGAAATTGGCGTAATCCGCAATCAGAGCGCGTCGAAAATAGGCCCATAGTCCCAGCGCGGGCTGATCCGCCACCATACGGCCGGATTGTGCCGGGCGTTCCGCGCTTACTGGCGATGTGGTCGATACGGCTATGTCGTGCGCGGCGCCATCATCAGGCTCAAATGCGACAGCAGTGCCTCTGGCAAGGAGCGCGCCATGGCGAAGGTCGGCGCGTGTAAACAGATAGCGCTTGCCGTCGAAGCCGTTGATATAGCCATAGTCATGCTCTTCGTCGAAGTGGTAGACCGTACCGCGCATGCGACTCCCCCTTGTCTCGCACAGGTCATGCTATCTAAGGTTGCAGGCGGTTTCAACACCGAACATGCTCTAAACGGCAACCCCTTGCGGCACCGGCCCCCACTGGTTTTCGTGGCCCTGGCTCGGGATCAATCCAAGGATCAGCGCGAGGATGAACGTGGCCGGAGCAAACATGAAGGAGAGCGCGAAGTAAGGTATGGCCAGCCAGCCGGTCAGGCCGATGTCGTGCAGGCGGCGCACGACGAGCCCGACCCATGGCAGGAACGTCGCCAGCCAAAACAGCCCCCAGACGCCGACCATCACGATCGGCCAGCCGCCGCCATCGAAATTGCCCATCGTCTGATCGGCCCAAGCTCCGGCAAGGCCGATCAGGATGAAGCTGACGGTCCAGAACAGGCAGTAGCCCCAGAATTCCTTGCGGCGGGCGCGCTCGGCGAAGTTGATGTAGTTGCGCGTCACGCCGCGCCAGAAATAACCCGGCAGTCCGTCATCGTGAACCGCGCCGTCCTCGGCCAGGCGGCCGAAATGCTGTGGCGCGGCTGAAGCGGCTTTGGGCGGCGCAGCACTTGCTGCTGGAGCAGCGGTGGCGGGTTTGGGCGGCGCGCTTGCCGCCGGCGCGCTGGCAGGTACAGCAGCCTGGGCGCCGATCGCGAAAACGTCGCGCGCCTGGCCGCTCGCGGCCAGGAATTCGACCACCGCGCCCTTGGCAACCACCGCACCGCGGCGCAGATTCTCGCGCGCGAAGGTGTAGCGGTTGCCATCCGCTCCGGTGATGAAGCCAAAACCCTGGGCCTCGTCATAATGCAGAACTTCGCCGCGCATTTGCCACCCTCTCTTTGCTTCCCGGCATCCCCGGCCAAGGTGTGGCACAGGGCCAAACCGGTGGGCAAGGCCATGTCGCACAACGTGGCTACCGTCGTCGCCGCAAATCGAGCATAAGATATGGTGCAAGCATCTTCGTCAAAGCAGACAATGACAGTCGAGAGTTCGAACGCCGATTTTGTGACGAAAGATGGAGAGGCCGCAAAGCCTCCGAGACTGTCCATCGATGCGACCGGGTTGTTGCCCGAGAAGGGCTTGGCAGGCATTGCCCGCATCGAGAATTTTCTCGTCAACGCGGCGTTGGCCGATCCCGACCCTTGCGTGGAAGTGGTGGCGTTCAGACCGGGAGAGGGCCGGTTCGAGGCCCTTGTCCCGTTCGAGCAGGGGACGTTGGCGGAAGGCGAGATCGCACCTTTCCGTGTCAAACGATGGCCGGGGGCAGCCGCGGCGCTGGCGCAGGCCTTCGCGGCGGTGAGGCAACGTCCGTGGGCAAAGCGCGATGCCGACCGCCACCTTGCCAGCACGGTGACCAATGGCAGTCATGGGCCGGGTTTCCTGGCGGTGAGGCTGCTGATCCGCGCCTATCGCCTGTACCGGCGGGCGCGCGGTTGGCTTGGCCCGCATCGGGACGCCTCGCACAAACCTGGCGAGAACGAGCCCGGCATTCTGCTGATCTCCCACTCCATCCTCACGCGCGTGGACAGGTCCGCCGTCTCCGGTGACGCCGGCGGCATCGCCTTCCTCTGCCACGATATTATCCCGGCACTGCGCCCCGATCTGGTCGGCTCAGGCCCGATCGAGACGGGCTTCGCGATGCATCTCGAGCGGCTTGTGCGCTCGGGAGCGACGGCGTTCTGTACGTCCGACGCGGTCAGCATCACGCTGACCGATCATATGCGTCATGCCGGCATCCGCCCGCCTGCGGTGCATCGTTTTCCGATGCCGTCCCTGCTCCACGAGACCGCCTCCCGCATGAACATGACCTCGCGCATCGAGGGTGCTGACCCGTTCGTTCTCTATTGTTCAACCATTGAAGTGCGCAAGAACCACATCATGCTGGCGCGGATCTGGCAGCAAGCGCTGGAAGAGGGCGTCAGCCTGCCGAAGCTGGTCTGCGTGGGGCATTGGGGCTGGATGGTCGAGCCGTTGCGCGCCTTTCTCAAGGCTCACCCCGAGCTGCTCGAGCACATCATTTTCACCGGTTCGATCAGCGATGAGGAGCTCATCCGATACTATCGCAGCGCTTCCTTCGGCGTCTTTCCTTCGCATATCGAGGGCTGGGGCTACGCAGCTTCGGAATGTCTCGATTTCGGTATTCCCGTCATCGTTTCGACCACACCGTCCCTGATCGAGGCGAGCGGCGGCCTCATGCCGGCGATCGATTCGCAAGATCAGCAAGGCTGGTATGCGGCGATCCGCAGGATGGCGCAGGACGATGCATGGCGCTCCTCGCTGGTGGATCGCATCGCGCAACGGCATCGGCCGACGCCTGCCGCGGCAAGCTGGGCTGCCATCAAGGCAGGTCTCAAGGCGTCGGTGTCGCGGGTTTCAGGCGCCTGACCGAACCGGACCAGGCGGCCGAGGGGTGAACAGAGAGCAACGGGTGCGGATCTGAATTGCCGCGTATTGCCTATCCAACGGTTGCGCCGCCCCTCACCTGCCTGCCGGCATCCTCTCCCCGTATAGGGACGGGGAGAGGGGCGCTCTCATCGATGATTTCGCCAATCTCCAGCGTTGCAGGAATAGCGCCGACGGGCGGTGCAGGCCCCTTTCTCCCCGTCACTATACGGGGAGAAATGCCCGGCAGGGCAATGAGGGGCAGCGCTAGCCTTTGCTGAGAAAAACGTTAGCTCGGCCGCTTCTTCGGCTTCTTGGTCTTCGGCGGTCCAGCCTTGTCGAACTTCGGCTTCGCAGCCCACGGCTTTGCATCGGCGGGGCGGTCGCGCTTCTCGAATTTCGGCTTGTGCGCACTTTGCGGCGCCTCGAACGGGCGCTTGCCGCGATGCGGCTTCTTGTCCGGCTTGGGTGCCTGGTAGCCGGCGCGCGACAGGTCAGGCGTGCCGTCCAGCCGCTTCACGACGATGTTGCCCTGCAACTTCTTGTCGGGACCGATGGCGGCGACGAAGCGGTCGGCCCAGTCGGCCGCGATCTGAACGTAGGTTTCGTCCTGCTGCATCTTGATGGAGCCGATCTCGCGCTTGGAGATGTTGCCGGTGCGGCACAGCATCGGGATCAGCCAGCGCGGTTCGGCATTCTGCTTGCGCCCGATCGACAGCGAGAACCAGACGCTGTCGCCGAAATCGTCGCGGCGGCTGGGCGCCTCGTCGCGGCGCTCATACTTTTCACCCGCCGGTCTGTCACGCGACGGCGTGAAGGCCGCGACCTCCGTCAGTTCCTCGGGCGCCGAGCGGCTGGCGCGGCATTGGCGCACGAAGGCAGCGGCTACTTGTTCGGCGCCGTGCTTGGCCAGAAGCGCATCGATGAAGCCGCGCTCGTCCTCGGCCACCGGCTCGTCGAAGGCCGGATCGGCAAGGATGCGCTCGTCGTCGCGCTTGATCACATCGTCGGCCGAGGGTGGGCTCGCCCATGTCGCCTTCAGCCCGGCATTCTGCAGCAGACGCTCGGTACGCTTGCGGGCACCGTTGGGCACGATCAGCGCGCTGACGCCCTTGCGCCCGGCGCGCCCGGTGCGGCCGCTGCGGTGCAGCAGCGTTTCGGGGTTGGTCGGCAGGTCGGCGTGGATGACCAGTTCAAGATTGGGCAGGTCGATGCCGCGCGCAGCGACGTCCGTTGCGATGCAGACTTTCGCACGGCCGTCGCGCATTGCCTGCAGCGCGTGGGTGCGTTCGTTCTGGCTGAGCTCGCCAGACAGCGCCACGACCGAAAAGTTGCGGTTGTTGAAGCGTGCCGTCAGATGGTTGACGGCGGCGCGGGTGTTGCAGAACACCAGCGCGTTCTTGGCCTCATAGAAACGCAGCACATTGATGATGGCGTTCTCGCGGTCGGGGTAGGCGACATTCAACGCCCGGTATTCGATGTCGAGATGCTGCTTTTCCTCGCCGCCGGCCGATATGCGCACGGCATCGCGCTGATAGCCTTGCGCAAGCGTGGCGATCGAGCGCGGCACGGTGGCCGAAAACATCAGCGTGCGGCGCTGGGTGGGTGCGGCGTCAAGGATGAATTCAAGGTCCTCGCGAAAGCCGAGATCGAGCATCTCGTCGGCTTCGTCCAGCACCACGGCCCTCAGCGCCGACATGTCGAGCGAGTTGCGGGTGATGTGGTCGCGCAGCCGGCCGGGCGTGCCGACGACGATATGGGCGCCGCGCTCCAGCACGCGCCGTTCCGAGCGCATGTCCATGCCGCCGACACAGGAAGCGACGGTGGCGCCGGTCGGCGCGTAGAGCCACTGCAATTCGCGCATCACCTGCAGAGCGAGCTCTCGCGTCGGCGCCACGGCCAGCGCCAGCGGTGCGCCAGCCTGGTCAAAACGCTCGGCGCTTCCAAGAAGGGTCGGCGCCAGCGCGAGGCCGAAGGCGACGGTCTTGCCGGAGCCGGTCTGAGCCGACACCAGCGCGTCGGCCTCGCCGAGTTCCAGCACGGCCTTCTGCACCGGCGTCAGCTCGGTATAGCCGCGTTTTTCCAGCGCCTCTGCCAGCGCAGGAACAATAGCTTCGAAGTTGGACATCTTCTTCTTTCGGAATTCGGGGCTGCTTATCGGGCAGCACATGCCGGGCTGGCGCAACGCCAGCCAATGGGTATTTCGCGCGTTCGTACTTGTTGCGGCCGCCATTGTACAGAGTGAGCGGGGCCGCATCGCAATTGACTCCTGCCGCAAACCGCGTAAAAGCCGCCACTGAACGGGATCATTTTCGATGCGCGGCCTTTTGATGGCTCTTCTTGCCTTCGACTTCCCTGGCCGCAATCATGGGGCCGGGCGCGTTGGCGCGTCTTACCGTTCCAGCAAAACTATGGCCAAAACCACCACCAAAACGGTGTGATTCCCTTGGCCTAACCACCCTCTCCCGGGTCCGGCCCGGGGGACGGAACCCGCATTGGCCGGCGGGTTTTCTCCAAACAACCAAGCGGAGAGGGACAGGAGATCTTTATGAGTTTCAAGGTTGCGGTAGTCGGCGCCACGGGCAATGTGGGTCGCGAAATGCTCAATATTCTGGAAGAGCGCGGCTTTCCGGTAAGCGAAGTGGTGGCGTTGGCCTCGCGGCGTAGCCAGGGCACCGAAGTGTCGTTCGGCGACCGTACGCTGAAGGTCAAGACGCTCGACCAGTATGATTTTTCCGACACCGACATCTGCATCATGTCGGCCGGCGGCAATGTCTCCAAGGAATGGTCGCCCAAGATCGGCAAGCAGGGCTGCGTCGTCATCGATAATTCTTCGGCCTTCCGCTACGACCAGGACGTGCCGCTGATCGTGCCGGAAGTGAACCCGGACGCGATCTCGCTGTTTACCCGCAAGAACATCATCGCCAACCCGAACTGCTCGACGGCGCAGCTGGTCGTGGCGCTGAAGCCGCTGCATGACTTCGCCACCATCAAGCGCATCGTCGTCGCCACCTATCAGTCGGTATCGGGCGCCGGCAAGGAAGGCATGGACGAACTGTTCACGCAGACCCGCGCGGTGTTCGTCGCCGATGGCGTCGAGGTCAAGAAGTTCACCAAGCGCATCGCCTTCAACGTCATTCCGCATATCGACGTCTTCCTCGATGACGGCTCGACCAAGGAAGAGTGGAAGATGGTCGCCGAGACCAAGAAGATGCTCGACCCCAAGATCAAGTTGACGGCGACCTGCGTGCGCGTGCCGGTGTTCATCGGCCATTCGGAAGCGGTCAACATCGAGTTCGAAAAGCCGATCACCGCCGACGAGGCGCGCGACATCCTGCGCGAAGCGCCGGGCTGCCAGGTCTTGGACAAGCGCGAGGATGGCGGCTACATCACGCCGCTGGAATCGGCCGGCGAAGATGCCACCTTCATCTCGCGCATCCGCGAGGACTCGACCATCGACAACGGCCTGTCGATGTGGATCGTCTCCGACAATCTGCGCAAGGGCGCGGCGCTCAACGCGGTGCAGATCGCCGAGCTGCTGGTCGAGCGCGGCCTGATCCAGCCGAAGAAGAAGGCGGCATAGGTTTATCGCTCACGGGCCGTATCGCCGCTACCGCGGCGGGCCCTCCGCGGGGGCGCCGGACGACCGGCGGCCCGCAGTCGCGGGCTCGGCCTTTGGCCGGGATGCCTCTTCCTTCCCCCCTTGTGGGGGAAGGTGGAACGGCGCGCAGCGCCGAGACGGTTGAGGGGTGTTCCAGCTGCCGGATATTCTCTGCGTCCGCAGGGCCTGACACTCACCCGGCACTGCCCCTGGCCAACTGGCGCAACAACTCCATCGCTTCCTCTGCCCGGTCCGCCGGCACGAACAGATGGTCGTGGTAGAAAGCCGAGACCGGGTTGACGCCCATGCCGGCGGTGGCAAGCCGCGTGGTGATGGCGGCGAGGAAGCCGACGGCTTCAAGCGACGAATGGATGTTCAGCGTGATCATGCGGCTGGGGAATACGCCTACCAGGCCGGCGGTCCTAGCCTCGTCCTCGAGCACGATCAGTGTCGTGCCCTCTCGCTCGCCAAACTGCATCACCGGCTCGAGGGTCTCGGGAACGGGCTTGCCGGGTGGCAAGGTGACGAAGACATGCACGCCGGGAAGCAGTTCGGGCGTCATCGTCGCCAGCAGCTTTTTGAGGTCGGTCTCGCCCGTCATTGCCTGTCCCTTCGACTGATGCTGCATGGGGGTTTGCAGTCGTGGCTGCGCTTCATCTCAATATCCGTGCTGAACGCACGCCGATAGTCTTCGCGCGGACGACATCGCCATGTCGTCGGCGGCTGAGCTTGCACGTCCGGCTCGGCGCACAATAGACAGCGTCAGGACCATCGCCGGTCCGCCAGAGGGTTTTAGATGATCGTTCGGCCGCGCCCGGGATTCCTGCATCTGTTCTTCATCATGCGCGGCTCCGTGGTGCCACGTATCCTGCCGCAGATTTTTGGCTTCGGCCTCTATGGCGCGCTGGTGCTGCTGACGGTCAGGGCGTTGAAGCTCGACTTCGGCAATGCCGGCACGGCGCCCTTCGCCCTGCTCGGCGTGGCGCTGTCGATCTATCTCGGCTTTCGCAACAACGCCGCCTATGACCGCTGGTGGGAGGCGCGCAAGCTGTGGGGCCAGCTCGTCTTCGACATCCGCAACCTGGCGCGCGCCTCGACCGGGCTGATCGACGACCGCAGCGAACTGCGCGGCCTGTTGATGGAGGCGATCGCCTTCTGTCACTTCTTGCGCGGCCTGCTGAGACGTGTCGATGCCACGACCGAGGCCCGTGCCTTCATCGGCGACGAGGTCGAAGCTGCCGCCCGGGCGGCCAATGCGCCCGACGCCATGGTGCGCCGGATGGGCCAGCGTATCGCCGCACTGCGCAAGGCCGGCGCCATCGACACGATCGGCTACCGCATCCTCGACGAGCGGCTGTCGGAAATCGCCGCCGCGCAGGCCGGCTGCGAGCGCATCATGGGAACGCCACTGCCTTTCGCCTATACGCTGCTTCTGCAGCGCACCGCCTACATCTTCTGCCTGCTGTTGCCATTCGGGCTGGCCTCGGCCGCCAGCTGGGCGACGCCGCTGTTCACGGCGCTGATCGCCTATACCTTCTTCGGGCTCGACGCGCTGTCGGAGGAACTCGAAGATCCGTTCGGAACCGAAGCCAATGATCTGGCGCTCGACGGTCTGTGTCGCGTCTGCGAGATCTCGGTGTTCGAGGCGCTCGGCGAAACACCGCCGAAAATGATCCCGGCCGAGAAGTTCTACTTTTCGTAGGCCTCCAAATACGGGCGGCCGACGCCACGGTGGAGGGCCAAAAAGAATCCAGCCCCCTGTAGGATCGCCGCCCTAGCGCTCGTCCTTGGTTCGAAGCCGGCAAAACGGCTCCAACCATTCGGAGGGAACACCATGTCTCAAACCACGCCCGTCTCGCCCGGCGCCCTGTGGACGGGCCGCGGGCTCAGCGGCCTCATCATCCTGTTCATGATCTTCGACGGCGTCATCAAGCTGCCGCCGCTCGATGTCGTCACCCAGACCATGGTGCCGCTCGGCTGGCCGGCCGACCCCAGTGTCGCGCGTACGCTCGGCATAATCGGGCTGGTCTCGACCGCGCTCTACGCCTTGCCGCGAACGTCTGTGCTCGGCGCCATCCTGCTCACCGGCTATCTCGGCGGCGCCATCGCCACCAATATGCGCGTCGGCAGCCCGTTGTTCTCGCACACGCTGTTCAGCGTCTATCTCGGCATCATCCTGTGGGGCGGCCTCTACCTGCGCGACCCGCGCGTTCGCGCCCTGATCCCGTTCAGCCGCTAGGCGAGGGAGAAAAACATGCTCAGCACCATTCTTATTATCTGCTCGTCATTATCGCTGCAGTGCTTGTCTATGCGGCGACGCGGCCGAATGATTTCGTCACCGCCCGCACGGCCAGCATCAAGGCCGCGCCGGAAGCGATCTTTCCGCTGATAGATGATTTCAGGCACTGGCCCGAATGGTCACCCTACGAAAAGCTTGACCCGCAGATGAAGCGCACGCTGTCCGGCACGGATGCCGGCAAGGGCGCCGCCTATGCCTGGGAAGGCAATGCCAAGGCCGGCAAGGGGCGCATGGAGATCGTCAACTCGGTGCCATCCTCGCTGGTGTCGCTGAAGCTCGACTTCGAAAAGCCGTTCCGCGCCAACAACAGCGTCGACTTCACGCTGAAACCCTCGGGCGACTCCACCGCAGTCACCTGGGCGATGCGCGGCAGCCGGCCCTTCATTGCCAAGCTGATGGGCCTGTTCATGAATTTCGATACGCTGATCGGCAAGGATTTCGAGGTCGGTCTCGCCAACCTGAAGCGCCTCAGCGAGAAGTAGCTTCCACAAAGCGCACAATAGCAAAACGGCGGGCACAGGCCCGCCGTTTTGTCGATGCGATGACGCGCTACTTATTCGGCGGAAGCGGCTTCCGCCTCGGCCGGGGCTGCGGCAGCGGCGGCAACGGCTGCTGCTGCGTCTTCCTGCGCCTTCTTCAGCAGGGCGGCGCGTTCCTGCGCCTTCTTGCCCGGCTCGGCCTTCTTCGGGTTGGAGCGGGCTTCGCGCTTGAGCAGGCCGGCTTCATCGAGGAAGCGCAGCACGCGGTCGGTCGGCTGGGCGCCATGCGACAGCCAATGCTTGACGCGGTCGGCATCGACCTTGACGCGCTCGCCGTCCTTGGGCAGCAGCGGGTTCCACGAGCCGATCGACTCGATGAACCGGCCGTCGCGCGGCGAACGGGCGTCGGCGATGACGACGTGGTAGTAAGGACGCTTCTTCGAGCCCGCGCGGGCCAGTCTGATCTTCAAGGGCATTTCATTTCTCCTAAAATTTCTGATTTCAGTGTTGGTTGACGGCTGATGTCTAGCCGGCTTTGCTTGCGCCGTTGGACGCGGCGATCTGCTCGTGATGGCGGATCACTTCGCGGACGACGAAGTTGAGGAATTTTTCCGCGAAATCGGGGTCGAGATGGGCATCCTTCGCCAGCTGGCGAAGGCGGGTGATCTGCTCCTGCTCGCGCGCCGGGTCGGCCGGCGGCAGGCCATGCTCGGCCTTGAGCACGCCGACTGCCTTGGTGCAGCGGAAGCGCTCGGCCAGCATATGTATGAGGGCGGCGTCGATGTTGTCGATCGAGGCGCGATAGCCGGCCAGGATGGTGCGTGCGTCGGCCATGTCTTTTTCTTCGTTCATAGCGTCCTCACTTTTTCTTGCCGAGGCCGGGCAGTCCGCCGCCGCCGAGGCCGGGAAGCCCCGGAAGCTTCATGCCGCCGGGCAGACCGGGCAGGCCACTCCCGCCAGGGGCAGGCAGACCTTTCATGCCGCCGAGGCCGGCTGCCTGCGCCTGCTTCTGCAAGGCTTCGAGCTGCTTGGGATCCATTTTGGAGAGGTCCGGCATGCCGCCACCCATCATGCCGCCTGGGCCGCCGGGCATCATGCCGCCGAGGCCCATCTTGGAGGCGAGGCCGCCCATCATGCCGCGCATCAGGCCGCCGCCTTTGCCCTTGCCGCCCATCGCCTTCATCATGTCGGCCATGCCGCGATGCATCTTCAGGAGCTTGTTGATCTCGGCGGCATCCGTGCCGGAGCCGGCGGCGATGCGCTTCTTGCGCGAATGTTTGAGCATATCAGGATTGGCGCGCTCGGCCTTGGTCATCGACGAGATGATGGCGAGCTGGCGGCCGAACATCTTGTCGTCGAGGCCGGCGGCAGCCATCTGGTCCTTCATCTTGCCCATGCCGGGCATCATGCCCATGATGCCGCCCATGCCGCCCATTTTCGACATTTGCTGAAGCTGGCCGGCAAGGTCGTTCAGATCGAACTTGCCCGACTGCATCTTTTTGGCCATCGCCGCCGCCTGCTCGGCGTCGATGTTTTCGGCGGCCTTTTCGACCAGCGAGACGATGTCGCCCATGCCGAGGATGCGGTCGGCGATGCGCTTGGGGTGGAACTCCTCCAGCCCGTCCATCTTTTCGCCGGTGCCGATCAGCTTGATCGGCTTGCCGGTCACGGCGCGCATCGAAAGGGCCGCGCCGCCGCGGCCATCGCCGTCCATGCGGGTCAGCACCAGGCCGGTGATGCCGACGCGCTCGTCGAAGCTTTTCGCCAGGTTGACGGCGTCCTGGCCGGTCAGCGAATCCGCGACCAGCAGGATTTCATGCGGGCTCGACACCTTCTTGATGTCGGCCATCTCGACCATCAGCGGCTCATCGATATGGGTGCGGCCGGCGGTGTCGAGGATGACGACGTCGTGGCCACCGAGCTTGGCCGCCTGGACGGCGCGGCGCGCGATGTCGACCGGGTTCTGGCCGGCGATGACCGGCAGCGTCGCCACCTTGACCTGCTCGCCGAGCTGGCGGAGCTGCTCTTGCGCGGCGGGCCGCCGCGTGTCGAGCGAGGCCATCAGGACTTTCTTGTTCTGGCGCTCGGTCAGCCGCTTGGCGATCTTGGCCGAGGTCGTCGTCTTGCCGGAGCCCTGCAGGCCGACCATCATGATGACGACCGGGGCCGGCGCATTGAGGTCGATGGCGACGCCTTCGGCGCCCAGCATATCGACCAGCTCGTCATGGACGATCTTGACGACCATCTGTCCGGGCTTGATCGACTTGACGACAGCCGCGCCAACAGCCTTCTCGCGCACCTTTTCGGTGAAGGAGCGCACCACTTCCAGCGCAACGTCGGCCTCGAGCAGCGCCCGGCGCACCTCGCGCAGCGCCGCCGAGACATCAGCCTCAGACAGCGCGCCGCGGCCGGTCAGGCCGTTCAGGATGGAGCCAAGGCGCTCCTGAAGTGATTCAAACATTCTGTTTCCTTTTTCTCAGGCACCCGGATGGTGCCCGAGAGGTAGTGCGTTCGCGCCGATCGTCCAAGCAAAGCGCAAAGCCAAAAAGCACCCGGGGGCGCTCAGCGCTGCCGGGTGTTGGCCTCCAGGATCGATTTACAGCACCCACCTCAAAGAGGTTTTGGCGTCCTGGTCGGCTTGCTCGGAGGGATACTCGTCGCGGATTTCGGGGCTGTAGACAGGAAAATGGGCGCTGAGTCAAGGTCAGGGGCGACTCAGGGCAGCGCCTCGCCATCGATCAGGCGCGCATAGAGGTCGAGATAGCCCTTCGCGGTCCTGGCGATCGGGAACCTGTCGGCGGCGGAGTCGCGGCAGCGTTGCGGTGACAGCTCGGCAATGGCGGCAAGGGCGGCGCCGAACTCCGCATCGGTGTCGAACAGGCGCCCGGTGTCGGCGTCGATGAGCTCCGGCAGGGCGCCGCGCGGCGTCGACAGAGCCGGCGTGCCGCACAGCATGGCCTCGACCGGAGCCATGCCGAACGGTTCTTCCCAGGCGATCGGGTTGAGAAAGGCCTTTGCCTCGCCGAGCAGGCGCAGCTTTTGCGCGCCGTCGACGGTGCCGTGGAAACGATAGCGCCGGCTGAGGCTCTTGAAGAAGACGCGGTCGCGCCGGACCCGGCTGCGGGTCAGCAATCTCCAGCGCGCGCCGCCGGCGATGTCGAGGGGAAAATCGAATCTCCTCGCCAGATCGACGGCGCGATTGAGGTTCTTGCCGGCGCGCGCAATGCCGGCGAGGAACAGCAGCCGGTCGGTCTTCGAGCCGGCCAAGCGGTAGGAATCGACGGGAAAGCCGTTGTAGACGAAGGTTTCGCTGCCGTGATTGCGGGCGTGGCTGGCGCTGACGTAACTCCAGTTCGGCCTGACCTTGGGTCTTTCCGGCCAGAAGCCATGCGTCGTGTTGAGGGACGGACAGGCAATTTCGAGGAAGCGGCCGTGGAAATGGACGATGTCGGTGTCGGCCGGAATGGCGGCGCGGCATTGCGCGTCCGAAGCGGCATGGCGAACCTCGCAATGGGGGTGGCTCGAGCCGGGATCGGCGATCAGCACGACGCGGTGGCCAAGGCGGACAAGCTCGCTCGCCAGCCACTCGACCTGGCGCTGGGTCCCGCCGTAACCCCTGGACGGGATGGCCCCCGCCACCACCAGCGTGATGCGCATCACGAGTGCCCGAGATCCGGCTCGACCTTCAGCGGCGAGCGTGGGTGCAGGAGCAGCAGGATCGTCAGCAGCGTGCAGGCGATGCCGATCGCGGCGATGATCGCTGCGTCGGTCGAGGTCAAGTCGGGGCTCTCCAGCGGCTTGGCGGTGAACAGGGCGAAGGAATTGTAGCTCTGCTGATGCGAAATCAGCAGGAAGCCGGTCAGATTGTTGCCGAGATGGGCGCCGAAGGCGGCACCGAGATTGCCGGTGACATAGACCAGCAGCGTCAACAGCAGCGCAAAGGCGGCGATCGAGGCCAACACGGAGGCGGTCATCCACGGGGTGGAGCCCGGGCTCCAGTGCAAGGAGGTGAACACAATGGCGGGCAGCAGCGCCCAGACATATGGGCTCTCGAAGCGCCTCGCCAGGCCGCGCAGCAGATAGCCGCGAAACAGCATCTCCTCCGACGAGGTCTGCAGCAGGGTCAGCGCCACGATCGGGATCAGGAACAGCAGCCAGGTCGACAGGCTGATCGCCCCGCGCGCGATTTCGGGCTGTAGCCAGTAGAGCAGGATCTCGGAGAGCGCCGAGGTGATGAGCACCGCGATCAGGCCCTTGAGGAAACCCGGCCATGACACGCGTCGGCTTGGGCCGAAAAGCGCCGTCAGCGGCTCGCCATGGATGAAACGCATGGCGACCCACAAGCCGATCCAGATGCCGGCAAACGAGGTCAGCGCGGTGAGAACCCCGATGGGCGAGGCGAGAAAGCCCTGTATGGGGCCGGCAGTCAGGCCATCGAACGATAGCTGCCAGATGATGGCGAGATAAGTGCCGCCGAGCACCACCACCAGGGTGATGGCAACCCAAAACAGGACGACAACAGCCGTTCCGATCACCAGGCGCGGCAAGGTGGTCTTTTCGCCGGCTGTGTCGCGATAGCGCTCGAAGGCGGTTGGATCTGATATCACGCGAATTCCTTTGCCGAACGCATCGGGTCGCATGATCTAGGGGATCGGCGTCTTGCGCGCAATCGCTCCAGCATTCCTGCTGGCAGGACGATATACGAAACATTTATGGGACAGGCGGCGGCTGGTATAAATTACCGACACGATCACAATCGTTGCTGGGGTTTCCCATGTTAGATTTCATCACCCCCATCCACCCTGGCGAAATCCTGCGCGAAGAGTATCTCGCTCCGCTGGGGCTGAAGCCGTATACGCTGGCCAAGAAGTTGCATGTTCCACGCACCCGCATCGAGCGCCTGGCGAGTGAAACAGCGCCGGTCACGCCGGATACGGCATTGCGGCTCGCCAAGTTCTTCGGCACGACGGCGCGGTTCTGGATGAACATGCAGGCCAGCTATGACCTCGCCGTCGAGAGCAAGGCCAAGAAGGCCGAGATCGACGCGATCGAGCAATTGCAGGCGGCATAACCGGGCTGACAATCGCAGGCAGTCGCTGAGTGCGACCGCCTGCGGGGAACTCACTCAGCGCACGATGTACATGATGCGCCGCGTCTGCGGATCGACCAGCGCCGGCTGGCCGTTCACATAGACATAGCGGTAGCGGTAGTCGGGGATTTCGCTGAGTTCGACGGTGTCGGGCAAGGTAGCACCCGTCACCACCTCGCCGTCGAGATAGACCGGGTCGAGCCGGTGTGTGCTGACATAGGTGCCGACTTCGGCCGGCGGCCTGTCGATGGCGTCGATGGGGCCGTCGTCGGAAAGGATCGCGCCGGTGTAGGTGTCGGGATAATCATCCTGCGGCGCCTCGACGACGGTGATGGCGGCGTCGGCGGGGCGGCGCGTCAGCACGACCTGGCTGCCGCCAAAATCGGCCGTCACATAGTCGGAATAGACCCAGCCCTGGCCGTCGGCTTCGGCGATGGTGCACCATTTGCTGTTTTCGATGCAGCCATTGAGCGTCGCCGACTGGCCGGCGGCGAGCACGCCGATCACCGGATATTGCGGCCCGGGGCCGGCGCGCACATTAAGATCGGTGACGGCCGAGACGGCAGTATCGGCGAGTGCCGCACCCGACATAGCGACAAGCGCCCCGGCGACGGCCGGAAACAGTATGCGTCTCATGGTTTCTCTCCGTTTTTCATGGTCCCTCGCGAGCCCAAACGAAAACAGAGCGCATGCGTTCCGGCTAAAATGCCCCCGCCGGCTCACGATTTGTTCCGGTTTCTTTCGGCAAACCGGTCAGAAGCTCGTGCACGAAGCTGAGTTTCTGCGCCGTCACGTCCGAAATCACGAAGGGATAGAGGTCGGGCAGGCCCATGCAGCGGTTGATCGAGTTGGAGGCTTCCGACAGCACCAGCCAGCGGGCGAGGATCTTTGCGAAAGGCTCGGGCATGGCATCAGGCTCGGCGGGTGCCGCCTGCAGGCCGCCGCCGGTGTCGCCTCGCGGCAGGACGTTGGTTTCCATCGTCTCCAGCTGACCGAGCGGAAAATTCAGCGCGTGCACCATCTCCAGCGTATCGGTGATGTGCAGATGGTGCGCCCAGGTCTCGGCCCAGTCCTCCCAGGGATGCGAGGTCGCATAGGCGGAGATGTGGCTCTGCTGCCAGTCGGGCGCCGCACCATTGGCATAGTAGGTCTGCAGCGCCTCCTCGTAGTCGGCGCGCTCGTCGCCGAACAGCGCGCGAAAGGCGTCGAGCCGTTGCGGATCGTCACGGATCAGCCGGTCCCAATAGTAATGGCCAAGCTCGTGGCGGAAATGGCCGAGCAGGGTGCGGTAGTTCTCGCCCATCTCCACGCGCCGCCGCTCGCGCTCGGCCGAGTCCGCCTCGGCGACGTTGAGTGTGATCAGGCCGTTGTCGTGGCCGGTGAGGATGCGTTCGCCGCCGGGGCCGCCGCCGATCGGATCGGCCAGGAAGTCGAAGGCGAGGCCGATCTCGTCGCCGGGGGCTTGCTTTGGCGCCACCGGCAGGCTGAAGGCGAGCAGCGAATAGATCGCACGCTTCTTGGCCGCTTCGACGCGGATCCAGCGGCGCCGGTTGCCATCGACGGAGAGATCAGGGATCAGCTGGTTCAGCGCGCAAGCGCGGCAATAGGGGTGGTCCGGCTCGGCCATCCAGTTGCAGGCGCATTCGTCCGCATTGGTGCAGTGGAAGATGCCGTCGACATCGGACAGGGCAAAGCGCGCATGGTGAGGGTCGTAAAGAACGAGATTCCCACAGTTCAGGCACTGCGCATTCTCGAAATAGAGGCGGTGGCCGCAATGCGGACAGTCGAACAGTTTCATCTCGGCCTCAATTCGATGAGCGGTACATATTCAGGGCGGCATATAGTGCGCGGCGGTGTGCTGCCCAAAACGCCGGCGTAGGGCGGGTGTTCCGCTTCCTTCCGGTGCTATTTCGCCGCAAGCTGGGCGACCACCTGGCGGGCCACGCTCTCGCCCGACAGCCGCGCGCCGCCGCAGGTCTGGATCAGCGGCCCGGCCAGATGCTCCCCGGCGAAGAAGATCTTGTCCGCCACCGGCTGCATCAGCGTCGCGCGCGCCCCGGAACGGCCGGGGCGGGCTGCCGCATAGGCGCCCCGCACGAAGCGCTCCTCGCCCCAATTGGTCATCATGGCGCGCGCCACATGCTTTCTGGTGTCGCTGCCGAAAATGCCGCACAGCCGGTCGACGACGAAGTCGATGCCGGCCGCCTCGCCCGCCGCCGACATTTCCCAAGCGAAGTCGCCGCCGACGAAACCGACCATCAGATCGAGGTCGAAAGGGAAGCACAGGAAATAGATGTCGTGCCGGGCCATGCGTTCGATCAACAGGTCGTCGAAGGGCTCGAGGCCGAGCCTGGTGCCGCGGATCTCGACCGGCAGCTTGGTCAGCATGCCCATCGGCAGGTCGAAGAAGGCGCCGAAATGCGTGTCGGGAAGTGCCGGTGAAAACTCGATCTCCTCGAAGGCGAGGACCGCCGGCGCGGCGGTGACGATCACCGCCTTGGCGCGTACGGTGCCGCGATCGGTGACGCAGGCGACGCCCGGCACATCCCACAGGATCTTGCGCACCGGCGTCGACAATTCGACCGGCAGGTCGGCGCCGAAGCGTGCGACCAGGGCGCCGAACCCCTCCTTGCTGAAGTAATTCGGGTCGAGGTCGGCGGCGGCCTGGAAGTCGCGGATCGAAATCTCGTCCTCGTCGGCGCCGAAATCCATCGGCCCGGCGAAGGTGGCGGCGGCGCGCGGCGCCTGGCCCTTGGCCAACAGCGTCGAAAGCCGGTCGTCGTCGCCCTCGTCAACCTGATGCGTCGCCAGCAATTCGAACAGCCGCGCGTCGGCGGCCTTCATCTCGGCCTCCTCCTGCTCGCTCGCCTTGCGCTGACGGTAATAGAGATGGTCGACATTCATGTCGTGGTGATGCAGCGTCCAGCCGGCACCTTTAGCTTCGGGAAAATAGGGGTTGCGGTCGGCGGCATGCAGCCAGGCGCAGCCAATGTCGAACGGGATGCCGAAATGCTGGTCGCTGGTCCAGGCGCGGCCGCCGATGCGGCCCATGGCTTCGAGCAGCTTGAAGGAAAGGCCGGCGGCGCGAATGGTTCTGGCGGCGGCAAGGCCCGCTGAACCGGCGCCGATGATGACGACATCAACGTCTTCCATGGCTCCCCCGCCACAATAAGCACTTGATCGTAGGCAAATTCCGCTGCATTGGCCAGCGTGGCGCCGGGGGTACGGTGACAATGGCGCGTTTCACTGGCAAGTTCACAGCCGGGACGTGATTCAGGCAATCAGGAGAGACAGCATGGCATTGTTTGCCAAGGGAAGAGTTTTTGTGGCCGCGGCAGTGGCGGTATTTGCGCTGGCGACAGGCGCGCAGGCGGCGGCCAGCTGCGGCAAGACCGGCGCGGGCTTTGAAGCCTGGAAGTCGGAGTTTGCGGCGGAGGCCAAGGCCAACGGCGTCGGCGGCAAAGGCCTGTCGGCTCTGGCCGGCGCCAAATATGCAACCAAGACGATCTCCGTCGACCGCGCTATCCACAAGGCGTTCAGCGGCTCGGTGGACGATTTCATGAAGCGCCGCGGCGGGGCTACGATCATTTCCAAGGGCCGCTCGCTGAAGAAGTCGAACGCGGCGATGTTCGACAGGATCGAGAGCAATTACGGGGTGTCGCCGGGCGTGTTGCTGGCCATCTGGGGCATGGAAACCGGCTTCGGTGCCTCGCTGGGCAACCAGAACACGGTCTCCGCCATCTTGACGCTTGCCTATGATTGCCGCCGCCCGGGGTTCTTCACCCCGCATGCCATTGCAGCGCTGAAGCTGGTCGATCGCGGCGCGCTGAGCGCCTCGTCGGTCGGTGCCGCGCATGGCGAGATCGGCCACACGCAGTTCCTGCCCGGCAATGTCCTGAAGTACGGCGTCGGCAATGGAAACCTGCGCGACAAGGCGACGGCGCTGGCTTCCACCGCCAACTTCCTCAAAGGCCATGGCTGGCAGGCCGGTGCAAGCGCGAGTGCGAATATGGGCGCAATTGCCGGCTGGAATTCAGCGAGGGTCTACCAGCAGGCCATCGCCCGCATCGCCGACTCGATCGACGGCAACTGAACGATAATCTTCATTCGACAGGAAGCCCGGCCATGCGCCGGGCTTTTTGTTGAGGTCCAGCGCATTTCAGGCGCACTCTTTCTCGAGTTGCTCGATGGTTGGCGTAAATGCCGACTGAGCGCCCGGGCTCTCAATAATGTGCGTAGCCGCTCATCGGGCACTTCTGGGAGATGGGAAGCTCGAAGGTGCCTTCAGTACCCTTGCAGGTACGGAATTTGGAGTTTCGCGGCGGTGCTTGCGGAGGCGCTTTTGACTTGCCCTTGATGACCAGCCAGATTTCGGTCGATTGGTCGAGCTGCAGCCGATTCAAGTCGGAATAGGTGATCCGCCCGCTGCGTATTCCTTCGCCAAGACGCTGGCAGAACAGGGCCGGCATGCGCTCCTGTGAGACGCCCATGAAAGAGGCGATTTCGTGCTTGAACGTGATGCTCCACAAATGGACAGCGGAGATGCACCCGTCCGGCTTCTGCTCGCGTTTCGCGGCAGCCTGCGAGGACTGGCATCCGGCAAAGACCATGCCGGCTGCAAGCAATAGAGAAATGGCATTTTTCACAGTCAGAAACCCTCCGTCCCGCGAGCGAATTTAGATGAAGCTCCTAAAAGGTCAAACAGGAACGATCTTGGCCAGTTTGTCCTTCTATATTAGAGACATCAAATACAACGCGGCGCCTCCGCAAAGCTGTCACTCTATCTCTACGGTATAGGAGCAGCCAGCCAGCGTCTTGCCGGGATGCGAGTCGACGGTGGAGACGTTTAGCGTAATGTTCGTGGAGAAGGCCGATCCATCCGTATTCTCGGTGCTTTTGACGACGACCTTTTCGCCAAGGAATTTTTCCGGCGTCGAAATGACGGCTATGACATCGAGCGCCTTGGCAAGATCGGGCGCGGCAATGCCGTCGAGCACTGCCATCGGCCCGGAAGCGGTAAAGACGATTGAGTCCGTCTCGCGGTCGAAGACCCGAATTTTGGCCGGCAGCGCGTATTGGCTGAGAAACGGATTGCCTGAGACGAGCTTCTTCCAGCCAAGCGCCTCCACGGCACCCGGTGCGCTTGACAGCCAGATGGCAAATTCGTTGTAAGCCGGCACATCCGCCCGGCATTCGATCAAGGCAGCTATGTCGAGCGATGCCGGATCGAACTCCTGGCTGCCCGCAGGCGTCGCCAGAAGAACCAGCGGCGCCAGATACCGACCGGGACCGCGCATGCCGGCCTATTGCTTGCGGTTGCGCGCCGCGAGCGTCCTCAGCCTGAGCGCGTTGAGGCGGATGAAGCCGGCAGCGTCCTTCTGGTCGTAGGCGCCGCGGTCGTCCTCGAAGGTGACCAGCGCGTCGGAGTAGAGTGTCTTCTTCGACTTGCGGCCGGTAACCATGACATTGCCCTTGTAGAGTTTCAGGCGCACCGTGCCTTCGACGTCTTCCTGGCTCTTGTCGATCATCGCCTGCAGCATCAGCCGCTCGGGCGAGAACCAGAAACCATTATAGATCAGTTCGGCGTAGCGCGGCATGAACTCGTCCTTGAGGTGGCCGGCACCCCTGTCGAGCGTGATCGATTCGATGGCGCGGTGGGCGACGATCAGGATGGCGCCGCCTGGTGTTTCGTAGACGCCGCGCGACTTCATGCCGACGAAGCGGTTCTCGACCAGGTCGAGCCGGCCGATGCCATTGTCGCGGCCGAGATCGTTGAGGGCCGTCAGCATCTCAGCCGGGGACAGCTTCTTGCCGTTGAGCGCGATAGGATCGCCCTTCAGGAATTCGATCTCGATCTCGGTGACCACGTCGGGCGCATCCATCGGCGAGACGGTGCGCTGGTGGACGAATTCCGGCGGCTCCACCCATGGGTCCTCCAGCACCTTGCCCTCGGAAGAGGAGTGCAGCAGGTTGGCGTCGACCGAGAACGGCGCCTCGCCCCTCTTGTCCTTCGCCACCGGAATCTGGTGCTGTTCGGCGAAGTTGATCAGGTCGGTGCGCGACTTGAACGACCAGTCGCGCCATGGCGCGATGACCTTGATGTCGGGGTTCAGCGCGTAAGCCGACAGCTCGAAACGGACCTGGTCGTTGCCCTTGCCGGTGGCGCCGTGCGCAATCGCGTCGGCGCCGGTCTCCTTGGCGATCTCGACGAGGTGCTTGGAGATCAGCGGCCGGGCGATCGAGGTGCCGAGCAGATAGGTGCCTTCATAGACGGTGTTGGCGCGAAACATCGGGAAGACGAAGTCGGACACGAATTCCTCGCGCACGTCGACGACGCGAATGTCCTTGATGCCCATCATCTCGGCCTTCTGGCGCGCCGGCTCCAGCTCGCCACCCTGGCCGAGATCGGCGGTGAAGGTGATGACCTCGGCGCCGAGTTCAGTCTGCAGCCACTTCAGGATGATGGAGGTATCGAGGCCGCCGGAATAGGCGAGCACGACCTTCTTGACGTCTTTGATCTTGGACATTGTTGGCGGTTCCGCGACAGGGTTCTTCGCGGGCGAGGTATCACGCCGTTTCCAGCCAGCGCAAGGGACGAACGCTGATCCAGCTGCTGCTGGACCAGATGCTGCGGCTGCCAGACGCTGGCTCGGTCACGGCGGCTGCGCTATAGGCTGCGTTTCTTTTCTCCCTTGGGGTCGCCGATGTCCTTCATTCCAGACACCACGACGCTGATCCAGTTCGCCGTCGCTACCATGATCCTGGCGATCACGCCGGGGCCTGATATGACGCTGTTCGTCTCGCGTACGCTGAGCCAGGGCCGCGCCGCCGGGTTTGCCTCGCTGGCCGGGGCACTGACCGGCACGCTGATCCACACCACTTTGGTGGCGGTCGGCATCTCGGCGCTGATCGTCGCCTCGCCTATGGCCTTCCTCGTGCTGAAGATTTTTGGCGCCGCCTATCTCGTCTTCCTTGCCTGGCAGGCGCTCACCAAGGGCTCGGCGTTTTCGCCTCAGATGAAGAGCGGCCCTGAGATTTCGCTGTTCCGCAGCTGGTTGGCCGGGCTCGGCGTCAATCTGCTCAACCCGAAGATCATCCTGTTCTTCATGACGTTTCTGCCGCAGTTCGTCACGGCGCATGACCCGAACGCGCCGGGAAAACTGTTCTTCCTCGGCCTCATGTTCATCGTGCTGTCGATCCCGGTGACGGCGCCGATGGTGTTTGCGGCGGAGAAATTCTCGGCGGCAATGAAGGCCAGCCCGCGCGTGACGCGGATGGTCGACTACCTTTTTGCCGGGGTGTTTTCGGCCTTCGCGCTCAAGATTCTGACCGCTCAGGCGAAGTAGCGGCCTGCCACCAGCTGCCAGCCCAGCGGCCGGCGGAGAGCCAGTAGGCAATGCCGCCAACCATGCCGCTGCCGATCACGGCGGCGATGGCGCGGGGCTCGGTGACGTCGAAATTGAAATCCGGGTTCTGATGGACGAAGCCGAGGAATGCCGCCGCCACGATGCCGCCGGCCAGCGCATAGAACAGCCAGTCGCGGCGGCTGAGGATTTCGGAAATCAGGATGACGATGGCGGCCGGCACGAAGGCGAAATAGGCGACGAACAGCGCCACGAAGGGAATTGGAAAATACAGCGATGCGGTCGCCGTCGGGTGCGCATGCTCCGGCGCGTAGCCGAGCGAAGCCAGGAACAGGATGTTGAGGAAGGCGCTGGCCGCCAGAGAAGCGACGACATAGCCAAACAGGATGACGGCGCAGCGAACGAAATAGGCGATGAGGCGGGTCACGGGGAAGCCGCCCTGTCGCGCAGGGATTTCCTGACCACGGCCCAATAGGCGACGCCGCCGGCGAAGCCGCCTGGCAGGCAGGGCAACACCACTTCCTGCTCGAATACGTCCTGATGAATGTAGATACCAAAAAGTGTCAATGCGAGAATGGCATTCAAGGTGCCGGCGGCCGCAAATGGCAACCATCCGGCCCAGCCCACGCGATGGGCAACAAACAGCGTCAGCAGAAAACCAGGCAGCGCCGCCGGAAGGGTGACCATGATGCCAAATCGGTACATATCGCCCAAATGGCGGACAAAGGCGTAAAAAGATCCCCAGTTGACCGCATTCTTTTGCGCGGTCCAGAGCAGCACGGTGGCCACGGTTGCGGTGACCGCAACCAGAACGGCGGCGAGATAGCCTGAGAACTCATAAGCGATGCGGCCCCAGGGCAGATCGCGGCTCACGCCTCGCCGTGCCCCGCAATCATCATCGCTTCCAGCGCCAGCCGGTCGACCTTGCGCATGCGCTCGGAGTCCGACTTGAGCTGGCCGCAGGCCGCCAGGATGTCGCGGCCGCGTGGGGTGCGGATCGGCGAGGCATAGCCGGCATTGTTGATGTAGTCGGCAAACTTCTCGATCGTCTCCCAGTCCGAGCACTGGTAATTGGTGCCCGGCCACGGGTTGAACGGGATCAGATTGATCTTGGCCGGAATGCCCTTGAGCAGCTTGATCAGTCCCTTGGCGTCCTCAATGGAATCGTTGACGTCCTTCAGCATCACATATTCGAAAGTGATGCGCTTGGCGTTGGACAGGCCGGGATAGGCGCGGCAGGCCTCGATCAGTTCCTTGAGCGGATACTTCTTGTTGATCGGCACCAGCAGGTCACGCAGATCGTCATTGGTGGCGTGCAGCGAAATCGCCAGCATGACGCCGATCTCCTCGCCGGTGCGGAAGATCTCCGGCACCACGCCGGAGGTCGACAGCGTTATGCGGCGCTTGGAGAGGGAAAGCCCGTCGCCGTCGGAGGCGATCAGCAGCGCCTTCTTCACCGCCTCGAAATTGTAGAGCGGCTCGCCCATGCCCATCATGACGACGTTGGACACTTTGCGGCCTTCGGCCGGGACGATGGCGCCGTCGGGCGTGTCGCGGTCGGGGAAATCGCCCAACCGGTCTCGGGCGGTGAGCAATTGCGCCAGGATCTCTTCGGCCGTCAAATTGCGCACCAGCTTCTGCGTGCCTGTGTGGCAGAACGAGCAGGTCAGCGTGCAGCCGACCTGCGAGGAGATGCAGAGCGTGCCGCGGCCTTCCTCGGGGATATAGACGGTCTCGATCTCGACCGGACGGCCGGCGCCGCGCGGTGGAAAGCGAAACAGCCACTTGCGCGTGCCGTCGGCAGAAATCTGCTCCTCGACGATCTCGGGCCGGGCAACGGTGAAATGCTTGTCGAGCTCGGCGCGCAGATCCTTGGAGATGTTGAACATGCCGGCGAAGTCGGAAACGCCGCGCACATACATCCAGTGCCAGAGCTGCTGGGCGCGCATTTTAGCCTGGCGCTCGGGCACGATGCCTGATGCAACGAGGGCCTCGCCGAGCTCGGCCCGGGTCAGGCCGATCAGCGACGGCTTCTCCGGCGCTGCGCGGGCGCGCAACGCGTCACGGGCACCCTCAGTGGTGAGATCGAAGGAAAGGGTCATGATTGGCCTGATATAAGCGATTTGCGGCCGATTTCAGCATCGTGCCGGAAATGAAGCGCGGCGCATAGCACAGGTTGGGGTGAGAGTCATGCGTGCTAGCCAGGAATACCAGAAAGGGGCCGGCTGGAAGCCGACCCCCTTGATGGTCATCACATGGCGGGCAACACCGTGATGGCGCGAAGCTCCATCTCCGCGCCGGAGATGGCGCCGATCTTTGTCGCGGCGCCGGTTTCCAGATTGACGGTGTAGAGCGTCTTGTCGGCGGCCAGCCATGCCGTGTTCGCGCCGTCTTCGGTGGTTTGAATGTCAAAGGCGTAGGCGGCCGGCTTGCCTTCGATGCCAAGCTTGCCGATCGCCTTCAACGTGCCGTCGTTCGGTTTGGTCTGTTGAATAAGAGCGCCGATCGTCGCGTCGATGTTGTACATCGCCGTCTTTTCCGGCTTGCCGTAGGAATTGGTGTAGGCCGCGGCGACAATGTTGGGCGTTTCTCCCTTGTGCATGTCTGCGTCTTCATAGGCCAGAGTGCCGTCGACGGTCACGGCGCCGGTGTCGGGATGAACGCGGTGGTTGGTCGTGCCGGTCATGAAGCGCAGCTTGTCGGCCATCGGATTGAAGTCGACGATCACCGGCGCCTGGGTCATCGCCAGCGGCTTGTCCATTTTTGCCACCAGCGTCGCGGCGCCGGTCTCGAGGTCGATCACGACGATCGAACTGTCCGGCGTGACACCCACGACGGTCTTCGTGCCGGGGCGGAAATCGATGCCGACGAGTTTGTCGACGCCGGTCACCTCAACTGACTTGGAAATCGCCGGCTTGCCGCTGTCGAACATCACCAGCGTCTTGTCGCCGACGAGACCCACAATCGGCGCCGCCTGTGCCGCGGCGACGGCCAGGATGGAGCCGGATGTCAAAATCGCTATCTTGAGATGCTTCATTGCTGTTCTCCGAATGTTTGGGTCTGGGTCGGAAGCGCCTTCCGGTACTCCCTATGGCGATGACACGCCGGCGATCGATTTGGATGCATCCGTCGGAATTCTTTTTGCATCCATCCTTCCGTCTCGCGGGTATCGCTGTCATGGACAGCAAAGCCGGAACCGACAGATCTGATCCCTCACGGCTGGCGGCAATCGCAACGGCCCTGCTAGAGTGTCACGCAGCTGCATTGCCAGAAGAAGGAGACGTGATGTCTGATTCCCAGCAGGTATTGGCAGCCGCCTTGACCGCTTGTGCCCAAGGCGACAAGGCTGGACTTCGCCGGATCTTCGATATGGAAGCTCGGCGCCTTGTGACGGTCGCTCAAAGGATCCTGCGGCGGCACGACTATGCCGAAGAGATCGTGCAGGATGCTTTCGTTCAGATATGGAACAAAGCCTCGCAGTACACGCCGGAGCGGGGTTCCGCCCGCGGCTGGATCTATGCCATCGTCCGCAACCGTGCCTTGAACGCGTTGCGTGATGTCAAACGCTGGGAACTGATGGACACCGACACGCTTGAGCGGTTTCAGGACGCGTCTCAGGATGTCTTTTCCGTCGACCTGCTTGCAAGTCTGGAGCAGGAGAGCAGCCTGCGCCGATGCCTTTCTCAACTGGATGAGCAAAAGCGAAAGAGCATCCTGATGGCTTACATTTCGGGCTATACGCATGGCGAAATTGCCGGCCGCCTGAGAGTGCCGCTGGGCACGGCCAAGGCCTGGGTGAGGCGCGGCCTGGCGTCGCTGCGGGAGTGCATGGCATGAGCAGCGATGAAGAGGCCGCCAGCGAACGCGCCGACAGCTATGTGCTGGGACTGCTCGATGCGTCCGACAGCGCCAAGCTTGAAGCCGAAATGGAAACCAACAGCGCCTTGCGCGCGGCGGTGGCGAAGAGCCGCGACCGTTTTCTGGAGCTCGACCTGATCGGCTCGGAACAGCCTGTTTCACCCGGGCTGTGGTCACGCATCGATACGTCACTCGGCAAGGCGGATGTCGCCAGTTCCGGAGATCAGCCACGCCTAGAGCCGGGCAACGACAACCGGCTGGGACGCTGGCAAAAGACCGCCTATGCCGCCATCGCGGCGTCGCTGGTTTTTGCGACAGCGCTGACATACACGCTGGTAGGCACCTCCCGGCCCCAGGTCATCGCGATCCTGATGGACGAAAAAGGTGTGCCGCTAGTTCTGGTGGAAGACTTCGGAAATACATCGGCCCGCATCACGCCGCTTGCTGATTTTTCGGCGCCCGCCGACCGGTCCATGCAGGTCTGGACCTTGCCAAACAAAGACATCGGGCCGACTTCGCTTGGCCTTTTGGACGGCTGGCGAACCGTCACTCTCGATAGCCGCTCCTTGCCGACGCCTCATGAGGAGCAGCTTTACGAGATCACGCTCGAACAGCCGGGCGGATCGCCGACCGGCCGCCCAACGGGACCTATCCTGGTCAAGGGGTTTGGGAAGGTGCCCAGATAGCGATTCAAGTCGCATCGGCGGAACCGCGCCTGCATCAAATCAGGAGCTGGAAGGCAAAGGCCGGACTTGCGGCCCGGCCTTCTATTCAGAAGTATTGTCAGGCCCGATTGGCTATTTGCACTTGGCGATCGAGGTCAGCGCGGCCGAAATGCCTTTCAGCGAAAACACGTAGGTCGTCGTGTTACCGCGGCCGGACTTGGCCGACACCTTCATGTCGGTGCCGGTCTTCATGGCGGCGATCAGCACCGGCTCTTCGGCGGCGTTCTCCACCCAGGCCGACTTGCCGCGGGTGAACATCGAGAACGACTTCTTGTCGATGGTGACGGTGGCCTTGGACCCTTCCTGGAAAGTGTAGCCGGCGATGAATTGCGGCTCGTAGGACACTTGCTGGCCCGGCCGCTGGCTGACGAAGAAGAACATGTCGCCATGGTCGAGCGTCGGCGGCTGCTTGTCGGTCGGCACGGTGAGCACATAGCAGACCTTGCCGCCCTGCGCCTGGTAGCTGTAGGTGCCCCAGGCATTATGCTGGCCGATCTTGGTCGCCTGCTGCGCCAGCGCCGGCGCTGCAAAGGCCACCACGACCAGGCTCGAGACTAGTGCAATCAATCCGCGCATCGTTTTTCCCGTATTCCAAATGGTGCGGCGGCAGGCCGGCTTGGCGTCCTGCCCGTCGCTTCATTTTGATTTAATCTGGGTTACCAAACGGTGAATTTCCCTTGGAAAAGGACATTTACCCATGGAAACCACCGCCATTTCCGCGCCGCCTCGTGAAAAGCAGCTGTCGCAATGTCCCTTCGGCGACTTGGAGGCCACGAAAGCGGCAAGAGTTTGACTTTTTCAGCGGTCGCAGCGGAACCCTGGCTCAAGCTGCTATAGCCCTGTTCGAGCACCGGATTTCTTGAAACAGGTTCCCTGATGAGACGGCCGCCGGTTCAGCTCTTGTCGGCGATCGCCTCCTTGGCGGCCTTGCGGTGCGCAGGCGTGATGTGAGCCCTGACGGCAGTGATCGCGGCGGTCAGCACGGCGATGTCGTCGGTGAAGCCGAGGCCGAAGACGAAATCGGGGATGACGTCGACCGGCAGCACGAAATAGCCGAGCGCGGCCAGCAATACGCCCTTGGTGCGCAAAGGCGTCTTCTTGTCGAGCGCGCAGTAATAGGCGGCGACAACCTCTTCCATGAACGGAATCTGCCGCGCGGCCTTCTTGGCCGTACGCCAGAATTTGGCCCGCACTTCGCTTTCATCGCCCAGCTTGTTGCCGAAGCCGAAGAAATCAAAACCGGGTTGTTGCGCCATCAATATCTCCTTCGCAGGCCGTCGCGCAGCGTATTGCGCGCGGCGGCTATGAGAAAATGTGGTGAAAGTGGCGGGCTGCTACAAGAGGATGGCGCCGATTTGGCGTTGCGGGGTCGCAGCGTCGGGCGGTCAGCCGCCGAAATAGCCGTTCATCTTCTTGGCCAGCGCTATGTCGAGCGCGGTGACGCCACCGGCATCATGGGTGTTCAGCGTCACATCCACCGTCTTGTAGACGTTCGACCAGTCGGGGTGATGGTCCATCTTTTCCGCCGCCAGCGCGACGCGTGTCATGAAGGCGAAGGCTTCGGAGAAATTCTTGAAGACGAAGCTGCGCTTGATCGAAGCGCCGTCCGCAGCCGGCGACCAGCCGCCCAGTTCGGTGAGCGCGGCGGCGATGGCGTCCTTGCCCAGTTTTTCTCTCGTCATGATGATTTCCCGTGCTATCCCGGATTTTGACCCCCACCATAACGCAAGTCGCTCGGAAGTGCCTTGCGTTTTGGAAGTCCAAATGCACAAACGGCGCATATCGAATGAGCGAAAAGCCAATAAATTCCATTCTGTTCGTCTGCCTCGGCAACATCTGCCGTTCGCCGCTGGCCGAAGGTGTGTTTCGCGCCGTGCTCACCGAGCACGGCCGCGATATGGTGCTGGACTCAGCGGCGACCGGCGGCTGGAACCTCGGCCAAGCGCCCGACCCACGCTCGATCGCGGTCGCCGCCCGCCACGGCATCGACATATCGGGACAACGGGCGCGCAAGGTCAGGCCGGAGGATTTTGCCCGCTTCGACCTGATCCTCGGCATGGACCGGCAGAACGTCCGCGACCTCAGGGCGCTGGCGCCGGCCGATGCCGGCGAACGCATCCATCTGCTGGCGGAGTTCGCGCAGGGACAGGCCCGCGATGTGCCGGATCCCTATTATGACGGACAGGAAGCCTTCGCTTCGGTCTACCGCATGATCCGCGAAGCGTCGGAGGCGCTGGCGACGAGGCTGGCGGCGCGGGCGTCGTTGCCGGATAGCGGCCAGGCCTCCTCGACAATGTAGGGGCCGCCGCCGACCGAATCGCGCGACGACATCAAGACGAAACGACCGACGCGGAACGGCAGCGTCGAGAAATTGCCGCGCGCCGAGAGATATTGAGCGACGTCGAGCGGGCTTGAATTGCGCAGGCGCGCCAGCGTCACATGTGGCGTGAACTTGCGCGGATCAGCCGGCAGGCCGAGCCGCTGGCAGATGCGGTCGATTTCCCCTTGCAGGGCATAGAGGTCGGGCGAAGCTGAAACACCGGCCCAGACGGCATGCGGCTTTTTCTGGCCGAAGGCGCCGACACCGGTGAGTGCCATGGCGAAGGAGGGGCGATGCACGCGGTCGAGCGCGTTGGCAATTTCGTCGGCGAGATGGCCCTCGACATCGCCGATGAAGCGCAGCGTCAGATGGTAGTTTTCGACATCGATCCAGCGCGCTCCGGGGAGGCCGCCCCTCAGCAGGGACAGCGAAAGAGCGGCGTCACGCGGTATTTCGAGGGCGGTGAAAAGACGCGGCATGGTGAGCCTCCCTTCCTCGAATCGAACTGTGCCCCTAGCGAATCATCGATATTCAAACGGGGCAAGTGGTTTGTTGGTCGCAGGCATTTGCCAATGTTTCCGCAAGGGAAGGCAGCATTGTGACTGAAACGCCCCGCTCAGGCGCCGCCCTCGACCGCCGCAATCGCTTTCTCGACAAATGGCAGGATGTGCTCGACCATCACATCGACACCTCTAGGATTGGGGTGCATGCCGTCCTCCAGCCGCAAGCCCGACTGTCCGGCAACGCCGTCGAGAAAGAACGGGTAGAGCGGCACATCGTATTTCGCGGCCAGCTTCGGATAGATCGCATCGAAAGCGGTCTGGTAATCGGCACCGAGATTGGGGGCCGCGCGCATGCCGGCCAAAAGCACGGCGATCTTGCGGGCTTTCAGCTTCGCCAGCATCTCGTCCAGGTTCTTCTCGGTGATGTCTGGCGAGACGCCGCGCAGCATGTCGTTGGCGCCGAGTTCAAGGATGACCAGCTTGGTGCCATCCGGCACCGACCAGTCGAGCCGCGCCAGCCCGCCGCTCGACGTATCGCCGGAAACGCCGGCGTTGGCGACGGTCACATCATGGCCCTTGGCGCGTAGCGCCGCCTGCAGCCTGTCGGTAAAGCCTTCGCCGGGCCCGAGGCTGAAACCCGCCATCAGGCTGTCGCCGAAGCCGACGATTGTAAAGGTCTCGGCGCGTGCCGACGACATGGCGCCGCAAAGGGTGAGAAAAAGGATCAAGCCTGCGGCTATCTGGCGTTTGAAAGACATGCGGCAGGCCCCATATGATCAAGGAATTCTTCCGGCGACGGCTTCCGGCAAGCAGAGCCTTCATCCCCATATAGGACGCTTTAATTGTGACAGAAGCCGTCATCGAGCTGAAAGACATATCCCTGACCCTTGGCCAAGGGGCGTCGTCGGTGCATGTGCTGAAAGGCGTCAGCCTCGATGTGGTGCGTGGCGAGGCGACAGGCATCGTCGGCCCTTCGGGTTCCGGCAAGTCGACCTTGCTGATGGTGCTCGCCGGGCTGGAGCGGGTCGATTCGGGCACGGTGCGCATCGCCGGCGAATCACTGAACGGCAAAAGCGAGGATCAGATCGCATCGTTTCGGGGTCGAAACATCGGTATCGTCTTCCAGTCCTTCCATCTCATTCCCAACATGACGGCGCTCGAAAACGTCGCGGTGCCACTGGAACTGGCCGGCCATGCCGATCCGTTCGGCGTCGCGGCGCGGGAGCTGGCAGCCGTCGGCCTGAGCGACCGCGTGACCCATTATCCCGGCGAACTCTCCGGCGGCGAACAGCAGCGCGTGGCGATCGCTCGCGCGCTGGCACCGGCGCCGCGCATTCTCATCGCCGACGAGCCGACCGGCAATCTCGACCAGGCGACCGGGCGGCAGGTCGCCGATCTGCTGTTCGCCAAGGCGGCCGAGCGCGGCATGACGCTGGTGCTGGTCACGCATGATCCGGCGCTGGCGGCGCGTTGCTCGCGCCAGGTGTCGATGCGCTCGGGCCGCATCGAGGATGCGCCGCTGCAGGTCAAGGTGCCGGCCTGATGCCATTGTCGCAGACGCTGAAACTGGCATTCCGCTTCTCGCTACGCGAAATGCGCGGCGGGCTGTCGGGTTTCATGATCTTCCTGGCCTGCATCGCGCTTGGCGTCGCCGCCATCGGCGGCGTCAATTCGGTGGCGCAGGCGATCACCGCAGGGGTCGCCGACCAGGGCCAGACGCTGCTTGGCGGCGATCTGCGTTTCCAGCTCAACCAGCGCGATACCACGCCGGCCGAAAGCGCCTTCCTCAATGGCCTGGGTGCTGTGTCGCACAGCGCCAATATGCGTTCGATGGCGCGGCTGGAGGACGGCTCAGACCAGTCACTGGTCGAGGCCAAGGCTGTCGACGACGCCTATCCGCTCTACGGCGCGCTGGAGACCGAGCCGCAGCTTGGCAGGCAGGATCTGTTCGGCGAGAAATCCGGGGCCTTCGGCGCTGTGGCGCCCGACCTGTTGTTCGACCGACTGAATGTGAAGATCGGCGACCGGCTGAAGGTCGGCAGCGCGACATTTGAATTGCGCGCCAGGCTGGTGAGCGAGCCTGATGCGGTGTCGGACGGTTTTGGTTTTGCTCCAAGGCTGATGGTTTCGACCGCCGGGCTTGCCGCGTCCGGCCTGATCCAGCCGGGCAGCCTGGTCGAAAACGCCTACAAGGTCCGGCTGCCCGCAGGCGCCAGCGAGGCTGATCTCAAGGCCATCCAGGATCGCGCGGCGCGCGATTTCCCGGAAGCCGGCTGGTCGATCCGCACGCGCTCCAACGCAGCACCGGCGCTGTCGGCCAACATCGAGCGCTTTTCGCAATTCCTGACGCTGGTCGGGCTGACGGCGCTGGTGGTCGGCGGTGTCGGCGTGGCCAACGCGGTGCGCGCCTATCTCGACGGCAAGCGCGGCGTCATCGCCACCTTCAAGAGCCTTGGCGCCTCCGGCGGTTTCGTCTTCACCATCTATCTCGTGCAGATCCTGATGATTGCCGGTCTTGGCATCGTGCTCGGTCTCATCCTCGGCGCCGCCATGCCGTTTGCGGCTAGTGCCGCGCTGAAGTCGGTCATTCCGGTGCCGGCGGAAGGCGGTTTCTATCCGGGCGCGCTCGCCATGGCGGCACTGTTCGGGCTGCTGGTGACGCTGGCTTTCGCGTTGCTGCCGCTCGGCCGCGCCCGCGACGTGCCGGCCACGGCGCTGTTTCGCGAAATGGGGTTTGAGGGCCGCGGCTTTCCGCGCCTGCCCTATCTCACAGCGGCGGTCGGCATTGCGCTTGCCCTGGCCGCTCTCGCCATCCTGTCTTCCGGCGACCAGCGCATCGCTTCGATCTTCGTCGGCGCGACGATCTTTGCCTTTCTGGTGCTGCGCCTCGTCGGCGCGCTGGTGCAGTGGGCGGCGCGCAAAAGCCCGCGCGTGCGCTCCGTCGCGCTTCGGCTCGCCATAGGCAACATCCACCGGCCCGGTGCGCTGACGCCGTCCGTGGTGTTGTCGCTCGGCCTCGGGCTGACGCTTTTGGTGACGCTGGCGCTGATCGACGGCAATCTGCGGCAGCAAATCTCCGGCAGCCTGCCGGACCGGGCGCCAAACTTCTTCTTCGTCGACATCCAGAATAGCGATGTCGATGCCTTCTCGACGTTGATCGGCAAAGAAGCGCCCAGGGGAACGCTGGTCAAGGTGCCGATGCTGCGCGGCCGGGTGATGGCGCTGAACGGCGTCAATGTCGACAAGGCCAATGTGCCGCCGGAAGGCGCCTGGGTGCTGCGCGGCGATCGCGGCCTGACCTATGATCCGAAACAGCCTGCCAATGCGACGCTGACCGAAGGCAGCTGGTGGCCGGACAACTATGCCGGCGAGCCGCTGGTTTCGTTCTCCAACGATGAAGGCAAGGCGCTGGGGCTGAAGCTCGGCGACACTGTCACCATCAATGTTCTGGGTCGCAATGTGACGGCCAGGATCGCTAATTTCCGCCAGGTGCAGTGGGAGACGATGGGCATCAATTTCGTCATGGTGTTCTCGCCCAACACCTTTGCCGGCGCTCCGCATGGCTGGCTGGCGACGCTGACCGAAAAGGATGCGTCGGTGGCGGATGATGCAAGGCTGCTCAATGCCGTCACCCGCGCCTTCCCCGCAGTGACGACGGTCAGGGTCAAGGATGCGCTCGATGTCGTCAACCGGCTGGTTGGCCAGCTCGGCACGGCGATAAGGGCGGCCGCCGGCGTGGCGTTGATCGCCTCGGTGCTGGTGCTGGCCGGTGCGCTCGCCGCGGGAAACCGCGCCCGCATCCACGATGCGGTGGTGCTGAAGACGCTGGGCGCAACGAGGCGCACTCTGATCACGGCGTTTTCCCTCGAGTACATGCTGATCGGGCTCGCCACCGCGGTGTTTGCGCTGGCTGCCGGCGGCATTGCGGCCTGGTACATCGTCGCGCGCATCATGACGCTGCCATCGCATTTCATGCCGGAGGTGGCGGTGGCGACCTTGGTGTTCGCGCTGGTGATTACCGTCGGCATCGGCCTTGCCGGGACATGGCGGGTGCTGGGCCACAAGGCGGCGCCGGTGCTGCGCGACCTCTGAGCAGCGGCAAAGCTGGCCGAATCAGCTGCTTTCGATTAAATCTTGGTAATGGAGCGACCGCGAGAGGCCGGAAAACCGGCCTTCGGCGACTCACGAAGCGTTGCGGCCCGTTACGGTCTTGTTCTTGACGTCAAGAACCATCATATTTCGCCACAGGCATGCTGGAGCCCCGCCAGCGGCGCCCAGGTCCGGATGGACCTGACACCGTACGGGGCAGAAGCAACAGAGGATTCCAATGGCTGAGCCCATTCGCAGTTACCAGACGTCCGCCACCGGCGCGCGCGTCGATATCGATCAGGGCCTTCGCGCCTACATGATCAAAGTCTACAACCTTATGGGGCTTGGCCTGCTCATCACCGGCCTTGTCGCGGTCGGCACGATCATGCTGGCCACCACCAACGATCCGGCTTCGGCCGTCGCCACTATGCGCAGCGGTGAGATGCTGACGTCCTTCGGTTACGCGATCTTTGCATCGCCGCTCAAATGGGTGGTGATCTTCGCCCCCCTGGCCGTCGTGTTCTTCCTTAGCGCGCGGTTGCAGTCGATGAGTGTTTCAGCCGCGCAAACGACCTTCTGGGTCTTCGCCGGCCTGATCGGCCTGTCGCTTTCGTCCATTTTTCTTGTCTACACGACCGCCAGCATCTCGCAGACCTTCTTCGCCACGGCTGCGGCCTTCGGCGGCCTGTCGCTCTATGGTTACACGACCAAGCGCGATCTTTCCGGCTTCGGCTCGTTCCTGATGATGGGCCTGATCGGCGTGATCGTTGCCTCGGTGATCAATATCTTCCTGCAGTCGTCGGCGCTCACCTTTGCCGTATCGGCGATCGGCGTGCTGATTTTCGCAGGCCTCACCGCCTACGACACGCAGAGCATCAAGGAAATGTACTATGAGGGCGACGACTCCGACGTCGCCAGCCGCAAGGCCACCATGGGCGCGTTGAGGCTCTATCTCGACTTCATCAACCTCTTCACGTTCCTGCTGCAGTTCATGGGCCAGCGCCGCTAAGCGGATCCCATTTACTGGAAACTGGACCATTGAGTTGTTAAGGGGCGGCCCAACGGCCGCCCTTTTCTTTTGCGCCGAGCTTTGCTGTTATGGCAGGCAGATGAATCGTTTGCACAAATTATGAGCACTATTTCCACGCGCGTGGCCCTGGAGGGCGACCTCGACCGAATCACCGAGATCTACGCCGATGCGGTCACCCATGGCACGGCCAGCTACGAGTTGGAGCCGCCCAGCCGCGCCGAGATGGGCGCGCGATTCGACGCTCTGACGGCGGGCGGATTTCCCTATCTGGTGGCGGAAAAGGACGGCGCGCTGCTCGGCTACGCCTATGCCGGCGCCTTCCGGCCGCGCCCGGCCTACCGTTTCATCGTCGAGGATTCGGTCTATGTCGCACCTGATGCCAAGGGCCAGGGCGTCGGGCTGCTGCTGATGCAGGCGCTGATCGCGGCCTGCCGGGTGGCGGGCTTTCGCCAGATCATCGCGGTGATCGGCGACGGCCGCGCCGACAGTGCATCGGTGCGGCTGCATGAAAAGCTGGGCTTTCGCCATGGCGGCCGCCTGGAAGGCTCCGGCTACAAGCACGGCCGCTGGCTAGACACTGTGTTCATGCAGCTGCCGCTGAATGGCGGGGCGGCGCTTCCGCCGGATGCGGATTCACTGCCGGAGCGGAGGTTTAGCGGAATTCAAGAATTGAAGAAATGAAGAACAAAGGAAAACGGGGCTATATCAGGCGCTGACCGGCCCTTTCCTCAATTCTTCAATTCCCCAGTTCTTCAACTCACCACCTCAGGCCTCGACAACCCTAAGCTTGGCATCGAAGACGCCGAGTACGCGGCCGAGTTCCTGGCCGCGCTTGAGGATGCGGCCGCCGGCGGCAATGACGGCGAAGGCGCCTTGCCGACGCGCCAGTTTCGGATCCTTGACGATCTGGAACAGCGGCACTTCGCTGGCCCGGCGAAAGACCGAAAACACAGCCCGGTCGGAGAGATGGTCGATGGCGTAGTCGCGCCATTCATTGGCGGCGACCATGCGTCCATAGAGTCTGAGGATCTCGTCGAGTTCACGCCGGTCGAAACGGACCGGCTGGTCGAGGCGTTCGCGTCGCGCCTCGTGCAGCGGGATCAATATTGCGGATGCGTCCCCATCCTCCGTCCCACTGCTGCGATCGGTCATACCGCGATCCCTCAAAAATGAATCTCGCTTGCAGAAGTTGGCGTGTTCGCGGTGGAATTGCAAGACCCGGCTAACCATCCCGCGACTGCGCTGTTTTCGCAACGTCCAGTCACTTTTATAAAACGCGGTGTTTGAATTGGTGATGCTTCGCCACATTTCTGCCTTTTTTTATCCGCGCTCATGCCCCAATGTCCGACGAATTTACCGGCGTTGCCTGAGACGGTTCGGTCCGGCACCGGCTCGTAAACCCCAAGCCCCCCGCCCACGGGTCTGCGTCGGATCGAACCAACCTCGGTCTCTCCCCGGAGAGATCAGGTGCGACGATCCCAAAACCTAAATGACCGACGTCAGAAGCAAGCTGACGTCGGTTTTTTGTTTTCTAAGGCGAACTTCGCGCCACCGTGACTTCGTCATCCACGGGCGGAGCGGAAGCGAAGCGGACGCGCAGACCCGAGGATCCATGCCACGACATTTGTCGAAGCATGCTGCCTATCAGAACGGTCGTTGGGGCCTCAGGGCAGCCTAAAGCAGAGCACCCCTCGATTCTGGACCGCTTTCGTGTGTGACCGATGTCGCGGCATGGATCCTGGGGTCTTCGCGACGGAGCTTCGCTCCTGCTTCGCCCCAGGATGACGAAGGCACGGGTTGTTCTCGGCGCTCTATCTCTACGGCTTGTGAATAAACGCAGCGCCCAGGATCGCGCCGGGCATACCGTCCTTGCCGACCGATTGCAGCAGCACGGCGCAGCCGCCTTTCTTGGCGATCTCGGTCATCGGCAATTCATAGCGCTGTGCCTTGCCTTGCCACATGCCGGCGGTCTGGATGCCGGTGACGGCGTTCCAGTAGGTCATGGAGCGGCCGCTGTTCTCGCCCTTGGCGATGGTGACGGTCTGCGGCGGTTCGAAATAGACGATGACGACATGGGCGTCGGTCGGGCCGCTGCCGGCGTCGCCGGCATCGATGATGACACGGTCGCTGGTGCGGCTGACCTTGACGCTGACCCGCATGCCCTCGCCGGATTTCTCCATGCGGGCGAGCGCGCCGTCGACGTCCTTGCGGCTGGCGCCGTTGACGTGGCTGCGGCCATTGATAACGGCTTGCGGCGTGTAGACGGAGCGGGTGCCGAAGGCGCGCATATAGTCATATTGCCGCTCGGTGTTTTCCTTGCTGCTCAGCGTGTCCTGCCAGCCGAGATAATCCCAGTAGTTGACGTGGTAGGCGAGCGCGATGACGTTGTCCTTGGCCGCCAGTTCGGCAAAGAAGGCGTCGGCCGGCGGACAGGAACTGCAGCCCTGGCTGGTGAACAGCTCTACCACGCCCAAGGGCCTGTCAATCTGGGGCTTGTCGGCCTGGGCGGTTCCCGATTCTTCGGCAAACCCGGTCCCGGCAAGCGCCGAGAAGGCCAGCGCAAAAGCCGCAAGCCGCAGAGGTTGTCGAGGTGCCATGGTCGTTCCGATTTTCCCGCCGGTGACGCCGGCCTTGTTCTGGTTGTCCAGATTTGTGGCAGAAGCGACAGTCAACGGGAAGTCACGTTGCGGTGAAATTTTTGGTCCCGCAACCGTAGGTATGGCTGCAACACGACGGAGCACTTCGCTGCCCGGTTCGATCGGGAGCATGGCAGCAAGAGCTTGTGGGAGACTTTGCTGAGTCCGTGCGGTCTCTACTGCGATCGTGCAGGGTGAGACTTTGGTTCGGGCCGTCTTATGCTTTGGAAAGACTAGGGCAGTAGGCAGTAGGCAGTAGTTCCCTACTGCCCAATCCCTACTGCCTAAACCCTTGGCCGCTACGCGGCCAGATCGCGCAGCACGTATTGCAGAATGCCGCCATTCTTGAAGTAGTCGAGCTCATCCAGCGTATCGATGCGACAGATGATGGGAACTTCCTTCACCGTGCCGTCGCCATAGGTCACCTTGGCGATCATCGTCTGGCGCGGCTTGATGGCGCTTATGCCGTCGATCTCGACCAGTTCGTCGCCCTTGAGGTTGAGCGAGGCCCATGACGTCCCTTCCTCGAAGACGAAGGGGATGACGCCCATGCCGACCAGGTTCGAGCGATGGATGCGCTCGAAGGACTGGGCGATGACGGCGCGGACGCCGAGCAGGTTGGTGCCCTTGGCCGCCCAGTCGCGTGACGAGCCGTTGCCGTATTCGACCCCGGCGAAGATGACCAGCGGCACGCCTTCCCTTTTGTACTCCATCGCCGCGTCGTAGATCGATTCCTCTTCCTTGCTGGGGTAGTGGATGGTGTAGCCGCCCTCGCGGCCGTTCTCGCCAAGCATGTGGTTGCGGATGCGGATGTTGGCGAAGGTGCCGCGCATCATCACCTCATGATTGCCGCGCCGCGTGCCGTACTGGTTGAAGTCGGCAACGCCGACGCCATGGTCGGTGAGATACTTGCCGGCCGGAGACGCCGCCTTGATCGAACCCGCCGGCGAGATGTGGTCGGTGGTGATCTTGTCGCCGAAAAGGCCGAGCACGCGCGCGCCCTTGATGTCGCCGATTTTGCCGAAACCGGAGGTCATGCCGGCGAAATAGGGCGGGTTCTGGACATAGGTCGAGTTGTCGTCCCAGGCATAGGTCTGGCCTTCCGGCGCCTTGACGTTCTGCCAGTACTCATCGCCCTTGAAGACGTCGGCATATTTGCGGGCGAACAGCTCGCGCGTGACGTTCTTCTCGATGAACTCCTGGATCTCGGCCGAGCTCGGCCAGATATCCTTGAGGTAGACCGGCTTGCCGTCGCTGCCTTCGCCGAGCGGCTCGGTGGTGAGGTCCCTGGTGACAGTGCCGGCCAGCGCGTGGGCTACGACCAGCGGCGGCGACGCCAGGTAGTTCGCCTGCACATCGGGCGAGACGCGGCCTTCGAAATTGCGGTTGCCGGACAAGACCGCGGCAGCAATCAAACCTTTATCGTTGATGGTTTTCGAGATCGGCGCCGGCAGCGGGCCGGAATTGCCGATACAGGTGGTGCAGCCGAAGCCGACCAGGTTGAAGCCGATCTGGTCGAGCTCCTTCTGCAGGCCGGATTTTTCGAGATATTCCGCGACCACCTGGCTGCCCGGCGCCAGCGAGGTTTTCACCCACGGCTTCTGCTTGAGGCCGAGCCGGTTGGCGTTGCGCGCCAAAAGGCCGGCGCCGATCAGCACGCTCGGGTTGGAGGTGTTGGTGCACGACGTGATGGCGGCGATGACGACGTCGCCATGGCCGAGATCGTGGTCGGTGCCTTCAACGGCATAGCGCTTGTGGATTTCGGCAGCCTTCTTGTACTCGGTCTCCATTGCCTTGGCGAAGCCGGCCGGAATGCCTTCGAGCGGAACGCGGCCTTCAGGCCGCTTGGGGCCGGCCATTGACGGGACGACGCTGTCCAGCTCGAGTTCGAGCAAATCGGTGAAGACAGGGTCGGCCGAACCGGTGTCGCGCCACATGCCTTGCGCCTTGGAATAGGCTTCGACCAGCGCGATCCGGCTTTCCTCACGACCCGACATTGTAAGGTAGCGGATGGTCTCGCCATCGACCGGGAAGAAGCCGCAGGTGGCGCCGTATTCCGGCGCCATGTTGCCGATGGTGGCGCGGTCGGCCAGCGTCATGTTGGACAGGCCGGGGCCGAAGAACTCGACGAACTTGCCGACGACGCCCTTCTTGCGCAGCATCTGGGTGACGGTGAGCACGAGGTCGGTGGCGGTGACGCCCTCCTTGAGCTTGCCGGTGAGGCGGAAGCCGATGACTTCCGGCAACAGCATGGAGACCGGCTGGCCGAGCATGGCCGCCTCGGCTTCGATGCCGCCGACGCCCCAACCGAGCACGCCAAGGCCGTTGATCATCGTGGTGTGCGAATCGGTGCCGACGCAGGTGTCGGGATAAGCGGTGGTTTCGCCGTCATCGGTGTTGGTCCAGACGACCTGGCCGAGATATTCGAGATTGACCTGATGGCAGATGCCGGTGCCGGGCGGCACGACGCGGAAGTTGCGGAACGCCTGCTGGCCCCATTTCAGGAATTTGTAGCGCTCCTCGTTGCGCTCATATTCGAGCTCGACATTCCTGGCGAAAGCCATCGGCGTGCCGAATTCGTCAACGATAACCGAGTGGTCGATGACGAGGTCGACCGGCACCAGCGGGTTGATCTTCTGCGGATCGCCGCCGAGCGCCTTGAGGCCGTCGCGCATCGCTGCCAGGTCGACGACTGCGGGAACGCCGGTGAAATCCTGCATCAGGACGCGGGCCGGGCGATAGGCAATCTCGACGCCGGCGGTGCCCTTGTCGGTCAGCCAGCCGGCAACCGCCTGGATCGATTCCTTGGTGACGGAGCGGCCGTCTTCGTTGCGCAGCAGGTTCTCCAGCAGCACCTTCATCGAATAGGGCAGCTGGGCGATGCCGGTGAGGCCGTTCTTCTCGGCCTCGACCAGATTGTAATAGACATAGTCCGCGCCACCCACGGTGAGGGTGCGGCGGCAATTGAAACTGTCGAGGGATTTTGACACGTGCGGTCCGTCCTTGTCTGTTCAGCCTGAAAGGGAACGGACGCCGATGGGCATGCAATCACGCGCAAAGGTGCGGGTACGGCCATTTCCGCTGTCCGCTCCCAAGCAACCCGAGCCGTTCAAGGCGGCGCGTGCGCTGGTTCGGCGCAAATTCTGTTCCCGTGCCGACCGCTGGCACGGATGACCCGCATATAGAGAATTTTCTGGAATAGTTCTAGACAGTTGCGGAGCAAATTTGTGCGATGCGGCAACTATCGCGCGGTAAAGTTTTCGGGACGGGCAGGCATGCGGCTGATTGCCGAAAATCTGGGCGGCGAACGCGGCGGCGAGACGGTCTTCTCCGGCATCGGCTTTGCGCTCGGGAAGGGCCAGGCGCTGGTCGTCACCGGGCCGAACGGATCAGGCAAATCGACGCTGCTGCGGGTCATCGCCGGGCTGCTGCCGAAAGCGGAAGGCGATGTGCGCATCGAGGGCGGCGGCGAGACGTTTCCGACCATCGCTGCTGCGGTCCACTATCTCGGCCATCTCAATGCGATGAAGACGGCGCTGAGCGTGACGGAGAATCTGCGCTTCTGGCGCGATTTCAATGACGATGGTCGGTTGGGTGTCGAGGAGGCGCTGGAGACTGTCGGGCTTGGCGGCATCGGCCATCTGCCGTTCGGCTATCTGTCGACCGGGCAAAGAAGGCGGGCGGCGATTGCGAAATTGCTGGTCAGCCACAGGCCGATCTGGCTGCTCGATGAGCCGACGGCGGGGTTGGACAAGGCTTCGGAAGGGCGGTTTGCGGGGCTGATGGCAGGGCATTGCGCGGAGGGCGGGATTGTTGTCGCGGCGACGCACCTGCCGCTGGGATTGGATGGGGCTGAGGAACTGAGGATGGGAAATTGACGCCGGTGCGAGGCACCCCCCTCTGCCCTGCCGGGCATCTCCCCCTCAAGGGGGGAGATCGGCCGTCACGATTACTCTCGCCAATCTCCACCGTTGAAGGACGGTCGCGCCTTCGAAGCTGCCAATCTCCCCCCTTGAGGGGGAGATGGCCGGCAGGCCAGAGGGGGGTGCTCAAGCGCGAGCATCTCACATCATGCTAGCCCTCTTCCTCCGCGACATCCGCCTCTCCGTCCGTGCCGGGGGCGGCGCCCTGACGGGCGTCATCTTCTTCCTCGCCGTCATCGCCACCATCCCCTTCGGTGTTGGCCCCGACCTGAAACTGCTGGCCCGTATCGGCCCGGCGATCCTGTGGATCGGCGCGCTGCTCGCCTGCCTGCTCGGGCTCGACCGGTTGTTCCAGGCCGATCGCGAGGACGGCTCGCTCGACCTTCTGGTGCTGGGCAATGATCGCCACATGCTGGCGCTGACGGTGCTGGTGAAATGCCTGGCGCATTGGGCGGGCAGCGTGCTGCCGCTGGTGGTCGCGGCTCCTCTGCTCGGCCTGTTCATGAACATGGAGCCGCTCGGCATCGGCGCCACCGCGCTGACGCTGCTGGTCGGCACGCCGGCCATCACCTTCATCGGCGCGGTCGGCGCGGCGGTGGCGGTGGCGCTGCCGCGCGGCGGGCTGCTGATCTCGGTGCTGGTGCTGCCGCTGACCATCCCGGTGCTGATCTTCGGCGTTTCGGCCAGCTATGGCGCGGTGGCCGACCCCGACCCGTTCCTGCAGCCCTTCCTCATTCTTGCCGCGCTGACGTTGTTTCTTGCCGTGCTCGGGCCAGTGGCGGCGGCGCTGGCGCTGCGGCATGGAACGGATTGATGTGGCGGCTGCGGCGCGGCGGCCAATTGCGAAGCCGCAGCCGCAAAGCTATGGGAAGGCAAATGATCGAGCACAGCGAAATGACAGCGGAGCGAAGCGCATGAGTGCACACGCGCTCTATGTCACTGCCGCCTATGGGATCACGGCGATCGTTCTGGCCGGGCTGATCGGCTGGATCCTGCTCGACCAGCGGGCTCGCAAGCGTGAGCTCGCCGAACTGGAAGCCGCCGGTGTGCGGCGCCGTTCGGACAAGGGCGGTTCAGGGACCGGTAAATCATGAGCATAGAAAGCGAAACGCCGGCGCCGCCGCGCCGCCGCCTGATCGTGCTGCTGCCGCTGCTGATCTTCCTCGGCCTGGCCGGATTGTTCCTGTTGCAGCTCTTGTCGGGGCGCGACGAGGCGACAGTGCCGTCGGCGCTGATCGGCCTGCCGGCGCCGCAAACCAATCTGCCGGCTCTGGAAGGCTCAAACCTGCCTGGCCTCGACTCCAAGGCCTTCGCCGGCAAGGTGACGCTGGTCAATGTCTTTGCATCATGGTGCGCGCCGTGCCGGGAAGAGCATCCGGTGCTGCTGGCGCTGTCACAGGACAAGCGCTTCACGCTTGCCGCGTTGAACTACAAGGACAAGCCGGAAAATGCGCGCCGGTTTCTCGGCGATCTCGGCAATCCGTTCCAGGCCATTGGCGTCGACGAGGCGGGCCGCACGGCCATCGACTGGGGTGTCTACGGCGTGCCGGAAACCTTCGTCATCGGCAAGGACGGCAAGATCGCCTACAAGCATGTCGGGCCGCTGACGGGGGAGTCAGCGACGGATCTGTTGTTGCCACAGATAGAAAAGGCGATTGCGGCGCCGGGTTAGGCGACGGCGCCAGGCCCCCTCATCCGGCCGCTACGCGGCCCTCTTCTCCCCATGGGGGAGAAGAGGGAGACATCGGCGCTTGCTCGCTCCTCTCCCCTTGGGGAGAGGTCGGATTGCCCGAATTGCTGTTGCAATTCGTTTTGGCAATCCGGGTGAGGGGGCAGTGCCCCACCACCGTCTAAACGATCAGCCGTAGATCTGCTTGTGGATCTGGTAGAGCATTTCCGAGCGGTCGGCGCGCAGATCGGCCAGATCGCGGCTCGTCAGGTTTTCGATTTCCGAGACGAGGCGGTTGTAGTGCTTGCGCTTGGCCATCGAGGCACGTGCGCGGGAGAAGAGATCAAAAGCCATAGCAAGGGTCCTTTCATGCCGCATATCAGCGGTGAATTTGTTCCTCCCTTGGTCGTTCGCAACATGACATAGTAATGGTGCGATGCAAAAAGAAGATGTTGCAATGCACCATTGCGCGGAGCGCATAGCCAGTTAATGAGTCGCTAACATAATGGGCAGGCCTTGCACGCAAGCTGTCCTGACTGCCTTTTTGTATCGCACTGTGCGTACGCACATTGCCTTCGGTCGCATGGGCTGGCTTGATCCCGCTGCCTATTGTCCGGAGGAAAAGCATGGCGGCTGCAGATTATTACGAAGTTCTCGACCCGCGTTTCGCGCGGCTGTTCAATGGCAATGCCCGGGTGGAAAAGCTGTTTACCGGCTGCCAGTGGGCGGAAGGTCCGGCCTGGTTCGCCGCTGGCCGCTATGTCATCTGGTCCGACATCCCCAACAATCGCATGATGCGCTACGACGAGACCGACGGCAGCGTCAGCGTGTTCCGCCAGCCTTCCGGCAATTCCAACGGCAACACCGTCGACCGGCAGGGTCGGCTGGTTTCTTGCGAGCATTCCGGCCGCCGCGTCAGCCGCACCGAGCATGACGGCACGGTCACCACCATCGCGGCCAAATGGAAAGGCAAGCGGCTGAATTCGCCCAACGACGCGGTGGTGAAATCCGACGGCTCGATCTGGTTCACCGATCCTTCCTACGGCATCGACACCGACTATGAGGGCGACAAGGCCGAAAGCGAGATCGGCGCCTGCCATGTCTATCGGGTCGACCCTGATACAGGCGAGGTCGAGGCCGTCATTACCGACATGGTGCGGCCTAACGGCCTCGCCTTCTCGCTCGACGAAAGCCAGCTCTATGTCGTCGATACCGGCCGCACGCATGGCGCGCAAAATCCCGCGCATATGCGGGTCTTCAACGTCGGCAAGCACGGCAAGAAGGTCTCGGGCGGCAAGGTGTTCGCCGACTGCACGGCCGGCCTGTTCGACGGCTTCCGGCTCGACGAGGCCGGCCGCATCTGGACCAGTGCCGCCGACGGCATCCATTGCTACGATCCCGACGGCACGCTGATCGGCAAGGTCAGGGTGCCGGAAGTCACCGCCAATTGCGTGTTCGGCGGCAACAAGCTGAACTGCCTCTACATCGCCGGCACGACGTCGCTCTATATGGTGCGACTGATGGTGAACGGCGCCAAGACCTTTTGAGGTTGCTGGAAGCCCTTGTCTGGCAGCCTTTGATGGTGAGAGGGTTAGGCGTAGCCCTTTTCCTTCGTCATCCTAGGGCGACGCAGTCGCGAAGCGACGTCGCGGAGACCCTAGGATGACGAACGCGCGTTTGGCCACAGCTTAGCATCAACGCGCCTGAATAAACCCCACGAAGGCTTGCACGGCTTCCCGCATCGCCAGCACATTCTCCGGTCCCGCCAGGATCGCCTCCACCTCCGGCGGCTTCTTGCCCAGCAAGGCAATCTCCAGCAACGCGTCCTCATACAGCGCAAACGACATCGTGCGCATGATCTCGGCCAGTGCGGCGCGGGCGTAGAGCGAGCGGGGCGAGGCGTGCACCAGCATGGCCGGCTTGCCGACGGCGGCGTCGCGCGAGACCAGCCAGTCGAGCGCGTTCTTCATGCCGCCGGGCACGCCATGCGCATATTCCGGACAGGAGACGATGATGCCGTCGGCGCTGGTGACGGCCTCGATCAGCCTTGATGCCTCCGGTGGCGTGTGCTCGCCTTCGTCGTCCGGATTGAAGATCGGCAGCCGGCCAAGCCCGTCATAGATGCTGATGGTGCATCCGGGCGGGGCGTTGCGCGCGACAGAAGCAAGCAGCGCCGAATTGGTCGAGGCGGCGCGCAGGCTGCCGGAAATGGCGAGGATGTCGATCACGGGGAAAACCGGGCAAGGGACTCGGATGGACGAATCGTGCCCGAAATCTACCACATGGTCTTGCTGTAGGCGTCGTCCAGTGAGCGGTCGAAGTCGTCGACCGTTTCGGCATGGGCCATCTGGTCGGACAGGATCTTCCCCAGCGTCGGCAGTGTCGCGCGGTCGTACCAGCTGTCCGGCTTCCACAGATCGGAGCGCATGAATGCCTTGGCGCAGTGCATGTAGGCGGCCTTGACGCTGACCACGACGATGCTTTGCGGTAGCTTGCCGTCGACGGCGAGGCGCTCGCGCAGCCCATCATCGACGGTGATGCGGGCGTCGCCATTGATGCGCAGCGTCTCGTTCATGCCGGGGATGAGGAACAGCAACCCGACAGAAGGGTTGAGCAGGATGTTTTCCAGCGTGTCCAGCCGGTTGTTGCCGGGCCGGTCGGGGATGGCGATGGTTTTGTCGTCGAGGATAAGGGCGAAGCCGGGTTTGTCGCCTCGGGGCGTCACGTCGGAATTGCCGGCGCCGTCGGAAGAACCGATCAGCACGAAGGGGCTCTTGCCGATAAAGGAGCGGCAGTGGCCGTCGAGCGCCCGGAGCTCCTTGCGCATCGAGGCGTCGGTCGGCCGCGGCGTCTTGTAGATCGTCCTCAACTCGTCGCTTGTGGTGACGAATTCCATCCCGTCTCCTCCTGTTCCAACTCAATTCCTTTGGGAAAACCGCTCCTCGACCTTCCCGGAATTGCTCTATTTGCCGGCCTGCTCTTCTTTCGCGGTCTTTTCCTCGAGCGAATGGCGCAGGATCAGCGGCATCTGGCTGATGGTGAAGGCCAGCGTGAGCGGGATCGTGCCCCAGACCTTGTAATAGAGCCAGGTCGCCTCGGAAAAATTGCGCCACATCACTTCGTTCATTACCGCCAGGACGAGAAAGAACAGTCCCCAGCGGAAGGTGAGTTTGCGCCAGCCTTCGGCATCGAGCTGAAAGGCAGAATCGAAGACATAGCCGAGCAATGACCTGCCAAATGCCAGCCCGCCAAGCAGCGTCGCGCCAAACAAGGTGTTGATGATGGTCGGCTTCATGAAAGCGAAGGTCTTGTCTTGCAAATAAAGCGCCAGCGCGCCGAACACAAAAACGACGACGGCCGAGACCAGCGGCATGATCGGCCAGCTGCGCGTCAGGATCCACGAGACGGCGAGGGACAGGGCCGTCGCCACCATGAAAAAGGCCGTCGCGATCAGGATCGGCTCGCCGATATGGGTGAGGATCGGAAACTTTTCGGTCAGCCAGGCGCCGCGAATGGTGGTGAAGAAGAACACCAGGCCGGGTCCGAGTTCGAGCAAAACCTTCAGGCCCGGATTCAGGGCCTTACGGCGAGGATCGGACGGGTCGCGTTCGAGGATGGGTGGGTTCATGACTTCCTTCTGACGCATGATCTTGTCCAAAAAGCCGGCAGCTCTTCGGGATCATTGCCTGTTACGCTACGCCCGCGATCGCCCTGGCGAATTCGCTGGCTGAGAATGGTTCGAGGTCGTCGACCTGTTCGCCGACGCCGATGAAATAGACCGGTAGTTTGTGCTTTGCCGCGATCGCCACCAGAATACCGCCGCGCGCCGTGCCGTCCAGCTTGGTCATCACCAGACCGTTGACGCCGGCGATGTTGCGGAAGATCTCGACCTGGTTGAGCGCATTCTGGCCGGTGGTGGCGTCGACCGTCTGCAGCACGGTGTGCGGCGCTTCGGGATCGAGTTTGCCCAGCACACGCACGATCTTTTCCAGCTCCGCCATCAGCTCGGTCTTGTTCTGCAGCCGGCCGGCGGTGTCGATGATCAGCACATCCGAGCCGGCCTCTTTCGCTCGCTCGAAGGCATCATAGGCAAGGCCTGCCGCATCGGCGCCGATCTTGGAGGCGATGACCGGCGATTTCGTCCGTTCGCCCCAGATTTTCAGCTGCTCGATCGCGGCGGCGCGGAAGGTGTCGCCGGCAGCAAGCATCACAGACAGGCCGCCATCGGTCAGTTTCGCCGCCAGCTTGCCGATGGTCGTGGTCTTGCCGGTGCCGTTGACGCCGACCACCAGGATGACATGCGGCTTGTGCGAGAGGTCGAGCTCCAGCGGCATGGCGACATGGGTCAGCACCTTCTCCACCTCGGCCGCCATGATGGTGCGGACATCCGTGTCGGAGACATCCTTGCCGTAACGGCTGGCAGCGAGCGCATCGGTGACGCGCAAGGCCGTTTCCATGCCGAGATCGGCGCGGATCAGCACGTCCTCCAAATCCTGCAGGGTCTCCTCGTCGAGCTTTCGCTTGGTGAAGACGCCGGCGATGTTGCCGGTGAGTTCTTTCGACGAGCGGGCCAGCCCGTCGCGCATGCGCTGGAACCAGGAGCGCCGCGGCGCTGGTTCGGGGGCTTTGACCGGCTCGGCCTTCTGCTCGACCTTCTTGGTGACGGTCACCTTGCCGGGAGCTGGTTTTGGCTCAGGCGAAGGCTGCGAGGCTGGCGCGGGCGCTATCTCGCCAACGATGGGCTTGGCTTCAACCGGCGCGGGTACAGCTTCGACCGGCGTGCGCTTTACCTCCCCCTCAATGGGGGAGGTCCCGAGCGCAGCTCGGGGGTGGGGGTGACCGGCGCCGGCGCCATCACCCCACCCCGCCGCTTCGCGTCGACCCTCCCCATCGAGGGGAGGGTGGGGCGCTGGCGCCTCTGGCTCCTCGCGCTTCAAGAATTCCGGAACGACTGGCTCGGCCGCCGGCTTCAGCGCTTCCAGCGCTTCCCATTTGATCGGCGGCAGCGGGGCGGTTTCGTCGATCTTGTCCTCGACGACTTCCTTCTTGCCGAACGAAAATATCTTCTTGAAAAAACCGGCCATGCTTCAATCGTCCTCAGGCGGCGCGGGCGGTGAGCGGGGCTGCCATCAGGCGCGCGCCGTCATGGCCGATTATATCTGCCTCGACGATTTCACCCGGCGCGCCCGTGCCGAGCGCGGCGAGCGTGAATCCCTCGGTGCGGCCGAGGCCGTCGCGCTCGATCAGGATCGACTGACGCGTTCCGGGAAGCGATGCGAGATGACGGCGGTAGGCGGCCTCGCCGGCGGCACGCAACCTTGCAGCGCGCTGCTTGACCAGTTCGCGGCGGACCTGCGGCATGCGGGCGGCGGGCGTGCCTTCGCGCGGCGAAAACGGGAAGACGTGCAGATGCGTCAGCCCGCACTCCTCGACGATCTTTATCGAATTCTCGAACATATCCTCGGTCTCGGTCGGGAAGCCGGCAATGATGTCGGCGCCGAAGACGATACCAGGGCGCAGCTTGCGCACATCCTCGCAGAAGCGGATCGACTGGTCGCGCAGATGCCTGCGCTTCATGCGCTTCAAGATCATGTCGTCGCCCGATTGCAGCGACAGATGCAGATGCGGCATCAGCCTGGGCTCGGTGGCGATGGCGTCGAGCAGATCGTCGTCGGCCTCGATGGAATCGATGGAGGATAGCCGCAGGCGTTTTACGTCGGGTACCTGCCTGAGGATGGTCTTCACCAGTTTGCCAAGCTTTGGCGCGCCCGGCAGGTCGGCGCCGAAAGAGGTCATGTCGACGCCGGTCAGCACGATCTCGGCATAGCCGTTGCCGGCCAGCCTCTTGACCTGCTCGACCACGGCGCCCATCGGCACCGAGCGCGAATTGCCGCGGCCGTAAGGGATGATGCAGAAGGTGCAGCGATGGTCGCAGCCATTCTGCACCTGGACGAAAGCGCGCGCCCTGCCCTCGATGGCGTCGACCATGTGGCCAGCGGTCTCACGCACGGAAAAGATGTCGTTGACGCGCGCCTTCTCGGTGTCGTTGACGCCGAAATCCGGCAGTGCGCGGTAGGAGTTGGCCTTGAGCTTCTCCTCATTGCCGAGCACGAGGTCGACCTCGTCCATGGCGGCAAAATTCTGCGGTTCGGTCTGCGCCGCGCAGCCGGTGACGATGATGCGCGCCGCCGGGTTTTCGCGGCGGGCTTTGCGGATCGACTGCTTGGCCTGGCGCACCGCTTCCGAGGTGACGGCGCAAGTGTTGAAGATGATGGCGCCGCCCTTGAGTGCGCCGAGGCCGGCGCTCTCGGCTTCGCGGCGCATCACTTCGGATTCATAGGTGTTGAGACGGCAGCCGAAGGTGACGACGTCGATACTGCTGGAGATGGGGCCTTTTTCAAGCGCAGACATCAGGCCGCGCTTTCGGTGTCGCGGGCCCATGTGCCGGTCGACGGATCGAAGCTGCCGGAAAATTCCCATTCGGCAGCGCCGGTCAGGATGACGTGATCGTCGTCGCGCCATTCGACATGCAGCGAGCCGCCGCCCGGCGTCATCAGCGTAACGCTGCGGCCGGTACGCCTAGTGCGGGCGGCTGCGACTACCGCAGCGCAAGCGGCCGACCCGCAGGCCTTGGTCAGGCCGGCCCCGCGCTCCCAGGTGCGGATGATCATCGTCTCCGGCGACGTCACCTGGGCGATGGTGATGTTGGCGCGCTCGGGGAAGATCGGGTGGTTTTCGAGCAGCGGGCCGAAGCGCTCGAGCTCATAGGACCAGACATCGTTGTCGACCCAGAAGATGGCGTGCGGATTGCCCATCGAGAGAGCCGAGGGCGAATGCAGCACCGGCGCGTCGATCGGGCCGATCTGCAGCTCGATCATGCGGGTGTCGCGGAATTCCTCGGCCAGCGGAATGTCCTGCCAGCCGAAGCGCGGCGTGCCCATGTCGACCGAGATGGTGCCGTCGGCATGCTCGACGGCGTTGAGTATGCCGGCGCGGGTCTCGAAGGTGAAAGTCTTCTGGCCGGTCTCAGCCGCCAGCGCCTGGACGACGCAGCGCATACCGTTGCCGCAGGCCTGCGCGCCCGAGCCGTCGGAATTCAATATGTCGATGTAAAACGCGGTGCCAGGCGTGCGCGCATCGTGGATGGCCATGATCTGGTCGAATCTGGTCGCCGCATCGGCGTTCAGCGCCACGGCCGACGCCGGCGTGACCTTGTCGGCACGGCCGCGCATATCGGCAACGATGATCTCGTTGCCGATGCCGTTCATCTTGGCGAAGGGGGCAGTGCCTGCCATGTCTCAGGGAATTCCTGTCCGTTTCGCCGGTATATGGCGGAAACGGGCGGGAATTACCAGTGTGAGCTGCGTCTAGGTTATTGCGAAAACGCCGAGCACGATCAGCAGGAAGATGACGAGAACGATGCCGATGAGGACGCGTGCGCCGGTGGCGGCGGCTCCCGCCAGCGCCGGCATGCCGAGCAGGCTAGCGGCGGCCGCAACGATCAGAAGAATGATGATCCATTTGATCATGGCAAGGCTCCGGGCAAAATTGCGTTGCGCAAACAACGCGTTTCGGCAAGTTGGGTTCCTTCCCTAGGCGCTCGGCACGTCCCAGATCTCGCCCGGCCGCAGGGCACGGAACCTCTCCTGCGGCACGCCTTGCGCCTCAAGCGCCTCGGCCAGCCTTTGGGCTGGCTCGTCGATCGGTTCGTCGGTGAGCCGGAAGGTGCCCCAGTGGCAGCCGGCGGCGTGAGCCGCGTTGGCGAGCTGCATGCCTTGCACCGCCTCCTCCGGATTCTGGTGCTGCGGCGCCATGAACCAGCGCGGCTCATAGGCGCCGATCGGCAGGATGGCGAGGCGAAAGCCGCCATGCTTCTCAGCCATCAGCCGGTAGTTGGCGCCGCCATGGAAGCCGGTATCGCCGGCGAAATAGATATTTCCATCAGGGGTTTCGACCACGAAGCCGGCCCACAGCGCCATGCGGCGGTCGCGTGCGCCGCGCGCCGACCAGTGATGCACCGGCTCGACATGGATGGCGATGTCCTTGGCGATCTCGATGCGCTCGCCCCAGTCATGCGCGGTCAGCCGCATGCTGGGTACGGCAGCATTGATGATGGCGTCATTGCCGAGTGGCGTCAGCACTTGCGGATCATGCTTCGCCTTCAGCCGCTTGAGCGTGGCGAGGTCGAGATGATCGTAGTGGTTGTGGCTGACCAGCACCAGGTCGATCGGCGGCAATTGGGAAAAGGCGATGCCCGGCGGATTGACGCGCCTGGGTCCGGCAAAGGACAGCGGCGAGACGCGCGGCGACCATACCGGGTCGGTCAGGATGTTGAGGCCGGCGGTCTGGATCAGCAGCGTCGAATGGCCGACCATGGTCAGACGCAGCCCGCCGCCGTCGACGCGTGGCGCCGGTTCCGTTGGTTCAAACGGGCTCGGATTGGCTGCCGGCCATTTCGAACGCTGGCCGCTCAGCTGCCATTTGAGCAGATCGGTGAAGCGGCCGGGCATCTGGCCATCGGGGTTGAAGAACAGAGTGCCGTCGAAATGATCGCTGGGCGGGCCGCTGTAATAGCGGTTGGCAGCTCTCTTTCTCGCGGCCAAGGTTTTCTGCTCCGGCAGGTTTCTGTCCTTGCTAAATAGGGACGAGGTCCTGCGGCGCAAGCATTTGGCGGGCGGATGCCTGTCTCGGCCAAAAATGCCGGACGCTGGTGCGGGCGATGATTTCCGGTGTACGATCATGCAGCAGAACGGAGGGCCTCCCATGCGTTGGCAAGTTCTTGCAGTCATAGCGGCGATCTTGGGGATTGCGCCGACGTCGTCGGCGGCCGCCGCGCAGACAGAGCCCAGCACCTGCACCCACGCGCCAACCATTCTGGATGCAGGCGATTTCCTGCTTGCCGAACCGGCAACATTTCCGAACTTCTGGCGCGACCGTTATGGCGACGACGCTGCCTATCTGAAGATACGCTATGGCGGCCTCGGCTATACCAAAGGCTCAGCGCTGCTGGCCGATCTGGAAAAGCGCAGCCATCCGCCCCAGCGCATCGTCGACCTCAGGCTTGCCTATGCAAAAACGCCGGATCGGGCGGCGATGATTGCCGCCATGCAACCGCCGCCCAACGCGAAGTCGGTTGTGCCACAGCTTGGTCAATCTACCTTGCGTGCGCTTGTCATCGAGGATGATGGTGACTGGCTGCTGGGCGAACTGGGGCGCCTGCAGACGTCGGATCCTGGCCAGGCATCGCAGGCCGCCAAAGGCATCGCCCAGGCGCTGTCCGATCTCGATGACGAGGCAAAGTCGCGGCTCGCCAAAAGGGCCGAAGATGCAGGCGTTTGGACGCTGGCTCTCGAGATGCGGGCGGTCAAGGACGATCTGTCCGACTATGTCGCCTACCTCGATCGGCTTCCGCCCACAGTGCGACCCGACAAGAGCCGTCGCACGGGGTTTATCCGTAATGCCCTTAACTTAGCCTATTTCCGCCCTTCCTTCGATATTTCCAGACAGCCAGAGGAGGTGCAGGCCCTTGACCGCAACAGCGATCTGGGCCCGGTTCAGCGGGCGATCGGGCAACTGGCGAACTATCCTCCTGTAGCTGAGATACTGCTGATGTCGGTGAACCACAGTGGTGACTTGCGCGTCGGCACTGTGGTTGCCGCCGGGATCAATGCGCGCATTTCGGCAAAGCAGCTGGATCCCGTCAACGACCCTGACGCCCTGATCGGATTGATGGTTCAAGGGCTCGACTACATTTTCACTCAAGCGGGCCGGGAAAGCCTTCTGGCGAACTTCAGGGTCGCGGAAATGCAAGGCGAAACGGCGGAGTTCGTCGACAGAGCGTTGGCGCGGTTGACGTTGGCCCCGTTCATGCGAGGCAATGGCGCCGAACCGCCACCTCGGCCGAAACAGCTCACCGCGGCCTTCCCCTGGGAACGGTGGGTCGGATTGGCGGTCAAGCTGAAGGCCGGCGAAACCATGGCGCCGGAAGATCGCCTCGTCGCGGCAGAGCTCATGGTCGCCGCCGACCGCCCCGCGGATGCATTGGCCTCGCTGAAGATGGCCACCGACTGGAAGAAGGCGATGCTGCAGGCTCACAATCTGGCGCTCGCTTTGGACCGCCGATGCGCCGACCTGCTGCGGGCTCCGGTGCCGCTTTCGCAGCCGATCTACCGGTTCGAGCCTCGCTAGCGCGAAGCCGCGCCCTCGTCCGTCAGCTATTTTGCGATAAATTTGCAACAATTCGTGGTGCAAACCCTATTTTAACCATATCGGGTTGAAATTTCGCCACCTTCTCCATCTTGGTGAGGGTGAGAGTGTGCGGACGGCTTCCCCCAGCCCGATCCGACGGAGGTTGAAATGACTTTTTCGAGAAGCGGTCTGATGGCCGTATCGCTGGCAGCGCTCGTTGCGAGCGGCTGTTCGACCTCGCGTTTTTCATCGATGGATGACCAGCCCGCTCCGCTGCAGCCGGCGCCCGCCGGCACGGTGAGCGGAAGCCAGCTGCCGCCGCCGGCAGCGCCCGGCACCACCGACCCGTCGCAATTCCCGACCGCACCCGCGGGCGCCCAGGTCGCTTCGCTGCCGCCGGACGGATCGGCGCCGGCCGGCGCCTCAGACCTCACCGCGGCCAGCGTCGCCGGTGTCTGGAACGCCAGCGTGTCGGGACAGAGCTGCAAGGTGGCAACGCCGCAGACCAAATTCGGCGCCGGCTTCCGCGCGGGGCCGCTGCATTGCCCGCCGCCGATCGATGGCATCAAATCCTGGAACGTCGCCGGCAAGCAGCTGACGCTTTATGACGAGAATGGCGGCACGTTGGCGCGGCTCTATTCCTCGGGCGGCTCGAAATTCGACGGCCAGACTTCCAACGGTCTGCCGATTTCGCTTACAAGGTAGGTCGCCTCTAATTGTTTTTACGCAAGTCCCGGGGAGAACCACTTTCCCGGGGTTGCTTTGACAGCGACGTGACCGATGCATCTGCGTGACGGCCTCCAGACTCATGCGACCGTCAGGCAGCGCTACGACCATCTGGTCACCACCGGCGCCATCGAGCGCGATCCGGCGCAGGAGCGCATCGTTGTCGCGCTCGACCGGCTGACCGAGGAGATCTCGGTCAAGCGGCTGGCGCACAAGTCGAGCGCGCTCGGCTGGCTGTTTGCCCGCAAGCGCGAGACGCGGGAAATCGTCAAGGGCCTCTACATCCATGGCGGCGTCGGCCGCGGCAAGACCATGCTGATGGACATGTTCTTCGAGCTGCTGCCGGTCCGGCGCAAGCGCCGCGTCCATTTCAACGACTTCATGGCCGATGTGCAGGACCGCATCCAGAAGCACCGGCAGGCGCGTAAGGATGGCACCGTCAAGGAGGACGATCCGATTCCGCCGGTGGCGCGTCAGCTTGCCGAGCAGGCCTGGGTGCTGTGCTTCGACGAGTTTTCCGTCACCGACATTGCCGATGCGATGATCCTGTCGCGGCTGTTTTCTGGGCTGTTTGCAAATGGCGTGGTGCTGGTCGCCACCTCCAATGTCGCGCCCGAAAATCTTTATCGTGACGGGCTGAACCGCCAGCTCTTCCTGCCATTTGTAAGCATTCTCGAGCGCCACGCGCAGGTGCTGACGCTCGATGCCGACAAGGACTACCGGCTGGAAAAACTCGCCCGCACGCCGGTCTACGTCACCCCTGCGGATGCCGAAGCCGACCGTGCGCTCGACGAGGCCTGGAAAGCGATGACGCGCGGCGCACCGACGGCCGCAACATCGCTGGCGCTGAAGGGCCGGCAAGTGCTCGTGCCCGCCGCCGCGGGCAATGCTGCGCGGTTTTCCTTTGCCGATCTTTGCGAAAAACCGCTCGGCGCGCGCGATTTCCTGGCCATTGCCGGCCGTTTCTCGACCGTTTTCATCGACCACGTGCCGGTACTGGGCGAAGGCAAGCGCAACGAGGCCAAGCGCTTTATCCTGCTGATCGACACGCTCTACGATCATCACACGCGGCTGGTGGTGAGCGCCGAGGCGGCGGTGCAACACCTCTATACGGCCAAGCGCGGCAACGAGGTGTTCGAATTCGAGCGCACGGCGTCGCGGCTGATCGAGATGCAGAGTCGTGACTGGCTGGAGGATTGGGCGGAACGGCAGAAGGCAGTCGAGGCGAAGCAGGTGGAGACTACCGCGCCTTCGTCATCCTAGGGCGAAGCGACGCGAAGCGGAGTGCAGACCCTAGGATCCATGCCGCGACTTGCGAGCGTCGCAGCGGCGGATGTTACGATTGGTGGGGCGTGGCGGATCGGCGAAAAGCGTTCTGCACAGCGGCATTCCAGGGCTTAAGTCACGGAATGGATCCCAGGGTCTGCACCGCGTCGCTTCGCTCCTTGCTTCGCCCTAGGATGACGAAGGTAGGGGCTCGCAGGCTCGCTACAGCTCATACAAATACATCACAAACGTCTCCGCCGCCCCATGCGCCTCCGTGCGCGATTCATAAAGCGCCCGCGCTGGAACATTGTCCGGCTCGGTGCCGACCCAGGCCTCGCCGCAGCCATGCTCCCTGCCGAGCGCGAACATCGCGTCGAGCATTCTTCGCGCAATGCCCTGGCGCTGGTAGGCCGGCGAAACACCGACTTCGTCGATGTAGAGTTCGGTTACCTTGTCGGGATGGCGGTGGATGACGGCGGCGCACTGGCCAACGACGATGCCACCAGCCAGAGCGACAATCATGAAATGACCCGGCGAGGCGAGATAGGCGGACAGCCTGTCGGCCCGTACCGGCTCGTCGAACACGTCTTCGGCGATACGCTTCACAACGGCGTCATCTCCCGCATATAGTCTTCTGATTTCCACGGCCATTGTGTAAAACCTCTCAAGTCGGCTTACAAACTTTGACGTTTACGTAAATCAAAACGTTTCTAACCGATTGAAATTATTCACTCGAAAATAATCGATTGAATATATTTCCCACCGGGGCTACTGGATGCGGCGAAATCTCGCTGAGACCACAGCATTCCGGCCTCTTCCTCGACGCCGTCAACCAGATCGCCAGAGATTTGAGCGTCGTCACAGACAAAGGGAAAATTTCCTCACATGGCACGCAACAAGATAGCGCTTATCGGCTCCGGCATGATCGGCGGCACGCTCGCCCACATGATCGGCCTCAAGGACCTCGGCGACGTGGTGCTGTTCGATATTGCCGAGGGCATTCCGCAAGGCAAGGGGCTCGATATCGCGCAGTCTTCGCCGGTCGATGGTTTTGACTCCCGGCTGACCGGCGTCAACGACTATGCCGGCATCGAAGGCGCCGACGTCTGCATCGTCACTGCCGGCGTGCCGCGCAAGCCGGGCATGAGCCGCGACGATCTCTTGGGCATCAACCTCAAGGTCATGGAACAGGTCGGCGCCGGGCTGAAGAAGTACGCGCCCAAGGCTTTCGTCATCTGCATCACCAACCCGCTCGACGCCATGGTCTGGGCGTTGCAGAAGTTTTCCGGCCTGCCCAAGACCCATGTCGTCGGCATGGCCGGCGTGCTCGACAGCGCGCGCTTCCGCTACTTTCTGGCCGAAGAGTTCAAGGTGTCGGTCGAGGACGTCACCGCCTTCGTGCTCGGCGGCCACGGCGATTCCATGGTGCCGATGATCCGCTATTCCACGGTGTCGGGCATTCCGCTGCCGGACCTCATCAAGATGGGCTGGACCTCGAAGGAAAAGCTCGACCAGATCGTGCAGCGCACCCGTGACGGCGGCGCCGAGATCGTCGGCCTGCTCAAGACCGGCTCGGCCTTCTACGCGCCGGCGGCTTCCGCCATCTCGATGGCCGAATCCTACCTCAAGGACAAGAAGCGCGTGCTGCCTTGTGCGGCGCATCTCTCGGGCCAGTATGGCGTCAAGGGCACCTATGTAGGTGTTCCCGTGGTCATCGGCTCCGGTGGTGTCGAGCGCATCATCGAAATCGACCTTAACAAGGCCGAGCAGAAGATGTTCGACGCGTCGGTGGCGACGGTGCAAGGCCTGACCGAGGCATGCGTCAAGATCGCCCCTCATCTCGCCTCGAAGTGATCCCCCAAAAGCAGCCGATCCGGAGACCATCCAGATGAACATCCATGAATATCAAGGCAAGGCGCTGCTGAAGTCGTTTGGCGCGCCGGTGGCCGAAGGCGTGCCGGTGTTCAAGGCAAGCGAGGCGGAAGCCGCTGCCAAGGCGCTGCCAGGCCCGCTCTATGTGGTGAAGAGCCAGATCCATGCCGGCGGCCGCGGCAAGGGCAAGTTCAAAGAGCTTGGCCCGGATGCCAAGGGTGGCGTGCGGTTGGCGAAATCGGTGGCCGATGTTGTCGCCAACGCCAATGAAATGCTCGGCCACACGCTGGTGACCAAGCAGACCGGCCCGGCCGGCAAGCAGGTCAACCGTCTCTATATCGAGGACGGCGCCGACATCGAGCGCGAGCTTTATCTGTCGATCCTGGTCGACCGTTCGGTCGGCCGCATCGCCTTCGTCGTCTCGACCGAAGGCGGCATGGACATTGAGGGCGTCGCCCACGACACGCCGGAAAAGATCATCACCCGCGCCATCGACCCGCAGGCAGGTGTGACGACCATCGACGTCGACATATTGGTCGAAGCGTTGGGCCTTACTGGCGACGCCGCCAAGGATGCCGGCACGCTGTTCCCAATCCTCTACAAAGCCTTTGTCGACAAGGACATGAGCCTGCTCGAGGTCAACCCGTTGATCGTGATGAAGAACGGCCGGCTGCGCGTGCTCGACGCCAAAGTGTCGTTCGACAACAACGCTCTCTTCCGCCACCCCGAACTGATGGAACTGCGCGACACCACCGAAGAGGACGAGAAGGAGATCGAGGCGTCGAAATACGACCTCGCCTATGTCGCGCTCGACGGCAATATCGGCTGCATGGTCAACGGCGCCGGCCTTGCCATGGCGACGATGGACATCATCAAGCTCTATGGCGCCGAGCCCGCCAACTTCCTCGATGTCGGCGGCGGCGCGTCGAAGGAGAAGGTGACGGCGGCGTTCAAGATCATCACCAGGGATCCGGCCGTCAAAGGCATTTTGATCAACATCTTCGGCGGCATCATGAAGTGCGACATCATTGCCGAGGGCGTCATTGCCGCGGTCAAGGAAGTCGGCCTGGAAGTGCCGCTGGTGGTGCGTCTCGAAGGCACCAATGCCGAGCTCGGCAAGAAGATCATCAACGACAGCGGCCTCAACGTCGTGTCGGCCGATGACCTCGACGACGCAGCCAAGAAGATCGTGGCGGCGGTGAAGGGCTGAGCGGATGCCTCCGCGCAAGATAAACCTCGTCGAGGCGGCGGACCAGAAGATCAAGAAGGTCTTCGATCCGCATATTGCCGGCGACGTCAATGACAGCCAGGCCAAGGTCGCCAAGTTCGGCGAGGTCTTCGACTGGCACGCGCATGACAATGAGGATGAAGCCTTCCTGGTCCTGCGCGGACGCATCGCCATCGATTTCCGTGACGGTCCGGTCGAACTCGGCGAGGGCGATTTCATCGTCGTGCCAAGGGGTGTCGAGCACCGGCCGCGGTCGCTGACCGCCGAGCCGGTGGTGCTGATGTTCGAGCCGGCAACGACGCTCAACACCGGCAATGCCAAGAGCGACCTCACCGTCTCCGATTTGAAGCGGCTCTGACCCATGAACGCGTTCTCCTCGCTCTCGGCCGATCACCAGCGCCTGCAGGCGCTGGTCGGCGCGTGGCGCGGCGAGGAAGAGGTGGCGGAGACGCAATGGGCCGATGGCGGACCGGCGACGTCGGAGGTGCTGGCAGAGGCACAGTTCGGCGGCCTGTTCGTGGTGCAGCGCTATCGCCAGCGCCGCGACGGCACGGTCTCGTTCGGCTCGCACTCAGTGTTCGGCTTCGATCAGCCAAACAGCGTCGTCACCATGCATCAGTTCGATTCCATGGGCTTTGTGCCGGTGTCGCCGGCGACAGGCACATGGAACGGCGACGAGCTCACTCTGGAGCGCTCGTCGCCGCGCGGCGCTGCACGCGTGACCTATAATTTCGACACTGCCGATGCCTACCGCATGCGACTGCATTTCAAACCTGCCGGCAAAGATGGCTGGCAAGACATGGTGAGCGGCGTCTACCGGCGCGTCTCGCCTTCCTCGATCAACGGTTTTTAGAAAAGGGCTCCGATGTCCATTCTCATCGACAAGAACACCAAGGTGCTGGTTCAGGGCCTGACCGGCAAGACCGGCACGTTCCACACCGAACAGGCGCTGGCCTATCACGGCACCAAGATGGTGGGCGGCATCCATCCCAAGAAGGGTGGCGAGACCTGGACCGGCGCCAAGGGTGAAACGCTGCCGATCTTCGCGTCGGTCGCCGAGGGCAAGGAAAAGACCGGCGCCAATGCCTCGGTCGTCTATGTGCCGCCGGCGGGTGCTGCTGAAGCGATCCTGGAAGCGATCGAAGCCGAGATCCCGCTGATCGTCTGCATCACCGAAGGCATTCCGGTCATGGACATGGTCAGGGTCAAGGCGCGGCTCGACCGCTCGACCTCGCGGCTGATCGGCCCGAACTGCCCGGGCGTGCTCACCCCCGACGAATGCAAGATCGGCATCATGCCCGGCAACATCTTCCGCAAGGGCTCAGTCGGCGTTGTTTCGCGCTCGGGAACACTTACCTATGAGGCAGTGTTCCAGACCACCAATGTCGGCCTTGGCCAGACCACCGCCGTCGGCATCGGAGGCGACCCCGTCAAAGGCACCGAGTTCATCGACATGCTCGAGATGTTCCTTGCCGACGACGAGACCAAGTCGATCATCATGATCGGCGAGATCGGCGGTTCGGCCGAGGAAGACGCCGCGCAATTCCTCAAGGACGAGGCCAAGCGCGGCCGCAAAAAGCCGATGGCGGGCTTCATTGCCGGGCGCACGGCGCCGGCCGGCCGCACCATGGGCCATGCGGGCGCGGTCATCTCCGGCGGCAAGGGCGGCGCGGAAGACAAGATTGCGGCCATGGAATCGGCCGGCATCAAGGTATCGCCATCGCCGGCGCGTCTCGGCACGACGCTGGTCGAGGCGATCAAGGGATAGGACCAAGGGATAGGAACGTGAGCTTTTTCCGAAAAGCGGTCGACAATGTGCTTGGGGCTAGCCAGCCCGATCCGATCAAGCTCTCCAATGCCGAGGAAGGCATGGAGGACGAGCACCGCATCATTCTGTGCATACCTGGCCCCTGGGAAAGCAGGTCGGCTTTCGTGCACGCCGTTGCAAAGGCGTCCACGCCTTCAGGCGACTATGTGGCCGCCGGGACAATCATGACGCATGGCCCGAGCAAAGCTGCGTTCGATTTTGATTTCGCCGACCGCGACGAGGATATGATGAGGGCCTTCGCCGGCGCCGGCCTCGTCAACAAGCTTGGCAAGGATGTCATCGACAAGATCGGCTCGCACAAGAGCGTCGTCTATCTGCTTTCCAAGGCCCCGCAGGCGAAGGACACATCGATTTCCATCGCAAAGGCGGCAGCTCATCTGATCAAGGCCGGTGGTCTTGGCGTAAAGATCGAAACGGCCGGAAAGGCATTCTCAGCGGATCAGTGGCTTGAAGAGACAAGCAGCGATTTTGTTGAAATCTACAGGCTGATGGTTCTGGATTCCGTCTCGGATGGGACGACGACCTATAGCTGCGGCATGCGCAATCTGGGGCTTTGGGATTCCATCGTTTCAGGTGACGAGTTTCAGTCTGCCGTCAAGCTGCTTCGCGGTTTCAACATGTATCAACTTTACGAAAGCCCCGAGCTTTTGGCCGGGCAGACGTTTGGACTGGAAGCAGGCGCACCGCGATATCGTCTGAGTGTCGAAACGCACCAGCCTGACGGAGATCGCAATCTATATGCAAACCCTTTTGGCATGTGGCGGCTCAGCCGTGTGACGGCGCATTAGGGATAGGGAGAACGGAGCAACGCTCCGCTGGATAAAATGGCACGACAAGACCAAGCTAACGACCAGTTTTCGCTCACCTCTTTCCTCTATGGCGGCAATGCCGACTACATCGACGCGCTTTATGCGTCCTATGAGGACGATCCGGAGTCGGTAAATCCCGAATGGCAGGACTTCTTCGCGGCGCTGAAGGACGATGCCGGCGATGTACGCAAGAACGCCAAGGGCGCCTCCTGGGCAAAGCCCTCCTGGCCGCTGCAGGCCAATGGCGAGCTGGTGTCGGCGCTCGACGGCAATTGGGGCATCGTCGAGAAGCATCTGGAAAAGAGGGTCAAGGACAAGGCGGTCACCAATGGTGTCGCGCTGTCGGATGCCGATGTACATCAGGCGACGCGCGATTCGGTGCGCGCCATCATGATGATCCGCGCCTTCCGCATGCGCGGCCATCTGCACGCCAATCTCGATCCGCTCGGCATCGCCAAGCCGCTCGAGGACTATAACGAGCTGTCGCCGGAGAATTACGGTTTTACCGCAGCCGACTACGACCGGCCGATCTTCCTCGACAATGTGCTCGGCCTCGAATTCGGCACAATCCGGCAGATGCTCGACATCCTGACCCGTACCTATTGCTCGACGCTCGGCGTCGAGTTCATGCACATCTCCGATCCCGAGGAGAAGGCCTGGATCCAGGCCCGCATCGAAGGCGTCGACAAGGAGATCTCGTTCACCGCCACCGGCAAGAAGGCGATCCTGCAGAAGCTGGTCGAGGCGGAAGGCTTCGAGCAGTTCATCGACGTCAAGTACAAGGGCACCAAGCGCTTCGGCCTCGATGGCAGCGAAGGCCTGATCCCGGCGCTGGAGCAGATCATCAAGCGCGGCGGCCAGCTCGGCATGAAGGAGATCGTGCTCGGCATGGCGCATCGCGGCCGGCTGAATGTGCTGTCCCAGGTGATGGCCAAGCCGCACCGCGCCATCTTCCACGAGTTCAAGGGCGGCTCGGCCGCTCCCGACGAGGTCGAAGGCTCGGGCGACGTCAAGTACCATCTCGGCGCCTCGTCGGACCGCGAGTTCGACGGCAACAAGGTGCATCTGTCGCTGACCGCCAATCCTTCGCATCTGGAAATCGTCGATCCGGTGGTGATGGGCAAGGCGCGGGCCAAGCAGGATTATCTGTTCGGCCGCAGCCGCGAGGAGATCGTGCCGCTGGAAGAGCGCGCCAAGGTGCTGCCGCTGCTCTTGCATGGCGACGCCGCCTTCGCCGGCCAGGGTGTGATCGCCGAAATCCTCGGCCTGTCGGGCCTGCGCGGCCACCGGGTCGCCGGCACGCTGCATTTCATCATCAACAACCAGATCGGCTTCACCACCAATCCGCGCTTCTCGCGCTCGTCGCCCTATCCGTCCGACGTCGCCAAGATGATCGAAGCGCCGATCTTCCACGTCAATGGCGACGACCCGGAAGCGGTCGTGCATGCCGCCAAGGTGGCGATCGAATTCCGCATGAAGTTCCACAAGCCGGTGGTCGTGGACATGTTCTGCTACCGCCGCTTCGGCCACAATGAGGGCGACGAGCCGGCCTTCACCCAGCCGATCATGTACGCCAACATCCGCAACCACAAGACGACGGTGCAGATCTATGGCGACCGGCTGATCGCCGAGGGCCATATCAGCCAGGCTGAGCTCGACAAGCTGAAGGCCGATTGGCGCGCGCATCTGGAATCCGAATGGGAAGTCGGCCAGCACTACAAGCCCAACAAGGCCGACTGGCTGGACGGCGCCTGGTCAGGCCTGCGCACCGCCGACAACCAGGACGAACAGCGTCGCGGCAAGACCGCCGTGCCGGTCAAGGTGCTGAAGGATATCGGCAAGAAGCTGACCGAGGTGCCGAAGGGTTTCGAGGCGCACAAGACCATCATCCGCTTCCTCGAAAACCGCCGCCAGGCGATCGACTCCGGCGAAGGCATCGACTGGTCGACGGCCGAGGCGCTGGCTTTCGGCGCCATCCTGCTGGACGGCAATCCGATCCGGCTGTCCGGCCAGGATTCCGAGCGCGGCACCTTCTCGCAGCGGCATTCGGTGCTCTACGACCAGAAGGACGAGACCCGCTATATCCCGCTCAACAATCTGTCGGCTGCACAGGCCGGCTACGAAGTGATCAACTCGATGCTGTCGGAAGAGGCGGTGCTTGGCTTCGAATATGGCTACAGCCTGGCCGAGCCGAAGGCACTGACGCTGTGGGAAGCGCAGTTCGGCGATTTCGCCAACGGCGCGCAGGTGGTGTTCGACCAGTTCATCTCGTCGGGCGAGCGCAAGTGGCTCAGAATGTCGGGCCTCGTCTGCCTGTTGCCGCATGGCTATGAAGGCCAGGGTCCGGAACATTCCTCGGCCCGGCTCGAGCGCTTCCTGCAGCTTTGCGCCGAAGACAATATGCAAGTCGCCAACTGCACCACGCCGGCCAACTACTTCCACATCCTGCGCCGGCAGTTGAAGCGCGACTTCCGCAAGCCGCTGATCCTGATGACGCCGAAGTCGCTGCTGCGCCACAAGCGGGCGGTGTCGACGCTGCCGGAGATTTCGGGCGAAAGCTCGTTCCACCGGCTGTTGTGGGACGATGCCCAGCTGTTGCAGAACCAGGCGATCAAGCTGGTCAAGGATTCCAAGATCCGCCGCGTCGTGCTGTGCTCGGGCAAAGTCTATTACGACCTCTACGAAGAGCGCGAGAAGCGCGGCATCAACGACATCTATCTGCTGCGCGTCGAACAGCTCTATCCGTTCCCGGCCAAGGCGCTGATCACCGAACTGTCGCGTTTCCGCAATGCCGAGATGGTGTGGTGCCAGGAAGAGCCCAAGAATATGGGCGCCTGGTCGTTCATCGATCCATATCTGGAATGGGTGCTGGCGCATATCGATGCCAAGCATCAGCGGGTGCGCTACACCGGCAGGCCGGCGGCGGCATCGCCGGCGACCGGGTTGATGTCGAAGCATCTGGCACAGCTCGCCGCCTTCCTCGAAGACGCGCTCGGCGAATAGAACTCACACAGAGAAGAAACGGACAGGCACAATGGCTACCGAAATCCGCGTTCCCACTCTCGGCGAATCCGTCACCGAGGCGACCATCGGCAAGTGGTTCAAGAAGGTCGGCGATGCCATTGCCGTCGACGAGCCGCTGGTCGAGCTCGAAACCGACAAAGTGACGGTGGAGGTGCCTGCCGCTGCCGCCGGCACGCTGGGCGAGATCACCGCCAAGGAAGGCGAGACCGTCGGCGTCGGCGCCTTGCTGGGGATGATTTCGGCGGGCGGCGCGGCCGCTGCTCCGGCAAGCAAGCAGGAGGCCAAGGCGGTGGCGCAGGCGTCGGGTCCCGATGCGGCGCACACCACCAAGCAGGCCGCAGCTGAAGGCGCCAAGATCGCCGGCGACAGCCAGGTCGAACCGCGCTCGATGCCACCGGCGCCGGCCGCCGCCAAACTGATCGCCGAGAACAATCTGTCGGTCGACCAGGTTTCCGGCTCGGGCAAGCGCGGCCAGGTGCTGAAGGGCGACGTGCTCGACGCGATTTCCAAGGGCGCGCCGTCGCAGCCAGCCGAAATTCCGAAGGCCGCACCGGCGCCGGTCGCGGTGCGGGCGCCGTCTTCCGGCGACGACGCCTCGCGCGAGGAACGCGTGCGCATGACCAAGCTGCGCCAGACCATCGCGCGCCGGCTGAAGGAAGCGCAGTCGACCGCCGCCATGCTGACCACCTTCAACGAGGTGGACATGTCAGCGGTGATGGCGCTGCGGACCAAATACAAGGACATCTTCGAGAAGAAGCACGGCGTGAAGCTCGGCTTCATGGGCTTCTTCACCAAGGCGGTGACGCATGCGCTGAAGGAAATCCCCTCGGTCAATGCCGAGATCGACGGCACCGACATCATCTTCAAGAACTACGCCCATATCGGCGTCGCCGTCGGCACCGAAAAGGGCCTCGTGGTGCCGGTGGTGCGCGATGCCGACCAGATGTCGATTGCCGAGATCGAAAAGGATATCGGCCGGCTTGGCATTGCAGCGCGTGACGGCAAGCTGTCGGTCGCCGACATGCAGGGCGGCACGTTCACCATTTCCAATGGCGGCGTTTACGGCTCGCTGATGTCGACGCCGATCCTCAATGCGCCGCAGTCGGGCATTCTGGGCATGCACAAGATCCAGGACCGTCCCGTCGTGGTCGGCGGCCAGATCGTGATCCGGCCGATGATGTATCTGGCGCTGAGCTACGATCACCGCATCGTCGACGGCAAGGAAGCGGTGACCTTCCTGGTCCGCGTCAAGGACAGCCTGGAAGACCCGGAACGGCTGGTGCTTGATTTGTGATCGGAGCTGATCCGCAATGAGCAGCTGGCTGGAACGGTCCGGGTTCGCGCTGGGTCGCGCGCTGCGGAGTTTTCGGAGTGGGTCCTCGACATCCATTTCCACGCCTGCTGTGTCGGCTTCCACGCCGCGGGTGTCCGCCGAATGGGATCCGACGCGAGCGAGCAGCAATCTCGACGTCTTCGACCTGAGTGATGCCGAACTGGCCGAGCGGCAGATCACCGTCACACCGATGGGTAACCTCGAATTGCCGACGGGTGAAATCATCGCCTGCGATCCGCTGGTCACCGGGACGGACCGGCCAGCCTTGAGTCGCAAGATCAAACCGGGGCACTATCCGGTTTCGCTGCTCGAGACACAAGGCCGTGTGGCCGCCGCAGTTCTGCGTTTTCGAGCGGGTACGCCGGTTCGCTGGGAATTGGCGACCTTGCCCGACCAGGATACGTCGACCTTGAAGAACGACGAAGCATTTGGCTATCCCGTCGACACTGGTCTCGGCTCGTTCATGGACAAGACGGCGATGGTGCTGATGTCGCAGCAGCAGGACAAGCTTGAAGCCAAGCAGAATTACTATGATGACGTGCTGGCGGTGGAATTCGAATCCAACCAGGACAGGTTGATGCATCACCCCGTTGCCGGCAACCCGCTCAACATTGCGATGTTCTCGAGCGGCTGGGGCGACGGAATCTATTCATCGTTCTGGGGACTCGACGCGGCCGGAACCCCACTGCTTCTCATGACTGACTTCGATGTGCTGGAAAACGCCGATGGCCGCGAGAGCGATTAAGGCGCGCTGATGCAAAGCGTACTGTCGCCTAACATCGTAAGCGCAGCCGGAGTGCTGGCTGTCTTGTTCACGGCACCCAATGCCCAAGCCGCCTGCCCGCTGGCGCTCGCCGTCTATGGCGATGCCGAGAGCGATGCCGGCATCGATTTCCGGCCGACGACGGATGCGGTCACCGTCACCAATACCTTCAAGATGGTGCTTGACAAGGGTGTCGTGCTCGACGGCATCGTCATGTGGACCTCCGGTGTTTCGCGGCCGCACGGCTCGCTGATGTACAAATGCCCGACCGGTGACGTCACCGGTGACGAGCTTGCCGCCTGCACGGTGTGGCAGGGCGTCGTCTACAGCGCCGACGACAAGGGCAACATTGCCCTGCTGGCGGCGGAAGGCACGGACGCGCCGCAAAGCCTGATCTTCCCCGATCTCGGGCCATCGTTGCAGATGTCGTCGGCCTTCGGTCCGAACGGGTTCTCGAAACTGCCGTGGGATGTGTTTCTGCTGAAAGGTTGCCAGGAATGAGCGCGGACAAGAAGGTGCTGCTGGTCACCGGCGGCAGCCGCGGCATCGGTGCGGCCACCTGTCGGCTTGCCGCGAAGGCGGGCTACAGCGTCGCGGTCAACTACGCCTCGAATGAGGCCGCCGCCAAGGCACTGGTTGCCGAGATCGAGGCGGCGGGCGGTGACGCCTTTGCCGTCAAGGGCGACGTCGGCAGCGAAGCCGATATCGTCGCTTTGTTCGAGGCGGTCGACCGCCGTTTCGGCCGGCTCGACGCCCTGGTCAACAATGCCGGCGTTGTCGACGTCAAGGCGCGTGTCGACGAGATGAGCCTGGCGCGGCTGGAGCGCATGATGCGCATCAACGTCATCGGCTCGTTCCTGTGTGCCCGCGAAGCGGTCAAGCGCATGTCGAGCAAGCATGGCGGCCAGGGCGGCGCCATCGTCAACATCTCGTCGGCGGCATCGATACACGGTTCGCCCGGCGAATATGTCGACTATGCCGCCTCGAAGGCGGCGATCGACACTTTTACACTCGGGCTGGCGCGCGAAGTCGCGACCGAAGGCGTGCGCGTCAATGCGATACGTCCCGGCATCATCGACACCGAGATCCACGCCTCCGCCGGCCAACCGGACCGGGTCGAGCGGTTCCGCGACATGTTGCCGATGAAACGGGCCGGCACGGCCGATGAAGTCGCGCATGCCGTTCTCTATCTTTTGTCGGATGAAGCGTCCTATACGACGGGCGCGATCCTGAATGTAAGCGGCGGCCGCTGAAGGCTCTAAATCAAAGGACACCCATCATGGCTTATGACGTCGTTATCATCGGATCGGGACCGGGCGGCTATGTCTGCGCCATCAAGGCGGCACAGCTTGGGCTGAAGGTCGCGGTGGTCGAGAAGAACGCCACTTTCGGCGGCACCTGCCTCAACATCGGCTGCATCCCGTCCAAGGCGCTGCTTTACGCCTCGGAGATGTTTGCCGAGGCCGGCCATTCCTTCGATACGCTGGGCGTCGAGATACCGGCGCCGAACCTCAATCTGAAGAAGATGATGGCGCACAAGGATGCGACCGTGTCGGCCAACGTCAACGGCGTCGCCTTCCTGTTCAAGAAGAACAAGATCGATAGTTTCCGTGGCACCGGCAAGGTGGTCGCCGCCGGCAAGGTGTCGGTGACGGCCGCGGACGGCAAGGTCGAGGAGATCGAGACGAAAAACATCGTCATTGCCACCGGCTCGGACGTCGCCGGCATTCCCGGCGTCAAGGTCGACATTGACGAGAAAATCATCGTGTCGTCGACCGGCGCGCTGTCGCTGGAGAAAGTGCCGGGCCATCTGGTGGTGGTCGGCGGCGGCGTCATCGGGCTGGAGCTCGGCTCGGTCTGGGCCAGGCTCGGCGCCAAGGTCACCGTAGTGGAGTTCCTCGACACCATTTTGGGCGGCATGGACGGTGAGGTGTCAAAGCAGTTCCAACGGCTGCTCTCCAAGCAGGGTTTTGAGTTCAAGCTCGGCGCCAAGGTGACAGGCATCACCAAGGCCAAGAAGGGCGCGACCGTCACTTTCGAGCCGGTCAAGGGTGGTGCGGCCGAGACCATCGAGGCCGACGCGGTGCTGATCTCGACCGGGCGCCGCGCCTATTCCGACAGCCTCGGGCTGAAGGAAGCCGGCGTCGAGGTCGACGAGCGCGGCCGGGTCAAGACCGACGGGCACCTCAGGACCAACGTCGCCGGCATCTATGCCATCGGCGACGTCATCGCCGGGCCGATGCTGGCGCACAAGGCTGAGGATGAAGGCGTGGCGGTGGCCGAGACCATTGCCGGCCAGGCCGGCCATGTGAACTACGATGTCATCCCGAGCGTCGTCTACACCAGCCCGGAAATCGCTTCGGTCGGCAAGACCGAGGAAGAGCTGAAGAAGGCCGGCATCGAGTACAAGATCGGAAAGTTTCCGTTCACCGCCAATGGCCGCGCGCGCGCCATGCTGCACACGGATGGCTTCGTGAAGATTCTCGCCGACAAGGTCAGCGACCGCGTGCTCGGCGTCCACATTGTCGGCTTCGGCGCCGGCGAAATGATCCACGAAGCGGCGGTGCTGATGGAATTCGGCGGCTCGTCGGAAGACCTCGCCCGCACCTGCCACGCGCACCCGACAATGTCGGAAGCGGTGAAGGAAGCGGCGCTGGCGACGTTTTTCAAGCCGATCCATATTTAGAGCTCGGTAAGCAGGCTTCGAGTCGTCGGCGGGACAGCGCCCCCCCTCTGGCCTGCCGGCCATCTCCCCCTCAAGGGGGGAGATTGGACGTCACCTACGCTTTCGCCAATCTACAAAGGTTCTTGCGCTCCTATTGGGCGCTGTTCGCGAAACAGCCGATCTCCCCCCTTGAGGGGGAGATGTCCGGCAGGACAGAGGGGGGCGTGAAGGATCGCGGCTTTCGCCCGATGACCGGCACTCCAAAAGCAAAACGGCCCGCTTTGCAGCGGGCCGTTCGCCGTTTGGAATCAGGGGCCTGATCAGTTGGCCGGTGCGGGCGCCGGAGCAGGCGCGGGGGCCGGTGCCGGAGCGGGTTCAGGCGCTGGCGCAGGAGCCGGTGCGGGCGCAGGGGCCGGTTCGGCGGGCTTCATCGGCTCAGCCGGTGCAGGCGCAGGCGCCGGTGTGCTGGCTGCCGGCGGCTCTGCGGGAGCCGGATGTTCGCCGCTTCTGCCGAAAATATAGTACGCAACAATTGCAAGGATGACGACGACCAGCGCAATCAGCCAGCCGCTGCCACCACCCGACTTGGGCGCTGGATCGTTAGGGTTCGCCATAAAAGTGTCCTCCGTGGATGAAAAGCATCAATCAACACCCATCAACGCGCAACCGTTGAACGGGTTTCATACTAGGCCTTCAAATGGACGAACGCAGGAAAATTCTGATTCGCAAGCGCTTGTTGGCCTGTATTTCCCCCGCAAAATCAATCACGAACGGGTGGAAACGAGCTTAGCTGGCCTTTTCCGCCAAAAATAGGGCCAACCGCCTCCGGCTTGCGAATCAGTTGCGGACCCGGACAGAGCCGGGCTTTGCGTGATTCGGTATTCAAGACGGGTGCAGTTCAGTCGACAGCGGTGACAGTGTAGCCGGCTTTGCGAAAATCCTCGACCAGGCCTCCGGGACCGGGAAGATGCATGGCGCCGACAGCCATGAAGGCATTGCCCTTGGCCAGGATCGGCGCGGCATGGTCTGCCATGACCTTGTTGCGGTCGGTGATCATGGTCTGGTCGAATTCGGCGTAACCGGCGTCGTCGTCTTCGCCTGGAAAGATCGAACGCAACAGCGGCCAGAACGTGCCGGTGTCGCCGCGCTGGTAAAGCGCGATCATGGTTTCGTTGACATCGTTGACCCTGTCGCCGAGCTTCAGCGTGTCGACCAGCCCCTTGATGTGGAAAGCGATCGGCAGCGAGGCCATGGCGCGCAGCTGGCTGGCGGCGGTTTCCAGCCCTTCCACCGACTTGCCATTGGCCTTGGCGTCCTGCGCCAGCTTGACGTCGAGCACCGGCGCGCCGCCCGCCTGACGGGCGACCTCGCAGACCGGCAGCGCGACCATGGCCGACAGCAGCCACGGCTTCATCTTGGAGACGCTCGCCGGCGGGATGCCGCGCGCGTCGAGCCCTTTGTTCACCACGACCGCATCTTTCGGCGACAGCAGCGACGACAGCGTGGTGTCGTCGGTGAACATCATAAGCTCAGGCTCCTTGAGCATCGCCTCCATCATCTTCTGCTTGTCGAGCACATCGGTGGTTTCGATGATGATGGTGCCGGCGGCGTCATAGGCCTTTTGGGCGGCCGGCGGCAGCGCAGTCACGCGCGGGTCGGTCACATGCATGGTGCCGAACAGGAAGGACGGCTTTTCGCCTGATTTTTCCAGCTTCCACAACAGGCCCTTGCCGTTCAGTGTCGCCGCTGCCTCGGCCTCGATCTTCGCGTAGGTGGCGGGGTCGTCCTTCTGCAGGGCCGACAGCAGGTCGGAGCCGGCACAGACCGGCGCTTCGGCATGCGCCTTGCCGGCGGCCAGCAGCAGCACGATGAGGAAAGACAGGAAAAACAGCGCGTTGAGCGCGACGAGCAACTTCAGCGACACAAGGGCCGCGCGGTCGGCAATGGCAAGGGCGCGTTTCATGCTGCGGTTCTAGGACCGAAAAGCGGCGAAACGGTTAATCGGCATGGGGAAATTGAAGGGTTTACGCCCTTGGATGCGCGGATTCGTAAATCTCGAGCAGTCTCGCCGTGTCGACGCCGGTATAGACCTGCGTCGTCGACAGGCTGGCATGGCCGAGAAGCTCCTGGATGGTGCGCAAATCGCCGCCGCGGCCGAGCAGGTGGGTGGCGAAGGAGTGGCGCAAGGCGTGTGGCGTCGCGGTGTCGGGCAGGTTCAGCGCCGAGCGCAGCTTGGCCATGTCGCGCTGGACGATGGCCGGGTTGAGCGGCCCGCCGCGAGCGCCGCGAAACAAAAGGCCCTTGGGGTCGAGATGATAGGGGCAAAGCTTTCGATATTCGGCGATAGCGCGCAGCGCCACCGGCAGCACCGGCACCAGCCGCGTCTTGCCGCCCTTGCCGGTGATGCGCAGCACTGTGTCGGCTTCCGCCGCCAGCTCGGCGGCGCTGAGGCCGAGCGCTTCGGAAATGCGCAGGCCGGAGCCATAGAGCAGTGTCAGCACGGCGGCATTGCGGGCGGCGATCCAGGGTTCTTCCGCCAATTGGCCTTCCACCGACACGACATGTTTGGCATCGCTGGCGGTCAGCGGCTTGGGCAGCGATTTCGGCTGGCGTGGCGCGCGCAGAGCCGCTGCTCCCGCGGCATTGGCGAGACCGCGCCGCTCAAGGAAGCGCAGCAGCGAGCGGATGCCGGCCAACCCACGCCCGAGCGTACGGGCGCCGGCGCCGGCGCTGCGGCGCGCGGCAAGGAAGCCGCGCAGATCGGCCGGACGCAGAGTGGCGATATCGGAAATGCCAGGCGAGCCACCGCAATGTCCGGTCAGGAAATGCAGGAATTGCCTGGTGTCGCGCTCATAGGCTTCGACCGTCGCCGGAGCCAACCGACGCTCGCGCGCCAGCATCTTCAGCCAGCTCTCGCGCGCTGCCTGGAGGTCGGGTTTTGCCGGGATGAGGAATTCCTGCATGCGGGCTACTATCCAGCGGTCGGGTTAGGAAGCGGTGAAGAACCCGTCATTGAAATGGCCCCGGGCGATCATTGAAATGACACCGGTAGGGCGCTAGAGCAAGGCAAAGGATATCAGCCATGTCGAAGCTCCAAAACCCTGTCCAGATGGCCGTGATCGGCGCCGCCCACGGCATCAAGGGCGAACTCAGGGTGAAGACCTTCACCGGCGAGCCGCTGGCGCTGGCCGATTATGGACCGCTCTATGCCAAGGACGGCCGCGTCTTCCAGATCACCGACATACGCCCCGCCAACACCGTCGTCGTGGTGCGCTTCAAGGGCATTGCCGACCGCAACGCCGCCGAGGCGCTCGCCGGCACGGAACTGTTCGTCGACCGCTCGATGTTGCCCGACGATGGCGAGGAAGACGAATTCTACCACGCCGATCTCGTCGGGCTCGAGGTTCGCGACGACACGGATGCGGTCATCGGCAAGGTGGTGGCGGTGCACAATTTCGGCGGCGGCGACATTCTCGACGTCACGCTTGGCGGGCGCAAAGGCGTGCTGATCCCGTTCACCCAGGCCGCCGTGCCGCAGGTGTCGATCACCGAAGGTTTCGTCCGCGTCGATCCGGCCGCCGCCGGGCTGGTCGAGGACGAGGACGGCGAGGCGCCGCGCGAGGAAGATTTCGACCCCAAAGGCCGCCCGCGCGGGCCGCGTGACGCCGGGGGCAACCGGTGACGTTCAAGGCTTCGGTGCTGACGCTCTATCCCGAGATGTTTCCGGGCGGGCTTGGCCTGTCGCTGGCCGGGCGGGCGCTGGAGGCTGGCACCTGGTCGTTGGAAGCGGTCCAGATCCGTGACTTCGCCGAGGACAAGCACCACACCGTTGACGACACGCCGGCCGGCGGCGGCGCCGGCATGGTGATGCGGGCCGATGTGCTGGCAAAGGCGATCGACCACACGGCGCCGGAGGGCGATCCGCGGCCGAAACTGCTGATGAGCCCGCGTGGAAAACCGCTGACGCAGGCGCGCGTGCGCGAACTGGCTGCCGGGCCGGGCGCTGTCATCGTCTGCGGCCGCTTCGAGGGCGTCGACCAGCGCCTGATCGAGGCGCGTGGACTGGAAGAGGTCTCGATCGGCGATTTCATCCTCTCCGGCGGTGAGCCGGCAGCCCTGGTGCTGCTCGACGCCGTGGTGCGGCTATTGCCCGGCGTGATGGGCAATGCGGTGTCGGGCGAAGAAGAAAGCTTTGAGAACGGTCTGCTCGAACATCCGCACTATACGCGGCCGCAGGAGTTCGAGGGCAGAGCGATCCCCGACGTGCTGGTGTCCGGCAATCACAAGAAAATAGCGGAATGGCGGCGCGCGGAGTCCGAGAGGCTGACAAAGGAGCGGCGGCCGGATTTGATAGGCACTCAGCCCTTGGCGAAATAATAGAACGCCAGAAACAGGCCGACGGCGATGACGAAGCCGCGCACGACGTTTTGTGGCACGCGCTTGGCGATCCAGACGCCGGCATAACCGCCGAGTGCGGCGCCCGGGATCATGATGATCGCCTGCGGCCAGGCGACGACGCCGCCGGAGACGAAGACGATGATCGCCACCGACGCGATGACCATGGCCAGCATGTTCTTCAGCGCGTTCAGCCGGTGGTAGTCGCCGGCCTGGGTCAGGCCGAGCGTCGCCAGCATCATCACGCCCATGCCGGCGCCGAAGAAGCCGCCATAGACGGCGGTGAGGAACTGCGCCAGCGACCCGGCGAGCGAGCCGACCGCAGCTTCTTGTCCGGGCTTCGGCGCCGGCTTCAGCCACGGTCCGGCGGCGAAAAGTGCCGTCGCGGCCAAAAGCAGCCATGGCACCATGATCCTGAAGGATGGGTTGGACAGCGCCAGCAGGATGAAGGCGCCGGCCAGCGCGCCGGCCGCCGAGATCAGGCAGAGCAGCAGCGCGCCGCGCCAGAAATGCTTGATGTCGGTCCAGTAGGCCAGCGTCGAGGTGACGTAGCCCGGAAACTGCGTCACCGAGGAGGTGGCGTTGGCGACGATCGGCGGCACGCCGACCAGCGTCATGGCGCCGAAGGTGATGAAGGTGCCGCCGCCGGCGACCGCATTGCATGCGCCCGACAGAAAGCCTGCCGCAAACAGCAGGACTGCGTCGAGGATGGACATGTCGAAAACAGTCATGAGAAATGGCGCCGCAAAAACTCTGCTCCATCCGGCTTAGGAAGCTTGGAGGGCAGGCGCAACCCTGCGCTGGACGATTGCGTGGTGGCATGCGACCAAAAAAGACAGGGCCAAGGCGTGACAAACCAGTGAAATAGCTGTATGTGCCCGCCCGTACTGGCGAGAAAAATCTCCCGGACCCGTCAACAATGACGGTGTAGTCGCCCCTGCCCAATGTTTCGAAGACAGATGTCTCGGGGACAAAGGGCATAGCCGAGCGGTCAATGGAACTGCAAGGCGAGTGTCGGACGCTCTGACTGTCGGAAGAACAAGAAGTGGATTATTGAGATGGATATTCTCCGTCAGCTCGAGGCCGAACAGGTCGCCAAGATCGAAGCCAAGCGCAAGCTTCCCGAATTCCAGCCCGGCGACACCGTGCGCGTCCAGGTCCGCGTGACCGAAGGCACCCGCACCCGCGTCCAGGCCTATGAGGGCGTCGTCATCGCCCGCGCAGGCGCCGGCTTCCAGGAAAATTTCACCGTCCGCAAGATCTCCTACGGCGAAGGCGTCGAGCGCGTGTTCCCGGTCTATTCGCCGATGATCGAAGGCGTCGAGATCGTACGCCGCGGCAAGGTGCGCCGCGCCAAGCTCTATTACCTGCGTGATCGTCGCGGCAAGTCGGCCCGTATTTCGGAAAACACCGGCGTGCGCGCCCGCAAGCTCAACGATGAGGAGCGCGACGCGCTGAACGCCGAGAAGGCCCGCATCGAGGCCGAGAAGGTGGCCGCTGCGCAGGCGCTGGCCGCCGAGACGGCAGCCAAGGAAGCCGCCGAGAAGAAGGCCGCCGCCGAAGCTGAAGCAGCTGCCAAGGCTGCCGCGGAAGCGACCCCGGCCGAATAAGATTTCGACCCAAGGATTTTGAAAAGGCGGCTTCGGCCGCCTTTTTTCGTTTCACCAGACTGTGAACGATTGTCGGCCGAGAAATTCGGCTGTGACTGTTGACGACGAATTATCTTGTGTACTAAATAATCGCGTACAAAGCAGTTGGAGAAACGAAATGTCAGCACTCTATACCACACAGGCCCGCGTCACCGGCGGCCGCGCCGGCCACGGCGAGACCAGCGACGGCCTGCTCAAGGTCGACCTCGCTTTGCCGAAGGAACTCGGCGGGCAGGGCGGCGCCACCAATCCCGAACAGCTGTTCGCCATCGGCTATGCCGCCTGCTTCGAAAGCGCCATCCGCTTCGTCGCGCGCAAGCAGAAGCTGCCGCTGACCGATGCGTCGGTGACCTCCACCGTCAGCCTGCTGCCCAATGGCGAGGGCTTCAAACTCGGTGTCGCGCTTGCCGCCGAAACGAAAGGCCTTGATCAGGCAGCCGCGGATGCGCTTGTATCGGAAGCACACAAGATCTGCCCCTATTCGAACGCCATCAGGGGCAATATCGACGTGGCGCTTTCGACAAAGGCAGCATGACCACGACGACCGAAACCAGAGGCAGCGAAGTCCCGGCGCAAGACGCCGGGACTATTGCCGTTCCGCGTCTCGACCAGCAGCTCTGCTTCGCGCTCTATTCGGCGAGCGGGCTGATGACCAAACTCTACCGGCCGCTGCTCGACCCGCTCGGCCTCACCTATCCGCAATATCTGGCGATGCTGGCGCTGTGGCAGCATGCGCCGAGCACGGTGGGCGAGCTCGGCGAGGCGCTAGGGCTGGACTCCGCGACATTGACCCCGCTGCTCAAGCGAATGGAGACGAACGGCCTCGTCACCCGCCGCCGCGATCCGGCCGACGAGCGTCGCGTGCTGGTTGAGCCGACGGCACAAGGCCAGGCGCTACGCGCACGCGTCAAGGACGTAACCACCGGCCTTGCCTGCGCGATGCCGCTCAAGGCCGAGGAGTTGAAATCGCTGCACCGCACCTTGACCGGCTTTGTCGCGAAGCTGCGTGACGCCACGTCAACACCCTGACCCGCCGTTTGACGGATTTCCTTGTGTCCGGGGCCGGCCTTGGTTTGCCGTCGCGGGATCACGGAATAAATGCCGACCGCGATGCGTTCTAAAACCGCGCCGGCTGAAGACATTGGAATCCGCTTTCGCCCAGCGTTAAGCACCGGACCGGCTTGCAAGCCGTCTGCGGACGGCTAAAGTCGCGCCCGGATTTCATGTGAGCCCGGCTGCATGCGGGCTTCTCACCCTGGAGTGTGTCATGACCAAATCGAAACTGCTGCTGGCCGGCCTGTTGGCCTGTCTTCTCGCACCCGTCACCGCCTGGGCGGCCGACGCGCTGCCCGACCTCGGCGGCAAGAAGGTGGTCGTGGTGACAGAAAATGCCTATCCGCCGCTGCAGTTCATCGACGCAAAGACCGGCAAGCAGATCGGCTGGGAGTATGACGCGATGGACGAGATCGCCAAGCGGCTGAATTTCAAGGTCGAGTACCAGAACACCTCCTGGGACGCGATGATCCAGGCGGTTTCCGACAATCAGTACAACATCGGCATGACCGGCATCACCATCAAGGACGACCGCAAGGAGAAGGTCGATTTCTCCGACCCCTATATGCGTTCGGAGCAGTTCATGCTGGTGCGCGGCGATGAAAGCCGCTTCACCGATGCCAAGACCTTTGGCGCCTTCAAGGACGGGCTGGTCGGCGCGCAGGCCGGCACGACGCCGTTCTACACCGCGGTCTACAGCGTGCTCGACGGTAACGAGCAGAACCCGCGCATCAAACTGTTCGAGACGTTCGGCGCAACGGTGCAGGCGCTGAAGTCCGGCGACGTCGATGTCGTTTTGACCGACGGCACCGCGGGCAAGGGCTATGTCGATGCTTCCGGCGGCAGGCTCAAGCTGATCGGCGGCCCGCTCGGCACCGAGGACTTTGGTTTCATCTTCCCGAAGGGCTCCGACCTGGTGAAGCCGGTCAACGCCGCGATCGCCGCGCTCAAGGCCGACGGCACGCTGGATGCGCTGAACAAGAAGTGGTTCCTTGATTACAAGATGGGGCAGTGATGTCCGACGCCTTACCCTCCCCCTTGTGGGGAGGGTCGATCCGCGAAGCGGAGCGGGGTGGGGGTGCCAGCGCCAGCGCCGGCGCCTTGTCACCACCCCCACCCCGGCTCACCAGCTTTGCGATGCAAAGCTTGTTCGCCGACCCTCCCCACAAGGGGGAGGGTGAAGCGCCCTGATGGCCACGCCCCCCACCTCCAAATCCGACTTCCCCTGGTGGCTGGCCGCCGCGATCGTTCTCGCTGGTGCAGCCGCGCTCTTCATCGCCACCAGCAACCTCTACGCCCAGGTTTTCACCACCGTTGCCAAGGGCATCGGCATCACCATCTTCGTCGCCGTGGTCGCCTTCGCGCTGGCCTCCGCGATCGGGCTCGGCCTTGCGCTGATGGGGCTGTCGGGCTCGCGCTGGCTCAGACAGATCGCTCGCTTCTATGTCGAGATCATCCGCGGCGTGCCGATCCTGGTGCTGTTGTTCTGGATCGCTTTTGCCGGTGCGCCGGCTTTCGTGGCGGCATGGAATGCGCTGACCGCGCCGCTGCAAAGCGCCGGCTATCTCGGTGAACTGCTGGTGCGCGACGTCTCGCTGTTGTGGCGCGCGATCATGGCGCTGACCATCGGCTATTCCGCCTTCATCTCGGAGGTGTTTCGCGCCGGCATCCAGGCGGTCGAGAAGGGCCAGATCGAGGCGGCCAAGGCGTTGGGTCTGTCGCGCGCGCAGCGTTTCCGGCTGATCGTGTTTCCGCAGGCGATCCGCACCATTTTGCCGCCGCTCGGCAACGACTTTGTCGCCATGGTCAAGGATTCGTCGCTGGTCTCGGTGCTCGGCGTCGCGGATATCACCCAGATGGGCAAGATCTACGCCGCCGGCTCCTTTCGCTTCTTCGAGACCTATTCGATCGTCGCCTACATCTATCTGATCCTCACCGTCAGCCTGTCGCTGGCGCTGAGAGCCTTGGAGCAGCGACTGCGCCGCGCGCACGAGGAATAGAAGTTCCGCGAAGACCGGGCTACGATCGAGAAAAGATCGTGCCGTGAGGATGCATGCGATGAACGTCGACAAGGCCAATGCGGCGCTGGATTCCGTCTATTCGGCCGACACGCCGGAGGGGCTAGCCAAGGCCTATGCCGACTGGGCCGCGACCTATGACAGCGAGACCGCTTCGCTCGGCTATTTGCTGCCTTTTCTGATCACCGCCTGGGTGGCGCGCCACGTGCCGGCGGGTGAAGGCCCGTTGCTCGACGCCGGCTGCGGAACCGGCCTTTCCGGCCCGTCGCTGAAGGCGCTGGGCTATCACGACATTGCCGGGCTCGACCTTTCCGACGACATGCTCAAGATCGCCGGCAGCCGCAATGCCTATGGCGATCTGAACCAGGCCATGCTCGGCGGCCCACTGCCTTGGCCCGACGGTCACTTCCGCGCTTTCTTTTCGACCGGCGTCTTCACCATCAGCCATGCGCCGGCATCGGGCCTGTACGAACTTGTCCGCATCACCAGGAAAGGCGGCCACGCCATCTTCACCGTGCGCGACCAGGTGTTCGAAACCGGCGGCTTCCAGGCGGTGTTCGACGACCTTACGCAGGCCGGGAAATGGCGCCCGGTCGAGCAAAGCCCATGGTTCCGCTGCTACGCCATCGCCGAGCCGGATGCGTTGGTGAAGACGTTTGTGTTCGAGGTGGTTTGAGCTACGCCTTTCCCTTCTCCCACAAGGGGAGAAGGAAGAGCCGCGCCAATTGCCGAAAAGCCAAAACATTGGTATGAGCCACGCCATGGAAGAGCTTTTTGGCGATCCGGCCTATAAGGGTTTCGTGCTGCAGGATAGAAAACGCCTGCCGTCGCGCTTCTCTTCGCGCGTTTCCGGCGCGCTCACCAGCCGACTTAGCTAGACCGCTTTCGCCGGGCCAAGGCTTCCGGCGCGTCTGCCCTTCCCCTTTTTGCAAATCGACGGATTTACGCACATGAGCGCACCGCGCACCCTCTACGACAAGATATTCGACGACCATGTCGTCGACCGCCAGGACGACGGCACCTGCCTGCTCTACATCGATCGCCATCTCGTCCATGAAGTGACCAGCCCGCAGGCCTTCGAAGGTCTGCGCATGAGCGGCCGCAAGGTCCGGCATCCGGAAAAGACGCTGGCCGTGGTCGATCACAATGTCTCGACCTCGCCCGAGCGCAAATTCGGCATCAAGAACGAGGAAAGCCGCATCCAGGTCGAGGCCTTGGCCAAGAACGCCAAGGATTTCGGTGTCGAATATTATTCCGAAAACGATATCCGCCAGGGCATCGTCCACATCATCGGCCCGGAACAGGGCTTCACGCTGCCCGGCATGACCATCGTCTGCGGCGACAGCCACACCTCCACGCATGGTGCTTTTGGCGCGCTCGCGCACGGCATCGGCACATCCGAGGTCGAACATGTGCTGGCGACGCAGACGCTGATCCAGCGCAAGGCCAAGAACATGCTGGTGCGTGTCGACGGCCAACTGCCGGCAGGCGTCACCGCCAAGGACATCATCCTGGCCATCATCGGCGAGATCGGCACCGCCGGCGGCACCGGCTATGTCATCGAATATGCCGGCGAGGCGATCCGCGCGCTGTCGATGGAAGGCCGCATGACGATCTGCAACATGTCCATCGAAGGCGGCGCGCGCGCCGGCCTGATCGCGGCCGACGAGACCACCTTCGCCTATGTCAAGGACAAGCCGCGCGCGCCGAAGGGCGCGTCGTGGGATGCCGCGCTCGAATACTGGAAGACGCTGCAGTCCGACGAAGGCGCGCATTTCGACAAGGTGATCGTGCTCGACGCGGCCAAGCTGCCGCCGATCGTCTCCTGGGGCTCCTCGCCCGAGGACGTGGTTTCGGTGCAGGGCGTCGTTCCCAACCCGGAAGAGATCACGGACGAGAACAAGCGCACGTCAAAAATCCGCGCGCTCGACTATATGGGTCTGACGCCGGGCACCAAGATCACCGACATCACGCTCGACCGCGTCTTCATCGGCTCCTGCACCAATGGCCGCATCGAGGATCTGCGCGCCGTGGCCAAGGTGGTCGAAGGCAAGACGGTAAGTGCGCATGTCGATGCGATGATCGTGCCGGGCTCCGGCCTGGTCAAGGAACAGGCGGAAGCCGAGGGTCTGGACAAGATCTTCATCGCCGCCGGCTTCGACTGGCGCGAGCCGGGCTGTTCGATGTGCCTGGCCATGAACGACGACCGTCTGAAGCCGCATGAGCGCTGCGCCTCGACCTCGAACCGCAATTTCGAGGGCCGGCAGGGCTTCAAGGGCCGCACCCATCTGGTGTCGCCGGCGATGGCGGCGGCAGCGGCGATCGCCGGGCATTTTGTCGACATCCGCGACTGGAAATAGGCTTCCGGTTCGCAGTGCATACCGCCTGCCAGACCCCGGACCGCATGGTGTTCCGGGGTCTTTTATCGATATTTCAGCTTTCGCTTAACGGCTTGTTCGCGCTTGCGCCTTAAGTTCTTCCCTGACGTAAAGCGGGGAAGTCACAGTCCTTTGGACGCCGGCCTGTTCATAGCGCTGCTCAATCCGACGATCGCGCTGGCGCTCGGCGCGGCGTTTCTCGTGCTGTGGTTCTATCAGCGCCACCGGCCCTATCTGGCCGTGCTTGGCGCAAGCTACTGCGTATCGGCGGCCGGCTTCCTGCTGCAGTATTTTACTCTGCCCGGTGGCATGGTGCCGACCAAGCTCGTCTCCAATTTATGCTTCACCTTCGCCGCCTGCTGCCTCGTCGGCGCGATCATCGCGCGCTATGGCAAGCGTGTGCCCTATGTAGCGATCGGCATTCTGGCCGGCGGCGGGATGGCCGCGTTCTGCTGGTTTCTGTTCGTCCAGCCGGACCTCACCTGGCGCATCCTGTCGATCAATTTCGGTTTCGGCGGGCTCAGCCTGCTGGTCGCCGCCGAGTTGCGCACGGTGCGCCGTAACGGCCCGACGGAAAGCATCCTGTTCGTGCTGTCGCTCTTGGCCGGGCTGAACTTCATCGCCCGGACCCTTCTCGTCGTCATTTCGCATGGGCCGTTCACCAGCTATGACGGCTTCTATGGCTCGTCCTACTGGACGACGGCATTGCTGTCGCACGCGCTGCTGTCGCTGCTGATCGCGCTTTGCCTGTTCACGGCCGCAGCACTCGACGTGATGAAGGCGCTGAAGACCGAGACGCATACCGACCCGCTGTCCGGCCTGCTTAACCGCCGGGGCTTCGAGGAGCGCGCCTTGCTGGTGCTGCAGCATTGCGCTGCCGCCAAGGTGCCGGTCGCGCTGGTGCTGGCCGATCTCGACCATTTCAAGGCGCTCAACGACCGCTATGGACACGCCGCCGGCGATCAGGTGATTGCCGACTTCGCCGCCAAGCTTCGCGCCGCCGCCGGCGCGCACGCCGTTGTCGGCCGTATCGGCGGCGAGGAGTTCGCGGTGCTATTGTCGCTGAGCGACCTTGCCACGGCGCGGCTGTTTGCCGAAGCCGTGCGCACGCACTATTCGGCCGGCAGCGTCGACGGGCTGCCGCCGGGCACCAGGGTGACCGCGAGCTTCGGCGTCGCGGCGCGCAGCGGCGACGAAGGGCTGGAGCCGCTGATGCGGCGCGCCGACGAGGCGCTCTACAAGGCCAAGCAGAACGGCCGCGACAGCGTACGGCTTTCCTATGAGCGGGCCGAAACGGTGTCTATCCCCGATACTGGAAGTCGTGGCTGATAGTGGTGCCCCGTGCGTCCATTTGGACGCATGTCTTTCTGGCTAACGTGCGTCCATTTGGACGCCCGTCGATCCAGCCAACCTGCGTCCATTGGGGCGTACGCCGCTTCATTTTTTGTTTTGACGCAATTCCGGACGGAAAACCGTTTCACACTTTTCCTGGAATTGCTTTGGGCACCTCACGTTAACGGCTTTTTCGCCCGTCGATGATTTGCTGTTGGCCAAGCGTGCAAGAAAGTCGGGCGCGAAAGAGGCCATGAGCAGCGCAGACGTCATTCTTGTCATCAATCTGTGTGTCGCCGGCCTGCTGGCCGCGGCCTTCATGACGATCGCCGTTCACGGCGTCGGGCGTGCGGCGGCGCGCTGGCTGGCGTTCGGCTATGTGCTCGGCATGGCCTATTGCGTCATCGAGTTCAGCATCCCGGCCTTCGACAATGCGCGGCCGGTGGTCGTTACCGCCTTTGCCGTCTTCCTCGGCGCCACCATCGCCTTCAATGGCGGGCTTGCCCACAAATACGGCGTCACGCCGCCCTGGGCGCCGATGCTTTTCTTCCTGGGCCTCGCCACCGTCGCCGTCTATTTCGTGCAGGACCTGCCGCGGCAATCGCTTGCCCGCATGATGGCTTACCAGCTTCCCTATGCCGCCATGCAATTCGTCGGGCTGGCCATCGTCTGGTCGTCCAGGCAAAGACGCGGTTGGCTCGACAGCATCCTGATGGCCGTCCTTGCGGCCAGCGCGGCGCAGTTCGCCTCAAAGCCGTTCATTGCCGGCGCCCTGGGCGGCTGGGGCGCCGACCCGCAATCCTATCTGCAAAGCAGCTACGCCCTGGTGTCACAGTCGCTGGGCACCGTCTTCGCGCTGGCTCTGGCGCTTCTGATACTGGCTGTGCTGGTGCGCGATGTGCTGGCCGAGGCGACGTCAAAGTCGGAGATGGACATGCTCTCACAGCTGCTCAACCGCGGCGGCTTCGAGCGCCATGCCAAGCTGGCGCTGCGTGACGCCATGCGCCGCGGTGTTCCAGTGGCGCTGGTCATTGCCGATCTCGATCATTTCAAAGGCATCAACGACAGTTTTGGCCATGCCTCGGGCGACCGCGTCATCGAGACTTTCGCCGGTTTCCTGCGCGATGCGGCGGCCGACCATCATGTCGCCGGTCGCATCGGCGGCGAGGAGTTCGCCATCATCCTGCCGGGCACCAACCTTGCCGCCGCCAGGCTGTTCGCCGAGGGCACGCGCAGCGCCTTCGGCGCCTTGCCGATCGATGGACTTCCCGCCGACCATCGCTGCAGCGCCAGCTTCGGCGTTGCCGAACTTCATGCGGGGGAATATTTCTCCGACCTTTTGCGGCGTGCCGACGATGCGCTCTATCTGGCCAAGGGCTCAGGCCGCAACTGCGTGCGCGTCTCGACCGGGCTGAGCATCGTGCGGCAGTCGTCCACAAAGGCCGGCCATGTCGATTGGTCTAGCGGCAAGGGCTGAGGTTGGGCATCTCTCCGTCGGAGAGGCCGTACATATAGGAGCGGCCCTTGACGAACACCGGCGGCTGGTAGCAGCCACGTCTGGAGACGCGGTCCGCCTCATCTTCGTAGACGACTTCGGGCTCCGCTTCCGGCTGGCCGGCGCTGGTGTAGTCGGACAGTTTCTTGGCCAGCGCGCCCTGGCCGACGATGATGCGCTTGTAGCCGGCGGCGCTGTCGATGACGAGATTGCCGAAGGAATCGGCATAGACGCGGTCATGGTGACGCGACCAGGCTAGCGCGGGGGAGACATAGCCGACAGCGGCCACGGCCAGCACAAGCGCCGCAAGGCGTGCTTTTCCTGAATTCTCCGAATTCATACGCATGGGTGTCCTCTCCTTCCGGACCGGTTCGAATCGGAAATTAACCTTTTATTAACCTTTGTTAAGAGGTCACACGCATGCGGCGGCGATCTCTTGATAAACATGGTTAATATCCGACCGGTTGGAAAACCCGCCGGCCATCATTCGGCCATGCTTGGCCGCACCATCGTCCCCGGGCACATGCAATTGCAATGACGCCGGGTGAGCTTGATCTTGGCGCAGCATCGCGGCTAGTTTGCCGCGTGGAGGACAACCATATGGCGTTACACCGGACCTATCGGATAGCGCTTGGGCTTGTCGCCCTGCTGAGCGTTGCTGCCTGTGTGCCGCAGGACAACGCGCCGAAGGCCGCAAGCACTGTCGCTCCTGCCGTTTCGGTGGCGCCCGGCGCGCCGACAGTCGCGACTGCTCCCATCACCATCACGGATGTCGCCGCGCCGCAGCCGCGCAGCGCGACCTACAATTGCGCCGGCGGCGGCAGGATCACCATCGAGAATCTCGGCACGTCGCTGCATGTGCTCAGTCCTGACGGCACAGCTGAAGACCTGCCGGCCTCCCCTGCCAACCAGAACAGCCGCTATGGCGCCGCCCATGACGCAATCGTGATCGACGGCCGCGAGGCGCTGGTGATGAAGGGTGGAAAGACGCCCGTGACATGCAAGCGCTGATAGGTGTGCGGATATTCAGGTGAGGTCTGACCTGAATACATCCGGGCGATTGAGCCAGATGATTTTTTCGCACTGCAGCGAACGGTGCGCCGGCTTCGGGCCGATCCCTAATCGATTGAAGCGGAAAGCCGGGCTTTTGTCAGACTAAATGACGTTTTCAAAACGATTTTCTGGCTTTGACGCGGTGCAAAAAGAGCATTAGAAACCGGCTGTCTGAAGTCATATATCGGGGCGGTAAATGCCGCTTTCCTCTGCGGCTCCGGACTTCGAACTGGGGCAGCCATGAGCAAATCACCAGCCACCCGAACCGCCAGACGTGAACGGCCGCTTTCGCCGCACCTGACGATCTACCGCCCGCCGATCACCATGACGATGTCGATCATCCATCGCATCACCGGTGGCGCGCTGTATTTCGGCACGCTGCTGGTCGCCGCCTGGCTGATGGCGGCGGCGAGTTCGCAAGGCGCCTTCGACTGGATCAACTGGGCCTTCGGCACCTGGCTCGGCCGGCTCGTCCTGTTCGGTTATACCTGGGCCTTGATGCACCACATGCTGGGCGGCATTCGTCACTTCGTCTGGGATACCGGCGCCGGGCTCGAGAAACACACCGCATCGAAGATCGCCTGGGCGACGCTGGTCGGCTCGGTTGTGCTCACGCTGCTGATCTGGGTCGCCGGCTATATGGCGCGGGGAGCCCTGTGATGAGCGGCAAAAGCAGCAACGACATGCGCACGCCGATGGCCAGGGTCCGCGGCCTCGGCTCGTCGCATGAAGGCACGCAGCATTTCTGGCGCCAGCGGCTGACGGCGCTCGCCAACATTCCGCTGACATTGTTTTTCGTCGGCTTCCTCATTGCGCTCAACGGCGCCGGCTTCGCCGAGGTGCGGGCCGCACTCGCCAATCCTTTCGTGGCGCTGGTGATGATCCTTTTCCTGATCTCCGGGCTCTACCATATGCGGCTCGGCATGCAGGTGATCATCGAGGACTATGTCATCAGCGAAGGCCTGAAGCTGCTGACGATCGCGCTCAGTACATTTTTCACCGTAGCGGTCGGCGTCGCCTCGATCTTCGCCCTGCTCAAGCTCGCATTCGGAGGCTGAGTTGGCCAAGGACGCAAAATCAGCCAACCCGGCTTACACCTATGTCGACCACAAATTCGATGTGGTGATCGTCGGCGCCGGCGGCGCCGGCCTGCGCGCCACGCTCGGCATGGCCGAGCAGGGTCTGCGCACCGCCTGTATCACCAAAGTGTTCCCGACCCGGTCGCATACGGTGGCGGCGCAAGGCGGCATCGCCGCTTCGCTGTCCAATATGGGTCCGGATTCCTGGCAGTGGCACATGTACGACACCGTCAAGGGGTCGGACTGGCTGGGCGACGTCGACGCCATGGAATATATGGTGCGCGAAGCGCCGGCCGCGGTCTATGAGCTCGAGCATTACGGCGTGCCGTTCTCGCGCACCGAAGAGGGCAAGATCTACCAGCGACCGTTCGGCGGCCACATGATGAATTACGGCGACGGCCCGCCCGTGCAGCGCACCTGTGCCGCCGCCGACCGCACCGGCCACGCCATCCTGCATACGCTTTACGGCCAGTCGCTGAAGAACAATGCGCAGTTCTTCATCGAGTATTTCGCGCTCGACCTGATCATGGAGCCGGACGGCACCTGCACCGGCGTCGTCGCCTGGAACCTCGACGACGGCACCATCCACCGCTTCTCGGCCAAGATGGTGGTGCTGGCCACCGGCGGCTACGGCCGCGCCTATTTCTCGGCGACCTCGGCGCACACCTGCACCGGCGACGGCGGTGGCATGGCAGCCAGAGCCGGGCTGCCGCTGCAGGACATGGAGTTCGTGCAGTTCCACCCGACCGGCATCTACGGCGCCGGCTGCCTGATCACCGAGGGCGCGCGCGGCGAGGGCGGCTATCTCGTCAATTCCGAGGGCGAGCGCTTCATGGAGCGCTATGCACCATCGGCCAAGGACCTTGCCTCGCGCGACGTCGTCTCGCGCTGCATGACGCTGGAGATCCGCGAAGGGCGCGGCGTCGGCAAGAACAAGGACCACATCTTCCTGCACCTCGACCATCTCGATCCAGCCGTGCTGCATGAGCGGCTGCCCGGCATTTCGGAATCGGCCAAGATCTTCGCCGGCGTCGACCTGACCAAGGAGCCGATCCCGGTGCTGCCGACGGTGCACTACAATATGGGCGGCGTGCCGACCAACTACTGGGGCGAAGTGCTGAACCCGACAGCCGAAAACCCGGACAAGGTGTCGCCCGGCTTGATGGCGGTCGGCGAGGCTGGCTGCGCCTCGGTGCACGGCGCCAACCGGCTAGGCTCGAACTCGCTGATCGATCTTGTCGTGTTCGGCCGCGCCGCGGCGATCCGCGCCGGCCAGGTCATCGACCGCAATTCGGCAATCCCATCGCCCAACGAAGCCTCGGTCGAAAAGATCATGGACCGCTTCGACCGGCTGCGTCACGCCAATGGCTCGACGCCGACGGCAGTGCTGCGCGAGAAGATGCAGAAAGCGATGCAGGAAGACGCCGCCGTGTTCCGCACCCAGGAATCGCTGGAGAACGGCTGCAAGCGCATTTCGGAAATCTGGACCGAGCTCAAGGACATCAAGGTCACCGACCGCTCGATGATCTGGAATTCCGACCTGGTCGAGACGCTGGAACTGGAGAATCTGATGGCCAACGCCATCACCACGGTCTACGGCGCCGAAGCGCGCAAGGAGAGCCGGGGGGCGCATGCGCGGGAAGATTTCGACAAACGCGACGACGTCAACTGGCGCAAGCACACGCTGGCTCACCTCAGCGAGGACGGCAAGGTGACGCTCGACTACCGGCCCGTGCACACCGAACCATTGGTGGCGGAAAAGGACGGTGGCATCAGCCTCGCCAAGATCGCACCCAAGGCACGGGTATATTGAGGATCCAACATGGTTGAACTCACGCTCCCGAAGAACTCGAAGGTGCAGCCGGGCAAGACCTGGCCGAAGCCGGAGGGCGCCACCAACCTCAGGGAATATCGCATCTACCGCTGGTCGCCGGACGATGACGAGAACCCGCGCATCGACACCTACTTCGTCGACATGGACGATTGCGGGCCGATGGTGCTCGACGCGCTGCTATGGATCAAGAACAAGATCGACCCGACGCTTGCCTTGCGCCGCTCCTGCCGTGAAGGCATTTGCGGCTCCTGCGCCATGAACATCGACGGCTCCAACACGCTGGCCTGCACCAAGGGCTGCGACGACATTGCCGGCGCGGTCAAAGTCTACCCGCTGCCGCACATGCAAGTGGTCAAGGACCTGGTGCCCGACCTCACCAATTTCTACGCCCAGCATGCCTCGATCCAGCCCTGGCTGAAGACGGTGTCGCCGACGCCGGCCAAGGAATGGCTGCAGAGCCATGAAGACCGCGAAAAACTCGACGGGCTCTATGAATGCATCCTGTGCGCCTGCTGCTCGACCTCGTGCCCGAGCTACTGGTGGAACGGCGACCGCTATCTCGGACCGGCGACACTGCTGCAGGCCTATCGCTGGCTGATCGACAGTCGCGACGAAGCCAAGGGCGAGCGGCTCGACAATCTCGAGGACCCGTTCCGGCTCTACCGCTGCCACACCATCATGAATTGCGCCCAGACGTGTCCGAAGGGGCTGAACCCGGCCAAGGCGATCGCGGAAATCAAGAAGATGATGGTGGAGAGAAGGGTTTAAGTCCGGCGGGTTCGCTCGGCCAATCTCGAGCGCAGCGATTCTTCGCGCCCCCCCTCTGTCCTGCCGGACATCTCCCCCACTCGTGGGGAGATTGGCGGCTTTGGCGCCGGCGCTCTTTCCGCAACGTTGGTGATTGGCGAAAGCCGGCGTGACATCTGATCTCCCCCCTCGTGGGGGAGATGTCCGGCAGGACA
>UCIA01000020.1 GCA_900472295.1 Hyphomicrobiales bacterium | reverse complement strand
GCCGTAGGCGACCTCGACATTGCGGCGATCGCCGAGGTGATGGGCGGCAGCGTCGGCTCGACCGAGCAATTGCTTGTGCGCGGACGGCGCGCACTCAGGGATCATTTGGCAATGGCGGCCGCGGGCCGCGAAAGGAAGTCCTCATGACACGGGACGAATTCGAACGAAACCGGCGCCGCTTCGGCGACACCGTCGAGGCGTGGCCAGCGCCCTTCCGCCAGCAGGCGCTTGCCCTGCTGGCAGCAGAGCAGAAGGACGATCCGGATGCCGCGCTCGATCGCCTTGTGCTCGAGGCGGCTTTGACAGACGGCGACGATCAGGCGCTGGCGCGCAAGGTGCTGGCTCGCATCGAAGCCGGCTCGGCTGGCCCATCCTTCCTGGCGCGCCTGCTCTTGAGTCCGACCGGGTTCGCGGCCTGCGCTGCTGCAGCCCTCGTCGCAGCGACGCTGGCAGGCTATCAGGTGGCGCGGCTGCAGGACGATCCGTCCGATGCGGAGCTTCTGGCACTGGCCTCCGGTTCGTCGCTGGCTGATGGCGGTGGGGTCACGGTCGATCCGGCAGAGGAGGATTCGCTTTGAAGCGTTCCTGGATATGGACGGCGACGCTGGTGCTGCTCGCCCTTTCGCTTGCAGTCAACTTCTTCCTGAGCGGTTACGCCGTGCATGGCCTGCGCCAGGGCGCGGCGGCGCGCGTGCTGATATCGGAAATCGCCAACAGCTATCCGCCGGAGGTGAGGAAGGAGTTCCGCAGCGTGCTGCGCGACAACCGCGCTCGCACCTTCCAGGCGCTGCGCGAACTGCGCAGTGCGCGCGCCAATCTGGCGACTGCGCAAAAAGCCTTGCCCTTCGATGAAGCCGCAGTGAAGGAGGCGATGACAGCGGTGCGCAGTGCAACGACCAACCTTCAGGCGACCATGCAGGACTATCTGCTGATCGCGCTGAAGAATGTCAACGCCAAGCCCGTCGCGGGAGGTTGAGCCGCGACGGCCCTAATGGCGGCACAATCGTGGCCGACCTATTTCGATATCCAACCGGCTTGCAAAACCTGATCGCGAAGATGGAACAATGCGGCACGACAGGCTTGTCCTGACCTTGCTTTGGCGCGAACTCTTGGCTGGCTTGCGTTCGATGCGCCGCCGCGACCTTGCCTGGATCGTGGCCGGCGGTGGGGCTCTGCTTGCCTATGCCATCGCCGACATCGTTGTCGCGTTGCAGGCGGGGGCGGCAACGCTGCGGCAGGTTCAGCCGCTGTGGACCTTTGGCCTGCCGGGGACGCTTTTTGGTCTTGGCGGCTTCGCCGGCAACGCGCTCGCCAGGCTTTGCCTGTCGCGTGCCTTCGCGCCTTTCCTGAGGGCGTTGCCACTCTCGCTTCGGGAGCGCCGGCGCATGGCGGCAGTGGCGGCATGTACGCTTGGCGTTCCCATTGCTTCCATCGTCGCGACGGCAGTGGGCCTTGGCTGTGTCGTCATCGTCAAGCCACTGGCGCCTGTCTGGGGCCTCGGCGCCGCAATCCTGTTTGGCGCCGGCTTTTGCGTCGCAGCTGTGCTGCGCCTGCGGAGCGCTCGCGACCTGGTCCACCCCGACACTGCCGATCTGGCAGGCGATCCGGTCGGGCGCACGCCCTGGCTAGGCGCCTTCGATCGTTCGACGCCGGCCTGGCTCTCGAGCTGGGCCTGGGGCCTGCCTGCCGGCCGCATAACGCTGTCATGGCGGCTGGTGGGAGCAGCCATCCTGTTCGGTTTCGCAGCGGTCGTTGCTGCTTTCATCAGCCTCGTTCGTCAAGATGCCGTGCCGGCGGCCATGGCCGGCCTGACCGGCGGCCTTATGGTCTTCATGCTGAGCGTGCGCTTCCATCCGCTCGGCTCGCCGGTGCTGCGCACGGCTCCGCTCGGCTTCGCCAGGGCCTGGCTGCGCCTGGCGCGGCTGCCCCTGCAATTGTCGGTCGCCTACTTTCTCCTGCCGGCGGGTGCTGCCCTGGCGGCAGAACCGTCGGCCTGGGCGATGCCGCTCGCCAGCGGCTTCTGGCTGCTGGCGTTGAACGGCGCCTATGCGGTGTTTGCCGCCTATTTCATGACCGCGCCGTTCGTCGCCGCGCTGAGCTTCCTCAGTGCCATCGCCTACACCAGCTACGAGTCGCTCGAATATGGCCGCACGGTGCTGATCGGCTTTGCCGCCCTTGTCCTGTTCCTGTGGCACCGGGCGCAACGGAGATATCGCCATGGATAGCAGCGTCGATCCTGCCGAGATCCTCGCGGTTCGTGGGCTCAGCGCCGGCTATGGGGGCCGCGCGGTTGTCAGCGGCATCGATCTGTCGCTCGACCGAGGCGACATCCTTGGCCTGCTCGGCGCCAACGGTTCAGGCAAATCCACCTTGCTCAGGGCAATCACCGGCCAGATCCGGCCGCTCTGGGGAGAGGTGGCGATCGACGGCGTCGACCTTGCCGGCGCACTGGAGCGTGCCAAGTCCGGCTTCGGCCTTGCCATAGATCCATCCGATCTACCGGTGGCGCTGACCGGGCGGCAATACCTCCAACTCGTTGCCTCGATCCGTGGCTGCGCCGAAAGCGACTGGCCTGGCGTCAATGTCGCCGAACGACTCGGGCTGAAGCGCTGGATCGACCGGCTGATCGCCGAATATTCCCTCGGCACGCGGGCCAAGATCGCTATTGCCGCGGCTCTGCTCGGTGCGCCACCGCTGCTGATCCTCGATGAGTCACTGAACGGCCTCGATCCGCTTGCCGCCTTCGAGGTGAAGCGCATCATCCTGGCTTTGGCTTCAAGTGGCCGCCATGCCGTCATCATCTCCACCCACGTGGTCGAAGCGGTGCCCGGCCTGTGCAACCGCGCGGTGCTTCTGGCCGAGGGCAGCATTGCCCAGGAGTGGGATGCCCGCCAGTTGGCCGATGCCAGCCATGCGCCCGGCGCCTTTGAGCTCCACGTTATGAAGGCGCTGTCGGAACCCATGAGCTGGCAAAGGAGGTAACGCGGCTTATTTTACCGAGAGGGAATGGCTTTCGGGTGAGGTCTGCTTTTGGGTAGTGGCAAAGGCATCCCGAACTACCGGAATGCGGCGCAACGCTGTCAGGCAGCACATCTGACTTTCCATGTGGAGCAAGATGGAAAGCATCGTTGGTCGATCGCTCTGGCCAAGAGCCCTACAGACACACTGGTTCCGAGTAGTCAACGAAAGTCAGGCGATGGTTCAAGCGAGCCCACCTAACTTTTTGGCCCGCGCTTCCGATCACCATTGCCTTGTGCAAACGTTCAGCCTGGATCATGAAGCTGTCGAGCTGTTCCTGGAGGGTTTAGTCCTAGCCATGGTAGCGAACTCCGTTTGAGGGGGGTCGCCGCAACGGGGGACATGTTTCCGGTTCTTGCAAAAAAGCCCGTCGCGGCAAGCGACAGGCTTTTCTACGGGACTTCAGGGGATTAGAATTTGTAGGCGATGCCAAGACGAATCTCGTTGGTCTTCAGATCAACATCTGAATTGACCAGATCCCCAAATGATTCTGTGCCGAAGTCAGTATAGCGATACTCGCCTCGCAGCAGCAGATTGTCGGTCATGGCATAATCCAAGCCCACGCCTATCGTCCATCCTGTGAATGTATCTCCGAACGAACCTGGACCGGTATTGTTGCTTATGTCGATGTCGCCAAAAGCCACGCCACCCGCAATATAAGGAAGAAAGCGATCAACGGCATATCCCAGGCGAAGTCTGGCCGCCCCACTCCAATTGAGTTCTTCGGTGACGCTGGCGCCCGGAATTGGGAAACCAGGAGCGGCGAATACTTGGGCGCTGCCATCAACATTCGCATATACGACGTCCAGTTCCGCACCAATCACAATGTTATTGGACATCTGATAGTTGTAACCGGCGTAGACACCTCCAAGGAACCCGTCGGGATCTGTGTCGACAAAGCCCGGTCCACCGATTTGGTCTATGTTGCCATTACCCCAAGCATAACCTGCCTGAAGGCCGATGTACCCTCCTGTCCAGCTAAATACCGGCGCGGCTTCTTCGACAATGGCATCCGCAGCAAAGGCTGACGATGTCAGCAAAGACAACGATAAAGCAAGAACCAGCTTCTTCATAGGTGATCTCCCGTAACCTACCCTTTGGTAGCAGAGCTCGCCGATTCATACAGTTGTTTTTCTGCCACAGTTGAGCGGATTCAAATCGGCCGCCCTTCGCCGTTTCGGGGAGATTGTTGGCGATTCAGCGATCGAGGAAGCTGATACCGCGCGTGCTCATTGATGCATAAAGCAAATGCAGCCGGCTAGGTTCCTCGTCTTGCACTTTCATACAAGAGCGCGGTCCTGCCATCGCTTTCGCGGCGTTCAAGGCCGCAGCTATCGATCAACGGCTACTGCAGTCCGCAGACAAGAGCACCGCACTTAAAATGCTGGACGATGTGACGTCGGATATACGGACCTGAAGGGTGGGTTCGGAACCTTTGCCGAAGAACGGTGTTCGGTTGTGCATGACAAGAATTTCGGATCTTGGACCACCGTCTGCGCCCGGCAAGCCTAACAAGCCTGGGAACGGCCACGACCATTTTCACGAATGCCCGATATACGGCCAGCGAGTCGATTGGCGCGACATTCGGCAAGTGCTGTGGCACGAGCAATCCGATCCTGAGCCGCTTGGGCTGGACAACTAGGAGCGGCCGGTGCCCACGTATCATGTTGAGGAATTGGACGGCGATACCGTCACAGCCACGCACGTCGTCAATGCGACGACACCATTGAGGGCGGCCCAAGAGGCAACCGAGCGCTCCGTGACACTTCGAAACGCCGAACCGGTTTGGATCCGCGTCGTGGACGAAAAACGCGGCCACTCCTTCGAATATACCTTTGCTCCTCGCGGGCTAGTAGGTAAGGTTTCCGGTCACACCTGAAATTGTAGAAATTGCTACTGCTCGTCTCTTCATTGGCTTAAGCCTTCGGAACAAGCAGCTCGGCTAAAGCCGAATACCGCGTATCGTCGTCAAACGCTTCGGTAAGATCGGTTTCACTGATACCCTCTGCCTCAGCGTCGGCGATAAGGCATCGTGCCAACCGCTCAATCTCTGTCTGGTCACGCCCGGAGCAACCTTGGACAAATCGTACCTCTCGGTCCATTCACCCAGAAATTTTTCGGCGCGCTGTATCATTTCGGGGTCCTGAGAGGGATGGCCCGCGCGTTCGGTCAAGGCGGCGCGGGCCGACCATGATGCGGACATCTTGGTCTCCAGACTGCGCTGAGGGAACACGGTCGAATGACCAACAACAATCCGAGTGCAAAGACGTTCCGCACCACAAAGCAAAATGCCCGCCAGCGGGCGATAAGTTTCATCCCAAGCTGTGAATTCGGACCGCTGTTGCCGGTTCGCTACAGCGAATTTTATGGCAGGCTCATATGATGGTGCCATCGCTCGGACCCTAGGTTGTTGGCGGGGGCCAATCCTTGGTGGAGCGTAGTACGAGGGAGATGGCCCGCTGACTTAGGTCGGCGGGTTTTTCTTTGGAGTCGCCAGCCTCCCGAGGAGAAACCCGCCGCCATAACCCAACCGGTGAGGCTCCGAGTTCCCAAGAGAAAAGCAAAAAACCGCCACATTGCGAAAAAGGCCCGCTGTCTTTGGGGAGAGCAGCGGGCAGGGTCTGGAGTGGCTGGAACGAGCCAGCATAGGTCAACGACTGGCGTTAGTGTTGGTTGCGACTAGGTTGACAGACACTCGTACACGGTGTTGGACGCGGTTTCTCGCCCACCCGCACCAGGCGGCTACTTCGACTCAATTCCCTGCTCGGTCTCTAAGCCGATAGTGTCGCCCTCACCGTGAACTTGATCGCGATCCCAGTCATTTGTCTTGTCAGGGGTTTTGGAAGCCGCCTCTCTTCTCCCCCTATCCTTATCCTTTAGTGGCTCGGGGCCGGGCATGTCGCGTGACGATTTAGAGGCCATGAGGGTTCTCCTGTGGTCGGTCCAGTTGCGAAACATGGCTAGGAGGCAAAGGTTCCTTCACCCACCTCCTCGAACATTACGGGCGCGCGGTGCGCGGAAAATAGGTTTGCCGTTTCATGCACATGGCTTTCCCACGCTGCAAAGGCTAAGGTCCGCCCCGGCTCCTCTGGTGTTTGGATTGCACTATCCAGACGGTGGCCGAGGGCTCGTATACCAAAACGTTCGACAAGTTGCGGGCGAACAGGAAGAGGCACGACCATCCGATCCCGCTCGGGCACGACGTGCCGGGGCAAGGCGTGCCCGGGATCCTACACGTTGGGGACGCCATGGTTCACGTCGATTGATGCGCAAGGGCACATCGTTTTCGGGGATTTTCCCTCTGGATGTGGAGCGCCGAATTGTTGACTGCGGACGGCGATCTGGCGGGAGTGGCTTGATACCGATGCGATCCAGAACCAGCGAGCAACAACGGCATGAATGCTCTATCCGACATAGTTCCCGACCTGACCTTCGCGGGCGCCTCCGGAGCGGATTGGCTAGGCATAGGCCTGATCGCGATCTTGAGCTTCGCATTGGGCTTCGCTTTAAACCGCGGGTCGATCTGCACGGTGATAGCCACAGCCGACTTGGTGGCGCGCAAACGACCGGCAAGATCGATCGCGTTGCTGGAATCTGCTCTTTGGGCGAGCCTGGTCTATGCGCTTCTCGATATCTCGCCGTTCATGTCGGAGGGGTGGCTGCCCCTTGGGTATCTGGCCGTGGGAACGGTGCTGTTCGCGCTCGGAAGCTACGTGAATGGCGCTTGCGTGTTCGGTTCGGTAGGCCATTTCGGTAACGGCGAAATAGAATTCGCCTTGGTTTTCGTCGGCATCTTCATTGTGACCTACATCGAGCCACTCACCAAGTTGCTCCCAGTTCAGCCTCCGCTGAGCATGTCGCTGCCGGGCGGCATACTTCCCTTGGTCGGCATCCTGGCATTTCTCGCGCTCGCGCGATTTGCCGTTACGAGAGGCAGGGAGAAGAACTTTTGGGTTCTCAGTCTTTCAATGGCTGCGGTCGGTCTCACCTTTGTGCTACTTGCGATATTCACGCCCCTCTTCTCGATAACCGCATCAATCGAGACCATCGTCTCGGTCCCGGTAGCGGGCGCAGTAACCATCGCCGGCATGGCTTTGGGCAGCATCACATCAGCGGCTCTGCGAGAACACCGCGTCCTCATCAAGTGGCCCAGGTGGCAGGGCCTCATGAGGCATCTCGCGGGAGGGATGCTAATGGGCTTGGGCGCCATACTTGTTCCTGGCGGAAACGATACCCTCCTCCTCGTCGGCTTACCCGGGGCTGCCTGGCAGGCCTTTGTCTCGTACGCACTGCTGGTTACGATCCTTGCAGCTCTCATTGCGGTGTTTGGGACTAGAGCGCGTGCCTGGACTTGAAAAGCGGGAAAACGAGAATGGAACTGCCCGAGGAAAGGACAGTGCCAATGGCCGACTCCCCTTGAACCGCAGTCGACTGGCGGCGATGGGCCGACAGCGGACGATCCAGTTTCAACCAACTTCTGCTCAACCTGTTGTTCCGACCCACAATCGGTCCCGTGCGAAAGCCGACCTCATCGTTGACAACGCCCAGTGTCAAATCTTTAAAAATCGGTAGGTGAAGCGATCGGTCTCGCCTTTGATCGAGGGATCGAAAACCTTGATCGAGTGCGCATCGTCCTTGTTCGCGAGAATGTTGCTTTCCGCATCCAGTACGAAGCCGGCCGCCTCTACCTCCTCCCGAACGGATGCAGGCTCGATACGATGCAGCGACTGTGCGTCGCTCGTGCCCGCCCTGACGGCGGCGGCGTGGTCTACGATGACGTACGATCCACCGGGCTTCAGCCGCTCGGAGACGGCTCGATTGAAGTCGGCCACCGTCGCACCCTTGGCCTGGATCAGTGCCGTATGGAGATCGTGGTAGAACAGGTGCAGCCACAGGACATCCGCTGGTTGAGTGACCTCAGGCATCGCCACGAGGTCCGCCGAGACGGCTTCGACGTTCTCTCGGCCCGGCTCTTTCGCGAGCGTCTGCATGCGGCCGACCGGATCGTTCCTGAAGTGGGCGACTTCGGCCGGCACAAAGCTGTAGACCTTTCCTTCGGGTCCAACGATGTCGGAGAAGAGACGGGTCCAGTCGCCGTCGCCTGGGTAAACGTCAATGACGGTGGAGCCGGCAACTATGCGTGCGAACCGGGTCAATTCGGATAGCTTGGCTTGGTCGTACATCGGAATCTCCTTTACGGTTGGGCAATCGACGAGTGCGCTGTATGAGAAGGGGCACCACGGCTGATCCACCGTCCACCCCGAAACCATGGCCGAAGTCGGCCAGCGCTACGCACCCCCCCGGACGCGTTCATCTGCGAGGCGCGGGCCAACGCCTGCGTGTCGACATATTCCCGGATGTTGGTCAGCCTGCCGTCTTGGACAGTAATGGCGAAGATCCAGTCATCCTCGAACGTCTTGTTCGTGGCTTTGATCTTCCCCTTGGCAAATCCGACGACCATTACCCGGTCTCCTTGCGCTACGAACTCACGAGGTTCCGTGGACGTTTCGATCGACTTGGAGGCCGTCTCAAGCAAATCCGCCAAGCCGGCGTGTCCGTAGCGCGTTCCGGCCAGTGGCCAGTCCTCGCCCGGAATGATCCACTCGATGTCTTCAGCGACCAGCGCCAGCAGAGCCTCCCTGTCGCCGCGGCCGATCGCGGCAAAGAATTTCTTCACAGTCTGGATGTTCTTCTCAATGTTCATGGGAATTTCTCCATTTTGCACGGATCGCATCGCGCTCGATCCGATCCGTGCATCGTGGCCCTGCCGTGGGCACGTCGTGTTCATCGGTCGAACTTGACCAGGTCCTTGAAGATCAGATGACCCCAGCTATTTCCGCGCGCCTGAATGAGCAGTCCACCTTCCGACAGCCCGCCAAGTTTGATCGGCGAGAAACCGAGATTTTCCGCGAGCGCACCAATCTCCGCTGCGGCAGCGTCGTCGTCGCTCGCCAGGAACACGACTCTTCTGCCACCATGCATGGCCGGATCCTGGTCGAGGGTGGCAGCGATCAAATGGTTGAAGCCCTTGACCAGCCTTGCACCAGAGAATGCCTGCGCAACGAACTTGGAAGAAGGCTGTCCCCCTAGTTTTTCAGGAGCAACGCCGTAGGCATTGGTCACATCGACGATGGTCTTTCCCTGCCAGGTGGCGTGCGCCTTCGCGACCTCCGGGTGCGACTCGAAACGGACAGCCAAAAAGATGATGTCCGCCGTGACGGCTTCTGCCAGCTTTTTGGGAATAATCGTAGGCCCGATCGCGGCCGCATCGGCTGCAAAGGTTTCGGGGGCGCGCGTGGTCGCGACGGATACTTTAATGCCTTTGCGGGCAAATGCTTTTGCCAGGGCCTTGCCGATATTGCCGAAGCCGATAATTGCGTAGCTCATAATATTTCTCCAATCTTGTGATGCTGAGGGTCAGACCTGCGCCATGCCTCCATCGACGGCGAGATCCACGCCGGTGATGTAAGAACTTTCATCTGACGCGAGGAACGTGACGGCAGCCGCGATTTCCTCTGGCTTGCCTCTGCGACCCATTGGGATCTGTGAAGCAAACTGCGCGGCCGCTTGCTCGGCTTGTTCAGGTGTAAGGCCCGTCGTTGTTTCCAAGGCGGGGGTCTCGGTCGGTCCGGGGCTCATCGTATTCACGCGGATTTTGCGGTCTTTCAGTTCCAGTGTCCAAGCGCGCGCGAAGTTGCGCACAGCCGCCTTACTTGCGGCATAGGCGCTGAATCCCGGCAGTCCCAACACGTTCGAGACCGAAGAGGTCAGGATAATCGAACCGCCGTCTCTGAAGAGAGGAAGGGCCTTTTGTACCGTAAAGAACAGCCCCTTCACGTTCACATCAAAGGTCTGGTCAAAATGGGCCTCAGTAGCGACCGCGAGCGGAGCGATTGTTCCGGCGCCCGCGTTCGCAAATAGAATGTCGATCTGACCATGTCTCTCCTTTACGACGGCATAGAGCCGGTCCAGGTCCTCCAGGCGCGACACGTCACTTACGACGGTCGTAACGTTTCTCTCGATGAAGCCCGCGGCCTCCTTCAACTCTTTCTCCCGTCGCCCTGTGATCACGACGTGCGCACCTTCCTCCACGAACCGCTTGGCGGTGGCCAACCCGATCCCGCTGCTTCCGCCCGTGATGACTGCGACCTTGCCTTCAAGTTTTTTCATGACGTTCTATCCTTCATCGTACTGCCGGACGCGGGATCGCGCTGGGTCAGAGTTGCGCCAGGCCGCCATCGACGGCGACTTCGCTGGCGGTCATGAAGCTGCTGTCCGACGACGCCAGGAAGGCAGCCACCGCCGCAATTTCCGACGGATCGGCCATGCGCTGGAGAGGCGTCATCGCGCCGTAGGCCCTCTGGCCCTCCTCGCCCAGCGCTTCCTTCGCGAGTTCGGTCGCGGTCGCGCCGGGCGACAAAACGTTTACCCTGATGCCCGTGCCCTTCAGGTCCTCCGCCCAGGTTCGCGCGAGGTTGCGCACTGCCGCCTTGCTTGCGCTATAGGCAGTGAATCCCGGGGCGCCCGTCGTGCCGGCGCTCGATCCGGTCAGGATGATCGAACCGCCCGGGCCCATCAACGGCAACGCCTTCTGGACTGTGAAGATCGTACCCTTCACATTGGTGTCGAAGGTTTCGTCGATGTGCTTGGCGGTAATCTGGCCTAGCTGAAGCGGGCCTCCGGCTCCGGCATTGGCGAAGACGATGTCGAGGCTAGCGCGCTCGGCCTTCACCGCCGCGTAGAGTCGGTCGAGGTCGGCCTCATCGGAGACCGAGCCTTTCACCGCGCGGGCATTGGGCCCAAGGTCGGCCAAAGCGGCGTCCAGCGCTTCCTGCCGACGGCCAAAGATGAAGACGAAGGCGCCCTCGTCGATGAAGCGCTTGGCGGCGGCGAGGCCGATGCCGGTAGCACCGCCCGTGATGACGGTGGTCTTTCCATTCAATCTGGTCATGTCGAGCTTCCTTCGTTTCGGCGTCTATGGTCGTTGGCTGTTTGGGAAATCCCCGAGAGCCTTAACTTGGGATCGCCGAAGTCAGGCGGTGAGTGCGAAAGCGAGCACATCAGTGGTGCGTAAACGATCCGGCCGGGCGATTTAAACTTCGAAACGAGCGTTCACGTCACGGCCTAACGTGGTACTATGTTATTCAAGAGGCGCAGCTTGCGGCGCGGGAAAGCACCATGATCGATTGGGATGATGTCCGGTACTTTCTGGCCGCCGCCCGCGGAGGCTCTGTTCGGGCTGCCGCCAAGCGCCTGGGTGTGAATCACGCGACGGTCTTGCGACGCATCGCCCAGCTTGAGGAACGCCTTGGGACGCAGATGTTCGAAAAGCTGCCCTCAGGCTACCGCCTGACGCCCGCTGGCGACGAGGTCCTCGAGCTTGCGATCCAGATGGAAGCGTCGTCGCACCAGTTGGAGACGCGCGTCTTCGGGCGCGACCAAAGCGTGCGCGGACTTCTGCGGGTGACGTTGACACCGATCCTGGCGACGCACCTGCTCATGCCGGACTTCGCCGAGTTTGCGCGTCTACATCCGGATATTGAGATGGAGATACTGTCTTCCGGCGAGCTGGCAAACCTTACCAACAGAGAGGCCGACGTCGCGATCCGCGTGGTTTACGACCGCAAAACCCTGCCGCTTAATCTTCACGGCCTGAAGGGGCCGGAGCTGTTCGGCGGCGTCTATTTATCCCGAGAGCGACTAGCCGCACTGCGCGAAGACGTGCCTGATCCCATCCGATGGATCGTGATAAGTATGCATGGCATTCCGGAGTGGGCCAGCGAGGGTGAGGTTCGCACCACAGGCGCTCCCTTTAGGGTCACGGACGCCGCGGCGGAAATAGCGGCTGTACGGCAAGGACTTGGTATTACGACACTGCCATGCTTCGTCGGCGATGCCGACCCCCTGCTAACGAGAGTGCCGGGGGCCGACCTGCACATGTACGGAACGGTTTGGCTTCTCACACAGGGGGAGACACGGAAGACGAAGCGCGTGCGGCTCTTCACCGAATTCATATCCCGCAGGCTAACCGCGTACACTCCGCTTCTTCGGGGACTTTCTGTATCGCGCGAGTAACCGCCGTCAGGTCGCGACGCAGCTTTCCGTGGATGACTTGCCCACGGTAGCTTTACGTGTCAGTGAGGACGCGGCGTCGGTGGTTGAGCCTAATCAACGTTCGAGGCGATGTCCCACAGATCGCGCCATGCTCCGTGAGCAATTACCCGGCTCCGCCGGTAAAAGCCGACCCGGAACTCACAGCGGCAATAAGAATGCGTTGCATCTCTTGAAGGCGGGCTCGATGCGCCGACCTTTGTCGTCTCTGGCGACGTTGCAGCCGTCGCCGGCCATATGACCGAAGGCGGCTTTTTGCAGCAAAGAATTTCGCGCGTATGACGGAAAGTGGGCGCGAAGCGGCCGTTTCCCGTAACGCAACAAGGCCCCTCCCGGGGCCTTGCCATATGACCTCAGTACCGGCTCTATCCGCCCGTCACTTCCCCATCAGCTGCTTGGCATTCTCGGCCGTGATCGCGGTCGTCTCCACGGTCACCGTCTTGTCCACCTCGGTCGCGCAATCCAGCAGGATCTTTTTCGACATCTCGATCGCTTCCTTGGCGCCTGTCGGGTAGGTGAAGGTTGCGACCCAGTCTCCCTTGGCGACCGCCTCGATGCCGCCGGCCGGGCCCGGCAGGCCGTCGGTGCCGATGATCTTGACGTCCTTGCCCGCGCCCTTGGCGGCGAGCAGCGCGCCGGCGGCCATCATGTCGTTGGAGGCGTACAGCACCTTGATGTCGGGGTGCGCCTGCAGCATGGCGGCGAAGGCGACTTGCGCTTTGTCCGGCACCCAGTCGGCGGCCTGCTCGGCAACGATCTGGACCTTCGGGTTTCCCTTCACGCCTTCCTTGAAGCCGTTGAGGCGCTCGACGGCGGGCGTCGAGCTCGGCAGGCCCTGCAGCACCGCCGCCTCGCCGCCATCGGGCAGCAGGGTCTTGGCGGTGTATTTGCCGGCTTCCTCGGCGATCTTGAAATTGTCGCCGCCGATGAAGGCGGTGTAGTCCTTGCCGGGATCGCCGACCGTCTTGCGGTCGAGCTCGATGACCGGGATGCCGGCATCCATGGCGCGCTTCACCGCCGGCGTCAGCGGTGCGGCCTCGAAGGGCGAGATCAAAAGGATGTCGACCTTCTGGGTGATGAAATTGTCGACCTGCGAGGTCTGCGTGTTGACGTTGCCGGCGCCGTCGGCGATCTGCAGCGTGAAGCCGGGCACTTCCTTGACCGCTGCCTCCAGCTCGTCATTGACGTGCTGGCGGTAGGGCTCGGCATTGTTGGCCTGCGAAAAGCCGATGATGAACTGGCCGTCCTTGGCGCAGGCTTTCACCAGCGGCTCGGCGGCGTAAGCGGAGCCGGCAATGCACAGGCCAGCGCCGGCCAGCAGCACGGCCTTGAGCGTCGATGCTCTTTTGATGGTTTTCATAACTTCCTCCTCGTCGGGCCGGGGCCAGACCTTGGTTTGACGTTCACGTGTTGCCGTCTCCTCCTTGTTTGTTGGTGCATGTCGTCATCGCAAAACCGATGTCACTTTTGCGCGACATGCACTAACGACCCAACCCCTCGCGGCGGCGAACGAGAGATTGAAGCACTGCCGCCAGAACGATGATCGCGGCGGTCGCGAGCAGCTGCATGGCGGGCGTGATGTTGTTGAGCTGCAGGATGTTGGCGAGCGCGCCGAGCATGATGGTGCCGGCGACGGTGCCGACCATCGAGCCGGCGCCGCCGAACAGGCTGGTGCCGCCGATGACCACGGCGGCGATGGCTGTCAGTTCATAGCCCATGCCGTCATTGGCGCTGCCGAAATTGAACTGGCCGGCATGCACGATGCCGGCAAGGGCGGCGGCAAATCCGGTGATGGCGTAGACCGCAATTTTCACCATCGAGACCGGCACGCCGGATATGCGCGCGGCGCGCTCATTGCCGCCGACGGCAAAGACATAGCGGCCAAAGCGCGTGGTGTTCAGCACGATGGTGGCGACAGCGGCAAAGACGACGAACACGAGGGTGGCCACCGGCACGGTGTTGTTGAACAGCCGCTCGCCCAGCACGGCGAACACCGGCGGCGCCAGGCCCGGCCCGTCGCCATAGGAAATGTTGATGTACTGGTTGCCGGAGACGACCAGCGCCAGGCCGCGCGCGGCCTGCAGGCCGGCCAGCGTGACGATGAAGGGTTCCAGCCGGAAGCGGGTCGAGATGGTGCCCTGGATAGCGCCGAAGACGATGCCCAAAGCGAGCACGGCAAGGATGGTCGGGATCAGGCCGAAGCCGCCCGAAATCATCATCGAGGCGGTGACGACGCTGGACAGGCCAAGCACCGCGCCGACCGACAGGTCGATGCCGGCGGTGATGATGACGAAGGTCATGCCGATGGCGATGATGCCGGTCTCGGATACGGCGCGCACGATGTTGGCGATGTTGTCGGGGTTGAGGAACAGGATCTCGCCATGGCGGCGCGGCGAGAAGATGATGCCACCGATCGCCACCAGCACCAGGCCGATCAGGCTCTGGAAGCGCACGATCAGCGCCAGCGGGTCGCGATGCTTTTGGGGCGCCGCTGGAGCCGGCGCGCTTGCCGGCGAAATCTTGTCGTCAGACATCAGGCCTCCCTGCCGTTAGCCGCGGCCAGCACCGTGTGCTCGTCGACGCCGCCCATGAATTCCGCCACATTGCGCCCCTGGCGCAGCACCACGATGCGGTCGCACAGACCGATCAGTTCCGGCATCTCGCTGGATGCCACCAGTATGCCCAGCCCCTGCGCGGCAAGGGCCCTGAGCCGCGCGTAGATTTCGCCCTTGGCGCCGACATCGACGCCGCGCGTCGGCTCATCGAGCAGAAGCAGGCGCGGGTTGCCGAGGATCTCCTTGGCCAGCACCACCTTCTGCTGGTTGCCGCCGGACAGCGCGCCGACCGCGATATCAGGGTTCTTCGGCCGGATATCGAACTGGCCAAAGGATTCCTTCACCGCCTCGGCCTGGCGGTGCGGCGAGACCAGCCAGTTCGGCGAGATCCTTGAGATGACCGACATCACCAGATTGAGGCCGACGGCCATTCGCAGCATCAGGCCCGAGCCCCGACGGTCGTCGGTGACGAAGGCTATGCCGGCATGGCGAGCCGCGCTTATCGAATCCAGTTTCACCGGTTTACCCGATATGGCGACCTCGCCCTCCCAGCGGCCCGACAGGCCGGTGCCGTAGAGCGCGGACAACAGCTCGGTGCGCCCTGCCCCCATGATGCCGGCAAGACCGACAATCTCACCTTCATGGACATCAACCGAAACACCCTGCGGCGCCTGCCAGCCGGCGCTGTCGCGGGCGAGTTTGAAGCTGGCATTCTTCAGGCTGAGCAGCGGCTTGCCGGCAGCCTTGATGCGCGCCGGATAGAGCTCGTCCAGGGGACGCCCGACCAGCAGCCGTACCAGCTCGGCCTGCGGCGCATGCGGCTCGGTGATCCCGGCGACTCGGCCGTCGCGCATCACCGTCACCCGGTCGGCAATACCGGGCACTTCTTCCAGCCGGTGCGAGATGTAGACGATGCCGACGCCGGTGGCGGCGAGTTTTCTCATGATGTCGAACAGCCGCTCGACTTCGCCCACGGTAAGTGCCGCCGTCGGCTCGTCCATGATCAGAACGCGCGAGGCATAGGACAGCGCCTTGACGATCGCCACCACCTGGCGCTGGCCGATCGACAGGTCGGCGACCATCGCAGCCGGATCGATGGCGATCTCAATCGCTTCCAGCCGCTTCTTGGCTTCGCGGCGCATCGCCGGCACGTCGAGGAAGCCGCCGGGCCGCATCAGCTCGCGGCCGAGGAACAGATTGGCGGCGACGTCGAGGGACGGCACCAGGTCGAGCTCCTGAAAAATGGTGGCGATGCCTGCTGCTTGCGCCTCGCGCGGATTGTTGAAGCGCACGGGCTTGCCGTCGATCTCGATGGTGCCTTCGTCCGGTGTGTAGACGCCCGAGAGAAGGTTCATCAAGGTCGACTTCCCGGCGCCGTTCTCGCCAAGCAGCGCATGAATTTCGCCGGCCTTGAGATCGAAATCGACGCCGCGCAGCGCCTGCACGCCGCCGAAGCGTTTGACCGCGCCGGTCATCACCAGCAGCGGCGCGGTCATTTCGGCCTCCCGCAGGATTCTCGCGCCTGCAAGGTCGCCTGCAGCCGCACCGCGCGAGGTGCGGCATCGCTCGAAGCGATGCGGGCGCTGAGCAACGCCGCAGCCTGGCGGCCGATCTCAGTGCAGGGCTGCTCGACCAGCGTCAGCCGCGGCTCGAAACAGTCGGCCCATTCGAAATCGTCGAAGCCGACCAGCGACAGATCGCGCGGGATCGACAGATTTTCTTGGCGGATGGCGCGAACGGCTCCGATCGTCGTCATGTTGTTGCCGGTGACCAATGCGGTGGGCGGCGTCGGCAGCGACAGGATCGCATGCGTCGATGCCGTTGCCGCCGCCGTGTCGACATTCTCCGCCGAGACATAGTGCGGCACGCTTTCAAGTCCATTGGCGGCAAGCGAGGCCTGGAACGCCTCGATGCGTTCGCGCGTCGTCGCCAGCCCTGGCTGTCCGGCGATGTAGCCGATGCGCTTGTGGCCGAAGGAGGCGACATGGTCGATCAGCGCGCGCATCGCGGTGTCGTTCTCGACGCCGATCTGATCGAAGCGATCGTCGGCGAAACGGTCGATCAACACGCAAGGCACCTGTTTGTCGGCGAGATAGTCGATGGCGCGTTGCGGCGAACCCGACGGCGCCAGGATGACGCCGTCGACGCGGCGCTGGTGAAAGGCGCGCACCACCTGCAATTCGCGGTCGGGGTCTTCCTGCGTGTCGGAGAGAAACACCATCAGCCCGAGCCGCGCGCATTCGGCCTCGACCGCGCAGATGATGTCCGTGAAATAGGGGTTGGAGATCGCCGAGATCGCCAGGCCAACGCTGTTGGTGGTGGACGCTTTCAGCGAGCGCGCCAGCTCATTGGGCTGGTAACCCATGGCGGCGATGGCGTCGTTGATCAGCTTCGCCTTCTCCAGCGAAACGAAGCGCGTGTTGTTGACGACATGCGAGACGGTCGACACCGACACGCCGGCGCGCCGCGCCACCTCAGCCATTGTCGGCAAGACGATTCAGCGCCTGCAAGCGCTCCTCCCTATGCGTTTCCTGTCCGCTCTGATGACGGATTTCGAGGGAGCTTAGGGTGATCGAAACGTTTGCGCAATCGATTCGATAGAAATTTTTGAGTGCTTTCGCCGCCGAAGGTCATGACACGGTCGGACTCGGGCTTGATCGCCGCTGCGTCGGTGGTGATGGCGACATGGGCGGCCCCGACCTTGTGCGGCTGTGTGCCATACTCGTTGGAGAGGACGATGCGCATCTTGCTGCCGACTATGCTGATACGCGCGATTTTGCCAGATCGTGCTGCGGAAATAGTTGCTGGGAAAGCCGAGCGGGATCGGAAAGTCGGCCTGCCAAGCCCGCTGCAGGCTTGCTGTCCAGGTGCCGATCCATTCGGTCGAGTCTTGCGCGGTAGCGGGCAGCAATGACACGTAGGATAGAGCCGCGCCTGCCAAAATTGCGGATATAAGCCCGTACATCACGTCCTCCCTTTGCCGGCACGGCGATTGCCGGCGTGTTGACGCTCCCTGTTGCGAGGCGAAGACTGAACTGGCCGGGAATCGCTGTCAACGTTCCGTGGGAACGTCCGGGAACGACACAGGACTGGGCTCTGGCTGCCACCACTTCGTCGCATTAGCGTCCTTCGTCACGCCCCGCAGCGAGCCAGTTCAGGCGATGCCGAAAAAGAGCGCCTGGCGGCGAGCGGCATTGCCGGTTCCCGCACGTGGGACTGCGGTTGAGGTGTCTCCCGAAATCGCCACAGTCTGCTGCACCGAATCCATGTGGCCTGCGGGGCGCCGCCAATCAGCAGGTTGAATAGTTTGCACAAGCCGAGGGTGACAAGCAGGCCGAGCATCAGGCGGCGCCAGCCGCACCGGTGCCGTATTCCTGCCACAGACCACCTGGTACGCCTGTACAACCGCCACGTTGGGTGGCAGGCCGACCTGCTGGCGCGCTTTGCATGGCGGATGGGGTCCATCCAACTCATTTGCTTATGGGTATCGGCAAATCTGACTTGGACTTGGGACGCAACATCGACCGGCAGTTCCGGGCCGACAGCGGACCGGCAACTTCTGGCTTCGGACCCTCAAAGGCGGACTTTCAGATCGACGTGAGCATAGTCGAGACCTGAGTTTAGGCAGCCGTCTGGTCATCTCGAGTCAATGTTGGCATTCAACATGTCGAGCGCTGATCCAGATGGATGCGAGATTTCCGGTCCTGAGCGCGGCTGACCGCCCGATTGCGAGCTACCCGCGAGCGAACTCCGGTATCTGGAACCGCCTCCGATAGGCGCCGGGCGTCATCCCGGTGGTGCGCTTGAAAAGCCGGCGGAAGAATGCAGGGTCTTCGTAGCCTACGCGCCAGCTGATATCGTCCACAGACGAACCGGTGCGTTCCAGCCGACGTTTCGCATCCTCGATCCGCAGCCGCTGCACGTAGGCGATGGGCGCATGGCCGGTCGCGGCTGCGAAGCGCCGCTTGAAAGTCCGTTCCGCGAGCTTTGATTGCTTGATCATCTCATCAACGGGATTGGCAATCGAGAAGTTCTTCGTCAGCCATGTCTGCGCACTCTGAATCTCCGCGTCGCCGTGGTCGTTCCTGCCCTCGAAGATGATGTAGGGGGCCAGCCCGTCCTGATGCCACTGCAACGCGAATATGCGCGCGACCTCCTGCGCGACAGTCGCGCCCACATGGTGGGCGATCAGGTAAAGCACCATGTCGTGCCAGGTGTTCGACGCGCCCGAACTGACCAAATCCTCGCGCGGGCCAGCGATCACCAACACACGTTCGGGATGGATCGGAACGGCAGGGTAGCAAGCCGCGAATTCCCTCGCGTAGCCGAAATGGACGGTCGCGTCCCTGCCGTCGAATAGCCCCGTCTCGGCCAGCAGGAAGACCCCTGAGCAGGCGGAGCACAGCCTCGCACCTTCATCGTGCATGCGCTTGAGCCAGTCCACTAGACGTGGGTAGCGGCCCGTTTCCCATCCGCCCGGCTTGAGCAGAACCGACGGCACGATGACGATGGCACACGTCGTGATCTCATCGATCGTGCGCTGCACATCGATGGGGACGCCGCTGGCCAATCGCAACGGACCTTCCTCTTCGCCGACGATCTCCACCTTGAAGGGATGTTCGGCACCGGGGCTGGCGATCCCCATCATCGAGACCCCGTTCATGACGTCGTAGATTCCGGCCAGCGTCGAAATGACGGCATCCGGCAGCGCCACGAGGCAGACCCGTAGTGGGGCAGATCCGGTCTGGTTCGCCTGTCTGGACATTGCGCCCTTTCGCGCCGCGCGATGAGAAAGCCCCCCACATGGCACGAATGGACCGATTGCGGGCGATAGCGGCTCTGTCGCGCGGACTCCCAAAGGGCCTACACCACAGCCGCATCCAAACGCAACTCAACGCCCGAAGGGAAAGTACGATGCTGGATACATCAAAGATCGACGAAGCAAAGCTCGAGGCCTTCGCCACCCGCGCCATCGGCGATCTGACGGCCGGCTATACCGGCGTGATGGTGAGCGTCGGCAACAAGCTCGGCATCTACAAGGCGATGGCCGGCGCGGGTCCGCTGAGCGCCAAGGAAATCGCCACGCGAGCCGATTGCGCCGAACGCTATGTGAGCGAATGGCTCAACGCTCAGGCGGCCGGCGGTTACCTCGCCTATCACGGATTGAGCGACACCTACGAACTCATGCCGGAGCAGGCGATGGTGCTGGCCGACGAGGACAGCCCGGTCTACATCCCGCACGCATGGAACGTACCGGCGTCGATGTGGTTCGACGAGCCGAAGACGCTCGAAGCCTTCCGTACCGGCAAGGGTATCGCCTGGGGAGAGCGTGACGGGCGGCTTTCTTGCGGCTCGGCCGCGTTCTACCGCAACGGCTACCGAGCTAGTCTGGTGCCGCAATGGCTGCCCGCGCTGGACGGCGTGGTGGCGCAACTTGAAGCCGGCATCGAAGTTGCCGACGTCGGCTGCGGCTATGGTCATTCCACGTTGCTGATGGCCGAAGCGTTTCCGAAGTCGCGCTTCCGTGGTTTCGACACGCACGATGCCTCCCTCGCCGAGGGGCGGCAGAATGCGGCAGCTGCCGGACTGTCCAACCGAATAGATTTTGCGCATGCCCGCGCCGACGAATATCCGGACGGGCGCTACGGCCTGATCTGTTTCTTCGACATCCTCCACGACCTTGGTGATCCGGTCGCAGCCGCTCGCCATGCAGCCAAGGTGCTCGCGCCCGGCGGCACCGTGTTGCTGGTCGAGCCGTTCGCTCACGACCACGTCAAGGACAATCTCTCACCGGTGGCTCAGCTCTACTACTCGGCGTCGACCCTGGTCTGCTGCGCACACGCGATCTCCGAGGGGGGAACCATGGTCCTTGGTGCACAGGCAGGACAGGCGCGCCTGGCCGAAGTGTTCCGCAAGGCGGGCTTCACGCATTTCCGTCGCGCCGCGGAAACGCCCTTCAACCTGATCTTCGAGGTGCGGCGCTGAGGCGCCGCCGCATCCCTCGCTCCTGGACCAATGAGTGAAGACAAGGACAACGACAATGAGAAAGACCTTTGCACGCGCGGCAATCGACGCCGCAACGACTATGCTCTCCGAGCGCCGCGCGCGCCGCAACGCCTGGATGCTGCACGCACTTTCGGATGCTCAGCTCAAGGACATCGGCCTAGCGCGATTCGACATCGGGCGCGTTGCTCATGGCGCAAGGAATTCGCTGGCTGCCTGAAACGGCATCGTAAACCTCGCAATCCCAGACCAGATACCGCCCGGCTCCAAGACCCGGGCGGCTCCCCGCTTCGTAGCGTGAAGGGCGCGCGAATACGGGCCACCCCCCTTCGATCAAAGAGCAATGACAAGGAAACCGACTATGAGAAACACGTTTGCAATCGCGGCGATCACCGCCGCAACCCTGCTAAGTGCTGGTTCCTTCGCTGCGGCGCAGGAACTGCCTTCAGTCGAAAACACCTACAAGGACATCGAGGCGACGTTCGGTGTCGTGCCCAGCCACATCAAGACCTATCCGAAATCGGCGGTCGCCGGTGCATGGGCAATGACCAAGGGCCTTCTGACGGACAAGAACAATGCACTTGAGCCGAAGGTGAAGTCACTGATCAACCTTGCCGTGGCGGCGCAGATCCCGTGCCAATACTGCACCTGGGTCGAGACCAAGTTCGCCAAGGCACAGGGTGCAACGGACGAGGAGGTCGCAGAGGCGGTCGCCCAGGCGGCCTATGTCCGTCACTGGAGCACCGTACTCAACGGAATGCAGATCGATTTCGAAACGTTCAAAACCGAATTCGGCGGCGACTGACGGACTGCGGCGCCCGGCTACTTGCCGGACGCCGCCCTCTCCGGATCGCTTTCAGTGAGTGCTCACCCATGGAAATCCTCATAAACGCGGCGAACGTCCTCTACGTGACCGCCTATTTCACGATGGACATGTTACGCTTGCGTATCCTGACGGTCACCGCAGCGGCCTGCCTTGCCGTCTACTTCTACGGCCAGCCGGTTCCGATGCTGAATGTCGTCGCCTGGAACGTGTTCTTCATCGCGCTGAACCTGATCCAGATCGTCCGGCTCGTCCTGGCCAGATACAGAAACGCGCAGGCTGGAGCGTGATTTACCCGGCTGGCCATTCCGAGGCCTCGACAGCCTTCCCGAAGCGCCTATCCGGTGGCGCGAAACGATGACGGGGAGAGGCGATGCGCCGACGCCCCGCGGCTCGATCAGACCAGCACGTCAGCGGCTGTCAGTTGAATGACCGCAAATGGTGCAACCGCGACCTCCAGAATGGTCGCCAACAATGTCTGCTTTCAGGCAGTGGCAACAGTCACCCTCAATGGCCGATATGAGGCGCAAAGTTACCGCTTACAACGCTCTGATATTTAGCGGAAAAGCCGCCGACAGAGGTTTATACGAGCTCTTTGGTCATGGGGCGGCCATGTCCGGCGAGTTCGCAAAAACGGAACGACGCATATCGGCTGGATCAATCTTTTTCCGTTTTGCCCACACAATCAGGTTGGGCGGGCGGTAACTGACGTCGTCCCGCCATCTTTCGAAAACGGAGGTGTCGATTGTTTCGTTGACCCTGGAGTGAGTCCCAGTCGTGCCTACAAACGGGTCCGGCGCAACAGGTCGGTAGCTTCTTTTGTTCACCCAAGAGTAGGCACCCTTGAGAAATTCCCTATAAGAGTCCGAGATCGCGCCCAGATGTTCGTTGCCATCGAGCTCAAGCTTATTCCGAAAAGCTAGCCCGAGATTAGATGCCTTTTGCATCATCCACCGTAGTGGGATCTGAGCGAGCGTGTCGTTGAAGCAACCGCCGCCGACATTCGCATGAGCGCCCACAAACCAGCGCTGTTCAACACTCTCGATCGGCCTCATAGTCGCTGTCGTCTCACCAACCTTCGTGCGAATGGTCCAAGGTGTGGGCGCAAACTTCGCTCGATGTTCGTCAATCGCCAGCGCGTGGAACCCATGCCTGACTGGTTTGCGGAGACCGGTATGATGAAACTTGAGAGTCGAACTGCTAACACCGGCGAAACTGAAAGCAGGAATCCCGAGCGCTCCGACGGTGTCCCAGACCCCGACCATTTCGATAGCCACCGGGCGGGAGTACTTCAGCATCCAACGCTCCTCAAGCGTGATGCTTTTGGGGTCAAAGGTCGGGATTTTATAGATCGTGCGCTCGTCGTCGTTACGATACCGGTCGTATAGCTGATCTACCCCCAACGCTCCGCCAGGTTTCAGAAGACCGCATATAGAAATGAAGCCGGCGAGGCTCCTCGCGGTGTGGGCTCCGCGGCTGAAGCCGAAGATGAAGATTTGATCACCATCCTCGTAGTTCTCAACGAGCCAATTATAGGCGTCCTGCACATTCTCGGTTAGGCCTTTGCCCCAGCCGCCGCCGATGACGCCGTTCACGCCGGTGTCATAGTAGCGAAGCTGCTGACAACCCTCGGCATCCTTTTCTGCACAAAGAGAGCGGAGACGCCAAACATTCGTGTTCGTGCCGACTGCATTCCACGTTCCGTCAAGAAAGAGGGCGAGCTTCTTTTTCGGTGCCGGCGGCGGTGTCTTCAAAGATCCCCCTGCTACTCTCCTGAGTCGGCTACTTTTACGAGGTGACACCAAGTTAGGCAAACCAAACGGAGCGTTTCGCCGCTCCCGGGGCGCTCCATTCAATTTCAACTTCAAAGTGTCGGCCTTGAGTCTATGAATGGCTGACATGCTGCGCAAAGCGTTCACGGCTCCACTCGTGAAGTGGAGCCGCACCTGATCAAACCTCAGTTGCCTCGGAAAGTTCGAGAGCATCCTCAACATCGACTCCCAGATAGCGGACCGTGTTCTCGATCTTGGTATGACCGAGCAAAATCTGGATGGCTCGCAGATTTCCCGTCGCTTTGTAGATAATCGAGGCCTTGGTGCGACGCAGGGAATGGGTTCCGTATTCCTCTGGTCGAAGCCCGATCGCCTCGACCCATTCGTCGACGAGGCGGGCATACTGCCTTATACTCATGTGAGCCCTTGGATTGACCCTGCTCGGAAACGCGTAATCATCGACTGTCCCGCCGCGTCGCTCCAGCCATGCGAGAAGGCTGAAGCGTACGTCGCTCATCAACTCGAACTGAACAGGTCGGCCGGTTTTCTGTTGGACGACCATCGCGCGAGTTCGGATTTCCGGTCCTACAACAAGGTTGCCGATTTTGATCTTGACGAGATCGCAGCCGCGCAACTTGCTGTCGATCGCCAAATCGAAGAGCGCTCTGTCTCGCAGACGCCGCTCTCGATCGAGAAAGAAGCGTATCGCCCATATCTGTCGAGGTTTCAGAGGGCGTTTCGTTCCGACCTTCTTCCCTGCATTCCATGCCCGGCGATCGGAGGCGGTGAGGTCGTAGCACGAATGTCCCATTTCGTTTCTCCTTCGGCCATGATTGGCCACCAGAGAAACGCCGCTAGACTGTTGCGGGGGCCGAGACCGGTCAGTCCGCTTCCAGTCGAATGGATCATGAAGCAGTCGTTCCGTTCAAATTAAAAATGATGCTTGGAATCTGCGCCCGCTCCTGTGCCGCAGCGTGGCGCCCGTCCGCGCGAAACGATTTTCGGCACATCGGCTCGCTTGGCGGCATCAACCTCGGGCCCCCGCCCTCACCCGTCCAGCGTCTGTCCCGTCCAACGGGGGTGGTTCAGGGCAGTTGACGGTTAGGCCTCGCCCTGGACCTGCCTGCGAATATCATCAGCGAGTGGGTGCAGCGCTTCAGAGGGCAATGAGCCTACAAGACTGTAACCCATACCGTTCGACGCCCAAGCCCAGCCGTCAACCTTGCCTTGGGTATGGGGCGTCATCGTTCGCGTCTGGTCCACGGTCATTGGTCTTGTCAACATGACAAGGCGCGTACCCTGATCATTGTCGTACATCAGCATTAGGCCGGCGCCGTGAGGTGTGGAAACGACGCGACCGCCCATCAGTCGATAGCCGGACTTCGACAGGTCTGGCAGGACAGGCTTGCGCCCCATCCGTTCAGTCGCCCAGCCAACCAGTTCGACCATATTGTCGGCCCGGAGCTCTACCGGCCTGGCCCTGTCTCCTGCATAGGTGGCGAAACTGTCAGAGGCTTCCCGGGCGAGGGCGACCACACCTTCGGTTGGAGGGACCATCATATCTCGCATGTACCAGCCGCCGGATCCGCCAGCGAACAGAAGCACGACGGCTGCTGCTAAAAACCGCCAGTTGGAGACCCTGTTTTGCCGCCTGGTGGCAATCAAGTGATTGAGATTGAGCCTTGATGGGACTGGCTCGCCAGCGACGGGATCGAAGGCGCCCTGCAAAAGACCGCGCTGGACGGAATAGGAAGCAAAACGATTGGCGACATCCGGGTGCTTGTCGAGATATGCAGAGACCTCCTCGCTTCGGGCAGCGTCAAGCCGACCGTCGATATAGGCGTGGAGATCGTCCTCGGTGATCGGCCTGTCCGTCATTTCACTCTCCGCAGATGCGAGCCTGGTCTAGCGCCCCTGGCGGGACTTTCCAAGATCTGCCGCAGACGCTCGCGGGCGCGCGACAGTCGCGACATCACGGTTCCGATAGGGATCGCCAGTACTTCGGCGACCTGGGCGTAGCTGAGGTCTTCGACAGCTACCAGAAGCAGCACGCTATGCTGTTCCTCCGACAGTTGTTGGATCGCCGAGACGACGTCCGCTCTTGCAAGGTCGTCCTCCTGTGTCGGCGGATGCGCCATGAGATCATCGGCGATCTCTTCTATGGCAACATGCTGACCGCGCCGGGCGGCCTGCCGCAGCCGGTTGACTGCAAGATTATGCAGGATAGCGAACACCCAGGTGCGGGCGTCATCATTTCGGCGCCGGTGCCAATGAGAGATCACGCGTTCAAGGCAGTCCTGCACGAGATCGTCAGCGGCGACCACATCGTGAACGAGACCGCGGGCATAGCGTCGCAATGCCGGGATCATCGGTTCGACCTGGAAAAGAAGATCATCCATCACACATCTGCTACCCGTGGGTTGGCCCGCCCCGACCGAGGCGGGCCAGTTTCACTTACTCTGCCTGAAACTGAACAATCTCGCCGGGTTTGCCATCGGCAGAGGTGGCAACGACGAGATAGCGCTTCTCGTCCTTGTGCTTGGCTTCGACGATCTGTCGGATCGGACCGACCGCGTTAACAATAGCCGAACCGGCGGGATTGGTCATGAATGCTGCAAGGCCCTGGAGCTGACCGCTGCCATCGCGCTTTTCGGAAAGCGCAAGCACGTAAGGCTTCTTCGGATCGAGGCCAGCAACAGCAGCCTGCAGAACCTGCGTCAGCCCCTGATTGAAGAGGGTGACGCTGGTCGACGGCTTCTTGTCCTTGTCACCCTTGGCCGCAAGCTTCAGGTGAGCGGCGTCTTCCGCCCCACCGAGCGGCACGAGGTTTTGCATCCCATCGCCTTCGGGCACCGCGTTCGGGACGTAGGCGACCGCCTGCGGCGCCTGGCCGATCGGGATGTTGGCGATAACCTTGTTGGTCAGCGTATCGATGGCTGCGAACTGGTCGGCATTCTCGAGGCCAACATACACTCGCGTGCCGTCGCCCGATGGCCAGATACCGTGCGGCAGGTTGCCGACCGGTATAGTCGCGACCTGCTCGAAATTATCTGTGCGATACACCTTCACTTCGTTCAGGCCACCCACGGTCACGTAAGCAAAACTGCCGTTCTTGTTGACGACGAGATTGACGTGGTTGGTGATCGGTCCGGTGTCGATGGTCTTGATGAGGTCAAAGGGCGCCTCGGCATTGAAGACCTGCGTCTTGCCGACATCCTTCAGCGTGAACCAGACCTGCTTGCCGTCGGCGGAGGCGGCAATGTTCGGGCAGAATGGGCTTTCCTGCTTCACATGACCGACGATCTGATGGTCTGCGACGGTGACGACGGCGACATCCGGATTGAAGGAAGAGCAGATATAGCCGTATTTGCCGTCCGGCGAGAAGATCTGCATGCCGGGGCCGGGAGCGACCTTGATCCGGGTCTTTTCTTCGAACGTGGCCGCGTCGATCACGGAGATATAGTCTTCGCCGCGCACCGTCACCCAGACTTCCTTGCCGTCGGGCGTAAAGAAGGCCTCATGCGGGGATCGGCCGACATAGGTCGTGTGCTTCACGGCATTGGTTGCCGTATCTATGAAAGTAACCGAATTGGAGCCTATCGACACGATCGCGAGCGTCTTGTGATCCGGAGAGAAACCCATGCCGTGGACGAGGACCTGGCCCTTGTAGAGGGGGCTCAGGTTGCCGGGCTGAGGATCGCCGAGCTTGATGACGCCGAGGAGTTTGTTGTCGACCGGGTCGGAGACAGAAACCGTGTTGGAGAACTGCTCGGCCGCATAGATGCGGTCCTTGTGGCTGATCGGAATATCCGGGTCGGAGGCGAGGCCGGGCGCCTGGCCGGCAAAAGCTGCCACGGGGGCAATCAAGGTGCTTGCCAGAAGAGCAAGTATCTTCAGTTTGGTTCTCATGTCTCGGTCCTTTTTAGTTGGCGGGCTTCATCATCATCTGCATGGCCGGGGCCTTTGATGATGTCTCTTCGTGAGGGCTCTGTGTTGGCTTCGCGTCTTTGGGATCGACCTGCGTCGGCACCGCATTGGAGGCGGGAAGCGGATCGCCAAGCGCCATGCGCATGGCCGCGATTTCCTGTTGTTGATCGACAATGATTTCTTGCGCGATTCGCTTGAGCTGCTCGTTGTTGCCGTAGCGCAGATAGGCGACAGCCATGTCGATCGCTCCCTGATGATGCGGGAGCATCATCTCGACGAAATCGCGATTGACATCGCCTGTCGGCTTGACCGCCATGTCGTTCATCATTTTCACCATGGCTGCGTCGTTTTCCTGCAGAAACGGCGCTTCGTCCGTCATGCCGGATACGGTCTGGTAATGGTGGGCTGGCCCATCCTGGGCAAAGGCCGACACCGAGACGACGGTGAGCAGTGATGTGGTTGCCAGAATCCAGGTACTGCGAAATAAGGCGGCCATCGTTATCTCCTGTTCTCTCTCGAAGAGTTCAGAAGGGTAGACACCGCAGACAGCGGATTATTCCGGGCGAACTGAAATTTTTCTTGGCGATGCCGAACCGGGTCGAGTCGCCTGCAGCATTAAGATGAAGGGGCAACAGCCGGCCTTGGATGCCGTCAAGACGGATCCATGGTTCCGATGGCGGCAACGAGCGCGATAACGATCGCGCCAAGCAAGATTTCGAAGGCAGCGCCGGCGAACAACGCGGTTTCTGCCTCGCGGCGCTCTCTCTGCAAGTGTGGAACGAAAACATAGCGATTGACGATGGCCGCGAGCGACATGATCGCGACAAGGCCAATCTTGATGAGGAGCCCTGCCTGATAAGGCGACCGCCAGTCTGTCGGCAAATGACCGAGGATGAGCAAGCTGTTGGCCACGCCGCTCAAGATCGCCAGTGCGACGGCAACGTGGCCTAGCGCCGAGAATCGGGACAACGCGACGACTGCTTGAGGACGATGAGCAACATCACGTGCCGCCCGCATGACAAATACAAAACCGACAAGGCCGCCAAGCCATGCTCCGGCGGAAAGAACATGGACCATGTCAATGCTGGCACGAAAAGCGCGCTCAAGGCCGGTCGTCATTGCTGCATGCCCAGTGAGGGAAAGGCTCGCCAGGGAGCAGCCGGCCAAAACCGCCGCAAGAGCATGGCAACGTGGCATGAGCCAACGGCCCAGTCCAAGCAGTAACGAACCTGCGGCGAGTATATCCCATGCCTGTCCACCGCTCGTCAGCGTGAGAAACGACCAGAGCGTTTGCGGATCAATGGTCGCGCGCCAATCATCGGTCACGATAGCGATCTGCGCCGGAAGGACCGCCAGGACGCCTGTCGCCACCATCATTGTGCAAATTGCGGAGACCCCGGAAAAGCGCCGCATCAGGAGGGCGCTTAGGGGTGGCGACGTAGCGGCGGAAAAGAACCCGCAACACCCCCAGAGCACCATGAGGGCCGTGTCGATAACGGCACGACCCAATATCCAAAGCCCTTGCGGATC
>UCIA01000026.1 GCA_900472295.1 Hyphomicrobiales bacterium | reverse complement strand
GAGGTGGGGTAGGGGGCGGATGGCGAGCGAGGTGGGGCGGGCACTACAGCGACAGCATGTCAGTTGCGACGTCAGCTTTGCGCCTCCATTTTGCCGTTCAGACCAGCGTTGCAGCTTCCTGAAAGCTGACGGTCTGCTAAGCCGGCACTAAGGCCTCGAACGGGGTGGTAGCGGTTACTCCGCCGGTCAGCCCGCTGCCCAACGACAATAGTCGGGTTGATGTCAACGCGAGCATTCAAAGTTTCATGCAAGTACTCCTAGGCTATCCGCCCGCGTAGTCGCTGCCACCGTGCGCTGCAATGAACATGGCGACGGCCGACCGGCAATAGGATTCGATCTCGTTGTCGTCCTCTGCTCTCGCCTCATCGAAGCGTGCGACAATCAGGAGATCGGAGCCTTTGAAAAGCGCGGCAAACAAGCGGGCGGACTGGAGAGGATCGGGCACATTCAGAACCGCCTTCGCGTGCAACTGACGCAACAGGGCCTCGATTTGGGCGATGATATGGGCGGGTCCAGCTTCGTAATGAAGCTTGCTCAACGACTTTTGACTGGTCATGTCGGCCATGACCATGGCTTCGACATTGCGGACATCCGGGCGCAACAGCGTGCGAAGCAGTGATGATCCCACCGCCATGAGCTGATCTTGGGCCGAACCCTCGACGCCTTCAAAAAGGGCCTGTGGTATTAATTTCTGGCAGCGGGCAGCAAACGCCGCGCCAAACAGCGCCTCTTTGTTCTCGAAGTGCCGATAGATGCTGAGCTTGGATATCTTCGCTCGCTGGGCGACCTTGTCCAATGTCGTCGCTTGAAAACCCAGTTCCGCGAAAAGTTCGCCCGCGGTGTCGACGATCGTTTGTCCAAGCGCCTCGTTGGCGGGCCGGCCGCGCCGGGCCTGGTTGTTTTTTTCGGTCACGACGATTCAAGTCCTTGACAGTATCCTAATTCAAGATTTACGATACCATGGAGTATCTGAAATGTGCAAGCCAATAAATGGGCTTCGACCCAATCCCGCCCAAGCACCTCCATCCACAACACGGAGCTTATCACCATGGATGACGTCATCATCATCGGCGGCAGCTTTGCCGGCCTCGCCGCCGCCCTCCAGCTCGGCCGTGCCCGCCGCAAGGTCACCGTTCTCGATACCGGCCTGCCGCGCAATCGCTTCGCCGGCCACTCGCACGGTCTGCTCGGCCACGATCACAAGCCACCGTTGGACATCTTGGCCGAGGCGCGGCGGCAACTGGCGCGTTATCCCACGGTCAGGCTCGTCAATGCGCGGGCCGACAGCATTTCCGGCGCCATCGACGATTTCTCCGTCCTCACTGGCGATGGCGAAAGCCTTGGGGCGCGCCGCCTGATCCTGAGCTATGGCGTTGCCGACCAGATGCCTGATGTGCCGGGCTTCGCCGAAGCCTGGGGCACCTCCATCGTGCCCTGTCCCTATTGCGACGGCTTTGAAGTCGCCGGCCAGCATTGGGGCCTCGTCTGGTCCGGCCCGCAGTCGCACAATCAGGTCAGGCTGTTCCACGATTGGACCGACAGGTTGACGGTCTTCGCAAATGGTCACGACATTGCGCCCGATATCCGGGCCGATCTGGAGCGTCGTAACACACCTGTCGTCGATGGCCGGATCACTGAAATCGCCCGTCACGGGGGGCATGGCGCCACCGTCAAGCTCGATACCGGCCCCGATGTCGCGGTCGACATTCTGTTCGCGCATCCGCGCAACAAGCCGTCCGCGAGCCTGCATGAATCACTGGGCCTCGCCACGGTCGATACGCCCCTCGGCATCGTCCTCAAGGTCGACGAGCGCCGTGAAACCAGCATGCCCGGCATCTACGCTGCGGGGGACCTTACCAACCCCCTCATTCCCTCGGTCACCACGGCATCATGGCAAGGCGCAATGGCGGGTATCTTCGCCCAGCAGTCGATGCTGGTTTGAGAGCACAGATTGGAGATGAGCATGGCCGTCGAACCGGACAGCGCGGGTGTGCGCTTCCCTCCGCCCTTCCTCTATCTCGGAGCGCTGCTGTTGGGGCTGGCGGCGGAGCGGTTCGTCCCCCTCCGCTCTTTCGGCATCGACTGGTGGTTGCTGGTCGCGACGGGCGTGCTGCTGTTCGTTGCCGGCTCGGCGATGATGCTTGCGGCGGCGGTGCTGTTCCGGCGGCTGGGCACCAACGTTCCGCCGTCGCAGCCAGCGACGCTCATCGCAACGACCGGTCCTTATCGGTGGACCCGCAATCCCATGTATCTCGGCATGGCGCTTATCTATGCCGGCCTTGCGATCGGCTTCGACGGGCCGATCGCCTTCGCCTTGCTCCCGTTGGTGCTGATCGCGATCCAGACGCAGGTGATCACCCGCGAGGAGCGCTATCTCGAAGCGAAGTTCGGCAACGACTACCGCCGCTACAAGGCCAACGTTCGCCGCTGGTTCTGACTATTCCGCTGCCGCCTGCGGGGCCTCCCAGGACTGGGGCACCCGATCCTCAACTGACCGCTCTTAGAGAAACCCGACAAGCATGGACTTCGAACACGTAACCTTCGACCTGCCACACGGCAGCTTTCACGCGCTGCAGGGTGGCGATCCCGATGGCCAGCCGACGATCGTTTTGCACGGCTTCCCGGACCATCCGCCGACCGCGAAGCCCTTCTTTGCCGAGCTCGGCCGCCGTGGACGTCACGTCGTTGCACCCTGGCTTCGCGGTTACGCGCCGTCTCCGACAGCGGGGCCGTTCGACTTCGCAGCCCTCACCAGCGACGTGCTCGCGCTGATCGACCGCTGGTCTCCAGGGCGGCCCGTGGAGTTGATTGGTCACGACTGGGGCGCCCTGATCACATATGATGCGTGCATCACCGCGCCCGAGCGGATCGAACGGGCGGTCACGCTAGCAATCCCTCACCCACTCACGTTCATGCGCCAGCTGGCGGACCCTGCTCAGCTGCGCCGGAGCTGGTACATGGGGCTCTTTCAACTGCCGGGAAGCGGCTGGATGGCCACCGCCCGCGATCTCGCCCTCATCGACCGCCTCTGGCGTCAGTGGTCGCCCAGCTTCTCGCTCGATCCTGCTCTCCAGGCGGAGCTACACCAGCACCTGCGGGTGAGTATGCCCGCGCCTTTAAAGTACTATCGGGCGATGCTGCGACCCGGCATGCTTGGGGCGACGCGCCGCATGTCTCAGCCGATCACGGTGCCGCTGCTGCAGCTTCACGGCGCCGACGACGGCTGCATCCTTCCCCCACAAGTCGACGATCGACATCGGTTCGCCGCGCCGCACTCGATGGAGGTCGTCCCCGACGTCGGTCACTTCCTGCACATCGAGGCCCCCGCGGCGATAGCCGAACGGATCGTGGCATGGGCTGAGTAGCGGATCATTCGTCAGCCAACATCGTGAATCCGGTTCTGACGGAGATCCGCTTGAGGGTGCTAACCCCGCGTCCTAGCCTGCCGCCCGATACCACCGCAGATGAGGGCATCGTCCGCATGAGGATCCTCGCCTATGACCCTAACGATATGGACCTATGACTGGGTGCCAAAAGCCAAGCGTGGCTATGTGCGCGACGTTCGCCTACGCTGGGCGCTCGAAGAAGCAGGTCTCGCCTATACTGCGAGCGGGCTGCCCCTCAACGACCGCGGGCCATCATAGACAGAGTTTGCGGGTCGGTGTCACGGAAAACCGAGTGACCGGCCGACCTGCGGCACACCCGGCGCCTGCTAACGCGGTCAGTGGAGTGAGCCTACGTGCTGTATCGTCAAACCATGGGCAGATTTGGTCATCGCTTGCCGCCACAAATGACGTCGACGCACCGCACGCCGATGTCTGCTTTCGAGAGGCGGTAAGGAAGAGCGGACAGACCGCTTCCGGCCCCAGTTCAGCCTGAACTCGTCCGTTTCCCCCCACCATCTTCTACACTTTCCCCCTCCGCTGGCGTCGCCGGCGTTCCAATCGGTGTATGCCCGCATATGCGCTTGTCCTCGTTTCGCAGCGATCTCCCGCGCCAACCTCGCCAAGCCTGGAACCAAACCACACGCTAAATTGTTCAAGTTTGATTCGACGCCGACGAGCCCTGCCTGTTGGGTAAGCGGCGATCTTGTGGAGCCTCCCATCATGAATATCTCGTCCAGCTTTCGTTCGCTCGCGGTTGCGGCCATCGCCACTGTTGCCGTCAGCGCTGCCACTGCCGCGCATGCCGATAGTGCCACGATCCGCTTTTCCGTCTACAAGGCGGCCTTCTTTGTCGGCGGCTCCGGCGGCGAGGGGACGCTGACCTACCATGGCCGCTCCTACCCGATCTCGATCGGCGGCGTCTCGGGCGGGTTCGCCTTCGGGGTTTCGAAAACCTACTTCAAAGGCACCGTGCGCAACATCCGCCGGGTTCGCGATGCGACCGGGGTTTACGGTGCGGCGGGCGGTGGCGGTGCGCTTGGCAAGGGTGCGCAGGTGATCATCATGACCAACGACAAGGGCGCCAAGCTCGAGCTGACCGGGCGGCAGGTCGGGCTGCAGGTGAACGCGGATTTGAGCGGGATCGCGATTTCGTTGAAGTGAGTGGTGGGGGGCGCGTCCGTCATTGTCCGGTGTAGGACAATCGCATAGGGCGCTCCCCCTCTCCGTCTCGGCTTCGCCGAGCCACCTCTCCCCCACTTTGTGGGGGCGAGGAACCCAAGCTTTCGAAGGTCGCGGCCCTCGACAATTAGCGTTTCCTCGCCCCCACAAAGTGGGGGAGAGGTGGCCGCGAAGCGGACGGAGAGGGGGCAGGCGCTGCCGTCTGCTCCTGCCCCTACCTCTCTTCCACAATCCTGAGATACGCCGCCGTCACGAACAGCACGATCAGCCCGAACAATATCCGCCGGGCTCCCTCGGGCATCTGCAGGATCGTCAGCAGCGTCGTCAGCACGGTCAGGATCAGTGCGCCGATGATGGTGCCGGTGTAGCCGCCGCGGCCGCCGAAGATCGACGTGCCGCCGATCACGGCGGCGGCGACCGAGGGCAGCACCAGCGGTTCGGCGAGCGACAGCGACGGCGCCTTGATCAGGCCGATATAGAGCAGGCCGGTGATGCCTGCGAGCACGCTTGAGGTGACGTAGAGCGCGGTGATGACCTGCCAGTATTGCACGCCCGACAGGCGGGTCGCGCGTTCATTGTCGCCGACGGCGTAGAGCAGGCGGCCGAAGCCGGTGCGGGCGAGCGTGAAGACGATGAGACCCGCCAGCGGCACGAACAGCAAGAGCGCGTTGGGGAAGCCCCAGGTGACGCCGGTGCCGAGCCAGGCCAGGAAGTCCGGGATCTTGGCGCCGGATGCAATCACTGTGCGCTGGTAGACCTGCAGGCAGCCGGTGCCGATCAGGCTGGTGCCCAGCGTCATGATCAGCGGGTGGACGCGGAAGACGCCGACCCCTATGCCGTTGACGAGGCCGATCAGCACCGCCGGCATCATCGCCAGCAGGAAAGCCACCGCCGGGTCCTGGTTGACGATTTGCGTCGCCATGATGAAGGCGCTCATCGTCGCCACCGTGCCGACCGAAAGGTCGATGCCGCCGGTCAGCATGGTCATGGTCTGGCAGCCCGCCAGGATCGCCAGGGGAATGGCGAATTTGATGGTGTTGGCGATCCAGCGCTCGTTGACGATGCCGGGGCGCAGGATCTGCAGGATTATCACCAGGATAGCGAGCAGGATGATCAGCGGGATGAGCGGGCGATCGGCCATGAAGCGCTTTATGCGGCGGCCGATGGGGACGGGAGTGATGGCGGTGGTGGTGCTCATGGGGTGGCTCGCGATTGGAGTGGCGCGACGCATCTTTGCCTTCTCCCCTTGTGGGNNCCACAAGGGGGGAAGGAAGAAGCGCGCGCCGATGCTCCCCCATCATTGCCGCCCCCGCATGGTAATAAACGCGCCGAACATCACCACCGCGACCATGATCAATCCCTCGATGATGGCCGTGACATTCGGGTCGATGGCGAGCAGCGTCAAATCCGTGCGCACCAGCCTCAGCACGAACACCGCGATGATAGGTCCGAGCAGGCCGCCCTTGCCGCCGCCGAGGGCGACGCCGCCCAGCACGACCGCCGCGACGCTGGCCAAGAGGTACGGGCCGGGGATGGGGGCGCCGATGCCGGTGCTCATGGTCAGCGCCAGGCCGCCAAAGGCGGCGAACAGGCCAGACAGTGCGTAGGCGATGATGCGGGTGCGCTTGACCGGCACGCCGGAGCGGAACGCCGCCAGTTCGCTCGAGCCGATGGCGTAGATGGAGAGGCCGAGGCGTGAGCGCCGCAGCGGGATCCAGATGACGCAGAGGATCACGATCAGCACCAGCAGCGCCTTGGGCAGCCAGGCGTCGACGGCGCCGGGC
>UCIA01000012.1 GCA_900472295.1 Hyphomicrobiales bacterium | reverse complement strand
CAGAGGGGGGTGCCTCGCGCTGGCGCTTGCCGCTTACTTGAACGAGACGCAGGCCTCTCTCGACGCTACTTAGCCGCCTTCGCCCGCGCGATCGCGTCGACAATCATCTTCTTGGCATATTTGGAATCGTGCCAGCCTTCGATCTTGACCCATTTGCCGGGCTCGAGATCCTTGTAGTGCTCGAAGAAGTGCTGGACCTGGTCGCGGGTGATCTCGGGCAGCTGGGTGTATTCGGTGACGTTTTCATAGCGCAGCGTCAGCTTCGGCGACGGCACGGCGATGATCTTCTCGTCCTGGCCGGCATTGTCTTCCATGATCAAGACGCCGATCGGCCGTACATTGATGACGCAGCCCGGCACCAGCGCGCGGGTGTTGCAGACCAGGACGTCTATCGGATCGCCATCGCCCGACAGCGTGTGCGGCACGAAACCGTAATTGCCGGGATAGCGCATCGAGGTGTGCAGGAAGCGGTCGACGAACAGCGTGCCGGCCTCCTTGTCCATCTCGTATTTGATCGGCTCGCCGCCGATCGGCACCTCGATGATGACGTTGACGTCCTCAGGCGGGTTCTTTCCGGTGGCTATGGCTTCAATGCGCATGGCTTAAAATCCCTCTCTCGATTTCCAGATCGATAGCGGGCCAAGCGCAAGGGCGCAATGCGGCGATTGGCGCGAACGGCTAACGGAAGCGCACAGTTTGTGAATGGGCTGTAACCGATATAGCGCTTGCTATTCCCAGACGAAGGCGACCTTCTTCAGCGCCCTCTGCTCGAAAACCTCGACACCTTCGGCGACATCGCGGCCGCCGGCGCCGGCATAGAAGGAGAGCGCGTTCTGGTTGTCTTCCAGCGCCCATACCACCATGCCTTTCAGCCCGTGGTCGGCAAGCCGCGCCCGCGCCGCCTTGAACAGCCGGCTGCCGAGCCCGATGCCCTGATATTCCGGGCGCAAATACAGCTCGTAGATTTCGCCCTGCTGCTTGAGCTCACGGGCTCGGTTCTTGCCGATCGTGGCGTAGCCGGCAATCGTGCCGCCGATCTCGACCACCAGCACGGTGGCGGCGCGGCGAATGGCGTTCGCCCACCAGTCGGCGCCGCGGCGGTTGATCATCGAGGTCAGCGAGCGATGCGGGATGATGCCGCAATAAGCACCCTCCCAGGCCTGCTGGTGCACGTCGGCAATGGCGCCAGCGTCGCGTGGTTCGGCTTTCCTGATGTCGATGCTCAGCGTATTCATGATTTGTTAACCATAAACCCGCATCGGCCATTTGCAAGAGTCGAGGCCAGCTCGCCGACCGCTTTCTCACAGCCGGTCACGACACTGCTGACATTGAACAAAGCTTAGCTGGAAACGGGCTCCACCGCCTCGCGGCCTGGCGTCTAGCCAAGTGGCGTGTGCAGGCAGGCTCTCAGATCTCTACGAGATGATCGTCCAGCTCATTGGCGTCGCCCGATGTGACCGGGAAATGCTCGGCCAGCACCGCGCCGACCTGCCCGATCGCCTTGACGAAGCCGTCGGCGAGCTGATCGTCGCCGGCGTGCTGCAGGAGATCGCGCACCACGCCGTCCCAGACATGCTGGCCGACCTTGCTGTCGATGCCACTGTCGGCGACGACCTCTGCATAGCGCTCGGCGATCGACACGAAGACCAGCACGCCGGTGCGCGCCGTGGTGCGATGGACGTTGCGGGCAAGGAACTGCCTGAGCGCATTGGCATGCGCGGCCTGATAGCGCTGCCGGCGCGGAACCAGATGGATGCGCAACGCTGGCAGCGCCCAAAGCAGAATGAGCACAGAGGCCAGCGCCACAAGCTGGACAATGACGAAATGCGGCAGTCGTATCGACAGCCACCAGGCTTCCAACCCGTAGGCGACGGCGAGGCTGGCAATCAGCATGCCTGATGTCGCCATGAAGGCGGCCGGAAAGAAGTAGCCGTCGCTGGCATGCGCGACGACGCAGTAGATTTCGCCGTCCGTTTTGGCCTCGGCGGCGCGGATCGCGGTGGCGATGCGCTCATGGTCCTGTGGGCTGATCGGTCGTGTTGCCATGTCTTTTCACCAGCTCCCTGAAGACCCGCCACCGCCGGACGAACCGCCGCCGCCCGAAAACCCGCCGCCGCTGCTCGAGCCCGAAGACCAGCCGCTGCCCGAACTTCCCGATGACCAGCCGCTACCCGACGACCAGCCCGACGACGAACTCGTCGTCCAGCTGCTGCCCGAGGACGATCCGCTCGGCCCTTGGCCATAGCGAAAGGTCATGCCCAGCCATCTATACACACCCGGCGACAGCTTGGTGCCGAAGATCGGCGGCAGGAAGGCCATCGCCAGGCCGCCGAAAAACATCGCCGCCCACAGGATCAGGAACACCGTGACGACGGGATCGATGGGCGTGCTGCGGTCGGCCGGATTGCGCTTGCCGCGCGCCTCCAGCTCTTCCGGATTACCTTCCAGCACCATGACCATGTCGTCGACAGCCTTGCTGATGCCGCCGGAGAAATTACCGGCGCGAAACGCCGGCACCATGTCGTTTTCGATGATCAGTTTTGTGTGCAAATCGGTCAGCGTGCCTTCCAGCCCATAACCGACCTCGATGCGCATCTTGCGGTCGTTCGGCGCCACCAGCAGCAGCACGCCATTGTTCTCGCCGGCTTGGCCGAGCTTCCAGAAGCGGAACAGCCGGTTGGCGTAAGGTTCGATCTCCTCGCCGCCGAGACTGGGGATGGTGGCAACGACGATCTGGTCGGAGCCTTTGGTCTCGAAATCAGCCAGTTTCTGGGTGAGCGCCGCCTCGGTCGCCGGATCGATGACATTGGCATTGTCCACCACCCGCCCGGTGAGGGCGGGCAGGTCGGCGGCAATGGCAGCGAACAGCATTACGATCATCGCCAACAGGACGATGCCGATCGTCGCGGCGACGCGGCCGGGTTCTCGCGGATTGAAGACGCGTCCTGTCATGCGGTCACCAGCTCCCTCAACCACCATGACTGCCCTCGATCACCATGATCATATCGTCAACCGCTTTGGAAATGCCGCCGGAGAAATCGCCGGCGCGGAAGGCCGGGACCATGTCGTCTTCAATGATCCGTGTGGCATGCTGGTTGGTCAGCGTGCCTTCCAGCCCGTAGCCGACCTCGATGCGCATCTTGCGGTCGTCCCTGGCCACCAGCAGCAGCACGCCATTGTTCTTGGCCGTCTGGCCGAGCTTCCAGGCGTTGAACAGCCGGGTGGCGTAGGGCTCGATCGCCTCGCCGTCGAGGCTGGGAATCGTGGCGACGACGATCTGGTCGGAGCCTTTGGCCTCGAAATCCGCCAGCTTCTGCGTGAGCGCCGCCTCGGTCGTGGCGTCGATCATTCCGGCATTGTCGACCACCCGCCCGGTGAGCGCAGGCAATTCCGCGGCAAAAGCCGCGAAGCCGGCGAACAACACCCCTAGGGCCAACAACGCGCCGGTGGCAAAACGGCCATGCCAGCAATTGATGATGCGTGTGGTCATCCCGTCACCAGCTTCCCGAAGAGCCGCCGCCACCGGACGATCCGCCACCGCCGGAAAAGCCGCCACCGCCGCTTGAACCCGACGACCAGCCGCCGCCCGAAGATCCGCCGCTGCTCGACGATCGCCGGCCTGGCTCGAAAGTCATGCCGAGCCAGCGGTAACGGCCGGCCCCGAGTTTTTGGCCGAAGATCGGCGGCAGGATGGACGCTGCCATGCCGCCGAAGAAGATGACCGCCCAGATGGTTATGAAGAGGGTAAAGACCAGATCGTCGGTATTGACCGGCGGCTGCTGGTTGCGTTCGCCGCGCGCCTCCAGCTCCTCCGGATTGCCCTTCAGAACCATGATCATGTCATCGACGGCCTTGTCGATACCGCCCGAGAAATCGCCGGCGCGGAACGCCGGCACCATGTCATTTTCGATGATCAGTTTGGTGTGCAGGTCGGTGAGCGTGCCTTCCAGCCCATAGCCGACCTCGATGCGCATCTTGCGGTCGTTCGGCGCCACCAGGAGCAGCACGCCGTTGTTTTCCTTGGCCTGGCCGAGCTTCCAGAACCGGAACAGCCGGTTGGCGTAAGGCTCGATCTCCTCACCGTCCAGGCTGGGGATGGTGGCGACGACGATCTGGTCGGAGCCTTTGGTCTCGAAGTCGGCAAGCTTTTGGGTGAGCGCTGCCTCGGTGCCGGCATCGATGATGCCGGCATTGTCGACGACACGGCCGGTGAGTGCGGGGAGATCGGCGGCGAAGGCGGTGAGGGGGAGGAAGACGGTCAGAAAGGCGAGAAGAGCACTAAGGTTAGCGTTCCTTCGCACCCCCCTCTGCCCTGCCGGGCATCTCCCCCTCAAGGGGGGAGATGTCCGGCAGGACAGAGGGGGGTGTGGACACGCCTGCGGTCCGTCTTGATCGCAAAGAGCTGCTGGCTGATCTCGCGGATCACCCGCCCTGCTTCGTTCCGAAATCGACCTTCGGCGGCTGCATCTTGTCCTCGTCGACGGTGAAGTTGGCGTAAGGCTCGTTGCTGCGGAACCAGAAGGTTGCCCACAGCACCGAGGGGAAGGTCTTCAGCGTCAGATTGTAGTCCTTGACGGCCAGGATATAGTCGCGCCTTGCCACCGCGATGCGGTTTTCGGTGCCTTCGAGCTGCGCCTGCAGCGCCAGGAAATTCTGGTTGGCCTTGAGGTCGGGATAGGCCTCCGACACAGCGATCAGCCGCGACAGCGCGCTGGTCAGCCCTGACTGCGCATCCTGGAACTTCTTGAGCGCTTCGGGATCCTTCAGCGTTTCCGGCGTCACCGTGATCTGCGTCGCCTTGGCGCGCGCCTCGACCACTGCGTCGAGCGTATCCTTTTCATGCGAGGCATAGCCTTTGACCGTCTCGACCAGGTTGGGGATCAGGTCGGAGCGGCGCTGATACTGGTTCAGTACCTCGCTCCACGCCGCCTTGGCGTTTTCCTCCGCCGTCGGGATGGTGTTGTAGCCGCAGCCGGCAAGCAGCGGCAGCACGAAAGCCACCATCAGCACGGCCGGCAGGCTGCGGAAGGGGAACGGTGAGGCAAGACGCTGGGCAAACATGGTGTGATCCCTCGACAGAAGTTGCATGCGAAGCATTAGAGCATGATCCCGAAAAGTGGGAACCGGTTTTTACGGACAAACGGGGAACCCGTTTTGTCCAAAGATCATGCTCCACCTGATCTAGCACAATCCGGGCTCAAGAAAATGTCCCGGGCTGGCAGGCATTCCTGGCGCGTATGCAAGGCCTCGCGAGGCCCTGTGATTGACCGCGCGAACACGATATGGTTGCCGCGAAACGGGACAGGATCATGGCGGAACGCCGCGACGAAGACAGCGAATCGCACCGCATTATCGAGCGCGTGGCACATGAAGGCGGCCTCGGCGACGGATCGTTGGTGTCGCGGGTCGCGAAAGGCGCGCGCGATCACGTCACCGCTGCCGAGGCCGACCGGTCCGATCCGATCGAGGTGTGGGGCACCCGCATTGGCCGCACGCTTGGCCTAATCTTCGCCCTCGGCCTGTTGATCTGGTTGGTGTATTTCGTCTCCCGGGGCAGCTAGAGCATGATCCTGAAAAGTGGGAACCGGTTTTCGGAAAAGATCATGCTCCAACTAAAGAGATAGATCAGGATGACGATTCAACGAAACGTTATCCGGATCTAGGAATCTCCATGAACAGCGAAAAAGCCGACGCGCCGCGCGCGGTCATCGTCATTTCCAGCCATGTCGCCCGCGGCTCGGTCGGCAATCGCGCCGCCGTCTTTGCGCTGGAGACGTTGGGCTTTCCGGTCTGGGCGGTGCCGACGGTCATCCTGCCCTGGCATCCCGGCCACGGCCGCGCTACGCGCATCGTGCCGCCGCTCGACCAGTTCAAGGCGCTCATGGGCGATCTCGAACGCGCGCCCTGGCTGGGTGAGGTCGGCGCCGTGCTGTCTGGCTATCTCGGCGAGGCCGGTCAGGCCGAGGCCGTCGCCTCGCTGGTGTCAGCGGTCAAGGCGAAGACGCCGGACGCGGTCTATATATGCGACCCGGTAATGGGCGATTCCGGCGGTCTCTACGTGCCGGAGCCGACGGCCGCCGCCATGCGCAACCGGCTGATGCCGATCGCCGACATCGCCACCCCAAATCGTTACGAGCTGGAATGGATGGCGGGGGCGCCCTTGCCCGACCTGAAATCGGTCATCGCAGCCGCCCTTCATGCTGGACCGCGCACCATGCTGGTGACGTCGGCGCCGTCGATGATGACCGGCGGCACCGGCAATCTGCTGCTCGATGCCAACCAGGCGCTGCTGGCCGAACACAGGCTCATCGACAAGCCCCCGAACGGGTTGGGCGACCTGACGGCCGCCGTCTACCTCGCCCGCATTCTGTCGGGGCAGCCGCCGATCAAGGCGCTGCAATCGACCACGGCTGCCGTCTACGAGATCCTGGCGCGCACCGCCAAACGCGGCGGTGACGAACTGCAGCTCGAAACCGATGCCCAGAGCCTGTCGCACCCGATGGCGATGGTGCAACTCCGCCATCTGACGCATCCGGGGCGGGACCGCCGGGCGTGATATCCCTGGCCGGCGTCGACGGCTGCAAGGCCGGCTGGATCGCGGTCCAAAGCGCGCCTGGCGCGTCGCCTACAGTTTCCGTCTTCGCGAGTTTTGCAGCTCTGCTCGACGCTTTGCCGGCCGATGCGACGGTAGCCGTCGATATGCCGATCGGCCTGCCGGATTCTTCGCAGAAAGGCGGGCGCGGGCCGGAAGCGCTGGTGCGAGCGCTGCTCGGGGCAAGGCAATCCAGCGTTTTCTCTATCCCTTCCCGCGCGGCCATTTACGCCGATACCAGCGACTTCACCACGATCGAGGCCTGGTATGAAGCGCATCGCCGCGCCAGCGAAATCGCCAAGACGACCTCCGATCCGCCGCGCGGCGTCTCGATCCAGGCTTTTGGCATCTTCGCCAAGATCCGCGAGATCGATGCGCTGCTGATAGCGCGTCCCGAACTGCGCGACCGCGTCTTCGAATCGCATCCGGAAGTCGCCTTCTGCCGGCTGAACGGCGAAAACCCGATGGCGCTGCCAAAGAAGACCAAAGGCGCCGTCAATCCAGCTGGAATGGATGAGCGCAAGGCGCTGCTGTGCCTCCACGGCTATGACAAAGGCTTTCTCGACCAGACGCCGCCGAAAGGCGCTGCATCGGACGATTTCCTCGACGCGGCCGTGATGATGCTGATTGCCCGGCGCATCGCCAGCGGCGAAGCAAAGCCATTTCCGAACCCACCGCTTGCCGACGGTTTCGGCATTCCTGTCGCCATCTGGACGTGAGGCAAGCCTCAGGCCATGCGTATCGCATGGCGATTTGCGACCGAGCCATCCGCAATTCGGCATTGCCCGCGACGGGCATTTGCCGTTAGAGCCTTTCTGAATTGAAATGAGCTGCCGTCGCTAACCCCGAAAGGCTTCATCCCCCGCCCATGCCCCATCTCCCCGAACATCTTTGGACCGGCTACCGCAACTTCATGAATGGCCGCTATCTCACCGAGAGCGGGCGCTATCGCGAGCTCGCCCGTGAGGGGCAGGCACCCGAAACCATGATCGTTGCCTGCTGCGATTCCCGCTCTGCCCCCGAGGCGATCTTCGACGCAGGCCCCGGCGAACTCTTCGTGCTGCGCAATGTCGGCAATCTGGTGCCGCCCTATGCGCCGGACGGCGAATTCCACTCGACTTCGGCCGCACTCGAATTCGCCGTGCAGAGCCTGAAGGTGAAAAACATCGTGGTGATGGGCCATGGCCGCTGCGGCGGCATCCGCGCCGCCCTCGACACCAATTCGGCGCCGCTGTCGCCCGGCGACTTCATCGGCAAATGGATGAGCCTGATCGCGCCGGCGGCCGAAACGGTGTCGTCCAGCACCTTCATGACGGCGACGGAACGGCAGACGGCGCTGGAGCGCATCTCGATCCGCTATTCGATCGCCAATCTCAGGACCTTCCCTTGCGTCTCCATCCTCGAAGGCAAGGGGCGGCTGTCGCTGCATGGCGCCTGGTTCGACATTTCGACCGGCGAACTCTGGGTGATGAACAAGGACACCGGCGACTTCGAGCGGCCGGATTTGACGTAGACCATGCCCCCGAAAAGTGGGAACCGGTTTTCGGATAAGGGCATGGTCAGATAAGAGGAGGGTAGTCATGCGCGATCGCCAATCGATCTTTTTAGCCGTGGCGGCGCTGCTGGCATCACTCACCTCTGCCCGCGCCGATGACGGCGCCCTCATCGACCGCTGGTATTCGGCGCTGCTGGTCGCCGACCGCACCGAATTGTCGGAGCTGCTCGCCGACGATGTCCGCATCAAGCTCGACGATCTCGGCGTCGTGCAGTCGAAACAGGAATTCATTGCCTCGATCGATGAGTGGAAAGGTGCCGTTGCCGGCGCCGCGATCCGCCATCGCGTCGAGAAGAGCGAAGCCGGCGTCACCACCGTCATCGCCTGCTATGATTTCCCCAACAATGACATGCTGATGCAGGAGACGTTTGCCGTCACCGACAACCGCATCACCGCCAGCTCGCAAGCGGCGATCGCGGAAAATTGCGACGGCTTCTGACTCAATCCTGAACGGCCGCGCTGTTGCGCCGGGCGAGGCGTCGCCCTACATCGGTCACAGCCCGCCTTGCCCGCAATCATCGAAAAGAGTTGCTCATGTCGTCTGCGAAAACCCTCGACCTTGCCGCCCATCCGCTGACCAAATGGCAAGGACCGCTCGGCCTGCCTGACTTCACCAACATCGGCGACGGCGATTTTTCCCCGGTGTTCGACGCAGCTCTCAAGGCGCATGAGGTGGAGATCGACGCCATTGCCGGCAACAAGGATGCGCCGACCATCGAGAATACGCTGGCAGCACTTGAACTCGCCGGCGAGCCGCTCGACCATGTCTCGTCGATCTTCTGGTGCCGCGCCGGCGCCCACACCAATGATGCGATCCAGGCGCTGGAGCGCGACATCTCGCCAAAAATGTCTCGGCACTTCTCGGCTATCTCGATGAACGAGAAACTGTTTGCCCGCATCGACGATCTCTATCAACGCCGCGAGGCGCTGAAGCTCGACGCCGAGACGCTGCGGGTGCTGGAAAAGACCTGGAAAAGCTTTGTCCGTTCCGGCGCCAAGCTCGACGCCGACGGCAAGAAGCGGCTGGCCAACATCAGCGAGGAGCTGTCCTCGCTCGGCACCACTTTCGGCCAGAATGTGCTGGCAGACGAGCGCGACTGGGCGCTGTTCCTCGACGAGGCCGATCTCGCCGGCTTGCCGGACTTCGTGAAAAGCTCGATGGCCGAAGCCGCCGAGACGCGCGGCCAGAAGGGCCGCTACGCCGTCACTTTGTCGCGCTCGATCTATGAGCCGTTCACCACCTTTTCCGAACGCCGAGACCTGCGCGAGACCGCGTATCGCGCCTTCACCATGCGCGGCCAGAATGGCGGCGCCAGCGACAACACATCAGTGGTGCGCGACATGCTGAAATTGCGCGCCGAAAAGGCCAGGCTGCTCGGCTACGGCTCCTTCGCCGCGCTGAAACTCGACAACACCATGGCCAAGACGCCGAAGGCCGTGCACGATCTGCTCGACCCGGTCTGGGAGAAGGCGCTGGAGAAGGCGGCCGCCGACCAGAAGCAACTTGAGCGGCTGGCGACCGAGGCCGGCAGCAACGAGGCCTTCGCCGCCTGGGACTGGCGCTTCTACCAGGAGAAGTTGCGCGCGGAAAAGTTCGCTTTCGACGAGGCAGAGCTGAAGCCGTACCTGCAGCTCGACCGCGTCATCGACGCCTGTTTCGACGTCGCCACAAAGCTGTTCGGCATCACCTTCGAGGAGAAGAAGGGCATCGCTGCCTGGCATCCCGACGCGCGCGTCTTCGTGGTCAAGAACGCCGATGGCAGCGAGCGCGGCCTGTTCCTTGCCGACTATTTTGCCCGCTCCTCAAAACGTTCCGGCGCCTGGATGAGCGCGCTGAAATCCGGCTATAAGCTGGGCCACGGCTCCAAGCCGGTCATCTACAACATCATGAACTTCGCCAAACCGCCGGCCGGCGAAGCCGCCCTTCTGTCGGTCGACGAAGCGAAAACCCTGTTCCATGAGTTCGGCCATGCACTGCACGGCATGCTGACCGACGTCACCTGGCCGTCGGTGGCCGGCACTTCGGTTTCCCGCGACTTCGTCGAACTGCCCTCGCAGCTCTACGAGCACTGGCTGACCGTGCCGGCGGTGCTTGAAAAGCATGCGCTGCATGTGAAGACCGGCAAGCCGATGCCCAAGGCCCTGCTCGACAAGATGCTGGCCGCCCGCACTTTCGGGGCCGGCTTCGCCACGGTCGAGTTCACCGCATCGGCACTCATCGACATGGCCTATCACGCGCGTTCGGATGCACCGGACCAGCCGCTTCAATTCGAAGCCGAGGCGCTGGAGAGGCTGCACATGCCCGACACCATCGCCATGCGCCATCGCACCCCGCATTTCGGCCATGTCTTCTCGGGCGACGGTTATTCAGCCGGCTACTATTCCTACATGTGGTCGGAAGTGCTTGACGCCGACGCCTTCGCCGCCTTCGAGGAAACCGGCGACCCCTTCAACCCGGCGCTGGCAGAGCGGCTGCGCAAGAACATTTATGCAGCCGGCGGGTCGAAGGATCCGGAAGAGCTGTACACGGCATTCCGCGGCAAGATGCCTTCGCCGGAAGCGATGATGGTGAAGCGGGGATTGGTGTAGCGCCGGCTTCCCTTCTCCCCCAGTGGGAGAAGGTGGATCGGCGCGAAGCGCCGAGACGGATGAGGGNNTCGCCTTCGGCGACACCTTCTCCAACAAGGGGAGAACGGGGAGTCCTACACCGCCCAAGGGTCCGCCACCCTCGGCCAAACCGGCCGCGTCAATTTCTTGTAATCCGTCACCGCCGGATTGCTCGGATAGGAACTCGGCGCCGACAGATAAATGATCTCGGCCGCGATCGGTGCGAAGCCGGCGTAGAAATGGTTGGTCGACTTGATCAGCAAAATATCCTTGCTCATCGGATCGACGCCGATGTTGGAGAAAATATCCGGCTCGAAAGTCTGCGTGCGGTTGGTGTTGAGGATGATGTCGACCTCTGTGCCTTCGATGCGAACCAATGCCGTTGGCCCCAGCGTCACCCGGCTCGGCCCGAAGCTCTGCCAGCCCTCCGGAACGGCCTTCAGCACCCGCACCTTCGCGTCGATCGGTTCGCCGGCCAGCGGTCCGGCCTTGCCGCCGAAGCGCAGGTTGATGACGGCGCCCTCGCCGGCGGCCTGGCAGAAGGTCACCGCGATCGGGTCCCAGATCGTCGCCACGCCGATATTGTCGATACCGCGCTCCAGCATGGCGCGCAGCACGACGGTGCCGTCGCCGGCGACGCCGCCGCCGGGATTGTCCCAGATATCGGCAATCACAGCCGGCTTATCAGGATTTTCCTTGCGAACGGCCAGCGCCCGCGCGATGCCATCCTCGGTGCTCAGCATCGTCATCGCCGTCTTCTCGCGCATGGCGTAGAGCTCGCGCCCGAGCGTCTCCGCCAACGCATCGCCCTTGGCCTTGTCATTGTCGGTGACGACCAGGATGCGCGTGCCCATCTCCGGCACATCGGCGGCCATGAAGCCATGGATGACCGAGACCGACAGCACGCCATCCTTGCCGTGCAGCGCCTTGATGCGGTCGACGAAGGAGCGCATCGGCTCGCGGCTGGTCGGCAGCACCTGGATCATGCGGCAGTCGAAGGTCGAGATCACCGGCTTGATCTCGCCGCGCGCCGCAGCCAGCCCAAGCTCGACGACATGCTCGCCGCGCTCGTAGAAATCGGTGTGCGGGAATTCTAGGAAATAGGCCAGGATGTTGGAGGCCGCGACCCGTTTCGGAGTCAGATGGCTGTGCGGATCGAGTTCCACCGCGATCACCACATCCGGGCCGACCATTGCGCGAACCTGTTCGAGCAGGTCGCCTTCGCAATCGTCGTAGCCTTGCGCCACCATGGCGCCGTGCAGGCCGAGGATGACGGCATCGACCGGCAGCGCCGCCTTCAGCTGGCCAAGAATCTCGTCGCGCAGCGCCTCATAGGTCTGCTGCTGCACCAGTCCACCCGGCTCCGCCCAGGTGGCGGTGCCTTCGATGACGGTCAGCCCTTCGGCAGCCGCGCGCCGGCGCAGCGCGACCATCGGCGACGAGCACAGTGTCGGTGTGTCCGGATGTTTTCCGGGCGCGGCATAAAACGCCATCTCGAACGAGGCCCGGTCGGTCGGCACCGGCGAGAAGGTGTTGGTTTCCGTCGCCAGCGAGGCGGTGAAGATGCGCATGAAAGCTCCGTGGTGAATGGCGCGCCGCTATTTGACCGCCCCGAGCGCCAGCCCGCGCACGAGATAGCGCTGCAGCCAGATGAACAGGATCGCCACCGGCAGCGTCGCCAGCAGCGTCGCCGCCATCACATGGTGCCATTCGATCGTGTAGCGGCCGGCGACCAGCGAAAACACCTGGATCGGCAGCGTGTAGCTTTCCTGGCTGCGCAGCATGGTGAGCGCGACGACGAACTCGTTCCAGGCGTTGATGAAGGTGAAGATGGCGGTGACCGCGATCGCCGGCAGGCAGAGCGGCAGGAACACTTTGCGCAATGTCAGCCAGCGGCCGGCGCCTTCCATCCAGGCGGCTTCCTCGAGATCGCGCGGGATGGTGTCGAAATAGCTCTGCAGCATCCAGACCGTGAAGGCGACGTTAAAGGCCATGTAGATGACGCCGAGCGCCGTCGTCGATTCGATCAGGCCCCAGGCGGCCATCAGCCGGAACAGGCCGAGCACCAGCACGATCGGCGAGATCATCTGCGAGATCAGCAGGAACTGGCGGAAGGCCCCATAGCCGGCAAAGCGAAACCGCGACATGGCGTAGGCGGCAGGCACCGAGATCAGGATGGCGCCGACGGTGGCGATGATGGAGACATAGAGCGAGTTGGCCAGCGCCTGGCCAAAGCCCGTCGCCACCCACATGTCGGAAAAGTTCGACCAGTGGAATTCGCTCGGCCACCAGGTCGGCGACAGCACCTCCTGCCGCGGCTTGACCGCGGTCAGGAACATCACCGCGAAGGGAAAGATCGTCACCACCAGCAGCGGCGAAAGCAGCAGCCAGGCAATGATGGTGCGCTTCAGCTTGGGCGTCATGCGCGTTGCTCCCGCATGGCGAGGCGCACATAGATCATGGTGAAAATCAGCAGAATCGCGAACATCAGCAGCGACACGGCCGACGCCTCGCCCAGTTTGCCGATGCGGAAGGCCAGCTTGTAGAGGTGGGTGACCAGGATATCGGTCGAATTGGCAGGCCCGCCCTGCGTCATCACCCAGATGATCGGGAACGAGTTGAAGACGTAGATGGTGTTGAGAACAATGGCGATGTTGATGAACGGTTTCAGCAGCGGAAAGGTGATCTCGCGGAACTGCTGCAGCGGCGTTGCGCCTTCCAGTGCCGCCGCCTCGTAGAGATCGTCGGGGATCGACGACAGGCCGCCGAGAAAGATCGTCGTGGTGAACGGCACCGTCACCAATATGCCGATCATCACCTGCATCGGAAACGCGGTCTCGGCGCGCGCCAGCCACTGGATGTTTTCATGGATCAGGCCAAGCCCGATCAGCGCCGAGTTCAGCATGCCGCTTTCGCCGTTGAGCGCCCAGCGCCAGACCACCGCCGTCATGGTCAGCGACACCGCCCAGGGCAGCATGATGATGACGCGGGCAATGCCGCGGCCGTAGAAATCGGTGTTGAGGATCATCGCCACCGGAACCGACAACAGCAACGCGCCGCCGACCACCAGCAGCGTCCACAGGCCGGTGCGCAAAAGGGCGGCCAGAAAATCCGGATCGGCGAGGAAGGCCGAGTAATTGGCGAAATCGTTGAAGTCGCGCAGCTGGCCGAAGCGGCTGACGTCATGCGTCGAGATCTGGATCAGGTCCCAGACCGGCCAGAAGATGACCACCGCCGCCAGCAACAGGCTGGGCAAGGTCAGCAGATAGGGCAGGAAACGATTTTGCATCGGCTGGTTTTGTACCGTGGTTCAGCAGCGCTGGCTCGCCAGTTGGGATCGATCGCAGTTAGTCCAGGTCTAGAGCCGCGATTCAGGATTGGATTTCCTCTGGCGTTTGCGCTGCCCCTCACCTGCCTGCCGGCATCCTCTCCCCGTATAGTGACGGGGAGAGGGACGCTGTTATCGATGATTTCGCCAATCTCCGGCGTTGCAAGAAAAGCGTCGAGGCTGCGGCCAGCTCTTTCTCCCCGTCACTATACGGGGAGAAATGCCCGGCAGGGCAATGAGGGGCGGCGCGGACATCAACGAATCTGTCTTTCTGCTTAAGGAGAGTTGGCGCGCCCCGATCTCCAGGGGCGCGCCGGGCGCAGGGAGATACGCCCTATTTCTTGATCACTGCGTCGGCCTTGGCAGCCGCTTCCTTCAGGCCTGCCTCGGGGTCGCCGCCGAGATAGATTTTCTGCATGGCATCCGAGGTAATCTGGGCGACTTCTTCCCAGCCCGGAATGACCGGCGCGAAGCGGGCATCGGGCAACAGCGCGGTGAAGGCTGCCAGGTCGGCATTGTTGACGTAATAATCCATCTTGGCCTCTTCCTTGTTCACCGGCAGGAAGCCTTCGCCTTGCGTGAACTTGGCGCGCTGTTCGGTGGTGAACAGGAAGTCGAGCAGCTTCCAGGCCTCATCCTTGTTCTTGGAATTCTTGAACATGATGATGGAATCGGTGACGCCGTACGTGCCGCGCGCGCCGGTCGGCCCGGCCGGGATCGCCGCCACGCCGTATTTCAGGTTCGGCGCCTCGTCCTTGATCTGGTTGGACAGGAACGGTGCGGTGATCATCATGCCGACCTTGCCCTGCTTGAACAGGTTCTGCACGTCCTCGCGGTTGTTGGAGGTGACGCCCGGCTCCGTCAGCCCCTCGTCGATCATCGACTTGTAGAGCTTGGCAGCTTCGAGCGCGCCCGGTGTGCTGAGGCCCGAAGTGCCGTCCTTGTTGAGGATTTCGGTGCCTTGCGACCACATCGCATAGTAGTAATAGACGTCGGTCTCGATCTCCTTGCCCTGCAGGCCGAAGCCGAACGAGCCGGTGCCCAGCGCCTTGATCTTGCGCGCATCTTCCTGCAGCTCGGTCCAGGTTGCCGGCGGGTTGGCGATGCCGGCCTTCTCGAACAATTCCTTGTTGTAGTACATCGCCCGCGCCGAGGCGGCGATCGGCAGGCCGTAGGTTTTTCCCTCCATGATCGAGGGCGACAGGAAGGTGTCGATGAAGCGGTCCTTGAACTCAGGCTTGATGAAGCCGTCGAGCGGCTCGGCGATATCCTGCTGGACGAAATCGATCAGCCAGCGCGTACCGATGATGGAGAGGTCGGCATTGGTGCCGGCGGTGATGTCGGTGGTCAGCTTCTGCAACAGCACGTCCCACGGCACCACTTCGAACTTGACGGTGATGCCGGGATTGGCGGCCTCGAATTCCTTCTTCACCGCTTCGAAATAGGGCCCGGTCTTGGCGCTGTATTCGGCGACGGTGACGCGCACTTCGCCGGCATCTGCCTGCGCGGCAAGCGCCAGCAGGCTCATTCCGGCCATCAGGCCTATGGTCCATTTTGCAAGCTTCATACGATCTCTCCCATTGATTGGCGCCTGCGCTCTTACGGCTTTCAGGCGGCCGAGGCCTTATGTGACTTTCCTACATTATCCATCATTTCACGCTGCGCAAGCGGATTATCCTGTTGCTTAATTACATTTCTTAAAATAGCGTTTTGCGACTATCGTAGATCCCAGGGAGACGCGCAGGGTGGTTTCAAAGCCCGAATTTGCAGGCAAGACTGTGCTGGTGACCGGTGCCGGCGGCGGCCTCGGTTCGGCCATCGTGGCGCTGCTGGCGGCGCGCGGCGCGCGGGTCATCGGCTGCGACCAGTCGGCGGACCAACTCGTCAGCCCGCATCTTGCCGCGCGCCACGTCTTCGACCTGCTCGACCGGACCTCCATCGAAACCACGATAGCTGACATCCTCGAAAAAGACGGCACTCCCGACATCCTGATCAACAATGCCGGCTGGACGCGCGCCGAAACTCTCGCCGCGCTGAACGCCGACAAGATCGAGCACGAGCTGGATCTCAACCTGACCGGGGTGATGCTGTTCGCCGATCCGCTGATAAAGGCGATGTCGGCGCGTGGTTCGGGCAGCATCGTCTTCATCTCTTCGGTCAATGCGATTTCCCATTTCGGCAACCCGGCCTATGCCGCCGCCAAGGCCGGCATCAACGCCTATGCCAAGGCCGTCGCGGTGGAGCTCGGCCGCAGCGGCCTGCGCGCCAATGTCGTCTGCCCAGGCTCGATCCGCACCGCCGCCTGGGACCATCGCCTGGCCAAGAACCCGGATATTCTCGGCAAGCTCAAGCGGCTCTATCCGCTCGGCCGCATCGTCGACGCCACGGAAGTGGCCGAAGCGGTGGCCTTCCTTGCCTCGGAGCGAGCATCGGGCATAACAGGCGCGGTGGTGCCGGTGGACGCCGGGCTGACCGCCGGCTTCTTGCCCTTCATCGACGACATATTGGGAGCCTGACCATGACCAACGTCGAGTTCCGCGACCTGTCGAAATCCTTCGGACGACACAAGATACTCGAGAACATCAGCCTCGACATCAGAAGCGGCGAGTTCGTCGTGCTGGTCGGCCCTTCCGGCTGCGGCAAGTCGACCTTGCTGCGCATGCTGGCCGGGCTGGAGCCGATCACCTCGGGCGACCTCCTGATCGGCGGCGTGCGCGCCAACGATCTGCCGCCGCAGCAGCGCAATATTGCGATGGTCTTCCAGTCCTATGCGCTGTTTCCGCACCTGAAAGCGGCTGACAATATCGGCTTCGGCCCAAAGATCCGTGGCGAGGCGCGCGCTGCCATCGACGCAAAGGTGAAGAAAGCCTCCGGCGTCCTCAACCTGTTCTCCTATCTCGACCGCTACCCCCGCGAGCTGTCGGGCGGCCAGCGCCAGCGCGTTGCCATGGGCCGCGCCATCGTACGCGAGCCCTCGGTGTTCCTGTTCGATGAGCCGCTCAGCAATCTCGACGCACAGTTGCGCGTGCAGATGCGCACCGAGATCAAGGCGCTGCACCAGCGGCTGAAATCGACCATCGTCTATGTCACCCATGACCAGATCGAAGCCATGACCATGGCCGACCGCATCGTGGTGATGGACCGCGGCAAGATCCAGCAGGTCGGTGCGCCGCTGGAGCTCTATGACCGTCCCGCCAACAAATTCGTCGCCTCCTTCATCGGCTCGCCGTCGATGAGCTTTCTTACGGGCGCGTTGAAGACGACGGCGGCGAAAACCTGGTTCGAATCGGCCGGTGGCGGGCGCCTGGCACTGGCCGGCAAGACGGTGCCGGCGGGCAGCACGGTCGAGGCCGGAATCCGGCCCGAGCACTTCGTCATCGGCGAGGCCACCGACGCGATGGCGATCAAGGTCGATGTCGTCGAGCCGACCGGTTCGGAAACCCATGTCTATGGCGCCATCGGCGCCGATACGGTGCGCGCCGTGTTCCGCGACCGGGTTCGGGTCAAGCCCGGCGAAATGCTGCCGGTCTCGGTCGCGCCCGGCAACATCCATCTGTTCGACAAGACGACGGGCCTGCCGCTATGAAGGCGCCCTTGTGAAGACGCCGGCCGACATCATCACGCGCCTGCAGCTGATGTCGCAGGACGGCACCAAATCGGACCGCCGCCTGGCCGGCCTCGTGCTGACCGATCTCGACTTCGCCTCCAAGGCCGCAATCTCTGAAATTGCCGCGCGCGTCGGTGTCAGCGAGCCGACGGTCACCCGCTTCTGCCGCAATCTTGGCTGCGAAGGCCTGCGCGACTTCAAATTCTATCTGGCGCAGGCCATCGCCATCGGCGGCCAATACCTTTCGCCCGAGCCGCTGAACCGTGACGCGCGCGAGCAGCGCATTGCAACCGCCATCACCGAGGCGGCGATCGCGGCCATCCAGCGCGCCAGCGAAAACCTCGACATGAAGACGCTGGTCGGTGTCGCCGCGCGCATCGTCAATTCGGGCAATGTGCTGTGCATCGGCTCCGGCGGAATTTCCTCGATGATGGCGACGGAGATGCAGAACCGGCTGTTTCGGCTGGGCGTGCCGGTGCTGGCGCAGGTCGACGGCCAGTTGCAGCGCATGTATGCCGCGGTCGCCACATCAGAGACGACGCTGATCGCCTTCTCGGTCTCAGGCTATGCGCGTTCGGTCATCGATGCGGTGCAGGTCGCCCAGCAATATGGCGCCACCACAATCGCCATCACCCCGCCGGAGTCAGCGCTGGCCAAGGCCGCCGACACGGTCATCCAGTTCCAGTCGCTGGAAGACGGCAACATCTACAAGCCGACCTCGTCGCGCTACGCATTGCTGTCGATCGTCGACATGATCGTCACCTCGGTCGCCGAGACGCGCGGGCCAAGGGTTCTCGAGAATTTGCGCCGCATCAAGCAGAGCGTGAACACGCTGAAGGTCGATGATCCTAAGCTGCCGCTGGGAGATTGAGGATCGCATTGGCGCTAGCCCCTCACCCGGATTGCCAACCGAATTGCGAAGAACGATTCGGGACAATCCGACCTCTCCCCGAGGGGAGAGGAGGTGCCTGGCCCGCCAACGCTTCCTCTTCTCCCCATCGGGGAGAAGGTGGCCGCGTAGCGGCCGGATGAGGGGGGCACCATAGACAATCCGGGGCGCTACCGGCTGTGCTCCTCAACGCGTTGCACCAGCAATTCCGGATCACCCGCGACGCGCAACGTCTTCAGCCGCGCCGTACCGCCTGCAATGACCGACACAGCCGATGCTGGTATTGCAAGCGTCTTGGCCACCAGCCGCTCCAGCGCTGCATTGGCCGCGCCCTTCTCCGGCACGGCGCGCACGCGCGCCTTCAGATGGCTGTGTCCGTCGGCCGATGTTTCGACGCCTTCGAGCCTGTCCACCGAAGACTTCGGCGTCAGCCGGACGAACAGGTCGATGCCATTCTCGCGGGTACGAAACGGCGCGCTCAAGCGATCGTAGGCCTTACAGGACCAGCGGCGCTACCGTGGTGAGCAGGAACTGCCTGAGGAAGAAAAGGATCAAAAGCAGGATGATCGGCGAGATGTCGACGCCGCCAAGGTCCGGCATGAAGCGGCGGATAGGTCGCAATGCCGGCTCGGTCAGCTTGTAGAGCATGTTACCGATGCTGCCGACGAACTGATTGCGCGAGTTGACGACGTTGAAGGCATAGAGCCATGAAAAGATCGCGGAGGCGATGATGACCCACCAGTAGAGGTCGAGCGCCATGACGATTGTTTGAATGAGGGCGAGCATGCCGGTCTCCAATTATTGCCGACATGTAGCCATTGCGCATCGAACCGGCAAGGGCCGCCATCCACCGCACGCCAGCAGGCGATGGCCGCCCTGCACGGCGTTTCGGCAAAACCGCGCCTTGACAGGAAAGCGCAGCCTTCGATAAATGCGCCATCCGCTGGACGGGGCTGTAGCTCAGCTGGGAGAGCGCGTCGTTCGCAATGACGAGGTCAGGAGTTCGATCCTCCTCAGCTCCACCAGCGGAATTTTTCCGAGCCTATCCCGTCTGCATCTCTGGAATGCGAATTCGACTCTGCGCCGGTCAAAGCCCCGCCTTGGCTGCGAGATATGGGGCCAGGGCAAGCGAATAGCTGGCCGTCAGATGATGATTGTCGCGCCAGACGATGATGTTGCCGACAACGGCCGGGCATAGTTGCGGCCCGCAAATGGCATCGACCATATCGATGGCGCGCACATTTTTCTGCCCCTCCGCAGCCAGCGCCAACACGTCGCTCCTCTCAACGTCGCTCAGCTTGGTGAAGCACTTCGTTGGTGTTGCGCTCAGGCAATCGCCTGGATCGAATTTCATATAGGGCGTGTTGCGGATGGCGACGATCTGGGAACCAGCTTCCGCCAATTCACTCCACACACTTCGCAAGCCCTCGATCATCACGTCTTGCCGAACCGATCCATAGTTGGATTGGCTGGTGAATATCAGATCCGGCTTCAGCTTGAGGATTTCGGCAAGCACCTTCTCCCGCCACTCGGCGCAGGACACATAAGGCTTGCTCCCTCCTATGGTTACCCGGGTGAAGGGACAGGCGGACTTTGTGAAGGTCACCAGTTTGAATGCATGGTCCCTGGCGATCTTGTCTATCGCCGGTATCCATTGGGCGGCGTGAGAATCGCCGACGACGACCATGGTCCTGGCGCCCGCCGGATCGCCGAAACGACACCCCACAGGCTTCGAACTTTCTTCTTCCTGGTGGCACTTCGTTGCATACACGACCGGCACGTCCCGTCTCAGTCGGGCCAGCGGCGGCAGAAGGTCGACGCCATCCGGAACTGCGGCGCCGGAGACGAGAGCTGCCGGTCCCGGATAGGAAGACGTGCCGATCAGAGCGGTGTCGATGCGTTCCGTCTTCAGGAAAAGCAGCAGGCTACCCGATGCTGCCACACATATGAGAACCGCTGTTGTGCCGTATCCCAACGGCTTCCACCATGCACCCGTTCGGGCTTCCCGATAACGCTGCTCGACATATCGATAGGACAGATCCGATAGAACCAGGGTCACCGCGACCAGGCCGATGCCGCTGGCAAGCGTCAGCGAATAGCCTTGGGCCAGGAAGATCGTGATCAGCGGCCAATGCCAGAGATAGATCGAGTATGAGCGATCGCCGATGAAACGAAGTGGCCCCGAGGCAAGCCCACGAAACCAATCGAGCCCGCGAAACCGGCCGACTTGAACCTCGCCAGCCAGAATGACCAGCACTGTAGCCAGGGTCGGCAGCAGCGCACTGGCGCCGGGAAATGGCGTTGTTGCGGAAATCAGCAATGCGGACGCAAGGATGCCCACGATGCCGGCTATCGCCAGCCACTGTCTAGCAAATGCTCCCAGTCGAAACCGGTGTTCGATGAGCACCAGCAGGCCACCCAGCGCCAGTTCCCACAGGCGGGTATGGCTGACGAAATAGGCCTGGGCGGGATTCGTCGCCGTCAAGACGACAGAGGCGACCAATGATCCGGCGAAAATGAGCGATAACGCTCCGATCAGGCAGGCCCTCAGCGGAAGGTCACGGCGACGCGACAGCCAGATCACGCCGATCATGATCAACGGCCAGACGACGTAGAACTGCTCTTCGATGGAGAGCGACCAGTAATGCTGCACCGGGCTCGGCAGGCTGTCGGCGTCAAGATAGCTGACGGCGATCGCCGCCAGCCGCCAGTTCTCGACATAGAGCGCGCTTGCCAGGACCTGGTTGGCGGTTTCCTCCCAGCGCGCCTTTGAGATGAAGAGCAGCGTTGCGCACAGCGTCACCAGCAACACCAGGGTTGCTGCCGGCAGCAGCCGACGGATTCGTCTGGAATAGAATTCTATCAGCGAAATGCGGCTGTCGCGCAGCGCCTCCCGCGCCAGCAGGCCGGTGATCAGATAGCCTGAGATAACGAAGAAGACATCGACGCCGACATAGCCGCCCGGCAGCACATCCGGCCACAGGTGATAGATGACTACAAGCGCGACTGCCAGGCCGCGCAGCCCCTGTATTTCGGGCCGAAGCCGACGTTCCTGATCGATCGTCACGGGAGGTCCCCTGGTTGTTTCCGCCGGCCTGAATCCACAGGGCATTCCGGACCATCATCTTCATATGGGCAGAGATCGGTGCGGCAAAGGGCCGATCGCCAACCGCCTCAGTTCACCCTCTTTCCGCCTTCAACCCCGCCACGAGCGCGCCGACAAAGCCCAGCAGCTCGCTTTCAAGATCAGTCGGCGCCAGCCCGATAAACCGGTCCTCAAGCGAGATCATGACGATGCCGTGGACGGCCGAGAACAGGGTGCGGGCGCGCGCCAGCAGGTCGTGCGAGTCCAATGTTGGCAGCAGCTGGGCAAGCGGCTCGACCAGATGCTGGATCAGCACCGCGTGTTCAGCCAGGTGCCATTCGGGCACCGCTACACCAGGCGCCATGCGGTGTTCGAACAGTGCTTTCCAGGCCATGCGGTTGTCGCGCGCGAAGCCGAGATAGGCTTTGGCCAGCGCCTTCAGCCTTGCCCCTGGTTCGGCGGCGCCCGTCGCCTCCTGTTCCAAGGCGGCTCCCAGCCTTGCCAGCGTGATCGAATTGACGTGCAGGATCAGTTCGTCGAGGTCGGCGAAGGCAATATAGAGAGCGCCGAGCGCACAGCCGGCATCCGCCGTAATGTCGCGAGCACGCAGGCCTGCGAGGCCCGTGGATTGAATGCGCGCCTGAGCCGCCTCGATCAGTCTGCCTTTCAGATCTTCACGTCTCGCGTCCCGTTTTGACGTCATTAATCATCTCGCTCCGAAATTTATGAACACCGTTCATTTTCTTCTTGAACGCTGTTCACGATGTGTTACGCTGCATTCGTGAACAACGTTCATAGAGGAGAAGCGGGAATGTTGAAACAGTTTTTTGCGCTCGTTCGCGGCCGAAGCTACGAAGCCGCCGAGACGGTTGTCGATCGCAATGCGCTGGTGATCCTGCGCCAGCAGATCCGCGATTGCGCCGACGCCATTGCCGCCGCCCGCCGGGCAGTCGCCATCGCCATCGCCCAGAACGAACAGGAAGTCGGGCAGTTCAAGAAGCTGGTCGTCCGCATCGAGGATCTGGAGAAGCGTACGATCGCCGCGATCGAACAGGGACAGAACGAACTGGCCCGCGAGGCCGCCGAAACGATCGCCATGCTGGAAGCCGAACGCGATGCCTCCAGCGAGGCGCAGAAGAGCTTCAGCACCGAGATCGAGCGGCTGAAGCGCATCATTCGCGTCTCTGAAATGCGCCTGCGCGAATTGCAGCGCGGCCAGCGCATCGTTGCCGCGGTCGACACCACCCAGCGCCTGCGCGAAAGCGCGCCCGGCTCCAGCCTATCGGCGCTCAGGGATGCCGAGGAGACGCTGCTGCGCCTGCGCACACGGCAAAAGCAGATCGACGCCACCACGGCCGCCATGGCCGAGATGGAACAGTCGGGCGATCCGGCCGCGGTCTCGGAGAAGCTTGCGGCCGCCGGCTGCGGCGCGCCGCTGAGAAGCAGCGCCGACGACGTGCTCGAGCGTCTCGCGAAGACCATGACCAGGCCAGCCTGATTGGCCCGGCCTGATTGTATCCAGCCTGAAACAGACCAACGCCCAACCAACCTAACCCTGAAACGAAAGGATTATACCGATGACCCCGAACACTTATTCCCCCAAGGACTCAAGCGCCTGGAAGACCTTCACCATGGCCAGTTTCGTCGTCGCCTCCGCGATGATGGCCGGCGGCATCTACTTCATGGAGGCGACCTTCGCCGCCAAGGGGTTCTATGCCATGGCCGCCATCATGCTCGTACATACTTCGATCACCATCACCAAGACGTTGCGCGACTCGGAAGAGGCAAGCCGTTTTATCAACCGGCTGGAAGACGCCAAGACCGAGAAGCTGCTGATGGAAGTCAGCCGCAGTAACGAAGTGTAATCCGGTTCCCGCTAAACAAGGCTCAAACCACGCAAGGCCGCTGAACAGTCCAACAGGATTGCACCGGTCTTGCCCAATGGAAGTCGCCGCTATGGAAATCGCTCCGATCAACCGTCCGACAGCTCATCTGATGACATCCAGGCGCTTTGCGCCGCTGTTCTGGACGCAGTTCCTGTCCGCCTTCAACGATAATTTCCTGAAAAACACGCTGGTGTTCCTTATTCTGTTCACGCTGGCGGCGGACCAGGCGGCATCTCTGGTGACCCTGGCGGGCGCCGTCTTCATGGCGCCCTTCCTGCTTTTGTCGGCGCTTGGCGGCGAGATTGCCGACCGCTTCGACAAGGCCCTCATCGCCAAGCGTCTGAAATTCGCCGAGATCGCCGCTGCGGGCGTCTCCGTCGTCGGCATCGCGCTATCGTCCATTCCCGTGCTGATGGTGGCGCTGCTGATGTTCGGCGTCATCTCGGCGCTGTTCGGGCCGATCAAATACGGCATCCTGCCCGATCACCTGGAGCGCAAGGAACTGCCCAAGGCCAACGCCTGGATCGAGTCCGCAACGTTTGCTGCCATCCTCGGCGGCACCATTGCCGGCGGCGTCGTTTCCGCCGATGGCATCGGTGTCATGGTGTTCGGACCGATCATGATGGCCTTGGCCGTCGGCTGCTGGCTGATCAGCCGCTACATCCCGTCCACCGGTTCGGCGGCGCCCGACCTCGTCATCGACAGGAACATCTTCCGCTCGACCTGGCGCCAGGTCGCTGAATTGCGCACCGACATGCGTATCTGGCGCGCCGGCCTGATGACGTCGTGGTTCTGGCTGATCGGCGCCATCGTGCTCTCGATCCTGCCGACATTGATCAAGGATTCGCTCGGCGGCAACGAAATGGCGGTCACCGTCTACCTCGCCGTGTTCGCCGTCTCGATCGCCATCGGTTCGGCCATCGCCGCCTGGATGTCGCAGGGCCGCATCGTGCTTCTGCCGGCACCGGTCGGCACGGCGCTGCTGGCGCTGTTCGGCCTGCATCTGGCCTGGACCATCTACAGCATGACGCCTTCGCCCCAGGCAGAGACCCTTGGCGCATTCTTCGCCGGCCCGAACACCATCCGCGTCGCCATCGACCTTGCCGGCATGGCCATTGCAGCCGCCTTCCTGGTGGTGCCGACCTTCGCCGCCGTGCAGGCCTGGTCGCCTGAAGCACGTCGCGCCCGCGTCGTTGCTGCTGTGAGCATCGTCAATGCCGGTTTCATGACGGTCGGCGGTATTATCGTCGCCTTGATCCAGACGAAGGTCTCAACCGGTGGCATTCTGTTCGGCCTCGCCGCAGCCAATGCCATTGCCGCCTGGCTGATGCTGAAATTCCTGCCGACGAACCCCTTCCGCGATTTCGTCTCCATCCTGTTCCGCGCCTTCCTGCGCCTCGAGGTCGAGGGCATGGACAACCTCAAGGCAGCCGGCAAGGCGCCAATCCTGGCGCTCAACCATGTCAGCTTCCTCGACGGTCCGCTGGCGCTGACGCTGACCGATGAGGAGCCGGTCTTCGCCATCGACTACACCATCGCCCAGGCCTGGTGGATGAAGCCGTTCATGAAGCTCGCCCGTGCGCTGCCGCTCAACCCAGCCAAGCCGATGTCGACCCGCACGCTGATCAAGGTCGTGCAGGGTGGCGATCCGCTGGTGATCTTCCCCGAGGGCCGCATCACCGTCACCGGCGGCCTGATGAAGGTCTATGACGGCGCCGCCATGGTCGCCGACAAGACCGGCTCGATGGTTGTGCCGGTGCGCATCGACGGGCTGGAGAAGACCTACTTTTCGCGGCTGAGCTCGCAGCATGTGCGCCGGCGCCTGTTCCCGAAGGTCAAGGTCACCATTCTGGAACCGGTCAAGCTCGAAGTGCCGCAGGAGTTGAAAGGCCGCAAGCGTCGCGCCACGGCCGGGTCTGCTCTCTACCAGGTGATGTCGGATCTCGTCTTCCGCACCCAGGACATCGACAAGACCGTGCTGGAAAAGATCATCCAGACGGCCAACGAACGCGGCATGAAGAAACTCGCCGTCGAGGACCCGATCACCGGTTCGCTGAGCTACGGCAAGCTGCTGACGGCCGCCGCCGTGCTTGGCGAGAAGTTCCAGAACATCTATGCCGACCAGCAGACGTTGGGCATCATGCTGCCCAACGCCAACGGCGCCTGCGCCGCGCTGCTCGGTGTCATGTCGGCGGGCAAGGTCCCGGCGATGATGAACTTCACCGCCGGCGCCGCCAACATCCTGTCTGCCTGCAAGGCCGCCGAGGTGAAGACCGTGCTAACGTCCCGCGCCTTCGTCGAACAGGCAAAGCTCGGCGCCGTTGTCGAGGAACTCGGCCGCTCGGTCGACATCGTCTGGCTCGACGATCTCAGGAAGACCATCGGTCTTAGGGATAAGCTGCTCGGCCTGCTGCGCAAGTCGACGCCACGCGCACCGCGCTTGCCCGACGATCCGGCGGTGATCCTGTTCACCTCGGGCTCGGAAGGCACGCCCAAGGGCGTCGTGCTGACCCACCGCAACATACTGGCCAACGCCGCCCAGGCAGCGTCGCGCATCGACTTCCATTCGGGCGACAAGGTGTTCAACGTGCTGCCGATCTTCCATTCCTTCGGCATGACGGCGGGCACGGTGCTGCCGCTGATCTCCGGCGTGCCGGTGTATTTCTACCCCTCGCCGCTGCACTATCGCATCGTGCCGGAACTGATCTACGCCTCGAACGCGACCATCATCTTCGGCACCGACACTTTCCTGTCCGGCTATGCGCGCACCGCGCATCCCTACGACTTCCGCTCGATACGCTATTGTTTTGCCGGCGCAGAACCGGTCAAGGCAGCGACGCGCATGACCTACATGGAGAAGTTCGGTGTGCGCATTCTCGAGGGCTACGGTGTCACCGAGACGGCACCGGTGATCTCCATCAACACGCCGATGTACAACCGCTCCGGAACCGTCGGCAAGATCATGCCCGGCATGGAATACCGCCTCGATCCGGTGCCCGGCGTCGACGAGGGCGGCCGGCTGTTCGTGCGCGGCCCCAATGTCATGGCCGGCTATCTCCGGGCCGAAAAGCCCGGCGTGCTCGAGGCGCTGGAAGACGGCTGGCATGACACGGGCGACGTTGTCTCGATCGACGAGGGCGGCTTCATCACCATTCGCGGCCGCGCCAAACGCTTCGCCAAGATAGGCGGCGAGATGATCTCGCTGGCCGCTGTCGAAGCGCTGGCCGGCGAATTGTGGAAAGGCACGCTCTCGGCCGTCGCCACCGTGCTGGACGCACGCAAGGGCGAAAAGCTGATCCTGATTACCGAGGCACAAGGCGCCACCCGCGCGGAGTTCCTCGCCTTCGCCAAGGCCAACGGCGCCATGGACCTGATGGTGCCGGCGGAAGTGCGCGTCGTGCCGAAAGTGCCGGTGCTCGGCTCCGGCAAGCTCGACTTCGCCGGCGTGACCAAGATGGTGCGCGACGAAGAAGCCTTGAAGACCAAGGCGGCCTGATCGGCATCTCGGTAAAAGCAAAAGGCCGGCGCACGACGCCGGCCTTATTGTTTATGCGTCGGTGTTCATGTGATGACCAATTGCACCGGCAGCCGCGCGCGTTTCGGCACCGCCGCGGCGACCCCGGCGCGCAGCACATTGATCAGCCGCCGCTCCGACGGGATGGCGAAATGCCGGCTGCAAATGTAGGCACTTTCCGCATGATCGGCGACCGCCGCCATCGGCCAGGCGGCGAAGCCGAGCCGCGTCAGGTTGAGCCAGAACCGGTAGAAGGCGTGGCCTGACTCGACAGGCGACTCCTCGCGCGGCCGATGGAACAGAGCAATCGCTGTTGCCGACAACGTCTTCGCCTTTTCCCCGGTCAGCGCCTTGCCCAGCCCCAGCGCGTCCACTGCTTCGAACAGTCCGGTGCCGAGAACCATTTTTGCACCGAACCCTTCCAGTGCGCTCATGCGCAGCGCATCGAGATTGAGACCATCGGCATCGTAGCGCGGATGTGAGCGCGCCAGCCGCATCCAGCCGACAAGCTCGCGGCGAAACGCTCGGTCGCGCAGGAAAACCATGCCAGCCTCGTCCGCCAGCGCCGCCAGCATGGCGATGTCATCGACCGTGTGGACAAGCGTCACATCTTGCGCCTCTTTCGCCCATGCCTGCAGCGCCTGTGCGGCATCCATCGCCGCCGGTTTGAAATGCGAACGCCAGGTGAAGCGGTTTGCGACATGGCTGTTCAGCGGCGAGGCTTGCGCCGCTCCGCCGGGAACGATCCGCGCCGCCAGGCGGTAGCCGGGAAAGGCCACGGTGTCGTTCACCGCCCAGAGATCCTCGACCGCCGCCACGCCGATACCCGCGTCGGCCAACGCCATCACCGTGCCTTCGACGGCCGTGCCACAGGAGAGGCCCAGGTCACGGTGGTAAGGGTCGCCGGCCGACAGATGCCGCGCCAGTTCCGCCATGACCAGGATGGAACCATCGCTCGCCATATGCCAGCGCGCCGGCTGGGTGTTGTGTACCGACGGCGCCAGATTGGCAGAGGCGACGATGCGGGAAAGCAAGGCGTTCTCCATCAACCGTTCGCCTCCCGCTGCGAGATCAGCATCGCCATGCGCTGGACCGCGCGCAGCTCCATTTCCAGGCCCGGCGACGAGGCCAGCGCCGGCATGTTGAGCGCCACCACGGTAAAAGGCTCGAGTGTCGCCAGAAGCACATGTGTCGCCTCATACTTCTCGAACAGCCAAGCCAGCTGCTCGCGAATGTCCTGGTCTACCGGCGCCTCCGGTTGGACATCGGCGAGCGAGCGCACCGGCTCCTGCTGCAGCGCCCGGGCCAGCACCTTGAGGTCGAAATCGCCGAGGTCGGCGGCCGGCAGGATCAGCGCGCCATCGACGAGAATATGGTGCTGCAGGCCGCGCAGGAAGCGCGCCGAATCGGTGAGATCGCCCTCGGCCATATGTTTAAGCAGCGAGTCGCGGCGCTTTTCGGCGGTGAGGCTGACGCTGTCATTGTAGATGACGGCGAGCAACGTCGCCGACAGCACGATCACCACGCCTTGCACACTGCCGCGCCAGCCGAGATCGTCGATGCCGCCCAGCGCCAGCCCGGCAAACACCGAGCTCAGCGCAATGACGGCGAAGGCGCCGATCGTGTCGCGATGGCCGAGGCTGGCGCGCCCGAGGCCGATCGTCAGCCAGCACAGGAACAGGATGGCGATGCCGCCAAGCCGCACCGGCACTTCGAACAGGCCGGGCCGGTAATCGGTGACCATGAACGGAAGGATCAGCAGCAGCGACAACGCCATGCGCTCCACCGTGCGGTTTTCGGCCGCCGACAGGCTGTCGCGGTCGCGCGTGATCACCAGCCAGCCGATGGCGAGAAAACCGCCGAACTGGAAGGCCAGAAGCATCGCCATCCGCCATGGTTCGGCAAGGCGTTCCGGGATCAGCGCCAGCAGCAGGAACAGCGCAGCACCGCCGGCGGCGAGGAATTTGAGCGCGAACGGCGCGTGACGGCGCAGCAGGCCTTCGGTCAGCAGAAGTGCTGCCAGCGGCAACAGGCCGGCCGCGGCGATGGTGACGAAGCGAAAGAGGGCAAGGCCGGTGGTCCAGTCGAGGATGCGGCAGGCGAGCAGCACCGCCAGCACCCTGAGGCCGAACAGGAACCGCCGCGACAGCGGATCGCCGCTATCGCGCCCGCCGACAATCGAGATCACGATCAGCAGCCCGACCAGCGCTGCCAGCGATGTGATGGTGTCGGCGACGAGCGTGTCGTCGAAACTCATGGCTCCACTGCCATCAGCTTGAGCATGAAACGGCGCACCAGCGGGCGCAGGATCGCCGCGACAAGCGCATTGCGCGGCCGCTCGACGCGTCCCTTGTAGGGGTTGAAGAACCAGCCGCGGCAATCGGCGCCATGCGCATTGCCGAGTATGCCGGCGACGACCTCATAGGCCATCAGCATGCCGGTGGTGACGACCATCGGCGCAAACGACATGCGGCTGCGCTTGCCCGCCGCGACTTCGCCGGCCATTGCGAGGTCGACATGGTGGCGCGACGAGGAGTTGAGCACGACATATTCGGCCTCGCGCAGGAAGGCGGTGGCGCGCTGCTCCGGCGTGATCGCATCCCAGGCCGTGCCAAGCGTCGGATAGCCGAGACGCTGTTCCGGCATCGGATCGCCGGGCCTGGTCACATAGACCGACGGCAAAGGCGAGGCGTAGGCGTCGATGATGGTGCGGCCGAGTTCCCTGGCCGTGCGGTAGAGCAGCAACGAAGCGCCGAGATCGTCAGTGCCGTTGACGACGATGGCGCTGTCGCGGATCGCCGATGTGGCGTGCTGTGGCCAATCCTTGCCATGGACCGCGATCTGCATTTGCGGGTTGATGGTCAGGCAGAGATCGCGCGTCGCCTCCGCCTTCAGCCGACCGACCGTGCCCATGAAGGCAAAGACCTGGCGATTAAGATTGGAGATGGCAAAGGTGTCGAGGTCGGCGATGATCAGCCGCCCGACGCCGGCGCGCGCCAGCGCCATGATGCAGGCGCCGCCCATGCCGCCGGTGCCGCAGACGAACACCGTCGCATCCCTCAGCGTGGCTTGCTGGGCCTGCGTCACGAACCCGATGTTGCGGGTCGTGAACTCGTCATAGCTGAAGTCTAGCGTGTCCATGGGCGCAACACATTCCATTGGCGGCTGGCGTCCGCCCAGTGAACGACCGGCAGGATGAGCCGCTGCAGCGTGGCGGCGGCGCCCGCCACGGCCAGCGCCGCCAGCGAGCCGCGCGGCACCGTGTCGGCGAGATAGGTGCGCGCCGACTGAAAACTCATCTGGCCGATCTGCAGCACGTCATCGCCGCGCCCATAGTCGAGCTCCTTTTGGCAGAACTCGTTGTAGATCTCTTCCCGGTGCTTGGCCGCCTCCTCGAACGTCTTTTTCAGATCGTCCGAGCCGCCCGTATAGGCATTGGTGATGACGAAGCGCTCTTCGTCGAAACCCGCTTCGGGGCCAACACCGAAGACATGACGGTGCCGCGCCATGATCTGCCGCGCCAGCAGCACATGCGTCAGCGAGCGCCGCGCACCTGCATGCGGTCCCGGAAATACGTTGGTGAAGGCCTCGGCGACCATGCCGACGACGGCCGGCACCTGGGTGACGTTGGAGATCCAGATCGGCCTGAGCTGGTTGCGCAAAAACATCAGGAAGCAGGTCAGGCCGTAGAGGATCCAGCTCAGGCCGCGGCTGCGCTCGTCCGGATCGATCATGACCAGACCGAGGTGCAAGACTTCATAGGGTTTTCCGGCCAGTGTGATGTCCATCAGGGCCAGCGCGTTGAAGGCGATCGGCCGCCCGTCGCTGCGCCGGTAGACAATGGTGATGATGGAATGTTCCAGCCGGCTGCGGTCGCCGGAAAACACGCCATAGGTCAGGCTGCCCGCCTTCAGCGTCTTCGATGCCACCATCCGCAAATCCTGGCTCAGCCGCTCCAGTTCGGCCGCCTTCATCCAGCGCCCGGGCCGCTCCACGACACGCGTCTCGTAGCCGGCGGACACGCGCATGCGCACATCCATGAACCGACCCGGCAGCAGCTGCAGAACCGCCTTGAGCACTGTTTCCCCCGAGGCAAGAGCGCCGACCGTATAGTGGTCGTCGCCCACCTAAGACGCGGTAAATCCGAGACGACAATTCTTGGTTGTGCTTAACAAGGTAAAAGAACAGCTGCAATCGCCAGCAAGTGCGTCTCAGCTTTCTGCAGCGACGAGATGGCCGTTGCCGACATCAGTCAGCGCCAGCTTCAGCGGCACCTCGCCGATCCTGCGGGTGGCGCTCGGTATCTCCTGGTCGAGGCGAGCAAAACGGCTTCGGCGCTGCGCCGGATCGGGCACCGGCACGGCTTCGATCAGCCGCCTGGTGTAGGGATGGCGCGGGTTGGAAAACACCTGGTCGCGTGTGCCCATCTCGACGATTTGGCCGAGATACATGACGGCGACGCGGTCGGAGATGTTTTCGACCACCGCCATGTCATGCGAGATGAAGAGATAGGCGACGCCGAATTCGCGCTGCAATTCCTTCAACAGATCGAGCACGCGCGCCTGCACCGAGACGTCGAGTGCCGACACGCTTTCATCGGCGATGATCAGCTTCGGCCGCAAGGCAAGCGCACGGGCAATGCAGACGCGCTGGCGCTGGCCGCCGGAGAATTCATGCGGGTAAAGCTCCATCTGGTCGGCCGACAGGCCGACGCGCTCGAACAGCGCCGCCACGCGGTCGCGGCGCTCGTCCTTCGAGGCAATGCCGTGGATGACCAGCGGCTCGGCGACGAGATCGCCGACGCGCATGCGCGGATCGAGCGAGGCGAACGGGTCCTGGAAAATCATCTGCACGTCGCGGCGCACCGCCTTGCGCTCGTCGCGGCCGAGGCCCGAAAGATTACGCCCGCCGATGACGATGTCGCCGCCATACGGCACCAGCCCGGCCAGCGCCTTGGCGGTGGTCGACTTGCCGCAGCCGGATTCTCCCACCAGCGCCAGCGTTTCGTTGGGTGCGATGGAGAAGCTGACGCCCTCGACGGCGTGGACGCGGCGGGTGACCTGGCCGAAGATGCCACCACGCAGATCGAAGCGGACATGCAGGTCGTTGACTTCGGCGACATTGACTGGCTTGGAGACCTCCACCACGTCCCTGGATTTCTGCCGGCCGACACCGCTGCCGATGCGCGGCACGGCAGCCAGCAGCTCGCGGGTGTAGTCGGCCTGCGGCCGGGCAAAAATGTCCGATGTCGCGCCTTCTTCGACCATGCGGCCATGCCGCATGATGATGACGCGGTCGGCCATTTCGGCGACAACGCCCATATCGTGGGTGATCAGGATGACGCTGGTGCCGTGCTGGCGCTGCAGGTCGCGCAGCAGCTCCAGCACCTCGCCTTGCACGGTGACGTCAAGCGCCGTCGTCGGCTCGTCGGCGATCAGCACGTCGGGCTCGAGCGCCAGCGCCATGGCGATCATCACCCGCTGGCGCATGCCGCCGGAGAGTTCGTGCGGAAACTGCTTTAGCCGGCTTTCGGCTTCCGAAATGCGCACTGCCTTCAGCGCCTCGATGGCGCGCTGACGAGCCTGAGCCTGGGACAGGCTGGTGTGCGCTTCGATGGATTCGGTCAGCTGCCGGCCGATCGACAGCACCGGGTTAAGCGAGGTCATCGGCTCCTGGAAGATCATGGCGATGCGATCGCCGCGAATGCGCCGCATCTGACGTTCGTCGAGGAGGGCGAGATCGGTGTCGCCGAGATGGATTTTTCCAGACGATATGCGCGCGGCCGGCTGCGGCAGAAGCTGCATGATCGCCAGTGCGGTCATCGACTTGCCGGAACCGGATTCGCCGGCAATGCAAAGCGTCTCGCCACGCGCCAGCGTCAGCGACAGGTTGGAGACAACCTCGCGCTCACCGTCCTCGCCGCGCACGCTGACGGAGAGGTTGGCAATGGAGAGGATGGGGGTTGTTTTGTCGGTCAGCGCCGCACCCCCCTCTGGCCTGCCGGCCATCTCCCCCTCAAGGGGGGAGAT
>UCIA01000022.1 GCA_900472295.1 Hyphomicrobiales bacterium | reverse complement strand
GGACGGGGAGGGTGGGGACTCGACCGGGCTTTCTCGTTGCGCCCTGAGCGGGCGCGTTTGCCTATTCCGCGTCCTTAACGGACACGTTTCCTCGTTTTCCGCGTCCTAGCGGACGCTGGCAACCGCGTCGGCGCGGCCGTCATTGATCGTGACCCAGACGCCGGAATTCTGGTCGGACTGGCGCTTCAGGTAGGTGTAGTCGGTGTCGGTCCAGGACAGCACCTTGGACTCCAGATTGTCGAGGATGAACTCGCCAAGGCTGGTGCGCACGGTCAGCACCGCATGGCCGTCGCCATTCGGCTGGCGCGCCACGGTCATCAACAGATTGCCGGCCGGAATGCCTAGCGCCATCAATTCGCGGCGCTTTTCCAGCGCGTAGTCCTCGCAGTCGCCGAAGCCGCTGTCGGGGTAGGACCAGACCTCTTCCTTGCCCCACATTTCCATGTCGGTGCGCGGCACGATCCTGGTGTTGACCGAATTGTTGATCCTGACGATCGATGCCCACAGCTTGCGGGTCAGTTCGACCGGCGCCTGCCTAGGCGTGCGCTGGGCGCATTCCTGCGGCAGCTTCTGGCAGAACTCGTAATGGCCGACCGGCTGTGTCGTGCGGCCGCCAGTGTGCATGTAGGCCGGTCCCGCTGCTTCCGCCGATCCCCAAGCGGAAAGCTGCATCGCCATTGCCAAGAGCAACAGCTTGCCCCAACTCTTGTTCATTTTTTAGTCTCCCCGTTTGAGGAGACAATGACAGCGTTGGATTTATTCCACGCAAAAACCCGAAGTAGACATTGAGTAAAACCTCAATAGAATAAGCGTAAAATTTGAGCTATTTTAATATAAAATCGTTCAGACCTCGGCGCAAAGCCGCGGATTCAGGGCGCTGCTCCCGACCGAAGCCATGGATTTGCGGCGCGCCACGGAGCTACGAGCGGAAGAACCGGGCGGAATGCCGGGCAAGAAAAAATCGGCCGCAAAGGGCCGGTTCGTTTTTCGCCGCATGGTGCCGATCGTTCAGGCGCGCGGGGCGTTGAACTCGGAATCGAGTGTTTCCGGGCGCTGGATGACAGCGAATTCGATGGCGACGCCATCTTCGAAATGACGCACCACCTGGCCGCGCATGGTGCCCAGCATCACCTGGATACCGAGAGCCGGCTTGACGTCGATCTCGACCGCCGCGCCCGACAGCGACAGGTCGATAATGCGGCACTGGTACTGGCGCCCGTCGGTAAGCTGCAGCACGCTTGTCGGATTGCGCGGCGCCACGCGTTCGTGGCGGCGGTCTTCCGGCAGGTCGAGCTCGTGCTTGTTGGCGAGCCAGGTCAGCTGCGCGGCAAGCTTGTCCTTCTTGCGGTCCGAGGCAATCACGGTCATGGCAAAGCCGTCCTGCGAGGTGCGGGTGACCACGCCCTCGATGCGGCCGATATGATCGATATAGGCAATGACTTTTTCGCCCGGCTTGCCGACGCGCTCGGTGCGAAACGCGACATTGCCCGGCGACATGTCGACCACCTGGCACGGGTGCTCGGTGCGGTCCTCCAGCATGAAACGTCCGTAGATCTTGACCCGGACGCGCTGAAAGTTACGCCTTTCGGCGCGGGACGGTGCGTATTCGACCGCCGCTGACCTCATGACTGCCTACACCCCGTTGGCATTCCCGCGTCGTGCGTGGAATCTCGGCCAAAAACTACAGCCAAGCAGGTTAACAAAGGGGAAAAGCGAGCCGCCGATAGTTAAGATTAGCGCCGGCTTGAAGACTATTCCTCGCGTCCGCCGTCGAACACGACGAGGTGGCGGATGCGGCGCGACCGGCCGAGCGCCGAGATGGTTTCGGGCGCATCGAGTTCGGCGGGAACCAGCGATGGAACTTGTATCTCCGGACGGTTTTTCAGGAACATCGGGTCCTTGTCGGGATCGACGACGCGGATGGCGTCGATCACCGCGTCGGTGATCGGATCGGCGCCCAGCCAGAACGGCTTTTCGACAGCGCTGATGACGCCAAGGCAACGCGGGCTCTCGACGCCGCCGTCGAGCGGCAGGGCCAGCAGCTCGAAGCGGTTGGAACGGCCGTTGCGGCTGAACCCCTCATAGGTGATGAGCACCACGGATTTTTGCTCGAAAACGCCGTGAATGAGCCGCGACACCAGCCGCTGGTCCTTCTCGCGCCATAGCGAGGGGAACGAAAAGCCCTTGAGCTCCCGGCCATAGCTGGCGCAAAGTCTGGTGCCGGCAAGTCGGAACACCGCTTCCCCGCGCGTATCCCTTTCGAGGATGAACGTGTCGGCCAAAAGCGCCTTGATATCGGCCGGTTCAACCTCCGAGCGCTTGGGGGCGGAGCGTCCATCACGCAGCCTGTTCCAATAATGGAACAGCGTGATTGACCCGTTCTGGTTCATGCTATGCAACTCCGCGCGATCTGCCGTCTGATGGTCCCATCGGTGAACAGAAAGGGCGCCCTCCGATGACCTACATGCGTTCCGGAGCAGGATGCGTGCCAGCGTCGTTAACACTTGTTCACGGGTCGGGGCCGTTAAGGTTAACAGATGGTTTACGTTGCGTGCCAACGGCCGCCGTGGCACATAAAAACCACTCCAGAAGCGGTCGTTTCGCGACGATCGGCAGCACTTCGGTCAAAGATTCAAGGGGAGCAGGGGGCTCGACCAGCCGTCCAGGGGAAACCCTGGACGGCTTCTTTTTTGATTCGCGCCCCGATGATTCGCTGGCTGGGCGTTTGTGATTCCACCCTCCATGTCTGGATCGGTTCATCGTTTCAATGAAACGCCGAACCGCTCCAGCTCATTGTTTTGACGCAATTCCGGACGGAAAACCGTTTCACACTTTTCCTGGAATTGCTCTAGATGCACGCGACATCTCAGTCCATGGATCATCATAAATGAGCGAACCCACCGGCCCCTTGGAAACCGAGCAGACCGAGGAGGCGCCGCCGCCGCGCCGCGAGCCGGTGTTCAACCTGCCGCCGGTGGTGCTGGCGGTGATCGGCATCTGCGTCGCCGTCTTCCTGCTGCAGCAATATGTGCTGACCGAAGAGCAGCAGATAACGCTGTTTACCGACGGAGCCTTCATTCCCGTCCTCTACACCGGACAGTACGGCTTCGACTGGTTCCTCTTCAGTCGCCCCTTTACCTATGCCTTCATGCATGGCGGCGTAGCCCATATCGTCATCAACATGGTTGCGCTCGCCGCGTTCGGTTCGCCGCTGGCCAACCGTCTTGGCTGGTTCTGGTTCATGGTGTTTTTCGCCGCGACCGGATTGGCCGCGGTGGTGCTGTTCTGGGCCATTCATCCATTCGGTGAGGTGCCGCTGGTCGGCGCCTCCGGTGCGATATCGGGCATGATGGGCGCTGCGGCGCGTTTCGGCTTCAGAACCGACCGCTCCTCCGGCAAGGCTGCCTTTGCCGGCCCCGTGCTGCCGATTGCGATGGTGTTGCGCTTGCGCGGCGTCGTCAATTTTCTCGGCGCCTGGATGGTCATCAATCTCATCACTGGTCTTTGGGGGCTCGGCCTCGGCGAGCCCGGCCAGATCGCCTGGGAAGCGCATATTGGCGGCCTCGTCGCCGGCTTCTTCGGCGTGCGCTGGTTCGACAGGCGGTGGCGGGCGCCTGAATGGGAATTCCTCGACGACCAGCATACTCCCGACTAGCGCACCCCAATGGCACACTTGAAATGCAACCGATCACGGCGCACGATGTTCACTCTTATGTGAAGCCGGTCAGGGCGGGAGCTGGCTAGCCAGACAGGAGGAGGAGAACGCCATGACGGTTAAGGCAATTCTCGAGCAAAAGGGCCATGACGTATTCACGCTCGGGCCCAATGAAAAGCTGAGCGAAGCCATCCGAATTCTAGCCGATCACCGGATCGGCGCGCTGGTCATCACCAATGGCGATCGCAAGATCGTCGGCATCCTGTCCGAGCGCGACATCGTGCGGGTGGTCGCCAAGGAGGGTGCGGCTGCACTCGATATAGCGGTGCGTTCGGCGATGACGCCGAAGGTGAAGATCTGCAACGAAAGCCATACCGTCAACGAGGTGATGGAGATCATGACCCGGGGTCGTTTCCGCCATCTGCCGGTGGAAAAAGACGGGCTGCTCGACGGCATCGTGTCGATCGGCGACGTGGTCAAGCGCCGCATCGAGGATGTCGAGCGCGAAGCTGACCAGATCCGCGCCTACATCGCCACGGCTTGAACGGAGATAGGAAAAGCCGCCGACCGGAATGCCGGCCGGCGGTATCTGCCCTATCGGTAGTCGAGTTCGGAGCGGACGAAGGCGGCTGAAAAGGCCAGTCCGCGGCTCTGCGCTGCTTTGGACGCTTGTCTCGCGAAGCGGTTTGCACTAGCGAAGGCCAACACCCAAATTCGCGAAAATCGCAATATTCGCGAGCTAGAAGCGCAGGCTACCATGACACTCATCGATACCCGCACGCCCGATGCCAAACGCTTTATCTCCGGCGCCACCGGCGACTGGGAAATCATCATCGGCCTCGAAGTCCACGCGCAGGTCATCTCGGAAGCAAAATTGTTTTCCGGTGCTTCCACCGCTTTCGGTGCGGCCCCCAACGCCCATGTCAGCCTGGTCGATGCGGCCATGCCGGGCATGCTGCCGGTCATCAACGAGGAATGCGTCAAGCAGGCGATCCGCACCGGTCTCGGGCTGAAGGCCCAGATCAACCACAAGTCGGTTTTCGATCGGAAAAACTATTTCTATCCGGATCTGCCGCAGGGCTACCAGATATCCCAGTTCAAGCAGCCGATCGTCGGCGAGGGCACGGTGACCGTTTCTGTCGGTCCCGACCGCCAGGGCGAATTCGAGGACATCGAGATCGGCATCGAGCGCCTGCATCTGGAACAGGACGCCGGCAAGTCGATGCACGACCAGCATCCGACCATGTCCTATGTCGACCTCAACCGTTCGGGCGTGGCACTGATGGAGATCGTCTCCAAGCCTGACCTGCGTTCCGGCGATGAGGCCAAGGCCTATGTCACCAAGCTGCGCACCATCATGCGTTATCTCGGCACTTGCGACGGCAATATGGACGAAGGCTCGATGCGCGCCGACGTTAACGTCTCGGTACGCCGGCCCGGTGGCGAATTCGGCACGCGCTGCGAGATCAAGAACATGAATTCGATCCGCTTCATCGGCCAGGCCATCGATTTCGAGGCGCGCCGTCAGATCGCCATCCTGGAGGACGGCGGCAAGATCGACCAGGAAACGCGGCTGTATGATGCCGTCAAGGGCGAAACGCGCTCCATGCGTTCGAAGGAAGAGGCACACGACTACCGCTACTTCCCCGATCCGGACCTCCTGCCGCTGGAGTTCGACCAGGCCTATGTCGACGCGCTGGCCAAGGACCTGCCGGAACTGCCCGACGACAAGAAGACGCGGCTGGTCTCTTCGCTGGGTCTGTCGATCTACGACGCCTCGATCCTGGTGTCGGAAAAGGCGATCGCCGATTATTTCGAGAAGGTGGCTGCAGGCCGCGACGGCAAGCTTGCCGCCAACTGGGTCATCAACGATCTGCTCGGCCAGCTCAACAAGGCCGGAAAAGACATTGAAAATGCACCTGTAACACCGGAGCAGCTTGGTGCGGTCATCGATCTGATCAAGGAAGGCACCATCTCGGGCAAGATCGCCAAGGATCTGTTCGAGATCGTCTGGAACGAGGGCGGCGATCCGCGCCAGCTGGTCGAAAGCCGCGGGATGAAGCAGGTCACCGACACTGGCGCCATCGAGAAGGCGGTCGACGAGGTTATCGCCGCCAACCCCGACAAGGTCGAACAGGCCCGCGCCAAGCCGACCATGGCCGGCTGGTTCGTCGGCCAGGTGATGAAGGCGACCGGCGGCAAGGCCAACCCGCAGGCGGTCAACGACCTGGTCAAGGCCAAGCTCGGCATCGAGTAAGGCCATGTTCGTCCGCACCGCTGGGGAACGCGATCTTGCCGCCATCCGCGCGCTGCTGGTCGAAACCTGGCACGCGACTTACGACGCGATCTATGGCGTCGAGCGGGTGAGAGAAATCACCGATGACTGGCATTCGATCGCCTCGCTCAAGGCGCGGCTGACAAGGCCGAATTCCGAATTCCTGGTCGCCGATGACGGCAAGCGCATCGGCGGCATGGCTTTTGCCGCCGCAACGACCGATGCGAAGATCGTGCTGTTGAACCAGCTCTACGTGCTGCCCGCCTGCCAGCGCCAGGGAATCGGCCAGGCTTTGCTGGAAGAGGTCGAGGCCAGCTTTCCGGAGGCGAACACGCTGCGCGTCGAGGTGGAGGAAGCCAACGCACCGGCCGTCGCCTTCTACCTCTCGAACGGGTTTTTGGCGGCCGGCAGCACCGCCGATTGCGGCGGTGGCTCAGGACTGCCGGCGCTGATCTTTGAGAAACCGCTGGGATAGGTGGCCGTCGGCGCGTGTCAGCTCAAGCGCAGCGGCGGCGTCAATTCGCGCATCAGGAGTTGGAGTTCGCGCTGGTCGCCGGTGGCGGTCTTGTCGAAAATCGTCGCCAGCTGCGACTTGACGGTGCCGTCCGAGACGCCGCTGGCGGCGGCGATTTCGCGGCGTGTCCGGCCGGCGGCGATATGACCGGCGACGCGCTTTTCCGCTGCCGTCAATCCAAACAGCGCCGCGATCGCCTCCAGCGCCGGCACGGGTGCCGCACCGGCTGCGGCAATGAAAATGGCAGCGGCGGCGCGCTGCGACATGCGGGCCGAGATGTCACGTCGCGCCAGCGGCATGACATGCGCCACCGCCGGAACCATGGACCGGACCAGGGGAATGTTGATGCCGGAAGGCCCAAGCGCGAATTCGTCGCGCGTGCCGAGATGGACGGCGCGGCCGATCGCGGCATTGGCATTGGCATAGGCGAAGGAGAGTTGGCCGCGCAGCGAGGACACCGAGGTGTTTTCGGTCAGCAGCGTCTCGGCTGCCGGATTGGCGAAAATAATCTGCATGTCATCGGCGACGATCAGCACCGGGTGGTCGAGGCTCTCGATGATCGAGCGAAAGATGTCGGCCTTGCGCCGCTCTGCCTCGAACAGGTCGCCGATCGTCACCGCGCGCCGGACATGAGGCGCCAGCGTGGAGATCGTGTGGAGATCCCTGGCTGAAATCTGCGGCCTGTCCTTGTCGGTCACCACCATCAGCGTGCCGGTGCGCGCTGGTTGCTTTATCAGCGCCACCCAGAAGAAATCGTCCAACCGGTTGGGTTCCACCCATTCGCGCACAATGCGGCTTTGGATCCAGATCTGCCGGGCGTCGGGCCCTTGCAGCGCATAGAAGCTGTCGGCCGTGAACGGCATGTCGATGTCCATCTTCGGCACAGCCTTGAAGAAGGGCACCTCGCAGGCGTAGTCGCGCTGCAGCGGTTCGAGCAGTGCCTGATCGCCGCAGGCGATCGAAAATCGGGCAGAGTTGCTTGATGTGTCGACCACGGCCAGCATGGCCAGTCGGCCGACTGCCAGCCTGCAGATCGCTTCGAGCGTCGATTGCCAACGGCCGGCATCGGCAACCGAATCGTAGATCGCCTCGACGATCTGCGGCAGACCGCGACTGATCGTGTTTGTCTGCGGAGGCATGGGTCCTCGTTTGCCCGTGCTGACGTGTTAAGGTCCACAATATGTTTGCACAAGGTAGCACACAATCTTGTTGCTCCTGTCACGTCTGTGAAATGCCTCACAACAGCTCCCGGTTGTGTCCCGGCTGCATCACGGTTGGGATAAATTCCAGTAAAAATAGGGAGTTACGCAGGAAGGCACTGCGCGTCATCCGTTATTTAATCGGGAATTAACAGGCGGAGAGCTGACGGCTAAGTGGAGGAAACTTCCACATTGTCGATCAACCTGGTCTTGCCAAGCCAGGCCGCGGCGAGCAGGCGGCCTTCGCGGTCGCGCCGCCAGGGGGCAAGCGTCAGGCTCTCACGCGCCGCAACATAGTCGACGCTGTCGAACCCGGCGTTGAGAAGGGCGGCACTGGCTTCTCCGGTCACGCTGTTTTCATCGGTGCCCGCTGCAAGCACTGCCGCCGCCTCGCGCAGGATGACGTTGAGCCGGCGCGCGACGTCCAGTTCGGCGGCGCCGAGATAGGCGTTTCGCGACGACATTGCCAGGCCATGCGCATCGCGCACGGTCGGCGCGCCGATGACGTCCACCGGCAGATCGAGATCGCGGCAGAGTTTTCGCACGACGCAAAGCTGCTGATAGTCCTTTTCGCCGAAAATGGCGCGGTCGGGCAGGGCTTGCAGGAACAGCTTGGCCACCACCGTGGCGACGCCGTCGAAGAAGGTTGGCCTGAAATCCGATTCCAGGTCCGCAGACGGACCGCCGACCGAAATCCTGGTCGCAAAGCCTGTCGGATACATTTCGGAGACAGTAGGCGTGAAGGCCAGATGCGCGCCGGCCTCGGTCAGGCGATCGAGATCGCGGGCCAGCTGGCGCGGATATTTGTCGAGATCTTCGGTGGGGGCGAACTGGGCCGGATTGACGAAGATCGAGACGACGCAGCGATCGGACGTCGCAAGCGCTGCCCTGACCAGCGAGATATGGCCATCATGCAGCGCGCCCATGGTTGGAACCATGGCAACGCTGAGGCCGTCGCGCCGCCAGTCCAGGATTTCAGCGCGAAGGGCAGGCACGGTGTCGACGACGAGTGGCTGGCTGATGGGGGGCTCGCTGATGGGGGGCCGGTTCATGCCTTGTCCTTGTCGTTCGAAAAGACATGGCCCGGTCCGGGGAAGGTGCGGCTACGCACCTCCGCCGCGTAACGCGCGGCGGCTTCAGTGACCACGCTGCGCAAATCGGCATATTCCTTGACGAATTTCGGCACGCGGTCGACGGTCAGGCCGACCATGTCGTCGATGACGAGAATCTGGCCGTCGCAATCGCTGCTGGCGCCGATGCCGATGGTTGGAATGGCGACGCGCCGGGTCAGTTCGGCGGCGACAGTCTCGATTGTGCCTTCGATAACCAGCGAAAACGCACCGGCCTTCTCGACCGCATCGGCGTCGCGCAAGAGTGCCGCGACATTCTCCGGCGTGCGGCCCTTGATCTTGTAGCCGCCGTCCTTTTCCACCGATTGCGGCTGCAGGCCGATATGGCCCATCACCGGAATGCCGGCGGCGACGATTGCCGCGATCTGGCCGGCCACGTCGACGCCCCCCTCCAGCTTCACCGCCTGGCAGCCGGTTTCCTCCACGATGCGGCGCGCCGAGGCAACGGCTTGCGCGGCCGAAGTCTCATAGCTGCCGGCCGGCATGTCGACCACAACGCAGGCCCTGGCCGAGCCGCGCATCACCGCCTGGCCATGGGCGATCATCATCTCCAGCGAGGCGCCGAGCGTCGTCTTGTGGCCATGCAGCACCATGGCAACGCTGTCGCCGACCAGGAGAAGGTCGACATGGTCGTCGAGCAGGCGGGCGATCGGATAGGTGTAAGCCGTCAGGGAGACGATCGGCACCCCGCCCTTGCGGGCGCGTATCATCTCCGCGCTGATCCTGACGACGGCTGTGGCCATTCCTTCCTCCCGCAGCCAACGTGACCAGCACTGGCTGCGCTGAGCTTTAGGAACACACAGCCGGCTTGGCAAGCGTCTGTTCGCAGCTGCGAAATGGGTCGGTCGACGACACAGGCCTTCGCCATGCCTTCAGTGCCGCAGGCGTCGCAAAACTCTTGCCTTCGCGATGGCCTGACGCCATAAGCAGGAAAGCAGGCACCGCCGCGCGCCGCGAGGATTTTTGATGAAAACCTTCCTTACGCAGTTTTTCACCTGGTGGAACGGCCAGACGCTGGGAACGCGTTTCCACACTTGGCGTCACGGCAACAAGGTCGGCCAGGATGCGATCGGCAATGTCTACTATGAGGGCGGCGTCGATTCGGAAGGCCGCACCCGCCGCTGGGTCATCTATGCCAACTATTCCGAGGCGTCGGCGATCCCGCCGGGCTGGCACGGCTGGATTCACCACCGCGTCGATGTGGCGCCGCCGAGCGACGACTACCGCCCACGCGAATGGGAAAAGCCGCACGAACCAAACCTCACCGGAACGCCGGCAGCCTATCGCCCGAAGGGTTCCGTGCTCACCAATCAGCAACGTCCGCAAGTGACGGGCGACTATGATGCGTGGACGCCCGGTTCTTGACCGACTGCCGGTCTTTTGTCGCCACAATTGGCGTTTAGCTGCTTGCTGGTGCAACAACGGCGACTAGCCTTGGCGATCGACAGAATCACCCGGGCCCAAACCACCGGTATATCAGCATGAACATTTTCAGCCTGACATCGATGGCCGGACTGACGGCAGCCGCCGCTTTTGTTGCTGGCTCGACTGCCTTTGCCGCAGCCCAGACGCCTGCCGCCGCACCGGCAATCTCCGATCGCATCAAAAATCCGGTCGCCGAATTCGCCGGCATCGACAAGATCACCGGCCGCATCATCACCTTCGATGTCTATATCGACGAGACCGTGCAGTTCGGCGCTTTGCAGGTAACGCCGCGCATCTGCTATTCGCGCCCGGAAAACGAGGAACCGAAGACCGATTCCTTTGTCGAGGTCGACGAGATCACGCTCGACCGCAAGATCCGCCGCATCTTCACCGGCTGGATGTTTGCCGAAAGCCCCGGCCTCAACGCCGTCGAGCACGCCGTCTATGACGTGTGGCTTAAGGGCTGCAAGCAGAAGTCGGATGTGCCGCCGCCGGACGGAACCGCGGCCGAGACACCCAAGGTCGATACGTCAAAGCCGAAGCCTGCGGCGGCTCCTGCCGCCGCTGAGCCGGACGTGACCGAGCCGGACGCCGGCAATACCAACTGACCCTCCGGAACTGCCTTGGCTACCATGCGTTAGCCCATGAGCGACCGCTCATCTAGGCGCATGGAGGACTCTTCGATGTCGGACAGCAAGCGGATCACGGCCAGCAAGAATGCCCTGCTCGAACTCGAAAAGGGATTCTGGACGGGTGACGAGGCCTACTACGCGGCCAATGCCGATACGGAGTGCCTGGTGGCGTTTCCCGAGATGGCGAAAGCGATGGACAATGCCGACCTGGCCAAGACCGCAACCAAGCCCAACCGCTGGCGCGATTTGCAGATCGAGCTCAAAGGCATCATCGAGCCCGGCAGCGACATTATCATGCTGACCTATGAGGCCCGCGCAGTCAGGGAAAACGGCGAACCCTACGCCGCACTGGTCAGTACCGGCTATGTCCACCGCGTCACCGGATGGAAGATGATGTTCCACTCGCAGACGCCGATGGAAATTACACCGAAGAGCTGACCAATTCGCCCGGTTGACGGACGGGCGTCTGGAACCTCAGGGGTAAAAAACAGCTTCGCCCTTCAATGCGTCGGCCAGCATCTTCTCGTATTTGCCGCGCGGCACGTCGATCGCGCCGAAGCGCTTGAGGTGTTCGGTGGTAAACTGCGTGTCGAGCAGCGCGAAGCCGCGCGCCCTCAACCGCTCGACGAGATAATAAAGGCAGGTCTTGGACGCATCGGTCTCCCTGGCGAACATGCTTTCGCCGAAGAACACCCGTCCCAGCGACACGCCGTAGAGGCCGCCGACCAGCCGGTCCTCGCGCCAAGCCTCGACCGAATGGCAATGTCCGAGACGGTGCAGCTCGATATAGGCTTCGCGGATCGGCGCGTTGATCCAGGTCGAGCGACGCTCCTCGCGCTTTTGCGCGCAGCCGTCGATCGTCGCCTCGAAATCGAAGTCGAAGCGGATGTCGAACGGATGCTTTCGGATCGTCTTCTTCAGGCTCTTGGGTGTGTGGAAACCCTCGAGTGGAATGATGCCGCGCGTCTCCGGCCGCACCCAGAACACTTCCGGGTCGGAAGCGCTCTCGGCCATCGGGAAGACGCCCGAGGCATAGGCCTTGAGCAACAGGTCGGTCGGAATGCGATAGCCGGGCGCGTAGGGGCGGGTCATCGCGTCTTTGTGCTATTCCTCTTTGGCCAGATACTTTTCCAGCCAGTGAATGTCGTAGTCGCCATTGGCGATATCGGCATTGCCGACGAGGTCGCGAAACAGCGGCAGCGTCGTCTTGATCCCGTCGACGACGAATTCGTCGAGCGCGCGACGCAGCCGCATCATGCATTCGACGCGATTTCGGCCATGCACGATCAGCTTGCCGATCAGGCTGTCGTAGTAGGGCGGGATCTTGTAGCCGGAATAGACACCGGAATCGACGCGGATGCCGAGGCCGCCAGGCGTGTGGAAATGCGTGATGGTGCCGGGTGACGGCGTGAAGGTGCGCGGATCCTCGGCATTGATGCGGCATTCGATGGCATGGCCGTTGAACTTGATGTCCTCCTGGCGCACCGAAAGTCCGCCGCCCGAGGCGACCCGAATCTGTTCATGCACGAGATCGATACCGGTGATCGCTTCCGTCACCGGATGCTCGACCTGCAGGCGGGTGTTCATCTCGATGAAGTAGAACTCGCCGTTCTCGTAGAGGAATTCGATGGTGCCGGCGCCGGAATAGCCGAGATCGGCAATGGCCTTGGCACAGATTCCGCCGATGCGGGCGCGCTCCTCGGCATTGAGAGCCGGCGAGGGCGCCTCTTCCCAGACCTTCTGGTGGCGGCGTTGCAGCGAGCAATCTCGCTCGCCGAAATGCACGCCGCGACCGGCGCCGTCGCCGAACACCTGCACTTCGATGTGGCGCGGCTTTTCCAGGTATTTCTCGATGTAGACGGCATCGTCGCCGAAGGCGGCACCCGCTTCCGTGCTCGCCGTCTGCAAGGCGATCTCAAGGTCAGCCTCGGTAAGAGCGACCTTCATGCCGCGCCCGCCACCGCCCGCCGATGCCTTGATGATCACGGGATAGCCGATCTCGGCTGCAATGCGCCTGGCTTCCTTTTGATCGGTGACGGCGCCGTCGGAGCCTGGCACCACCGGAATGCCGAGCCGCTTTGCCGTGCGCTTGGCCTCGATCTTGTCGCCCATGATGCGGATATGGTCGCCGGACGGGCCGATAAAGGTGATGTTGTGAGCCGCCAGTATGTCGGCGAACTTGGCGTTCTCCGACAGGAAGCCGTAGCCCGGATGCACGGCGTCGGCGCCGGTGATTTCGCAGGCGGCGACGATCTGATGGATGTTGAGATAGCTGTCGCGCGACGGCGGCGGGCCGATGCACACACTTTCATCGGCAAGCCTGACATGCATGGCGTCAGCGTCGGCGGTCGAATGCACGACCACGGTCTGGATGCCGAGTTCCTTGCAGGCGCGCAGCACCCGAAGCGCGATTTCGCCGCGATTGGCGATGAGGATCTTCTGGAACATCCGGACCGCTCTACTCGATCACGACGAGCGGCATGCCGTATTCGACCGGCTGGCCGTCCTCGAACAGGATCGCCGTCACCGTGCCGGCGCGCGGCGAAGGGATCTGGTTCATCGTCTTCATCGCTTCGATGATCAGCAGCGTTTGGCCTTCCTTGACCTTCTGGCCGATCTCGATGAACGCCTTGGCGTCGGGCGACGGCGCCAGATAGGCGGTGCCGACCATCGGCGAAGGGACCGCGTTCTTGGACGGTTCGGCTACTGCTGGAGCGGCAGCGCTCGCCGCGGGCTGCGCTGCCGGCGCATAACCGGCCTGCGGTGCGGCGATGGCGTGGACGGCCGCTGGCGCCTGGCGCGATACGCGCACTTTCAGGTCGCCGAGTTCTACCTCGATCTCGGTGAGGTTGGTGTCGTTCAGTATGCCCGCCAGATCGCGGATCAGTTGCTGGTCAACACCGGTCTTCTTTATCGACATTTTCGAGCCTTCTGTTTGTTGGCCGGTCATAGGCGTGCCGCCAGCGCCTGCAGCGCCAGCGAGTAGCCAAGTGGCCCGAACCCGCAGATCATGCCGACAGCGACCGGCGCAACCATGGAGATGTGGCGGAATGGTTCCCGCGCGTGGATGTTGGAGAGGTGAACTTCGGCGACGGGCAGGGGCGCCACTGAGCGGATGGCGTCGTGAATGGCAATCGAGGTGTGGCTGTAGGCACCCGGATTGATGACGATGCCAGCGGCCTTGTCGCCGGCTTCCTGGATCCAGTCGACGAGGTCGCCCTCATGGTTCGACTGGCGAAAATCGATTTCGAGGCCAAGTGCGGCGCCCGCCTGCTTGCAGTCGTCAGCGATCGCGGCAAGCGTCTTGCCGCCATAGATGCCGGGCTCGCGCTTGCCCAGCGCGTTCAGGTTGGGACCGTTCAGGACGAAAATCGTTTTCAAAAAAATGCGACCTTTTCCCGCACCGGCCTCAAGCCGGCGCTGGGCCTTCTATAATGGGCATATCCGCCCGCGGAAAGAGCACAAAGTGCGATCTTTCACTGTCCACAACAGGCGGAAATGTGCCCGTGAGCAAAATCAGAGTGCTGCCTTCGCCGCTTCGATCTTTTCCGCCAGCACTTCCTGGCCGAGCGCGCCGAACACCACCTCGTTGCCGACGACATAGGACGGCGTTCCGGTGATGGCCAGCTTGTTGGCGAGCTCGAAGGTCTTGGAGAAGGCCTCGGTGATCGACGGGTCCTTCATCTTCTCGCGCAACGCGGCTTCGTCGGCGCCAAGCGACACCGCCACCTTGATGGCCGTCGCCTCGGTGGCGCGGCCCTGGCCGCCGAGCAGGGCGTTGTGGAACTCGCCGTATTTCTCCGGATGCATCAGGTGGAACGCCATCGAGACGACGCTGGCCTTTTGCGAATCCGGGCCGAGAATCGGGAATTCCTTGAGCACGAAGCGCACGTCAGGATCGGACTTGGTCAGTGCGTGCATGTCGTCGATGGCGCGTTTGCAGTAGCCGCAATTGTAATCGTAAAACTCGACGATGGTGACCTTGCCCTTCGGGTTGCCGACGACGCCGTCGAAGGTCGAGTTGAAAATCTCGTCCTTGGCTTTCTCGATGACGCCGAGGCTGGCGATGCGCTGCTCTTCCTTCTGCTTGGCCTCGAGCGCTTCCTGCGCTTCGAGCAGAACTTCGGGGTTCTTCAGCAGATAGTCGCGGATGATGCCCTCGACCTCGGCGCGATCGATCTTGGTGTCGGCCGACGCTGTCTGGACGGTCTGCGTCGTGCCGGCCTTGGCCACCTCCGGACTGCCGGCGACAAATCCGAAAGCCAGCATGGCAAGGGCAACCGCCACTCCCGTCGTGCCGAGCAATATTGCCTTGTTCATCTTTCTGATCCTCTTGCCGGTTCCGGTTCCCTCTAGTCGCTGCGGGCGACCGGAAGGTTCACTTCTTGAGTTTGCCTGAAGGGTTGTAGTTGATGATGTCCTGCGCGCGAAGCCAGCCGGGCTCGCCGCGCTTCATGTCCTTTTGCGCACGCATGGCGAAGATTTTCGCGTTCTTGTAGTCGCCGCCATAGAAATGGCCCTCGGCGGTCGCGAGTTCGGCCGCCGGCACGTTGCCGAGCTCGCCATAGGCCTGGGCCAGATAGCGGTATCCGACGGTGTTTTCCTTGTCGCGCCCGAGACCGTTGTTGATCTGCACCACCGCCTTTTTCAGCGAGTCGGGCGTGCCGATGGCCATCAGCGCCTGGCCCAGCGAGACCGGCAGCAAGCCCGATCGCATGGGATCGAGGCTGACTGCCTTGGCATAGGCATCCGCCGCATCCTTCGGCTTGTTCGCCTTCATCAGGATGTCGCCTCGCAACTCCTGGAAATAAGGGTTCTTCGGCTGTTCCTTGATCAGCGCATTGGTCTTGGTGAGCGCCGCGCCAAGATTGCCATAGAGATAGGCCATCTGCGCGTCGCCATAGCGCGACGCCAGGCTGCCCGGATTTTTGCGCATCAACCGCGTCGCGGCAGCCTGGCCGCCCATATAGGCGGCGATCTTTATGCGCATCATGTCGTGGCGCTGCTGCAGCGCCGGCAGATCGAGCTTGTCGACATTGGGGCTCTGCTTGACCAGCACTTCGAGATTGGCGATGCGCTCGCGCGGCATGGGATGGCTGATCCGATAGGGATCGACCTGCGTGCCTGACAGAGACAGCGCGCTCTGGAAGCGGGCGAAGGTCTTCAACATGCCCATGCCGGACTGGCCGGTGGCGTTGAGGTAGGTGATGGCCGAGCGGTCGGCGGTCGCTTCTTCGGTGCGCTGGTAGGCGAGGATCGAGCGCTGCGCCATCTCGCCACCGCCGGCAGCAACGCCGATGCCGGCACCGGCAAGACCGCGGCTGTTGGTGGTGGCGCCGGCAACGATGGCGCCGGCGCCAAGCAGCGTGGCGAGGATGGCCATTGTCTTGGCGCGTTCGAGCTGCTCGCGCAGTTTCTGCTGGTGGCCGCCGGCGATATGGCCGGCCTCGTGGGCGATGACGCCGATGACCTCGTTGGGGGTTTCGGCCATCATCAGCGCGCCGGTGTTGATGAACATACGGCGCCCGGTGACGAAGGCGTTAAAACTCTGGTCGTTGACCAGAACGATGTCGACGCCGTCATTGGCGAGACCTGCCGCCTTGAAGATCGGCCGCGCATAGTCGCGCACCAGCGCTTCGATTTCGGCATCGCGCACGACCGGCACTGCCTGCGCGAAGGCAGTCGCCGAGCTGGAGACCGCGACCGTGGCGGCAAGCAGAAGCGTCGCGACACCACGCGCTGTCTTCCCGATGGAAGATTTGGCAATCGTCGATTTGGGTCGGCTCAGCATGAGGTCCACTGGTAAACGAGCGAGCGAACGATGAAAAGTCACGGCACCGAAAACAGGCTAACTTGTGATCCTCACATCAATCGGGCATTTGTGCGGCGCTGCCACCCGGGTTGAAGGCTTCGAGCGGCGGGATCGGACGGAAAGAGTGAGGTCAAATGGTTGTTTCGCTGTCGCGCCGCGGTGAAGTCGAGCCGTTTCACGCCATGGACATTCTGGCCGAGGCCAACCGGCTGAAGGCAACGGGCGTGCCTGTCATTTCCATGGCCGTCGGACAACCATCCGATCCGGCGCCGGTGGGCGTGAGGGAAGCCGCCGTAAATGCGCTGAAGATCGGCCGCATCGGCTATACCGATACGCTCGGCATGGCTGATCTGCGCAAGGCGATCGCCGCGCATTATGGCGACCACTACGGCATCGATGTCGCGCCGAATCGCATCGCCGTGACGACGGGATCGTCGGCCGCCTTCAATCTGGCTTTCCTGGCAATGTTCGACCCGGGCGACCGCGTCGCCATCGCCGCGCCCGGCTATCCCGCCTACCGCAACATCATGGCAGCGCTCGGTATCGAGATCGTCGAGATCGAACTCGGCACGGACGCCTATCTCCATGCCGAGCATTTGAAGTCGGCCCATCGCGAAAAACCGTTGAAGGGCGTGCTGTTCGCCAGCCCGGCCAATCCGACCGGCGCCGTCATTCCCGCCGACGAGCTGTCGGCGCTGGTGAGCACCGCCGAAGAGCTCGGCATCGCGGTGATATCGGACGAAATCTATCACCGGCTGGCCTATGCCGCGCCCGACACCACGGCGCTGGCCCATGGCTCAGGCGTGACGGTGATCAATTCCTTCTCGAAATACTATTGCATGACCGGCTGGCGCATCGGCTGGATGGTTCTGCCGGAAGCCCTGGTGCGGCCGATCGAGCGCATCGCCCAGAGCCTCTATATCTCACCGCCGGAACTGTCGCAGATCGCGGCGATCGAGGCCTTCAAGGCGAGCGAAGAGCTGGAGGCGGTGAAGGCGCGTTACGCCTGGAATCGCGAGCTCTTGATGCAGCGCCTGCCGGAACTCGGATTTCCTCTGGCCGCACCCATGGATGGCGCCTTCTATGCCTTTTGCGATGTCACCCGGCATACCAATGACAGCATGGCCTTTGCGCGCAAAATGCTGGCCGAGGCGCATGTGGCGGCGACGCCCGGCCGCGATTTCGATCCGATGGCCGGACACCGCACGATGCGCTTTTCCTATGCCGGCAGCCATGACGACATGGTCGAGGCGATGGCGCGCATTGAGCGCTGGCTGAAATAGCGGGGACGAACATGCCGGAACTCGAACAGGCGCTGGCCGAAGTCGCTGCGGAAATGGCTCAGCGAACCGATCGCGGTGACGTCGCCACCTACATTCCGCAGCTCGGCAAGGTCGATCCGAAGAAATTCGGCATTGCCGCCGTCACCAATGACGGAAGCGTGCTTGTCGCCGGCGACGCCGACCAGGCGTTCTCGATCCAGAGCATTTCGAAGGTTTTTACCCTCACGCTGGCGCTCGGCAATGTCGGCGATGCGTTGTGGCAGCGTGTTGGGCGCGAACCTTCGGGCAATCCGTTCAACTCGATCGTCCAGCTCGAGCACGAGAACGGCATTCCGCGCAATCCGTTCATCAATGCCGGCGCCATCGTCATCTCCGACATATTGCTTGCCGGCCACCAGCCGCGCGAAGCAATCGGCGAGATCCTGCGCTTCATCCAGTTCCTTGCCGACGACGAGACCATCATCATCGACCGTGAGGTCGCGGCTTCCGAACGCGCTACCGGATATCGCAACTTCGCCCTTGCCAACTACATGAAATCCTTCGGCAATCTGCATCATGCGCCGGAGTTGGCGCTGGGCGTCTATTTCCACCATTGCGCCATCGCCATGAGCTGCCGGCAACTGGCGCTGGCCGGCCGCTTCCTCGCCAATGGCGGCAAGAACCCGGCCACCGGCCATTCCGTGGTGTCGCCCGAGCGCGCACGCCGCATCGGCGCCATGATGCTGACTTGCGGCCACTATGACGGCTCCGGCGACTTCGCCTTCCGCGTCGGCATTCCCGGCAAAAGCGGCGTCGGCGGTGGCATATTGGGGATCGTGCCGGGCGTCGCGTCGCTCGCGGTGTGGTCGCCCGGTCTCAATGCAAACGGCAATTCCAAGCTGGGATCGATCGCGCTGGAAAAACTGGCGAGGATGATGAACTGGTCGATCTTCGCGCCCTAAAGGTTTCCGCCATCCTCAGATACGAAAATCCCGCGCCACCGTTTGGATGACGCGGGACTTTCTTATCAGGCAATCAATTCAACTGGCTGAAAAGCTTAGAAAAAGCCCTTCCGCTGCCACCAGCCGGCACGCTTCGGCTTTTCTTCGGTCTTGGCCTCGTCGGCGACGGTCGAGGAGACCACCGGTGTGACCGGGGTATCCGCCGCCACGGCCTTGCGCCGTGAGGGACGGGCCTTCGCCGGCTCCTCTTCGGCCACAACCGGCTCGGCAACGACAGGCGCATCGGCCACAGGGGCCGGCTCGACGGAAGCTTCCGGTGCGGCCTCTGTCGCCGCTTCGGCGGTGACGTCGGCTACAGCCTTCTTCGCCCTTGAGGCGCGCTTCTTCTTCGGCTTTTCGGCTGGGACGTCGTCGTTGGCCGGGGCGGGAGCCGCGGCTTCTTCAACCGCTACTGCCGTGACAGGCTCGCTGGCAGTGGCTTCAGCGGCATCGGCAACCGAAACGTCGGCGGTTTCGCCGGCTTCGGTCTCGGAGCCGCCTTCAACGCGATTGCGCTTGCCGCCGCGCTTGCCGCGCCGGCGCTTCTTGCCCTGGGTGTCATCGGATGCATCCACCGTTTCGACAGCGCCAACCGGGGCTTCGTCCTGCGGTGCAGCATCGTCGTCGCTTGCCTCAGCCGCAAAGTCGTCGCTTGCGGCAGAGACGGAAGCGCCTTCGGTAGCATGGCCATGTTCGCGGTCGCGATCCTTGCCGCCGCGCCGCCTGCGGCGCTTGCGGCGCTTGCGGTCGCGGCCTTCGCCGTCCTCAGCCGATCTCGGCTGCTGCTGTGATTGTGGTTGCGCCTGGCGCGGCTGCTCGGCCTGCACCACAACAACCTCGTCGTCTTCCTCCTCGATGACGATCTCGTCCTCGGGTTCTTCCGGCTCGACATAGGCCGGAAAACTGCGTGCCTCGACAAAGCCTTCCGGCTTTTCTGCAATGGCGCCACGGAAGATCGCATAGTGCTGCACGCCCACCGTGTCATCAGCCTCGACGGTGATGGTCAGGCCGAAGCGGCTTTCGAGTTCTACCAGTGTGCCGCGCTTGTGGTTGAGCACATAGAGCGCGGTTGCGGCAGGCGTGCGCACGGTGATGTGGCTGCGCGAATCCTTGAGCAGGAATTCCTCGATCGCCCGAACCACCATCAGCGCCACCGACGAATCGGAACGCACATGGCCGGTGCCGCCGCAATGCGCGCAAGGCTTCATGGTCGATTCCAGCACGCTGGCGCGGATGCGCTGTCGCGACATCTCCATCAGGCCGAAATGCGAGATACGACCGACCTGGATGCGGGCGCGGTCGTTCTTGAGGTGATCCTTCAACCGCTTCTCGACGGAGCGGTTGTTGCGGTTCTCCTCCATGTCGATGAAGTCGATGACGATCAGGCCGGCAAGATCGCGCAATCTGAGCTGACGCGCGACTTCCTCGGCGGCTTCAAGGTTGGTGTGGAGCGCGGTGTCCTCGATCGAGTGCTCCTTGGTGGAGCGGCCCGAATTGACGTCGATGGCGACCAGCGCTTCGGTCTGGTTGATGATGATGTAGCCGCCGCTCTTCAGCGTCACCTGCGGCTGCAGCATGCGGTCGAGCTGCGCCTCGATGCCGTTGCGCACGAAGATCGGCGTCGTGTCGCGGAACGGCTGAACCACCTTGGCGTGGCTCGGCATCAGCATGCGCATGAAGTCCTTGGCCTCGCGATAGCCTTCCTCGCCGGAGACGAGAATCTCGTCGATATCCTTGTTGTAGAGGTCGCGCACCGAGCGCTTGATCAGGCTGCCTTCCTCGTAGACGAGGGCGGGGGCGGTGGATTGCAGCGTCAGATTGCGGACGTTTTCCCAAAGCCGCATCAGATATTCGTAGTCGCGCTTGATCTCGGCCTTGGTGCGGCTTTCGCCGGCCGTGCGCAGGATGACGCCCATGCCCTGCGGCACTTCGAGATCGGCAACGACCTCCTTGAGGCGCTTGCGGTCGACGGCGCTGGTGATCTTGCGCGAAATGCCGCCGCCGCGCGCCGTGTTCGGCATCAGCACGGAATAGCGGCCGGCAAGCGACAGATAGGTGGTGAGTGCAGCGCCCTTGTTGCCGCGCTCTTCCTTGACCACCTGCACCAGCAGGATCTGGCGGCGCTTGATGACTTCCTGGATCTTGTACTGGCGGCGCACCGGCTTGCGGCGGTTGCGGACCTCTTCCAGCGCATCCTCGGCGCCGACGGATTCGATCTCGTGGTCGTCCGGATGCGAGGACTGCACCTCTTCCAGCATGCCGCGATCATTGTCGCCGGAGGTGGCTTCGCCGCTGTGATCGGCGGATGCGGCTTCGTCGGACGGCGTTTCGTCACCTGCCGCCGTGACGGCTTCGGAGATCACATCCGCTTCGACGCTTGCCGCGATCGATGTCGGTCCGCCTTCCGACGGTTCGCTGTCGGAGCTTTCGTTGTCGCCGTGATCTGCGTGTTCGTCATGCCCGGCAGTATCGGCCGCGGCATGCTCGGCAGCGGGCTGGGCATGTTCGGCAACGGCGTCGCCGCCGGCATCGCCATGTTCGCCACTTTCATCATCGGCGCCGGCGTCGCGCTTGTGTTCGCCGCGCTCGCGGCCCTTGCCGCCGCGCCGGCGTCCGCGCCGGCCGCGGTCGCGGCTCTGGCGGTCGTCGCCGTCATTGTCCTCGTTCTCCTCGTCTTCGGCTTCCTGCGCTTCGGCGCGCAGCAGAGCCTGACGGTCGGCGACCGGGATCTGGTAGTAGTCGGGGTGTATTTCACTGAAGGCGAGGAAACCGTGACGGTTGCCGCCATATTCGACAAAGGCTGCCTGAAGGGAAGGTTCGACGCGCGTTACGCGGGCGAGATAGATGTTTCCTTTGAGCTGCTTCTTGTCCTGGGATTCAAAGTCGAATTCTTCAATACGGTTACCGCGGATAACGACAACGCGTGTTTCCTCCGGGTGGGAGGCGTCTATCAGCATTTTGTTGGGCATTATTTCGTTTCCTCCCGGCAGCCGTCAGCCACAGCCTGCGAGGCAAAGCCTGCTGCTGCGTGTCTGGGGTACGGGTGCCGGATGTCTTGATGTCCGCCGGACGCCGCTTGAGCGCCATGGCGGTGCCGCCCGCAGCCATAATGGCGCGGTTTGATGCGGACCTTTCCATGATTGCGCTTGAAGCCATCGTCACCAGCAGAACCTTTTGAACCAAAGCCCGGACGAACCGGACCAGCTTGTTTGCTCATACAGAGCCGGCACGGGAACAAACCCGGCCGTTTTCCTCACGCAGGCGATTCCCCCGCCACGGGCGCACACCTGCGAAATTCGTCGCGATCACCTGAACCCTTTTCGCTGGAAGCGAAAGGAGCCGCCTTTCATCTGACCTGTAGCAGGAAGCTGCGGGAGAAGCGGTTCCAGGATTGCAGTGATCCACCGTCGCTTTTATGATTTGACGGGGTGGAAGGCAACCCCGATTTCGGATGCCGGCAAAAAGCAGTTCCGCTAGGGAAGCTCAGGCCTTGATCCTTGTTGAAAAGGCTTGGTTAACCTTCTCTGGATACCAATCGTTAATCGAGTCTGCGGCCTGACCGGCATTTCGACCAAACGACCCGGCGCCTGGCGCCAAATCCGGGAGCGACTACAAAGAGATGGGACTGGCAGCCACCACAGACAAGGGCCATGGCCATGCAGGCCGTTTCCTGCGTGCTGCCGGTGTGCTTTTGCTGCTGGCGCTTTGCCTTGCCTTTGCGCCGGTTTCGCGTGCCGCCGATGCGCCGTTCGGCGCGACCGCCTACAAGATGGCTGGCGATGCTACCAAGATGCGCATCGTCATCGATTTCGACCGCGAACCGGATATCAAATGGTTCCTGCTGCGCGGCCCCAACCGGCTGGTCCTCGACCTGCCGCGCACGCGATTCGCCATCAGCGCGAAGGACGCCAAGGCGCGCGGCCTGGTCAAGGCGGTGCGCTATGGCGATCAGGGCGAGGGATCGCGGCTCATCCTTACCGGCAAGGGGCCGTTCTCGATCGACAAGCTCGACGTGCTCAAGAACGATGACGGCGCAGGCTATCGCATCGCCATCGACATGTCGGCAGCCTCCGACCGCGAATTCGACGAGGCGCTCGCCAACCAGGCGCTGACCACCGGTTCGACTGTCTCCACCGACAAGGGCGCCAGGGTCGGCACCGGGCCGATCTCCAATCCGGGCCATCGCTTCACCGTCGTGATCGATCCCGGCCATGGCGGCATCGACGGCGGCGCTGAAGGCCTCAACGGCACCATCGAGAAGAACGTGACCTTGGCCTTCGCCACCGAATTGCGCGACAAGCTGGCCGCCGTCGGCAGCTACGATGTGTTCATGACGCGCGACAAGGACGAGTTCCTGCGTCTCGACGACCGCGTGCGCATCGCCCGCCAGCACGAGGCCGACCTGCTGATCTCGATCCATGCCGACACGATCAGCGTCAAGGGTATCAGGGGCGCCACCGTCTATACCGTCTCCGACAAGGCGTCCGACCCGGAAGCACAGGCGCTCGCCGACCGCGAAAACCTCTCCGATCAGTTCGCCGGCATGGTGATCAAGGACGATAACAAGGAAGTCACCGACATCCTGATCGATCTGATCCGCCGCGAGACGCATAATTTCTCGATGAGCTTTGCCCACACTCTGGTCGGCCAGCTGTCCACCAGCGTCGGCCTGATCAACAATCCGCAGCGTTCGGCCGGCTTCAAGGTGCTGAAGGCGCCCGACGTGCCGTCGGTATTGGTCGAGCTCGGCTATCTCTCCAATGCCAAGGATGAGGCACAGCTGCTCGACGCCGACTGGCGCGGCAAGGCGGCGCAGAGCATCACCAACGCCGTCGCATTGTTTGCCTCCGCCAAGATGGGAACGGGAACCGGAGGCTGAGATGGTCGCCGCCGCCTGCAACCGGAGGCAGCGTTGCACGACAACAACACCAGGCGCTTTTATTTCCGCCAGGGGATGCCGAAACCGGGCGCTGCCGTATTTTGTCCACATGGTGGCGACATGGGTTTTCCATCACGGATCGGGACCGTTGCGAAGGCTTGCGCGAGAGGCGGCTTCGTCTAGGAAATTCCCGAACCTCGGACTGGAGCGGGCATGATTCGTCTCATCGGCTATTTCTTTGGTATCGGCACGACGCTGGCGCTTATCGTCGCCGCGGGCGTGGCGATATACATCAGCCATCTGTCGAAGGACCTGCCCGACTACGAAGTGCTGGCCAAGTATGAGCCGCCGGTCACGACCCGCATCCATGCCTCCGACGGCTCGCTGATGGCCGAATACGCGCGCGAACGGCGGCTTTATCTGCCGATCCAGGCGGTTCCGGACCGGGTCAAGGCAGCGTTCCTGTCGGCCGAAGACAAGAATTTCTACAACCACCCCGGCATCGACATCACCGGTCTTGGCCGCGCCATCTACGTCAATCTGCAGAATCTGGGTTCGGGCAGGCGCCAGGTCGGCGCCTCGACCATCACCCAGCAGGTGGCGAAGAACTTCCTTTTGTCCTCGGACCAGACCTACGAGCGCAAGATCAAGGAGATGATCTTGGCCTTCCGCATCGAGCAGGCCTATTCGAAGGATCGCATCCTCGAACTCTACCTCAACGAAATCTTCTTCGGCTTCGGCGCCTATGGCGTCGCCGGCGCGGCGCTCACCTATTTCGACAAGTCGGTCAACGAACTGACTGTCGCGGAAGCCGCCTATCTGGCGTCGCTGCCCAAAGGCCCCAACAACTACCATCCCTTCAAGCATGCCGACCGCGCCATCGAGCGCCGCAACTGGGTCATCGACCAGATGGTCGAGAACGGTTACGTGACGCGCGAGGAAGGCGACAAGGCCAAGGCCGAGCCGCTCGGCGTGACGCCGCGCCGCAACGGTTCCTATCTGTTTGCGGGCGAGTATTTCACCGAGGAAGTGCGCCGCCAGATCATCGCGCGCTATGGCGAGAACGCGCTCTATGAGGGCGGCCTGTCGGTGCGCACGACGCTCGACCCGAAGATCCAGCTCGTCGCCCGCAAGTCGATGCAGAACGGCTTGCTCAAATACGATACGCTGCGCGGCTATCGTGGACCGGTGTCGCACATCGATGCGTCCGGCGACTGGGGCGTGGCGCTGGGCGCCGTCAAGGGGCTGGAAGACGTGCCGGAATGGTCGCTTGCCGTCGTGCTCGACAGCTCGGCGACCGGCCTTTCCATCGGCCTGCAGCCGACGCGGCAGATTTCAGGCGATATCGTCAAGGAACGCGTCGAAGGCACGGTCAGCAAGGAAGACATGAGCTTTGCCATGCGCCATGTCGTCGACGGCAAGACGGTCAAAGCCAAGTCACCGGCCGAAGTGCTGAAGCCGGGCGACGTCATCTTCGTGCAGAAGAACGAAGGTGCCGATGGCGCTTATACATTGCGCCAGGTGCCGGAAGTCGAGGGCGGCCTGATCGCCATGGACCCGCATACCGGCCGCGTCCTGGCCATGGTCGGCGGCTTCTCCTACGCGCAGTCGGAATTCAACCGCGCCACGCAGGCGATGCGCCAGCCCGGGTCGTCGTTCAAGCCGATCGTCTATTCGGCCGCGCTCGACAATGGTTATACGCCGGCCTCGGTGATCATGGACGGTCCGATCACCATCCAGAGCGGCAACACGACCTGGACGCCTAAGAACTATGACGGCACGGCGGCCGGTCCCGCGACCTTGCGCTCCGGCATCGAAAAGTCGCGCAATCTGATGACGGTGCGGCTCGCCAACGACATGGGCATGAAGCTGGTGGTGGAATATGCCGAGCGCTTCGGCGTCTACGACCATCTGGCGCCGTACCTGCCGATGGCGCTGGGCTCCGGCGAGACGACCGTCATGCGCATGGTGTCGGCCTATTCGATCATGGCCAATGGCGGCAAGTCGATCAAACCCTCGCTCATCGACCGCATCCAGGATCGTTACGGCAAGACCGTGTTCAAGCAGGACGAGCGCGGCTGCGAAGGCTGCAATGCACCCGAATGGAACAATCAGCCTGAACCGGAACTGGTCGACAATTCCGAGCAGGTGCTCGACCCGATGACCGCCTACCAGATCACCTCGATGATGGAAGGCGTCGTCCAGCGCGGCACCGGCGCCACCATTGCAGAGCTTGGCCGCCACATTGCCGGCAAGACCGGCACGACCAATGACGAGAAGGACGCCTGGTTCATCGGTTATACGCCGAACCTCGTCGTCGGCCTGTACATGGGCTACGACACGCCGCGCGGCCTTGGCCATGGCGCCACCGGTGGCGGTCTTGCGGCGCCTATTTTCAAGGACTTCATGCGCGTGGCGCTGGACGGCACGCCCAATGTCGACTTCAAGGTGCCGGAGGGCATGAACCTGGTCGCCATCAACCGCAAGACCGGCATGCGTGCGGGATCGGGCGATCCCGGCACCATTATCGAAGCCTTCAAGCCCGGCACCGGCCCGGCCGACAGCTACTGGGTCATCGGCATGGGCTCGGACGGCTCCAACGGCGCCGGCGGACCGCTGTCGCCGCAGGCGACGGAAGCCATCCAGGCGCCCGGCGGCGGGCTTTACTGACATCGCCAGAATTCGAAATGGGCCGGCTTAGACAGCTGGCCCATTTCGCTTTACAGCCGGCGGTGCCGTGCCTATGTATCGCGCCTATTCCAGACAAAGCAGAACAACAGGACAGAACCAGAAGCCATGCGCGCGGAAACGCAGAACATTGTCGATGAGATCAGGCAGGCGATAACCCTGCTGAGGAGGCATCTTTGACTGGGATCAGGCCATAAAGCGGCTTGAATACCTGAACGTGCGCGCCGAGGATTCCAGCCTCTGGAACGAACCGCTGGAAGCGCAAAAGCTGATGCGCGAGCGCCAGGGCCTCGAAGACGGCATCGCCGGGGTCAAAAGCCTGACGCAGGCGCTGGAAGACAATATCGGCCTGATCGAACTGGGTGAGGAAGAGGGCGACCAGAGCGTCATCGCCGAGGCGGAAGCGTCCTTGCGCTCGATGCAGGGCGAGGCCAAGGCCCGCCAGGTCGAGACGCTGCTGTCGGGCGAGGCCGACGCCAACGACACCTACCTCGAAGTCCATGCCGGCGCCGGCGGCACCGAGAGCCAGGACTGGGCCTCGATGCTTCTGCGCATGTACACGCGCTGGGCCGAGCGTCGCCGCTTCAAGGTCGAAGTGCTGGAAGTCCACGACGGCGAAGAAGCCGGCATCAAATCCGCCACGCTTTTGATCAAGGGCCACAATGCCTATGGCTGGCTGAAGACGGAATCGGGCGTTCATCGCCTGGTCCGCATTTCGCCCTATGACAGCAATGCGCGCCGCCATACGTCCTTCTCCAGCATCTGGGTCTATCCAGTCGTCGATGACAGGATCGAGATCGACGTCTCGGAATCGGATGTGCGCATCGACACCTACCGTTCGTCCGGTTCGGGCGGCCAGCACGTCAACACCACCGACTCGGCGGTCCGTATCACCCATATCGCCACCGGCATCGCGGTCGCCTGCCAGGCGGAACGCTCGCAGCACAAGAACAAGGCAAAAGCCTGGGAAATGCTGCGCTCGCGCCTCTACGAGGAAGAGCTGAAGAAGCGCGAAGCGGTGGCCAATGCCACCGAGGCGTCGAAGAGCGACATTGGCTGGGGCCACCAGATCCGCTCCTACGTGCTGCAACCCTACCAGCTGGTGAAGGATCTGCGCACCGGCGTCGAAAGCACCAGCCCGTCGAGCGTGCTCGACGGCGACCTCGACGACTTCATGGAAGCCTCGCTGTCGCAGCGCATCGAAGGCGGTGCGGGCGAAGCGGTAGCGGATTTGGACTAAATCTGCAGGCTAAGCAGGATTGGCCGGCACGAGGCGGTTCGGCCTGACCTCAACGTATCTTCTGGCGGGGAGCGAAGGAGGAACCATGGCTCGCAAGCTCACCGGCAAATGCTTTTGCGGCGCTGTTCACTATGAGGTGGCGGACGAATTCGTCTATGCCTTGAACTGCCATTGTTCGAACTGCCGGCGCACCACCGGTTCGGCCTTCAAGCCTTTCGCCGGCATCGAGCGCGGCAAGTTCGCTCTTGCCGAAGGGCATCACGGGCTTATCCATTTCGGCGACGACAGCGGCCACGATGCGCATTGCAGCCGCTGCGGTTCGTTGCTGTATTCGCTTGTCCGCGAGGGCGCCTATGTCCATGTCGCCATGGGCACGCTGGTCGACGATCCCACCATCCGGCCGACCGCGCATATTTTCGTCGGCTCCAAGGCGCCTTGGTTCACCATCGCTGACGACCTGCCGCAATATGAAGGGCATGCCGGCGGTTGATGCCATCGGACTATTAACCATTCGTTAACCAAGCCGGCGCACCATTTTGGGTGGCAGATGTCGGCGCTCCGAGTGCGGCACTGGATTTATGCACTTCTTGCGCCGACCAAGGAATCAGCCCAGCATCTCGGGCTGAGGGGTGAAAAAGCATTTATGGCCGGACGCGGCGTATCTGCGACCTGACGATTCGGCCACGGGGAAGACACGTTCCAAGAACGGGCAAGCAACCGCTTGATGCTCGCTTGAAAGGAACGTTTCCATGTCTGCTGCCACATTTCGATCGGCCAGAGCCGTTCAACCGGCCGGCCGACTTCTGTTCTCCCTGTTTGCAATCCTGGTGTTTGTCGCGATGCCGGTGTCATCCGCCTTCGCCCATGACGCCGCGCCGACCGCGGCGAAGCCGCAAGGCTGGAGTTATCCCTTCGCCTGCTGTGCAAATTACGACTGCCGCACCACCCATACGGGCGAGGTGCTGGAAAAACCAGAGGGCTATGTCATTGCCGGAACGGGGGAGGTCGTTCCAATGAGCGACAAGCGGGTCAAGGATAGTCCGGACGGCGATTTCCACTGGTGCGCGCACCAGGCTGGTCTCGACGCCGGCAAGACGATCTGCCTGTTCGTGCCGCCGCGTTCCTACTGAGTACTGTTGACAAAGTTCATCGGAAGGCAGGCCATAGTTAGCTGAGAAGGCTGGCATGTGTCGTGGGGTAATCCATGACGCTGCCGAGCGCTTCTCAGTCTTAGGGTTTTTGCGCGCTCCCGAGCAACAAGTGGGCGTCAGACGGCAGCAGCGACTGATGATGCGAAGTCTCGATATGGGCGCAGTGGGCGGCCCAGAAGTGCCGTCAGGCGCTCGACGTCGCCGGTCTCGGGCACCATTCCGTCGGTGAAGAAGCGTTCGCCCATCAGGCGCATGTCGTAAGCCATCCAGGCGGGCAGGAACTGCTTGAGATTTTGCTCGAAAGCCTCGGTATTGTCGCCGCTGTAGCTGATCGGGCGGGCGAGCACGTCCGACCAGATTGCGGCGATATCCGTCCCGGTCAGTGTCTGCGGGCCGACAAGGTTGATCTGGTCGAGCGCAAGCGGCACCTCGGATTGTTCGCGGCGCAGCAGCGCAAGAGCGGCGATCTCGGCGATGTCACGGGCGTCGATCATGGCGAGACCCTTGGCGCCGATCGGCATTGGGTAGGTGCCGTAGCCGGTGATGACATCTTCGATCGTCAAATCGTTCTGCATGAAGTAGGCCGGGCGCAAGATCGTAGCCTTGAAGTCCATCTGTTCGATCATTCGCTCGACGCCGAACTTGCCCGCGAAATGCGGCACGTTCACATAGACGTCGGCGTGGATCACGGAGAGATAGACGATCCGCTCGATGCCGGCCGATCGGGCGACATTCAGCGCGATCAAAGCCTGGGTGAATTCATCCGGTACCACGGCGTTCAAGAGGAACAGGGTGGAAACCCCGGACATGGCTTTCCGCAGCGAATCGACGTCGAGAAAGTCGCCTTGCACGACGGATACGGCAGCCGGGAAGCTGGCTTTCGACGGATCGCGGACGAGAGCACGCACATCGGCGTGGCGCTTGACGAGGTGGTCGACGACTTGGCGGCCAATATTGCCGGTGGCGCCGGTAACGAGAATGGTCATGGAATTTCTCCTGTTGGATTGCTTGACACCCCCAATATGTGTGGCTCACAAAGTGCCCAGTAGACGGTAATTTTAGACACGTCGTCTCACTGATGGGACACTCATGGATCTTTTAGCCCTCGCCGATTTTAACCTCGTTGCCCGCCATGGAGGCTTCGGCAAAGCGGCAAGAGCCACCGGTCGGCCCAAGGCAACGTTGTCCCGGCGCGTTGGAGACCTGGAAGGCAGTCTCGATCTGCGACTGTTTGAACGGGGTGCCCGTAACCTGAAGCTCACCGAGGAAGGACGGGCGCTCTTTGAGCGGACGGGGGCGTTGCTTGCCGAGCTGGACGAGACGGCTTCGGCGATTGCCTCGGGCGGTCAGAGGCCCAAGGGCAGATTGCGGATCAGCGCACCTTTGCATTTTTCACAGACCGCAATGGGGAGGATCGCTGCGGGGTTTGCCCTTAGGTATCCGGAGGTGAGACTTGAAGTGACGACCGAGGACCGGCATGTCGACATGATCGAGGAAGGCTACGATCTGGTAATCCGGGTCAATCCGGATCCCGATGAAAGCCTGGTCGGACGGGCGTTTCTGCGCGACCGCCTGGTCGTTGTGGCGAGCCCCGACCTTCCTCGCCCGACCGGTGGGCTCGCCGCTCCTGGCGTTGCGCGCGGGACAGGCGAGCGGCAAACATGGCAGGTGAAGACACAGGCTGGCAGGTCAACGGTCACAATCGAACCTGTCCTTGCTTTGTCGACGCTCATCATGGTCCGGGATGCGGTGCGAGCCGGCGTCGGCGCAGGACGGCTTCCCATTTCGTTGGTGGCCCACGACCTGGCTGACGGCACATTGGTGAATTGGGGGGATATTGACGGCCCCGAGATCTCTCTATGGACGCTCTACCCCTCCCGGCGGCTGCTCAGCGCTCGAGTATCGGCGTTCCTGGATTTTCTGAAACAGGCCTTCCCAAATGGGACGCCGGACGAACTGGCCGCCTATATCGGCAGGTGGTGACGATTGCCAGGTGACGACGGGCCCGCTTCAGCCGGACCGCTGCTCGGCTCGATCGACCAGAGCCTGCTGACAGACAGTTGTCAGGAGCCTTCCTTTATGGTGCCTTTGCCGCCGTAAAGCGCGTCGCGTCGACGCGCTTAGGTCTTTGTTTTGATGCATGTCGTTGTCTCAAAACCGGGATCACTTTTGAGCGACATGCATCAGGGCGGGCAACGGAGAGGAAAGCGCTTCATGACCATCAAGGCCAGCTGTCACTGCAAGGCGACGACATTCGAGGTATCGCAGCCGCCCGAGACGGTAACGCAATGCACCTGCTCGTTCTGCTCCAAGCGCGGTTCGCTGTGGGCCTACTACGTTCCGTCGCAATTCAAGCTCACCAGCTCGCCGAAAAACGTCTCCGTCTATCTCTGGGGATCGAAGACCGTCAAACACGGGTTTTGCGCCGTTTGCGGCTGCGGCACCTTCACCGAAACGCCGGACTGGTCGACCGGAAAACCGGACTTCGACAATCCCAAGATCTCGGTCAATTCCCGGCTGTTCGACGATTTCGACCTCGACAAGGTTGAAGTGGTCGTCATCGACGGCAAGAACCTCTGGTAGGACAGGGCCAACCGTCGGAGCAGAAGAGTGGCGTGAGCGGGGAAAAGCCGTTTTCGCCGCTCGGTTTTTCGCCGCATTTCATGGTACAAGACCGGAGAAGGGCTTATATGCGCGAGCCGTAAAGGCCGCGGTTTGGAGAGGGACGATCCTTATGAAAAAGACTGTGCTCGTCGCCGTTGCGACGGCTGTGCTGGTGAGCGCCTGCACCACGACCGATCCGTATACCGGGGAGCAGAAGGTTTCCAACACCGCAGCCGGCGCCGGCCTTGGCGCGCTGGCAGGTGCGGGCCTCGGCCTGCTTGCCGGCGGCAATGACCGCCGCAACGCGCTGATCGGCGCCGGCATCGGCGCGCTGGCCGGCGGCGCCATCGGCGCCACGATGGACCAGAACGAGGCTGAACTGCGCCGGCAGCTCGAAGGCACGGGCGTCAGCGTCACCCGCACCGGCGACCAGATCATTCTCAACATGCCGTCCGACATCACCTTCAACGTCGACCAGGATGCGGTGAAGCCCGGCTTCTACCAGGTGCTGAACTCGGTTGCGCTGGTGCTGAAGAAGTTCAAGCAGACGACGGTGGACGTGTTCGGCCATACCGATTCGACCGGTGGCGACGAGCACAATTTCGACCTGTCGCAGCGCCGCGCGCTGGCGGTCGCCAATTATCTCTCAGGGCAGGGCGTCGATTCGCGCCGCTTCGCCGTTACCGGCTTCGGCAAGACCCGCCCGATCGCCTCCAACGGAACGACGGCCGGCCGCGCCCAGAACCGGCGCGTCGAAATCCAGCTTTCGCCGCTCACCTGATCAGAGCGATGATAGACATAAAAACGGCCCCGCAAGGGGCCGTTATTATTTGAGAATTTGTAGCTTGGCCGGAGCCGATCAGACCTTGGCGACGATCTTCATGAAGGCCGGCATGTCATCGCCGAAGCCGACGGTGCCGTCATTGTCTTCGCCGCCGCCACGGGCGTTGCGGGCAGGGCGGCTGTTGTTGGCGCGCTGCGGACGGGTGTCGCCGCGTTCCGGGGCACGGTTCTCGTTGTTGCGATCGGAGACCTTGCGCTCGCTGTTTTCGGAGCGGATCGCTTCCTTGCGCTGATGCCGTTCGCCGATGTCGGCGACCGGGGCTTCAGCCACAACCGGCTGTTCCTCGCGTGCGGCCTCTGCCACCGGCGCGTCGTCGCTGCGCTTGGCATGGCGTTCGCGTGGCTTGCGCTCGCCACCGTCTTTGCGTTCGTGGGACTTGCGGTCCTCGTCCTTGCGGCCGGCGCGGCGCGGGGCGCCACGGCCACGACGGGGCGCTTCGTCCTCGCCGCCTTCGCTGGCGACCACCGTCGACAGGTCCCCGTCATGCCATTCGATCTTGTTGCCGATCAGCCGCTCGATGGCGTCGATGTATTTGGTGTCTGATTTGGTGGCGATGGTGAAGGATTTGCCCGAGCGTCCGGCGCGGCCGGTACGGCCGATGCGGTGGACGTAGTCTTCGGCGTGGATCGGTACGTCATAGTTGAAGACGTGGCTGACATCGGGAATGTCGAGGCCGCGCGCAGCGACGTCGGAAGCAACGAGATAGCGCAATTTGCCGTCGCGGAAATTGGCCAGCATCTGCATGCGGGCGCGCTGGTCCATGTCGCCATGCAGGGCGCCGGCGTCGAAATCATACTTCAGCAGTGAGCGGAACAGTTCCGACACTTCGATCTTGCGGTTGCAGAAGATGATGGCGTTCTTGAGCTCGGCGTCTTCGGCCTTCATCAGATTGCGCAGCGTCTCGCGCTTGTCCCAGGGCTTCGAGCCGGACTTGACCAGGCGCTGGATGATGTTGGTGGCGGCCGATGCTGCCTTGGAGACCTCGACGCGCACTGGCGCATGCAGAAACTTTTCGGTGAGCTTGGTGATTTCCGGCGGCATCGTCGCCGAGAAGAACAGCGTCTGCCGGGTGAACGGGATCATCTCGCAGATGCGCTCGATGTCGGGGATGAAGCCCATGTCGAGCATGCGGTCGGCTTCGTCGATGACGAGGATCTCGACACCGTTGAGCAAAAGCTTGCCGCGTTCGCGGTGGTCGAGCAGGCGGCCCGGCGTGGCGATCAGCACGTCGACGCCGCGCTCCAGCTTCTTGTTTTGTTCGTCAAAGGAGACACCGCCGATCAGAAGCGCGATGTTGAGCTTGTGGTTCTTGCCGTACCTGATGAAATTCTCTTCGACCTGCGCGGCGAGTTCGCGCGTCGGCTCGAGGATCAGCGTACGCGGCATACGAGCGCGGGCCCGGCCGTTTTCGAGGCGGGTCAGCATCGGCAGCACGAAGGAAGCCGTCTTGCCAGTGCCGGTCTGGGCGATGCCCAGAATATCCTTGCCGAGCAAGGCATGCGGGATGGCGCCGGCCTGGATCGGCGTCGGCTGGGTGTAGCCGGCATCGGTGACTGCGGAAAGGACCTTCGGCGACAGGCCGAGGTCTGAAAAGGTCAACGCTTCTGGAGCGGTCGTGGTGTCTGAGGACAAGAGTTGTTGTCTTTGGCTGGTTCGGGGAAGCGCAACGGCATTCGTCGCGGCAAGCACAGTGTGCCTGCAAGATTGGTATTGCGATTAGGCGCAAGCCCGCGATTTGTCAACAGAAACGGGCGGGATTGGTGCGATTGTGAAAACGTAGGCTTAATCGCGATGCTTAATCAGGTAGTGTCACTTTGCGCCGGCTCAATAGCGGAACTGCTCGGCGAGAATGCGTTCGTTCCACGAATGATTGGGATCAAACAGCAGCGTCGCCGTCGCGCCCGGCGATTCCCGGACCGTTACCGACGCCACCGCCTTGACCTCGGTATGGTCGGCCGCAGCGTTCACCGGCCGCTTTTCCGGCTCGAGAATATCGAAGCGAACGGTCGACTTGTTGGACAACAGGGCACCCCGCCAACGCCGCGGCCTGAACGGGCTGACCGGGGTCAGCGCCAAAAGCGGCGCGTCGAGCGGCAGGATCGGACCGTGCGCCGACAGATTGTAGGCGGTGGAGCCGGCCGGCGTCGCGATCATCACGCCGTCGCAGTTCAGTTCCTCGATGCGGACCTGATCGTCGACGGTGATGCGGATCTTTGCCGTCTGGTAGGACTGGCGCCACAGCGCCACCTCGTTGATGGCGAGCGCCGAAACCGTCTCGCCCTCATGCGTCACTGCCAGCATTTCCAGCGGCCGGATCGTTTCGGCGACAGCAGCGGCGATGCGCTCGGTGAGGCCGCCGACGCGGTATTCGTTCATCAGGAAGCCGATGGTGCCACGGTTCATGCCGTAGACCTTCTTTCCCGTGCTCATCGTGTCGCGCAGGGTCTGCAGCAGGAAGCCGTCGCCGCCGAGCGCCACGATCACCTCGGCGTCGTCGAAGGAGGCCTGGCCATAGCGGGCCGACAGGCTTTCCATCGCCGCGTTGGCGTCGGCGGTGTCGGAGGAGACGAAGGCGAGACTGGCTTTGCTCATGACTTCCCGATGGCGGCCGGCCGATGGCGGTCGGCGGCGGTTGCGTGGGGTAGCATGGGCAGGCGCATCTGCAAAGGGAGGCGGCGTCCCGTCCCGCCACGGCTGCGCCAGTTCGGAAATCGGCTGCGAAAACCGGCTGCTCGCGCTTCATGTCGCCCAAGCGGCGAACGTGATGGTTAAGAGCGGGCTTAAACACTCGTAAAGCCCGATCGATCATGTTAGCCGGCAGAGGATGGGTGGCTGGGGGGCTAGCCAGTCGGGATCTGTCTATTGCCGGTGACACGCCTGATTATCGTCTTCCTGATACTGGGAAGCTTCGCCCTGCTCTTTGCCGAGCTTGTTCGGCAGTCCGAAGACATGAGTTCCAGGCCGACGGCCTCACGCTGCGGCGACGCCAGCGTGCCATGCCCGCAAAACGCGTTATAAACTGAAGCCTCAGCCAATCCGCCCCCGACGATCCATCACTCACGACCCATCGCTTACTGCGCGACAATCCTCAGATTGGCGTTGCCGTAGAATGTATAGGCGAGATAGGTCGGGTCGCCGGTCAGGTAGAATTGCTTGCGCACATCCTGCAGGATCTCGGCGAGATAGACCGGCCCATCCTTGATCCGCGTGCTGATGCCACCATAGAAATCGGTCGAGAAGGCCGCTGCCGCTCGGTCGGTCAATGGCCACATGCCGCCGATAAAGCCGGAAGCGCCGCCCGCCAGAACCGCCGGACCCCAGCCCTGCACGAAGCCGCCGAGCATCTGCGAGCGGCCGGTGTCGCAGGCGTTGAAGAAGTAGAACGGGTTGCCCTTGCCACGCGCTGCCGCGACCAACGCGCGCCATGTGTCGGGATCGAGCGACTGGTCGACGAGATCGATGGCAAAGACCGGCCGGCCGCTGCTCGGCTGATTGACCGCGCCATGACCGGAGAAATGAATGAACCCGGTCGAGACTTCGCCGACCAGTTTTTCGAAGGAGATGAAATCGCCATCGAAGCGGCGGTAGCCGTCAAGCTTGCTCAGCGCTGCAATCTCGTCCTGCTGGAAGCGCAGAGAGCGCTTGTCGACATAGGAGGGCGCGACAGCCGCGACGCCGGTGAAGGTCATGCGGTCGAGCGGATTGTCGACCTGTGAGGCGCTGCTGCGCGGCGCCCAGCGCGCCAGCCGGTAGCCCATGCCGAGGAAACCGTCGGCGGTGGCGCCGTCGGCGCTGCGCGGGCGGATCAACTCCCAGGGCAGGGTCGGGCTGTTCGAGGTGATCTGGATCGAACGCAGCTCGCCTTTGCCGCGCAGCAACCAGAACACGCCTTTGAACGCGTTCGGCACATAGTCGCGGTAGAGCGCGTCGCCAAAACCTTCGGCGGCCAGCGTGACGAAACGCCTCTGCGCGGCTGGATCGGTGCTTGCGGCGGGCTGCTGCAGCGAAACCGCACCGCGCAGGCTCATACCGAGCTGCAGCAGGCGGCGGTATTCGGAGTCCAGCCACGCCGCCATCTCTGGCGGTGTCGAGAACGTATCGGTCACCGGTCCGGCTAGATGCGGCGAATGGATGATGATCTGCCCGGAACCCAGCCCGCTCGGATCGTCATAGAGGATGGTTACGTCGAGGTCGGGGACGTCATCGCCGCCTGCGCCGCCAAGCGTGATATCGCCCGTCACCGCCGATTGTGGTGACGCCGCCGCCAACATCAGCATGGCAGGTGCTGCGGAGCGCTCGGCTGTGGCGCTCCGCGCGGTTGCCTCGACAGGCGCGCTGCGACGGATGATAACTGGGCGCGCCGCCGATCCGAGGAATTTTCCGGCGCTGTAGATACGCGCAATGAACTGGGCTGGCTTGCTGTCCTTGGCGATCGGCCGCGCCTTGACGTCGAAGCGGACGATGTCGCTGTCGTCCTGACGGTAGAGCGTCGTCCGCCGACTCCATTTGCCGCCGTCGGCGAGATCGAAGCCTGAAGCAAAGAGATCGATATCGATTGGCCATTGCTCGGCGCCTGCCGGCATCGTCATGGCCAGGGCGCCATCTTCCGTCACTGACGAGCCCTGCGCTGCCTTAACCTTCACTTCGGGCGTCAATTGCTCTTCGGTCAGGGCGATCGAAACCGTCACTGTCTCGCCGGCGACAATCTCATCCGGTGCATCGATGGTCGGATGGCGCACCACTTCGACAGCGCCCGGCTCGGGAAGGGCGGGCGAACCGCCGGAGGGAGGGGCTTGCGCCTGGTCGAGGGGCAGTGGCGCTGGTTTCGGTGGCGCCTCCACCTCCGACGGGGCCGGCGGTGTCATGCCGTCTCCGGGGGGAAGCTCTGCCTGGTCGGGGGGAGGCACTTCGGTGGCGGGAGGCGGTTGGGCGCCGGTGGCTTGGCTTTCCTGCGGATAGGTCTCGCCGAGATTGTTCTGCGCTGCTGCCGCGGCCTCCTGACGTTTCTTTTCCTCTGCGTATCGTTGGCGGGCCCGCTCCTCCTGCAATCGGCGCTGCTCTTCCTGGCGTTTGTATTCCTCGTAGAGCGCCGCCTCCTTGGCGCTGTTGCCCATCGCGCCATCGGGATTGCCGGAACCCGGAGCGACGTCCATGGGGTAGGGCTCCCGGCTGCTGCCCCCGAAGCCGTCGGAGCCGGTGTCGCTGCCGCTGCCCCAGCCCCCGGAATCGTAGCCACCGCCGCCGCCGAAGCCTGCTATCGGTGGTGGCGCGGGTTCAGGCGCAACGGCTTCCGGCGGCCCCTCGACCGGTGCCGCGGCGGCGGCCGGCCGATCTGGCGTCAGCACAGATTGGCCGTCGGCGGCCAGGCCATAAGCTACCCACGGTCCCTGAGCACCGAGTGTGTTGTTGGCAACGGTTTCCGTGACCGAAGCGAGTATGGCGCCGATGTTCATGTCCCGCCTGGTCAGCGCGGCCGTTAGCGCATCGGCAAACACCGTGACTGGTTTGTTTTCGTCCAGCGCGACGCTTCCCGGCTTGGCGGAAAAAGCGACGATGGCGCTGGACGGCGGATGGACCGCCGCCAGTCCTTGCGCCACGCCCGGCGTCGGGTTGTTTGCGTCGCCGGGATTGTCTAGCAAAACCAGCTTGAATGTCTGCGTTGCCTCGAGCGCCTGCATGAACAGATCGAGCGGCAAGCCGGTCTGGTCCAACTCCCCTTTCGAATCGATGCGTGCGCCGCGCGTCAGCAAATAGTTCCTGTCATTGGCCTGGGCGGTATGGCCGACATAGTAGAAGATGCCGACGGCATCCGGATTGGCCAGGGACTTGGCGAAATCGAACATGGCGCGCGCGACATTGGCGCGGTCGCCGTCCGACACCTGCCGGACGGTGAAGCCAAGCGATCGCAGCGTCGTTGCAACAAGCTCGGCACTGAGGTCGGCGTTGGCGATTGTCCGCGAGCCCTCATAGGCCGGATTGGCGACAACCAAGGCTATCCGCTCTTCACCGCGCGCGGCGGAGAAGAGCGCCATGGACATCAGCAGCACGACCGCCAGAAAAAGGCGCATAGTCCTGACCCAAGCCTTGCAGGCCGAGGCGCTTACGCCACGGCTTGCCCCAATTTTCATCAATAGCCCGACCTCGACCATATCATGGCGGCTTCGCTGGCGCACCGTCGCCGCCATGCCGGGGCACAGCTGGCAAAAAGATATTGACTGTATGTTTAGTAATTAATACCGTCGCAGAAATTACCGAGTTGGTCAGCCGGCATTTGCCGGTGAATGGCCACCAGGACGAAAGGGAACATACGGACTCGAGGCGGCAATGCCGCCGGTCCCGACAATGGGAGACAATAGGCATGCATCTGAAATCGACCGCTACAGCACTCGGCCTGTCGCTGCTGGCCATGACCGGCATTGCCCGGGCCGACGGCGAACTCCAGATCTACAATTGGGGCAACTACACCAGCCCGGAGCTGATCAAGAAGTTCGAGGAGACCTACAAGGTCAAGGTCACCGTCACCGACTATGATTCCAACGACACCGCTCTGGCCAAGGTTCGCCAGGGCGCTTCCGGCTACGACATCGTCGTGCCTTCGGCCAGCGTCATGCCGATCTGGATCGGTGAAGGCCTGCTCTTGGAAACCAATCCGAACCAGATGGAGAACTTCAAAAACGTCGATCCGAAATGGGTAGATGTGCCGTTCGATCCCGGCCGCAAATACTCCGTGCCGTGGCAATGGGGCACGACCGGCATCTCGGTCAACACATCGGTCTATGCCGGCGACCCCAACACCTCGGCGATTTTCCTCGATCCGCCGCCGGAGCTGATCGGCAAGATCAATGTCGTGCCCGAAATGGGCGACATCATGTACCTCGCCATCACCTATGAGGGCGGCAAATATTGCACCGACGACAAGGTGCTGCTGAAGAAGGTGCATGACAAGCTGATCGAGGCGAAAGCGAAATGGCTCTCGCTCGACTACGCGGCCGTCGACGGCCTCGGCCGGGGCGACATTGCCGCCGGTGTCAACTGGAACGGTATATCGCTGCGCGAGCGGCTGGAGAACGACAAGATCGTCTACGGCTATCCCAAAGAAGGCTTTCCGATCTGGATGGACAATGTCGCGGTGCTCAAGGACGCCAAGAACGTCGAGAACGCCAAGCTCTTCCAGAACTTCATCATGGACCCGAAGAACGCCGCGCTGATTTCGGCCTTCGCGCGCTACGCCAATGGCATCAAGGGCTCCGAGGCCTTCCTGCCGGACGACATGAAGGGGGCGCCCGAAGTGGACGTTCCGGCTGAATTTGCCGCCAAGGGGCAGTTCATGCAGGGCTGCCCGGCCGACGTCCAGGCGCTCTACACCAGGATCTGGACCGATCTGCAGAAATAGCAGCGGCGCCACCGAGTCCCATCGACAATCATCGGGCCGCACAGCGCGGCCCGGCCATCCCAGTGCCAGATGCGGTCCAGTTGCCGCGGGAGATTTTTCATGTCCGATCTCGACCTTTGCTACATGCCGGCCAGCGAGGCGTTGCGGCTGTTCAAGGCGAAGAAACTGTCGCCTGTCGAGCTGATGCAGGCGACCATCGATCGCGCCGAGGCGACCAAGGCGACGATCAACTGCCTCACCTTCACGCATTTCGACGAGGCGATGGCTCTCGCCAGAAAGGCCGAGGCGAAATACGCCAAGGGGGCCAGGACCGGTGCGCTGGAAGGCCTGCCGATCGGCATCAAGGACGAGAGCTACATCAAGGGCAAGCCGACCTCGCATGGCTCGCTGCTGTCGAAGGACGCCCTTGGCGGCCATACCTCGACGATGAACGAGCGTGTCATGAAAGCCGGCGGCATCGTCCATGCCCGCACAGCGACGCCGGAGTTCAGCTGCGCCGGTTATACCTGGTCGAAGCGCTGGGGCGTGACGCGCAACCCATGGAATCCTGATTTTACCCCAGGCGGCTCGTCGGGCGGTTCGGCGGCAACGCTGGCGTCCGGCACCTCGTCGATCGCTACCGGCTCGGACATTGCCGGGTCGATCCGCATCCCGGCATCGGCCTGCGGCCTCGTCGGCTTCAAGCCGCCTTACGGCCGCAACCCGGATGAGCCGCCCTTCAATCTCGATTTCTACTGCCATACCGGGCCGTTGGCCCGAAATGTCGGGGATGCGATCCTGCTGCAGAATGTCATGGCCGGGCCGAGCCCGCTCGACATCGCCACGCTGCGCCCGAAACTGCGCCTGCCCAGCGACTACAAGCCGATCAAGGGCTGGAAGATCGCTTTCTCGATGGATCTCGGGTCCTTCGAGGTCGACCCTGACGTGCGCAAGAACACGCTTGCCGCTTGCGATGTGTTCCGCTCGCTCGGCGCCACCGTCGACGAGGTCGACCTCGGTTGGGACGACAAGGTGCTCAAGGCCGGCATGGCCTATCTCGAGCATCTCTTCGGCGCCTCGCTGTCGCCGCTGCTCGCCAGGCACGGCAAGGACATGACCAGCTATGCCAGAAAATTCGCGGAAGACGGACAGAAGTCCAAAGCCACGGACTTTGTCGCGACCCTGGAGGTGGCGGCCAGGATGTACCAGACGCTGGGGCCGTTGCTGGAAAAATACGATGTGCTGATCTGCCCGACCAACGCGCTGCCGTCGGTGCCTGCAGATTTCGATCAAACCTCGGGAACCGTCGAGATCAACGGCAAGGAGGTGAACCCGTCGCTGGGCTGGGTGATGACCACGCCGTTCAATATGGTCAGCCGCTGCCCGGTTCTGTCGATACCGTCGGGCCACGCCGCCAATGGCGTGCCGACAGGCATCCAGATTGTCGGCCGCACCTACAGCGACGCCGACGTGTTCCGGGCGGGTATGGCCTATGAGACGGCTCGGGGGCAGTGGTACACGAATGCCGGGACACGCCCGTCGCTCTGAGTCCGCGAGGAGCCGGCGTGCCTATACCAAAGCAGCGGCGGAATGTTTTCGCCGCCGAGGAAAGGCCGACTGATATGGCGCAGCGCAAAGCCACCGCGGAGGCGGGAAAAAGCAAGGCAGCCAAGGGCGCGGCGAACGATGCTGCGCCCAAGGATCGTCGGCGCGAACGCGGCGAAGCCAGCATCCAGCGCATCATCGATGCCACCATAGAGCTTATCGCCGAGGAGGGGCTGGCCAGCGTCACCATGCAGCGCATCGCCGAGCATGTCGGCTCTTCCAATGCGCTGGTCGTCTTTCATTTTCGCAGCAAGGAGAACCTGTTCCGGGCCGTCCTGCAATATCTCAGCGACCAGTATGACGCGCTCTGGATAACATTGGTGCGGGCGCCCGGCCTGTCACCGGTCGAGAGGGCGCTGGGCGCGGTCGATTGCGCGCAGCGCTTTGCCCGGCAGCATCCGCAATGGGTGTCGGTGTTCGTCGTGTTCTCCAGCGACCGCAAGAGCATGCAGATCTACAATGAGATCGGTCTGCCCAGCGATCTCGCCTACACCGCCGAAGCCCGTGACCTGCTGATCGAAATCGCGCACGATGGCGGCTACACCGGCGTCGACATAGACACGCTGTCGGAGAGCCTGAATTATCTGGTGCATGGCGCCTGGTATTGGGATCATCTCAACCCCTCCAGCCGCGACACCGACGTGCTGCGCAAGACCATGCTGCTCCTGCTGCACCAGGCATTTCCCCGGCATTTTGAGTTGATGCACTGATCCGTTAGGGGGCAGCGGCAGGTCACAGCCAGCCTGGCGCTTCTGCGCCAAATACCCGTCGATCAACTGGCGCCGGTGCCATACAATGTGCCTATTGAGTTGAATCTGGAATATGATACAACTTAAGAGTGCATTTAAGGGAGGGGTGGATGCAGTTTTCAATCTGGCATTGGGTGATCTTGCTGCTGCTGGTCGGAGTGCCCGTCTTCTTCGCTGTCCGGTCAGCACGCAAACCTTCACGGGATAAGAGTGATTTGGTGGGGTTTGGGGGGTGGCTTTTGCTGCTCGCCCTCGGTCAGACCTTGTCGCCATTGCGCACGCTGGGCGAATTCAGCGCATCGATCGAAGGTTACAAGCAGCTGATGACGCTTCCCAACGGTCCCTTGACGACCTATGGCGAGGTCGCGCTGTTGCTGGCTTTTCTGGTGCTTCAGCTGGTTGTTACCATTGCCATGTTCCGGCGCAGTCCCCGTTTCAAGCAGCTGTTTCTGCTTCAGTGGATTGCAATCCCGGTCGTGTTCATCGTCGATGTTGTTTGGGTCTCCGCTCTTCTCAAGCTTCCGGTAAGCCAGGTCCTTGCCGGAGATGCGCTGGTCAAGCCCATTGTTTCCTTCGTCGTCTCAGGAATTTGGGTTGCCTATATCTACAACTCCGTCAGGGTCAGAAACACGTTCGACAGGGCTGCGGCAAGCGCACAGGTCGCGACTGTCTTTCAGTAGGAGCGGGAGCTTTCGCTTTTTCGTGGCCGTCGGCAGTGCCCGTTCGCCGAAGCTTCGGTGGACACCACTTCGCTACCGATCTCAGGGTGGCCTGCCAGCCGAAGCTCGAAGAGCGAAGGCTGGTGCCCCCGGACGGAATCGAACCGCCGACCTTCGGTTTACAAAACCGCTGCTCTACCAGCTGAGCTACAAGGGCACGGCGCTCCGGTTAGCATATTTCGTGCGCCAGTAAAGCCAAAACTCCGTTTTCGATTGCTAATGGACCCCGCCGGGCCGGCGGGAGCCTGTTATGCTGAAAACCGCCAAAGCGCTCCCTACATATGTCTGAGGTGCAACTGCATCGAACGGGGTGTCGCATGATCAGATTTGTCATCATCCTGCCGCTTGTCGTCGTGGCCTGGCTGCTTGCGGTGAAGCTCATCAGGGACGTGAAGGCCGCCAATGTCGACTGGACCGGCATCGCCACCATCGTCGGCTTCATCGCGATCGCCTTCTGGCTGCGGCATGTCACGGGGATGGGGTGAAAGACTGGCAGTAGGCAGTAGGGATTAGATTCGCCCCCGTGGCTTCCTAAGCCCTACTGCCTACTGACTACTCACTAAACTTCGAACCTTTCACCCCATCACCGCGACTGATCTCCAGAGGCGAATGATCGCCTCGATCAAGGATCCAGGAGATCATCATGTTGAAGCGTACCCTTACCTCTGGCCTCGTCGCCATCTTCGTTGCCACCGGCGCACTTGCCGGTACCGTGCAGGCCTCGTCGGCACACGGCGTCCATCACCACCACAAGCACCATAAGCACCATGGCAAGCCCTGGTGGTGGAACCACCACCACAAGCACAAGCATCACCACCACAAGCATCACCACCATGGCAAGGTGATCATCTTCCTTTGAGCGAGACGGCCTGCCTCGCGAAAGGGCGGCTCCGGCCGCCCTTTTTGCATGCGGAGACACCCGTCATGAGAGTGGTCCGATGCCGGCAGTGTGGGATCTCAGCGCTGTGGCCCGAAGATCCCGAGGGCGATCAAGTCTCGACCACAGCGGCTTTTTGCGACCCGAGAAAAAATCCTCAAAACCCTTCGAACCTTTTTCCGCGCTGAAACGACCCATGATCAAGAGGCGGATGGATCGCCTCTAGAAACGAAACAAGGAGATCGTCATGTTCACGCGCAAAATCGCTTCCGCTCTTATCGCCAGCACCGTCGCCGCCATTTCGCTGGTCGGCACCGTACAGCCCTCGGCCGCGGGCGGCCACAACCACAACCGCGAAATCGGCATCGGCATCGCCGCCGGCTTCGGCGGCTTCGTCCTCGGCAGCCTGCTCAACCAGCAGCCGCGTACGGTCTATGTCGATGACCATGGCGGCTCCAGGCACGTTCGCCGCTGCCTCAACCGCTATGCCAGCTACGATCCGTATTCGGATACCTATATCGGCTATGACGGCTATCGCCACTACTGCCGCCTCTAAGCGGAATGGTCGAGGCAACGAAGAAGGGGCTCCCCACGGCCCCTTTTTTGTTTGTCTGATTGCTATGATTTCAGCGGATCGATCGACAACCCTGCCGCGCGGCAGGCATCCGCAATCGCGCCTTGCTGCGTGTTGCCCATTGCGGCGAGTTCGAAGCTGTTGTCGGCATCCGGGTAAATCTTGCCAAGGAAATGCTCAAAGTCGGCAGAGCCGCCGGCAGCGTTGACAGAGCCGCATACCACGATCTCATTGCGGCCATTCACCGTGCGCTCACCGGCAAGTATGGTTCCGAACCTCGCTGCCACTGGGTTTTTCAAGTGCTGGCGCACGCCAATGGTGATGGTCTCCTCCAGGGCGAGCGAGATCGCAATCGGCTCGGCGCGCTGGCTACCGGCAACGGTGCGAGGCGCTGCCGCCACGCATCCGCAAAGTGAAGCGGCGAGCAAAAGTGGTAGCGTTTTCCGCATCATGATCGGATTCCGCCGATCATCCGGGTCACCTCGGCGGCCGCGTCGCGCACCAGCGGTCCGATCTCGTCCAGCCGCTCCACCGTCACCCGCACCGTCGGTCCGGACACCGAAACGCCACCGATCGGCTCGCCGAACTCGTTGAAGATGGCCGCGGCCACGCAGCGCATGCCGGGATGGCGCTCCTCGTCGTCGACCGACCAGCCGCGCAATTTGATCCTTACCAGATCATGGGCCAGCGCCGAGATGTCGGACAGCGTGTTTTCGGTAAAGCGCTCCAACCCGGCCTTGCGCAGGATGGTACCGACGCGCTCCGGCTCCAGATGGGCCAGCACCGCCTTGCCGATGCCGGAGGCATGGAAGGGACTGCGCGTGCCCGGGCGGAAGAAGGCGCGGATCGCCTGATGCGTCTCGACCTGGCTGACGAAAACCACGCAATCGTCTTCGGCGACGCCGAGATTGGCGGTTTCGCCGGTCTTTTCCATCAATTCCTGCATGACGACGCGCGCACGGTCGACCAGCTTGCGGCGGCGCAGGAAGGCAGCGCCCATGCGATAGGTCTCGACACCGATCGACCACAGCTGGTCGGTCGTGTCGAACTCGACCATGCCGTGGTTCTGCAGGGTCGTCAGCATGCGGTAGGCAGTGGACGCCGCGAGCTCGCTGCGCGCCGAAATCTCGCTTAGCGACAGGCCGCTGCCTTCGGCGACAATTGCCAGAATGCGCAAGGCGCGATCGAGCGACTGCACCGAACCTGCCTCTGCCGGCCCGTTGAAAGCGCGGGGACGGCCGCGCTGGCGTTTTTCACTGGTTTCCATCGTGGGATTGTCGCCGATTTCGCCGAAATCGCAATGAAAAAGTTTTTCACCGGTTTGCTATCGTGGAATCATGGAAAACGAAAAATCCAATAAAATCAGTCTACAGACGCCGTTTCTTAGAAATGAAAAAATATTCTGAAAAAATTGAAAAATCAAGACGGTGCTGGCATTGTCAGCCAACCAACAAACTTGCGGAGGCTGGACATGGCCAGGATGCGCGCTGTCGATGCAGCGGTTCTCGTTCTCGAAAAGGAAGGCATTTCCTGCGGCTTTGGCGTGCCGGGTGCTGCTATCAATCCTTTCTACTCCGCGCTGAAGGCGCGGGGATCGATCCGCCACATCCTGGCGCGCCATGTCGAGGCGGCCTCGCATATGGCCGAAGGCTACACTAGGGCCAAGGCCGGCAATATCGGCCTGTGCATCGGCACATCAGGCCCGGCCGGCACCGACATGATCACCGGTCTTTATTCGGCGGCGGCGGATTCGATCCCGATCCTGTGCATCACTGGCCAAGCGCCGCGGGCACGGCTGAACAAGGAGGATTTCCAGGCCGTCGATATATCGGCGATCGCCGCACCGGTCGCCAAATGGGCGGTCACCGTCATGGAGCCTTATCTGGTGCCGATGGCGCTGCAGAAGGCGTTTCACCTGATGCGTTCGTCGCGGCCGGGTCCGGTGCTGATCGACCTGCCGGTCGATGTGCAACTGGCCGAGATCGAGTTCGACATCGACGCCTATGAGCCGCTCGTCCCGTTCAAGCCGGCAATGTCGCGCGCCCAGGCTGAAAAGGCGCTGGCGATGCTGAACGCGGCGGAAAAGCCGCTGATCGTCGCCGGCGGCGGTATCATCAATGCCGATGCCTCCGACCTCCTGATCGAATTCGCCGAGATCACCGGCGTTCCGGTCATCCCGACGCTGATGGGCTGGGGTGCGATCCCCGACGATCACCGGCTGATGGCCGGCATGTGCGGGCTGCAGACCTCGCACCGCTACGGCAATGCGACCATGCTGGAAGCCGACTTTGTCTTCGGCATCGGCAACCGCTGGGCCAACCGTCACACCGGCTCGGTCGATGTCTACACCAGGGGCAAAAAGTTCATCCATGTCGACATCGAGCCGACGCAGATCGGCCGCGTCTTCGCGCCGGATCTCGGCGTCGTCTCGGATGCGGGTGCGGCGCTGAAGATGCTGCTCGACGTCGCCACTGAGTGGAAGACGGCGGGAAAACTGCGCGACTGGTCGGGTTGGGCGAAGGAATGCCAGGGACGCAAGAAGACGATGAAGCGCAAGACGCATTTCGACCAGGTGCCGCTGAAGCCGCAGCGCGTCTATGAGGAGATGAACAAGGCGTTCGGCCGCGACACCACCTATGTCACCACGATCGGCCTGTCGCAGATCGCCGGGGCGCAGTTCCTGCATGTCTACAAGCCGCGCAACTGGATCAATTGCGGCCAGGCCGGCCCGCTGGGATGGACGCTGCCGGCAGCGCTCGGCGTGCGCGCCGCCGATCCGGACCGCACCATCGTGGCGCTGTCGGGTGACTACGATTTTCAGTTCATGATCGAGGAACTGGCGGCCGGTGCGCAGCACAAATTGCCCTACATCCACGTCGTCGTGAACAACGCCTATCTCGGTCTGATCCGGCAGGCGCAGCGCGGCTTTTCGATGGATTTCGAGGTCAGCCTGGCCTTCGAGAACGTCAACCGCGCCAACGACCCCGAGGCCGGCTATGGCGTCGACCACGTCGCGGTCGCCGAAGCCATGGGCTGCAAGGCGGTCCGGGTGCGCAAACCGGAAGAGTTCGCCGGCGCCTTCAAGGAGGCCGAGCGGCTGATGAAGGAGTATCAGGTGCCGGTGGTGCTCGAATTCATCCTCGAGCGCGTCACCAACATTTCCATGGGCACGGAAATCGACAAGATTACCGAATTCGAGGACCTTGCGGAAAGCCACGAAGATGCGCCGACGGCGATTGTCCTCCTGGATTAAGCTTTGGCGGGATGAAGGAGAAAAAGAATGCCGCGTTTTTCAGCCAATCTGTCAATGCTGTTTGGCGAATACGATTTCCTCGACCGTTTTGACGCCGCCGCCCGCGCCGGCTTCAAGGGCGTCGAATATATCGGCCCTTACGACCATGCGCCTGACGTGGTCGCGGCGCGGCTGAAGAAGAACGGCCTGACGCAGGTGCTGTTCAACCTGCCGGCCGGCGACTGGGCAAAGGGTGAGCGCGGCATCGCCGTGCTGCCCGACCGCGTGCCGGAGTTCCGGCAAGGCATCGCCAAGGCGATCTCCTATGCCCATGCGCTAGGCTGCGAGCAGGTTAATTGTCTCGCCGGCATCGCACCGCAAGGTGTTGATCGCTCGGTGCTGGAAAACACCTTTGCCGAGAACCTGGCGTTTGCGGCGGAGAAACTGGAGCAGGCCGGCATCCGGCTTTTGATCGAGCCGATCAACACCCGCGACATTCCGGGGTTCTTCCTGAACTATTCGGAGCAGGCGCTGGCGCTGATCGATCGCGTCGGCTCAAAAAATCTGTTCCTGCAATACGACATCTATCACATGCAGATCATGGAGGGGGATCTCGCCCGTACCATCGAGGCAAACCTTGGCCGCATCGCGCATATCCAGCTTGCGGACAATCCCGGCCGTCACGAGCCGGGGACGGGCGAGATCAATTATCCTTTCCTCTACGAGCACATCGACAGAATTGGGTATGCCGGCTGGGTTGGGGCGGAATACAAGCCGAAGGCGGGGACCGAGGCTGGGCTTGGGTGGTTTCGCGAGCTTAACGGGCAGGGGAGCGCGGCGGCTTAGCTGTTGGCAATTACGCAACGTCGGCGCTGCCCCTCACCCTTACCCTCTCCCCGTGAAGGACGGGCAGAGGGGGATCGCCAGCGTTGGAGCTATACCCTTCTCCCCGTCACTATACGGGGAGAAGGTGCCGGTAGGCGGATGAGGGGCAGCGCCGACCTTTAAGCCAATTTGAGCCAAGATTTTACGGAGAGAGACAATGGAAACCATCGGCTTTATCGGCCTCGGCATCATGGGCGCGCCGATGGCGGGGCATCTGCTGGATGCCGGCTATACCGTGATCGCCAGCGACCACCGTTCCAAGCCGCCGGCCGATCTCATCGCCAAGGGCCTGAAGACCGTCAGCGGCCATGCCGCCGCGGCGAAGGCTGCCGACATCGTCATCACAATGGTTCCCGACACACCGCAGGTGGCCGAGGTCCTGTTCGGCGTCAATGGCGTTGCCGCCGGCCTTTCCAAGGGCAAGCTCGTCATCGACATGAGCTCGATCTCGCCCATCGAGACCAAGGTCTTCGCCCGGAAAATAAACGATCTCGGCTGCGACTATCTCGACGCGCCGGTGTCCGGCGGCGAGGTTGGCGCCAAGGCGGCGTCGCTGACCATCATGGTCGGCGGCGAGGACAAGGCTTTTGAGCGCGCAAAGCCCGTCTTCGAAAAGATGGGCAAGAACATCACGCTGGTCGGCCCGAACGGCGTTGGCCAGACCACCAAGGTCGCCAATCAGATCGTCGTCGCGCTGACCATCGAGGCGGTCGCCGAAGCCCTTGTTTTTGCATCGAAAGCCGGCGCCGATCCGGCCAAGGTCCGGCAGGCGCTGATGGGAGGGCTCGCGGCGTCGCGCATCCTCGAAGTGCATGGCGAGCGCATGATCAAGCGCACCTTCGCGCCGGGCTTCCGCATCGAACTGCACCAGAAGGACCTCAATCTGGCGCTTGAAGGCGCCAAGGCGCTGGGTGTTTCGCTGCCCAACACCTCGACGACGCAGCAGCTGTTCAACGCCTGTGCTGCCAATGGCGGGGCGAAGGAGGATCACTCGGCGCTGGTTCGCGCGCTGGAGCGGATGGCCGATTTCGAGGTCGGCGGCCAAGCAACCGAAGCCAAGGGCAAAGCGGCATAGGGTCAGGAGAGGGCGGCGCAACGTTCCCAAGCCGCCAACTTTTGCCCTGCCAAGGACGGGTTCCCGCGCTGGTCGCGGGAGCCCGTTTTCGTTGGGGCACTCAGGTTACAAGGCTGCCGCTTCCGGCTCAGCCGCGCTGCAGGAACGCACGCGCCACGTAAAGGCTGATCGCCGCCGCGTTGGAGACATTAAGCGAGTGGATGGCGCCGGGCATGTCGAGCCGTGCCAGCACTGTCACCGTCTCGCGGGTCTTCTGGCGCAGGCCCTTGCCTTCGGCGCCCAACACCAGCGCGAGCTTTTCGCCTGAGAAGCTCTTTTCGAGTTCCGCCGGCCCGTCCGAATCGAGGCCGATGGTCTGGAAACCGGCTTCGTGCAGCTGACCCAGCGCATCGGCGAGATTCTTCACCTCGATCTGGTCGATATGTTCCAGTGCGCCGGAGGCGGATTTTGCCAGCACGCCGGATTCCTGCGGGCTGTGGCGTGCCGTGGTGATCAGCGCGCCGGCGCCGAAGGCGACCGCCGAGCGCAAGATGGCGCCGACATTGTGCGGATCGGTGACCTGGTCGAGCACCAGCACCAGTTTGGTATCGCCGAGCGCGTCGAGGCGCTTGGGCTTCAACGGTTCGGCCTCGATCAGCACGCCCTGATGCACGGCGTCCGAACCGGTGATCTTGTCGATCACCTTCGGCTCGACCAGTTCCGCCTTGAAGGGCAGAGCGGCGAGGTCGGCGATCGCCAGTCGCTCGGCGGCATTGCGCGTCACCAGCATTTTGCGGATCTTGCGCCGCGGATTGTCGAGCGCCGCCCGCACCGTATGGAGGCCATAAAGCCGCACCAGTCCGTCGGCCGCGTTTTCGCCTGGCGGCACTGGCTGGCGCGGCCGGAAGGCGGGCGCGCCGCCGGCCTTTTCGTCGCGGTGGGCGCGGCGCAGCTTGGCGTAATGGGTGTCTTTGGCGGTCTTGGGATTGTTGTCATTGCTCATGGCCGGCTTCTATAGCCGTGTCGCGAGGGCATGGATACAGGCAGAAAGCCGGCTTGCCGGGCAGGCTGTCAAAATCAACGCATTTTGCCTTCCGGTGCGGTTGACACCCACTGGCCTTGCCGCCATAAGGCGCTTCGCTGATTTCGGACAAAACCCTGGTTTCGACCTGATCGGCGAGAATGCCTCGTTGCAAGGCTTCGACGGCAGGCTGGAGAGGTGCCCGAGTGGTTAAAGGGGACGGACTGTAAATCCGTTAGCTTAGCTTACGTTGGTTCGAATCCAACCCTCTCCACCACTGCCAGCCCGCGAACCTTGAGGACGATGCGGGTATAGCTCAGTGGTAGAGCAGCAGCCTTCCAAGCTGAATATGCGGGTTCGATTCCCGCTACCCGCTCCAAACTTTCCCGACACTAGAGACAGGCGTTTGTGGCCGTAGGTATCTCGTCCAATATATCAGGCGACGACGGTCAGCCTGCGCTTGCGTTCATCCAGCGAAACGATCGTCAGCCCGCTTGCCACCACCAGCAGGATGCCGCACACGGCCAGCGCATTCGGGAACTGCCCGAACACCAGCACGCCTGAAATGACCGCCCAGACGGTGAAGCAGTAGTAGAATGGCGCCACGACGCCGGTGGGACCGATGCGATAGGCCATGAAGATGAAGAAATGGCCGAAGATCAGGAAGAACCCGGCGCCGGCCATCAAAATCAGGTGCCGGGCTTCCGGCATCACCCAGCGCTCGGAAACGAGATGCGCGGCACCCGCGCCGATCAGCACCACCACGACAGCGGAAATGGCGACGATCATGCCCGGCACCTCGGCCGGGACACGCCTGCCGGCAAGATCGCGCGCAGCCGCCAGGGCGGCATTGCCGAGCGCCAGCAAGGCATAGACCGAGATGCCCTCCATGGTCGGCTGTGCCACCATGAGCGCGCCGACGAAGCCGAGCCCGATCAGCGCCATGCGCACGCCGCCGATCCGTTCGCCGAACAGGATGGAGGAGCCGACCAGCATCAGCAGCGGCGTGATCTGCCCGAGCGCGGTCGAATCGGCGATCTGCATATTGGCCAGCGCCACCACGTAACAAAGGATCGCCGCCAGTTCGAGCAGGTTGCGGCGCAGCACTTTGCTGTCGAAGATCAGCGGGATCTGCTTACCGTAACCGAGCAAATAGAGCAGCGGAATGCCCCACAGCGTGGCCGCGATCCCACGCAGGAACAGCACCTCATAGGACGGCAAGCCCACAGTCGCGAGCTTCATCATCGTATCATTGACGAGGTAGGACCCCGTCGAAACGATCATGAACAACGGGCCGCGTATGGAGGAGGGGATGAACTGCATGGCGCAACCAAATCAGACCGGCGTCGCAGCGGCAATAGATGCTGCCGGTCCGGCGCCTCTCAACAAAGCCACCAGTTCGCTCTGGCGTTGCGTACCGGTTTTGTAGAAGACACGCTCAAGGTAGGTACGGGCAGTTTTTACCGTTATGTTGAGGTTGAGGGCCGCTGTTTTTAGCGAACAGCCGGATCCAAGCGCCGAAGCAAGTTTTGCCTCCGCCGGCGACAGATCGAAAAGCACGCTTAGTATTTGCGGAGATGGTTCCGGGCTGCCAGTTCGTACGGTCGCCGCAACGACGAGTATGTTTCCTCCTGCGAATATATCTTGTGCCGATCGGCGAAGCGGCAGCACATGCAGCACGATTGCCGGTCGCTCGGTCGTCGCCCGGAGTGGAATTGACCTGACGACGGGTGTCAGATCGCCGGCAATGATCCTGACGGCTTCCTGAAACAACACATCGGCCCTCGAGTCGCCGATTGCCAAACGATCAAACGCCCGCGACAGGAAAGTGGATGGCATGGCGTCGAGCAGTTGGTTCGCGGCAATCACGCGACCGTTGGCGGACATGACGGCGGCAGGAAGGCCGACATTCTGCAGGACGGATACCGTGGCAAGAGCTCGCTCCAGGCCAAGTCTTGCCGCGATCAGTCCGGAGCGGGCGAGGTGCGGGCGAAAAGCGTTGAGCGCTGCGATAGAATCTACCTCATGCGGGCCGTCTTGAAGGCGACGTTCGACGCTGTAGATAACAACCTCGCCATTGGTCATCGGCATGACCATGCCGGCCTGCCAGCCTAATCCGTACCTAATCAATTCGTGTCTCATCGGGTCGGTCTCCAGGTCGTCTGGGCTAAACAGGTCGACGTCGCGAAGGAACCCATCGAGACTAGGTTTCCAACGCAGCGGGCGGTGATTGTTTCGCCAGGCTCCGGAGGAGAATTCAATCAAAGCGTCCCTGATGGACGCCGACGCGGCAAACCGCGGCGGATGAGCCTCACTGGCGACCAGCAGGGCGCCGCCGAACGAGTTCGATATCGTGCTCATATCGTCAAGCACGACGGGCCAAAGGTCAGGCACGAATGCAGCTTCGTAAATACGGTCGACCAAATCTTCCATGAGATCGTCCCCAATCAGCACGACAAGACGAATGGATCCGCCCTTGGCGCCGGCATCTACGTCGGGCGAGCAAACCAGACCTTTGCCGCAGCGACAATCATCCAATCGTGGGATTCGGCAGGCAAACAGGCCATTTCATTTGCCACCGCGCGTTCCTATATCAGCGCCATACCCCGCAATCGGATCGTCGGTTCGGACCGAGTGGACAGCGCACCCGGCCACAAGGCACTTGTGTTTTTCGGCCGTAGTCGCTAATCGCCCCGCATTCGACTGAACTGAAGGTCAAGGCCGTCCAAGGAAAGAGACTATGGCAAAAGGTAAATTCGA
>UCIA01000047.1 GCA_900472295.1 Hyphomicrobiales bacterium | reverse complement strand
GGACCTCACCCTCTCGAACCTCAACCGCATCGCCCCAATCGGGCGCGTCGATATCATCGATGCCGATGGCATCGGGCGCGCCGATGTGGATTGGCGCGCCATGGGCCTGAGGATAACGAACCGAAATCGCCCGCGCCTTGTCGATATCGACACGGCGGATCGGGCGCATGGAAACGGCTATGGTTCCGCCGAAGGGACCAACCCGCACTGTCCTGATGGAGCTGCGGTAGACCGGCACCTTCATCCCCATCCTGACATGGCGCAACTCCACGCCACTTTCGAGCAGCCTGTTCTCGAATGTGAAGGAGCTTCCCAGTGCGAATGCGGAAAAATCGCCCCTCCACTCTTTGGTGATATTGGTCTTGCGGCTCACCAGTTCGCCAAACCGGTAGATATCGTATTGCGGCGCGTCGGTGCGCAGATCGATATCGCCGAGTGCTCTGATGTAGGGCGACCCGGCAGTGCCTACCGCGACCAAGGGGCATGCCTTCGGGTTCCTGACGCAGAATTGCTGAAAGTCATGGGCGTATCGGTTCGGGATGACCACAATATTTGCCAGCAGTTTGCCCGCCGACAAACCGGGAGTGCGCTCTATGAATTTTCCAGACCTGATGGAAATGCGCAGCCTCGCCGCGTTGATGGTGTAACTATCATCTTGGATCGTAAGTGCGAGCAGCCGGAGGGTTGCTGAGTTCATGGCAAAATCTCGCAACGAAGCGTTCGAACAACTGGCGGCACTCGGCGCCCTAGAGCCCCGCGCCCCCGACGGAATCTGATTGATGGCATGGTTAGAGGGCCGCTAAGGTCTGCGGCCACCGGCTGCGCACCGCTTCGAGAAAGTGCCGTGGCGAACCGCCACGTCGAGCAGCCGCCAGCTTTGCACGACGTGTGACAATGTCGCCGATTCAACGTCGGATTGGTTGCGGTCGATATCCATGGTTATCTCCTGATGTTGCAGGATGGCCGTATGATCGTGGCTTCCGTGGCCACGCTCATCGTTCACCTGAAAGCTATTGGCAGAGGAATCAGTAACCGATTAAATGGTTACATGAGGTCCTACGGACTGACAACAGTGCCGGCGCGTCTGCTCGGCTTCGCGATGACTAATGTTTCGCGCCGCCTTTCAGGCCGAAGATCGGACGGGGCCACCCCCAGCCACCGTCGAAAATGCGTGCTCATGTGCGCGTGACTGGAAAAGCCACATTGCATGGCGACATCGGTTAGCGGCATGCGGGTCGACGCAATGAGCGTGCGCGCGTGCCGCAATCGGTGGTCGATAATATGCTGTTGCGGAGACCTGCCGGTGGCTGCGCGGAACGCACGCGAAAAGTAACCCGGCGACAAACCAAGCTCCCGCGCCAAGTCCGCGACCAGAATGTTGGCCGCCAGCCCGGCCCAAATAATCTCGTCCACCCTGCGCAGACGCTTCTCGGTCATCCAATTCGACGGCTTGAGGTAGCGGTTGTCACGGACGCTGGCGAACCGATCCAGGAGCACGGATGCGAAGTGTTCCAATTCAAGATCGTCGCCTTGCAAAATGAGGGCTGCTCGCAATCGTCTGGCCGGATGGGCGGCGAGTTCGTCAAGGACATCGGTTTGCCAATGTTGGCCGCCCAATGGATCCGACAATGATATGAGCAAATACTCGCCACCCCGATCGGACGAAGAATAGACGTCGCATTCATTCGGCAACCAGGCAAAGGTATTTGCCCTGACGCGGAACGGGCTTTTCACGTCCGTCGCTATGGCGTGAACTCCCGCCTGAGAGTCCAGTGAAAAACCGAGCGAGCAACAGGTGGTCAGGTGCGAAGTGCTATAGGGAGCCGATGGTAGCAGGGCAATCCCGAAGCGGCCGACGCGCCTAACAACCTCACGGTCTTGACTGCTGCTTTTCATGAAACGACACCCGGCATTCGCGTCATGAATTACCAATCCATTACAGGGTACGCCACTGCTAAGGGCCACTTTATGTTCGATCCGTGAAAGTGGATCCTCCGAGCCTGCGTTATGTTGGGCAGATTGCAAGTCGGAGCGAAGTATGACGCCTGTGGTTGATGGAGGTAGTGCAGCTGGAAATGCGCGGGGAATAGAGGGCGGTCTTGGCGGCGCCGAGCGAACGTGCATTCCAGGCCACGTCTCGCAGACGAAGACTTACCGGCCGATGTGCGCGTTGATCACCTTGAACTTTTTGACAGTGTGAATATGAAACTGATTGGCCTCATAGGCGGCATGTCGTGGGAATCGACTGCCTACTATTACAAAGTCATGAACCAGGAAGCGGCAAGGAAGTATGGTGGCCTGCATTCGGCGCCCATCTTGCTGCATTCAGTCGATTTCTCCCCAATCGCGCGGATGCAAAAGGCCGGTCAGTGGGATCAGGCAGGGCGGGAACTCAGCCGGGTCGCGCGGCGCCTTCAAGACGCCGGCGCCGAGGTGCTCGGACTGGCGACAAACACGATGCATTACGTCGCTCAAGCCATAGAAGACGCGACGAAAGGTTTGCCATTTGTGCACATAGCCCGCCCCACTGGAGAGGCTATTCGCAACAAAGGCTGCGGGACCGTCGGTCTCATTGGTACGCGATTTACCATGGAGATGGGGTTCTACCGTGAAAAGCTCCTATCGATGGGCATCAGCGTCGTGGTGCCAGAGGACGGCATCCCGGAGATTCACAGGATCATCTACGACGAACTGTGCCTTGGTATCGTTTTGCCTAGTTCGAGAGCCTTTTACGTCGAAGAAATCAACAAGCTTAAGGCTCGTGGCGCCGAGGCGGTTATTCTTGGGTGCACCGAGATAACAATGCTGATCGATGAAACCGATAGTCCCCTGCCGTGCTTTGACACCACTCCGCTTCATGCGAAGGCATTGGTGGGGGCAGCCTGCGAGTAGAGCGTATCGCGACCTTCCCGATTCGACTTAGAGAGAACCAGGGTGAATATTATCAGTGTCCTGCTCGACAACGTTATTCTTGGAGAGTGCCCCCGCTGGCGCCGGGGCGAACTCTGGTTTGCCGATTGGGCTGCAGAAACGATCGTCGCGGTATCTAGTGACGGCGATTCGCGGGTCGTGGTGAAGGTCCCATCATTACCCATCTCCTTTGACTTTGACAGCGACGGAACATGCTATATCGTCAACGCTTCGGCAAAACGCCTGCAGATACTGCGCTCGGATCAACTTTTTGATTTTGCTTCGCTGGAAGACGCTCCTTTCGGCTACAACGAGATCGTCATTGACGATGCGGGTCATATCTTCATCAACAACATCAATTTCGATTTTCCCGGCGGCACCTTCCAGCCAGGGTTCATTTCCCTGGTCCGTCCGGACGGCGCGGTCGTGCGGCAGGCTGGCGATCTCGCCTTCCCAAATGGGATGGTCGTGACGCCGGATGGCGGCACGTTGATTTGCGCTGAATCGTTCAATGGCAATTTGACCGCGTTCGATATCGAAAAGGACGGCAGCCTTGCCAACCGGCGTTTGTGGGCGGCAATTGATGGCCAGGGCGCTGACGGCATCTGCATGGACAGCGAAGGTGCCATCTGGGCGTCCTCGGGTCCGCGATGCATTCGTATAGCAGAAGGCGGGTCCGTCCTTGACGAGATCCCGCTCGATCGCATGGCTTTCGGCTGTATGCTGGGGGGCGACGACGGCAAGACGCTTTATATCTGTGCCAATGAGTGGACTGGAAGCGTAGAGGTCGACGCACCGGCGGGGCGGGTCTATTCGACCCGTGTCGCCGAGCCGAAGGCCGGCTTTCCGCGTTAGCGGTTGGCCCCCAAAGGATAGCGCCGACGGAGCTTGAAGCTGGCAAGGCCAGTTGACCGCAGTGGGATCAGAGGTCGTGGACATGGGTAGCGTGCCAGCCCTCGTCCCGCTTGCTCCAGTAAATCTCTGCCAGCCTCGTCGTGAGAGAACCGGGCTTTCCGCTGCCGATCGGTTTGTCGTTGACGCTGGTGATCGGCATGATGCCCCCCGCCGTGCTGCACGCAAACACCTCGTCCGCGCTGATCAGATCGCTCTCTGAAATCGATCTGACATCCACCGACTGGCCGATCTCACGGCAGATCTCGATGACGCACCGACGCGTTATCCCCTCAAGTACATTGTATCCTGGTGTAGAAAGGACCTTGCCCGTCAGCGCGAAAACATTGAACCCGGGACCTTCGCTTATGGTGCCCAGATGGTTCTTCATCAGCGAGGTTTCGCAGCCGGCGTCATAGGCGTCGTAGAGGCTGAGCACGAAGTCGATCCAGTTGTAGTTCTTGATCTGCGAGGGAACAGAGTCCGGCGGCAGGCGCCACCGGCTGGAAATCCAGACCGAGAGCCCGCGCTTGCGCTGTTCTTCGTTGGCGACGACCACGAACGGAATGCAAAACGCCATGAACCTGTTCTTGCAAAGACGCGGGTCGCGCGATCCGGAGGGGCCAAGTCCGCGTGTCATGATCATTTGGACTGTCGCGTTGGCCAGTCCCGTCATCTCAACGCAGGACTTCAAGACCGTCTCGATTCCTTTGCGCTGGACTGGCATTGTGTAGCGCAGCCGGGCACAGGATTGTTCGAAGCGGTCCAGATGATCCTGCAGCCTGAAGAAGGCACCATTGCGAACGGAAACAGTATCCTGACACGCGTCGCCGCGCGTGAAGCCCCAGTCCATCAATGGGATCGAAGCTTCAGGGACGGGAATATAGCTGCCATCGATGAAGGCGATGCCTTCAGGGTGCAAGTTGAGTGTCCTGTTCATTTCTATCTCTTTCATGGCCGCGCGAGCGCGCTTGAGACGCTGGCTGTCGGCGGGCGACGATGTTCAGCATGCAGGCGACGGTTCGCCGCGATCGGGCGGTCTCAGCCGGCGGGAGCTCGTTTCATGCGGTCTTCAATCTTCAGGATCAGCATCGAAGCCGGATAGCTGACGATGAAATAAATGACGAAGGCGGCCGTATAGACCTCCAGGTATTTGTAGGTCGTCGACGCGATCTGGTCGGCGGTGAACATCAGCTCGTTCACCGAAATTACCGCCACCAGCGCGGTGTCCTTGAACATGGCGATGAAGTAGTTGCCGATTGGTGGAATGGCGATCCGAAGGGCTTGCGGCAGTACGACCAGCAGGAAGATTGGTGTCGGCCGCATGCCGAGCGAACGTGCAGCCTCGACCTGTCCCTTGCCAATTGCCGAGATGGCACTTCGGTAGACCTCGGAGAGATACGCCGCGTAATTGAGCGACAGGCCGAGTATCCCGGCAACCAGGGCCGGTATGTAGATGCCGACATAGGGAAGCACATAGTAGATATAGAAAAGCTGCAGCAGCAGCGGCGTGCCCCGAATGAAGTCGACATAGATCGCCACCGCCCATCGGACGGGTCCGATGGGCGACATGCGTGCCAGCGCAATGAGAAGGCCCAGCACAAGGGCAATCGCCATCGACGCGATCGTTATCCCGACCGTCAAGGCAGCACCCCTTAGCAGCGCCGGCAGGAACTCGAGCACGTCGTTCATTACGATCTCCTGTCAGTGCCTAGCTGCAACAGTTCGGAAACGGAAAATACCGCTCGACCGGAAGCAGGCCCCACTTTTCGAGAACCTTGCGCAGTCCACCTGAAAGCTGGAGCTGTCGGTTCTGCTCGTCGAACGCCTGCCTGAGCGCAATGTCGTCCTTGCGGAAGCCGGCGCCCACAGCATAGTCGCCGATGGGCATTTTGTAGTTCAGTATCTCGACCGGGAGCGTCGGGTCGTTCTTCAGCGCGTCGGCCGCAACCATGTCGTCGAAAGCGGCCGCATGCAGGCGCCCGGCCCGCAACTCGGCGAGAATCTGCGGAATGTTCTTGTAAGCCTTGACCGTGACGGAAGAGTCGGCTGCCGCCATCTTGTTCAGCCAGTCGAGTTGGATGGTTCCCAGATAGGATCCGACCGTGTGGCCCGGAAAATCGGCCTCGCTCTTGATCTTGGCCGGATTGCCTTTGGGCACCACGAGCGCCTGCCCGGCTCGGTACATCGGCGCCGAGAACGCGATCTGCTCGGAGCGCTTGACGGTGATCGCGATGTTGTCCGAGATCAGGTCGCAGCGGCTGGTGTTCAGTGCCGAGATAATCCCAGAGATCGGCACTTCATAAAGTTCGATTTCCGCCACGCCCAGCGGTTCGAAGATGGCACGGACCATGTCGATGTCCGTACCTTCCACCTTACCGCTGGTCGGATTCTTGTAGGCGTATGGAACGTCGTTGGATGAGCAGACAACGACCTTCTTGGCCGCCTGGATGCGGCTGAGCGATTCATCGGCAGCTCCCGCGGCAGACGAGGCAAAGGCTGCGGCGGCGCAAAGCGACGCGGCGACCAGAAAACTGCGCTTACTTGGCATGATCATTCCCCTTTTGATTATATGATTGATTGTTCATTGTTAACAACCGTCTTGGCGTAGATACATCTCCTTTCGCTCGTTCTTAAGAAGCCGAGAGACCGACAGGGCGGTCGCGGATATGGTCTTCCGATCGGCCTTCCGCCTCGCGGAGCCATTCAACCAGACGCTCGCCGTCTGCGGTGTTGTGTTGCGCCGCAAGCCGTTCGGCCTCGCCAGCCCGGCCTTCCCGCATCGCCAAAATAAGGGTCTCATGGGTGACGATGTAGTCCTGCAGAGAAAGAAACTTGCTGACCAGGGATTGATAGAGGCGGACCTGGCCGGCGATCAGTGCGTAGTGTCCCTGCAGCGCGGCATGCTCAGTGAGTTCGGCAATCGTCAGGTGAAGCTGGAAGTCCGCTTCCACCGCGCGCGTCCGCACGCCGGACGTGACCGCCTTCACGACCTTATCGTAGGCTTGGTCCAGCCGGTCCCGTTTCTCTTCGGTGATGGTCTCGGCGAGCAGCCGCGCAGCGAAGGCTTCCAGCGTGTTGCGCAGCGTGAACAACTCCCAGGCATCGCGAGAGGTCAGGGACCTCACGCTGTAACCGCGGTATGGTTCCTGGACGATCAGCCCTTCGTGAACCAGAAGCCGCAGCGATGCGCGGATCGTTCCACGGCTGAGACCGAACGATTCAGCGATCACCTCTTCCGTCAACTTCTCACCGGGCGCAAACACACCCGTAAGGATCGCGTCGCGCAATTTGTCGGCGGCCTGCGCATCGAGACTGCGGCGGGTCACCTCCATTTGCGGAGCGGGTTTGCGATTCAGTTTGGGACGAGCCATGGAATGAGCCTTGAATGGAAGCAGGTCAGGATGTGTAGCATGCAACTTCAATGAGATTCCTGTCCGGATCCCGAAAATAGACCGAGCGCATCGCGCCGCCCGCACCAGTCTGATCGACCGGCCCCGCCTCGATGGGAATCTCGAGCGTGCCCAATTCCTGCACGATGTCGTCGATGCCGCCTTCGGCGATGAGGCACAGATCGCCCGTCCCCGGAGCGGGAATGTCGGCATGTGGAGTATATTCTCCGCGATACGGATGAAGGTTGATCTTTTGGTTGCCGAAATGCAGGGCATTGTAGGTGCCGTCAAACACGACATGGCGCATGCCGAGCACACGCCGGTAGAAATCGATGGTTTGCGCCATGTCTCTGACGGTGAGCACCAAATGATCCAGTCCTTTTATCTTCATTGTCGTCACCTTCTGCTCCGTCAAGCCGCGCGCTCGTGCTCTTCCGCGAGCCTTTTGACGATTTCCCGCTTCAGCACCTTGCCATAGGCGGACTTCGGCAGCTCCGGCCAGAACACCACCTGGTTGGGAAATTTGTATCTCGCGATGCGGCCGTTGAGGCCGTCGATGACATCCTTCGCGGCAATCTCGCAACCGGCTTTCACCACCACCACTGCCACCCCGCATTCACCCCATTTTGGATGCGGTATGCCGACCACTGCCGCTTCGTCGATCCTCTCGTCGTCGAGGATCGCCTCTTCGATCTCGCGCGGATAGACGTTCAGTCCGCCGGAAATATACATGTCAGAGGCGCGGCCGGTGATATGGAGAAAACCACGCTCGTCGAGAAAGCCTAGGTCTCCGGTGTGGAACCAGCCGTGCCGGAAGGCTTTTGCTGTCGCATCCGGATCGTTGTGATAGCCAGCAAAGGCAGCCTGGCCACGAGCGCAGATCTCGCCCGTTTCGCCGGCTGCAAGGCGCTGGCCATCGTTGCCAAGGATCGCGACCTCGACACCGGTGCGAGGCACACCGCAGCTACCCACGGAATGGTGCGGCGAGCCGGCCGCTGCTGCTTCGTGCTGGCCAGGTGACAGTGCTGTGATGTTGGCGGTGAACTCGCCAAGGCCATAATGCTGGACGAGGACATTGCCCAGCTTGGCTAGGGCGAGTGCCTGGTCGGAGCGGGCCATTGGCGCGCCGCCGTAGTTCACATGACGCAGCGAACTGTGGTCGTAGTGATCGACAGACGGGTGCTCGACCAGGGTCTTGAGGAGAGTCGGCACGGCGAAGAAGTTTGTCACCCTGTGCCGCGTGACCGTCTTCCAGACCGCTTCGGCATCGAGCGACGTGGCCTTCAGGATGATCTGCGGCGCCCCGCGCGCCACATGCGCCAGTGCATGAACGCCGGCGCCGTGCGACAGCGGCGTGATGACGAGCGAGGCATCGTTTTCGCTGGTGCCGGGAAACATGTCCGCCAGATGGCTGGCAACGACAAACGCCAACTGGCCATGGGTGAGCACGGCGGCCTTGGGGCGGCCGGTGGTGCCCGATGTGTAGAAGAACCAGGCCGGCTGGTCCCGATCCACATCCGCCTCGACAAAGCTGTCGCCGCCGTCCGCGAGAAATTGTTCGTAGACCAGGCTTCCTTCGAGCGCGGCGTCAAGGCAGACGGACAGCGGCGCCAGGTCCAGCGCGGCGCGCACGGCCTCGCAATGCGCGGCGAATTCGCCGTCGAAGACGACCGCCCGCGCCGATGCGTGCCCGGACATGTAGGCGACCTCGGCGGGCGTCAGGCGGAAATTGACCGGGACCCAGACCGCGCCCAGCTTGAAGGTGGCCCATTTCACCTCGAAGGCGCGGTGGCTGTTGCGCGCCTGAACCAGGATCCGGTCGCCCGGACGAATGCCAGCGTTGGCCAGCGCATTGGCGAGGCAATTGACCCGCCGGTCGATCTCCAGCCACGTGAATGTCCGGTCGGACACGACGACGCCGGGGTGCTCGCCGAAGCGCCGCGCGTTCTGGGTCAGGAAATGGCCTATGTTGAAAGTCGACACGAACACTTCACCTGACCGGTTCGAGGACAGTTGCGTAGTTGGCGACGGAAACGCCGCCCATATTGAAGACGCCGCCCAACGCTGCGCCCTTAACTTGCATGTCGCCCGCACCTCCGGTTAGCTGCATGGCGGCGTTCACCAGCATCGACACGCCGGTGGCGCCGACGGGATGGCCTCTGGCCTTCAATCCGCCGGATGGGTTCACGGGGAGTTCGCCGCCCATTTCGGTCATGCCGTCATTTATCGCCCGCGCACCCTCGCCCCGCGGCGCAATGCCCAGCGCCTCGTACTGGATGAGTTCCGAGATTGTGAAGCAGTCGTGCAGTTCGATGAAATCGAGATCGCCGTTGGTCAAGCCGGCCTGCCCCATCGCACCGGACCAGGCGCGCGCCGCGCCGTCGAACAAGGTGACGTCCGGCCGTCTCGACAATTGCAGGTAGTCGCTGGTCTGGCACATGGCACGCAGCGCGACCGCCTTCTTCATGCGGAGCGCGGTTGCGGCATCCGTCAGCACAAGTGCCGCCGCGCCGTCGGAAATCAGCGCGCAGTCGGTGCGCTTCAGCGGGCCGGCGACGACTGGGTTGCGATCCGACTCGTTTCGGCAGAATTCGAAGCCGAGATCTTGGCGCATATGCGCCAGCGGATTGGCGACGGCGTTGCGATGGTTTTTGGCCGCTATCCTGGCCAGCGCATCGGACTGATCCCCGTACTTCTGAAAATAGGAAGACGCTATCTGTCCGAAAACACCGGCAAAGCCACCCTCGACCGCCCTTGTCTCCTCGACGTAGCTCGCCTTCAAAAGCGCCCGGCCGACGGATGCGCTGGCCAGCGCAGTCATCTTTTCCACGCCGATTACCAGGGCAAAGCGGGCCCGGTTCGATCCAACGGCGCGAGCAGCCTGATAAGTGGCGGCCGAACCCGTGGCGCAAGCATTTTCAATCCTGGTGGCCGGCTTGAAGCGCAGGTCGGGATTGCCGTTCAGCACGAGAGAAGAGGCAAAGTCCTGCTCGACGAGGCCTGGATTAAAAGTTCCTACGAAAATCTCGTCGATCTCAGCGGCCTGCAGACCGGCATCGGCCAGAGCGGCGGCGGCGACATCAGTGATCAGTTCTTCAAGGCCAGCGTCCAGCCTGCCGAACCTGGAGTGTGACCAACCAACCATGCATGTGAGCATTTTAAACGCTTCCGGCTCAAATTCCAGAAAGCGTCGCTGGTTTTTAGTTAATTGTCAACAATTGTTTTAGTCCTAGATTCGTCCGCTTTGCGTGATTGCGGCCCTCACGTCAGCGGCTCGGTTTCCCGGCAGGGAAGGATCCGTCCGGACAACCGCTCGCACTTTGGTCGAGGCCAGCGCGCATCGATTCAAGCCAACCGACTGCTCACCGCGCGCTCGCGCGGCGCTGTCACAAGGCCCGTGTCGTGCGCATGAACCTGCGCGACGGGAACCTACCGACTCATCTCTCCTATCTCCGCCGTGAGCACATCACCCAAGACGGGGAGAAGGCCAAGCTCTTCGGTCCTGAAACAGGCGACGCAGATGCAGAGCCCTTTGCGGAGCTGCAAGGACGACCGTCATCATTTCCGCTTTATCGTCTCGCCTGACGATGCGGTCGAGATGGCCGACCTGCGCGCTTTCACCCGTGCCGGAGAGCGCGCAGGCAGCGGCGCGCTCCCAGTCCGATAAACGTTGCGACGCTTTCGTGACCGCGCTCGGCCGCCGTCTGGTCCAAGGCCCGAAACTTCGCAGCGAAATACCAGAGGATATTTCCCTTGATACCGAAGGCCGTTAGAGCTCTGGTCAAAGATCGGTCAATTTAGGCGCCTCTGCGGGAGTGCTTCCGCCCGATCGCCACCGCGCCTCACACGCACCTAGCCGCAGATGGGGCAACACCGCCTCCAGCAGCAACATTGGTTAGGGCCTTGGTTCACTCATCGATTCGATCGCCGCGGGTAGTGGGGCTCGAGATCACCAGGAAGCGCACGGGTTCCGGACTCTCATTGCGCGCCTGGTGTTTTACCCCAGGCGAAATCTCGATGCCGTTCGCCGCTTGGAGCAGATGCTGCTCGCCTGCGACCTCCATCGTTAGTTCACCATCCAAAACATAAAAGAACTGCCGCGCTCGTTCATGATGATGGCGCTGTTCTGCAGTGCCAGCCGGCATTTGTTCCTCGATGACCATCATGTCGGGGGACGGAGCGAGAATCCAACCGTCACAACCACTGCCCCATGCGTAGTGGTCGGCATTCCTCGTACTTATTGGTTTCACAATATGGGGTTCCAGAAGCTGGTTATCGCAAGACCGCGTGTGGGCTTCACTGATGTGGCACGCTCCAAAACTCCCGCGCAAAGCTCGGCAGTCTGGTAAGGCATGCCTCGAAGTCGTTGGCATCGACATGCCGGCGAAGGACAGTGGCGACGTTAAAAATCGCGGAAGACGGTGATATGTTGTGGTTGAGGCGCAGCTCCTGAACATCTCGCGACCAGACGCTCCGGTCGACTACCTCTTGCTTCGGTGCGGAGGGCTCCCATTTCACAACGAAGAGTGCCCTCAGCAGAGGTGGTAACACTTGCACGAATTGAATCGCCTCTTCAAGCGTCAGTCGCTTGCGGAAGGCAAGCAGGACACCTTGTAAGGTTGTGTAGGCCTGGTGGCTCGTGGTCAGATCGGCTTCGACTGCTACTTCCGCCAAGAAATCCTGGAAGTCGACCGAAACTTGTCTGTATTCGTTTGGAACCGTCATCTCCCGCCCTTTTCCACCACAAGAAATACGCTGACAGTCTAATCTGCTCTGGCCGATTGGGGCTGTCGGCGTCATCACACTGCACCGGCAAGCCGCCAGTCCCGCATCCTACCCCGAAGTAGCCTGTCGGCAACCGACCCCATTACGGTGGGTCAAGAGTTTAAACGGCAATTCCCGAAGCCAGCCGTAAACTTTGAATGCGCGTAAAGCCGTTTATGGAACGGCAGCAGTCGTTTGACGAACATGAGGTGAGAAAGTGGATCAGCATCATAAACCAGCGTTGTGGGCTGCCAGTTGTGGAGAGCGCGTTCTTATCCTCTTTGAGGTCGAAAATCCGGAAGACATCCGCCCTCGTCAGGCTATTGAAGCCGCGAGGCAATGGCAGCGTGGCGAACTAGCGATGAAAGAGGCGAGGAAGAGTGCATTTGCCTCTCACGCTGCTGCGCGACAGGCAAAAGGTCCAGCAGCAGTAGCGGCCGCTAGATCGGCGGGGCACGCAGCGGCGACAGCGCATGTCGCCACTCATGCTCACCATGCAGCAAGTTATGCTCGCAAAGCAAAGCAGGCCGCAGAGCAGGATGTTGAGACTGAACGCAATTGCAGGTTTGAGCGCCTACCGGGGGCGCTAAGAAGACCACGGCTCGGGTACAGTGTCCACAGGGCTATCTCTGATGCTTCAACGTCACCCCACAGGACCAGGCGCCCATCTGCGAGGTCATGGCTGACGAGGGAGATCGGGAGCCGTCCTATCTCGATTTTATCGTATGCATTGTTGATGGGATGGCTACAGAAGGGTCAGCTATCGAGATCCTTCACTTCCTCAGCCGTCATTCGGCTTCGGAAGCCACGCGCTTTGGCTCGATTGCCGCAACTATCCATCGAGCACCATCGCCTAGGCTTTGAACGGCTGGCGTTGAGGAAGAAGCCACCACACGGATCACCCTCGCAACGTCCGAGTTTACGATCGCCGGGGATAAGCTTGAGACTAGCGATCGCGAGTGCAATTCGGGCGACCGGCATAAAAACCACATGCTCGCAATACGCACCCGCCGCACCATTTGGTGACATCAGCAAGCGGGGATCGGCAAGTGCTGAAGCAAGCAGTGGCTCGATTAAAACCTCAGACTCTCGTCGCCGCGTGAGCATTAGGTCGCCCCTGGTTCGTACGTTGAGGCCCTCGCGCCAAGCGCTCCTCAGTAAAATTGCCGCAGTGTGCGCTGCTTCCGCGTCATTTGGAAAAGTTGGCGCGAGGTCCATGAGCATGCCCTTCTCCTCCTCGCTCAATAGCCCAGCGGGCACCGCCCACTCAACCAAAGATTGATAGTCCGGAAGAAAGTCGACCTGACTCTCGCCGCGCCAATGCAGCGTGTTGGCGAAATCGAGGGCGGGATCGCCTGCCAGCATTCGCATGCGTCCGATAGAGGAAAAATAAGCGCGGTGTTCAGAGGTTGATCTCATGGAAGACTTCATGTAACTATTTAAATGGTTACGATGCGCTTTGGCAAGTTCTTTTGATTTGGGGGCACATGAAACAGCTGGGGAAATTTGTCCTTGTTTTGGTTGTGACCATCGCAGAGGCTTCGCCGGCTTTGCCGGACCGGATAAATGACCTTTATCGCTCGCAAGCCATAGTGACCGGTCAGGGCGAGAAGAACCGTCAGGCCGGTTTCCGGACTGTCTCAAGCAGGTTCTCGTTCGAGTTTCGGGCGATCAACGCCTGACGGCCAAGCCCGAGGCGGAGCAAATGCTCAGTCAGGCGGCGAGCTTCGTGCAGTCCTTTTCCTACCAGGATCGTTTGCCCGGCAAGCCGATCCACGATGAGCAAGGGACTTATGACCGGCCCCCACAATCTGATCTGTCTGTATGGTCGTGAGCTGATCGATGGCTTGCTTGCCAAGCTTGGAAGCCACCCATGGAGCGAAGAGCCTTTACGTTTCTCGTGACGGACTGCGCGACTAGGCGATGAGGCAATCGTTCGCGCTTGGCGCGTCACCTCTCGCGATGAAATTCGCATTTCCTTCAGCGGAGGATGCTGAGAAATGGAAGCACTCTTCCAGCTCACCGGCTTTGTTTGAGAGCGCGAACAAGATGGGCGACGACCGGCCCCTGGTCGGAATGCTCGATTGGAGCGACGCGGATCGCGGCTGGGTCGCAACCTGGCGGCTGAGCGAGCTGGGCCAGGAGCGCGTCCTGACGATCCGGGATGTCAACTTTGATGAGGCGTTCAGGGTCGCGTTGCGAGGAGCCGCGCAGATCCTCTCCGGGAATGGCTCGCCATGAAAAACTGCAACGACCGACTTGCGGGAACATCTTAAGATCCCCGACGGCTCGCCTGCCCGTCAGCTTCTTAGAATCTTTCCTCGCCGACAAATTGTTTTTGTTGGCCGGCCCGATGCATATGCGCGGTCAACTTGCGCCCGTGTTCATTTCTTTCAGCGACAATCTTCGCAGGATATCGCCTCTACCTGACGGCCGGCCTCAAGCAGAAAACCCAAGTCGCGATGCATATAGAAAAGCAGGAACGCTGCGTAGAGGATGAACACTAGGCTGAAGACCAGCGTTTTGACGACCAATGAGAGCGCGAAAACGTTGAGGTGGGGGGAGGCGCGCGCAAGAAATGCCAGCACGATGTCGGACAAAAGCATGCTGACGATGAGCGGGAACACCAGGGTAAGCGCCATCATCAGGATACGATTGAGCAGGCCCAGGAACAGCCAGGCGGCCTCCTTGCTGAACACGGGCAGGAACGCGTCGACCGGCCAGAGATCGTAGCTGTCATAGATGCCGGTCAACGACAGCTGGAGCCCCCCGGCCGCCAGATAGATGCTGATCATCACAATGGCGAGCAAAGTGCCGGTGGAGCTGGTTTCGTGGGTCATCATGGGATCGATCAGGGTTCCCATCGTCGAGCCGCGCTGGAGGTCGAGAATGTCACCAGCAGCCTCGGCGGCCCAAAAAGGGATTCCCATCGCCAAGCCAAGCGTTACGCCGACGACAACCTCCTTCAAGACATAGACAGCGATCAATGCCATCGAAAGGTCGGCGGTCGCCAGCCTGCTCACGATCATGGGGAAAACCGGAACCGCCAAAGCCAGGGCCACGCCGTTGCGCAAAAGTCCCGACAACGGCACGCGTGAAAACAGCGGCATCAAAAGCATGAAACCGATCAGGCGCGCCAAGGCAAAACTGCCCGCGAGCAGATAGAGCTGGAGATCCTTAATGGACGCGAAAAGTGGTTCGGCCGACATTGTCATCCGGTTCAGCGCGTGAGGAGCGGAAATTCGTCCAAAGCCGCCGATGCCTGCTGCGCGATCTGCTGGCCAATGAGCGGACCGACGACCATGATGACTAGCAGGATGACAACGAGCTTGATGGTCTGCGGCAGCGACTGATCCTGAATCTGTGTCAGGGCCTGCGCAAGTCCGACAAGCAGACCGACGGCAAGTGCTGCGACGATTGCCGGACTGGATGCCAGCAACACCGTCATAAGCGCGCCCTGAACCTTCGCCAGGATCACCTGGTCGTTCATGCAATCCTCCGCGCTGTCAAACGTAACTCAGGATCAGGCCATGCATCAGCCTCGACCAGCCATCGATGGCGACGAACAGAAACAGTTTTAGCGGTATCGAAATGAGGACCGGCGAAACCATGATCATGCCAAGCGTCATCAGGACATTGGCGACAACGATATCGATGATGAGAAAAGGCAGATAAAGCAGAAAGCCGATCTCGAAGGCGCGGGTCAACTCGGAAGCGACAAAGGCCGGAACAAGGATCGAGAGATCGTCATCCTTGAGGTTCTGACGTGCTTCGGGCGGCCAAAAGCGGCTGGTGCCGTCGAGGAAGAACTGCCGCTCCTGTGGCTCGGTGAACTTCATGAGATGCCGCCGCAACGGCTCTCTAACCAGTTGAGCCGCCCTGGCTATGTCGTCGGTGGTCTGGAGCTGGACTTGCCCCTCTTCAAGCCTGTTCACCATTTCGCTCAGCACCGGCGTCGTGACATAGACGGTCAGCACAAGAGCGATGCCGTAGAGTACGAGATTGGGCGGCATCTGCTGGACGCCAAGGGCGTTGCGGATGAGAAACAGGACAACCGATATCTTCAAAAACCCCGTCATCGTGACCACTGCCAGGGGCAACAGGCCAACAAGACCGATAGCCAGCAGGATCGCGAGCAGGTTGGGCGAATTCTCAAGCATTCTCGAACATCCGCAAGATCCGCACGCCCAGATGTTCTCCGACCCGTACCACCTCGCCGCGACCGACGCGTTTGCCATTGGCCATGATGTCGACCGTCTCTTCTACGGCACCGGGAAACTCGACGATGGCGCCGGGCGCAAGCTGCCTGACTTCTCCCAGCGGCATGACCGTACGGCCGACCTCGAAGGCGAGCGCAACAGGCAGTTCGTCCAAGCTCGATTCTTCCAGCGTCTGGCCGCTCGGCGGCGTGTTCTGATGCATGGTCCACTCCCAGTTCGATCCGGCGATCGCCGCCGGCGCGGCAAGCAATTGCGGCCCGGCGGCCGTAAGCGTCACGGGCGCAAAAAAGCGCTCTGCAATTATGACTGCCGTTGTTCGATGCTCCTCGCCATCGCCCAGCAAGATGACATCGCCGGGCTGCAGGCTTTCAAGCATGCCAATGGTGATTGCGAGGGCGTCGCGCCGAAGGCAGATTTGCAGCGGGAAATCGACTGGCGCCGGCAGCGATGCGCCGGTCTCATCAAGGAGGCGGCCAATGCGCGTTGCGAACTCCGCCTCATCCGTAAAAAACAGGCATTGCGTCGTCTGGTCGTCGTTGGTCAAGGCAAAGGCGAAAGGCGCTGATTGCGGCAGCGGAGCGCCGCGTTCGATCGATGTGAACTCGATGCTTTCGCCAAGAGCGGCCTCGAGCCTTTCGATGTCGCCCGCCAAGAGGGATTCCAGCAGCAAGGCCGCATGCCAGGGCGTTAGCCTGTTGAGTTCGACCGACGCCTCGCCCTTGGCCAGCAGCCGCTCTACAGCGCGAAGCGGCAATTGCAGTGTTGCCCTCCTTGCACCGACGGTCAGGCCAATCGCGCACAAAGGCAGGTCCGCGGCGCCTGCTGCGGGCCACTGAGCGGCAATGTCCGTCGTCTCGCCCGCGACCGTGATCCGGGCCTTGCCGCGCCGGCGATAGAAGGCGTTCAATGCCTCCATCTCGGTTGCCGTCACAGTCGCACGCGTCATCCGTTCGCCGCCACCCGGCCCGCCGGGCTCGCGCTGCCCCGGATCCTGTTGCGCCATCGTTTTGGCTGACGCCAAAGCCTGCAGCATCTTGCGTCTATCTCCACCGTCACGGCCGCATCGTCGGACCGGGGCGCTGCCGTTCCGCAAGAATGGCGAAGCGCCCTGTGTCTTTGTCTTCAAGCAATTGCGAAGGAACTCGCTCTAGCGCGGCGAGCCACGTTCATCCTCCTCGACGAGCTCGGACAAAGCGAGACGGCGACGCGCGCCGCGCCTGTTCAGCATCTCTGTCAACCGCTCCAGTTTCGTCACCGCCATCTGGCGCGCATGATGGTGGCGGCGGGCTGCCGACAGCTCCGATGTCCGATGGTCCTTGTCCGCATCCGCGGCCTTTTGCCGGTCGCGCAATTCCTCGGTCTTGCCGGCGGCGGCCTCGAAGCGTCCCTGAAGCCTGCGCAGACTGTCGACCTTGACTGGCCGACCAACAAGGGAACCGAACGCCGCATTCTCGGCATCGGCCGTTTGACGCAAATGCTGCCTGAGAGCGGTCGACGCATCCTGGGCTGCCGCCGCCGCCCTGCGCTCGGCGCCATGTCCCTTGATGACTTCCTGCAGCGCGCGGTCTTCCCTGCGGCGCCTGAGCTCGCGCAATCGAACGATCTTGTCATGGTCTGTCATTGACGATGTCCCGCATGCGTTGACGTGTGGTCTCGAAATTTTCCTGAGTGGCCGAGGGCTGGCGCAGGAAGGCGTTGATCGCTTCCATCTTAGCCACGGCCTCGTCCGCGACCGCATCGCTGCCCTTTTCATATTCACCGACCCGCAGCAGCAGCTCGATGTCGGCATAGCGAGCAATCAGCGCCCGCAGATGACCTGCATCGGAGCGATGTGCCGGTTGTGTCACCGACTCCATGAGGCGGCTGCGGCTGCGCAGCACGTCGATGGCCGGGAAATGGTTGCGTTGCGCCAGTTCGTTCGACAGGAACACATGGCCGTCGAGAAGGGCCTGAACCTCTTCCGCAACGGGATCGAGCGTCCCGTCGCCTTCCAGAAGGACATTGTAGAGGCCGGTTATCGAGCCTATGCGGCCGGGGCCGGAGCGCTCGAGCAGGCGTGGCAGAACCGCAAACAGGGACGATGGAAAGCCACGGCGCGTAGGAGGCTCGCCCGACGCTAACCCGATCTCGCGCTGCGCGCGGGCAAACCGCGTGACGTTGTCCATTGCGAGCAGAACGTGCTTGCCCTGGTCGCGAAAATATTCGGCAATGCTGGTCGCCACATAGGCCGCCTTGACGCGCTCGATTGCAGGCCTGTCGGACGTCGCCACCACGACGATCGCCCGCGAGCGCCCGCGCGGCCCGAGCTTACGGTCAAGGAATTCCCGCACCTCGCGACCGCGCTCGCCGACAAGGGCAACCACGGACACGTCCGCATCGGTGCCGCTGACGATGTCGGACAGGAGGTTCGACTTGCCGGCGCCAGGCTCGCCGAAGATGCCGACGCGCTGGCCACGCGCGCAAGTCAGCAACCCGTCAAGCGCGCGGATGCCGAGCTGGATCGGCTCGGAGATCAGGCTGCGCTCCAGCGGCGATGGCGGATAGGCGTTGACGGGATAGGTGCCGGTAATGCCTTCCGGCGAAAGCGGGGTGCCGTCCAACGACTCGCCGAGCGCGCTGATGACGCGTCCCAGAAGACCGGGACCGACGGGCACACGCTGCTCCTTTCCGGTCGCAAGCACTTCCGTCAGGTTCGACAGGCCGGCCACATCGCCAAGCGGAACCAGGATCGCCATGTCGTCGAAGAAGCCGACGATTTCGGCCTTGGCGACGGCTCCGGTCCTGGGGTCGGACAGTTCGCAGACCTCGCCGATCCGCGCTTCCTCGACGGTTGCATGGATCACCCAGCCGGTGACCCTGCGCACACGCCCTTTGCGGGGCCGGCTTGCATCGTCGCGCAGCACCGAACGCAGGTTCGGAATGATCGACGCCAGACGGGTGTCGCTCTCGGAGGCGGGCACTGTCATTGTGTCTGCGCCCTTGCAGCGATCGCGCCGGCTATTGCCCGCAGCTGTGCGTCGATGCTTGCGTCGACAACGGCAAAGTCGGTCAACAAAGTGCAGGCGCCGACTGGAAGGGCTTCATTCGCGTCTATCTCGACCGTCATGCCCAGATGGCTGTCGCGCAACACCGCGTCCAATGCATCGCGCACCTTGTCCAAGGCACCGGGGTGGATCTGGACCTTCAGATGTTTGCCTCTGCGCAGCTCGGCAACGGCTTGTCTTGCAGCCTGCGCCACAAGCGTGGCGACGTCGAATTCGCCAAGCACGCGCTCGACCACGCCAAGCGCCAGACCGACAACCTCGTTTTGAATACTGCCGAGGTAGCGATCCACCTTGACCGCAGCCTCGCTTATCAGGCGGGCGGCTTCCTCGTCGCCTCGCGCCTTGCCGTCGTCATAGCCTTGCGCATACTCGGCCGCATAGGCGCGTCGCGAGGCATCTCGCAATTGCTGCGCTTCGCGTCGCGCATCCTCGACAACGGCATAGCCCTGCTGCAGTTCGTGCGCCTCGGCCGCGCGCAGGATGCGGGCGTAGGGACGCTGCGAAATCAAACTGGATGCCTGGCGTGGTTCGGTCATAGACCCATCGCTCGTCGCACGATGGCGGGCCCAGCCCTGACGAAGGCTTCGTCTGCGTCCTCGTCGATCAGCGCATGTGGCATGAGCTTCAGGCGAACCCGCATGCCCGTATCGCCAGACAACGACCGAGACCAGGCGCCAAGGCAACGCAGGCCGTCCGCGTAGACGAGACCATGGACATCTTCCAACGGCTCGGTCGGCCGCTGCGGCCCGCTCAGATCGCGATTGGCGAGCGCAGAAGCGTAGGCATCGGTTCCAAGCGCCGCCTGCAGGGCCGCGGCTTGCCGGCCGGCAATGACAGAGGCCAGACTGCCGGCCCAATAGATTGCGCCGGAACGAAGCGCGATGTCCTCCAGCGCATCGCTTGAGGCAAGCGCAATTGCCCGGTCGATGTCGTCGGCAGGCGGGGCGGTTTCCAGGGACAGGCCGTAACGCTCCATCAGAATTCGCGATAGCCGACCGTGCAGGCGTTGCGCACCAAGCATGTGCAGGCATGCGGCTTCGTCGATAGAGCCGTCGAAGCACGGCGCCAGCCGCGCCGGATCCACGTAGGCTGCGGGATTGGACACGAATGCCTGCCACTCTAAGCCAACCCTCGGCGCTGGATCCGGCTGCATCAGGTCCTCGTCAACGGCAAGGCCGCTGGATCCAGCGGGTAGACCCCGGACGGGCGTTGGCGCCACTGCACGTAGAAAAGCCGAGAGCCCAACGCCAGGATGACCGCCGCCATCCCGCAAAACAGCCACACGGCCGCACTGAGGCTGTCTGGATGCAGCCAGATGCCGAGGAACGATGTGAGCCTTGGCTCCGTGGCCGCCTCGGGCGTCGGAGCGGCCACTGGGATGAGAGTGACCGAGACATTGTCATAGGTCAGCCCCGCCACGCCCTTGGCCACCAGCATCTTGACCTGCGGGATAAGCTCATTCATCGCAACCGATGCGCGATGCCTGATGAACACCGACGCCGATGACGGGACCAGTTGTTGGCGCAACGGATCGTTTTCAGGCAGAACGAGGTGGACGCGCGCGGAAAGCACGCCATCTATGTCGGAGATCGTCTGCGACAGCTCCTGACTCAGGCCGTAGATCATGGTTGCCCGCTCCTCCACCGGCGATGAGACCAGCCCGCCTCGTTTGAACACATCGCCCAGCGTGTGAAATTCCTGTTTGGGCAAACCGCTCTCATCGAGAATGGCCATCGCCTCGGCAAAGCGGTTCTTCTCCACCGAAACCGCCATCTTGCCGTCCTTGGCCAACTCGCTTTGCGCCGCGATGCCGTGGCGCATCAGCGTCGCCACGATCTCGTTGGCTTGCCTCTGGTTGAGCCCGGAATACAGCTGCACGGAGCAGGCCTGAAGCAGAAGGATTGCGAGAAAGACGAGCGCGACGGGGCCACGTGCGAGGCAACCGCTCAACAGGCTCGTCCACCGCGGCAGGGTTGGGTTGGGCACAAACACTCCTTACTGCTGCTTGACGAGCGCGCTCGTCGACGAGGTGGCGGCGGTGACGCTGCTTGTCACCAGTTCGAGATTGGCGGCCGCCCACATGACCGAGATGTATCTATCGAGGAGCTCTTCGTTCGTCGCCGGAGACCCGTCGGCTCCATTGTCCGTCGCCTCGGTCGTTCGCGTGGGCGATTGCCCGGCCGTGGCCTGGGCGGCCGTTGCCCGGGATGGCCCGGACGAGGCCGGCTGTCCGAAGGCCTTCTGCACGTCCTGAAGCGGTGCTTTCAACGCATTGACCGCCGCGCCGAACATCTCGGCCGGCCCTTTGAAGGCCATCCCGCCAGCCTTTTCCGCCTCAGCCAGATATTCAAACAGCTGACGTTCGACGATCGGCTCGGCTTTGCCGAAATTGGCGGATTGCCCGGCCATTGCAGGGCTGGTGCCGGCCGATGCCTGCGCCACCTGCTGGCTCGGCCGCGCGGCGGTATCGCCACGCTCACCCGCGCCGGCTTTGGCCGCTTCATGCTTTTCCTGCATGGCGCCGACCATACGGTTGCCCTCCGGCGCCGCGGCGGCGATCGCCTGCTGCTGCGCCCCGGCGCTTACGGGCAGACTGGAAAGCGCGACCTCCAGCGCTCCGATCGGTGCGATAGCCATAAGCCTGACCTCCATCCTCAGTCGACTTTGGCGGGAAGCACAGTCTGCACCTCCGCCTGCCTGCCACGAAAAACGCGCACGGACGCAACTTTCGCCGACTGTAGCTTTTGTTGCGGCGCGGCAGCCTGCCCAAGCGTCTGCTTCACCAGCGCGATGTAGGAAGGCGGACCCGATACCGAGACGGCTTCATCCTGCCTGGCGATCGTGAAGGGAAATCTTGGGTCGAGCACACCCAGCCGCGAGAGCCGGTCTTGCGCCCCGGCCACCGCAGCGGCATCGACGGGTACTATCTCGGTGCGAATTTCGGCTTCCGTCGCGACGTTCATGACGATGCCATCGAAATGCCAGACCAGGCCATAGCGGCCGCAGATCGCTTCGAAAAATGCGCGGGCGGAACTCTGCGGCATCCCGGCACTCAGCCGCCCCTTTACCTCGACGCTGACACGCATGGGCATACCCATGTTGCGCCCAAGTTCAACGAGCGCGTCCGACACGGGCTGGTCGATGGCAATGTATTTGTAAGGCCCTAACGGCCAGCGCGGTTCGGCGGCGACGCACCGGCCGGCAAGGCCGAGTAACAGCAACATCGCCAGAACGCCTATACCGGCGGCGGCCGTCGTTTTCAGGTCCAACCGGTCAATGTAGCGTCCAGTCGCCATCTGATCCTGCTTGCAATCCGCCATCATCCGCCGCTCGCGCGAAGGCGGCGACCGCCCACTCTATCGCGTGAACAGGGACATTGGAAGTCCAATTGGATTGCGAATATGAAATTCGTTCCAAATGTTGCAGGCGGCCGGTAAAGCGCTATGGTGTAGGCTGAATCGGATGCAACCGCGGACATCGCCTGCGCGATGCCCGTGACAGGCAAGAGGATCGGTCTTTGTGACGGGAAACAACGGTTCGCCTGCCAAACAGTCATCCGCGTTGACGGTGCGGAGTGGTTGCCGGGCGGCTTTGTGGGCCGCATTGCTGGTTGCCAGCGCGATCGGGCCGGCGCACGCACAATCAAATAGCGGCTACGATCCCCGAAGCTGGACCTACGACCAGGAGAGAAGCCTGCTAGTATCGCCAGCTGCTCCTGACGATACGCCGGATGAAAGCCTGGCGCCGGCGCGCTCCGCGATCTCCAGGCAGGTCGTGGACTTCAACGAGCCCCAACCGAAGGGATCGATGGTGATCGATACCACGCAACGGCGTCTCTACTACGTGCTGGGGAACGGCAAAGCGCTGCGCTATGCGGTGGGCGTAGGCAGGCAAGGGCTGGAATGGTCCGGCCGCGATACAATCTCCAGCAAGAGACACTGGCCGGACTGGCGGCCGCCCGCTGAAATGCGGGCCAGGGAAACAGCCGAGGGCCGCGTCCTGCCGGCACGCGTTCCCGGTGGGCCAAACAATCCATTGGGCGCGCGCGCCCTCTATATCGGCACCACCTTGTACCGCGTTCATGGAACCAACCAGCCATGGACGGTCGGCCAGGCGAACTCTTCGGGATGCATCCGCATGACGAATGAAGATGTGATCGACCTCTATGACCGGGTAAAGATCGGCACCCAGATCATTGTCCGGCACTGAACCTTGATCCCCTTCAACATCAAACAGCTTGAGACATTTCTGCTGGTTGCGACCTTCGGCAGTTTTCGCAAGGCCGCCGACCGGCTGAACACGACCCAACCGGCTGTGTCGGCGCGCATAGCAAGCCTGGAAGACGCGCTTGGCGCCTGTTCGAGCGCCAGAGCAGCACGGTCAAACTGACTGCCGAGGGCCAGCGTCTGCTGCCGCCAGCGCAACGTGTGCTGCGCCATGCGGAGCGTTTGCAGCTTACCGCCAGCTCGCTTTCAGAGACGGCCGGAGTGGTAAGACTGGGCATTGCAGAATCGATCGTCCACACTTGGCTTTCGGACTTTTTGGGCGAGCTGCAGGAGAATTATCCGCTCGTCGACGCCGACATCGTCGTCGATTCGACGACTACGCTACGCAGTGAACTGATGTCACATCGCATCGATCTGGCGGTGTTGATGAGGCCCCTCCTGGAATATGGCATCGACAATGTCGAGCTGCCGTCCTTTCCGTTGGCCTGGGTCTGCGCGCCGGATCTGAAACTGCCGAATGCGGCAAGGTGACCTTGAACGACCTGATGCAATTTCCAATCATCAGCTATGCCCTCAGCACCAGGCTTTACAGCGAAATCCATCGCAAGCTCAGCGGTGAGATGGAACAGACACCGCGCATCTTTCCGGCCAATTCGCTGGCGGCATCGATCAAGATGACGCTGAGCGGCATCGGCATCACCTCATTGCCCGAGCAGGTTGTGCGCGAGCATACCGCCAACGGGACTTTGCGGATCGTCGACTGCGAATGGCACCCATCCGAGCTGCAATTTATTGCCTCCTATCCCACGGTGCCCTCGAATTCTCTGGCGAAAAGGCGGCCAATCTCGCGGCTTGCGTCGCCCGCAGGTATGCGGCGCGATCGGCCAAGCAGCAAGCCGGCTCGCCCTTCCAGGGACACGGCACGCCGCTTCGGTTACTCACAATCAGCCAGCAACAGGCCTGCGACCTGTCAGACCGATCTGCCGGGCAGATAGATCCTGTCGCCCGACAAGATCATGTCCGGCGTCAGGATATGATCCATGTTGAGCATCACCGTATGCGCCACATCAGCCGACTGGCTCCTCGCGATCAAACGGATGCTGTCGCCGTTTTGCGCTTGAACCCAGCGATAGCCGTCTTTCTCCAGCGCCGGATTCGTGCGGCCTTCGGAATCGCTTTTGCCTTGGGGCTCGACATAGTCGACTGCAATCAGGCCGCCATGCGGTTTCCCGCTTTTTGGAGGCGGCGATTGCGGTGATGACGGTTGGGAGGAGGTCGATTGAGGCGCCGGCGGTTGCAATGACGGCGGTAGTGGTGCTGGCGGTTGAGACGACGTTTTGGTCGCCGGCGGTTGCGATGACGAAGGCGGTGGGGGCGCCGGAGGCTGGGGCGACGGCGGTGCCGACGGTTGCGGTGTGGCAGGCTTGGTCTTCCAAGGTTCGTCGTCGAGACTGTCCCAGGCAAACAGGATCATGCCGACGCCGAACGTTATTCCGAGCGAGAGGCGGTCGGCCCTCGCCCATCGCTTGTCGGACTTGGCCCTTTCCTCAGACTCCTGCTGTGTCCTGGGGACCGGCTTGCGGTTCAGAACATCGGTTCTGGCGGCCGACGCCCAGAACTCGCTGCAGCCGACGGTAAACAAGCCGCCCGCTACCCAGGCCAATGGGGAATCGAGGTTCTGGAACGTGTAGAAGGCTGATCCAAGCACATAGAGCGGTTCGCCGAGATGCTCGCCCGCATTTCGGAACACGGTCCGCCCGGTGAAGACTTGCAGGCCGGTCTTGGTGCCGAAGATGATGTTACCCAGACCATAGGTGCCGTTCACCCACAGATTGTTGCCGTGCAGGGCAGCGTTGACTGAACCCGGCGCCGCAAAGACGAAGGTTACAGCGTTGGTGGCGTTAAGCGTTCGTCCAAGCCGCGTGTTGCCTGCCGTGGCATTGGGAAACAGTGCCTGTGCGCTGAAGACAAGGCCACGAACCCCAAAGGCTACGCCGGAAGCCGTTGCGGCCCATTGCGGCGGCAAGACTTGCTGTATCCCGTAGGCTGTGCCGGCCATGCCACCGAACGTCGCGAGCAGTTGGCTGTTTTCCTTGAGCCGGGCATGGCCAAGAACTTCGTCGACCGCAGCGGCCTGTACAGGCGTCATGGTCTTCTTGTGAGTTGCCCGGAAAGTCGTCATGTGCAGCACGGAAAGCGCCTCGGTGTGCTCCGCGGACATCCACTCAAACTGTTCGGGCGTGAACTTGCGAAGTAGGCCTGGGCTCATTTCGCCAAACAGTTTTGATGGAACTGCTTCGATCAGCGGTTGGGAGAAGGCTTCAATGTGGTCGAGCGGGAAGTCACCCCATTGGGCCAAGGTCAGGTGCGGAACTTGCTTTTCGGTCAGCCAGGGAACCTGACCGGCATCGAGCTTCGTCACGTCGATCGAGCTGACCTTGTCTTCGGGGATCGCTCGGACCATGGGCTCTGTAAATGAACTCAACCGATCGACCTTGCCGAGGTCCGCGAATTGCTTGGACGTGAAATCGGTGACCTGACCGGGTTTGAACCACGCAATCCGGCTCGGCTCCACCTTCGTCATGTCGAAGAGTTTGACCTTGTCGCCCTTGATCTGCTGCCATTGCGGCTGCTTGAGGTGTGAGCTCAGACCGGTATTGATCAAATCATGCGTCTGTTTGTCGGTGAGATTGCGTATTTGGCCCTTGGTCAGCCAAGGAACCTGTTTTCCGACGAGACCAGCTACGTTGACCTCGGTTATCCTTGCCTCAGGAACACCGCGCATCTGGACCTTTGTGACGTAAGGCAGCAAGCCGGCGCGGTCCATGTCGGCCCATTGCGGTCCTGTCAGTTCCGCCACCTGCTCGCGCCCCAGCCACGGAATTTGATCCGGACGAAAATCGCTCATGACGAGGCCCGGCACTTGGTCGAGCGGAACCGCCTGGACGCCATTTCGGGTAAGCCCGTTGTTAGGCTGGCCCCTGGTTGGCGGCGCGGGCTGGCCGGGTTCCAGCAGCGGTTTGGAATCGCCGCTTGGCCTCGGCGCCGGATTGCCGGGAGCCGCAATGTCCTTGCCTATTGGCGATGAAGGCAATGCGCTGTTACGGGCATCACCCTCAAACAACAGGTTGAGGTAATGGGCCTGCGTGGGCGTCAGTTCGCCGCGCGCTTGCTGGTCGAGCTGTTGCCGCAACGCTTTCCATGCGGCCTTGTTCATCCCAGTGGGCCGGCCGGCCGCGGTGGCGAGTTGATCCGGATAGGGTGCATCGCCCAGTTCCGGAAACACGTCCGATACGCGCTGGCTGGCAAGCCTGAGCTGGGGATCCGGAGAGGCCGCCGTCTCGCCGAGATAGGCATCGAGGTGCGCCAGGAAATCCGGTGTCACCCGCTCGCCCGAAGTCCCCAGCGCCGACAGGACGTTGTTTGCGCCTTCGCTGAATTGAGGATGCGGGCGCGAGGTCCGGTCATGGGAAACCAGGTACTTTCTCACCGAGCCCGCCTCCGCCGTCAGCAGCGGTAATTGCGGAAGGCTCACGGACGCGCCGATCCCGTAGTCCGTTCGGTCCAGCCGTTTGACGGGGCCAGCACCCGTCTCACGTGGCACACCTTGGAAGGCAATGCTGCCGCGCCAGGGTTCCGTTCCGCCTCCGAAAGGCGGACCGACGCCGAAGTTCTGGTAAAGGACACGATCGCCAATGCCAGGCACCTTGCCCTCGGCGCTGTAGTGACTGGCGCCGCCTCGCGTGGCCTCTTCCCAGAACGAGGCCGCTTCCCGGCTGAGCGGGCCTTCCGGCCTCAGCGTGTAGCCCGGCCTGCCGCCTTCACCGCCAAGATAATTGAGATTGCGCACCACGACGGCTCCGCTGACAGAGAAGCCAAAGATGGATACGGACAAGCCAAGGGGTATTTCCCTCTGATACGTATTCTTCGTCAGCATCGGTGCCGCACCGACCCACTGATCGGCTGTTGGGTTATAGGCGTAGTTCGGCCGATAGCCATTGGCGAACAGTGTCTGACCCTTCGCATCGTCGGGGTGGACAGGCAGCAGGAAGCCAGTGCCACTGGGACCGTTGTTCTTCTGGCTGAGTTCCCCATAGGTCAGGCGCCTCGGCAGCGGCACACTGATGCCGAACATCGACCCGCCGAGACTAAGCGTGTTGGTCGCCAGGCTGTTCAGCGCTGGCCCGCCAATAAGGTTGGATTCATGCTCCTGCAGGAACCATGAGACCGTCGCGCGGTGGGAACGCCAGACCCCTTGCGCATCGGTGAAGAAGTTAGGAGACCGCCACGAGCTTGCGCTGTCGGCATCCCGCAATTGCTGCAGAAGGACAGGCACGGTGCTGTTGATTTCGGTCCCGACCTTGGGCTTGCCGCCGGGCAGTGCGTCGGCCAGGGAATGCGCCAGCGACTGGACCGCGGGATCCGCGGATTTCTGCTGGTTGGCGGCATAGGCACGCATCTCTCGCCACAGATGCGGCGTCCACGTGTCGTGGCCGGACAGAACCCTCTCATTGTAGCGTCCTTCCGGCGAAAGCTTGCCGGACGGGCAGAACGCCCGCCCCGGCTGCAGCCTGGGACCGTAAACCCATGTGCCGCCGGCATCGGCGGCAAGAACCTGCAGGAGCGTCTCCTGCTGCTCTGGCGTCACGGCCTTGCCGGGCCTGGTGGCGCGTCCCTTCAAAGCCGGCAGCGCGGCCTTTGCCGCGGCGGAAAGGTTCAGATCGGTGGCGCCCGTCGCGGCCTCGACGTAATCGCGCACGGTATCGCGGCCGGCATCGGTCCACCGGGCTTTTGCGGGCAGCGCTCCGGCCGTCAGCAACTGCTCGCCGCCAGGCAAGCCGCCTTCGGACGACAGGCCAAGTCGGTCGATCACTTCGGCCGGCGACAGTTGCGGCAGCTTGCCTTGCGCGCCGAACACTTGGAGGGTCGTCACGCCATTCATCGAAAGTTGCCCGACCGGCTTCGAGCCGGTGAAGACGCTGTGTTGGTCCGCATCGAGCATTTCGGTCAATGCATGATGCTGGGCCGTCGTCATTTCGGTGCCGGCCTCTGGCAGGCCCCTGCCCCCCAGTTGCAGCCTGGTCCTGGTCACAGCATCGCGCAAAACCGAATCCGTCGAGCGCTCGAGCGAATGCAGGTAGTCGCTGACGAGTTCCACCTGCTCCGGTGTCCATGTCGACGCGGGCGTTGCCGTCTCGCCGGGCAGTTCCGGCAAGGTCGCGGCGAGGGTTTCTCCCAGCGCCGAACGGTTCGTGATCTCGGGATTGTCGGCCGGATCGAACGCATGGACTTCGCGCGCGGGAGTGTTGACCCGAAGCTGGCCGTTGGGCGTCGTCATCGACAGGCGTTTAGCGCGTTCGACGGTCGAGCCGGAACCTAGGTAGCCGGCTTCCGTGACGTGTTCACCCGGCACGACGGCGGCCTGGACAATGCTTGCCTGCGGGCCGGCGATGATGACTGTTGCTTGCAGATATTTGCCGCCAGCCTCGACATAGATGCGTTGTCCCGCAGCGACCCCTTCCGGAACGGGCCGCTGGTAGATGCTGTCGACCAGTTCGCCAAGCTTCGGATAGTCATAGCGGGGGGCGGTGTCGAGGTAGCGCGTACCGATGCGCCGCAGGCCGGCTTTGATGGCGAGGAACGTCTGGCCCAGGCTGAGCGGGTTTGACGAGAACCTGTTGATAACCGGCGTGCCGTCGGACCTGACGGGTCGGGGCTGCCCGGTGTCGGTCACGTCGCGGCTCTCCGGCCGCGTGGTGGCCTGGTCGATGGTCCAGCGGCCATTGTCGCCGAGATAGAGCACTGGCAAGGCAGGATCGAGCTCGACGGGAACCGGCATCGGCTCCGCTGCGGCCTCGATTGCTTTGGTTTCAGGTAGGGCCGTCGTTCTTTGCCCCGCCGGCAGATTGAAGTCGGAGCGGGTCTCGCCGATATAGCGATTTCCAATAGTATAGCGCATCAATGGCCGGGAGCCTTCCGCAGAACCGCTGGCGTCCCGTGAGGTTTGATCGCCCGAAAAACTGCGGCTTTCCGGGTCCCAGATCAGGGGACGCTGCGTATTCGCCGCCACCACCGCGCCTGGCACAACGATCGGATCGCTGTCGGCGGGCGCGGCATCGAAGCTGGCGGGATTTGCCTCGTCCCCCGTTCCTGGCCGCAATGTGCGCAGGCCTCGGATGGCCATCCCCGTTCCGAAAATACCGGTCCCCGTACCGATGACGGCGTTGGCGAGCTTCAGGCCATTCATCTGCTTGGCATTGGCGAGAAGATCCAAGATGGATGCGATCAGCAATGGAATGCCGACAATGACCGAGCCGACATCCAATTGCCATGCCAGTTTGTTCAACAATGTACTCGACCCCATATACGCATGCGTCTTGAGCGCCAGTGGCGAGCCCGCGCGCGTTGCCCCTATGCTTCCACGGAAGGCCTGAAGCGCATTGAGTTGCTTTCCGGCCATGCCTGCCTTTCCGGCCATGCCTGCGGTACGCAAAAAGCTGGAGGTGACCGGCAAAACCGTAGTTATCACGCTGGCAACGTTGGACAGTGAGGCCCAGTCCTCCAATCCGCCGCCATGCGCCAGATAACTGACCTCCTTCACCAGCGCCCGGTAGCCCAGGTAGCCGGCGCCCGCATACGCCAATGGAGCCGCGACTGGGGTTAGCGGCGGGATGAACGTCAGAATGGTGGCAACGCCGGTTCCGACGCCGATCAGCGGGTCGACAACACGGTCCGTGGTCGAAACATTAAGCGCATTGACGACCTCAAGCGCTATCTCGCCGTCGACTCCGGTCCTCATCTCAAGGCCTTTGGGAACCACCAGTTTTCCGGTCTCGGAAAACTGGATGTTGTGGTCCTGGAAATCGGCCAGATCGGAGAAATTCTGCCCGGTTGCGTCGACGTAACGCGTTGCGCCGCTGTCATCACGAACGGCAAAGAGCGCTGATTGCCGCGTGCCTGTGGAAGCGACATAGAAGAATGGCACGATGCGAAGGGAAGGATTGTCGCCGCCGATGTCGCGGATTTCTTCGAGCACGCTGGCGCTTGCGCTGCGACCCGCATGGGTCGATCGATCGGGATTGAGCGCCCTGGCCACCGTGGCCTCAAGCATCGTACCCGGCTGCTCCTTGAACGTGTTGTCGTAGCCATTATCGAAAAGGTGCTTGAACTTCGGCTTATAGATAGCGTCGAGTGTCTGCTGCTGGTGTTTGTCTAGGTAGGTTTTGTCCACGCTTGCATTACGTTCGATCAGGAGCGACGGCTCGCTAAGCGATAGCTGGTGGTATTCGTTGAAGCGTTGCAGCACCCGGCGCAAATCCTCGGCTTTCGAAATCTTGCTTTTCGTAGCCTCGAGCGACAGCTGGGCGACAGCGAGTTCGGGATCGACCCAGCGGCCGCTCACATCGCTGTCTTGCGTGTCCAGGTCGATCCAGACAGCCTTGTCGCTTTGCGTCAGCGCTTCGATGCCGACCAGCTCGTAGGCTTGCGCCGCCTCCGGAAACACCTTGATGGTTCGGCCATCGACAACGATTGCGACGGGCTGCGTGCCACCGGGCAGCGTGCCCGCAGGCGAATCGACAGTGCCCGGCCCATGCGCCGCCAAGGCCTTGTTGACGTCAGCCTGCATCCCGGTCAGGTCCGTGTTCAAACCCGCGATGCTCTTGCTAAGCTGTCCGTCGAGTGTCTCATTGAGTGCCTTGGCTGCCTGCGCCTCGGCCGCCTTGGCGCCCGCAAGACGGTCCGGAATGCACTGCTGTTCGGCGATGGCATCCCTCTGGAGAAGTTGCTGCCAGTCCTTGTTGAGCGGACGATCGCGATGGTCATCGCTGATACTCTTGTCGTCAGGCCTGTAGGTAAGCGCCTGTTCCTTCGTTCCGGAGTCGAAGTTGCTGACCACCCAGACCTGACCGTCGCGAACCTCAACGGTCGATCCCTGGTAGTGTCCAAGGTACTCGCCATTTATACGGCTCGACGCCTTGCTCGGGTCGAAGTTCTGTTTATCGAGATATTCCTTGAGCAATTTCTGTTCGAGAACGTCCTGCTGCGCACCGACCTGGGCGGCGTTGCTGTGGGCGTCGTAATAATTCTGATATGCCTGCGCGACATCCACTTGGCTGCCCGCGGCCGTCTGCATTGCTTTGAAGGCCTTGTATCGCTGGGAGTCCGATGCAACGCCATTGAGGTCGGCTTCACCCAACAGGGAATCGATGGTTAGCTTGTCGCCCTTGCTGAGAAACAGTCCGACTTCGGCAAACCGCTTGTCGACGGCTACATGGTCGGCAATGGTTTGGGCATACCGGGGGCCAGCAGGTGCGTCGGCCGATCTTAGGGCTGGCACCTTTGGATCGACCAGTGGGGTCATCTTGCTGTTGACGGCAATGGCGTCGCTGAGCACACGCCCCGCGTTTTCGTACTCGCGGCGCGCACCTTGCGCGCTCTGCAACACCAAATTGGATTTAGCCAGCCGATCCTGTGCCTCGGCAAGTTTTCCCTCCGGCTGTTGCGCGCTGCATAACTGTCCCAAGGGCGCCAAACTCTTGTTGACCGTAGCTTCCGCGGCAGTGACGGCGCGGTTGTAGGTCGGATCGAGCATCTGGACGTTCAACTGAGCCTGCCGCTGGCCAGCCAAGGCTCGCGTCTCGGTCACCCGTGACAGGGCCGTGTTTTCCGCAATGATGGCCTGCGCAACCTGAGGATCGACCCAGATCCAGACACCGTCGATTTTAAGCGGCGTCCATTTTCCGCCCGACGGCGCATTGCCTTTCGGCGAATCGCCAAACGGGTCGACAATCCGGTGCTGGCCATCGAGTTTGGGAGCGGCGGGTGTGCCCAGTCCGTATTTCTTGATCAGAGCCTGTTTGTCCTGCCCGGCTTTCTCCGCAGCCTCGGCAAGGCCAGGCAACGCCTCGCCTGCCAGAATGCCTTCGACAAGGGTCTTCACGACCTCGCGTTCCTTCGCCACCTCGGGATCGCTGCTTTTGGGATTCACCGCCATCAAGGTGTTGGCCAAGGCCGCCTGCGTGCTTCCAGCCTTGATGTTCAGGTCGGCGCCCGTGGTGGCGTTGTGCAGCGTCGTGCTACCATCGGGCCTGGTGGTCAGTGTGTGACCATCGAAGGTGACCGCGACGGTCGTTCGGCTCCCGCTTGCGACAGTGACCTTTTCGCCCGGATGGATCACCGTATCGCCAGGTGAACTGAAAAGCTGCGGGTTGGCCCGCCGCAAATCATCTACCGTGACGCCATATGGTTTCGCGATCGCGCCCAGGCTGTCGCCCGATTTCACCTCGTGCTCTATCGGATTGCCGCCGTTGATTTGCTCGGTGGTGGTCGTCGTCACCCGGCCATCCTTGTCGGTGACCGTCTTGACTTGTATGCCGGCTTTCGGATCGACGGCGGTGGTCGTCGTCTCGCCTGTCGCGATGGTGCGAACGGTCTCACGGGTTTTGCCAATGCCGTCGGCCCATTGCGTGGTTTCCCTGCCACCGGCATTGGTCACGACGATGCGCTCGTCGTGCTGGATGTCGTTGGAGTAGACGATCCGGTCGCCGCTATGCCCATCGACAATCTCGACCGACTGGACGTCGCCATTGTCGCTCGTTGCCGCCACGCTCTTGACCTGATAGCCGGCCGCCTGCAGCTCGGCGGTCACCTGTTCCGGCTTGAGATTGTTCTCCCGCGCGATCTGGTCGATGCTTTTCCCCGCGGCAAGGCCGTCCGTGATGACGCGCGTGCTGTCACCGTCCGGCTTCTGCTTGGGAGACAAGTTGGTTTTCGTGCCATCCGGACCGGTGACGGTGGTCACCGGAATAGACGGCCCACCACGCGGCATCACGGTCTCCACCGAAGCGCCGTTCGGCATCGATGTGCGCTGCGTGACGGTTCCGGTGCTCAGGTCATCTTCGTAGCGCGTGGTCACCGCGCCGGTGTCGGAATTGTAACTGCTGGTCTCCTTGCGCCCGAGCCCATCGCGCACGGGTGTGGAGGTCGTCGGGCCGCCGGTCTTCTCCTGCACGCTCGTATAGTAGCTGTCGTGCTGGTAGTCGTAATGTTGCGTGACGATGCGGCCACTGCCGTCCTTTATGCGCGTGGTTTCGACGTCGCCATTGCCGCTGACGGACACATCCATTTGCCCAGACTGAAGCGCGGCGATGACCTGCTCGGGTTTCATGCCACGCGTGGCGGCTATCTGGCTGATGCTCCTGCCACGCACGGCTTCATCGACAATGCCGCGCGCCGTTGTCGCGTTATCTTCAGACTTCCCGACGCCAAGCTTGAGCGGCGCCATTGCGGTTGGTGCAAACTCGTTGCGCCGAGGCAAAATGTTTGGCGTCAGCGCCGTTGAGGCGCGTACCGGTTGAAAGCCGTTTGTGGTCGCATTGGCGCGGGCCAGATTGGCGACCGATGCCGCCTGCGCCTGAAGCCGCGCCGCCTCGATCGCATTTGCAATTGCCTTTTGCAAATCGAGCATGGTCTTGGCGAGTGATATCATAGGGCGTGACCTCCGAATTGCATTGCCGGCTGCAGACCCCCGCCACCCACTCCGGTCGCACCCTTGTGAAGCTACCGAGCGGGCTTCCAATAAATGCCAAAAGCAGCGAGTTGTTCTTCCGACTGCCTTACCCGTTCCGCGGCATCCGGTTCGGAGCGTGCCGCCATCAATGCCACCAGCAGTTCGACGGCAGCGAAGGCCGGCGCCATGCTGCAAAAGAACGACTGCGAATTCGATGTGACGATGATCGTCTCTTGCGCGATCCGGGCCAGCGGCGCGACGCTGCTATCGGTGATCGCCACCACGCTGACGCCTTGCCGGGCCGCTTGGCGAGCCATCTCGATGGTCGCGCGCTCATAGGGCGCCATGCTGATGGCCAGAACCATGTCGCCACGCCCCGCGCGCCGCAGAGCGTCCAGGCCCTGGCCGGCCATCTCGCTGACGATCGAAACCGGGCGGTCACCGTCGGCCAGGACCGACATGAGGTGAGCGAAGTGACTTGCGACAGGGTACGCCGCGCGCGAGCCAAGACAGAAAAGCCGGCGAGATCCCTGCAAGACATTAGCGGCGGCAATGATCTGCATGGCGCTCGTATACTCGCCAAGGCTCGCAATTTGGGCCGCGAGACTGTCGGCTACAACGCCGGCAATCGAATATCCGGCCTCACCAAGCCCGCCCACCTGCTGCGTCGGCCCTCGCACGCTTTCCTCACGCATTGCGCGCGCATAGAGGCTGCGCATGTCCTCGTAGCCATCAAGGCCGAGCCACCGCGCCAGACGCATCATTGTGGTGTGGGAAACGCCGGCCTTCTGCGCCTGTTCGCGCATCGACACCAGCGCCACATCCTTGGGATGATCCAGCACAAACCGCGCCGCTACTCGCAACTGCGGCGGCATCGCCTCAAAGCGCTCGACCAATAGCTCCGTCAACGGACCGCTTTCCATTTTACCAACCCCTTGTGCACCCCGCAGATTATGCCTTCGTCCACTGGATTGCAACAGTTGGAACGACATTGCACTAAAAATTCCAAATGGACTTCCAATTTCAGGTGAACTACCGTAGGGTGATAATTGCAAGAGGCCGGGCAGCGTCGGTTCGCCGCCTGGAGTTTGTAATTTGGATGGTTCTTGAAAGGAGACAATCATGGCTGCAACCCCCCCGATTACTTCCAGTAGTTCGCCGGAAGACGACCTCGATAAGATGATCAAACAGCAAGAGCGCATGTTCAGCCTCGAGGTAAAGAAAGATACCGCGAAATCTGAGCATGACATGAAGATGGGCCTTGCGAGCACGATGGGTCGGGCTGCCGAAAAAGTCTGACGGCGCGCCCTATCGAATTCACGCCGCCGCGGACAAGCGGCGGCGTGCCTGCGGCGGGGTGGATGTCGCATCGCCCGGCATTGTGAAAATCGTCATTGGGGAGACGAACCGGCATGGCCGCTCTTTCAGCCGGCAAGCCAATGGAAGCGGTGCAACCGGCTCGGCGGCAAGCCGCCGGGATGTCGTTCGCCGGCCATCCGATCGCCCTGGCCGTCCTCGATGGCTTGCATCGCGGCGCCGAAATAAATCTGCTCGAATCCGCCTGCACAATCGGCTCCAGCACCGAAGCCGACATCGTGCTTGGCGATGCCGGCATTGAACCGATCCATGCAAGGCTGCGCCGGCAAGCCAACCTCGTCGAGATCGAGGCGATCGGCGGCGATGTGATGCTTGCCACCGGCGAAGCAATCAAAGAGGGACATGGCAGCCGCTGCAGGCTGCCGGTGGTCATCACTCTCGGTGGCGCCACCGTGCGGCTGGCCGACCAGCGGCCCGTGTCGATGAACCGGGCATCTGCCGGCCGACTTGCTGTGGCCGCGGGCTGCATCGTCTTCGTCCTGTGCGCGATCACTTTCACGGCGAGCGGACTGTCGAAGTCCCCGCCGGGCCTGGTCGGTCCGGCGCCGGACGGCGCTCCGATCAGGGTCGCCCTCGCCGGCTCGAGCGGACAACGGACGCTCACCGATTCCTCGCCTCTTCAGGCGCAGACCGTGGCAGAGGCGGAAAGCCAGCTCAGGCAGCACCTCGACCAGAGCGGCCTGGGCCAACTGACCATTGAAAAATCATCGGAACGTCTCGTGGTCTCGGGCATGATCGCCAATGACATGTCCGGCGCCTGGACCGAAACGCAATCTTGGTTCGACCAGAAGTTCGGCGCCCATGTCGCGCTTGCCTCTGCCGTCATGATCGGCAACGTCCAGCAGGCGCCGCGGCTGATGCTGCAGGCGATCTGGTATGGCGAGCATCCCTATGTCATCGCGGCCGACGGAGCCCGCTACCATGAAGGCGCCTTCACCGACGATGGCTGGACGATAAAGCATATCGGCGACACGGAACTCCTGCTGACCAAGGGCGGCGCCACGGTCGCGCTGAAATATCCATGAGCCGCCGGCTCGAGGGGCCGCGGCTGGACACGACAAGAGCAGACGGTCGCGACGTCCGCCAGGCCGAAAGCGTTCGCGGCCAATCGATCGGCCGGCGGCGCATGAACGACGCGGAAAGAACCGTGGGCCGCGCGCGGCAGACGGCCTCTGCGGGCGCCATGGAAGACCCGCAAGCCGCGGAATTCCAGCCCGCCCGAAATGCAGCCGACCTGTCGCTTGACGAGGTGCTCATCGACTTCGTTATGCCCGTCGGCGCGGAACCCGGAATCCTGAGGCGCTGCGTGCCGATTCTGCAGCGCTTCGTCGCCGATGTGGTCCCCGAGCTGGAGGGCGGCGAGCAGCTCAGAACACTTGCCGTGACGCTGATGGAAGACGAAATCGAGCGCCACCGCGATCTGCTCAGTCGCATGCAGGAAGGAAGCGGGATCTGATTGAACCGCATGAACCGGTGCATCTGCTGCATGTCCTGGGCTACCTCTACGGCTGTCACGGCCAGGCAAAGCGGGGCGTGGCCTACCTGCTCATCGCCGCACAGCTCGAGCCGCGCAATACCGGCGTGCTGAAGACGCTTGCCCATCTGCTCATCCTGGAGGGTGAAGCCGACAAGGCGCTTGCGACGGTTGCCAGGCTGGAGACCCTGGATGGGCATGACCATCCGGCTCTCGCCCTGCTGAAGAGCCGCGCCCTGCTTGCGGCTGGCCGCAAGACCGAAGCGCGCAGCGCGTTGCGCAGCTTCCTATCGCAACGAGGTGGTCAATGACGCAGCGGCTCCTGCAACTCCTGGTAAAGCTGTCCCGCCGCAGCGATCTGGTCGTCGCCGTGCTCCTGCTCTTCGCGGTGGTGATGATGCTCATCCCGCTGCCGACATTCCTCGTCGACATTCTCATCACAATCAACATCGCCATCAGCGTGCTTATCCTGCTGGCGGCGTTCTATGTTTCCCATCCGCTGCAGTTTTCCTCGCTACCGTCGGTCATCCTGATCGCGACGCTGTTTCGGCTGGCCATCACCATCACGACCACCCGGCTGATCCTGCTGCAGGCCGATGCCGGCGGCATCATCACCACCTTCGGCAACTTCGTGGTCGGCGGCAGCATAGCCGTCGGACTGGTGATCTTCATGATCATCACCGTCGCGCAGTTCATCGTGGTTGCCCGCGGCGCCGAACGTGTTGCCGAGGTTGCCGCCCGCTTCACTCTGGACGCGCTGCCGGGCAAGCAGATGAGTATCGATGCCGAGTTGCGCAATGGCGATATCGATCAGGCCGAAGCACGCCGCCTGCGCCAGCACCTCGAACGTGAGAGCCAGCTCTTCGGCGCAATGGACGGCGCGATGAAGTTCGTCAAAGGCGACGTCATCGCCGGCATCGTCATCATCCTGGTCAATCTCATCGGCGGTTTCGCCGTCGGAACGCTGCAGCACGGCATGTCGCTCGGCGACGCGGCCACGACCTATGCGCTGCTCACCGTGGGTGACGGGCTGGTTGCGCAGATACCGGCGCTGCTCGTTGCCGTGGCGGCCGGAACCATGGTGACACGCGTCGGCAGCGCGGACGGAAAAGGCGATCTCGGCGGACAGATTACCAGTCAGCTCCTGCGCGATCCCCGAGCCATCGCACTGGCAGCGATCATCATGGTCGGCCTTGCCTTGGTGCCTGGCTTCCCGGCCCTGGTGTTTCTGGCAATCGGCGCCTGTCTTGGCGGGGGCGCCTATCTCACACACCGCGCGATGGGGCGTTCCGATTCCGACGATAGCGTCGGCCAGGCCGCGACCGGGGCTGCCAGCGAGGACAAGGCCACGCTGGCAGCCCCCCAGACGCTGGCGCTGCCAGCCTCGTACCGCATTGTCGTACGCTTCGGCCGGGGGCTGGCGCAGGCGATTGCGGAGCCCGAATTTACCGCGCTTGCCGAAGGTGTGCGCAGCGAACTGTTCAGCGACCTCGGGGTCGAGGTTCCAGCCATCGGCATGCAGGTCGACGAAGCCGCCTCGCCGCGCGGCATCCGCATCGACCTTGAAGGCGCGCCGATCCTCGACGAGGAAATTCCTGCCGGACGTGTCCTAGTCGAGGCCGATGCCACGCATCTCGATCTTCTCGACGTGACATTCGAAAAGGCGCCGTCGGTTGCCGGCCGGCGCAAATGCGTGTGGGTCGATGAGCGCCACGTTCACGTGCTGAAGGAGGCCGGGTTCTCCTTCGCGACACCGGCGCAAGTGGCGGCAAGATGGGCGGGAAACGCGCTTCGCCTTTATGCCGGCCACTTCGTCGGGATCCAGGAGACACGCAAGCTTCTGTCCGGCATGGAAGCCGAGTACGCGGAGCTGATCAAACAGGCACAGGACATCGTGCCGCTGCAAAAGATCGCAGAGGTGCTGCGCCGGCTCGTCGGTGAAAACGTGCCGATCCGCAATCTGCGGCTGATCCTCGAAGCCGTCGTCGAATGGGGCCAGCGCGAGCAGGACGTCGTGCTGCTGACGGAAGGCGTCCGCACCGCGCTGAAACGCCAGATCAGCTTTCGTTGCGCGGACCGCAACAACGTCATCGCTGCCTATGTGTTGCAGCGCTCGGCCGAGGACATCCTGCGAAAAGCCGTGCAAACAATGTCGAGCGGCACGTTCCTGAACCTGTCCGACGACGACGCGCAGGGCCTGGTCGGCGAGATCGAACAGATGCTGGCGCAGAACGCCGCCAATGCTTCGCCGGTGGTGCTCGCCGCGATGGACGTGCGGCGCCACATGCGCGCCCTGCTGGTTCACAACGGGATCGAGCTTCCGGTTCTGTCCTTTCAGGAACTGGCGCAGGAGTTCAACGTCCAGCCGCTGGCCACGATCACCGGTCGTCCCGGCAAAGCCACGCGCGGCGGCGCGCAATCGCTGCCGCCCGCGCACGCAGAGGCCGTGCGAGAGGCTGCTTCGTGAGGCGGCTGACGGGCGCGACATTTTGGGGAGCGGGAGACGCACGGTAATGACATTTCACACCAGAGGGCGCGTTCGAGCCGCGCCGGTCGACGAGCGCTCCGGCCTGCCGGGGCTTGCCGCCGCGATCGCCTTGATGCTTGCCCTGCTGCTCGCGTCCTTCCAGGCGTACGCGCAGGACGCATCGCCATTGCCCAGCAAGCCGACGCTCGACCTGCCGGTCGGACAAGGCCGCCTGATGCGCTTCTATGAGCCGGTCGAATCCGTGCTGATCGCGGACACCACGATCGCCGATCTTCAAATCGTGTCACCGAACCTGGTCTATGTGTTCGGGTTGAAACCCGGCCTGACCAATTTGATCGCGATCACGGCCAATGAGAAGGTGCAGGCGACAGCGCAGTTCCGCGTCTATCCTGATATCTCGCCGGCAACGCAGGCCAAACGGGCCATACAGCCGAACTCCACCACCAACCTGCATATATTCGGCACGCGCATCGTCACCACTGGACAGGCGCTTGGCGTGGACGAGGCGACCGATGTCGACAATGTCGCGCGCACATTCTCGCCACCGCAACAGCCGCCGCTGAACAACATGACCGTCCAGGGCTCGCAGCAGGTGAACATCCGCGTCCGCTTCGCCGAGGTCTCGCGCACCGAGTTGCAGTCATATGGCGTCGACTGGTCGCTCGGCTACGAGAGCGGCGGCTTCGAGTTCAACATGTTTCAGAACAACGGCGTGCCTTCGGGCGACGGCGGCAATCTCGGTTTCCAGATGGACCAGGCGAGCGGCATCAACTTCGACATTGTGATCGAGGCGCTGCAGCGCAATGGCGTGGTCAAGATCCTGGCGGAACCCAACCTGACGGCGGTCACGGGCCAGACCGCGAGTTTCCTTGCGGGCGGCGAAATACCGATCCCCATTCCGCAGGGCAACGACGTCGTCACCGTGCAATACAAACCCTTCGGCGTCTCGCTGGGCTTCACGCCGACGCTCATCGGCAAAAACCGTATCGGCCTGCATGTCCAGCCCGAGGTGAGTTCGATATCGGAAACAAGCTCCGTCAGCGCCGGCGGCTTCGCCATGCCGAGCTTCATCGTCAGGAAGGCCGACACGAGGGTCGAGGTGGCAAGCGGCCAGACGTTTGCGATCGCAGGCCTGTTCCAGCAGCGGACCTCACGCAATCTGGAAAAGTTTCCGGTCCTGGGAGACGTGCCGGTGCTCGGTCCGCTCTTTCAATCGCAGCGTTTCCAGCATGAGGAAACCGAACTGGTCATCCTGATCACGCCCTACCTGGTCGAGCCGGTGCGCGACAGCCTCGTCACCCCGCTCGACCGGCCCGCGGCAAAGCGAGCGCGCCGCAAGCACGCCAGCGACGCGTCGTCCACGGGACTAATCATCAAGTGAAGAGGGGATCTGAAATGGCATCAAAAATCGCTTTGCTGTCACTGCTGCCCGTCGTGCTTCTGGCCGGATGCCAGCACGATTCAAAACCCCGGGAAGACTATGTGCCCGGCTACAGCTACGTTCAGACCGATCCAGGCGGCTCGGAAAAAGGCGTCACGCAATCCGTTCTGGCGCCCAACGCATGCCTGGCCGAGCCGGCCGATGACGATGCCACGCCAGCCAGCACCAATCTGACCATTGTCTCCGGCGTCGGTTCGCATCTCCCGTCCGGTTGCGCCAACGCGTTCAACCTGCAGCGGATGGCCGAAAGCCAGCGAGACCTTGTCGAAGGGCGGCGCATGGGAGCAGCGCCCGCCGCGCCGACGGTGCGGGCGGCGCGCCGCTATCTCGACGG
>UCIA01000049.1 GCA_900472295.1 Hyphomicrobiales bacterium | reverse complement strand
CGGTACCGGGCGAGGCGTCTTCTGATCACGCGAAAGCTTTCAGCGCCGCGGGCTAATTTGATGCGCGATAACGTGAAGATGGTCGAGCGTGGCTACCACCCATTGCTGCGCCCGGTGCCAGTCCTTGCAAGCTCTTGGCCGTGCGAAATAGCGCCCCTCAATTGCGCACCTGATCACCGTCCCCACGCTCCTCCATCCTGGCCATGGATCGCCGTTCAATCGCAACGGTCGCAAGGAGACGCCTCATGAACACCGACGCCGCGCCATTGCCGCCGCGCTACCTGCGCACTTCGGAAGCTGCGCATTTCCTCAGTCTTTCTGCGCGTACGCTGGAGAAACACCGCACCTACGGCACCGGGCCTGCTTATCGAAAACTCGGCGGCCGCGTCGTCTACGCCGTCGACGACCTCCAGGCCTGGGCCCAGCGCGGCGCCATGACGTCGACATCCGATCCACATGGCTCGGTGCTGCCCGCCAAGTCTCAAGCCGCCCGCCTGATCGCCTATGCCGGGCGGGAGAGGCGCTGACCCGGCTGATCTCCCCCATGTCGGCACGACCACGCCAACCGTCGGAACGCGGACAGCTTGATCTGTTCCACGCGCTGCCCGGTGTCGTCGCGCCACGCGATGCGCAGGATCTCATGGCCTATCCCTTCTTCTCCCTTGCCAAATCCAGGCGCGTCGCGCCGATCGATTTCCGCGCTGGCGATATCGCTATCCGCGTCGAGGCGATGCCCGACCACGGCATGGCGACGATCTGGGATGCCGATATCCTGATCTGGGCCGCCAGCCAGATCGTCAGCGCGCGGGATGCCGGATTGCGCACGTCGCGCCTGATGGCTGCGACGCCATACGAAATGCTCACCTTCGTCGGCCGTGGCGTCTCGAAGCGAGATTATTTGCGCCTAAAGGCGGCGCTCGATCGCCTGCAGTCGACAAGCGTCGTCACCTCCATTCGCCAGCCTGTGGAAGGCCGGCGCCATCGCTTCTCTTGGATCAATGAATGGCAGGAGCGCTTCGATCGAAACGGCCGCCCGCTCGGCGTCGAATTGATCCTGCCCGACTGGTTCTATCGCGCCGTCATGGATGACGCGCTGATCCTGACCATAGACCGGGCCTATTTCGGACTGTCGGGCGGGCTGGAGCGCTGGCTTTATCGACTGGTGCGCAAGCATGGCGGACGCCAGCGCGCTGGCTGGCGTTTCGACATCCGGCACCTGCATCAGAAGTCCGGCAGCCTCTCGCCGCTCAAGCGCTTCGCCTTCGAGCTGCGTGACATCGTGCGCCGCCAACCTTTGCCGGGATATCTGCTCTTCACGGAGGTCGAAGCCAGCGGCCGTGTGCTGTTGGCTTTCGAACCGGCGCCCGCGCCGGTTGACAGGATCGTGCCATCGGGAACCCGAACTATCGTGCCATCGGGAACCGCATCCTCGTGCTTTCGGGAACCGCGATCGGCCTTAAAGGACGAGCCCGCAACGGGAAATCGCGCTCTTAACTTAGAGTCTAACTCTCAATCTAACAGTCTTGCGCGCGAGCGATGGTCTGGCGGTGGGGAGCAGAAGCGGCGGTGCGTTGGCCAGCGCGAGGGAGACGACACATGACGTCGTCTACCCCATCGACGCCGCGCGGTGACCTCACGACGGTCGAGCTGATCTGGATCGAGAAGCGGATCGAGCATCGCATCCGCTTCGGACGTGCTGCCCATGAGACGATCATCGACAAGCAGCGCCGCGTCGTCGGATTTGCGCCGGGCAGTATTTTTGCGTTCGTGCGCTGGGCGGCGAATGACTTTGGCACTGTCGTTTCGCGCATCGACATCGTGCGCGCGGTGTTGCCCGCTGAACCATATCAGACGCTGCCTTACATCCGGCCAGGCGGCGAGATCCTGCTCAAAATCGCAGGCTGGGACAAGGTTGAGCGGGTTCTCCAACGGATCGATGCGATCGGGGCGATCGGTCTCGATCCGGTCGAGGCCGCACCGGACTATTGGCGTCAGACTCACAACCGCTTGGTTGCCGGCGCAACGCCGTGTGCCTATTCGCTCGAGCAGCACCGGGCCTTTCTGTTGCGCAAGCAGGTGACCTCATGAGTCGGGCCGCTTGCATAGCCGCGGCGCTTGCGGCCGTCGTCGCCACGGTCGCTCCAGCTGTCGTGGAGATGCCGCCGCTGCTGCTGTGGAATGCATCGGCCAGCGCGCCGCTTGGGCTCTATGCGATCAGGAAAATGGCCGCCCCGACGGCTGGCGCGCTCGCTGTCATCGAACCGCCAGACAAGGTCGCTTGGTTCGCCGCCAAACGTGGCTACCTTCCGCTCGGCGTGCCGATGCTGAAACACATCGAGGGACTTCCTGGGAGCCAAGTCTGCCGTCTCGGTCGCGTCATCACGGTGAACGGGCTCGTGGTGGGTGCTGCGCTGGAGCGCGACCGCAGGGGACGCGCCCTGCCTGACTGGCAGGGCTGCCGCGTCATCGCCGCCACCGAAATCTTCGTCATGAACCGGAAGGTCGAGGACAGTCTCGATGGCCGCTATTTCGGCCCGTTCCCGGCGAGCTCGATCGTTGGAGCCGCGCTGCCGCTTTGGACCGACGAGAGGGGCGATGGCCACCACACCTGGCTCGCTCCGGCGAACTGAAATTCAGTCCAGCCAACAAAAGAAGGAGATATCCATGGCCGAGATCGGCGTCTTCCACAAAACAGAATCGGGTTATTTCGGACGCATTCGAACGCTGCTTGTCGATGCCGAGCTGGCGCTCGTGCCGACCAAAACGTCGGACGGCAAAGCGCCTGATTTTCGCATCCATATCGGCGACGGCAGCGGACCCGAGGTCGGCGCGGCCTGGAAGGAAACCGGACAGACGGCTGGCGACTATCTGTCGTGCCGGTTGGAAGATCCGCTGTTTGGCCGGCGCTTTCGCGCCGGTCTCTTCCGAACCGACGACGGCTCCTGGTCGCTGCGCTGGATCCGGCCGAAATCGCGGCCGGAGCGTGCTCGATGAGTGGGCCATCGGCGCCGAACTGTGCGAACGGAAGCCGCTCCGTCAGTTGGTTGCCTGGTCGGCGTGAAGCACTTTGCCTTATCGCTGGCATGCTGATCGTCTGTCACGCAATGACGTGGGCCTTCGCACAATCCGCGCCGGCCTCACGCAAATCCGCGGACGATCCTTATGCCGCGCATATTGCCGAGGCGTCGCATCGCTTCCGCGTTCCCGAGCGCTGGATACGGGCAATCATGCGCCTCGAAAGTGCCCGCGACCCGCGCGCCGTGTCACGAAAGGGGGCTTTGGGCTTGATGCAGATCATGCCCGCAACCTTTGCCGAGCTGCGCCTTCGTCACCAGCTCGGCTGCGATCCCTATGATCCGCGCGACAACATCCTTGCCGGGGCGGCCTATCTTCGCGAGCTGTATGATCGATACGGTTCACCGGGCTTTCTGGCCGCCTACAATGCGGGGCCAGGGCGTTACGAAGCCTCCTTGAAGGGCCGTCCGCTGCCATATGAGACCCGGGCCTATGTTGCGATGCTCCGCCCTTTCTGGGGCGGCGGTGATGCACCCGGCGCGCTCACCGCAGGCCCTGCCAAGCCCGTCAGCTGGAAGATCGCGCCGCTGTTCATAGTGCCGTCCGGGTCCATGGCCGCGTCCAGTCTTTCGTCCGGCGAAGACCCTTCCGTCGAGCTCTCGTCGCCACCCTTGGTGCGCAAACTTTTCGCGGCCGGTTCGCAGCCTCGCCACCTGTTCACCGGGTCCGACGTCCGGACATCGCAGCGATGACGAAGTCTACGTCAGATCGCCCCTTGGCGTCTCTTTTGACGTCGCAGCCAATGAGGCGCGGAGAGCAAAGGAGAACAACCGAGGGATGGCAGGATAAAAGGGCGCACATTGCGCGGCGGTCGGGTGGTTGTTCTTGCTTGATTTTCTGGCGCGTTCCGCACATTGCCGGCCATCGGCGCAATGTGTATGAAGCAGCCAAGATATTGTATTTGTTTTTCTTTTTCCACATTGCGGTGCCGCGCCATGGCTGATCAGCGCGAGTTTCGCATTCGACCCGGGCGCATCCGCTCCACGCGCGCCCAGCAGGCCCGACCCTTCATCGCGCAGGTGTTGGCCGCGGCGAAAAAGGCAGGCGGCGGTATTTCGCGCTCGGGCCGGATTGTACAAGCAAGCCGCTCCCGCTTTGGTCACGGTCAGCGCGCCAGCATCCAGGCCAACCGCCTCATCACCTCGCGGTCGCGCGGCGCCGTCGTCAAGGCGCGAGTCGTCCGTCATTCCGTGCGCGCCGCTCCACTTGGCACCCACCTCAACTATCTGCGCCGCGAGGCTGTCAGCCGGGACGGGGAGAAGGGGCATCTGTTCGGGCCGGGGACGGAGAATGCCGATGGCGCTTCCTTCGCCACGCGCGCTAAGGACGATCGTCACCATTTCCGCTTCATCGTGTCGCCGGACGACGCTCTCGAAATGGCGGACCTCAACGCCTTCACCCGCGATCTGGTGGGGCAGATGGAGAAGGACCTCGACACGCGGCTCGACTGGGTGGCGGTCGATCACTGGAACACCGAGCATCCCCACATTCACCTGATCGTGCGTGGGGTTCGCGACGATGGCCAGGATCTGGTCATAGCACGTGACTACATCAAGGAAGGCATGCGCGACCGGGCTCGCGATCTGATGACCCAGGAACTGGGTCCGCGCACCGATCTCGATATCCGCCGCAGGCTCGAAAGCCAGATCCAGTCCGAGCGGTGGACGCAACTCGATCGGCAGTTGCTTCGCGACAGCCGTGACAGCGGGATCATCGATCTCGCGCCATCTCGCCTAAGGCAGCCGGACGAGTATCACGCTCTGAAAATCGGTCGCCTGCGCAAGCTCGAGACCCTTGGCCTTGCCCAACAGGCCGGGCCTGGCCAATGGGCAATCGACGAACGGGCCGAAGCAACACTGCGCGCGCTTGGCGAGCGCGGCGACATCATCAAGCGCATCCACCGCGCGATGGGTGCGGCTGGCATCGAGCGTGGCTCAGCCAATTATGTCCTGGCCGCGGAGAGCCTGGAGACGCCGGTTATCGGCCGGCTGGTTGATCGTGGGCTCGATGACGAACTGATCGGCACGGCCTATGCCGTGGTCGACGGCGTCGACGGACGCACCCATCACATCAAGCTCTCCGATCTGGAGGCGGCTGGCGACGGCGCACCGGGATCGATTGTCGAGCTGCGCAAATTCGATGATGCGCGCGGTCAACGCCGGGCCGCACTCGCCGTGCGCTCCGACCTTGCTGTGGATCAGCAGATTACGGCATCGGGTGCGACCTGGCTCGACCGTCAGGCAATCGCGCGCGAACCGGCCGCCCTGGCCGGGGCCGGCTTCGGCGCCGAGGTTCGCGACGCCCTCGACCGGCGCGCCGAACATCTTGTCAAACAGGGGCTCGTGGAGCGTCAAGGCAGACGCATCATCTTCACCCGAAGCTTGCTCGATACACTGCGGCGGGCGGAACTGGGGGCGCTTGGCGACAGGCTTGCGGCCGACACTGGTAAGCCCTTCAAGCGCGCCGCCAGCGGAGACTTTGTTGCTGGCGCCTATCGCCAGCGCTTGTCGCTGGCCTCCGGCCGTTTCGCCATGATCGACGACGGGCTCGGCTTCCAGCTCGTCCCCTGGACGCCCTCACTCGAAAAGCATCTCGGCCAGCACGTCTCCGGTGTCGCGCGCGGCGATGGCGGCATCGACTGGAGTTTTGGCCGCAAGAAGGGGCTCGGCCTCTGAAAACCAGATGAAAGGCACACGCCATGTCCGCCACGAAAATCCTGTGGGGCCAGATCCTCACGGTCTTCCTGATCGTCCTCTTGACGACCTGGGCGGCAACGCAATGGACCGCATGGAAACTCGGTTTCCAGGCCGGGCTTGGTCCACCCTGGTTCGAGATCGCTGGGATGCCCGTTTACTATCCGCCCGCTCTGTTCTGGTGGTGGTATTTCTACGACGCCTATGCCCCCTCTATCTTCATGGAAGGCGGCTTGATCGCCGTGTCTGGTGGCTTCCTCTCGATCATCGTTGCCATCGGCATGTCGGTGTGGCGCGCGCGCGAAGCCAAGACTGTCCAGACCTACGGGTCGGCGCGCTGGGCCGAAAAGCGAGAGGTGGAGGCAGCGGGCTTGCTCGACAACGATGGTGTCGTGCTCGGGCGTTATGATCACCATTATCTGCGCCACGATGGGCCAGAGCACGTGTTGTGCTTCGCCCCGACCCGGTCGGGGAAAGGCGTCGGCCTGGTGGTGCCTTCGCTTCTGACCTGGCCGGGCTCGGCGATCGTCCACGACATCAAAGGCGAAAACTGGCAGCTCACCGCTGGCTTCCGCGCTCTGCACGGTCGCGTGCTGCTTTTCGATCCGACCAATTCGAGATCATCAGCCTACAATCCGCTTCTGGAAGTCCGCCGTGGCGAATGGGAGATCCGCGACGTCCAGAACATCGCCGACATTCTCGTCGATCCGGAAGGGAGCCTGGAAAAGCGCAACCATTGGGAAAAGACCAGTCACGCCCTGCTCGTCGGCGCGATCCTCCATGTACTCTACGCCGAGCAGGACAAGACGCTTGCCGGCGTCGCCGCCTTCCTCTCCGATCCAAAGCGCCCGATAGAATCGACGCTTGCCGCGATGATGAAGACCGCGCACCTGGGTGATGCCGGCCCGCATCCGGTTATCGCCAGTGCGGCGCGCGAGCTGCTCAACAAATCCGACAATGAACGCTCGGGCGTGCTCTCCACCGCGATGTCCTTCCTCGGTCTCTACCGCGATCCGGTTGTCGCCGGCGTGACCCGGCGCTGCGACTGGCGAATTTGCGACATCGTCGGGGGGAGGCAACCAGCAACGCTCTATCTCGTCGTGCCGCCTTCGGACATCAACCGGACCAAACCGCTTATCCGCCTCATCCTCAATCAGATCGGTCGCCGCCTCACCGAGGACCTGTCTACCAAGACAACCCGCCACCGGTTGCTTCTGATGTTGGACGAGTTCCCGGCGCTGGGCCGCCTCGATTTCTTTGAGAGCGCATTGGCTTTCATGGCAGGCTATGGCCTGAAAAGCTTTCTCATCGCGCAGTCGCTCAACCAGATCGAGAAGGCCTACGGTCCCAACAACTCGGTACTCGACAATTGTCATGTCCGCGTCAGCTTCGCCACAAACGACGAAAGGACTGCCAAGCGCGTCTCAGATGCACTCGGCACGGCAACCGAAATGCGGGCGATGAAGAACTATGCCGGTCACCGGCTTTCGCCCTGGCTCGGGCATCTCATGGTGTCGAGGCAAGAGACTGCCCGTCAGTTGCTCACCCCTGGCGAGATCATGCAGCTTCCGCCGACCGACGAGATCGTCATGGTGGCAGGCGCGCCGCCGATCAGGGCCAAGAAGGCGCGGTATTACGAGGACGCCAGTTTTAAGGAGCGCGTGTTGCCGCCGCCCGAACTGGCGCGGTCGCAAGAGGCCGAGCCTGATGACTGGAGCCAGTTGCCGATCCTGTCTCACTTGGAGGTCGCGCAAGTTTCCGGAACGCTACAGCAGGGCGATGGCGATCCGACGGGATCGGAGCGCCGCCTGCAGGCAGAACTCAATCGGGCGCAGGCGGTCGAGAAGGCGGTGCCCATTGAGAATGAATTCGAGATGGAACCGGCCGACGATGCCGACGACGATGATGCCGTCCGCAACCGACGCCTGGCGCGCCTCATGCGGGGCGTTGCGCGACAGGTTTCTCTGGACCCCGATGACGGCATGGAGTTGTAAGCGTCATGATGGCTCGCAAAAAGAAGGTGCAGATATCCGTCTATCTCGATCAGGCCATCATGACGATGCTTGGCGACTACGCGGCGCGGCGCGATCAACCCCAATCCATGATTGCGGAAGCGGCACTCGCTTCCTTCCTGTCGCCGGATGCGGATGAACGTCGCGAGGCCGCTATCGCCAAACGCCTCGACCAGATCGATCGCCGCCTGGCCAGGCAGGAACGCGATATCGGCATCGCTGTCGAGACACTGGCGGTGTTCGTCCGTTTCTGGCTGGCGACAACGCCGGCATTGCCCGAGCCCGCTGCCCAGGCCGCGCGCGCCAAGGCGGCCGAACGCTACGAAGCCTTCGTGACGGCCCTGGGCAGGCGCCTGGCGAAGGGGCCGAAACTGCGGCAGGAGATTTCCGAGGATATCAATCCGATGGACAACAGCGAAAACCCACCCTGACGGATTGCAGGGCCAATAAGCGGCTGGCTTGGAGCCTGATGGCCAGTTCATCATGATGATGGGTACGACGCATTTGACAGTCACGCGACGACAATGTTGTTGCACCGATGACGACGATGATGATCAGCCGCGGCAACAGGATGGGCGAGCATGCCCCTGCAGCCGGTTCGTCGCACCTAGATCAATCGACGGCATCAGCCTTGTTGTCGGCGAGGAGGGTCGCCCGCTTGCCGATAGCCGACTTGACCGAGTCGACAAGCTGTTCAGGAAAACCGCGGGGCAGCGACATCATCACCTCGTCGGCCTGCTTCTCCACGTTTTCAGCAATGTCATCGAAAATTCTGCGCATGACAGGGGTACCCACACCGGCAATGTCAGCGGTCTGCAGGAAGTGGCGTGGCATGATGTCAGGTACCGAATAGTGCCTGTTCTTGCCGACCGACATTGCCAACTTGAATTTTTTGCGCGGAATCTGTCCGGCATCAAGGCTGGGCTGCGCGGTCAGCACGTCGTAAAGCGGCGTCATGCGGAATCGTCCGCCAGGGCTGAGAAAAATACTGAAATTCTTGGCGTGGCCGTCTGTCGCGCCAATCATCCAGAACAAGATACAGCTGCGCAAGAAGATGGCGATGTCTTCATCAGGCGTATCGCTACCCTTCAAAAGTTCGACAATCTCGCGCATGCCGGGACCGCCATCCGACTGGTACTTGCGCGTCGGCGGCACTGACAGCGCTTGACAGATATCCTCCTGCGGCAGGCGCAGGAGGCGGCCGTCGCGGGCCCACAGCCGGTCGAAGCGTTCTACGATCAGCGTGCGGCGCTCGCCGAAGTCAGCGATCTGCGCCTGGGCGGCGGGAACGCCAAACGCTTGCAGCAGCTTAAGGCACAGATACTCGTTCTCGACGCTGTTGGAGAGATCGATGCCATTCGGCAGCCGGCCGATCTGCGGCTTCAGGATATGGGTGGTCGCTGCCGTGCCGATCGGTTTGAACCAGCCTCCGTCCTTGCGCAGCAGTGCGGTCTTTTCCTGCGCGCCGGCAATCGAGATGCGAAAGTCCTCATCCTCGCCGAGGCCTAGCGGAGCGGCAGCAAGGTTCTCGATTATCCCGGCGATGTCCTCGTTGCTGACCGGCTTGCCTTCGACACTGCCGGGAGGGCCTGGATCCATGCCATCGGGCAGGAATTGCAACGCGCCGACGCAGTCATGGCCGAGCGCAGCCAGCATGCTGTAGGCATCCGTGCCGTCGGCGCCGACGCGTTCGGCAACACGCCTGCGTATGGCGTCACTGTCCGGAAGCAGGTTGTCGAAGACGTTGATCACTGGCGTGCCGATATAGCGGTCTTCCCGCAGGGGGAGCGAGAGTGAGATCGGGAAGGTGCCGCGCCAGTCCAGCCATTCGCGTGCGTATTGGAAGTCGATGGCGCCCGTCGATTCCCTGCGCAGCACGCCCACCAGACGCCCGTTCAGGAAGACATTCAGGGGGATGTGAGCCGGGCGCCTCGCCATCAGAACAGGTCCTCGATATCAGCAGAGCTGCCTTTGCTGCGCGCGCGCACGACGAGTTCAAGGTCGAGAGCGGAGAGGGCGGCCATCAAGGTGCGGAGTTGCATCGCGGGCTCGCCGGCCTCTAGGCGAGACACCGTGCCCTGGCGCAGGTGGATCTGGTTGCCGAGCGAGCCTTGCGTGAGGCCGGCATTCTTGCGGGCGCGGCGCAGAATGGCTCCGAGTTGTTTTTCGTTGCGAGCGATCTGGTCTGTCATGATGGGTCTCCATGACCGCAATATACGCGGTCGCGTATTAATCGTCAATATACGGAGTTGCGTATAAGAAGTGAATATACGTGATCACGTATAAAAGAGAGATATACGCGATCGCGTATGACGCCCGACGCGTCAGCTGGCGCGGCGGTCTTGGCGCCCCAGCTTACACGGAGCGGGACGAGACATTCCTGATACTTTGTTGAAGCACATCTCGTCGCTCAGTTGGGACCACATCAACCTAACTGGCATCTACACCTGGGATGCGGAACTTCAGATGCCGGACGGCTACGACGAGACGCGTCCTGAAAACCACGTATTCCTTGCTCATTCGCGATTCATTGCCCCTCGGCGAGATCAAGGTTCTTAAGCGACATGAGCGTCTGCCCGAGCGGCTACGCCTCGAGTTACTTTCCCGAGGTCCGGCGTGGGGAATGGGAGGTCCGCGACGTACAAAACACCGCCGACATCCCGGCCGATCCCGAAAGCTCGCTTGAAAGGCGCAACCATTGGGAAAACACGAGCCACGCGCTGCTGGTCGGTGCGATCCTGCACGTGCTCCATGGCAGACCGGACAAAACCCCTGGCGGCGTCGTGGCATTCCTGTCCGATCCGAAGCGCCCGATCGAATTGACCAAGGCGGCCATGATGACGACGCCGCATTTGGGGGAGGGCGGTCCGCACCCGGTCATCGCCAGCGCGGGCCGCCCGCGCTGTTGATGCCAGCTGGGTTATGTTGCTGATGGCGTTCAGTTGGCGGCTCCGCACAATTGCGACGTCGTCAATCCTGGCGGCACGTTTTCCGTCGGGCCAAATCCGTACTTGGCCATGATGGTGGCGATCGTGCCGTTCGACATGACCTTCGCCAGACCCTGATTGTAGAGGTCGCGCAGATCGCCATCGTCCTTCCGGAACGCGATTGCGATGTAGCTGATCGACTTCTCGTCCGTCGTGAACGGGTTGGCGCGCTCCAGATCGGCGCTCCTGTTGCCGGCAAGCAACCCGATCACCGTCGGGGACGAGAACAGAGCCGCGTCGATGCGGCCGGCGCGCAGTGCCGCGATGTTGGTCTCGATGTCGGGGAACTGCAGTATGCGGTCCTCCGGCACGCCCTCGGTGATGGCGTTCTTGATGACATTGCTGCCGCGGCCGCCGCCCATGATCGCGTCGGATTTTTTGGCAAGATCCGCATAGCTATGGATCGCCTTGGGGTTGCCGGCAAGCACGATCGCCGCGTCGTCCGACCTCAGGTCGGGAGCGCCGAAGGCGACCTGCTGGCATCGCTCCGGCGTTATCGATAGGCCGGATGCGACGGCATCGAAACGGCCGGCCATCAGGCCAGGGATCAAGGCGCCGAACTCGGTGACCTCGAAGTCGACCTGCTTGACGCCGAGATCGGCGAAGGCAGCCCTGAGAAGATCCGGATGCCAGCCGAGCAACTCGCCGGTTCCCTCCTTCTTGTAGCCCCATGGCGACCGGTTATGGATGCCGATGACGATGCGTCCTTCCTTCAAGACGCGTTCTTTTGTGGTCTCCGCCGCGGCCGGCAGTAGAGATCCAACAAGCGCGGCATAAGCGATGCAGGCCAGGCCAATGGCGGCCGATCGGGCTCGAAATTTCATCGGTGCAGTCCTCCCGTGAGATTGAGTTGTTGCGCGCAGGCGTTCCGCCTCAGCCGCGCGACGCTACGTTTGAAAAGGGCAATCCGTCAATATAGATATACAAGATATATACGAAATATTGCGAACGCAGCAGTGAGAGGCTCTCGCTCGTGGCGACGGGAGGAATACGTTTGTTCGTGAGTTGCGATTGGGTTGACGCGGGCGCCCCAACCTCGCTCAGTTGCCGCCGCGATGGTTCGAGACAACCGGTCGATTAGACGGGCAAGACTTCCGAGCGCTTGACCTGGCCAAGCGCGAAGCTGCTTTCGATCGAAGCGATGTTGTCCAGCCGCGTCAGCTTGTCCTTGATGAACCGCTCATAGGCCTCGAGGTCGCGCACCACGATGCGCATCAGGTAATCCCGCTGGCCGGTCATCAGATAGCAGTCGACCACCTCCGGCCAGCGCAGCACCGCCTGGGAGAAGTGGTCGAGGTCATCCTCGCGTTGCCGTTCAAGCTTGATCGACGCGAAAGCGCTGATCGGCAAGCCGAGCTTCTTCTGGTCGAGGACCACGGTGTAACCTTTGATGACGCCGGCGCTCTCCAGGAGCCTGACGCGCCGGGCGCAAGGTGAAGGTGAAAGACCGACGGCTTCAGCCAGGTCGTTCGTCGTCGCCTTTGCGTTCTTCTGCAGCGCGGCGATGATTTTAAGGTCGATTGCATCGAGCGTCGGATTTGGCACGTTTCCCTCATCTGGGCGCTATTACTGGCTGAATCAGCCAATATCATTGATATGCTTGCGTAAGAATAGCCACTTTTGAGGGACCTTGGCCGCTATCGTTGAGCCGTGATTTCACGGGAGCCGACGATGACGATCCTTTCCGAGCTTGAACGCAAGGTTCTGTGGCTGGCTGTCTGGATGATCCATCATGCCAATCATGTTCGCGGGTCGCAGGACGGCCTCAAGGTCGGTGGCCACCAGGCGTCGTCGGCATCCGCCTCGACCTTGATGACGGCGCTCTACTTCCAGATCCTCAGGCCTGAAGACCGCGTTGCCGTCAAGCCGCATGCCAGCCCGGTCTTCCATGCCATCCAGTATCTGTTCGGCAGGCAGACGCTTGAGCAGCTGCAGAATTTTCGCGGCTATCGCGGCGCCCAGTCATACCCGTCTCGAACCAAGGATATCGACGATGTCGATTTCTCGACCGGGTCGGTTGGACTGGGCGTGGCGCAAACCCTCTTCTCGTCCCTGGTCCAGGATTATGTCAGGGCAAAGGGCTGGAACGCGGACAAGCCTGAGGGCCGGATGGTCGCCCTTCTCGGCGACGCTGAGATGGATGAAGGCAATATCTTCGAGGCTCTTCTCGAAGGCTGGAAGCACGGCCTGCGCAACACCTGGTGGGTCGTCGACTACAACAGGCAAAGCCTTGATGCGGTGGTGCGCGAAGGGCTGTGGCAGCGCTTCGAGTCCATCTTTCGCAACTTCGGCTGGGAAGTGGTGATCCTGAAACATGGGACCTTGCAAAGGACGGCCTTCGAGGAAGAGGGCGGCGAAAAGCTGCGGTCCTGGATCGATGCATGCCCCAATCAGCTCTATTCCGCGCTGACCTTCCAGGGCGGCGCCGCATGGCGCAGGCGCCTTCTGGACGACCTCGGTGATCAGGGACCAGTCACCCGCCTGATCGAGAAGCGCAGCGACGAAGACCTTGCCGCCTTGATGGCAAATCTCGGCGGCCATGATCTGGCAAGCATCATCGATGCCTTCGAGGAAGCGCGCGCGCATGATCGTCCGACCTGCTTCATCGCCTATACGATCAAAGGGTTCGGCCTGCCGCTCGCCGGCCACAAAGACAATCACGCCGGATTGATGACACCGGCGCAAGTCGACGCGCTGCGGCAACGCATGGGTGTCCGCAAGGGGCATGAATGGGACATGTTCGAAGGCCTTGCCTATGATGAAGCCGTGATCCGGTCCTATCTGGCGTCGTCGCCTTTCGCTCAGGCAGCTACCCGTCGCCATAAAGCCTCAGCCGTATCCGTACCGGCACAGATATCCTGTGGCCCCCAGGTCTCCATGTCGACACAGCAGGGGTTCGGCCTTTTGATGCACGAGATCGCTAAGTCGGATAGCGATTTTGCAAAGCGTGTGGTCACTACGTCTCCGGACGTCACGGTCTCGACCAATCTCGGTGCCTGGGTGAACAGGCGGGGTCTGTTCGCGCGCGGCGGCCAGGCGGACCTCTTCCGTGAAGAACGCATTCCCTCTACCTTCAACTGGACGTTTTCGCCGTCGGGACAGCATTTCGAACTGGGCATTTCGGAGATGAATCTCTTCACGATGCTATCGGCGCTTGGTCTATCGCACTCGCTTCACGGCGAGCGCCTGCTTCCGGTCGGCACGCTCTACGACCCCTTCATCGAGCGTGGCCTCGATGCGCTCAACTATGCCTGCTATCAGGATGCGCGTTTCATTCTGGCGGCGACGCCTTCCGGCGTGACGCTGGCGCCCGAGGGCGGAGCGCATCAGTCGATCGCCACGCCGCTGATCGGCATGGCGCAGGATGGCCTGGCGGCATTCGAGCCGGCCTATGTCGACGAGCTGGCGGTCATCCTGCGTTGGGCGTTCGACTACATGCAGCGCTCCGGCGAGGCCGAGCCCGACGACCAAACCTGGCTACGCGATCGCACTGGAGGGTCGGTCTACCTCAGGCTCTCAACGCGATCGGTCGAACAGCCGGCTCGCCAAATGGAGGATCCGCTGGCGCGCGCCGTCGTCAACGGCGCCTACTGGCTGCGCAAACCCGGGCCGAATGCTGCTGTGGTGATCGCCTATTCGGGAGCTGTCGCGCCGGAGGCGGTGCAGGCGTTGGGGCTGATGGCCGGCGACCGGCGCGATGTCGGGCTTCTTGCCGTGACCTCGGCCGATCGGCTGAATGCCGGCTGGTCTGCCGCGGCGCGCGCGCGCCAGTATGGCCATCCGCGCGCCACCAGCCATGTCGAGCGCCTGCTGGCTGGCCTCCCGGCGTCGTGCGCCATCGTGACGGTGCTGGACGGGCATCCCGCGACGCTCGCCTGGCTGGGATCGGTCCATGGCCACCGTACGCGCGCGCTCGGTGTCGAGCATTTCGGCCAGACCGGTACGATCGCGGATCTCTACCGGCATTACGGGATCGATGCGCAAGGCATCATGGCCGCGGCGCAATCGGTTTCGGCCGGCCGGCCGCTGCGGCACCTCAGCTCCGCCGCCTGACGATCCGCCAGCATCGCCTTGCGGCCAGATCGTTCATCAGGAAGCCGTCAATACCGGAATTCCTTGAGGGCGGTCGCCAATCGTCGGCGCCATCTTCCCGCATGGCGAGAAAGCCTGGGGGAGGTGAAAATGGCTGAGGCCGGCGATCTTATGAGCCGTGAAGCGCTGCGGTCGCTGGTTGGAACGGCGGTGGCGATTGCGCATCACGGCGAACTCATCCAAGGCGTCTTCAAGGACGATGGCGGGCGCCTTCATCGCGGGCTCGTCACGTTGCCAATTGTCGGCTTGAGATCGGAGGCGAGCTTTGCCAGGAGCGACGACAATGCGGTCGTTGTCCGCCCCGATCACAAGGTCAAGGCGTCGGCAGCCGCGCGGCTCACGCTCGATTTCTTGAACGTCACCGGCGGCGGCGAGCTGACGCTTCAAAGCTCAATTCCCGTGGGGCACGGCTACGGCTCATCGACGGCCGACGTTGTCGCTTCCATTCGTGCTGTCGCCGCAGCCGTTGACGTCCAGCTGCGACCGTCAAGCATCGGGCGTCTCGCCGTGGCTGCCGAGCGTGCCAGCGACGCGATCGCGTTCGACGAACACGCAGTGCTTTTCGCGCAACGCGAAGGCACGGTGATCGAGAATTTCGGCGGCTCCCTGCCGCCGCTGCTTTTGGTCGGCTTCAAGGCAAATGGCGGGGTCACGGTCGATACATTGCAGCTGCCGCCCGCACGCTACGACAGCGCCGAAATCCAGGAATTCGGCGTGCTTAGGGCGCTGGTGGCGCGGGCGGTTCGCCTCCAGGATCCCTATCTTCTTGGACGCGCCGCCTCGGCCAGTGCCCTGATCAGTCAACGGCACTTGCCGAAACAGGGCTTCGGCGAGATCGCCGAAATCGCCCGGCGAGCCGGAGCGTGCGGGGTGCAAGTCGCCCATAGCGGTTCGTTGTTCGGCCTGATTTTCGATCTTTTCGCATCGAATCTGAAGCGACGCGCGGCCCTGGTCGCGCAGCAGATGAGACGTGCCGGCTTCAAGGATGTCGAGGTCCATCTCGTTAATGCGGAGGGCTGGACATGGTGACCCTCGACGTGAACTATTTCAGGGACCTCGAGACCCCGCGCCTTGCGCGCCTGGCCCCCAATCTCGTGGCCGCGGCGTTCCCGCTGATGAAGCTGATGCCGGCCCGTTACATTCTGGATCGCGCAGCGTCGGATGGCGAACTGAAGGCCGGCTCCCATATTGTGGAGACGACGTCCGGTACATTTGGAATGGCGGTGGCGCTGCTGGCGGCGGCGCGTGACTATCGCCTTACGCTGGTCACAGCTTCAACGCTGATCGATGCCAAATATAAAGCTCGCCTGGAGCGCATCGGCGCCACGGTCATCGCCCTTGACGATCCGCGCGGCGACGGCAACCAGCCGGGCCGGCTGGAGCACCTTCAGGAAATCCTGGCGAAGGAGCCGGATGGCTTCTGGACCCGCCAATACGACAGTCCGGGTAACTGGCTTGCCTATGCGCGGCTGGCCGAACTTTTCATCCGGGCAATGGGCAAGGTTGACTGCCTCGTCGGCTGCGTCGGCACGGGCGGCTCGCTATGCGGCACCGCGTCCTTTTTGCGAACTGTCTTTCCCCATCTGACGGTGTTTGCCGTCGATACACATCGCAGCATCCTGTTCGGACAGCCGGTCGGCAAACGCATGCTGCGGGGCTTGGGCAACAGCGTACTTCCTAAAAATGTCAGGCATGAGCTTGTCGACGAGATCCATTGGGTTGGCGCCTATCCGGCCTACATGACCGCGCATCGTTTGCTGCGCGAGCACGGCCTCTTCATGGGGCCGACCAGCGGGGCCGCCGCTTTGGTGGCGCACTGGGTTGCAACGACGCTTCCCGACGCGCAGGTTGCGGTCATCATGCCTGACGAAGGCCATCGCCATGCCGAGACTGTATACAATGATGACTGGCTTGCGGCTCTGCCTGGCTGGCCCTGCGAGGAACTGTTGGAGCCGAGGACGCTGACGACGATCGCGCCGGCCGCAGAGACGCAGTGGACGCGCTTTCTTTGGTTGCGTCGCAGCCTCGGCGAGGTGCTGAAAATGCAGGCAGCAGGCGAAGGGCCGCCGGTTGTTGGTGCGCCGGAAAATCTATGAAGCGAGATCCAGCCCGTTCTTGTCGAGCCAGCGCCAGGCATCGTCCGTCGTCAGGAAGACCTGATCGTGTTCGTTCGATCCGGCGGACCGATCGAGGTCCTTGAGACCGCTGGCTGTCACGACGGCCACGACACGGTCTGTGGCTGCGATGATACCTTCGGCCTTCAATACCGAGATCGCCATCAGCGGCGTGACCGACGCCAGTTCGGCAAAGATTCCTTCCTCCCGCGCAAGGCGTTCCTGCATTGCGATCAGGCCGTGATTGTTGACTGGAACGGCGTGCCCGCCGGATTCGCGCAGCGCCTTCAACGCCTGAAAAGTGCTGCGCGGCGTGCCGATCGATACGGCTAGGCTATCGAAAAGCATCTTGCGTTCACTCAACGCATCGGCGCCGCTGGCCAGAGCGTCCGACAGCGACCCATGCACCTCCGCTGCGACGAGACGAGGCAGGCGCGTGATCAACCCTTGCGCGAACAGCTCGCAAAAGCCGGCCCACACGCCGGACAACGCATCGCCGTAGCAGACCGGCAGGACGCACCAGTCTGGCGCCGTCCCGTTTGATTGCTCGACGATCTCATAGGCAATCGTCTTGTAGCCCTCGATGCCGAGTGGATGGCTGCCGACGACCGGACCGTGATAGGGCGATGCGATGAACCAGTCGTAACGGGCCGCTGCCTGTTCAAGCAGCGACCATCGGTCCATTTTGCTGACCAAGGGCAGGACCGTCGCGCCGTATTTGCGGATCTGTGCCAGCATCGCGCCTGCCGATCCCGCAAAGGTGGTGACGATGCATTTCAACCCCGCGCGGGCAGCGTAGGCCGCCAGCGAAGCGCCGGCGTTTCCCGATGAGGCGGTCGCGACGATTTTCGCGCCACGCGCGCGCGCCACGCTGACCGCGATGGTCGAGAAGCGATCTTTATGCGACCAGGTCGGGTTTCGGCCTTCGTCCTTGATTGCAAGGTCCGGCACGCCCAGAAACGCGCCGATGCGCGGCGCGGCAAGCAAAGGTGTCAGACCCTCGCCGAGGCTCACCGCCTCCGCTTCTGTGCAGGGCAGCATATGCGCAAAACGCCACAGCGAGCGCGGACTGGTGGCGCCGTCAAAGGGATGGAGGTGCGGGACCGCATAAACCGGACGAAGATTTGCTGGCGCGGTGTCTCGGCAGCGCGCGCATCCCCTGGAGTCGATGGTGACATCAGCGGGGTAGGAAGCGCCGCATCGGATGCAGACGAATTCTAGGACACGACCTGCGTCCATACCAGGTTGGTTTTGCTCGGCCGAAAGATGCGCGGACATGTTGTGTGCGAGGTCGCGAAACGGCCGGCTCGCCATGGCTATTCCTTATCCAGGAAACGATGAAATTCGCTGGTTGTTTCAACAGTCCGCAGCACGGCTGTCAATGCGGAATGTGCACTATAGTGTGTCGCACCATAGTGCGCGTCGTTGCATCCGTTGTTTGATGAAACTTCGCGGCGTTTTTGGCCTGAACGTGCAGCGGCTTCGGAGAGAAAGAAAACTCTCTCAGGAGCAGTTGTCTTTCGTTTCGGGCCGCACGCGCGCCTACATAAGCAGCGTCGAGGCCGGGCGGCGCAACGCCACGCTGGATACAGTCGAAATTTTAGCTAAGGCTTTGAATGTCGAGCCACAGGAGTTGGTTTCGGCAAGCCCTGCAAGTAAACGAGCCATTCGGGTGACGAAACCAGCCGCTTCAAAGTCGACCGATTGACGCCAGACTTCCACAATGCAGTGCTGACCTGATTTTCACTTATCTCATCTTTGTGATGCGTGATTGACTCCTCTAGTGTACATTCGATGCAATGTCCCATTGAAGGCGGTGTCGAGACAGCCATAGGTTGTTCCGCGGGGTAGGGCCTGACTTTGGTTGAGGTCTTACAATGGAGAACGAAACTGTTGTCGACCTTTTTGCGGCTATCACGAGGATCGATACTGCGCGGTCGGCCGATGCAATTCTTCAGGAATTCCGCTTAGCCATGGAGCGCTATGGATTGCGCAATTTTCTGATCACCGGCCTGCCTGTGCCGCACGGTACGGACTGGCAGCGTGAAATTCTTGCTGATGGCTGGTCTCCTGAATGGCATCGTCGCTACGTCACCGAGGAATATTTTTTGCACGATCCTTGTGTCGCCCAGTGCCGGCACTCGCCAGAGCCTTTCCGATGGGACGAGCTGCCGGCCGCAAGGCTGGTCCCTCGCGCGAAGCTGGTCATGGACGAGGCGGCCGAGTTCGGGATGAATGAAGGCCTCTGCGTCCCAATTCATGTCCCATTGGTAGGACCCGGCGTCGTCACGATGGCGAGTGACCGAATGGACGTTCCGCCAGGCGCCATCCCTCTTATCGAGACGCTTTGCGTGCATACCTTTCGAAGCCTCTCAGGGCTGGAAACACCCAGCGATGGCGATGAACCCACGCCCTTGACGGCGCGCGAGCGCGAACTCCTGGAATGGAGCGCGCAAGGCAAATCCACCGATGACATTGCTTGTATCCTCGGCGTCACCAGGAACACGGTTGAAAGCCATCAGCGCAACATTCGAGGAAAGCTCGATGCGATCAATGTCGCGCATGCCATCGTCAAGGCGCTGCGACGGCAGGAAATCCAGATTTAGCAATACCTGAATACCGTCATACGTACGGCAAGTCCGTTTTCCTACGACCCTCCGCCTGGAGGAGTCATGGTTCGTATACATTTGGTAAATTGGGATAACAGGAAGCACTACAGGAAAGTTCTGGAGCGCTACTTTCGGATACGCTACGAGATTTACGTCAAGCAGAGGCGTTGGCGCGCCGTCGCACGCCCCATCAACATCGAGATCGACGTCTTCGACAACGAGCATGCGCTTTATATTCTGGCGCTCGATATCAACGGCAAGATCGCAGGCGGCTCCCGTCTCGTGCCGACGCTGGAGCCGCATCTCATGAGCGAGGTGTTCCCGGTTCTCGCCGGCGGCAGGCCTCCGAGAGCGGCGGAAATCTTCGAATGGACGCGTTTCTTCGTCGTTCCATCGCTTCGCACGCAAGGCGCCCCGTCGCCGATCGCCGGCTTGGTTCTTTGCGGTCTACTCGAGACCGCTCAGCGCCTTGGGATTCGACAGATCAGCGTCGTATGCGAGACATTCTGGCCAAAACGGCTGCGCGCGCTTGGCTGGACGTTGATTGAACTCGGCCAAGTTCTGGAACATCCCGACGGCGACATCATCGCGCTGTTGATCGATGTCACGCCCGAGGCTGTCGAACAGACGCGCCGCGCCTACGGCATCAGCGGCGTGATACTTGCGGACAAGATCTAAAAGGATACCAATCGCCAACCGAAGCTCGCCAGCCGAGGACCGCCAATCGATCGCGAATTGTAAAACTATTCGACAACCATTTTTGGCCGGAAGCTGACCGTCCGGTTTTGGTCCGAGAAACGAGAAAGCCAACGTTCGGCCAACGACCCCATTTCAGACCTTCGCATCATCAGCCAGTCTGCCAGAAAGCTGTCACAGGCGGCTCGACTGGCAGACTGTCCCCACCGCCTGCTTCGAAGACCCAGACGAGCGTGTCCTGCGTTACAAAAGAGCGGTGATGGCTGGAACGTCTGGCAGATCGAAAAGCGCCGTCTCCTCTGCGCTTGGCGCTTCAAACAGTCTTGACCACCTAAGCAGGTCCGCTCGCGTGATGTGGAAAGTGCCGACTGGGAGCTCGGTGTTTCGGCGAGCGAGGCGGTCGCTCAGCTCCTCAAATGGGACATCAAGGAAGCATAAGACTACCTTGGCTCCAGCTGCGTGTGCTTCATCCCGGCAGGCGTCGCGTTCTGCCCGCGACCACACTCCCCAATCCACCACTACGTTGCATTGAAGCCTGATGGCCCGCAGAGCAATCTGCCATTGTAGGCTCTCGACCCTTCGTCGGCACGGACCCATTTCGGCTTCAGGGGTTGAGATGCCGGGATAGAGATGATGCATCCAGTCATCTCCAGTGAGGCGGAGGGCGGATGCTTGGTGTTCGATAATCTTGGCGAGCGAAGTCTTCCCTGAGCCGGGAAGACCGCAAGTGAGGTAAAGCGTGGGCATGAAAATCTCTGATTGACACTTGGCAAATGGAAGCGGCCCGCCGTGCGGGGTGCGCTTTGCTCAATGCCGCAGGCTGCGGCCAATCAGAAGTGTGTTGCCATGCCCATCTTCTAGGAATGCTGGCGTGGAAGGTCAAGATGAAGCGATACCAGCCCATAACAGAGACCGCCAAGTACACTCGTCCCGTTATGGCCGCTTTCAGGTAGCCTTCGGCAAAAAGCTGCCAGTCGACTTTCCACCCCATGAGGTCATCCGCCAAGCTACGGAAACCAGGCAATCAGCTGGAGTCCTCTGGCAGCTGCCACCGCTCAGATAGCGGCTGGCCATTTCGCCCCCAGTTGTCGGTGTCGACTTCATCGATCAAGACAAACACATATTCTGGATTGCGACCGAGCTCTTCCACCAGGACGTCAGTAATCCGGCGGATCACTTTTCGCTTCTGCTCGACGGTAGCTACGCCCTTCGCGATTTCGACCCTGACGATTGGCAAGGTAGTATCCGTTCAACAACAGCAGCAAGCATGGAACGTACGCTTCACGCGAATGGGTCACGGAACCGGACAGGCAGCAACCCACCCCACGATGGTCGGAGCAACCGGGTATACCGCGGGTCAGAAGCGGCCATCCACGCTGCGGCGGATGGCCGCTCAACGTAAGATCTCGGTTCGCTCAGCCAAGAGGAGCGCGTCCTCCACGTCGACACCAAGATAGCGCACCGTGTTCTCAATCTTGGAGTGACCAAGCAAGATCTGGATGGCCCGGATGTTTCCCGTCGCCTTGTACATCATCGACGCCTTCGTGCGTCGCAGCGAGTGCGTGCCCTATTCCTCCGAACGCAGACCAATCGCGGTTACCCATTCGTCGACGAGGCGCGCGTATTGCCTTGTACTCATATGGCGTGAGTGATCGACCCGGCTCGGGAACGCATAGTCCTCGACCGAGCCTCCACGTCGCTCGAGCCAACCAGAAGGCTGGCTCTTACGTCACTGGTGATCTCGAAGTGGACCGGCCGCCCCGTCTTTTGCTGAACGACGATCGCGCGAGTCCGTAGATCGGGTCCGGCGACCACCTCGCGGATCCTGATCTTGACCAGGTCACACCCGCGAAGCTTGCTGTCGATTGCCAGATCGAACGCTCGGTCCCGAACGCGTCTCTCGCGATCAAGGAAGAAGCGAATTGCCCAAATCTGCTTCTGGGCGAACGGACGCTTGGTGCCAACCTTCTTTCCGTATTCCAAGCTGCGCGCTCGCGACTAGCATCATCTAATTGAGAATGGCCCATGTGAGTTCTCCTCGCCCTTGATTGGCCGAGGGAGAAAACGTCGCAAGACACTACCGGTCAGAGCCGGAAGCGATAAGTCCGCTTAAAGTGTCGGGGAAGCAAGAGCAGACGTTCAATGGGCGAGGCCCAATATCTCGCACTCGAGCCAACCTGTGTTCTGAATTCGCTGGGCTGAAAACTTGCACATGCCCATCTAACCGCGGCGCGTCCTCCAAAAGGTTTAGGGCTGCGCCCTCGCGGTATTAATGTTTGTTACGGCGCATTCGGCCTGCTGGTAGCCTTTTCCAGCTGTGCACGCTTCCGACGTCATTCAGCTACTGGCTTTTCTAGATGAGCCTAGGCTCTGGGAATTGAGCCCGCGGTGGCCAAAATTATTTCTATCAATATTCTTCAATACATAAATTTGTTATCAATATCGTAAGGGTTCTCGCCCTCCCATCCAGTAGATTTATTGAAAATGAGACGTGAGATGACAAGGAAATTTACTTCCAAGGTATGGGTCTCACTCGCTGCCTGTGGATTCCTCGTTGCGGGGTATTCGAACTGCGGTGCGGAGTCACTGCGCATCGGCGGGACCGGCGCGGGTCTTCAGCTGCTGCAAAGGATGGGAGAGGCGTACGCGGCTACGGCGCCAGGTATAGGCATCGAAGTCGTGCCGAGCCTCGGGACAAGTGGCGGCATCAAGGCGCTGGCGGATGGCGCCATAGACGTTGCGGTTGCGTCGCGATCTTTAAAACTAGAGGAAGAGGAGAAAGGGCTACGTTCGGTGGCCACAGCTCGCACACCTTTTGTGCTTGTGACATCCCAGGTTGAGCCGGAACCGCTACAGGCAGATGCCGTTGCAGCAATCTTTGGCGGAGAGCGGACTAACTGGCTGGACAAAAGCCCGATCAGGATCGTGCTGCGCCCTGAGACGGAAAGCGATACGCGTCTGCTTGAAAAGTACTTTCCCGGCATGCCAGCGGCTTTGGTTCGGGCTCGCCTTCGCCCCGAAATTCCTGTCGCGACAACCGACCAGGATAACGCAACCGCCGCAGAGGGGACGGTGGGCTCGATCACAAGCGCTAGTCTGGTGCAGATGCTGACGGAAGGGCGCGATCTGCGCGTAATGCAGATCGATGGGGTCGAGCCAACCTTGGAGAACCTGAAGTCAGGTCTCTACCCGTACGAAAAGACGCTGCACTTCCTTGTCGCCAACGCCGCCCGTCCGGCGGCTACTGGTTTTGCGAATTTTCTGAAATCAGATGCAGCTACGGCAATCATGCTGGAAGCCGGCATCCTGCCCGTCGGCCAGTAGCCCCCAAATGACTTTAAATATCCGAACTGTCATCAAGGCCACTGGATCGGCTTTCGCCTTGATGATCGGCGTTATCATCCCCCTCGGCTATGCCGTCGATGACTATCTGGAGGCAAGCGACCACGTAAATTCCGAGGCAGGGCGAAGTGCTGCGAAAGTCGCCCAGTATGTCTACAAAACCGGGCCCCTCTGGGCCTACACCACCTTGCGGCTTGAGGACATTCTGGCAGATAGGCCGCTTGCGGAACGGGATGAATCGCGCCAGCAAATAATCGGCCTGGACGGGCGAACGGTCTATGCTGAAGGTGGGGACGTCCCCAGGCCTGCCCTTGCGAGACGCGCTCCGATACATCTCGATGGGGAGACCGTTGCCTGGGTGGAGGCTCGAGAGAGCGTCAGGCCGCTCCTGATTGAGACTGGCATCGTCGCGCTGGTCAGTGGTGTTCTCGGCATTGGAGCCTTCCTTCTTTTTCGGGTGCTTCCGTTGCGAGTGCTCGACCGAACATTGGCACGTTTAGACGCACGCGAGCGCGAACTCCGTGATCAGTACGTAATCAGCGAGTGCGCGTTGAATAACATGTCCCAGGGATTGTGCATGTTCGACACTGATCAACGCTTGATCACGTGCAACCGCCGCTTTGCCGACCTTTACGATTTGCCAGACGACCTGATCAAAACGGGGACGCCGCTATCGGCGATTCTTGAACATCGCGTGGGGATCGGCAGCTATAGCAAAAGTGCGGATACGTACTTTGACGAGCGCTTCGATATGGTGGCTCAAAATAAACACCGGACCGATATCGTCGAGCAGAAGGATGGGCGCACAATAGAGATTCTTTTTGATCCGCTTCCGGGAGGGGGTTGGGTTGCGACCCACGAGGACATATCGGAGCGGCGTGAAGCCGAGGCACGAATCGTCTACCTGGCTAGTCATGATTCTCTCACTAACCTGCCGAACCGTGTGCTCTTTCGCCAACAGCTCGAAGCGGCACTAGGTGATATCGGAACAGGGACAAGCTTCGCGGTACTTAGCTTGGATCTCGACCGCTTCAAGGAGATCAACGATACCCTCGGGCATCCGATAGGGGATGCACTTCTCCAGGAGGTTGCAAAGCGCCTAATGGAACAGCTTCGTGACGGCGACCTGGTGGCAAGATTGGGCGGCGACGAGTTCTCCGTCATTCAAGTCGAACTGGAGCGGCCCGAGGCGGCAAGTGATCTTGCCGAGCGTCTGATTGGAATTATCGGAGCGCCGTATTTCATTGAGGGTCACCAACTCGTAGTTGGAGCGAGCGTGGGGGTGACGATCGCGCCCAGCGACGGCATTGACGGTGATCAACTGATGAAAAACGCTGATATGGCCCTCTACCGCGCCAAGTCAGAAGGACGGGGAACGTTTCGCTTCTTTGAACAGGAAATGGACATTCGCCTGCAGGCGCGACGCTGCCTTGAGCAGGAATTGCGCTCTGCGCTGACGAATGGCGAGTTCGAATTATATTATCAGCCTCTATTCAATATCGTCGCTAACGAGATCTGCGGGTTCGAGGCGCTTCTGCGCTGGCACCATCCCAAACGTGGGATGGTTCCACCTGATGAATTTATCCCTCTGGCGGAGGAGACCGGCCTCATTGTGCAGATTGGGGATTGGGTGTTGCGCCAGGCCTGTGCGGAAGCGGCGAAATGGCCATTGCAAATCACGGTCGCAGTCAATTTGTCTCCCGTTCAGTTCAAGAGCCGAGGCTTGGTCGAGAGCGTGGTGGGAGCACTTGCCACGAGCCAGGTGTCGCCTCATCGGTTGGAGTTGGAAATAACGGAATCAGTGCTGCTTCAACAGGGCGAAACGACCCTAACGACGCTGCACAAGCTGCGATCCCTGGGCGTCCGGATTGCCATGGACGATTTCGGGACCGGCTATTCCAGCCTGAGCTATCTACGAAGCTTCCCTTTCGACAAGATCAAGATCGACCGCTCGTTCGTCCAGCACCTTTCATCGGAAAGGGATTCCGCTGCCATCGTTCGAGCTGTCACGGGCTTGGCGCATGATCTTGGCATGAGCAGCACGGCAGAGGGCGTGGAGTCTCAGGAGACACTCGACATCCTGCGCGAGAATGGCTGCACGGAAATACAGGGATTCTTGATCAGCCCTGCTACCCCGGCACACACCGTCGCCGAGTTGCTTGCGAGGTTTGGCGGCGGCCAATCACATAAAGGAATGTTCCGCGCCCAAGTTCGGCACCGCATAGCATAGAATTGCCAAGCGAACGGGATGCGGCCAAGCTGCAGCCGGGTTCAGAGTGCGGATGGCCGCGGTACGTTCCTAGCTAGATCAGAGCCATCCCTTGACGACACCGTCGCGCCAAAGCGTTTCGGCTTACTCGTACGCTGTTCTAAAGTCGGAGTTCTTCAAGCGAGAAACTCGTCCCTGTTGCTCAGCCTCAGCATAGGCTAGGCACACTTAGTATTGGTATTGATCGTGGCCGAGGGTGCCAACCAACCACGAGAGCCCGAGTCATCCACGTCATGAGGGTACACAGCCCATTGCTGAACGTGGTGCTGCTTGATCATCCGCGGAACGGGAGGGTACTTCGCTGCGAAAGTGATTCCGAATCCTTTTCGCCATGAACTATCGAAGCTGCCTACGCCCGCTTTTGGCAAGCAGTCGATGGTCCACAACGGCGTGATTGAGGCGCAAGGCTGCCGTCCACACTCTATGCATTCCCGCTTTATCCATAAGCACCCGAAGCTTGGGCTGAGGCAGGACTCAGAAAGGTTGAATGAGTTCAAAGAAGACCAACGATGTTGTCATCGCGCCCATTTGCGCGGTAGTCAGCCTTATGATGTATCGAACCCGGTTGATGGACTCATGAAGCCGCTGGTCCTGATCTCCTCGAAGGACCCGGATTTTTTCCTGGTCTTCGGGCACATACTTTCGGTATCGGGCTTCGAAATTCGACTGATCACGGGAGACCGGGAAATCGCACGCGCAATCGAGGTGGCATCCCCGCTTGCCGTGATCATGGACTGCCATCCAGGCGACCGTGCAGTGGTCAGACAGTGCACCTGGTTGAAGTCTGGCGCCGCAACCAAAGGGACGCCGGTCGTGAGCCTGGTTGCTCCGCGTTCCGGCAAGCTGCATCTGGACTTGATCAAGGCTGGCGTCGACGAGATTTTTTCCCGGCCGTTCGCCCCTGAACAGCTTCTGGCATGGCTCCATGGCAAAGCGGGCCTTGCGAAGCTATCGCGCGAAACGGACTCGGGTGAGTTGGTGCAGGGCGATTTCCGGCTGGAGCGGCAGACCCACCGGACATTCTTCCGGCAAAAAGAAATTGCGATGCCACCGATCGAGTTCAAGCTTTTGCGCAGCCTTTTGGCGCAGCCTGGCAAGGTCTTCAGCCGCGAGGAACTGGTCGCGACCGCGTGGCCTGAACATGCCGCCGCAACCGACGTGCGGGGCGTCGACGTTCATATAGCCAGGCTGCGCAAACGGCTTCGGGCGTCCGTGGGAAGCGATGTGATCCGGACGGTCCGCTCGGCTGGCTACGCCTTCGCACCGGAGTGGTGATTTGCTCGGCGATTCCGGCATGTGGCGCGCTTGCGCGCCGATTGCCGGCACGCAGGGTCCACACGGATCTGCTCTCAATGGCTCAGGATGGTATCCAGGAACAGCCGGGCGCGTGGGTGAGCGGCTGCTGAGAAAAAGTCTTTGGACGGGGCATGTTCGACAATGCGGCCTTCGTCCATGAAAACGATCTCATCGGCGACTTCGCGTGCAAAACCCATCTCATGCGTCACGCAGACCATCGTCATGCCGGTTTTCGCCAGCGCAATCATGACGTCGAGGACTTCCTTAATCATTTCCGGGTCGAGCGCGGAAGTGGGTTCGTCGAACAGCATGATGCGGGGATTGAGGCACAGCGCACGCGCGATCGCTACCCTTTGTTGTTGACCGCCCGAGAGCTGGGCCGGGTAGGCTTGCGCCTTTTCGGGGATTCGCACCGCCGTCAGATGCTGCATGGCGATCTCTTCGGCCTCCCGCCCGGATTTCAGGAAAACGCGGCGCAGCGCCAGCGTGCAGTTGGCAAGCACGGTGAGATGTGGAAACAGGTTGAAGCTCTGGAACACCATTCCTGTCAGTCGGCGCGCCGTCGCCGTCTCCCGGGCATTTCTTCCCAGTGCGACCCCATCGAGCTGGATCGTTCCCTTTTGAAAAGGTTCGAGACCGTTGCAGCAGCGGATCAGCGTTGATTTGCCCGAGCCGGAAGGTCCGCAAACGACCATGCGTGTGCCCGCGCGGATCGTGAGATCAATGTCTTTCAAGACGTGCAGGGCACCGAACCATTTGTTGAGGCCATCAACCTGGACCTGCGGAGTGGTGTTAATGGCGGAGACTGGAAGCGGGTCTTGGGCGAGCATCAGCGACGTCCAGATGCAAGCAGGCGCTGCTCGATGCGTTTCACGCCATAAGCAAGCATGAGCGCCAAGGCGAGAAACAGAATGCCGGCGACGGTGAGCGGCTCCGCGTACCGATAGGTTTCAGAGGCGATATCGAAGGCGCGTCCGAGCATTTCGGGCACGGCCAGGATTGCGAGATAGGGCGTCGCCTTGAGGATCGAAACGAGATAGTTGCCCAACGGTGCGGCGACATTGCGCAACATCTGCGGCGCGATGACGAAAACGACCGTGTCGCGGCGGCTGAGCGACAAGGCTCTGGCCGCTTCCTGCTGGCCTTTCGGAATCGCGTCGATGCCCGCTTTGAACACCTCCGCCAGATAGCCGCTGTAATACAGGCTCAGCCCCAGTATGCCGACCGTCATGGCGCCAAGCCGGATGCCGTAGAAGGGCAGGACGAAATACAGGAAATAGAGCCAGGCCAGGACCGGCGTCGAGCGGACGAAGTCGATCAGAAAGCGGACGGCGAGGCCGGGCGCACCGCCGCCGCGCCGGATCATTTCGAAAGTGAAGCCAAGCGCCGAAGCGCCGAGGCAACTCAAAACCGTTGCGAGCAGGGTCGTTCCGATCGCCCCGATGATCGTCGGGACGGTCGAAAGTGCGAAATCGAAGTTAAATCCCACGCGGCGTTCCACTTTCAGGATTGACCCGCGCCTCGAGCCAGCGGCCGGCAAGTGCGATCGGATAACAGACGACGAAGAAGGCCAGCAGCAGCGCCGAATAGATCGCGACGGGGTCGTAGTCGGTCTGCGCGATTTCCTTGGCGCGGAAGGTCATGTCCGTCAGCGTGACCAGCGAGACGAGGGAAGTCGCCTTGACGAGCTGGATAAGGTTGTTGACGAAGGTCGGGCTCATCGCGACCAGCGCCTGCGGCAGCTCGATCAGGAGCAGGATCGCCGGGCGCGAGAGGCCGAGCGCCATGCCAGCCTCGCGTTGGCCGGCGGGCAGGGACTGCAGCCCGGCGCGAACCGCTTGGCTGGCATAGCCGCCGGTGTTGAGACCGAGCACCAATGCACTGACGGTCAGCGCCGACAGAGTGATCCCCATCACCGGCAGCACGTAATAAAAGAAGAAGAGCAGGACGACGACCGCTGAGCTGCGCCAGAATTCGATCACGGCGGTAACCAGAAAGCGCGTCAAGCCGGTGGTCAGAAACTGCGCGACGCCGAAGACGAGCGCGAAGGGGACCGCAAAGACCAGGCCATAGGCCGTGACCTTTGCGGTGATACCCAGCCCTTGCAGAATGCCCAGCCAGATCTCGAGCATGCTCACGGGGTGCCACCACTCTTCGTCGAGGCGGGCGGCGACGATGCCACTATCGTTTCAGCGTGCCTGAGAAGGGCGGTTCTGCGCCGGGAAATCGCGCCCTCCGGACCGGACCTCATGACACCCTCCGCGCCGTGGAAAGAACGATGCCTGTCAGAGCAGGCTATCGGTGGTTCTCTCATAAACCCGGCGGGAGTCGAGTGTCAATAAAGATGTACAAATTATTGCTAAAGTTCACACAATGGTGCGACGGCCGTCGGCGCCGCCGTTGGCCGGTAATAGCTCGCTACGCTACGATGACGGCTGAAACCCGTTGAATCGGACCGCTACAGGCTCCTTTGATCGTCCCCGACCGGGCGTTGTTTGACGCGCTCCAGCTCAAACGGGGACAGGATGGCTATATCGCACAACGATACCGAGGGGCGCGCGCGCAGTTCGCGCATGTTGCGCACCGCGCTTGGACCCGCCATCGCCCGGTTTCTCGACGATCCCGCGATCGTTGAAATAATGCTGAACCCGGACGGCCGTATCTGGGTGGATAGGCTTTCGGAAGGCTTGGCCGATACAGGGGAAATGATGGCGCCTGCCGCTGGCGAGCGCATTGTGCGCCTGGTCGCCCATCATGTCGGCGCCGAGGTCCATTCCCGTTCCCCGCGCGTGTCGGCCGAGTTGCCGCAGACCGGCGAGCGTTTCGAGGGCCTATTGCCGCCTGTCGTCCCAGCACCCGCCTTCGCGATCCGCAAGCCCGCCGTCGCCGTGTTCACGCTCGATGACTACGTCGCGGCAGGCATCATGTCCGCCGGTCAGGCCGCGATATTGCGCGCCGCGGTTGCCTTTCGCACGAACATCCTTGTCGCTGGCGGCACATCGACTGGCAAGACCACCCTCACCAACGCGCTGCTCGCCGAAGTGGCGAAAGGGATGGATCGGGTCGTCATCATCGAGGACACCCGCGAACTGCAGTGCGCCGCGCCCAACCTTGTCGCAATGCGCACCAAGGATGGCGTCGCCACCCTCGCCGACCTGGTTCGCTCTTCGCTGCGTCTGCGGCCCGATCGCATTCCCGTCGGCGAGGTGCGTGGCTCGGAGGCCCTCGACCTGCTGAAGGCATGGGGAACCGGGCACCCCGGCGGCATCGGCACCCTTCATGCGGGCTCGGGCATCGGCGCCCTGCGCCGCCTTGAGCAGCTTATCCAGGAAGCCGTCGTCACTGTCCCGCGTGCGTTGATCGCCGACACGATCGGCCTCGTCGCCGTCCTGTCGGGACGTGGCACCGCGCGACGGCTTAGCGAACTCGTCCAGGTCGAGGGTCTCGGCCCTGACGGCGATTATCGCATTGCTGAAGCCACACCGATCAACCCAGGAGAAACCTCATGATCCGCCTCCTTGCGCGCTGCCACCGCCACCTGGCCGCGGGGGCCACCGCCCTTGCCGTCAATCTCCTGATCGCGTCGAGCGCCCATGCGTCAGGCTCCTCGATGCCGTGGGAACAGCCACTCGAAAAGATCCTGCAGTCGGTCGAAGGACCGGTCTCCAAGATCATGGCCGTCATCATCATCATCGTCACCGGCCTGACACTGGCCTTCGGCGACAGTTCCGGCGGGTTCAGGCGGCTCATCCAGATCGTTTTTGGCCTTTCGATCGCCTTTGCGGCGTCGAGTTTCTTCCTGTCGTTCTTCTCGTTCGGCGGCGGAGCGCTGATCTGATGACAACCGCTCTTGAACAACTCGACGCGGTGCCGGGGTGGGCGGTGCCCGTCCACCGGGCGCTGACCGAGCAGATCCTGCTCGGCGGCGCGCCGCGCGCAATCGCGATCCTGAATGGCACGCTGGCGGGCGCTGTCGGTCTTGGGCTGCGGCTGTGGCCGGTCGGTCTCCTCATCTGGGCAATCGGACATCTCACGGCGGTATGGGCCGCCAGGCGCGATCCGCTGTTTTTCGAGGTTGGGCGCCGACACCTGCGGCTGCCTGGACATCTTTCGGTTTGAGAGCGCCGCAATGATGAGCCTTGCCGAATACCGCCGTACCGCTGCTCGCCTTGCCGACTATCTGCCGTGGGCAGCTCTCATCGCGCCGGGCGTCGTGCTCAACAAGGATGGAAGTTTTCAGCGCACCGCGAGGTTTCGCGGGCCAGATCTCGACTCCGCCGTCGCGGCGGAGCTTGTTGCGGTGGCATCGCGCATCAACAATGCCTTTCGTCGCCTCGGCTCGGGCTGGAGCGTCTTTGTGGAAGCGCAGCGGCACGAAGCCGCCTCCTATCCCGAGAGCCAGTTTCCCAATGCGGCCTCCAGCCTGCTCGATGCCGAGCGCAAGGCCGATTTCGACGAGGAGGGGGTTCATTTCGTATCGAGCTACTTTCTCACATTCCTGTTTTTGCCACCGCCCGAAGACGCCACGCGCGTCGAGGGCTGGCTTTATGAGGGTCGCGACGAGTCGGACGCGGATCCGGGCGAGATCGTGCGCGCCTTTGTCGACCGGACAGAACGCGTGCTGTCCCTGCTCGACGGGTTCATGCCGGAATGCCACTGGCTCGATGACGGCGAAACGCTCACCTACCTGCATTCCACGATCTCGACCAAACGCCATAAGGTGCGCGTCCCCGAGACGCCGATCTATCTCGATGCGCTGCTGGCCGATGAACCGCTCGCCGGCGGGCTCGAGCCGCGACTTGGCGACAAGCATCTTCGCGTGCTCTCGATTGTCGGCTTCCCGACCGCCACGACACCCGGCCTGCTTGATGACCTCAACCGGCTGGCCTTCCCCTACCGCTGGTCGACCCGCGCGATCCTGCTCGACAAGGTCGACGCTGTCCGACTGTTGACCAGGATACGGCGGCAATGGTTCGCGAAACGCAAGAGCATCGCCTCGATCCTGAAGGAGGTGATGACCAACGAAGCGTCAGCCCTCCTCGACACCGACGCCGCCAACAAGGCGGCCGACGCCGACACTGCGTTGCAGGAGCTCGGCGCCGACATGGCGGGCATGGCCTATGTCACCGCCACCGTCGCCATATGGGATTGCGACCCGCGCGTGGCCGACGAGAAATTGCGGCTTGTCGAGAAGGTCATCCAGGGCCGCGACTTCACGGCGATTGCCGAGACGGTCAACGCCGTCGACGCCTGGCTCGGTTCCTTGCCCGGGCACGCCTACGCCAATGTCCGTCAGCCTCCCATCTCAACCCTCAATCTCGCCCACATGATGCCGCTGTCCGCCGTGTGGGCGGGGCCGGAACGGGACGAGCATCTGGTCGGTCCTCCCTTGCTCTACGGCAAGACCGAAGGCTCGACCCCGTTCCGGTTGGTCCTTCATGTCGGCGATGTCGGTCATACGCTGGTCGTCGGCCCCACTGGCGCCGGCAAGTCGGTGCTGCTCGCGCTGATGGCGCTGCAGTTCTGCCGCTACCGCAACACTCAGATCTTCGCCTTCGACTTCGGCGGCTCTATCCGCGCCGCTGCGCTCGCCATGGGTGGCGACTGGCATGATCTCGGGGGGCACCTCACCGAAGGCGTGGACGTCTCCGTTTCGCTGCAGCCGCTTGCCCGGGTTCATGACACATACGAGCGCGCCTGGGCGGCTGACTGGATCGTCGCGATCCTGATGCGCGAGGGCATCCAGATCACCCCGGACGCAAAGGAGCATATCTGGGCGGCGTTGACGTCGCTTGCCTCGGCCCCCGTCGAGGAGCGCACCATCACCGGGCTCAGCGTGCTTTTGCAAGCCAATGACCTGAAACAGGCATTGCGCCCGTACTGTGTCGGAGGCGCTCACGGCCGATTGCTTGACGCCGAGGCCGAACACCTCGGCCAGGCATCCGTGCAGGCCTTCGAGATCGAAGGACTGGTGGGCACGCAAGCCGCGCCGGCTGTCCTGTCCTATCTGTTCCATCGCATCGGCGACCGGCTGGACGGGCGTCCAACGCTGCTCATCATCGACGAAGGCTGGCTTGCCCTCGATGACGAGGGGTTTGCCGGGCAGTTGCGCGAGTGGCTGAAGACGCTGCGCAAGAAGAACGCCAGCGTCGTCTTCGCCACCCAGTCGCTTGCCGATATCGACAATTCGACCATCGCGCCGGCGATCATCGAAAGCTGTCCGACCCGGCTGCTGTTGCCCAATGAACGCGCGGTTGAGCCGCAGATTACCGCCATCTATCGGCGCTTCGGCCTGAACGACCGCCAGATCGAAATCCTGGCACGAGCCACACCCAAGCGCGATTACTACTGCCAGTCCCGTCGCGGCAACCGTCTCTTCGAGCTCGGCCTGTCCGAGGTCGGGCTGGCACTTTGCGCCGCGTCCTCGAAGAGCGATCAGGCCCTCATTGGCAGCATCATCGCCGAGCATGGCCGCCACGGCTTCCTGGCGGCCTGGCTGCGTGCCCGTGACGTCGGCTGGGCCGCCGACCTCATTCCCAACCTGACCCTTCCCGAACCTGAAGAGGAATCCCAAGCATGACTGTTCATCAAAGCCGTCCGCGCGCCATCTTTCTGGTCGCAGCGGTGCTCGCCGCGCCGGTCGCGATCTCGCCGCTGATGACGGCGCCAGCTTATGCCTTCATCGTGTTTGATCCATCGAACTACTCCCAGAATGTTCTGACCGCCGCGCGTTCGCTGCAGCAGATCACAAACCAGATCACCTCGCTTCAGAACCAGGCCCAGATGCTGATCAACCAGGCGCGCAACCTGGCGAGCCTGCCTTTGTCCTCGCTGCAGCAACTGCAACAGTCGGTGCAACGCACGCAACAGCTTCTCGGGCAAGCACAAAACATCGCCTTCGACGTCCAGCAGGTCGACAAGGCCTTTCTGCAGCAATACGGCAGCGTCTCGCTCTCTGCATCCGACCAGGAGCTCGTCACGGACGCGCGCTCGCGCTGGCAAAACACGGTGGGCGGCCTCCAGGACGCCATGCGCATCCAGGCGGGCGTCGTCGGAAACATCGAGACCGGCCGCGCGCAGATGTCGGCGCTGGTCGCCGCCAGCCAATCGGCGACCGGAGCGCTGCAGGCGACGCAAGCTGGCAATCAGCTGCTTGCGCTCCAGGGCCAGCAGCTCGCCGACCTGACCGCTGTGGTCGCCGCCAACGGCCGCGCCCAGGCTCTGACTGAGGCCGAGCGTGCCGCCGCGGCCGATCAGGGCCGCGAGCAACGCCGCCGCTTCCTGGCGCCAGGCTCCGGCTACGAGGCCGGCTCGGTCCAGATGTTCCACCGCTGAAATCGATGGCCATGGACGGCAAAACGCTCGCTCGCACGGTGGCTGTCATCTTTGTCGCGGCCGCCGTCACGGCAGCCGTGCTCGGTATGAGCCGGAAGGAGAACAAGCCGGTGGGCGAGGGCACGCACACAACCGCGGGCTTCATGCCAAACCCGCTTCATGACGGTCTGCGCCGCTGCCAGGTCCTCGGCGAGGCTGCCCTGCGTGACGATGGATGCGCGCGGTTGTGGGCGGCACAGCGCGATCGCTTCCTCGGTCTCAAAGAGCCATCGGGGCGCTCGATAGGCGAGCCTGACGCGCCGGATGCTGCCCTGCACGAGGCCCGATAAATATGGGCAATACCGGTGTCATCGACCAATTCCTAGCCACCTTCACCCGCTACATCGACAGCGGTTTCGGCCTGCTCGGCGGCGAGGTCGCCTTCGTCGCCACCACGCTGATCGTCATCGACGTGACGCTTGCCGCGCTCTTCTGGAGCTGGGCCGCCGATGACGACATTCTTGCGCGGCTCGTCAAGAAGACGCTCTTCGTCGGTGTCTTCGCCTATCTGATATCCAACTGGAACGGTCTCGCTCAAATCGTATTCGAGAGTTTCTCCGGTCTTGGTCTGAAGGCGAGTGGAACCGGTTTCTCGGCACAGGACCTGCTGCACCCCGGCAAGGTGGCGCAAACCGGTCTCGATGCGGGACGACCATTGCTTGAGGCGATCTCCGGTTTGATGGGCTACGTCTCCTTCTTTGAAAACTTCATTCAGATCGCTTGCCTGCTTTTTGCCTGGGCCCTCGTCCTGCTCGCCTTCTTCATTTTGGCGGTACAGCTCTTTGTGACGCTGATCGAGTTCAAGCTGGCGACGCTGGCCGGCTTCGTCCTGATCCCCTTCGGCCTCTTCGGTAAAACTGCCTTCATGGCCGAGCGCGTGCTCGGCAACGTCATCTCGTCCGGCATCAAGGTGCTGGTGCTTGCCGTCGTCATCGGCATCGGATCGACGCTGTTCGGCGAATTCACCCAAGGCTTCGGCGGCGAGAACCCCACCATCGACCAGGCCATGGCGATCGTGCTGGCGGCGCTGTCGCTGCTTGGCCTCGGCATCTTCGGTCCCGGCATCGCCAACGGCCTCGTCGCGGGTGGACCGCAGCTTGGCGCCGGTGCGGCCGTCGGCACTGGCCTTGCCGCGGGCGGCATGGGGGTTGCGGGCTATGGCGCGGCCGGCCTGGCGGCGCGAGGTGGGGCAGCCGCATTCGCGGGCGCGATGTCAGCCGCGCGTGGCGGCACGTCACTCGCTGGCGGCGCCTCGGCCGCTTATACGCTTGGCGCCGCCGGCCAAGCTGGCGCGGCAGGCATCGCCTCCGGCCTGGGCGGCATTGCGCGTGCCGGCGCTTCGGCAGCCTCCTCCCCCCTCAAGCGCGCTGCCGCAAACACCGGTCAGTCGCTTAAGTCCAGCTTCGCCTCCGGCGCCAGTTCGGCCGCTGAAATCACCGGTGGATCGTCGGCCACGGGAACGGTCGGCGCCGCTGCAATGCCAGCCGTGGCTTCTGCAACGTCCGGCACAGGCAAGCCGTCCGCCGCCGACGGACAGCCGGAATGGGCCAGACGCTTGCAGCGCTCTCAACGCCTGTCTCATGGCGCCCAGACCGCCGCCCACGCGGTGCGCGCCGGCGACGGCCATGGCGGCGGAGCTTCGATTTCTCTTTCTGAAGGCAAATGACAAGATGAATATCTTCAGGCGACCCGACGTCCACTACGGCAAGACCCCTCGACCGGAAACCCCCTATCAAAAGGCGGAGCAGATCTGGGATGAACGCATCGGCTCTGCGCGCGTGCAGGCACGCAACTGGCGCGCCATGGCGTTCGGGTCGCTCATCTTGTCGGCAGGCCTTTCCACATCACTGGTCTGGCAATTGGGCCGCGGCACCGTCGTGCCCTGGGTCGTACAGGTCGACAAAATGGGCAAGGTTCAAGCGACCGCGCCCGCGATCGCGGATTACAAGCCGACTGACCCTCAGATAGCGTGGCATCTCGCCCGCTTTGTCGAACAGGTGCGCTCCATCCCCGCCGATCCGATCATCCTGCGCCAGGACTGGCTGCGCGCCTATGATTGGACCACCGACCAGGGCGCTGCGGCGCTCAACGACTACGCCCGCGCCAACGACCCTTTCTCCAGGGTCGGCAAGCAGCAGGTCGCGGTGGATATTTCGTCGGTCATCAGGGCTTCACCAGCCTCCTTTCGTGTCGCCTGGATCGAGCACCACTACGAAAACGGCCAGCTTTCCGGCACCGAGCGCTGGACCGCGATCCTGACGATCGTGACGCAGATGCCAAGCGACGCCGAACGTCTTCGCGCCAATCCGCTCGGCATCTACGTCAATGCCATCAACTGGTCGCGGGAGATGAGCCAATGAGCCCGACATTGCGTCTTGCAGCCGGTACGATTGTCTCAAGCTACCTGCTATCGGCCATACTGGTCTCGGGGACGGCGCTGCTTGCCGGTTGCGCCACGCCTTTGAAGAAGCCGCCGAAGATCAGCTACGACAGCTATGTTGCGCCTTTGCCGCCGGCACCAGTCGCCGCCACGGACCAAGCGCCGAAACCCCTTCGCGTGCCACCAGGCTGGGCTCCCGCCCGGGGCGGCGCGCTCGGCGAGACGCCGGCCGCGCGTGTCGAGAACGCAAACGCTGCGGCGCGCGTGGAGCCGCGCCGGGAGGGCTACTACAACGCCATTCAGATCTATCCCTGGAGCGAAGGAGCGCTTTATCAGGTCTACGCCGCGCCTGGCCAGATAACGGACATCGCGCTTGAGCCTGGCGAGAGCCTGACCGGCGACGGTCCGATCGCCGCCGGCGATACCGCGCGCTGGATCATCGGCAACACCGAAAGCGGGTCCGGAATTGCCCGGCGCGTGCACGTCCTGGTGAAACCTTCGCGGGCGGACATCACAACGAACCTCGTCATCGCTACGGACCGGCGCAGCTATATGCTCGAGTTGCGGGCAGGCGCGAAGCCATACATGCCCGCCGTTGCGTGGTCCTATCCGGCTCAGAAAGCGGGAACCCTTCAGGCCATCGCCGCAACGCCGGTGATACCGGACGTTATGGTGCGCAACTATCGCTACGACCTTACCGGAGACAGCCCGCCCTGGAAGCCAGTGGGCGCCTATGATGACGGCCGCAGGGTCTATGTCGAGTTTCCGCGCGGCATCGTGCAGGGCGAGATGCCGCCGATTTTTGTCATCGGTCCGGACGGCGAGGCTGAAATGACCAACAGCCGCGTCTATCAAAACGTCCTGATCGTCGACCGCCTTTTCGGCGCGGCCGAACTGCGTCTTGGCGCCGGCATGCGGCAGCAGACGGTAAGGATCGTCCGCACCGACGGCGGAAGAACCGATGGGTTATGGCGGAGGCTAGATGACAGCGCCGCGTCAAAGCTGCCGAACTCAACGCAGAGGGGAGGGCTGCTGCCATGAACGAGAAGGATATGGCCGTCGAGCCCATGCGGCTTCGCGCCGACCCGCCACGCGTGACGCGTCTATCGCGTAAGATGCTCGCAGGCATCGGCTTCGTAGCCTCGCTCGCCGTCGGTTGCGCGCTGATCTACGCTCTGCGGGACGCGAGTACGATCAAGCTTGACGAAGAGCTCTACCCTACCTCCAATCGCCCACCCGCTGACGGGCTGGCACGCCTGCCGCGCGACTATGCCGGTCCGATCCTTGGGCCGCCGCTGCCTGGCGATCTCGGCAGGCCGATCCTCGATGCCCAAAGCAAGGGACAGGCCGTTTTGCCTCCCTCAATCGCAAGTCCGGCGATTGACGAAGCCGAGCAGCGCCGGCGGGCTGAGGAGGAAGCGGCAAGAACCTCGCGCGTCTTCTTCCGGGCAGGGCAAGGAGACGCCAGGACCGCCGAAGCGTCCGCACCTGCCATGAATGACCTTGCCAGTCAGATCGGCCAGCCAAATGCACAGGATCGCCAGCATTTTTTCCTGTCAGGCGCCGCTGACCGGCGTACAGTCGCGCCAGATCATGTCGCGCCTCCGGCGTCACCTTATGTGCTTCAGGCCGGCGCGGTGATTGCGGCCGCGCTCATTACGGGTATCCGGTCGGACCTGCCCGGCCAGATCAGCGCTCAGGTAACCGAAGACGTCTATGACAGTCCCACCGGCCGCTCGCTGCTCATCCCGCAAGGCACTCGTATAATCGGGCAGTATGATAACGGAATTGGTTCTGGTCAGAGTCGCGTGCTGCTTGTCTGGAACAGGCTGATCTTTCCCACCGGACGTTCCATCGTTTTGGAGCGTCAGCCTGGCGCGGACGCCCAGGGCTATGCCGGCCTCGAGGACGAAGTCGACTATCATTGGGGCGACTTGTTCAAGGCTGCGGCATTGTCGACGGTTCTGAGCGTCGGTGCGCAGGCCGGTTCTTCAGATCAAGACAGCGACATCTCTCGTGCTCTGCGCGGCGGCGCTTCCGATAGCGTCAGCCAGGTAGGCCAACAGGTGGTTCAGCGGCAACTCGCTATCGCGCCAACGCTTACGATCCGACCGGGGTTTCCCGTCCGCGTTCTCGTTACCCACGATCTTGCGCTCGAACCATACGGAGGTTGACATGGCCAAGTTGAAGCTCGCCACGATCGCCGACGACAAACCGGTCAAGATTACGGTGGAGCTGCCAGCGCCGCTGCATAGCGACTTGGCCAGATACGCGGAGATCCTTGGCAGGGAAATAGGGCAGTCATCTGTCGATCCGGCGCGCCTCATCGCGCCGATGCTTGCGCGGTTCATCGCGACCGACCGAGGCTTCGCGAAAGCAAAGAAGCAGAAGCCGTAGACGGGCTATCTTACGACCGGCCACCGGCGGGCAGATGGATCCCCGACCTCAAGGAAGCCCCGAATTCCCGCATTCAGGGCGACGGCGCTATCGCGCGACCGGTGAGGCGCGCGGTCGGATGATGTTGAGATTGTCCCTCAGCGACTAGCACATTCGCTATAAATCAATAGCTTACCAAGCGGTTCCTCAAGGTAGAGAATGAACGGGTTTGGCCACCTGCTGCGGGGAGATGGCAGCTTTGCGCCGCATACGTATGAACGCGCCCAATCCGCAAGGACTTCCACCAATTGCCGTGCGGCAATTTCCCCGGCAATAGTCCACGCACTGACAAACGCCAGGCCGCGCCAGCGACGTGCCTCGACGCGCGCTGGGTCCGCCCCTCCTGCGAAGTGCTGGACGGTCGATGTTACAGGCTTACAGCGAGCTGACAGGAGGCCAAAACCCATGGAACCCAAGAGGCTTGACCACAAGCTCGATTGCAAGGCGTGCGGGACAGCTTCAGGACGATTTTCACCGGCAGGCCAGTGACGCTCAAGCCTTTGACCCGAACCGCGGCAGTATCACCAAGAAATAGCCGACATGGCTGCTATGCAAAATTGTGCATTGCACAAAACCCCGCAGTCAGCGACTTTTTGTGGATCGGCCATCTACTCCTCCCAGATGCGATGCCGATGCAAGCGAGCCACACCTCCTCCCGTGGCGAGCTTTAGATCGAACCCGCTGCCACCTCCTCCCGGCAGCGGGTTTTTTCATGGGCAGACGGAAGTCGCCGGTGGAGCTACCTCGCGTCAGCCAGACCCATCTGGGCGCGACAAACTTCGGCGGCAAGGTGTGCATAGGGACCGTCATCCCCGCAGCAGCACTCTTACGGCGTGGTCTTGCTAGGCTTCAGAGGTCAGTCCCCAGTACCGGCTCGCAGTTCGCTCGGGCTAATGCCCAGCCGGGTCCGAAACAGGTTCGACATGTGCGCATGCGACGCAAATCCGCATTCGGCGGCAATACAAGCAAGGGAATTTTGGCCGGTACGCAACAGATTGCAGGCCCTTTGCACCCGGCGCCGGAGGATGTGCTCCTGAGGAGAACGGCCCGTCTCTTCCCTGACGGCGCGCGAGAAGAACGGGGTCGACAGGCCCAGGCCTCCGGCGAGTTCCGAAACGAGGATGCCGCTCTCGAGGCCCGCCTCGATGAGGTCCTCGACCCGTTGCAGGCGTCGCGACGTGATCCACCCCCGTGGCTTCTCCAAATCCTGGTCGCACCCGCTGGACAGCCGTTCGACGATCACCTGGGCAATGGATTCGCAGGAAAGCGGGTCCGCTCCAACCAAAAGGGCGCGCCGCAGATCGCATGCCAGCGCAAGCAAATCGGCGCTACCGGCCGGTTTGGGCTCCCGTTCCGCTCCCGAGTCTTGCCGCGCCAAAAGACGTAGATACTCGCCGCCATGGTCGGAAGCGGAATAGACATCGCAACCCGATGGGATGCAGCCAACAGCGCCTACCTGGGTCCTAAATCCTTGGCGGCGATCCGTGCCGATCGCATGAATGCCCATCTGCGGATCAAGCGCGACACCGATGGAATATCGGCTTGCGACATAGCGCACGTCATAGGCGCCTGGCGGCATCAACTGGATGTCCCAGGCTCCGGCTGAAACTGCAATGGTGTATTTTCGATTTTCCTGCTGCTGACAGGAGACAAACATGGTTCGCAACTCGGTCTCGATCGCAGGCCACGCGATTCCGTGTGCGATGCGCGAAAGTCAATGTGCCGGTTGGATGGCTATAACTCAAGTGTCTTGAGAGGTTACAATGCTGTTCAACTGGCCCGAGATCAAGAGTGCGGTGGATGTGGTCCGGCGGTGGGTTCCACCGACGCCTGCCTATTCGTGGCCGCAACTGGCCATGCGCACAGGCGTGGATGTTGTCCTCAAGCACGAAAATCATACGCCGACGGGCTCGTTCAAGGCGCGAGGCGGTCTTGTCTATGTGGACGCTCTGCGCCGGCAAGGCGCTGTGGCCGGGCTGGTGACGGCAACGCGGGGCAACCACGGACAGTCCATCGCCATCGCAGCGTCCGCTGCGGGAATCAAATCCCTGATTGTCGTTCCGCAGGGCAACTCGATTGAGAAGAACAACGCCATGCAAGCCTTTGGCGGAACGCTGCTGGTCGCAGGCCGTGACTTCGACGAAGCGCGCCGGACTGCAGCCGAGGAAAGTGCCGCCAGAAACTGGGTTTTGGTTCCATCCTTTCATCGTGATATCGTGCGCGGCGTCGCCACTTACGCGTTGGAACTCTTCCAGGAAATCGCCGGGCTGGACACGGTGTTCGCGCCAATCGGAATGGGCAGCGGGATCTGCGGGCTCATAGGTGTCCGCGATCTGATGGGCCTGAAAACCAAGATCGTCGGCGTCGTCGCCGACCAGGCGCCGGCCTTTGCCTTGTCCTTCCGTGGCGGGCGTATCCAAACCGCTCCCGCAGCAACCTTCGCGGACGGGGTCGCGTGCCGCGAGCCTCAAGCCGAGGTCTTCGAGATTGTCGCCCGCGGGGCGGAGGACATCGTTTGCGTCACCGAGACCGAAATCGCCGAGGCCGTTCGCACCATTTACGAGACAACGCACAATCTTGCCGAAGGCGCCGGTGCTGCAGCCTACGCGGCCGTGCACAAATTGCAGGGCAGGTATCAGGGGAAACGCGTTGGCGTCGTGCTTACCGGCGGCAACATCGACCGTCAACTCATGGCGACGATCCTGAGTGGCGGAACGCCCTCGCCATCGGGCTCCGCCCTAGTCGAGCCTTGACCTCTCGATCACGCGCCATCGACGACAGGAGATTGCATGCATTATCGAATTCCGCTGGGATGGTTCAGTGTGTCGACGCTCCTCGCCCTCATGACCGTCGTGGTCTCGCTCGTCGTTGCTTACCTCGCCAACGAAAGCGCGCTGGCCCCGGTCAGCATGATCGATCTTCGCCGGTATGGCGGAACCACGTTTGAGGATCTCGCCCATCTGGAACTCTGGCGGATCATCACGGCCCAACTGATCCACGCCAAGATGCCTCACATGCTGCTGAATGCACTGGGGCTGCTGTTGCTTGGCAAGGTGATCGAGCAGGCCATTGGGAGCTTGAAGGTTTTTCTGGTTTGGCTGCTTGGCGGCGGAATGGCCACGGTCATCAGCCCGGTTTTCATCGATGCCCCTTGGAACGTCGGGACCGGCGCGTCCCAAGCGACTTTCGCCTTTGCCGGTTGCGCCGCAGTGCTTGCGGTACGCGGCACGATCAAGCCCACAGTCAGCTGGTCCTTGATCGCCGCGGTGCTGGTCCCGGGCTTTACCCTCGACCTGGTATCCGGCGGATACCCAAAGCCGGGCCACGTCGCCGGCCTGTTGATTGGCGCCTTCATGGGGTTGTCGATCGGTGTATCCACAAATGACGACAGGTGAGGCGGAAACTCGCTTCTTCTTGCAAGCCGGCCGTTGGGATCTGTCGCATTGAGAGCAGAGCTTGAGAACGACGTGCTCATAGCTGATACTCAGCGTGACATCTCGTTAAAAGGGCAAACATCATCTTCGAATGGGGCGTGTCTTCGACCAAACTGCGTGTTCTCCACGATCTCCGGGCGACGGATCCTGTCCATGCGGAAGTGGCGGAAGTCCTCGCGTGCGGCGTCCCAGGCCACGAGGTACCAAAGCGGCGGCAGGATCAGTAGGGCCCTGTGGTTCGACCTCTCGGATGGTTTCTACTCGCTTGGCGTTGCGGTAAAGGAACCGCAGATGCAGCCTTTGGAGAAAGGCTGTCTCGAAGGCGGGCAACAGAGCCGAATCGACCACGCCCAAGTCCGAGATATCCTGCTTGGGTGACAATCGGGCTGTGGTTCTCTTGGACTAAGCGCCCGACTGAACCCGACACGTCGTCCTCTCGGACCGAGTTGTGACCGCCTGAGGCGCGTTTCCTTTCAAGTTCGAAGCCATAGAGACGTGAAGGACCGAGGCGAGCTCCAATGGCATGCCCCATGTTGCCGCATCCTATAACGCTGATCCTGAGCCGGAGATCGCCGTACGCAAGGTGCGCGAAAGGTCACATCGCAGCGACATATTATTCTCAAGGGGCGCCATTGCCAGAGAGTATCTGCGCTGCGCCACGGATAGCCACCCTGAATGCCTCGTCGAAATTGACGCCCTGCACCATCCAGGTATGCTCCTCGGTGCCATCCGATATGCGCCATGACGCTATCCAGCCAAGCGCCGCATCGTTCCAGACGAGTTTGCCGATCAAAGGCCTGTCCCCACCAGCCATCCTCGCGACCTCTCCAAGATCGGATGAGGCCAACGTCCATTTCTCTGCATCGTCGGCCGAAGGGAAAATGACGCTCATCGCAAGCGGCGCCGCGCCCAGCGCGAAGGATTCGCGCATCGCCCCGTCGCGTGGGCTGTCTCGGGAAACATGGAAGGTTTTCCCCTCCCGCTGAACCTCAAGTAATATCGCGAGCGAGGGCCTCGGGCTACGCCAGGGCCGGCTCCCCAAATCGGCCAGCAACCCATCGATGACCTCTGGGTCGTAGCGACAGGTGAGATCGTGCGGGCGATCGTAGGTTCCCTGTTCGTCGTGGACCGGCCTTCCTGCCAGCCGGTCTCGGTAGGAAAACGACTGAACGAAACTGCCGGCCCCGTCGAGCAGGGCAGCCATTTCTGGTCTGCTCGTCAGCGACTGATCGCCCGACACGCGCAACAAGACGCGGTCGAGACAATCGCGAAAGCCGGCTTGCCGGTTTTTCTCGCCTTGTCCTGTGACGATGGTCTTGGACATGTAAAGCACGTCCGTTTCGCCGGCCGCGGCTGTCCTCGCCAATTCCAGGCTCAAAAGCAGAATGCAGCCAAGTTTATAAAGCCAGACCATCTCCCACCTGAAAAAGCTGTTCGCAAAGGAATCCATAACCGCTTATATGGTTACATGAAGCCTGTAAAACACACAACTGCTGTCGTGCCGGCTCGGATCGGGAAGTTGGCTGGCAATCCCGCGCTTGACTTCGCCAACACGCTGCATTGGCGCAACGGGGCGTTGGTGGATTTCCTTCCCCACTATTATTCGTTGGCCGGATGGTCGTTGCCGGCCGGACTGTTGACCCAGGATGAGACCGAACTCGTCACCGCCCATGCATCGGTTTTCGGCGATGTGGCTGCGGCCCATGTGGCTACGATTCGGCGTGCATGGCGAGATGTCCTCTCTGAAGCTCACTGTGGGCACCAAGAGCTGGCGCGAGACGCCGCCGCCGCCGCCAAGCTTAGGCGATGCCTTGCGGCTGCACTTGTCGGCCCGAGCCTCGTGACGCACGCCAGTGACGGCGTTCTGGCCTGCTGCCGCTCAACAGAATTGCGTTAGCAATTGCCAGTTTATTGCTGATCCCGGCCGGCGCAGGATCGGCCGCTGTCAGGGCGACCCCTGCGGAGGCTACTTCATGGACTCAAGCCGCTCCAAACCGAGGCGCTGGTGTTGCATGGACACCTGCGGCAACCGCGCGAAAGTGCGCGGCTTTCGACATCGGATGAGGGCCGACGAGGTAGTCGATCCCAAGAACTGACGCGGATCCACACGATTGCGCCGATACCCACATGGCGCCGATGCGGATTGATGCTCAGCCGGCCTTGGTTTGCAACCATCATGCTCTGCCCGAAGTATTCTTCATGTGGACGTTCCTCAGCGCCGTCGGAAGGTAGTTGGCCGACTGCAGATATTGGTGGAGGCGGTTCTCACCGCCGCCATTGCATCCGTTACCGCCGCTTCGTCTGCGCCGTCGCCAGAGCGGCGCGCGCGTTGCGCAATTCGCGCACCATTTCAAAGGTGCGCGTGCGATTGTCGCGCACTATGCCGCGGAACTCCTGCCTTACTTCCGGCGGATAGCTGGCTGCCATTTCTGAAAGCAGCACGCGCGCCGAGGCGCCCTGGCGCAGGCATAGTATCGAATGGCCGCCGAGGAAGAAATTGGCGGCGATCGACAAGGCGAGCAGGACAAATGTCGCAGTCCAGATCCTGGGGCGCTTCAAAGCGGATCCTCCCCTGCAAGGTCGGCCGCGACACCGCCGTCCATATCGGAGAACTCCGCGCCAGACGCCGTCGCTATCAGTTCCGCATCGGCCAGGTCGTCCTGCAGAAGTGCCGTTGGTAGCCAGCCGCCGTCGCCGACAGCACGACAGCGGTGTAGGCCGCAAGCCTTGTCGGCGTCAGGACGAAACCACGCGTTGAAAGACGAACGAGTCGAACCGGCATCGATACGGGTGAGCACAGTGCGCAAGCTCCTGATCGTCGCCCTCGACCAGCGCCGCTTCGAGCACGAGATGGTCGAGAGCGGCGGCCGGGTCGTTCCCTGCTGGTGCGTTTTGTCATCTCGCACCTTATCGCTTGCTGTTGGCGAACTCCGACCAGTTTGGTCGGTAGGCGACTTGACGACCGATGGTCCCAGCGGCTGTCTGCCTGCTTGACGTCCACCTTCAACCTAAGCCCTCGAGATGGCGACGATTACGGTGCCGCGGGGAGAGCAGGGTGCACAAACTGCAAAAGCTCTGGCAAGTCCTTCCCATATCCATTTGTCCGTCGTGCTCCAACGTGGAGCGGGGCGTGAAGTCCCGCTCCGGATATTGTGATCGACGCCGTCGGCGGCGCGCCGGCGGTTTCGGTTAACCCGGGCAGGTGACAGTCGCACCTGCAGGGATCCAAGCAGCCTCAGAATCAGGCAACGCCGTTCGAACCGCTTCGATCAGCTCACCAGTGGATGGGAAATGAATTTTGCTGCGGGCAGCCAGCACACGCTCGCCCATCGTCACGCGAAAAACGCCCCCTTTTCCAGGAACCAGTTTCGCCTCCACGGACAACTGCTTTCGAAGTTCGACGGCAAAGTCACGTGCGCGCCGCTCGTAACCGCAGGGAACACAATAGGTCACCGCAACACCGACGGAGGGCGCGCTGGAACCTCCGGCTCCAACTATCATTTCAACCACGCCGGAGGCGATTTCTCTAGGGTGGTCTTCCTGCAGGTAGTGAGCCCCCGATCCGAGCTCAACCAATCTGCAATTTTGCAAGGTACGGGAAAAAGAACGGCCAAAATCCGGCGAAACCAGTGCGCCTGGCGTCCCCACAAATAACGTCTTCGGATAGGTGCTCTGTTGCAGAGCCCTATGCGCGTTCTCCAGCACTGCCCAAACGTCCGCGGGCTCTCCGGCAATCGGCAGCTCGTTTGGCAGGCGCCACGTTGGCTTGCGCGATTGAGGTGTTGGAAACGGTTCGCGATAGATCGACATTTCTTCATCAGTTAGGGTGCGCATGACGGAGGCAGGCAGCACCTTTTCTACGAACACATTTCCCTCCATGATCAGCTTTTCGCCAAGGCCTGGTGTACGGAAATTCTGGAACGCTTTGCGCGCTTCGGGCTTCTGGTGGAAATCGTCCCAGTTCGCCATCGGCCGGATAAATTCCATGAACGCCAAACCTTTTACCAAGTCCGGTCTGCGAGCTGCCAGCTCGAACGCCAGGGCAGTACCCCAGTCTTGCGCCACCAGATAGACTGAGGTGATGCCCATCGCATCCACGAACGCGTCCAGGTAGCGCACGTGATCGCAAAACCGATAGTCGATGTCGGGTTTACCCGATTGGCCGAAGCCTATCAGGTCGGGTGCGAGGCAATGGGCAACACCCGCGACATCGGCAATGATGTGCCGCCAGATATAGGATGATGTCGGATTGCCGTGAAGGAAAAGCGCAGCCGGGCTGCCTGGGTCGCCAGCCTCGCGATAGGCCATATGAGAATCGAGTACGTTGATTTTAGGAAGCGTCATCGCGTCGTCCACTTTGTTAGGTGTTAATACGTACGGACGTATTGAAATAGGGTGATTTGCAGCCGCCGCGACAGGCGAGTGCCTGCGGCGGTTCCCTGTCCTGCCCCACAAAAGTCCGAAGGGCTTTGCTAGATTGAAATTCGCAAATCCCACTTGAAGTTTAATGCGGACGTACGTATTGTCAAGCATGGCAAAACCATCGAACAAAGACGAAATAATCGCGGCGGGCTTGAGGGTAATGTTCCGCAAGGGATACCATGACGCCGGCGTGCGCGATCTCGTGGCGGCGGCAGGTGTCCCGCAGGGCTCTTTCACCAACCACTTTCGCTCCAAGGAGGCATTCGCCGCCGAAGTGCTGAATTTCTATTTCGCCGATACGCGAAAGCTGGTCGCCCAGGCACTGTCGGACCAGCGCCATGGACCTGGTGAACGCATCCGTGCCTATCTGGATCTGATCACCGAGCGGCTCGCAGCCGATCAGTTTCGGCGTGGCTGTCTCATTGGGGATTTTAGTATCGAAATGAGTCAGTCCAGCGATCTCATCCGGGAACAACTGGTGCAAATATACAAGGACTGGCTTGGACCTTTCGTGGCGTGCATCGCCGAAGGTCAGCGGCTCGGCGAAATTGACGCGCGGTTCCCGCCAGACGACCTTGCCGACTTTCTGATCTCATCCTGGGAAGGGGCAATCTTGCGTATGAAAGTCGTGCGCAGCGCTGAACCCCTTGAGCGCTTCAAGGCGATCGCATTTGCCACTATCTTCGCCCACCCGGCACGGCCGGCCAGCGTTTCGAGATGACAAGCGCAACAACGCAATCCGCAAAGCCCGGCGGCAGGCTGGCGTGTGACGCTGCACCGTAGCCGAGCAGCATCACACGGCATCGCGACGGGGCGCGAGCAAAAGCCTGCAGTTCACGCCAAAGCAGTCAGCGACGGCTCCGTTGTGCCGCATTACGATGATAGTTCGGCCGTCGCAGCTCAGCCTCCCTGTGCGGACTTGGCGCTGACATTCTTCAGTGCGACCAGCAGATAGTCTTGCATGGTTGCTTGAAGGTTGGTCGTCGCGCTGCGCACCGCAGCCATCGCCTCCTTCACTGCCGCTTCATCGAAGGGCATGGCTTTTTGCGCAGTCGCCAGATTGGCGCGCGCACTGCGCAGTTCGCGCAGCGCCTGGAAGGTGCGGGCGCGGTTGTCGCGCAGGACGCTGCGGAACTCCTTCCTTACCTCCGGCGGATAGCTGTTGGCGATTTCCGATATCAGCACGCGCGCCGCCGCGTCCTGGCGCAGGCCATGCATGGCATAACCTCCCAGGAAGAAGTTGACGGCAAGCGAAAGGGCGAGCAGCACCAGCGTCGCCGTCCATATCCAGGAACGCTTCAAAGCGAATCCTCCTCTGCCGGATCGACCGTGACCCCACCGCCATCAGCCAGCGACGGACCGGAGGCCAGTGCCAGGAGCTCCGTGTCAGACAGATCGTCCTGCAGCCGCGCCACCTGATAGCCTGCCAGCGTCGTTGCGACGAGGGCGGCAGCAGCGCAGGCCGCCAATCCGGTCGGGCTCAGGAAGAGACGCGACAGCAAAGACGGGCGTGCCGAGCCTGATTCGACACGGGCCAGCACCTTGCGCGCCAGCGCCTGATCGTCGCCGTCGGTCAAAGCCGCCTCGAGCACGAGGCGATCGAGCGCGGCATCCGGATCGTCCTTTCGCTCCGCTGCCATCACGGCCAGTGCCTGCTGGCGGAAGGGCGCCGGCCATGCCTCGACGGTGTCGCCGAAGCGGCGGCGGTTTCGTTCAAATTCGTCCCGTGTCATGAGGACTTCCTTTCACGGCCCGTGGCCGCCGTTGCCAAATGATCCCTGAGGGCGCGCCGGCCGCGCACAAGCAATTGCTCGGCCGAGCCGACGCTGCCGCCCATCACCTGCGCGATCGCCGCGATGTCGAGGTCGCCTACGGC
>UCIA01000066.1 GCA_900472295.1 Hyphomicrobiales bacterium | reverse complement strand
ATCTCCCCCCTTGAGGGGGAGATGCCCGGCAGGGCAGAGGGGGGTGCCTCGCGCCGAAGCGTCTAATTATCCACCCTGCCGAACGCCGGCACGTTGCCGATGACGGTGCGTTTGTCCTTGCCGCAGGCGAAGCTCTTTGCCTTTTCGTCGGCCAGTTTGCGCGCCTGGTCGTTGGCTTGCGGGTTGCCGGTGGCGAGCACCGGCCGACCGTACAGCCGTCGCGCTTGTCCATCTGGGCGACCTTGGCGACGAGCAGCACTTCGGTCGGCTTGTTCTCGTCCTCGGGATTGCTGACCGAGCGGCGGTGGATGACGGCAAAGGGAACGGCAACGTCGCCCTTGGTATCGATACGCCATTCGATCTTGGCCCCGGACGAGTTGAAGCCGGAAAAGCTTTCCCAGACCGAGGTCATGTCGCCGCCGGGCGGAAATCCATAAAACAGCGATTCACGGGCATCGTCGTATGCGATCAGCACGGGATAGCCGCGATAGCCGGAGCAGGCGAGTTCGGCCCATTCGCCGTCGCCTTCCTGCGCCTGCGCATAGGTGACGCAGTCCTTTTGCGAGTCGAGATCGGTGTAGGCGCTGGATATGCCGTCGGCATGGGCGGTTTGGCAAAAGGCGGCGAGGGCAAGCGGGACCAGAAGCGCACGCATGGCGAATACATCCCTGTGGCTATTTCGCTATCGGGACTTAAGCCTCGCAAAAAAATACAGGGCGCACAACGCGGAAAACAAAGCGGATGCAAGGAACGCCTGGTAGTCCATCCAGCAGATTGCGAGGAGTGATATGCAGGCGGCAAGCAGAACGGCGGGGACAAAAACATCCAAGTATAAAAATACCAATGCGACCAGGCAGAAGGTCGCGGTCAAAAGGCGTGCCGTTTGGGTCATGCCGTGCACGTTGCCAGCGAAATACATTGGAACCGATGCGATCAAAAACAGAAAGAGCACTCTGCGTAGAACGGCTTCCTTGACCTTGTACTCATTAAGGTCAAAGAGTGTAACAGTATCCCTCTTTTCCAGCTCCTTCACGAACGCTCGGCTGCCCCGACTGCCATGTCTCATGGAGTGGACCACGCCCTGCCTCGTGTAGTGGATCAGGAACATCTTTTCGAGATCGTCCAAGATCGTCCGAGCAAGGTTCAAGTCGCCACCAGCAATTCTCGATTGAGATGTCAGTGATACTGCTTGCCGTTGGGATGAATCGCAAGAGGCCTACTTCTTCAAGCTCGCCTCGATCAGCAAATCAGCATTGCGCGCCACCGATGCTGCCGGGCCGCCGAGGCCAAACAGCTGGCCGCTGATATAGGCGCCTTCGATCAGCAGCAGCAGGCCGTCGCCGAGCGTGTCGGCGTCTTGCGCGCCCATCGCGGCCGCCATGGCGCGCAGGCGGCGGCGCAGTTCCTGCTTGTTGGCTTCGCTGACGACGCGCGCCGGATGGCCGTGCTCGGGGTATTCCACCGCCGCATTGGTCATGCCGCAGCCGCGATAGTCCGGTCTTTGCGTGCGCTTGCCGATACGGGTCAGGAAGGCGGCGATCTGGGCACGCGGGTCGCCGGGATGGGCTGCCACGGCTTCGTCGAAACGCTCCCAGTACTCACGGTCGTACTGCCTGAGATAGGAGGCGGCGAGCTCGTCTTTGGAGGGAAAGCTGCGGTAGAGGCTGGGCTTGGTGACGCCGGCGCGCTTGACGATCTCGTCGACGCCGATCGCCCTGATGCCGCGCCGGTAGAACAGGTCATAGGCGACGTCGAGGATCTTCTTGGCGGCTTTCGGCGGCGCCGCTGCATGACCGTCGCTGATGGTCGGTTCAATATTTTTGTCAGTAGGCATTATGCAACTCGATTGACGTGTTACCGATCGGTACGTATACATCCCTTATCCTGCAACGTACCGGTCAGTAACATGATAGCTCAATCCCGTCCCTTTGGCCAGCGTTACGCTTTCGTCGTTGTCGGCGTCATCTTTCTCTGCCTGTTGATCGCGGCCGGGCTTCGGTCGGCGCCGGGCGTGATGATGCGTCCGCTGGAGGAGAGCTTCGGCTGGGGACGCGACACCGTTTCGATCGCTGCCGCCATCGGCATCTTCCTTTACGGTATGACCGGGCCGTTCGCGGCCGCGTTGATGGAGCGTATCGGGCTGCGGCGCACATTGCTTGCCTCGCTGGTGATCATGTCTGCTTCAACCGGGCTCAGCCTGTTGATGACCAAGCCGTGGCATCTTTTCATCACCTGGGGTGTGCTTTCCGGCATCGGCTCCGGCGCGGTTGCCACTGTGCTCGGCGCCACCATCGTCAATCGCTGGTTCAAGACCAATCGTGGTTTCGTCATGGGCCTGATGTCGGCCTCCAGCGCCTCCGGCATGCTGGTGTTCCTGCCGCTGATCGCCGCGCTGGCGCAGTCGGGCGGCTGGCAGCCGGTTGTCGTTACGGTCTCGATCGCCACCGCGGCTTTGATTCCGCTGGTCTGGCTGCTGGTGCCGGAGCGCCCGGCTTCGATCGGCATGGTGCGCTACGGCGCCGAGGCCGATGACGTGCCGCCGGTATCGCCGGCCTCGCAAGGCAATTTCCTGGCGCATACGCTCAACACGCTGCGCCGCGCCGCCGGCACCCGCGTCTTCTGGTACCTGTTCGCCACCTTCTTCATCTGCGGCTTCACCACCAACGGGCTGGTCGGCACGCATCTGATCGCCTTCTGCGGCGATATGGGCATTGGCGAGGTGCAGGCCGCCGGCCTGCTGTCGATGATGGGCATATTCGACCTGATCGGCACGACCTTGTCGGGCTGGCTTACCGACCGTTTCGACCCGCGCAAGCTGCTCGGCGTCTACTATGCCATTCGCGGCCTGTCGCTGATCTATTTGCCCTATTCCGGCTTCTCGGCGACCAGCCTGATCATCTTCGCCGTGCTTTACGGTCTCGACTGGATCGCCACCGTGCCGCCGACGCTCAGGCTCGCCAACGAAGCCTTCGGCGACCGCAGCGGCCCGCTGGTGTTCGGCTGGATCGTCGCCGGCCATCAGGTCGGCGCCGCCACCGCCGCCGCCTTCGGCGGCACCATGCGCGAACTGCAGGGCAATTACGAACTGGCCTTCCTGATCGCCGGTATGACCGCGATTGCGGCGGCGTGTATCTCGCTGCTGATCAATACGAGCAAGCCGGCTTTCGGGCCGGAGCCGCAGGCGGCTTAGGGCTGCTTTTCCCCTTCTCCCACAAGGGTGTTTGGACCGGAGACA
>UCIA01000050.1 GCA_900472295.1 Hyphomicrobiales bacterium | reverse complement strand
CCATGCTTGACGCCGGCCGCGGCATCGGTGGTGAACTTGATGCGGCCGGCGGCGTGGTTCTCCTTGACCAGAGCCTCCAGTCCCGGCTCGAAAATCGGCACGAAGCCCTGGTTGAGCCGCTCGACCTTCTTTTCATCGACATCGACGCACACCACCTGGTGGCCGACTTCCGCCAGCACCGCGGCTTGCACGAGGCCGACATAGCCAATTCCAAAGACCGTCAAATTCATTCGGATTAATTCCTGTTCATGCCCTTCGGCCTGATATGGCCGGGCCGGTTCAGATCTACCTTATCTGATGCTTCGCGCCGCCGCCTTGCAATGCTTGTTGGACCTGCGAGCACCTACGTATGAATTCGATTTTCTGTGTACACCTCGCAGGCGATTCATCCTTACGGATGCAGGTTACCATCCAAATGGTTTCACCAATCGGTCGGTCGTGTCCGCTTCGAAGCCGCTTGCTGGTCGCAAAATCGTTCCAAGTCACCGGACGTGAGCCGATAGTCCTCAGCGCCTTTGATGAAGCTCGAATTGCGGCGACAGAAATAAGGCAGGCCCAAGACCTACACACGGGAACATTGGCCCCACCGCGACCTGCTTGAGATTGGCCTTTTGACCCAAGACCGGCAAGTTCAGCCATGAAAAGGCCGCCGGAATCTTGTCGTCCAATACACTCTGTGGAGGTCTTCGCCGAATTTTATTTCCAGTTGCAGCGTTCGTCGCGACTAACGCTGGCCGTTCGGATCACTGAACCCAAAGGTGCTCTCAGTTACAACTGGATCAAACAGGCTTCGGCATTCATCCCCGGTCAGAATCATACTTTCAGCCAGGCCGCCCTGAATTTTAGTGATGATTTGGTCGGCTGAAAGGTGCCGTATACTGGCCGGCAAAGATCCTGGCTGAGCTTGGGCTGCACCCTGCTCTTCTGTATGGTGATGGCGCGACGGGATTTGTCTGGGCGACCCGTAGAAGCGCGCCATGTTGTCGATCTGGGCGTCGTTGCCATTAGCACTCACGTTGCTGACATGCAGGGCGGAAGCCTGTGTTCCATCCCAAGCAATCGGGGCCCAATTTGAGCTCGCCTTGGCGTATCTGCTGCCTGCTCGCAGGCCCATCCAGAAAAGCCACACGTCATCAGCGTGCGGGCACAACGTCATGAAGTGATCCTCCTCGATCGCCTCCGCGGCAAGCGAATTGGGGGAGTAAAGGATGCCTCCAACGCCGGTAGGAAAAAGCGTTTGCGCGTCGTCCCGCACGGCGTGGTCCCACTCGCTGTAGGGCTTGATTTGCCCGGTCTCGTCATAAGTCATCGAGTGCCCGCGATGGCAAACGATTGTCCGTTCTCCCAAAAATTCCTTGGCCTTGGCGACAAGTGCACAGAGCCATGCGGCTGAGTAATAAACGTCATCGTCGGCGGTCACGATATAGGCTCGCGGGAAATCGATGAGCGCGGGCACGATCTTCTTGTAGGATCGCGTGTCTTTGGCGAGCCTGATTTCGAGACCATGCGCCTTCAGGTCGGTAACTGACGAAGGCAATGACGCTACGTCCTTGGCTGCGACCCAAAGGATCGTCCTGTCCGCGCGGATGGTCTGAGACAAAAGGCATTTGAGGGTAAGGGCCAAGGTTGGAAACCGTGGGGGATACGAAGTCAAAGACACGATCAGTTCGGCCGGCAATTCGCTTGGCCGGCCCGCCCGCCGCGTAAGCCAACGCGCGTGCACGAACAGGATCGCCAGGCGCCTGGTCAAGACCTCCAGGATCGGGGACACATGTTTGGCGAACCGCCAGGAAAGTGCATGCCTAGCCCTTGCCAGAAGCCGCCCTGGAATGCCGCCGCCCGTTCCCAGGAAGAACGGTGCAAGCAATATGCCAGCGCCCTTGGCGGCGTCCAACCAGCGTTCACGCACTGCCATAGACGCTCTCCCGCCGTCACCCAAGGTACTTACGTACATCACTAATTTAGCAACTGCAACATTAGCATATTGCGATGCACAATTAAGATTTCCAGCAGAGGTCTACGGGAAGAAGCAGCCCTGCGAACCGCCGCGATGACAGGCTGGCTGCGTACCCGATGGCACCTTGGCTCCAAGGCCCGGCCTGGGTAGAGTTCACAGTATGCTCAACGCCATTCACCACGTCGCGCTGATCTGCACAGACTACGACAGGTCGCGACAATTCTATGTCGAACTCCTCGGGCTAAAGTTGATCCGGGAGGTCTATCGGGCGGAGCGGCGGTCATGGAAGGCCGACCTGCAGATTGGGTCGGTCCAGTTAGAGTTATTCTCCTTCCCGAGCCCAGCGATGCGGCCGTCATATCCAGAGGCGACAGGTTTGAGACATCTGGCGTTCACCGTAGTGAATCTCGATCTCGCAATTACGCGCCTTGAGGCCGCTGGCATTGCAGTTGAACCAATTCGCGTCGACCCAAATACGGATCAGCGGTTCACGTTTTTCAGCGACCCGGACGGATTGCCGCTGGAACTTTATGAGGTGCAATAAAGAACGGTTTGATCCTTCGCCACCAAATCCGAGGCTACGAAAAGAGTGCGGTGTTCGGCGGTGGCGGGCGAATATTCCCGCGCGGTCGCATATCAGCCGAGCGCCAGTGACAAAAAAGCCCGCTGCCGGCTTAGTGAGAGCCACGGCAACGGGCCTAGCTGCGTATGGCTTCGAGGGGACACTCTTGCCATCAGCCACATGAGTATGCCTTTTGAACATTAGAGTTAACTTAATTAGACATGGAGGATTTTATATTCCCAGTCTTGCTTTCGATCGGCCTCATCAAGGCGACGGAGCAAAGGGAAGTCGTAGAAACCCAATTCGGCCGAACAAATATCTAGGCTCGCCGAGAAAACCCCAACGGAAATCTCAGCGAGCCAGCCGCCTTGCATGAGGGACAAAAACAGGGCGACTAATTCTGTACGATCCCGATCTCCGCAAAGTTGCCATTGGCTGCAATTCAGGCTGAGACCGCAAAGCCCGCCTTCGCATGAGGCTCCGCCGAGCGACTTACGAAGGGGCACCGCAGAGACGATTACCAAGCGATAGGCCGGCAGCCTCTAAGCATATTGGCTGAGGCTCGAAAGCAAACGTATGCGACGATGCCGGTTGCGCCCAAATTAGCGGTCGCTCATTCTCAAAGTCAGCCAGCCCACGCCAACCCAGCTGGTCAGGCCCGGCGGCGGCTACCTTTAGTCCCTAGACCCAACCCGCCGGGCCGCCGCTGGCGCCGGCAAGAGGCGAACTGCGCTATAAACGGCAGAGGGGTTTCTGCTGCCGGCTCGCGCAGAATGACCTGGAACCGCGCTGTCAGGTGGGCTTCAGTTAGTCTGCCAGATTCCCGCTGGCCGCCATTTGCTTCTTCAAAGGGCACAGGCACTTTGTTGTTTCGTTCGGCCGGATTGTAGACGTGCCACGATCGCGGGACGCCGTACGAACCTACTCCCAACAGTACGCGGGAGAGCCTTTTGGCGAAGTGTTTATACGCAGTTCCCAGTGATTATCATTTAGACAGCCGGCCTGGCTCCCCCGCCTCAGCCGGTCAGGCCCGACGGTCCGCCCCCAGCACTGTCGGGCCGCCCTGTCTGTAAGGTTGCACCTGGTCATTCAGGACCTGCGCCGTTGCCGCGACTTTGGTGCACTCGGCAGGAGTCGAACCTGCATCTGCCCGAGACCTCGTTGGTGGCTCTATCCTGGTTGAGCTACGAGTGCAATTATTCAAGACCATAGAGGCGCCGAAGTATTTGTTTAGCCTGGAGATATGGGGTAGCCGTCGCCGACGATGGAAGTAGGTTAGACGTTAAACATTCACCAATCCGACTGGCTGACTTTCAGCTTCATATCGTGATACTTCGCCGACATGTTTCAAGAGGTCAATTTATCGACTATCGCCGCCTGCGTCGGCGATCAATGGTCGCCACAGATTGGTGATCCGACAGCCGCCGGCTGGGTGACCGTCGCTGCCTACGCGGTTTGCGCGCTGTTAAGTTTTATGACCGTGATGCGCGGACAGGACAGCCGCGAAAGGATTTTCTGGGGACTGGTTGCGCTCGCAATGCTGACGCTTGGCGTGAACAAGCAGCTGGACCTGCAATCGATGTTGACGGCAGCCGGACGCTGCATGTCTCAGCTTCAGGGTTGGTATGAAAAGCGCAGGGTTTTCCAGCTGGAGTTCATCATCGCACTTTTGATGTTTGCCAGCCTGCTTCTCACCCTGGCTGTCTGGCTGATGCGTGGACACCTGCGGCGCAACGGTCTGGCACTGCTCGGTCTCGCATTCGTTGCCGCCTTCGTGGCAGTCAGGGCTGTGGGATTTCATCACGTCGACTTGCTGATCGGCAGTCGATTTCTCGACATTCGCTACAACGTTCTGTTCGAGCTTTCCGGCCTCGTTCTCATTGCCGCCAATGCAATCATACTGGCTGCCATCTTCTCCCGGCGTGTTCGATAACGGCTCCGCCAGGAAAGCGCATCACCGTTGCCGCCCTATCAAGTGCGCTCGATGTGCGAGTTGGCCTTCGCCTTGCTTCCACGGCGTCCAAGGCCGACATCTTGGACGGCGGCAGAGTAGATTCCGCCACGGGCGTTACGCGGGCCGATCCGGTCGCTGACAGCTGTGCTGCCCCGCCGCCTTTCCTTCAGCGCGGAGACCAGAACGATCCCCGCCCTGGAAGATCCGACCTTTATTTAGCAACCGCTAAATTTCTAAGTGATCTCAAAGGCTCAGGTTAACTCGGTCGTGCAAAGAGAGACTATGGGTCTTTCTAGGTTTGGATATGCACGCCCGAACGTTGGTTAGAGATTTGAAGGCTACGGAAGCAGCGCAATTGCGAGCTCGCATTGCCTTGCTGGAAGAAGAGCAGCGACGGAAAGTTGCGAGTTCCGCCGGTATGTTCAGGTTGGCGCAATTGGGCCAGGAACTGAGGTGGCACCGATCGCGATTGGCTCTCCTCGAAGAATGCGTAGCTGGTCTTTCCGCCGATCGCTGACTGTTGCTTCCAGCAGCAACCGGTCACTTGCTACGCGGACGAACCCCTAGGAGTTCGCCCAGGCGGAGCGGCAGGTGCCTGGAGGCTTTCAACTCAGCGCAGCTTTGTTGCCATCGCTGCAGATATTCACCAAGTGGAATGCCGCTGCGGCGGGGCCAGCGGTTGAGTGCGCCGAGCGCCTCGACACAATCCGGTACCCGATCGTATTCGGCAAGGATCGTCAGGCTCATCGCTTGCGCGAAGGGATTAAGACCGGGAGCTTCGATCTCCCTACGGTGATCGGCAAACCACGCAGTTGCATCACGGGTGAGGCTTTGGCTATCGGCCAGGGCTGAATAGCCGCCAATAATGTTCTGGCGATATTCCGCGATGGCTCCACCGAAGGCGTTATCGCCGGCGAACGGCGGGTTGTCTTTCCAGTCGGTGGCCAGGCGTCCAAGTCCACGCAACGAAAACGCTTCGACCATGGCTTCCTCAAGCCATTGGCAAGGTGTTGCCGGCCTGGCGTCGGCCTGCCAACTGTTTGCAAACACATGGCCGAGTTCGTGGCCGAACTGATAGGCGAGCTTTGACCAGTCCCGCTCGCCTATATCGACAATGATCCACGCCATGTTGCTTGCATCCGGGTGCAACCAGATGGCGGGTTGCCCCGTGCTGTGCTCGTCAACGCGCACGCGCGTTGGTTGGCGGTCCGAGACAAGTCGGACGCCATCGAGGCAGGCAAGCCGCATGCGCGCGACCACAAGCTCTACCGATCGAGGAAGCATGTGCCCCCAATCGCCAGCGAGTTCGATCGGAGCAGAAAGCAGGTTGATGAACGACGCGCTTTTTGCTGATGGCTTGGGCATAATGGTCTGACTCCGCTCTACACCAACCCAACGCGCAGGAGCGGTAAAGGTTGGGGCGGCAGCGGTCAGCCGCAAAATATTCTTTATGAACTCTCGTCGCAGCACTTCGATTTCCGATGCTATTGCCACAAGGTCGAGCAAGTGAAATCTCAAATCATAAAGCACCAACCCGGCTGCCGGGCGATTTGTGCGATCGACATCGGCCTCCACCGCATTCCGCAAGGCCGCGCTGTCGACCACCTCTTCTCAAATCACCCGGCTCTTTCGGAACGGCATCAGAAAGTGTGGTCTAGCCGGATCTTTTCCTCATGTAGAGCGCGCCCGCCCGTACCATGGGTCAAACTTTCAATGAGCCGTGTCCACTCTTTGGCGCGCACGTTCCAGTCGAAAAACAGCTCGCAATAGTCCTGCTGTCTTGATGACATTTCCGGCACGCCGAGCCAAGGGCGCTGGACCTCGGCGGCCATGGCTGAGGCAAACAGCGCCGTGTGCTCGGAGGCATCGGCGCTCCACGGATAGACGTGGGCGAAGCCGGAAGTCGTCTCGGGCAAGGCGCCAAGGGCGGGCACGATCACGCGACATCCCGCAGCCATCGCATCAATGACGGCAAGACAGGAGGTTTCTTCGAATGTACTGGGATAGGCAAGGAAATGGATGTTGCGGAGCGCGGATTTCAGTTCCGAGTTGGGAGCGATACCATGATAGACGACACCCTTGAGCGTTTGAGCGCGGGCGTACAGCGGTTGATATTTCTCATCGTCTTGATGATACAGCCTCATCGATGACCAGATGTGGAGCTCGGCGCCGCTCAGGTTCAGTTGCTCCCAGGCATCAAGCAGGACGGAAAGTCCTCGAAACGGTGTGCTGGTATATGCGAACCGCAAGGGATCGGTTTTCGTCCAGATTCGCCGCGGCCTCGTGACCGCCGTTGCGTTGCGTAGAACCACGCATTTGCTGGGCGAGATGCCGAACTCGGACTGGTAGCGTTCACGCTGCCAGTGCGATACGAACACGAAACATCCTACCCGGTCGACAAGCTGCCGGTTCCTGCACCATTGGACCGCGTTCTGATTTACATCGTGATGCATCCACATCACCAGCGGTTTTTCCTTCGATGGATTGTCAGGGAACAAATTAAGCTGAAGCTGAATTCGTGAAAGCGCGCCCGGGATGCGATCCTCCAGGCCCTTGATCATCAATTCTGTGCCCGCTGCCGGCCCCGAAGGCGTCCAGGAAGACACTGGCTGCACAAGCGCGGGACCCTTTGAAATGCGCCCGTTCCGGCCGCCAATCGAAAGCTGTTCGGGCACTTCCGTTAACTGCTCGAGCAGTTTTTCGAAGCCTGGTTTTTCAGACGTGCCCGGTATTTCAGATGTGCCTGGTCTTTCAGATGTGCCCGGCCTTTCAGAGGTAATTGGCTCCTGGACCTGAAGCTTGTCGGCAGCGAAACGCGCATTCGATTGCACCCGCTTCAACATGTCCGCTGTCAATTTGCCGCCTGCGAGCAATTTCATGCAGGCATCGAGCGACTCCCGGTATGCGCCTGTCCAGTATGCGTTGACCGAAAACTCGTCGAGCAGTCCATGGTCGTAGACCCAGTTCTGAATGAAGAGCCCCCCAGGCTTGTCGATGCCGAGACCGCGCCGCGCATATTCCTGCCCTTCTCCGTAGCGACCGCGGTCGCGGCAATACCGGCTCGCCGCATGCAGCGCCTCCGTGCGCGCGGGCACGGAGCGGGTCGCACGTTCGTAGACGGCCACGACCTCCTCGAAAGGACGGTCCAGGGCCGCCATCAGGTTCCCGGCCTGGAATAGGGCCACATAGACCTCTTCGATCCAAAACCCCTGTTCGGCACGCCTCAGATAGTGCTGCAGCGCCTTTTCACGCTCACCGCAGTCCTTGTAGCTCTGGGCCAGATAGAACGTGTAGCGCGACACCAGAAATGGATCGGTTTCGGTGGCCAGCGCATTCTCGAGGACCGCCGCATCGTCGTGGTATTTTCGCGGATTCTGACTGCGCGCTCCTTCGCGTCCTGATGCTATATGAAAACCCTTTGCGGTCTGGCGTGTGATCGGGCCGGGAGGGAACTCAAGGTATTCATGCAGAACACCTTTGTAGCGGAAGGGCAGTGAGTTGCGGCAAATCTGCGGGCAGTGATACGAAATACCACCCTGCGTGAGCTCGACGTCATAGAGATCGTGATCCATCTGGAGCTTGAACGCGGCTGCATCGAAATCATGGTTTTGGATCAGGACGTCGTCGGCGTCGATAATCATCGCGTAGTCGACCCACCCCCTCTGGCGCAGCCGCTCAAGTGCGAAGGTGCGGTTGTACGCAAAGTTCCGCCATGGCTCGTCGATAACCTCACCCCTTAGGTTGCGATCGGCAAGGAAGCCACGAATGAGCTCTTGTGTGCCGTCGTCAGAACCGGTGTCGACGACGAGCACATAGTCGGCAAGGGAAGCTGCGCTAGCCAGGCACCTCAGGATGACTTTGGCCTCGTTCTTGACGATCATGCACAGGCCGATGGTGCTCATACTGATCCCTTGTCGCAGCGGTTTTCTTTGTGAGCAGGTCCAAAGTTGTGGAAAGCAAGCCGGCATGGCTCGTGCAGTACAGCGCGCACTCCAGGACAAGACGGGGTAAAGTTCGGGCTTCCGTCGGCCGAACCGGTATCGCCAGTGATCCGATGTTTGGAATGATCAGCCATTGAACCGCCACATCCTTCGAGATCGGCCATCTCATTGCCGACGTTCATATTGAGGCAGCCCCTTCCCCTAAGTGTCCCTCATCCCCAAGCTGGACCAAGGACTGCAGCTGTTGAATGCGCACGGACTGACTTGGCATTATGCACCATGCAAGACCGGGTGCCTCGCCATCATTGCATGCACGGCCCACCGGGTGTTCAGGGGTGGGATACTCCCTTTGGAGGAACCTGCCCTCACCTGCTGTCGCCCGGCCTCTGACAGCACGCCGCTTGCGTGGCCAGGAGACGACTGTCTAAACCACAGATATCCATTGGTTTTTTCTGAGTAATGCACCCGTTCAACAATTGGCTGAGGGGCAAATCGTCAGCCGGATTTAACAATCCCACACGCCATAAATCGGAAGGACTAATCCATTTACAGTTTGGTTGCTTTCTATTTTACTTAATTTTGGAGGGTAGATCTGGGTCTTGCGCATCGCGCATGACTTAGCGATCTACAAGATGGGAGACTATCCGGAAACAAAATGCCAACCTGTGCTTTTAAGGCGCAGGTATTCTATAGTATTTTGCTTTCTTTGTATTTCCTTGCAGGTAGTCGAATCCCTCACAAATCTGTCTTCGAGAAATCGAGACACAGGTGGCGGAGGCTGTTGGGGTGATACCGGGCACGAAACAATGCGGCCGTGATACGGACCTCCGCTTCTGTGCCACCGCGCACTTTCCGCACCTTTTCAAGAAGACAGGTTGCCGGCCGGTTGGGTGGCGATGGTCCATTGCTCCGTTCCGGAGATTTCCTGGTCTTTCCAGACTCCTTGAGAATTGCAGCAGCGATGACGACCACGGCGGCGCTCGGCAGCGCAGCAGCAGGGTGATGCCGCCTGGCCTTGCGTTACGGTCTCGCTGTGTTCGGCGGAACCGACCAGATCGCCACACCTGGTCACGTGGTGCGTCGTCACCCGACACCTTCAGCCTGAACCCCAACCGAACCCAATAGGATTTCGCCATGCCCAGCGCAGTGCTTTTCGCCGATCCCTCAATGGCTGCTGCCACAGGCGTGCTGGCCGACGACCACATCATCGTCTCATGGCCACCATCGGCCAAACCCAACAAGTATCAGATTGTCGCCAACATCGGCGGCGCACAGACAACGATCGGTGAGTTTGTTGTCCCAAAGAGCCCGTTTGCCGGCAGGATTCCTGTTCCGGTCAAAGCGCGGGGACCATTCACCGTCGCCGGTGGCAGTGCCGCAATGATGATCCCTGGCAGGGTCGCCCTCTTTTCAAAAGCCAGTCCCGACGCCGCTCCGGCTTATGACTTGCTTACGCGAGAAATGTTGGGCGTGCCCGGTACCAAAAAGTCGGTCGTAGCAAAATTCCAGGCGGGAGAATGACAATGGGCGCGAACCACACAACTTCATTTCCATCAAGGGAAATCATTTTCATCGACGCCGCGGTCACCGACATTCCCGCGCTCGTCGCCGGCCTGCGGCCTGGCGTGCAGCCGGTTCTCCTTGGCGGGGGCATGCCTGCCTCGCAAGAAATCGCGCACGCCTTGCGCGACCAAGAAGACCTGGATGCGATCCATATTGTCGTTCACGGCCGCCCCGGGGAACTCGGCTTCAGCGCCGGCTCGCTGTCGATGGCGACTCTCGATCGGCACGGGGAAGATCTCGCGGCCATCGGCGGCGCATTGGGACCTGACGGCAACATCTTGCTGTGGAGCTGCCAAGCGGGCGAAGGCGTCCGCGGACGCGCTTTCGTGGATGCGTTTTCACGCGCGACCGGTGCCCCGGTCGCAGCCGCAACCGGCCTCGTCGGGGCCGCGGCGAAGGGCGGAAGCTGGGAACTGGACGATGCCGGCGGCGTGGCGCATGCCCCGCTGACCAAGGCGGGCGTAGCGAGTTATTCGGGCCTGATGGCCTTGAATTATGTCACAGTAACAATACCCGCCGGCACCGAAAGTGACGGATTTTACTATATAGTTTCACGCATAAATGGCCAGAGCGTCATTATAGGTCAGTTCACAGCCAGTGAAAACCAAGGGGAAAATTTTGCGACGCAGCTTTTTGTTCCAGTCAATTATTCTGATACCGAGACACTAACGATTGAGACCAATAGCCTTGATTTCAATGACGATGGGGATGTTCAAATTTGGTCTTCATCAAACCCGACCAGCAACATCACATTCAGTAGCGGCTCTACGTTATGGTTGGCCTCAACGGATGGAACTAGTAATGACGGAGACCCTGTTCTCCTTATTGGTGGTGTAGGCGCGACGGGTGCCACCGGCGCCACGGGTGCAACTGGCGCCACGGGGGCAACTGGCGCCACGGGGGCCACGGGGGCCACCGGAGCAAGTGGTGCCACAGGCGCTACGGGCGAAACGGGCGCGACTGGCGATCCAGGTGCCACAGGTGAAACCGGTGCGACCGGAGCCACAGGCGAAACCGGAGCAACAGGCGCCACTGGCGAAACTGGCGCCACGGGCGAAACCGGAGCGACCGGAGCCACAGGCGAAACCGGAGCGACTGGCGCCACGGGCGAAACCGGAGCGACTGGCGCCACGGGCGAAACCGGTGCGACAGGCGCCACGGGTGAAACCGG
>UCIA01000052.1 GCA_900472295.1 Hyphomicrobiales bacterium | reverse complement strand
GCTGTGGAAGGTTGGCGCCAGTGTCCAGGCCTATGATCCCGAGGCGATGCAGGAATGCCAGGCCATTTACGGCCTGCGCGACGATCTTTTGTTGTGCGGCACCAAGGAAGCGGCACTGTGTGGCGCCGACGCTTTGCTGATCGCCACCGAGTGGAAGAGCTTCAGCGCGCCGTCCTTCGACGCCATCAAGGATGCGCTGACCACCCCGGTCATCTTCGACGGCCGCAATCTCTACGATCCCAAGGTCATCGCCCGTCGCGGCATCGAGTATTTCTCGATCGGCAGGATGGCGGTGTAAGGGCGCGCGGCACAAGACCAAGTCTCAAAAGCCAACCTCAAACGATCCGGCGTTGGATCGCAATCGCGCTATCTCCACTTTCGGACTTCTTGTCGCTGAGCTTGCGCGGGCCGTTTAGCTGACCCATACCCTACCGCTGACCAAAACGGTCATGGAGCAGCACAACATTCCCGCCTGCAGCCGTTTGCGCGCGACGTTCGATCTCTTGCTGGACAAGAGACCTCATCACTGTCTCGGCGGTGCCGGTTGGCGATCTCGATGGAAGATTTCGCCTCAGAGCTGCAAGGGCATAGTCGTCCAAAGACCTGATATGAGCCTTGATGGCGTCAATCTGATCGCCAAGCCGCGAAAGCAATCCCGCTGATTTTTGCATTTGCCCATTCGCCGAACTGGGCGAGAATTGCTTTCTCGCTCCCAATTGCCGACGCCCTGTCCCAACGAAAGCAATATAAAAGATAATACAAATTTCGCAATCCATCGGCGGCGCAAATATTCTAATGGCGAAAGCTTCAGAATGGATGTTGCAAAGGCACGAGCGCGAAAATGACGTCGCCGCCGAGGTTGTGGAATTTGTCCTGGGCCGCTGATTGACACGTTTCTTGATGTCGACGGTACGCCGGAGCAACACCCAGGAGAATGTTAGGGCAGGGGCATTGGCTGTGGGAGAGGAGCGGGATCCGCCTTCTCATTCCGAAACCTGGCTAGGCGCGCGTCCCCCTACAACTGGCCATGCAGACGGATAGGTCCAACAGTCGCGGTCTGATGCGGATCGGCGCTCAGCCCATGTCGAGCATGCGCTGTTGCTTTCAGGCGCCATTGTCGAACGCTGGTGCCACATCATCCCAACGAGGGATGCCCTGTGACTGATGTACCAACTTTGGAAGTGGTCTGCACACGAATTGATACCATTCGGAAACCTTCGAAAACTGGCAAAACCGGAGTTTGCAAACGGTATTGCATGAGCTGGCACGATCGGAAGCAAGATTGCCTCGTAAGGAAAACCACTTCGTTCGCAAGGCCACGCCAATTAGGCCGATAGAAACAACAAGCTGCGGAATTCGTCATGTCGCATCCTCGTGAGATCGCCTTTATCGACCCCGACGTCACGGATCTTGGCACGCTGCAGTCCGGTCTCCGGCCAGATGTGGACGCAATCGTGCTTTCGCGCGTCGAGCCCGTCGTTGCGCAGATGACGCGGGTAGTGGAGGGTCGGACGAACCTGCACGCCATCCACGTGATCGCGCATGGCCGGCCCGGCGAAGTGAGCTTCGCGGCGGGGGCACTGGGCGCCGAGACGATCGAAGGCGAAACGTCAGGGCTGCAAAGGTTGGGAGCAGCGCTTGGACCGGAAGGCGCCTTGTCCATCTGGGCCTGCCAGACGGGCGCTGGCGAGCGTGGCGCTGCCTTCACCAATGCGCTTGCTGAAAGAACGGGCGCTCGCGTTGCGACCGCGAACGGTCTCGTCGGCGCAGCGGCGCGCGGCGGAACGTGGGCTCTCGACTGCGGCGTCGGCGGAACACACTCGCCGCTCACGGCCGAAGGCATGGCGGCCTACGCCGGCGTGATGGCGACCTTCAATGGGACGACCGGCAACGACGTTGCCAACACGACCACGGGAACCCTCACCGGATTCTCCGGAGGCACCGTAGCACAGCTTCAGGACAGCAGCGGTGACACGTTCAACGGGGGTAACGGGGCCGATACGATCGTTGCCGGCAGCGGCGATGACACGATCAACCTGGCCAATGGTCAGTTCGCTGCCGGCGAACAGATCAACGGCGGCGCCAATTCCGGCAGCGGCACACGCGACCAGATCGTGCTGACGAACGCCACCACCGTCGACTTCTCGCTCGGCACAGTCTCCGGCATCGAGACGCTCACCGGAAGCAGCAGCAGCGACAACGTAACGATGAACGCGTCGCAACTTGCCAGTTTTAGTGCGATCAATCTCGGCAGCGGTCTATTGACGACCGATGTGCTGAACGTCGTGGCGAGCGGAAACATTTCGGCGCTCGCCATCCCTACGATTAGCAATGTCGAGACCGGCAACCTCACCGGGACATCCGGCACCAATACCGTGACGCTTAGCGGTGCCCAGCTCAATGCAATTCTCATCGGCTCGGGCACGATCAATCTCGGCGCCGGTGTCGGCGATACGATCAACCTGACCTCGACCTCGACCGACCTGAACACGCTTGGTGCGACCAACAATTCCATCCAGGGCGTCGAGGCGATCTCGGCCTCCAGCGCCACAGCCGGCGTGACCATCACGCTGAGCGGCCAGACCGAAGCCTTCACCATCACCGGCAGCAACCAGGCTGACACCATCACCGGGGGGACCGGCGCCGACACGATCGACACCGGCGGTGGCGACGACACGATCAACATCGCCAACGGCCAGTTCGTTGCCGGCGAACAGGTTCAGGGTGGGGCCAATACTGCCAGCGGCACGCGCGATCAGATCGTGCTGACGAACGCCACCACAATCGATTTCTCGGCAGGTGGGGTCTCCGGCGTCGAGACGCTGACCGGCAGCAGCAGCAGCGACACGGTCACGATGACGGCGTCGCAGCGCGCCGGATTCGCCACCATCAATCTCGGCGCCGGCACCAACGTGCTGAACGTTGTGGCCAATGGAAACATCTCGGCGCTTGCGACGCCGGCGATCAGCAACGTCACGACCGGCAACCTCACCGGAACGCCCGGCACCGACACAGTGACACTCACCGGCGCTCAACTCGACGCCATTCTTGTCGGCGCGGGCGTCATCAATCTCGGCGCGGGTACCGGCGATACGATCAACCTGACCTCGACCTCTGCTGAACTCAACACCCTGGGTGCTACCAACAATTCCATCCAGGGCGTCGAGGCGGTCTCGGCCGCGGGCGCCGCAGGTGGCGTCACCGTATCGCTCAGCGGCCAGACCGAAGCCTTCACCATCACTGGCAGCAGCCAGGCCGACACCATCACCGGCGGGTCGGCCGCCGACACGATTGTCGGCGGTGCGGGTGCGGACACGTTAAACGGCGGAGCCGGCAACGACACGGTCACGCTCGACGACGCGGACACGTCCGTTGCGGGCGGCGCGGATATCGATACGCTGGTCGTGCTTGGCGCGGCGACGATAAACCTGTCGTTGGCAGACCAGAGTTCCGGCGCTGCCAATGTCTCCGGCTTCGAAAATGTGAATGCGAGCGCGTCGAGCGCCACCGTCAGCCTTATCGGCAACAGCGTCGCCAACATTCTGACGGGCGGGTCCGGTGCCGATACGATCATCGGTGGGGGTGGCGCGGATTCCCTGACCGGCGGAGCCGGCAATGACACAATGACCTATGACGGGTCGAACGCATCGATCGCCGGCGGCGCCGATATCGATACGCTAGTGGTCAACGGCGCGGCCACGATCAACCTTTCACTGGTGGACCACACGTCCGGCGATGCCGCGAATGTTAGCGGCTTCGAGAACGTGAATGCAGGTGGATCGAGCGCAGCCGTCACCCTTGTCGGCAGCAGCGGAGCGAACGTGCTGACCGGCGGATCCGCAAATGACACGTTCACCGGCGGAGCAGGCAATGACGCGATCGATGGCGGGGCCGGAACAGGCGACAAGGTTGTCTTCAGCGGCGCACGCGCCAACTACACGATCTCGTTTTCAGGCGCGACCTACACGGCCGTCGACAACCGTGGCGGCTCTCCCGACGGCACCGATACGGTGACCAATGTCGAAAACTTCCAGTTCTCCGACGGAACGCTCACCGCAAGCCAACTCAACCCCGGGGCCCCACCGGCCGCCCCGAACAAGATCGCCCTTGAGAACATGAAGACGGGAAACCCCCAAAGCGAATGGGGCATCGACGGCGACGGCGACTACACCAGTATCCAGGGTTTCGCGACCCAAATCAGCAGCAACATCGGACAGACGGTCGACTTCAAGATCGCAACGGACTCAACCCATTACCGCATCGATATCTATCGGCTCGGCTACTATGGCGGCGACGGCGCCCGCAAGGTAGCGTCGATAGACAAGTCTTTGACGACGGCTCAGATTCAGCCACATCCGATCGTCGACATGTCTCGCGGGCTGATCGACGCCGGCAACTGGGCGGTCTCGGCGAGCTGGCAGATTCCGACGGACATGGTCTCCGGCGTCTACATCGCCAAACTGGTCCGCGAGGATGGCACCGAAGCCTCGAGCCATATCCCTTTCATCGTCCGTGACGACGCTTCCACCAGCGATGTCGTCTTCCAGACCTCCGACACCACATGGCAGGCGTACAACGCCTGGGGCGGCGCCAGCCTCTATTTCGGCGAGGTGCCGGTCGATCCCGATCATCTGATCGGCCATACGCCCCCCAATTGCGGTTGCGCAATCAATGCAATCGGCCGCGCCACGGCTGTAAGTTACAATCGGCCCTTTATCACCAACACCAGCCCGATTGGCGGGACGCACGACTTCATATTCGGCGTCGAGCACTCGGCGATCCGCTGGCTCGAGCAGAACGGCTACGACGTCTCCTACATCTCCGGTGTCGACACGACGCGGTCTGGCAGCCTGCTGCTCAACCACGACGCCTTCCTGTCAGTTGGGCATGACGAATACTGGTCGGCGGAACAGCGAACGAATGTCGAGACGGCGCGGGATGCCGGAGTAAATCTGGCATTCTGGAGCGGCAACGAAATCTATTGGAAAGTCCGCTGGGAAACCAGCATTGACGGCAACGGCACGCCCTATCGAACGATGGTAACCTACAAGGAGACTTGGGGTGGAACGCCTGATCCGAGCGACATTGGAACGGGCACCTGGCGCGACCCGCGCTTTGCCGACCCCGGGCAGAAACCGGAAAACGCGCTGACCGGCACGATGTTCCAGGTGGACGGCTACGTCCAGGACACCATGACCATCCCGTACGACTATTCGAACCTTCGGTTCTGGCGGAACACCGACGTTGCTAACCTGCAGCCGGGGGAGACCGCATCCCTGGTGAAGAATTTGCTTGGCTATGAATGGGACTCCGACGTGGAGAATGGCTTCCGGCCGGCGGGGCTGATCAACATGTCGCTGTCGACGGTTGCTGTAGATACGTACTTGCGCGACTACGGCACGACGGTGGGGTCTGCCACTGCCACTCACAGCCTGACAATGTACCGGGCGGAAAGCGGCGCGCTTGTTTTCGGAGCCGGCACGGTGTTCTGGTCCTGGGGTCTGGATTCCAATCACGAGGGCCCGGCCACAGCTACTGACCCGAACGTTCGGCAAGCGATGGTCAACATGTTCGCCGACATGGGTATTCAACCCACGACACTGGACGCGAGCCTGATCCTTGCGACGCAGTCCACAGATACGACAAAGCCGACGGCGACAATCACGTCTCCTACCTTGGGCGCAAGCTTCGTCGAAGGGCAAAAGGTCACCATCACCGGCACCGCCCAGGACGCCGGCGGCGGCATCATTGCCGGCGTCGAGATCTCGACCGACGGCGGACAAAGCTGGTGGAAGGCAACGGGCCGCGAGAACTGGAGCTACAGCTGGAACGTTCAGGCCAGCGGCACCTACACGATCCTGGCGCGCGCAGTTGATGACAGCGTGAATCTTGGAACCCCTTCCACAGGCGTTCAGGTAACGGTCAACCTGCCATCGACTGCAAGCTTGTGGACGCTGGCCAACAAGCCGGCGACCGAAACCACGCTGGACTCAGACACGATAAGCAACAGCGGTGTCGAACTTGGCGTACGCTTCCAGGCGTCCACCGGTGGGTTTGTCAATGGCATCCGCTTCTATAAGGGTTTCTACAACATCGGATCCCACACCGTTGATTTGTGGACTTCGACCGGCACGCTGCTGGCCAGCGGTGTCTCCGTGGGGGAAAGCCTCACCGGTTGGCAGACAGTGTCTTTCGCTTCCCCGGTGCATATCGATGCCGGAACGACGTATGTAGCGTCTTACCATAACGAGGGCTACTGGTCGGCGAATGACAACTACTTCACCACGACTTACACAAATGGACCGTTGAAGGTTCTTCCTGGCGGGTCTGTCTTTGCTTATAGCAATAACCCCGGAGCCTTTCCGAATACTACCCCGACTGGCAACACAAATTACTGGGTTGACGTTGTTTTCAACCCTGACCCAAACCAGATACCGATAGCAAACGACGACACCGGTTTCTCAGTCGGGAAAAACGGAACACTCGCAATCTCGTTCGCCTCGCTGTTGGCCAATGACACGGATGCGAACGGTGACACGCTTACCATCGCGTCCGTCGGGAACGCGACCAACGGAACAGTGGCGATCGACGCGCAGACGGGCAATGTCCTCTTTACACCGAACGCCGGCTATAGCGGTCCGGCGACCTTCTCCTATACGATTTCGGACGGGCGCGGAGGTACCGGCTCAGCCAATGCGGCCGTCACGGTCATCCCGGATCCTGCCGGCGTATCGCTGTTCCAGAGCACCGAAGGGCCGTCCGGCCCGGCCATCAATGAAGGTGTCGGGCTCGAACTCGGGATGAAGTTCACGGCCTCCGTGAACGGGGCGATCACCGGCATACGCTTCTACAAGCCGGCCAGCGCGAGCGGCGAGCACACAGGCTCATTGTGGTCCTCGACAGGGACACTGCTCGCCACCGTCACGTTCACGAACGAGTCAATCAGCGGCTGGCAAACCGCCACCTTCTCCAGCCCGGTGCAGATCACGAAGGGAACGACCTATATTGCTTCCTACCACACCGCCGGCACCTACGTGGCGGATTCGAATTATTTCGCAACTGGCCACACCAGCGGTCCACTGACCGCCCCCTCATCGACGACAGGCGGAGGCAACGGAGTGTTTGCCGTTGGGTCAGGCAGCGCCTTTCCGACTGCAAGCTTCCAGGCCACCAATTACTGGGTCGACGTGGTCTTCAATCAGTCTACCGTCAACGCCGTCCCGATCGCCAACAACGACAACGGCTATACGGTCATCTACAACACGCCGCTGGCACTGGCGCCATCCGCGCTCCTGGCCAACGACACCGACGCCGACAGCGATCCGCTGACGGTCACGGCCGTCGGTGGCGCGTCGCATGGCGCCGTTGCGTTGGACGCTCAGACCGGAATGATAACGTTTACACCGACGTCGGGCTACAGCGGGGCGGCGAGCTTCACCTACGATATATCGGACGGCCAAGGCGGAACGGCTTCGGCGACTGTCAACATGACGGTTGGTCAGCCAGACCCGGCGCAGAGCTTGTTCGCCACCTCGGACACGCCCACGGTGCTTTCCGTCAATGATTCGAGTTCCGTGGAACTGGGCGTCAAGTTCAGCGCGTCGTACGATGGCACAATCGTTGGCCTCCGCTATTACAAAGGCGCTCAGGACACCGGGACGCACACAGGCTCGCTTTGGACCAGTAGCGGGGTCCTGCTTGCTTCCGCCAGCTTTACCAACGAAAGCACGAGCGGCTGGCAGACCGTGACCTTTGCGCAGCCGGTCACCATTGCCGCCGGGACGACCTATGTCGCCAGCTATCATTCCAACGGCTTCTACACGGCAACCCAGAATTACTTCGTGGCCGGCCATACAAGCGGCCCGCTAACAGCCCCGTCGAGCGCCGCGAGCGGTGGCAACGGCGTCTATGCCTACGGCGCCAGCAGCCTTTTTCCGACGGCCAGCTACGGCGCGACGAACTATTGGGTCGACGTTCTGTACAATCAATCGACAGCAAACGTCGCCCCGGTTGCAAACAACGATTCCGGGTTTTCGACGCCGTTCGACACGGCGTTGTCGGTGCAAGCCGGCACGTTGCTTGCCAACGACAACGACGCCAACGCCGATCCGCTTGTTATCACCAGTGCTGGCAATGGCGTGAACGGCATAGCCACCTTCGACAGCCAGAACAATGTCGTCACCTTCACGCCGACGACGGGCTTTTCAGGGATCGCCAGCTTCGCCTATTCCATCTCCGACGGGCGCGGCGGCACTAGTACTGCTCAGGTGTCGCTCAACGTCAGTCCACAGGGTGGCCTACAGAGCCTGTTTTCATCGACCGCCACGCCGGCGACGCCTACCGTGAACGACTCCGGCGATCTAGAACTCGGAATGAAGTTCCAGGCGGACGTGGCGGGCTCTATCACCGGGTTCAGCTTCTACAAGGGACCGCAGAACACTGGGCCGCACGAGGCGCATCTGTGGACGTCCACTGGGACGCTGCTTGCCACTGCGACCTTCACGAACGAGACGGCAAGCGGCTGGCAGTCAGTGACCCTCCCGCAGGAAGTCGCGATCCAGGCCAACACAACCTACGTAGTGTCCTACCACTCCAATGGCTTCTATTCGGCAACCGGAGACTTCTTCAACGCGGACGTATCCAGCAGCAATCTCCACGCACTGTCGGATGCGTTGAGTGGCGGCAATGGCGTCTACGCCTACGGACCGAGCGGGGTCTTCCCGACGGAAAGTTACAACAAGACGAACTACTACGTCGACGTCGCGTTCAGACCTCTGCTGGCGGCATAGGCGCGATGATGGGGGCTCAGACAGGACGTGACGATCGCTTGCCGGTCACCGTGCTTGCCGGCTTTTTGGGCGCCGGCAAGACGACCATAATGAACCATGTCTTGCGAAACCGCGAAGGGCTCCGCGTCGCAGTCATCGTCAACGACATGAGCGAGGTCAACATCGACGCGGATCTCATTCGTGACGGCGGCGCCGATCTTTCGCGCACCAACGAAACCCTGGTCGAGCTCAGCAATGGCTGCATATGCTGCACGCTCCGAGACGATCTCCTTGGCGAAGTGCGGCGACTGGCTGCGGAGCGGCGTTTCGACTACCTGCTGATAGAAGGCACCGGCATCGCCGAGCCCTTGCCGGTGGCGGCGACATTCTCCTTCCGCGACGAGAGGGGAGTTGCGCTTTCCGATGTCGCAAGGCTCGATACCATGGTGTCTGTCGTCGACGCGGCAAATCTGCTTGCCGACTATTCGGGAACGGATTTTCTAAGCGACCGCGGCGAGACGCGTGATGCGGACGACAAACGGACTCTGATCGATCTTCTGGTTGAACAGATCGAGTTCGCCGACGTCGTCGTGGTCAACAAGATATCGGAGGTGACGGCCGAGGCCCTCGCTGATGTGCGCCGCATTGTCGCCGCGCTCAACCCCGACGCGCGTGTTGTCGAAACCGATTTCGGCCACTTGCCGCTTGCCGCTATTCTCGACACCGGCCTGTTTGACGAAGCGAAGGCTGCTAGACATCCGTTGTGGCACAAGGAGCTCTATGGGTCCGCAACTCATGTGCCGGAGACTGAGGAATACGGCATCAAGAGTTTTGTCTATCGAGCCCGCCGTCCTCTGGACCCTACGCGATTTCATGATTTTCTGGCCATCGATTGGCCAGGGCTCATCCGGGCCAAGGGGCATTTCTGGCTGGCCACTCGTCCCGATTGGGTGGGCGTCCTTTCGATCGCTGGCGCCCAGCGCCGGGCCGAGTCGAAGGGCCTTTGGTGGGTTGCCGTGTCGAAGCAGCATTGGCCCCGCCATTCTGAATTTCGACGTCTTCTCGATCGGCATTGGAATGCCATCTGGGGCGATCGCCGGCAGGAGCTGGTTTTCATTGGAGTAGGCCTTGAGGAGGCAGCGATCCGATCGGCGCTTGATCGTTGCCTGATTGGTGAGGAATCCGGTTTCGATCCGCAACTCGCGCGGGACCTTCACGATCCATTCCCACCCTGGCAACACGCTCACGCTGCCTGAACGGTGGTCAATTCGGCAACAGATGCAACGAACGGAGAGTACTATGGGCAGCGAACTCTACACTGACGGTATCGGCGAAATCACGGTCACAGGCTCGATCATCAGGATCGATCTGATGTCTCTCTCCGCCACGGAGCGGGATGAGAAGAATAGTCCCAAGGCAGTTTTCCGTCAGAGGATTATCATGCCGGTCGACGCCTTCGCCAACGCAGTTGATCTGATGCAGAAGGCGCTTGCAGGCCTTGTCGAAGCTGGGGCAGTTCGCCGGATTTCCGAGGTACATGCATCGCCGGCCGTCGGGGCGCCAGCAGTGCGCGCCGACGCGCCTCAGGCTGCCACGAAATCCGCCAATGCTTCGCCGAACTTCAACTGACCTCGATGCAAGTATCGCCCTCTGACGGTGCCGCGAGCACGCTATCGCACACCAGCCTCCAGTGCCTGGCTTTGGTCGCCCGCCACCATGGGGTCGATCTTTCTCCAGAGAGGCTGATGCACGACTACTCGGTCGGAACTAGCCCGGTCGCCGTCCGGCAGCTGCTTCGGATGGCAAAGGATGCGGGCTTACGCGCCCGCAGAGTTGAGCTTTCGTGGCAGTCGCTCTTCCAGATGGGCGAAGCGTTTCCCTTGCTTGCCGAGCTCGATAACGGCAACTGGGTCGTCATAGCCGGCGCCGTGGTCAACGGCGAGCAGGAGGTGCTCAGAGTTGTTGACCCACTTGCCCAACGAGCCGAAGTGCTTCTTCTGACCGAGCAGCAGTTTGCCAAGGTGTGGCGCGGCTCGGTCGTGCTGTTGAAGCGCAACTATCGCCTTTCCGACAGCGATCAGCCATTCGGCTTTCGTTGGTTCGTGCCCGAACTTATCCGGCAGCGAGGGCTTTTCCGGGATGTCGCTGTGGCGGCATTCGTCCTCTACGGGCTCGGACTCGCAACGCCGATCTTTTTCCAGCTCGTCATCGACAAGGTGCTGGTTCATCAGAGTTACGCAACGCTGGCGGTCCTGACTATCGGCATCACGGTTGCGCTGGTCTTCGATGCGGCGTTCACGTTCCTGAGACGCTACCTGCTACTCTATGCCACCAACAAGATCGACATAAGAGTAGCGACCCGCACGTTCGGGCATCTCCTGAACCTGCCGATCGCGCTGTTCGAGCAGGCGTCGGCTGGTGTGCTGGTGAAGCATATGCAGCAGACGAGCCGCATCCGCGAGTTCTTGACCGGGCGGCTTTTCCTTACACTTCTCGACGGCCTATCGCTTTTGGTCTTTTTGCCGATCCTCGTCCTCTACAGCGTCAAGCTCACGCTTGTGGTCCTCGGCTTTGCCGCTCTGGTCGGCCTTGTCGTCATGCTTCTGGTGGGGCCGTTCCGCCGGCGGCTGCAGGCCCTCTATCAGGCGGAAGGCGAGCGACAGGCGCTTCTCGTCGAAACCGTGCACGGGATGCGCACTGTCAAATCCCTGGCGCTGGAGCCACGTCAGCGGCGCGTTTGGGACGATTGTTCGGCCGAGTCCATTTCGGTGCGTTTCCGGGTCGAGAAGATTTCGACCATCGCACAGTCCATGACTGGCCTCCTGGAAAAGCTGATGAGTGTTGCGATCATCAGTTTGGGTGCGCTCGACGTCTTCGGCGGCACGATGACGATCGGCGCGCTTGTCGCCTTCAACATGCTGGCCGGACGGGTCTCCGGCCCGCTCGTCCAGATCGTCACGATGATCCACGAGTATCAGGAAGTGGCGCTATCCGTTCGCATGCTGGGCGAAATCATGAACCAGCGCCCGGAGCAATATGGGCGCGGACGTGGCGTGAGGCCGGAGCTTAAGGGACGGATCGAGTTCGACAACGTCTCGTTTCGCTATGGGCCGGATGGCGCGCCGGCGCTGGACGATATTTCGTTCACCGTTCCCGCCGGATCGGTATTTGGCATCGTTGGCAAGAGCGGCTCGGGGAAGACGACGATCACGCGGCTTATCCAGGGGCTCTACTCCGTCCAGCAGGGGCTCATTCGCATGGATGGCTTCGACAGCCGGGAGATCGATCTCGTCCATCTCAGGAAGAGCATCGGCGTCGTTCTTCAGGACAGCTTCCTCTTTCGCGGGTCGGTGCGTGACAACATCGCCGCCGCCAAGCCGGACGCGAGCATCGAGGAGATCGCCACGGCCGCCCGCATTGCCGGCGCTGAGGAATTCATCGAGCGCCTCCCCCGAGGCCTGGAAACGATGCTCGAGGAGAATGCTTCGAATCTCTCGGGTGGGCAGAAGCAGCGTCTCGCCATCGCACGGGCGCTGATCACCAATCCCCGCCTCCTCATTCTCGATGAAGCGACCAGCGCACTTGACCCCGACAGCGAAGCGATCATTCGCCAGAACCTCCGGCAGATCGCCGACGGGCGTACGGTCATCATCGTTTCTCACCGGCTTTCCACGCTTGTGGATGCCGATGCAATCCTCGTCGTTGAGCGCGGTAAGATCGCCGACATTGGCCGTCACGATCAACTCGTGTCGCGCTGCATGACGTACCGGCACCTGTGGACGCAGCAGACGAGGCAGGCGGCATGAGCTCCGAGCTTCAGAAGACAGACGGCCCGGCGCAAACGCCCTCGCGAAAGCCCGGCCGCGACCTCGTTCCGGTGCGACAGCCGATTATTGCGGAGTTTCAGTCTGACGCTGTCGAACTCGAAGAGCGTGTTCCGCCGAGGATCGCCCGGCTCACGCTCTACGGTGTGACGGCGTTGATCGGCTGCGCGTTGTTGTGGGCGTCAATTGCTGAGATCGATGAGGTCGTCATCGCCCCGGGCAAGCTGGTAACGACCAAGCCTACCATCATCGTGCAGCCGCTGGAAACGTCGATCATTCGCTCGATCGACGTCGCCACTGGCGATGTCGTACACGCCGGGCAGACGCTCGCTACACTCGACGCGACGTTCAGCCAGTCGGACGTCGAGCAGCAACGCGCAAAGTTCGCAGCGTTAGATGCCCAGGTGAAGCGGATCGAAGCCGAACTCAGCGTCACCGATTACGCGGCGACCGCCGGAAATTCGTCGGACGAACGGCTGCAGGTGGAGCTGTTCGCACAGCGCCACGCGTTCTATCTCGCCCAGGTTCAGAATTTCGATCAGCAAATCGCCGGCCAGGCAGCAGCGATCGATAGCAGCAAGGACCAGGAAAAGATCCTTGTCAGTCGGCGCGATAATCTGGCTCAGATCGAAGACGTGCGGGCGATACTCTACAAGCAAGAGACGGGTTCGCTCCTGAACCTGCTTGGTTCGCGCGACGCGCGACTCGATGTCGACGCCAACCTGGCGCAAATGCGAGGCAAGGCGGCCGAAGCCCAACATTCGATGGCGAAACTCCAGGCAGACCGGCAGGCCTTCATCGAGGATTTTCGCCGTGCATCCATGGAGCAACTCGTTGAATTGAGGAGCCAGCGCGACACCACCGGCGAAGAACTCAAGAAGATGGAACTGCGTCGCAACATGGTGGCACTTGTTGCACCGGCCGACGCCGTGGTGCTCGACCTTGCCCAACGCTCCATCGGCTCCGTGGTGCGCGAGGCCGAACCGATCGTGACGCTCGTCCCATTGAACGTTCCGCTTGAGGCAGAGGTTTCGATCAACTCACGCGACATCGCTCGCGTCAGCACGCAGGAATCGGTGCGGATCAAGCTGGATGCCTATCCATTCCAGAAATTTGGCACTGCTTCGGGTTCAATCCGAACGATCAGCCGCGACGCTTTTACACCCAATGCGCAAGAAGGAGCGACCGGGCCGACGGCTGCGCCTTTCTTCAAGGCGCGTGTCCTCCTTGAAGATACGCGGCTGCGGACTTCGTCCGAGCCGGTGCGCCTTCTGCCTGGAATGACTGTGACGGCAGAGATCAAGGTCGGCCGGCGGACGGTGATTTCCTACTTCCTATACCCGCTCATACGAGGCCTCGACGACAGCATTCGCGAGCCCTGAGGACGGCTGCGCCCGGCCCCATCCAGCACGGCCACGCGAAACAGCTCAGTCGACGACCTGAAACGAACTGGCCTTTCCGCCGGCCGCGTTTCGAACGCGTATCCAGGGTTTCCCCGGCGCCTTGCCGGGCTTCAACGGCTTTGGCACGGTCTTGACGACGGCATGAACGTGGCTCTGCGCAGCCACCGAAATGCTGCGCACAACCTTCCTGCCGTTCATCAAGTCAACCCGAAAGCTTTCCATTCGCTTTTCCCCAACGACCAATTCTAGCGAACCTTTTTTGCGTTTGGGAACAATTTTAGCGAAAACTAATTAAATTGCCGTTTTTCGGGTCACTCATGCGCCTAACATTCCGCCTCAGCAGATGCCCCTGCACGAGAAGGCCCCAATAGGATCGATCCTGGTTCGAACCGCCCCTATCTTCTCATCGATTTTGCTTTACGGGCCGAGCGGCAAATTGATCTTACGAGCGTTTCAGGGGGCGCGGCCGAAGCGGTCCGACTTGGCAATCTCGGCAAGCAGCTTCGAGGCCGCGTCAGCGTTGCTGACGCCTGTCTGCTCGGCCATTGGCAGCGCGCACCAGGCGCTCAGTTCGGCAATCAGAGCGTCGCTACCACGATCCAATGGCGCCGAAGCGAGCCCTCCGTCTCTGTCCATAATGATCGCGACAACGCCGTCCCCGCCATAGCCGATTGCCGCGATCCTCTGAATGCGAGTGCCGTCGACGCGAACGTCGAACAACACGCAACCGGCTGTCTTTTGCGCAATGTCGCCGACACGATCAGAGAAAGGGCGATTCATACCGCCGGTATCGTCGAGCGACTGCTCGAGCAGAACGAGATCAATGTACTGCGCCCCCATCGCTTGACTATGGACGCGCTCGTTCATTCAGCAATCCCTGCCTTCAACCTTCACACAGGAAAAGGCGGAGCAGCAGCACTCCAAGCGTGACCGACGGATCCTTCCGGGTAGCCAAGCACCGTCTCGCCTGGACAATACCGGCCTAGGTCAGGCTAAAAGCTCCCAAAGAAAACACATTCGGAAAATTGCTGGCGATGATGGCGCTAACGAACCAATAGCCACGTAAGCCCTGCCCAAAAGGCAACATTCGACGCGATCAAGAACGTCCAAGCCTGGGCGCGATGTGTCATGATCGAACGGTGAGACGAAACCATTAAAAAATGGTGAACCGGCTGTCCAGGAAACGACGCAAGCCGAACTCGGCTACGACTATTTCGCAGCATGACTACACCTTACAGCCTAGCTCCCTCGCGCGGTCGCACGTGCTATTTTGAGAGCTTGAAATCTAGGTGACCCCGCCCCCCCCGCTCAGTGAGGAGTAAACACGATGGACTATAGGGCCGTGATCTGTGCAGGTGCGATTGTGCTTTGCACCTCTGCCCCGACCTTTGCTCTGTCATCATGGTTTCCAAAGGACAGGGGAAATGGTGGAGGCGCGCCCGTCACACATTCCGCGCCGGGTCCTGTGATCGGCATCGGGTTGCCGGCCCTTGCTGTATTGGGCGGCTATGTCTGGTATCGGCGAAAGCATAAGCAAAACAAGCGCTAATGTCCCGTTTCGACTGCCCGCGCGCGCACATGCGTCAAGGTTGTAGTGTATGACCCCGCGGCAGCGTTTGGTGTCAATTTCCAGATCGGCGGATCAGCGGATCGCTGAGTTCGAGCTGCAGGCCGGGATCAAGACTTCGAGAACCCTTGTCTATTGCGGCCTGGCGATTGTCGGGTTCGCAAACGGTGCCAGTGAACGCATTGCCCGGGCAATAGACGAGAACGGGATACTGGCGGCGTCTTACGACACCTTCGGCGTCAGCACTGTCGTTTGGGCCGCCCTGCTGGCAGGTATCTGGCTGTTGTTGCGTAGCGACCCGAAGCCAATGCGGCGGATAGACATTGCAGTCGCCGCATCGGCTGCGGTCGCCTTCCTGTTGCCGATCCCGGCCTTGAGTTGGCTTGCGATTACAATGATTGCAACGCACCTGGCGTTTTCATCCCAATCCACCAATCTGGAACGCCGGGCGGGGGCCGTTCTGGGTGCCGCGACCGTTCCGATGTTCTGGGCAAGGATTCTGTTTGCAAGCATGAGCAACTCGATCCTCGCCGCCGATGCCAAGCTCGTTGGATGGCTGGTCGGAACCAAAAGCCAAGGAAACGTGATTCCATTCGCGGACGGCTCAGGCATGCTGTTCCTGGAGCCGGCCTGCTCGTCTCTAACCAACGTATCACTCGCCTATCTCTGCGGTGTCCTATTTCTAAAAATATACGATCGACCCTGGTCGCTTTCGGCGACCAGCACGATTGCAATTGCATGCTTTGCGACAATAGCTCTCAATGTAATCCGAATAAGCTCTATCTGCCTTTTCCCAAGATATTATGACGAAATCCACGGACCACTTGGCGCAACATTGGCCGGCTGGGCAACAATTGCCGTTATCTTGACAATCTACATTCGAGGTATCAAGCCAAATGCGACCGCTCACGCTTAGTGCTGCTTTCGCCATATTGCTGGCCGCCAGCATAGCGGCGAAGACTGCTTTTGGCGTTGCAGCGAGTGAGTCCGCGTCCTACCCGAGTGATGACGATATAGTAGCCCTGATGGCGAAACATGCGCTCAAGATCGAGCGGGCGGATCCCAACACCGATCCGAGCTGGATTTATGGAACTCGAGACCAGTGTGAGGTCCAGATTGCGAGCGTCTCAGTTCAGGGCTGGCATCGAGCCATCGTCGAATGGCAAGGGGCGGGGAAAACACTAATTTTTTCTGCAGAGGGAAGGCTCTACCAGCATCAGCCCATCCTGCAGCCGCTCCTTACCTACTATGTGCGCCGATTGGAGAGGCAGGTTGGGATAGCAGCGCCTCCGGTTCCTGTAAGGGCCATCGTTATTTCGGCAGGCTGTCCTTCCGGCCTGATAGATCCGGCCGACCTTGCGGCGCTTTCGTAGCATTGTTCGTGCTCGGGGCATGACGTCCGTCAAAGGGTGATGGTGTCCAGCGGACGATGTCGCTGGTGCTATTTGTCATCGTGCATGCGGATGCACTCAAGAAGCGCTGCGGCGGACACATAGATAAGCGTGCCGCCGCGCCACTGGTGAAAAATGCCAGGGCGATGCCACCGGTTCGCTGGAAGGCCGATGTCAATCAGTTCCGGCGCGTTGCGCTAGCTGATGACGCTTTTTGCAGGACCAAAGCCACCCCCGCCCACCTAACCGCCTCGCAGAGAGCGCCTTTGCCTTCCAATCGAGTGGGTTGCGGAACGTCTGCTACTTCTGGAAAGTGCCCATCACCGCGCTCACCCCAAACGTCATTCGAGCCTGTAGCCCAGCAGCCTGGCAAACTCATTTGGTTTCGAAGAGAATGCCGGCCTCTTTGGCTGCACGCATAAAGGCCTTCCGAGCGATCTTCGGTGGTATGGATCCTTCGTTGGCCAGCACGCAGGCATGCCGAGCATGCCGATACATCGTGCCGTCTCGCGTCGGCCACCAATCTTGCAACCGCTCGAGTGCCTGAGAAGAAGATGTTACCGCCACCGGTCTTCCGGAGCTGTCTATGACGACCTGCACAGGTGCATCAAAGCCACCTTTGATTTTCTTTTCTGCCATGTTCCACCGCCCTGCTGCCGGCGGTCAAAGGTCGACTGGTCAATGCCATATACGCCCCCATCAACGCCAACAATCCGTCCCCACGATCAGCTTGACGCAACTCGAAATATATTGCGACCTTTAAATTTCGTTAACCCTAAAAAATAGTACTAATTTTACCATAAACGCCTATAGGCGGCGAATATCTCTAAAAATCGCAGTCAATGCCCGTGAAATCGCGCGTTCGCTTCCACTGTCTGCCTTCAAAACTCCTGTTCGGCTCCGGTGCCAACCACTTCCTGTGACGCCGCCCAATTTGGCGTTGATTTTACGTGCTGCAAGGGTGCGGCCTCACGCTCAAGAAAACGGGCGGCCGCGTCTGTTCGGTTGCGTGCTCCCAGTTTCGTGATGATGTTATGCAGGTGAACCTTCACCGTATGCTCTGAAAGGTTGTATTCAGCAGCGATCGCCTTGTTTTGAAGGCCGCGTGAAACCCGTTCGAGTATCTGGATTTCGCGGGCTGTCAGGTCGGTCAGCTTCGAGCCGGCGGCCGGCGGTGCGGTTGAGGCCAATCGAGGTGACAGGGCTTCGAAGTTGTCGCGGATTTTTTGCGTGTAGGAATGAAACATCCCTGCCGGGAAGTATTCCCCCCCGCGCAGCATGAGACGGATGACGGACAACCAGACGTCCAGCTTCAAATTCATCGGAAGCACGCCCCGGACCAGGCGGGAGCCTAGCAGTTCAGGAAAAGAGCAGGTCGGATTGTGATCATCGAACTCGATGGCGGCGGTATATGCCTGCGGGTGACTGAGCAGGATATCGGCTGAAACGTCCTCGGCATCCTTCAAAAGGGCTGCATCGATCAGAATCAGCCCGAGCGGAAGTTCAAACTTGCTGCAGGCAGCGTTTGCATCCTCCGCCTGCTCGATAACTGCCCAGGGAAACTCGCGTTCGAGAGCGTAGATCAAACTGTCTGAAATGGCGCCCCGCTTCGTTATGAAGAGAATGATCAGACGCGGCTCGAACCAACCTTCGATCCGTCCGCCGCTGCTGTCTGATGCATCCCTGGACTGCATGCTGCCAATTCAACCCGTTTCCAACACATTCGTCGCCTGATCTCGCCGGCGGATCATTCGCGATTGCCAAGACACGTTAGAGTGATCGCGTGGACGCCGCGACCGCGCAAATGGGCTGATTGGAAGGCCTTCCGTTGGAGTGGGTTACTCGCCTTGGCAGTTGCTATCATCCAAATGGACTAGGCCATTCCTACGATCCTGATCAATTGACCAAGAACCCAAGACCCAAGGAAGCTGATATCAAAAATTGACGATCGCAAGGCCCAAAGGGATTTTCGATGAGCATTCCCCGCCACGTTTTAATAGGCGCAGCCCGTCGGATGCTGCTGATATGTTTGGCAGCAATTGCTGCCAGCGGATTCTCACCCAAGGCGCAGGCGGCTGGAGCCAATTTGGCGCCCCAGACCAAGATTCGCGTCACCGTCCTGCAGTGGATGCCGGTGAAAGGCGAGTTCGAGCAGTGGTCCGCGCTGGGTGGCGAATTTGTGGTCTCGGAAACCGGCACCGTGGTTTTGCCGGTCATCGGCGCTGTGCCTGTCGGGACCATGGACGGTACGGCTCTTGCCAACGAAATCGCCAAGCGGCTTCAAGCGCAGATGGGTATGGTCAAACGTCCAGACACCACCGTCGAAATCATTGAGTATCCACCCATCTATGTGGTCGGTGACGTGACGACACCGGGTGAATACAAATATCGCCTGGGAATGACCGTTCTGCAGGCGCTTGCCTTGGGCGGCGGAGAGCTCCGGTCCAATGCGGGGTCAGGTCCTTCGCAGCTCGAGATTCAGCTTGTTGGCGATGCTCAGGGTTATGACGCGCAAATCCTGTTGTCCAAAGCCAGGATTGCACGATTGCAGGCAGAAATGTCTGGCGAAACCGAAATTCGGTTTCCTGAACCGGCGGGTGGCGGGCTCGACATTGCTGCTGCCAACGACATCTTTGCCCAGGAAAGGATCATTTTCTCCGCGCGGGCAAATGAGCTTGATCGGCAATCGAAATCACTTACCGAGTTGTGCGCACTATTGAATGCGGAGATCGGTTCCTTCAAAGAGAAGATCAATGCGACCGATGCGACCATAAAATCTGCCGAAACAGACTTGGCGAATGTCACGATTCTCGTCGAAAAGGGCATAGCAATCGCTTCGCGCAAATCCGACCTGGAGCGTATCGTTTCGTCTTACCGGATGGATCGTCTTGACCAGGTCACGGCCGTCATGCGAGCCCAACAGGGCATAGCGGCGGCTACCCGCGAACTAAACGGGTTGCGTGACAAACTGCATACCGACACCGCCATCGAACTGCAAACCGAGCAGGCCAATCTTACCCAGCTTGTGCTGAAACAGCAGGTCGCCCAAAAGCGCCTTGTCGACACGCTGTCCACGGCCTCACGGGAAAGAAGCCTTGGCAAGGACCAGGCGATCAAGTTCACGATACTGAGAAAAGTGAACAGGGAAGTGAATGAGATCGCGGCGGTCGATTCCACCGCGCTGGTTCCGGGAGACGTGGTCAAGGCAGCTTTCGCCGCCGGTCCGTCTCCTGAAACCGTCAGCTCAATGGCGCCTCCCGCGACTAACGCCAAGACAGTCATAAGTGACGAGGCCGGCCAGTGAGCGTGTCGCAAGAGGCGATCGGCCCGATCACCTCCAGCTCTGGCAACTCATACAGACAGATCTTGAAGGCCACTGCCATGATTGGCGGGTCGTCAATCGTCAACATTGCCTTCGCAATCATCCGCAACAAGGCGATGGCATTGATGCTCGGCCCGCAGGGCGTCGGACTGATGGGCCTTTATGGTTCCATCGCCGATCTCGCACAGAACCTCGGCGGGCTTGGCGTTCAAGCCAGCGGTGTCCGGCAGATCGCGGAGGCCGTCGGGTCAGGCGATGAGCGCAAGATTGCGATGACGGCGATCGTCCTGCGGCGCATCTCAGTCGTTCTTGGGATCATGGCCGCACTTTTGCTTTGCGGGCTCGCGCTGCCGATCGCCAGCTTCACCTTCGCCGATCAAACCCAAGCGGCCGGCGTTGCGCTGCTTGCGGTCGCAGTACTTTTTCGCCTGATTTCCGCGGGGCAAACCGCGCTTGTCCAAGGCATGCGGCGCATTGGTGATCTCGCTCGCCTCAACATGCTGGGAGCGCTCTTCAGCACACTCATCGGCATCCCTTTGATTTATCTTTTCGGCGAGAAAGGCATCGTGCCCGCACTGGTCGCGATGGCCGCTGTGTCGGTTCTTACGTCCTGGTGGTACAGCCGCAAGATCAAGATTGCAGCGCTTTCGCCGTCAATAAAGCAAGTGCGGGAAGAATCGGCTGAGCTCTTCAAACTTGGCGTGGTCTTTATGGTTTCGGGCTTCCTGACCGTCGGTGCGGCCTATGCCGTGCGCATTATCGTGTTGAGACATAGCGGTGTCGAAGCAGCAGGGCTCTATCAGGCGGCCTGGGCGTTGGGCGGGCTCTATGCGAGCTTCATCCTGCAGGCAATGGGCACTGATTTTTACCCACGCTTGACCGCCATCTCTCGCGACAATGCCCAGTGCAACCGGCTCGTTAATGACCAGATCCAAATCAGCGTATTGCTCGCCGGACCTGGACTGCTTGCGACGTTGACGCTCGCACCGTTGGTGATCAGCCTGTTTTACTCTTCGCAATTCCACCCCGCGATCAACCTGCTTCGCTGGATTTGTCTCGGCGTGATGCTGCAGATTGTCTCGTGGCCCATGGGATTCATCATACTTGCCAAGGGAGCGCGCAAGATCTTCTTCTGGACGGAACTCGCGGCAACCCTGGTTCACGTCGGCCTTGCCTGGCTGCTGGTCAACCAGTTCGGCCTCATAGGCTCGGGCATGGCGTTCCTTGGCCTCTATGTCTGGCACACCGCTTTCGTCTACGTTTTTGTGCGCAGGCTAAGTGGTTTCCGCTGGTCCAAATTTAATGCCAGGCTGGTAGCATTCTTCCTGGCGGTCACCACCTTGGCCTTCGTCCTGTTGTGGGCGCTGCCGTTCTGGCCAGCAACGCTGGCGTGCGCTTTTATCACCTGTGCAAGCGGATTGTTCTCGTTGCGGATGCTTTTCCAGGTGGTGCCGGCAGAGTGGGTCCCCGCGAGGATCCGTCGATGGCTGCCAAACGCAGCGACCGGCGCTTGACGATTCCTCAGCATGTCGCCCAGAAGTGTGCCGCCGCCCCCGGAAAGCGCGTAGCGTTTTCCGTTGGGAATTGCGTAAAAACAAAGTGTAGAGCGGTTCACCGTTTGCGTGAAATGGTGAACCGCATCTAACAGATACGATACGGGCCTCAGGCCCGCGCCCGCAACCCTGGCCGACCTACAATTGCTGCCAGCGTGTCGACGACAAGCGACACCTCGGCATCTGTCATCTGGGCAAAGAGCGGCAGTATGATCGTGCCGCTTTGCGCGGTCGTGCTGAGTTTCAGATCGCCCGATACTCGGCAGCTGCCCGGAGCTGAATATGCCTTTTCCAGGTGACTGTTCATGATGCCGCGGCGGGTGGAAATTCCTCGGTCGAGCATGGCTTGCATTGTCGCGCGCTGGTCAGCCCAGTGGGGCAATTCCACACAGTAGCTTTGCCAGTTGCTGCGCGCCCACTGCGGCTCCACAGGACATGTGATGCCGTCGACATACCGCAATTGCTGAGCATACTGGTCCGCGATCCTCCGCCGCAATGCGACAATATCGGGAAGCCGGCGCAGCTGCTCACGTCCGATCGCTGCCTGCAGATCGGTCATCCGATAATTGTAACCGACCACGTCATAGTTTTCGTAGATAACCGACTTGGAGCCATGTCTGACAGCATCGGTGACGCTCATGCCGTGCTGGCGCCAAAGACGAAACTGGCGATCATACTCGGCGTTGACGGTCGTCAGCATACCGCCATCGCCCGTGGTGATGACCTTGCGTGGATGAAAGGAAAAACAGGCGATGTCACCGCGTGGGGCGCCAATCTTTTCCCACTGCCCGTTCCACAATATCTCACTGCCGATGGCGCAGGCCGCGTCTTCTATAACCGGTATGGAGCGTTGCCTGCCGATCTCGACGATCCGGCTGAGGTCGCATGGCATCCCGAGTTGATGAACGCACAGTATGGCCTTTGTGCGTGGGGTGATCGCAGACTCGATCAGGTTCGGGTCGATGTTGAAACCGTGAGCGTCGATATCGACGAAGACAGGCGTTGCGCCGCAATACCGTATCGCATTGGCGGTAGCGATGAACGAGTGACTGACGGTGATTACCTCGTCGCCCGCGCCGACACCGAGAGCCATCAATGCAAGATGCAGCGCGGTGGTGCAGTTGGAAACTGCGCACGCAAATGGCGCGCCGACAAGCTCGGCGAATTCGCGCTCAAAAGCTGCCACCTCGGGCCCCTGAGTCACCCATCCAGACAAGACGACGCGCTGAGCAGCCAGCGCCTCCTTCTCATCGAGGACCGGTCGGGCCACGGGTATTTGATGAAACGCTTGGGTCATTCGGCAGCGATCGCGGCGGCTGCAGAACGCTCCTGGCGCCACCAAGCCACCAGGTCGCGAAGCCCTTCGTCCAGCGTGAGCTGAGCTTCGAAGCCCAGGACCTGCTTTGCTCTTTGCGTATCGGCCAGCCGGCGCGAGACCGCGTTGACCTTGCGCGCCGGCGCATGCTGCGGCGCAAGTGACGAGCCCATGATGCGCGTCAACGCTTGCGCAAGGTCGAGAAGGCTCGTTTCCGTCCCGCTGGCGACATTGAAGACATCGTCCTCCACCGGGGATTTTGCCGCGAGTATATTGGCGCGTGCAATGTCGTGGACGTGTACGAAGTCCATCGTCTGGGAGCCGTCGCCGTAAATCAGCGGCGGCTGCCCGGCTTCGAGACGCTCCATCCAGCGGATCAGCACCTCCGTATAGGCGCCATAGACGTCCATGCGCGGACCGTAGACGTTGAAGTAGCGCAGGGCGACGTAGCGCAGCCCATACATGTCGTTGAACGAGCGCAAGAGCCCTTCGTTAAAAGCCTTCGCCGCACCGTAGATTGTCCGGTTGTTGTAAGAGTGATGCGTCTCGGTCGTTGGAAAGCTCTCGGCAAGTCCCAGAACCGACGCCGACGACGCGGCAACAACTTTCGACACGCCGGCGTTAACTGCGGCTTCAAGAACATCGAAAGTGCCGCCTGCCAGGACATCGAAAGCCAGCCGCGGCTCTTCGGCACATTGGGTTATGCGGATGGCCGCCTGATGGAAGACGACATCGATGCCGTCGAAAAGCTCAGCGAGGAGCGCACGATCCCGGATATCCCCTTCGACAATCGTCAGGTTTGCCTGGGACGCTGCCCCTTGAAGGTTTTCGCGCCGACCGCGGACGAAATTGTCAAGGATTACAATCTCCCCGGGCTGCTCGAGTGCAACGAGATCGGCGATGTGAGAGCCGATCAGGCCGGCACCACCGGTAATGAGAACTCGCTTGTCTTTCACTGTATTGTTCCGTTCTTTTGTTCGGCGGCGCGAACCAGCTCAGAATCTGTACGCCAGCGCAGGAATTTCGCCGGCACCCCGGCGACAATGGAGAAGGGTTCGACATTCTGTGTCACGACGGCGCCGGCGCCGACGATCGCTCCCTTGCCGACAGTTACGCCGGGCAGGATCGTCGCGTTGGTTCCGATATCGGCCCAGGCTTCGATCACCACCGGCTCGATGACGAGGTCGGTGCGCACGATCGGCACATCGGCCGGAATGGCGCTGTGCGTCGATCCAAGGATTTTCGCGCCTGGACCCCAGCCGACAAAGTCACCCATGACGAGGTTTCTTGCGTCGAGGAAGGCCTGTGGTCCAATCCAGACTTTCTCGCCAAGGACGCATGTGCCGTCATGCCGGCCTTGGATGTGCGCCTGCGCGCCGATGAACACGCCATCGCCGAACTCGAAAGTCTCCGGATGCCTGAAAACGGCGCCAGTCCCAACCTGCAGGCCAGCGCCGCACTGACGCACGAGGTTGCGCCAGATTACTCGGCGCATCATCGTGTCCATCATACCATCGCCGGCCGAAAACCGGGCGTAGAGTTCAATGAGCCCCGATCGGCCATAGGAAGCCAAAACGGCTTCGGCGAGCCCTCGTTCAAACTCTGGATCGGAGATATCCAGGCGTCCGTGGACCGAGGCAACGATGCGGGCGGCCCCCTTAAGGTCAATCGACATGAGCCATCTGCTCCACGGCGGCGGCGACGTATTCGATCTGGTCCGACGTCATTTCCGGATAGATTGGCAGCGACAGAACCTCGCGCGCGGCACGTTCCGACACCGGAAAATCACCGTTCGCGTAGCCCAGATCGGCATGCGCCTTTTGCAGATGCACCGGGATGGGATAGTGGAGGCCGGATTGCACCCCTTCATGCAGCAAATCTTCCTGCAGGCAATCGCGATCCTTAGTCCTGACGGCATAAATGTGATAGACGTGGCGACGGCCGGCTGCTTCCACCAGCGTCTTGACGCGCCGCGACCCCGAAAGAAGTGTGGAGTAGTGGCGGGCGTGGTTCCTGCGCGCCTCTGTCCACCCCTCGAGGTATCGAAGCTTGACGCGCAGAATTGCTCCCTGGATACCGTCCATGCGGTAGTTGAAGCCCTTGAGAGCGTGGTGATACCGCCGGTCCTGACCCCAGTCGCGCAGCATGCGGATGGCCTTCATGTGTTCGTCGTCATTGGTGACGACCATTCCACCCTCTCCACAGGCGCCGAGATTCTTGCCCGGATAGAAGCTGAAGCAGCCCGAAAGGCCGATACTTCCCGCCCGACGTCCATGGAGCTCGGCGCCGTGCGCCTGGCATGCGTCCTCGATCACGGCGATCCCATGATGATTGGCTATCTGCATAAGGGAGGTCATATCGGCCATCTGGCCGTAGAGATGAACCGGAACGATCGCCTTGGTCTTTGGGGTAATGGCGGCTTCGAGTTTGGCGAGATCCATCGTCAAGGTCGCTGGCTCCACGTCGACAAGTACCGGACGCGCGCCGACATAGCAGATGGCTGAAACCGTTGCGACAAAGGTGAATGGCACGGTGATGACTTCGTCGCCAGGGCCCACGCCGGCAGCCAGCAAAGCCAAATGAAGGCCACTGGTGCCGGTATTGACCGCTATCGCGTGTTTGGTGCCGCAGAAGGCTGCGAACTCTTGCTCGAACTTCGCGACCTCGTCCCCCAAAACATACTGCGCCGATGCAAGAACGCCCAGAACGGCAGCGTCGATCTCATCCTTGATGCTTGCGTACTGAGCCTTCAGATCCAGAAAGGGAATCATGCGACGCGTCTCATCTGTTCAAGGTCGATCACGCGGCCACGCTGTGCTAGCGACTGTGTGGCGGCCTCCAGGATGCGCACCACCCGAACGCCTGCATGTCCGTCAGCAAGCGGCGTGCCGTTGTTTTCGATGCAGCCGACGAATTCGCGAAGCTCGATGCCGAGCGCTTCGGTCATGTCGATCTGCGGCGCCCACATGTCTCCGGTGCGATAGCCTACCAGGGCCTGATATCGGGTCTCACCACTGGCGTTGGCGTTGCCGTTCAACGTGATGCCTTTGTCGTAGACTTTGATCTTCTCGCTCGGTTCCAGATCGTCGTAGACGATCATCTTGCGGCTTCCGCCGATGAGCGTCCGCCGAACCTTCACCGGCGCCAGCCAATTGACATGGATATGGGCGATGAGATTGCTCTCGAAGAACAGGTTGAGGTAGGCGATGTTCTCCGGCTCGCCAGGAACGTGGCTGATCCCTGTGGCCGAGACCGCGACTGGCCGTTCGGGCAGGACGTAGTCGAGGATGGAGAGGTCGTGAACCGCGAGATCCCAGACCACGCTAACATCGTGCTGGAAGAGTCCCAGATTCACGCGCACGGAGTCGTAGTAGTACATTTCTCCCAAGCCCGTCTGGACGAGCTCGTGCATCTTTCGGACCGCTCCGGTGTGAATGAATGTGTGGTCGACCGCCAGCACCAGCCGGCGGCGCGCCGCTTCATCGACAAGCCGCTGCGCCTCCTCGGAGGTGGATGTAATGGGCTTTTCCACGAACACGTGTTTCCCAGCCATCAAGGCACTCAGAGCCAAGCGGAAATGTGATGAAACCGGCGTTGCTATGGCAACGGCATCGACCCGCGGGTCGCGCAGCACGGCCTCGAAATCGTCGGTCAGTGAAACGCTGGGATAACGGCTGTGCAATGGCGCGAGCCGCTCTTTCCTGAGATCGCAAATCGCGATCAGATTGACCCCTGGCGTTTCGGCCAGGTTTCGGACGAGATTCGGGCCCCAATAGCCATAGCCCACCACCGCAACGCCAATCATTTCACTCTCCGCACGGCTACGGTGGGCTCGCGTTCGGGCGGCGCGTCCTTTGTCCTGCCGATGATTTTTGCCGGCACACCGGCGACGATCGAGAAGTCAGGGACGTCGTGGGTGACGACGGCACCAGCGCCGACCATCGCACCTTCGCCGATGACGATGCCTGCCAGGATGGTTGCGTTGCTGCCGATCGACGCATTGCGGCGCACGATCGTGGGGACGACGCTCCAGTCGCTGTCGGTTTGCAGTTCCCCTTCAAGGGTCAATGCGCGCGGGTGCGGATCGTTGGTGAACATCACGCCGTGGCCGACAAAAACTCCATCCTCAAGCGTGACGCCCTCACAGACGAAGCTGTGGCTGGAGATCTTGCAGTTCTTGCCCACGACGGCGTTCTTCTGGATCTCTACGAACGTACCGATGCGCGATCCGGCCCCGATGGTGCAGCCGTATAGATTGACCAGTTGGGGATGGTGAATGACCACGCCCTCGTCCAACACAACACTCGAGGAAATCATTATGCGTGCCCCAATTTATCGATCATGTAGCGTCCCCACTCTCCGTCCACGCGACAGCGACCATCTCGTCCACACTTTGGATAGATCCGGAGACAAGACGGTCTCGTTGTCGCTGCCAAAGTTGATCTCGGGAGCCGAAGCTTTCACGATAGAAATGGCTTTTGCGGCCGAAGGTAAACGTGAGAAAACGGGGTACGCACCTGCCGTAAAGTGGTAGCGGCGTAATCAGACCGGCAGTCGGCGCCTCTCTGGTATTTCAGTGCAAAGGCACCGCAAAGCTCGCGACTTGCGTCACGACATTCAAGCGCAGATCGAGCCACTGGCTCTGATACTTGCAAAGCGCGTATCAGTTGGAAATCGGGGGCAAGTTGTGTTCGGAGGTCGCGTCATGGCCAGCCTTTCCAATCACGAAAGGCATATGAACGGCTTCAACTGCGGCCAAGACGCTGATGGCGATTTGTCTGGCGAGCTTCCAGGGTCACAGAGATATAGCAGCTGAGCGCAAGCGTGCCGACCATGCCGGCAACAACCCCAGAGCAGAAGATCACGATCGGGAACCACATATACAATTCGTCTCACTGCATCAAAAAGATGTCAACGAAACGCGTTGGCCTTGGGACTGCGAAAAAGGATGCCTTGATGCACTGACGCTTGAAGGGGCAGCGCCCATTTGGTCATGAATACTTCTATCAGACGAGACCATCCACCTTTTGGAATATCTCAATTCGGCGCTATCGAAGCCGTAGACGCCTGCGAAGTACCTCTTTTGGTGGATTGCAACGGAAGGCGTCCTCGCAACTTGAAGGCGCCCAAATAAGCTCAGCGACCCTGGGTGGCCGTGCCCTTACCTTATCCGCTGCAGCCGTCCGTGCTTTTGCGTTCCTGGCAATCTTAAATCCGACCAGGACCCTCTGCCGGTTCCTAAGTAGCTGTGATCGATCGCTTACGATCGTTATGAATTCAAAGCGCCGTTGCCATCTGGTAGCTCGCCTGATGAAGCGAGACGCACGGGCCAACATCCGGCCTGAAACCGGAAAACTGCGCCCCCAGAAAATGGTTTACCGGGGGCGCATCGCCTTTTATGAAATGATGAATGAGGAAGCGGAAAGTGGAAGATGCGCGGAAAGGGTGGCGAACTGTGTCTGTTGCGCCCCACCGCTCCCGTCGCTGTCAAAATAGAGGGCACCGGTCGAACTGTTGTAGATGATGCGGTCGGTCGTGTCGTGGGAGCCCGCACCGGCAAAGAATGCCGAGGCTGAGAGAGCACCAGGCTGAAGGCCAGCAAATACTGTGTGGTCGAGGACAATCTTGTCCTGAGAGACTGAGAAGTCGGTGATCTTATCGACATTCCCAGCTCCAAGAGCAGCCTTAAATACAAAGACGTCCTTGCCACCAAAGCCGGTCAAGACATCGGCGCCGCCTCCGCCATCGATAGCATTGGCGCCTGCATTGCCTTTGATGGTCTGGGCAAATTCATTGCCAGTCAAATTGATTGCAGCCCTGCCGGACTGTTTTGCGGTGGCGAGATGCTCGATCTGCGAGCCGGACGAAAGCGCGTAACTCACCAATGCGCGTACCGAGTCGTCGCCGCCGCCCGCCGTTTCAACCACCTTGTCGCCGCTGTTATCGACGATATAGGTGTCATTGCCTCCAAAACCGGTCATCTTATCGGCGCCGCCGCGTCCGTCGATAGTGTTGGCACCAGCGTTGCCGTCAATGGTCTGGGCGAATTCGTTGCCGGTCAGGTTGATAGCCGTTGTGCCGGCAGGGCTCGTGGTGGCCAGATGCTCGATCTGTGAGCCACCTGAAAGCGCATAGCTCACCGAGGAGCGGACCGTGTCGTCGCCGCCACCAGCCGTCTCGACCACCCTGTCGCGGCTGTTGTCGACGATATAGGTATCGTTGCCGCCATAGCCGGTCATCGTATCGGCGCCGCCTCGGCCGTCGATAATGTTGGCGCCGGCGTTGCCGTTGATTGTTTGGCCGAATTCATTGCCCGTCAGATTGATCGCTGCAGTGCCGGACGCGTTCGTAGTTGCAAGTTTCTCTACCTGCGAGCCGGCCGAAAGCGCATAGTTTACTGAAGCCAGCACCGTGTCGCTGCCGCCGCGGCTCGCTTCCACGACCTTGTCGGCGGCATTGTTGGCATAATAGGTGTCGTTGCCGCGCCCGCCGGTCATCGTGTCGACCCCGGTGGTTCCGCGCATCACATCATTGCCTGAGGTACCCAGGAAATCGTGCTTTTCCGGGACCGGAGTGGGGACCGGATTGGGAGTGGGGATCGGGTTAGGAGTAGGGACCGGATCGGGAGGCGAGCCCGTAGTTGGATCAGAAGTAGGCACTTTTCCTGGTAAAACTTCAGCGTTGCCTAAGATTTTGGGGGAACTGTCCACAATGGAATAGTATCCGTAGTAACCTTTTACAATAACATTGTTTGTAATTGAAACGCCTGTGGTTGGTCCGGTATTGAAGCGGCCCTCAACATAGATACTGTAACCAGGGTCGCCGGCAAGGTAGTTGTGATTTATTACGACGTTTGAGATCGGTCCCCAGTAATTCTGGATAAAGATGTTGGAAGTGTCTCTTCCAATAATCGTATTGCCTTCTATTAACACGCCATTTTGGCCGCCCTGGACAGCTATACCGTCGTAGTGAGGGTCTTTCGCTCCATTTTGCAGGTCGTGGATAAAGTTCCCCTTTACAGTGCTTGCGCCGTCAGTGAGCGCAATGCCATTCTCCGATTTCGAAATATCGTTGCGCAGGAATGTGCCGCTGCCCAAAATACCAGAATTGGCGAGGCCGCCATAACCGGGTCCCACGATGTCGCAATCTTGAATGACGATGTTCGTGGCGTGCTCGGCGTCAATCCCCCAAACACCGTTGTATGAAATAGAACAGTTCTTGATGACGACGTTTGCAGCATTTATCTGGAGACTGCCGTTGATTATCTGATTCTCGATGACAGTCCCGTCCTTCGTGATCGTCATCGGACCGGTGTAGGCTGTCAGCGCGGTCCCTGCAGGGACGCCAGTTGTGGTGGAATCGGGGAATCCAGATGGAATCGCAGTAGCCATGGTGGGCAGCCTTTCGTGGACCCGGCTCGCGCCGGATTCAGTTGATCAAGCCCCCGGCCCGCACCGGTTTCAGTTGATGCAACTCAATTAGCATCGACTCATATGCAACACAGCTTAAGGTTCAGTAACCGCCGAGCATCAAATGCTGCAAATCACAAGACATAACGGATTGCTACACAGGTGGCGTCATACGGCCCTAAAAGGCGCGTCCTTATATGCGGCATATGCGGCGCAGTAAGGCAGCCGCGATCCATAAATGTGAGCGCGGTAAATCATGTCGCGGCGGAACACGTGTCGGCGAGGGTATGGCGCCGAAGGCCGCCCGCTCCTCAATTCTGGCGCCATGGGGCAAGCCGTAGACGAAGCGGACGACCTTTTGGGTCTCGGTGCAACTACCTCGTCATCCCCCAAACTAGGTAGGCCTATCCCCTGTTTCTCGTGGGCCGCGCCACGATTTTGCTATATTTTCGTTAACCAAAAGGTCATGCGTTAGCAAACCGTAATGTTCAAGCGTTATGGATGAGGGATAGGGACCGCGGGCCGATCATGACATTGAGGGAAGGGCGCTCCTTAGACCTGCGGTCAGCCGTCGTAGGCTGTTTGCCCGCACTGGTTGGTGTAGGCCTGTTCTCGGCAGTCATAAACGTCCTCGCTCTGACCGGCTCCGTCTATATGCTGCAAGTCTATGATCGCGTGCTGCCGTCGCAGAGCGTCCCAACCCTTGTCGGATTTACGGTGGGCATGCTCGGCCTGTACGCCATCTATGGGCTTCTCGATTTCGTGCGGCTTCGGGTTCTCGTCCGGATTGGCAGCCGCCTCCACAGAAGCCTGCAGCAAAAAGTGTTCGCGCTCTCGCTCTCCCTGCCACTGATTGGCGACGCCGACTCGGTTCGTATGCAGCCGCTGCGGGATCTGGATCAGTTGCGTGGATTTCTTTCCGGACTGGGACCCACCGTCGTCTTCGACGCTCCCTGGATACCTTTTTATCTGGTGATCATCTATCTGCTGCACCCTGCTTTGGGGGTGTTGGCCACAGTCGGCGCGATTGTCGTCGTATTGTTGACGGTGGTGGCGGAACTTCTCGCCCGCCGACCGGCCGCACGGGCATCCGAAGCACTTCTGGAGCAGCGCACCCTTGCCGAATCCGGTCGCCGCAATGCGGAGGTCGTTCAGGCGATGGGGCTTTCGGCGCGACTGGGTCAGCGCTGGGATGCGGTCATCCACGGATATCTCAATCACCAGGAGCGGCTCTCCGACATTGTCGGTGCGGCGGGTTCATTGTCGAAAACTCTGCGGATGGCATTGCAATCTTTGGTTCTGGGGCTCGGTGCCTATCTTGTGATCGGGGGCGAAGCTTCGCCGGGGGTGATCATAGCGTCTTCGATATTGCTTGGCCGGTCGCTGGCGCCCGTTGATGCGGCGATCGCAAACTGGAGAGGGTTTCTGGCGTTCCGGCACAGCTATTCCCAACTCGCAGCGGCAATGAGTGCTTTTGAAGGCCGGAACAACCTTATGGAGCTGCCGCCGCCCCAGGTGATGCTTGCGGTCGAGGAATTGACGATTGCCCCGCCAGGCCTGCAGAAGCCTACTGTCGTCAGTGTCAGCTTCCAGTTGTCGAGGGGCGCTGGAATGGCCATTCTAGGCCCAAGCGGCTCCGGGAAAACGACGCTTGTGCGGGCGCTGGTGGGGGTATGGCAGCCGCTTCGCGGAACGGTGCGGTTGGATGGAGCGTCGTTGGATCAATGGAATTCTGAACGCCTCGGAATCCATATTGGTTATCTGCCTCAGGATGTTGAATTGTTCGATGGAACGGTTGCCGACAACATCTCAAGGTTCGGGGGCAAAGACGATCCCAAAGGCGTTCTGGCCGCAGCCAGGGCAGCTGGCATCGACAAGATGATCATGCGTATGCCTGAGGGCTTTCAAACGCGCGTGGGCGAAGGAGGGATGGCTCTCTCGGGCGGGCAGAGGCAGCTCATCGGGCTTGCAAGGGCACTCTATGGCGACCCGTTTCTCGTTGTCCTCGACGAGCCGAATTCCAATCTCGATGTGGAAGGGGATGCTTCTCTCGCAGGAGCAATCCTGGCAGTACGCCAGCGTGGTGGCATCGTCATCATTGTCGCCCACCGTCCCTCGGCCCTAACCAATATCGATAAGGTACTGGTGATGTCGAAAGGGATGCTTCATTCCTTTGGCTCTCGAGAAGACGTCTTGGCGAATGTCATTCGCCCGTTCCCCTCTGCCGCGGAAAGGCCCTTCAGTCGTGCCGTTGTAGAATCTCGCAATCGGACTGAGCTCAATGTCTGACGTGGCCATGCCTACGCATGCCACTATTGGCACGGGACGCAAATTGGCCGGGATGAACGAAATCGACGTGCCGGATGGCATTCGCGCCAATCTGGTTCTGGGCATGGCGACGTGTTTTCTGCTGGTCGCCGGCGGCGGCCTCTGGCTCGGAGTGACCAGGATTGCTGGCGCTGTTATTGCGCCTGCAACTGTGGTGGTCGAGAGCAACGTAAAGAAACTGCAACATCAAACCGGTGGCACGATCGGCGGCATATTCGCCCGGGACGGAGACCATGTGAAAGCCGGGGATGTGCTTGTGAGGCTGGACGATACGTTGACGCGGGCAAACCTTCGCATAATCAGCCAGGACCTCGATCGTGCCACCGTTCGCCTTGCCCGGCTTGAGGCCGAGCAGCGGGGTCTAGCGGAAATGCAGCTTCCGGCAAGCATTCGCGCCAGGATGGGAGATTTGCAAGTGGCGGCGCTTGTCAGCGGCGAGCGGGCGGTGTTCGAAAGCCGTGCCGCGGCGCTTGCAGGCCAAAAGGCACAGCTGGAAAGCCGCTCACAGCAGTTGGAACGCCAGGTCGAGGGCCTGAAAGCGCAACAGGCAGCGATTGATGAGTCCGTAGTTCTGCTGGACAGCGATCTCGCCGATGTCGAAAAACTCTACAAGAAGAGGTTGGTCTCCAAGGAACGGGTGAGCAGCGTCCGATTGGACGCCACGCGCAACCACGGCGAGTCGGGCCGCCTTGCAGCAGCAGTCGCGGAGGCGCAGGCGCGCATCAGCGAAACTGGGCTTCAGATACTTCAACTCGATGAGCAAAAGAGCAGCGAGGTAGCCGGTGAACTTCGCGACACCGAAGCCAAGCAGACCGAACTCAGCCAGCGCATGATCGTGGCGGAAGACGGACTCGCCAGAACGGATATCCGCGCCCCGCAGTCGGGCATGATTCAGGAATCCTCGGTTCACACAGTTGGAGGCGTCATTGGCCCCGGGGAAGTCCTCATGATGATTGTGCCCGATGCCGACAACCTCGTCGTGGATGCGCTCATCCCTCCATCGCGCATTGATGACGTTCGTCCCGGACAGCACGTTTCAATCCGCTTCCCGGCTTTCGACGCAGGCACAACGCCGGTTTGCCAAGGCTCGGTTCAGCGTATCTCCGCGGATCTGATCAAAGATCAGGAACGTCAGCTCTCGTATTTCTCGGCGCGGATCAAGGTTGAAAACAGGGTGGCGTGCCTCACGGATGCCAAGGTCCTCAAGCCGGGCATGCCGGCCGAAATCCATATTCGCACCGACGAACGCAGCGTCTGGTCCTATCTGCTGAAGCCCCTTACCGATCAGATGTCCAGGGCTTTTCGCTAGCAACAAAATTGTAAGGCGCCGAGAAAGTTGCTTAGGAAGTATATAATACCATGGAACAAATGAGTTAACTGCAAGCTATCCGCCTAAGCAAAAATAACTTATTGAATTCTTCTAAATCCCAATTCGACGACGCTTCCAACGCCGCGCTAGTTCCTCAGCGCGCCACATCACGGCCAGAATCACAAGTACTGGATAGAGCAGGATGAGAACGAGCTTCTTTCTCTTGCGACGAGCCAGTGATCGCACTACTCTACCCAGGTTATCATTCAGTCCAAACTCTTGCGAGAATAGCTCGAATTGTTCTGTTGAGAAAGCATGGGTACGAACATGGACGTAGTTGGCATGACCTAAGACATGGCGCATCATGGTTAAGCGAGCTGTTTTGATGAGCCTCCCGCTGTCTCTAAGGTGACGTCCGACTCCGGAGAGCACTGTATCGAAAGCCTTCCAACGCTGCCTCAAATCGATAAAATATCCATGATCCGTTCCTGACTTGAAGTCCTTCTTATGCATGTTGAAATCATGTATTCTATAGAAGGCCTGATCAACGCCCAGAAGAAAGCCCACGTCCGAGACGCTTGCAGTCCGCAGCCACATCTCGAAATCGCCAGCATGCGGCAGATCGGATCGATATCCACCGGTTGTCGACAAGACAGATGTGCGCATCATTACTTCAGGCGAAGCGATCACATTGTATCCAGATCGGCAGCGCGCCTGAAGCCAATTTAGGCCTGGCCAAACAATCCAACCATTTCCTGCTGTGCGACAAGGCGGCGGCTCAGAACCAAACTGAACGACGCCTCCATAGACCATGCCAACCGATTCCTCTGCTACGAGAAGCGCAGCTGCCCTGGTGAGGGCCCCAGGAGTGACAAGATCATCGGCAGACAATAGAATCACAAACTCGCCAGACGCAGCCGCCAGTCCGGAATTGTATGTTTCGATATGACCTTTGTTTACTTCATTGGGTATTACTTTTACCCGAGAGTCCTCAGCAGCTATCCTTAAGGCTACGTCAAGACTATCGTCCGTCGACTTGTCATCGACAATAATTACTTCGATTTTCACCCCGGGCTGGTTCTGGGTTACGCTGCTGATGCAGCGTCGCAAATACTTGCCGTAGTTGTAGCACGGGATGACCACCGAAATGAACGGTACGCTCTCCATCGGGCGAATTGGCTTAATACGGCCTCGGGTGCGCAATAGCAACGCGCGGTTGAGCAGAGCTTGCATGCCTCTTTTCAAGATGGCTCCTCCGGTCGCAAAATCACGCTCGCAACGCGCGGCGGAGCGCGGCATCGACTGCTGCTCCGGCGTTGTCCCACGGCGAAGAAACAACGCTCTCTGCCGCCAATTTTGAAACAGCTTCCGAATCGGGCGCACGCACGATCGCTTCCAATGCAGCCGCCAATGAATGCGGCGTGGGCTGGGCGTAGTGCACGAATGGGTTGTCCAGCACCATGCGATTGTGATGGGCGTCATTGACCACCGGTATGCAACCGGAGGCAAGCATTTCATGCGGCACCAGCGAGACGTTTGTCAGCGACAGGCTCAATCCTGCAAAGCACTTGTTGTAGATATCGTTGAGTCCTGAGGGGGTCACCAGTCCGTGGTTCACAAACTTGAAGGGGAGATCACCCATTTTTTCTCCGTAGAGGTGCAGTTCCACTTGCGGCTGGCGTTTTGCGAATGCCTCAAGCGCCAAAAGCCCCAGTTCGGTCCCCCGTCTGGGCGCTCCCGCTCGGGCATAAAAGGCGATACCCGTTCGCCTTGAATCCGGGTTGCGGCGATAGCGCGAAGTGTCGCAGCCGAATGGAAAATAGTCGGCGGCCATGCCGAAGTCTCGCGAAAGCTTTTCTGCCAGCCAATTGCCGGCGGTAATGGCGTGGAAACCCATGCGATAGGTGTTCTCAGCAAGTATGCTTTCGGTACTGACCGGTCGAAAATAAGGCTCGTAATCCTGAACGAAGTAAAAGCGCTTTCCGGCGCAACGAGCGTTGAATACAGGATAGGCAGTTGGCCAGCTGGTGGCGATCAGTGCATGCGCGTCGTTCATCCCATCGCCTACATTCGCAATTGGGCAGGTAAGACCGTAGTACTCTCTCGCTATTCCTTCATAATATTTTGAGTCGCCGCGGTAAGGGTCGTAAAAATAGACACGATTCTGATATCCGTTTGCTTCAAGATATTTGATTATACGATAGTTTGTAGTATGGCCCCCTGATCCGGGGCCGGCGGGGCCAGTGACCCAGTTCACGGTGATCCGTTCACCTTTCACAACCTTCAAGGCGCGAGGCATGAACGAGGACGACAGATCGGCGGCCATCACATCTTCCGGCATCACTGGCCAAACGATACTTTTAGGCCTGATCCAGTCCGCTATCAGACTTCTTACCCGATTAGTAATGCCTCTGTGTCCCTCAGTTGATAGAATGCCTCTGACCTGACGGCTGCGACGAGCAAGCTGGAGCCGTGCGCCATCGATCTTGGACGCAATCTTTCCTTGATACGAGATTCCTAGACTTTCGGGCTTTTTTTGCTCGGCGATCGTCATTCACGTTATCTCGTCCAGGTTCAAGTCTGATTTGGACTCACCACATTGCGTGCCTGTTTGGAAAGCCAGCAATTCGGATAGTGGCCATCTACCAAAAATCTAATGCCGGGGATAAGTTTCCGCGGGCCCGCCAATGCCGGACGAACAAGTAGCTGCGCTATGCCTGACCAGTCGAGAACAAGGTAAAAGGCGTAGGCGACTTCTCCAATCGTTCTATGACGCTTGGCATCGTTGCCGTGTATACTTTTGACGGCGCTGGCGGCATGGACCTCCCGGACGAGCTCTACAAAGTAGATGTGGCACCGCATAGGCGATTGGTGAATGACTTCCAGCGTCAATTCTGACCCAATATCATTGACGACAGCTCCACGCCTCTCGCCTCGTCGTGCCCGCGTATCGGCCCACGGAAGAATCGATTTTCGTGCGGCAAAGGGAAAACTGCCTTTGCCGGTTTCGTTGTTTCTTGTCAGCCTGATCATCCCGTGGATGATTCCCTTAGGGCCGATCATCATGCCGATTTACCGCCTGGTCCTGGCGGTCCTGCTGCTGCCTTGCGTGCTCATGTGGCTGAACGGCAAAGCGGGACGGATCAGGATCCCGGACATCGGTCTGCTTCTGTTTTGCCTGTGGGCTGGCCTAAGCCTTGTCATCGCCCACGGCGTGGGGGCCGCGATACAGCCAGCCGGCGTTCTCCTCGTCGAAACTCTCGGCGCCTACCTGTTGGCGCGTTGCTATGTCCGCGACGCCGCAACCTTTCGCAGCCTGATCCTGTTCATGGCCAAGCTGATTATTGTGCTGTTGCCATTTGCGGTCTACGAATGGCTAACAGGCAGCAAGCCTATCCTGGCTGCGTTCAGCATGGTTTTTCCAACCGTCGACGTCACCACGATGACGCCGCGCTTGGGGTTCTGGCGCGTTCAAGGACCATTCAGCCATTCAATCCTGTTCGGTCTGTTTTGCGGCAGCATCGTTGCGATGACGCATCTCGTCCTGGGCTATGGCAAAAGCGCCGCGTCACGCTGGCTGCTGACGATAACCGTCGCCGGCGTCGCGGTCCTGTCCATGTCATCGGCGCCGATCGCCGGCATCTTGGTCCAGATCGCTCTGACCGCTTGGGCGTTGGTGCTCAAGGCCTATCCACGCAAATGGGCTGTCCTGGCGAGCCTTGCACTGGCTGCATTTCTTGTCGTCAAATTCGGGTCGAACCAGACGCCGATCCAGTTCTACATTTCTCACTTCACCTTCGATCAACAGACAGGGTGGTATCGAATCTGGATCTGGAATTACGGATCGGCCTCAGTTCTCAATCACCCGTGGTTGGGAATTGGGTTCGCAGACTGGGTTCGCCCATCCTGGATGGCCTCGGACAGCATCGACAATTTCTGGCTGATCACCGCCATGCGGCACGGCATACCCGCCTTCATCCTGACCTTGGCGTCATGTCTTTGGATAACCGTGGCCATTGGCTTGAAGAAGGGTCTAAGTCAGGAATGCTCCATTTACCGCACGGCGTATCTCATCAGCATCGTCGCGTATTTCATTGTCGGCACGACGGTTCACTTTTGGGGGCCGCCCTATGCCTGGTTCGCCTTCCTGCTGGGCAGCGGCACATGGTTGCTGGACGTCAAGTCCAATGAACAGAAACCAGCCGATCGGACCACCAGGCGTCACCCACAGCAGCCATCAGGTTCCAACGGCAATAATCGTGGCCGGACAAACCTAAAAACAGCGATATGACCATCGATCATTCCGTACCGCCTGGCCTTGCATAAGCACATCACCAAACGGGCAACTCGCCTTCTCGGCCGACCGGTCGCCTCAAGCCCACCGCTTCATCGCCACGGCGGCGTTGCGCCGCAACAACCGCATGGGCTGCAACTGGCCGGACAGGATTTTATCGAGCGCCGCATCCGACATATCGTGTCGGACGGAAGTTCGTGGGCTCGGAAATGATACCCTGTCCACGCAACCGCCGTCGCTGGAATAGACAGCGTCGTAACCGGCCTTGCGCAGCGCACCCAGAACCGCGCCATTATAGCGTCCGAAAGGTATGGCGGCGGAGCGCACGGGGGCGCCACAGATCTCCTCCAGCCGGGCTCTCGACGCGACCAGTTCGACGTCCAATTGCCTCGACGACAAACTGGTCCAGTCGCTGTGAGATTGGCCATGGCTGCCAATCCTCATTCCCAACCGAAGCAACTCGCCGATGTCGTCAACTCCCAACGAACCACTTTGGCCGAGCCGGCCGGTGAGAACAAAGATTTCGGCATCGAGGCCTCGGCGCAGCAACTCGGGGGCGGCAATTTCAAGGTCCGATTTGTTGCCGTCGTCGAATGTGATCGACACCAGCGCGCGATCAGGATGGTCCACGATGCGGTCCAGTATGTCACGGAAGCGAGGCAGGCTGACCCAGTAATCGGCCTCACCTGGTTCAAGCTCCCTCGCGGGAAGGCCAATCCCGTGGAAATTGACTATTCGCGCATTTCGCCTTGCGAAAGTCAGCTTCACCTGCGTTGTTCCGTTCGAAAATCAAGCGCCGGGCGCAGGGGTACGAGGGCGCTGTGGAGGGCGGCCCTGTGTGTTGCGCCCCGCCAGGATCGGATCGCTTCTCCAACAGCAATGCCCAATCTAAAAATGCAGGTGGCTACAATGCCGTGGTAGCGGCGGTAGTAGCGCACCCTGTTCATCGTCAAAAGCGCAAACAGCCTGGTATTGGAACGGTATTCCCCGCCGGCGTGAACAGCCAAAGATTGAGGTACATAGGACACGCTTAGCCCGGCTTCGCGCACCCTCCTTTGATAGTCGACCTCCTCGCTGTAGAGAAAGTAGGACTCATCCCAAATGCCGACAGTGCGTCGTGCCCGCGCGGCAACCAGCAGCACCGATCCCGTCGCCCATTCGGCCGAGCCGTCGCGATCATAGCGTTCCGGTTCGCCGATAATCTCGCCAAGCCCCAGCCGGCCTGCGAGCTTCCCGCCCAGGAGAGAGTCGGCCCATGCGGTGGCGATCGATGGCTCGCGGCGCAGTGTCGGATCAGTGGTGCCGTCTTCTCTCAAATTGCGTGGCACAGCAATGCCGACGGAGGCGTCTTTGGCACGCTCGACAAGCTGCCGCACCGCGCCCGGGCAAAGTCGCAGATCGGGATTGAGGATCAAAAGGTCCGCATCCGGATGCACGGTCGCCGCTGCCTTGTTGATGGCGGTGGCATAGCCTGCATTGCTGCCGGTTTTGACCACCCTTGCTCCGACAGGGTGGGCGAGCGCGATGGGAACGGACTCGTCACGAGAATCATTGTCGACGACGACGACTTCGAACCTATCGATGCCCTCAAGGCCGGGAGCCAGGGAGTCGAGCAGGCCGGGCAGCGGGTCCGCACTGTTGTAGGTGACGATAATGACCGCCAGCGACGGCGCGCCGGGTTCATGTCTTTTGTTGTTCCTCGTCCCCATTCGTCGCCCCCGCTTTGTCCGTGATGAACCCGCCTGACACATCTCGCCCGAGCAAGCCCCCCAGGATCTAGGACACCGCCTCTACCTGTCGGTGGGCGCGTTTTTGATCAACGAAATCGGCAAGTGAGCCGAGTGTCTCAAAAACCTCGGCAGAAAACTCACTGTCATCGATCTGGAAAGCGAAACGTGTCTCCAGTGCCATTGCCAATGTCAGCACCCCGTACGAGTCGAGTTCCGGCAGGCTGCCGAACAACGCCGTATGCGCATCGAGAAGGCGCCGTCTGTCCTGGATGCCAAGCGTATCGACGATGACGTCCCTGACGGCTTCCAGCGTTTCAATATTCTTGCTCATGATGTTCATCCAAGGTTCGTTGTCGATCTACACCAACATTTCTACTGGCATCGGGTGCCCGAGAAACGCCGTCGGGCTGGCAGTCAGGCCGTATGCTCCTGCATGGAAGAAAACGATTGTGTCTCCGACATCGGCACGGGCAAGGTTGACATTGTCTCCAAGCATATCGAGCGGAGTGCAGAGGCAACCGACCACGGTTACATCTTCAAGATCCGTAGAAGTCATCTTGTTGGCGACAGCCACGGGATAGTTGCGTCGAATGACCTGGCCAAAATTACCTGAAGCGGCCAACTGATGGTGCAGCCCACCATCCACCACGAGGTAAGTGCGCCCGCGTGAGACCTTGCGGTCAACGACGCGTGTGGCATAGATCCCGGCCTCTCCGACGAGATACCTGCCGAATTCCATGACCACGCGACTGTGCGGCAAGCGCGGTCGGATTATCGTGTCTAACAACCTGGCGAGATTCTCGCCCAACGGCGCCAGATCGAGCGGACGATCCTTGTCGAAATAGGGAATTCCAAACCCGCCTCCGAGATTGAGATAGTTTACCGGAAATGGCGAGCGCTCGGCCAGCTCGAGCATGAGCTCGACAGTCTTGTTTTGAGCCTCGCACAAAATGTCAGCATGCAGGTTTTGTGAACCGGCGAAGATGTGGAAGCCCTGGAAGTCCAGCTCCGTAGCCGCGAGCTCTTTCAGCAGGGCAGGCACCTGGTCGGTGTCGATGCCAAATTGCTGCGAGCCTCCGCCCATTCGCATCCCGGAACCCTTGACCTGAAAATCGGGATTGACGCGCAAGGCGACCCGCGGCCGCAGGCCGAGCCTGTTGCCGATCTCCACAACGCGATGGGCTTCGCTTGCCGATTCCATCTCGATCGTCACGCCGGCGGCGATCGCTTGCGCGAGCTCGCCGGTGGTTTTTCCAGGACCTGCAAAGCTCACACGCTCGGCAGGTGTCGGAGTATCGAGAACGACCTTCATTTCCATCGCCGACGCCACGTCACAGCCGTCGACAAGGCTTGCCATGTGTTGGACGACGGCCGGCATGGGATTGGCCTTGATCGCATAGTGCAAATGGATGTCGGCGGGCAGGGCGGAACGGAGATGGCCCACGCGATCGGTCATCAACTGCCGGTCATAGGCAAAGAAGGGTGTCGAGCCCGCTCTTTCGGCGAGCCGCTCGATAGGCACGCCACCCACCAAAAGGCTGTCTCTCTCCGTTGCGAAGGCCGCAATGGTTGGATGCACGCTCATGAGGACAGTCGCTCCCGCAAGGAAACGCGGTCGAATTTGCCGTTTGGATTCGTTGGGATGGTTGACATCTCAAAAACGGAGGCTGGCACCATATACTGTGGCAGTTGCAGTTTGATTGCGGACAGCAGGCCTGCCTGATCGAGCGGAAGATCTCCGGCCGGGCTGGCAACCAGGACTATCCGCTGTCCAAGGTTCGGATCCTCGACGCCGAGAGCAACCGCATCGCGAACCAGCCCCGTGCCATAGGCTACTTCTTCGACTTCCGTGGGACTGACCCGATAGCCGGATGTCTTGATCATCTCGTCCCTGCGGCCAACAAAGAAAAGGAACCCTTCTTCGTCCGCCACAACAGTGTCGCCGGAAAATACCGCGAGTTCGGGTGTCCGCCACCCGGCCTCCTCTGCGAGTACCGGGCGGAAGCGTTCTGCGGTACGCTTCGCATCATTCCAGTAGCCCATCGCCACCAGCGGGCCGCGATGGACGAGTTCACCTTCTTCTCCTGGCGCGCAGCGGGAACCATCTGGACGCAAGACGAGAATCTCGGCGTTGGGGATGGCTTTGCCGATCGAATCCGGGCGCCGATCGATTTCGGCGGGATCAAGATAGGTCGAGCGAAATGCTTCGGTCAGGCCATACATCAAATAGGGCAGGGCCTTCGGGAAGCGCTGCCGCAATATGTCGAGCGTCGCCTTCGGCATGCGCCCTCCGGTGTTGGCGAAATAGCGCAACCTGGCCGCCGTTTCGGCCGGCCAGGCCTGACCCGCCAACTGGATCCAGAGCGGCGGCACACCGGTAATGCCGGTGACCGAGTGCTTGGTGCACAAGCGCACGACATCGGCTGGCAGCAGATAGTTCATCAAAACGACATGAGCGCCGACATTGAATGCGGTTGTCAATTGGCTGAGCCCGGCGTCAAAACTCAAAGGCAGCACGGACAGGATCGTGTCGTTCGACGTGTTCTCCAGATACTGGCTGACACTCTCACCGCCGACGATGAGATTACGGTGACTTAGCACTACGCCTTTTGGCTTGCCGGTACTCCCTGATGTGTAGAGAATTGCCGCCATATCGAGGTCGACCGTGACCGGGTGCGGCGCGACCTCATGCGCCAGCAAAGACGTCCAGTCGTGCGTGGTGAAGCCTGCGTTGGCCGTTTCATCGCCCGAGATCGCCGCGTCCCCGACCAGAACGACATGAGCGATGCCGGCACAGGCGCCCGGATACTTGGCCAGTTCGGTCAACCGCTCAGGCGTCGTCACCAGAACGTTCACGTGGCAATCGGCGAGAATATAGGCAACCTGCTGGGGCCTTAGAAGCGTGTTGACGGGGACGAATACGCCACCCGCAGCCGCAGTGCCAAAGATCGCCACAACGGTCTCGATGCGTTTTTCCAGCAGCATCGCCACGCGGTCGCCGCGCCCAAGGCCGATGGCTGCCAAGCCAGACGCGAAACCGCAAACGCGATGCCAAAGCTCGTCATAGCCGCAGGTCGTGTTCTTGTATGTCAGCGCTGCTGCGCTGCCGCGCGTTTCCGCAGCCTGCTCAAGCAGATGGCAAAGGTTTGTTCTCATCAAACGTTTCATGGCAGCCCTGCTTCCATCACCATGGCACACACATAAGCTCGCTATACAGGTAGCCAATTTGCTCTGGTCGCAATCGATCGCTGCGATACATTTTTGGTCGAGGCGAACGAAGCATGAGCGAAAGGCGCGGGTGGCTGCGAACTATGCGTGTCTCGGCGAGGGTGGCCAATATCCCGAAATGGGTGAGGAGATGGCTGTAGACATTGCGGGCGGCAACCCGAAACAGATCGTGGTTGCTGACGTGGAGGATCGAGGCGAAGATCGGTAAGCCCTTTCGGCGGTCTCGGCGAAACATCACGTAGCAAACCTGATCACCTCTGAGGATGACGAGGTGGCCAGCAGCAGCGAGCCGCGCATGATCCCTGTAGATTTCCAGGTCGCGCCCATTGAGACTGGCCTCGACCGAGGCGCGAGCCGATACCACGCGAACTCCCGACCGTCCTGGCCATGGCAAATTCGCAATCAGCGCCGTGGCTGTATCCAGAAACTGAAATTTCAGGCGCGCATTCAGTTGCACCACGTTCCCGCTCGGTGAGAGGTCGGTGAAATTGTAGCCTTCCTGGCCCAGCATGGCTCTCACCAGCCTGAGGCCATGTGCCCTGAACTCCTCCAGAACGCACCAGGCGCCCATGTTGCAGATTTTTTCGATCCGCCCCGCGATGCACGACTGGGAATAGAAAGCCAGGTACACGCCGACGATCCGTCCGCTACAAACGAGCATGAACCCATGATTGGGAAAATCCGTTCGCCATGTGGGAATGATGGCTGACTCCCACGTCTCTGGCGTGATCCGCTTGTTCAAGTTCTCATGCAGAAAAGCCGCCACGGGTCCGACGTCGACGCGCGCGATAGGGTGCAGATCGACACCCTTGTCAGTTTTTATGACACCTGCCTGAGACACTCACTGCCTTGCTGGAACAAGAAATTCACTCGCCCACACAATTGGCCAAGGTACTGCAGCAAAGATACCTGAACAAAAGGCGCAAGCACCTTACCCCGTTTGCCAACTGGCTGCCCTGCTGACGAACCGTATCTACTACCGCCTGTCGCAACATCTGAGAAAACAATCTCAAGCGACCACGTGACGGAGTCAGGTGGACACGGCCGGGGTCAACCTGCCTCACACCCAAATCTTCGGAAGTGACCGGAAATAGAGCGGGAGGTTGCCATCTCAAACGGCCGTCACATTCTCATCCTGGTTGAAAATCTTCCTGTCCCCTTCGATCGGCGGGTTTGGCAAGAAGCGTTGGCTTTGAAGGAAGCTGGCTACGCCGTTTCGATTATTTGTCCGAAGGGCAAAGGTTACAACAAGTCCTACGAGGTCATTGCCGACGTTAGCATCTACCGTCACCCCCTGCGCGAAGCACGTTCGACCATTGGCTTCGTGAGGGAATATCTCGTCGCTCTCACCTGCCAGCTCTATCTTTCGTTCCGCATCCAGCGCCGGCGCCGCATCCACGTCATACAGGCCTGCAACCCGCCTGACCTGATGTTCATGGTGGCACTCGTTCACAAATTGCTGTTCGGCACGCATTTTGTGTTTGATCACCATGATCTTAGTCCGGAACTGTACGTGGTCAAATTCGGGCGAAAAGACTTTTTTTACAAAGCCTTGTGCCTATTTGAGCGACTCACCTTTCGCTTCGCCGATGCAAGCATTGCGACCAATGAGGTATTCCGCGACATCGCGGTTGTGCGGGGCGGGATGCACCCCGACAATGTAGCCGTGGTCAAGAGTTACCCGGAACGAACCAAGTTCCAGCGAACAACCGCCGACCAGACACTGATGTCCCTCAAAAAGAATCTCATTGGCTATATCGGCATCATGGGGGCACAAGACGGAGTAGAGATGCTGGTCAGGGCCATGGCTGAAATTCGACATGTTCGAAAACGCCATGATGTTGCCTGTATCGTCATCGGCGACGGCCCCGAGCTCGCTCGGTTAAAGGAATTGGCTGTGGCGCTCGATGTTGACCAGTCGGTGCACTTTACCGGCTATCTGAGCGGTCCATCGCTCATGGCTCACCTGTCGGCAATTGAGGTCGGCGTCATTCCCGATCCGCCCAACGACTTCAACGACAAACTGTCGATGAACAAAGTGTTCGAGTACATGATGTTGGGTCTACCCTTCGTTCAATTCAACCTGGGCCAGGCGGCAAGAGAAGCCGGAGAAGCAGCCCTGGTGCTGCTCGAACATTCGCCAGAGGCTCTTGCCGACGCTGCGCTGACATTGGTGGATGACCCTGAGCGACGCAAACGAATGGGGCAAGCCGGGCGCGTGATCGCCGATCGGGATTTTCATTGGCGCGTTGAAGCACGCCAGTTTCTGGCCGTTTACCGAAATCTGTTGGGCGAAGGACGAGACGTCAATGATCAGCGTGATTATTCCACACCTCGACCAACCGGAAGCCCTGAGAAGGTGCCTGGAATCGCTCTGTACCCAAGAAAGCCCAGCCCAGCAAAAACTGGCCCAGCCGGTTGAGTTGATCGTTGTCGACAACGGCTCAAAAGTGTTGCCGGTCGCTGTCTGCGCTGGCATTCCTGGAGTCGTCCTGCTGCGGCAGCCGACGCCTGGGCCGGGGCCGGCGCGCAACCTTGGAGTGCTGCACGCGACCGGCGATATACTGGCTTTCATAGATGCCGATTGCATTGCCGATCGAGGCTGGCTTTCGCACATCGAGCAGCTTTTCCAACGTCGTGACGACATCGCCATTCTCGGCGGTGATGTCCGCATAGCTTGCCAGATTCCGGCCCAGCCGACGTTGCTGGAGTCCTACGAGAGCGTATTCGCCTATCGGATGAAAGAATACATCGCCAAGCAAGGGTTTACGGGCACCGGCAACCTTGCAGTCAGAGCCCAAACCTTTGCCCTAATCGGGCCTTTTGGCGGCATTGATATCGCCGAGGATCGCGATTGGGGACAGCGGGCGCTGCGCAAGGGCTTTATCACGCACTACAGCCCTGACATGATTGTCTATCATCCGGCACGTAGAAATTTTGACGAGCTTGCAAAGAAATGGGAGCGGCATGTCGCCCATGATTTTGCGCAGGCCCGATTAAAGCCCGGCTGGTGGCCGCGCTGGATGCTGCGCAGTGTGGCAGTGGCACTTTCACCCATAGCAGAGGTTGTGCGAATTGCTTCCTCCGACCGGATCCAGGGATGGCGTGCCCGATGGCTTGCCCTGGTGGGTGTCATCATGATCCGCCTCTATAGATCAGCGATCATGCTAAGCATAGGTTTTGGCGCCAATGCCTCCCGGCTGTCCGGGCGCTGGAATCGCGCCTGATAAGAAAGTCCCTGCTGCGTCAGCGGCCGCGTGTGCGCAGATCAGCTGGCCGGTGCCGGCGCCTCGTTCACTGGCTGGATTTTTCGATCGTTTATGACCAGGCGAACCAACTCATCGTCGACTGTCGTGCGCTGTTCGGCGAAGGCGTAGACCAGAGCGTAGTCGCAGATCTGGTTGATGACGCGCGGCAGGCCGCGGCTCGCGACGAAAATCAGATCGCAGGCCGATGGGGTGAAAATCTGCCGATCCGTACCAGCCACCAGCAGTCGGTGGGCTATGTATTTTGCGACTGCCTCCGCCGGCATCCCACCCAGATGAAAATGGGCGGACACACGTTGCGCGAACTGAAGCATATCTGGGCGCCCGATAATGCCCCTGAGCTCCGGCTGCCCGACCAGGATTATCTGCAGCAGCTCTTCCACCTCGCAATTCAAGTTGGAAAAACACCTGAGCTCCTCAAGCATTTTCGCGGACAGGTTTTGCGCTTCGTCGAAAATGAGGACGGTGTGGCGTCCTGCGGCATGCTCCTGGCGCAGGAACGCTTCGAACTGGGCGAAGCGCTTCACGTAAGAAATACGCTCTTCAATCTCCAGTCCAAGTGATGACATAACCCAGTGCAAAAGCTGTCCGCGCGATCCGTGGGCATTGGAAATAAGACCGATGCGCAGATCGGGCGCCGCTCCGCGAAGCAGGTGTCGGATAAGCGTCGTCTTGCCTGCACCGACCTCGCCAGTAATGACGGTGATCGGGGCAAAAGTCGCAAGCCCATATTCGAGCATCGCATAGGCTCGGCTGTGGTTATCGGACCAAAACAGAAAATTCGGATCGGGAATGAGGCTGAAGGGCCGTTCGTGCAGCCCAAAGGCCTGGGAATAGATCAGGAACTTGCTCGACTGCGGACGAACAAAATCGTCTCCGACTATCTCGTGACCAAATATGTCCGTCTGGTCCAGGGCAGCGTTGGTCAGATTGGACAACTCGCCCCTCCTGTCAGTAGCCGTATTTTTCAGGGCTATAGCGGCACTTGTTTAAAACCACGCCGAGCACGTTCGATTTCTGGGAGAGCTCCAGTTCGCACATGTCGATTTCGGAGCGCGTGGTGGCCTCGGCCGCGGCAACCAGGATGACGCAATCCACATTCGGCAAAACAGCCATGACATCGTCGGTCGATAGCATGGGCGGCAGATCAAGAACGATGAAATCTGGATCGAGCTTCTGCTTCAGCCCCTTCAGGGCCTTTGCGGCTTCGGCACTTTGCAGAAGCTCCGCCGCCAGGCGAACGGTCGAATTGTTTGGCGCGATGGCGACATTTTCACCATGGCGCAGGAAGACATCCTCAATCTCGCTCTGACCCTTGAGGAAATTCTCCAGTCGTGGCGGATTCTGAATCCCTAGCGTCTTGGCTACCTGGGGTTTTCGCAAATCGAGGTCGACGAGCAGCGTTCGACAATCGCGTTGGTTGGCCAGGCTGAAGGTCAGGTTTAACGACACCGTCGTTTTCCCGCATCCCGCGGTTGGCGATGTGATAGCCACCGTGGTCCAGTTCTTCGCGCGCATCAACTGTATGACTCTCGTGCGCATCATGTCGAATGCGACGTGGGAGTTGTCCGAACGACTGAGTGATACCAGCCTGCCTCGTTCGAGGGTCTCAGCGTTGGGACGCAGCAAAGGCAGCCTGTCCCAAAGGCCGGGTTTCACCACCTCGAGCCGCGGCTTTGGCTGCTCGACTGCAGTGGCAAGGACTTGTTGCTGTTTCGCCATCAGCAGGGCAGTCTGAATGTGTTCCATGGTCATTTTCTGCCGCTTCAGCCAGTTCGAGATTCTTCAAGGCGCGCCAACGTCATCCCAGGAGCCTTCCGGGATTCAGCGCAGCGAGCATCTTGCTTGCGGCCGCAAGCAGCCCGGCCGTCCACATGGCGCACCACGCTGCTGCCGATCGAGCAAAACCAATTCGAGAGGACCGTTTTTCTGAGACCAGAGTGATGTAGGGAATGGTCGCAAGCGGATGAATTTGCAAGATCTCAACCAACTCCGACGGACGACGGATGGTCTTGTTCATCCACTCAAGCAGCACAACGAAACCAACACCGAGACCGATACCGGCTACGAGGCCCATCGCAGCTATGCGCAGCCGATTGGGGCTGACCGGTTTCTCGGGCGCCACGGCTGGCTCCACGAGCGAGAAGCGTCCCCCACCTTTCGACGCCGTTTCGATCTGCTCACCGGTGGAGGCCTGGGCCAACATCGCCGTTGCGTTGGTATACTGGGCCTGAATGTTGGTCCGCTTTCGCTCCAGTGAATTCAATACACTTTCGTTGGCGGGCGTCGCATCGATGGATTTGGCCAAGTCTACCAGATTCTTTGCGATCGACTGTCTTTCTTGCGTGATGAACGATAGCCGCTCGTCGATGTCCGACAGTTGCAGATCGTATTCCGAAGGCGCCGTTTTCCCATCGCTAACGCCTACTTTGTTGTCTTGTATTCTGCGCTGCACTGACGAAATTTGCGCCCGCAATGCCACAACAGTTGGACTCGTCTCAGAGAACGTTGCGAGCTGCTCGACCAGAGCGCGGTTGAGTTCCTGGAGCATTTGCTGATCGGGTGTCAGTGGGCCGCTGTTTACGACCTGACCCGGCGTCAAATAGATCTGTACAAGATTGTTGCGGCGGCTGCGCAACCCGGCCTCTTCCCGCTCGAGTTGCGAAAGTCGTTCCTGCTGAGCGTTTTGCTGGTTCCGCCTGAAGTCGAGGCTGTCGGGAAGCGCATCCTGGTTGTGGTTCTTGAACTTTAGAATTTCTGCATCCAGCGCGGTCAGTTCCGACCCCAGTCGCGCAACCTCCTTTTCGAAGAATTGCAGCGTGTCACCAGCTCGGTCCGTACGCAATCGCCTGTTCTTGCCGAGGATGTATGTAACGAGGTCGTTGACGACGTCGGCTGCCAGCTGTGGCTTTCTCGCGTCGAAGGAGACGCGAAAAACCGTAGCCCCCGAACCTGCAGACGCTCCATCCAACTCAACCTGTTCGAGACGAATGCGCGAACGCATGTCAGTAGCGATTTCGGCGCTCGACAGTGGTGTTTCGCTGTCGGCGTAAACGTTAAGTCGCGCGGCAAGCTGGGTGAGATAGTCCTGCGTCGTGACCTCTTGCCCAATGATCTGGAATTGCGCGAATGCGGTCGTAGGCACGGTTGAGCGTGCCATCTCCGTTGGGATCTGTGGATCCTCGACCAGGATCTTTGCGTCCGCACGATAGAGCGGGGGCAAGATGTAGGCCAGCACGATGCCGGCCAGCGTCGCTGTGATGGAAATGGCCAGAATGTATGGCAATCGCCGCAACAGGAGCGAGAGGTAGAACCGGATGTCAATGTCGTTCATAGATCGACGCCAAACCTCATATGTCTCCGGCAATTCGCCAGGCCATCATTTTCGGGCTTCGGGAGCCCCGATGATAGTCCGCACATAGAAGTGTTGTGCCCGACGAGGGCGTCGTCTGGGCCATCACAAGAGGTATGGCTATTCACCCTCCGACTTAGGCCACATGATGTAGGTTAACGCCCGGCGAGCTTCTCATCGCGCGCCAGCGAACCGTGGTTTTCAGCAAACGCCGAAATGCTCTTGCCCAGGCTTTCGATGAAAGTCTGCTGGTCCTTCAGAGCTGCGCTGCGCTGCGCGTAGTTTGCGAGAGCGCTTGTCAGTTCATCGACCTTCAATGACAGAAATCTGTCGCCGGTGTTCTCCAGCGTCTGCTGCGAGAAGGCAGCATTGGCCATCGCCTTCTCATGGCGAGCATCAAGCCCGGATTGTTCTTTCTGGATTTGCATTTCCAGTTCAGCCACAGAGGCCATCAGCCGCTCTAGCCGCAGCACGTCGGTGTCACGGTCGCGGTTTGCGCTTCTCACGCTAAATCCCAGAAAGGCCATCGAAAGCTCTGTCGAAAGTTTGAGGGCAACGATGCGATCTGTCACCGTCGGCATATTCGACTGACGCGCCAGAGCCCAACTGATCGCACCTATCGACACCAGTCGCAACTCGCGAGGCGACAACCCGTCCCGCCATACGATCGGCTGTTTCCACCTGCTCTAGTGCGGCCATTTTGCTTGCCTCCTGCGTTGGCGAGGCCGGCTTAGTTCGCGCTACAGGCGCCTTGCTGCGCCTGCGGAAAAGCTGTTTGGCGGCGAAATTCTCGTCTGGAGATCGGTCGCTGGGCCTGCGCTGTTTCTGAGGCCGATAGACCCAGAGCTCAAGTCAAGATTCTCGCCGATCCTTCACCTTTAGGATGCCGCCGGCATACGGAAGTGGAAGGCCTAAGTCTTCCTGCCGGCCAACTAGGTCTTTCGCGCCATCATCGACCATCCAGTGACGTAGCGCTTCGCCTCGGGCGTAAGTCGAGCGCATCTCATTTTCTATAAGCTTCCGCCAGCCGCACTACCGCCAGGTGTGCCCGGTCGCGTCGAATGCACCCGAATTGACGCCGAGTTTGAGCGTCTTTCTCTTCCAAGTACGGGATGGTGTTCAATAAACAGCCGGCTCCGCAGCTAGAGTTCAACTATGTCATTCCATCTAGATCAAATCGCGTATTTTCATCGGAATGAAACTGCGGATATCTGAGGCAAGATTACGGCGTTGGTGTCGTAACTCAATCTGTTAGTGAGATAGCGTAGTTTATCAAGCCAGGATCTATCGCGAACATTGGCATATGTAGCCACTCTATTTCGCGAAATTCAGATTTTACGGAGAGTTGCATGCTGGACGTCGCTTCCAGAGCGCTGAGCTATGACTTAACCCCAGCGCATCAGCCGAAAGAAAGCCTCAAGACAACGGCACGGGCGTACACTCGTTTCAAGCGCTGCTTCGACATACTCGTTACGCTGGCGTTGGCGCCAATGGCCTTGGCCATTGTCGGGGTCTTGGTAATTCTTGTTCGGCGCGACGGTGGGGCTGCGTTCTTTTCCCAGCCCCGCGTCGGGAGGAATGGAAAGATCTTCAGATTGTGGAAGCTTAGGACGATGGTCCCCAATGCGGATCTGGTCTTGCAGTCACATCTGGAGCAAGACCCCTGCGCGCGCGCCGAATGGGACATAACTCAAAAGCTGCGCGTCGATCCTCGCATCACGCCAGTGGGTCGCTACCTGCGCAAATATTCTGCCGACGAGCTACCGCAGCTTTGGAATGTCTTCACGGGTCAGATGAGCCTCGTTGGACCACGTCCAATGTGTCCCGAACAGCAGGCCCAGTACCCGGGGGTCGCGTATTTCCAGATGCGGCCTGGCCTCACAGGCCTCTGGCAAGTCAGCGCGCGCAATGCGTGTTCTTTCGCGGAGCGCGCTACCTACGACACGGAGTACGCGGATCTCATGTCCTTCGGCAAGGACATGCGCATATTGTTGCTGACGCCCTACGTGGTCCTGCGCGGTACGGGCTTATGAGTATAGGTCGGCCGGCACAGCTCCGGACACCAGAACGCGCGCCTGTCTTGCGAGAAATAGATCCCGCAAGACAAGCGCGCGCCTGGCGCAGATATACTGAAGCGCGTTACCGCGCAGCGGCGGTCCCATATTCCGGCTTCATGCGGCCGGCCGGGAACAGGTCGTTTATTTTGAAGGCCACCTCGGTACGATTGGTCGCCTTCAGCTTTTTCATGATGTTGCGAATGTGCACCTTGACAGTGCTTTCGCGGAGTTTCAGTTCGAAGGCGATGATCTTGTTCGCCTTGCCGCGCCGAAGGGCCTCAACCACTTCGGCTTGCCGCGCAGTGAACATTCCATCCATAGGCTTGGCCACCGCAACTCCCGACTCCAGCATTTGGCGCATGGCAAACACGCTGCTGGCCGGAACGAACACGCCACCTGCAAGCGCAAGGCCGATAGCTTCGATGCAGACCTCGATGCCAACCGATGACGGAATGTATCCTTTGGCGCCACAGTCCAATGCCGCCATGATCTCATTCAGATCATCCGAATCTGCCAGGACAATCACAGGCACGTCGAACTCCGCCGACAGCTGCCGGATATTCTCGGCCATGGCTGTATCCGCAATTGTCTTGCCCCCGACATTGAGCAAGATCGCCGAAAGCGGCGCATACTTGTCCTGCTTCTTTTTCCAGTCCTCGACGGATCCGAGAGCCAGAATGTCCATTCCGATCTCACGAGCCTTCATGCTTTGCGCAAAACATTCCCTGTCGAGCGCCCTTGTGTCGATGATCAACAGCAAGCGGCCGTGCCCATCGTATTTCTCCATGTCACCCAAGCCATTCAAATTCTGTGCATGAATCAGGCTTATTGGTCCATAGTTCCCGTTTGTGCTAGCGATTGAACCCATAACGAACTCCCCAACGTTAAACAAAACCCTGCCCTTAGGGCGATGCCGACGTTTCCCAAAAAATCGGCCTCGCCCTACAGTCGTGATGAATGCAAGTCGTGCTTTCGACCCCGGATGACTGGGCGCCGTTCCCTCGCCTCAACCACCTGTTGCACCCCAATCAGAATACACGAAATTCTGACTGGAAAGATGATCTAGGTTAAGAAATTGTTACCACTCGCCTTAAAAAACGATTTGTCCGTAAGTAAGATCCTTAGGTCATCTTTGAACTATTATTGCATATTCTATAAATCTATCCATGTGGCATCATTTACTGTCAGTAGAATTTCGTGTATTAGGCGTCGCTAATGCGATATAGGTAGAGTTTAATTGCTTGACATAGTTACATCATGGAACTGGTACGCCAGAGAGGAGGCGGCCTTCGTCGCTCAGGCGTACCAACCATGCCGGTCGCTCCGTAGAAGTTGCTTGTCTGCGGCGCCTCAAGGCTGTCAAACCCGCCTAGGGACTATTTAGTTCAAAAGAGAGACCAAATCGTTTGGGCTAGCCTTGAATGTCGGACCGAATGCGGCAATATTCCCGCATTGGTTGCATCGCTCCGCTGTTATCGCCATTCGACGAATTGGAACCGGCCGGGCTCGTGGTGCTGTCAAAGCCGCGATGAAATTCGGTTTGAGGTGAGCTATCCTTCTCAGCCATCCCTTGCTCTTAAAGGCTTGGCGAGGAAGGCGCACAAAGAGACGATGAAGCCGGCCGACAGATTGTCAAAGCTTGCCTCCCGGGCGCCACCCCATTTTGGACCACGTCAGCAATCAGTGAAACCGTTCGCATTCCTCGTGCGTTTCACGTGTTAACGCGGGTTACATCATTAACTTGTCATCTCGGCGTCGAGAATTTGGATTAATCGGCCAATATTAATTCTTGGATGGCATACTCCCTGAAGCCGGACCTCATCTTGATAGGCGAATGCATGCATGCCTGCAGATAGCGATGCCCTTGCTCGAAGACTTTCAGGGTTTATTTCCCTGACGTCGGAGGAGTCGATGATGCTGCAGCGGCTGCAAGGACCGCGCATTTTTGTCGAAAGCGGCAAGGAATTGGTACATGAAGGCCAGCACCAGCATTCGGCATATGTCTTGTGTAGCGGATGGGCCTACACATACAAAGGATTGCCTGACGGCCAGCGTCAGATCATCGATATCCAGATAGCTGGAGATTTGCTTGGAATTCGAAGCCTGCTTCTAAAAACCTCGGACCAAAGCATCGTGACGCTAACCGAGGTGGAAGTAAGGAAAATCAACACGGAGCGCCTGTCCGACGTATTTCGCTCGGCACCGCGTCTGGCACTGGCGCTTCTATGGGCGATATCGAGGGACGAAGCCATGATGGTCGAGCATCTGGTCAGTCTTGGCAAGCGTGACGCTATCATGCGCACCGTTCATATGCTGCTGGAACTCGGCGCACGAGCAGAACTTGTAGGTTTGGGAACGTCACAAGGGTTTGGTTGTCCAATTTCCCAAAATATCCTTGCAGATGCTCTTGGTATAACGCCAATTCATTTGAACCGTGTGCTCAGACAGCTGCGCGAGTCAAAACTTCTCGTGTTCAAAGACGGCCTCGTAACATTTATAGACCGGAAGAGACTAATCGAGTCATTCCAGATGGATTTCGCTTATCTCAATCAGGATATAGCCTCGGTGAAGAAACGTTAGTTTAGAAGCGACCGTCTTCAGCCTAACGCGAGGCACCGGTATTGTGCTTGGTGGCCGTGTCAAAGATCGTAACGGCGCAATCGATTTTTGCTTCCATCACCGGTTGATGGTTCTCGTCACTGATCTGCACGACCAGGTGGTTAGCCCTGCCGTCAGGCCACTCATCACGGGCGATAGCCACCAGCATTCGAATGGCGTCGACCTGCGCTTCATGGACACCAGTGTACTCTGTACCCTCGGTGTCCGAGGAGTGGGAACGGCCATCCTGGATATTAAAATAGTATAGCGGCATCGAGACGTCCAATGGCGGGTAGGACAGTGCGATGAGGGGCAATCATCGACCGCACAATTCGTTAACAAAGACCGATAACGCGGCATGCGGAGAATAACGATGCCGGCTTGAACCACAAGCCAGAGATAGGACGGAACTGTGCAGAACTCGGCTCTTCACATCACAACGTGTAACCTAATGTTAATGACCAGTTACGTCCGTGATGCACAAGCGAGGTTGCAGGTTGGGCGAGGGGCGTAATTGAACCCGCGTTCGAGCGCTATGCCGCGCCCTTCCTGCCTTCGGCCTGGCGCGGAGACTGGACTTGCCCCAGCCGCTCGCCGGCGTAGTGCTGCTCGCGGATCGGCCCCCACCACCATTTGTTGTCGAGGAACCAGTCAACCGTCCTTGCCAGGCCGCTGTCAAAACTCTCGACTGGCGTCCAGCCGAGATCCCTGCTGATCTTCGAGGCATCGATGGCGTAACGGCGGTCGTGGCCGGGGCGGTCGGTGACGAAGCTGATAAGATCGCGGTAGCTCCTGCCTCCGCTGCGCGGGCGCCTGCG
>UCIA01000053.1 GCA_900472295.1 Hyphomicrobiales bacterium | reverse complement strand
GCTTTCGCCGCTGCAGCGGCTCGGCTGCCTGGGGCTGACGCTGGCGCTGTCTGTTTTCACCTATCATGTCATCGAGAACCCGGTCCGCCGCAATGGCTGGCTGATGGCCAGTGCGGCGCGGGCACTGGTGCCGGCAGTCCTCCTGACCGGCACCGGCATAGCGGCCGCCTACGCCAATGCCAGGCTCGCCGTCCACGATCTCGACCCTGCGCAGCGCAGCATTGCCGTCAGCGCCGCGCGGCCTTCCACCGCACGCGCGGCCGGCTGCATCCTTTCCTTTGAGACGGTGACGCCGAAGGCCTGCGTGTTCGGCAACAAGGACGCCGGGCGCTCGATTGCGCTGTTCGGTGACTCGCATGCCGATCACTGGTCGACGCCGCTGATCGAGGCGGCCGAGAAGAACGACACCAAGGTCGTCACCTGGCTCAAATCCGGCTGCCGCGCCTCGCGGCTGACGGTATGGGCGACCAAGCTGAAGCGGAACTACACCGAATGCGATCAATGGCGCGCGCAATCGATCCGGCAGATCATCGCCGCGCGGCCGAACCTGGTGGTGATCTCGGAGATCGCGCTGGTCAGCCTGGACAAGATGTCAGCCGGCACGCAGGCGCCCGACAGCCAGAATGCCGACGGACGCGCCGGCCTGCACGCGACGCTCACCGCGTTCAGCCAGGCCGGCTTAAAGGTTGCCGTCATCCGCGACGTGCCGTTCAACGACGATCATGTCGACACTTGCGTGGCACGCGCGCTGTGGCGCGGCGAAAAGCCGTCGCTGTGCGACCAGAAACGCACCGACGCCGCCAACGACGCGAGCGCGGCGATAGAGCGCGACATCGTGCGTGCCATTCCGGGCGCCAGCTACATCGACATGACCAGCCAGTTCTGCGATGCCAAAACCTGCCATGTCTTCATCAACGGCAAGATCGCCTACCGCGACCAGCATCATTTGGCGACACCGTTCGCGGAGACGCTGGAGCCGGCGGTGGAGAGGGCGCTGTTTTAGGGGGTGAAGGTGGCGAGGCAGGTAGGTTCAACCTGAACGGAAACTGCTAGCGGAACATCCGCATGCCGGTGGGCGCAGGCGCCTGCCTGCTTGCACATCTCGACCCGGATTCATCTATTGCGGGACAGCGGAAGTGCTGCCCCGCGCCTTGATGAGCGGACATTCTTTCTGCGGCTATCTGCCACTAGGTCGCGCATAATTCTCCCGCAACGCGCATACCAGATGCCACCGCTTGCATTCTGTCGTTTCCGTTTGCATAATTATTAAAAATTTTGCATAATACGGCGACAGAATCGTCCAGACATCCATGAAAGCTGCATACTGATGGACTATTTCGACATCGTACTTACCTTGGGACGAATCGCCTTGGATGCTGATCGCCCTCGAGCCGTCCAACAGCTTCAGCGGCTTCAGACTGAGTTGGTCAAGATTGACCCTGAACAAGCCGCAAAGATCGCTCGCATGATGAAGACGGCTGGCAAGCGGCAACCGATGTCGCCATCTGGGTTAGAGGAAATGCGCGCGACAGCTGATTCAGCGAAGCGTCGCTTGCCCGGCGAAATACTTTCGTATTCGACACCGATGCCGACGGACAAGGAAACAGGTGCGCCGCTCGCCAGTGTAATCTTTCCCAACGAGCTTAGTTCGGAGCCACCGCTACTTGGAACCGCCCTTGCGGAGAGTATCGAGGATCTTCTACGCGAATGGCAGCTAGCTGCTGAACTTGAACGTATCGGAGCAACGCCGAACACGCGCGCGCTGCTCTACGGAGCCCCAGGGGTTGGAAAAACGAAGCTTGCTCGGTATCTTGCACACAAGCTTTCGTTACCATGCGTCGAGGCTAGACTTGACGGATTGGTTTCATCATTTCTTGGTACAACGGCGAGAAATATTGGGGCTCTTTTTGACTTCGCCAACCGGTACCAGTGTGTATTGTTCCTCGATGAGTTCGACGCCATCGCCAAGGCGCGTGATGATGCTCAGGAAGTCGGCGAGATCAAGCGCGTGGTTAACACTCTTCTTCAGTCGATCGATCGTCGCAACGGCCGCGGGTTCACGGTTGCTGCCACGAATCATGAACATCTCTTGGACACGGCTGTGTGGCGCCGCTTCGACGCACGCGTTTTCATTCCTATGCCGGACGCCGAAACGCGTGGCCGGCTACTTGACCAATTCTCGCGGCCGCTTCGTCTGCAAGATACTGAACGCAAGTTCCTGATGTGGGCGACGGAGGGAATGAGTGGAGCGGATCTCGAGACCTTGATCGAAGCTGGCAAGCGGTTCCTTGTCTTGCATGGCAGCGGAGAAGAGGACGGCCGCCCAACTCGGGACAGGATGGTACGAGGGCGAACGCTACTTCAAGCCCTTCGGCGACAGGCATTCCTCAACTCGCGCATGTTTGAGTCAAGTCGGCTCGCCTTGCTAGCTGGGGACAACGCTGCACTTGGAAATGCTTTGCTTTCCGCATCTTTCACACAACGAGAGACAGGTGAACTCCTGGGCCTCTCGCAAAGTGCGGTGTCGCGTAAGCTGCGCGGTCAGCAAGAAAAATCAGGGGGCTAGTGAATGCCTGCCGAATCCCAACACCGGCCCGTTCAGGTACTTCTTGATACGAAGCGTTTCATCGACCGCGCGACGCCGCGTGACTTTAATGGCGGTGCAAAGGATTTCTTTGAAGGCAACGATGTGGGTTTTGAGGCGCATAAGCTGAAGTTCCGTAAATGGCTACAGAACAGTCGTCGAGCTCTTGAGAGCCGGGGAGCAAAGCTGGGTTTCATACATGTACAAATGCGCGATGCAGCACTTGGCAAAAGCTATCGTCCACTTGGCTCGCTGTTCACAAAGAGAAATGGTTTCGCGCAGGTGGGAGCTGGATCGATCGGCGAGATGATATTTCAGGCGTCGCCGGATTCCCTCGGCGTCCTCGACGCTCTAGTTGAATCCCGAGCGGAGTTGACCGTCAAAGTCGTGCCCAACAAAGAGACTGGAGAACCGGAGCGCAAGGTATCCAAGTTCCGTAGCGAGGTCGGCGCGGTCTCGAGCATTGAACTTCACGACGCGACTGATCGGGTGCCATTCTCAGCTGAAGAATCGGTTGCATGGCTTTCGCAAGAGGGCGTAATTGGCGGCTACATCGTTGAGCTTTTCAATCCAAGTAGCGCCCTAGATCCCGAGGCGGTCGAAGAAGAGATACACAACCTCGTGGCTGCCTTGGACGCGGTTTCGAAGAACATCGTTGTGAAGCCCTTTGGGCACAAGTCACAAGGGGTTCTATTTGGTGAACGTACGCTTGCCCTATCAGCACGCGTTGTAACCGGCGAGAACGGCCGCATAGTCAGGATACCGGCATTCTTGCGCGGCGGCGTCCCGCAGATTTCCGAACCTGAACTGCCAGAGATAGCGTTTGCCGAGCAGTCCTTAGACATCTCTCAACATCAAAATTTGCTCAACGTGCTGGCCGAGCAGTCTTTGGTTCGAGGAGTCGAGCTCCCGCCTTTGGTGGAGTCGGCGCCTGCGACCACAGCACACGACTTGTTTCCACCTGCTGTGCCGAAGCCCGTTGAACCCGAGCGTATTGCTGTTCTTGGCATTGTCGATGGCGGTGTTGCCAAGCTCCCTGAATTGGTGGCGTGGTGCGCTGGTGAAAGTACCTTTGTTCCCGATGTCGACCGGGATGAAAGCCATGCGACATTCATTGCTGGCCTCGTAGCCGCGGGCGCAGCGCTCAACCCAAATCTGGCCGGGCTTTTGGAAGGAAGCGGCTGCCGGTACTACGACCTCGATCTGTTCCCCCGCAAGGACTTGCGGCAAAAGTACTTTGGCGGCGACATTGACTACTTCTTTGACGTTCTAGAAGAAAAGATTAAAGTCGCAAAAGGAGATTGCGGCGTACGCATCTTCAACCTATCAATGTGCATGCGCTCGCCTGGGACGCAGCTAGGCTATAGCGTTATCGCTGATCGCCTTGACCGGCTCGCCAGAGCTAATGACGTTATCTTCGTCGTATCCGCAGGCAATCTTAAAGATTCAGAGGCGCGCCCACCTTGGTCGTCCAAAGCAGCTCAAACCATTTCTATGCTGGCTGGTTCTGGCGGCGGAAATCAGCAAATCGTCCCACCAGCTGAACACCTTCTCGGCCTAACAGTTGGTGCGGTCAATCCTCCGGGCGTTCGTGGACACGAACCGCACATGCCGACAAACTACACGAGGCGGGGTCCTGGTGTCGGCGGATCGCGTAAGCCCGATCTCGCGCACTACGGCGGCGCCCATATGGCGGCGGTTTCTGGCAACCGCACGGGACTGTTGTCCCTAGACCCAAATGGTGGAGGTGTAGAGAATTGCGGCACGAGCTTCGCCAGCCCAGTCGCGGCGGCCAGTCTCGCCGTTGTCGATCACAGGTTGGAGCACGCACAACCACGAGAAGTCCTGCTTGCTCTACCGATTCATCGGGCAGAGCGAGGGAAGGCGCTTTCACATGCGAGCCTGCGTCATATCTCACGCGAGTTTGTTGGATTTGGTATTCCGCCCCACTCGGATTTGATGCTAGCCGACAGTCAGTCTTCGATAACACTTGTATTCAGCGAAGTTCTACACGGTCGGCAAGTTCTTGAGTTTCCGTTCGCCTGGCCTGCAAGTCTTGTTGGCCATGGCGGCAGCTGTCGGGGAGAGGTTGAAGTTACGCTCGCGTTCACTCCACCAATCGATCAGTCGTACAAAGACGAGGCGCTGCGCGTATTACTTGATGCTCACCTCTATCAGGAAGAGATAGACGCTGAAAGTAGGGACGTAAATTGGGTATCGCGGCTGACTCAAGATGGCGCGGGCATCCCGCAAGGCGCCAGCACTACGGAAAAGTATCTACTGCGCGCAGGGCTCAAATGGAGTCCCATTAAACGATATGTGGTTCGGATGCCCAACGGACGCGGCAGTAGCTCGAACTGGAAGTTGACGCTCGACTCCCTTGCAAGAGCTGGAGCCAAGTTTCCCCTGCAAGGCGTTGGTTTCGCGATACTGATGACGCTCTCGGACCCAAGGGGTCAACAACCTGTGCACGATGAGGTTCGCAACTCGCTGCAGGCGCGAGGCGTAAATATCGCGGATATATCGATCGCTCATCGAATTCGATCTCGGGGGTAGCGGACTCGCTGGCCGTCATTCCTCACGCCCCCCATCATCCCCTCGAACCCATCCGCCAAATTCGCCGCCGCCTACACCAGCATCGAGCGCACGCCTTCGGGCGGCCGGCGTCGGGTTGGCGTCGAGCAGCACCGGTCTGCCCTGGTGTAAGCTGGAATCGAATTGGCGTAGTCTAAGCCGAGTTCACACGCCGGCTTGCGCTCAGCTGAGCGACGGACGCAGGCGCCCGCCCCGCTTGCAAATCTCCCCCCAAATGCCATCTACATCACAGGCGCACCGCCGGTGCGCCGGCATCCACGGAGACAACCCTTGACGCAGCGAAGCGGCAGTGCGGACTTGCCGCTGCATGGCGGGCAGGTGCCGAAATGGTTGGGCGATCGCATGACGCGGCTGGGCGCGGTGCTGTGCGAGGCGATCATCCATCACTATGGCCGCGACGAGCTGTTGCGGCGGCTGGCGCATCCGTTCTGGTTCCAGTCCTTCGGCGCCGTGATGGGCATGGACTGGCACTCCTCTGGCATCACCACCTCGGTCGTCGGCGCGCTGAAGCGCGGGTTGAACCCGATGTCGCGTGAGCTCGGCATCCATGTCTGCGGCGGACGCGGCGCACATTCGCGCAAGACGCCGCAGGAACTGGCGGCGATCGGCGAGCGCGTCGGCATCGATGGCGCGGCCCTCGCCACCGCCAGCCGCCTGGTCGCCAAGGTGGACAGTGCGGCCGTGCAGGATGGTTTCAACCTCTATCTGCACGGCTTCATCGTTACCGACGACAGCCGCTGGGTGGTGGTGCAGCAAGGCATGAACGGCGACAGCCGCCAGGCGCGCCGCTACCACTGGCTGTCGGAAGGGCTGACCAGTTTCGTCGACCAGCCGCATGCGGCGATCGAGGGCGAGCGGCAGGGCGAGATCGTCAACCTCACAGACCATCGCGCCGAGCCGTCGCGGACCGGGCAGCTCGACCTGTTGAAGACCATGAGCCCGGAGCGGATCCTTGACGCGCTTGCCGTGCTGGAGCCGCCGCCGAAATCAGCGCCTGCGAAACCAGAGGCGCAGCCGATGCTGCCCAATTTGGTGATGCCGGCGCATCACGACGTGCGCGAAAGCGACATCGTCATGCACCGGCTGCACGGCAACATTTCCGCGGCAATAGAAAGCGGGCCGACCGATTTTCCCGAGCTGCTGCTGGTGCCCGGCGTCGGCGCGCGCACCGTGCGAGCGCTGGCCATGGTGGCCGAAGTGGTGCATGGCGCGCCCTGCCGCTTCTCCGATCCGGCGCGCTTCTCGCTCGCCCATGGCGGCAAGGACCGCCACCCCTTCCCGGTGCCGCTCAAAGTCTATGACGAGACGATCGCGGTGCTGAAATCGGCCGTCGGCAAGGCCAGGCTCGGCCGCGAGGAAGAGCTCGGCGCGCTGCAGCGGCTGGATGGCGAGGCGCGGCGGCTGGAGCGCTACGTCACCGGGCCGAGCCTGAAGGAGATCGTCGCCGGCGAATTCGACCAGTCGCATCTGCTGGGCGGCCGCAGTGTGTTCGGGTGGGAGAAGGCGCCTGATGCTGGCGAGGCAGCGAAGCTAGACAAGAAAGGCGCCCAGGGCAGTTTCACAGATTGATTCACCGAACTGCCCCAAGCGCCTGTTTTCATACGACTCCGATGGAGGTGGACGGTGGCTTACCCTGCCCGCCTTCCCATCATTCCATAGTGCACCGCCAGCAAGTCGAGCCCGACCTTCAGCAGCTTCACCACCACGTCGCGTCCCTCGCCGGTGCGCTCGGCGTGCGCCTTCACCGACTGGCCTTCGAGGCAGATGCTGCGCACGGCGTCGGCCACTTCCCAGTGAGCCAGTGCGGCACGAGCCCCAGAATGGGCACGGCCGGCGTTGAGCACGCGGTCGGGGATGCCGCCGCCGATGCGGCTGGAGTCGACGCGCTCCTCCCACGGCATCGGCCGCAGCCCGTCGCGCGAGGCGCGCTCGAAATCATCGCGAAAGCGCTGGCCGGCCTCGCGCTGCTGGCGCGTCAGCGAGGTGATGCCGACCAGCGGATCGACATTGCGCACCCGCACGACGCCGCCGGTTTTGGTGTAGCCGTCATTGGAGACCTCATAGACGCGCCGCGCTTCCTGCGTGCCGGTGCTCAGCCGCTTGCGGCCGAAGCGGNNCGTCTTTCAGCGCGAAATCATGGCCGATCTCGCGGCGTATGCGCACCTGCTCGGCTTCGTCCGCAGGCAATTTCGGCGGTTTGGTTTTCTGCGCGTTTTTTTTGCTCATGGCGTGGTCCTTGTGGGCAATGGGTTCTTGGCCGGCAAGGCCGGCGATCCTTCGCGCCCCC
>UCIA01000054.1:8402-8602 GCA_900472295.1 Hyphomicrobiales bacterium | reverse complement strand
CTTTTCCTGGAATTGCTCAAATGGCCAGCGATCGGAACAAAGATGCGACTTCTGCTGGTTGAAGACGACCCACGCACCGCCGACTATGTCGTCAAGGGCCTGACTGAGGCGGGCCATGTCTGCGACCTCAAGCGCGATGGCCGCGACGGGCTGCTTGCGGCGACGCACGCGGCCTATGACGTCATCGTCGCCGACCGCAT
>UCIA01000054.1:0-8390 GCA_900472295.1 Hyphomicrobiales bacterium | reverse complement strand
GCGGGCGTGCGCACGCCCGCAATCTTTTTGACCTCGATCGGCGGCGTCGACGACCGTGTCGAGGGGCTCGAGGCCGGTGGCGACGACTATCTGGTCAAACCCTTTGCCTTTTCCGAACTGCTTGCCCGCATCAACGCGCTTGGCCGGCGCCCGGCGGCAGTGGAGCAGAAGACGACGCTGCGCATCGCCGACCTCGAAATGGACCTGCTGCTGCGCCGCGTCACCAGGCAGGGCCGGACGATCGATCTGCAACCGCGCGAATTCAGCCTGCTCGAAGTGCTGATGCGCGGCGAGGGCCGCGTCATCACCCGCACCATGCTTCTGGAACGGGTCTGGGATTTCCATTTCGACCCCAGGACCAGCGTCGTCGAAACCCATATCAGCCGGCTGCGGGCCAAGGTCGACAAGCCGTTCGAGGTGCCGCTGATCCACACCGTGCGCAACACCGGCTACAGCGTGCATGACTGAGGCAGCATGATCCCGAAAAGTGGNNTCGGACAAGATCATGCTCAACCAAGGCTCGGGTCTGCTTCGCAGCACGCCGTTCCGGCTGGCGCTGACCTTTGCCTTGCTGTTCGTGCTCGCCTTCGTGCTTTCCAGCGCCATCGTCTACCAGCTGATGAGCGCCGACCTCGCCGGGCGCTTGGACGAAACGATCAGGGAGACATACTCCGTCATCGCGGTCACCTATGCGCAAAGCGACCAGGAGGATCTGGTCCTGTCGGTCGACAGCCACGCCGCGGCCAGCCCCGAGAAGGAGCAGCTGTTTTCGCTGACCGACGCCAACGGCAATCGCCTGGCCGGCAATTTCACCGCCGCCGACCTGCCCGACGGCTTTTCGGATTTCACCGCTTCCCTGCCGGATGTGCCGCCCGGCACCAATTACCGCGCATGGTCCGGTTCGGTCGGGCCAAACAGCCTGACCGTCGCCTTCGCGCTCTCCGAAACCGAGGAGCTGGAGCGCATTGTCTTGATGAGCTTTGGTTGGGCGACGCTGATCATTTCGGGGCTGGCGGTGGCCGGCGGCGCCTTGCTGGCGTCGCGCGTGCAGCGCCGCCTCGACGGTATTGCCGCCACCATGGACGATGTCTCCAACGGCCGGCTCGACGCCCGCATTCCGCTGCTCGGCAATGGCGACGACATCGATGGCGTCTCGGGCCAGGTCAACGCAGCACTTGAGCGGCTGGCATCCCTCGTTGACGGCATGCGCCAGGTCAGCGCCGACATCGCGCATGACCTCAAGACGCCGCTCAACCGGCTGCAGATGATCCTCGAGTCGGCCGCCGACAAGACCACGCGGGGCGAGACCGTTGCCGACGAGCTGGCGGAGGCGCGCGGCGAAAGCCTGCAGATCAACGAGACCTTCGATGCGCTGCTGCGCATCGCCCAGATCGAGGCCGGCGCCCGCAAGGCGCGCTTTGTCGATCTCGACCTCAACGCCGTCGTCGAAGCCATCGCCGAGATCTATGCCGGCGTCGCCGAGGATGACGGCAAGTCGCTGTCGGCAACACTTGTCCAGGGCGCGCCATGCCTGATCCATGGCGATCGCGACCTGCTGACTCAGCTGTTCGCCAATCTGGTCGAAAACGTGCTGCGCCATTGCCCCGAAGGCACCGTCATCCTTCTATCGGTGACGCGGCAAGGCGACCGCATCGTGGCCGAAGTCGCCGATAACGGCCCCGGCATTCCGGCGCAGGAACGCGAAAAAGTGTTCCAGCGGCTCTACCGGCTGGAAACCAGCCGCACCACGCCCGGCAGCGGCCTGGGTCTGAGCCTGGTGCGGGCGATCGCGGAGCTGCATGGCGCATCGATCGCGCTCGAAGACCGCCATCCTGGGCTGGCGGTCATCGTCGGTTTCCCTGCAAAGGCAGCGCTGACCTGAGGACCGATTTGGGTACCGGCTGAACTTGCTCATGGCAGGAGCAGAGGGTCGTCGGCCGCCTGGGTCCTAAACGTCACACGTCCCACTCCGGCGCGAAGGGTGGCCGAACGAAGCGCTGGTCTTTCGGGAGTGCGGCGATAGCGGCGCGATCCTTGTCATCGAGCGTGATGCCGAGCGCGGCGAGATTGGCCTTCTGGCTTTCGGGGCGCGCGGCTTTCGGAATCACGACGACGCCCTCTTGGTCAAGAAGCCAGGCAACGGTTATCTGCGCGGCACTGCAGCCATGATTGCGGCCGAGAGAGGCGAGGGTGGGATCGCTTGCCGCCCGCCCCTGCGCGAGCGGCGCATAGGCTGTCAGCGGAATTCCTTTTCCGCGCAGGTAGGACAGCATCCGGTCCTGCGACAGGAACGGGTGGTATTCGACCTGAAGGCTGGCGATCGGCGCGCCGATCTCCTCTACAGCGCGGCGGATCATCGGCAGGTTGAAGTTGCACACGCCGATCGCACGGGTCATGCCGCGTTCCCGCAACGACATCAGCGCCTCCAGCGTCGCCGCCATGTCCATGTCTGGCGACGGCCAGTGGATCATGTAGAGATCGACGTGGTCGAGCCGCAGCCTGTCCAGGCTGGCGTCAAAGGCCCGGCGGAGCGCATCCGGCACAAGCTGGTCATGCCAGACCTTGGTGGTGATGAAGAGTTCGTTGCGGTTGACGCCGGACGCCGCGATGGCGGCGCCGACAGCCGCTTCGTTCTCGTACATCGCCGCGGTGTCGATATGCCGGTAGCCGAGCGCAATCGCGCTCTCGACGACCGGCTGGGCGTCGCCTCCCGGCATGCGGAACGTGCCGAAGCCGAGGCGCGGGATCGCGACGCCCTGTGTGATGAAGGAGTCCATGCCGATGTCCTTTTCGCGGATGTTGCCACCGCTGCTTCGGAGGCAGAGGCCGCGATGATGTCAGGCGGCCGCTTTGCCCCTGCTCGCCATGACGAGTTCGGCGATGACACCGTCGAGCGTCGTCATCCCTTTGACCGCCGCCCGACCGTGCTCCCTGAACTCGATCCATCCCTCGTTGAAGCCGTCGAGCATGCGCATCCGGGGCAATGGATTTCGCGTCCCCTGGGCGCGAAAAATCTGCTCCCAGCTCTCGCGCGGCACCGTCTCGACCCGGACCGTGCGCTCCAGTGCGGCGGCAAAGGCGCGGGCGATATCGCTTGGCGACACGCGCGCGGGCCCCTCCAGCTCGACGACCCGCGTCCCGCTCCACTCCTCCTGGAGAAGCATGGCCGCCAAGCGCCCGACATCCTGCGTCGCGACCATCGCGACCGGTTTGTCCGCCGGCTGCAGGAAGCTGTACAACACGCCTTCGTCGCGCGCCGAGGGAATGTCCCAGAGCGCATTCTCCAGGAACCAGCCGGGCCTCAGGAAGGTGACCGGAAGGCCGATCTCTTCCAACGACTGTTCCATCAGCCTGCGCTGGGTCAGCAGGTTTTCGTGCGGCGCATCCGCGCCTATGGTCGACAGGCAAACCACCTTGCCGGGGCGGGCCTTGGCCAAAGCCCCCGTCACGGCCGCAATGACACGCCTGGCCTCGGGAAAGCCGGGCTGGGGGTCGAACTCGGAGGGCGGCAGGATGAAGACGCCCGCGGCACCTCTGAAGGCTGACGTCAGGCTTGCCGCATCCTCCATCTCGGCGAGTGCGATGTCGCAGCCCAGGTCCCGCCACTCATTCGCCTTGGCCGCGTCGCGCAGAACGGCGCGGACGGGCAATCCCTCGGCGAGCAGGCTGCGCGCCAGCGCGCCGCCGACCTTGCCGGTTACTCCGGTGATTGCATACATGATGGGTCTCCAGAAGGTTGATGTTTTCGCCTTGGCTCAGGCAAGTCCGGCATAGAGGCCGCGTTCGAATTCGCCGTAGAGCGCAACGACACGCTCGTCGTAGAAGGGCAGGACCTGGGTGAAGAGCGCACCGGTGACTTGGCTCACCGGATCGAGCCAGAAGTAGCAATTGAGCAGGCCGGCCCAGGAGATGCTGCCGGCGGAGCGCCCGTTCGGTCCGGGCTGCATATTGATGTCGAAGGACAGGCCCCATTTGTGCTCCTGTCCCGGGAACTGGTCGAAGCTGCGGGAATAGGCGGGTTGCGCCGAGCGCATCTCCTGGACGTTCAGATCGCCGATCTGGTTTTGCATCATCATGGCGACCGTCTCCGGCCGCAGGATGCGGACGCCATGCAGCGCGCCGCCATTGAGCAGCGCCCGCAGGAAGGCCATGTAGTCGCGCGGCGTCGAGAAGGCGCCGCCACCGCCCATGAAGAACTCCGGCCGTTGCGGCATCTCGAAAGGCGCCGGCTCGAGCCCGCCATCGGCGCGGCGGTTGTGGAAGGTGGCGACACGCCGCTTCTGCCCGCTGCCGATCAGGAAGCCTGAATCCTTCATGCCGAGCGGCGCGAAGATGTTTTCGCGGAAGTAGATCTCGAGCGACTGATCGGACACCGCCTCGACCAGCTTGCCTACCCAGTCCATGCTGATGCCGTATTCCCACCGTTCGCCGGGCTCGAATTCGAGCGGCGCCGCAAAGGCCGCGTTCTTGCAGGTCGCGATGTCGGGCATGCCTGTCACCTTCTCGTAGCGGGTCAGGGCCTCGCTCCAGATCGAATAGGTGTAGCCGGAGGTGTGCGTGAGCAGATGCCGTACCTTGATCGCCCGCCTGGCCGGCCGCAAACGCGGTGTTCCATCATCGGCGAAGCCTTCGAGGACCTGTGGGCTGGCCAGTTCAGGCAGGTATTTCGCCGCGTCGTCGTCCAGGTGCAGGCGGCCCTGCTCGATCAGCTGCATGCAGGCCGTCGCCGTGAATGCCTTGGTCATCGACAGCAGCCAGAACACCGTGTCGAGCGTCATCGGCGTGCCCGCCGCGATGTTGGACTTGCCGAATGCGCCTTCATAGACCACGCCTTTCGGCGTCGCCGCGACGGCGATGACGCCGGCCACGTCGTTTCGCGCAACGCCTTCGCGCAAGGCGGCGTCGATCGCCTTGAATCGCGCGCTGGCTGTCTTGGCCAGGGCAGGGCTGACCGCATCGAGAGCCAGGATGGCTCCCAGCATTCCGCCGCGCTGAAGCATGGTTCTGCGTGTGAGGTCGTTCATGGCTGGCTCCTTTCCGCATCGAGGCAAACACGGCTCGCTCGGCCGCTCGCGGTGACACCGGCGTTGTAAGCTGCACCAAGGCATGATTCACGCGCATTAAAGTCAGTGCTATAGTGACTCAGATTCACTGCTCCCCAGATGAGGTGCTAGGGGCAACTGCGGAGACGAAGGGAGATCGAATGGCTTTCGACACGCGGCTGCTGACCGGCGTCGGCGTCCTGGCAGCGGTGACCGAGGCCGGGAATTTCGCCCGCGCCGCGGAGATGCTCGGCCTGACGCCGTCTGCGGTCAGCCGGGCGGTCGCGCGCCTGGAAGCGCGGGTCGGCGTGCGGCTGTTCGACCGCAATCCACGCGGGGTCAGCCTCACCGAGGAAGGCCGCCGTTTCCACACGCAGGTGATGCCGCTTCTTGCCGGCCTGGACGAGGCGGCGGCCGAGGCCGCAGGCGCCGCGGCGGCCGTGCGCGGCCGGCTGCGCGTCTCGGTGGACCCGTGGTTCGCACGAATGGTGCTGGCACCGAAGCTGCAGCAGTTCCTCGCCCGCTATCCCTTGCTGTCGGTCGATTTCTCCACCAGCAACTACCGTGAGGAGATGATGGCTGGCATGGATGTAGCGGTGCGCTTCGGCCCGCCCGATGCGTCATCCCTCATCGTGCGCAAGCTGCTGGAGACCCGTGTCCTGACGGTTGCCGCGCCGGCCTATCTCAAAAAGCACGGCGAACCGCAATCGCCGCATGACCTCGTTCACCACGAAACGATCCTTTTCAGGGATCCGCAGACCGGCCTGCCGTTTGCCTGGGAATTCCAGCGCGGCGCAGAGGTCAGCGAAATCAAGGTCTCCAGCCGCCTGGTCATGGATGACCCTTCGGCGGCGATGGCTGCCTGCCTGGCCGGTCAAGGCATCTTCCAGAGCCTCGAAATCGGCCTGGCGCCCTTCCTGTCTCGAGGCGAGCTCGTTCAGATCCTGCCGGAATGGTCGGCAGAACGCTTTCCGCTTTATGCCTATCATCCCTCGCGCCACCTGCCGCCGGCCAAGGTCCGGGCGCTTCTGGACTTTATCCAGGAGATTGCATCCCTGGCGTGATTCCGGGACGGCTCCGCTATTTGACGCCAGCCCGGCGAAAATCCGAGGGCGACATCCCTGCCAGCTTGCGGAACGATTTGTTGAAAGCGCTGAGCGAGCCGAAGCCTGAATCCATGGCGACGCGCAGCACATTGGCGTCTTCATGCATCAGCAGCGCCTGCGCGTAGCTCAGCCGCAGCAGGTTCATATATTCGTTGAGCGTCATGCCGGTCGACTTCTTGAAGATGTTCATCGCGTATTTCGGATGGATGTCGGCGGCCGCGGCGATGTCGACGCAATCTATGTCGTAGAGGAAATTCTCGGCGATGAAATCGCACATGCGCCCGACATTGCGCAGCGATTGCTGGTCGAACGGGCCGCCGGTTTCCTGGCTGGCGGTTTCCGGCNNCCAGCCGGTAGGGCTCGAAGCGCACCCGCTCCAGCCTCAGCAGCAGCTCGTTCACCGCGTGCTCGGTTATCGCTGGATCGCCGGAGCGGAAGTAGCGGTTCCAGCGCTCGAAATTGTGATGGTCGGCCGGGTCGGTCGCCGATGTCACCAGCGTCGCGCCGGTCATCAGCCGGTGGCGGATGTCCGTCGGCAGATGCAGGCGGAAGAAATGCACCAGCGGCAGATGCGCGCCGGCATAGATGGCGTCGTCGGAGAGATCGTCCATCTGGTGCGGCAGGCCACCCCAGAACAGGCACATCTCGCCCGCCGACAGCGAAATCTCATGCTCGGCCATGCGGTAGTGCACGCTGCCGCGGACGATGAAATTGACCTCGACCTGGGCATGCCAATGCGGCTTGAGCATCACCAGCGGGTGGTTGTGGAACATCTGCAAGGCCATTGGCAGGCCTTCGACGCTGCTGGCGCCAGGCTGGTAAAACGGCCGTTCCGGCATCTTACTTTCCGCCCATCTTTTATTCCCGTTGTCGGGGACAAGCCTTCCGCGCCGCCTAGTCTAGCCATGCTCTCGAGCAGAGAGCAAATGAAATGGGAGGATTTCAATGCGCACGACACTGATCTGTGCCGCGCTGGCGCTTGGCCTGGGCTCAGGCCCGGCTTTGGCGCAGTCTGGCGAAATCACGATCTGGAGCTGGAATGTCGCCGCTTCGTCGCTGAAGGCGACGGTGGCCGGCTTCAACAAGCAATTCCCCGACGTCAAGGTCACCGTTCAGGATCTCGGCAACCAGCCGACCTATGACAAGTCGATCGCCGGCTGTGCGGCCGGCGGCATCGGCCTGCCCGATATCGTCTCCGTCGAAAACGGCGAGGCCGAAAACTACTGGACCCAGTTCCCCGACTGTTTCGTCGACCTGCACACGCTGGGCTACACCGCTGAAGACCAGAAAAAGTTTCCCGATTTCAAGCGCACCGAGCTCGAAGTCGGCGACAAGGCCTATGCGATGCCGTGGGATTCCGGACCGGTCGCCGCCTTCTACCGCCGCGATTTCTACGAGAAGGCCGGCGTCGATCCGGCCTCGATCAAGACCTGGGACGATTTCATCGCCGCCGGCAAGAAGGTCCAGGCCGCCAATCCCGGCGTCACCATGACCAATGCCGATTTCAACGGCGACACCGAATTCTTCCGCATGATCGCCAACGAACAGGGTTGCGCCTATTTCGCCGCCGACGGGCAGTCGATCACGGTCAACCAGCCCAAATGCGTCGACACGCTGGCCAAGATCAAGGACATGAAGGACGCCGGCATCATCTCCTCGGCCGACTGGGGCACCAAGATCACCAACAACACCGCCGGCACCGTCGCCACCCAGGTCTATGGCGGCTGGTATGAGGGCACCATCCGCACCGAATCGGCCGGCGAAAACGGCAAATGGGGCGTCTACCTGATGCCGAGCCTGACCGCCGACGGCCCGCGCGCCGCCAATCTCGGCGGCTCCTCGCTGGCCATCACTTCGGCCTCGAAGAACAAGGAAGCGGCTTACGCCTATCTGAAATACACGCTGGAGACCAATGAGGGCCAGATCACCATGCTGAAGGATTTCGGCCTGGTGCCGTCGCTGATCTCGGCGCTCGACGACCCCTATGTCTCGCAAGGCCTGCCCTATTGGGGCGGCCAGGCGGTGTGGAAGGACATTCTGGCTACTTTGCCCAAGGTGGTGCCGAGCCGCGGCACGCCGTTCCAGAGCGACGCCGAAATCATCATGCGCGCGGTGCAGACCAAATATCTCGGCGGCGGCTATCCCGACGCCAAGGCCGCGCTCGATGATGCCGCCAGCCAGATCGCCTCGGCGACGGGGTTGCCGGTTAAGTGAACGCCTCTTCTCCTTCTCCCCTTGTGGG
>UCIA01000055.1:2500-6370 GCA_900472295.1 Hyphomicrobiales bacterium | reverse complement strand
CAGCACCAAACGCAAAAAAGCCCGCTTGTTGCGGGCTTTTTGATGTTGGTTGCGGGGACAGGATTTGAACCTGTGACCTTCAGGTTATGAGCCTGACGAGCTACCGGGCTGCTCCACCCCGCGTCACCACCCGGGCAAGCTCTTGCTTGCTCCGGATCACCACCCGGGCAAGCTTGCTTGCTCCGGATCATCCACCCGGGCAAGCTCTTGCTTGCTCCGGACTGAAGCAAGCGTCTGCTTGCTTATTTGGACGTAGGCCGAGGATTACGAATTGGCTGGCCTACAGATAGATATATGGCTGACCAAATGAAAGGGCCGCTTGCGCGGCCCGAGTTCCCTTGGCGGGCCTGTCGTAGAGAGAAGATTTCATCCCATCCAGTTTCTGGATGAGATTTCAACGTGCGTTTAGCAGACCTGGCAGCGACCTACTCTCCCGCGTCTTGAGACGAAGTACCATCAGCGCTGGAGCGTTTCACGGCCGAGTTCGGAATGGGATCGGGTGCAGCCGCTCCGCCATAACCACCAGGTCGGCAAAACGCACGTTGTTCGAGAAGCTTTTTGAGCGAAGGAGCACAAAGAGACGTCGGCAGCAGAGCTGTCGGGTGCCTCTCGGGGCTGTTCGCTGGTCTTTGTGTGCCTTGAGCGTTCTTTGATCTTGGCGCCTTTCGAAGCGAAGCTTCGCAAGGTCGACCGACCGTCGGCGCTGATGCGCCGCACCCACGTAGCGCCGCCCGCAGGGCGGAACAAGCGTGAGTGAGAACAGACCATTTGACTTCGTCAAATGGGCATAAGGAATGAGAACGATCAAGCCGATCGAACTATTAGTACCGGTAAGCTTCAAGCGTTGCCGCTCTTCCACACCCGGCCTATCAACGTGGTCGTCTTCCACGGTTCTCAGGGAATACTCGTTTTAAGGTGGGTTTCCCGCTTAGATGCCTTCAGCGGTTATCCCGTCCGGATATAGCTACCCTGCTATGCGGCTGGCGCCACAACAGGTCCACCAGAGATCCGTCCATCCCGGTCCTCTCGTACTAGGGACAGATCCTTTCAATATTCCTACACCCACGGCAGATAGGGACCGAACTGTCTCACGACGTTCTGAACCCAACTCACGTACCGCTTTAAATGGCGAACAGCCATACCCTTGGGACCTGCTCCAGCCCCAGGATGCGATGAGTCGACATCGAGGTGCCAAACAACCCCGTCGATATGGACTCTTGGGGGTCATCAGCCTGTTATCCCCGGCGTACCTTTTATCCGTTGAGCGATGGCCCTTCCACGCGGGACCACCGGATCACTATGACCGACTTTCGTCTCTGCTCGACTTGTCAGTCTCGCAGTCAGGCAGGCTTATGCCATTGCACTCAGCGAACGATTTCCGACCGTTCTGAGCCCACCATCGCGCGCCTCCGTTACTCTTTAGGAGGCGACCGCCCCAGTCAAACTACCCACCATACATTGTCCCGGACCCGGATAACGGGCCGCGGTTAGACATCCATAGTAATAAGGGTGGTATTTCAAGGGTGGCTCCACCTGAGCTGGCGCCCAGGTTTCAAAGCCTACCACCTATCCTACACATGCCACTACGAATGCCAATGTAAAGCTATAGTAAAGGTGCACGGGGTCTTTCCGTCTAACCGCAGGAACCCCGCATCTTCACGGGGAATTCAATTTCACTGAGTCTATGCTGGAGACAGCGGGGAAGTCGTTACGCCATTCGTGCAGGTCGGAACTTACCCGACAAGGAATTTCGCTACCTTAGGACCGTTATAGTTACGGCCGCCGTTTACTGGGGCTTCGATTCAGAGCTTGCACCCCTCCTCTTAACCTTCCAGCACCGGGCAGGCGTCAGACCCTATACGTCGTCTTGCGACTTCGCAGAGCCCTGTGTTTTTGATAAACAGTCGCTACCCCCTGGTCTGTGCCACCCTCCAATGCTTGCGCATAGAAGGGTCACGCTTCTTCCGAAGTTACGCGTGCAATTTGCCGAGTTCCTTCAGCATAGTTCTCTCAAGCGCCTTGGTATACTCTACCTGACCACCAGTGTCGGTTTCGGGTACGGTTTATAAGGAGGAGCTATTTCCTGGAACCGCTCCGCTGCCCTTTCAATCCGATAAGATTGGACAACTTGTGCGATCCGTCACTACCTCCAAGCCCACGAATATTAACGTGGTTCCCATCGACTACGCGTTTCCGCCTCGTCTTAGGGGCCGGCTAACCCTGCTCAGATTAGCTTTAAGCAGGAACCCTTGGTCTTTCGGCGGGGGAGTCTCTCACTCCCCTTACGTTACTCATGTCAGCATTCGCACTTCTGATACCTCCACCACCCCTCACGGGTATGGCTTCGTCAGCTTACAGAACGCTCCGCTACCGCTTGGCCCTTGCGGACCAAACCCTAAGCTTCGGTGTATGGCTTTAGCCCCGTTACATTTTCGGCGCAAAGACCCTTATTTAGACCAGTGAGCTGTTACGCTTTCTTTAAATGATGGCTGCTTCTAAGCCAACATCCTGGTTGTTTTGGGATCCTCACATCCTTTCCCACTTAGCCATAACTTGGGGACCTTAGCTGTAGGTCAGGGTTGTTTCCCTTTTCACGACGGACGTTAGCACCCGCCGTGTGTCTGCCGACTAGTACTCCCAGGTATTCGGAGTTTGGTTAGGTTTGGTAATCCGGTGAGGACCCCTAGCCCATCCAGTGCTCTACCCCCTGGGGTATTCGGTCGACGCTCTACCTAAATAGATTTCGCGGAGAACCAGCTATTTCCGAGTTTGATTGGCCTTTCACCCCTAGCCACAAGTCATCCCGAACTATTGCAACAGTTATGGGTTCGGTCCTCCAGTAAGTGTTACCTTACCTTCAACCTGCTCATGGCTAGATCACTCGGTTTCGGGTCTAATGCGACGAACTGAACGCCCTGTTCAGACTCGCTTTCGCTGCGCCTACACCTATCGGTTTAAGCTTGCTCGTCACACTAAGTCGCTGACCCATTATACAAAAGGTACGTGGTGACCCTTGCGGGCTCCCACTGTTTGTAGGCAATCGGTTTCAGGTACTCTTTCACTCCCCTTGTCGGGGTGCTTTTCACCTTTCCCTCACGGTACTAGTTCGCTATCGGTCATGCACGAGTACTTAGGCTTGGAAGGTGGTCCTCCCAATTTCAGACAGGATTTCACGTGTCCCGCCTTACTCGAGGACGATTGATTGCATTACGCGTACGGGGCTGTCACCCACTATGGCCCTACTTTCCAGAAGGTTCCGCTTGTCTCTCAATCGCCACTGGCCTGGTCCGGGTTCGCTCGCCACTACTTCCGGAGTCTCGGTTGATGTCCTTTCCTACGGGTACTTAGATGTTTCAGTTCCCCGCGTTCGCCACTTTATCCCTATGTATTCAGGATAAGTTACCTATTATCGATACTTGGAAACCACAGCAGCAGATCGCTCTGCAGCTCTGATTTTCCAAGTACCTTAGGTGGGTTTCCCCATTCGGAAATCTACGGATCAAAGGGTATTCGCACCTCCCCGTAGCTTATCGCAGCGTATCACGTCCTTCATCGCCTGTGCATGCCAAGGCATCCACCAATTGCCCTTAAGACACTTGATCGTTCTCATTGCCAATGCCCACCTGCGCGATCTCGAAGAGATCGTCGCATAAGCGCAATCCTGTGCGGGATTGGCGCTTGATGTCATTGGCACAAAAAGACCAGCTTCTCGAGATCGGTTCGAGGGCGCGGTTAGGCAAACCCATCATATGCGGGAGATTGAGCGTCTCCCGCGACAAATCACGAACCTTTCGGCTCATGAAGTTCGAACAAATCTTCTCTTTACAATGTCAAAACAGAACAAGCGGCAAGCCAAGAAGCTCACCACAA
>UCIA01000057.1 GCA_900472295.1 Hyphomicrobiales bacterium | reverse complement strand
CCTTCTCCCACAGGGGGAGAAGGAGGAACCGTCGCGCTTCGGCCGAAAGATAGTGTGCGAACAACATCATACGACCACACCTTGAATCAATCCGGCAGGCCCATGACCCGTCACGTCACTTTCATGACCATCGACGATGCCGAGCACTATTCGCCGCAAGAGCGCGCCGCGATCATTGCCGCCTATCCCGAGCATGAGCGTGAGGCGCGGGCGCGCGGTGTTCCGGTGCTGGGTTCCGGCCGCATCTTCCCGATTGCCGAGGAGTTGATCGCCTGCGAGCCGTTCCGGCTGCCGCGCTACTGGCCGCGGATCGGCGCGCTGGATTTCGGCTGGGACCATCCGTCGGCCGCGGTCGAACTGGCCTGGGATACGGAGGCCGATGTCGTCTATATCACCAAGGCGTCGCGGGCCTCGCAGCAGACGCCGGCCATGCAGGTGCTGGCGCTGAAGCCGTGGGGCGAATGGCTGCCCTGGGCCTGGCCGCGCGACGGCCGCCGCGAGACGCTGGAAGGGGCGGGCACTGCGCTTGCCAGGCAATATGCCGCGCACGGGCTGAACATGCTCACCGGCCACGCCCGCTTCGCCGACGGCTCGGTCTCCGTCGAGGCCGGCCTGATGGAGATGCTCGACCGCATGCAGTCCGGCCGCTTCAAGGTGTTTTCGACCTTGCTGCCCTGGTTCGAGGAGTTTCGGCTGTTCCACCGAAAGGACGGCAAGGTGGTGAAACTGCGGGATGATCTGATGGCGGCGACCCGCTACGGCGTGATGATGCTGCGGGAAGCGGTGGTCGATCCGGCGCAGTTCAAGGCGGTGCGAAGGCCGGTGGGGCAGAGCGATCCGCTGGGGGCGTTTCGGTGAAGGAGTTGGGATCGCAGCAGCCGATAGGTATGATTCAGCAAGAACGCAGTTCTTTAAAAACAGTTCAAAACGCGCTGGCAGAGTCGTCAATAGGGATGAATCGTGCTCTCTTACATTTTAATGTATGGGAGGGTGATTTGACAGACAGGAAGACCAAAACGCTTAGCTATAGACGGGCTATGTGGCTTGCAGTGGACAAAAAGAAAAGAACACTAGAGAATTTTATTGCAGAGGCCCATGCGATTTTGAAAACCGTCAAGACGCGAAAGTTTAAAAAGCTCGACGGCCAGATTGTCAAATGTATTCAATATAAGCCTGTTAAGGGCGGGGGTTGTTTTCTTCATTTGGCCGCCGAAACACCTGGCGATCAAGCATCTACATTGGCATCGGCTGACGAAGAAAAAGCGGAGTCCGCTGTAGGCACGGCCGCACCTCCCAAGGGATCAGAGTTCATGGATGGTGATTTGTTCGTCTACGTTGTTGGTGATCACGTGAGCATGTGTGCAACAGCCTTGCGTGACGCAACCCTTGCGCTCTATCTGACCGAGGTGTTCAAAAAAGCCAAGATCGATCCTGTGTCGAGGATGTTCGGATTGGAGAAGATAGCCAACGTTGCAAAAGTTAAAGTTATCGAAGCCGAGGGCGTCAAAGAAATCGACATAAATGCGTCCCTTTATGATGCGACGGTCACGTATATGAAGCGCAAGAAGGATGCCGCCGGCGCCATTGGCGCGGCCGCGAAACACATTCGGGCTCTTTTTAGGAAGGACCAGCTTCCCGAAAAAGACAGCCTACAAGTCGGCCTGACGCTCCGAGCGGACGACAGAATGAAGGAAGGTAAAGTGATCGGCACAAAACTCCTCAACGACATTGCCAAGGATGTTTTGGAGGACAATGAGGATGACTTTGTAATTGTGACGAGAAAGGGTCGACGCATCACCAAGAATGAAATCTATGTCCGTCAGAAGGTGGACATTGAGGCGTTTGGAAAATCGATTAAGCGAGACCCCGCATGGGAGGCACTCTTAGAATTTCATGCGCAGTTGGTAGCGTCTGGCGTCGTCGTGCAATGAGATGAAAGCGCTTTATATAGTCTTATGCTTTGCAATAGGGTGTTTGGTGTCGTGGCGTGCGGCTCCATTTATTTTCACGAACTCGGACGCCGTTAATATTTTTGTTACGGTTTATACCGTGTTTGCGGGGTTTCTAGTTGCGATCATAGCCATTCTTGGCGATCCAAGTTTGCTACCTCCAGGATCTTGGCGTGCCGCTGAAAATCATCGAGATGAGTTAGAGAATAGGCTTATACGACAGACGTATTTGTTTAGTCTGTATCTGGCAACGATCGCTCTGATTTTCGTAGGGGCTTTGCTAAAGGACGCCCCGATAGACGTCGTTCCAATTTGGGTAAAAGAGTGGATCACTCGTGCGCATTTGGCGTTAGGCATTGCTGCGTTCTTGCTATCCCTAGCATTGCCGAAAATGCTTATGGATTTACAACGGTTCCGCGTTAACGCGGAAATCGAGAAAAGGCGCAAGGAGGAGGGTATCAAGCCCGACTAGCGCTTTTTGACGCCGGAGGTTACTCCACGATCTTCCAATAAGAATCCTTGCGGATCACCTTGCCGTCGCGAAACGTGTAGAAGTCGCAACCACGGACCTCCTTTTTCACACCCTCGCGGGTGGTGCCGGTTAGGATCCATTTGGACATGCCGGTATCGGCAGTCGCATCGACGAAATGCTCGCCGTCGCCATAGTGGACATCGGGCAGGCCTTCGAAGCGTGTCGCCAGCGCGTCGCGTACGTTCCGCTTGCCTTCGAAGCGCGAGCCCCAGGGGTTGCTTCCCCTCGGCATCTCCAGCACGCAGTCGTCGGCAAAGAACGCCATGATGCGATCGAGATCGTGCGCGTTGAAGGCTTCGCATAGCGCCATCAGTGTCGATCGAATGTCCATTCGCCCGTCTCCTCCAACCGATAGCGTGCGCGTCCGAAGTAGGTCACCGGCGAAGGGGCCGGTCAAGGGCGTCGAGACTCCACCCGAAAGCGCAACCCATTGCTCTGGCCTGCTCATGACCGTCCGCATCATCCCCGCCACGCTGTGCGATCTCTCCTACATCGCCGCAAATCTGCGGCCCGATGACAGGGCCGAAATCGACTGCCAGCTTGACCATTGGTCGCCGGCGCTCTTGGCGCTCACCGCGCTGCAGGGGTTTGCCTACGTCGCCGAACTCGACGGCAATCCGGAGGCCGGTTTTGGCGCTGCCGAAAAGCGCGGCGGACTGTGGATCGCCTGGAACTGGGGCACGCGCCACATGAAGGAAAATACGGTTACAGTTCACTATTTAGCATCACTCGCGCTAAAACGAAGCGCCTCACCGAATTAGTGCACTGTCACCGTGATTCACAATCACCGTTTCGACCGAACTGCATCTGCGTTCTTCGAGAAGGGATAATCAAACATTGGTAGTGCCGTCGACCCGTCTGGCAGTTCGGTCGCTTTTGGGAAGATTTGTTCATCGACGTAATTCTGCCAAAAATCTTGAAGCTCTCCAGATAACACGAGAATCGAATTTGCGATCACGTCGAGATCTGTGAGGCTCAAGTTATTTTTGAGCTTTCCTTTCGGTCCGAAATTCTCTGCGATCTTGGAATGAAAAAATGGAACGAAGGTGGGGATCTGCTCTCCGTCACTGCCGGCGAGTCGAATTACAGAACCATGAGCGATCTTATTCCGAACTCGATTCTTTTGGATTAGCCGATTGTTTAAGTTTACCCATTTCGCCAGGTAATCGGGATGTCTGGCGAGCGCTTCCTGAAGCGCGGCGTCTACCATCTTTTGCCGCCCTTCGAATGATACAATGGCCCAATAAGCGGCCATGAGGGGGCCGTTGCTAACTACACCGGAGGCAATGCCTTGAAAGATAATGCCATGGCTGGATTCGACCCGACCCCATAGGGTCAAGATAGTCCCGACCGCAGTCATAAAGTCTTTGGTAGATGGTATCGACTTCGCCAAGAGACTTCTCGCAAGAAAATGTGGCACGAGTGCCGTGCAATAATTTAGCCTCGCAGCATCACCTCTAAACATCAACCCACCGCAATGCCCTTAGAGGGCGCTCTTAGCGTTGTTGCAGTACCGCCGCTGCTCCTTATCGCAGAAAGCCCGCATGACCGTCCGCATCATCCCCGCCACGCTGCGCGATCTCTCCTACATCGCCGCCAACCTCCGGCCTGAGGACCGCGCCGAGATCGACTGCCAGCTTGACCACTGGTCGCCGGCGCTGCTGGCGCTGACCGCACTGCAGGGCTTTGCCTATGTTGCCGAGCTCGACGGCAATCCGGAGGCCGGCTTTGGCGCTGCCGAACAGCGCGGCGGACTGTGGATCGCCTGGAGCTGGGGCACGCGCCGCATGAAGCGCTGCGTGCCTGGCATCACCGCACACTTTCACACCGTGCTGGGGCCTGAGGTTGCGGCACGGGGCGCCTGGCGGGTCGAGGCGCGGGCGCTGGCCGCCAACGAATTGGCGCTGCGCTGGCTCGGCCGGCTCGGCGCCACGCAACGCTGCCGGCTGCCGGGCTATGGCCGCAACGGCGAGGATTTTTTCCTCTTCGACTGGACCCGCGAGTACCTTCACTCCAAGAGGGCCTTCATCGCCAAAGGTACTTTCACGCCAAGAGGGGCCTTCACCGCCAAAGGCACTTTCACTCCAAGCCTTCACCGCAGAGAGATCGCCAGAGGCACTCTCACCGCAAGCGGAGCGGACGGCCGAACGGCCTATCCCGGAATGACGTGATCGACCGGCACGCAGGTGCCCTTGCCGGTTCCCTTCAGGAAGTCGTCGTTCATGGCTCTCAAGGCAAGCTCGCAATTACGCTTGCTGTCATAAGTCCCGATTTTTTCCACCCAAATAGAAGTTTGGCCAGCCAAAACCACCACCAGCAGCCAGGTACCCATTGTTCTCTCTCCCTTACTCGGAGAGGCACAGAAGCACTATTGCAATCAACCGACAAGCTTCCATTGGGTGGCCCTCGGTGCGATCGATTATTGGCAACTTTTCTCATTCGGAGATCAACCATGTGTCTCTTTCAAAAGCCGCCGGCGCTGAAGCCGCTGCCACCAACCCCGACCATTGCCGACAAGGACGTGCAGGCGCGCGAGGCAGCCTTGCGGGCTGAGCTCGAACAGCGCCAGGGCACGGCGGCGACGGTGAAAACCGACCTCGCGCCCGGCGACCTCACCGGCCAGCGCCGCGTTCTCCTGGGGATATGACCCATGACCGCGATGAAGCGCAGTTTCAGGAAACGCGTGCTGGCGTGGTGGTATTGGCGCCGGCATGCGAGGCTGCTGAAGAGGCGGTGACGCCTCTTACCCTCCCCCTTGTGGGGAGGGTCGCAGGCTGAGCCGCACGGCACGTGCGGTTCAGCCTGCGGGGTGGGGGTCTGCGCCGCACCCCCACCCCGTCTCCCTCGCTTTGCCATGCAAAGCGAACTCGCCGACCCTCCCCACAANNTGTCCTGCCGGACATCTCCCCCACGAGGGGGAGATTGGCAGCTCCCGCATCCGCGCCAACAAGCGAGCCCCCCATGACCGATTCCCGTGCCCGCGATATCCTGTCCCGCCAGTCCGAGCTCGAGACCGAGCGCTGCCAGTACGAGGCGGTGTGGGAGCAGGTGGCGGAATTTTGCGATCCCGATGCGCCCGATGTCTGGAGCGGCCGCAGGAGCGGCGGCCCGGACTCGCAGGCCGAGCGGCAGGAGCGGCGCGGCGCTCGCGTCTATGCCAACACCATCAACTCGGCCGCCAACCGGCTGGCCGCGGGGCTGGAAAGCCTGATCATCCCGCAGTCGGAAAAGTGGCACGGGCTGACGACGGCGCAGATGAACGACGAGGAGACCGACGAGGAAAAGGAATGGGCCGAGGGCTTGCGCGATTTCCTGTTTGCGCTGCGCTATTCCGCCAACTCCAATTTCGTGCCGGCAACGCAGGCCTGCCTGCGCAATGTCGTGCGCTATGGCCCGGCCTATCTCTATGCCGAGGAAGGCTTTGGCGGCACGCTGATCCGCTATGCCTCGATCCCCGTGGTCGAAGGCTATCTCGCCCGCAACCGCTGGGGCCAGGTCGATATTTTCCACCGCCGCTATGAGCGCACGGCAAGGCAGGCGGCGCAGCTGCTCGGCTACGAAAAACTGCCGGCGCGGATCAAGATGCTGGTCGACGATCCCGCCAAATGCGAGACGAAGATCTCGCTGATCCAGTGCATCCAGCCGCGCGACGAGCGCAAGATGTACCGGCTGTCGGGCGACTACCAGTATCTCGACACGGACTTCGCTTCCTACCACGTCATCGAGGACGAGGAGGAGATCGTCAGGGAAAGCGGCTTTCGTTCGTTCCCTGTTTCGACCTTCAACTGGCGCCGCTACGAGGGCGATCCCTATGGCATTTCGCCGACCATCGAGGCGCTGACCACGGTACGCGAGGAAAACGCCGTGCGCCGCTCCGGCCTGCGCGCGCTGCAGCAGATCACCGATCCGGCCACGGCGTCCAAGGCCAGGCTCGACTATGTCCCGGTGCTCAATCCCGGCGAGAATTATCCCGGCCTCATCGACGACAATGGCAGGCCGCTGATCCAGCCGATCGCGACCGGGCAGAACCCGACCTATGCCTTCAACTACGCGGCGACCCGCGCGGAAGAAATCCGCGACGTGATGTTCGTCAACCTGTTCCAGACGCTGGTGCAGAACCCGCAGATGACGGCGACCGAAGCGCTGATCCGCCAGGAGGAAAAGGGCGCGCTGCTCGGCCCCTCGGGTTCGATCATCCAGGCAGGCTTTGCCAGCAATCTCGACCGCGAGCTCGGCATTCTCGAGGACAAGGGCCTGTACGATGAGGACAGCCGCTTCGCGCCGCCGGATAGCCTGGCCGGCAAGTCGGTGCGGCCGACCTTCACCGGTCCGCTCGATGTGCTCAGGCGCTCGGCCGAGGCGCGCGACACCATCCAGGTGGTGACGACGGCCATGCAGATGGCGCAGTTCGATCCCGGCATCATGGACAATATCGATGGCGACGAGGCGCTGAAGATCGTGCAGAGCGCCGGCCGCAGCCCGCAGCGCATCTTTCGCCGCAAAGACGAGGTGGATGGCATGCGCAGCGCCAGAGCCCAAGCCCAACAGGCGCAGGCCGGCATGGCGGCGATTGCCTCCGCCGGCAAGGTCGCAAAGGATGCCGTGCCGGCGGCCGTCCAGGCGCGCGACAGCGGCCTGCTCGACGGGCTGCAGGGGCTGCTCGGCGGACAAGCGCCGGCTGAAGCGCAAGGCGCCGGCGCACAGGCCGGATCGCCGGGGCAGGGCGCATGAGCGGCAAACGCTTCGCCCGTTCCGGCAATGCCGGCGGCCCAGCCAAATCCCGTGAGGCGCTGACCAAGGCCTATCTCAGGGTGTTCTCCGGCGCGGACGGCGAAATGGTGCTGGCCGACCTCGCCGCAACCGTCGGCTACTACCGCCGCCCGTCCTATGGCGAGTGGATGGCCAGGACCAGAACGCCGAACGGCTTCGAACTGCACAGCGCGCTCAGCAATGCACGGGCGGAAGTGGTGCAGCACATTATGGGGTTTCTGACGCTGGACGAGGCGCAGCTCGCCGCGCTGGAGAAGGCAGCGCGGATGGAGGAATAGCCTTCTTCGCCCCGTTTACGGGGAGAGGATGCCGGCAGGCAGGTGAGGGGCGGCGCCCACATCTCGGAAGTTTGCGCTGCCCCTCATCCGCCCTTCGGGCACCTTCTCCCCGTGAACGGGGAGAAGGAAAGTTCGCCCTTCCTCGGCTTCTCCAAAAACCATCACCCCGAAAGCTCGCAAAGCCCCGCGTTCGGCATGCGTTGCGGCTTGCCGTGCCGCGACCTCCGGCAAAAGCGCTCCATCGGCAGGAAACAGACACATGGTGCACATCATTCCTCTCTCGGTTGCCCGGCGTCGGTCCGGCAATGCAGCTCAAGGTCCTGGCTCCTCGCCGGCAGGCGGGGCGAACCAGCAGCTCGACAGCTACTGGCAGGAGGTTGCCGACCATTACGAGCGGCGCATGGCGCAGCAGCAGGCCTTCGACACCGAGATCGCCGCGCGCAAGCTGGATGGCGAGATCGCGAAGGCCGAGGCCGACGCGGTTGCCAATGGGCCGGCAGATGGCGCCGGCCTGCACCAAGGCATGTATGGCCAGATCGACCCGCACACGGGACGCGTGCTGCAAACGGGTCGGTTCGACACCCTGTTCAAGGGTTTCCTGAGCCAGGTGCCGCCCGAGCTACATCCTGGCCTGGCCGCCCGCAAGGAAACGTTGCGCACCGAGGGGTCGTGGCGGATGGCTGCGCAGCAGCTGCAGCGTCGTAGGGACTACGAGAAGGCTGCAGTCGACACAACGCTGACGACCAACGCCATCGCTATCGGCAACGCCGATCCCGACGACCTCGTCACCTTCGAAGCTGCTCGCCAGCAGGGGCTCGACCTGATCGACAAGATGGGGGTCGATCCCGGCATCCGGCAGCAAATGGCCAAGGATTGGTACAGCACAGCTGCAAAGATGCGGTGCGAGGCGCTGATTGCCAGGGATCCGAAACGCGCGCTGGAGATGTTCGGTGTTGGCAAACCGGCCGCCGGCAGCGGGGCTGCGGGCGACAGTGCGCAGGCTGAGGCCAGTTCCTTTGCGGACGGTCCGAAGATGGCGCCCGGGAAAGAAGGCCGCGTCGGCACGCAGACTCCGGACGAGCACATAGAACAGGCATTCAGGGACGATCTTCCCCAGGAGGAACAGGATGCCCTGGCATTAAAGGCAAAGGTCGCCAAGTTCTCGCAGGACATCCAGACTCGCATCGAGATCGGTCGCGCCGAGGCGGATGCGCCGGACGAGTTCGCACGCACCGGCGCCTATTCCGGCAAAATGCCGGGAAAGGATGCCTACCGGATCATCTATGGCCTCGACGAGGGCGACAGGCGCCGGAAGGATCTCGAATGGCGAGCCGGTGTCGGAAAGAAAATCTTTGACATGGGTACCATGTCGAACCAGGCGATCGATGCCGCTGTTGTCAGCGCTGAGCCGGGGCCGAACGCTTCACCTGCGGACCATGAGCGCTATGGGATCACCGACGCCGCGGCAAAGCTGGTGCGGGAGAGGCGGCGGGTCGGTGCCGGTGGCTACGTCAGCGGATTGTCTCCAAAGACATTCGAGGGCTGGGAAGCCGTGTTTGGCAGCGGGGCCTCGAATCCGGGGAACTATGATCCGAACCTTTACGATCAGACGATAGCCTTGTCTGTTGCTCTGCAAAAAGTATTGGGCATCGAAGATGAAAATCTTCAGCCAATACCGTTTTCCTACCTGCTCGAGCTTGCCGAACAGCGCGACAGCGGAAGCGCGTACTTGATGGACCACTACGCCAAAGCGAGCGAGTTGTTTGCGCGCACGAAAGATCCAGTCGCGCGGGCCGCTCTGGTTCGGGAATTGGATGCTGCCAGCCTGGGCGGAATACTCCCCGGCGGCAAGCCTGGACTTTCAGCGGGCGAGGTGTTTCGGGCGGACGCCAGGGCGCTCGGCAAGAAGATAGCCAATGTCGGGATTGGTGTAGCCAACGCAAACGATTGGGTTGCCTACAGCATGTCCGGAGGAACGACTAGCCCTCCAGATTACAAGGGTGCCTACTACGAGCCTTCGAACAATACCGAGAAGGTGATGATGCGTCAGGGAGGTGACGCATTGGGCTGGGCAATACCGGTATCAGGTGTTGGGCGAACTGTCGGAAAAGGCATACCGCGACCAGTTGGGTCGATGAGTGCCATCGCAGCGGAGCGTGCCGAAAGCCTCATCGCCAGGCAAGGTGACGAGCTTGCTGATTTCCCCTCAGGCAGCTTCTCGATCTCAGATTGGACAGGCTATTACGAGCTAATTCCGAGACCAAAAGGGCCACACAGATTGTTAGACAGTGCGGAACAGAGTGCTGCTAGAATTGCTGCCGACAAGGCCAACCGCCTCATTCGCCGAAAGCGAGGGCTTGTTAGCCAGCCCGTGGAAGTTCATGAAATCAATCCAGTGAAGTTTGGCGGTAGTCCGACTGACCCAGCCAATAAGATCGTCCTGCCTCGCGACGTCCATCGGCAACAAGTTACGCCATGGTGGAATAAGTTACTTAAAGATCTAGGAGGATAGCAGTGAGATATATCTTAACCGAGGGACAGTTTGACGCGCCAGCCGAATCCTCTGTCGTCGATGAACTGCCTGCGCGTTTGGGAGTCGAATTGCCCAAGGATTATGCCGACTTTCTCAAAGAACATAACGGGGGCGAAGGTTTTATCCACGATAATTACATTATCTTCTTTAAAGCCGAAGAATTGGCCATCTTCAATCAAGAGTATGAAGTCGAAAAATATGCTCCAGGTATCCTCTTGTTCGCCTCGAATGGAGGAGGTGAAGGCTATGGCTTTGACACTGAAGATCCAGCCATGCCAATCGTGCGCATCCCATTCATAGGTATGAATCGGCAATCCGCTGAGATAATAGCGCGTGACCTCGCCGATCTATTCTCTAGGTTGGGGGATGAAAATGAGTGATCAAAATGGAAACTCGCGCCTCAATGGCATGGAACTGTTTGAGATTACACCCGTGATCTTTGGTGGTGATCCAGTCAGCCTGGAGAATAAGATTTGGTTGACCAGGCAAGAGCATTTTGAATTGGTACGCTACTGGAATAGAGTTATCGAGATTCATCGTAAGGCGGCGCTGGATCCCCCATTAGGTGAATGATGGAATATTCTTACATAAAGCCCGATGTTGCTGGTGGAATAGGCCGTGGCACCATCATGGACACAAGCGTTCATCCGCCTCTTGTTAGCAAACTCGTCTATCAGATGGAGGGATGGTTCGGTGATGTTATGATAACGACATTCCCGTGCTTCCTCGTCGTGACTGAAGTCAAGCAGGCGTTGCAGAATATCGGCTTCTCGGGCGCGAGCTTCGCTGACGTCGAAATCACGAAGTCGGATGACTTTCTCGAGTTGCAACCGCACGTGGAACTCCCGCAGTTCGTGTGGCTGAAAGTGAATGGAAAGGCAGGCCATGATGATTTCGGCATCGCCGGCGATCTGCGTCTTGTCATATCGCAGCGTATACTGGATCTACTCGACGCCTTTGGTATCCCGTCCGCGACGGTCGAGCCCTACGATGGACGGTAGTGGCGATTTTCGCCTAGTGCATTTTATCCGTCGCGCCCCATGGCTTGAGTGACCGGACTGAGAAAGTAGAACAATCAGCGCACTGTCACCGTAATCCCCGTCAGCAAGTACTCGACTACATAGGTTACATTGACAAAAAATACGGGCATCTGTTCAATCCCCCAATAGGTGAGTGATGCAATATTTTAGAATACGCCCAAACGTGGCGGGCGGGCTTGGCGAAAACACCGTTCTCGATCCGAGCGTCCATCCACCAATCGTGACGAAGCTTCACTATGTGGTAGAAGGCTGGTTCGGCGATGTGATCGTTGCGACATTCCCCTGTTTCCTCGTCACTGAGGAAGCCCAGCGCGCACTGCAGAAGATGAGCTTTTCAGGTGCGACGTTCGCCGAGGTCGAGGTGACTACGTCGGAAGAGTGTCAAGAGGATCAACCGGGGCTGGAGCTACCCCCTTTCGTGTGGCTGAAGGTAAATGGGAAAGCTGGCCGCGACGATTTTGGGATCGCAATACCCTTTCGTCTCGTCATCTCGAAACGCGTTCTTGATTTGCTAGAATCGTTGGGAATACCGTTTGCAGTGGTCGAACCTTACGAGCAGTAACGGGATCGCGCTTTCAGTAACGGGATCGCGCTTTTGTTGTCGCGGCTGGGCAACGCTGACCGGCCTCTCCAGTGAAGTTTGGCGGTAGCTCGATCGACGCCCCCAACAAGATCGTTCTGCCTCGCGAAAGTTTATCGATAACGGGCTACGCCATGGTGGATCAGTTGCTTAAAGACCGGGGGATAGCAGTGAGATATAGCTTAACCGAGGGACAGTTCAATGCACCGGCTGAATCCGCTGTCGTCGATGGCCTGTCTGCGGGCTTGGGAGCCGCGCTGCCCAAGGATTACACCGACTTCCTCAAAGAGCATAATGGAGGCGAAGGTTTCATTCGCGATAGCTATATTATTTTCTTTAAAGCTGAAGAATTGGCCGACTTCAACCGAGAATATGAAGTCGAAAAATATGCACCAGACATCCTCCTGTTCGCCTCGAACGGAGGAGGTGAAGGCTATGGCTTTGACACTGAAGATCCAGCCATGCCAATCGTACGCATCCCATTCATAGGTATGAATCGGCAGTCCGCCGAGACAATAGCGCGCGAGCTTTCCGATCTATTTTCTCGGTTGGCGGACTGAAAATGAGCAATAGAAATGGATATTCGCGCCCCAAGGCGCGAATTGCGGTGAGGTAAGCGCTTTACGGCGCCCCCTCTGTCCTGCCGGACATCTCCCCCACGCGGGGGGAGATTAGCCGTCGCCAGCGTTTCGCTCAATAATCGCCGTTGTAATAACGATCGTCGCAGGGAGCCGTGTAGATCCGGCCGCGGCGGTCCTGGTAGCGGCAGAGCTGTTCGCCGCGGCGCTGCGGTGTAGTCGACTGGCCGATAACGGCGCCGAGCAGGGCGCCGCCGGCGGCGCCGATCACGGTGCTTTCGGTGTTGCCGCCTAGCGCCTGGCCGGCAAGGGCGCCGACGCCGCCGCCGATGAGCGCGCCGTTTGTCGCCCTCCGCTGCTGTTCGGTCTGGGTCGCGCAGCCTGCCAGAGCGGCAGCCATGAGCACAGCGATAATAGCCTTCTTGATGATCATCTCGGGAACTCCTTTGAAGCCCCAAACGCGGATTGAGGCGAATGGTTGCCAGTTGCTGGTGCATTGCGGCCAAACGGCGGCGCGCCCGCTCACGAAATGAGACGTGGTTTCTCGGGCCTTGAAGATGATGGTTGCCAAAGCTGAAACGCCTTGCGCGAACAAAACGATAGCGCCGAGGTTTGAATCGAATTCCGAGGCCGCTGTGTCGCCTGACTGCTGGATACCAGCGGCGGGCTGAAGCCGGCCCTTCGCTGTCGCTTCGGGCGTTCGTCGTTCGGAAAGCCAAGCAGTTGGCTTTCCGTGCGCTGCGCGCACCACTCCTCACCCCCACCAAGAATGGAGATACCCATGACCCGAGGTCTTCCGCGGACGTTGTCGCGCGCCGCAGCACGCGAGGCCGGACTTGCCCCGCCCAAATTCGGCCTGAAGGCCGTCACCACAGGGCAGGGCGGCTCGTACCGCACCGTCTTCACCCTTGCCGGCATGCAGGTGCCGGTGGCGGATGCGCTCGCCTATGCCAGCCAGAAACTGTTCGATTTCGCCGACGGCAAGGTGCGCCTCAAGGGCGGCACGGCAAGGCTGCAATTCGCGGTGCCGACGCCGCGCGCGTCGACCATCAACGACAATGCGGCGCTTACCTGGTCGCTCGGTTCGGCCGCGGCATCGAGCGCGGCGCTCAGTGGCGCCATGGTCAACGTGCTGGCTTCGACGGCGCGCACGCTGGATGGCGTCGGTGCCGCGCTCTCCACGGCTTCGACCGCGGATGTCGCGGCCGCCGCGACACTGGATGGCACGGTGACGCCGGTCGATCTCTATCTCAACCTGGCGTTTGCCACCGGCACCGATATCGATGCCGATGGGACGATTGCCGTGACGGGAACGATTACGCTGCTGTGGGAGAACTGGGGCGACAACGCGTAGGCGGTGACGTTCTTCCCTTCTCCCCCTTGTTTGGACCGGAGACATC
>UCIA01000060.1 GCA_900472295.1 Hyphomicrobiales bacterium | reverse complement strand
CCGCGGACCGTCCTTGCAGAGCCTTCTACGCAGCGCCTTCCGTGCCCCTACGCTGCGCGAGATGATTTTTTCAAGGCTCTGCCGGCGCCGCGGCCGATCCCTGCCGCGACGGAGATTGGCGGGTCCGGCAAAGAATCTTCCGCATCGAGCGTAGGGTCCGCCCTCATGCTGCGTATCGGTCAGCAGTCGCCCCCGCGACCTGACACGAAAGGACCACCATCATGAAACGCTCAACACTCATTGCGGCCTTGCTGATGGGGTTCGCCCCACTCAGTGCCGCGCAGGCACAGGACATGCCGAGCCCGCGCATCCTGCAACGGATCGACGCCAACGGCGACGGCGCCATTTCCAAGGACGAGATGACGGCAGCCCGCGAGCGCCTGTTCAAAAAACTCGACCGCAATGGCGACGGCGTCATCGACGAGAAGGAAATCGCGAGCGCCCGCCAGGCGATCAAGGACCGCGCAGAGGTGGCGCAGGCGCGGGTCGGCAACCGCTGGCGACGCCTGGACACAAATGGCGACGGCAGGGTCTCCGAACAGGAACTTGCCAGCAGCATGCCGCTGTTCGAACTGGCCGACCGAAATGGCGACGGCAAGCTCTCTGCTGACGAGATCGCCTCCATCCGCAAGCTGATCGCCGAGCGTGCCAACTGATATTCAACGCCCATCGATCTTCCATCGGCCTCACCAAGGAGCATGACATGACCTTTCCAATGAAAATCCAGCTATTCTGCCTCGGCGCCATCTTCCTCGCATCGGCAGCATCTCCGGCCTCGGCCGAGGAATGGAAACGGCCGACAGCGCATGGCGGCGAAATCAGCCGCAGCGTCGGCACGGACGGCAACGTCTATACCGGCTCTACAACCCGCACCGGCCCCAATGGCGGCACCTACACGTCCAGCTCAAAATGCGTGGAGGGCGTTGTTGACCGCTGTGCCCGCAGCTATTCTGGCACCGGACCCAACGGGCAGACCTTTTCGGGAAAGCGGGTGTCGGCGCGCGGGCCGTTCCATGGCCGATCGGCCGGCAGCTTCACCGGCCCGAACGGCAACACGGTCCACGGCTTCCGCCGCTGGCGGCGCTGACATCTGGTGTGATGGATTTGAATCCGAGATTCGTTTCTGTGCTCCTCCTGATCGATGCGAATTTCGGATTCGCCGAACCGGCAGTCTCGTCCGTGGGTGCGCGCCGCCGTGCCGCATGAGGAGTTCAATGGCGACGACGATCTGCTGGCGCGCATCGCCGCGGGCAGCCAAGGTGCGTTGTCCGCGCTCATCGCCCGCCATGGTCGCGGCCTGCGGATGTTTGCCGCGCGCTATCTCGGCAATGCCGGCGACGCCGAGGATGTGGTGCAGGAGGTTTTCGTGACCGTCTGGAAGCAGGCGGCGCGCTTTGATCCTGCCAGAGGGCGTGCCTCCACCTGGCTCTACCGGATCACCGCCAACCGTTGCATCGACCAGCGGCGGCGCCGGGCGTTGCGCAGCTTCATAGGGCTCGACGACATAAGGGACGA
>UCIA01000061.1 GCA_900472295.1 Hyphomicrobiales bacterium | reverse complement strand
CCGCGGACCGTCCTTGCAGAAGCCTTCTACGCAGCGCCTTCCGTGCCCCTACGCGGCGCGAGATGATTTTTTCAAGGCTCTGCCGGCGCAGAGACCGATACCTGCCGCGACGGAGATTGGCGGGTCCGGCAAAGAATCTTCCGCATCGAGCGTAGGGTCCACCTTCATGCTGCGTATCGGTCAGCAGTCGCCCCCCCGCGACCTGACACGAAAGGACCACCATCATGAAACGCTCAACACTCATTGCGACCTTGCTGATGGGGTTCGCCCCACTCAGTGCCGCGCAGGCACAGGACATGCCGAGCCCGCGAATCCTGCAACGGATCGACGCCAACGGCGATGGCGCCATTTCCAAGGACGAGATGACGGCAGCCCGCGAGCGCCTGTTCAAAAAACTCGACCGCAATGGCGACGGCGTCATCGACGAGAAGGAAATCGCGAGCGCCCGCCAGGCGATCAAGGACCGCGCCGAGGTGGCGCAGGCGCGGGTCGGCAACCGCTGGCGGCGCCTGGACAAGAATGGCGACGGCAAGGTCTCCGAACAGGAATTCGCCAGCAGTATGCCGCTGTTCGAACTGGCCGACCGAAATGGCAACGGCAAGCTCGCAGCTGACGAGATCGCCTCCATCCGCAAGCTGATCGCCGAGCGTGCCAACTGATCTTCAACGCCGATCGATCTTCCATCGGCCTCACCAAGGAACATGACATGACCTTTCCAATGAAAATCCAGCTGTTTTGCCTCGGCGCCATCTTCCTCGCATCGGCGGCATCTCCGGCCTCGGCCGAGGAATGGAAACGGCCGACCGCGCATGGCGGCGAGATCAGCCGCAGCGTCGGCAGGGACGGCAACGTCTACACCGGCTCGACAACCCGCACCGGCCCCAATGGCGGCACCTACACGTCCAGCTCAAAATGCGTGGCGGGCGTTGTTGACCGCTGTGCCCGCAGCTATTCTGGCACCGGGCCCAACGGGCAGACCTTTTCGGGAAAGCGGGTGTCGGCGCGCGGGCCGTTCCATGGCCGATCGGCCGGCAGCTTCACCGGCCCGAACGGCAATACGGTCCACGGCTTCCGCCGCTGGCGGCGCTGACATCTGGTGTGATGGATTTGAATCCGAAATTCGTTTCCGCGCTGCTCCTGATCGATGCGAGTTTCGGATTCGCCGCACCAGCAGTCTCGCCCGTGGGTGCGCGCCGCCGTGCCGCATGAGGAGTTCCATGGCGACGACGATCTGCTGGCGCGCATCGCCGTGGGCAGCCAAGGTGCATTGTCCGCACTCATCGCCCGCCATGGTCGCGGCCTGCGGATGTTTGCCGCGCGTTATCTTGGCAATGCCGGCGACGCCGAGGATGTTGTGCAGGAGGTGTTCTTGACCGTCTGGAAGCAGGCTGCACGCTTTGATCCTGCCAGAGGGCGTGCCTCCACCTGGCTCTACCGGATCACCGCCAACCGATGCATCGACCAGCGGCGGCGCCGGGCGCTGCGCAGCTTCATCGGACTCGACGACATAAGGGACGA
>UCIA01000062.1 GCA_900472295.1 Hyphomicrobiales bacterium | reverse complement strand
CGTCCGGAATTGCGTCAAGAAATAGACCCGGTTCCGACTTGCGACGCCCGACGGTCAGGGCGTCACGAGCCGAAGAAGCCGAGCAGCGGCTCCATGGTCTCGAAGCTCTCATCCATTGCATAGGGCCCGATGACCGGAATGCCGATATGGCCATAGCGGACCGAGAGCTGCGCCTCGGCTACCGGCTCGTTGGCTCTCGCCAGCGCCGCGAGATAGAGTGCCGNNCGCGGCGAGGCCGGTCCTGTCCGCCCCTTCCTTGCAATGGATCAGCACCGGTTTGGGCGCCGATTGCAGCAAGGCGATCAGCGCCAGCGATTGCTCTTTTGTCAGTTCGGTGCGGGCGTTCATCGGGAAGTCGATATGGCGGATGCCAAGCTCGCTGGCAGCCTTCACTTCCTCATCATACCAGGCATGGCCCGGTGCTGCGCCGCGCAAATTGACGATACTGGCGATGCGATATTTGTCGTGGTAGGCGCGGATTTCATCCGGGCTCGGCTGGGCGGAGCGATAGGCCTCGCCTGCGACAATGGCGTGGAAATTGTTGTTGAGGTGGGTCGATGCGAGTGCGCTGCCGGCAACCGCAACGACAGCGACCAGCGCCGCCAGCCAGGCTCGCCTCGACTTGCTTCGCCGTGCGTTTAAATCCTGCATTGCCAAGCTCCTCGTCGTGCAACCGTGGCTCTCGAACTGATTTCGATTGCGACAGCAGGTCGAACAGCAAGCACCCTAGCCTTGCGGCTTTTTCTTGGCGGCAGATGAGCCGCTCCGCTCCGAAAGTTGCGCAAACGGACATTGACACCCCAAAGCTGCGGTCTTTGTTCTTGCGCAATTCCGGATGGAAAACNNTTTCCTGGAATTGCTCTAGCCTGTGACACAACCGGTTCCGCAATCGATTACGCCAATCATCAGGGGACAAAAATGACGACGATTGCCGATGTCGCGCGCCATGCCGGAGTGTCGGTCGCAACCGTCTCGCATGTGATGAACCGCACCCGCCATGTCGAGCCGCAGACGGCCGAGCGCGTGCGCATGGCCATCTCCGCCCTGCACTACAGTCCGAACACGCTGGCGCGCAGCCTAAGGCGCGGCGAGACCAAGACCATCGGCCTTTTGCTGCCCGACAATTCCAACCCGTTCTTCGCCAGCGTGGCGCGCCAGATCGAGGATGCCGGCTTCGTTGCCGGCTACACGGTGATCCTGTGCAACTCCGACGGCAACGCCGAGAAGGAGGAGCGCTACCTCCAGGTGCTGATGGCCAAGCAGATCGACGGGCTGATCTTCGCCGGCTCGTCGGATCATGCGCAGGTGTTTTCCAGCCCCGGCGTGCCGGCGGTGCTGATCGACCGCGAGATCCAGTCGGTCAATGTCGATTCCGTGCTGGTCGATCACGATCATGGCGGCTATCTCGCCGGCCGCTATCTGATCGGGCTTGGCCACGAGAAGATCGGCGTTATCGGCGGCCCCGGCGATTCCAGCTCCAGCCCGGCCCGCCAGCGCGGCTTTGCCCGGGCGCTGATGGAAGCCGGCGTCGAGCTGCCGGCGGATGCAATTGTCGATTCCGACTATCACTTCGCCGGCGGCCGTCTGGCGATGGAGCGGCTGATGG
>UCIA01000063.1 GCA_900472295.1 Hyphomicrobiales bacterium | reverse complement strand
GTGTTCCAGCGGAGTGAGACATCGGTGTTCCCTGGAACACCCCTTGTGTGTTCAGAATCGTGCATTGTTGAGGTGCCACGGACCAGGTGCTTGCCTGATCCGTGGCGGCGGTCGAGAGCCCGTCGCCCCTCAGGTAGCCTAAACCGTGGATGAGCTGGGGCCCGACCGCCTTCTTTTGTGAACCCGAACAGTTGCAAGGGGCAAGCCCCCGCACACAAGGAAGGGACCGAGAAGATGGCTGCACAGATGGTTCAGGATGTCGGTATCGACGTTGCCAAGCGGTGGCTCGACGTGGCCGTATTCCAGACGCAGGAACAAGCGCGTTTCGACAACGACGAAGACGGATGGGCCAAGCTGATCCAGTGGCTGAAGGGCCGCAATGTGCGAGCCATCGGCATGGAACCCAGCGGCGGCTATGAGCGCGGCGTGGCCAAGGCGCTGCGCAAGGCGGGGCGGCCGGCCAGAAACGTCAATCCGCACAAGCTGCGCCACTACGCTCGCGCCCTTGGCCGGCTGGCCAAGAACGATCGCATCGATGCCCTGCTGATTGCGCGTTATACTGCACAGATGCCGACCCGGCCGGTGCGTTGCGATCCGATCGCGGAGCAATTGGCTGATCTGGTTGTGGCCCGCCGGCAGCTCAGCGATGACAAGGTCAGTCTGGCCAATCAACTTGAGCAACTACGCGAGCCAACGGTCAGGCGCCTCTTCACTCAGCGGCTACGCCGCATAGAGCTCGACATCGCACTGCTCGCCAAGCGCATGGCCGATCTCGTCGCCAGCCAGCCCGCACTCGCGGCCACAGACCGCCTGATCCAGTCCTTCCACGGCGCCGGTCCGGTGTTCAGCCACACCGTGCTGGCCTTGGCGCCGGAGATCGGGCAGGCCTCACGGCGCCAGATTGCAGCCCTTGCAGGCTTGGCTCCCTACGACTTCGACACCGGCACCTTCAAAGGCCGCCGTATCATCTGGGGCGGTCGTCATGCCCTGCGCAGGGTGGTCTATATGGCCGCGCTTACCGCAAGCCGCTCAAATCCCGTTCTCAAGGCCTTCCATCAGCGTCTCATTGCCAGAGGCAAACAGCCAAAGGTCGCCCTTGTCGCCGTCGCACGAAAGATCCTGACCATCATCAGTGCAATGATCCGCAACAACGAACCCTGGATGCCAAATAAGGCAGCATAAACACAGTTGCTCATCCGTCTCGGCGCTGAAGCGCCGATCCACCTTCTCCCACAAGGGGAGAAGGAAGAGCGCGTTCGTTCACCCAGCCAGCCGGCTCACCATCTCGTGCTGCGCGTAAGCCCGCCCAAACCTGTTGGCCAAAAATGCATCCAGCGCGATATCTTCCTGCTTGACGAAGCCGGTCGCCGGCAAGGTGCCGTCGGCCAGCATGTCGATCACGGCGCAGATGCCGGATGCGGTGGTGATCTGGATGGCGCTGCGGACCTGGGTGCCGACGCGCTGCGAGTAGATCTTGTTGGCGTAGGTTTCCTGCAGCAGGCGGCCGTTGCGGCGGCCCGAGACGGTGACGAAGACGATGACCACGTCCTGCAGCGTTGCCGGCAAGGCGCTCTCAAAGATGTCCTTCAGCACGTCGCGGCGGTGGCGCAGGCCGAGGTCGTTGAGCAGCGCCTTCATGATCGCGGCGTGGCCGGGATAGCGGATAGTGCGATAGTTCAGCGTGCGCACCTTGCCCTTCAGCGTCTCGGCCAGGGTGCCGAGACCGCCCGAGGTGTTGAAGGCTTCATAGGTGACGCCGTCGAGCGAGAATTCCTCGCGCTCCTCAAGCGGCGGCACTTCGATCAGCTCGCCTTCGACGATCGCCTCGCAGGGTTCGCAATATTCGTTGATGACGCCGTCGGTGCTCCAGGTCAAATTGTAGTTCAGCGCATTGGACGGGTACTGCGGCAGCGCGCCGACGCGCATGCGCACGCTTTCCAGCGTATCGAAGCGGCTGGCGAGGTCGTTGGCGACGATCGAGATGAAGCCCGGCGCCAGGCCGCATTGCGGAATGAAGGCGCTCTTGCCCGACTTGGCCAGTTCCTTGACGCGGCGGGTCGAGACGACGTCTTCGGTCAAATCGAGATAGTGGACGCCGGTGGCGGCGGCCGCTTCGGCGATGCGGGTGGTGAGGTGAAAGGGGGCGGCGCTCAGCACGGCGAAGGCGCCGGTGAGTGCTGCTTCGAGCGCGCCTGATACAGCGATGTCGAGTTCCAGCGTCTCGACGCCTGCCGGAAGGTCGGCAGCAAGCTGCGCCATTGCGCGGTCGACGACGGTGACGTGATAGTCGCCGGTGTCGGCGAGCATGCCTGCAATGGTGGAGCCGATCTTGCCGGCGCCGACAACGATGATTTTCTTCATGACCTGTCCCTCGTGAAAGCTTTTTGTCCCAGCCGCTGCGCGGTGGGCATCATGCTCACAAGAATCGCAGCTTGCCCGGCGAAAGGAAGCGTGGAATTGTTCGAAACGAACCCACTCTTTGAACGATAAGACGACAAGGATCGTCGAAATGCTCAGTGAGCCCGAACAAAAGCTGCTTTCTTTGCTGCGCGCCAATGCCCGCGCCTCGACCGCCGAGCTGGCGCGCCAGCTCGGCGTGTCGCGCACCACCGTACAGAGCCGCATCGAGCGGCTGGAACAGCGCGGCATCATCACCGGCTATGGCGTGCGGATGGCGCCGGACTATGAGCAGGGGCTGGTGCGGGCGCATGTGCTGCTCACCGTCACGCCCAAGCTTGCCGACAAAGTGGTGCGCGCTTTGCAAGCGCTGCCGCCGGTGAGGACGCTGCATTCGGTCAGCGGGAATTTCGACATGATCGTCATCGTCGACGCGCCGTCGATCCGGGATCTCGATGCGTTGCTGGACGAGATCGGGGCGATGGACGGGGTCGAGCGGACGGCTTCGTCCATTATTTTGTCGACGCGGATCGATCGGTAGGCGGGGCGCATGAGCTGCTGATCTCCCCCGCAAGGGGGGAGATCAGCCAATCTTGTCGGTCTAAGCCCTGCGCCTTTCCGGCCCGCTATCCAGCCACGCGACATCCTCCGCCGACAGCCTGATATCCAGCGCCTTCAAACTGTCCTCCAGCTCGTCCAACGTGCGCGGGCCGATCAGCGGGACCGACGGGAAGGGCTGCGCCAGCACGTAAGCCAGCGCGACGTGGATCGGGCTTTTGCCCAGCCGCCCGGCCAGCTCGATGGCACGGTCGCGGCGGCCAAAATTTTTCTCGGAATACCAGACCCGCACCAGTTCCTCATTGTCCTGCTTGTCTCTTCCGGCGCGGTCGGTGAAGAAGCCGCGGCCCTGGCTCGACCAGGCGAAGTTCGGCATCTGCCGTTTCGTCAGCCACGCCTTCCACTCGTCGGTCGACGAGGTGATACAGCCGGCCCAGATCGGCTCCAGCATCTCGGCCAGCGAGAAATTGTTGGAGAGCGCGCCGGGCTTCTGCTTGCCGTTCTTTTCGGCGTAGGCGATGGCCTCTTCCATGCGGGCCATCGTCCAGTTGGAGCCGCCGAACGGGCCGCGGATGCGGCCGGCTTTCGCCTCCGCATCCATCGCGTCAACGAACTCGCCGACCGGCACATCGGGATTGTCGCGGTGCATGAAATAGATGTCGACATGATCGGTCTGCAGCCGGTCCAGCGACTGGGCAAGCTGCCTGGCGATGACATCGGGATAGCACAGCGGCGAATGCGCGCCCTTGGCGATGATGACCGACTGCTCGCGCACGCCACGGTTTTTCAACCACTGGCCGAGCAGCGTCTCGGTATAGCCGGCGCCGTAGACAAAACCGGTGTCGAAAAGATTGCCGCCGGCTTCGAAGAAGGCGTCGAGCAG
>UCIA01000064.1 GCA_900472295.1 Hyphomicrobiales bacterium | reverse complement strand
CAGGCGCGCGAGATGGTGGCGGCGGGCGAACTCGGCCGCATCGTGTCCGTGCATGGCGCCTACATCCAGGACTGGCTGACGAAGCCGATCGATGCCGAGGGCCAGAAACAGGCAGAGTGGCGCACCGACCCGGCGCGTGCCGGGCAATCCGCGGTGCTGGCCGATATCGGCGTGCACGCCTTCAATTTGGCAAGCTATATCTCCGGCTGCGAGGCTGAAGCCGTGTCGGCCGATCTGTTCACCGCCGTGCCCGGACGCCGGCTCGACGACAATGCGCATGTGCTGGTGCGCTGGACCGGCGGGGCGCGCGGCACGATCCTGGCCAGCCAGACCTCGCCTGGCCACTACAACGATCTCTCCGTGCGCATCTATGGCGACAGAGCCGGGCTCGAATGGTCGGGCGGCCGGCCGGAGGAATTGCGCTTCTCCATCTATGGCGAGGAAACCCGCACGCTGGTGCGCGGCGGCCATGGTTCGACTGCGGAGGCCCAACGCGTGTCGCGCATGCCGGCGGCGCATCCGGAAGGGTACATCGAGGCCTTCGCCAATTTCTACCGCGACGCTGCTGATATTATTCGGGCGCATCGCTCCGGTGGGATGGTCGATACGGCGCGAGCGGCGCAGGTGCCGGATGTTGTCGACGGCGCGCGCGGGGTGAAGTTTGTCGCGGCGGCGGTGGAGTCGAACGCGGCGGGTGGAGCGTGGACGGTGGCGAGGTTTGGGTGAGGGGCGGGGGATGGTCACGCGCGTAGAGGCAGTCTTTCTACGGCGCTCCCCCTCTCCGTCTCGGCTTCGCCGAGCCACCTCTCCCCCGCTCCCGCGGGGGCGAGGAACCCAAGCTTAAAAAGGCCGCGACCTCGGAGATTAGCGTTTCCTCGCCCCCACAAAGTGGGGGAGAGGTGGCCGCGTAGCGGACGGAGAGGGGGCCGGCGCTTCCCTATGCAATTGCAGCCGCGAACCGATGCGCATCAAAGCCCGCCACCCCCAACCTTGCTTCCACCGCCGCCGCCATCGCCAGCACGTCTTCATCCGCAAACCGCCGCCCGACAATCTGCAACCCTGCCGGCAGCCCATCCGCCGCAAACCCGACCGGCAGCGACAGCGCCGGCAGTTGCGGCAGCATGTTGAAGGGGCAGGTCAGGTCCAGCCCCTTTAAGCGGCCGTCGGGCCGCGTCGCGACATAGTCGTCGTCGGTCTCGCTCACCGGCGGCGCCGTGATGGCGCAGGTCGGGCACAGCAGCGCATCGTAGCGTTCGAAGAGTTTTGCGATGTCGCGCCACATCGCGGTGCCAGGGATCGACCATCGTCCTTCCTTACACAGAACGGTTCGCCCGGATGAACCGGCAACACCTTGAGACCGCCATCATCTCGGCGATAGATCAGCAAGCCCGCGCTGTGTTTGCCACTTTGATAGCAATATTTGCGAAGCTGGTCCTAGGAATTGTGACCGAAACAGTGGATGCATATCGAGTAATTGCGACGCTATGTCAGGTTCATCCGCATTGCTCCTCGCCGCAGAGTAGTCAATCTGGATGCCGCCGCGACTTTACGACGCCAAAGACGGACCGGGGCAATGCAACTGGGTCTTATCGGCTACTATAGCGACTTCGTGGTCTATCCGTTGGTGATCGCCGTGCTGGCATTTGCCGGGCTGATGGAGGCCGGCGAAGACAATGCGCCGCGTTGGATCGCCACAGCCGTCGCCTGCCTCTGTCTGTGGACGCTGACCGAATACCTGCTGCACAGGTTCGTCCTTCACCATGTTCCATACGTCAAAGATCTGCACGACCGCCACCATGTCGAGGAACGCAGTTCCGTGGGCACGCCGACATGGCTCAGCCTCGGGGTGCATGCGCTGGTGGCGTTTTTCCCGGTATGGGCGGTTTCGGATTTCGCCACGGCAAGCGCGGTCAGCTGCGGGCTGATGCTGGGTTACCTCTGGTACATCAGCATTCACCACATCATCCATCATTGGCATCCCGCCCATGCGGGCTATCTCTACAACCTCAAACGCCGCCACGCCGTGCATCACCATGTCGATGAAACCGTCAATTTCGGCGTGACGTCGGCGTTCTGGGATCGCGTTTTCCGCACGGCAAAGATCTGAGGCGATCGTCGAGGGAGCCTCAGTGCGGGCCGTTCAACGCCGCTTTGGGCGTCCGGCAGGAGATTTGTTGCCGCGGGCCCCGCTCTGAACCGGCGTATTGCCCTGGTTCTCCTCCGACAGCTTGCGCCAGCGGGCAAGGCGCTCGGGATCGAGCGTGCCAGCCTTGATGGCAGCCTGCACCGCGCAGCCCGGCTCGTGGACATGGGTGCAGTCGCGGAACTTGCACAGCGGCGCAAGCTCGGTGATTTCGGCAAACAGCGTGTCGATGCCGGACGCGACGTCGCTGACATGCAGGGTGCGCATGCCCGGCGTGTCGATCACCCAGCCGCCGCCGGCAATGGCGTGCAGCGATCGCGCCGTGGTGGTGTGGCGACCCTTGGCATCGTGTTCCCTGATGCCAGCGGTCTGTTGCGGCGATTGCTGTGCCGATCCGGCCAGCGTGTTGACCAGCGTCGATTTGCCGACGCCGGAGGAACCGACCAGCGCCACAGTCTGTCCCGCGCCGCACCAGGGGGCGAGCGCCGTTGCGGCATCGGCAACGCGCGGGTTCAGTGTCACCACGGGCAGCCCACGCTGCAGGGCTGCGGCCTGGCGTTGATACGCCTCGGCGTCGTCAGCGGTATCGGCCTTGGTCAGCAGGATCACCGGCGTCGTTCCGGACTCGTTGGCCAGCGCCAGATAGCGCTCGAGCCTGGCGATGTTGAAATCGGCATTGCAGGAGGTGACGATGAACAGCGTGTCGACATTGGCCGCAGCCAGCTGCGGGATCCTGCCGCCTTGCGTGCGACGCTCCAGCACCGTCTTGCGGGTCAGGCGGCGCTTCAGCAGATGCGTATGGGGCTCGACCAGCACCCAGTCGCCGACCGCGTAGTCGCCGGTGTTGGCATTGGCCGGCAGCGTCAGATCCGTTGGCCCTGTCTGGGACAGGCCGGCCAGGCGATCGCGGTGCACCGAGGCGATGCGCGTCGGGACGAGGTCTGCCTCATCGGCTTCAAGCTGGTCGCCGAAGAAATCCGTCCAGCCGAGACTTGCGAGGGAGGCGGGATCCGTCACGGTTTTGACCGAGGGGACGGCGTCACAGACATCGGAAGTATCCTTGGCACATGGCTGCGGGCAGCAGCCTCTCGGGCGATGATCCGAACCGTTCTATGGGCGGCATGGCGGTGTTTGGCAAGCCGACCATGCGGACAGGCGAGCCGTTTCGTGATCTGGCTGCCGCCGGTCCCGATCCCTTCGCGGACGAGAAAGAGCGTGCCGCGGCCAAGAAAACGAAGAAACCGTCGCAGGGGTGAGCGCCGTCGGCGCTCGTTGTCTTTTGCAAGGAGAAGGGGGATGGCCGGCGCCACAGGGGGCGGGGGG
>UCIA01000065.1 GCA_900472295.1 Hyphomicrobiales bacterium | reverse complement strand
CCGACGCCAGCGCCTGCGCCTTCATCGCGCAGACCATTTCCTCGCGCCAGCCATTGCCCTGCACGGTGTTGGAAATGCCGATCGTGTATTTGCCTTCGGCCGAAGAGACGCCCACCGAGGCCAGCAGCGCGGCGCCCGCCAGCAGCGGCACCATGGTCAGTATTTTCTTCATGTCAGTACTCCTCCACATTGTTGTTTTTCAGTCTCAGGGTTTTGCTCCTGCCGGCCTGCGACAGGATCAAAACCAAGCCATTGCTTCGTCATTTGACGAAGGGACGCAGCACGTCGCGAGCGAGCAGGAATCCGCGCTTGACCGCATCGTCGCTGCCTTCAAAGCGCCGGTCCTCATGTTCGATGATGACCGAGCCGTCATAGCCGGCGCGGTAAAGGCCGGAAAAGAAGCCGCTCCAGTCGACATCGCCCAGCCCCGGCATGCGCGGCACCTGCCAGCCTATCCCGGCCGAGAGAATTCCGCGCTCGAAAAGTCCATCATGATCAATCATCAGATCCTTGGCGTGGACATGCAGCATGTAGGGGCCGAATTCCCGGATGAAGCGGGCCTGGTCGATCATTTGCCAGACCAGGTGCGAGGGATCGAAATTCATGCCGACCTCGCCGCCCCAGGCTTCCAGGATGCGGCGCCAGACCAGCGGCGAATAGGCGATGTTGTGCCCGCCCGGCCATTCGTCATAGCTGAAGATCATCNNNNGCATCGCCGCCGCAGAAGGTGTTGACGACGGGAACGCCCATATTGGCGGCCAGCACGATCACCTTCTTCAGATGGCCGATGACGGCCTCGCGATGCGCGGCGTCGGGATGCAGCGGGTTCGGGTAGTAGCCGAGGCCGGAGACGGTGAGCTTCTTCTCAGTTAGCTCGGCAACGATCTCCTTCGCCTGTGCCGGCGAGGTCGAAGCCGCATCGATGTGGCTGGTGCCGGCATAGCGCCGCGTCGCGCCGGAGGTTTTCGGCCAGCAAGCGATCTCCAGCGCCTCGAATCCGGCCGAGCTTGCCCAGTCGGCAACCTCGCCAAGCGGCGTCTCCGCAAACGGTGCTGTAAGCACTCCAAGTTTCATTCTGCCTCCCTGATCCCGATGCCTATAATGCCTATTGTTTGGATCGCTTCAACCGCGCCGTGTCATCTTGTTCAAGACTGCCTCGGACGGCCGCCATCGGATCGTCCGAAAGCAGGTCGCCAAGCGCCGATGCAACGGCTGTGCGGAACCTCTCATCCGCAGCAAGACCTGCATCGAATATTCCGTCGATGGCGAGGATGGCGGATGCCAGCGCCGGTGCATCATGGCCCGTGGCATCGGCGATCGCTGCTATCTTTTCGGCATAGGGATCCGAAACAGGCCAGCGCTTGCCGAAGCGTGCGGAGGCCTGGATGAGATACGCCATCCAGCCGGCCACCGGCACGCACAAGAGGCCGATGGTCTCACCCCGGCCTAGTCGATCGCGGATCGGGTTGAGCAGGCGCTGGACGATCTTCTGCGAACCGTCGGTGGCGATCTGGTGGTTGCGGTGTCGGATCGCGGTGTTCTTCAGCCGGGCAAGGCTCTGCTCGACATAGGCGAGCGGCAGGACGCCCGACACCGGCATCAGCGTCGGCACAGTCTCTTCGACCAGCATGCGCCGGATGAAGTCCGACAGCAGCGGGTCGGCCATGGCATCCGATGTGTGCTCGAGCCCGGCCAGAACGCCGAGCGTGGCCAGCGTCGTCTGGGCGCCGTTCAGCACCCGCATCTTGAGATGCTCGAACGGCGTGACGTCGTCGACGAAGGTGGCGCCGACTAGATCCCAGCGCGGCATGCGGCCGGCGAATTTTTCCTCGATCACCCATTGCCGGAACGGCTCGCCGACGGCGACGGCGGTATCGCGGTAGCCGAACCAATTTTCGACGCTGTCGAGGTCGGCCTGCGTTACCGCCGGCGCGATGCGATCGACCATGGACGAAGGGAAGGCCACGTTGGCTGCAATCCAGTCGGCCAGGCCATCGCCGCGCCGCTCGGCAAAGCTGCGCACGACGTTGCCGAGGATGATGCCATTGGCCGGGATGTTGTCGCAGGACAGCAGCGTCAGCGGCCTTCCATGCGTGGCCCGGCGCAACTCCAGCGCCCGCACCAACAGGCCGGGCACGCTGCGCGGCGTTTCGGGATTGGCGAGGTCGTGGACGATGTCGGGATGGGCAAGATCGAGCGCGCCGCTCGACGGAATGTGGCAATAGCCTTTTTCCGTCACCGTCATCGTCACCAGTTCGATGTCTGGCGACACCAGCACACCCAGCGCCGGCGCGGCACTGTCCTGGCTGTCGACCACCCGCACGATGCTGCCGATGACGCGCGCCTCGATATGGCTGTTTTCGCGGATCAGTCTTGTGTAGAGCCCGCTCTGTTGTCCCAACGTGTCGGCAAGGCTGGGCGGGCGGATGTTGATGCCGATTATACCCCAGCGGTCGAAGCGCAGTGAGATGAGATCGTCGGTGTATTCGGCCTGGTGGCAACGATGAAAAGCGCCAACGCCGAGATGCACCATCCCTGCGCCAAGCACCGTGCGGTCGTAGGACGGTGTCTGCACCGAGGCCGGCAAACGGTCGAGCAATTCGGGCCCAAGCGTTTCGATGGAAGCGCTCACCGGTTCGCCCCGATCACCGCCTGCTCCTGGTCGATCACCGCGCCGGTCATCGGGCCGGCAGCGTCGGACAGCAGGAAGACGGCAAGGCTGGCGATATCGTCCGGCGTCAGCAGCCGGCCGAAAGGCTGCGCGGAATTGGCCTTGTCGAGCCAGCAGGGGCCATTACCCAGCGTGTCTGCCTGCATGACGCGTTCGGCCGGCGTATCTGTCCAGCCGACATTGATGCCGTTGACGCGGATGCGGTCGAAACGATGGGCGTTGGCGGCGTTCTTGGTCAGCGTCGCCAGCGCGCCCTTGCTGGCGGAATAGACGGCGAGTTCCGGCGATCCGCAATGGGCATTGATCGACTGGATGTTGAGAATAGCACCGCCCTGACCCCTCTGCTTCATATCGGCAATCGCCGCCTGCATCAGGAAGAAGGGCGCGCGGGCGTTGACGGCAAACAGCGAAGCCCAGTCATCGAGGCTGGCGTCGATGAAAGACGCGCGGTCGGTCAACCCCGCGGCATTGACCAGCGCATCGATACGGCCGAAGCGCTCGATGCAGGCCTGTGCCAGAAGGGCAGGGGCTTCAGGATCGGCAAGATCGGCGGCAACGAAGATGGTCGGCGTGCCCAATTGCGAAAGCTCTGCGGCCACGGCCTCGCCGCGCGCCTTCTCGCGGCCGGTGACCAGCAGCCCTGCGGTGCCGGAACGGGCCAGCGTCTCGGCAATGGCACGGCCAATGCCTTGCGTCGACCCGGTGACCAAAGCCACCTTGCCGTCAAGCCGGATCTCCATTCCTCCTCCCGGGAATAAAGTTTCTATTTTGTCAGATATGGAACGGCAATTCCGGATAGTCAATTGGACCAGCGGCAGCTCACTTGTTGCGCCGCGCGGCCACGCCATGGACCAGGGCCATCCCCACTGCGAGCGAAGCTGCCAGCGAGCGGAAGCCGGCGAAGTCGGATTCCACCACTTCCAGCCAGCTGTCCGAGAGCCGGATCAACGGGCTGAATGTGCTGTCGGTGACGGTGACGATGCGGGCCTTGCGCTCATGCGCCACCGCGACGAGATCGGGCGTGATCGAATTGTAGGGGCTGAACGAGACGGCGAGCACCGCGTCCCGAGCGCCGATGCAGCCGATCTGATCGAGCGCGGAGGAGCCGACATTGTCGACCAGCACATTGCGCACGCCCTGCTGCGACAGGGTCAGCGACAGATATGCGGTGACCGGGAAGGCGCGTTTGGAGCCGATGACATAGATCAGGTCGGCCGCCGCCAGCAGCGCCAC
>UCIA01000068.1 GCA_900472295.1 Hyphomicrobiales bacterium | reverse complement strand
GTCTCCGGTCCAAACACCCCTGTGGGAGAAGGTGGCCTCGCGAAGCGAGGTCGGATGAGGGGTGCTCCAGCTTGGCGCAAACTTTCGTCCAGCTCCCCACGCCTCATTCCTTCCAACACCCCTCAACCGTCTCGGCGCTGCGCGCCGATCCACCTTCTCCCACAGGGGGAAGGAGAAGAAAGGACATCACATGACAGATCTGGCAGATTCCGGGTCCGTGGCGGCGCGTGCGCAGCCGGCGGGCAACCCAGTACGGCCACCGGCAGGCGCGGAGAACGGGTCCGCCGCGCCTCCGGCAAAAAGTTGGTTTGACGGTCTTTCCGAAGGCAACCGCAAGCTCGCTGAAGCCAAGGGCTGGACCAGGGCCGAAAACCTCGATCGGGTTTTCACATCCTATGCGGAGCTGGAACGGCAGCAGGGTGAGAGCCTGCGCGTTCCCGCCGCCGACGCATCCCCGGAAGACTGGCAGAAATTTCATGCCCGGCTGCCCGAGACCATGCGTCCGCTGACATCGCCAGACAAGGTCGAGTACCGGCGGCCGGAAGGCCTGCCGGAAAACTTCGCCTATTCGGACGAGCTTGCCCAGGCGTCCAAGGCCTGGGCGGTCGAGGCCGGCGCCACGCCCAAGGTGGCGCAGGCCTATCACGACCGCTTCGTCGGCTACATGGCCGAGCAGGCCGTGCGCCAGGACATCGCACTCGCCCGCTCGGTCGAAGCCACGCATGACGATCTCGTGCGCGACTGGGGACCGACCTCAAGCGATGGCTTTCGCCAGAAGCTGGAGGTCGCCAACCGGGCGATGAAGAAGCTCGGCCTGGTCGACGCCTACAAGGCCAAGGGCATCCTTTTGCCTGACGGGGCGCTGACCGATCCGCAGATCGCCAAGGCGTTCCACGCCGTCGGCGAGGCGATGTTCCGGGAAGACACGATCGATGGTGGCGCGGCCGTGAGCGGCGGCAATCCGTTCAAGCGCAACGCCACTGGTGACCGCAACATTTCGGCCATTTCAGCCCTTGTCAAAAGCGACCCCGCCCGCGCCCGGCGGCTGGCGCGGGAAGCGGGCGAAAACCCGGATCTATGGATGCCGAATAACCCGCTCTGATCCCGAGCCACCCGCTACCCAAATCCAACCCAAAGGAAGTGAAAAATGGCAGACGCCTATACTCGTATCGCGGACGCGATCGTTCCGTCCGTTTATGCCCAGTACTCGTTCGAGGAGCATGTCCAGTCGCTGGAAATCTTCCAGGCCGGCATCCTGTTCAACGATCCCGCCATCACCGCCAAGCTCTCGATGGGCGGCCGTTCCGTCGACATGCCCGGCTGGAAGGATCTCGGCAACGATCCGTCGGAACCGGTCAATGACGATCCGGCCGATTCCATCGAGATGAAGAAGATCGGCGCCCGACGCGAGGTGGCCGCCCGCAATGTCCGCGCCCAGGCCTGGGGCGTGCCGGACCTGACCTCGATCCTGGCGGGCGACGATCCGCAAAAGCTGATCGTCAAGCGCCAGACCGAGTACTGGCAGCGCGCCAACAAGCTGACCTTGCTCGGCATCCTGAAAGGCGTCGTCGCCGACAACATCGCCAATGACGGCGGCGACCTGGTGCGCGTCACCGGCGCCTCCATCGTCGACACCGACATCATCGAGGCCGCGTACTTGATGGGTGATCGCGCGGACAAGTTCAAGACGATCTGGATGCACTCCAAGCAGATGAAGGCGCTTAAGCTCGCCGACCTCATCGACTATGTGCCGTCCTCGGAGCAGGGCGGGCCGCTCATCCCCTACTATATGGGGCTGCGCTGCGTGGTCGATGACGACATTCCGGTGGCGGCGGGCGTCTACACCGCCTTCATGTTCAAGGACAAGGCGATCCTGTGGAACGAGCTGCCGGTCAACACCGAGGGCGGGCCGCTGGAGTTCGACCGCAAGCCGCGCCAGGGCCATGGCGGCGGCGTTACCGAAATGGTCGGCCGAAGGCACTTCGTGCCGCACGTTCCCGGCACCCGCTTCCTCGACGCGTCCTCGGCCGGCGAGTTCGCCACCGACGCGGAACTCGCGCTGGCGGCAAACTGGGACCGCACCGCGTCGAGTGTCAAGAACATGACGTTCATCGCGCTGAAAACGACCGAGGCCTGAGCCCACGAGAGCGCCCCTCTCCCCGTTCTACGGGGAGAGGATGCCGGCAGGCAGGTGAGGGGCGGCGTCAACGGTTCAAGGCTTGAAGCCAACGCCGGCGCTGCCCCTCATTGCCCT
>UCIA01000069.1 GCA_900472295.1 Hyphomicrobiales bacterium | reverse complement strand
GTCGGCCTACGATCCCGATATCGGCCACTACAATGTCGGCGTCGAGGCCGGCGATGTCCTCGCCGGGCTGGCCGCTCTGAACGTCGAGGAAGCGGCCTTCATCGGCACATCGCGCGGCGGGCTGATCATCCATGTGCTCGGCGCAATACGGCCAGCCGCGCTGAAAGCCATTGTGCTGAACGACATCGGACCGGTGATCGAGGTCGCCGGGCTTGCCCATATCCAAACCTATCTCGACCCGGCGCCGAAACCGAAGAGCCGCGCTGAGGCGGTCGAGGCCCAACGCATCGCGCACGGCGCGGATTTTCCCGCGCTTACCGAAGCGGATTGGGAGCTGATGGTGACGGCCCTCTACCGCGAGACGGACGAAGGGTTGTTGCTGGATTTCGACTCGCGGCTGGTGGAGACGGTGGCGGGCCTCGACCTCGGCAAGCCGTTGCCGGATCTGTGGCCGCAGTTCGAGGCGCTGGCGGCCATCCCTTTGCTTGCCATACGCGGCGCCAACTCGAAACTTCTGTCGGCCGACACACTCGATGAGATGCAAAAGCGTCATCCCGACATGGAAGCGATCACGGTCGAGGGCCAGGGCCATGCGCCCTTCCTGGAGACAGTCAACCTGCCCAGCGTCATCGCGGCCTTCCTGACGAAATCACAAGACTCAGCCTAGATAAAGTAAACCCCAAGATCAAATATGATCCTGGGGTTGCGATTTCAGTATATAAGCGCCCGGCGGAACTATTTGGCTTTCGAGCTTTTCCGAGGTGCCTTTGTCGGCTTCGACGCCGCCTCGCCCTTTTTGGTCGGAGCTGCAGCTGAAACAGTGGTCAACGGAGATGCGAAGGCCGAGCTTTCGACGGACGGCCCCTCGCCGCGCGGTGTCTCCAACACGACGACGCAACCGTCGAGATCGTTGGTGGCCAGATGGGCGTAGCGCATGGTCATCGAAAGCGTCTGATGGCCGAGCCACATCTGAACCCGGCGGATGTCGATGCCACCCTGGACAAGACGCGACGCGCAGGTGTGACGCAAAATGTGGGGCACCACCTGGTCGTCGGCGCCGAGACCGACTTCGGCCTTGGCATCATTCCAGATGGCGCGAAACTGTGCCTGGCTGAGTTTGGTGAACGGACCCTTGGGCCGGCGGCCCTCTGACGGGGGCAGTTTGATCACCTCTTTGACCCGCTCGGTCATCGGGATGGTGCGGCTGCGGCCGGATTTGGTGATCCAGAACGAGACGCGATGTTCCTGGATGTCGTTCCAGATCAATCCAAGCGCTTCGCCGAGGCGGCAGCCGGTATCGACGAGAAAGACCGAGAGACGGTAGGCATCTTCGCTGCGGCTCTTGATGGCTGCGAACAGCTGCGCCTCTTCGCTCCTTTCGAGGAAACGAATCCGTCCCGCACGCTCCTTCTGGCGGCGGAACTCGGGCAGGCTGTGGATATCCCCCATCTTGTAAGCCTTGCGCAGCNNTGTTGCCGCGCTGGCGCAAGGTGCCGATAAGATTATCAAGGGTGCTCTGGTCAAAGGCGCTGAACCGTTCTCCGAGGAGAATCTCGTCTATTTCGCCGATGAAGGAGCTGACATTGTATTTATGCCGCCCATCATCCCAGAGTATGTCTCGGTATGCTGAAAAAAGCTCTCCGACCCGGTGCGACTTTACTTCTCTGATCTTGTTGTAACTGTATTTTATCTTCGCAGTCTGAGAAGAGAACATTGAGAAATGTTCGGAGGGGTCGCCCTCTTGTATCGCTTCGATGGTCATAAAATGCCACACCCCCGAGTGGATAGAGTCAGACCTATCCGCTTGGAAGCGTCCTTTCAAGAGATTTAATCACGCAGTTGTGAATTCATCCGCCCATCAGCGGATCCCACGAACTCACCCTACGGACTGTTCAGCTGCCGATTCCCCCTGTCCTTCTGCTTGTCTTGACCCAGTCACGAAACAAAAAAAGCCCGGGCGTTGAAGCGCCCGGGCTGGTATTCACCTGTCTAAAGCCAGCCCTTAGAACGAGCGCTGGAAGC
>UCIA01000070.1 GCA_900472295.1 Hyphomicrobiales bacterium | reverse complement strand
GACGCTGGCCGACCGCATCGTTGTGCTGCGTGGCGGCCATGTCGAGCAGATCGGCCGGCCGCTCGACCTCTACGACAATCCCGACAATCAGTTCGTCGCCGGTTTCGTCGGCTCGCCGAAGATGAATTTCATCAAGGGCCGTGTCGTCGGCCGCAACACGAGCAGTGTCACCGTCGAGCTGGTGGGCGAGGAAAAGACCCGCATCATGCAACCGTTGACCGGCGCCGTGCCCGAAGCCGGAGCCAAGGTCATTGTCGGCGTGCGGCCTGAGCATTTCGGCTCTGCCGGCGAAGGCGATGCCGACCTCACCGTCGGCATCGACGTGGTCGAGCATCTCGGCGGCACCAGCTTCGTCTATGCCAGGACCGCCCATGGCGAAGACCTGGTGATCCAGCGCGACGCGGCAAAGGTCCCCGACACCCAGGAGATCACCGTCTCCATCCGCAAATCCTATCTGTTCGACGAAAACGGCCAGCGGCTGCGCTGAGCCTTCCAGGCTTTCCAAGGAGAATGACCATGACTTCAACCGCGCCCATCCGCTGGGGGATACTCGGGCCCGGCGACATCGCCAAAGCGTTCGCCCGCGGCGTGGCAGGCTCGCGCACCGGCACGATTGTCGCGCTCGGCGCCCGCAATCCCGGCAAGGCAGGCCTGGCCCAGACGTTTCCCGGCGCCCGCATTCTCGATGGCTACGACGCGCTGCTCGCCGACCCCGAGGTCGACGCCGTTTACATCGCCATACCGCATCCCGGCCATGCCGAATGGGCGATCAAGGCAGCGGAGGCCGGCAAGCATGTGCTGTGCGANNGGCACCTTCCTCGGCGAAGCCTTCATGTACCGGCTGCACCCGCAGACGGCGAAGCTGGTCGAGCTGATCCAGTCCGGCGTCATCGGCGATGTCCGGCTGATCAGATCGAGCTTCGGCTTCGCCATGCCAAGCTTCATGCCCGAGCACCGGCTCTATGCCAACGATCTCGCCGGTGGCGGCATTCTGGACGTCGGCGGCTACCCCGTCTCGATGGTGCGGCTGATCGCGGGTGCTGCCACAGGCAAACCCTTTGCCGAGCCCGACAAGGTCGTCGGCGCCGCCCATCTCGGAGAGTCCGGCGTCGACGAATGGGCGTCGGCACTGCTGAATTTTCCCGGCGGCATCGTCGCTGAGGTCTCCTGCAGCATCTCGCTCAAACAGGACAATGTGCTGCGCATCCTGGGAACCAAAGGCCGCATCGAAGTGCCGGATTTCTGGTTCGCCGGCGGCGGCGGCCGCGATGGCGGCCTTGGCCAGATCGACATCATCAAGTCTGACGATACGCGCCAGACCATCAGCGTCAACGAGACCCGCCACCTCTATTCCTTCGAGGTCGACGCCGCCGCCGAGGCGATCCTGGCCGGCAAACAGGAGTTCGCCTGGCCCGGCATGGGCTGGGCCGACAGCCTCGGCACGCTGCGTGTGCTGGACAGATGGCGCGCT
>UCIA01000072.1:146-1844 GCA_900472295.1 Hyphomicrobiales bacterium | reverse complement strand
GGCAATGAGGGGCGGCGCAATCGGTCGGAACAGCAAGGCATATCGACCAAGAGCGGCCCTGCTCACCTACTGCCGCTTGTATTCCCGCACCGGTGACTTGGTGCCGTCGGTGTAGGTCACCTGCACCGCCATCGACTTCACGCTGTCGGCGACCTTGAAGTAAGGTTGGTAGTCGTAAGGGATGGCGTAGGGATCCTTCTTGTCGCAAGGCGGCATCTTGATCTCCTTGTCGAGCGCCGCATCGTTCAGGGAGTAATGCACCTGACTGATGGCGCAGCGGTACGACAGCATCTGGGTGAAATAGACCAGGCCGTGATTGCCGCTGACGTCGAAGGCGATCCACGAGGTCCAGAACTGGTCGAGGATCTGCTTGTTGCCTTGCTGAAGCGCTGTGTCCGGGTCGAAACGGATGTTGAACGGCCCGGTCTCGCGGCCCCGGAGGTCGAGATACTTGACACCGATGGTGGTGGCCGTGGTGCTGTCGGGCAGTTCGAAGCTCGGATTGGGCATCGGCTTGCCGGTGCGCTGGTCGTTCATCGCCATCAGCCCGGTATCGGTGAACGGACCTGACTCACCCAGGCGCCAGGAAATGCCGGTCGCCGCCTCGGGCAGCGAGATGGAGATGGTCCAGCCGGCATTGGAGCGCATCGGCGTCAGCGACGGCGCAAAGCGCGCGGGATCGAGCACATCGCCCAGCGCCGTCAGCCGGGTGCGGCTGCGGTCGAGCCAGTCGGCCAGCTGCGTCTGGTCGACGAAATATTTGAGCAGCCCGCCATCTTTTTCGTAGGAGACGAATTTGGTCAGCGCCTCTGCTTCGCTGCGTTTGTCGGACAGCGACTGGACGCCGAGGCGATCCTCGGAAAACTCCTGCGCCAGGAGATAATAGGCCGGCGCGAAATCCGGATTGGCCGCGATGAAGGCGTTTAGCTTGTCGAGACGCTGGGCATCGTCGAACTGCATGACATGGACCAGCTTGATCGACAGCGCCTTGGCCTTGTCGGCCAGGGCGCCGAACACTTCGCGGGCGCCGGCCTTGCCGTCCTGCACGCGCAGCAGCGTGGCAAAACGCGTGTAGGGATCGACGGCATCGACGTCGAAACCGGCAAAGGCGAGATAGGCGCGCCGGGCATTGAGCATGTCGCCGGACAGTTCGTAGACGCGGGCATTGTGGTAGAACTCATCCGGCCGCTTCGGCTCGGCGATCGTTCCGCCCTGCGCGGCCAATGCGGCAAAGCCCTTGGCGATGGTGTCGATCGAGACGGCGATCTGCTCTGTGGTCGCCTGCAATTTGTCGGTCTGCGCGGCCTGCTTCTGCTGGTTGGACGCGATCTCCTCGGTCTTTTTCGCCACCACATCGGTCGATTGCTTGACCTGGTCGACCGTCTGCTGCGTCTCGGTCACCGTCTGCTCGATCCTGGCCACCCTGGCCGAGACGATGCCCAGCTGCTGCTGCAGCTCGGCTATAGCCGGCACCAGGCCGGCAATTATGCCGTTTTGCGAATCGGTTTTCTGTTGCAGGCCGTAAACGCCGCCGGCAACGGCGGCAGCACTGGTGGCAAAGATCAGCGCCGGCAGCGCCTTGGCCGCCAGCACCAGCCTGAGAACAATGGCAATGGCGATGATGGCGGCGGCGACCGAGGCAAGCAGCGCAATATAGGCGGCGAACGGCGCCAGCGGGTTGAGGATGTCGGAAGCCGC
>UCIA01000072.1:0-130 GCA_900472295.1 Hyphomicrobiales bacterium | reverse complement strand
CCGCCGATAAAGGCAACCGAGCCGGCCCATTTGCCGGTGCGGCTGAGCGAAGCCTTGATAAGAGATGGCGCAACGTCGCCAATGTCACTGGTCATGTCAAAAAACCCCCGAAGCAATTGCCGCAGATATA
>UCIA01000073.1 GCA_900472295.1 Hyphomicrobiales bacterium | reverse complement strand
GCTTGGCGACGCCCTTGATCGCGATTTCAGCCATGAGCCTTCTCCGTGTCGCGTATCATCGGTTGGCGATCCCCCACATGGCGAACAGATATTTGCGCACGGCAAAGATGAAGATCAGCGCCGGCACGACCAGCGCCGCACCGCCGGCGAATTTGAGATAGAGCGGCGACTCGCCCAGGCTCTGCAAAAGGAAGGCGGTCAGCGTGCGGTTCTCGATGGTGAGCACGGCGGCGGCGAACACTTCGTTCCAGGAGATGGTGAAGGCGAACACCGCCGAGGCCGCGATGCCGGGCAGCGCCAGCGGCAGGATGACCTTGCGAAACGCCTGCAGCCTGGTGCAGCCAAGCGTCCAGGCGGCTTCCTCGAGTTCGACCGGAATGCCGGAGAACAGCGAGAAGGTGATCAGCACGGCGAAGGGCAGCGCCAGCGTGGTGTGGACGAGCGCCAGGCCGATGGCCGTGTCGTCGAGGCCGGTGCGGATGAACATCACCGCCAGCGGTAGCGCCAGCAGCGGCAGCGGGAAGGCGCGCGTCATCAGCACCAGGAAACGGAAGGTGCCCTTGCCGGGAAAATCGAAACGCGACAGCGCGTAGCCGGCCGGCGCGCCGAAGCCGATCGACAGGATCATCGTCAGCGTGGCGACGAGCACCGAGTTCCACAACGCCCTGGCGACGCCGGCGAAATTGACGAAGAACGACAGACTGCCGAGATCGAAGGACGGGAAGAAACGCTTGGGGAAAGCGGTCACCTGATCCGGCGACGACAGCGCGTTGACGATCAGCAGGTAGATCGGCAGCAGCACCCAGACGCTGAGCAGGATGGCGGTGGCGATCAGCAGCCAGTCGCCGGCCTTGCGGGCATCCGCGACTGCTACGACCGGTGTCTCGGCTACGGCGCTCATATGCGGGCCTCTTTCGGCACACGCAGCACCCTGAGGAAGAACAGCGTGAAGCCGATCGAGATGGCGAGGATGAGCAGCGCCATGGCGGCCGCGACATTGCGGTCCTGCAGCGTGAATTGCCAATTGTAGGTTTCGCCCATCAGCACCGGCAGATTGGTGCCGCCAAGCGCTGCGACCACGGCAAAGACCTCGAAGGCAAGGATGACGCGCAGGATGATCGCCGTCTGCAGGCTGGGGCGCAGCAGCGGCAGCGTGATGCGCACGAAACGCTTCCATGGGCCGGCGCCGAACACTTCGGCTGCCTCATAATATTCCTTGGGGATCAGCCCCATGCCGGCGACGAGGATGACCATCATGATGGCGGTGGCGCGCCATATCTCGGCCAGCGCCACGGCAATGAAGATGGTGAGTTTGCTCTGATAGCCGAGGAACATGATCGGCCGGTCGACGACGCCGAGGTGGGAGAGCAGCGTGTTGAGGAAGCCCGACTGGTCGAAGATGGCGAGCCAGATCAGGCCGGCGGCGAGATCGGAAATGCCGAGCGGAATGGCAAAGATGTAAAGCGCGGCGCTTCGCCCGGTCTCCAGCCGCGACACCACGCTCGCCATCAGCAGCGCCATGGCCAGTTGGATCGGCACGACGATGGCTGCCAGCAGCAGCGTGTTGCGCACCGTGACCGGGAACTTCCAGCTGCCGGCCATGGTGCGGAAATTGTCGAGGGTGAAAGCGCCGTCGCGGGTCAGCGCCTCGAAGGCGACCAGCACGAACGGATAGAGGAAGAAGACGCACAGGAACAAGGTCGCCGGCATCAGCAGCAGATAGGGCAGAGCCTTGCCGTGCATGGTGGTGTCCTTTGTGGCCCGCCAAGTGGACCGCGGCCAAGGGGGGCGGTTTGGGCGCCCGGAGTGCAACAACTCCGGACGCCCCCTCGGGAGGATCTGGTTAGTCGACGGGGCAGGCGCCCGTGGATGGTTTATCCGGCGCCCAGCACGGCGCCTTGGCCTGGTCGATGAGCGCCTTGAGCGCGGCCGCCTGTTGTTCGAGCACGCCGTGCACATCCTCGCCCCCAAGCACGATGCGCTCGAAAGAGTCGGTGTAGACCTGGTTGAACTTGCCGCCGAGATCGCCGAGCCCCATCGGCAGCAGCGCCGGCAATGCGTCGGGCGCGCCGGTCATGGTGGCGATCGCCGGGCCAAACGCCTTCACCGAAGCCGGCATGTCGTCGGGCAGCTTGACGTCGACGACCGGGAAGAAATTGGTCGCCTTCAGCGTCGCGATCTGGGTTTCGGGCTTGAGCATATAGGCGACCAGCGCCTTGGCCTTATCGACATCCGGCGATGTCTTGGGGATGGCAACGCCGGCCACCACCGGCATGAAGCCGCGACCGGCCGGGCCTGCCGGCGCCGGGAAGGCGACGAACTCGTCTGGCTTCTGGTTGAAGGCATCGGCAAGCCGCGCTACATGGTCGAACGCCACCCACACTTCACCCGACAGCAGCGGCTCCTGCATGAAGGCGTAGTTGGTCGAGTTCGGGTTGGTGTACTGCCAGAGCTCCTTGAACTTGTTCCAGGCGGTCTCGGCCTCGGGCGAGCGGAACTTGGTCACCATCGAGCCGGTGTAGGACGGGTAGAGAAAGCCCTCGAAGAAGCGGTGCTTCAGCCCCTTCGGGCCGGCGGGAAAACCGAATTTCGGCGAGCCGGTTTTCTCGGCGATGGTCTTCGACCATTCGATCAGCTGGTCATAGGTGATGGTGTTGAGGTCGACGCCTTGCGGCAGATATTGCAGCGCCTGCTTGTTGGCCGCCATCAGATAAGTGGCCTGCATCCACGGCATATATTTCTGTTCGCCGGTGCCGAGCGTGCCGAGCTTCTTGTAGGCCTCGTTGACCTTGACCCCGCCGACATCGACAGCCGACAGGTCGACGAGGTTTGCGCCGACGGTGGAGAAGTCGCCATGCAGGCCGCCAAGCAACCCGATCGTGCCGGTGCCGGCCTGCAGTTCGGCCTGCAGGCGGGTGAGCCAGGGACCATCCTCGGCGACCTGATAGTCGACGGCGCCGTCAAAACCCTTCAGCACCTCGTCGCGCATCTTCTGGGTCTCTTCGACCGGGCGCGCCTGTGTCGACCAGAACAGCACCTGCTGCGCTTGCGCGCCGCCAATGGCAAACGACAGCGCCATCGCGGCACCCGCCAATGTTCTCAACATCTTCATCATGCTCTTCCTCCCTGGATATGCGCCGTCGTTGCGGCGTCAGCTTCTTGTCTGAGGTGCGGGCCCGTGGCTGGCGCGCGGCACCAGCGTCGGCCGGATCAGCCGCGTCAGCGGCGTAGCGGGCCGCTCCGCGATAACGGTGAGCAGCATGTCGGCGATCTCGCGCGCGCACTGGCGGATCGAGGCGTCGAAGGTGGTGAGGCCGGGCGGCGCATAGGCCGAGGCGACGACATTGTCAAAGCCGATGACCGAGAGATCGCGCGGCACGCTGAGGCCGGCGCGCGCCGCCTCCTCCATCACCGTCAGCGCCAGCTCGTCGAACAAAGCGATGACTGCCGTCNNTGCAGCATGCGGTTGACGGCCTGGATGCGGGCGCCGCGATCAAAGCGCGGCGCCGTCGCCACGTCGAGGCGCACGGACGGATCGCCGCGCCGTCCGATGGCGGCGGCAAGGCCGTCTTGCCGCAGATGCCGGAACGTCATCGGTTCGGAAATCGTCACCAGGCCGAAATGGCGGTGACCGAGATCGTAGAGCATGTCGAAGGCTTCGCCGAAGGCGTGGGCGCCGTCGGTGTCGAGCCAGTTGTAGGCAAAGTCGCTGTCGAGCAGGCGGCCGTGGGCGACGAAGGGAAAGCCACGCTCGCGCAGATAGGCGAGCCGCTCATCGACCTCGGCGATGCGGGTGACGACGACGCCGTCGGCGCGCCCGGATTCGACGACATGGCGCAGCACCGACAGCTCGGAATGATCAAGTGCCGCGGTGGCGAGGATAAGGTCGGCGCCATGCGACACCAGCCCCTCGCCAAGGCCGGTGACGAACTCGCCGAGGAAGGAATCGACCAGGTTCGGACCCCTGACCGGCAGCACCAGGCCGACGAAGCCGCTGCGGCCGGAGACCAGCGTGCGCGCTGCCGTGTTGGGGACGTAGCCGGCCTGGCGCGCCGCTTGCGCGACACGCTCGCGGGTTTTCAGGGCGATCTGCTCATGCCCGGCAAGGGCCCGCGACACCGTCGTTATCGACAGGTCGAGGCTTGCCGCAAGCTCCTTCAGCGTGGTCACGCGGGGTGGCAACAGTTCCTCCCGAACGAAGTGTTTGAAACGTTTGTAATGCCCTCCAGGAAAATTGCAAACGTTTTAAATTGGTTCAAGGCGGAAGCCCTGATTTGCGAAATAGCTATCGAACGCTTGGATAAAAAAGGCCGGGCGCGAAGGCGGCCCGGCCAAAAGAAGGTCAAGAACCTTCAGAGGGGAACACCGTCCGGTGGAATGGGAGGAAACCGCCGAACGATAATTCCTGTATGCGCGCATTCGCTGCGGTTGACGACGAACGGCTTTCTAAAACAACATGAGATTCAGAAATTTCGTTCTCGTCTTTGAAGATCTCAACCGGCCGAGGCGCCGGTCTCCAACAGATCGGCGTAATGCCGGCGCGCCACGTCGGGATGCGAGCGCAGGCGGCTTTTCAGCACGTTGGTGCCGACATTGCGAAATAGCGGATTGTCGGGATCGCTGGCCGGCCCGCGCGCCTCAGTCGCCAGTTCCTCGGGCAGGTCGAGCAGCGGGATCGTCGCGTCGAGCCGGGCGCTGAAGAAGAACGGCACTGAAATCCGCTCTACCCCGGCCGGCGGCGTCACGACGCGATGCACAGTTGCCCTCAGATAGCCGTTCGAGGCCAGTTCGAGCAGTTCGCCGATGTTGACCACCAGCGTGTCGGGAAGCGGATCGACATCGACCCAAGCGCCGTCATATTCGACCTGCAGCCCCTTGCTCTCGTCCTGCAGCAGAAGCGTCAGGAAGCCGCCATCCTTGTGCGCGCCGACGCCCTGGCCGTCGCCGGTGGCGTCGCGGCCGGGATAGCGCACGATTTTCATGCGATGGTTGGGCTCAGCCTGATAGATCGAATCGAAGGCGCCCTCGGGCTGGTCGAGCGAGAGGGCGAAGGCCTTCAGCAGACGGATCGCCACCGCGGTCGCCTTGGCCTGCCATGCCAGCAGCGCCGGCTTCAGGTCCGGTAGTGCCGTCGGCCATTGGTTCGGCCCTTGCAGCCGCGTCCAGGCGGGAACGCCGGGGCCTTGCGCGATGGCCGGACGTTCGACGCCGATGTCGAGCTGTTCGCGCCAGTCGGCCTTGCCTTTGGTCAGCTCGCCACCGGCGCGGGTGTAGCCGCGGAACTGCGAGGATTTGACCATTTCGATGGCCAGCTTGTCGGCTTCCGGCAGGGCGAAGAAACGGCGCGAGGCGTCGAGCACCTCCGCGGTGTCAGCTGTCGATATGCCGTGGCCGGTCAAATAGAAGAAGCCGACATCGCGCGCGGCCGTGCGCAGGTCGAACAGAAACGTTCGCTGCTCCGAGGCGCCCTGTTCGAGACGGCTGAGGTCAAGCACGGGTACGATCCTGGGCATGGTCAAGCTCCTTGTTTTGCCGGCCCCGCTGTCACGGTGGCACGCAGGCTGGTTCAATCAAAGGAATGCGCAATCCAATCTCGGCGCCGATGGAGAAAGCCGGCGCTGCGTTTTTCAGCCTGCCGGCAAATAATGTTCGCGGCCGCTCATCCGCGGCGATCCAGCCTGGCGACCAGCCGGTCGCCGACCCACTGGATGCCGCAGACGAGAATGATCAGCACGATGACCACGGCAACCATGACGCTGGTTTCAAAACGCTGGTAGCCATAGCGGATGGCGAGATCGCCAAGCCCGCCTGCACCGATGGCGCCTGCCATGGCCGATGCGCCGATCAGCGTCACCAGCGTCACGGTGAAACCGGCAACGATGCCGGGCAA
>UCIA01000074.1 GCA_900472295.1 Hyphomicrobiales bacterium | reverse complement strand
ACCGCATCGCCGTCATGCATCAGGGCCGCATCGTCCAGGCCGCGTCGCCGGTCGAGGTCTACCGCAATCCGGCCGCGCGTTTCGTTGGCTCCTTCATCGGCAATCCGCCGATGAATTTTATCCCGGCGGCCAAGGCCGGCAACGGCAGCTGGAGCGTCGCCGGCCTGACGCTGCCCGGCCCGAAATCGGACAAGCAGAAAATCGAATTCGCCATTCGTCCGGAAGATGTCGACGCCGGCAGCGAAGGGCTGCACGCCACTGTGCGCGTCATCGAGCCGCTCGGGCCGCACACGCTGGTCACCTGCGATGTCGAGGGCGGCCTGTTCCGCGCCATCCTGGAGTCGAATGCCAGCGTCAAGGTCGGCGAGCGGCTGCGGCTCGCGCCCAAGCCAGATCGCATCCGCTGGTTCGATCCCGAGACCACCAACGCCTTGTGAGCCCCAGAGAATGAATGCCTCCATGACTTCACTTGCCGTCGACGAAACCATCGCCCGCGCCGTCGAGGTGCTCAGGGAAAATGACCAGGGCGACTACACCATCCCGACCAAGGGTCTTTATCCCTTCCAGTGGAACTGGGATTCCTGCCTGACCGCGCTTGGCCTCGCCCACTATGACGAGGCACGGGCCTGGACCGAGATCGATACCTTGTTCGCCCACCAATGGCCGGACGGCATGGTGCCGCACATCATCTTCCATGTCTGGAACGACGGCTATTTTCCCGGACCCGATGTCTGGCGCACCGGCCGTCCGACTGAGACCTCCGGCATCACCCAACCGGCCGTCGCCGGCTTTGCCGTGCGCCGCCTGTTCGACCGCGCCAGGGACAAGAAGCTGGCGGCCGAGCGGGCCCGTGCGCTGCTGCCGAAGATCGATGCCTGGCACCGCTGGTTCTACGAAAACCGCGATCCCAAAGGCGAGGGGCTGGTCGCCATCATCCATCCCTGGGAGTCCGGCCGCGACAATTCGATCGACTGGGACGAAGCCTTCGAGCGTGTGCCGACAGAAGGCGTCGAGCCCTACACCCGCCGCGATACGCTGCACGCCGATCCGGCGCATCGCCCGACCAAGGAACAGTACGATCGGTATCTCTGGCTGCTGCAGCATTTTCGCGCTCTGGGTTGGGACAATTCCAGGCTGCACGACGCTTCGCCGTTTCAGGTTGTCGATCCCGGCTTAAACGCCATCCTGATCCGCGCCTGCGCCGACCTTGCGGATCTCGCTGAAGCGCTGGGCGAGAGCAAGATTGCCGAAGCCAATCGCGCCCGTGCCCAAAAGGGCCTGGCGGCGATGGAACGGTTGTGGAGCGACGCGCACGGCCAATACCTCTGTCTCGACCGCACCACCGGCAAGCTCATCGATAGCGCCTCCGTCGGCGGTATTTTGGCCGCCTTCGCAGCCGTTCCGGAAAGACGAGCGGCGGCGCTCGCGGCACGCGTAGCGCACCTGGTCGAAAAAGCGCGCTATATCGTGCCCTCGCACGATCCCGACGATCCACGCCTCGACGCCAAGCGCTACTGGCGCGGCCCGGTCTGGCTCGTGGTCAACTACATGATCGCCGACGGCCTCACCGCCGCCGGCCATGGCGACGTCGCCCAGCGCATCACCCAGTCCAGCCTCGATTTGATCCGCGAGAGCGGCTTTGCCGAATATTACGACCCGCTCACCGGCGAGCCATTGGGTGGCGGCCGCTTCACCTGGACGGCGGCCATGGTGATCGAGTTTTTGCGTGGGGTGTGAGCTGATCTCCCCC
>UCIA01000075.1 GCA_900472295.1 Hyphomicrobiales bacterium | reverse complement strand
AAGACGACGAATTCGCCATCGGCGATATCGATGTTGGCACCATGGATGATCTCATAAACGCCGAAGCGCTTGATGACATTGGTGAGGGTGACTGCCGCCATATCGCTGTTGTCCCTATTTGACGGCGCCGGCGGCGATGCCGGCGATGAAATGACGTTGCAGCAGCACGAAGACGACCAGCATCGGCACGGTCAGCATGACGGCGCCGGCCATGATGCCGCCCCACGACACCTTGGTCAGGCCGATGAGCGTGCCGAGCGCCACAGGGGCGGTCATCGCTCCGGGCTGGCTGTTGATCAAAAGCGGCCAAAGGTAATTGTTCCACGAGGCGAGGAACAGGATGATGGCGAGCGCCGCCAGCATCGGCCGCGCCAAGGGCAAAGCGACGAACAGGAAGATGCGCCATTCCTTGACGCCCTCGACGCGTGCGGCGTCGAACAGGTCGGCCGGCATCATCGAGAAAGCCTGGCGCATGAACAGGACGCCCAGCGAATTGAACAGAGGCGGCACGATCAGCGCCACCCAGGTGTTGGCGAGCTGGAAGTCGCGCGCCACCATGATGAATTGCGGGATCAGCACCACCGCATAGGGCAAGGTGATGGTGCCGAGGATGATCGCCACCACCGCGCCCTTGCCGAAGAACTGGTAGCGGGCCAGCGCCCAGCCGGCCATCGAGGTCAGCAGCACCGAAAAGAAGGTGTAGGTCACCGCCACCGCCACCGAGATGCCGATGGCGCCGACAAAGTTGGTGTCGCGCTGCAGATTGTTGAAATTGTCGACGAAATTGCCGTGCGGCAAAAGCTCGATGCCGGGGCTGAAAATGCCGTTGTCGGGCATGGTCGAGAAGACAATCATCATCCACAGCGGAAACAGCCAGATCACCGCCAGCGGCGTCAGGAACACATGGAGCAGGACGCTGCGGCCGCGCCGGCGTTGCGAGAGCGAACTCATTTCGGCTCCCCCCTCATTTCGGCTCTCTTGTCAGCCAGAGCTGCACCAGCGTGATGGCGATGGCGAGACCCGCCATGGTGTAGGCGACGGCCGAGGCATAGCCGAAATTGAGCGAGCGGAACCCCTGGCGATAGAGCAGCAGGCCGAGCGTCTCGGTACCGCCGCCGGGGCCGCCGCGCTCGGTGATCAGGAACGGCTCGGTGAACAGCTGCATGGTGCCGATGATCGACAGCACGGCGCAAAAGACGATTACGGGCTTGAGCAGCGGCAGGGTGATGTAGAAGAACTGCTTGACCTTGCTGACGCGGTCGAGCGTTGCCGCCTCATAGACATCTTCGGGGATCGACTGCAGCCCGGCGAGCAGGATGATGGCGTTGTAGCCGGCCCAGCGCCAGGTCACCGCGATCATGATCAGCGCCATCGCCGGGGTGACGTTGGAGAACCAGTCGATCTTGGGCAGGCCGATGCCGGCGAGCAGCTTGTTGATGATGCCGAAATCGAGATTGAACATCAGCCGGAACACGGCGGAATAGGCTACCTCGCCGACCACGACCGGGGCAAAGAAGGCAAAGCGGTAGAGGCCGCGCGCCTTCAACAGCGGCGAGTTCAGCAGCACCGCCATGACGATGGCCAGCGAGATCATCACCGGCACCTGGATGACGAGGATGAGCAGCGTGTTCTTCAGCGCGTTGAAGAAGGCGGGGTCGCCGATCAGGCGGCCCCAGTTGAAACCAGGCGCAAAACGCCACGGCACGGTGCGCGTCGCCTGGAAGGAAATCATGAACGAGGAGATGATCGGCCACACCCAGAAGACGGCGAAGATCAGCAGGTAGGGCGTGAGGAAGCGATAGGCCGTGGCGTTCTGGTAGCGCATGGTTTTCTCCTTCCTTTTCTTTCTTGCCTTCGGATCTGTGTCGACCTGCTGGGGCAGCGTCAATTGTCGAGGTCGGCGCCGCCTGTCTTGCCTTCTCCCCTTGTG
>UCIA01000077.1 GCA_900472295.1 Hyphomicrobiales bacterium | reverse complement strand
GCTCCGTGCAGACCGGGGAGACCCCTCCGCCCCCGGGACTTGCCCCCTCGCTCCCCGCTACTCGCCGCGAGGCAGCGGTTCAGGGGGACCTGAACCCGAAGGGGAATGGGAACGCCTGAACGAGAAATCAAAGGAGCAAGTCCATGAATACCGCTGAAATCACTATCCCGCTCGGCAAGCTGGTGCCGAGCAGGGCCAACGTCCGCCGCGTCAACTCCGAGGCAGGCAAGGCCGAACTGGCCGCCAGTATCGAGGCCCATGGCCTCATCCATAACCTTGTCACCCGTAAAGCGGGGAAAGGGCCGAAATTTGAGGTTGTCGCCGGAGGACGGCGTCTTGGGGCTCTGCGACTGTTGTTGGAGGAAGGTCGTACGGTACAGGGCGTGGCTGTGACCAAGGATTTTCCGGTCAGGGCAATCCTGCGCGAGGAAGGTAGCGACACCGAGATTTCGCTGGCAGAGAACGACCAGCGCCAGCCGATGCACGCAGTGGACGAGGTCATTGCCTATCGTGACCTTGTGGAGCAGGGCATGGCGGCTGAGGACATTGCGTCACGCTTCGGCAAGTCCATGGTGACCGTGCGCCAGCGGTTGAGGCTGGCCAGCCTGTCGCCGCGCATCCTTGATGCGATGCGGGCCGACGAAGTGACGCTGGAACAGGCCAAGGCACTGGCGGTGAGCGACGACCACGCGGCACAGGAGGCGGCGTGGTTCGAGCAGGATGGCTGGAACCGCAATCCCGGCAGTATCCGCTCGTTCCTGACCAGCGCCCACGTGCGCGGCAATGACCGGCTGGCGCGGTTCGTGGGCATTGAAGCCTATGAGGCAGCTGGGGGCGGAGTTTTGCGCGACCTGTTCGTCGAGGACGAACTGACGTTCTTGACCGACCGGCCCTTGCTGGTGAAGCTTGCCAGTGACCGCCTTGAGGTGGTGGCCGACGAGTTGCGTCCGCTGGGCTGGAAATGGGTGGAAATCAGCCTCGACACCACATTCATCCACAGTAGCGGGTTCGGGCGCATCCATGCGGTGCGACGTGACCCGACCGAGGCCGAGCAGGCGGAACTGGCTGCGCTGGGGGGGCAGTATGACGAACTGGCCGAGGCCATCGACGCCTACGCCGAGGGCGACCCGCAAATCGAGACCGACGAGGCCAAGCTGCATGCGCTGGAAAGCCGTATCGAGGCCATCCAGAATGCAGCGCAGGCCTATGACCCCCGGGAAATGGCGCTGGCGGGCTGTGTCGTATCGATAGCCCATGGCGGTACGGCGCAGGTCACACCGGGGTTGGTGAAGGCTGATGACCGCAAGGCCCTTGCCGTCTTGCAGGACGGCGAGGAAGGCAACGACCAAGACGAAGCCGACGAAGCGGGAGAGGAGGAAGCGCCCGAGGCCGAAGCGACCGGCATATCGGCAGCCCTGACCGAGGAGTTGACGGCCATCCGCACGGCAGCGCTGCGCGTGGAACTGGCGAGTCGGCCGGATGTAGCGTTGGCAGCCTTGCTGCACGCAATGGTGAGCCGCCTGTTCTACGACTACCACCATGGGCGCGTCGAGCCAGCGGTGGAGGTCTCCGGCCAGCGCCGCAATCTGGTTCCGTCCATCAAGGAGCCCGATGCTTGCCGGGCCTTAAGTGGGTGGAGCGAGGTCGTGGAAGGCTGGGGACATCGCATACCCGGAAACCCTGCCGACTTGTGGCCGTGGCTGGTGGCGCAGCCCCAGGACGTGCAGCTTGATCTGTTGGCGGTGGTGACTGCCGCCAATCTCAACGCCGTGGTCGCCCGCCACGAAAACGGCAGGGAGCGCATAGCCCAAGCCGACCTGCTGGCAGAGGCGGTCGGGCTGGACATGGGCCTGTGGTGGACACCGGAAGCGGCGTTCCTGTCGCGGTTGTCGAAAGCCGATATCGCCGGAGTAATGCGTGAGGCAGGGTGCCCGGAAGAGGCCGCGCGAGCGGTGGAACGTGCCCCGAAACCCGAAGGCGTCTTGCAGGCCGAGAAGGAACTGGATGGTAAGGGCTGGCTCCCCGCAGTACTGCGGGCGCCGGTGAAAGTCGAAAGCGAAAGTGTGGCAATGGCAGCCGAGTAAGCACAGCCCGCCATTCAAGGTCGGGGCAGCAGTGCCCCGACTTTTTTGCGACCGGAATGTCCTTCAGACCGGTATCGAACCGGCCGAGGCCAGGCGAGGGCGCCCCTGTCCCGCCCCTCGCACTC